>CAWHFG010000001.1:0-112985 GCA_963828435.1 uncultured Acidimicrobiaceae bacterium
CCCACCAGGACCAGCCGCAGCAGTGGGGAACCGGGATGCTGAAGTCGGGTCGCCGAGGCGCTTTTCTGGGTCGGCCGGTACGTCGAACGGGCGGAGGATACCGCCCGGCTGCTTGACGTGCATTTCCACGAAGTGCTCGAAGACCCGGGCGTGGACGAGGCCCACGCATGCGCCGTCCTGCTGGCTGTCATGGGCGTTCCGGGCGAGGTCGCCAAGCGGCACCGCGACTCCCGAGCGGTCCTTGAGCTGCTCGGCGACCACGAGGACTCGCCAAGCTCGATCGTCGGCGCGCTGTCCGCCGCCTGGCAGAACGCCCGCAGCGCCCGGGAGGCGCTCTCCGCGGACGTCTGGGAATGCCTGAACTCCACCCATAACTCCCGCCGGCCCGGGTTGTGGCGGCCCGCGACTTCGGCCCCGCGCCGTTCTTCTCCTACGTCCGAGATCGCGCGGCCAACGTCGCGGGCCACGTCGAGGCGAGCATGAGCCGCGACACCAGTTATGACGCGCTGATCCTGGGCCGCAGGCGCTCAGCGGGAGTTCGCACAAAACATCAAGGTGAGATTCAGCGGCAAGCCAAGGTTCGTCTGCGTTCCTACCGCCAGCGCAGTAGGTCAACCCGGTCTCCCATGAGTCGATCCCAGTACTGTAGTTTCCATCATCCAGTACAGCGCGAACCGGAAAGAGGAAGACGGCGAATGCAACCAGTCGGCGACGGCGTAGATGTCTCGCTAATCGATCTCGATCCTCATAATCCCCGGTTACCGGAGTCGATCCAGGTCTTCCGCAAGCCGAAAGCTACTCCGACACCTCGAAGAAAACGATGTGTTAGATGAACTTGCGAACAGCTTCCTCGCGAACGGCTTCTTTATAAATGAGCCGATCCTGGTGCTCCCAGCCGATGCAGATGGCCGCCGAATAGTCGTGGAGGGGAACCGAAGAGTAGCGGCGCTCATGATTCTTCACCAGTACCCACCGGCAAGTGAGGCAGGGCTCGAGTTCCAATTTCATCCACCACCAACCGAGGACCAACTGGGTCGCCTTCGTCGTATTCCAGCGTTCGAAGTAGCGGATCGCGAGGAAGTATCTCGATACCTTGGGTTTCGTCATATCAGTGGTCTGAAGACCTGGGACCCTGAGGCCAAAGCGCGTCACCCTATGGACTGAGGTGGAGCGCATCGCTAACAATGGCTCGACAGATCCGTTCTACGATGTTGGACGCAGGGTTGGGAGCAACGCTCTGGGGTTCGAAATCTTGACAACGTGTAACAACATTCTACGCATAGGGCGAGATGACCTCGGGCTAGTCGACGAGGTCCACTACGTCCTTCGGGACAAGTTTGGGGTCTGGGACGTGGCTTCTCGGGACGGCCAATGTCCCAGACTACATAGGCCTGTCTCGTACTGGGCAATCATACGAGGAAGTTCGTCAACGTGCATATGACCTTGACGCTGAACGGCTTAGAGAGGTCTTAACCGACCTTAAACCTCCAGGTGGTCAGCGAAAAGCCATTCTTCAAGATTCTCGTGATGCTACAGACTATTCGGACGTGATAGCGAACCCGCTAGTAGCTCACGATGCCTTGAGGGAATATGCCAACCTCGAATTGGCGTACCAAGTGGTCGAGCAATCAAACCTCCTGGTACGGCTCACCGGTCTCACCGATTCTATTGAGATCTTGATGCGTGAAGTTCCGCGATGGAGGAGGTCGGAGAGGAAGACGCCAGGAAAGCCAATGAACTCTCCGCTCTCGCGAGGCGCCCTTGCCGCAGTGGTGGCCTCTCGGGCCGTGCCGCGGCCGTAGCGATGGCGACAAGTGGTGTTGTAGATGCAAGCATTGATGCTTATGGGCGTTATGGGCGGCCGAGCGCACTCGCTGATTACTTAGAAGTCGCGGCACTTGCGGGCCGTCGGATCACTCGAGACGATCTTGCGGACATCGTCACGGATCTCAACTGGGCCAGAAGGCCGCGGCGAGTCGGTTACCGTCGCCGGAGATACCGATCAGGATCCGGAAGAATGGCCCGACCAAGCGTTCACCGCCATCAGCGAGCGTATGGACATCCTGAAGGATAGATACCCCTTCGAGGAATACCGAGGTGGTCGCCGAGACGTTGGGGGCGATCCGCTGGATAGCGTGTACGTGGGAGTTCTTGCCATCGCCGTCGTCCACGCATGGAGTATCCCCTGCCCCAACAATCGAGAAGAGGTTCTCGAAGCTTTGGCCGCGTGCGTTGAGCACTACGTGTCGCTAGGATGGAACTGCTGACCGAGCTGGGGTTGGATTTGTGGAAAATCTGGGAGCGGGAGGTCGAGCTGTCGGGCTTAGAACTACCGCCAACCCGTTGCCACGATCGGCGAAAGCGAAGGATGCTGGCGTAGATACTCTGGCGGCTCTACCATGGATTGACGGAAGGCCCGCAGCTGGTGATGATCGGAAGGTGTCACTGTGGGCAATAGCTCTAGCTGGAAGCAGAAGCTCTCCGAACCTGAGCCCAATCGGTGGCGGGAATATTTGCAGGAGGCTCTCGATCCGGGGTCTTTCCTTGTGATACCGCATCATATAGATTCACGCCACTTGCAGGACTTGCTAGTGTCGAAACGAGGGCTCATCATCGATAGACTACGCTTGGTTCTTTATAAGGAAGGTAACTCAGCAGAAGCGCGCATCATCATTCAATCTATGCTCAACGCATCTGTCGAATGATGGCTCCGTCGCCTTCGCGGTAGCGGGAGGTCATCGGCTGGAGCAGATCTCAGCGCCCCTAAGGACGTCGGCATGGCCTCGCTGCCCGGATACATTGAGGTTTCGAAGCGAGTACGATAACGATCGCGGTCACTGGGCCTGCCCGCTGTCCGTCAGTTCGTTTCCGGGCGGCGCTGATGTCCCTCCACATTAACCAGCCTGGATATAGCCCTAGACGAGTGGGGTTAGCTGAACTCGAGAGCTGGACTGGGGCCGCACCTCGGGCCGGAAGCCACTCTTGACTCGCCAGAAAGTATCCTCACCGACGACCGAGGCGGCGACAGCCGTCATGCGTGGTAACCGAAAGACGGACACGGCGCGGGAGCCGGCTCCGTCTCTGCCCTCCACAGGGCAGGGTATCGATACCGTACCTATCACCGGATTACTGCAGGTGACGTGAGGGTGCGCCCGGACGTCGTATTTCCTGGGAGACGGATCGCTGTGTTCGTCGACGGCTGCTTCTGGCACTGCTGCCCAATTCACGGTGCGGCTCCTCGGTCCAACATCGACTATTGGTCCGCGGAACTGAGACGGAACCACCAGAGGGACATACGGGTAAACCAGCGCTAGCTCAGGCCCGGCTGGACGGTCGTTCGCATCTGGAGGCACGTCCAGTTAGCGAGGCTCTTGAAGCCGTGAGGTGGGCCATCGCAGCAGAGAAGGACTGCATGTGACGTCGCCCGAGCAGCCGCTTACAGTCCTCTCCGCATTCTCTGGCTTAGGTGGGCTTGACCTCGGGCTTGAGGCCGCGGGATTTGAGCATGTTGCTTGCATCGAGAAGGACGACACCGCTCGTCGCTCCTTTAAGCTCAACCGTGGCGGGGTCTGGCCCCTCCTGGAGTCCGGAGACATCACGGACGTGGCCAGGACCCTCAGCCCTGCGGAGTTAGGCATGGAGATGGGCGAGCTGTCTTTGCTCTCCGGGGGCCCTCCTTGCCGCCGTTCTCAAAGGCCGCACAATGGTCGCCCTTTCGGCGAATCCGGGCTGCGACGATGACCGTAGCCACTGCCTTAGAGACTTCCTTTCCTTATGGACCGGTTTTTGCCTGCAGTCGTGTTCATCGAAAACGTGGCCGGCTTCATACAAGGACGTGTGTCGGCACTCGCCGAGATTGCTGCCGCTTTGAACGGTATAAACGAGCGCCGCGGCGGATACTCTCTCTATTCCCGCGTTCTGGATGCTGCTGACTATGGGGTTCCACAGCACCGTCACCACGCGTCATCATCGTCATCAGTCGAGATGGCTCTCCGCCCGTCTGGCCGAAACCCACACACGCTGACAATCCGATCCGTTGCTGGGAGTCGATCGGCGAAGTTGAGGTCACAAACCCCCCTTTGGCTGTCGGCAAGTGGGCCATCCTCTGCCTTCTATTCCGGAGGGAAATAACTACCAGTGGCACACCTCCCATGGAGGAGGTCGTTCGCTGTTCGGCTATACGACTAGGTATTGGTCATTTCTCCTTAAGCTTGCAAAGAACCGGGGCATCCGGACCATACCAGCGCAACCAGGGCCCTCCACCGGCCCGTTTCACTGGGATAATCGTCCTCTTGCGATCACGGAATTACTCCGTCTGCAGAGCTTCCCAGCCGACTGGATGGTCGACGGCGACTATCGCGAACAAGTTCGGCAGGTCGGCAATGCCACGCCACCTCTTCTCGCTGAAGTAATAGGGCGCTCAATAGCGTCGCATTACTTCGGCGCCTCATTCAGAGGGCGTCACCCCGTGCATAGGATCTCGCGAGCACAGACAGTTCCTGCCCTCACGAACCCAGCTGCGGTTCCTAGAAGTACCTCGTTCTCGAGGGCAGACACCAGGACCATCCTCGCACGGGAAGGGGGCCCAAGCCCCGCCCGGATCAGAGTTCCTCCAGGCATGTCGGCTGGACAAAGTGATGGATCTGCGTAGCTATATCACGTCGATCGGCGAGACTTACGATCGTCTGACGGGACTTTCTGCCCCAGCGCAGACTCTGTTGCGCGATGCCCCTCAGGAGGTTGGCTACCTCGCACGAGCGGGTTATGTCGTTATCGGCAGCGGAGGTAAGGGCACTGCGACGTTCACGCCCTGGTTCGGCTTCTTCGATCCCGACGAAACCAGCCGCCCAGAAGACGGCCTGTACGTGTGCTACCTGTTCTCGGCTGACCTTCAAGACATCAGTCTCACCGTAATGCAAGGAATCACCACGCTCGACCGCCAGCTCGGACGCCGAGCTGCTCGCGATCGACTTGCCCAGGATGGAGCGGCCATCCGTCACGCCATTCCTCAGGCCGAGCTCGTTGGACTAGACGAGACAATCCAGCTTCGTTCAGCAGGATTTCGGCAGCTCGCGTACGAGGCAGGTTGCGTTGTCAGTCAAACCTATTCTCTTCCTGGTCTACCCCACGGCGAGACGCTCCATCGTGACTTTGAGCGCTTTCTAAACCTTCATCAGGTCACGATTAGGGCCAAGCGGAGCCTCTTGCAGAGGTCTCCCGGTGCAGTCGCTACTGCGAGTGCTGAGCAGCATACGGAAGGCGACGATCCCCTCCGCTCCTTCAAACCCAAGGACGATAGCGACTACGTCTCACATCTCCAAGGTCGAACCCTTATCAAGACGTGCTGGGCACCAGCGCTTGATTCGCCAATATGGTGAGTGGCTCGCAGGCTTCGGGTTCACCCCTTCGACCTCAGAGCACCCAAAGGATCTTGTCCTACGAAAGGACGGTCGGGAATGGTTGGTCGAGGCCAAGGTGATCGCGCTCGGCAGGGCGACGGATGCTGTACGAGCTGCACTCGGGCAGCTTTACACCTATCGTCACTTTTTCTATGCGTCTGACCGCCAGCCGGCACTCGTGGCGTTGTTCTCAGAATCGGTGGGAAACGCATTGGTACACTTCCTTTCAGTCCACGGCATTGCCTCAGTCTGGTTTGACGGCGGCCAGTGGCGCGGAAGCGCCGACGCGATTAGAGACCATCTTGCTGAAGCCTCTAATGGCATTTGAGGCGCAAACGACGACTGGGATCAGGGTGGATCAGGGGGGTCAAAGGCCATACGGACCCAATCACCAGCCCGAGCGGCAAGCTTGCCCGTGGCAGAACCCAGGTTCGAAACGCCACCCACGACGTAACCGACGTCCTACGACCTTGGGACTAAGAAATGGGAACCGCCGTCCATCCAGACCGGCGATAATCACGGGGCCCCGCCGGGTCCCGCGAGTTGATTGAATAGACAGTGATATTCGACCCACCCGGCTCTGCTCTACGGCGGTGACTGTTCCGTCTAATGCTTGAACCTCCTGAAGGGGGGGCTCTGCCTCATCCCAGATGGCCGGACAACGTGTGAGTTGCTCGCACCAGCGACAGGCTTCATCGCCTGGATTGGCCAACAGGCCTATCTCGCCCTTGCGCGCAGTATCGTTATAGGAATCGACCTCACGAATGATTCCATCTATCGACCGATCGATCAGCTCATCGTCAATCGCGATGCGGACTGGCTGTCGGCCGATTGGTCGCAGTTCACCCGTGGTAGGATGAAACCCGGCATCTCGGCACAAGGCTGCGTAGATCAGCATCTGAGCAAGATAGCGACCGCCAGGTGCGACGTCATCGGGGGCCACGGATCCGCTTTTGTAGTCGATGACCGTTGCGTTCCGATCTTTGTCAAGGCTCACCAAGTCGACTGTTCCCCGAAACGGCACAGTCTGGCCGACCATCCGTTCCTCGATCAACAAGTCCTCAGGCGCGTACTGAGAGAACTCCTTGGCGAGCCTCGCGGCCTCGAGCACCACACGCTCCTGAATCTGCGCAAACGACGGCCATGATTCGACTGTCCCCGCGGACCTCTCCGCTGGTACCTGCGCGGCGGCATTCTCCTGTCCCTCCGCGGCACGTGTCCAATGAGACCGCACCTGGTCCTCCCAATCGCCCGTCTTGGCGAGATCGTTGGCATTCCGCGCCACCCACTCAAGGACCACATGCGCCGCTGTTCCGAGTCGGGCTCGGGATTGATGGCTCAGGACCGCCGCTACGATGACTGGTTGCTCGCAAGTACTCAGCAAGTGCACAACGGCGGAGCACAGCAAGCTGTGTAGGGCTCAACAGGTCGATGGTTCCAAGCTCAGTTGGCAACTGGACTCCGCAACTCGATGAGTACATTCCCCGGCGATCGGAGCAACGAGAACCACGAATGCATACGCACGTCGGACCAAGTTGATTCGGCCATGGCGATTGCCCTCGCCAGGGAGGGTCCCCGTGCCACCTCCGCTGTAGCCTCAAGCGGATGGACTACCAAGCACAGCGTCCCTCCGGCTGAATCAATCAGCGCCGTGCGGCCGGCAACATCGATCAGTTCCCACCCCGGCAGACCTACGACAAAACCCCGCCGCCGCATTGAGCTCGTGCCGACTCCATCGCAGTGGGTCGAAACTGTCAGGGCTACGAAGAGCCATCGCGACGTCGATACCTAGTCTCCAGTCAAGGAGAGGATGGAGCCGGCTGTTGGAGTAGTCACGAAGACAGCTGTAACAAGAGGCCCCACAAGGCTGACCATCCGGACCTGAGTGCTTGCTGAACTCGTCTGACCGCCGCTCAACTTCATCCAGCAACTCCTTTAGGTGAGTATCACTGAGGAAGTACCTCGCATAGCCAGCCCCGTTAACCAGAGAGTCAGTCAGGTAGATCTCTCCGACAGTCCGACAGGTGTCGCGAGGGGTCGATAACCCGGATCAAACCGTCAGGAGACGCCTCCAAGACTCGCCATGCCGCTTCACGGATCAGATAGGCAGCCGAGAGCCACGCGGCCCTTGCTTCAACTCTTGCTGGATGCAGGTTCATCCCGAGCGGCACCTCAATAGGGCTGAGCAACAAGGCGTCCGTCACCTTCCGAGAGCCGATCGCAACCCGCTCGAACGGCTCTTCGAGTGAGGGAATAGCGAGGTCGGGTGCGTAGCCACGAGCGATTCTGAGAGCCTCGTGTGTATGAACACCCTCCCACCCGGTCCAGGATGAGTGACCTAACAGAAAGCCTTCATTGTCTAAGCCAGTATTGAGGGCGACGAGCTGCACCTTTCCGCCTCGAGAAAGGACATTCTCGAGAACTGGTCCGTCATCCATGGTTTCTACCGCCATACGGGGCAAACCAGCCGTGCCCGACCAAGGATCGTTACCGTCGTAATCGGCCACCATCCTGTACTGGGTGCGATACCCGAGTGGCTCAGCCATGACTGCAACTCGCCAACTTGGGTCACCACACTGGGACACCCCATGAGATCTTCGGGCGGATCCAGTTTCGTGAACCAGGCACGCGGAACATAGGCCCACGGGTGTGCGTGTGCCGATAGGGTCACCGACTGGTGTTGGCCTTCCTCGAGTGCCGGGTTCATAATCGACTAAGCCAGTGGGCACGTACCGGTGCCCATCTCGAATCACTGAGCCACCCGGAGCGAACTCGGAGATGGCGATCTCCACGTCCCTGTCGACCGAGACCTCATCGACCCGCGAAAGGTCTCGCGGTCGCTGAGTGTATAAGAGGGCGCTGTTCGCGTAGGCATCCCGTACATGGGCAGAACACCAGCCTCAGCTAGCTCAGTCGACAGGTCATGGTGGGTGAGCGACGCTTGGACTACGTGGTCAACTTCCTCAACGAGGCCGCCACCGAGAAAGTACTGAAGAAACTCGAAATGATAGCTAGTGAGTCCCGTCCCCATCAAAAGAGCGTGGACCGCGGTCTCGAGGCGGTCGGGGTGATCGTTAAGCCAGTTTATGCACGCCTGCCGGTCTCGGTTTCCCATGTGCCGCAGTCACCAAACGTGCCGTGGGTGCTAAAGCCCGCATCAAACTGATCGCCTCGTTGAGCTCTGTAGTCGGCGAAGATCTGGGTGAGAACCTCCAACGCAGCGCTCGAAATGCAATGTCCCGATTGCGGACATCGATGAATGGCGCCTTCGGTGGATCACCCGTGATCAGTTCGGGCCGAAGAAAGTAATGCTGGTCGTGCGTCCTTGTACCTCGGCATATCGTAAATGCGATGGAGCAGTGGCGTTCGTCTCCGGCCCGCTCGGCCAACTCGCTGCTGATAGTGAAGCGTTGTGGGGGCATGTTTGCGAGAGGGATAAGGTTCAAGCTGCCTATGCTCGACCCCTGCTTCCATTGTCGTTGTCACGCTGAGTGCGTCTAGTCCCTCAGTGAGTTCAAGCTTCTCGTACTCGAGGCGGCCACCTGTTGCGATATGGACACCCCGGAATCGTGCTTGGCGGTGTCCCCCCTCGACAGCGTCGATCTGTCCCGTTAGCTCGGCAGCGGTTACCCTGAATAACCCGTCGTTCATCGTGGCGCGAGTACGGTAGTAGTCGGTTTCGAAGTAGCTACCGTCTATCGGCGGCTTATACTCCCTAGGTTCCCTCAACGAGGCGAAGCAAGCGGTACACACCCCTGCCGCGGGCTGCAAGTGGATCCGGAGACAGCGACTGCAGGACCACATCCACGTCTGGCCATTTCGAGACGATGCCCGCCACGGAGGGACAGGGCCAGAATCAGACTTAGCCGGCAGAAGCGAACGGCCGGCATCCGGAGAAGCCAGACATCGTTCGGCACTCCGAGGGCCTCAGCGACATCGAGTCGGAGGAGTCTCCTGTCGACGCCGAGGCGATCTCCAACCTCTTGGAGGTACTCGTTGACTTGCTCGCCCGGTGTCACCGCGGGCTCCCGCTCGGCTTCAGGGAATCGGAGGCGTAGGCAGAGGATCCGAAGTACTGCGTGAACGATCTCCTCGAAGCGCTCTGTTGCCACTCCGGTGCGGTCAGGTCGCCGGACTGTTGGCCTCTCAAGGGTTGCCAGGCCGAGTGCGAGTGACTCGGATCCCAGGCGATGCCTTAAATAGGTTACTTAGGACATTGGACTTAAGTTCGTTCCGGAGGGCGGTCCGAAACTCAACGAGATCGGCCGACAGCGAGCCTCACGCCGAGACATCTGCTTGCCGTCCCACAGGTAGGTCTCATGCCATGCATGATTGCCTCGGGATGAGAATGATGGTCCAACTCCGGCTGGGTTATACCCAACGGTCGCCATGCGAAGCTCCACGCGGTCGGCCAGCTGCTCCAGTGTCGGGGCGCGCAACTGCCATGGTCCCTCTTCAAGAAGCTGGTCCTGGGCGGCTGAGCGCAGGTGCTTCGGTGTTGTAAGCGCTGTGGCAATATCCGGGTTAATCACCCGCAGTTGTTCATAGGCAGCGACCGCCTCTTCGGAACCGTCGCCCGATACCGCTGCCTCGGCCAGAGCGAGATCGGGCTGATCGTTCAGCGCCGCCACGAGTTGCTTCGCAAGACATCCTGAAAATGATTTCGCGACAGATCCGGACCCGTTTTTGCAGCATCCTGACGGCTGTCGCTAAACACAACCATCTTGCGCTTGGCTGGCTCCATTCCCCCGAGAATCGCAGCTGAAAGAATCTGAGCGGCCCTCGAGTACCCGACACCCATAGTTCGGATTGGCGACCGACTTGCCGCGGGGTCAGTTGCCGAAAGCTGTTTACCTAGCCGGTAGGGCCGGCGTACCTCGTTGCAGGCGGGACAGAAAAAAGGAAGCCCCTGCACTCGCGGCAGGGATTCTGGGATCCCCTGCACGGATAGCGCCCACCCCGTCGAGCCATTGGCCAGACGCCGGATCATCCCCGTGAATGGATCGGACGCCGCCTGGGAGAAGCGGAAGGTGACTGGGCTCCAGTCTCGGCTAAGTCGGACGGGCCTTCTTCCTGAGCGCTTCGTCGGCCAATAGAAGGTGGCAGTCGCCGCTGCTCCTGCTCTGTTAGGATCCGATCGGGATCCTCCGTAGGTCCGCCAGATTCGGTACGAGAAATGCTCTCGTGGCGGGCACCGGCCTCCTGGTTCCGTAACCTCCAAGAAGCCACCTTGCCAGCACTGGAGGAGCCAAGGTCCAGATTCGGGCCGACACTCACAAAGCAACTCTGGCTGATGGTAGATCCGGCCGACACCAGCGGTTGTCCTGGCCCACTTGTCGGGGAGGGCCTTGCAGTCCGGATCCGAGCAAGCCCACAGACCCGGCAGTACGCTGAAGAAGGTGCAAACGCATCCGGCTCCTCCCGTCAGCAGTATCGATCAACTGAAAGAGCCTGTGGCTCAGCGCCTCGCGTAGCTGCCGATCGCCGCTGAAGTCCAGAACTTCCTCCAGGCGATCGAGGGCAAGCGCTCCAGGAGTTCGCTTGGTCAAAACTCTTGGACCGTAGCTCTGCGTCGAACCGCTGGGCAGCTTGTCTTATGAGGTCGACCGCTCTAAGCTCCCGCAGATCATTCGCCTCGCCTGCGTCTGTTATTTCCCGCGGTCAGGATCTCGGAGCCGAGTTTTGGAACCTCAACCCTCGATCTAATCGGAACAGCGATCGGACGGGCGAAGATGCGATCGGTAGCGAAGAAGTCGGCCAGATACTGATCTCCATCATCACCCAAGGAAGCGGTGGGAGCAATGATGTTCACCTTGTCTGGGCGACTATCTAATCCCAAGCGATGCAGCAACCTACGGATCAAGTAGGCCACTTCGGTGCCGGGTGTCCCGCGAGACGAGTGGAGTTCGTCCAGAACGAGCGTGAATACGCTCGCCTCCTGCTGAAGCCATTGGCGAGTTTTCGACCAGATCTCTGCTTCCTCGTCTCGACCCAGCATGATGCTCAACATTGAAAAGTTGGTTATTAAGATATCGGAAGCGCGTTGCATGTCCCACCGGCTGCGCATTTCTGCCTGATCCCGATTCATCAATCCGTGGCACCACGTAGGGCGTGTCTTGATCCAGCTTGTCGTGTAGTTCATCGTTCTGGAGCATCGCCTCGATGTTGCGCCAGTCCGCCTCAGCGGCCTGAAGGTCCCGGCGCAGCTGTGCCTTTTTGTACTGCTTCTCGTCGCGCCTTCCAGCGACCGGGGTCCTTCCCGTGTATCGACCGAAGTAGAACCGATTGCCTCCCAGGTGGCGAAGCCACTCGCGAGCGGCCGGGCTGTCGAGGTATTTACGAAGACGAACTAGCTGGTCCTCCACTAGTGCGTTCATTGGGAACAGGACGAGGGCCCTCACAGCGGCGGGTCTGTGTCCCGGAGCCGCTCTCTGAGCCGTGCGATTATCCGTGGAGCGCCACCACGGACCACCCTCGGCGTCGGAAGGCATAGCCGGCCAACCGGATGCCTCCTGCGCCAGACGGGCGAAGATTGGAAGCAGAAAGGCTTCTGTCTTCCCAGAGCCGGTTCCAGACGTGAGGGCTACGTGTTCGTTCCGGCGATATGAGGCGATAAGGGCCTCTTCTTGATGGGCATACAGCCTTCTTGGCCTCGGCTGTCCATCAAGGATCACTTCCTCGACGAGTTCTGATAGATAGGAAGGAGCATTTGCGAGGGCGAGAGATTCGGCGACCGAGCGTCGTCGCCGTTGTGCGTCGCCTGCGAGAGCATATTGGGGGAGTAGTTCAAGAAAGGGAGTGCCAAACAAGACCTGGCGCGCGCTCGCAGCAGCCCTGCCCGTTCTGACATGACGCCAGAATCCTTCACTCGGTACGCCGTATCGTAGTAATGCAGGAACTCCTGCTGGACAGCGTCAACAACCGCCTTTGGCGTGCGCATGTGTGACCTATACCTCCGTTGCGCGATGCGGGATACGTAGCGAATCTACTATTCGTCTGAAAGTGTTGGCACCAACTCCGTCATAGACGTCGACGAGTGCACGGTCTTCGGACCACCTCCGGATCGGAGGTAGGCCGCTTGAAAGGACGACGGCGCGGGCCCACGCGGTAGGTAACTGAGCGTTACAGGTCACAGTAAGGCGGCCGGTGCGAGGACCCCAGGCCACTGGCGTGGGCGCGTCCAGGCCGGCTCGGCGCCGCCGATCTAGTTCCGCGTGTACCGCAAGCCATCGAGTCATGGCGTGGAGCGTCTGATCGTCATCAACGAAAAGGTATCGGTAGATTCCGCGAGATAACTGTCGGAAGCATCCCGGCGGGAATTGACCATATGAGATGTCAGTGGCGGTGAACCGCAAAATGGGGCCGAAGGTGAGCGCCTCTGCCTGAATGCCGGACGGTGGAAAATCGGTAGACGAAGCTCGAACCAACGATTCGAGATCGGGTAGGAAACTCAAGTAGTCATACGGTGCCTCGTTCGTCGCCGTACCACCGAGTCGCTCTGCTCCGTGAGTTGCTGCTCTGACAGAGGAGATTCCTACGAACCACGACGTTGGCCACTCCGGTGAGCGTTCAACTATATGAAGGCTCGAGAGTTCGCCATCGCCAAGCATCGCTTGCAGAACGGAGATCGTCCCTCGGGTGCGCGACCCTGTGACGACGGCATTTCCGCCCGACCCAGCGATGAGGTTGAAGACGGTTGGGGTCACCCACCAGCGGCCGGTGCCCTCCCAGTCGATCTCGAGATGACCCATCACCTCCAAGCGGCGCAGCATCTCCGTTGGCTTGACCGAGTCATGGAATAGGGAGCGCGATGCTTCCTCGAATTGTCCACGATTCCCGGAGACCGAAGCGAGCACCATTCGAACAGCTGGTCAGCGCGATTCGTAGCTGGCTGATTCATTGACGGTCCGAACCTTGTAAGTAGTCGAGCCAAAGTTGCGACGTATTCGAGACGACCCGGTTCGGATCATGAGGATCAACGAATACCGGTAGCGTTCCAATCTGGGCCACCAGTTGCCGCCACAAGTCTGGCTCGAGCCACTCCGTCTCACCCAATTGGCCGTAGGTCGGCAACAGGGTAACCCGCCATGCGTGATTCCTATTGATCACCGCCCACCATGGATAACGAACGATCCGGTCCCCGTGGGGAAAGCTGGCACGTTCAGTTGGTTCCCATACGTGTACGGGCAATCCCAGTTGGTCAGCCCATGGCAGTCTCGTCGGCCTGATGACGGCTGACTGACCGGGAGCACCGAGAATGTATACCTGGTCAGAGACGCCAATGAGTGCAGTCGGTCCGAAGCGGTGCCTCCGTGGGACGAGGCTGCCTCCCGACGCAATCGTTTGATCGCCTTCGTACGGTTGTAGGTGCCCAAATCTGGTACGGCCGACCGGATTTGGTTCCAACGGTGGCCGAGTAGCACTGATCGTGTCGAATCGCAGTCGGTATGGCCCGGCCTGAACTGTGTGAGACCCCTCCTTTAGCTCCAGGTTCGTCAGATCGACGGATCGATCTGAAGCTGGGTTTACCGACATCTCATCCACCAGGACGGAGCCACACCAGCCGGAACGGCCAACACGGGCTCACCCCCTCGCAGATAGAGATGGCGATCAAGCCGAAGCCCGCCGACAAGATGTGGCAAGGAATCGGATGTGGTGCGGATACCTAGCGCGGATGGCTCTGCATCCGCCGACAGGGCGGCGGGACCAAGGAGTTGCCAGCCGGCTGGAATGTCCGCTATCCGGTGATTGTTTGTCGACCGGAGGAGTTTGAGTGCGTCGACGACCTCGGCGTCCCGAACCAACAGGTAGATTGACTCGCCCGGCTGAACATCCCGGACTCCGCACCACTCGTTCCAGAGTCGCGAGGCGAGGGCATAAGATTGTCGAGGAGAGAAGACCAATGAGACGGTCGGACTGAGTTCAGCTCGGTACCCCACCTCCAAGATGGCCTTTGAGGGTGGTATCGGTAACCGGGCAGGCTGTCCGGGCTCGTAGAATTCGATTCGTTCGCCATTGACGTCGAGGGTGAGTGGCTTATCCGGCTTCACGTCGACTGGTGCGATCGCCGACAGACGTAGCTCTCGATCAGCCCAATCGTCTAGAGACAGCACAACTTGGATGACACGCTCATAGCTGACGTCCGTAAACCGGTCGAGTGCATCACTGAGACGATCGAGCAGAACGAAGCCGAGGGACTGGCGCAGACTGGAGTCGCTGCCCTCCATTGCCGCTCGCAATCGAGGCGATATGCCACTGTGTGTTACGGCCCATCGCCGAAACTCCTCTACGAGCGAAGCGGCGGCCTGCTCTTCATCCACGATCTCGATATCGCCTGGCTCGATCCCCTCGAGTGACACAAGGAACTCGTCTAGGTCTTCCCGCTCATCTCGGTGCAGAAGTATCTGCGTGTAAGGGTGGCCGATCACCGATCTCAGCCCAGACCGTGGGATTCGTCGCCATGTCGCCAGGCCTCGTCTTCCGCGGTTTGTAACGTCCAGCCACTCGGCTAGCTCCACCCACCACACGAAGAAGGTCTCCTCGTACTCGACTTGCGAGAGTCGCTTTGTCAGGCCTAGCACCTCAGTGACCGGGTCGTAGAAGCGAGTGCTGCTCCTCTCGGTCTCCCGTTCGACGACGAGGACGGTCACTGCCAAGTAGGGCAGCCAAGGAGGCAGATCGTCGGCGTTGGGTTGACCCCTCCGCCACTTCTCGCCGGCCCGCGCCCCATACCCCAACCCATACAGCCGCACCGAATGCAGAAGGTCGGCAGCTGGGTCTTCCAGACCGAGAGCTAGTTCGGCATTTAGCCGGCGCAGCTCGGCATCATCGACCCTGAAGTAGGCACGGCTTCCTGGCGCCTCCGTGAAGTACCAGGAGCACAGAAGCTGGTTCCATTCGTCAACACGCACGTACTCGTGTCCTCCGACGAAGGCCCGCGGGACGGCTGTTTACACGGCGACACCGAAGTTCTCGTCTCTTTCTGTCCGGCCTGGGCTCGCTGCCCCCCTGCCCCACGATTGGAACAAGCGGCAAGCGCCGATTCGCTTGCGCGTACCCGACCGCCAACGCGTCCACTGCTCCGCCGATCACAGTTGGTCATGTCCCTCTGAAGTTTGCCTGATTGTCGTATAGCTCCTCTAGTGGAAGCCACGACCCGCCCAACCTGAGGCCAACGCAGATGGACGGCTCCATTGCCATCTCACCGTGGTTCCCGGCAGGTCCACCTACCTCGCCCGGCTGACCAACGTATGATGGGGCAGTCCACCGGCGATTTACGTGACCGAACACCGTGATCCTACGAGCTGAACCCCGTCATGAACTCGGACTCTCGGCGGACCGTCAAGCAATCCGTCGAGCAATCGGACGGCGTACGCCTCGGTCAACCGGTCGCTGACTTCATCGGACGTGAGCCAAGTGACTTCGGCGGCCTCGGCCGTCGAGGTCAGCACGCCTGCCACGACCGAGCACCGAAACACCAACGCCACGATGCCCCGATCCATGTTCTTGTATACGCCGGTCAGGCGCTCTGGTCTTACCGTGACCCCGGTTTCCTCGCGGACCTCTCGCACTAAGCCGTCCTCGATCGTCTCGTCGAGCTCGAGGACACCGCCGGGGGGCTCCCAATGACCGTTGTCTCGACGACGGATGGCCAGCATCCGGCCGTCGTCGTCGACAACCGCGGCGGCCACGCTCACCGAATGCCGGGGGAGTTCCACTGTCGATCTCCAGCGTGTCAGGCTTGTACAGTGACTGGTACAGACGATTAGAAGGCTGCACCAGTGCTTGGTCCTCTTGACCCTACTAGCGACCGCGCCGTTTACCGGCAGATCGCAGATCGGCTGCGAGACGCCATCAATACTGGTGAGCTCGCAGCTGGGGAGCAATTGCCGAGCGAACGTGACCTGATGGAGACCTACGGCGCAGCTCGTGGCACGGTGCGACAGGCCGTAGCAATCCTCAGGGCCGAGGGACTCATCGAAACCGAGCACGGACGAGGCGGGTTCGTGCGAAGGCGCCCGGTCGTGCAACGAGTTGCCCACGATCGCTTCCTGCGGCGCCACCGCGAAGTCGGTAAGGCCGCCTACCAGGTCGAGATGGAAGCGGCAGGGCGTACCCCGGAGGTCGAGATCCTCGAGCTCGGACGGGGTACCGCCGCTCCCTCCGACATCGCCCAGCGGCTCGGACTCGAGCCTGGCGCTCCGGTCCTGGTACGCCGGCGCCGTTACCTGGCGGATGGCTTCCCGATGGAAACGGCCACGTCCTACGTTCCCTGGAGCCTGGCAGAGGGCACCCAGATGACCGAGCCGAACACCGGACCTGGAGGTATCTACGCCCGGATCGAGGAAGCCGGACATCGCCTCGAGCGCTTTGCCGAGGAGGTGACAGCACGCATGCCCTCGCCAGAAGAAGCGAAGGCCCTTCGACTCATGCTCGGCGTACCTGTCATTGGCGTCGTCCGGACCGCATACGACTCCAACGGGCAACCCGTCGAAGTCTGCGACACGGTGATGGCCGCCGACCGGTACGTGCTCACCTACGAGCTGCCGGCTCGCTAAGCGCTGCCAGGGGGGCGCTTGACAAGGACCGCGAACTGGTATAGACATATAGTCGTATAGCTGACCGGTGTCGGATAGGAGGTAGGAGCGTGGCGGATACGACGATTTCGGGTGGGATGGGATCGGCAGGCGAGACGGGCTCGACCGCGCCCGGGCTCCGCGAATTGTCCCTCGTTCTGCCTGACGGGCAGCCAAAGCTCCTACTCACGCCTGAGGAAGCCGCCCGTGTCCTAGGTGTGACGACCGGGGACGTTGTCCCTGTCGTGTCGGGTTGGGGTGATCCACCGATGATGTGAGCCCTCCTGCGAGTTTGTGGGTCTTCCACAACGCACAGCTCGCAAGGAGGGCTCATGGTTCAAGCTAGAGGCCAGCACCCCAACGTGGTGTTGACCCCGCAGGGGCGACGCCGGATGGTCGGCTGTGTGCTCGAGGGGGGCTGGACGGTCGAGGCGACGGCCGAGCGGTTCCAGGTCGACGCCAAGACGGTTCGCAAGTGGCGGGATCGTTACCTCCGGGAAGGTGTTGACGGGCTGGGGGACCGTTCCAGCCGGCCGCGTTCCAGCCCGAGGCAGACGCGACGATCTTGCCAGCGACGGGTCGTCAGCCTGCGCCGGCGCCGCCGCTGGGGGGCGGCGCGGATCGCCGCCGAAGTGGGTATTGCCACCTCCACCGCCCAAAGCATCCTCAACGCGGCCGGGTTGGGCCGACTCAACCGGGGCGACCGGGCCAGCGTGGCGGTCAAACCCCGCCGCTACCAGCGGGACCGGCCGGGCGAGCTGGTCCACGTCGACGTGAAAAAGCTCAGCCGTATCCCGGCCGGGGGCGGCTGGCGGGCGCACGGCTGGGGGCAGGTGAGCCGAACCCGCACGGCCCGGGTCGGCTACGCCTACATCCACACCGCCATCGATGACCGCACCCGGCTGGCCTACTCGGAAATCCTCCACGACGAACAAGGACCGACCGCGGCCATGTTCTGGGCGCGCGCCATGGCCTATTTCGCCGGCCGAGGCGTAGGCGTGGAACGCGTCATCACCGACAACGGCTCCTGCTACCGCTCCCGAGCCTGGGCCCAGGCCTGCCAAGCCACCCGGGTGACCCACAAGCGCACCCGCCCCTACCGACCCCAAACCAACGGCAAAGTCGAACGCTTCCATCGCATCCTGATCGAGGAATGGGCCTACATCCGCGACTGGACCAGCGACGCCCAACGCCATGCCGCCTACAACCGATTCATCCACTTCTACAATCACCACCGACCCCACGGCTCACTCGGATGGCACACACCACAGGCCACCCTCACCCACTGCCTCGGGGACAACCTGTCCGGTCAGCACACCTAGGCATCGGCCGGACCAAGCTCTACGCGCTCCTGACGACCGAAAAGCTGCCGTCCGTTCGCATCGGTGCCAGCCGGCGAGTCTCGGTGGATGCGCTGACGGAGTTCGTGCGCTGCCTGACGCCCACGCCGGTATCCGCCAGGATTCGCTGAATCGTGAGCATCGACCGCCGCCAGACGAAGCGTGGCGTGGTGTACGACGTCCGCCTTCGTGCTCCCGACGGTCGCCCCTACAAGCGGACATTTCGCACCCGTAAGGAGGCGGAGACCTTCCAGGCCCGTGAGCTCGCCGATCGCAGTCGAGGCGGCTGGGTCGACCCCCGCCGCTCGTCTCTGACGTTTCGCGAATGGGCGGGGAAGTGGCTGGGGCGTGACCCGTCGAAGCGACAATCGAGCCTGGCTCGCGACGAGTCGGTGCTGCGCAACCACCTTCTGCCCGCGCTCGGCTCACGCAAACTTGCCGACCATCACCCCGTGGGACATCCAGGACCTCGTCAACGCGTGGTCCAAGACCGCATCGCCGCGCACCGTGCGCCGCCAGTACGACGTGGTGCGCGCCGTCTTCACGGCCGCCGTTGACGATGACCGCCTGGTCCGCTCCCCGTGCCGCAACGTCAAGCTGCCCTCGATCGAGCAGGAGACTCGGCGGGTCATTACGGCCGAGGAGCTGGCCCGGCTGGGTACAAGGCTCGGTCCCGACTGGTCCCCGATGTTGCATCTGGGTGCGGTGCTCGGGCTGCGCTGGGGCGAGTGCGCAGGTCTACGGGTCGGGCGGCTCGACTTCGCCAACCGCACCCTCGCGGTGGCCGAACAGCTGACTCGAGTTCAGCACGGTCTCATCGTCTCGGGACCTCCGAAGTCCGCCGCGGGACGGCGCACCCTGAGCGTCCCCGCCGTCTTGATGGACCTCCTGGCCGCCCACATCAGCCGGCGAGGGTTGACCGTCCAGGACTTCGACGCCTACGTCTTTTGCATGCCCGAGGGCGGTCCTCTGGACTACGCCCACTGGCGGGTGCGGTACTGGTTGCCGGCCACCAGGGCGGTCGGGCTGCCCTGGCTCACCTTCCACGACCTGCGCCGGGCCAACGCCACCGCCTTGGTGAGAGCCGGGATCGACCTCAAGACCGCCCAGACCCGCCTCGGTCACTCCGATCCCCGACTCACTCTGGCGGTGTACGCCCAGGCCACCACTGCGGCTGACCGCGACGCCGCCGACCGCGTGGCGGCGCTCTTCCAGGCGACGCCCGCGGAGGCCGAAGAAGGGAGCGTCAAAGAAGACATATGTGCCATGGACGTGCCATGGGCGCTCCCGAGGGCACCACCTGCGAAAGCCGCAAGCCCCCTACCAGCACTTTTGTGGTCGGGAAGGGGGGATTTGAACCCCCGGCCTCAGCGTCCCGAACGCTGCGCGCTAACCAAGCTGCGCTACTTCCCGGTCCGCGGCATGCTAGTCGACCCCTCTCAGAGGCGAGAGGCCGCAGCCCCCGGGGCGGGTACCCTGCCCACTTTTGGGACTTTTTCTGACCTTTGGTACGCCAGCCACGCCACACGTGGCTGGCGTCCCAAAAGTGGTGAGAAAGGCCAAAAGTCGGGACGACGTCTGTCCGCCACGACGACTCGCCCGAACCGTGCCCCTGGCCCCGCTACCCCTCCCAGAACGGCGTGTACCCCGGCGCCACCAGCGGCCAGGGCCGCTCCCGCTCCAGCACGCTCTGCCAACCCCAGGGCCAGACCGTCGAGAAGCGGGGGGCCACGATCTGCAGCCCGAAGGGCACGCCGGCGGCGTCGCGGCCGAGCGGCACGCTGACGGCCGGATGGCCGGTGAAGTTGAGGTCGGGGGTGTTGACGGCGATGGCGGCGTCGTCGTGCACCTCGCCGGCGCTGGTGGGCAGCGGGCCTTCGGGCGGCCAGCTCACCGCGTTGACGGTCGGCACCACCAGGACGGAGTCCGTACCCAGAAGCTCGTCGAAGCGGGCCGTGACCTCGTGGCGGAGCCGCTGGGCGGCGATGTAGTCCGACGGCGCTGACCTCGGCTCCCGAAGCGGAGCTGGTCCTGCAGCGACGGCTCCAGCTCGTCCCAGCGCTCGCGGAAGGGCTCGAGGCTCTGGGCGAGCTCGGCGGCGGCCATCCTCGCCCAGGCCGCCGCTACCGTCCGGTCGGAAGGAGGCGCCACTCGGGTCACGGAAAGGCCCGCCGGCTCCAGCACCCAGGATCGCCTCCTCGAAGGCGGCCTCGATCACCGGATCCAGATCGGCTCGGAAGCTCCGGGTGGCCAGCACCGGCCCGAGGTAGGGACGGCTCGAGGGAGATGGCGTGGCGGGGGACCGAGAGGTAATCGCCGGGAGCCGGCCCGAGGATCACCGACGCTTCGAGCAGCGACGTCGGCGACGGTGGCGCCGGTGGCACCCTGGGTGGAGAAGCTGATCCAGCGAGGCAGCAGGTTGCGGCCGATGCCACCCATCGGTCGGCTTGTAACCGACCAGCCCGCAGCAGCTGGCCGGGTATCCGTACCGATCCGCCCCCGTCGGAGGTGGTCGCCAGCGGGACCAGGCCGGCGGCCAGCGCCGCCGCCGAACCGCCGCTCGAACCACCCGGTGAGCGGTCAGGGTTCCAGGGGTTCCGGGTGGGGCCGAACGAGCAGATTGCTGGTGTAGGCCGCGTGCCCGAAGGCCGGGCGTGTTACTCCGGCCCACGACGATCGCCCCGGCCGCCTTCAGGCGGGCCACGACCACGTCGTCGATCTCGATCGGGCGGGGCCTCGGCGAACAGGGCCGATCCCATGGTGGTCACCAGGCCCCGGCAGCGGACCAGGTCCTTGACCAGGACCGGCAGACCGGCCAGCGCCCCCTGGCGGGATGACGCGGCCGCTTCCGCCAGGGCCACGTCGGCCGCAGGGCGGTGACCGCGTTGAGCGGTGCCGTTGTGGGCCTCGATGCGCCGCAGGCTCTCCTCGACCAGCGCCACCGGATCGACGCGGCCGTCGCGAACGGCGGCTGCCAGGTCGGCCCGCATAACGGTCCTATCCGATCGCGAACGTTGTTCGGGTACGGACATTCGAGCCGGAACGGCACCGCGACCGGGTCGGGGAGGAAGCTGGTGTCGTGCCAGGTGCCGCCGCCGAGCAGGGCGGCCACCGCCTTGCGGAGCCGGATGGGGTCCAGCGGCTTGAGGATCCACCCCTCGGCGCCGCTGCGCCGGGCCATGAACACGTCCGGACGCCGGTCGAGCACCAGCAGCACCGGGCGGGGCTCGAGCCGGCCGGCGTCGGCCTCGAGGCGCAGGTCAAGGGCCACGGCGATGCCGCCCATGGTGCCGATCTGGCTGTCGACGATGGCGAGATCGGCGGGGTCGGCGTTCATGGAGTCCCGCACCGCCTCGCCCCGGCTGATCCAGCGGACGGTGGTCTCCGGACCCGGCGACGATGGAGCGGATCTCGTCGTACACGGCGGCCGAGTCGGTGGCGATCAGGATGTCGGGCATGGGGCGAGGGTAGCGCCGCCGTCGGCGTGGGTACCATCCTGGAGGTACCGCCGGGTGGCGGTTCGGGAGGTCGCGTGCTCACCATCCACCAAGACGCAGACGCCGGAGGGCTACACCATCTGCCGGCCGGTCGGCGAGCTGGACGCCTTCACGGTCAGCCAGTTCCGCCAGGCGCTGGCCGAGATGGCCTCCAGCAAGCGGCTGCTCATCGACATGTCGGGGATCCCCTTCGTCGACTCGGCCGGCCTGGGCGCGCTCATCGGCGGCATCCGGCGCACCCGCGAGCTCGGCGGTGACGTGGCCGTGGCCTGCAACCGGCCGACGCTGATCCGGCTGCTGCGCACGACGGGCTTCGACCGCATCGTCACCGTGGTCGAGACCATCGAGGAGGCGGCCGCCGCCCTGGACAAGAACGGTGCCCGTCGAGGAGTAGCGCCGAGGCGCCAGAGCACGTGGGGACGTCAAACGGTCGTGTAGCGGCTCAGACGCCGGACGCGTCCGATCGCGAACAACCAGCGGCCCACCTCGGTCAGGCCCGCCACGTCGTGCACGTCGTCGGCGAGGAACGGGACCCGGATCACGGCGTACGCCGGGGAGGCGCTCGGCCAGGACGGCGACGTATTGCTGCTCCCGGCTGGCGACCCGGTCCAGGTCGGCCAGGTTGGTGGCCAGCGCCGCGCCACCGAGCCCCGGGCGCTCGTGACGGCCGGCGCGGCCGGAAGGGCTGCCGGCACCGGTCCGAAGGACGGGAACATGCGGTTGACGACCAGGGCCTCGACCCGACCGGACGACTCCCGGAGCCGGTCGGCGAAGAAGAGCGCCTCGTCGACCGCGTCCCGGCGGGGGGAGGCCACCACCACGAAGGCGGTCGTCCCGTCGACCAGCAGCTCCTCACCCTGGCGGCCCGGTCGCGAAAGCCCTGCTCCATGCCCTCGAAGGCGGCGAAGAACGCCACCGCGTCGGCCACCATGGCTCCGCCGACCACCTTGGAGATGGTCCGCAGGAACATCTGGGTGGCCAGCCCGAGGGCGCGCAGGCCGGCCCGGGTCGGCATCATGAGCAGGCGGAAGACGCGGTTGTCGAGGAAGCGGGTCAGCCGGCCGGGGCGTCGAGGAAGTCCAGGGCGTGCCGGGTCGGGGGGGTGTCGACGACCACCAGGTCGAAGCGACCCTCCCGGTGCAGCTCGTAGAGCTTCTCCATGGCCATGTACTCCTGGGTGCCCCCCAGGGCGCCCGAGATGTTGCGGTACAGGCGGTTGTCCAGGATGGCCTCGGCCTGCTCCGGCGATCCGGCGTTGCGGACCACCACGTCGTCGAAGGTGGTCTTGGTGTCGAGCATCAGGGCCCACAGCTCGCCGGCGGGCTCCCAGTCGCCCTGCGACCGGGTGGGCTCGTTGGTGAGCTCGTCCAGGCCGAGGGCGTCGGCCAGGCGCTTGGCCGGGTCGATGGTGACCACGCAGGCCCGCCGGCCCAGCCGGGCCCCCTGGAGGGCGATCGCCGCCGCCGTGGTGGTCTTGCCGACCCCGCCCGGACCGGCGCAGATGATGATCTGGCGCCCGCGACCACGCCGCCAGGGAGGAGTGAGCCTGGACCTCGCCACCCGGCTCGGCTCGGGCCCGGCATCGGGACCCGCAGTGGACGGGTCCCTTCGGGTCCCGGCCCGGGGCAGGGCGATCGCGGCGCTCCTCGCTGGTCACGGGCCGGCCCGGCCAGCTGCTCGCCCAGGGCGTCGGCCAGAACGGCCACGTCAGCGGGCCCGAGCTCGGTCGTGAACAGGTAGGGCAGCCGCAGCTGCGGCAGCGGCAACAGCTCGGCCAGCCGGGCCACCTGGGCCTCCTGCAGCTGCTGGCGTTGGCGGCGGAAGTCGGCGGCCCGGTCCAGGCCGGCGACGTCGGCGGCGGCCAGCTCCAGCCCGGCAGCGGCCGCCGACGCAGCCGCGTCCGGCGGGCAGGTCCAGGTGCGGCCACAGCCCGTTGACCACGATCGGGGCCAGCTGCACGCCGGCCCGGTCCTCGAGGTGGAAGGCGGTCTCGGCCGCCTCGTTGACCGGGGTCTCCTCCGGCAGGGTCACCAGCATCACCTGGCAGCGGGCCGGGTCGCCGAGCAGTCCGATCACGTCGAGGGCCTGGGCCCGGATCGGCCCGACCGCGGCCGCGTCGAGCAGCCCGTAGGCGCTGGCCAGGAACGGTCACCGCGTGTCCGGCCGCCGGGGCGTCGACCACGATGAAGTCCGGCGTGCCCGCCCCGCCTGCGGCGCTCTGGGTCTCGAGTTGCTTGACCTTGCCGAGCACCAGGATGTCTTTGATGCCCGGGACCGCGGTGGCGACCACGTCGAGGGTGCCCGTCGACACCAGCCGCTTGGAGATGCGCCGCATGCCGTGGTCGTCGAGGTACTCGAGCAGGGCGTCGTCGGGCGTGAGGGTCCGGGCCCGGACCTCGGCCGACCCGGCCCCCGCCCCGCCCGCCTCGAGCAGGATGACTCCTGGTAGGACAGCGGCTCGGTGCGCCCGAACAGGGCCGGCAGCCCGCTCTTGCCCTCCACCTCCACGATCAGGGTGCGGTACCCGGCCCGGGCGGCCAGGCAGGCCAGCGCCGCGGTGACGGTCGTTTTGCCCACCCCGCCCTTGCCGGCGACGATGGTCACCCGGGCGGGCGGGACAAACGGTGCGGGCTCCACATGCCTCCCAACGGCAGCGACGATTCGGTCAGGCTGAAGGCCGGTACCGACTGGCCGCGGCTCGGAGGGGACCAGATCGGGTGAGGCTCAGCTAGACCGTCAGGTTACCCACGGGCGTCACGGTGTCGGCCGCAGGGGGAAAGTGCTGGTCAGGGTGGGTGGATTTTGGGAGATTGCCCCTTGTCTGGGCGACAACGGTGGGAGTACGTTGCACCTCAGAGAAAGGGGGGATGGTGGCGAGCGTCCAGCATGTCGAGGATACGTGGCAAGCCAAGGCGGCGTGTCGCGGCCCGCACACGGCGCTGTTCTTCCCGCCCTCACACTTCGAGCGCAAGGACGACAAGGAGTTCCGCGAGGCCAAGGCCAAGGCCATCTGCGCCACCTGCCCGGTCAAGCGGCCCTGCCTGGACTACGCCCTGCGCATCCGCGAGCCCCACGGCATCTGGGGCGGCTACAACGAAGTGGAGCGTCGGGAGCTGCTGGGCCGCTGAACTTTTCGGACATCCGGGCTGCTTCGGAAATCCGGGCTGCTTCGGAAATCCGGCCTACTCGGGAAGCTCGCGGTCGATACCGGTCCGGGCGGAGTAGCCGGGGTCGGGCCGGTGCCGCGGGTTCGAGGCCCTGGCCGACCAGGCCCGGCCCGGCCCGGGGGCCAGACCCGTGCCACCCGTTCCAGAGTGACCCACCGGTAACGTTGCACGTGATGGTCAAGCCTGAGCCTGAGGACCACCTTGCGTGGGACTCCGTCGTGGTTGATGGCCGTCGGGTCAACTATGGGGTCGCAGGTACGTGGCCTGCCTGTGCTGTTCGTCCACGGCTGGGCCCTCGGTCAGCACGCCTACAAGCGGGCACTCAAACGGTTGGTCCACCTCGGGTGCCGGGTCTACGCCCCCGCCCTGCCCGGTTTCGGCGGGTCGACGCCGCTTCCCCCCGAGGCGTGCCACATGGCCGGCTACGCGGCCTGGGTCGACGCCTTCCTCGATGCCGTGGGCGTTGAGGAGCCGGTGTTCGCCATCGGCCACAGCTTCGGCGGTGGCGTGGTGACCAAGCTGGCCCATGATTTCCCCGCCCGGGTCGGGTACCTGGTGTTGATCAACTCGGTCGGCGGTGGGACCTGGCTGCGGGCCGGTAACAAGGTGCGTTCCATGGCGGAGCGGCCGCTCTGGGATTGGGCCGTCCATTTTCCCTGCGACCTCCTGGTGCCGCCGGGGTGGTGCGAACCCTGCGGGCCATCCTCGAGGACGCCGTTCCGAACGTGGTCAGCCAACCCGATCGGGCTATGGCGGGTCGGCATGCTCGCCCGCCGGGCCGATCTGACGTCCGAGCTGGCCGATCTCCAGGCTCGGCGGTCTGCCCGTGCTGGTGTTGTGGGGAGAGGGCGACGGCATCATCCCCCGGGCCAGTTTCGATGCCCTCTGTGCTGCCGTGGGTTCCGCCGGGACGGTCGTACCCGGGCGACACTCCTGGCTGCTGGCCGACCCGGACAGCTTCGGCGAGGTCATGGCCAACTCGGTCGCCGGTGGCCCGCGCCGCCCGCGCCGAGGTGACAGACGACTCCGGGGGACCGCGGACCATCGTGGCTCTCGGATCCGCCGACGCGGCCCGTGCCGCCGCCCGTAGTGGCGGGGCCGGCTCGTGACCTGGCGAGCCGTCGTGCCGGCGCGACGACATTCCCGCCGATCGGGGCTGGCCGGTGCGGGTCGGGACCCGGTCGATCGCCGTCTTCCGGGTGGAGGCCACGCTGGTGGCCGTCGACAACGCGTGCCGCCACTCGGCAACCCCATCGACGACGGTCTGGTCGAAGGTGGCTGCGTCATCTGCCCGTGGCACGGCTGGCGCTACGACCTGCGCACGGGCGAGCACCTGACCCTCTTCGGCCGCCGGCGCGGCCTGCGCACCTATCCGGTCCGGACCGAGGGCGACGAGGTGCTGATCGACGTCGACGACGGGTAAAAAGGCGGCCCGCGGCGGCTCGGGTGCCCCCTGCCCGCCCGGCCCGCTGCGCGAAGCTGAGCCGGACATGCGATTGCTCTGGAGGATCGTCAAGACGATCTTCAGCTCGCTGTTTCTCGCCGTCGTGGTCCTGGTGGGAGCGCCTGTGGCGTTCGGCGTGACGGTGCTGGCCGGGCTCATCTTCCTGCCCCTGCCCGCCACCATCCCCATCCCGAAGCCGAACCCGAGCATCCTGCCGACGGTCATCTACGACCGGTACGGCCACCAGATCGCCACCCTTGCAGCAGTACGACCGCAACGTGCCGGTGACCGAGGCGGAGATCCCGCAGGTGCTCAAAGAGGCGGTCATCGCCGACGAGGACCGCAACTTCTACCATCACGGCGGCGTCGACCTGCGCGGCACCCTGCGGGCCCTGTACGACGACATCCGCCACAAAGGGCCCCTGCAGGGCGGGTCGACCATCACCCAGCAGTACGTGAAGCTGGCGTTCACCAACCAGCAGCGCACGCTGGTGCGCAAGGTCCGGGAGGCCATCCTGGCCAGCCAGCTCGACCGCGAGGCCAGCAAGAACGAGATCCTCTACCGCTACCTGACGGTCGTCTACTTCGGCGACGGCAACTACGGGGTCGGCGCCGCCGCCGAGAACTACTTCCACGTGCCGGTCAGCGCCCTCAACGCGTCGCAGGCCGCCACCCTGGCCGGGCCTCATCCCGGCCCCCAGCGCCCGGGCTCCCCGCGAGAACCTCGCCGCCGCCGAGGTAGTCCAGAGAGCTGGTGCTCAAGGAGATGCGCCAGCAGGGGTACCTCACCCAGGCCCAGTACCAGCCGGACCTCGCTGCAGCGGCTGGCGCTGGCCAACGGCCGGCCGGTGCCCCACGGCTCGACCGTGGTCTACCCCAACCAGGCCACGCCAACGGCGTACCCGGACTTCGTCGACTACGTGACCCGATGGCTGCTGGACCACTTCCCGGCGTCGGAGGTGTACGGCGGCGGCCTGCGGGTCCAGACCACCCTGGACCCGGCCGTGCAGGCGGCGGCCTACGCCGCGGTGCAGCTCCACCCTGTCCGGCACCAGCCCCCCTCTCGACATGGCCCTGGCCGACCGTCGAGCCGAGCACCGGCTTCGTGCCGGCCCTGGTCGGCGGTCGGGGTTTCGGGTACGACCGTCGTCAGGTCAACCTGGCCCTGGGTGGCTGCGATCCACCACCGGCCCGGGCGGCCAGCGTCCAGGTGGCCGCCACCTGCTGGTCCGGCCAGACGATCACCGGGGGCGGTCAGGGCCGCCAGCCGGGTTCGGCCTGGAAGCCGTTCACGCTGGCCACCGCGTTCGAACAGGGCATCCCGCCCGATGCGCCCTATTCGGCTCCGGGCGTCTACCAGATCCCGGGCTGCAAGGTTCCCGCCGGGCAGCCGGCCAGCGCCTGCCAGATCCACAACGACGAGCCCGGGAGCATCATCGGCACCGAGACCCTTTCTGAGGCCACGGCCGAATCCACCAATACTGTCTACGCCCAGGTGGCAGCCCAGGTGGGCTGCAACCACGTGGCCACCACGGCCAAGACCCTCGGCGTCGAGTCGGCCTACTACTCGACGCCGCCCTTCTACTACTGCCAGAGCTACGCCCTCGGCGAGGTCGACGTGTCGCCCCTGGACATGGCGTCCGCCTACGGCGTCTTCGCCGACCACGGTCAGCGGGCCACGCCGACGCCGATCCTCGAGATCGTCAACAGCGAAGGCAAGGTGCTCGTCAACAACATCAGCCCGCTGCCGGCGACCACCACCGCCTTGCCGGCCAACGTGGCCGACAACGTGACCAACGTGCTGCAAGGGGTGATCTCCAGTGGCACCGGAACGGCCGCCCAGCTCGGCCGCCCGGCTGCTGGCAAGACCGGAACGACCAGCAACTACACCAACGCCTGGTTCGTCGGCTACACCCCGACCTTGTCGACGGCGGTGTGGATGGGCAACGCCACCAGCCAGGCCACCCCGATGGGCTCGGTCAAAGGGTATGACCCCGTCTATGGGGGGACGTGGCCGGCGATCACGTGGCGGAACTTCATGAGCCAGGCGCTGGCGGGCGTGCCGGCTACGCCCTTTACCCAACCGGCGCCGATCGTGCCGCCGCGCCAGGCCCCGGTCTTGAAACCGGCCCCGACGACGACCCTGCCGGTGGAGCCCGGGCCGCCCGGGGTGATTCAGGGGACCCCCCCGGGCGGGCCCTACCAGGTTCCGGCCCCGACCTTCTCGGTGCCCGAACCCGTCACGACAACGGTCCCGCCAACCACTACCACGACGGTGCCGACGACGACGACGTCAAGCACCTCGACACGGTGCCGAGCCCGGTCGGGGGGGCGACGACCACGACCACTCAGCTTGGCGCCCCGCCTTGATCGGAGAGAGGACGACGGCGGGTGAGGTCAGTGGTGGCGGCCGGTCAGTGGTGGCGGCGGCTGGTCTGGAGGGAGGCCGACCGGACCAGGACCCGGGTGGTGCTCACCCCGTCGCCGGTGGTGGTGACCTCGGTGCGAATGTCGCCGGGCGGAACCGCCGACATGTCGATGCCGCGCGACGCCAGCCAGGCCGCGGCCAGGAAGCGGGCCTGGTTGGCGACCTCCGGGGAGGCGCCCTCGGCGGCCTCGACCACCACCCACTCGGCGGGGCCGGCCGGACCGAGCGACTGGGATGCCAGGGGCCGGCCGGGGCCGTCGGCGGCTCGAACCGCAGCGGGCCCCGCTTCTTCTCGGTGAAGACCCCCCACAGCATGAGCGCGGCGACGATCAGCCAGCACGCTGCGAACCCGACTACCTCAGCCACGCCCATGATCATTTTCCCCGGCTAACACGCTAGTGCAATCATTGGCTGCCGACCAGCGTCCCTCCGGGGCAAGTCAGGACTTTGTTGCAGGCCGCCTCGACATATGGGGCAAACCACACCCCATCGGAAGTAAAACCGTCGGGCGCATAGGTCCGTGAGGCCACCGCAATCACGTCGCCGGCCTGGTTGATGAGCGGTCCGCCCTGGAAGGACGGGCCGATGGCGGCATCCTCGGTGACCCCGCTGGCGGACGACGTCGATGATGGTGCCCTGGGAGATCGACGCCCCGGCCGAACCCAGGCCCGACACCGCGTAGATCCGGTCGCCGGGCTGCGGGGCCGGTGAGAGCGGTGGCCGCGGGCAGGGCGTGGAGCCCACCCTGGGGGAGCACCAGCAGGGCGAGGTCGTATTGGGGGTCCCAGGAGCGCACGGTCACCGGGGTGTCGATGTTGTTCTGGCGGACGTAGACGGTCGGCGCGGGCGTGACCGTCGCCGCCTTCACGGTGGTGTACGAGGTCAGGAGCAGCGACTGGGTGGCGTTGGAAGACACCACGAAGGCTGTTCCCACCGAGGGTTGACCGTTGGTGTCCAGGGTGTGAACGAAGTACATCGACGGCGCCACCTGTTTGATCAGAGCGGCGAGCGTGGCTGGTCCGGCCTGGATCTGCTGGAGGGCCTTGATCTGACTCTGGATGTTGGCCTTGGCCGCCGCGGCTGCCGCGGCCAGGTCCCCTTCGGAGTTGGCGAATTGCTTCTTGTAGCCGGAGATGAGGGTGTTGACGCGGTCGTTGGTCTGGTTCAACTTGTACTGGTAATAGGAATACAGCACCACGCCGCTGAATCCGGCCCCGACGGCGAGGGCGAGGATCAGGCAGGCAATGCCCAGCACGCTGCGGGGAGGATCCGGGTCCGCAGCCTGGAGTCCCGGTTGGTTCGCTCCCTGGATTTCGATTTCGATGGCGATAGCGGGGCGGCGGTTCGCGGCGGCCGGCGGCTCTGCGGCGGCCGGCGGTGTGTCCCCGGCGGTGGCGGTGCCGGTCTGCTTGGCCCCGTTGGACGGCTGCCCTTCGGTCCGGGTCGTGGTTGTCGACGGGGCGCCCGACGCGGCTGAGGCTCCTTCAGTGGACCCGGATTCCCCCGCCGCGACCGATGCCGGCGCGGGCCATGCCGCCTGGGTTGGGCCGTCGGGGTCGGCGGCGCTCGACGTCGCCATCCTCCCTACGGTACCCCGGGTGGGCTCTGGCCAGGGGTAGGGTGCCAGGCCGTGGCTGAGCCAGTCGGGCCGGGAGAGCCATCCGGGGATCGGCCATCGCCGGTCTGGCCCGAGGCGCTGCAGCCCGGCCACCTCATCGACGTGGCGCCGGGAGTCGTCCGTCTGGTCGCCCCCAACCCGGGGATCATGACCGGGCCCGGCACCAACACCTACTTCCTGGGCGGCGATCGGTTGGCCCTCATCGACCCCGGGCCCGACGACGACCAGCACCTCACCGCCATCCTGAACGCGGCTGGCGATCGTCTGCGCTGGATCCTCGTGACCCACACCCACATCGACCATTCGCCTCTGGCCGCCCGGTTGCAACAGGCCACCGGGGCCCAGATCCTGGCCTTTGGCCCGGCTCCCGGCGGCGAGCCGGCGGGCCTGGACGCCCACGACAAGGCGTTCGCCCCGGATCGCCTTCTCGTCGACGGCGACCGGCTCGATCTCGGTGATTCGGCGATCGATGCCATCTACACCCCCGGGCACGCATCGAACCACCTGTGTTTTGAGCTGGCCGGAACGGGGCTGCTCTTTTCGGGGGATCACGTCATGTCCGGCTCGACCGTTGTGATCGGTCCGCCGGACGGGAACATGACCGACTACCTGGAGTCGCTCGAATACGTTCGCCGTCGGGCGCCGCGCCGGATTGCACCGGGCCACGGCGACATGATCGAAGATCCGGCCGCCGTGCTCGACGACTATTTGCGGCACCGGCGCGAACGCGAGGCCCAGGTGCTCTCCGGGCTGCGCGGCTGCACCCGACGCCGGGGTGACTCCCGAGCAGCTCGTGACCGCCATCTACGTCGACATCCCCACCGAGTTGCAGCGGGTCGCCAGGTGCTCGGTCTGGGCTCATCTCATGAAGCTGGCCGCCGAGGGGATGGCCGTGGGAGCCGAGCCGCTGGATCTCGATGCCCCCTGGCGGCCGGTGCCGTTGAGCCGGGGCGACGCCCAGTTGTAGCCAAGGGCCGGACGCGGCCAGAGGGGTCATAGCGTTTCATGTTATTTGATGCTATCACCTCCCAGGATCTTGGTGCGTTTCGTTTTCTTGGCGCGTTTATGTACCTGTGGTGTTGTCCTCGTCGCCAAGAATCCAGATGTCACCAAGAAAAAGGGGCGGCGGCCGCCGGCGGCCCGGATTGGGACCAGGTAGGACCTGAGTGGACCAACCCGCTGCCCCTCGCCCTCGCCGCCCAGCCGCCCTGAGTCGATCGACCCGCTGCCCCCGCCTCCGCCCTCGCCGCCCTGGCCGTCCCCGCCGACGAAGCGCCGAAGCGCTACCCCGACTTGGACGCCACGGCCGCCTCGATGGCGTCGAGCATCCGGGCCGTGCAGTCGCTCATCTCGACCACCGGGGCGATGTCGAGCACGGCGTCGACCAGCGGCGCGAAGACGTCTGCCGGTCTCCGGCTCGAGGGCGGCCGGCTGGCCCCGGTCGCCGCCCGGCTGACACGGCGGGCTCGAGCGGGATGCGGGCGAGCAGGGGAGCGCCGATCTCCTGGGCCAGACGCTCACCTCCGCCCGATCCGAACAGGTCGTAGTGCTCGCCGTGGGCGCAGGTGAATCCGCTCATGTTCTCGATCACGCCGGCGACCCGCAGGTAGCCCTTGCGCGCCATGTCGGCAGCCCGGACCGCCACCTTCTGGGCGGCCAGCGCCGGCGTGGTCACGATGAGCATCTCGGCCCGCGGCAGCATCCGGGCCAGGCCCATCTGGATGTCACCGGTCCCGGGCGGCATGTCGACCAGCAGGTAGTCCAGGTCACCCCAGGCCACCTCCTCGAGGAAGTGCTGGACGCCGCGGAGCAGCATCAGGCCCCGCCACATGATCGCCTCGTCCTCCGGGGAGAGGAAGCCCATGGAGACGACCTTGAGCAGCCCGGTCCCCACCACCTTGGTCAAGGGTTCGATCCGGATGCGGTCGCCGGCCGGATCGGGTTGCGCCTCCAGGCGGCCCTCCATCCCGAGCATCCGCGGGACCGAGAAGCCGGCGATGTCGGCGTCGAGCAGACCGACGACGTAGCCGCGGGCGGCCAGGCCGGCGGCCAGGTTGACCGTGACGGACGACTTGCCGACCCCGCCTTTGCCCGACGAGATGGCCAGGACCCGGGTGCGCCCCGGGATCTCCGTGGCCGGAGGATGCTCCTGGGCCCGCCGGCGGGCCCGGGCCATCAGATCCTTCTTCTGCCCGGACGACATCTCGCTGGTCCGGACGTGCACCTCGGTCACCCCGGGCAGGGTGCCGACCCGGGCTGTCACGTCGCGCTGCAGCTGGGTCCGCAGGGGGCAGCCGGCGGTCGTCAGCGCCACCCTGACCGTGACGGAGCCGCCTTCGGTGATCTTGCACCCGAGGTACATGCCGAGATCGACGAGGTTGTCGCCGAGCTCGGGGTCGATGACCCCGCGCATGGCAGCCAGCACCGCATCGTTGTTCGGCAGGTTGCCCACAGACAGCCAGTCTACGGGTGTCGGTAGGCTTGCCCGGGTGGACAGGCTGTCCCTGTTCAAGCTGCTCGCGGAGCCGTCGCGGTACGCGATCTACCAGGAGCTGGCCCGAGCCGACGAGCCGCTGTCGACGACGGAGATCGCCGGGCGCCTCGATCTGCACCCGAACACGGTGCGGCTTCATCTGGAGAAAATGCGGGAGGCCGGTTTGGTGGTGGCTGCCGCGGACCGTCACGGCAGCGTCGGGCGTCCGGTAGCACCGGTGGACCGCCGTGCCTCAGAGCGCCGGCTCTGGGATTGGAGCCGGCCGGGTTCCGGCTGCTGGCCCAGCTCCTGGCCGAGCTGGCGGCCGACAACCCCCCGGATCCCGCCACCGTGGCGGCGGTCGGGCGCAGGCAAGGACAGGAGCGACCCGTCAGCCGACCTGCGTACCCGGGTCCGCCCCGGGCGGCCTGCGTGCGGGCGGTGATGGACGACCTCACCGACCTGGGCTTTGATCCGGCCGTCGAGTTTGCCGATGCGGAGGCGGGGGCCACCATCTGGTTCACCCACTGCCCGTTCCGGGAGCTGGCCGCCCTGTATCCCGACCTCGTCTGCCAGCTGCATCGTGGCCTCACCGAGGGCATCCTCGCCGAAGCGGTGGCCGCCAACCCGGGCGTGACCGGCCGGGTGGAGTCGTTCGGGAGCCTGGTGGATGCCGATCCCTGCCGGGTGGAGCTGTCGCTGTCGACCTGACGACTGCGATCGGGCGGTGCGTCCTCCGGCCGCAAGGTGAGGTGGATCGCGCCGTCATGCTGATCGGGGGTAGCATGACGTTCCGCGAGCGCTGGCGCGCCGCTCGACTTATCCAGGAGGACCGGTGAGCACAACCCAGACCGACGTCACCCCCATCGAGGCCATCACCCTCACCGACATCGCCGCCAGCAAGGTGGCCGAGTTGGTGGAGCAGGAGGGCAACCCCGAGCTGGCCCTGCGGGTGGCGGTCCGGCCCGGCGGCTGCTCCGGGTTCAGCTACGAGATGTTCTTCGACACCGACGTCGCCGACGACGACCTCACCTCGCCGTTCGGGCCGGTCAGGGTGGTCGTCGACCCGACCAGCGCCAGCCTGCTCCAGGGCGCCACGCTGGACTTCAAGGACGGCCTGCAGGGCGCCGGGTTCAGCATCAACAACCCCAACGCCAGCCGTACCTGCGGCTGCGGGCAGTCCTTCAGCTGAGCTGACAGCTGCGCGTCGCCTTCGCCCTTGACGGGCGCCCGGTCGAGGTGCGAGACGAAGGCGGGTCGCTGCTGGACGCCCTGCGTGATGACCTGGGCGTGCGTTCGGTCAAGGACGGCTGCAGCCCCCAGGGCCAGTGCGGGTGCTGCACGGTGCTGGTCGACGGGGTGCCGCGGGTGGCGTGCGTCACCCCGCTGCGCCGGGTGGCCGGCCGCTCGGTGACGACCGTCGACGGGCTGGACCCGGAGAAGCGCGGAGCGGCTGGTGACGGCGTTCGTTCGATCACGGCGCCAGCCAGTGCGGGTTCTGCACCCCTGGCATCCTGTGCCGGCTGGCCGCGCTCGGGCCGGCGCCCGCGGCCGCGCAGGTCGAGATCGGCGCTGCTGGCCCATCTGTGCCGCTGTACCGGCTGGCGGACGATCGTGGCGGCGGCCTGCGATCGCGGTCCGGTCGCCAGGCGCGCCCGGTGCGTGCCGGCCGCCGCCCGAGGGCTCGGCGCCGGTCGACCGCGGGTCCCGGCCGCCGGCTCGACCGGCTCGGTCGCCCCGCCAGCCCGACCGGTGCCCGGACCGGCTCGCCTCGACCGGCCGGGCTCGCCGAGCGTCAGCCGCCCGCCGGGCCACCCTCGAAGGTGGCACCTCGCAGCGCACCGGTGCCGAGGTGGTGCTCGGCGGGGGCGGCTTCGCCGGCGACACCGCCCCCCGGATGCCTGGTCGCCGTGCCCGACGGTGGCGGTGGATGGGCCGTCGGGGAGACCCTCGCCGAGGCCCGGGCGGCTTCGGGTCAGGTCCAGGGGCGTCGCAGCGGACAGGCACTGCGCTACCCGCTCGAGGTGCCGCCCGGCGACTGGGACGTCGACCTCCAGACCACCTGGGTGGAGCCGGGCTACCTCGAGCCGGACGCGTCGTGGTGCCTGCCCGGCGGAGAGCCGGCCCATCCCGCCGGCAATGGCGGGGCCTTCGGCGGAAAGGTCGCCTCGCCGGCTCCGCGCCGCGGCCCGGGCTCTGGCCGAGCGGTACGGTCGGCCGGTGCGAGGTCGTCTTTTCCCGTGAGGACGTGGTCCGCCTGGGACCCAAACGACCGCCGATGGCGGCCGGTCTGCGCAGCCGACGGCACCGGGCTGATTCGGGTGGTGGCCGCCCCGGGGATCGCGGCGTCGATCCGGCGGGCGGCGCCGGGCGTCGAGGTCGAGGAGGTCGAGGGCGTGGTCGGCCCCCGGGTGTCGACCGACATCCGGGCCGCGGGATGGGCCGAGGCGGCCGTGCTGCTGGCTGCCGGCCGGGCCGCTCGCCGCGGGTCATGTCCCTGCCTGAGCGGTGAGGGTCGAGCCGTCGGCGCCGCCGCCGTCACCGCGCCCGGACGGAGGGTGGGCGAGGGCGACGGTGACCGTCGACCGCGATGGACGCCCGCTGGATGTGGAGGTGACGGTGCGTTGCGGCGATCCCCTCGACGAGACGGTGCTGCGGTCGTACGTGACCGGTGCGGCTCACATGGCCCTCGGGTGGGTCTGTTCCGAGGGCATCGCGGTCGGGGACGACGGGGTGCCGGAGGATCTCACCATCCGGTCGTTCGGGATCCTGCCGGCCCGGGCCACGCCGCCCATCCAGGTGGTGGTCGAGCCGGGCGTGGGTGCTACGGGCGCACCCGGGCCGCCGGTCCGTGGCAGCGATGCCGCCTTCGCCGCCGTCGCCGCGGCCACCTGGATTGCCCAGGGCCTGCTGCCCCGGTGGCCGACCAGGCGGGGGAGATGAACTGACGCCGGCGTCCCTGGGCGAGCGCCCCGCCTACGACACTTCCGGCCTTTGTGGTTGTTTCCTCATGCAACCTGGGCCGTAGTTGAGCCCGAACATGATTGTGGTCATTTTTGAGTGTCACTCACGCCCCAGGACCGCGACGTGCGCCCAGGTTTCCGCACCTGATCGAGCGTGCACCGGCCTGTCGGGTCCGGCCCGGATTCAGGGGGCGCTCCAGCGGCTCTGACCGAACCGGTACCCGACCGAGCGGACCGTCGAGATCAGGTTGGCGTGCTCCTCGCCGAGCTTGGCCCGCAGCCGGCGGATGTGCACGTCGACGGTGCGGGCTCCCCCGTAGTACTCGTAGCCCCACACCCGGGAGAGCAGCACCTCGCGGGTGAACACCTTGCCCGGATGGGTGGCGAGGAACTTGAGCAGCTCGTACTCCATGAAGGTGAGGTCGAGCGGTCGACCCGGCAGGGCAGCCTGGTAGGTCTCCAGGTTGAGGATCAGCGGCCCGTACTCGACCAGCTCCGGCCGGGTGCCCTCGCCCCGTCCGCCAGAACAGGTGCGCCAGCCGGGCCTCGAGCTCCTGCGCTCTTCCAGGGCGCCACGCAGAAATCGTCGAAAAGGTCCTCGCGGAGCTCCAGCTCCCCGAGCTGCTCAACCGAGACCACGAGCAGCAGCGGGGCGAGCGGCAGGTCCCGCTTTCGCAGCGCCCGGCACAGGGCGAAGGCGCCATCGGGATCGACGTCGGCGCACACGATGGCCCCGGCCCAGCCGTCGTCGGGCTCGAGGCGCTCGGCTGCTTCGACGGAGGCGGCCGCCTTCCACGGGTAGCCCGACAGGTCCAGCGCCTGGGCCGAGCGCGGGTGGCGCCGGATCGGGAAAAAGGAGCAGCGGTTCCACGGCGATCCGCAGTCCGGTCTTACAGCGAGGTGAGGTAACGGCGCAACTCGAACGCGGTCACCTCCGCCTTGTAATCGGCCCACTCGGCGCGCTTGTTGCGAACGAACCACTCGAACACGTGCTCGCCGAGGACTTCCGCCATCAGCTCGGACCCCTCCATGGCGTCCACGGCCTCGGCAAGCGACCCTGGCAGGGCGTCGATCCCCTCGGCCAGGCGCTGGGCGGGTGACAGCTCGTACAGGTTGGCGGCCGCCTCCGCCGGAAGGTCGTAGCGCCTTCTCGATCCCGGTCAGGCCCGGCCGCCAGCACGGCCGCAAAAGCCAGGTAGGGGTTGGCGGCCGGGTCAGGGCGCCCGGTACTCGATCCGGGTCGAGTCCCGCTTGCCTTTCTTGGTGGGCGGGACCCGCACCAGGGCCGACCGGTTGTTGCGAGCCCAGGAGATGTACACCGGTGCCTCGTAGCCGACGATCAGCCGTTTATAGGAGTTGACCCACTGGTTGGTGATGGCAGTCAGTTCGCGTGCGTGATACAGCACACCGGCGATGAACCGGCGGGCCACATCCGACAGGTTGTACTCGTCTGAGTCGTCGTAGAAGGCGTTGTTATCGCCATCAAAGAGCGACATGTGGGTGTGCATCCCCGAGCCCTGAACTCCGGGCAGCGGTTTGGGCATGAAGGTCGCCATCACTTGATGGCGGCGCCGCGATCTCCTTCACAACCATACGCACCGTCATCACCGTGTCCGCCATGGTCAGGGCATCGGTATAGCGCAGGTCGACCTCGTGCTGGCTCGGGGCGTCCTCGTGCTGGCTGTACTCCACCGGGATGCCCATGTCCTCCAGGGTGAGGACGGTCTGGCGGCGCAGCTCGGCCCCGAGGTCGTTGGTGGTGAGGTCGAAGTAGGACCCCCGGTCGAGGGGGGCCGGCGACGTCCCGTCGGGCTTGCCGGCCTGCGGGGCGAAGTAGAAGTACTCCAGCTCCGGAGCCACGAAGAAGGAGAATCCCAGGCCTCTCGCTCGCTCCAGAGCCCGCCGCAACACGTGGCGGGGGTCGCCCTCGAAGGGGGACCCATCGAGGTTGACCACGTCGCACACCACCCGGGCCACCGGCGCGCCGTCGGCCAGATAGGGGAGCAGCTGGAAGGTCTTGGCGTCGGGCATCGCCAGCACGTCGCTCTCCTGGACCCGGCTGAACCCGTCGATCGTCGACCCATCGAACGTCATGCCCTCCTCGAGGGCGTTCTCCAGCTCGGCGGGTGTGATCTGGAACGACTTGGGTGTCCCGAGCACGTCGGTAAACCACATCTGCACGAACCGGACACCGCGTTCTTCGACCGTCCGCAGCACGTAGTCCTGTTGGCGTTCCATCGCGGCCACGATAGGTTGCCCGCTCCAGCGACGCGGGCTGCGACAGATCTGTCACAAACTGTTCACGCGATCGGAAAGACGATGTAACACACTCCCGCCATGCTGAAGGAGCGGGCAGTCCGTTCCACCGGGGCGCTCGCTTTTGCCCGAGAACCCGAGCCAGGAGCAAGCGAGGAGCAAGCCAGGAGTACGGAGGTGCCGCCGGGACACCCCGGCTGTACCACTCGGCCTCCGCTCAGAGCGAGGACCTAGGGTTGGGGGCAGCATCGGAAGGTAGTCAGCGGCGAACCCTCGCCGCCCAGTCTGCAAGACTCTCACCGGGGCCGCGAAAAGTTGCCCCGCCGCACGGAAATACAGGAGGTCAGGTGGCATTCGCCAAGCGCACGCCGGAAGAGGTCCTGAGCCTGGTTCAGGCCGAGGGCATCGAGATCGTCGATTTTCGGTTCTCGGACTTGCCCGGCTTGATGCAGCATTACTCGCTACCTGCGCACGAGTTGACTCTAGACAGCTTTGAGGAGGGGTCAGGCTTCGACGGCTCGTCGATCCGCGGTTTCCAGGAGATCCAGGAATCGGACATGCTCCTGGTTCCCGATCCGAACACCGCCGTGATCGACCCGTTCCGCGAGCACAAGACGCTCAACCTCAACTGCTTCGTGCGGGATCCGGTCACGGGCGAGTCGTACTCCCGGGATCCCCGGTACATCGCCAAGAAAGCGGAGGACTACCTGGTCTCCACCGGCGTTGCCGACACCGCCTACTTCGGACCAGAAGCCGAGTTCTTCATTTTCAACGACATCCGTTTCGATCAGAACTCTCACGAGGGTTACTACATGATTGACTCGGTAGAGGGGATCTGGAACTCGGGTCGCGACGAGGGCCCGAACCTGGGTTTCAAGCCTCGTTACAAGGAAGGGTATTTCCCTGTTCCGCCCATGGACCATTTCCAGGATTTGCGTTCGGAGATGATCCTGACCATGGAGAAGCTCGGCATCGAGATCGAGATACAGCACCATGAGGTGGGCACGGCCGGGCAAGCGGAGATCGACATGCGCTTCGACACCCTGTCGACCATGGCGGACAAACTCATGCTGTACAAATACGTGGTCAAGAGCGTGGCCCGGGCCAACGGGCTGTCGGCCACCTTCATGCCGAAGCCGATTTTCGCGGACAACGGCTCGGGCATGCATGTGCATTCCTCGCTGTGGAAAGGCGGCGAGCCGCTCTTCTATTCGGAGCTCGGGTATGCCGGCCTGTCGGACATCGGTCGGTGGTACATCGGCGGTCTGCTGGCCCACGCGCCCGCCATCCTGGCTTTTGCCGCCCCCACCACCAACAGCTACAAGCGGCTCGTACCCGGTTACGAGGCGCCGGTAAACCTGGTCTACAGCCAGCGCAACCGGTCCGCAGCCTGCCGCATCCCCCTGTACTCCAAGAGCCCGAAGGCCAAGCGGGTCGAGTTCCGCTGTCCAGACCCCTCGTGCAACCCTTACCTCGCCTTCTCGGCCATCCTCATGGCCGGCCTGGACGGGGTGCAGAACAAGATCGAGCCGCCCGATCCGATGGACAAGGACCTCTACGACCTGCCGCCCGAGGAGCTGGCCCAGGTGCCGACCGTCCCGGGCTCGTTGGACGAGTCCCTCCGGGCTCTGGAGGCGGACAACGACTTCCTGCGGGCGGGTGGAGTATTCACCGGCGACCTCATCGAGACCTGGATTGCCTACAAGCGTGAGCACGAGATCGACCCCGTGCGGCTGCGCCCGCATCCCTGGGAGTTCATGCTCTACTACGACATCTAGACAAAAGCCTTGTCGTAGCTGGGTTTCATCCCTACGAAGCTTCGCCAGTCGTCAGCGGTCCTCACTCGGTTGGACTAAATTGTCATCAGCGGCTCGCCGAGTCCGGTCGTCCTCGTCCGGGAACAGATGACCCAAGATGTCGAGGTCGTCTTGCTTAACGGATGCGCCGTCGACCCAGCGGGTAACCACCCATGGCTGATCAACTCGCAGTCGCAGCGACTCGTCCTGACCGCGACCTGAACCTCCCGTCAAGCACCCATATCAGGTCGTCGGCCGAATGCTCGTGATGCACGTCGTTGGGAACGGGCTGACGAACTCAAGGCTCTCCTGAACCCGATTCCGGGTGGGGGCGCCGGTGCGGCACGACGACGTTCATTACTCTCACCCGCCTGCTGCCCACCGGGCGTTCCCCACGCCCCGCCCGCTCCCGGTACGGCTCGAGCACCGCTTCTAGCTCTTCGGCCACCTGGTGTAACTCCTCGACCGTCAACCAGAGATCAGCGTTGCTCAGGGCAGCACCCCGCCACTCTTCGGGTTCGGCATGCTCCCCCTCGGTGAACTCGACACCAATGGCCCGGGTCGTGTCGAAGTAGGCCGCGGCCACGGCTGCCGCAGCCGAGGCTCCGGCCGGCGTCGAGCCGTCCAGATCGACCTGGGTCCGGCGCTCGGTCGCTCGCCACGGCCGCTCCCGGCGGTCCGGTCGCAGGGGCGCCGTTTCGGCGAAGCCGTACCGTTCCAGGAAGCTCAGGTGGTACGCCGTGGCGCTGGGGCTGAGCCCGGTCAGCGCCGCGCATTGGGTGGCGGTCAGCTCTTCGCCTGTCGCCAGGGCGTTAATGATGGCCACCCGGGCCGGGTGAGCCAGGGCGCGGATGCTGCGGGGGTTGTCCAGGCGACGCGGGGCCGGGTCCTCGGGTGAACCGGGCTGGTCGGGGACTGCGGGCATCGATCCGACAGGTTACTGCTTGACGGCAAGATGTTCAGGGAATACTGTTCAATGAATGCTGAACATCGGATCGGGACGGAAAGACCTGCTCATCGCCCTGGCGGGGCGGATGGTGTCGACGTTCGGCGACGGGGTAGCACTGGTAGCCCTCATCCTCCGCCTGGAGGCCGACGGCGCCCGGCCTTACGACGTAGGCCTGCTGCTCGCCGCCGGGATCATCCCGCTGCTTCTCTTCTCCCGCCCGGTGGGCCGTCTGGTCGACACCCACGACTCTCGGCAGCTCCTCGTCGGCGCCGGGCTGATCGAGGTGGCAGGCACGGTTCCCCTCATCGTCGTGCATCCGGTCCTGGCCATGGTGCCGCTGGTCGCCCTCCTCGGCGGGGCCGCGTCGGTCAGTGCCACCACCTGGTCGGCACTCGTCCCCCGGATCGTGGGCGAGGACCACGTGGCCGAGGCAGTGTCGGCCCAGCAATCGCTGAACGCCCTGGTGCTGGTAGGTGCCCCCGCAGTGGGCGGTCTGCTCGCCGGGGCGTTCGGGAGCGGCCTGCCCCTGGCCGTTGACGCCGCCTCCTTCGTTGTGGTTACCGCCGCGGCGGCGTTGGTCGGCACCCGGCGGCGGCCGACGGGGCTCGGGACGGACCGCGGTTCGGCTCGGGCCCGGGGTGGCTTCGAGATCCTTCGCACCGATCGGTTGTTGGCTCCGCTGGCTGTCGGCCTGGGAGTGGTGGTCCTGTTGGTCGGCATGGTCGATGTGGTACTCGTCTTTTTGATCCGGGCCACGCTCCACGCGGGAGGGGTTTGGTACGGCGTGGCCGAAGCCGCCTGGATGGCCGGGATGGTCGCCGGGTCGGTAGGCGCCGGGCGGCTCAGATCCGAACCGGTCCAGACCTGGGCGACGATCGCCGGTGCGGGAGTCGCCTGCGCGGCCCTGGTTCCGTTCGCCCTGGTTCCGGCTGTCTGGATGCTCGTACCGTTGTCGGTCCTCGGGGGGATCGGGAATGGGTACGCGGGGGCGTGCTTTTCGACTCTGCTCGTAAGCCGCACGCCCGACTCCGCCCGGGGACGGGTGTCGGCCGCCGCCAGCGCCGTGGTAGGCGGCGCCCAGGGGGTTTCGCTGTTGGTCGGCGGGGCGGTCGCCGCCGTGCTGAGTCCTCGGGCCGTCTACGCCGTGGCCGGGCTCTTCGGCGTGGCCGCCGCAATTACCGATCGCGGTGTGCAACGCCCGGGCCGCCAGAACCGGCCAACCGGTGCTCCCGGACTTCGCGAGCGACATTGGCGTAGCCGAACGCTCGGGTGAGGGCCCCGCCCGGGAACCTGGCGGCTGTCGTCCCAACCTGGACGCGACAGTTCAGAGCGTTCCTGAGGTAATCGTTTCTCGCCAGTAGTGTCCCCGCCCATGACTACGCCCGAGGACGACCCCGATCGGGAGCACGAGAGAGAGGCTGAGGCGCCCGCCCCTGCGGCCGAGACACCAACCCGTCTCCATCAGGCGGCGGCGGGGATGGCGGAAGCGCAAGCCTGGAAGGGAGAGCAGATCGCAAAGGGCTGGCGCAAGCTCGTGAACGCACTACGCCGACGGGAGCAGGGAGGGGGGTAGCGTCGTCCGCGAGCCCGAGCGCCGGCGGTGTGGAGGCGTGAGGCGCAACGACGCGAGGGGGTAACCGAGAGCGTCCACTACACCCTGAAGACGGGTCAGGTCGGCCTGCTTACCAGCTAGCACTCGCTGCCGACGGCCGCTCGTCCAGGCGGTCGGCTAGCCAGGCCTCGATCCCGTGCCGGGCGGCCGCGGCCATCTCGGTCGGGAAGGAGGTGAAGCCATTCGGGGACTCGGGATAGACCCCGAGGTCGACTTCATTGCCTGCTGCTGACAGGCGGGCCGCCATGGCGAGGCTGTCCTCGAGCAGAATGTCAAGCGCGCCCACCACCAGCAGGGCGGGCGGGAAGCCGCGGAGGTCGCCGTAGAGCGGAGAGATGTCGGGGTCCGATCGGTCGGCCACGTGCCCGGCACAGGCCTGGATAAACCATTCGTCGGCGTAGAGGCGGCCGCTCGGCGATTGACCACTGAGGTCGTAGGCGCCGAACAGCAGCACGGCACCGACAAACGGCCGCACCTGGTCTCGATCCCACAGCCGGAGCAGCGTCGTCACGGCCAGGGTGGCTCCTGCCGACGCCCCGCCGATCATGAGGGGAGTTGTCCCGAACAGATCCTCGCCCTCCTCGACCAGCCAGAGGGCCACCGTCTCGCAATCGTTGGGAGCAGCTGGCCAGGGCTGCTCCGGCGCCAGACGGTATCGACACTCACCACCGCGACCCCCAGCCCATCAGCCAGGCGCACGTTACGGCTGTCGCTCCTGGCGGCCGAATCCATGTAAAAACCGCCGCCGTGGATCTGCAGGTAAACGGCTCGGGGCCGGCTCTTGCTGGGGGTGATGACTCTCACCGGGACTTGTTGACCGCCGGCCCGGGCGATGCGCGCCACGGCCCGGGGGTCAGGCGGCCGACTGCTCAACAGGCTCCGGGCCGCTTCCAGACCCTCGAGATTGGTCAGGTCGGGCTGCGCCTGAATTGCCAGCCGCCGCCTGGGAGGCGGCGTTGAAGGTACGGCTCTGCTCGACGTGAGCGACCGCTGTCGTGTCGACCAGGTGGGCGAGCCCGACTTCCATCACGTCCCCATTTCATTGCCCCACATGACGAACGGTGCTGTCTCCGTCAGGGCGCGGTACCTGGTTTCCCGGCTCAGAGCGTCCAGGACACTGCGTCGCGGATGATCCGGGCCGGATTGCCGGCGACGAGTACTCCTTCGGGCACATCCGAAGTCACCACGCTGCCGGCCGCGACGACGGCTCCGTTTCCAATTCGCACTCCGGGCAGCACAATCACCCCGGTGCCGATCCAGACGTGGTTGCCGATGGAAACAGGTTGGGACTTCGGCCGCGGCACGCCCCCGACCACCAGATCGTGGCCGTTCCCATCCAGGATGTTGGTATTCCAGGAGATGGCGCAATCCGATCCGATGGTGATGTGGTCGAAGCAGGTGATCGTGGAACTGGGGTTCACGTAGGACCTCGACCCGATTTCGAGATGAGCTCCCCGGTCGAGCAATACCCTCGTCCCCCGGGTGAGTTCCACCTTCCCCCGCACACCCAACACGGCTCCCGGAGCCAGGGTTACCGAAGCGGGGGCCGGTCCGGCTCGGTGCGTGCCCAATGCCAGCCGGGATCCGGGAGCCAGGCTGATCCGCGAGCCACGGCTGAGATGCAGCCGGGTCCCTCTGAAGACGACGCACCATCCTCGGGCCCGGGCGCTGTAATAGAGGGTACGGACGACCGAGACTCGCGCCAGGCCTTTCAGCGATAGCAGGATGGCGGACGATCGCCCCTCGTCTCCGACGGCGTGGCTTGACGACGTGTCGTTGATTTGAGGCCCGGATGCGGCCGATCCCATGGGGTTTACCGAATCGACGCCAACCGGAGTGGCGGCCACGACGAATGCCCCGGTTGGGTTGGAATAATCATTTTTGGTCGCTTCCGCCAACGTTGCCCCTTCCACCCGGACCAGATCGCTCGGCCCCTGATCCAGGACGCGAAGCTAGCACCGAGGTACCGCTTTCGCCAGCCGCGACGCCTCCATCCCGACCAGGAGTCGAAACGCGACCTCCCGCGGCCCGGGGTGGCGCGGTCCCGAGCGGACTGGGTTCTTGCATCACGTCGCTCAGGGTTCGCCGATGAACTCCAGCAAAGCTGGGGCGCCTTGCGCCCAGAAGTCGAAGAGGCTGCCGGTGCCTGCCGCAGTGGCCTCGCCGGCTCGTTCCCAGGCGTCCTCCGGCCAGGGCGGCTCGATCAGCCGGGACCCCTTGATGAGGGCGTGAATCTCATACGAAGTGCGCTTCGGGTGGTCGTAGTCCTTTTCACCACCGCGGATGATCAGGGTGGGCACCTTGATTTCGTTGAATTCCCAGTCGGGCACCCCCGGGATAGGTTCGTTCGGTTTGGGGATAAACGCATCCAGCCAGCGGTTCATTACCCTCTCGAATTCCTCGGTACCGATCGAGAGCAGCCGGTCCTTGTTGCGCGAATTCGCGGCGATGAGAGCAGCCCAGCTGCCGGGTCCTTCCGGCATGGCGATAATGCCTTCGATACCTTTGGTCCGCACCATGCGCAGCTCACCCATCACATAGACGTGGGCGAGGACGAGGGTGCTGTAGGTCCCGCCGACGATGCACCACACGGCGAGCTTGCGGACCAGCTCCGGCCACATCATGGTGAAGATGATCGAGTCTCGAGCGCCTCCGGAGCCCCCGGCCGCGATCACCTGGTCGATGCCGAGTTTTTTGATCATCAAGCCCAGCGTCTCGGCCCGCATGTGCGACTCGGACCTTCCGTAGACCTGGATGTCGGACCTTCCGCAGTTGGGCCGGTCCCACAGCAGCACCCGCTTGCCGCCATCGGCGAGGGCGTAGGCGAGCTCATGCACGCCGCCGTAATCTTTGCTGAAACGACCTCCCGGCGTGAGGACGACGACCTCGCCGTCATCCGGGCCCACGAACTCATAAACGACGACCCCGCCGTTTACCTCGATCTCGCTCTCAGCCACGCTCCCCCCTCGCTGTCAGGTTGATTTCAGGCATCTTGATTTCCGGTCACCGGCGAAATGACAGATCGAAATGTGCGTCGGGGCCCACAGGGAGGTCAAGATAGCGCGGCTGGCGCCCGGACGGCGTCTGCTCTGCGAGGACGGCCCGACCCGGGGTGGTTAACCGCCGTCGCTCGGCACCTTGCCGTCGACGATAGCCTGGACGAGTTGGGCGTGGTCCCGCTCGTTTTGATCCGCGTAGCGGTGGGCGAACTCGCGGATGGCGGACGTGAACTTCCTGCTGTTGCCGAGGTAGCTGTCGATCTCCACGGGGTCGCCCGTCCGGGCGTGAGATCGGGCCAGGCATTCGCCGCACGCCGTGCCGAACTCGACCAGGCGTGGCCCGATCAGTTCAATATTCGGGATGATCTTCATATCGCGGAACTGGCGCACGTAGTAGTCGGTGCCATGGAGCGAACCCCACCCGACGAAGATGTCCGTGGCGCTCTGCACCAGCCGTTTGCCGTTGATCACCCTGGCCCCATGGTGGTCGTGGCGGCTGGGTAGGAGATGACCTTCGTAGACGGATGGGCCGGCCTGCTTCACCTGTAAGAAGAGTGGATCCGCACCGCTCCGCCCCTCGAGGAGCACCAGGTAGACCCGCATCCCGACGCTGCCGACACCGACGACCTGACGCACCACGTCGACCTCGGTGAAGCGATCGAACAGGTCGCGTCGGTCCTCCTGCAGGGTGAGCCGGTAGCCGGCGAGGAGGTGGTCAACCAGATCGAGCTGTTCCTCGTCGGGAATGCGAACCCGAAGGGGAGGATCTTCAGTGATGCGGGGGCGGCCCTGGGTCATGGTCGTGAGCCGGGCGAACGCCCCCCGGCTGGTGCGACGGCGTTGTTGTCGTTCGATGTGGATCGAGACCCGGGCCCGATCCGCGGGCTCGAAGTAATCCAGCAGCGAGTCGGCGTGGATGCCGTCATACCAGATGTCCAGTTCGAGGGCGCGGGCGTACCGGCGCAAGCGGCCGCGGTAGGCCTCGACCGCGGCGCCGACGGCCGCGTCGGCCACCGATCGCCGGATTCCATCCTGCCGGGCGGCCACCACCAGGCTGGCTGCCAGCCGCTTGACATCCCATTCGAAGGGGCCGGGAAGGGTTTCGTCGAAGTCCCGCAGGTCGAACAGCAGGTTTCGTTCCGGGGTGGCCCACAGGCCGAAGTTGAGGACGTGGGCATCACCACACAGCTGCACCACCAGACCGCTGTGGGGCTGGGAAGCCAGGTCGGCGGCCATGACCGCGGCGGCGCCGCGGTAGTAGTTCCAGGGAGAGGCTGCCATGCGCTGGTGCCGAAGGGGTACCAGCTCCGGTACGCGGATCTGGTTCTGGGCCAGGATGGTTTGGAGTGCGTCGTGACCGCGCCCCTGTTCGTCCCAGGCGGCGAGGCCGGCCCGCCGGACCCGTTGGCGCGCCGCTCGGCCGGCTTGCTTTCGTTCGCTGGCTGTGGCCTGGAGATCGTGAGGTCCGTTCGGTTCGATCCGACCATGGTGTCGGACGCTTTGAGGGCCCCGCAACCGCAAGTGCCCTCATAGGGATGTGTCCGGCAGTATCCGGACCTGGCTGGCCTGGCGCGTGACGGTGACCACCGTCGGCTATAGGGACTGCTACCCGGTGACGATCTTCGGCCGTATCGCCGCCGTCTTCATTATGGCAACGGGGATCTTGACCCTGGCGGTGGTGACGGCTCAGGTGGCGTCCTCGTTCGTGGATCAGGGAGGGCGGCGTCGGCCGGACGCAACCACCGTCCCCACCTCGGTGACAGTGACGACCGATGTCACCCTGGCCGACCTGGCGGAGCGGCTGGCCCGGATCGAAGCCCTGCTGTCCCCTCGCAACCCCGAAGGGGACTCAGTCCCGGGCCGGCAATGACTCTGCACCTGCTCCAGAACCGGCGTAGTCAGGACCGGGGGTGGCCTCGGCGCGAGCAGCCCCGGCTTCGAGTTCCCACTTGCGTTCGATCTGTCCGAAATGCCAGATACCCAGGGCCGCGACCCAGGTGACCGCGAAGAGGCCGACGATGACGAAGCCGCCTTGTTGATGCTGAAGCTCTGCATGAACGCCCAGAAGCCTCCGCTGGCATTCGTTTCCTGGCCAATGAGGCCAAGTATTTCGATGGTACCGATGAAGAAGCGCGACAAAGACCGAGAGACCGGTGATGGTGAGGTTGTAGTAGATCTTGCGGATCGGTTTGGCGAACGCCCAGTCATAGGCAAAGTTCATGAAGCAGCCGTCGAGGGCGTCAAAGAGGCACATGCCGGCAGCAAACAGGATGGGGAGGGACAGCACGGCGTAGAACGGGCAATCCTCCGACCACCGCGGATCCGGCCAGGACGAGCAGAGCCACTTCGGTGGCGGTGTCGAATCCCAGGCCGAAGAGGACACCGACCGGATAAATCTTCCACGGGGTATCGATGCGTTGGCGTATCCCCCGAGCAACCGGTTCATGAGGCCACGGTTGTCGAGTTGACGTTCGAGCTCCGCGTGCGTCGTACTTGCCGCTGCGCATTTCCCGGGAGACCTTGAGGATCGAGACAGCACCATGAGGTTGAGAGCGGCGATAAGGTAAAGGAAGGTGCCGGAAACGCTCGTGCCGATGATGCCGGTCCAGTGGTGCAGCCCGGAGTTGCTGTTTTTCGGACTTGGCCGTTAAGAGCCCGTATTCCGAAGTTCAGCAGGACGGCCAGACGCGAAGACGACCGAGGAGTGGCCGAGGGAGAAAAAATAGCCGACGCTCAGCGGCCGCTTCCCGTCCTGGATCAGCTTGCGGGTGGTGTTGTCAATGGCGGCGATGTGATCCGCGTCGAAGGCGTGGCGCATGCCCAGGGTGTAGGCGAGAATGCCGGTACCGAAGCCAAAGATCTTCGTGTCCGGAAAGGTGGTAGTGCCCGCTGACGGCGGCGGCGAGCATGGCCCAGCCGGCCACATTTAGCCCCACGATGGTAAGGGCCATGCCAGCAACGACTCGCAGCCATTCGCCGGGAGTCAGTCCTTCGCGGATCTTTGCCAATCGGGACTAACGGATCAGCCATGCAAGCCCCTCCTGGATGCCGGCGCTCTTCGGGCACGTTAGGCTACCTGCGTGCCTGGTTGCAAGAGATTCCAGCAGGTAATACGGGTCCCGGCTCCGCAGGCTGCCTGGCTGATGGCGCGACGGCTCGGGTGCCTAGCCATGAGCAGGGTGACCAGGAGCGCCGAGCCGATCGCCAAGGTCGGAACGGTCGAAGAGGTGCTGACCTTCTCCGCGCCCAGGGATGCCGGATCACCAGCTCGCGCCGGCTACTGCTGCATGCCCTTTTTGACGCTCCTGCCACCGCACCGCGGAGGATATTGCCACGAGGTCCACACCCGGGCGCCCGGACATCAATCTGTCCACCATCTACCGCAACCTCGACGAGCTGGAACGACTCGGCGTTGTGATCCATGCCCATCTCGGTCATGGGCCGGCCACCTATCACCTGGCTGCTCTCGCCCATGGCCATCTGGTGTGCGAGCGTTGCGGAGCCGTGGTAGAGGTACCGGACGAGGTGTTTCAGGGTCTGTCGCGAACCGCCAGGACTCGCTTCGGCTTTGACATCCACCCCTACCACTTCGCCGTAGCTGGGCCGCTGCCGGAATTGCTCGTTAGCGTTAGTCCGGGAGCAGGCGCCGGCTGGGCGGACCGTATCCAGGCCGCCTCCAGGGCGGTCGGCGGAGCCCGGCCCGTCGACCGTACGCTGCCCTGGTGACAACCAACCTTCTCGCCGGGCGCACGGCCCTGGTGACCGGTGCCTCCCGGGGAATTGGCGCGGCTGCGGCGCGAGCCCTGGACGCGGCCGGCGCTCGCGTGGCTCTGGTCGCCCGCAACGTCGACGGGCTACAGGCGACCGCGGCCGGTCTGATCCACGATCCGTTGGTGGTCCCGGCTGATCTGCACGACGCCCCGGTGCCGTCCGCGGTGGCGGATGCGGTCCTCCGGGCCTTCGGTCAGTCGACATTCTGGTCAACAACGCCGCCATGGCGGCCCGGCTGGCGACGGTGGACACCGATGCCGCGCTTGATCGACGACTTGCTGGCGGTCAACGTCCGGGCCCCCCTGTTGCTGATCGCCGCCGTGGTACCGCGATGGCGAGCGGCCGGACGGGGTTCGATCATCAACCTCTCCTCGGTCTCGGGTCTCGTCGGCACGCCGAGGCGACCGCCTACGCCGCCTCCAAAGGCGCCCTGGATGCGGCCACCCGTTCGCTCGCCATCGAGCTCGGGCCTCGGGCATCCGCGTCAACTCGGTCGCTCCCGGGGTCGTCGACACCGACCTGTGGGCCAAAAACAAGGCCATTCCCGGCGTGGTCGGCGGGCATCGAGGCCCAAACACCGCTGCGCAGGTGGGCTCAACCCGACGACGTCGCGGACGTGATCGTGTTCCTGGCGTCCGACGCGGCCCGCTTCGTCACCGGCGAGACCATCTGCGACCGACGGCGGCATGGCCCGAACCCTTGACCTGTACGCCGGGGCGGTGTAGCCACGCCGGCGCCGCGGTGACGGAGGGCCCGGGCCGACCATCAGGTACAAACCTTCGCATGGTTGACATGGCCAGACCGCTTACCTACCATCCCGTCATACGTCCCACGGGAAGGGTGGTCGTGATCGAGGCGGCGCGGCGTAGCGGAGCCAGGTCCCTGAGTGATCCCGGCGCCGCGGCCCGGTTTGTCGGGGGAGGCAAGGTGCCATGATCGAGGAAAGCGGCGAAGTGGGCCGTGACGCCGGGCTGGGCCCGGTGACCAGCTGGCTCGATCCCGCCATCACCATCGATCGGCCCCGGTCCCGCCCCCGGGTGCGGAGGGTGGCCAAGGTCTCGGAGGTGCTGGCTCGCGAGATCCTTGAACACATCTTCTCGCAGAAGCTGGGACCGGGCACCAAGTTGCCTTCGGAAGCCCTCATGCTCAAGGAGTACGGGGTGGGCCGGGCCTCCCTCCGGGAGGCCCTCCACATTCTTGAGGCCTACGGCCTGATCAGCATTCGTCCGGGCAAAGGCGGCGGACCGGTGATCGAAGACATCGGTCCCCAGGACTTCGCCCGGCTGATGACGTTCTACTTGCACGTCAAGCAGGTCACCTTCGGTGAGCTGCTGGCCTCGTCGCAGCTGCTGCGGGTCCTCATGGCGGCCCACGTCGCCTCCCGGGCCGATCCCGCTCAGATCGCGGGCATGAGGGAGGCCCTCACCCGGGCCGACGCCAGCAAGGACAACGAGGAGCTCGGTCGGGCGCTCAACGAGTTTTATCACGCCATGTACGCCGTCCCCGGCGGCGAGGTGCTCGGCATGATCCGTGATGGCTTGCATGAGATTGTCATGCTCCACGCCCGGCGGCGCATCCCGTTCGAGCAGATTCGGGAGAACCTCGACGGTCTCAGACCGCTCGTCGACGCCATCGCGGCCGGCGAGGTCGCCGCCGCTCAGGCGCTGATGCAGGCGCATTTCGACAAGACCCGGGTGATCTACGAGGCCGCGGTTCCCGGCATGTTCGCCGAACCGATTCCGTGGGTCTGACCGGGGCGCCTGGTTATAGTGAGCGCCGATAGGGCCCGGCCGACAGCACACCGGCAGGCCAGAAGGGGGACCGACGCATGACTTCCACTCGCTTCGATCTTCGCCCCGGGACGATGTATACCGTCCGATACCGCGATCTTCTCGGTCACCATCATGAGATGACAGCGACCTACCTGGGCGATCACAAGTTCGGGGGGACCAGCTGGTCGTTCCGGCCCCTGCCAGGCGTCAAGAACCTCGCCCCACGCGCCATCCTGTCGGTTGACCAGGTCGACGGCGTCAATCCCGTGCAGCCCCGCCGGCTCTCCAAGGCCAGCGGTTAACCCAATCGCCGATCCCCCATGGCCGGGATCAGTGCTCGGCAGCCGGTTGGAGCTGCCAACCCAGGTCCCGTAGCTGGTCCTCGATCCGGCGCACGTCGTTGCCGAGGGCGGGGGAGTTCGTCACCGCCTCGATGGCGGTCCGCACGTCCTCGGACGTGGTCTGCCGGTCAGGGTCATGGTCGGCCTGCAGGGCGGTGACGACCTCGCTCACCTCCTCGGGCTTGAGGCTGCGGGCCAGAAAGGCGAGCAGCGGGTAGTAGTCCTTCTGCGGGATCCCTTCCGGGTAGCCGGCGTGCAGCCAGTCGAGGACCTTCTGGAGGACGGTCGGTAGCGCCACGGCGGGTCCTTTCCTCTTGCGGCTCGCTGCTGTCGGCTAGCTGCTGCTACGATCCAGTAGATACCCAGGCCGATGGCAGCCAGCACGATGGCGAAGCACACCCCGGCGCCCGATGGCGCCCCCGATGTTCCCGAAGTAGATCCGGTCGTCGTCTCCGCGGGCGGCCGCCGCGGCCCCGTGCCCGGGGAGGCTCAGCAACCGCAGCCCGACCGCGAAGATGGCCGGCAGTCCGGCCCCGCAGATGCAGGCCGATCACGCAGATCTTCCACAGGGCGTCTAAGTTGATCCAGCTGTTGGAGGAGGCGCCAGCATGGCGCTCACGCCGCCGCCGGCGCCGGGGTCGGGCGGAGATCCGCCCACCTGGCCGGTCCACTCGTCGTTGACGTTGTCCGGCGTGACCTTGGTCTTGCGGGACAGGAGGTAGAAGGTGGTGCCGATGGCGACCACCGCCAGGAAGACGAGGATGCCGCCGGCGTTCCCGCCGATGCCGTTGGCGATGGCGTAGGCCAGGGCGCCCACCGCGCCGGCCGACGGCATGGTGATGATCCAGGCGGAGACCATCCGGCCGGCCACGTTCCAGCGCACCTCGGTGCGCCGGCCCACCCCGGACCCCAGGATCGATCCCGTCGCCACCTGGGTCGTCGACAGCGAGTACCCGAAGTGGCTGGACAGCAGGATGGCCGACGCCGACGACGCTTCGGCCGCCATGCCCTGGGGGGACTCGATCTCGGTCAGGCCCTTGCCCATGGTGCGGATGACCCGCCACCCGCCGAGCCAGGTCCCCAGGCTGATGGCCAGGGCGCAGGACACGATCACCCAGGCCGGCGCCTTCGACCCGCTCGACAGCGTCCCGTCGGAGATCAGGGCCAGGGTGATGACGCCCATGGTCTTCTGGGCGTCGTTGGTCCCGTGGGCCAGCGACACCATCGACGCCGAGCCGATCTGGCCGATCCGGAACCCGTGGGAGCGAGTCCCCTTGGGCACCCCTTTGGTGAGCCGGTAGACCAACCAGGTCCCGACGGCGGCGATGCCCAGGGCGATGAACGGCGAGAGCACCCCGGGGACGATGACCTTGGACACCAGCCCCTGCCATTTGACCGCGTGCGAGCCGGCCGCGGCGATGGTGGCGCCGACGACCCCGCCGATGAGGGCGTGCGACGAACTGGACGGGATCCCGAAGTACCAGGTCAGCAGGTTCCAGGTGATGCCGCCGCAGAGTCCCGCGAGCACCACGGTCAGGTTGATGCAGCCCGGTGCTGACCAGCCCGCTGGCGATGGTGGCCGCCACGCTGAAGGACAGGAAGGCGCCCACCAGGTTGAGCGCTCCGGACAGCAGGACGGCGATCCGGGGCGGCAGGGCGCCGGTGGCGATCGAGGTGGCCATGGCGTTGCCGGTGTCGTGGAACCCGTTGGTGAAGTCGAAGGCGAGCGCGGTGATGACGACCAGGGCCAGGGTCAGGTCGTTGTTCACAAGCCGGTTTGTAGCAGGGATCCCCACCCGGGCAAAGGCCTGTACCGAGTGTTTCCTATCGGCGATGGTGACTGTTCATCCGTTGTTCACGGACGTCATCTGGCGGACATCGTTCCTGACCCTCCCCTTACCTCCCTGCCGTCCAAAACCACGCCCTGTCACCGGACGGCCGCGTCACGCGGCGGCGGCTCAGAGCCAGTCCTTGCGCCGGAACAGCACGTACAGCCCCACCGCCAGGCCCACGATGAGGACCGTGGTGGCGATCAGCCCGGACGTCTTGCCGAACCCGGGATAGGGCACGTTCTGGCCGTACCATCCGGTGATGGCCGTCGGGACGGCGATGATGGCGGCCCAGCTGGTCACCTTCTTCATGATCAGGTTCATCCGGTTGCCCTGCTCGGTGAGGTTGGTCTCCACGATGGTGGTGACCAGATCGCGAAGCGACTCGGTCCATTCCGTGGCCCGGATGACGTGGTCGTAGACGTCGCGGAAGTAGGGAGCCATCGGGTCCGGCACGATGTCGAGGTCGTGGCGGAGCAGGGTGTTGACCACCTCGCGGGTCGGCAGGGTGATGCGCCGCAGCAGGACCAGGCTCTTGCGCAGCTGGAAGGACCGGCGCTGCACCTGCTCGATGGCGCCCCGACGGTCGTCGAAGAGCCCGTCCTCGGTCTCCTCGACCGCCTGGTCGAGCGATTCGACGGCCCGGAAATGCCCGTCGACCAGATAGTCCAGCAGGCCGTAGAGCAAGAACGGAGACGCCGTACTGGGCCAGGTCCGCGGACGTGTCCCACCGGGCCACGACGGGATCGATGTCGAAGGCGGCGTCCTTGCGCACGGTGATGAGGGCATGGTGGGTGATGAAGACGGCGATCTCGTGGGCGACCAGCTCCCGGTCTCCTCGTCGAGCGTCCGCCGAGTAGGCCGACATGAAGAGGTGGGTGCGGTAGCGGTCGATCTTGGTGCGCTGGGTCTTTTCCAGGGCGTCCTCGATCGCCAGCTTGTGCAGTCCGAACTCGCGTGCCGATGATGTCGAGCTGCTCGCTGTTGGGCTCGCACAGGTCGAGCCAGATCGATGCAGCCGTGGCGCTGGCGCGAGCTCGTCGGAGATCTGCTCGGGCGGGAAGTTCTCCTTGATCAGCTTGCCGTCGCGGTAGAGGCGGGTGCGGACGGTGCCTCGTCGCGGATCGGTGACGGCGGGTGTGACGGCTGAGCCGCGTGTTCCTCTCAGGCGGCGCGATCGCACCTCGAGCCGTGTCTTGCTTGGAATCCATGACGCCTCCGCTCCGACGGGTGACATCCCGACGCTAGCCTCCGGCTCCATGACGAGCGATATCAGCGACGATGCCCATCCTCGACCTGGATGTCGACCTGTCGCAGCACCTCGATGAGCTGGAACTCGATGAGAGCGACGACGACGACGAGCCGGTCCTGCGCTGGAAGGACGGACGCCTCGTCGACACCTGGCGGGAGGGCTATCCCTATCGCGGAGCGCATGCCTCGACCCGAGTACGAAGTCATCAAGCGCCAGCTGCAGATCGAGCTGCTCAAGCTGCAGAACTGGATCAAAGACAGCGGCCAGCGCCTGGTCATCCTTTTCGAAGGTCGGGACGCCGCCGGCAAGGGGGGGACCATCAAGCGGTTCCTTGAGCACCTCAACCCCCGGGGAGCTCAGGTGGTTGCCCTGGAGAAGCCAAGCGAACGCGAGCGAGGCGAGTGGTATTTCCAGCGGTACGTCGACCACCTGCCCTCTGCGGGCGAGATCGTGCTGTTCGACCGGTCCTGGTACAACCGGGCGGGCGTCGAGCGGGTGATGGGCTTCTGCAGCGACGCCGAATACCACACCTTTATCTGAGCAGGCACCCGAATTCGAACGGTTGCTGACGGGCGACGGGGTGGCATTGATCAAGTTGTGGTTCTCGGTGTCCCGGGCCGAGCAGCGCACCCGCTTTCTTATCCGGCGCATCGACCCGGTCCGGCAGTGGAAGCTGTCGCCAACCGACCTGGCGTCCCTCGACAGGTGGGACGATTACACCGCTGCCAAAGAGGCCATGTTCGAGCATACCGATACCGATTCGCCCCTGGACGGTGGTGAAGAGCAACGACAAGAAGCGGGCCCGCGATCAACGCCATGCGCTACGTCCTCGAGCCAGTTCAACTATCCCCGCCGGGACGACGCCGTCGTGGCGGCGCCCGACCCCCTCGTTGTCGGCCCCGCCTCCGAGGTATACGAGCACGGCGAGGCTCCGGGCGGTCCAGCGGCTGGTCCGGTGATTGGTTCCGTTTCTGGCCCGCGCGCCACTCCCGAACACCGCAGTAGCGTTGACGCAGGACAGGGTCAGGAAGGTAGCCATGAGTGACATAAGTGAACAGACAACCGAGCCGCAGCAGCCGGCGCACCATCAGCCTGAGACCGGCGGCAACACGGTCGACAGCGGTGGCCTGCAATTCCAGGCCACCTTCCGGGCGCCCGCAGGGGGCCACTCTGCGGGTGTTCGGCGAGGTGGCCGGGCAGCGTACCGAGTTGCTGCGCTTCGATGACTTTATCGACGGTCCGCATTACCACGTCCCGTTCGCCGGTCCTTCGATCGCCTTTGACCGGGAGAAGCTCGGCGAGCCGCTCGACTGGATCGTCGAGCCAATTGCGGGATCACCTCGCCGACCTCCTGACCACCGGCGGGCTTCGCGGAGATTCTCCCGGCCATCGATGTGGAGGCGGTCACCGACAACGCCGACCGGATCAGGAAGGCCATGGAGGACTGCGTGCCCGACGGATACGTCCGCGTTGCTGGCGTCGGGCTGCAGCAGGCCACCGCCTGAGGCCGGCCTCCCGGCACGGCCAGATCCAGTCGTATGCCCAGATTGACGCCCGAGGAGATCCAGGATGTCCTCGGCCGGGCCGCCCTCCTGCGGATCGCGACCGTCGGCGAGGATGGCTTTCCTCTCCTGGTCACCCGGCTGGCTTCCTGTATCGGGACGGCCGGCTGCTGCTGACGGCCCGGGCCCGGGTGACCTGGCTGTCCAACCTCCGCCGGGATCCCAGGGTCTGTGTCTGCGTGGACGAAAGCCGCTACCCGCTGCGCAAGGTGACCATCAAGGGACGGGCGGAGATCTCGTTCGAACCGGGCCGGGACGACGAATGGCGAGACCTCCGTTTGCCTCTGGCGGACGCCGCCACGACCGCGCCCGGCCGCTCGACGAGGCCGGCCAGGAATGGAGCTACGACGCCGCCTACCGCCTCATCACCCACGACGAGCCGCGGGCGTTGGTGGCGATTCCTCTGGCCGGGTGCGACCGTCACGTCGTGGCGGTTGCCGGTGGAGGGCGAGCTGGTCGGTGAGTCCTGGGCGCACCGGTATTACGAGCACACCCCCCGTCGGTTCCGGGTGGTTCGATCCGGCACCGCGGCTTGAGCGACGTACAGGTGGTGGCCGAGTAGCCGCGTCCGCCGGGCCTGCGCAGCATCCGGCCCCCCACCGGCGCCCGGGATTTTCGTTCCCTGTTGCACCGGCCCCTCTAACCGGGCACATTTTGCAGTAGAGAACGCCTTTCAGAGCGCGTTAGGGCACGTATTGCAACAGAGAAGCGGCCAGGCGTTCGGCGGAGACCAGGGCGGAAGCCCGCCGGAGGCCCAGGCGCCAGTCCCCGCCCCCAACCCGGAGCGCGTACCGGCCAGATCCGGCGGCGACCAGCCAGGTAGCGTGATGCCCGTCGACGCCGGCATCGCAGCAGGCGGCCGGAGACGCACAGGGAGGCATAGTGACAGGTCGTTGGACACTGCCAGAAGATCGGATCCCGTCCGCCTGGTTCAACGTGGCCCCTCATCTGCCGGAGCCGCTGCGCCCCACCCTTGCATCCGGCCACCCGGCAACCGGTCGGGCCGGACGACTTGGCCCCGTTGTTCCCTATGGCACTCATCGGGCAAGAAATGTCGGCGGAGCCGTGGATTGACGTCCCCGGCCCGGTGCTCGATATCTTGCGCCTGTGGCGACCGACACCTCTTGGTCCGGGCCCGGCGCCTGGAGGAGGCACTGGGAACACCGGCGCGCATCTACTACAAGGACGAGTCGGTCTCGCCGGCCGGCTCCCATAAGCCCAACACCGCCGTGGCCCAGGCGTTCTACAACGCCCAGGAGGGCATCGAAGCCGGCTGAGCACCGAGACCGGGGCCGGCCAGTGGGGGAGTGCGCTCAGCTTCGCGTCCGCCCTGTTCGACCTGGAGTGCAAGGTCTACATGGTTCGGGCGTCCTATCAGCAAAAGCCCTATCGGCGGGTGATGATGGAGACCTGGGGAGGATCGGTAGTGCCGTCGCCGGTGGACGATCCCGAGTCATCCCGGTTCACTCGGCGCGGCGATCAGCGATGCCGTTCGCGACGCGGTCGGGCGGGAAGACACCCACTATGCCCTCGGGTCGGTGCTCAACCACGTCTTGCTGCACCAGACGGTCATCGGTCTCGAGGCCAAGGAACAGCTGGCCCTGGCCGGAGAGGAGCGGCCCGACATCGTGATCGGCTGCTGCGGCGGCGGGTCGAACTTCGGCGGGCTGGCCCTCCCGTTCGTTCCCGATCCCGGGGTGGACCTGCTGGCTGTCGAGCCGTCCTCGTGCCCGACGCTCACCGAAGGGCGCTTCGACTACGACTTCGGCGACACCGCCGGGATGACGCCGCTCCTGGCCATGTACACCCTCGGTCACGACTTCGTTCCGCCTCCGATCCACGCCGGCGGCCTGCGCTACCACGGCGACGCCCCCATCATCTGCAACCTGGTCAAGAACCAGCGCATGCGGGCAGTGGCGTACCCGCAGGGCAAGGTATTCGAGGCGGCCGTCCAGTTCGCCCGGACCCAGGGGCCCATCGCCGCGCCCGAAACCAGCCATGCCATCCGGGCGACCATCGACGAGGCGCTGCGGGCCAAGGAAGAGGGGGAGCCGCGGGTCATCCTGTTCGGCTACTCCGGGCACGGTCTGCTCGATCTCCAGGCCTACGACGACTTCCTCAACGATCGCCTCGACGCGGGCTGATCGTCGGGGGGGCCCGGCGAGGGGAGCCAGGCCCGCCACGCCACTAGGCCGGCCCGATCCCGACTGGCGGCCGGCCCTGGGCTGTCAGCCGCCCCCGAGCTGGATGGCTTTGACCAGCAGCAGCACCGCGCTGAGGACCAGGTAAAAGCGAAGGGCCAGGATGCCGACGCGTAGCCCCGGTGACCACTTGACCGGCTTGAGCAGGGCGAGGGGTGGCATCCGCCACGACATCTTCTCCGTCCGGCCCAGGGCGCGAGCCGGTCGATGCAGCTGGCTTTCCGGACCGATTGGCCAGCACCCGCAGCACGATCATGACGGTCAGGCCGCCGGCCGCCAGAGCGACGACCAGCCAGATGAAGACCTCGCCGACGTCGACATGCGGGAAGAGGGTGGTCGCCATCAGCGTGCCGGAGAGGACGAGCAGGACGCCGACGATGACGGCTGCCACCGCGTTGAGCCACTTCGGGTTGACCCAGGGGCCCAGGACCTCGGGGTCGTTGCACAGCAGCAGCAGGAACACACTGGCCGAGGGCAGCAGCAGCCCGGCCAGGGCCTGCACGCTGGTGGTGATCAGGCCCAGGGGGGCGCCCGGGATGAGCACGATGCCTGCGGCCAGGCCCGACCATCGCCGTGTAGCTGAAGTAGAACTGCTTGGCGTCCTTGAAGCCGCGGTGCAGCGAGTGGCGGATGCCGAACACGTCGCCGAAGGCGTAGCTGGTCGAGAGGGTGACGGCGGAGGCGCCGATGATGCTGGCGTCGAAGAGCAGGATGGCGAACAGGGCGCCCATGGTCCCGCTCTTCGCCTTCAGCAGATTGGCCACTCCCAGGGCGTCGGTGAAATGCCCGAAGACGGCGGTGCCGCTGGCTGCGTAGTTGGCGGTGACCATGATGGCGGCCGCCCCCCCCACCACCACCAAGGACCCGATGACGGTGTCGGCCCGCTCGTAGCTGATGAAGCGGGGCGTAATGCGCTTGTCCACGATGTTGGACTGCTGGAAGAACAGCTGCCAGGGGGCGACCGTGGTGCCGACGATGGCGATGATCAGCAGCACCGCCGCTGAGGTCGGGCCGCCGTAGATGCTCGGCACCACGAAGTTCTTGCCGATGGTGCCCCAGTGCGGCTGCGACATGAAAAACATGGGGCACCTGCACCAGGCTGATGGCGATGAAGGCGAACATGGCCCGCTCCCACTTCCGGAAGCTCCCGGTCGCCATGATCGCCACCAGCGCTACCGCCGCGATGGGGACCGAGATGTACTCCGAGACGCCGGCGTAGGAACCGGCCAGCGAGATCCCGATGAACTCGGTGACGATGGTCAGGAAGTTGAGGAGAAAGAGATCCCCGACGCTGAACCAGCCCCAGCCCCGACCGAAACGCTCGTTGATGAGCCGGGCATGGCCGACACCGGTGACCGCGCCCAGCCGGACCACCATCTCCTGATTGACGATCAGCACCGGAATGAGGAGCAGCAGGGTCCACAGCAGGGTGGTGTGGTAGTTCTGCCCGGCCTGGGCGTAGGTGGAGACGCCGCCGGCGTCGTTGTCGCCGACCATGACGATGATGCCCGGGCCCACGATGGCGGCCAGGGTCAGGAGGCGCTGCTTCCACGTATGTCGCTCGCCGACGTCGCCGACGGCGATGCGGCCGAAGGCACCCTCGATGTCGCCGAGGTGGGCCTCGTCGAGGACGGCCGACGCCGGCGCCTGCAGCTGGCGGGTCGAGGATTCGTCGGGGCGGGTCGAGTCTCCCGCCCCGGAGCCCTCGGCGCCCCTGGCGGTGACTCGATCCGTCATGGGTTATCCCTCGGGCTCCGGGCGCGAGGGTTGGTCCGGTTTGCTGGCCGGTCTGGAGTTCGCCGGATGCGGGCCGAGTGGGCCAGTTCTGACTCGCCGCGGGCGTGCAAGGGCTCCGGATGGGGGGGAGGCTCGCGTCGCCTCCAGTCTTCCGGAATGGTGGCCTCCAGGATGTCGTCGACGGTGATCACTCCGAGCAGCTGGTCGTCGGTGTCCACGACTGGAACGGTCATGAGGTTGTAGTCGGCCATGAGGATGGTCGACGTCGACGACGTCGGTGTCGGGCGTGACCCGGACCGGCTCCCGTCCATGATGTCGGACAGCGGCGTTTCAGGCTCGGCGTGCAACAGCCCGATGACCAGCGCCGTCCCGGACAGCCGGTTGGATTGGTCGACGGCGTGGACGGTCAGGAGCGCCTCCGGCTGCACGTTTTCGGCCAGGCGCATCCGCCGCAACGCCTCCTCCACGTGGCCTCGGCCGGGACGGCGAGAAACTCCACGCCCATGATGCCGCCGGCGCTGGTGGCGTTGAACCCGAGGAGGGTGACCACCTTCGTCCGACCCCGGGGGCAGGAGGTCGAGTACCTTGACCCGGCGGTTCTGGTCCAGCTCGGCGATGGCGTCGGCGGCGTCGTCGGCCCGCATGCGGGCGATGACCTCGGCCACCTCCTCGTCGGTCATGTCGTCGAAGAGCTTGTTGGCGATGTCGGGATCGAGTTCCTCGAACACGTCGGCTTCCAGCTCCGGATCGCCGTGCACCACGTCGAGGATCTCCTCGCCTTCCTGCTTGTTGGCGTCCTCCAGCAGGTCGGCGATCTGGGCGGGCTTGAGGCGGCGGACCCGGCCGAAGCCGGGCGCAGCCGCACGCTGGGCGTGTGGCCGATCAGCGGCTCGAACGCCTTCCAGTCCTGGCAGGGATGCCCCTTCGAGGCCCGGACCAGCCCGAAGAAGCGGGCCGGGCGGCGGGTGTCCAGGCAGGTCACCACCCAGCCCTCGTCGGTCTCGGCCAGCTCGATGTCCCAGGCCCGCACCAGTTCGGCATCGGCGACATCGATCAGCCGGTGCCCGAGGATGTCCTCGCGGAGCAGTACCTCGCCCTCGCGGCGCTCGAAGCCCCGCAGGTCGACCTTGGGCTTGGCCAGGACCACCCGCTCCTCGGTCAGCTCCGAGATGCGCCGGATCGACAGGTAGACCCGCCGGCCGCCGACCTTGCCCACCAGGCCGGTGACCAGGGGCAGGTCGCCGCCCCGCAGGCGGACGATGACGTCGTCGACCTTGCCCACTTCCTCGCCGGTCGGCGAAAGCACATGGCAGCGCAGCAGGGCGGACAGGTGCACGCCCGAACCCTAGTGGGCCGCCTGCGAACTCGACGCCGGAACGCGCCGCTGCCGTTTGCGCCTGCGACGTGCTCTTTCAAGTTTCCGGCGTCGAGTTTCTGGCCGGCCGGGTGCGAAGCCGGGTGACCCTGACCAACGCGGCGTCAGCGCCAGTCTCCCTCAAGCCTTAGTTAACCTCAGGCGCCGGGCGACTGGATCGACCAGAGGCGGACGTCCCCGCGGCATGATATTTATGCCCCCGATCTTTGCCTACGCTCGGACCGACGAGCCGACCCGACGAGCCGACCCATGGAGGCGACATGGAAATGGCGACATATGACGAGGGCGTTCCCTCCTGGGTGGATCTGGGCACGAGCGACATTGGCAAGGCAGCCCGGTTCTACGGGGACCTCTTCGGGTGGGAAGCGCCGGAACTGCCCGTCGAGGCCGGCGGCTACCGGGTGTGCACGCTGCGAGGTCAACCGGTCGCCGGTCTGGGCCCCCAAATGAATCCAGGCCCGCCGGTGTGGGCCACCTACGTCAATACCGCGGATGCTGAGGCCGTCGCCTCCCGGGTGACCGCCAACGGCGGGCGGGTCCTGGCCGCTCCGATGGACGTGCTCGACGCCGGTCGTATGGCGGTCTTCGCCGACCCGGGCGGGGCGGTGTTCTCGGTCTGGCAGCCCAACCGCCACCCCGGGGCCGGAATCGTCAACGAGACCGGTGCCTATTCGTGGTCCGAACTGGTTACCAATGACATCGAGGGTGCTCAGGCGTTCTACCCGGCGGTCTTCGGCTGGGGCGTCAGCAGGAATCCGCCGGCGCCCGCGCCCGTCCAGTACGTCGAGTGGAAGGTGGGCGGCCGCTCGGTGGGCGGCATGCTCCCGAAGCCTCCCATGATCCCCGCGGAGGTCCCCCCCTTCTGGGGCGTGTACTTCGCGGTGGACGACGCCGACCAGGCGGTCGACGACGTGATCCGCCTCGGCGGCCAGATGGTCATGCCGGCAACCGACATCGAACCAGGCCGGTTCGCGGTGGTAAGTGATCCCACTGGGGCCATATTCAACGTCATGGCCCTGCGGGAGGGGTTGGCGTAGACCCGACACCCGATTCCGCCCCCGCCGCGACCGGGGTTGCTTTCGGTCAAGGATCACCCGGTCCTACGTCGATACCGGGTTTTGGCCGGGGTGGGGCGTTCGCCGGCGTAGCCGTGATTGTCGTCGTGCTGGGTGGCCTGCTCTGGTCGGCGGCAGCCGGGCCGGCTCCGCCGGCGCAGCACCAGCGGTCCTTTGGCGGGTCCCTGGTGCTGGAGGACGAGCGCCCGCTCACCGTGATCGACCTGGCGACCGGGGCGGTCACTGTCAGCCTCAAGGGCATCTACGCCGCGGTCGGCGGCGACCAACTACGCCAGCGTGCAGGCCGTCCCGGTCAGCGTCGGCACCATGCTGGTCAACCGGCATTCCGGCACCTTCAACCTGCTCGGCCCCGACAACTACCTGGTCGACGCCACGGGGACCGGCGTCGGGCTGGGCCGCCTTCCCGGAGCCTCCGGCGCCGCGCGGGTACGCCGCCGGCGCCAGCGCCTACATCGTGCGGTTCGCACCCCGACAGCACCGTCACCCTGGTCGACACGGCCACCGTCGCAGCCGGGGCCCGGCTGGAGGCGCAAACGTCCGACGTCCGGGGTCATCCGCCCCGGCAGCGCCGCCGGCCCCGGCCGGACCGTCATCCCGAGAGGATTTGCGGCGCTCAACGGGTGCGGTCGCCGACCAGACCGGGGCCGCGGCGGTCTCCGGGGCGATCTGTGGACGCTGGTCCAGGTCGGGAGCGCATGCCAGGTGCAGCGACTGCGACCCGGTAGTCGACCGGGTGCCGAAGGGCTCGCTGACGACGACGGTGGCTACCCTGCCCGGACGCTGTGCGGATGCGGCCGTGGAGGCCGGCGGGGGACCTGGTCGGCGTGGCGACGCCCGGCCGCGTAACTCTCTTCCCGGCCCCGGTCGAGCCCGGGCGCCGGCCCGGGCGGCGTGCCGCTTCCCGGCACCGACCCGGCCACCGCCTTCCTTCCGGTGTCGGCCCCGGCCGGGGCGCTGTGGTACCTGGCCCGGAGCTCGACGGGCTGGTCGATCATCGGGGTCACGGCCGCCGGGCGGCCGGGGGTCCCGTCCCGGCTCGCCCATCTCGGTCCGGCCGCCGAGCCCCGTCAGCCCGGTCGAGTCGGCCGGGCTGCTCTATACCCTCGACCAGGCCGCCCCCGGCCAGCCCACCCTGTGGACCATCCAGCCCACCACCGGGGCCATGATTCCGGTCGCGGGGTCGACCCGCCTATCCGGCCGCCAGCGCCGGCCGAGAAGGCCAGCTTTCGGGGTGCCCAGGTGGTGGGGGAGCGGGCCCCGGGTGGTGTTCAACAACCCGGGCAGCCTCCTGGCGGTGGTGGTGTTCACGGACGGATCGCATGCCCCGGTCATCGTCGACAAGCGCTCGGCCGTCGTCGTCAGCGCCACCGGCCCAGCGCTGGTCAACCCGGCCGCTCCAGTAGCCCGGTCCGGGTCCCGCCCGACCGGGCCAAGCTCGAACCCGGCCCGCCCCGTTCCGGTGGCGGCCCGGTCAGCCAGAGCGTGACCTGCGCCAACACCACCCAGAAGCCGTACGCCCCGCAGATCACCTCGGTGGTGCCCTCATCGGAGTCGGCGCTGGTCGTCCTGGTCGTACCAGCTGCTCGACCAGCAGGACTGCGAACCCGACTCGTGGGCGGTCAAGGTGACCGCGCTCAGCGGCTCCCACCAGCCCGCCCAACCCGTGCAGGTGGTCAACGGCCAGACCCAGCTGGAGTTCACCGGGCTGCGGCCGGCGACGACCTACCAGGCCGTCGTCACCGCCTACATCAACCTGCAGTCGACCGCATCGACCCCGGTGTACGTTCACGACCGCGGCGCGCGGTCCCGACCCGCCGACCTCCGTGCAGACCAGAGCGGACAGCCAGCGGCGACTGGGTGGTTTCGTGGACGCCGTGCACCGCCGCCGATTGCTACGTGCCCGGCTGACAGCTGGAACGTCATCGGCGCCGCCTGCGGCATCGGCGTTCGTCGGTCAGCCGCCCGTCGTGTCAGTGCCAGGGGGCCAGACGAGCGTGACCATCAGCGCCGGCCACCTCGGGCTGCTGGGCGACTCGCTCACCTTCACGGTCCAGGGGCGTGCTGGCCTCGGGGCTCACCGGCAACCCGACCTCCGACCACGCCTGCACCCAGGCCTGGCGGCCCGCCGAACCCGGCCGACATCACCCTGGCCGGAGCGGGACGTCGCCGACCCCGCGACCCGGACGATCACGCCACGCTGCAGGTGTCGACCCGGGGTGCGTCCGCGGTCGCGGCCCTGGGCAGCCACAGCACCGAATTCGTGTACTCGGTCGGCGGGATCAGCGGTCGGGCCGACTACCGCACCCACGGTCACGGTGCCCGGCCTGGCGGCCGGGACTGTCTACACGCCGAGCGTACGCGTGTACCCGAGCGGGCACCCCGGCGCCGCGGTCGACGGTCACGCGGCCAACCCTTCCAGACAGAATCTGACGCTGGCCGGCCGATCTGGCCGTCAGCCGTCGACGCCGTCCGTCGACGCCAATCCCAACACCGCCACCCTGGTCCTGTCCTTCCCGGCCCTGCCGCCGGGTCCCATGACCGCGGCCGGCCCCCCATCGCCTGCGGGTCGACACCCAGGTCCGCGAGCCCATCGCCGGGCCGCTGGTCAGACGGGACGCTGACCATCACGGGCTTCGACCTGGTGGACCATGGGCGGTGCCTGCCGCCTGTCGGTCAGTCTCTCCGACGCCGCCGACCCCGACCCTACGGCGGTGTCGTCGGCCGCGCTCGACGCCACCTTCTCGTCGGAACCCAGCCCGGATACCAGTTCACCGCCCAGATCAGCCCTGCCTGTCAACAGACCTATTGCGGACCCGGGGCAGCAGCAGATCGAGGTCGACTACGTCGGGCGCCAACCGGCGGTCCTCGAGGCGGGCGGCGACTGGACCATCCGGACCGTGGCGCGACCGGCCAGCGGCTGCGCCGGCCATCTTCAGCGTGCCGCAGCCAGCCGCCTTTCCCGATGGATGCTGCCAGCTGCCGATCCACGTGTCGCCGACGCCAGGCCGTCGACGACCGGGGTGTCCTACCGGTATCTGGGCCAGACCTTCACCGTCGACGCCGGGCTGCCCACCGGAGTCCCGGCGCGACGCGACCGCCGCGACCACCACGCCCGAGCAACCGTCCGACCCCGTCGACCACCTCTACCGAGCGACTTCCACCACGCCTGGACTCACCACGCGCCGACGCACCGGCGTAGCCACCACCGCGTCCGGGGCACCACCGGCGGCGTCGGCGGATCGGCTGGCCGCCGTCCGCTCCGCCGACCGCCGCGGCGACCCGCAGGTCCGCACGGCTCTGCTGTGGACGCCGGTCGCCGGCGGCCTGGCCTGGGGCCCGGTGCCGTCCGCCGGTCCGAGCGGCGCCGCCGAAGCGACGGCCCGCCGGAGGACTCGCGGTGACCGCCAGCCCGGACATGTCAACGGCTTCGTGCAGCGCTTCGACCAACTGGTCGCCAACATCAGCCGGGTCATGCACGGCAAGGACCAGGTGGTGCGGGCCGCGGTCAGCTGCGTCCTCGCCGAGGGCCATCTGCTCATCGAGGACGTGCCCGGCGTGGGCAAGACGTCCCTGGCCCGGGCCATCGCGGCATCGGTCGCCCTGACGTGGAACCGCATCCAGTTCACCCCCGACCTGCTCCCCTCGGACGTGACGGGCGTGTCGGTGTTCGACCAGGCCACCTCGACCTTCACCTTCCGCCCCGGGCCCGTGTTCGCCAACATCGTCCTCGGCGACGAGATCAACCGGGCCTCGCCGAAGACCCAGTCCGCCCTGCTCGAGGTCATGCAGGAGCAGACCGTCACCACCGACGCCACCGTGTACCGGGTTCCCCGCCCGTTCGTGGTGGTGGCCACCCAGAACCCGATCGACCTGGAGGGCACCTACGTCCTGCCCGAGGCCCAGCTCGACCGTTTCCTGATGCGCCTCGAGGTCGGCTATCCCAGCCCCGAAGCCGAAGCCCAGGTCCTGCGCACGGAGAAAGACGAAGCCACCGTCGCCCGCCTTTCCCCGGTGATGAACGGCGCCGAGCTGCTGGACATGATCGACTTCGTCAAGCAGGACCGTCGAGGTGGCCCCCGCCGATCGAGAACTACATCGTCGCCATCTGCGCCCACACCCGGGGCCGGCCCGAGGTGCGCCTCGGGGTGTCGCCCCGGGGCGGCCTGGCCCTGCTGCGGGCCGCCCGGGTGGCGGCCGCCGCCGACGGCCGCAGCTACGTGACTCCCGAGGACGTCAAGGCCATGGCCCAGTCCACCCTGGCCCACCGGGTCATCTTGCGCCCCGACGCCGAGATCCAGGGCCGGACGGCTGCCGACGTCATCGCCCGGGCCCTGCAGGCCGTGCCCGTCCCCCGGACCCTGCTGCGCTGAGTCGATCGGTGCTCGCCCCGGCTGCGTCGACTACCGGAGCCGTATCCGGGCCATGACCCGCGTCGGCATCGGCGCGCCTCGGCGTCGGGATGCCTGTCTGGCGGTCGATCGGCCTGCTCGGGCGGTGGCCGCCGGTCGTCGTGCTCGGCGCCGGCCTGCGTCATCCTGGTGGCCGGCTCGCTGGTCTACGTGGCCCGCCGGCCCCGGCTGGCGCTGGAGCGCGGCCGTCGAACCGCCCCGGGTGGAGAAGGGCCGTCCCGCCATCGCCGTGATCCAGGTCGACCAACCTGTCGCAGGCGCACCCTGGCCCCCCTCCCGATCGAACAGCGTCTGGGGGACACTGCCCATCCGGGCCCGGCTGCCCCGGCTCCGCGGCGGCGAGCAGGGACTGCGCACCTACCGGCTGCCAACCGGATCGCCGGGGCGTCTTCGAGGTCGGTCCGGTGGAGATCGCCCGGGCCGACCCGTTCGGGCTGTGCCGCACGGTGCAACGCCTGGGTGCGCCCGCAGCGCATCGCCGTGCACCCCCGGTTGCTGGCCTGCACCCGCTGCCGGCAGGGATCTCCCGCCACCTCGAGGGCCCGTCGAGCGACGCTTCCCCGCAGGGATCGGTCACCTTTCACCGCCTGCGGGAGTACGCCTTCGGGGACGACCTGCGCCTGGTCCACTGGCCCTCGACCGCCCGGGTGGGGCAGCTGGTGGTGCGCCACAACGTCGACACGGCCCAGCCCTACACCGTGGTCCTGGCCGACCTCCGCCCCAGCCGTACTCGGCGGAGACGTTCGAGGAGGCGGTGGATGTCACCGCCTCGCTGGTGGTGTCGCTGGCGGCCGGGCCGGCGCCCGTCCAGCTCCGCCTGACCAACGGCGACCGCCTGGGCGGTCCGTCCGCATCGCGACCCCACGCCCCTGATCGACTATCTCACCGAGGTGCAACCCGATGCCCGGACGGGATCGCTCGACGCCCAGCTGGTGCTGCTGCGCCGGGACCGGGGCGGCACGGCCCTGGTGGTGGTGACGGGCCAGCTCGACCTCGACAGCCTCCCCACCGTGGCGTCCCTGCGCGGCCGTTTCGACCGGGTGATCGTGGTGTCGCTCGGCGACCCGGGGCGTGCGGGTCCCGATCTACCCCGGTCTCACCATCGTGGCGGCTGCGTCGGCGGACGAGCTGGCCCAGGCCTGGAACACCGGCGTGGCCCGATGAACGCGGAACGTCCCGGACGAGCTGGCCCGGGCCTGGAACACCGGCGTGGCCCGATGAACGCGGAACGTCCCGGACGAGCGATCACCGCAGACCGACCCGGCCCCGCCGAGGCCGCCGTCCCAGCCGTCCTGGCGATGGCGACGTTCCTGGCCGCCACGCCCTGGCTGCGGGTGTTCGCCGTCTCGGGCGCGGTGGCCTGGTTGCTCACCGCCGCCCTTGCCTCGGTCGCCATCACCTGCGCTGGCGATCCGGGTTGGGCGCCTGCCCGCTCCCATCACCTACGCCGGCGTCGGCCGCGGGTCTGGCTGTCATGTTGCTGGCGATGGCGGCGGGAATCATCCGGGCGGGGTCTGGGCGGGCCTGACCCGCGGGCCGAACCGCATCCTGACCGAGACCCTGCCGTTGGGGGGAGCCGACAGCCTGGCTGGCCGGGCCGATCGTGCTGACCTGGTTGACCGGGACGGCGTCCACCGAGCTGGTCACCAGGGCCCGGCGGTGGCCATCGGGTCTGGCCGCGGCCGGCTTGGCGGTCCCGGTGGCGGGCTACGTCCGTCGCCTACGCGGTCGCCGCCTCGCGGCCTGGACCGGACCGGGTGGTGGCGGCTCTGCTGCTGGTCGCCCTGGCGGCGGTTGCCCTCCTGGAGCAGGCCGCCAGCCGGGCCGAACGTTGCGGCGCTGACGACGATGAGGGGGCTGCGGCGTCGCCGTGGCGGCCTGGCCTGATCGGCGGAGCCCTGGTGGGGTTGCTGGCGGTCGCGCTGGCGCTGGTAGTCCCTGGCCTGCCCGGCCTGTCCCGTCCACCGGCTTCCCTCGGCCGGGGCGCCCCGGTGGTGAGCTCCGTGCTCATCGATCCTGTCGACGCCATGGCCGGCCTGCGTGACGGCGAACCCCAGCAGCCGGCCCGGACGGTGCTGCGGGTTGACACCGACAGCCCCTCGACCGGCTACCTCGACCTGGCCGTGCTCGACCAGTACGACGGCGACGTGTGGGGTCTCAACGCCGTGTTCCGACCGACCGGCGGGCGCATTCCGGGGACTTCGTCAGGACCGGATCTCTCCGGTCTGGCCGGGACAGGGGCCGTCCGCCAGAGCGACACCATTGCGGCGCCGCTGCCCCTGCCGCTGCTGCCGGCCCTGGATCGGCCGCTTCAGGTGGCCGGGACCCAGGTGAGCGCAGACGCATCGACCGGCATGCTGCGGTCGGCCGGGCGGACGCCGGCGCGGTTCTTTCACGGTCGTGTCTAGGGCGCCCGCGGCCACCCTGGCCACGCTGCCCGCCGCGGCCGGCATCGCCGCGGCCGGCATCGCCGCCGGCGGCGTTCCGCTCGGGGTAGCTGCGGGGTCCATCGCGTCCGCAGCGACCTGGCCCTGCCGAACGGCTCCGGGCCGGCGATGGCAACCGTGCTGCGCTTCCTGGCCACCCTCACCGGGCGCCGACCGGCGCCGACCGTGGTCTTCCTGCAGGCGGTCATGGCCAGCCTGCACGCCGACGAACGCCGGATCGATCCCGGTCTCCCCTCCGGCGACGTCGCGGCCAGCCGGAAATACCGGCCTCGCCCCCGCCGGTCGCCGCAACCAGGGCCCAGGCGGGCGGAACCTCGCTCTCGCAGGTCATCAACGCCGTCACCGTCCTGCGCAGCGGCACGCCGGAGCAGTTCGCCACCCTCTACGCCATGGTGGCCAGATTCCTCGGGGTGCCCGCTCGCCTGGTCACCGGATTCCGACTCTCCGCCGGATCGGACGGGAGCCCGGTGCCGGCCGGCTCCTACCCGGTCACCAACCGGAGGCCTGGACCTGGGTCGAGATCCCCGTCGCCGGTATCGGCTGGGTGGTCGCCGACCCGACTCCGGACGCGGTAACCGCGGCCGCCAGCCCGCCGCCCGTCGCCGAGTCGGCTGTCACCACCGTCCCGCCCCCGCAGGCCAACGCCGTGCCGTCCAACCAGATCACCGGTGGTCACGCCCTGTCAAAACCGGCCCGGGTCAAGGTCCCGAGGTCGCATCCCGAGCCCGGCTGGCTCATCGTGGGCGGAGCCGTGGCCGGCGGGTTGCTGATCCTGGCCCTGATCGGACCGGGTTTCGCCGGGGCCCGGCGGCTGCTCCGCCGGCGAGCTCGCCGGGGTCGGGGCGGAGCCGAGCCGCCCTGGCTCGCCGTCGGGGCCTGGCTGGAGCTGCTCGACAGCCTGGAGCAGGCCGGCATGCCGAGCGGTCCGGGCGCCACCGCGGCTGAGGTCGCAGATGAGGCCGGACGCCACTTCGGCGCCGACGTGACCGGTTCGGTCCGGGAGGTGGGGCTGGTGGCGGACCGGGCCGTCTGCTCGGTGCGGGCCGGGCCCGATCGGCTCGCCGCGGAGCGGGCCTGGGCGACGCAGCGATCCCTGCGGCGGACTCTCCACAGCCGCCTTGATCGCCGCCAGCGAGCCCGGGCCTGGGTGGCGGTCGGCTCCGCGCCACCCCGGCCGGTGCCACCCCGGCCGGCGCCACCCCGGCCGGCTCCACCCCGGCCGGCGCCACCCGGGGCGCCCGGTGGGTCGGGCTGGTGATCCGGCGGGCCATTCCACTGATTTTCATATCATCTGGATCAGGATTCATGGCGCGTTTTCGGAATCTGGGCGGCGTAATTGCACCTGTGGTGTCGTCCACGTCACCAAGAATCTGGATGTCACCAAGAAAGCCGGAAGCGGGGCCGGCGTCGGTACGCGCCGTGAGGATGGCAGCGAGCCGTGAAATGCCGGCCCGCTCCGGTTCCCGACTGCCACGCCCCTGCGTTCTGCCGGGCCTGGTGGCCACTCTGCTCGTCACCGGGGTCCTCTACCCAACGGACGTCGAAAGGTCCTTCACTACACTCCCGCGTGCATCAGGGGCCGACGAGAGAGGTGTGGTGCCGGATGAGTCAGAAGCAGAGCCGGTGGGCTGAGTTCAAGGACTTCGTGATGCAGGGCAACGTCGTGGACCTGGCGGTCGCCGTGATCATCGCCACGTTCTTCGGCGTGATCATCAAGGACCTGGTCAACCTGATCCTGTCGATCCTTGCCATCCCCGGCAAGTCCGCCCGGCCCTTCTCGGGCCTGGAGTTCACCATCGGCCATGGGGTGTTCCAGTACGGCGTGCTCCTGCAGGACATCGTCACCTTCATCGTGGTGGCCGCGGTCGTGTTCTTCCTGGTGGTCCATCCCGTCCGGGTCCTGATGGACCGTCGCCGGGCCGGTGTCGATCCCGAAAGCGAGGATCGAGCCTGTCCCGAATGCCTCAGTGACGTCCCGAAGGCCGCCTCCCGCTGCCGGTACTGCACCGCTCAGATCGAGCCGATGCCCGAATCACCGGTGCCGTAGCTGAATCGCCCGTGCCGCACGCAGCATCACCCGGGCCGTAGCCGGGTCGCCGGGACGCAGGTCCGGCCCTGAAAGGGCTCACTCTCCGTTGCCGTAAAAGAGCCGTTCGACGACGCGCCGGGCCCGGCGGGTACGGCGGCGGTATTCGTCACGCAGGCCCGAACCGGTCGTCCCCAGGCTGCGGGCCAGGGCGGTGAGGTGGGCACCGGTGGTCGGCAGCGAGTCGCTGGCGCCATCCCATACCAGGGCCAGCCGATTGCGGGTGTGCTCGCAGAAGCGGTACGCCTCGACCAGGATCCGGCGATCATCGGCAGCCATGACGCCCCGCGTGGCCAATGCGTCGAGGGCGGCCACGGTTCCGGTGGCGCGCACGTCGTGCTGAAGCTGCAGCAGTTGAGCCGTCCACTCGATGTCTGACAGCGAGCCGGGGCCCAGTTTGAGGTGAAACTTCGGGTCGTCGCTGGGCGGGACCCGCTCCCGTTCGATGCGGGCCTTGGTGCGGCGGATCTCCCGGAAGTCGTTCGGGCCGATCGGACGGTCCCAAACGAAGGCGCTGGCCAGGGCGGTAAATCGATCCCCGAGGTCCGCATCGCCGGCGATGACGCGGCCCCGCAGCAAGGCCTGGCGTTCCCACACCTGCGCCCAGCGCTCGTAGTAGACCGCGTAGGCCTCCAGGCTGCGAGCCTGAGGCCCCTGGCGCCCCTCGGGCCGGAGCGCGGTGTCCACCCGGTACAGGCCGGTGGCGGGGGTGCTGCCTCCCAGCAGGCGCACCAGCGCCCCGGCGACCGCCTCGGCCTGGGCTGCGGCGTCGGCCGACGACCAGGCCGGAGGCGCTTCGTAGACAAACAGAAGATCCAGGTCGCTGGTATAGGCCAGCTCGCGTCCGCCCAGGCGACCCATCCCGATGACCGCGAACGGAAAGGGTGGGGCGACGATCCGCAGGGCGGCGTCGACGACCGACTCCGCCAGGTCCGTCAAAGCCACCCCGGTAGCGTCCACCCCAACCAGGTCGAGGGCGTCACGGGCCGCGATGCGCAGGATCTCGGCTCGGGTAAACAGCTGCAGGCCGCGCTCGAGGCCGGCCTCACCTGAGCGCCACCGCAGCCATCCCGCCGCCCGCTCGTCGAGCTCAGCCCTGGAGCGGTCAGCCAGGCTCTCTCCGGTGGCCAGACCGCCAAGCAGGTCCGGTTGGCGCTCGAAGGCCCGGACAAACCTCGGGCCCGTGCCGATCAGCTGACACAGCTGGCGAGCCGCCTCTGGCGATTCCCGGCATAAGGCGATGAGTTGATCCCGTCGGTGCGGCCCGGTCGCCAGGGTCCGGAGACCGAGCAAGCCGGCGTCAGGGTCCGGTGAGATGGACAACCAGTCCAGGAGGATCGGCAGCATCTGTGACATCAACTGGGATGAACGGGAGAAGCCCCTGGTGAGCTCCCGGACCGCTTGAGAGGTTCGCGCCGCGTCAGTGAAACCAAAGGCCTGCAGGCGTTCGACCACCGCTTCCGGCGAGAGGAGACGGGCGCCGCCCTCCTCCGCCCGGGCCGCAGTGAACGACTCCAGGAGGGGCCGGAAAAACAGCCGCTCATGAATCCAGCGAACCCGGGTGCGATGGAGCCTCAGGTCGGACTCGAACTGGGCTACCGCGGTGCCTGACGCCCGGTCACGGTAACCGAGCACGCGGGCGAGGCGGACCCGGGCTTCTTGCTGGCTCGGCACGGTATGGACCTGCTCGTCCTCATAGAGCTGCAGCCGGTGCTCGACGGTGCGCAAAAACCGGTAGGCCGCTTCGAGGGCGCTGGCATCCTCGGGGGCGATATAGCCGCCGGCCGCCAGGGCCCGCAGGGCAGGCAGCGTGGCGGGCGACCGCAAACCGGGATCGGCTCGCCCGTGGACCAGCTGGAGCAGCTGTACGGCGAATTCGATGTCGCGGATGCCGCCCGTGCCGGCTTTCAGCTCGCGGTCGGCCAGGCCGCGCCGGGTCACCGCCTGCTCGGCCCGGGCTTTAAGCCTGCGGACCTGACGCAGCTCGTCGGCACCGAAGGGCCGGCCCCACACCCGGGCTGCCGCTTCCTGCTCGAAGCTGGCCCCGAGCAGCCGGTTGCCGGCGACGACCCGGGCCTTGAGCAGAGCCTGGAACTCCCAGGTCTCGGCCCAGCGGTCCCAGTAGGCCAGGTAGGAGCGGAGGGTACGAATCAGTGGCCCGGCTCGGCCTTCCGGTCGCAAGTCGAGGTCGACCCGCCAGGCGTGGCGGGCCAGATCCAGGAAGGCCCGGGGGTCGAACGGCGCACTCCCCGGCGGGGCGGTCGGAGCCACCAGGAGGAGATCGACGTCGCTGGAGTAATTGAGCTCGCCGCCTCCGAGCTTGCCCAGTCCGATCACGGCCAGTCCACCGGCGTCGGGGTCCGACACGCCCCAGTCCGGATGCCGCTCGGTGGTGAGGTCCCAGGCCAGTTGAAGCAAACCCGAAGCCAGCCGGGACAGCCCGGCGCCGACGGCTTCGACATCGTCGAGCCCGAGCAGGTCCCGGGCCGCGATGCGCAGCGTCTCGAGGCGTTTGGCCCGGGCCAGGTCCGGGGCCACCGGACTCTGATCGCGGCCGGACCCGGGGGCGGTGTGACCGGCGTTCGAGCCGGCGTCGGCCCGGCGCCCTGAGCCGGCACTGTCGGCCACCAGCTCCCGGGGTTGATCCAGGTGGGCCAGGATGTCGAGCGCCGCCGGGTCGGTGGTGCACACCCGGGCCAGCCACGGGCTGGCGGCCACGACCGCGATGAGCGCTGAGCGCAGCTCGGGATCGGCATCGATGCGCTCGGCGGCAACGGGGTTGGCGTCCACCACCCGTTCCAGCGCCACCGTCACCCCGACTGGATCGGCGCTGCGCTCGATCTCGTCGTGGATGCCGGTGGCGAGCACGTCGCCAGTGTGGCATCAGCGGCGCCGGTTACGGGCTCCGCCACCTGTCTGCTTCCCAGCCCGCCTCGCGACCCGGCGCCGGGCGGACCCAACATGGGACCCGGTCAGCCTGGCCCCCGCCGCACCCCGCCCCGCCCCGCCAACCGTCCCCGGCGCCCCGGGCCGCCGGGGGGTACGGCCCAGGGTGCATGCGATGGATGGGTGCCGCCCGGCGGTTCCGGCCCGGAGGAGCTAAACCGACCCGGCCGCGGGCCCGGCCGGCGGCGGGCCCAGCCAGGCCCGCGGGCCCGGCCAGGCGCCGGGCCCGGCCAGGCGGCGCGCCCGGCCAGGCCAGCCGCGAGCCCGGCCGACCTCTGACCTCCGACCTGATTACGCCGGCAACCACCCCGACGCCAGCTCGTCGGCGGTCTCGGTCTGGACGGCGCTTCCGACGTGGAGCTCCTCGCCCAGGTCCGGGGTGCCACCCGACCCCGCCGGCGCGTTGATCAACGTCGCCACCACCACCAGAGCCACCGCCAGGATGGCCGCCGCCACTGCGAACGCCACCGCGAAGCCATGCACGGTCGCCGTCGTGACAGCAGTCGCCGGGCTGCCTCCCGCCGCCAGGTGGGAGCGCAGGTACGACGCCGTGACGGTGGTGGCGACCGTGTTGAGCAGGGCGGTTCCGACCGATCCGCCCACCTGCTGGGTGGAGTTGATCAGGGCACTGGCGACGCCGGCGTTCCCGGGCGCCACCCCGATGAGGGCGGTGTTGTTGACGGGAACGAAGACCATGCCCATCCCGAACGCCATCACCATCTCGGCCGGGAACAGGTGCGTCCAGTACGCCGAGTGGATACCGATCTGGGCAAACCACAGCATTCCGGTGATGGCCATCAACAGCCCGACGCTCATCACGATCCGGGGCCGGAGCCGCATGATCAGCTGGCTCGACACTGCCGCTCCGGCGACCACGCCGAACGAGAAGGGCAAATAGGCGAAGCCGGTCTTGAGCGCCGAGTAGTGCAATGTTTCCTGCAGGTAGTAGGTGAGGAACAGGAACACGCCGAACATGCCGAGCCCCACCAGCAGCGTGGTCAGGTACGACCCCCCCCGGTTGCGATCCAGGACGACCCGCAACGGCAGCAGGGGGTGCGAGCTGAAGCGCTCGATGACGACGAACGCCACCAGCAGGGCGACGCTGAGGGCGAGCAGCCCCAGGGTGTTCGCCGAGCCCCAGCCGTCGGTCGAGGCCTTGGTCATGCCGTAGACGAGCGTCACCATGCCGAGGGTGGAGGTGAGGGCTCCGGGGATGTCATAGCGGGTGTGGCCGCTGACCCGGCTTTCCGGGATCAGCCGTAGGGCGGCCAGGCTGGCCAGCAACGCGATCGGAGTGTTGACCAGCAGGCACCACCGCCAGGAGGCGTACTGGGTCAGCACCCCGCCGAGGACCAACCCGATGGCCAGACCGCCGCCGGCGATGGCGCCCCACACGCCGAACGCCCGGGCCCGGTCGCGGGCCTCGGTGAAGGTGACGGTGACCAATGACAGGGCCGCCGGCGCCATCAGCGCTGCGAACGCGCCTTGCATGGCTCGGGCCGCAAAGAGCAGGCTGGCGTCAGGCGCCAGTCCTCCGATCGCCGACGCTCCTGCGAATCCGAGCAGACCCACGATCAGGATGCGCTTGCGGCCCATATAGTCGGCGATCCGGCCGCCGAGGAGCAGCAGGCCGCCGAAGGTGAGCGTGTACGCGGTGATGACCCATTGCCGGTTGGCGGTGGTGATGTGCAGGGCCTGCTGGGCGTGGGGAAGGGCGATATTGACGATCGAGGCGTCCACCACGATCATCAGCTGGGCGATAGCGAGGACGGCCAGGATCCACCAGCGGCGATCGCCGGCCGTGCCGGTGCCGGGGCGCGCCAGTACAGAGGGTGCATCGGTCATCAGGACTCCTATTCCGGGTGCGGGGGGATTACGGACGAAGCAGGGGGATAAGAACTCGGTCGACGAGGTGTTCGGCGAAGGCAGCGTCGAGGGGCTCGCCGCTCATCTGATGAAAAAGAGCCACACCAGGTGTGACCTCCAGCACCAGCGAGGGATCAGCGCCGGGCGGAAGTTCGGCCCGGGCCTCCGCCCGGGACAGGATCGAAGCGATGGAGCGCAGCTTCTGCTCATGGAGATGTGACGCCATCAGCCGCCCGAATTCAGCGTCGTTGCGTACCGCCACGGCCAGGCCGCACATGAGCCCACCGTCGATGCCCTTCATGCTGTCGAACATGCGCTGCACCATGGCCAGGAGATCGCCCCGGAGACTGCCCGTGTCCGGCACGTCCTCGAGAACCGGCTCGGCCCGACGGCGCATGGCCTCGGCAACCAGCTCGGCCTTACCCGGCCAGCGTCGATAGATGGTGGCCTTGCTGGACCTGGCCCGGGCGGCCACGGCCTCGATGCTCATGGCGTCGTAGCCGATCTCGGCCACCAGATCGATGGCCGCGTCAAGGATGGCCTGTTCACGGGCCTCGTCGCGAGGCCGGCCGCCGCGAGCGACCTCGACCTCGGAGTCGGCTTCCACGCCCGACATCACCGCGTCCTTCGTAACCACGACACAACGCTACCACAGATACGACACGGTTTCGTATCGATTTTCGGGTGATGTTTGTCACAGCCGATCCGGGACGTACGCTCCAGGGTGATGACCCGCATGCGCGTGGCCCTCGGCCAGATCAACCCCGTGGTCGGCGACCTGGGCGGCAACGCCGAGCGCATCATCGCGGCCCTCGAAATCGCCGAGGAGGCCGGCGCGGACGTGGCGGTCTTCCCCGAGCTGGCCATCACCGGTTACCCGCCCGAGGATCTGCTCCTCAAACCCGGCTTTGTGGCCGACAACCTGGTCGCCCTCTCCAAAGTGGCGGCGGCCACGGGTCGCTGTGTCGCCGTGGTTGGTTTCGTGGACGAGCAGGTCGACCTGTACAACGCCGCCGCGGTGTGCGCGTCAGGAGAAGTGCGGGGCGTGTATCACAAGCAGGAGCTGCCCAACTACGGAGTCTTCGACGAGCAGCGCTACTTCGCGTCCGGGGGAGGGGCTACCCAGCTGTTCGGCATCGCCGGGGTCCGGGTCGGCATCTCCGTCTGCGAGGACGCCTGGAATCCTCAGGGCCCGATCGCGGCCCAGGCCGCAGCCGGCGCCGAGCTGGTCATCAACATCAACGCCTCGCCGTACTATCTCGACCGCCTGATGGAGCGCGAGCAGATGCTCGCCACCCGGGCCGCCGACGCCAGCTGCGGGCTGGTCTACCTCAACTGCGTCGGGGGGCAGGACGAGCTGGTCTTCGATGGCGCCTCCCTCGTCTTCGACGCCAGCGGGCGGCTGGTGGCCTCGCTCCCGCAGTTCGCCGAAGAGCTGGCCGTGGTCGACCTCGATGTCCGCCCGGTCTATCGCAAGCGACTGCTCGACCCCCGCGGCCATCACTCCGCCTCGCCGCTGCCGGTATTCAACGTCACTGTCGAGCCGCGGACCGGCCCCGATGCTCCCCGGCTGCCGTCGCCGAAGGCGGTCCGGTTGCCGACCGAAGCCGAGGTGTACCAGGCGCTGGTGGTCGGAACCCGGGACTACGTCAGGAAAAACGGGTTTGGCGACGTCGTCATCGGGCTGTCGGGTGGGATCGACTCATCCCTGGTGGCAGCGGTCGCCGCCGATGCCCTGGGTCCCGAGCACGTTCACGGCGTCTCGATGCCGTCGCGCTACTCGAGCGATGGGGCCTCCTCCGACGCGGCCCGTCTGGCAGCCAACCTGGGTATCGACTTCCGCACCGTCGCCATCGAACCGGCGCACGCCGCCCTTCTCGACATGCTGGCCCCCGACTTCGCCGGGCTCCCGGCCGGGCTCACCGAGGAAAACCTGCAAAGCCGCATCCGGGGCGTCATCCTGATGGCGCTGTCCAACAAGCTGGGCTGGTTGGTGTTGACGACGGGCAACAAGAGCGAGGTGGCCGTCGGCTACTCCACCCTTTACGGCGACACGGCCGGGGGATTTGCGGTCATCAAAGACGTGGCCAAGACGATGGTGTACCAGCTCTGCGCCTGGCGCAACCGGCAGGAGCCCGGTCCCGTCATTCCCCCCGACGTTCTGAGCAAACCGCCATCGGCCGAGTTGCGGCCGGACCAGCGTGACGATCAGAGCCTTCCGCCCTACGACGTGCTCGACCCGGTGCTGCTGGCCTACGTCGAAGACGACCTGACCGCGTCCGAGCTGGTCGACGCGGGCTTCGACGAGGAGCTGGTCCGACACGTGGTCCGCCTGGTCGACCTGGCCGAGTACAAACGGCGCCAAACGCCGCCAGGGGTCCGGGTCACACCCAAAGCGTTCGGCCGTGATCGCCGGATGCCGATCACCAACCGCTATCGGTGACGCTTCGGTCGCGCCGCGTCGTCGCCGCCTAGAATACACAAGGTGCCCTCCACCACCGCCCCCGAAGATGCGCCCCTCCGCCGGTCTCGCTCGCGCCGGGGTGAGGGCGAAATGCTCCGGGACGAGATCCTGTCCGCCGCGGAGCAGATTCTCATTGCGACCAACGACCAGGCCTCGCTGTCGATCCGGGCCATCGCCGCCGCGGTGGGAGTCACGCCGCCGTCGATCTATCTGCATTTCGCGGACCGCAACGACCTGGTGTTCGCGGTCTGCGAGCGCCAGTGGGCCCAGCTCGAACAGGCCATGTCTGAAGCCGCCGAGGGCGTCAGCGATCCCTGGGAGCGGATCGGACGGCGAGGCTATGCCTACCTGCGCTGGGGCCTCGACAACCCCGAGCACTACCGGATCCTCATGATGAGCCGGCCTGATCACACCCCCGAGCGGCTCCAGGACGAGCGCCTGGCTGACACCGCCGGCCTGATCCCCGCCGCCGAGGACCTGGCGGCCGCGGTTGCCATAGGGGAGTTGGCCGTGGCGGACGACCCGATGGAGGCCATCAAGATCCTGTGGATGATGATCCACGGGATGGTCTCGCTGCTCATCTCGAAGCCGGAGTACCCCTTCGGTTCGGTCGACGAGCTCTACGACCGGATGCTCGACGTGGTGTACCGCGGCCTGGCCCCCCGGACCTGATGCCCCAAACGACCTGATGCCCCAAACGACCTGATGACCCAAACGACCTGATGACCCAAACGACCTGATGACCCGGACTTGATGACCCGGACTTGATGACCCGGACCTGATGAGATTGTTGCTGGACGAGGCCATCCGCCTGGCCGGCGGGCACCGCTGGAGCGAATCGCAGCTGTTTGAGATCCTGGGCGGTTGGGTGGCCTCTACCAACGACCTCGATACCAAGTTGCTCTTCGACCGACACAGTCAGCACCACGCCTGGCGGGCGGACCAGTGGTGGGATCGTCTGCCCGTGCTGGCCGAAGTCGAACGGTCCGCCCTGGTGATGCCGCCGACGGGCGCGGCGCCGGCCGGAGCGGCCGCCCTGGCCGCCATGGACAGCACCATTGCCCGCCTGGCCGGCGTCTACCGGGTGGCCCTGCCGCGCCTGTACGCCGCCTACCGCCGCCACCGTTTGCAGGCCGATCCGACCAGTGACGGAGCGGCCATCCGGACCCTCGACCTGCTGGTACCTGACGTGGTTGCCGATTGGCAGGAGGGCGAGGTCCTTTTACAGCGGCTGCTCGACAGCGAGGCGGCCGTCGCTGAGTCGGCCACCGCGGTGGCGGGCCTGGAAGGGATCATCGTCACCCCCCGGGGGTAGATTGACCCCCAGCCGAGCCATGGCCGGCGTGAGTGAAGGAGTCCCGAGCGTGACGACGAGCGTGACGACGGACGAGCAGCCCATTTTCAGCACGGGCGGGCCTGCCGGCCCGAAGCGGCCAGCCTGAGAGGGCGGGATGACGACCCGGGCGCCCCGCGACGACTTCGACGAGCAACGGCGCCCTCCGACCATCGAACCTCCGGAAACGTGGGCCACGGGTATCCCGGCGGTGCTGGCGGCCCTCAAGCGGACTCAGCAGGAGATGAGCCCGGTTGCGACGGCCCGGACGCTGACCAGGCTCAACCACACCGACGGTTTCGACTGTCCCGGCTGCGCCTGGCCCGACCCCGCCCCCGAGCACCGCAAGCTGGCCGAGTTCTGCGAAAACGGGGCCAAGCACGTGGCCGCCGAGGCCACCGGCCGGCGTCTCGACGCCGACTTCTTCGCCCGTTATTCGATCAAGGAGCTGGCCGCTCGCAGCGACTGGTGGCTGGAGGAGCAGGGGCGCCTGGTCGAACCGGTCGTGAAGCGGCCTGGCTCGGACCACTTCGAGGTGACGAGCTGGGATGCCGCCCTGGGCCTGGTGGCATCCGAGATGATGGCCCTCGAAGACCCGGGTCAGGCCGTGTTCTATACCTCCGGGCGGGCGAGCAACGAAGCCGCCTTCCTTTATCAGCTGTTCGTCCGGGCCTTTGGCACCAACAACCTGCCGGATTGCTCCAACATGTGCCACGAGTCCAGCGGTACGGCCCTCAGCCAGGTCATCGGGGTCGGCAAGGGCAGCTGCACCCTGGAGGACCTCGAGCACGCCGACCTGATCGTGATCTGCGGGCAGAATCCGGGCAGCAACCACCCTCGCATGCTGACCCACCTCGAGCGGGCCAAACGCAACGGTGCCACCATCGTGGCGGTCAATCCGCTCCCGGAGGCCGGGCTGCTCCGCTTCAAGAACCCGCAATCGGCCCGCGGCTCGTTGGGGCAGGGGACCACCATTGCCGACGACTATCTCCCGATTCGCCTGGCCGGCGACCAGGCCCTGTTCCTCGGTCTCGGCAAGTTGCTACTGGAGGCCGAGGCGGCGGCCCCGGGGACGGTGCTCGACCACGCCTTCCTCGGCGCCTACACCGACGGGTTCGCCACCTACCGGGATCACGCCGCCAGGGCCGACTGGGCGGAGATCGAGGCGGCCAGCGGCTTACCCCGGGGGCGGATCGAGGATCTGGCCCGCCGGTGGCAGGCGTCCCGGGGCACCATCGTGTGCTGGGCCATGGGGCTCACCCAGCACCGCAACTCGGTGTCCTCGATCCGGGAGATTGCCAACGCCCTGCTGCTCCGGGGGGACATCGGGCGGCGGGGCGCCGGCGTCTTTCCCGTGCGGGGTCACAGCAACGTGCAGGGCGATCGCACCATGGGCATCTGGGAGAAGATGCCCGATCGCTTCCTTGATGCCCTCCGGGACGAGTTCGGTTTCGACCCGCCCCGGCGCCCGGGCTGGAATGCGGTCGAGGCGGTCGCGGCCATGCGCGATGGCCGGGCCCGGCTTCTGTTCGCCCTCGGCGGCAACCTGGTGCGGGCCATTTCCGACTCGCAGGTGGCCGAGTCGGCCCTCAGCTCCCTGCGGACCACCGTGAGCGTGGCCACCAAGCTCAACCGGACTCACACGACCGTGGGGGAAGTCGCCGTCATCCTGCCCACCCTCGCCCGCTCGGAGCGCGACCCGGCCGGGCTCATCACGGTCGAGGATTCGGTCGGCCAGGTGCACGCCTCGCAGGGGGTGCTGGCTCCGGCCGGTCCCATGCTGCTGAGCGAGGTGGCCATTCTGTGCGATCTGGCCGTCCGGGTTCTCGGTGAAAAGGTTCCCGTGGCGTGGGTCACGCTGGCCGGCGACTATCGGGCCATACGCGAGCACATCGGCCGGGTCGTTCCCGGCTTCGAGAACTTCAACCAGAAGGTGGAGCGTCCGGGCGGCTTTTTGTTGCCACATCCGGCACGCGACAGCCGCACGTTTCCCACCTCCAACGGCAAAGCCCATTTGACCGTCAACCCGTTGCAAGTGCTGGAAGTGCCAGCCGGACGGTTGCTGCTGCAAACCATCCGGTCCCACGATCAGTTCAACACCACCGTCTACAGCCACAACGACCGCTACCGCGGCATCCACGGGAGCCGCCAGGTGGTCCTGGTCAACCCCGACGACCTCGCCGCTCTGGACGTGGCGGAGGGGGACCGGGTGGACGTGGTCGGAGAATGGCACGACGGCATCGACCGCCGGCTGACTGACGTCCGGGTGGTGTCCTACCCGACCGCCCGGGGCTGCTGCGCGGCCTATTTTCCGGAAGCCAACGTGCTGATCCCGCTGGATAGCGTCGCCGAGGGCTCCAATACGCCCACGTCGAAGTCCGTGGTGGTTCGGCTGGACCCGCTAGTTGCCCGACGGCGTGGGCGGGAGGGGATGGCCGAAGGCGACCAGATGGACCGGGACAGCCCCCTCCGGCCGGGCTGATCTGTCCAGGGTTCGGTGGTGGAAGGTCATAAAGAGCTCCGAAACCTTGTCACCGAGCTCGCTCAGTTCTTCGGCCGTCAGATAGGTCAGGGCGTCCGACGTGAAGGCGGCTCGCCGCCACTTGATGGAATAGGACCGACGCTGCGTCCACCATTCCCGCAGGCGCTGGTAGGTCCGCTCCATGAAGGTCGCTTCCAGGGCTTCTCCAGCCGCGGCCTGTTCGGGATCGGCGAGCGCGGTGTCGAATCGGTGCGACGACGAGGTCACCCGCCAGGGGCGCCGGCGGCCCCGGCCGTCGCCCGTCTCTTCCACGAAGCCGTACTTGGCCAGCGTCTGCAGGTGCCAGGACATGTTGCCGGGGCTGTCGTCGAGCAGCTCCGCAGCCTGCGTGGCCGTGAGCGGGCCCTCCCGGATCAAGGCTTCGAGGAGGGCCAGGCGCACGGGATGGGCTACCGCCCGCATGACCCTCGGATCGCTGATCTCCCGGCGCTCGACGCCACGACCGGACGAGACCCGCTCGGCGGTTCGACGCCTGGGCGCTCGACCTTCGCTCGCCGCTGCTTTCGGGCCGGGGCTGACCGGCTCGCCGGGGCCCGCCCCGGGCTCCGGGGGTCGGGCTGTCACCGGGAGATCGATCCCAGCGACGGCTCGGGGAGGGCCAGGCGGAAGCCCACGTTGATCAGAAACCACCCGGCCGTCGTTCGGACCGGGCCGCGCCGGCGCCGGGCGCGACCGCGCCGGCGTGTCGCCGCCTCCCGGTGGAGCTGCTCGGCGCGGGCTCGACAGAGAGCTTGGGCCATGGATGGGTGCATGGGGTGCATGGCCTCCTCCTCCTCGCTCAGGGCTCTATCGTGAGTGCTCCTGTCACAAGCACTCTTGTCACAAGACTACTTGTGACAAGAGTGCTTGTCAAGCAGAGCCTTCTTAGGAAACGCCAAGCGTGATTTCAAGCCGCGTTCAGCTTCGCGCTGCTGGGCTAACGGCGTGCGCTGGGCCCGGATCTTGCCGGCGTTGGGGGCCGTGGCCATCCTGGTCATCGCTGCCATCGTCTACGAGGAATTCGTTCCTGTCCACCATGTGGAGCAGTCCCGGCTGTCCCAGTTGGTCGTGACCAAGCCCCCCGCCGGGTTCAGCGCCAAGCCGAATTCCTCCGCCCCCATCGCCGCCTCGTCCAGCCCCTTCAAGGCTCTGCAGGCTGCGGCCAAACGGTCGCCCCACCAGACCGGCGCTTACGTGATTCAGTGGCCCGGTACGAAGTCATCCTCCTCGGACGTCGCTTCGATCGTGGTGTCGTGGCTGCCGAGCGGGTCGGACGCAGGCGCGGTCCAGAAACAGGCCATCTCCTCCTACCTGCAATCGGGAAGTTTCAAGGCCGACGACAGCTATTCCCTGAAGCAACGGTTTGCCGTCGCGGGCGTGCCGGGCGCCGGTGCGGCCATCTTTGGCCCGGCACCGTCGAAGGCCCAGCTGGGCCTGGCCGTTGTCGTTTTTCCCGAGGGCCGTTACGTGGCAGTGGACTTCGCCCAGCTGAGCAGCCCGGCGGCAGCCCAGGCCGCCGCCACCTCGCTGGCCCGGGCTGAATACGCCCACCTGCGCCAGCTTGGATCCGGATTCTCGCTTGGCGTGACCCACTACCCGCTCGAGGCGTCCCTCATCCTCGCCGGAGTGGCGCTGGTGCTGGCGGCCCTGGTTGTCCTGGTCCCCCTTGGGATCAGCCGGGGCCGGCGGCGCCGGAGGCTGGCCCGGGAGGCGGCCAGCCGGCGCGCCCTCCAGGGGCGGGGGCGGAAGATCGCCAGGCACCAGGCCGCCCGATCTCGGTAGTGGCCCCCGCTGCCCGGGCCGCGTCGCGGGATGGCCCGAGCCGGGTGGGGCCTCGATCCCGGCCTACCGGGGCCGCGGGTCGCCGTCGTCGCTCTCCGTTCGTGTGGCCGGTGCTTTGACAGGCTAAGAATGGGGGCGCACATTGCAGCCGACGGCAAGGGAGCGACCATGTGGAATTCGTTTCGCACTGACGAGCATCTCGCCATCACCGCCGAGATCACGACCTACCCGGCCGGCGGTGGCGACGAGATACATGCTTACGTTGTGCGGCCTCAGGGGCCGGGCCCGTTTCCGGGCATCCTGGTCATCCACCATCTGCCCGGCTGGGACGAGTTCTACCAGGAGTTCAGCGAGCGATTGGGCCGCCACGGGTACACGGTGATCTGTCCCGACCTGTACTGCCGATTTGGGCACGGTACCCCCGACGACGTGGCGGCCAAGGTCAGAGCCCAGGGCGGGGTGTCCGACGACAGCGTCGTCGCCGACGGCGCGGCCGCGCTGGCCTGGCTCCAGGCCCAGCCCGACGCCAACGGAAAGGTGGGAGTGATCGGCTCGTGTTCGGGTGGACGCCACTCTGTGCTGGTGGCGTCCCGGGTTCCCGGCTTTGCCGCCCTGGTGGACCTGTGGGGCGGCGGCGTTGTCATGCAGGCTGACCAGCTCACGCCGGCCCGGCCGGTGGCGCCGATCGATTACACCAAGGACCTCGAGACGCCGCTCCTGGGCATCTTTGGCAACGACGACCAATCGCCCACCCCCGAGCAGGTCGACATCCACGAAGCGGAACTCAAACAGCTTGGCAAGAACTACGAGTTCCACCGCTACGACGGGGCCGGGCACGGGTTTTTCTACTACCAGAGCCCCATGTACCGCCCCCAGCAGGCCATGGATGCGTGGAACAAGGTGCTGGGCTTCTTTGAAACCCGGCTGGGCGGCTGAGGGCGTCGTATGTGTACTTCGATCTCTCACACCGCCTCGATCGCCGCCGTCGGTATGGGGGCCCGGGGCTGGTTCCCCGTCAACCAGGCCACGGTGGCATTCGATCACGCCACCCATTCGACGTCCGAACATGCCCTTCTGCTCGACTTCGCCAACTACGACCTCGGCACCGGGGCCCGGGTCGCGCTGGAGATGGATCTGGCTTCCGGCAAGGCCTTGATCGAACAGCTCCGGATCGCGATCGACGCCGCCGAGGCCACCGGACTGACCGGATAGCCCGCCGGGCCGGCCCGGCCCCATTGATCACGGGCGGGGTTAGCGTTGGTGTCAGGCCGATCGGCCTCACGCCGCACATCAGGGGAGGAGTTCAGCCCGTGCCGGTAGAGCTCAACCACACCATCGTCCACTCCCGCAACCGGGACGACTCCGCCACCTTCCTCGCCGACGTCCTGGGCCTGGCCGCCCCGGGCCACTTCGGCCACTTCCGCACCGTCGAAGTGGCCAACGGAGTGAGCCTCGACTTCGCGGGAAGCCATGAACCGATCACCCCTCAGCACTACGCCTTCCTCGTCGGCGAGTCCGAGTTCGACGAGATCTTCGGGCGCATCCAGGAGCGCGGTCTGGACTACTGGGCGGACCCGGGCCGGACCAGGGCGGGCCAGCTCAACCACCGCGACGGGGGGCGGGGCGCCTACTTCCTCGATCCCGATGGGCATGTCCTGGAGATCCTGACCCGGCCCTACGGGAGCGGGGGGTAATCCGGGGTATCCCGGCCGGGGCTACGCTGGCGGGTCGTGAAGAAGCTCCTTGTCCTGGCCATCCTCGTCGGCGTCGGCATCTTCGTCGCCCAGAAGCTGCGTTCCAGCTGATCACCCCAACCGGGCCGAGCTAGGCGGGGATGCTCCCGCTCTCAGGGCGGCGGGCGTGGTGCCCTGGCGTCCTCGAGCCCGCTTGCTGGCGCCGCCTGCCCACCCCTTGAGTGTCGCTCCGGGCGTCCTCGACCCCTGGCGCCCTGGATCCCTGGCGCCCTGGACCCCTGGCGTCCTGGACCCCGGTTCGTGGCTCCTCAGCGCCGGCGACGTCCCCGACCCGTACCTCCTGGCCGGGCGCGTTTTCTTGGTGACATCCGGATTCTTGGTGACACAGGTACCACCACAGGTTCATAAACGCGCCAAGAAATCGAAATGCGCCCAGAACCCGAAGTCAAATATCATCACAGTGTATGAAAGATAGCCAGGCAGCTGGCCGGCGGGATCAGGTGTGACCGAGCTGGGACCGGTAGCGCCAGGCCACCGCCCCGACCGCGCCGGCCCCACCGGCCGCGGCTGCCACCGCCGCCGCCGCCGAGCTTCGCCGGGCCCACGACGCCGAGCCCACCCAGGCCCGGGTCCTACCTGGCGACCCCGCCATCAGCCGCCACCGCGATCGGGACTCGGGCGCCGCCACCACGCCGGCCACCTCCTGCGATGCGGCCACCTCGGGGGCCGCCCCCTCAGGACACAGCCTTCGGTCGAAGTGGCGGACCTCCCAACCTCGCTGCTCGGCGATCCGCCGCAGGGCCCGGTCGGGGTTCACGGCCACCGGGTGCCCTACCGTTTCCAGCATCGGCAGGTCGGTGGCCGAGTCGCTGTAGGCGTACGAGGCACCCAGGTCGATTCCGGCCCGGACCGCCAGGTCGGTGATGAGCCGGCCCTTTTCCTCGCCGTAGGCGTAGCACTCCAGCTCGCCGGTGTAGCAGCCGTCGAGCCCCACCCGGGCCACGCTGGCGAGGGCGGCGTCGGCACCGAAGTGCTCGGCCAGCGGCTCGACGATCTCGGCCGGGGCCGCCGAGACCAGGTAGACCCGCCGGCCGGCCCGCCGGTGCTCGTCCATCAGCTCCCGGGCCTCGGCGAAGGTGATCGGGTCGATCGCCGACGTCAGCTTGTCGGCCACCACCAGGCGTACCCGGGCCTGATCCCACCCCCGGGTGAGGGTAAGAACGGACCGGCGGATCCGTTCCAGCTTCCTCGAGCTGGCGCCGAGATGGACGTAGACGAGCTGCACCCACAGCCCCTTCGCCATCGTCCGCCGGGTCAGCAAACCCTGGCGCTGGAAGTCCCGGGCGAAGGCCATGATCGACGCCCTGGCGATCACCGTCTTGTCCAGGTCGAAGAACGCCGCTTCCACGCCCCCAATGTAAGGGTGGTCGCCGGCGTTTTCGGACGCGACCTGCCGTATCTCACTCTTCCGGTCAACCCCATGAACTCTCATCCCTACCCCCTTCGGACGCGGTGCCCATCCGCTCCGCCGAGCAAGAGCACGGCCCCTCACTCCGACTACTAGTGCAAAAGCGGGGGTTGCGCAAGGCAGGGTAGCCAGCTCTCGCGGCCGCCCGGGGACCGATAACTTGAACGGAGTGCCCCCCGTTGTCAGGGCCGACGACGTGACCAAACGCTGGTCGACGACCCAGGCCCTGGCCGGGGCTTCCTTCACTATCGGTGACGGCGTAACCGGGCTGCTCGGCGCCAACGGGGCGGGCAAGACGACCTTGCTCGGCCTGATCCTCGGGTTGCACCGACCCGACCAGGGGACCATCTCGGTGTTCGGGCAGGATCCCTGGGTTGCCGGGGCCGAGGTGCGAGCCCGCCTCGGCTACGCACCGGAGCACGATGCCCTGCCCCCCGACGTGGCTGCCCACGATATTGTTCGGCACCTGGCGGAACTGCATGGCCTCCCCCGGCGGGACGCCACCTCGCGAGCCAGCGACGCCCTGTGGGAGGTCGGCCTGGGCGAGGAGCGCTTCCGCCCCGTCGGCACCATGAGCACCGGGCAGCGCCAGCGGGTGAAGCTGGCCCAGGCGATCGTCCACGATCCCGAGCTGCTCCTGCTCGACGAGCCCACCAACGGGCTGGATCCGTCGCAGCGGGAGGGCATGTTGGCGCTGATCGAGCACGTCGGCACCGACCTCGGGATGCATGTCATCGTCTCGTCGCACCTCCTGGAAGAGGTGGAGCGGGTCAGCAGCTCGGTGGTGATCCTCGAGGCCGGCCGGGTGGTGGCGGACGGAGTGGTGGCCGAGCTGGCCCAGAGTGACCCGGAGCTCCTGGTCGAGCTCGACAACACCGACGGGTCTCCGCCGGGCCCGGCCCTGGCTTCCCGCCTGACCGCGGCCGGCTTGTCGGCCAGCGCGGCCGGGCCCAGGCAGGTGACCGTCCTCCTGGACTCGCCGCTCGGTGTACGACCAGGTCCGGGACGCCCTGGCCGACGGCAGGTTCTCCGTCCGGAGGCTGGAGCGGAGGCGGGCCAGCCTGGAGGACATCTATCTGGATCGCGCCGGTTCGGGGCCAGTCGAATGAGTAGCCGGGACTTCGACGAGGTGGCCGCCGACGGCTCGGCCCGGATCCTCGAACCCGGCTACCGGCCCTACCGGGGAGTGCGGCTCGGGATCCGCCATTCGGTGTGGGCCCTGGCCCGCCACACGGCCGAACGGATCATGGGTCTCAAGCGGCCGGCCCGTTACAAGGTGCTCCCATTCGCGAGCGTGCTGATCGCCTATTTGCCCGCGATCGCGTTCATCGGCATCGTGGCCCTGCTGCCGAGGGGCCGGATCCGGCTGTCGGACCTCATCCCCGGCCCGGGTCGGTACTACGCCTTCATTACCGCGGCCATCATCCTGTTCGCGGCCCTCGCCGCGCCCGAGGCCCTGTGCCCGGACAAGCGCTCCCGCTTTCTCGGGGTCTATCTGTCATCCCCGCTCAACCGATCGACCTATTTGCTGGCCAAGGCCATGGCCGTGATCGGGGTGCTGCTGCTCGTGACGGTCGGTCCGCCGCTCCTCCTGCTCGTCGGCCTGGCGCTGCAGAACGCCGGGCCTCGCAGTTTCGCCGATTTCATGGGTACCCTCGGCCAGATCCTGGTGGCGGGCGTGTCGCTGTCGCTGATGTTCGGTTCCCTCGGGCTCGCTATCCCGAGTTTGACCGACCGGAGGGCGTTCGCCTCGGCCGGCTCGTTGTTGCTCATCCTGGGCTCCACCGCCATCACGAGCGTGATCGTCTTCGGTCTCCACGGCCCCAAAAACCTGCTGGCCCTGGCGCTGAGCCGCCTGCCCTTCGAGCTCGCCCTGCGGATCTTCACCCTGCCCGGGCTGCCCACCGGCCCTAGCGGACCATTCGGACCGGTGAGCACCCCTCTGTCCACGGGCGTCGTCGTGGCCGCCAGCGTGGTGGTGACGCTGGCCGCGGCCGGGGTGACCTGGTGGCGGGTGGTGGCGACCGAGGTGACGAGGTGACCGGGTGAGCGAGCGCCCGATAGCCGCGACGGCGCCGACCATGAGCGACGCCACCATCGAGGTGCGCCAGCTGGCCAAGTGGTTCGGACCAGTGGTGGCCCTTTCCGATCTCAGCTTCGACGTCGGGCCGGGGGTGACCGCACTGCTGGGCCCGAACGGGGCGGGCAAGTCAACGCTGTTTCGGATCCTGTGCGGGCTGGCGAACCCCTCGCAGGGTACCGGTCCGGATCTTCGGTGAGGACCCGAGGGGAAACCCGCTGCTGACGCGCCGGATCGGGATCGCTCCGCAGCAGGAGCGCCTGTTCGAGCGCCAGACCATCGTCGAGTTCGTGAGTTTGGCGGCCACCCTGCACGGCCGGCCCCACCCGGCCGAGGCGGCGGTCGGCTGCCATCCACACGGTGGAGCTCGATCCCGCCGATCCCCGTCCCCTGGCCGCCTACTCGAAGGGCATGCGGCAGCGGGTCAAGCTGGCCCAGGCGATCGTCAACGACCCGGACCTGCTCGTTCTCGACGAGCCTCTGGAGGGGCTCGACCCCCGGCAGCGGCTGCGCTCCATCGACCTGTTCCGCCGTCTCGGCGAGGAGGGTCGGACCGTGATCGTCTCCAGCCACGTGCTCGACGAGGTGGAGCGCTTCGGGTCTCGCATCCTCGTCATCACCCAGGGTCGCCTGGTAGCCGAAGGTCCCTTCTCCGCCATCCGGGACCTGATGGACGACCGCCCCCACCATCTGCGCGTCGGCACTGACCGGCCGCCGGCCCTGGCCGCCGGCCTGATCACCAGCGGCGCCGTCACCAGCGCCCGGGTCAACGACGGGTGGATCGAGGTGGAGACGAGCGACGCGCCCGCCTTTCGCCGGTCGGTGGCGGCCGTGGCCCGGCGATGCGACGCCCGCCTCACCGAGGTGCGCGCCCTTGACGACGACCTGGAGAGCGTCTTCGCCTACCTGGTAGGTCGAAAATGACCCGGCACCGCGGTACCGCACGCCACCCGCACGGTCTGGAAGGTCCTGGTCCGCTCGATTGCCACCCGCCTCCGCGTCGCCGGCCTGAGCCTGCTCGGCGTCGGCGCCATCGTCCTCGGGATCTCCGTCCGGCTGGCCAACCCGTTCGATCGCCCCAACGCGGCCTGGTCACTCGTCGATTCCTACGGGCTGTCGCTGCTGGTGCCGGTCGTCAGCCTGGTGTTCGCGTCGGCAGCTCTCGGCGACGTGGCCGAGGACGGCACCCTGGTCTACCTGTGGCTACGTCCCTATCCCCGGTGGCAGCTGGCCGTGGCCGCCTTCGCCGCCTCGGTGACCGTCGTGGTTCCGGTGGCGGTGCTTCCTCTGGTGGTCGCAGCCGCGCTCACCGGAGAAGGGGGCCGGCTGGTAGCGGCGGCCGCCGCAGGCGGAGTCCTGATGACGGTGGCTTACGCGGCGGTCTTCTGCGGGCTGGGGTTGCGGGTCCGGCGGGCACTGGCCTGGGGCCTGGCCTACCTGTTGATCTGGGAACAGGCTGTCGCCCGGGTATCGCATGGCGCGGCCCGGGCTTCACTGTTCGTCAACACCCGGTCGGTGGCGGCCTACATTGCCCATCACTCACCTCCCAAGAATGCGGTGCAGTGGGAGACCGGGCTGGTCGTGCCCTTGCTGGTGGTGGTGGCTGCGCTGGTGCTGACGGCCCGGTCGCTCAACCGGGGCGAGATCGCCTGATTCGTTCCCCGGCACCCAAGGCGATGGAGCTTGGGCGGCACCACCACGGGTAGGCTCCTGGTGAACGGATCAGGAAGGACACGCCGATGGAGCTCGGTCTGGAGGTGGACGACAGCCGATCGCCGTTCACGGTCTTGGCTGTGAAGGGTGAGATCGACGTCTACAGCGCGCCGCGGCTGCGGGAACGACTGGTCGAGCTGGTCAGCGAGGGCCACCGCCGGATCGTCGTCGATCTCGAGGGCGTCGACTTCCTCGACTCCACCGGGCTGGGCGTGCTGGTCGGCGGTCTCAAGCGGCTGCGCAGCCATGGCGGCGATCTGTCGCTGGTGTGCACCCAGGCCCGCATCCTCAAGGTCTTCGAGATCACCGGATTGACGACCGTGTTCTCGATCGCGGCGTCGGTGGACGAGGCCACCGCCCCCTGAGGTCGGGCCACCCGCCGATGGACCTCTCGCTGGAGCTGTCGGTCCCGTCCCGGACCGAGTACATCGCGGTCGTGCGGCTGGTGGTTGCTTCCCTGGTGTCGGCTCGGCGTAGCGTCGCCGACGAACGCATCGACGATCTCAAGCTGGCGGTATCCGAGGCTTGCACCAACGCCATGGAGGCCAACCGGGCCGCGCCGGTCGAGGATCCACGGGTCTGCGTCAAGGTCTGGGAAGCCCCCGAGCGGCTGGAGATCTGCATCACGGACTCGGGAGCGGGGTTCGATCCCGAGCAGCTGCCGGAGCACCCACCCGTCACCGATCCTGACCGCCTCAACTTCGAGCGCGGCCTCGGCATCCCCCTCATCCGGTCGCTGGTCGACACGGTCCGGTTCGATTCCGGGCCGGAGGGCACGACGGTGCGGATGACGCTGTTCGGGGGCCCGGCGGCCGACGGCGGTGACGAGACGGCTGAGATCCTGCGGGTCGTTCTCTCCGACGAACACTGAGGGCAGCACTGAGCCGACCGGCTCGGGCGAACACTGAGCCGACCGGCTCGGCGCACGGATCCAGCTGAGCCGAGCCGGCCTGGGCGAACACTGAGCCGACCGGCCTGGGCAAGCACTGAGCCGACCGGCCTGGGCGAGCACTGAGCACCGGCCCACCCGGGCGTCAGGGCGGCAAGACCCGGGGCCCGGACCTCGCCGGTTGACTTTCGTGCCACCAAAAAAGTAAGGTCCCGGCCGTCGAAATTATGGATACGGCCCTGACGAAATCCGAGCGCGAGACGTTGAAGGCCATCTGGCGGCTCACGTCGCGCCTCGATGCCGCCCCCGGGGCGCAGTCGGACTCGGGAGCCCGGACCGGTGACCTGGCCGCCGCCCTCAACCTGTCGCCCGGCACCATGACGGCCACCGTCAAAAAGCTGGCCGATCGGGGCCTGGCCGTGCATACCCCCTACCACGGCGTCGAGCTGACCGACGCCGGGCGCCGGCGGGCCATGAGCGTGGTCCGCCGGCACCGCATCGTCGAGCGTTTCCTCGCCGACATGCTCGGCTACAGCTGGTCGGAAGCGGACCGCCTGGCCCCGACCTTCGAGCACCAGCTGCCTCAGGAGGTGGAGGACCGGCTCTACGCGGCCCTGGACCGGCCGAGCACCTGCCCGCACGGGTTCCCGATTCCCGAAATCGAGAGCGCCGGCTTGCCCGGCATGCCCCCCCTGTACGACCTCACGCCCGGCGACCGGGCTGTGGTCGCCCTGCCCGGCTCGACCGACCCACAAGTGGCCATGTTCCTCGACGGGATGGGCGTCCGCCCAGGGGTCGTGGTGGAAGTCCGGGAGAAGCATCCCTTCGACGGCCCCCTGGTGGTGGCCGTCGATGGTCACGACCGCACCATCGGAGAGAAGGTGGCCCGCCAGATCCTGGTCCGGGTCGAATCCTCCAACCACAAGAGGAGAAAGGAACCGTCTGATCATGCGGATCATCGCTGAAGGCGGCTACCAGCCGTTCCATCTGCACAGCACCGAGTGGGTCTGGCTGGTCTTTGCCGCCGCGTGCGCCCTGGTCGCCATCGCCACCGGGTTCATCCTCATGCGAGGAGTGCTGGCATCCGATCAGGGCACGCCGAGCATGATCGAGATCGCCAAGGCGGTCCAGGAGGGGGCCCAGGCCTACCTGGCCCGGCAGTTCAGGGCCATCGGCATCATCGTGCTGCCCCTGGCGGTGCTGGTGTTCCTGACCGCCAGCCGCGTCACCGGAACCCTGCCGGACGGCTCCAAGCACACCGTCCTGTCGTTCGGGCTGTCGGGCCTGTTCCGGGCCCTGGCCTTCCTGGTCGGCGCCACCCTGTCGGGCCTGGCCGGCTACATCGGCATGAGCACGGCGGTGCGGGGCAACGTGCGCACCGCCGCCGCCGCTCGTGACGGGTCGCTGCCGGCCGCGCTCAAGGTGGCGTTCCGCACCGGCGCCGTCACCGGCATGTTCGTGGTCGGGCTGGGCCTGCTCGGAGCGACGATCATCGTCATGCTGTTCCAGAACACCGCCACGGCCATCCTGATCGGCTTCGGCTTCGGTGGATCGCTCCTGGCCCTGTTCATGCGCGTCGGGGGCGGTATTTTCACCAAGGCCGCCGACGTGGGCGCCGACCTGGTCGGCAAGGTGGAGGCCGGCATCCCCGAGGACGATCCCCGCAACGCCGCCACCATCGCCGACAACGTGGGCGACAACGTCGGCGACTGCGCCGGCATGGGCGCCGACCTGTTCGAGTCCTACATCGTCATCCTGGTGGCCAGCCTGATCCTGGCCAACACCGCCTTCGGGCAGCCGGGCCCAGGTCGGGCTGGTCTTCTCGCTGATCGTGCCCGCCATCGGCATCCTGGCGTCCATCATCGGGATCTTCGTGGTCCGGGCCGACGCCCAAGGACCGCTCCGCCATGGCTCCCATCAACCGGGGCCTGCTCACCTCCGCCGTGCTCACCATCATCGGCGTCTTCTTCGTGGCCCAGTTCTACGTCCACAACCTCAAGGTGTTCTGGGCGGTGGTGACCGGGGTGGTCCTGGGCCAGGTCGCCAGTCGGATCACCGAGTACTACACCTCGACGGAGACGACCCCGGTCCGGGACATCGCCGAGTCGGCCCGCACCGGGCCGGCCACCACGGTCCTGTCCGGTATCAGCACCGGGCTGGAGTCGTCCGTGCCCGCCATCATCGCCATCGTGCTGGCCATCGTGGTGGCCATCGCCCTCGGCAACGGCAACATCCAGTTCGAGCTGTACCTGGTGTCGCTGGCCGGTCTGGGTCTGCTCTCCAACGCCGGGATCGTGGTGTCGGAGGACACCTTCGGGCCGGTATCGGACAACGCCGCCGGCATCGCCGAGATGAGCGGCGAGTTCCAGGGCGAGCCGGAGCGGATCATGGTCAGCCTCGACGCGGTCGGGCAACACCACCAAGGCGGTCACCAAGGGATTCGCCATCGGCTCGGCCGTGATCGCCGCGGTGGCCCTGTTCGCCAGCTACATCCAGACCATCGCCGAGAACGTCAAGCTGCCGCCCGGCGTCGACGGCCACCAGCAACCTCCTCTTCACCAACGTCTCGCAGACGATCATCAACGTCGCCAACCCGAAGACCTTCATCGGTCTGCTGATCGGCGGCTCCATCGCCTTCCTCTTCTCCGCCCTGGCCATCCGGGCCGTGGGCCGCTCGGCGGGCACGGTGGTCCAGGAGGTGCGGCGTCAGTTCCGCGAGCACCCCGGGATCATGGACCGCACCGAGCGCCCCGAATACGGCCGGGTCATCGACATCTGCACCGCCGCGGCCCAGCGGGAGCTGGCCACGCCCGCCCTGCTCGCCATCCTGTCGCCGGTGGTAGTCGGCTTCGCCATCGGCGACCTGGCCCTCGGCGCCTTCCTGGCCGGGACCATCCTCACCGGCCAGCTGATGGCCAACTTCCTCAACAACTCCGGCGGGGCCTGGGACAACGCCAAGAAGTACATCGAGGACGGCCACGAGGGCGGCAAGGGCTCCGAGGCCCACAAGGCGGCGGTGATCGGCGACACCGTCGGCGACCCGTTCAAGGACACCGCCGGTCCGGCCCTCAACCCTCTGATCAAGGTCATGAACCTGGTCAGCCTGCTGATCCTGCCGGCCGTGATCACCCAGGCCCACCACACCGCGGTGCGCTACACCATCGCCGCCGTGGCGCTGGCCGATCATCATCGGCGGCGTCCTGTTCTCCAAGCGCAAGATGGCGGCCATCGACGCGCCGGTGGAGGGGCAGGTGCCCGTGGCGGCGGGCGACTGACGCGGCGGTCCCGGACCCGGCGCGCCGGACCGGTTCCCGGCCAGCCCTGCCCTCCGGGGGAACCCGGTTGAGGTCCGCTGCGTCAGGCGTCCGGCCTGGCTGGGCAGCAGCGCCCGTAGTGATCGGCCGCGCCACGTCCGCCACTCCGGTGCGGCATCGTGGCGAACCCAGGACGCCGTGTGCCCGACGGTGGTCTTCGGGTGGGGTGGGGCAGAGTCGTGACCGTAGGCACTACCCAGCTCGCCCGTGTGGCCCCGCCCCCCTGAGTCAGGTGTAAGAGAAGCCTCGGCCATCCGGCCTCGACAGGATGGCATCGTCACCGAGCGCTGAGCGTGTGCGGATGACTGTGCTCGCCGATGGCGCGTTCCGGAATCTCGTAGCTGCCATGTACCATCATCCAGAGGACGTCTCGAGTGGGCTAGTGGGCCGGCCGAAACTCGACGCCGGAACTCGACAACCGAAGAGCACGTCGCCGCCTAACGGCGCGGCGATTTCGGCGCCGAGATCGCAGGCGGCCCAGCAGGAAGCGACCAATGGCGGCAGCAGGGTAACGTCCCGCGTGAGCTCCGCCCTCCAATCGGCCATGACGCTGCGACCAGTGCGGATTCGTTTCGAGGACCTCCCCGTTCGTGACGTCCCTTCCCGATCCGGGCCAGCCCGGAGGCGTATCGCCAGGTGCTCGCCGACGCCGGCGATACCGTCGTGCGGGTCCGGCCCCACCATGACGTGTGGTCGATGCTCGAGTACGCCTGCCATGTCCGCGACGTGCTGCTGGTCCAGCGCGAACGGGCCGTGCTGGCCCTGGTCGAGGCGAATCCCGGCTTCGCCCGCATGTACCGGGACGAGCGGGTCGCCTGGCCCGATATGACGCCCACCCGCCCGGCCAGGTCGTCGACTCAACTCGCGTGGCAGCCGAACTGTGCGCCACCGTCTTCGACGGCGTGACCCCGGAGCAGTGGGCGCGGGCCCTGATCTACAACTACCCGGCTCCGGCCCCGCGGGATTTAGCCTGGCTGGCGCGCAACACCGTGCACGAAGTGGAGCACCACCTCCGCGACATCCGGGCGGTCATCGCCCGGGTCGTCAGGACCAGTCGAGCGTCGAGGGAGCTGAAACGCCGACCGGCCCATCGTCGACCCGGTCGCGGCCCGCTCCCAGAAGCCGTAGGTGCCGGCGTCGAGCAGCTCCCGCCCGGCTTCGACCACTGCCCCGAGCGCCACCCAGGCGAACGCCGGACCCGACCGAGATGCGCCCGACGCCGGCCGCGGCCAGCTCCGCGACCGGCGGTGCCCCCGGCAGGGCCAGCACGTTGACGGGGCGATCGAGGCTCGCCACCACCTGCCGGATGTCGTCGAGGTCGGTCAGCCCGGGGGCGTACAGGACATCGGCCCCGGCCGCCTGATAGGCCTGCAGACGGGCGATGGTGTCGGCCAGGTCCGGCCGGCCGTGCAGGTAGTTCTCGGCCCGGGCGGTCAGGACCAGGTGGACATCGCCGCCGTGGGCGACCTCCGCCGCCGCCGCCACCCGGTCCCGGGCCGCGCTCAGCTCGTAGATGGGATCCTCCGGGCGGCGGGTGAAGTCCTCGATGGAGCAGCCGGCCAGGCCGGCGTTGAGGGCCAGGCGCACCGTCACCGCCACCCCCTCGGGGTCGTCGGCGAAGCAGTTCTCGAGATCGGCGGACACCGGCAGATCGACGGCGGCCACGATGGCGGTGGCGTGGGCGATCGCCTCGTCCCGGGTCACCGATCCGTCCGGGCGGCCCAGCGTCCCGGCGAAGCCGCCACTGGTCGTGGCCAGGGCGGCGAACCCAGGGCGGCCAGGACCCGGGCCGACCCGGCGTCCCACGGGTTGGGCATGAGCAGCGGGCGGTCGCCCCGGTGGAGGGCGAGGAACTGGGCGGCCTTCTCGGCCTGGCTCGGCATGCGGCCATGGTAGGGACACGCTGCCGGGGCAGGTCCCGTCTCTTGGTGTCGCACCGGGAGCGGGCCGGGCGTGCCGGTCGACTGGCTCCCTGCTTTCCTGTTGCAAAACATGCCGCTTTCTGCCCCTTCTAGCGCCTTCTCTGTGGCAAACGGTGCCCTGTTGAAGGGGCCGGTGCAACAGGAAAGCAAGACCGGCCTGCGCCCGCCCGTGTCCCACCGACATCCGGCCCGGCCGCGCCGGCGCTAACATCCCGCCGTGATACCGAAGCCCCTCCATCACACCCCGCCGGACGGCCTGAGCGCCGGGACGGCCCAGACGCCGGGCATGACCCGGCTGGCGGCCATCTCGGGCGAGCTGGCCGGCTCGGAGGCCATCTGGATGGGCCAGACCCACGTGGCCCCGGGAACCCGATCGGCGGACCACCACCACGGCGAGTCCGAGACCGCCATCTTCGTGGTGGCCGGCCACCCGGCGTTCGTGTACCTCGAGGACGGCGTGGAGACCCGGATCGAGACCAGGCCGGGGACTACGTCTACGTCCCGCCGTTCACCCCCACCGGGAGGAGAACCCGGCCGCCGATGAGGAGGCGGTCGTGGTGATCGCCCGCAGCACCCAGGAGGCCATCGTCGTGAACCTGCCCGGATCTGGCGGTCGAGTTCTTAACCGAATCTTGGCGTATCGCCGGTCCGTCTTGCGCGGGACTCGGGCACCGACTGCTCCTCTACAATTCGCCGATGGTCGCGCTGCTCAACTTCAACCACTTCATCTCCACGTACGGCTACGCGGCCATTTTCCTGCTCTCGGTCCTGCAGTCGTGCTGCGTTCCGACCTCATCCGAGTTGACCATCGGCTTCGCCGGGGTACCTGGCCGCCGAGGGCCAGCTCAGCCTGGTGGCGGTGATCGCGGTGGCGGTGGCGGGCGAGGTGGTCGGCGCCTACATCGCCTGGGTCGATCGGCCGGTACGCCGGCCGGGGCTTCGTGGACCGCTACGGCAAGTACGTGCTGCTCACCCACCACGATCTGGACCGGGCCGAGGGCTGGTACGACCGCCACGGCGCCTGGGGCGTCTTCGTCGGGCGGCTCATCCCGGTCATTCGCAACTTCGTGGCCGTACCCGCCGGCGTGGCCGAAGTACCCGCTCGTCCCCTTCGGGATCCTCACCTTCCTCGGCAGCCTCATCTGGCTCACGCGCCATGGCGCTCATCGGTTACGGCGTCGGCTCCAGCTACCACCAGGTCATGAAGGGCTTCAGCTACGCCGGCTACATCGCTGGGCGTGGCGGCGGTCGTCGCCATCGCCGTTCGTGATCGCCCACCGGTACCGCAGCTACAAGGCCAGGCGTGGGGAGCCGCGTCAGACGGCCGCGGCCCGCGCACCAGCCGGCCGTCCTCGTCGCCGGTTGGCTCGCCGGCCGCCCCGCTCCCGCTCAACGAGACCAGCGCCGCCTTCCCGAGGCACCGCTCAGTCGTCGTCGGCAAGCTTGAGGGCGGCGCCGAGACGGGCGTCCACGCTCCAGCGTTCGGGCGGACGGTGGTGCTCGCCGGCCCAGGCGACGGTGAGCGGGTCGCTGCCGGCCTCGGAGAGCAGCTCGGCGCCGACCCGGTCGTGGCGGAGATAGAGGCCGATGCGCTGGCGCCAGGCCCGGCCGGGGAACCGGGCCGGCGGTCGGCTGCCTGCGCACTCGGCCGGTCCGCCGCGGCCCCTGACCAGCTGCACCGAGCTGGTCACCGCCCGACCGCCATGGCGGCGAAGGTGACCCCGGCCCGGGCCCAGGTGCCGAGCCCGGCCTCGATCTTGCCGACGTCGTGCAGGAGGGCGGCGGCGACGACCTCCCGGCCCACCCGATCCGCCCTGTCTCCGGGCCGGCCGGCCCGTCCGGCCGGCCAGCTCGGCCACGGTGCGCCGGGCGACGCCGACGGCGTGGCGGCGGTCCGCGCCCGACATGCGCTGCCACAGGTCTGCTCACCCGGCAGAGCAGGTGGTCCTGGGCCCAGCGCTCGTCGGGCTCGGGCGGCCCAACGGGAGCAGGGCGCCGAAGAAGCGGCCGGCCAGATGGCGGATGGAGCCGAACTCGCGAGACGAGGCCATGGGGCCTGGGATCGTACTCGCGCCCGCGCCGCTAGGCGTCGAGGCGCCGACGGGCGCGTCGGCGTGCGGCCTCACCGCTTCCGGACCGGTCGTCATCGACCCGCTCCACGGACGATACGGTGTGCGCCACGGTGGGCCAGCCCGCCAGCCCGCCCCGTCTTTTCCCCCAAGTATGAAACGGTCATGCCCAAGCCCCTCGTCATCGTCGAGTCGCCCGCCAAGGCCAAGACCATCTCGTCGTTCCTCGGCGCCGGACTACCACGTCGAGTCGTCGATCGGGCACATCCGGGACCTGCCCCGCAACGCCGCCGACGTGCCCGCCCGCCTACAAGGGCGAGTCCTGGGCCCGCCTCGGCGTCGACGTCGACAACGACTTCAAGCCCCTCTACGTGGTCTCCCGCGAGAAGCGGGACCAGGTCAGGAAGCTCAAGGCCATGGTCAAGGACGCCAGCGAGCTGTACCTCGCCACCGACGAGGACCGCGAGGGCGAGTCGATCGCCTGGCACCTGCTCGAGGTGCTGGCGCCCCGCAGTCCCGGTCCGGCGCATGGTGTTCCACGAGATCACCCGGCCGGCCATCGAGCGGGCCGTCCGGGAGTTCCGGGACCTCGACCGCCGCCTGGTCGACGCCCAGGAGACCCGGCGCATCCTCGACCGCCTGTACGGCTACGAGGTCAGCCCGGTGCTGTGGAAGAAGGTCATGCCCGCCCTGTCGGCCGGCCGGGTGCAGTCGGTCGCCACCCGCCTGGTGGTCGAGCGGGAGCGGGCCCGCATGCGCTTCGTCTCCGCGTCCTTCTGGGATCTGGCCGGCCAGCTTTCTCGGTGAAAAGACCCCCGGCCCAGCCGTTCGGCGCCTCCCTCGTGTCGCTCGACGGGCGGCGGCTGGTCACCGGCCGGGACTTCGGTGAGGACGGGCAGGTCAACCGGCCGACGACGTGGTGCGCCTCGACGAGGACGGGGCCCGAGGCCTGGCGGCCCGGCTGGAGCGGCCGTCGTTCACGGTGCGCTCGGTGGAGGAGCGGCCCTGGCGGCGCACGCCGCACGCCCCGTTCATGACCTCGACCCTGCAGCAGGAGGCCGGTCGCAAGCTGCGCTTCTCGGCGGCGCGGACCATGCGGGTGGCCCAGGACCTCTACGAGGCGGGCTACATCACCTACATGCGGACCGACTCGACCACCCTGTCGGACGAGGCCCTGCACGCGGCCCGGTCGACGGCCCGCGCGCTGTACGGCGACGCCGTACGTGCCGGACCGGCCCCGCCGCTACGACAAGAAGGTCAAGAACGCCCAGGAGGCCCACGAGGCCATCCGCCCCGCCGGCGACACCTTCCGCACCCCGGCGAGACCGGCCTGCACGGCGACCAGCGCCGCCTGTACGAGCTGGTGTGGATGCGGACGGTGGCCTCGCAGATGGCCGACGCCGTCGGCCAGAGCGTGGTGGTGCGGCCTCGGGCGGGCGTATTCGTCCGGCCGGCGAGGACGCCGAGTTCGGGACCAGCGGGCGGGTCATCACCTTCCCCGGGTTCCTGCGGGCCTACGTGGAGGGGCCGACGACCCCGACGCCGAGCTGGAGGACCGCGAGGTCCGGCTGCCCGCCCTGGCGGTCGGGCGACCCGCTGGCGGTCGAGTCGCTCACCGCCGAGGGGCACGCCACCCAGCCGCCGGCCCGCTACACCGAGGCGTCGCTGGTCAAGGCCCTGGAGGACATGGGGGTCGGGCCGGCCGTCGACCTACGCCACCATCCTCGACACCATCGAGCAGCGGGGCTACGTGTGGAAGAAGGGCTCCGCCCTGGTGCCGTCGTGGACGGCCTTCGCGGTGACCGGGCTGCTCGAGCAGTACTTCGGCGAGCTGGTCGACTACGGGTTCACCGCCTCCATGGAGGAGGACCTCGACGAGATCGCCCGGGGCGGCCAGGAGGGGGTCCCGTGGCTGACCCGGTTCTACTTCGGCAACGGGCAGCCCGGCCTGAAGCGGCTGGTGTCCGAGCACCTGGGGGAGATCGACGCCCGGGAGATCAACTCCATCCCCATCGGCGGCCCCGACTCCGGGCTGGTCGTGCGGGTCGGCCGCTACGGGCCCTACGTGCAGCGCGGCGACGACGAGACGCCGAGCGGGCGCCGGTGCCCGAGGATCTGGCCCCCGACGAGCTGACCGCCGGCCCGGGCCGTCGAGCTGCTCGCGGCGGGATCGACCGAGCGGGAGCTGGGCGTGGACCCGGCGTCGGGGCGGACGGTCGTGGTGCGGGCCGGCCGGTTCGGGCCGTACGTGCAGGTCGGGATCGGCCGAGGAGGCCGGCACGGGCCAAGCCGCTGACGGCCTCCCTGCTGCGCAGCATGGACCCGGCCACGGTGACCCTCGAGGACGCCTTGCGGGTGCTGTCGCTGCCCCGGGTGGTCGGCGTCGATCCGGCGACCGGCGAGGAGATCGTGGCCAGCAACGGCGCTACGGTCCCTACCTGAGGCGGGGCTCGGACTCCGGTCGCTGGAGTCGGAGGAGCAGCTGTTCACCGTGGGGCTGGACGAGGCGCTGGCGTTGTTCGCCCAGCCGCAGACCCGGCGGGGGCGGGGCGCGGCCGCCGCGCCGCTGCGGGAGCTGGGCACCGACCCCGACGTCGGGCGGCGCCATCCTGCTCCGGGAGGGGCGGTTCGGGCCCTACGTGACCGACGGGACGACCAACGCCTCCCTGCGCAAGGGCGACACCGTCGACGGCATCACCCCGGAGCGGGCGGTCGAGCTGCTGGCGGACCGGCGGGCCGCCGGCCTCGACCCGCCCGGGCCCGGGGCCGGCCAAGAAGCGCGGCACGGCCAAGAAGGCCGGCGCGGCCAAGAAGCCGCCGCGCGCCAAGAAGGCCGGCGGCCGCGCCGCCAAGAAGGCCGGCGCGGCCAGGACGCCGGACCGGCAAGAAGGCGGCCACGCACGAAGGCGCGTCCGGCGGCGCTGAAAGACAGCCACGCCAGCGCCCGCCGGCCCAGACGGCGGCGACTGCCAGAAGACCGACCGGGCCGCCAGCGCCCGGACCGTCACGAAGCGGGCGGGCGCCTGACCGCTCGGGGGCGGCTGATCGTCCTCGAGGGGGGCGAGGCCACCGGCAAGTCCACCCAGGCCGCCCGGCTGGCCGAGCGACCTGGGCGCCGTGCTGACCCGGGAGCCGGGCGGCACCGCCACCGGCGAACGCATCCGGGCCCTCCTCCTCGATCCCGACCTTCCCGTCCTCGACCGCCGGGCCGAGACCCTGCTGCTGCTGGCGGCCCGGGCCCAGCACGTGGCCGAGGTCATCGCGCCGGCCCTGGACGGCGGGCGGGATGTGGTGTGCGACCGGTTCGGCGGTTCGACCCTGGCCTACCAGGGCTACGGGCGGGGCCTCGACCCGGCGAGCTGCCCGGGCTGTCCGCCTGGGCCGCCGACGGGGTCGAGCCCGACCGGGTGGTGCTGCTCCGGATCAGCGCCGCGGTGGCGCCGCCGAGCCCGGCGGGCCGGCCCGGGGGCGCCGACCGGATGGAAGGCGAAGGGGCCGACTTCTTTGCCCGGGTGGAGGCCGGCTACGCCGCCCTGGCGGCGGCCGACCCGATCCGCTGGCGGGTCGTGGACGGCTCGGGACCGATCGACGAGGTGGCGGCCCTGGTCGCGGCCGCGGCCCGGTAGCGCCGATCCCGGGAGCAGCCGGCCCGCTCAGACCCGGAACCAACCTGATCAGACCCGGAACCAGTCGGTGTGGATCGCAGGGGAGTCGTCCGACGACAGCAGGGTGAGGCAGATGACGGCATGCGGCACCTGGCGGAAGACGAACGAACCCTCCGTCAACTCCGCCACCCGGCGCAGCCCGCCCTGGCTGTCCACAAGCTGCACCCGTCGGGCCATCGGGGGCTGGGTTCCAACGGCCAGGTCCGCTCCTGTGGCGATCGCCGAGACGTACACGTCGATGGCGCCCAGCGGATGCTCGAAGCGAAGATGGTGGTTGGCTGCCGGGTCACCCTGCTCGACCAGCGAGTCGACGACCAGGGCCGCCAGTTCCCCTTCCATCCTCCGGGCGAAGGACGCTTTGACTCGAGCCACCACGCTGTCAGGTACGTCCGGGGAAGTCTCGTCCGGGTCCTGACTGGTCGCGGCCACGGCCTCGGCGCGAGGTTGACGGCGGGCCATGAGACGTCCGCTACCCCGCCCCGCTGGGCAGGCCGGCGAGACGGCACCGTCCGGGCCGGGACGCCATCACCACGACGGCGTCTGGCTTTGAGTCGCACAACGGGTTGACCACCCAAATTCCGATCAACGAGAAAACAATATGAATCCAGACCGCGCCCACCAGGGTCTACTACTGGTGTCGCTTCCCATGCTATCCGTGGTCGCCCTGAGTGGGTGGACTTGCTCTCACCGCGTTGGAGCCGTGGGACGCGGTGCGCATGACGTGCGCCTTTGGCAAACGCACCGCCCTGCAGCCGAATTTCCTCTACACCTGCGGATCGCGAATTGCCCACGACATCCCGATCAATTTTTCGATTTCGCCCAGGTGACCAGGGGAAGCACCTAAGGCTTGTGTGCGAAGGGTGAGTGTGTATCATGACCCTCGGGCAGCAGGACAGATAGTTAACGAGCAGTTGGCCCGGTGTCGCGTCGGGTGCAGGTTGCGACATTCGGGTGTATCGGGCAAATAAACGAAGGGGCGCAGATCTCCATGACGGTTGAATCCATGATCGAAGTCGGCACGGTGGCGCTGCCGGCGTTCGAATCGGCGGGCGCCGAGAGCTACCAGCCACGCAGTGCAGTCATCGTCAAAGAGGCGGATCGACCCGATGTCGACCGTCCGGCCCAGTCCGGAGCCCGTGACTCAACCGATCAGGCTCTGGTGGCGCTGCTGGTGGCGCAAGCGGGGAAGGGTGACCAGGAGGCCTGGAACGCACTTGTCGATCGGTTCGGCTCCACGGTGTGGGCGATCGCCAGGGGACATCGGCTGAACGCAGCCGATGCCGCGGACGTATTTCAGACCACCTGGCTTCGGCTCCTGGAACACCTTGATCGCATACAGCAACCGGAGCGGGTGGGGGCGTGGCTGGCCACCACAGCCCGGCGCGAGTGCCTTCGCACCCTGCGTCTGGCCGGGCGGCAACTGGCGAACGGTGACGATTTCGATGTGTTGCCCGACCCGGCGACGTCTCGGAGTCCGGACGGAAACCTGGTGGCAGCCGAGCGCCAGCAGATCGTCAACGATCTCGTGGACCAGTTGCCGTTGCGGTCACAGCTGTTGCTCCGGATGCTCAGCGCCGACTCGCCGCTCAGCTATCTCGAGATCAGTGAGGCCCTGTCCATGCCGGTCGGCAGCATTGGCCCGACCCGAGCCCGGGCCCTGGAGCAACTGCGACGCATTGCCGTCCGATCCGGCGTGGATCTGGAGGAAGTCTTCTTCTCCTGATCGCCGCCACCAATCGTGGCAACTGCGAATCCGCGTATTTCTGTCCGTACCTGCCCCTCTGGGTACAGCGATGAACATTCTACCTGGCGAGCATTTGCGGTGAAGCGCCTCAACCGCCGCCCGCCCGTCACGGGTCTGCAGTGATGCGTCCCCGAGCGTTGTTCCCGGTTCGCCCCTTCGATCCGACGCCACCCTCGGTACTGGAGGCCGCCAAGCTCATCTTTGCGCTGCGGACCGAACGAGGAGCGGCTGCCCTGTCGCCCGATCACCATCTGTTTTCCTCGGTTCGGTTCGAGACGCCCTTCCAGTCGCGCCATGCATGTCATCCGCCGCCGTGAACGCCGGGCACCAGGCACAGCCGGTGCCGTGGGCATCGTCGGGAGTAGCGACTGCGGAGGGCACCGCCGGCGACGGGCCGGACCAGAGTTCTGGTACGGATTCTCCGTGGTCGGGCCAGCCTGACTGGCTGGCGCGTTCAGGAGATTGGCGACACGCGAGGAGTGACATGGAGCCACCGACGTGCCGGTCCTGCCGAGGGCCGTCCGGCCATCTGGTGCTGGACCTGGGGCGGCAGCCGGCCTGCGATTACTTTCCCGCGGGCTGACGATCCAGGTCCCGACCCCGTGTACCCGCTGGAGATGTGGCTCTGCTCATCGTGCGGGCTCGCCCAGCTGGTCGCCGATCCGACGGTGCCTGAGGAGCCGCGAGCTGCCGAGCCGGCCGCCCTGGTAGCCCAGGCCGCCGACGCCGTGGACCGGGTGGCGGCGGCGGGATGGCTCCGGCCAGGAGCCCGGGCGGCTGAATATGGCAGCCCACACGGCGGATCCTGGCTCGGCTCACTGGTCGACCGCGGCCTCACCGCTGTCAACGCGGGCGAGCAGGCGGACGTCGTCCTGGATTGCTTTGGCCTGATGCACGCCGCGGATCAGTCCGCAGCCCTGGCGGAGCGGGCGGCTCGGGTAGCGCCGAATGGGGTGCTATTGCTCCAGTATCACTCGCTTGACTCGATCATCCGGCTCGGGCAGTGGAATGCGCTCCGCCACGGTCATTACGCCTACTACTCAACGACGGCACTTACCAACATGCTGGCTGACCAGGGCTTTCGACCCCGGTCCGCCTGGCGCTTCGAGTTGTACGGTGGCACGGTGCTGCTGGCCGCCAGCCGGGCGACCGAGTCCCATCCTGGACCTGACGAGTCGGTGCAGTCGCTGCTCGGGGCCGAGGTCCGCTCCGGGGTTCTCGATGCGGCTGCGGTTTCCAGCCTGCAGAAGGAGGCTCAGGTCCGGGTGGAAGCCGTGCACCGCTGGCTGTCCGCCCAGCGCGACGCTGGCAATCAGGTGCTGGGCTATGGCGCCGCGTCACGGGCAGTCGCCCTGTTGCTCTGGGCTGGCGTGGATCGGACCCTGCTCCCGGCAGTCGTCGACGCATCGCCTGGCAAGCAGGGTCTGCGGATGCCGGGAACCGATATTCCGATCGTGAGCCCCTCCGAGCTGGCGGCCCGCCCCTCGAGCACGATGCTCCTCTTCCTTCCGGATCTGCTGACGGAGGTCCGGGCCACGTATCCCGAGGTCGAGAGGGCAGGGGGCCGATGGGTCGACGTCGAGACGCTGTGCTGTTGAGGCGGCAAACGTATCAGGACGGGTCATCGTGGCTCGTTGCAGGTGGCGGCTATTCGGCCGCGTGTACAAACTGTTCACATCGATTTAGGGGCTGGTGATGAGAGTCCTAGTTGCGGGCGACCGTGGTTATATCGGAGCGGTACTGGTTCCCTTCCTGCGTGCCGCGGGACACGAGGTCCATGGCCTCGACGTCGGACTCTACGAGGGTTGTGACCTCGGACCGGGACCGGAGGATATCGGCGAGCGGCTCCCCGTCGACATGCGGGATACCGAGGTCGGTCACCTGGCTGGCTACGACGCGGTCGCGTGCCTGGCGGCCTTGTCGAACGACCCGCTCGGGCACCTCAACCCCGCCACGACCTATTCGGTCAACCTGGATGGGACCTTGCAGCTGGCCCGGGCGGCGAAGCAAGCCGGGGTGGAGCGGTTCGTGTTCGCGTCGTCGTGCAGTCTCTACGGCGCGGCGGGTTCCGAGGGCGTGGCCGAAGACGCCGAGCTCTTTCCGGTCACCCCGTATGGTGAGACCAAGGTGCTGGCCGAGCGCGACCTCTCGCAGCTGGCCGACGACGGGTTTAGCCCGACCTACCTCCGCAACGCCACGGCCTATGGCGCCTCACCGCGGCAACGGCTGGATATCGTCGTCAACAACCTGACCGCGGTGGCGCTGACAGCCGGGGAGGTTCGCCTCGAGAGCGACGGAACGCCCTGGCGGCCATTGGTACACGTGGAGGACATTTGCCGAGCCTTTCTGGCGGCCCTGGAGGCTCCCCGTGAGCTGATCCACGACGAGGCGTTCAACGTCGGCCGTCCCGAGGACAACGTGCAGGTGCGGGACATCGCCGAAATGGTTCGTGACGCCGTGCCGGGGTCGAAGCTGTCGTTCGCCGAAGGTGCCGGTCCGGACCTGCGCAATTACCGGGTCGACTTCTCCAAGCTGGCGGCGTCATTCCCTGACCTCCGCCTGCAGTGGAGCGTGCGCGCCGGGGTGGACGAACTGGTTCGGGCCTACACCGAATATGGCTTCACCTACGACGATTTCGTGTCGACCCGGTTCGTGCGGCTCCGGCGCATCAACGAGCTGCTCGGTGCCGGACTCATCGATGAGATGCTGCGCCGGCAGACCAGCCAGCCGTTTCCGATGCCGGGGGCTGCCCTGGCGCACGACGGCCACTGAAGGTCGTCCTCGCCCGCCGGTCCCTCGGGTTCGCTGGCCGCGAGCTGGCCCAGGCGCGGCGGGTTGGAGTCAGTTCACCGCGCTCCGTGAGATTCCCACCGGGTGTTGAGGGGCATTGACCGGTAATTCTTCCCGCCCGGCGCCCGGTCGGATATTCGGATCGAGCGGTATTTTATGGCTGCCTACGGGCTCTAGGTAAGGTGATGGTTGCTCGACCTCAAGAGGGCGGCTATACGCCGTCCCTGCCCTCGGTGACCTCCCGCCAGGCGATCGACACGGTCGCCATGGAGCGAGAAGGTCACACCGGCGCCGGCCCGCAGGACCCGGCGCCGTCGTCGGGGGCGCTCAGCCGAAGGAACATCCTGCGGAAGGCGATCGGACTGGCGGCGATCGGCGCGGTCGGGGGGGCGCTGCTGACAGAAGCCATCCCCTCAGCCGCCAGCGCCCAGACCACCACCGAAACGGGGGCTCTGGCGCCCGCGGTTGTCGCCCTCACTGACGCGCCAGTGATCGCTGTCAACGCCGCCCTCGGCAATGACTTCCGTGTGACCATCGTGGCCTCGCGGACCATGGGCAACCCGTCAAGCCCCATAAATGGGCAGCAGATCATCTTCCAGATCACCCAGGGCCCGGGCGGCTCCACTATCACGTGGGGCAGCAGCTATGAGTTCTCCACAGACCTGCCGCAGCCCGCCCTCAGCACCTCGGCAGGACAGACGGACCTGCTTGGCTTCATCTACAACGCAGCCAAGGGCACCTGGCTGCTGGCCGCCTTCGTGAACGGGTTCAGCTGATGGCTACCTACCGACTGTATCCCTCTACCAATGGGCCGGCGACCCCCGTGGACTTCGGAGCTGGCTTCGAGTTCGTCTCGGCCGTCGGGTTCGAGGTCACCCAGCAAACGATCTATTTCGAGGGATACTGGTGGTGGGTCTGCCCCACGCAGCAGTCCACCAGCCCGCAGAAGTTCTGCTTGTGGCAGGACACCCTCGACCTCGACCAGCAGGGCGACCTCGGGGTGGTGGTGGAAGCTTCGGTTGTTGAATCCGGCAATCTGGTCGCCGGGCAATGGAACTTCATTCCGCTTCCAGCCCCCATCCCCCTCAGTCAGTACGTGTCGTATCGGGCCGCCACTGCGTCCCCCCGGTACGCGCCGACCAGCAATGACCAGTTCGGTTCGGGCGGCGCCTACGCCGGCGGCATCACCAATGGTCCGCTCTTCGCCTTCAGTGACACCTCTTCGGGCAACAGCGGCGATGTCAGCTTCTATCAGAAATACAACTGCAGCTGGGCCGATGGAACGCTGGATCCAACCAGCATCTATCCCGGTGCCGGCTCCGGCGGGTTCAACGTCTGGATGGACGTGCAAGTTACGGACGTGGCACCTGCTGGTGCGACCTTCCGTTGCTGGCCAAACCAACCGAATCCCCTTTATACGCCTGAAGCCCAGTTGCCGTTTACGGTGTCGACGCAAATGGTCGTGTCGCAGTCCGCACAGGTATTGAAGCTGTGGTTCATGTCGCAGACGGGGAACGGAATACTCCCCAGTACCTGCGGCATCTGGGATACCGCCACCCAGGCGCTGGTTGCCGGGTCGGAAAACACCGCACCGAACTGGCTGCTCCCCGACGGATCGCCCGCCTCGGCCGGCGCAGGCTGGATCTACTGTGATTACTCGAAATCGGGCTTGGTGCTCGCCGCCAACCACAATTATCGCGTCGCGGCGGGCATGTTCACGCCCGGTTACGTCTGGTACTCGGGTGCCCAGGGCTACTGGCTCCAAAGCGGTGGCGGCTACGCGTCGATAGGATCGGGCGCGGCCCACGGCGCCGGTAACGGGATCATCTCGTGCGTGCCGTGCGGTCTGTCGCCGAACCCGTTGAGTCCGTGCGCCCAGGACACCAGCGGCCACTTCGCCTATCCGAACGCGATGGAAGACGACGGCGACAACTACTACATCGATCTCGAGGTTGTACCCGCCGGGACCACTTCCAGTCCCCCGCCTGCCAACTCGGGCGCATTCCTGGCGTTCTTCATATGAAAAACAATGCGACAGTCTGGTCGCATCGCATGATCTGTTTACGGAGGGACCGTGCCTAAACAATCCTCGACTCGCCGGCGATGGTCGAAGTCAAGCGACGATGTCATCGTCGTCGATAGCCCGGAGACGATCTATACCGACAAAGCGGTCAGCCGCAGGAGGATCCTGAAGGGCGGCATCGGACTGGCTGCCGTTGGTGCGGCGGGAGGGTCGTTTCTGAGTGAGGCGTTCGCTTCCCCGGCGGCGGCTGCCACGACCACCGAGACCGGTGCCGTCGCGCCCGCAGTTGTGGCCCTCGCGGACGCCCCCACCATCGCGGTGGACGCCTCCCAGGGGAACGACTTCCGGGTGACCCTCGGCGCCAGCCGCACCATGGGGAATCCGGCCAATCCGGTGGACGGCCAGAAGATCGTCTTTCAGATCACCCAGGGAGGAGCGGGATCGTCGACCATCACGTGGGGCAGCGCCTACGAGTTCGCCACGGGATTGCCACAGCCCACCCTGAGCACGACGGTTGGGCAAACCGACCTGATGGCGTTCATTTACAACGCCGCCAAAGCCAAATGGCTGCTGGCCGCCTTCGTCAGCGGGTTCGCCACCATCGCAGTTGTGCAGCAGATGGGCACCTTCCGCCTCTTCCAGGCGACGAATGGTCCAACCAACGCGGCGGCCTATACCGGGGACTTCCTCGCTGGCGTCCTCTTCGAGGTCACCACCGGCGGCACCTGGCTGGAGGGGTACTGGTGGTGGGTGTGCCCCTCGGGGCAGCCCACGGCCCCGCAAACGTTTGCCCTCTGGGCCATCTACAGCAGCTCGGTGGGCGCCCTGGTGCCCGCCGCTACGGTGACCTCCGGGGCGCTGGCCGCCGGACAGTGGAACTATGTGCCGCTGGCCACGCCCGTACCGTTGGCTCCGGGGGTGTGCTACAACGCCGCCACCGGGCTGGCTGGCGGCTTCCCCACCACGAACAACCAGTACGGCGCCGGGGACCCGTACAGCGCTGGTATCGTCAGCGGGCCGCTATCCGCGTTCTCGGATCAGTCGGGTTCACTGCCCGCCCCGTACAACATGCCTCAGGGCGTGTTCAGCGTGGCCGGGACGGACCCGACCAAGTACATGCCCACCGTCGGGTACGAGTCATGCAACTTCTGGGCCGACCTTCAGGTCACCACGACCGCGCCGACTGGGGCGACCTACCGGCTGTGGCCCAGCTATCCGACCCTGCCTGGCACGTCCGCGGTGGACACGACCGGCTACACCCTGGCGACCGAGTTCCAGCTGTCGAAGGCGTGCACCCTGGACAAGATCTGGTTTTACTCCGCCTCCGGCGCGACCGTTCTGCCTACCAGGTGCGGCATCTGGAATGTCAGCTCGCAGAGCGAAGTGGCGGGGACCGACAACAGCGCGCCGGCATGGTCGGGCCCTGCCGGGTCCGGGTGGGTGTGGTGTGCCTACAGCGGCGTGACGCTGCCGGCCGGCGACTACAAGGTGGCGGTCTATTCCGCCGGCGGATCCAGGTGGTACCAGGTGACCGGCGCGTACTTGGGGCACCGGCGGGCCGGGTGCCAACGGAATCACCGCCGGCCCCCTGAGCGCCCCGGGCGAGTCCGAGGCAACCAGCCCAGGACAGTCGAGCTACAACCCGGGTTCGTGGGGTTATCCGCTGACCTATGGAACTACGAGTAACGGCGAGAACTTCTGGGTTGATCTGGAGGTCACCTCGAGCTGAGCGGGCGCCGGACCACAATCTGGTTTGCAGGAGAAGGCAGCCCTCATGGGCTGCCTTCTTGCTTTGCCCTCGCATACACCGGCGAGTTTCGGGGGTGGGCGCCTCTGCCCCTGAGGCCCGGTAAGGGGTTACTTCCCGTAGCTGCTTCCGGCATCCTGGGCCGGGAAGGGGCTGGTTGATCCGCCGCTCTTCGCCGTGCCTGCTGACCACTGCGCCCAGGTGAGGGTATTGCCCTGGGCGAAGCCGATGAAGCTCCAGGGCCCGTGGTAGAGGTTCTTCGTGAAATGGTTGTTCTGGGTGCTGACGATGTTGGCGGGGACGACCCAGGCCTTGTAGGGTGCCGTGCTTCCGAAGATGGAGAAGAGGGCGTTGAAGCCGCAGTCGGTATTCCCCCCCGGGTTGGCGTCCGCCTTTGTGCATGCCGGGCCCAGGGCCGCGGGGTTGAAGTTGAAGGTGTTGCCGGTGACGGTCACGTTCTGCGTCTTCCAGCGGCAATTGTCGAAGTAGTCCGGGCTGTCGCCCGGGACCGCCGTGGCCAGGTGGGCCACGCAGCTGGCCAGGGTGTACACGTTCGGGTCGACCAGGGTGCAGACGGAGTCGTTGCTCAGCCCACAGGCCCGGTTGGAGTTCTCGTACAGGGTGATCCCACCCCAGTTGTTCGTCAGGACGTTGCCGGAGATCACGAACTGCTGGTTGTATGGCGTAGCGACCCTCGGGTCCGAACCCGATTCGGAGATGTAGATGGCCGAACCGGGGAAGTCCGGCGTGTCGTTGTGCGTTCCCACCCCGACGTCGTTGCCGATCAACATGTTGTCCGTGATGTGGGCGTTGTAGGAGACCTCGTACATGATCCCCTCGGCGAAGTTGTTGGCGATGTAGTTGCGGGAGATGTCGAACCCGGCGTTGTCTGTGTCCGCCCACAGACCGGGATCTCCGTTGTCATGGACGTAGTTCCCGGTGACGGTGGCGTCGATGGTCTGCCAGAACTTCCCGCCGCCAGCGCATCCACACTCTGGGTTGGCGCCACCCGGATGGTCGTAGGCGCCGGCCGAGTCGTTGTAGGAGATCTCGTTGTCGGTCAACATCACGTTCTTCGACCGGAAGCTGTTGAACCCGTACTCGCCGTTGTTGGTCAGGCAGTTGTCCGTGATCGTCGACCTGGAGCCCAGAGCCACGCCCGCTCCGTTCGGGTTATTCCGGATGAGATTGTACTTGATCGTCCACCCGGAGTAGCCGCCCTGCCCGACAACGGCCGAGCCTTCTCCGGCGATGAAGTTCTGGACCGTCAGATACTCGATCGTCACCCCCGTGTCAGCAGCCTCGCCGTAGTCGCTGTTGATCTCGAAGGCATAGTTGTTCTGGCCCTGGCCGTCGAGGATGGCGGCCGGGGTGGGGCCCGGCCGCGCACCCGGAAGGGCGCCTCCGATGAACGTGTCGCCCGGGGCAGCCTGGATCTGTGCGTACGGGCCGACGCCCAGGTAGTGCTTGCCGGGCGCGAACCAGTAAACGGTGTTCGGTTTGATGGTGTAGTTGCTGGCGATCGCAGTGTGGAGCGAGATGGATATGCCCTGTTCTTTCGTTCGGGTACATCTATGCTC
>CAWHFG010000002.1:0-422168 GCA_963828435.1 uncultured Acidimicrobiaceae bacterium
GGCATCTTTGCCGGCGGAGGCGACCCCGGCGGTCATGGCTATCAGCAGAGCGATGACTTCTCGACGGTGAGATCCCGGTCCACCCCGTGGGAGGTCACGTTCTGCCCTGGTTCCAGCCTCATCCGCCGGCCGTCTATTTGCACCCAGACCTTGTCGGGCTCAAAAGACACCAGATTGGAGATGCGCTGGACCTCCTCCCAAGCGTGCTCGTAGGACCACACCGCCCGACGGATCTCGCCGATGTCGTAGTAGCTGCACAGCCCTTTGTAGGGGCAGAAGGTTTGGCCTTCCACCGGGGTGAGCGCCCCTTCGTCGACGTCGCCACGAGGGACATACCAGCGAGGGGTGCGAACCCCGACTCATGCACGACCCAGCGGACCGGTGCTATCCGCGATCACCCGCTCGGCGTGCCGGACGATCAGGTGCCGGCTGGTCTGGCGGATGTGGATGCGGTGGTAGCTGTCAGCGGCGTGGCCCACGATCCGTTCGTCCTCTTCGTAAAAAGCGTCCATAGCCCGCCACGAGAAGGCCACCCGGTCCTTCAGTTCCGCAGCGTGAGCAGGAAGCTCCGTGAACTGCCAGGCCGCCCGGGGCGCACTGTGGTCGCCGGCGCGGACCGTGTACCAGGCCGTGACCCCCAGATCCCGGTGACTGGTGCTGTGATCATTACTCTGCAGGACACCCGCGGCGATGTCCGTGACAGGAAAGTAGGCGACCGGGTAGCGGCCAGGCTCGTGGAGCAGGACGACCCGTTCGCTGTCGGCGATCCAGACGTCACCGAAGCGGACGCGGATGCGGCGGCGCAACGGTTCGGCGTAGAGCATGCTCTCGGGAAGCGGGTCCCGGACAAGGAAATGCCCGACCGCTCCGTGTGCAAGCGGTCCCTGCTGCCAGGACAAACCCATTGTTCTCTCTCCTTTGCGGTGGGACCCGGCCCGAGGAGGGCCAAAGCCGAACTCAGCTCAGGGGTTCGTCGCCGTCGATATGCAGTGTCTGGCCGGTGAGGAAGGCGAGGCGCTACATGCTTGCCAAGCATCCGCGGTCCGATCACCTGGGCTCCGGCGTCACGGGCTGCCAGTACGACAGCGCTCTGAATCGCACCGCCGCGCCCGACAACGAGCACGATCTGGTCGCGCCGCGGGCCGGTCACGGGAGAGTCCTTCCGAGGAAACCGCGGTGTAGCCCACGACGGTGTCGAGGTGACTTTCGAGGAGGAAATGACCGCCGTCGAGCAAGTGGACTTCAGCGTCGGGTAAATCGTCGGTGAAAGCGAGCGCCCCTGCCGGCCCGAAGACTCGGCGTTGCGGCCCCATACCGCCATAAGTGGAACCCCGCTTTCGCGCAGATAGGCGTGGAGCCTCGGGTAGACGGCCACGTTGCTGACGTAATCAGCGAAGAGCCGCAACTGCGCCAGATCGTTCCCCGGCCGCGAGATCAGGGCATGGTCGTGGTACCAGGTTTCGGGGCTGACCAAGCTGGGATCGGGCACCCCGTGGAGGTACTGCCGCTTGATGGCATCCAGGGTGAGAGCCTGACGGACGGCAGCCTCTGTCTGTGGGTTCTGGTTGTGCCAATACTCCCGTACCGGCTTCCAGAAGGCCTGCTCGAATCCGGCCTCGTACCCATTCCCGTTCTGGGTGACGATCGCCAAGATGGACCGAGGGTTGGCTAGCGCCAGCCGCCAGGCCACCGGCGCCCCATAGTCGTGGACGTACAGGGCATAGCGCACCACGCCGAGGTGGGCCAGCAGCCCGGCCGTGAGACTGGCCAATGCGTCGAACGTGTAATCGAACTCGTCGACCGAGGGTGCGTCCGAGAGCCCGCACCCCAGCTGGTCGGGAGCGATCACGCGGTACAGATCCGCGAGCTCAGGGATCAGATTGCGGAACATGAACGAGCTAGCGGGAAACCCGTGCAACAGCACCACCGGGGGGCTGTTGAGTGCGCCGGCCTCTTGATAAAACAACCGACGCCCACTGATTGTGGCGTAGAGATGACGGATAGTGGTCATTGGGTCCTTGGCACTTGTCCCGCGAGCGTGATAGGGATCGGGCTTGCCCGGATGGTGGACCGTTACCCGTCGTGCGCAGTCAATGGTGTGGTCGGTCGGCCCTCCGCCGCATCCCCCATTGGCTAGCTTGGCCCGCTAGTTCCACCCAAGAGGGGTAGCGCCGCGGGTGGGCTTCTCGGCCCCGTCCTGGCGGGCGGCGCCGCAGTACGCTCAGGCCATGTCGGCGACCGTCGCTCCCCCGAGGTGGCCGGGCCCGCCCGAGCTCAGGGACCGCTACTTCGAGCGCAGGGTCCTTGACCAGCTGGTCGCGGCGGTACGGGCCGGTGCGAGCCAGGCCCTGGTCTTGAACGGGGAGTCGGGCGTGGGCAAAACCGCCGCTGCTGGACTACCTCGCAGACCACGCCCCGGGCTGCCGGGTCGCGCGCACCGCCGGGGTCCAATCGGAGATGCAGTTCCCGTTCGCGGGAGTGCACCAGCTCTGTGCTCCCATGCTGGATCGGCTCGAGCGAATACCAGAGCCTCAGCGTGACGCCCTCTGGACTGTGTTCGGCATCCGCGCCGGGCCGCCTCCGGACCGGTTTCTTGTCGCGCTGGCTGTCCTCAGCCTGCTGGCCGAGGTTGCCGCGGAGCAACCGCTCATCTGCATCGTCGACGACTACCAATGGCTCGACATGGCGTCAGCTGTCGCCTTGTCTGCCACAGGCCGACGGCTCGGCACAGAATCGGTGGGCTTGGTCCTGGCAACCCCCGGCCCGAGCAGCCGTCTGACAGGCTTAGCCGAACTAGCCGTCACGGGTCTGAGCCAGGCAGACGCGCACGCCTTGCTGGACTCGGTGCTGCCCGGCAATCTCGACCCGAAGGTTCGTGACCAGATCGTTGCGGAGACCAGGGGCAATCCGCTCGCTCTGCTCGAACTTTCACGCGGGCTGACGCCCTCAGCGTTAGCCGTTGAACTGGAGCTCCCCGGCGCAGTGCCCCTCGAGGGCACCATCGAAGCGAGCTTCAGACGGAGACTCGCCGCCCTGCCCGATGAAACTCGCCAACTGCTGCTCGTCGCGGCGGCGGACCCGACCGGGGACACCACGCTGGTCTGGCGGGCGGCCAGACTCCTGGGCATCGGCCCCGAAGCGGCCGCCCCTGCAACCGACGCGGAACTGGCCGAGTTCGGAACCCGCGTCCGGTTCCGACATCCTCTTGTCCGCACTGCGACCTACCGGTTGGCGTCCGCCGACGACCGACGACGGGCGCACCAGGCGCTGGCTCAGGCCATCGACCCCCAGGTCGATCCCGAGCGGCGTATCTGGCATCGAGCCCAGGCCGCTCCCGGACCGGACGACCAGATCGCAGCGGAACTCGACCACGCTGCCAACCTGGCGTTGGCGCGCGGCTGCTTGGCCGCCGCAGGTGCATATCTGCAGCGGGCCGCGAACCTCACCCTCGACCCGGCTCAGCGAGGCCGACGAGCAGTGGTTGCCGCCCACGGCAAGATTCGCGTTGGCGCATTCGACGAGGCGCTCGACCTCCTGGCTCTAGCCGAAGCCGGGTCGCTCACCGACCTGGAACAGGCACAGGTCGACCTGGTCCGGGCCCAGCTGGCGTCGACCACCAACCGGGGTAACGACGTAGTACCACTGCTACTCAAGGCGGCAAAACGACTGGAGCCTGTCGACGCCGCCGAGGCCCGGCTTACCTACCTGGACGCCTTTTCCGCGGCGATCTTCGTCGGCCGCCTGGCCAAGCCGGGCGGGGATGTTCTGGAGGTGGCACGCGTGGCTGCGGCGGCGCCCCCACCACCCCACAAGCCTGGTCCGACTGACTTGCTGCTCGACGGGTTTGTTGCCACGTCCATTGGGGATTATGCGGATGGCGTTCCGATGTTGCGGGCCGCCATCACAGAGTTTGGTAACGGCATGTCCGTCGGGGGCGGCGACGGCCAGGCCGGCGGGGCCAGCGACGTGCGCCACGCTGATGGAGGACCGGAGGTTAGCCGACCCCTCCCGGTGGCAGCCTGGCGCCTCGTGTTGCGCCCGCCGTGGTCGGCCGGGGTGACGGAGGGGACGGTCGAAGAACTGCGCTGGCTCTGGTTGATGTCGGTGGCGGCCCTGCGAGTCTGGGACGACGACCGTTGGAACGCCCTGTCAACTCGCCACATCGAGCTCGCCCGCGAGATAGGCGCCCTCAGCGAGCTCCCCCTGGCACTCCTCTCACGCAGCTATTTCTTGCTCTTCGCGGGCGCCCTGTCCGCAGCGGCCGCGCTTAGCGACGAGACGCAGGCCGTGAGCGCAGCAATCGGGAGCCATCTGGCGCCCTACGGAGCCCTGGGGCTTGGCGCGCTCCGCGGCGACGAGACCGAGACACTCGCGCTCGTGGAAGCCACCATCGACGATGTGAGCCGGCGGGGAGAAGGCGTTGGCATCACCTTCGCCGAGTGGGCAAAGGCAGTCCTACATAACGGACTGGGCCAGTACGACAAAGCCCTCGCGGCTGCCGACCGGGCCACCGTCTACGATGCTGATCCCGGATCTACGATCTGGCCGGTCGTCGAACTCATCGAGGCAGCGACCCGTACCGGGGCAAGTGACATCGCCAAGACTGCTTACGACCGGCTGTCAGAGATGACTGCGGCAAGCAACACCAACTGGGCTAGGGGCATCCAGGCTCGATCCTTGGCGTTGGTCGCCCCGGATGGACAAGCGGAAGCGCACTACAACGAGTCGATGGCCCGGCTTGGCCGCACCCGGATACGAACTGATCTGGCCCGGGTCCATCTGGTCTATGGGGAATGGCTGCGCCGCCGGCGTCGGCCCAGCGACGCACGCGAGCAACTGCGCACCGCCCACCGCATGTTTGAGGCGATGGGCATGGATGCCTTCGCGGAGCGAGCGCGGCGTGAGCTGCTCTGCGGCCGGTGAGAATGTCCGCAAAGTCGCTACCGCGACGAGGGGGGCGGAACTCACTGCCCAAGAGACCCAGATTGCTCGGCTGGCCCGGGATGGACTGTCAAACCCGGAGATTGCGACCCGGCTCTTCATCAGCGTCCACACCGTCCAATATCACCTACGCAAGACCTTCACGAAACTAGGTATCACCTCGCGGGCCCAACTTAAAGGTGTCCTGCCGGGCTAATGAATAGCCAGGGCGGCGGACGCGCCTATCTTGTTTGAGGTGGTTATGAGGGCGGCGATTAATCAAACCGGGCCCCTACATCCGCGAACAAGTGGCGATTAAGGGTAACCCTGCTGGGAAGCTCCCGACCTACTCGTAACGGCCATCAAAGTGATCACCGCGCCCGGCCTGGATAAAGCTGAGCCCGGTGACCGCTCCCTCTTCGACGATCCAGCGGAGGGTGTAGACGGCCCGGAAGTCAGGCGGCCAGAACGACGAAAACTCCCCGTCCCGCAGGATCGACCACTCGCCCCGGGTCGATCGACCGTGCTCGACGTAGGTCGTCTTGCCGTCCGCGGTGAATGTCTGCTTAGCGCCGTCTTCGAAGATCAAGGTGTCCGCGGTCAAGGCGTCCGGCATGTCCTTCGCTAGCACGAGGTCGCCGTGGGCCACCTTCAGATGATCGAAGTGATTGGGCATTGTCCTCTCCTGGCTTGACTGTGCCGTATCCGGCACGGGCTGACAATCGCAGGTTTCTTGGCGGCCTACATCCTCAGATCGGGTAGTCAGCTTGGACGCAGATATGGCGACGTCCCTTCGCCGGCGCCCACTTTGTGCCGGCCCGTCACGTATCGGGGCCAGGCGATGAGGGATCCGGTCTGCTTCAGCACCGCTATGTGGCCACGATCTGATGGGCGCCGATCCCACGTATGCTCCGTCAGCATTTTCGGGTCCCGGCTGCGTAATGACGTAGGGCCGACGTGCAAGGCCTTCAGATGAAGACGGGAGCCCGTTAAGGCGATGGTCCGGGCCTATGGGCAACTGGTCAGGCGATGAGTCGCCGGCGAGCCGATACCGGCGACATGCCCGTGGGGGCACCACTCGCGTAACCTGAATGAGACCGCTGGCTACTCCGCCAGGAACTCGCCGATCGCTCTTGCGATCTCCGCGACGTGGGTTTCAAGAGCGAGGTGACCGCTGTCGACGAAACGAATATCGGCGTCGGGGATGTCGCGCTTAAACGCTTCGGCTCCGGCCGGAAGGAAGAACGGATCGTTCCTGCCCCACATCGCGAGCAGAGGCGGCCTGCTATTGCGGAAGTACTCCTGGAACAGAGGGTAGAGCTCCACGTTGCTCGCATAGTCCAGAAACAGATCGAGCTGGACCTCGTCGGCGCCGCTGCGGCCAAGGTAGTAGTTGTCGAGGCCGTAACCGTCCGGACTGACTCGCGTCGTGTCGGGGACACCATGCGTGTACTGCCAGATCGTCGTCTGCGGCTCCAGAAACATCCGGATCGCATCCCTATTGGCCTGCGACGGCTCCTTCCAGTACGCCTGTACCGGATTCCAGCCGTCGCTCAGCCCCTCCTCGTACGCGTTGCCATTCTGGGAGATGATCGCGGTGATGCGCTCAGGGTGCCGGGTGGCGATCCGAAAACCGACCGGCGCGCCGTAGTCGAACACGTAGAGGGCGAAGCGGTCGAGGCCGAGTAGTTGCGTCCAGTGGTCGATAACGTCGGTGATGTGCTCGAACGTGTAATTGAAGTCACCTGGCGAGGGCATGTCCGACTTGCCGAAGCCAGGCAGGTCCGGAGCAACGATGCGGAACCGGTCGGCGAGCAGCGGGATCAGGTCGCGGAACATGTGGCTCGAGGACGGGAAGCCGTGCAGGAGCACCAACGCGGGTGCATCAGATGCTCCAGCCTCGCGATAGAAGACCATCCGACCATCCACGTCCGCTGTGCGGTACCCAATGTCAGCCATTTCAGTTCTCCGTTCCCTTACGTCGATGTCTTCGGACGGGGCAACGCGGGTGACCGGTACCGTCAACGCGACGATTCGACCTCACGCACCGCTTCAAGCACGATGCCGACGACCGCGGGTGCAGCCGTGATCATGGGCATGTGATCGGCAGGTGCCATGCGCACACGAGCGTTCATCCGCTTTGCCATGAAGCGCTGGGTCTCGGCGGGGATCATGCGATCCTCTGAGGCCACCAGGAACCAGCTCGACCGGTCCTTCCAAGCTGGACGCCCCACGGGGACGCCGATGCAAGCCGCGGCGAGCGGCCGCTGAGTAGCAGCCAGCAGGGCCTGCTCCAACGGCGAGGCGTGTTGGGCAAATGCCGTGCCGAACGCCTCCTCAGGAAGCCAGATTAGCCCATGACGATCCGGGCCGAGCCCGGGCGCCAACGGATGCAGCTCAGCCCAGTAGTAGACGTCACCCACCGTCTCGCCTTCGTCTGGGGCAAGCGCAGAGACATATACCAGCGAAGCCACCTTCTCATTGGTCGTCGAAGCGATAACAGCCCCGGCGTACACGTTTCCTGCCACCACGACCGGACCCTCGACCCGCTCCAGCACCTGATCGAGGGCCGCTGCGTCGTCTGCAAGAGAGGTCAGCGGCAGTGGCGCGGCCACCGTCCTGACCCCCTCGGATCGCAAGGCAGCGATTACCTTCCCCCAACTCGACCCATCAGCCCAGGCACCGTGCACCAGCACCACACCGGCTCCGCTCATAGGTTAAGCATCGACCAGCCTTCGACTTGGCACATCGTCAAGGTAGACAACAACACCGGTACCGCGCCTTCCGGCTGGTCGGTTGCCACGAGACGTACGTGAACCCGATCCGTCCTGGGCTGGTGCCAAGGCCGGGGAGCGCGTGGTGCGCCGAAGCTACAACCATGCGTGCCGGCGAATGTCGACTCCTGCCGCGCATCGTGCGCAGTCCGACTCGGCGATCTTGCCGAATAGAGGACGTTGTTCTTGCACGCTTGGAGCAATCCTGAGGCGGCTTCCCTGTCGACTTGGTACCGCTTGCAGGAGATGGTCCTGTGACGTTTGAGCGGCGCAGAACAACGGGTCATTTGCCGGGCGCGCACCCCTGAGCCGACTCGCTCGGGTGCGGTGACATAACGTAGTCGGGGCCACGCCTCCAACCCTGAGGAGAATCCCATGCCTGGTCCCACCGTCGTCCTCGTCCACGGCGCGTTCGCCGACGCATCGGGGTTCGCGGGAGTGATCCGCGAGCTCGAGAGCGCCGGCCACACCGCGCTGGCCCCGCCGAATCCCTTGCGGGGCGTGGCCTTCGACGCCAGCGTCGTCACCGGCGTGGTCAAGGCCATCGACGGCCCGGTCGTGCTGGTCGGACATTCCTACGGGGGCGCCGTGATCACCCAGGCGTCCGCCGGCCTGGAGAACGTGACCGGCGTGGTGTTTCTGGCAGCGTTCGGGCTGGAGGTGGGCGAGAGTTGCGCGACCGTGCAACAGCCGTTCCCGCCACCCCTGCTCGCCCAGACGGTCGCCCCGACCCCCTACGACGCGCCCGGCGCCGCGGGCGGTCCGGACCTATACGTCACGAAGGACCAGTTCCGGGAGACCTTCTGTGCCGACGTGCCGGTGGACATGTCCGATGTCATGTTCGCGACCCAGCGCCCGCTCGCGGTCGCGGCGCTCAACGAGAACGCCACCGCGGCGGGCTGGAAGACCAAGCCGTCCTGGTTCCTGGTCTCCGAGCACGACAACGCCATCTCGCCAGACGCGGAACGGTTCATGGCACAGCGGATGGCCGCCACGACCGACACCATTGACGGCTCGCACACCGCGTTCATCGCGAAGCCGGTCGCGGTGGCCGCGTTCATCCGCCAGGCACTGCGGTGACCTCGGACACATGATCGGCCAGCGTGCTGGTCAGATCTGGCGTGGCTCGTCGGAACACACGGCGGACGAGGCTTGGCATCGTTGGCTGGTGCCAAGTCAATGCTGCTCGGGTGGCGGCCAGTGAAACGGAGAAGCGAAACGGAGATCGAGTGCGCCGCGGTTGCGCCGCGATGTGAAGCGCAACTGATGCCTAACGAGGCATCCTCACGCAAAGCCACGAATAACAGAACCCCTGCTCAGCTTGTAGATTCTTCTCTCGTGGCTGGTCATGACTGGGGGTGACCGTTTCCCTGATAATGCTGAGGTCGGTGGTTCGATTCCACCTAGCCCCACCGGCAAAGCGCAGGTCACAGGGGTGCGGGCCCGGACGAGACTTGTGAGGTTGGCGAACCATCCCGCGTCCATCCCGCGGCCGGAAACGCTTGACAAAGCGCTCGCCCAAAGCGCTCGCCCAGTTTTAGAAAACGCTCGCCCAGGCGGTCGGCCGCCTCCCGGTCGGCTCTGGTGGTGGCCTGCGCATAGAACGCCAGTGTCGTCCTCGGGTTGGCGTGACCGAGCCGGGTCTGGACGGTCTTTGATGTTGATGCCCTCGTCGAGCAGTGCCGACAGTCCCGGTAAGCCAAGAGTCGATCGACGGTGCCGGAGGCCGCGGCCCCCTTAGTGGCGTACTTGGCCAAGTAGCCCGCCACCTGGCCATCCGTCAGGTTCCCGTTGGTCACGTCGGTACTGATGGAGCGGAGATCGATTTGCTCACCCCACACGACCGGGGCAATGCCATCGACGGCCGGACATTCGGGCGGATCAATACTGGTCCGTGCCGCAGCGTGGCGGATGGCGTCACACAGAAGATCAGTGGTGGCACCAGACGGTGCCGGGTCGGGAGGGTCGGCGCCATTGAGCCGGAAGATGGCGTGGAAATGCACCACCCCTCGGCTTTGGTCTTTCGCCACTTTGGCCACGGACACCCGACCGGAGGTCGGCCAGTCCCGTTGCCGGATTCCCAGCAGCCGGGCCGTCTGGCGGTTGACCAGCTGCACAGTGCGAGCCCATAGTCGGGTCGCCAGAGGGTTCCAGATGGCTGCGCTTGTGTAGCCGTAGGTATCGGTGTCGAGGGGCTGGCTGAGTCTCGGCGCCCAGAAGCTCGCACCAGTCGGCCGAGATCATGCTGAGTCGCTCGTCAGTGTGCTGCAGTGGCACCCCTCGGAAGCCACCGCTCTCCTCGTGAAGGCCGCCCTGGACTATCGAGCTCGAGTTAAGATCCGCGATCGGGGCCTCCCTGTCGACTTGACTGATGAGATCTCCACTCCGTGGCAGCTCCCCTTGTCATCGGCGCAGCCTCCATCGACGATCGGAGTCGCATCAGCCTTACGGACTTTCTGGGGTCACTGGAGACTGTCTTCGACCAGCTGTACCACATCAACGAAATCGGCTACGAGCGCCAGAAGGCTGCCACTCTCACCAGTGGCGGCCCTACGAGGAGCGCTGACGCGGCTGACTTTCTGCGCGCCGCGTTCGGACGGGACGTGCAGTGGGTCACGCGGCGCCGGCTCCGAGAGGCAACTGGCACTGTCCCGGAGCCGTTCGCCCACGAGCTCCTCATCCCGACCCGCTGATCTCCGAAGACGTCAATTTGGCGACCGCCGAGGGCGGAAGGCCATAACTCGGTGCGCTGCTGTTCTGCTACTCGTCAGTGCCAGCCCCAGCGGCGCGGTCTTCTGCGGTGAGTTCCTGCTTGGGGATGTCGAGGTCTGCCATCGCCGCTTCGAGATCCTCATCCTCGAGCTCCTCGGGTGGAACACCAGTGTGCTCTTCGATCTCCCTGGCGTGGCGTTCTGACATCTTGTGAGCCCCGAACACGACCATCCCGCCCGCGAGCACAACACGGCGTCTCATTCGCCTCCGTCGACGACGAATCACCCTCCGTGGCCTCAACCCCATGTCCATTCCTCCTGTTCGGCGCCACATGCAACCTGCTCTCGACGGGACGGTACGTCGGCATCCCAAAGACCGGGCCACCCGATCAGGGTGAAGATCCGGTTCTCGAATGCCGCAACAGTGGGCGAGGCGCGAAGGAGCGATCATGGAGGTGGGGTGGTGTCCTCCCCAACTGGTGACGGCGTCCAACCCGGGGGCGAAAGAGGCGTCGCCGAATCTCCCATAGTGCCGCCCGACGACCAGCCACACCCGCTCGGAGGCGCCACACCCGCTCGGAGGCGCCGGACCCGCTCCCGCGGTGTAAGCCGGCAGGGTGACGAATGGGTATGGAGAGGGTTGTAGGGCCATGGCGATCGTGATAAAACCGTGTCGAGAGTGCCGATTGGGTAAACCCCTTGACGGCGCTAACTCAGGAAGGAGGGGCACACGTCGTCGGGGCGGCGAGTTCGACGAAGGCTGCGATCCGGGTGGTGTCGCACCCTCTTTGCGGCGACAACGGTTGATGCCTGGCCTGTGTCCGGGGTGACAGACGGCATCGGATCGGATTAGGCCGCCGGCGGTTCTCAGGAAGGAGAGTGACTGTTATGACGGTGATTGTTCAGGGCCACGGCAATCGTATGGATGATCAGACAACGTTTGTGCCGGTCGGCACGACACTTAGGTTCTATTCCGGCTTTGATGTGGACCTTTCGCAGAATGTAGCACTGATCGCCATCGCCAACGGCGCGCAGGCCCCCGCTCAGGATCCCATCATCGGCGCGGGCAAGAAGACGGACGTGGCCAACTATCAGTTCGAGACGATGGAGGACCAATTTATAGGACGATGGTTGGCAATCGGCGGCGAGAGTAGAATCCCTATCTATTTTGTCGGTAACTCGGAGATCAAGAATAAGGATCGACTGTGCAACAGGCCCGAGGTGTGTGACGGGACGCACACTTGCGATGGTGTTCTGGGGGTCTTGAAGGAGGAGAAGGATATCGTCATCTTGGCCTGCCGTGGATACGTGGGGAACAAAAACAGGCCAATTGAGCAAACGTACGGTACGGATGCGGACAATCCGCTGCAGAGGCTCGATCTTGATGTCGCTGCCTTCGTGGACAAGATCCTGGCTTTGGCCAAGAGCGACCCAACGGCCGCGGAGCAGGGGGTCGATGAACTTTCCCAGGAACACATGGCCATGTTGATCAACCGGAAGGACTTCCAGGCGTGGCAGAGGGCCCGCCATCTGAAGGACTTTGCGCAGGCCGGCGACTTCAAGCAGATGATCGGGCATCTCAAGGCCAACGAGAAGGATCTCGATGCGACGAGCGGAGATCGATCCACTACCATGATGAAGTGGCTTGAAGATATTCCCAGCTATGGGGCGGCGGTGGACCAGGCGGTGACCACGAATCTGAGGGCCGTTCTCCGGGAACTTACTAGCATTTCGGACCAGGAACGCAACGTTGACAGTGCCCTCAAATTGAGGGCTAATATTGCCACTGCGATTACCGCCATGAGGGAGGCCGACTTCGAAGCATCAAAAAACTGGAAACCCGACGATAGCCTCTTGGCCGAGACGACCGAGCGAAATGCTGCGAACGTGAAGGCGATGTCCGCAGATGACAAGGAGACAATTGTAGCCGGCCGCGGGCTGGTGCTGATCGGTAGAGGGCATGACGACCGCCTCTACAGCTATCTCTCCGGGAGAAGCGACGACGGCAATGTTCAGGTCAAAGGAACCGCCTTCAAAATCCTGGAGGTCGAAGGCCTCCACGACGGCGAATTCCACGAACTGATACAAAGCGCCGTCGCAGCGTTTTCCAGGATGAAGGTAACGTTCATACCAGGAGAAGGCACAACGGCAACAGACAAAAACGCAGATGGCATCGACCTCGACGGCAACGACCGACAGAGCATTGACCTTGACGACAACGACCGAGACAGCATCGACCTCGACGACGAAGGAAACGAGTCGAGCGACTCTGAGGAATCGTTCTAAGGGATCCCGCCCGGGCTGCCCTCCAAGTCCTCGGGAGCTAAGTCAGCCCGCTTTCGGGGGCGGGGCAGCCGGGCAAATCGGCCTGCACGATCTGGGGTACCCCTGCGACCCCCGATCGGGTGTTCGGCGCTCTTCGCCCGCCGTGACGAGCCGGATGCAACTGACGCCACACCTTGTGGGCCCCAATAGACATCGTAGTTCTCGTGAAAGACCCGGACGATGTGCTCTCTCAGTTCCTGGTCGCGGATGGCGCGAGCGCGGGGCGGGCGTTCTCGAGCCGAATAGTGGGGTGGGGCTGGATCAGGCGACCTCGAGGATGGTGGTCGCCACGTCTTTTACTTCGATCTCCTCGGGCTGAGGCTTGGGCGGCCGCTCGACGAGCAGGGCAGCGGCGACGGCCCCGGCGAGGGCGAGGGCGGCGAGCACCCAGAAGGCGACCTCGAAGCCGTGGGTGAGGGCAGCGCCGGTGACCAGGCTGGCTGGGCCGTGCGAGCTCACGAAGTGACTGGTTGCCGTGGTCGAGATGGTCGCCGCTGCGGCCAGCCCGACGGCTCCGCCGATCTGCTGGGTGGTGTTGATGAGACCCGACGCCACACCGGCGTCAGCCGACTGCACGCCTGTCAGTCCACCAATGGACACCGGCACGAAGGAGAGGGCGAGGCCGATGCCGCTCAGCACGAAGACGGGGAAGATGTCCCAGAAGTAGTGAGCGTGAACGGGAAGCTGGGTGTACAGGAAGAGCGCCCCGGCTGAGAGCAGCATCCCGACCGACAGCACCCGCCGCACGCCCAGCCTGGTCGTCAGCGCCTGGGCCACCCCCGCGAAGATGATGATGGCGAAGGTGAGCGGTATGTAGGCGACGCCGGTCTTGACCGCCGAGTAGTGCAGGACCTGTTGCATGTACAGGGTGAGCAAGAAGAACATGGAGAAGATGGAGGCGCCGATGAGCAGGCTGGTCAGGTTGGAGCCGGCCAGGGTCCGCAGGCGGAAGATCCGCAGTGGCAGCAGTGGAGCCTTCGATCGCTGCTCGATCACGAAGAACGCGGCGACCAGGCTGGCCGACACGGCCAGCAGGGCGATGGTCTCGGCCGAGCTCCAGCCGATCTGGGTGGCCCGGGTCATGGCATAGACGAGGAGCATCAACCCCGACGTGATGGAGGCGGCGCCGGCCATGTCGAAGCTGCGGTGGTGGAGGTCACCGTGGCTCTCCCGGAGCACCTTCGGCGTCATGGCGATGAGGAACAGTCCAACCGGGACATTGATGAAGAAGATCCACGACCAGCTGAGGTAGGACGTGAGGACCCCGCCGAGCAGAACGCCGGCGGCGCCCCCGCTGCCGGCCGCCGCCCCGAACACTCCGAGAGCCGTGTTGCGTTCTCGGCCCTCGGCGAAGGTCGTCATCAGTAGGGCCAGGGCGGCAGGAGAGAGGAGGGCTGCCCCGAGACCCTGCAGAGCGCGGAACCCGATGAGCGAGCCTTCCGACCAGGCCAGCCCGGAGAGTAGAGAGGCGGTGACGAAGAGGCCCAGGCCGCCGATGAACATCCGGCGGCGGCCGAGCCGATCCGCCAACCGGCCCCCGAGGAGGAGCACACCGCCAAACATGATCGAGTAGGCCGTGATCACCCACTGGAGGCTGGCCTGCGAGAAGTGCAGGTCGTTCTTGATGGATGGTAGGGCCACGTTCACGATGGCGATGTCCAGAACGACCATGAACTGGGCGGCCACGATGACGGCCAGAGCGAGCCAGCGACTCCTGTCCGATCTAGCGGTGGAATCAGGCGCGGCCAGGGACGAGGTCATCGGAGCCTCCTATCGTTGAACGGTTCTACGATCATAGGCTCCAACCATAGTTTCGGCTAACCTATTTCTCCGTGACCGAAGATTCGTGTGATGAGAGGATGACGTTGGCGGGCAAGCCGCGGGAACTGCTCGAGAGTCCCGCGTTCCTCCTCGGCTACCTCGGCTCCGGCACCAAGGCGTACGCCTTCGGGGCCTTCGAGCGGGCGGGAGCCGGCATGCACGACCTGGGCATCCTCTCCCTGCTCGACGAGGGGGCCCAGGACACCCAGGCGGCCATCGCCGACGCCCTTGGCCTCGACCGCGGTCAGCTCGTCGGGATGCTCGATCGTCTCGAGGAGCAAGGCTTCGTCGAGCGTCATCGCGATCCGAGGGACCGCCGGCGCCACACAGTGAGCCTCACCCCTGCGGGCCGGCGCCGGCTGGCGAAGCTGCGTACGGTCCTCGCGGAGATCGAGGACGAGGTCCTGGGGCCCCTCGATGCCAACAGCCGCGCCGTCCTTCGAGAGTTGCTGTTGGAGCTAGGGCGCCGCGCGGAGCTGGGCGCGGACCTCCAGGCCGGCTGACTGCTTGAGGCTGTCGGGCTCACTCCATCGCGCATCCATCGCGCGTGCCAGGCTGTTCATAGCCGTTCCAGCACCGGAAGAGTTCGACAGGTTGGACTCCTCACTCGCCTTGCCGGCACTCGAGGCGGCGCGTGCCATGATCAAACGTCAGTACCGCGAAATTGGTCGAGCCGGGAGCCCCATTCGGGGCGGAAGTGCCGCCAGCTCCCGGCGCCGACGACTGGGAGCGTCTAATCGCCTTCATGGGACCGCGAGCCATGGGCATCTGTCGGTAAGTAGGGGGAGAGGAGGGCGGTTGCCTCGCACCCTGGGCGCCATGAGAAGCCCGTCTCTTGGCCGGGCGCCACTAGAGGTGGTCCCGATCGGGCAAGCCGAGCAGGACGTCAATGCTATTGGTGAAAGAGATCACCGATCACCGTCGAGGGGGCTGGAGGGCTGCTAGTCGGCGAAACTTCCCCTGCGGTTTCTTCCGGATCTCCGCAAAGAACTTGGGTGGCCAACCGGAATGGCCTGAGTCAGTCGCCGCGGATCGACGGATCGACGCTCGCCGTCGGCCGAGGATCGGTGCAGTGGCCAAGCTCGGAGAACTGCGCCTGCGCGTCGTCGATCTAGGTCAACTCGTCGGCGGCCACAGGTCACGGTCCGGGCCCGGCGCCATGCCGTCCGCCTGTTCCCGGATGCGAGCCATACCCCACTGGGCTTTCTCGAGCTGGGTGGCCGATTCGCCGGTTGCCCGCCGGCACTCGATGTCCGCCCACCTTTCCAGGAGGGAGTTGATCATCTCCAACGAGACGAGGCAGATGTCTTCGATCTGGTCCCGATGAAGGTGTGTCAAGTCATCCAGAGGTTTGTCCGCCACTTCCTCCCGGTCGGTGATCTCGCTATCGAACATCGCTTTGAGAGTCTCAACCATCCGGCTGGTGGCCTCCTGCACGTCCTCGTCTGCGCTCATGTGGTCCTCCCAGAGAGGTTCGTGGGTCCCTGTCAAAACCGGTCCAATGTGGCATTGACATAACCCAAGGTCCCATTCCAGCGGCGCCATGCCAGATGAGCATCCCGAGTGTGGCCGAGAAGGTCATCGCAAAACATGGTGATCCAACGCGAGGTCCCCACGCTCGCGCCTCATTATCGGGCGCTTCTTCACCAACCTGATCGCCGCCTCCCAGGGCGCCTCTAAAGCGCCGGCGTGGTCTCTGAGGAGCGGTATCCGCATCGGAACTCCACCACCTGCGCCACCCTGCTGGTCGCCGGTGGCCCCCACTGCCACCCCGATACCGCCCAGCGGCTTCTTGCGCTTGCGGTACGGCACCCGCAGGCCCTCCTCCCGCCCACAGACGGTGGATGCGCTTGCGGTTGGCTCTCCAGTCCGCCTTGGTCGCCTCGGTGGCTGCCCGCCGCCATCCCCAGCGGGGCCGGCGCCGGGCGAAGTCCCAAAGCCAGGCCCGCAACGCCAGTTCGTCATCAGTCGGGACCGGCGCAGCGAGACGCTGGGTGGAGCGGGCCTGGCCAACTACGGCGCACGCCCGGCGCTCGGAGAAGTTTCCCCGGTTCAACTCCGTCAACATGTCGATATCGAGGGCCTGGTCGGCGACGATCCGCTTCAGCCGGGCGTTCTCGCGCTTGAGCTCCTTGAGCCGCTTGGCGTCATCGGCCTTCATCCCGCCGTACTGGTTCCGCCAGCGATTCCAGGTCGATTCGGTGATCTCCAGATGCCGGCACACCTCGTCGAGACCCTTCCCCATGCCGAGCAGCTTCTCGCCCTCGGCCAATTTGCGGATCACGTGCTCGGGTGTATGCCTACGTCGCTTCATCGCTGTGATGTCCTCCCTGCCCATCATGGGCATCGGAGCACGCACAACAGGTGGACCAGATCAAGGGACCCAGGTCAAGGGGGCCCCCGGCCGCCGGGCCAGATATGTAACGTTGCCCAGACTTGGCCTCACTCCCCGACAGAATCCCACCCGGACGCGCTGATGACCGGTCAGCCCTTTCACGAATCCGGAGCGGCAACGGACACCCAGACGAGGCTAGCGTGAGCTACTTCCGACGTCCTGTTGAGCGTGGCAGCCGTCGCCAGATCGACTCTCCCATCGCGCGTCTGATCGCGTGTGCCAGGCAGTTCAGGCCCGTTCGTGGAGGTCCCTCACCTTCCAGCCGAGTACCAGTGAGTACCACGCCGTTCACCCCGGTGCCAGTGGCGAGCACTGATAATGCTGAGGTCGGTGGTTCGATTCCACCTAGCCCCACGGGTCGGAATGGCGGGGCTGACCGGCATGGTTCTTGTGCTCCCGGTGGATCTTCCGTTCAAGCATGTCGATTTGCCTATCAGCAATCGACGGCGGCCCGCAGAGCTCGGCAAGCCTCAACCATACGTGTCGAATCGAGCGAGCAGACGCGATCGACAAGGTACGCCTTCGGAACAACCCTGAGATTGTCGAACGAGGCGGCGCAATCGGTCGGCATGCCGTCGTCAACGCCGAGGAGTACCTCGGTCGGGATGCCGCGGACCGTACGTGTGATCGGAGCAGCGAGCACGCTGTGAAGCACCGGAATCGCGGCTGAACGGGTCATCACCAAAAATGGACGTCGTCCGACATCCTCGATCTCGCCCCACCAGATCTCGCCGCGTCTCGGCTCGCTCACCAGGGCTCGTCCAGGATGGCCTCCCGCAGTGAGGCCACTGCGGATTCGTGTTCGGCATCGCCGGCAGGCGTGCGTCGATACCCGGCAATGACCGCTCGATCGATCTGACGCCGCCGCTCTGACTCCGCCACGGCCTCGAGCCCGGCGCGAACGGCCGCGGCGCGACTCTCATAGACGCCACGGGCAACCAGTTCGTCGACATCAGCGAGGAGTTCCTCGGGGAGCCGTACGGCAATCTGCTCTGTCGCCATACGAACCAGTATACCGCTATGGGATGCCAAGCGGTATGCCACGGCCGCCCCTAGTGGAATACGATGCTCCGACCGCGAGCACCATTCTTCTCGTTAAGCGAGGATAGCGTCGCAGGCAGGTCGAACTGCCGGGCAAGGCCGCGTCAAGCTCGGCGGCGAACGCACTTATCTCGGTCGGGCGACTGGCAGGAGCCGCGCCGCGATTGCGCCGCGACGCGGGGTGCTAACGAGGCCGAATGACGCCCAGTGACGCGCTCTCACGCAAGACCAAGAACGACGAAGCTCCCGCTGAGCGGGTAGGTTCTCGCGTTGTGGCCGGTCATGAATCGGGTGACCCTTTCCCTGATAATGCTGAGGTCGGTGGTTCGATTCCACCTAGCCCCACCGGCAAAACGCCTGGTCAGAGGGGGTGCGGGGTCGAGCGAGCAGTGGTGAAGGTCCGCCCGGTCGAGGTAAGGGTCGTCGGGCCGGAAGGCCGCTAAGACAGCCTCGAATAAGTCGGCGGCCGGCCCTATCGGTTAGGCCCTATCGATATTGATCATGTTCATTAGAAATGGTGACGACCGGGGCCAGGACGCCTCGCCCCTGGGCTGTCGGTGGACCAAACCCGCAGTAGAGCGGGCCGGAGCTTTGGCCGCCGGGACGGTCACGCTTCTGCCGGCCGTGTCGAGCCCCATCCCAGCGTGATGTAGCCGGGGATCGGCAGGAACAGCGTGATCATCCCGTCTGGGCCTGGCGCGGCTGCGACGGTCGCGCCCGGCGTGGTGGTGCCTCCCGGCGTCACGTTGATCAGATCCGGCCAGCCTTGAGAGTGGTTGCCAGACGTGCTCCAGACCGAACCTTCGGGATCGACCCCGAACACGATGACCTCGTCGGGCCCGAGCGAGAGGGCGGTGACGGTCGCGCCGGGCGAGGTGAAGCCTGTGGCCGAGGTGCTCCAACCAGCGCCCCACCCTTGGTCGCGGTTGCCGGACGCGGCGCGGACCTGGCCGCCGACTGGATCCACTATGAACAGCGTGAAGACGCCATTCGGCCCGAGCACAGCGGTGATCGGCGCTCCAGGCGTGGCGGTACCGGTTTGCGGCGACACAGGTGCCCAACCTGAGCCCCAGCCATCGGCGGCGTTTCCGGATGCGGTGAACACGCCACCACCGGGATCGGCCAGGAACAGCGTGAAGATGCCATCCGGCCCAGGCACGGCGCAGACCGGCGCGCCGGGCAGAGTGCTGCCTTGCGCCACGTTGCCCCAACCTGCGCCCCAGCCGTCGGCGGCGCTGCCCGAAGCTGTGCGCACCTCGCCGCTGGCATCGGCCATGAACAGGGTGAAGGTGCCGTCCGTAGCCAGGCACGCACTGAGTGGCGCACCGGGCAGGGTCGTGGCCGTCTGCGGCGACACAGGGGTCCAGTCACCCCAGCCGCCGACCGGGGTGCCCCATGCGGTGAATACGTTGCCACCTGGGTCGGCCAAGAACACCGTGACGATGCCGTCCGGCGCCGCCACTGCGGTGATCGGCGCGCCCGGGGCTGTGCTGCCTTGCGACACGCTCGACCACGTTCCCCAGCCGGGTCCGACAGTGCCGGATGCGGTGCTGAGGTTGCCCGACGCGCTGTACACGTTGCCACCGGGATCGGCCACGAACAATGTGATGATCCCGCCGGGGCCGACTACCGCGCTCACCGCCGCGTCGGGGGTGGTGGCATCGGCCTGCGTCGACACGTTGGACCACCCTTGTCCCCAGCCCAGAGTCTGGTTGCCGGATGCGGTCAACACGTCACCGCTGCTGCCGCTGACCAAGAACAGCCTGGCGATCCCGTCGGGGACGATACCACCTGGGACGGTGCCCTCGACCATGGCGGTGACCCGCGCTCGGGGGGTGGTATCGCCGCTCCCCGGCGACACAGGGGTCCAGTCCACCCATTCGTCGGTGGGGCTTCCCCATACTGTGAGCGCCTCGCCGATGGTGTTCGCCACGAACAACGAGAAGATGCCGTCCGCGGACAGCACTGCCGTGACCGGCGAACCGGGAGTGGAGGTGCCGGTCTGTGGGGAAACAGGCGACCACATCCCCCAGCCACCAGCCGGGCTCTCCGACGCCGAAACCACGCTTCCCTCGGAATCGGTCAGGAACAAGGCGGTGAGGCCATCCTGGGCCACCATGGCCGTGACCGGTGCGCCCGGGTTGGTGATGCGCTGCCCCACGTTGGTCCAGCTGCCACCCCAGCCTTCGGTGAAGTTGCCCGAGATGGTGTGAACCTGGCCGTCGGTATCGGCCACGAACAACGTGAAGAGGCCGTTCGCCTCCACCAACGCGGTCACCGGCGCACCAGGTGTCGTAATGCCGGTCTGTGCCGACACCAGCCACCACTCCCCCCAACCAACGGTTGGACTGCCCAATGCGGTGAACACGCTGCCACCGGGATTGGCCAGGAAGACCGCTATGAGCCCGTCTGGAGCCAGCACAGCCGTGACGGGCGCCCCTGGGGCGGTACTCCCCTGCGCCACGCTGCTCCAAGCATCCCCCCAGCCCCGAGTGGGGTTGCCCGACGCGGCCCACACGCCACCCGTGCGATCGGCTACGAACACGGTCATGAGCCCATCGAGGGCTACCACGGCGCTGAGCGGCGCACCGGGCGTGGTGATGACGTCCAGCGGCAAGCTGGTCCAGGCTCCCCAGGCCGGACCGGGACTTCCCGGCGCGACCGAAGGGCTACTCGACGTGGCGCGCACCACCCCGCCGTGATCCGCGACGAACACCGTGTAGTCGCCGTCGCCAACGGCAACGGCGGTCACGGGCGCCCCTAGGGGGGCGGTGCCGGGCAACACGGTCTCCCAGGGAGTCCAGCGGGTAGCGTTTCCCGAGGCGGCTTGCACCTCTCCGCTGGCAGCGGCCATGCATACCGTGCTGATGCCGTCCCGAGCCATCACCGCCGTGATCGAAGCGCCGGGCACGGTGTTGCCGGTCTGGCCTGACAGAAGCGTCCAGTCTCCCCACCCGCGGGCTTGGCTGCCCGACGCAGCGAACACATAGCCGTCCGGATTAGCCAGGAACACCGTGTACGTCCCGTCACCGGCCAAGACCGAATTGACTGGCGCCCCCGGCTCGGTGCTGCCCTGGGACACGCTGGTCCAAGGGGAGCCCCAACCGCCGTTAACGTCGCCCGAGGTGGTGCGCACCTCGCCAGTGGCATCGGCCATGAACACCGTGAAGGTGCCTCCGGGCGCCAACAGCGCCGTGACCTGAGCACCGGCGGTAGTGGTGGCGGTGTGCGGCGAGACCGGGGTCCAGTCTCCCCAGCCACCGGTGGGGTTGCCCCCGGCAGCCCACACGACGCCGCCCGAATCGACCACGAACAAGGTGATGCTGCCATCGGGGCCCGCCACGGCGGTGACCGGCGCTCCGGAGGCGGTGGTGATAGGCGCCTGCGGCGCCACCGCGGTCCAGCCCCCCCAGACCGGGTTCGCGTCGCCTGGGGGTTCGTAGGGGGAGCTCGTCGCGCTCCACAGATCGCCGGCGGTATCGGCCACGAACGCCGTAATGGAGCCGTCTTGCGCCATCACTGCGGTAACCGGCGCACCGGGCTTGGTGCTGATGCCGCTCTGGGGCGACACGCTCGACCACGAGGCCAGGCCGCCAATGGACTTGGCCGATGCACTACGAACGGTGCCGCTGATGTCAGTCATGCACAGCGTGTAGGTACCGTCCGGACCCACGACGGCACTGATGGGGGCACCGGGCACGGTGATCGGATCGGACCCCACGCTGAACCAACCCAAACCCCAGCCTGGGGCCGACCCGCCCGAGGCGCAGAAGGGGTTGCTCGACGCAACGTGCACGGCGCCGGTCCCATCGGCCACCGCCAACGTGATGACGTCTTCGAGGGCCACCACCGCGGTGACCGGCGCCCCCGGGGTGGTGGTGACGCTCAGCGCCGGGCTGGGCTGGACCGACATGGACACCGCCGGCGGTCAGGCCGGAGGGGCCGGAGCGTTGCCGGCCATCTCGACGATGTTGACCTCAAATGCCAACTCCACCAATGGGTAGAGCAGGTTCCCCTGCGGTGTCCCGTCGGACACTTCCTCATCACGGAGGGGCGAGTTCACCATGACTACCAGCTCCATGTCTTGCGGCAGGAAGAACGCAACACACTGCTCTTCGTAAAGTTCGTAGGCCCAGCCGCCAAGCTTGTAGTAGATGTAGCCGAGATTGGTCGAGACCGGAGGAGGAGGAGGCCGGTTGAGCCCGAAGCCGCGGTCGAGCATCACCTGGGCTTGTGTCGGGCTGACGATGGTGCCGGCGCGGCGGAACGTGCCCATGACCCGGAGCATCTCGTTCACCGACATGTGGAAGGCGGCGTCCTGCTGTTGGTCGAGCGAACCGTCCCCATCCGAACCGCTGGTCACCGGGAAGTCGTAAGCCAGCGCGTCGGCCGGATCATGGGCGAAACCCGGGCCGTGCACTCCCGACGGCGCGAAGATCTCCTCCGCCACGTAGGACGCGTACAAGTTGATCGTGCTGATGTTCCACAGGTTGTCGTTGACGGTGGCACGATCGCCCGACGCGACCGGGTACACGATCGTGGTCGGCGGCACGCTGCCGTTGACCGTGGCGAGCAAGACGCGGCACAAGCCGTAATTCACGTTCTCGTAGCTGTAGTCGCCCCAGCTCAGCGTCCCCGCCTCGATCGCCTCCTTCATTCCTGCGAAATCCATACTGGCATTCGGGTTGTTGTACGCCAGCCCGGATGTGTGGGCCAGCAGGTCGGCAAACGTGATCCTGTCGACGTTCGGACCCTTGGCCCAGTACGCCGGCAGGTACCCGATGATGGGCGTGTCCGGCGAGAGCCCGGCGGCGCCCAAGACCTTCATCATCGCGATCGCGGTCAGGATCTTGTTCAGGCTCGCCACGTTCATCCGGGTGTCGAGCGTCCAGCGCTCACCCTCGGCTCCGTCGAGCGGCCACTTCGCCCAACCCCAGTTGGCCTGCTCGATCGTAGAGCCGTGCTGGTTCAGACCGACCGAGAAGCCCGCGACATTCCCGACCAGGTTCGTCTGCAGCTCGTGCAAGAATCCGGCCGAGTCGAAGCCGTACGTCACCGCTCCTCCGTTCACCTCATCCTGGTCTGTTGAGACCGTACTACGGGTACAGCCCACATGAGCCCGAGAGGGGCAGTAGGCCGGGTCTGCGGGTGGTCGAGGGTTCTGGCTCAGGGACCTTCGCCTCGACCAGGGTCTCGCCCCTCACGAAGCGGGGATTTGTGAGCCGCCAGACGCGCCCCGACGACGGCCGGGCGACGCAGGCCGTGCTGACCGACGCGGGACTGATCAAAGTTGTCGAGGCAGCTCCGATCCATGTGCACGCCGTGCGTGAGCTTGTCATTGCGCCGCTCAGCCCGTCGCAACTCAAGCAGCTGGCCATTGCCGGATCAAAGATCGGGCAGCAAATTCAACGATGGAACGCCCGGCAAGGAGACGTAGCGATCTGAGGCAACCCCTTGACGGGAATCGGGTACGTAACCCGAAGGCGGACCCATGCCCGTGCCGGACCGGGTTTCGGGGTGTCAATGGTCAGTCTTCAGTCCTCGCTTTTGGCCAGTGAAAGTCCTCGCTCCTCGAGGGGGGATGTTCACGGTTTTGACGGGCGGGGCGGTCCTCCTCGGGTTCGGGCTTCTTTCATGCGGTAGCTGTCGCCTTGGGTGACGACGACGTGGGCGTGGTGGAGGAGGCGGTCGAGCATGGAGCCTGCGGTGGTGTGTTCGGGTAGGAAGCGGCCCCATTCCTCGAAGGGCCAGTGGCTGGCCACGCCGAGGCTGCGGCGTTCGTAGGCGGCGGCGACGAAGCGGAACAGGAGTTGGGCGCCTGTGTGGTCGAGGGGGGCGAAGCCGAGGCTGTCGAGGATGATGTACTCGGCGCGCAGGATGGTTTCGATGACACAGCCGACGCTGTTGTCGGCCAGGCCGCGGTAGAGGGTGTCGACGAGTTCGGCGGCAGAGAAGCAGCGGACCCGATGGCCGGCGTCGACCGCGGCGTGACCCAACGCCACCAGCATGTGGCTCCTGCCGGTGCCGGCCGGGCCGACCAGCACCGGGTTCTCTGCGGCGCGGATCCATTCGAGGGAGGCCAGGTAGTCGAAGGTGGCCGGGGGGATGGACGACGCGGTGAGGTCGAACTCGGCGAGGTGTTTGGTGACCGGGAAGTTGGCGGCCTTGTGGCGGGCCCGGGCGTTGGAGGCGTCGCGGCTGGTGATCTCGGCGTCGATGAGGGTGCGGAGGAAGTCTTCGGGGCTCCAGCGCTGTTTTGGCCGTGACCAACAGCTCGGGCGCGACTCGGCGCATGGAGGTCAGCTTCAATCGGCGCAGCCCAGCCGTCAGGTCGGCGGCTAGCGGTGGTGGGACCGCCGCGGTCACGGCCGGTCTCCGATGGCGTAGTCGGCGGGAGGTCGGGTGGGCACGATGGGCAGCGGGATGAGCAGCGCCTCGCCGGGGGCGGTGGGGCGTGGGGTGCCGGTGCCGGCGGCCAGGATGGAGCGGACATCGGCAGCTCGCCACCGTCCGAACGCCACTGCTCGTTCCAAGGCGGCGATGAGCGCGGGGCGGCCGTGGGCGGCCTCGAGGCCGGCCAGCTCGGCGAGCTCGACCCCGAGACGGGTCACTCCCGCCGCGGCGGCGCCGCGCAGGAACGCCTCGGCGGGCGGGCCCAGGGCGCAGAACGCCTTCCCGGCGTCGGTGACCGGGCGGACGGCCCGTCGGGGCCGGTCGGGGCGGGTCCCGCCGTAGTGGTCGTCGATGACTGAAGCTTCGCCGGGGGCGACCAGGGCGTGGTCGGCGACGATCTCGTCGCCATCGAGGATCTTCACCCGTCCGTCATGGGCGAGCACCTCCACTGTCTGTCCGATCAGCTGGACCGGGACCGAGTAGCGGGCTGAGCCGATCCGCACACACGACAGCCGGTCGACTTTGCGCACGGTGACCCGGCCGATACGAGGTCGCAGCGACAGTAGCGGGGCCAACAGCTCGGCTTCGACGCCCAGCCGTTCGACCGGCCGGGCGCAGATCTCCGAGTGCATCACCCAGTTGACTTCTACACACCCGGCCTTGGCCGCCGTGTTCGCCTCGTCGAGGCGTTCGACGTCGATATCGGCTGGGACCATCAGATCGGCCTTGGCGTAGCCGACCAGGTTCTCCATGATCCCTTTCGACTCGGGGTCGGCCCCGTTGCAGAAATCGGGTCGGAACCGGTAGTGAGTGGCGAAGCGGACATAGGCCGGGGTCGGGACTACCACGTTGGCGACCACCCCGCCCTTGAGGCAACCCATCCGGTCGGCCAGCACCACCTTGGGCACCCCGCCCAAAAGCTCGAAGCACTCGGCCAGCATGGCCAGCGTGGTCTCGGCCTTCTCGTCGGCGGCGAACCGCACGAACCGCCACCGACTCCAAGCCAGCACTGCGCAGAACACGTGGAGCAGGCCTTCCGATCCCCAGTCGATGACCAGTGTCTCGCCCGGCGCCCACACCGCCGGACGCCGGCCCCGGTGATTGTCCCGCCGCCAATCCGACTTGGCCTTGGCCACCAAACGGCGGAAGTTCCGAGCCGAGCCCGCGTATCCTGCCGCCCGGGCCTCGGGCAGCAGTCGCTTGGCCGAGATCCGACCGGCCGTCTTGGCCACCCGGGCCTTCACCACATCGACAACCACGTCGTAGTTGCGGGCCCGGGCGGTCCGCTCCGCCGGCACGTCGCCGGCCATCAGACGCTCCAGCGCCCGCTTCACCGTCTTGGGGGTCACAATCGCACATGGCGGCCGCTCCCCGATAGCTGCCCACCTCTCGATAGGCGTTGATCATGCTCATTCGGTTCCTCGCTGACTTCAATGGAGTTCTCCTGGTCGGTCCGGTGTGGGTTGGCGCCAACACCGTCACCGACCAGGAGACGCGTTCAGTGGATGCTCAACGAGGAGCGAGGACCTCTACATGGCCACCAGCGGGGACATCCTCCTGGCCATCCGCGAGGACTTTTACCTGGCCACCGACATCTAAAACGGTGCCTGGCTGGGAGCCGCTCGGGCAGAGGTCCGAAGCGTCAGGAACTGCGGCGTCAGCAGCGCTTAGAGGGCATCATGGGAGGCCGTGAGCGATGAAAGCGTGACCACGATCTACTGCCCGCCGGGGGCTGCGAGACTCCTGGCAACAGCCGAACTCGCCGCTTCCGCCGTTCTGGCATCAGCACTATCCGCAGATTTTCGATGGCGATGATCTGAGAATCGCCAAGTCGCAGTGGACAAACCATTTCTCGGAGTGGTTCGTTGCTATCCACTTGTTCCACCGGGACGGCTCGATCTCATTCAGCGAGAAGTACGACACCTATGAGAACCACCGGAACAATCGGTTGCACCGGAAGATCCATCCGCGGAAGATCGCCGCTTACGAGAGACTCGTATCCGAGGGGCAAAGGCAGATTCTGCACGAGATCGCGTCGGAGTGCCGGGTTCAGTCGGCAGTCAAGAGGGTGGCGGCAGGGGAGGGGCGCGAAGTAGTGCTCGTCGCGGGCGAGCCGGGCCAGGGTAAGACAACGCTCGTGGCCGAGGCCACCTGCGCCGCGCATGAGGACGGCATGATCGTGCTGTTGGGCCGCTGCGACGAGGGGGCGGGTGCTCCCTACGCACCGTTCGCGGAGGCGTTCGGCCACTACGTCGCCCACGCCGACCAACAACTCCTGCGCAACCACGTGCAGGCCCACGGCGCAGAGCTCGGCCGCTTGGTCCCGACGCTGCGCACAGCGCGTGGGTCCTTTGCCACCCCCTGCGACGACCGACCCTGACACCGAACGCTACCTCCTGTTTGGCGCGGTCGTGGCACTGCTGGACGCGGCCAGCGCCGAGCGCGGTGTGACGGTGGTGTTCGACGACCTGCAGTGGGCCGACAAGCCGACCCTCCAAATGCTGCGCCGTGTGGTCGACCACTCCGGCTCGCCCCGCCTCCTCGTCGCCGGCGCCTACCGGGACGCGGAGCTCTCCGTTGCCCACCCCCTTATCGAGACGCTTGCCGCGCTGCGGCGCGAGACTGCCGTTACGGTCCTGCCCCTGAGCGGCCTGGATGACACCGGGGTGATCTCGTTCATCGAGTCGGCGGCCGGCCACACCCTCGACGACGACGGGATTGCCCTCGCCCATGCGGTCTACCGAGAAACCGACGGCAACCCATTCTTCGTGGCGGAGGTGCTTCGCCACCTGGCCGAGACCGGGGCGATCCTGCGCGACGCCACGGGTCGTTGGTCTGCGGCGTGGCCAGGTACCGAGATCGCGCTACCCGAAAGCGTGCGTCAGGTCGTAGGAGCACGAGTAGGACGGCTGGGCGAGCTGGCGAGCAAGGCACTGTCCGCCGCCGCCGTGATCGGCCGTGATTTCGAGCTGGACCTCACCGCCGCGGTCGCGGGTATCGACGAGGACACACTGATCGAGCTCCTCGAGCAGGCGCACGCGGCGGCTCTGGTACGCGGGATCCCTGGAGCGCCGGGGCGGTACACGTTCAACCACGCCCTGGTCCAGCACACGATCTACCAGGACCTCGGCGACACGCGCCGGGCGCGCCTGCACCGCCAGGTGGCCGAGGCGCTCGAGCGGCTGGTCGGCGACGCACCCGGCGGCCGAGTGGGCGAGCTGGCGCGCCACTAGCTCCTCGCCATTCGACCCGCGGACGCAAACAAGGCAGTCGCCTACGCCCAGCAAGCGGGCGGGGCCGCCCTCGCCGCGCTCGCTCCCGACGAGGCGCTGCGCTGGTTCACTCAGGCCCTTGAGCTCATCGGCGCCACGACGGAGCCGGCCGTGCGCATAGACCTACTCATCGGGATCGGCACCGCCCAACGCCAAACGGGCGCCGCCGAGTTCCGCATCACCCTCCTGAACGCCGCCCGCCTCGCCCAAGAATCCAGCGACACCCAACGCCTTGTCGCCGCCGCGCTCGCCAACTACCGCGGATTCACCAGCATGAGCGGGACCGTCGACGCCGAGCGCGTCGAGGTACTCAGAACGGCGATCCGTGCTATGGGCGACGCCGATACCCCGGAACGGGCTCGCCTGTTGGCTCGGCTGTGCTCGGAGATTGCGTACCGGCCGCTCCAGGAACGGCTGTCGGTGGCGCACGAGGCGAAAACGATGGCCCGCCGCCTCGACGACTCTGCCACCCTCGTTGCGGTGATCACCGACTGCAGCCTGCCGTTGCGGGTTCCGTCCACGCTTCGAGACCAGCTCGCAGATGTCCGCGAGGCGACGGAGATCGCAGAGCAGACCGGTGACCCACTCGGCAGGGTCTGGGCGGCCGCCTGGGCCTACGTCTACGGCAGTGCTGCAGGCGACTTCGAGCTGGCGGACCGATGCCTGGCCACCGAACAGACGATCAGCGCCCGGCTCCAGGAGCCCGCCATGGTCTGGGTGAGCTCGTTCCAGGAAGCCGCGGGGCGCTCCGGCGAGGCGAGACCAACCGTGCCCAAGAGCTCTCAGCGCAAGCCTTCGAGATCGGCAGGGCCAGCGGGCAGCCCGACGCCTTCACATTCTACGGCAGCCAGCTGATGGTTATCCGGGACCAACAGGGCCGCTTCGCCGAGCTCGTCGACCTGATTGCCGACGTTGCCGAGCAGAACCCGGGCATGCCTCTATACAAGGCGGTCCTGGCGTGGGCCTACAACGAGGCCGGCGACGCAGCAACCGCCCGCCAGCTCCTCGACGCGGCGGCGGCTGACAGGTTCGACCTACCCCTGGACAGTACGTGGGTTGACGGCATCATCAGCTACGCCAACGTCGCTGTCCGCCTTCACGTACCAGAGCAAGCCGAGCAACTCTTCAACCTCCTCGCGCCCTACCACGACCAGGTGTGTCTTGCCAGGGCGTCACCTCACGCGAGCCGGTCGCTATGTACCTCGGCGGCATCACCAGCGTGCTCGGGCGCTACGACGACTCCGAGCGCTATTTCCAGGAGGCCGACCAGCTAAACATTCGCGGCACCATGCAGTACGCCGAGGCGCAGACCAACCTCTGGTGGGGACGAATGCTCCTGGCACGTGACGGCGCAGGTGATGCCGAGCGAGCGAGCCACCTCCTGGAGTGCGCACGCGCCGCGGGGAGAGAACGTGGGTATTGTCTCGTTGAGGGGCAGGCCGCCGCATTGCAACGTCGTTGAATGGGCAGCGAACCGTTGCCCTTTCCGCACCTCTAACGGCGCTCCGCCCCAGCCCGGCGAGGCGGAATGGTGGTAGCGGTCAGTCGGCAGATCCGCGGGTAGGAGCCCCGGTGATGGCGCAACGGTCGAACGAGCTCGAACGGGGGCGCCAGGGCAACTCCGATTCGAGTTCTAGCCACTGCTCGCACCACCGTCATGTCGCCGGATTCGCCGACGGTGTAGTGCACAATTCCGACGGGCCCGCCGTCGAAGGCCACCCACCCCAGCTGCCCCCAAGTGCCCAATCTGGCAGGCCGTCAAGGAGCACCCGCTCCGCCGCCTGGCCGATCAGGCACGAATGCTGACGACGAGTATAGTCGGGTCCGAGCTTCGAGCGATCGTTCGCCAGCCTGATCACCACCGAGCATGTTGGGGCCCAGTCGGGATCGGGGCGTCCCCACGTAGGCTTGATGACCGGCGTCGCGGGCGGGCTTGAACCGACGCGGTTCGTGGCAAGATTAGGGAAAACCCTGATAGCCGAGCTCTGAGCCTTGGCCTTATAGTTAACCTCGCCAGCTTTGTAGCAAAGGGTGTCCAAGGCAAGAGTCTATAGGGAGAATAAATATGTGAACTACTCACACCGTCTCAAAGCCTTTCAAACGCCACGAGCAAGCTCGTATAGGCGCTCCTGCACAGCCGAAACAACGCCGCCACCGTGCCGGGCGGCTCGTCTCAACCCCGGATCAGTAGTGCTGCGTTGAAGGCTTGGCACCGATGAGTGCCTGACGCACCGCGGTGCCAATGGCTTGGATTCCGAGTCCTACACGAACTCGCCTCCCGACACCTGAGCCCACCGCTGTGATCGCCGGATTGGCGGAGCTTCTCAATCCTCCGAGAGTGCTGCTACCGGTGGCCCGTCGGTCGAACCCAAAAGGAGACTGCCAGTGAACTTCATCGGTAGTATCGCAACCTGTAATGCCGGTCTGCTCAGATCGGTCCTGCATCGTGCCACCACCGGACGCGGTCGCTACGTGCCTGACCACATCCGGAAACTGGATGGCGTTTCACATAGGGCACGGGGAGCAATGTCGAAATTTCGAGGACTCGTAGCTATTATCGCGGGGTCCGCTGTAGCAACGCTCATGATGGTGCTCGCACCGGTCGGGCAGAACGCGGCGACCGCGGCCACGCCGCCGCCGTACTATCTGGCTCTCGGCGACTCACTCGCCCAAGGAATACAGCCGAACTCGGCTGGCCAGAACGTCGAAACCGACCATGGATACACGGACGACCTGTACTCCGTATACCGCACCGAGGTACCTGGCTTGCAACTTGCCAAGCTCGGTTGCACCGACGAAACCACGACCACCATGATCAACGGGGGCGTCTGCTCATACACCGGCTACGGATCGCAGCTCGACGCGGCATTGGCCTTCCTCAAGACCCACAACGTTGCCCTGATAACGATCGACATCGGTGGCAATAACGTCGAGGGGTGCTTATTGAGCAGCCCCGTCGATCCTTCGTGCGTCGCTGGTGGTATCGCCACGGCCGAGACGGACCTGCCGACCATCCTCTCGGAGTTGCGCGCCGCCGCGCCCGCCGCCCAGATCGTGGCCATGAACTACTATGACCCGTTCCTGGCAGAATGGCTTCAAGGAACCACCGGCCAGACACTGGCCATTGAATCGGTTTCGCTCGCCCAGACCCTTAACGGCGTGCTCGAAACTATCTACTCCGCTTTCGATATTCGCGTCGCAGACGTGGAGAGCAGCTACCAGACAACCAACTTCACGCCCATACCGGGGATCGGTCTACCAGTCAACGTCTCGGCCATCTGCACCCTCACCTGGATGTGCGCACCGGCCCCGTTCGCGGGGAACGATCACGCGAACCTGCTTGGCTACGCTGTCATAGCCTTCGCCTTCGAACAAGAGATTGGCACACTGTGACGCCCTGCCTCGTGGGGGTGTCAGAACATCGTCGAGACAAGGTAGTTAGTTGGCGTCCTGTTTACCGTCGATGGATCCAATCGGGTCCGATGGGCTCAGCGATGCACGGTCGTAGGGCGATACGATCCGCTGCACGACCGGCAACCAGCTGTTCTCATCCCGAGCTAGGGCTGGTCCTTCGCTGACGTCCTGCCGACGTTCAAGCTGATGGAGAACAACCCCGCCGGGGAGGACGCCTATCATGGCCAGACACGGACCGCTCCCGGTCCGCCAGCTCACCGACGAGGAGCTGACGCCCTCGCAGGCGGGGTCCATCGGCGCGGCGGTCTCTCGCGGGTGCAGGCGGGTGCGCGACCTCAACGGCGCCGAGCAGGACGGCGTCGGCGGCCACTCGATCAACGTGGTCGACGGCATCCGGGGAGAACCCGGCGATAGTGTTCCTGACCGCCGAGGTCCGCCGCCGGCTCAACCTGACAATCCGCGGCGAGGTCACCATCGACCGCGTGCTGTTCGACGGCACGGCCGCCACCGGGGTGGTGGCCGCGGACGGCGCGGTGTACCGGGCCGGGGAGGTGATCTTGTCAGCCGGCAGCTACGGCAGCCCAGCCATCCTGCTGCGCTCCGGCGTCGGCCCGGCCAATGAGCTGACCGCCCTGGGCATCGGCGTCGTCGCCGACTTGCCGTCGGCCGGCGGCTGCTGGACCACCCGTACTTTCACACCGCCTACGCGCTGGCTCCCGGGCACTTGGAGATGACCCCGGCGGTCGGCGCGATCCTGTGGACGGTCTCCAGCGAGGCCGCGACTGGCGAGCTGGACCTGACGTCACGGCGACCCACCTGATTCCCGCCTCCTACAGTCCTACCGGCCGAGTGATCGCGCTGTCCACCTCGGTGGTCCTGCCCGAGTGCACCGGGACGCTGAAGCTGGCCAGCCGCGATCCCGGCATCGCCCCGCTGATCGACTGCAACTTCCTTGCCACCGGCCGTGACACCCGCCGGATGCTCGAAGGTGTCAAGCTCGCCCGCGACTAGCCCGCAGCCCGGACCTCGCCTCCCTCTTCGCCGGCGAGCTGAGCCCCGGCGACGCGGTCGCCGACGACACCGACCTGGCTGCGTTCATCGCCGGCAACCTGGCCACCTACTACCACCCCAGCTCCACCGCCCCCCTGGGCGGGCCGGCCGACCGGCAGGCTGTCGTGGACCCGGTCGGCGCCATCACGGGGACCAGCGGACTGCGGGTCGTCGATGCGTCGATCATCCCCGACACCCCGTCCACGGTCCTCAACCTCACCGTCATGATGCTGGCCGAACGCGTCTACCAGCGCGTCTATCAGGCCTGAAGCCTGCTCACCTTGCCCTGGGGCCAGCCTGAGTCCGGGGTGAGGCCTGTTGGCACGAGCCGCACTGGGGTTGGATCGAAGTTGCCACGAATGGACCCCCCATGCGCAGACCTTTGGGAACTGGAAAACGGGAAGATCAAGAAGTTCGATTGCTACCCCGAAGGCTCCGTGCTCCTCGCTCAACTCAGCGTCATTTCATACCTCGAGTCTCGAATCCGTCTCCACGACCGCCGGCGACCGTCCGTCGGCGTCATGGATATACGACGTCGTCGTTGGTTACGCTGCTGCCGCGATCTCGCTGATCGGAATGCACAGGCCGGCAAGCAACCCGGCCGCTCCAAGTAGCACGATGAGTGTTCAACGGCGAGTGTGAAGCCGATGCGAGGTCCTACCGATCGAGCCGGTCAACCCGGCAACAGATTCGACGGCTCGCTTTACGGTGGAAAGTCCCGTGGCTTTTGCTTCCGGAGTGGGTTCACGACAGGAGTTACGTGTCAATGGAGATCACAGTCCCGGCGCGCCGGGGAACTGGCTCCGGGACGCCAATAGCACGACGAGTATCAGACCAGCGTCCGAGCCCGCGCACATCCGGGAAATCCCTGGTCTTGCCGCATAGGGACAAAGCTAGGCTTCGGTGGGTGATCGGTCGGGAACGAGAGCGGGCGCTGATCGACGGTTTACTTGCTGGAGTACAGGCGGGGAGCGCCCAGGTGGTGACGGTCCTCGGGGACGCCGGTATCGGCAAGTCGGAGCTGTGCGATTACGCGGCCGGCCAGGCCGCGGGAATGAGCGTGATCCGGACTGTCGGGGTCGAGTTCGAGACCGACCTGCCGTTCGTGGGCCTGCTGGAGGTGCTTCTCCCGCTGCGGCACCGGGTCGGGGAGCTCCCGGAGTCTCAGCGGCTCGCGGCCCGGGCGCTAATCGAGTTCGAAGGCAAGCCCGGGGACGATCCGTTCGTGCTGGGGGCGGCGACGCTCAGCCTGCTCACTCTCGAAGCGGAGCAGTCCCCGGTGCTGGTCGTCGTAGATGATGTCCACTGGCTTGACGAGCTGTCCCGGCGGGCGCTCGGGTTCGCGTTGCGCCGACTGCAGGCCGACGCTGTCGCGGCGGTAATCACGTCGCGGCCCGTTCAGCCCGAGCCGATGCCCGGGCCGTGGCCGAGGATGGTCCTGACCGGCTTGGATCGTGCCGCCGCCCACCACATGCTCGCGGCCAACTGCCCCTCTGGGGTTCACGAGCAGGTTGCCGAGCGGGTCTGGAGCCTGACGGGCGGGAACCCGCTCGCTATCATCGAAGCAGCCTCGATGCTCACCGCCGACCAGTTGTCAGGCGACTCTCCATTGCCGGACCCGTTGCCTCTGGGTGAGCGCGGTCGATTCTCGTTCGGGCACCGTTTGGGACGCCTGTCGCCTGATACCCAGAGAGCGTTGGCGGTCGTAGCGGTCGGCGGGTCGGCAACGACGGTCGTCCTGTCTGCTGCATTGTCCCGGGTCGATCTCAGCCTCGAGGACCTTCAGCCCGCCGAATCCCAGGGGTTTCTTCAGCACCACGATGGCATCATCCGGTTCGCGCACCCACTGGTCCGGGCTGCAGTGGTGGCCGCCCTCGACGCCCCCGCCCGACGATCTACCCACCGGACGTTGTCCGAGGCTTTCGAGGGGATCGACATGGAACGCCAGGCTTGGCATCTCGCCGAAGGCTCCGAGGAACCTTCAGAGGCGGTGGCGTCAGCCTTGGAGCGAGCCGCCGGTAACGCCCGCGAGCGCGGCGGGACCGCGGCAGCCGCTACCGCCCTGGCCGCCTCGGCCCGCCTGTCGCCTCCGGGACCGGCCCGCACCCAGCGCCTGACCCGGGCCGGGCGGGCGCTACTTGCCGCTGGCCGTCGTCATGAGGCTGCCAGGATCGTCGACGAACTGTTGCTTGTCGGTGACTCCATGTCCCGGTCAAACGCCTGGCTGCTCGAGGCCAGCCTGGCCGTTTGGAGCGAATCGGCGCCAGCCGCCCCACCCCGGTTGTGGGCCGCCTACGGGGAGCTGTCCGAGGCCTTGCCGGAAGCAGCGGCCCTGGTGGGACTGGCGCTGGCGGTGGTACTCGGCAGCCTCGGTCGCCTCCACGAAATGGCCGACATCTCGCGTCAGGTCCTCAGCCTGCCGGTGACCGATGACCGGATCCAACTCTCAAGTAGGTGCACCCACGCGCTGGCGGCGATATTCCTTGGTGACCGGCGACCATTGACCGACCTGGAGCGGCGCGGCGGGGTCGATGAAGTCATCACCCGGCTCGGGGCTGACTCCGGGGCCATCAGCAGCCTGGTTCAGGCTCTCATCTTCGGGGAGGGCTACGACGCCGCCGAGCGGCTGATCGGGGCCCAGGTGCGCACCGCCCGCTCCCGGTCGGCCGTGTCGCTGCTCCCGTTCCCTATCTACGCCCGCAGCGACATCGGCTGGCGCAAGGGACTTCTGCAGCAAGGCCGGGTCGACGGAGACGAAGCGCTGATGCTGGGTCAGCTCACCGGCGCTGACTCGCTGCAAGGGATGGCTCACGCCACCCGGGCCCGCATCGCTGCTCTGGAGGGCGACCCCGAGGTGTGTCACCAGCACGCCGAGGAAGCGATGCGCTTGGGCGCGAGGCTCCGTCAACTGCCCCCCCAGCTGTATGTCAACCATGCGTTGGGGCTGCTAGAGCTCGGCCGTGGCAACCCGACCGGTGCGGTCGCCCATCTCGAAAAGAACATCGTTCTTGAGGCGGTGCTCGGTGTCGGCTGCCCGAGCACCGTGCCCTGGAAAGGGGACTACATCGAGGCTCTCGCTCTCTCCGGCCAGCTTGAACGAGCGACTGAGACGGCCGCGGACCTAGAGCGGCAGGGCCGGGCGTCCGGGTCGGTATGGGCGGTGGCGGCCAGCCAGCGAGGCCGCCTCCTCCTCGAGGACCGGGATTGGCCGGAGCTAGGCCAGGAGGCCATCCACGGGCTCGCCGCCCACCCGATCGAGCAGGCCCGGGCATATCTGGTTCTCGGGGAGCGGCTGCGCCGGGCTCGCCGAATCAGCGACGCCCGCGGGCATCTCGCCACCGCGGCGGCCATGTTCGACCGCAGCGGCGCCAGGCCGTGGCTGGAACGGGCCAATCGAGAGCTGCGAGCCACCGGCGGAAACAATGTGAGCGGTCGGCGCTCCGACTTGCAGCCGTTAACTGATCAGGAAGTCCAAGTCGCCCGGCTCGCCGCCAACGGCGCAACGAACAGAGAGATCTCCGCGGCGCTGTTCGTCAGCCACAAGACCGTCGAATACCATCTGCGAAAGACATTCGTCAAGGTCGGGGCCACCAACCGCACACAACTCGCCCGTCTCCTCGAAACACAGGGACTTCTCGAAATCACCAAGTGAGGCTCGCTGCCGGCTCCCTCTGGTACAAGCAGTGAGGGCAATCGGCACAGCGCAGCACCTTGTCGGCGAATCGTGTCTCTCCCCGCGGATCGCCGGAGGTGCGGGACTCCACCTACAAGCGACGTCTCCGGTCCGCTTGGCGCTCAACCAGGTTCGGTTCACCATCCGGGCGGAACAACGGGCGCTTGTCGTCTATCCCGCCAAGTGATCCACTTCGACGCCGAATCACAACACGTAGCTCGGGTTCATTGAAATCCTGCTGCCGAGGTTGTAGTTACCCCGAGACCACGGCTTTGGTTGCCGCGCCAGCACCCTCCCGCCCTCTGCCCATGATGCTCGGTGGCGCATTGTCGCGTGGTTCGAAGAGTCACCTGCGTATGCAGTGATAATTCGTGCTCGCCCGCGCCTCCGCCTCACCGATCCAGGTCTTTGCCTGGTCGACGTCGTTAGTGCGAGCGAGAAGAAGCGCCTTCAGAGGGAACCCGGTTCGTCCCCTCGCTGCGGAACTGCGACGCCGGGTTGGGGACCTTGGGATAGGGCTCCTCGGACTCTGATTTGGGGCTAATGTGCTCCACAGTCTATCAGCCACCCAGGAACTCCGGTAGCGGCAGACGGACGGCGACAAAGGCCCGGCATGCCGCTCGGCGCTGGGGTCAAGACTACAGTGCGCGGACGCATTTCGGAGCGGGCGGACGCGACGATACGATCGCCGTGTGCCCAGCGACCTGATCGCCGAGATGTACCAACAACGAGCCCGCAACGACGACCGCGTCGTGGCCCTGGTCAGGGAGAACTCTGGGGTGTTCTCGGTCGCCGCCGCTGCTCTGCGTCTTCTCCTCGCTGACAATACCGTTCCCAACGCTGTAAGGCGCGATGTGGTCAGTCTTTGGGACGGCCGACTTTTCTCCAAATGACGCTCCACAATCGAGCCGTCAGCTTTAGAGTTCTCGGATTCGGCGGCGTTGGATAGGGAAACGGTGGAGTGGGTTCGGGGTCGGGTAATGGCGACGCTGGCTCGTCCCGCGGCAGCGGAGGAATTGGAATCATGGGGAAAGACGTTCCCGTCTTCGCCATGACCATCCTGTCAGGCGTGCGCACCACCTGCTGAGAACACGCTGCCCGCACTGCGAGGTGAGATCGAGCGTCGGCGAGAGACCTGAGTTCCTTCGATCTCGATTCAGACGGATGCCGGATCCGGACCCGCTCGGAAAGCCATCTGACTCTGACTTCCATCGCTGAGGCTGAGCAGAGACAAGAACTAGGGGAATTTCCTAGTGGCGGCCGGACGAACTGTTTGCGAGCATGGCCCGTCGCTTGTTGGCGCCCACATCTTAGACGGCGAACAGCGGGCGACTCCCGACCATCAAGATAAGGAACGAGAGCATGAACCTACGTACCCGCATCGTCATGAGCGTTGCCGCTGGCTCGGCGATCGCTCCGCCGCCTGCCTCGGGGTGTCCAGCCCAGCGTCGGCGGGGAACGTGCCGCTCCGCAATAGCACGTATGTCCCGACCTCCAGCGCCGTGACCATCGCCGTTCCCGCGAACCAGGCATGGACCGATACCGGTGTCGCTCTGCGTCAGCAGGAGAAGTTCACGATCACTGCGACGGGAGAAGCTAGCCCGTCCCCTGGCACCACGGTCGGCCCTGCTGGGGTTGCCTTCACCAACCAAAACTGTGCCAACAACCAGTACGCCGGACTCACCGCCACGCCGTTCACGGCGCCGGGCCTTCCTTGCTATGCGCTCATCGGTCGGATCGGGAACGCCCCCATTGTTTTCAAGGTTGGCGGCACTTTTACGCTGAAAGCACCGCAACCCGGTGAACTTTCTCTCGGCTTCAACGACAGTTACCTCGGAGACAACAGCGGCAGCTTCACAGTAACCATCACCACGCCCTAGTCTCTCACTGACGCCATCTACAGGTCCCGCGGGCACGACCAGGCCTGCGGGACCTGCCCGATCGGACCAGCACGCATCACAGAACGCCGCCCAGTGGTGGACCTGGGAGATCAACCTCGGGAGTGTCCGACGCTCCTAGGACTGTCCACCTAACGGTGTTTGTGGCCTGACACGCTGAGCAGTCCGCTCGGCGAGGAAAGGGTACAGGCCCATGAGTGCAACACTGGATGATGTGGCCAAGAAGAAGCCGACGGAGGTAACGGCGGAGCAGCAGGCCGCCGCCGAGTTGGTCCGTGTGGCCAAGGAGCAGGGTTTGTCGCTGACCGGCCCGGACGGGCTGCTCAAGCCGCTGACCAAGTCGGTGATCGAGACTGCCTTGGGCGAGGGGATGTCCGAGTATCTCGGCTGTGAGAATCACGATCCGGCCGGGATCGGCGGGGACAACGTCCGCAACGGCACCCGGTCCAAGACGGTCTTGGCGGCCAACACCGGCCCGGTGCAGATCGACGTTCCTCGGGATCGGGCTGGGACCTTCGAGCCCCAGATCGTCAAACGGCAGGGCCGCTTGGGCGAGGTGGACGAGATCGTGCTGTCTTTGTACGCCAGGGGGCTGACCACGGGTGAGATCTCGGCGCATTTCGCGGAGATTTATGGGGCGTCGGTGTCGGAAGAGACCATCTCGAGGATCACCGACGGGGTGGTCGAGGAGCTGCAGGCCTGGCAGGCCCGTCCCCTCGACGAGGTGTACGCGGCGATCTTCGTCGACGCCGTGGTGGTCAAGATCCGCGACGGCCAGGTGGCCAACCGGCCGGTCTACGCCGCCATCGGGGTGACTCTCGATGGCGACAAGGACATTCTGGGCTTGTGGGCCGGTTCTGGCGGCGAGGGCGCCAAGTTTTGGATAACGGTTCTCACCGATCTCCGCAACCGGGGGGTCAAGGACACGTTCTTCGTGGTCTGCGATGGCCTGAAAGGACTACCGGAGGTGGTCGGCAATGTGTGGACGCTGGCCATCGTCCAGACGTGTGTCATCCATCTGATCCGCAACAGCTTCCGGCTCACCTCGCGTCAGTACTGGGATGAGCTCAAACGTGACCTGAAACCGATCTACCCGCGGTGAACGCCGATGCCGCCAAAGCGGCGCTCGACGAGCCGGCCGCCAAGTGGGGGGACCGCTATCCGGCGATGATCCGCCTGTGGGAATCGGCCTGGGAAGAGTTCATCCCGTTCTTGGACTATCACGTCGAGATCCGCCGAGTGCTGTGCTCTACGAACGCTATCTGGGTGTTTGGATAGGTCCACCAGCTTGGTGGTGCCGTCTCGTACGGTCCGCCCAGGTGACCGGCCATGACTCTGAATGCCATTGATCGCGATGTCTTCGATCTCGAGTTGTCGGGCCGGCCATCTGGGCGGAGGGGCTGGAGGACCTGGCTTGAAAGGAGCGTGGGCTCTCAACCCAGATCTGCCGGTCCTCCAGTCCCTACCTCTTGACGATATCTCTACATGTCGAAGGAGTGGAGCATGGACCAATCGTGGGCCGTGGCCGGAATCGACCCGCACAAGGCAACCTTCACGGTCGGGGTGGTCGACGGGAGCGGCGGTTGCCGCGGGATCGCCGCGTTGGCCGTGACCGAGGATGGATTCTCTGAGTTGTTGCACTGGCTCGGTGACCTTGAGGTCACTATCGGGCGGGTCGGTGTGGAGGGCGCCAACGGTCTGGGACGTCAGCTCACTCGGTTCCGGGCGGCAACTGGCCTTGACGTACGTGAGGTGCAGCCGAACCGTACTGCGGAACGTCGTCGCCGGCGGCGTCGCCAGAAGACCGATCGTGAAGACGCCGAAGCGATAGCCCGGGAGACGTTGGCCCATGACGATTTGCTGCCGGCCGGGAAGCGGCAGTCAGCTGACCCGGTTTGGGACGAGCTTGTCGCGGTCCGCAACAGGCGAGACAGCCTCCTGCATCAGCGAGTTCGGCTCCTCAACAGGCCGAACGCGTCCTGTGTGTTCTCCCGCTGGCGCTTCGAGACCGCCTGCCAGCTACCAGCCGGGTGCGGCCGCGCATCCAGGCCCTGGCTAACGGAGCTGCCAACGGTCTCGACTTGTCGCCTGGGGACGAGGTTCATGTCACCTGGCTTATCGAGACCGCTGCTGACGTGGCCGAGTTGGACCATCGAGTGCGGGTGGTCGAGCGGCGCATACCGTCGCTGCTTGCCAGGCTGGGCACCACCCTCATCGAGGAAGTCGGCATCGGCGTTGTCTCTGCGATGGAGCTGCTCGTCGAGATCGGCGATCCGACCCGGTTCGCCAGCGAGGGACAGTTCGCCCGCTGGTGCGGAGTGGCACCGGTGGCGGCGTCATCAGGTGAGGGGCGCCACGAGCCTGTCCATCACCGACTCGACCTTGCCGGGAACCGACAGGTCAATTCCGTGTTTCATACGATGCACATCACTCAAGCCCGGTTCTATCCGCCGGCCAAGGAGTTCGGCGCCGGGGCGGCCCCTGTTGATCGAACTGCTGGTAAAGCACGGCCGGCTCGCTGCCGGCGAGTTGGGATTCATCGACATCAGGACGCTCCCGGCAGCGTCGACAGCCGAGTGAGACGTTGCGTCTGCTCGCTGCCCGTCTCCGGGGCGAGCACCATGATGTCCACGTCCTGGCGCAGCTCACTTTCGAGGTAGAGGTCTGGGGACGACGACAGCGGTTCAAGGCGGACTTCGCCGCACTGCCCGGGCGTCCACCATCGCGATGGGCGGCGGCGTTCCGCTCACGGACGAAGGCAAGGTGGTCGCCGGCGTCGGAGTCAGCGGCAGAACCACTGAGCAGGACATCGCCATCGTCGAAGCGGCGATGAAATATATCGGATCTACCGCGAACGTCGCTTGCCCGGTGTCGGTCCACAGGTTGGCGGCGGCGATCGCAAGGCGGACGTTTGATTTCGCAGCCTGGCCGGTCTCCGTCGAATCCGGCTCGGTTTGTTGGACCTCCTGGTTAGCGAAGCTCCTTGGAGAAATCGAAGCTCACAATATTGGTGATGGCGACGTCCATGACCGCAGAGGTCCCCCGCCAACCGGCGGGACCGGTCATAATGACCCCCTTGATGTCCGAAGCGCTTGGATAGGTGTCGACGGTGACGCACACGGCTGGATGTCGGGTCAGGTCGAAGCATCGCACCGGCGGCCGCAGGGCCAATTCGAGTCGGCTGCCACCCTGGTGCAGATCGCACCTTCGTGCCGTCAGCACGCCGCTTCGATCATGACCGGACACTACCGCGACGGTGTGCGCGGCCAGGAATCCCGCTATTTCGGCCGGGGTCATCGACAGGGACGCTCGACCGGTCATAGCTCGTCCCGCAGCACGACCGGTGGTCGGTGGCATCGGAAGTGCAGGAAGATCCGTTTTCCCTGCAGCAGGCGGTCGGTCACGCGGGGTAAGGGCGTCGGCAGCTCTCCAGGAGGCCACCCCATGTACCGTCCGACCAGGTCCACGGTCGCCGCGACCACCTCGACGGTACCTTCGAGCACCGCGTACGGGTAGGGATGGTGCTCCCCTTCAAACAGGAGACAGGCGGCCTGGTCAGCTGATTGGATTCTGGCCACCTTGGAGGCGGTCCGGTACGACGTCGCCCACAGCCCGTCGTCCAGGACCTTGAAATCGAGGGGCCATCCCATCGGCGCGCCTCCGGCCTGGCTCACGAACAAGCATCCCCGGCATCGGTCGTGGCGGATGAGAAGCCGAGTGGCCTCGAGCATTGGCGCTTATCCGACCACGCCGGTGTCGAACAGCTTTTGTATGCGATCCTGCGGGTAACCGATCTCCAGCAGTATCTCTTCGGTGTGCTGACCGATTTCCGGGGCTGGCCGGCCGGGCCGCTGACCGGCCGTGCTCAGCCGCACCAAGACGGCGACGTCGCGGACTCTTCCCCAGGTGGGATGCTGGTACGTCTCGACGCGACCGATCTGCTCGTGATCCGGGTCGGACAGAAGGCGCTCGGCGGCTCCGTCTCCAGCGGGAATTTCAAATGGCACATTGGCCCTATCGAGCCGACCCGCCCACGTGACAGTGTCGTCTGCCGCGAATGCCTCCTCGAGGATGGCATCCATCTCCATGTCGGCTTCTTGCCGGCCGGCCGGGGTCAAGAATCGGGTGTCGTGAAGTCGTCCGAGTCCCTCGACTGCAGCCAGCGCCTCGAACTCGTGATCGAGACGAGCCGAGATGCAGAGCCAGCCGTCGCCCGTCCGGTAGATTCCGTCCAACGCAGACAAGCGGAGCCGGCTGGCACCGGGAGCCCGCGAGCCGAGCACGCCACGATCGGCGTGATGCATCAGGTGCATGCCCAGCAACAAAGTGGCCGCCAGCTGGGGGTTCTCGAGATACTGGCCTTCGCCGGTGCGGCGCCGGTGGAAAAGAGCCATCAGGATGGCGGCAGCTCCAACCAGACCGTTGCCATTATCCTCGTTGCCGACGGGCGGCGTCGGGTCGGCCACTGTCCCGCCAGCTTCATGGTGTAGTCCGCAGTATCCCCCGAAGAGAGGTGCAAATCCCGGTAAACGGGCGTCAGGTCCGCTACTACCCCAGCCGGGCGCATAGGCGTAGATCAGTTGCGGATTCAACCGGCGCAGGGTTTCGTAGTCCATACCCAACCGTTCAGCGACACCGGGCCGCATGTTGTGGGTGACCACATCCATCTGCCGGGCCAAATCGTGGGCGACCGTCCGTCCGTCCGGATGCTTGAGGTTGACCGCGATCGATCGCTTGCCGCGCGCGGCGGCGTTGAACGGCTTGGTGGTGGGACGCAGGAGATCACCGTCCAGTGATTCCAGCTTGATAACGTCCGCACCGAGATCCGCCAATAGTCTGGGTCCGTAAGGACCGGCGAAGTAGATGCCAAAATCAAGAACCTTCACTCCGGCCAGCGTCGTTAGCATGGATTGTTTCCACTTTCCAGCATGGTGGCGAACTCTGCTTTGGTCCGTGATGACCGCAGGGCGTCCAGCACGACTTCGGTGTGCTCGCCCAGCCGGGGTGCCGGCTTGCGCACCTGGCCCGGTGAGCGCGATAGGCGGGCCGGGATGCCCACCTGCTCCACCGGCCCCAGGACGTCGTCGCAGACTTCGACGACCGTTCCGATATGGCGGGTCTGGTCGGCATGAAAGGCTTCGGTTTGCCGGAGGACCGGAATGGCTGTCACATCGGCTTGCCGGAGGAGTCTGAGCCAGTGGTCCCGGGGCTCGCTGGCAAAGACTCTGGGCACTTCGGTCTCGACGACGTCGGCTTCTTCTTCGCTGAGCAACACCAGTTTTTCCCGGGTGCCGTGCGCCGGACGGACGCGTTCGGACAGGCCCAGTGCGTCCATCAGACGGGCGTGGGAGCCGCCGGCGCCGGTGTGGATGCCCAGAAATTCCCCGTCGGCGCAACGGAAGCTCTTGACCAGCAGCCGGTAACGGCGCCGGTCAGTTGCATCCGTGGTCTGACCGCCTGCGGGATCTGCTTCGAGGTCTTCCCAGAACATGTTGAGAAAGGCCAGACGCGCCGTCCAGGAGTGAAGTGTCGACGTCGCAACCCGTGCCGGTCGTCTCACGCTCGTACAGGGCCGCCACGACTCCGATGACGACGAGCAGGGCCGCGCCAATGCTGGCGATCGGAACCGCGAGATAGACGGGGGTGGAGGTCGCGGACGTTGCCGTCTGATCCCAGGTCGCCCCGATCCGGGCGCTTACCAGGGCGTCATATCCGACGCGGTCCCGGTCGCCGGCGGTACTGCCGTATCCGGACAACGTGCAGTAAATCAGGCCAGGATTTCGTCGCCGCATTGTCTGCGGCCCCAGTCCGTACCGGTCCGCGGTCCCGGGCGACCAGCCCTGGATGATTACGTCCGACCGGTCGGCGAGGGTAGCCGCGGCCTCTCTGCCGGCGTCGGCGTGCAGGTCGAGGCAGACCGATCGCTTACCCCGGTTGTAGACGGCACCAGAGACGAATGGCCGGTAGGGGTCGCCGCCAGGTGGCTCGACGCGGATGACGGTTGCGCCGTGGTCGGCGAGCTGTCCGGTCGCCATTGGCCCGGCGATGCCCCAGCTGAAATCAACCACCGTGATGCCCGAGAGGCTACCGGTCATCGTGTTGCCCGTTCGAGGTCGCGCCAGCCGGCGAGAGGCCGATGGCCTGGGCGAGGCGCACCAGGCCCGACCGCACGGTAGTCGACGCCAGCGCAGCCAGCCGGGCGTCCGGCTGATCCCCTTCATAAAGCACTCGCCCCGAATGAAGGCCAACCAGGATCATCTCGAAAATGTAGATCAGCCGGTAGTATTCGATGGCCTCGTCAGACACCTTGTACCCCGTGAGGCTCGAGTAGTAATCGAGTGTGCAACGGGTCGTCCACCGTCCCGGAACTTCTACCAGGTAACCATGGCAGCGGGCCCAATCGTTGGCAGGATCACCAATTGATGCGAGCTCCCAGTCCGACAGCCCGATAATGGTCAACCCATCCCATATCTCCTGCATGGCGCCGTTGCTGCCCTTGCACAGGACCGTAACGGGTGCCGGGGGTGCGTGCTCACGCAGCCACCTGGTAATCATTTCGAGCACCGGTATCGGTTCGACGGCTACACCGCGCAGACCGGCCGCGATGCGGTCGACAGTGGCCGTCGCGGACTGAGCCGTCGAGGGGGGCACGGCGAGGATCTGGTCAAGACCAAGACCACCCCAATCCAGGCCATGAACCAGGGCCAACTTCCGGGCATGCTCCTTTGACGCTTCGATGCGGGCATCGTCGTATCTCGGATCCGGATCGTCGAAGTGATCCGGGCTCTGACTACCATCCACATACTCCCGAAGATAGAAGGGCGCACCGAGGATTCCGGGATCGGCTTCGAACCAAAGAGGCGCTGCGACCGGGAGAGGTGTCTCACTCAGCAGCCGGTACAAATCGTACTCGTGCTCCAACGAACCAGGCACCGCGGCAATGCCACCAGGGTTATCGATACGCACGACGAGCTGGTTGTCTCCGAGGTCCACGAACCAGGTCTGCCGCGACAGACCGACGGGCGCCCGGCGCATGCCGCGAACGGCGATCGCAGAGCCGAGACGTTTGCGCAGGTAGGTCTCAACCCGCTCGCTCGTGATCGCGCTCAAAATGTCGGTCCTGTGGCCGCGGAGCAGCGTATATAGCGCTCGACCTGATGAGACAGGTAGTCCTTGACGGCAGCGGGGATGGGTAGACCGCTTCGAACCAGGTGCGCCACTGGCTCCCGTAACTGGGCGACAACCGAGGCCAGGACGTCCAGGGAGCCCGGAGCGGCGTGGATCGACTCTCCGAGGGAGGGCAACCCTGCTTGCCCAGATTCGGCCAGAATCGGGGCGAGGGCGGTGAGCTCGTCGCGCTCCTCGCAAAGCGACGCCCATTCCAGCTGGCTGCGCACTTCAGCCTCCGCGAGCAGGCCAACTACTGCTCGCAAATAGCTGGCCGCCACTGGATCCTGCACCACCGGCTGCACGTACTGCTCCAGAGTCCATTTCGCACTGCGGATCAGGTCATCACCGAGTGGGCGCATATGACGATCTCGTCTCCCCTTGCCTCAGGCCGTCACGTGGAGTAAGCCTACCATACGGAGGAATCGCAGAAAAGGTCCGGGGCCGGACGTGGAAGGACGGGGCCAGTGGATGACACAGCTGCACCGAATGAGGCAGCCTTCGATCGCAGCACCGGCATTGCCGCTCCGGGCGGATCCCGATCAGGATCGCTTCTGACTCCGGGCGACGACGGATTCCACCGGGATCCCGGGGTGATCTGGCAGACGGAAGGCTCGTGGTGGTGCTTCTTCCACGAACAGCGACGTCTGGCGGGGTGGATCTACCACCTGACGAGAACCACACTTGGCGTGGCTTCTGGGGGCGTATGGATTTGGGACGACCAGGCCACACAGTGGTACGAGGCCCCGTACTTCATGATCCAGAACACCCAGCCTGTTCCCAGCGACGCCGATTTACGCAATATTCGGTGGCCGGATGGCGTCGCCCTGACCGTCGGGGAGCCGCTGAAACGATACCGCCTCACCTATGACGACAGCCCCGTCGTGGCCTTCGATCTCGAGTACCGCTCGATGATGCCGCCATATGAGACAACGGCGGGATCTCCTCCCGCCGTGGTCAGGTTCGAACAACCCAGCACAGTTACGGGACATCTCCAGCTTCGAGGAGAACATCTGACGATCGACTGCGTCGCCATGTGGGATCACTCCTGGGGCGATCGGCCGGAGCCACGCGGCAGCGCCACCAGGTCCGGTGCATCGCCAGAACAGCTGGTCAACCGTCCTGCGCCATATCTCTGGGGGACGGCATCAGCCAGCCACGCTTTCTTTGTCATGGGGAACAGCGGATTCTTCACGGTCGATGGCGTCCGTGCCGCCCTCTCGAAAGTGGATCAGGTGGCCGTCCGCCGCCCCCTCGACGGAATGATCGACTCGATGCGCGTCACCGGCGAGGACGAGTACGGGCGCACTCTGGAAGCCATGGGCCACCCCGTCAATCTACTGATCCGGCCGTCGGCCGGTTCATCAGTCGGCTTCATCTACACCATGAGCTGGGACATCAACGGCGTCGCCGCCACCGGTGACATCCAGGATGCCTGGCCTGTCGAGGACTGGGCCGCCTATCGGTCCCACCAGAGGCGTTCACCCGCCCCTTGAAGCAGTTCCGGGTTCAGGCGGGCGTCACCTCGATCTCGAGGGCAGCAGGGCCGCGCAGCACGAAATCGTCCACCAGGGCCAAAGGCTCCGGCGAGAGCACCCGGTAGTCGGAGACCGCGTCGAGGAACTCCTCGAGGAAAACCCGACCCTCCATTCGAGCTAGATTACTGCCAATACAATGATGCTCACCGAAACCGAAGGCCACGTGATGGCTTTCTGAACGGGTGACGTCGAACCGCAACGGATCCTGGAACCGATCCGGATCGAGGTTGGCGGCTTGCATCCAGCACAGACCTATCGCCCCTTCCGGTATGACACCTCCGGCCACATCCACCGGCTTGGCGGCGATCCTCGGCCGGGCCTGGAGCGGCCCACAAAGGCGCACCGTCTCCTCCACGGCCATGGCCACCAGTGACCGACTCTGGCGCACCAGGGCCATCTGGTCGGGTCGGTGATGGAGCAGGTAGACCATGCTACCGAGGAGATGGGTGGTAGTGCTCTGACCCGCCCCGAGTTGCTCCACGAGCAGGGCTCCGACGTCCAGCTTCCCTTCCATCTCTTGCTCCGGGATGCGGGCCAGATCACTGACGAGATCGTCCTGGGGATCGGTGCGGCGTCCGGCAATCAGTGCCGCAAAGAACGCGCCGGCTCTTTCATGGGCATGGGGGTCGGAGCCGCCCATGTTGAGCACCGGACAGTCACCGTCGGCGACGACGGGGCCAAGCGTTCCGCCGCTGGTCGCCTGTCCTGAGGCCAGAAATCGGGCCCGGTCGTCTGCCTCGACGCCGATGAGCTCCGCGATCAGCTGCGATGTCAGCGGAGTCGCCAACTCGTGGGTGAAGTCGAAGCGGCCCCGGTCCAGACAGTGCCTGATCAAGGCCCGACACACCGTCCGGATGCGCTCTTCCAGTGAGGAGACCCGCCGGGGGCGGTAGGCGTGAGCGAAATGCTTTCTGAGCGACACATGCAGGGGCGGGTCGCTGGTCAGCAACCGGATGACGCGCTCCGGGGGAGGCACTCGCTCCATCCTCTTGGCCGTAGACCAGTGCTCCCAGTCCTTGAGGAAGGCGTGGACCTCCGAATAGCCGCAGAAATGCCAGATATCGCTCTCGGGATCCCAGGAGACTGGACGTTCGCTAACCATGTGCTGGAACCATGGATACGGGTCGGCATGACCCGTCCGGGACCAGGGTGGAGAGAGCCCAGGTGGGAAGGGATCCGGAACGACCGGGGGCGGGGCGGTCGTCACCACGACGACTCAGGATAGACAAGCGTCGCTGCGGAGTCAACGAGCGCTACCCGAGATCCCCAGAATTCCGGGGGCGCGTCCACCCACCGGTGCGGCCTACCGCAACCCTTGCCCTGGCTCTTATCGTGCGCTACCATCATTTCTGCACCTTAGGATAAGTGTTCGCAGAAATCGCCTATTGTGAGTTCTATGGTCTTGGATACCCCGGCTTCCCTCTTTTTGGTTCCAGCGACGCGGTAGCTTCGACATGTCCGGTGGGAGAGTCGAGGTGGCCCTGGCCGTACAGGACCTGCTGGCGCGTTATGCCCGCTTCATCGACAATCGAAGCCTCGATTGTTGCGCGGAGCTCTTCAGCAACGACGCCGTCCTGGTCGTCAATGGACACGCGCACAATGGTCGTCCCGCCATCCGAGCCTGGATGGCCGAGATTGGCCGGAACCCGGGAGGCCGGCATCTCATCACCAACACAGTCCTGGACGAAGCCCGTCCGGACCGCGCTCAGGGGGTCTCTGATTTTGCCTACCTGAGGCGAGACGGTTCGGGCCAGTGGGAACTCTCGGCAGTCGGGCGTTACCACGACAAGATCGTCAGAATTAACGAGGCCTGGTTGTTCGCCCGACGAGAGATCAACATCGACGGACCGTGATCGATCGGCTGGCGATCCGGTCGACTGCCTAGAGTACCAACCGCAACCTGAGGAGCAGCACGATGCCAAGGAACTACAGAATCGTATCCGCGGATGGTCACACGCTCGAGCCTCCCGACATGTGGGAACGCTATTTGCCGTCCGAGTTGCACAAAGAGCACCTGCCGAGGGTGACCAAAGACGAGGAAGGCGGTGACGCCTGGCAGGTGCCGGGCAGCGAGTACAAGGCGGTGATCGGGCTCACCGCGACCGGAGGTCAGCGCTACGAGGAGTATCGATGGGCAGGCTTGACCTATGCGCATATGAAGCCGGGGGCCTACGACGGCAAGGCCCGCCTGGTCGAGCAGGATGAGGACGGGGTCGATGCCGAGATCCTCTTTCCCACCAGTTCACCTCGCACCGTTGCCTACTTTGCCAACCATGCCGATCCGGCGGTGCACGAGGCCGGGATCGAGGCCTATAACACCTGGCAGTTGGAGGAGTTCGCGGCGGCCGACCCGGATCGGCTGATTGCCCAGGCCATGATCCCACAGCTCGGTATCGACAAAGCGGTCGAGGCCGTGCACCGGGCCAAAGGGCGCGGCTTTCGGGGTATCTACCTGCAGACCTACCCGGCGGGCGGGGCCAAGCTGTCCCGAGACGACGATCCGTTCTTCGCCGCCTGCGAGGAACTTGAGCTTCCGATCAACCTGCACAACGGCATCGCCCCCTCGGTCCGCAACTTGCCTCCTGAAGCCCGCCCGGCCGGAGCGGCCCGGACCATGGCCGATCGCCCCGGGTTGGTGGAGATGGGCGGGGCCGTGGGCCAGTACTCGGGCATCACGGCCGAATGGATCTATTCCGGGCTGTTCGATCGATTCCCGAAGCTGAAGGTGATCGGTGCAGAGTGGGGCGCCAGCTGGGTGCCGGCCCTGCTGGAACACATGGACGATCACTACTGGCGGAACCGTACCTGGACGCACACCTCGCTCGAGTTGCTGCCGTCCGAGTACTACCACCGGAACTGGTCCATGACCTTCATACGCGAGCCCTTCGCGGTGCGGGTCCGGCATTCCATCGGCGTCAACAACATGATGTGGTCAACCGATTACCCTCACCACCGACATGATGTACCTTATAGTCGGCGTCTGATCCAGGAGATGTTCCTGGACGTCCCCCAGCACGAGAAGTGGCAGATCGTGGCCGGGAATGCGGTCGAGACGTACAAGCTGCCGCATGATCCCAACTCCTAGCCGGCCGTCATTGACAGACCTGTGACCGATCGGGCCCTGTGGGGACAGACGGCGATCGTGGGGATCGGGGAGACCAACTATCGAGCCCTCTACCGCGGCACTCCTCGCAGTCGGGAGGAGTACGCCATCGAGGCCATTGGTTCTGCGCTGGCTGACGCCGGGTTGACCAAGGATCAGATCGACGGTCTGATCGTGTCCGGGATGGCCGCGTACGAGCCGGTGATGTTCCGGGCCGGTCTGGAGAATGTGCGGTTCCTGGGTCACTACCCGATGGGTGGCCGCCTTTGTCCGCATGCCCTTGGCCACGCCGCCATGGCCGTGCACCACCGGATGGCGGACTATGTGGTGCTCTTCAACGCCGTCGGGTTCCGGTCAGCCGGGAGCCGATTTGGTGGCGACATCGATGCAAAGCCGCAGGCGCCTCCGCCGCTGCCCCCGGACATGGACAGCCTCTACGATAGCGCCTACGGCATGGCCTCGCCCGGAGCCCAGTATGCACTGCTCTTTTCCCGCTACCTGGCGCTTTGTGGCGGTCGAGAGGAGGACCTCGCCGCCGTGGCCCTGGCGACCCGGAGGTGGGCGTCCATGAACCCGGGCGCCATCTTCCAGGAGCCGCTGAGCGTTGATGACTACATGAGCGCTCGTTATGTGGCGCGACCGCTACGTATTTTCGACTACTGCCTGGTCAATGACGGTTGCGCCGCCTACATCGTCACCAGCGCCGAGCGGGGGCGTGACCTTCGGCAGCCGCCCATATATATCGGGAGTGTTGCCTCCCGCGCCAATGTCCGCCCGTACTACGCGTCTGAGGACTTCTGGGCTGAAGCCTGCAGGTCGTTGAAGGTTGACGTGCTGGACCAGGTCGGACTCCGCACGGACGACATCGACGCACTGGAGGTGTATGACAACTTTTCTCCGGCCGTGCTGTGGATCCTGGAGGGGTTTGGGTTCTGTCCTAAGGGTGGCGCCCTGGAGTGGCTCCGCGACGGGCGCATCGGGCCGGGCGGCGAGTTGCCCGTGAATACGGGCGGAGGGATGCTGAGTGAGGCCTACCTCCAGGGCTGGAATGCTCACGTCGAAGCGGTGCGGCAACTCCGCGGGGAAGCCGGAGCCCGGCAGGTCGAGGGCTGTCGGCACATCCTGTACGCCGGCCTGTCCGCGGTGCCCGGGGCCAGCCTTCTGTTCCGTGACGAGCCATGACCTATGACAAGCCGGTTCCCGAACCCGGCCTCGAGGACGGACCTTTCTGGGAGGCAACCCGGCAGCACAAGCTGCGGCTCCCGCACTGCCAAAGTTGCGGCCACACCTGGTTTCCTCCCTATGCACGTTGCCCCCGCTGTCTCAGCCCGGATCGTGACTGGAACGACGTCTCTGGTCGCGGCGAGGTCTTCGCCTTCACGATCTTTGATCGGCCGTACCTGAAGTCATTTCAGGATGAGATTCCGTATCACGTCGCGCTCATTCACCTGCAGGAGGGTCCCATGCTGTACGGCAACATCGTCGAACTTGGAGACGACCGGATCGAGGTCGGGTTGGAGGTGGAGGTGGTATTCGATGACGTGACCGACGGCATCACGCTTCCTCGTTTCCGGGCGATCGGAATCGCCAGCGGGCGCTAGTCGCATCGAGCCCGTCGTCATGGCGCTCTGCAGGGGACGAGTCAGGTGAGAGCAAATGCCACCCGGACATCAGGCCAGAGCCCTCGCTCGCATTCCCGGATGCGGGCCAGGGTGACGCTAGCGTGGGCACATGTCCGAAGCTGAGCCCAGGAGTGTCATGCCGGACACCGGCACCTATCGGCGGTCCCGGAATCGCCCCGCCAAGGTCTCCGAGTTGCTGGCCCGTGACATCGTCGCCGAGATCGCCAGCCGGCGAGCCCGACCGGGCGACACGCTTCCCTCCGAAGCTTCCTTGATCACGCGCTTTGGAGTGGGTCGCGGCTCGTTACGGGAGGCACTACGCATCCTCGAGGTCGAGGGCATCATCACGATGAAGACGGGTCCGGGTGGCGGCGCGGTGGTAGCAGATCACGACCCTGGCGCTCTGGGTCGAATGATGTCGCTCCACCTTCAGGTCCGCCGGGTCACCTACCTCGAGCTCCTCAACGCCCGGCGAGCCCTCGAGCCGACTATGGCCCGCCTGGCCGCGGAAGGTACGACGGAGGTCATCGCGGCCCAGTTGCGCGACAACCTGGCCCAAACCGGAGCCATCGGCAACGACGACTATCACGGGCTTGCCGACGTGTGGGCCGACTTTCATGAGCTCATCGGCCAATTTTCGGGCAACCGCGTCATGGACCTCATGGCTTCTGCGCTGCAGGAGATCTACCGGGACCGGATTGTGTACCGGGAACAAGCGGGCACGTCCGTCCGCCCAGCCGGACGGCTCCAGAGCGATCGCGAGCACCAGGCCATCGCCCAGGCCATCATCGCGGGAAAGTCCGCTCGAGCGGAGCGGCTCATGGACGAGCACATGGCGAGGCTCGTGACCGACGCCGAGAGCAGGACTCCAGCTCTCATGGACGAACTGATCACCTGGCAGTAGAGGTAACGTCGCGGTGGGTGGGTCGTAACCCTATGCCGTCGCCGGTTCAGTAGGATGTTAATGCGCATCATTCGTATTCGGGGAGGACATGAGGGGTCATGACAACTGTCATATCGACCAACGACCAGTCCCTGTCGGAGCTGTGCCGCTTCGATAGTCGTGTCGCGGTGGTTACCGGAGGGGGCAGCGGCATGGGCGCGGCGACAGCTCACCGACTGGCCGAGGGTGGAGCCAGGGTCGTGGTAGTCGACATTGACGCGTCCGCGGCCCACGCGGTGGCGGCGAAGCTGCCTTCCGCCATCAGCATCGAAGCGGACGTGAGCAAGGAAGAGGCCGTCCGGCATTACGTCGAGCGTTCCGTCATGGAGTTCGGAAAAATCGATCTCTTCTTCAATAATGCCGGCCTCCTGGGCCGGCCCGGACCGTTGATCGATTCTGCGACCGAAGACTTTCAGTTTGTCTTCGGCATCAACACCTTTGGCGTCTATCTCGGTCTGCGGGAGGTCGGCAAGCAGATGGTTGCGCAAGGGACCGGCGGAGCCATCGTGTGCACGGCGTCAATCGCGGGATTGCGTTCATCGCCCGGAGTCGGCCTTTACTCGGCGTCGAAGTGGGCCGTACTGGGATTGACCAGGACTGCTGCGAAGGAACTGGCACCGGCCGGGATCCGGGTCAATGCCATCTGCCCTGGGGTGTCGAGCACCAACTTCGGTGCTCTCGGCGGACCACCAGCGGTCGCAGATCCAGATCGCGCCCAGGCGATGATCTCCAGGATCCCCCTCGGTCGCATCGCCGAGGCCGACGACCAGGCCCGCGCCGCAGTGTGGCTGCTCAGTAACGCCGCGTCGTTTGTCAGCGGCGTCATGCTGCCGGTCGACGGAGGTCAAGAAGCCTGACGGTGGACATGGCAGCGAGAACGTTTGTCGACAGGTCACCACCTAGCGATAGCTATGCGATCCTTGTGCAGAAGGATATTTATGAGTAGACTTATGGGGCGTCGGAGGTCCCGGTCCGGACCCTACCCGAAGGGGGGGAGATGCACGTGAGACGCAGGACGTCAACCGTTATGCCCACCAGAAGCGGGCGCCTTCTCGTTGCGACCGCACTGTGCGTATCCGTACTGGCCGCGTGCGGCAGCTCGAGCAAGAGCTCGAGTTCGACGTCGAGTCCGGCTGGAAGCGCGGGCCCGAGCGCCGGTTCGGGCACGAGTACGACCGCAGCCGCGACCAAGTCGACGTACGTCATCGGGAGCGTCAGCGATGCCACCGGGCTCTCCGCGGCACCGGGCATGTCAACAGAGATCCAAGCTGTCATCCACGCCTGGACCGAGTGGACCAACACTCACGGCGGGATCAACGGCCATCCGGTGAAGGTGATCTACATGGACAGCATGGGTGACCCCGGCCGGGCCCTGTCGGACATCGAGACGCTGGTGCAAAATGACCATGTCCTGGCCCTCGTCGCCAACAACGGGTCGGGTACCGAAGCCGGGTACGCCTCCTACCTGGAGAAGAAGCACGTCGCCAACATCGGGGGTGCCGACTACACGCCGCTGTGGACCTCAAATCCGGTGTTCTTCCCGACAGCAACCACGCTGCTCGCCAACCTGGCCAGCGAGGCGCTGATCGCCCAGAAGGCCGGCAAGGACAATCTCGGTATCATCTACTGCAGCACCCAGACGGCCTGCTCAGAGACCATCGCCATGTACCAGGCGATTGCCCCGCTGGCCGGTGTCAAGTTTGTTTCTCACGTGGCGGCGAACCCGACTGAACCCAACTACACTGCCCAGTGCCTGGCGGCCAAGAGCGACGGCGCCAACGCCATCTTCAACGAGGGACTGCCCCCCCTGCTCTTTCAGGATTGTGCGCAGCAGGATTACAATCCCATGTGGCTCCTGTATCAGGCCATCCCTTCGTTGCTCGCCTACTCCAAGTATCTCCAGGGAGCTCAAGGCGACGATCTCGACCTGCCCTATTTCGCTGACGTACCGGGCTATACCGACTTCCACCAGGCTATGGCCGAATACGCCAAGGGTGTCACGTACTCGAGCATCTCGTCTCGGATGTGGATCGCCTTCGAAGTGTTCGCGGCCGCCATGGCCAACGCGGGTGACAACCCCACACAGCAGACAGTGTTCGACGGCATGTACTCCCTGCCACCCAACTACACCGTCAACGGCGTCGCGCCTCCACTGAACTATGTCCGGAATGAGCCGACGCCGTCGGTCAACTGCTTCTTCGTATTTGGAATGCAGAATGCCAACTGGACTCTGCCCTACGGTACCAACGACGTGTGCCTGCCGCCATCCATCACCACTTCGCCGCTAGCTAAATCCCTCATCGGATAGGTGAGCTCCGGAAGCCCGGGTCCGGCACCGTCGTCGACGCCGCTGAATGGGCTGCTGGTCGTCGACCTGTCGGAAGGCATCCCTGGCGGCTACTGCACCAAATGGCTCGCCGACGCCGGTGCCGAGGTAGTCAAACTTGAGCCGCCCGAAGGTGATGCCCTGCGGCAGTGGGCCATCGGAACCACGCTCGAGGAAGGATCCGACGGAGCCCTGTTCGAGTTCCTGGCCGGCAACAAGCAGAGCGTCGTCATAGACGTCGACGAGCCGGCCGACCAAACCTTGGCGAGATCGCTGCTGGAGGTCGCGGACGTGATCGTATGGTCACCCGGCCGGCTGGGGGCAGCCACCGGCTTCGACCCTGACTCGATCCACCAGGTGGCACGTGCCGCGGCCGTGATTGCCATATCCCCGTTCGGTATGAGCGGACCCTGGGCCGGCCGACCGGCGACCGACTTCACCCTGCAGGCCTGGTCGGGCGGCATTGCTGGCCGCGGCTCGCCCGAGCGGCCACCGGCCCACGTGGGCGGCCGGCCGGGCCTATGGCTCGCGGGCATCACGGCCGCGACCGCCGCGCTGACCGCTCACATGCGGGCGAGCGCCACCGGGGCGGGCGAGGTGGTGGACGTTTCCATACTCGAGACCCTGACCCTGATGCTCCAGATGTACCCCGTGGTGCGCAAGACGATGCTGCCGCCGCCGACCCCCCAGCAGCTGAAGGCGATGACCGCCGCGCCAGCCCGTCACATCACCATCCCTTCGATCGAGCGCGCCTCGGACGGTTGGGTTGGCTTCATGGTGGCGACGTCAACCATGTGGGACATGTTCTCGCTCATGGTGGGCCACCCCGAGTGGCCGCAAGACGGCACGACCTACGCCTATGCCGGGCGGGCGGTGCGACGGGCCGAACTCGAGCCGGTGATCAGCGAATGGGCGGCACAGCACTCTGTCGCCGAGATCCTTGAGTTCGCTCAGGATCTTCGAGTCCCTGCCGCACCGGTCGGCACTGGTCAGACGGTCACCGGTTTCGATCACTTCGTCGACCGGCGTTTTTTCCTTCCTGGCACCAACCGCGGCTTCCTCCAGCCGGACGTTCCGTATACCCTGCACGGATCGGTTGAGCGCCGTTTGCCCGGCCCGGCCCCACGGCTCGGCGAGCACAGTGCCATCGAACGGAGCCGGCGGCGTGCGGCCAAGCCCCCGCCCGCGAGCGTCGCGGCCGCTCGCCCCTGGCCGCTGTCGGGCTTACGGGTCGCCGACTTCACAGCATTCTGGGCCGGTCCCATTGTCGGCCACTACCTGGCTATGCACGGCGCGGATGTCATCCACGTCGAGTCGCCCGCCCACCCTGACGGCATCCGGGCTCACACCATCAAGACAGTCGCTGATACCCGGTGGTGGGAATACTCGCCGCTATTCAATGGTCCCAACACCAACAAGCGAGACGTCACCATCGACATGTCGACGGACCGGGGTCGCCAGCTGGGGTTGCGGCTCATCGCCCAATGTGACGTGGTTGCAGAGAACTACTCCCCGCGCGTCATGGAGCACTGGGGAATCGACGATTCGACCGTGCGGGCGGTCCGCCCCGATATCATCTTCCTGCGTATGCCGGCGTTCGGGCTCACCGGGCCGTGGCGGGATCGCACCGGCTACGCCCAGAACATGGAGCAGGTGTCAGGCATGGCCTGGGTCACCGGCTTCTCCGAGGGACCACCGCATGTACCCAACGGTGTGTGCGACCCGATCGCCGGCACTCACGCCACCGCCGCGCTGCTGCTGGCTCTCGAGCACCGCCGGCGCACCGGCGAGGGAATGATGGTCGAGGTGGCCATGATCGGCGGGGCGCTCAATGTGGCGGCCGAGCAGGTGATCGAATATGAAGCCTACGGGCACCTCATGCAACGGCAGGGTAACCGCGGCGTGGGCGCCCCCCAGAACCTGTACCTCACCAACGACCAGAGTCCGGGAGGATTACGGGATACCTGGGTTGCCATCGAGATCGATGACGATCAGCAGTGGGCGGCGTTAGGGAGGGCGCTCGGAAACCCGGCCTGGGCTGCGGACCCGAAGCTCTCCCACGTCGAGGGACGTCGGGCCGCCCACGATGAGATCGACCAGCATCTCGGCGCATGGTGTGGCACGCGGCGCGCCGATGACGTGGTGGACGTCCTCTGGCCCGAAGGGGTGCCGGTCGGCAAGGTGGTGCCGCCTGGCGACACCGATCTCATCGAGCAGCACATCGCCCGCGGTTACTTCGAGCCCGTCCGCCATCCACTCAGCGGGGTCAACCTGCATCCGGGCTATCCGGCCCGTTCGTCCGCTGGTCCCGAGAGGTTTCATCGATCTCCGGCGCCCGGGCTGGGACAACACAACGAGGAGGTCTTCGGTGGTTTGCTGGGGCTCAGCCCGGCGGAGTTGGTCGCCCTGGAAGCTGACGGCGTCATTGGTACCGAGCTCCGGGGTGCGCACCATACTCGCTGAGAAACTGAACGCGATGGAGGAAGCCCATGACAACGTCAGTCGGTGATGGCCAACCCATGCGGATCGGCATCACCATCCCGTTCAACGACCACCAGGTCGGATACGAGATCTTCCTCGAACTGGCGCGCCGGGTCGAGACCGCCGGATTTGACACGCTCTGGATGGCGGATCATCTGACAGGGCCGACACCGATGGGCGCCACTCGCTGGTTCGACGTGCTGACCCTGCTGGCGAACCTCACGGCTCACGTGCCGGGCCTTGGGGTGGGCACCGACGTTCTCGTCGCCGCCTACCGCCACCCGGTGCTGGCCGCGAAGATGCTGACAACCCTGGACACCGTTTGCGGCGGAAAGCTGACCGTCGGGGTGGGCACGGGCTACATCGAGACCGAGTTCGCCGAGCTCGGCGTCCCCTACGGGCGGCGCGGCAAGTACACGGCCGAATGCATCCGGGTGTGGAAGGAGATCTGGTCCCCTGGACCGGCGAACTTCGACGGCGAGTTCTTTCACCTGAGCAATACGGCTGCCGAGCCGAAACCCGTTCAACGGCCGCATCCGCCGATCTATCTAGGCGGCTCAGCCCCGGCCGTGCTGCGCCGGGTGATCGAGCTAGGCGACGGGTGGCAGCCGATCAGCCTGCGGATCGAGACCTTCCGCGCCGGGTTGGAGCGCCTGGGCCAGCTGGCAGAAGAAGCGGCTAGGGCGCAACCAATCACACTTGCCTATAGCGGCGGCTTCGGACTGGTGACCAAGGAAAGGAATGACAATCCGGACCGGCTTCCTCTTGCGGGCGATCCCGCCCAGGTGCTCCAGGACATCGACGACCTCCGCGCCCTCGGAGCCAGCCACATCATCTTCCGTCCTGGTCTTGTCAGCCTGTCGAACAAGGAAGTGCTGGAGCAGATCGATCTGATCGCTGAACGCGTACTACCCGGGGTTGACCGAGAGAAACAGGACCTCTCGGTTCGCAGAAAGGAGGGAGATGGCCAGGAAGATTGACTGCGAGTCCCGGCATACTGGGTGACCACCCCTGGGAACGAGCCTCTGTGGGAGAGGCTGCCGGTTCCGATACGCGCCGCACGTATCACGAAACAGTCGATCGACTGAAGCGCACTGCGGGCTAGCAACGTGCGCTCCCAACGATCCCTCTCAGGTGGGTTTTCACGGTGTTGAGCGATAGGTGCAGCTGGGATGCCATATCGACGCAGGTCAGCCGTTTGGGTACGGCTTGAAGCACTCGTATCTCGGCGTCGGTGAGGGGGTCGGCGTCGGACACCTCGTCCCCCGTGGGTTTGGGCGGCGAGGGTAGCCACAGAGAACGAACTTACTGAATAGTAGGTTCAAGCCTCCGGTCAGCGTTCGCCCCGGGCCCCGCCCCGGGGCGCCCTACCGGCGGACACTTTCCTCGGGGGAAGGAAGGAGTACACGGGGCGGCCGCGACCGGCGCCCGGGATCGCTGAGACTATATGTCTGACGTGGGCCTTCGGGCGAGCCGGCGGGGCGGGCAAAGTGAGCGGGTGCAGGGTTGCTGTAGCTCTGCTCGCCTCCTACATGGAGCCCGATTAGCGAACTGTGCTCTTGTGCATAGTGGCCCCCGTGCCGGGTAGCTAGATCGGTGACCCGAACGTGGTCACAACAGCGGCAGCATCCCCGGACCTTTGGGAGCGATCAGCGGCGTGAGCGGGTCAGTGAGACCCCCGGCGAGCTTTTTTGACCGTGCCGGGAGGCAGACCCGGCCGATGACGGGCATCGCTCTTGCCGCTGCGGCGCTGGCGGGCGGCGGCCCGCCGGAACTGCCGTCCCAGGTTCGGCCGGTCTTGGTTGGCCAGAATCGCGTCTTCGAACGCCCGGGCCCGCTGGACCTTGGGGACCCGACCCACGAGACGCGCCGCTTCGGCCATTCCTTCGGGCAGGCGCCGACCCTTGGCCTTGGACCTGTCGATGAACCTCAGGGTCCGCCGGATATACCAGCGGCGCAGTACCGGCACGCGGATGAACGTCTGCCCCACCGCGCCACGCACCCGCCGTTTGTCGCGGTTGCCGCTGTCGCGGCTCGCATCCGATCGCCGGCTCACGCCGGCCAGTCTAGGCCCCCGCCGCGACCTTCAATCGCCGGGTCACCGCCCGTCTGAGGCCTCACCGGGACCCGAGCGGTTGGAACCAACTTAGTGAAGATCCATCGACCGCGGTCCGCTGGAGACAGACGACCCACGACCGGCGTCGTTCGCTCCTCGGCAGGTCGATCCTGTAACCCGGGCCGCTATCTTTCACCGACAACGCAAATCCCCACCAGGAGCCACCGGCCACAACCATACCGCCAATACCGGCGGATGGTACCGGTGAAGGCCTGGCCACCTAGAACAGGGAGGACACAACATGGGTCTGCTGGCCGAACGAGCCGCGCTCCGCGAGGACGCCGCCCGGCTACTTGACGAACTGGGAGGCACCGTAAGTGAAGTCGCCGTGTCCCTCGCCTCCATGGGCATCCAGGTCCAGCCCTCTGACCCCAACGACTCGCCGGCCGCCCGATACCTCCACGCCGTGATCGGAGCAGACAACCGGGTGAGACAAATCAAAGTCAACACACGATGGCTGATACTCAAGACTCACCGAAGATGGACCCCGGCCATCTGGATGCCAATTCCCGATCCCGTCATACGCCTCACAGTGACTCGCCCCGGATTCGGTGGGGAGACCGACTATTGGGTTGATTCCCCGATGTTCGGGTGGTTCTGAGCCCAGGGCCGGCCGCCTTCGTATTATGCGAGCGTGCCTAGCCGATAGGTTCCAGGATCACGATGTGATTGAACCCCTCGACCCCGGACAGGGGGGCCAACTCAAGTCCTCGACGGTGCGCAGCGGACCCGGTCGAGGAGGCCATGTCAGAGGGCAGAGTTGTGAGTCGGTTCGGTGCCTGCGTCTGTGTCCCAGTAGCTATGGCGGACGGGGTAACAAAGACTGGGGCTATGTCGCGCCAACGGCGCGGGAGTCACGGACTGCGTGACCGGAACCCGGTCGGGGGCTTTGAGACTCCGGTTTACGACACCTTCTGTCCGGGTTCCTGTCTCCGCCGGGTCGGCTCGCTGATCCACGCCCACACTGGGCACCTGCGGCGACTCGGGGCCCTGGTGGCAAAGCGCGACTCGCGGCAAAAGGCCAGTGACCTCTTGCAACTACTCGGACCGCGATCACCCAAGCAACAAGTCCGGAGGAGTGGGTGAGTACCGACTTCGCCGGAGACATTGGGCCACTCGTCCGAGAGACGCCGCGGGGATGTCTAGCTGTTCCTCTGGCTGGCGGTAGTTCGGGCGGAGTGCCAGAGGGTGCGGAGGTTTGCCCGTCGGGGTAGCACTCGACCATGTGGGCGACGATGCCGGCGGTGGTGGTCTCGGCGGCGGCTGCCTGGGTGAAATCACGGACGTATGGCTGGGATGCCGCGATGATCTTTGGGTTCTTGTCGTTTTCGATCCTTTTGTTGCCGGCGACCACGAGGGTGGGTTCGAGGGGCGGCTACCTGGTCGAGGTTGGCGATCCGCCTGGGGGTTCTGGTTCCCCCGCGTCGGCCTGGTCGAAGGTGGCCCAGGCGTCGACAAGTACGGCGTCGTGGTCGCCGTAGATGAGCGTGGCCGACATGGGCGACCAGTCCTGCGATCACGGCTCGTCGCGCTCCGGCTCCGCGGGCGGGTGTGCTCTAGGCGGGGGGCCCGCTGCCGAGGTCGACGGCAGCGGCGTGGGACTGCCTCGAGGAGTCAACCCAGCTGATCTGGACTTTGTCGCCGGGGTGGTGGCCGACCAGCAGGCTGCTGATCGTGGTGTTGGAGTCGACACTTTGGCCGGCCAGTGAGGTGATCACGTCACCGGCAGCCAGGCCGGCCTGGGCCGCGGGGCCGCCGCTGACGACGTTGCTGACCGTGGGGCCTGAGGCGGTGGACCCGCTGGAGCTTCCCGAACCGTTGCCGAAGAGGTTGCCGGGGCTGGTCTGTGCACCCGACGCCGACAGGAGCACGCCGAGGAAGGCAGTGGATCCGACATGCACAGTTGTCGACCCTTGGCCGGACTCGATCTGCTGGCCCACGGCGAGGGCCTGGTCAATGGGGATGGCAAACCCTTCGGTTCCAGAGGACTGGAAGGAGTCGCTCTGCGAGGCGGCGGTGTCAATGCCGATCGCCTGGCCGGCGGTGTTGACCAAGGAGCCCCCCGAGTCGCCGGGCTGGATGCCGGCGTTCACCTGGATGAGGCCGGAAAGCTGCTCGCTGGCGCCGTCGAGACTGTCGCTGGCGGTAATGGACTGATTGAGGGCGACGATGGAACCGCCGGCGTTGCTGGGCGTCCCGCCGATGCCGCCGGCGTTACCGATGGCCACCACCGACTCGCCGACCGCCGCCTTGGAGGAGTTGCCGAGCGTGGCTGTCTTCAGCCCGGACGCCCCCTGGAGCTGGAGGACGGCGATGTCGTGGGTGGAGTCGTAGCCGACGACAGCCGCGTTGTAGCTCTTCCCGTTGCCAATGTCAGTGACGCTGATCTTGGTGGCGCCGTCGATGACGTGGTTGTTGGTGAGAATCTCGCCGTTGGCGGTGACCACGATGCCGGTTCCGGCCCCTTGGGCTCCTTGATAGCTGAAGACGGAATTGATGTCAACCAAAGCCGGAGACACCTGGGCCGCGATGGCGTTCATGTCGGCGGTGCTCCCGCCACTCCCGCCGCCGCCGCTGCTGCCAGTGGAGCCGCCCGAGCCGAATGGTGATGGGCCGAAGTAGGAGCCGTACGGATTCGATGAGCCGCCCCTCGCCGAACTGCCCGACCCGATGCCTCCCAAGCTGTTGGGCGCCGCGGTGCTGCCCTGGGCTGCGGCGTTGACAGTGGCCTTCGCCGGCCACACCACGTGACCGAGGCCCAGACCGGCTATGCCGGCCACCCCGACCAGTGCCGCGGTAAGCATCGCTGGCAGGGGGCGGCGCCGCCGTGGAGAAGGCGGAGAAGGCGGCACCGGAGGCGGCTGGGCCGGACCTGACGCGCCTGTTTCCAACCAACCGCCGGCCGGAGGCACGGGCGGTGCCGCGCCTGCGCCTACAGCTCCTGTCTCCGATGCCGCGCTCGCCACCGGTGGCGGCGGCCAACTCGGTCCGAAGTCAGGGGTTTCGTTTGCCGCCGGTACCCAGGCGCCGCCCTCCACTGGTACCCATTTCGCGTTCGTCTCGTCGGATTCGCTCATGACCTCTCCTGATCCTCCGCTCGACAACCGAGCACACCTTCCGCATACGGGCGCTGGCTATGACCCCGATGAGACATTCCTGAGAGTCTCCTGTCTCTGTCGGAGCTCCTTCTCCCTGCTGTTCGTGAAGAAGCGCCTGATGTCAAAAGCCTTCGACGCACTCTGTCGGTGCGCCGGCGAGGATCCGATAGATCAGGTTGAGCATCGAGAGTCTCCCGCGCCCGTGGGGACCATTCCTTCGACCGACGCGGAGGCTCCGCTCTGAACTTCGGGTATTTGGCGCCGTCCGAGAAACACGACCGCGACGATGTTGTCGGCGGTATCGATGATGGTGAACTCCACGGTGGGCCCTCCCGATCAGGGTTGGAGCTGGATCGCCCGGACCCGTCCGGCCACCTTCGCCCGTCGGAGGGGGTGATCTGCGCGATTGGCACGACTCGAGCAGACGTCGCCGTCGACTCGCCCCGGCGGGTCTTTGGCTCCGAGTGAGTCCTGGGCCAGCCGGCTTCTCGCCCGACTCTGGGACGCTCAACCAACAGACGGTGCTCAGCCATGGCGCGCCGCGCCATCGGCAACTACCGCTTCGCTCGTCGCCGCCATCATCCTGAAAGCCTTTCATTTCCTTTCGTCGTGCGGTCATGGAGCCTTCGCTCTATCTGGGGATATGCGTCGGGCCGCGTCAGTCGACTTGTCCTAGCCGGATTGATGTCCACGTACTGATAGCAACCGGGTTACAAGGACCGGGGTCTGCTGGGCGCGATCGACGTGTGCGTACCGACGCCATGACTCTGGACGTGCCGCGTTCCCTGGATCCGCTTCCGACACGGCCGAGTTCGCAGTCAACCGATCCGCTGTGTAAAACCGGAGGGACAGGAATGCTTCCCTGATGCCGGCCTGCTCTCGGACGCGGCAGCGCCCCGAAGGTCGGCCGCGGCGCCACGCCGCGAGCGCCTCCACGAACCAGGCCCGGGCGCGGTCGGAGAGGGCCTGGTAGCCCCGCGGATGGAGTCTGCATGACGTCGGGTCCTGTAACCCGCCGGGCTATGGGGAGGTGACCAAGAAGAGACAGTCCAATGGCTCCCCGCCTCACAAGTTCACATTTGCCCCGCACCGCAGGCGTCCTCATCGGCGCCCACCAGGACTGGCGGCGATGAGCACGGCCGCACCGAATCCAGCGCCGACCCTCGACCTACCTCGACGCGGTGTGCTGGTCATCATCGGCGCCCTCTTGCTCGGTACGTTCCTTGCCGCCCTTGACCAGACCATCGTGGCCACCGCCCTACCGACCATTGTTGGGGACCTGCACGGGGCCTCCCATCTCACTTGGGTCGTCACCGCCTACCTGTTGGCCACTACGGTCTCGACGCCGTTGTGGGGCAAGCTCGGCGACCAATACGGACGAAAGCGGTTCTTCCAGACCGCGATCGCGATCTTCCTGGTGGGCTCGGCCATGGCGGGTCTCAGCCAGTCGATGCTCGAGCTGATCGCCTTCCGGGCCGTACAGGGTCTCGGGGCGGGCGGCCTGATCATCGGGGCCCAGGCCATCGTGGGCGATGTCGTCTCGCCCCGCCAGCGCGGTCGCTACCAGGGCCTGTTCGGGGCGGTGTTCGGCGTCGCCACCGTGCTCGGTCCGCTCCTGGGCGGCTTCTTCGTCGACTACCTCTCCTGGCGGTGGGTCTTCTACGTGAACTTGCCGATCGGCGTGGTCGCCCTCTTCGTCACCTCGGCCCAGCTGCCCGGCCACCATCGAAAAGTGCGTCACGTCATCGACTACGCGGGCACGATCCTTCTCGCCCTCGCCACCACCGCCCTGGTGCTGTTCACCAGCCTGGGCGGGACGACCTTCGCTTGGACATCCGGCCCGATCGTCGCCATGGCCGCCGCCGGCGTCATGCTGACGATCATGTTCGTGCTGGTGGAGCGACGGGCCGCGGAGCCGATTCTTCCTCTGGGGCTGTTCGCCAACCGGGTGTTCTCGACGGCCGGTGCCATTGGTTTTGTCTTGGGATTCGCCATGTTCGGTGCCCTGACGTTCCTGCCGATCTTCTTTCAGGACGCCCGGGGGGTCAGTCCGACCATGTCCGGCTTGCAACTACTGCCCTTGGTGGGCGGGCTGCTGCTGGCCTCGATCGCTTCTGGCCAGCTGGTGAGCCGCTGGGGGCGTTACAAGGTGTTCCCGGTGGTGGGCACCTTCTTTATGGTCGTCGGTCTGTACTTGCTGTCCGGGATCGGCCTGACGACCGGCGGCCTTCGCATCGCCGGCTATCTGTTCGTGTTCGGTGCCGGCTTGGGACTGGTCCTGCAGATCCTGGTGGTCGCAGCCCAGAACGCCGTGCCTTACGAGCAGCTAGGCACGGCGACTTCGGGAGTGACCTTCTTCCGCAGCATCGGCGGGTCGTTCGGCACGGCAATATTCGGCGCCATCTTCGCCAATCTCCTGGCAAAAAACGTAATCCATGGGTTGCACCTCGACGCCGTCCCACCGAATCTCAGGAGCTCTCTGAACGGCGCCAACCCGACGTCGCTGGCCCGCCTGCCCCGAGCGGTGCACGCCGGGGTGGTGTCGGGGATGGTGCATACCATCCAGACCGTGTTCCTCATCGCGGCGCCGATCACCGCAGTGGCGTTCGTCCTCTCCTGGCTGCTACCCGACATCGAACTGCGTAAGACGCTGCCAACCGATAAGCCTGGTGAGGCGCCCGACAGCCGCTCATCGCTCCAGGACCTGCAGCTGGCCGTGGAGCGCTTGGCCCGGCGAGAGAACCGATTGGAGCTCTACGCCACCCTGGCCGAGCGTGGCGGCGTGCGGCTGGACCCCCGACCATGCTGGCTTCTCTTCCGCTTTGCCGACCACCCCGATTGCACACTCGACAAAGTGTCCGCAAGGCTGCAGGTCGATCCGCTCGAGATCGAGGGGCTCATAACCGCGCTGCTAGACGCCGGGTTGATCGAGACGACCCACGGACCGGGCGAGTGCGAGTTCTCGCTCACCAAAGACGGCCTACAGGCCACCAATCGATTGCTGACCATCCGCCGGGCCGCGTTCGCACAGATGCTAGACGGTTGGGACTTGGAGGCTCATCCCGAGATCGGCGAGATGATCCGCCAGCTGGCTCACGAACTGCGAGCCGACGACGCCAAACTGCTGGCCGATGCGACCACCTTCCGGGGCTCTGCGCTCTAGTCGGTGGTCCGCTCGAGGAGGTGGCCTCTGAGGCGTTGAGGCACGGCGCGCCAGGGGAAATGTCACCTCTGGCTCCAAACAGCTTGGATGACCTTTACCAATGGATACGCACCGCGGTTACTCGGGGAGAACGGCTCACGTCGTTACCGGGAAACGCGCTCGACGATGAGGATGGTAAGGATGGTTGCGCCCAGGAAGCGGCGCCACGGGTTGACACCCCGAATGACCTCTTGTCGGAGCCAGCATACGGAGTATGGTTCCTTCCGAGGGTCGGCTTGGTGGTCAGGGTCGCCGGACCTGCGAGCTCGGTCCGTGAGGCCGCCACTGGCCGGCGACCGCCGCGGGTTTGGGCGAAAGACAGGTCGGCCAATGATCTTCATGTTGGGTGGAACGTCTGGCTTACTGTCGCGCTGGTAACCACAAACGTGTAGCAGAGTAAGTCGCGGATGTGTTAGTCGTCAGACGCGTTGCACACCGCGGCCAGAGTGGGCGACGTTTGCTCACGCCCCGGTAAGGGCAACAGATCAGCAAAGGCGTCGTCGTGTTTCTGTGCAACGACGTCGTGGACCTACTCGACCAGTATGGAGCCATTCCGGGTGGGCAGATTGGCCTGGCGGAGGCGGCACAAGGCGGGCTTATGAACACAGGTTCGTTGTCACGATAGCCACCCGGCCTGGACCTGCTAGCGGCGAAGGTCGGGGGTGATTGGGCGGGTGTAACCCCCGAGCCTATTTGATGGCAACCAGTTTCTCATCGGAGGTAGTCATGCGACGTTCTAAGCAGCTTATGTTGGCGCTGGGTCTCGGCGTGGTAGTAGCGGGAGGCGGCGTGGGTTTGGCCGAGGTCGGAAGCTCCTCCTCGACGGCAGCGTCGTCGACCGTGTCCAAGACAGTGTCCGCCCCGGCCGGAACGGCCACGGTCAACGTCACGAGTGCCACGGTTGACGGCATGTCCGAGCAGGTCCTCGTCGACGCCCGGGGGCTCCCGTTGTACACCTACGGTCTCGACACGTCCACCCAGTCCCATGTCAGCGGCGGTCTGGCCGCCCTATGGCCCCCGCTGGATTCCGGCTCGCCCAGCGAAGCCGGAGCGACCGGCAAACTGACCGTGCTAGCTGACAGCAACGGTCAACAGGTGCAGTACAACGGGCATTTCCTTTACACCTTCGTCGATGACACCCCCGGCCAGGTCACCGGCCAAGGCGTCCAAGGCTTCTCGGTTGCCACCCCGGGTCTGAGCGCCGGGTCCGCCACCGCGGCGCCGTCGTCGCCGGTCACCCAGCCCAACAGCAACGGCAACGGCTACAGCTACTGAGTGGGGATCCGACCCTCGAGCCGGGCCGGCGCGACCTGCCGGACCACATGGAGGCGTTGGTCGGCCAGGTTCTGGCCGGTCACCTCCGCTCGATCGTGGGCGACTTGACGGTCGAAGAGATCATCGTGGAACATGACCGACCTCCAACAGGTGATCGCCGCCGAATCGAGGCTAGCCGAACTGCAAGCCGTCCTGACGGCCATCGTGGGCCAAGCCTTCACCGTCTACGAAACCGTGCGGACCGGACTCGACAGCGTCAAAGGACTCTCCCGTGAGCCCCGCAGCGCCCAACCGACACCGCCCCTACCGAACCTGGACCCACCATCCGCAAGTTGCGCCAAGATCGGTCCTGGCGACCCCAGACGACCCGCGACGGGCAATCGGGTAGGAGCCTCGTGGTCCGCCAGGACGACGGGCCGCGGTGACCGCGCCGTGGTGCCGGGGAATGCGGACCAACCCGGCAGCCCTCCAAGTGGGTAAGCCGCCATCTAGCGGCGGTGAACGGGACCGGACTTTTTGGTGTTTGGGACCGGTCAGAGCAGAGCGGCGGGGTTGGCCGAACGGTGGCCGTCGCCGATTCCGAACAGGTGGTCGGCCACCGTTGCCACCCCGTCGAGGTCGTGGACGTCGCCGGTCAGCAGCGGCACCCGGGCCACGGGCGCGGGTGCGACCTGGGCGCCCAGGACGGCTACGAGCTTCTCCTGCCCTTGGGCCACGGCGCGCAGCTGCGCCCAGTTGTCGTTGAGGGCGGTGAAGGCCTGGGCGTTGGCGCGGTTCGGGGTGGGGCCTGACCTTTCACCGGGGGCGACCGCCAGGGTGGCGGCGACAGGCTGGGCGTCGAAGCGGGGAGAGAGGCGGTTGACGATGAGGGCCTGAACCGGAATGTCGGACTGGCCGAGACGCGCCGCGAGGAAGTGGCCCTCGTCGATGGCATCCGGGCGGGGTGCGACGACCACCACGAAGGCGGTGGAAGGCTCCGCGAACAGTTCGAGCACCCGCCTGGCCCGGCTGCGGATCCCGGCTTCCATTCCCTCGAAGGCCCGCAAGAAGGCCACCGTGTCGAGGACCGTCTCTGCTCCAACGATCTTGGCGGCCGCTTTGAGCGGCACCTGGGCGGCAACAGCCACGGCCCGCAGGTAGACGCGGGCTGGGCGCGGCCAGCGTCTGGAACACCGGGTTGTCGAGCAGCCGGGTCAGGTGGCGGGGGGCGTCGAGGAAATCCACGGCCCGGCGGCTGGGCGGGGTGTCGACGACGATGAGGTCGAAGCCGCCGTGCTGGTGGAGCTGGTACAGCTTCTCTACCGCCATGTACTCCTGCGTGCCGGACAACGTGTCGCAGAGGTTGCGGTACAGCCGGCTCTGCAGGATGGTCTGGGCTTGGGCCTGGTCGCGGGCGTACCGGCTGACCGCGTCGTCGAAGGTGGCTTTGGTGTCGAGCATCACCGCCCACAACTCCCCGGGCCACGTTCCGTCCACCCGGCCCGGGGTGTCGGTCAGCGAATCCAGGCCGAAGGCGTCGGCGAGGCGCCGGGCCGGATCGATGGTAACAACACAGGTCCGCCGGCCTTGGCGGGCGCCCCCGACCGCGACGGCTGCCGCAGCGGTGGTCTTACCGACTCCTCCCGCGCCGCAGCAGACGATGATCCGGCGCTGCTGGATGAGGGCGAGCAGGTCGCTCACGACGACACACCCGTGCTGGCGACAGCAGGTCCGGGTACCCAGTTTCGTGCCGATGGTCGGATCGGATTGGTCCGACTGGCCCGCCCGGGCGGCTGGCGAAGGCGGAGCAGTCCGGTCTCGAGGGCGTCGGCGAGCTGATCGATCTCGGGCAGGCCGATCTCGCCGGTGAAGAGGTGAGGTAGCCACAGCTGGGGCAGCACGGGCAAGGCCTGGGCGAGGCGGGCCGCCTGCTCGGCCTGGACCTGCTCTCGGCGCCGGCGGACGGTGGCGGCGGTTCGCATGGCGTCGGCCTGGCCGGGGCGAAGGGCGATGCCGGCGGCGGCTTGGGCGGGGTCGGCGTCGAGATGGTCGAGTCGGGGGTAGAGGCCATTCACGATCACCGGGCCGAGATGGGTGCCGACCCGGTCCTGGAGGGTGAACGCCGTCTGTACCGTCTCGTTGACCGGGGTCTCCTCCGCCAACGTCACCAGGACGACCTGACAGCGCGCCGGGTCGGACAGCAACTCCACCACCTCGGCGGCCTGATCGCGGACGGATCCCGCTCGGCTTGAATCCAGTAGTCCTTGGGCGCTGGTGAGAAAGGTAGTGGCGTGGCCGGCAGCGGGGCCGTCGACCACGATCAGGTCGGCCGCGCCGGACCGCTCCAGATCGGCGATCTTGCCCAGCACCAGAATGTCCCGGACACCCGGGACGGCCGTGGCCACCGCGTCGAGGATCCCTGAGCTCACCAGGCGCCTCGCCACCCGCCGCAGGCCGTGGTCGACCAGGTACTCGACCAGGGCGTCGTCGGCACTGAGGGTCCGAGCGTGGACCTCGGCCGACCGATTAGGGCTGGCGCCCGAGCTGGCCGCGGCCAGCTCGATCTCGTCGCGGGTCGACAAGTGATGACCGAACGCCGCGTTCAGGCCGCTCTTTCCGTCGAGTTCGACCAGCAGCACCGACTTGCCGTGACGAGCCGCCAACCTGGCTACCGCCGCACTCACGGTGGTCTTGCCGACCCCGCCTTTGCCGGCCACGATCACGACGGCGCTGTGGGCGCACCATGCAGTGATGTCCATGTGAGGCTATATCGAGTGGGGTTACATCCCGAGCGGTGGCGCAGATGGTGGCCGCCACCTACCAGCCCTCAGGACCGTCATCCGACATCACCCGACGGTTGACCGGCGCGCGGTCGGTTTCGTGTGCGTCGACGGTGGGACGTTGCCGAGCGGTGTCGGGACTCTGCAGCCGTCAAGGTTGCCTGTTCCAACTCGACCAGCTGCGCAGCCCTGTGGGCTCCGGTGCCGTCGGGCCGTGTTTCGAGCTGTCAGGCCGTCTGCTGGTCTCGCCGCGGCCGACTACGCCCGGGCCGCTCCGTGCCGGGAAGGCCGCGACCACAGCGGGCAGATGTGGGTCGGCTTGCCCCAACCCCTGCGAACGTCCCGGCAGGCGGTACTTCGCCGTTCCCAAAGTGTCCCCCGAGCGGGCCCGGGCTCCGAAGAGGTATGTGAGCCAACCCACCGCGATGACCATCCAAAAGCTGATCAAGCGGTACACGAGCACCGCGGCCAACGCCAGCGGATGGCGAACCCCGGCGCCCATGAGACTGAGGGCGAGAGCGGCTTCGACCACGCCAAGCCCGCCTGGGATGACCCCGATGCTGCCCGCCGCGATGCCCACCCCGTAAGCGAAGAGCAGGCCCCGCCACGGCACCGCCGCGCCCACGGCGACAATGCTGGCGGCCAGCACGCCGATGTCGGCCAGCCAGTTGAGCAAGGCCGCCGCCACCACCGTGGCCCAGCCCGAGGGCGGCATGCGCAGTGATCCCAGCCGGGCGGCCAGACTGGCGATGGCGGCGTCGGGGTCGCGCTCGGGCCGGCCGAGCACACCCGAGGCATGGCGCAGCGTCCATCCCGCCGGTCGCTGCAGGGCGGTCATGACGGCTGGGCGTCGAACGGCGGCGGTGGCGACGACCAGGATGGCGACCCCGATGATCCCCGCCGCCGCGCCGGTGGCGCCGATGACGTCATTGCCGGTCAGGACAGCCCCCACCACCAGCAGGAGCGCGGATGCTAAGGACGAGATCACCCCGGCCACGACCAGAGTCCAGCCGGCCACCGTCGCGTCCACTCCGAGCTGCTTGAATCGGCGGAACACATAGACCACGCTCATCTGCGAACCGGCCAAGGGCACCGAGGACGATAGGGCGTTACCGGCATACACGGTGGCCAGCACCGCACGCAGTCCGACCCTGGCCGTTCCAGCCTTCAGCAGCCGGCACTGCAGATGAGCGAAACTGGCCATCGACGCCCATTCCAGCAGCACGGCCACGACCAACCAGGCCCATTTGAGGTGACCGACAACTCGCAACGACGAGGCGATGAGGGTCCGCTCGTCGACAAGGAGCGCGACCGCCGCCGCCGCCGTCGTCACCCGCAGCCCGATCCGGACGCCACGCCTCCGCGTCGGAGCAACCTTCAGCGACGTCATCGTTGCGACTGCCGCCCCGGTCGTGTCGCCGGCCGGGTGTGGCGACGCGGCGGAGTCCCCTCGGACGGGGTCGCCTTGGGCGAGCGGGGACGCCGCGGACCGTGACGGGATGGAGCGCGCCGCCGTGCCGGGCCCGGCGGGGCGGGCCCTCGCCGGTCATCTACGAAGTTCACCGGCGACCCGATCGTCGACGCCGATGTGGCCGTCTCAACGCCGGTCCGGCGTGCCTGGGTCGCCCGCTCTCGTGGTCGGGCTTCCCCCGATGGCGAGGAACGCTCGTCGCGATACTCGACCGGTGTCGAGGGCAAAGGGCACCTTCGGCTGGGGCGCTGGGGGTGCCCGGCCGGTTCGCTCCGTTTTTGGACATGGGTGCTCCTTCAAACAATTGGTGTTGCCCAAGCGAAGGACGTCGGCAAGCGTCTCCGCAACGCCTGGTAGATAGGCCGCGGAGTTACGAGTCGCGCCTGGTTTCGAGGGTGACCAAGGCGCTGGCGGAGCTGCTCGATGGTGACATCCCCGGCGGCGCTCGGCCCGTCGCGACTGTAACCCTCGCTCCTATTGCCTATTTGAAATGACCGCGACTTCTGATACTGGCCGCTGGCCCTCGGCCCATGGGGCGTTCAGCCCGACCGGTTCGGTCCGGTCCGGCGCTGGAACAGCGCCTGGGTGGACCAGGTGGAAGCGATGAACCCCTCGCGGTGGAGGCAAGATCGGGGTGACATTCCATCGCGCCATCCTGGGGCTGAGCTGGACCGGGCCCGGGTGGTCCCGTCGGCGCCTCTCGATGACAGCGCCTATCCGGACTGGGACGCGGCCTATCTCGACAATGTCGGCCGTCTGTACCGGCTCATGTACGCCAAGGTGGGGAACCGTCCCGACGCCGAGGATCTCACCTCTGAGGTGTTCCGGGCCGCCCTGGGGCCGCTGCGCTTGACCGCGTCCAAGGGCGAAGTTCGCGCCTACCTGCTGGCCACGGCCCGCACGGTGTTGGCGTCGCACTGGCGGCGCCGGCTTGGCTTGGAAGTGACCCGCATCGAGCCCGACGCTGACCTCAGCTATGTGGCCGCTCCGGCCCCAGACAACGACGCCGGCCCGCTGGCCCAACAGATCCTCGCGGCTCTGCCCGACCATTATCGGCGCATCCTGGAGCTGCGGTTCCTGGAGGGCTGCTCCATCAAGGAGTCGGCCCGCGCTTTGGACGTCAGCGTGAGCAACGCCAAGGTTCTCCAGTATCGCGCCCTGCGGATGGCCGCTCGAGTGGCAGAGGAGGTGGACCAATGACCGATCACGGCGTCGAGGCCTTTGTGGAGGCCATCTTGGCCGATCGGCCGCCCAAGCATTTCCGCGCTGCCCCCGACGACACCGAGGTCCTCCGGGTGGCCCTCGAGCTGCGGGCCGGCCGATGTGAGTTCGCCGGGCCCGACCCGCAGTTCGTCGAGGACCTCCACGGCCAGTTGGCCGCCACCGGCCCCGGCAGCGCCCGGATTCTGCCGTTGCACACTCGGGGGCGGCGTCGCCGCGAGCCCGAGCGGGTGACCCCATGGCCCGACGCGCCGTCGCATCCGAGCCGGACCGTCCGACCACGCTTCGCGGCGCTTGGCAAGGCGGCCGCCGCGGTAGCGCTGGTGGCGGGCACATTTACCGCCACCAACCTGATCGGCGCGCACTCGCCGGCGCCGATAGCCCAGCCCGCACCAAATGCCGCCACCGTCCGCTCCGGCGCTCTGCTCACCGAAGCCGGGCGTCCTTTGGGCCGAGCCTACGCCTACAGCGGAAACCCCTCCTGGGTGTTCATGGACGTGCAGGCCAGCGGCCTCAACGGCACCTACACCTGTGAACTTCAGCTCGCGGACGGCATCACCGTGCCCGCCGGAGTCGTCATGGTCTACGACGGAACCGGCGACTGGGCCCACACCGTCACCGTGCAAGCCAGCGAAGTCCACCGAGCCACGCTGGTCACCCCCACCGGCGTCACCGTGGCCACCGCCACCTTCTCCTAGACAGATCATCCCGGCCGCGTAGTTTGTGTGACACCAACCCGGCGGTGACGTACCGGTTCGGATCGTCGCCGAACTCGCCAGCCTGCCGGTGGCCGAGCACCCAGTCGCCCAGGACGGGTCCTGGTCTTGGACGGATCGGACCGCCTACCCGTCCCCGGACACGAGTCCAGGGCTTGGGCGCGCCGTGGCCAACATGGCGACCCGGGGGGGTCATGGTGTGATCACGGCCGGGCTGGCCGCTCCCAGGCGCCCATTGGCGGTCGCGGCCGAGACGCCGAGGCGGGTGACGTCCACGGCAATGCTGACCTGCCCCTCAAAGTGCCGGATGGTCGATCCCTAGGATTGGTCGCCCTCGAATGGGACCTCGGTGACCTCGGTCACCTGGTCCGCCCGGGCTGCGTCCACCAAGATGGCGAACTCCCGCACGGGTTGGGGCAGACGCAACCGGATCGTCGACCGCCACCTTTGGTGGGTCTTGAGCACCAGCCACCGTTCCGTGACCTTTACGCGTTTCACCCGGGTATCCGCGCCCAGAACCGCGTAGAGGTACCTGCCCGCCGGGGAGTCGCAGCCGCTCGAAGGCCAGACCCGGACCCCCATCGAGTGCAGGGACACGGCGACTTCACTGGCCGTCCCCCCCAACTCGTCAAGCAGTCTGGCCGCGTCCTCGCGGAGCGCGGCCCGTTCCGCAAACAGACGCATGCTTTTCCTTTCTCGCTTCGCGGCGAGAACCTCCAGCAGCGCCGCACCTCTCGACACCGGCAGACCGGTCGTTTCCGAGATGGACGTCTCGCTGGGATTCTCTCTCCATGAGATATAGCCGGTGGGGTTACGACCGGGCCGCCGCACGCTCGAGCAGCAGCACAGCGCACAGGTTCCGACGGGCCCGGCCAGCGAACGCGGTCGCTGGGCGCTGGGCGCTTGGCGCTTGGCGCTTGGCGCTTGAAACACTGCCCGTAACTCGTCGTTGTATTCCTTCGCGAACAATCCACCGATTGAGGAGAGCTACCTACAATGGGTCGACCATACGTTGCCGGTGCCTGGCGGGCGGTTTCACCACGCCACAGAAGAACCGATTTAGGGGGTGACAGGGTGGAGATCCTGGCGCTGTTGCTCCGGCTCGTCGCGGTCGGCCTGTTGGGCGCGGTCGGGTGGGTTCACCTGCACTTGTGGCAGGAGGGCTACCGTCGGATTCCGACTATCGGGCCGCTGTTTCTGGCTGCTGCCGTGAGCGCCCTGGTCGTCGGAGTCGGCCTGTTGGGACGGCCCAGCCGTCTGATCGGTCTGTTGGGGTTCGGGACGGCCATCGGCCTCCTGGCCGGGTTGATCGTAAGCGTCAATGTCGGCCTGTTCGGGTTCACCGAGTCGCTCACGGCCCCCTTTGCGGTCGAGTCCGTCGTGTTGGAGACCGCCGCCGCGGTCAGCCTGGCGACCTGGATAGCCGTGGACTTGCTGGCGGAGTCCCGCCATAGCGAACAAGCGGCTCAGGCGACGGGCGCGCCGGCGCCGACCGCGGCCTGCCTTTACGACTCGGCCGGCGGCCGGAGGTAACGGCAAGCCGACCGCTGGAAGCGCCACCGTGGGCGGACGCCGGCGCGCCCGCCGACCCGAGCCGTCACTTCCACGTCGTCTACGAGTGTGACTGCCCCGGTGCTGTAGATATTGCCGCCGGCGCCAGCGCACTCGCCGGAGGCGCGTGCGCCTGGCCTGCGGTGACTGCCTGGAGCCGCCCGTAAAGGCCAGATAGCTGTAACCCGTTCGGCTATCCAATGGCGGTTCGTTGAGGCCACATGTTGTTGCCCTGGCGGGACCCGGTGCCCCCGTACCGGCCGCTCATCAATGCGTGAACAGCCACGAGATCGACCATCAGAAAGGGATTCAGAAACCATGTCCATCTTGCAGCCCATAAGTGACTTCGCCGCCCGCAAGCACCGGCCAACCGGGCCCCGTTCCATCAACGCCAATGACGCCGTCTTACGGGCCACTGGCGTCGTATCGCTGCTGGCCATCGGGGCCATTCATTTCCTACAGATCGTCCCCACCACAGAACAGACACCTCTACTGGGCGTGTCGTTCCTGTTCCTGATCGCGGCCTGCCTGGCCGTGGCGGCCCGCCTGGCCACCCACAGCGATCAGCGCACCTGGATAGCCAGCGCGGTCGTGTGCGCGGCCGCCATCGGCGGTTACGTGTTCACCCGTACCTTCAGCACCCCGTTGGACAACCAAGACGCCGGCAACTGGTCATGCATGCTCGGCCTGGCCGCCTTGTTCGTCGAGACCACCCTGCTGGCGTTCAGCGCCTACGCCGCGCTCGCCCACAGAGCGATCCAAACCGTTGTCCGACCGGCCCGGACGAGCCGTGAGTCTCCCCGCGTCGTCCCGGGAAATTCGAGCGCGGCATGAAGACCCGCGTCAACAACACCACGGCGATCGACGGTGCGGGCCCGCGACGTGGGAGAGACCACGAGATGAACAACTGGCATCAGCATCGGTCCAATCCGGCCAAGCCCGGCGCGGCCCGGGATCCGGTCAGGCCTTCGGCCCCGCCTCGCCCCCCGAAGTGGCGTATCTGGCTGGTGGTCGCCGGTGTGGTGTTGACGTTCTCGCTGTTCGCCCGGACCGCCATGACCAAGGGCGCTGCCCCCCAGAACTTCAGTTTCACCGACTTCGTGACCCATGTCGACGCCAACCAGGTCAAGACGGCCACCGTCGCCCCCGACGGTCAAGTGAGCGGCACCTTGACCAACGGCGACCGGTACACCTCCCAAGTGCCCACGGCCATCCCCGACACCCAGCTGGCCGCCCAACTCCAGGACCACAACGTGCAAGTGACCGGCACCACCGGCGCGGGCGTGTCCGCCCTGGGGGTCATCGTCAACTTGTTGCCGCTGGTGCTGTTGGTCGGGTTCTTCGTGTGGATCAGCCGGCGAGGCCGCGCCCTCGCCGGCGGGATCACCAGTGTGGGCCGCTCGAAAGCCCGCGTCTATGATCTCGACGACCGCCCCGCCACCCGCTTCGACGACGTGGCCGGATATGCGGGCGCCAAACAGGAAGTAACCGAGGTGGTCGACTTCCTCAAACACCCCGACAAATACCGCCACGCCGGCGCGGTGGGACCCCGCGGCGTGCTCATGGTCGGCCCGCCCGGCACCGGCAAAACATTGATGGCCCGAGCTGTGGCCGGCGAGGCCGGGGTGCCGTTCTTGGCGTTGACCGGCTCCAGTTTCGTGGAAATGTTCGTCGGGGTGGGGGCGGCCCGGGTACGCGACCTGTTCGCCGATGCTCGCAAGAAGGCCCCGGCCATCATCTTCATCGACGAGGTCGACGCCATCGGCGGCCGGCGCGGCTCGGGGCACTTCGGCGGTAACGACGAACGCGAACAGACCCTCAACCAACTCCTGGCCGAGATGGACGGCTTCGACCCCGCCACCGGGGTGGTGCTCATCGCCGCCACCAACCGGCCCGAAAGCCTGGACCCGGCCCTGCTGCGCCCAGGCCGTTTCGACCGCACGGTGGAGATCCCCCTGCCCAACCAGGCCGAACGCCAGGCCATCCTGGCCGTGCACACCCCCGACAAGCATCTCGCCGGCGATGTCGACCTCGACGTCGTCGCCCGGGGCACGCCCGGCTTCGCCGGCGCCGATCTGGCCAACCTGGTCAACGAAGCGGCCATCGTGGCCGTCCGCCACGACCGGTCCACCCTGACCGCGGCCGACTTCGACGCCGCCCGAGACCGCATCCTGCTGGGCCGGCGCGACGCCTCCAACGCCCTGCTCCCGGAAGAGAAACACGCCGTGGCCGTCCACGAATCCGGCCACAGCCTGGTCGCCGCCCTGTGCCCCCACGCCGACCCGGTCGCCAAGGTCACCATCCTGCCCGCCGGCCAAGCCCTTGGTGTCACCGAACAGCTGCCCATCTCCGAACGCCACCTCTATCAGGAGAGCTACCTCTACGACTCCCTGGCGGTGCGCCTGGGCGGCCGGGCCGCCGAAATCCTGGTGCTGGGCGAAGCGTCCACCGGGGCCGCCAATGACCTGGCCGGCGCCACCCAGCTGGCCACCCGCATGGTACGCGACTGGGGCATGAGCCCCCGCCTCGGCCCCATCGGCCTCACCACCGACACCCCCAGCTACCTGGGCGGGGACAACACCGGGCCCCGCACCTACGCCGAAGAGACCCAGCGGGTCATCGACAAAGAAGTCGCCCGCCTGCTCCGCCAAGCCCACCAACAGGCCACCAATCTCCTGACCACCAACAACCACGCCCTCGACCAGCTCATCGACCTCCTCCAAGAAAAAGAGACCATCGACGGCAGCGAGATCGACACCATCATTAACAACCACCGCCAAGACCGCGCCCCTTGGGCCGGGCCATCAGATTCCCCGGCACACGGAACGGCCGCCCGGGTCAACGGGTTTGATCTCAAGCTCACCGGATGAGCTTCGACACGGATGAGCGACCTCCAGATGGGCTGGCCGGGCCAGGCATCCTCGCCGTTCCCTGCCAAGCCCAGCCTTCGCCTGAGAACGCGCCGCCGAAGGCGTGACCGGTGGCCCGGCAGTCTGTAACCACAGTGCCTATCTCACTACGACCAGCTATGACGGAGGCAGTTGTGGGACGTCCAAACCAGATCGCATGGATCAACCGGGTGGGGCGAGTGGCGTTGACGATGGCGGTTGCGGCCGCAACGGCGGGAATGGCGTTCGCCCTGGCCGGGGTCGCTCTGCCCGTCGCCGTGATGTGGGGGACCGGCGCCGTCCTGGCGGTCTTGCTGGCCGCCACCGCGTTGCTGTCTGCGCACGCCGGCGGCCACGCCTGGCTCGTGCCCCTGCCCGCCTTGGCCTTGGCCATGCTGTGGGCGCTCACCGCCTCCAGCCATTCCGCGGGGTCCGGCTGGGCGCTGGTGGCGTTGACCGCGGCAGCCAGCGGGGGCGGCGTGGTGTTGGCCGCCACGGCCCTGCGCCAGCGGCTGCGGGGCGAGTTGGCCTTCCTGCCGTCCTTGCAGGGCGCCACCGGCGTGGCCATCACCGATTTGACCCCGGACGGGGTCGTGCAAGTGGGAGGTGAGACGTGGAGCGCGGAGTCGGTGAGCGGGCCGCTGCCAGCCGGCGCCCCGGTCCACGCCCTCAAGGCCCGAGGCGTTCGCCTCGAGGTGTGGTCCGAGGCGGGCACCGTCGCGGACGCCAATGTTCTTGACACTAAGGAGGATCAGCCGTGATTGCTGTCATTGTCGCTATCGCTGTCATCGCGGTGGCCCTGCTGGCCGGGGCGACTGCCGCCATAAAGATCGTTCGGGAATACCAGCGGGTGGTCGTCTTCCGCCTGGGTCGCGCCAGCGGGGCCAGAGGCCCCGGCCTGGTGGTGATCAACCCCATCACCGATCGGGTTACCCTGGTCGACCTGCGCGAGCAGTTCCTCGAGGTACCCCACCAGGTGGCCATCACCAAGGACAACGCTTCTATCGCCATCGACTTCATCATCTTCACCAAAGTGTTCGACCCGACCATGTCGGTCCTGGCCGTCAGAGACTTCCGGGGCGCCGCGCTCAACATCGCCGCCACCACGCTGCGAGCGGTCGTGGGCGACATGAGTCTGGACGAAGTGCTGTCCAAACGGGAGGACATGAACAACACCCTGCGCTTCAAGCTCGACGACGTCACCGAGCGATGGGGGGTCAAGGTGACCAACGTCGAGGTGAGGGAGATCAATCCGCCCCCAGGCGTGCTGGACGCCATGACCCGCCAGATGTCGGCGGAGCGGACCCGCCGGGCGGTAGTCACCGAAGCGGAAGGTACCAAATCCGCCGCTATCACCGTGGCCGAAGGCCAGAAGCAGTCCGCCATCCTGGCCGCCGAAGGCGACCGGCAGGCGGCCATCGTGCAGGCCGAAGGGTTCGCGCTGGCGCTGCAGCAGATCTACCAGTCCGCCAAGGGACTCGACGCCAACACCATGACCCTCCAATACTTCGAGGCTCTCAAGAAGCTGGGCGCCTCGCCGGCCACCAAGTTCGTGCTGCCCATGGAGCTATCCGGGCTACTGGCCGGCATGGCCGGCTCGTTGGGCCAGTCGTTCGCCAACGGCAAAACCGTAACCAACGCCAAGGCTGTCACCACCAACAGTGCCGCGACCGGCTAGGGCCCCTTTAGCTGTTCACAGCCATCGCCCGGTCATGCCGCGCTCGTTGCTGTGGATTGCAAAACCCAGGCCCAGGCGCTCGACGGGACTCAGCCGATACTGCCCTTACAGTCCCGGGTTCCGGCAGCGTCAGGTCCCGTAGACGCCTCGAACTCGAGGGGAACGGATGGTGGTGTTGTTGCCGCTAGTTTGATAGGAGGGCGGGTTACAGCCAGTCGATCGAAACTCGGTCGGCCAGCAGTCGCCAGGATAGGCCCGGGATCAGTCCTGTCAGGAGAAGCTGGCGGAGGCCAGGGTGGCACCAGTGGGGGTGACGAGCTGGGCGCCGCCGAGCTGGCCGACGTCTGCTCGTATGGTCTTGCTCAACTGGCCGGTCCCGCCATGAACGTAGAACACGCCCATCGACACGGTCGAGCCGTTCGTGGTATGCAGCCGGCAGGTGACCGGACCGTTATAGCTGGAACCTTTGACGACCATGAACACCCACGAAGGGTTCCCGCCGTAGACGACGATCTGGCCCAGGTTCTGACTGGCGGCGTCTTCGAAGGTGCCCGTGCGCAGCTCCTGCCCCTGTGGCAGTGGCAGGGCGGCCCGTGTCGACGCCGGATGATCGATGGTTTCGGTGGCGGCCACGGTAGCTCCCACCAGGGCTAGCCCGGCGGCTACCGACACCAGGACGGTACGGCCCCGATGCCGAGGGGACGGGTGGACCATGGGCACGACGGGAGCGACCCCGGCCTGGTCAGCCAGCTCCTGGTACAGGCGCGACACAAACTGTTCGTCAGGGGCCTCCTGGCCCGGACGGGCCGCCTGCAGCTCGATCGCAGTGCGCACAACGGCGGCGTCGTCGGGACTGGCTCGAAAGCCACGTGGACGGCGCCCCGCCACCAGCGCATCCAGGAAGGCGGACAACTTTCGACGGCTCACTGGTCCAACTCCAGTCCTATCTTGGTGGCCATATGCAGGGCCCGGTGTTGGAGAACCTTGGCGTTGCTCACGCTGATATCCATGGTGTGGGCCGCCTCCTTGATCGAGGACGCCTCCAAGAATCGGAGTTCCAGGATGCGGCGGTAGCGATCCGGCAGGGCAGCCAGTATGGCTGCCACCCGGTTGGGGGCCTCGGTAGTGTGGTCAGGCCCCGGCGGGTCGGCCAAGAAGCCCAGATCGGCGTCGGGGTCGATAGACGTCACCGGAGTCCCCAGGCGTCGCCGCCAATGCGAAGCCAGGACCGTCCTGGCCGTGACCAGCAGATAAGCGCGCACCTCCCCCTTCGACGACGCCAGGCGCAGCGGCCCCAGCGCGGTCCGGAACACCTCTGAGGTGAGGTCCTCGGCGTCGGGGCGGTTGCCCACCCGTGCGTACATCAACCGGTAGAGGCGGTCCACGTTGTCGTGGTACACCGACTCCCAGTCGGCGTACACCTCGCTGGCTACCACGCGCAGATGGACGGCGTGACCGTCGCCTGGTTGGGGCTGTTCACCGGCCCTTCTCACCGAGGGTGTCGACGCGGACAACATAGCTCGCCTACAGATAGGTGGGCGAGTTACACCACCTTGTCATCAAGGAGGCCTCTCACCTGGCAAGCCGCAACGCGGCTGCCGAAGAAATGGTCTCTGACCTGCATCGCAGCGTCAGCGGATCCAACCGTGCATGGGACAAAGATTTCATATCGAGATCCACTTTCCACGCCGGCGACTGATCAGACCGGGCCGGGCACGTGACCGCAGAAGACGCCGACCGACCCTTCGCCGCCGACAACCGCGGCTCGCCGATTTGCCCAACAACCGGTAGGACGTCTATTGCCCGAGCGGTCTGGCCATGTCGCCCTCGGCAACCAGGGTGGCTTGGCGTGGTGATCTTTCAGTCTGCTGTTGGTGCGCGGGCGACGATCTCAAAGACAGGGTTGAGCATCGACAGTCGGCCGGAGCGAGAGCTGACCATTCCTTCGACACACACGCGGGCTCCGGGCTGAACTCCGGCTATTCGACGCCTTCCGAAAAACACGACCCCGAGGGTGTCGCCCGCGCTGGCGATGATAGTCAACTCAAGGGTGGGGATCCCCGACCGTGGCTGAACCTGGGTGGACCTGACCTGTCCGGCCACCTTCGCCCGCTGGCGGGGAATGATCGGCGCGATTGGTACGGCCCCTGCCCGGGCGTCGAGGTCTCCGGTGAGTCTCTCGTCCGGGCGGAGGTGCTGGAGGTGGGGGGTGGGTTGGGCTGGCGTGCCTCGAACCCGGAACGGGATGATGGTGGCATTGACGTCGTCGAGCTCCCCGACCGCGCCTCCTCCAACGCCCGCCCCGTTTACCGGCCTCCGCCTTGTGGTCAGAGGCGTCATTTCTTTTCGTCTTCCTGTCATGACCCTTCGCTCCATAAGGAGATACGCCGTCGGGCCGCGTCAGTCGACTTGTCCCGAGCGGGATTGATGTACACGTACTGATAGCACCCGGGTTACAAGGACCGGGGGCGTGCTGTGGCTCGGTCGGTGTGTCCGTGAGTGCAGCCATGAGTCTCGACGCCCGTAGCACTAGTGGGGCCAACTTCCTTGAAGGGTTTCAGAGGGGTGGCCGCCCAGCGTCGACTCAGAGGCGGTCGGGTTACGGCTCGGTGCACCTCCCAAGAAGTGCCGCTGGCCTCCGTAACGCACGGCCCTATTGGTTGTCAGGCACGCAAAGCACCGCCCCAGGACACAGTGGCGCTTTCGCTCCCATCCCGGGGGTAGCCCCACCGAGCAACAAAGGAGTCGTCTTGTTCTTGTTCAACGACCTTGTGGATGTGTTTGCTCTCTACGGCGCCGTTCGGGTGGGCAGACTGGCCTGGAGGAGGTGGCACCGAGTCCGTTCCTGAATGCTTTGGCTTTGAGGTTCGGCTGGCCGCAACCGCGGCCAGGTCGCGTTCGAGTTCGGTGATGCGGGCCCGCGACCGCCCGCTGTCGGCGGGCCCGAAGGGGCCCAGACGGTTGAGTCTCTCGCTTGCCAGGACGGAGTCGAACCTCATCGCGGGCCAGGCCGCGGAATCCGAAGCATCGCCGTGGCCTACCCGCCCTACTCGGTGCGTACCGAGCCCACCACCACGAACGACAACAGCTGACTGACCCCCGGTGGCCAGAGTGATGCCGAGCACGATGGCCTCGAGGGCACCGTCCCTGGAGTGCCCTGAGGAACATGGCCGCTTCTGATCCGGTCTCGTCGGGCGGGCCGGTGAACTGGAGTTCGGACCCTCCCGCTCCGGTCGATGATCCGGTCGCCGGCGAACGAGCCCAGGGCGCCGAAGAGGAAGGCGAAGGCCAAACCGGGTCCGTGCGGCAGGGTTGGACCCACCCTCGACACTGGTCGAGAGACACTTCATGTCACATCGCCTGATCAGGTGATTTGCCCGTGACGGGGCTTGCATGGGCCGCCGGGGGATTGAAGGGGCGAGACGCGGCTGGCAGGATTGACCACAAAGAAAGGTCTCGACGTCACGCGAGAGGAACGGGGTCGTTATGTCCGAGTTCGTGATGGCTATCGGGGGGGAAACGACCGCGACCGGGGCCTCGTTCGGCGTGCGCAACCCGGCGACCGCCGAGGTGTTCGCGGCTCGGGCAACGTGACTCGGGCAAAGCTAGGTTGATGTGATGTTGGGGCCGGCACGCACCCCGCTGCGAGGCCGCAGCCAGGAGGTCGACGCGGTTCGACGGCGCCTCGAGGAAAGCTGTGCCGGCGCCGGCAGCATCGTCGTCATCGAGGGCAGCCCGGGGCTGGGCAAGACTCGACTCGTAGAGGAATGCGCGGCCGTCGCCAGGGGTATGTCGTTCCAGGTCGGGCGGGGAACGACAGAACCGGGCCGCTCGGTCGACGAGCTGCACGCTCTGTTCGATGCGCTTTTCGATGGTCATCCGGCCCTGGCCGACCGCCACGCGATGAGCGATCTGCACACTCGGCCCGAGTTCCTGTTCTGGCTGCTGCAGGAGGTACAGGCGGTTATCGAGGAGATCGCGCTGCGGGCGCCGCTGTTGCTGTGTCTTGATGACCTGCACTGGGCGGGAACGTCGTGCGCGGTGGCGATGCGCCAGCTCCCGGCGCGGCTGGCTGCGTTGCCGGTGGTTTGGGTCATGACGTCTCGACCGAACCAGGGTCTTCCTCAGATCCAGCAGGCGAAGGCTTCGTTGATCGAGTCCGGTGCCGAACACATCCGGTTGGGCCCCCTCGAGCGTGAAGCGGTGGCTCAGGTGGCGGCGGACATCTTTGGCGTGGAGGCCGACGACGAGCTGTTGTCTAGGGCGGCTCGAGTCCAAGGCAACCCGTTCCTGCTGGTGGAGTTCTTCCGCGGGTTGCGGGACGACCGCCTGGTGTCGTTCGACTCGGGTCGAGCGTCGCTGGTGGAAGATCGTCTGCCGAGGCGGGTCGGGGTCAGCATGGGCCGCCGGCTTTCTCTGATGGGTCCGACCTCCGAGCGAGTCGCTACGTTCGCCTGCGGCCTGGGTCGGCGCTTCACGCTGCACGACCTTTCGGCGATGACCGATATCTCGGTCCCCGGTCTGCTGCCACCCGTCAACGAGCTGTTGCAGGCGGACATCTTCGCTGAGGAGGACAGCTTCCTGACCTTCCGGCACGACCTGATCCGTGAGGCGGTCCGGGGAAGTCTGTCGGCGCCGGTCCGGCGGGGCGTCGATCGGCACGCGGCCGACGTCCTCATGTCGCGGGGGGCGTTGCCGACCGAGGTGGCGATCCAACTCGCGGAGAGCGCGCAGCCTGGCGACTCCGTGGCGATCGAGACCATCTTGAAGGCGGCCCAAGTCCTGAGCAATTCGGATCCCGGCGGAGCGGCAGAACTGGCGGCGCGAGGCCTTGATCTGGCGCCGCGCCGCCACCCGCTTCGGGGGCCGCTGGTCGCCTGCCGGGCCGTCTGCCTGTTCGCCGCGGGCCGGGCGGACGAGGCCAAACAGTTCGCCGACTCGGCGCTGCGCCAGGTCCTGCCGGCCGAAGAACAAGCCCGGGTCCGCTACAGCGTGGCCAGCATGTTCGACTTGTCTCCGGTGGTCCGCGCCGAGAACGCCCGGGCCGGCCTGGCTCTCCCCTCTCTTCCAGCCGAGCTACGGGCCTCGCTGTCGGCGTCGCTCTACCACAGCCTGTCGGTCGCCGGATACGGCGAAGAAGCACTGGAAGTACGAGAGAACGCACGCCGGTCCGCCTACCAAAGCCCCGATCCGACATCGTGGCTGCGGTTCGAGGTGCCCGAAGCCGGGGTCCAGTACCAGTCACTCGAATTAGAACGAGCGCTCGACACCGTAACCGATGCGGTGGGGAGAGACCACCGCGGCCAGGAAGACGCCCGAGCCAGGCTCGGCCAGATCCTGCGGTCGTGGACCCTCGCCGCGCTCGACCGATTCGACGAAGCCCTCCAGCTGCTCAACGAGGAGATCATCGCCGCCCAACAGGATCGCCAAAACTGGGCGCTGCGGGCGTTCGAAACTACCAGAGGCAGGCTGGCCCTACAGATGGGCGACCTCGCAGAGGCCGGCGTCGCCCTGGAGAACCGCTTCACCGTCGAGGAGGGCCACCTCATCGCCGGGACGCTCCATGCCCCCGCCGTGGTGGCTCTCGGGAAGCTGAAGATCCATCTGGCCGATCAGACCGGCGCCCTGGAGGTCGCCGAGATCGCCAAGGTCATGCTCCGCAGCGACACCCCCTACGTGAGGCACCACGCCGCCTGGTACCTGGCCCTCCTCTCCCTCAGCCAGTCCGACCCCATGGGGGCGCACGTGTGGCTCAGCAGCTTGGGTTCGGAGGAACGTCTCACCATATTCCCGCTCTATCCCCACGAGATCACCGACGACGCGGAGCGAGTGCGTATCGCAGCGGCCGTCGGGGACGCCGAACTGGCCGACCAAGCCGTCTCGCTGGCCCAACGACGCGCCGAGCAGAACCCGGGCGTGCGCTCCTGTCAGGCCGCGGCCGCCCATTGTCGAGGCGTCTGGAACGAATCCGGCGACGACCTGACGCTCGCCGCGTCTCTGTACAAGGACGGCCGACGGCCGCTCGCCTTCGCATCGGCGTTGGAGGACCTCGGCAGGGTCCTCACTCAACACCGAGACAACGCCCGTGCTGTGAAAGCCTTGGACGAAGCGCTGGCGGTTACAACCGACGTCGGGGCCACGTGGGACTCAGCCCGGATCCGCTCGAGGCTGCGACGGCTAGGGGTCCGACGTCGGCCCTCGCCGGTCGAGCGCCCCAAGACCGGACTGGAGTCCCTGACCACAACTGAAGCAGCCGTAGCCCGCCTCGCGGCAGAAGGAAACACAGACCGGCAGATCGCGGAAAAGCTGTTCATCTCTCCCCACACGGCCCACACACACCTGCGGCATATCTTCGAAAAGCTCGGCGTCAACTCTCGCGTGCACCTGAGCAGAATCATCGACAACCGGTCTGGCGCTGCGACGAAGGAATCGAACCGAGACGACTGAACGGCGCCGTTGCCGGCGGCCCCGCTCTTTGCGGAAAAGGTCCCCGGTGTTGCCTGGAAAGAAAGGCCGAGCTCGTATATCGTCGGCGCCGGCGATCGCAGCGTTCACCCCGAACTGGAGCGATTCGTGGCCAAGCGCATGGGCGGATTCCGGAATCTTCGACTTGTGCGAAGGCATGACGGTCCCATTGCTCGGCGAACTCTGGTGAGGTGGAACGAAGCCGGGCGACAAGGTTCCTCCAGGGTGCGTCCCCGACATGCTCAGCCATAGCGACCCGCAGATTGGCGACCATGCGGGCGGCTGTTGCTTCCGAGTTGAGTCGGCGCGGTGCGCGAGGGCGGCCGGGCGATCTCCCTGGTCGGCGCTCCCACCAGCTAGGGCGGGGCGTCGTGGGCGAGTCGCTCGACGCCGACATCAACCGACAGAAGCTGGAGGCGATCGGCGAGTTGGTCGAGGACGGCCGGCTGCGCCCCCAGACTGAGGCGGTCCTGCCGTTCGAGCAGATACGTGAGGCGCTGGAGCGGGTAGCGGGCCGGCACACCCGAGGCAAGATCGTTCTCCAGATTGGGTAGTAGCCGGGTAGGATCTTGCGTTCCCCCAACGTTCTACTCAGTGCTCCAGCGCTGCTTCGAGGTTCCCGATGATCCCTAGTTGTGTCAAAATCACCGAGCCTTCCGGGTAGCAATCAAATTTCTTGATTTTGCCGTCCTCCAATTCGAAGATATCCGCACACGGGGCATCCATCTTGCTTCCTGTGGGACGTATGGTCCCGAAGGGCATCTCAAGTGGGCCATTGTGTGTACCTTGGAGGGCGAGACGCACAATGACAGTGCTGTCGACAATCCACATACGATAGAGCTCTCGGTGCATATCGGCGAATGCTGCCCCATATTGCCTCACCGGATAGTCCAGTTCCGAACCCTTATATTTGACACCTATGGAGTTGTCAATGAAGACACCGCCGTCGGTAAAACGCGCCCTCCATCCATCGAAGTCCTTTCTTTCAGCGATAGCATACGACTCGCGAATGTATGCTTCGGGATCGAAGCTACCCGGTGAAGCTGGCATCTCATTTCTCCTCTAACCTGTTCGGTACATGCTATGGGTGCCTATTGAACGTGCTCTTGGGCGCCGAGGTCACGTCACGTCACCGCTCCAAATAGTCTGAAGCCTTCTGGCGGCCCGTCGCATCCAGGGGACCCCTAGTCTCGAAAGAAACTATTCAATTCGCTCTCCCGTCTTGGTCTTGGTCCTTTTTGAGCAACGGTCGAAGGCTCACGGCTTTGTACTCTCAAGTGACGGCTGACCGGCCCCGACTTCTGCCGTCGTCGCCTGCCGGTCTGCTTGAGACGGTGCCCGCGCGGTCCGTCCGTTGACATCGGGAACGGCGGCGGAGAGCCGCGCCAGCACAGCCCGCCCAAGGGATGCTGAACGTATCTCGCCCCCTAGAACGGGTAGTTGGGGCGCCCGCTGTGCTGGATGGTGATCCACCGTCGCTCGGTGAACGACTCGATACCGGCGGTGCCGCCGAATTTGCCGTAGCCGGAGCTTTTCACGCCGCCGAAGGGGGCCATGGGCTCGTCGTTGATGCCCTGATCGTTGATGTGGATGATCCCTGACCGGACGCGTGAGGCGACATCCAATCCGGCATCGAGGTCTCGGGAGATGACTCCGCCCGTCAACCCGTAGTCGGAGTCGTTGGCCAGTTCGATGGCGGCGTCGGTCGAGTCGACCGGGTGGATTACCACCGCCGGACCGAAGATCTCGGAGGCGTAGATGTCCATGTCGGGGATCACGTCGGTGAGCACGACGGGCCTGATGAGCGTGCCGTTCGATCCCTCGATCGCTCCGTCTCCGGTGAGCAGCGAGGCTCCCTTGGCGGCGGCGTCTTTGACGAGCGCCGACACACGCTGCGCGCCGCGCCTGTTGATCAGGGGACCGACGATGGTGGCCGGGTCGGTGGGGTCGCCGACGGGCAGCGCCCTCACCCGGTCCACGTATCTCGGGACGAACGCTTCGACGAGGTTCTTGTGGATGATGATCCGGTCGGTGCACATGCAGATCTGCCCGGAGTTCATGAACGCCCCGAAGACGGAGGCGTCAAGAGCGAGATCCAGGTCGGCATCCTCCAGGATGATCAGCGGATTCTTCCCGCCCAGCTCGAGCACCGCCGGCTTGAGATGTTGGGCGGCCTGGACCCCGATGATGCGACCTACATTGGTCGAGCCGGTGAAGTTCACCATCCGCACCCGCGGGTCGGCTATCAGGGCAGCCACCACGTCGCCGGCGTCGGCCAGATCGTTGGTGACAACATTGAGGACCCCGGGCGGGAGCCCGGCTTCGGCCAGCACGTCGGCCAGGAGGAGCCCGCACGTGATCGGAGCGTCCTCGCTCGGCTTCATCACCACGGTGTTGCCAACGGCCAGCGGAATGGCGATAGATCGGATCCCTAGAACCAGCGGCGCGTTCCACGGTGAGATCGCCCCCACCACGCCGAAGGGCACTCGCTGGGCCATCGAGTAGGCACCGGGGATCGAGGTCGGCAGCAGCTCGCCCACGGGGCGGGTGGTCGCCGCCGCCGCCTCGCGCAGCACCTGTATGCACAACGCCACGTTGAACTGCGAGAAGATTCGGGACGCCCCGGTCTCACCGGCCAGGGCCGCGATCGCCTCCCCTCCGCGCTCGGCCATCACGTCAGCGGCCCTCAGGAAGATCTCGCGCCGCTCGAACGCCCCGATTTTGGACCAGGCGGGAAACGCGGCCTGGGCCGCCTCGGCCGCCCGGGCGATGTCCTCCGGCGTGCCGGCGGCGACGCGGGCGTAGATCTGGCCGTCCCACGGTGAGACGTCGTCGGTGAGTCTGGCGGAGCTCGTGGGGACACTCTTTCCGCCGATCAGCAGGCCCCGCTCGATAGGGGGGCGGCGCAGAGCTTCGGACAGCGATGTTCCCCTCGCCGACGATCTGGGCGACGGCGGCGTTCGCAGCCTCAGACATAACAACCTCCGATTCGTGGGGGGACGCAAGCGCGTCCAGGGGGTATTTCTGGGTGAATACATTGTGCGAGCGACCTTTGACTGCTGGCATCTAGGAAGGCCATAGTTCGCGGCTGCTGAGCGAGACCCCAGAGCGCCAGGGCCGAGGCCGGAGCGGCCCAGGATGCGTGTAGCTGGTCGGCAGGGCCGAGGAGTCGTTCGGGTCGGCCAGCTTCTCGACTTGGTGCGCAACGGTTTGAGCAAGGCAAACGGCGCCGGGTTTGCTGGAGGCCCGGTTTAGTGTTGACCGGCCGTAGTTACCGTAGAGCGTCGAGAAGCCCGGACGACTATTACAACGAAACAGTTTCTAGCGACGGGGGAGGTTACGAACTCGGCGAGCGACCACTCCGAGTCGCGCTCTTCAGGGCAATTCGGAGTCCAGTGCCGCAAGCGCGTTCTTGAGCCGACGGCGGGAACCGATGTCGAGCTTCCTGAAGATCTTGGAAAGGTGGTACTCGACGGTCGCGGAACTTATGAACAGTTGAGATGCGATCTCTTGATTGGTGAAGCCTTCTGATGCCATCTGGGCGACGCGTCGCTCTTGGGGGGTCAGGTCGGTAGCGTGCTCGACAGACCTCACTCGCGTGCGTGCTCCGGTTGCCAAAAGCTCGATCTCGGCCCTCTTGGCATAGCCCATCGCCCCGATCTCGGTGAAAAAGTCATGGGCCATCCGCAGCTGGGTACGCGCGTCTATGCGGCGCCGCTCCCGACGCAACCACTCTCCGTAGAGAAGTCGGGCACGCGCCAGGTCGGTAGCAACCGACGTTTGTTGGAGAAGGCTGATGGCCTCTTGAAAGTGCCTTTCGGCTTCAAGGCCGTCAATGAGGAGGGCTCTTGACCGTGCCAACAGCCCGAGGGCCCACGGAGTGCCGCTTGCTAGCGCTCCGGACTCCAGGTCGACAAGAGCACGCTCCGCCTTCTCGCGCTGACCTGACCTGACCCCGGCCTCCACTACCAGCGGAAGAGCCTCAGCAGTGGAAAACCCGATCACGTTTTGAGCGCAGATGAAGTCGGTCTCGACCAACGCTTCCCGGTAACGTGCCGCCCCCATGTGGAGAACGGCAAGTGCCCAGTGCGCCAAGACGACTGGCGATCCCGAGCCGATCCTCGTATTGGCCTCGATCGTGGCGGCTGTTGTCGTTCGGGTCCCTTCCTCATCCCCTGCCCAGGCTCGCACGATATTGTCTAGATGGAGGTAGTGCTCGGCCAGTCCAATCGCGCCGGCGACGTCGAGGGCTTCCGCGTGACGGCCTGCTGCGGCACGTATTCGGCCGGCGCGCACGTCAGCGTGCATCTGGCCAATGAGGCTGCTCACCAGGAGGTAGAGGGCGCCGTTTTCGCGGGCGTAGGCCTCCGTGCGGGCCATCCAGAGGCCGTACGTCGTGTCGTCGAATATCTCAGTCATCACAGAGCCGACGAAGAACCACTGACCGATCTGATCGTTCGTGACCTCTCCGGCGCGAATGAATTGCGCCGTCCTCCGGAAATGCTCGTAGGCCCGGGATCGATTTCCGCTAAAAAAGGCTGCTGTACCCTCGAGCAAATGGTCCTGCACAGCGAGCGATCCAGCCGTTGTGCTCGTCTTCTCAGCGAGAGACGCGATGTCAGACGCCGAGACGCCCACGGTCAAATGAGCCGACGCGACGTACGCGTCGAATGCTTCCAGTAAGACTTCTCGGGTTCTGCTCACGCTCAAGGGCAGAAATGAACGCGCCGCCGCGAGCAACAATGCCGGAGCTTTGGGTGCCTGAGCGAGGCCGGTAGAGAGCCGTCCGCGAAGGTGACAAGCCTCAGCGACGGATGCTGGGTCCGAAAGATGCGCTTCTGCCTGATCCAGGAGCTCGGCCGCGTAGGGGTGCACCCCGGCGTTGAGCCCCGCGGCCGCGGCGCCGAGGAGACGCACCGATCGGGCCTGCAAAGATTCGCTCAGGTGGGCGGCCTGAACCAGCAGTGTTGTCTGGGCCGAGTATCCGCCACGCGCCTGTGCGATGTGAGACACGGCCTCGAGTTCGACCGCTAACAGCTCGTTGGGACGATCCGCGCCCAGCACGACATGTCGTGCCCAACGATCAGGATGGGTCCGGCGGTCCATGACCCTGGCCAGCGTTCGGTGGACGACACGGCGCTGCTCGGGGTCGGCACGGGCGTAAACCGTGGAGCGGATCAAAGGATGTCTGAATCGGATCCCAGGGCCGAGGATGAGAAGCCGGCGCCGGTGCGCCTCCATCTCGGCGTCCGCACTACTGCCCAATTCGAGCGCGACTCTGCGGATCAACCCTCGATCGCCCGATGTCTCTGAAGCGGCGACGAGAAGGAACAACTGTGTGTGGGGCGGGAGAGAAGCTATCTGCTCGAAGAAATGGTCCTCTAACCGACGACCGATCGCGACTGTCCCGTCGAGCAACACTCGATCGGCGATGGGTCTAGTGGCAAGATCTTTGCCCAGCTCCCAAAGGGCTAGCGGGCATCCGTTCATCTCGGTGAGAACGTACTTCGTCACAGTCGAATCAAGCTCGCGTCCGGCCACCTGCTTCAACAGGTCTATAGCGGCCTCGTCCGGTAGCCCGGTTACCTCGATGGATGGAATGCCGGCCAACTCTGAGGGGACGTCGAAGGAAGTCCGGACACCAAGAAGCAGGACGATCCCCTCTGCGCGCAGGCGTCGTCCGATGAACGCAACCGTTCGTAGCGACTCCTGGTCGATCCACTGGGCGTCATCGACGACACACAGCACAGGCCACTTAGCGCTCTGCACGGCGAGGAGGCTTAAAGCGGCCAGCCCGACCAGAAAGCGATCCGGTGGTCCCCCGTCTGGCAATCCGAACGCCGACCTGAGAGCCACCTGTTGCGACGCTGGGATCTGGCCGAGATCGTCCAGGAAGGGCAGAAGCAGGCGATACAGCGCGGCGAATCCGAACTCTTGTTCAGTCTCGATTCCAGAGATGCGCGCCACTCGAAGGTCTGCGACCGAAGAGGCGTAGTCCAGCAACGCCGTCTTGCCCATACCGGCCTCGCCGTAAAAGACCAGTGCGCCGCTACCACCTTGGCGTGCCGACTCTGCCAGGCCGTCTACGGCCCGTCTCTCATCAACTCGATCGAAGAAGACCGCTTCTGGCTGCATCGTCCGTTAACGAGGGAGTCCTTTCGGGCCCTTCGCACCAAAGGGTAGAACCCCCTTGGACGGTGCATCTGGTCGACATGCACGACCGCTGGTCAAGGTCTCCAGAGCGATGTCACGCTCGATGCAGACAGTAGCCTTTCTGGCCATCTCACCGCTTTCTGATCAACCCCAGACGGCCACCAAATGTCGGGATGGCGGCTTCGATTCCCTCGGTAGGTCCTAACCCCTGGGCTCTGGTATTGCTCCCAGGCCTCAAAACCCTCCTTCCATCCTAGCCGTCCCGACCAAAGCGCGGCCGGCTCGACTGCAGCACACCGCGGCTGCAGGCCGGCCCAGAGTGTGCGACGTGATACGACTCAGGCCGCTGTCGCCGGCAGCCGGCGGGTGGGGAAATGAACACTGGCATCCCGCAGATGGCCAGGCCTTTGTCCCTAAACACCTCGGAAAGCGCTTTGGCGCGACCATCAGCAGATCCAAGGCCATGTCGCGAGCGCATCCCCACCCGACTAAGGGATTTCCTAGATGCGACCTTGTTCCAGGGTGCCCACGATCAGAGAGCGATGAGCGAATACAAAGCTGGAAAGGCCCGCAGAGGAATTCGTCGCCTTGTTCTCTGAGCACCTCCGGCCTCACTGACTGGACCTGCCAGGGCCGACGGTCAGCGGCGAATCAGATCTGTACGAACGACGTCAACTGTCGAGTGGAAGGAGAATTCCCGTGAAGCTAATTGCCTTGGAGGAGTCATTCTGGTACGAGAAGTTAGCGACGGAGGGTTCCACGACCAGCCATGTGAAGATAAAGGGTTCGGTGGCAGAGGAGTGGCAGCGCAAGCTGATCGATTTCACTGAGTACAGGCTTCCGGACATGGACCGGAACGGCGTCGACATGCAGGTGCTATCGCTGACTAGTCCCGGCATTCAGATTCAGCCAGACCCGGACATAGCGGTCAGCGATGCTTGTACAGCCAATGACTTTCTCGCCGACATCATCAAAGAGCACCAGCGGTTCGCCGGTCTGGCCGCTATCCCGTTGCAGGACCCGGCCAGGGCTGCCGCCGAGCTACGCCGCGCCACCGAGCTTGGCCTGTCCGGCGCCCTGGTAAACGATCACACCCTGGGCCACTACCTCGACGAGGCGCAGTACGCCCTGTTCTGGGAAACTCTGCAGGACCTCGAGGTGCCGCTGTACATCCACCCCAACGCCGTCCCCTCCGACAACTGGAAGGTCGTGGAAGGATACCCCGGCATGGACACCGCAATGTGGAGTTGGGCCCCACGGACCGGCGGCCATGCGCTGCGGCTGATCCTAGGCGGTGTCTTCGATCGCTACCCGAACACTCGGGTGATCTTGGGGCACATGGGGGAGTTCCTCCCGTTTCAGCTCTCCCGGCTGGATTCCCGCTACCAGGTCCTGGATCTGAAGCATCCGCTCGAAAGGTTGCCGTCGGAGTACTTCGGAACCAACATCGCGATCACCACCACCGGCGTGTTCTCTCACGCCGTGCTCATGGCAGCGATCCAGGCTGTCGGGGTCGACAATGTCATGTTCTCGATCGATTACCCCTTTGAGTCTACCGAGCAAGCGGTCCAGTTCATTCGTACCGCGCCGTTGGCTCCCGGTGATCAGGAGCGAGTGGCGCACGTAAACGCCGAGCGGATCCTCCGGCTCGACCAATAGCCGGGAGACGAGCCCGTGCGCTCACTCGATGCCTTGGGTGTGATGACGTGAGACGGCCGCGTCTTGCTACCGGTCTTGCCCGGGATCACCTGGGCCGAGCGGTACTACGCCTCTCATCCGTCCAGTTGGGCATCGGAGACGGTCCGCTCCTACTCGTGACGGTGGTTGGCCCGATCAGGCCGAGGGAGCCAGCCGGATGAGATCCGATCGCCGGTCAAAGCGATGACGTCCTCTTACCGTCGTCGTGAGAGGCAAATCGCCGACGTGTTGGTCCGCTACGAGATGGATCACCTGCTCGAGGTTTTTGGTCTGGAGCGTTTTGTGTCCCTGGAGCGCCGTTTGTTGGGCGGAGGTGCCGCTCGCACCCGGCCGGAGAATCTGCGTATGGCGCTGGAACAGCTGGGCCCGACGTTTATCAAGCTGGGGCAGATCCTCTCGACCCGCGCTGATTTGCTCCCTGCGGACTTTCAGGCCGAGTTGGCCAAGCTCCAGGACGACACCGGTGGAGTGGCGGCGGAGGTGATCGAGGAGGCCATCAGGGGCGAACTGGGGGCGGCGATCACGGAGCTGTTCGCCCGTTTCGATCCCGAGCCGCTGGCGGCGGCGTCTATCGGGCAGGTCCATGCGGCCACATTGCCCGACGGCGCCGAGGTGGTCGTCAAGGTGCGCCGCCCCGGGGCGGCCGAGGAGATCGAGCTGGACCTGGAGATTCTGCGCAACCTGGCCGCCCGGGCCAGCCGGCGCTGGAAGGGGGCCGAGCATTGCGACCTGAACGGTCTGGCCCGAGACTTCGCTGAGCTGTTGCGGGCCGAGCTGGACTACCTGGCGGAGGCCGGCAACGCCCAACGGTTCGCGGCCAACTTCGCGGCCGATCCGGGGGTGCGTATTCCGGCGGTCTACCCGGAGCTGTCCACGTCCCGGCTGCTCACCCTGGAGCGCCTCCGCGGCACGAAGATCAGCGACGTCGCCGGGCTCGACGCGGCAGGGGTGGACCGGTCCGCTCTGGCCGAGCGGCTGGCCACCATGGTGGCCCAGATGGTGTTGGTCGACGGCTTTTACCATGGGGATCCCCATCCCGGCAACTTTTTCGTGGAGGCAAGCGGCCGCATCGGGATCGTCGACTTCGGGCGGGTCGGGCGCATCGACGACGACCTGCGCTCCCGCTTGAGCCGCCTGCTCCTGGCGCTTATCCATAAAGACCCCGACCGCCTTACCAGGGCCTTGCTGGCCCTCCGGGTACCCACGGCACCTGTCGACCGCGACCGCTTGCGCCAGGACCTGGCCGAACTGCTAACCCGCTATACCGATCTGGCCATCCGCGACGTGCCGATCGGGGCGGCCATCCGGGAGGTCCTGGACGTCGTGCGCCGCCACGACCTGATCATCTCCCCCGACCTGGCCCTGTTGTTCGCGGTGCTCATCCTGGATGAAAGCATCACCGAGGAACTCGATCCCGATTTCCGCTTCGAGCACGCCCTGCGGCCCTACGTGGAGCGCCACCTGGCCTCCAGCCTGTCCTCGGCCGTGTTGGCCCGGCGGGCCGAGCAGTTCGGGATCGAGGTCGCCGAGCTGGCCGGTGACCTACCCGGCCAACTACACCGGCTGCTCGACACGCTCGGGGACGGACAGTTCGAGGTTCACTTGCGCACCAGCGAACTGCAGCCCCTGCTGGGCCGCGTCGAACGGCTCGCTAACCGGGTGGCGATCAGCGTTCTAGCCGCGGCGGCGATCGACGCCCTCTCCGAACTGGCCGCCCACAGCCTGGCGGGGCGAACCTGGCGCCGCCCTGTGCTCACCGCCGGAGTCGCAGTGCTCACCTCCCTCGGTGCCTACAGAACCTGGCGACGTTCTCCAATCGCGGCGCGCCTCGATGGATTACGGCCTTCCATCTGACCAACGCCTATCAGAACAGGACCGCCGCCCAGTGGATTCCTCACGCAGTCTCGGCGTCGATCCAACCGGCCGCGGGTGAAGTCCCGGAGCAGCAGTTCCCCTCACAGACTGGGATCAGCCGACGAGCCTGAGGCCGGTGGTGCCGGAGGTCCCCGCTTGCGAGTCGTCACGTAGAACATCGAGCCCAGCGCGTCGACCAGCCAGAAGCTGATAAGCCGATAGACCAGCACGGCCGCCACCGCCTGCGGGGTGTGGACTCCAGCGGCGACGAGTGCTCCGGCCAGGGCGGCCTCCACCAGGCCCAAACCCCCGGGGGTGATGCCGAAGCTGGCGGCGCCCACCGCGACGCTCCAGGCCAGGATCAGCCCAGACCAGGGGACTGGGCTTCGCACGGCCATGAGGGCCAGGGCCAGACAGGCGATGTTGGCCACCCAGTTCAGGGTGGCCATGAAGAACACGAAGGCCCAGCCCCGCCTCTTCAGACGAGCCCAACGAGGCGCGCCATGGTGGCGTCGATCAACGCCCGGGGGTCGCCTTGGGATCGATATATGACTAGGTGCAGGCCTTGAAGCTTTCCTGCGGTGCTTTAGTTTGCCGGGAGCCGTCAGCTGTTCACGATGGCGCTAGCCACACGTTCGCGGCTGAGCGGCAGGTCGCGGACCCGCACCCCGATCGCGTCGGCCAGGGCGTTACCTATCGCTCCGGCCACCGGGCCCAGGGAGATCTCTCCTGCTCCCTCCTCGGCTTCGCCCTGCGCATCCACAATCCGTACCGACACATCGGGGACCTCGGTGAACCGGAGGATCGGGTAGCTATCCCACGACGCCGACGTTATCTTCTCCCGGTCGAACATGACCTGTTCTCGCAAGGTCCAACTCGCGCTCTGTACGGCCCCGCCTTCGACCTGGTTGACCACCCCATCGGGATTGATGACCCGGCCCACGTCCACAGCCAGCCAGAGCCTGCGCAGCCGTATCTCCGTATCGGCATCCACCTCTGCCACCGCGGCGCAGTATCCAGCGATCCCGCTGTAACGGGCGACTCCCACCCCGTACCCGACGCCGTCACGGTGTCCCCGGTTACCCCAGTTCGCCATGGACGCGGCCTCGGTCAGCACCCGGCGCGAGCGCCGGTCGCTCAGGTGCGCAAGCCGGAATTCGACCGGATCAGCCGCGGCCGCGGCAGCTAGTTCGTCCATGAAAGATTCGATGGCGAAGACGTTCAGGTGCGCACCGAGCGAGCGCAGCGACGACGTCCTGATCGGCATGTCCAGCAGGCGATGGCGAGTGACATGGACGCTGCGGATGTCGTAGCCAGGCACCGCGTTTCGGGTTGCACCCATCCAGCCGGTTGCCGGCCCGTCGGGCGCCGCTGGCATCGGTAACCCGCCGGCCACGTGGGTCAGGGCGAGCAGGCGGGGATGACCGCCCATGGTTGGCCGCCCCATGAAACCGCCACTCCAGACATCATGCCGCCAGGCCGCGATCCGACCGTCGGCATCCAGACAAGCGGATAGGCGGGCAAGCATGGCCGATCCAAGCGGCGACCAGCACATCTCGTCCTCGCGAGTCCACAACACCCGGACCGGCCGCCCGGGGACGGCACGGGCCAACAGCACCGCATCCATAGCTACGTCGTCGGCGCCGTTTTGGCCGAAGACGCCACCGGCCTCGACGTAGTGCACGGTCACCTGCCCGGTCTCAAGGCCCAGCCCGTTTGCGATGGCGGCCTGCAACAGGAAGATGCCTTGGCTGTGGCTCCACACGGTGACGGAGTCGCCGTCCCAGCGGGCGATGGCGCAGCTTGGCGCAATCGACGCATGCGCGAGGAATGGCCGGGTGAACTCCGCCGTCAACGTGCGGGCGGCCGGCAAGGCGTCCCCGTCGGACTGGTCCACCACCGTTTCCACCTCTGACCGCGCCGTCAGCATAAAACCGCGCAGATCGCTACGGTCGGGCAACGATGGTGTCGTCCACCATCGCGCAGCCTTCGTGACACGCTCGACGGCGAGTCTGGCTGCAGGGTCGGTGGGGGCCACCACGCCGAGAAACGTGCCGTCCCGGACCAGAACGACCTCGCGGCCCAGTCCCGCGTCGGCCAGGTCGATCAGTTCAGCCGCCCGCCCGGGCGGGCGAATCGCCCGGCCGTGGGCCATTCTCGGCAAGACCAGATCGTGAAGGAACCGCGGTCGTCCGGTCACCTTGTCCGGAATGTCCAGGCGGGAGACGTCGTGGCCGGCGACTAACCACCCGCTGGACGGCCGGGACAGCGCAGTCGCTTCGGCTTTTTGGTCAAACATTCCGGGCTGCGCAACCGTCCAGTAGGTGAGCCCGGTCGGAGCTCCACCGCTGCGGATCTGCCCCTCCGACACTGTCAGCGCTGCGGGGTTCGTGCCCAGCTTCGTGGCTGCGGCTGCGAGCAGCAACTCGCGGGCCTGCGCGCACGCCTGGCGGAGCGCGGACCCTGAGTCTTGGACCGAAAGGCTCCCGGCCGTGATGCCCTCGTTCGGGCTGGTGCTCGTCGAAACCGGAGCCATGCGCACCTGGGCCAAGGCGACCTGGAGTTCCTCGGCGGCGATTTGGGCCAGGGCTGTCCAGATGCCCTGGCCGTACTCCACCTTTCCGATCCGGACGGTGACCTCACCTTCCCGGCTGAAATCGAGCCATCTCGCCAACACGGGGTTCGCGGCGAGATCGGCCGGAAGCGGGGAACCGGGAACCGCTGGACCCTCAAGCCCTCCGGGCGCACCGGCCGCCGGGATCCTCAGGGCCTCCTCCGTCGCAGGTCGGTGGCCGGGACTCTGGCGAGACGAGCCCTCCGTTGCGGCGACGCTCATCATCCCCACTCCATTCGAAGTTTCCCCAGCCGCCTTCAGCACGGCTCGGACGATTCGACCATGCGCACCGCAGCGGCACAGGTTGAGGTCGAGCGCCTCCCTAACCTGCTGTGCGGTCGGAGCCGGAAACTCCTTGAGCAGGCCGACAGCGGTCATGATCATTCCGGCGGTGCAGTAGCCGCATTGCGCCGCCTGCTCGTCGACGAAGGCCTGCTGCACGGGGTGGAGCCCCTCGGAGCCCGACAAGCCCTCCACCGTGAGGACCTTGCCGGCGACAGCCGACACGGCCAGATCGCACGACGAGCGCGCACGGCCGTCAATCAGAACGAAACACGCCCCGCATAACCCGGTTCCGCAGCCGAACTTCGGCCCGGCCAAGCCCAAGCCGTCACGAAGTACATCTAGCAACGGCGTGTCAGGATCGCAGGTCACGGCGCGTTCAGTGCCGTTTAGTCTCAGCCGGAACTCGCAATCTTCGCGTCGGCCGGTCTGGCGAAGGTCCATTCACGGATTGTGCCCACCCGATCACGTGTCACGCATCCAGGTAAATCCCTAGTCTTAAAGAAGCTGGCGCTGTCCTTCCACCCGGCGTCTCACATCCGGAAGCTGCAACCGGGCGCGCTGGGACCATCCACCGTTCACCGGAGACAGGTGAACACACCCGTGATTGACGGACTAAGGATTTTCCCGGATGCCAGGAAGTGGGGCTATCACGCACGATCCAGGAAACAGGGGTGTCGTCCCAGCCAAACCAGCAGACATTACACAACAGAAGCCACGACAGGTATCTCACATGCAGTCAGAAAACCAGCAGGCCGTTCGCAACAACCACAGCGGCTCAGACGGTCGTCCCGAATCTGCCGCGGGCAGCCCAGAGTCGGCCCGACCGGACGAACGTGCCCATAACCCCTCCCGCTTCGAGCCGGAGGCTCCAGGCCCCGCCACCAACCGAAGGACTCAAATGACAAAGGAAGCACGCCAGGGCCCCTTCACCGACCACAGGTTGACGCCGGAGAACGGGGCGCTGGTGGTGCTCGACTACCAGCCGAGCCAGGTCGGGGCGATCACGTCCATCGGCCATGACCTTTTGGTCGACAACATCGTCTCCGTGGCCTGGCGCGGACCTTCGCCTTGCCGGGAGCGCTGTCGACCGTCGACGTCGTCAACGGCTAGGACCCGAGGATCCCCGAGGACGACACTGAACGCCTGGGAGGACAACGAGTTCCGTCAGGCCGAGGCGACGGGACGGAGGAAAACGATCTCCGAGTTGGAACGGGGGCGCTCACGCCTTCGCTCGTGGTTCACAGTATGAAGAAGCCCAAACGAAAAAAGGAGTGATGTGAGATGTCGACAGCGATCATTGGAGTGGGAAACATCGGCAAAGCCGTCGCGACCAATCTCGTCGCCGGCGGTGAAACGGTTGTCCTTGCCGCACGAGATCCTGGCGGACCTCGTGAACTCGCCGATGATCTCGGCGCGCTGGCAACGGCGGCGAGCGTAGCCGAGGCAATTGATGAGGCGGACGCCGTCGTGCTCGCCATTTGGCTGGAGACGATTAGAGATCTCCTCCATAAGTACGAAGGCCGTCTGGACGGAAAGGTCGTTATCGACCCCTCGAACGCGGTCGCCGCTGATGCGACAGGGAACTACGCACGCACCCTCCCCGATGGGGTGTCGTCTGCGTCTCAGATCGTCGAACTGCTCCCACCGGGAGCGCACTACGCAAAAGCATTCGGGACACTCGGCGCGGACTCACTTGCCGGCAGCGCCAATCGGGCTCCTGAGCGAGTCGCGCTGTTCTATGCCACCGACGACGGCAAGGCCGAGGCGGTCGTCCAGCGATTGATCACGGCAGCGGGATTCGAGCCGGTAAAGGCGGGTGGTGTTGAGGACGCAACTCGCATCGAAATGTTCGGGGACCTGCATCAGTATGGCGGGTTAAACGGCCAACTTCTTACCGGAGATCAAGCCCGCGCCGCACTCTCTGCCCTTCGAACTGGGAGATGACGCTCCTCCCGGGCCTCACAGAAGAGTTCTGCAGCGGCAGGTATCGGAAGTAAAAGCCAGCAGTCCTTGACACAGCACATCATATCCTTTCGGAAGGGAGTCGAGAACAAACCCATTGTAGACACACCACCCATCCGGGTCGAGCTCGCCCGCACCCTGGACACGTCGGAGGAACTGCGCAGCGCGTTTGACATGTTGGCCGGGATGGGCACCGAAGCCTTCGACGAGCGCGCCGAGCGCAGACTCCTTGCAATAGACGCGAACGCAAACGCAGTCACCAAGCCCACAAAGAACCCAGCCCGCAACGGCGCAGGTCGCCCGGCTGGCCGGCGACGCCCCCTCCAACCCCGATATTGCCCCTCGCATTAATCGCGTCAGGCTAAGGAGTTCGGGGATTCGATCGGCCGGACGACATGGGCACGATGCTCGCATGGGGGTGAGTTCAGCGAAGATCTGGAGGGAGCCGCCGTGACAGGGCTCCAAATCAATATTGGAGGCTCCCGGCCCGGCCGGGCGGTCGGCATTGTTACGCCTTCAGTGGTCGAAACGGGCCGGTCCCACGGCTCATTCGACGTCGGGGTCTGCACCTGGGCCCGCACATCAAGGTCAGCAGAGTAAGGAGGATTCGCATGTCTGATATTGGTTCCCTCAGCAGCGTGCGGGATCGGCGCTGGCTGATCCTGGGCGTGGTCGGACTGGCCCAGCTGATGGTGGTCCTGGACCTCACGGTGATGAACGTCGCCCTGCCGTCCGCGCAGAAGGCGCTGCATTTCAGCACCGCTGACCGGCAGTGGGTGGTGACCGCCTACGGCCTCGCGTTCGGCAGCCTGCTACTGCTGGGCGGTAGACTCGCCGACCTGTTGGGCCGGAAGGTCACCTTCTTGATCGGCCTGGTCGGCTTCGCCGGCGTTTCGGCCATCGGCGGAGCTTCTGTAAATTTCGCCATGCTGATAACGGCGCGGGCCTGCCAGGGCGCGTTCGCCGCCCTGCTGGTGCCTTCTGCGCTGTCGATCTTGACCACGACGTTCACCGAGCCGAAAGACCGTGGCAAAGCGTTCGGTATCTTCGGGGCGATCGTCGGCGCCGGGGGCGCGGTGGGCTTGCTGCTAGGGGGCGCTCTGACTGAGTACCTGTCGTGGCGGTGGACGATGTATGTGAACCTGATCTTCGCCGCGGTGGCCTTCATTGGGGGGATGCTTCTACTGGAGCGCCAGCCGTCTCCGGGGCGGGCGAGGCTGGACGTCCCGGGTGTGCTGTTGGTATCGGGTGCGGTTTTCTGCTTGGTCTACGGGTTCTCCAACGCGGCCACCCACAGCTGGCATGCGCCGTCCACCTACGGGTTCCTGGCCGCCGGTGTGGTGCTCGGCGTCCTGTTCGTCTGGTGGCAGAGTCGGGCATCCCACCCATTGCTTCCTCCCCGCGTGGTGCTCGACCGCAACCGGGGCGGCGCCTACCTCTCGATGCTCATCGCTTCGGCCGGACTGTTCCCGACTTTCTTGTTCTTGACCTACTACTTGCAGCAGACGTTGGTGTACTCGCCGCTCGCTACAGGGGTTGCGTTCCTGCCGCTGAGCGGCTGTCTTATCGTCGCCGGCAATCTGTCTACGATCGTGCTGATGCCCAGGTACGGGCCCAAGCCGCTCGTCACCTTCGGGATGCTGGCTGCGTCGGGCGGGGCGGTCTGGTTGGCTCAGTTGGGCGCGCACACCGGCTATGCCACCGGGATGGTCGGCCCGCTCATTCTCGCCGGGGTCGGGCTCGGCATGGTGATCCCTCCGGTGATCAACACCGGGGTGTTCGGTGTTGCCCCCCAGGACGCGGGAGTCGCATCCGCGACCGTGACCGTGGGCCAGCAACTTGGCGCGTCGGTCGGCACCTCGCTGCTGAACACAATCTTCGCCAGCGCGGTTGCGACCTACCTCACGGCGCATCTCGCCGCGGCCCGGATAATCGGCCGCCAGGCCTTGACTGGACTTGCGCAGGCACACGGCTACGAAACCGCCTTCTGGTGGATCGCCGGAATCTTCGCCGGTGGCGCCGTGGTAGGTGGCGTCTTGCTCCGCCCCGGCCCTCTGGGGGGGAAGCGGGCAGCCTCCGCGGCCATCGGTAAAGGCACAACGGTACGTGCTGAAGAACTGCCGATCGCGCAAGAGACACCCGAGCGTGTACTCGGCAAGGGGCTGCTAACCAATCCCCGCGGGCACCAGGTAGCTCCGCTGTGGAGAACCCAATAGGAGGTGGCAGACATGGCAAGCGCGAAGCGGGATGAGTGATGATGGCCTCAATGCCGCCCGTCCCTGAAGGGCCGAACGACCACAGCACCTGTGAGAACGAAGCGGGCCGTAACTGGGCGGATATGGTCCGGGCGGCCGCGGTGCTGCGCGTCGCAGTCAGTGCGGTGGACCGCCTGGTCAGGCGCTCCGGTGCGACCGCCTCCGATCCCGAGCTGGCGATGGCATTGATCGAAAGCAGCCAGTCGGCCCAGAGAGCCCTCGTGATGCTCACGGAGGCAAGGCAATTGCTGGCCGGCCATTGTCCGCGGCTTTCATTCGAAGACACCGTGACCGATATCGCTACCGCAGGGTCGAGCCATGAGGGACGGTCCACTTCAGAAATTCCCACACCCGCGGAGCTCTCGGCACATGACGGCATCCTCTGCCGTGCCCTGCTGCTCGCCCTGGGTGCCAGCCGGGCATGGAGGGCGTGGCACGCAGGTGTCACTGATGCTGACAGCGCTATGAGGCATCTTGACAGTCTCCTACCCACGATCCACACCTCCGCGTCGTAAGGGAAAGCTTCTACAATCCGGGTATGCGGGCGGGGTTTCGCTGACGTCGAAGCTTCCTGTTGACACCAGGACTTTGACATGAATGTGACAACGTGCCTGAGCTCTCCGGGGTACGGCCTCGAACAAGCGGGCGACGCTCATTGTCCTGGCCGTGGCCGACCTCATGGTGGTTCTCGACACCTCGGTCGTATTCGTCGCCCTCCCCTCGATCCGGCCCCCCAAAATCCCTGGTAGAAGGTCACTTTTCTTCAGAGATGGGCGCAGCAGGGTCGGGTTGTGGTCTTTGCTCCGTGTCTGAGCTGACCGACTGTGTTGTGGACACTGGAGGGCGCTAGCCCCCGGAGGCGAACGAAAAGGTGGCATAGAGGAAGAAGAGTGACGTGGGTTCCATCGGTGACACGGCTTCAGATAACACGGTCTCGACGAAGGGCGAAACCCTCGTCGGACACAGCTCAGACGCCTGAAGTCGGGCTGGAGATAAGTGCCGGTACGTGGCGGGGTCGTCACCCCTCCAGGTGCCTTGGGAATTGGCGACCATCGGGGAGTAAAGCGGGCAGCGCATAAGCGGATTCTGTGACACGGTCGTGCCACGCCGAGTACGAGTGTCTCGATACGGCTCGAGATGACGGTACGTCGGGGATACCTGGCCGGCGGTCGCCGCCGCCGCATTCGGGGGCAGGTCCGCTGGCCGAAACGGGGAACAGGCGATACCAATGTCCGCGGGAAATGGCCCGTCTCCTATTTCATGGCCTGCAGCAGCTTCCGGCAGGCCTGCTCGCAGAGCTGACAGGCCTCGGCACAGACCCGACAGTGCTCGTGCATCCGGGCGTGCCGCTCGCACTCATCGCCGCAGCTCTTGCAGATGGCCGCGCAGGCCTCAAACAGCGGCTTGATGACTGTGGCGTCGTACTCCGTCTGGCGGCTTGTGACTCCGACGGTGGCGACGCAGATATCTGTGCAGTCCAGGCACAGCCGTATGCACTTGACCATCTCGATCACGTTTCGCTCGTTCAAGTCCGCTGCGGTATCGGCGGTGCAGGCCTGGGCGCAGTCGTTGAGGGCGTCGATGGTGGCGGCCAGCACCCCGGTGTCGACGTCGAAAGTGCGTGGGTAGGTGTCCAGCAGCTGTCTGGCGTAGCTCATGGCCCGCTCCTTCTTTGAAGACGGTGAAGGAACAAAAGCTACGCCACCCCTATTGCGTGCGGACGGCGCGGGTGGATCGACGACGCAAACGCCACCGACACCTGATCGACGCCGGCAGGACTCCCGACCATACGTCCCCCACCGATGGGTTGCAGAGATGATGGGCAGGAGCCCGATCCCCTCCTTATGCCGGATCTGGCGTGGCGGTCACGGGGCGAGAGGAACCGGTCGCGTTACCGTTCTGCTTCGTTTCGATGAGCTGCGCTCGGCGACTCCGAGCGGAGCGGGAGCCCGGTCGTAAAGTTCGGCGGACTTCCTTCCCGCCCTCAAGCCGTTGACGTCACCCGCTGAGAGTGGTAAGCCACTGGTGGACAACGGACAGGGGGACCCGATGCCGTGGAATCTGAAGGGCAGCTACGTCGAGACTTGCTCTTGCGAGCTGATGTGCCCGTGCAACCTGTCTCTCGACCACGGCGCGACTTACGACTTCTGCCGAGTCAGCTTGGTGTTCAACATCAAGGAGGGTCACGTTGACGGCACTCCTATCGCCGGGCGCAAAGTCGTCATGATTGCCGACACACCGAAGGTGATGACGGAGGGCAACTGGCGGGTGGGTGTCTTCATCGACAACGACGCCACCGATGAACAGTTCGAGAAGCTGGTCCAGGTGTTCAGCGGTCAGCTCGGCGGTCCGATGGCCGGTCTGGCCCCCTTGGTGGGCGAGATGCTCGGCGCCGAGCGGGCGGAGATCGAGGTGGCCGACGACGGGCTCCGCCATCGCGTCAAGGTTGCCGACAAGATCGACTTCGAGATCGAGGATATCGTGCCGTTCGGGGTCGAGACGGGCGAGCCTGTCCGGTTCTCGGGGATGTTCCATCCCGTGGGCTCGAACCTGACCATGGCTGAAGCCAAACGGTCGAAGATCAACGCCTTCGGGATCTCCTACGAGGGCAAGACCGGTCTTTCCACCTCAGAGTTCTCCTGGGCCGCCTGATCGGCCATGACCTCGGTCGCTTCCGGGCAGGCGTCCGCCGTCCGGCCCGGCGTAGGTCCCGGCGCTGGTCGCGATGCGGGGCCGGCTCGGGCTGGTGGTCCTGCTGTTCGCCCTGGCCGGGGTGGGCTGGTGGTGGACGGCGCACCAGATGCGGGGCATGGACACCGGCCCCTGGAGCGCCCTGGGCGGCTTCGGCTGGTTCCTCGGCGTGTGGGTGGTGATGATGGCCGCCATGATGCTGCCGTCGGTCGCCCCGACGGTTGCTCTGTACTCCCGCATGACCCGGAGCCGTTCGGCGCGTGCTGCCGTTGATGTTCGTCGGCGGCTATCTCGTCACCTGGGCGGCGGCCGGGTTGGCCGCCTTCGCCGTGGGGGCGGCCGGCGTCGGCCGTGGCCGGCACCGGCCTGGAGTGGAACCACGCTGGGCGGGTTCTCGCCGGCTTGACCCTGCTCGTGGCGGCCGGGTACCAACTGTCACCGCTCAAGGACGTGTGCCTCGGCAAGTGTCGCAGCCCGCTCGGGATGCTCCTCGGATCCTGGCGCGACGGGGAGTCGGGCGCTCTGCGGATGGGCATGAAGAACGGCGCCTGGTGCGTCGGCTGCTGCTGGGCCCTGATGGCGTCGCTGTTCGCTCTCGGAGTGATGAGCGTCCTGTGGATGGCGGTGGTCGCCGGCCTGATCGCGATCGAGAAGACCGTGCCATGGGGGAGAGCGGCCACCTACGGCACGGCGATCGTCTTGCTGGCGCTCGGCGTCATGTTCCTGGCCGCCCCCTCCGCCATACCCGGCCTGACCATCCCGCACAGCGGCGGGATGTCGCCGATGCCGGGGATGGGCTCCTAGCCCGAATCCCGCGCAGCAACGGGCGCACGGCCCGGACGGAACCAGCCGCGTCGGGGCCTCGGGCGATCGTTGCGGATGGCGCCTACTCCTTGGTGTTCAATGGAACGGTGGCGACTGTCATCGAGCCGTGGGAGGTGGCCGGCAGCTACTTCGAAGCGTGCAACTGTGACGCCGTCTGCCCGTGTCGGCGTGTAGACGGTCGCCCCGGAGGTCGTTCGACCCACGGCGTGTGCCAATTCGCCCTGTCGTGGCAAATCTCCCGAGGTGTCGCGGGTGCGTTGCCGCTCGACGGACTGGCTGTGGTCATGGCCGGCTGGTAGACGACGACGACGATGAGCACGGCTCACCTTGGCGGGTCATTCTGTATGTGGACGAGAGCGCAAACCGCGAGCAGCACGACGCGCTAGCGGCGATCTTCCTCGGGCGCGCCGGCGGCTCAACGCTCGCGAACTTCGCCGCAGCAATCGGGACGGTACACGCGGTGCGGTCCGCTCGTATCGAACTGTCCCACGTCCCTCGCCGCTGGCACATCCGCGCTGATACCTACCTAGACGTCTCTGCCACGACCCCAGCCTTCGAATCCGGCACCGTCTCCTGCGGTATCCCTGGCCATGACCGCCCGGGACAGGAAGTGATTACTGACACGCTGGCCGTTCACGACGCCCCGCTGAGCTGGGAATTACATGAACGCTGCGGGTTTGCCACTGACTTCCGCTACCTCTACGAAGGAGGAGCCTCGCCAGCCTGAGAGTCTGACGCCCTCGATACATACTGCACCGCCCCCTCGAGTACGGCGACGGTTGGATCCCGGTCGTGGGACGGGAGCAGGAACGCTTCCTCGAACGGGTGGCGTCTCTCCGCGCCGGGGCGGGCAGCAGAGGTGGCGCGCCGCGTTGGCCCGAAGCCGACGGTCTCTTGCTCGCTGTTCACTACGAACACCGGTACGTCCAGGTAGTCCCGGTGGCGGCCGTGGATGCGGCGGCGTGCGGTGTCGAAGAGCGGTACGTCGACTGGCACCGCCTGCAACAACGTGCCGCCCACCTTCGGGTCGCCAAGTGGATGCCGGCGATGATCGCCTGTCGTATCGAGGCATCTTTGATCACGGCGATGTTGCTAACTCCCCACCAATAGATTGTCAGCCACGGTTGCGAGCGGTCGACCCGTGAGCCGCTTGCGGCGGTCCAATCTCGGAACCGGGATCGGTTCCGGGTCGTCAGGCCAGTATGGCTACTCCGACTTGGGCCCGGTTCGACTCGGGAGTCCCCGACTCGCCCGAGCCGAGTGTCGGAGTCGCGGTACGATCTGGCGTTACATCCGTACGGTGTGCTGGACCGAATGGTCAAGGGGGACGAGATGGCAGACGCTGCGCGGCCGATGGGGCTGACCGATCCGATGTTCACGGCGCCGTTCGTCGACGTCGACGAGTGGCGTGACGAGCCGGTGCGGCACCGCTATGTCCACGGTGGATTCGACGGGACCGACTGCCGGTTCTCGATGTACTTCCCCGACGCGACGCGCTACCAAGGCCGCTTCTTCCAGCCGCTGTCGCCGGTGCCAGGATCGGAGCACGGCGCCACGGAGGGAGCGTTCACCGGCTACATCGAGTTCGCGGTCGCGAGCGGCGGCTATCTCGTCGAGTCGAACCTGGGGCGGTTCCGCCGCGCCTTGCGCGGTGAGGACTCGACGGTCGCCGGCTACCGCGCCAGCGCCGCGGTCGCGAGCGTATTCGCGTGTGCTCGCAGCCGAGATGTACGGCGAGCACCGCCCGTACGGGTACGTGTTCGGCGGCAGCGGCGGCGCCTACCGCGGCGATGGCGTGCATCGAGAACTGCGACGACGTGTGGGACGGCGCGGTGCCCTACATCCACGGCACGCTCCAGAGCATGCCGAGCATGTTCTCGGTGCAGGCGCACGCCTTCCGCGTGCTCAGCGCCAAACTTCCCCAGATCGTCGACGCGGTCGAGCCCGGGGGAAGCGGCGACATGTACGCCGGCCTCACCGCCGAGGAGCGCGACGCGCTCGCCGAAGTGACCCGAATGGGCTTCCCGCCGGCTGCGTGGTTCGACGCCGAGCGCATTCGCCTCCAGTACACGACCGTCTGGGCGGGCCTGTTCGACCACTTCGCGACCTGGGACCCAACCTACTTCGACGATTTCTGGACCGTCCCCGGCTACCTCGGCGCGAACCCCACCGAGTCGCTGCTCGCCGCGAAGGTCGAGCACAAGTCGCGCATCGCGAAGCTGGTCCTGCCGCCCGAGGCGCGCCAGCTCGGGCTGCCGATCCCGATGGCATTGCGCGGACTCCACGTCGACGACGTGCCGGTCGCGTACGTGCTAGAGGAGGTGCCCGCCGCCGACCTCACCGGCGCCATGCTGCGCTTCACGACCGGAGGTGCTGCGGATCACCACGTCTGGATCTCCGGACGACGCGGCGACTACGTCACCACGGGCATCGGCCAGGAGGAGTTCGAGCACCTGCGCAACGTCGAGGGTGGGCGACGACGTGCTCGTCGACAACACGCCGTATCTTGCGTTCCAGACCTACCACCGTCACCAGGTGCCACCGGGCCGCGAGTACCCGGAACTCGATCAGTTCCGCGCTGCAGGCCGAGCCGATCTACCCACAGCGGCCCCAGCTCCTCGGTCCGCGCTTCGTGCGCAACAACGGCGCCGGCCGGATGGACGGGCGCTTCGCAGGGAAGATGATCGTCGTCCAGAGCCTGTTCGACGAGATCGCGTACCCCCAGCAGATCGAGTGGTACCGCAAGCGGGTCGAGGCCGCGCTCGGCGATCGCATCGACGACCAGTACCGCGTCTGGTTCACCGACCACGCCATGCACCAGGACCCCGCGGTGATGCCGCGCATCGACCTCCAACCCGACCGCTCCACGCACATCGTCAATTACCGCGGCGTGCTCGAACAGGCCCTCCGCGACCTCGCGGCATGGGTCGAGCGCGGCATCGCACCCGCGCCCAGCACGAACTACGATTGGGTCGACGGCCAGATCCTGCTGCCGGCCACAGCGGCCGAGCGCCGGGGCATCCAGCCCGTCGTCACGCTCACCGCCGACGGCGGCGAGCGCGCCGACGTGGCGGTCGGCGAGCCGGTGGCGTTCTCGGCGCTCGTCGAGGTGCCGCCGGGCGCGGGCACGATCGTCGCGGCGGAATGGGACTTCGAGGGTCACGGCGACTACCCAGTCGTCGAGCCGTTCACCAACGAGGACCTCTCGTACACGTCGATGCGCCTCGACCGCGAGTACACCTTCTCGACTGTCGGGACCTACTTTCCCGCGTTGCGTGCCACGTCGCAGCGACTCGGGCAGGGCGACAACCCGCATGGCCGGATCATGAACCTCGGGCGCGTACGTGTGGTCGTGAGTTGATGCAGGGCGGTTGCACGTGGCTGGGGCCTTCAGGCTTCGATGCCCCGATAGTTCTGGTAGATGTCGTGGTGTCAGGTCCGCGGCCTTCCCCATATGGACGATCTCCCCGCGACTGAGGATGTACACGGTGCGAGCGAGATCGAACGCCTTCTGCACGTATTGCTCGACGACGAGCGACACACCGCTGTCCTCGAGTGTCCTCTCGACCGCTTGGATCGGAAGCTAGGGGTTGGCGCTACCCAGCTTGAGGGATCACGTCCCGCTGGGCGACCAGGTATTCGAGGGCGAGACCGGCCATCGAACCGTATCTCATTACGGGCGGGTTGACGCGCTCGACGGTCCTTGGTCGTGAAGTCGGGCGCCCATTCGCAGATGACTGCTACCCAGTTGATGGGCGTGGCGCCGGCTTGGAGGAGGCGGTCCTTGGCGTCCTGGTGGGCCTCTGTGCTCATTCCGCCGGAACAGTCGCTGACAAAGAACACTCGGTAGCCATCGGCCATGGCCGAAACCGCGGTCTGGGCCAGGCAGACCTCGGTCCACAGTCCGGCGATGAGCAATGTCCGCCGTCCTGTGGCCTCAACGGTTGGCCGGATGTCCGGCCAGGCGTTGGTGGACACTCGATCGATCGGATTCGCGTCTGGGATGACGTCGGCGAGGGCCTTCATGGGCGGGTCCTTGAGCGTTCCGCCTTCCGCTCCTACCGTGGTCAGGACGATAGGTACGTTGAGCGCTTTGGCGCTGGCCGCCAGGCCCGCCAGGTTGTTGCTGAGTAACCCGGCGTCGATGGATTTGACCGAGAATGCGACCCACGGCTGGACGTCGACGAGGATGAGGACTGAGTTGTCGATCGTGATTTGGTTCGGGTTGTCCAACACTTGTGTCTCCCTGTTTGTGGCGTGGTGTGTGTTGAGTTGCCCCTGGCGAAGGGTTCATCTGGGGATCGGCTCGCGGCTGGCGCTCCCGTCGGGCCCGTACTCGCCGGTCCCATTAGTCGGCCGGACCGGTGCGGTTGTCGTCGCCGGCGTCAGGAGCTTGATGGCGGCTGCCGCGATGCCGACCGAGACGGCGATCGCGAAGCCCAGGATCGTGACCTTGGGGGTGACGTGGCGTGCGAGGGTTATCCCGGCGCCCACGACAGGCAACGAGATACCGACATACGCGGCCAGGAACACTCCGGTCAGCGACTCTGCGATGCGTTCGGACGGAGAGATGCTCATGACTGTTCCGACCGCACCCTTGAAGATCGCGCCTGATCCCGCGCCGATCACGACGCCTCCGGCGATAAACAACGCGAGCGATGGCGAGGGCAGCCATACCGCCAGCACCGCGAGCCCGATTCCGATGACCAACGCGCCCATCCCAGCCTGCAGGTCACGGGTGACCGACCAGCCTACGGTCAAAAACTGCGCGACCACGGCCGCCCCGAACATGCCGGCCACGACGGCGCCGGCGAGCCCCAGGGATGGATGGTGCAGCGTAACGGCCAGGAAAAGCCCAGCAAGTCCGGCGAACAGACCGTTGGCGGCGAAGGCCACGAACGTGCTCAGAGCCGCGGCGAGGTACCGGCCTCGTTCCGCCGGCGGTATGGACAGCCGCTGTGGCCGGTAGCGCGGGAGTGGCCTCGGGGTCTCGCGCGTCTCGGGGATAAGCGAGACGCCGACCGCACCCAGCACCAGTGCCGCCAGGAACACGAGGTAGGGCACTGTCAGCGGGTACGCGACCCACTGGGCGAGGAGCCCCGCGACCAGCGCGCCCACCGCCAGCCCTCCCACGTTGACGGCCGACGCCGTGAGCTGCGCCTGGCGCGCCGTTGCGCCTGGCCGAGCGAGGGCGTGCAACTCGGCGAGGTACGCGGTCGCGGTCGACGCGACGATCCCGATCGAGATCCCGTTGATGAACCGGGCGACCAGGAGGCCCGCGAGGCTCTTCCAGGCCACGAAGACGACCGCGCTGAAGATCGAGATAGCGACGGCCGGGAGCAGTAGCCGCCGCCGCCCGTAGAGATCGGAGAGGTGCCCGGCGAGAAGCAGCGCCACGATAACGCCGACCGCGTACACCGCGAACGCGACGGTGACCATGAACAGTGAGAAGTGGTCACGGGCGCGGTAGAGGCCGTAGAGCGGACTGGGGACGGTCCCCAGGGCCATCACCACCAGAAACGCGAACGCCACCACCCAGAATCCCTGTCGGTGGCGTCGACTACCCACGGAATGGCCGGGTTCTCCACCGTTCACTGACTGTTTCGGAGGAGTCGTCGTCATGTCCCGACCTGCACGGGTTCTGTGTTAGTGGTGAGGAGGAGCTTTTGGTGACCCTCTCCTTTCTCCAGCAGCTGGTGCGCTTCGGCTGCCGAGGACATCGGTAGGGACCGCTGTGATCGCAGGCGCAGTTCGCCGGAGGCGAGTAGTGGCATGGTCTGATCGACGGCTTCGGGGGCCCGGTCGGGCGTCGGGGCTGAGAGGCGAACGCCGAGCTCGGTCGCATGCTCATCGGCGAGGGTCATCACCCTGTCCGGACCATTGGCGACGGTGATGGCATCGGGGAGCTCGCCTTTTCCGGCCGCGTCCAGTACGGCGTCCACCGACGGGACGTGGTCCAGCACCCGATTGGCGAGGCCAGCGCCGTAGGTGACCGGGACGGCTCCGAGCTGGCGCAGAAGATCGTGGTCCCGCGCCGCCGCGGCGCCGATGACCTTGACGCCCCGGGAGACGGCCAACTGGGTGGCGATCATCCCGACCGAGCCGGCCGCACCGAGAATGAGCAGGGTCTCGCCCGGTGAAATCCCGAGCTGCTGCAAGATGCCGACGGCGGCTTCTGCTGACGCGGGGAGGGCGGCAGCATCGCTCCAACTGACGTTGGGCGGCTTCGGGGTCCACGAGGAGGCGAGCGCGTACTCGCCGTAGCCGCCGAGACCCGGCAGGAGGCTGGCGACTTCGTCGCCTTCTTTGACACCTGAGACCGACGGGCCCAGGGCGTCGACGACACCCGATGCCTCGAACCCGAGCACTGCGTCGGGGGGAAGTGGGAAGGCGGTCTTGAGGTCGCCACGGCGGATCTTCAGATCGGTGGGACCGACCCCGGCGGCCTTGACGCGGATGCGCACCTGGCCGGGGCCGGGCTCGGGCAGGGGTACGTCGCTCCAGACCAGGACATCTGGGGGTCCGTACTTGGTGAGGATGGCAGCTTTGGGCATGGACGATCCCTCCTGGAGGTGGACGGTTTCGGCGCAGACTTCGAGAAGACCGGCTCGATCGACGGCTGTGATCCATTACGTGACGTGTCACGCAGGTTAGGTGACCTATCACCTAATGTCAAGAGTCAGATTCTTCGCCTCGCGGATACGGGCTGTCGCTCTGTCCGACCCGAGAGTGATGCGGCCGTGGCGGACCCGACCAGGGTCACGGGGGCGATGAAGACCGACAGTTCCCCGGAGCCGGACCCCGAGTGATGTGTGGGTGATCACCGATGCGGACCGTTATCATCTACAGTCTGTGACGTGTCACGTAAAGGCAACCAAGACGGCGCACGGTCAGACGTTTGGCTGAGTCGCACCCAACTGCGTACCTGGCTCGCCTTCATGGGGGTTCAGCAACGGCTCGGGTACGAGATGAACCGCCAGCTGCAAGCAGACAGTGAGCTATCGCTGGCCGACTACGACGTCCTCAACGCCCTGAGCGGAGTACCCGGCGGATGCCTGCAGGTCAGCGTCCTGGCCGCCCGGATCGGGTGGGAGCGCAGCCGGGTATCTCATCACGCCAAGCGAATGCAAAGCCGCGGTCTGGTCCAATGCGACGTGGCTGCCTCGGATCGGCGGGCGACCGAAGTCAGGTTGACCCCCGACGGGCAGCGAGCCATCGTCGAAGCCGCCCCCGGCCACGTCGATCTGGTTCGGCACCTCTTCTTTGGCGGCCTGCCTAAAGAGCTGATCGCCCCACTGAGCCAGGCGCTCGAAGCCATATACGACCACATCGTCGAACACGGGACGCTGCCTTCGCCAGCCCCCGAACCGTAACGAAATGGATCAGCCCCCATCACCACGCAGTCCAAACAGCCCTCGGCGTTGCGTGGGAGGCGGTCGCAGCGGGCCTCCGGAGCCCCCACCTGGTGGTTTCGCCATTGATGTTGAACACGACCGCCCTCTTCAGCAGTACTCCAACCCCGGTACGGCCACCGCGCGCCGCCGAAGATGTGGTGCCCTGTCCTCCTGAGCGTCGGTCCGAGGCAGTTCGCATACCTCGGCGACAATGGCTTCGATGCTCGGCCAGCTCTCCAACCTGGCGAGATCGAGGCTTGCAAGCGCGCTCTCGTCCTGCATCGATTCGCTGGCCGAAGCTTCAACATCTTCCGGCGCTCGTCGACTCCGGTGATACAAGGGAACCGCCAGAAGTGCGGATAGACGTCCCTGTGGTTTTCAGGCAGGCCGCCCCAAAAGTGATGCCGATCCGGGCGCCGGTCGACGGGCGTAGTCGAGACTGCCCAGCATGGGAGTGCATGAACTACCGTTAGTCGCGTCGCGCCGCTCGGGCGGGCCTGTGAGGTCGATCCTGCGAGGATTTGGCGCACCCGCTCCCCGGGAGACCGGCCCGGATGACGGTCTGCGGGAACCACCTTGGGAGACACGCCCTGCTCGCTATCTTGGTTCTTCCGGGATTTTCGTCGGTTGAGGTGGGCGCGAAGGTGCTGGCCGACCCAAGAGGCTTGTCAAAGGGGAGCGCCGAGCGCGGACACGAGCGGCGGCAGGACCCGTGACACGGCGGAGAGTGAGGGGTGCTGCCAGGGGTAATGGAGACCGCCCAGCATCCCCTGCGGCTGGCTTACTTGCGCCTCTGTTCCCATGCCAGGTGTTGTTCGAGTATCGAAGAGTTGTTCGTGCCGCGGTACGTCTTCGTATCCACGGACAGCCCGGAAGGACCACATGGGTAGGCGGGGTTAGGCCAGGTGCTTGCCGGTGTGCCTCTCGCCCTCGCCGCCTCCCCCGGCAGACGGATGGCGCTCCCGTCACCGACCACCATCCGCTGCCCCAAATGGATGAGCCACCGTCCCAGTGCGTCGCCGGTTCGCCGCCGACGCCGTTTGGCAACTGTCATCGCCGATCCGGGTCGGCCTCGCAGGTCCGTTACGTGTTCCCGGGCCAAGGCCTCGGTTATCCAGGGATGCATATCCCACCTCCATATCGCTTCGGTCGATCTGACTGTTCCAGCATCGTCGTCTAAGGAGGTCCAGCACATCGGGAGAATGTCCTATCTGCGATGCCAGGACGGCATAATCGACTCCTTGGAGTCGCGCTCGGGATCGTGGGTACTTCGACCGGCTGCGGCTCCTTCTGGACACGCCCGCGCCCGAGCCCGGCATGACACCGCCCTGGCCGCCGGAGCCGGCCCCGGGTGTAGTCGCCGAGACGATCTATCCCTGTCGTCGAGAGGTCGGATACGTCACGTCGCGCCTGACCGACTGCCCAGATGCCCCGCCCCAGGGAACCGAGGGTTGCTGGCGTGGCTCGGCCTCGCCTCCAAGAACACCGACTCCCCCACGGAGGCGAGGAACAGCGGGACCATTCGGTGAAGCAGGACTCGAGCCCACTCAGACCCGACCGGCCGAGTGGTTCACCGGCGCGGTGTACGTGGACGACATCGCCGAGAACCTCCCCACCGTCGCATCTTCGGGTCAGGTCTGAGATTCACGGTCATCGCCAGAGCATTCGAGGCCGCGTGCAGCCGGGGACGTGTCACCCTCCACGTCAGCGGTGGCCGCCATGATGGAGGCAATGCCGACGGGTTACTCGACTGACGGCCCCTTCGTCGGGCGAGAGGCAGACCTCGATCGGCTGACGGCGATGGTCAGGCTGGGCTCAGCGGACCCTGCTGGGGTGACCGTACTGCTGGGTGGTGAGGCCGGGGTGGGCAAAACCCGGCTGGTAAGGGAGCTTCTCACCGTCGCCCGCGAAGGAGGCTGGCGGGTGAGCATCGGCCACTGCTCGGATCTGGGCGACAGCGCCTTGCCGTACCTGCCGTTCATCGAGGTGTTCAGTCAGCTGGCGACGGAGGCTCCGGCCGTGGCCGAGTCTCTGGTTGACGCCCGACCGGCGTTGAGTCGCCTCATGCCCGGACGGAGACCGGTCGGCGGTATGGACGCTCTGGGGCCGAGAGTGGATCGCGCCGAGCTGTTCGAGGCGGTTCACGCCGGCCTGAGCCTCCTGAGTCGGTCTGCTCCGTTGTTGTTGGTGATCGAGGACGTCCACTGGGCTGACCGCTCGACACGCGAGATGCTCAGCTATCTGTTCGCCCGGCCTGGTCCTGACCGCGTGGCCGTCGTTTGTTCCTATCGCAGCGATGACCTGCACCGCCGCCATCCGCTCCGCGCCACGCTGGGGGAGTGGGTCCGGCTTCCTGGCGTGACGCGACTCCAGCTGGCCCCCCTGGCCGATGCAGATGTCCGCACCCTGGTCCGGGCGTTGCACCCGACCCCGATCCGCGAAGCGGATGTGCACAGCATCGTCGATCGGGCCGAAGGCAACCCGTTCTTCGTCGAGGAACTGGTCGCCGCATCCGAGGTCACCGGTGGGTTGTTGCCGGCCGACCTTTCGGCTTTGCTGCTGGTTCGACTCGACCAACTCGACGAGCCAGTCCGCCTGGTTGTGCGGGCCGCATCGGTCGCGGGTCGGAGCGTCCCCCACAGGCTCCTGGCGGCGGCGGTGGGCATGGAGGCCACCACGCTGGATCAGTTGTTGCGGGTCGCCGTGGAGGCGAATGTGCTCGTGACCCTGGGCGCCGAAGGGTACGCGTTCCGCCATGCGCTGCTTTCCGAAGCGATCTACGGGGATCTACTGCCTGGTGAGCGGGTGCGGCTGCATGCCGCCTACGCCCGGGCACTATCGGCGGCTGGAGTCCTGGGGGGCGCCGCCGAGCTGGCTCGCCACGCCCGCGGCGCCCAGGACCTGCCTACTGCGCTGCGGGCCAGCATCGTCGCCGGCGACGAGGCCATGGCTCTGGGCGGCCCCGACGACGCGGCCCGCCACTACGAGCTGGCGTTGGAGCTTCTGCCTCAGGTTGTTGACACCACAGCCACGGTCGACCAGGTCGACGTCGTCGGGCTGGTGCTGCGGGCCAGCGAGGCGACCGTAGCGGCAGGCCACCCGTTCCGCGGCCTGGCGCTGGTCCAGGACCAGCTGAGGCAGCTGCCCGAAGACGCCAACCCGGAAGAACGAGTTCGCCTATTGCAGGCCCTGGCCAACGTTGCCCTTATGGTTGACACCGGGATAGACGTGCTCCAGGTAACCACCGAGGCCATGAACCTGCTGGCGGACCACACGGCCAACCCGCTGCGGGCGCGACTCGTCAGTGTGCACGCCCGCACCAACGCGGACCGCCATCGCGACGACGAAGCGGCCCGATGGGCCCTCGAGGCCCTCAATCTGGCGGACACCCTGGACCTGCCCGACGTGGCCGCGGATGCCGCGACCACTTTGGCCGTGCTGCAGCAACGAGCGGGTGACCCTGATTCCTCGCGACGCAACTTAGAGCGAACCGTCTCGGAGGCCAGGAGGGCCGGTCAGGTGGGCGCCGAGCTTCGCGGTCTGTTCAACCTCGGCACCGTACATTACGAGCAAGGCCGCATGCCCGAGGCCCTGGCCACGTACCGGACCGCCGTGCAACGAGCCACTGACCAAGGCAGACCGTGGGCCCCTTACGGTCTGGATGCCCGGATGATGACGGGCATCGTGGCCTATGTCAGCGGCGACTGGGACGATGTCCTGCGGGTCACCGACGTCAGTGGCGAGTCGCCGCCTGCCCTGGCCGAGGCCGTCCTCGCCGCGGTCGCCCTGGCCGTGGCTGCTGGGCGCGGGGATCATCGGGCCCTCGACCGGTTGCCGCGCCTTCGGTCATGGTGGGAACGCGACGGGCTTCGGTCCTGGTCGGAACGGGACGGACTGATCGCCATCCTCAGCGGTGCCGCCGCCATCGACCTCTACGGTGACCGCGGCGAACTGGGCGCGGCCAGCGCCGTGCACGACGACGTCGTCGCCTGCGTCGGCGAGATGTGGCAGCTCCCCGACTTCCAGGCTCGGATCCGTCTCAACGCACTGCTCCTCGGCCAACTGTGCGCCGAGGCGGTACGAGGCGGGATCAGCGAGCGGGCGATGCTCGCCCGGCGGGCGGGCGAGCTGGCCGAGAGCGCCACCGCGGCTGGGGCGGCAGCCGATCAACGGCTCACCGTTGGAAGCCAGCGAGGCCTGGAGCGGGCCGCGTGGCTCGCCCGGGTCACTGCGGAGCACTGCCGCTTCCGCTGGCTCAGCGCCGCGGATGCACCGGCCGAGGAAGAGCTCCTGACGGCCTGGGAGCGGAGTGTTTCGGCCTTCGAGCTCTTCGGTCACCGTTATGAGACGGCCCGCTCCCGAGTTCGACTCGGCGGTGTGCTGCGCGCCATGGGCCACTCCGCGGAGGCTGCCCAGCAGGCCCAGAAGGCCCGCCTTGCGGCGGAGCGGCTCAACGCCCGGCCGCTGCTGGACGAGCTGCGCCTCCTCGCTCCCGGAGCGCCGGCGGACCCGACGAAACGGTCGCGGTCTGAGGAAGCACTCACCGCACGAGAGCACGAGGTGCTCCGCCTGCTGGCTGTCGGGCTCAGCAACCGGGACATCGGCCACCATCTGTTCATCAGCGCCAAGACAGTGAGCGTGCACGTGTCCAACATTCTGGCCAAACTGGATGCCACCAGCCGGACCGAAGCCGTGGCCGTCGCCCGCCGCCGACGGCTGTTTCCCGACGATCAGTAGCAACAACCAGCACGCGGCCCGCTTCGGTCAACATGCTTGACATCCACCTCGACACAGCCACGAGGACAGGCTCTTTCAAGGGGCCCTCGCTATCGGTATGACCATCGAAATAGAATTTCGGAACCAATCTCTCTGGGATCAGAGCACTGGATCACAATTTGTTCGGAGCCTTTCCCGTGTGCCGGGGAGGGCTGTTTATGGGAAGAGTCGCAGCATCCGATGCGATCGAACCAGGCGCGTCGCCGCGGATCGACCCGCCGGCGCCCTGGAGCCAGTCAAGCAGGACCGCATTGAGCCGGTCCGGCGCGTCGAGGGGGATCCAGTGGCTTGCGCCATCTATTACTTCGTATCGCCATGGTGCTTTGACGTACGCGCCCGACTTCTCCATACGGTCTTGGTCCAGGTAGTGGTCGTTGGTAGAGCCGATGCCGAGCGTGGGGACCCGCACCGGAGGTAGTTCCGGTGCGGGTCCCGGCATCTTGGGCGCCAGGTTCGCTCGATACCAGTTGAGCGACGCGGTCAGTGCGCCTGGGCGGGATAGGTCTTGCTGGTAGCGTTCCTGGTCGCCGGCTCCACGAAGGAACCGCCGCAGCCAGGCCCAGTCGTCGTAGGCAAGGGTGGCCTCTGCGATACCTTCGAATTGGAAGAAGAGCTGGTACCAGGCCATCTCGTTCTGGCGAAGAGACCACGCAGCACTGGGGTGGCCGACCGACACGACGACGAGCTTTTGGACTCGGTCCGGGTGCGACATGGCCATTACCCAGGCGACGGCCGCTCCCCAATCGTGTCCGACCAGGTGGGCCGACGCCAAACCAAGAGCGTCGAGCACCCCCGTCACGTCGCCGACCGATTTGCTCAGCGCGTAGTCAGTGACCTCGACCGGGCGGCTGGACCGCCCGAAGCCGCGCAAGTCCGGAGCGACCACGCGAAAACCGTGGCCAGTCAGAAACGGGATCTGGTTGCGCCACACGTAGGCGGAGTCGGGCCAGCCATGCAAAAGCAACACCGGAGGGCCGTTCCCGTAATCCTCGATATGCAGCGCAACCCCATTGACCTCGATGATCCGGTCTTCTCCCACGCTCACATCAGCTCCTCCCGAGACCCATGCCAGTCCTTCATTTACTCGCACTGCCTTGCAAAAGGCCCGGGGTGGTGAAGTCGACTTCGTCCTCGATGGTCCGATTCCGCCCGGCAAGTACTCCGCTGATCGACTGGGGGATCAGTAGTGCTGCCATGAATGCGATCGGCACGGTCCAGCCGCCGGTGTACTGATGCAGAAGACCGACCAGGATGGGACCCGGGACGGCCAGCAAGTATCCGACACACTGCGCGAAGGCCGACAGCTGTACAACACCGGCTTCGGTTCGTGCCCGTAGGGCGATCATGACGAGTGCCAGCGGGAACGAGGTGCAGGACACACCGATCAGGAACGCCCACACCCAGGGCAAGGCTGCTGGCGCCCGCCACAGGCCGGCGAAGCCGGCCAGTCCGAACGCGGCCAGTCCGACGACGAGCACGCCCTGGCTCGGCATTCTCCCAGCGATGGTGGGCAAGACCAGTGAGACGGGCACACCGATCGCCATGGCCACGGCCAGGAGCAGCCCCGCCACGTCGGAGGAGACACCGGCGTCTCGAAAGATCTGCGCCAGGAACCCCATGGCGCAGAAGATCACGCTTACCTGGAGACCGAAGAAGATCGCCATGGCCCGCGCAGTCCGACTGTGGGCGAGACGCCAGGGACTCGGACCGTCGGCCGGCATGGGAGTGCATGGGTGCACGACACGGTCGTCGCGAACGGCCGGGTCAGCGGGCGCCTGCACGCGGTCGCGGAGAAACGGCAGCCAACATGGGACGGTTAGGGCGGCGGGTAGCGCCCAGACCCACAACGCCCCCCGCCAATCGCCACCCAGGGCGCTGGAGATGGGAGCCGTGGCGGCTGCGCCAATCGTGGTGCCAAGCGATATCCCCATCGCGTACACCCCCGTCATGAAGCCAACCCGGTTGGGGAAGTAGTGCTTCACGACGACCGGCATGATGACGTTGGCCACGCCGAGCCCTGCGAGGGCCAGAACGCTTGCCGCAAGGAACGTTAACGTGTTGTTGGCCAGGGGACGGAGTGCGAGTCCGGCGGTCAGCGCGCCCATCCCCACAAGGACCACTCGGCCTGTTCCGAAATGTCGTTCAAGGCGGGGCGCGCCAACCCCGAAAATGCTGAAGCACAGCGGAGGTACGGACGCAAGCAGTCCGGCAACCGTGCTACTCATACCAAGCCCGCGGCGCACTTCCTGCAGCACCGGTCCGATGCTGGTCACAGCTGGGCGGAGGTTGACGGCAGTGACGATCACGGCAACGACCAACAACCGGTACGTCCATTTCCCAAGGGGCCGGCTTAGCGCGGTGCGTTCACCCGCAACGATGGCCGGGGCAGGGGCCTCCGCGCCCGGAGATACTCCGCCACTAGTAGCCATCCGTTCGGGCGTTTGTGGGCTCGTTTTTCGCGGCCGCTGGGAGATCACTCAGTTACGGGGTTGTCAAGGAAGGTCTCAAGATCGGCGGCGAAGCCCTTGTGATGATGGAAGAGAAATCCTGCCATGTGTTCGACGGAATTGGGCGTGCTCCTGTTCTTGTTTTGCGGTTCCCGAAGCGCCTGAAGATTCCGGGTTCGGTACAGAGAAGCGCTGCAAGCTGGCCGCGATCGCCTTCGTCACTTCCAAGAATGACTTCTTGGAGCGAATGGTGACGAGTACTCCTTCGAACTCGGTAAGTGTCTTTTCGGCTGACATGAGCTTCACTCGCTTTCTCGGACGGTTGGTCCTACAGGTGTTGGCGCGCCACACCTGCTACAAGGGCGTAACCCGGGTGTCGCTGAGACGCCCACGACCTGGAGGGATGTCGGGCACCGCCGCGAACACGATCTCCTCGTTGTCCTGGATGGCAACACGCTGGTCGGAAATCATCAGATAGGCACGAGCAAAGGAGCTGCCGAGCGTTGCACTGTGCAGGTGACCTCCGATGGTCCGGTCTCCTTGGACTGCCATTACGGCGTGGATATGGGGCTTGCCATCGACAATCTCGCCGGTGGCAGTCATCTCGGCAGGCAAGGGGTAACTGTTATAGATATGTGACGTTGGGTCCCCGGAGGGCGGGGTGGAGACCGTGAAACTGTCGACCGCTCCGATCAGGGCGACGATGGCGGCATAGGCGATGCCCTGTTCGGCTGCTTGCTCGGTGATCGATTCCATAAGTTCGGCGTTGCGAACCTCAAGCACATACATGGGCGCTCCTTCAACTGGACAGTTGCAGTCTCGACGGCGCGTGCCGAGAGGCGGGTCCCGCCGATCGTCGAAGAGACCTGGGGGACGGGGGTGTATGGGACCGGCTGGGACATTGGTGCTAACGAGGCCGATGGTGACGTCGTAGACGTGGCCGGTTGTCTCGGGGTCGGTGACGGCTTGCCCGGCAAGTGCGGCCTCGCCGCCTTGCCACGATGCTTGCCGCCCGGCAGGCACGGTGATAGCAAAATGCCTGTTCGGCTGCAGCAAGGGTTCGGAAATGGCCACGCCTCGCTCTCAACATAGGCGGGATGTGTTGTAGGTACACTAGGTCGAGGAGTGAATGCTGTCAAGAGATGTAGGTACAACACCGTGACATGCAAGGGACTACGAACGCAGCGGGACATCGCCAATGAGCTCGCAATGGAGGTCCGCGACGCCTGCCTCGGCAAACGCGTGTCTCGGCTACACCGGATCGTCGCTCGCGTCTACGAGCAGGCGCTGCAGACGGTCGGTATCTCTTTGCCTCAGATGGAGATCCTTACCGAGCTGGTCGGCGCAGGCCCGGTTAGGCCAGCGGTCCTGGCTTCGAGAATGATGCTGGAGCGGTCCACCGTCAGTCGAAATCTCGCCATTATGCAGAAAAGGGACTGGATCACGGTTGTCGAAAGCTCTCCCACGGGGAGGGCGATGTCAGTAACCATCGCCGACGCGGGCCTCGCCGCGTATACCAGCGCGAGCAACGCCTGGCACAGCGCGCAAGGCGCCATGGCAGACATGCTCGGGCCGGACGCGGCTTCGCTACTCGACCGGTGGATCGGTCTCGTAGCGGAATGGCCGACCACGCCGCACTGATGCAAACCATCGCACACGGTACTGCCTGAGGCGGCGGAGCGCTCGCCGACAGACGGCGACGCAGCTTCGCGCCTGAAATGGCCGGCGGTGCGTAAACCGCGTCGTGGGGGTCAGCGTCGGTACCGGGTCCGGGAGCGCGGCCCCGGAGCACCGGATGGTGGGGCGTTTGGACCCGGTGGATGCGGGCTCGGCCGATCCATCTGACAGGCCTGAGCGGCTAAGCGCAGGCCTCGAGCGATTGGCGGATATCCCATGCGTGATGGAACGTCATGAGCCACGGTTACCCTGGCTGGCTCGTAGGGCGCCCAACAGCCGCGCGCCCACAGGCTGATCTCGATCTCCCGCCCGGCAGCCGCGTCGAAACCCGGGATCGAGTTCAACGAAAGACGCTCGGCATCCCCGACACAGGATCGAGGGGTGCTCATGTGGTCTCATGTTGTTCCAACTATCCCAGCTTGGTCTCCCTGACTCGACGCCCGGCCTCCTCACCGGTGCGGTCCCGACTCGGTCGGTACCGGAAGGTCGGCGAGGCGAAACGCCCACGACGGTATCTGCGAGGGTCCGGTGACCCGACCGACCTGGATGGCCGGGAAGCCGTCCAGGTCGGCTTCGGCGGGGAAGGCGGACCGCTGTTTGACGACCGCCCCGGCCCGTACGACGGACCCGGGTCCGATCACGGCGTGGTCGCAGACGATGGCGCCGGGCTCGATGACGGATCGGGCGCCGATGCGACAACCGTGGATCATGGCACCGGGACCGATGATGACGCCGTCGTGGACGATGAGGTCGTTGTCGGGGAGCAGGTGCAACACGGGGTTCTCGAGGATCTGGACGTCGCTGCCGATGCGGACCGGTCCGTGTGAGTCGCCGATGATCTTGACGCCGGCGCCGATGATGGTGCGTTCGCCGATGACCACGTCGCCGGTGACTTCCACGGTGGGGAACAGGAACGCCGAGGCGGCGACGCGAGGCCGGAGCCACGATAGTCATAGAGCTGACCCATGGGGCTGGTCTCCTCTGGTCCTTCGATGGTGATGGCGGTGCGGGCCGGGACGGACAGGTTGCCCTGTCGCAGACCGGCGAGGCGGCGCAAGTCTTCGTCGCTGGCCGACCTGATGATGCGGGCCGGTCGGCCCACGGCCACGCTGGCGCTGGGCAGTTCAGCGCCGGCGGGGACGAGGGTGCCCTCGGCCAGGAATACCCGGTCGCCGAGGCGGGCTCGGGGGCATGAGAATGGAGGCGTTTCCGATCTCGCAGAGGTCGCCGACGGTGGCTCCGATCGCCATGCAGCGGTGACCGAACACGCTGCGACGCCCGATCGTGGTGGGGATTCTGTCGTCGTCGCCGACGACGACAGAGTTCTCGAGTATGGCGGAGCCGGTCCCTATCTGCACTCCTCGGCGGTACGAGCGGATCGCCGCGCCCTTGCGCCACCAGCGTCCCTTCCCCCGATCGCGCGCCTCCAAGTAGCGCCGCGGAGCCGGCGATCCTCACTGCGCTCGGCCCGCCCGTCAGTTCGGCAGTGGCCGGTCCGGCGCTCACGGCCGGGGTACCGGCTCGGCCTCGAGGGCGGCCCGGTCCCAGGCGCCCAGCTCGGCCGCGGCCGCATAGGTGCTTTGAAAAAAGGAGAGCAGCGTGGCGTCGGGATCCGCGGCGGTTCTCACCGCCCGGTAGGGCAACAGAAACTCGCCCAGGTCACCGTGGTAGTAGGCGGCGTCCGGTTGGACCGGCCAGGCCCCGAAGCCGGCCGGTTGGGGGTAGGCGTAGGCGTAGAAGGACCCTTCAGCACTGCCGCCGGGCCAGAACCCGCAACTCGAGACCTCGTGGCTGTAGGCCAGTTCCTGCACCCAGTCGGCGCAGTTGGGCACCCCGCCGGGGTGCTTGGGGGCCCGCCGACCCGAGAAGCGGGTGACGGCCAGGTCCGGACCGCCCCAGAAGAAATGGACCGGACTGGCCTTACCCACAAAGCCGGCCCGGAAGCGGCTCATCACCCGATGGGCGTGCACCAGGGCTAACCAGAATCGGTGCACGGCCCTGGCGTCATACCCGCGGTGCTCTTCGTCGGCGGGGAAGGGGACGGCCTCTATCGCCTCTTGGGGACGGGGCAGGATCCTCACCGGCACGCCCAGCTCTTCGACCAGCGCCATGGTAGCCCCATAGAAACTGGCCACCGACCGGGGCTTCAGTGGTCACATGACCGCTGGCACCGTCGGTGGTGCGCACTTCGAGCAGATGGTTGACCAGGTCGAACTCCATCTCCACCCCGGTGGCCGGGGTGTGCATCAGCGAGGTGGTCAGTGGGAACACATCAGCGGCACCTGCCACCAGTGGTTGACCATCGGCTCCAAAGCCAAGCGGACCTTTCCCACGATCTGGAGCCACATGTGGAACGTGGCCAGGGTTTCCCCCCATCCTGACAGGGTCAGCTCTGGCCAAGTGTCATTGGCGGTGACCACTCGAGTACCTCCCCGTACAGCCAGTCCCACTGCGAGGCCACGTGAGCATCGTGGGTGGCTTATTTCCGATCCTGTAGGAGTTGGCGGACCCGGGGGATGACCCTCCGCGTCGTACGTCTCGATGTCGGCGAGAACCGGAGTGAGCTGTGACCGTTGCCCGGCCTGCTCTGGTCCATGACGAAAGCGCTTGTAGCAGGCTGAGGGCGTCGTACTCGCCGATATGGACGCGGCCGTCGATGAACAAGGTGGGGGTACCGCGCACCTGACCCGACGCCATTCCGCTCTCAAGGTCGCGCTCGATCCGCTCGAACACCGCGGGATGGGTGCGGTCGCGTTCGAAGGCCGCCACGTCCAGCCCCAGCTCGGCGGCGTCGCGCCGGAGGTCGTCATCGGTGAGAGCCTGCTGCCGGCGAAAGAGCAGACCATGCATATGCCAGAAGCGGCCCTGGAGGGCTGCCGCCTCAGCCGTTGCCGCGGCCGCCAGGGCATGCGGATGGATCTCGGTCAGAGGAAAGTGGCGGAAGGCGACCCGGAGGGCCCCGTCCAGTCGATGCTCCACCCGTTCGATCTGGCGGAATGCTTGGCGTGAGGCCGGGCATTCATAATCGCCGTACTCGACGATCAGACGACCGTTCGGCCCGCCCCGGACATGGTCCACGACTTCGTCGATCGGTTCCAGCGTCCGCTGACGCTGCTCTGGGGCGGGGATGCGTCTCATTTGGTCTCCGGGGTTGGGTGCAGGGCTCGGTGTTCGGCGTTTCAGAAGCCGACTACCTGGCGGACCAGGACGATGTGAATGCGCCCCGGGAGATCCTGGTGGATCTCCAGGATCTTCCCGACGGAACTGTTCTGCCCGTAGGCGGCAATCGCGCGGGCGTCCTCGAGTATCAAGCTGTGCTGGTAGATCCGCTCCCGGGCCGCCTCCAGGTCGGGAACCAGTTTTTGGGCGCCGACCACGAAGATGACCTTGGCGGCGCCCCAGGCGTAGGAGGCCAGCTGGCTTCCCGACGCCGAAGCGATGAGCAGAATCCCATCGCGGGTGACGGCGTGCACGCTGCCCAGCGCATAGTCGGGCTGGTTACCGATCATCTTCATCTCTTTGGCCTGGGTGGCGAAGTCCAGGGCAAACATCTTCTGGCGGGCTGAGCCATACCCACCGCTATCGTTGATGACATCGGCAATCCCGGTGACCTGCAAGGTCACCGAGGTGTGGGTCATCACCTCGGACCCCTCCGGGATCCGCTCCAGGGCCGCGTGGCACGCCGCAGCCAGGTCATCGACCACCTCGACACTGAACCCGTGTTCCTCAAGAGCCAGCACCGTCGCCGCCAGGGTCTCGTCGTCGGGCAGGGCAGTGAAACGATCAGATGTCTGTGTGGTGCTCACCATGCTCCTCTTTTCAGGTCTGATACTTGCCCGGTGCGCATGCACCCAGCGCTCATTCCAGAAGTATCGGTCGGCGAGCAGCGCCGTCTAGCGTCAAACGACCCAACCCGCGCCCCCTGCCCGAGGGTCGGCGAGACAACCAAGCGCGGCAGCCGACGCTGTGGTCAGCAACCTCGGACAGCCGGGCCAGACAGTGGTACTCGATTTAGCTAAGACCGCAGTCGTGTTCGAGCTGGCATTCCAGGCCCATCAATTGAGGACCACCTGGAACGAAGATGCCCGCTGGTTCACCGGCGCGGAGGAGGCCGCCTGGCGGGCCCTCGCCTGGGTTGTGCACCGGGTGCGCTTCAGGCAACCGGCCCACTTGACGATTCAAGCACGTGGGCCTACAGTGAACTTGAATTCTCAAGTCATACCTGTGTCTGCTCCGGGGGAGGCGATGCCTACCAGCACCCGAGGAATCAGTCCGAGCCTCGCCAATCACGGCTGGCCAGGGGCTGATGCGAATCGTTGCCCCGCGATCCCAAAATGACCGCAATGTCAAGATGGCAAATCCGACCCGCGGTGCGCCCCGCCGTGGAGCGGGCAGAAGGTCGAGGCGGTCGGCCACCGGGCGGTCCCACTGGTGCAAAGCGCCGAACGAGAACTCCAACCGGACCCCAGCCGGCGCCAATGGGCGTTACCACCAGCGCTCGAACAGGTGGTGCGACCGCGGTAGAGGCGTGGCCGGATCTGGACGAACAATGAATCGGCCAATCGGTCATACTCGCCGCGCCGCAGCCGAGGTTCTGGTGGGCCGCGACCGGGAGTGCGAGCGCATCCAGTCCTTCGTCGATGGGGCCGCGACCGAAGGCGGAGCGCTGGTGGTGGTCGGGGATCCCGGCGTCGGCAAGACCACGCTCCTGGGTGTCGCCGCGGAGAGGGCGTCGGCTGGGGGGCTGCAGGTGGTTCGGGCGGCGGGGGCGGAGTTTGAGACCGACCTGGGGTATTCCGGGCTCAACCAGGCACTCCTCCCCTTCCACGACGGGCTCGAACGGTTGGGCGAGGTGCACCGCGACGCTCTCACCGCTGCGCTCGGTTACCGGGCGGGGGCGCCACCCAATCGGCTGGTGGTGTCGACCGCGGTGCTGGCGTTGCTGCGCCGGGTGGCCGAGATCCAACCCGTTCTGCTGATCGTCGATGACGTCCAGTGGCTGGACCGATCCACCCTGGATGTGCTCATGTTCGTGGCCCGGCGCCTGGCCGGCGCCCGAGCGGGGTTGATCGCAGCTTCTCGGATCCCTCTCGACGGCTTCCTTCATAGCGGCACGCTACCGACGCTCGAAGTGCGCCCGCTTGATGGGCAGTCCGCGGCTGAACTGGTGGACTTCCGGTTCGCTGCGCTGGCTGAGAAGGTCCGTCGGCGAGTCCTCTTCGAGGCCCAAGGCAACCCCCTGGCGCTGTTGGAGCTTCCCGCGGTGTTCGAGGACATGCGGTTGGGATCGGCTCATGTGCTGCCGGCCATCCTGCCGCTGGGCGAGCGGCTGCAAAGGTTGTTCGCCTCCCGGGTGACGGGCTTACCTGCAGCCTGTCGGGAGTTGCTGCTCTTCGCGGCGTTGGATGGCAGCGGCGACGTGGGTGTGTTGCAGGCGATGGCCGAGGGTCGAGCCCTGGATGGCCTGGCGCCCGCCGAACAGGCGGACCTGGTTTATTTCGACCACCTCACCCACACCTTGCGGTTCCGCCATCCTCTGGTGCGCTCTACCGTGGTGTGCCTCTCGACGTCCGGCGAGCGCCGCCAGGCACACCGGGCCCTGGCGCGAGCGCTCACCGGCCACCCAGACCGCCACGCCTGCCACAGGGCCGAAGCGACCGACACCGCCGACGAAGAGGTGGCCGACCTTCTGGAGCAAGCCGCCTGCCGTTGCCTGGGCCGAGGCGACCCCCCCGGCGCGGTCGCCGCCCTGTTGCGGGCCGCTGATCTCAGTCCCCGGGGCTCGGACCGCAGCAGACGCCTCGCCGACGCCGCCTACGTCGGGGCGGAACTGGCCGGCGACCTGCACGCCGCGCTCCGGCTGCTCGGCGATGCCCGCAAGGCCGACCCGAACCGAGGCGGTTCCCTGCAGGCCGCGGTGACAACGGCATGGCTACTCGTGAACGGTGAGGGCGATCTCGACACGGCCCACCGGCTGCTGGTCGGTGCCATCGAGACCCGGGCCGGCTCCTACGACGGTACCGACACCACTCTGATTGAGGCGCTGTACATGTTGTCCACCGTTTGCTTCTTCGCCGGGCGCCCGGAGCCGTGGGCGCCCTTCCACGCCGCCCTCTCCCGCCTCTGGCCTCGACCGCCCCGGCTGCTCTCGCTGCACGCCGAACTTGTCGCCGATCCAGCCCGCGCCACCGCGCCAACGGTAGTCGACCTCGAAACCGTCATAGCCAACCTGCCCGGCGAGACCAACCCGGACGTGATCGTACGAACCGGCCGCGCCGCGTTGGCTGTCGACCGCATGACCAGCTGCCGCGAATCCCACTGGCGGATTGTCAAGGCGGGACGACACGGGGGCGCGGTGGCGTCGGCCATCCAGGCCCTGATCAACCTGAGCCTCGACGACTACATGATCGGCGAATGGGACCAAGCACTGGAGTTGGCCGAGGAGGGCCTCCACCTCTGCGACACTCACGGTTATCAGCTACTGGCCTGGCCGCTGTGCTTCGCCCAGGCGGTCGTGGCCGCCGGGCGCGGCGACGACCAGATCACCGCCGCGCTCACCCGCAAAATGGAACTGTGGTCCGGACCCCGCCGAGCGGGGACGGTTGGACTCTGCGCCCGCTACGCCCAGGGACTTGGTGCCCTGGGACACGGTGACTTCGAGACCGCCTACCAGCACCTGGCGGCTCTCAGCCCTCCAGGCAGCCTCCCGTCTCACGCCCCGCTCGCTTTGTGGGCCGCGCTGGACCTCGTCGAGGCGGCCGCGCACACCGGCCGTCATGTCGACGTGGTATCGCACAGCGACGCCCTGCGTAAAGCCGATCTAGCCGCTCTGTCACCGCGACTCGAGTTGGTTTCTCTGGCATCGGCGGCGATGGCCGCCCCAGATGACCAAGCCGGCGTCCTCTTCGAGCAAGCTTTGGCCACACCGGGGGTGAACCGCTGGCCCCTTGATCTGGCCCGCGTTCGTCTCGCCTACGGGGAGCGGCTGCGCCGGCAGCGAGCGATCAGTGACGCACGAGCGCAGCTGCGCGCCGCTCTCGACACCTTCGGGCGCCTCGGCGCGCAGCCCTGGAGCGGGCGGGCGGCCAGCGAGCTGCGTGCCACGGGCCCGCCCGGAGTTCTCGCCTACTCCGCCGCAGAGAGGGTGCTTACCCCCCAGGAACACCAGATCGCCCATCTGGCGGCGGCCGGGCTCACCAATCGCCAGATCGGCCAACGTTTGTTCCTGTCACACCGAACAGTAGGGAGTCACCTCCACCGCGTCTTCCCTAAACTCGGCATAGCCACCCGAGCCGCGCTGCGCGACGCCCTCGACGCGTTCAGCTTGAGTCCCCCCCAACCAGTGGGGCTGACCCCCTGTCCGGGGCCGGCGGCCTCGGATTGTCGCTCAACATGACCACTGCTGAACGTTAGGGGTTGCGCAGCCTCGGCTGTCTCACTCATCAAAAGCGAGGAACCTCGGATGAACATCGCCATAACTCTCACCGAACCCAGCAGTCGTCATGGGCCATCCCGAACGAGCACTTTCAACGTCGGGACGGCACGGTGGCCAACGAGCTCACCGCGGTCGCTGACGAACTCCGCCGCCCAGCACGGGCCCCAGGCGCGCATCGCCATCATTGTGGGCGGCTCCGCCCACAAATGTCACCGCGTCCTCGGCTCAGTCTCCATGAACTTGGAGCGAACTCGACCGTTTCCCCGTCGTGGTCGTCCCATAGCTCCCGTTTGGCGCTTCTTGGCCGTGACGACAACACAAATCCCGGACAGGTTGTCGGGTGGCCCCGGCGGGTGGCGAAAACTCATTCGATGGCGTAGATCGTGTCGTCAAAGTCTCGCCAAGCTTCGGCGGTGATAGGAGTGCCGGCGAGACTGGATGCGACGGCGACCTCGATCCGGTCGGGATCGAGGCCCATGATGGCCCGATAAGTTTCAGTTTGTCCTTGCCAGACCAGGGCTTGGCGTTCGACGAGTCTTTGCTCGATGGTCTCGAGTTCCTCTAGTGATCCAACCTCGAATGAGAGCATGCGGAGCCCGATGTTGCCTCGCCCGCCGTGGTAGGCGTTGCGGCCCAGCTGGCGTAGCAACAGGACCTGGCGCCGATCCTTCTCGCTGACCATGAGGGCGGTCACTCGGTCGGCGCGGGATACGACCTGCAGATCGAAGACGTCTCGGTAGAAGTCGATCGACTGTTTGAGGTCGCTGACATTGAGCAGGACGGTTTGGATGGTCAGCTCCATGTGCTTCTCCGATCTGGACGGGGTTGCCGGGGCGGCGCGGTCGGCTGCTGCCCGGAGAGATTGAGAGCCGAGTTGATGAGCCCGACGTGAGAGAACGCCTGGGGAAAGTTCCCTGCCTGGCGGCCTGCCGCGCTGTCGTATTCCTCGGCCAGGAGGCCCAGGTCGTTTCTTATTTGCAGCAGCCGGGCCAAGAGCCGGCGGGCGTCGTCGTGACGGCCGAGCAGGTGCAGGCAGTCGACCATCCAGAATGAACAGGCCAGAAAGGCGCCTTCACCTGCTTTGAGTCCGTCTACCAGTTCGGATCGCTCGGATCGGTACCGCAACACCAGGCCGTCCTGGGTCAGGTCTCGCTCAATGGTTTCGATAGTCGAGCGGACCCTGTCGTCGGCGACGGGCAGGAATCCGACGAGTGGGATCAGCAGCAGGCTGGCGTCAAGCTCGTCAGACCCATAGTACTGGGTGAAGGCACCGACATCGTTGTTGTACCCCTTCGCTGATGCCTCGTCGTGGATCTGCTGCCGCAGGGCCCGCCAGGCGTCCACCGGTCCTTCGTGGCCGAATTCCTCGACCATGCGTACAGCGCGGTCCACTGCCACCCAGGCCATGACCTTGGAGTGGGTGAACTGCCGCCGGGGACCGCGCACCTCCCAGATCCCTTCGTCGGGCTCGCTCCAGGCCGTCTCGATGAACTTCATCAGCTCGAGTTGGAAGCCCCAGGCCGACTCGTCGCTGGTAACACCGAGACGGGCGGCCTGGTAGAGCGTGGACATTACCTCGCCGTACACGTCGAGCTGGTACTGGTTCGCGGCCGCGTTCCCGACCCGCACCGCCGAGGAACTTTCATAACCGGACAGCCAGGTCACCTCCCACTCCTCCAGCCGTCGCTCCCCGCCTGGCCCGTACATGATCTGCAGATCCGCGGGGTCGCCGGCAGCCGAGCGCAGCAGCCAGTCCCGCCACGCGATGGCCTCGTCTTGGCAGCCGCAGCGCATGAGCGCTTCCAGAGTTTGGGTGGCGTCGCGCAGCCAGCAGTAGCGGTAGTCCCAGTTGCGACCACCCCCGAAGGTGTCCGGCACCGAGGTCGTCGCTGCCGCCAGGATCCCCCCGGTCGGGGCGTAGGTGAGGGCCTTCAACGTTATGAGCGAGCGCACCACGGGGTCGCGCCATTCCCCCGTGACGGTGAAAGACGATGCCCATTCCCGCCACCAGGCCTCGGTGTCCTCAATGGCGTAACCCACGTTGGCCGGCCGAGGAGTCTCCTCGTGGGAGGGAAACCAGGTCAGCTCGAAGACCTCGACGTTGCCATCGGCGACGGTGAAGTCCGACACCGTGGTCAAGCCCTCGCCCCTCACCTCGACGGAGGCCCACAAGCTGAGGGCGTCGGGACCAGCCATCGCCGTGAGAAGCGGGCCGGATCGGCGCACCCAGGGGACGACCGACCCGTAGTCGAAGCGCATGACCAGATCCATGCGCATGTCCACCCGGCCCTGGGTGCATTCGACCATGCGCATCACCCGGGGATGTCTCTCACGCAGCGGCATGCAGTCGACCAGCCGCACCACCCCGCCGGCGACCTCGAACTCGGTCTCCAGGATGAGCGTGTCGTCACGGTAGCGGCGACTTATGCGGCTCACCGGACCAGCAGACGGCGCCGGGCTGATGCGCCAGTAGCCGTTCGCGGTGTCGCCGAGCAGCTTGGCGAAGCAGGCCGGCGAGTCAAAGCGAGGCAGGCACAGCCAGTCCACCGAGCCGTCCCGGCCGACCAGCGCAGCCGTGTGGGTGTCGCCGATGATCCCGTAATCCTCGATACGTGCCGTGCTGGCGGTCACCGTTGATGCTCTTGCGCTGGGCGATCGCCTCCGGTCCAGGCGCTCCGAGCCGTCCGCTGGAGACGTGGCTGTGGCACCGGGCTCGGCCGGGGGCGGTCCGTGCCGAGCGCCAGCAGCGCCCGCCAGACGCAGCGGATTGCGTCGTCGACCTCGACGAACGTCAACCGGCCTGGAGCCGAGGCCATGGTTCGTCCAAGACGCTCAAGGAGCTGGTCGGCGCCGGTCAGATACGCGACCGTCTCAGAGACGATTCCGTCTTCGCTTGATGACGCCTCCCACCCAGGGGGGTCCGCGCCGTCGGGCCTTCCGGTCGTGCTCACGGCGTCACCTTATTGCCAACCCTTAGCGGCCGGCATCCGTCACTTGACCCTATGGCGACGGCAGCACGGGGACGGTTTGGCGGAACAGAGCTCGTGGCCCGGCGCGGGAGTTCAGCGTGGCTGTCCCTCCAGGAGCCGCTCAAGGATTCCCTCAGCGACCAGCCAGTTCAGCCGGTCGGTGAGACGGCGGCGTTTCTTCGGTGCGGGGTTTGGGAGCGGTCATGTCAGAGTGCCGACGATTGATGCCGGTATTCATTGCTCAAAGCAGCACGGATCCTGAAGCCGACCAAGCCGCGGCAATCGAACGACCCTTATCGAGTCAATGATCCCGTGGATCGTGTGCTGGCCCTGCCGGTGGGTCGACGGGGGAGAGGAGGTCGAGGATGACTACTGGTATTTCCCGCGAGGTGCGGAGGACCGCGAGAGCGACTGGCGGTGCCTGGCTGGCTAGTCGCTGGAGGATGGTGGCACGTTCGCTCGATCTTGCCACCCGGGCCTGCACCGTCCAGGTATCCGTGCAGATCTCAACGGTTGCCGGGTTGGCAAGGAGGTTGTGGTACCAGGCGGGGTGGGTGGGGGCGCCGAAGTTGGACGCTACGACCGCGACGGCCCGGTCGGTGAGGCGCCAGTAGGCGAGCGGCGTGACCCGTTCAATTCCCGATCTCGCGCCCACATGATGCAACAGGAGCAACGAGAGACCTTGTGGGGCGACGGCCCGGCCGCCGCTGGCGCGGAAGTCGGCGACCATCTGGCGGTTGTACGACTGGATGTCGGACACGGCGCGCTCCCTGCCGAGTGGCTCTCAACCGGGGCGTTAGAGCTGTCCTTGGGCCCGGAGTCGCCGTCCGATTTCTACGATGTGGCCTTCACCGTCAGCGAGGGATTCGGCACTGGTATGCACTGAGTAGGCGCCTAGCGCCAGGCCATGGGCGGCGGGGACCGCCGAGCCGATCACGAATTCGGTGTCCGCCTGGGCGGTGATCTCGATCTTGGTGTCGGACGGCTCGAAGATCACCAGATCACCCGCTCGGGTGTTCCCCGGCTCGCCGAGTCGTCCCTTGGCGACTGACATCCAGGCGATCAGGTGACCGGCGGGAGGTTGATACGACCAGGACTCTCCCGCCCTGAGAGTGACGGCCAGGTAGTTGAGCGACGATCCCGAATCGAGATTGCTGGTGTTGTTTCCGTAGTTGCCGACCACTACCTGGGCGGGACCGTCGCCCGGGACATCCTGAGGTGTCAGGTTGATGCTCTCCACGCTTCCCAGCTCATGGTCGGGTGGGAGGGCCAGCCACAGTTGGAAGCCTCTGGTCCGCCCCGCTTCTCCCGCCCCGCCGCCGTGCCACGCTCCGCCACCGGCCTTGAACCATTCGACTCCCCCCGCGGGGAGAATCCCCGACGCTCCGGTGGTGTCCTCGTAGCGGGTGCTTCCTTCGAAGACGTAAGTCACAGTGGCGATACCCGAGTGGGGATGCATGTTCCGGCCTCTAATCGCTTTGTCACCGGTGTCGAAGAGGTCGAGGAAAACGAACGGTTTCAGCACCTCTCCCAGGTCGCCGGGACTCATCAGCCGAGTGATCATGCCTTGGTTGTGACCTCTGGTGGAGTAGGCGATTCTCCGCTCTGGCAGCACCGGGTCGTGCTCGATCGTCCTGGTCGTCGTCATGCTGCCTCCGTTCGTGGCCTTCGCCTCCGCGGATTTCGTGGAGCTTGCTTTAACATTCAAGTTACCGGAACCATTGTTATCCTGGCTTCTATTCCCGGCGGTTTTTGCTGGGACCGGGTATCGGCGGGTTATACGGGCTCGTTCTCGATGTGGTGGGCCGCGGCCGCGGCCGCGATCCTGAACACGACGGGAGACAACTCACCCTCGGCGCGTGCCCCCTGCAGAGCAACTGACCACCGGGCCAGGTCATCGAGGGGGATGTCCAGGCTAATATCGCTGGCGGAGTTGACCGAAAGGCCAACTTCGTCAAAGGCCTCCGCCGCTTGGGGAATGACTACGGCGGTCCGCAGGGGCACCATCTCGTCCGTTGCTCGGGTCGGCCGGGTACTACCGATGATGATCTGTAGTCTGACACGCTGTTCTCCGATGGATCTGAGCCGACCCGGCAGCCCCGCGTTCGAGTGCATACTACCAGAGTGACTTGAACTGTCAAGCGACGGGACCCCATCGTTGTCCGGAACCTTTCGCGTTCGAGGGTCCGCTCAGCCAGTGCCACGACTCCCCTTCTAGCAGCCCCTCACCGTTTGCAGGCCCGTGTGGGGGTGCGCTCCGATATCAGGTCGGCCAGCTCGACCGGTCCGCTCATGTCAACTCCAGCTTCCACTCTGACGCTTCCACCCGGGCCGCGATCCGCTCGCACATGGTTCGTAACTGGGCCAGTTCGGCAGCGCTGAACTCGTCGATGACCAGTTGACGCACCGCCGCCACGTGGGCGGGGGCGCTGGCCACCAGCTTGGAATAGCCGGCGTCGGTCAGCACCGCGACCGTGAAGCGTCCGTCGGTCGGATCCGGCTCTCGGCGAACATAACCCCACCCTTCGAGACGCTTGACCAGATGGGAAAGGCGGGACAGCGACCCGTTGGTCGCCGCCGCTAGCTCGCTCATTCGCAGCCGGTGGTCGGGCTCCTCGGAGAGGCGGGCCAATGCGTGATACTCGATGAAGCTCAGATCCGAGTCGCGCTCCAGCTGGCACTCCAACGCCGGGCGCAACTGGTGCACTAACGAAGCCAGGGCCCGCCACGCCAGTTCCTGGTCTCTGCTCAGCCACCGTACCCGCTCAGTGGCCGCCGCTCGTCGCCTTGAAGCCATCTTCCTATGTTACGACCCCGACCGTACCAGTTGACGGTTCAAGCAACATAGCCAGTCCGATTGACGCATCAAACCGTCTCGATCTCTATTCGGACGCCACGTCGGGGCATCCAACCCGGGTGCAGAACGGCGAGACCCGGACCAGGTTCCCTCCAGCCGCCACGACCCGGCCGGGTCCGCACGGCGGAAGGGCGACGTGTCGGCGCACTGTCAAGCACCATGTACCCGGTCTGCTGCGGCCGCCTGCGCAGCCGGTGGGGATTTCTTCTCCTTTAGCCGCCACTGGCCGGGTGGAACTCCGTGGTGGCGGCGGAACGCCGCCGCGAAGGCGTACGGCGAGGCATAGCCGGTGCGGGCGGCGATTTGTGCCAGCGTCAACTCGCCGGCACGCAGATGATCTCGGGCCAGGGTCATGCGCCACTCGGTCAGGTACTGGATGGGCGCCTGACCGAGGGCGTGCTGGAAGATCCGGGCAAACGCGGCGCGTGACAGTCCGCTGATGGCTGCCAGGTTCGGCACCGTCCATGGGCGGGCGGCGTCAGCGTGCATGGCGCTCAAGGCTGGGCCCAGCCTGGGATCGGCCGAAGCCTGATACCAGCGAGGGGCGTGCTCGCTTCGCTGGAAACAGGCCCGTATGGCCAGCACGAGCAGGACGTCGAGCAGGCGGTCGAGGACGGTCTGGTGACCGGGTCCGGAGGTGGCCAGCTCGGATGACAACATACCGATGACGTCGTGCAGGGGGTCGTTCGCCGCGGCCGACAGAGTCAGGATCGGTGGCAGAGCTTCCAGTAATCCTCTGCCGATGTCGCCGGAGAGCACGTAGGCCCCACAGAGGAACACGTTGGCGCCGTCAATCGAGGCGGGTTCGTCATCGGCGTGGCGTGCCTGGAACTGCTCAGGCGATAGGCAGGCGGCGTTGGGCTCGTGAGCTATGAAGTGATCGGGGCCGCCGCGGACCAGCGCCACGTCACCGGGCGCCAGCTCCAGCGCAGATGGCGGGTCGTCGAGCCATAACCACATCCCCCCCTGCATGACCGCATGCACGGTGAGCGGGATGGTGCCAGGAAGGCGTAGACCCCACGGAGGTCGTGCCACCGACCGGGCGAAGACGCCGCCCGAGGCGCGAGCCCTGACCAGGTGAGCTTGCAGAACGTCCACCTCATGAGCGTCTCACACCATAAATGAAGCGTCAAACGCATTGATACGCTCCCCTTGACAGCTGCAGGCTGAAGGCGTGACGAACGTTCCTTTGGACATTCTCGTGCTGGGTGCCACCGGCAAGACCGGCTCTCGGCTCGCCGCGAAACTGGCCAAGCTCGGCCTGGGCGTCCGTACCGCCGCCCGCCACGGCGCCGAGGTCCAGTTCGACTGGGACGATCCAAGTACCCACCCCCCTGCCCTGCGAGGGATCAATCGCCTCTATCTGGTCGCGCCGGTCATGCGCACGGACTTCGCTGACCAGGTGGCCACCTTCCTCGATCTGGCCGAGACTGCGGGCGTGCGTCACGTCACGTATCTGAGCGCCTACGGCATCGACCACGCCCCGCCCCAGGTCGCCCTGCGAGCCGTCGAGCTCGACCTCATCGGCCGCGGCGCCATCACCCATTCCATCCTGCGTCCCGCCTGGTTCATGCAGAACTTCAGCGAAACCTTCCTCAAACCCGTCGACGGCCTTATCACGGTACCTACCGCCAACGGTCCGGAGGCCTTCATCGACGCCAGCGACATCGCCGCGGTAGCCGCCGAGACTCTGGCCAGCCCTGATGCCCATGCCGGCGCGGCATACCCGCTCACCGGCCCAGAGGCAATAACGGTGAGCGAGGCCGCCGAGATCATCGCCGACGTCACCGGAAAGCCGATGAAGCACAACGACATCGACCGCGACCTGTGGATCCAAGGCACCGTTGCGGCCGGCGTGCCCGCCGAGTACGGCGAGATGCTGCGGACCTTGACAGAGACCATCGCATCCGGAATGGGCTCCCGGCCCAACGACAATGTCGAAACGGTCACCGGGGCTCCACCGATCAGGTTCGCGGACTTCGCTCGGCGAACCGCGCAGGCGTGGAGGTGACCGGGTCCGTCATGACGACGATCACCGACCTCGACGACTTCACACGAGGTTTCGGGGGGCGTGGCGCCAAGCGAGATTCGCGCCTGTCACCCGGTCAGTACGACAACGGCAACCAATGGCCGGTGCTGACCACGGAGGTCACGCCCCGGCTCGACACCGCGATCTTGTCCCACTCGAGGCCTGGTTTGGCTTGACATACGTCTGCGGCTCAGCCCGCTTCGCCGAGGCCGCCACCTCGGCGGCCATGGATGCCGCCGTTACCGCCGACAATATCCGAGTCGAGCGACGGCGGTAACACCTTTGCGGGCCCGCCTCAGGCTCGTCGCTGACCTTCAGGTACCTGTCGGGCCAAATCCTTGGCGTTCATCCGCTTATAGGTGATTCCTTTTTTCCGGGTGGCCCGCGTAGATGGGCTGGCTCGGGTGAACCTCACCGCAGGTGGCACAGGCCGGTCACTGCTTGCTGAGCCAGTCCTGAGCCTCCTCGACGAGCGAGTCCGGCCGGTCGGGGCGGAACCCTTCGGTGAGATCGGATTGCCGCCTCGACCGGGAGTAGGCGTCGATCATTAGGGCCAAGGCGACCAACTCCAAAACGCCGACCGAAATCAGCAGCAGGACCCACCACAGACGTCAGGTGCTATCCGATTCCACGTTGGCGTGGAACTCTGTAGGGCATGAACATGACTGCCGGATCAGCGGACACGGAACCCCAGGCGGATCCGGACGACCCCAGTGGTCGGCTCGCCGCCTACATGGCCAAGACTCAAACCGCTCTCGACCTGGTCGCCCTACTGACCCTGTGGATTGTGGTGGTCCCTCCCGGCGACTTCGGGACAACCCACGATGCCTACAACATCGCCCTGACCATCCGGCTGACGCTATCGGGTCTCTATGGAGTCGATATGACGATTCGATCCGTGCTGGCCAAACGACATTTCCGTTATTTGTTGAGCCATCCCCTGGGTCTCCTCTCCGTGGCGGTCCCACCGGTGCGGCTGGTCTTCAGCTTGCGACTGTTCAGATCCATGTTTCGGCGGGGCCATCTGGAACGCTTCTTAATGGCCGCGGCAGCCCTGGTGCTCAATGGCGCCATCGTCGTGTACCTCTACGAGCGGCACGCCGCGGACAGCAACATCCACACCCTGGGGGAATCGGTGTGGTGGTCGGTCACCACCGTTACCACCGTCGGTTACGGCGACTACTTCCCCGTCACTACTGCCGGGCAAGTGGCTGCCGCCTTCATCATGGCCATCGGGATCTTGACCCTGGCCGTCGTCACCGCCCAGGTGTCGTCGACCTTCGTGGACCAGGCCGCCCGCCGGAGAGCCAGCGTGGCCGCGGTAGAACCCGGCGGGGAGGTGACCCTGGCTGATCTGGCCGGGCGTCTGGCTCGTATCGAGGAGCTTCTCGCCACCCGGTCAACCGAAGAGCAATGAGATCCGGATCCAGTCGGATACGATGCCTCGGAACGCGTCCAGCCCGAAGCGCCCGGATACGTGGCGCGGATGTCGGCCACGACGACCTCCAGGGTCTGCGCAGGCGGACTTCCGATGGTCAGTGGTGGCGGAGCCAGGCCTGGGCCTCGTCGCTAAGCGAGGTCCTTTGTAGGGGGCGAGCCGGTCCGTCAGGTCGGGGCGCGACGCTGATGGCGCAGGTAGGCGTCAATAAGAAGGGTGGCTCCGACCCAGCCGATGATCCCCACGACAAGCAGGAGTCGGCGCCTTGAGGGCAACCCGGTCCGGATGGCTCACCGACCCGAGAAATGGCCGGAGCGTCCGGCTGAAGAAGGGGGAGACCGCCCCCTCTTACGGCCTCATACAGCGAGGCAGGAGCGATGTCGCGGAGGATCCGAACTGAGTTCGAGCCGTCCCGAGGACAGCCATGGGTGTGGCTCCCACATCCCGAACGGACGCGCCAGATCGATCCTCTGGGCGAGTATCGCACCACTTTTCATTCCCGGACTGCCTCCCGACGGCCTGCCGTCGTCGCCGGAGCGGTGCCCCGTGCGCAGCCACCCCGGCGACGTTGCCTAAGTGACCTCAGTACTTCGCCAGATCCATCGGCTCAACCCACCCCGGGCCACGGGTGAGGGTGAGATGGCGTCCTGGGTCTGAGCTCCTGGCGCAGCCGGTAGTAGGGGAGGCACACGCCTACCAGCAGCTGCCGCCTGGGTTACAACCAGCGGGCCGCCGACGGCAACGTCGCGATGCTGGACCGTCCGGCGCGGATCTACGTCTAGAGGCCCGGGGATCTACTGACAGCCTCGGCGCTGGTGGCGGCCACGTCAGCTTTGGCGTCTTCGACGGCGTCGGCAACAACGACAGTGGTGTTTCGTTCCCGCAACAGGTCACTGATCTGCTGGCAGTACTCGACTCAAGGACTGTCCGCTCGGTGCGGGTCTTCCAGGCTGAGCTGGAGTAGCGTCATTGCTCACCGGACTTGGGAAGGTCGCGGCGCACGCCTGCAAGGACACCGTGGACAATCAGGTCCACAAAACTGTCGGTGATCGGCTCCCGAGAGAACCAACGACGGAAATAAAGCGGCCCCCGCAAAGCGGCAGCAATCGCGCGGAGCTCAGCTTCTGGGGGGATCTCCCCCCTGAGAGCCGCTCTTTCCAGGGCGGCGCGCAGTGGAGCTGCGTGCCACTGTTGGAGTTTGCTATGAACCTCGGCGATCTCCGGATCACGTTCCGCGGCGTCGACGATCGATGGGAGTATGGATGACCATCGTGCTGTGACCAGCAGTTCGGCGAGGTTCGTCAGCACGGTCTTCAGGTCGCCTTCCAAAGAACCGGTGTCAGGCGGATCCTCGTTTCCGTCAGTCATCCGAAGACATGCATCGACGACGAGCGCAGTGCGATTCGGCCAGTGCCGGTAGATGGTGGTCTTTGCGACGCCCGAACGCCTGGACACGTCGTCGATGGTGAGTCCGCCGAGGCCGGCCTCCATGAGGAGGTCGAGTGTCGCCGTCAGTACCCGCTCTTGTGAAACGACGACACGGGGGTCGGTGCGGGATTGCTTGCTCGAGGAATCTCGTTTTCCACTGTCGGTTCCATCCACCCTTTCTCTAACCCTCCGTTGACTTCTTCGCTACGCTATCGTAGCGTAGCGAAGACCTGGAATGGATTGGATTCGGAAAAGAGCATCTCGATGGATTTCGCGTCAGTTCGCGTCATCACCGACAACCTCGACGCCATGGTCGAGTTCTACGAGAACGTGACCGGGGTGACTGCGGACCGGCCAGCACCTGTGTTCGCCGAGTTGCGCTATCCGTCATGCACCCTCGCCCTCGGCCATACCAGCACGGCGGCACTCTTCAATAACGCGGCGCGCCCCGCAGACAACCGGACCGTCATCATCGAGCTGGTAGTCGACGATGTGGACGCCGAGTACGAGCGGCTCAAGCCCATCGTGAGCGAATGGGAGCAAGAGCCAACTCTTATGCCCTGGGGAAACCGCTCCATCCTCTTCCGCGATCCCGATGGCAACCTTGTCAACCTGTTCACCCCTGCCACCGACGACGCCATCAAACGATTCCGCAGGCAGTAACGGGCCCAGAACTTCGGAGGTGGGCAAGCTCGATCAACTGGCGCGTCAGATCTTGTCCATCCTCGTAAATGTGGCGGCCCTTCCGCACCTGGGCCGCGGTTCACCTCTGCATACGGCGCGAACAACGCACCCACGAGATCAGCGGACGGCCAGCGCTCCGTAAGTCTTAACGACTGGTCGGTCGCTCCCTTCGAGGCCGGCTTGGACGAAGCGAATCACCCTGTCCACGAGTTCGAGCGGTTGGCCGGCGCTCGGTGGAGCCGCTAGGGCCTGGGCTTCATCGCTGTCGTAGAGGTCGCGCCAGCCGGCGACGGCCGCAAACGCCGGGAGACGCGGGATCAGGCTGTTGGCGGACTGCCCTATGTCTTTGGCGATGGCATCTGCGATGGCGCCCTCGAAGGGGAAGTAGCCGGCGCGGGCGCGGCCCCGAAGCTCAGGCCCGGTGTTGATGATGTGCGCTCGCAAGGCGCGTCGTTGCCAGAAGCGCCCTTGCGTCTCCGACCCGTTGGTCGCAGCTTCTGTCATCGTGGTCGCCATCCAGTCGCGCAGCGTGTCAAGCCCGGATTCGTGTGGTCGTCGGGCAGACAGAGCTGGCAGACGCGAAGGCTGGCTGGCTCAGCCGCGGTGCGTGTGTGGCTCCAGTTGTGGGTCGCCGGCGGAGTGAACAGACTGCTCCGATGATCCGAGAGGTACAGTTAGCCCGCCGCTTGTGGTCCCGTCTGGAGCCGATCCACGCCGTCACCTACTTCTCACCAGAACCGCTGGCCGCGTTGGCCGATGCCGGCTACAAGGGATTCTGGATGGGTTACTTCGCCGGGCGGGCCGCGCCAATGGGTCGCGTCGGGCCTGAGATCGTGTTCGCCACCTTCTACAACTTCTCGATGGCACACGTCAGACGGGCCCTACCCGACGGCTGGACGTTCGCACCACCCAGCGCGGCGTTGGAGGCGCGCCGAGAGGGCTCAGTGGCGGCATTGCAGCGGGCGTTCGCCGACCGGGAACTCGCCGAATCAGTGGCGACAGCAGCGATGTTGGCCCGCGCCGCGGCAGAGTCCGCGCCGATGGAAGGCCGCACCTTGTTCGCGGCTAACCGCGCGTTGCCCTGGCCGGAGGAACCGACGGCCGCCTTATGGCACGCCTCCACGCTGTTGCGCGAGCACCGAGGCGACGGACATGTCGCCGCTTTGACCGCCGCGGGGATACACGGCCGGGAAGCGAACGTCCTCCAGTCCGCCGCCGGGGTCGTTCCACGCGACGTATTCGCCGTGGCCCGACACTACGACGACGCCGAGTGGGACAGCATCTCAGCGAGACTCGTCGGTCGCGGGCTGCTCGACCGTGACGGCAACGCTCACCCCTCAAGGCACAGGCGATAAGGGCCGACGTCGAGGACCGCACCGACGCTCTCGCCCTCTCCGCCTACAACGCCCTCGACGACGAGCAGCTCCAACAACTGATCGACGCTCTCGTCCCGCTCACCCGAGCCGTCATCGCCACCGGTGACATCCCGGATGTCACGCCCATCGGAGAGCGTTTTGAGGTGTGACCGGCAGGAATGTGTGGTGCCCGGCCCGGCAAGGCCGACTCGACAGCGCGTGCTCGCGTGCGACAATCATCTGCTGCGCCCGTAACCGCGGCGGTGCTCGCTGGCAAAGGCGCCCGGATCACCGGCTCGGCGCTACAGGTCTCTCGGGCGCATACCCTCGATGACGGCTTGGGTGGCCAGGGACCACCGCCGGTCTCGCGACATGACGGATGTGCCTAGCCAACCTGCCGTTTCCTGGATCGCCAGCCCTTGGCACACGGCCATGAGCACGTGAGCGACGTCGGTCGCGTCACCCGACATGATGGTGCATCCAGGCAACGGCGTAGCCGCCTTACCACGAACTCTCTTGTCGAGGTTCCGGCCTGCGGGTCTTTCGGGGCCGGATCGAAGTCGGAGAATGGTCGGGTGAACATCAGCAGGACCAGGTCGGGGTTATCCCGGGCGAACGACCTGAACGCGTAGATCGCATCCAGTAAGTGCGCCTCTGGATCGTCGCTCTCCGAAAGGTTGTCGAAGCGCGCACGCAGTCGGCGGAACCCCTCAAAGAACATTTCCCTCACCAGGCCGGCGCGATCCCCGAACAGCTCGTACACGGCCGGGGTGGAGGTGCTGGCTTGCTCCGCGACCCGGCGTGTGGTGAAACCCTCGACGCCTTCAGAGGCCGGCACCGACATCGCCACCTGCAACAATGTGTGGGCTCAGGAGGCCTTCTGCTCCAGCCGCCCGTCCGCCAGGGCGCCGAGGTCGACGTCGTCGAGTGTCGTCACGACGATGTCGGCGCGCGCTTCGGCCAGAAGCTCGGCGTCGTCGGCGCGGGCGATACCGATGGCGGCCATGCCGCCGGCCTTGGCGGCCTGGACGCCTGCGGCTGCGTCCTCCATCACGATCGAATCCTCGGGTGCGACCCCGAGTTCGTGCGCCGCGGTGAGGAACATCTCGGGATCGGGCTTGCCGTGCGCGAAGTCTCGGCCCGAGACGTCGGCGTCGAAGAAGTCCAGCAGCGTCAGTCCGGGTTGCACCGACGGCGATGCGATCTTCTGCTCCTGAGCGAAGGTGTCGAGCCGGATCTTCCGCAGGAACAGCTGAGCGTTCTTCGACGACGATGCTGCCGCCACTCGGATGCCGGTGTCCTTGACAGCGATGATGAAGCGAAGCGCGTCGGGATAGGCGGTGAAGTCGCCGGCTTCGATGAGTCGTAGCACCATCTCCTGTTTGCGCTGGGCGTACTCCGCGAGGCGGGCGTCATCGTGGTCGGGAACGTGGAAATACTCCAACGCGGCGCGTCCGCCGCTCATGCGCGGCTTGCCCGAGATCTCCTGCTCGTAGACGCGGGGGGTGAATGCCTCCGGCGACCAGGTCGTCCGGTCGCGGATGTCTTTCCATTCGCCTTCCATCAGTTCGCGTAGGGACTCGCGCCATGCCTTCTCGTGTGGCGAGTCAACGAGCACACCGTCGACATCGAAGATCGCCCCTTGGAACGTCGACATCCGTCCTCCCATCAGCCGTAGGTCTGCTGGCGCTGAGCGGGCGGGGCCGGCGGCAGCTCGAACGTGCACCGCTCGCCGGCACATAGCTCGCGCACCTCGTCGCCGACCCCGACGCGAATCGGGCGCGGTAGACCCTCCGGATGGGCGGCCAGCGTCAGCCTGCCCTTGGCGAGCGTCACGAGGATCGGGGTGCCCCGGAACTGCATCGCGAACGACAGCCCTTCGAGGCGTGGGGGCAGCCGGGGCTCGAAGTGCAAGACACCGTCGCGGATTTCCGTGCCCGCGTAGCTGCGCTGCACCAGATCGAGCGTGCCGGACATCACCCCCATGTGGATGCCCTCCTTGGTGGTGCCCCCCTGGACGTCGGCGACGTCGCTCTCCACGGCGACGATGAACCGCTCCCATGAGTTCTCCGGGTCGAGCCGGGCCAGCACGCCCGCATGGGCCACGAAACTCAGCGTAGAGCCGTGCGAGGTGCGCCTGTCGTAGTAGCCGACGTTCTGGCGTGCGGTGTCGGGACCGTAGTCGTAACCCAGCCGCTGGAACAGGCGCCGCAGCTCATCGGGCGAGAAGAGGAAGAACAGCATCACCGTGTCAGCCTGCTTGGAGAGCTTGTAGCGGTTCGGATCATCGCCCTCGGCGCGCAGTATCCGGTCCAGTCGCTGGATGTTCCCGTACTTAGCTCGGTAGGCGTCCCAGTCGAGCTCTTCCAGAGCTTCGTAGCCCTCGAACTGACTGATAATGCCGTCGCGGTGGAACGGAACGAACATCCGCCGGCTCATGTCCGCCCACGTTCGCAGCTCCTCGTCGCTGAGGGTCAGCTTTCCGCGCAGCGCGTCGGCCCGGGTCCCGGGCAGGAGCGAGAGGACCTGCTGCGCCACGTCGCACAGCCAGGCCACCATGACGTTGGTGTAGGCGTTGTTGCGTAGCCCGCCCTGCTCGGCATCGGGGTATCTGTCGTGGAACTCGTCGGGCCCCATCACTCCGTGGATCTCGTAGCGCTCCCGCTCGGGGTTGAAGTGGGCGATCGAAGCCCAGAAGCGCGCGATCTCCAGCATCATCTCCGCGCCGTGATCGCGCAGGAACGCCACGTCGTCGGTGGCCTGGAAGTGGCGCCAGATGTTGTAGAAGATCGCCGCGTTGACGTGCCGCTGGTTGTGACTCAGGTCGGGCTCCCAGCGGCCCGAGAGTGGGTTGAGGTGGACCCGCTGGGTCTCCTCCTTGCCTTCGCTGCCGCTCTGCCACGGGAACATGGCGCCGCGCAGGCCTGCCTCCCGGGCCGCGGCGCGCGCCTCGCCCAGCCGCCGGTAGCGGTACATCAGCAGCCCTCGGGTGATGTCGGGCATGCGGAAGCTCAGGAACGGATAGACATAGAGCTCGTCCCAGAACACGTGCCCCCGATAAGCCTCGCCGTTGAGGCCTCGCGCCGGTACACCGGCGTCCAGGTCGGCGGTGTGATGCGAGCAGACCTGGAGGATGTGGCAGATGTGGAAGCGCAGCAGGAACTGCACCCAGGTGTCGTCGGGCACCTCCACGTCGCAGACCCGCCACAGCTCCTCCCACGCTTCGGCGTGGGAGGCGAGCGCCTCGCCGAAGTCCGTGTAGCGCTGTGCCGAGGTCCCCGCCTTGGTCAGCGTGTCGCTGGTCGCCGGGTCGCGGGAGGTAAAGAAGGTCACCATCTTCTCGACCCGCACGGCCACTCCTTGCCGGACGTCGAACGCGACGACCTGCTGGATGTAGTCCTCCATCTGGTACAAGGTCCGCTGCAGCGCCAGGGGGGCCGTCCCCTCGAAGACTCGCGTCCGCGTGCGGCCTCGCTGATGTACAGGTTGGACTGCCGCGTCTGGACCTTCAGCGCGATCACCTCCGGCCCAAACGTACGCGGCGAGACCGGGTCGAGGTGGCGGCCCTCGAGCTGCTCGTAGCGCGCCACGCCGGCGTTGGTCACGCGCCCGTCGATCGCCGACACAACCTCAACCCGGCCCGCCCAATTCTCGGGCGTCAACGTCCACTCGATCCCGGCATGATGTACGTCGGCCATGCTCACGAACCGTCGGCTTCGCAGCGTCGTCTCGCGGCCGCTGCGATCCCGGAAGCGCACTTCCCGGATCACCGTCGCGTGGCGAATATCGAGCCGGTGGCGATAGGCGAGCAAGTCGACATCGGCGAGCCGGATCGCCTCCTGGCCCTCGATCCGCAGCTTGAGGACCAGCCAGTTGGGCAGGTTCACCAGATCCTCGTTGAGCACGGGCAGTCCCCCGAGAATTGTCGTCTCGCGGTTGTAAACCCCGTGGCCGTACGTGCCCGGGTAGTGCACGCCGTCGGCGTCCTCCCACTCCGCGGCCCCACGAGTACACACGTAGCCGTTGCCCGTCGAGGTCAGCGCCTCCCGAAGCCCCTCCGCCGCCGAGTCGAACCCTTCATACGCCAGCGTGAATGCCATCGTCGTCCCCCTTTCCCTCGCCAAGGACAGCGTCGAATCCGGAGGTCGCCGTGACCGTCGACCGGTCTGGAGGCGGCGACGATCGACGTGCCGAGCCGGGTCGCGTAGTGGCCGGGCGTCACGAACGCCTCGCTGGCTCGGCGAGGGCCCGTCGTCGACCAGCAGCTGCGGATCGACGGCCGTGCGGTGAGATCATCGGCCTCGGGCGCGGCGTCGTACAGCCGCCCCGCGATGGCACCGCTCGCCGGGCTCGGCCAGCAAACAGCCGGTCCGGGTGCACCTCAACGCGGCGTCGGCAACGGCCATAGGCCTGTAGTGGACCCGTCGACATCGCCAGGCAAACAACGGTGTTCGACGCCTCTGAGCCAAGCAGCTGGATCATACCCCAGGTTGCTTGTGAGCACTGATGTCAGCCTCACCGAGTCCAGACGCGGTGGCCCCAAGTACCGCTGCACACTACTCCTGCAATACCGGTCCCTGGTGTCGCCAACCACAACGGGACACACAGCTTCGGGGGTACGTGCTGGCCGATCGGCTCGGCTGGACCGGCGTCACCGTTTCGTCGTCATCGTCGTCGACGACCATCGGCGGCCCGGGCTACTGGGCTCGGGGCCTTTTGAGGAGTACGGCGATCCTCCCGTCGGCCAGGGGTGTCAAGCCGACGGCGTCCCAGCCCTGCTCGCCTTCGTTGTTGAGGGCGTGGACTGCGGCGGAGGCGCCGGGCGCCTGCGTGGGTGCCTCGAAGCTGGGAAGCTCCACGATCAGATACTCCCAGGTTGTCATTGGCTTTATCCTTGCTGAGGTGGCGACTGGCTACGCGGCCCCTGATCAAACCTCTATGTTGAGGCGGTCGGTGGCTATGCGAGGGTGGTCCGGCCTCGGTTTACCGACCGGCGTGTCGGGCTGGCTTGCCGGTGGTGGCGTCGACAAGGAGGTTGAGGACCTCACCGATGGTTCGTTCTCTGGCGATGTCTTCTGGTAGCGGCAGGTGGGTTTGGATCTGGTAGCGGTTGCGGCGGCCGTCGGTGTCTTTGTCCTTGACCACGTAGCCTGCTGCGGTCAGGTCGGTGACGATCGCGTAGGCGCTGCGCTCGGTGATGCCCACCGTGGTAGCGATGTCGCGCAGGCGCACGCCGGGGTCGTAGGCGATGCAGACCAGGACCCGGGCATGGTTGGTGAGGAAGCTCCACTCCGTCATCAGTTCACCATCCTAGCAACTTTCTAGAAGATTGTTGCTAGTACCTAAAATCTAGAGTAGGGTGTCGGGTAGATGTTCGAGGCGCGGCGGTCGCAGACCGCCAGCGGTTCGGGTGTCAAGGAAAGGATTCACCATGTTGATGCGTTTCGAGCCGCTTCGCGAGTTCGACCGGATCACCGAGGAGATGCTCGCCCAACGCCGCGTCCGCCAAGTCCCTGTCGACGCCTACCGTCGGGGCAACGAGTTCAAGACCGCCCTGGACCTGCCCGGCGCCGATCCCGGCTCCATCGAGCTGACCGTCGAGAAAGATGTCCTCATCGTGGGGGCGACGCGTACATCCCACCAAGAACAAGGCGACGAAATCCTGGTAGCAGAGCGGGGCCACGGCCAGTTCAGCCGTGAGCTGTTCCTGGGCGAGAGCCTCGACCGGGACCACATCAGCGCCATCTACCACGACGGCGTACTCACTATCACCATCCCCGTCGCCGAACAAGCCAAACCCCGCAAGGTCGAGATCACCCACGTCGGAAGCGTGGCCCAAGCCGTCGAGGCGGCTAGCGCCACCGCCACCGCCACCGCCTGAACATCCGCCTCCCGCCCGGCCAAAGCGTTAAGTCGCCGCGCCAGAGGCGAGCCCGATAGTCGCCGTCGCCGCCGAAGGTCCGAAACGAAGACGGACCGCGGGCGGCCTATCCACCCCGCCGCGGTTCCGGTTCCCGTGAACGCTGCGAACAAGTGAAACGAAGAACCCGACCGACATGCATCTACGACACCGCCACCTAAATGCTGCAAGAGGCCGGCAACGCCCGTTCGGCACCGGCCGCGCGAAGGACCCGGCCGCCTGGGTCGGACAGGGAACAGCCTGGCTCGGCCACGACGCGGCCCGTGACTGCTACCAGTGCTATTGGCTGGTCGGGCCAGCCGGCGACCATCTCATCGAACGCGCAACCCAGCCCAGGGCGGCCGACGCCGTCGAGTGGGCGAGGTCACGGACCCCCAGGGCGAGGATACGTCTGGGGGACCATCGGACCTACTGGGCCGGGACGGACCCCAGCCCGCCCGGGTTCGCGGGCACCTGGACCCCAGGCAGTCCACTCGCCACCCCTGCGGCCACTCCCCGGTTCCTCCAACCCGGGCCCGGACCGCGACTGGCCCATGCGGCCTGAAACGAGATCGATGAAACGGCGGTCTCCGAGTCCGCGGGAGGAATGAGAGCCCGCCGTGTTCAGGTTCCAGTCATCCGCCAATACGAGCCGGGCATCGTGTTCCGATGGGGCCAGCTGCGAGCGAAGGTTCGCCAACGCCCAGGAGGCCATCACCCGCGACAACGTGACCCTCACCCCTTGCGATGCCCTTCCCCGTGGGAGAAAGGACGAACTATGCAGACGCCGTCGCCCGAAGACTCCGACCTGCTGGCCGGATCAGCCGCGGGAGACCCCCTGGCCGAGATCGACCAGCTCATGCAGAACAAGCTGCGCGAGGAGCAAGATGCAGCAGAGCGCAGCGCGCAGCTGAAGACCGACCGCTCCGACTTCGCGGCCGAGTTCACGAGCCTGTGCGAACAGCAAGTTCGCCCCGCGATGGAAGCAATCCTCCAACGACTCCGCCGCAATGGCGGAGGAGGCGTCATCGAGGAGCGTCCCGAGGACGTCGGCCAACACCACACCCACCGGCTGACGCTGTGGATGTCATTCAGTGGTGAGATCACCGGCGCGCCTCGCCAGGACCGCCACGCCTACCTCCAGCTCGACGCGGACGTCGACAAGCGGTCAGTAACAGTATCGGAAGGCGACATGTGGCAAGGCCACGGCGGCAACCGTAGCGGCCAGTTCGCCGAATGGCAGCTAGTGGAGATCACCCCCGCCCGGGTGACCCAAGAAATCCTGGCGATCATCCGCCGAGCCCTCGGGTAAAGGACGTCACCGCCCAAGCCAAGGCACCCAGCCGACACAACCGAGCTAGCTCGGCGCTGCGTGAACGCCGTATGCCTGTAGTTGACAGCGCTGGCCAAACCACACCCCAAGCCCAACGAGCCGATTTCGAGGGCGGCGCGGCCACCCGCCGCCCGACCCTACCGAACTGGGAGGAAGGGGTTTCGCTGCCCGGCGGGCGATCTGGTGCTGTCAGCCGCCATTGGCCTCCCCCTCCGGCAGCCGGCTAGATGCGCTTGAGGATGACGGCGGCTTCGCGTTCGAGGTCGATGTAGGGTTCGCCGCTGACGTCGACAGCGACCCGTTTGATCGTGCCTCCCGTGAAGGCGTGGGAGGGCGCGGCGGGATGGTCGTCGGTGACGGGCTCGCCGCTGTCACGTCCGACGCAGAGTCCTTCCTCGCCGAGCATGAATTTGCCCGGGCTGGGTCTTTATGCGGCCCTCGCCCACCTTGGTCTCTCCGTGGTAGAGGGACAGGATCCCGGTGGAGATACCGGGCGGGTCCTCGCCGTCCTTTTCGAATGACGCCGACAGCAGCAGGTCCTCCCTGGTCGGGACGTCCTCGGTTCCAACGATCTTCTGCTCGAAACTGCCCACGAAGTTGTAGACGTAGTGCAGCCGATTGTCCTTGAGATTGGGGTGCGCCACCAGGGCCGGGGTCCCCCACACACACACACACACCGTCTGGGCATCCGCTTTGCCGCCGACCAGGCACGGGAACACCGCAGCCACGAACTTGCTCTGCCGCGGGACGTCTGCGCAGGAGGTGGTGGAGGTTTTTGCGACTGACCGTCGGGGTCGTGGCGCTCACCGGGGCGCCCCGACCGGATTCGGCGACGCCAGGGCCGACTGTCGGTCGCCCACCAGCCAGCCGACGACGGCCGGGCTGAACAGCAGGGGCAGCGTCCCGACCAGCCCGGACCATCCGGTCTGGTGTGACGCGCCGATCCCGGCGCCGTTGTCGCCGTGGAAGTACTCGTAGAACCAGAGCAGGTCGCGCCAGTGCGGATCGGTTTGCATGATCTGCTGGCCGCCGTGCACCGGACGACGACCGGAGGCGTCCCGCACGAAGATCCCCATGATCCGGTCGGCGAGGTCCCTGGCCACCTCGAGCAGGTTGAGGTGGCGCCCCGATCCGGTCGGGCACTCGACTTGAAGTCGTCGCCGTAGTAGGCGTGGAGGTTGAGCAAGGAGCGCAGCAGAATGACGTTCATCGGCATCCACACGGGTCCCCGCCAGTTGGAGTTGCCCCCGAACATGCCCGTGTCGGACTCGGCCGGCAGGTAGTTGACCCGGTACTCGACGCCGTCGACGGTGAACACGTAGGGGTGCTCGAGGTGGAACCGCGACACGGCGCGGATGCCATGGGGTCCGAGGAACTCGTTCTCGTCGAGCATCACCGCCAGGATCCTCCTGAGCCTGGTCTCGTCGAAGAGGCTCAGCAGCACCGGGGCGTCGCCCTGGGCCTGGCGGCCGTGCCCCCACAGGGCGGCCGTCACGGAGGGATGGCGGCTGAGGAACTCGGTCACGTCGGTCACCATCTCGGGGAACTCGGTGCGGATCGACGCCGGGAAAACGGTGGCCGCGGCGAGGGGCATCAGACCCACCAAGGACCGCACCCTGAGGGGGACGGTGCTCCCGTCGGGTCGCCGGAGCAGGTCGTAGAAGAACCCGTCCTCCTCGTCCCAAAGCGACGCACCGTCGGGCCCGACGTGGTTGGTGGCCGCCGCGATCCAGGCCACGTTCTCCATGAGGCTGAGCGCCTGCTCGACGTACCCCGGGTTGGTCCGGGCCAGCTCGATGGCGATCTGGAGCATGTTCTGCGAATACAGAGCCATCCAGGCGGTGCCGTCGGCCTGGTCGATCCTGCCCCCGGTGGGCAGGGGGGCGCTGCGGTCGAATACCCCGATGTTGTCGAGGCCGAGGAAGCCTCCCTGGAAGATGTTGCGGTCGTCGGCGTCCTTGCGGTTGAGCCACCAGGTGAAGTTTTTCATCAGCTTCTGGAAGGCGCTCTCGAGGAACTGGGTGTCGCCGACGCCGGTACGGGCCTTCTCCAACTGGTACACCAGCAGGGTCGCCCAGGCGTGGACCGGCGGGTTGACGTCGCTGAAGTTCCACTCGTATGCGGGCAGCTGGCCGTTGGGGTGCAGGTAGCGTCGGCTCAGCAGGAGCTGCAGTTGGTCTTTGGCGAAGGCGGCGTCCACCACCGCCAGGGCCACGGTGTGAAAGGCCAGGTCCCAGGCGGCGAACCACGGGTACTCCCACTTGTCGGGCATGGAGATGATGTCCTCGGCCACCATGTGGCGCCACTCGTGGTTGCGCAGACGCGGGTCGGCGTCGAGGGGGTCGGCGCCGTGATCGACCAGCCACTGCTCGATATCGAGCATGTAGTACTGCTTGGACCACAGCATTCCCGCCAGGGCCTGGCGGCACACCAGTTGCTCGTCGGGGGGCACCGATGCGGGGAGCGTATTTTGCCAGAACAGATCCGTGTCGGCCCGGCGTGCGACCATGACCTCGTCGAAGTCCCCGAACGGGCTGATGGCCGCCCCACCCCTTCCGGGGCCGACCGGCTCGGCGTCGGTCAAGCGGAAGCGCAGGGTGACGGCCCCGCCGGCAGGGACGGTGACCTCGTGATGAAAGGCCGCCTTGGTGCCCTCACCGTCGGGGTTCACGGCGCTCTTGTCTCCGTGCACCACGGCCCGGTCGATGCCGTCCTTGAGGAACGGCATCTGGTTGGGCGAGCCGAAGGTCCGCTCGTTGTTGGTCTCGTTACCGGTAACGAGAACCTGACGCGGGTTCTCGGCGTGAAACCAGCGCCGGCCCAGCCCAGAGTGCTCCGCCACGATCGCGCTCGGGCCTTTTCCCTGCTCGGTGCGCAACGACGGCACCTCGCCGCCGCCCGCCCATGACCAGGTGTGGCGGAACCAGATGGTGGGCAGCACGTGCAGGCTCGCCACCTCAGGACCCCGGTTGTGCACGGTGATCTGCATCAAGATGTCCTCGCAGGCCGCCTTGGCGTACTCGACGAACACGTCGAAATATCGGCCCTCGTCGAACACGCCGGTATCGATCAGCTCGTACTCCGGGTCGGTCTTGCCCCTTCCTGCGTTGGTCTCGACCAGGTCCTCGTAGGGGAAGCAGGCCTGGGGGTACTTGTAGAGCATCTTTAAATACGAGGAGGTGGGAGTGGCGTCGAGGTAGTAGTAGTAGTCCTTGACGTCCTCACCATGATTGCCCTGAGAGTTGTTCAGGCCGAACATCCGCTCCTTCAGCATGGGATCCTGCCCGTTCCACAGCGCCAGCGACACGCACAGCAGCTGCTTGTCATCGCATATCCCCGCCAGACCATCCTCGCCCCACCGGTAGGCCCGATACAGGGCGGCGTCGTGGCTGAAGTACGACCAGGCGTCGCCACCCTCGGAGTAGTCCTCCCTCACCGTGCCCCACTGCCGCTCGCTCAGATACGGACCCCAGCGCCTCCAGGGAACCCGGCCGGAATCGGCCTCGGCCAGGCGCGCCGACTCGGGATTGTTCGTTGCATTCACCTTCTGCACCTCTCTCGTTTAGAAGGAATTCACCAATCTGGCGGTTCCGGCCCGCAGCCGCCCGTATTCGCTGTTGCCTAGCTGATCGCGTGACAACCGAAGTTCACGCTACGAGAAGTGGGCGGGGTCCATGGAGCGGACCGCCTGCCATTCCACCGTGGCCGTAGGTGAACTCACAACACCCCAACAGGGTGAGCCGGTGCCCCAGCTGTTCGGGGCTGGTCGCGGGGCATCCGAATCGGTCGCGCTGTCGTACCAACGGCCTGCTGTTAGGTGCCCCGGTCCGGGCGTTCGACAGGGACCGCCCGTAGCGAGCAGGTTTGGAGAATCAGGAGGCGGTGGCGCGGGCTCGGCTGGCGCCGCCGGTGGCGTCTCTCTCGCCGGTCGGCCCGTACCAGTCGATGCAGACGACGGTGGCGTCGTCGTGAAGTTTTCCTCCGGTGGCCTGGAGGACGTTGCGGGCGAGTTCTTGGACAATCTGGCGGGGATGCCGTTCCACCGTGGCGGCCATGATCCGCTCAATATCGACGTTGACGGCGTTGCGTTCGAGGTAGCCGTCGGTGACCAGCAACAGGCGATCGCCGGGTTGGAGCTGCAGCGTTTGGGCTCGGTAGTGGTCGGTCTGAACGCCAAAGGGGGGGTCGGGGTTGACCTCGAGCTTCGCAGCTCGCCCGGCTCGCAGCAGATACGGCGGGGGGTGACCGGCGTTGACCAGCTCGGCGGCGCCATCGGCGAGTCGGACGCGGATGAGCTGGCCGGTGACGAACTGGTCCTCTCGGGCCAGGCTGGCGAGGCTGTTGCTGGCGGCGTCCGCCTGTTCGGCTGGTGAGGCGAGCGCCCGGCGGCTGTTGCGCAGGCTGCCGACGGCCAACGTGGCCAGGAGCGCCGCTGAGGTGGAGTGGCCCATGGCGTCAGTTATCGAGGCGTATAGGAACTCCCGGTCGATGGAGTAGTCGAAGGTGTCCCCGCCCGCGTCGTGGGCGGGCTCCAACCACCCGGCGATGGTGAATGCGCCGCCTTCGGCGGTGTAGGCCGACGGGAGCAACCGTCGTTGGATCTCGGCAGCCAGGGAGAACGGGATGTCCCGTTGCGCCCACTCGAACAGGTCGGTATGGCGCCGTGAGGCGATGAGCACGTACGCCAGAGCGTGGGCAGCGGCGACCAGGTAGTCGAGCGTGTCAGCGTCAGGTCGCTGGTGCACGGACAGCTCGAGGATGCCGATGGTGTCCCCCCGCTCAGTCACCGGTAGCAGCACAAGCCAATAGTCCTCTTTTTGGGCGACTTCGAAGCTTTGCGTGAACAGGACGCGCCCATAGACCGAGTCGGTGAGAGTCAGCGATTCACCCCGCTCGTTGTGGCCGTTGTCAAGCGGGCCCTTGCTGGTGACGTGCGACAACCGAACGACCGCATTCCCGCTGAAGTTGGCGATCAGTAGGCTTACATGGCTGGCGTCGACCATCTCGGCCAGTTCGGTGGCAAGGGCGTCCACCGCGTCGATTGGCGGCACCTCCTCGACCGCCGCCAGCAGTTTGCGCAGGTTCATGCGCTGATCCTCCGAGTCGGCCACCGCCATACTCTAGGAGTACATCGGCCCCGCCCGCGGCCCCCAACTGACCGCCGTCAACTGACTCGCTCATCCACCGCCTCCGCAGACCGATTCCTGGATAGCTGAGAATGGCGTCGGCGGCACGGCAGAATGCGCGTCCAGAACTGCCTTGCCGAACAGGACCCTAGCTGCGATCGACGGTCCCTGCTGAGGATCGCAGGCGCCGGTCGCGGCGGACGAGTGCTGGGCGGCGTGACGACGGACACGGCTGACCGGAGTATCGTCCAGGTGTGGCCGACTGGCGAGTGGTCGACGGCGGCGAGGGAGCGAATCCGAGTTGGCCGGATCGCCTCTCGGCAGTCGAGCAGGCCCTGCTCGATCGACGTATGGTCCTGGTGAACGGCCCGGTCGACCACGACAAGTCTGCCGCGATCGCTGCCTCACTGCTGGTCCTCGAGGCCCTTGGGGACGCACCGGTGGAGATGCGGATAAGTGCCCAGTCGGACTCGCTGGACGTGGCGTTCGCTCTCATCGACACCATCGACTCGTTGGGAGTGGCCGTCAACGCAACCGTCGCCGGAACCGTTGCCGGGACCCTGGTCGGCGTCCTGGCCGTATGCCGGCACCGACGCATCGGCGCCCTCGGTCACATCCACCTGCGAGAGCCGCGAGCCGAGTTCACCGGGGTGGCCGGAGAACTGCTCCGACAGACCGCCGCCCTGCAGGAGCGGGTTGAGAGCTTCGTCCGCCGGATCGCGGAGGCCACGGGCCGGCCCTTCGAGCACGTGGAGGCCGACCTACGCTCCGGGCTGCATCTCGACGCAGCGGGGGCCGTCACCTACGGGCTGGCCGACGAGATCGTCGGCAAATGACGGGACTCAGGTCGCCCTTGCGGTGCTCGTGACGACGTCCATCCCGCTACCCCTGGTTCGGCGCCGAGCGTATGTCGCTCCTGGGCGCGTTCTCTACGCCTCCGGTGGCCTATTGCTGGTGGTCGGCGTGGATCTGAATCTCTGGGGTACCTGACAGTCACCCTGTCGAGAACTCATCGGTCGGGGTCGCGGCCCGTCCGAGCAGATTCGCACTCGGCAGCGGATCTACACGGTTCGCCAGAGATCCGCGATGAAGACCTGACTTTCGTCGCACAGACCAGATGGACCCGATCAGGGGACCCGGTCATCATCACGTTGTTGGCGGCAAATTGCGACTTCGTGGTGAAATCGTACTGGCCGCCGTCCTCGACCCATCTGTGAATCACCAACGTCTCCTCTTCAGCATCGCCAATGAATTATCTGCAGCGGTGTTGACGTTGGCGATATTGCAACCGATCCGCTAGGATTCTTTCCGGCGGTCCGGTAAATCCACTCTGCCGGGCAGCGGAGGTACCTGAGATGGCGGTCCAGGAGCGAGCGGCCAGACATGGGCGGTCGTGGCGGCCGCGCTCGGCTGTTTTGGTGGCGGTGGTGGCGGTGTGCGCTTGGGGGGTGGGTGCGGTCGGTCAGGTCAGCGCTAGCGCGGCTGCGAAGATCCTTGACCAGAGCGGTGACACCTCCAACAGCTCCAGTGGTGGCAACGCGCCGGAGCCGCAGGTGTGCGATGGGTGCGTGCCGCCGTTGGTCTACACCGGCGGTCCGGTCTTGACCGGGGCCGGGGGTCTGACCGTCACCCCGATTTACTGGGAACCGAGCGGGGGGCAGTACAAGTTTCCAGTCGGCTATGAGGACATCATCAACGGCTACATCAGCGACGTGGCCGCCGCTAGCGGTTCCCGCGACAACGTGTACTCGGTGGACACCGAGTACTCGCAGGACCTCAACGGCACCAAAACCGCTGTCACCTACAACATCACGGCCGGGACCCCGATCGTCGACAACAACGACCTGCCGAGCAACGGCTGCCCTGTCGATTCGGGCTATACCGCCTGCATTACCGACGCCCAGCTACGCACGGAACTGACGGCGATCACCAGCGGCCAGAAGTTGCCTACCGACCTGTCCCACTTCTACCCGGTGTTCTTGCCGCCGGGGGTAGAGGCCATGGACGCCGACGGCACCACGTCGGCCAGCGTGTTCTGCGGCTACCACCGGGCCTTCGGGTCCGGGACCGATCAGACCGTGTACGGCGACTTGCCCTTCCCACCCTCGGGCGACGCCTGCGACGCCGGTCAGGCCCCCAACGGCAACCTGGCCGCCGACGGCATGGTCAGCACGTTGAGCCACGAACTCAACGAGGCCATCACCGACCCTCTCACTCAGATCGCTTGGAACGATCAAGCCGGACATGAGATCGGCGACATGTGCGCTGAGACCTACGGCCCGCCGCTGGGGTCCACGGATCCGTCCAACCCCGGCACCAGCGAGTACAACCAGGTCATCAATGGGGGGAAGTACTACACCCAGACCGAGTTCAGCAATCGCGCCTTCGCCGCCTACGGCATCGGCAAGGGCTGTACCCAGAGCGAGGCGCTGGCCCAGGGTGCCGCCACCAACCCGGGGTCAGCCCCGAGCGGAACTTCCACCTCCGCCGCCTCAGCGCCGGGAAGCACCGCTACCACCAACGCCCTGCAGGCCCGCAAGGTGGGGTCGGTCTTCGCTGACGCCTTCCCCAATGCCCTGGCCGCCGATGGCACTTCCACCTCCGACATCCTGGTCACCGTGGCCGACGCCGCTAGCAATGTGGTGGTGGGCGACCACGTCCACTTCAGCGTCGGCCTGGAAGAGGGGACGGGACGATGCGGGACCCTGAGCAGCACCGATAAGACCACCGACGCCAATGGGCAAGTCAGGGTGACCTACACGGTGTCCAAGGACGACGTCGCCTGCTGGGTGATGGCCGTGGAGGCTGGCGGCGGCCAGTCGGCCCAGTCGGTCATCTACCAGGGGAGCACCCAACAAGACGCCGACACCCTCAAAGCCGCCTTCCCGACCTCGCTGAAAGCCGGTGGGCCGCCCACCACCTTCACCATCACCGCTGCCGACCCCACCGCCCAGCCTGTGCCCAACGCGGCGTTGGACTTCGTCATCTTCCCCGGCAGCTCCAAGTCCGCCACCGTGCACGCCGGCCAGGTCCACCTGTCCTACTCAACCACCGGCCCCACCGGCACCTTCAGCGACGTTGCGCTCAGCGGCTCCACCGCTAACGGCGACGATATCGAGGCCTATGTTGGCCCCCAAGGGGGCAGTACCCTGGCCCCCAAGTCCTCCCAGACCTACACCTTCCAGGTCAGCCTGGCCACCAACGTGCCCGGCTCCAGCCCGCTGGTGAGTTTCGAGGGCTACCTCGATCAGATCAACGCCGCCTCCGGGTCCGGTGCCACCGTGGCCGACACCCTCGCCACCGACATCACCGTACCCGGCACGTCGGGAGGCGGTTTGAGCCCGGGCTGGTACGTGCTCATCGCCGTTGGCGGTGTGGTGATTCTCGCCGTCCTCGGATGGCTGCTGTGGCGACGACGCCGGGGTCACCCCCAAACCCCAACACCGCAGGCCGCCCTCTAGTCTCCGCTGACCATCTCCCCTTTGTGGTGTGAGCTTCACCCCAGCGCCATCCGTGCCGTTTGTTGCGTCCGAGCCGCCAACTTCGGCCGGTAGTGGCTTCAACCACAGCCACCAGGCCCGGAATCAGCGTCACACCTCGCCTGCTTGCGGACCGCCGATGAGCATCCGTGCCCGTCAGCGGGTCCGTGCTTACGGTTGTTCGAACCGGCTTGGGGTTGTCCGGATAGCCGACGAGGTGGTCGGCGCCTACTGCCGGGTGAGGTGGACGCGTAGTTCGGCTTCGGGATCGTGGATGAGCTCGCCGCTGACGTCGAGGGTGACGGTGTGCAGTGTTCCGGTGAAGGTAAATGGGCCCTCGTAGTCTGGGGTGACGGGCGAGCCGGGGTTGGCTCCGCAGGTCAGCGCGCCGGGGTTGAACATGAAGGGCGTTGTGAAGTCGGCGTCGGCGTTACCGACCAGGTGGCCGTCGATGTACAGCTGCATTCTCCCGGGAGCACCTTTGCCTTGTTGCAGGTCGGGCTGGCCGGTGGGCTCGAACTCGAAACGGAGCTGGTGCTTTCCGGTCGGGACGGCTTCGTCGGATTCGACTTCGAGAAGTTTGCGGCCGACGTAGTTGTGGACATAGCGCAGCTTGCGGTCTTTGACGTAGAAGGAGTATCCGCCCGCCGCGGTGCCCTGGCTGAGCAGCACTCCTTCGGCCCCCTCCTCGGGGATCTCGACGTCTGCGGTGATGCTGTGCGGACGGTTGAGCACCTTCGGCGCCGCGAAGTTCGGGACCGACTGCGTGTTGGGGGCGTAGGTGTAGCTGTCGCGCGGCAACGCGATCAGCGGCTTCTCGGCGACCATGCGGGCCAGGCCGCTGCCGTCGATCGGCATCACGCCGTACTTGCCCGCCTCGACATACCAGGTGCCGATCAGGGCGATCAGTCTGTCGCGGTTCTCTGCTGCCACATTGTGGTTCTCGGAGAAATCCTCGGCCACGTGGTACAGCTCCCAGCCGGTCCCGTCGAGGGTGGAGAGCGTCTCGGCAGAGATCGGCTCACCAAAGCCCTTCCCAGCCTCGGCGAACGACGGTCCCGGCCAGGGGCAGACTGCTCGCCAGCCATCGTGATAGATGGCGCGGTGGCCCAGCATCTCGAAATACTGCGTGTGGCGGCGGGTCTCGGCGTCGGGATCGTCGAGAGTGTGGGCGAAGCTGACGCCATGGAAGGGCGCCTGGGTGATGCCCCGGATCGTGGCCGGAGCCTCGAAGCCGAGCAGGTCCAGGACGGTCGGCACCATGTCGATGATGTGGGCGTACTGCGGGCGCACCTCTCCCTTGCTCTTGATCCGCTTCGGCCAGGACACGATGAACGGGTCGCTGGCGCCGCCGCGGTAGGTCTCACGCTTCCACCGGCGGAACGGCGTGTTGCCCGCCCAGGTCCAGCCCCACGGGTAGTGGTTGAAATGCTTCGGGCCGCCGATCTCGTCGATCAGCTTCAAGCTCTCCTCGATCGGCTCCTGTGCGTTGTTGAAAAACTGGGCCTCGTTCGTAGTGCCGGTCGGGCCGCCCTCCGCGGACGCCCCGTTGTCCGAGATCACCATGATCAGCGTGTTTTCCAGGTCGCCCCGTCGATCGAGGAACTCGACCAGCCGGCCGATCTGATGGTCGGTGTGCTCGAGAAAGCCCGCGAACACCTCCATCATCCGGGCATACAGCCGCCTGGCCGGCTCGGGCTGCGCGTCCCAGTCGGGGACATCCGGATCGTGGCGCGACAGCTCCGCGTCGGCGGGGACGATGCCGAGTTCCTTCTGCCGGGCGAATGTCCGTTCGCGGTACGCGTCCCAGCCGTCGTCGAACACGCCCTTGTACTTGTCCGCCCACTCTTTGCCCACGTGATGCGGGGCGTGCGTCGCCCCGAAGCACAGGTGAAGGTAGAACGGCTTCTGCGGGTCCGCCTGCTTGCTGTCCGAGATGAACGTGACGGCCTTGTCGACCAGATCCTCGCTCAGGTGGTAGCCCTCCTCCGGCTTCTTCGGAGGCTCGACCTGATGGTTATCGTAGACCAGGTCTGGATACCACTGGCTGGTGTCGCCACCGAGGAAGCCGTAGTACCGCTGGAAGCCCCTCCCCAAGCGGCCAGCGATCGTACGGTCCGGCCGCCGTCTCCTGGTTGCTGGGCGTCAGATGCCACTTGCCGACCATGAACGTGCTGTAGCCCTGCTCGACGAGGATCTCCGACAGCATCCCGTTCTCGAACGGCATCACCCCGTTGTAGCCCGGGTAACCCGAAGCCAGCTCCGTGATGCACGCCATCCCATTGGCGTGATGATTCCGACCTGAGATGATGCACGACCGGCTCGGCGAGCACAACGCCGTCGTGTGCATGTTGTTGTAGCGCAGCCCTTCGGCTGCGATACGGTCCAGGCTCGGCGTGTTGATCGGGCTGCCGTAACATCCCAGTTGACCGAAGCCCGTGTCGTCGAGCACGATGAACACCACGTTCGGCGCGCCCTGCACAGCACGAACCGGCGCTGGCCAGGCCGGACTCGACTCCTCAGCAGTCCGGCCAATAACACCGGGAAAGGCTTGTCCAGACGCGTACTCGACGATGGGCACCAGGTAGCCTCCACACGGTTCGGTTCTCGGGCCTTACGACACCATAGTCATCGGGCGCCGCACGGCCGGGCCGTCGTCACCCAGAAACCACGAGATCGCTGATCTGCCGGCTCCGCGAGTTGGTGCCTGCGATCACCGTTGTCGATCCGATCGACGTTTCACACGATCTGCCTATGCAGAAGGGGCGTGCTCGGGGGACAACAGGTTCAGCACGGCGCCATCAGGCAGTCGGCTCCCCCGCTGGGAGGATCGAGGCGACAACAGGGCTGGCGGCATTCACGGCCGTCGCACCGCACCAGAGTTCTCGCTCAAATTGCCGTTAGTCCTCGGCTGGATCAACGCCGATCGCGGCGATCTTCGCGGCGATCCTGGCGGCGGTTCACGCCGTGGGACACGACGGCAGCGGTTCCGACAACGGCGGCGGTACGCGCCACGGGGGCGCCAATGACGCCGCGGCGGGCCCGACGTACAGGTCGGAGTGGCATATCAGTCTCCTTCGATCGATTCGTCGGCCTCGACTGAAGCGAGGATAGCTTGGATCGGGATGCGACCGCTGGCGATCAGCTGGCCACCGGCCCGACGAGCGGCCGACGCGAAGGGCGCCGCCCAAGCGTTCTCCCAGACCAGAACGCCGGCGGTCGTTCCGGGTTCCATGGCAGCAGCCAGATGCACGACGTCTTCCTCGGCAAGAAGTTCGGCCAGTTGGCCCTCGGCCGCTCGCAGCTCATCGACCACGTCGAGATCATCGATCTCGAAGGCCTCGATGCTGCCGTCCTCCGCCTTCTGCAAGACCAGCAAGTCCAGCACTCGGATTAGCTTGGCGTCGACCAGCCGGGCGATCTCGGCCGCCATCTCCCCTGTGAAATGAGAGCGTCCGGGGGGGGAACTCGACGACCAGATAGTCGACCGGACCCAGTTCGTCGATGTCAGCGTCAGTCATGAGGTGTCCCCGTCTCCCGTCTCGCTTTTCAATAGGCATACCACATGAAGGAGCATCTGGCCTTCGGTGTCGGTGACGGGTCCGCGGTGAAGGCTTCCGCCTGCTCCACCGTTGGGAACTGGGTGGGTGATGAACACCAGGTTGTGATTCTTCGGGGAGCGGAGTACCGACTCACTCGTGCATCCGTGGCGGGCACGGATAGTGTCTGCGTCGTTGTACACCTTTCTCCAGGCCTTGTAGTCCGATACAGTCTGACGTGCGATCAATGTTGCGGACATGGGTCTGCCTCCGACCACGACTGAGAGGCCGCCGACGAGGAGACGGCTCGTCGAGGGGCGCGTATGGTCAGCACGCTGGCGTTTACGATGAGGGCGACTCCGCTGACGACGAGGGTGATCACGTAGAGGGCCGGGAGGCGACATAAGTACATGCCTCCCATCCTGGAAAGGCCGCTGAGCCAAGACGGTGCACAGAGTTCCTGACGTCGATGAGCGGAAGGTCTCTGCAAGATCGAGAAGGAGACTGATCCACGATTGGCCCCGGATTGGCACGGCCGTGACGATCAGCGCGAACCCTGCGGGCTGTGGTTCAGAGGAGACCCAGGCTGGCAGACCGTTTGACCGCGGCGGTTCGGGAGTTCACCCCGAGTTTCATGTAGGCGTGGCGCAGATGGGTCTTTACGGTGTTCAGGGAGAGGTGCAGTTCGTTTGCCATGTCGGCGTAGGTCAGCCGCCGGGGTAAGGTCTGCAGGACGCGTAGTTCGGCGTCGGTGAGGGGGTCGGGCAGTTTGCCGTTGCTGGAACCTCGTGGCCTGGCGAGCTGGCGGGTTTCGAGGCGGGCGACGATGAGGGCGCCCAGGATGCCGGTGCGAGGGTAGCGGGTCGAGTCGGTGATCAGGTGGTCGACGAGGGATGGGGCGGTGTCTAACACGGTCTGGAGGAAGCCGTGGCGTTCGACGATGTCGAGCGCGTCCCGTATCAGTTGCGGGCCCTGGGGCGAGGTCTGGGCGACGGCGATGCTGGCTTGCAGCAGTCGCACCTCGAGATCGGTGCGGATGCTGGTTGGCGGGCCGGGGGCCTCGCCGAGGGCGGCCGCGGCCCTTTGGGAGTTCCCGGCGGCAAGGGCGATGATGGCCGAGATGATCATGCGACGGTTGTCGGGCAGGCGCGCCGCGACCCTGTCCGCACCTTTTGGATCGCCGAGGGCCAGGTGGAGGCGGGCTTCGAGCTCGTCGGCGTGGGCCAGTAGCACCGAGTGGTCGCTGCGCAGGGCCAGGCGCGCCGCCGGCAAGGAAGTGAGGGCTTCGTCCAGGTTGCCGCCTGCGGCCCAGATTCGAGCCCGGTCCAGTTGGGCCAGGTAGTCGAAGACCGGGCGGCCGCCGCCCAGCATGCTCAGGATATGTTCGGTCAGATCGGCGGCGGTGGCCAGGTCGTGTCGCTCCAGGGCCAATAAGGCCGCGCTGCGGAGGGAAGAAAAAGCGAAGTAGTGGCGTTCGAATCCGAGCCGGCCAGCCGCGGCCAAGGCCTCGTCCGTCAACGCCCGGGCTTCGGCGAGCGCCCCCTCGGCCAGGGCGGCCTGGCTGATGACCCCGGGGCACAGCACGTCGGTGGTCGCCGGGCTCAACTGGGCCGCGGCCACGGTGCCGGCGAGCTGGCGTGCCTGACTGAACTGGTCGAGGAGGGCGTGACAGTACATGGCCACGACGTCGACAGCGACAATCCAGTCGCCGAGGCCGGCTGTATCGGTGGCCAAGCGATAAGCGCGGTGTCGGTGCGCCAGTGACTCGTCCAGCTGCCCGACTAGGCCGCAGTACTGCGCTTCAAGAAAGGCCAGTTTGACCGCCAGGTCGGGTTGGCGGTCGGGGTCGACGCCGGCTTGTTGGGCCAGGGCGAAGGTGCGGGCGCCGCGCTCGAAGGCGCCCCGCAGGATCAGTTCGGCCGCCAAGGGGACCAGGATCTCCGGGGCGCCGGCGAACATGTCGGGTTGGATGTCGTCCAGGTCGAGGGCGCTGCCCAGGGTGGGATTGACCGAGAAGTCGCGCACCACCCGTTGGCTCAAAAGGTTGAACGCGGCTGCCGGCTGCCCGGCGGCAAGCAGATGCCGTGCCGCCGGGCCGACCTGTCCCGCCTCGGCCAGGTAGTCGGCGGCGGCGGCCTCCAGTTGCCGCTCACGATCGGGGTCGCGGGTGTGCAGCTCGGCGTGCAGGACTTCCTTGATCAGCTGGTGGTAGCGGTAGGTGCCGGCCTCGGCGTCCACCATCGTCACGAACAGGTGGGCGCCATACACCCCCTCGATCAGAGCTGCCGAACCCGGGCCGCACAGGGCCGTACAGGCGGCCGCCGAAAGTTCGTCGAGGACGGAGGTGGCCAGCATGAACTGGACCACCGCGGGTGGCTGGCGGTAGAGGACCTCGTCCAAGAAGTAGCCGGCCACGGTGTGGCGGTGCAGCCCGAGGCGGCCGGCGGCCCGGTCGGGCTCGGGGGACTGCTGGATGGAGATGGCGGCCATCTGCAGTCCCGCCGCCCAGCCCTCGCTGCGCTGGTAAACGACGGCCAGGTCCTCCTCCCTCAGGTGCAGGCCGAAGCCGGACAGGAACCGGCTGGTCTCTTCGGGGGAGAAGGACAGGTCCCGATCCCGCACCTCGACCAGTTCTCGGTTAGCCCGCATCCGCTGCAGGCGCAACGACGGGTCAGCCCTGCTGGCCAGCACCACCTGCAGCGACGCCGGCCGGTACTCCAGCAACAACGCGGCGGCGGCGCCGCCAGCATCGCCGGTCAGATGGAAGTCGTCGACGACCAGCACCGCCGCGGAGTCGAGGCGCTCCAGATCGTCAGCCAGGGCGGCGATGGCATCAGCGGACACGTGACCGTCGAGGCTCAACAGTTGCAGGGCGTCCTCGCCGATGCCGAGATGAACCGCTGGTGCGGCGCAGGGCTTCGATGATGGCAGCCACGAATCGGACCGGGTCGGCGTCGGCCGGGTCGCAGCCGAGCCAAGCGGCCGGCCGCTCGGGTCGGGCGGCCAGCCAGTCGGCCAGCAGGGCGGTCTTGCCCGCCCCGGGCGAGCCCACCGCCAGAGTGAGGCGAGCCTGCTGTCCCTGGTCCAGCACATCGTGCAACCGAGAGCGGTGCACCAGGCGCGAGACCGCCCTGGGCACCGCGAACTTGGAGGACGGAAACCGAGGACTGCGAACGCCCAGTGCGCCGTCCTCCGTCTGATTCGCCATGGTTGGCCGTCCTCCTGCGCCGCCGCCGACTGTTGACGAGGTCCGTTTCGATTCCTCCGGCGCGAGGACGGTGTTCGGCTCGGTCCGGTGGGCAACCGAGGCTATCTCACCCTCTTTGGGGTGACGACAGCCCGGTGGCGATGCGCCAGGCTGGGAACGATCCGAGCAACGTCGCCTCACAGATCGATGATCGCGTATCGATGACTCCGAGAACCTACGAGATCACCTTCGCCCGCCAAGCGGTTCCTGCCATCATCGGGGCCTTTGAGGACTTCGAGGTCACGGTAGACCGAGACACCATCACGCTGCGGGCCGAACTGCCCGACCAGCCCGCCTTGCATGGCGCCCTCAATCGCCTGCAAAGCCTGGGCCTGGAGCTGCTCCACGTCAACATCGTCGAACCACCCTCGTGATCAGAGCCCGTCGACAGCCCTGCGCAACCCGGTTTGGAGCCGGCCTACCGGCGGGCGGGCGCCCGCCGGTAGTAGGCAACGGCGATGCGGCTGATCGTCTGTTGCGGATCGGGATCAGCTCGGGGACCCGAGTGAGGGCCTGTTCGGCCAGCAGACCGAGCAAGCGTGTCAGGTGACGATCAGGTAGATGCTCTTGCCGATGAGCCAGAACCCCAGGGCCAGGGACCCGATGATGATGACCTGGTCGGTGTGGGTGTCCATCCAGGTGCGGATTCGGGTCAGGAGGGCGTTGCTCTGATCGGGCTTGAACCCGGCGTAGACCTCCATGGCGATGTATGAGCCGGAAGCGATGAGACAGAACGCGATCAAAGCGAGGTAACTGGCCACGCTTGACAGCTTGGCGTCGACCACGGTGGCGGCGCCGGCCGCGATCAAACCCCAAGGCTGGACCAAGGGGGCCAGACCCATCGCAAACCAGGGCGACATATTGTCCACGCCGGCCTGCCACTTGGGCGGCTTCTTTGGCTTCTTCGGCCGCCCCATCCGGCGCCGCTGGCGGACCCCGATGGCGACTAGTCCCACCCCCAGAGCGATCTTGACCGCTAGGGCCGCCAGCGATGGTGCCGTAGACGGCTTGGGGGGCTTATTGCCGGTGGCGGCAACGGTGACCGCAACCACGATGGCCAGGGAGGCCAACCACCCGAAAACGAACGCCGCCCCCTTCCTGAGGCCACCCTTGGAGGGCAGCACCACCAGAAACGCGGTCAGCGGCAGCGGATCAAACGAGATGGCCAAGCCGATCAGAACCAGGTCAAGAATCATGGCCGTCACCCCGCAAGCCCAGCGATGATGATGGGGTCATGTCCGTAGTCCGTCCACAGCGGTCGAGCCCAGATCGACCCCGTGGCATGTAAAGGCGCGGCAGCAGCAAGCACATCGGCTGACACCTAGCATACCCGCTCTCGATCGCCCACCAGATAGGCGTGAGTGAGCGCGGCGGGGAAGAAGACGCTGAACAAGAAAACAACTGGGCTCAGCTGCGGCGCGGTGATCTCATCGCCGCCGAGGCCGATGCCTGTGCCCTGCTGGACGTTCCGAGCCTGTCGGATCAACTGCTTCCACGTAGCCTGGCGACGAGCGTATTGGCGAACGTGTTGGTGGAGCGGGGAGATCTCGACGGGGCCGAGCAGACTCTCAAGCCCCTGGCAGTCTTCTTCGCCCGGTCGGCCTGGACGGCGCCGGTGTTGCGCCACACCCGGGGCCGTCTTCGGTTCGCTCAGGGCCGCTTTGCTGACGCCCTCGGCGACTTCCGGACGGCCGGTGAGATCGCGGTGGGTGGCCTGGCGATCAGCCCGAGCTACCTGCCATGGCGTTCCGACGCCGCCCTGGCTGCCCTGACCCTGGGTGAACCCGACACGGCCCAACGTCTCAGCGGCGAAGAGCTGGAGTTGGCCCGCGCCTTCGGTGCCCCGCACACTCTCGGGGTGGCCCTGCGGTCCGCCGGGCTGGTCGCCGGGAGACAAGGGGGCGAGGAGTTGTTACGCCAGGCTATTGAGGTGTTGGCCGGGCATTTTCACTGTTTGACGGACATCCACCCGGCGGGCCATACTCACCACCCGATCCTTCAACTCCTGCGCAACCTCCGCTGGGAAGGATGGCTCTCGGCTCCTGACATCGACTCCATCCTTCCAAACGTCGGAGATTCGACAAACCAAGCGGCCCGGGTGTTCGCCGAGTGGTGTGACCCTGTGTTCCACGGTCGCTAGCGGTAGGAGACGTGCTGTTCCGGGGTCCCGGGTGCTGCGCCGGGACCCCGAACAACGACTTCAGATGGTCACGACGTCGTGGGTGGTGGTGTCGGGCCTGGCGTGGTGGCCAGATTGTGGTTGATGAGGCGTCCGAGGTAGCCCGTGGTCAGGGTTAAGGAGTAGGCCAGGCCCAGCAGCTGGGGCTCGCTGAACTTAGGACCCACGAACTCGAGCGAGAACGGCCTCGCATTGTAGTAGGAACCGTCGGGAACGATGACCGCCGGCAACTGCGCCACGTTGATCTCCGAGACAGTTGTCGAGTGGACTCCGCCGGTGTAGATGTTTCCGATTTGTTGGGTCTCCTGGGGGAAGAGGAGCCCGTCGAGGTGGTATTTCTTCATGACCCGGTTGAAGATGGTGTCGTAGGCGTCGCGGCATAGGTCGAACGACGCCTCGGACGGTTCCACATTGGGATTACCGGTCAAGCTGGCGAGGTTCGGGTCGTTGCCGAACCCGTTCGCCGCAGCCCAGGTTTTCAGCTGGTCCAGTGAATGGATCGGCGACGTCTTGCCGAGTCCCTGGAGGTACAGGTTGAACTGGTGGGTACGGTCCTCGGCACCGACGAAGCCGCTGCAGGTGGGGGTCGTAGTGACGGCGGCGAAGCCGCTCCCCGCAAAGGGATCCGCGACGACGGTGGCCCCCGCCGCGGTGAGCAGCTTGACGGCGTTGTTGTACAGGGTCTGGGTTTCGGGTGTTAGCACTCCACTCGGACCGCTCCGCCAGCCCGGACCATACAGACCGATGCGCTTGCCCTTGAGCGAGTTCTTCGACAGATCCATCTGGTACCCACCTGGAGGCAACTTGCCGATGGCAGCTGCAGTCTTCGGGTCCTGCGGGGTGTACCCGGCGATGACGTTGAGCATCGTCGCCAGGTCGTTGATGTTCTTCGCGATCGGCCCGAGAACGTCGCGGGTCGTGGCGGCCAGTGGAATGTTGCCCACGGTGGGTACCAAGGCGAACGTTGGCTTGACGCCGAAGAGGCTCTGCGCCGATGACGGGTTCTGGATCGACCCGCCGGTTTCCTCCCCGATCCCCGCGACGGCGAAGTCGCCAGCCACGGCCGTCGCGGTGCCTGTTGAGGAGCCGCCTGGTGCCCAGTTCCGGTTCAAGATGTTGAAGGTTGGCCCGTAGGCGCTGTCGTTGGCGTTGTCGCCACTCTCGGCCAGGATGGGCAGATTGGTCTTGCCCAGGATGACGGCGCCGGCGTCTATCAGGCGTTGGACCACCGGTGCGTCCTGGACGGGGACCAGGGATATACCGCCGTCGATCGGTGACGTGACCGGCCAGGCTCCGGTTGTCGGCATGCCGGCGAAGTTCAGGCTGTCTTTGATGACGATCGGCACCCCCTCCAGCGGCCGAATGGGCTCCTGCTCGGCGCGGTGCTTGTCGGAGGCCAGCGCCTCCTTGATCGCATCCGGGTTCAACTGCGTGAACGCGTTGTAGTAGGGCTGGTACTTGTTAATGCGGGCGAGAAAGTCCTCGGTCAGCTGGACCGAGGTGATTTTGCCGCTCTTCATGGCGGCGAGCGCCTGACTGATGTCAAAGGTGGTGGGGTCCTGAGCCTGAACCTTGCCATAACTGCCGGGCGCGGTGACCGTCGAGGACGGTCGGCTGGCCGCGCTTGCCGCCGGCGTGCCGACGTAGCCCGCCAACAAGGCGCAAACCGCGATTCCGGCCGCGCCGACTCTCCGCCGTTGCGAGGTGATCCTCATCGAGCTCACTTTCTGCTGGATTGGGCCCTGCCAGAGAGGAGGGTAAGAACCCTTTGTTTCGCTAAGATTTCGGGTGAAACACGGGAGTGTGACTTAACCTGGATCTTGCAGTAGGCCGCTGACTGGGCGGTTGGAGCAAAGCCGCCCCGCTCAACCCGACCAGGAAATACTCCGACCGGGCGCCTTGAACACATCGAGCCTCAGCCGTCTATGGCCCTGAAGCTCGCTCAGTAATCAGCCTGGCCCTTTCTCGTGTCGCGCTTGCGACCTCGTTGCACAGATTCAATTCCCAATGCGCAGAACACCACAAAGAGCTGCGCCGTGCGACCCACAACAGCACGGCGCGAAGTCGGCAGCGATCCTTGCTTCCGACCACTGAAGAGGAAGGTCGTCACCTACACGTCCGTCACGGAACCGGCCCCAGCGCCACTGCAGGTGGGGAACGAGAAGGCGGGCTGGGCCGCCGTGGACGCGGGGGAGGGCGTCGTCGCCGACCTCCCGGCCACCCAGGCCCGGCATGGCTAGGGGGGCGCCGAAGTCCAGTTGCCATGAGGCAACTGGACTTCTAGCGGCGGCACGTTCTTGCCACCGGTCCGGGAGACCCAGTGCGAACGGGCTGTCCGGGTTGGGCGATCCCTCAGACTGAGGCGGCGGCCTTCCGGATTACCTCGACCACGCGGTCGGGCTGAGAGAGCATGGGACAGTGGCTACTTTGGAGCTCAGTGGTGTCAGCGCCCATGCGCTTGGCGACGAACCGCTCCAGGTCGGGGTGGACGCTGTGATCGTTGGCGCCGACAATGTACCAACTCGGCTTCTCTTTCCAAGCCACGCCCGGGACCTTTTCCGCAAAGAGCGTGGCCGCCGGAGGAGCTGCCGTCGCCCAAATAAGCTTCTGCTCCGCCACCGGGAGATCGCCGCAGAAGCACTCGATGCCGTCGGGACGCATCCAGACTCGGCCGTCGGCGACGTCGATGCGCTGGAAGACGTCGGTCGTGGGGAACTTCGCCTGCAGGCTCTCCGAGGTCTCGGTCTCGTCACATGCGAGGGCGCAGATGTAGACCAAGGCAGCTACACGCTCGTCGACTCCGGCACCGGTGATGACGGTGCCCCCGTAGGAGTGACCGACCAGGACTATGGGACCATCGACTCGATTGAACGTGGCGATACACGTGTCGATGTCGCCTTGGGCGGTATCCATGCTGTGCTGCGAAGCGATCACATTGTAGCCATCGGCCAGCAACGGCGCCATGACTTTGTTGAAGCACGATCCGTCGGCCCAGATGCCGTGGGCGAAAGCGATGGTGGGTTTGTCTGGCATGAGTTATCTCCCTTCTCGTTGTTGCTTGAATCTCTGGCGGTATTTCAGATTCTGTGCTTGCGGTGGCGGCTTGACATCGCCTGATCAGGGGAGATCGCCTCAAGGTTTGCCATCCCACCGGGTGTCACCAGCTCCGTCCAGGACACTCGCGGTTCGTGATGAGTCTGCCCTGAGGTAGCACGCGACGGGCCCGGCCAAACACACTGAAAGCAAAGTCGACGGTCGTGTCGTTATGGCGGAGGTGACAGATCGAACGATTCTCCCACCGGTCGACAGAAAGCAGCAGTGCCGAGGGTCGCCAGAGCGGCGACGTTCAGTTCTCTCGGTTCGATTCCTTCGTCGCGTCGCCGGGCCGGTTGTCGACGAGTCTGCTCAGGTGCACGCGAGAGTTGACGCCGAGCTTTTCGAAGATGTGCCGGAGGTGGGTGTGGGCGGTGTGGGGAGAGATGAAGAGGTTTTTGGCGATCTGCCGGTCTGTATTTCCCTCTGCCGCCAGGCGGGCTACGGCTGCCTCAGTTTTGGTCAGGGACTGCAGTCCGGTCTTGGGGCGGTGTACTGTCGCGGGCCGTCGTCGGATCCCCAGCTGTCGCAGCCGCGAGGGGATCCGGGCTGAGTCCCATGTGGCCCCCACGCCGGTCGTGACCGCCAGAGCCTTCTCCAGGGCTTTCGCGGCACCGGCGTTGTCTGCGTGCTGGGTGAGGACCCTGCCGAGGTCCTCCAACGCCGATGCGTAGGCGAGCGGCCGCTTGCCATCGTCATACAGTGACGCGGCGAGCGTCAGATCGTCGCCGGACTCGTTCCAGATGCCACGACAATGGGCGACCGCCGCCTGGCAAGAGCGCACGCCCGGGTTCCGATCGGCACGCCGTTGGGCCAGCGAGACCGCTTGGTCGGCGAGTTCCGCGTTGCCGACGGCCGCCGCGATCCGCACTCGCTCCGCGTCGTCGGTGACTTCGTGGGGAAAGAGCGGGAACATCTCGGAGACGCTCGTCCGAACCCGAGCTGCTGAGCCACACGTGGGCCCCCGTGGGGTCGGACTGACTGAGGGCGAGGAGCGCCAGGTACCAGGCGGCGTGGTACCTCACATATGGGGTGTTGGCTGTGAAGCATGACCTTGGCGATCTCGGCGACCTCGAGGGCTCCGGTTTGGTCCGCCAGGTGGATCTTGAGCTTGCCGAGGGCCACCACGGCGGGAGCGTGCAGCGTCCCGGCGATGAGGTGTGCCGCCTCGACGGTGAAGCGGTTTTCCAGGGTTGCGGCGGCCTCTGCGAGGTCGCCCATCTGCAGGGCCAGCCTGCCTCTGGTGGTGGGGGGGGGGGTTCGGGCACCTCGAAGCGCAGCCACGATGTCGGGTCGGTGCTCTGGTAGGCGGCCCGCCGTGCGCTCTCTCGTACCTTCTGGGCTTCTTCGGTGTACCCGGCGACCGACAGGCTGTGGTACAGCGCCGCCGACAAGGAGGCCCGTAGCTCGGAGGGTAAAGACGGCCAAGCCAGGCCGGCCCGGGCGTTCTCGGCGCGGATCACGGGCGACAGGTCAAACATACTGGCCACGCTGAAGCGAACCCGGGCCTGTTCTTCTGCCGGCAGCACCTGGCGCAGCGCCGAGTCTGCGAACTGCTTGGCTACTTCCTGGCAACTACCGTTGGGGTACTTGCCGTCGCCATCTCGATGGGGGCATGGCGTAGCGCTTGGAGAAGGCTCGGCTGAAGGCGGCTTCGGAGTCGTAGCCCACCTGGGAGGCGATGCCGCCGATGGATTGGGTCGTGCATTGGAGGAGATCGGCGGCGGTCTCGAGTCGGACCTCGGCGATGTAGGCCGCGGGCGGCCTGCCGACTCGCTTGACGAAGCGCTCCACGAACGCGGAGCGGGACAGGTTGGACTTATCCGCCAGGCGTTCGACGGTCCAGGGGTGAGCCGGGTTGGCGTGGATGGCGGTAATGGCCTCCCCGATGACGGGGTCCATTGCGCCCGTCAACCAGGCGGGGGTGGCGTCGGGCCGTACCGCCCACGCTCGCAGGATCTGGATGAACAGGAGGTCGAGGATCCTCGAGAGCATCTCTCGTGACCCTTGCGATGGGTTGGTGTTTTCCTGCATCAGCATGGCCGCGCTCATATCGAGCCATTCGAGCGACTGGCTGCCGGCGCCGCGCAGTTCGATGATGGGGGGAAGGCGATCCAGTAGCTGGGCCCCGCGGGACGCGTCGAAGGAGAATGTCCCTGCCAGCCACCGGGTGCCGATGTGATCGCGCACGACGTCGGGGTGCCTGTCGTTGGAGTCGAGGGGGCGGGCCTGCACTCGTTTCCCGGCCCGAATGACGTGGGCCCTCGCCGCTGGCAGCAGGATCACGTCGCCGCGTTGATAGCGATGGTTTGCCCGGTCCCCTTCGAGCTGCAGATCGAACTGCCCGTCGTTGACGATGTGGATGGTTCCCCCCTCGTGGGCGAAGGTGATGGCGAAGGGAGGGGTGGGGGCGCAGCAAAAGATTTCCTCTCCCCGCAGACGCACGTTTCTGAGCATGCCGGAGAGGAGATCCGAGCGGGAGCCGTCGTCCGGGTCGGGGTCCGGCCCGTCGCCGTGTGCTGGACGATCTGCAAAAAAGTCCGGTGATTCAGTCATAGATTCAGGCCAAATCTAGCGTTACGTTGGTTGGGGTGCTAGTGGCGAATCTGCACGTGAGCCGCCGGGGGCCTGCGTCTGAGCGGAGACGAAGTCGGAAGCCCGACCTTCTCCGGAAACCCCCGTGGCTGCCCGAAGACCGCCTCCGCAGGGCCCAATACCAGGCGGGGTCTCAGTACGAGCCGCACACCATCACCGACGGCAACCTGGTCACCGGCCAGCAGAAGTACTCCGCCCAGGCGACCTGACGTATTCATCTTGAGGGAGGTAACCGTGGCCACGCAGTGGGTAGCGACCGATTTCGGAGGTCCCGAGGTGCTACGGCAGCGAACGGTCGACCTGGACCCGCCTCGCCGCGGGGAGGTCACGGTCGAGGTCCGCGCCGCGGGCATGAACCCCGCCGACTACAAGCACATCGGGCCGGGTCAGGACCGCAACCTGCTGCCCTTGACGCTGGGCTACGAGGTCGCGGGAATCGTCTCCGCTCTCGGCCCGGACACCGCCCTGGCCTCTAGTGGCGGCACCGTCGGGGACGAGGTGGTGGCCTTCCAGATCCTCGGCGGGTACACGTCGGCGATCACGGTGAACGCGTCGGAAGTTTTCGCCAAGCCCCCGGGCCTCGACTTCCCCCAGGCCGCCAACCTGCTCCTGGTGGGCACCACCGCGTCCGAGCTGCTGCACGTCACCAACGTCCATAGTGACGATGTCGTCCTGCTGCACGGAGCTGCTGGCGCCGTCGGAACCAGCGCATTGCAGCAAGCCCGGCTGCTCGGCGCCACGGTCATCGGCACGGCCGCCCCCGACAACTTCGACGCCGTGCGCCGCTACGGCGGCATTCCCGTCGAGTACGGCCCCGGACTGGAGGCCCGGGTTCGGGCCGTCGCGTCCAGCCAGGTCACCGTCGCCCTGGACACGGTCGGCAGCGACGAAGCCATTGACGTATCCCTGGCGGTCGTCGCCGACCGGGAACGCATCGTGACCACCGCCGCCTTCCAGCGGGCGAAGGCGGACGGGCTGGTATCGATTGGCGCTTCGAACCCAGGCACCGGGCCGTACCGGGCCGCCCAGCGAACCCGGCTGCTACAACTTGCTGGAGACGGCCATCTGGAGGTGCCAATAGGGGCCACCTACCCGCTAGCCGACGCCCCGGCCGCGCTCCGGGCCCTCATGGGACGCCACCCGTCCGGGAAGCTGGCCCTGGTGGCCTGAACTCGCTCATCGAGCCACGCCACGTGACCAGAAGGAGACACCAAGCATGACCACTATCGGCATCATCGGCAGCGGCCACGTCGGAAGCAACATCGCCAAGGCGGCCATCACCAACGGCTACGACGTGGTGCTCAGCAACAGCCAGGGGCCGGACTCCCTGACTGGCCTGGTGAAGAAGCTCGGGCCGCACGCCAGCGCCACCACGCCGGCCGAGGCGGCCGCCAGGGCCGACTTCGCGGTAGTGGCCATACCCATCACGACCATCGACCAGGTGCCCGTCGAGCCCCTCGAGGGCAAGGTGGTCATCGCCACCATCAACTATTTCCCGGACCGGCTGGGGCACATCGCCGCCATCGACAACGGGAGCACCACCGCGCCGGGTCTGTTGCAACAACACTTGCCGAAAAGCCGGGTGGTGCGGGCCTTCAGCATGATCGACGCGGCCGACATGTCCAACGACGGTCATCCGGAAGGAGACCCCAAGCGTCGGGCCCTGGCTCTGGCCGGCGACGACACCGACGCCAAACGGCTCGTCGCCGAGCTGTACGACCAGTTCGGGTTTGACGCCCTCGACATCGGCGGCCTGGACGAAAGCTGGCGGGTCGACGCCGGCCAGAAGGCCTTCGTCACCCACCAGAACCTGGCCCAGCTGAAAGAAAACGTCGCTAACGCCATCCGAGAGTGACGGCCTGAACATCGGGGAGGCCCACCACAGATGAAGGCAGTGCTGCTCGAACAGTTCAGCGTCGAGAACCTCGGGGCGGCCGAGGCGGCGGACCTCACCCCTGACCAAACTGGAGTCTTCATCGCCGCGGAGGCGGCCAATGGCAACCGTGCCGATTTGGCTGTCCCCACCGGGGCCGCCGGCGCGATAGATAAGGTCCAACCGCACCGCCGCGACTCCCCGCACATGGCGCCTGGGTGGGAGTCCAGCGCCCTCGAGGGTCACGGCTGCTAGGCAGATGGGTATGCGTGCAGCCTGGTACCAGCGGCAAGGTCCGGCGGCCGAGGTGCTCCAAGTGGGGGATTTACGCGCCCCTGAGCCGGGTGCGGGCGACGTCCGGGTCAGGATCACCCACTCCGGCGTGAACCCCGGAGATACGAAAAAGCGCCGGGGTTGGTTGGGCTCGGAGATGTCCTTCCCGCTGATCGTCCCGCACAGCGACGGAGCCGGCGTGGTGGAGTCGGTCGGCGATGGTGTCGACCCAGTCAGAGTGGGTCGGCGGGTGTGGGTGTTCGGCGCTCAGTCCTACCGGCCGTGGGGCACCGCCGCCGAGTTGACCGTTGTACCCGCCGATCAGGCTATCGACCTACCCGACGGGGTCAGCAACGAGCTGGGCGCCTGCCTGGGGATCCCGGGAATCACCGCCCATCGGGCCATCTTCGCGGACGGCCCCGTGACAGGAATGACGGTCTTGGTTCAAGGCGTGCTCGGCTCGGTCTCATCATTGGCCGCCCAGCTCGCGGCCTGGGGCGAGGCGACTGTGATCGGCACGGTGCTCCGCAACGACGACCTCCAACGGGTCAACCACTCCGTAATCGCTCACGTCGTGTCGCTCGATCACCCCGACCCGGTGGCAGCCATTCGGGCCTACGCCCCCAACGGGGTCGACCGCATCGTCGAGGTCGCTTTCTCCGAGAACGTCGACCTCGACGCCGCCGTAGCCAAGAACCAGACGATCATCGCCGCTTACGCCACCCGGCGCGACCGGCCCGACTTCCCGTTCTGGCCCATGCTTTTCGCCAACATCACGGTCCGCCTGCTCGGCAGCGACGATTTCCCCAGCGCCGCCAAGCACCAGGCAGCAGCCAACTTGACCTCGGCCGCGAACGACGGCTCCCTCTCCATCGACATCGCCAGCCGGGTGCCCCTGGACAGAGTGGCAGAAGCCCATGACCGCGTCGACACTGGCGGCAAAGGACGCATCTTGGTAACCGTCGGCGAATGACCGGCTGGGCCCGCGGCTTGGCGAACCGGGGACAGCGTCCTCGAAAGGTGGAGGCCTAATTTCCCAGCCGCCCCCGACATCGGCGGCCTCCCCGACGACCGTTGATCAGGTGCCGAACGTCCCTAACAGGGCCGGAGAGGCGCCCAATCGGAGATACTTCGTGGCGGGCTGGGCTCCGCATCAGCCACATCGTTGGTTGACGATGCGCCGGCTTGTCGATCGTACCGCGGCGGCGGGGCGACGAATTCTCAGGTCTCGCGTTGCCCACACCGTTATCCAGTGACCACAGCCGAGGCCCCCCTCTCGATCGAGATCGACCTCCGGCAACTCGCGCCGTTCCATAGCCGGGGCGGGGTATGACGATTAGCGGCTCAGCCGATGACGGGGGTCCGAACGGCGGGACGCTGAGGCGGCGTTGGGCTGCGTCAGCTCGATCTCGCGGCGGCCAGCAGCATGCTGGAGGCGAGGCTTCTGTACGGCTGCCAGTGTCGGGCGGGCAAGCAGTCAGATTCACGGCGTCAATCCAGCGGGTCCAGGGGTCTTACCCGTGGATGTCACGGGGGCGAAGGACAGGCCGGATCGCGAGAGACTTGGGCATGACCACGACAATGACCCCAGATGTCCGGTTCCGTGTTGTCGACGGAGTCCGGATCCGCTATGCCGACAGCGGCGGCGCGCAGCAGCCGACAGTCGTGCTCACCAGTCCCTGGCCGGAGAGCCTGTACGCGTTCACGCCTATATGGGCCACGCTGGCCGAGTACGCCCGCCTTTTTGCCGTTGACCTCCCCGGATTTGGTGCCTCTGACCGACGGGAGGACCTGTTATCTCCCCGGGCCATGGGCCAGTTTCTGGCCCAACTCATTGTCGAGGCCGATCTGGGCCGGCCTCACCTGGTTGGGCCGGACGTGGGCACCTCCGCGGCCCTGTTCGCGGCCGCGGCCCACCCGGAGCGCATGACCAGCGTGATCGTGGGCACTGGGGGAACAGCAGTTCCCTTGCAGCTGGGTGAACCGCTGGCGTCATGGGTGCTCGATCCCGACCTGGACAAGTACCGCAGGATGGACCCCCGCGCCATCGTCAGCGCCGCTTTGGATACCATCGCCGGGGGTGTAGCCGACGATGTCCGCGCCGACTACCTGAATTGCTACGACGGCGATCGCTTTGTGGAATCGATGCGCTACGTGCGCCGATATCCCGAGGAACTGCCTGTGCTCGCCGATCTGCTGCCGCAGATCACGACGCCGGTCACCATCGTCAACGGACGCTATGACCCGGTTGTGCCACTGGCCAACGCGGAGTTTCTGGACGAGCGGCTGCCGGCCAGCCGCCTGGTGGTCATCGATGCCGGCCATTTCGTGTGGGAGGAGGCGCCGGCCGAGTACGCCTCGACCATCCTCGAGGTGATCAAGGGCTAAAGGCTGGTAGCGATCTAGCTGCCAGGTTGAATGACTAACTCGATGCGTGTCCTGGGCGGGTCTACTGCGGTATGCGGCAAGGGGAGGTCTCGGTGGAAGCCGCAAAGATAGGTAAGGATGGCCCCGACAAGTCGTGGTACTCCTTGGGCGCGGCGGGACATTCCCGGCCCAGGATCCTGCCGAAGGAGGCGGCCTTCTGGATCCTGGCTGTGCTGTTCTTGATGCTGTTCTTCGCGTCCGCGGCGGCGTCGCCGCTGTACCGGGTCTATCAGGCCCAGTTTCGTTTCTCGGCGATCACCCTGACCGCCGTGTTCGCCGTGTATGTGCTGGTCCTGCTGGTCACTCTGCTGATGTTCGGGTCGGTGTCGGATTACCTGGGTCGGCTGCCCGTGATCATCGCCGCGCTTGTGGTCAGCGCGGCGGCGTGCGGGGTGTTCCTGGTGGCGCATGGTGTCGGGGCGCTGTATCTGGCCAGGGCTCTTCAGGGCGTCGCGACCGGACTGGCCAGTGGGCCGATCGGTGCCGCCTTGATCGACCTGCAGCCGGCGGGTAGTCAGCGGGCGCCTCTGGTGACCAGCGCCTTCTCCACACTGGGCCTGGCCCTGGGCGCGCTGATGACCAGCGCTCTGATCCAGTACGGGCCGGCGCCGACCCACCTGATCTGGTGGGTCCTGCTGGGCATCTTCGCCGTGGGTGTCGTCGCCGTGGCGGCCATGCCCGAACCCGGGTCCCGCCGTCCCGGCGTCCTGGCCTCCCTGCGACCCCGGGTGGCCGTGCCCCGTCAGGCCCGGGCCACCTTCGCCGGCGCGGTCCCCTGTTTCGTGGCGGGCTGGGCGCTCGGCGGTCTCTACCTGTCGCTTGGTCCGTCGCTGGCCGCTGAGGCGACCGGCTCGTCTGACCTCCTGTGGGGTGGGCTGGTCATCTTTCTGCTCTCTGGGACCGGCACCGCCGCCGCGTTCGTGCTTCGCAACGTCACCTCCCGGGCGGCCATGCTGGCCGGTTGCCTGTTTCTGCTGGCCGGCGTGGCCGTGACGTTCGGCGCGGTCGCCACCACGACCTCGGCCGCCTTCCTCGCCGGTACTGCGATCGCCGGGGTCGGCTTCGGTCTGGCCTGGCTGGGCGCCTTTCGATCGACCATCGCCATGGCCACGCCCGATCAGCGCGCCGGTCTGCTGGCGGCCATCTTCACCGTGGCCTACCTGGCGTTCAGTATTCCGGCGCTGGTCGCCGGCGTGGCCACCACCAGGTTCGGGCTGCATTCGACTGCGCTGGTCTACTCGGCGTCGTTGGCCGCGGTGGTCGTTGTCGCAGTGGGAATGCTGTTGGTCCGCTCGGGCGCCAAGCCGGTCGGGCTGGACTCGGCTGCTGCGGTCATGCCACCCGGACCGTGCACTGGTCCGCTGTGCCCGCAATCCATTGACCGACCGCCCGGTGACTCGCCCACCACCGTTCACTCTGTCGGTTAGCGATCCGCCAGGCACGAGCAAGGTGCTGTCCGTGTCGGTGTGAGAATCCCGGTTAGGGCTTCGGGTTCGGAGTGACGTGTCGGCGTGTCCTAGGTGTGCTGACCGGACAGGTTGTCCCCGAGGCAGTGGGTGAGGGTGGCCTGTGGTGTGTGCCATCCGAGTGAGCCGTGGGGTCGGTGGTGATTGTAGAAGTGGATGAATCGGTTGTAGGCGGCATGGCGTTGGGCGTCGCTGGTCCAGTCGCGGATGTAGGCCCATTCCTCGATCAGGATGCGATGGAAGCGTTCGACTTTGCCGTTGGTTTGGGGTCGGTAGGGGCGGGTGCGCTTGTGGGTCACCCGGGTGGCTTGGCAGGCCTGGGCCCAGGCTCGGGAGCGGTAGCAGGAGCCGTTGTCGGTGATGACGCGTTCCACGCCTACGCCTCGGCCGGCGAAATAGGCCATGGCGCGTGCCCAGAACATGGCCGCGGTCGGTCCTTGTTCGTCGTGGAGGATTTCCGAGTAGGCCAGCCGGGTGCGGTCATCGATGGCGGTGTGGATGTAGGCGTAGCCGACCCGGGCCGTGCGGGTTCGGCTCACCTGCCCCCAGCCGTGCGCCCGCCAGCCGCCCCCGGCCGGGATACGGCTGAGCTTTTTCACGTCGACGTGGACGAGCTCGCCCGGCCGGTCCCGCTGGTAGCGGCGGGGTTTGACCGCCACGCTGGCCCGGTCGCCCCGGTTGAGTCGGCCCAACCCGGCCGCGTTGAGGATGCTTTGGGCGGTGGAGGTGGCAATACCCACTTCGGCGGCGATGCGCGCCGCCCCCCAGCGGCGGCGCCGGCGCAGGCTGACGACCCGTCGCTGGCAAGATCGTCGCGTCTGCCTCGGGCTGGAACGCGGCCGGCTGGAACGGTCCCCCAGCCCGTCAACACCTTCCCGGAGGTAACGATCCCGCCACTTGCGAACCGTCTTGGCGTCGACCTGGAACCGCTCGGCCGTCGCCTCGACCGTCCAGCCCCCCTCGAGCACACAGCCGACCATCCGGCGTCGCCCCTGCGGGGTCAACACCGCGTTGGGGTGCTGGCCTCTAGCTTGAACCATGAGCCCTCCTTGCGAGCTGTGCGTTGTGGAAGACCCACAAACTCGCAGGAGGGCTCACATCATCGGTGGATCACCCCAACCCGACACGACAGGGACAACGTCCCCGGTCGTCACACCTAGGCGCGGGGGGTGAAGACGATCTTCCCCGAGCGTCCGGCCTGCTGGGCGTGCTGCACCGCTTCCCGGTAACGGTCCAGCGGGTACGTGGCCTCGACGGCCGTGCCGATCACGCCTTGGCGGATGAGGTCGGCAAGTTCGGCATATACACGCTGGAGCCGCTCTGGGGGCGTGTCCCGCAGCCAGTTCAGGATGAAAAAGGCTCGCAGGGAGATCCCCCGATTGAACAGGTCGCTTAGCGGTAGCGCAGGAGCCTGGCCGGTGGCGGAGGCGAAGGCAATAACGGACCCGCCGTCGTTGACCGCTCGGACCAGCTCTGCGATCTGGGCTGGGTCACCGGTTCCTTCGAAGAGCACCCGCAGGGTTGCACCCGCTAGTGCTTCGGTTACCCGTTCGCCCAGGTTCTCGCCGTGGACCACCACCAGATCGGCGCCCGCGCCGCGCACCTCCTGGGCGGCCTGCTCGCGGCGCACCACCCCTAGCGTCTTGACGGCGGCACGGTTGGCCAGGCCGATCAGGCCGCGGCCCACAGCACCGTTGGCCAGGTTGAGGCCGATCCAATCCCCCGGCTTCGAGCCGCTACGAAGTCGTTGAGCAGCGCATAGGCAGTGGCCGGGATGCCCAGCAGCGCCAGCTGCATAAGATCGATGCCGGCGGGGACGGCGATGACGCTCCGAGCGGGTACGACGGTGGTGGCCGCCCAGGTCCCGTACCGGAACGTCGGCAGGATGAGAACTTGGCGACCGACGAGCGTCGGGTCGACGTTGGCGCCGGCTTGCACCACCCGCCCGACGCCCTCTCCGCCCAGCGGAGCAGGCAGCTCGGGGTCAACGCCGAGCAGTCCGGCGGCGAACAGGAAGTCCGCGTTGTTGATCGGCGCGGCCTCCACGGCGACCACCACATCGTCGGCCTTCGGCGACAGGTCGTCGTCTGGGCTGTACGAAATGTTGTCGGCGAGGTCGCCGCCGACGGCGGTGAGGGTGAGGTGACCCACGGGGCGTCTTCCTTTCCAGTAATCAGTGTCCCCTGCCGGATGAAGCTTGAGCGGATCCCGGTCGGCGAGTCCTCTGCGGGCGGCTGGTTGCTCTGAGGCCGTTGCGACGTCGCCAGCGCGCCCTGGGCTGCGGTGGGCGAATCCGCTCCCCGTTAAGGAATCCCATGACGGGGAGCGGATCCGGATTGCCGACTGCGGGCTGCTACTCGGCCGACCAGAACGAGCAGTGGTGTGCAGCTCCGAAGTCCGTTTCGGGCTGGGGCTGCGGCGGCACGAGTGACAGCATCTGTGCGCGATCGCCGAACGAGGGCCAGGGTACCGCCGCGGTGGCGGGGTTCCTGCTGGCTGCGAAGTTGGTCCAGGCAGCTCGCATGCTGGCGGCGAGCGCCTCCTGGTCAGCGTTGAGTGTCCCCGGGACCGGCGCGTTGGGCAGGTCGAACAGGTACTGGAGCTCGGAGCCGTGCGTTGCCACGGGCGGACCCACGAGGGGCCCCGAGAAGCGCAGCGGGGCGTTGTCGTCGTTGAACTCGTAGGCGAACGTGGGTACCCGCCGGGAGGCCGATTGGTCGATCTGCAGCGCCGGGCAGGCGAAGTTGGCGTCGCCGACCAGCACGCTGAAGGCCACCGTCGGGGACGGGTAGGCCGCCGGCGGGTATTCGGCCGCTATGGCCGCGGCTTGCGCTGCCGACACCTTGAGGACGGCGGCGATGTCGCCTTGGTAGTTGTCGGCCGTGATGGGCGTCTGCGGGATCCCAACGTTGGCGCCGCCGCTGATGGCCCGGTTGAAGTTGACGAAGATGCGCTCTTCGTCGTGGTTGGTGCCGTTGAGGACGGGCACCCGGGCGAAGTGCCCTTCGGCCAGAGCAGCGCCGATTGACTCGGACAGGACCTTGCCGTCAACGACGCCCGGGATGTAGCCGGGGTCCTGAGTGGCGAGCACGGTCGACAGCGGCAGACGGCGCAGGCACGGCGCGGTCTGGTCCGGGCAGCCCGCCTTGACCGCGAAGGACTCGCCATCGGCCTCGGCGTCAGCCAGGGACTGCTTAGTTGAGCGCGAAGGAGCCGCTTTGGATGATCGCTCGCTGGAACAGCCCTCGGGCACCCGGCGAGACCATCTGGGCCAGGACCGATAGGCCGCCGGCGGACTCACCGGCGATAGTGACATCGTTCGGGTCGCCGCCGAACCGGCGGATGTTGTCGTGCACCCAGCGCAGGGCCGCTTGCTGGTCCATGAACCCGTAGTTGCCCGACGGGCCACCTGGCCGCGACGCCAAGGCGGGGTGGGCCAGGAACCCCAGGACGCCGAGGCGGTAGTTGATCGTGACCGCCACGGTGCCGTCTGCTGCCAACTTGGTCGGGTCGTAGTTGCGGCCGGCGTCTTGGGTCAGCCCGCCGCCGTGGATCCACACCAATACGGGCAGGCGGTGTCGGTCACGGCCGCGCCGTGGCGGCTGGACAGTGCGGGCGTGTACACATTGAGGTACAGGCAGTCCTCGCTCATGGGACCGGGTGGCAGGAACGGCCCGGGGTTTTGCGGGCAGCTCGGCGCGAAGCTGGTGGCGTCGCGGACACCTGCCAGTCGGACGGGGGCTGCGGTGGCCGCCACCGCAGCGTTGCCAGTAGGGGGAGCGGCGTAAGGGATACCGAGGAACGCGTCGACGCCGCTCCCGGCCACGGCCATACCGCGTGACGGAGCCATTGTCGGTTCTCGCGATCGGGGCGTCGCCAGCGCCTGTGTTCCCCGGTGGCGGTGGCGCCGGCGGCAGCGGTGATGGTCACCGCGGTCAAGGCGGCGCAGCAGACGATAAGGAGCGAGGCGCCTCCGCGAGCTGGTCCGGTTCATCATCATGAATCCTTTTCATTGCCGAGCGCATCTCGTGCGGGCGCCGGCGGATGGCCTCGTGCGAATGGTGCACCGGGGGCGCCGGCGCTGGTGGCTCGCCCACGATGGTCACACCGACGACTCGGGCAATGGCGCCAGTGTCGACCACTGGTCGTACTGCGGGCGCGAACCGATCGAAGGGCTGGGTCAGCCCCATGGGCCTCCAAGACCGGCGATGACAAGGGCTGTGGTGGCGTTGGCCGCTTGGCAGCACTACCGAGGAGCCGGACCCTTGGCTTGAACTCGGACACAAACGGGGCGGACGCGGAAAAGCAAAATCAGGACCGACCGTCGTACCGCATGGTGCGAAGGGGATCATCTAACGGTCTGCCAACGTGGTCAGAGCTCAGGAGGCGTCGCGGGCGCCGCGTAGCGCCCAGGTGAGCGTAGGACTCCCTTGAGTTCTTTACGCGAGGTGATTCCAAGTTTGGTGAACACCTTGCGGAGATGCCATTCGACCGTGCGGATACTGAGGAACAGTTCGGCGCCTATCTCGGCGTTGGAGCGCCCGTCCCGCGCTAGGCGGGCGATGTGCTCCTCCTGCGGGGTGAGCTCGTTCTTGGTGTCGAAGTGTCGTTTGCGGACCTTCTCACCGGTGGCCAGCAGTTCGCTGCGAGCCCGCTCGGCGAAGCCCTCAGCGCCCATGGCGGTGAACAAGTCGTAACGCGAGCCCAAGCTGTTGGCGGCGAGTCGACTCGCCTACTTTGGCGGCGAAGCCACTCGCCGTACAGCAGGCGCGTCGGGCCAGGTCTGGCACAAGTGGAGTGCGGGCCAGGCAATCAATCGAGGCGCGATACCAGCGTTCGGCAGCTGCACCGTGGTGACCATTGCTCGCCCACGTGTCTCGAGACCTCCCGCCCAATCCGAACCGTCGATCACCATAGTCGAAATCGCCGAAGGCCACCTCCTGCGGCAGCCGTCTGCCATTCTGGCGGCGGCTTCGATGAGCTCGGGGAGCACCAACGGTGTGCGCTAGGAAGGGTCAGCTGGGTCTGCTGCCGCCGAGACGGCCAGTGCTCTTTGTAGCGCCAGAGCGAATTGTTCAAAGCGGTCGCCATGCCCGTTGCCTGAATGCACACCGATCACCACTTGGCGAGCTCGGTCTCGACCGCTGCCACTTCGGGTGGCAGGTCCGCTGGCCTACCTTCGTAGCTGCCAGCAGGCGTCGACGGTAGGACACCATCCTTATCCCGTAACTTCCCTAATTGCGTCTCTCTTCCGCTCCAGCCGCCGAGCCTCCTCGAAGTCGCCGCAGTAAGTTGCGACGTGCCCTGGCAGTTCAAGGCGAGCACGAGCGAGTTGAGCGCGCCAGAAGAGCGAGCCAGTTCGACCTGACGGGTGCCCAACGGCCAAGCTGTCGATGTCCCACAGAGCCAAGGCGGCCGTGGCCGAAATTCCCCACTGAATCCAATCGTCGACGGAAACCTGGCCGGTTCGAAGAATGCGATGGCCGAGCGCAGAGGCGGTGCTGCGGCAGGTGTGCCCGTCGGTGATCGCCGTTGCCAGACCATCCAGGAGCAGGTCGCAAGGCCGAGGATCAGAGCGGGGGGGGCCGACCGCGTGCTGCTTTGGCGACATCCAGAAGGTCGCCGCCAGGTGCCGCCAACCGTCCGGCGAGGACCGCTGCCCAGAAGCCTGCAGATAAGTCTCGCGGGCTAGGCGACGTCAAGGACTCCAACCGTCTGGCGGCCTGTGAGCAGCCGGACGGGTGCTCACGGCTTGGCCTGGCGGCGGCCTCGACCTGCCCGGTGAGCTGCTCAGCGCGGGCCCGCTGGAGGTCGTTGATGGCGATCGCCAGCAGCCTCTGCCAGCAGGCCCCGCGCCGTGTCGAACGTGCCGGCGTGCAGATGAGCTTGGGCGGCGGACAGGGCTCGTTCGGGCCGCCGGCCGGGGTCGGCGGTCAACTCCACCGCACGCTGGAGAAACGCGGCGGCGGAAGCCAATCCGGCCCGGGATTGTAGCTGTGCCTGCCGTTCGTTCGAGCGCTGAAGCGAGCGCTTCGTCTGGTCCGGCGGCAGCAGCGGCCAGGTGCCAGACCCGACGTTGGGGATCGACGTGGGCATCGGTCGCGTCGGCCAAGCGCCAAATGGGCGGCGCGGCGATCCTCCGGGGCGGCGGCGGCGTAAACAGCAGACCTGACCAGTGGATGGCGAAAGTGCACCCGAGTGCCGATCTCGAGCAGTTGGTCCGACTCGGCCGCGATCGCCTGCACCGTGGGGCACGCCCAGCGTCTGCGCCGCACGCCCAGAGGAGTGTGGCATCCCCGGTGGGATCGGCCGCGGCCAGAAGAATCAGTCGCTGTGTCGGCTCCGCCAGGGCCCTGACACGCCGCGCATAGTGCTTCTCGATGTGATCGGGGACGGAGTCGCGACGGGGCATCACCAAAGCCGCCGGCCAGTTCGGCCGGGCTCATCCCTCGGGGCAGCTCGAGCAGCGCTAATGGGTTCCCGCCCGTCTCCGCCACGATCCGGTCACGAACCTTCTGGTCCAGGTGGCCCGGAACGGCCGCCCCGAGCAACGCCCGGGCGTCTTCCTCGACCAGCCCCTCGAGCGTCAGCGTTGGCAGGACTGGAAACAGCCGCTCATCGTCCGTCTCTCTGACCGAGAGGAGGAGCAGGATATGTTCCGCCAGTAGTCGGCGCCCCACGAATGCGAGGACCTGGCCCGACGCCTCGTCAAGCCATTGAGCGTCGTCGATGAGGCACACGAGGGGGCGTTCGGCGGCGACCTCGGCGACCAGGCCCAGCGCGGCGAGGCCCACCATGAACCGATCGGGAGGGTTCCCGGCCGTCAACCCGAACGCTACCCGCAGGGCCTGCTGCTGGGGCGCGGGCAAGCTGGTGAGGTCGCCGAGCATCGGCGCGCACAGTTGCTGCAGCGCCGCGAAGGGCATTTCCAGCTCGGACTCAACGCCAGCGACCTGCGCGACTCGACATCCTGAGGCTTGGCGAGCGCAATAGTGCATCAGGGCGGTCTTGCCGATCCCCGCGGCACCGCGTAAGACCAGTACCGCGCTTTCACCATCGCGGATGCGGTCCAGCATCCTGTCGAGCGTCTCGCGCTCCGTGCCCGCCCTCTAAAGGCCGGCGCTTGCGGTGCGGCCACTCGCCGACACTACGACTTCTACCGTGACTCCGCCCTCACGTAGGCACTCATCGGTACCAGTGGCCGCCACGGGCGCGAAGCGACGGTGACACCATCCACACTCGCAACATGGTCGCGACACCCGGAAAAACCTCGCAGGGGCGCGTCGCGATCGTCGCGGGAGGGTCGCGAGGGATAGGCCGGGAAGCAATCCGCAGGCTCGCCGCTAGCGGCTATGCCGTAGTCGTCGTTTACGCCCACAACCAGAGATCAGCGGACTCAACGGTGGAAGCCGTTCTAGCCTGCGACGGGGCAGCGGTGGCGATACGAGCCGATGTCACGCGACGACCTGGACGTGGAGAGGCTGTTCGCCGAGACCGTCGAAGCCTTCGGGGGTGTGGATGTCGTCGTGCATGCCGTGCACAACCCAGGTCGCCGCAACTCCGATCGCCGAGACTGACCTTGATGATTTTGATGCTCTCTGGACGGCGACCGTGCGAGCCACGTTGATCATCGGCCGGGAAGCAGCTCGTCAGCTTCGGTCTGGCGGCGCGATCGTCAACCTGTCCAGCACAGTGGCTCACTCCGCCTTCGCGACCCACGGCGTTCAAGCGGCCAGCATCGCGGCCATGGACACGCTCACCCGAGCCCTCGCACTCGAACTCAGTGAGCGTGACATCACGGTCAACGCCGTGTCGCCCGAGGTGGACAAGCCCTGTACACCGGACAGCGTCGCCGATGTCATCGCCTACCTTCTGAGCGACCAAGGCCACGCCATCACCGGCCAAGTGATCCACATCGAGAATCGATAAGCCCCTGGCCTTCTGCTATGTCCCGCGACATGGTCGCGGCGCCCCAGGGATAGCTTCATGCTCGGATCTCTGGTCAGTGCCGCTCGACCCCGACCCAGAAGCTCATGCAACCCTTCGCCAGCGTCAGTCATCATCATCTGACACTCGGAGCGTACGACCTTGGTGTTCGCCCTATCGATGGCTAGAACGAACTGTCTTCGGTCTGTGGTTTCCGCTGGAGCCAGGTGTTGGCGAGCTGAGTTCGGGACCTGATCCCGAGCTTGCGATACACCTTGGACAGGTGGTACTCCACGGTCGACGGACTAATGAACATCTGGGCGGCGATGTCTTGATTGGTGGCACCCTGCGCGGCGAGCTCGAGCGATCCGTGACTCCTGTGGCGTCAGGCCATATCGACCTTCACTTTTGTGTTTTCGAAGCTTTCCTCCGGTCGCCCGCAATTCGACTGCGGCGCGCCGTGCGAAACCCTCCATAGCGAACTCGGAGAACAGCTCATGGGCCGTCTGCAACTGGGCGCGAGCATCACGCGGTCGCTGCTCGCGCCTGAGCCATTCCCCATACAGAAGTCGCGTGCGGGCGAGGTCGAAGCGCAATCTGGTGGGCAGCAACCACTCGATCCCCTCTTGGTACAGCGCTTCTGCTTCCTTTCCCTCGGAGAGCAAAGCCCTGCACCTTGCTTGGAGGCCAAGAGCCCAGTTTGTTCCGCTCGCCTCGGTGCACTCCACCAACTTATTGAAAGCGGGTTTTGCCTGCTCGGCGTTGCCTGTACGGCTGGCTGCTTCAACCAGCTCGACCGTGGCCCATCCGGCATACCAGAGGTCGTTGGGGTCTTTTAGCGCCTCCATCGCCGCACCAAATGCTTCTTGGTACCGACCAAGTCCATTGCAGAGCAGGGCCGTTGCCGTCGAGGCCGTGGCCAGCGCCAAGCCTTCGCCTCGGGCCGATGACTCCTTCGTGACGGTTTCGATGAGTTGGCGCGCCTTATGGCTCGTCGCCACAGAAGGCCGCGAGCAACAGTGCACCATTGGGGAATCGACGGTTGTCGGATGCGTCCGTCACAACCTGGACCTGATCGACAAGGTATGTGGCTTCCGCTACCCTCCCGGCGAACAGGCATATGCCGGCTCGTATACTTAGCGTGATAGGTAGGACCGTCAGGGCGCCGGCATCGCGGGCGAGCTGCTCTTGGCGGGCGGTGAGCGCATCCCAGGTGTCGTAGTCCCAGATGAGTCCGGCTGTCGATCCAGCGACCCAGGACCATTGCAGCTGCTCGTCCACATCTACGTCGTCGGCCCGAAACGCACCCAGCGCTTGCTGCAAGACCGGGGTTCCGGATTTGTACCCGTCGGTAATGACCAGGGCGAGACCCTCGAGCAAAAGTTCCGATGCCCGAAGTGGTCCATTAGAGCGTGGGACGGCGCGTGCCGCGGCGGCTACTTCACGCGCGCCGGCCGTCCCAGCAAGGCGGCCCGCGAACAAGGCCGCCGTTAGCGCATCGAGATAGGTTTCACGCGCCAGCGTTAGGTCGACTTGCTCAAGCCGAGAGGCGGCCCTCAGCATAAGGGGCGCGGCGTCGTTTCCTCGATTGCCGGCGAAGGCGATTTGACCGAGAAGTGCGTCCAGCTGTGCACGCTGCAAGTCATCGAGGGGTCCCCGGCCAGCTACGGCAGCAAGTCCTGATGCCGATTCCAGAGCCCCGGCAAGCCGCTTCATCTGGGCGGCGCGCAGCGCCCGGCCGGCTCGACGAGTCGGGTCAAGAGTCAAGGCCACCGATCGCTCCAAGAACGCCGCGGCGGCCGCGAAGCCGCCCCGTGCCTGGGCGCGCTGGGCCGACGCTTCCAGTTCGCCTGCGACATCTTCGTTTGGGCGGAGTGTCGCCTGGGCGCGATGCCACGCCCTGCGATCCGGGTCGAGCACCCCATCGGTGGCATCGGCCAGCGCAAGATGTGCCTCCCGCCTGCTCTTTGGAGTGGCCATGTTGTACACGGCGGACCGTACAAGTGGGTGGCGGAAAACGACACCCTCACTGAAATCGACCAGTCCGTCCTCCTCGATAGCCTCCGCCGCCTCCTCGCCAATCCCAAGCCTCTGCAGCTGCGCCCCAGACGATCCCCGGGTCTCCAGTCGGATCAGCTGCCGCCACCAGCAAAAGCCGCCTGGAGTCCAGCGGAAGTTTGGCCAACCGTCGGCGGTAGCTCTCTTCGATCGCACCGGCCAAGGTGACCGATACCGGCAACCCAAACCCACCTGCCAGCTGAGAGGGCGTCAAACCTCGGGGCAACTCCAGCAGTGCCAGTGGGTTGCCGTGCGTGTCGGCCACGAGGCGATCCACTACCCGATCGTCGACACGATCTGGTAGGACCGTTGCCAACAAGGTGCGGGCATCTTGGTCTCCGAGGCCGGAAATCGTAAGATCCGGAAGCCCCCGGACCTCGTCGGTCAGTGTGCGGGCTCCGAAGAGGAAGGCGACGGCATCTCTGGAGACGCGCCGGGCGGCGAACGCGATCGCCTGCGCGGACGAGGTGTCGAGCCACTGTGCGTCGTCGATCACGCAGAGGAGCGGCCGTTTTGCGCTCAAAGCGGACAAGAGACTGACCAGCGTCAGACCCACGAGCATCGGTCGGGTGCGGCCCCGGCGCGCCTGCCGAAGATAACGTCGATCGCGTTACGTTGGGGTGCCGGCAGTTGCTCTACTTCCGCCAGCACTGGTTGACAGAGCTCTAGCAAGGCTGCGTAGGGGAGCTCCATTTCGGCTTCGTTCCCGACGGTACGGAACACGTCGAATTCTCTCGCCGAAGCGACGGCGTACTCGAGCAGCGCCGTTTTTCCAATACCGGGGTCGCCATGTACCACGAGAGCGCCACCCTCCCCCTTGAGTGTCGCCGCTAGAAAATCGTCCAGGACCTGACATTCGTTTTTCCGGTCCAGCAGCAAGTCGACACCCCCTGTCCGTGACGATGGTCATGCTAGGTGCCGTTCATCAACACTCCTGGGGCCATGTCAACCACCGGATGTTCGCGGTGTACTCTCTCAGCAACTGTCATGCCTTTACAGGTTGGCGCAATGTATACCGTCGCCCGGAGGAGCGCAGGCCCTGGCAAGATGAACGCGGGCGCGTTTGCCCGACCCGGTCTTGGGGCTCGACCTCGCCGCCGTCAACCCGAACGGATCAACCCTGGCTGGTGTAGGCCAAGTTCGCCGCGGTCAGAGACTCGAGCGCCATGCCTACTGCCATACCCTCGGTGAGCCGGCGACTGACGCGCTGGCGGAAGATGAGCGCCATATAACGGTTGGTCAGCTGAGGTCGGGCAGTCATTTGTTGCGCCAATTCCCGGGCGCGAGACAGGACGGTTTCCTGAGAAACGACCTCGGCGACGGCCCCCCAGGCCAGGGCCTGCTGCGCCGAGAACGAGCCGCCGGTGATCTCGAGGTAGCGGGCCCGGTTCAGTCCGAGGACCTCCTCCCAGACGACGAACAGTCCGTCCCCTGGGGCTATACCGAAGGAGAGGTGGGGTGCGTCGGAGAAGACAGCCGTCTCGCTGGCGATGACCACGTCGGCCAGGAGAGCGTATTCGCTGTGGACTGAAACCGGGCCGTTGACGGCGGCGATGATCGGAATCTCGAGGTCGACCAAGCGCTGGACACCCCGTCGGCCCTCGACGTATAGGACGTCCGCTGTCCATGGTTTGGTGAGGTCGCCGAGGCTGGGACCGTCGATGTTGTTGATGAAGGTTTCGCCGGTACCGGTCAGCACGAGCACCTTGTTGTCGCGGTCATAGGCAATGTCCTCGATGAGGCGCGGGAAGTCGTGGTGAGTGGTGCCGGTGAAGGTGTGCTCCTCTCTGTCGGTGTGAAAGCGCACTGTGAGTACCCCGTTGGCTGAGCGGCTCAGCAGGAAGTTCTCGTATTTGTCGAAGTACGCAGGAGGGTCGTTCATGTCTGGCGCTCCTGGTGGCTGGGCGGTCCTGTCATGGGTTCCTCCAAGGGTGCGGGCAGCCGACGAGCGCGGCGGCCGCCGGGGGAGTGGTTCGGTCCTTGCGTGGGCGGCCGGTCGGCCGGCGTAGACGCGCTGGTAGATGCGCTCGGCGATCATGGTCGTCGTCAGGTTCGTGACAGTCGAAGGGACTTCGGGCATGATGGAGGCGTCCACGACTCGCAGGCCGCCGAGGCCCTTGACCGCTCCCCGATGGGGGCTGGGTTCACCGGAACTTCGGCTGGTTGACAGAGCGCAGTCGCTGCCCGTCGGTCCTTTCGCCAGGGGTGTTGGGTTCCCTCCCGGTAAGCTGTTCATATCGAGGTCGGTCAGCCACCCACAGTGAACGGTGGGGCGTCGGGCTCCGTTTGGACGGTCCAGGAGCCGTCCTTGCGAAAGCTCTCGGCGGTGGCGTAGGAGTCCTCTTGAAACTGAACGTGCGTGACCTGGCCATCGACGACCTTGACGTGGATGGAGAACGGAGAGCTCACCACCTTGTTCAGCGAATACGACCTATAGCGGAAGTCGCCGAACACGGCCACATCTTCTCCGGAGGCGAACATCGTGGTGACGTTGAACGCCTGATTCTCCCAGCGGCTGAACATGTTGTTGAGGTTGTCAAGGAACGCCTGTGGTCCGTGGGAGGTGCCGGCCCACGGCTCGATCAGTTTGAGTTCCGGATTGTCGGTGCTGAGTGATACGTACGTGGCGTCGGAGGCGACGAGACGATGGATGACATCGGGGTCCGATAGATTCTGGAGCCACTCGCCGACGACCTCGATGGGGCTTGCACTCACAGCTTCTCCTGTTCTCGTTGGCGCTAGTTGAGGGTGTCGATTGGTTGCTGATCCAACCGAGTTAGTCGGCGGCGGGCAGGATGTTGTGAACAACGGTTTTGAACTCCTGGAAGTCCGAGATGCCGAGGGTGCCACGTAGGCGACCGATCCCGCTTTGCTTGTAGCCACCCTCTGCAAATCCATCGTTGAGCGTGGACCACGTGTTGGTCCAGATGGTGCCGGCCTGTATTGCACGGGTCACACGTCGACTTATGGCCAGGTTCTCGGTATAGATGCCCGCGGCCAGGCCCATCTCCGTGGCGTTGGCTCGGGCGATGGCGTCGGCTTCGGTGTCGAACACCTCGAACGTCGCCACGGGTCCGAATACTTCCTTCTGGACGATCTCCGTATTGACGTCATCGACCTCAAGCAGGGCCGGCCGAAAGAACGCTCCCTTCGCCAGGGCGCCATCGGTGGCCGGACCGCCGCGCACGATCGGCTTGGCGTACGCCAGGGCCGCCTCGACCATTCCATCGACTCGGGCGACGTTTGGCTTATCGATGAGCGGACCCATGTCGGTCGCAGGGTCAAGTCCGTCCCCGAGTCGGACCTTCTCGAAGGCGCTTTTGAGCCCACTGCGGACTTTGTCAGCCACCCCTCGTTGGACCAGAATGCGCGACCCGGTCATGCAGAATTGTCCCGCGAAGGTGGTTACGGCCGACGTGAGCAACGGAATGGCCCGCTTCATATCGGCATCGTCGAAAACGATCATCGGCGTCTTGCCGCCCAGTTCGAGATTCATCCGCTTGAGCGTGGGCGCACCCTCCGCGGCGACAATGCGACCCACGGGGACGCTGCCCGTGTAACTGATGACCTGCACGTCGGGCGATGCCACCAGATAGGGAGCCCCGTTGTTGCCAGATTCGGTGAAGATGTTGACGACCCCGGTCGGGAGGGACTCGACCTCAGCAATGATCTGGGAGAGACGATTCGCCACCAGGGCCGTTTGACCCGGCATCTTGACGGCGACGGTGTCCCCAGCCGCCAAGGCCGGACCCAGGGAGCGGATGAAGAGGGCAACGGGCCCGTTCCAGGGCACCATGATGCCGACGACTCCCGCCGGCTCGGCGTACTGGCTGAACCACAGTCCGGGCGCCACCTCGGCGGAGATGCCCGCCTCAGTCAGGGCAAACGACGCGTTGTATCGGAGCGTCTGGCCGGCCGTCGATGACTCGAACATCCCTTGGGCCAGTATCTTGCCGTTTTCCTGGGTGACCAGGCGGCCCAGTTCGTCGGCGTGGGCGTCGAAGAGGTCGGCCATCTCCGTCAGCGCCTTGTATCTGAGAGAGCGGTCGCGTGACCACGGAGAGGTCATGAACGCCTGCTTGGCCGCGGCGATGGCAGCCCCGGCTTCCGCCTCGCCGCCGTTGTACCACTGGCCCAGCACCTCTCCTGTGGCCGGGTTGATCGATTCGGCAACCCTGCCCGAATCGACCCACTCACCGTTGATCCAGTGTTGTGCGATGTCAGCCATATTCTCCTCGCGTTTCGTGTCAGATCAGGTGGTGGTCAGATCGTCGGATCAGCCGCGGTAGCTGCCGCTGCGAAACTCTTCAACGAGCCCTGGGTGAGTGGGCTGCCAGCCGAGCACGGCGCGGGCCTTGGCTGCTTCCGTGGCCTGGTCGAGCAGAAGTACCTCAGCGAAATAATCCCCGAGCCGCGAGCGCGCCTCCTGCTCGGACCCCGGGACCGCTCCAGGGGCTCCCACCGCCACGGCCGCAGCCTCTGTCAGCTCCGCGACGGTGGGGGTCAGGCCGTTTCCGACGACGTACTTGCCTCGGGCCGTGTCGTTTTCCAGCGCAGACCGGAAGACAGCGGCCAGGTCAGCGACGTGAATCGTTGCCCAATGCTGGCGGCCGGTTCCGAGCATGATCAAGTTGCCGTCGCTGTCGCGAGGAGAACCCAGCAGGATTCCAGGGATGCCTCCGCCGCCGTCGCCGTAGGCGGTGCCCGACACGATCAAGATGCCGCGCATCCCCGACTCGCCCAGGATGCGCTGATCGACTGCCTCCTTCCAGGCCACCATTGCGGGCGCGTGGTAAGGCGATTCTTCGGTGATCGAGGTGTTGGGCCCGAAGACCCAGAGGCCGCTGATGTGGGCGTAGGGTTTGCCATTGGCGCCGAACGCTTCAACCGCGGCATCGACGACGGCGGAATCCAGCTTGGCACTGGTCTCGTCCCCGGGGCTCGCCGTGTGCACGGCGCCGTCCGCGTCATTCAACACCTTGACGACGGCTGACCGGTCGTACAGGTCGACGATGGCCGGGGTGGCCCCATTGGCCGTGACACTCGTTGCCTCGGTGTCGTCCCGAACGAGAGCGGTTACTTCGTGGTCGTGGGAGACCAACTCCGCCAGTATGTGGGATCCGACGAACCCTGTCGGGCCCGTGAGTGCGATCTTCATGTCTTGCCTCCTGTTCGATCGATGGTCGGTTGAAGTGAAAAAAACGCATCGGAGGGCGGCCAGGTCATTTGGGCTTCCCGAGAGCCATGAGGTATCGGCCAGAGTCAGGATGCTTTCGTGCTTGCCGGTCACCGCGGCAGGCGAAGTAAGCCCGCGGCATTGGTGTAGCAGATCTTGCGACGGTCGCCTTCACTGATGGGCGCTCGTTCGATCCAGCGGGCTGCGTCGGTGGCCATCTCATACGGGTAGTCGCTGGCAAACAAGATGTGATCGGCGCCGACCGTCAGCACGGCGGTGATGAGTGCCTGATCGAAGAAGTTCCCGCTGGTCGTCACCCAAATGTTCTCTGAAGTCGCCAATATTCGGGGAGCCGAGCAGCGGGTAGCTGAGGTGCTCTTCGATGGCGATCTTGCGTGGCACGGGGGTGGGTTCGCCGGACGTCCAACGACGGGCAGCGACTCGACGGACATGGAGGTAGTCAGTTCCTTTCACATGAGAGTCGCAACGAAAACTCCAGTTCGACGCGATTGCAGGTCCAGGTTGTGACCCTGGCTAGTAGTCGATCACCGCCGCCGCCTTCTGCGCGTCAACAGTTGGTCGGTGAAGGGGTCCCGGCGGGCTTCGCTTGTCATGTGGATCCTCCAGTTGGTGGGCGGGACCTGGGGCCTCCGGCCGGTTCACCTCTCGGCGATCCGGTGCTACCCATCCTGAGAGATCATGGGGGTGGACGTCATCTAGGAAACCCCCAGTTCTCGGGAGTTGCCTGACGGAAGCGCACGGATGGCCCCCTGAACCACGGTGTCAGCGGGACAGTTGGCGCTCGTGCACGATCAACAGGAGGTGTGATCCCGGGCTGCTCCCCCAATGCCGCCCTTTGCAGCCGGAAGGAGCGGGACGTCGGAGCCCACGCTGTCTGAGAACTATGGAATTCCTAGATGCTGTCCGGGGGGTCAATGCCGCAAACTGACGGCGCACGACAATGACCACGTTCAACTGACCGCCCAGCGATCCGACCGACCCCGGCCCCATGAGCTGAGACCGTCGCTCTTAGGTGCGCTCGCCAGCTTTGAGAGGACCCGTATGACCAGCGAACCGATCCGAGACCCCGTCACCGACCCCCTGCTGACCAGCCAAAACGCGGCCCTCGTGGTCATCGACTACCAGCCGAGCCAGATCCAGGCCGTCAGGTCGATCGACCACGAGTTGTTGGTCGACAACATCGTGTCCGTGGCCCGGCTCGCCCGGACCTTCGACCTCCCCATTGTGCTATCGACCGTCAACGTGGCCAACGGTCAGGGGCCGACGATCCCCGAGCTTCGGGCCGTCCTCCCGGACAGCCCGGAGATCGACCGGACCCAGATCAACGCCTGGGAAGACGTCGAGTTCCGCCGCGCCGTCGAAGCGACCGGCCGCAAGAAGCTGATCATGACCGCCCTGTGGACCGAGGTGTGCCTGACCTTTCCGTGCCTGGACGCCCTCCGCGATGGATTCGAGGTATACCCGGTTGTCGACGCGGTGGGCGGGACCTCGCCGGAGGCGCACCGAGCCGGGCTGGAGCGGGTCGGCCGAGCCGGCGGACAACCCATCGGCTGGGTCTCACTGGCCTGCGAGCTGCAAAGGGACTGGGCCCGCGGCGACACCGTCGCCGACGTGGTCGACATTGTCTTAACCACTCGCCTCCTGGCGCGCGCCTGACGGTCCAGGGGAAAAAGGACGGACGAGCCGCCGGGATGAGATCCGATTGCCGGTCAACGCCATGACATCCTCTTACCGCCACCGTCAGAGGCAGATCGCCGAGGTGTTGGTCCGCTACGAGATGGGTCACCTGCTCGAGGTGGTTGGCCTGGAGCGCTTCGTTTCCCTCGAGCGCCGCCTGCTGCGCCGGGGTGCTGCCCGCACTCGTCCGGAAAGTCTGCGCATGGCGCTCGAGGAGCTCGGCCCGACGTTTATCAAGCTCGGACAAATCCTCTCTACCCGGTCCGACCTGCTTCCTCCCGACTTTCAGGTCGAGCTGGCCAAGCTCCAGGACGACACCAATCGGGTCGCGCCCGAGGTCATCGAAGAGACCATCAGCACCGAACTCGGCGCGGCCACGACCGAGCTGTTCGCCAGCTTCGAAGAAGAGCCGGTCGCGGCCGCGTCCATCGGGCAGGTCCACGCCGCCACCCTTCACGACGGCACCGAGGTGGTGGTCAAGGTCCGCCGCCCCGGCGCGGCCGAAGAGGTCGAACTGGACCTGGAGATCCTGCGCAACCTGGCCGCCCGGGCCAGCCAACGCTGGAAGGAGGCCGAGCATTGGGATCTGAACGGTCTGGCCCGCGACTTCGCCGACGTCCTGCGGGCCGAGCTGGACTATCTGCAGGAGGCCGGCCACGCCCAAGAGTTCGCGGCCAACTTCGCCGCCGACCCCGGGGTGCGGATTCCGTCGATCTACCCCGAGTTGACCACCTCCCGGGTCATCACCCTCGAACGCATCACGGGACTGAAGATCAGCGACGTCGCCGGGCTCGACGCCACCGGGGAGGACCGGGCCGCGCTGGCCGGGCGACTGGCCACCACGGTGGCCCAGATGGTGTTGGTAGACGGCTTCTACCACGGGGATCCGCAGCCCGGGAACTTCTTTGTCGAGCCGGGCGGCCGGATCGGCATCGTTGACTTCGGGCGGGTCGGACGCATCGACGACAATCTGCGCACCCGCTTGAGCCGCCTGCTCATGGCGCTCATCCACAAAGACCCCGACCGTCTCACCAGCGCGTTACTGGCTCTCCGGGTGCCGGCCGCCCCGGTCGACCGTGAGCGCCTGCGCCAAGACCTGTCCGAACTGCTCGCCCGCTACGGCGGTCACACGATCCGGGACGTGCCGATCGGGGCGGCCATTACGGACATCCTGGACGTCGTTCGCCGCCACAATCTCGTCATCGCCCCCGAACTGGGCCTACTGTTCGCCGTGCTCATCATGGATGAGAGCATCACCGAGGAACTCGACCCGGAGTTCCGCTTCGAGACCGCCCTCCGGCCCTACGTGGAGCGTCACCTGGCCTCCGCCCTGTCCCCCGGCGGGTTGGCCCGCCGGGCGGAACAGTTCGGGATCGAGGTGGCCGAGCTGGCCGGTGAACTACCCGGCCAACTTCACCGGCTGCTCGACACTCTCGGAGACGGTCAGTTCGAGGTGCACCTGCGCACCAGCGAACTGGAGCCTTTGGTGGGCCGCGTCGAACGTCTGGCCAATCGAGTGGCCATCAGCGTTCTGGCCGCGGCCGCGATCGACGGACTGACCGAACTGGCCGCCCACAACAATCCGGGGCGAGGCTGGCGCAGGCCGGTCGTCACAGCGGGAATCGGCGTGCTCACCTCCCTCACCGCCTACAGAACATGGCGACGTTCTCCAATCGCGGCGCACCTCGACAGATTACGCGCTCCCGGCTGACCAATACTCATCGCAGGCAGACAGCATCACCCCGGCCGGAGGACGAACTCGATGGCGTCTCCCATATGCGGACTGGCTCCCGAAACCCGGGCCGGAAGCCTTCGGAGCGGTCTGGGCTGCTAACCGGAAGGAAGGAAAGAAATAGCGGGACAAATGAGGCAAAGGAATAGGCAAAGGAGAAAGAATGCGAGCGGTAACGGTGAGCCGATTCGGGGAGTCCCCGGTTGTGACGCAGGTCACGACCCCCTCGGCGGGACCTGGCCAGGTTCTGATCAGACTGAGCGCGGCTGGGGTGAACCCCATGGACGCCAAGCTGGCATCTGGTGAGTGGAGGCCGGCGCCGGCCGTCTTCCCGATGGTTCTTGGAGTCGACGGAGCGGGAGTCGTCGAGGCTGCCGGTGAGGGGACGACGAGGTTTGTCCCCGGCGACGAGGTCTTCGGCCAGTTGTTCCTCCCACCGATTGGCGCCTCCGGCACTTATGCTGAATTCGTGGCCGTCACGGCGGAGGCGCCGTTGGCCCGGGTGCCGGACGGCGTCGATCTGGTCGTGGCTGCCGCGGTGCCGACGGCAGGGTTGACGGGGCTGAGCCTCGTCGACCTGGTGGAGCCTCTTGACGATCAAGTTGTCTTGATTATCGGAGCGGCTGGAGGGGTAGGAGCCTTCGCCACCCAGTTCGCTGTCGACGCGGGCGCCACAGTGGTCGCCAACATCAACGCCGGAGCTCAAGACCGAATGCGATCGTATGGGGTCAAGGAGACGATCATTCACTCAAAGGAATCGGTCAAGGACGCACTCCGACAATCCCATCCTGGTGGAGTCGACGTTCTGATTGACCTCGTGAGCGAGGCGAAATCGTTCGCCTCCAACGCCACGTTCGTCCGCCCGGGTGGAACCGCCATCACAACTCAGTACGTCGCGGACCTCGAGGCACTGCAAGCGTCAGGAATTCGCGGGGTCAACTTTGCCCTGCGTGCCACGAGCGACTTGCTGGAGAGTGTGGGGAAAGCTCTCATCGATCGGAAGATTGCCGCACCGCCGATTACCCGGATAAGCCTCGACGATGTGCCGGGGATGTTCCGACCTCAAGCGCAGTCTCACGCGAATGGTAAGACGGTCATCGTCCTCTGACCGTCGGAGCTGCTCCTGAGGCGTGTCAAACTGTCAATGCCTATGTCACTATAAGCGGCTTTCGCGATCTTATATTGCACTCAGGTGCACATGGGTTCTGTGTCAGCTCCACCAGAGCGGGGCACAGGCGACGGCCGACTCGACCAGGTCCCCTTTAGTCACCGAGTCGTCGCTGAGCCAGGCTTTGATGGCTCCGGCGAAGCCGTGGGCCACGAACTGGGCGATGATCTCGTGGTTGGTCTTGGGCAGTTCGGGATGGGTGCAGTGAGCGATGAAGGCCAGGCTGTAGTCGCTGAAGTGGCGCACGAGTGCCTCGTAGACGCCGTTGTCGGCTGGGTCATGGGCGGCGTGCTGGTAGACGGCCAGGAACCGCTCGATGTGGTCGGCGACGTCGCCGGTCGCAAGGCGCAACATCTGGGCCGCGGAGTAGCCGCGTTCGGCCCGACGGGCGTCTTCGAGGCGGTGGGCGCGCTCCAGGTCGGCGAGGAGCACCTGGATGAGTAGGTCGAGCGGGCTGATGTAGCGGTTGTAGAAGGTGGCGCGGGTCACCCCGGCGCGGTCGGCCAGTTCGGCGACGGTGATCTGTGAGACTGGCCGTTCGGAGGCGAGCTCGACGATGGCCTGCTCGCAGGCTTGGATCGTTCGCAGGATGCGTGGATCGGTGCGCGAGGTCATAGCCCTCTGCCCCGCATGGCGGCGACGGTCACGGCCTGAGGTCCTGCGCGTCGCCTGTGGTCGGGCGCTGGCTGCGCACCCCCTTGCATTGAGGCCCGATTCATGTTTCTATACACATGTCAATCTTATACACATGTCAAGTAGTCGGGAGGAACTCGGCATGACCTCTCAGGTCGTACTTTCACCCCAGCAAGCCGCCGACCGTCTCGCCATCCGGGAGTTGTTCGACGCCTACGCCCATTGCGCGGATCGCCGTGACGCCGATGGGCAGAAAGCCCTCTTTACCGTTGACACCCGCTTTGCGGTCTATATGGACGGCGAGGGCAGCGAGGCCAGCTACGTGCTTGAAGGTCGAGAAGCGCTGTCGCCGGTCTTCGACGACTTGAACCGCTACCAGGCCACCATGCATTTCAACGGGCAAAGCACCGTCTCTCTCGACGGGGACCGGGCCACCGGGGAGAGCTACACCATCGCCCACCACCTCTTCACCGACGACGGCGGCCGAAAGATCATGGTCGCCTGGCTGCGCTACCTCGACCGCTTCGTCAAGCTGGACGGAGGGTGGTATTTCGAGGAGCGCAACCTCATCCTGGACTGGAGCGAAACGCGCCCCTCCGCTCCGTAGCAGGCAGCGTGATGCCCAAATGAGCGGTCGAGCGGTCGAGCGGGACGCGGGCTCCATCATGGCGAGAGCATCTGGCCTCGACGAACCGGGATCTCATAGCCTAACCAGTTACACCCATCGGGGGCTTTGCCCGCCCGGCCGTGGGGAGGTCCATGGGCGCCGCGCCAGATATGGAATAAGCCGGCGCCAACCGCCAACCGCCAACCGCCGACCGCCGACCGCCAGCCGCGGCGGGCCGGCCGCCGGTGCCAGTGATGGGAATCGCCGCCTGACCTCACCGGCCGTAGGTGGCCTGGGGGGCTTGTGATCTCGCCTGGTGCCCTGACGGTCAGGGCCAACGGATTGTGTTGGTGGAGGTGGCTCTTCCCTGTTGCATCGCGCCCTCTAACCGGGCACTTTTTGCAGTAGTAAAGGGCCACCGGGGCCCGAAAGAGCACGTTTTGCAACAGTAAAGAGGCACCCGGCGCGAAGGTTTGGGAGCGAATCCTTTTCTGGTAGTACTAAATCAAATTCTCCTGGTTGGCTGTTAGGGTCGTCAGGCTTAATGTGGGCATGACGCTCGCGGGAACTCTAAACGGGCTCATCCGGACCCGGGCCACGGCGAGACACGATCCCTACCCGGACAAAGCATCCTGGGTGGCCGGTCCTGCTCGGCCTTCGGCCACGAAGCGAACCGGGCCGCTCGGGCCGGATCTGGCCAAGACTACGCGGGCGGCCTGATGGTTTGCGTCAGGCGAAGGTGCCGCTGGCCACGGTGTCGCCCGTGGAGGTAACCAGTGTCGCTCGCCGGATCTGGCTCGCTTCGACCTCGACGTGTGAGCCCAATCCCCGGTCCCGTCGTAGACGACCACGACCCCGGCGGGCACGGTGGCGCCGTCGGCCAGCTGGAGTTCGCAGGTGTACGTGCCGCTAAGACCGGCTACGAGGACTGCCCCGTCGCCGGGCCGATCGAGTCCGCATGTTCATCGGGCTCAAACCAACTGTGCGATACAGATGCGCCGTTGCTAGTGCGGCCATTCAGGCGTCGGCTCGCCCACTCTCCATAGGAAGGCGCGTGCGGAGCTTTCGCCGAGGTGGTGAAACCGCCCCTTCAGGTCCTGGACCACCGCTTCCGGATTAGGGTGCGAGGCGAGAAAGTCGGGAAAGCTGCCGTTCTTCTTGACGAGCTCCAGCATCACGTTGGCGTTCTCGACGGTCGCCTCGATCTTGCTGCGGTTGCGGATCACGGCCGGGTTCTCCACGATCAGGTCGACCTGCTTCGGACTCAGGTTCGCGACGTACTCCGGGTCGAAGCCGTGAAACGCGTCCAGAAACCCGGGCCACTTGTTCTCGACGACCTTCCAGTTCAGCCCGGCACTGAAAACCGCCTTGGTCAACTGCTCGAGGTAGGCGCCCGTGTCGCTCGGGTCAGGCCGAGCGATCTCGTGGTGATGCGTCTGCGAGCCGGATGTATCGGGGGTCATACCGTTCCTCCGTTCACGAGTGGTTCCTGCCGACAACATTGCCACCCGGTTCGCCGCCGAGGGCGTCGACGACACCGGCGGTTTTCGAACCCGAACACCGCCGGCTCCTGAAGAGGCCAGTAAATCCTCGAGATCGCCACGCATCGTGTATTCAGGACTGCGGGGCCGTTCAGGCCCGAGCCACGGCCAGGCCCATCTTGGAGCGCAGCCAGGCGCCCATCTCGGCCACCGCGGCGTCGATCTCGGGAACCCTGCCGGCCCCCAGGAAGAAGTTGTGCTGCCCCTCGGGCAGCGAGCGCAGCTCCAGGTCGACGCCGGCCGCCCGGGCCCGCTCGGCGAAGTGGTTGGCATCGTCGACGAGGAGCTCGTACTCGCCATAGAAGATCATCGTCGGCGGCAGCCCGGTCGGGTCCGCGTACGCCAGGTTGATCCGCGGATCGGTTACGGCGACCCCGGTGCCGTCCAGCATGGAGTTGCTGAAGGCGCGCAGCCCGTCGCGGCTGAGCATCTTGTCGAGGCTGGCGTTGGTGTCGATCGACGCGTTGTTCAGCTCCATGTCGAACCACGGCGACATGGACAGCACCGCCCCCGGCAGCGGGGCGTTCTTGCGCTGCAAGGTCAACGCCAGGTTCACCGCGTAGTTCCCGCCGATCGAGTCGCCGGTGCTCGCGATCCGGGACGGATCGTACCCCTGGTCGAGCAACCACCGATAGGCGGCCTCGACGTCGTCGATCTGGGCCGGGAACTTGTCCTCCGGCGCGAGGCGGTAGTTGATGACGAGCGCCCGCGAGCCGGCTGCCTTGGCGAGATGCCCGACGGCCTTGCGCTCCTGCCACATGGAGGCCGTCACCGAACCGCCGGAGTGGCTGTGCAGAAGGATGTGCTCCGTCGAGCTGTCGACCGGCATCACCAGGATGGCGGGCACCCCATTCGCGGTCACGTCCCGGTAGGTGACGTCCTCTGGCTCGCTGGTGAGCTGATGCAGCCGCTCGGAGATGTCCCGCCATAACGACAGATTGTCGGTCAGCGCGATCCGGGCGTTGTGGTCCGCGTAGAAGTCTGCGTACTGCGCCAGTTCTGGGCTGCCCATCGCACTCCTCCTTTACGTTGTGTGACAGGTGTTCGATCGCCGACGGTGGCGGTCACTCCCTTGCCATCCTTACGACCGACGGCTGCGATTTGCATCCCTGAAACCCGTAGTCCTGGCTCGGGACCTGGTAGTGCTAGCCGCCGGGGGTGAGACCGCAGAAGGAGGCGCGGCGAGACACCACCTGCGCATGCCCAGTAGGGTCGCCCGAGTGAGTGATCCATCGCACCCCTTGCTCCCCGGTCGGGCTGCCGATCGCAGTGTCGAAGACTTCGATGACAGCTACATGGGCACGCCGGCATGGGACATCGGACGGCCCCAGCCGCTCTTCGTGGCGCTCGCCAACGAGGGTGCGATCAGGGGTCACGTGCTGGACGCCGGCTGTGGGACGGGCGAGCACGCACTCATGGCTGCCTCTCGAGGGCTACAAGCCACCGGTATCGACGCCTCGCCCAGAGCCATCGAGATTGCCAGGGGCAAGGCGATCGAGCGCGGCGTCACCGCCCGCTTCCTCGTCTGGGATGCGTTGGCATTGGCAGATCTCAAAGAACAGTTCGACACCGTGATCGACAGCGGCCTCTTCCATGTGTTTGATGACGACCGGCGCGCCCGGTACGTCACTTCCCTCTCTACCGTCGTCGGCGCCGGCGGTCGGGTACTACTCGCCTGCTTCAGCGACGGTCAGCCCGGCGTATGGGGACCGCGCCGGGTTCGAGAAGCGGAACTCCGGGATGCCTTCGCCGAAGGCTGGGTCGTCGAATCCATCGAAGCGACTCAATTCCAGACGAATCTTGATCCCAACGGCGCGAAAGCATGGCTGGCTCGCATTGGCCGAGTCACCGGGTGAGCGTGCGCGGCTGACGGGCAACGACCCCGACTGCCCCACCGTCCGCCTGTTGGCGACGTCAGTTCGCAGCTCGGCCTGAGCGGCACGTCGGAGTCCGTGGGTGTTTTATCTGGAATGTCTCCGGCACCAGTGTCACGGTGTCCTACCAGGACGCGTTCGCGGATTTCTGCCCAACTGCGGGCGAAACCTGCGGGCCATCAGCAGCGACCAACATCGCGGCAGGGGATCTCCTCAAACTGTCGATGACGACCAACACGGCCAAGAGCACGACCACCGTGAGCATCTCCAACGTAACCGAGCATCAATCCGCCTCGGCGACGATCGGGGCCGTCGTCTCACTGACATTCATTTCCGCGGTGACAACCTTCTCTAATGCTGGCGGTACCGGGAACGTCACCCCTATCCCAACGTTCACGACCGTCGCCTTCGGAGCGCTGAAGTTCAACGGTGCTCTTCTATCAACATTGGCTCCCACGCTCACCTCGCGTCCAGATCCAGATCGGCACCGCCGCTTGTCGCCGGACGGGGATGCGTAGGGTCCCTGGCGTAGCGCCAAGAGCACCGCTTCTGGTGCGACGGCTGTCCGCCCGGGGCTCGCATCGCGACTCAGATGTCCCGAAAGTACAGCCCGGGGGTGGCCACCTGTCTGCGATCGGGCGGCTAAGTGGACAGTACTACGGGGAACGAACCTTCTCGCACGACCAGCAGAGGCGTAAATGGCAGGCGCACCTCGGCCCGAGCGGGAGCGTCCGCGAAGCGGCGCCGCCGGGAGGTGGGTCGCTTCTTCATGAACATCGCCGAGCTGGTACGCCCGGATACCAAGACACCTGTATCGCAACCTGGGGGTGAGCTTGGCCCGAACATTCCTGTCGATGGTGCCACGTAAGATTAGGCCATGGCGGTTAAACGGATGGATAACGTAGGCATTGTCGTCGAAGACTTACCGGGGACGATCGCGTTCTTTCGCGAGCTCGGCCTCGAACTCGAAGGCCAGACCATGATTGAAGGAGAGTGGTCAGGTCGTGTCACTGGACTGCCCGACCAGCGCGTCGAGATCGCCATGATGCACACCCCGGACGGCCACAGCCGACTCGAGCTCTCGCGATTTCTTACCCCGCCTGTGGTCGCCGATCACCGGAACGCCCCGGTGAACGCTCTCGGCTATTTGCGCGTCATGTTCGCCGTGGACGACGTCGACGATACCCTCGCCCGGCTCAGCAAGCACGGCGCGAAGCTGGTGAGTAGCGAAGTGGTCCAGTACGAAGACAGCTATCGGCTCTGCTACATCCGCGGACCCGAAGGTCTGCTCATCGGACTCGCCCAAGAACTCGGCTGAGCGCGAAACCGTAAAGCTCCGCAACAGGAGCACGTCCCTCGCGTGCCCCGATAAGCCGTCGGGCCGTGTCCCTGAAGGCCGACCTGGAACCGTCCTGAAACAACAGTTGTAGGTCGCCATCAGGGTGATGGCTCCTGGCGGGATGCTGGTGGTATCAAGCGCTGCGCTGCGCCCAGATCGCGGTGGAGGCGCAGGGTGTTCCTCGATCCCTCGACACCCGCCGAGGCTGCATCGGGGAAGCCCGGATGGCGGTCGCGCCAAGCTCCACCGCGGGGCCGTCCCGGAGGACACCCCCGGACTTTCCGGCCAGCGTACCCACCGGCGGACACGACCGCGGCGCGAATCCCTTTCATTCCTGGCCCACGCCTAGACTCCACCGGGCCGGCGTTGAGGCGCCACTCCAAAAAGGGGGCACGATCGGTGTTGGTGGTGATCGGCGGCGGACCGTACGGGGTCGCCACGGCGGCAAGGGCCATCGAGAAGGGAGTACAGACGGTGGTCGTAGGGCGGCCCTTCGGTTTCTGGACGAACAACATGCCCGAGGGCATGTACCTGCGGTCGGGACCCGACTGGCACCTCGACGCGTCGGGGGTTCACACCTTCGAGGCCTTCCTCGAGGAGCGGCGCATCTCCGCGGCCGAGATCGACCCTCTCCCGATCGCCGTTTTCCTCGACTACGCCCGCTGGTTCCAGCAGGAGAAGGGCGTCGTCGTCGACGGGCGGCAGGTCACGTCGGTTGGCCTGGACGGCGACCCAGGCCAGGGTGGCCTGGCGAGCGGTCACTGCTTCCGGGTCCGTCTCGACGACGGAGCGGAGCTCGTCGCCGACGCGGTCGTCGCGGCCCCCGGGGTGGGGTACTTCCGGAGCGTGCCGGACTGGAGCGCCGGCCTGCCTGATGGCCTGTGCGCCCACACCTGCGACCTGGTGCGCTTCCACGAGTTCGCCGGCGCCCGGGTGCTCATCGTCGGCGGCCGCCAGAGCGCCTACGAGTGGGCTGCTCTCATCGGCGAGGCCGGGGCCGAGCAGGTGGACATCGTCCACCGCCACCAGGTGCCTCGCTTCGAGCGGGTGAGCTGGCGCTTCGCCGACGAGTACGTCGACCGGATCGTGGCCTCCCCGGGCTGGTGGCGTTCGCTGCCCGCCTCAGAACAGGAGGCGATCGCCCGTAAGTTCTGGGAGGTGGGCCGCCTCACCCTCGAATGGTGGCTGACGCCCAGGCTGCAGGGGAATCGATTCCGGCGGCGCCCCGGCACGTCGGTGGTGGCAGCGTCGACCGACCGTGCGGGCGCCGTTCGGATCCGGTTGAGCGACGGAACCGAGCTCGGCGTCGACCGCATCGTCCTCGCCACAGGGTACAAGGCCGATCTCGCCCGCGTCCCCTTCCTCACCGAGGTGCTGCCCCTCGTCGCCGTCGCTGACGGGTTCCCCCACCTCGACGACGCCTTCCAGACCAGCCTCCCCGGCCTCTTCATGCCGGGCTTCACCGGGACCAGGGACTTCGGTCCGTTCTTCGGATTCACGAAGGGCTGCCCGGCCGCGGCCGACCTGGTGGTGCGGGGCCTCGTCCGGTAGCGACCCGTCGGGGGCGACGACCGTCCAGGACGACATCGAAGACCTTCCCCGCTCGCGGCCCGAGCCTCTGGAGCTGTCCGGTGGCGGTGAGATTCGAGAACGCCTGCTTGCCGAGCACGGCCCGGTTACTCCAGATGCCCGCAGTCCTCGCCAGGCGCCGTCCGTGTAGTGCTCAGCGGGCCCGGGCGTTCAGCACCTCAGACGTGGGACGATAGGCTGCGGTGACATCCACCACCCGGTTGCTGGGCCATGGCCTGGAGCGTCGCCGCCCGAGACGCGCCCGAACCTCCCAATCTTGCCGATCGTGCCCTTTGAGCCGTGCTGGGGCCAGCCCGACCCTTGGGGGCCGGACACGCCTACGCTCCAACATCAGCCCTATGGGTCTCGACTCCCGAGGAGACGCGATTCGAGATAGGGTCGCTCTTCGCAGACGTGGAGGTGCCACTACGAGTCCAACCGGACAGGAGTGGATCTCCCAGCGCAGAACCGCAGGTCATAGCAGCGTGTCGACTCTTCCGGCCTGGGCGGTTTACCCAGCGGCGTCATCCCAAGCGGATGTGGAAGCTCGTCACGGCGAGGACGAGACTCCCGCCGCCAGGCTTAGCGGGCGCCCAAGGCTGATTCGAGTTGTCCCTTGGACATGTTGGACCGCCCCTTGATGTTGCGACGCTTCGCCTCCTGGTAGAGCTGGTCCCGGGTTCGGCCACCACTGCCGTGATGGGAACGCAGGCCACCTCGGCGTCCCGACGAGATATCGTCGGTGGAAGTCCGGCTGACTTCACGGGCCTCGCCGGCGCGAGCCCGCTCCTTGTTGACGGTACGAGAAGCGATCTCCTTCGCCACCTTAGGGGACCGTCCGCGGTCCTCGAGGCCGTCCTTGATGTGCTCGTACTGGCGTTCCCGTTTCGTGTTCCACGCTGACTGCGGCACTGGTCTCTCCTCTCTCTCGTACCAGGGCGGGGCCGAGGTCTCGCCTCCACCATTCGATGAAGTCGGTTCGAGTGCTCCCACCTATCTGGCACAAGGCGACATGGGTAAAGCCGGCGTTGGCGAACTCATCGACCGCGGTTACTACTGCGTCGACGGAGTCACCGCATGGGATGGAGTCGGCAATATCGTCGGGTCGGACATAACCGGAGACCGCTTCGAACCCCGCCAGGCCGGGCAGCTCGGAGTTGACTTTCCAACCGCCGCCGAACCATCCGAACAGCTCCAACGCCCGCCTGATGGCGGCGTCTCGATCGCGGTCGTAGCTGACCGGCAGCTGTCCGACGCACCGCTTCCCCGTCCCGCCTGCGGCGTCAAAGGCGGCCACGATCGCTGGGGACGGTTCGACCGCGATGAGAAAGTCGGCGCTCTGTCCGGCCAGCCGACAAGACTGGCCTCCGGAGGCGGCAATAACCACGAGGTACTCGATGACCGCTGGGCAGGCCAGGCCGGCGTAGGTTCCGCGAACGTTCTCAGGCACGCCAGGATGGCGCATGGTGATGCCCTTGACGTGAGTTTCGTAGATGATCGTCTCGTCGAGAGGGAGCCGAGGCGGCCGGTCGCCGGTCCAGTCGAAGTCTGAGCCGGTGATACAGCTTACGGGCGGCCGCTTCGTCCCGGTAGCAGATCTTCACCGCCGCCAGTTTCGGACCCCCGCCCATCCTCGGTTCGCCAGGTAACCAGCGACACAGCCTTTGACTCGCCATCCTCACGGCAGCAAAAGCTCAGGTCGGGTCGACGGTTTCCTCAGAGCGGCGATGTTCAACCCGGGCATCTCCTGGCGCCTCTCGGTCCTCTTGACGTTCGTCCGATTCGGCTAGCGCGGCTCGAGCCAGCGCGGTCGGATGGTCGATCCCGACCACCCTCTCCTCAGCCAGAAGCTTGTCGGCTCGCGACTGAATACGGGGGTCCGCCATTGACGCTGCACTCTCCGTGAAGGCTGTCATGCCGGCCAATGCGGTGCGCCCGTCCGTTCCGGGCGGGACCACGTTTGCGTCGCAGCTGCGCTCTACGAGCCCGTCGGCCGTCAGAATCGATACCACCGCAGGCCCAGGAGCCGGACTCACAGACGCCTCAAGAAGAAGACCCTGCCATCGACTCCTTGTCGGATCATCTATCTCGGCAATCGTCTCGATATCGCCGATTCGCACTCGGTACGTGGCCATACCGAAGAACTACCCTCACGACTGGTGGGGCATCACCCCGACCTGCGCACGGGACGCCCGATTCGACATCCGGACCGACGGACATCTTTCCGGCTCTACCGCCAAGAAAATCACGGAGATCACTCGAACCGCGGATACCGCATCGGAAAGCAGGAAATCGCATCCCGCCAGAGCTCCCGTCGTCATTCCGGGCTTCTTAGCCTGGTTACCTGGTTCAGCCGAAAGAAAGTAGTTTCATGTTGATTTGATTGTTGTCAGTGTTTCTGGTTGCGTCACGACGTCACGTGAAGTGCCGGGAATGTCGAACGCTCCTGCCCCGAGACCCGCCGGCCGCAGGTCGCTGTTCAGGCTGTGCCATCAGAGTCGAGGGAGCGCGGCCTGGCAGGCTGAGGGCCATAATCTTGGGATGGAGAGCGAACCTCAGCTGACTGCGGCGTACTTCGATGGCTGGTACGCCGATATGGTCGGCTCGGTGGCCAAGGACGAGATCCAGCAGCGCCAGCTGGGGTTGCCGCCGCATTTGTTGTCGACCAGCCTGCTCAGCTGGGAGGGGATCGCCGAGGTGGTCGAAGAACTGGCGCTCTCTCCCGGCGACACCCTTCTGGATCTCGCTTGTGGCCGGGGCGGTTACGGCGTTGAGATCGCGAGCCGAACCGAGGCCCGGCTGGTGGGTATCGACTTCTCGGCTGAGGCGGTGCGCCAAGCCCGCCAGCACGCTCAGCGCCTCGACCGCACAGCAGAATTTCGGGTCGGGGACCTGGCCGCAACTGGGCTGGACGCGGGCTCAATCGACGCGGTCCTGTGCGTCGATGCCATCCAGTTCGCAGAACCTCCCGACGCCGCGTACCGCGAGATGCGGCGAGTGCTGGCGCCGGGCGGCCGAGCAGTGCTGACTTGCTGGGAGCCAATCGACCGGCTCGACGACCGGCTACCTGATCGCGCTAAACGTGTTGACCTTGCGGCCGGCCTCCTGGCTGCCGGCTTCAACCGCGTCGAGGTGCGGGACCGCCCCGACTGGCGGGCCTCGGAGGAGGCCATGTGGCAGGAAGCCGCAACGCTCGACCCCGGCAAGGACCCGGCACTCAAGTCGTTTCATGACGAGGGCGTACGAGTCCTCGCAAACTTCGCCCGCATGCGACGGGTTATGGCCACCGCGACAATATCCCTCGGAACCGGGTCCGCCTAGAAGCCCCGGACCCGCCATCCTGAGGGTCATGATGTGATCCGGGACCGGCGCCCCATGAGGTCGCCGACCAGCACCATAGAAACGGCCGCCGATTATCCCCACACGCCGCTTGCATGGGTGATATAGCGGCTGTCACCTGGTGATTCTGGATTCTACCAAGCGGAACCGGGGATGGGAGGTGTTCGCCAGGTGTCCTCATACCGCCGAACATCGGCGATCAGTATTGAATGTCGAGGGCATAGCGGAGGGCTTGGTCGAGTCTGATCCGGCTGTTGCGGTCGAGGTGACCGACGGGTTCTGGCTCGAAAAGCGTGACTGGAATCGTGATCAAGTTGTCGCAGCTGATGACACTCTGATCGGGAAGGCCCTCATTGGGCCCGACTTCAACCTCCGAGCGGATACCACGGATCGTTCGGGTGATCGGCGCGCACGTAATCGCGGTGAGAACGGCGATGGCAGCGTTACGAGTGAGGACGCAGACGGGCCGCCGCCCGGCCGGTGGCCCCAGATCGGCCCAGATAATGTCGCCGCGCGCTACCACTCGGGGGCGGTCAGTGAGGCGAGTCTCGAGGCGGCGGAGACAATGGCCGGATCTTCTGGGTGCCTCCGATAGGCCTCCTGCAGGTCACGGTCCGCCTCGGCGTGCTCGGCGGCTTCGAGGACTGCAGCGGCACCACGACGGAGTAGCTCGGAGCGATTCGTCCCCTGCTGGTCGGCAAGTCGGTCGAGGCGGTCGACGAGGTCGTCGTCGAGCTGAACGAGCACTTCTCTACGTCCCATGACCATATGGTACAACATATGGTTCCTCCTCGTGGGCCGCGACCGGGGGCGGAGCTTGGCTCGGGGCCAGGTGGGCTGAGAGGAGGACATCGCGCCGCCGCAACTCTCAGGTACGTCGATCCGACAAGCCGGGCCAAGCGGTGTTTCCCCGGTCGGCGAGTGTTGCATTCTCCGTCACGTCTGCACCACAAAAAGTCGCGGGACAGCCGCAGGATGCTGTGGGGCGGTGATGCCCCAGCGAACGGACCTGGTAGGGCCCTGTCCGTTGTGATGGACAGGCGCTTTCAGTCCCACCTCTCTCGTACGTTTGGGACGATGACGTCTTTGAGTCCCAAGGGCGTCCCGGCACCGGTCTCGAAGCGGCTGTTTGGGTTGTCAGACAACCGGGGCGCGTCTCGTCCCTGCACCGACGCCATCACCGATCAGGACGAGGCCGGGGAGCGGCATGTCACGGTCAGGCAATGGGCAACATATCGTTGGCATCGGGTCGTCAGAGCCCCTGACTTCGACCGGAGTTTTGTTTGGCGGTTGCCCATGGCGTTCTGCCCAGACTGATGGTCCCGGAGGCGGAACGCCCACCTGCGGAAGGGACTCACACGTTGTCGCCCGGTAGGGGCTCGAGGCGTGGGGCGGCTCGCGCTGCCAGGGCGGCAGCGATGTCTGGCGGAACCGGCACATTCGAGCCCTGGAAGCCATGGAAGGGACGGAACGATCCGAGCTGGACGTCCTCGAGCAGCTCCGACCTGAGCAGCGGAGGGCGCACTCGGAAGTCGAACCGGATGTCGGTTCGCCACCTGAAGTGGACTGGGTCCTCTGGCTGAATCGGGTGTTCGTAGGTCTTGGACACGATCGTGGCGCGGTAATATATGCCAGGGTTCTTCGGGCCCGTGACCTGCAGCCAGACCAGGTCGCCGACTGCCATCTGGTCCCGGTAGCGCGGCGTGCCCCACCAATGCAACCGGGAGGCGGTCACTTCGGCGTCCAGGTCGTGATGCCGGGGGCTGTCCTCAAAGATCCAGTCGCCCATGGTTCGGTATATTACGGTCAGTCCGCGTAGGTGCGGGGTGAGGCGCGGCATCTGTAGCGGGCCGGGTGCGACCGGTAGAGTTCTGGCGTGACGAAGCAGGATCCGATCGCGGAGGCTGCCCGGCGACGATTCGGATACCGTTCGCTGCGTCCCGGTCAGCGGGATGCGATACAAAGCGTCATCGACAAGCGCGACACCCTGGCCGTGCTGGCAACAGGGGTCGGCAAGTCGGCCATCTACGAGCTGGCCGGACCCCTGCTCCGCGGCTCGACCGTGGTCGTTTCGCCGTTGATCGCCCTGCAACGGGACCAGCTGACCGCACTGGAGGCAGCCGGGGACATGGTGGCGATTGCGCTCAACTCAGAGGGAACCGCCGGGCGACGGCGCCAGCTGCTCGACGAGGTGTCGCGCCGTGACCGCCCGCCCGACTTTGTTTTCTTGGCTCCGGAACAACTGGTGAACAGTGACGTGATCGACCGCCTGGCTGCGCTTCGACCGGTGCTCCTCGCTGTCGACGAGGCACACCTGGTGAGCCAGTGGGGACCGGATTTTCGTCCGGACTATCTCCGGATCGGACCGGCACTCGATGCCATCGGTCGCCCTATCGTCCTGGCGCTCACGGCCACCGCTGCGCCGGCCGTCCGCGACGACATCGTCGCTCGCCTGCGAATGCGCGAACCGCAAGTGCTGGTGCACGGCTTCAGCCGAGACAACATCAGGTTGTCGGTCCACTCCTATTTCACTGACGAACGCCACAAGCTCGAAGTCGTCACTGCCGACGTCATCGAGGCGGTGCATACCCGGGGCCATGGCATCGTATACGGCGCCACTCACAAGGCAGTGGAGACGCTGGCCGAGAGGCTTTCCAGCCGGGGACTCCGAGCCATCAGTTACCACGCCGGTCTCCGGGACGACGTACGGCGCGTCGCGGAGCGCCGCTTCCACGAAGGTGACGCGGACGTGGTCGTCGCCACGATTGCCTTCGGGATGGGTATCGACAAGCCTGATATCCGCTGGGTCTTCCACGTCGACGTCCCGGGGTCGCCCGACCAGTACTACCAGGAGTTCGGCCGAGCAGGACGCGACGGCGAACACGCCGAGGCAGTTTTGTACTTCCGGACCGAGGACCTCGCACTTCCTCGTCGCTACGCTGCCGGTACAGGGCCAAACCGAGCGGCGCTGAATGCGATTATGGACGCCGTAAGTGCCGAACCCGGCGCGGTGACGATGACCTCCGTCCAACACCGGACAGGGTTGTCCCGGAGCTCCACCGAGGCCGCGGCCATGGCGCTCGCCGATGCCGGTGGCATCCGCGTCGGCGCCGACGGGGAGGTGGTGGTGACCGGAGATCTCTCCGAGGCCGTCACGGCTGCCAGCCACCAAGTGCAGGCGCGGCGGGCTATCGAGCGTGGCCGCGTCGAGGTTATGAAGCAATACGCCGAGCACGTCGGCTGTCGATGGAACTTTCTACTCGGGTATTTCGGTGAGCAGGCTGCAACGCGTTGCGGCCACTGCGACAACGACGAACGCAACGAGGCGAATGCCGGCGGGGCGGAGGGCCCTCGGCCGTTCGCACGCGGGGCCCGAGTTCGCCACGACGTGTTCGGCGAAGGAGATGTCGTAGGGTACGTCGGTTCTCTCATCCTGATCGCCTTCGACACTGCGGGCTACAGGCGAGTCGAACTCAATCCGGTGATCGGCGCCGACGCGCTCCAGGCGGTCGGCCCGCCGATGGCGCAGTAGACGTTTGGGCCCTGCTGTCGACCAGAGCAAGTTTCCACCCGAATGACGCCCGACCTCTGCCTGGAGGGCCCCGACAGTCCGACCTTCCGTGCAGGGCGCGTTCACCCATCCTCGGGAGAACGACGCGGGCGCACTGGGTTCGCGTGGAACGGCCGTGCCCGGCAATAATCGGTTGGTGGTCGGCTCGGAGAAAATCAGCGCGGTTGCTGTGGCGTTGGTGTCTTCGGGTCGGGTTGTTCCGGGCCTGGACGCCGACCGGGCGACCGGTAGGTACCGGTCTTGGTGGTGGCCTCTGCCGACGGCATCGCAGCGCTCGATGATCGCATCGCTGCTCGAGGACCCGTCGCCTGAAGGCCAGACCGAGGTGGCCGTCACCTTGGCCGTTGAGGTGGACGGTCTGGTGCGGCGCCAGTTGGTCGATGTCGGCGCCACGATCATCTCCCGCCGCGGCGGTCGGCCCACGGTGCCAGAGGCATGGGCCCGGTCGCTGGTCTCAGCGGATCCGTGGCTGCCGGACTGGCTGGACCGGGCGAAGCTCGAAGCCCTCGCCGTGACGGTGGCCGACTGGATTCGTTCGGGGGCGGTAGTGGGAGGCCGGGCCCGTCTGTTTCTCCGTGTCCATGAGCCACCTGGAACGGGCGAGGGGTGGAGCGTCGAGTTTCTGGCCCAGGATCGATCGGAGCCGAGTCTCGTGGTCCCGCTCTCCGAGCTGTGGGCCGGGAACTCCCCGTTCGCACCCGGCGCCATCCAGGATGTGCTGGCCGCGCTGGCGCGCATGGCCCGCCTGGCGCCGGAGTTGGCGGGCGCGCTGGAAGCGTCAGTCCCGGACCGGGTGGTGCTCGACGACCGGGCCGTGCTCACGGTCCTGCGGGAGCGGGCTGTGGTGCTCGAGGACGCCGGTATCGGCGTCCTCCTGCCCGCCTGGTGGACGGCGCCGGCCCGCCTCGGCCTGCGGGCCCGGGCCCGCAGCTCCTCCAGCGGCGAAGGTTCGGCTGGTCCCGGCGGGCTCGGCCTGGACGCGCTGGTCGAGTTCAAGTGGGAGGCGGCGCTCGGCGGGGCACGCCTGACCAAGGCCGAGCTGGCGACCCTCACCCGGGCGGCGGCGGCCAAGCAGGCGTTGGTGCGGCTACGAGGCGAGTGGGTCGAGATCCGGCCGGACCGCCTCGACGCCCTCCTCGCTCGTATCGGTGACATTGAGCGGGCCCCTGCCGCCGAGCTGATGAAAGCGGCTCTCGGCCTCGGCGACCTGGCCCTCTCAGAGGGGCTCGACGTCGTGGATGTCGACGCCCGGGCTGTGGGCTGGCTCGGGGCCCTTCTCGATGACGCCGTGCACTCGACCGTCGCCGCGATACCCACTCCGGCCGGGTTCGACGGGCAGCTCCGTCCCTACCAGGAGCGTGGCGTCGGCTGGATGGTGTTCCTCGGACGGCTCGGCCTCGGTGCCTGCCTGGCCGACGACATGGGGCTCGGCAAGACGGCCCAGGTGATCGCCACCATGCTCGCCGATCCCGGGACGGGCCCGGCGTTGGTGGTCTGCCCCGTCTCCGTGTTGGGGAACTGGGAACGGGAGCTGGCCCGGTTCGCCCCGGCGTTGTCGGTCATGGTCCACCACGGGCCGGCACGCCACGACCATCATGAGAGTTTCGGAAAAAGGGCGGCCGTTCACGATGTGGTCCTCACCACGTACTCGCTCCTGGCGCGTGACCGTGAGCACCTGGTGTCGGTCGAGTGGTCAAGAGTCGTTCTCGACGAGGCGCAGCAGGTGAAGAACTCCGGCACGGCCCAGGCCCGCGCCGCGGCCGAGCTGCGAGCCGGCCGGCGCCTGGCCCTCACCGGGACACCGGTCGAGAACCGCCTGGGAGACCTGTGGTCGATCATGCACCTGCTCAACCCTGGCCTGCTTGGCTCCGCGGCCGAGTTCCGGGAACGCTTCGCACTGCCGATCGAGCGCGACGGCCACCCGGCCGCAACCGACCGGCTGCGCCGGGCGACGGGCCCGTTCGTCCTGCGCCGCCTCAAGACCGACAGGTCGATCATCGCCGACCTGCCCGACAAGATCGAGACCGTCGACCGGTGCCCGCTCACGCGCGAGCAGGCGACGCTGTACCAGGCGGTGGTTGACGATCTCCTCGACCAGGCCGAAGCCGCGGATGGAATCCAGCGGCGCGGGATAGTGCTGGCCGGCCTGACGAAGCTCAAGCAGGTTTGCAACCATCCGGCCCACTTCCTGGCCGACGGTTCCGGGCTGGCCCGTCGGTCGGGCAAGCTGACCCGCACCGAAGAGCTGCTGGAGGAGATCCTGGCCGAGGGCGACAAGGTCCTGTGTTTCACCCAGTTCGCCGCCTGGGGGGACATGATCGTTCCCTACTTGCAGGCCCGGTTCGGTGTTGAATGCGTGTGGCTGCACGGCCGGGTTCGCCGGCCGGCACGGGAGGTGATGGTGCAGAGGTTCTCGGAGCCGGACGGGCCGCCCGTTTTCGTCATATCCCTGAAGGCGGGTGGCACCGGGCTGAACCTGACCGCGGCATCGCACGTCATCCACCTGGACCGGTGGTGGAACCCGGCGGTGGAGGACCAGGCCACGGACCGGGCGTTCCGGATCGGGCAGCGACGCAACGTGCAGGTCCACAAGCTGGTCAGCGCCGGAACGGTCGAGGAGCGCATCGACGAGATGATCGCGGCCAAGAGGGACCTGGCTGCCCGGGTGGTCGGCACGGGTGAGCAATGGTTGACCGAGCTGTCGACCAGCGAGCTGCGGGCGCTGGTGGCGCTGTCCGGGGAGCTGGAGTGATGCCGGTCCGCAGGTGGGACGACCCGTGGCAGAAGTACTCCCCGTCGGTCCCGCTGCCGGTGGAGGGAGGAGTAGCCACGTCCCGCCAGCGTGGCCCGATGGCTACGACGTGGTGGTCCCGGCGTTTCGTCGAGGTGCTCGAGTCGTACGGGCTGGGCGCTCGCATGCAGCGCGGCCGCCGCTACGCCCGGACCGGACAGGTCATCGAGGTGGAGGTCTCCCCTGGGGTCGTGGCAGCCCAGGTGCAGGGGACACGGCCCAAGCCTTACCTGGTGACGGCTGCGCTGGAGGTCTTGAGCGACGAGCAGTGGTCGCAGGTAGTGGACGCCATGCGGACCAAGGTCGGCTTCGCCGCCCGGCTGTTGGACGGAGAGGTGCCGACCGACCTGGAGGAGGTGTTCGCCGACGCCAGCGTGCCTCTGTTTCCGGCCGCATGGGCCGACGTTCGAGCCAAATGCACCTGCCCCGATTGGGAGAACCCGTGCAAGCACATCGCCGCTGTGCTCTACGTCCTGGCCGATCAACTCGACAGCGACCCCTGGCTCGTCCTGTTGCTGCGAGGCCGGGAGCGGGAAGTGCTCCTGGATGCCTTGGTCGTCGGCGGCTCCGCTGCTCCTGTCGCGACGAGCGAGGTGGCGCCGTGGTGGCCGTTCGGGCCGGGGCCGGTTCCCGCCGGCTACCAGCCCGGAGCCGACCCGCCGGTATCCGTCCGGGCCGGACCGCCCGATGCGGTGCTCGACATGGTGGAGCCACTGGCCGTCGACGTTGGCTCATCGACATTCGTGGAGCTGTTACGGCCCCTATACGAAAAGCTCGCTTGAACTTTGCTCGTCCGACCACCCGCCCGCGGCGCGCCGCGATGCCGAAGCAGTCGATCCCGTTATTGCCGCTCAGAACCCGGGGTATCCGAGGCCCGATTCGTCGAACGGGGCGTCTCGCCTGTTCCGGGCGTCCCGCCCAAAACCAGTCGTCTACTAAACCAAATACTCGGCGTGCGACTCCTGGCTCAGCGCCCACAGCACCGCGGCCGGATCGGGCACGCCAAGTATGGCCGCTACGCTTCTGAAGCAGTCATTCGCGGTCGGCCCCGGCGCAGTGGCCAGGCACCGGAACCCGACCTGCTCCTGGGCGGAGAGCAAGCGGTAGCTCCAATCCATGGCGGCGGCCGCGGCCCACGGTTCGCTCTCGAACTCAACCAGGGCCCGACCTCGCCACAGGGCCAGGGTCTCGTCCAGACGGGTGGCGGCCTCGTCGGCGCGGCCCGCGTCAAGTAGCTGCCGACCATCTACGGCCAATCGCAGGAATCGGCTCCCGTCGACGTGGTCCCGTCCGCCCGCAGGAGCATGACGGCCCCGGAGATCAGCTTTTCGCTCTGGCAGCCCATCGCGACGTCGAGGCGGCGCAGCGTGACCCGGCGGGCGAGCCAGTCCAGGTCGAATACCGCCAGTCCGCCCGGACCGGCCGACGGGTCGCCCCCCACGTCCCCCAGCAGAAAGCAGCCGCCCGCCGTGGCGCTCATCGCCAACTCGTTCACACCCGGGGTCACCCGGCGGGTCGCCTCCACCGCTGCGCCCTGATCGCACAAGACCGTGCTAGCCGTACCCCGGATTCGGGTGCCCGCACGGTGGACCTCTGGCTTCTTCGGGGCGAAGATCGAAGAGCTGGGCGACCAACGTGGTCGGCACCGAAGATCACAGGAGCCAGTCCGATGCATAACCCGACTGAGCGGCAGCAATCAACCAGGGTGGCTCCAGCGGCCACCAGGGGCACTTTCACGGTGTTCGGGGCGCGTCATGTGAAGGGGGTGGCGGTCGCCCGGTGGGTTGCTGCGGTCTGCTTCGTGGTCTGGGGGGCGGTGTTTTTGGCCGTCGGTTACTGGTGGGGGGTGTTCCTCTTCGTGGCCGCCGGGCTGAACGGCTCGCTCGCCTACCTGGTCCCGCGCTGGAACCTGCTCCGGGATGCCCCGAAGAACGTCGAGCGCGTGCGCGAGCTGCAACGATCCCGGGCTCTCGTGGTGGACGACGCGGCAGCCCGGCTGCGCCGCATCGAGCAGGACCTGCACGACGGAGCCCAGGCCCAGATGGTCGCGGTCGTCATGAAGCTGGGGCTGGCTCGGGACCATCTCAGCGCCTCGGCTGCCAGGCCAGAGGGCGCCGACCTGGACCGGGCCCTGGAGCTGGTCAACGCCGCCCACCGCGGCGCGATGGAGGCGATCACCGAATTGCGCGACCTGGCCCGGGGCATCCATCCGCCCGCCCTGGACGAAGGGCTCGGTGCCGCCCTCGCCGGCCTCGCTTCACGCAGCGACCTGCCGGTCGAGCTGGTCGTCGTCGACCTGCCCGAACGCGCTTCCCCCGCCATCGAGACGATTGCTTACTTCTGTGCCGCGGAGCTGCTCACCAACGCGGCGAAGCACAGCGGCGCCCAGTGCGCCAAGTTGGAGGCGCTCCACCAGCCCGGTCTCATGACGATGCGAGTCAGCGACGACGGCACAGGCGGCGCCCGGCTCGAGCCCGGCGGGGGCCTGGCCGGCCTCGCAGAGCGGGTCAAGACCGTTGATGGCAGGCTGCAGGTCGAAAGTTCGGCCGGCGGCCCCACAGTGGTCACCGTCGAACTGCCATCTCACGTCTGACCCGATAGGAGGAGCCGCGAATGCGGGTCGTCATCGCCGAAGACTCCGCCGTCATCCGGGCCGGGCTGGTCGAGATCCTGGCCGACCGGGGACACGAGACGGTGGCCGCCGTGGGCGACGGCGAGGCTCTACGAGCCGCCGAGGACGAGCTCAAGCCGGATGCTGCCGTCGTAGACGTGCGAATGCCGCCCGATTACACCGACGAGGGTGTCCGGGCGGCAATCGCCATCCGCCGCGACCACCCTGGTACCGGAGTGCTGGTCTTCTCCCAGTACATCGAGACCCGCCACGCCGCTGAGCTCCTTCGGGCGGCATCCGGCCGCGGTACGGCCGGCATTGGCTACCTGCTCAAGGACCGCGTCGGCGATGTCGGCGAGTTCGTCGACGCCCTGAGCCGGGTGGCAGCCGGCGGCACCGCCCTCGACCCTGAGGTCGTCACGCAACTCCTCCTCGGGGCCACCCGGCGCACCGATGACCTCGATGCTCTCACCCCCAGAGAGCGTGACGTCCTCTCCCTGATGGCCGAAGGGCGGTCGAACGGCGCCATCGCCGGCACCCTCGTGATCTCGGAGCGGGCGGTCGAGAAGCACGTCGCCAACATCTTCGCCAAGCTCGGTTTAACTCCTTCAGACGCTGACCACCGACGGGTGCTCGCCGTCCTCCGCTATCTGGAGTCCTGACCCGGGGTGTGCTCCAACCGGGGGGCGCTCAACCTCCGGGCGGGCGGAGCGCATGCCTGCCGACCCTTGCGGGTCGGCTCCCCGAGAAGGGATACTTGGTTCGCTCGACTGTGCGGTGGCCAGGGATGATGGTCGGGGCGGGCGAGCGCCGACGATGCAAGAGAGCAAGAACACTCTGGTTGCCCAAGACTGGAGGACGCGTGGAGAGAGAAGAGTTCGCGGTCGCGGTCTCGTGGATCGCTGAGGATGAAGTCCAGTACTGGCGCCCGGACCTCCGGAGTGAACTGGGCCGGTTTTTCGGGTGGACGGAGACAGATCCGTGGTACGGCGACAAGGAAAGACTCGAGAAGGTGCGTGCCCTCATCCAGGAGCGGCAGAGCGAGTTGACCTACCAGCTGAAGGAAGCGGTTGACGTCGAGACCCGCCAGCGCTGGCTCCATTCGGTAGTCAAGCTGACCCGGCCGGTTGAGCCGGCGTCGGGGAAGCCCGATCCTGGCAAGCCCGATACGCAATCGCAACGCACCGCCGCGGGCGGCGGGACGCAGACATGGGTCAGGGCCGAGCCCGGTCGTAAGTCGGCTTTCGACTCCAGAAGCCCGGCGCAGGGACGGGACACCGGCGGCACCGCTGGAACGGCGCCGCCGACCGAGCCGGCTCGCAGGTCGGCTTTCGGATCCAGAGCCCAGGCGCAGGGACGGGACACCGCCGCTACCGTTGGAACGGGCCTGCCGCCGACCGAGCCGGCTCGCAGGTCACCGCTCGGATCCAGAAGCCCGGCGCAGTCGCAAGGCGGCACCCCGGATGCCGGGGCGGGGACGCGGCCAGCCGGCACGGCCCCGACCGACGACCAGCTGGGCCAGGTCGCTGAGCAGATCCAAGCGATGATGTCCGAACTGCCGGCCGATGAGCTGTCGGCCATCGCCAGTGATCTGGAACTCAGTCCCGAGGAGGTGACGGCCCTGATGCAGGAGCCCGACTTCGCTCGCCTCGTCGCCGAGGAGCAGGCGCGGCTCGGCCAGGCAGGCGGGTGAGCGGTGGGTGAAAACCCCGAGGTGAATCCAGGCACCAGCGGGAACCCCCAGCGGTTGGGAGTGTCGCGGCGCGTTCCCGGGTTCGGGCAAAGTGTGGGAGAAGGCCAGGAGGCATCATGTCGAACGATAAGAAGAAGAAGGAACTCGCTCGAGTCATTGCCGGCCGGATGTCGCCGGGCGCACCGCAGCAGATCGATGCGGTCCGCTCTACCGCGGGGCAGATCAAGGGGTTCTTGACCAAGGACACCCTGTACCGGTTGCGCCAGGCGGTGGGGGACCACCAGAAGGCGGCCGACGAGAACCTGGCGCTCCCGCGGCTCGGCATCATCCTCGGTCTCTGCGACACCTATCTCACCAGGCATGGGAGCGAAGAGGACGCCCGGGCCAGGGAGAAGGTCGCGATGGTGGAGGACATGAAGGCGGAGGCCAGTGCTGAGCGGTCCCGGCGGGAGGCGGAAGCGATCTATCTCCAGGACGCCTATGCGCAGGCGACCGCAAAGCCGGGCAGCAAAGAGTTCTCGGCGACCCGGATGGACGATCAGACTTCGACCGCTTATGGCGTGGCCGGCCTCCAGGCCAAGCAACTCGCCCAGGGCAAGGCCCACACCACCCAAGAGGGGTTCAACCAGGCGACGCTGGAGCTGATCAAGAAGTACGGCCTGACCGAGGCGGAAGTCCTGGCCGTAAAGGTCTACACCGCCAGCGACTACAAGTACATCAACCCGGCGACCGCCAACGACAAGAAGTGGATGACCGGCCAATTTCCTCCCAAGATGGCCGAGGAACTGGCGGCCAAAAAGAAAGAGGCCGAGCACGAGAAGCAAAAGGCCAAGGCCGCCGCGGCCAAGGGTGGTTCCGGGGCCAAGAGTCCGAGCGAAGATCGAGAATTGGACGTATCCGAGCTGGAAGCAAACGAGTCCGGTGAGGCAGCCGAGGATCGGGTACTGGACGTGGCTGAGCTGGGTGACGTCACCTCGTCCGACGATGACCGGGTCTTGGAAATATCGGAGTTCCTGGAGACCACGCCCCAGGAATACTTCGAGACCGACGACGGAAAGTTGCATCTCAAACGACTCTTCGAGGAGGGGTCGCTGCATGGTGCGTTGGCTATATCCGCGGTGAAAAAACTCCCTCCCGTGGCAGGGTTGTGCTTCCGCGGGACTCGCCTGACCGAGGAGATGTTTGCCAACACCTACGGGGATGCGAATGCCCGCAAAATGCCGCCTCCGCAGACGGTGCGCCGCCTGACCAGCGTCGCCACCGACGCGAAGGAAGCCCGGAAATTCGCCGACGGAAAGGACTGCGACGACGCGACGAAAACTGTGTGCGTGTTCACTTATCTCACGGTGAACACCGGCCGTGACATCGGTGACCTGTCGATCCTGGGCCGGCTGGAGAAGGAATGGTTGCTCCTGCCCGGGACGGTGCTGGTTACCGACTCGGTCGAGGAGCTCCCGAAAGGCAATTTCGGGGCACCGAAGGCAACGAAATGGGTGGTCGTCCAGGCTCACGAGCAGTAAGAATGTTCATTTCCCTGACCGCCCCTATAACCCCGGATGGACGGACCGAGTCCTGCACCGATCGCCGGCCGGGAGCCCATATTGGTTCCTGCTCCGTGTGGCCATCTGCCTATCGGCGGGAAAGCGTGAGATGTGTGACGCCGCTGGGGGAGCTCACGGACTCCACTTCGAAGCGCGACTCAAGCTCTTCCGACCCGTCCCAGAGGCGCTCTCCTCGCCCCAGGACTATGGGCACGATCGTGACGTGCATGTAGTCGACCAGGTTGGCGGCGAGAAAGTCGCGGATGGTCGACGGGCCTCCGCCGATACGGACGTCCAGGTGCCCAGCGGCCTCCCGGGCAACGTTCAGCGCCTCGGCGGGGCCGACGTCGATGAAGTGGAACGTCGTTCCACCCTTCATCTCGATAGAGGGTCTCGGGTGATGGGTGAGCACGAAGACGGGGGTATGGAAAGGCGGGTTCTCCCCCCACCAGCCCTTCCACTCCTGGTCAGCCCACGGCCCCCTGTGAGGTCCGAACTTGTTACGCCCCATGATCTCGGCACCGATGCCCCGATCCCAGTTGCTCGCGAAGGCATCGTCGACGCCGGTGCTTCCCCCCGGGTCGCCCTGCACCTCGTGCAAGCTGCGGAAGCTGCGAGTAGGAAAAAACCACTCGTGGAGCCGGTTACCCGCGTGCCCGAAGGGCGCCTCCAGACTTTGACCCTCACCGGTGCCGAAACCGTCGAGGGACACCGAGAAGTTGTGCACTCGAACACGTGACATAGGAAGCCTCCTCAACTGCTAAGTGCCGGCCATGGGTCGGTGCGGCCCGCTCGTTGCTCGACGGCTCTGCCCGGTTAGACGATCCGCCCGTCCTCAACTCACCGGCGGCGGCCGCCAGCGCCAGGGCGGCCAAGTCGTCAACGTGGATGGGACGGATCCGATAGTTGCCACCTCCGCCGACACCGAAGATAGGCAAGTGGCGCAGCAGCCAGGCAATGTTGTTGAGCAGCACGCCGTGTTCATCGAACCGCACCGAGGGCCGCAAGACGGCGAAGGGGAGGCCGCTCTCGGCCAGCGCTCGTTCAACCAAGGCCTTGCCCCGGAAATAGGGGTAGGGAGCTTCTGGTGAGGGATGAAGGATAGAGACGTGGACGATCTTTTGCACCCCGGCGCGGCGTGCCGCGTGGAACAGGGAGCGAGAGTCTTCGACAGCTACAGAGTGGTCCATTGTCTGGTGGGCGAAGCGGACCCAGTAGGTGTTGTAGAGGGTTGTCACGCCCTCCAGTGGCGCCCTCAGTTGGGGCAGATTGCCGAAGTCCCGCGGCCGCACCTCGATGTCGGTCTGGTCATGGCCGCGTTCGGGGTGGCCAGTAAGGGTGCGGACCCGGCGATGGTCGGCCTGGAGACGTGCCGCGATGGCGCGACCCGAGTAGCTGAACGCACCGGTCACCACATCCAGACCAGTGTCGTGGACGGCGTAGTCGTCGCGAAAACCAGCCGCGATCGACCTGGGGTGGGTGCCGCAGATGCGTTCATGGCTTCTCCTTTCCTGTTCGTGCCGAGTCTGCGGGGACGCCGGCAATCACGTCGGCAAGAGTGCCGAGCTGGCGGGTGCGTTCGAACAGCGCCAGCGCCGGGCGGCGGTCGCCGTCGAGGTGCGACAGCAGCTCTAGCCCCAGGTAGAGGGCCACCATGGCGTGGGAGATCTCTTCGGCCGACGCGATGGCGGCGAGCGGTGAACCCTTTACGACCGAATCCAGAGCAGTGGCGGCGAAATCCGACCATGGCGCCACCCTGGCCTTGACCTCGGCGCCCAGTCCGGGCGTCGACGACGCCCCCGCGATCATCTCCACCAGCAGGGCGGCATCGCCGGTATCAAGATCCTCTTTGAACACCCGGGCGGCCAGCTCGACCAGCTCGCTCGGGCGGCGCACCTCGGCCAGCGCGGCCGCATAGCGATCACGGCGCTGCGTGCTCACTTCGTCGAGGGCGGCCAGCAACAAGTTCACGACCGATCCGAAGTGGTAAAAGATCAGCGCCTGATTGCAGCCAGCCTGGGCCCCGATGTTGCGGGCCGTCGCCGCCGAAAACCCCTCGTGACGCAGCACCTCGACCGCCGCGTCCACCAGGACTCGACGAGTGTCGTCGGTCCTGGCCCGAGGTCGCCTGGCACTTCCCGTCCGCACCACCATCTGGCTCCTTGATTGCATTCTATTTGAGCACCAGCTCAAACAAAACCCAAGTCGGTGCCCGAGTCAAGTCCCGTCTGACCCTGCCGCCTGGCCGCGGACCACGGTGCCCAACCTGGCCCCGTAGATAGGCATCGTCGACAGGCTCCACCGGCCAGATCAGATGTGTCTGGAACATCACGATAACCGTCTAGCAAGCACAGAATATCACTACATGGGGCGCGGGCGGCTTTCACTCGGCCAGATCGCGGATGAATATGGGGCCTCAGCCGGAGCGGCAAGGTATTCGGTCGCTGCCGCCGCCTCGATCGTGCCCACATAGGGCACGAGCCCGTAGGGGGGCTGGCCGGGGCGGCCGATTACTGCCGGGTCCCGGCGCGGTGATGGGTTGGAGTCGTCCCGATACCATGAACTCGCCAAACTGGCCAGCGTGGTCGTCCCAGGGCTGCGCAGTGTGCAGCGCATAACGGGTCGTCGCGCTCTACCTCGCTCCGCTTGGGGCTCGTTTCGCGGAACGAGACGCAGAGCAGCCCCGCCGCGATCCACGGAGAGACCGGGTGTAGGCGCGGTCCGCCGTCAAGCCGGAGCGTCGCCTGGTACACGATCCGACCCTCCATCCGTTCCCGGGCGAAGGCGGCCAGATCCGGTTCGTCGTTCTCGAACTCGGCCCAGGTCGCCACGAACACGCAGCCCAGGGTGAGCGTCGGCCAGCCGTCGTTCCCGGCGCGGGCTTTGGATTCACACCGGTAACTCTCTTCGTATCGCTCGACTTCGCGACGAGCATTCCCGTCCGCCGTCTGGCGCAGCTGGGTGAGGTGCTGGCCGCACGCGCCGCTCCGCCGTGTTGAGATCGCGGCAGGGCTGGGTACGATCTCCAGCGATGACAGAACGCGCTGTAAACGCGCCGATCCGTTTCGACGCAGCGGTGTCGGCGATCGACAGGTGGACGATCGTGCGTCTGCCCGAGCAGGCGAGCAAGCATCTGCCATCACGCGGACAGGTGGCCGTGACCGGCACGATCAACGGTCACGCGTTCCAGACCGTTGTCGAGCCGGATGGAACGTTCGGGCACTGGATTAAGGTCGAAGCGAAGCTGCAGAAGGCAGCGGCGCTCAAGACCGGAGACAAGGCGACCGTCGAAATCGCGTCTCGGAAGGAGTGGCCGGAACCACCGGTCCCCGCCGACTTGAAGGCGGCGCTGGCGGTGGCGCCATCGAACATTCAGGAACTCTGGGGACAGATCACCCCGATGGCACGCTGGGAGTGGGTTCGCTGGGTCAACGAGACGAAGAACCCTGACACCCGCAAGCGACGGGTGGAGGTCACGATCTCGAAGTTGAGCAGTGGCAAGCGGCGACCGTGCTGCTTCAACCTGGCGGCGTGCACCGATCCCGATTTGGCGAAGAACGGAAAACTGGTCGAAGGCGAGTAGCTGGTCGACCGATTTCCTTCGGAACGCGTCTTCGCCATCATCCTCCTGGCGGCGCCGCCTCCGACGCTACATGGTTGGAAGACCGCGGAATGCGTGACGGAAGCATCCCGGTTGGGTAGCCACATTCGCGGCACGGCGCGACCATGGGTCCCGCGGCTGAAATCGAGCACAAGCAGCCGCGGCTCAGCCCTCTCCGAGGACCATTGAATTCGGGGTGGCCGCACGGATGCGCACAGAGGATGCCCCTATTACGGCCGATCCGGCTCGTATCACCTGTCGGAGTCCACCGGGTTCTGGGGCAGTCTCTGGAGCGGAGAGACCAGAGACGGGGTCTGTTGCCAGCGCGGGCTGTAGCGCACCCTTGCTCCTCTGGACGGGCCATGGGTCACATGTGGGTCACGAAGCCGAAATTTGCGACAAGGAGTGGGGTTTGAGGACCCGGCGGTCAGCTCGGGTGGGCCAGGCCGGCGAGCATGGCTTCGAGTGCAGCCTGGTCGGGGCCGACGAAGGGTTTGGGATCGGGGACTAGAGCCAGCGAGTCGACGAATACGTCGAGCATGGCGCCTGGCGCAGGGGAGGTGGCTCTGCACACCATGGTGGGCTCGAGGGCGCGGAGCTGATCGAGAGCGCGACTGAAGGCGCCGCGATCGACAGCGTGTACCCAGGGAGAGTCAATAGTCGCCGAGCAGACCTGGCCGGCCTGCAGAAGGTCCGTGTCCAAGTCAGCGGCGGTGCTGGGGACCGCCTGGAGCAGCGCTCCGAAGCAGTCGGAGCTGAAGAGGACCCCGGTCTGGTCGTAGACGAAGCCGGTCGTGATGGGGTTGTCGAAGACGGGAGGCTTCACGGCCAGCAGGGCGCCGGTCGCCCGATGGTGACGGACTGGCCGGGGTTGACGAGGTGGACGCGGTCTATCGGGAGCGGCGTCGAGGAGAGACCCATGATGCCGATGCCGAGGAAGGATGTGATAACCCGCAGATCGGGGTTTGGCGTCGAGCAGCGTTGCGGTCAACCACGATCGCTGGTTCTTGGGGGCCATGAGCTGCTCCTTGCCTCGCCTCTGACCAGGAAGGCTAAGACTATTAGCTCTTGCTGTCAAGAGCAACTTTTGCTACACTCATGAACATGGCTTCGGCGGCTGACACTGCAATCCCGGGCCGGCGAGCCCGGCGCCGCCAGGAGACCATCGCAGAGATCCTGGCCATCGCCGAGGACGTCATCACCGAAGAGGGCGTCAATGGTCTCAGCCTCTCCGAGGTCGCCCGCCGACTCGGGGTGAAGCCGCCCTCGATTTACAAGTACTTCGACTCGCTCATGGCCATCTACGACGCGCTCTTCGAACAGGGGCAGCGAGAGCACATCGACGCCATGCGCGCCGCCATGCGCGTCGCCGAACCGGGCCTCGACGCCCTCGCGGCCGGCCTCGAAGCCAGCTGTCGCTGGTGCCTGGCGCACCCAGCGACCGCACAGCTCCTGTTCTGGCGCCCGGTCCCCAGCTTCGAGCCCACCCCCCGGGCCATGGCCCCCGGCGTCGAGATGGTCCAGCTCCAACGCCACGCGCTGGCCGAAGCCGTCGCCGCCGGAGAGCTGGGAGCCGAAGCCGACTCCGACGAGGCCGTGTTGGTCGCATCGATCTTCGTCGGCGGTCTCATCGGCCAAGCCATAGCGAACGAACCTGGACTCCCCTGGGGCGAGGGCCGCTTCAGCCCCTTGTTCCCGAAACTTCTCGGAACACTCACCGCGCTCTACCCTGCCGGGGCCACACGGCGCAGGGCCTGACGCCCCAAGGGCGCGCCGCCAGCGACATTGCGACCGGTCCAGATGACCTTTGGAGGCAGTAGCGTCGGGCGCGTGTCCATCTCAACAGCCGTCAGCCTGGGGACCTGATGGGGGTGATCCAGTCGCTGGACTACAGAATCGCAGAACCGAACCCGGTGCAGAGGGCTGTTCGCCGGGTTGGCTCGTCGCGTCCAGGGGCCTGGCTGTTCTCACGGTCGCTGCCATCCATCGACAGGTTCCTGCTCAAGCTCAGCCACGGTCGGATCGCTGTACCTCAACTCGCCGCAGGTATACCGGTAATGACGGTGATCACTATCGGCGCTAAGACCGGGCAGCGGCGAGCGTCGCCGCTGTTGGGCATTCCTCACGGAGACGATCTGGCCATCATCGGGACACAGTTCGGCCAGCCCGGAACGCCGGGGTGGTACTACAACCTGCTAGCCGATCCGGCGGCCGAGATCGTGTTCCGAGACAAGCGAGTCAACGTTGTGGCCAGAGAAGCTGATGGCGATGAGTGGCGGGCGATCTGGGATCGAGCCTGTGGGGTCTACTCGGGATATGACTCTTATGCCAGGCGCGTTCACGGCCGACCGATCCACATCATGGTGCTAGCCGAACGAGCCAATTCGTAGGGTTCAGGGCTCGGACCTCGGTCCGGAGATCATGGCTCGCAGTGATCAGAAGCGCCACCAGCCCGGCGGCACGTGATGGGTTGGGTCGGACTATTCGGTCGTCTCCTATTGGGGCACTTTGCGTATCAGGTGGTCGTCGCTGACAACCAGCCTGAACAACCGATATGGAACAAGATGCGAATGAGAGCTGGCGGGGCGGCGTGCCAGACTTGGACGAGATGCGTTTTCAGGTCCAACACCGGTTCAATGGCTCTCCGAGCGAAGTGGCAGCCTTGTTGACCGATCCTCGCTTTTACGAGACTTTGGTTCTACCGGATGTGAGCGAGCCCGAAGTTCTAGAGAGCAGTGCTGACGCTGAGCGATCGATGCTACGTGTCCGCTACCAGTTCACCGGAGACGTCGATGCCATGGGCCGCCGTCTGCTATCCAAGGAACGGCTAGCCTGGATCCAGGAGGTGTCGGTCGAGCATTCCACCGAGTCGGGTGATCTCCGCTTCAACGCCGAAGCTGATCCAAAACGGCTCCACGGTTCCGCTCATTTCGACCTGGAGGCAGACGACGGTGGTTGTGTCCGCCGGCTTGCGGGCGAACTCGTGGTAGCGGTGCCGCTCATAGGTTCTCGGGCCGAGCGGAAGATCGTCCCGGGGATCGTTCGCCGACTGGATATGGAGGCCCAGGGCATCAACGTCGCCCTGTCACGAGGACACATATAACACCCATTCAAGAAACGCCGACCCCCCAGGAATTGGAGCGCGGAACGGCACCTACGAGGGCCTGCGTTGCTTCGAGATCGGAGGCCGTGCTTCGGCGGCGGCACAGAACAGGACCGATTCGCGGCAGGAAGGGCGCCGAGCTACCGGCCCGTACCCAAGCAATAGGTTGCCGTCGTCCCGTTGGGGTGCTAAATATCCGCTGTGTCCACCTACTCCGCCGTCTACGCGTCCGAGCCCGGGCCCGCAACCCTTGGGCAGCTGAGCGACCAGGATCTCCCCGAAGGCGACGTGACCGTCGACGTGGCGTGGTCATCGCTCAACTACAAAGACGGTCTGGCTGTGACCGGCAAAGGCCGGATCATGCGCAGCTTCCCGATGGTGGCAGGGATCGACCTGGCGGGTGTGGTCGCATCGTCCGAATCGGCGCAATGGAAGCGAGGCGATGAGGTCGTCCTGACGGGGTGGGGGCTCTCGGAAGTACATCCTGGAGGCTTCACCCAACGCCAGCGGGTACGCTCGGAGTGGCTGATGCCAAAGCCACCCGGGCTGACCCTGCAGCAGACCATGGCGGTCGGCACCGCGGGACTGACGGCGATGCTCTGCGTCCTGGCGCTCGAAGGCGCGGGCCTGGAGGCGGGGGACGGTGAGGTCGTCGTAACGGGCGCAGCCGGCGGCGTGGGCAGCATCGCGGTCGCCGTCCTCGCCAGGCTCGGGTATGCGGTCACGGCGTCGACGGGGCGGGCGGAGGCTGCTGGCTACCTTCGGGATCTGGGAGCAACGGGGGTTATCGACCGAAACGAACTGGCGACGCCTGGCCGGCCGCTTGACCAGGAACGGTGGGCAGGTGGGGTCGACACGGTCGGAAGCCAGACCCTTGCCACGCTGCTCGCCCACACCCGGTACCGGGGGGCGGTTGTCTGTTGTGGCCTGGCGGGAGGAAACGATCTTCCGGCCACGGTCCTCCCCTTCATCCTGCGAGCGGTGTCACTGCTCGGGATCGACTCGGTGATGTGTCCGCGGGCGCTCCGGGACCAGGCGTGGCGGCGGCTGGGTAGCGACCTGCCCATCGAGCTGCTTGAGGAAATGACGACGGTCGAACCGATGTCGAAGGTCCCCGAGCTCGCCGAGACCATCCTGGCCGGTCGTACCCGTGGCCGGGTGGTGATCGACACCTCCTTCTGACCCAGGACGTCCCGTCACGTCCGCCCGCCGGGTCGGAGCGAGGCGATGAGCGGAGAGGTAGCCGGCAAGATCGCTGTCATCCCAGGGGTCGGGTTTGGGCTGGGCAAGCCATTGGTAAAAGGTCATGGCGACCGCACCTGCGAAGGTGTCGCTGAATCCTGGTACGGTCAAGCGGCCGGCTGTCAGCCCTGCCCCGATTCGCTGAACCCGTGATCGCCGGTGGGTTCAGTTCGCTCTGTCGGTAGCGCCTTTGATCACCCGTCTGTTCAGACCTCGAACCGCTCTCCGATCGGCGTGACCTCCGGAATATCCCCACGCATCCGGGATGGCCCTACTGACGTGTCTCATGCTGAAGTTGTAGAACGTGGCGAACACGACATTGGTTCCGACAGGATCCAGTGGCGCGGCGCGAGCTGCGAAGTAGCCCATCCAGAAACCCTTGTAGCCTGCGTCGGCCAGGGCGGCGAGGGGTTCGGGTGAGAAGTAAGTGACGGCGTGAATCGGCTCGAACAGAGACCAAAGGCGGCGAGCCAGGCCCGCATCGCGGGTCACCAAAGAAGTCTGGCTTCTAGCGAGCTGGAAAGACAAGGGACGAGCCACTCGATGTCGTGGCGGGTCCCATCGAGCGTCGTCATGCCTGCCCTCCTTGGCTCAGCACATTCCGGCTCGACGCCGCTCGCTGTCAGGACCGGACGTGGTCGGCGAGGGCCCGGTCTGCGTCTGTTTCGGCGGGCATGGCGTCGATGATCGCCTGAGCGCGCCCCGCCACCTCGTTGACGCGGCGCTGGGTGTGGACGTAGAAGACGTCCCTCTTTATCGCCGAGACCACGTCACGGCCGACGTCGTTGGGTGAGCGTCCATGGCCCTTCATCTGCTTCTCCATCTCGAGGATGCGCTGTACGAGCGGCTCCTCGATCTCGGCCGGGAGCTTTTGGGCCCGTAGCGCAATGAGCCCTTGTTGGGCGCCGTTGGTCGCTGTGTAACCCGGGCAGAGCAGCGTCACGCCAATGGGCGTGTCGGCGAGCGCTTGGTGCAGCGCCTCCGACATTCCCACGACGCCGAACTTGGCCGTGTTATACATGTATTTCCGGCCGCCGTGGCTGACGGCGATGCCCGCCTGCGAGGCGGTGTTCACCAGGTGGGCAGGCTCGTTGCGGGCGAGCATCTCTGGTAGGAAGATCTGTACGCCGTTGATCTGGCCGCCAAGGGTGACGCCGATCATGTGGTCCCAGGCCTGGAACGACATGTATGCCAGCGGGACTTCGACGCGCGACGCGGCGTTGTTGCAAAGGACGGAGACCGGCCCGAGCTTTGACTCGGCATCCGCCGCGACACGCAGGTAGCTCTCGCGGTCGGAGACGTCGAGCACATAGGTCTCGACCTTCGTCGTTTCCCGCAGCTCCGCTCCTGCCTGGTCGAGAGCGGTCTCGTCGATGTCGGTGAGGACGAGGCTCATCCCGTCGGCCGCAAAGGCACGCGCCATGCCGAGGCCAATCCCACTCGCCGCCGCAGTGATGAACGCCAGCCGCCCGGCCAAGTCTTTCATGTCCCCCACTCCCTCTTCGAGCTCGATAGGTCGGACCGAGACTACTACCGCGACTCCGGTCGACCAGCACCGCCGTCGTCGTCAAAACCGAGTCGACCGACCTCATCACCTCCTTGTCCTCCGGCCGCACAGCCGGACCAATAAGGAGCGGCGCCGTGGACCGGGCCCTGGCGCGAGGGCCCGATGTGTCGGCAGCGGCCGCCGCGGGCGGCAGATGTTGGTGGGGGTGGTCTTCCGATTCCGAGGTTCATCGGCTACGACTCGGGGATCAGGCCAGCCTGCTTGAGCATCGCAACGCCATCGTCCAGGCCCTTCTCTTCGACGATCAGGCCGTTCTCAACCTTCAGGATCGTCATGCCGGTGAAGCGCATCTTGACGCCGGAGTTGGCGGGCAGGGTGCCGACCGGCAGGTCGGAGAAGGCCGGTCCGGTATGGGTGCCGCCGCCTTCCCACTGCCCGATCACGTAATCGCCCTCGCCGAGCAGTTCTGCGGTACCCCAGAAGTTGAGGTCAGGAAAGGCCTCGCGGAATGTAGCGGCGAAAACTCGAACCTGGTCACGGCCTCGGCAGGGGGCGTGAAGGGAATATGCGAAGCTGATGTCAGGGGCTGCGAGCTCGTCGATTACATCCGGATTGAAACGCTCTCCCCAAAACTCGGTGAACCAGCGCCCAACGATGGCTTTGTTGTCGTCGACGGACACGTGTGAGCTCCTTGTGGTCTAGGACGGTCCCGTTCGGACCGCCATCCAGAAGACGGCCGGGCTGGTCGTTCCGTGAGGTTTTGCTTTCTGGGATTCCTCAGCTAGGTCGTCGGGTGTGGGACCGGCGCCTACGTCGGCCTGCTCCTCAGAGCGTTGGCGATGAGTTACGGGGCGGGCGGCTGCTTTCTGATGTCGTCGTCGCCTTCGTCGTCGGCGGGTAAGAAATTCACTTCGTGCCCCCGGGGGTGCATGCTATGGTGAGCGCCCCTCGGTGGCGCCCATGAGCTAAGGCATTCCTGGCATCTGGGGAGAGGGGGACGGCGTGGCAGGCGACACCTGAGCTGGTAGGTCGGCGGATTGGCAGCGTGGCGAGATTATTTTCTGTCTCCGCGTGCTCCGATCGGGCTGGTGGTGCGTTGATTGGTTCGAAGGGAGGAGGGTGCGGGGTGACTGTGGCCGAGGGCCAGTCGTTCGAGGAGACTTACGTGGAGTTGTTCACCCGGGCGCAGCGGATCGCGGCTCGCATCCTCAACGACTGGTCCGAGGCGGAGGACGTGGCCGCTGAAACGATGGTCAGGGCCATGGCTTCGTGGTCGCGGGTGCGGGCGTTCAGCGTGCCGTGGGTGAGCCGGGTGGCGACGAACCTATCGATCGACGCGATTCGTCGCAGACCGGCCGTGTCGTCCCGCGGTCTGCCGTTTTCGTTCGATGCTGACCCGACCGATCGGGTCATGCTGTTGTGGGCGATGCGTACGCTCTCGTCACGGCAGCGCCAGGCGGTGGTGCTGCGTTACCTGGTGGGCCTTCGCGAAGGTGAAGTGGCGGAAACCATGGGCTTGTCGCCGGGGACGGTCAAGACCCACCTGGCGCGGGGACTGGCCGAGCTGAGGACACGGTTCGGCGACGCAGCCCAGGAGATGTGCCGTGCTTGAGCAGAGGCCCACCGCTTCGGAGCGGGCCCGGGCGCTGGCCCGCCTGCCCGAGGTGCACCGCCGGGCCCGGGTTCGCCGCCGGGTTCGCGTCGCCGTGCTGGCCGCGGCCACCATCTTGGTCGCCCTGGCGGTTGGCCTGCCCGCTGCCCTGGCCGGCTCGTCGGGATCCCAGGTGGTCCATGTCGTCGGGCCGGGGCCCGCCAGGTCGACGCCGGCTCCCACCGCTCCGGCAACGTCGATTCCCGGGGGTGCCGGCGTGAGCGCGCCGACCAGCACGCCGGCCGCCCAGCTGCGCGGCTCCGACACCCAATCCCCCGACGATTTCGGCGCCGCGGTGACCGTGTCGGGCTCGACGGCTGTGGTCGGGGCGCCGGGCCACGGCGGCGGCCGAGCCTACGTGTTTACCGGCGCCGCCGCGGGCTGGACGCAGACGGCCGAGGTCCAAGGGTCCGACACCGCCGCCGGAGACAACTTCGGCGCCGCGGTGGCCGTGTCGGGCTCGACGGCTGTAGTGGGTTCGCCGGACCACGGCGGGGGCCGAGCCTACGTGTTCACCCGCACGGCCACGGGCTGGAAGCAGATGGCCGAGTTGAAAGGCTTAGATACCTCGGAAAATGACGGGTTCGGCACGGCGGTGGCCCTGTCGGCCGCCACCCTGGTCGTGTCCGCACCGGGCCATGCCGACGGGGCCGGGCGGGTATATGTGTTCGTCGACACCGCGGGGGGGTGGCAGCAGACGGCCGAACTGAAAGGCGCCGACACCGCCGGCAACGACCAGTTCGGCGCGTCGGTGGCGATGTCGGGGCCGACCATGGCAGTCAATGCACCCTCGCACTTGGCGAATAGTGGGGCACAAGCCAACGGGGCGGTGTACGTGTTCACCCAGACGTCGAGGGGGTGGATCCAGCAAGATGAATTGATCGGTAATGTGAACACCTACGGGCCAGTGGCTCTGGCCGAGTACCTGGCCGTTTCCGGCAGTTCCCTTCTGGTGGGAACATCCGATTTCGGACACACCGCCAACATGGGCAACATGTTCCTTTACCGCGAATCGGGGCAGGGCTGGCAGCCGGCGGGCCGCTTGACCGTACCAGGATTCGGCGACACCTTCGCAGGTGCGGCCGCCATCACCGGCAGCCGGGCCGTCGTCGGCTTCGGATATGGGACGCGGGGCGATGGGGCATTGTTGTTTGACAAGACGGCCTCCGGTTGGAAGCTGGCTCGGATCCTCAACGGATCCGACAGGAGTCTCTCCGTTGGCTCGGTGGCCATGACTGACAGCACCGTCATCGCGGGTACTACGGCCGGGGTGTTCGTGTTCAGTATCTGAATTCCGCTAAGACCCGCTCGGTCGGTTGACCGGCGCCGTTTTCGGCTGCCCTCCCGCCCCGTCTATTCCAGTAAACCTGCGTTGCGGCCACGAACGGATCCGAGATTTTTCTCGACCCCGACCGTCGGGACGATCTACACCTCGAACGGCGACCGGACCGGCGACGGGGACCCCGGGCCCGGAGGGATGGGCCCGGGGCCACGGCCGTAACACCTCCTGCCGCTCGGGGGGATGCGGCGGGGTGCTCTCCCATCCAACCTGACCCGATGTGGCATCCGTGTCACAGGACGATGAACATGCGAGGAATACCGACGAGCGGGGGACGGGGAGGTCCTATCCCTGGACGCGCAACTGGAAGGGCTCCACGCTCCTGTCCACACAGACCGGCTCGATGCGACATTTCGCCGGTCGCGATCCGGCTCCGGCTCAGGGTTCTGTTGCCCGGATTCGGGGGCGGAGGTGGCGGGCGGTTGGGCTAGGTGGCTGATGTTGGTACGTGATCGAGGGGAGCGCCCAGGGGGATGACTGGCTCTTGTTGGGTGCTGACCTGGAACTGGGTGACGAGCTTATTGAGGTGGGTGGCGGTCCAGGTGTGCAGGTAGGGCAGGGGGACCGGTTCGCGTTCTTGGGGGTCGGTGATCAGATTGATCAGTCGGGGAGTGGCGAGCCGGGCCGGCGGGTCGGTCATGAACTTCTGGGCTACCAGGGTGAGCTTGAAGTTACGCCACTTGGCGCCGTACAGCTCGGGGCCCATCCAGTACAGGTAGCCCTCCCGCTTCGACTCCCTGGCGGTGCCGGTGAGCCAGTCCAGCTGGTTGACGCCGTCGATGATCCGGTCCTGGGGCAACCGGGCGCCGGTGGCGGCGACCAGGGTGGTGAACCAGTCGGTGACGTGCATGATGTCGTCGCTGCTGCGCCCGGGGGGGATGTGGCCGGGCCAGCGCACCATACAGGGGGTGCGCAGGTTGCCCTCCCCGCCAGCGAAGTAGGAGCCTTCCCAGTAGCCGGGCGTGCCCCGCCACAGCAGTACGTCTTCGGGCCCGTTGTCCCCGGCGAAGACGACCAGCGTGTCTGAAGCGATGCCCAGCTCGTCGAGCAGCTGCAACAGCAGGGCGAAGTCGAAGTCCAATTCGAGGAGGCTGTCGGCCCAGTCGCCCTGGCCGGTACGCCCCTTGAACTTGGGTCGGGGGATGACCGGCATGTGCATCAGGGAGTGATTGAAGTACACGAAGAAAGGAGTACCCGCCTGGACCTGGCCGCGCATAAACGACTCGGCCCGGCGCAGGTAGTCGGTGTCGCAGTCCCGGCGCACCTCCAAGGTCAACTGGTCGCCCTCGGTCACGTCGGTGTCGCCCTGTCTGCTCTCCAGCATGCGTGATACCGGGTCACGTTGGGGGTCATACCAGGGGTCGGTGGGCCACAACGCTTCGTCGTAGGTGCGCGGTGGGCCGTACCACTCCAAGAAGCCCTTGTCGGTCGGCCACCGCCCTGGCCCCTCCCCCACGTGCCACTTGCCGTAGGCCGCGCAGCCATAGCCGGCCTCAGACAGCAGGTCGCCCAGGGTTTTTTCCCATGCCACCAGCCCCCAACCGCCGGACTGACCGATCGGCACGCTGTGGGTGCCGGACCGGATCGAATACCGGCCCGTCAACAGGGCCGACCGGGTGGGGGTGCACTGAGATTCGGGGCAGTAGTTGGTGAGACGGAACCCCTCCCGGGCGAAGGCATCGATTCGCTCTGTGACACACCCCCGGAAGGGCCCGCCGCTGTAGCAGCTCAACTCACCGAAGCCCAGGTTGTCCACGTGAAAGAACAGCACATTCGGCCGGCCTTCAGGCACCCGCCCTCCCGATAGTCTCGACGGTCAGGGTTGGCTCGAACTTAGCCTCCGGCGCAACAAGCAGACCTGAGATTCTTCTAACGTTCTGGTGTGTCCGACATTGTTCTGGGTGTTCACGGCTGACCTGGTGATCTACGCCACCGGCGAGACCATGTTCGGGAACTGGGTTACCACCCTGCTGGACGACAAGGGGGTGTCGGCCACGTCAGCCAACTACGGCCTGGCCGTGTTTTGGGCCGCGGTCACCCTCGGCCGGCTGGTCATCGCCGTGGTGGCTACCCGGCTGCGCTCGACCTACATCTATCTCGTGCTGCCTTGGGCGATCGCCGCCACGTTACTGGTGTTCCCCGCCGCCAGCGGCGCGGGCGCGGGGATCGCCGTGTTCGCCTTTGGCGGGTTGGCCTGTTCGGGCTTCTTCCCTATGGCGGTCGGCTACGGAGAGGCCACCTTCCCCGCCATCGTGGAGCTGGCCGCCGGCTGGCTCATCGCCGCTTACCAGCTCGGATACGGTTTGGCCGCCTTCGGGGCCGGCGCCCTCCAGCACGTCGTCTCGCTCACCACCGTGTTTCGCATCGCCGCGGTCGCCGCCCTGGGTATGGGACTGCTAGCGGCGGTCATCGCCCACAGGCAGCACCCTGCCCCCGCAGCTTCGCCGTCGGTCTCGACCGCCTGAGCGGTGCCTCGGCACCCTGGCGATGATGGTCAGGGGCGGGTTGACCGCCCCGATGGAGACGAAGAAGCCCGAGTGACCACGTCGAGGCTGTCGAGTTCGTGGGCTTTGCAGCTCACGTCCCGGACCGGGCTACCGATTCGGGACGCGTCGCGGAACGGGCAGTCTGGCCACGGTGGCGGGCCTCCAACCAAGCCGCTCGCTGTGGGCTGGACAAACCGGTCCTGAGTAACCTGAGCCCGTTGCGCCGAGAGCGAGGTCCTCGTATGCCCACCGACCGAAGTCACGCCATGGACCATCTGGTCGTTCTCATGTTCGAGAACCGCTCGTTCGACAATCTGCTCGGCCGACTGTACGAGCCGGGTGAGGTGGCGTCATTCGAGGGGGTGGCGGGCAAAGACCTGTCGAACCCCATCCCGGCGTGGGCCGAGCACGGGTCGGACCGCAAGGCCGTCTCCTACGGGATCTCCGCGGATATGAATACCCCGAACCCCGACCCCGGCGAGGAGTACCAGCACGTCAACACGCAGCTGTTCGGAATCATCGACCCAGAGGGCAACCGGGCCACGTCGGCCGAGAAGATGGCGGCCCCCTACAACGCCCCCGCCCCGGGTCAGCAGCCGAGCATGGACGGCTTCGTCGCCGACTACATCAGTGCCTTCACCGCCGAGATGGGCCGCCAACCCACCTACGACGAGTACGCCCAGATCATGACCGGCTACACACCCGAGCAGATGCCGGTCTTCTCGGGTCTGGCCCGCGGCTTCGCCACCTTCGACCACTGGTTCTGCGAAGTGCCGTCGCAGACCTTCACGAACCGGTCGTTCTTCCACGCCGCGACGGCGTCGGGCTACGTCGTGAACCTCTCCCCGCCGGACTCGTTCCCGGTCCATAACACGGCCGAAACCATCTTCGAGCGCCTGGAGTCCAAGGGTCTGACCTGGAAGGTCTACTGCGACCCGCCCGCCCATGTCTCATTCACCGCCCTCATCCACGCCGCTCGACTGAAGGACCGCTTCGCCACTCAGTTCGTCACCACTGACCAGTTCTACGAGGACGCCGAAAAGGGCGAACTGCCGACCTACTCGTTCATCGAGCCGAACCTCATCCACGGCCACAACGACATGCACCCGCCCGAGAACGCCATCCTGCCCGGCTTCGAGGTTGACCTTCCCTCCTCCTTGCACGGGGGCGAGGCCCTCCTGGCCAAGGTCTACAACGCCGTGCGGTCCTCGTCTTCGGCGCAGGGATCGAACGTCTACAACACGCTGCTCATGATCAACTTCGACGAGCACGGTGGAACCTACGATCATGTCCCCCCACCTGCCGGCGCCTTCCCCTGATCCGTCGAGCCCCGCCGGCCAGTACGGGTTCACCTTTAATCGCTCGGGGATACGGGTCCCAGCGATCGCCATCTCGCCGTGGATACCGGCCCACACGGTCATCAACCACGAGCACCGCCACACGTCGGTGATCCGCACCCTGCGTGAGCGATGGTCTCTCGGTGCTCCCCTGACCGCCCGAGATGCCATCGCACCCGACCTGGCCCCGGTGTTCTCCCTCGATGCTCCCCGACCACCCGAGGACTGGCCCGACGTGATCCCCCCGGCACTACAGCCGTACGACACATCCCTCATGCCGCTCGACAAGCCATTGACCGCAATGCAGAAAGGCGGCATCTTCGCCCTCCTCTCGCTCGGTCAAGCCCTGGGCCACGCCATGCCAGCCATGGCGCTCGACACGCAAATCACCGGCGCCGAGGGCATGGCGCTCATGGGTGAACTATTCAACAACGTGTTCCCCAACCTGACCCCGATGTAAGCTGAAGCCCATCGGCGAGCAGGTGGCCCAGGTCAATGTTAGGCCGTTTCGAGGTGAGCCGATCAGTGGGGTCGCTTGTTCGCCGAGTTGGACGCCCGGCGCGGCGTTACGGCCCGCTCAGACCGATCGGGCGGCGCGCAAGGCTTCGACGCCGTCGTGGCGATCTGGTGGTGTCTGGCTCCGACCCGATAGCGTCCCCGCCATGACCGACGCTCAAGCGCCCTCGGGGCCATCCCGGAGGTACCAGTTCACCGCAGACGACGGAACTGAGATCGCGACCGGCAGCTTCGCCGATGACGCGGCGGCCGAGACCTGGGCCCGGGAGCGCTCGAAGGCCGACAACATCGCCATCGTGATCCGCCGGCACAGCGCCCACGTGGAAGCGTGGGAGTACGTCACCGAGGTCGACGAGCGATCGGCGATCTGACCATCGTGCCAGTGACCACCATCGTGCCAGTGACCAGAGCCGTTGGCACGGCCATTCGCATCGACGGCGTCGACGCGGAGCAAGGGCCCGATCGACTACCTGGGCGTGATCCTGGTCCGGCTCGGAGTTCAGAACGCCCGCCCAGATCAAGGCTCCCATCTGGAGGATCGCGCTGAACGTTGCGACTTAATCGTCGTTAGGGAACTTCGCTCGAACTCACCCGCCCCCGCGTACCGGGTCCATTTGTTCCGGGCTCTCGGTTGGATGGCCATGGTCACTGGTGCTTGGCCGGCGTTTTGCGCATCCTGGCCACCCGCATCTATCTGGTCACGGGTTCGCGGCTCGCGGAGCCGAGAACGTTGACCACGAAGGAATGTAACCCACGCCAAAGCCCTTTTTCGTCCCTCCGGACCAGGCGCCCCGCCTGCTCAAGGTCGGGGGCGAGGAGATCACTGTCCTCGCGTCGGGGGCCCGGACCGGAGGCTACGAGATCTTCCGTCAGGCCGGCCCAGAGGGCAGCGGCCCCCGCCGCACCGCCACCCCTGGTCCGAATCCTTCTATGCCATCGAAGGTGAAATCGCGTTCGGCATCGACGATGAAATCTGACGGCCGTACCGGGGACACTTGTGCACCTGCCGGCTGGAACCACACACTGGTTTCAGTTCGGCCCGGGCGGAGGTGTCATGATCTCCATGACGTCGGGCGAAGGCGCCTCGCGCCTCTTCGCCGACTTCGACCGCGAGCTCTCGCCTGGCCCCCCGGACCTGGCCCGGATCATCGAGCTCGGACAACCGGCTCGCCGTCACCGTCCCGGCCCACGAGCCAGCCCCGGCTACCGAGCCCTGTCCCACCACCGGCACTATCAGCGGCTACCCGACCGACACTGGCACCTCGCAGGTCACCGTTACTGTCACCGCCGCGCTCGGCTCGACCAGCAGAGAATTCTCCTTGACAGTCGCGGGGGCCCGCCAAAGACCATCGGCTGCCAACCCGCCAAGTGCGTGTAGCACCGGGATGACGGCGGTGACCCCATGACAACTACCCGTGAGGAGATCCTGGCCCGAGACCGCCTGGCCCGGTAGCGTGCCGAAGGCGCGGAATTGTCGTCGACGGGGCCGTCATGCCCGCGGCTCCAACCGGGTGCCGTGGCGGGGGGTAATGGCCTGCAGGTTGGTCGGTCCGTCGACTTCGAGGCGGTGCCAGCGGTTGCGTGGCACGACCGACGCGGTCCCCGCCGTGAGCGTCACAGTTTCGTCCCGCGCTTGGCCTTCGTCGGCCCGGAGCACCAGCCGGGCCCGGCCCGACAGGACGCTGACCACCTCTTGTCCGGATGGGTGGATCTCCCAGTAGTCGCCGTGCACGTCCTGGTCGGAGGCCGCGTGATAGCAGGCCACGACCCAGCCGTCCTGGTCGCCCGACATCCGGGGAGGAATCTCGACCTCGATGATTCCGCCATCGTGCAGGCGCAGGCCGCAGGGGGCGAACAGATCGCTGATGGTCACGGTCATGGCTGCATCTCCTTACTAATTGTGAACACCGGTCACTGTGAACGCGGTTCACTGTGACCAATGTTCACAATACGGTGCTAAGGTGAATGCTGTCAAGAGAGGAATCGGAAGTGCTCCTGCGAAAAACCAACGTGGTGGACGGAGCGTTGGCGCTCCTCGACACCGAAGGACTCGACGGCCTCACCATGCGCAAACTCGGAGCCGCCCTCAACGTGCAAGCCGGCGCCCTCTACCGTCACTTCCCCAGCAAGGAAGCCCTGCTTGACGCCATGGCCGAAAAAGTGCTCGAAGGGGTGGCAGACCCCCTGCCTGAAGGACCGTGGGACCAGCAACTCACGATCCTCGCTCAACGATTCCGCGCCGCTCTCCTGGCCCATCGCGACGGGGCCCGAGTGGTCGCAGGAACCTTCGTCAACGAACCCAACACCAGCGCCGCCGGCAGCGCCGCCGTGGACGTGCTCTGCGCCGCCGGCATCTCCGTCGACAAGGCCGGGTGGATCGCCTTCGCGGCCATGTACTACGTACTCGGCCACACCATCGAAGAACAGGCCCAGCGAGAACTCGTCCAGCAGGGCGATGACTGGCAAACCCGCGTCGCCCGAACTCCTCAATACGACTCGCTCTACACCCAAGCCCTCAGCTCGGTCATAGCCGCCGATCCCTCCGAGCGCTTCGCCTTCGGCCTCCAGCTGCTCGTTGATGGGGTCCGACAGCAAGTTCCCAAGACGAAACGGCGAGCCCGCCGTCCCTGATCAACAGAGCGCACGTCCGCCTCGATGGGTTGATACTGATGGCAGCCGACGCGGGCGAGCGAATCGAATTCGGTGTCGTCAGTAGCTGAATCTTCGATGAGAGCCGCCCGAGACGGCCCGATTCCTTCCCGTTCGTCGATACTGTCATGATTGCTGCGCCTGGCCACCCGAGGCAGATTTGCTACCACGAGCCCCCCAGGTCAACAGGGAGGTTCTGCGTGTCCTTCGTTTCGCTGGTCTATATCGCATCACTAATCATCGTGATATGGGCGATTATCGACATCGTCCGTCAGCCGAGCTATCTGATGAGCCGGAACCGAAAGCTGGGCTGGGGCTTGGCCACCGGCCTGGGCTGGCTCGTTCTTGGTTTTGTCGGCGCAATCGTTGCCGGCGTCTACCTCTTTGTTATCAGAACCCGCATGAGAGCACTTCGATAGGGCCGCCAGGGGTCGGCACCGCCAATTGCGGTCGGCACGAGGCGGACCGCGACCGGCGTCGTTGCCTTCGCGTCGCCGGATGGGGCGTTCGCCTGGTGGCAGCCAACCGTGGCGTCGCCGATGGCATCGTCGATCAGCGTCGGCGGCGGTGATCGAGACGGGCCCGACGCCACGCAGCACTGCCCGGTGAGAATATCGACGATCTCTCACTCGGGAAGTGGGGACCCGCAAAGTCGGACCAGGTAGTCTCACGGGGGCGAGGGCGTCGGTTCCGTGGCAGACTGACCACGGATGGCCAAGGAAGGGAGAACCTGCGATTCGAAGTCTCTGATAATCATGCGTGTCACCGTTGCTAACTTTCCGGAGCCACCAGAGCAGTGGCCAGTTCACACATTGGATGGCGAGGGCGACGGCGGCTGGCGGGTGTAGGAGATCACCATCGCCTGTTGGGCCAGTGACTGACGGGCGGTCACCCGGAAGGAGCAGGACATCACGAATCAGACCGTGAGCTATCAACAGATGGGGACGGCGGACCGCAGCCAGGCCCATACGCTGTTCGCGCAGACCATGGGCTACGTGGCGGCCACTGCCGGCTTGTTTGCCCTGGGCGCCTGGCTGGGCCGCAACCTGAGCGGCGGCATCGGCATCGTGGCCTTCATCGCCGCCTTCGCGGCTCTGATCGGCATGCGATTCGCGGCACAAAAGTCGACGGAGTTGACGGTCGGGCTGCTCGGCGCGTTCGGCCTCCTGATCGGGCTGGCCGTGGCGCCTACGGTCGCCTACTACGGGAGCATGGACCCGCAGGCGCTGTGGCAGGCGGGCGGGGCGACCGCCCTGTTCATCGCCGGGTTCGGGGCGGCCGGCTATGCCACCCGTCGCGATCTGACGGCGATCGCTCGGGCCTGCTTCTGGGCCCTGGTGGCGCTGATCGTGTTCGGCATCGTCCTGATCTTCGTGTCCATTCCGGGCGACCTGCTGGTGTACTCGGTGCTCGGCCTGGTGATCTTTGCGGGCTTTACCATGTTCGACTTCCAGCGGCTGCGGCGCTCGACGGATGTCAACTCCGCGCCCCTTCTGGCCGCGTCCATCTTCCTCGACGTGTTGAACGTGTTTCTGTTCTTCCTGGCCATCTTCTCCGGCGGGGACACCAGGTGACCGGCTACGGACCGTTTGTCAGCCCGGCCCCTGAGAGGGACCGGGGCTGGAGGGTTTGAGGCGTTCTGCCAGGGACACGGAGCGTTGTCGCGCTCGCCGGTCAGGGCGATCCCCACGGTGATGCTCGCGGAGTCCAGCTCGAACGCGGCGGTAAGGGTGATGCTCACGTCGGAGGGCGCGGAGTCGGAGTTGCCCGTGACCGAGGGCAGGTGCAGGGTAGCGATGCCGCTGATGGTCAGTTCTGGTTCTGAGCCCAAGACCAGTCCCAGGCTGACCTGGTTGAGGTACACGGCGGCGCCACCGGTGTCCAGGATGGTGGCCCCGTTTTCACCGGCGCCGAAGTCCAGGTCAAGGTTCAGGGGTGACTCCCGCGCTGCAGATACTGACCACCGCGGTGACGGACCGGGGCACCGGGATACCCCATCTGGTCAGGTCGCTCTGCTCGGTCGATGGCAGGCTGCAGCTCAAGGTTGCGTCCAGTCCCTTGCGGAGGTGGACGTTCGAGGCGGGCGCCGTCCCGCGGTGCAGGTCGATCTGGTTCAAGACCTCCGAGGTGAACGGGCACTGCTTCTGAGCAGGATGGATGCGCTCGACGTGCACCGGCCTCGGGAGAGATCGGTCGGGGGCCGGACGCGGCGAAGCGCCCGCCCGGGTGGACGGGAGCATTGTCTGCGGCCAGATCGGGGCGACCCTCGACGCCGCCCGGCCGCGCCCTGGGGCGGACCATGGAATCCGCTTGAATGGTGGCGGAGAGGGGCGTCCGTAGAATCCACGTCGAGTGACATCCCGCCCAGGGTTGGACTAGCCACGGAGGTGCTGTTGATGAGCAGGGTTTTGGTGGCCACCGCGAGCACCGAGTTCGATCGCCAGGCCATCGAGGAAGCGCTCGTGTTGCTCGGCTCCGGCCACGAGTATCTCTTTTTGACGGTCGAGCACGGAGTATCAGCCGCTCTGGCCGGTGGCGCGGATCCGTCTGATCCGGTGCTCGTCCCGGAAGAGGCATTCGAAGACGCCGAGCAAGGAGCGCGAGATGAAGGAAGACGCAGCCTGCAAGAGATTCTCGACGGACTCGGGCTTCGGGCCAAAATCCGGGTGGAGACCGGTGACCCGGGCGAACAGATAATCGCCGTGGCTGAAGCCGAGAAGGTCGACCTGATCGTGGTCGGCTCTCATCACAAGGGCACCTTGCGAAGGGTGTTGGGTAGATCGGTCTCCGATGACGTCGCCCACCACGCCCCATGCCCGGTGCTGCTCGTCCGTCATCCAGCCACCTGACGCTGACGGCGGCCCCGACGCAGGCGGCGCCGTCGTTTCCTACCTCAGGCCGCCGGCGGAGATGATTCTAAGCCTCATAACGGCAGGACGAGGGGGAATCCGAAGTTAGGCCGAGACGTGTAAATCCGGAAGTAAGTGCGAATCATTGACAGACTTGTCCAGGTAACGCCTGGTTCGCGAGGGTGGGCTAGCGCAGCGGGCGGAAGGCGGCGCGCAACTCTTCCGAGAAGAGCTCCGGTTCCTCCCAAGCGGCGAAGTGACCGCCCTTGTCGACCTCGTTGAAGTAGACGACGTTGGGGTACGCCTTCTCGACCCAGCTGCGCGGAGTCCGCCAGATCTCCCCGGGAAACGTTGTGAAGCCAACCGGAATCGAGACGGGCGTGGGAGCCTGGCCGGCCGCCCGTGCCGTTTCTTGTCCTTCTTCCCAGTACGAGCGCGCCGACGACGCCCCGGTGCCGGTCAGCCAATAGAGGGTGATGTTGTCGACGATGTGTTCCCGGGTGAGATTGCCCGAGGGTTGTCCGTCGACAAAGCCGCGGGCGATCTTCTGGTAGCTGTCCGTGTCGTGATCGATCATCCACGCCGCCAGCGCGATAGGTGAATCCAGGAGGGCGTAGCCAATCGTCTCCGGGCGCGTCGCTTGCTCCACGAAGTAGCCCGCGCCGGTCGCATGGAATTCGGCGAGCGCATCAAGCGCGGCCCGTTCTTCGGTAGTAGGCGGCGACTCGCTCAGGGCCTCGGCATCGCCCAGCGCCGGGGTGAGAAGGTTGGTGTGGATGCCGATCAGCCCGTCCAGCCCCAGGCGGCCCATGGCGTCGGTGACCTGGGAGCCCACGTCGCCCCCCTGCGCCACATACCGGGTGTAACCCAGGCGTCGCATCAGCTCGGCCCAGGCGTGTCCGATACGGATCGGGCCCCAGCCGAGCTCGGTCGGCTCGGCGGAGAACCCGTAGCCGGGGATCGACGGCAGCACGAGGTGGAAGGCGTCCTCAGCGCGGCCGCCGTGGGCGGCAGGGTCGGTGAGTGGACCGATGGTCTCGAGCAGCTCGATGACCGAACCCGGCCACCCGTGCGTCATGATCAACGGCAAGGCGTTCTTGTCTGCTGACTCGATGTGGATGAAGTGGATGTCCAGCCCGTCGATCTCGGTCTTGAACTGCGGCAGCGCGTTCAAGCGGGCCTCGCACCGGCGCCAGTCGTACTCGGTCGTCCAGTAACGCGCCAGGTTCTGTAACGCCGCCAATTGCACACCCTGCGACCGATCGTTGACGAGTTCCCTGGTCGGCCAGCGCGTCGCATCGATGCGACGGCGCAGCTCGTCGATCTCGCCCTGTGGTACTTCGATTTGAAACGGCCGGACGGCACTCTCCGCGCTCGCAGTTGTACTCCCACTCATGGTCGTGTCCTCCTCGTTTCGCGTCCGCTGGGCGACGTCGAAGCCAACGTCCCTCGATGAGGATAGAGCCGACAACCCGAGGAAGCGAAAGTCGGCGCCCGAGTCCCGTCCACCGCTGGCCCGAAGCAACGGCTCCCGACGACGCTTTCGCGAGGACACCAGACCTCCGCGAACTCCGATCATCACGGCCAGGACGTAGCGGCGCCCAGATGGCCCGATCCGCGTGCCCGCCGCTGGAAGGTCCACCGTTCGGACATCGGGCCAGATCGACGGCGCCGTGCTCGTCCCCGACGGCTGGAGCGAGAGCCGAGGACGTGCCCATGGGTCGCCGAGGAGTAACGCCGTATCGAAGCCGGCACCACGTTCCCGTTGATCCAGCCGAGCCTGTTGGCCCCCGCCGACGGCTCACCGTCGCCTTCAGCACGCCGGACCGACGCCCCCCGGTGACGTAGGGCGCGTGTGTGAGCGCGGTGGGTCGGGTTTGCGCCGAGCACGGGCTGCGTCTCTTCCAGCCCGGAGCGGCCGTCGGATCCCCGCCCAGCGATCGAGCAGATTCGGGCATGAACGCGCCGGCAGACAGTGGCGCGGTCGCAAGCGCCGATCGGCGTCCCGATCGCGGGTACCTTCAGCTCGCGCCCGGCGGCGTGCCTGAAGGAGCCAGGTCGAGGTGCTCGCCGATGAACGGACCCGGGCGGTCAAGGCCCAGCTGTCATGAGATCAGGAGCTGAACTACCCGCCCATCCTAAGTTCTGTGACGACGCCAAGGGTGGGAGCTAGCCGGGGGTTGGAGATCCACCGCACCGGGCGCGGTGGGTAGCCGGTGATCTGCTGGAAGGTGTCGGTCGTGTAGTCGTTCTCGCCAGCCAGGATCGACCACTCGCGCGCCATGAGCAGCTCAGCCGTCCCCGCCGGTACCCCGGTGCTGATGAGGCGCTCGAGGAACTCCCGCTCGGCTTCGACCCGGAAGGTCACGGGCTCCCCCAGTTCTACCGAGAGGAGCTCAAGCGCCTCCGGCCACGACATGGGGACCGGTCCTGTCAGGTTGTGGTGAGCGCCCCAGAGCGCAGGGTCCGTGAGCACGCGCAGCCCGGCCTGGGCGGCGTCGCGATGGTCGATCAAGGCCATGCGGCCGCTGCCGGCAAGCCCGGTCCATGTGCGCGCGGCGCGCACTTCGGGCGCCCCGGCGAGCAGCGACGCCGAGAAGATGGCAGGGCGGATCGTCGAGTACGGCACCGCGGTCGAAAGGGCGAACCGGTCGATGCTGTAGTGGGCACGCTGGTTGATTCCAAGGGAGTCCGCCGAGGTGTTCAGTACCGACAGGCGGGTGACCTGTTCGATCGAGGGGATTCCGGCCGCGACGTCGATGGCGATCCGCTGAAGGACGCCCTCAGTCCCGATTGATCCCATCGCCATGAATACCGTCTGGACCGCGTCCAGTGCTTTGCCGACGTCGTGCGGCTCGTCCAGGCGCGTGGGACGGATGCGAAGCCCGTCGGGTTCGCCGAAGGCTCGGCGAGCTTTGTCGGGGTCGCGAACCAGGGCGACGACCGAGTCGCCCCGAGTCAGCAGGCCGCGGACGATCTCGCTGCCGACGCGGCCGGTGGCGCCGATAACTGCGGTGGGCACCCGATCTCCTTTCGGTAGAGTTCCTCCCGCTGGTGGTGCTGGTACAGCTCATGTCAACTTTCCTCGGTCGATTCAGCATCTCACTCACCGCTGAGGAAGTACGCGGCGTAGTCGTGCCGGCGAGTTGCTCCGCCGCCAAACGGGACACGAGCAGCAGCGAGCTGCGGGGCCGGTAGCCGACCGCGATGTGCTGCGTTTGCCCGGACGCGGTCTTCGTGATTAGCACGAGCGAGCCAATGGGCTCGCCTGCGAGCCGCGCCGTGTAGTCGTCGATGAATCCGTGGTCGCCGCGGGGGCCGGCGAAGGTGAACGTCTGTCGGTCGTTGCAGTCGGGCCCGGCTACGGCCCGGACGTCTTCTGGATCTTGTTCGTCGTGGGCGCCGCCGCCTCGCGTTAGTGACTCCCGGGTCGTGTCCCCTGGGTCAACCGGTTGGGTGAGTGCTCAATGTCTCGCTCCTACTGCCACCTGCGTGCCGCCGGTCACGGCGGACACCTTCTCTTGATCGCTATGGCCGTCCGCTCGTACGGCCGGCCCGGCATGACTCCTGAGTAGGATCGCCGTTCGACCGGCCCCTCGCACCGGTGGACACGCGGGACTCAACCCGGGTCGCAGCGAGCGGGGTGCTCGATCACCTGAGCCCGCTACGGAGGCTGTCCACTGCGGGAGAAGGCGAGCCTGAGGTCTCTTGGCGATGACACTTTGAGCCTGTGGAACAGTTCTCGGGGTCCCACTCGACGGTGCGGACGCTGAGAAAAGTCTCGCGATCCGCGGGGGTGCCGCCGCGGATTGAGGGGTGTGGCCGGGGCGACGAGCCCGCCCCGAGGGAATCGAGGCGGACCCATCCGAGCCATCAATCGGCCGGTCACGCGGCACCAGGTCTGCACACCACCGGGATCACCGCGGGACTGGCTGCGCCAGCCCCTAACCGATGGTGGGGCTGCTCTCTTGGACGATGGGAAGTGGCTGATTGGGGTCGACGCCCCCGCCTGGGGTGGCGTACCCACTGGGAGCGCCGGAGCCGGCCGTGCCGGCGTACCCGTACCAGGTCCACAGCCCGTAATCCTTGTTCTGGAATGCTACTGCTACTCCAGAACCGGGGAGGGCGGTGTCGATCGAGGGGCTGGTGTCGGCGGCGATGGGAAGCCCGGTGTCGGCGTAGTTGATGGCGTCGCCGCCGGCGTACCCGTTCCAGGTCCACAGATCGCCGTTGGCGCCTCGGAATGCCACGGCGGCCGTGCCGCCCACGGCGACGTCGACGCCGATCGAGGGGCCGGTGGCCATTTCGTCCTCGGCCATCGCAATCCCGGTGTCCGCGCCCCAGCCAGCCGCGTCGGCGAAGTTCTCCCACGTCCACAGGTGGCCGGTGTTCGCCTCGAAAGCCACCAGCGCCACGTAGTGGTTACCTTCGGGAATAGCAGTGATGGAGGGGCTGGTGAAGTAGAGCATGCCGAGCCCGGTGTCGATGGCGCTGCCGCTGTAGCCCGGGGCGCCCTCCCAGTAGTAGAGGTGGCCGTTGGTCCCCTGGAACGCTACCGCGGCATAGACACTGGAGGGACTGGCGTCGTTGGGGTTGTCGTCGGCGCCCAGGGCAATCGACGGGCTGGTGTAGGCGTACATGGCGTACCCGGTGTCGCGGCCGGTGCCCAGGGCGGAGGCCCGGCCGGTCCAGGTCCACAGGTCGCCGTTGGCCCCCTCGAAGGCCACGGCTGGGTTTCCGTTGGGCAGCGTGGTGATGGAGGGACTGCTCCAGCCCATCATCTTGAGGTGCTGATCGACGGGGGTGCCCACGTTTCCGGGCTCTCCCTGCCAGGTCCACAGGTCGCCGTTGGCCCCCTCGAACGCCGCCGCCACCTCTCCGTCGGCCGCCGGTGGGGTGATTGCCGGGTTGGTCCAAATGGCCATGCCGACGCAGGCGTCGTAAGCGGTCGAGGGCGACGCGTCGGTGCTGGTCCCGCCGGCCGGGCCACTCCAGGTCCACAGGTCAAAGCAGCTCGAGCTCCAATAGACCTGGGCGGCGACATCGATGGTGGGCGCGTCGGCGACCGCGGCCGGGCTCGGGCGGTTAACCGGCGCTGGGAGAACATTGGCGGTCGCTGGCGCCGCGAACGCGGCGCCTATTCCTGCAGTCAGGCCGAGCGCAGTAAGTACGCCCGCAGTTTTGCGAAACATCTCCTGTCCTTTCTGAGCCCCGAAGCGGGGCGTAGGGAGGTGCCCGGGTTTGTGGGAATCGCCGCGCATGGCCGCCCGCCCCAACCCCCGAGCGATTCGTTGATGTTCCCGGTACGCCACGAAGACCACCGCGGTTCGCGGCATTTCCAGAAGTGTTCTTAGGGCCGAGCCCGGTGGGCGTGGGCGCCTGGCATACAGTTCCGTCGGACCGGCCCCACTCCTGTCACTGCCTGGCCCGACACGGGCCGGGCTGCCCAAACCTCTCGGCCGCGCCACGTGCGCTTGGCAATACGACCGGTATCCGTCCCGATCACGGTGTCGCCGCCGCCGGTGGGGCTGAGCCTGCCGCCGGCGGTTGATCAGCAGTTCCCCACCGGAAAATCGACACGGCCAGGCCCAAGACGCGAAGTGCGCCCACTTTGTGGGGCTTCAAGCCCGGGCGCCGACGGTAAGACCGGACGCTGACGGCCTATGCCGGCGCCCCCACGGGGCCGGCGCCCCAAGCGCCCAAACCTGGGCGCAACTCGCGCCTTGGGCATGGCCGCTATCAGAAAATCGATACAGCCAGGCCCAGGACGCGAAGTGCGCCCACTTTGCAGGGCTTCAAGCCCGGCCGCCAGCGGCGGGCAGCGGGCAACGGCGGCGGGCCCCCGGTGCGGACAGAGGGCCGCAGGCAGCGGCGGCGGGCCCCCGGCGCGGACAGCGGGCCGCGGGCGCCGGCGGCGGGCGCCGGCGGCCCCACCCTGTCAGGAGATGGGGCGAAACAGGGACGCCTCGTAAAACCAAACTCCCGGCTGATGGCGTCGATCGCCGGCGGGCCAGGGCGCTGGCAGGCGCATCCAGGTCGTCCATGGACGCCCACCGCTCCGAGAGGATGGCCCGACCGGGTCCCATGGGATCGGCCGCGACCACGTACTCCAGGCATCCCCGCTCGCCGCGGGCGATCTCCATGTTCTCCCGGCTTTGGGCCACGAAGGCGTCGCGGTCGGCACGATCAAGGCGGTAGACGCCCTGAACGATCACCGTCAGATGTGCGTGCAGAACGTATGGACGGTCTCGCGTCGGGTCGCCAAGACCCTGAGGGTGGTCGGGATTGCGGGGGAGTACTCGGACTATTCGTGCCAAGATCGTTTGCGCCCGGCCGGAGAACCGTGGGGCAACGCAAAGGGTAGGTAGAGAGGAGTTCGAGTCATGAGTGCGATCCAGACCGACTACCTGGTGATCGGGGCGGGAGCAGCAGGCATGTCCTTCACGGACGCCCTGATCGACGCGGACCGAGACGTCGAAGTCGTCATGGTGGATCGCCGGCACGCCCCTGGCGGCCACTGGAACGATACCTACCCATTCGTACGCCTCCATCAGCCGGCGGCGTGCTACGGCGTCAACTCCCGGCCGCTGGGTGAGGACAGGCTCGACGAGCGCGGCCTTAATGCCGGGCTGTACCAGCAGGCCGATGGTGTGGAGATCTGCGACTACTTCCGTCGAGTGATGGACGAGCACCATGTGAGCTCGGGACAGGTGCGGTTTTTCCCGATGTCCAACTACTTGGGGCTCGAAACTTCAGACGTTGCTTTCGTCGCTGCGCTTACCGGAGCAAACACAGAGGTTAAGGTCCGACGAGCCGTGGTCGACGCCCGCTATCTGGAGCCAACGATCCCTTCACGGCACACGCCTTCGTTCAGTGTCGACCCGGATGTTCGATGCGTTGCGGTAAACGAGCTGGCTGAGAGGCGTGAGCCGGCGACTGGCTACACGATCATCGGGGGTGGCAAGACTGGTTCCGATGCGTGTACCTGGCTGCTCGGAAACGGTGTCGACCCTGATGACATTCGTTGGATACGGGCCCGTGACGCCTGGCTGTGGAACCGTGCCCAGGTGCAGCCAGGCGAGCTTGTGACCGACACGATCGACGGGGTGTCGCGCGCCGTTGAAGCGTCGGCCCAGGCCGAGAGCGTGGGCGACCTCTTCGCCAGGCTCGAAGCTGGTGGCCAGCTGCTTCGTATCGATCCGACTGTTGCGCCCAGGATGTATCACGCTGCGACCTTGACCGTGGCCGAGCTCGAGCTCTTGCGGACCGTCGACAACGTCGTACGACTGGGTCACGTCAAGTCGATCGGCGCCGCCGAGATCGTACTCGAACGAGGCACGATCTCGACCGACCGGGGGGAGCTGTATGTCGACTGCTCCGCCCCCGGGCTTGGCGTGGCCCCTGCTCGCCCGATCTTCGAACCTGGCCGCATCACCCTCCAGTGCATCAGCACCGTCTTCCCCACGTTCAACGCCGCCATGATCGGCTACCTGGAGGCGAGCCGAGCCGATGACCACGTCGCCAAGTCCCGGCTCTCGCCCACGAATCGCTATCCCGATGCCGCCAAAGACTGGATAGCGAACATGCATGGCCAGCTGGAAGCGCTCAGGCTCTGGAATGAGCAACCCGACATAACGGCGTGGTTGGAGTCGAGCCGCCTGAACATAGCCCGCGGGATGCTCAAGAAGGCGAGCGAACCTCGAATGGCCGAAGCGATCACGAGACTCCTCACCTATAGCGAACCTGCCGCCGTCAACCTGGCAAGGCTTGACGCCATCCCAACTTGACGACCAGACCCTTATCCACTCGGACTGGACGGCCGACTCCATCCGGGCTCGATCTGGCGCGGATGGCTTTTCACCTCCAGCCCGGCGTTCGGCTCGCCTCCTCGATCCACCTGTGCAACTCCGGTCCCTTCACCTCCTCCAGGGTGGTCACCTTGCAATAGCGGGTCCGATCGGTAGTTCCGAATGGCGGCGGGCTGTCGAAGTCCGCACCGCCGAAAAAGACGACATTCACGGAAACGTCGTAAGCCGCCATCTCGATGATCCACCCGAGTTCTGGTAGCCCGTAGTAAGGCCTCTTCCACTTGACGGCGTACTGAAGGCCAGAGATGGTGGTTCGGATCGAGTCGTCCAACAGCTTGACGATGGGCTGGAGATGCGGCATCTGGCGCCGAGTCCAGTCTTCGATGTCGGAGGGGCTCTCCGATGGCTCGGGCGGCTTTCGCCCTGCGGTTCCCTTGATTGCTTTCGGCATCGTGTGTCCTCCTCCCACGAACGGTTGCGCCTGATAACCAAGGTCTGTCAGTGATCCTGGTCGCACGCCCCAAGACTGACAGGCCCGTTCAGTCGGCCTGGGTGACCCCCTCGCCGGCTGCAGGTCACTCATCAAAGACTGGGGCCGCTTCTGGTTCCGGACTTGGCGTGTCCCGCCAGGCCGGCTACCGGTTCATCCCGGGGTTGTACTCATGGGTGAGCCAAATCTGATGACGTTGCCGTCGGGATCCTCAATGGCCCCTTCGTGCTGTCCCCATTCGGTGTCTTCAGGGGAGTGAACCCCGACCCCAGCTGATCGCCACGCCGCTGCCAGGTCGTCAGCATTCTCCACGAAGAGATATGCGGAGCTGGTGCGGTCCTCATGGTCGGGGACGACACCAAGATGAATCTCTACGCCGTCGCGGGTGGCAAAGCCGTAGCCCCCTCCGCGGTAGGCCCGGACTTCAAACCCGAGTCTCCGGTAGTGATCCATCGCAGCGTCCAGGTCATGAACGGGGAAGATCGGCGCGATCCGCTTCAGGCTGCTCATGGAAACAGCCTCGCAGAAACTCATTGATCCAAATTCGTAATGTCGTGTCCTACGGGAACCAACAAGGCACCTCCACCATCGGACGACGGACGCACCGGTTGGGCCATCGAGGCAGAGGCGGCGAGGGTGCTGGTCGCTTGCGGGAAAACGGCCGGGGGGTCTTCCGCCAGACGAACCACCAGCGGATGCTCGACGGGCCAAGAGGGTCCCGCAACAGGCGAGACGCGCCGGCTGCCGCGCTGGTCGCAGTGGGCGGCGTACTCTGGGTGGCGTGAGCCTCGTATTTCCCCGGACATTCATCCTTGGCGACCACTTCGCCCGGGAGCTAACGGAGATGGCCCTGCCGTGGCAGGCGGAGGAGGTCTTCGACCCGCGACTGCTCGCGCTCAACGAGCCGCTGGCGGCCGAGCTGGCCCTCGAACCCGCCTGGTTGGCGGGCTTGGATGGTCTGCGCCTGCTGGTCGGCAACCTCGTGCCCAGGGGCGCCACTCCGGTGGCCCAGGCCTATGCCGGACACCAGTTCGGCCAGTTCGCCGGGCGTCTCGGCGACGGGCGCGCCCTCCTGCTGGGAGAGGTCGTCGACGCCGACGGCCGCCTTCGCGACGTCCACCTCAAGGGCTCGGGGCCCACGCCGTTCGCCCGCGGTGGCGACGGCCTGGCCGCGGTCGGTCCGATGCTGCGCGAGTGCGTCGTGAGTGAGGCCATGCACGCGCTGGGCATTCCCACCACCCGCTCCCTGGCCGTGGTGGCAACGGGGCGCCCGGTGCACCGCGAGACGGTGTTGCCGGGAGCGGTCCTGACGGGTCGCGAGCAGCCATCTGCGGGTGGGCAGCTTCGAGTACGCCCGGGCCACGGGCAATGTCAACCTCCTTCGCCGCCTCGCCGACCACGCCATCTCCCGCCACTACCCTGGCGCCGCGGCGGCGGCCCACCCCTATCTCGCCCTGTTTGAGGCGGTCATCGCCGCCCAGGCGTCGCTGGTAGCTCAGTGGATGCTGGTGGGGTTCGTCCACGGGGTCATGAACACCGACAACATGACCATCTCAGGCGAGACCATCGACTACGGGCCGTCCGCGTTCATGGAGGCATTCGACCCGGCCACGGTCTACAGCTCGATCGACACGAACGGGCGTTACGCCTACGGCAACCAGCCGGTCGTGGCCGAGTGGAACCTCGCCCGGCTCGCCGAGGCCCTGCTGCCCCTCTTGCACGACGACCAGGAGCAGGCGGTCGCCCTCGCCGTGGAGTCACTCGGCGCGTTCCGCCAGCAGTACAGCGCCGCCTGGTCGGCCGGCATGCGAGCCAAGCTCGGGCTGTCCGACGGCCTCGACGACGCCGTGACGGTGCCGCTGGTCGACGAGCTGCTGACCTTGCTCCAGCGGAGCCAGGTCGATCACACGTCGTTCTATCGCGCCCTCGGCGCCACCGCCCGCGGCGCCGCCGAGCCCATTCCCGGCCGGTTCGTCGACGCCGCCGCGTTTGACGCCTGGGCGAAGCGCTGGCGTGCCTTGGACCCGAACGCCGACTTGATGGACCGGGTCAACCCCGTCTACATCCCCCGCAACCACCTCGTCGAGCAGGCTCTCGCCGCCGCAACCGGGGGCGACCTGGATCCGCTCGATCAGCTGCTGGACGCGGTGGCTGCCCCCTACCAGGAGCGCCCTGGCCTGCAGCGCTACGCCGCCCCGGCCCCAAAGGACTTCGGCCCTTACCAGACCTTCTGCGGGACGTGAGAGGCCGTTTCTGTCAGTCGTGGTGGTCAACAATGCGTACGAGTTCGATCCGCGAATTGATGCCGAGCGTGGTGAACACGTTTCGAAGGTGTCCGCTGACAGTGTGGTAGGAGACAAAGAGCCTCGAGGCCCCGTCACGGTTGCTGAGCCCCTGGGCGACGAGACGAGCGACGGTCAGCTCAGCGTCGGTCGGGTGAGCCGTACGCGGACCGAAGCGAAGCGGCGGTAAGGATCGGGCTGTCCGCACCTGGTCGGCTATCTCGCCGCCGACGGGATCGAACTCTCAGACGACGTGCTCAACCGGATCGCCGAGATCGTCCCACCGGGGGTGTCGGTCAACGTCGCCGACAACATGTGGGAGGTCGGAACGACGGCACTCAGTGTCGAATGCCGCCGCCGGTAGACGCCCGGTCGGGACGGGGTCGGTGGACGCGCCATCCTCCTACCTGGGCCGACCCGGGTCAGCGGTTCCGTACGGTCTGGTCGCGCCGGCTGTCCCAGTGGGCGGCTATCCGGGAAATCCGTCCGTACAGGGGTCCGCCCAGGCGGAGGAGGTGGGATGGGGGTGTGAGACGATCGCTCGTTTGGCGCTGGCCATCTGCCGGCCGAGGGCGTCGAGGTCGGGTCGGTCAAGATGCTCCTCGATGTAGGCGGAGATCGCCGCGGAATGCTCTTGGTGCTGTTCGAACGCGTCGTGCAGGTCTGCCACGAGGTCGGGCATGTCAGGCGAGTTCGTTTTGCGGTGATCGATCTTTACCAGAAGCGCCTGCATCTTGCGATAGTCCGAGATCAGCTGCCGGCCGGGGCCAGATCGGCGGTGCCCGATTTTCTTGGCCAACGGGTAGAGGTAGTTCCTCTCCACCGCTACATGGCTGGCGATGTACGTGACCATCTGGGCCACCTCGGCCGACCGGTCAAGGTCCTTGTCGTGGACACGGTCGAAGGATTCCGCGATATCGGTGTGCTGGCGTTCCATCAATGCTAAGGGACTTCCGTTCGTTTCTGAGGTGGGCGCGAAGATGATGTTCTGATGGTTGTCCGTGTCGAGGAAGCCGCCGGAGCGGACGTGGGCCTGGCGCGGATTGTTGTCGGTATCGACTGAGGCGGCGTCGATTCGGGTTTTGGCCCGATACCGCGGCACGAGGGTGCCTTCGAGCGTGCCGAATCGGCCGCGGACCTGGCTCACAGCCAGGTGCCGTACGACGAAGGCGACATCGGAGCGGACACGATCGATGTCCCAGGTTCCGGTCTGATAGCCGGGGATGGCGGGTGCTGAGGTCAGGCTCATGGGAGTACCTCTCTTATCGGCCTGGTAAGCTACTTAAAGCCTTAACTGATGATAGTTAAAGTGGCAAGTAAAATCTGCAGCCGCTTCCGACCCTGACGCCGTCGGGGCCCGACCAGGAGCCGCATGGATCGTGTAAGGGGCATCGAGGCAGGAGCCAACCAGGCTGCACCCCTCGCCGCAGTCTTAGTGAGAGTGAGCGCCGCGGCCCGCCTTCACGTCACGGTCGCGGGCTTCGGCTCCAGCGGAGCCTTACCGGCTTCTACTTCTTCAGCCGGCCCGCGGCCGCGTTCTGTGCCAGCTTGTCGTAGCCGGGACCGATCGTCTTGCCGATCCGCCGGTGGATCTCGTAGAGCTGGCGCACCTGGGCCTTCGTGAGGGGATCGAAGACCAGCTGCCGCACCCGTTCGATGTGAGCGGGGGCAGCCCGTTCGAGCGTCTTCATGCCGGTGGTGGTCAGTACCGCCAGCGTGATGCGCCCATCGCCGGGATCCGGCTTACGCTTGATCCAGCCGCGGCGTTCGAGTTTCGTGACCACTTGCGAGAGCCGGGGCAGTGACCCATTGGTGACCAGGGCCAGGTCACTCAATCGCAGCGTGCGATCGGGGGCATCCGAGAGGGCCGCCAGGACCAGGTAGTCATAGAGAGTCATGCCGGCTTCGGATTGCATGCTCGCGTCCAGCGCTTGAGGAAGCGTGTGCAACACGCTCATCAGGGCCAGCCAGGCTTCCATCTCTTCCGCATCCAGCCAACGGGGTTCACCTGGTCGGTCCACGGGGATTAGTGTAGCCCGGACATACTTAAACCATGAAATATTTGCTCGTGGTACGGAAGGGCCCGACGGGCCAGCCCGTCCGGCTGCTGGTGTTGCGTGCCGACCCTGGCGACCCCGGCATGATCGCATTGCGGTGCGGCTCCCCGACGCGGCTTCGATAACGAGTGGGACCAGATCCGATTGTGTGCACCAGTAGGCCCTATGTGGATCACTGCTTCCCACAATCGGCTGCTCGACGGTGGCTGGTGATCTCATAACGGTCGCCGAGGCTCCTTTGGAGGGCGGCGTCGGTGTCCGGGATGGCCACGGATCGCATCACTGGCGGCGGGGCTCGTCGCAGGGGGCCCAGGAAGCCCTCAAAGGCAACAGTCAGCGGCCGCCCTGGCCAGCGTGCACCTTCATCACGACGGCCCCCAGCACCACCTTCCACGTCCACGTGGGCGGGTTGGTCATCTCGCGGATGATCAACGACTGCCCCAAACCCCGACGCAGCCACGCCCCCCATCCCTATCCGGGCCATCTTTTATGCTATTTCATGATATTCAGGCCGGGATTCTTGGCGCGTTCTGGATTCTGGGCGCGTTTATGCACCTGTGGTGTCGTCCTCGTCACCATGAATCCAGATGTCACCATGAATCCAGATGTCACCAAGAAACCGTGCCCGTTCCCGGGCAGGCCCTGAGACCCGGACCGGTTTGATGGGAGGACCTGACCCCCGGAGACTTACCATCGTTCACATTGGTCATTTCCACCTCACTCTTAAGCCACAGCATGGGACAGCACGGGAAGGACACGTATGCCAATCGTCCTTGACCAGTCAGCTCCGTATGACTCGAGGAGCAGGGCGTGGAACAGAGGATACGGCGACCTGGCTGACCCGGACTCACGCCGACCTCAGACGATGGGCGGCGGATCCCCGAGGGCTGCGGTCTTGTCAGGGTTGAGCCAGACCCAGATCGACGTGATCCGGCCATCGACGGCATCGCCGGTGGCCACGATGGGCCCGTTGGGCGAGTCAACCACGAGGGAAGGGCTGGAGTGGACCTCGAGAATCCGTGCGGGAGGCAGCTGGTCCCGGCTCGGGCCAGTCCGGTACCCGAGCAGCCTCCAGCCCCTCTTATCAGCCCGTTCGTGCTTCTCGCGGGGGGTCACTCTTGGGCGGCGAGTAGCGCAGCGACGGCGACCTCCGCTTCGGCCGCGGCCGGCAGCGCGGCGGGCGCGGCGGGGATCGCGGGTAGCTGGCCATCCGACTCGTACCGACTGATGAGCCGGGGGTCGATATAGGACTTGCGTACCACGGTCGGCGTGTCTCCCAGCCAGGTCGCTACACCACGGATGGCGGCCGTGATGGTGCTCTGGCGGCGGCGCGCCGTGGGCGACGGTTCTCCGTTCGCCAGGAAGAGCGCCATCAGCACGGTGGCGTTCCAGGTGCGGAACTCCTTGGCGGTGAAGTGCCCGCCTGCATTCGCGGCGATGTAGCTGCTCACTTCGTGAGAGCGAAGAGGGAGCCAGGCGTCGCCGTCCTGGAAGCAGAACAGTGAGCTGAGGTTGTTGCCACTCCGGACCAGCGCACGCACGGTCGGCCGGATCGCTTCGTCGGCGACCGTGATCATGCGCCGCTTACCCTCCTTGGCGACGTAGTCGAAAACGACACCGTCGCGTGTCAGCTTCACGTCCTGCTTCTGCAGCGTCGTGGCGCCGTAATGGTGGTCCAGTTCGGCGTACTTCTCTCCGCCGATGCGAAACAGCCCGAGGTCGAGTAGCCGTACGGCACCTGCGGTCACGCGATCACGATCCAGGTGACGGCCGCGGAGATCCCGCACCGTGGCGGCCCGCAGCGCGGGTAAGGCGGCGGCGAACCTGAGCATGTGGGCGAACTTCTGAGCGTCGCGCTGCTCACGCCACATTTTGTGATAGAGGTACTGAGTCCGACCCCTGCTGTCTACGCCCGTGGCCTGGATATGACCGAGCGGGTCTGGCGAGATCCACACGTCCATCCAGCCCGGCGGAATGGCGAGCGCAACGATCCGCCGCAATGTCTGGGTGTCCACCACATCCCCACCCAAGGGAGCGAGGTACCGAAAGCCTTCTCTGGCCGCCACACGACTGATCCCGGGACCGTGCGGCTCGCTACGGGTCAGCCCGGCAACCGCGGCCGCTGGCGGCGGTAGGTTGCCCTCCATCAGAAGAGGCCTTTCCCGGCAGCGGAGAACGTCACGATATGTTTTCTCGAAAGTGGAATCACTCACATTACTTCAGTCGAAGGTACATCCGTCAGTGACCCACGAGAAACCGCCGCCGGAATCAAGAGCGACGATGTCCGCAGTCAGTCAATCAGTCAATGATCCCAAGGGCCCGGGCCCGGCTGACGGCTTCGGCCCGGCTGTGAACCCCCAGCCTCTGGTAGACGCGCTCGGCTCGATCCTTCGCCGCGGATCGGGAGATCCCCAGTTTGTCAGCGATGACCGCGAACGACGACTTCGTGGGCAAGTACCGCAAGACCCCGCCTCCGCCATCGTGATCGACGCGGCTCTGACGGTCGCGGCCGCGTCCGCGACCGCCGCCGCGGCGGCCTCCTGGGCGGCTGTCACCTCCACTTCGTCCTCCGCCACCGCCTCGGCAACCGCTTCGTCCGCGGCGGCGACGATCAATCCGGCGGCGGCCACCGCCTCGACGGCCTCGTGAGCGGCTTCCTCGGCCACGACGCCGGCATCGATCAGGGCCCGGACGGCGTCCGCGACTGCGGCCGCACGGATCGCCTCGGAGGCGGCGATGGCCTCCGAGGCCTGGGCCTGGGCAGCCATGGCCTCGAGTCCGGCCTTCACTTCGGCAGCCTGCGCCGCCGCGATCACCCCCGCCGCCTCCTCCATGGCCGCCACCTCCGCCCCGACGACCAACCCGGCCTCAGCGGTCAAGATCCCCTCGCCCACCAAAACGCCGCCGGTGTCGGCAATGGCGTCGAACAGCGGCTGAGCCCAACCGTGCTCGACCAGCAGGAACGCCAGCGCCGTCCCCGGACGCAACGACTCCGCCAAGGCCCAGGCGTCTGACGGATCGAAACCCGACCAGGCCTCGCCCGCCGACGGCTCCCCCAAACCGGCACCGTGAAGCGGGACGACACTGGCCAGGAGAGCGCCAAAGTCCTCGTCGTCGCCGACGGCCAACTGCTGGATCGCCCCGTTCTCGTCCTTGGCGACGAACAGCACGTCGAGGAGGCGCAACACTCCGCGGCCCTCGAGCCGATCAACTTCAGCCAGAACCCGACCCTCGAAGTCGGCGCCAGGACCGAAGCCCACGGCAATCACCTGCAACGGAGCGGACATCTGTCAACCTCCCTAACGTGGCCGCCCGGAATCGTAGAGCCTCAAATGGTCGGATGCGGTCGGGGCTTGACGACGGAGTCCGCCAAGAAGTCAGGCAACGACAGCAGTGAGTTTTTACGTCCGCTCCCGGCTCTTCGACACCGTCCATAGGCATGGAGCTCAAACCAGGCGACGTGGGAACATTCCGACCTCGGACTATTGGACCGGGCCAGGCGCGTCGGCCCCTTGACCGAACCCCGAACCAGCCATCCGCCGAGCCGAACCGGGGGTTTCGGGCTTGAGGCCGGGCGTCAGTTCCGCCCCATCCTGCAGGTCAGGCCTCCTGACCGGCCGGGGACCTGGGGTTCAGGCGTGGAGAGCGAGGTATTGGTGGACGGAGCGGACCGCGCTGGATCCGTCGCCGACCGCAGCTGCTACTCGTTTCATTGAGCCCAGTCGTACGTCGCCGACGGCGAAGACGCCGGGAAGGGAGGTCTCGAAGGGGAGTGGATCCCGGTCGGCGAAGGCGTCGGGGTTGATGTCGTTGTCGGTTAAGGAGCGGTCGGTCAGCACGAATCCATTTCGGTCGAGCGAGACGCGGTCGCCCAGCCAGGCGGTGGCCGGGATGGCCCCGATAAAGCAGAACAGACCTCCGCATTCGACGGTCCGACGGGCTCCGCTGGTGGTGTGCTCGAGCGTGATCTGCTCGAGGTGGGTGTCACCGGCCAGGCCCCGCACCTCGGTATGGGTCACCACCTCGATATGGGGGTCGGCGTTGATGCGGGCGATGAGGTACTGCGACATGGTGTCGACGAGTTCGCGTCGGCGGACGATCAGGAAGACCCGGCTTCCCTGTTGCGACAGGTAGATGGCGGCTTGCCCGGCGGAGTTACCGCCGCCGACCACTCCGACGGTGCTGTTCCGACACAGTCGCGCTTCGAGTTCGGTGGCCGCGTAGTAGACACCCGCTCCTTCGAACCGCTCCAGTTCGGCGACGGCCAGGCGGCGGTATTGGGCGCCGGAGGCGATGATGACGGCCCGAGTGGCGATTTCGCTGCCATCCGCGAGGACCACGATGTGGAAGGCTTCTTCTGTGTGCAGCCCCACCGCTTCGCACGGGGCGTTGAGTCGAGCCCCGAGGCGTTGCGCCTGGATGGCGGCCCGGGCCGTGAGGTCGCCCCCGGAGATGCCGTTGGGGAAGCCGACGTAGTTTTCGATGCGGGAGCTGGCTCCGGCCTGTCCGCCAGGAGCGATGGCGTCGAGGGAAATGGTGTTGAGGCCCTCCGAGGATCCATACACCGCGGCGGCCAGGCCGGCCGGGCCGGTTCCGACCACGACCAGATCGGTGACCGATCCGGGGACGCTCCTGTAGGTGAGGCCGAGCAGCGCTGCGAACTCCCCGGGGGTGGCCCGACGCAAGACGACGTCGCCCATGACGGCGACGGGCACGTCGTCGGGTTCTGCGCCGAGGCCGGCCAGGTAGGCGCGGACGTCGTCGAGGTCCTCGATGTCGATCCAGGTGTGTGGCAGGCGGGCCCGGTTGGCGAAGGCGCGCAGGGCGAGCGCCTCGGGCGAGAACTGCGACCCGATCAGCCGGATGGCGCCCTGGGCGCCTCCGCTGCGAAGGATCTCCCGGCGGGCCACGAAGGCCCGAAAGATGGTGTCGGACAGATCGGGCTTGGTGTCGAGGAGCCGCCGGAACTGCTCTGGCGGCACGCTCAGCACCCGGCCCGCTCGGCTCACCCGGGCGCTCAGGTATGGCCGCTGGCCCGTCAGCAGATTCAACTCCCCGACGAACCCACCCGGACCATAGGCGGCGATCACCACCTCGTCGTCGCCCTCGCGAACGATCTGGACCTCACCGTCGAGCACCACGAAAAAGTTGGGCGGGTCGCCGCCGGCCCGGTAGAGCCACTGACCCGCCTCGACCGCGACCGACGAGCCGAAGGCCGCGATCTCGTCCACCGCGGCCGGATCCAGAAGCGGCCAGGCCACGTCGGCCTTCGGACTCCCGTCGCTCCCGTCCGTGTCAGTCGGCGTCCCTCGCTCATCGCTCACAGCTCAATCATGCCCTCTCCACGGCGTGTGGGCTGGCGGGTACCAGGGGGGCATCGCCGTCTGTTGATCTTTCGGCAGGGCGAGATGGTGTACGCCTTACGCGGAAGCTCCGTGACGCAGGCTTCGATGTCGGATGCGACATCCCATTGCCGCCTCAGTCAGGTCCGGAGAGAATTCGTGCTCGGTACCAATGTCCGTCGGCACCGACGACGTCGAGGGCACCAGCTGACGCTCGTCGGGCTACTTCCGGTCGAGACCGTGTGGCAATGTACGTCACGGTCCGAGGTTGCCGTGGCCGATGATCCCGTGTCGCCCTTACCGATGGAGGTAGGAACTGTGAGCTCTTCACCGACGTCTTCCCCGGTCCCTGGGTTCGTGGGAGGGCAGGTTCGCAATGTGGTGCTCGTCCATGGCGCCTACGCCGACGGTTCGTCGTGGAGGAAGGTCGTTGAAATTCTTCAGCGGGCTGGATTGGGCGTGATGGCGGTCCAGAACCCTCTCACGTCGCTGGCCGACGATGTGGCCGCCACCCAGCGCGTCCTCGCGCCTCCAGGACGGACCGACGATTCTGGTTGGGCACTCCTTCGCGGGTACGGTGATCAGCGAAGCCGGCGGCCACCCCCAAGTGGTCGGGCTGGTGTATGTGGCGGCCCGGGCTCCTGACGCAGGTGAGGACTACCCGGCCTTGACGCAGCGGTTCCCCACTCCACCCGCGAACGCGGGGCTGGTGTACAACGAGGGGTTCGGGGCGCTCACGGAGGCCGCCTTTTTGAACGACTTCGCAAACGGTGTCGAAGAGGTCGAGGCCCGGGTGCTCTACGCCGTGCAGGGCCGCGTCGCCGAAACGCTCTTCGGCGAGCGAACTTCGGTGGCCGCATGGCAGGGGAAGCCGTGCTGGTATGTCGTGTGTCGGCGTGACCGAACGACGTCACCGGAGTTGGAGCATTTCCTCGCCGACCGTATGGGAGCCACAACCACCGAGATTGACTCAGGCCATCTCGCCATGGTGACCCACCCCGATGAGGTCGCCAAGGTGATCCTTGCGGCCACAGAACCCAACCGCTGACGTCGAGGGTTTCGATGCAACCGCGCCGTCAGGTCAGCGGGCGGCAGGCGCTGGATAGTATTCCGGCCATGGACATCGTCGGGCTTCACCATGTAGCCGTCGTCGCCCCCGACCTCGACGAGGCACGAGCGTTCTATGGCGACCTGATCGGGCTGAAGCAGCGGTCCGACCGGCCCACGGACGGACGTCCCGGCCACTGGTTCGACCTCGGGGACGAGCAGCTCCATGTCATCCTTCCAGGAGGGCTGCAAGACCACTTCGCGATTGAAGTGCCGGACATCGATGCCGCAGTGGCGGAGCTGCGGGCCAAGGGCGTCGATGTCCCGGACCCCCACGGGATCGGCCGGTCGGACCGGCGGCCAGGGGAGACGGTCCAAACGTTGTTCGTCGACCCGTTCGGGAACCGGATCGAAATCACCCAGATAGCCGGTCGGCGGGCGTCAGGGATGGCGCTCGCCTGGTTGCGGGCGGCGGCTCCGGATGTGGCGATATGGTCCGACACAGCAGAGAAAGAGGGGCGTCTCCCGCCGGGCCTCCTTACCACGATGCACCAAGGGGGGATGTTTCGGCTTCTCCTGCCGGCCTGGCTGAACGGTGGGCAACTCGATCCGGTCGCCTTCGTCGAAGTGATGGAGCAGCTCGCCGCGATCGACGCCAGCACAGCTTGGTGCGTGTGCCAGGCAGCCGTATGTTCGATCGCGGCGGCCTACCTGGACCGCGAGTCGGCGTTCGAGGTCTTCGGGGCCCCGGAGTCGGTGCTGGCGTGGGGGCCCGACAGCGGAAACCAGGCGATGGTACTGGATGACGGCTACCGGGTCTCCGGACGGTGGTCGTATGCGAGCGGAATCCACCACGCCGATTGGCTCGGGGGAAGCTGCCGACTGTACGGTCCCGACGGCACTCCGATTCTCACCTCGGCGGGCGTCCAGCAAAAGGTCACGGTCCTCTTTCCGGCACACCACGCAGCGGTCGAAGAGTCATGGAACGTCATGGGCCTACGGGCCACCGGGACGGATTCGTTCTCTGTGACCGAGCTGTTCGTCCCGGCGCGCCTGGCGTTCGCTCGCGACGACGTGACGGCCCGGCTCGACCCCGCTCCGCTTTACGGTTTCACCCACGCCCCGCTCTACGCGGCCGGCTCGCGGCGGTCGTACTCGGAATCGCGGGCGGCATGCTGTCCGCCCTCGTCGAGCTGGCCCGCAAGAAGACTCCGCACCGTAGTGAACAGGCCCTTCGCGACAGTCCAACCGTCCAGGCCACCGTGGCACGGTGCGAGGCTCGCCTGCGGGCCGCCCGATCGCTACTGCATTCGCAGCTCGCGACGGCGTTCGACGAGTCGAGTCGCGACGGCTTCGTCAGTCCGGACTTGATCACGGGCATCCGCCTCGCCGCGTCCCACACGTTTGTCGAAGCAACCACCGTCGCCGATGCCGCCTATCACCCGGCGGGCATCGACGCCGTCTTCGCCGGCAGCGGGTTCGAGCGTCGGCTCCGTGACATCCGGACCGCGGCTCAACAATTCCAGGGGCGAGACGACCACTTCGAGACCGTCGGACGCGCCATCATCTCATCCGAGGGCTGATGTCCGGCGTCATCCTGCGCATCCACAAGAGCACTGGCGCCGGGATCATGACGGCCGTCGGACTGCAACGGTGGTTACGCCTGGGCCGGTGAGGTTGTGGCTGCCTGCCGACGGCCGCTCATGGCCATAATGAGGAAGAGTAGGGGGCCGATCGCTTGTGGGCCGGTTCCTGTTGACCAGTCGACGTCGGTCGCCGCAAGGCGGAGGCCGGTGATGCGTCTTTTGGTGCCGATCAGGAGGTTGGTGCGGCTGTAGTTGTCGGCCCCAGCGACCAGGGCTGCATCCTCGGGACGGCGCTCCAGTCCGAGCGGCATCCTTATGTCGCCACCGTGGGTCACGGGTCATGTAGACGGTCCAATGGCCGCACCAGGACGGTGCGGCCCACTGTTCACTGCTCAACTCGGAGAGAGTGTCGGCCATAGCCGCACGCTCGCAGCCGTCTCCGGCCGACACGCCACCACGAAGTCCAAATAGAGGGGCGACGTCATCGGCGGTCCTTGGAGTTGTCGGCCAGAAGTCGGAAACGGGCGGCCGCCTCGCCCCACACGCGCAACAGGTACTCCTGTACGACGGCGACCCCCGCTCCATCGAGCTCATACACCCGCCGGGTTCCCTCGGAATGCTCGCACACCAAGCCGGCTTCTTTGAGCAAGTGGAGGTGACGCGACACGGCTGGCCGGCTGATGGGACTGTTCACAGGGCTGCAACACGGGCGTCGACTGATCGAAACCTGCTCGGTGTTGGATTGATATGTCTCGGTCTACCCAGACCGTGCATTTGGATAGCGCCTTACTTGCCCGACATGCACCCAGTCGCCCCGCCAGGACCGTCAATCTGCCTTGGTGATTGTCAAGGGGATGGGCGCACGTCACCGTCCCTCACGGAATCACGAGTATGGTCAGATGGATCGGTACCGACGGGCGGGGGTCGTCATCGAGGTTCGGGCTACGAACTACGAGCGCCGACGGTGACTGTTGGCGGCTTCCTCATCGGAGCCTGGACTCGGTCGCGCCTGGTTGTCGACGGAGCCCAGTGTCTTGACCGGTGCCAGGCCTTGTGGCTCCAGACCTCCGACTCGTATGCCGATGTGCGAATGCCGAGGAACGCTCAGCCTCTCTTTGGCTACGGTCCCGAGGCGACCTTGACCCGGCCGAGAGCGTCTGCTGGCACCTCAACGTGGCAGCCTCCTGTGATGTTCTGGCGCCACCAGCTGGACTATCTGGGAGATCCCATTACGGATTCGATCCCGCTCGAGCGCAAGGGCGACCGCCTCATCGAAGCCGGCAGTTTCAAATGGGCTGGTCTGCAGATCCCTTTCCGCGAGGAGTGGCGGCGTATCAGCCAGCCCGATGACGAAATCTCTGCCGAGGTCAGCGCTCGACGCATCCAGATTACTATCGGGGCGTGGCGGATTCTCATGATCGATGACCGGCCTGAGGGACCGTTCAGAGCATCGACGCTCACTCTCACCGATGGAACTTGGCGCACGTCGGGAAACTTCACTGAGCCTCCGGGACGCTGATGAGATAGGCCACCGAGGGTCCGGTCTACCAGATGCCCCAAAGAAAGCATCGTGTTGCGCGCAAGGCTCACCCGAACCGTCAGGGTCTACCCTGAACTGCTGGTCGTGCTGGGCGCGGCTGGCATAGGCGTCGCTGTTGGCGGTCCGATGCGCTGGCTGGATTCCCATCAGGGGATCAACGTGTTTCTCGCCCTGTTGGTTTTTGCGACCGCGTTTACCGTACCGTTCCACGCCCTCGGACGGCTCGTTGCCAGTTGGCGACCACTCGCCGTTGCTCTGGTCGCAGGGGCCGTGCTGTTGCCGGCCGTATCGTGGTTGGCCTCTCGGGTCGTGCCGGCCGGATCATTACGTAACGGGATCGCTGCAGTCGGTCTGGCGCCGTGCGAGATCGCGTCGGTAGCGACGACCGCTCTGGCGGGCGGTGATGCTGCTTTCGCTGCTGCGGTCCTGATCGGTTCAACGGTCCTCAGCGTGACAACAGCAGGGGCGATCCTGTCGCTCGAGGTCTCGGGTGCTCACGTTCACCCGGTCCATATCCTGGTCAACATGGCTCTCGTCGTGGTCGTGCCTCTGGCTGCGGGACTGATTTTTCGAGCCGTGACCGGAGCGACCGAACGCGGCGAGGCCGTTGCCACCAGACTGGCGATCGGGGCGCTCGGTGTACTCGTCGCCCTCGTCGCTGGCCAAGTCCGTCTGGGAACCCAATACTTCGCGGTGCTGGCAGCCATCGCCATTATCATTTTCTTATCCGCAACCGTCGGCTTCGCCCTCGGGCGCGCCAGCCCCACCGACCAGGCGGTACCGATGCTGCTTACCCTGTCGATCCGCGACTTCGCCATCGCCGCCGGGCTCGCGGCTGCGGCGTTCGGGCCCGCCGCAGCCGCCCCGCTCGGGCTTTACGGGGTAGTCGTCATCGTGTGGGGTACCGCGGTGGCTGGGCGACTGCGAGCTAAACACGTAAACCGGATAGCCAAGCTTCAAACTGTCTGCGGTCCGGGAGGTTGACCCTGTGAGGACGCCGCGTCCCGGAAGATACACGCACAGATCTGGTCGTAGCCTCGGCGATGACGATGGGCACCGGGTTCCAACCCGGCGCACGCCGCCCTTGGGAGATGCGCTCGGTGAAGGCTCGGCGGCGCAGTATCGACCGTTAGGTCAGGTCTTCAGCCAGCGACTACGCGTCTCAGTCGTCGCAGCTGCCGGACCCCTCGCGGCCTCGATTGGGAACCTACCGGTCGCTGGCAGGCTAGGTCGAGCGAGGGCCTGACGATTCGCGCCTCGGCTGGCCGACGAGTTGGGCCTGATTGTGCTCTCGGGTGTGGGCGTCGACGCCCAGCGCGCTCTCCTGGGTACCTTAAGGGGCGTCGGGGCGCTCAACACCGGGATAGGGGATAACCTCGTGACCCGCTCGCGGACGCCTTGACCCCGGCGAAGGCGGCGGTGGCTGTGCGATCCCAGCACGATGGCGCTGGCAGACCATGCTTCCGCTGACTCCACGATTCGAGTCGCGACGTCGAAGCAGGTGCCGCGCACGACCGACCGGGTGGCTGGCACGCCGCTCATCCTCAGGTCCTCTACGGCCTGGTCGACCAGGGCGTTTGCTTCCACCTCGGTGAGCACTGTGAAACCGCGCCCGCCGACCAGGTACTGGTTGACGTGCAGGACGTGGACCGACGACGAGTGCTGGCGGGCCTGGGCGACGGCGAAGCTGACGCTGACCGGAGCTGCCGCTGAGTCGTCGATGGCGAGGAGGAGTTGATGGAACATGACGGTCTTCCGTTTCCGGCGTCGGTGTCGGCCTGAGCCTTCTGGCGGGTTGTTTGTTTCCAACATGTTAACACCCAGATGGATGTTGTGTGTCCACTATTAGGAAACAGGACCAACTTCTCAGGAAACGCCTGACTCAGGTTCCAGCCCCGACGAGGACCTTCAAGACCCTCGGTACGTAGCCCGGCCGGAGGTGGGGGTGTCCACGTCGGCCCGCACCAGTCTGCATGCGCCTGCCGGGGGTCGGGGAGCAGAGGGGGAAGGATTGAAGCCCGGTCCCGGTGTGCGGTCCTGGCTTCCCGGCCGCGGTGACGGCGCGCCGAGGCCACCTCGGGCACGGACTGCGCCGGAGCGGGGACAGGGTCTGACCCCTCGGTCTGGTGTAGCTCCGCCTTGTTGCGTGCCAGCTCCGGTGCTGATCGGCGGAAGATCTCACGGACCGCGTCGGCCGGGCCCTGGAGTCCGGGGCCCCAGCTGCGGCGGTCACTGGGCGGGGGTGAGCGGAGAAGACCAGAACTACGAGCTGGAGGAAGGCGCTGCCTGCCGAGGCTGCTCGGGCGGTTGGGGTCAGGCGGATCTCGGACCGCTAACCGGGCCGGGTGGACCGGTCGTGCGAGCCCCTGGAGGCGGTTAGCCCACTACAGCACCGTTGCTCGGGACGCTGATCAGGTCCTTGAACACGGCGGAGCTGGTCTCTGTCTGATCGAGAACCGGGAAGTGGAAGCCGCACTGCGGGCACGGTTGCGCCAGGGTGGCTTGCTCCTGGGTCAGGTCGAACGGGCTGTCCTGGAGTTTGCCGCAGGTGGGGCAGATGCGCAGCAGGCGGGTGCCGACCAGTTCGAAGTTGGTGATGATGTCTTCCATGATGGCGCCGCCAGCGGCCCACTCTTTGGCGTGCTTGTGGTAGGTGTTCATGTGCCAGTCAACCAGTGCTTCTTTACTCGCCCAGAAGCTGACTTCGTTGTACCAGGATGGGTCGTCGGGGTGCTGCCACCAGGTCAGGTGGAGAAACCCGGGGAGGGTCATCAGGTGGTGGCGGACGTCACCGAACACCACCTTGAACTTCAGGTAGGCGTCGGGACTGGAGAAGCGGACCCTCTGCATGCTGAGGTACACCGACACGTCGTCTCCTCTCGTCCCAGCGATTCCGTTTCCTAAAAGTAAACAGGGCGCCGGTTACCGGGCTACTACTCGCCGGTGACGATCTTGTTACGGGCCGGCTCAGCCGTTCGGGCTGTAGACGGTGATCGAGAGGAACTGGATCGGTAGTTTGATCAGATCTGTGGGGCCGTGGGCGATTTCCCCCTCGAACTGCAAGGTGTCGCCAGGTTCCATAACGTAGCGCTGGGTCCCGTACCCGTACTCCATCACGCCTTCCAGCTGGTAGAGCATTTCTACCCCGGGGTGCTGGAACAGGGGAAAGACCTCGCTGCGCTCAGTGAGCGAAACCAGGAGTGGTTCGAACCGCTTGGTCGGGCCCCGCAGGCTGCCGAGCAGCTCGTAGCGGTGCCCGGACCTGGTTCCCTTGCGCACGATTTCGGGCCCGGCGCCGGCCTTGACGAAGACGGCATCGCGTTCCTCGGCGAGGCCGCGAAACAGCGAGGTCACCGGCATATCAAGCGCGGCGCTGAGCCGGGCCAGGGTGGCCAGGCTGGGAGAGGTCTGGGCGTTTTCGATCTTGGAGAGCATCCCCTTGGAGATGTGGGTGCGCTGGGCCAGCTGGGTGACCGACAGCCCGATTTCCTGGCGGCGGGACCGAACGTGGTTGGCGATGACCCGGCCGAGTTGGACCTCGCTTGGGCTTGCGGGCTGCGACTCGGGCGGTGGCGGAGGCGGCGCTAGCCGAGTGGCGGCTCGCCCTTTTGCCGGTGCTCGTTTCGCTTTCCCGCTGGCGGTCGGCATTATGACTGCCCATTCTAGCGGCGCTCATCGCATTTCACCCGCTCCGACGTAGCGGTGGCGACTGACGAGAAGATCCCCTTCCGCGAAGCGGGCGAGCCGGAAGTCGGCTTCGGGCACGTCCGGGTCGCCGCTGCTTCCCTTGACGACGAGGTCCGCCACCAGCTCCCCGACCGCGGGGGCGATCTTGTAGCCGTGGCCACTGAAGCCGGCGCATAACATCACCCCTTCGGCTGGCGTCCAACCGATGATCGGGTTGTAATCGGGGGTCACGTCGTAGCAGCCCGCGTAGGACAACTCGAGGGCGGCGTCGGTCAGCTGCGGGAAGCGGTGCCCAAACTTGCCGGCGGCCTCGTCCAGGGCGTCGTCGTCGATCCTGTCGGCGTAGTTGTCGGGGTTTGACCACTCCGGTTGGTGGTGGTCGCTGTTGCCTACCAGCAGCCGGGTGGTCTGCCCGTCTTCCCGGATGTGCCAGGGTCGCACGTACTGGAGCGAGACCAGGTCGGACAGCACCGGCGGGGTCGGTAGGTCCTGGCCCACGTCAACGACCATGAGCTGTTCGCGCTGGGTCCGAAGTGGGACGTCGATGCCGAGCGGCGCGACCAGCGGTCCGGTCCACGGGCCGGCCGCGACGACCACCACGCCGGCGCTGACCCGCAAGCCGCCGGCGAGGAGGATCTCCACCCCGGGCCCATCGGCATGTAAGGCGGCCACGGCGGTCCCCTGGTGGATGGTGACACCGAGGCGACGGGCGGCGGCACCGAACGCGGCCGCGGTCTGGTATCCGTCGGCGTATCCGCCGTCGGGTTCGAACGCGAAAGCGGCGAAGTCGGTGAGCCTGAGGGCGGGGTGAAGATCAGCCACTTCAGCGACGCCGATCAGGTCGACTTCGATGCCGAGCTGTTGTTGCATGGCCACGTTGGCTTTCAGCGCGGCCGCGTTTTCTGCGCCGACTCCGACCAGGTATCCGGTGCGGTGGTGGCCGATGTCGGCATCGAGGATGGTGGCGGCGTCCTGCAGCACTGGCAGGGACTTCCAGGCCATGGCCGCCAGCGATCGGCACCCCGTAGTGGCAGCGCAGGATGCCGCTGGATTTGGCGGTGAAGCCGGCGCCGACTGTGGCCCGCTCGAGCACGACGATTCGCCCGGCGCCGCGGCGGGCCAGGGCCCAGGCTGCGGACAGGCCTTCCACGCCGGCGCCCACGATGGCCACGTCGTAGATGGCGGCGGCGGGGTTCAACGCCCGGGTATCCAGTCGGTCCCGGCCAATGGGACGCGGGCCATGGCCGCGGCCTCGACGGTCAGCGCGACCAGATCCTCGGGCTCCAGGTGGTGGACGTCGGACTTACCGCACGCCCGGGCCAGGGCGGTGAGTTCCATGGTGAGAGAACGGAGGTAGTTGGCCACCCGTCCGGCCGCCCCGTCGGGATCGAGGCGGACTTCAAGCTCAGGGTCCTGGGTGGTCACACCGACGGGACAGCGACCGGTGTGGCAGTGGTGGCAGAGGCCGGGCGAGGTGCCCAGAGCGGCGTAGTCGTCGGTGACGTCGATCCGCGACTCCGGCGACGGTCCGGTAGAAGGGCCGATTGCAGCCGAGGGCCAGCAAGGCCGCCACCCCGATGGACACGGCGTCAGCGCCCAGGGCCAATGCCTTGGCCACGTCGGCGCCGCTACGAATTCCGCCCGACACGATGAGCTGCACCTGGTCGGACAGGCCGACGTCGGCCAACGCCTCGGCGGCCAAGCGGACCGCGGGTAGGGTCGGGATCCCGGCGTGCTCGATGAACACGTCCTGGGTGGCGGCGGTGCCGCCCTGCATTCCGTCGACCACCACGACATCGGCCCCGGCTGCCACCGCCAGCTTCACGTCATGGTCGACCCGGGTGGCGCCGATCTTGACGTATATCGGTATGGCCCAGTCGGTGGCCTCGCGCAGCTCCTCGATCTTGATGCGCAGGTCATCGGGACCCACCCAGTCCGGGTGACGGCTGGCCGAGCGCTGGTCGATGCCGGCCGGAAGGGTGCGCATGGACGCCACCCGGGCGTCGACCTTCTGTCCGAGTAGCATGCCGCCCCCGCCCGGTTTGGCCCCCTGGCCGATGACAATCTCGATGGCATCGGCGACGCGGGCGTCGGCGGGATCGAACCCGTAGCGGGACGGGAGACACTGGTAGACCAGCTGCGCCGAGGCTTTGCGCTCCTCGGGCGTCATGCCCCCGTCGCCGGTCGTAGTAGAGGTTCCCACCGCGGTTGCGGCCCGGCCCAGGGCTTCCTTGGCTCGGGCAGACAGGGCGCCGAAGCTCATGCCGGCGATGGTGATGGGGATGTCGAGCTCGATCGGCTTGGCCCCGTGGCGGGCTCCCAGCACGGTGCGGGTCTCGCAGCGTTCCCGGTAGCCCTCCAGGGGGTAACGCGACGCGGACGCGGTGAGAAAAACTAGATCGTCGAAGCTGGGCAGCTGACGCCGCGCCCCCAGACCGCGGATCGGGTACTGGCCGGAGTCGGCCATCTCGTGTACGCGGGCCATCATCTCGGGGTTGAACGTGTGGTTGAACCCAACCTCCTCGCGGCCCGCCACTCAGTAGGCGCCGTGGTGTTCGGATCGGAAGTGGTAGAGCTGGCGGGCGGAGGCCACCCGGGTCACGTCGCCGGGGGCGATGTGGTCGAAGCCGGTCTGCTCGACCAGGGTCTTGACGGTCGACACGTCGTCGTCGCTCAAATCTTCGATGCGGGCATCAGCTCCAAGGGAGTCGATCCGGCCGGCCACGTAGATCACCGCTTCGTAGAGCGAGTCGCCCAGTCCAGGCCCGGCGTTGCCCCCGATGAGCATGGTCCCGGCCTGGGCCATAAAACCTGACATGGCCCCGGTGTCGCCGGCGATGGCGATGGTGGCTCCCTTCAGAGAGATGCCGGCGCGTAGGGAGGCGTCGCCCTCAATGACGATGGTTCCTCCTCGCGCCGACGCCCCGGCGCTTTGAGAGGCGCTCCCCGTCACGCGGATAGTGCCGCTCATAAGGTTCTCGCCGACGGCCCAGCCGACGAAGCCGTCCACGGTCACAGACGGAACTCCCGCGTCTCCACCGCTCAGGCCGCCGATGAAATAACCAGCGTTACCCTCGATCGTGATGGACACCGAGCGTTCGATGCCTACGGCCAGGTTGTGACGGCCGCGGGGGCCCAGCACCCGGGCCTCGGCTCCATCGGGCATGAGCCGCAGGGCCCGGTTGATCTCGCGGACGGAGAGGGCGTCGCAGTCCAGGGAGAAGGTGGGCGCAGGTGCTAACGGTTCCATGCGTAGATCTCTCCCGGGGCGGGCTCGAATACGGTGGCGTCACCGATGCCGGGCAGGTCGGCCAAGGCCTGATACTCCGACGCCATCGCCACGTAGCGGTCGGTCTCAGCTACGACCGCCGGCTTGCAGGCAAAGTCGTCCCGGGTCACCGCGAACTGGGTGCCGGTGGTCACCAGCAGGGTGAAGAACCCGTCGAAGACCTTCTGCACCCAGCGCATGGATTCTTCGAGGTCGTCACCTCCCGCCAGCCGGAACCCGATGAAACGGGCGGCCACCTCCGAGTCATTATCGGTGTCGAAGGTCACGCCGTCGGCCTCCAGCCGACGCCGCACGCTGGCGTGATTGCTGAACGATCCGTTGTGCACGACGCAAACCTGTGGGGCGGGGCAGAAGGGATGGGAGTGGCGGGGCGACACGGCGGACTCGGTAGCCATGCGGGTGTGGCCGATGCCCTGGTAGCCGCTCCGGGCCGCGATCCCGTAGCGCCGGCAGACCTCGGGCGCCGGGCCGACGTCCTTGACGACCTCGACGGGCTCGCCCAACGCCGGGTAGATTGCGACGCCCGTAGAGTCGGGTCCCCGCCCGGTCAGAGCCTCGAGCATCGGCACCAGCAGAGCCCCCAGCTGAGGCTCGAGACTGGGGTCCTGGACGAACACCCCGGCAATTCCGCACACATTCCACCACCTTCCTTGCTATCTGGCTTCCTTGCTATCTGGCTTCGTTGCTATCTGGCTTCCTTGCGTCTGGCCGACGGTGGCCGGCTTTTTCAATATGCCGCCGTCGTGTTTCATCATACTCAATCAGGTTTCTCTGTATGCAACACGTCTTCGAGTGTCCGGCTTTGGCGCCGAATCGCGACGATCGAGCCGGGGGCGCCGTCAGATCAGGGCCAGATACCGGTCCACCTCCCAGGGCGTCACCTGGGCGTGGAAGTCAAAGAACTCCTGGCGTTTCGTCTCCGCGAAGTAGTCGATGTAGTCACCGTCTGCGGTCTTGCCCAGGGCCTCCCTGATGACGGGGTCGGCCTCCATGGCCTCCACCGCGTGCAGCAGGGTCGGCGGCATAGAAGTGATTCCGCGGGCGGCCAGCTCGGCGGGGCCCAGGTCGAACAGGTTGGATGAGTTCGGGGGGCCGGGGTCGATCTGACGGTCGATTCCGTCGAGGCCGGCGCCGATCATGGCGGCCAGGGCCAGGTACGGGTTCGCCGACCCATCCACACCGCGGTGCTCCACCCGGCCCGGCTCCGGGACCCGCAATAGGTGGGTACGGTTGTTGCCTCCGTACGCGGCCAGGGACGGTGCCCACGTCGCCCCCGATCGGGGGGCCGGGGCGCCGATGCGTTTGTAGGAGTTAACGGTCGGGCAGATGACCGCTGACATGGCGCGGGCGTGCTCGAGCAGGCCGCCGATCCAGTGGTACGCCAGCCGCGACAGGCCGAGGCCCCCGGGGTCGTCGCGGGCCATGAACAGCTCCTCGTTCTCGGCAGCCGACCACAAACTGAGGTGGGTGTGTAGTCCATTGCCGGTCAGCCCGGTGAAGGGCTTGGGCATGAACGTCGCCTGCAGGCCAGCTTCGGCGGCCACGGCGTGCACGAGGTAGCGGAACAGGATCAGCCGGTCGGCGGTGGTCGAGCGGCGTCGGCGTAGCGGAAGTTCTGCTCGAATTGGCCGTTGGCATCCTCGTGGTCGTTGGCGTAGTTACCCCAGCCCAGGGTGTTGATGTGGCGGGAGACGGTCGCGAGGTGGTCGAACATGCGCAGCAAGCCCCGGGCGTCGTAGCAAGGCAACGACGAGTCATCGCGCTCGTCGGCCACCGCCAGGGCGCCCCCCGCATCCCGGCGAACCAGGAAGTATTCGGCTTCCGCTCCCACCTTGAGGGCCAGATCCCGCTCGGCGAGTCGCTCCAGCTGGCGCCGCAGGATGACCCGGGGCGCGTACGGCCACGGTTCGCCGGCCACGGTCGGGTCGCACTGCACCGCAGCCACCTCCGTCTTCCACGGCAGGGGCGTGTAGGAAGCCGGGTCGGGCATGGCGATCAGGTCCGGATCAGCAGGAGTCTGGCCCAGGGGTCCGGCCGCGAAGCCGGCGAACCCGGCGCTGCCCGCTGCTAACCCGTCAACGGCCGAGGCGGGTACCAGCTTGGCGCACGGCTTGCCGTGCATGTCGACGAACATGGCCAGAATGAAGTCGATCTCGTCTCGCCGCACCGCCTCGGAGAGCTCTACGGATGATGCCCGGGTAGTTGCCATTCCGTAAACATTGTTTCATCTACTGATACGAGACTGTTACGACACTGTGACAGCCTGATGTACAGATGTGGCAGACCCCCCGCCTGCCTGGCATGACCCGCGATTGTCGAAAGACCGTAACACGGCGGTAACCCACGGTAAGTGAAAACGAGGAAACGTTGTTTCCCAGCACAGTACGACCGTGATGGCCAAGGGAGATGGAAGTCATGAGCACCGAAACCACCGTGACCGGAGGCCCACCCGGCGAGTACGCCACGTCGCTGCACCGGGGGATCAACTGGCGGGGTGCCTTTGTGATGGGCCTGGCCGGAGTGATTCTGGTCACCGGCATCGTGCCCTTCGCGGTACAGGCGATGGGGGCGGCGGCCATTCCCGCGGTCGTCCTGGTATCGGTTATCGGCCTGGTCGTGTGCCTGTGCATGGGAGAGCTGGCCGCCCTGTACCCGCACCGCACCGGTGGTACGCCGTCCTACGCGTATGAGAGCTTCAGGCCGTGGGGCGAATCCACCGCCCGCCACATCGGGGGCGTGTCCGGTTGGAGCTACTGGCTGGGCTGGTTTCCGGTGGCACCGATCAACATGATCCTGGCCGCCAGCTACATCGCCGTCTTATTCCATGTGCCCCTGGGCCGCATGGTGGACCCACTCGGCAAACTCGGCACCCCGGAAGGCATTGGGGTGCTGGCCATCACCATGATCGGGCTGGTGGTCCTGTTCATCCCGTGCTACCTGGGAATTCGCCTCGGCGCCGGGTTCGCCACCCTTCTCGGCGTGGTCTCCATGGTGCCGCTCACCCTGCTGGTCATCCTGCCGGTCTTCAAGCCCAGCACCTTCCACTGGTCCAACGTCGCCGGATTTCACTATGTCGATCCGAAAACGGCCAGCGTCGGATTCTTCCTGAGCTGGCTCTTCGTCATCTCCTGGAACGGCATCGGCGTGGAAGCGGCCGCGTGCTACGTAGCCGAATGCCGCGATCCCGCCCGAGACGCCAAAATCGCCCTCACCGCCGAAGGCCTCTACGGCCTCTTCATCTACGCTGCCACCGCCATCGTGTTCGTAGCCGTACTTGGGGCGTCGCTCAAGACCTCCGACCCGTTGACGCTGTACACCAGCTTCGCCAACCATATCTTCGGAAACGCCGGCTGGGTTCAGTACCTGATCGGCATCCCGCTCATCTTCGCGCTGCTCCTGTCGGTGTTGAACGCCATCATGGGCGTGGCCCGGTCCCTGTTCCAGGCGTCAGAAGACCGGCTCATACCCAAGTTCTTCTCCCACAAGAACAAGCACCATTCACCGGATCGGGCCATGCTGTTCAACCTGGTCTGCGCCATGATCGTGGCCCTCTTCGGATCGCCAGTGCGCATCTACATCTTCTCCAACGTCGGCTACCTCATCGCCATCATCGCTGCGCTGTTCGGGTACTTCATGGTGCGCCAGTTCCGCAAGGACCAGATCAGCCCGTTCCGCCTGCACGGCTCTTTCCGGTGGATCGCCCTGGCCATGGCGCTGGGCCTCACGTTCGTCTACTTCGTCGGCGGCTGGGGATCGCCCGACATCGTCGTCGGCCCGGGACAAGGTCACACCCTCTACCTCCTCGGCTTCGTCGTCGTGGCCGCCTACGTACCGTTGCACCTATGGCGGCGCATGACGGACCGCCGTGACGGCGTGGCCCCCTTGGGCAGGTTGCCCATCGTGGTGGGCTCGCCCGGCGGTGTCGATTTCGGCGACATGAAGGAGCCCCACGTCTTGGACCCCGACCATATGGATGCCATCGACATGGAGGCCGCTGGCATCAGTCCGGTCCCGGGTCATGCCCCCGACCCACGCTAGGCACAGGTGAGCACCCGAAGGGCCGGCGCGGTGGAACAACCGAGCTCCGGACCAACCAAGCTCCGGTTCGGAAAGGCGAAATGGGACAGGCAACCGTCGCAGTCCTCGGCAGTCCTCATCGCCACGGTGGGGATCACTATTCCGCCGGCCGTTATCCGCCGGGCCGTCGAGTTGAGCGAAGGCCATCCGGTGGCCGTCGTCACTATCGCCCGGATATACGGGTCGTCGCTAGGACTGCCCAACCCGGGCCTGTTACCCACCAGAAGGGAGATGGAAGAGCAACGGGCCATCGTGACCGAAGCCGTCGAGCGCCTGGAGCGATCCGGCATCGAAGCCTGGGGCCAGGTGGCCACCACCCGCCGATACGCCAAGACCATCAGCCAAGCGGCCCGGGCCCGCCAGGTAGCCGTCGTACTGGTAGTCACCCCGCAGGCACCCCGCTGGAGGCAGCTGATCGAAGGCGACGTGACCCGAGACGTCAGGCGGCGCATCGGCAAGGAAATGACCGTTGAGGGCATCGCCATCTGAACGACGGCCGCCCCACCCCGGGCCTTCGCCCACGCCGTGGAGAGCCTTCCCACCAACCTCATGAGGCATTCAGACGGGTCTGCGGCTGGGGCCGGAGGGTTAGCCCGTCCGGGGGAGCAGTCGGCGCAGGCCGTCGCGGCCAGCGGTGGTCCTTCCGGCGAAGGTCTGACCGGCGCGTGCCGCCCATTCCACCTCGCCGATCGCGCCTGGCTCGGGCGGGAGGTAATGGGTGAGGATGAGCTCGTTGACGTGGGCACGCTGGGCGACGCCTCCAACTTCGGTGATGTCGGTGTGGAGTAGCGCCATCCGTTCCAGGTCGAGGCCCGTGGTCCCGTGCTCCTCCAGGTATTTGAGGTCTGCGACACAGTGGACCAGGATGTCCGCGTCGTGGGCGAGGGCGATGAGATCGAGGTTGACTGTGGTGTCACCGGAGAAGACGACTGAGCCGTCCGGAGTGTCAAAACGATAGGCCAGCGCGGGTGTCGCGTGGCCGTGCGTGACGGCGATGGCGGTGACCACCACGCCGTCATCGTGGGCGACGACGACCGGCTGTTGCGCCTCACCGGTGGCAGCCACAGGGACCACGATGTCGACGGCTCTGACCAGCCCCCCCGCATCAGGCATCGGCGCGTCGAGAGGCATGACATTCAGGTGATAGGCGTAGCCGGCCAAGATACTCTGCACCAGGTCCGTCGTCCCGGGAGCCGGTCGCTCAGGGTGGATGATCGTCTGCGGATGGAATCTGGCGTCACCGCTCGGCAGGGTCCCCGGTGAGGCGGGGCCGTAGACCGTGATCGGCGGTAGCGGTCCTCGATCGTCGCTGCGGACACCCCAGGGATACAGCAGCATGCCCGGCAGGTCGCCGACGTGGTCGGCGTGAAGGTGGGTGACGAACACCGCCTCCAAACCTCGGAAATCGAGGCCGGCGTTCACGAACGCGGACGGTGCGCCGCGGCCGCAGTCGATGACATAAATGCGCTCGCCGGCGATGAGCGCTGACGCGATCCCGTTTCGCCCGGCGATGGGCATGGGTGCGGCCGCGGTTCCCAGGAGAACGAGCTCGGTGGTCATGGTCCAGTGGCCTTGGCGTCGCTCGTTACTGGCCGAGCTAGCCGAGGTTCGCCGTGACAAGGATCTGGATCCCGGTCTCGAAGGTCGGGTGCAGCATTCCCGAAAGGTCTCCGGTCTGGCAGGCGTGAAGGTGCGTCAGAAAATGCGACTTCAAGATGAGAGTAGTCCGCAGCCGTGAGGGTTCACGAGGCGCTCTTCACGACCGTTCCTCGCTGACATCAACGCGTCTGTCCCGTCGTAGCTGACCCTCCTCAACCGAGCGCGCTTCTCCGAAGATAAACCAGCGGGTAGCTGCCAGAATCGCGCTCCAACCTTGGACAGCAAGCAGTGACTGCAGCTCGTCGGGCTCGTAGAAGACCTCGACGACCTGGTACTGGCTTCCGTCGTGCAAGCGGCGCAGGTCCAGATCCGGACCGCAATGGATCACGTAGGGGTCGTTGATCTCGTCACCTGGATGCGGGTTGTTGCGGTTGTCGATGAGGAACGCCCGACCCCCCGGCGCAAGGCAGGACCGCACCAAAGACCAGAAGGCCGAGAATCGTGAACGCGGCACGTGAGAGAGCCAGAACGAAAAGAACACGACGTCATAGGCCCTCTTCGGCTGCCACGTGAACAGGTCGGCAACCAGGTATCGACATCGGGTCGCCCTACCCGGTTGCGGTTGCGGACGAGGGTCTCGGGTGAAGAGTCAACGACGGTCAGATGCTCAGCGGTGCGGGCGAGACGGGCCGTCCACCATCCCGTGCCTCCTGCCATTTCCAGCACGTCGCCCCTGGCGTCAAAGGTCGCAAGCGCAGCTGCCACCTGAGCGACCTGCCGATCCCATTCCTCGGCTAAGTCCGAACCTCGGTCGAAGCGGCCGCGCCTCCGCCACCACTCGTCGTACTCGGGCGCTCGAGCTCGGTAGTAGGCGCGCTGCTCCGCGAGGAGTCCGTCGTCGTTCACCGACAGAGTCTCGCGCCTCACGATCCGTCCCAACTGATCGCTTGCTGGAGGGTGGTGGTGCCACCCAGAGATGGGTGTAAAGCCCTCAGTGGGCGCACCCAATGCATACCTCGGTAGCCGGTAGAGCAGAAAGACGCTCCGTGCCAATTTCCCTTCCGCACGAGGCGCAGTAGCCGTACGAGCCGTCCGCCGCCCGCCGGACGGCGGCCTGCAGATCGGCTACCTGTCTTCTCGAACGGTCGAGGAGACCAGCCACGCGAGCACGCTCAAACCCGACGGTAGATCCCTCAGAGTCGTGTTCATCATCGAGGACAACGTTCTCAGGATCGGCGAGTGCCGAGTATTCGGCTTCGAGGTCGTCCAGGGCGGCGCGGGCCCGGGCCAGTTCCGCCAGCACGATCTCGACATTCGCTCCCATCTCAGGTCCACGCCCGAAGGTCAATCGACTCGCCCGGGCCCGGTGACGTCGAGCGAGGAGTCGCCGAGGAGGTAGCGAGGCCCGCTACCGAAGCGGCGGGCGCCATCCTCGGGGTTGTAGAGCTTGCATCGTTGCAGGGTCAGGCAACCGCAGCCGATGCACTCGGTCAGTTCGTCACGCAGGGCGACGAGCAGCCTGACCCGTTCGTCGAGTTCGGCGCGCCACCGACTCGACAATCGCTCCCAGTCGCGCTGGTTGGGCGTCCGCCCGGCGGGGAGCGACTCGAGTGCTGCGCCGATCTCTTCGAGAGACAGTCCGACGCGCTGGGCAACGTGAATGAACGCCACCCGGCGCAGGACATCACGGTGATAGCGCCGCTGGTTGCCGGTGGTCCGCTCCGAGTCGATCAGCCCTTGGCGCTCGTAAAAGCGGAGCGCCGACGCCGATACCCCCGATCGGGTCGCTACCTCGCTGACGGTCATCTTTTTTTCGGGAGCCATCTTGACTTAAACATTAGTTGAAGTTATACGGTTCCCGTCATGGTCATCTCAGTCACGGAAACGGTCCAATCCGATCGGTCGATCCTCGCCGGGGCCACTGCCCGCCTGGCGGTGCCTCGCCGGGACGTGCCGCCGGAGTTGTATTCCTTCGTCCTGCACGCACCGATGGAGGTGCTTGCTCGTGGCGCCCTTTTGCCCTACGTACCGACCGAGGCACGGGAGAAGGCCCGGGCGCGCATCGAAGCCCTGGTCGTCGGGTACGAGCGGGTACCGTCGCAAGGCGCTGCCGCACCGGCAGAGTTCCCGTCTTTGGCCGCGGCCTGGGCCACATTCCGCCAGGCGCTTGCGGACCGCGACGCGGTAGGCGTTGACGCCACCGCAGCCTGGCTCGATGCTCGGGCCGCGACGACGGACATCGCCCGTGCCCTCGCCCCCTACGCCCTTCCGGCCCTGGCCGCCGCCGGCCACGCCAACATCTACATCGGTCTCCTCGGCCGGGCCACCCGCGCCGTGATCCCGATGCTCAGGTCGGTGGCCGGCGGGCTCGTGTCCGATCCGGCGGACCCGATCGTGGTTCCGGTCGTTCGCCACGATGAAACGGCGACGGCCCGGCTATCCGAGGTGCTGGCCAGCGTGGCCGGCGGCGAGCGGCGTCCGCTCTCATTCATCGCCCCGCTCGTCCACGACGCCGCCCGCAGGGGTGTCCTGGACGTCCTCCGCGACCCGGAGGGCGGTTTCGTGGCCCCCGTGGTTGCGCCGGTCGAACTCCTGCGCGTCGCCGCCCAGGCCATGCTCCAGGGGCCGTCCGAATACGCCGCCTACGGGTGGACGCACTGCCTCACCCTCGCCCAGGGAGCCCTGCGGGCCGGTGCGTGGGCCGGCGACGTAGGCACGGGCGCCTACGTCGCCGCGGCGTACATCGCTGCCCACCTGGCCGACTATGCCGGCCGACCGCTCGACCTCGAGTATCGGCCGGAGCCTACCCCTCTCGGCTTGGCGCAGGCTCTCCGCGATTCGCCGGCCCGCGCCGCGGGAGCGGCATGGCATGCTCCCGAGCGCGCCTCCAGCGTCCTGGCTTCCGCCGCCGCGGCCAACCAGGACGCCCACCGGGTGAAGTACACCCTGGCCTGTCTGGAAGCCGCCGCCGACGACCCGGCAGCCAAGCACCTCTATCTGGCCGCCGCCGCCCACCTCAATGCCTGGTGGGAAGCCCACCCCGACGACCACGACGTGGGGTAGCCACCCTTTACGGTTAGTCCTTCTGGAGGACCGCTTCGATCTCGAGGGTGATTTTGATTTTGTCGCCGACAACCACGCCGCCGCCATCGAGGGGCATGTTGAACTCGATGCCGAAGTCGGCCCGGCTGATCTCGGTACCCGCCGAGAAGCCGGCCCGGGTACCGCCCCAGGGGTCGGGGGATACGCCATTGAATTCCAGGCCCAGGTCGACCGAGCGGGTGACGCCGTGGATGGTCAGGTCGCCAGTCACCTCGTAGTCGCTGCCGCCGGCGGGGCGCACCGAGGTGGACACGAAGGTGATCTGGGGGTGGGACTCGACCTCGAAGAAGTCGGCGGAGCGCAGGTGGTTGTCGCGGTTTTCGTCGCGGGTGTCGACCGAGGAGGCGTCGATGTGGGCTTCGACCCTGGAGTCGAGCGGGTTCTCGCCAATGGTGATGGTGCCGTCAAAAGTCTTAAAGGAGCCCTTGACCTTGCTAACCATCAGGTGCCGGACGCTGAAGCCGACCTCGGAGTGGACCGGGTCGATGGTCCAGGTCCCTGCGACCAGACCGGGTACCTCGACGGTGGGTGTGCTCATGGAAAGACCTCCCTGGGATGGCCACTCGATTGACTGGTCAACACGGTTGACGTGTCAACGACAAGTATAAGTCTTCCCGGTAGATATGTCAACCATTAGACTGGCCAGCGTGGAAGCGACCCGCTGGCTGACCCCGAGCGAAGACCGGGCCTGGCGGGCCTGGCTGGCGATGGCAGAACGCTTGCGGGCCCAGATCGCCCGCGACCTGCTGGTGGATTCTGGCCTGTCCGATCCTGACTACATGGTCCTGGTCCAGCTCTCTGAGGCCGAAGGCCGCCGCATCCGCATGAACGACCTGGCCGCCCGGCTCAACTGGTCCAAGAGCCGCCTCTCCCACCAGCTGGCCCGGATGCAAGCCCGGGGGCTGGTGCAGCGCGAAGAGTGCCCGTCGGACGCCCGGGGTGCGTTCGCCGTGCTGGGGGAGTGTGGCCTGGCCGCCATCGAGGGGGCCGCCCCCAAACACGTTGCCAGCGTGCGCCGTCACCTCATCGACGTCCTCGACGCCGAGCAGCTCAGCCAGCTCTCCGCCATCGCCGAGCTCGTCGTCGGGCACCTGGGCACCCAGAGCGCGTGCACGGCGGCCCTCGAAGAATCCGGCGCCCAGGCATCATGTGGCCTCAGCGCGCCGGGCGCCGAAGCGCTCGAGGGCGAGGGCCGGCCCTAGCCCGACCCGGTCAGGCATGCTGGCGGGATGGCAAACAATATTGTGCTGGGTGCCTTGGCGCCACGGACCATCTGGGTCCAGATGAGCACGATCGGAGCATCGAGGAGGAGAGACATGAGAGTGGGCACTTCGTGACCGGCTGCCTCGCCGCCGAGGACCGCTACCGGTCGATGGCCTATCGACGGTGCGGGCGAAGCGGGCTGCTGCTGCCGGCGGTGTCCCTCGGGCTATGGCAGAACTTCGGCGACGACCGGCCCATCGCAACCCAGCGCGCCATCCTGCGCCGAGCCTTCGACCTGGGCATCACCCATTTCGATTTGGCCAATAACTACGGGCCTCCTTATGGCAGCGCAGAAACCAATTTCGCCCGGATTCTCCATGATGACTTCCGCCGGCACCGTGACGAGCTGGTCATCTCCACCAAGGCCGGGTGGGACATGTGGCCCGGACCCTATGGGGATTTGGGCTCCCGCAAATACCTTCTGGCCAGCCTCGACCAGAGTCTACGGCGGCTCGGGCTCGACTACGTCGACATTTTCTACCACCATCATTACGACCCCCAAACCCCCCTCGAGGAAACGCTCGGCGCCCTCCACACCGCCGTCACCTCTGGCCGAGCCCTGTATGTGGGGGTTTCCTCGTACTCCGACCAGCGCACGGCCGAGGCCATCGCCATCCTGCGTGGGCTGGGCACCCCTTTGCTCATCCACCAGCCCTCGTACTCGATGCTCAACCGCTGGATCGAAGATCGCCTTCTCGAGGTCCTCGGCAGGGAAGGTGTCGGCTGTATCGCGTTCTCGGTCCTGGCGCAGGGTCTGCTCACCGAGCGGTACCTCGACGGTATTCCGCCCGGCTCCCGTGCCTCTGGAGGCGGCTCGCTCACTCTCGGCATGCTCAACGACGACAACCTCGCTCGCATCCGGGCGCTCCATGCCATCGCCCTGGGACGGAGTCAGTCCCTCGCCCAGATGGCCATCGCGTGGGCGTTGCGCGACCCTCGAGTCACTTCAGTGCTGATCGGAGCGAGCAGCGTGGCCCAACTGGAGCAGAACGTCGCATCCCTCGCTCACCTTGGTTTCACCGCCGAGGAACTCGCCGACATTGACCGCTACGCCGTCGACGGCGACATCGACCTGTGGCGGAACCCGGCCACCGCCTGAGCAGGTCCGGGCGGGACACGATAAACGTCACCTGACCGGCGAGCGGCTCATACCAAGTCAGGCGGGTCAGGAGAAGGTGGCGGACGCCAGAGCGGCACCGGTGGGGGTGACGAGCTCGGCCCCCCCGAGCTGGCCGACGGGCACGCGTATGGTTTTGGTCAACTGGCCGGTGCCGTCATGGAGATAGAAGGCGCCCGTCATGACGGTCGAGCCGTTCGTGGCGTGGAGCCGGCAGGTGACCGGACCGTCATAGCTCGAACCTTTGACCGTCATGAACACCCACGAGGGGTTCCCGCCGTAGACGACGATCTGGCCGAGGTTCTGGCTGGCGGCGTCTTCGAAGGTGCCCGTGCGCAACTCCTGCCCTGATGGCAATGGCAGCGCGGCGCGCGTCGACGCCGGATGAACGAAGGTCTCGGTGGTGGCGGCGGTCGCTCCTACCAGGGCTACCCCGGCGGCAACCGACACCAGGGCGACGCGGCCGCGGCGCCGAGGGGCCGGGCCCACCATCGGCACCACCCGGGCGGCCCCGGCCTGGTCAGCCAACTCCTGGTAGAGACGTGAGACGAACTGTTCGTCGGGGGCGGCTTCGTCGGGGCGGGCCGCCCGCAGCTCCACCGCGGTACGCAGGACGGCGGCGTCTTCAGGGCTAGCCCGAAAGCGGCGTGGTCGGCGCCCCGACGCCAGCGCATCAAGGAAGGCGGACATCGTTCGTCGGCTCACTGGTCCAGCTCCAGTCCGATCCTCGTGGCCATGTGCAGGGCGCGGTGTTGGAGGACCTTGGCGTTGCTGACACTGATATCCATGGTGTGGGCCGCCTCCTTGATCGAGGACGCCTCCAGGAATCGGAGTTCGAGTATCCGGCGATAGCGATCCGGCAGGCTGGCGAGTATGCGGGCCACCCGGTTCGGAGCCTCGCTCGACCGGTCGGGGCCGGCCGGGTCGGACAAGAAGACCAGGTCGGAGTCCGGGTCGATGGACGTGACCGGAGTACCCAGCCGGCGCCGCCAATGCGAAGCCAGGACCGTCCGGGCCGTAGCCAGCAGATAGGAGCGCACCTCCCCCTTCGACGCCTCCAGGCGCAACGGGCCCAGCGCAGTTCTGAATACCTCTGAGGTGAGGTCCTCGGCGTCGGCCCGGTTGCCCACCCGTGCGTACATCAAGCGGTACAAGCGGTCCACGTTGTCGCGATACACCGACTCCCAGTCGGCGTACCCATCGGTGTCTACCACGTGCAGGTGGACGACCCGGCCGTCGCCTGCTTCGGGCCGTTCACGGGCCCTCCTTGCCGGGGTAACGGACGCGGACAACATAGCTTGGGTACAGATAGGCACACGGGTTACACGGCCGTGTCACCGGGGCGGTCTCTCACCTCGCCGCCAGAACGCGGGAGCAGGCAAAATCGTCTCTGACCTGCGACGGAGCGTTGACGGATCCTGACCCTGGCTGTGAAAAATTTCCGATCGAGACCATTTCCAGCCGGGACCCTGGCGCAGGCCCTGGTTCCGAACTGGCACTAAGCTCGAGCCGGAGGAAAGCGAGGGATTCCGTGCTTGATGGAGTTCGAGTACTCGAATTCGGTCAGCACATCGCCGGGCCGCTTACGGGGATGATGCTCGCCGATCTGGGTGCCGAGGTCATAAAGATCGAACGTCCTGGCGGCGATCCAGCCCGGGGACTACCGGCGTATGAAATCTGGAATAGAAACAAGCGGGTCGCCGAGCTCGACCTGGCGGAAGAAGAGGGGGCGGCGCGGGCGCGCCAGCTGGCGACGGCCGCCGACGTCGTGATCGATGGACTGAAAAGCGGGACCCTTTCTCGCTTCGGGCTGTCAGGGGAAGCTCTCTTAGCGCTCTCGCCGCGACTCGTCGTGGGTGCTCTGCCCGCCTATCCCCGCCACGTCCCCATCGGTTCGTCGTCTGGTTGGGAGCCGATAATCGCCGCCCAAAGCGGGGTGTTCGCGGCAGAGGATCCAGACAACCCGGTGTTCACCTCAGTTCCCTTCAACAGCACCTTCGCGGCGCTTGTTGCTGCAGATTGCATCACCGCGGCTCTGGTCGAACGAAACCGGACTGGCCTCGGACAGCTAGTGGAGGTCTCGCTTTACGGCGCTTACTTTGAAGCGATGGGGATCAACGTACTCAAGATTGACGGCGCGCCGCTCAGTACTAAGAGGGCGAGGGAGAGTCCCTGGTGCTCGGACTACCGCTGCGCCGATGATCGCTGGCTCGGCGTCTCGGCGCAATATGAGCCGGAGCGCGTCAGGCTTGCGACCGCGGTGGGACGGCAGGACTGGATCGATCGCGGCCTTACGACCAACGCCGCGGCCCTCGGCGAGGATCCCTCGCGGGGGAAGGAGATCGCGGCCGAGCTGGCGGAGATGCTTTCGACGAAACCAGCTGAAGAATGGGAGGAGCTGCTCGGCCACACGGTCGGCCTGACCGTGTGTCGGTCGGTCGAGGAGTGGCTCGAGGATCCTGTTGCCGCCGCGTCTGGTCACGTCGTCGAGGCCCCGACCGCGCTCGGTCCGATGCGGCAACCAGGACGCATCGTGACCAACCCGGACCTCCGGTCGCGCTCGCTCGAGCCGGTCTCGTACGTCGACGCCGGGTCGACGACGTGGACCGCGCCTGCGACCATGCGCCAGCAGGCGACAAACGGCGTAGAACTCCCGACCCGTCCTCCCCTCGACGGCTTGCGGGTTCTCGACATCAGCATCGCCCTGGCGGCGCCAAGCTGTGCCCGTATTCTCGGCGAGCTGGGGGCGGACGTCATCCGCATTGAGCACGCCCACCGGCAGACGCACGATTTCACCTTGCTTGACTCCAGCCGGGGAAAGCGGTCGGTAAAGTTGGACCTGAAGGCGCCGCAGGGTACCGAGGTGCTCTTGAAGCTCATCGATCAATCCGACGTGATAATCCAGAACTTCAGAACGGGAGTGTCTGAGTCGCTCGGGTTTGGCTACGAAGAAGTGTCGAAGCGCCAGCCGCGGATAGTCTACCTGAGCGTCACAGCATTCGGTGTACCAGGCCCCTTCGCCGGTCGTCGAGGCTACGACCGCGAGGGGGCGGCGGCGAGTGGCATGACACTCCGTGGCCAGGAGGGGAACGCACCCCCTTATCGTCGGCTAACGCCCGTCGGTGACTACGGCTCCGGGCTGGCGGGGGCTCTGGCGGTCCTTGCCGCCCTTTACGAGCGGGACGAGACCGGTCGCGGTTCCCACGTCCGTGCGTCGCTGTCGGCCACCTACGGCATCCATCAGTCGATCTCGATGCTGTCGTACCGAGGCGTTCTTCGGAAGAAAGCCGATGGTCCCGCCCGGCCGGGTTGGTCAGCGGCGTCACGGATGTACCGCGCCGCGGATCGCTGGTTGTATGTGCACTGCCCCGATCAGGATGCCTGGCACCGGCTCGCCACCATCCCCGAGTTCGACTCGCTCAGCCCGCTGCCATTTCCAGAGGAGGACGGCCCGACCGCAGAGCGCCTGGAGGCGATCTTTGCTACTCGCCGGGCGAGCGAGTGGATCGCCTTGCTCGAGGCGGCCGGCGTTCCCAGCGCCCCAATCTGGTCCGTCGGAGAACTCGGGGAGAGCGATGTCGCTTTCGCAGCCGACTTTATGCGGCGCACGCCGTCAGCGATTGGCGTTGTCGATCACCTCGGCATTCCATACACCTTCTCGCGAAGCCAGGTCGGGGTCGACAAGCCCGCGCCAGTGAGCGGCGCCGACGGCAAGGCGGTGCTCGCCGATTGTGGCTATTCGCCAGCCGAGGTCGCCGCGATGGTCGAGTCAGGCATCGTCCGACTTCCGTCATGAGAAGGGAGCTCACCGTGAGGCGACCCGGGCTCATTGCGGCCGGGATTTCCCCGCCAACCCGAAGCGTATAGCTCCGAGTTAATCGGTCCACTGCGGGGCCGATGTGCTGGCCGGTTCGGGCGGACGGTCCCATCGCGCCGGCGTTCGCGAGTAATCGACGATAGGCGCCAGATAGGTCAGCATCGAGTAGATCGGTGATCGAATGTCCACGGTCCGTGGCGTGATGAGATCAGACAGCCCGAGAGGGAGGCCCGCAACAGGTTGGCCGCCTGATCGACCGAGGGTACGCAACCACATGGCGCAACCGACCAATGACACCTGGACGTGGTAGCTACCGCCTTCCCGGGCCTGGCGACCTAACGCCGCCATGGTTCCGGTCGCGCCGAGGTATCCGACGAGCGGATCGGTCAGCGTCCACATGTAGTTCATCTGCGGTTTTCCGTCACTGGCTGCCTCACCGACGGCGAGACCGGTGACCGCCTGAGCGACCGGGTCCACGCCTCGTCTCATCCCTATAGCCCCGGAACCACCAAAGCAGCTTACCGATACCATGATGATGCCCGGATTCTCGTCCGCCAACCGGTCCGCCGAGAACCCACGAGCGGCTAAAGCGCCCGGCCGATACGATTGCACGACCACGTCAGCTGTCCTCGCCAGGTTGTGGAAGTGCTCCTTTCCGCCCGGGGAATCGAGGTCGATCACGGTGTTGCGCTTGCCGACGCCGAAGTCAATGAGGAACGGGGCCGGGTCGTAGTTGACCGGGCGCGTCACGTGCAGCACGTCCCCCCCCTGCTCGGCCAGCGTTCGGGTGACCATGGGGCCGGCGATGATGTGCGTGGCATCAAGGACGCGCACACCATCGAGAGGTCGGCCACCGGGGCCGGCCGACGCTGAACGAGGTCTCGGATGCGCTTCCCCGATCTTGTCGATCTGGATGAGCGGCCGCCCCACCATGTGCCGGCCCTGGGGGGTTGCATCCCACTCTTCGGCGGTACGAACGAAACCCGCCACGGCGCCGCGGTCGTAGATCGCCTCTTCCAGCTCGGCGCCGTTCCATGATGCGACCGCTCCTTCGATCTGGTCGGGGGCACTGCAGTTGAGGACCTCGAGGGTTCGTTCCATCTGGTGCGGTCGAGCGCTGCTGACGACCAGCATGATCCAGCGACCATCCGCGCAGGGAAAGCATCCGGGCATCGGCCCGGTCGTGAGAGAGGCCCCGGTCGGTCCGGCTGAGCGAACCACTGCGCCGTCCCGACGCGTATGCCCGGACACGTTGAGGCCTTGTGTGGCCCGCCGGATGTCCACGCTGACGTCCTGCGACTCACCTGAGCGCAACTGCCAGAAGCCTGCAGTCGCGGCTCCATAGGCGCCCAGCGCCACCGCCGCGGCCGTGCCAATCCGATACCGACTGATCTGACGGGACTCCTCGCCTGCGATCCGTACGCAGTCAGCCAGCCCGGGGTCCTCGCCCATCGAGCTGATCAGGTTGCGGAGGGCGACATGAGCATCCGGCCCCTCGTCTCCGGATGGATGGCTGGAGTGGGTTGTCGGCGTTGTCGTCATCCGATTTCCTCTTTCACGTCGGTGGTCTCGTTGGCGTGGCCGCCTCGAGGCCGACATCCGCCGTCCGCTGCTAGGCCCGTTACGATGCGCAGTCGTCGCCCAGGGGGCGGCCCGGGCAGATCAGGTGAGAACCGGTTTGGTTGGCAAGGAGCGGCGTACTTCGGGAAGTACCTTCTCCGCGATCAGGCGGTGCGAGAGAGCCAGCACCTCCCGGTCGGCGTCCGGGGATTCCACCGACAGCGAGATTCGCGTGTAGCCGAGCGAGATCCATTCGAGGATCCGCTCGGCGCAATACCCGGGCGGGCCGGAAATCGCGTACGCGTCCACCACCGAGTCTGGAATCGTACTGGTCTGCTGGGCGCCGGCCTGGGCATGCAAATTCATGTCGTAGGTGTCGTGCACGGTCTGCAGCCCCTCGCGCACGGCCGGGCTATTGGGCCCCCAGGTCTTATTGTGCATGATGCTGAATCGAGCGTGCACCGCGGTCAGGGGCCGGGCGATCTCCCGTGCCACCGCCGCATCTTCGTTGACCGCGATCATGCAGGACAGGCCGAGCGTCAGGTCGCTGACCGGCCGGTTGCTGGCGCGGCATCCGGCCACCACCTCGTCGCGGGCCCAGGCCAGTCGGGTCGGGTCGGCACCGACCACGGCACTGACGCCGTCAGCCACGCGTGCACCCAGACGCATTACCTTCGGACCACTGGCCACGATCATCACCGGCACCGGCGTGTACTCCGGTGGCAGCCACTTGAGCCGGCTGGTCTTCGGCCGGTCGGCCAGGTCGAGCGTCGCCGCTTCCGCGACCAACCCCTTGCCGTCGAGGTCGACGTCCATTGGAACGTCCTGACCGCGCAGGAACCCGCGCAGCCGCTCCACGTAATGGCCGAAATAATCGACGGGCACGGGGGCGAGACCAAGGAAGGCCAGCGCCGAGTCACCCCGACCGATGCCCACCTGCATTCGACCGCCAGACTCGACCTGCAGCGTCGCCAGGGCGTCGGCGGCAACGGCCGGGTGGCGCGTCAACGGGTTCGTGACCCATGTGCACAGTTTGATAGTCGATGTCGCCGCCATTGCCAGCGTCATCATCACGTAGGTCTCAGGCCCAATGCACTGCGAATCACCGATGGTCGACCCGTCCCACCCCTGGTCCTCGTACTGGCGGGCCCGCTCGCCGGCGATCCGCAGACCGCCGTGGGACACCCGCCAGAATTCGTAGTTCGGACGGCCACCGTTAGACGTCGTATCGGTCATCGGATCTCCAATCCGGGCTGGAAACCTCACCTGCTGAAGAAGGTATCAGCCGGAGAACTTTACGGGCGTATTGCACAGGATCCACTCTCTGGGGAGTCGCTCTTTACTGGCTGATTCGGCTTTCGTTTTGGGCCAACACCCATTTGGCGACCTCAGTGTGGTCAGCGTCAGCGGGCAGGGCCCCGGCCGCGGCGGTCCAAAGCTCGAGGGTCCGCTCCGACAGCTCGGCGGGTACATGCGTTTGCTCGGCGAGGCCGACGGCGATCCGTATGTCCTTGAGCAGGAGCTGCAACGCGAAGCGGGAGTCGAACTTCCCTGGCAAAATGACATTCGGCCACTTGTGCTCGGTCGAGGCGCTGCGCCCACTTGAAGCGTTGACTATGGAAAGGACAACGGCAAGGTCGAGTCCGACGACATCGGCGATGGCCATGGCCTCGCACGTGGCCAGCAGGTGAACGGCCATCATAAGGTTGTTGAGGGCTTTCACAGTGTGGCCGGCTCCGACCGGCCCGGCCCGGAACACCTGACCGAGATGGCCCAGGAGATCGCGGACCCGGTCAACAAGGTGCTCACCGCCGCCGACCATGATGGCCAGCTCCCCGGTCTCGGCCCTGGCCACTCCGCCGGAGACGGGGGCGTCGATCATCGTCACGCCCCGAGTCTCCAGGATCGAAGCGAGGCGCTGCGTGCGCAGAGGGTCTGATGAGCTCATGTCAACGATGATCGAGCCAGTCGGAAACGAGAGGGTCTCGTCTGCCGACATCAGCACACTCTCCACGGCGTCAGAGTCGGGGAGCACCAGGATGATCGTCTCGACACCGGACACGGCCGCCGCCAGCGACGGAGCTCCCTTGACTCCGGAGGCGGCCACACGCGCCAGTGCTTCCGGGGAGACGTCGTATCCGACGACGTCGAAGCCGGCCTGGACAAGCCGGCTGGCCATTGGAGCGCCCATCCGTCCGAGCCCAACGAACGCAACCTTTGACTCCACCGTCTGGTACTGCTCCTCTTTACTGATCGTTCGTGGCACGGTACTCAGAGTCGGCCACTTCGCGGCCCCACACCGTTGTGCCCAGGGATATCGCCACATGACCCATTATCGAGCCGGCCGTCGCACCATGCCAATGGCGCTCGCCAGGTGGGGCCCATACCACATCCCCCGACCTGATCAACTCGGCCCGCGTGTCTTCTGCACAGACCAGGCCGAGACCGGCAACGACTTGAAGGATCTGGCCCTGCTCGTGGTGATGCCAAAATGTGTGGGCGGCGGGCGTGAAGAACACGGTGTTGATGGTGGCCTGGCCCGTGTTGGGCAGCACCGGATCGGCCCACACCTGACCCGTGAAGGTCGGACCGCGTTCCTCTGACATCTGACCGGATGGGCGTCCCGGAATAACGATCACCTGGTGCGTACTCCTTCGGCTCGGAAGACGGACCTCGTCTTCAGGTAGAAAGGGACATCTACGTTCCGCGATTCAAGGCAGAGTTTGCGCCCGCCTCAACTGCCACTCCAGATTGTCTCAGCCGACAAAGACTTCGTTGCTGTAGGAGCCGCCTTTGCGGAAGGCCCAGGTGTAGTTTTCTGGCACCTCACCGGGTTCTAGGGGGCGGTCGATCTGCTCCGGTGTCGGTCCGATGCGTTTGGCGATCTGGCGCAACGGTTCGGGGTCGAGTCTCAAGGCGTACAGGGCGCGCTCGCCCAGGATGCGCCGGACAATGGGCTCGGGGATCCCCGAGAAGGTGTGGCGCAGGACATACTCGGTGACCGGCCAGGTGCCTTCCGTATGGGGGTAGTCCGTCCCCCACAGGACGTTCTGCATGCCGGGCTCGTCGTAACGCAACGCCTCGTACCGGGCCAGGAAGCTGGCGCCCACGAAGCAGTTCCCATTCCAGTACTCGCTCGGCAACTTGGCCAGGGGGAGCTGCTCGTCAAACATGGGCGAGTCCGGAGTGGCCCGCCCTCCGATGCGCCACTCCAACCCCGGCGAGGCCAGCGAGTCCAGGTCGGGCATCAACTCCGGCACCCAGCCGGCCCGCTGCTCAGACAGCACCAGGCGAAGACCGGGATGACGCTCAAACACTCCGCTACAGATCAGCTCCCAGACCGCACGACGAGACAGCCAGTGTGTCTCGATACCGACCATGGCATAGCCGTAGCGCAGGTCATGCCCCAACGGGCGTTCACCACCTGCCGTGTGGGTGGCCAGGGTGACCCCCAACTCCTCGCAGGCCTCCCACAGCGGCTCATAGATTGGTGACGTGTAGGGCGGGTAATCCATGCGAGGAGCCGGGAGATTCACCACCCGCAGACCCTCGGCCCGACCCCGGCGGATCTCCTCGACGGCCTGGTCCACGTCCCAGATCGAGATCTGCATCACACCCAGCAACCGGATCGGATCGGCCGAGCAGAAGTCGGCCAGCCCCCGATTGAAGATGCTGCTCCCGGCCGCCACCAGGTCCGCATCTGAGCCCACCCTGGGAGGCTTGAAACCCACGCCGACAAACGGCACCATCTCCCCGTTGAGGCTGCCCGCGAACATCACCTCGGCGGCCACACCCTGCTCGTCAAGCGTCGCCAAGCGAACCTGGGCGTCATAAGCCCCCGGGGCGTCGCGCATACGGTCCAGCGACCGTTGAAACGAAGCCGGATAAGGGACGTCGCCAGCCCGCTCCACCGCATAGCGCTTCTCGTTTTCCGCTTCGACCGCCCCCACGAAGGCATCGAAATCGTCCAGCAGCCCCGCCGGGCAATACTGCCGCAGCTGGCCCCGCATCGACAATCCCACGTGGCTATCCGTCGAAATGATCAAATATGGTTCCCCAGGACGATCCATGCCTGCTCCTCCTCGTCTTCCACCCCGGATCCGTACGGTCACGAGCCGCGAGCCTACGCCGTCGTAGGTCGTGGTGATCACTACTACAGTGCTGCCATGATAATACGTACGCCGAGCGGCCGCAACTGGGCGGGGTCTATAACAACAAGGGTGTAGTGCGTCCTGAAAGCGGAGTGATGCCGATGTAGAAGCTCGATGTCATGACGTGTGCTGTGCTGGTGATGAAGGTCGGCCCTTCGGGTTCGCCGTGCAGGCGGAGATCCCAAACCACCGCAAGCTGCGCCGGTCAAGAGCCGGGGTGGTGAGCGTTGCGGCAAAAAGCCCTGCCAGGAGCAGGGCAGGTGTGCGACGAGAAGGCGAACGTGTGTGAACCACTGCTGACGCATCGAAATGTTGATGGTGGCATCGAAACCGGGGAAGTACACGGCCCCGGGAGCAGAGCGCGTCGTGTGGCGTGCTGGAAGTCAGGCAGCGTCCTGCGTGCTGGCCTGGTGGTGCCCGGTGTATAGGTGGCGCGAGCTCGTCGTAGGCGCTGGCACGGAACAGGAGAACCTGTCGTCTCGATACCGACGGCCAGTCGAAATGGGTGTGGTTGGCCCCCTGGTCGCGAGAGGGAGAACCCGTAGTGGTGGTCCCATCAAGGGAAGAGTACCGATGCGAGGCACAGGGGCGGACCGGTCCGTAGTAGCGGTGAAGGCCCTGTAATGGGGCTGGAGCGAAGGGATCGGGCAGACCAGGGTCGACTTGAGGCCAACCCGACAGGGGAGGAGCCGAGAGACAAACCCAGACCGAAGATGAAGTCATTTGAGATTCCCAAACGTCTCGTGTTCGAGGCGTGGGAGAAGGTCCGGGCCAATCAAGGTGCGCCGGGCGTGGACGCTGTGAGCATCGCCGAGTTCCAGGAGCGGGAGGCCGACAACCTCTACAAGCTGTGGAACCGGATGTCCTCGGGCTCGTATATGCCGGGGCCGGTGCGGGCGGTGGAGATACCGAAAGATCACGGATTGGGGGTCAGGACGCTCGGGGTGCCCAACACGGCAGACCGGATCGCCCAGACCGCAGCGGCGCTGCTGCTGGAAGAGAAGCTGGAGCCGATCTTCCATCCTGACAGCTACGGATATCGTCCGGGGCGGTCCGCCCATGATGCCCTGGCTGTCACCAGGGAGCGCTGTTGGGGAAAGGACTGGGTGTTGGATCTCGACATTCGGGCCTTCTTCGATAGTGTCCCATGGGATCTGATGCTCAAAGCGGTGGCTCACCACACCGACGAGCGGTGGGTTCTGCTCTATCTCGACCGGTGGCTCCAAGCCCCGATCCAGATGCCGGACGGAACCGTTGTCGCCCGAGAGAAAGGGACTCCGCAGGGATCTCCGATCTCGCCTTCGATCGCCAATCTGTTCATGCACTACGCGTTCGATCGCTGGATGGATCGGAACTTTCCGGGCTGCCCGTTCGAGCGCTACGCGGATGACGTCATCGCCCACTGCGACAGCGAGGAGCAAGCCGAAGAACTCGAGGCTGCCATCGCCGAAAGGCTCGGGACCTTGGGTCTCGAGCTGCACCCCGACAAGACCAAGATCGTGTACTGCAAAGACGCGAACCGCCGAGGGGACTCCGAGCACACCAGCTTCGACTTCCTCGGCTACAGCTTTCGGGGGCGGTTCGCCCGAGGCCGGCACGGCTACTTCGTAAGCTTCAGTCCGGCCATGAGCGATAAGGCGAAGAAGGCCAAAAGCAAGCAGATCCGAGGCTGGCATCTCAACCGTCGCGTAGGGACGGACCTGTCCGGCATCGCCGGGAGCATCAACCCGCAAGTGCGAGGCTGGATCAACTACTACGGGCGCTTCTACCGCTCAACGTTGTACTTCCTGGCCAAGCGCATCGAGGAGCACCTCGTCCGCTGGGCCATGCGGAAACTCAAACGATTCCGGCGTAGAAAAGGCCGAGCATGGGAATGGCTCGCTGCCATCCGGCGGCGAGAGCCACGCCTGTTCGCTCATTGGCACCTCATCGCCGCCACCGGTCGGCCTGTAAGAGCCGTATGACGGGAGACTGTCACGTACGGTTCTGTGAGAGCCGGGGGGTGCGATTCCCCCCGGCCACTCGACACTACCTCCGGCCTGCTGGGCTGCTGATGGTCGCGCCCCTGCCACGCCACAGCTTCCGCGACGCCGGCCGCAAGGACTTTACCGCCGCCGCCCGGGATCTCAGTACCATACGCGGCGACCATCAACGACTCTATATCACGGAGTGAGAGGCATGCACACGGATGAGATCGCGTATTTTTTCGATGGAACGGAGTACGTGGGATACCTGGCGTTTGACGGCGAGCGTTCCGGCAGCCTGCCGGCTGTCCTGGTTTGCCACGGCGGCGGGGGCCTGGATCAGCATTCGCGGGATCGCGCCGACAGGCTCGCCGCCCTGGGATATGTCGCTTTTGCGCTGGACTATCACGGAGGAGGCCGGCCGATACCAAAAAGCGAGGTCACGTCCCGCGTCATGCCCTTGCACGAGGACCCCGAGAGATTTTGTGCGCTCGGGAATGCAGGGCTCGATGTACTCACGTCCGTAGGCGTGGTAGACCAGACGCGGTTGGCGGCAATCGGCTTCTGCCTGGGCGGCACCCTGGCTCTCGAGCTCGCCCGACGCGGCGGAGCGTTCAAGGCGGTCGTTGGATTCCATGCCCCACTCGACACGACATATCCAGAAGGGGCGCACAACATCAGGGGAAAGGTACTGGTCTGCCTGGGTGCCGATGACCCGGTGGTGCCCGCAAAACAACGCATCGCGTTTGAAGAAGAGATGCGCGGGGCGGTGTTGACTGGGAGATGCACCTTTACGGTCGCGTTGCTCACAGTTTCACAGACCCTTCAGTGGCCGCCGATCCGGCGCGTCCATTGCCGGCGCGTTTCCAGCCAGTAAAGGGAGCCGAAGGAGCTTACATCGGGTACGACCAGGGCGCCGACGAGCGATCCTGGCGCTCGATGCTGGAACTCTTCGATGAAGTGCTCAGGTAGTCCGACTTCCGCGTCGCCACTGACGCGGCCGCCCCAACCCTCCTTTTGTGTTGCAATTCCTGCCCTTTCGGGCCCGGAATGCCCTTCTCTATTGCAAAGAGTGCCCAGTTAGAGGGGCCGGTGCAACAGAGAAGGTGACTCCCGGCGAACCGCATGCTCGGTTTCTCAGGGCAGCGGTCCTGGATCGGTCTCCGTAAAGACGGGATGGCACGGAGGAAGGTGGTCGGTTAGATCATCGAGCCCATCCCGAGGTCCGGGGCGCGGTCGGAGTTCTGTGACAATGCGCAGAGCGAGTGGGTCGCAGCCGACACTGGCGAGGTGCTCACGGACGAGGTCGGCGGCCCGACTGTGGTTGCCGGCGGCCGCCGTGCGGACGATTTCGATGTGATGACGTTCCCAGTTCATCGGACGACCGCCGATGAACCCGGTGGGTGTTTGGGTGAGGGCACCGAGATCGGCGACGGCGACTTCGAAGGCGGGATCGGCTCTGACCGCGTGCCGGAGCGCGGCTACCGCGTCACACGTTTCCACCGCCTGCTGCGCTTGGCGATAGAAGGCGGCGGCCTCGATGTTTGCTGTCACGGCCCGACCGTGGTCCTCGACGGCGGGCGTGGGATAGACCGGTCGGCCACGGCGGGCGGCCGGCTCCTGTGGTTCTTGAGGCATGGCTATCAGGTTGGGCCTCTGGCCTGAGGTCGCTCTGAGGTGGCGCTGAGGGCGGCCAACACGACAGCCTGAGGTGGCCGCTCGAAATGGACTCGAGTGGCGGCTTCGCTCGTTCAGGTAGCAGCTGGTGTAAGCCGAGCCGCGAGGGCGACCAGATCGGGTTCGTCAGTGAGCGAGCGATGCGACGGACCGAGGTTCCGCTGTTGCGCGAAGCGCGACGAAGCGACTGGTATTGCCCTCAGTTGGGTCTGCGATCGCCCTGGCTGCGGCCAGGGCGGAACCGGCGAGAAGTTGGGTTTCGGGATCGGCGATTATCTCAGCGGCTCCGACGGCATCTGTGGCGAAGACGGCGGCAGCATCGGGTTGACCGGCCCCGAGCGCCCACCAGGCCAGTCCGGCCAGCACCCGGGGCTGACCGGCGGGAATGTCTGTGTCTCGGTAGCGGTCTGCCGCGGTGTCGAGCAACCTTTTCGCCCTGGCCAGATCACCCAGGCGCCGGGCGACGGCCGCCTGACCGACCATGGCGTCGGCTGACAGCCACGGGTTCGGGGAGCATCCGATCGCCTCTTGGTAGAGATCGTCGGCTGCGGCGTCGTCACCCTGTCTGGCCCGCAGGACAGCCAGCGCGACCAGGGCAGAGTTCAGGTAGGGGTGCGCCCCGGTGGCCCGGCAGCGCCGTAGGAGCACTTCGTAGGCGACTGATGCGCCATCGATATCGCCTTTGACCGCCATGATGCCGGCCAGCGCGTTCAGTGAGTTGACCACCAGAAAGGTTTCCCCTACAGCATCGAAGCGCTCAATGCTCGAACGGGCGGCCGCCTCGGCCTCGTCGAGACGCCCAAACGAGGCCATGTTCCAGCTGACCAGCATGTCGTGCGCACCGAGCAGCCAACCTTGCTCGTCGGGCTCCAGGAGCGCCCGCGCTTCAGCCAGGGCGGCCAGAGACCGACTGAATTCGTAGGCGCGTATCAGTACCGTGGCGCCGAGCAACAGCGCTTCCGCCAGGCGAACCCCGTCGACGCCTGGCCTCAAGACCGCAATGGCCTGGTCGCACTCGACGACTCCTGAGGCGGGGCTGGACGATATGCCGACGAAGTAGCCATGCCAGACCTGGGCGATGGCGTGCCGCTCAGCCCGGCGTTTCCCTTCGGCACCCAACGGGCGGGCCAGCCAACGCGCCCCTTCGGCAAAGTCGCTGTTGACGAACCACAACCACGCCATTCCAGACACCATCAACAGAGCCCCGTCAATGTCGCCGGTGTCCAGGTGCCATTCGAGGGCGACCTGCAGGTTGGCCAACTCCGGGGTCAGACGGGCCTGCCACACCGATGTCGCGGCACCTCTGAGCCGTTCGTTGCCGTTCTCGGCGAAGTGACGGTAATAGGCCGCATGCCTGGCGCGTACCACGTCGGCCTCGTCGGATTCATCGAGGCGTTCGGTGCCGTACTGCCATAACGTCTGCAGCTGGGCGAAACGGGTCTCGCCCGCCACGGGGGCCATGACGAGCGACTTGTCCACCAGTCGGCTCAACACGTCGAGGACATCGGCCTTTGGCACTTTGTCGTCAGCGCACACGGACTCGATGGCGTCGAGTTCGCAGCCGCCGACGAAGACGGACAGGCGAGCCAACAGCCGGCGCTCGTCGTCGAAGAGGAGGTCGTAGCTCCAGTCCACGACCGCACGCAGGGTCCGTTGGCGGGGCAGCGCGGTGCGAGCACCGCGGCGAAGCAGGGCGAAGCGGTCGTCGAGCCGCTCGGCCAGGGTCGCCAGCGGGAGGGCCCGGACGCGGGCGGCGGCCAGCTCGATAGCCAGGGGCAGGCCATCGAGTCGGCGGCAGATGCTATCGATGACCGCTGCGGCCGTCCCGTCAGGGTCGAAGCCTGGTTGCACGGCTCGAGCCCGATCCCCGAAGAGTTCGGCGGCGTCCGCCGGCACCAGGCCGGCGACGGGAATGAGGAACTCGCCGGGAACGCCGAGGGGCTCGCGACTGGTAGCCACCACCCGGAGGCCGGGCAGCCTCGCCACCAGGGCGTGGACGAGCGCGGCGGCCTCGGCGATGACGTGTTCGCAGTTGTCGAGGACGATGACGAGGGAGCGGCCGGTGAGGTGGCGGACGATGAGTTCCGCCGTCGATCCAGAGGGCTGGTCATCGCCCAGTGCTGGCCCCGAGGCGCCGAGGGCCGCGGCCGCAGCCGGGCCGACGGCTGCGGGATCGGTGACGCCCGCGAGCTCCACCAGCCAGGCGCCACCGGAGTGGTGGTCGCGGCGCCGCGCCGCAGCCGCGACCGCCAGGCGAGTCTTGCCGACCCCGCCAGGGCCGATCAACGTAACCAATCGGCTGGAGTCAATCGCCTGGTCCACCTGTTCCAGCTCGGTGGTGCGCCCGCGGAAGCTGCTCAGCGGTTCGGGCAGGTTGCCTGGCAGCGGTGGCATCGACGCCGCCCGTGCCGGCGGCGGTTGGGCGGCCGAGAGGGACGGGTCGTGGTCCAGGATGCGGGCCTCCAGGTCACGCAGAGAAGATCCGGGGTCGATCCCGAGCTCGTCGACCAGGCGGTCACGGATCGCGGTGAAGGCACGCAGCGCTTCGGCCTGGCGCCCGGCTCGGTAGAGCGCCAGCATGAGCAGCTCCCAGAGACGCTCGCGCAGCGGGTGGTCCCGGCACAGCGCTTCCAGGTCGCCTACCAGCTCGTTGTGACGGCCGAGCCCCAGGTCCGCTTCGACGCGGGACTCGGTTGCCACCAGGACCAACTCGTTGAGATGGGACCGTTCGGCGTCAGCAAAGCCGGCGTAGGCGAACTCGGACAGCGGCTCGCCGCGGCGCACCCGCAGGGCCTCACCAAGCACGGCGGATGCTAAGGCCAGCTCGCCCTCGGCGCTCAGGCGACGACCTTCGGCTACCAGGTCTTCGAATCGGGCGGCGTCCAGGTCACCGGCACTCACATCGAGCGCATAGCCGGATGCCGAGGTGACGATGGCGGAGGCCCCGAGAGTTCGACGCAGCTGGACAATCTGGGCCTGCAAGGCGTTGGCTGGCTTGGCGGTCTGTCCGTCGCCCCACAGCTCGTCGATCAGCCGGTCGGCGCTGACCGGACGCCCCCGGTTGAGGGCCAGGAGAGCCAGCAGGGCGCGCTGCTTGGCGCCGCGAATCGGTGTCGCTACCCCTCCTTTTACCACCTCGAACTCGCCGAAGAGCTTCACTTCCACGCCCCCACGCTACGACCGACGACCAGGTGCGGCGGGCGTGAGCCGACCAGCCCGCCTCAGGGCCCCATCAGCGGCACCTCAGGCCCCGAGCGCAGGCTGCTTCCCAGACCAGATCGACGAGGAAAGGAAGCACCATGATCGAGGCCAACCACCTCACGAAGCGCTACGGCAAGACCGTGGCCGTCAATGAGGTCTCTTTTACGGTCCGGCCCGGGCAGGTGACCGGCTTCCTCGGCCCCAACGGCGCCGGCAAGTCGACCACCATGCGCCTGATCCTGGGCCTGGACACCCCGAGCTCGGGTGAAGTCCGGGTGGACGGGAAGCCATACCACCAGCTCGCTGACCCTCTCCGTTCCGTCGGGGCGCTCCTGGACGCCAAAGCCATCGTCGGCGGCCGCAGCGCCGCCAGCCACCTCACCTGGCTGGCCGACAGCAACGGCATCGCACGCAGCCGGGTGCGCGAAGTGCTCGAGATCGTCGGGCTCAGCGAAGTGGCCGGCCGACGAGTCGGGACCTTCTCGCTTGGCATGAGCCAGCGGTTGGGCATCGGCGGCCGCCCTGCTCGGCGACCCTCAGACGGTGATGTTCGACGAGCCGATCAACGGGCTCGACCCAGAGGGCATCCTCTGGATCCGCAACCTGATGAAGTCGCTGGCATCCGAAGGCCGCACGGTGTTCCTCTCGAGCCATCTCATGAGTGAGATGGCCCAGACTGCCGATCACCTGGTCGTGATCGGTCGGGGCCGCATCATCGCCGACGCCGGCACCGAGGAGTTCATCAACCGACACACGGCCTCTAGTGTCCGGGTCCGGGCCGTTCAGCAGACCGAGCTGGCGGAGGCGCTGACCCAGCGAGGTGCGCTGATCGAGTGTGGACCTGGCGGCGCCATGATCGTGACCGGGCTCGATTCGGCCGCCATCGGCGCCGCCGCCTCTGCCCACGGCGTCACTCTTGTCGAGCTCGCCCCACTCGGGTCGTCGCTCGAAGAGGCGTATTTCGACTTGACCAAGGACCAAACCGACTACCGCGCCGGCCAGCTGGTCGACGCAATCAAAGGAGCCTGACATGAGCATTGCCACCCACACCATCGACGCGATTCGCTTCACCCGTCCGGCTCCGCCGGTACGGACTCTGAGGATCAGGCGGGCCCTCAAGGCAGAGTGGACCAAGCTCCGCACCCTGCCCTCGACCTGGCGAACGGTGGTCATGGCCACGGTCATCTCCGTCGCCCTGGGCGCGATCCTCTGTGTCTCCCAGGCGCAACAGTGGACGAAGATGACCGCGGGGCAACGCCAGATGTTCGACCCAACCGCCTGTTCGCTGTTCGGTGTCGTGTTCGTCGGTGCCGTGCTGTTCGCGGCACTCGGGGTACGGAGCATGACTGCCGAGTACATGACGGGGATGATTCGGTCCACCTTTGCCGCCACGCCCACCCGGCGGCGGGTTCTGGCAGCCAAGGCTGGGGTCACTGCGGCGTTCGTGTTCCCGGTGGCGCTGCTGGCTGCCGTGGTCAGCTTCGAAGTCGGCCAGCGGGTCTTCACCGGCAAGCATCTCGAAGTGTCCTTCGTTCATCCCGGCGTCCCGCAAGCGGTGGTGTTCGGTGCCCTGGCCGTGAGCCTTATTGCGGTCATCGGAGTGGGTCTCGGCGGCCTCATCCGACACACCGCAGGAGCGACCGCGGCGTTGGTGCTGGTCATCTTGGGAGGCGTGACGCTCGGCCAGCTGCTTCCAGCTGGCCTTCGTCAGTACGTGCCCGGGACCGCGCTCCAGGCCGCCGTCACGGTCAACCATTCGGCGGGACTCCTGAGGCCGGGCACCGCGGTTGTGGTCCTCGGCGTCTATGCCGTCATCGCCCTGGCGGCGGCCTCGATCCGGATGTCGCACCGCGACGCTTGAAACTGAGGGCTGCGTCGGCCGCCATGATCACAATCCCGTGGAGGCATTTCGAGATGTCAATGGACGATGCCGCCGGAACCCGCCAACGGGTGTTCGAATTCGCTCCTCCCGTCGCCGCCGCCGCACGGCGCCTCGGAGCTGCGGAACGCTCTCTGACCGGTGTTAGCGTGAGGCCCGATTCGCAGCAGACACTCCGTGTCCGGGGCGTTGTTCAGCGTTTGACGGCTATCAGGTACAGGCGTTGCGTGTCGGCTTCGTGGACAAGGGGGCCGCGTTCGGATGCGACCTGCATTGAGAACCCGGCCGCTTCGAGACTGGTGAATAGTTCGTCGCGCTGGTACAAACATCCGCCAACGGGATTGACGCGATGGCCGAGGAAGTCGTCCATGTAGCGTTCGCCTCCTCCCAGGTGAACGGCGAGAACCAGAAGCCCCCCGGCCTGCAGGACCCGGCCCATTTCGGCCAGAGCGTCGGGCAGATCGGTGCGCGCCAGGTGCTGGATGGCGTAATAGCCGACCCCGGCGCCCAGGGATGCATTCCGGAAAGGAAGGCTTCGCAGGTCGGCTTGAACCAGCGGCAGGTTCGAAACTCGTTGGGCGGCAACGTCGAGCATCCGTTTGGATAGGTCGACACCAACCATTGAGACGCCTCGGGCCTGGAGGTGTGCCGCGACTGGCGCCGGACCGCACCCCAGGTCGGCCACGACTGCGCGGTTGGGAATCCGGGCTGAAACTACATCGAGGATTTCTTTGTCGAGCGCCAGGTTCGATAGATCGTCTGCGAACGCCCTCGCGTAGTCTTCGGCGACGGTGTCGTAGGCGGCCCGGACCGACGCCCGGGAGAACGGATCACCCATCAGCGAGCACGATCATGGGCCGTCGGTCACCGACGTCTAATTGTCGGAATACTCGCTGACCGGCTCGAGTTCGTCGACCGGCTCCGCAAGATCATCGGACTCGATGTGTACTGTCGGCAGAATCCGGTCCAGCCAGGAGGGGAGCCACCAGTTGCGCGGCCCCAGGACATGCATGACCGAGGGCACCAGCACGGTACGAACGACGAAGGCGTCGATGACGATCGCCGCCGCGAATCCGATGCCAAACTCTTGAATCACGAGCGAGTTGTTGATGAGGCTGAACGACAAGAAGACCAGGATCATGATCAGAGCTGCGGCGGTGATGACCCGCCCTGTCTCGGCCTGACCCCGGGTCACCGCCTGCCTGTTGTCACCGGTCCTCACCCATTCCTCATGGATCCGGCTGACGAGAAAGACTTCGTAGTCCATGGAGAGGCCGAACAGGACGGCGAACATCATGACCGGCAGATACACCTCAATCGGACCTGCTTTGGCGTAGCCGAGAATAGGTTGCAGCCAGCCGTACTGGAAGGCGGCGGTGATCACTCCGAGGGCGGCGCCGATGGAGAGGATGTTCATCAGCGACGCCGTCAGCGGCACCATGATGCTCCGGAAAACAGTGGCGAGCAACAGGAATGCCAGCACGATGATCACGGCGATGAAGAGAGGAAGTTTCTCGGACAACACCTTCGAGAAGTCGATGCCCCCGGCGGTCTGGCCTCCCACGTGGATGGCCAGCGACGAACCGGCCGTGGCGTTGGGAACTTCGGCGCGGATGTGGTTTACCAGCGTCGTGGTCTGGGCGGCCTGGGGGCTGTAGGCCGGGTAGACGAAGGCGACGGCTGCCTTTCCGTTTGGGCTGATGCGCGGGGCGAGCACGTGAGCAACACCGGGCGTCTCTTGAAGTCCCGTGATGAAGCTGTCGAAGCGGGGGAGGTCGTTGGGTCCGTTGATGGCGCCGACCACCTGGAGGGGGCCGTTGAACCCGGGGCCGAAACCTTGGGCCAGAAGGTCGTAGGCCTGCTTCGTCGTCGATCCCGAGGGATCCTCGCCCGAGTCGGCCAGCCCGAGACGCATACTGAAGAACGGCAGCGCGACGATAACGATGAGGGCGAGCCCCAGCACGGACAGGATGGCGGATCGCCGCTCAACGACGGCCGCCCACCACTCCCAGAATGGGCTGCGCCCTATGTCAGCTCGTCCATTCGGCCCCAGCCGTTCCTCGCTGTCCTCGCGTAGCGTCCGTCGGTCGCGACGGGACAAGGCCTTGGGCCCGTAGAAGCCGAGCATGGCGGGCAGCAAGGTAAGCGCCGAAAGCATCGTGAGCAGGACGACGAAGGCCGCCCCAAGGGAAACCCCATAGAGGAAGGTGAGGCCGAGAGCGAACATGCCGAGAAGGGCGATACAAACTGTTAACCCGGCCACAAACACAGCCCGCCCCGACGTGTTGAGGGCACGGACGGCGGCCTCTTCGGGGCTGTGGCCAGCGAGCAGTTCGCGTCGATGGCGATTCACGATGAACAGGGAGTAGTCGACTCCCACACCGAGTGCGATCAGTTCGGACAACTGGGTGGCGAACTGGGGGATGTTGACCGCGTGGGAGAGGATGCCGATAAAAGACGTCCCGATGCCGATGGCCACCACCGCGGTCAGTAGAGGGAGTACGGCGGTGAGCAATGAACGACGGAACGCGAAGAACAGCACCACCAGGGCGAGTAATGCCCCCACGAGGAAGTCACTTGAACCGCCCCCCTGGCTCTCTCCTTGCTGCACTGCTGCCCCGCCGAGCTGGACATTGAGGAGATCCGGGTTGACCGCCTGGGCCGTCTTGATCAGCTGTTTCGCCTGGTCGCTAGAGATGTTCTGGGCCTGGGCGTCGAGTTGGACGGTCGCCAGCCCGATCTTCCCGTTGGTCGAGATGAGACCGGAGCTATACGGCGAGGTGACCCCGGTCACAAAGGGGAGTTGCTGAACCTTTCCCAGCATCTGATCGACGGCAGCCGCGACCTCGGGAGTGTGCAGTGTGCCGCTCTTCGCCTGAACGACGATCTGGTCACTATCGCCGCTCTGCGACGGGAAGTTCGCTTTCACGAGGTCGAGCGCCCGGCTGGAATCGGTCGAAGGGAACGAGAAGTTGTTGGAATAGCTCGATCCGGCGGTCCTCGCGATGCCACCGACAAGGACCAGCGCGATCAGCCAGGCTGGCAGAACAATCTTGCGGTGCCGGAAACACCAGCGCGCCAGTGCGGCCATCAGAGGACCTCTCTCTGGATCGGGGGGAGGACGGCGACATACGTCGCGGTTGCGTCGCGCCCAGTCTGCCAGACGGCGGCGTGGGCTCGAAACCGAATTTTCGGACGTTGCCCGGGCACAAGCGTGTGCCTCATGTCACAGCCTCTGCCGGGCTGACTCATGGCGCCCATGACTTCCTCCAGGTATCGCGTACACGAGATATGACGCTTTGGGCGACTGCTTTTCATCGGTCTCTTGAGTCCGACGCTCATCGACGGCGGCCCCCGCAGGTTCACAGACGATCCTCCCAACCGATTGCATTTGCAAGTGGATGCGATCGATCCGTCCACGCGAGCCGAGAGGGGCGCCGATGAGTTCCGGCCGCCAGTACCGTCTACCTGTCTATGAGCGACATCGCCGACCGCTACGAGCGCGTCACCGCCCAGTTCACCGAGCGGGTCCGTGCGGTCCCTGAAGACGCCTGGGACAACCCGTCGCCTTGCGAGGGATGGACCGGGCGCGACGTCGTCGGTCACCTGACCGAGTGGATTCCGGCGTTTTTCGGCTCCAACGGGGTGGAGTTCCCGCCGGTGCCGTCCGTCGCGGACGACCCGGTTGGCGCCTGGGAGACGGTCCAGGTGACGATCGCCAACGCGCTTGCCGAGCCGACCCTGGCTACCAAGCAGGTCGCGACACCCTTCAGCACGCAGTCGCTAGCAGAGACCGTCGACATGATCGTCACAGGCGACGTGTTCACGCACACCTGGGATCTCGCCCGCGCCACCGGTCAGCCCGAGACGCTCGATTCCGACCAACTCCAGCGCATGATCGCCGGCATGGGGGCGATACCCGAAGAGGTGTTGCGCGCTGACGGGATGTTCGGCCCGCGCATCGATGTTCGGGCCGACGCGGACGACCAGACGAGGTTTCTCGGCTACCTGGGCCGCCGGGCGTAGCGACCTCTAACCACAGCCAGCAGTAAAACCCGCTCCGGACGTGAGGACTCCGGCCCTGAGTTTCATCTGTCCGCGGGCGTCACCTCAATGGCATGCAGTCTATAAGCCGGGTGCGAGACCCACGTCCAGCGATCGTGGGTTCAACCCGTGCCGGGCCGCGAAGGTCTCGAAACTCGCCCGCTGTTCAGCTGTGGCCCGCTGGGCCGCGTGGAGCCGCGCCGCGTCGGCCAGACCGGGCCGTACCAGGTTGATGGCCCCGCCCAGCTTTGGGTCGGGTTCCGCCTTGAGGCCATCGGCCCGGGCGAGGCGCCGGTTGAACTCGTCCATGGATGGGCCTAATGCAGGCATAACCCACACGGGGCCGTCAACGCCGAGCTGATACGAGCAGTAACTACCGCCCCAGGCCTGGGCCGCATCCCTAACCTCAGCGGCGAATCTCGTGCGGTCAGGTCCTACCTTCACGGCGTCGCTGCCGAGGGAGGCCCGGAACGCCCGCTGACCCGCTCCAATGACTGGATACCCTTCCAGCGCCGACGACTCGTGGTTCTCGGTCGGGTCGCGTTCAGCGTAGAAGGCGTGCAAATGGGCGTGCTGGACTTCCTGCCGGGGATTCTTGGTGACTACCACATCGGTATTGCCGCTGGCGAGGGTCCCGCCCGCGACTTGCATGTCGCGCAGGTAGTCGAGGTTGGGTGCGCTGTCATTGGCACAGAACACCACGCGTCCGCCGTCAGCGCTGTGGTACCACGCCGCGACCAGGGCCATCGCCGTTCGACAAGCTGCCAGCTCCTGAGCTGTGGCCGACGACCACCCGTCGCGATGGCTGCGGGGCACCATCAGGGTGTGGGGCCTCGCCACCCGCTCGGGCCCGTTAGCCAGCATGAAGGGGTTCCGATCAAGGACCAGATCCACCAGGGCGGTACCCTCAGACGCGCTAACCGTCCCCAGATACGTCGAAAGGCCGGGTACGTCCGCAAACAGGTCGACCGGCCGGAATCGACGCGAGAATTCGCCCGGCGGGACCAGGTCCTGGACGTTCCCGGTCGCCTGGTCCACCAGTGCCCAACTTCCGGCCCTGGCCGCGCCGTTTGGCAGCCGGTAGCCCTTGGCCGTGAGAGCACCATCACTGTACGTCCACAGGCTGTGCATCTCGACCTGGGTGAACGGGGAACTCCGCCGCTCTATGTCATCGCCTCTCTGATCGCTCACACTCCATCATTCTCGCCGATGAACGGGTTCACGCGGCCCGACGGGCCACGAAGGCCGGCGATCTCGATCTCATCCAGGAGGCGCACGCCGTAACTCCGGATGGTTTCCAGGACCGAAAACCAGCGGCCGGGCGGGTCGGTGCCGTCGAAGGTGATCAACCATTTCTGGGTCAGCGCCCACAGCACCGGCCCCGGATTGGCCACGCCGAGCCGGGCCGCCACGCTGGTAAAGCATTCGCTCGAGGTCGGCGCGGTGGCGGTGGCCAGGCACCGGAACCCGTCCTGCTCCCGGTCGGAGAGCAACCGGTAACTCCGATCCATGGAAGCCTCGAGCGTGGCCCGCCGGCCCGGCACGCCCCTCGCCTGGGCCCGGGTCAGGTCCACCTCGGCCTCAAGCTCGTCCGCCAGTTCTCCGACGCTCACGCTTCGCATCCAGGCGGCGGTGGTGGGCGCTGAGCGGGCGCTACCGTCGGACGTCACTGCTCGACGGGGCCAGTCCGGCCCGAAACTTCGGGAGAGGCTGATCAGGATCGTGACTTCATCTATTCAGGCCAGAATCGCCGACGAGCTCGGTGTGCGCGACTGGCAGGTCAGGGCGGCCGTTGATCTCTTCGACGGCGGGGCCACGGTGCCGTTCGTTTCCCGCTACCGCAAGGAGGCGACGGGCGGGCTCGATGACGCCCAGCTGCGCGTGGTCGACGAGCGGGTCGGGTACCTTCGTGAGCTGGAGGAGCGGCGCACGGCGATCCTGGAGTCGGTCATGGCTCAGGGCAAGCTCGACGACGCCCTGCGGGCTCGGATCGTGGCGGCCGATTCCAAGGTGCGCCTCGAGGACGTCTACCTGCCTTATCGGCCCAGGCGCCGCACCAAAGCGGAGGCGGCCAGACAGGCGGGGCTGGAGCCGCTCGCCGATCGGCTTCTGGGGGATCCGACGGTCGATCCGGCAGTTGCGGCCGCCGGTTTCGTTGATCCCGAACGGGGTGTGGCTGACCCGGCGGCCGCTCTGGAGGGCGCCCGCTCGATCCTGGTCGAACGCTTCGCCGAGGACGCCGACCTTATTGGCGCGTTGCGCGAACAGATGTGGTCTGGGGGTCGGGTGGAATCGCGGGTGCGGGCCGGCCAGCACGACGCCGGAGCCAAGTTTTCCGACTATTTCGACTTTGCCGAGTCTTTCGTCCGGCTGCGCTCGCATCGAGTTCTGGCTCTGTTCCGGGGCGAGAAAGAAGACATTCTCGACCTGTCCTTCCAGCCCGGCGAGCCGAACCCGGCCGTGACGCGACGACCCGGGCCGGGTAGCTATGAGGTGCGGGTGGCCCAGCATTTCGCGATCTCCGACCGCGGTCGTCCCGGGGACGGCTGGTTGCTGGACACGGTGCGCGGGTCGTGGCGCACCCGGATTCTGGTCCGCCTGGCCGCGGATGTTCGTCTCCGGTTGTGGCAGGCCGCGGAGGACGAGGCGGTGGGCGTGTTCGCCGCCAACCTGCGTGACCGGCTGCTCGCCGCGCCTGCCGGGGGTCGGCCGACCATGGGCCTCGACCCTGGTTTCCGTACCGGAGTGAAGGTGGCGGTGGTCGACGCGACCGGCAAGGTGGTCGACACCGAGACCATCTACCCGCACCCGCCGCAACGACGCCGGGAGGAGGCCGTCGCTGAACTGCGCCGTCTCGCGGGCCGCCATCGCGTCGAGCTGATCGCGATCGGCAACGGGACCGCCTCCCGGGAGACCGATGACCTGGTGGGCCAGTTGGTCACGGTGCATCCGGAGCTGCAGTTGACCAAAGTCGTGGTGTCGGAGGCGGGGGCTTCGGTGTACTCGGCCTCGGCCTACGCCTCCCAAGAACTGCCCGACCTGGACGTGTCGTTGCGCGGCGCGGTATCGATCGCCAGGCGGCTACAAGATCCCCTGGCCGAACTGGTCAAGATCGACCCCCAGTCGATCGGTGTGGGCCAATACCAACACGACGTCTCGGAGCTGAAGCTGTCGCGCTCGCTCGACGCAGTAGTGGAGGACTGCGTGAACGCGGTGGGCGTCGACGTCAACACCGCTTCGGTGCCGCTGCTGAGACGCGTGTCCGGCATCGGGGAGGGGCTGGCGGAAAATATCGTGGCCCACCGCGACGCCAACGGCCCGTTCCGCTCGCGCCGGGCGCTCATCGACGTGCCACGGCTGGGCCCCAAGGCCTTCGAGCAGTGCGCCGGCTTCCTGCGCATCCCCGCCGGCGACGATCCCATCGACGCCTTGAGCGTGCACCCCGAAGCCTACCCGATAGTGCGCCGCATCCTCGAGAAGACCAGATCCGCCCTGAGCACCCTCATCGGCAACACCACGGTGCTCCGTTCACTTAAGGCCGACGAGTTCGTCGATGACACCTTCGGCCTGCCGACCGTAACCGACATATTCCAGGAACTGGAAAAGCCGGGCCGCGATCCCCGTCCGGCCTTCAAGGCCGCCACCTTCAAGGAAGGCGTCAACCAGCTGGAGGACCTCACCCCCGGAATGATCCTCGAGGGTGTGGTGACCAACGTCGCCACCTTCGGAGCGTTCGTAGACGTCGGGGTCCACCACGATGGCCTGGTCCACATCTCCGCCATGTCCACCACGTTCGTCAAGGACCCCCGCCAAGTGGTGAAACCAGGCGATATCGTGCGCGTGAAGGTCCTTGATATCGACATTCCCCGCCACCGCATCTCGCTTACCCTGAGGCTCGCCGACGGGCTCGATCATCCCCGCCAGACGAGTGACAAGCCGAGCACCAGGACAATGCCGCGCTGACTACAACGCGTGGCCATTGGCGGCGGACACCGCCCGGCTAATCGGACGCGCTCGTGGTCGGACCAAAGTCGGAATCGCGATCGCAGAACTGACTAGATTTGCCGGGTGGTCGCCGTGGCTCGACAGAGTGCCGAACGCCACAAACTGATTGGCGCCCTCGACCGGCCCTGGATCCCCGGAGCCGTGCTCCTGGGGGCCTCCGGTCTGTTCGTGGTGGTGCGCCTCGTCGTGGTGGGCCACGGCAACCCGGGTGCCTTCGTGGTAGCCGGGACCGGGTTCGCCAATTCGCACCAGGTGCCCCATGGCCTGCCGGTCGTGACGGGCGCCGGCTACGACGGGCAGTTCTACTACCGGCTGGCCCTCAACCCCCTTCAACTCGGCCCCCACTACAGGGGCATCACCCTTGACGGGGTGATCAGGCTCAATCGCATCGGCTACCCCATCCTGGTGTGGCTGGCATCGTTCGGTCACGCCGCGGCTGTCCCGGCCGCGGCAATTCTCGTGAATCTGGCCGCCCTGTTTGCGCTCGGGACGCTGTGCGCCCTATGGGCCCGCACCTATGGCCGCCACGCCGCATGGGGCCTCCTCCCTGCCGGCTACTTCGGTTTGGTTTGGTCGTTGGCCCGGGACCTCACCGAGATAACGGCCGCCGCCTTCCTCGTGGCCGGGATCCTGATGATCAAGAAGGGTCGCTTCGTGATTGCCGGCCTGCTGCTCGGTGCGGGAGTTCTGTGCCGGGAGACCGTCCTGGTCCTGGTGGCTGCGGTCGGGCTCGGCATACTCTGGGACTGGTATCGAACCAGGCGCCTGGATGGTCGGCCGCTAGCCGCGGTCGCCATCCCCGTTGCCGTCGTCGTCGGCTGGCAGGCGTACGTGGCCGCGGCGTGGGGATCGCTGCCGCTCCGCGGCTACAGCGGCACCTCGGGGGCCCCGTTTCTGGCCATGGTCCGGGCGGTTCACGGCTGGCTGGCCCATCCGGATAACGCCGGCCAGCACCAGCTTCTGCAGTTTCTGGTGCTGGCCGTGTTCGTCGTTATCGCCGTCAGCCGGCTGCGTTCCAGCCAGGCGGCGCTATTCGAGAAGATCGCCTTCGTTCTCTACCTGATCCTGGCCCTGTGCCTGTCAGGCAAGATCTGGAACGACGACCCGATGGAGTTCCGTACCTTCTCCGAACTGTTCATCCTGTCCGCCGGGATCGTGATGTCATCGAGGCGCCGGCTCGTGCTGCCCTGGTGGGTCGGCAGCGCAGCCCTGGCTCTGGTGTGGGTGGTCGCGGCGGGAGTCCGGGCCCGGTCCGTGTAGACGGTCCCGGCGGCCCGGGGTGCGATCCCGGCACCCCGGCGGCCGGCCGCCCCGCCCCCGGCCCCCCGGCTCCCTGGCCCCCGGCTCCTGGCCCCCGGCTCCTGGCCCCCGGCTCCTGGCCCCCGGTAAGCCGTTGCAGGCCGCCCCCCTCGTCAGCCCAGCCTCTCTCGCCGTTTCTTGGTGACATCTGGATTCTTGGTGACGAGGACAACACCACAGGTACATAAACGCGCCAAGAATCTGAAAAGCGCCCAGAATACGGGGTCAGTTAAGCCTGTCCCGCCACCCTGGCTCTCCCGAATGCAGCCAACGAGATGACAGACAGCACGGCGAGCGCGATCGAGCAGACCAGGACCGACCGGAAGATACCTACGTGCTCAGAGGAGATGCCGACTGCGATGACGGGGACGGCGAGGCCCAAATAGCACAACACAAAATACAAGGAGACCACCTGTGCCCTCCGCTCGGCGGGGGCCAGGCGGTTGGCGGCCGACAGGCTGCCCAGGAACACACAACCAACCGCGACCCCCCCGACGCCTGTGCCGGTGAGGAAGAGGCCCAGTGACGCTTGCGACAAGCCAGCGACGATCAACGCCAGGACCAGGAGGAACAGCGCCAACCCGAACGAGACGACCTTCCGGTAGTCGAAGTGACCTACCACGACCTGAGTGGCAGCCGAAATGGCGAAGATCATGAACACGACGGCGCCCGCCACGGCATGGCTGTGCTCGTGCAGGACACCGCCGAGGAACGTCGGTGCGAGCGCGGTGAAGATTCCGAGCAGGCTGAAAGCGGCGAATCCCGCCACTCCGGCCGCGACGAACTCGTCCTTGCCCGAGGGTGGCAGGCCGAAACCGGCGAAGCGGAAGGACAGTCTTTGACGTTGCGGCACGGTCTCCGGAACCCAGACCACGGCCAGGGCCGCCGCCGCCAGCAAAGCCAGGTACACCTCGAACACCAGCACGGTGGGGTGGGGCAGATACTGGGCGAACAGGCCGGCAAGCAGCGGGCCCAGGCCGAGACCGAACGTGTTGGCGACGGTGGAGACGACCGACGCTCGGCGCGGCTTGGCCGGTCCCAGCATGTCGGTGAGCGCGGCAGTGGCGGTGCCGGTCATGAGACCTGCGGAGAAGCCGGACAAGACCCGGCCCAAGAAGAGCCACCCGACCGAGGTAGCGAGGATGAACACCACCGTGCTCAGCGCGCTCAACGCCAGAGCTGCCCCGAGGACTGGCCTGCGCCCGACCTGATCGGAGGCCCGTCCCGCCAGGATCAACGCGGCGAGCACTCCGGCGGCATAGACGGCGAAGATCAGGGTCACCATCCCGGAAGAGAAGCCCCACTCGCTCTGCCAGATGACATATAGAGGAGTGGGCAGGGTCGTCCCCAGCATGGTGACGGCGAACACGTAGGCGATAAACCAGAACGCCACTTCACGCCGGGCCGCCGGCCGCGGACGATCGACGGCGGTCGCCTCGTCGAGGCAGTCGAAGCAGGGCTTGCCGGCCGGCCTCGACCGAGCTACTCGGGTTCTTTGTGTAGCCATCGCCGGATCACCTCATAGCTGGTTGCGCCGCGACCGCCGATAAGGACCAGCCGGGGCCACCTGCCCCGGAAGGTCGTCCTCCTCGTTGTCACCGAAATCCTTCCGATCCGAAGAATACGCCCGAGACGTCGACCCTGGAGCAGGCAGCACGACCTCCAGCGGGGTCAGGGGGGCTTCGGTCTGTTCGCGGCGACCCCGAGGCGGCTACCGGTCGATGTCTCCGTGCAGATCGACTACCAGGGCTCGCACGCGCTCGCCGCCCTCGATGTCGGCTGCAGGCGTGGTCACGGCAGCTGGGCTCGATCGGCGAACTGGAGGGTGACCACGGTGCCTCCTTGATCGAGGTTGATGTCGACGTCGTCGGCGAGAGCCTCCATGATCAGGTGGCCGCGCCCATGGCCGGTGAGGAGCGCTTTAGCCCGGGCTGCCCGTGCCCGCGGTCGCCTACGCTGGCGATGATCCTGGGCGCCATCGCCGATGAGCTGGGTTGCCGCCTGAGTCATCGACGCCGGTCTTCTAGGCTGCCGACCGGAGCAGGTACGGCTGAGATCAAGGTGGTCGAACCAGAGGAGGTCGACATGACCCAGACCCTTTACACCGCACAGGCGACGGTCACAGGTGGACGCGACCAGGGCCACGGGGCGACGAGCGACGGGGCGCTGGACGTGCAGCTGCGAACGCCCAAAGAGATGGGAGGTGACGGAGGCGGTACCAATCCCGAGCAGCTATTCGCGGTCGGATACGCAGCCTGCTTCGAGGGGGCCCTGGGCGTCGTGGCGCGACGGGAGCGCGTCGAGCTCGGCGAGGTGTCCATCGATTCGCAGGTGAGTTTGATCACGACCGAGACGCGCGGCTTCAACGTCGCGGTCGAGTTGAACGTGACCCTCCCGGGAATCGACGACCGGGCCCGGGCTGCGGAAATCGTTGCCGCTGCCCATCAGGTGTGCCCGTACTCGAACGCGACGCGCGGCAACGTGGAGGTCACCCTCACGGCTAACGGCGAACCCCTCAGCTGACCCCCTCTGCGCTGGGCGGCAGTCGTCCCCTGACGACGTCGGCAGCCACGGTCCCGGGTCGCCCTGACCGCGGGCCTGGGGCGACGTTTTGGCGCCGCCAAGCACCCAGTCCGGAGTGGGGGGAAAGGTGCCATTTGCAGAGTAATCGGAACAAGCGCCACAAGTGACCCCAACCGGGTGAGGGCACGTTCCGCAGTCGACTGCTAAACCAGCCTGACGCCCGCCAACCTGTGCCAGCCGGACAATAGCGGAGGAGATCGGGAGTTGGCCGGGCCAGGTCAGCAAATTGAGCGTAAGCGTCGTCTTTCGGGGCAGCGCGGTTAGTGGAACGTCCATCAGAACGAGCCGTGCCGCCGCGGCGCTATTCGCGCCCGCTCGGCACACAGACTTATCGTCAGCCCATAGCGCCAAGATAGCAGAGCCGCTCAAATCAGCGTGAATGACCGGAATAGCCTCCCACTCGCTGGCCTGAAGTTGAGCGGCGACATACAACATGCCCGACTCATTATCGGCCCCAAGCCAGCAGGACGGGGAAAACTCGAAATCGGGTGTCACTATGCCAAAAGGCTCGATCGTGAGTACCGTCTTGCGGAGACGGACGAGGGATGTATCGACGAAGAGCGAGTCTGGACGACCGAAAGGGCGGAGGGTCCACGCACCGATAGGAGGCCCAATGGCACGTTGCTGGAGATCTTTGGGGCCGGGTTACCCGAACTACACGATGACAGCAGCAGACCCAGTCCTGCGACAGCTGTCAGGACGGTTCTCCTCATTGTTGCTAAGACGAACGACAAGCCTCGCTGAGTTCCCGAAGGACTTTCAGGCTTCGTCCCTTTCGGCCGATTCCGGTGAGGGTTCCTCTGCAGGTACGAGGATCCGGCCCGCCAGGAGTCAGGCCCGTGCTGGCTCTAGTTGGAGAGTGGCCAGGGTCCGGGGGTCCGCGAGCAGTTACCCATCGCCACTGCCCGCAGGTGGTGGCGGCAACCTGCTCCGGTTGATCCAGGACTGGTGAGCGTGACGACCATGACCGGCATCGAATGGGCTCGCTACCGAGGCGTTTGCGTCGTCATGAACTGAGAGGAGCTAAGGACCCGGACCCCATGCGGGTCGTACCCAGGGTGGATAGGCTTGCGTGAGAGAGTCCAACTCGGACCGGGGGAGGGGTATGAGATGACCGTTAATGAAGAGAAGCTGATGGGCTACGTGCATCAGGCCGTGGGGGATTTCGGATCCATACTGACCGGTGCTCTGATTAATGTGGGGGACAAGCTGGGCCTGTTCAAGGCCATGGTGGCCGCCGGACCGGTCACCCCAGCCGCCTTGGCCCACAAAACCGGCACAACCGAACGCTATGTCCGCGAGTGGGCGAGCGGTCTCGCCGCCGCAGGATACGTCGACTACGCCGGCGAGGGCCGCTATGAACTCAACGAGGAACAAGCCACCGCTTTGGCGGACGAAGGGAGCCCGGCCTACGTGATGGGCGGATTCCAGGCCATGATGGCTGCCACGAGAATCGTGCCCAAGGCGGTAGAGGCTTTTCGCACCGGCGACGGAATTGGCTGGCACGAGCACGATCCCGACCTGTTCCAGGGAACGGAACGTTTCTTTCGGCCCGGCTACGCAGCAAACCTGGTCCAGTCCTGGATACCGGTCCTGGACGGGGCCGAGGCCAAGCTGAATGCTGGAGGCAAGGTGGCCGATGTCGGCTGCGGGTACGGTGCCTCGACGATCATCATGGCCGCGGCCTACCCGAACTCGGAGTTTTGGGGTTTCGACTATCACGAGCCGTCCATCCGACGCGCAGGTGAGGCTGCTGCCGCCGCCGGGGTGTCGGATCGCGTCCACTTCGAGGTCGGCGCGGCCAAAGAATACCCGGGCACAGATTTCGATCTGGTATGTCATTTTGACTGCCTGCACGACATGGGTGATCCGGTCGGAGCCGCCCGCCACACTCGCCGCTCGCTCAAGGGTGATGGGCACTGGTTGCTGGTGGAACCCTTCGCTAACGATGACATCGCCGACAACCTCAACCCCATTGGCCGGGTGTTCTACTCGGCGTCGACGCTGATCTGCACGCCGGCGTCGCTTTCTCAAGAGGTTGGCGCCGGCCTCGGAGCCCAAGCCGGCGAGAGCAGACTCAGGGAAGTGGCCGAGGCGGCTGGCTTCTCATCCTTCCGTCGGGCCACTGAGACGCCGTTCAACCTGGTGTTCGAGGGACGCCCGTAGGTTCTACCGGCTCGGGACGTCGTTATGGCGTTCCGCCCGATGGCTCACCGGATCGCAAAAGTAACGCAGATCGCCGACTATAAATCGGCCACTCATCGACGCCACCGTTGCCTGGTAGGAGTGGCCCTCGACGGTCGCTGAGACGACCACGCCGCCCGGACCCAACGCCCCACCCCGCCCAGCAGTCGATTCCCGGGCGAGAAACCGGCCCCTGGGCCTTGCCGCGTCGATGCGCACAGCCAAGGCGGTAGGCGCGGCTTGCCGACGAAGCCGTGAACCGGGGCTGGCAACTCGCCGTAGTCAGCATCGAAAGACTAACAGCAGCGTGACCGCGGTCCGCTGGTCCGAGGAGACACCATAATGACAAACAACTGCTCTGGAACGACGCCTACCCGAAACCGGCTAACCGGTTCGATTCGATCGACGGCACGAATCGTGGCGGCTTTGCTGGCGGTTACAGCGGCCGGCATGACCACGCAGATCGCCGGAGCGGCGAGCCCCGCGTCGGCGGATACCACAACCTCCCCGGGGAACATCACTCTGGGCGCCTATTGGTCAGGCAACGCCGGATTCGGTTCCGGTCCACCGTCGCTGATTGTGACAAACGATGGTGGCAACCCGGTGGTGCACCTCCAGGGCGCAGCCAAACTGCTCGGCTCCCCCACCGGCTGCGACCAGATTTGGTGCCTCGTCCCTCCCGGCTACAACAACCCGAACCTGCTCGGCGTGCTGCCGCAAGGCGCCCGCCCAGACCGTGACGTCTACACCATCGTGCACACCATGGACGGCACCTACGCCGACCTGTACATCGACCCCCAGGGGGACATCACCATGATCGGTGCCCAGCACCCGGACGTCACCGATTACAGCTTCGTGTCCCTGGAAGGAGTCACCTTCGGGCTGTACTCGACCGGCGACTACACCTGGTCACAGTCGGTTTTTCCCACGAACGGCTGGTCGGCCAGCAACAGCTACGGGGCCGCCCAACCAACCTGGTTCGAAACTGACTCCCTGATCAATGGCGTTGACTACGGAGACCAGGTCGTTCACCTCGTGGGCGCCCTACAGCAGATTCCCCCCGCTCCGAACGTCAGCTCCCTCTATATCGGAACCGTCTCGGGGCCGATCGTCCCGCTCCATGACGTGCACACCGTTGTGCACACCCTCGCCGGGACCCACGCCGACCTGACCATCGATACCAGCGGAAATGTGTACCTCAGCGGTTCCGACGGGCCGAACTTCGGCTTCGTCTCCCTCGAGGGCGTGGCCTACTTGAGGGCCGGGGCCGGGCCGGATCCCTCCCAAGCGTTGGCTCTCAACTTTAGTTGGTCGAGCAATGCGTCGAGCTCCGACGACGCCACACCCAGCTGGTACCAGGACCCGACTGGCATCGTGCACCTTGACGGCGTAGCCGCACAGCGTCCCGGTGTCGAAAGCTCCAACCTGGTTGGAGTCCTTCCCCAAGAAGTGTGGCCCACCCGGACCGTGTTCACGATCGCCGCCACCAGCAACGGAACCTACTCCGACGTCGTGATCAACCCCCAGGGACAAATCTGGCTCGTCGGTGCCAGACCGCCAGCAGCAACCGATCTCAGCACGGTCTCTCTTGACAACATCAGCTACCACCCATAGCCCCGGACCACACCGCGCCAGCAAGGGGACGCTCCTCGAGGAGCGTCCCCTTGTTCATCCCGCCGCGGCGCGCTCGGCCTGCTTTACCAGAGGCAGCGCCGCCGCCAACCGGGTCGGGCTCACGCCCAGATGGTGAGCGATAGCTGCGAACGCGGCGCTGGCCGGGTCCACGCCGTGGCCATCGTCCAGGGCGCTGATCTGTTGCAACGCGCTCTGGGCGGCGGCAGTGGATACGCCGAGTGCGGTGGCCAGGGCCGCGGCGGCCGAGGGGGCGGCGAGGCTGCGGTCGACGTGGGGGCCGAATACAGAGGAGATGATCCGCTGCGCGGTCGCCGGCGACACGCCCGTGGCCCTGGCGAACCCGGCGACAGCCGATGTGCTATTTCCGCCGGCCTGCTTGGCGGCGATCAGGCCGGCTTGGAGTTGGCTCTCGGTGAGGCCGGCGGAAGAGGCCAGGTCAGACCAGCTCGGCGCTTTGGACGCGGGGGCCGTAGCCGCCGGCGCGGTCGACGATTTGGATCCCGATCCGGCCGAACTGAGCGCCAGCGCGGAGCCCGGAACACCAACGGCTGCAGCCGCCACCACAGTGGCAGCCACGACACGATTAAGGGACACGGACGCCCTCCTTCTCAGTCGACTCCCGTTTGGAGTCGTATCGGTAGTTGGTTCACAGCGAAACGGTACGAAAGAGCCGATAACACTGGGATAACGTCCGTCCGGGGTGGGGCTGGGGAGGGTGGGCTGGCGGAGCCCAAGGGGGTGTTATCGCAGTGTTATTCCTGGTGAGTCACCATGGTGGCCATGCGGGTGCTGGTCGTGGAGGACAATTCGGTCGTCGCCGACGCGGTAGCCGAGGGGCTGCGCGATCAGGGGATGGCGGTCGACATCGCCTATGACGGGCCCAGCGGGCTGCAAAAGGCGGTCGTGAACACCTATGACGTGGTCGTTTTGGATCGCGACCTGCCCGGGCTGCACGGCGACAGACTCTGCGAGCAGATCGTCGGCTCGCCACGGACCACCCGGATACTGATGCTGACCGCGGCCGGGCAGGTTGACGACCGGGTCGAGGGACTGAACCGGGGTGCCGACGACTATCTGGCCAAGCCGTTCGACTTTTCTGAGCTCGTCGCCCGGGTGCGGGCCCTGGCCCGCCGCAGCCCGTCCACACCGCCGGTGCTGACCAGAGGTGATCTGATCGTCGATCGGGTCCGCCGCTCGGTCACCCGGGCCGGCCGTCCCGTGTCCCTGGCCCGAAAGGAGCTCGGTGTGCTCGAAGTGCTCGTCTCCGCCGAGGGTGCCGCGGTCACCGCCGAGCAGCTCCTCGAGCAGGTCTGGGACGAACACGCCGACCCGTTTACCAATACCGTCGCGGTCACCGTGCTCCGCCTGCGGCGAAAGCTCGGAGATCCTCCGCTGGTCGAGACCGTGATCGGTGGCGGCTACCGGATCCCATAGACATGTCGCCACGCGAACTTCGACGCCGGCTTCTGAGTCGCCGCAGCGTGCGGGCTCGAATCGGACTGGCTTGTGCGGGGCTGTTCCTCGTTACCGGCGGAGCGTTCGTCGCCGCTACCTACACGCTGGTCGATCACAGCCTCAGCTCGACCGCCCTCAGCGACCAAAGCAAAGTCCCGCCGCCTCTCCTGCCGGACTGCAAGGCCGCCCAGCACAACGGCGCACTCACGGGCGTCCTGGCGGCCGAATGCCAAAAACTTTTCGCCGGCGCAGCCCAGTTCGGCGCGGCCAGCCAACGAGCGTACGACCTCCGCGAGCTGCTCGAGTGGTCCCTGGTCGGGCTCGGTGTCGCTACCGTGGTGGCTGGCGTGTTGGGATGGGCGGTCGGAAGGCGGATCCTGCTTCCGCTCCACAGGGTCACCGGGGCGGCACGGAGGGCCTCGCAAGAACGACTCGATGAGCGGATCCACCTCGACGGACCCCACGACGAGCTCAGGGAGCTCGCCGACACCTTCGACGACATGCTCGACCGCCTCGATCTCGCCTTCGCCAGCCAGCGGCGATTCGTGGCCAACGCCTCGCACGAACTGCGAACCCCACTCACCTTGATGCGCACCCTGATCGACGTAGCCATGGCCAAGCCCACCAGAACCACCGAACAGCTCGAGACGCTCGTCAGCCGGGTTCGGGTCGCGCTCGATCAATCAGAAGCGATCATCGACGGGCTTCTGACCTTGGCCCGATCTGACCGGGGCCTGACCACCCTTGAACCGTTGGACCTCGAAGCTGCCGCCCAGGACGCCATCGACCAGACCAGCACCGCCGCCACAGCCTCCAACATCGTCATCGAAGCTGACCTATCAGCGGCTCCCACCCTCGGCGATCGGGTGCTCGTCGAACGCCTCGCCGCCAACCTGGTGGACAACGCCGTCCGCTACAACATCACTGGCGGCTCGATACAGGTCGAGACGCGCATCGACCAGGGCCAGTCCTGCCTCTCGGTCACCAACACCGGACCACTGGTTCCCCCCTCGAAGGTGGCATCCCTGTTCGAACCGTTCACCCGCCTCGATCCACGAGTCACCAACGGCCCCGGCGTCGGGCTCGGCCTATCCATCGTCGCCTCAGTCGTAGCCGCCCACCACGGCCACCTCGAAGCGGACGCCCAGCCCAACGGCGGACTGAAGATAACCGTCCGATTCGCCACCCCGACCGCGTCCTGGCCTCCATCCGACCACCCCCCAACACCTTGACCAGGCGCCTCCACCCCTCGCTGACGTCTCCCTTCAGGAGTCGGGGCTGACGTCCGGGGGCGCTCCCACGTCAGGGAACAAGTCGAGGAACGAGCCAACCGTGATGCGGTAGCGAAACTGGTCATCGAGGCCGTCGAACAGCCCGTGCAAGGTTTCCTGGGTGTGCCCGTAGGTTCCCTCCAGGTGCGGGTAGTCGCTGCCCCACATCACGTTTTGATAGCCGTTGCAGGTGAGCGCGCTCACCGCCGACTCATCGTGCTGGAACGATGCGTACACCTGGGCGTAGAGGATCTCTTTGGGGGTCCGGGTCAGCTTCGGCCGGACCATCATTTCGTGCTGGCGGTAGGACTCGTTCATGCGATCTCCGAGGAAGGGCACCCAGCTCGCGCCGCCTTCCGAGACCAGCACCTTGAGGCGGGGGTGGCGGTCGAGGGCGCCGGATGCAACCAGCTTCATGACCGCCCGCTGCCCCGAGAAGGTCGTCTCGGTGTGATTCAACACCGCGCCGCCGGGGCCACGGTAGGTGACGCCGACCAGCTCGCCGCTCAGTACATCGACGGGATCGGTGCCGATGTGAAAGGCGATCACCGTGCCGGTCTCCTCCGCGGCCGCCCACAGAGGCTCCCAGCTGTCCCGGTTGTAGTCGTCGCTTGCCGGTGGCGTGGTTGGCAGAAAGACCGCCTTCCCACCGAGCGACGCCAATCGCTCCAGCTCGTCGACCGCATCGTCGACGAGCCGCATCGGCAACTGGGCCGCGACCACGAATCGGAGCGAGGCGTCCTGGATCTCCTTGAACGCCCAATCGTTGGCGGCCCGGATGCCTTCTCGCAGCAGACCGGGGTCCTGGATCGACGCATTCCACATTCCCAGGGACGGAAACACCAGCTCGCCCCAGATGCCCTCGTGGTCCAGGTCCTTCAGTCGAAGCCGGACGTCGCCGGCGCCAGGCGCCCGCATGCTGGCCGCGTAGAACTCCTGCTGGGCTGGCTTGGGTAGAGGTCGCCGGAATGACTCACCGTCGATAAACACCGTCTCCCAACTGCCGTCGTCGTCTTTGACGGCCCGGGGCATCCGATGCGCCAGTTCGGGGGGAAGGATCGTGGCGTATAGATCCTCCCGCTCCAAGAAGTGCGAGTCGCCTGAGTTCGCCCACATCATGTCCACCGCGACAACCTCCTCCCAGGCAGATCGCCTGTGGATTCGAGGGTACTCACTGACGGTCACCCTCGTCTTCAGTGGCGTTTTTGGCCGCACCCCGCCTTCGCGACAATGCATCTCAGCAACGGCTCGTGAGACTGTCGACGTAACGGTGTTTCCGTGGGAGCCACCCCGGTATGAATCCAGTGGGACCCGACGGCCGGGTTATCAGCTCTGGTCGGGTTCGACCTTGTCGATCTGATCGGCGGGGATCCGCTCGATGGCTTCTTCGCCCCTCCAGAACTCGTAGATTCCGTCTTCGAGTTGCACGTCATCCAGCTCGAGTTCTTGCACTCCGCGCTCGTCGCGGAAGTGGATCTTGTACCGGGTCATCTTCGCTCCTCACGGAAGGCGGCTGTGTTCTTGCGGGCGTGCGAAGTACGCCACCCTAGTGGCCCGTCAGCACCGATATCGGATCGGGTCGTTTCAGCGGGTCGAGGAGGCGGCCTGGTTCTCGAAGCGGCTCCGGGTCCGGGATATGAGTTGCGGGACGGCTTCCACCGCGCCGATGCGGACCCGAACGTCGCCGCGGTCCCATCACCCCTAGTCGAGAACACCACCCGTTCTGATCTGCCACCGCCTTTCGCAGTATCTCATCCGGTCGGGATATGGCACACATCGCCAGGTCGTCGAGTTGTCACCAGCGCGTCGAACCTTCGATGTCAGTGAACCTGAAGTGAGCACGTCCGACGGTCCAGGCCAACGCGACGTGCCGCTCTGGATGCGGCGATACGAGCGGTGGCCTAAGCTCAGCTATTCCGAATTGGGCAGAGCAGGTAACGGCGGTCGCAACAGCCGTCGGAGCTCTTGGTCTGGTTGGCGCCTTCGGTGCGGTGATGTTTGCGGGCCAACAGGTCCGGGAGTCGCGGCGAAGCACCCAGGCACAGATGGCCGCGGAGTTCTTTCGGCGCTGGAATGATCCTCCCCTGGTCGAGGCGCGTCAACTCGTCGATCGGCTGGCAGCGAAGCAGAACCTCGTTGCCACGTTTCAGCAGAGCGTGGCCGAGCAGACTCCCGAGGCGTACGTGTTTTACCGTGAGCTCGATTATTTCGAGCAGCTGGCGGCGCTCGAGCATCGTGGTGCGTTCGACTTCGAGTTGATAAGGCTGCTGCTCGGCAGTGCGCTCGTCGCCCGCTGGGAGCTATGGGCGCCGGCATTAGAGGCCACGCACGGGGCCGCCGTCTACCCGATGTTCGGTAGATTGGTCGCCAAATTGCGGGACGCTGTTGGCCGGGCGTACTGAGATCAGGCTGGACGGTACTGACCAGCTGCCAACCTGCGGACGAACGGACACCGCTGCGGCTCTTCAGCCCGTTTTCGTGGTCACTGGTGCTTCGGGTTCGAGGAAGTCCATCGGGGGCCGTTATGCGTGTATCCGCTGTGACGCTCGGCGGCCGGCGCTCGAAGACTCCGTGCTCCCGGGTTGGTTTCGATCTGGTGTAAGGGTCGCCATCGCCGACTTGGCCCAGCTCAAGCTGGCGCGGTGCACCGCGACGCCGTGTTCGAGGGCGAGCCGCGGATGGTGCCCGGGAAGTGGGTTGGTGGCCACATAGCGTTCCATGCGTTGGAGGAACGCTTCGAGCGCCTTAGTGAGATCCAGGAGAAATGCGTGGACTTCGGGGGGTGGAAGGATCCGTTCCATGAAGACGAAGCGCATGAGGTGCAGACCGAGGTCCTGTCCGACTGAGGTCGGGTCCACAGGTTCACGGACCCAGCGTCTGGTGGTGGCGCGCCCAGTCGCCGTCGTTCGGTATACGCGTCGGTTCCTGCGTCCAGAGGGGACCTCTTCAGCCCGTAGCAAGGCGCGTTCTTCGAGCCGGCGCAGCGCCGGGTAGAGGGCACCGCCGCTGGGCTGGTAGACCGCGGCCGGCGTGGTGCGGAAAAACCGCTTCAACTCATATCCGCAGCGGGGTGTCTCTCCGATGAGTCCGAGCAGGATCTGCTCGAAATCGGTCGGCGTTCGTGGTGTCGTCACGGACGGGGGCCTTCCCTCTATAGGTCGATTCGACTTATAGTAACGGCTGGTGGCCGACACGACCAGAGCGCCTGACAGGGGTGGCCGAGATGAGTGTGCACGACGAGATCGCCGAAGGGCTCAAGGAGCATCCGGCCAAGAAGGGCCTGCGGTTCAACCTGTTCGTCACCGCGGTTGAGATTGGAGGCAGCATCGGGTTGTTCCACCTGGCCCGATCGATGGGTGCCAGTGACGTGGGTAGCTACCTGGCCGGTAGTATCGCCCCCATCCTGGGGGCGCTCCTGATCTGGGCGAGAGCTCGCAAGTTCAGCGGGGCTTCGGCGGCGATCTTCTCCTTCACCATCGTCTCCGCGGTCATCGCGCTGGCCGGCAGTACCACCCCCACGGTGCTGCTCTACAAGGACTGCGCGGCAACAGCTCTCATCGGCCTCGTCTTCTTGGGATCGTGCATCGTGGCGCGCAAGCCGGTCGCGTTTTTTCTGGCCCAGCGGTACGGGACGGACGGCACCCATGCAGGAATGTCGACCTTCGACGCCATGTGGGACACCTACGCCGAGTTCCGACAGGCGATCTACGTCACCAGCTATCTGTGGGCAGCCCTGTTCCTCATGCAGGCCGCCGCAACCGCATTGATCATCCGTCAAACGTCGTATTCCACCGCCTATAACTACGACCAGACCCTGCCCTACGTGGCCACTGCGCTCGGCATCATCGGATCAATCGCCATCGGCCGCTACTACACCAAGCGAGGTAAGGCGCACGCTGCGGCCGCCAATGCCGCCGGCTCCGCGCCGGCCTGATCGCGCTGATGGGCATCCATGACAGCCAGCTACTCACCGGATCGGCGTCGGTCCAAGACGTCGGAAATGGCGACGAGCCGAACCGGTGGCAACGGAGCGCCGACGTCGGGGATTTCCTGATCGTGGTCGGCGGTTCTCCTTCATCATCGGTCCACCTCCTGCTCCTGCCTGATCAGATCGTCACAACGCCCAGGCTTGGATCGAGAGCTCGAAGATCGCCCGGATCGGACGAAACGGCCTGTTGCCCGGCTCGGCGGGCGCAGACCACAACGTGGGCATCCACCACGTCTGACGTCCCGCTCGCCTCAAGTAGCCGTCCGACGTTGGTGGCGTCAACCCGGTCGAGAGGAACGATGTCGGTGGTGGGCTGTCGAAGCAGCCGGGCCAGACGCGCCTGCCGGTCTGGTTGGCGGACAGCCTGAGCCAGGGCACTGGCCGGAACCGTGACACGAGATCCGGTTTCGCTCTGCCCTGTAGGGCTCGTCCTCAACGATCAACACTTGCGGATTTAGGCGATGCTACGCGCCGGGGCATATCGCTGGCGTATCGAAAACCACATACGCGCCGGCAACAGCTCGTGGTTTTGACTCGAGGCATGGCCAATGGCGAACCAGCCCAAGTAACGAGTACCAGTCCTTCGGAACGCCAGCCTGAGGCCCGGGTTGTGTCACGAAGAGGAATCATGCGTCCCGCGCCCCGCTGGGCGGCCGTGGCCGTGGCCCTGGGAGTCACCTTCGCCGGCTGCTCGGGCGCAGCGACGGTCCCTACCGCTGGGTCGCAGCCGACCACAACCGCCGCCCAGGCGGGAGGATCAGCTTCGCCGGCGGCGTCCCCGCTCGCCGAAGCGGTGGCTTACTCCCAGTGCATACGCAGCCACGGCGTCCCGAACTTCCCCGACCCGGTCCAGACCCCCAGCGGGGGCTACGGGTATCGGACCACCGGAATTGACCCAAACTCGGCTGCGTTCCAAGGGGCCCAACAGGCTTGCCAGGCCCTGCCGTCGCCGTGGAACTCTACCGGGCGGCCGCTCTCCCCCGCCCAGCAGCAGGCGTGGTTGAACTGGGCCAAGTGCATCCGCGCCAACGGCGTGCCGAACCTCCCCGACCCGACCTTCCCGGGCGGCGACGAAGTCCACCTTGCCGGTTATGGCGGGTCGAGCTCGCAGCAGTGGCAGCAGGCGATGGACGCCTGCAAGTCCCAGCAGCCGACCACCGGTGGTCTGGGCGGGTGACCGGCAACTGCAGGTCACAGGTTGAGCAGCTCGTCGCCTCCGCCGACGGCGCAAAGGAGGCGACGTCCGACGGTGGTCGGAGTATTCCGTGGTTGCGGGCCGCGGGGGGTCAGGGTCCGGCTAGCTACTCAGGAGAGCTGAGGTTGCGGGGCCAGTGACGCGGAAGAGGTGGGCCCTCGCCGGAGCGGCGGTCCTGGCTGCTGTTATCGCCACCGTCGGCGTGGTCGCCACGTCCGGTGCGAAGCAAGCGGCGTCGGCCTCGCCCCGGCCGCCGACGAACACCGTGAAGGTGGAAGAGCAGATTCTCTCGGCCACGGTCTCCCTGGACGGGACCCTGACCTATCGGGCGCAGTCGGACGGATCTCCGTACTCGGTGATCAACCAGGACAGCGGGACGTACACCGAGCTGCCGCTGCTCGGACAGGTGATCTCTCAGGGTCAGGTGCTCTATCGGGTGAACGACATCCCGGTGGTATTGCTGTATGGCTCGACACCTGCCTATCGGAACCTGACGGCAGGGGCGACTGGCGCCGACGTGGCCGAACTCAATGCCGATCTGGTTGCACTCGGCTATGCCACCTCGGCTCAGCTCAGCCAGACTTCCTCCGTCTTCGGGTCGGTCACCACCACCGCTGTGGAGAAGCTCCAGGCCGCCCTGGGGGTGACCCAGAACGGCACGCTGCCGTTTGGTCAAGCGGCGTTCGAACCCACCTCCGTGCGGGTCACGACCCTGTCGGCTCAACTGGGGGGAGGCGCCCAGACCGGCCAGACGGTGATGCAAGGCAGCTCGACCAATCGGCAGGTGCAGGTGGCGTTGGACGCCTCTCAACAGACCGAGGTGGCGGTCGGGAACAAGGTGACCATCACCCTGCCCGACAACCAGACCACTCCAGGTGTCGTCTCCTCGGTGGGGACGGTGGCCACCTGCCCAGCGACCTCGGGGCCCAGCGGGTCGAGCTCCAGCTCCGGTGCTCCGGGAACCGACACCTGCTCGTCGAACAGCTCAGGGACCAGTACCACGCCGAGCATCACCGTGGACGTCACCCCGTCCGACCCGGCCGCCACGGGCACCTGGGATCAGGCCCCGGTTCAGGTCAGCATCACCACCGCCAGCGTGCCCGGCGCGCTGGTGGTGCCAGTAACCGCGCTTCTGGCTCAGTCCGGAGGTGGCTACACGGTCGAGGTCGTCGACCCGGGGGGGACCCACCACCTCGTTCCGGTCTCGCTCGGATTGTTCGACGACGCCGATGGGTTGGTGCAGGTCACCGGCTCGGAGCTCGGCGCCGGCCAAGAGGTGGTGGTTCCGGCCACATGACCTGTACACCACCGCACCCGCCTGACCCCCTATCGGTCGTGGGCGGCGATGGCGCCAATGCTGACGCGGTACCCGTTCCGGTGCTCCACGTCGACAACGTGACGAAGAGCTACCCCGGCGAGCCGCCCGTCCAGGCCCTGCGCCGGGTGAACCTCACTATCGGCCAGGGGGATCTGGTCGCGATCGTCGGCCCCTCGGGGTCGGGCAAGACCACCTTGTTGCAACTGATGGGAACCCTCGATCGGCCTACCAGCGGCCGAGTTCGCGTCACCGGGGTAGACGTGGCCACGATGGCCGACGACGAGGTGGCCTATCTGCGAGCGACCCGAATCGGGTTCATCTTCCAGCAGTTCTTCCTGGCTGAACACTCGACCGTACTGGACAACGTCGCCGATGGGCTCCTCTATGCCGGCATCCCCTTCAAGCAGCGCCACCAGCGCGCTCTGGACGCCCTGGACCTGGTCGGCCTGGCCCAGCGCCCCCACGCCCGTCCCACCCAACTCTCCGGGGGGCAACGCCAACGGGTCGCCATCGCCCGAGCCCTGGTCGGCGAGCCCGCTATCGTGCTGGCAGACGAGCCGACCGGCAACCTCGACCAGGCCACCGGGCAGTCCATCCTGGCCCTGATCGACCAGCTCCACCAGGCCGGCTCGACCATCGTGGTCATCACCCACGACCACACCATCGCCGAGCGCATGCCCCGCAAAGTCGAGATCCTCGACGGCCAGATCGTCGCTGACACCGGCCCCGGAGCGGGCACCGACCCCCGCCTCCGTCCTCTCACTCGAACCCCCATTCGGCGACCGCAGACTGCGTCCGGCGCTCCCGTCAGCCAGCAGCCGTCATGACCGCCGCCCCCACCATGACCCGCGGGCGGCTACAGCTTTCCGACCTGACCCGGCTCTCCACGATCGGACTGCGCACCCAGAAGCTACGGGCCGGCCTGTCCGCGCTCGGTATCGCTATCGGCGTAGCCGCCATTGTCGCCGTCCTCGGCCTCTCGTCTTCGTCCCAGGCCGGCCTGCTCAACGAGATCAACCAGCTCGGCACCAACCTGCTCACCGTCACCAATGGCCAGAGCATCACCGGTATCCCTGCCGAGCTACCCACCACCGCACCGGCCATGATCGGCCGGATCCCGGGTGTGCAGCAGGTGCAGACGACCGGGACGGTCAGCGGCGCCAACGCCTTCCGCAACCCCTACATCCCCTCGATCGACACCAACGCCCTGACCGTCGAAGCCGCATCTCTCGACCTCGTCCCGGTGGTCGCCACCAGCGTTGCGGAAGGCCACTACCTCAACGCGGCCATCGCCCAAGAACCCGTGGCCGTGCTCGGCGCGGCTGCCGCGCAGCGCCTCGGGATCGACCGTGTCTACCCAGGCGAACGCATCTGGGTCGGCGGCCAATGGTTCTACGTAGCCGGCATCCTCACACCGGCCGTGCTCGCCTCCGCCGTCGACTCCTCCGTCCTCGTCGGCTATCCCACGGCAGAGAAGTACCTGGGCTTCGACGGCCATCCCTCCACTGTCTACCTCCGGGCCCAAAACGACCGGGTGAACGCCGTCGACGGCCTCCTCGCCGCCACCGCCAACCCCGAGAACCCCAGTGAGGTCAACGTCAGCCAACCCTCAGCTGCGCTGGTCGCCCAAGCCGACGCCAAGAGCGCCCTCAACGGCCTGTTCCTCGGCCTCGGCGCCGTCGCCCTATTGGTCGGCGCGGTCGGGGTCGCCAACATCATGATCATCTCCGTCCTCGAGCGCCGCTCCGAGATTGGCCTGCGCCGCGCCCTCGGCGCCACCAGGAGCCACATCCGCGCCCAGTTCCTCTCCGAAGCGGCCCTGCTCGGACTCCTCGGCGGTGTCGTTGGCGTCGCCCTCGGCGCCGCATCCACCGCCGTCTATGCCCACACCAAAAACTGGGCCACCGTCATCCCCGCCGAAGCCTGGCTCGGTGGCATCGCCGTGTCCCTCACCATCGGGGTGGTCGCCGGGCTCGTCCCCGCCCTGCGAGCCGCACGCCTGTCACCAACCCAAGCCCTGTGGTCTGTCTAGCCCACGGACCCGGCCCCCACCATCAAATCCGTCCGAAGGAAGAGCGAAGCTCCGAAGTGGGCCTGGACTGTCCACACCCCCCGAAGGACAGCGGAACGACGTTTGGCCCAAGGAGGTGGACTGGCCTTGGAGCGTGGGTCGCGGGGTAACGTGCGAGGGTAAACGCCGGACCCGCCGGGAGACGCCATGGACATCACGCAGCTGATCCTGGATGACCATTACGAGCAGCGCCGTCGTTTCGCCTTGCTGGAGCAGATGGATTCCGCCAGTGTCGCCGCTCTGTCCGACGTCTGGGCCCGGTTGGCCGTCTTCCTCGAAGTTCACGCCGCGGCCGAGGAAGAGATCTTCTACCCGGAACTGGTGAAGCTGGCGATCGCCCCACGACCGGTCGCCCGGGCCGAAGCGGAGACGGTCGACGCGATTTTCGACCACAACCAGATCCGGGACGCGATCGCGGCCGTGGGTCCGCACCAGGTGGGCAGCTCCGGTTGGCGCGACGCCATCGCCGCGGTGAACGTCGCCAACGGCGATCACATGGCGGAGGAGGAGCGTGAGGGTCTGACCGACTTCCGCCGGAGTGTCAGCCTGCCCCAGCGGCATGAACTGGCCGTGCGGTTCGTGACCTTCGAAGCGCGGAACTTCGCCGGCGTGTCGCCCGTTGACAGGGACCCGCAGGAGTATGTGCGCCAGCAGGAAGAGGCGGGTCGAGCCAGCGCCGCGGCTGGTTCGCTCCTCGATGCCGGCTCCTCTGCATCCGACGACTCGCTTGGGATCGGCGGCCTGAAGGACTCACGGCCCTAGGGCCGCCCCGCGCCTGCCCGTAGAGCTGGGCAGTATCAGCACCTGGCGACCTGCAGGAGGGCAGCGACTGAGGTCTCGACCACCTCCGCCCTCGCCGCGGGCGGCGATCCATTGGCCCCGTCCCCGGTGCCAGAGGATGTATATCAAGATGCCGAGCAAGAAGCGAGAGAGGAAGGAAGACGCAGCCTGAAAGAGACTCTGCAGGACCTTGACCTGCGAGCCGAGATCCGGGCGGAGACTGGCGACCCGGGGAACGGATATGCGCCGTGGCTGAAGCCGAGAAGGTGAATCTGATCGTGGTCGGCTCCCATCACACCGGCTTGCTACGCCGGGTGCTCGGTGGATCGGTGTCTGATGATGTCGCTCAGCACGCCCCTTGTCCGGTGCTGCTGGTGCGCCATCCCAGCGCTGACCGCCACCGGGCCGGATGACAGGCCGTCGGGGGCCTGCCTAGGCAGAGACCACGAATCCGGCTCTCCCGGCCTGGCCGGGCTGGGGGCGGAAAAAGGGACCCGCAAGCTCGACGGGCCAAACGGCGTCACACGGTTACGAGCATGTCGGCGTCGCGGTTGACGAGAGCGGCGTAGCGTCCCCCGAGTACGAGGAGTTGCTCGTGGCTGCCGCGCTCGACGATCTCGCCCGCGTCCAGGACGATGATCTCGTCGGCGTCGCGGATCGTCGACAGCCGGTGTGCGATCGTGATCGTGGTTCGGCCCGACGACAACGTGTCGATGGCGTCCTGCACCGCCTGCTCGGTCCGGGTGTCGAGGGCACTGGTGGCTTCGTCCAGCACGAGAATGGGCGGGTTGCGCAGGACGGCTCGGGCGATCGCCAGGCGCTGCTTTTCTCCGCCCGAGAACCGGTAGCCGCGCTCCCCGACGATGGTGTCGTAACCATTGGGCAGGGACTCGAGGTGGTCGTGGATCTGCGCCACCTTGGCGGCGGCGACAAGCTCAGCGTCGGAGGCGTCGGGCTTGGCGAACCGCAGGTTGTCGGCGACCGAGGCGTGGAACAGGTACGTCTCCTGGGAGACGACGCCCACGGCCGCGGCCAGCGAGTCAAAGGACATATCCCGTACGTCGATGCCGTCGATCGTCACGTGGCCTGACGTCACGTCGTACAGCCTCGGGATGAGGTAGCTGAGCGTAGTCTTACCGGAGCCGGTCTCGCCGACGATTGCCAGGCTGTGCCCGGCCGGCACGGTCACGTCGATGCCGCGCAGGGTCGGTTGTGCCGCGCTCGAGTACGAGAAACTGACATTTTGCAGGCCCACCTCGCCACGCACCTCGCCGACCGCGACCGGATGCTCGGGCTCCGCGACCTCGACAGGGAGGTCCAGGTACTCGAAGATACGGCCGAACAGCTCCAGAGAACTCTGCATGTCGATGCCGACGCCTAGAAGCTGGACCATCGGGCGAAAGAGGTTTTGCTGCAGGGTGGTGAACGCGACCAGGGTCCCGATCGAGATGGCCATGTGATGCCCGTGGCCCGTCAGGCCGGTCACCCAGTAGATCACGGCGGGCATGGAGGACATCACGATCTGGATCGTCGACTGGCGCCAGCGACCCGCCATGTTCGAGCGAACCTCGAGGTCTGAAAGCTTGTCCGACTCGGTCGCGAAGGAATTGGTGAGGGACTGGGAGCGGCCCATGGTGTGGCCGAGCAGGACGCCGCTGACCGAGAGCGACTCCTGCACCATTGAGGAGATGGTGGCGAGCTGGCGCTGCCGGTCGCTGGTGATGCGGCGGCGCTCCGTCCCAACGCGTCGGCTTACCCACACGAAGACGGGCATCATGACGAGCGACGCGATCGTGAGCCGCCAATCGAGGGCGATCATGGCGATGGTCGAGGCGACCACGGTGGTCAGGTTGGATACCAGGGTGGTGGCGGTGGTTGTCACCGTCGCCTGCATGCCGCCGATGTCGTTGGCGATCCGGGACTGAACTTCTCCGGTCCGGGTCCTGGTGAAGAAGGCCAGCGACAGGCGCTGGAGGTGGGCGTACAGGGCCGTGCGCAGATCGTGCATCACCCGCTGGCCGACCCTGGTGGACACGTACGTCTGCGACACGCTGAAGGAGCTGTTGCTTATCGCCACCATGACCATGCCGAATGCGAGCAGCGTGAGCAGTCCGGTCCGACCTTGCGGCAAGGCCACGTTGATGATCTCGCGGATGAGGAACGGGTTGATGATCGAGGCGATCGAGGAGGCACCGACCAGGACCGCGACGAACGCCAGGCTCCACCGGTAGGGGCGGAAGAGGTGCAGGATGCGTCGCAGGGGCACACGGGGCCGGACGGTGTTCAGATGGGCCTCCCAGAATGGTTTTAGTCTCGATAGCTCAAACAGAGCTTAACTCAAAGTTATTCCATTGTCAGTATGAGCCTGGCTCCTGATATGCTGACCGGCATGGAGCATGAGGATCCAGTCCAGCTCGCAGACGTCCTCCAGCGGCTGACCAAACGGCTCCGCCGGGCCCAGGCCGAGCGGCTTGCCCCGTTCGGCCTCACGCCCGCCCAGGAGCGCGCCCTGCGGGTCATCACCCGTAGCGAGGAGGCGCCCCGGATGACCGAGCTCGCCAACCATCTCGGCATCGTGCCCCGTTCGCTCACAACCGTGGTTGACGCACTCGAAAAGGCCGGGCTCGTCCGCCGAGAAATCGACCCCGATAATCGGCGCGCCATTCGCCTGCACCTCACCGAACACGGCGCGGCCGTTCGTGACGACATGCGTGAGGCCCGGCGGCGCGCCGCGGAAGACCTCTTCGCGCCCTTGACCGACAAGGACCGCAAGGCTCTCCTGCAACTCCTGAGCCGCATCGATGACAACGCCCGGTGACGCTCGGCGCCAGACGATTGGACGGGCCACGAGAAGACCGCGATACCCGCCAGCGTGCGATGCGTCCGAGGGCGAGACGTTTGGCTGGTGGCCCAGCACCGGCCTCCTCGGGCCAGGGTGCGCTCTAGCTCGCACCCCGCTTGGTAACGCGGAACGGCGCACTCAACCCGTTAAGGCTAGAGGTCTTTCTCAAGGCCGCCGAAGACCCCACCATCGGAGCCTGAATCGAAAAGGTCAGCCCTGGGCGAGCTCGTCGGCGTGCCGGTGGGCCAGGTCGGCGTCGAGTACCGCGTACTGCGCTTCCTCGATCGCTGACGAGGCGTAATCGATGGCGTAAGCCGCGTCCTCGTCAGCCCGCTCGGCCGCCCGTTGGGCAGCCTTGGCATCGTGGGAGGCCTTTCTTTCCTCGGCACCTTTGCGCACCGCGGCCACATGCTCGTGCCATGAGCTTTCCATCTTGTCCCACCAGGCTGAGATCTTCCCCTTGTTGGCCTCAGCCTTGGTGTGCAAGGCGTCGGCTTGGGCCTGGGCCGAGGCTCGGGCGTTGTCGACGTCGCCTTCGAGGTCGGCCTTCGACTTCAGCTTGGCGGCAGCCACCCGGTCTTCGACCTGCTTCGCCTTGACTGCTAGATCATTGAGTTGGTCTGATAGAGCCATCGCTGCACCCTCCCGTTCTCTGACGCCTGTCTGCGAATTCGGCCAAGCCCCCGGTGAGCCAGGGCGAGACCTGAGCAACTGTTTTTCATCCTAGGCCAACGGGTTTCGAGCGGCTGCTGTGGAGGGCTCGACGGGGACGTGGCGGTCAGCTACTCGTTGAGCGGGTGCCATGAGGTGTCGCTCGTGGCGCGCCACGTCTGGCCGCTGGCTTCATCGAGGGCTCGCACAGGCCGTCGTGGGGAGAGCCCGTTCAGGTCGGGTGGCAGGCTGCTGTACATAACATCGCTAACCAACCTTTGGTGCCTCCACTTCCACGTCGGCCCACCGATGCAACATCGCCGCCCTCTTGATCGCCCCCTGGTCAGGACCTACCTTCTCTCTCGACATTCGCATTCGAAGAGATGGGGGTCGGGCATGCCGACCGAGCAATCCACCCCGGTGCACCAGGGGGGCCCGCTACCGGTGGATCCCCCTGATCGCGGGCGTGGCCTGGCTCAACCACAGCTCCATAAAAAAGGGGGGCCTGGTCCTGGGCATCATCCTGATTGCCACTGATGTCACCGCGGGACTCGAGCAGAGGACCTGAGCGTGGAAACCTCCTCCACTCCCTCGAAGTCTGCCGCGTTGAGCGGCGCCGCGCTCATCGGTGCCTCCACTGGCTTACGTTCCCAGATGGGCATGGCCGTGTTGCTCAACGGCACTCCCCGCGACCAGCTCCCCACGTTGCTCCGTCACCGCGCCGCCCGGCCGATAGCGGTGGCTGCGGCCCTGGCGGAGCTCGTCGTCGACAAGCTTCCTTCTACCCCGGCGCGGACCGAGGCTCGCGGTCTGGTGCCCCGCATCGCCCTCGGCGGTCTCTCGGCTGGCCTGCTGGCGCGTAAGGCAGGAGGACCAATCGCTGCGGCCGGGGCTGTCGGCGCCGGGACTGCCGTCGGCGCCGCGTTTACCGGCATGGCCGGGCGCGGCGCCCTGGCCAAGCGGCTGCCGCCCGTAGCGGCCGCCCTCGTCGAAGACCTGGTGGCGGTGGGGTTGGCCGTCGTGGCGCTGCGCCTCGCGCCTACCGCAACTGTGAATGAAGGGGCAGGCGGCGCCGAGGACCTCCAACCAGCGTGAATCGCGCCCGAACGGGACCGGAAATGGGCGCCCGGGCCCGTGACGAGTCCATACTTTCCCTTGACCATCCACCGATCACTTCTCGTTTCCGGACCAGTTGGGAAGGCAGACTAAGTCGACAGGCGCGCCGCTGACTTCTGAGCCATCCGCAAACCCCGAGGAGGACAACATGCCCGCAGTTACCGCCCCCGACTGGACCGCTCTGAAACGGCTTCCGGCTTCGGGCCTCTCCTCGCAGCCGCAAAGACCGGTGTCGTCGGTGTCGACCGCACCCGGCGGCTTCGAAGGGGAGGGATTCCCGGTTCACCGCGCGTTCGCGGGCAGAACCTTCGACCAACTCGACCCGTTCGTGCACATGGACCAGATGGGCGAGGTTGACTACGCCCCTGGCGAACCGAAGGGGACGCCCTGGCATCCCCACCGCGGCTTTGAGACCGTCACCTACATGATCGACGGAACCTTCGCCCACCAGGACTCCAACGGCGGCGGTGGGCTTATCACCGATGGCGCCACCCAATGGATGACCGCGGGGCGGGGCATCTTGCACATAGAAACCCCGCCGGAAGAGCTGGTCATCTCGGGAGGGCTCTTTCATGGCGTCCAGCTGTGGGTCAATCTGCCTGCCAGCAAGAAGTGGATACCGCCGGCCTACCAGCCTCTCGAAGCCGACGACGTCGCCCTGGTGGTCTCCGCCGACGCCGGCGCCCTTATCCGGGTCATCGCGGGCGAACTGGCGGGCGCGGTCGGCCCGGGCTCAACTCAGACGCCGATCTCCCTCATGCACGTCTCGATCACACCCGGGTCCCTGCTTGAGCTGCCGTGGAACCCCTCCTTCAACTCGCTGGCCTACATCCTGGCCGGCTCCGGGGACGCCGGGCCAGACCGCCAGCCGATCAGGACCGGTCAACTAGCCAGCTTCGGCCCGGGCCAATGGCTCAGCATCCGGGCCCAGCCGCGGCAAGACTCGCGCTCGCACAATATGGAAGTTCTACTACTCGGCGGCGAACCCATAGGCGAGCCGGTCGAACACTACGGACCGTTCGTCATGAACACCCGCGCCGAGATCGGCCAGGCCGTCGAGGACTTCGAAGCCGGCCGGCTCGGGAGAATCCCACCCCACGCCCTCATGCCTCACGTCCCCGATCCCGCCCCCATACGGACCGAACGCACCGGCATCTGACATTCCCGCGTGACGCCAGCCAACGAGTGACTCGGCTGCGCCTGGCCGGACCGAAGGGTGGCCTGGGGCCGGCGTGTGGCGCGGCCCGGACTGCCCGGGCAGCAGGGCCCAGGTGCTAACCACCACCACTGCTCGACAGGCTGACGACGAAGTTCACGGTGGTCGCGAGGATCACGGCTCCGAACAGGTATGACAGCAGAGCATGGCGCAGCGCCGTGGCCCGGATGGCGCTCGACTCGATGTTGGTGTCTGACACCTGGAAGGTCATCCCGATGGTGAAGGCAAGATAGGCAAAGTCGAGGTACCGCGGCGGATCGCGCTGGTTGAAACTGATGCCCCCGTCGCCGCGGTGGTAGAGGCGGGCGTAGCGCAGCGTGAACAGCGTGTGGATGAGCAGCCAGGACAACGCCACGCTGGCCGCCGCCAGCCCGGCCAGGAGCCACCTGCTCGAGCCGTGAGCCGAATTGGCGGCGACGAGGACCACGGCCACGGCGATCAGGCTGGCCAAGCTGGCGTCGAGGAGCAATATGTCGCTGATCGGCTGACTGGGGTCTTCCCGATTGGCGTGAGCTGTAGTGGAGGCCGCGTCCATGCGGCTGACGCTGACCCAGGTCCAGGCGGCAAGAGACCCGGCCAAGGCGTCCCAGCCCACCAGCGCGGCGTATTTCCATGTACCGAGCGCACCGGTCACGACGGCGGCGACTATCCCGATGATCAGGACAACGAGGAGCCGGTGCCGGGCCGAAGCGGAGCGGTATCGGGACGCGACCCAGAGCCGCATTCTGGACGCCTTGACCATAGCTCCAGTGAAGCATCTCGATGCCGCTCAAATGGGGAACGAAGGTGCTGTTACAGGCTCACGTTTGGTCAGGAGATGCCCAGAAACCCGATGCGAACGGGCAACGGCGCTGGTCAAGGCGCGTGTTCCTATCGATGGGGAGTGCACTGATAGTGCTCTCTCCAGAACGAGTATGATCCAGAGGTGTCATCGATAGGTGTGATCGTCGGTACAGAGGACGGCCGTCCGATTGTTCGAGGGGTGGTCCTCGATGACTCCGGGGCCGAGGTCGGCGAGATTCAGCACCTCACAGACCTGCGCAACGACGTGAGTACCCAGCTCGATGAGTTGGCCAAGGCCATTGAGACGCCGATCCAGTCGCACAGACCTGAGGTAATGGTGCTGAGGCTTGCCCCCATCCACCTATGGGAACGTGGCAGCACGACCGCCACGCGCGCTAGAGCCGAGGGGGTAGTCGTGGCCACCGGTCGTGACCATGGCGTTCGGGTCCTCGTCATGGATGGAGACGAGGTTGGAAGCGCTCTCGGCGAAGATCGAGCTTCTGCCGATAAGGCGGCGAAGGCCTGGGCATCGAAGGACTTCGTCGAGGCAGGAGCGGCGGCGCTTGCCGCCCATTCGATCGCCGAACGGGGTGGACGCAAAACTTGATCAAAAGGGCAGTGGGCCGGACGATTGACACCACCAGCTACGAGCACCCCGCCCAGCTCTTCGCCGGCTGGGAACAACCGCAACTGTTCGCCGAAGAGTTGCCCGCCGCGTTCACCACCCTGCGTTGATCGGAAGAGCTCATGCTGCGCCACCGCAATGAATACCCCGCCGAAGGGGAGCTGCCGACCTTCGAGGGGGCCACCGCCTGGCTCAACTCCGCACCGGTCACCGCGGGCGCCCTACCCGGACGAGTGGTCCTGATCAGCTTCGGGACCTACACCTGCATCAACTGGATTCGCTCCCTTCCCTACATCCGGGCGTGGGCGGACAACTATGCGGACCGCGGCCTGGCCGTCATCGGCGTGCAGACACCCGAGTTCGACTTCGAGAAAGAACTCGACGGGGTCAGGGTTGCCCTCGACGCGATGGACGTCCGCTATCCCGTCGCCGTCGATAACGACTACGCCGTGTGGCAGGCGTTCGACAACCATTACTGGCCCGCCTTGTACTTCGTCGACGCCCAGGGCCGAATCCGTCATCACCGCTTCGGTGAAGGTGACTATCAGGAGTCCGAGGGGGTGCTGCAGATGTTGATTACCGAGGCCGGCGTTGACGTTGATGGCGCCCTGACCCGCCTCGAACCCCACGGCGTCGAACTGCCCGCTGACTGGGACCAGCTGGGCTCGCCGGAAAACTACCTCGGCTACGAGCGCACGCAGGGTTTCGCCTCCCCGGGCGGGGCCCGGCCCGACCAGCGCCACCGCTACACGGCGCCGGCCTGGTTGGACCGCAACCTGTGGGGGCTGTCTGGTGAGTGGCGGGTGGGGCCAGTCGCCGCCGTTGTGGAGGAACCGGGCGGCGGAATCGCCTGCGCATTCCAGGCCCGCGACCTGCACCTGGTAATGAGACCCGCGACCAACAGGTCCGTACCCTTTCGGGTCCGCATCGACGGGCACCCGCCCGGATCGGCGCACGGCCTGGACGTCGACGGGGACGGCAACGGCACCGTCTCGGACCCGCGCCTCTACCAGCTGGTTCGACAGTCCGGCCCCATCGCCGACCGGCGCTTCGACATCGAGTTCCTTGATGCCGGCGTCGAAGCATTCGTCTTCACATTCGGATAACCGACGGCAACACAATCCAGCGCCGCCCGCCAGGGCGGGCCCACGTGTTTGCGACCGCGAAGACTATCGCTTGCGCACGCTGCGGCCACGGCAGCGTTGGGTCGCCGCTCGGCATTTCCTGCGGGTCGCAACTACCAGCCCATTCGGCTCAAGCTTCCAAGAAGGTCGTGACGTCCGCGGCAAAAACCTGGTGGTGTTGGAACAAGAATCCGTGCGCAGAGTCCGGGTAGATCTTGACCCTCGCATCGGGAAGCAGGCCCGCCAGCAGGTAGGAGTACCGGGGCAGGATCATCGGGTCACTGTCGCCGTTGGCGACAAAGACGGGCACCCGGATGGCCTGGAGGCGCTCGAGGAGGCTGGTGTTCGGGATGCCCCACTCGCAGACCGCGTCGTACTGGGCCAGGCGGCACGGCCAGCTCGTCGGGGCGTCGCGGTCCTCGGTTCGGGCGTACTGGCGCTGGAGTGACTCTTGACCTGCCTTGCGGCTGGCGTCGGACCGGGCGAAGAACACGTCGAGGTAGGCGGCCGGCGTCGGCTCCGGGACCCCCACGCTTTCAATCACTGCCGGGGCCCACCCATGCATGTCGGGGGCGCCTTTCGGTGCCGACGAGGCGAGGACGACCTTGCCCAACGAGTCCGGGCGAGCCAGCCCTATTTCCTGGGCAACGAAGCTCCCGATCGAGAAGCCGAGCAGGTCCACTCTGTCGAGATGCATGGCCTCCAGGAATCCCAGTGCCCCCGCCGCCATATCGGCGATCGTTCTGGGGGTCGCCCCTGAGGTGCCCGCCACTCCCTCATTGTCGAAGGCGATCACTCGCCGGGAGGCGGACAAGGCGTCTACGAGGGCCGGATCCCAATGGTCGAGACCACCTCGAAAATGCTGCAAGAGCACCAGCGGGGTACCGTCGCCCCCGGTGTCTCGGTAGGCGTACGCTATTTCCCTGTCTGACCTTACGGTCAGATTCGGCAGTGCGCGGTACGTTGCCATGTCGCCGTGGACCTCCTAATGTCCGTAGATGGGCTTGCGGTTGAACATCCCGCTTGGCGCCAGGGCACCTTTTGGCACCACTCCCCGATGGCATGTCGGCGAGCTCGATTGTGAGGGCATGCTGTCCGCCGTTCTTGAACGCGGCCGCGGCTCCAGCTTCGCGGCGATGGCCGCCTTTCACATCGCGCGTCTGAGGGGTTTTTTGAGCCGCCCGGCTCGGCCGCGGCGGAATGGTGCCGCCACCTGTGGTCGAGTCGACTTGCCGGTCTCACGTGGGGTCGGGCCTGATCTGCAGTTGATCGGCGGGCGAGACGCGCCAAGTGAGGACGGTGTGGAAGCAGGGCGCAAGGTGCAGCGTGCCGGACGGATGACGCGCCCAACTCGTCTGCCTACGGTTATGTGGGGCGTGCCTCAAGCTTAGAGTAAACCGTATAGACTTTGAGTCATGGCTGAAGCGGGACTGCGTGAACTCAAGAAGTCCCGTACCCGTCGGCACATCGCCGACACGGCCGCCCGACTCTTTGCCGAGCAGGGATACGAACACGTCGCGGTGACCGACGTGGCCCGCCAGGCCGAGGTGGCGGAGCAGACTGTCTACAACTACTTCCCGAGCAAGGAACAGTTGGTCATCGATCGCGACCAGGAGGTTCGAGACCGGCTGTGCGATTTGGTTCGCTCCCGCCCGTCGGGGACGACTGCGGCGGCCGCCGTTCGCGACTTCGTCCTGGGGTCGGTCGAGGGGATTCGCAGCATTCCACGAGATCAGTGGCGCGGCGAGCTCGGCTACCTGGCGGCCATCAGCCCGGCCGTGCACCGCTTGGCGCTGGAGATGACCGACCGGCAAGCCGCGGCCGTCGCCGCCACCATCGCCGACACCGCCGAGGTTGCGCCGGAGATCGCCAGGCTCCAGGGGATGGCGCTGGCTGGTCTGTTCCAGGTCATCATCAGCGAGGCCGGCAATCGGACGCGCCTGGGCCAGAGTCAGGCCAGGATCGCCGACGAGCTATATCCCATCATCAGGAAAATGGTGGATGAGCTCGACCGGTGGTTCCAGGTCTCCGAGTCGTCAACCCGGTCTAAACCAGACGGCCGTCGTCTGCGTCGCTGAACCTGGGGTCAGTGGGCCCTTCGCTATGGTTCCGGCCCGCCTCCAGCGTCTGGCCGTCGGCCATCCCGGGCGCCGCCCCGGCACATTTTCTTGGTGACATCCGGATTCTTGGTGACGAGGACGACACTGCAGGTTCAAAAACGCGCCAAGAATCCTGTGGGCGCCAAGAACCGTGCGCAGCCTATAATGAAATGCCATCAAAAGTGTCACGAACGGCCCGCTTCGGGGGTGGTCAGGAGGGTGCAGGATACGGAGCGGCCCTCAGCCTCCTCCCGGGTGGCGAGGTCCCGCTCTCACTCAGGCCAGGCCGATCTGCTGCCGCTGAACAGCCGCGTCCCAGAAGGCGGAGATGACGATCAGCTGGTCACCGGCCCACTTGCTGGTTTGGGCGAACTCCAGGTCGAATGACTTTCCCGTCGGCGGAATCACGGTGCCGTCGGGCAGGGTCATCTCTCCCGTGAACGTCCCGGTGGCGTTGGTGACCACGGTGATCCAGTCGTCGCCGCCGAACTGGATCGGGTAGGGGGTGTGGACGCGGACGTCAGGAAACATCCGGACCAGCTGCTGCATCGCGGCGCCGTGGGCCTTCCGTCCGTGGATCGGCTCTGCGCTCCCGGGAATGAACGCGATCATGTCCGGGTGGTGCACCTCGTCCAGCGCGGACCAGTCGCGAGCGTTGAAGAGGTCGTCACCCCTCGTCATGAGCGCAAGCAGGTGGTTGGTCCGATCAGTCGTTGCCTCGTTCATGGTCATCAGGCGGCCTTTCTGCTGGTTGGTTCGTCGTGATGCATTGCTGCAAAAGATCTTGCTGGTGGCGACAGCCGGGCCGCCGCCCCGATCGGGACAGGGCTCGCCGCCGAACCCTTATGAGAACGTCTTGGCATAATCGATAGCGAACCGCTCGAATGAACCGGCCGGTCGGCCGAGGATGTGCGGCACATCGTCGGTGACGTAGTCGCAATCGCCGTCGGCCATCCAGGCCACCGCGAGGGCGTTATCCCTGGCGACGGGTTCGGGGAGACCGGCGTCGATCATCGCCTGCTTCTGCTCCTCATACGAGATGGGGTGAAAGGTGATCAGTCGGCCCAGAACCCTGGTGAGGATCCCGGCCACCTCGTGGCCTGAAAGCGACGCCGGCCCGGTCGGCCAGTACGTCGTTCCGGCGGGGCCGGCCGGCGACACTGCGATCTCGGCCGCCGCCGCGGCCACGTCCCGCACATCGACGTGCCCGATCCGACCTTCGCCGGTCGCAGTGCGAAAGCCGTTGGTGTGAGCTATTCCTGCCGCCATCATCAGAAAGTTCTGCATGTAAGCGTTGCTGCGCAGAAGGGTGTAGGGGAGTCCTGAGGCGATCAGCACCACTTTCTCGGGGTGGCGGACCAGCACTCGCACAGAATTTTTCGCTGGGCGATCAGGCGGGCTGCCACGGAGCCCACCTTCCCTGCCGTGGTGACAAAGGATCATGGTTCGGGTCTCCGTTCGTGTCCGCCCCTATCTTAGGGTTAACCCTAATGTTAGTCAAGACTCCATGTCCGTCACGTAGAGCGCCGGGCACACGGTCCAAAGTCCGCCCGAGCCGTGCGGCGGCTGCCGGTCCGTCCCCTCCTTGCCCCGCCCATCCTGGGCGCACTTCGCGCTTCGGGCATCCTGGCGTCGAGAATTCGCTAGCAACCACGCCCAAGACGCGAGGTGGGCCCAAGTTCGAACCCCTTCCCTGCCCGTCGCACTCACTCGGCCCGCAGGGCACTCACCCGGCCCGCAGGGCACTCACTCGGCCCACAGGACACTTGGCTGAGCCGCAGGCCCCGACTACGCCGCCGGGTTCGACTGACCATGTGCGCCACCAAAAGTCGCTTGGGCTTCGGCGCTAGCAGGACGTGGCCGGTTTCAGAAATTCGGACCGGCCTTGATAACCGGATTCCTCCGGTCCTGGTCTGGGTGGTTAGAGCAACCGTCAATCGGTCAAGGTTTTGAGCCTTCGAGTGATGGCTGGTCCGCGCCGCCTGGCGCGGTGGGTGCCTGGACGGGGGCCGGGGCCGGCGCGCCGGCGGGGACTAACGGCCCGGGGCGCAGGAGGGTTCCGGCGATGATGGCGCCGCCGGCCAGAATCCCGGCGATCCACCAGAAGGTGGTGTCGTAGCCGTGGGCTAACGCCAACCCGGCCACGCTCTGACGGTCGGCCGGCGAGGAGGCGAGGTGGGCGGCCAGGTACGACGCCACGGCGCTGGCGAAGATGGTGTTGAGCAGGGACGTCCCGACCGAGGCGCCGAGTTGCTGGCCGACGGTGACGGTGGCCGAGGCCACCCCGGCGTCTTGGGCGGCGACGCCGAAGGTGCCGGTGTTGATGGCGGGGGCGATCACCATGCCCATGCCGACGGCCACCAGGATCAGCGGGCCGAGCAGGCCGGCCGCGTAGCCGGTGTGCGGGCCCAGCTGGGCCAGCCAGACCATGGCCCCCGAGGCGATGAGCATCCCGGAGCCGACCAGCGGTCTGGGCCCGAACCGGGGCATCAACACGATGGTGGACAGGTTGGAGAAGAGGGCGGAGCCGGCGCTGATGGGCAGGAAGGCCAGCCCGGTGACCAGGGGCGAGAAGCCCAGGGTGTTCTGCAGGTAGAAGGTCAAGAAGAAGAAGGTGCCGAACAGTCCGGCTCCGGTGATGAACATCGACAGGTAGGCGCCGCCCCGGTTGCGGTCGAGCACCACCCCGGGTGGCAGCAGCGGGTGGGGGGCCCGGCCCTGCCACAGCGCGAACAGGGCCAGGAGCACCCCGCCGGCGGCCAGGAAGCCGTACGTGGACGGCGTCCCCCACCGGTGGGTGGCCGCGTTCGAGCACCCGTACACCAGGCAGAACACCCCCCCGGAAACCAGGATCACGCCCGGGATGTCGAGCCTGGGCTTGGCAGCAGACCGCTGGCGTTGCAGCAGCACGACCCCACCGACAAAGGCCACCCCGGCGAAGATCAGGTTCACGTACAGCGTCCACCGCCAGGACAGGTACTCGGTCAGCGCCCCGCCCAGCAGCAGCCCGACGGCGCCGCCGGCGATGGCGATGGCCCCGTAGACGCCGAAGGCCTTGCCCCGGTCCTGCGGGGCGGCGAAGGTGGTGGTCAGCAGGGACAACGCCGATGGCACCAGGATGGCGGCGAACGCCCCCTGGCAGGCCCGGGCGGTCACCAGCATGGTGAAGTTGACCGAGGCGCCCCCGATGGCCGAGACACCCGCGAAGCCCACCAGACCCACCAGAAACGTCACTTTCCGGCCCAACAGGTCGGCGAGCCGGCCGCCGAGAAGGAGCAGGCTGCCGAACGCCAGGGTGTAGGCGGTGACCACCCACTGGCGGTCCGCGGTGCTGAAATGCAGGGCCCGCTGCGCCGACGGCAGGGCGATATTCATGATGGTGACGTCCAGGACCACCATCAGCTGAGCCAGGGCGATGACCCCCAGGATCAGCCAGCGGCGGGTGTCCCAAGGTTCGCTAACTGAGGCAGAACCAGCCGTGAGATCCGTCATCTCTTCCCTTCTTTCCTGTGAGCAACGCAGCCCGTGTCCGGGGTCTCCTGCCCGGTTTCGGGTTTGGCTCGTTCTACCGACCCTCGCCCCCGATAGCGCATCATCACCCAACAGCGCGCTCGTGACCCGACAGCCAAAACGGCTCATCGCACTGTCGGCGGACAGTGCATCCTGATCGGTTGTGAAGAACAGCGATTCGCTCGCTTATGCAGCGCATTACCTCCTGCACCATTCTCTGGACCGTCGAACGCGACGGCATCTAGGAAACCCATAGTCATCGGGGGCCGTCGTAACCCTGCCGGGCGTTGACGCCAGGCCGATGCTCTGTCGTCTCGCTTGGGCAAGGGATCGGCACCCCGTACTACGATTTTGAGGATGCGAAATGGCCGTTGGGAGCTCATCATGCGACCAGTACGGCCTCAGACAGCGGAACCGCGCCCGCCCACGACGACCACCGAGGCCGCGGACCGCATGGCGCACGGAAGGAGCCCAAATAGATGAGGATCGTAACGATGGGCAGGGGCAACCTGGGCGGCGGTCTCGCCGACGTGTGGGAGCGAGCCGGTCACCAACTCACCCGCCTCGGGCGTGAGGGCGGCGACGTGTCCGACGCGGATGTTGTGTTGATGGCGGTGCCCGGGGGGGCGATCGCCGAGGCCATCACCAAACTGACAGGCCTCGATGGCAGGATGGTGATCGATGCCACCAACCTCTACGGTGTCGTCCCGCCGGCCGGATTCAACTCCAACGCCGAGTTCGTGAAATCGAAGACGAACGGTCCGACCGCGAAATCGTTCAATGTCAACTTCGCGTCGTTGTACCCGCGGTTCGCCGAAGCACGAGCCAGGCCGGGCAACTTGTGGTGCGGAGATGCCGAGACCCGCGAGGTTGTTGAGCGGCTCAACCGGGATGCCGGATACGACCCCATCTATGCCGGCCCGATTGAGAACGCCGCCCTCCAGGAGGGGATGGTCAAGATCGTCTTCGCCATCTCGGAAGGCATGGGCCCATTCGTCTACCGGATGGCGCCACTCGAGCAGCTCTGACTCCACGGTGCCGCGGGCGGGCGCCTCGAGGCCATAAGTTTTCGTGATCCGCCCGATTCCTCGACAAGGTTCCTCCTCGGTGTGGGTGCCGAGGGCGGCGGCGATAGTCCAGTCAAGGAGAGGTGTTTTGGTTCCAACGCCGAGCCGATTGCGAGCACCGACAGCTCGATCATGTCGCCGCGGGCACCCTGAGCCGCGCCCGCGGAGCGCCGCTCGAGGCTGACGCGGTGGCCACGAAGGGTTCGCCGCTTCTTCGGATGCGGCGGCATTCTTCAGTGTGCGCTGGTGGATGCCGGTGCGATATGGGCCCAGAAGGAGAGCATCTGGGAGTCGTCGAGGTCTACGGTCCAGATCCGGTCGATCATTCCTTCCGGGGTGAAGCGATTTATCCACAAGGCCCGGTTCTCGAACCTGGCGCCGTCGGGCGTCTTGCCGGTCTCGTGCACGAGAGCGATGGCCCAGTCGTCGTCGGCATGGATACAGCGGCCCTTTTGGTGGAACGATCCGGCGAAGACCTCGGTAAAGAATAGTGACATCTCCAGCAGGCGGTCGACGCCTTCACCGGGCCCAGCGAATGGTCCGGCGCCCGGGCCGTGGACCATGGCGACGTCGGGAGTGATGATCGTTCCGATCGGGGTGAGATCGCCCTGGTCGATGGCGTCCCATGCCTCCTGGACCCGGATGTGGTTGGGGTGGGTAGTCATGTGATCACCCTGCTCTAGGACCGAAGGCGGAACCTCCCCCATGTGGGCGATATCAGCGGTCGATGTGCCCGAGCCGCCGGCTGGCGCTGGCGGCCAGCTCAACCCGGGTGCGGAGCGCCAACTTCATGAGAGCGGACGAAACGTGGGACTTTACGGTGTCGCGGCTGACGTACAAGCGTCGGGCGATCTCGGGGTTGGTCAGACCCTGGGCAACCAACTCGACAACCCGGGTCTCGGCGGGCGTGAGGCTCTCCCAACCCGAAGACGGCCTGCCTCTCTGGCCTCGTCTCGACATCGCCAGTCGCAAGGCGTCGTGAAGGGAGAGCACACCTGAGGCAGCCGGGTTTTCCTCCTCGAGCGACTCCGTCGCAGGGCCGAGGGAATGGGAATACCCGATCTCTGCACGGGCGGCGCTGGCGGCGCGCGCCAGTGCACTGGCGACCCTGCTCGATCCTCGCGCCGCGGCGAGGCGAGCAAAGATCTCCACGCCGTCGATCATGGTCAACCGGTCGTCGATGGCTGTCGCCGCCGTCACGGCCTCGGCGGCCGAGCTGGCCGAGGCGGCCAGCTCACCGGCCACCAAGAGGACGCGGGCCCGAGCCAGTCGGGCCCGCCCTCGAGCCCACAGCTGGGGCGAGGACTCGGCTAGCTCAGCCGCATCGGCAAGATGCCGCTGCGTCTGATCTTTGTCCCCGGCGGCCGCCGAGATAGTGGCGAGAAGACATATCGCTTCGACCGCGATGTGGCGGGTGACGAGGCGGACGACCGGGATCGACTGCTCGAGCAGGTAACGCGCCTGATCCAGCTCGCCCCGGAAGAACGTCGCCAGACCCCCTGCCGCGTCGGCCGCCGAGATCAGCAGGTCGTTACCAGTCGCGGTCGCCGCCGCGATCGCGGCGGCAGCCGCATCCTGCGCCGCCTCGTGTCGACCCTGTAGTCCCGCAATCCACGCCTGGGTGATGAACAGCAGCACGATGTACAAGCCATCGTTCACTTCACGAGCGGTCGGCAGCGCCTGCTCCGTTGCCTCCCACGCCGCTTCGAGGCGTCCCCGCATTAGTTCCGCGGACGACAGGGACGCGACCGCATGGCAGCGGGTGATGCGGTTCCCGGTGCGCCGCGTCAGCTCCAGGACCTCTGCAAGAGCCACCAGGCCGTCTCCCAGGTCGCCTGCGTTGATGTCGATGTAGGCCATAGCGTTCTGGGCGTCAGCGAGCACGGTGGGATCGCCGACGATGCTGGCGAGCTCGATTGCCTCAGCAAGGTGGGGCCGGGCGCCTTGTGGATCGTATGTCGCCAGCATCCAGCCCAGCCAGCACCGAGCCAATGCTCGAATGGCCCGATCTCCCCCGGCGTCCGCCTCTGCCGCTGCCTGTTGGCCGAAACCGACAGCCGAGATGAAGTCGAACCGGGCGCTGGCGGCCAGGACCGCGGCCACGAGGGCGCGCGCTCGATTGGCCGGCTGGCCACCCTCGATGCTGAGGGCGGTATGGATCGCCTCGAGTCCCTCGCCACTTGCCCCCGCCCACCAGAAGCGCCACAGCGAACCGGCGAGCTCCAGGGCTTCGTCGGCATGGCCTTGCTGGGATGCCCAGTCGATAGCGTCCCGGATGTCGGCCAGGTCGCTTCGTAGTTCCGTCACCCACCTGGTGAGTTCTGGACCCTCGAAGACTGGCGCGATCTGCTTCGCCAGGGCGACAAAGTGGCGCAGGTGCCCTTCCCGCGCCGTGAGTTCTTCGTCCGCTCTTTCGGAGAGGAGCCGCCCGGCATAGGCGCGTACCGTCTCCAGAAGACGATACCACCCGGGGTCAGTCATCACCAGCAACGATTTGTTGACCAGGCTGGCGACGAGCGGCATGACCTCGTCCGCCGGGGAAGCGCTGGTTATGACTGCCTTGGCGCCGTCCAACCGGAACGGAGATCGGAAGACTGACAGCATTCGCAACGCTTGTTGCTCCCCATCGTTGAGCAACCGATAGCTCCATTCGAGGCTCGACTCGACGGTGGAGTGGCGAGATGTTCCAAACCGCGGCCCGGTCGAGCGCAACGCGAACCGCTCGGCGAGGAACCGCTCGATGTCATCGAAGGAGAAGGCCGAGAGCTGAGCCGCGACGAGCTCGATAGCCAGGGGCAGGCCGTCCAGCTGCTGGCACATGCCGGCAAGGACATCATCTCCCGGCAGCTCAACGCGGGCCGCGGCCCGCCGGGCCCGCTCCACGAACAGCGTGACCGCGTCGCCGACCGCTCCATCGCGGCCTGACACTGGCAAGGGACCGAGCACGAAGCGCCGCTCGCCAGCGACGCCCAATGGCTCCCGGCTGGTCGCCAGGATGACCGCTGCCGGACACTCGGCCAGGATCACGGCCGCGACGCGAGCGGCCTCGTCGAGCACGTGCTCGCAGTTGTCCAGGACAATCACGACCGACCGGTCCCGGATGTATCGAAGAGAGGCGTCGAGCGGTTCATCGGTCGGCCCGGAGAGGCCGCCGGTAGCTCGGTCGACTGCGAGGCCGACTCCTGCGCGCACAGATCCGAGATCAACGAAGATGACTCCGCCATCTCGGTTCTGGGTCGCGGTGCGGACTACCTCGACCGCCAGGCGCGTCTTCCCCGAGCCGCCTGGACCTGTGACGGTGATGAGCCGATCGCTGGCAAGAAGGGCGCCGAGCCCGCTGAGCTCCTCGTCGCGACCCACGAACCTCGTCAGTGTCACGGGGAATAGACCGGATCGCACCCCTACAGCTTGCCAGCGTGCCTCTCAACGATTCCGGATGGCGGGTTGCAGCAAGCGTTGAGTGGGTTTCGGGCCGACGACCTGGGTGTGGAGGAGCGGCTGCGATGGTGGGGGGTGCCTGGAACAACGGCGGGTCACATCCGGGGCTACGACACGTGGGCTGTACCCACCGAACGGTGAGCAACTCGCCTGCCATGTCGGCGCCCTCACAATTCCACCTGTCATTCCGGGCGACCTGGGAGGCGCTGAAAGACCCCAACGACCTCTGGTATGCCGGGCTGGCGACGGTCGAGCTCGTTGAAGCGCCGAGCCGTACCGGCAAGACGGAGTAGGCAAAGCCGGCACCGGTCTCTGGATCGTCGGCCGCGACGGCAGCCAGGAAACCCGCTGTCACCGCGCCGAGACACCCGGAGGAACTAAGGGTTTCCCGGATGCCAAACAGGTGGAGGAAACCGCAGAATCTGAATAGGGAAGACAACTGATCCTGGCCTGGCCAGAAAGGAGCCGGTCACGGCATCGAGGGGAGGTCCCACATGGCGCCGGCCACCGCGGACTCCTGGCCGAGCGGATCCGCGGTGAATCAGGCCTCTGAGGCGGGTCCGGCCGAGGCCGACCTGTCCTCGGGTGAGCGGGCCCGGAGGTGGCGGCGGGCTCGGGCCTTGGCCGCAGTGGCGGTGGCGCTCGCGGGCCTGGTCGGCCTGGGCTGGCTGGAACGTCACTCCTTGCGGTATTCCCTTACCGTCCTGGGCCACGCCCGTTTGGGCTTGATTCCGTTGGCGGTCTCCGCCGAAATTCTGTCCATGGCGACGCTGGCCCGCCTGCAGCGCCGGCTGCTGCGCGCCGGCGGGGTGCGACTATCGATCACGTCCATGGTGGCAATCATCTATGCCAGCAACGCCATCTCGGTCTCCATCCCGATCGCGGGGTCCCCGATGAGCGCCGCCTTCTCGTTCCGGTCCTTCGCCCGGCGTGGGGCGGATGGCAGCCTGGCCGGATGGGTTTTAGCCGTGTCCGGGGTGATCTCCACTGTCACCTTCGGTCTGATTCTGGCCGCCGGCGCCATCCTGTCCGGCAACGACTTCGCCGCAGTGGCCGGGACGTTGGCCGCCCTGGCCACCATCGCGCCAGTCCTGGCCAGCCTGATCGCCCTGCGCAACGCCCGGCTCCGGGCCAAACTGGAGTCGATAGTGGTTCGGGCTCTTGGCCTGGCCCGACGAGTCATACGGCGACCCCGAGGCGACCCGTGGGAGTTGATCGACGCGACCATGGCCCGCGTCATCGGGTTGCGTCTCAAGGGGCGGGGCTGGGCCTTTGTGTTCTACGTGGCCACTCTGAACTGGGTAGCCGACATCGCCTGTCTGGCCCTCGCCATCATGGCAGTTCGCAGCCCGGTCCCCTGGTCTGGCCTGATCCTGGCCTGGAGTGTCGGGGTGGGCGCGGCCAGTTTCGGCATCACCCCCGGAGGCCTTGGCCTGGTGGAGGCCGCCCTGGCCGGCGCGCTCGTCGTCGCCGGTGTCCATACCCCGCAAGCGGTGGCGGCGGTGCTGCTCTACCGGCTCATCAGCTACTGGCTGGTAGACGCGCTGGGCTGGGTGCTCTACCTGGCCACTCGCAAGCGGGAGGCCGCCCCCATGACCGGCTCCGGACGTGTCACTTGATCTCAGCCGATGAGGGGCACCGGGGCCCCGCTCCGAGGGCCGCGGGCGCTCAGTTCGACCCCGTGCCAGCGGTACCTGGATGATGAACTGCCAACGTTGAGGTCGAACTCTCGCACTGACTCGAACTCTCGCACTGACTCGAGCAGGCCTGCCCAAATAAGGTCAGGGGGCCAGATCGGGTTCGACGACGAGGCTGTAGCCCACGCCCGGAACAGTTCGGATTATCGTGCCAGACGGGTCGTTGAGCTTGTGGCGGAGCCGGTGCACCAAATTGTGGACATTCTGCGTATCGCCACCGTAGCCCTCGCCCCAGACAGCCAGCAGGATCATCTGGTGGGTGCAGATTCTTCCGGGGTGGCGGGCCAGGTAGGAGAGGAGGCCGAACTCTTTGGTGGTGAGTTCGACGCGTTTGCCTTCGAGGTGTACCTCGTGGTGTACAAGGTCGACCTCGAGCTGGAGGGGTCCGAGCGACAGCGCGGACGGCATCCGCTCCTCAGGTTCAGTCTTGTGGTGGCGTATGGCGGTGCGGATTCTGGCTTCGAACTCGGCCATTCCGAACGGTTTGGTGACGTAGTCGTCGGCTCCTCCGTCGAGGGCGGCGACCTTGCGGTCTTCGGTGCCGGTAGCGGAGAGGATGACGATAGGAACGTCGCTCCACTGTCGGATCCTTTTGCATACGGCCAACCCGTCGATATCGGGGAGGCCGAGGTCGAGGACGACGACGTCAGGGGAGGTCAGGGCGGTTTGCGAGATTCCTTGCTCGCCATTGGTGGCAGTGATCACCTCGTGACCGCGGGCCTTGAGGCCGACGCGGAGGGCTCGCAGGAGGGACGGGTCGTCGTCGACGACGAGGACTTTCGCCACTCTGCTACCGCCCGGCCCCGTTGCTTGCTACCACGGGCAGCGTGAACACAAAGCGGACGCTTCCGCCCGGGATATCCTCGACCCAGATGTGCTGCCCGTGGGCCTCGACGAAGGTTTTGGCGATGGCGAGGCCCAGGCCGGATCGGCCGCCGGTGTCGAAGCGAGCGAAACTGTCGAATACCGACGCTCGTTCCGCCGGTGGTACGCCTGGACCGGAGTCGGTGACTGAGATCACGGCCCGACCGGCCCTGAGGTCGGCTGCCACGATGATCGGGGTCTGTGGCGGTGCGTGGCGATCGGCATTTTCGAGCAGGTTAGCGAGCACCCGACCGACGAGAAGCCGGTCCACGTCCACTGCGGGTAGCCCGGAGGGGACCATCACCTCGATCGATCGGTTGCCCAGCGCCGATCGCAGGTCGGCCAGCGTCTCGCCGACGAGGTCGAGGACTGACCAGGGAGCGCGGTGAAGTTCGAGCACTCCGGCCCGGAACCTGGTCATGTCCAGCAGGCTGGTCACCAACCGGTTCAGACGGTCGGTCTGGATGTCGATGAGGGCGTGCAGCTCGTCGGCGTCGGCCGCCGAGAGCGAGATGGTCCGGTCTCGCAGGATCGTGGAGGCCACCTTCATAGACGCCAGGGGTGTGCGCAGGTCGTGCGACACCGCGCCGAGCAGGGCGGCACGCAGCCGGTCCACCTCCTCGAGCAGCTCGGAGCGCAGCGCCTGTTCTCGCAGCTGGGCTCGTTCGACCGCCAGGGCGGCGTGATTGGCGAAGGTGCGAAGCAGGTCCCGGTCGGAGGCTGAGACAGGCAGCCCCCGCAGGGCCAGCAGCCCGACAGGCCGGCCCGATACGGACAAGGCGACCGTCTGGAGTCGATGGGGAACTGGTGCCGTGGCTCCGACACTGACCGGTATCCCGGACTCGGGGTCGAGTTGACGCAGCTGTTCCTGCGGAACCGTTTCGCCTGCTGACGCCGCGATCGCCAAACCACCCTCGACGGGCAGGAGGAGGGTTACGCCGGCGACGTCGAACGACGTTCGGACCGCAGTGACGATAGTCTCCAGCAGATCCCCGAGCGACCGATCCTTGACCAGGAGCTCGGACAGGTCGTGCAGGCGCTGGGTCGCGATGGCCTTCCGCTGGGCGTCGGAGCGAGCGGACTGCAAATGGGCAACCACCTGCGCTACCAGCAGCATCACGACTGCGTAAACACCGAGCACCACCCAGTTCTGGGCGCTGCCGACCGTCAGGGTGTAGTAGGGCGGTATGAAGGCAAAGTCATACACGAGAAAGCCCGCGGTGACGCTGGTAACGCCGGCCCCGAACCCACCAATCCTGACTCCGATGACGACGGGCACTACCAGAACCAGCGCGGTGGTGGCGATACTCACGTGCGAGCGCAGGGGCAGCAGGGCCGCGCCGAGCCCCACCGCGGTGACGACCCCAACGATCGAGCCGGCCAGCCCTTTCCGCATGATCCCCATTGTCGTACTGGACTGGCCCCCAATCTGTCGTCGGGAGCCTCATTAAGAAATTTTTAAGAGCTATGCGCTTTTTTTCAGAACTTTTTAAGACCGACCGCTCGCATACTCCGTCTATGGCTGATTTCCTTGTGGTGCTGGGCATCGTCGCGTTCGCGGTTGCGATGCTGGGCCTGATCTGGGCGTTGGAGCGGGTATGACCGTTACCCAGGGCATCTTGCTGGCCGTGTCGGTCGTGCTGTTCCTCTATCTGGGCGTGGCCATGTTCAAGCCCGAGTGGTTTTAAATGGGCTTCGCTCTCACCATCATCACCCTGGTCGTCGCCCTGGGGATCACCTGGCGCTACCTGGGCTCGTACATGGCGGCCGTCTTCGACGGCCGGGTCCACTATCTGGCCTGGGCGGAACGTCCCGTGTACCGGCTGCTCGGGACCGGGCCGGAGCAGGAGCAGTCCTGGAAGCGTTACGCCGGGTCGCTGATCATCTTCTCGGCTGTGTCGTTTGGTCTGACCTATCTGATCTTGCGCATCCAGGGGTCGTTGCCGCTCAACCCGCAGCACATGTCGGCGGTGAAACCGGCGTTGGGTTTCAATACGTCCGCATCGTTTTTGACCAATACCAACTGGCAGAACTACGGCGGCGAGACCACCATGTCGTACTTCTCTCAGATCGGCGCCCTCACGGTGCAGCAGTTCGTCACTCCGGCGGTGGGGATTGCGGCGGCCATCGCCCTGGTGCGGGGCTTTTCGCGCCGTAATTCCCCGACCATCGGGAATTTCTGGGTGGATATCACCCGTTGTCTCATCTACATCCTCCTGCCGATCGCCTTCGTGGCCGGGATCATCTTCGTGGGCCAAGGGGCAGTGCAGACCCTGGCCGGCACCGCCTCGTTTCACAACAGCCTCAACGGCGTATCCCAGACGATCGCCCGAGGCCCTATCGGCTTCATGGAGGCCATCAAGCAGCTGGGTACCAATGGCGGCGGGTTCCTCAACGCCAACTCGGCCACTACCTTCGAGAACCCGACGGCGCTGACCAACTGGCTGTCGATCTACCTGCTGCTGTGCATCCCGTTTGCCCTGACCTACACCTTCGGCAAGATGGTGGGCAGCGTCCGCCACGGGGCAGCCTTGCTGGGGGCCATGGTGATCATCTTCGGGGTGTGGGTGAGCTTCACCAGCTACGCCGAACATCAGGGCAACCCGGCGGTCGTGGCGGCTGGGGTCACCCAGACCTCGACGGGCAACACGGTGGGCAAGGAGGTCCGCTTCGGCGACACCAGCACCGCCCTGTTCGGGGTGGCGTCGACCAACACCTCGACCGGGTCGGCCAACGCCTCGTACGACTCGTTCAACCCGATGGGCGGCTTCGGGCTCATGACGGGGATGATGCTGGGCGAGGTCACCCCCGGCGGAACCGGCAGCGGCTTGTACACCATCTTGATCTACGCCATTATCGCCGTGTTCATCGGCGGATTGATGATCGGGCGCACCCCGGAATACCTGGGCAAGAAGATCCAGGCCCGGGAGGTGAAGCTGGCCGGGTTGGGGGCGCTGGTCATGCCGATCACGGTGCTGATCCTGGTCGGGATCGCGGTGGCTCTCCCGGCCGGGCAGAAGGGGCCGCTCAACGCCGGGCCCCACGGCTTCAGCGAGATTCTCTACGCCTTCACCTCCCAGGGCAACAACAACGGCTCGGCCTTCGGGGGCCTGACCGGCAACACCGCCTTCTACAACATCCTGGGCGCCATCGCCATGCTGATCGGCCGGTTCGCCATCATGATCCCGGCCCTGGCCCTGGCCGGGGTCCTGGCCGCCAAGAACGTGGTCCCGGCCTCGCTGGGCACCTTCCGGACCGACAACGGCATGTTTATCGGTCTGACCATCGGCGTCATCATCATCATCGGCGGCCTGACCTTCTTCCCGGCCGTATCCCTCGGGCCGATCGTCGAGCAGCTCTCCCACGGAAAGTTCTTCTGATGACCACTCCCGAAATGGACGCAACTCCACCCACCGCGGTGCAGGCTCCAGCCGAACAGCCGACCCCGCCGGTGGCCCACGGGGTGGCCGAGGCCCGCAGCCTGTTCGATCGGGAAATCCTGGGTCGGGCCCTCATCGACGCCTTCAAGAAGCTCGACCCGCGGGTGCAGCTGAGGAACCCGGTCATGTTCGTCGTCCTGGTCGGCACGGTCATCACCCTCATCGAGGCCATCAACACGCCCACCCTGTTCGCCTGGTCCATCACCGTCTGGCTGTTTCTGACGGTCATTTTCGCCAACTTCGCCGAGGCCATGGCCGAAGGGCGCGGCAAGGCCCAGGCCGACACCCTGCGCCGCATGCGAGCCGAGACCGAAGCCCGCCGCCTCCGGCCGGATGGGACCGAGGAGCGAGTGGCGGCGTCGGCGCTGGCCAAAGGCGACCTGGTCGTGGCGGAGGCCGGTGATCTCATCCCTTCTGACGGCGACATCATCGAAGGGATCGCCTCGGTAGATGAGTCCGCCATCACCGGCGAGTCGGCGCCGGTCATCCGCGAGTCCGGCGGCGACCGCTCCGCGGTTACCGGGGGTACCAAGGTTCTCTCCGACCGCATCGTCATCCGCATCACCGCCGAGCGGGGCCACACCTTCCTGGATCGCATGATCACCCTGGTCGAGGGGGCCAACCGCCAGAAGACCCCCAACGAGATCGCCCTGACCATCCTGCTGGCCGTTTTGACCATCGTGTTCCTGCCCGTGGTCGTGGTCCTGGAGCCCTTCGGCAAGTACGCCGGGGGAACGGTCTCGGTCGTGATCCTGGTGTCGCTGCTGGTGTGCCTGATCCCCACCACCATCGGCGCCCTCTTATCTGCCATCGGTATCGCCGGCATGGACCGCCTGGTGCAACGCAACGTGCTGGCCATGAGCGGCCGGGCCGTCGAAGCCGCCGGCGACGTACAGACCCTGCTGCTGGACAAGACCGGCACTATTACCCTCGGAAATCGCCAGGCGTCGGACTTCTACCCCGTCGGCGGCCACACCGAGCAACAGGTGGCCGAGGCGGCCCAGCTGGCCTCGCTCGCTGATGAGACTCCCGAGGGGCGCTCCATCGTCGTGTTGGCCAAGCAACGCTTCGACCTCCGCGAACGCGACCTGGGCGCCGACCACACCTTCATTCCTTTCTCCGCCACCACCCGCATGTCCGGCCTGGACGTAGACCACCGTCAGATCCGCAAGGGCGCGGCCGAGTCGATCAAACGCTGGACGGTCGAGCAGGGCGGCACGGTACCCCCCGATCTCGACGCCCTGGTGGAGGACATCTCCCGGCGAGGCTCGACCCCGCTGGTGGTAGCCGACGGCCCCGACATCGTGGGCGTGATCGAGCTGAAGGATGTCGTCAAACAGGGCATCAGGGAAAAATTCGACGAGATGCGCCAGATGGGCATCCGTACGGTGATGATCACTGGCGACAACCCCCTCACCGCGGCGGCCATCGCCCAAGAAGCCGGTGTCGACGACTACCTGGCTGAGGCCACCCCCGAAGCAAAGATGGACCTGATCCGCTCCGAGCAGGAGGGCGGGAAGCTGATCGCCATGACCGGCGACGGCACCAACGACGCCCCCGCTCTGGCCCAAGCCGACGTGGGGGTGGCCATGAACACCGGCACCACCGCGGCCAAAGAGGCCGGCAACATGGTCGACCTGGACTCCAATCCGACCAAGCTCATCGACGTGGTCGAGATCGGCAAACAGCTCCTCATCACCCGCGGCTCGCTCACCACCTTCTCCATCGCCAACGACGTAGCCAAGTACTTCGCCATCATCCCGGCCCTCTTTGCGGCCACCTACCCGCAGCTGCAGACGCTCAACATCTTGAAGCTGCACACCCCCCAAAGCGCCGTGCTCTCCGCGGTGATCTTCAACGCCCTGGTCATCGTGGCCCTCATCCCCCTGGCCCTGCGCGGCGTGCGATTCCGACCCGCCTCTTCCCAGGCCATCCTGCGCCGGAACGTCTACATCTACGGCGTCGGCGGGATCATCGTCCCGTTCATCTTCATCAAACTCATCGACCTCGTGCTCGTCGCCCTGCACGCCTACTGATGAAAGCCCACTGATGCTTGTTTATCTCCGCCGTTCGGTCATCTTCGCCCTCATCTGTCTGGTCTTCTTCGGCTTCGTGTACGCCTTCGCCGGCACCGGGGTTGCCCAGCTGCTCTTCGGCCACCAGGCCAACGGGTCGCTCACCGCCAACGGCTCCACCCTCATCGGCCAGAACTGGGCCGCCACCAACTGCCCAGGTCATCCCGTCGGCAGCTGCGTCTTCCACGGCCGCCCCGACGACACCGGCCCGTACGCGGCCTCCAAGAACCCAGTCAGGGGGCGATAATCCGCTGGTGGCCAACGGCGTCAGCGGCGAGTCCGGCGCCACCAACCTGGGACCAAGGTCGCAGACCCTGCTCACCAACACCAAGGAACTGGTCGCCTACTGGCGCGCCCTCGGCATCGACGACCCCACCCCCGACCTGGTCACCACCTCAGGCAGCGGCTACGACCCCAACATCACCCCCCAGGACGCCGCAGTGCAGATCCCCATGGTGGCCAAGGCCACCGGAATCGCCCCCACCGCCCTACAAGCGCTCATCAGCAAACAAACCCACAGCGCCCAACTGGGTTTCCTGGGCAGCAAGTACATCGTCGTCCTCCAGCTCAACGAAGCCCTCGCCAAACTGCAGTGACCCCGGGTCGGCGAATGGGTACAGACGAGTTCACCGATGCCGCCTACTGGGGTGGCCGTCCGGTCGCCCGCAAGATCGCCGACGCCGTGCCGAGAGGTCGGGTGGTGGTCACGGGCGTCATTTACTCGACTCAGGTGACCAAGGAAGTCGGCGCCGTCTCCTACCTGTGCCTGCTCGATGACGGCACCGGCGAGCTCGGCCTGGTCTTCCTCGGCCGCCACCGCGTCGCCGGTATGGTCGTCGGAACCCGCTGCACCATTGAAGGCACGGCCAGAATGCAAGGCGGCGGGCTCGTCGTGTGGAACCCGCTCTACCACCTCCATGCTGGCCTGGATCCTGCCAGCATGGATGGGAGTTGAGCCGGTACGGGAGGTGGTGGAAGACACGTGAAGGTCCTCTACATGGCCATCGGCAATAATGGAGCCGAAGCTGTCAAACCAGGCGTGAAAGGAGTCAGTCCGATGGATGCGACCTGGAGGCCACACGAAAAGCATGGTGAGTTGACCGAGCGAAGCGACTTGCCGGACAGCGTCTTCGCGTTTCCGCGAGAGCGCAAGGAGCCGCTCACCGATGCCGACCATGTCCGGAATGCCATCGCCCGTCTTGATCAGGTAATTGATGTATCTGACGAAGAGCGCGAGTTGGCCTTCGCGAACATTCAGCAGGCAGCCGATTACTACGGCGTTCACATGAGCGAGTCTGAGTGGCAAGACCTCGGAAGCCAGCCCCACACCGGCCGAACCGCCGAGGATCGCCGTGAGTCGGCGCAGGCCGCGGTCGAAACCAAGAGGGAGAGAGGCGAGCTGTAATCCCCTGCGCCGATCAACGAGCGTCGATCAAGACCGGGTACCCGTCGGTCGTCGCATGCGCATGGTGGTGTCAGTCGTGGACCGTCTGGTAGACGTTGATTACCGTTCCTCCGGGAAAGCTGCTGGACTCGGCCAGTTCCAGGTGCAGAGGACCGGAGAGGTCCTTGAAAAGGGGCATGCCGTTGCCCAGGGCGACGGGCGGAACCACCAGGTTGTACTGATCAATCACGTTGAGCCGGGACAGCGCCTGGACGAAGGCAGCCCCACCATCGGCCATGATGTCGCCACCGTCCTCTGACTTGAGGGCAGCAATCTCCTCACCAGGCTCGCCCCGGGCGATCCGTGTCCGCGGCCAGCCGGCGGTCTTCAGCGTCTTCGAAAACACCACCTTTGGACGGCTGTTCATGAAGTGGGCGTACTCGCCGGTGGCATTCGGCCAGTGCTGGGCCATGGCCTGGTAGGTGACTCGACCAACGATGTGGGTGTCAACTTTCTCCAGGGCCGCGACCTTCCACGCTCGCACCTCGGGATGCTCGTCGGGGAGCCCCCAGTCAAGAGTGCCGCCCACTCCGGCGACGTAGCCATCGACGGACACACCCATCTGCAATACCACCTGGCGGATTGAATTCTCCTTGGTTTGCGTCCTCGCTACGTATTCGGTTGGCAGACGAGGGCAGAGTCCGCAACTAATCGGAAGGATCGGGTCCGACGCCCGGGTTCCAGGAGCTGGCCCCTCTTTTCTTGGTGACATTCGTTTTCTTGGCGACAAGGACGACATCTGGTGTTGTTCCTGTCACCAAGAACCAGAAAGTCACCAAGAAACCGTACGCAGCGGAGAGGGGCGCAGGGCCTGGAGGGTCAGGCGCCGGAGCGACCGCGGCAGCGGCCCGACCCACCGCGTCGGGCCCCGGTGGGACGCCTCATGCCAGGCAGGATCCCGAGCGGCATGTTGAACAGTTGGTGAACCGGGCGTCCTCGGCCCCCGGCGCCCCGTAGAGTGCCATGCGTGCCTGCGGCAGCCGAGGATAGGGACGAGCGACGATGGGTCGTACTGGACGGCGCGTTCAACTTCCGTGATCTGGGCGGCTACGCCACCCGCCAGGGAGCCCGGGTGCGGTGGGGTTCGCTGTATCGCAGCGACGCCCTCCATCACCTCTCGGCACGCGACGTCGAGGTCCTCGTCGGGCGGGGGGTGAATCGGGTTATTGACCTGCGGGCCCCCGACGAGATCGCCGCAGTCGGTCGGGTCCAGCTCTCGGATGGCTCGTTCGGCTATCTCAACGCCCCGGTAATCCCCTCCATCAGCGGCGAAGCCCTTGGCGCCCCGCCCGGCAGCGACATCGGGGAGCGGTACCTGTGGTATCTCGAAGTGGGCCGCCAGGCTCTCGTCGACGCTATCGAGTCCCTGGCCGAACCCGGCGGGGGAGCGGTTGTCTTCCACTGCGCGGCAGGCAAGGACCGCACCGGCGTGCTGGCCGCCCTCGTATTGGCGATACTCGACGTCGCATACGAGGACATCGTGGCCGACTACACGCTGACCGACCGGGCCCTGCCGTTGATCCTGGACCGCCTGGCCAGGGATCCCCTGCACGGGGCCTCGGTGGCGCAAATGCCCGCCGATCGGCGTACCGTCCGCCCTGACGTCATGCGCCGCTTCCTTCAGCTCCTCGACGACAAGTACGGCGGAGCCCGCCGCTGGGCCGAGAGCGCCGGAGTAGCCCCGACGTGCATCGACGGCATCCGGACCGGACTCCTGGTCACCGCCTGAGGCGGGTTCCGCCTGCCTGTCTTCCGGAGCCCGCAACTCTCAGCGGCGTCCCCGAGGTCGCCTTCGCAGTTGGGTCCGCTCACTCGATGGCGTAGATGGTGTCGTCAAGGTTGTGCCATGCCTCGATGGGGATGGGCGTGCCGGCGAGCCCCGATGCGACAGCGACCTCGATGCGGTCGGGATCGAGGCCGATGATGGCCCGATAGAAGTCGGTCTGCCCCTGCCAGACCAGAGCTTGGCGCGCTACGAGCCTTTGCTCGATGACCTCGAGCTCCTCCAGAGAGCCGACCTCGAAGGAGAGCACGCGGTACCCGATGTTGCCTCGCCCGCCGTGGTAGGAGTTGCGTCCCAGCTGGCGGAGCAGGAGCACCTGGCGACGATCCTTGGCGCTGACCATGACGACGGATACCCGGTCCGCCCGGGAGACAACGCGAAAATCAAAGACGTCCCGGTAGAAGTCGATCGACTGGTTGAGGTCACTCACGTTGACCAGGGCGCCCTGGATGGTCAGCTCCATGTGCTACTCCCATCACGACGGCATTGACGGCAGGGCGCGGAGGCGGTGACCGGGGGAGCGTCACAGGCGGGCACGGGGGCCTCCTTTGTCTCCAGACATGTCCATCGTCAGCTGCCCTGAGAGATTGAGGGCCGCGTTGACGAGCCCCACATGGGAGAACGCCTGGGGAAAGTTGCCCGCTTGGCGGCCCACCGCGCTGTCGTATTCCTCGGCCAGAAGTCCCAGGTCGTTTCTCAGGCGCAGCAGCCGGGCGAAGAGTCGGAGAGCATCGGCGTGGCGGCCAAGCAGGTGCAGGCAGTCGACCAGCCAGAAGGAACACGCCAGGAAGGCGCCCTCTCCTGCCTGGAGCCCGTCGACCAGCTCGGCTCGTTCCGACCGGTACCGCAGGACCAGCCCGTCCTGGGTCAGGTCCTGCTCTATGGCTTCGATGGTCGAGCGGACCCGGTCGTCGGTGACGGGAAGGAATCCGACCAGGGGAATCAGCAACAGGCTGGCGTCAAGCTCGTCAGACCCGTAGTACTGGGTGAACGCCCCCACGTCGCTGTTGTAGCCCTTGGCCGATACCTCTTCGTGGATCTGCTCCCGGAGGGCCCGCCAGACTTCCACCGGTCCCTCGTGACCGAACTCCTCGACCATGCGCACGGCCCGGTCCGCCGCCACCCAGGCCATGACCTTGGAGTGGGTGAAGTGCCGCCGCGGACCGCGCACTTCCCAGATACCTTCGTCGGGCTCGCTCCACGCCGTCTCGATGAACTTCATCAACTCCAGCTGGAAACCCCAGGCCGATTCGTCGCTGGGCACCCCCAGTCGGGCGGCCTGATAGAGCGTGGACATGACTTCCCCGTACACGTCCAGCTGGTACTGGTTGGCGGCCGCGTTCCCGACCCGCACCGGGGAGGAATTCTCGTATCCGGACAGCCATGGCACCTCCCACTCCTCGAGGCGTCGCTCGCCGCTCGGCCCGTACATGATCTGCAGGTCCGAGGGATCGCCGGCGGCCGAGCGCAGCAGCCACTCCCGCCAGGCCAGAGCCTCGTCCTGGCAGCCGCAGCGCATCAGCGCCTCCAGGGTCTGGGTGGCGTCGCGCAACCAGCAGTAGCGGTAGTCCCAGTTGCGCACCCCGCCGAACGTCTCCGGCAACGACGTTGTCGCCGCCGCCACCATTCCCCCCGTGGGGGCGTAGGTGAGGGCCTTCAGAGTGAGTAGCGAGCGCACCACCGGGTCGCGCCACTCTCCCACCACGGTGAACGACGCCGCCCAGTCCCGCCACCAGGCCTCGGTATCCTCGATGGCGTAACCCACGTTGGCCGGGCGGGGAGGCTGCTCGTGGGAGGGGAACCAGGTGAGCTCGAAGAACTCCACGTTGCCTTCGGCCACGGTGAAGTCAGACACCGTGGTCAGTCCCTCGCCTCGCACCTCGACCGAGGCCCACAAGCTGAGGGCGTCCGGACCAGCCAAAGCCGTGACCAGCGGGCCGGATCTGCGCACCCACGGCACCACCGACCCGTAGTCAAAGCGCACGACCAGTTCCATGCGCATCTCGACCCGGCCCCGGACGCATTCCACCATACGCATCACCCGCGGATGGGTCTCTCGCAGCGGCATGCAGTCGACCAGGCGCACTGTCCCACCGGGGGTCTCGAACTCGGTCTCCAGGATGAGGGTATCGTCACGGTAACGGCGACTCATCCGGCTCACCGGGCCAGCAGACGCAGCCGGGCTGATGCGCCAGTACCCGTTCCCGGTGTCGCCGAGCAGCTTGGCGAAGCAGGCCGGGGAGTCAAAGCGGGGCAGGCACAGCCAGTCCATCGAGCCGTCCGCGCTGACAAGCGCAGCCGTGTGGGTGTCGCCGATAATCCCGTAATCCTCGATGCGCGGCGAGCTGATGTTCACCTCTGGTTCGTCGCGGCGTCGGGTATTCCGATCGGGCCCACGGCGTCACCCTATCGGCAACGCCAAGCGGTCAGCATCTGGGTGCAGAAGCCACTAGGCCGGCGTCTGCCATACCGAGACATGGTGAGCGCTGTCCGCGGTGAAGGGCGAGCGACGAAAGTCGCTCCAGCGTTCCCGCCGGCTCATGCCAGCCAGGCGAGCCATGAGGTCGAGCTCGGATGGCCACACGTAGCGGTGCGGCGAGGCGTAGGTCTGCAGCTCGCCGTCGATAACCCACCAGTGGCGAGAGACAGCAATTTGGGCGGCCAGATCGTACTCCTCGATGCCAACGTGATCGCTGGTGTCGACAAAGACCCGCTTTGTCTCGCCGGGCGGGAGTCGCTGCAGGGCAGGAACGTAGTTCTCCACCACGAAGCAGCCTCCGGGCCCCAGGTGAGCGGCGGCGTTCCGAAAAGCCGCAACTTGCTCATCCTGGGAGGTCAGATTGGTGATCGTACTCCGCACCAGATACACCAGGCGGAACGAACCCGGTATACGGGTGGTGGCGAAGTCTCCGATCCTCACCTCGATATCGGAACCGCCCTCTCGCCTCAGCTCGTCGACCATGGCCGCGGAAAGCTCGATCCCATGCACGCCAACGCCGCGCCGGGCCAGGGGCAAGGCTACGCGGCCCGTGCCGATGCCGAACTCCAGCGCCGGGCCGGCCCCAGCCAGCAAGGCCAGAAACTCGACGGTGGGATCCAGTACAGCCGGGTCGAAAAGTTCCGGCCACAGCCGGGTGTACCGGCGGGCGATCCACTGGTCAAACTGCGTTCCTGCCATCACCGCCGAGCCTGTCAGGCGAGGGACGAGGTTCTCGAATCGGGTGGCCGCCGATCCAGCGAGCCTCGTTGATACGCCCGTCGCCCGATGGGGGCTCGGTTATACGGCGGCGAGCGCGAGCGGGCGGCCTTCCGGGTCGGCGAGCGCTTCGTCGGTGGCCGGGCGGGCCCGCTGGATGAGGCCGAAGGCGGCCGTGGCCGCGAGGGCCAGCACGATGGCGCTGAAGACGAAGGCAGTGGTATAGCCGTGGATGGCGCCGGCGGTGAGCGACGCCGCCGAGGTGCCGTGGCTGGCGACGTAGGACACGGTGGCGCTGGTGGCGATGGTGTTGATGAGGGCGGCGCCCATGGTGCCCCCGGTCTGCTGGGTGCTGTTGACCAGGGCGCTGGCCACGCCGGCGTCCTCGGCACTCACGCCGATCAGGGCCGTACTGTTCATGGCCACAAACGACAGGCCCATGCCGAGGCTCACGATGATCTCGGCCGGCAGCACCGTGGTCACGTAGGCGGAGTGCACGTTGAGCGTGCTGAAGAGAGCCAGGCCAGCGACGGCCATCAGGAGCCCTCCAGTCAGGAGGGCCCTCGGGCCGAAGCGGGGCAGCAGCCGGCTCGCCAGGGTGGCGCCGACGATGATTCCCACGGAGAACGGGACGAAGGCGAAGCCGGTCTTCAGGGCCGAGTAGTGCAAGACGCCCTGGAAATAGTAGGTGAGCGAGAGGAAGGTGCCGAGCAGCGCCGTACCCACCAGCAGGGAGGCCAGGAACGATCCGCCCCGGTTGCGGTCGAGGACGACCCGGAGGGGGAGGAGCGGATGGGTGGCCCGCTGCTCGATGACGACGAACGCCACCAGCAGGACGGCGGCCACGGCGAACAGAAGGACGGTGGTCGAGGCGCTCCAGCCGTCGGTGCCCGCTTTGGTGAAGCCGTAGACGAGGGCCAGCAGGCCGCCGGTGACAGTCACGGCGCCGGGGAGGTCGTAGCCGTGGTTGGCCGAGGCCCGGCTCTCCGAGACGTAGCGGAAGGCGGCCACGGCGGCCACGATCGCGATGGGCACGTTGATGAGCAGCGTCCAGCGCCAGGAGGCGAACTCGGTCAGCACGCCGCCCAGGATGAGGCCGATGGCGGCGCCTCCGCCGGCGATGCCCCCATAGACGGCGAAGGCCCGGGCCCGCTCCTTGGGCGCGGTGAACGCCACCGTGAGCAGCGAGAGGGCGGCCGGAGCCATGACAGCGGCGAAGGCGCCCTGGAGGGCCCGGGCGCCGAAGAGCATGGTCGAGTTCTGGGCCAGGCCGCCGAGCGCGGAGGCGCCGGCGAAACCGATGAGGCTGATCACAAACATCCGCTTGCGCCCGAAGTAGTCGGCAATGCGGCCCCCGAGGAGCAGGAGGCCGGCGAAGGAGAGGGTGTAGGCCGTCAGCATCCACTGGCGGTTGGCCGTCGAGATATGCAGTGCTCGCTGAGCGGAAGGCAGGGCGATGATCACCACGGAGGCGTCGAGCACCACCATGAGCTGGGCGATGGCGATGATGGCCAGAGCCCGGAATCGCTTCGGGTCGAGGTCGGACACGGTCGTCTGGTCCGGGCGGTCGAGAGTCGAGGTCATGGTGATCCTTTTTTCAGAGCCAGAGGAAGGGATCGGATCCGATCGTCCCGGCCTGGCCACCGCTGCAGCCCGGAGAGGAACTGGTGTCGGCGGCCCGAATGGGATACAATCGGAATCGGAGTTCCGGTTCCGGTTACACTATACGGAACGGAAGTTCCGTTTGTCAACCGGGAGGGAGAGATTTTCGTGGGACCCAGCTCGCAGGCAACCAGGGGGGGCGACGCACCCGGCGTCGGCGAGGCGCGCCCCCTGCGGGCCGACGCCCAGCGCAACCGGGCTCGCATCCTCGAGGCGGCAGAGGTGCTGTTCGCGGCCGAGGGGATAGAGGTCCCCATCGACGCCATCGCCGAAAGAGCCGGGGTGGGCGTGGGGACGCTCTACCGGCATTTCCCCACCAAGGAACAGCTCGCCCAGGCCATCCTGCTCGAGCGTCTCTCGGCGCTCACTGTTGACGCCCGGGAGATGGCCGACGCCGCCGACCCGGCCGCAGCCTTCTTCGGCTTCCTGCAGCACATCGTGGAGGAAGGCGCGGCCAAGCGGGACCTGCTGGTGGCCGTGATGGGCGCCGGGGTGGAGTTCGACCACGCGGAGGTGAAGGACGCCCTGCGCGACGCCGTCGGCGTGCTGTTGGGACGGGCCCAGTCCGTCGGCGCGGTGCGCGGCGACGTGACGCCCACCATGGTGGTGTCGCTGGTCGGCGCCACCTGCCAGGCGGCTGCTCCCAGGGACGGGGCCCCCGCCTGCGATCTGCTCGCCATCATCTGCGACGGGTTGCGGCCCCCCGGGGCCGGCTGAGGGCCACCACGCCGACGGCCCGACCTCACAGGCCGGGCCGTCGGGGCTGATGGTGCCTCAGGTTTCGGGTTTCGACACTCCTGGCCGCAGGCAGCGCCTGTGGGGCCGGCAGCCCGATCAGATGGAGCGGTTAACCGCCGTTGCCGAGGCCGGGGAGGACCTGGGTGCCCTCTCGCTGGACGGCTTGCAGCGACCCCGGAGAAAGCCCCAGGAGCTTCAAGATGGTCGGGGCGACCTGGGTCGTTTCCACCCCGCGGCCTGACTGGTGAGCGCGGACGGCACCCGGCGCATAGACGACGAGCGGAACGTCCCGATCGCCCGGGTTGTCGCCGCCGTGTTCGGCGATCTTCGAGCCGGTCGTATATATGGTGCCGACCTGGGCGATCCCGAACACGTCCGGGTGGTGCGGATCGGAGTTCGTGACACCAAAGAAGTGCGCCGACTGCTGGCCGGCGAAGATCGCCCGCAGGCCGGAGTGCTGGACGGTGATCGTCTGGCCGGCGTAGTTGACCGCCGGGACGGTATGCGTCCACAGGTAGTTCTGGACGAAGTCAGCCGCCGCCTGCGAGCGGTCCGACAGCCACCACAGCAGCCCGTCGTCGTCGGCCTCCTGGACGACCAGGGTCGGGTTGCCCGGATGCACTGCGGCCCAGGCGGCGTTCACGCCGGCAATGATCGGACCGTCGTCGATTCGTTGCAGCTGGCTGTTGTTCAGGGGCGACTGGCCGTGCTTGGCCGTCAGGATGATCGCGGTCGAGTCAGCCTCGCCGCGGGCCTGGATCGTGTCGGCCATGCGCTGCAGGGCCTGGTTGACGTAGTCGAGGGCGCTGCGGAGGAGCGGGCCCGGTACCTGTTGACCGTGCACGGTCACGTACCCGCCAGGCAGCGACGGGCCCTCGGTGTAGTCGCCCTGGGCGTTGGGGCCAATCAACACGGCCGGCGAGCTCTTCAGTTTCTCGGCGGTCGAGACGGTTTGGAAGTTCATCCCGTAGATGGCCGGCGTGCCGACCTTCGGCCCGGTGCCGGAGTGCTCGTAGCCGTTGATCCAGTTGACGACCGCCTGGACCTTGTAGGAGTCGTACTGCTTGGTCGCGGCGTTGTCGGCCGTCCAGGCGCCGTCGACGGGGTACGGCACGCCGTTCGGCTCGACCGCCTGCGAGTCGATCTCCGGCCCGAAGAAGTCGTTGATGCTCATGCCGTTCGAGCCCGGGCCGTTGAACGACGTGTAGATGGCGTGCTTGTCGGACCAGGCCGTTCGCATGCCGGCGCTGTGGATCACCTGGAAGATCGTGTTGACCCCCACGTAGTTCCACGGCTGAATCGGCTGGCAGGTCTTCGGGTTGACCGGGTACGTCGCCGGATTCAGACCCGACTGCGGGTGCGGACTCAGGTTCATAATCAAGGCCGGGTTGGTGTCAATGCCGCCCGGGTAGATCGAGCCGCCCTCATCGAAGGAGGGGAAGGTGTTGCCGCTCCCGTTATTCAGCAGGTCCTGCACGGCGGGCAGGTTGTCGTCCGGCGAGTCGTAGATCACGTCGCCGCCCGGGACCGGCCCGGAACAGTTTGTCGTCCCCGGCGGGAACACGCCGTGGCTGTACTCGTCGTCGTAGTAAATGCCGGTGAGCTTCGGGTCGGCGCCGGTCATGAGCGCCGTGCCGCCCGGATCGGAGTCCGACGGGTCGGCGGTTTGGGCGCTGGTGTATTCCGTGCCGCCGATGGCCAGCCGCGCCAGCTCCGAGTTGGGATGGTTGGCCACGTACCAGTCCAGATCGGACTGGTGCATGCCGTCGACCGAGATCAGGAGCACGTGCTTGATCTGAGCGTGGCTGGCCGCGACCGTGCCGGCGGAAGACGGCGCCATCGGCGTCGCGATCGCCAACGCGGCGACTCCCGCCAGCGCGAATTTCGTTCCCGATTTCATCGACCGCTCCCTTCGCCGGAATCGATCCCTGGAACGTAAAGGCCGCGTTCAAACGGTTCCTTACCATCCGATGACCTGCATATGTCGAATAGATGAATCTGAGTGGACGACGCGTCTGGTTGACAGGATAATCAATGTTCAATCCATGCCTCTGAGTGCGTTTCATCCGACCGGGGGGGTGCCGGCAGTCGAAAAGGGACACCAAGGAATTCTGGACCTTTCATGGTGCGCCGGTGCGCCGGTGCGCCGGTGCGCCGGTGCGCCGTTGCGACTGACCGGTGCGACTGGCCGGTGCGACTGGCCGGTGCGACTGGCCGGTGCGACTGGCCGGTGCGACTGGCCGGTGCGACTGGCCGGTGGCCGAGGCCGCCTCTGCGCCAGGACCGAGGGAGGGCCGGCGGGCCCTGCGGGTCAGGTAAGTGCCCTGTGGGCCAGGTGTGTGCCCTGCGGGCCGAGTGAGTGCCCGGCGAGCCGGGTGGTCGCGACCGGCGGGCGAGGGGCTCCAACTTGGGCGCAGTTCGCGTCTTGGGCGTGGTTGCTATCGAATTCTCGACGCCGGGATGCCCGAAGCGCGGAAGTGCGCCCAGGATGGGCGAGGCAAGGAGAGGAACGGACCCGCAGCGGGGAGCCGAGTGTCGACCCCGCCGGCGCCACCGCCCACTCACGGACCGCAGGACCAGGGGTGGGGACTCTAAATCAGGAGCGCCCATACAGCCGCCACATTGAGGGGTACCACCCCCAGGCAACGTCGGAAGGATCATCACTCCCGCAGCCTGAGGGCGCGGTGGGTGGCTAGCGCCCTGCTAACGCGGGCGGCAGATCGTGGCCGGGCACCACCTGAGCCATCCACGAAAGGAAGTACCAATGTCTCTTAGCCTGTCCGATCTACCCGCCGCCGTCGCCGACTACGTCAAGAACACCGTGACCGTCGAGGTGAGCGAGGTGAAGCATGGGATCTCCAGCGTGCTACAGCCCCACGAGAAGGGGACTTTCAACGTGACTGTCACTAATAACGGTGCTGTGCGTTTGACGGACCTCGTGTACGAGCTTTCGGTGTCGCCCGGTTCGGTTGCCCAGTTCATCTCGCCAGAGGGACTGGTGGTCTTTGCTCTGGACGGCATCGGGGGCAAACCGATCCCGAATGGCACAGAAGTGGGCAAGCTGTATCTGACCGGAATTGCCGAGGTTTCTTGGACCTCGGTCGATGGCGGTGCGTCGGTGACGACGAGCGACCTTGAGGTCAAGACCCAGGGGAAGCTGGGCGATGCCACCATCAAATGCACGCTTCACGCCACGGTCGATCAGTCCAGTTTGTTCCCGGCAGAGCAGGAGGGATCAACGACCAGCCGTCAGCTCATCGTCAGCTGACGATTACGGCGCCGCGGCCGGCCGGCGTGTAGCGTATGTGTGCCAACCGCCTCGATACAGGAGGCGTCTACGTGAGCGAGCGGGCACGAGGGGCAAGACAGCGCGGAGGAGAACCAGGGCGCGGCCGCCGTCCGGGTCCTCCTCCGGCCGGTGTCCAGCGGCCGCTGCCCGACGAGATCCTGCGATGGCGTTTGGTTGACCGGCTCGAAGGCCGTTGGACCCACCCGGTCAGCGTGATCCAGGCGGGTGCAGGCTTCGGGAAATCCACGCTCCTCGCCCAGGCTGTCCGGGCCAACACCCTGACGCCCAAAGGCATCGACGTGTGGTACGCCTGCGCACCAGGTGACGTTGATAGCGACGTGCTTGGTTCGGCCCTGCTGCGCGCCCTCGACATCGACCGGCCAGTGAGTGACGTCGCCGCCCAGATCGGCGAGACCCTGGCTGCCTACTTCTTCTTTGTCGAGTTCGTGGTCCGGCTGAGGGCTGGCATTTCGCGCAGCCCGCTCGGGCGGCTGGCGCGCTGGACGACCAGACGTGAGCCGCCATACTGGGTGTCGGCGAAACCGAAGCGCTTTGCGTGGAGATTGGGGCTCGCGATGTCGGGTGCCATGGCGGTCCTAACGAACCTCGGCATTCGGGGCTGGCTGCCTCGCACCGGCTGCTTGGTGTGTCTGGCTCTCATGTGGCTCGAGTCCGTGCTGGGAGTGTGCCTGGGCTGCGAGCTGCATGGTTGGCTCGTGCGCCATGGCTGGGCTCGCAACGACGAGATGTTTGAGGTCTGCGCCCACGGGGCTTGTGGTGCAGTCTCACAGCCACGGCCCGGGCCGACTCAGGCTTCAGCGAACCCAGAGGTAATGACATGACAGCCAACGCGGAGCTTGGCTACCAGCTCAGTAGCACAAGGCGGAGCTCGAACGCCTGAGTTTCCAGGGGCGGGTGCTTGCCCCGGCCACCCGCACCATCCTGGAGATGGCCGGGATCGAGTCGGGTATGGCGATCCTCGATCTGGGTTCAGGGGCAGGCGATGTCAGCTTCCTCGCGGCGGAGATGGTCGGCCCAGAAGGACACGTCGTCGGCATCGACACTTCCGCGGACGCCGTCACGTATGCTGCCCGGCGCGCCCAGGAGCTCAACATCACCAATGCTCGATTTGCAGTCGGTGACATTGACAGCCCGGTACCCGGCGGCCCTTTCGACGCGGTCACCGGGCGTCTGGTGCTCATGTATGTGTCGGACCCGGCCGCGGTGTTGCGAACTCAAGCGACGGTTCTACGCCCGGGGGGACTGGTTGTGCCCATAGAGCTGGATGCCTACGCAGGGAGGACCGCTCCGCCCACCCCGCTAGCCGAAATATTGGCTTCAGGGATCGTCGAGGCGTTCAACCGCGGCCGTATCCATACTTCACTCGGTCCGAAACTGTGGTCCATGCTTGAAGACGCGGGCTTGCACCCCCACGGCATGATCGGTATCCAGCCGTGCTTCGGTCCAAATGACCCCGATGGTGCCGCGCTGCTCGCGGGGATCGTGCGCGCCCTGATTCCATTGATTGAACGTACTGACGTCGCCACAGTCAAGGATATCGAACCAGCGACACTGCAAGATCGTCTCGTCGCTGAACTCTCGAATGCATGCGCCATATTCGCCTATCCCACGGTGTACGGTGCCTGGGCGACCGTCAAGCCCTCTGGGTCTCTCCTGTAGTCGCCGTCACTTTTCACGGCGCGCCGGGCGGCGTGCGGTTAGCCGGAGCGTCACCAGACCCGAGGTGCAGAGCCGGCTTCGGGCTGCGATCCAGCGAGGATTTCAAACCCGCGAGGAGAATTCGCTCTCGCCCGAATCGGCGACCTGACTGACGACTGATCGAGGAGATCGCGCCGTCATGGCCAGAAACAGACTTCCGGTTCGTGCCCGGGTGAGCGGATCGAGCCTTCTGGGCGGCTGTTTTCACGAAGCTGTCCCTATCCCCAAGGTATTCCCTGGTAGGGCGGAACGTTTAAACGGTTAGCGTCATCACAGACACAACTCCGAGGGAGGCGGCAATGAGCACATCCGAGAAGCACGGTGACGACGACCAGCGTGAAGGGTACGCGGAGATCGGCGACCAGCGATTGCATTACGTTGAGGCCGGCGACGGGCCACTGATCGTCCTCCTGCACGGTTTCCCCGAGTTCTGGTATGGCTGGCGTCAGCAGATCCAGCCGCTCGCCGCGGCGGGATTCCGTGTCGTGGCTCCTGACACGCGCGGCTACAACCTGTCCTCGAAACCGAAAGGCGCCAAGGCGTACAATAGCGAGTTGCTAGCAGCCGACATCCGCGGCCTGATTCAAGAACGCGGTGCCGAGTCCGCGCTGCTGGTAGGCCACGACTGGGGCGGCACTATCGCCTGGACCATCGCTATGAATCACCCCGACGTCGTAGACCGGCTGGCCATCCTCAACGCAGCCCATCCGCGCAAACTCTCCCAGGGGCTGCACCACCCCGGTCAACTCCGCAAGTCCTGGTACTTCTTCTTCTTTGACCTTCCGGAATTGCCCGAAGCCGTGGTGCATGCCGACCGCTGGCACTTCTTCCGGCATTTCTTGCGCGACGCCCGTCCACCCCTTACGCCAGAGGAAACGGACCGCTATATCGAAGCGTGGTCGCAGCCCGGCGCAGCCACCGGCATGATCAACTACTACCGGTCCTCGGTGCGCACCTCGCCCAAGCGGGCCGAGGCGGCGCTGCGCCCGATCCAGGCGCCCACCCTGGTCATCTGGGGCCAAAACGATCACTACCTCGGGCCTGAACTGGCTGAGCCTGATCACGACGACGTACCCAACCTCGACCGCGTCGAGCGGCTGGCCGACGCATCGCACTGGGTGCACCACGACGAGCCCCAGCGGGTCAACGAACTGCTCATCGACTTCTTCGCCCCCGCCTTACCAGCCCCGAACTGACCACGGACTTCCACGGGCGCCGGGCACCCGGGTTCAGCCCGAGCTCGCCGCCCTTCTACCGGACAGGACCAGCGTCGCACTCACCCCTGCCAGGTTCCCCGCAAGCCTGCCTTTTTCTGCTCGGCACCGCGCTCGTGCCGTCCGACTATCCGACCAGACCGGACGGAGAAGCTTCGGTCGAGTTCGCCATCAACCCGGCACTGCTGCGGGAAGCTTTCGCCGCCGACCTCCCCCCGGAGCAGACCGCGTTGATGGCCGCGACCCAGCGCCCCCCCGCCGCGGCCGCCTTCAGCGACCCGTCCCGGCCGCCTGGAAGAAGCTACCGCCCTGGGCGGTGGTCGCCACCGGGGACAAGGCCTCCGGGACGGATGTCGTCCGGTCGCAGGCCCACCGCGCCGGCGCCCACATCGTCGAGGTGGAGGGCTCGCACGTGATCATGGTCTCCCGGCCGCAGCTGTCACCGACCTCATCGTGACCGCGGCCCGCCCGTGGCGACCTACCCCGGTAGCCGAGGCGGAGCCGGTACTGAGATGAGCCCGAAAGAGCCGACGACCATCAAGCCGTACACGAGCAGCCCGGTCGGCGGCCTGAAACAGGTCGACGCGGGCCGGCTGAGCGTCGGATACGCCGAAGCCGGCCCTCCCGACGGCGCCGCGACGATCGTCCTGCACGGCTGGCCCTACGACACTCACAGCTTTGCCGGGGTCACCCCTCTGCTGGCCGCCGCACCGGACATCGCGGTGCCCACCATCACCCTGGAGCGAGGCCAACGGCGCGCCCCACGGGGACGCCGGTGCCTACGCCGCCAAGTTCTCGGGCCGGTACGAGCACCGGGTGATCGGCGGGGGCGCCGGGCACAACCTGCCCCAGGAAGCCCCTCAGGCCTTTGCCCAGGCGATCATCGACGTCGACGGCTAGAACGTCCGGCGCCGTCAGGTCGTCCAGAGAGAGCCTGGATCTGGGTGGGGCGGCGACGGTCACGATTCTGGGCGCGCCCGGGATTCTTGGCGCGCCCGGGATTCTTGGCGCGCCCAGGATTCTTGGCGTGCCCGGGATTCTTGGCGTGCCCAGGATTCTTGGCGCGTTTTTGAACCTGTGGTGTCGTCCTCGTCACCAAGAATCCGGATGTCACCAAGAAAACGGGCCCGGGCGGCGCCAACGGGGCCAGGGCGGCGCCAAACGGGCCAGGGCGGCGCCTGGCAGCCGCGGCGACCGGAGGCAGCAGCACCGCGCCCAGGTTGACGTGCGATTCCATACCATGGTGGTACAGCTCTCTGCACCTGGGTAATACGGTGCATAATGGCTCACCGGGGCGCCGACCCCAGACACCCGGACCCCGCTGACCGCCGACCGGGAGGCGGTAGTCCTCCGGTTCCGCGAGACTATCTGTCAGTGCGCGCCGGAACTCTACCTCGAAGCTGGCCGGTCATTGTGCTGGTCGCTGCCGTCATCGGCGCTTACTGCTGGCTTGCCACCGACCTGCGCCCGTTCACCATTCCCATCGACGTGGCGGTGGCTGTGCCTTCGGTGCTTGTGGCTGCGCTCGTCTGGGGCCGGCCAGCTTCTACCGCCTCGACGACGGCTGACAGAAAGGCAACCAGATGGGGAGGCGCCGCCCCGTGGGCGGTACTCTTCGGCCTGCTCGTGGTGTTCGAATTGGCGGCGTATGTCTCCTCCCCGCGGCGGGACCATCCGACGTTGAGTTCGATGGCTGACGCCCTTATGAACACCCACCCCGGACGGGCGGCCGTGTTCGCGCTCTGGCTCCTGCTGGGCTGGGCGCTGTTCCTTCGACGGAGCCCGGCATGATCGCTCGCGATGTGACCTTCGCCGCTTATGCGCTGATCGCTGTCGCCCTGGTCACGCTTCAGGTCGTAGCCAGGCGTCGCGGCTCACTCACGCTCGGCCAGTTGACCGATCGGCTCATGCGCAGACGATCCGTCCGGTATCTGTTCGTCCTGGGATGGGCCTGGCTGGGCTGGCACCTATTCGTCCGTGGCAGCGCCACTTTCCTTCGCTGAGCCGGGCAAAAGGCGTCGGGAGTTGATTCCTGGGCGCTCCTCGGCAGGCCTGGTCCACAGGCGCGTCGACGCCCGCTCAGTCCTGCGTCGTCGACCGGACATCGAATAGAAGAGGACATGTCAGCCGACGAACCGACGCCGACGCCGCCGCCGCCCAGACCGACGCGCCGCTGGCGGAGGGTGCTGGGGCCGGCGGTGAGCCTGGTCCTGCTCATTCTCATTGTGGTCGGAGTGATTCCGCAGTTCGCGAGCTACTCGAGCGCCTGGACCCGAATTAGCCATCTGAGCCCATGGTCGTGGGTTGCGATCACGGCGGCGACGACGGTCAATCAGATCTCGGGCATCTGGCCCTACCAGGCGGCCATGCCGGGCCTGCGCTTTTGGCAGGGCCTGCTCCAGATCGAGACGGCCACCGCAGTCTCGAATGCGGTGCCCGCCGGCGGAGCCGTTGCCATTGGTATGACCTACAGGATGTTCTCCTCCTTCGGCTTCGCCGACGTCGTCATCTCCACGGCGGTGGTGACGACCGGCATCTGGAACCTGGCGGCCAAATTCGTTTTACCTGTCGCGTCTATCGGGCTACTGGCCATCACGGCTCATCCCACCGCACAGGTCGTGGGTGCCGGCCTCACTGGAGTGGTGGCTGTAGTAGTCCTCGGGGTGACGGCGTGGCTGGTGTTGCGGTTTGATGCCGCCGCTCGCTGGGTCGGCCGCCTCGGAGACCGTGTTGTCAACTGGGTGGGGCATTTCTTCCACAAGCCGCCTACTGACCGGGTCGAGCGCTCTCTGCTCCATTTCGGCAGCCAGACCGTCCAGACCGTGCGTCATCGAGGGTGGCTTCTTACCGGGGCGACCATGGCCAATCAGGCGGCTGGCTTCGTTTTGATCCTTGTCATCGTTCGGGCGGTAGGTGTCACGGCGGGCCAGGTCACGGTGGCCGCAGTTTTTACGTCGTTCGCGGTAGCCCGCCTGGCGGGTGCCATACCGATCACTCCCGGTGGCCTCGGCACCTACGATGCTGCGTTTATCAGCGTGATGACGACGCTTGGGGCCACCTCATCCCAGGCGTTGACCGCTGACCTCGTCTGGCGGCTCACCACCTATTTCCTTCCGATACTCACCGGAACGTTGACGTACGTGATCTGGATCCAATGGCGTCGCCGTTCCGTCGCCGCCTCTACTCGTTGAGGCGATGTCGAGAAGGTTAGGGCCCAGCATGACGTGAAGGGCCGGAGACCCTCTGACAGGTATCGCCCCTGGGCTTTGAGCGAATGGTGAACCGGGCGGTGTTTGCCTACGCCTGCTGCGATGGTTGTCCTGTGTCCAGTTTGGACGGTTGGACACCTGCGACAGGGATGGCTCCTCGATTGGGCTCCGCCGTATATCGAAGCCGTAAACCGTTACCGACATCGTCGATCTCGTGGACCCGGACGGCCCTCCGAGGAGACGTGGTACCTGCCACTGTTCGACCCGTCCGACGGCACGGACGCGCCTTGACGTCAACCGGCCTCATATCGCACTCTGAATGCACCTAGCGCCGGAAAGCACGGCGCACCGAAATGGGGGTGACTCATGAAAAGTCGAGGTCGTGTCCTGCTGGGTCCCGTGGGGGCGCTGCTCGTGGTGGCTGCCCTGGTGGTCAGCGGGTGTGGGAGCAGCTCGAAGCACTCGACGTCACCATCCGCGGGTGGCACTGGCTCCACGGCCTCAGCAGGAAACGCGGCCAGCGCACCCGGTGTAACACCGTCGACAATCAAGATTGGTTTCATCACCTCGGTAACCGGAGCCGCCTCGTCAACTTTCCAGACATCCGAACTCGGGGCTCGGGCGTACTTCACGGCCGTCAACAAGGCTGGGGGTGTCGATGGTCGGCAGATCCAGCTTGTCTCCGTGGACGACACATCCACCCCCCCCGGCGCCGTTACGGCGACCCAGCTGTTGATGAGCCAGAATGTCTTCGGCATAATCTCCGACAGTCCGTACTTCAATGCCGCCTACAAGCTGCCGCAAGCGGCGGGCATCCCGGTGACCGGCGTGTCCTTCGACGGGCCGGAATGGGGAGAGCAGCCGAACACCAACATGTTCAATGCGAGTGGCGGTGTTGATCCGAACCACCCCGAGCTTCAAGCGGCTCTGACCAGTGTCGCCTTCTTCAAGTACCTGGGGCTGAAGAACATCGCCGGCCTGGCCTACGGGGACTCCCCCTCGTCGACCTCGTCCATCAAGGACATGAAAACCGAAGCCCAGAACCAGGGCCTGAAGACGGGGTACGAGAATCTGTCGCTGGCGTTCGGAACCACCGACACCTCGACAGCCGTACTGGCCATGAAGAACGCCGGCATTGATATGTCTGTCTGCTCGTGCGTGCAGTCGACCGTCCTGGCCATGGTGACCGGGCTCAAGCAGTCCGGTTCGAGTTCAAGCTCGCTGTCGTTCGCCGCAGCCGACTCCACCCTTTTCTCAAGCCCGACCGCCACCCAGGCTGCCCAGGGGCTCTACTACACCAGCCAGATCCCACCGCTCGACACGAACAACTCGGCTTCGACGACCTTCGAGAACAACATCAAGGCCGTCGACCCCAGCTACCAGCCCGGCACGTACCCGAGCACCGGTGTGGTGTACGCCTACCTGGGGGCAGCCCTGATGGTGAAGGGCCTCCAGGTGGCAGGGCAGAACCCGACCCGGCAGTCGTTCATCTCGAACCTCACCCAGGTCACGGGCTGGAACGCCAACGGGCTCGAGCCGGCCTCGGTGAGCTTCAACCATTTCGGCACCGCCGAAAAGACGTATTGCGAGTACTACGTCCACGTCTCCGGCCAGCGGTTTGTGTCGGTCAACGGCGGGAAGTCCTTCTGCGTCAACGTTCCGCCGAACCTGTAACAACTGTTGCTCCGGTCAGGCGGTGCCGGTTGTCGGCGCGGTCCAGCACCCCCCTGCTGGCTGCCTCGACACGGGCGGGGGGTCTCCTCTGGCTACGGGCCCCCCGCCCATCGGATCGTCTGGCCTCCACTCGATGACGCCATGAGACGTTGACGGGTGCCATCGGACGAAGTACAGTTGACTGAACGTAGCCGGATAAAGGGTTGGCCGGGTTCCGAGTCGGAACGCGGCGCACCCGTGACACCTTGGGGGGTTGGCCTGTGGAAGAAGGAGTCGAAATCGGGCAGGTCGTGCGTTTGCCCGTGCGAATGCTGAAGGCGGCCCGGATGATCCGCGAGGGAGCGCTCAACCGCGCCCATGTCGAATCGCTGCAGAGCTGTCCTTCGGCCTGGCCTCCAATCGTTGTGCGCCTCCTCGATTACCAGGTGATCGATGGTATGCACCGGTTGGCCGCAGCGCGTGCCACAGGTCAGGAATGGATCCGCGGTGTGCTGCTCGACGGTGACGAGGCCGCCTGCTGGGTGGAGGCGGTCCGGGCCAACGCCAGTCACGGTCTGCCCCTGACGGCCAGCGAACGCAGGCGGGCCATTGCAGGGATCGTGCGGTTCCACCCCGAATGGTCCGACCGGAGAATCGCCGAGATCGTCAGGGTGTCGCCCAGCACCATTCGATCGGTGCGCTCCGACGTGGCCCGGACAGCTGCCGCGGAGGCATCCGGTCGGTTGACCAGGCGAGTTGGCAGGGACGGGCGACAGCGACCGGCTCACGTCGAGCCCTGCCGCGAGCGTGTCGAGGCCACGCTGGCCGCACATCCCGGTGGCTCCCTGCGGGAGATTGCGAAAATCGTTGGCACGTCACCGGAGACGGTTCGCCGGGTTCGAATGCGGCTCGGTGCGGCCGGTACCCGTGGCGCGGCTGGCCAGGAGCTGAAGGTCCTGGTGCAACTACCGGCCGAGCGGGGCGGCGTTTCACCCGGCAACATGTGCGAGGACCGGGCGCTCGTCGCCGATGGGGGCGACCTGCTGTCGTTTCTGCGCGCTACCGCGGTCGATCAGGACCCCGCCGCAGTCGCGGCGCGGGTCCCGCTCGGTCGGGTCTACGACATCGCCGACGAGGCCCTCAGGCGGGCCGCGTTCTGGTCGGATCTTGCCCACGCCCTCGATCGACGGGCCAGAGACAGCACCCGTCTCGCCTGGGCCGTAGGCGGTCACTGACTCGTCTATCCGCGAGACTGGACTGGTGCGAGACAAGGCCGATACCCGGCGTCGATTGACCGAAGCGGCGCTGCTCCTGTTCGCCACTCAGGGCTACGAGGAAACCACCAGCCGCGAGATTGCCGAGGCGGCCCACGTCACCGAGCGCAGCTTCTTCAAACATTTCGCCGTCAAAGCCGACGCCATTGTCGACCTCTCACCCGAGAGACTCGACTTGCTGGCCCATCAGATCCGTGACGCCCCGGATGACCTTCCTGACGTGATCGTTCTGGAGAGGGCCGTCACGGAGTGGTACGAGGGCGTCAGGGATCTCGAGGCGGTCCGTGAGCAAGCTCGGCTATTGGTTCGAGCCAGTGACCGCTCGGTGGTGATCCGGGGTCGGGTGAGCGACTATCTGGACGAGTGCGTACGGGCGGCCACGGAGGGGTTGGCAGACAGGCGGTGCGAGGCGACGGCGCGCCCGGAGACCGCCATGTTGGCGTCCGTAGTTTTGAAGGCGCACCAGCAAACCATCCGGCGCTGGATCGCCGGTGCCGGTGCCTTCCGGGACGAGGCCGAGGTGACCTACCGAGCATTGAACCAGGCGTTCGGCCAGGCTGGCTCGATGTCGGTACTGGGTGGCGCACGGAAGCGGGGTCCCAAGGGGATCCCTCGCACGGCCTAGATGCAATGGGCGGGGCCTTCGATGCCGGCTGCCCTCCCCGGCCAGGGCCATCGTTGACTTTCAACGATTCTCATCCAGAGTTCTTGGCGCGCCCAGGATTCTTGGCGCGTTTCTGAACCTGTGGTGTCGTCCTCGTCACCAAGAATCCGGGTGTCACCAAGAATCGGAGCCCGGGAACGGGCTGGAGGCGCATCAGGAGTCCAGGGATCGGGCGCAGTACATGGCCTCTCGCGGGCGCTGACCAGCACCGGCGCGACCGGCAACGGTTGCCGCCCGGGTGCCGTACCCTGCTCGAATGGCACGTGACGAGAGGACTCGTATTATCAGGAGAACCCGGTGAGCGCCCCCTGCACTCATCTGGGTGAGATCCAGGATGTGACCCCCTCGTCCGGGGGTTGCGAGGATTGCCTGGCCGCCGGCCGCCGCGATTGGGTGCACTTACGGGTGTGTCAGGAATGCGGCCACGTCGGATGCTGCGACAATTCGCCCGGCAGGCATGCCACTGGCCACTTCCGGTCGTCGGCACACCCGATTATCCGCTCCTATGAGCCGGGCGAGGACTGGTATTGGTGCTACGTCGACCAGGCGGTTTTCGAGCTCGAGGGAGCACCTCCGGCGCCTTCTCATCCTTGATCCGCTCATGGTGAGCGACCATTCCAGCGCCACGTCGATGTTCGACTATGACGCCCGGCCAGTCACACCCCAGGTGGTGCTGATCGGACATCGCACTTCCGCGGCCGGCTACGCCATTCGTGACTTTTTGAGTCGCAACGGTTGGCCGTACGAGTGGGTGGAAGCCGATGATCAGGACCGGGTACGGGTGTTCCTCGGCCCGGGCCAGATCGAGCCGGGCCTCCTTCCTGTCTGTGTTTTGCCGGACGGCACCCGGTTGGCGCCGGCAACGGTCGAGGAGGTGGCGGCGGGGTTGGGCATGGTGTCGGCTCCGTCGTCGTCGGAGTATGACCTGACGATTGTGGGCGCCGGGCCCGCGGGTCTGGCGGCTTCGGTCTACGCGGCGTCGGAGGGCTTGCGCACACTGGCGGTGGAGGCCGTGGCGCCGGGCGGCCAGGCCGGGACCACCTCCATGATCGAGAACTATCTGGGCTTTCCGCAGGGCATCAGCGGGGGCGAGTTGTCGACGCGAGCAACCGCCCAGGCCCGCCGCTTCGGCGCCGAGATCCTTCTGGCCCGCCAGCTGGCCGGCGTCACCGCGGATGGCCCCGGTTATCTGGTCGAGCTTTCGGACGGGACCGCGGTCCGATCGGGGGCTCTGATCATGGCCACCGGGGTGGATTGGCGCCGGCTCGACGTGCCGGGGATCGATGAACTGCTCGGTGGCGGCGTGTACTACGGCGCTGGTCCCAGCGAGGCGGTGTCGTGTCGGGGCTGCCGGGTGGTCATCGTCGGAGGTGGCAACTCTGCCGGCCAAGCGGTGGTGCGCTTTTCTCGGTACGCGTCCCACGTCACTCTTTTGGTGCGAGGTTCGGACCTGGGCGCCTCGATGTCGCACTACCTTATCGATCGAGTGACCAGCCTCGACAACGTCGAGGTGCGCACGTCCACGCAGGTAGTAGGTTTCGAGGCCGACGGGCGCCTGCAGAGCCTGCTGGTGTCATCCGGAGAAGGATCGGGCCAGGAGCGCATGCCAGTGGACTCCCTTTTCGTCTGCATCGGTGGAAGCCCGCGAACCCAGGGCGCCGCGAATATCGGCCTGGTTACGGACGCGGCCGGTTACCTGCGGACCGGAAACGAACTGATTACGGAACCGGGATCGCTCGACCGGTGGACTCTGGCGCGCCAGCCCCTACCTCTGGAGACCAACCTGCCCGGACTGTTTGCAGCTGGCGACGTGCGCAGCGGCTCTATAAAGCGTTGCGCGGCGGCCATCGGCGAGGGATCGATGGCGGTGGCCCTGGTGCACCGCCGGCTGGCGGAGGCCGGGCATGAGTGAGATGTCTCCGCTCGCGGCACCGAGCCAGGCGGCGGAGTCGGAGTTTTCCCGACTGGCCACCGGAGCCCAGGTGGCCGCGACCACGGCGGCCCTGGAGCGCAACGGCGTAACGAGCTACCTGGTCGCATCCGGAGACGACGCCAGAGCTACCGTACGGTCGCTTCTGCCCGAGAACGCCGAGGTCTTCAACAACACCTCCCAGACCCTGGAGGCCATCGGGATTGCGGATGACATAGAGCGTTCCGGCCGGTACCAGCCGCTGCGATTGCGGTTGTACCAGATGGACCGGGAGATGCAGAGGCGGGAGATGCGGGTCCTGGCTGCATCCCCCGAATACGTCGTCGGCAGCGTGCATGCCCTGACCGAGGATGGGACACTCCTTCATCGCGTCGGCGACCGGCAGCCAGCTGGGTCCTATCGTGTCAGGTGCGGAGCACGTCATTCTGGTCATCGGGGCCCAGAAGATCGTGGTTGACTTCGACGCCGGGCTGCGCCGCATCTACAACTATTGCTTCCCGCTCGAGGATCAGCGAGCTCGCCAGGCGTACGGCATTCCAAGCGGGGTCAACAACATCCTCGCCATCAACAGGTCCGCGGCGCCGGGCCGGATCACGGTGATCCTGGTGAATGAGAGGCTGGGGTTCTGATGGTCTGCCCGGATAAGACGGGCCAGGTCGCGACCCCAGCACTCGGCGTAGATGCCTCGTAGGTCGGCCGGGGATATCGGCGTGCCGGAGGGCTTGCCCACCGTCATCGGCGTGCGGGGGGTGCGCCACAACAACTTGAGGGACATCGACGTCGACGTGCCCTTGTGGCGGACCGTGGCGGTGGTGGGCGTGTCAGGTTCGGGCAAGACATCTTTGGCGATCGGCACCCTGTATGCCGAGGGCCTGCACCGGTTTTTGGAGGGTCTGAGTACCTATAGCCGTCGGCGGCTGACCCAGGCGGAGCGGCCTGACGTCGACCGCATCGATCATCTTCCTCCTGCGCTGGCGTTGCGGCAGCGGCCTCCCGTTCCTGGCCCCCGCAGCACGGTCGGCACCATGTCGGAGGTGCTCAACGTGTTGCGTCTGATGATGTCGCGGCTGGGTTCGCACCTCTGCCCGAACGGCCACCGGGTTGGCCCTTCGATTGCCAACATGGGCACAGAGATGGTCTGCCCCGTGTGCGGGGCTCGTTTCGAGCATCCCAGCGCCGAATCGTTCGCGTTCAACTCGTACGGCGCCTGCCCGGCTTGCCAGGGCTTGGGAGTGCGGTCCGAAGTCGACCCCAACACCCTGGTGCCCGATCCGTCCAAGACGATTGCGGCAGGTGCGGTGCTGCCATGGAATTCTGGCGGACGGCGCCTGTCGATGTATGCGGCGGGCGAGCTCGGCGTCCGCCTGGACGTGCCGTACGGGACCCTGAGCGAGCAGGAGCGGGACATCGTGCTGCACGGCGAGCCGGTGCTACAGCGGGTAACCCTGCGCGGCAGGAACGGAAGGACCGTACAACTCAACGTCAACTACGACAACGCCATCGCCGCAGTGGATCGCTCGCTACGCAGCGACAACGAGCGCACCCGTCGCCTGGTCCAGCGTTTCGTGGTCACCCGGGTCTGCTCGGTGTGCCATGGCACCCGGCTGCGACCCGAAGCGCTCACCTCGCAGCTCGGCGACCGCAACCTGGCCGAGATCAGCGCCCTCACGCTGGGCGAACTCCCCGAATTCACGGCCGGGCTGCCGCCCGGGCTCCCTGCCGAGCTGGGCAGACTGACCAGCGGGTTGCTCTCCGAGGTAGACGGGGCACTCGCCCCGCTGCTCGACGTGGGACTCAGCTACCTCACCCTCGACCGGGCCGGGGCGTCGCTGTCCACCGGGGAGCGGCAGCGTATCGAGCTCACTTCGACCGTTCGGGCCAGCACGACCGGCATGCTCTACGTGCTGGACGAACCGTCGGTCGGACTGCACCCGGTCAACGTTGTGGGCCTACGCCACACCCTTGCCAGCCTGGCGGCCAACGGCAATTCGGTGGTGATAGTGGAGCACGAACGGGAGCTCATTCGCTCCGCCGACTGGGTCATCGAACTCGGTCCCGGGGCCGGCAGCCACGGGGGCAGGGTGATCGCCCAGGGCCCGCCCGACCAGGTCGAGACCGATCCGCACTCGATCATGGGGCCGTTCTTGGCCGGCGCTCCGGCGGTGGACCGTGACCGACCGGGGCGGTCCGGCCCGGACGGACAGATCACCGTCGAGATCGCCGACCTGTACAACCTCCACCATCTCACCGCCTCTTTTCCCGCCGGGCGGTTGACCGGGCTGGCTGGCCCCTCGGGGGCGGGAAAGACGGCCCTGGTCCTGGACAGCCTCATTCCGGCCGCTCGGGCCCGCCTCGGCGGGTCAGCCCTGCCAGGCCACGTCCGCCGTCTTGAGCTCGGCGGAATCCGCCAGGTGGCCCAGATCGACGCCTCGCCGATCGGCCAGAACGCCCGGTCGACGCCGGCCACCTACTCGGGGGCGTTCGATCACGTTCGCCGCCTGTTCGCCGAGACTGCATTCGCCCGACGGCGGCGCTGGAAACCGGGGCACTTCTCGTTCAACACCCGCGAGGGACAGTGCCCGACCTGCCGCGGCCTGGGCCACATCGACGTCGACGTCCAGTACCTGCCCGACATCAGCGTCGAGTGCCCTACCTGCCGGGGGGCCCGTTTCAACGACGCCACCCTGGCCGTCCAGGTCGACGGGCTGACCGTTGCCGACGTGCTCGGCCTGAGCGTGCACGACGCCTTGGCCCGGTTCGCTGATCGGACCCCGGTTGCCTCTGCGTTGCAGCCCGTGGAAGACGTCGGCCTCGGGTATCTCCGGCTGGGCGAGCCCACCCCGTCCCTTTCCGGCGGGGAGTCGCAGCGCCTGCGGATCGCTTCCCGGCTGCGCACGAGCCAACACGGCACCCTGTACGTCTTCGACGAGCCGTCGACCGGCCTGCACCCACTCGACGTGGCCACCCTGGTCGGCGTGTTCGACCGGCTGATCGACGCCGGCGCCACCATTATCGTCATCGACCACGACCTGGATCTGCTCGCCGCCGCCGACCACCTCATCGACATGGGTCCGGTTGGCGGCCCCGACGGCGGGCAGATCCTGGCCACCGGAACACCGGATGAGGTGGCGCGTTCTCCGCGCAGCGTCACCGGTCCCTGGCTGGCCGAGTACCTGGCTATCCCGCCGACCCGCCCGGACCGGATCCCGGCTCGCAATTAGCGGGCCGCCTGCGAGCTCGACGCCGGAAACTCGCCGCGCCGTTTGAGCCTGCGACGTGCTCTTTCGGTTTGTCGAGTTTCCGGCGTCGAGTTTCTGGCCGGCCCACTAGCGCCCCTCACCGAGCCGGGCCGAGGAGAGCTCGCAGCAGCCCGGCGGTGGCCCGGCCTCAGGTCGGTCCGCCGGTCCGGAACCCCACCCTACGATGGCTGCCGTCGCAGAATGGCTTGTTGGCCGACGAGCCGCACCGACACAGTGCCACCCGGGTGTCCTCCCGTAACAGGGTGCGGTCCTGAGCGAGGATCCTGATCTCGCCACGCACGTATAACGGTCCGTTGGGGCGCTCGGCCACCGTGGTCTCCTCCGGCACGGGCTCCTGAGGACCGCCGTCCAGGCGGCGGAAATGCAATGCACCCGTCGGGCAGCGCGGGATCACGTCTCCGATATCGGCCGCGGAGCCGTTATCGACGACGATCCAGGGGCGGCGCCGGCTATCGAACACGGCGGGCAGGCCCCGCAGGCACTCGGCGGCATGGATGCAGAAGGCCGGTTCCCAGGTGACCTCGATTCGGTCGTTCGCATACACCCGCTCGACTGTCGTCGCATAGCGGGCCTGCTCTCGGAAGTTATCGGGAGCCGTTTCCGTTTCCTTGTTGGCGGTCTCCCCGATTCGCTCAGTCATGTTCTCGCCTCCAGCGCCGTCCTGTCCGACCCAATGTTGGTCCCGATCTCGCGGCTGGGCGCGCCGCCCTCGGCGAACAGGGCGCCGGGCCGGCGCCTGCCCGGGGTGCTGGAGGGCGGCACGTCCCCGAGGAGCGGCCGGGTGTCGAGCACAAGGGCGGGGCCCCCGAAGCGCACAACGACGGCAACGGCCGCACAGGGAAAAACGACTATCGGCGGTGCGGCCACCGGGAGCCTCGTCCTGAGAATGCTGCACGGGTCGTCGATTGCGGGCCGAGCAGGAACCCAGGCCGCCCGTCATCCGGTTCGGTCGGGGCGGCAGGGCGGGCGAGAAACCGGACCGAAAACCGCACCGTCCGGGCAAGGTCCCTGCTGAGCTCGGCGAGTTTGCTGCACCCAGAGTAGCAGGATGGAGAGCGGAACCGCCCCGGCTCACTGAGCCGCTCTCCGACGCCTTCCCGGTTCGGATGGGTTCTCCACCGGGGCTGCTCAGGCCGCTCAGGAGGGGCCGGAAGGCTCGGAATGTACGACGGTGATCAATCGTTACATGATTACCGAAAAAACTGAGAGGCACCGAGATGGCATTCGCAACATCTGACGCGTCCGAGCTGGACGTTCCCGCCCTGGACGCCTACTCGCAGGTGGTGACCACCGTCGCCGCTGACTTGACCCCGCGCGTCGCCGCGCTCGAGGTATTCCACCGCCGCCCTGATGGCCGCCGCGTCGGCGGAGCCGGCTCCGCGGTCGTATTCACCGACGACGGGTTCTTGTTGACCAACGCCCACGTGGTCGGAAACGCCGAAGCGGGCCGGCTGGCGTTTTCGGACGGCACTGTGGCGGTGTTTCACGTCGTCGGAACCGACCCTCTGTCCGATTTGGCGGTCATTCGCGCCGATGGGGCCACCCCGCCTCCGGCCCGCCTGGGCGAGGCCGCCGAGCTTCGAGTCGGCCAGCTCGTGGTGGCGGTAGGGAACCCGCTTGGGTTGGCAGGGAGTGTCACCGCCGGGGTGGTGAGCGGCCTGGGACGGTCGCTCCCGACCCGGGCTGGCGCCAATGTCAGAGTCATCGACGACGTCATACAGACCGACGCCGCTCTTAACCCGGGTAACTCCGGAGGGGCGCTGGTGATATCCAGTGGCGAGGTTGTTGGCATCAATACCGCGGTCGCCGGGGCTGGCCTGGGATTGGCCATTCCGATCAACTCGACCACCCGCCAGATCGTGGCCACGTTGATGACCGATGGCAGGGTGCGCCGCGCCTATCTGGGCCTGGCCGGCAACCCGGTACCGCTTCGGCCCGGCCTGGCGAACCATCGCGGCCAGACGACGGGGCTTCGCATCGCCGAGGTAGTCCCTGGCGGACCCGCGGCCAAGGCCGGGCTCCTCGCTGGCGACGTGCTGCTCAGCGCCGGAGGCACACCGGTCACCAGCGCCCAATCGCTACAAAGGCTGATGCTGGCCGACGCCATCGGCCGGCCTCTGAGCTTGACGGCGGTACGCAACGACGCCCTGGTTGACGTCATCGCCGTACCGACAGAGTTGCCCCCGGTCGGCTGAACCGGCAAGCCAATTCGGTCGAGCCGAGAATCTCCGCTGGAGACGTACGCCCCGGCCTCCCTCGCCGTCTTCATGACGCCGAGGGAGGTGGCGACCACGGCGACCAGTCGCCAGCTGGGTCGGTCGTTTGCCCGACCTCGATCAGATGCCCGTCGGGATCGCGAAGGTAGCAACGGATCTCGTACTTGTGCTGCTTGGGCGGAGTCAGGAATTGAGCGCCCCGGGCGCTCCATTCGGCGTACACGGCGTGGATATCCGTGACCCGGATATTGAGGAAGCTGCTGACCTTGTCGGGGTCGCTGGGAGTCTCCAGGGTGACCGTGGGCTTGTCGTCGGTGGGGCCTCCGCCCAGATTGATGACGATGTAGGTGTTAGCGAGTGCGACGTTGGTCGGCTCTGGGCCGAAGACCACCCTGCCGCCGAGTACTTCGGTGTAGAAGCGCCGGGAGCGCTCTACGTCGTCCGACACGATGAAGTGGCACAGCACCATCCCATCTCCAGGCGGGGCGAAGTCAGCCATCCGGGCACCTCCAGTGGTCGAGGATGCGCACCCGGGTAGAACGGGATATGCGCCCGATCGTGCGATGATGTGGATTCCGCGCCGGAGTTGGCGCGCAACCGAAGAAGGAATGGTTCGTCGGCCATCATACCCGGCACAGGATGGCCGGCCGCCGCCGCGAATCTCGAGGGCCCGGTGGGGATTCGCACGTGGCGTCGGAACTCCAAACGGCTCACCGGAGGAGTACGGCCGCCCGGTCGCCGACTGGGTCACTAGCGGGTATCGGCGCGTGGTCCGGGTTAGCCGGGTGGAGCGCAGTTGGGCACAGTGTCTGTCTCGTTCGGCACCAGGGCCTCGATCGCAGGCTAAATCAAATCGCCAGGCGGCCCGCTAGCGTGGGCTCAAAAAAATGAGCGAGATGGACAGCAGAAATCTCCACCCGGCGAGGTCGGCCGCCGTGCGTCTGATGCAGTTTCAGGCGAAATGTTTGTAGTCGACGCCCCGCTCACCAGGAGAGGACGATAGGTGCTCCTCGGTCGGCAGCGCGAGCGCGATGTACTGGACCGGCTGCTGGTGGCGGCGCGGGGCGGGCACGGCGGCGCGATCGTGGTGCTTGGAGAGCCAGGCATCGGCAAGACCGCGCTGATTGAGCAGGCGGTCGCTTCGGCCGAGGACTTTCGGGTCTTTCGGACGGCGGGCCAAGCGGGGGAGATGGAGCTCGCTTTCGCGGCGCTGCAGCAACTTTGCGCACCGGGAATCGACCAACTGCAGCGGCTCCCCGAGCCTCAGCGTGACGCCCTGGGTGTTGTGTTCGGGCTGCGCACCGGCGACCCGCCGGATCGGTTGCTGGTGGCGCTGGCCGTGCTCACCTTGCTGTCCGAGTTGGCGGCGGAGCGACCGCTGCTGTGCGTCGTTGACGACGCTCAGTGGCTCGACCGGGCGTCCGCGCAGGCGATCGCCTTCGTAGCGCGCCGGCTGGCGACGGAGCCGGTGGCGTTCGTGTTCGGGGCCCGGGTGCTGCCGGATGAGGTCCGGGGCCTCCCGGAGCTGGTCGTCAGGGGTCTGGGCAACGGAGACGCGCGGGCATTGTTTGAATCGGTCTTTCCCTATCGGCTCGATGGGCCGGTATTGGATCGGATCGTGGCCGAAACGCACGGCAACCCGCTCGCCTTGCTCGAACTGCCACGAGGGCTCAGCCCGGCCCAGTTGGCCGGCGGGTTCGGTTTGCCGGTGTCGGTCCCGCTGGCCGGGCGAATCGAGGAGAGCTTCCGGCGCCGCCTGGCGCGGCTTTCATCGCCATCGCGGCGTCTTTTGGTGGTCGCGGCGGCCGATCCGACGGGGGACGCGGCGCTGGTGTGGCGGGCCGCCGGGCTGCTGGGGATCGCCGACTCTGCGGAGGACGCTGTCGAGGCCGAAGGCCTGTTGGACCTCGCCGCGGGGATGGTGTTCCGTCACCCGCTGGTCCGGTCCGCCGCTTACGGCGCCGCATCTGCCCAGGAGCGAAGACAGGCGCACCAGGCGTTGGCGGAGGCCACCGATCCCGCCGTCGACCCGGATCGCCGAACCTGGCACCGGGCCCAGGCCACATCGCGACCCGATGAAGAAGTGGCTGCAGAGCTGGAGTTCTCGGCCGAGCGAGCCCAGGCCCGCGGGGGTTTCGCGGCAGCTGCTGCGTTCATGGAACGGTCGACCGAGTTGACTATGGATCCGACCCGGCGAGCGGGCCGGGCGCTGGTCGCGGCCGAAGCCAAGCGCCAATCGGGCGCCCTGGAGGCCGCCGTCCGTCTGGCCGACATGGCTGAGCGAGGCCCTCTGGACGACTTCCAGCTGGCCCAGCTGGACGTGCTGCGGGCCCAGATCTCGTTCGCGTCCGATCGGGGAAGCGAGGCGCCGCGCCTGCTTTTGAAGGCCGCCCAGCGGCTCGAGGGTATTGACGTGCGCCGGGCCCGCGAGACGTACCTCGACGCGCTCGCCGCGGCGATATCCGCGGGTCGGCGGGCCAAAGACGCCAGCGCGGATGTGGTCGCGAGGGCAGCCATCGCGTCTCGACCCGGCGCAGGTTCCCTGCGTCCCTCGGAACTTCTGCTCGACGGTCTGGCGCTTCTTGTCACCGATGGGTACCCCTCCGGCATTCCGGTCCTGAAGGAGGCGCTCAGGGCCTTCCGGGCCGAGGGTTTGGGCCTTGAGGACCGTCTGCGATGGTCGTGGCTGGCGGGCCGAGCCGCCGCGTTCATCTGGGATTACGACAGTTGGGACGTTCTCACGGCTCGCCAGATTCAAGCGGCCCGGGATGCCGGTGCCCTGACGGTCCTGCCCCTCAGCCTGGGTACTCGCGCCGCGCTGCATCTGTTCGAGGGGAAGCTGGCGCTCGCCGCATCAGTAGTCGAACAGGTGGAGACGGTAGCTGACGCGATAGGCAATCGCCCGGCCCCTACTCCGCCCTGACCGTGGCCGCCTTCCGGGGGCGCCAGGTTGACGCTCGTCAGCTGATCGACGCCAGCACGAAGGACTTCGCGGCCAGAGGGGACGGCCTGGGTTTGAGCATTGCTCTGTGGGCGACCGCGGTCCTTAATAACGGCTTGGCGCGGTACCAGGACGCTTTCGCCGCCGCCAAAGAAGCGCTCGAGGAACCTTACGAGGTGTCGTTCTCCCCGCTGGCGACTGTCGAGCTGGTCGAGGCGGCCTGTCGGATTGGGAAGGAAGATGTAGCAACGCCGGCGTTGGAACGCCTGGCGCTCGGCACCTCTGCGAGCGGGACCGATTGGGCCGGCGCGGTCGAGGCGCGCTGTCGAGCGCTGCTCAGCGACGGTGACGCGGCTGAGGAGCTGTATCGTGCCGCAATCGAGCGACTGACGCCGACGGAGTTGGGTTTCGACCTGGCCCGAACCCATCTCCTGTTCGGAGAGTGGCTGCGGCGCCGGCGCCGGCCCCGGGAAGCGCGCCAGCAGCTGGGCGCCGCCCACGAGCTTTTCACCGAGTTCGGCATGGACGGATTCAGTGAAAGGGCCGGCGTCGAGTTGCGAGCGACCGGGGACGCGGGCCGGGAGACGAACCGTTGAGACGCAGGCCGATCTAACCCCCCAGGAGGCCCAGATCTCCCAACTCGTGGCCCAAGGCGCTTCCAACCCGGAGATAGCCGCCCAGCTGTTCATCAGCCCGGCCACCGTCGAGTACCACCTCCGCAAGGTATTCCGCAAGCTCGACGTCAAGTCCCGGACGCAGCTGACAAAACTCGTCCTCGAATCGACCTCGAGATCGAAGTTCAAAGAACGATGACGGTCTTCACGTCGTCGCCATGAGACCGGGAGCCCATTGCCGAGGGCACCTCCTCCAGGGCGATGTGAGTCATGGGTGGCGGGACGATCCGGCGATCGATGAGATCCACCGCGACTCTTTCCAAGACCTCGGTCGTCTGGCGCAGTACAAAGTTCACACCGCGGACGCCCGAAGCCGAGAGAGCCCGGGTGTCTGCAACGTATCGGGTGCTGACCGCGGCGCCGCCCGGGCGGACGAGCGAGGCGAGCGAGGCGAAGGACTCGGCGTCGCTTGCCAGGTCGACGAGAACGTCGACGCCGTCGGGGTGGGCTCGCCGGACAGCCTCGGCCAACGGGACCGCGGTGCGATCGATGGTCTCGGCCGCCCCGTAGGAGCGCACCCGTTCGTCAGCCGGGGCACGCACGGTGGCGACCACCCGGGCCCCCGCGATGGCGGCGAATTGGGTGGCAAACGATCCAACTCCACCCCCTGCCCCGACCACCAGCACCGTCTTGTCGTCAAGCGGCTCGAGCGACTCCACGAGCGTGCGTCCGGTCCCACCGACTGTTGGTATGGCCGCCGCCACGATCAGGTCGAGCCCCTCGGGTACCGGGGCCAACGGCGCATCTGCGGTGACCGCGACGTACTCCGCGTACGTCCCTGTCGAACCGATCGGTGCCAGCAGCAGCTGACCGAATATTCGCTCGCCCCGCGAAAACCTGGTAACTCCTTCGCCCAGCGCATCCACAATCCCGGCCCCATCGACTCCCAGCACCATAGGGAATATGGCCGGGGCGGGCCTCCATTCGCCCGAAGCCAGCGAGGCGTCCATCGGGTTCATTCCCGCAGCCGCCAGTTTGATCCGGATCTGGCCAGGGCCGGCCGCCGGAATCGGCAATTGCATTACGACAGGAGATGCTCCGTAATAGCTGACGGTGATCGCACGCACGGCCTTCTCCTTTGGCCTTCACCGAAGCCTGGAAGCGGCGTCGTCTCGGCTGTACCCCGTCATCGTGGCCATCTCAGATCCCCATCGCATCCCGGAAACCCGTAGTCAACCGCCGGACCGGGTTCAGCCAGCGACGTAATGCGAAGGGGACAACCCTGGCCGGACCACGAAACTATGGCATTCGGGGATGCCACCGTTGCCTGATGGCTTCATCATGGGCAGGCCAACACCGTCGGTGACCGTCACTGGCGAAGGGAGGATCCTCGTTGCCCGAAGCCATCCTGTTAACGCAATACGGCAGCCCCGACGTCCTGGAGTGGAGGGACGGACCGATCCTGGAACCAGGCCCTGGTCAGATTCGCATCCGTGTCAGGGCCGCAGGGGTCGGCCCGACCGGGCAGCGTCACTGTCCCATGAAGCAAGCGGCAGAGGCCCATCGGCTCCTGGAGAATAACGAAGCTCACGAGAAGCTCATCCTTGACACCCCATGATCTACTGGGGGTTTCCTGGATGCGAACGCCTCCGGACTCGCCAAGGATGTGGAGCCCACCCCCCGGGGGTGCCGGTGCGGTCGGGTCTGCCACAGGAGGTGCGCAGAGAAGATGACTGAAGGTGCACTTCGTCGTCCCCCGGGCAGGCGCGGCTACCGCCCGGTCCTTCCGTGTGTGTCGCACACAGGTATCAACGCCGACTTGCTCGGCCGACAGGAGCCGGTGAGCCTGCGGGAGAGAGAGGATGAGAGCTCGAGGCACCTGACAATCGCCCTGGTAGTCATTTCGGCGTCTCAGCTGATGGTCGTGCTGGACGCAACCATCGTCACGGTTGCGTTGCCGTCCATTCGTACCGCCTTACATTTCTCTGCCGTCAATCTCGAATGGACTATTAGCGCCTATACGCTCGCTTTCGGCGGATTCCTCCTCCTGGGCGGGCGTCTGGGCGACGTCTTCGGCCGGCGCCGTATGTTTATGGTTGGAATTTCGGTCTTTACCGTGGCTTCTCTGGCTGGAGGCTTCGCAACCACGTCAGGGTGGCTGATCGCAACCCGGGCGATCCAGGGAATCGGGGGTGCCATTTCGGCTCCCACCGCGCTGGCCCTCATCGGAGAGACCTTTCCCGAAGGACCGTCGCGGACACGGGCGATGGGAATCTACGCCGCGATGTCGGGTGCCGGTGGCGCGGTCGGCCTGTTACTGGGCGGGATTCTCACCAGCGCCCTGTCGTGGCGCTGGGTTCTCTTCGTCAATGTGCCTATCGGCGTCCTGGTGGTCCTGATGGCACCACGCGTTCTCGCCCGCTCAGAGCGACGGGCAGACACCAGGCTGGATCTCCCGGGGTCGGTCACCGCGACTGCCGGTATGACGGCGCTCGTCTACGGACTGGTGCGAGCTCCTGTTGACGGTTGGGCAGATCCGATCACGTATGCGTCCTTTGCGGTTGCCTTCGTGCTGCTCGTCGCCTTCGTTGTTATCGAGGTGCGAAGCGACCACCCGACGCTTCCATTGGGCCTTTTAGCCGACCGCAATCGGTCAGCCAGCTACGTAGTCATGTTCACGATGGCTGGAGGGATCTTCGCCATCTTCTTCTTCTTGACGCTGTATCTGCAGACTGCCAAGGGATACAGCCCTTTCAAGGCTGGTCTGGCGTTCTTTCCCTTCTCGGTTGGTATCGCGGCCACATCGCAGATAGTTGCCAAGCTCATGAGGCGATTTCCGCCCCGGCTGTTCGTGACGCTCGGCCCGCTGTTGGCGTCACTCGGCCTCTTCTGGCTTTCCCGTCTCAATGTCCAGAGCAGCTACGTCAACGGAGTCCTCGGTCCGATACTCGTGCTGGCGATCGGCATGGGCCTGACGTTCGTGCCGCTGGTCCTCGGCGTCACTTCTGGAGTGCAGCCAGGAGAGTTGGGGATTGCCTCGGCAGTTCTCAACACGGCCCAGCAGGTTGGCGGAACGCTGGGGTTGGCGATTCTGGTGACGATTGCGGCAGACGCGACCAGGAACACGTTGAGTTCGGCAGCAACGCCTCAGAGTCAGCAGCAAGCCAGAGACCTGGCCTTGTCGGCATCCCTTCATGGCTACACGACCGCATTTGTGGTTGGAGCGGGCATCGCGTTTGCGGCTTTCCTGGTCGCCCTGGTGGGAGTCCACCCGCCGGCACCGGCGGGCGTGCCCGCCTCCTCGTCGATCGGTAGCGAGGACGCGACCAACCCGGCAGGCCTGAGATTGAAGGAGCTCCCTTCGTGAAACCTTGCCTGTAGCCTGCTCGCTCGGGATGCGGATGGTTTGATCTTCTATTCGTTGCGGGCTACCTCGGGTCCGGTGATTCGTTCGATGAGGGGGAGGGTGGCAGCGATGATGGCGAGGGATGCAACCAGGCCGGCGCCGACCAGGGCGTAATAGCCGGGTCCGGGTGCTCGCAGGCGGTAGCCCAGCTGGGCGTTGAGGAACAGACCGGCGGCGAGGAAGCCCATGGCCGCGGACAGTACCGAGATGATCAGCAGGGGCACGGCAGCTTCGAGAGCTACCACGCTGCGGAGCACGCTAAGGGGCACTCCAGTGAGGCGGAGCAGGCTGAACGGTCGCTTCCGTTCGTTGACGCCGCCGGTGACACTGACCGCCAGACTGCAGCCGGCGATGACCAGGCTGGCGGCGATGACCACGTTGGTCATCTGTTGGAGCTCGGTAAGGCTCCGCGTGCTGTTGGCGTTGATGTCGCTCAGCGTCTCGGGCCGGTTCTGATCGGGGAAGGCCAGGGCGAGGGTGGTGCGAGCCTGTTCGACGGCGGATGACGACCGGCTGGTCTGGACCACGACGGCATCGACGGCCAGGGTGGCCAGGTGGGCAGGAGACGTCCGGGCGGCGGGCCAGACGGTGCTGGCGAGCGCCGATCGGTTGCCTGACACGTGAAAGGGGTCGACGTCCAACTGCCCGCCGACTGCCGCCGCCGCCGCTCCCGGTGCGCACCGGCCGATCCCCGGGGTGTGGGACAGCTGGGCGCATGACACCAGCCAGGAGTCCGGTGCATCGGTTTGCTCGTAGAGCAGGGTCACGCCCTGGACGTGCGGGATCGAGCGGAGATCGGACAGCAGTTGATCGGAAACCGCCGGCGGGGCCAGCCTGGTCTGACCGGGGGCGGGGACGGACCGGCCCACGAGACCGCCAAACTGTTGGATCAGGGTAGAGGCTCCGAAGCTGCCGGTGCCGGACGGGGCGTTGGCGTTGATGGTCGTGATGACCCCGATCGACACGCTGGTCGCGAACAGGGCGATGATGAGGCCACTGATGGCGCGAAACGCGGCCCGGGGGTTGTCGGAAAGCCGCCGTCCGGCGAGGAGGGCGGCCGGGCGGTGGGCGCGTCGGGCCATGAGCCGGGAGCCAACCATGGTCAGCCACGGGCCGGCGATGATGAGACCGGCCATGATCAGGAAGCAACCCGAGAAGTAGGCCAGGATCTGGGCCCCGGTGCCTTCAGGGGTTCCGACGCCGACGAAGTACGCGAGCTCGCCGATTCCGGCCATCAAGGGTAGCAGGCGGTAGGCCCGGGGCATCGGGGGTGCGACTCGGCGGTTAACGCCCAATGGAGAAATCCGCACCCGGCGCATGGCAATACGGGCGGCGACCGCAGCGGCGAGGGGAACCCCGATAATTACCAGTAGCACGTCGATGAGGTTGAGGGACAGGTCCCCGTGGGCGAAGGGTTCACCGGTGAAGTCCACGCCCGTCAGCACGGGGCGGAGCAAGAAGAACACACCAAAGCCGATGGCCACGCCGCCGAGACCACCGACCGACGATTCGACCGCCGAGATCATAGAGACCTGTTTAGGGGTGGCGCCGACCAGTCGCAGGGCCGCGAAGCGCTGCTCGCGCCGGGCTGCGGACAGGCGGGTGGCCGTGGCGATGAAGATGACCACGGGGAACAGCAACGCCAGGGCGCCGACGGCCAGGATGACCTGCAGCTTGTTGCTGTCCCAACCGTTGGCTCCGGAGATATGCCTGGTGCTCCTGTTGATGCCGGCGATCTCGCCGGCCCCCGGCAGGGCTGACATCTGAGCAGGGGTGTGACCGATGACGATGATGAGCGAGTTGGGCGCGGGCAGGCCGGCCGGTCCGATAGTGCCGATCCGGGTACCCGGGTAGCGGTCGGCGAGTTGATTTGCTGGTGTCGAGCGCAGCAGTGTGATCAAGGCGGGAGAGGCGTAGAACTGTCCCGGGCCGGGCAGGTGGGACAGGCCGGGTGGAACGGGAGAGCCTGGGCCAGTTGCGGCCACGTCAACCGCATCGATCGTGTGGGACTTGTAATTATCGGTCGTCGACTGCCACCACAACGGATTGGACGCGCCCACGACCGGCGAGCTACCAGGCGGCCCGGACGGGACCCCACCCGGGCTGGCGGGGCCGGGGCTAAAGACGGAGCTGGTGTTGAGCCAGGCGCTGCGAGCGTTCTGAGCATTGATACCGTTCATGCTGGCGAGGACTATCAAGAGCAAGCCGACACCAAGGGCGACGGCTCCGACCATGATGGCCAGGCGAACGGCCGCCTCCTTTCCCCCGTTGACGGTGAGACGCAGGCCGAGGCGCATCATGACTGGACCCGACCAGCTGACAAAGAGCTGGCCCTGCCGTCGCGGACCACGACCTCGCGGCCTGCGTAGGCGGCGACTCGCGCCTCGTGGGTGACGAGGACCACGGTGGTGCCCTGCTGCCGGGTGGCGGAGACGAGAAGTTCCATGACCTGCTCGCCGGTCAGCGAGTCCAGCGATCCGGTGGGCTCATCTGCGAAGAGGACCTCGGGCCGGGATACCAGGCCCCGAGCCAGGGCGACCCGCTGGGCCTGGCCGCCCGACAGTTCCCCGGATCGGCGCCGCTCCAGCCCGTCGAGGCCGAGCGGCTCGAACCAGGCTCGGGCCTCGTCGAGCGCCCGGGATCGGGGAGCTCCACCGAGCAGCAATGGGAGAGCCACGTTTTCTTCCGCCGTCAACTCGGGGACAAGCTGGCCGAACTGGAACACGAACCCGAAGTGGTCCCGGCGCAGGCTGCTGCGGGCCTGCTCGCCCATGGTGTCGACGCGCCGGCCAGCAAAGAGGATCTCGCCCCGATCGGGCTTGAGGATGCCGGCCAGGCAGTGCAGCAAGGTGGACTTGCCCGAGCCGCTCGGGCCCATGACCGCCAGGATCTCTCCGGCGGCGACTGTCAGGGTGGCGCCGCGCAACGCAGGTGTGGCACCGAAGGAGAGCTGCACATCCCGGGCCTCCAGAACGGGCCCTTCCGCCTCGGCATTTTCGGCCAGATGGGCCGTGCTCACAGCCGGACCGCCGCGGCCAGAGAGTCCAGACGGGCCGCCGTCAGATCGATCCAGCGAAGATCGGCTTCGAGGTGGAACAGCCCGTGGTCCGCCAGCAGCCCGTCGATCGACGTGCCCGACCGCTTCAGCTCGGTCAGTTGCCGCATGCGCTGCAGGTGGGCGCCCCTCTGAATGTCCAGGTAGTGCTCGGCCGAGCGTCCCAGCATCAAGGCCAGCACCACCTTCTCGAACAGAACTGTCTGCAGATGTGGTTCGGGTTCTATCGGTGTAGCCAACCATGTCTCTACCTCGCTCGTGCCGACCGGGGTGATGGCGTAGCGCTTGCGATCCGGGCCGGCGCCCGGTTCGACCTCACCCGGCAGGACTTTTCCGTCCCGGGCCAACCGGCCCAGCGTGGCGTACACCTGCCCGAACGGCAGGGCCTTGCCGCGACCGAAGTAGGCGTCGTAATCACGCTTCAGTTCGTAACCATGGCTCGGTTCCCGTTCCAGCAGCCCCAGGAGGGCGATCGGCACGCTCATACACTGAGAGAATACACTGAGAGAATAGAGCCGTCAAGGCGCAGAGCGGCGGGGTTTGGGTGAGCACGCCAGGGCCGGCACGGGGCAGTATCGAGGGCATGATCAATATGGTGACGAGGGGCGGCGATGGATAGGCCGGTGCTGTTCTGTTATGACGGCTCGGAGGGATCAAAGACGGCGCTGTCGGTTGCCGTCGAGCTGGTCATGCATCCCGCCGACGCGGTGGTCCTGGTGGTGTGGACGCCCATCGCGCTCCAGCTGGCCAGAGGAGGTTCGCTGCTGGCCGCGGTGCCGAATGAAGGCGAGATGGACGAGGAGGAGAGCGCCACCGCCCAGCACCTCGCCGATGAGGGCGCCGAGGCCGCCAGGGGCGCGGTTACAACGCCTCTGCCCGTACGGCGCGGGCGGACGAGTCGGTGGGCAAGACGATCACGGAAGTCGCTCGTGAGATCGACGCCCGCCTGATCGTCTGCGGTCAGCGCGGTCGGGGCGCGATCGCCAGCGCCGTCCTGGGGAGCGTCTCGCACCAGCTCTCCGCCCACGCCGAACGCCCGGTGCTGATCGCCCCCCACCACCCCGCTCGGTGAGCGGATCGGCCCGCGGTCTCAGGGCGAGGGGTGGGCGGCCGGCGTATCGCGGGGGTCAGGTGGGCCGGCTCGGTCAGGTGGGCCGCCGGGTGGCTGCGGAGGTCGGGTGCTCACCCGCAGGGCGTGGGTGGCGGCGGCCGCGGCCTCGGCCTCGAGGTGGTGGGCGTAGGCGATGCCGCGACCCAGCGCCGTCCGGACCGTGCACTCGTGGGCCCCGGCCTTCCGGGGCAGGATGACCAGCGCCAGCAACAGGCCGGCGGCGAAGATGCCTGCGGCCCACCAGAACCCGATCGTGTAGCCGTGCACGGCCGCGGCGCCGGCGAGCCCCGGCTGTTGGGTGTGAGTTCGGGCGAATTCAGCGGCGGCGCTGGCGCTGACCGTGCTCAGCAAGGCCAGCCCGACGGCGCCGCCGACCTGCTGCGAGGTGTTGACTACGGCCGAGGCCACGCCGGTGTCGTGGTCCTCGACGCCAAGGGTGGCGGTTCCGATCGCCGGCGCGAAGATGCAGCCCATGCCCATGCCGATGACGAGCAGCCCGGGCAGGACGTGGCTGGCGTAGCTACCGTCGGGGGTTAACCGGGTGAAGATGATCATGGCAATCACCCCGAGCGTCATGCCGGTCAGCACCAGCGGCTTGGCGCCGGTGCGCGGCAGGACCCGGGTTTGCGCCGTGACCGAGGTGGCCACCAGGACGCCGGTCATCGGGAGGAAGGCCAGTCCCGCGATCAACGGCGAGAAGCCCAGCGTCAGCTGCATGTAGTAGGTGAGGAAGAAGAACACCCCGAAGACGCCGGCCGAGGCGAACAGCACCGAGATGTACGCCCCCCCGCGGCCCCGGTTGCGCACGATGTGCAACGGGAGGAGCGGGTGTTGGACGCGGCTCTCAATGATGACGAACGTGAGCAGCAGCACCACGCTTGCGACCAGGGCCACGATCGTCGCGGTGGCGGTCCACGATTGGGTCTCGGCGTTCGAGAAGCCATAGACCAGTGCGAAGAGTCCAGCCGATGAGGTGAGTAGACCGGGTAGATCGATGTGGGCCCGCTCGGGATCGCGGTGGTTGACCAGCAGGCGCAGGGCGAAGATCGCGGTCGGCACCGCGATCACCAGATTGACATAGAGACACCAGCGCCAGGAGAGAAACTGGGTGAGCGCACCGCCGAGAACCAGACCGACCGACGCCCCGCCGCCCGCGATGGCCCCGAAAATTCCAAACGCTTTGGCCCGGTCCGGGGAGCCCGCGAACGTGACCGTCAAGAGTCCGAGCGCCGACGGCGCCAGCAGGGCGCCGAACGCGCCTTGCAGGGCCCGGGCGGACACCAGGGTCTCGAAGTTCTGTGCCAACCCGCCGATCGCCGAGACGATGGCAAAGCCAACCAGTCCGGCAATGAAGGTCCATTTGCGCCCGAACAGATCACCGAGCTTGCCCCCCAATAGCAGCAGGCTGCCGAACGCCAGGGCGTAGGCGGTGACGATCCACTCCCTGTCAGCGGTCGAGAAATGAAGGGCCTTCTGGGCGGAGGGCAGCGCGATGCTGACGATCGTTGCGTCCAGCACCACCATCAGTTGGGCGGTCCCCAGCAGCGCCAGCACGGCCCATCGGTTGGTGTCGGCAGCCTGTCCAGCGTCTGATGGCCGCGAAACGGTCGTCACATCAACGCCCGCCGCACCGCGAAGGTTGCTGGCCCAAACTGGCTCGGCCCGGCCCGCGGACTCGCGGCGCCAGGCGAGTCCCGCTCCCCCGAAGCTACTCGCACCTCGATCGACCAGGTCCGCACGCACTTCACGGTACGCCATCCTCGAGGCCACTGAATTGACGGACCTGGGGCGACAAGTCGGATTGCGGTTGCCTAACCCGTGGGTGGGCTGCTCGGGACCAGCCCCTGGCGCCCAGACGACTACCTCTTAACTACCCGGAAAACCACTCTAATCCCATAGGATTTCACACACAGGGGGATCCCGAAGCGCTTCCCAGCGGGTGACGGGGCTCGTTCCTTACTCCGCCTGGCCCTGCTCGATCCAGCGTTCAAACAACTCGACCCGTTCCGGGGGCCACGCACCGTCGCACGGCATGGAACCGTTCTTCAAGCGGCCGGCGATGGCCGCAGCGTGGGTCTGGACATCGGTGTAGGACCACAAATCGAAGGCGCGGCGCATCGAATCGCGATCCTTTTCCCGGAACAGAGGCTTTATGTCGGCGTCGAAGCTGACCTTCGGTGCGGGCATGTTCACATTCTCTCGTAGTGGTGATGCGATCGATGGAGCGACGGCAGAAGCGAGCCAGGTCATAGCGCCCATAGGGGTGCGGTGTCAAGGAACTCGGCAGCGGAGCTTCCGGCTGCCCCCACGTCGTCGTCGAGTTGCCGGCGAGCCGCAGCCAGCTTTTGCATTGGCCTAACCCTCGCGACGCTACGGTTCGGTAGGCTCAGTTCTCGCCGCGCGGCGGGGGCCCCGTTGCGATCTCCAGGAGGCCTTATGCCCCTTCGGCGTTCTGGGATCGCCGGGGCCCCATCTCGCGCCCGACCGACCGGGCAGCCGGGGGCCCACCGGGCGTTGGCTTGGGTATCGAATGGTCATCCGTTGGGCGGCCGTTGCCTTTGGCCGGCCTACAGTTTCCACGACGGCCAGGTGTCGAAGGGGCCACCTGGCCGCCGCAGTTCCACAGCGAACCATGCGATGGCGATGCCCTGGACCGCCGGTTGCCGGTAGTTGGTCCTTCTGCAGGACGGCTTCGATCTCGAGGGTGATCTTGATCTTGTCGCCCCCCCCGCCAGCACACGCCCAGGTGTCGCGGTGGCCGGCCCCGCCCCCAACCCGGCCCGCGCCGGCCGCCGCGCCAGGTCCCGCCAGGCCCGCCGGGACCCGCCCGGACCCGCCCGGAGCCGCCCGGACCCCCCGGACCCCCCGGACCCCCCGGACCCGCACCGGGGCGGGACTTTTGTCCCTCCATCTCACTTCTGGAGCGAAAACCACGCCACGCGTGGTTTTTGGCGCCAAAGGTGAGCGGATGGGACAAAAGTCGGCCTGGAAAGACCTCCCTGAGATGGCCACTCGATTGACGTGTCAACCACGAGTTCGAGTCCTCCTGGTAGATATGTCAACCATTAGACTGGCCAGCGTGGAACTAGCGCTCGAGCGCTGACCGGGTCGAGCCTCATCCCATCCGGCTGGTGAACTGATTCACGTCGAAATAGTCGCGCCAGGCGTTGATCTTGCCGTCACTGATCTCGAACGTCCCCATGACTGGCAGCTCGAACGACCGGTCAGAGAGCTTGAAGACGTCCACCCGCTCGGTCATCACGACCGGACCATCGGCTGAGATGTTGATGACGCGGAACTCGATGCCCTCAATGCCGGGCGGGCCAGGACGGATGAACGACGCGATGGCGTTGGCGATGTCCTCCCGGCCGATGACTGGCGTCAGCGGGATGTTGTGGTAAACGGCGTCGTCGGTAAAAAATGCGGCCAGCTCGGCAGCCCCAATATTGTTGGACCACGCCGCGCAGAACCTGCGCACCACATCGATCGGGCTCTCCATCTGGCTCCTCCTGTGGTCGGGCTGCGGTGAACTGCCTGGTGTGACCGCCTGCGCCAATCGCCACGAAGCGTATTCGAGGGAGAGGCCGGCACTGCCAGCCGACTAGGTTCCTCGATGCGAGCCCGACCGGGCCGGCCAGAGATGTCAAGGCCACCCCGGGACGTTCGATGCGAAAGGATGCAGGCTGATGCCCGACGACTCAGCAGGTGACTCTGGTTCCTCGATCGACGCCCGTCGTCTTCTGCTGGTGGGTGCGGGGCCGGGCCTGGGCCTGGCCGTGGCCCGCCGCTTCGCGGCCGGCGGCTATCGAGTGACCCTGGTGGCTCGCAGCACGGACGGACTCGGCCGTCTGGCGGGCAGCCTGGCTGACACCGGAGCCCAGATCGACACCATTACCGCGGATGCCAGCGACCCCGAAGCTCTGGGGGCCCGGATGGCAGAGCTCTACCAGCAGCGCGGTGCGCCCGGGCTCATCGTTTACAACGCCGTCATGGGAGCTCCGGACCAGCTCCTGAGCTCGAGCGTCGAGCACCTGCAGACGGCCTACGCGGTGGACGTCATCAGCGCCATCGTGGTGACCCAGGCCGCCGCCCCCGCCATGCGAGCGGCCGGCTCGGGCACCATCATCGTGACCGGGGGCGGTTTCGCCGATTATCCCATCCCGGCCCTGGCGACGGTGTCCCTGGGCAAAGCCGCCCTGCGTTCGGCCGCCACCATGCTCGGCGCCGATCTGGAGCCGGATGGCATCCGGGTGGCGACGTTGACCATCGCCGGACAGATCGTGGCCGGCACTGCCTTTGATCCCGAGCCCATCGCAACCCGCTATTGGGAGATCGTCCATTCCGACCGGCCCTGGCAGGCAGAGTTCCGCTTTACCGGCGAATAGCATCCTCCCTTACGACCCCTTCCGGCCCGCCGCCTACCCCGGCGGCCGCATCCACAACCGACGACGTCTACAGCCTGCGCTGCGCCTGGCTCACCCACGGCGAGGTCCCACCGACCGGCCCCAATTCCCCTACCTCGGCGCACCCAACCCCTCACCCTGACGTCTAGTATGAGGCGTTTCCCGGCCGTGGCCCGGATGTCCCCCGCCAGAGATGGAGAGTTCTCGCCTCCATGGACAAACAAAGCGGCGCACCTTTTGTCCAACACCGATCCGAACCGCTTCTCGTGCGCCAACCGCGGCGACCACCCGGGGTCCCACCCGTCCGGGCCAACTGATCATTTGCGGACTGCAGCACAACCGGCTCCCGACAATCAAACGTCCTTTACCGAACGGCAGGCCATCATCGCCCCGGAACGAACGGACCGACCATGGAATATCTCGTCACGATGACCACTCACGTTCCGGAGGGAACCCCGGAACAGACCGTCGACGACATCCGGGGCCGCGAGGCTGCCCACTCACGGGAGTTGGCCGCCCAGGGCCACCTGCAGCGGCTGTGGCGCCCGCCGCTGCAGCCAGGCGAATGGCGGAGCCTGGGACTCTTCGCGGCCAACGATAGCGACCAGCTCGAGGAGGTGCTGGCCTCGATGCCGCTCCGGGTGTGGCGGACCGACGAGGTCACGCCGCTCTTCCCCACCCGAACGACCCGGCCCGGGCGGCCAGGGGGCGCACGCCAGAGTTCCTGACCACCTTCACCATCAGCATTCCGGAAGGCGCGCCCGGCCGGGCCGTCGAGGAAACCGAGGCCCGCGAGGCGAGGCGGGCCGAGGAGCTGGCCGACCAGGGACACCTCGAGCGCCTGTGGGCGCTGCCCGGTCAGGGGCGTGCGCTGGGCCTGTGGCAAGCCCAGGACGCCGCGGAGATGGAAGCGATCGTGAAGTCGCTGCCTCTGGACGCCTGGATGACCACACAGATCACGCCGCTCAGTCCGCACCCGAGCGACCCGGTGGTGACGGGCTCATAAATCAGACGGCGACCCATTGGCCGGATGTTCGGGCTGTTACGTTGGGGAGTCGATCGCCGAGCTCGGCTTGTTGGACGGTAGACGCAGTGTTGCCCCCAGGCCAACGAGGCCGATGACCGCGACCACGACCATGGCCACACCGTAGGCTCGCTTGGGATCGGCGAGACCGGCGACCAGAATGGTGCCGGCGATCGCCACCCCGAGCGATGACCCGAGGTTCGACACGCTGCGGGACAGGCCGGAGATCTCCCCTTGAAGATGCTCGGGAAAGGCCGATTGCACCATGTTGACCGACGGGGTAAGCATGACACCCAGGCCCACCCCGATGAGGAACAGCCCGGGGGCGAAATACCAGGCGCCCGGACGGCCCTTCACCAGCGCCAACAGGACGACGACGCCGGCGATGGTGACCACAAATCCGGTCAGGATCAGGCTGCGCTGCGGGAACCGCTTGGCCAGGCGGCCGGCGGCCAGGGAGGACAACAGGATGCCCACGGTGGCGGCGGTAAAGATCACGCCCGTCTGGATGGCGTTGTAGTGGCGCACCACCTGGAGGTAGGCGGACACGACAAAGGATGTGCCCATGAGCATCAGCCATTGCACGTTCTGGGTGACCAGGGCCAGGTTGGAGGTTCGGTTGCGGAAGAGAGATGTGGAGAGCAACGCTTCTTTGCCAGCCCGCTCCCGGCTGCGGACCCAGGCAAAGAAGCCGGCCAGGATGAGCGCCCCCACCAGGAGCAGGATCAGCATCAGACCGATATTGGTGTCGGCTGCCATGATGCCCCCGACCAGGACGACCAGGCCGACGGCGGACAAGACGGCCCCGACCGTATCGAATGGTCGGGTCGGATCAGCCGGGAGCGGATCGGTGATGCCGCGGCCGAGCACGACGATGATCACGATGATCACGGCCTGGAACACGAAGGCGACTCGCCAGCTGATGGCAGTGGTGATCAGACCCCCGATCAACGGTCCGGTTGCGGCACCGACGCCTCCCATGCCGCTGATCAACCCGAAGGCCTGGGCCCGCGACTTCATGTCGGTAAAGAGCAGGGTGGTGAGGATGTAGACGGGGGGGATCAACAGTGCCGTGCCCACGCCCTCGAAAATCGAGTTACCCAGAATCAGGACCCCGAGCCCAGGGGCCACCGCGCTGAGTACCGCCCCCACTCCGTAGATGGACAGGCCGAGCTGGAAGCACCGTTTCCGGCCCAGACGATCGGTGAGCTTGCCGCAGGGAATCATCAGGGCGGCCATGACCAGCAGGAACAGCGTGATGCAGACCTGCACCCCCTGGACCGTGGTGTCCAGATCGTGGCTGATATCGGTGATCATGACGTTCATGTTCGAGCCGGCGAAGCTACAAATGAATTGGGCCAAAGCCAGAGGAATCAGCATCCTCCGCACCGACGGAAGCGCGCTCTTCCTTTCGGCCCCGCTAGCCACGGACGCTCCCAGCACCGCCGGCGTGGGCCATGGAGCGAGCGTAGCGCCTCGGTGGCTCACGCCCTGGTTTCATTCCGGGTGTCCGGGGAGGCGTCGGGTGGTCGCGTCGGCCCGTGCCCCCGTGACCGGCTTATCCGGTCGGGAGGCTCAGGGCTGCTGGTCGGTGAGGGTCTGGGTGGACTCTTGACCGTCATGGGTGACGACGAGGGGGACACCTTGACTGGTGTTGGTCCAGTGGCCGAACTGGAGCTGGGCCATGTCTCCGCCGACCAGGGGTATGGCGTTGTGGTTGAAGACCTGCACGCCTTGTTCGCTGGAGCGGGTCATCTCGAGCTTCACGCGTGACGTGGTGGCCGCCCCGACGGATTGGAGATTGAGGCTGCCTCCCTCGGGGGGCAGGCCCAGGTTGAGGGTGCTGCCGGGGTGGTCGGAGATACCGGCGACCTGGAAGGAGTAGTCGGCCCGGTTGTCGGAGACGCCGAGGGTAACGGTGGGGGACTCCGTACGGGAGCTGGTATAGCTGAGCTGGGTGGCGTCGGGCTCGATGACCAGGGTGTCCTTGTCTCCAGGCCCCATGGAGATCGGACCGATCGAGAGGTCGTAGCTGGGGCCGGTGATGGCCAGGGTCTCGGTGTCGGGTGCGCTCAAGGGGGCTCCGTCGAGAGTGATGGTGTATTTGACGTCGGCTGGCAGGAAGAAGTTGGGGGCGATGTTGTCCGTCCAGTCCCCGGCCGAGATGACCTGATTGACGTGGGCGCCGGGGATCTGATTGACCAGGCTGCCGTTGATGTAGCCGAGCCGACGCCCGGCATCGTCGGTGACGACGAGCGTGGCGTGTTCGGTAGTGCTACCCGACAGTGAGATCTCCTCGGTATTGCTGCCCACCTTGGCCGAGCTTTTGGCGGGCTGGGTGGCGCAGAATGGGCAGGGCTGGGTCCCCAGGCCTGGCGAAGTCGGGAACAGCGAGATGGTCTTGGTTTCGGCGTCTCCCTCGTAGACGGAGTCGGGTACGCCGGGGTTGACGGCGGCGTCGTAGGTCCAGGTGTTGGCCTGAGTGTCAAAATTAATGGCGCGGGTCTGGCCCGGCCAGTTGTTGTCATAGATCAAGACCTGGAACTTCCCGCCCCCTTTGTTATCCACCGCGTAGGGCGTGACCGCATGGCCGCCGCTGCCGTCGCGCTTCCAGAACGCCACCGTATAGGTCTGGGAGGGATGAGGCTTGAGCACCTTTTCGAGCTTGGCCAGGATCTGGTTGGGGGTGCCGGTGACCCGGGTGGCCTGTACCGATTGGAGCGTCTGCAGCGCCCAGTCGTAGGCGATGGTGCGCTGCAGGCTCTGGTTGTTGTCGATGGCCAACCCGGTGGTGGCGGCTGCTCCCAGGGTGTTGACGCTCAGCCTCCCCTGCCACACCAGTTCGGACAGGACCGAGAAGCCGTAGCAGTGCCCCCCGGCCATGGCCTGATTGGTGTCGTTCAGCCACGCCTGGGCCTCGGGGATCAGGTCGCAGCGGCGCAATTGGGCATCGGCGCACACCCCGTCACCGAACAGTTTTTGCACGTCAGCAGCGGTCAGGTTGACGGGAGCTGCCCCGTCGGGCAGCTCAGCCCCGTAGTTCTGAAACGGCAATCCGTTGGCCGGAGGCCGGAACCCGGAATCCGCCACCGTACCAATCGGGAGGCTCGCGGAAGAGCCGCCGCAGCCGGCCGCCACCAACAGCGACAGAATCACCGCGACTGCGCCCACCAGTCGCCAAGGCCCGATCATGATTGCCCCCCTCCTGCATTTTCCTGTGGTGTCGACCAGCGGTCCGACGAGACTACTCCTCGGCACGTAATCATGCATTTGGGACAGTCCACGGCTACCCTGAAACACCACGGGAACAACGCTCGATTCCGGGCGGGCACCGATTATTCGCTGGGTCCGAGGTAGCTCCACACGGGCGGGAAGTGGCCGATACCGAGCTCCAGGCAGATCTTCTGGGCTGCCATGCTGATGCCCTCAGTGAAGGTGGGGAAGGCGAAGGGTAGCTCGGCGACCTTTTCGACGGTCATACCGGCGGTCATGCAGGCGACGACCACCTGAATGATCTCGGCCGAGTACTCGCCGAGCACGTGGGCGCCCAGAATGGTCCTGTCCTGCCGGTCGGCGACGAGCTTGCAGAATCCCTCCTCGTGACCGTCCGCGACCGGACGCAGCAGGTCGTCGTAGTGGGCGATTCCGACCACGATGTCGTGGTGCTGGGCCGCTTGGGCCTCGGTGAGCCCGACGCCCCCGTATTCGGGGTCGGTGAAGCTGGCGCTTGGCACCACCTCGTAGCTGACCTGGCGGCTGGCTCCCATCACCGCGTTCTGGGCGGCGATACGTCCCTCGAGGCGGGCCACCTGGACCAACATGGAACGGCCGTTGACGTCGCCAGGGGCGAAGATGTGTTCGACTTCGGTGCGAAGGTAGGCGTCGACGGGAATCCCCTGCCGTTCGGGGTTAATACCGGCGGCGCCCAGCGCCAGGTGTTCGAGGTTGGGAGGCCAGCCGACCGCGAAGAAGACGGCATCCACGGTGTTCTCTGCCCGTGAGGAGGAGCTACGGTGCTCGACCACAATCTGATTTTCGTGCCGCCGTAGAGCCGTCACCATCGTATTGATGTGGGTTTCGATTCCCCGACGTTGGAAGGCCCGATCGAGTTCGGTGGAGACGCTGGTGTCGGCGTGCGGCACGATTCTCGGACCTGCTTCGAACAGACTGATTCGGCTACCCAGGTCGGCCAGGATGGACGCGATCTGGCAGCCGGTGTCGGCCGCGCCGATGATGGCCGCGGTCATCGGTAAGGCGGTAAGAGAGCGGATGTCGTTGTAGGTGAGGGCCAGCTCATTTCCGGGGATTGCCGGCCGGGCCGCGTGTCCACCCACAGCGACAATGATGCGGTCGGCCTGCCAAGCCCGACCGTCGTCGGCGGTGAGGGTGTGCGGGTCGGTGAAATGGACGGGCCCGAGGTGCTCGATGAGGTCGATCCCGTTCCGGCGCAGCTGGTCGGCGAGATGTTTTTTCTCGAAGGCGTGGCGGGCCACCCGAGCGCTGTTGGCCAGGATGGCTTTGAGGTTCGGCCGGGGCGGCGGGCCTTCCAGCCCGAACGTTGACCACGAGGTCCAGTCCCGGGCCAGCCGGGCCGAGCGGGCCATCGTGCGCACGGGCGCCGGGCCCCGGTTGAGGTTGGTGCCCCCGACCTGGTCGGCTTCCAGCAGGGTGACCGGGGCGTCCAGCTGGCGGGCCTGTACAGCGGCGGTGACGCCGGCCGGCCCTCCGCCGACCACCAGAACGCTGACTTCACTGACCACGGGAGGGAAGGAGCGGCCGCGAGGGGTGGGGACGGAGCAACCCGAGGCGGCGGGCGGGGGCGGTGGGGTCGAAAGAAGAGGCCTCCTCGACGGCACTGACTGTCAGCTGCCCAATGGGTTCTGCCACTCGATGGTCCTCTCGCTCGAGTCGATACAAGTCGGAGATGACTCTAAGCACGGCTCGACGTGGTTAGCGATTCCGGTGCGTGGCTACGGCTGCCAGATGGTCACGGCGTCGAACAAACCGGGTTAACCATCACCAGCAACGGGGCCACCCGTCGGCGCGGCCGGCCGGTCGTCGAGCCCACTATGCTCAGGCTCGTCGGCTCAAAGCACCCCCCACAAGCTGACGCTCTGATAAGGAGGTCACTGATGGCCAAGGAACGGGACCTTGCCCTCTATACCGCTGTCTACGACAACGTCGATGCCGCCAAAGCTGATCTGGACGCCATCGAACAGCTGCACAAGGACGATCTGGTGGGCACCTTCGACGCGGCCGTGGTGGATCAGGAGAAGGGCAAACCGCACATCGTCAAAAGGATGGACCGTCCTATCGTGCGTGTCATTCCGGAGGAGCTGGGATTTGGACCGTTAAAGCGCAAGGAACTGAAAGAAGCAGCCACGGAACTCGGTGCCAATCAGGCTGGTTTGATCGTGGTCGGACAGCCCACCCTCGAGAAGGGTTTCGACAAGGCCGTCACCCGGGCGACGAAGGTCCTGAAGCGCACCGTGGATGCCACCGCCGACGAGATTGCTGACGAGATGAAGGAAGCCGCCCAAAGTTAAGGGCGAGCATGGTCGGTTTTTGAGTCCTCTCGCCTCAACATGCTGAGGTGGGCTTGAGATAGGCCGGGTCGGGCGGACGTCGACCATCGACCATTGACCTGGCCGACCCAGCGCGCCGCTGGCCGCCGGCACTCTGCCTCGGCGCGACTGTGCCACTGTCGGTCAGGACGAGAAAATCTGGAACTGCGAGTTGGTCACCCAGGGGTGGCTTCCGGTTGGGTCGACGGCGATGGTCCTGGCCCCGCCTGGTTGGGGCACCCAGCTGATGCCGTTCCAACGATAGATGCCGTACCCGCCGAGCACCGGGTTGGTACCCACGATCCAGACGGACCCGTTCCAGCCCACACTGATATCAGTGGCATAACCGGGTTCCTGGGCCCAGGCCGTGCCGTTCCAGTTCCAGATCTGGTGGGCCGAGTTGATCACCCAGGGGTAGCCCGAGGCGTCAACGCTGATGGCGACGGCCCCGCCCGGTTGAGGGATCCAGCCGGTGCCGTTCCAACGGTAGATGCCGTACCCGTCGGGCACTTTGTTGGTGCCGATGATCCAGGCGGACCCGTTTGCCCCGACGGCGATGTCAGTGGCAAAACCGGGTCGCGGTGCCCACGCGCCGCCGCGTCCGGTCCAGATCTGGTTGGCCGAGTTGGTAACCCAGGCGACGCCGGCGGGATCAGCGCTGATAGTGACGGCGCCACCGTCGACGCTCGACCAGGCGTTGCCGTTCCACCGGTAGAGGCCGTACCCGTCGGGAACCTGATTGGTGCCGACGATCCACATAGAGTCGATTGGCGGGTTCCCGCCCACTCCCATAGCGATGTCTCTGGCCGAACCGGGGCGTAGTCCGAAGACGACCTCGGCGGGTCCCGCGAACCACCCCGGATCGAGGACGGCGGTGTTGGACAGACCGTCCACGTTGACCTCCGTGTCGAACGACACTCGGTCACCAAGATCGTGGCGTTCGGCGACATTCAAGAAGTTGGCTATTGCGGCCCGGGTGTCGTCGGCTTGAGGCCCCGAGCCGACGTAGGCGGACAAATGCGTAGCGCCCTGGATAGTGAGCATGATTTTCGAACTTCGAGCCGCGCCATACACCCCCTCCGTACCCCCGCCGCCCGGCGAATAGTTCCCGAATTCGTCCGCGGTCCCGACTGCCATCAGCATGGGCCCGTTGTTGAAGGGTCCGAAGGACCCTGCGACCAGGCCAACTGGCAGGGCGCCGCTCAGAACCACGTAGGCATTGAACCGGCTGGAGTTGTAGGCCGGGCTCAGAGCCAGGTTGGCCACCTCGGAACCACCGTTGGAATGTCCGACCGCCGCCACGGCCGCACTGTCGATGCGGGCCGCCAACGGTCCGGACTCCAGGTTGGCCAGCGCGGCAGACAAGTCAAGAGTGTTGTTGGCAATGTCCTCGCCCGCCACGCTCCAGAGAGGGACGCCCGGGAAGTAGCTCGAGGAGCCGGGAGAATCGACGCCTACGACCAGGAAACCAACGGAAGCTATGGCTCGCAACAAGGGGTCGTACACGGCAGACTGGCTGTCCCAACCGGGGGCAAACATGACCGTAGGAAGCGGCCCGGGATCGCCAACTGGATTGTAGATGAGTTCGTGGATCGTCCGGGTGGCCCTGGCCGGCGACCCCGCACGACCAGGAGTGCTCCTGGTGGCATCCACAAACGTGGCCGGCGAGGCATTCACCGCCACCGGAGCCGGGGCGGCAGCAGCGCGGCCTATCTCCCCGCGGGGCCCGACCGCGGAGACGCCCACGAAAAACAATGCGGTCAGGAGAATGGCGAGGATTGTCCGCACGGCCACCACCTCAGAAGGAAATTCGCGGCAGCGCCACGAAGGTTGAGTTGACGAGAGCATCTTCAACTCCCTGCCTGCTGTAGCCGCCAGGCCCCTTATTGATTAACTCCCGCCCACTAATCCCACTCGTAATTGAAGAAGTCGCCCGAGGGGTGCAAGGCCCCGAGGAACCGCGCCGCGGCGGTCTTTGACTGCGAATGGTCAGGCGGAACGCTATTCCCGGATCAGAAAGGCGGGCCGGCCGGGCCAGGTGCGTTGTTGCCAAACGTGCCCTCACGGGCCGAGGTCATCTCCTTTTCTGTTGCAAAACGTGCCCTAACTGGCCCCACCCGCCCTTCTCTGCTACAAAAAGTGCCCTGTGAGAGGGGGCGGTGCAACACTGTTTTCTACGCAACTATCTTGCCGGAGTGCGCCGGGTGCGCCGGTGGCCGGAGTGCGCGGTGCGCCGGAGTGCGCGGGTGCGCCGGGTGCCTCGACTCCGCCGGCGACCCGAGACCATCATGCCGGGCCGCGATCCCTGGCTGAGGGCTCAGGTTACGCTGCGACTCAAGGTGTCGAGCAGGAGATTCCACAGGGCCCGTGCGGCCGGGTTGGGAGGCGCCGGTCCAAGGGTTTCGGCGGCGATGGTCCAGGTCCAGGTGCGTCCCTTGATGGTGGCGCGGTGCAGGCTGGGCCGGAGGCGGGCGATGGCTTCGGGCACCAGGGCTGGGCCGAGCCCGGCCTCGACCAGGTCGAGCAGGGTGGCAGTGTCGTTGACCTCGAAGGCGTAGTGGGGCTGGACCCGGCGCGCCAAAAGCGCCTGGTCGGCAAGAGCCCGGACGCCGAAGCCGGCGGGGTATCCGATGAGGGACTGGTCGGCAAGCGCGGTAAGGTCGACGGTGGGGCGGGCCGCGAGAGGCGAGGACCGGGCGGCAGCCACGACCAGGGGCGATTCAGCGACGGGAATGCTCATAACGTCGGGTTGCTGGTCGGCTGACCCGGTGGTGAAGATCACGTCGAGTGCCTGTTCTCGCAGAAGGCGGCCGAGGTCGGCGGAGGCGGCGTGGCGGAGTCGTAGCTCGATGCCGGGATAGGTCCGGCGGTAGCCAACGAGGAGACCCGACAGGTCAAAGAGGGAGCTGACCTGCATGATGCCGACGGTGACGGCGCCGCGCTGGAGGCCCTCCACGGCGGCCACGGCCTCGGCGGCGGCTCGGGCAGATCCCAGGGTGCGCCGGGCCGCGCCCACCAGAGCCGCTCCGGCCGGCGTCAGTTGGACCTGGCGGGTGGTGCGCCGGAACAGCTGGGCGTGCAGCTCCCGTTCCAGGGATCGGATGGTGGCTGACAGTCCGGATTGGGCGAGGTGGAGCCGGGCGGCGGCGCGGGTGAAGTTCTGCTCTTCGGCGACGGCGACGAAGGCCTCTAGCTGGCGGAGCTCCATTTAGCCAGATTACTGCTGGATCAGATCACATATTGCTATTGGACTTCTGAATGGACGGGGTGGACGATGAGGTGTGGACGCCGGATCGAAAGGAGCGTTCCATGACCGCCCTGGCTGCCCTGCCTGCCCTGACTACCCTGCCTGCCCTGACCGAGGTCTCCCCGACGAGTCAACCACCCGGTTCCAATGTCGGTATCCAGGCTTCTGTCGCCACCAGCCGATTCCGATCCCGTTACCGCTCAGGGTTCTGGCTGACGGCGGGGGCCTTCCTCGCGGCGATGGCCTTTTCGACGATCCCCACCCCGCTTTATGTGCTCTATCAGCAGCGCGACGGCTTCTCGTCGTTTGTGGTCACGGTCGTGTTCGCGGTCTACGGGGTGGGCGTGATCACCAGCTTGCTCCTTTGGGGCCATGTGTCGGACTGGGTGGGTCGGCGTCGGGTCCTGGTCCCGGCCTTGGCGATTGAGGCGCTGGCCGCGGTGCTGTTCTTGGTGTGGCCGGCACTTGCGGGTCTGATCGTGGCCCGCTTTGTCAGCGGGCTGGGGATCGGGATGATCACCGCCACGGCTACCGCCTACCTGCGCGATCTTCACGCTCTGGGCCGCCCCGGCGCCGGGTCTGGCCGCTTCGAAATGGTCTCCTCGGCGGCCAATCTCGGCGGCCTGGGGCTCGGCACGCTGGTCTCGGGAGCCCTGGCGCAGTTTGTTCGTTCCCCGCTACTGGTTCCCTACGCGGTCTTCGCCGGCCTGCTCGTACTGGCCATGGTGGGTTTGGCCTTCGTTCCCGAGACCGTCGAACGCCCGGCGGTTCGTCCCCGCTACCGGCCCCAGCACGTAACCCTGGTGCGGGGAGACCGGACCACGAGCGTCATGGCCGCCGCCGGGGCGTTCGTCGGCTTCGCGGTGTTCGGTCTATTCACCTCGCTGGCACCCGGATTCGTGGGGGCCACCTTGCACCACCCCAGCCGCCTGCTGGCCGGAGTGGTCCCGTTCGTCGCCTTCGGGGCTGCGGCCCTGGCCCAGACGGCCACCGATCGGCTGGCCAACCGAACCCGGATGCTGGCCGGGATCATCGCTCAGGCGGTGGGACTGGTCGTGCTGGCGGTGGCCATGGAGGCTCCTGACCTGGCCGCTTTCCTGGTCGGCGGCGGTTTGGCCGGCGCGGGCGCCGGGGTGCTGTTCAAGTCGGCACTGGCCGCCTACGTGGGTGCAGCCGAGCCGGCCCAGCGGGGGGAAGCGGCCTCGAGCCTGTTTCTAGCGGCCTACCTGGGGCTGATCCTCCCGGTGCTGGGCATCGGCATCAGCACCCTGTTCGTGAGCGCCCAGACGGCCATGCTGTTCTTCAACGTCGGGCTCATCGCCATCCTGGTCGTCATCGCCAGGTTCGCCCTGCGGCCAGCGGGTGCATCCCATCACGGCGAACGGTCCTACCCCCCGACCACCGCACCCGTTTCGCATATTTGAAGGTTGCCCCGGATCGCCGGTACTGCGTAGAGGGCCCGCTACCGCCTCTACGCAGTATCGGCGTGATTATCGTCCAGGTGGAGGGCTACGGCCTCGAGGGCCTGCGCCGTCTTGGTGAGAGTCCCGGGAGGGATGTTGTCGAGTACACGACGGCGCACGCTCGTTGCGTGGGCCGGCCAGGCGGACCGCAGCTTGGTGAGACCCAGAGAAGTCAGTTCGGCGAGGTTGCTCCGTCCGTCGGAGGAGCTGGCGCGTTTGGCGACCAGCCCGTGCGACTGCAGGCCGTCCACCAGGCGCGTGGTCCGGCTGGCGGATAGCCCGGTAGCGGTGGCGAGGTCAGCCATTCGCAGTTGGCGGTTCGGTGCTTCGGACAAGTTCATGATCACGGTGTACTCGCTGGCCGTCAGGCCTACGGCCCGGACCATGTCGTCGTGCAGCTGTCGAGGCAGGGACAGGACAATACGCATGAGGGCCCGCCAGAACAATTCCTCGGTGGGGGTCAGCGGGTCGAGGTTGGCCACGTCAAGCAGCATAACTTGCTTGAACGAGCAATAGCCGGCTCCGGGTCGGCCAGGCTCCTCGTGTGCCAGGACTCAGTACGCCGGGCCGGTGCAGGCTCCGCATCCGATCCGGTTGACGCCACCCGACGAGCCCGATCGAACCTGGCGAGTCGAGGTCTGACTGCATCCCGATCACCTCGACGTCGGCAGGCGTGGGAAAATCGGTCCCGCACCGTCTCGGCGTCTATCCGCCGTAGGTGGGCACGATGGCTCCGCTGACCGGGGCGGCCGCGTCGCTGACCAGGAAAGCGATGACCCGGGCGACGGCTTCCGGCTCGACGGCGCCAGCCAGCATTTCCGGCGGAAACATGGCCTTGTTTTTCTCGGTGGCGATGAGCTGCGGGACAACGGCGTTGACCCTGATGCCCCCCGGTCGAAGTTCGAGATCCAGGGTCCGAACCATATGCAGCAGGGCGGCCTTGCTGGCGCCGTAGGCGGCGTAACCGGCGCTCGGATCGATGCCAGGCCGGGCCCCAACGTGGACCACGACGCCCGAACCCTTTCGTTGCATGTGAGGGGCCACGGCCTGTGTCAGCCACAGGGCGGCGCCGAGGTTGACGTCCATGAGCTGTCGGAGAGTCTCTGGTGTCACTGCCAGGCTGTCGCCGAGTTCGAAGGCGCCGATGGTGTTGACCAGGATGTCCGGGGGCCCGAGGTCGGCGGCGATTCGATCCACCAGAGGGCCTGGTACGGCGGGGTCGACGGCGTCGGCCACCTCCCGCCGGATTCCCTCCGGGAGTTGCTGCAACCCGGCTTCGTTGCGATCCACGGCGACGACCGTAAACCCGGCGCCGTGGAGCACCAGGGCGGTGGCCTGGCCCAGCCCGCTGCCGGCACCGACGACGATGGCGATGGGAGTGCTCATGGTGCAACCCTCTCAAGGACGAGGTGCGCAGACCTCACCGAGCTAATCTAGCATCACTGCTTGCGCAAGCAATAATATAGCGCCATACTACGATTCGTGTCAAGCGGCTCCCTGGCGCCCCGAGGTCTGAGCTGGCCGTATGGGCGGGGTTGATCCGCTGAGCGCGACAGAAGCGGTCCTTTGGCGTGCCCTGATGCGGATCGTGGTGTCGCTGCCCCGCCGCTGGGACGGCGACTTGCTGCCGGCGGTGGGGATCAGTGCCAACGAGTACCTGACGCTGATGTCCCTCGGTGAGGCTCCGACGAGCGAGCTGCGGATGTCCGACCTGGCGGCAGCGACCGGCTTGTCGGCCAGTCGCATGACGCGCCTGGTCGACGAGCTCGAGTCCCGTGGGTTGGTGAGCAAGCAGGCGAGTGCCGAGGATAGGCGGGGCAACGTGGCGAGCCTCACTCCGACCGGGCTGGCAAAGCTCAACACGTCCTGCGGAGTCTACGCCTCCAGTGTGAGAGCCCTGGTGTTCGACCACGTCGATCGCGGCTAGCACGAAGGATGCGGCCCGAGCCTTGTCGAAGATCGCGGCGAGGACTCGGAGACGGCGCCAGCAGACTCCGAGGTCGTAACCGCGCGCCGGTAGGTGAGGCCCGACGTGACGCTGCCCAAGCTGCAAGAAACTACTTGCGCAAAAAAAGCATATAACTCCAAGGTACGGTAGGCCCGGTCGGATACCAAACACGGTCGAGACCAAATGAGTAACGACATGAAAGGAGACCGCGATGGCTACCAAGGATCTGGGCGTCTGGACCCCGGACGCCTGCGCCCTGCTTTCTGATCGACTACCAGAACGAGATGTTCGAGGTCATTCGCTCGGAAACCAGTGCGGACTTGGTCGAGCTGAATGCCCGCCTGCTGGCCAAGACTCGCAAAGGCGTTCGACATCCCCATCGTGCTGTCGACGGTGGGCGTCGGGTACGGCTTCAACGGGCCTACTCGACCGGACGATCCTGTCTGAACTCGAAGGTATCGACCCGATCGACCGATGATCGATGAACGCCTTCGAGGACCCCGCCTTCCGTGACGCGGTGAAAGCGACAGGACGCAGACGGCTGATCATCGGCGGACTTCATACCGAGATCTGCCTCACGTTCGCAACTGTCCAGGCGCTCAAAGACGGCTACGACGTGTTGTACCCGACCGACGCGGTTGGGGGACGCTCGCAGATCGCCCACCGGACCGGCATCGAACGCCTGGCGCACGCCGGGGCGGTTCCGACCACCGCCCTGGCGGTCGTCACCGAGCTGTTCCGGGACTGGGCCGGGCCGCTGGCCGGGCCGGCCCTCGACGTCATCTACTGGTACTTCACCGAGGTGCCCCGGGGTCACCGACCAGGTGGGCGTCGCCGAAGCAGAGAAAACAGCCGCCGCCAAGCACGGAGGACAGTGAGATGGCGGGCCGCCTAGCCGGGCAAGGTCTGCGTCGTCACCGGCACCGGCGGGAGTATGGGACGAACCACCGCCGTGACCTTCGCCCGAGAAGGCGCCGCGGTCGTGGGCTGCGATGTGACGGTGGAGCCCGCCGAAGAGACCCTCGCCATGGTCGAGGCCGCGGGCGGTCAGATGGTCTCGCTGCAGCCCTGTCGCGTCGGCGACCCCGGCGACTGCGCCCAACTGGTTGAGCTGGCGATCAGTGAGTTCGGCCGGATCGATGTGCTCTTCAACCTGGCCGCGAAGTCCCACTTCAGCCCCCCCATCAGGAAATTCACCGACGACGAGTGGGATGCGGCCCGCCGCGACGAGGTCGACCTGGTCTTCTACCTGACCCGCGCCGCCTGGCCCCACCTCAAAGCCAGCGGCGGCGTGGTGTTCAACATGGCCTCCCTGAACGCATCGCTCAGCTTCAAACTCCTCCCCGCCCTGGCCCATACCACCAACAAAGCGGCGATCATCGGCATGACCCGCCAGCTCGCCCTGGAAGGCAGCGAACACGGAATCCGCGTCAACTCAATCTCGCCGGGCTTCATCGAGACCAACTCCACCCGAGGCGAGCTTCAGGATCCGAGTTCGGCCGGCAAATGGTGGCCGGACGCTACTCGGCCGGTTCGGGCAGGCCGAGGACATCGCCAACACCGCGCTCTACCTGGTTTCCGACGAGAGCTCATATGTGACCGGCATCGACCTCGTCGTCGACGGCGGCATGAAGGTCTGGTGACGGGCCACACCGTTGAGTCGGAGGGAAGAGAGGAGGGAAGAGATATGACCACCGTTGACGCCCACGCGACATCTCCTGCCTACCAACGGCGGCACCGTTCCGGATTCTGGACCGTGGCGTACGCCTTGCTGATCGTTATGGCCTTCGCCACCCTACCGAGCCCACTGTATGGCCTGTACCGCACCCGGGATCATCTCTCATCGTTGATGATCACGGTGATCTACGCCATCTTCGCAGCCGGCACCATCGCCACCCTGTTGGCGGTCCCCTGGATCGGCGCGCGCATCGGGCGGCGAGGGGTGATGCTCGGAGCCGTGACCACCATGATGGTCGCGGCCGGGCTGCTGGCGGCGTGGAAGGGGCTGTCGGTGCTGTTCATCGGGCGCCTGCTTACCGGCGTGGCGGCCGGCCTGGCTGCCGGCACCACGATCACGTACCTGATCGAGTTGCGATTGCGGGCCGATCCCAAAGCATCGATGGTCCGGCCGCGCACCATCGGCACCGGCCATCACCGTCGGCGCGCTCGGCGTCGGCCCGCTCATCGCCGGCTGTCTGGCCCAATGGGCGAGATGGCCACTCCGCCTGCCCTACCTGGTGTTCCTCGCCCTGGGCGGGGTCGGTCTGGCCGGCCTATGCTTCGTGCCGGAAACAGGTACTCCTGAACCCGCGGGCGACGACAGCGAAGCAGCCGACCACCGCACGCCCAGCCAGGCTACCCATCCCGGCAGCGGCCGGGACGCTGGCCGCGTTTGCCGCCAGCGGTCTGTTCGCCGGGCTGGCCGACTCATCCTGACCGTGACCCTTGGCCACTCCTCGCACGCCCTGGCGGGCGCCACGCTGTTCCTGGTGTTCTCCTGCGGAGTGGCCTCCCAGCTGGCCACAACCGGTTTGCCAGCATCGCGTGTGCTCGCTCTCGGCACCGTTCTTCATGCTCGCCGGCCTGCCCCTGCCGGTGGCCTCCGTTCGCATCTCGACCCCGAACCTGGCGCTCTTCCTACTCGGCGGTGCGCTGATCGGGGCCGGCGTCGGTGCGGTGTTCAAAGGGACCACCGGAATCGTGCTGGAAGCGGCCCCACCCCAGGACCGTCTGGCCATGACATCGAAACTGCTCATCGCGCTCTACGTGGGACTGTCGATTCCAGTGGTCGGAGCCGGGATCGCCCTGGACCAGGGGGCGAGCATTCCGAACACCGTGCTGGGATTCGCCATCCTCGTCGCTCTCGGGGTTACCGTCTCGGGTTGGGCTCTGCTACGACAGCATCAGCCGCCCGAATCCAAAGCCGACCAACTACTGCCATCTCGCTGATACCCGAAATGGCTGATTCCCGAAAGAGGACGATCGTGGACGCCACACCCCGTAAGCGAGCCGCCATCGCCGATCTCGACGCCCGCCAGTTCCTCCGGAAAGCGGACCCCGTGCTGGCGCGCCTCATCGACGCCCGGCCGGACTTCCGCCCGCGGGCCTGGATGGACGAACTTCCTCCGCTCGACGCCTTCGGGACGCTCGTCTTCCAGGTGGCGGGCCAGCAGCTATCCGTAGCCTCCACGCGGGCGATCATCTCGCGCCTGCAGCAGCGATTCGGGGGCCATATGCCATCGGCGGCCGAACTGTCGCGGCTGACCCGAAAGTCCTACGGGAAAGCGGGTTCTCCGTTCGAAAAGGCGACACCCTGAGAGCACTGGCGGAGAGGTTCGTCGACGGACGCCTGAGCGAAGGGGCCTTCTCGGCCATGACGGACCAGGAGATAGAAGCAGCCTTGACCGACGTTCCCGGGATCGGGCCATAGACAACCGCGGCTTCCTGCTGGTCGCCCTCGACCGCCCTGACGTGTTCCTTTCTGGTGACCTGGCCCTGCGGCGCACGATCCAGCGAGAGTACGCATTCGACCACCTGCCCAGCGACGAGGAGCTGGTCGACTTTCGGACCGGTGGCGGCCATACCGGAGCCTGGCCGTTAGCTATCTGTTTGCGTCGGAATACGGAGGACAGCAGTGAGGGGCGCCCCGGGGCTCGGCTCGTGAGCGTAGTGTCGCTTAGTAGCACTCAGGCAGCAACGGGTCACGAGGAGGTTGGTTTGATGGCAGGTACTGCCGCCGTACCAGACATGCGTTTGGAGTTGGTACCGCTTCCGGTGTCAGATGTAGACCGGGCGAAGGCCTTCTACCAGCAGGTGGGCTTCGGCAACGTTCACGATACCCAGGTCTCGGAAGCGATGCGGGTAGTTCAGCTCAGCCCGCCCGGGTCGAGCTGCGCCATCGTCTTCGGCACGGGCATGGATCCGATTACCGACATGGTGCCGGGCTCCATCAGAGGCCTCCATCTCGTTGTTGAGGACATGGCTGCCACCCGGGCTGCCCTGACCGACCGCGGCATCGAGCTGAGCGACGTCGACGACATGGGCGGCGTCCTCTACTCGTATTTCAATGACCCGGACGGCAACATGTGGGCGCTTCAGCAATGGCCCACCGGCTACCAGCCATAGCCCACAAACGAGTGGGCATCGCCGCAACGCTTGAGGCGCGTCGCTCGGAGCCCTGGGCGGCGTTCTTGGTGACATTCGTTTTCTTGGTGACGACAACGACATCTGGGTGTTGCTCCTGTCGCCAAGAATCGGAATGTCGCCCAGGAATCGGGGCGCCTCCGCACAGGCGTCGAGCGCCAGTGGTGCCAGCCCCTGACCGGGCTGCTGCTAGGCGATAGAGGGCATGGGCGGGCCCGCTGACAGGAGCCGGCGGACGGCTTGAGGGGAGGTGTGAAACCAGCGCCGGCAGCTCCGGCCCAGGGCCGACTGTTCGCTCTAGTCGAGGAGTGCGGAGACCTGGGTGAGCGGCACGTCCGGATGGGAAAGGTAACGCTGGGCGAAATCGCGGCGGGTCTCGTCCTTGATGGCCTCGAACGTGGTGCCCTCTTCCGCAGCAGCCGCTGCAGACTCCACGGGTAGGCGGACCCGGCGGCGACAGGAGCATGCGGAAAGCTCATCTGCCGGAGGTGGCTTCGGCCCTCGGTCAGCATCATCAGGATACGCCAGGCCAGGCCGACGCCATGTTCGGCGGTCTGCGCCCACTGTGGAGCGTGATCGATCGATCCCGGTGCTGGGTGATGGTGAAAGCGATGGCGGCGTTGTGAACGTGCAGGTATTTCGCACCACAGCGGGCCGCCTCGTCAACGGTGGCGGAGATACGCATGGCGACGGCCAGGGTGCCGAGGATACCGATGTCCTGGCGCTCGGCCAGGCGCAGGCCAAAGTCCGGGCAGTCCAGCTCCACGGCCGACCGTTCCAGAAGTTCGATCATGCTTTCGAAGCTGATGAATGCGGTGAGTCGGTCCAGGTCGGCGGGGTCGATGCCGGCCTGGCGCAGGAGGCGGGTTGGCTGGCCGCCCAGGTCCCCGACCAGGCCCTGGTAGCCCTGTATCGCGGGGGCCCGCACCAGGGTCGGCATCCGCCAACTCTCCAGCCGTGGTCGCCAAGTGGCGAAAAGTCTCTCGCCGGTGGTCGAGGTCCGCAAGACCCTCTTCGTTACATCGGCGAGGACGACGCGGTCGTCGGGCCTTTGATGGTCGTTTGATCGGCGTGAGTGAGTGGAAACACGGTGATGGTCGCATCCTTCGCCGCTGCCGTCGCAGTGCCATCGCATACCAGGTCGATGCTGTCCTGCGCTTTGGTGACCTTCCATATGTCATTGACGCTCAGCGCTTGCTGTTGCCACAAGGATGCCTCAGCCTGGACGGAGTCCGTGTTGTTGACACCCGCGCTGTCGGAGGTAGTCCAGCCGACCGCGTTCCCGCCGCTCTCTGCGCCGCTCACGCTGAGCGACGCCAGGACGGCGTAGGTGCCGGCCGGCAGTTGAGGCGTCTCCCCGATGACAGTCGGGTTGGAGAAAGCAATGCTTCCGCCCGTCAGCGCCTGCTGGTATCCGGTGGTGATGGCGGCGGGCCCTTGTGGTCCGGTCGCTCCCTGGGCCCCCGGTGCCGGTAGCGCCCTGCGACCCCTGGGGTCCGGTGAGACCTGCCAGGCCGGGACGGCCTGGTGGTCCGGCGGCACCGGCGGCCCCGGTAAGGCCCCGGGCTCCCATGAGGCCTCGGGCCCCCCCGGCGCCCTTGGCCCCGGTCAGGCCCCGCACGCCGCTGGCTCCGGTCGGACCCGCAGCCCCGCTGGGTCCGGGGGTCGCAGTCGGGCCCGGCTGGCCTGACGGTGTTGACGTCCCTCCTGGGGGCGGGGACGATGCGCTGGCCACGGTGCCCTCTTGGGCACTGGATTTGAGGACCGGTGGGGACAGAAAGTAGGCGAGCAACGCCAGGGCGGCCAGGGCGGCCAGGACGGTCAGGAGTCGCCGGCTCAGCAGGGGCCGCTGGGTGAAGGCGGCCGGGATTTTCCCATCAGGGGTTCCGTCGGCAGCAACGGTAAGGGTAAAGCGATGCTGGTGGTGGAGCCGGTCACCAGGTAGCGAGGGGCTTTGACTCTCAACCGCACTAGACGGGCCTCTTTGTAGGCGAGCTCGGACTGCGGCCGGCGCATGGCGAAGCGCAGGTATCCGTCCGGATCAGCCCCCAGACACCTGTACCGGGAGAGCCATCTTGCCGGTTTCCGGATCAAGAGTTCGTGCCGGCCCCGGCGACGCCCTCGGGAGTTGGCGGGGAGCAGCTTGGGCGCGGCGATCCGCGGCAAGGCGGCGACCGTGACGGTGCCTTCCTCGGTTTCGCAGTTGAAGGGCTCGTGCTGTGGTGTCGCTTTTACGGCGAAGGGCACCGCCCCGGCTTCGGGGGGAGCGTCGGCCGAGGGATGGAAGGTGAGGGTGACTTCGGCGGACGTATCTGGAAAAAGGTTGACCTCATCGGGACAAAGCGTGGCCCAACTGCTGGCGTTGCCCAGCATTTCGAGGCGAAAGTTCTCCACGATCGAGCTGGGGTTGTAGACGGTCAGCCGCACCCTGGCTGGCTCGCCGAGCGCGACCAAAAGGTTCTCGGCGTCTGGCCACAGTCGGATCAGACGTCAATCAACCACAGCGGTAGCGAGTGCGCTCATTACTCGACGATTCCTCCCCGATGCTCACGGGCCCGTTCGGTTGCCATAGAACATTCTCGGACAGACGGTGCCCGCTCGTATAGGCATCTGGCGACAAGGTTGTTGACGCCAGACGGACAGGTCACGGGGGAGGGACGCAGGCGCTCTCTTTGGTAGGCGCAACCTCAGGGGAGCTCGGCCGGGGCCGGAGCCTGGAAAGCGCTTCTACCACGAGTAGCAGGCACCGACGCCGCTCGGCCTTGGCCTTATGGCGCCGCTGCGGGCGTGTTCGGGGTGGGAGCGGAACACGTTTCAGTAAGTGCTGCGCTGCTGGTAGCAGGGACCGGGGCCGAGGGCATGGTGACCGTGACGGTCAGGCCCCGCCATCGCGGGAGCGGGCGGCGACGGTGCCGTGGTGGACGGCGGTGATCGACGCCACGATGGCGAGGCCGAGCCCGAAACCCTGGTTGGAAGTCCGGTCGCGGAGCCGTTGGAAGGGCTGGAAGATACGGTCCGTGTCAGCTGGGCTGATGGTCGGGCCGGTGTTCGTCACGATCACCTGCCTGTTGCCCGCCGCGGTGCGGGTCTCGATCCAGATGTGACCGCCGGCGACACGGTCACCATCACCCTGGCCGATGGGGCCACCACGCCCGGGAAGGTAGCCTCAATCGGCCGGCGGACGCCACCGAACCCGCCAGCAACGGCTCTGCTCCCTCCGCTCCTCCGCCCACCGTCGCAGCGACCATCAGACCACCGATCCCGCCGCCCTGGGCACGG
>CAWHFG010000003.1:0-104559 GCA_963828435.1 uncultured Acidimicrobiaceae bacterium
TGCGGGGGCTGGCCCCCGTGGAGACGACCAGGGCGCCGGGCCGGAGAATGTCCTGGGCGCTGCCATAGCCAGGGGCGGATGACCAGCCGGGCGGTACCGGCGGGGCGTCCACGGGTCGGGCGCTGAGAGCTTCGTGCCGGGCCGGGTCGAACGGACGACCGACGTCCTGGTCGCGGGGGAAGCCCAGCTGGGCGAGGATGCCGACAGCTTCATCCCGTACGGCCCGCACGCCGTCGACGAGCACGTTGTTGTCCGCCCCCGGCGTGCTCAAGGGCGCGGTCCAGGTTGTCCACGACGTGCAGCCACCTAGCCGCCAGCGGCACGCTCGTCCGCCCGCTCACGGGCGATTTCGCGATCGATCCGTTTGCGTAGATTGTCCAGTCGGCCAGCGTGCGACGCAGCTGGCCTCCATGGCCGCCACTCCGCACGTTCGGATGTCGAGCGCCTCACGATCGCGGGCGCGTGGCGTCCGCCCCATCTGCGCCTTCCGGCGGCGCCTCGTTAGGGGCCGGAGGTCGATTCGGTGACCGCTCGGATCAGTTCACGGTGAAGTCGGCGTCGATCACGTCGTCGTCCGCGGCCGGGCCGGCCGATGATCCATCCCCGCCCGGCGGGCTTGTGGGCCGCCCCGCCTGCTGGCATCGCCACCAGGGCGTGATAGATCTGTTGCAATCCCGGTCAAGCTGCGACCGAATCGAGCGGGGCGGAGTCCTTGACCGCCTGGCGGGCATCGGCGACCAGCATCTCCGCCCGGGCCCGCTCGTGCGTGGCTACGTTGTCACCCAACGATTGGAGCTGGCGCTCCACCTGATGGGCGACGGCGTCCAGTTCGTTGCGGGCATCGACCTCTTGGCGGATGCGGGCGTCCTCGGCCTGATAGCGCTCGGCGTCTGCGATCATTCTGTCCACCTCGGCCTTGTCAAGGTTGGAGGTATCCGTGATGGTGATGCTCTGCTGGGCGCCGGTGTCGCGGTCTGGGCGGACACGTTGAGGATCCCGTTGGCGTCGATCTCGAAGGTCACTTCGACCTGGGGTCGCCGCGGGGCGCGGGCCGTACGCCCTCGAGCCGGAAGCGGCCCAGGACCCGATTGTCCGCGGCCCGCTCGCGCTCGCCTTGCAGGATCACGATGTCCACCGCGGACTGGTTGTCCTCCGCGGTGCTGAACACCTGGCTGCGACGGGCCGGGATGGTCGTGTTGCGCTCGATGAGCTTCGTCATGACCCCGCCCATCGTTTCCACCCCCAGGGACAGAGGGGTGACGTCGAGGAGCAGGACGTCTTTCACCTCGCCCTTAATGATGGCGGCCTGCACCGCGGCGCCCACGGCGACGACCTCGTCGGGGTTGACGGTCATGTTGGGGTCCTTGCCGCCGGTGAGACGCCGGACCAAGTTCTGCACGGCCGGGATGCGGGTCGAGCCGCCGACCAGGATGACCTCATCGATATCATTGGCGGTGACCTTGGCGTCGCTCATAGCTTGCTGCACCGGGCCCAGGCAGCGCTCCACCAGGTCCGCAGTGGCCTGCTCGAATGTCGAGCGCATGATGGTGGTCACCAGGTGCTTGGGACCGCTGGCATCCGCAGTGATGAAGGGCAGGTTGACCTGCGTTTGGGTGACCGAGGACAGTTCGATCTTGGCCTTCTCGGCCGCCTCGAATAGGCGCTGCAGGGCCTGGGGGTCCTTGCGCAAATCGATGCCGTTGTCCCGCTGGAACTCGTCGGCGAGCAGATCCACGAGGCGACGATCGAAGTCGTCACCGCCGAGATGGGTGTCCCCCGAGGTGGCCCGCACCTCGACCACGCCGTCGCCCACGTCGAGGATGCTGACGTCGAAGGTGCCCCCGCCCAGGTCGAAGACGAGCACGGTCTCGTTGGCGCGCTTGTCCATGCCGTAGGCCAAGGCGGCGGCTGTCGGTTCGTTGATGATGCGCAGCACCTCGAGCCCGGCGATCCGCCCGGCGTCTTTGGTCGCCTGGCGCTGGGCGTCGTTGAAGTAGGCCGGCACGGTGATCACCGCTTCGGTCACCCGCTCGCCCAGGAACTTGGACGCGTCGTCGACCAGCTTTCGCAACACGAGCGCAGAGATCTCCTCCGGGGCATACAGCTTGCCGCGGACCGAGAACCGCACCGCCCCATCCGGCCCCGACACCACATCGAATGAGACAGCCTGCAGCTCGCTGGCCACCTCGTCGTAGCGGCGGCCGATGAATCGCTTCGCCGAGTAGATGGTGCCCTTGGGGTTGAGGATCGCCTGCCGTCGGGCCAGCTGACCGACCGGCCGCTCGCCTTGCTCGGTGAAGGCCACCACCGAAGGCGTCGTCCGGGATCCCTCGGCGTTGGGGATCACGGTGGGCTGGCCGCCCTCCATGGTCGCGATGACGGAGTTGGTCGTTCCGAGGTCGATGCCGACCACCTTGGCCATTCGGGTCTCCCCTCATGTCGCGCTGCAGGACCGGCGCTATCCGCCAAGGCGTTGGCGGACGGGCCTTTCCACCACCGTCGCGCCCGGGGGCCAGACGCACATCCCGGGATCGCGTGGGTCTAGCCCGGAGACGGTTTCAGGCGGGCTTGGCCGCCTCCACGACCTGACGGGCGAGCTCCACTCGCGACGCCACCTGGAGCTTGCGAAAAACCTGGCGGAGGTGGAAGTCGACGGTGTGGCGGGACAGGAACATGCGGGCGGCGACCTGCGGGTTGGTCAGGCCTTCCGCGACCAGACCCGCCACCGTTCTCTCGGTATCAGTCAAACTCCCCCACCCCGACACAGGCCGTTCGGTGTTGGTCCAGTGGCGGCGCCGAACCCCGACGCCACGCAGCCGGGCCCGTAGCCGCGCCGTGTCACGATCCGCTCCTGCGTCCCTGTAGACGGCCAGGGCCCGCTCGAAGTAGCCCCGGGCTTGGGCGCTCTGCCCGGCCTGGACCAGCAGGACGCCGGCGTCCTCACAGGCCGAGGCTCCCGAGCGGGGATGGCGGTGCTCGGTGGCGGCTCGCTCCAAACCGGCTAGGTCGCCATCCACCAGGGCCCGGGCGTGCCATGCCCGCGCCCCCAGTGAGGCCAGCGTCGGGTTGTCCGCCGCCAGGTGCTCGGCACAGGCCGCCACGCGCTCGGCCCGTCGGCGGTCGCCGGCAGCCAAAGCAGCACGGGCGAGGCAGGGGGTTGCGTCCGGTTCGCGCAGGGCCAAATGCTTCAAGGCCGTCAGATCGTCATAGAGCCACCGGAACTGCTCGACGCAGCAGGCCGCTCCATCTCGAGCTTCTACGAGCCGGGCGTGCACGAAGAGATCCTCGAAGCCAGCCGCGGCGCAAGGGGGTGAGGGTGGCGGCGAGTGGCATTCCAGCTGGGCGGCGGCTTCTTTGAAATCGCCCCGGTCCAGCGCAATCGAGGCCATCACCCGCCTGGCCGGTCGGGACAGGACCCGAATGCCCGACTCCTCGGTGAGGGACAGACCGGCCTCGGCCCCGCCGAAGGCTTCGCCAAGGCGGCCGCGCGCCAGGTCCAGAGCGGACCAGGCGATGGTGGGCGCCGCCGCCCAGAGACTGTCGCCGTCGAGCTCGATCTCCTCTGAACAGGCGGCCAGTCCGGCTTCAGCCGCCTCAAAGTCCCCCAGCCCGGTCAGCACGCCGGCCAGGAGGAGGCGCGGCAGCACCCGCAACCCGATCACGCCGGCGGGATCGGCGCGTCGGACGGCGGCCTGTGCCAGACCCAGGGCGTCGTCGACCCTTCCCTCCCACCACGAGATGTGCGCCAACGCCGTCAAGGCGCCCGCCAGCGCACAGGCACTGTCGGGCCGGCCCCGCCCGGCCAGAATGGCCATGGCCCCGGCGCGCGCCCGTGACACGTCACCGTCGGCCAATAGACACATGAGGCGGGTTACCTCGGCAGCGGCGTACAGCTGGTCCGGCAGGTCCGTCAAGGCCAGCGTCAGTTCCACTTCGGCGATCGCCTCGGCGACCCGCCCGTCGATGAAAAGGACAGACGACAGCGCCACGCGCAACCGGGCTGCGACCACGGCCGGAATGCCGGCTAACGCCAGCGTGGAGCGGGCGAGCTGTTCGGCCTGCTCCAGCCGCTTCGCCCCCACGAGCACATCAACCGCTAGGGCGGCGCGGGCGGGTCGGGTCGGATCCGAGGGGTCGGTGAGCTCGAGCGCCCGCCGAGCCAGGTCGGCGGCGGATTCCGGGCACGATCGACGAGTCTCGACAACGGCCCGATCAAGCCCGTCCAACACCCTGCGGTCGCCGCGCTGGGCACCCTGGATGAGGTGGACCGCGGCTCGAGGCGCGGCGCCGCCTCGATCAAGCAGCAGCTCGCCGATCTGGCGGTGCAAGGCCAGCCGGATGGGGTCCTCCAGCCCCCGATAGACGGCATCCCGGACGAGTTCCCGCCGAAACGAGAGGACCTCCAGCCCGCCGCTCGCGAGCAGTCCGGCCGCGGTCGCCTCCCGTACCGGGGTGAGCAGGCGGGCCGGGGGCGTGCCCAGGGCGGACGCCAGATCGGCCATCCGGAATGACCGTCCCAGTACGGCGGCGACTTCGACCAGCTGGCGGCTCTCGGCGGAAAGGGTGGCAAAGCGGCGGGCGACGATCGCCTCCAAGCTTCGGGCCGGATCGCCGGTTAGACGGGACCGGCCGTGAGCGACCTCGATGGCTCCCTCGTCGCAGAGCGCTTCGGCGAATTCGAGCACGGCACCCGGATAACCACCCGTTTCGACGCCCCAGGCGAGCAGCTCCGAATCGGGCGTGGCGCCGGTGACATCGGCAACCAGCTGGGCGACGGCCCGAGTGGATAGTGGATGAAGCTCGATCTCGGTGGCCCTATCCAAAGTAGCCAGCGCGGCCAGCACCCGCCCGAGCGAGGTCCGGGACTCCCCGAAGCAGGCGGCGAACAACCACAAGACCGGGTATGCCGACAGCCGGACGACCAACTGCCTGACCAGGAGCATGCTGGTGGGATCGGCCCATTGCAGATCGTCCACGAGCACGACCAGCGGGGCGCGCTGGGCTCGCTTCTCGATCACCGTGCAGGCGTCGTCGACGACGCTCAGGCCGCCGTCAAGGACCGCCCCTTGCGGCGCCGTCGCCATCCCCAGGCAGCTGCGGAGGGCGTCCCAGGCTTCACCAGGCTGCTCGCGGTCGCAGCTGGCGCTGGCCACGTCGAGGCCGGCGATCGTCGCCACGTCGACGGCGTCATGAACGAGGCGGGTTTTGCCGCTGCCCGCGGGTTCCTCGACCACGACCACGCCTCCCTGGCCTTTGGCTGCCGCTCTCACCCGCTCGGTCAGCGCCAGCCATTCCTTGGCACGGCCGCGTAGAGGGCCATCAGATGCCATGAAACGCCGATCAGGTGCTACGGAACGAATGGTCGTTACAGCACCCCCTAACGGGATAGCTTCAACTTACCCACTCTGGTTGCGTTCAACCCGACGTCCCGGCCCCACTGCGCGATGGCGAGATATGACCCACCTGCGGGCCGCGTACGCAGTGTCTCTCGGATTGTCACCGATCGAAAGTAGGCTTCGGCGCGTTCTGGCGGTTGGCGTCCACTTGACGCGGTGCTAGCGGTTTCGGGGTGTGTGGTGGTCACCGGCGTCGTCAGGTCCGCCCACATCATCGGGAGCAAACGCAGCCGGTTTCCCCGAACCTCGGCTGCACGCGACGGGAGGAGCTACCGCCGGCATCACCAGCCCTCGAACCGACCATGACGACCCCACGCGGCCGGGCTCGTCTCTGCCGTCGACAACCTGTGGCCTTCGCCCGGGTGGTGCGCGCGACGGAGCCCCGGTTCTCTCCGAGGAGTCGGCTCAAGCCATCACGACCGATCGGCTGACAGCGGAGCATAAGAAGAGCGGGCCGTTCGGGGACGAGTTCTTCCCCGGTCGGGCCCGGAGCTTCTGCCTGTCGGTGCTGGCCAGCGCGCTTTCGGTTGGGGCGGCGGGTTCGGGTCTTCGTGACTGGTGGACCTGCCCAGGATCTCGTCGTGATCGCGCTGACTCAGCGGATGTGTGAGACATGCGAGACGCCGCAGGTCACACGTGGCATCCAGGCGCCGAACCACGCGTTCGTGGGATGCGCGGCGAGGCAATCACGATCACGCTGAACGCCTGCGCAAAGGACAACTTCCGGAAGGAGAAGGAGGCGACCTTCATCGCGGGAACGTGCATCCGGCTCCATCTGCCCAGGGGAGTGCCCATGAAGACCGACATTGAACTGCGGCGGGACATCGAGCAAGAGCTGGAGTGGGAACCGAGCGTCGATCAGCGTCGGATAGGCGTCTCGGTCGTCGATGGCGTGGTCACCCTGACCGGCGAGGTGAGTTCCTATGCAGAGAAGTGGAATGCGGAGCGCCCTGTCGAGCGGGTGGCCGGGGCGAAGGCGATTGCCAACGACATAGAAGTCCGCACGTCCAACGAGCACAGCGATACTGCCATCGCTCGGGCGGCTGTGAACGCCTTGAGATGGGACGTGATGGTCCCGGACGACAGGATCAAGGTTATGGCCGAAAAGGGTTGGCTGACCTTGAAGGGCGATCTCGACTGGGACTACCAGCGAAGGGCGGCCGAAGCGGCGGTCCGGAACCTGGCGGGGGTCCGGGGCATCTCGAATCTCATAATGGTTCGGCCCTACCTGCAACCCACGGACGTCAAGAAGCGAATCGAGGAGACGTTCAAACGGGCCGCCGCCTACGACGCCATGCAGGTCGCCGTGGAGGTGTCTGGCGGTGACGTGACCTTGCGGGGCAAAGTTCGATCGTGGGCCGAGCGGCGTGAGGCCGAGAACGCCGCCTGGGCTGCTCCGGGGGTCACGGCCGTGCATAACTACATCCGTGCCTAACTACATCACTGTCGAACCGACGGCCTTGACGGCCGCCGAGCCCGGCGGCTCGCACCGGGCCCGGTACTGACAACGTTCGCACCGGTGGCGCCTCTTGGCCGCGAGACCTCGTCCTGGAGTCGCCGGTGAACCCGCTCCTGGCCCTCACAGGGGTGGGCGGCGGTCGCCACCTGGATCGGTCTGTTGAGGGCGGTGGTCAGCATCGTGCTCTCGGTCATTGCGATCCTGTTTGCTCGGGACGTCGATCATCGATCAATGGAGATCAGCAGCCAGACGATCCGCGCCCTGGAGTCGATCCAGGCCACCGTCCAGCCCCTCTCGGACGACACTGGCGGTCTGATAAAGGTCGCCTGGGAGCGCATATTGGGGAGCATGGCGACGCCGGCGCCGCGAGCTGACGGGGACCTCCAGGGCCTGGTGTCAGGCCTGCTCGGAGAGTTCCGTCAGGATGTCACCGAACTGCCCCCGGGCGCCTTGAGAGACGCGACGCCGCAGACTGAAACGTTACGTTGGCGCCTCGATGACCCAGCTGCCGCCCGTTAGGTTGGCCGAGGATGAGTGACCACATGGAGTCCCGGCTGCGCTTCGTGTACGACCTGCTCGCGCCGCTCGAAGTCGCTCCCGGCCGTACAGTCCAGCTGCAACGAGACTTCGATCCCGGGTACAGCGGCGACTTGACCAGCAAGGCGGAGGCCCGGGCTCGACTGGAAGAGGGTATTGCGGCGCTGGCCGGCTATCAGGATCGGCTGTCGGCCCAGAAGACTTACGGGGTGCTGCTGTTACTCCAAGGGATCGACGCGGCGGGCAAGGACAGCACGATCAAGCACGTGATGAGCGGTGTCAACCCCCAGGGCGTGGAAGTCCGCAGTTTCAAGCAGCCCTCGGCTGAGGAGCTGAGCCACGACTACCTGTGGCGGTACCAGCAGCATCTCCCGGAGCGGGGACGGATCGGGATCTTCAACCGTTCGCACTACGAGGAAGTGCTCGTCGTGCGCGTCCATCCCGAGTTGCTGGCCGCCCAACACTTACCGGAGAACGCCAAGAAGGGTGGGGTCTGGAAACGTCGCTACCGCGAGATCAACGAGTGGGAGCAGTATCTCGTCGACAACGGCATCCACGTCGTCAAAGTCTTCCTCAACCTGTCCAAGCGCGAACAGGCTAAGCGCTTCCTCCAGCGCATCGACAAAACGGACAGGAACTGGAAGTTCTCACTCAGCGACATTCAGGAGCGGCAGTACTGGGATGACTATCAGGGGGCCTTCGACGAGATGGTCAGCCACACCAGCACCAAGTGGGCTCCCTGGTACGTCGTTCCCGCCGACCACAAATGGTTTGCCCGCCTGGCCACCGCGGCAGTCCTCGTCCGCGCCCTCACCGCGATCGACCCGCGGTATCCGGAAGTCACGCCCGAGGTCCGTGACGCTATGGCGAACGCCCGCGGCGAGTTGGTGGCCGAAATCGCAGGCTGAGCGTTGCGACGGTCACATCACGGATGCGACATCGCCAGCGACGCCCCTCTAGCTCGAACATGATCTCGTCCAGGTAGCACCAGAACCAGTCCTCGCCTGGTTCGAACGAGCGGACAATTGGGTGGCCGGTTGCGTGGAAGTGGAAGGTGGCATGGCGACCGGCGGAGCTGTCACAGCAGCCGACGTGACCGCAGAACTGACACAGTCGGAGGTGGACCCAGTCCCGCCGGCCCGCAGCCAGGCACTCCTCGCAACCGAGCGAGGAGGGCCGGACATCGCGGATGTAGGCGAGATGGAGACAGGTCGTTGCCATTACACGCTCCCTTGTCGGTCGGGGACGGCGGACCCTTCGCCGGTGCTGCTCAGGTGTTCGTGCACCATGCGGACGGCCATGGCCCCCTCGCCGGCCGCGGCCGCCACCCGTTTGATGGATCCACTACGCACATCGCCGGCAGCGAAGATTCCCGGCCGGCTCGTCTCCAGGAACAGCCGCCGCGACCTTGTCGACGGGTCGAGGGGAACGCTCTCCCCGGTGAGGACGAAGCCGTGGCTGTCCAGCGCCAGCTGATTCTCCAGCCAGGCGGTATGGGGCTGCGCCCCGATGAAGACGAAGAGGGCCCGGGCATCAATGCGCTGGCGCTGGCCGGTCTGGTTGTCCTCGACGACGACCTGTTCGAGCACGTCATCGCCCAGCAGCTCCCGTATCTCACTGTGCAGCATGACGTCAACGGAGGCGTTGCGCTCGATAGCGTCCACCAGGTAGCGAGACATGTCCTTGCCCAGGTCGCCGCCGCGGATCAGGAGCTGGACCCGGGCGGCGTGCTGGGCGACGAACAGGCTGGCTTGACCGGCCGAGTTACCGCCTCCGACGACGACAACCGGGTCACCGCGGCACCGGTTGGCTTCGAGCTGCGTGGCCGCGTAATACACGCTGATCCCTTCGAAGCGTTCCAGGCGGGCCACCTCGAGCTTGCGGTAGCGGGCCCCGGCGGCGATCAGGACCGTGCGGCTCGACAGGGTGGATCCGTCATCGAGCACGACCAGGTGATAGCCGTCCTGCTCCGCCAGCCGCACCGCGGTGGCCGGCACATCGATCTGGGCCCCGAACTTCTCGGCCTGAATGACGGCCCGGTCGGCCAGTTCGCCGCCCGAGATCCCGGAAGGGAAGCCCAGGTAGTTTTCGATGCGGGGCGAGGTCCCCGCCTGGCCACCCGTCGCGACGGCGTCGAGGGTGGTGGTGGCCAGCCCCTCGGACGCCCCGTAGACGGCCGCGGCCAGCCCGGCGGGCCCGGCGCCCACCACGACAAGGTCCCACCTCGTCTCGGTCGAGGGGGCCACGTAGAGCCCGATGACTCGAGCGAGCTCCGCGTTAGTCGGGTTGCGCAGGACCTGCTCGCCCCGCCAGATCACCACCGGAGTGTCCCCGGGCTGGATACCGAGCTGGACCAACAGCGACTCGGCGCCTGCGTCGGTTTCGAGGTCGATCCAGGTGTGGGGGAGCCGGTTGCGGGCCGCGAACTCCCGAAGACGGCGAGTGTCCGGCGAGAACCGGGAGCCGATGAGCTTGAAGCCGCTGCCCAGTCCGATCAGGATGGCGCGCCGGACGATGTAGGCCCGCAGGATCAAGTCACCGAGCACCGTGTCCTCGGCGACCAGGCTGCGCAGCGGTTCCAACGGGACGTCGAGCACCTCGCCGGCCTGGCGTACCTCCGCGGTCACAAAGGCGACCTGGCCGGTGAGGAGGTTGAGTTCACCGAGGAACCGGCCCCGGCCGTGCACGCCGATCACCCGGTCCGCGCCTTCCAGGATGGCGACCAGACCTTCCAGGATGACGAAGAAGTCGCACCGCCGGTCGCCCTGCCGGTAGAGCAAGGTGCCTTGCTCGACTCGCCGCCGCCGATCCCAGGCCGGCCAGCGCCTCGACCTGCTGTTCGCTGAGGCGGGGATAGGCGCCGTACACATCCGGCGTCTCCGCCAGCGGGCAGGAGTCTGCGGTGACGCTCACGCGTGAGCCCCTCCCGGTGAATCGACCGGGTCCTCGGCGCCGTGTCTGGAGGTGCCGCCGCTGTCTCGGAGCACCGTGGCGGGGAGTGGTTGTCCGGCCGCCACGGCTCCCGGAATCTGCGGTGGTCAAGTGCGGCTGGTCGCCTTCTCGCTCGTCGACTTCTCGCTGGCGTTGGCGGTGATGCTGGCGCCCTCACCGTTGCCATGTCTGATCGCCACCTTGCGGGGCTTGGCTTGCTCGGCAACCGGGATGGTGAGGGTCAGGACCCCGTCACGGTAGGTGGCGGCGATCTTGGCCGTGTCGAGGCTGTCACCCAGGAACAGCTGCCTCGTGAAGGTGCCATGGGGCCGCTCCGAGACGAGAACTTCGCTCCCGTCTTGTGGCTGCCACGCTCGCTCGGCCCGCACGGTCAGAACGTTCTTCTCCACCGTCAAGTCGATCGAGTCGGGATTCACACCGGGGAGGTCGAAGTTGACAATGAATCGATCACCCTCACGGTAGGCGTCCATCGGCATAGCGAATTGGCGAGATCCGCCTGAGTGCTGGCGCCCGAACCACTGAGAAAGCGGGTCGGACTCGCGGAACGGGTCGAATCGCATGAGCATGACACGGTTTCCTCTCGACGAATGAGATCGATCGTCGCGCCCGGCGGCCAGGTCTACATCCCCTGGTCGCGTGGTCTTGACGCTAGGCGCGGGTGGCCTTTCCGGCTGCCTCGAGCGCGCCTTCGAGCCAGCTGCGCAGCGCGTGTTCGGGGGCCGCTCCGACCTGGCGCGCCAGTTCGTCCTTTCCCCTCATGAGCACCAGCGTCGGTATGCCCTGGACCGAGAATCGCCTGGCGACGACAGGAGCGTCGTCCACGTTGACCTTGACGAGCTTGATCCGGCCCCCCAGGTCGCGGGCCAGCGTCTCGAGCGCCGGGCTCACCATGCGACAGGGCCCGCACCACGGCGCCCACAGGTCGACCAGTACCGGTACAGACGATGTCTCCACGATCTCGGCAAAAGTGTCGTCGCCACCGTCGGTGATCCAGGGCAGCGGTGCGCCGCAGTGGCCGCAACGGGGAGTGCCGCTGCTCGCCACTGACGGCACGCGGTTCTTGCGTCCGCACTTGGGGCACGGCACGATGCTGACAGACTTGGCATTCACTGGCATCCGATGGCCTCCTGGGCTGCTCGCCTGGGTACGATGATCGGCCCGCCTCCAGCTTGGACCACGTGACCGCGTAGACGTCGGCCCCGCTCTCTGTGGGCGGGGCGCGGCAAGGGTTTTGCCGGCGCGACTACGCGGTCGGGTGAAGTCTGGGGCGGCGCGGTGAAGCTCATACTCACACGATGAAGCGAACACGTGTGCTCGAGGTGGGTTCCCTCGTCCTGCTGGTCGCCGGCTTGAGCCTCGGCGCCTGCGGGGGCCACTCATCGAACAGGTTGGCGAGTGGCGCCAGCAGTTCTGGCCTCTCGCCGACTGACGTGGTCTCGTCCGTCCAGGCGGATTTCGTGGCGGTCGTCAACAAGGTCCGCCCTTCGGTGGTGGAGATCACCACTTCGACGGGCCTGGGGTCGGGAGTTGTCTACGACGGCAAGGGTGACATCGTGACCAACGATCACGTGGTCGGTACCGCCCGCAACTTCCAGGTGAGCTTCTTCGATGGACAGGTGGCCACCGCCAGCCTGGTGGGGGCGTTCCCGCCTGATGATCTCGCCGTCATCCGGGTGCACGGGGTCACGCGGCTGCATCCCGCCGTCTTCGCCGGCTCCAGCCAGCTGCAGGTCGGCGACATCGACCTGGCCATCGGTAACCCGCTGGGACTGGCGAGCTCGGTGACCGAGGGGATCGTAAGCTTCACCGGCCGGACGGTCGGCGAGGGAAACGGTGTCGTCCTGCCCGACACCATCCAGACCAGCGCCGCCATCAACCCCGGCAACAGCGGCGGCGCTCTCGTCGACACCCAGGGCCGGGTCATCGGCATCCCCACTCTGGCCGCCACCGACCCCGAACTCGGTGGCTCGGCCGCCAACGGTATCGGCTTTGCCATCCCCTCGAACACCGTCGAGCTGGTAGCCCCGCAGCTGATCACGGCCGGACGAGTCGCCAACAGCGGCCGGGCCGCACTCGGCATCACCGGCGCCACCGCCCTAAACCCGGCCGGAAACCCGGTCGGCGTCATCGTCGTCTCGGTCCAGCCGGGAGGCCCAGCCGCCCGAGCCGGCATCACCGGCGACGAGGTGATCACCATGATCAACGGACAGCCCATCCCCACGCTCTCGGCTCTGCAGGACATCCTGGCCAACCTGCGGCCAGACGAGCGAGCCCCGGTGCGGATCCTGCTGCCCGACGGAAGTACCCGCCAGGTCAGCCGTCACCCTCGGAAACCTCGGCGAGTGAGCGGCCATCTAGTTCTCGCTCGAGGCCCGATCGAACCACTCGAGTAGGTGTCCGTGACACCTGTTTGGAAGCCGAGAAACCCTCTATCCGGGTGTCGCGGGCCTCAGGTGGTCAGCAGTTTGCTGGCCGAGGTTTGGGTATATGTACACCCAACAGAGCCCAGAGGCCTCACTACCAATGCGTTCCTGCTGCGAATCCCTCCCATGTCCGAAGACGGCATCGAATACCTGGATGTGCTGCCACTCTTGCGCGGTGCAATCACCACCTTCGCCCGCTCCGTTGAAAGCGCCGCGGTCGACCCGGATAATGGTGAGTACGTCAACATCACCCATCTGGTCCGGCACCTCATCGGGCGCCTCGCCGCGGGACAGACTGAGGAGTTCCCCGCAGTGTTCGCGGTCGTCGAACGGGTGCTCGCCGACGGTGACGAGGAAGCGCTGAGCCTGATGGTGGCAGGCTTCTTCGAGGACCTGCTGAACGTCGATGAGTACACCGACACCATCTGCCAGCCGTCTGATTTCGGCCCCTGGCTGGGACCGCGGGCGCGGCGTGTTCACTCGGTCGCCTCAGTCCTCCGGATCGACGACTAACCGAGCTCATCCGTCCGCATTCCCGAGCGTACCCCGAGGAGCAAAACGCATCAAGATCCGTGGTTGATAGACAGCACGGTCGCGCCCGCTGATCCAGAGGGTCCATAACCCCAACCTGGAGAGGCGGTGAGCGCCAGGGTCCGCGAGGTGGTGTCGGTCGCCGCCGGTATGGACACCCGGGCCTACCGATCGAGTAGAAGCAAAGCGTCTTCGATCGTGCTGATGCGAGAACGGTGTGCCCTCTCGTGCTCGTACCGCTCGACCTGCGGACCGGAGATCGCTGGACGTAATGCCCAACGCCGACCGTTGACCTCTCCGAGCCGGCCGGGTTTCATTATGTGGAGCATGTATCGGTGGAGGAGCCAGATTTCTGGGAGGATCTCGGTGACCAGTACGCCGGCGGAGTACACGCGGATGACGGAGCTTTCCGATACGACTATGGCGATGGCGCCGGTCGAGCTGGAGATCGATGCGGCGGCGCTGTGTCGGCTGCCGGGCCCGAGGGGGCGAGCCGAGCTCCCGACCGGCGCTGTCAATGGCCTCTGTGAACCGTTCGACCGGCCAACCGATCGATGCCAACTCGGCCCGCCACCGGCCCACCAGCTCACCCTCCAACCCGTGTTCCTTCGCCTGGGGAGTGGCCCGGGCGGCCACGGCCCGGGCCCGGGAAGAGCGCCGCGCTGTCCCTGTTTACGCTCACGCGTCGCCAACGTCAGCCCGGCGGCCACGGGAGCGCTGGGCGCGTGCCAACGTCGTCCTCGTCCACCCGGAAGCGGCGCTCCTCCCCGTGGCGTTCGGGGCCATCCACGTCATCACAGCCAGCTCCGACCAGTACGGTCGATCTCGCCCCTCGCCACCATCCCCCCGCCTGTCGGGCTACGACCGGCCGTTGATCGCCCTCGCCGCGGTTGGGGCGACAATGACGTTGGCGGTGATCGTCACCAGCCTGCGCTGCGCTTTCCGACCGCGGACAGAGACAGGGTCGGCTGGATGTTCAGGAGTCGAGAGAATGAGGCATCCCGTCTTCGCGGCATTTACAGGCCGGACGACTGGACTTTGTTGATGACCGGGACCGCAGCGCGCCTGGTGATGCGGATCCCGGAGAAGGTGGGGCTGCGTTCCGCATGCCCAGGGACTGATCAGCCTGTAGCTCGGACGAACGCTTGACCTACGTTGTCGCCGCCGTGGAGCTCGATACGCAACCAGGGCGACGCATAGACACACATCTTCGAGCCGACGTATTTGGGACCCATAGTCTCACATTGTTCGATCCACGGCCGCGGGTCGCAATAGGACTGGCTCGTCAGAGAGAGACCGTGGTGTTCTCGAACGAAAACCCGTGAGCGCGGTCGATGCTGAGATAGCGGAGCGCTGGGTCGGCCTCGATCATGTGCGCCGCCAGCCAGCCGCGCACGATGACTCCGCGGATCTCAACATAGGACGAGAACTCGTCGGCGACCAGGCAGGCGTGACCTTCCGAGGGGAGGACGCCGTCCCCGAGGGCGAGACGAATGCCAGTGCCATTGCGGTCGGCACCCTCCGTCCATGCCGGCATAGCGTGGAGTCGGCCGTGCTCGTCCTGGACACATAGGTTTGCCAGGCGAGGCTGGCGAAGGAAGTCATCGACGGCGTCATCTTCCATCTTCTTTGGCCCCCGCTGCTGGGTGGTCATCGGACGGTCCTCTCGATTCGTAGGTCGGCGGGATCTTCCGGCACGACACGCACGATGGCCCGCTTGCCCTCAAGGGTCCGCTGGCGCACCAATGGACCGACGCTGTCTGGCACTCGGCCATCTGCCATACGCCCTTGACTCCGCGCTAAAGGAAAGATCAGGTCGATCTCCTCAGCCGTTGGCTGCCAGATAGTGGCAGTCCCGCGAAGGCTGACCCATCTGAGGTGGGTGGGATCATCGGCCGCAACCGATAGAACCGCGACCCGTGGGTCTTCCCGCATGTGGCGAACTTTTGCACTCTTGCTATAGGTGGAGAACAGGAGCTCAGTTCCACGAACGCCGGTGATCATCATAGGATAGCCGATCGGGTGGCCTCCGGAGTCGAAGCAGAAGAGGGTGACCTCGCGGTGCTCCTCCAGGTGGGCGGCCACCTCCAGCGAGAGTTGTTGCACAGCTGCCTCCGCGCTGCTGACGGCGTGACTTGTGGGGCACCATACACCCGCTGCCGCAGGGAGTGAATCCAGGTGGAAGAAGTCAAAAGGGCGCTCTTCGAGAGGACCCGCCCCCGCAGCTCGACCGGATGTTGGCCAAGACCCTTTGCGATTGCGGAGCCAATCACATCGCCCCGGCAATCTGGAGGCTCACCGGCATTCGGTTCGCCTCAGTGGCCGCCCATCGTGGTTGGCACTGACTCTGGGCGAGCGCCGATAGCCGGTGTACCTCTGGAGAGCCGGTCGTAACGATGCCGTCTGCATATTGCGCAGCGCTCGCTCTTTCGAGCCGACCCGACAACGTCCCCATACGAGTCCGACGGGTCGAGGCCATCATCGCCGGTCGGGATGAGAACCGCGAGACACCCACACCGCTTTTTCAGGGGCAAGCAGTGAGGCAGGATTGGTTTCACGACCAGCGCCTCCCCGCGGCCGGCGGTGATAGTGCGGCCGTCGACCTGCTCGGCCCTGGCGAACGCCGTTGCCATCCCCGTCAGGGTGCTTGTACGCTGGCGCTAACCGATAACCAGGGGGAGCACGCCGTGCAGCTGGGCTACACGATGGTCGATGCCGACAATCACTACTACGAGCCGACCGACGCGCTGACGCGGTACCTCCCGGACGAGCGGCGCCGGGACGTGTACTGGGTGAGCGAAGTCGAGACCGGGCGCAAGCGGCTGGTCATCGGGGGGCGGGTGTGGGAGTACCTCGCCAACCCGACCTTCGACCCGATCGTGAAGCCAGGCCTGCTCGACCGGCGCAACACCGAACCGATCGCCAACCGTCCCGAGTACCGGGACCCGGCGAGGCGTATCGCCCGCTTCGACGAGCAGGGCATCGACCGGTCGCTGATGTTCCCGACCCTGATGAACGGGCTCGGAGAGATCGTCGGGAGCAACCTGCCGCTGCATGTCGACCTGGTCTGGTCCTTCAACCAGTGGCTCGCCGACGATTGGGGCTTCAACTACCAGAACCGCATCTTCAGCGCCCCGCTGTTCGCCCTCACCGATCCCCGGCAGTCGGTGGAAATGCTGGAGTGGGCGCTGGACCGAGGCGCCCGAGCGGTGCTCGTCGCCGCCGGCCCGATCCGCAGTGAGGTTGGTTGGCGGTCTCCGGCCGACCCGGTCTACGACCCGTTCTGGGCCCGGCTGGCCGAGGCTAAGGTTCCCGCCTGCATCCACGCGGCATCCCAATACAACCGCCACTCCGGTGAGTACACGGGCCACTTCGAGCAACGCCCGATGGAGGACCAGACGCTCGACGCCATCATGAACAGCGGCCGGGCCGTCTCCGACTTCTTCGCCGCCATGGTGTGGCAGGGGGCGTTCACTCGCCACCCCGACTTGCGCTTCGTGTCCATCGAGAACAAGTCGAGCTGGGTCCCCAACCTGGTGTCGCGGCTGCAGGAGTTCCAGGCCAAGCGCTACGGGGCCCAGAACTTCATCCGGTCCAGCATCGACCTCTCTAAGACCACCGAGGACCCCGTGGAGGCTTTCCACCGCTGCGTCTTCGTCACCCCGCACTGGGACGAGGACATCCAGGCGCTCCTCGAGTTCCAACCGGTCGAGCGGATCACGGCCGGCTCCGACTACCCCCATTACGACGGACTCGTAGAACCCACCGACTACGTCAGATACCTCGACTGGATGAAGCCGGAAGACCAGCGGAAGGTCATGCGCGACAACCTCGGCTCGCTCCTGGCGGTGTGAACTCGCGGCCCACGGGGTGATCTGGCGGCGCATCGAGATCGGAGCTGGTCGGTACTCCCTCCACGCTCACGGGCTGATCGACCGCTAGAGCGAAGACGTCGACCTCTTCGGTAACACAATCGGTCGGCGGCCCTCCCTGCCGAGCTGCCAGGTGGTCCACGGGTTACAGCATCTAGGGTAGGAACATGATGCTTGGCCCGTCCCCTGGTAGAGGCGTGTGGTCGTGCGAATAGAGGGACGAGTGCCGGATCTGAATGGGTTGGCTCCGGATTTGGCTCGCCGGGTCTCGATGACAGTCTCATGCTCTGATTCGGATGAGATCCCGAAGGTCGAAGGGGCAGGTGAGGTCCGCGACGAGCGGGGCCAGCGCGTCCAGGTGATGCATAATGGGCTCCTGGTCGAGGAGGGTGGCTATTACGGCCGGTGGATGGCCGAGATCATTCGGGTGTTGGGCGGCCATCACGAGCCGCAGGAAGAGCGGGTATTCGATCAGATCGTAAGACGGCTGAAGGCCGAGGGGCAACCGGGAGTGATGATCGAGTTCGGGGCCTTCTGGACGTACTACGGGTTGTGGTTCTGTCAGGAGGTGCCTCGCGGGCGGGCTATCGCAGTGGAGCCGGACCCGGCCTATTTGCAGGTGGGACAGCGGAACGCGGCTCTCAATGAGTTGAGCCAACGAGTGATATTCATTCAAGCGGCGATCGGGGAGAGACCCGGCGAGCCAATGACCTTTCGAGCGGAGAGTGACGGCCACGACTACCAGGTGGAACAGTGTGACCTGGGCTCCGTATTGGGCGCCGCGGGTTCGGAGCGTGTTGATCTCGTCCTTGTTGATGTCCAAGGTGCGGAGACAGTGTTGTTGGAGCGCGGCCGTGACCTTCTGCGCGACGGCAAGGTCCGTTTCTTGATGGTGGCAACCCATCATCATTTGATCTCCGATGACGCCTTGACTCATCAACGAGCGCTGCGGCTGTTAACGGATCTTGGGGCTCATGTTGTTTGCGAACACAGCGTGTCGGAGTCGTACGCGGGGGACGGGCTGATCGCGGTGTCCTTCGATTCCCGCGATCGGGATTTCGTCGTCGAGATCAGCCGGGCCCGAAGCAAGGACACGCTGTTCGGCGAGCTCGAGTACGACCTGGCCGCGTTCCGCGAGCAATTCGGCGCGGCCCATGACGACGCCGTCCGCAAGCAGCTTATGGTTGACGCCGTTGACGCGGAGCTGACCGAGTTGAAAGAGGACCTTGCCGGGCTGCAGGGTCAGCTGGCCGAAGCCCAGCATGATCGCGATGAGGTTCGGGCCGAGCTGACTCGCACGACGCAGACCAAACTCTGGCGCTGGAGCCGACTACCGCGCCAGCTCTATGCCGTGGGAAGGCGACGGCTCGTCAGGCGATGACCCGATCAGCCTGCCAGTTGCCCCGGACGCCGCACCAGCGATAGCCGGGGGTAAGGGCCAAATCGGTCAGGCCGGCAGATCAGTCCCGGCCTGCTCCGCCGCCAGATAGGAGGCATACCAGGCGGGCCAGTCCTCATCTTGGCTCGACCGGTGTAAAAGGTGTGACCGTCCCGTGCGCTTCTGGTGCTCCATGTGGGCGGCCTCGGCCCGCCGGAGCGCGCTCTCCAGGTCCGCCGCGGAGCCGAATGCCATTTCCGTGCGGTCGATGCGGCCGGGGAGCCGGGTGGTGACCTCCTGCGCCAGCCAAAGGTGCCGTCGGGATCGTTGAACGAGAAGAACGACCCGTAACTGGTGCGCTCTGGGTCGGGGCCGGGTTGGCGCGCCTCGACGGGGAACGGCGGGCCGTGCCACACCTCGCTCACGTCGATGCCACGGCCAACCAGTTCGTCATGGGCCACCTCGATGCTGGAGACGATGAGTCCTCCCTCGGCTGAGCCCGGCGGGGCCGAAGTCAGTCCCTGGCCGAAGGTGACCGAGGTCCCCGAGCCTGGCGGGGTGAACTGGACGATGCGCAGCCCGTCGAGGGGCGCGGCGTCATCGTCGAGTCGCCAACCCAGGCGCTGGTAGAACGCTTTGGATCGCTCGACGTTGGACACGGGGATGATCTGGACTTCGAGGTTCATCGTGACCCTGCCAACGCTCGTCTCGCTGGTGACGCTGTGTAGATCAGTTGCGCTCATCGCTATCTCCTCTGGCTGTGCTGGACCTTGAGTCTCTTGGTTTGGGGGTTGGTTTCGAGATCACGTTCGCACTTCTGGTCGCCCGTCGCGCCCGTGGGGATCCCTGGTCCGTGCTCCGCGGCCCGGTCGAGATATCGACCAGGGGTTTCTACGGGCGCGATGAGCTGGCCGGGCCTACGAACCTGACTGGAGTAGCAGCAACTGAAGCCGGGCCGGGCGCCGGGTCTGTCACCCGGTTCAGGCCAGACCCCGAAAGCCCAGACCCCAAAAGACCAGACCCCGAAGGAAAGGAACGGTCATGCCCAAACTCACCGTCGGCCGGGAGAACTCTGCCGACATCCAGATCCACTACGAGGACCACGGCGCCGGCCAACCGGTTGTTCTGATCCACGGCTATCCGCTCAGCGGCCGGGCCTGGGACAAGCAGGTCCCGGTCCTGCTGGAGGCCGGCAACCGGGTTATCACCTATGACCGTCGAGGTTTCGGTCAGTCCAGCCAGCCCGTGGTGGGCTACGACTACGACACCTTCGCCGCCGACCTGGACCGCCTGCTGGTCCATTTGGATATGGACGAGGCGGTGCTGGTGGGACACTCGATGGGTACCGGGGAAGTCACCCGTTACCTGGCGGCCTACGGCTCGGACCGGGTGGCCAAGGGGGTGCTGGTGTCGCCGATCCCGCCGTTTTTGCTCCAGACCGCCGACAACCCCGACGGGGTGCCGCAGAGCCTCTTCGACGGGTTCGTCGGGGCCGCCCGGTCGGACATGCCGGCGTGGATGAAGGGGTTCCTGGACAACTTCTACAACTTCGCCAACCTGGGCGGCAGCCTGGTCAGCGACCAGGCCTACCAGGCCAGCTGGAACATCGCCGCCGGCGCGTCGGCCACCGCCGCGGTGGCCTGCATCCCCACCTGGGCCACCGACTTCCGGGCCGACCTGGACAAGATCGACGTACCCATGCTGGTCATCCAGGGCGACGCCGACCAGGTCCTGCCCCTCGACAAGACCGGCCGACGCCTGCCCGGCCTGGTCAACAACCTGCAGCTGGTAGTGATCGAGGGCGGTCCCCACGCCATCCCCTGGACCCACGCCGACCAGGTCAACACGGCCCTGCTGGACTTCCTGCGCCGCTGATCGCCCTTCCACACCAATCACCAGTAAAGGAGACCCCCATGTCAAACCATTTCAGTGCGGACAAGCTCAAGTTCCCCGGCGACGACCGACGCCTGGACCTGACCGACGTATTCGTATTTCAGTCATCCGACGACCCGGACCGCACGGTGCTGATCATCGACTCCAACCCGACCAGCGCCCCGCCCCCCATCCCCGCCCCGACCACCGGCCCAGAGTTCCACCCTGACGCCGTCTACCGCATCAACATCGACAACAACGGCGACCACCGGGCCGACATCGCCTTCACCTTCACCTTCTCCCCCTTCCAGAACGGCATCCAGACCAGCACGGCCTGGTACGCCACCGGCGACGCCGCCCAGCAGCCCGAGCCGGCCGGCGAGGTGCTCACCGACGCCCTCCCGGTCAGCTTCGACGCCACCCCCCGCCCGGTTCGGGCCGGCCCCATCCGGCTGTGCGCCGGGCTGCGCAGCGACCCCTTCTTCGCCGACGTGGAAGGCGCCCTGCACGGATTCAACTGGACCGGACACGACGACTTCGCCGACAACAACGTCGACTCCATCGCCCTGGAAATACCCAACGACCTGCTCGGCGCCGACCCCGTCATCGGCGTGTGGGCCGCCATCAGCCTGCGCCGCGACGGCAAACTGGTCCAGATGGACCGGGGCGGCCACCCCACCATCAACCCCTTCATCAACCCCGACGGCGAGAAAAACCTGTACAACTCCCGCCAGCCCGCCGACGACGTGGCCAACTATCTGGGGCCGTGGTCCAAAATCCTCGAAGCCAGCGGCTACTCGCCCGAAGAGGCCAAGGCGGCCGCCCTGCAGGTCCTGCCCGACATCCTCCCCTACGACCCCACCCGGCCCGCCGCCTACCCCAACGGCCGCGTCCTCACCGACGACGTCTACAGCCTGCGCTTCGCCTGGCTCACCCACGGCCAGGTCCCACCCACCGGCCTCAAACCCCACGACGACCTGCAGCCCCAATTCCCCTACCTCGGCGAACCCAATCCTCCGATCATCAGTTCCTGATCCGACCAGAGCCGGGGCTCGCCGGCCGAGTAACAAGCAGAGGGCATGCACGATCCCACTTGACCGGGGATCTGCATGCCCTCAGGCCGGCAGGCAGGTGTGAGAGGCGGGGACGTATTGGTCGCTCCCACGGGCATAGCGATCTCGTGCGTCGGGAGTTCGATAATCCGCGAAGGGTCTCTGTACCGCCAACCGTGCTCGTGACGCGACGAGCGCCATCAAACGGCGTATCCGTTAACCCGAACCTGACCGTTCGCAACATCAACCCCGGGGGCGATGCACAAGGGTCTCGGTCACGGTTACGGGTTGGCTCTTGGAGCGGTGGGTCGGGTCCTTGCAGGCGGCTGGTCGGCGGGCGCGCTCTGCCTTCGCCGAGCCGAGACACGGTGCAGATCCGGATCCCCGTAGAAGCTGGCGCGGTGTTCAGCGTCCCAGGCGGCGCGAAGGCCTGGCATGCTCAGGTCCCAGTCGGGACGGATGTCACGTGTTGCCTGGCGGAGATCGTGGCGGAGGTCTTCGATGGATGGCCTGCCCCAGAACCAGTACCCGTTGTAAAGGCTGTGGATGACGAGTCCGGGCTTGAGGACCGCGGTGTGGGGGATCATGGGATCGTGATAGGGGTCGGTGTATTCCTGAATCTCAAGATCCTTCTGCACCTTGCGGCCGGCGTCGGAAAGGAAAGTCCACTGGGCGCCGACCGAGGCGCGGAACTCGCGGGTCTCCATGATGTTGTCGGTCGAGATCGTGACGATCCGGGTGTAGGCGACGGAGATGTTGGGGTAGAAGGCCGCCAGCTCGAGGTGTTGCTGGTGGTCCTTCGGGCAGAAATGGCCGCGGGCGATCACGAGGATCATGGGGTCGTCCCCCTGGAGATCGCTGAGGCGGCGCCGGGTCCGGGTGTGGTCGGTTAGCTGGTAGTCGGGGAAAACACCGCCGGGCGCTATGTCGGCTCGCATCCCGTTGCTCCTCGTTCGTCTCTTTTGGCCGGCAGGCGGCCGTCAGCTTGGGGTCAGATGTCACGGTCGCGGTTTTGGTCCACGCGTCGCGCCCGTGGTAGGCCCTGGTCGATCTCTGGCCCAAGCGTGTGGGAGGTCGCCCTCTCAACTCGACAGAGCCGTCCGCAGGTCCCTGCGTGAGCTAATCCCGAGCTTGGTAAAGACCTTCCGCAGGTGCCACTCGACGGTGCGGTCGCTGATGAACAATTCGGCGCCGATCTCTTGGTTCGTGCGTCCGTCCCGGGCGAGTCGTGCGATATGTTCCTCTTGAGGGGTGAGCTCGTCACGGGTGTCGTCTCGACGCTTGCGCACCTTCTCGCCGGTGGCCAACAGTTCGTGCCGGGCCCGCTGGGCGAATCCCACTGCCCCCATCTGGGCGAACATGTCGTGAGCGAGGCGTAGCTGCTGGCGGGCATCGACCCGCCGGTGTTCTCGACGGAGCCATTCCCCGTAGGTCAGCCTGGCCCGAGCCAGGTGTGCCGACATGCGAGACTGGCTGAGCCAGTCGATCGCTTGCCGATGCAGTTCGTCGGCTCTGGCACCTGGTTCCACCAGGGCCCGCGAGCGGGCCACCGTCCCCTTCGCCCAATCGGTCCCGCTCGGGCTGGCCCGCTCGGCGAGGCGATCGGCGGCGTCACGGGCGACCGCTTCCTGGCCGCACCTCGACGCGGCCTCTACCAGCTCACACAGGGCCCACGATGAGGTCACGACCTCGTCCGCGGCCGCCGCTTTTTCTGCAGCCTCGAGGGCGAGCTGGTATTGGCCGAGGCCGTTGTAGAGGACGGCGGTCGCGTACTCGGTTGCCGTGATCGCACATCCCTCGCCCCGTGATAGAGCGCCGCGCCTCATCACTTCAGCCAGGTTTAAGGCGACCGCAGCTTGACCCCGCCAGGCGGCGAGCCGCAGCGAAATGTATGGCAGGGTCTCGGCTCTGACGCCAGGGTCGAGACCTTCCGCTTCGCTTACCAGCACAGACGCCCGTGAAAACTCGCCCGTTAGGATGTGAAATCCGGCCAGGTAGTCGAGCGCGTAAGGAAGCAACGCCAGCCTGCCCGTTGACCGGGCCAGATCGGCTTGGCTGGCGGCGAGCTCGAACCAGGCGTTGTCGTCCCACAAGTCCATGGCGGCGAGGTTGTAGGCCACGCCCAACCAGTCGAGCTGAGGGCCTTCGGCTCGATACGAGCGCAGGGCATTGGCCAACATCGGCGCCGCCGCTGAGTAGCCCTCGGTCAAACGGGTGGCCAAGCCGAGCAGAAGCTGCTGCCTGGCTGGAAGTGGCTCGGGGCCGAGGGGCGCCGATCGAGCGGCCCTGGCCAGTTCAGCCGTCTTGGTGTCGCTGGCCAGGCTGGCGGCGTAAATCGCGGCAACCAGCGCCTCCAGGTAGGTTTCCCGCGCCAGCTCTGCGTCGAGCCTCTCAAGCCGTTGGGCGGCATGGAGAAGCAGCCCGGGAGCGTCGCTGCCGCGGCGGCGGTCAAAGGCGATCTGGGCGCGCATGCGTTCCACCTGGGCGCGACCGAGTTCGTCGAGCGGGCCCGCGTCCGCGGTCGCCAGCAGCGACTCTGCAGCCGGGAAGTCTCCGGCTTCGAACTTCGCCCCGGCGGCACTGAGCGCCCGCCACGCTCGCGTCCCGGGGTCAGGGGTGAGCCTGGCCGCCCATTCCAAGAAGGCGGCGGCCGCGGCGATCCCGCCACGGCGCTCGGCCCCGTCGGCCCGGTGGAGTAACTCGCCGGCCACCTCTTCGTCCGGCCCACTGGCCGCGTGGGCTCGATGCCAGGCCCGCCGATCGGGATCGGCCTCGGGGTCGGTGGCGGTGGCCAGGGCGCCGTGAGCGGCCCGCCGATCTGTCGTCGACGCGGCGCGATAGACCGCTGATCTCACCAGGGGATGGCGAAACCGCACCGCGGCGCGGATCTCCAGCAGCTGATCCGCCTCCGCGGGCTCCGCCGCCCACGGTTCGATACCGAGGGACTGAGCGGCCCGCCACAGGAGTGAGGCGTCTCCAACCGGATCGGCCGCGGCCAGGAGCATCAGGTGCTGGGTGGACTCCGGCAAAGCGCGGACGCGCTCCAGATAGTGATCCTCGATCTGAGCTGGCAGATTCGCCGCGGTCGGAAGTCCGAAGCCACCGGCCAGCAGCGCGGCGCTGATCCCCCTCGACAGCTCCAGTAGGGCCAGCGGGTTGCCCCGCGTTTCCCCGATGATCCGGTCGCGGACTGGCTGATCGAGTCGGCCCGGGACGATGCCCGCCAGCAGGGCTCGAGCATCGTCCTCTTTCAACCCGGTGAGCACTAATTCGGGCAGGCCTACCAGCTCGCGCTCGCCGCTCGGTTCGCGCACCCCGAACACGATCCCGACCGACTCCGCCAGCAGGCGTCGGGCCATGAATCCCAGCACCTGGCCCGTGGCCCCGTCAAGCCACTGGGCATCGTCCACGAAGCACACGAGCGGCCGCTCGGCGGCCACTTCGGAGAGCAAACTCAGCGTCCCGAGCCCGACCAGGAAAGGATCGGGTGCATCCCCGAAGGAGAGGCCCAACGCCACCCGCAACGCGTTCTGCTGGGGTCCGGGAAGGGCTGGAAGCTGGCCGACCATGGTCGCGCACAGCTGATGCAACCCCGCGAACGGCAGCTCCATCTCAGCCTCCACGCCTGCGAGTTGGACGACTCGCAACCCAGACGCCTGCCCTGCGGCGTAGCGGAGCAGGGCGGTCTTTCCGACACCGGCCTCACCACGAATAACCAGGGCCGCGCTCTGCCCCCCTCGCACATCCTTCAGCAGCCCATCCAGCACCTGACACTCGCTGGTCCGGCCCCGGAACTCCGGCTGGCGCTGAACGGCCATTTGCCCGCAACGCTAGACCAGGACGGATTCGGCCGTCCCGCCGGAGCCCGCAGGAGCCCCTAACAGGCACGGTTCTGGCCAGTGGTGCCGGCGCCCCACAGAACCGACCAGGGACAACCACGGGTGCGACGAGCCGCCCTGAGAGACGTGGCGTGCGAAACCTCCACGGCGATGGGCCCCCACCGGCCCCGGAGAAGGCCGGTCATTGAGCTGGCATAAAGATGGGATATGGTTGCGGATGCTCGCTCGTCCGCCGCTCACCCCATTCGCTTGTCTTCGGTGGGGTCTGATCGCGCCAGTCATGAGCAAGATCCGGCCGAGACGGGTTCTTGAGATCGGATGTGGCCTGGGCGCATTTGGGTCACGAATCGCGACAAGCGCGGACTACGTGGGAGTTGAGGCCGATGCAACCTCCGCCGCGCTCGTGTCGGATGTGATCGAGAAAGCTGGCGGGCGTGTCGTTCACGGGACGGTCAACGACCTCGACCCGCTCGACAGTTCGTTTGATCTGATGTGCGCCTTCGAGGTGCTCGAGCACCAAGAGGATGATCTTGAAACGTTAAAAAGTTGGCTGTCACCCGTTGCCGCGGGCGGTTACGTCTTGCTCTCCGTGCCGGCTGACCCGACACACTACGGCCCATGGGATGAACTAGGAGGTCATTACCGTAGGTACACGGAAAACCAGCTCAGGGCGGTGCTCGAAGGCGCAGGCCTTACCGACATTCAGTGTCAGTACTACGGCTGGCCCTTGATTTATCTCACGGAACCAGTACGCAATATACTCGTTCGGCGGAAACGCACCAGAATGAAGGGGCTGTCAATGGATGATCGAACAACCACCAGCGCCAGGAATTTGCAGCCGAAGCGTTGGCTGGTAGGTGTTCTTATCCAGGGAGCGACGACCCCGTTTGTCTATGCTCAGCGACTCCGTCCGCAGGTGGGTCTGGGTCTATTCGCGGTTGCCCGCTTGCCTGAGTAGCCACACCCTCCAGATCGTCAGCGAGGGTGCGCTCCACCTCGCGCTCGGGTCGGCGGGACCAAGCCGGAATGCGCACATGCCGATGGGGTGCACACGACCAGTGAATGGTCTTCACATAGAGTGGTACATACGAGCGCCGACCCGGAGCTGCGGAGGACCCGATTCTGACTGGTCGCGCTCAGCCGTAGGTCGGGTGCTGGGGCCAGCCCGGAGGCGAGTCCTCCCAGTCCTCCTGACGGCCGTAGGGGGCCAGGTCGAGCAGGTTGTTGACGAACAGCAGCCGGTCCACGCCCCGGGCGGTGGTGGCGTAGGTCCGGTAGACCTGCTCGCCGTCGGTGAAGAACAGATTGAGCATGAAACCGTCGCCCGCCCCGCAGTCGTCGGCGAACGAGTTGCCGTGCGAGGAGGCGAAGGGCACGGTCCAGCCCCGGCTGGCCCAGTAGGCCTCCATCTGGGCCAGCGGCATGTTCGGACACCGTCCGCCAGCTGACCCCGCCCTCGGCGAGCGTCGCCAGGTCGGTCACGTTGTTGGTGAAGTGGGTGCAGCCGGGGCAGAAGTCGTCCGGGCCATTGTCCATGAACTGGTAGATGGCCAGCTGCGGCCGTCCGTCGAAGAAGTCCAGCAACCGCTTGGGCCCGTCGGCTGGTTTCGAAGAGGTACTTCTCGTTGTCGAAGCGGACCATCGGGAGGCGACGCCGCTGGGCAGCGATGGCGTCGAGGCGGCGGGTGGCCTCCTTCTCCGCCACCAGCAGGGCGTCACGCGCGCTTCTGCCATTCCTCCGCCGATACGACCGTCGGCATGCTGACCATCTGGCTCACCTCCAGGATTGCTGTATCGGACCTCGGCCGCGGCCGCGGTCGAGGAGCACCTGCTTGGATATGACGATCAGAGGATCCCGAAGTCATCGCGGTCACCGTTCGAACGGCCGGTGAACGTCCCCGGAACGGGTAGGCAACGGGGCGGCAGGAGAGGGAACGCAAGTGTGGGGCGGGCTGGCGGTGTCGCTGGCGGGTTGGGGGTTATTCGGTTTGGCCGAAGGCTTTGATTTCTTCGAGTTCTTCGGGGCTGAGGGGGGCGGGGCACGTCGCCGTCGGCCACTTTTTGGCTTTGGACCTGGTGGCGGATGTCTTCCACGATCTCGGGGTTGGCCAGGGTGGTGATATCGCCCACGTCGGTGAAATTGGACACCCCGGCGATAACCCGGCGCATGATCTTGCCGGACCGGGTCTTGGGCATGTCGGGCACCAGCCACACCCGGCGAGGCCGGCCCACCTTGCCGATCTCGACCTCGATAGCCCGGGTGACCTTGTCGGCCACCGCCGGGCTGGCCGTCACCCCCGGCTTGAGCGACACGTACATTTCCACCGCCCGGCCCCGCAGCTCGTCCACCACCGGCACCGCGGCCGCCTCGGCCACCTCGTCCACGGTCAACGCCGCCGATTCCAGCTCCTTGGTCCCCAACCGGTGGCCGGCCACGTTGATCACGTCATCCACCCGGCCCAAAATCCGGAAATAGCCGTCCGCGGCCTGGGTGGCCCCGTCATTCGCGAAATACGGCCAGTCATGCCAGTCCGTGCTGTCCGGATCCCGGCAGTACTTAGCGTAATAGGTCGACACGAACCGGTCCGGGTCCCCCCACACCGTCTGAAAGATCCCCGGCCACGGGTTACGAATACAAATATTCCCGGCCCGACCCGACCCGGCCTCGACCTCCCGGCCCTCCTCGTCATAGATGACCGGATACACCCCCAACACCCCCGGCCCGCAACTACCCGGCTTCATGGCATCCAACCCCGGCAACGTGCTCCCCAAAAACCCGCCCGTCTCGGTCTGCCACCAGGTATCCACAATCACCGCCTCCCCCTTGCCCACCACCCGGTGATACCAGCGCCACACCTCCGGCTCGATGGGCTCCCCCACCGTGGTCATATGCTTAAAATGGTAATCATACTTGGCCGGCTCGTCCGGGCCCGCCTTCCGCAACATCCGGATCGTGGTCGGCGAAGTATGAAAAATATTCACCCCCAACCGGGCCGCGATCCGCCACGGCCGACCCGGATCCGGATACGTCGGCACCCCCTCATACAACACACTCGTGGTCCCCAACGCCAACGGCCCATACACAATATACGAATGACCCGTAATCCAACCGATATCCGCGAAACACCAATAAGTGTCCTCCGGATGGATATCCTCATAAAACTTCGACGTCCCCGCCACATACGACAAATAGCCGCCGGTGGAATGCTGACACCCCTTCGGCCGGCCCGTGGTCCCACTCGAATACATAATAAACAACGGGGCCTCCGCCGGCATCGACACCGGCTCCACCACCGCCCCCGCGAACTCCCCCATCACCTCATCCACAAAAAAATCCCGGCCCGCCACCATCGGCGCCGCCGACGCATACTCCCCCGGATGGCGACGAAACACCAACACCTTCTCCACCACCACCCCCTCCTCCGCGGCCCGGGCCACCGCCTCATCCGCCTTCACCTTATGATCCAACAACACCCCATTCCGATAATAACCATCCATCGTCACCAACACCCGACTCTGGGCATCCGCCATCCGCCCCCCACACGCCGCCCCCGAAAACCCCGCAAACACCTGCGAATGAATCGCCCCCAACCGGGCACACGCCAACATCGCCACCGGCAACTCCGGCACCATCGGCAACTGAAACGTCACCCGATCCCCCACCCCCACCCCCGCAAACCCCCGCAACAACGCAGCAAACTCACACACCCGCCGATACAACTCCCGATACGTCACCACCACCGACGCGTCCCCCTCCAACTCCGGCACCCAAATCAACGCCGCCTGATTCCCCCGCACCCCCAAATGCCGATCCACACAATTAAAACACGCATTCAACCGGCCCCCCACAAACCACTTCCAAAACGGCGCCCCCGACGTATCCAACGTCGTATGCCAATACTCATCCCAACTCAACAGATCCGCATACTCCTTAAAACACTCCGGAAACCGCTCCTCCCCAAACCGCTCCCGCACCCCCGGATCCGACACATTCGCCTGACCCACAAACCGCGCCGACGGAAAAAAATACTCCTCCTCCCGCCAATGCACCGCAATCTCCGACTCCGACACAACCTCCTCCACACCCTCACCCTCACCAACCACCACACACCCCCTTAACCCGGGAACCCAACCAACCCCACCACCCTAGCAACCCCCACCCACACCCCCACAACCCCCCAACCCGGCCACCCCCACCCAACCCCCCAACCCGGTCAGACGCCCAGCCAACCAACCGCCCAGCCCCCAACCGCCCGGACACCCCAGCGCCCCCAACCGCCCGGACACCCCAGCGCGCCCAACCGCCCGGGCCACCCACCGCCCGGGCGCCGCACGCACCCCACCCCCCCGGCCCTCAACGAGCCAACGGAAACACCGGCACAATCGGCCGCTTAAACGTCTCGTTCACCACCCCCGCAAACGACGCATACCACGCCGCCGCCGCCGTCGCCACCCCCACCCAACCCCCCGCCTTCGTCCAATTCGTCGACGTCTGAAACGCCCCCACCGTCAACAACACAAACGTCACCGTCAACAACACAAACACCACCGCCACCGCCCCACTCACCCGCAACGACGGCACAATCATATAAAACGTAAAAATCGTCCACCCCAACAAAAACACCCCCACCGCCTCCGGCGCATCCACCACCCGCACCCCCGGCAGCACAAACTTCACAAACACATAATAGGCAATCCAAAACGCCCCATACGACGAAAACGCCAACGCCCCAAACGTATTCTTCCGCACAAACTCCCACATCCCCGCCAACAACTGCACCCCACCCCCATACGCCAACGCCAACGCCAACGCCGCATCCGCCCCCGGCCCCCACACATTCGCATTCCCCAAACTCAACGCAAACGTCGTCATCGCAAACGCCGCCAACCCCAACGGCGCCGGATCAGCCACCCGCGGCCCCTCCACCACACCACCCCCACCCTGCACCCCACCCTGCCCGGCCAACGCCACAGAATCCGAGGCCATAACGACCACCCTTTCCACAAGACGACCACCCGAACACCAACAAACCCCAACAATACCCACTCCACCCCCCACCGGGAGGGATTCTCGACAAAGCCAGAACCATCTTGGAGTGCCCCGATCCTGAAAGGCCGGGTCGCGTGGCCCTGATGGCGGCCTGGCAGGAGGCCGCACCTGAGGTAAATGGACGCGTTCGGGTCGCCGTCTTTCGGCCCAAGGTTGGCTCTTGACGCTCCCTCCATCCGGCGCGATGATTAGTACGGCCAAACAAGTGGCTGACATTAGAGGGACCGGTCATGTCGCCGGGTGGCGCGCCCTTCAGGGCCGCGCGCACCAGGACCTTGGTGCGCGCGGTGAAACGTCCGGGTAGCAGCCTGTATGGCTGCGAGTAAGTGCACGTCAGCATGTATTCACGGAGCAGTCGGCGAGCGCCAACTGCTGGCCCTGTTCTGCAATTCGCGATGAGTAACTACTGAATCGGCAGACGCCGGTCGTCCCGGCGGACGCCAAGGTGGAAGGTGGGAGGTTATCCATGTCGTTTCGAGATCGGGTTCCTGGTTCGCGGGCTGAGGACGCCTGGCTGAGTGATGAGCAGTTGCGGCAGGTGGTGCCGTCGGAGATGGAGCCGTTCCATGGTCCGGTGCCGACCCGGATGGTGTCCAACGGCGAGTACATGCCGCACCCGCAGACCAATCAGCAGAAACACGTGGAGCACCGGGTCAAGGAGCTGGCCGAGGGTGCGGCCAAGAAGCTGGGGATCAGCCGGCGGCAGTTCCTGGCCGGCACGGGCGGTATGGCCGCTTCGTTCCTGGCCATGAACGAGGTGTTCGGCGAGCGCTTCTTCAACGTGAATCCGATCGAGATGTTCGAGTCGGCGGCCTACGCCGAGAGCGCCGTCCCCTCCGATGTGTTCGTTTTCGACGACCAGACCCACATCGTGCGCACCGCCAACCCGACCGCCGGAGGCGCGAACGCGGCCGGCCCGCAGGGGTTGCGCGCCCTGGCCCAGGGCCCGGGGGCTGCCTCCACGGCGGCCGGGTACATGTCCAACCCGTTCAACGGCACGGGGGGCAATCCGGCCGGGGTGGACCAGCTGGGTAATGCCTGGACGGACTGGAACCCGGCTCAGCTGACCCCCGACTCGCCCCCCAACCCGGGGCCCGATACCACCGCCTTGAACGAGTTCGCCCTGGGCCAGTACATCAACCGGCTCTACCTGCAGGCCCAGACCAGCTGCTCGATCATCAGCAACGCCAACTTCGCCCTGTTCACCCCGCCCGGCACGACTCTGCCCGAGGCGCCGTTCAACATCACCGAAAGCCTGACCAACGAGATCCTGACGGGCTGGCAGACGTCGCAGTGCCGGGATTTCATCAACAACCTGGCCGGCTCCAAGCGGGCCTTCGCCCACGCTCAGCTGTACCCGGGGCCGGGCAACCTGGCCGATCCGGCCTTCGGTGACTACACCCAGTGGCAGATCGAGTTCTGCAAGCCGGACTCCTGGAAGGGCTACAACATCGCCCAGGCCGCCAGCGCCTTCCCGGGCGCCCAGTTCATGCAGTGGCGGCTCGACGACGAGGCCATTGCCTACCCCATGTACGCCATCATCAACGCCAACAGCGCCCAGCTGGCCACCCACCCCGGCTTTTTCAACATCTGCATCCACAAGGGCCTGTCCGCCCAGGGCACCCAGCCCGGCGGCCCCAACAACACCCCGGATTTCGGAAACCCGGACGATATGGTCAAGGTGGCTACGGACTGGCCCCAGTTCAACTTCCTCATCTACCACTCCTGCATCCGGCCTTCGTTTTCGCGCTGCAGTCGCTCCTGGACATCGAGAATCTGTCCGGGGCCATGCCCCCGACGGTGCTGCGCGACAGCGACGGTCACTTCGTGCCCAACATCCGCTGGTCCACCCAGTTCGCCCAGATCGCCGGCGGCAAGTACGTGGCCGGAGCCGAACCCACCTCCCAGTCCCCGTCCAGCCCCCGCCGCCTGCCCAACGTCTACGCCGAGCTGGGCACCACCCTGGCCTCCATGATCGTCACCTTCCCCACCGTCTGCGCCCACCTGCTCGGCCAGCTCATCTACTACATGGGCTCCCAGAACATCCTGTTCGGCTCAGACTCCATGTGGTACGGCGGCCCCCAATGGCAGATCGACGCCCTGTGGCGCTTCCAGATCCCCGCCGTGCTCCAGGACACCTGGGACTACGCCCCCATCACCGAGGCCGACAAGCGCAACATCCTGGGCCTCAACAACGCCCGCCTGTACGGCCTGACCGGCCGCAAAGCCATCGCGGTGGGCAACAAGGGCAGCGCCTACCGGCAGGGATCCCTGGCCGACTACTACCCGCTGCTAGGACCGGGCAGCAGACTGGACAACGTGCTGTCCGGGCTGGGCTACCCCACCCCGGTCACCCCGGTCAGCTCCCCCCTGATCCCCAACGACCGGTTCACCGCCCTGCGCAGCGACTACGTCCAGGCCGGCCTGCTGCGCAGCAACACCCCCCACGGCTGGATCCGCACCTAACCCCCAGATCAGCCCACACCAGCCGGGATCGCCCTCCACCCCCCCGGAGGGCGACCCCCAGGGTGGGGAGTGGTGGCCGCCCCGCCCATCCGGCCATTCCAGTCAAGGAGCGTGACAACCGTGACCGCCAACCTCTTCGGGCCCGACCTCGGCTACATCGTCATCATCGTCCTGGTAGTCCTCGTCGGCGGCAGCCAACTCCCCAAAATCGCCCGCAACATCGGCACCGCCGGCAAAGAATTCCGCCAGGCCCAACAAGAAGCCGAACAAGAAGCCCAACGAGACCACGCCGCCACCAGCCACCCCGCCCCCGACCCCGCCCCGGCCGCCCTGGCCGCCAACCCCCCACCCCCAGCCCCCCACGAGGCCGCCCTCAACCTGTCCCGAGCCGAACTCGACGCCCTCCTCAAAGCCCGCGAAGACCAGGTCCGCGGCGAGATCGCCGGCTGAACCCCCACCGTGCTCAGCTTCAGCCCCGAAAAACTCTTCATCGTCGGCCTCATCGCCCTCATGGTCCTGGGCCCCAACCGCCTCCCCGAAGCAGCCCGCACCCTGGGCCGCTTCGTCGCCGCCGCCCGCCGCCTCTCCTCAGGCCTCCAAGCCGAAGTCCGCGACGCCCTGGCCGAACCAACCAGCGCCTTCACCACCGCCGCAAACGACTTCCGACCACCAGACATCCGACGATCAGTACGAGACGCCATCACCTCCACCCTCAACCCACCGCCTCCCCCGACGGCCGGCGCACCGGCCTCGCAGCACGGGGCGGCACCCGCCGATGGGTCGCCGGCGCCGACCTCCCCCGACGACCCGTCGCTCAACTGACGACCAGGGGGCTGCTACCGGACCCACGACACGAGGTCGAGGCCCCGCATACCTCCCCGGGTGGAGTGGAATAGACCCGAAAGCCAAATGCCGGGCTTCAGATCAATCGCACCGGTTCTGCACTGAACTCCGCTATGTAATCGATGCCTGGAATACCCGCTCCACGGCCTGGTCGAGCGTGGCGTCGAACTGTTCCTCGCTCTGCTGGATCGATAATCCCTCCATCAGAGCCCGGGCGAAGCTGGCAATCATCCCGTGGTCCCGGGCCAGACGTTCGACGGCCTGGTCGCGGGTGTACCCGCCGGAAAGAGCCAGGAGTCGAAGCACCCTTGGATCGCTCACGAAGTCGGCATAGAAGTCGTCCCGATCGGGCAAGCTCAGCTTCAATATCACTTGCTGACCCGATGGCAGGGCGGCCAGGCCGGCCTCGAGCTCATCCTTCAACAGGGACTCCGCCGCAGCCTTTTCGGGACTGTGGATATCGATCTCCGGTTCCAGGATGGGCACCAGACCAGCGGCCAGGATGGGCCGGGCATAGTCGAATTGCTGGGTGACGATGGCTTTCACCCCGGCCGCGTCGGCGTTTTTGATAAACGATCGCATCTTGGTACCGAACACGCCCTGATCACGGGCCCGGCTCAGCACCGCCTCGACTTGAGGGATCGGTTTCATCAGCTGAACGCCATCGGCTTCGGCTTCGAGGCCCAGGTCTACCTTGAGGAAGGGAACGATGTGTTTGACCTGCCAGAGGTAGGCGGCCGTGCCCTGCCCGTCGACATCGCGGTCCAGGGTGTTCTGGAAGAGGATCGTGCCCAGAATCCGGTTGCCCTCGAAGCTGGGGCTCGTCATGATCCGTAGGCGCATCTGATGCACCAGATCGAACATCTCCTCGTCGTTGGAGTAAGCGCTCTCCGGGACGCCGTAGGCGGCCAGCAGGCGAGGAGTGCTACCGCCACTCTGGTCGAGGGCGGCGAAGAAACCTCGACCGTCCTTGATCTTCTCGAACTGCTCGGCGTTCAACGTGGGGACCCCGGCCGATCGGGTCCGAACGGAGCGGGGACTGCGGTAGGAGTGAGGCGCGGGTCGCGGTCGATGGGATGACCGTGGCGAGCTTTCGGGAGGCGGGTCATGTGCACAGTCTCGCGCCAGCGACCACCCCATGGGACCGGTGAAGACCGCTGGACCAGGATTGGCCGGGCTCCCTACGGCCGCAACCGGGGTGCCGGAGCGCGAGGATGTGCCCTACCAGCACGACGCGGAGGGAGCGGATGCGCAGCAGCGAAGTCAGCTATGACTACGACGTGATCGTCCTCGGGCGCGGTGCCCCCGGTGAACATTGCGCCGGGGCCGTGGCCGGGGGCGGCCTGCGGGTGGCCGTCGTCGAACGGGGCGCCGCGGTCGGCGCGTCCGAGGGCGACGTCAGCGGTACGGCCCGAACTTCCGACATACCCAAGACCGCCACCTATACCTATGCCTACGCCAAGTCCAACGGCTTCCTGACCCTCCTCAGCGACGGCGAGCGGTTGATCGGCGCCCATGCGCTCGAGCCCGGGGCCGGTGAATGGCTTCAGCAGGCCAAGCTGGCGATCCGGGCTCGTATTCCGATCGACGTGCTCAGCGACACCATCCAACCTTTTCCCACGTTCTCCGAGATCCTGAGCGCCGCCCTCAAAAGCCTGCGCCTGAAGATCTCGTCGAGGGACCGGACCGCCGGAACGGCAGCTTGAGACCGGGCCCCCTGGCACCGTCGTCTCGAACCTCCCCACTTCATCCGGTCGTGACAAAGCTCGGTCCGTCGCGGCAACCAGGTCACGGCGCGGTCCGATGAGCTCTACGCGGATAGCCGATTATGCGTTGCTCGGGGATCGGCACAGCGCCGCGCTCGTGAGCCTCGACGGTTCCATCGACTGGTTGTGCCTGCCCCGCTTCGACAGTCCGTCGATCTTCGCCCGGTTACTTGATGACGAGGCCGGCTACTGGTCGCTTCGGGTGCCGGCAGCCGAGCAAGTCAACCGGCGCTACCTGGATCGGACCATGGTCCTGGAGACGACCTACCACGCCGCCGGCGGCGTGGCCGTGGTGGTCGACGCCCTGGCGATGGGTGAGAACAACCGGGGGCATGGGCTCGGCCGCCAGGCTCCTCATGTCGTGTTGCGGCGCGTCACGTGCCTCGAAGGCCAGGTCGAGCTGCATCTTGACTTCGTACCGCGGCCCGAGTATGGCCAGGTGGTTCCCTTACTCGACGTCGTCGACGGGGGCGTGGCTGCCCGCGGGGGCGCAGACGTCCTGATGCTTTCGTCCCCGGCGCCCCTGGCGGTGGCCGGGTCGTCTGCGTCGGGCCGGTTGACCCTGAAGGCCGCCGAGCAGGCCGGATTCGCCCTGCATCACCACCAACGCGCCGAGTCTGGAACGGCCAGGTTGTGGAGCCAGCCCGAGATTCAGGCCCGACTCGACGACACCGTGTCGGCGTGGCAGTCGTGGTCCGACCTGCATCAGGCTTACGTTGGACCGTGGCGCGATCTGGTGCACAACAGCGGGCGGGTCCTGCAGGCCTTGTCATTTCAGCCGACCGGGGCGATCTGCGCGGCCGCAACCACCTCGCTGCCTGAGTCGGTCGGCGGGGCCCGGAACTGGGACTATCGCTATGCCTGGGTTCGCGACGCCTCCTACACCATCGAGGCGCTGTGGGTGGCGGCCTGCCCCGACGAGGCCAATGAGTTCTTTGACTACATGACGGTATCCGCGGCGGGCAGCCTCGAAGCCGGGGCTGACTTGCAGATCATGTTCGGAATCGGCGGCGAGCGGGACCTGACGGAGCGGGAGTTGTCCCACCTGGCGGGCTGGCGGGATTCGGCTCCGGTACGGGTCGGCAACGACGCCTGGCGCCAGCGCCAGCTCGATGTCTACGGAGAGGTGCTCAACGCGGTGTACCGGCTCTCCGACCACCTTTTCGACCAGGAGGCCCGTCGGGTCGGGCCCATGGCCGACCCGGCGAGGTGGGGCGCGACCCCGGCCCTGGCGCCGGCTACCAAACGGTTTTTCGTCGAGCTCGCCGACGCGGCCGCCCGGCGCTGGCAAGAAACGGACCAGGGGATCTGGGAGGTGCGGGGCCAGCCCCGGCACTTCCTCTATTCCAAGCTGATGTGCTGGGTCGCGCTCGAGCGGGCCATCGCCATGGCCGATCTTCTCGGCGCCGGCGACCGGGTCGAATCCTGGCGGCACGATCGCGACCGGATCCACGAAGCCGTCCTGAGCAAGGGCTGGAGCGACCGGCTCAACGCCTTCACCCAATCCTTCGGCTCCGAAGACCTGGACGCCTCCAACCTGATGCTCCCGCTGGTCGGGTTCCTTCCCCCCGACGATCCGAGGGTGCTGGCCACCATTGCAGCCACCGAACAGCACCTGACCGACGAACGCGGCCTGGTCTATCGCTACCGCAGCAATGATGGGCTCGACGGCAGCGAGGGGACGTTCCTGCTCTGCACGTTCTGGCTGGCCCAGGCCCTGGCCGTGACCGGTCAGCCGGATCGGGCCCGAAGCGTTTTCGAACGGGCGGCGGCGTTTGTCAACGACGTGGGCTTGCTGGCCGAGGAGGTCGATCCCGCCAGCGGCGAGCTGCTGGGCAACTACCCTCAGGCATTCAGCCACATCGGGCTGGTCAACGCGGCCTGGGCCATCTCCCAGGCCGAAAGTGTCACCCAGCCATGATCAGGCGAAGGGTGCGGTTCGACCCGGTGATACGACCGGTGCGGCTATCTGGCCGCGACCACCACGTTCCCTGAGGGTCGCGCCACTGGGCCGGAACATCAGTCAAACGTGAATACCTTTTACCTGCTCCATGTACAAGGCGGCCGCCTTCGACGCCTCGTCCGGGCTGCTGCCGCGCTGGCGGGCGTCGAGGTAGGCGGCATACCAGTCCCACCAGTCGTGTTTCGGGGCGATCGCTTCGAAGCGCGCATGGTGGTCGGCCGTCTCGTGGAGCAGGTCTGCCAGAGTGGCAACATCCATTTGATTAACTCCTCCCAGTCGTTGGCAAGGCTCGCACCGTGGCATGGCCAGTCGGGCCCGTGAAAGTCCCTGATCCGTCTGTCCCGGCCGGGGTGCCAGACGCAACGTTCTGAGCTCGCGTCTGGTTGGACCTCAACATGCTAGTTGCGTATTCGGGGCTCCGGGGCGCGACATGCCCTTTCATGCCATCTGATCCGCAATTCTGGGCGCGTTTCCGTTTCTTGGCGCGTTTATGTACCTGTGGTGTCGTCCCTGTCACCAAGAATCCGAATGTCACCAAGAAAACCGGCCCCCTCCACCCTCCAGCCTCCCTCCGGCCTCCGGCATCGTCGCCGGGTTGCCATCACTGGTTGACGGTGTACCCCCCGTTGACGGGGTAGGTCTGGCCGGTGATCCACGACGCCTGGGAGCTGGCCAGGAATACGACGAGAGCGGCGATGTCGTCTGGCTTCCCGGGCCGCCGAATGATGTAGTTGCGCAACTGCTGCTTGTACCGCTCGGCGACCTCCGCCGACATCTCTACCGAGCCGGCATCACGATCACCGGCGTTGATCGACCCGAGGGCGATGTTGTTGACGGTGATGCCGTACCGGCCGACGTCACGAGCCAGGGACCTGGTAAACCCGGCCGCCCCGGCCTTCGCCGCAGAGTAGGCCGCCATGCGGGGCTCGCCCCACCGGCCAGCGTCGGAGATGATGGTGACGATCCGGCCATCCTGACGATCGATCATGCCCGGGATCACCGCCCGGCTGCAGTTCATCACGCCGTACACATTTACGGTGAAATAGCGCTCCCACTCGGAGGGCTCCGTCGCCGCGAACGGCGTGAGCTGGAACACGCTGGCGCCGGCATTTCCGGCGTTGTTGACGAGAACATCGACCGCGCCGGCTTCCGCCACGCCCGCCGCCACTGCGTCGTAGTTCGTGACATCGAAGGGAGCCGCCTGAGCCCGCCCGCCGTTGGCACGGATCTCTTCGGCCACCGCTTCGGCCCGGTCCGGGTAGTAGTCGTTGACGACGACGTCGGCGCCGGCCACCGCCAACATGGCCGCGATGCCACGACCCACTCCCTGACCGGCCCCGGTAACCAGGGCCCGACGGCCCTCCAGATCGATGACGAACGGCATAGTGCGATACTCCTCCTCGTGACGGCGGGCAATCAGTCCGCGACCGCGCCGGACTGTTTCAGTTCATCGACCTCGCTCTGGCTATAGCCGGCCGCCAGCAGGACATCGCGGGTGTTCGCACCGGGCTGCGGAGGGGCGGAGGTGCGGGATCCGGACCGGCGTCCGGCCCGGTCGCGGATCCGGATCGGATTTCCCGGGACCGTCGCCCCGGCCACCGTCACCAGGCTTTCCCGGGCCCTGACTTGCGGGTCATCGGGTAGGTCCCAGCCCCGGTTGACGGCGCCCACGCCGGCTCCGGCGGGCCCGAGCAGCTCCACCCATTCCGCCGCCGGTTTGGAAGCAAACACGGCCGCAAACCGGTCGGTGAGTCCGTCGTCCCGGCCCCGCGGCGGTCCCGCCGCGGCCAGATCACCAAACCCCAGCCCCTCGCAAAGCGCCTGCCACGTCCGGGGCTCCTGGGCGGCCACGGTCACGTAGCGGCCATCACTGCAGCGGTACAGCCTGCGTTCGGCGGTTACAGGAATGCCCCACGGGTGTCCGTCGAAATTCCCCATCAGTACCCGACAGGGCCCACGTGGCGGCCTCAGCCAGGCTGATGTCAAGATGGCAGCCCTGCCCGGTGTGGGCTCGCTCAGCCAGGGCGGCGGCGATGCCGGTGGCCGCGGCCAGGGCCCCAAACGGGATGGCCAGCACGACCTGCGGATGCCAGGGGAGGTCCGGATCGAGTGCGCCCAGCAGACCGGAATGGGCCGTGTAGGTGAGATCGTGGCCCGGCCACCGGGCGTATGGGCCGTCCTGGCCGAACCCCGTGATCGAGCACCAGATGAGCGACGGGTATAGCTCGGCGGCGTGACGGTAGCCGAAGCCGCGCTCCTCCAGATCGCCGGGCCGGTTGTTTTCGACCAGCACGTCTGCCCAGCCGGCCAGCTTCCGCAAGACTTCCGACCCCCGCGGGTGACGCAGGTCAACCGCCACGGACCGCTTACCCCGGCTCAGGCCCACCCCCACCCCGACCAGGCGCGGATCCGCTCCGGGGACGTCCACCCGGCACACCTCCGCCCCGAGGTCGCCCAGCAACACCGTGCAATACGCTCCCGGAGGGAACCGGGTCAGGTCCAGCACCCGGATCCCCGCCAGCGGGCCCGTGTGATCAGCTGCGTTCACGGCGTGACCTTCAGACATGGTCGACGACGTTAAAGGACGCCTCGATAGACCGCCAGACCTCCACCCGTCGGTGAGACAGATTGGCTGGCGCGAGAACTCCTGACAGCCCGATGAGCACGTCGGGAAGTCCAGGCCGGAACCCCGATAAAAGCCCCCTCACCTATGGCCAGGCGACGATTTCAGTCGCTGATGCAGTGCGCCGCGGTGGCCACGCCATCCCGCCGATCGCTACCGTCCCACCGCGATCCGGACCCTACCGCGACGTGTGCCGGACACGCCGACGGCGGACGATCCGGCGTCGCTCCCGTTCAGAGGTCCCGCCCCAGACCCCGTGTTCGATGTGGTGGCTGAGGGCGTACTCCAGGCAAGGCTCCTTCACCGGGCAGTTGACGCAGATGCGCCGGGCCAGCTCGACGCCGAGCCCGTCGCTGGGGAAGAAAATGGCGGGGCTGAGATCCCGGCAACGCGCCGCGGCCATCCAGATATTGTCCGCCTGGCCGTCCTCCCCCATCAGACCTCCTGATCGGCGGAGGCGATCTGCCCGGGACCTGCTGTCAACTGCATCTCCCGCACTCTATCGGGACACGAGGCTTGCGGCGAAACGGGGTTTCGGCCGTCCGTGCCGCTCTGATCGGACCGAGCTATGGCCGCCGGGTGTGACAGATGTAGCACTGACAGTGGCCGCGACGCCGGGCATCGATTCGCTCTGGACCGCTCCCCCGGCGGGGATAGCATCGGACGTCGTGACCTCAGGCGCACCGGTTGCCACCGTCGATCTGGAGCCCTATCGCAGGGAGCTGACGGGCTACTGCTACCGCATGCTCGGCTCGGGATCTGAGGCCGAGGACGCGGTGCAGGAAACCATGCTGCGGGCCTGGCGCGCCTGGGGCAGCTTCGAGGGCAGGGCCAGCGTGCGCTCCTGGCTGTACCGGATCGCCACCAACATCTGCATCGACATGGGACGGCAGGGGCAACGTCGAGCCAGGCCGATGGAGATGGGACCACCATCGCCGCCCGACGAATCGAGGCTGGGGCCGATGCTGCCGGAGGCCACCTGGGTGACCCCTATCCCGGACGGCCGGCTGGAGCCGGCTGGCGGCGATCCCGCTGAGATCGCAGTCCAGCGGGAGTCAAATTCGCCTGGCGTTCGTTACCGCCCTTCAGCACCTCCCGGCCCGCCAGCGGGCCGTACTCGTCCTGTGCGAGGTTCTGCGCTGGCAAGCTACGGAGGCAGCCGAGTTGCTCGGCACCAGCGTGGCGGCCGTGAACAGCGCCTTGCAGCGGGCCCGGGCCACCGTGGCGGCTCTGCCCGGCAACGCCGGTCTGGCGGATCTGGATCAACCCGACGCCGAGTTGCTGGGCCGCTATGTCGACGCGTTCGAGCGCTACGACGTCGAGCAGCTGGTGACGCTGCTCCATAAGGACGCGGTCATGTCGATGCCACCTTTCGCCATGTGGGTACGCGGCGCCGACAGCATCGGTCGGTTCATGCTCGAACCCACTCCGAGCCTCTGTCGAGGCTCGCGACTGCTGCCGGTGAGCGCCAACGGCTGTCCGGCGTTCGGCCAGTACAAACCCGATCCAGCCGGTGGCCACACCCCGTGGGCGCTACAAGTCCTGGAGATCTCGGCCGGGCGGATCACCGGATTCCACGCCTTCCTCGACACCTCGCGGCTCTTTCCCGCCTTCGACCTGCCAGCCCATCTCCCCGGCTAGCGGGCCGCCTGCGAACTGGCCGGCCCACTAGCGGTGTCAGCCCCGTCGAGGCTGCCGAGCGTCGGGTTGCTTCGACGACGGTTCTGACGATGGGCCCTGATCACCTCGACTCCCGGGCCTCTCGACTCCCGGCCTCTGCACCCCCGCGCATCCCGGCTCGCTGGGCATAACATCGTGATACGACGTAGTTCGGATTACCGGTCGGATCCCGGTCCGGGACATGGCCCGTACCGTGGAGTTCTATGGCGAGAGCCTCGGCCTCCCCCTCGTCAAGACCATCGAGCTCCCGATGGGCATGGTCAGCACTTCTTCTTCGACATCGGCAATGGCGATTGCCTGGCCTTCTTTTGGTTCAAGGACGCTCCACCCGCGGCGCCTGGAGTTGCCGCTCCGGCCGACCTGCCGGGCGTGGGTGAGATCACATCGGCCATCGGGTCCATGAATCACGTGGCGTTCAACGTCCCGGCCGAGCGCATCGACGGCTACGCGGCTCGCCTCCGCGAGCGGGGCGTCGACTGCACGGAAGTCATGCATCACGACGACAGCAAACGGGGCGTCGCCCGGGAAATGCACCCTGGCGTGTTCGTCAAGTCCGTGTACTTCTTCGATCCTGATGGCATCTGCGTGGAGTTCGCGGCCTGGACCCGAGCCTTGAGGCCCGACGATGTCCGGCACGCCCCGGCACCAGCCGCCGCCACGCCAGCCTCGCAGCCCTGATCGCCCCTCCCGGCCGCCAACCAAGGACGCCGACGGAGTCTGGACGCGCCACGTGCTCCCGCGCCGGACATGACTACCGCAGCAGCGGCCAGAAGCGGGCCCGATAGGTGCCGAAGCGAGCGGCCAGGGCTACCTCGTCGATGCCGAACTCCTCCGCCGAGTACTCGTGGCGGCCGAACTTGTCGAGCGGGTTGTCCTCCCGCCAGGCGCCCATGTGGCGCTCGGTCTCGGGGGTCAGGTCCCGGCCCAGCCACTCGTACAGCCCGCGGATCTCGGCGATCGGATCGGCCTGGAAGGCGGAGAAGCCGATGTCGTAGAAGCGGTCTTCGCGCCCGGCGTCCCGGAACGCCAGGCAGCGGTCGAGGGCCAGGCCCCATTGCTCCATGTTGAGCCGGCCGACCTCCCCGGCATCGATGCCCTCGTTGCCCCCCTGCAGCATGGTGTAGTAGAGGTCGGTCACCGAAGGAAGGACCTTCGACACGTCGCGGTGGGTCATCCAGAAGCGCGCCTCCGGAAAGACCTTCTCGTAGGCGTCGAGAAACAACGTATGCGTCGGGCTCTTCAGCCACCAGCGGGTCGGCGGGCACTTCCACTGCAGGAGCTTGAATACCCGGCGCTCATACCGGTAGGTCGGCTCCATATCGCAGCCCAGGAACCATTCGGCATAGGACGGAATGTGGGCGGCCACCAGAAAGTGCTGGGCCTTGAACTCGAGGGCCATCAGGTCGTGATCTTCCATCGGGCCGGTCGCCGACTGCGGCAACATCGATCGAAGCCGAGCCGCCACGCCCTCTCCCATCGAGACCGCCATCTCGGCGGCGGCCACCCGGGCCCGGTCATCCTCGGCGGACACTCCGGGAGGCGGACAGGGCGCCGTTTCCTCCCACATACGCAGCGACCTGACAGTGGGTTCCTCGGCGAGCATGTGTGAGAGTGCCGTCGAGCCCGTCCGCGGGAAACCCACTCCGAGCAACTCGACCTGGACCTCCTGGTCGTCGATCTCCGGGTGTCGGGCGTACCAGCCCTCGATCCGGAGCCGGGTGACGAGCGCCCGGACCAGCGAGCCGTAGAACACGTCCTGCCCGGACCCCGTAAAGCGGCCTTCGGATTCCGCCGAGCTAACCAGGCGCTCGAGGCCCTCGCGCCAGCTGTCGCCGCCGAAGTCCTCCAGCCCGGTCTCGGCCATCGCCTTCGAGATCAGGTCGTCTATCCTCGCCGCGGCAGTCACGCTCGCTCCCCCTGCGGTCATTGACCCTCCCCAATCGCCTGGCCATGACAGCTGACTTAGTGACAGGATATTGACAGGAATATGAGTGGGTCGTCAAGACGGAATCCGGGGGACCGGGTCCAGCCACCCGAACGCCGTGCGTACAACAGTCCGCTGCGCCGTCAGAGAGTGGCCGAAACACGGGGCCGTATCCTGGCGGCCGGCTCGGCCCTGGTGCACGGATTTCCCAGCTGGGATTGGAGGGAGCTGACATTCCGCGCCGTCGCCGAGCGGGCCGGGGTCAGCGAACGGACGGTCTACCGGCACTTCGCCAGCGAACAGGAGCTCCACCGCGCCGTCATGCGACGCCTGGAGGAGGAAGCGGGGGTCAGCTATGAGGGGCTGCGCCTGGCGGACCTCGCCGAGGTGACGGCCCGCGTCTTCGCCTCCCGACCCAAGTTCGCGGTGCGGCCGGCATCGCCCTCGGAACCGCCCTTCGTCGAGGAGGACTGGCGGCGTCATCAGGCGCTGCTGGGTGCGGTAGCTCCCGAGGCGCGGGACTGGTCCGTTGTCGAGCTCGAGATGGCCGCGGCCGTGCTCGACGTCATCTGGGCCATCCCCGCCTACGAGCGTCTCACCGACGTCTGGCGCCTGGGTCCCGCCGACGCCATACAGGCTGCGACCTGGGTAATCGGCCTGGTCGCGGAGGCCATCCGGGATGGTCGCGGTCCAGGCCGTCCCGAAGGCCGCCGCATGCGCCGACCGGCGCCGAGGAGAACGGCGGCCCCGAGCGATCAGGATGGAACCTGATCGGGCCCGATCGACCCGTCAGGCCAGTCAACCCCGATGGCCAGTCGAACCCCGATGGCCCGTCAACCCCGATACATGGTCTCGGCTCGACGGGGCACGGTTCAGGGCCGCTCCAGCTGCTCCGAGAGGGTCGAACGTTCCGTCATCCCGTTGGCAGTCTCTCCGTCCCAGGAAAATCTGGAAATCGCTTGCTGCAGGACCGGGGCACCCGGAATGTCGCCCATGCCGGAAAACCGGGCCACGACCGTTTCGCCCTGAATCGCCGTGACTCCCTCTTCGGTCTCGAGCACCACGGAGACATCCTCCCCCCGGGGTTGCAACCGGCGCAGCCAGGGCGCCTGGACCACCCGGGCCGGGATGAGGCCCCCGTCACCCTGGAACAGGTAACCCTCGTTGTAGGTCGCCTTACCATCGTCGCGAGGTGGGTACACGATGTAGCCGAAGCCTCGACCGCCAGGAAACAGGGCTGATTGCCAGGCATGTCCCCGGAACTTCGGAAGCCGCCGGATTCCCTGCCGGCGGACACGGAGCGCCCCGCCACGAATCTCGTGGGTCTCATCGCCGACCCGGAGGCTGCCCGTCGCCCGGGAAAGCTGCTCGAACCGGGGGCCGCCCATCAGATCGCCTTCGTCCTGCTCTGCCAGCACGCGTGCCGCTTCTTCCAGCAAGGCGCCATTTTCCCACGGCGGGGCCGCCGAAGTGATATCTACCTGCAGCTCAACCCGGACGCTCGGATCTCTGGGTTCGAGCTTGCCACCAATTTGCTCCGAGACGGTCCGGGCCACACCCAGGCCATCGAGATGCAACCGCCAGTGACGGAACGGCTCGATCAGCTCGAACGACAGCGGGCCCGCCCCGAGAATACGGGCCTGTCCGTCCGCGCCGAGGGGATCGTGCACCTTCCCCGCCTCAAATAGCTCGATGACTCGCCCATCGGCGTACACGATATTGACCTGAACGTCATGGGTTTCCCATTGGTCGGCGACCGCTTCCACGCCGATGCGCGGCATTCCAACCTCGACACCGTCATCCCAGATCCAGGCGTTGACGGACTCACGCATCTCGGGATTGTCGGGCTGCCTGGCGAAGACGTACTCCCGATCGTCGCTCAGTCCGCCCGTCAGATCCACGCTCACCGCTGACCTCCCCCTGCGTCAGAATCCCTCATCACAACTACCCGTCAGGATCTTGACACCAATACACGGGGTCCGTCAAGGTCGCAGCCGGCGAGCACACCCACCGGTCTGTTACTCCTGTGGAGCTCCTTTTGGGCGAGCACTTAGGATGGTGCGATGGCAGATCAGCTAGCGGCCCCTGACGATCTCGGTCAGCTGCCCCTCCCGGACGACGTCGTCGGGCTGCTCGAGGGGCTGACGACCACCCGAGCGATCCGGCGGTACACCGCTGACCCCGTGCCCGCCGAGGCCTTACGGGCCATGCTCTTTGCCGCGACCAGGGCGCCAAGTGGCTCCAACCGGCAGCCGTTCCGATTCATCGTGCTGACGGATGGACCCAAGGCCCAGGAGGCGAAACGGCTGGTAGCCAAGGGAGCCCAGCAGGTCTGGGGAGCCAAGCGCCAGTTCGATCAGTACGACCGGGGTAGCGGCGCCACCCGGTTATCGCCCAAGGCACGGATCGCTCGCACCATGCAACACTACGTCGATCATTTTGCCGAGGTCCCGGTGCTGGTACTGCCGTGTCTGGTCCGTTATCGCGATCCGGCGCCGATGGAAGGGGCCTCTGTGTATCCGGCATGTGAAAACCTCCTGCTCGCGGCGCGCGCTCTCGGGTACGGGGGTGCCTTCACCGGGATGCATTATTACGTCGAGCCTGAGTTGCGAGCCCTTCTCCATATTCCTGACGGCGTCTTTCTGGCCGGCACCATCACCATCGGTAAGCCGGCCGGGGGGCACGGACCGGTGCGACGGCGGCCCATTTCGGAGCTGGTCTACACCGAGCAGTGGGGAACGGCCCCGGCCTGGGCCGTCGATCCGCCCGGGACCGAACACACCGCCGCCGGGCCACCGAAACCCGGGCCCAATCCCTGACAGAGCCGACCTTCCCGGGGAGGAGGGCGCGGGGTGGTCGCCGCACCTGGCGGCCAGGGTGGTCCAGAGGGCGTGAAGAAGAGGCGGCGCAAACGAGAGAAGGGACGCCATGGCAGCACCATTTCGGGTAGGAATACTCAACGACATGTCCGACGCGCCACCGGGGCCAGGGCGCAACATCGAGGAATGGCTCCGGCTGGCCGTTGACGACCTGACCGGGCAAGGCCGGATCGATCGGGAAGTTGAGTTCGTGCACGCCTGGGGACTCGGCCTCCCTTCGGGGACTGCGGCAGCCGTCGAGCGAGCTTTCGCCAGCCTGGCCGAGCAGGACGTTCTTATCATCGCCGGGCCGGCCATCGGGGACGACGCCCTCGTCGCCACGCCGCTGGCGGACCGGTATCGCATTCCCACCATCAACTGGGCCGGAACCGAACGCGGCCGGAGCGACTACATGTTCCATCTGCAGGTCGGATCCCACGAGGACGAGTCAATCGTTCTGGCCCGACATCTGGCCGCCATCGGCGTCCACCGGGTTGGAGTCGTGTACGACCGGTCACCCATCGGGCGACGCTATTTCTTCTTTTTGCAGGAGGAAGCCGACGTGCTGGGCTTGCACGTCGCAGCCACGGCCGGCATCTCTCCGCTTGCCGAGGACGCCTCTGCCGAGGCGGGGGCCGTCCTGGACGTCGGCGTGGATGCCCTCGTCTACCTGGGCCTCGGACTCGCCGCCCCCGCCGTGGCCGGGGCCCTGACAGGGCGTCAGTGGGAGGGGCTCCGGGCCATGAACACCGCTGGTATGCGGGGTTACAGCCCGGAATTCGGTCAGACCATCGATGGCTGGACCTACGTGGACATGCATTCCGATGGCAACACCACGCTGGCGGCGTTCCGCCAGCGGCTCAAGCTGACGCCTGACAGCGGCGTCGGTCCGGCGTACGGCTATGACATGGGGCGGCTGGTCGCCGAAGGCCTGGCCCGGGCGCCGGAACGGACCCGGGACGGCGTCAAGGATGGCCTGGAACAGGTGAAGTGGCTACCCGCCGCCGAAGGCTACGAGGGAACGACGCTGGGCTTCGGACATCACGATCGCGGCGCCCTGCACGGCCGGTATCTGGTCCTGCGACAGTGGACCCAGGGCCATTCCCTTGAAGTCCAGACCAACTGAGCGCCGTCGGCTCAGGAGGGGCGGCGCTGCGACAGGGCCAGGCCGTTTTCCCGCATGACCATCCGGCAGTCATCCAGGGTGTAGTCGAAGTTCTGGAGATCCTTGATGTAGGAGACCGGCTCAGCCAGGCCCTCGGCGTGAGGAAAATCGGACCCCATGAGGATGTGGTCCGCTCCCAGCAGGTCACGGAGATCACCAAGCTCGTCCTCGTAGAATGGGGATACCCATACGTGCCGCTTGAAGGTGACGCGAGGGTCCTCGGGATAGGCGCGCGGCGTCTGACCAAAGGACTTCTTCAGCTTCTCGAACAGATGGAACACCCAGGTCGAGCCGGATTCAATCGACGCGATCCGGAGGTTGGGATACCTGGCGAAGTGACCGTGGGCGAGGAGGTTGGCGAAGTTGTCCTGATGGTGGTCGGCCGAGAGCAACGACCGGAAGGGATTTTGCCGGAACGATTCCATCTCCGACGCGTCGCCCCAGTCGGTCAGGTACTGCGAATAGGTGCTGTCTCCACCGTGGTAGCACACGGTCACCCCCGACTCGTTGACCAGCGACCAGAAGCGGTCGTACCCGGCATCGGCCGGCGAGCGGCCCACGCCGCCGGCGACCACCGGTCCACCGACCATGACGATGAAGCGGGCGTCGCGGTCGAGGGCCCATTCCAACTCCGCGACCGCGTTGTCAGCGTCGACGAGCGTGATGTACGGGGCAGCAAATATCCGCTCCTCGTAGGCGAAGCCCCAGTCCTCGTCCAACCACCGGTTGAAGGCCCGAAAGGCGGCCGTCAAGGCGGGGATGTCCTGGCGCAGGGCCTGTTCCATCCCGACGCCCAGGGTGGGCAGGAAGATGGCTCCCTGCACGCCCTGATTGTCCATGGTGTCGAGCCGGGCGCCGCGATTCAGGTACTCCGGATGGTCGGCCAGCCGGTCGAGGTTGCCGAATAATTCCCGGGTGTCGGCGCCCTTCGGGTTGCGACCCCGGAAGTACTCGTCGAGGGCGCCGGGCTTCGAGACCGGATCCCAGGTCGGGTTGGGAATGAAGCGATTGATCTTTCCTCCTACGAGGAGGCGCTGGCGACCATCGATCTCAGCCCACTGCATGCCGCGCTTCTTGAACGCGGGCTCCATATGCCTGGTGAAGGCGTCGGCGGCCTCGTAGTAGTGGTTGTCACAGTCGAAGATCTGGAAGTCAACGTCGTCCGCGCCCACGGTCCTCCCCCATCTCAATTAGAGTCCGCTGGTAAAACTATCAAGCCCAGCTGCATCCGGCATCGCCCAGCCTCGCCAAAGACTGAGCCTGACCGGCTGTTCGCACACTGCGCCGCGGCGGCATCACGCCGGTCGGACGTCCGAGGGGAGAGCGACATGACCTTTCCAACCGGTATCGGGATTATCGACACGATGATCGGATTCCCCCACCGCGACATGAAGGAGGTCTACACGTTCATCACCCGGCAGACCAAGGATGCCGAGTCGAAGGAAGAGTTCAGCTTTCCGGTCGAATACATGTTCAAGGATGTCCCGGAAAGGGATCTCGACGCCAGTGACCCGGTGGCGGTGACCATCTCCGAGATGGATCGCTGGGGGATCGAGAAGGGCCTGGTCGGGGTCGGATCCGACGGGGGCATCGGCGAGGATGCGCTCAAGCGATACCCGGACCGGTTCATCCCCGCGGCCGGCTGCGATCCCAATGGCGGGATGGCTGCCATTCGGGAGCTGATACGGATCTACGAGACCTGTGGAATCCGAGCCGTGACTGCCTTCCCGGCGGGAACGTTCCCGCAGGTGGCGATCGACGACAAGAGGATGTATCCCATCTATGCCAAGTGCGTGGAGCTCGGCGTTCCCATCTTCTGCACTGCCGGTGTTCCCGGGCCGCGGTTGAAGTTCGCGGTGCAGCACGTCGAGCTGATCGACGAGGTGATGTATGACTTTCCCGAGCTGATCTTCGTCACCCGGCACGGGTGTGAGCCATGGGCCGATCTCGCCGTCAAACTCATGCTGAAATGGCCGGGTCTGCACTTCTCGACCAGCGCCTTCGCTCCCAGGTACTACCCCAAGGCGGTAATTGACTTCGCCAACACTCGGGGTGCGGACAAAGTCATCTACGGCGGCTACTTTCCGATGGGACTGTCGCTGGAGCGGATCATGACCGAAATGGCCTATGTTCCCTTCAAGGACGAGGTGTGGCCGAAGTTTCTGCGCCACAACGCCATGCGAGTCCTGGGCATCAACGCCACGTAAGGAGCTTCCAGATGACCGAAACCGCCGCTCGACCCCGGCCGCCGATCCCCACCAGCGTGAGTGAGCAGGCCCAGCAGTTCCTGGCCACCTACGCCCGTAGTCGGGACGCCAGCCCGGCGCTCGATGACGTGGAAGGGTGGCTCCGCCAGATCGACGCCGGCGACAAGTACCTTCTCGACCGCTTCTCGCGGCAGGAATTCCCCGGGGCCGTCGATGAGTGCGAACTTGCCGGCGTGCACGCCTACATTCTGCGGGCGGAGGACGTGTCCGACAATGCTTCGACACCGATCTACCTCGACATCCACGGTGGTGGCCTCATCCTGGGGGGAGGGGAGGCCTGCCGGCTGATGTCGGGTATGACCGCAACGACCAATGGCATGATCACCTGGGCGCCCGATTACCGCATGCCGCCCCGGCATCCGTACCCCACCCCCCTCGACGACTGTGTGGCCGTCTACCGCGCCCTCCTCGAGGAACGGCCACCCTCCGACATCTTTGTCGGTGGCGCATCCGCCGGCGGCAACCTGGCCGCCGCCCTCATGGTCCGGGCCAGGGACGAAGGACTCCCGCTGCCCGCCGCCCTGGTCTTGCTGACGCCCGAAGTCGACCTGACCGAGTCGGGCGACTCGTTTCAGACCAACCTCGGCATCGACAATGTGCTCGGCAGCCTCATGCCAACCAACCTGCTGTACGCCCACGGACACGACCTCGCCCACCCACATGTGTCCCCGTTGTTCGCCGACCTGGCCGGCTTTCCACCCACCTTTCTCCAGGCCGGCACCCGTGACCTCTTCCTCTCCAATACCGTCCGCATGCACCGCAAGCTCCGCGCCGCCGGTGTCGAGGCCGAGCTGCACGTCTTCGAGGCCATGCCCCACGGCGGATTTGGTGGCGCTCCCGAAGACCTCGAAGTCCGCCTCGAGATGCGGCGTTTCCTCGATAGACACCGGCCCAGCTGAGTAACCGGGCCGGCCCATTATCCGCCGTCCGCGGTCGTCCCTCGCCCGGAGATGACCACCAGGCCCCGGCTACCCTGATGCACCGAGTCGGCCGGCCCCACTCCGCCCAGGAGGCCCGAAGCGATCTCCTGGCACGTTGCCTCCCCGTACCCCTCGCCCAGCGCGATCGGATATTCAGTCATGATCGCCAGGGCGTACGTACGGCCGCCTGCGATGCCGAGACAATTCACCCGCCAATCACCGGGATCCGGATACCAGCCGTTTTTTATGGCCGCCCCCGGGATGGCCGCACCGATCCCCCACGCCTCCGCCGGAATGACCTGGCGCATGAGAGAAATAATCAGATCGGTCGCGGAGGGGCCGAGCACGCCCTGGGCCAGGCGGGCCAGGACGATCGCCAGGTCGTGGCTGGTCGTGAGGGTAAAGCCCCAGGCGCCACCTGGATCTGGTGCAGTGTCGGTCGCCCCCAGCGTCCGCATGAGGCCGATCACACTGGCGCCGCCGACTTCATTCCAGAGTGCGGTGGCGGAATTGTTGTCGGACTGCGTGATCATCAACTGCAGGGCAGAGAGCTCGGCCGGTGTCAGGGTGCGCCCCTGGGCGTCCACCATCGCCAGTAGCGCCATGGCGATCGGCACCTTTATCACTGATGCTGTCCGGATCTGAGCGTTGGCGTAGCCGCCCTGGTACATCTCACCGGTAGCCAGATCGACCAACGTGAATCCGGCCATCCCGGCCCGACCTGCCGCCCAGTTCGACATGGCTGCGGCGCGCCCCGCGAGCGGATCGCTGACTGCGAACGCGTAACAGCGGTTGTCAGTCCCCCGCACCACGACCTCGGGCTGCTCCTGCAGGCTGGTAACGACACCGGGGGCTCCCACCATGACGTTCTGAGGGATGCCAAGTGCTGTCCACGGAGACCAGCCCCCGTCCCAGGTGGTCTGGTACGCCCGTCCATCTGTGCCCCGGACAAACACCGTCAGCCGCGGTCCCGGAAGAAGCAGCCCCTCCCCCCAGGGGGCCGGGCTCGGCGCCGACGCCAGCACGCCTGAGGCGGTGCCGGGAGGCTGGAACCAGCCTGTCCATACCGTGCCGGTCCAAAATGATTGCCACAACCGGTTATCGGCGCCCTGCACAAACAGATCTACCTGGTTGAGGCCTGCCGACGCCGCCCCGGGGCGGCTGTCGGCGATTCCCGAGGGCGGACGACCCCTGGCCAACCATGACCCATTCCACGTTGTTGTCTCCCAGAACACCTGATACACGAGACCGTTGGTGCCAAGAACAAAGACATCGATACGACCAACTCCCCAGCTGGTCGCGGTCGGTGAAGAAGCCAGGGTGCCGTTGTTGCCAAGCGGCTTCAACCAACCAGACCACTGGCACCCGCCACAGTCAGTCCAGTCCTGCCAGAGGCGATTGTCGCCGCCGCGGACAAACAGGTCGATGCGGTCATCGCCCCAGGAAACCGCGGCCGGGTCGCCCACGATCCCGACCGGAGGCGCGCCAAGCGACGTCCAGTCCATATGGTCGGTTGCCCACCAGACGTGATCGTCGGTGCCGACCACGAATACCGCCTGGCCAAGAGAGGGCTGATCGACGGTTGCCGGTGCTGATGCCAGCACGCCGTCCGCCCGAAACAACCCGGCCGCAGCATAGGGGCCGGCCTCGGCTGCCGACGCCCCGGCGGCGCTCACCGTGACGCCGAGGCAGCTGGCAGCCAGGGCTACCACGGCCACGGCGACCTTTCGGCAGCTCACCATGAGATGTCACCCCTTCGTCCGCGCCGCTCCAGCGCGTCCCCAGAGGGGAGTATAGGTCAAACCAGGAGCAATCAGCCGGGCAGGTGACCCAGCGGCGGGCTCAGCCGGCCCAGATTTGATGGGACGAGTTGACGACCCAGGGCGACCCGTTCGGGCTCGCCGCGATAGCGGCCGCCCCGCCGGAAGCCTCGCCCCAGGCCCGGCCGTTCCACAGGTAGATCCCGTACCCACCGTTGACCGCGTTGGTGCCGACGATCCACACCGATCCGTTGGCACCCACCGCGATGTCCCGGGCCGAACCGGGATACAGCGCCCAGCCGGACCCCGTCCAGTGGAAGATCTGATGCGACGAATTGATCACCCAGGGCGCGCCGTCCGGCCCCACGGCAATGCTGACCGCCCCGCCCGGAACTTCGCCCCAGGCCCGCCCATTCCATTCGTAGATCCCGTACCCACCGTTGACCGCGTTGGTGCCGACGATCCACACCGATCCGTTGGCACCCACCGCGATGTCCCCGGCCGAACCGGGATACAGCGCCCAGCCGGACCCCGTCCAGTGGAAGATCTGATGCGACGAATTGATCACCCAGGGCGCGCCGTCCCGCCCCACGGCAATGCTGACCGCCCCGCCCGCGACCTCAGTCCATTTGCCGCCGATCCAGCTGTAGATCCCGAAGCCTGAGGGCGCGGGATTGGTGCCGACGATCCACACTGATCCGTTGGCACCGATGGCGATGTCGGTGGCGAAGCCGGGGAGGAGCCCGAACGCCACCGACGGGGCGGGCGCGGCCGCGGAGCTGACCTCTTGATTGGCGGTGGTGTCGTCGGTCTGGGCGACGGTGCTGCACGTCGAATCGATCAACCACGGCGGCGTGCACGACACCACCCGGCAGGCGATCCGGCCGCTGCAGCCAATCTCCTGATTGCACTGGCCGTAGCGGAATTCGGCGCAGCCGATATGGAAGTTGTTGCAGTTGCCCAGGGCGCATTCGCAATTCAGCCCATCGCAAGAGGGGCAAAAGACGCCCCCGCCGCACCCGCAGCCACTGCACACGCCCATGCAGTCGATGTAGTAGCGAGGCCCGTCACAGTAGATAGATCCATCGGCCTTCCACCACCCTCCAGCGAAGGTGCCGGACGGGCAGGCGTTGATCCCATTGTTGATGGTGCAGCAGAACTGGGTGTAGCCGTCACAGCATGTCGAGGAACAGCCACAGTCGGTGCCCGGCACGCACTCGCAGATCTGGGCGTAGGCAGTCCCCGGCTTGAGCATGAAGTCCACGGGAGCCACCGACAAGGCCGTGGCGGTCATGGCGCTGCGGGCGATGAAGCTCCGCCGGGACGTCCGGGTGAGCAGGAAGTTGCCGATCCGGTCGGTGACGCTCATGGCGTGGCTGCCGGCACCGGGATGACCTTCAACATCCCGAACTGTCTAGCGCACGCGGACAGGCGGGGAGAACTCACTGCGAACTGGAGCCCTGACGGACCGGTCCACGCTCCTCGACGAGCAGCGACTGGACGGCCCTGCCGACCGGTCCGACCCGATCGAAGATCAGGCTCTCAGCCTGCCCGAATCCGTCGGGAGAGAGCCGCGACACCACGTCGAAACCGATCCAGTCGCCGGTGGGCACCCGGGAGAGCGACACGGTGAGATCCGGGTTGATGAACAGGTGGGTCTCGAAATCCAGGATCCGGCTCACGCCGTTGCCGAAGTCAGCTCCGGCGGCAGTGCGCTGCAGCGGAGAGGGGTCCTCCCCCGCCACCACCGGCACCCGGAGGCGCGTCCACATCTGCACCGGGCCCAGCTCATCCCATCCTCCCGACAGGAAGCGCAGATCGAAGGCCTCGGCGAACGGGGTGCGGTTCGCTACGAGGGAAGAGCCCGCGCCGTCGGCGGGTAGCGCCGGGCTGACCGGATCCGGCTCCTGAGACGGCACGTCGACCGGCTCGGAGCGGATCCGGACCGCCCGGGCCCAGGCGACCTGCTGGCCATCCACGGCCAGCGAGGCGTCAACGATCTGGACCTTCCGTCCGGGTCGGCTGACCTGCTGCCGGGCCAGCAACGGCTGCAGCGGGACCGGTCGCACGAGCTCCACGGTGAGGCGAACGACCTGCATGGCTGCCGGCGCAGGCGCGGCCTCGGCGGTTCGGGCCAGCAGGGCCGCCACCGGACCGCCGTGCTGGGCGTCGGGGGACCACGGCCCCTGGGTCAGAGGGCCGGGGATGAGCAGGTCTCCGTCGGGGGTATAGAGGGCGTCGGGCACCGGGCGAGGGTACCGGCGGCGCTGGAGGGGTGACCGCAAACATGGTCCGAACGGGAACCGGTCGGGCTCCGGGCGAGCGTCCAAGCTGGCATGGATCGGCTACTCCGCTCGCGGCTTGCCAGGGGACGCCGGCTGCCGGCGCTGGCGGTGGGCGCCTCGTTGTTGATCGGTCTGGCGGGCTGCGGGGCGGCCACCGCTACCACCTCGGCCACCACCTCCGCCCCGGCGAGGCGGCCGCCGTCAGCCGTTCCGGGGCCAGCCGCGACGACCCCCACGCCCGGACTCGCCGACGCGGGCGAGTCCGGCTGCCACCTGGTCAGCACGGCCAGGACCAATCAGACCCGGTTTCGGCCCGGCCAGCTGGTGGTGATCACCATCATCCGGACCAACACCGGCCCGGCCTGCGGGGCCCCGGTGACCAACAGCTGCGGGGGCGGGGTGTCGGCCCAGGACCGCTCCGGCCACACGGTGTGGGACTCGAACGCCGGACCCGACACTCCGGTCAATGCGTTCAGCTGCCCGGCGGAGATCATCCCGACTCCGACAACGGTCTACCCGCAGGGCTGGTCGCAGTCCAGCGTCATTCAGTGGGCTCAGGATCGCTGCACCTTTGAGCAGACCGACTCGACGCCGATGGTGCCAAACCCCGACTGCCCCCGGACCCAGGTGCCTCCCGGCCCTTACTCCCTCGCCATCAGGGGCGTCTCGGGCCTTACCGGGGTGGTCTCCGTCATCCTTACCTCCTGAGGCCGGCCGACAGCCCGGGCCGAACGAACAGCTGACCGCCGCCTGGGGCCGAAATCCGTATCTGGGACTCCCTTTCCCGAATCGATAATTGGTCGCCCAGAGTGGGCTGCCGAAGCCCGATCACAAAGGAAGACAGAGCATGAAGACACGGACGGTAGCCCTCACCGCTGCGGGTTCCGCCTTACTGACCCCGCTGGTCGCCACCTCGGCGGCCGATGCCGCCCAGACCTCGCCAGCAGCCACGCACTCGACGGCCTCCACGACCTGCGCGGCCACGGCGAGCACCGCCCTCGCCCAAACCCATGTCAACCCGTCGTCGATCAGCACCTTGCCACAAGGCGGCCACAGCTATGTGTACAACCTGAGCAGCCACCAGCTGCGGTTTGCGGTCCCCCCGGCCGGTTTTAACCCCCTGACGGCCACCGCCGCCGAGCTGGCCACATACGGCCTGCCTCCCCGGCCGGCAGGCGCGGCCGCCCTGGCCACCTGGACAAAGCTCGTCAGCCACCTGGGCCAGCTGGTCGCCCCGGACGTGACGATCAGCGCCGCTCAACCCAACAACCTGGCGAAATTGCCCGCGACCGTTCCCAGCGCCAAGGCCGGGGTCAGCAGCGGATCGACGTCCATCTGGTCCGGCTACGTGTCCAAGCAAGCCAGCTCGTCCTACTTCGACGTGGCGTCCGGCGAGTGGATCCAGCCCTCCATCAGCACCACGAGCTGTGCGGGCGCGACCCATCTGTCCTGGGTCGGGCTCGGGGGTTACGGAACCTCGAAACTGATCCAGGACGGCACCAACCAGAGCAATCAGGCCTGGTACGAATATCTCGGCCCTGGCGGCACGGGCGTCAGCATCACCCTGCTGCCCGGGAGCCTGAACATCCACTCCGGCGACACGATGTACGCCCTCACGGAGTACTCGGCCGGCACGGCCTACTGGGTGGTCGAGGACGTCACCACCGGGAAGTCGTCCAGCGCCTCGCTGAGCAGCGCTTCTTCCTTCTACGACGGCAGCTCGGCGGAGTTCATCGACGAGCGGACCACGTTCGGCGTTACTCCGTCGCCACTTGCCGATTACTCGGCCACGGACTGGACGGCCGCCTCGGCCGCGGTCACCTCGACCGGCTACAAGGACGCCCTGTCGTCACTCAACAACGTGACCCAGCTCTCCATGGTCAACCCCATTACCGGTCACACCCTGGCCAACGCCCTCGCCGAGGGCTCCAACGGCTACGCCTTCCAGACGGCGTGGAAGAACTGCAGCTGACCCGGCCGTGAACTGCTCGGGCGGCGCTGGCCCAGGTGCTCCGACCGGTCGCCGCCCGAGCAGCAGTCGACGAGGATCGGTGACACGCCGGGGCCGGTCCCGCTCGCAACCCGTCATTCTTCTCCACCAGCCCGCCATTTCTCCGAAAAGGAGTTCCCACCATGCCTCTCACCGAAGTCGACCTGCCAGGCCCGGTGCCCACCAGTGATTTGATCCCACTCACCGATGCTACGGGTCGGGTGCGACTTCGCCCCGTCGACCCCGGCGACATTCCGTTCCTTTATTCCCTGGCGACGCAGGGGGAGACCGGCGAGCGATGGCGGTACCGGGGCGGGACCCCTGACCCCAAGGTGTTCGCGGCCCAACTCTGGGATGGCGTGCTGGCTCAGTTCGTCGTGGAGCGGTCAGCAGACGGCAGCCCCGTCGGTATGGTGAGCGCCTACAACGCCAATCATCGCGACGGCTACGTCTACCTGGCCGGGGTGTCTCATCCTGATCTGCAAGGGACCGGCCTGGGCGCCGAGGCCCTCCTGCTGCTGGCTCATCATGTGTTCGGCAACTGGAGCTTTCGGAAGGCGTACTTCGAATCCGCGGCGTTCAACTACGAGCAGTTCGCTTCGGGGGCCGACGTCTATTTCGACGAAGAGGCCCGATTGAAGGATCACACGTTCTATCGTGGCCGATACTGGGACCTGGTGATCGGCTCCCTGACCCGCGAAGGCCTGCAGCGGGTTCGCGAAGTCCGCGACTTGCGTCGCCGGCACACCGCGACGGGCGATGCCCTTCCGGATATTGATCAGTTCTGTATTTCGGTCGCCGACGCCCTGGGCCTGGACCACGATGCTGTCCACCCCGATGACCGCCTCGTCGAGGATCTCGAGGTGGATTCTCTCGGTGCCCTGGTCCTGCAAGACCTGATCGAAGGGGACGGTGGAATTGGTGAGTTTGACCTTTCCGAGGGCCTCGGAACGGTCAGAGAGACCTACCTCCTCTACCTCACCATGGCATCTGCGCCGGGGCGATCCGGCCCGGTCTGAGGATGTGAGGATCTGAGGATCTGAGGATCAGGCGTCGAGGGTCGACGCCGCCGCCCCTCGGGTCGGGTCGATGAGAATTTTGGCGTCAGCGTCGGCGGCTCCTAAGGAGTCAAAGGCCGCCCCGACGCCGTCCAATCCCACCGTACCGGTGAAAAGGGGGCTCCCATCCAGCTTGCCGTCGGCCAGAGAGTGAAGCGTGTCGCGAAACTCGAGAGGGGTGTAGCCCAGCACGAAGCGGAGGTCGACTTCCTTGTTGATGGCCATCGCGGGGCGGATGCGGTCGGCACCCATGCAAACCCCCACCACGACAACCCGGGAAAAAAATGGCGCCGATCCGATGATCTCATCGATGAGGCCGGGAAGGCCGACGCACTCGAAGACCACCGGCCCCCTGGGGCCGAGGCCCAGCCGGTCAATGCCCCGAAAGACGTATGGCCAGGGGATGGGCAGCCGCTGGACACGTTCCATGGCCTGTACCGCCAGCTCAGCTCCCTCGGGGAGCGACCGGATCGTACCCCGCCGGGTGGCCGCATCGTAGGGGGAGCTCTGGTATGGATCCACCACCACGTCTGCACCGCAAGCCTGAGCCAGCTCCCGCCGGCGCCACGACGGATCGCTGGCGACGACCCTGCGGACGCCCCGCGACTTCAACACACTGATGACCGCCAAACCAATCGGTCCGCAACCAATCACCATTACCGCCGTGCGCTTCGTCACCTCGCCCCGCCTGACGGCGTGCACGGCGACGGCCATCGGCTCAGTCAGGGCCGCCATCTCGACCGGCAGGCCATCTGGCACCGCGGTCATCAAGGACTCCTCGACCAGGACAGATTCGGCATAGCCCCCCGGCGCCTCGGCCGAGAGTCCCGTCGGGTGCACCCCGCCGTGCCGGCGCAGGAGCGGTAAGGCGACCGCAAGCGAGCCGGTCGGGATTTTCCGCCTGCAGTTGGGTCCGTACTCCGCAACCTCGCCGACAAACTCGTGGCCAAACACAATGCGCTGTTCGGAGCGCATAAACCCGTCGTAGCCGGATTCGGTCATCATGGCGGCGAGCTCGTCGCCGCGACGCCGGGCGTGCAGATCAGATCCGCAGATCCCGCACCGCATGACCCGCAGCACCACCTGTCCCTCCCCCGGTTGGGGATCAGCCATCTCACCGGTGGACAGCTCTCCGTGCTGGCAGATCACCGCTTTCACGTTCCCCTCCCTCTGGAGCCACCCCCGGGATGACGAGGGCGTTCGCACTGCGCGCTGATGACCATTCCCCCTGCTCTCGACGGCTGGATCGTAAGCCATGATGGCACGCCCTCCTGCGCAGGGCCGGGCGCCGGCCGAGCGTGAGGCGTGCTCCGTGCTGTTGCCCCGCATCTCGCGAGACCCCCCTCTTTACAGATCAGGAAAAAAGTGATATCACTTTGATAGACGGCCCTCCAGGGTCGTCAGACAGAGGAAGGCAGCGCCATGCAGGCACCCATCGACACCCTCAACAGGTCGGCCCAACCCTCCACCCCGGTCCAGGAGCGGCCGTATCCGTCGTGGCCGGGCTACGCGGTCCTGATCGGCGCCATCGTCGGCTACATCGTCAGCATCGCCCTCTTCAGCACCAAAAATCTGATCGCGGTTTGGTTCGGTGTCGCGATCGTCCTGGTGGCGACCCTCGGGGTCATCGGCCTGACCGCCATCAAGCCGGGCGAGGTCCGGGTGGTCCAGCTCTTCGGCGGCTACCGGGGCACGGTCCGCATCACCGGCTTGCGCTGGGTGAACCCCTTTGCTGTGCGGCGAAAGGTCTCCATCCGCATCCGCAACAAGGAAACTCCGACCGTGAAGGTCAACGACGCGGACGGAAACCCGATCGAGATCGCCGCCGTCGTCGTGTGGCAGGTGCGTGACAGCGCCCAGGCCACCTACAGCGTCGAGGACTTCGTCGTGTTCGTCGACACCCAGAGCGAGTCCGCCCTCCGGCACGTGGCCAACAGCCACTCCTACGACAACAGTGGTGGCGAGACTCTCTCGCTGCGAGACCACACCGACGAGGTGGGCGGCCAGCTGGCCGGCGAGATCGCGGCCCGGGTCGTCCCCGCCGGCGTCGACATCATCGAAGCCAGGATCACCCGGTTGTCCTACGCCCCCGAGATCGCCCAGGTCATGCTGCAGCGACAGCAAGCCAACGCAGTCGTGGCCGCCAGGACGCGCATCGTTGAAGGAGCCGTGGGCATGGTCCAGATGGCCCTGGCCCGCCTCTCCGAAGAGGAGATCGTCGAACTGGACGAGGAGCGCAAGGCCGCCATGGTCTCCAACCTTCTCGTCGTCCTGTGCGGCGACCGGGGAACCCAACCCATCGTCAACGCCGGGTCGCTGTACCACTGAGCCGCCCGGGAAACAACGCAGGCGCGAAGAAGGCCACGACCGATGCTGACTGTTGGACAGGGCCTCTCGGCCCCGCGACCGGCGGAGATGCGCATTCGTTTCCCCCGCTCCGTCTCGACCAGGTTGAGCCCTGGCGGGCACTGAGCGCCCGGTGACCGACGCTCAAGGAGTCGAGCGCAAAAGCGTCCTGCTCAGGCTCGACCCCTCCGTCCACGACGCCCTCGCCCGCTGGGCCGCCGATGAGCTGCGCAGCACCAACGCCCAGATCGAGTTTCTGCTGCGGGATGCGCTCTCTGCGGCGGGGCGGAACCCGGCCGCCCGCCCCATCCCCAGGCGGGGCCGGCCGAGAAAAGTACCGGATCTTGAGGATTGACGGGGCCTTGAGGATTGACGGGAAAAAGAATGGGGCGGGCCGGAAGATCAGACCACGGTGCCTTCGACCAGTCCGGCCACCTGGCACAAACCCTCGACCAGGACGGGAAAGGACGCTCGCAACCGGTCGTAGGTAGCCACCACCAAGGGGTCCGGTTCGACGATCTCGGCTTGCAGTTGGCCCTCGCCCGAGAGGGCGCCGACGGCTTCGCCAAGGCTCGACGCCAGCCCGAGGGCGAACAGCGCCAGGGCGGCCGCTCCCAGGGCGGTCCCTTCGGCGTCGCCCACAACCCGGATAGGGCGGCCCAGCATCGCCGCCATGGTCGATCGCCACAGCGAGGAGCGAAACACGCCACCCGTGGCCCGGACCTCCTCGACGGGGCGGACCTGCTCGAGCTGGTCGACGAGAAGGCGCATTTGCAGGCACACCCCCTCCAGGGCGGCCCTGATCAGGTGGGCGCGGCCGTGGTGGTGGCGCAGCCCCAGGTAGGCACCGGGGAGATCCGGATCCCACAGCGGGGCCCGCTCGGGCAGGAGGTAGGGCACCATGATCAAGCCATCGCTTCCCGCCGGGACGCTGGCCGCCAGACCCATTACCCTGTCATCGGCCTCACCTCTGGTCGCGGCCCGCACGTCGGGAGTCAGGGCCGTGGCCGCCCATCGCAGGGCAGAGCCCCCATTGCTGAGGGCGCCGCCCAGCACCCACGATGTCTCGGTGAGGGCATAGCAAAAGAGGCTGCGTTCGGTGTCGATCCGGGGTGAGCTGATTGGCATGCGCACCGCACCACTGGTACCCACCGAGAGACCTGCGATGCCGGCCCGGATGGCGCCGACACCGAGGTTTCCGAGCGGTCCGTCGCCGGCGCCGGTCACGATCGGGGTGCTGGCGTCGAGACCGGTCCGACCGGCCATCTCCGGGGTGAGGTTGAGGAGCTCGGTAGTCGGCAGGATAGAAGGGAGATGCTCGGAATCGAGGCCGCATAGTTGCAGGACTTCGGTCGCCCAGGTGCGGGTCGACATGTCCAGCAGACCGGTGCCGGACGCCGAGGACAGCTCGCTGACCAGCTGCCCGGTGAACCCGAGGAGGATCCACTCCTTCAGCCCGACCCACCAGCGGGCCGCCTGCCAGGTGGTGTGGTCATGCGACGAAAACCACAACAGCTTGACCATCGGCGTCATGGGATGGACCGGCGTCCCCGTCAGGGCATGCAGGTGATCTGCCACTCCCTGGCGGCGCAGGGCGGCCGCCTCCCGGCTGGCCCGGCTGTCCGCCCAGGTGATGAGAGGGGTGAGCGGTCGCAGATCGGCGTCGAGGGCCAGCAACCCATGCATGGCAGCGCTCACCGATACCGCCATCACTTCCGCCCCGGCCGCGGCGTGGACACACTCGGCCAGGGCGTCGACGCTGGATTGAAGGATGAAGGCGGGGTCCTGAACCTCCTGTCCTGGCTCGGGGGCGAAGAGCGGGTACTCGCGAATGGCCACGGCCCTCCAGGGCGAGCCCAGCCCGAACGCCGCCGCCTTTACCCCTGTCGTTCCCACGTCGAGGCCAATGACAACACGGCGGGGGCGGTCCGGGGTCATCTCGACCGGTACCCGGCCGGATGAAATGGCGTCAAGGCGGGCACCGGCCGAGCCTAACCGTCAGGTTTCCGGCTGAGGCATCCAACCGGTCAGGCGCCCAACACCCCTTTACTCGCGGGAACGGCGGGACCCCAGCCGGGCGTGTCGACGCTGCCGGCGTTGATAGCGCTTGCGAGGCGGCACAAGATGTCCGGCCAGGGCATCGACGGCGGCCTGGCGGACCAGCTCGTCCGGGTCGTGCTGGGCCGAGTGCTGCAGTGCGGGCCAAGCCCGGGGATCCTGCCCCGCCAGGCGAAACAACAGGGGGATCGACTTGGTCCTCATCTCCGGGCTGGGATCGCCGTCGAGCACGCCGATGAGCCCGGGCGCCACCTCAGCCGCGGCCAGGGGTTCGGCCTTGCACGACTCGCAAGCAAGAGAATGCAAGGCCGCGTTGCGGACAAAGTCGACAGGGTCGCGCAACGCAGCCGTGAACACTGATATGGACTGATCGTTGGCGTAGTGGTCCAGGAAAAAGAGGCAACCGCGACGGAAAAACGGGTCGGGGTGACGCAGGGCGGCGGCCTGGACTGCCGGTAACGGGGCCCTGGCCGCCAGCCGGGTGCGCCGCTTCGTCGTGCCCTGGAAAAAGCCGCCCAGGAAGGCTTCCGCCGCAGCCATCTCGTTCGCGACGGATCCGCCCTTGGCAGCGGTGGCCGTTATCCGGGCAGCCATAGCCCGGAATCTAACCGGGGTGAGCGAGGATCGAAAAAAGATTTCGTCTCGTGGCCCGGGCCACACCGATTGGTCAGGAAACCCGCTGGCGGCGGGATGGAGTGGACTGTCAGAGTTCTGCCTGTGCCGGGGAACTATTTTGACGAGCCGAGAGCAGACGGGTACGACGCCCACTCGGCCGAGATGTTCGATCCCGCGGTCGTCGAGCCGGCGGTGGCGTTCCTGGCCGACCTGGCGGGCACGGGAAGGGCGCTGGAACTCGGCATCGGCACCGGACGCATCGCGCTCCCGCTCAGCCAGCGCGGCATCGGGGTCCACGGTATCGAGCTGTCCCCACCCATGGTCGCCCGGCTCCGGGCCAAGACCGGAAGCGAAGCGATCGACGTGACCATCGGCGACTTCGCCACTACCCGCGTGCCCGGTTCGTTCCAGGTCGCCTACCTCGTCTACAACACCATCGGAAACCTGACGACTCAGGACGCCCAGGTCAGCTGCTTCGCCAACGCCGCGGCCCATCTTCGTCCCGGCGGATGCTTCGTGATCGAAGTCGAGGTGCCTCAGCTCCAGCGGCTCCCGCCCGGCGATCGGGTCCGGGCCTTCACGGTTACCCCTTCCCGCCTGGGCTTCGACGAATATGACGTGGCCTCCCAGGAGCTCATCTCCCACCACTTCTGGATCAGAGACGGTCGTTGCGAAGTCTTCTCGGTCCCGTTCCGGTACGTGTGGCCATCGGAACTCGATCTGATGGCTCGCCTGGCCGGGATGACGCGGCGCGAGCGGTGGGGCGACTGGGACCGTCAGCCCTTCACGAGCAGCAGCACCAAACACATCTCGGTATGGGTGAAGGAGGCCCGAGAGCCACCGTTCTGAACGGCTCCGGCCTACGGGGTGAGGACCAGGCGATCGGCGAGGAACGCCACGGCATCGGCAAGCGAATCGGTGAGGATTCCGCCGGAATCGACAATGCAGGCCTCGATCATGAGGTTGACGGTGCAACCCTCATTGTCTGAGCACCGCCGGACGTCGGTACGCAGGCCCACAATCAGCAGACCCCGGGCGAACCCGTAACCGATCTCCAGGGCGGTTCCAGAGTCAACGTCCTGTCCGTCCAGGGAGGCCAGGACTGCTTCGGACTCGTCGATCAACCCAAGGTCGTAGCGGCCCTGGGTCAGGTTGGCTTCACGCAGAGCGGCCCGCCGTTCGAGGCCAAAGTCCATGCGTTGGAGTACATCGAGGATTGGCGTCGGGCCAGACCACGGGTCCTTGACCGCCAGTCCGGCTCCGACCACCGCCGGTATGACCACGTTGCGATGCCACTGAAGGCCAGCCTCGAAAAATCCGGATGGACCCGCCAGATATACCGCTCGCGGTGTGACATCTCGCCGCGCCGGAGTCGCCGGCGCGCTCTCCGGGGTCAGGGTCGATGCCGTGATGGGGTGCATGGTCGAGACGATAGGCACGACGCCGGTGCGCCGGGTGGGCCGTCCGGGTCGCGACAGCTCAGCTCAGGGCATATCCGCCGCGGGTCGCCTGGGTCCGGCCCGACACAGCTGGATGCCCTTGAGCGTCAGGACTTGTTGCACGGCTTCATCGAGCTGGGCCGGCCCGATCTGACCGGCTGTGACAGCCCCCGCGATGGCGGCAATAATCCCGGACGCGGTATCGATCCCACCCTCCGGCCCGAAGACAACCATGTCGGCGCCGGCTTCGACGGCCAGGGTCGCGGCGGCGGCGACACCGTATCCGGCGTCGGAGATGGCGGCTGCAGAGAGCGAATCAGTGATGATGAGACCCTTGAAGCCCAGACGGTCCCGCAGGAGACCGGTGACGGCCGGGGCCGACAGACTGCTGGGCAGCCCGCCGCTCAATCCCGGGATCGATGCGTTGCTGACCATGACCGCCGGCAGCCCGGCGGCAATGGCGTTGGCAAACGGGATGAGCGCCCCTGTTTCCAGCTGGGCGAGCGGCGGGACCTGCGCCGGTCCGTCGTCGGTGTTGTAGCTGGCCTGCCCCAAGCCGGGAAAGTGCTTGACCACCGGAATGACGCCACCAGCTTGCAGGCCGCGAGCGAACGCCAATCCGTAGCTGGACGCCACCTCGGGCTGCAGCCCAAATGAACGTGGTCCGTCGGGATAGCGGTCATCCGGCCCCGGACTGTCGGACAGGTCCAGGACCGGACCGAGGTCCATCCCCACCCCGAGGGCGCTGAGCCGCCGCCCCAACTGGGCCGCAACACCCTCCACCTGGGCCGGCGTCAGCGTGGCGGCCATGCTGCGGGGCCAGGGGATCGAACCCACCAGGTTCGACAGGCGCTGAATTTCACCGCCTTCCTCGTCGGTCATCACCAGGGGCGACAACCCGGCCAGGGACGACTGCTCGGCGTTCTCGAGGCCGGCTGCCAGGTCCGCCGGCGCCTGCGACCCGAAGAGGATCAGACCACCGACGCCCGCAGCCAGAAGCGGCTCGGCGGCGGCGACGTCGTCCTCCTCAACCGGTGCCACGACCAGCTGGGCGGCCCGACGGGCGACGCTCCAGGTGTTCAGCACCGCGTCCACTTCCTCGTCGCAGGTGATGCCCGACAGCGACGAGGTCGTGGCTGACCCGCTCGGGGCGCTCGGCCCGCGGCGAGCGGAAGGCGTCGCTGACAGCGTCGCGGCCGGCCCGGCGTGACCTCCCCCCCGGCTGGGGCCGCCTGGCGCGGAGTGCCCGCAAGCGGACAGCACCAGGCCGGCCGCGACCAGGCCCCGGCCTGATCGAAGCAACCGACCCCGACCACGCCGCCCGCCGGGTTCACGACCGGCTCGAACCAGCCTGGCCCGGTGGAAGATCAGGCGGATGAGAGGCGAGCTTCCTCCAGGTCGAGGTCGTGTTCGATGGTGCGCAGGGTGGTTACACCGATCTGGCCATCATCGCGCAGGGCAACCAGCTTCTGCCGCTGCACAGCGATGAGATCGCGGCGCATATCCAGTTCGGTCTCGGTGGTGGCGGTGGCTTCGGCTTCGAGGTCCTCATCGTCGGACGACGTTTGCAGCCAGCGCAACCGGCCCAGGTACTGAGCCCGCAACCCGTCGCCGAGCTCCTCAGGAAGCTTGCCGTTCTCGCAGGCCGCGCCGATGTGGTCGAGCGCCACCTGGGTGAGCTGGACCCGAGCCTGACGTTCGGTATCGGCGACAGATGGGCTCTCGCGCAGCTGCAGCCGCTTCACCAGCACCGGCAGCGTCATGCCCTGCCCGACCAGGGTGGCGATGATGACACCGAAGCCGAGATAAATGATGTCGTTGCGTCCGACGAGCGGAAGCCCGGTCTTCGTGGTGGTCGGAACGGCCAGGAGGGCCGCCAGGGTGATCGCCCCTCGCATGCCCGACCAGCCCAGGATGAGGCGCTCCCGCCAGCCCCGGACGCCTGAACTGCCGGCCGAGTTCGGCCGGGCCCGGAGCAACCAACCGAAGGCCCACATCCAGACCAACCGCACCGCGATGACGGTCGATACCACGGCCAGCCCGGTGAGGGTGAGACGCCCGAGCGGCCCGCGAGCCTCGGTGCTGAACGTATGGAAGGAGAGTCCCACCAGGACGAACAGGGCGGCATTGACCAGGAACACGAGGGCGTCCCAGAAGGCCTTCGACTGGAGGCGGCTGCGAGCCGAGAAGGCCCCGCTGCTGCTGTGCCAGCCGAGATAGAGGCCGGCCGTGACTGCAGCCAGGACTCCGGAGGCGTGGATCTCCTCCGCCGGCAGATAGGACACGTAGGCGAGCAGGATCGACCCGGCGATCTCGATCGGTGGATCGTCGATGCGATTGCGCAGCCATCGGCCTATCCATCCAACCGCCAGGCCGATAGCGGCACCCGCCACGGTGGAGTAGACGACGCTCCCGGCCGTGTGCACCACGGAGAAGCTGCCCGTGGTGGCCGCAGTGACCGCCGCCGCATAGAGAACCAGCGCAGTGGCGTCATTGAAGAGGGCCTCGCCTTCCAGGATGGTCAGGAGACGCCTGGGCAGGCCGATCCTCCTTGCCACACTCGTCGCCGCGGCCGCGTCGGTGGGTCCGACTGCCGTACCCAGCACAAACGACATGGGCCAGGAGAGTTTCCCGACCCAGTGAGCGGCGGCGGCAACGCCAAGAGCCGTCGCCACCACCAGCAGGACCGCCAGGGTCCCGATGGGGCGGATGTCGCGACGAAACCCGGTCGGCGACGACGTCACCGCGGCGTCAAAGACCAGGAGGGGCAGCAGGCCCAGGAGGACCACGTCGGGCTGCAGCGAAACGTCAGGGACAAACGGCAAGAAACCGATGATCAGCCCGGCCACGACCAGGACCACGGGCGCGGGGATGCCGACGCGGCGCAGGACGGCGACAGCGACCAGCGTTACCGAGGCAACGCAGAGGACGATGAGGATCTGACCTGAGCTCACCCTCGCATATTTGTCGCCTCGCCCTTCCGCCGGAAACAGCAGGCACGGCGCGACATGCCGGCCCCTGCGAACCCGCGGTTAACCGCCGCTGAGGTCGATGGCGTTGATGCGAGTCGGATGGATCGTGACCACCACCCGGCTGGCCCCGGGGCCGTCGAAGTCACGCAGGTTGGCGCCATACTTGGCCCCAACCCGGTCCGCGAAGGCATAGCCGGAGTCGTCGGCGAGCGCCCCGTCGCCACGCAACTCCAGGTACCGCTGTGAGTTGGCCGGATCCAGGATGAACAGCGTTACTGCCGGGTTGGCGCGGAGGTTCTTGACCTTTTGGCGGGTCGTGTTAAGGGACACCCGAACCTCATCGCCTTCGGCGAGGAACCAGACGGCCGAAAGCTGCGGCCGACCGTCCGGCCCGATGGTGGCCAGAACCGCGGTCGAAGCGTCGAGGAGGGCTCGGTGAGAATCCGGGACAGACGCCATCCAGGTACCTTTCGTGTCGGAAATCAGAAGAGCAAAGGACACGTTAGGTCGTTGAGCCTGAGAGCTGCTCCGAAACGAGGCGTTTCTGGGCCCGGGTCGTTGAGGTCCGCTGAGTTCCTCGGGGTCCTGATTCCCTGGGTCCCGCGGCCCGGGCGCAGCGCGGAGCCGGAGCATCGGTTCCTGATGCAACCCTCCTGACCAGGCCTAACGCGCTCATGTCACCCTCACGATCGGTTGGGTGCGGGTTCACGCGTCTGGCGTCAGCGACCAGACGGTGTGGAGCCGACCCGTGATGGGAACAACTACGGGTAACCAGATCAGCACAGTTCCCACCCGAGGACCTGTGCGCATCAAGAAGGAAGAAGGAAGTAGCCAGATGACATGGGCTTTGGATCGTCCCAAACGTCGACACTGGACCAGGGGGGTCGATGCCGGTGCCGTCCGCGTGACGGTTCGACCAGTCGGCGCCGCAGAGGTCGGCTTGCTCTCAGCCCTCGTCGGTGCATGGGGTGCTATTTCGGTGTTCGTCGGTCCCGACTTCGGCTACCAGCCGACCTCGACCGCAGCGTGGTCATGGACCATGCAGAACTGGCTCCTGCACCTGATTCCCGGGGCGGTGGCGGTGGTCGCCGGCCTCATGATCCTGAGCGCATCACCGGGACGCCGCCGGGCTGGCACCGGCGGACCGATCGGCTTTGCCGCTCTCCTGGTGATCGCGGCAGGCGCCTGGTTTGTCATTGGTCCGACCGCTTGGGCGACGTTTGCGTCGGGCCCGCCCTTTGCCACCGGTACCAGCGCGTGGACATCCTTTCTCAATCAGGTGGGATCCAGTCTGGGACCGGGCCTCCTCCTGGCCGTCCTCGGTGGTATGGCCCTGAAGGCGGTTATCGCCCGCCCCATGGCCTCCGTCCACGAACGGGAAGCGGTGGCAGACGGGGCCCCGATGGTCGATGACGGCCGGACGGCCGACCGGGCCGGAACGCTGGCCGGCGACCGGACGCTGGCCGGCGACCGGACGATGGCCGGCGACCGGACGATGGCCGACGACGGCAGGATGACCGACAACCCCCGGGCGGCCGGCGCCACCCAGGCGACAGCGGGCAGCCCCCGGGCCGCCGACGACGTGGGGGAGCCGGGGAACACCACCTTCGAGCGCAGGACGGGCTCGACCGCGTCGGACTCCGACGCTCGGATGCGGGACGTACGGGCTGCGGACCAGACCGAAGAAACCACCTCCTGAGGCCGGGGCCAGCGGCCCCAAGCCTCTTGCTGATCGGCGCAACTGCCCAGGTCGCCAGCCCCGGCTGGTGACCTGGGCATGTTTCGCGCTTTGGGCGCCGTTCGCGTTTCGGGCATGGCTCCTATCGAAAAATCGCTACCAGCACGCCCAAGGCGCGAAGTGGGCCCAGGATGGAGCGGCGCAGGTGCAGTAACACCCGTCACGGTGGGCGAGGCACGAGGCACGAGATCGCAGCCGCCAGCCCGAAGGCTCCCCTAATACCCGGAGACCTGGAGACCGGGACACTCCGACAGGGGCCGCGGCCCCCTGCGTCAAGGCCCGGGGCAGTAGGCCGACGTCAGGGGACCGCGACGTCGCCGCCGGACTGGACGGGCCCGGCAGCGGCTCTGGGCGGAGAGTCCACTATCGGAATCTCCCTCGGTTCTCGCCGCGCCCACAGGGCAGACCGGCGCGCGTTCGCCCAAACACTCGCTTGGTTGTACCCGGCCCTGACGCCCGCCAAACCGGAAGCTCAGGGGCGGTGATCGCAGAGCCGGTCGCTCGCTGTCCCTTCGCCCGACCGGAGCTACCATGCCGCTATCCCGACCAGCGACGGAGCCTCGTTCGCCGGGGTTGAGGGGAGTCCCATGGTTGAACTGGATGGTGGCGCGCTGGTCGGCCGGGTGTTCAAGGAACAGAAGGTGAAGTACCTGTTCGCCGTCAACGGAGGCCACACCTTTCCCATTCTCGGCCAGCTCCAGGCCAACGATGTGAAGCTCATCCATATGCGTCATGAGCAGGCCACCGCCTACGCGGCTGACGGCTGGGCCCGCTCGACGGGTACACCCGGCGTCTGCTGCGTGACTGCGGGGTGCGGTCTGACCAACGCCGTCACGGGATTGGCCCTGGCCGCCATGACCAACAGCGCGGTGGTGTGCCTTTCCGGCCAGCACCCGTCGACCGAAGACGGGGTGGGCTCGTTTCAGGAAGCCTACGGCTCAGAAATCTGTGGCAGCTTCGCCAAGTACACCAGACGGGTCCTGGACTGGAACACGATCTCGTTTCACGTACGCCAGGCCTTTCGGGCCGCGGCGAGCCCGCCGCAGGGGGTGGCCCTGGTCGAGATACCACAAAATATTCTCTACCGCTCCGAAGATGGATCGCACCAGCGGGCCGGGCCCGGCGGGTACGGGACCGACGAGCTGCGCGCTCAAGGCGATCCCCGCTCCGTCGAACGCGCCGTGGAGCTCCTGCTCGGATCGGAACGCCCCCTGCTGGTCGGCGGTGACGGCGTGTTCTGGTCCGGAGCAGCCGCCGAGCTGCGCGAGCTGGCCGAACTGACGTCGACGCCGGTGTACTGCCGCCGGGCCGGACAGGGCGCCGTCGATGAACGCCACCCGCTGGCGGTGCGGGGGGCGTGGAAGAAGCCGTTTACCAGCCGGGCTGATGTCGTCCTCAGCTTCGGCTTCCGCTTTTGGAGTGGCGAACACTTCGGCCGCCCCCCCACGTGGTCCGCGGCTGCCAGACACGTGCAGGTCGACGCCGACCCGCTTCGGATCGGGAGTCCTGTGCCGGCGGAGGTTCCGATTGTCGGGGACCCGAAGCTGGTGCTGCAGCAGATGATCGAGCTGGTGCGAGCCCATGGCCGGGTCGAGCGGGACGATTCCGCGTGGGTGGCCGAGGTGGGGCGGGTGGGCGCCACCTTCGAGACCATGATTGCGGGGCGCGAGCAGGAGCACCACGGAGACGTCCCCATCCACCCCGACCGGCTGGGGCGTGACCTAGCGGCGGTCCTGGACCCTACGGCCGTCCTGATCCTCGACAGCTTCACCCTTTCCGGATACGTGAGCCATTGGTTCTCGGCCCGCTTTCCGGGTCAGCTCATCGACGCCGGACCTCTGGCCCCGGTTGGGCACGGTATCGGAATGGCGATCGGCGCCAAACTGGCGAGGCCCGGGAGCCCGGTGGTCGCCGTGATCGGCGATGGCGGCATGGGTATCGGCGGCTGGGATGTCGAGACCGCCGCCAAGTACAACATCCCCATCGTGGTCGTGTTGTGGAACAACAGCTCATGGGGGCCATCCTTCGAGCAAATCCCGTTGCTCCGGGGCCACACCGAGCCCTTCGACATGTTGCCCGGGATTCGCTACGACCGGATCGCGGCAGAGCTGGGATGCCATGGCGAGCACGTCGACGATCCCGACGGGATCAGGCCTGCGCTGGAACGGGCCTTCGCGGCTTCCAGGCCAGCCGTCATCAACATCGTCGGCGACAAGCGGATCGGGCATCCGAGCCTCGGCGGCAACCTGCTAGGCTCCACCGGGTCCTGACGGCGAACCTGCGGCAAAAGGGGCACCCTTAAGGCCGCAGCTCCTGGTTGTGCTCTCCGACCAGCGGCGGGCGGCGACGAATGGCCCAGCCCCGACTACCAGACGTCTTGAAAGGCGCACCGGGATATACAACATTCATGTCCAGCTCGGGATGCCGGACGGTGACCGGAAAGCCCCGGGCCCGGAAGTGCTCGTCTTCCAACGCCTCCTCGGGCGAGTAAACGACCCCGCACTGGAGATCCCGGGCCTGAGCACCGAGGAAATATTCCTTGGCGCCAATCCGTGAGGAAATAAACGAGAGCGCCTCTCGCCCGGCGCGAAAGATCTCCATCAGCTCCGCGTCCCCCGCCACATCACGGGCGTCGACGCCGCCGCGCTCGACGCCGAGGCGGAGGAGAACAGTGTCGGAAAACTCGTCGGTAATCTCGAGATCGGTCATCCAGTCCAGAACGGCCTGGAAGTGCTCGGCCTTGCGCGGCGGCGGACCCGAGCTGACGTACCGACCGTCCGCAGCCTCGATCTGCAGCTCCGCCGTGGGTGTCACCGCAGCGTGGCGGCCGGTCAGACGCTGCAGCACTCGCTTGCCCACCAGCCAGTTGTAAGTGGCACCTTCGGTGCTGACGTTGGCGGCGGCATGCATACTGATGTCCACGTGCTGTCCGAGTCCGCTGGCATCCCGGTGCAGAACCGCGGTCAGGGTGCTCATGGCCGCGAAGAGGCTCACTATATGAAAACCCTGGTTGCCGCCGCCGCGGACAGGTGGGAGCGAGTGGTCGTCGTAACCGCAGCTCCAGACCGGTCCTCCACCGGCCAGCAAGGTGAGGTCGGTCATCGGCGCGTCCAGATCGGCATGGCGCCGACCAAACGGCGTCACCGATACCCAGATTAGAGCCGGGTCCCGCTCCAGGAACCGGGGATAGTCAATGGACCGATCCGCCAGAGAATGCGGCCTCTCCGCTTCCAGCACCACATCGGCGTCCGCCACCAGACGCTCGAACGCCATCACATCCGGAGCCGCCCCGAGATCGAGCTCCACGCTCCGTTTCGACGTGTTGTAGTACCACCACCATAAGCTTTTGTCGGGATCCGGGTAATCGTCCACGAAGGGACCGAACCCACGCGAGCGGTGACCGCCGGGGGGTTCGACCACCACCACATCGGCACCCAGATCACCCAGCATCTTTCCGGCCAGAGCCGCCGGTTCGCTGGCGAGCTCGACCACTCTGAGACCTTCGAGCATCAAACTCCCTCCTGTCCCGTATCGCGTCTCCGGGTTCGATTACCGCCCGCTATGTCAGGTGATGCCATTATCAGCAAGTTGTCTGATCTCGTCCTCGGACAGCCCGAGCAGCTCGGCGAACACGTAGTGGTTGTCCTGTCCGAGCGATGGAGCGGCCCGCTCGATCACCCAATCAGTTCGCGACATGTGCACCGGTAGCCCGTCAACCCGGACCGGACCGATCTGGGCGTCCTCGACCCAGGGCCACAGGCCCCACGCGGCCGTCGCCGGATCGTGTTCGATGCGATCCTCCGGGCTGGCCACCTGGGCTACTGGCACCCCGACGGCACGCAGCTTCCGCTGGATGTCGAGCCGGTCTCGTTGGGCCGTCCAGCCGCTGATGATCCCGTCCAGTCGATCGCGATGGCGGATCCGGGCACCCAGGTTGGCGTCGTCGGCGTCTTCACCCAGGCCTGCGATCACCCCGGCCAACGCCGTCCAGTCCTGGTCATCCCGGCAGGCGATGGCGACCCAGGAGTCCTCACCGGCGGCCCGGTAGATGCCGTGCGGGACCATGACGGGATGGTTGCGGCGGTTGGAGTCCGGCAACCCCTGGCGTCGCATCCGGCGGCCGTTAACGGTGAAATCCAGCAACTCGGGGCCCGCTAACGTCAACCCGGCATCTGTGCAGGACATGTCGATCCACTGGCCCTCGCCGGTACGGTTTCTGTCGATGAGGGCTGCGAGTATCGCCACGGTCATGAAGTAAGCGCCCATGTGGTCCATGTAGGAATAACCCCAACCCGCAGGCGCCTGATCTGGCAGTCCAGATGCAAACGTCAACCCGCTGCACGCCTGGACGATTGGTCCCCAGGTCTTGAACGCCGCGTACGGGCCGCTTTTGCCAAAGCCGCTATTAGAAACGAGGATGATCCCGGGCCGGATGTCCTTCAGGACTTCGTAGCCGATACCGAGGCGATCGAGCACTCCGGCCGAGAAGTTCTCGGTGACCACATCTGAAATCGCCACCAGCCGCTTGAAAAGCTCCCGGCCCCTATCCGTTCTGAGGTCGATGGTGACGCCGAGCTTCTCGACGTTGTGATTGTTGAAGGCCCCGCCGAAGCCGGCCGACGGATGCACACCCCGCAGGATGTCCCACCGGCCCCGGGTTACCGGATCCTCGACCCGGATGACCTGGGCCCCAAAGACAGCCAGGAAGCGGGTCGCGCCCGCCCCGGCCAGCTGACCGCTCAAGTCGCAGATCCGCACGTGGGATAGGGCCGTGGCTCGCATCACACTCCTCGTCCAGTCGTCCCGACTCTACGGGGTGGGCCCGGGCCGGCAATATCCCCCGACCACTCAGGGGGCACCCAGTCGCGGCGTCACCATCCGGACCGAGGTGGGGGTGCCCGGCATCCCGCCAGGCGCCGAGCGGTACTCCGGCGCGCCAACACAGGTGAACAGCAAGGGGTCGACGGGTGCGCTCAGCAGGGCGGGAACCTCACTGTCGAGAAAGGTCATACCGGAGGCGCTGGCGCCCAGAGCGTAAGCCAGCAGGTGCAGCCGACCCTCAAGGAGGCCCGCCCCCAGGTGCGCGTCGCGGTACTGACGGTCGTCGAGATCGGCCACCCGGGTCGAGGTGATCACGACGAAGGCGCCGTCACGGGCCAGTCCCTGATCCAGACAGACGCGGTACAGCTCGTCTCTATAGTCACCGGCGCGGATCGGCCGGGCGAGATCGGGCCAGCGATACACACCGGGCTCGACCCCGGAAACCTGGTGCGCCACCACGTGGTGCGGGCCCGCCACCCCCCGCTGCGCCACCAGCATGGACGTGGCCAACAGGCTCCCCTCCAGGCCCTGGCGCGGATCCATGCGGCGCTGCGAGCCGCGGGCCAATACGGCGTCGTCGATCGACGCCCTTCCCGGCACCGGCGCATCGACAGGGGAGCCTTCGTCCCACGGCGACCCCAGGTTCTCGGCCTGGCCTGCCCGCTGCGCGGTGGTCACCAAGGGGAACTCTCGGGGCGCGGCAGCCACGGCGCCGGTAGTGGCCGCCCCGGTGGCATCGAGGGCCGGTGGTGCGTCAGCCAGGGCCACCACCGCGACCGGCCACTCGTGCACCCCATCGGCTCCTACCAGGGCGGCGACGCGCTGGTCCGGGAACCTGGTGTAAAGGTGAGCCGTCAGGCCGGCTGAGCGAGCGGCCGCCAGTAACTGCGAGAGCATGGTGCCCGCATCCCAATACACGTGGCGGTAACCGCGCTCCCGGTAGCGCCACCCTGTTCGCCACGGTATTCCGGTGATGACGATCGCGAGCGCGGCCCCACGCGGCGGAGGCCCGATCGGCACCAGGACGTGGTCCTGGGGGTGGTACCAGTGAACGCCGCCGGGCAGCGCCATGCCGTCGGGAATGGCGACATAGACCTCGAGCGGGAAGCGGCCACCTGCGGACCCGGCGGCGCGGAAGAGGAATGGGCCGAACGAGCTTGACGCAGTGCGCACCACCCCTGCGGATAGATGCAAGAGACGCGACAGCTGGCTCAGGTCGATCGCGGCCGGAACGACGTCAGCCGTGCCGGCCAGCACGGCAACGGCGGGGGCAGTGGTGCGGGGGAGGCTCCGGGGGAGCGTGATGCCGACGGGCGGGTCCGCATACCGTTTGTAGAACCATGGGAACAGGGCCCGGTCGTTGACCTGGAGATCCTGCCGCAGGCGAGGATCGTCGAGGGGCTCGGTCCAGTCCCGGCCCGGTGCATAGGACGTGAGCCGGTGCAGCGTCTGGGTGGCGCGCTCCATGGCCCGACTCTCGCGCATCGTGACCGTGCCGGGCCGGGCCGAGGACCAGGAAGGGCGCTGGCGGGCCCGCTCGACCTAGCCCTGAAAGAGGGCGAAGGCGGCGCCCTGGGGGTCGAGGAGCACGGCGAAGCGACCCGTCCCGGGGATGTCGGTGGGTGCGACCACCACCGTGGCTCCGGCGTCGGCGGCCTTTTTGGCGTCGCCGTCGACATCGGCCGTACCGAAGTAGACCAGCCAGCTGTCGGGCACGTCCGCCGGCATTTCCGGCTGCCGGGGCATCACCCCGCCGATGGTCCGGCCCGACACCTGGGCTTCTGCGTACTCGTCGCTTCCACCCCAGCCCCAGCCGAACACGTCGGCATAGAACGCCCGCGACCTGTCCAGGTCCGACGTGGCCAGCTCGCTCCAGGTGAAGGTGCCGGGCTCGTTGACGACCTGGGCGCCGAGGTGATCACGGGGCTGCCAGGCCGCAATCACCGCCCCCGTCGGATCGGCGAAGATTGCCATGCGGCCCGCGGTCATCACATCCATGGGGGCTACCACAACCGTCCCGCCCGCCGCCTCCACCTTGGCCGCGACGGCATCGATGTCGTCTACGTTGACGTAGGTGGTCCATCTCGGCGGACCCGGATCCTGGGCCGGGCTGATGGCGGCCACCATCTTCCCGGCCTTGGAGACGATGGTGTAATGACCCGCCTCCTCGCCCATGTCCTGGCCCTCCCAACCGAACAATCCGGCATAGAAGCGAAGGGCCGCGGCCGGATCCGGTGTCCCGATGTCCACCCATGACGGCACGCCATGCTCGTAGTGCGCTACCTCTGGCATCGAAGTCCCCCTTTGATCCCTCGGCAAAACAGGCTTGAATCCGTGTCTGCCACTTTGGCGCTCGGCGCGGCAAAACTCAACTGTGAAAGTCGCCTGCGGCGAAGGCCTGGAGTTCCTCCAGGGCGGCTGATTCCAACATGCCGATCACGGCGCGAATCGCCTTGGTCGGGCCGGTCATCTCCCGGAGCGCCTTCGCCACCGCGCTGCCCCGGGCCGGCAGCTCCGCCGTCAGCACCAGGAGTGGCGCCGCGCCTACCTCGCGGAGCACGGCCGCCTTGCCCACCGTTCTCCAGAACACGTCGGTCTTCTTCATCCCCGAGCGGTACGTCGTGTAGCTTCCCGCCACCTCGAACAACCACATGCGCCTGGTGCGATCACGAGCTGTGAAGTTGACCACGACACCACCCGACTGCCGGGCGTTGGCCTGGATGTCGGTGAACCCAGCCGCCTCGATCAGGTCCCGGGCGATGACCTTGGCCGCCCGACCTTCACGAACGCCGGCCGGGGGGTTGCCGGGTTGGGCGGCCGGTCGAGCCGCCCCCAGCAAGCTCATCTGCCTGGGCGGAGGCCGCCCGTCACCCGCCAGGCGACGGCGCTCCTCGGCCACCCGGGACTCGGCCAGGCGGATGTAGGACTCGTCGAGGTCATATCCGACGTAGGATCGCCCGGCCCGGATCGCGGCCACCGCAGTTGCCCCCGACCCGGCAAATGGGTCGAGAACGAGATCGCCGCGGTACGTGTACAGATCGATCAAGCGCGGCCGGCAACTCCACCGGGAAGGGAGCTGGATGGCCAACCCGGGTGGCACTTTCGGCGGGGATCTCCCACACATCGACTGTGTTTTCCATGAAGTCCTCGCGGGTCATGGATGACTCGGATGGAAGGCCGTCGCGGACCCGATCCTTGACCGAGACGGCCCGATCCAGGCGCCCCTTGCTGGCCACGATGACCCGTTCGGTGAGGTCGCGGAGCACCGGGTTGCCGGCCCGCTGAAAGCTTCCCCAGGCGCAAGAACCTGACGAGCCCCGCTGCTTGATCCAGATGATCTCGGCCCGGAGCAGCAGACGCAGGTCATCCTGCAGAATCCCGAGCACGTCCGCCGAGAGCGACCGGTAGGGACGGCGACCCAGGTTGGCGACGTTGACCGCGATGCGACCCCCGGGCTCGAGCGTGCGGACACATTCGGCAAAGACGGCGCGCAGCAAATCCAGGTATTCCAGGTAGGTGGCCGGGACGGCGTGCTTGCCCAGCGACTGCTCGTATTCTTTTCCGGCAAAATATGGCGGCGAGGTGACCACCAGGGCCACCGTGGCGTCCGGGACCTCGTCCATCCGCCGGGCGTCACCCACGATGAGCTTGTCAGGGGTCCGGTGCGGCGAAACCGAGGAGTCAGTGGAGATCAGCGGGGGGGTAAAACGGCGGTAAAAGGCGCTGGCGTCATGGCTTTCACGCTTCGACACCCCGAACGCCGAAGTGGAGGTCGACCGTCTGGTCATGGCGTTTCGATCCTAGGTGCGCACCTTCGGCGTATGGGCGATCCTGGCACCGGGGCCGGCCCGGATGCGCACTACCTTGTCGACGGCACTACCGGCGCGACCACCCCGGGAGAAGGACGGACGCACATGCACGAGCAGCAACCTGGCACGTACGCACTCCGGGATCCGGCTCGGCCGGCCACCATCACGGACACCGGCGAAATCCTGACCTACCTCGAGCTCGAGCAGCGCTCCTGCCAGCTCGCCCACGCCCTCCGGGACCACGGTGTCGGCGCCGGAGACCACGTCGCCATGCTGCTCGAGAACACCCCTCGCTTCCACGAGGTGCTGTATGGCTTCCAGCGGATCGGGGCGATCTACACCCCCGTCAGCACCCGCTTGAGCCCCGAGGAGGCCGCCTACGTGGTTAACGACTGCGGGGCGCGCCTGCTGGTCGCCTCGGCGGCGACGGCCCCCCTGGCGGTCGCCATCATCGACCTGACGCCAAAGGTGGAGCGTCGCCTGGCGATTGGCGGCGCCGAGGGCCACGAAGACTACGACGATGTCATGAGCGGTTACCCGACGACCCCCCTCCCCGATGAGATCGAGGGTGCGCCCATGACGTACTCCTCCGGTACCACCGGTCGACCCAAAGGCGCCGAGCGAGCGTTACCGAATCTGCCGTATGGCTCGTTCAACATGATGGAGCGGCTCTACGTCCCCCTCGGCGTCGAGGAGACTTCGGTCTTTATGGTCCCCGGGCCCCTCTACCACGCCGCGCCCATGGGATGGTCAGCGGGGATTCACCGGATGGGCGGAACCCTGGCGCTGATGGGCCACTTCGACGCGGAACGCTGCCTGCGCCTGATCGAACAGCATCGGGTGACGCACGGGCTTTTCGTTCCCACCATGTTCGTGCGCATGCTCAAGCTTCCGGCGGAAACAAGAGCGGCCATCGACGTCTCCAGCATCGAAGCTGTCGTTCACGCCGCCGCCCCCTGCCCGGTCGAGATCAAACGTCAGATGCTGGAGTGGTGGGGTCCGGTTGTCCACGAGTTCTACGCCGGCTCCGAAGGCGGGGGCATCACCTGGGCCACACCCGAGGACTGGCTCGCCCATCCGGGCACCGTGGGTCGCCCCCTCACCGCACCGGTGCACATCTGCGACGACGACGGACGCGAGCTGGGGACCGGCGAGGTCGGCACCATCTGGTTCAGCGACGTCCCCCCGATCACCTACCACAACGCACCCGAGCTGAGCGCTTCGGTGCGCAACGACAAGGGTTGGGTGACGCTGTGGGATGTTGGCTACCTGGATCGCGACGGGTTCCTCTACCTGACCGATCGCAAACAGTTCATGATCGTGTCCGGTGGGGTCAACATCTACCCGCAGGAGGTCGAGAACACGCTCATCATGCATCCCGCCGTGGTGGACGCGGCCGTGTTCGGGATCCCGAACGATGACATGGGCGAAGAGGTCAAGGCCGTCGTCCAGCCCGTCGACATGAGCACGGCAGGCCAGGAACTGGAGCACCAGTTGATCGAACACTGCCAGGCCTCCATCGCCCGCTACAAGTGTCCGCGCTCGATCGATTTCATGGCGCAACTGCCCCGGGCCGACAACGGGAAGTTGTTCAAGCGGGAGCTGCGCGACCGGTACTGGGAGGGACGGGGCGCCAGCCGGATCATTTGACCGCCACCGCAGGGTCGCCCCCGTCGGCTGGCGTAAGGCGCGACGGACAACGGGCCGCGGGCCAACGATATGTCAAGCCTCATATGTGTATCTCCCGGTCCGAGCGTGTCCATCAGGACCGCTTCCACCACCTAGGGGGCCGGCCAGAAACTCGGCGCCGGAAACTCGACAACCCAACGAGCACGTCGCAGGCTCAAACGGCGGAGTTTCCGGCGTCGAGTTCGCGGGCGGCCCACTAGGGCGACGACAGCTGGATCTCGGCGGCCCGGGCTCTCATCAGCGACGCATCCTCGGCCAGGATGGCACCGGATTCGAGCAGGTCGTCGACGGCTCGCTCCCATTGTTCGACGAACCCCTCCCGGGTAGGGTAGAGAGCCCGGAGCACGTCGTCACTGAACGGCCGCGACGCCCCGAAGAGCGGCGCTCGACCGGTGCCAAGTGACAAGCCCCGATACTCTGCGGTCGGTGCTTCGAGCTCCGGGAGACGGATCCCGCCTCTGGCGTTGCCCAGCGCATCCCGGCGGATGGTTGCCGGTTGCCCGGCCGCGATCTCGATGCGGGGCTGCGCCGGGGCTGGGACGCCGTCGGCCACCCAGCGGTGGAGATGTCGGAGGGCGGACTCGTGCACCGGGGCGACACTCAACGAATTGGTGGCCCAGCCGCGCTCGGTCCGCGAGCGACCCCCTCCCCGGACGGTGGCATGAGGGGCACCGGCGACCTCCCAGACGCGGATGAGATCGGTGTCGGTTGTGCCCACGGCGTGAACGCCGAGCGCCTCGAACTCGCTGTTGACCACGAGCACGGGGACCGCGACGTCGGCGCGGATCGTTGTCCGGCGCCCGCCGAAGCTGATCGGTCCCTCCTCGAGCGCGGGTGCGCGTCCTTCCCAGAGCGACACCACGAAGCCGTCAATCACCGGGGCCCGACTGTGAATGGCGTTGACGTAGGCAACCAGTCGCATGGCCGACTGCGAGCCACCGGTGGCCAGTACGCGCTCGACCGCCAGCCCGCCCATCGGATCGATGCCCGCATGCCGTTCCGGTCCGACCGCGCCTGCCGCTTGAGAGAAGATCTCGAACGAGCCTGGATCGCCAGGATGGCGCAGATCGCCGTAGCGCGTCGGGTCGTGGTCGACCAACGGCCGTTCCCGGGGCGGGTAGCCGCCCCGAGCGTTCATCCCCATCGGAGACCCGTACAGGCCGACCTCCTGGGCGCTGACCCCGACCCAGGCGTAGCCACGGTAAACCTCACCCCGGCGGGGGGCGACCGACTCCACTCCTGCCGAGACGTTCTGCCAGTTGAGCAGCACCGTGCCGTTGAAGTCGGCCGGGCTCTCCGGGCGGACCACGAGGAGGCGAGTCCGGTACTCCGCTGCGCCGATCACGGTCGCCTGCCACCTGCCATCGGGACCAAGGCTGGTACCGGCCTCAGCCCCGTACGCCACCGTCATCCCCTCCAGCTGGAACTCCTCGACGACATAGCCGTTGTCCCTGGCTGCCACACCGGGGTCCCCCCAGGGCGGTCGCGCCCCGGTGATAGGTCCCCGCACGTCCGCCACTCCAGGAGTACTCACGGCTGCGGCTGGATGGTAGCTCCTGCGCCGGGGGGAGCTCTTGCCGAGTGAGACGGCGGTCCCTCCGGGGGGGCGGGTTAGGGTCGCACGGTGCCTTTCAGCGTGTGGCCCAGAACCCGCCAGTCATGGCCCGATCTGCTGGACCTGGCGACCTACTCCGAACGCACCGGGTGGGACGGTGTCTGGGTGGCCGACCATCTCATGCCCGCCGCGCCGCCGCTCGATGTTCCGGTCCTGGAGGTCTGGACGGTCCTGGCCGGCCTGGCCGTGGCCGTGCCTCGCGTTCGGTTGGGTTCGCTGGTGGCGAGCAACACCTATCGACATCCCGGCGTCCTGGCCAACATCGCCGCCACCGTCGACCACCTGAGCGGTGGTCGGCTGGTCCTCGGACTGGGCGCCGGATGGCAAGTCAACGAACACCGGGCTTACGGCATCGCCCTCCCGGACGTGCCGGAACGCCTCGCCCGCCTCGACGAGGCCTGCGCCGTTCTCAAGGGCTGCTGGGCCAGGATTTCCCGATCGGCGAGAACTTCCTGGCGATCAACCTGCCAGGGCACTAGCCGAGGTGCAGTTGAGAGACGAACTGCGAGGCGGCGACGGACGCGTCGACGTGATCATTCACAACCGCCCCGACCAGTTGGACGAGGTCCGACGTGGTCAATGCCGCCGAGACGGCGTTGAGGGTGTTGACCACCGTCGAGCTGGCAACGCTCTTGTTGACGATGGGAATCACGTTCTCCGCCGGGAACATGTGTTGCGGATCGGCGAGGGCGACAAAGTGATACTTGGTCACTGACGGATCCGTCGTGTAGACGTCGCCGGCCTGAATGGCGCCGTCGTTGAGGGCCGCGATCACCAGCGGGCCGGACTCATCGAGGGGCTTGAACTTGACATCCAGCCCGTAGAGCTTCTTCAGTCCGAGCAGGCCGACCTCGCGGGTGGCGAACTCCGGCGCGGCGCCGACGGTGACCTGGCTTTGGATGGGCTTGAGATCGGCGATGCTGCTCAGGTGATGGGCCGTCGCGTAGGCGGAGGTGACGGTGATGGAGTCGTTGTCCTGGGCCGAGGACGGGTTGAGGGCCTGAAGCGTGGACGGGAGGGCGGCGGCGAGGGCCGCGTCGACCGCCTCCGTCGATGAGGCCGTCGAGGACGGTTGCAGGTACTCAAGCAGGGCGCCGTTGTACTCCGGGAACACGTTGAGCGAGCCGTTCTCCATCTCCTTGAAGTACACCTCGCGGCTGCCGATGTCGAGCTTGGTCGTCACCTTCACGCCCGCCTTGCCCAGGGCATCGGCGTAGATGTCGGCCAGTACCTCGTTCTCCGGGAAGTTGGCCGAACCAATGGTTACCGAGGTGCTCGAAGCGCTCGAACCGCCCGAACCGCCCGAACCGCCCGAGGCAGCAGAGGTGGCCGACCCGGCTGCGGCCGTGGTCGCCGGGGCGGCGGTGGTCGCCGTGGACGACTTGGAGCTGCTGCCGCAGGCGGTGACCGCGAGCAGGCCGGTAAGGATGGCGGTGACGGGCAGGATACGGCGCATAGGGGTTCTCGCTCTCGGTTGGTTGTCGGGAAGATCTGCGCTCATCGGGTTCGGGCCCGCTGGCGGACGCCGGGCGACACCACCAGGCGTTGCCCGATGAGGAAGAGGGCCTCGATGAGGATGGCGAAGGCGGCCACCACGACCGCGCCGGCACCCAGTTCGGCCGAGTTGTGGCTGGCCTGACCGTCGATGATGAAGCGACCCAGGCCGCCCAAGCCAACGTAGGCCGCGATCGTCGCCGTGGACACCACCTGCAAGGCCGCTGTACGCAAGCCCAAGATGATAAGCGGCAGCGCCACCGGAATCTCAACGCGCCCCAACACCTGTCGTGGAGTGAGGCCCATGCCCTCGGCGGCATCCACGAGGCTCGGGTCGACGCCTCGAACCCCGACGTTGGTGTTGACCAGGATGGACGGTAGGGCCAGGAAGACCAGCGGGAACAGGGCGGCGTCGATACCGACTCCGATCAGAATGGCAAACAACGTCAACAGCCCGAGCGTCGGAAGGGCCCGGCTGGCGTTGCTGAGCAGGCTGAGGACGGCCCCGCCGCGCTTGGCGTGACCCGTCACCAGGCCCAGCGGAAGGGCGATCGCCAGCGCGATGAGCAGGGTCTCCCCCGAGTAGGCCAAATGCTGCACCAGCCGGTGGAGGATGCCGTCGGGACGGCTCCAGTTCGAGGCCGTGGTCAGGTAGGAGAACACACCACCGAGGGGGGAATCAGACGCCAGGATCACGATGTTCTCCGGGCCCACGGTGCAAGCAGGCGTCCGGCCAGGAGCAGCAGGCCATCGAAGGCCAGCGCCCAGAACGCCACCAGCACGACTCCGGTGATGATCTCAGTGATGAAGTCCGCATTCTCGCCTGCGACGAAGAGCTGCCCCAGCCCACCGATACCGATCAGCGATCCCACCGTGACCAGGCTGATGCTCGCCACGGTCGCGATGCGCAGGCCGGCCATGATGACCGGAACGGCAACCGGGAGCTCGACGCTTATCAGCCGGCGCATCGGTCGATAGCCCATCGCGATAGCGGCTACCCGAACTTCGTCGGGCACGTTGCGCAGGCCATCGGCGACGCTGCGGACCAGGATGGCCACGGCATACGCCGTCAGCGGAATGATGACCGTGGTGTTGGTGAGGCCGGTGACGCCGACCAGGAAGGCAAACACCGCCAGCGAGGGCAGGGCGTACAGGATGGTGGTGGTGGCCAGGATCGGTGGGTAGGTGCGGGGCACCTGGCTGGCCAGCGCTCCCAGCGGGAGCGAGATGAGAAGGCCGATCAGCACGGAGACCAGCGCCAGGTAGAGGTGGGTCTTCGACAGGGACCAGAAGTAGGGGATGTGACTGGTCACCCACTGCCAATCCCCCACCTTGTGAAACGTGAACGTCTGATTCCGTACACCCACCTCAGGGGCGCCCCTCGCTGTTGCGGATCGCGGTCATCATCTCGTCCTGGTCGGCTACACCGACCAGGACACCGTCGTCGTCGACGGCAACCGCGAAAGCTGCCGGCGAAAGCACCAGGGCGTCGAGAGCAGCCCGGACAGAGTCTTTTCCCGGCACGAAGGCATGCCCGATAGGCCGAACACCGCTCATGTCAATGGCTGGCGCCGACCCGTCCAGGGTCGCCACCTCGATCCAGCCGACCGGCCGCCGCTCGTCGTCGATGACCAGCACCCACGTCTGACCGGCCCGGGAAGCCGCCTCTTTGACCTCGGCCGGCGACCAGCTGGTATGAGCGGTCACGGGCTGCCCGAGACAGACGGCGTCCGATCGAAAGAACGACAGCCAGCGGATGCCTCGATCCACACCGAGGAAGCTCTCGACGAATCCGTCGCTCGGATTGGCCAGGACCCGTTCGGGCGTGTCGAACTGCACCAATTTGCCGCCCGTGCGCATGACGGCGACCCAGTCTCCGACCTTCACAGCCTCGTCGATGTCGTGGGTCACGAACACGATGGTCTTGTGCAGCTGGGCCTGAAGGCTCAGCAGCTCCTGCTGCAGGTCGCCCCGGACCACGGGATCCACGGCACTGAAGGGCTCATCCATCAGGAGCACGGGCGGGTCGGCGGCCAGAGCCCGGGCCACCCCCACTCGCTGTTGCTGACCCCCCGACAGCTGGTAGGGGTAGCGATCGGCCATGGACAGGGGGAGGCCAACCAGGTCCATCAGCTCCTCGGCTCGGCGGCGGGCGGCCTGGCGGTGGGTTCCGGTGAGTCGCGGCACGGTGGCGATGTTGTCGATCACGGTGCGGTGGGGAAAGAGGCCGCCGTTCTGGATGACATAGCCGATGGTGCGGCGCAGCTGGGCCGGGTCCACGGACTGCACGCTGCGCCCGTCGATGGCAATGGTCCCCGAGGTGGCGTCGATGAGCCGGTTGATCATGCGGAGCGAGGTCGTCTTGCCACAGCCGGAGCTCCCTACCAGGACGGTGACCTTCCCGGTCTCGCAGGTAAGCGACAGGTCGTCGACGGCCAACGTCCCGTCCTCATACCGCTTGGAGACGTGATCGAAGACGATCACCGGGCCCTGTCCCGAGCGGGCTCCGGCCCGGGGGCGGCGGGCCGGCCTCCGATCGGCGAGCCGTCGACCCAGCCCTCACCGGCCAGGTCGATGCAGCATCCTGGGGCCGTCATGGCGAGAGCCTACTGACTCGGTTGTTTCCGTCGTGATCGAGCGGGCAGGCGTCCCCCGCCGGCCGGCGTCGCCTATAGCTCCGCCACCACAGGAATCACCTTGTCGCCCAGGATCTCAATGCGCCCCAGCGAGGCGACGTCGGGAAGCGAACCGTGATAGTGGTCGATCCCGAGGTCGGCCAAACGCCGCATCGAGTCGATCACCGCGCCGACCTGCTCTCCCGCCGGACCGGGATCAAGTGGACCGATCACCGTTTTTTCGATCTCGTCATAGTCGCGGCCGACCGCGTCGCAGTGACGACGCAAGACATCGAGCTTGTGCTCGAGCTCCGGACCCGGAAACAGGTTGCACGCCTGGGCGTACTGAGCCACGAGCCGCAGGGTCTTCCGCTCTCCTGCCCCTCCGATCAGGATGGGCGGATGGGGCCGGGACACGGACTGCGGCGAGTTGAGCGTCCGCTCCAGCCGGTAGTGACGACCCGAGTACGGACCGTCGTTATCGCTCCACATTTGCAGGCAGATCTGGAGCGCCTCTTCCAGGCGCTCGAACCGCTCGGCCGTAGGAGGGAAGTCCAGGCCCAGCCCGCGTGCCTCCGGTTCGTTCCACGCCGCTCCGATCCCGAGCCAGGCCCGGCCGTCGGAGAGCACATCCAGGGTGGTAACCGCTTTGGCCAGCAGTCCCGGCTGGCGATACACCGCGGCAGTCACCCACGCCAGCAGGTGGATCCGTTGGGTCCTGGCGGCCAGGTAGCCGAGGGTCGTGTAGGCCTCGAGCATGTCGTGCTCCGGTGGACCGATGGTGCCAATCTGCCAGACGTGATCCATCACGCTCAGCTTGGCGAACCCGTGATTGTCGGCCGCGGCGGCGACGCGCCCGAGATCCGCGGCCATCCTGGCCGGGCCGCCCGGCCATGTGAAGCTCGACACGTGCAAACCGACTTTCATTTCTCCATCCCTTCTCTCGCCACGCCCCCTTCTCTCGCCACGCCCCCTTCTCTCGCCACGCCCCCTTCTCTCGCCACGCCCCCTTCTCTCCCCACGCCCCCTTTTCTCTCCCTGCCGCCTTCTCTCCCCACGCCGTCTGGTATCCCTTCTCGTGCCATCAGGTTCACAGTATCCGCGGCGTGTGACAGGACCCCCCGGCCCCTCGAACTCGGTAGGTTCCAGGCATGACGGACGAGACCGCCGATACCAACGCCGCCATCTGGAAGTCTGATCAGACCATGGCGGCGTGGGTCGCCACCGCCGGCGACCGGGAGCGACATCGCACCGAGCCCCGCCAGCTCATGGCCGACCTGTTGCCATTCGCCGTCGACGAGCAGTTCGTGTTTGTCGACCTCGGTGCGGGCACCGGCGCTGCGGCCCGAGCCGTTCTCGAGCGGTACCCGGGCGCCTCGGCCATCCTTGCCGACTACTCACCGCAGATGATGGAGGAGGGGGCCCGAGCCCTCGACGCCTATGAGGGCCGCTGCACCTACGTCGAGTTCGACCTCGGTGCCGGCCCCTGGCCGGTAGAGATCCCCGGAGAGGTCGGGGCGGTGATCAGTTCGCTCTGCCTGCACCACCTTCCGCACCCGCGCAAGCAACAGCTGGTCGCCGAGATCCTGCCGCGCCTGTCACCCGGCGGCTGGTTCCTCAACTTCGACCCCATCCGGAACGACGATCCGGCGGTAGAAGCTGCCTGGCAGCGAGCCAACGATCGCCAGGATCCCGGGGCCGCGGCTCAACGAATGCACCTCACGCCGGAGGAGCAGCGTCGCCACGAAAATCACGTCCGCTACATACTCGACCTTCCACCCCAGCTTCATTTTCTGGAGGACGCCGGGTTCGAAGCGGTCGATGTGTATTGGAAGCGGCTCGATCACGTTATCTACGGGGGTCGACGCCCCGCGTCGGCGCCACACTGATACGTCGGCGGGTGTCGAAGCAATCCCGGTGGTGTGATTATCGATATCAGCCGGATGCCCCGGATCGCCCAGGAGGACGACGGGACGTTCTGGATCGAGACGGGCGGCAGCAACTGGAACGTCTACGAGGAGCGGTGCAATGGTACGGCGTGACCATCCCGGGCGGATCCTGTTATCCGGTTGGCCCCGGAGGGGACGATCATGAAAATGCAGTATCAGACGTACTGGTCCGACCCGGCATGACGAGTTTCACCTCGAATGGATTCGGGGGTTCTATGCGTCCGTCCACCAGTCGTCCGGCGGAGAGCCGCGGCCCGGTCCTGTGACCGATGGCTGCGACGTGAACGATCCGGGCGTCGACCGCGTGGACTGGCCTGGGCTTTATGACAAAGAGAACTACGAGCGTTTGCAAGCGAAGCGCCAGTGGGATCCCGGGCGACGCCTGGCAGCACGCCCCAATCCGTCCGCCTGCAAACGCGGGCGAGGCCAAACGCCCCCGGAGTCGGGTTGCGGGCGCGGCGGCCTGACCCCGCGGCTACAGCGGGTTGGTGGCGTTGCTACGCTGCGAGGTCTTGAAACCTCCCCCTTTTGAGTACCGATCTCCGGAGTCCCTCGACGAGGCGCTCGCAGTCATGACCGAGTATGGCGATGAGGCCCGACCCCTGGCGGGCGGCCAGAGCCTGGTGCCGCTCATGGCCTTTCGTCTGGCTCGCCCGTCCGTGCTCGTTGATCTCAACTATCTGGATTCCCTGACTTCCCTCGAGTTCGACGACGACCAGGTCCGGGTGGGCGCCATGGTTCGGGAAAAGACTGCCGAACGTTCGGAGGCCCTTGCTGAACAGGTTCCGCTGCTCGCCAGGGCCTTGCCCTTTATCGGGCACGAGGCCATTCGCAGCCGCGGGACCATTGGAGGCAGCCTGGCCCACGCTGATCCGGCCGCGGAGCTTCCGGCCGTGGCCGTGGCTACGGGCGCGGAACTGGTCGCCGTGAGTGCGTCCCGCGGCGCCCGGACGGTGCCGGCGGCGAAGTTCTTCGTGACCCACTTCACCACCGCGCTGGCCGCCGATGAACTCGTCACCCAGGTGCGGTTCCCCGTTGCGGGGGACAGAACGGGCGTGGCCTTCGACGAGGCGGCCCGCCGCCACGGCGATTTCGCCATGGTGGGTGTGGCGGTCATGGTGAAGCTAGCGAGTGGAGGGGAGCGCATCGATCGGGCCCGGATCGTGCTGACCGGGATGGCCGATGTCCCCGTCCAGGCCACTGCCGCCGAGGCCGTACTTGCCGGCGCGGTGCCCGGGCAGGCCGCGTTCGAGGAGGCGGCCGAGGCCGCGGTGGCAGACCTAGATCCGCCCTCCGACCTTCATGGTTCGGCGACCTACCGGCGACATGTCGCCCGGGTGTTGATTCGGCGCAGCCTGGAGCGGGCCGCGGCCGAAGCCGGGGCGCGTCGATGACCGCCCCCTTTGACGTGGAGCTGGTGGTCAACGGCGAAGCACGTCGCGCCACGGTGGAGCCGCGCAAGACCCTGGCGGACTTCTTGCGCGAAGACTTGCGACTGACGGGCACCCATGTTGGCTGCGAGCACGGTGTCTGCGGAGCCTGCACCGTCCTCGTGGACGACGAGCCCGTTCGGTCCTGCCTCATGTTTGCCGTCCAGGCGCGCGGCCGTCGAGTCCGGACCATCGAGGGACTCGTCGAGGACGGCGCCATGAATCCGCTGCAGGAGGCGTTGTGGGAGAGCCACAGCTTCCAATGCGGGTTCTGCACCCCGGGGTTCGTCATGCAGATCACCGCCCTTCTGGCCGAGCAGCCGCAGCCCGACGAGGAAAGCATCCGCACCGCCCTGTCGGGGAACATTTGCCGTTGCACCGGCTATCAGAGCATCGTCGAGGGAGTGTTGCGCGCCTCCGGCCGGGCCATTCCCGCCACCCATGGTTGAGGAGACACAAGTGGTGCTGACCCCCGCCCAGAGGTACGTCGGATCGCCGATCAAACGGTCCGAGGACACCCGCATCCTGACCGGGCAGGGATGCTATGTCGATGACATCGCCTTACCGGGCATGCTGCATGCCGCTTTCGTGCGCAGCCCGGTGGCGCACGGCCGGATCGTAGAGGTGATCACCGACGCAGCCCGCGAGGCCCCCGGCGTCGTGGCGGTGGTGTCCGGCGACGACCTGGAGCAGTCGATTGTCCCGGGCCCGACGGGCATCGCGGCCATGATGGGAGGGGCCGGCCCGAGCTTCTCCATGCTGTGTACCGACAAGGTTCGTCTGGTCGGCGACCCGATCGTGATGGTGGTGGCCGAAAGCCGGTATCAGGCCGAGGATGCCTGCGAGCTGGTCGAAGTGGATATCGAGGAGTTGCCGGCGGTAGCTTCCGCCGAGGCGGCACTTGATCCGTCCAACCCGCCCATCTTCGAGGATCTGGGCTCCAACGTGCTGGCAGAAATACCGCCCGTCCTGTACGGCGACGTCGACGGCGCTTTCGCCCGCGCCGACCGAATCATCACCGCCCACTTGCGCCAACACCGCCATCAGAACGTGCCCATGGAAGGCCGGGGGGTGGTGGCCGACTTCGACCCGGAGACAGAGCGACTCACGGTGCATTCCGCCACCCAGGGCGTGCACATGGTGCGCACCAACATGGCCGCCCGGCTCGGCATCGCACCCGACCAGGTCACGGTGCTGGCCGGCGACATCGGCGGTTCCTTCGGGCTCAAATTCGGAACCAGCCGGGAGGAAGTGGCAGTGGCGGCCCTGTCCCGGCAACTGGGGCGGCCGGTCAAGTGGACCGAGGACCGCAACGAAAATTTGACGATTTCCGGTCAAGCCCGGGAAGAGAGCTTCGACGTGGAGGCGGCGGTCACCAATGACGGCGACCTCCTCGCCCTGCGAGTGCGGATGCTGCTGGACTCCGGCGCCTATCCGGGTATGGGCGGCATGGTGGGGAACATTATCCAGGCGATCATGCCCGGCCCATACAAGCTTCAGGGTCTGTCGTTTGCCAGCACGATTGCCATCACCAACAAGGCCAGCTATGTGGCCTACCGGGGCCCCTGGGCGGCGGAGACCTTCGTGCGGGAGCGCATGATCAACCTCATCGCGGCCGAGCTCGGTATGGACCCGCTCGAAGTGCGGCTCCGCAACGTGGTCACCCGCGGCGAACCGCCCGACGAGACGGTGACCGGGCGGAGCCTGGCGGGGGTCACGGCCCGGGAGTCGCTGGAACGCATCACCAGCGTCGTCGACTTCGCCGACTTCCGGCGCCGGCAGGCGGCCGCCCGGGCCGAGGACCGGTTCCTCGGTATCGGGATGGCCACCTACATCGAGGCGGCCCCCGGACCCCGCGGTGGGGGTGGACCTCTCGGCTCGGAAAAGATCAGGGCCAGGCTCGAGGAGGACGGCACCGTCGCCGTGTACACCGGCCAGATGCCGCACGGACAGGGTCACCAGACCACGCTGGCGCAGATCGTGGCCGATCAGATGGGCGTCTCGTTCGAGTCGGTTCGGGTTGTCGTCGGTGACACCAGCCAGGTGCCGCAAGGGTTTACCGGCGGCAGCCGGGCGGCCACCATGGCCGGCGGCGCATCGTTGCACGTCGGTCGCGAGCTGCGGGCCAAGGTGCTCGACGCGGCGGGCGAGCTGCTCGAAGCCAGCCCGGAGGATCTGGAGATCACTGTCGGCCGGGTGTCCGTCCGCGGGGTCCCCGCCAGCGCCATCACCCTCGCCGACGTGGCCTCGGCGGCGGCAGGAGGTCGTCTGCCCGACCACGTTGATCCCAGCCTGGAGGTGGCCATCACCTTCGACGGCGGGGAAGGCGGATGGTCCGGGGGGACGCATTGCGCCGAGGTGGAGGTCGACCCCGGTACCGGCCTGGTCCGGATCCTCCGTTACGTGGTCGCTGAGGACTGCGGCGAGCTCATCAACCCGGCCATCGTCGAGGGTCAGGTGCGTGGTGGAGTGGCTCAGGGCGTCGGGGCCGTTCTGCTGGAGCGATCGACCTACGACGAAAACGGGCAGTTCCTGTCGGCCAGCTTCATGGACTACCTGCTCCCGACGGCGACAGAGGTCCCCCGGATCGAGATCGAGCATCTCCAGACCGTGCCCCTCGACGCCGACGTCAACTTCCGCGGCGTCGGGGAGGGCGGGATGATCGTGGCCCCTCCCACCCTCTGCAACGCCATCGAGGACGCCATCTCGCCCTTCGGAGCCAAGGTGTACGAGCAGCACCTCCCCCCGTCCCGGATCCTGGAGCTCATCGGCGCCATCGAGCCGGCGGGCTGAGGGTCGGACGGGGCTCCGACTCCCGCCGGTCCTCGAACCTTTCCTGTTGCATCAGCCCCTTCAACAGGGCACTTTTTGCAACAAGAAAGGGAAATTCGGGCCCTAAAGGGCACCTTTTGCAACAGGAAACGCACGGGCGGGCCGAGCCCGCCCCGTAGGGCGCCGGCGACCAGAGCGCACGGCGGGGCCGAGCCCGCCCCGTAGGGCGGCGGCGACCAGAGCGCACGGCGGAGCCGAGCCCGCCCCGTAGGGCGCCGGCGACCACCACGCCCGGCCAGCCCTGCCCCGGACGCCGGAAACCGGCCGGCGGCGACCCCCCTCACGGCAAGGCGGCGTAAGCGGCGGCCTGCAGATCAAGGTGGACCTGGGGCAACTGTGGGCCGTCGAACAGGCGCTGGGTGAGGACGATCACGATGAGGTCCCGGCCGGGATCGACCAGCCAGCTGGTGCCGAGCCCTCCCTCCCAGCCGAAGGCGCCGGCATGCGGGCCCTCGACCACGACCGACTGACATAGCCCCCAGCTGCGACCTTCGAGAAAGCCGGCCACCGTCGGGGTCCTCTGCTCGGACGTCAGCTGGTCGCGGCACATCTCGGCGGTCGCCTCATGAGACAGGACCGGATGGCCACCAACCGACAGCATGCGGGCCACGGCCAGGAGGTCATCGGCGGTGGACACCAGCCCGGCGGCCCCGTCGCCGAACGCCGGCGGCCGGCTCCACTGGCCGTCGGGCGGATCCCACCGCTGCAAGCCGTCCGGCGTCGGCATATATGCGGTCGCCAGCCGGGCGGGGTCCGCGGCCCAGAAGGCGGTGTTCGCCATACCGAGAGGTTGGAAGATCCGGCTGCGCAGCACCTCGGCGAAGGGCTCCCCGGCGGCCCGGGCCAACAGCACACCGAGAACCGACGCCCCGGTGTTGTACATCCATCGCTCACCCGGCTGCGCCAGCAGCGGCAGCGAGCCCAGGGCTGCCATCCAGGTATCGGGATCGGGCTGCTCGTCAGGGCTCGGAGGACCGAAGGTGGCCAGGTGCAGCCCGTTGGCCGCGGCCACGACCGGCCAGGGCTCGGCCGCCGAGAACATCTCGATCGTCATTCCGAAACCAAAGGTGAACGTCAGCAAATGGCGAACCGTGATCGGCCGCCGGGCGGGGATGGTGTCATCGAGCGGGCCGTCCATGCGGGTCAGGACCCGGGGATCGGCCAGCTCAGGCAGCCATCGGTCGACGGGTTCGTCCAGCCCGAACCTGCCCTCCTCGGCCAGGGCCAGCGTGGCCACGCCGGTAACGGGTTTGGTCGTGGACGCGATTCGGAACAGGGTGTCGCGTTGCACCGGCGGCCCGCCGACGGCAAGCGAGCCCCGGGCCTCAACGTGCACCTGCTCACCCCGGGCGACCAGGGCCACCAGCCCGGGCACCGTGTTGTCGCCGACATGACGGGCGGCCGTCGCTGCGAACCGATCGAGCCCTTCGGGCGTCAGCAGACCGGGCATAGGTCCTCCTCGGGCGGCCTTCGGAACGGGTCTTCAGGGCTACGACGTCAGCCTGGGCGCCAAGTCATCGGCCCGGGCCCGGGCCGAGACCCAGACCAGTCACTCGTCCAGGAAGACGGGCCGGCCGCCGCTCATCGGACGACGGTCCCGTACATATCGTTGAGCGGATAGGAGAGTAACTCGAGGCGCTCCCCGTCCGGTCCGGCGAAGTAGGCCGAGGTGCCGGCCACGATCTGGGTGTCGACTCCGGCCAGCCTCAGCTTCTCGACCAGCCGATCCCACTGTTCCGGAGTAACGGAGATGGCGATGTGATGCAGGCCCCCCAGCACCTCACGGTAGGGGCCGAGGTTGAGGCCGGGGAAGTCGAAATAGGCCAGGTAGTTGTCGTGGCCGACATCGAAAAACAGATGAGTGGAACCGCGGTAATCGCGATTCTCGAACAGCTCGACGAGGGGAAACTCCAGGAGCTCATCGTAGAACTCGATGGTCCGCTGCACGTCGCTGCATACCAGGGCAAAGTGGTGTAGGCCGCCCGCCGACGAGGCCGGTCGGTCGCCCGGAGGTCGCAAGTAGCGGGCCCTGATGGCCGCCCACTCGTCGTCACGGGCGATGTCGCTTCCACGCTCTGGCATTGGTTCTCCCTCCTGCCGAGGACTCCGGGAAACTGTACCCACGGGGCCGGAAACCGCTGGTCAAGGGGAGACCTGACCGATGAGCGATTGGATTTTGGCGAGGGAGGGCGGCCGGGCCGACCGCTTCGCCACCGCGTTCTTCTGGATCTGAGGACGAGCCCCAAAGGTCAGTAGCGCGCCAGCTCCTGCGCCAGCTGGTCGAGGCCCATGCCGCCGAGGTCGAGGGCGTAGCGGTGGAAGTCCTTGAGGTCGAAGGCCGGCGCCCTTGCGGTCCTGGGCCGCCTGCCGGCACTCCAGCCACACCCGCTCGCCGACCTTGTAGGAGATGGCCTGTCCCGGCAGGCCGAGGTAGCGGTCGACCTCGGAGGCCATGAAGTCGGCCGGGAAGCCGCGAGCGCTCGATCACGAAGGGCAGGGCCAGCTCCGGGCGTCCAGCGCTCGCCGGGGTGGTAGCGCTCGCCCGTCGGGATGGCGAAGCTCGAGGTGCATGCCGATGTCGACGATCACCCGCACCGCCCGCATGGCCTGCGCCGACAGCATGCCGAGCTCGAAGCCGGGGTCGTCGAGATAGCCGAGCTCGCCCATGAGCCGCTCGGCGTAGAGGGCCCAGCCCTCGCCGTGGCCGGAGGTGAAGCCGGCCAGCCGCTGGAACGCGGTTGAGCCGATCGGACAGGTAGCGGACCTGGGCGATCTGCAGGTGATGGCCCGGGACGCCCTCGTGGTAGCAGATCGAGACCTCCCGCCACAGCGGGAAGCGGGTCTTGCCGAGCGTCGGGTACCACGTCCGGCCCGGCCGGGAGAAGTCCTCGCTCGGACCGGTGTAGTACATGGCCGCGGCCCCGCCCGGCGGGGCGATCATGGCCTCGCAGCGCCGGATCGGGCTCGGCGATGTCGAAGTGGACGCCGTCGAGCTCGGCGATGGTCGTGTCGATCAGGTCCTGGTTCCAGCGCTGGAAGCGTCGACGCCCTCGATGACCCGGTCCGGGTCGGACTCGAGCATGGTCGATCACCTCGCGCAGCGACGCCCCGGGGGCGATCTGCTCGCAGACCGCCGCATCCGGTCCTCGATCCGGTGCAGCTCGTCCCAGCCGAACGCGTAGGTGTCCTCGAGGTCGAGGTCGGAGCCGGTGAAATACCGGGCCGCGAGCGCGTAGCGCTCCCGGCCCGACGGGATCGACCGGGGTGGCACCAGGGAGGTAGTCGTGTGCGCAGCCACTCGCCGAGCTCCAGGTACGACGGGCCGCGGCCCGGGCCGCGGCTTCGAGCTCGGCGTCGCTCGGCCCCCCCGGGTACCGGCGGACCAGGCCGGCAAGAAGGAGGACGATTGTGTCGTCGACGCGACCGCCCCAGGTGTCGCATTGCGCCGCGCAGGCCAGGACCTGGCGCCGGGCTGACGCCAGCCCCGCGAGAGAGCCCTTCCTGCAGCGTGGTGCGGAGAACCGGCCAGCGCCCGGGGACGGCGCGCAGGCGGGCCGCCGCCACCTGCCAGTCCGCTTCGCGTTCGAGCGGCATGAGATCGAAGCCCTGCGGACCGAGTCCTGCGGGCTGTGCAGGACCCGAAGCGAGCGGAAGTCGTCGCCTGCGTCGTGCAGTTCGAGGCTGGCGCACAGGCGCTCGGCCATGACCTCGGCGGCGATGCGGTCGGCGTCGGTGTCCTTGGGGCGGCGGCGAGGGCCGCCAGCGTGGCGCGCTGCAGATCGGCGCGCTCCTCGAGGCCGGCCGGCGAGAGGTCCGGCAAGCGGTCATCGTAGCCCGGCGACACCCCAGGCCGTCGCCGCGATCGGATCGATGGCGGCCATCCGGGTGATGTACCCGTCAGCCACCTCCCGAACTGTCACCACGACGACGTGCCTCGGGGCCCGGGTTGGGATTGCATTCCGGGATTATGACAGGCGCCCGGCGGTCCGGCGGCCGGCCGTGGGCCAGGCCGCCCGGCGACGCGAAGCCACGACCGGGCGTCACGCCGGGCCGGCGGCACCCAGCCGTTTCTCAAACCAGTAGTCCGCATAAGGCTCGTGGTTGAAGGGCTCGACCTGCCGGTATCCCGACGACCGGTACATGCTGATCGCTTCGCTCAGAGCGCCGTTGGTATCCAGGCGCACCACCTGGCTGCCTCCGACGGCGGCCCGGGACTCAAGTTCGGTGAGCAGGCGGCGCCCGATGCCAGACCCCCGGGCCGTGGCTGCGACCCACATGCGCTTTATCTCGGCGGGAGCGACCCCATCGAACTCGAGACCGCCGCAGCCCACGGGCTCGCCGCGTGCGGAAGCCACCAGGAACATGCCGGCCGGCGGGGTCATATCGGCGGCCTCGGCGGGCAGGCTCCGGGCCGGATCAAAGCCGGTGTCGAACCGGCGATCCAGCTCCGAGAAGTACTCGCCCAGGCAGTACCGGGCCCGCCTCTCACCGGGATCGACCTCGTCGACCTGAACCAACGCGGCCGTCAGCAGGCGTTCCACCTCTCCCATGGCAGCCACCAGCCGCTCCTGGCGACTCGGGGTGAGCGGGTCGAGCAACGATTGCGCCAGGGCGTCGCTCCGGCGGTCGAGAACGGCACGCTGGCGAGTCCCTTCCTTGTCAATCGGGCCGTGCGGACCCGCCGGTCGTGGGAGCTGGCGCCGAGCGTGATCAGGGCGTCACCTTCAAGGGCGCGCAGCAGGCGGCTGAGGTAGCCGGAATCCAGATCCAGCCGGGCACGCAACTCACGAATGTCGCAGCCCGGCTCGCCGATCTCCCACAACACCCGGGCCTCCCCCAGCGACCGGTCCCGGGCCAGATAGCGATCCTGAAGCGCTCCCACCTGCTGGGTGACCGTCCGGTTGAACCGCCGCACCCGCTCCACCAGGCTCTGGTCCATTTGCCTGACTATAGTCAGAGAATCGGCTAGGCAAAGGATCGGCCGCAGGCAGGCAACCGGCGCTCAGCCCATGCCGAACCACCGCTCCCGGAGGGGAAGAGGTACTGATCGGTGACCGTGTTCAGGATCCTCCTGGCGTCGTCAAAGCGCTCGCTGATCTCGTTGACGACGGCGGACCCACCCGTCGACGGCTCCCCGTAGGCGCGCACACAGGCGACGGCGCAGCGGTAGAAGCGGGGGCCGAGGAATTCGAGCAGCTCCCGGCCCGCCGGCGGACACGTCGTGGTCGGCTCGAATCCCCGACAATCGCAGCAGTCGACCCATGGCCGCGCCCCCGAGTTCGAACGTGACGGCGTGATCCGGGAACACTCCTCTCGGGAACAGAGCGAGATCACCGAGCCGCCGGTAGACACCGGCGCGCTCGGGCGGCTCGACAACGTCGATGAGTCCGGCCAGCCGACCCGGTCGGTCTGGCCGGACTCATCGACGTTGTCGAGCCGCCCGAGCGCGCCGGTGTCTACCGGCGGCTCGGTGATCTCGCTCTGTTCCTCACAGGAGTGTTCCCGGATCACGCCGTCACGTTCGAACTCGGGGCGCGGCCATGGGTCGACTGCTGCGATTGTCGGGGGTTCGAGCCGACCACGACGCGCCGCCGGCGGGCCGGGAGCTGCTCGAATTCCTCGGCCCCCGCTTCTACCGCTGCGCCGTCGCCTGTGTGCGCGCCTACGGGGAGCCGTCGACGGGTGGTCTCGCCGTCGTCAACGAGATCAGCGAGCGCTTTGACGACGCCAGGAGGATCCTGAACACGGTCACCGATCAGTACCTCTTCCCCCTCCGGGAGCGGTGGTTCGGCATGGGCTGAGCGCCGGTTGCCTGCCTGCGGCCGATCCTTTGCCTAGCCGATTCTCTGACTATAGTCAGGCAAATGGACCAGAGCCTGGTGGAGCGGGTGCGGCGGTTCAACCGGACGGTCACCCAGCAGGTGGGAGCGCTTCAGGATCGCTATCTGGCCCGGGACCGCTCGCTGGGGGAGGCCCGGGTGTTGTGGGAGATCGGCGAGCCGGGCTGCGACATTCGTGAGCTGCGCGCCCGGCTGGATCTGGATTCCGGCTACCTCAGCCGCCTGCTGCGCGCCCTTGAAGGTGACGCCCTGATCACGCTCGGCGCCAGCTCCCACGACCGGCGGGTCCGCACGGCCCGATTGACAAGGAAGGGACTCGCCGAGCGCGCCGTTCTCGACCGCCGGAGCGACGCCCTGGCGCAATCGTTGCTCGACCCGCTCACCCCGAGTCGCCAGGAGCGGCTGGTGGCTGCCATGGGAGAGGTGGAACGCCTGCTGACGGCCACGTTGGTCCAGGTCGACGAGGTCGATCCCGGTGAGAGGCGGGCCCGGTACTGCCTGGGCGAGTACTTCTCGGAGCTGGATCGCCGGTTCGACACCGGCTTTGATCCGGCCCGGAGCCTGCCCGCCGACGCCGCCGATATGACCCCGCCGGCCGGCATGTTCCTGGTGGCTTCCGCACGCGGCGAGCCCGTGGGCTGCGGCGGTCTCAAGTTCCATGGGGTCGCTCCCGCCGAGATAAAGCGCATGTGGGTCGCGGCCACGGCCCGGGGTCTTGGCATCGGGCGCCGCCTGCTCACCGAACTTGAGTCCCGGGCCGCCGTCGGAGGCAGCCAGGTGGTGCGCCTGGATACCAACCGCGCTCTGAGCGAAGCGATCAGCATGTACCGGTCGTCGGGATACCGGCAGGTCGAGCCCTTCAACCACGAGCCTTATGCGGACTACTGGTTTGAGAAACGGCTGGGTGCCGCCGGCCCGGCGTGACGCCCGGTCGCGGCTTCACGTCGCCGGGCGGCCTGGCCCACGGCCGGCCGCCGGACCGCCGGGCGCCTGTCATAATCCCGGAATGCAATCCCAACCGGGCCCGAGGACGTCGTCGTGGTGACGGTTCGGGAGCTGGCCGATAGCTACATCAACCGGATGGCGGCCAGCGATCCGGTGGCGGCCACTGCGTGGGGCGTCCCTGGATACGACGATCGCCTGACGGACCTGTCTCCCGCCGGGTTGGAGGAGCGCGCCGAGCTCCAGCGGGAAACGCTGGTGGCCATCACCACGGTGCCGAAGGAGACGGACGCGGACCGCATGGCCGCTGAGGTCATGGCCGAGCGACTCTCCACCAGCCTGGCCTTGCACGACGTCGGCGACGAGTACCGGTCGCTGCGCGTCCTGAGCAGCCCTCAGGATTCGGTGCGCCGGGCCTTCGATCTCATGCCCCTCGAGAGCGAGGCGGACTGGAAGGTGGCCGCGGCCCGGCTGCGGGCGGTCCCGGAGGCCCTCGCCGGCTGGCGCACCACCGCTCGAAGCAGGACTGTCGCGCGGGCTGGTGTCGTCGCAGCGCCAGGTGCTGGGTTGTGCGGCCCAGTGCGACACCTGGGGCGGGCTGCAGGACGCCCGTTCGTCCTACTTCGCCGGTCTGGTCGGCCGCTATCCGGGCGGGCCGAGCAACGCCGAGCTCGAGGTGGCGGCCGGGGACGCCGCCCGGGCCTACCTGGAATTCAGCGCCTGGCTGCGCCAGGACTATCTTCCCGGGGCCAGGGCGGCAGATCCCGTCGGGCCCGAGCTGTATGCGGTGGCCGCCAGGTACTACACGGGATCGGAGCTCGATCTCGAGGACACGTACGCATTCGGCTGGTCGGAGTTGCATCGCATCGAGTCCAGGATGTCAGCGGTTTGCGACCAGCTCATGCCCGGGAAGTCGCGGGGCGAGGTCATCGACCAGTTGGAGGCGGATCCGGCCCGGGTCATCGAAGGGGTCGAGGCATTTCAGGCCTGGAACCAGGAGCTCATCGACGGGACCATCAGTGCGCTTGACGGTCTGCATTTTGATATCGCCGAGCCCATTCGTCACTGCCATGCCATGATCGCTCCGCCCGGAGGAGTGGCGGCCATGTACTACACCCCACCGAGCGAAGATTTCTCCCGGCCGGGACGTACCTGGTATCCGACCCTCGGCAAGACCGCTTCCCTTGTGGCGGGAGGTGTCGATCTGCTACCACGAGGGCGTCCCGGGCCATCACCTGCAAATTGCCCAGGTGCTGTATCGCCGGGACCAGCTCACCCGATTCCAGCGGCTGGCCGCCTTCACCTCCGGTCACGGTGAGGGCTGGGCGCTGTATGCGGAACGGCTCATGGGGGAGCTCGGCTATCTCGACGACCCCGCGTTCGAGCTCGGCATGCTCGCAGCCCAGGCCATGCGGGCCGTCCGGGTGATCGTCGACATCGGCATGCACCTCGAGCTTCGCATTCCAACGGACGAGGGGTATCACGCGGGCGAGCGCTGGACACCCGAGTTGGCGTTGCCCTTCATGACCGACCGGGCGTGCTACCCGGCGGATTTCATGGCCTCGGAGATCGACCGGTACCTCGGCCTGCCCGCCCAGGCCATCTCCTACAAGGTCGGCGAACGAGTGTGGCTGAACTGCCGCCAGGCGGCGATGGACCGCCAAGGACCGAACTTCAACCTCAAGGACTTCCACCGCTGCGCTCAACTGGCGACATGGGCCTCGACGATCTCACGGGAGCTGGCCCGCTACTGACTGGGGCCGCCGGGCGGCGCGCTGGGCGCCGACTCGAACGCGGCAGCGCAGGCACAGGCCCAAGCGCGGAGGAACAGGTTTACGCCGCGATCGGCGATGGCCGGGTCGCCCCCGCCCGCTGTCGTCCGCAGCAGGTGGTCCTTGCTGGCGAGGTCGAGAAATTTCACTGGCTCCTGGCCAAGGTGCCCCCCGGTGAGGGTCCGGCGACAAACGGAGACGTCATCACCAGGGCCGTTTGGCGTCGGACCTCATGGGTACAGTTGCCTCCCGTATGGACGGACGAAAGGGACGGACGCCAAATGGCTGAGCACGGCAGTGACCTGGATCGGAGCGATGAGTGGGCGGCCTTGAAGGCCCGCTATCTCCGGCCGCGGAGTGGTCGGGCCGAATCGTCGGCGCGAGGCCTCCATCATTTCGCCCTGCTCTGCAGCGATGTCGAGCGAACGATTGGTTTCTACCAGGATCTCCTCGAATTTCCGCTCGTGGAGCTGTTCGAAAACCGCGACTATCGGGGATCGACTCATCTCTTCTTCGATGTCGGCCACGACAACTATCTCGCCTACTTCGACTTTCCCGGCCTCGACCTCGGGGAATATCGAGAGGTGCTTGGGGGCCTGCATCACATCGCCATCTCCGTAACCCCGGAGGAGTGGCAGCGTCTGGTCGCCAAGCTGGAAGCAGCCGGGATCGAGCCGCACATCGTCAACGGCACCTCCGCCTACTTTCCCGGCCCCGACGGCGAGCGCCTGGAGTTGCTCTCCTACCCACTCAACGACATGTACGGCACCGTTGTCCGATGATCGGCGGCCAGCCCTTCGGCCCGGGACGCAGCCCACTGAGTCGGGTCGGGTCCTCGGCCCGGGCGGTCCCGGGCGATCCCCGGGCGACCACCGGGCGCCGACCGAGCGATGAGTTCCCGGTCGGACGGACGTCCGAGAGGACCCATGTCTGGTCTTCTGACCCCGGGCGGAATCGCCCGGTTCGGCGAGATCGCCGCCCGGCCCGTTGGTGACGACACATTGCCGGGGTTGGTGGCCCTCGTCGCTTTGGGGACAACGTGCACGTCGAGGCGCGGGGTTCCCTGGCCGTCGGCGGGTCGCCCATGCAGCGCGACTCGCTGTTCCGGATAGCGTCGACCACCAAGCCGGTGACGGGCGTGGCCACGTTGGCGCTCGCCGACGAAGGCCGGATTGCGCTGGACGACCCGGTTGACGGGTTGCTACCCGAGCTGGCGGACCGGAGGGTGCTGCGCCGGATGGACGGGCCCTCTCGACGACACGGTCCCCGCCGGACAGGCCGATCACGGCGCGCGACCTGCTGACGTTCACCTTCGGCTTCGGCATGGTCATGGACATGTTCGGGGCGCCTGAGCCGTGGCCAGTGGTGGCGGCCACAACCGACCTTCGGCTGGCGACGCTCGGACCCCCGATGCCGGCCGAACAGCCCGATCCCGACACCTGGATCGCCGCCCTGGGTTCGCTGCCGTTGATGGCGCAGCCGGGTCAGCGCTGGATGTACAACACCGCCGCTTCGGTTCTCGGAGTGCTGCTGGCGCGGGCGGCCGGGATGCGGTTGGCCGATGTGTTACAGACCCGGATCTTCAAGCCCCTGGGTATGAGGAACACCGCCTTCTGGGCTCCGGATGTGGACCGGCTGGCCACCGCCTACGTCGGGACGCCTGACGGCCTGAAGGTGTGGGATCCGCCGGAGGGGCAATGGAGCCGGCCGCCGGCGTTCGGCGACGGGGCCGCCGGGTTGGTTTCGACTGCCGACGACCTTCTGGCCCTGGCCCGCATGCTAACGGGCGGCGGCAATCCGGTTCTATCCGCGGGAGCGGTGGCCGCGATGACCCGGGATCAGCTGAGTCCGGAGCAGAGGGGCCCGACGGTCGCGGGCTTCTTCGCCGGCCGCAGCTGGGGGTTCTGCCAATCCGTGGTCGCTCGGGGCCGCAGGCCGGCGCCTCGGCTGGGATGGCGGGCTCGGCACCAGCTGGCTGGTCGATCCCAATCGGGACCTCGGCGGTCATCGTCTTGACCAGCGGTTGTTCGACGGCCCGGGGCCGCCCAGGTGCACCGCGACCTGCAGGCGGCGGCGTATGCGGCCTTGGCCTGAGGGGGGTCGACGCCGGCCGTAACCGGGTCTGGGCGGGGCTGGCCCGGTCCGGCGGGGTGCTGGCCAGTCCTGGCGGGTCTGCTCCGCCGGGCGCCTGGTCGGCCGGGGTCCTCGGGTCGGGCTGGGGCGGGTCTGGCCGGTCTGGTCGCCGGCGCCCTACGGTCTGGCCGGTCCTGCTCGGGTTCGTTTACTGCCGCCAAACGTGCCCTAACGGGCGCCCTGATTGCGTTCACTGTGCAAAAGTGCCCTGTTGAAGGGGCGATCCGGCAGTAAAGATACGACGACCGGCAGATCGGGGCCCCGTCGGACCCCCCAGCCGGCCGGCTCGATGGCGCCGATGAGCTCCAGGATCCGCGCCGGAGGCAGGTGCTGCTCGTAGACCTTGGCGCCGAAGGGCGAGAGGCGTCCTCGATGGCGTTGCAGAGCGTGGGCGGGGCCACGATCATCCCGCCTTCGCCGACCCCCGGAAGTTGACGTCGGCGTCGAGCGGGACCGTCTCGAGATGCTCGATCTCGATTCGGGGGACCTCCGTCGCCGTGGGCAGCAGGTAGTCCATGAAGCTGGCGGACAGGAACTGGCCGCTCTCGTCGTAGGCGGAGCGCTCGAGCAGCACGGCGCCGATGCCCTGGGCGACGCCTCCGCGCACCTGGCCCTCGACGATGGCCGGGTTGATGAGCTCGCCGCAGTCCTCGGCGACCACGTAGCGGAGGATCCGGACCAGGCCGGTGCCGGGGTCGACCTCGACCTCGGCGCAGTGGGTCCCGCCCGACCAGCCGCCTTGTCCGCCGTCGTAGGTGATGGCCACCTCGAGGCTCGGGTCGATATGCGTCGGGCAGCCGGCCCGACTGCCGCCGCCGTGGCCACCTCGCCGAGGCTGATGGCGCTGCGCCGGGACGCCCCGGACCGACACCCGGCCCTCGACGATCTCCAGGTCCTCGGGGCTGGCCTCGAGCAGCTCGCCGGCCACGTCGAGCACCCGGGCCCGAAGCTCGCGAGCGACGTGCAGCGAGGCCCCGCCGGCCATGGTGGCGGCCCGGCTGCCGCCCGTGAAGCCCGGCGGCACCAGGTCGGTGTCGCCGACCACGACCCGCACCTGCTCGAAGGCGACGCCCATCTGGTCGGCCACGATCTGGGCCAGCGTGGTCTGGTGGCTCTGTCCGTGCGGCATCTGGCCGGTGTAGACGACCACCGTGCCGTCCGCCTCGAGCTCGGCCCGGATCTGCTCGGCGCCGAGCGGTCCGCCCTCGCCCCGGGGTCCCGGCGCCGCCTCGATGTAGGTGGCCACCCCGATCCCGAGAAAGCGGCCCTCGGCTCGGGCGGCCTGCCTGGCGGCGGCGGAAGTCGGCGAAGTCGACCACGCTCGGCGATGCGCTCGAGCGACTCGCGGGCCGTGACGCCCGGCCAGGCTGCGGCCGGTGACCGTCTCGATCGGGCGGCTCGCCCCGGGTGACCACGTTGCGCAGGCGGATCTCGAGCGGATCCATGCCGAGCTCGGCCGCGATCAGGTCGATCATCCGCTCCCGGACGAACGTCTCCGCGGCCCAGGGTCCCCGGTAGGCGACGTAGCTGGCCTTGTTGGTGATGGCGACCGTGCTCGCGAACGACAGCCCTCCGATCTTGTAGGGGCCGCGGCATCACCGCCTGCATGATCCCGCCGACCATGCCGCCCATCCCGGGATAGGCGCCCGAGTCGAGCAGCATCTCGACCCGCAGGCCAGGATGTCGCCGTCGTCGGTGACGGCAGCCTCGACGTCGAAGCTCTCCTCCCGGGCCTGACCCGAGATGGTGAGGTTCTCGTTGCGGTCCTCGATCCATTTGACCGGACGGCCGAGTTGCCTGGAGGCGGCCGCCGACCGCCGACCTCCTCGCGGCTGGTTCCGAACTTGAGTCCGAACGAACCGCCGATATCCCCGGCCAGGACCCTGACCTGCTCGAGCGGCAGGCCGAGCCGGGCCGCCAGGGTCGATGCGGACCATGTGGACGCCCTGGGTGGCGGAGTGCACGGTGAGCTGCCCGGTCGCCGGGTCGAAGTCGGCGACGATGCCCCGACCCTCCATCGGCACGTTCTGATGGCGGTGCTGGCGGATGTGGGCCCGGACGACCCGGTCGGCCCGGGCGAACGCCCCCTCCACGTCGCCGTAGACGACCGGGCGGATCTCGACCAGCACGTTGGTGCCGAGATCCTCGAAGATCGGCGGGCTGGCCGGGTCGAGGGCGGCCTCGGCCGACGCCACGGCCGGCAAGTCCTCGATAGTCGACCTCGACCAGCTCGCAGGCGTCCTCGGCCTCGATAGCGGCTCTCGGCCACCACCATCACGATCGGGTCGCCGACCAGGCGGACCTTGTCGGTGCACAGCATGCTGAAGCTCGGTCCGGACCCGCCCATCATGGCGGCGATGCCGGTCGGGCCGGGAGTCGATGAGCCGCCTCGAGCTCTTCGCCGGTCACGACGGCAACCACGCCGGGAGCCTGGCGGGCCGCCGCGAGTCTCCACCCCGACGATCCGGGCATGGGCCAACGGGCTGCGCACGAAGGCGGCGTGGCGAATCACCGAGTGGCT
>CAWHFG010000004.1:0-2289991 GCA_963828435.1 uncultured Acidimicrobiaceae bacterium
GGCATGAAGTTTCGAGGCAGCTGGACCTAAGGCGGGGGGGAACATTAGGGGGCGCGGGTATGGGCTGAACCGAATGCTGACGGGTTCGAGGTTTCTAGATCGATCCGTCAAGTACGGATGCTGTGCCGGTGGCCATGACTCGTCGCATGAGGTTGAAGTTTGCGAGGACTCGAACGCCCTCGTCGTGAAACGATTTCAGTGTAGGGTCGTGGCCAGGGTCGAGGGCTGCGGCTTCCTCCCACATCGCCTGCTCCGAGGCCCGCCAGGTGGGGCGTTCGCGCACCTCGACGCTCGTGAATCCGGCGGCGGTTAGGCCGCCAGCGAGGTCAACGTTTCTGGCGCGAACAGGTAGCCGATCGTCGAGCAGGTCGACTGGCTCCCAGGAGGTCAGCACGGGTCGGCCGCCCGGGGCGAGGACTCGCCGCATCTCGCGGTACGCCGCGTCTGGCGGTTCGGCAAACTGGATGGCATCGACGCACAGGACCGCGTCAGCTGAGCCGGCGCCAGTCCGGTCGCAGCCATGTCCCCGATGTGGAAGTCCGCGATACGGTCGAGCCGCTGCGCATGCTCGCGGGCCTGGCGCACCGCCTCGGCGGAGAAATCGACACCCACCAGCCTGGCCCCGGTTCGGGTCGCGATGTCAAGACCGTAGCCGCCACGGCCACAAGCGAGATCGAGAAGGGTCTCGCCGCGAGAGAGGCCTAGTGCTTCGACGACCTCGGCGATCCCCTTCGAGCTGAGCAGGCTGGTGGACAACAAGGGTGCCGGCAGACCCAGCTGCCGGTGCTGGATCTCGTCTTTCGCCACCGAGCCGACCATGTCGGCGTACCAGCCATCGAAGTACGACGCGGTCAACTCAAATTCGATTTCCATCAGACCAGTATGGCGATCGGCCATCGCAGCGGCGCCCCTGGTTTCGCTGGGGACGCTTGAGGAGCGCCCCTGGCCGGCGTTTGTGGGCTGTGGGACGGTTCCGGTCGTGGGTCATATGGGCGACGGCGCGAGGATGGTTCGCGGGGGGCAGGCCGCCATACTCACCGCTTGCCAAGCGCTGTGCTATCAAGATATACTGATAGCAATGTCCAAGACTGAGGCCAAAGGGATCTTGCTGCGCCTCGATCCCGAGCTCGCTGATCAGCTTCAGACCGTGGCCGACGTCGAGGGCCGCAGCGTCTCTGAGGTGGCCCGGGAAGCGATCACTAACCTGGTGGCTGGAAGGCGCACCGACCGCAAGTTCCAGCGCAAACTCCGGGAGAACCTCGACCGCCAAGCAAGCCTTCTGGGGATGCTGGCCGAGGACGAGCAGTGAGGTTCCTGCAGGTCGCCGACGTGGTGGTCATAGCCGCCGAGGTACTTGCTAGGCCGCCCGGGGACCTCGACGAGTGCGTTGACGTTGCAACGTTGGCCGAAGTTCTCGACATCCTCGCTGCTAGTGAGTGGCGATGCCCCGAGGACGCGGCCGCCAGCCTTTTCGCAAAGCTGGCCCGGTCACCCGCTCTGTCTGCTGGTCGGCTCAGGGTGGCGTGGATGGCGGCTTGCCAGCTGCTGTCGCTCAACGATCGAAACGTCGTGGCGAGCGACCCGAACTTCGTGCGTGCGCTGCTCAACGACGTGGCCAAAGGCCTGCGTGTCCCTGACGAGTTGGCTGCATGGTTCAACGGCGCCTGTGCGTATGGGCACCGTCGCGTCGACCTGTCCCGCATGCGGGCCGTGCCCGCCGGCTTCCGCCCACTCAAGCTCCGCAATCCGATCAGTCTCCGCAACCAAAGGACGGGACACATGTTCGAGAGGTTCACGCCCGAGAGCCGGTCGGTGATCGCCCAGGCCCGTCAGGAGGCCAGCCGTCTCTGCCACAACTTCATCGGCACCGAGCACCTTCTCATCGCTTTTCTAATCGACGGGGAAGGGGTAGCCGCTCGCGCCCTTTCATCGTTCGGGCTAACCGTCCAAGACGTTCGGACCACCGTCACTGAGCTGATCGGACCTGGACCGTCGCCTTACCAGGGCCAAGCTCCCTTTACCCCACGCACCAAGAAGGTTCTGGAGCTGTCTCTGCGCCACGCCGTGCAGCTCGGTGACCGCGGGATAGGCACCGAGCACATCTTGCTCGGCATCCTCGACGAAGGCGAAGGAGTGGCGGCTCGGGTTATAGACGAGATGGGAATCTCCTTCGACGACCTACGGAACCGTCTCGCCACGATCAGGGAAGAAAGACCCCCGATCACCGTCGACGACGCCGCATTGGGAGACAGGCTGCGAGGCGACCTCGACGCCTTGATCGGGCGGAACACCGAGCTAGAGGCCGAGGTAGCGCGCCTACGTGCCATGCTCATCAACCTCGGCATCGACCCCAGTGGGGGAGCAATATCCGCCTGATCGCGCTCCCGGCCGCAACCGAGGACCAGCGGGCTATCAGCACCGAGGCTCGACTCACGCTTCCGCCGGCTCAGAGGGCATCGAAAAGTCTCGAGCAGTACACGCCGCCGAGCCGGCGTTCGGGGCGCCCTGGCCACCGGGGTTATGGCGGAAAATATGGGACGTAGAGCTGCCCGCCACCATGTTCCCGGAATCGTCGATCTGGTCGGCCTCGTCTCAGCGACAAGCGCGGTGCGCCACGCGACCGGAACAGTCCTTACGTGCGTTGCATGCTTTGGCATTGCAACCACCCCGGTGCCTAGCAGACCGAACTGACTGCGAACGGTCCCTCAGTGACGGACCCAGTACGAAGTCCTCAGCATTAGCGTCACCTACGTGGCCCCGACCCGCTACGAGTTCGACGCCGTCGCTCTGTTCGAGGCACTGAACCGCCGGCGCCAAGAGCGCGGACTGTCTTCGGCTCAAGTCGGCGCCGAGGTCGGGTGGGCCCCTCGACCCTCACCCGCACCCGGCGCGGGCTGCGCATGGAGGCCGACGGTATGCGAGCGATGGTCCGCTGGTTAGGGCGGGCCCCCGAGGACTTCATGGTGGGACCAAAGCGGCTTGCTGGGCCGGTGCCTCAAGCGGTCTCGGCGTCCGGACGCCGACGCCGCGTCGATACTGTGGCGCTGCAAACGCCGCGCTCGATGCTCGAAGGGCTGCAGAAGGCCGGACCTGGGCGAATCTTGGTGCGGAACTGGGGGTGGCGCCGGGCATGCTGACCCGGCTGGCCCGGACAGGGCGCATCGACACCAGCGTCCTTGCCCACGTCGTGGGTTTTGTCCTCGGCCGTGGGCGTGCCAGCCGCCCCCAGCCGGAATCCGGCTGAGCTTTTTCACATCGACGTGCACCAGCTCGCCGGGCCGGTCCCGCTGATAGCGGCGGGGTTTGACCCCGGCGGTAGCCCGGTCGCCCCGGTCGAGTCGGCCCAACCCGGCCGTGTTGAGGATGCTCTGGGCCGTGGAGGTGGCGATACCCACTTCCGCGGCGATGCGCGCCGCCCCCCAGCGCCGCCGCCGACGCAGACTGACAACCCGACGCTGGCACGATCGCCGAGTCCGCCCCGGGCTGCAATGTGGTCGACGGACCGGTCCCCCAGCCCCTCCACACCCTCGCGCGAGTTAACGATCGCGCGACTTACGAACCGTCTTGGCGTCGACCTGGACCCGCTCCGCGGTCGCCTCCACCGTCCAGGCTTGCTCGAGCACACAACCGACCATCCGGCGTCGTCCCTGCGGGGTCAACACCGTGTTGGGGTGCTGGCCTCTAGCTTGAACCATGAGCCCTCCTTGCGAGTCGTGAGTTGTGGAAGACCCACAAACTCGCAGGAGGGCTCACATCACTGGTGGATCACCCCAACCCGCTACGACACGGACAACGTCCCCGGTTATCACATCTAGGCGTCGCGGTCGAGGACCTCACCTACGAGTGCGACCGGTAAGAAGGTCCTGCGAGCTGGTCTGACGCGACCGATCTACCTCGCAAACCGTGAGCGACCGTGACGTCATCCGCCGAGAGGAACGCCGAGACCTTGCTCACGGTAACGCTGACAAACCTCGTACTCGGCGATGTGTACCTCTCGGGCACTTCGAGGCGAGGGGGCGGGGTCGAGCTAGCTCGCGCAGCGATCTCGCGGTCCGGGCGACTATGCGACCCGCGATCATGGGATGCGCACCGTATTAGCGCCGATTCTGCATATTCAGGGTGGCCGAGCGTGACGGCGGATCATCCCGATGCTGACGTCATTATGTTGCATGATTGGACAGCCTGCCCGTATGCGCCCGTGTCGCTTTCGTCCGATCATCACCACCTTCACCCGGCGGTCGTGGACGACCGTCCTTGCCTGATGTCAAGCGGTCCCGCGGCGCGGTTCGAAGATGATCACGGGCGTTTCGGTCGACCGCTGGCTGGCATACCCGTCGAGCCGTGGATCGACTGCGGTCCAGCGCTGCCACAGCCGGTCACGCTCCTGCCCCACGGCCGGTCGGGCGCGCACCGGGCGCGGATGCTGATCGGTCAGCCGAACTACGGCGTCTGGGTGTGCCTCGAGGTTGAGCCACCACGATCGATGACCCTCGTCCCAGCCGTTCATTGCGGTCGATATGAGGTTCGGGCCATCTTCGAGGTAGCCGATGATGACGCTACGTCTTGGCCGGTCTTGCGCCCGATGGTCGTGAGACGAAGGGCACCCCAGCCGCGCTTGTTTGACGTCGTCCACAGGAAGCGACCGCCACTGAGTCGGTAGAGCGCTCGATGAGCGCGCCAAGCCCTGTGGACGAACCACGACGGCGGGTGTTTCGGGGGTCGGGGTGCCGCAGTGCTCATCGCTGACTCCTCCCGTGGGCAGTGCCCCGAACATACGTCGAAGATGGGGCGAGATGGCACGTTGGCCCGTGGCGGGCTCGCTGAGGGCGCGGCCGAACGTCGCGAATACCCGCCCGGCGGCCGAGCGCCCCACCGATCGGGCGGTCGGGGGCGCCGGCAACCTCGCTGTTAAGGGGACGTTCGGCGTTCACCTTCTGGGGCGCTTCCTCAGGCCCTTCGTAGCGTCGCTCGGTGATCCACTGTTGGTCCGGTGTCAATGCGCTTTGCTCTTGTGAGCAGTTATTGACTGTGGGGGCTGAAGCGAGGAAGCTGGGCTCGGGGCTTTCCGCCTTTGTTGACACCACACGTGCTAGACCGGCCTGGCATGGTGACGATCCCGTGGTGACAGCGACGCCTACCGCTTCGGTGTGGGAGCGGTATGCCTGGGTGGCGGGGATTCTCTACGTTCTTGCAGTGGTGGCGGAGTCCGCGGTCGGGCTCGGGGTCGGGATCAACCAGAACGACTCGGCGGCCAAGATCGCGAGCGAGCTCGCCGACCACAGGACGACGCTGCTCGTGGTGACCTGCCTGTGCGTCGTCTATGCCGCCATGTTTCCGATCTACCTGTGGAAGCTGTACGACCTGTTTCTGCGCACGGACGCCGATGGGTCGCGCGCCCTCGGCTCGTTGCTGCTGGTCGGCGGGGTGCTTTTTGTCGCACTGCACGCGGTCAGTGACGTTGCGATCTACGGCGTGCTGGTCGGGAAGCTCGCCTCGTATGGGGCTCACCACGACCAGGGCGTCTCCTACACGCTGTACCTGATGACATACGCCTTGGATAGCGTCGCGGACATCTTCGGCAGTCTCTTCGCTTTCGCAGCAGGGGTGCTCGTGTTCAGAAGCGGGGTCCTGCCGCGCTGGCTGGCCTGGGTCTCGATCCTGGTCGCCATTCTGCTCTTCGTTCAGGCCTTCGGCCTTGGCGGTGTGGTGGCGTCGTTCGGGCTGGTTCTGGACCTGATCGGCTTCGTATTGTTGCTGTTCTTCGTCCTGGCGAGCTGCGTGATCTTGCTGAGGCGCGAGAGCGCGGTTCGGTAGACCGGGATACCGGGGTAAGCACTCGTTGAGTGACGCTGACGCCAAGAGGGACGTTCGTAGCGAATGTTGGGTTCGACAATCGTTAGTCTGCGGGCGGTCGTATGGACCACTGAAGGACAAGCAGTTCATCCAGGGGTTCATCGCCGATAGCTACATCGACATCCAGTCCGCCCGGCTCATGACTATCCACGTCGCCGAGAAGATCGACGAGTGCCTCGACGCCGGCTGGACCGACATCTCCGCCATCAAGGTGGCCGTACCGGCCGCCTCAGCGGGTGGCGGACCGGGCCATCCAGGTGTGGGGTGCGGCCGGGATCACCAACGACCTACCGCTGGCCGGCATGTACATGGGCGCCAGGACCCTGCGAATCGCTGACGGCCCCGACGAGGTCCACAAGATCCTCATCGCCAAAAACGTGATCGGCCGCTACGAGCGAGGCCAGTCCTGGGACTTCGGGAACTAACCGTCCCGACCTGAGGACCGGGACCGGAAGTTCTGGCGAGCCCAATCTGCGGCCGACCGGCGTGTCGGGGTAGGCGACATTTTTTTCCTGGAGTTACTCCGGCGAGGATGTCTTGGGGTCGGCGAGCGGTCGTCCTGCTTTCCCGCGGTCGGGGTGTGCCATGCCGGTGACGGCGGCCGAGGTCCTGGCGGCCGCCAGTGTTCGTTGTGTGGCCAGCAACCGTGTTTTGGGTGTAGGGTTTGTTCGACACGGAGTGCGGACCCGCACCGTGTTGGATTTTGTCGAGTGCGACGACATTTTCCCGGGAACGTTGCTCCGGACCCTGGTAGCGAAAGCGGTTGGCTCAACCTACCAGGAGGTCGGCATGGCACAGGTCGCGCGTCGGTCATTGGAGCCCGCGTGTTGGGCTCGATCCGGCCCGGGCCCGACCGGATGGCTGGCAGCGGGTGAGAGGTGTCGTCGTCGAAGTTCACCGGAGTGTGAGCGGAGTGGTGGGTCGTGGTCGCCACTAACGGGGGATGGGACTGACCAGGACTCGCCTGATGCCGGCCTCACGAAGGCCGTGACATGAAGATCGGGTCGGGTGGACAGAAGATTGACGCTGGCCACCTCACCAAGCGATACGGCTCGACTCTGGCCGTCGATGACCTGAGCTTCACCGTAAATCCTGGCGTGGTCACCGGTTTCATCGGCCCTAACGGTTCGGGCAAGACCACCACCATGCGCCTGATTCTGGGTTTGGTCAGGCCCACCAGCGGTCAGGTCACCGTGGGAGGCAGGCTCTATCGGGACCTGCCGGCGCCACTTCGCGAAGTGGGTGCGCTTATCGACGCCAAGGCAGTACACCCGAGTCGAACCGCTTACCGTTACCTGTTGGCCCTGGCGCAGAGCAACGCCATCGCTGCTTCTCGAGTCGACGAGGTGCTCGGCTTGGTGGGTATGGAAGGTGTCGCCGGCAAGCGGGCGGGGGGCTTTTCGCTGGGGATGAGCCAGCGGCTCGGAATCGCCGGGGCGCTCCTGGGTGACCCGCCGGTACTGATGTTCGACGAGCCTCTTAATGGGCTGGATCCCGAGGGCATCGTCTGGATCCGGCGGCTCCTGCGACACCTGGCCAGCCAGGGTCGTACCGTCTTCGTGTCCAGCCACCTGATGAACGAGATGGCGGTAACTGCTGACCATTTGATCGTGATCGGCCAGGGGAGACTGTTGCGCGATGAAGGGATGAGCGAATTCATCGAATCGGGCTCGCAGCATTGGGTTCTGGTGCGCTCCCCCCAACTCGACGAGCTGTCCGCCCGGCTCGAGGCCGCCGGCGCGAAGGTGAAGTCCGGCATCGAGGACAGCGTTGAGGTGGCCGGCATGGACAGCCGCGCCATCGGGGAGCTGGCCTCTGCCAACGGGCTGGTCCTCCATGAGTTGGCCACCCAACAAGTGTCCTTGGAGGATGCCTTCATGGATCTGACCCACGACAGTGTTGAGTATCGGGCGAAGGTGGCCGCGCTATGACGACCGCGGTGGCGACCGTCGAATCCGGCTCGGTCACGCCCGATTACCGGGCTGCCGGGTTCTCCGATGTACTCCGTGCGGAGTGGACCAAGGCTCGAGCCGTCCCCTCGACCATGTGGACCCTGATCGTCGCTGCTGTCCTGGGGATCGGGCTCGGCGCCCTCATCAGCGCCCTGGCGGCCCACCATTATGCCAGCAGCTCTGCGAGTAGTCGCCTGACTTGGGATCCGACGTCCATCAGTGATAGCGGCTTATCGATCGCCCAGCTAGCCATCGGCGTGTTGGGCGTTCTCCTTATAACGTCGGAATACTCGTCCGGCGCCATCGGCAGCAGCTTGGCCGCGGTGCCGCGCCGCGGGAGACTACTCGGGGCGAAAGCGGTGGTGATCATGGCCATGACATTCGTGGCTGTCGAGATCATAGCCTTCGTGGCCTTCTGGATCGGGCAAGCGCTGATCTCGGGCCACGCGCCGTCAGCCAGCCTCGGGCAACCCGGGGTGTTACGGGCTCTTATCGGTGCCGGCCTCTACGGAGCAGTACTCGGCATGATGGGCTTGGCCTTCGGCACCATTATTCGTCATACAGCCGGGGCCATTGCGGTCCTGGTCGCCATCATCTATGTCCTCCCAGGCGTCGCGGGAGCGCTACCGGCCTCGATCCAGCACCCCGTCCAGGAATACTGGCCGACCCAGGCCGGAGGGCAGGTGACCCTAGTCACCCGCACGGCGAACACACTCCCGCCCTGGGCCGGGTTTGGAGTGTTCGTTCTATTTGTAGCCATCCTTTCCGTCCTGGCCTTCACATTATTGAACCGCCGCGACGCCTAGGTGAAATCCGACGGCGGTGACGGTGTCCCCGATCTGCCAGAACATCGAGCCAAGCGGCCGTCTTCGCCGAGATAACCCCCACCGAGTCCGCCTAGAAGATGAACGGCACGAGCATCTTGGTCGAGCGCTTGTAGACCGGGTAGGTGTCCGGGAACTGCTCGGTCAAGTAGCGCTCCTCCACGGTCGCGCTGTAGAGGAAGTAGACGCCGGCCAGCCCCACGGCGATCAGCCAAAACCAGCTCAGCGCCACCGCGGTGCCGACACTGGCCACCAGGATGCCCGAGTAGATCGGGTGGCGGACCAGGTGGTAGGGGCCGCTGGTCACCAGTTCCGGCTGGTCCTTCTGCGTCATCGGAGTGCCCCAGTTGCGACCGATGTGCACCCGGGCCCAGATCGCGAATCCCAACCCGAGGCCGAAAAGGACGAGCCCGAGACCAGCGCGCCATGGGTCCATCTCGAGGCCGTGGCCGCGGAAGGCGCCAAAGCGGATCAAGACGATCACGATGACTACGATCACCGCCCGGATACGCAGCTCGCGGGACCACGGGATGCGGCCCCTCTTCATGGAGAAGGCCGCCACCAGCCAATACAGCCAGAACGCCGCCCACCCGGCGGCGAAGACCAACTCGACTGCACGCATCGTGACTCAGACTGCCACAGTGCCCCGCGGCACCGACGAGGACCTTCGGAATAGGGATCAGGAGGACGCTCGGGTCGAGAACGAGCCGATCTCCGCCGCGCTCGCCGAGACGATCGATACCCGGGCCTCGAAAACAGTGCCGTCCTCATCCGTCAAGCGCTTCGGCCGTGAAGCCGTCGGGCGCTTGGAGGCGCCCACCAGCCGGCGTTTCCGGATGATCTCGTCTCGGTTTATTGGGGCGGCCGGTGGCGACATTTTGGGATGGTGGATCGCCGAGGCGCACCATTTCGCGGGCTCTGTGATGTCCTGGGTCTCCCCCTCGGCGATCAGTCAGAGCAGAATGTTCCGCGATGCGTCCCTCCCCGACTCAATATGCCACCGAGGACAACCTGGCCGCCCGTCAGCGACTGTGGGCGGTCAGCCGCTACGAGCCGGCCTTTTCTCTGTACCAGCCGGTGGTCGCTGTGGCAGGGCTGCGGGGAGGCGAGGCGATCCTGGAGGTCGGCTGTGGGAACGGGGCGTACCTGGAGTTGGTGGAGGCGGTGGGGCTCGATGTCTCGGTGGGAATGCTGGCCGCGGCTCGCCGGCGGGTGGGGGGACCGCTGGTCGCTGGTGACGTGGTACGGGCTTCCGGTAGCCACGTCGTGTGTTGACGTGGTGGTGGCCGCCCACATGCTCTACCACGTCGACGACCGGGCGACTGCGGCCCGGGAGATCCGCCGGGTCCTGCGACCCTCCGGGGTGTTGGTAGCCGTGACCAAGGGGGAGTCGAACCATCCCGAGCTGGTGGAGCTGGTGGAGGAGGTGGTGGGCAATGGATGGCGCTGGTTGCGGCCGTCGGACATTGCTTTCAGCTTGGAGAATGGCGCCCGGCAGCTGCGGGTCGCTTTCGACTGGGTCGAGCGGGTCGACTGCCCACCGGTGGTGGTGACGGTCACCGACGCCGACGCGCTGGCCGACTATTTGGCCAGTGGTAGGGACCACTACGCCCCCCAGGTGGCCGCGTGGACGACCTGGCACGAGGTGGTCGACGAATGCCGACAGCGCGCCGCTCGCATTATCGAATCACGGGGTGGCTTCCAGATCACAGGATCCATGGGTGCCTTCCTCTGCCGTTGATCCGGGCCGGGGGCCGCTAGACCCGCGACGCACCCGGGCAGAGGGGTCGCATTTGGAGAGTTCGCTCGACGTTGGTCGGCGGCAGGAGTACAAGTCCCACCGGCGAGGCGGCGCAGGAAGAAGAATCCGCTGGCCCCATCTGGGGTCGACACGCGACTCTTGGATGGGGACGCCAAGCCGCAGCCGCTGATCGATGCCTTTTTCGATGATTCGGCGAGGGTGAATGGGAGCGGCTCGAGCAGTCAGCCGGCCGGATCGAGATCTGAGCATCTGCGCCCCCAGCGGTTTGAGACCGGGGGCGCGAGCGACCGTGTGTGGGATGCTTGTGGGGTGGTATCACGGCCAGCCGATCGGGGAGCGGCGCGTGACGAGGTCGCTGCCGTGTTGTTCGATGTGGGCGGAGTGCTCATGACTCCGGACCCAGACGCCGTCCGGGAGGCGGTGCGGCGGTTCGGGCTGCATCCGGATCGGGCCGAGTGCATCGCCGCGCTGCATCGGGCCACCTTGGAGATGGACGCCCAGGCCCAACCCGTGGACCGAACAGACTGGGCCGAAGTTAACGCCGCTGTCGCTCGGGCCCTGGGCGTGTCCCATCCCGATGAGCAGCTCGTCAGTTCGATCGCGGCGGTCTTTCGCGAAGCGCCCTACGTGGTTGTGCCCGGAGCAGCCGACCTGCTCAGCGAGCTGAGCAGGCGCGGCTATCGGCTCGGAGTGATATCCAACGCTCATGGCAGCATCGAAGGACAGCTGGCGGCCGCCGGAATCTGTTCCCGGTCAGGGGTCGACACCGCACCGGTGGAGATCGTGGTGGACTCCACCATCGTCGGCGTGCACAAACCCGACCCCGCCATCTTCGAAATCGCCTTGCAGACCATGGGCGTCCAGCCCTCGGAGACTGCGTATGTCGGCGACAGCCTGTTCTTCGACGTCCAGGCGGCCACCGCGATCGGAATCCACCCCATCCACCTCGACTGGCTCGAGGCCTGCCCGACCGAGGACCACCCGCACGCCGCCGACCTGCCAGCCATCCTGGGCCTGCTCGCCGACCCGGCGCCGATCGAGGCAGACCGGTCTTAGCCCACTGGGCAGTCCGGCCGCTCGCCCAATCCCCCTCGCCACGGGCCTCGAGTGCCGACGGAGGCGCCTAATAGCCGGCGTACGGGGGCGTTCTGGGCCCGAGAATCGGGGACGGTCCCGTTGAGCGATCGCGGGCGCCGGAGGGACCGACGAAGTCGTCGCCGCTAAGGCCAGAGGCGTTCCCTGGGATAGCGCAAAATCGGCGTGCGCCCCGACGGCAGCCGCGGAATGCTGTCAACCGTGTTCCTTCGTCGTGCGGAGCCGGGTGACGAGGAGGCAGTTGCCCGCGTACATGTCCGCTCATGGCCGGTGGCATACCGCGGCCTGCTGCCCGACGACTACCCCGAACGCCTATCACCAGCAGATAGGGCCGCTCGCTACACCTTCGCCGACATCCGCCCTGGCTCGCCGCAAACCACCGTCGCCGTGGGAGAGGATGGGATCTGTGGGTTCACCACCTCAGGTCCCTGCCGCGATGCCGATAAGGACGGCGCCGGCGAGTTGTACGCGATTTATGTACACCCTGACTGGTGGAACCGCGGGGTAGGGCGGCTGCTGATCGACGACGCCCGGAGCCGGTTGAGCCAGGAACATTTCTCCGAGGTGGTCCTGTGGGTGCTGGTGGGCAACGAACGAGCCGAGCGTTTCTACCGCATCGACGGTTGGGAACCCGACGGAAAGCGCGGGCTCCAGGACGTACACGACATCACCGTGGACGAGATCCGCTACTCCAGGTCACTGATCTGAGCGGCGACCCAGCTCACCTCCCATCAAGGATGATCACCGCCCCACTGCTGGCGTTGGAGGACACTGGGAGCCCGACTCTCGGGGACGTCCTGCGCGGACGTCAGGGGCGAGCCTTCGGTGCTCTTAGTGAACGGCTTCGGCGGGACGACACCGTCTCGTTCGGGCACGGACGTCGACTACACGGGTAGCGTCGTCGCTGTGCCCGCGCCGCACTGGTTCTTTCGGTTCATGTACGACCGTGAGAGCGCGGCCTGGGAACGGGGACGCGACGAGCCGGCTAACCGTGAATTGGTCGAGCGGACAGCCGACGAGCTCGCGAACGTGGTTGCGCCGGCCGGACCTGTTGCCGACCTCGGATGCGGACCGGGCGCGCACGCGCTCGCACTCGCGCGGCGCGGTTATGACGTCGTGGGCCTCGACGGGTCACCGCGCATGGTCGAGGTCGCTCGGACAAGAGCCGAGCGCGACAAGCTCGACGCGACCTTCGACGTGCACGATGTCAATGCGCCGTTGCACTTCGCGGACGCGTCGCTCGGAGGTGTCCTCGCGATCCTCGTCCTGCAGCACCTCCCCCATCCGGGGGCCTTCATCGCCGAGATCCGGCGCTGCCTCCGGCCGGGCGGGCACCTGTTGATCACCGCTCCAGCCCGAGACAGCAGACCGGTCACGTACCAGAACTTGTACTGGCGGCTGCGCGCCGCGTGCTACCACCTGGTTCCCGGCGTCGTCCGCTTCTACAACACCACCTCACTGCTTCGTCTAGTCGAAGACCAGGGCCTGACCGTCGTCACATGCAACAGCGAGCCCGGCCGCGTGAGCTTGTTGGCTCGCGCCTAAGGCCGTGCGGGAGACCGCCAGCGGGCACCAGATCGCAGCCGACAACGGGGCTGTCCGGACACGAATAGAGACATATAGCGCCCCAGCCACAGGTCACGGTCAGCCGAGCCGGATGGCGGCGAACAAGACCGTCTCGAAGCTCATGACGAACGATCCTCCGTAGTCGTCGATCGTCGTACCGATGGCGTCGAACAGACGCTGTCGAAGGTTCCCCTCCAGCGCCGAATATTGGCTGTTTGTCAGCAGGAACTCGAGCCACTCATCCCTCTCGAAGCGCTGCGTCCAGGGAAACCAGTCCTCGGTGACCGCACCGAAATCGGGGGTCGCGGTGATGGCTTCGACGACGCCGTCCAGCCCGGCCCGGACGTCGGTCGAGCGGTCGGCGGCATAGCCGCGGAAGAGACGGTGAGTGCCGGGCGGCACCACCGTCGAATACACCTCCTCGAGCGAGTCGGTGAGATCGTCGGGGTGAGCGCCCCCGCTCCAGATCAGTCCCAGCCTGCCGTTCGGTCGCAACAGGGACGCCGCCTTGGCCGTAGCGGCGGGCATGTCCAGCCAATGCCACGCCTGGGCCGAAGTCACCCGGTCAAAACTACGGCCAGCGGCATCCCACTCCTCGAAGGCGCCGATCTCCACGTCGATCCCATGGCGGTGGGCGATCTCCGCCATGCAAGGCGCGAGTTCCACCCCGAGAACCTTGGCGCCCCGCTCAGCCATTGGCACTGCAGCGATCCCCGTGCCACAACCCACATCGAGCACCTCGAGGCCAGCCGGTTCGGGACCGAGCAACGCATCAATCACGACGCCGGGGTACCTCGGCCGGCACCGGTCATAGCGCTCGGCTTCGTGATCGAACAGCCTTGAGCGCTCCACGGTCCGACGCCTGTGTTCGTCGCCCGCGCTCCACGACACCATCCGGTCCCAGTACTCGTTCGTCGATCGCTCCGACGCGGTCGACGATCCGTCCTTGTCATCAACCACCGCGTCGTCCTCTCGATCGAAAGATCGCCGGACGACGTTGGCCGCGCGAGACCCCGACCCTAATCCCCCTTTTCACCCCGTGTTAGTCCACCCCGCTGTTACATGGGCGCTACGGTTCCCGGCAAAATGTCGCGGCTGGGGGTCGGAATTCCTCATCCATCTCAACGACTTGATCTTGCTCGCCACCCGCCCTCCACAGCCAACCTAATCGGGGCCTGGCTCCAGCACTGGGGAACCTGATGGACCAAACCCGCACCTCCGCCTTCGCCTTGCTCACCGTGTTCCGGCTCATGCCCAAAACCTCAGCCGACCTGTTCCTCGTCAACTGGGCCGCAGGCACTGCGGTGGACCCTTAGCGCAGATTAACGAGTTCAATCAGGTCGACGCCTGCAGGAAGGGCGCCTCGCATCTGGGCGATGGTCCGCCCGTTCCATGCCGGCTGCGATGTCGCAAGAACGACACCGTCGGCCTGTACCGCGTCGGCAACCTGTGCCATGAGCTGGCACCTTCTCTTCTCCTTCGACGCCGTCGAATCCAACTCGTCAACCGTCTTGGCTTCACCAACGAAGATACGGCCATCGGCGATCGCCCAGATGTCCAGCTCGATCTTTCTGCTGCCCAGCGCTACCTCGGCCTCACTCATGTTCAAGAAGCTGCGTCTGCCCTTTATCAACTCACCCAGACCGAGGATGGGCACGTGACCGTTACCGCGGAGGAACTGGTATGCGACCTCATCGAGTGCGTAGTACCAGCGAGGCTCCTCTAGAGGGTCTCGCCAAGCGGACTGGACGATGTCGCTTGCCTGGTTGCATCTCCGGCATTGGAATGTGGGGCTCAGCTCGGTCAGTTCGTGGTGGTCGACATTGCTGCAACGAGGGCAGCCGAGGATGAGCCCTCTCCGTAGAATGTCCGCCACAACATAGCGGTCGAGTATTTCGCGAAGTTGGTTTGCCCCCATTGCGGAGAGGGCAAGTGTGTCGTCAAATGCAAGGAACCTTCGGGGACCACAGTAAATGCCGGGATCGACTCCACTCGGCACGTCCGACAGCCAGCCACGCAGCATTGCGCTTAGAGCGGTGTTAGACAGGTCATCGACTAGGGCCTCCAGTCCGCCCCATAGCTGAAGTGTTCGCGTCTGATAGCGACCTGCCGAGGATTCCCGCAGGGTGCCGTGGGAGCCCAGCAGCGCCGTAAACACATCCATAGCCGGGGGTAGCCGCAGGTGCGGCCTTGCCAACATCTGTCGCAGGGGAAGTCCGGTCAGGACGAACCCCATGCTGTGGGAGTGGTATGACACTCCGTCCAAGGCGCACCGGACGGACCATGGTGCGGTGTCGGATTCGTAGGTCACCTGGCCCAGCTGAGGGCGTGCAGGAAGTTGATGATCAGGAACAGCGAAGTCGACCTGCCATCGACACTTCCAGGGGTCCCGGCTCTCTGCCGATGTAGGCAGCTCTAGTTCGAGCAAGGTTGCCAGCCGCCCATCAACGAAGGTTGGCCTCAGGTGATCGTTGAAGCGCACCGCGTCGAGCAGCAGGAGGTCCCTCGGTGCCTCCACCGCATCTATCGAGCTACTACCGATTTGTACGTTGTGCATCCAGGCTTCGGCCGAGAGAGCATCAGCTACCGCTTGCCTGTTCGCCTCATCGACCGAGAGGGTCGTTACAATCACCGGTCTCGTCTGGCCGGCGCCCTTGGCCAGAGCACGGATGCATTGGGCCAGCGTCCGTCGGACTGTCGGTCCAATTGACGCGTCCCAGAATTCGGTCACCGGGACCCAAAGCGTTCTTGTTGAGGACCGATCGCGGGTGAATGAGTAGGCGCAATCTTCGGCGGCATCCCCGACGACCACAACTATCGGGTCCTCCCGTGCCGATGGCCGGAATCGCTGCAGCCACTGACACCCATAGGTCGACTACGCCAGGGGAAGGCTGCTCAGCGCATCCGCCACCGCCTTGACGCGCTCCCTCCGCCGCTTCTCGGCGGGGTCGTCGGACCGCATGGCTGTCCGAATGCTGGCAACAAGCAATGAGTTCGTGTCGAGGCGGTGCGGCCAGGACAACTCCAGTAGGTCAGAGAGATCATCCTGCTCAGTAAGAAGGGTGGAGATGGTCGATCCCCGCTCGAGATTCCGTGCGATGTGGCCAGGCGCCATTCCACCAGCTGCCATCGCGATTAGTACCTGGAGCCGCGTCGGCAACCAGTGCGTGTCTACGAGGTATGTCTGGTCTGGCACCCATGTCAGGTCGGTTAGGTCCACGAGAGTTTGCTCGGGTGTGGGCGGTCAGCGAAGTTCGCGTTCTGTGATCATCGGATGTCGCGGTTTGCGATCAACGAAAGTCGCGTTCTGCGATCAGCTGTGTTCGTGTTGAGCTGAGGTTCTGGGTCCTCTGGTCGGGCATCCGCGCGATTCGGTGAGCGGCCCCTCCAACGTGCTGGGCGACCAAGCACCAACCGTTGGAGGGACCGGACATATGTTGACCCAGGAGGAGTTCATGGACATATTGGCGATGCGCCGCCAGGGCTTGTCGATCAGCGAGATCGCTGCGCAGACGGGGTATCACCCGGCGACGATCTCGAAGTGGGTGAGAACGGGCGGCCCACCGGCGGCTCGGGCGGCTAGGACAGTGGCGGCGATCGATGCCCGGTGGTCGGCCCGGATCGGCGAGCTGTTGCGGGCGGCGCCGTTGTTGTTGGCCACGAGCGTGTTCGAGATCATCAAGGCGGAGGGCTATACCGGGTCGTATCCGTCGGTGGTCCGGGAGTTGCGGCAGCGGCGGGGGCCTCGGTTTCAGGGGCGGCCGGTGGTGTCGACCCGGATCGAGACCCCACCGGGGGAGGAAGCCCAGTTCGACTTCTCCGATGCCACCGCTTGGGGCGACGATTGGGGTATCGAGGGGTTGCAGTGTTTCTCGGCCATCTTGTCGTGGTCGAGGTGGCGGCTGTGGTGGTTCACCACGTCGGTGGACCGCGAGCACACCTTTGAGGGGCTGATCCGGTTCTTCGAAGCGGCCGGCGGTGTCCCGAAAGTGTTACGCACCGACCGGATGGGCGCTATGGGTTCGTCGCAGGGAAAGCGGTTCAAGCTGCACCCGCCCGCAGCGGAGTTCGCCCGGTTCCACGGGGCCGAGATCCGGGCCTGCCCGGGCCGGCGATGCCAAGCGGAAAGGGAAGGTGGAGCGACCGTTTCGGAGCTTGAAGGAGACCTTCCTGGAGGAACAACGCCTTGATCCGCCCGAATCGCTGTCAGAACTGAACGCTCGGGTGGGGCCGTGGCTGGTGGCCCGGGTCCACACCCGCCCGAATCGGACCACCGGGGTCAGCCCTGATGACCGGCTGAGGCACAGAACGAGAACTCCTCGCGGCGCTGCCTCGCCGGCGTTTCGACACCGCCTACATCGAGGTCCGCCGGGTCCATGTGGCCGTCCCCCAGATCGAATGGCGGGGCGTGCGCTGGTCGGTCCCACCAGCCTGTGTGGGCCAACGGGTCGAGGTCCGCCACGAAGTCGACACCAACACCGTGGAGATCCGCTGGGCCGGCCAACTGGTCCGCCGCCACCGACTCGCGGCCTCAGGTGTGCGGGAGGTGTGGGACGGAGACGACTGGGCCGCCGCTCAAGCAGCCGCCATGGGTGAACGGCCCCGACTGGTTGTTGTCGCCCAACCCAAGGCCGAACCTCAACGCCAGTGTCGGATCGAGCTCGATGGTGACTACGACGTGGACGCCATTGACTTGTCCCGCTACGACCTCGAGGGCGGAGCTGCTCGATGAGCGGGCCGTATGAGCAGCTCAAAGACGACCTGGGCTATCTGCAGTTGGGACGGGCCGCGGAGTGTTTCGCCACCCTGGCCGAACAAGCCAGCCAGAACGGTTGGTCCCATATCGAATACCTGTCCAGGGTCATCGCGGAGCAGACATCGGCCACCACCAACCGGCGCCTCGCCGCCCGGCTGCGCTACGCCCGTTTCCCTTACCGGCGCAGCGTCGAGGACTTCGATTTCGACTTCCAACCCTCCGTGGACCGCAAACTCGTCACCGACCTGGCCAGCTTACGGTTCATCGGCGAGAACCGGCCCCTACTGTTCCTAGGCCAGCCCGGCTGCGGGAAGACCCACCTGGCCGTCGCCCTGGCCACGAGGGCGGTCGAGGCCGGCTATCGCGGCTACTTCACCACCGCCGATGACATGGCCACCATCTTGGTCCAAGCCCGCCGAGAAGGAACCTGGACCTCGAAACTACGGACCTACACCGCTCCCACCGTGCTGGTCATCGACGACGTCGGCCTGCTACCAACCGACCAGAAAGGAGCCGCCGCCCTCTTCCATGTCATCAACACCCGCTACGAACGCGGTCACCCCACCCTGGTCACCACCAACCGTGGCTTACCCGAATGGGGCGAAGTCTTCGGTGACGCCGTCGTCGCCTCGGCCATCTTGGATCGGCTCATGCACAACGCCATCGTGTTCAACATCAAAGGACCCAGCTGGCCGATGAGAGAACACCACGCCCTCCAAACCGCCACCAGCCACTAGCATCTCGGACCAGGAACCAGGACCCAGCCAGCACGAGGATCGCTGACCGTCCACCGCGACATTCACTGATCGCAGAACGCGAGCCCAGGTGACTCCCCACATCGGGTGCCTTGTCGGCTGCGTAGGTGTTTGTGAAGGATATAGCGGCGTCCGAACGTATCGACAGCCAGCGTCTGACTTGACGCTCTATCTCGTCCGGTGGGGGCCACGGCCCCCATCTGTCGTCGAGGTTTGAGGGCCCGCTGAGGGTCTGCTTGGCCTCTTCGACGGTCATGCCGGTCTGCGATGACCACCTTTGGGCTTCTCCGTCCAACCAGGAGTCGAAAGCTGCCGAGTCGGACATGAGGATGTGGCGGGGGCTCAGTTGATACACGGCCAATTCATCTGGATCATGGGCGTGGAGGAGCGGCCAGAATGACTTATGGACTGTTCCATCCTTCAATATCGGGAAGATCGCTCCGGCAGCGCCGCCCCATGTCCGGCAGAGACCCTCAAGTAATCGGAGAACCACCGCCTCACAGTCGTCCGATCCGGGGAACATGGTCGCCGCTCGTATCGGTCGCACCAATCGGTAGACATCCCGGTATTCGCTCAGGGGGGCCTCGGGTCGGGTCCTTATTGGCATAGGTCACGATTCTGTCCTTGCGGACGCGCTTGTACAGGGATTCCGGTCCGGGCACTGTCCGCCGCGGGTGCCCGTTGGACTCCCGCAGGGCACTCGAACTTGGCGGGACCATCGACGTTTAGTGTCTCAAGCAAGAAGGCCGTGGCTGCCCCACTAACCCGCCGACGATGGCGGCTAAGACTGTCTTTCAAGTGCCGATCCGGGATGGTTATGCGGGTGAGCGATATCCGGTCAAGGCCGGCGCCACTCGACACCCCGATGCCATTCGGGTCCGAGGCCCTTGGGTGCCGCCAGCGCGTCTCGGGATGTTCCGCTCGTACCTGCACTCCAGTGCCACATCCACCGGCACCGCGGAGTCCCCAGCAGTCATGACGGGTCAGTGCCATAGGCATTCTCACCAGCGCTTTCGCGGAATCGCCTGGCGGGCTAATCCCCTACCATGATCTCCTCGATCTCCCACACGTAACCATTTAACGGATTTGGCTCCGAAGGCCTGGTTCAGGGCAGATGTGAGGCCGCTGGGATAGGTCGGCGTGCGGAACTGACACGACGGGGTAGCCCGGCGCGCGCTGACTTCACGTGGCCCTACCTGACCGCGCCGGTGGCGACCGAAGGGTCCCGTCGAGGTTCGGACTCGGTGCCGTGGATCCAAGAAACAGTCTTCGCGGAGCGCTACCCCGAACACAGACACGTCCTGCCGCTCATGGCTGCGGCGCTGCTGCTCGTCGCGATCAAGGGCCGGGAGGGAGCAGTCGGGGCAGGAGGTCAACCTGAGCCGGCGGGCCCGGCTCGGCGCGCTGCTCGGGCGGTCTTGCCGACAGGTCGTGGGCCCAGTCGTGACCCCAGTGTGGGTAAGGATGAAGACCGTTGGTGTGGACATCGGGCTCCTTTTGCCGCCCCGCACGGGTGTCTCACTGGTGCAGGGACCCGGAATGTCACTTTGGGGACCGTGCTTGTCGGGCTGGACGGGGGAGACCTGAGCCAGGTGGGGCTTCAACTGTTCACCGACCAGTCGGCGTCCCCGATCGGCTGCTTTCATCTCGCGGTAGCGGGCGTTGGAGGTCAACGCATCCTTCCGGCCGGTTCCTCGTCTTCCCTCCAGGGCGGCATCACGAGGGCGGATGGGGGCTCTGATCGCGTCTTGAGCAGGTAATGTCTCCCCACGAGCTTCGTGGATGGCGGTGAGCATGGCAGCGCTGAAGCCGGTCGATCTTTGGACCCAGCCGTACTTGTCGGGGCGGTTCGCGCCGGTCGCCGACGAAATCGATGTCTCTGGCCTCGAGGTTCACGGCACGCTCCCTGAAGGGCTTGCTGGCGCGTACCTTCGCAACGGACCCAATCCGATGTTCCCGCCGTTGGGCAGCTATACGTACCCGATGGAGGGCGACGCGATGATCCACGGCGTGTGGCTCGACGGGGAAGGCGGAGCTCGCTACCGGAACCGCTGGGTCCGCACCAAGGGCATGGCTGCCGACATCGCCGCCGGGCGGGACGTCTTCGGTGGTCTCACCACGCCGGCGTTGGTCGACATGTCGGTTCTCGGCGACGACCCCGATCCCGGTTGGCCGTTTCGGCTCGACCCGTTCATCAATGTCGTTCGCCACGGGGGGCGCACCCTCGCGCTCGCCGAAGGGTTACCGCCATACCAGGTTGATCGCAACCTGGACACGGTCGGTTTGTTCGACTTCGACGGCAAGCTCAAGGGCATGTGCGCCCACCCCCGCTTCGACCCCGCCACGGGGGAGATGGTCGTCTTTGCCTACGACGTGGAAGAGCCGTTCCTCGTATGGGCGATCGTGGCTCCAGACGGCAGCGTGACGAGCGGACCCACCGCGGTCGCTGCGGTCGACCAGGGTCACATGATCCACGACTTCACGATCACCGAGCGTTACGTGGTTCTGGTCATCGCCCCGGTGGTCTTCGACCTGGAGGCAATCGGCACGGGGGGTGACATCCTCGCTTGGAAGCCCGAGCTCGGCACTCGAATCGCGTGCATTCCCCGCGACGGGCGGGCAGCGAAGTGGATCGACACCGACGCGTTCTTCGTATGGCACTACGGCAACGCCTACGACGACGGAGACGACGTGGTCGTCGATTTCTCGTGGTGGAGCGACTTCTCCCTCGGTCCTGCCCCCGACCGCACAGCCGCCTTCACCCAAGCCCGTCTGTCGCCCGACCACGGGGCGATCGAGCTCACTCACCTCGACTACCTTCCGAGCGAGTTCGCCCGTATCGATGACCGTCTCATGGGCCGTCGCCACCGTTACGTGACCGTCTCGCGCAAGTCCGGCCGCCACGCCGGCCTGATTTCAGGGGAATTCGATCAACTCGTACGCTTCGACATGGACACTGGGACGTCGTGCCGCCATGACGGCGACCTGGTCTTCGGCGAGGTCGCCCACGTCCCCCGCCCAGGAACCGCCGCCGGTCATGGCGACCCCGAGCTCGACGGCTGGTACGTCACCTTCGCAAGCCACCCCGACGCGTCCGCATCCTGGTTTCTCATCTGGGATGCCGCTGCGTTTCCCGCTGATCCCGTCGCTCGTATTCGGATCCCACGACGCGTCCCCAACGGTCTACACGGAAACTGGATGCCCGAACTGTGAGTGCGCCGTCGCACTCCTTGGGGCGGAGTGCCCGACGACACCTGCGACCACTCCTTCCCGGGGTCACTCGGCGAGAGCGGCCGCTTCGGTGAGATCATGGTCATGATGCCGATCATGGTCGCCGTGGAAGGGAGATGATCGAGCGCCGTGCCGGCCTCTCGACCTTCTCGGCCCCCGCTGGGACCGAGCATCAGGTCGCCCGGGGAACGGCGCAGCACTCGCGCCGACCGGCCCGACCGGGCACGGCGCCAGGAAGCGATGAACGGGGGGCTGTCTTTCCAAGGGACCAGAGGGGCCGATGTCCTCCACGTCTTCCGGCCGAGCACCACCAGCCGCCCCCGCTCGAACTGAGGCTCTCCTCGAGGCCTTCGTGGCCTTCCCGAACCTGGCGGCCATCCCGCTCCCTCTGCGAGGCCAGTTCTGCTGTCACCTTCGAGTCGCTATGTTGGCCCGGCGGAGATGGGGCAGTGCACGCTCACCGACAACGCCGCCGTCGACCCAGCCGCCTGGCCCGGCCGATCTCGGAGACTTGCCGGCTCGGCACGGCATCACGTTCTTCGAAGCCTGAGACAACCGACTCCGCTTGGTCACTCCGGGGGGATAGCTCGGAGCCAAGGCGGCCTGAGCCTGGTCGGGTTCAACCGATCGGCTGCCGTCAGATGCGAGAATTCGGGCGGCGCCTACCACCAAGAACGATCGGCCCTCCGATCAGCGGTGAGCGTCGCACCTAGAGCCGGCGTGGCGGCCACCTTGACCGCGGGATTTGAGGACATTCCGGTCGGACATTATGGGCGAAGGCAGGGGACGTGACTGCCGATGTCGCCGGTCAGCCAGACCGGCGATGATGTCGCGCACGGTCGTCTCGCTGGTTGTCTAGGAGTCGTTGAATAGCCAAGTCGCGACGTCACGCCATCACGGCGACATAGAGCGGTGAGTTTCGCTTCCCGATGCGTTCGGATTGGGGTCTCCGCCCGCAGCTGGCTGGACGGGACGCACTTGGGGTTTGCATCGATATTGTCAATCGATCGGGCTGGTTGGTGAGAGGGAGGCGGCGCGCCGGTGCCGACGTCGTTCGCTCGAGACGGAGAATTGCGGTCTGATTGAGCGCTCATTCGATCGAGGATGCCCAAGACCGCGGGTTGGCGAGTGCTCGATCCAGAGCGCTTCGGATTTGGTGAGAAAGGCACTCCGATCGACATTGCGCGGCCGGCGAGGATCGCCAGCTCTCCAGTCGAGCTGAGCCCGAGCCCAAGAAGGAGGGTTTGGCTGCCAGCAGCCAAGGCTGCGTGGGCTAGGTGAGCGACGCCGGCCGGGATAACTCGGAGACCGACAAGCACTGCCCATGGGGCGCCCATCACCGAATCCGACGCGGCCCGCATAGGCAGTAACTAGTCGGGATGGAACGGCCGGCCCCATCCCGACTAGTTTAAGTCGGCCACTGCCCGCGAAGCTATGTATCTTCCTGGCGCATCGCCTGGCTAGCAAGGCAGTGATGCTGTCAAGCCAAAGCAGTTGGACTTGGTGATCCGGGGTTAGCCTCTCGATCGTTTCATCTGGCCGTCCGGCTGTCACGCCGGGGGTGACGGCGTTGAAGCAGCGGCTAGACAAGCTCGTAGTCATTGCAAGACTGAGGAGCGGGTACTTTTCGCGGAATGATCCGACGAACCCAGTCCGACGATCCCCGGTATGCCCCGTGGCTACGGGAAAGTCGACTCGGCGTCGCACGGGTGGGCATGTCTTCCTCTTAGCCCTGCATGATGGCCCCATTGGCTCCGTGGCCGGCCAAGCCCGCCAAGCCGCCCATCGCCTTGTCGGCTTACCCGAGGACGACGTACACAACATCTTCTACGGGATGCTCGAACTGCCCAAACAGCACTTCTCGCTACCACTGCCCCTGCCCAAGCTGCTGCCCGAGCTGGAAGCCCTACGCTCCGCACTCGGCGACTACTTCGCAGTGAGATGCTCCAGAAAATGGTCGGGGTCCCATGATCATTCCAGCTGGGTTGAACCTGTTAGGGTTCTCGTCGGCAATCCTGCTTAGACAAACAGAAGGGGCATCAATCAATGGCCAAGCTTCTACAGCTTGAGTTCAACGCGCCCGGCGCACAAGAAATCTACGACAAGGTCAACGGCATCCTCGGGTTTGATCCTGCATCGACCGCCGGGTATCCCAAAGGCCTGCTCTCCCACATCGCTGGCCTCGGTTCCGACGACGCCAGAATCGCGGTCACCGAGATCTGGGACACCGTCGAGGACCAGGAAGCATTCCTGGCCGATAAGCTGGGAGCGGCCCTGGCCGCGGCAGGAGCACCCGCGCCTACTCGCAACGAGTGGTACACCCTGCTCGCCGACAACCAACTCGGTTAGACGAGATGCCAGGTGGGCCGCGGCAGCGTCTCAGTGAGTGGAGACTCGCCGCTGCTTCACCTGAGACGGCCCGCTTGATTCCGGAGACTTTCGAGGCCCTTTTCGCCAGCGTCGCCGATCCCGAGGGAGATGCGTCCAAGATTCGTCGTCGCACCTGACCTGGCGGCTGGGACCAAGCCGGGACTATCTCGTTAACGGTGTTTCTGGCCGTGTCTCAATAGGTTTCGGCGGCTGGGAATCGGTCGGCGAAGGTGATAGCGAAGGCGTTGAGTGCTGGCTTCCAGCGCATTGCCCATCGTGTCCTGCCGACCCCGGTCGGGTGAAGCGATCGGGTGACCAGGTAGAGGCATTTCAGTGCGGCGACCTCGGTCGGGAAATGTCCCCGGGCCCGGACCGCTCCCGGGTAGCGGGCGTTGAGGCTCTCGAGGCTCCCGCTCCCCCTCGACGGTCACCCCGATGGCCGCGTAGATCGGCTGGTTCCCGACCTGGCCGTCACGGATCTTGACCACCACCGCGTCGATGAAGATCGCCGCGTACACCTCATCCAGGGGACGGGTAGCCCAGGCTTGCATCTCCTCGAGCACCCGGCCGGTGATCCGGCTCACGGTCTCCCTCGACACCGACGCCCCGTAAATCTCCGAGAAGTCCGCGGAGATCTCCCCCGTGGTCAACCCGACGACGCGCTGTCGCTGTTCGACACTACCATCGACACCTTTCACGTCAATGGCAACATATCCATCGACGCTGCGCCGCAGCAGACATCACCCGGACGACCGATATGTCCCTCGGTCACTGGTTTGGGGCACAGGTTCTGTTGTCTCCGACGGGTCCGTGCCCGCCCGTCCCCTTACGGGTCGGTTTGTCACCTGGGGGCGAACTGATCGCCAGCTTGCCGGCGGCGGCGACGACGTCACCAGGCGAGCACCGCGTCGACAAGGCACCACGCGGCTAGTCCTCGGTGCGAGGCACGGGCGCACGATGCCCGAGAAATCTTGGGTGCCTGGACGCGCGATCCACACCATTCCGGCGATGCCGAACTTCCCGAGCACCCCCACAGCGGTCGTTCACCCCGTTGAGCGGTGGCGAGTGAATGAGCCGTCCCGCGTCGGGGCTGCCTGAAACCGGCAGGGAGGCCTCGGCCAGCTCCGTCAGTGTTGTCAAGAGATCGATTGAGACGATTATGCGTCGCCGACGGACAGTAGGGCGGGTGACTGCTAGGGGGGCTTCGGCCAACGCTAGCTGCCTCTTCCGGCTCTACTACTGTTGTGGGGCAGTCCCGAATCGAGCGCGATCGACGTCTGGGCCCCAGCCGCCACGGGAGGCGAGCTCGGGCGATCTGAGAGAGGCGCTCGACCCGTTCCAACGTCGGGGGCCGGAGCAACGCAGTAACGAAAGGATACAGACCGATGGCCGTAGCAGTGATGCCGCACCCGAGTTTGGAGGAACGCCGGCTGAAGGGTCGGGCCGCCCGCGAGCCGTCGCCTCTCGCGGGCCACACCGGATGGGAACCGGCCCGCGACCGGCCCGACCCGGTGGCGCTGCTCGAGGCCCAGAACCTGACCCGGGAACCGGACCTGGTCCCCGTTCGTCACGGCCGGATGGTTGTATCGCCGTTCACGTTCTACCGGGGCGCGGCCAAGATCATGGCCACCGACCTGAAGGACACGCCGACCGCTGGCCTGGAAGTCCAGCTGTGCGGCGACGCCCATCTGTCGAACTTCGGGGTGTTCGCATCCCCGGAGCGGGCCCTGCTGTTCGATCTGAACGACTTCGACGAGACCCTGCCGGGGCCGTTCGAGTACGACGTCAAGCGCATGGCCGCCAGTTTCACCATCGCAGCCCGCAACAACGGCTTCACCAAGGCCGACACCACCGCCGCCACCCTCTCCTCGGTGCGGGCCTACCGGGAGGCCATGGCCGGGTTCGCCGAGATGGGCAACATGGAAATCTGGTACGCCCACCTAGCCGAGCAAGACCTCATGAACGCCATTCGCACGGTGGCCAGCGCAGCCCGGACCAAGAAGGAAGCCGCCGAGGCCAAGCAGGGCGAGAAGACCGCCCGCAAGACCGCCCAGAAGGCCCATACCAGCGACAGCCTGCTGGCGCTGTCCAAGCTGGGCGAGCTGGTCGACGGTCGCTACCGCATCGTGAGCCAGCCCCCCGTGATCGTCCCAGCCCGCGACATCGAGGCCATGTACGGGTACTCGGCCGACCAGATCCAGGACGCCATCCACCAGCAGTTTCGGGCCTACCGGATGACCCTGCAAGAGGATCGCCGCCACCTCTTGGAGCGCTTCGAGATCATAGACATGGCCCGCAAAGTGGTCGGGGTGGGCAGCGTCGGCACCCGCGCCTTCATCGTGTTGCTGCAGGGCCGCGACGAGCGAGACCCTCTGTTCCTGCAGGTCAAAGAGGCCACCGCCTCGGTGCTGGAGGACCACCTGCCCAAGAGCCGATTCAGGCAGCCGGGCGAGCGGGTGGTCCAGGGCCAGCGGATGATGCAAGCGGCCAGCGACATCTACCTGGGCTGGACCAAGGGAGTCGAGGCCGATCGCTGGCTGTACTGGCGCCAGCTGCGTGACATGAAAGGGTCGGCCGTAGTGGAGTCGATGACACCGGTGGGCCTCACGTTCTACGCTGGCATCTGCGGGTGGACGTTGGCCCGGGCCCACGCCCGGTCGGGTGACGCCGTCGCTTTGGCCGAGTACCTGGGCAAGAGCGACAAGTTCGACCGGTCCATCACCGACTTCTCACAACGCTACGCAGCACAGAACGAGCGGGACTACCAGGCCTTCGGGCAGGCCATTCGGTCCGGACGGCTGCAGGCCGTCGAAGGCGTGTGAGCTCGGTCGTCCTCGAGGCGGCGGAAGTCGTCGAGCAGCTGCTCGAAGGACCAGCCCGGGTTGCCCAGCCGGGACCACTCGTCGTAGTCCTCAGGTGTCCCGCGACCCGCGACCGCTCCGTTGTGCGTCGTTGAGCCGCCGATCACCTTCGCTCGCACCGGGATCGGGCGCCCGAGGACTCCCGGTCCGCTCTGGTAACCCGAGTCGTGGGAGTTCGGAAACTGGTCGGCGTCGAGCCGGTCCTCGGGCACGTCGCGCGTCGCCGCGTAGTCCGGGCCAGCCTCGAGAAGCAGCACCCGCACAGACGAGTCTGCTCCCTTCGGGTTGTCGTGTGACTTCTGGACGCGGTCGCTGAAGCTCACGTCTTTGACGTACACCCGTTCGATAGCGGCCGTCCGACGCCCGTTGGCGTCAGACCCTTCGGCGCTCACTCGCCCGTCCCGCGGTTCTTGTGCTCCATGAGGTGCAGGGTCACCCCGAATGTCGTCTCCGGCGCCGTGAAGATGTAGTGGACGTCGTCGGTCTCGTATTCGCCCTGCAAGAGGACCCCTCGGCCTGCCAGTTCGGCTTTGGCGTCTTCGAGGTCGTCAACCTCGAGTCCGAGATGGCCGAAGGCCGCAGTTTCGCCATCGTTGAGCTTTGGCATGCCGAAACCGGCAGAGCGAACCTCGATCAACTCCAGCTGCGTTTCACCCGATAACAAGACTTGAAGGTCGATGCCGCCCGCGTGAATGCGCTCGCCAACGGCTCTGCCGTCAACGATGTCGCCCGCCCGAGCGATGGTTTCGTCGATGTCACGCACGACGAATGCGATGTGGTCTAATCCAATTACGTTCATGGAACTGTCCTTTCTGTGCGCTGTTTTTCTTTTGTTGACTGAGACTGGCGATGCTCTCTGTGGACGCCTGGTCAGGCGTGTAGAAGCGACCCTCCGTCCACGCCGAGGGTCTGGCCGGTGACGTAGCGGGCGTCGTCGGTGGCGAGGAACAGAGCGGCCGGCGCGATGTCTAGGAGCGGGTCGCCGAGGTGCCCCATGGGTATGGCGGCGATGGCCGCCGCCATGCCGTCGGGATTGGCGCGTTCGATTTCGTCCGCGGAGTCGGTCCTAGCCGTCGGGGCGACGACGTTGGCGGTGATCGCATAGCGAGCCCACTCCCGGGCGGCGGTCCGTGTTAGGGCGCGGACGGCTTCCTTGGTGATGTTGTAGGCGACTGTCCCGGCGTTCCCGATCTCGCCGTACCCGGACGCGAAGTTGATGATCCGGCCGCCGCGCTCGCGCATGTGCGGGCACGCGGCCTGCATCGCCCAGAACGTTCCGCGGAATCCGGTGTCGAACGTCCAGTCGAGCTCCGCGTCGTCGAACGACTCGAGCGGCGTCGGGACGGGCAGGCCGGTCGGCTGGTCCCGTGTGCCCCAGGACTGGGCGTTGTTAACCAGGATGTCGAGGCTCCCGTAGGTCTCAACGGCGAACCCCACCATGTCGACGACGTCGGACTTGGTGCCGATGTTGGTGGGGTTGGCTATCGCGCTGCCACCGGCCGCCTCGATCGCCTCCACGGCGGCCGCGCATCCTTGCGCGGAGCGCGAGGCGACCACGACCCGGGCGCCGTGGCGCGCGTAAAGTTGGGCGATTGCTCTGCCGAGGCCGCGACCGGCACCGGTCACGATGGCCGTTCGGCCCACCAAACGGCCTGGCCGGCTCATTGTGTCGCTCTCCCTGGTTGAGCTCATCGCATCCCCATTTCGGCGTAGAAGGTTCTGCCTCGAGCGTCTCGCCTCCCACAGACGGAGGGTCAAGAGCGGATTTCGCGGTTGACTCTCACACAGGGGGAGGGTGCAGGGTCATAGGCAATGGACGATTTTCGACTCGCCATCGCAGACAGCGTTGGGACAGGTGACCGCATGGGTGCCGCCGACGTGGGAGTGGAACACACGTGCACGGGACAATCCTTTGGGCCTGCGCGACTACCCATACGGTCTCGGTAGGTGCGAATGGCTGGTGGTCCTACCTGGCGACGCCGTCCTCGCCTGGATGTGCTCCAGGCCGTCGAGCGCTTTGTCGAGCACGCGTCGGTGGTTGCTGCGCTGCGGCCCGTCTCCGACGTGGGACTCTGGTACCTGAAGCTCGGCGAACCCACACCGTCGCTGTCGGGCGGTGAGTCGCAGCGGCTGCGAATCGCGTCCAGGCTGCGCAGCAGCCAGGACGGCAGTCTCTACGTCTTCGACGAGCCGACCACCGCCTGCACCCGCTCGACGTGGCCACCCTTGTTGGCGTGTTCGACCGTCTGCTGGAAGCCGGGGCCACGATCATCGCGATTGACCACGACTTTGACCTGCTCGCTGCGGCCGATCACCTCATCGACATGGGCCCGGGTGGACGCCCCGACGGCGGACGCATCCTGGCTGCCGGCGCGCCCGAAGACGTCATACGCACTTCGGACAGCGTGACTGGGCCATGGCTAGCGCAGCAGTTCGGGCTCCCAGGCACTTGCTGACTGACGTTCCCCTTCCCTACGAGCAGACGGCGCTGACCCGAGTCCGCCGAGCTAACTCAGCCAGTCCACCGATGAGCGTCATGGGGACCGGCGTCACCCCAAGACTCCTTGGGCGGAGCTGAGGATGCCCTCTGATCCCCGGCCGGAAGTTGTCTATGGTTATGGCCTCAGCCGGGTTTGGAAGATCGGCCATCCCACCTCGGTCTGCCACAACGACTCATCTGGAGTATCGGAGGGGCCGACGAGGTAGTACTCACGAATCGGCCCGTCTACCGCGAGCGCGTACTTCGTCACGTAGGCGGCAAGGGCACCGTACGTCCGGTCCACCTCGGCATTGGAGCCGAGGTGGACCGTCATTGCCAGCTCTGCCGGCGGGATAATGCCCGTGCTGACGCGTCCAACTGGCCGCGGCAAAGGGTCGGACGGAAGGAAGATCGTGACCCGCCCCTCGCCCTCGTTCAGTAGCTCTGCGTCGAAGATGCCCCCGACGGGGCCGGCCGGGCTCATGCCCTGGGCGGACAGGGTGGCGGCCACTTCGCCTATGGCTCCTCGGAACCACGCCACAACGTGGGCCGTGTCAACAATGTCCGTGATAAGAGCGGCGGGCGTGGCGGCGACATAACGGTGATCGATGGGGACGCTGGCGTTTTGGGGCCGGTCCAGCAGACCTCGCAGGGATGCGACTGTTTGCTGGGTCTGAGCAAGGTTGGACTCAAGCCGGGCCAGATGGTTGGCGATCACCCGGTTGCGGGTCTCGACATCGGGCGCCTTGAGCACAACCTGGATATCCTCCAGTGGCATGTCCAGGTCGCGGAAGCGGCGGATGACCTGTGCCATGACGATCTGCTCTGGCGCGTAGCGTCGGTATCCGCTGTCCACATCTACCTCGACCGGCTCCAACAGGCCGAGCTCGTGATAGTGGCGAAGCATCTTGACGCTCAGGTGCGTGGCCCGGGAGAAGTCGCCTATGGGCAGCGTCGCGGTCATAATCCTAGTTTGGGGTCTCCCCTGTGGGAGAGTCAAGCTACCGATAAACGAATCATGTCCTTTGCGGCCGCCTTCCAGTACCTCGAAGCGATCCGCCCCACCCCCCTTGGTTCGCCTAGCTCGCGGTAAGTCCACGCACGACGCTCACCATGCCGTCACGCAGCGTAAGTACATCCATCCCGCGGATCACGGGCTTTCCGAGCGGACCGAACCGCCAGGGCTGGGCCGCGGTGTCGGGACCGATGTAAGCAGGGCCGTCATGCTCCAACACGAACTCCGCCGGAGCGCTGTCAAGAATCTCTTGAATCCGATCGCTGAAGGCTTGCCGCCCCACGACGTCGGCTTCGGAATCCAGGAACTTCAAATCTTCGACGTACGCCCGATTGATAGCCGCTCGGCGCTTCTCCGGGTCCCGCTCGGACGTGACCTCTTCCAAATTGATACGAAGTAGCTCGTTCGCTTCTGGCATGTCGTGCTCCTTTCAATCGTTTGACATGGGCAATTTCTCGTGCCCCGTTGATGGCCAGCTTGCATCCTCCCGCGGAGGGAGAGTCAAGGGTGGAATGGCCGCTTGACTCTCCGATGGGGGGAAGCTCCAAGGTGGGCTAACAACGTCGGCGAACCACCGAAGGAGATGACATGAGTGCTGGTGCGCGACCACAGCAGCCGACCGGAAGCGACAGAACCGAGCTCCGCCCATTCCACGTTGAGATCAGCGGCGCGTCGATCGATGATCTCCGGCAGCGGCTAGCGCGAGCGCGATGGCCGGAGAAGGAGCCAGTTGGCGACTGGTCGATGGGGGTTCCATTGGCGTACGTCCAGGAACTCGCCGGGTATTGGGAGGACTCCTACGACATGCAGCGCGTCGCCGATCTGCTGAACCGCTACGAGCAGTTCATGACGACAATCGACGGGGTCGACATCCACTTCCTGCACGTCCGCTCGCCGGTCAAAGGCGCGACGCCATACGTGATGACTCACGGCTGGCCGGGATCGGTGATCGAGTTTGTCAAGGTGATCGATCTGCTCGTGGATCCGCTCGCCCACGGCGGTGAGGCTTCGGACGCGCTCGAGCTGGTGATCCCCTCGCTACCAGGCCACGGGTGGAGCGGAAAGCCGAACGTGACGGGCTGGAGCGTCGAGAAGATCGCGCCGACGTGGATCGAGCTGATGGAACGGCTCGGCTTCGAACGTTGGGTCGCGCAGGGTGGCGATTGGGGAGCGCTCGTAAGTACCGCGATTGGGCGGCTGGCCGATCCGGGCAAGCTGATCGGGATCCACGTCAATTGGGCGCTCGCCGACCCGGCGAAGCTCGTAGAGCTCGGCGGGCCCAACGAAGAGGAGGAGGGGTACCTCGCGCTCCTCCAGCACGCCAGCCAGGTCGAGGGCGGCTACGCGATCGAGCAAGCCACCAAGCCGCAGACGCTCGGTTACGGTCTCACCGACTCGCCCGTCGGGCAGCTGGCGTGGATCGTCGAGAAGTTCACGACCTGGTCGGACTGCGCCGACGGCCTTGAGAGCTCATTTACCAAAGACGAGCTTCTCGACAACGTCATGGTCTACTGGCTGAACGCGGCTGCGGCTTCCTCCGCTCGCCTGTACTGGCACTCGCTCGCGTCGAGCACGGGAACCTTCGACGAAGTGCTTGCGCCGAGTGCGTACTCTCACTTCCCCGCGGACAACGTCGCTCTGTCCGAACGCTGGGCGCGGACCCGGTACACCGACCTGCGGTACTACGGCACCCCCGGGCGGGGTGGCCACTTCGCCGCCTACGAGGTTCCCACCGAGTTTGTCGCCGAGGTGCGGGCCGGGCTCCATGCTCTGCGATGAGTGTCCGAACGAGCGGACCACCGCCCGGCCGCGATGTGTCCGCTACGTCAGCCTCAGTCCGATGCTGGCGGGGTTCTCGACTACCGTCCGAACCTCGTGGGAACCACCGACAAGTCTGTCGCCGCCACGGCCGGATCCACCAACCTGAATGCGACGCAGCGGTGTCGGTGCGACTGGAGCCCACGTTCAGTTCCATGACGGCTCGCCGTGGCTGGCGTTGGGCTGGTCCTGTCGCCAGCAGGCCTTGGTACGTCGAGGCCGGCCGCTACGACGTGTTGCCCGTCGACGGCAGTGCCTTGCTGCGGGCGACGGCCGAGAAGCGAGAGGTGGCCCTGCCGCGCGAACGCTCTACCTGTATTTGACGCACACCCAGTCCGTGCCGTTCTTCGCCGCGGCGCGGGTGCTCGACCGCCCGCACACCATTACGGCCGAGGTGGAGATCCCCGAAGCAGGCGCAGAAGGTGTTTTGCTCTGCCAGGGCACGGCCGCCGGCGGGTACTCGATCTTCGTCAAGGACGCCAAGCTGGACTACGTCCACAACTAGGTCGGCAGGGAATCTACCGGGTGGGATCCGAAGGAGTGGTGCCGACCGGCAAGCATCGGCTGCGGGTCGAGTTCGAGCCGACGAGCGCGGGTTCACGGTGTCTCCGCCTGGTCGTCGCTCGCCGGGCCGGAGCCTTCCGGCTCGTTGCGGCCGAATAGCGCGACCCAGATGCCGCTGAGCTTGTCGTCGATCAGCGGCACCCGCCATGACGGCCGCCGCACGTAGATCGGGTGCGCCGACTCGGCGCCGAAGCGGGCCCAAAGCGCTGCGTTCAGCACGGCCGCGAGCGTGATGATCCGGCCGAGGAGGTAGGCCCACAAGAGCAGGACGAGCGCGATCCCGATCGTCCCGTACAGCGCGCTCTTGCTCTGTATGTAGTGCGGAAACCAGATCACCGTTACCACGTGCAGAAGCTCGACGCCGACTGCGGACAAGGCTGCTCCCGGTGCCAGCGCGATGAGCGGGCAATTGCGGTGCGGGAGCCGCCAAGACACCCACCACCACACCGTGAACGGAACCGCCGTGTACACGGTCAACAGGATGAGGCCGCCGAGCGCGCTTTGCCGGTCCACTTTCGCGATGCCGACCGAAAGCGCCACGAGCAACGTAGCCACGCCCATGAACACCAGCGCCGCCCGGTTGGTGTTCCTGGCCCTAGTACGAGGAACGTCCCACACGAGCGCGTGGACGATGCTCAGCACGATGACGAGCGAGCGGGTCCCCAGGAACCAGGCGTATGCGGCGAGTACCAGCCCGGTGAATCGTGCCCAGCCCGACAGATGGGCCGCGCTCGACACGCCCAGGGCAGTGAGATGAGCGATGCCCTGACCGTGAAACAACGACGAGACGTCGCGTCCAGTGATGTCACTGACGAACCCCGCCACGATGACGAAGAAGCACACGAACGGAACCTGAAAGAGGAACAGCCGGAAGCCGACGGCGGCGGCGAGGACCGGTGCGCCGGTATCGGAGTCGTAGCTCAGCGCCTCGAACGCGAACCCCACCGTCGTCGACGTGCTGCGCGCCGTCTGGAGTCGCTCCTGCCGCCCGCGAACCCACCCTCGGACGCGCTCCCGACGTGACTCGGCATCCGGCAACGAGCCGTCGCCGCCTGTGGGGGTTGCCACGTCAGCCATTGTGCCGAGCGGCTCGCCACCTCGGCGAGAGATGGCTTCACGAGGAGATCTGGGGGTAGGTGGCCGATACGGGCCAGGCACCCCGGGTCTTCCGATGCGAGCGACGGTCAACGATCAGGCCCCTGGCCGTCTGGCGGTGAGAGGCCTACGCAACGAAAGAGGTGGTGATCTGATCACTGGCCAAGTAGCCCCGCCCGAGCAGTATCGCAGTGACCGCCGCGCCAGATTCTGGCTGCGCCGGGAGCCGCTCGGGGATCTCTCGGTCAGGCGCTCCCAGACGAACGACCAGGCCGTCCGGGTATGCCGGCTCAGGCGCGGTGTCGCCCAAGCGAGGCGGACCGCCCGGACCGTGTGGTATCGCTCGGCCAGGCGCGTGACCGACCAGAACATCCGATCCGGGCGGCGCCGTGCAAGTCGGTGCGGCTCGTCGACGCCGACCAGATCGACATATATGGACAATCATGATAAACATCTAACAAGCATATAATATCGCTACACAATGCGCAGACCAGAAGTCGCGGATGAACATGGGACTCCAACCGGACGGCTCGGCTTACATAGCTCATAGGCCGTCCGAGCGGCTTGCGTAGAAGATCCACAGGTATGGGTCCGACTACTGAGCCGAGTGGCAAGTTCACCGCGAACGGGAACTAAAAACCGAAGGTAGCCCTGACCGACAGCGAACCTCTCACGATCGCGCAAGGGATTGAGACCACACGCTGTCGACCGCCTCGATGGCGCCAGGGTCGCGTCATGGCGGATGGCACATCGGAATCCGTCGCCCCCCCACCGTTTTGCGAGGAGCGCAGTTTCCGAAACTCACCGGACAGTAGGTTCAACTTGCCCCGTCACAGTTCGTCCCGGGCCACGCGCCGCCGGGGCGGCCGGCGGTCCACGGACCGACCAGGCTGCTTGCGCACCGTAGGAGCTGGATACGCCGGTGGCCTGGGCCTCCTACCCTTCACCTTGGGCTTGCCGTCGGGCGGGTCGTGGACGGTGGGGACGGAGTGTGACGCCCCGCTAGCGCGTCCATCGCGGCTGCGAAGGCTCGGCGACGGGCCACCAGCCGGAGCCTGCCGGCCGGTCCGTAGCGGGCCGTCCGGGGTGGTCCCGTCAGTCCAACGGGTCAGGGTTCGGCGGATACCGGCGCTCCAGTTCGCGTGTCGCCGCGATGACCCGCTGCCAAGGCTTGTTGCGCTTGTCGGGTCGGCTTGAACGACTCGGCAGTATATTCAAGGTCAGCTGGTGCAGAGCCGGTGAAGCCGGCCTGCTCGCCCCTTACCTGGAGTCGGCGATAGCCAGCTGTGCTCTTGTGCATAGTGGCCGCCGTACCGGGTAGCTCGATCAGTGACCGGAACGTGGTCACAACAGCGGCAGCATCCCCGGACCCTTGGGGGCGATCAGCCTTTCAGCGGGTCCGGGGGCCGTTGGCCGTTCATGGGCCGGCTCTTGGGGTTGCCCGTCGCCTGCTCACGATAGAGGCCGAAGCGCGCCTCGGCCCAGCCAGCGGGGAGGGTCGGTTGGCCGACTCCCGCGCCGACCATCTGTCCGTAGGAGCCGTCGGGCCAGTCGATCCGGGAGCACTCGAACTTTTCCATGACGCCCCGAACCTGGTCGATCGGCCGCACCCGCCGGAGCGGCCTGACGTCTGCGCTGAACCCGGCCACCCAAGGTCTCGGCACGGCTCCGTGCCTGGATGGTCAGCACGACACCCGACTTCAGAGAAGGATCACTACGGGACCCCAAACGGCCACCGATCCGATGTGGATCGAGCGCGGCCGGGCCGCCTTGGGGGCTGCTGACTATCGAGCCACGCCTGCGCCTCGTCCGCCACCGATGCCGGCGCCATGAACGGACCCAACCGCTCGGTCACATCGGGTCGGCGCTGGCGCCGGAACGCGCCGAGGAGCAGACCAGTGCCCATCAAGCCGCAGATCACGGCCACGACGAGTAGCAGAACAGGCACGCGGTGAGAGCCTAGACGGGAGGATCATCCGGTCCACGGTCTTGACCAGGTACGAGTCCGGATGTCGGACCGTCGGCCCTTTTGTCAGTGGTGCGAGGGGCGTTAAATGGAGGCATGACGGACCGGCGGATCGTGCTCGGAGTGGACGGATCGGCGGTGTTGCGTGCTCTGGGCTTGGGTTTCTTCCCGTCTCGTCGGGCCGGTGGCTGCGATCGCGTGCTGCCAGTGAGCCAGGAACCGGGTGTAGTTGGCCGCGAACTGTTCGAGCCGATCGTTGGCGCCGGGGTTCAGTGACGTGAGGTCGTAGCTGACCGCGGCGGCCGTCCCGCCCGGCGAGGCCGAGCAGGACACCTGGACCAGGCCGGCGCGTTGTCGGGGCGTGGTGACCGAGTACTCGATGAACTCGCCCGCCCGTGAACGAGTTACGGTCCATACGGTGTCGTGATCGTCGTGACTCACAGTGAAGACGGTTCCCGGGTTGGTTTCATCTGCCGGCGGGATCGGGAATTGCGGGTCCCACCCGGGCGACCAGAGCCGTTCACCGCTGGGTGTGAACAGCTCGAACGCGCGGGCGGGAGGAAGCTCCACTGTGACCGTGCCGGTCAGTCGTACTCTTCTGCATGGTGGCGTCATCCTCGTCCTCCTTTGTCTGCTGACTGACTGGCTCTTGATGTTGGTGGCTGTCCGCGGCCGTGAGATGCAAGCCGTAGATCTGTTTGAGCTTGTCGATGGTGGCGATGGTCTTGTCGTCGAAGGGTGCCGCTTGCTCAAAGGCGTGGAGCACGATGCCCTCCAGCAGGTCGCCGAGCGAGATGTCGAGGTATTCGGCGAGCGCTTTGAGCACCTTCAGCAAGCTCCGTTCCAGCCGGACGCCCGTCTGCACCCGCTCGATTGTTACCATGGTAACATGGTAACACAAGGGTTGTGCCGTGTCCATGTCGCTGAACAGGTCGGACGTCTCTCGTCGATCCGATAGGCCATGGCGACATGGTCGCCGACAACGCGGACGAAGAACCTCTTTCCAAGGCCCACCGGAACCTGCCTCGCAAGACGAGCTCTCCAGAACGACCGCCGCTGTTGACCGCTATGTGAGGGGAGAACTCTTTACTCGTCGATCAAGGCGGCTCTTCCTAACGCCTGACGGGTCCTTCCCGATTTATCTGCGGCCGACGGATAGACCACTCTCATTCCGGTTCGGGCTGCTCCGCACCTGCGAACACGACGATGTGTGCTATCAGGTGGCGGACCCTCGGGAGCTGTTCCTTGGCGACGTTCTGAGAGTCGGGGGTGCTGGTTCTAAGGAATCCTTAACGGTGTCAGTCACGCTCTTGGTTGCCGCGCTGACGATGGATCGCTTTTGAAAGAAATCAGCATGGCCGAGGAAGGCGAGATGCGGGCCCCGCCGATTGTCACGGGGTGGACGGCTCGGCCCCGCTCTCGTTGCTCCACGCGATTAGGACCGCCGTGACGGATTCGGCGATGCCCTTGAGCTCAAGGGTGCGCTCACCAGCGACGGGCACCGCGTGCTCGCAGCCGGCAAGCAGATCCGCGCTCGCCAGGACCTCGCCAGCTCCGGCGGCGGCGGAGATGCGTGCGGCGCGGGTGACGGTCGAGCCGAAGAAGTCATTGTCACGGGCGGTGGCCTCGCCGGCATGGAGACCGATGCGGATGGTGGGAGCGAAGCCGTGGTCGGCCCGGTGACGAGCGAGTGCCCGCTGGATCGCGGCTGCGCAGGCGATGCCGTCGTCGGGATGACTGAAGGCCACGAAGAACCCGTCGCCACCGTGCTTCACCTCCTCGCCGCGCCATCGGGCGAACTCAGCCCGCAGGATGCGGTCGTGCCAGCGCAGCAGCTGCTCCCAGGTGTCGTCACCCATGGCCTCGGCGAGCCGTGTCGAGTCCACGATGTCGGAGAACAGGAAGGTCCGCACGGTTCGCGTCGCAGGCTCGGGTCGTGGCGGAGCGATGTCGAGGTCGACGACGGCGCCGATCTCCTCCACGGCTAGCGCCGCCGCCCTGATCTCGAGGCGGGCCCCGGCGTTGTCACCCTCGGCGGTCAGGGCCCGAGCGAGCCGCACCCGTGCCTCGGCAGCTTCGTACGGAGCGTCGACCTCACACCAGTTCCGGACGCCCTGTCGGAGGGAGGCGATGGCGGCCTCGGTGTCGCCCCGGTGCAGCGCTAGCTCACCGCGTGCCACGGCGGCTGCGGCCGCCGGCCCGGGCGTCTCCAGCCGGCGCGCCAGGTCATCGAGCTCGGAGACGCTTGCGCTCGCCGCGGGCTCGTCGCCGACCGCCAGGCACGCTCGCACGTGCACCGGAAGGACGAACACTCGCCGCTCTCGAGCGAGCATGCCCTGGTCCGCCAGGGCTCGGGCGAGGCTCCGCACTGCCGCTGGCGCGTCGCCCTGCGCCAGCAGCAAGCGGCCTCGCCCCGGCTGGCCATCGTCACCGAAGGCCACGGCCTGCGCGAGCGCCTCCTCGGCGCCGGCCAGGTCGCCACGACGGACCCGAATGTCCACCAGCTCGCTATAGCCCCACGCCGCGCTGAAGCGGTTCACCGCCCGCAGCTCCTCGCACGCCTGCAGCACCCGTTCCTCCGCGTCGGCCAGCTGACCGTGGAGGCGATCGATCTCCCCCTGATGGAATCGACACAGCCCGCTGTAGCCGGCAATAGACTTGCGCTCGCAGTAGCGAGTCGACATGTTGGTCCACTCTGTCGCACGTCCCCAGTCGCAGAGGGCCCGACAGATCGAGATCACCGCGCAGTACACGTGGCCGGCGTGGATCGGCTCCACCCCGGGCCGCATGGCCAGCGCAGCCGCCTCGTCGACGAGCGGTAGCACCTCAGCCCGGTCGCCCTCGGTGACCGCGATATGCGCTAGCCCCTGCACCGCCATCGCCTCCGTCCCGGGGCTGGCCGCCCGACGAGCGATCGCCCGAGCTTCGTGGAGCGACGCCCTGGCGCCTTCTAGATCGCCCTGTGCCATCTGGGTGAACGACAGCATCCACATCGCCAGCGCGTGCTCGGACGACTCGGGCTCTTCCTCGAGGAGCTCCATAGCCCGGAGGAAGCAGGTACCCGCCACCGACTCGTCGAGCATCTGCACGTGTTGGCGCGCCTGCTCCAGGGCCATGCGGGCGGCGGCGGCGCGGGCCCCGGCCGCACTGAAGGCCACCTCGCCTCGCTCGAGTGCGTTCAGGAACCCCACCTCGTCGCTCACCCACCGACACGACCAGGCCAGCCGCTCCAGGTCTTCGGGTTCGAGCGACTCCTGTGCGTCGGCGTCGAGCAGGAGCGAACGAGCCCCGGTCCAGTCGTTGCGACCGTAGGCCGTACGTGCTTGTCCTAGAAGCGTCTCGCGGTCTGACACCGGGATCAGTCTGCCACTCACCCCCCTACTCGGCGATCTCGACGGGACCTGCGGAACTCGAGCAGCTCCATCGTCCGCAGCGCCGTCACCCCGATTTGGCGTTGGCGGTCACGACATCAGGCTCGCCCTGCTCCAGCGCGGCGATCCCGACCGTCGGTGACGCTATCGCCACCGCACCGCCCCATAGAACGATCTGACCGCTGGTCGCCCAACTATATGACCCGTGGCAGCGTGGCAGCCGTTGCCGAACACGTACGGCGTTCCGAATCGACCAACGGTGTACTCAACCATCAGGGATCAGTGTGACCAGCAGTACGTCCAGTTCTTGCGGCACTTCGGGCAGCAATATCCGGGCACGCAGGCACTGATCCAGAGAGCGACGGGCCCAAATCTCTCGCATGCGCACGATCTGCTGGCGGCCCACGGGACAGTGATCTCGACCTGAGCGAATCTTCGAGAGATGCTCCCAATCGGTATCCGACCTCGATGGCGCGTAATGCGCAGTCGCTCCGGCGCTCGGCGATCGCCGGGTGCAGCTCACATCTCAAGTCACAGCTCGACCGTAGCGAGCGAGCCCGAGTTCCTGTCGGCAGAAGCTGGGCGCGACTTGAGCAGGACGATGGCGGCCACCAGGCTGGCAGCGGTGCAACCGGCGGCCACCACGATGGCGACCCGGTAGCCACCTGTCAGGGCAACTGGCAGCGCCATGTGCTCGCTCAGCAGTTGCCTGGTGCGGGAGGTGGATACCGTCGCCAGAGCGGCCACCCCGATGGCGGCTCCTAGCTGGACCGCCACGTTCACCAGCCCGGAGGCCAGGCCTGATTCACTCGGCCCCACGTCGGACATGGCGATCGACACACTTGGCATGAACAGAAGCCCGAAGCCGATGCCGGTCAGGATCATGGTGGGCAGCACATTGGTGCCAAGCTGACCGTCAACGGGTACCGGTACGAACGCCAGCAGCCCGGCCGTGATCAGGGTCAGCCCGGTGACCACCAGCGTTTTCGGCCCCAAGCGGGTCATGAGCCAGGGCGTAATCGCCAGCGAGAAAATGCCGGTCAGAGCGGTGCTTGGCAGAAACGCTAAGCCGGTGCGGAGCGGCGAGTACAGCAGGATGTGCTGCAAATAGAGCACCCCGATGAAGTTGAACCCGAAGCCGCCCATCGGGAAAAGGCTCCGCACGACGGTGGCGCTCATCAGATTGCGGTGCCGGAAAATCCGCGGCGGGACCAGAGGCGTCCGGGCTCGTTCCTCTACGACTACGAACAATCCAACCAGCGCAACCGCACCGACCAGAGGTCCGACCGTCAAGGGAGAAGACCAGCCCCCGTCCGCGGCATTCACCAGGGCGTACACCGCGAGCATCGGTGCACTGGTGACCAGGACCCCACCCATGATGTCGGCGCCCTGATGTATGCCGATCCCGGCCTGGGGCGGGATGAACCGCTTGGCGAGGAGGAACGCCACGGCCCCGACCGGGACGTTGATGAAGAAGATCCAGTGCCAACCCAGGAAGTCGGTGATAACGCCGCCCAGTACCAGCCCGAGGCTGGCGCCACCGATGGCGACGAAGGCGAATACGCTCAAGGCCCGGGTGCGTTCCCTGGGCTCAGGAAACATCGGCGAGATGATGCCCAGCACCATGGCCGCCACCATGGCGGCGCTGCCGCCCTGAACGAAACGGGCCCCGACCAGCACACCGGAAGTCGGGGCCAGGCCGCAGAGCGTAGAGGACACCACAAAGGCGGCCAGGCCGATCAGGAAGACCCGGGTGCGGCCTACGAGGTCGCCCAGCCGGCCGCACAGCAGCAGCAGGCCGCCAAAGGTCAACAGGTAGGCGTTGACCACCCAGGCCAGCGAGGCCTGCGAGAAGTGCAGCTCACGCTGAATCGTCGGCAGAGCCACGTTCACCACCGTCGCGTCCAGCACGATCATGAGCTGCCCCGTACACAGGATGATGAGCGCCACCCACCTTTGTCGGTTTCGGGCGGGTGTGGGGCTCTGAGTGCGGGTCGTGGTGGGGGAGACAACGCCGCACTCGACAGGCGAGGAGGTCAAGCCATGACCATATCCGACCCCCGTCGCCCGACTGGCTGGCGCCGATCGAGAGGTCCGATCCACGGCCTAAATCGCGATTTGCCCCTACAAGTGCCCCTACGACTCCGGGTTGTTCGGCGCTGTTCGGCGGCGGATGCCGGGGTGCTCAACGTACATCAGAGTGGTCGAAAGGGTCTCCGTGAACAACCGTCGGCAATCCTTTAAGCTCTCCGTTCGGGTTGCCGCTGATGCTCTGGGGCTGACGGTCCACGCCCACCGCCGGATTGGCCCCGCCGGCTATCCCGGGCCATCAATTCTTCACCGGCTTCGGGCAACCCCCGGCGATGCTGAACCGTCGTTACAGGCAGGCGCACTCACAGGCGCCTCGAAAAAGGAGACTCCATGTTTCTGTCACGCCGGCTACCTACGCTGGTGGGGCTGGCAATCGTCGTGTCCAGCCTCGGGGCCTGGACGACGGCTGCCTCCGCCGCTAGCCCAGTTGGCCCCAAGCAAGTGTTCGTCGGCCTCGTCAACGGCAAGCTCGCCAACGCCGAAATCCGGGTGGGCTGCTTCGGGCCTGTCTACCCGGGTGAGACCGGCCATCTGCTGCCGGGCCAGAGCGTTGAAGTGCTGCCGGCAGCGAGCACCGGCTCGACTGCCGGATATACGGGCACCAAAGCCAGGGAGGTCAAGCTGTCGATCGTTCTGCCGGTCAGCTCAGGAGTCGTGGCCTTGAGCGGAGTTGTCCTGGCGGACTACGGCGTCCCCGTCGCTCTGCCCACGTCCTGGTCGCTGCCGTGTTCGGGGCCCGGAGTGGCATTGTTCCTCCCTGAGCCGACCAGCAAGACGGCCCGGTCGGCGGCGGTCAGCGTGTCGTTTATCTCACCCGGCGTCACGTCACGCATCGTGGCTCGCCCTACTCACCTGATGGTCAATCAGATCGTCGGGTTGACCGGAACCGGCTTCGCTCCGGCCACCAGCCTGACCCTGGTCGAGTGCTCGCTCACCAACTGGATCGTGCCACAAAACCCATGTCTGAGCGACAACTCCGTGACCGTCACGACCAGCATTTCGGGGTCGTTCGCCACGTCCATGCGAGCCGAGATCTGCCCGGCCGTGTCTCCTCCAGCGGGCACGGAGCGCACCTGCTACATCGGCATTCGCCAACCCACAGGCGTCGACACCGTGCGTTTGGAAGCTGCGGCGCGCATCGTAGTCAGCTGGCCCTAAGGCCCTGCGGTTGACCAGCAGAGCCGACAGGAAGTGCTTCGCTCGCCTGTGAGAAGGAGCAGGCCACGTTCAACGCAGACCGCGGTCACCCCTCGATGCGCCCGCCCTCCCGAACCGCTGACAACGACACGGCCCACGATGTCAGCGTCACGCCAGCCTCCCGCAAGCCGACACGAGCGAGGACCCGTCATGCCGGTCAGCATCGATCCCTTCGACAACAAGCCGGACAACGACGCCGACCAAGGCCCCTCCGCGACGACAAGCTCCTGGCAAGAGGCGGAGATCTTTCACCAAGGCCGAGACTGCCAGGATGAACCGACGCAGTCGCCCCCGCTCACCGGGGCCCAGATGGACGAGGTGGGCTGGTGACAACCATCTCCGACGCCCCCGGTCCGGTGCAATCTGGGCCCCTCTGTCGCCGTCATTTCCGCCGGACCTTTTCGCTCAGGCGTCTCGCTTGGTGAACAGCACTACACCGACAGCGAGGGGGACAATGGCATACAGGGCCATCACCAGGAGCCCAGCGGGCGCCGAAAGCGGTGGGTACGGTCCGCCGTTGGGAACGGTGCTCATGACCGAATTTACGAGGATGTTGGTCGGTATGTACCGGACGAGGTGCTGGGAGATTCCGCGGGCGACGAGAGGGAATACGAACGTTACGGCGACGAAGGCGGCTAAGGCGCCGGCCGTGCTGCGGATGATCAGCCCGAAGCCAAACGACATGAGAGCTAGCAGGGCGATGAAGAGTCCGGTCATCCACACGGCCCGAAAAGCCCCCGGGGAGGCCAGGCTGGCGTGGGTGCTCACGTGAGTGAGAAGAGCCTTGCCGCCGGGGCCGATGGGGCCCGGGCCACTCTGCTGGAGTTCGCTGGCCGATGGTGTCTGTTGGCCGGAGAGGATGGCTTGACCAAGAAAGAACGAGGCGAAGCTCAGGATTTCGGAGAACACAATGACGGCGGCAGCGGTCACTCCTATCTTGGCAGTAAGGAGGATCGGCCGGCGGGGGGTTGCGGCGAGAGAGGCGCGGATGGTTCCGCTCGAGTACTCCCCGGTGATGATGAGGGCACCGAAGACGCCTCCGGTCAGACCGGCGATTACCATTCCCGTCAGGCTGGTCTGGGTCGGGTCGAATCCCACGTAGAAGCCGGGGGAGTGGCCCAAAGCAGCGTTCGCTACGAGCCCTGTGACCAGCAATGCGGCCGCGACAGTGATGCCGAGCGTGAGCGCGGTGGAGCGGAGCGTCAGGATTTTGGCGACTTCCGACCGGACCACGTTCTTGAGGCGGTAGTGCCCCGGGGGGGCGGTCTGGATGGCCTGGGCCACGGTCACTCCTTGTCTGCTCTGGTGGCGGCTCCCGCGACGGGCTCCATTGGTGGAAGTGCCCTCTCGCCTGCTGCGGCCACACCCGTTGGGCTGGACGGCCGGTATTCCACCTCGTCCTGGGTCAGTTCCATGAACGCATCCTCCAAGGATGCGGTTACCGTGATCAGTTCATGGACCCGCACGCCGTCTCGGGCCGCGAGGTCCCCGATCTGCGGGGCGGTGAGGCCCTCGATGGTGAGCACTCCGACTTCGCCAGCACCGACTTTGGCTCCTGCCGCCGTGAGCGTGGCGGTAAATGCCGCTGCGTCTGGTGTCACCAGCCTGACGGCGGCGCCCCCACTGCGGGCGATGAAGTCGTCGACGCTGGTCTCGGCGATCAGCCGACCCCGGCCGATTACCACGAGGCGGTCGGCGGTCTGGGCCATTTCGCTGATCAGATGGCTCGACACGAACACCGTCCGGCCTTCAGCTGCCAGGGCGCGCAGGAAGTGACGCACCCACCGGATCCCCTCGGGGTCGAGACCATTAACAGGCTCGTCGAAGAGCAGAACCGCCGGATCGCCGAGCAGCGTCGCGGCTATCCCCAGACGCTGGCTCATGCCAAGCGAGAACTTGCCGGCCCGCCGGTTGGCCACGGCGGTCAGGCCGACCTGGTCGAGGACCTCGTCCACGCGGCGAAGAGGGATGTCGTTGGTGAGCGCCAACCAACGGAGGTGGTTACGGGCCGTGCGAGCAGGGTGGAACGCCTTTGCGTCAAGCAGAGCGGCAACCTCATGAAGGGGCCAGGCCAACTCGGAGAAGGGCTTGCCGCCGATCAGGGCCGAACCGGACGTGGGTACGTCCAGGCCCATGATCATTCGCATGGTTGTCGACTTGCCAGAGCCGTTAGGTCCCAGGAAGCCCGTGACCAGACCGGGCGGCACCTCGAAGGTCAGGTTGTCGACCGCCGTCGTAGCCCCGAAGCGCTTGGTCAGCGAGTGCGCGGTGATCATCACCTGAAAAGGTAATAAACAGTCCCATGGCCGGGAATACCGCTAGTCGGTGTCTTGGGGGTGGGGTTAACCCCACCCCCGACCGGAGGCTGGCAAGACCGATGGCGCTTTCGGCCCATCAGATGGTTGTGGCCGTCAGTGCACGCTGGGCTGCGGTGACGGTCGTTGGTTCGAGAGCCGCAGCAGGAAGAGCGTCAGGCGTGACCCACCCCTGCTGAGGTTCGACTGCTGTGGCCGTCTGATGGTGCGGGGGCGGTGGGCTGGCCTGCGTCCGTGGCGCAGTGAAGTGCGGCGTTCTCGTTGATCAGGCTGAACTTGGTGTGGGCGGGGAAGAGGCCGACGCTGATCTCGGCCCCGGGGGGCAAGGCCTTGGGGTCGAAGATCACATCCACGTTCCCGTCGGTCTGCCTGTTGGAGGTGATCACCTGATCGAGGCCGGCTGGCTCCGGGTTCGTGTCGCAGCTCTTGCCCAGGGTCACAAGGGCGGGAATATCGTGTTCGGCCAACGCTTCGCGAAGCGCGGCGGCGTTGACTTGCCATGGCCCGCCCTTGCGCAGCGTCAGACTGGTGGCCCCGCCGGGGCCGCTGGTCACGGTGAAGACAGCTAGCTGAGGCCCGCTTGAGTGGGCCGGGGGCGCATGGCCGGGAGATCCGACGCCGGCGGCGACGAGGGCAACCGCAGCGCCACTGGCCGCCACTGTCGCGCCCAGCGTCGCCCGTCGCTTGCGTCGTTGGACGGCCGCCCGGTGCAGGATCGCGTCGACCGGGGTGTGCATGTGCATCCCGGACAGAGACTCTCGGAGTGGGCTCAGCATGTCGTTGTCGTTCGTCATGGGGTCACCTCGCTGACGTGGTGTCGGGAGTTAGGGTGGGAAGCTGGGCCCGGAGGGCGCTGATGGCCCGTGAGAGGTGGGCGGTGACCGTTCCCGGCGCGATCCCGAGCACCTGGGCGGTGGTCTCGGTGTCAAGATCGAGCAAGAGCCGCAGGGTGATCACTTCCCGCTGGCGGGCCGGCAGGCGCCCCAGCGCTACCATCACGCCCGTGTCGATGCCGTCGGGGGGATGGTCCGGCGAGGCCGGGTCATGCCCGGCCAGGGCCACCTCCCGGCGCCGGCGCCGCCACCATGACACCCGGGTGTTCACGGCGGTACGCACCACCCACGCCACGGGGGCCGGGTGGCGGCTGACCTGGGCCCAGGATCTCCAGGCTCGTGCGAAGGCCTCGGCCACCAGCTCCTCCGCCAGGTGCGGGTCGACTCCACCGGCGGCGACGGCACGAAGGCACCTGTCCTTGTTCGTCTCGTAGAACTCGACGAACTCGGCCCGCTGGTCTCGCACATCGTCTTTACGCACCAGCACCCCGATCCACTTACCACGCCCGACAAAAATTCTCCAGTACGCAATGGTGGCGTCTTAGGCCCGTGCGTTGCGCACATGGCCAGAAGCGTTAAGACCGTCGCTGGACCATAATCACCCCATGGTCACCCATGACAGCGAGGACGAACGGCTCGCACTTCTGCACGCACTCGCATATCAGCGAACGTCTGTACGTTCGATCGTCGAGGGTCTGGATGAAGAGGCGTGGCATAGGTCGGTCCTGCCCTCGGGTTGGACGGCGGCGGGAATGGTCGAGCACCTTGGAAATGTCGAGCGACACTGGTTCCAGGAGGTTGTGGCCGCTTCGCACTCGTCCTTGTCCTGGGACGAGGGCCGTCCAGCCTACGACCCTGATGCCGCGTTTGTGTGCGATCGGCCGTCGAGCGAGATCCTCGCCTACTACCGGCAGCAATGTGATCGCTCCGACGAGATTCTGGGGACCACTTCGTTCTCGAGCGCTCCTCTGGGAGCGCACGACGATCCGGACGCTGACGTGAAGGTCCCGACTGTTCGGTGGGTGATTCTCCACGTTATCGAGGAGACCGCTGCCCATTCAGGGCATCTCGAAATAGCCCGGGAACTACTCGACGGTCGAAGCGGACTCGGGCTGCGCTGACCAGACTGGGCCCAGCGCCTCAGCGCTGACCGAAAGTACGAAAAAGGGCAAAAGGTCATTGCGGTCCATCCGCATCGCACCGTAGATTACTTGCTCAAGGGTGCGGGTTTCTTGCGGTCAGGGGATGGATCGAACGCGAGGAGTTGCCGACTGTACGTATAGCAAGGTGGTGGACAGGTCAGATGGAAAATCCTGCACAGGATAGGTGCCCGATTCCCGGTAGCGATTTGGGGCTCCGGCCTGGATCGACCCGTCTTGGGGCGGTGGACCCAGCCGAGCTGATCGATGTAGCCGTGGTGGTTCGGCGAAACCCGACAGGCCCCCCAGTGCCGGATCCGCTCCTTGGCGGAGCCTTCGTAGCTCGCGGCGACTTTGCCCGGCTGTACGGAGCGACCGTTGCTGATCTGGACCGGGTTGCCCAAGTGGGACAGACGTTTGGGTTACTCGAGCAGCAGCGTAGCTCGGCGACAAGGATCCTCGTGTTACGGGGCTCGACGCCGTCCGTCGAGGCCGCATTCGGAGTCGTCCTATCCCTCTACCAGCACGAGACTGGTACGTACCGTGGACACGAGGGCCCGGTCACGGTTCCGAAGCAACTGGCCGACATCGTGGAGGGGGTGTTCGGCCTTGACAACAGACCCATGTCCAGCGGTCGCTCAGCCCTCAAGCCTGCGCCACCAAGCGGGGGCGGGGCTCCAGCGATCACTGTCACTCCACCCCAGGTGGCTGGGCTGTACGGTTATCCGACCCCCAATGCTGGAGGTTATTTCGCTTCGGTCGGTATCATCGACTTTTGCGGCGGATTCCTCGAAAGCGATATAAACGCCTATGCCGTAGGCCTCGGTCAGACGCCGGTTACGTTCAATGATGTCGGTCCAAGCACAACGGTATGGACGGTGTTAGTGCCTGCTGGGAACGATTCTTTGCTCACTGAGATTGGTGAGGTTTTTACGCCGTGCGGTGAGACAACACTGGATGTGGATGTCGTCAGCACCGTCGCACCCGGTATAAGGGCTGCAGTGTACGTTGCACCAGACACCATGCTGGGCTGGATATCGGCGATTGCTACGGCAGTTCATGATGCGGTGAACAGCCCGACAGTTCTGTCGATAAGCTACGGGTGGCCCGAAGGCGAGGCGGTGTCTTCTCAACTCGACTGGACCCCCGTCGCAATGTCTTTGATGAATGCATTCTTTTTAGATGCCGCGCTGATGGGTCTGACGGTTTTGGCGGCCAGCGGAGACCTGGGATCCGGCAGCCGTTATAGCATTACGGATAAAGAGGCGAGAGTTAACTATCCCGCCTCGGATCCGTTGGTCACCGCGGTGGGTGGCACAGCTCTGTCACACATCGACGGCACGAGCTTTGAGGAAAGGCCATGGTCAAGCCCCCAGGGTGGCGCCACCGGGGGAGGGGTTAGCGCTTATAACCCCGTTCCTGCGTGGCAGACAGGTGCTGGCGTTCCGCAGTCAGTGAATCCTGGTGGGGGGAGCGGTCGAGGTGTTCCGGACATTGCCGGCAATGCAGCCGACGCTAGCCCCTATGCGCTAGTATTTGAGGGGAAAGATCCGTACCCTACATGGGGAACGAGCGCCGCTGCGCCGCTATACGCCGCGCTGCTGGCCACGTTCAACCCCGATAACCAGATCCAGGATCAGCCTTCGCCGCTCTTAGGACTACTCAACCCGACGCTTTACTCTCCCGTGGCACGGTCGGCGTTCAATAATGTATACGAACCCGGGTTCACGAACGCTTATTTCGATGCTCCGGGCTACCCGGCTACCCCTGGATGGAATGCCTGCTGCGGATGGGGTAGCATAAATGTGGATCGGTTCCGTGGACTTTACATCGCACCGGGCGTTGGCGCGGCGTCGCAGCGGTACGGAGTGCCGAACCAGACGGACGTGTATGTCGTGAACTCTTCCGGTACCCTGTTGGCCTTCTCGGTAGTCGCCGACGGCGATTGGGTGGGACCGCAGGAGTTGAGCGTTCCTAAGTTTGCTCCACCAGGTTCGGGAGTGGCCGTCGTAGAGCAGGCAGGCGTCGTCGGGAGGACCGGGGTGTTCGTCGTGGGATCAAACGGTGCGCTCGATGTGTTCTGGAGTGATTCGGGTGGCCCGTGGAACGGACCCCAGCCACTCAGTGCTCCCGGATTCGCGCCCCAGGATCTTATCTTGCTGCCACCCAGCATGCCGGAGTACCCGACCAGACCGACGTCTTGATCGTGGGATCCGACGGCGCACTCCACTCCTTCAGTTCGACGGCCGGCGGAGGGTGGCAGGGACCGGAGCAAATCGGCCCTCCCTTTGCCGTTCCTGGCGCGCCCCTCTCCACTTGCATAACATTTGGTGGGTTCCCGCGAACGTCCGTCTTTGTAGTGGGATCTGATGGCTCCCTTCACGAGTCCTTGTCCAACGCAACGGATCCGTGGAGTCTCCCCACCTCGATTGGACCGAATGGTCAGTTCCCTGCCCTCGCCAGAATCTCTGCCATCAACTCTGCTGAGGTCACCAACGTTGTCGCTGTCGATGTAAATGGTCTTCTAATTTTCTACAGCTTCGACACTGGAGTCGCCATCAAAGGAAAGCCATCGCTATGGAACTCAACCATCGTCGATGACCAGACAAGGTTCCCACCAGGTGCGGGCACCAGCATCATCCCAAATGTCGGGGCGCCGGGAGAACTTCTGCTGTTCGCAGTCGCGACAGATGAGTTCGACGCCTACGCTTCGGACAACCAGGGCGTCTGGGTTAAGGCCCAGCAGATCTATTCGCCCCTGCCTGGGGAACCACCTGATCTCGCTTGGGTCCCTCCTGGCGCGGCCGTTACGGCCTCTCAGCAGTACGGGGCGCCCAATACCCAAACAGATGTGTTTGTTGTGTCGGGAGGCAACCTGTGGGTTGCATCCTGCAGTGTTGCGCCAGACTTTTTTAGTCCATCCGTGGTGGGGGCCGTCGGCATGTAAGCAGTGTTCCGACCAGCGCCCAACGTGGTCGTTTTACATCGGCATCGGGTCGACGAGGGCGAGTCCATCGGGCCCTGTTGGGCGATCGCCCGCCGGGTGCGACGATGTCGAGGCTAGGCGTGGCGGGCCCGGAAGGCGCCGAAGCGGCCGGAATGCGGTGCCGGTAGCCGATCCGAGCCGATCGTCTCTCGAGGTTTGTCATCTCCGGCCCGGTCATTCGCGCGGTCCTAGAGGACGACGCCGTACGCGGCGAGAAACTCGTCGATGTCTTTCGGCCGGTTGGGCTCGTCGAACCGCGAGAAATATCGGCCGAAGCTGTAGCGCTGGTCGGTGTAGCCGCCCGGCAACACGCGTCAGGCGGGCGGTTGGGGCGTCGCCCCCGCGGCTGAGCAGGACCGTTGCCCAGGTCATGGTGGCCAGGGCGAGCGCCTCGACCGTGGAGGGGATAGGCCCCGTCCGGTAATGCTCGTCGAACACGGCGACGCCGATGAGGACGCTGGCCAGGGGGTTGATGCTGTTCATGGCCGGCAGGCTGGCCGACACCGGGCCGGCCCGGTAGGCCAGCTGGCTGAGCAGGATGCCGGTGGCGCCCACGACGATGAGGGCGTACAGCGGCCAGCCCGACAGCAAGGCCACCGCTCCTTGGGCGAGCAGGTTCGTCGCGGTTTTGATTAGCGCCGCGGCGGCGGCGAAGGCGATGCCGGCGCCGGCGCCGAGCAGGGCGGCGGCGGTGCTGGCGGTGCGCCGCCGGGCCAGCCTGACGCAGGCGCCGACGGCTGCCACGGCCAGGATCGAGGCGATGACGGCGGGCCAGGCGTCGACGCTGTTGGTGCCTGACGGGGCTGGATCGCCGGCCGCGAAGAACCAGGCCAGGGCGACGACCAGGACGGCGGCCCACTCCAGTTGGGCGCGGCTCACCGGGGTGCCGGCCACGGCTCGGCTGGCGGGTAAGGCGAAGAGCACCGTTGTGACCAGCAGGGGTTGGACCAGGGTGAGGTTCCCTTCGTGCAATGCCATGGCGTGCAGGCTGAAGGCCAGTACCGCGATCGCCGAGCCGGCCAGCCACCCACACGACGAGACGGCGTGGGTGACGACCCGGAAACCGGGTGCGGTCCCTGACGGCACCGATCCGCCGGCGTTGCCGGTGATGCGCCGCTCGGCGTCGCGGAGGGCCCGGGTGTGCACGGCGGTGGCGAGCGCGAACAGACCGGCGGCGCCAACCGCGGCGGTCGATGCCACCGCCACGCTCATAGGGGAGCGTTCATCGGGCGAACACGGCGAAGAAGTCCCGCGAGTAGGGCTGGAGGTAATGGCCGGGCGCGAGGTACATGCCGGCGAGCAGGTTGGCGCCGGAGATGATACCGGTCCCGGCGATCCCGCCGGCGTGGGTGAAGGTGGCGAATGACACCCACTCGGGGTTGATGTCGAGTTCCATGGCCCGTATGGCGTCGGCGGCGATGAGCAGACGGGCCAGGCCGGCCGGGTCAAGGTTGGGACCGCCGGCGTAGACCAGGTCGCCGGCCGCGGTTACGCCGACGCCAGACCGCCAGGTCCTGGTGCCGCCACCGAGGACCGCACCCCACTCGCTGGGGGTGGCGACGGTGGGGACCGCCACACCGTGGTCGATGAGGAGGGTGAGGTTCTGGCGGACCGCGAAGACGGTGGGCCCGGGGTTGACGTCGCGACCCCAATCCGCGACGGTGGCGGTGCCGTTGGTGAAGATGACGAATGAGGCGGCGCCGGCGTGGAGGGGCACGGCGGTTCGGCCCTGGTCGTACCAGCCGGTGGCGTAGGAGTAGATCTTGAATCCGGAGTTGAATCCAGCCAGTAGCGAAGCTTGCTGCGGGACCGCTATAGCCCCCTGCTGGGGCCAGGCGCCGTAGGGCTCGCTGGTACCGGCGTAGAGCGCCAGGCGGGTCGCCGTCGAGTCGATCCAGACGACACCAGCGGGCGGGTAGCCGGGGCCGGGGCGAAGCTCGGTGTCATAGATGGCGTAACCGCGGCCGAGTTTGGCTCCTGTGGCTGGCTGCCAGGCTCCCTCGGCGGGAAACGATGGCGATGTGAGGGGCCGGATCGGCGCGGGCGCCGGCAGCGGCGGGGGTACGTTCGTGGTCGTAGTGGTCGTAGTGGTCGTGAGGTGAGTTGGTGGTGACGGCGTCGGTCGCTGAGTGGGCGGGGTGGCCGGCGCCTCGCGGCCCGTGGCGAGACCTGGGGCACGGGTCGCGGACTTCGAGGTGACTGTGGGCCCCGACGTGCCAGGCGCCCGGGAAGAACAGCCGGCCACGACGCTGACGAGGGCGAGTGCTGCCAGCCAGGCTGAACAAAGGGGAAGACGGCGATTTCGTGGGCGTCGGGGCTCCGGTGGCTCGGTGACGAGGACGCCCATCGGATGGAACCTTCGTCTACCCGATGCGGTGCGGTCCCAGGTCACGATCGTCGCTCAGAAGTGCCGGTAGTGGGCGGCCGGGCCCAGCATCACGACCCCGAGGATCACCCCGGCGACCAGGCTGGCCGCCAGGGCCCATAGGCGGGCGCCCGCGCCGGCCACGTCGCGGCGGGTCCGGTGAACCCAGTCTTTGGGGGCCAGCCGGGCGGTCTCGACCAGGTGGCCGAGCACGTGGATGGTCATGGCCCCGAACCACAACACGAAACTGGCCTTATGGATAAATAGCAGGGTGTGGCGCAGCGAGTGGGGTCCGACTATCAGGGCGACGCCGCTGGCCAGTAGCACCACGGTCAGGATGACCACCACGGGACCGAGGAGGCGCAGAAGGGCGGGGGGTGGGCCTTTGCGCCGGTAGGCGGGCGATCCCTGGTAGTAGCGGACGAACCGCCAGCCGGTGGAGCCGATCTTGAGCAGCACCGGCGGTATCAGCAGCATCCCGATGAACACGTGCGGGGTTAAAAGGGGTCCGACCCGGAGCACGGTCACGCCCTCGGCTGCCAGCAGTACCAGCAGCACCGCCGCGGTAGACCCGGTCAGTCGGGCGTTGGACTCGACCCCGGCGTCGGAGCTACGGCGGCGAGAGTGGCCCGGTCCCGACCTGCCACCGTCCGGCCGGACTTTGCCGGTGTCCTGGGCGTCCATGCCTTCACGACGGTAGGAGCCGATCCCGGCCGGCTCGAGGTCACCACGGCAAGTTTTGCCGTTCCTTTACCGGGCCTTGGCGGGCGGCTCACCAATGACGGCGGAGACTGGCACCGGATGTACACCCTTCCGGCCCCTTACCGGCAGCGGGCCCCGCTACCCCGGCGTCGCCGGTACGGTTTGCGCCGCCTGCTGGCCGCGCTGCTCGCCATCGGGCTGGTTCTCGTCGCCCTGGTTGGCGTGTCCCTGTGGGGCGCCTGGAGGACGCCGGGTAACCAGAGTTTCCAGGCCAAGTGGGCGGACTGGCTGAGATCGCATCACGCGGCCGTCGTCGCCAGCGCGGTCGAGCAGTACTACTACAGCCATAACGCGCCCCCCAAAGGGGGCCGCCCGGCCCGGCTCAACGCCGTGCCCGCCCCGAACGGGCCTCCCGCGGCCGCATTCCGGGCCGGTCGGCCCTCGCCCCGGGGGGCCGGTCTAGCCCCGCCTCGCCCGGTGCCGCTGGTGGTCAGCCCGGCGCTGCCGGGGGAAGGCCAATGGACGCCGGCGGATGCCGCCGTGGGGGGTGCACCGGCCATGTACGTGGCCCAGTTCCGCGCCGACACCGTGTACACCGGCCAGATCACCTCGGCGGTGTGGATCGATCCGACCCGGCTGCGGGTCGCGCTGGTGCCCGGCGCCCAGGAGCCGGGCGGGACCTGGCCCGAACCCCCCGACATCACCGGGCCAGCACTGGCCGGCGCGGTGGCCGCCTTCAACGGCGGGTTCCGCATCCAGGACGCCCACGGCGGCTTCTACCTCGACGGCCGCCAAGCCGTCCCCCTCCAGCCCGGGGCGGCGTCAATGGTCATCTACGCGGACGGGCGGATCAATATCGGCACCTGGGGGAGCGAAGTCAGCATGACCCCCCAGGTCAGCGCAGTGCTGCAAAACCTGGTGCCCATCGTCGATAACGGCCAACCCGCCCCCGACGCCACCTACAGCGACACCCACATCTGGGGCGCCACCCTGGGGGCGAACACGGTCGTGGCCCGCTCCGGGATCGGTGTCACCGCCACCGGGGCGCTCGTCTACGTGGCCGGCCCCGCCTTGACGGCCCGCAGCCTGGCCGAGTCGCTCCAGAGAGCCGGGGCGGTACGAGCCATGGCCCTCGATATCAACCCGGAGTGGGTCACTTTCAACTTCTACAGCCACCCCAACCGTGCTGACCCCAGCGTCGTTGACGCCGCCAAGCTGTACCCCCAGATGCAACGCCCCGCCGACCGGTACCTCAGTCCCACCCAGGAGTCCCGAGACTTTTTCACCGTGTCGCTGCCAGCACGGGCATAGGGCATGACGCCGTGACCGCTCTGCGTGATCAGACACGGCGGGGGCCGCGCCCTTGGCGAGCCCATCGACCGGGAGCGAACGCGACCGCACCGGCCGCTCTGAGGTTCCGGCTCGGCGACACGAGCTGTCTGAGCCCAAACCGCGGCGTTGGGGTCAGGTTCGCCGCGGCCGCCGGCGACCAGCCCCGGGCGCCATGACTCGCCGGCTGGTGCTGTCCTACCTGGGTCTGGCCTTGCTGATCCTTGTCGTGCTGGAAATCCCCATGGCGGTGCTGGCTGCCCGGCACGAACACGGCCTGACCGCCGGCCAGGCCACCCGGGAAGCGACCGGTTTGGCCGCGGTGGCTAGCGAGGACGTCGAACACGGCCGCCTGGCCGATCTGACCGCCGTCATGGCCCAGTACCAGTCCCGCACCGGCGAAGAGGTCGCCATCATCGACCCGGCCGGCACGGTGATCGCCTCGTCGGACCGCGACAATGACAACGACGCAACCGGCGCCGGACGCTCGCTGGTGCAAGCCGCCCTGTCCGGGCGGTCGGTGACCTCTTTTTCCAGCGACGAAGGCCAGCCCTGGGCATACGCGGCCGTGCCCATCAGCGCCGACAACCAACCTCAGGGGGCCATCCTGCTCGGACTGGCCGCGTCGGCCACCGAGCAGCGCATCCACACCATCTGGCTGGCCCTGGCCGGCTTCGCGGCCGGGATTTTGGCCCTCACCGGGCTGGTCGGGATGCTGCTGGCCCGATCGCTGTCGCGCCCACTGGCCCGACTGGAGTCGGTGGTCACCCGCCTGGGCGAAGGCAACCTGGCCGCCCGGGCCGACGCCGACATCGGCCCCCCCGAGATGCGGAACCTGGCCCGCCAGTTCAACCACATGGCCGGACGTCTCAGCGAGCTGGTCGACGCCCAGAGCCGCTTCGTGGCCGACGCCTCCCACCAACTGCGATCCCCGCTCACGGCCCTGCGGCTGCGCCTGGAGAACCTGGAGGGCGACGCAACGGTGCCATCGGCTGATGAGGTGGCCGCGGCGGGACGCGAGGTGCAGCGCCTGTCGCGGCTGGTCGACGGGCTGTTGATCTTGAGCCGGGCCGAGAACATCGAGCCGCCGCGCCGCAGCATCGATATCGAACGGGTGATCGAGGACCGCGCTGACGCCTGGTCGGCATGGGCCGACGAACGACACGTGACGTTGGTCGTGCCGCTCGGCGACCGGGGCCCTCAGAAGGCGCTGCTGACGCCCGGCGACCTGGACCAGATCGTCGACAACCTTCTGGCCAACGCTCTTGACGCCAGTCCCGAGGGCGGACGGATCCGGGTCGAGCTGGTCGACACTGAACCAGGCTGGCTGGAGCTGCACGTGATCGACGAGGGGCCCGGTATGAGCGAAGACGATCGCCGCCGAGCGTTCGACCGGTTCTGGCAGGGCGCGGGAGCCGAGACTGGCCACAGTGGGCTGGGCCTGGCCATCGTCAGGCAACTGGCGGTACGCAATGATGCTTCAGTTCAGCTGCGCCCCGCCGAGCCCAGCGGACTCGACGCCGTGCTCCGCATCCCCGCCGCGCACCGGTCGGAAGACAAACACACGGTCAGAACCCCCCACTTTGCTCCAGCAGGTCAGCACTAATCACCGGGCGGGCGGCAGCTCCACGCCACCCAGATGGCGGCGGAACCCCTGATGAAGCGAGCCGAGTCGGGCCCACCACCACACCCGATCAAGGATCGAGATCAACAGGCGGTCGCCAGCCGCGCCTGCCCCCGGCCGGCCACAGTGCGCACTTCGCGGAGGAAAAAGGGGGCGGCCACCGCGGCCATGAGCCCGAGCAGCACCCAGGACACCAGGGAGTGCACGGCCACATAGACCGTGGTGGACAGGTTCACGACCATTACCAGCGATACCATGGCGACCAGCAACTGCTCGGCACCATATAGCAGCGAGCCCTTGCGGAGCAGGACCGCGACGCAGGGATCCTTGACGTCAAGTACCGACTCGGGCACCAGGTCGTTCAGAACCTTCCCGACCAGAGGAGTGTGGGTGAATCCCGAAGCCATGTAGACGACTCCGGTGACGGCCGTGACGACGGCGGGTGCGACGAAAAACGCCTGGGTTGACTTGAGGACCAGCGCCACCGATGCCCGCAGGACCAGTTCGAGCAGACCGATGATGAGGAGACCGGACAGCGGCTTGGCCAAAAGCCGGCGGACAACCTGACATCCCCCATTCCACGCCAATGCCAAGCAGATGGCGCCGGCCAGGCCCCAGAGGCGCCGGCCGGCGAGAAAGCACACTGCGGGAACAACGCCGGCCACCAGGAGATTCGGTAACGCCTTGGCCGCCAGCGCCAGCGCAGCCCTCTGGTCGACTCTCGAGCGCCATGGGACAGCCGCCGCCGGGCCCGGCCCAGCGAGCCACGGGATCATCCCATCGTCGCCAGCGAAAATGCGCCGCCACGAGCCGCGCCACGGCGTGACGCCCGCCGGGCACGGCAGAGTGGCGTCCACCAACCGCCGGGCACCCCGCCACACCAGCCATCGAGCCGCAGCCCGTACCGGCGAAGGCCACGTGGCTCAGAGCCCGGAACGGCCATAAGTGACGGGCGCCACGAATTTCCGGTGCCACATACTGGTCGCTACCCCGACGACGCCAGCGCCACGGCCGTTTCCGGCTTCGTCACCCTGGCGATGTGCACGACGCAGTTGTAGGTGATCACGGCGATGGCGAGGTGCATCGCCATCAAAACGGCGACCGCCTCGGGCGGCTGCCCTTTGGCGACGATCCAGAGGTCGGGAATCCACAGGATCAGCGTGACGGCCCCGGCCAGACGCAGGTACAGCCAGCGGGGCGCCGAGCTGACGCGCGTCACCACCGGCCAGGCGAGGCAAGCAACCACAACGCCGACCAACGTCAGCTTGGCATAGTCAGCAAAGCCAAAGTGCACGTAGCCGTGTGTCGAGGGGAACACGGCCGTCCCGATAGCCACCAGTGCGGCATCAGCCAGGAGGGAAGCGACTACGGCAGCGATAGTGGCCGTCGCGACCCGGGCCGACTTGGGCTGGCGATGGGTGGGGGCAAAATCAATGTGGAGGAGTGCGAGCGTACGCTGGACTACGTGGGGCACTTCTGATGCCAAGGGTCCTCCTTGTGAAAACGGAACGGTGCCGTCGGCACCGCTGCAGAGACGGTTAGACCTCGGCTGATACATCCCGGGCCACTGTCTGCTCCACTGTGCTCTCGGTTTCCGGTAACGGGCTGCCCGGCTGCGCCGAATAACCCCAGCATCCCGATACTCGTCCGTCTCTCGCGTTGTCACCAACAGCCTTGACGGCTCGCACCCGTCGACGCGCCCGTTTCCTTCCCAGTCATCGGCCTCGACGTTGATAACTGATGCCCACACGGGGTCACCAGCCCGGGGTATATCAGCGCGGGGTCATGAGGTCACGATGTTGATCAAAACGATTGTCGCAGGACGCTCGGGGTAGAACAACCTTCAACAGCCATTAAGGAGGTGGGTCCGTGGCAACCCACGACGCACCCAAAAACTGAGCGCACCGCTCGCGGTTGCGGCAAGAGCGCGACCGGCCGGGCGCGCCGCGTGGCATCCCGGCGGTGGCTGGCCATCGGATTATGGAGTCAGGCCGCTACAGGTTCGACGGTTGGCCCACACCGCCTCGTCGGTGGCTGCCGCCGACGACGTCTCGGGCCGTGGGATACCGTGCACGATCCGGGCAGGAACCCATTCGTAGCTGTCCACGTGACGCCCGGTGGCGGTGACGAGCAGAATGCCGCTGCTGCCGGATTCGCCGTCCTCTCTGAAGTACACAAAGTTGCCCAAGCCATAGGCGACCAGCGCATCGCCGAAATGACCGGCACCAAACACCCGATGGGCGTGGCTCCCGACGATGATGTCCGCGCCCGCGTTGATCAAAGCCTGGGCGAGGCTGTGCTGGTCGGGCGAGGCGCAGTGGGTCGTCTCGATACCCCAGTGAAGGAAGACCACCAGGGTGTCGACCTCGGGCCGTGCGGAGCGAACAGCGGCGAGGAGCCGGGTGGGGTCAATGCAGAAGGCCAGCCCCGGCCGAGCGTCCGAGGCCGTCCATTGGGCCACCAGCGCCGGCTCGAGCCAGTCCGTGGCGGCGAAAATGGCGACTCGCTGGTCGCCGATCGTGGTGAGATAAGGCCGGAAGGCCTCGGCCGCATCGTGGCCGATCCCAAGCACGGGCATCCCGGAAGCCGCGATGGCGGCAAAGGTGTCGGCCATACCGACCGCGCCGTAGTCCAGGGCGTGGTTGTTCGCCATGCCGACGACGTCGACTCCGGCCGCTTTGAGAGCTTTGAACGATAATGCCGACGACCGGAAGTGGTATGCCTTACCCTCGGCGGGTTCGCCCCGATCGGTGATAGCGGTCTCCAGGTTTACCATCGTGACGTCAGCTCGGGCGAACACCGGCGCCACTGACGACAACAGATGTTCAGGATCGCCACGCAGCTGCGCGGCCAGGGTCGGCACGCCCGTATATGTGAGCCCGCCCTCCGTGTCCCACTCGTCGACGAAGTGGGTGTCACCCGCAAACGCGAACGTGACGGAACGCTGAGCCGGGCTCCCTGCTGTGGTCGTCGATGAGGAGGTCGAAGTGGAAGGACTGGACGAGGCAGCAGCGGGAGCCCGCCTGAGCTCACCCGTACAGCCCGCCGCGAGCGAGAGGGCCAGAGCAGGAACGCCAAACCCGGCCGCTCGCAGTATCTCTCGTCGAGTGAATTCGCGTGGGCTCACCTCAAGCCAGCAATCCTACACCGGCAGCGGCGCTCCGCTTCGCGCCGCCACATAAGCAGGAGCACGTAGACATGGCTGGTCCTGGGACCTCCTGGCCAAAGCAAGGCCCTGCCTCCTACTTTCCTTCCATCGAGAAGAAGTACGGCCGCTCAATTGTGCGCCACCACGACGTCACCAGCTTCCGGCACCACCACCAGCTCGACAGGATCCGTAGCCGCCGGTCCGTGCGGATCGACGGCAGCAACGATTGTGCCGCCAACACCACCAACGTCGGCTGCGATGTCGCTACGGTCGTGATCAGCCCCAGCACGGGTGCGGGCGGCCGGTCGGCGGACCTGTTCAACCACTACTCGCTGCTGGCCACCGCGGAAGAGATGCTCGGCCTGCCCAAGTTGGGGCAGGCCGCTGTCAACGCTTCCATGGTGAAGGCATTCAACCTTTGACATTCGCTGGCCAGCGTCGGCTGCAGGCCAAGGTAGTCGGAGAACTCAGCTATTGGCGCCTAGCCCGCCGTTTCCCCGCGCGCTGGTCGTCTCCAGGATGGATCCCGGTGGGGGGGTGTCGCCGGCCGCGAGGTCCTGGATTCCATACTTCTGTGCGCACAGTTTGCTGGCGTGCTGGTAGGTCGGGTTATTCGGGTTCAGGTCGCCCCCGGCTGTGACGCCGTGGAGCGAAAAGCCGCCCCCCGGCAACGGGTCGGGGAAGTCCGGGATCCCGCTGGCCCGCATGCACCGGGAGAACTTCAGCAGCGTGGCCGGGTCTGGTTTCTGCGGTGGTTGGCCGCCCCGCAGCGCAGTTTGGACCGCGGTCAGGTATTCGCCGCAGGTTTGAGCGGCGGAGCCATCCATGACGCCTTTAGGGGCCGAGGTGGGGATGAGGACGTGGATCACCTTGTTGGCGTCGATGGTCGGGTCGGTCTGATCGGGATCGCCACGACTGCGCATGCAGGTCGCCCAGTCGTCCACCAGCTCGGTCGCGTTGGCCTTGGGCAGTGTGGTCGCAGAGCTCCCGCCACTGGTGCCACTGCTCGTCGCCCGACTGGTGCTTGTCCCCAGGTGAGCGACCTGGGGGGAGCTGTGGCCGCCTCCGCATGCGACCAGGGTGATGGTGGCCGTCGCGGCGAGGACCACCAGCCGGCCTGCTCGCCGGCACCCGGGGGCTCCATCCCGCCTCTCCGACGGGCGCGCCTGACTCGTGGTGTCGGCGATGCTCGCTGCGCTGGCGTCGTCGCCCTCCGTTTCGTGCCTGTGGGCCGGGTGGGGATCAGCCATTCGGGACCGCACCGGAGTTGGCGCCCGACCCGCCGTTCCCCCCTGGGGCGCCCTTGGGCTGGCCGACAATGCTGGCGTCGATGGACCCCGGCTGCGGAGTGTCACTGAATTTCGAGACACCGGGGTTTGCTTTGTCGCACACCTGGGAGGCCTTCTGGAGCGTCGGGTTATTCGGGGCAAGGTCGCTCCCGGGTGTGGCGCGGATCGCTCCGTTCCCGGCGGTCGGGTCGGGGTAGTCCGGGATTCCGTTGGCTCGCATGCACTCGGCGAACTTCACTTCCTGGGCCAGGTCGGGCGTCTTGAGCGGCGTCCCCCCGTTCAACGCGGTGGACGCCGCAGTCAAGTAGGCGGCGCACGAGTTGCCGGCGATCAGGCCGTGTAGCCCATTGCTGAACCCGGCGGGCTGGGTGATCTCGATCACCTTGTCGGCGTCGATGGTCGGATCGACCTGGTTGGGATCGCCATGGGTGCGCATGCAGCTGGCCCAGTCGTCCAGCAACTGGGCCGGGGTGCCTGTCGGCGGGGTAGTCGTCGAGCTCCCCCGCTGCCGCGGCTGCTCGCCGAGCCGATGCCTGTCCCCAGGTTGGCGACGTGGGGCGGGTTGGACCCGCCGCCGCAAGCACCCAGGGCGAGAGCGGCCGCCGCGGCCAGGACCGCGAATCCTTCCGACCGTCGACCAGTCGTTGCCCTTTCCCTGCCGTCCAGGCATCGTGCTGGCTGAGGTGGCTCGGCACGGGGTGCACTGTCGGTTCGGGTGGGGCGGTCGGCTCGTCGTCGGCCGAGTCGGCCGTCTATGAGTCGGCGCATGGAGAATCTTCCGTCCCGCTTGAATCGCGGTGCACGATTCGGACGTCGGGATGCTCCTCGACGCGACCACCAGACCACCACGAGCTATAGGCATCCGGACTGATCATCTTTTTGCTCCTTGCTCATTTTCAGGCTGAATGGCCTTGGGGCCTCTGGGCTCGGTCGGTCACTGGGCGGGCCCGACGCGAATGTGTCTGCGACCCTGACAGCGGACGGGCGTCGCCAAGAGCGGTTGTGGCGCTCATACGGTGCGCAACGCCTCGGTCGGCGAGAGGCGGGCGGCTCGCATGGCGGGGTACAGGCCGGCGACAGCTCCGATGACCAGGGCGGCAGCTATTCCGCCATAGAGGGCCAGGGCCGGGATCTGGACCGACCAGTGCTGGGTCACGGCGTAGATGACGGTGGCCGCCTCGCCGATGACGGTGCCGGCCACACCGCCCAGGACCGATAGGAGCAGTGCTTCGGCCAGGAACTGCTCGGCCACGTGGCGGCGGCTGGCGCCCAGAGCCCGGCGCAGGCCGATCTCGGAGCGGCGTTCGAGAACGGAGATGACCATGACGTTGGCGATACCGACGCCGCCGACGAGCAAGGCGACGGCGCCGAGGCCGAGGAGCAGCCCGTTGTAGGCGCCTTTGGCGGCCACTTCGGTCTTCAGGATGTCCGCCGGGAAGTTGACCGCCACGACCGAGGGGTCGGAAGGGTTGACGGTGGCGGCCAGCACGGCGGCCACGGCGGTGACCTGGCTGGGCACGCTGCGCAGGTACAGCCCGGTCGGGTGACCGTCGAAGCCGAAGTACTGCTCGGCAACGGGGAAGCCGATGAAGGCCATGCTGTCCATCTGGCTGACCAGCTCCACCGGGTACAAGATGCCGACCACGGTGAACCAGTGCCCGCCGATCCAGATCTGGGTGGGGTAGGCCAGGTTGTTGATGCCGAGCAGGCTGGCCGCCTCGGCGCCCAGCACGACGGCGGGGTAGCGGGCCGTCGCGGCGTTGAGGAAAGCGCCGTGCGCCACGGTGGCGCCCAGGGTGGCGGGCAGGGCGGCGTCGGTAGCGGCCAGGGCTATGCCACTCGTGTCGATGGTGGGCACAAAGGAGTTGCGGTACACGTAGATGTCGGAGATGGCGCCGATCTCAGTGACGTTGGTGACCGGTCCGATGCGTGCCACCATGCCTTCGGCGGTGGTGGGCAGTTCGGTTGCCTGGCCGAACGCGGTGCTGCCGGCCTGCACGGTCATCAGGTTGCCGAGCCGTCCCAGCTCGTTGAGCAGGCCGGACTTAGAGGACTGGGAGATGCCGAGCACGCCCACGATGGCGGCGATGCCGATGCTGATGCCGAGGGCGGACAGGGCGGCCCGGACTCTCCGGCTGCGCAGGCCGAGGCTGCCGACGCGGAGCAGGTCCCGCCGTGACAGCCGGGACCCGCTGCCGGCGTCGGTCTCACGCACCCGTCGGGGTGTCAACGATGATCCTTCCGTCTCGGATTTCGATGCGCCGGTCCATGGCGTCGGCGACATCCCGGTCGTGGGTGATGACCACGATGGTCGTGCCCTCCCGGTGCAGCTCCTGGAGGAGTTCCAGCAGGGAGGCGCCGGTGGCGCTGTCCAGGTTGCCGGTGGGCTCGTCGGCCATAACCAGGGCGGGCCGGCCGGCCAGGGCCCGGGCGATGGCGGTGCGCTGTTGCTCGCCGCCCGACAGCTGGTTGGGCCGATGCCCACCGCGGTGGGCCAGCCCGACTCGCTCGATGGCGACGGTGGCCAGCCGGCGGCGTTCGGCTACCCGCCCGCCCCGGTAAAGCAGGCCGTCGGCGACGTTGTCTAACACGCTGAGGCCGTCGAGCAGGAAGAACTGCTGGAACACGAAACCCAAGCGCCGGGCTCGCAGGCCCGACAACTGCTTGTCGGACATGGTCGACGTGTCTTCCCCGGCAACGCGGACCACTCCGGCCGTGGGTCGTTCGAGGGTGCCCATCACGTGCAGCAGGGTGGTCTTGCCCGACCCGGACGGGCCGACGATGGCCACCAGCTCGCCCTCGTCGATGCGCAGGTTGACGGCGGCCAGGGCCACCACCGGCGGGTCGGCGGGGTAGGTCTTGACCACGTCGACCAGCTCCAACACCGGCGACCGCGGTCCGGGCTCGCCGACGAGCTCCGGGAGGGTGACTGTCACGACGAGGGCACCTCGACCCGCGCGCCCGCGGTGATGCCCGAGCCGCTGATCTGGACCAAGGTGTTGCTGTAGAGGCCGGTGGTGACCCCGACCAGACGGCTGGTGGTGCCGGTCAGCACGTCCACCCCGAACCCGCCGCCCTCAAGCGCCAACAGGGCGTTGACCGGCACGGCCAGCACGTTGTCGGCCTGCTGGGTGGTGATGTTGACATTCACCGGCGCCTGATCGAGGGTGGCTCCGGGCGGGGTGCTGTCCAGGGTGACGGTAACCGTCACCGTGGGGGTGGAGTTGGTGTTGCTGCCACTGGACGAGCAGGGCGACTGGTCGGCCGAAGCGCCCCCGGTGCTGGTGCCGGTGCCGGTGCCGCTGCCGCCGCCCCCCGGGCAGGTGGCCACGTTGCCGACGGTTTGGACTCGGCCCCCCACGGTAGTGGTGCCGTCGGGCAACACGACAGATACCGCGTCGCCCGGCTTCAGCAGATACTCCTGGGTCACGTCCAGATCGACGGTGACGATCGGGGTGGTGCTGGTGGCCGCCAGGACGCTGCCGCTGCCGCCACTCCCGCCACCCCCGCCACCGGCGCCGGCGGAGGCGCCGACCGACGGGGTGACCGAGGTGACCCGGATGGGGCCGGGCTCGAAGACCACCTGGCCGAGCAGGATGTCGCCGGTGGCGGGCAGGCCGCGGGCGGTCTGCCAACGCTGGACCGCGGTGGCCGTGCCGGACGAGTAGTGGTTGCTCGCGGCCAGCCCGGCCCCGTAACCCAGGGCGATCAGGTCGTGGGTCAACTGACCCACATCGGCGCCGTCGGACATTCCCGGATAGAAGGCCCGGTAGGCGGCGATGGCGCCATATAGCAGCGGCACCGGCTGATTGCTGACCCAGTACACGGCCTGGTCTTCCTTGATGATCTCGCCGACCTTCGGCAGCGACGTGTAGGTCCCGCCGGAGCTGGCCTCGGTCCCTTCCAGGTTGGTCAGGTTGGACTGGGCGGACTGGATCTGGTTGTCGTCGGACTGGACCTTGGTCTGAGCCTGGGTGTGATCCCGGTCGGCGTTGAGCTGCGCGGAGGCCAGCTGTTGATTGGCCTGGCTCACCTGCTGGGTGTCCTGGCTTACCTTCTGGGCGTCCTGACTGCACGTTGGCGACGACGCGCCCCGGCCGGCACAGGCCTGCGCCTGTTTGATGTCGTCCGCGCTCAGGGCGGCGTTGGCGGCGTTGACGCTGTTCTGGGCGTTTGTCAAGGCCTCACTGTCTGCGATGGCGCCGTAGGTGTTCATGGTCTCGTCGTTGGCCAGGGCCTCTTGCGCCTGGGTGAGCTGCTGCTCGGCCTGGGCCACCTGCTGGGCGGACGCCCCCGACGGGATGATGACCGAATACGACCCGTCGTAGCCGATCGACCCGCCGACCTGCACCGTCGTCGCCAGGGTGGTCCGCACCACCGCCGCGGAGGCCACCGAGCCGCTGCTGCTGCCCGATGACGAGGCGGTGGGGTCGTGGTTGCCGCTGGCCGACGCCGCCGCCACCCCGCCGGCTGTCGCTCCGCCTATCAAGGCGCCGGCGATGGCCGCGACGGCTACCACACGCTTAGCCGTGAACTCAGCCACTGGCCGTCCCTGGAATGACGCTGGCGCCCGACCTGCCGTCGCCGCCGGGGCCGCCCGCAGGGGGGCCGTTGCCCGGCCCGCTGCGGACCTGGATGTCGCCAGCGTCTCCCAACGCCGAGTTGTAGGCGGTGTGGATGCCGAGCTTGCGAGTGCAGTACGTGTCGGCGTTTTGGACCAGCGGGCTGTTGGGGTCGATGCCGGTGCCGTTGAAGTTCGTCTCGCTCCCATCAGGGCCTGAGGGGTTTGGGTAATTCGGGACCCCGTTGGCCCGCATGCACGCGGCGAACTTCACCTCGGTGATCTCGCTCGGCGGTTGGGGAAACGGCTGACCGTTCCGCAACGCCATCTGCGCCGCGGTCAGGTACTGGTTGCACGGAGCGGTGCCGGCGTGAACCTGACTGGACAGTTGCTGATTGTTCGTCTGGATCCAGATCTGGATGGTCTTATCGGAGCCGATGACCGGATCGGCCTGGTTGGGATCACCGTGGCTATGCATGCAGGTAGCCCAGTCGTCCACCAGCCGGGTGGCGTCGCCGGTGGGCAAGGTGGTGGCGGAGCTCCCGCCGCTATTGCCGTCTCTTGTCCCCCCCACGATGGTGGTGGTCGACAGGCTGGCCACCCTGGGAGAGCCGCGGCCCCCGCCGCACCCAGCCAGCGCCAGGGCAGCCACCGCGGCCAGGACCGCCAGCCCGGCCGATCGCCGGTACCTGGGTGTCATATGTCGCGCTTCTGGGTGGGTCGTCCCAGTCGTGTTCTCGACGTTGGTCACCACGTGCACCCTGTCGCCCTTTTATTTCGTTCGTTTGACCCCCGGCGGGGGTGCGCTGGGAGCAGTTATACGAAACGGAAGGTCACACCCAGGTCACACGTGTGACCTGGGTGTGACCTGCGACCTGCGATCTTGTATCCCAGTCAGGTCGACAGGGCGAGACGCTCCCCGACCGGCCCGGCCAGATGCCACGCTTTGGGTCAGGAGGACGCCATGAGAGTGCTGGTAGCAGAAGACCACGAACGCCTGGCCCGCTCGGTAGCCGCAGGGCTGCGCCGCTATGGGATGACCGTCGACGTGGCCCTCGACGGCGACACCGCCCTGGCCCGCTTGGGCGAGGGCCGCTACGATGTGGTGATCCTGGACCGGGACCTGCCTGGCACCGGCGGCGACGACATCTGCCGAACCCTGGTGGCCGAGCGATGCGAGAGCCGGGTCCTCATGCTCACCGCCGCCAGCTCGATCAAAGACCGCGTCGAAGGGCTCGGCCTGGGCGCCGATGACTACCTGCCCAAACCATTTGATTTCACCGAAATGGTGGCCCGGGTCCAAGCGCTGGGTCGCCGCCCCGGCGCCCCCCAGAACGGCCGGCTTGGCTACGGCGATCTGAGCCTCGATCCGGCCACCCGGGTCGCTACCCGGGCCGGGCTACCACTGCCGCTAAGACCCAAGGAGTTCGCTGTCCTGGAATGCTTGCTGGCGGCCGGGGGCAAGCCGGTCTCGGCCGAGGAGCTCCTCGAACGAGTATGGGACGCGGCCGCCGACCCGTTCACCACCACCGTCAAGGCCACCGTCAACCGGCTGCGTGCCCATCTCGGTGACCCGCCGATCATCGACACCGTCCGGGACACCGGCTATCGCATCGGAGGAAAATAATGCCCCTTGGGCTCAGACGGCCGGCCTGGCTACGCTGGCCGCGGCGCACCGCCCGGCTCCGCTTCACCGCCGTCTACGCCGGCCTCTTCCTCTTCTCCGGCGCCGCCCTGGTCGTCACCACCTACATCCTCTTTCAACACGCCACCCGATACACAGAGCCGCACCTACCGGACATCCCTCACACCCCCGCCATCCAAGCTCTCCAGGTGCCCAGCGCCGAGGCCGCCTTCAGGGCGTCGGCGGTTTCCAGCTTCCTGAGCGGTGCGTCCCCGCTGTTACAGGACCAGAATCAGCTGGCACACGACCAGAATCAGCTCGCACAAGCGCAGCATCAGCTGACAATCCATTCTCTGCCGACGGCGACACAAGGCACGGCAGGACTTGGGCCCGGAGCCCACTTCGTGTCACAGCTGACCCAGGACCAGCAACAGCTCACCCAGGACCAGCATCAACTGACCGCCGCGGTCAGCCAACTGGCCCAGGCGGTGCACCAGGTGGCCCAGGCGGGGACCGTCCAGGCCGCCCAGCGGGCCTCGGACTCGCACCAGCTGCTGGTCGACTCGGGAATCGCTCTGGGCATCGTGGCGGTGCTCGCCCTCCTGGCCGGCTGGCTGGTGGCCGGCAGGATGCTGCGACCCGTCCGGATCATCACCGCCACCGCCCGCAGAATCTCGTCCACCAACCTGCGAGAGCGCCTCGCCCTCGACCGCGCCGACGAAGAGTTCAAGCGGCTCGGTGACACCCTCGATGACCTGTTCGCTCGCCTGGCAGCTGCCTTCGAGGCGCAACGACACTTCGTCGCCAACGCCTCCCACGAACTACGCACGCCCCTCACCGCAGAGCGCAACCTGCTGCAGGTCGCGCTCGACGACCCCGGCACCAGCGCAGCCGCGTGGCGATACACCGCGCAAGAACTCCTGGCTTCCAACGACGAGCAAAAGCACCTCATCGAGGCCCTCCTCACCCTCGCAAGCAGCGAGAGCGGACTCGACTACCGGGAACGCACCGATCTCGCTGGCATCTGCCAAACCGTGCTGGCGCGTCCTGGCCTCGATACCGACCGCGTCGAAGTCCACGTCGACACCGCCATCTACCCGGCCCCCCTCGACGGCGACCCCAGACTCATCGAATGTCTGGTGACCAACCTCGTCGACAACGCCATCGGCCATAACCTTCCCGGCGGCCACGTCCAGGTCTGCACCGACACCACCGCCGCCAAAGCGGTCCTCACGGTGACCAATACCGGACCGATCATCCCGGCCACGGAAGTCGACCGTCTCCTCCAGCCCTTCCAACGCCTCGATCCCCGCCGCGCCCACTACAACCGCGGCCACGGCCTCGGCCTGTCCATCGTCCAGGCCATCGCCACCACCCACCACGCCACCATCGCCGCCCACCCCGTACCCGACGGAGGACTCACCGTCACCGTGACCTTCCCCCCACTCACCAGCTCGTACAGGACGTCACGAACCCCACGAATCGCAGCCGACTGCCCCTAGGGAGCCGTCGAGTTTCTGGCGGGCCCCTAGCCCAATATCCCGAACCAGGCCAAGCCCCCGGCAGCCCACAAAGGTCCTGGTGAGAACGGTGTCAGTGCCAGTGGCCAGGCGGGCGGGTTGAGCGTTCCCAGGCTTGGCGGACGGAGGCGGGGATTCGGCCACGTTCGGGGACTTCGAGGCCGTGACGTCGAGCCCAGTCGCGGATCTCGGTCGGAGAGGGACCGGTTTGGCGTGGCTGGGGCGGAGATGGCTCCGGCGGTGAGCTCATTCGCTCGATGGCGGCCGACTCAGCGGTGGCCCAGCCGTGAGCGGCTGCGAGGTATCGGTAGGTCCATTCCTCGGCCAGGCCGCGGGTGTCGCAGAACACGATGGGGACGTTGGGCCAACGGATCTGGCATTCGGCGAGCCCATCTGCGACGAGGGCGGGCCGGACCCGGTCTTGCTTGTAGACCTGTGAGTAGCGGTCCTCGACCACCACCGCGCCTCGCGGCAGGGCGGCCAGTTCGCCCAGGGCGTAGCGAAGCCGGCCACTGGTCAGAGTGCCGATGAGGTCGGGCAGGGACTTGCGTTCCACCGCTGCGACGAGCGCCCCGTCGAGGATGATCGCGTAGTCCCCGCAGGGCAGAGCCCGCCTGGTGGTGCGCACCTGTTGGCTGGCGAAGCCGTAGGCGTAGCGCTCGTGGGCATCGACGACGATGTCTAGCTCGGGAATCCCAGCGGCTCGGGCCGTCGGCAGGCTGACTTGAGGGCGGGCCTGTTTGCGGGTGCGAGGGGACTGCCAGAAGACGGCGTCTCGGCCTCGGGCGGTGGTGAATACCAGCTGGGAGCGGTTCTCCCGGAACCGGTCAGCGACGATGTCGATGGCCGCGCCGCGCCGGGTGCACGAGCGCAGAGGCACTCGCTCGACGATGTCGGGAGCGGCCGGCCAGTGGTCGAGGGGGACCGGGTAGCAGTACAGCGCTTTGGTGCGCGGCCAGGTTCCGGCGGTCCGCAACACAATGCCGTCACCCAGGGGGACTCTCATCAGGTAGGCGAGCCGAGAGTCGGCGTCAGGGTTGGTGGCGATAAGCAGTTCCGTCACAGAGCAGATTGTGGTCGTCTTCCGGTGGGCTGGCCAGCATCAAGGACTCTGACCAGCTCAGCGTACACTGGCGATCGCGGCAGCATTCGGCGGTTCGGACATTCCCGAGACCTTTGTCGAGTTCCCCCGAACGGGGTGAGGGCGCCGCTTGCTCCCGGTTTCTAGCCTGTGGATCCGGGAACCGGACTCCGTCCCGGACCTGATCCCACGCCATCTTCGAGTCATCGCGGGTCTTATCCGACGCTCTGTTCGAGCTGGCCGTGGCTGGCTCTCCCATCAACTGATCAAGGAGGATCTCTCATGATGCGGCGACCTATCGGAAGAGAAATGGGGCGCACGGCAGTGGTTGTTGGTACGGCGACGGCCGTGAGTGGCCGGGTGGCCAGCCGCCAGGAGGAACGCCACGCGGAGGGTGCAGAAACGGCCGAAGCGGCGCCGCCCGGACCGGAGACCAGCCCGGAGGCAGTGCCCGCGGTTGGTCCCACACCAGAAAACATCGAGCAGCTGAAGGAGTTGGCGGCCCTGAAGGATCAAGGCATTCTGACCGAGGACGAATTCGCCGCCCAGAAGGCGAAAATCCTGGGCGAATAGCGAATGGATTGGAGCCAAGCGATGTTCGCTGACCTGACGAGTGGTCCCTTCATCGGCCTGTGGGTCGTGCTGTGGTATCTGATATTCGCCATTTTTATCGTCTCGTGCCTGCGCAAGGGGCACATCGTCTGGTTCATCCTGGGCTTCTTTCTGCCCATCTGCTGGCTTATTGGCGCTTTGCTACCCAGGCGGCGATGACCGCCACAAATGGCGTCGGTGAGCGGTGTGCGAAGAGCGAGCCCGCGGGGTGCGAGTCGGTTCACCAAGGGGTGAGGGTTTTGGCTCGGGTTCCAATCACGGCTCGGGTTTCAAGGTTGTCGATCTGGTCGGCGGTGTAGCCGAGTTCCAGGAGGATTTCGTGGTTGTGCTCGCCGAGCAGCGGGGCTCTCCGTCGGTGCCATCGCTGGGGACCGTGCTCGAACCGCACGGGATAGGAGATGATCGGTAGCGACCCCAGAGCGGGGTGGTCGACTGTTTCGTAGAGGCTGCGGTTCACGACCTGAGTGAGGGCGGCCAGCTCATCGATCTGCACCCAGGGGGCGCAGGGGACGCCGGCCGAGGTCAAGGCGTCAACGACCTGTCGGGCTGTTCGCGGTCTGGTCCAGGCCGAGATGGCGGCGTCGATGCGGTCGTGGTTGGCGCGGCGTCCATCCAGAGTTCTCAGCGAATGGTCTTTAGCCAGGTGGTCTGCGCCGATGGCGCGGCAGAGGCCGAGCCACTGCTCCTCGTCTTCCACGCTGATGGCGACCCAGTCGTCAGGGGCAGCGTCGGGCAAGGCTCGTTGGGCGTCGCGGACTCGATAGGTGCCCTGCGGGGCGACGGTCCAGGAGCGGTTGCCCATGCGGGTCAGGATCCGACCGGTTGACGAGTATTCGAGGACCTGCTCGGCGCAGATGTTCATGCCCGAGGTGAACTGGGGCATTTCCAGCAGAACACCTTCGCCACTACGGCGTCGATGCTCGAGAGCGAGCTGGATGGCAAACGCGGCGTGGGTGCCGGCAACGGGGTCCATCGTTCCGCCCGCTTCGGGCCGATCATCGGCGAAGCCGGTCATCCAGGCAAAACCCGAAGCCTGTTCGATAGTAGTGGCGTACGCGACGCGGTCGGCCCAGGGACCGGAGAGGCCGTAGCCGGGTGCTCGGAGGACGATGAGATCAGGTTTGAGTGCTTTGAGTGATTCGTAGTCCAGGTCCCATTGGGGCATGACACGGGTGCTGAAGTTGTCGATCACGACATCGCTCCGGGCGATGAGAGCTCGGGCGAGCTCGCGACCCTCCCGCGTGGACATGTCAACCGCGAGATCGCGCTTGTTAGTATTTGCCGCCGCGAAGTTCGGGCTGGCCTCCCACCAGCCCTCACTCATGTCGTATTTGAGGGTCGAGGCGCGGTAGCCGTCGGGTCGTACCGTCGACTCGACATGGACCACGTCGGCACCCAGCATGGCGAAGTAGTGGGCGATGATCGGTCCAGCCCAAAACGCGGTGAAATCAGCGATACGCAGCCCCTCGAACGGAAGCGGCCGGTCGATCCCGGTCGGCGTCGACTGCTTCGGCGTTATCGGACGGGTGCGCATCACTTCGGTGTCCCGTCCGAGACGAGGCGCGGCCCCGAACGCCCGCCGTGTCACCTTTCCGTGCAGAATGTAGGGCACCTCGGGGTGGGTGAATCCGCCCGGGTGATGCAGGTACCATCCCCGAGCGGCGGTCTGCTCGAACTCCTGGATGGTCTTACCGTTAGCGACCGGGGCCACCGGCAAACGGAACAGCACGGCCAGCTCGACGATCTCCGAGGTCCTACGGACCGACGTCCACTCATCTACGGCAGAGCAGATCTCGGCATAACGACCCAGGCGGGCCGCGAAACGCGTCAGGGTGGGATCTTCGGCCCACTCGGGACGACCAACCATGACGGCAAAGTCCTGCCACTGCTGGCCAGTGGTCACCTGGAATCCCACGTAGCCATCCACAGTCGGATGGATAGATGGAACAGTTCGCCCTCGCCTCGAGCGAGGCGGCTCGCCGGCAGCGGCCAGCTTGGTAGGGAGGAACTCGCTCTGAGTGAGATGTAGCGCGTCAAGCATGGCCACGTCGACCAGCTCACCGACGCCGGTGACCCGAGCCCGAATATGAGCTGTCAACAGTCCCAGGGCCGCGAACAAGCCCGTAATTAAGTCTCCCGCCGATCCACCAACGGGAAGAGGTTCTCTGTCGGCTCGTCCCCGAAAGAGGCCACCTCCTGACATCGCCTGCAAGGTGAACTCGTTGGCGGGCGCGGCGGGCTCGTTGACCAGACCGAACGGTGTGATGGCCACCACCACCGCCCTGGGAGCCAGACGGCGCAGGGCCTCCGGCTGGAACTCCTCCAGACTCGCCATCCCCGGCCCTTTCGACCAGATAAGCGCGTCAGCACCCCGAACGAGCTTCACGACAAGATCGGAGTCCGCCCGGCTTTTCCGGTCCGCCACTACACTCGATTTGGAGCTGGCCAGGAACTGGAACAGCACGCTGCCGGCGTCTCGATCGGAAGGCGTATCGTCCAGGATCCGCCGGAGTCGCAACGGATCGCCCTCGGGCGGTTCGACCTTGATCACGTCCGCACCACCGTCCACCAACAACTTCCCGCAATAGGCGCCGGCGGTACCCGACGACAGGTCAACAACCGTCAAATCCCCGGCCAGCGGAGTAGGCGTCACAGACGGCTTCAGATCGGCCACGATGGCATTCTCCTCCAAATCCAAACGATCGACCGCGAGAGCAGCGTACCCACCATCAGCGCGGCGTGGGCTGAGGCCGCGAGGGATTTGGAGATCAGGCAGGGGACGGGTCTGGCCCGCGGAGCCAGGAGGTGTCAGTGGTTCGTCCACCTCCGGGTGGAAACACGATCGGCAGGCCTTCGAGCGGTTCGAAGAATGGCACTCGCACCAGATCAGCCTCGGGGGTCAGTGCGTAGTCCGGGATCCGGCGGTGAAACTCCTCTACGACAAGACGGACCTCGATGCGCGCCAGGTGCGAGCCAACACAGCGGTGGATTCCGCCGCCGAAGGTGAAGTGACGGTTTTCCCGGCGGTCGAGATCGATGCAGTCCGGGTCCGGGCGGCCGGTGGGATCACCGTTGGCGGCGCCTAGATGGCAGAACACTCCCTCGCCCTTCCGGATCGTTACCCCGCCCAGCTCAACGTCATGCGTCGCGGTCCGAACCAGTGCGGGCGCCGGCGTCTCCACCCGCAAGAGCTCCTCGACTGCGGACGGCACGAGGCCTGGGTCCTCGACGAGCTTATGCCGCTGGTCCGGATGGGTGGCGAGGTAGGCAAACGACAGGGTAAGCGCGGTGGTCACGGTGTCCAGGCCGGCCAGGATGAAGAGGTACGTCACATCCATGATCTCCTCGGGCGTCAGGCCCGTGCCGGCTCGGCTCTGGGCAAGCAGCTGGCTGAGGAGATCGTCACCGCCTTCTTGGCGCGTGTCGATAAGTCGCTCCAGGTAGGCGTAGAACTCCCTACCGGCTCGCCGTCCCGCCTCCGGATCCGTCAGGCTCGTCCGGATCATGTCGTCTTTCCATCTCAGGAACACGGGCCGATCCTCGAGAGGGAGCCCGTACAGAGTGAGGAACACCTGGGTGGGATACGGTACGAACATCTCCGACCACAGGTCGGCCGATCCCCGTTGAATGAACTCGTCGATGAACTCGTTGATCTGCCGGCGAAGCACCGGCTCGAGCGGTCGAAGCTTGCCAGGCGCGAAGAACGGGTCGAGCAGTTTACGGTAGCGGACATGGTCAGGAGGATCGATCTCAAGAGGTATGAGCGGCCGCGTATTCCCGAGGACGGTCTTTCCGGGCGACGACGAGAAGTCATCGGGATGACGGAACACGAACTCCACGGTCTCTTGATCGGTCGCAACCCAATCAGCGGGGAGGGGGATGACACCCGCAGCCGGAACGATTTGCCCGCGCCCACGAAGCCGTGTGTACGAAGGCAGTGGGTTCTGAGATAGGTCGATTCGCTCACCGTCGATCTTCGCGGTGCTCGCTTCCTGCCCGTCTGTCCCATGTGATATTCCCGGCTGTTCGAACACGTGACAGTCCTTCCTCTCCGGCCTGGGGGGGTGGGCTCTTGCAACCCTATTCTCTCGGGCGCCGGCAGGTCATCGGGGTGCCGATCACGACGGAGGCGTCGGTGTCCTGGCGTGAATGTACATCAGAGTGGCTGAAAGGGGCCGACCTGGTCGTACATCTCCTTTGTTTTCAGGGCTTCTTTCTGACGCCACTGTCCAGGTAGTGTTGGATTTTGTCCTTGTTCTCCTGCCCTCCCATCAACGTGGACTGAGCCAATCGGTCAACTGGCGGGCAGTAGCGCGATCGACCCCGTCGGCAACGTCGATGGCTACCTTCGCCAGCCCCATGGCTTCAGCAGGAATACTGACCAAACTACGGGCGAACTCCTGCACCCGCTCCGGGAACTCATCGGAGGGATAGACCTCGTGGACCAGGCCGATGGTCAGTGCCTGTTGGGCGTCAATAGTCTTGCCAGCCATGGCGAGCCAACGAGCCCAGTGAGGACCCACCAGACGGGTTAGACGACTGATCCCTCCGGACCCCGGGATCACGGCCAACGCCGGGACCTCCGGAAGCCGAAATGTGGTCGTGTTTGACGCCAGCCGAAAGTCACAGGACACCCCCAGTTCGATTCCCACGCCGAAGCAGTGAGATTGGGCGGCGAGTACAACCGGCTTCTCGATCTGCTCGATCTCATCAAAGAGATCATGATGACCGCCCTGGCGGTACTGGCGCCGAGCCATCGATCCCGACAGTTGGCCGCTCAACAGGTCTCCGAAGGACTCAATCGTCCGAACGTGAGCCGCTGTGCTCATTGGCACCCCTCCAGGTTTCGGTGTGGTCACGTTCAGCCAGATCCTACCGATTCCAGATACCGGGCTGGGTGCAACTCGGATCCGGCCCGCCGCGGCCAGTAGATTGCCAGAAGGGCTTTCGGTTGGTTCATGCCCAAAAGAGTCTCGCCCTCAAAGCGAAGCACCATTGGCTTCGGAGAGACTCCCGAGCCCCCGGATTGAGCCCTGCCGTGTGGGAGCTGTACGTCTTCGAGGGTCAAATATGACCCACGTCCACCATCTCGAATCCAATAGCGGCGTCCACGAGTAGCGGCCGCCGGACCACCCTTGTCAGGTAGACGCCGGTCGAAACGCCGCAGTGTCGTCAAAGCGAGCAGGTTGTGACCGTGGGAGTGCCGGTGTTATGGTCGGGCCTCCATTGTTGTGTGAACCGGGGGGTCAGAGGCGTAGATGAGAGTTCAAGTCGATCCGGAGAAGTGTCAGGGACACACCCTGTGCGCGATGAGAGCACCCGAGGCTTTCGTCCTGAGTGACTTTGACGGTCATTCCAGCGCTCGGTTGGACGAGGTTCCGCCAGAGATGGAGGCGGCGGTGCGCGACGCGGCGGCTACTTGCCCTGAGCAAGCGATCGTGGTCACCCAGTAGATTGATGGCTGACCACACCAAGGAGGAGCATCTGATGGGGACGGTGGGCGACAAGCAGACTCCCGTGCAGTTTGACCGTCATACTCCGGACTACGCCCACCGGTTTGCCGAGATCACCCATGAGATGCAGGCCCGGTGCCCGGTTGGCTGGACCGATACCTACGGTGGGCACTGGGTCGCGAGCGGCTACCAGGAGGTCTTCGAGCTCGCCCGCCACCCCTCGCTGCTGTCGAATGACCGCGACGCGAAGGGTGAGCGGCAGGGTTATCGGGGGATCTCCATCCCGAACAATCCTGAGACGACCCGGGCTGGATTCCTGGAGATGGACCCACCTGAGCAGCGGGACTACCGGCGGGCCCTCGATCCTTATCTGTCGCCCGCCGCGGTGGCCAGGTGGAAGCCCATGGTCGAGGACCTGACCCGGGCCTGTCTCGACGAGAGGATCCTGTCGGGCCGTATCGATTTTGTCGACGACCTGGCCAACGTGGTGCCCGCGGTCATGACCCTGGCCATGATGGGCCTGCCCCTGGTGGACTGGGATGTTTACTGCGAGCCAACCCACGCTCTGCTCTACACGCCTCCGGACTCGCCGGACATGCCCCGGGTGCTGCAGGTGTCGCTGGCGTCGGCGGCGCGTATGGCTGACAGCGTCGCTGAGATCCGGCGCCATCCCCGCCCGGGCATGGTGAACGTGTTGATCGAGGCGTCCATCTGCGGGGCGCCCGCGACCGATGAGGACATCCGGGACGCCATGTTCTTGCTCATCGGCGGAGGGTTCGACACCACCACCGCCCTCACTGCCCACTCCCTGGAGTGGCTCAGTGAGCACCCGGCCCAACGCGACCGGCTGCGGGGCGACCTGGCCGGTCTGATCGACACGGCGACTGAGGAATTCTTGCGCGTTTACACCCCCGCTCCAGGCGATGGCCGCACCGTCACATCCGAATACCAGCTATCGGGCAAGAAGCTCGAGGAGGGTGATCGGTTGTACCTGTCGTTTGCCATGGCCAATCGCGATCCCTCCATGTTCCCCGATCCCGACACTGTGCTACTCGACCGCAAACACAACCGGCACGCCAGCTTCGGGCTTGGGCTGCACCGTTGCATCGGTTCCAACGTGGCTCGTGCGGTGTTCAAGACGATGCTCAGCGCGGTGCTGGAGCGCATGCCCGACTACCAATGCGACCCAGCCGGAGCGGTTCATTACGACACGGTCGGGGTCATCAACGGAATGAAGCACCTCCCGGCAACCTTTACTCCGGGCGTCCGGCTCGGGCCCAGCCTGGACGACACCATCACGCACTGGCAGAACGTCGTCGACCAGCAGCGCATGGCCGAACCAGTCGCAAGGGTCTCGCGGCAGGAGACGACGACCCCCTGAGTCCCACACCCTGAGACGGCTTCAACCCGTGGCCTCAGCCCCCTGCTGACCGCCACGGCAAATGGACTAAACAGGGTTCCATTGGAATGGGATAGACCGTTTGAGGCTCACAGGATGGCGCCTTACCCTTCCGCGCCATAGCTGAAGCGAGCGAGTCCCTCATCGCGCCCCGCACCGACCCACAGCTCCGTCCCCACCTTTAAACCCGTCGTGGCTGATCAAACCTGTCTTGCATCGAGGCCAGAGATCTAACTCCGTCGAGATAGGTTAAATATCTAACTCTCTTGACATTCGTCTGGCAGCCCCTTACCATCGGTCTGTGACCGGCACCGAGGGGGTCCAACACGCGATGGCCACTCGTCGTCATCGGGTTGGACACGGCAGTTCGGGTGATCCTCCTTCCCGTGCGGTTGGTCTGACCAGTGCCGGTGTACACGTTCCGAAGGCGGCTGATCTTGTGGCGGGTGACATTCGGCGGCAGATTGTTGCCGGGAGTCTTGAGGACGGGGCGTTGCTCCCTCCCGAGCGAGAGCTGGTTGAGAGGTATCGAGTATCTCGGCCGACTCTGCGTGAGGCCGTCCGGGTCCTGGAGGCGCAGGGGCTTCTCTACATGCAGCGTGGCCGGGGAGGCGGCACTCGGGTAGTCGCGCCGAATGGGACGGCCGCGGCTCGGGAGTTCGCGATGATGCTCGAGTATTTGCGAGTCCCTGTGGCCGACATCGTGTCAGCCCATGACGACATCACGGCGTCTGCCGCGAAGGTGGTCGCCGAGCGCCGCAATAAAGCAGACGTGGTCGCCTTGCGTAAGAACCTTGAAGATGCGGGGAAGGTTGCCGACGACCCGGCCATGCTCGCGGCACTGAATGTAGAATTTCACGTTTTGTTGGTACAACGAGCAGGGAATATGACACTTTGGCTGCTTGAGGGCATACTGGCTCATCTGTTGGCGGAGGTCGCCCAGAAGGCCCAGCCTGATATGACGTCGTGGGGGCCCGCGTCTCCCGTGGCGGGGCTCAAGTACCACAGGGAAGTAGTCGAGTCTATAGAGCGCCGGAATGCCGAAGAGGCCGACGAACGGTGGCGGGCCCACCTGAGGGACTGCGCCGAGTTTCAGAAGAAGGCGGCGAGGGTTCCGCTCATCTTCTAGGTTCTCCGTCCCTACCCGGACAGGCTCTCGATAGAGAGCGGACTGGGTCTTGGAGGATGTGACTCGGCGATCCTGTCTGGCAATATTTCATTGTGTACTGGGTCTGATCGAATAGGAGTAAAAAACTGTGTTTCACGATTTACGCATAGTCGACTCGGATGGACATACGCTGGAGCCGCCGGACCTTTTCGAACGGTACCTCGACAAGAAATTCGTCCATAGAGTTGAGCAAAGTGGTCATGGCCTGTCGATCGACGGTCATGAGACTGCGCTCCATCCCCCCGGCACGCTGGAGACCTTGCGGTTCACGCCGGATTTGATCCTGGAGCGGTACGGCAGCCTTGCTGCGGAGGGATTCACTGCCGAAGGTGTCGTGAACGCGCTCGACGTGGAGGGGATTGACGTTTCCGTCATCTACGGACCACTTTACCCTTGTTGGATCGAAGGGATGGACCCGGAGCTCGCCTGCGCGCTTGCTCGTGCGTACAGTCGATGGTTGGCCCAGTACTCGGCAGACTCAGGAGGGCGGATCGTAGGAGCGGCCCCGATTCCCCTGCATAGCATCGAGGGCGCCTTGGCTGAGTTATCGTACGCTCACGAGCAGCTCGGCATCAACGCCGCCTGGACTCGGCCAAATCCTGTCGGCGGTAGACCGTTGGGTGCCCCCGAGTTCGATCCATTCTTTGAGGCCCTCGCGGACCAGAAAATACCGCTGTCTCTTCATGAGGGATCGGGCTCCATGATGCAGAACATCGGCAGCGAGCGGTTCACGGAGACCTGGTTCGAGCAACATGCCTGCGTCCATCCTATGGAGCAGCAGATGGCCATGCTGTCGCTCATCGTGCAGGGTGTGTTCGAGCGTCATCCCACACTCCGCGTGGCGTTCCTCGAGTCCGGGGCGGCGTGGCTCCCATCCTGGTTGCACCGTCTGGACGAACACGCGGAGCTGGTCGCTTGGAGAGAAGCTCCGTATCTGAGCTTAAAGCCTTCCGACTACTTCCGGCAGAGCTGCTTTATCTCGTGTGATCCCGACGACGAACTCCTGTACCAGGTCATTGAGGCGCTCGGGGATGACCGGATCGTCTTCGCCACCGACTTTCCTCATCCCGACGCAAAATACCCGAACGCTGTCAAGAGCTTCATGGGGCTTCCAAAGGTTACGGTCGAGTCGCAACGCAAGATTCTCTGGGACAATGCGGTGGCATTCTACGGTCCTGTGGTGGAAAGAAGCCTGGCATGAACGGAGACAGGATGATGGGCAGGCGTTTCGTCCATCCAGTGGGTACTGGCCATGAATGAAGTTGTCATCCGGGGCGGGACGCTCATCGACGGCACCGGAGCCGCGGCGAGGCGCGCTGACGTCGGGCTTTCGGGGGGACTTATAAGTGAGCTAGGAACGAATGTCGCCGGTGAAAGGGTTATTGACGCCAGCGGTCTGGTGGTGGCCCCCGGATTCATCGACGTACACACGCACTACGACGCCCAGGTTCTCTGGGACCCATGGTTGACGCCGTCGTCGTGCCAGGGGGTAACCACGGTGATAGCGGGTAACTGCGGATTTAGTCTCGCTCCGTGTGCGCCCGCTCAACGAGGACTCATCGCAAGGACCTTAGAACGGGTCGAAGCGATGACTCTGGAGGCTCTGACGGCTGGCATTGCATGGGACTTCGAAACATTCGGCGACTATCTCGCTGCCGTTCGACGCCGGCGTCCGGTCCTCAACTACGGCCAATTCCTGGGCCACACCGCCATCCGGCTGTTCGTAATGGGCGATGCCGCCTACGAACGGGAGGCGACTCAGCAGGAGATCGCTCAGATGTGTCAAGTTCTCAGCCAGGGTCTCAACGCCGGTGCGATTGGCTTTTCCACCACCCTGTCGCGAGCGCATCAGGGTGATGGCGGTCGTCCCGTCCCATCCAGGTTCGCGGCCCAGGCAGAGATATGGGCCCTCGTGCAGGTGCTGACCGATTCCGGTCGAGGTGTGCTGCAGATCGTTCCAGGTGAAAGCGTTGTTTCATTTGAGAATGTCTTCGCGACAGCCGCCTCCGTGCGTCAGCCCATCGTCTTCAGTGAGGTCCTGACTCGCGATGACGGGGAGCACTGGGCCCGGCTGCGAGCTCTGACTCACGCCAGGGAGAGCGGCGCGGGCAACCTTTGGGGCCTGATGGCTGTGCACCCAATTGTCTTCCAGTACTTGCTGACAGATCCCTTTCCCTTTAATCAGCTGCCTGAAGTAGCGGCCCTCCACGCTGAGCCTCCGGGGGTGAGGAGTACACGCTACGGCGACGCGGCATGGAGAGCGGCCATACAGGCGCAGATCGATGAAGCCGACCTGGGACGATGGGAACGGACGTTCTTTGCTGAGACCCGAAGGGAGGATCTCATAGGACGGTCGGTGGCAGACGTTTCTGCCGAGTGGGGTATAGGCCCTCTGGAGGCGATGATTACGGTCGGCCTTGATGAGGGTCTGGACACCCGCTTTCGAGTGGAGTTGGTCAACAATGATCAGAACTCGATCGAGAAACTCCTCCAGGCCGACGGGCTCCTCGTGGGGCTCTCCGACGCCGGCGCGCACGCCACGCAGCTTTGTGACGCACCGGTTGCAGCCCGGCTTCTGAGTACCTTCGTTCGGGAGCGGTTGGCGATCTCCCTGGAGGAGGCCATATGGAAGCTGACCGGACAGCCGGCCGGCATATTCGGGATCGTGGGCCGGGGGGTGATCAAGCCGGGGATGTCAGCCGACGTTACCGTGTTCGACCCGGGTACGATCGCGCCGGGTCCAATCCGCCGAGTTTGGGACTTCCCCGGTGGGACCGATCGTCTCACTATGGATCATCCCGAGGGGATCATTCATGTCCTCGTCAACGGTACCCCGATCTGGCGCGACGGTGAGCGAGCCGAAGTAACGCCCGACCGGCGACCAGGACTCGTGTTGACGGGCGCCGCTGCCGGCGCAGGAGGTGGGCGGTGACGAGAACGATGAGCGGGCGTCGGGTCCTCGTGGTCGGTGCCTCGTCCGGGATTGGGAGCGCTACGGCAGTTGCCGCCGCGAAGGCTGGCGCCACCGTGGTGATAGCGGGACGCCGCTTCGAGCGCCTCATCACCCTCGCCGACTCGTGGCCTGGCCAGCTATTCCCGATCCGCTGCGATGTTCGGGACTCCGATGATTGTCGGCGCCTGGTAGAGGGTGCCGTATCTTCGGCCGGAGGACTCGATGATGTGGTGTACGCCGCGGCCGTGTCCGATATGGCCACGGTGAAAGGGACCTCGGCGGACGAGTGGCGTCGCATTCTGGATACGAATGTCGTCGGTTTTTCGCTGGTTTTTGCGGCCGCCGAGGAGCACCTTCTGGCCGCGTCGGGTTCGGTTATCGTCCTGTCGTCGATCTCAGTACTGCGACCGAAGCCGGGCCTGGTTCCATACGCGGCAAGCAAGGCGGCGGTGCACAAGCTGGTCGAGGGGATGCGGACCGAGAACCCGGATATTGGCTTTACCATCGTGACAATCGGGCCGACGGCTGGCGGAGAGATGAGTCGGGGCTTTGACCCGCAGCTGGCTGCGGAGTTTACCGAACAATGGATTCGAGAGGCCTTCCTTGCCCGAGGGCAGATGACTGCCGAGGATGTCGGGGCCCGGATAGTGGAATGTCTCGAGTCACCAATGCGGACGGAAGAGCTCGTCCTGCTACCACGACCCTAGCCCCGAACCTGGCCGTCACATTAGGGATTGTAACGCCAACAAATACCCGGAGGTAAAACATGCGGTGTAATACGCGAGCGCTGAGCGCGGTTGCAGTCTGCTCCGTTGCCCTTTTTCTGCTGGCGGCTTGCGGATCGTCATCGAAGGGGTCCTCAACGGCCACCACGACCGGCAATGCGGCCGGATCCAGCAATGCGACCGGATCGGTCACCACGGGAGAGGCGCGCACAGCAAGCGCCCCGGGTGTCACGACCAGTAGCATCACGATCGGGATGGTCGTGCCCCTCACCGGGTCAGCGGCCCCAACGTGGGGCGCAGGAATCGTTAACGGTGCAAAAGCACGTTTTGATCAGGTGAATGCCCAAGGAGGCATCGACGGGCGGCAGCTGAAGCTCGTGACAGAGGATGATCAGTCGAGTCCCGCTCAGAACCTGACTGCCGTGCAATCGCTCGTCCAGGATTCGCATTCGTTTGCCATCCTGGGAACCTCGTCGTTCATGTTCGGCAGCTACAAGTATCTGCACCAGGATGCCATCCCCGTAGTAGGGGCAGGTGTCGACGGGCCGGAATGGTATCAACAGCCCAACACCAACATGGTCACCTTCCTGCAGGCTCAACCGGCCCAAGCTTACACGACGCTTCCCCAGTTCATGAAGGACAACGGAGCGACGAACGTTGGCGCGATTGGTTATGGCATATCACCCAGCTCGTCTGGTGCTGCTATAGCATTTGTCAAGTCCGCCAAGTCGATAGGACTCAGTGCCCCTTATCTCAATACGAGTGTTCCATTCGGGGGGGTAAACGTCGAGCCGATTGCGCTCACGCTCAAGCAGCAGGGTATCGATGGGCTCTACATGGCGATGGATAACAACACCAACTTCGCCATCGTGACGGCAGCGAAGCAGACCGGTGCCAACGTCACGGTTCCCATTTCGGCCACAGGCTATGGGCAAGCCCTCCTGGACCAGCCGACCGCCTTAGCCGCTGCCCAGGGCGGCTATTTCAACAACCAGTGGCAACCGACGGAACTGAACACGCCTGCAACAATCAATTTTGCCAACGCTCTCAAGCAGTATGTTGGGTACACGGGCCTGCCAGGGTTTGACTACGCGGTTGGCTGGCTGTCGGCCGATCTAATGGTTACCGGCCTGCAGGGCGCTGGTCAGAACCCAACCCGATCGTCCTTCCTTCAGTACCTGCACAGCTTGAACGCCTACACGGCCGGGGGACTGCTCGCCACCCCGGCGAACCTGACCCTGGCCGCCTTCGGGAAACCGCCCCCGATGAACTGCTACTACATGCTGAAACTACAAGGAAACAAGTTCGTCCCGGTGCCAAGCAGCGGTACCGTCACCTGCGGTCGGATCGTACCTTGACATCACGTCACGCACCGGCTACCGACGGGCGATCAACAACACGCTATCCGCCCAGGTTCTCCCGATCCACGCTGACCAGATCCGAATTACCGTCGAGCAGGTGGTGTCCGACCTGCCTTCATCGGACTTCGACATTCTCGACCACCTCGCCCCCGTCGGGAATCCTCCAAACCCATACAAAGCGGGAAAGATCGTGAACAGCGCGATACAGGCCGCCTCGACTGCTACGGCTATGGCAGGAAGACGCTCAGCGACCGGTCGCGACGCTGGGGGCGAGCGAGGTGGACAGCGAAGAGCCCCCCAGGGCTCGGACGGCCCGCCGATATGAATCGACCAAGCTGGCCTCGCAGTATCCGAAGTCGCTGTCGGTGCAAAAGTCCCGGATCAGGGTTTGGGCCCGGGCCAGGTTGGGCCGGGGCATCGTCGGGAAGAGGTGGTGCTCGATCTGATAGTTGAGACCGCCGAGCATCAGGCTGGTGAACCGGCCGCCGGTGACATTCCGAGCGGTGATCACCTGTAACTCGGCAAAGCTCATCTCGCTGTCGGCGGCGATGATGGGCATGCCTTTGTGATTGGGAGCGAAGCTGCAGCCGAGATATAAGGAGAAAACGGCCTGCTGGACGGCGATAAAGGCGACCGCCTTGAAGGGGGGGAGCACCCAGAGCACGGCCGTGAGATAGAGGCCGGTGTGCACGACGATCAGCAGGGCTTCTGCGGCCGTGCTCCGATCGCGGCGCCGCAGCAGCCACTGGGCGCCCAACACCCGCAGGCCGGTGCTGCGGAGGAGCATGAGGGGGAAAAACAACCAGGCCTCCCGGCCGCCCGCCGACTCGGTCTGCTTTCCACCCGCCCCCGCCTGGCCATAGGCGATGTCGGGGTCGCGGTCGAGCTGGTTGGGGTGGGCGTGATGAGCGTTGTGCTTGGCGACCCACCACCCGAAGCTCAACCCGATCAAGGCGTTCCCTACGGCCAGCCCGAGCCAGCGGTTGGCCCGCCGGGACCCGAAGACCTGCCGGTGGCCGGCGTCATGGCCGACAAAGCCCAACTGGGTGAACATCACCCCCAACAACGCCGCCACCGCGAGGGTATCCCAGGAGTTCCCCACTACCAGGACCGCCGCCCATCCTGCCGCAAAGACGGCGAGTGTCACCACAATCTTTAGCCAGTAATAAGCAGGCCGGTGGCGCAGCAAGCCGGCCTCGCGGACCTGTGCGGCCAGCACCGCGAAGTCGCCCGGTCCGGTATGGATGCCGCCCGCCTGCCTGAGTTGTCCTCCCCGGATCCTCGTTGGGCATGCACCAGGCGATGCGATGAGCCGCTGCTCGTCGGTTCGCTCGTCAGGCTGAAGCCCTGCCGGCGCCCCGACCGTCGTTGACGCCTCCATGTTGGCCGTCCTCTGTGTCGTACGTAGTGAATGGCGTACGAGCGGTCGCGAGGTCTGGACGAGCCAATCGTTGCTCGAGTTCCACCGAACAGTACACCTGAGCGCCTGCCACCGGGTGCCGCCCCGGAAGCGAAAGGCTGAATCATCTCTCATAGCAGTCGCTGAGATAGATCGAGGACGCCGCATCAGAGCGGCCGATACGGTGTTAGGCTGGGCTCGCCCCCTCGTCGGGCGGCAGGGGCCTCGCCCTACGGGGCAGATCGGCGGCTCCCATAGGAACGCCAAGGTTACCCAGGGTTGACCTCGGGGCCGAGGTTCGCCTACCCGGTTCGGGCGGTCGGCTACGAAAAGGTTGTCGAGTACGAAACCGGCTGCACGCGCGCCGTCCCGACCCGGTAGTGGAGGTACGCACGCAGCTACTTCACCGCCATCAATGTGCCGGAAGGCACTCTTCGTGTTGACCAGCGACGGCGTAGAGCTGGCAACCAGAGAGTGGCTCGTCGAGGGTCAAGCGGACGGAGTGGTGGTGCTGGTGCACGGCTTCGCCGCCAGCAAGGACGATCGCAACGTTGTCCGTCTGGCCGAGCGATTAGTAGAACGCAACCTCGACGTTCTTTCCTATGACGCCCGTGGCCATGGTCAGTCGGGTGGGACGTGTACGCTCGGCGATCTCGAGGCGCGCGACGTGGCCGCCGCAGTTGCTCTGGCCCGGCGCCGAGGCACCCCGATTGTACTCGTGGGTGCCTCAATGGGAGGCGTCGCAGTCCTTCGTCACGCCGCGGCGCGCCCGGATGTGGCAGGCCTGGTCGTGGTCTCTACTCCGGCCGAGTGGCGGGTACCGCTCCGACCTCGAGCGGTCGCGACCGCGGGCTTGACGCTGACCAGGGCCGGAAGGTGGGTGGCCGCTCGGCGCCTCCGCGTGCGAGTCGACCCGGTATGGAGTGCTCCCGAGCCGCCGAGTGCACTCGTAAGGCGGGTCACCGTGCCCCTGGTTGTTGTGCATGGCCACCGAGATCGGATGATCCCTCTCCGCGCCGCCCTGGACCCTCGCCGGAAAATCGAGTCGTCCGTAAGACTGGTACTGGTTCCGGGGATGGGCCACGCCTTCGATCCGATCGGACACGTCCGCCGTCTGCGACGGGGTGGAGTGGGTCCTTGCGAACGGTACGGCCCCGGACGCGTAGGCACCCCTCGAGGTGTTGTCACTTCCGCCGGCCCGGATTCGGTGTCACCACGCTCGGGCCGATGGCTGGCCGTTAACCCCGCCCGGAAGGGCGTCGTGCCGGGTATACCGCCCAATTCCCCCGAGTGTCATTGGGGATTTCCCAGGTGGTGAATCCCATGGCCACCCCTTGCGTCGTTGCGGGATCGGTGACCAGGCTGGTTCGATCGCTGGTCGCAGCCACGACTCCCTTCGACGCCAGAAAGCGGGCGGCGGCGTCAAGGTCCTTGACTTTGAACGTCAATCCGGCGATGCCCGCCTGGCGGCCCGCCGACGTCTCGGACGGAGTCGCGAGCTCCAGGACCAGGTCCTCGCCGACCGCGAACAAACGCGCTCCTCGACCCGGCGGATCCCACCTGTCCTTCGTGCAACAGGTCGCCTCCGAGTACCTCGGCAAACAGGTGGGTAGCCGCAGCGGTGTCGTCGACGGTCAGGGTGACGTGTGAGGTCTGCAGGATTCCCAGCGGATGCTGGTCGCTCCACCAGGCAGGGTTGAACCCCGGCAGGAACCGCGGGTCCGAGGGGAGGGTGCTGCGGGCGTACTCCTCCGGGGAAACTCCTCTTTGCGGCTGGCTGGGTTGCGGGACGAACTGGAGTTGCGTGTAGGTATCCCCGGGATGGGTGAATATCCCGCCAACCGGTTCCTCGCCTGACTGGATGGCACCGGTCACTCCATAGAGGCGGATCCCGGCCGATCTGAGCGCCTCATACAGATCAGCAAGCCCGTCTGCGTGCCACGCGATCGAATGCCAACTCCTGCCGAAGCGCCGGTAGAAGCGACCGAGCGGGGCGTCTTGCCAGCCGTCGACGCGGAATGCCGGTGCGATCGTCTCGATGCAGAGGCCGCCAATCAATGACAGCGAGGCGTCCCGCTTCAATGGCTCGGCGTAGCTGGGGGTCCGATAGCGGTGGACGGAGAAGACGTCGTCGTACCACCTATCGAGCTCCTGGAGATCGTCGGTCATGTGGATGATGTGAAAGTTCTTGCCGATCTCGAACATCCCGCTCCTTGTTGTGCAAAAGCTTTTCGCGGGCAGGTTAGTGCCCGGCCGTCAGCAAGATGACATAACGTCTCGGGACGGATTCAAATGGTGGTGAGAGCAGGGGCGAGTGCCCGCCACTCGGCCCTCAGGCGGCTGGGATCCCCCAGGACCTGGACGCAGACATGGTTGGCGCCGGCGTCGCGGTGTTCCCGCACCCGGGCAGCAATGTCCTCAAGCGATCCCCAGGCGACGAGGGCGTCGAGGACGCGGTTGCTGCCGCCGTCGGCGAAGTCTTCGTCCCCGAAGCCGATGCGGCGCAGGTTGTTCGTGTAGTTCGAAAACTGGAGATAGAAGCTGAGGTTCTCCCGAGCAATGGCGTGCGCCTTATCCGGGTCGGTGGTCACGGCGACCATTTGCTCGGGCATAAGCAGTGCCGCAGGCCCCAGGGCTTGCCGGGCGAGCGCGGTGTGCTCGGGTGTGACGTTGAAAGGGTGCGCTCCCGCGGTCCGTTTCCCGGCAATTTCGAGCATCTTGGGCGAGATGGCGGCTAGAACCGTGGCGTCGCGAGGCGGAGGTGTGGGCGCCGAGTCCAGGGCGTCGAGAAACGCAGCCGTGGCGGCCAGGGGTTTGCGGTAGCGGCCGGGGTCGCTGTTGGCGTCGACTACGGCCGCATTGCTGACGCCAATGCCCAGGAGGAACCGGTCTCCGTAGGTTCGGGTCAGCCGGTCGTGGGCTTCGGCTGTCTCCTCGGGCGAGTGCATCCACAGGTTGAGGACGCCGGTGGCAGAGATGGCTGACCGGGTCGCCCGCAACAGCCGCTCGACCGCCCCGAAGACGTCTCCGCCCGCGTCAGGAATCCACAGAGCCGTGTATCCGAGTTCTTCGAGCTCGGCCGCCGCCTCGCTCACTTTCCCCGGGTCGGCAAAGCGGAGGTGGGAACTCCATATGCCTGTTCCACTGATTCCTTGCACATCGGGCAACGTACTTGCAACTGCGCCAGTCGTGTTCACCCAAAGAAACGAGCCCACCGCCCATGATCGGCAGGGGCCGAACCTGGCGTGGAAGAGACGCGCCGATGACCGGGCGGTACCGGGCGAACCCGCGGTCGGACCGAAGGAGCGTTGACTGAACAGGCCTTCCCTCGCCATATCGACAAGACTGTCTGCCATGGCTTTCGGTCAACAGTCAGGTCCACCGGCGTCGCCGAATCAGGTGCAGGAGCTGCTGAACCTCCTCAGGGACGCCGGTCACCGTGACTTCAGGGACGCCCGCGGCCCCATGGGGTTCACCCAGCGGCAGGCCGGGGGCAAGTTCACTCGTGACGAGGTGGCCGCGTTCATCGACCGTCTGCAAGAGGCTCAGTTCGACGGGACCGCCGCCGTCGCGGTTGCGCCGTGGCGACTGTCCACACAGGCGCAGCTCATCCGTTGCCTGCCTGCCGAGGAGCTCGCCGTCGAGCTCCGTCGGCGCGGGTGGACCGTGATCGAGCCCTAGACCTGTGACTTTTCGCCCGAGTCCGGGGGGCCGCATCCTCGGTATCCGCCGAGGCCGAAGGTCGGTGTGGCAACATTGCCAGCACTCGCGTTGGACACGGGCAAGCGGGTTAGGAGGACAGAGATGCTGGGCTATGACTATCCGCTACTGGGCATTTTCTGGACCATGCTCTGGTTCTTCTTGTTCTTCATCTGGATCTGGATCCTGATCACCGTCTTCGCCGACATTTTCCGCAGTCACGACATCGGCGGGTTCGCCAAGGCGTTGTGGGTCATCTTCATCATTGTCCTGCCGTTCCTCGGCGTCCTTATCTACCTGATCGCTCGCGGCAAGAGCATGCAGGACCGCGCCGTTCAGCGAGCCTCCCGCGATGAGCAGGAGTTCCGTGGATACGTTCAAGAGGCTGCCGGTAGTTCGGGGACAGCTGATCAGTTGGCCAAACTGGCCGATCTGAAGGAGCGAGGGGTCCTCACTGACGCCGAGTTCGACGCCGAGAAGGCCAAGATCCTCTCAAGTTGACGACGGTGCTCGCACGATTCGAAGCGTCCGCTCTCGACCTCCAAGGGCGCTGAAGTGCTGGAAGCTTCGCTTGTTTCGCCTGGTCTTCCTACCTGTCCGGTATATAGCTAAAAGTACCGGCCACAAATGGCATCCGACATCCTCGGGTACGAACCTTTGAACGCAGTGGAATGTGACCGCGGTGATCACTGAGGCTGATCGGCACGTCGCAGGCGCCCCGATCACCCGCCTGTTCGACATGAGCGAGGGGGAATGGGCATGGAGGAGTTCTTCACTCTCGTGACCGGTGCTACTCAGCTGCGGTAAGCACCAGTTCGGCGTCCAGCGCCCGCAAGTTTAACCGACTGATCGGTCGCTCCCTTCGAGGCCGACCTGGACGAAGCGAATCACCCTGTCCACGAGTACGAGGAGTTCGCCGGCGCTCGGTGGAGCCGCCAGGGCCTGGGCTTCATCGCTCTCGTAGAGTTCGCGCAAGCCGGCGACCGCCGCCAACGCCGCTAGACGAGGGATCAGGCTGTTTCCGGACTGCCCTACGTCTTTGCCGATGGCATCTGCGATGGCGCGCTCGAAGGGGTAGTAGCCGGCGCGGGCGCGGCCGCGAAGCTCAGGCTCGTTGTTGATGATGTGCGCTCGTAAGGCGCGTCGTTCCCAGAAGCGCCCTTCCATTTCCGACCCGCTGGTCTCAGCTTCCGTCATCGTGGTCGCCATCCAGTCGCGCAACGCTTCAAGCCCGGATTCGTTTGGTCGTCGGGCAGACAGACGGTGACTCAGGCTATCGAGCGTGAATGGTTCGGCATCGAGGAGCAACTCTTCCTTGGCCGGAAAGTGCACCGTTACCGTTCTTGGTGCGACCTCGGCCCGTTGAGCGATGTCGTTGATCGTGGTTTCACGGTAGCCACGCTCGGCAAAGAGCTCGAAAGCGGCCCTCTGGATCGCCTGCCGCGTACGCCTCTTTCTTCGCTCCTGTCGATCAACAACTTCTGCGGTCATGGGATGATTCTACTTGACAAGCATTATTGCTAGAGTAGCATTATTACTACTCCAGCACTAATCGGGGTTGCCATGCCACGCTTCATATCTGACAGTCCACTTGCCCGTGATCTGATCCGCATTGGCAACGAAGCGATCGCTCGTGAGGACGCCCCCGCCCTCCGGGCCTATTTCAGAGAGGACTACGTCTTCCACGGACCCGGCGCCGACCTGGGGTTCGACCAACTGAGCGCATACTTTGCGTCCCTGCGCGTCGCATTCAGCGGCCTGCGACTCGTCCGTGAGCAGATCATCGTGGACGCCAACTTCTTGGCGGCCCGCACGACGTTCTCGGGTGACTTCACCGGGCTCTTTACCCACTCGCCCATCGGCCCAGTCGAGCCCACCGGGCAACACCTCGAGTGGGAACTGATCGGTACCTTCAGGTACGACGACGAGGGCCGGCTAGCGGAGGAATGGGTGCAGACCGACTACCGCGGCTTGTTGGTCAAGCTCGGAGTCACGACCACCGAGACCGCCATACAGGGGTCCTAGCCGTAAGCGATCAGGGATCGTGTAACCGGGGCGCGCCGACCCGGGTTTTCGTGGTTCGTGAAGGCTGAAGTCGGGCATAAATCGGTGGGCCGTAGGCTGGCCCGATGGCGCGGCGCGACTGGGTTGAATGGCACCGAGACTACGACGATCCAGGTTCCCTGCTCTGGCGGCGGCTGGAACTCGTGCAGGGCCATCTGCGCGCTGAGCTCGATCATGCCCCCGCCGGGGACATACGGCTCATCAGCCTGTGCGCCGGCCAGGGCCGGGACGTGATCGGCGTGCTGGCCGGGCATCCGCGCCGGGACGAAGTGGGCGCCCGGCTGGTCGAGCTGGACGAGCGCAACGTCGCGATCGCCCGGCAGGCAGCGCGGGCGGCCGGGCTGGACGGCGTTGAGATGCTGCAGGCCGACGCCGGGATCACCGATGCCTGCGCGGGCGCGGTCCCCGCCCAGATCGCGCGGTGTGCGGCATCTTCGGCAACATCACCGTCAGCGACATCCAGGCCACGGTGGCGGCCCTGCCCAGCCTGTGCGCGCCCGGTGCGCTGGTCCTCTGGACCAGGCACCGCAGGCCGCCTGACCTGACCCCCGCGATCCGGACCTGGTTCAGGGAGGCGGGCTTCTGCGAGGAGGGGTTCGACATCAGCCACGACGGTTTCATATCGGTGGGCGCGCACCGGCTGACGGGCGAGCCCGCCGCCCTGATACTCGGCCAGCGGTTGTTCACCTTCGTGGCCAGGACCTGATCCGGGCCATCGCCCTGAACGCGTCGGCACAACGCTGGCCTGTGGCCTTGCTAGCCGCGATCGATGACGTTCGCGGCAGCCCTGGCATCCGCGGGCATGCGGGTGCGCACTAAGTGCTCGCGCTCAACGCTTGCATCTGGCCCGACTGGCCATTCCGATGCTCATTTGCCATCCCGATGCTCACTTGCCATCCCGATGCTCACTTGCCATCCCGATGCTCACTTGCCATCCCGATGCTCACTTGCCATCCCGATGCTCACTTGATGGTGTAGGCGTAGGGGAAGCTGGCGACGTCGCTGGCTTCGGGAGCGGGGGATAGGGCCTCGACCACCCAGGTCACGTCACCGGCCGCGAGGGAGGCGTCGTCGAGGAAAAGGGTGCCCCGTACGGTTGTGCCGCTTGTTCCGGTCGGCACGATGGTCACCGGGATGGAGGCGGTCTGACCGGGCTCGACGAGGACAGGATTGATCACGTTCGCGGGGTTGATGCTGTTGAGCCAGAGGTCCCCGGTTGGAGAGGTGATCGTCGGATCGAATGTCTGGCTGGTGGCCGTCATCGAAGTGGCTGCGGTGACCGGTTGCAGCGGTTTCGGGCCGTCCGGCCCGTTTTGGAACGGCGTGATGGCCCAGAGCCCGGTGGCGACTGATGACGAGTTGAAGGTCCCGGTCGGATTCCCCGAGAGGGGCGGCGAGGTGGAGCTCAGATCGGGATCCCCGAAGTACCACCAGTAGTCGAAGAAGATGGGCGCTGATGCCGATGCGCTGGCGGTGATCGATGTGGTGTGACTCGGTATCCAGTACAGGGGTGGAATGCCCGGAACGGGGACCTGCACGGAGGAACTCGTCTGGCTGGGCAGGTTGTACACCGTCGACGTGTTGAGGCGACTGTCGATGAAGTACTCCTCGGGAACCGACCCCGTGTTCTTGACCTTGACCTGTACGGTGACCGGAGTGCCGGCGGCCAGCTTGGCGGTGCGGGGAGTCGGGGCAGCCCGGCTGCCGAGGCAGGCGGCCCGGCGCTGCTCACCTTCACAGTGAAGGGCTGGAACAGCGCTGTCCCCGATGTCTGCCCGTACCAATCGATGGCCAGAGTCCATAATCCGGCATCGGGCGCGAGGGCATGCAGCTGCGCGCCGGTCTGAGGGCTGGCGCTGAATCCACCGCTGGAGCTGATGCCGAGTAAGGCGTTAGCAGCCGTCGAGGCCGCCTCACCGGTGGCCGGATCGATGAGTTCGGCCACAAACTCGTCACTTGTATTCGGCCCTGTGACGGTGACGTCGAGACTCTGCAGCCCGGCCGGGACCTGCAGTTGATAGAAGTTGCTCTGTGCTTCGGACTGCTGCCGTCCGTTACCGCCGGCGAAGATGCCGGTGAACGTTGTGGTCTGTGGCGGGGCGGGTATCAGCGAACGCAGGGTGACAGGGATGTTCATCACCCGGGCGAAATCCGGTTCGCTGGCGTCGCTCGACGCCACGATCGAGCCGGCCTGGTCTCCCGGGCTCGCCGGCGTCGAAACCGTCAGGGTCACGGCCCTGGATGCGCCGGGGGCCAGGATCACTGATGTCGGTGTGATCGTCCCGAATGAAGTCCACCGGGCCACCCTGGCCTCGAACAGGATCGAACCAGTGGTCCCTCCGTCGGCGGAAGGCGCGCTGGATATCGACCGCGGTCCAGGTTCCCGGCACAGGATCAGCAACTTGGGCGTCGCTGAAGTTACCGGTCCCTTGCGGCAGGTTGTACTCGGCCAGCTTTCCGGTCGGATCGATCAGACTCAGGTTGACTCGTGCGGCCAGATCGCTGGTGGGCCCAGCACCCACGAAGGCAATGGAGCCGTCGAGGCGGGCCTGTTCGGGTGGCACCGTGAAGTGCAGGACCGCAAGGTTGCCCGTTGCATCGGTCAGATCAGCGGTGGAGGTCGAAAGCGTCTGGTAGGCACCGAGGGTGCGGCTGCTCAGAGCGATGGTCTGGCTGCGGCTCCCGTCGTTGCTGATGGTATCGGTGAGCGTCTGTGTGGTCGCTGGCAATCCGGCCGCGTGGAGTTGGTTGGCGCCGGCGAGCAAGGCGGCACCGCGAGCGGGTCCGGTGGAGCCGGGGAAAGATTTTGCGGCCAGCACCGCCTGATAGGCATCCAGCAACCCGGCGCCCTGCTGGTCGGCCGGGGCATTGATGTCCTGCGCGGTGGACGTGATGATCTGCTTGACCACTGCCGGTGATGGATCGATGCCGCCGTGCGATTGGGCGTAGGCCTGGATGACCAGGGCCGCGACCCCGGCGGTGAGCGGTGCCGCTTCACTTGTGCCACCGCTGAGTTGGACGGAGGCGGGCTGGCCGGAGAAGTTCGAGCAGGCGAGGAATTTCTTGGGGTTTGGCGAGCACAGCGTCCAGTTGAGGTCACCCGGCCCCACCACGTCGACCGTGGATCCGTCCTGGGCAAAGCCGCCCGAGCTGAGCCCGCTGATGTTGTTGTCGAGCCAGCCGTTGACGCCCGGGAACGTGATGCCGCCAAGTCCGGTCTGGGCATAGGCGCGGTACGAGGTGGTTGCGCCGGCCGAAATCACGTTCGGATCCGTCCCCGGCGACCCGATGGTTCCGGTAGATCCGGCATCGCCGGTCGATACGGTGACGGTAACGCCGGCCGCGACGGCGGCGTCGTCAGCCATCCGTACGAGGTCGAGACTGCCCTGATCAGGGAAGGGGTTGTCGCCGAAGGACTCGTTGATGACGTTGACGTGATCGACATTGACCGCGTAGTTGATGGCCTCGAGAAAGACCGAGTTGAAGGCCTGGTTCAGCGAGCCAAACACGTCGAGCCCCACCAGGCTGGCTCCCGGTGCCACCCCGAGGACCCGAATCAGGCAGGGCCGGTTGAGGCCCACCCCGTATGACGAGACGTTATAGGTGTGCAGTCCCTGGGCGGCGATCGAGCTGGAGTCAATGAAGGCCTCGCCGCCGCTGGTGATCCCCTGGCTACCGGTATTGCTGAAGTCCTGGTAATCGACAAAAACATGCTGCCCGTTAGCGCGGATGAAGTCAGGATTGTTGGGATTTACCCCATCGGCGATGTACGCGACCGTGACGCCCGCACCCGTGTAACCAAGCGCCTGCGCCGTCGCTCCCTTTCCGCTCTGGCTAGCGGCATGGATAAGCTCGACAGCCTGCGGGTCCAGCTGCACCGTGCTCCCGGCGGAGCAGGCGCCAGGAAGCGGCGTGAGTCCGCTGCCCGATGCGTCCAGGGACGGGACCGACCCCACCAACGGGATAGGTTCATCGGGCACGACCTCGGCGACCGCGGGGTTGGACGCCAAACGGCGGGCCTCGCCTGGGGACACCCGGGCCGTGATGGCGTTCACCAGCTCAAGGCTTTTGACGTTCTGAGCCCGGGTGCGGGTCAGCTCACCGAGGACCGGGGCTTGAAGGCCGGCGACCGCGGCGCCACGTTCGGGCGCCGCTCGGCGGGAGTCAGGCAGATCCCCCACCTGGTTCTTGAGGACCACGATGACATTCTTTGTTACGTTGTTCGACAAGGCCTTCGCCTGGGCAGCCGTCAACGGCGCCTGGCCGGCGCCAGTCGGGTTGGCGGCCACGGCCGAGGCGCTGGTACTGACGATCATATAAGTCGGCACCATCAGCACAAAGGCCCCCGCCAACCCCAGCATCCCGCGTGTTCTCACGTCCATCCCCCAATCGGTGTGCAACGCCGTTGGATGTTAGCGGGACATCCGGGTCTTTGCGACACCTCGCCGCGCGCGTAGCGATGCGGGCCGCTTGTCGTGCTGTGCTCAGCGTTGTCACGACGGCTCGCCGGCGCCCAACTCGGTGATAGCTTCCGCGATGGCCTCGTCTTCCTCCTCGGCGGAGAGCGACTGACCGCCGCCGTGGTCCTGCCACAGCTCGGGTACCCGCCACACCAATACGACGACTCCAATCATGCAGGCCAACCCGCCTGACCACACGGCAAACTGCGGACCGCCAATCAGCGGCCGCCAAACCGGTTTCGACATCACCGAGACGGGGACCGCCGGCCACCACGGCAAAGAAGGTTCCCGACAGCCGTCCTTGCAGATGGTCAGGGACGGTTCGCTGCTGGACCGCCTGGCGAAACACCGCCGAGATGACATCGGCGGCGCCGGCCAACCCCAAGAGCACCAGACCGATCCACAGCACAGGTGTTATACCGAACAAGGTGATGGTCAACCCCCACGCCATGACGCAGGCGGCGATGGCCCTTCCCTGACGGCGAACGTGGCTGCACCAGCCCGTAAAGAGCGAGCCGATCAGGGCCCCGGCCCCCGGGGCGGCGTAGAGGAGGCCGACGACGCCAGCGCCACCGCCGTAAAGGTGGACGAGCCAGAGCCGGGAAGACGGCACGGGGCATGCCGAAGATCATGGCGTTGAGGTCGATCCAGTAGGTGGCCGACAGGAGTCTCTCCTGGCGGAGATGACGGAATCCTTGGGTCATCGACCGAATCCCCATTCGTGTTCCTCCGCCGCTCGGCATCAGGGCCGGCAGAAGCACAGCGGCGACGAAGGCCACCGCGAAGGTGGCCACGTCGATCCCGTAGACAGCGCTCAGGCCAATGGTGGCGATGAGAATGCCGGCTAGGGCGGGGCCGGCCACCAAAGCGAGCTGTCCGACGGAGGTTTGCAGCGCAATGGCCGCCGTCACGTCTTGCTCGCCAACCAGCATCGGCAGGGCGGCCCGGCGCGCCGGCCAGTCGACCCCCTGAAATCCGGCGCCGGCCGCGCTGCACACAAACAGAGGCCAGACGGCCGGATGGGAGAGGGACGCGTTGACCACCAATCCGCCGACCGCCATCGCCATGGCCACCTGGGTCAGGACCAACACCGTCCTTCGATCCACGGCGTCGGCAAGGGTGCCCCCCCACAGGGCTCCTGCTAGCAACGGCACCAGCTGGGCCAAACTGATCAGACCGACCATCAGCGTCGAGTGCGTCAGGCCGTAGACCTGAAAGGAGACCGCTACCAGGGTGAGCTGCGAGCCCAGCCCCGAGACCACCTGGCCGGCCCACAACCTTCGGAAATGCCGGTGCCGGCGAAGCGGCGTGACGTCGATGACGAACCGGGCCATCCGTTAGCGGCACCGGTCGGATCCGACGATAAGGGATCCTGGGGTCCTCGGGCGGGCCGGCCAACGGCTGGGGGTCGTGCTTGGGACCGCTCCTCATGCCGCAATGCTCCCCGACCTCGGCTTGCTGGGCAAGCTGGGACCGGGGTCCTGCCCATGCCCGTGCTCCAAAGACCGACGAGGTGGTCATAGGATCAACCGGGTCGATACCCACACCAGGCGCTTTATATCGGTTGATGCCTGCGACGGGGCTAAGGAGACCGACGTCGTAGAGCGGGTGGCGACGCCTCCCGGTCGAGGTCGAAGTCACGGATCAAGGTGAGGGCGTGAAGCTCCTGCTGCTCGTCGGTCAAGGTAACCAGGACCGCATGCTGGCCTGCCCGGGGACGCGGCTGGTGGTGCAGCACCACCCCTCCGGGACCGGGCCTGTTGGCCGCGTCGGCTACAGCGAGGATCCGACCGTCATCGTCATGGACTATGTGGACACAGAGCATCTCAGGATCCTGGTGCTACGAGCATCCGGGGTGTGAACCACGTGAATCCTTCATCTGGCCCACTCGAGGTCCTCAGGGTCGCCTTCCACACGGCGTTGTTGCCGCCGGCGGGGTATTGGAAGGGCCGGTAGGCGCCCTGCTCGGTGAAGGTCAGGCCGGTGGCGTACGCCGGTAAGTCCGGGTTCGGAGAGGGTTCGTAGTCGGGCACCGCACTCATCCAGTACCAATGCTCCGGGTCGATCATCGAGATTCCGTCTGCTCCGGTTATCCAGAAGGTCCAGTCCATCTCGGTGTCGGGAGCCATGCTGAACTGGCCCCACACCCATACGTCGACCTGCGCTGCCATGAGGTTCCTCCACTCGACTGGTCCGGTCAGCTCCAGCCTAGGCAGCCCGCCCGTCGGATCACGAGACACGTGGGAGGGGGCCAGCTACAACCCAGAGACCGGCGAGGTCGCCTTCGTAGCCAGCGAGGTGTACCGAGATGCGGGCGGCCAGGACGAGTTCACCTGGAATGTCGGCTTCACGGTCCTCGCCATCGGGTGACCGGCATCTCCAACCTTCTAATCCTTCCGGTCTTGCTCCGCTTCTGAGCGTGAGCGCTCGCGGCCTGCGGTCGTCGTGGGCACCGGTGAGAGGTAGTCGATCGCGGAGTTGAGCTCCGCGCCGATCAGCACGGCGAGAGCGGTGACATAGAAGAAAAGGAGGGCCGCTATCGGGGCGCCCAGCGACCCGTAGGCAGAACGGGCTCGGAAGCTCGAGGTCAGGTAGGCCCGCACGGTGAAACTGAACAGCAGCCACAGACCCATGGCCAACACCGCACCGGGCAGCCCTCGCCGCCAGCGAACCGCCACCGGCAACGACATCCGGTACAGGGTGGTCAGCAGCAGAATCGACAGCAGCCCGACCACCGGCCAGTACAGGATGTCCACCACGGTGGAGACCTGGTCGGCGATCTGGTCGGGGGCCAGGCTGGAGAGGAGACCGGGACCGATCGCCAAGGCCGGCAACAGGACCACCCCCACGACAAGGAAGCAGACGTACAGGCCGGTGGCCACCAGCCGGCTGCGCCAGGCGCTTCGCAGCCCCCGCATGCCGTAGGCCACGGTGATGGTGTTGACGTAGTCGCTCATCGCCGTTGACCCCGACCAAAAGGAGATGACGAACCCGACGGAGATCACCTCCAGGTGGCCCCGGGCCAGCACCTGGTTGACCAGCGGTGCCACATCGCTGTTGACGGTGCTGGGGGTGAGCACGTCGCGGGCGGCTCGCAGCACCGCGTCGTGGATGCGGTTGACGTCGCCGTCGCCGAGCACACCGCGGAGGTAGCCGAGGGCGCCGAGGAGGGTCAGGAGCAACGACGGCAGCGACACGATGGCCCAGAAGCCGGCCTCGGCGGCCATCCCCAGGATTCGGTCCTCGAACAGCTTGTGCCACGTTCGGGCCACTACCAGCGACGCCCGAGGTCGGACCGGGCGGTGCGTCCCGGACACCGGCGACGACGGCGGACCCCTCTGCTGGCGGCGACTCCGGGCGCGCCGGCTCGAGACCTGAGGGCACGGGTGCCGAGGAGGCCTCGGGCTCGGGCTCGGGCTGGCTGACGGCTTCGCTCACCGATCTGCCCTCCCCCGCCCCGGTCCGATGGCGGTGCGACCACCGGACCGTGATTCCTGAGGAGCCGTCTTGACTCTCGACTCATGCCAGTCGGCTCGCGATCAACGCCCTACCCGCATTCGACGGTCACGAACGGTAGCCCGGTTCCTTGGAGAAGGATCAACACTAGCCCAGCCGCAGATCCCGAGCGGAGGTTGGCGTCCGGGTCGGCACCCGGGAGCTCAGCGTCCGGGGCCACAACCCGGCTGGACAGCATGCTGAAGTCGAATCCGCTGACCCTGTAATTCGACCATAGATTGTTCGTGTGAATAACGGGCGGGGCAGGGTGATCTTTATTACGCCAAGCGGCGGACAATCGCGCGACGGGTTGGATCCACGAAGGCGGCCGACACCTGGTCCAGCTGACCGGACCTGATGGCGTCGGTCGTTCCCGGGTACGCAGACGATCGCTCGAGGGGACCGATTGGTCGGGTGCGTGCTCTACTGTCGGAGCGGTGACCGTCCTCGTCGATGCAGCCCGGGTGTCGGTGCGGCGCGCCGACCGGGTTCTCTTCGAGGAGTTGTCGGTCACGGTGACCGACCGGGACCGCCTCGGTGTGGTCGGTATCAACGGCACCGGCAAATCGACCTTGCTGCGGGTTCTGGCCGGCATCCAGGCCCCCGAAGGCGGCCAGGTCCGCCGGGGCCGGGGGGTCGGGGTCGGCCTGCTGGACCAGGACGCTGCGCTCCCGGAGGGCACCGTCGGCCAGGCGGTCGGCGCGGGCTGGCAGGCTGAGGCGATCCTCGACCGGCTGGGCATGAGCGGGCTGATCGACCGTAGCGTCTCGGACCTCTCCGGTGGTCAGGCCAAGCGGGTGGCGCTGGCCCGGGTCCTGGCCCACCCGCCGAGCTGCTGATCCTCGACGAGCCCACCAACCATCTCGACCTGCCCGCGATCGCCTGGCTGGAGGCCTGGCTGTCCCGTTTCGCCGGCGGGGTGGTAGCTGGTCAGTCACGACCGTCATCTTCTCGACCGGGTCACCACCCGCATGATCGAGCTGGACCGGGGACGTGTCGTACGTCCACGAGGTGGCTACGCCGGCTACCTGGCCGCCGGCGCCGAGCGGGCGGACAGGGCCGCCGAGGCGGAGGCTACCCGTCGCAACCTGGCCCGGCGGGAACTGGCCTGGCTGCGTCGGGGCGCCCCGGCCCGCACCCGCAAGCCCCAAGCCCGCGTCGATGCCGCCCGGCGGCTGATCAGTGCCGGGCCCGAGGCGGCCGCCCGCACCGCCGCGCTCGACATCGCCTTCGACACGCCTCGCCTCGGGTAGCAAGGTGATCGAGGCGCACGGGGTGTCGTTCGGGTATCCCCGGCGAGGCGAGCCGGTCCTGGTCGACGTGTCCTTGCGCCTCGACCCCCGGGAGCGGCTCGGCGTGGTCGGCGCCAACGGGTCCGGGAAGTCCACCCTGCTCGAGGTCCTGGCCGGTCGACTGACCCCGACGGCCGGGCGGGTCGAGCAGGGGCGCTACCGTGCGGGTCGGCTATTACGCCCAATACGGACCCGAACTCGACCCGGCCGCCCGGGTGCGGGATCTGGTGGCCGGACCGACAAGGACGCCGGGCGACCCCGTCGATCAGCGTCTGATGGAGCGCTTCTGGTTCAGCGGGGAGTTGCCGTGGGCGACGGTCGGGACCCTCTCGGGCGGCGAGCGCCGCCGCCTGCAGCTGTTGCTGGTCCTGGCCGGCCGCCCAAACGTGCTGCTGGTGGACGAGCCCACCAACGACCTGGATCTCGACACCCTGCGAGCCCTGGAGGACTTCCTGGAGCAATGGCCCGGCGCCCTGGTCACCGTCAGCCATGACCGGACCTTCCTGGACCGGGTCACCGAGCGGCTCGTCGCCTGCTCTGACCGGCACGTCAGGGAGGTGCCCGGGGGTGCTGGGGGCGTGGATCGCCACCGCTATCAGCCGGGGAGGCCCGCCGTCGCCCCCGCCCGGCCAGCCGGCGCCGCGCCTCGGCCCGCAGGCGGGGCGGATGGCCGGCAGCCCCGCGTCAGAGTACCCGCCGGCGGTCGTCGACCACCATCGGCTTCGAGCTGCGCCAACTCGACAAGGAACTCGACCGTCTGACCCGGGAGCGGGACCGCCTCGCATCGGCGTTCGAGACCACCGCCGACCACCGGGAGCTGGCCCGGATCGGCGCCGAGCTGGCCGCCGCCCAGGCGGAGCTCGACCACGCCGAGGAGCAGTGGCTGGCCCTGGCCGAGGAAGCCGAAACGGCCCGCTGACCGCACGCAACACAAGGCAACGTCGGTGGATCATCCCTACGGCGGCGAGCACCGCCACCGATTTGCCCCTTTTGCGTAGAATGGTCAGTGGTTCGGTCCAAGCCGATGGCCTGGCCTTGGCAGTCCGGGCCGGGCCGGGGCACGGGCCGGACAGTAGCCCTGCCTGCGGCCGAGCCCCTTGCCCTCAAGGCCTGACGGCGCGACGATGGCATCAAGTACGAGGGCAGGAAGGGGACATGGTGAAGTTTGTACTCGAATACTCCGAGCGGTCGGGCGGAAGCGTGGCCGACAACCTCCTCGCAGGCGAATCGGCTCAAAAGTTGTTGTCGAGCTGGACCCCCAATCCAGCAGCCACTATCCACCAATGGGTGCAGCGTTGCGATGGGGGCGGCGGCTTTGCGGTTCTTGAAACCGACGATGCTGGCGCTCTGTATAAAGATTTGGCCACCTGGGCTCCGTGGCTCGAGTTCCGGGTCCATCCGGTTCTGGACATTTTGGATGCAACCCCGCTCACCGACGAAGCATTGGCCATAGCCAGGTCAGCCGTTTAGGGCCACCCAGGGCCGCCTTCCCGATGCGTTCTACCGACGTGGGCGGCAGCCTCGATTCTCGGTCCAGTCACAGCTCCGCTCAGGATCCTTGCTCGAGGCTCCTGCTGTTAGTGAGACTTCGCCCACGTCGATAGCTGTGACGCGGCGAGCCCCAGTTCCCCCGCCGCGCCGCGGAATGAGGCTGACCCCTCGGGCTGACCTGCGGGTGTCCACCACTCGTAGAAGTTTCCGGCTTTGACAACTCGGACCAGCATGGGCTGGATCGCTTGATACGCCTGGCTGTACATCCCGTTATTGATCAGGACCTGGACCATCCGAGCACCGAACCAATCCCAGTCCCCGCCGTTCTGGTGGGAGTAAGGGGTCATTGCGGACCCGCCGGAAGGACAGCACGGAAAGGCGCTGGCGGGATACGGGGGGCAAGCGCTGATTCCGATCGAGTCGGCGTGAGCTGCCCTCATATCCGCGTACATGTGGGCCAGCGAAACGGCGATCTGACCAGGGCTGAGGAGCCTATGTCAACAGCACCGACCGTCCCCGTCGAGGAACTCCATTGGAGAACTCGGCCGGGTGCGGCGCCGCAGCTAGCCCCGGCGTCGTTGACGCCAAGGGCGGGTCAGCTCAGCTTCGAGTGACGCCAGCCGCAGCCTCCAAGGCCAATAATGGCCGGTATGCCCCTGGCGTCCGCCCGGAAGAAAGATGAGATCATCATGAACGCAAACTCAGTGAACATCGTGCTCGTCCACGGCGGCTTCGTAGACGGCTCCGGCTGGCGGCCTCTCTATGACCTGCTCACCCAGGACGGCTACCACGTGACCGTCGTGCAGAACCCCACCCTGTCGCTCGAGGGCGACGCCGCCGCGACGCGGCTGATCATCGACGCCCAGGACGGACCGGTGGTCCTGGTGGGCCATTCCTACGGCGGCGCTGTCATCAGCGAAGCAGGTACCGACCAGAAGGTGGCGGCCCTCGTCTATATCTGTGCGTTCGCGCCGGACCAGGGCGAGTCGGTGAACACGCTGATCGCTGGTTTCCCGGCCGATGGGCCGCAGCCGCCGATCCTGCCGCCGAGGGACGGCTTCCTGTTTCTGGACCGGGACGAGTTTCACGCATCGTTCGCCGCTGACGTGCCCGCCGAGGTGGCCGCGTTCATGGCCGACTCGCAGGTCCCGTGGGGTGTGGAAGCCCTCGGCGGGCCGGTCACCGACCCCGCTTGGCGGACCAGGCCGAGCTGGTACCTGGTCACCACCGAGGACCGGATGATCCCCCCGGCGGCCCAGCGCACCATGTCCCAGCGGGCTGGGTCGACCGTGGTGGAGGTGGGGGCGAGTCACTCGGTTTACGTGTCGCAACCGGCCGCCGTGGCGGACCTCATCAAGCAGGCCGTGGCCGCGGTCGCGGCGCAGTAGTAGTTGGCGGCGTTGGTCCTTCCAGCCGCAGCCAGGGTCGCAGCCTGGCATAGGGTGGGCCGATGCCCACCGGGCCCGCCATCCCCGACACCGCCGTAGCGGCCATCCGCCGCTACGGCGAGAACAAGATCCCGGCCAACCACCGCGACGAGGTACGCGTCGAGTACGGCGTGCGGGGCAAGTCCGTCACCATCTACGAGTGCCGACCACCCTGGCATCCGAACCTCGGTCCCGGCTGTCGCTGGCACTTCTACGGCATGACCGGACCCACCCCCAAGCTCGACGAGCTCATCACCGAGATCGACCAAGACCCAACCGGCATTTTCTGGGGCAGACCACCACCGACGATGCGATGCTCGCTTCGAGGACGCTCAACCTCCGCGCTTGCTCCACGCGGTTCTCGGGCGCGGTACGCGTTCCAGGAGACGTATCTGATGGGCGAAGGCGCTCACACCCGGCGGGCGCACCAGATCTCCTCGGACGGCCATAGGCGGGCCCATTGGGCCGGAACCGAGTCGTAGTACGGGTGATCGGCGGCATCGTCGGGCGCATACACCTCGATGACATCGCTCACCGCGAAGTCGCTCTCCCGAAGGAGGCGAAACAACTCCCCGGTCGAAGGGTGGAACTCGACGCCCGGATCATCTTCGGGCCACTCGACACGGGTGAGCTCCCGCTGGGGACGTTGCAAGTTCGTGGTCACCTTGCCCGTCGCAGGCATGCAGAGCATTGCCACGGTGCTGTTGCGCAGAAAAACCAGTTCCCCGCCCGGACGCAGCAGGCGGGCCGCCTCCCCGATCCAGGCGCCCGGTTCGCACCAGATCGACGCCCCGTACTCGGAGATGGCGAGGTCAAAGGATGCGTCAGGTAGGGGAACATCCTCGGCGCTAGCCTCGACAAACTCCATGCCTAGACGGAAGTCCGCCTCGCAACGGCGAGCCGTCTCCAACTGCGCGGGTGTCACATCCACTCCCACCACACGCCTCGCGCCGCTGCGGCGCAACCAGGCCCCGAAGTAGCCAGTCCCGCAGCCTAGCTCGATGACGTCCTTGCCCTTTATGGGGGGGAGGGCACGCAGCTCATTTTCGGGTACATGCCATACCCCCCACGTAATCTCGGTCTCGGCCCATTGCTCGTGGGCGACGGCGTCGGTATATGCAGTGTTGCTGGCGGTCCAGGCTTTGCGATTGATGGCAACATGGGCGGGAAAGTCTGACATACCACCCTCAAGGCTAATCTGCGGCGGATTGCTGGGCGGTCAGCGACAGCTCATTGGTGGCGAGATGGCGAGCAGGCGGGCCGGGGCTGGGTGGGTTGATCCGAGGTAGCTGCCGTCGGGGCGGTAGAAGCGCAGCTCGCGGTTGGGGTTTCCTTCGACGTGGTAGCCGCGGTGGAGCATGCGGTGGTGGCGGGGGCAGCTGCTGAACCCGTTGTCGATGTCGGTGTTACCTCCGGCTTCCCAGGGTTGCTGGTGGTGGATGTCGCAGTGCTGGAAGGTGCAGCCCGCGTTGGGCGATGCTGGGGCTGTCGTCGCGGCTGACCAGGTGGACGAGGTAGCGGTCGTCGCCGGCGGCGCGGCCGCCGTCGGCGTGCTGGAGGGCGGTGCGGACCAGGTCCATGAAGGCGTCGGCTTTCCGGGCCGCCCGGCCGGGCCCGTCGATGGGCGGGTCGTCTGCGGTGGGGGTGTCTCGGGCTGAAGGCTCTTCCACAGTCCGAGACCGGTAGGGCAGGTCCACGAAGGCCTGGCAGGCGGCGGCGAACTCCTCGACCTCGAGGTCGCCCAGGGTGACCACCAGCTGGCCGGTGCCATTGGGCCCACGCAGGATCTTGACGTCGCGGGCCCGGTCGGCTTCGTCGGGCGGGGGTCGCTCCTGATCGGCGTACAGCCCGTAGGCTCGTACCACCCGCTCCAGGTCGGCGATGCTGGCCTGGCCGCTTTGGGCCAGCGCGATCAGGGCCTGGTCTACGTCGGGGTCGGGGCGGTCCAGCCGGGTCAGCGCCCGCACCGCCGAGTACGAGAGCCGTCCCTGGCGGAACGCCTCGGCGACGATGGGCCGGCGTTCCAGCTGGTGGGCGACGCGCAGTTTCTCGAACGCGGTGGACCGGGCCATGTTCGTCCGCCACACCAGCCAGGAGACGCCCGACAACTGGCCGTCAAGGGCCCACCACCCGTCCCGATCGAAGACGGCCAACTGGTGCAGCCACAGGGCCTCGGCCCGATCCATATCGGCGCGCTGCTCGATCAGCCATTGACCGACGTCCACCACGCCACCTCCTCGCCCGTAACTAGATCACTCACGAGGAGGTCGTCAGGCCCGACCCCGAGGCACCGCCCCTATTCTACCCGAACATACGTTCGCATCGGGCCATCTTTCTCGGAACATCGTCGTGCCAGCACCAGGGGACCGCCGGGACGTAAGAGGTCAATGATCGCTGGGCGAGGAGCCGGTTCCAAAGGCTCTTCGAAGCGCCGCCACCGCGAGATCCAAGGCCGCCCGGGTGGATTCGGAGTCACGAAGGGCGTTGAGCCTCATGAAATCGTGGATGGTGCCGTTGAACCGCACGGACGTGGTTGGGACACCGGCAGCACGCAGTTTGTCGGCGTACGCCTCACCCTGGTCCCGGAGAAGATCGTTCTGATCGACAATGACAAGAGCGGGAGGCAAGCCCTCAAGGTCGAGCTCTGTTGCCTGGAGCGGGGAGATGGTGATCTCGCTTCGCCGCCCTTCGTCGCCAAGGTAGCTACTCCAAAACCACTCTACTCCCTCCGCACTTCCGTACGGACCGTCGTTGAACAACCGGAGGCTTTCGGACTCCTCGGCGTTGGCGTCGGTCATCGGGTAGTACAGGGATTGGTGGACGAACTGATCGTCTCCCCGCTGTTTCGCCATGATGGTCAGAACTGTCGCCATATTGCCGCCGGCTGAGTCTCCGGCGACGGCGACGCGAGTTGGGTCGAAGCCGTCAGCTTGGCCCCGTTGCCTGATCCATTGAGCTGTGGCATAGCTCTGCTCGATTTGTACCGGGTACTTCGCTTCGGGAGCTCGTGAGTACTCGACGAACGCGACGACGGCGTTGGCTCCTACGGATAGTCGTCGGGTCAGCAGATCATGAGTGACAGCGCTTCCAAGGATCCAGCCGCCGCCGTGCAGATAGACCAGGACCGGCAATGGACCGCGGACCCCTCGGGGTCGAACGAGTCGGACCCTGACGTCACCGAAGTCAGACGGGACGGTCGTCCATGACTCGTCGATGTCCGGCATGGGAATCGGAGCCGATTGGGCGGCTTCGACGGCTTTGCGAGCGTCGTCAAGACTGATCTCGGAGAGCGGGGGAGCCTTGGCCAGCGCCTCCGTCAGTTCTCGGGCTGACTTGTCCAACTTGTAACTCATCGGGTGACCTATCTTCGGCTCAGGGCGGATGAGATGTCCGTCTCCTTACTCCCGGTAAAGCGGAACTCTGCCTGCCAGGGCCGGTCGGAATGGACGATCTCCCAATAGCGGGTTGCGATGGGCTCGGGATCGAAGGCAGTGCCGGCCACGATCTGTCCGGCGATGGTCAACGTCGCCACCCGGATGCCATCCGGCTCCAGATCGGCGCCGAGCATGGTGGCGGCCGAACGCAGGGCGGCTTTGCCCAGGGACACCGTCGCCAGGGCCGGGATGGGATAATCGGCGAAACCGCCCCCGGTCACGATGATGGTGCCCGAGCCGGCCGCTCGCATGGCGGGGGCGGCGGCCTGGGTCACCATGATGGCGCTGATGACGTCCACCGCGTAGGCCGTCTGCAGGTGCTCGACGCTCGAGCTCAGGAGCTGGTCCGGAGCTCCCATGACGGCGTTGTAAACGATGAGCCCGGGCGCACCGCTGCTGCTGGTAGAGCTCTGCCATCCGGGCCCCCAGAGCTTCGGGGTCGCTGGCATCCGCGGTAATGGTGTCGATCTGGGCTCCGGTGTCAGCCAGGCTGCCCGCCAGACGGCCGAGTCCGTCCGTGCTGCGAGCCACCAGGGTCACTCGATAGCCGCCGGCCGCGAAGCGGCGGGCCACGGCCAGGCCCAGGCCCGGCCCCGCACCCACCAGCAGAAGACGACGGGCGTCGATCGAGGAACCAGAGTCACCTGCTGAGTCGTCGGGCATCAGCCTGCATCCTTTCGCATCGAACGTCCCGGGGTGCTCTCCGCATCCTCGGCGAGTCCGGAGGCGTTCGCATCCAGGAAACCCCTAGTCGGCTGCCGGACTCGTAAGTGTCCGAACTGAAGTTTCCCTCGTCGCTGTCGTCGGGCTCGTGGAATCCCCCGGGCGTGCATCGAACGCCGTTCTCAGCAATGATGTCTCCGTCGAGGAGTGGAAGGATTTGTCCGATTTCGTCAGGAGGGCAGTTGTTCGGCCGTGAGCGCGAGCGCGAGATCCTCGATCGATTGCTGGGCGGCGGGCGCGGCGGCGTCCTGGTCGTGCATGGGGAAGCAGGCGTAGGTAAAACCGCTCTCCTCGAGTACGCCATAGAGGCCGGGGGCGGGTACCGGGTCGCCAGAACGTCCGGCGTCGAGGCGGAGATGGAGCTGCCGTTCGCGGCGCTTCAGCAGCTGTGTTCCCCGTTCCTCGGCCTGGTGGACCGTCTCCCGCAACCCCAGCACGAGGCGCTCGGCGTCGCATTTGGACTCAGTGGTGGGTCAGCACCAAATCCGTTCCTGGTCGGATTGGCGGTCCTCGGTCTCATGTCAGAGGCGGCCGAGGCGCAGCCGATCCTCGCTGTTGTTGACGACGCACATTGGCTGGATCAGGCGTCGGCGCGGGGCCTTGCGTTCGTGGCTCGCCGCCTGTTGGCGGAGCAGATCATCCTCCTGTTCGCCACGCGCTGGGTCGACGAGGCGCTCAGCGGACTACCAGAGCTTCTCATCTCGCCCTTAGGGCATCGAGACGCGAGGGCGCTGCTGGAGTCGGTCTTGCCGGCTCCGCTCGATGAGCCGGTCCTGGAGAGGATCGTTGTCGAGACGCGTGGGAACCCCCTTGCGTTACTGGAATTGCCGAGGGGGCTAACCCCGACTGAGCTAGCGGGCGGATTTGGACTGCCTGCCGAGGTACCGCTGGCCGCCAGCATCGAGGAGAGCTTCACGCGGCGACTGGTCGGTCTTCCAGACGATGTCCGGCGCTTGTTGCTTGTGGCGGCGACGGACCCAGTCGGTGATCCCGCGCTCGTGTGGCGGGCGGCGGAGCGACTCGGAATCCCGGAGTCGGCTGCCGACACAGTTGAGTCGGAAGACCTGCTGGTTCTTGTACCGCGGGTGGTATTCCGTCATCCGCTGGTTCGTTCGGCTGTCTACCGGTCCGCCGCCCCCAACGAGCGACGGGAGACCCACCGCGCCCTCGCTGACGCCACTGATCCCGAACTCGACCCGGATCGCCGAGCCTGGCACCAGGCACAGGCAGCCCAGAAGCCCGACGAGGAGGTTGCCGCGGAGCTGGAGGAGTCTGCAGCCCGGGCGCAAGCGCGTGGTGGCTACGCGGCCGCGGCGGCGTTCCTGGAACGAGCCACGGCGCTGACACCCGGCGAGTCGCAAAGGTCGGGACGCGCCCTCGCGGCGGCCCAGGCAAAGTTGCAAGCCGGCGCGCTGGAAGACGCTTTGGGCCTGGTCGGAACCGCTGAGGCAGGGGTCCTGAGTGAGTCCGAGCAGGCGAGAGCAGGTTTGCTCCGCGGCCAGATTGCGTTCCTCGCCACGCGTAGCGGCGACGCCGCAGCATTGCTCCTCAAAGCTGCCGAACGGCTCCGGACGGTCGATCCGGAGCTGGCCCGGGAGACGTACCTGGAGGCGCTGACAGCGGCCATCTTCGCCGGGCCGCTGGCCGGACCGGGCGCCAGCCCGCACGAGATAGCAGCCGCTGCGAGTTCTGCACCGCGAGCGCGGAAACCACGCGGACCTGACCTGCTGCTCGACGGTTTGGTTGCAGTTCTTTGCGACAATTATGCGGCCGCCGTGCCGACTCTGCGCCAGGCGCAGCGCGCCATTGAGGGCGAGAAGTCGCAAACTGAGCAGCTGCGGTGGATGTGGGGTGCGACCGTCGTAACACAGCATCTTTGGGATGACGAAGGTTGGGAGCGGCTGGCCGACTTACACCTCCGGCTGGTCCGCGAGACCGGCGCGCTCAGCGAACTGCCGGTCGCCCTCAGTCACCGGGGCCAAATGCATGTACTCGCGGGCGAGCTGGCGTTGGCGGCATCTGACCAGGACGCGCTGCAGGAGGCATCGGACCTGACCGGCAGCCCCCTCGCTCCGTACCACGGGGTGAGCCTGGCGGCGATGCGTGGTCGTGAGGTCGAAGCGAGACAGCTGTTCGATACCGCCCGTGCCGAGCTGATCGGGCGCGGGGAGGGGGCAGGGCTGTCATTCATGGACCGGGCGGAGTCCGTTCTGTACAACGGGCTCGGGCGGTACGCGGAGGCATTGGCGGCGGCGCGCCGGGTGGTTGGTCACACCCAACTCGTCACCTCGAACTGGGCGATGCCTGAATTGATCGAGGCGGCAGTGCGAGTTGGGGCTGACCAGCTTGCCGCCGAGACCTATCGGCACCTGACGGACAGGAGCAGTGCAAGCGGGACGGATTGGGCCCTGGGGATCGCCGCCCGCTCACACGCACTGTTACAGGATGGCGTACACGCCGATGACCTCTACGTCGAAGCCATCGAACGGCTGGCGCGGCACGCGAGTCGCGGTCGACCTGGCCCGGGCTCACCTACTCTACGGCGAGTGGCTCCGACGTCAGCGACGTCGCGTAGACGCTCGTAACGAGTTGCGGATCGCTCACGACATGTTCACCGCCTTTGGAATGGATGCGTTTGCCGAGCGAGCACGGGTTGAGCTGTTGGCCAGTGGCGAAACGGCGCGGAAGCGAACTGTGCAGACGGTTGACGAACTCACCCCGCAGGAATCACAAGTCGCCCGCCTGGCCGCAAATGGAAATACTAACCGCGAGATCGCCGCTCAACTTTTCATCAGCCCCAGCACCGTCGAGTATCACCTGCACAAAGCATTCCGCAAGCTGGGCGTCAAATCACGAACGCAGCTTGCGCAATTGAAGCTGTAGTGCCTGGAGCCGAGGACCGGCGGTGCGGCGATGGCCCGCTGGGTGCGGGTCTTCTGATTTGCCCATCCTCGCGCTCAGCGATGGCTACTGCACTCCTCAGTGCCGGTTTGCTCTCCTCGTGAGAGTCTACTTGCACAATGGGGATGGGCGCGCAGCCGTGATCCATGAGAGTTCCGATCTAGCGAGTGGCGAACTAGGGTGACCCGGTGGCGATCGCGAGCCCGAAGGCAGCGGGTGACTGACGGGATGGCTGGGGGCCTTCGCCGACGTGAGCGCGTCGCTGACGACCTCCGAGATCTTGGCGTGCCGTGGGATGGCGGCGTAACGGCCACCATCATCCTCGAAGAGGTTGATGAAGCCCTGCATCCAGCCTCGCACGAGCGCATGGTGCCGACCACGGGCACGGTCGTGGCGCCTGCAACGACTCGTACGACCTGGGATCAGCTGACCCAACTACGCATCGCCACGGTCACCGGCCCCGGCCAGTCCATATCCTCCGCCCGCCGCTTTGCGGACGGCCAGTCGACCTGGCTGCTGCGAGGCGGTCCCGACACGATCCAATGGTTGTTCTTCGACCGCCCCGCCGGTTCCGAGCGGGATTTGGTGATCCTCGCCCGTGCGCTCGGCGCCACGATCGTGCAACGTGACAGCGCCGGGATCGTACGGGTGGTCGGCGCCTTCGGGGTGCTCCGATGGGAACGCTACACCTGGCACCTCGAGCCCCCCGTAAGCTCGATGGTCGAACGGGTCGCCCACGCCTCACAAGCGCACCACTCGGTGACCATCCAGGCCTTGCTCACTTTCGCCGTCCACGACCTGGGTGCGTCCGGAATCGGATCTTTGCTGGTGTACCGCACCACTGACAGGCCAGGTCCTGCCGTTGAGGAGCGGCTGGCGCTTCCACCCGAACTGCGAATCATGGAACCGCTGCATCTCGCCCCCCTCCGCCACGCTCTCGCCCAAACCGACGGTGCCGCCATCTTCGATGTCAGCGGAACCCTGCGTCGCATCGGCGTGCGGTTAGTCCCTACTCGGCAGGCCGAGGCGGCCATCGGTCCTCTTGGCGGGACGAGGCACACTTCGGCGCGCCGCTACAGCTTCGACGATCCCGACGCAGTAGTGATCGCCGTCAGTGAATCGGGACCGGTGTCGGTGTTACAAGCCGGAGAAATCGTGGCGACATCCCGGGCCCGATGATTCCTCCGACGCCGAGCAGGGGAGCGACCGGTGAGCTGATCGAACTCTAGTGGCTGCTCACTGCGCGAGCGTGGCAGCAAGGGTGATCTCTGGCACGCCGGTAAGGGCCCGGCTCACCGGGCACCCGACCTTGGCCGCCTCGGCCTGTTCCAAGAAAGTGGCCTGGTCGATCCCCGGTACCCGTCCGACGGTAACCAGATCGATTCGGGTGATCGTCGGGGTGCCGTCGACCATCCGGAGCGTGACGGACGCCTCGGTCCGCACGGACTCGGCCGGCGTCCCCGCCCGCGCCAGCCCGCTGGCGAGGGCCATCGAGAAGCACGACGCGTGGGCGGCTCCGATCAGCTGCTCAGGGTTGGAACCCGGTCCATCCTCGAATCGGGACTTGTAGGTGAACCCGCCGGTTATCGAGTCTCCTGCGGTGAACGTTCCCGATCCCGTCGGTATGTCGCCCCTCCATTCGGCAGTCGCTCTGGCTGGCACGGGCTTCCCCTTTCCTTGTCGAAGACTCGTACATATTGCATCTTCAAGTCGAGTTCTCGGCATGGAAGATCCCCCCGAACATAATGTGTCCCAGAGAATTCGGCCACTGGAGTCCCGTCTAGGCGCGGGCGTCGTGCTCGCGCAGATTGGTCGCAACGGGTGCGTACTGTGCGCATCCGATCGCTTGGGCGGCGGCGCCCGGTGGTACTTCGACCGGCTGCGGCTCACGAGCATGGCGGGTTCTCAGCTGCAGCGCAACGATGGTCCCGGCCGGGGAGAACGTCGGCTGCGTAACGTCCATCCACAGGCAGTCGGGTTAGTACGATCATTCCGGCGGTGGCGACGGCGAGTCCGATCAATGCGACGATGCGAACGGCGAGGCGGCGGACGAGCTGGCGCGCCATTGTGGCGCCCGTCGCGGTTCCGACCGAGAAGGCAAAGAACGCGGCGCCGGCGCGCAATGGGAGATAACCGAGGATCTGCTGGAGATACAGGGCGACGAAGAAGAACGATGAACGCCTTCAATAGATCCGTCAGGCCCTCGACGCCGGGAATGTCGCCGAGGCGCCGCCGTGCCACACGACGTCGCTGGTGACGAAGTCAGCGGCATTCTCTGGCTGTGCTGGTTGAACACCTGCTCGATGTAGTCACGGGCAAGCTTCTTGTTGGCTTCGAGGTGTTCGGTTCTGGACATCGGCTTCCTCCCCTTCGTTCGCTTGAGCCGGCGGACGGGGTGACGCTCAGCGGGTTGTCCGCGGAGGCCGGATCGCCGAGGTCCGCTACGAAGCCCTCATCGTGGTGCTCGTCGGGCTGGCGTTGCGGGCGCCGACGGACCCGGCGACGGATCAGTCACTTCGTGCCTTCTGCGGAGCGGGCGGTCGATTGGAGCAGCAGTCGCGCCAGCTGAGTCCGGGCCGTAACGCCGTGCTTGCGATACACCTTCTGGAGATGGTATTCAACGGTCGCGGCGCTGATGTACAGCTGGCGGCGATCTCCTTGTTGGTAGCGCCCTGCACGGTGAGCTCCGAGATCCGTTCCTCTTGAGGCGGTCTTGCCCGCCCCTGGCCCTCCGTGCAATACCAAGACCCCACCGCGTCCGCCAAGGGCGGCGTCTTCCAGCCGGTCGAGCACCTCCCGCTCCCGCTTCCGGCCGAGCAATTGCGGCCCGGGCGACCTCGCGACCACACCCGGTGATAGAGGTCGGCCCATCGGGCGTCATTATCGCACCGGGGATGCAACGACGCGTGGGTCGGCGGCCCAGGGAAATCCGGGATTCGACGGTTCGCCAGGCAACTTGGGCCCCTACCAGCCGGCTATGTTCAGCGGGCCTCGGCGGTGCTCAGTGGGATAATTCGGTGCTCAACATGCATCAGAGTCGCTCAAAGGTCTCAGCGGACGCGTGGTGGCGGCATCTATAAAGTTCTGGTGGGGGTTCGAGCCCTCCGCGGCCCACGGCGCAGCACCTACCCCGAACGGTTGCGGTAGGGTTGGTTATTGCGGCTCGATGCTCTGATGGTCAGCGCGCCCTTGCCCGCTAGAGAGAGCCACGATGCTTACAGCTGCCCAGCGGGCGGAGATCCTGGGCTTGACTGCTGAGTCGGGCCTCGACTCGTCGACCGCGACCGACGAGAACATCTGGTATGACTTCTTGTCGTCGCTCTTTGGGGCCGGGAAGACGTTGAAGGATCTGAAGCTGAGCAGGTCCCAGCAACCAGAGATCATGGCGTGTCTGCGCCGGGCGGCTTCTGTCGCGCCCGCGTACGTTCACCAGGCGCGGAGAGGGCCTCGTCTAGTCTCCCCCCGGCGTCGGCGCTCGGAGTCAGGGTTCAGGCCGGGTCACCATCGCACCGGCTATTCACCCAGCCGGACCCAACCGACTCCTCCGGCGTGGTTGCGCTACGGAGCGGTAGCCTCGGATGGCACGGCGCCATTACCGGTGGCGTCGCGTTCGACTGCCCCGGTCCGGATTCCGGCGCGAAGTGATTCAAGGACAGCCAGGGACTGTCCGACCAGGCCCGAGACGGTTTGGTTGTAGCCCTCCGCACCATTGAGAACAGTAATGTTGGCTTTCGCCAGGCCATCGCTGGTCCCCCTGATGACTTCGGGGAGCATGGCGATCAGTTGTTGATCGAGGGCAACCCGGTCATTCGCGGCGGCAGCCTCGGCGCGCACCCTGGTGGCTCCGGCTTCCGCGGTGGCGAGGACCTTGATCCTCTCCGCCTCGGCCTCCGCGGGGCGGACCACCTCGGCCAGGAGCTGCTGCTGACGAAGCTGGGCATTGCGTTCGGCCACCTTGGCCTGCTCGGCGAGGACCTCTTGCTGCGCCCGAGCTGCAGCCAGAGGACCTGCCTGAGCTGCCTTGGCCTGGGCCGCCTCGACCTCAGCGTCGTACTGGGCCCGAGCAATAGAAGTCTGACGAGCGTACTCGGCCTGATTACGGTCTGACTCCTGGCGGGCCTGAGCGGCAGCCTGATCGGCGGCCGACTGGGCGATCGCGGCGGTCTGGTTGACCGCCGCGACGTGAGGCTGACTCAGAGCCTTGATATAACCGGAGCCCTGATCGTCGATCGATTCGATTTGCAGGGAGTCCACTACCAGACCCAGGGTGGCCATCTCGGGCTTGGACTGATCGAGGACTTCCGCAGCGAGCTTCTGTCGTTCACGGATGAGATCCTCGACGGTCATCGACCCGACGATGGACCGGAGATGACCGGCGAAAATGCGCCCGGTCAGGCGGGTCATCTGATCTTCATCGGCGAGAAAGCGGGTGGCCGCATTTGTGATCGACTCGTAGTCGTTGCCGACCTTGAACGCGATCACCGCCTTCACCGCCAGCGTTATCCCCTGCTGGGTCACGCACGGCTCCAGGACCTCCGCCTCCTGCATTGACAAGGTAAGAAACGAGACCTTGGATCGAAGCGGGAAGACGAAGGCGCCATGGCCTTTCACGATCTTGAACGGGGCGGCGTCCCCGCGCCCCTTGGCCCCGCTGATCAACATCGCCTCATCCGGTGAGGGAATACGCCACCCAAACATCGATACGCTCCTCAGCCAGACCAGACATCAAAGGACATGGATACTGTTGGAGTTCCCACTGGAACCCCCGATCTGCCCTCGGAAAGCGAGAGCGCTGCGTCCAAACCGGACTAATTTGTACTCTACCCGCTCCTCGCGGTTATCAGATCGCGGGTTGCGGCTAAGACGCTGGGCGCCGCCGGACGTTATCCTGTCGTCGGAGAGATATTTCTGCGTGACTGTAGCGGATTGAGGCCAGATTAAGGTTTCCTCCGATCCTCTCACTGGAGGCAAAACCCGTGTCTGGCAACCCCTTTACCGGCGCTTTCGGCCGGGATCTGGCCGTGGATCTCGGAACCGCCAACACCGTGGTGTATATGCGCGGTCGCGGCATCGTGTTGAACGAGCCGTCTGTGGTGGCCATCGATCGCAGAGATGATCGGCTCCTGGCTGTGGGCGGGGAGGCCAAACGCATGATCGGCCGCACGCCCAGGCATATCCAGGCCATGCGACCCTTGCGCGACGGAGTTGTCGCCAACTTCGACCTCTGCCAGAAAATGTTGGCCTGCTTCATCCTCCGGGTACACGGATCCGGGCGCTTGACCAAGCCCCGGATGGTCATTTGCGTTCCGTCGGGGATCACCGGGGTGGAACGCCGGGCCGTGCAGGAGGTCGCCGAGTCAGCGGGGGCCCGCAAGCCGGCGTTCATCATCGAGGAGCCCATGGCCGCCGCCATTGGCGCCGGGCTGCCCGTCCACGAGCCGACGGGGAACATGGTCGTCGACGTCGGCGGTGGCACCACCGAGGTGGCGGTCATCTCGTTGGGGGGCGTCGTGACCAGCCGGTCGATACGCATCGGCGGCGACGAGATGGACGAGGCCATCATCCAGTTCATTAAAAAGGAGTACAGCTTGGCTGTTGGCGAGCGGACCGCAGAAGAGATCAAGATTGTGCTGGGGTCTGCCAGCCCGCTCGACGACGAGCTGTGCGGCGAGATCGGGGGCCGCGATCTCGTCACCGAGCTGCCCAAGACGGTCGTGGCGACAACCGAAGCTATCCGGGAGGCCATCGAGGATCCCGTGTCGGCGATCGTCGACACGGTCAGGGCCGCCATGGACAACACACCGGCCGAGCTGGCGGCCGACATCATGGTACAGGGCATGGTCCTCACCGGCGGCGGGGCCCTCTTGCGGGGGCTCGACGAGCGTCTGAGCCTCGAGACCGGCCTGGCGGTACACATGGCCGAGGATCCTCTCCAGGCAGTCGCCATCGGAAGCGGCCAGTGCCTCGAACAGTTCAAAGCCCTGGAAGGCGTGCTGATATCGTCGATGAACCGCTGACCGGGAACACGGTTCAAGGTGGTAGAATGGGCTCAACCCAGATTGGGTGAATACGTCCTCGTTCTACGGGGAAAGAATCGAGGGTTCCAATGCGAACCCGAAGTGACGTGGCGAGCCCATCCAGTACATCGTCCCCGGACGGTCCGTACCGCGTCAACGCCAACACCGCCACGTCCAGGTCGAAATGAGCCCGCCTCCCGACGGCATCGAATTGCCGCCACGCCACTGCGGGCGATGCCAGCGCGCCTTTGAGGGTGACCCCGATCTCTTCTTCCAGACCGACTGGGCCCTGTGCCCGGAATGCACGGAGATCCTCCTCCCGTCGCGCCGGACTGCCCCCTCGCGGTCGCCCAAGAGTATTCCGGCTGGGGCCAATCTCAATGTCAATCCGGATGCTTGAGTAGTCGTGATTGCAGGCCCACGACCAGCGACAACTTAACGGCCCCTCGGGGAATGGGCGCCGAACCCAAATCGCCGATTCACGCTTTCACTCCACGACCACATTCCTTATAAAGATACGGCCCTGGAACGGTGTGATAGATTGCGAGACCAAACCGGCGGACTCAAAGGAGGGCGAGGAATGACTTCGGCCCACGATTTGCACCCAAGCACGACGTACACCGTCCGCTACTTCGATCTTCTGGGTCATCATCATGAGATGACCGCGAACATATCTCGGCGACCACAAGTTCGGCGGGACCAGCTGGTCCTTCCGGCCGCTTCCAGGCGTGAAGAACCTGGCCCCCGGTGGGATCCTCTCCGTGGTTGCCCAGGCGCCGGGCACGAGTCCTCTGCAGCCGCGTTCCCTCCCCCGGGCAAACCAGTAGCTCCTGGCCAGTACCGCCCGGCGCCGGCTCCGGGCGAGCAGGCAGGTACCTACGGGATCGGCTACAGTTGGGGCGGACGGCGATCCATGCCGTCTTCGGGGAACGGGCCCTGGACCCAGGTTCGAGCGCCGGATACCAGATCCTCTCGCACCTGCCTGCAAAAGGGAGTGTCCATGACCATGGTGTCGGTCGAGCCGCGGTTCGACCCGTCTCCAACCCCAGTGGCCGTCGGTGAACCGCCCCGGCGGCTGGCCCTCCAGCGGCTGATAACAACCATCCTGGTTTTGACCCCGGTGCTGGCCCTCGGCGCCGGGCTACCAGTCCTGTGGGGGCACGCCATTTACTGGAGTGACGTGATACTCGCCGTGGCACTGTACGCCATCTCCGGGTATGGGATGACGGTCGGCTTCCACCGCCTCTTCGCCCATCGGAGTTTCAAGGCCACCCGGACGCTAAAAATTGTTTTGGCGGTGACGGGCTCCCTGGCCGTGGAGGGCTCGCTCGTCGGATGGGTGGCCAACCATCGGCGCCACCATATGTTCAGCGACCAGCCCGGCGACCCGCACTCCCCGTGGTGGCCGCGCCGGTCGAACGGAGGCCATCTACGCGGGTTTATTCATGCTCACGTCGGCTGGCTCTTCACCGCGGATTCAACCCCGGTTGGTCGCTTCGCCCCGGACATGTCGGGCGATCCCGACGTCGCCTTGATCAGCCGGCTGTTTCCCCTCCTGGCCGTAGCTTCCTTCGCCTTGCCGTTCGGGCTCGGATGGCTTTGGTCCGGCAGCCTTACCGGCGCGGTGGCCGCCCTCTTGTGGGCCGGCGTCATCCGAATTGCCCTCCTTCACCACGTCACCTGGAGCGTCAACTCGATGGGCCATCTGTTCGGTCGGCGTCCCTTCGCCACGAACGATCGCAGCACCAACTTCGCTCCCCTCGCCCTGTTGTCGCTCGGAGAATCGTGGCACAACTTTCATCACGCCTGCCCCAGTTCCGCCCGCCACGGTGCTCAAACACGCCAGCTTGACTCCTCTGCGGGTCTCATTCGCCTCCTGGAGCGGGCTGGATGGGCAACCAAGGTCCGCTGGCCCACCCCCGATCGCATCGCCCAATGCCTGGCCGATAATGGGACCGCAACCGGCTCTAACGGCCGCGCCCCGGTTCGGCCCTGACTGGTGGTTCCAATGGGAAGCCTGGTTGCGGCAAAAGTCTCCGAACCGCGCCACATCAAATCTGCATTTCGAGGCGCGTGTTGGTGTTGATGTCCTCAGACGGTCGGTCGCATCACCCAGCAATCCGGGCGCGACCCCCCAGCCGCGGGCCGTGCTGAGGCTTGTCGCGGCGGGTGATCGCAGAATTGGGGTTGGGTTGGTCGGGGACGATTGGTTCGCCCCAGGAAGGTTTGTGCTAGCGGAGGCTTTCCCTCATGGCCGCTAACGCGCCCAGGCGAGTGTGAAGCTTGTCCGGCTGCTCAGCGTCGCGGGCCCGAATGCGAACCTCGAGTTCGTCAAGCCGCTCGAGCTCGCGCTCGACTAAACGCCCACGCTCGTCCTCGGGACGGGCTCGCAGCTCGCGTAAGAACGCCTGGCGGGCGTCGGCAGCTCGCTTCAGGCCTACGGTGCGAGCAACAACCGCGAAAGAGTGGCCCTGCTCGCGCAGCGCCAGAGCGTCACGGTCGGTGTTGTGGCGGGGCTGAGACCGGCCGCCAGCGTCTCGATCGTCCCTTGAGCGCGAGAAGCCATCGGTAGAGGCTCGGCCATCAGGTCGGCCGGCGCTAGACAGGGCGAACCCGGGTAGCCTGGGGCCCCTTAGGGCTCTGCTCGGACTCGAACTCGACTTGCTGGCCTTCGGAGAGCTCCCCATCGCTCTTGTCCACGATGGCGCTGTGGTGGACGAAAACGTCCTTCCCGCCACCCTCCGGAGCTATGAACCCGAACCCTTTGGTCGAGTTGAACCACTTCACGGTACCGGCGGTCATGTTGCCGCCTCCTTGCCCACGCGAATCCACGTTCTAGAAGCAGGAGGCGCTACCGAACGACCCGGCCGGCGCGGCGAACCGGGATCATCGCCCATGTTAGCCGAACTGAATTGCTAACGGGCGCGCTCGGTCGCCGAGCCGACGACGGCGACGACGGCGGACCTGGTAGCCGCGTTCCAGAGCTTGATCGACGCCCCGGCCGCTCGAGGCCTTCGGTGGCCACGTCCAACAAGCGTGAGCCCCGCTAAAAGAGGTCACCAATACACCAACCGGCCGGGCTCTTTTACATTGCAGCCAGGCCGGAATATCGAGTCCCGGACCCTTAAGTGATAAGACCCTTGCGGACCTGCTGTTTGTCTTTCTTGTCCCGGCGTTTCTCTTTGACGGTCTTGCCAGATTTCTTCGACGAGACCTTCCGGGGAGACTTGTCAGCCATGTCTACCCCCTTTCCCCACCGAATTATAGTCTCGGAAAACGCATTTGGCGCCCACCCCCCATACGGCGGCGCCCGAGGCTTGCGGCATCCACGAAGTGGACAGGTCCCGCGTCGGCCACCACCGGAAGCGTGAACGCGCCGAAACGCCGGCGAGCGCGCTACGGTAGGAGGGAGATCGGTCGTTGCTCGGCCGGGATGCGCGAAACCTGGTCCTCGTGGAGCGCCTGTCGTTCGGCGAGGAGGCCCAGGAGTGCGACAGCAGGCCCACAGCAGTCGGTGTTGCGAGCGGGCGGTCTGACGTGGCGGCCGAGCGTTTGGCCCGCATCCTCGAGCGGCTGGTCGCGGCCGGGGTCAGCCCGTCGGCGCCGGGCCCGCTGTGCCAGGTCGCGGCCGACCTGGTGGCGGTCACCGGCGCCGGGGTGATGATCCTGGCCGATGGCGTCCCCCAGGCTTCGCTGTGCACCACGGGCGGTGTGGCCGCCCTGATCGAGGAGCTGCAGTACACCTTGGGGGAAGGACCCTGCATCGACGCCTACCGACCGGCGCCGCGATCAGCGAACCGGACCTGGTCGCGCCGGTGTCGCCTCGGTGGCCGGCGTTCACCCCCAAGGTCATCGACGTCGGGGCCCGGGCCATCTTCGGTTTCCCGGTCCGGATCGGGGCGGCCCGCATCGGCGCCCTCAACCTCTACCGCGACCGGCCGGGACCGCTCAGCGACGACCAGCACGCCGACGCCCTGGTCATGGCGGACGTGATCGCCCGCACCGTTCTCGACCTCCAGGCTCAGCACCGAGCCCGGGTCGATTCCCGCCGAATTCGGCAGCCGACATTCACGCCGCGGTCCACCAGGCCGCCGGGATGGTCTCGGTCCAACTCGGCATCGGTATCGCCGACGCCCTGGTCCGCTTACGAGCCCACGCCTTCGCCACCGACCGGCCGCTCAACCGAGGTGGCCGGGGAGGTGGTCGCCCGCACGCTGCGCTTCGACGATCTCGACTGACCGCTGACCCGACGAGGCGGTGTGCTGAAATAGCGGGCAGAACATCTGCCGCTTGGCCCCGCCCAGACCCCGCGTCGCCAGCGAACCCGATCGCAGGGAGCGCCCGTGATAACCGACGCCGACCTCCTCATCCGCACCCTGGTCGAGCTGGCCGACAACCTGGTCGACGACTTCGACGTGGTCGACCTGCTGACCCTGCTCGCCGACCGCTGCGTCGAGGTGCTCGACGTGGCCGCCGCCGGCGTCATGCTCGCCGCGCCCAGCGGCGCCCTGCAGGTGGTGGCCTCCTCCAGCGAGGCCATGCGGGTCCTCGAGCTCTTCGAGCTCCAAGCCGACCAAGGCCCCTGCGTCGACTGCTACGCCAGCGGCGAGCCGGTCGTCAACGTCAACCTGGCGGCCGCCGACACCCGCTGGCCGCGCTTTGCCTCCGAGGCGGTGGCGGCCGGGTTCGGATCCGTTCACGCCCTCCCGCTCCGCCTGCGAGGCCGGACCATCGGGGCGCTGAACATGTTCCGCGCCGACCAGGGCACCCTCGACGCCGGCGACGTGACCGCCGCCCAGGGCCTGGCCGACATCGCCACCATCGCCATCATCCAGCACCAGGTCGCGGTGGACGCCCAAACCCTCAACCTCCAGCTCAGCCAGGCCCTCAACAGCCGGATCGTGATCGAACAAGCCAAAGGCAAGATCAGCCAAGCCGCCAACATCGACATGGACCGCGCCTTCCAACGCCTGCGCGCCCACGCCCGCAACCACAACCTCCGCCTCTCCCAACTCGCCGCCGACATCGCCGCCGGCACCACCCACCCCAACCAACTCGACCCCCTCCAATAACCCCCGGCCGGCTGCGGTGGGCCGGCGGCACCCGGCTGGGCAGCCGGGTTATAAGCCCTCGAGGAGGGCGGTCATGGTCCGCATGACGCGGAGAGCCGCGCCCAGCTCCTCTTCGGACAGATCGCCGAGGGCCGCTTCCCAAAGCGCCTGCCAGTTGGCCCGCTTGTCCTCGACGATCCCCCGGCCCTTGTCGGTCAGTGAGACGAGACACACCCGGCGGTCCTGACTGCCCCGACGGCGCTCGACAATCCCGTTGGCCTCGAGCTGATCGAGCATGGCGCTCACGCTGGCCGGGTTGAGATCGGCGCTCTTGGCCAGCTCGCCGGCCGTCACCTCAACGGATTTCTCCACCACGATCAGGGCCCGCAACTGCGAATGGGTGAGGTCACGAGGCGCCTGCTGCTCGCGACCGCGCAGGCGGCGCTCTGCTCCGAACAGCTCGCCCATCGCCATGCGTAGCTCGTCGAGGGTCGTGGACGGGCGCGTCGGGGTCGGCTCGACGGTCGTCATAGGATCGCTTCCACCAGCGCCTCTTCGGAAACCTCGGCCTCCTGGCCAGTCGCCCGTAGCTGCCGTTCGACCCGCCAGAGCACAGCGGCGGGAATGAGAGCGAGGAGCGACATGAGGATGACCCAGCGGTAGGTCTGGGCGAAGGACGCGGCAATGGCGGTCGCCGTCGCCCCGTGCCTGGTGTTGGCTCCGGGCAGATGGGAGAGCTTGGTTTGAAGAACAACGGCAATGATCGCGGTCCCGAGCGAGCCGCCGACCCGTTGGATGACGTTGAGCTGCGGACTGGCGTCATTCACCTGATCGTGGTTGAGCGGTGAAAAGGCGGCCGTCATGGCGGGCATGAACGCGAGGCCGACGCCCACGCCCCGCACCACCATGGCCGCCCCGATCGCACCGTACGGCGTCGTCGCCCCCACCAACAAGAACGGGACCGTGGCACAGACCATGATGAGGACCCCGCACAGCGAGGTGAGCCCGGCCCCGAACCGGCGGGTTGCCATGGCCGAACGGTTCATTCCGATCGAGGCGCCCACCCCCTGAGGGATCAAGAGCAAGCCGGTGGTGATGGCGTCCTGCCCTCGCGCCACCTGGAAGTAGAGCGGCAGCAGGATCATTGCCCCGAACAAAGCGGCCCCCATGAAGAACATCACCACACTGGCCGCACTGTAGGCCCGGATAGCGTAAAGCTTGAGGTCGAGCAGGGGGCGGCTGATAATCCGGCTGCGCAAGACAAACACCACCACCATCACCGCGCCCACCACCATGGGAGCGATGACTGACACGGAACTAAAGCTCCCTGCGGTGGCGCTCTGCGACAAACCGTAGGTGATGCCGACGGTCCCCAGCCCGGCCAGGAGGAGTCCAGGCCAATCCAGCGGCCCGGCGCTGGCCTTGTCGCCCTGGTCCCGGGGGAGCAGCCGCACCGCCACCACTGCGGTGACCACGCCGATAGGCACGTTGATCATGAAGATGGCGTGCCAGCTTACGCTCTGCAGCAGGAACCCACCCAGGGTCGGGCCGAATACAGGCGCCAGGACCATCGGGACCCCTATCGCGCTCATCACCCGGGGCAGGTTGTCCCGGCCGGCCGCGTTGACCAGAATCGTCAGGCCGGCCGGGGCGAGCAGGCCACCGCCGAGCCCCTGCAGGGCCCGGAAGGCGATGAGCTGCCCGGACGTGGTCGCCAGGCCACACAGGGCCGAGCCAAGCGTGAACAGAATCAGAGCCTGCATATAGACCCGGAAGGCGCTATAGCGGCGAACGGCCCAGGCCGCCATGGGAATGACCGCGGCCAACGCCAGCAGGTAAGCCGACACCACCCACTGGATGTCGCTGAGGGAAGTGTGGAGGTCGCGCGACAGGCTATCGAGTGCCACATTGACGATCGTGGTGTCCAGGATCGACATGATCATGCCGAGCACGATCACGGTCGCGACCCGCTTGACGTGAGGGTCGAGACGTTCGGCCGGCCGACGACTCAACGCCAGCTCGTGGCTCTAGTTAGACGGGCGAACATTTCGACAACAAACTAGACGCCAAAGCAACCGGGTGTCAAGCGGTAGCGGCTTCGGCCCGGCCTTTGCCACGGTTCTAAGGGGTGATACATGGCTGGGCTGACGCGCCCAAGCGGGGAAGGCTCGGACTATATGTCAGGACGCAGGTCTTCGGGCCAGCCAGGGGGGAGGGTCCGCCGGAGCGACTCCCGCGTCGACCATCTGACTGTAAGAGCCGTCGGGCCAGTCGACCCGGGAGCACTCGAACTCTTGCATGATGCCACGGACGTGGTCGAGCGACCGCACCCGCCGGAGCGGTCTGACATCCCCGCTCACCCACGCCCACCAGAAATTGTCGGCTGGGTCGCGCCGCGCCCGGATGCTCAGCACTCTCACTGCAGGCATACTACGACATTCTCGGACCAGCGACCGTTTCGGCGAAGGGCCTTAGATGGTGTAATAAACGCGTACCTGGCCGACACGTCACACCTGTTGACGCAACCACTGTTCGGCCTCGTCCGCGATCGACGTCGGGTGTGGCCCGCGCCGGCGGGTCGGGCGCCGTGGTTGGTGGTGTAACAGGGCGTCGATCGCGACCCCCACGCCGCCCCACATGACCAGCGCAGCCAGAATCACCACAGCCCAACCCACACTTCGCAAGCCTAAGCGATACGGGCTCGATTCTGGGTGCCTATTGAGGGATGCCACCATTCACCGCGTCTCGATGAAAGCCGCTGGCCTCCATGATCCAGCCGGGGACTTGGCGATTTCTCGCTGCCGCGGGTGGCGTCATTTCCTGAGCACTACGGCCTCAGACGGGATGCGGCTTCGGGTCGGTCAACTCCCGTAGTCAACGTGGACGGCCGGCGGGGCGGCCACCACACCCGGGGTATTCACCCAGCGGCCTGAGGTCGCGGTCCACCGCCAGCTCCCGAAGGTGACCGTCTGCACGTGGTAGCGCCAGGCGTGGCCAACCGCCCAGGATGCCAGCGCCCAGCCTATCTTCTGGCTGCTCACCGGCGCCCCGAGCAGGGTAGAGCCCATCTCCCGGGTGGCGGCGGCTGGCAGGGCCGACACCGCCGGGACCGCGCCGGCGAAACCGTCCAGCCGGCAGGCGAAGGCGGCCGGTGTCTCACCGGTCAGGGCTGCCGCCAAGGCCCGGGCCTCGCTCTCGTAAGGGGCATAGGCCTGCGGGGTGGCGCTGTGCTGGACGGCCTGGGCGGCGTCGGTGACGGCCATGGTCTCCCAGCCCGGTACCTGCACCAGGTGCTGGTAGAAGGCCGTGGCGGCGTACACCGGGTCCAGGATCTGCGCCGGCGTGCCCCAGCCCTGGGACGGGCGCTGCTGGAACAGCCCGAGCGAGTCCAGGTCCCCGTAGGTCAGGTTCTCCAGGCGCGACTCCCGAAGGGCGGTAGCGACGCCAACGGTGACGGCGTGGTCCGGCAAGCCCAGTTTGAACGCCACGGCGGCGATGATCGTGGCGTTCTGGGCCTGGTCCGTCGACAGTTGGAAGGTCCCCGAACCGGATAGCGTCGGGACCCGACAGCCGACCGCGGGTGGAGGACTTCCGGCCGGCGGCCTGGGTGAGGGCCACACCGCCGGCTACCGCCCCGGCCACGATGACGGCCAGAAGGACCACCACCGAGCGGGCCCTGGCAGCGCGGCCTCGCCGCGGCCGTTTGGCCGGCCGGCCGGTCTGCGCGCCGGGCCGGCGTGACGGCTGGCATACCGGTCGGTCAGCAGGCTGGACACGGAGAAGAAGTCACGGGACTCCTCGCTGGGGGCCGAGGTACCGGTCGGCGGAGCGCGGCATGTGCGGGTACAGCCGGGCTCCGGTGATCGAGGTGCGTTCGGCAAGGTTCGGGTGGGGTGTAGAAAATCGAACGTAACCCACTCCGGTTGATGTCGAGTGTCATCCCCGGACCGCCTTCGACCCGCGGCCGCGACCCGGCCAGCTTTCCCGGGCGTCCGCGCCCCGTCGGCCACGCAGACCGGCGTCGTCACCCCAGCGTGGTTTTGCCAGCAACAGATGGGTTTTCGATACGCCGACGATATGCGTCGGGCGCGTACCATCACAGGAGTGTGCGTGTGTTGATCGTCGAGGACGAGCCCTACATGGCAGAAGCCATCCGCGATGGCCTGCGCCTGGAGGCGATCGCGGCCGACATCGCCGGTGACGGTGACACCGCCCTGCGCCTGTTGAGAATCAACGCTCTACGACATCGCCGTCCTCGACCGCGACATACCCGGGGCCCTCCGGCGACGAGATCGCCAAACGGATCGTCGCCTCCGGCCGCGGCGTGCCCATCCTCATGCTCACCGCTGCCGACCGGCTCGATGACAAAGCCTCCGGCTTCGAGCCTCGGCGCCGACGACTACCTCACCAAGCCGTTCGAACTCCGAGGAGCTCGTGCTCCGTCTCAGAGCGCTCGACCGCAGGCGCGCCCACAACCGGCCACCCGTGCGGGAGATCGCAGGTCTGCGGCTGGATCCCTTCCGTCGCGAGGTCTACCGTGACAGCCGTTACGTCGCGCTCACCCGGAAGCAGTTCGCAGTACTTGAAGTTCTCGTCGCGGCCGAGGGCGGTGTCGTTAGCGCCGAAGAACTCTTAGAGCGGGCGTGGGATGAGAACGCAGACCCGTTCACTAACGCCGTGCGGATCACCGTCTCGGCACTGCGCAAACGCCTCGGCGAACCCAGGATCATCGCCACCGTGGCAGGCGTCGGGTACCGCATCGCCACACAACCAGACAACGGTCGGGAGGGAGGAGACAGTGGATAGAGCCCCTGGTTTGAGCGTTCGCCTCAAACTCACCCTCAGCTACGCGGGTTTCCTCGTGGTCGCCGGCGCATTGCTGCTCGCCTCCGTGTGGCTGGTTCCTCCTGCGATACGTCCCTGACCGTGCGCTCATCGTCCCTGGCTCCACAGGCACCGACATTCATGGTGTGTTCCCCGTCCAGTCGAGACTTCTGCACGTTTTGGCTCCGAGAGCAGCCACCGTGTTGGCGTTTCTGCTGCTGTTCGGTCTACTGGGCGGTTGGCTTCTCGCCGGCCGGATGCTCGCACCCCTCGACTCGCATAACGGACGCCACCCGCACGGCTGCGGACGGGTCGCTCTCCCACCGGATCCAGCTGCCGGGACGCCGAGACGAGTTCCGCGAACTCGCCGACGCTTTCGACGCCATGCTGGCACGGCTCGAAGCACACGTCGCCAAACAGCAGAGATTCGCAGCCAATGCTTCCCACGAACTGCGTACCCCGCTGGCCATCACCCAAACGCTCCTCGACGTGGCCCGGAACTATCCCAACCGCGACAGCGGCGAACTCGTAGACCGCCTCTACGCCGTCAACACCCGGGCGATCGACCTCACCGAAGCATTGCTTCTGCTCAGCCGCGCCGACCAGCGGTCCTTCACCCCAGAACCCGTCGACCTGTCCCTCGTAGCCGAAGAAGCCACCGAAACACTCCTCTCCCTCGCCGAAAAGCATGATGTCACTATCGAGACCTCCAGCGGGATGACTCCCACCATCGGCTCAGAGGCGCTCCTGGTGCAGCTGACTACCAACCTCGTGCACAACGCCATCGTCTACAACCTGCCTGCCCACGGCACCGTGTGGGTCACCACCAGCGTCCACCCTAAAACCGTGGTGCTCGCCGTCGAGAACACCGGGGAAAATCTCACCCCGCAATTAGTGTCCATGCTGGTCGAGCCATTCCGGCGCGGCAGCGAACGCATCCACACCGACCACGCAGGTGTCGGCCTCGGCCTGGCCATCGTCAAAAGCATCACCCAGGCCCACGACGGAACCCTCACCCTCAAACCCCGGCCGGCTGGCGGGCTTTGCGTCGCGGTGCAACTACCCGCCGCGCCACCCCGCACTGGCAGATGAATGCTGGCCACGCGATTGCCGGACGCGGGGGGCGTGCCCAAGACTCAGACGAGGCTGGGTTGGCGAGCGTCAGCCAGAGAGCGGCGTAGCTGCTGGCGGCCCTTCAGTCCGAGCTTGGCGTAGATATTGCCCAAGTGATATTCCACCGCCTTCGGGACGATTCGAGACTAGCTCAAACTCCGGGCCCCGGCCGGTGCCACGCCGGTCATCCTTTTTCAAGGGTTCCTATCGGGCGGTGTGTTGAGGGAGGCCACAATGTCGTCGATAGCCGCTTGCTCAGGGTCGCTCACGTCCTGGCCGTGCTCGCGGTGGGCAGCTGCGACTTTGTGAGTCAAGTTGACGATGAACTGACGGTACTCCTCTACCTCAACTGGCGTGGCCTTGCGCTCGAGCAGCTCGACCGAGTCGCGCAGGTGTTGCAGTCCGTGCTGCTTGAGCTCGTCGAAGGAGTGGTAGTGAGTGTGATCCCGTTCGGGTTTAGCCGACACGATCTCATCCAGAAGCTCGCTCTCACCGTGCTGTTGGCGCGCCTCCGCGTAGGCCTTGGCCATAGCGATGGTTTCGCGGAATATCCCCCGCGTTGGGCCGTGACCACGATCATGCCAGCACTCGGGGGGGCCTCCAGAATGAGTTGCCATTCCTCAGCCGAGAAATCGGACTTCGTCGTCATTGCCTCTCCGATCGGGTTGCACTCGCTGACGCTCGTGGCACTCACAGTAGCGACTGGATTCATAGAATGCCGGGCCGAGCATCGGCCGGCGGCAGATGACGATCGGTCCAGACGCTGTCGGCGGACTGTATGGGGCAGCTACGGCAGGAAGCTGCCTCCGCCGGTTCAGAGGAATACGTCTTTCATATAATCATCGAGCCAGGCCTTCAGCCGCTCCTGGAAGGTACGGATTTGGTCGGCATTGATCATGATGGTCAGTCCCTGGAGCCGTTCGCGAAGAGTGGTCCACTTCGCAGGATCTACCAACTGATACGGAGGCTCGCGAACGGACAGGCGTTCGGCATAGGAATCGAGGCCGGTCGAGACTTCGGTGCGGGGGCCTTGCTCGACGCGTCCCGGCCGATCGATGTCGACGGCCAACCGGGTCAACTCCGCGATGGCTTGGGCATTCCTCGGTTCGATCGTCTCGTCGACGCCGACCCAGACGGCCTCGTTGGCCTTGTTCTGGATCTGAGCGATGATCGGGGCCAGGCGGGCGTGCCAAGCAGCCTCTGACTCGCCGACATACACGTCCACCCCAGCCGTGTTCCGGATGCCCTGGGCTGTCAGCTCTGTGCCGTGGTCGGTGCCGTCGGTGTTGACGGTCAGATTGACCAGATAGGTCCCGTCGGGAAGGGGATCGCAGTCGATTTCTTCTTTCACCGAGCCGGCCTTGATTTCGGGGTACGTGAGGGTGATGGTGCGCACTTCGCCGCTCGTGTCCCTGTCCATGATGACGAGCCTGTCCTCGCGCGCCGGGAAGTCAGCTTCGGCCTCGCCTGCCCAGACAATCTTGAATCGCCCTCCGGAATCGACTTGCTCTGGCTCGCACCTGACGTCCGTGATCGAGATATAGACGTGGCTGAAGTCGAAGGCGCTGAGGGCTTCGCCGCCACCCTTGCCGTCCACCCAATCCTGCAGGGTCTTGCACTCCCCCGCAGGCAGGAGGGCCTCGCCCGCCAACAGCTCGGACACGTCTTGTGGATGCTGCTTGTAGAGCTGTTCGAAGTATCCTTTGGTGGTGTCGTCAACGTGGACCCAGTAGTACGCCAACTTCTGGACGGGCGTAACTTCCTTCGGCTTGAAGGGGCTGGGCATGGCCCCCTCCTTTCTAGTGCTGGTCCCTGGAATTCACCTTATTAGCACGTCACGTGACAGATATCTACCCGGACTTCAAAAGAGGCGGGTTGTCATTGGGAGACCAAAGTGATTGGACTCACGCCTGACGGATCGTGACTCATTATCAAGGTGCTCAATGCCACCCACGCTGCGTTCGATGCCGCGATGAGCTCGGCACCGGTAACGGCCGCGAACATACTGGCCTGGTCGTGGTGATTACGCGCAGGCCGTCGAATGCCCAGGACACCTGCCCCAGGGCATGTTTCCAACCTCATGAATGCAGATCGTTACGCGCCTGAGCGCTCTGGCTCAGGTCACGAGCTTTCCGAAGGAATCCCAGCTCCCGTCGGCGCCCTGAACGACGACCCCGCTGCCCATCAACCGGGCGATGGTGTCGCCCGTGAGACCCAGCTCTCGCAGGATCTGCTCGCTGTGCTCACCTTGTCGGGGGGCGCCGGACGAGATCTGTGGGGGACGCTGATCGAACTGCACCGGTCCGGTTATCAGCGATCGTTCTGGCTTCGACGGGTTGTCCAGGATGTATTCGTTGGCGATGACTTGCGGGTCCGCGGCGACCTCCGCAGGAGACTGCACGATCGACCACGCGATGTCCTGCCCGGTGAAACGCGCCCGGATCTGCTCCGCGGTGAACGACCCGATGGCGGAGCGCAGCGCCGAGTCCACGGCCTGACCGCCCTGGGGAGAAAGACCGCCTTCGAAATCAGCGAATACCGCGCTCTGCAGAAGGTGTTCGTGCCCCAGGGCTTTAAGCACATTGCTGAGGTAGTGCGGCATCAGGAGCAGCACCGTCACGTATCGCCCATCGCTGGTCTGGAACGGCTTCCCCCTCGGGTTCGATGACGTGTCGGCTGTCGGGGCGGGCGACTGCACGTCCTGTCCGGTCACCAAGCTGGTCAGGATGTCCGGTGCCAGCTGCCAGCACGCCACCCCCAGCAGAGACACATCCACCGCGCATCCCCGGCCGGTCACGCTGCGCTGATACAGGGCAGCGGAGACCCCGGTGGCGACCGACAAGCCGCCCATGACGTCACCGAACGCCGGGCGCTGGCGGGCGGGCGGACCATCTGCGAAGGTCAGGGCATGGCCGACCCCACCCCGGGACCAATAGGAGATCCCGTCGAATCCGGGTTGCTCCGCGTCGGGCCCCCGGGGACCGTAGCCGTGACCGTGAGCGAAGATCAAACGAGGATTCAGCGGCCGCAGGTCTTCGTAGCTGATGCGCAGTTTCCGCTGAGCCGGCTTCAAGAAGCTGGTGACCACCACGTCACAGCGGCGGACAAGGTCAGATAAGACTTCCCGCCCTTCCGGCACGGCGAGGTCAAGGGCCAGATTCCGCTTCCCCCGGTTGAACTGGTCCATAAGGGTATCCACCTCGGCACCGTCATCCGACACGGCGGTAACGAGGCCCCGCATCGGGTCGGGATTCCTGGGATGCTCGATCTTGATGACGTCCGCCCCCCAATCAGCGAGCAGCGCCACTCCGGAAGGTACGAAACCGAACGTCGTCAGCTCTACAATCTTGACCCCGGCCATCGGCCCTACCGACACCATCGTCATCCTCCTATTCCCTGCTATTACCTGCCGCGAACCAGTGAAGCCAGCCACCCGCGCCCGTCACTGCGGCCAGGCGGCGCGCACCCTAGCAGCAAGCATAGCTGCGAAATAGCGACCCGGGGTTACGCTGCTTGTTATGGATATGGGCCTTGATCCAGCCAGTCAGGAACGCTTCAGCGGATTTGCCGACCTCTACGACGCCAACCGGCCCTCGCCTCCTCAAGCTCTGGGCCCGCTTCTGGCCTGCTACGCCAACGCGCCAGCCCCGGTAGTGGTCGATCTCGGTAGTGGCACTGGCCTCTCCTCGAGGTGGGCGGCGACCTGGTCGGCGTCGGTCAAAGGTGTTGAGCCGAACGCCGAGATGCGGGCGGTGGCGGAATCGCGTCCGTCTCCGGGTGTGGAGTATCTGTCCGGGTTGGGGCATGACACCGGGCTGGGCGCCGCGATGGCAGACGTGGTGACGGTGGTTCAGGCGATGCACTGGATGGATCCCGATCCGACCCTGAGGGAGGTGGGGAGGATCCTGCGTCCGGGCGGGGTGCTGGCGGTAATCGACGCAGATTGGCCGCCGGTGTCGGGAGTGGCGGCGGCGGAGGCGGCGTGGCGGGAGCTGCACCGCCGCATCAGGGTATTGGAAGCTCGGGTCGCCGCGGGCAGCGCGGGCGAGTGGCTGCGCCGCCCGATCACCGAGGATGACCCGGTGTTGGCCGACGACGACCAGACCGACCCCCATCGCAACCGGGTGATGCCTGGCGGGCTTCGCTCCTGGTCGAAATCGGGCCATCTCGATCGGATGGGCCTCAGCGGTCAATTCTCCTACACCCGGGAGCTCGCTCTCTCCGGGTCGCTCGAGGGAGGAGCCGAGCGGTTTTGCGCCTTGATGTATAGCCAGGGCAGCTACCAGGGATTGCGGCGAGCGGGGCTCACCGATGTCGAGATCGGCGGGGCTGTCTTCGAGCGGCAGGCCCGGGCCGGCTTCGCCGCGGCTCGCTTGCTTCCCCAGTTATCGTTCACCTGGCGGGTACGTATCGGAGTAAAGCGGCCCTGGCCTTCAGCCTGAGGCGGTCAGGTCGGCCCGAGGTGCTCGAGGTGCTCGAGGTGCTCGGTGGGCCGCATTTTCTGTCCCCTTTTCTCACTTTTGGACGGATAGCTACCTGTCGCGTGGGTTTTTGCTCCAAAAGTGGTGGGAAAGGACAAAAGTCGGCACGGAAGTCACCCGCTACGGAGATGGCCTGGGCCAGAGAGTGATGGCGCTAACACGTTGCCGCGAATGGTGGTCTGGGGCGACGCGACCCTAATCAACGGGGAGCGGCGGGGGTTGTGGCGATGTCAGCCAGCCAGGCGATACGGCTGGTGATGGCGTTTAATTCTTCAACGTCCTTTCGGAGTTCTACCGCATCGATTCGGGAGTCAGAGAGCGTGTCGCTGATCGCAGAGAGTCGTGCTTTCACTTCTTTGAGTGCTCTACGCCGATCCAAACTTGCCCGCGTGGGCATCGTTGGCCGATCAGTTACTGTCATGATCCCTCCTTCCTTCGAGGTATCCCGTATTGCGGTGGGCCCTTAAGGGACGACCAGGACCGGGAAGGTGGCCCCGCGGACTACGCTCGATCCTACCGATCCGGCCACATGGTGATAGCGGTGAGCTGAGTCCCCCACCACGATGAAGATGTCGACCGTCTCGGCATATCGACGGTGCACCTCAGCGGCGACGGCCTTGAGCTCGGCGGCTACCGCCCCGTCCCGCCGCTGGAAATGCCAGGGGTGGTCTTGCCCGGCAAGCCGGTCGCGAACCTCCTCCGCCAGGGCTCGTGCCTGTTCGTCCAGTCCTTGTCTGACCTCGGCGAATGCTGCCGTGGACAGGGTGGCGCCTACCGGCAGGTGGGCCACAAAAACCACTTCGAGGGCTCCTCCCCGGTTCCGCAACACGTCTACCGCTTGGTCGAGAGCATGGCGGGCCGGTGGGGAGCCGTCGTAGCCGACCACCATGATCAGGCGCTTGGCTGGGGGACCTGCTGCGGTCCTCGCTGTAGATGCAGTCCAAGTGGGGGCCAAGGACTTCATGTGACGGCCTCCCTTCCCGAATGCAACCTTACGGATTAGGTTGTCAACTACAACCCTATCAGCTAGAGTTGTGCAATGCAACACTGAATCATCGGGAGAAGTATGCGAGACGGAGCCGTGAACCACCTCTACCAGGGTCTCGCCACCCTGATGCGGCGCCGAGCCGAGCTCAGCGCCGAAGTCCATCCTGGCCTGTCCTTGACTGCCTACACCGTGCTCACCCAGATCCAGGCCGCCCCCGGGACCCGGGCCTGTGATCTGGCTGACCTGTTCGGGTTGGACAAGTCCACCGTGTCCCGGCAGATAAACGAACTCCAAGCCGCGGGCCTGATCGATCGCGAGGGCGAACGACCCGGCCGGCGGGGCTACACGCTTGTCTTAACCGCAGCCGGCCAACGCAAGCTCGCGGAGGAAGCGGAGCGAGCCCGGCAACACCTGGCCGACGGCCTGGCTTCGTGGAAAGAGCGGGACATTACCGCCTTCGCGGCAATGATCGAGCGCTTCCTCACCGACCTCGGCTGAAAAGACCGGCCACCGAATAAGAGGCGGCTCGAACTTGGCGCGTTAAGTCAGCGGCCCCGACGGTCGATGGTTACATGGTCGACCGGGGGTTGCTGCTGGCCGGCGAAACCGTGCTCATCACCGCCGCAGCCAGGGGCGTCGGCAGCGCCGCCGTGCAGATCCGAACGGCACGTCGCGGGAACCGGTCGGGTGGGCATAGGTTGGGCACCATGCCAAAGGACCGAGACCAACTGACCCCCGACGACCCGTCCGACGAGGCCGCGCTTCGACCCCACCGCAGCGCCGCCCGGGAAGTAGAGGAGCCCCTGGACCACTCGACGGGACGCGGACCGGCATCCAGGGGCGGTGATCCAAGGGCCGTCGACGAACTGCCCCCCTCAGAGGCGGAAGACTACAAATAGCGGACCTTCCTCCGTTCGGCGGCACCGACCCTCGGCCCGAACGCGTTATGTCGCGGCGCCCGTCTCCAGAGTCGGGTTGTGCATGATCTCCCACAGGTGGCCATCAGGATCCTGGAAGTACCCCGAGTAGATGCCCCATGGGCGGTCACGTGGCTTGTCCAGGACGCTCCCACCAACCGCCGCGGCGCGGGCGAGCAGGGCGTCAACCTCGGCTCGACCGGCCACCGCGTGCCCCAGGCTGAACCCGCCGCTTCTTGGCGGCCCCAACGGCGTGCCTGCGTCCTTGGCGAGTTCCGAGCGAGGGTAGATCGTGAGGATCAGTCCACCCGCGAGGTGGAACATGGCTATGGCGCCTTCGGCTCCGCTGCGGTCGTCATGGAATTCGGTACCGATGACCCCGTTTGACTCCAGGCCGAGGCCGGCACGATAGAAGTCGAGGGCCCGGTCGAGATCGTCGACTGCAAGTGTGATCACATTGATACGGGGTTCCATCCAGCCGCTCCTCTCTGGGGATGCCACTAACTCAGCATGACGCGCCAAGCTGGTCCTGTCTTGAACGGATCGGACATCTACCGGGAGTGGGCGCCGCCGCCGGCTTGGGAGCCGGTAGTCGCTTGTTGCTGGGAGCAGCGGGTGAGCGCGGGCCGTGTTCAGAGGGTGCTGCCCGATGGTCGCGCCGACCTGATCATCTACGACTCGGGTCAGATCGAGGTGGTCGGACTCCACGACCAGGCCGCGTTCCCACTCCTGGCCGCGGGCGCCCATCTGCGAGGGATCCGGTTCCGTCCAGAGGCCGTGGCGGCGGCATTCCAGATGCCCGCGTCGTCGTTACGCAACCTGACCCTGCCGGCCGACTCCGTGCTGGGTTCCAAGGCGGCGCGCCGGCTGATCGATGCGAACGCGGTCGACTCGTGGATCCGCTCGATCAGACCTGACCCCCGATTGTCCGGCGCCTTGAACTTGTTGGCCACCCGATCGGTTGACGAGGCAGCCAACTTGCTCGGCATCACCGGTAGACACCTTCGACGGCTCGTCTTGGCCGATGTCGGCCTCCCGCCCAAGCTGTACCAGCAGGTCATCCGGCTGCGACGCTTCGTCCACGCTCTCGATGCGGGAGCGCCCCTGGCGGCGGCAGCCGCGGCCGCCGGCTACGCAGACCAACCGCACCTGACACGCGACGTCCGTCGCTTTTGTGGGATCACCCCTGCCGGCCTCGTCCACGAGCGACGCTCCGCCTGACTCGAACTCGCCCGGGACGGAAGCGTCCCTTCCATGAGAGGCTCCTTCGCCTGTCACTGCCCGGTGGTGTAGTGGATACCAGTGGTTCAGTCATGGCAGACTTGACACATACCGATATCGGAATATTATGGGCCCGTGGCCAGATCGTCCACGACGTCGGATGTCTTCAACGCCATTGCCGAGGGGGACCGCCGGTCGATTCTGGACACCCTGATCGCACGTGAGAAGGCGGTCGGGGAGATGGTGAACGACCTGGCGATGTCCCAACCCCAGGTCTCAAAACATCTACGGGTCCTCAGCGCGGTGGGACTCGTCAGGTGCCGGGCAGAAGGGCGGCGACGGCTATACCGCCTCGAACCCGCCCGCCTTCAGCCGTTACAGGAGTGGTTGGCAAAGTACGAGCAGGCGTGGAACGACCGATGGGATCGGTTGGACGACTACCTCGAAGAGCTACAACAACAGGGAGAGCAGCAGTGACACCCAGTCGGCATGGATCAGCGGTCATCGAATTCCCGAACGATCTCGAAATAGTCATCACTCGAGAGTTCGAGGCCCCGATCGCACTCGTCTTCGACGTCATGACGAAGCCAGACCATGTGAGCAAGTGGTTCGCTCCATTTGCGTGTGAGGTCACGGAGTGCTCGATCGACCTGCGCGTCGGGGGGAACTACCACATCGTCTTCGTGGCCGACGATGGAACCGAGTGCTCATTTCGAGGAACCTACCTGGAGGTCGAGCCGCCGACCCGGACCGTCGAGAGGTGGTTGTTCGAAGGGTGGCCAGATGCGCACGCCGTCGAGTCGGTCGATCTGCACGAGACTGACGGAGTGACGAAGGTGACATTGAAGCTGGCGTTCCGAGACAAGCCTGGCCGGGACCACATGACCAGGTCCGATGGCCAGGAAGACAGCTTCGACAAAATGGAGGATCTCTTGAGATCACTCCTCGATCCAAAAGGAGCGTTCTCCCGGTAGTTGGGGCCGGCGGGGGGCAGCGGCCTGGAGAGGCTCCAGGACGGAGGTGCCTCAAGGAGACAGCAAATCGCACGAGGTTGTTGCGGTCGAGCGACTGCTCGATCTGTGTTCGTGTTCGCGGGTCTCCCGACTCTCGCCTTCCGCCACGCGGTGACCCCCCCGCGAAGTCTAGGCAGGGTCCGCCTATTAGGCTCGGATGCCTGCCCGACTACGGAATGAGACTCAATGGGTAACGTGGCGCGCACTCGATGGCGTGGTAGACTGACACTGCTTGCACTTCTAGCGGCGGCCGTGATCTCAGTGAGCGCGTGCTCGTCGGGCTCCCGTTCCCCGTCTGCGGGGTCGAGCCCTTCATCGAGCCAGCCATCGTCGGCCAGCTCGACGCCCACCACCAGCGGGTCGTCTTCAGGTGACACGCCCGTCGTGGAAAAAACGGGGATCAAGGTGACAGGAGCGTTCAACACCAAGCCGACGGTGACCTTCCCGGCCAGCCAGCCACCCAAGCAACTCATCGAGCAGACGCTTATCGCCGGTAGCGGCACCCCTGTCTCCTCCGGCGACACCGTGATCACCAACTACGTCGGAGAGATCTGGCCAACCACGGTCGGTACCCAGCCCAAGGTCTTCGACAGCTCGTTCTCTCGCGGCGCTCCGACCGGGTTCGTGATCGGTACCGGCGCCGTCATACCCGGCTTCGACAAGACCCTCGTTGGCAAGCGGCTCGGGTCGCGAATGCTCCTGAGCATCCCGCCGGCCGACGGGTACGGAACCTCGGGCAATTCCCAGGCAGGCATATCCGGTACCGACACCCTCGTGTTCGTGGTCGACCTGCTCGCCGACTACACGCCGAACGCCTCGGCGCCGGGCACCGTCGACAGCGCTCTGCCGGCCCCCGGCTGGCCGAAGGTCACCAACACCCCGGCCCGAGAGCCTCAGATAACCAGCGTGGCGGGGGTGAAGGCTCCCACCGCGCCCAGCTCGAAGCTGCTGGTCAAGGGTAGCGGGGCCAAGATTGATCCGAGCAAGACGCTCGTCCTGCAACTGGTCCAGACCGACATCCCGACCGGCACGCAGACCCAGTCCTCATGGGGCAAGCAGCCGCAACTGGTCAGCGCCCAAAACGTCCTCTCCGCGGTCACCGCCCTCAGCGGTCAGAACATCGGTGCCCGCGCCATCGCCCTTCTACCGGCCACTCCCGCTCAACCGGCGACCTCCACCGCGGCGTCACAACCGGCCACACCAGCCCAGATCCTGATCATCGACGTCGTCGGGCAGTTCTGACCACCTACCCCGCAACACCGTCGTCGATGACCTCGGGGCAGTATTCATCGCCGCGCCATGAAAGCCCCATGAAACCGGGTACAGTGGCGGTGGCCTGCGGTTAGCGCCCGGGCGACTGCCGGTGAAACATCGGCGAGGCCCACGAGACAGTTTTCGAGTCGGCCAACCTTCCCCCTGGACCGACTGGAGTCTTGTGAGTACCTCTGCTGTATCTGTGCCGTCTGACGGCTTCGCCGTCCTCGGCGTGCCACCGCAACTGTCCGCCGCCCTGGCGCAAGCCGGGATCACCGATCCGTTCCCTATCCAGGCTGCCACCTTGCCGGACTGTCTGGCGGGCCGCGACATATGCGGCAAGGCCCCCACCGGTTCGGGCAAGACCCTGGCCTTCGGGCTGGGAGTGCTGTCGCGCCTGGCTGACGCCCCCCGCGGGGAACGCCGGGGCCGGCGCAGGGGGGACGGCGGCGGTGCTCGGGCCCTCGTGCTGGTGCCCACCCGGGAGCTCGCCGCTCAGGTAGAAGAAGTGCTGAGACCGCTGGCCGCTGTCATCGGGGCGGCGGTGATGTCGGTCTATGGCGGGGTCGGTTACGGCAAGCAGCTGGCCGCTCTGCGGCGTGGGGTGGACGTACTCATCGCCTGCCCCGGACGATTGGAGGATCTGGTCGACAGAGGGGCCGCCGATCTCTCCTTCGTCGAGATAGTCGTAATTGACGAGGCAGACCGAATGGCGGACATGGGATTCCTGCCCGCCGTGCGCCGGCTGGTCAACCAGACCCGCGCCAGTCGCCAGACGCTCCTCTTTTCAGCCACCCTGGATGGCCCCGTCGACAAGCTGGTCCGGGACTACCAGCATTCGCCGGCGCGCCATGAGGTGGCCCTCGCCGACACCGATCGGAGCGAGATACACCATCGCTTTTGGTCAGTCGACGCCGACGCCCGGGTGGACGTGACTGCCAAGACCATCGCAGCCCGGGGTCCCGCCCTGGTCTTCTGCCGCACCAAACGCGGCGCCGACCGTTTGTCCCAGCGATTGGCCCGTCTCGGCCTCTCGACGGCCCCCATCCACGGCGACCGCAGTCAGCCTCAGCGGGACCGGGCCTTGGCCGCTTTCCGCGCCGGACGTCTCGACGTCCTGGTGGCCACCGACGTCGCAGCCCGCGGCATCCACGTCGACGCCGTCCCTCTCGTGGTTCACTACGATCCGCCTGCCGACGCCACCGACTACGTGCACCGCTCCGGTCGAACCGGTCGGGCCGGAGCGGACGGCATTGTCATTAGCCTGCTCGGGCAGGCACACATCGTAGGGGCCCGGAAACTGCAACGACAGCTGGGGCTTACGCCCGGTGTTACTCCGCCAGACCTCTCCGCTCTCCCAACCCTGAGGAGCGCCGGCAGTGCCGTCCCCAGACCCACGCCCACCTCGTCGACCAGCGAAGTGCCGCGGGGCCGCCATGCTGTCCACCAATCGAGCCGCCGGCCGGCTCGACCCCGGAAGCGGCGCTTCAGCCAGCGGTAGCCGGCCCAGGCCTATCCCGTAGAGCTCGCGCCGTAGGTGTCCTCGACTGCAGTGCGGCGAGATCCTCAGCTGCGCTGAGATACCGAAGCGATCCAGCGCGACCAAGATGACGGGGTGAAGATTGCTTCGATATTCCGACGACATCCGCCGGTCGTGCCGGTCGGCACCTACACCGAGTGGTCATGGCCGGCAGCACGGTCAGGCTACGACGAGTTCCGCTGGGGCCTTGAGCCGCGGACTGATCCCTCACCCGTGGGCTACTTTTGGAGTCACCAGGTGGCCCTGGTCGGCGGCGAGGGTGGCTACCTCGGTCTCCAGAGCGAAGGCTCGGATCCGACAGGGAAAATCGCCATCTTCTCGGTGTGGGGAGCGATCGACGCGGACGGAGCGGAATACGCGGCGCCCTTTAGCGGTGAGGGGATCGGTATGACGGTGCGAATCCGATATCAGTGGTCACCAGGTCGCCGCGAGAATTTGGCCATCCGGGCCGAAGGAGACGGCTGGTGGCGTGCTGACATCAATGACCACCTGATCGGTCGTGTCCGGGTCGACCCCGCCTGGGGCGGCCTGGCATCCGGGTCAATCATGTGGACCGAACGTTACGCGCCACCGCTGCGCGCCTGCGCTGAACTCGGGCACTCGGTTGCCTGGTTCGGCACGCCTATAGCCGACGGAGCCGTTGCTCCGCTTGCTCATCGCAACTTTCTGGCCGATCACGCCGGCTGTCCCGGCTCTTCGGTCTACGACTCCGATGGCGGGGTCGTACAAGTCATGGGGGCAACCAATCAACCGGGCGGCCAGTTGGTGCCACGAAGGGGCGATCGATAAGCCGACGCGCCTCATCATCTGGTGCGCTTACCTGGCCGTACCCGATAGCTACGGCTCCTTAGAAGGGGACCGACGGAAGCCCTTTGATAGCCTCGCTGGTTAAGCTCAGATGAACTCCGCCGGCAACGTTGGTCACCGAGCCCCACGGGATGGCGACCTCGCGCTTTCCCCACAGATGCCCTTCCTGGAGCAGGATGTGGGTGACCCGGCGGCTGCTGGCGTCGACCCTGACGGCCCGGATCTTACCGATCTCCCCATCGGTGCTGTGGACGGGCTGATCTCCACGCACCGCGAGCTGGCCGGAAGGAGGAGGGTCGGACCCGCTCGACTGGATGACTTCTGCCGCGTCGGTGAGGGCGTCGAAATCCGCCAGATCACACCGCAGCTCCACGCTGTCATCGGCCGCCTCGACCAATCTAACGGGGACCAGCGTGCCGTGGGTGCTGCGACCTTCCGGTGCCACGACGAGGTGGCTCACCACCAGCGTGGCGGCGTCAACCACGAAGTGCGTAACGTTGCCGCAGAATCCGTCGGTGCAGCGCGCAGGTACCCCCATCTCGTACACGGTGGTCTGGCTCACGGCGCCCAAGTTACACCGTCAAGGGAGCCGGGATACCTGACCCGGAGCCGACTGCTCTCGAAGGCGAAGAGTGCCGGAATCCCGGTTTGGAGAGTCCCGGGATCCGATGGGAGAAGGTGGCCGTCACCAGTCGAGGTCCAGGATGAGAGGCACATGGTCGCTCCGGCCAGTTGCGACCCATTCCCAGAAGTCGCCGAGCTCGACGTTCCGGACCCGATGGAGGTGCTTTCGGTGTATAAGGATGTAGTCGATGTGCCAGCCGAGTTTGCGGCGACGCTCGTCGAAGAACGTAGCCCGACTTTCCTGGCCCATCTGTGCTTCGAAGAAGGAGTGGTACACGCTGACAAGTCCGAGCGCCTCCCAGGTTCGAACGAGTTGTTTGGCGTACCACACCTGCCCGTCTCGGGCGATCGGAAAGCCGACGTTGAAGTCGCCTGCAACCAGCATATGCCCGTTCGCGAGCACGTCCCCCCATGCTGAAAGTGTGGCCGTGACGCTGGCGGCGTAGCTCGCTCCGCCCGGGTTGGCGGGGCGGCTCCAGATGCCCAGAATGTCGGGGCCTCCGGCGAGACGTCCAGCGACCGCCCATTGGCCTTGGCCCGTTCTGGGCTCAAGCGCCTCAAGACCCAGGCGTGACGTACCGATCGCAACTTGCTTGTGGTCGAGATCACCGGCGGCGTGCCAGGCGACGGCGGGTTCGAGCAGAGTAGGGTTCGGTCGGGGCGAGGCTCGTCGCCGCCTCGCATATCACGGCGACGTCCGCGCTCAGCTGTTCGACCCAGCCCCACTTCCGTGCTCCGCCCGAGCAGCAGTTCCATGCCACCAGCCTCACGTCGGGCGAGCATACCCTCCGATGACACGTTCTCCGCCTTGCTCGCGGACCGACTCGATCACTTGCTGGGTCTTCACCGCATCCGCGATTGAGGCGAACAACCCTTCAGAAAGAGGAGTCCTGCCGTCGACGACGGCTGCGAGGTCTGCAAAGAGTCGGGTGGAGGCGGGGACCATTCGCTCGCCTGTCGAGAGGTCGAGCTCATACTCAGCTGGAATAGGCAGGGCCGCGAGGGTCTCGCCTTTGCGAGCACCTCTGATCACACCGTCGCTCACCAGGATAGAGCCTTCGGAGCCGTAGGCCTCCAGCCGGTTGCCCGTTCCGTTGTGGGCGGCCCAGGTGCCGGTCAATACCAGGGGAGCACCGTTGTGGAATCGCCCGGTCACGACCGCAGTGTCATCCGCGGTGGCAAGCTGAGTTCCCATCCTGGGACTGTCGGGCCCGATGGCGTCACCATCCCTATAGTCCCAGCCCAACACCGGCTTTTCTGTCACGGCAATGCTTACATTGCCATACACCTCATACAGATCACCGAAGGTATATCGCAACAGGTCGATTTCGTGGGACAACATGCCGGTCAGGAATCCACCACCCTGCTCTTTGCGAGCAACCCACGTGTACCAGTACGGCTCCATCATAGGGTTCACGCCGAAGTCGACCGCCACCGCCTGAACGACATAACGCAGCTCCCCAAGGTAGCCCTCGCTCACGAGACTCCGAAGCAGCCTGCGGAACGGGAAGTAGCGCATCTCATGATGCACCGCGTCAACCAGAGCCGGGACGCGAACCCTGGTCTTCTCTACCGCCGCTGCCATCGCGTCCGCCTCGCCCACGTCAAGCGCAAGCGGCTTCTCACACAGGACATGCTTCCCAGCTCCTAGCGCAGCGATCGTGATTTGCGCATGGCTGTCGGGGGGCGTGCAAATGTCTACCAGCTCGACATCGTCGCGTTGGAGCAACTCTTCATAGTCATCAGTAGCGAAGGGTATCCTCCACTGGTCAGCAGCAGCGTCGGCTCGAGCCCGCTGCGCACTACAGACTGCCACCACCTCGATATGCGAGCTGGCGCGCATGGCGGGAAGGTGCACCCGGGTTCCGAATCCTGTGCCGATCAACCCAACTCTCATGCCGGTCTCCTCACCCTGAGGTCAGGACGCAACTGCTGTCCACGACGTGAGTTGACTCTACTATGGCCCACCCCTCTACGACGGCAACCATCTCGCCGAATTCGGCCACCGCCTACATCGCCATTATGGGCGGCACCCAGGTCGTGACCGTGTCGCTCCACATGCTGGCCCGGACGGGGCAGTTCTACGTCGGTTACAACCCTCGTCATGTCGTCATCGACCGAACAGGTCGGTTGACCCCGCCACGGGCAATGTCTGGGTGGCCGTCTACACAGGACAGCTGCTGGTGTTCGCCGACCGCTAACCCTGGTCGTGGCTGACCGACCTCGCCGAGTCGGCCATGGTCAGTACTCGTTCTTAAACACGAAGTAGGAACCGCGAATGGTTCCGGCCAGCTTCGACTTCTGTCTCGCAAACTTGAACCGGGAGGCAAGCTCGGCGGGGACTTCCATCCCTTCGGAGAGTTTGAACCCGACCGCTCGTTTCCCGGGGTCGTCGATGGTGTACATCACGTTGATCGACAGACCGCTCTCGTAGAAGACGTAGGCCATTCGGATGTTCTCGACCTGGAAGGCCGTCGCTTCGAGGGGCCGCGATGAGATGACGATGTCGCGTTGTTCCTTCAGTATCCGGTGCACCCAGTCGATGGTCGTCTGGGCGCGGCTCGCAGGCTCGACGGTGAAGACGTGGTCGTACTTGTTCTTGAAGTAGCGGGCCTCGTTCGCCCGCAGACCGGCGAGCGCGGTCGCGACCGGCGAGGACTCCAGACCGACGGTCGAGACGGTGTTGAAATCCACGGTACAGGGCGTCATGGCAGGTCCTTTCTCATGTGGTCGGGTCGCATCGCTGACAGCTGGACGGCAACGCGTCCATTGTCCGGTCCCCGGTGCCGTCGGGGGCGCCGAGGGCAATGGCGAGGTACCACTCATGGGTCCTGGAGCAGGCCGAGCACGTTGCCGTCTGGATCAGTGACGCTGGCCACCAGACGGCCGCCGCCGACATCGCGCACGGGCTCCTTCAGGCGGGCACCCGCCGCGGTGACCTCGGCTAGCTTGGCCTGGATGTCTGAAACCTGCCAGTAGGCGACCGGTGAGGCCATCTGCTGGGGACCACCGCCCGGCACCAGCCCGATGTGCTGGTCCGCGACGTCGTAGCCGACATAGTACTCAGCGTCCGCTTGAGGCTCCACGCCGAGCAGAGCGGTATAGACGGCCTTGGCCTTCGTCAGGTCGGAGACGGGATGGAGCACGGTCTTGATGCCCTGGGTGGAAGGGTCCGTCATGCTGCCTCCTTTGGGATGGTCCGGTACTGGACTCTTCTTTCGAGAGTAGTACTATCACGAATATGGACCGAGGTGTCAAGACCCGCCGCCCCTACGAGGGAGCCGCTCGCCAGGCACGTACCCGCCGGACCCGGGCCGCTGTCGTCGAGGCGGCCCGCAGCCTCTTTCTCGAGCGCGGCTATGCGGCGACCACCATCGAGGCCATCAGCGACCGCTCCGACACCCCGCAGCCGACGGTGTACCGGCTGTTCTCCTCCAAGCTCGGCATCCTCACGTCCGTGCTGGATGTCTCGATCGGGGGTGATGACCAGGCAGTCGCCATGCTCGACCGGCCCGAGGTCCGAGCGCTTCTCTCAGACGAGGACCCGAAGAACCAGCTGGTGGGATTCTGCGCCCTCCTCCGCGAGGTGATGGCTCGAGTTGGACCAATCCACCGCATCCTGGCTGACGCGGCCAGATCCGACCCAGACGCCGCTTCGCTGCTCGCCGAGATCGCTCGCCAGCGTCACGACGGTCAGCGCCGGCTGGCGCCGCGCCCTCGCTCGGACCGGCGCCCTGCGGCCCGGGCTTCGAGAGCGGGGCGCCGGCGATGTCATCCACGCCCTGGCGTCTCCAGAGGTCTACGGTTTGCTCGTATTCGACCGAGGCTGGACCGGCGAGCGGTACGAGAAGTGGCTGACGTCGGTCCTCAAGGACCAGCTTCTTGCCTGATTGCTCGTCATCCGGGTTGGTCGGGGCCATCGCCAAGCAACGACCGAAACGACCCGAGCGACGGGCCCGTGGTGTTATTCAGCGCCGGTCTTTTCGTATTCCTCCACCCGGGCCCGCATCAGTGCTTTCAAGAGTTCGGTCGGAAGCTCCCTGTTGTAGGGGAGTTTGATGAAGCCCTCGCCGGCCTGGTAGCCAGCTGCCTCGATTGTCTCCCTCCGGGACGCGAAGAACTCGGGCGAGAACCGCAGCGAGCAGTGGTTCTTGAAGTTCTGAAGGGTCCAGAGGTTTGTAGAACGCCCGCGGACATACACCGGCAGGTTCCACTTGAGTTCCTCACGCGCCTTCGAGTCGGAATCGAGGCTCAGTACCCTCAGCGCCTCGAGATGTGGTCGCTGAGGGTCGTCAAGTTGCGCGAAGAAATCATCGACGTCTGCCCGCTTAGGCATCGGCATGGTCTTATCGTACCGCCGGCAAACTCATCGTCCTCGCCGTCGGACGGCACACCTGTAGTTGGTCCCTTCTCCAGCACGCCGTCCCGGCCGCCTGGCGAGCTCAATGGGAGTCAGACCAGAAGCGGTAGCTCGTCGTAGCCCCGGACGGTGCTGGTGTAGAGGAGGTGGGCCCGGTCGCGGTCTACCTCCCAGATGGGGAAGCGGGCGAGCGTCTCCTCTATACCGATCCGGCCCTCCATGCGGGCCAGAGCGGCGCCCAGGCAGAAATGAATGCCGAAGCCCAAGGCTACATGGTGGTCGAACTGGCGGTGGATGTCGAAGCGATCGGGATCGGGAAACTTGCGCTCGTCGCGGTCGGCGGCGCCGGTGAGCAGCACAACCTTAGAGTCGACTGGCATGGTGACGCCGTGTGCCTCGACCGGTGCATTCAGCCACCGAGCCTGGACGGGCGAGGGCGCCTCATAGCGCAGCAACTCCTCCACCGCCCGGGGTATGAGCGCGGTGTCTTCCACCAGCTCCGCCCGTTGATCGGGGTGCTCGGACAGGACCGAGGCAGCCCAGCCAAGGAGGCGGGCCACCGTTTCGCTTCCCGCCGCGAACAGCATCAGGCCGAACTCACCGGGAATCTCCGGACGAGGAAAGTCGGCTTCGGCCAGCGCGGTGAACAGGTCATCCCGGGGTGACCCCTTGCGAGCCCGGACCTGGTCGGCGATGTAGCGCTGGACGTTGTCCATCGCACCCATGGCGGTCGGGTTCATCATTCCCACGCCGTCATCGATCCGGAACATGTCGTCGACCTGGTGGCGCATCCAGTCCTGATCGGCCTCGGGCACCCCGAGCAGCGAGGAGATGATGGTCGGCGGCAGGATGGCCGCGAAGTTCTGGACGTAGTCGAACCCGCCCGACCCCACCTGGGCGTCGAGGAGCTGGCTGGCAACGGCGCGGACCCTCTCTTCGATGGCGGCGATGCTTCGAGGGGTGAAGGCCCGCGACACCAGGCCCCGGTAGGCGGTGTGCATTGGCGGATCGAGGCCAATGAACATGCCGGTGTCGGTGTTCGGGTCGGGGGTCATAATCTCGATCGTCGTCATGTGGGCTGAACTGAACGTGGTGGGGCTCTTGTGGGCCGCCTCCACGTCGTCGAACCGGGAAAGGACAAAGAAGTCGTACCTGACGTTGTGGTACACGGGGGCTTCGTCGCGCAGCCGCTTCCAGAGCGGGTAGGGATCGTCCCGCAAGGCGGGGTCGAACGGATCCCAGTAGATGTCCTCACTCATTCGTTCATCGCTCCCATCAGCCTCATTGTGACTGCCGATCGTACCGGGAGCTGGCGCCGCCAGCGATAAGTTCAGGGCCTGGTGAACGTCCAAACCGGTAACAACCCGGATGTCCATGTACCACCCGAACCATCCAGACGGTCTCTACCAGACGGCTAACCGCGTCCAGGTATTCGACCCGCCGAGTGCCATCTCCTGGGAGCCGGGTACCGACGCGGGCGACGGTACCCTGAGCTCCGGCGACTTGGGTGTGGCGATATGACCTCACGCCGGCTGGACCGTCGATCACCTCCGTCACTCTGTCCTATGAATGGCCTATGAGTGGTCTGCGGTGCCGGACCCCATCCGACCGCACATCGGATTCCCTCCGCTCCCTGCCGAGCACCTGAGCAGCTCCCTGCGCCACCTCGTCGAACTCGTGACCCGGTAACGAGCCGGCCGGCCCATGGGGCAGTTCCCCTTGGTGGTCCGCAATCATGGCTAGTCATGTCGAGGTGGGGGAGGTGACACAACAACATGATCCTCCATCGGAAGGCATGTTGCGACGTCATATACCCGCCGGACGGGTGGCTGTGACCCAGGTGGTGGCCACGGCGGAGGTTGCTGACAGGGGCGCCACCCGTCCCGACCGAGAACTAGGACCGGCGCCACGCTGACCAACGGGACGGCCCCCCGGAAGTCCGCGTTCGGGTCGAAGTCCCGGCCCGAGTCTGCGATCGGCGAGCCGATTGCTACGAGTACGGCCGCGACCATTGCGCCGACCAGCCCCCCGCCCGGACGGAAGTCCATCTTCAAGGCAAAGTCCCAACCAGAGCGGGACGCGCCTCCGAGCGTCGATAGCAGCGGGACCCCATCCGTGCCCGCCGCCGCGAGTGATGAACACCTGGGTGAGGTTGACCAGCAGGTCCAGGCGATAATGGCTGAACTGTCGGCGGACGACCTCGCTGCGATTGCAACCGACCTCGGTCTCAGTCCCGAAGAAGTGGAGGCAATGGTCCAGGAGCCGGATTTTGCGGCCCTGGTGGCGGAGGAGCAGGCCCACTCGGGTTCATCGGCCTAGCGGCAACCGGTAGAGGCGGAAAGGAAGCAGCATGTCCAACGACAAGAACAAGAAAAAGAAAGAGCTTGCCAGGGTTCTGGCCGGGAGAATGGCGGGCAACGCGGAGCAGATCGACGCCGTCCGCTCGTTCAAGGGCCAGGCTAAGGGCTTCTTCACCGACGCGTCGGCGGCGTAATCCTTCATCGAGTAGGGCCCCGGCGGGATCTCGGTCCGGCCGAGGCCTCGCTGGTCGTGAATCAGCACATCGAATCGGGCGCGGTACGGATCGATCAGCGGCCCGGTGCTTTCGATTGTCGCGCTGGAGCCGTTGAAGATCAGCAGGCGGCGACCCTGGCCCGAATGCTCAAAATAGATGTCGATCTCGTTGACGTGAGCAGTGGGCACTGCTGAACGATATCTGGTGGGAGATCCACGACCGACACAGGAGGGGCAATACGGGTGGCCCGCGTCGGCATTGAACGATCCCAGGGGCGTGTGAGAGCATGACGCCGTGCGGTCGGGCAGCGGTGAGGTGGCGGCATTCGAAGGGCCGCGGCAGGAGATCTTTGTCGGCAGGACTGCCCAGCTCCGCCAGATTGGCGACATCGTGGCCCGCGTCGCTGACGGCGAGCCGTGGCTGGTCGTGATCGAGGGCGAGTCCGGGATCGGGAAGTCCGCCCTGGCGCGGCGCGGGGCCGGGCTGGCGAGTCCACATGCACTTCTCACCGGGCGCGCCGACCGGTCGGAAGCCGATCTGGACTACGGCCTCGTCGAGCAACTCCTCCAGCGGGTGGATCCCGAATTGCTTGAAGGCCGCCGTCTCTTGGCCAGCGGTGTTCCTTCCGGGGCGTCACCCTTCGCGGTGGGCGCCGAGTTGCTGGCGGTAGTCGGCAAGGTGCTGGCCGAAGGACCGGTCGTCCTCGTCGTCGACGACCTGCAGTGGGCTGATCGGCCTTCGGTGTTGGCCCTCACGTTCCTGCTACGGCGCCTCTCAGTCGACCCGCTGCTGGCGCTGGTCATGGTGCGCGGGGATCGGGAGAGCCTCGACGAAGCGACTCGCCGATTGCTTTCCAGCGTCGAGCGGCGTCTGGACCTCCGACTGTCCGGGTTGGGAATCGATGACGTCGCGATGCTTGCCCAGGCCATGGGGATCGGTGCGCTCACGCCCGGGACGGTGAAGCGTCTGCACGAGCAGACGGGCGGGCACACCCTGTACCTGCGGACCCTGCTGAGTGAGCCCTCATCGATCAACAGAAACAGGTCTGGTCGCTTCCCGGTGACTCCGTCGCTGGCGGGCGCAGTTGGTGACCAGCTCGTCCAGCTGAGCGCCGAGACCCGGTCCGTCCTGGAGATGCTGGCTGTGGTCGATCATCCGCTTCCCCTGGCGCGCCTGGGTGAGGTCGCGGGGGTGGTGTCTCCGGCCCGAGCGATCGAAGGGGCGCTGGCTGCGGGGTTGGTCGATTGGTCCCCGGAGCAGCCCAGCTGTCCGGTGACCCTGAGGCACGCCCTCCAGCGCGATGTGATCTATTCCCAGTTGACGCCTACCAAACGCCGAGCCCTGCATGCTCAGGCCATCTCCATGGTTGACGCCTCCACGGCCTGGGCCCACCGGGTGGCAGCTCTCGACGGCCCGGACGACGACCTGGCTGACCAACTGGCCGCGACTGCAGCCAGCGAGGCCGCCGCCGGGCGGCTCCCACTAGCGGCAAGCCATCTGTTGTGGGCAGGCGACATCTCCAGCACCAGAGAGAAGTACGAGGAGCGGCTCCTGACCGCGGCCACCTACCTCATGCTCGCCGACGAAGCCCGTGGACTCAGCTTGCGCGCCGCAGTGGAAGCGTGCCAAGCATCTCCGCTGCGCAGCTGTGTGCTGGCGTCGATGGCACTCGACATGGGGCAACTCGGAGAGGCAGAGGTTCTTCTGCTGGACGCGTGGGAAAGGGTCGGTACCGACGCCGCCAGCACGCCCTTGGCCGCGGTGATCGCCAACCGCCTGGCTGGCGTCTATTGCCTGCTGGCGCGGGGTGTCGACGCCATGGCGGCGGGGCGCCGTGCCCTCCAAACAGGGGCCATGGACCGGTCCGCAGCCAGCCAGACCCGGACCCTCATTGCGATCGGAGCCTCCCAGGCTTACGGCGCCCGGGATGCCCTGGCCGAACTGGATCACCTAGATTCGGAACCCGATCGGATCCAGGCGGTCGATCTTGACGCCCTGTCGTTCCGGGGTGTGTTTCACCTTCTGACGGGGCACCTCGATCCGGCGGTGCGCGACCTTCTCGCCAGCGTCAACCTGGTTCGCCAGGGCGCCACTTTCACATTGGGCTTGCGCTCCTATCTGTATCTCGCCCTGGCCCAGCACCTCAACGGAGACTGGGACGGGGTGTTACTGACCGCGGAGCACGCTCTGTCCGAGGCCTCAGTCCATTCGCGCCGCTACGAGTTGCCCCTGTTGCATCTGGCCGCGGCCTGTGTCCCGGCGGGTCGCGGCGTAACCGAGGAGGCGGAACAGCACGCCTCGCTGGCCGAAGCTGCCGCTGGGGACCTTCCCTATGGGCAGGAGCGCCTCTACGCCGGCATGGCGCGCGCCTTCGCCTGCCAGGGGGCAGGCGACTTCGCCGGCATGGCGAGAGCACTCGATCCCTGGCGCGACAACGCGAATCTCGACGGCCGGACCCGCCTCTACGGGGTGTTATGGCGCCCCCTGCTAGTGGAAGGACTGCTTGGTTCGGGTCGCACCGGGGATGCCGCCTTAGCGCTCGAGCAGCTGCGGGCCCAGTCCGAAGGCGTCATCTTTCTCCGCCCTGCTCTGGCCTGGCTGAGTGGATGGCTGGAGGAATCCCGGGGGTCGCTCCAAACAGCCCGACGCGCCTACGAGCTGGGGACGAAAAACGCCGCAGAGGACTGCCCACTCTACGCGGCTCGGCTCTGGCTCGCCCACGGACATCTCCTTAGCCGCCTTGGCGACCGTGCCGCCGCCGCCGAGCTACTGAATCAGGCCAGCTTCTTCTTCCAGCGGATCGGAGCGACGCCGTTTCTTCGCCAGAGCGAACAGGAACTCGCGTATTGCGGTCGACAGGGGGAACGCACCATGCCACCTGGACTGCAAATGACGAGCCGCGAGGCCGAGGTTGCGCAACTAGTCGCCCAGGGGCTCACCGATGCAGAGGTGGCAGCCAAACTCTTCGTGACGCCGAAGGCAATCAGCTATCACCTGAGCAACATCTACGCCAAGCACGGGCTGCGCGGCAGAAGACAGCTCCGGCAGCTGCTGACGGAGACCGGCAGTGGTCAGTCGACCGCTTGACCAGGCGTTGACGAGGGTCAGGTCTGCCGTCACGGGAACCAGGAGCCATCCGAGCCCCGGACATGACTACCGCCTGACGAGAGAACGCCGGCCAGGTGACCAGCCCCTCAGGTCGGGTCTGAGCCAGCCGACCAACTGAAAGGAGAAATCACAATGGATCTTGGGCTAGCAGGAAAGCGGGCCGTAGTCACCGGGGCGAGCAAAGGTATCGGGTTGGCCGTAGCACGCACGCTCGCAGCCGAGGGCGTTCACATCGTGGCGGGATCGCGCCACACCTCGGCCGAGCTGAAGGAGATCGTCGCTACGGGACAGGCGACATCTGTTGAGGTAGACCTGGCATCAGAGACTGGCCCGAGGTTGCTGGTTGGGGCTGCGCTCGATACTGGACCCCTTGACATTCTTATCAACAATGCCGGCTCAGTCACGCCCCGAACCGGTGGATCGGGCTCCGTGACTGACGAACAATGGTCCTATTCAATCGGTCTGACCCTCATGGCTGCCGTCCGGACGATACGCGCCGCGGTGCCTCATATGATCGAAAGGGGCGGGGGCGTCATCGTAAATACGGCCTCAGTGAACGCCTCGCTGCCAGACCCTCTCGTCATCGACTACAGCGCCGCCAAGGCCGCCCTTGTCAACTTCTCCAAAGCTCTCTCGAAAGAGGTCGGACCTTACGGAATAAGGGTCAATACCGTAAGCCCCGGTCCTGTGGCGACAGACCTGTGGCTTGGCACAGAAGGTGTCGCTTCAATACTGTCATCTTCCCTGGGCGGAACCGCATCCGACTATGAACACAATGCCGTAGGGGACACCGCCACCCGGAGGTTTACGACGGCACAGGAGGTAGCAGACCTCATCGTGTTCCTGGCCAGCGACCGAAGCGCCAACATCACGGGAGCCGACTACATACTTGACGGGGGACTAACCCAAAGCCTCTAAAGCCAAAAGAACGGTTCTACGGGCCCAGGCCATTCCAGACGATGCTTGACATGCCGTTGATGGTCTCGATTCCGTAGGCTTCGGTCGGGTTGAGGTCGGTGAGAACAGCGATGAGGTAGTTGCGGCCCTGGCCGTCAACCCAGCCCATGCTGTTGATCTGCCAGCCCTGGATGATCGAGAAGCCATTTTTTAGCGCCACGGTGACACCGGCCGGCACCCCGCCGGACACCCCCCAGGCCTGCGACGGGGTGATGTGCTCCATCAGATTGAGCACGTAGCCGCGAGACGCAGTAGTCAGGAGCGAGCTGGGAAATACGAGCTGACGGAGCATGGCGATGCGGTCGATGGCCGTCGTCGTTGTCGTTCCCCATATGCCGTCGGTGGCCGGCACTGTCTGGGTCATTCCCGCGGCCCGCTCAAAGGCGCCGATGGCGGCGGGGCCAAGCTGTTCCCAGAGGGCGTCGGCCGCGGTATCGAGACTTTCTTCGATCATCGGGACAGCCAGCATTTGCTCCTGAGCAGTCAGCGGACGGCCCGCGGCTTGCGCCTCCTGTAACAACGTGGCGAGGATGTCAACCTTGACCGTACTGGCGGTGTGCTCTACGACGCCGGGCTGGAACACCACCGTCTGTCCGGTATTGATGTCGTAGACGACGGCGGTGACATTGTCCACCCGGGTGGCAACAAAGTTGGCCAGCGCCGTTCCAATGGGATTGTAGGGATAGAACGCGTAGGCGCGGTTGTCGGTTCCCCGCCCGAGGATATACGGGGCGAACTGCAGGCTGGTAAAGACACCGGGCGCGCCAATGATCATGTCCTGGGGGGCGCCGATGGGCGCCCAGGGGGACCAGGCGGCGTCCCACGTGGTTTGATACACATGGCCGTTGGTGCCCCGCACGAATACGGTCAGGCGGGGCGAGGCGCCCGGCAATCCAGCACCCCAGGGACTGGCGCTTGGGGCCGAGGCCAATACTCCCGCCTGGGTGCCAGGTGGTTGGAGCCAGCCGCTCCAGCCCTGACCGGCCCAATAGGACTGCCACAGCCGGTTGTCCGCGCCCCGCACGAAGAGGTCGATCCGTCCCGGGCCCCACGAAGCTGCCCCCGGGCGATCCGGGAACGCCCCCGGCGGAGGGGTGCCCCGCGACAGCCAGGACCCGTTCCAGCTCGAGCCGGCCCAAAACCGCTGATAGATGACGCCGTTGGTGCCCAGCACGAACACGTCCAGCCGATCGGGTCCCCAGCTGGTGGCAGTCGGCGAGGACGCCAGCGTCCCATCGTCGCCGACTGGCTTCAACCATGCGGACCACTGACAGCCACCACACGCGGTCCAGATTTGCCACAACCGGTTGTCGCCCCCGCGCACGAACACGTCGATCCGCCCATTCCCCCACGACACGGCTGCGGGATCGCCCACCACGCCTACCGGGGGCGCACCCAGGGACGTCCACCCCGTCTGGTCGGAAGACCACCAGAGACCACCGTTGGTCCCAACTACCACCGCCACATGACCGAACGACGGTTGGTGCACCGTCGCCGGCGCGGACCGCAACGTCCCATCACTACGAAACAGGACTGCCCCCGGGTACGGCCCCGGCACCATCGCCGCCGCCTTTGGACCGCCGGCGACACCCACACATATCCCGGCCACCAGCACCACCACGCTGAGCAGGATGACCGAGCGATACCTGATCATGTCGATCCTCACGCCGGCATTGTTATCAGACCGCCCCTGGACGGACCAGTGCCTGACGGGCGCCCCCTTACGAGAGGGCGATGATGATCCGGCACCGATAACGGAAACTCAGTTTTGACGTCAAGATGGTGGGATGCCGAGCCAGGACCGACGTGCGACCGGCCGCTTGTTCGATGAGGTGCCCGATCTCTACGATCGGGTGCGGCCGACCTATCCCGACGAACTCTTTGCCGACCTTCTTGGTATCACCGGGATCCACGCCGGGTCGTCCGTGCTGGAAGTGGGCTGTGGCACGGGCCAGGCGACACGCTCTTTGGTCGCCCTCGGCCTGCCGGTAACCGCGGTGGAGGCCGGCCCAGGCATGGCCGCCCTCGCCCGCAAGCGTCTGGGCGGTTTTGACAACGTGGAGGTGGAGACCTCGACCTTCGAGGACTGGGACGGACAGGGCCGTCAGTTCGACCTCCTGTTGGCCGCGGCATCGTGGCACTGGGTGGACCCCTCCGTAGGGTGGCCTAAGGCCCATGGGATACTTCGTCCCGGCGGATGGATGGCGGTCATCGGCAACATCGTGGTCCGCCGGCCGGGAGAGCCCGAGGTGTACGGCGAAACTATGGATCTGCACGAGCACTACTCCCCCGGCCACCCGGACTGGGGTCATCCGCCCCTGGAGGACGAGGTGCGGGCTACGAACCAGGGCTGGGGATCGGTCGGGGATCCCGGCCCTTTGTTCGGCCCGACGGTCGTCCACTGGTACCCCGTCCTTCAGTGGTTCGATGGGGCCGGTTTCGCTGATCTGCTCCGCTCTACGTCGCTCTACCGACGCCTGAAACCAGAGGTCCGCGAGCCCCTTCTCAACGCCGTCGCCGAGCGGATCCGAGCCCGGATGGGCGACCGGGTCGTGCGCCGCTACCTGGGCGTCCTCCGGGTGGGGCAGCGCGCCGATTGACTGTCGCGAGGAAGGCCCACGTCCCGGGTGACGTTGGGGGGCACGGGAGCTACCCCACATCTGGCTGGCTCAGGTCGGCTTACGAGAGATGAAACGGAAGTGGTAGCCGAGCACATCGGTGGTGGTGGGTCCGAAGCCCGCTGCGGTCAGCCGACGGCCCAGGTCTTCGGGCGCCACGGGGTTGAAAGTATCCCCGGCGTGGCCGGAGCGGATCGATTCAAGATCCAGAGACTCCTGGCCGACGAAGATGCCGCCTGGCCGCAGGACCCGGAACAGCTCGGCGAACAGGCGGTTCTGGTCCTGGACCGAGGGCATGTGGTGCAGCACGGAGAAGCAGGCTGCGGCGGTGTAGCGCTCGGCCGGTAGGCCGGTCTCGGTGGCATTAGCTACGATCACTTCGACGTTTGTGCCGGACAAGCGCTCGCCGAGAGCTCGGCCCAAAGTGGGGTCCACTTCCACGGCCGTCAGTTGGGGAACCCGTCGTCGGAGCAGGTCGGTGGTTACCCCCGGGCCGGGGCCGATCTCCAGGACGTCATCGCCCAGGTCGCCGGCGGCGTCCACCCAGGGCAACAATTCGATTTCCAGCGTCCGTGCCCATTCCGGGCTGGCCAGGTACCGCAGATGGTTCTCGTTCACCCTTCACTTGTACGATACGGAACCTATGGCTGTCCTGGCCGGCGCGGCCAACAAAGTGACGAAATCGGCCAGGGCGGGACCCCGAGACGTACGAGGCGCTTCCAGGGTTCTGGCTGGCACCTACCCCTTCGAAATCGGCGAAGCGCGCATCACCGGCTGGCACCACCATGATCTCCACCAGCTCGAATACGCCTTCGAGGGTGTAGCCCAGGTCGAAACGTCCACCGCCCGATATCTGCTGCCACCCCAGCAGGCGATCTGGATTCCGGCCGGCACCGAACACTGCACAACCCTGACCCGCGTACGGACCGTCTCGGTGTTCTACGATCCGGCCCTCGGCTTGCGGGCGGGAGACCGGGTCCGGGTGCTGGCGGTTGCCCCGGTCATCCGGGAAATGCTCCTGCACGCCCGGCCCTGGCCGATCGACCGGCCCTCAACCACTCCCGCCATCGACAGGTTCTTTGCGGTGCTCGCCGATCTGATCGTCGCGTCGCTCGACCAGGAGGAGATCCTGTGCCTGCCGACTTCCCGGCATCCTCTAGTAAGCAGCGCTATCCAGTTCACGACCGATCACCAACGCGAGGCCATCACCCTCAGGGACCTTTGCTTGGCGATTGGAACCTCGCCGCGATCGTTGCGCCGAGCCTTCGCAACCGAGACAGGGATGTCATGGCGGCAATACCTGCTCCAGAGCCGGCTTCTACACGCCATGGCCCTGCTTGCGCAGCCCCAGCCCAATGTGCTGGCGGTGGGCATGACGGTCGGATTCGACAGCACCAGTGGCTTCACCCGAGCCTTCCGGCGCTATACGGGAGAGACACCGCTCGCCTACCGACAGCGAGTTCTATCCCTTGGCGCCAGACGCGGCCTTGACTTCCAGGCCCGTCAGGCTTACCCTGACTGAGTGGTCAGGATTATCCTGACGTATTGTGGCCGGGAGGAGGAGACGGGTGTCGCCCACCGCGAGTGGTATGGCCCTCAGCTGTTCGTTTTGCAACAGGAGCCAGTTTGATGTCCTCAAGCTGGTCGCCGGTCCGGGTGTCTATATTTGCAACGAGTGCGTGGATCTCTGCAATCAAATCATTGCGGAGGAGCTCGGCCGCAAAGGCGATTCAGTGTCGGATGCGGGCCCCTCGTCCAGGTCCAATGATCCGCCGACGATCAAGGCATGGGAGGGGTTGTCTGACCAGGATCTCCTGGCTGAGATGGTACGTGCCCATGCTGCTCATCGAAACGTCGACCGCGCTGTCGCTCATCACGTCGCGGCACTGAAGACCCGAGGCGTCAGCTGGGCGCGCATCGGAGAAGCGCTCGGAATGACGCGCCAATCGGCATGGGAGCGATTCTCCGGCGAGGAGTAGCAGGTGTTGGCGCCTCAACCGCTATGCGTTGACGACGCTGCTCCGCGCCCGCGCCCGCGGCCCGCGCCCGCGCCCGCGCCCGCCGCCCGCCGCCCGCCGCCCGCCGCCCGCCGCCCGCCGCCCGCCGCCCCCCGCTCGCTGTCCGCCTGCCCGACTTGGGCGCAGTTCGCGTCTTGGGCGTAGTGGTGTCGATTTTTCGATAGCAGCCATGCCCGATGCGCGAAGTACGCCCAGGTTGCCGCAGGGAATCCGGTGGCGCCCGGGCCGTGGTGGCCCGCCGCGGGCTCGCCGACCCGATGTGCTGGGCACCGGTGAGGCGGCGCTGAAAAGTGCTGGCTCGAGTTCCTCTCCGGTCTGCGGCACCGGACGGAGAAGGGGGCCGGGGTGCCCACGTCTTCGCGATGGTCCCGGACCGAGGACTGGATGGACGGCTCGAGGTCGGTTTCGGTGTCGGCGACGACTCAGCTGCCCGTGTTGAAGAGCCAGACAGCGAGAGCTCAGGCTGCGTTCCCTCCCAGGTCTGCGCCGCCCAAACGAAGCTGTTCTGGCGGCCACCAACGGTCTCCGATGGCCGGACTATCCATGTCCCGAAGCACAGATGGTGCTAGGAATGCGACGTATGTCATCGGTTGAGAACAGCAGCTCCAGGGGCGACGTTCACGACCAGTTGGTAGGCATCGGCCGGTCTTGGGGTGTCTTTGCGTTTTTCGGTGCCGTGTGCGTGGTGGTGGGGATTCTGGTTTTGGTGTGGCCAGAGCACACGCTGACAGCTCTGGCGGTCTTGTTCGGGTTGGAGCTGATTGTAAGCGGTCTGTTCCACTTGCTGGCAGCCATCGCGCTGACCGACGCCAGCCCCGGCAGCCGGGCCCTGATGGCCATTCTGGGGCTGTTGGGACTGCTCGTAGGGCTCTACGCATTGCGCCACATCGACATCGCCTTGAGTATCCTGGCCCTTCTGCTCGGGATCTACTGGATCATCGACGGGGTCGTCAGGATATTTGCCGCTATTGACTACCCGAGTTTTCCGGGCCAAGCGGTCAGGATTCTGCTAGGTGTTCTGGCCATCACTGCAGGCACCATCGTGTTGGTCTGGCCCCACCCGTCGCTGCTGGTTCTGGCCGTGATCCTGGGGGTGTGGCTCCTGATGTTCGGGGTCCTGCAGATCTTCATTGCGATCGGCATTCGCGCTGGGGCTGAGGCTCGCTGACCGGCGCTCATCTCCTCGATCGGGTGGAGAGTTCAGACAACCCGCCCGGCCCTGGCTCAGCTCGACGACCAGGAAACGCAACAGTACGCTTGCGGGCCAGCCGCCAAGTTTAACTTTTCATCCAGGTTTAGCGGGTTTTGTCCGCTTCGCTCCGCTCGGCCCAGAGCCGCCCCGGTGCGGTCCCGGTGAACTGTTCTCGGGGGCGGGTTCTCGGCTTGAGAGGAAGAACTGATGGCGAGCATGGAGTACAAGGTGCTGGCGCTGAGCATTGACAGCGACGCTCAAACCTGGGAGCAGAAACTCAACGAGGCCTCGGAGCAGGGCTACGACTGGTTGCAGGCGGTCGCGGGTCCGGGGGACGAAACCTACGTCGTGATGCGCAAGCAGGCTCCGGGTCGGGCCCGGATCGTCTAGCGGGCCACCAGCCGGTGGCCCAGCGGAGGCGGAGGCAGCGATGAGAGCGCGGCTACCCCGTGAGGCGTCTTCCCGGCTTCGGCGGTGACGCTACTCCTGGTCGGGCCGGAGACGGTCGGTGAGCCAGCGCGGACCGACGGTCTCGGCGCCCAGCTGGCGGACGCGCTCACGAAGAGCGCGGTCGGAGGTGACGAAAATGACGCCGGTGGTCGCGGCCGCGGTCTGCGCCACCAGTGCGTTGTCGCCGCTGTGGGTGGCGTGGACGACACGGACACCGTCGAGGTCGGCCTCGGCGCTGCCGGCGCGGGCGGCGCCTTCGAGAACGACCACTATCGGCAGAGGCAGTTGTCCCTGTCTGGCCGCGGCGCGCAGCTGGTCAACAAACCGCCGGGCCGCGCCGGCCCGATCCCGCCACCACCCGGTGGGCTGGGAGCCGATGACGTTGGCGGCGTCGATCACGAGCACGCCTCCAGGTTGGCGCGTCGGCGGCCAATGTCGACTGTAATTGGGTCCGTGACGGTCCCAGCTGTGAATGTCGACCCAGGGGTCGCCCACCGCAGGCTCCTTGACCTGGCATCCGGCCTTCGGCCGCTCCAGGATGGCGCCCTTTTGGACCGTATCGGTGGACAGGCCACTGTCGACCGGTTGGTGGACGGTCTGTACGATCGCTTCGAGGCCGACGCGATGATCCGACGGCTCTTCGGAAAGAACCTCGCGACGGGCCGCAGCAGGCAGAAACGCTTCTTTGTCGAATGGCTCGGGGGACCACCCCGTTACAGCGAATCCGCCTGGGGAGCCCTGTATCAGCACCACGAGGACCTACCCATTACCCGGGCGGTTGCCGAGCGCTGGATCGATCACCTGTCCGGCGCGCTGAATGACGCGGTGGCTGCTCCGGACGCCGCCGCCCACATTCTGGAAAGAGCCCGGGCCGTGGCCCTTGCCCTCGTCAACTCCGAGGAAGACCAGGGTGGTCGGGCGTCGGGGAAGTCGAGGCACCGTTCGGAGCGGATCGCCTCCTGCGGGGTGGGCGCCCGGACAGTCAAGCAGGCGGTACGGCAAGCGCAACGTGGCCACGTGGGCGAGCTGGCCACCCTTGTCGCCGATGTTCCCGATCTCTTGGAGCGCGCCCTGTTCGCCGGTGAGCTGCTGCAAAGGGCCACCCTGGCCAGCCGAATCGAGGTCGTCGACTGGCTTCTCGACCGTGGAGTTGATGCGAACACTCCGTTCCCACTCGACGTTCGCCTGGTGGGTGGCGCATTTGAACTCGTGCTCTTCGTCACTCCGTTGGGCGCGGCTGGCATGAAGCGGGAATCGGAAATCAGTGCGCTTCTGCTTGGACGGGGCGCCAGGCAGGACGTGTTCATCGCAGCTTTCCTCGGCGACCTGCCATTGCTCGACCGGCTGGTCTTCGAACGACCCTCGTTGGCGCAGGTACCAGATCCGGCGACTGATGTGCTCACCATCACGCCGATTCACCACGCGGTGGCCGGCAGTCAATTGTCAGCCCTGCGCCTGTTGCTCGCTCACACCACAGAGCCCGTGCGAACTGGAGCCCGGGCCCTACGGGCCGCGGCCGAACGTGGTAGCCGGGAGATGGTCGAACTCCTCCTCCAGCACGGAGCTGACGCCCGTGCGATCGGTGCCGGCCGATGGGTGCTTGACCCCGAGATGGCGTCGCTGCTGGCCAGCGCAGGCGCCTCAGCGGGTGTCGGAATCAGCGGCGAGGAATCCGGGGACTGGATCAGGATCAGCTGTACTGGCAATAGGGGCCGCCAGGACGATCCGGGGTTCGTCGCCGCCCTTCTCCGCTACGGCGCACGGCCTTACGACCGTTACAACGGCGCCACGCCTCTGCACTGTCTCGTCAGGGCCGGATTTGTGCAGACCATCCGGGTCTTGGTTGAAAGCGGCGCCAGCGCCGCTGCCGTCGACGACCATGGCCGCAGACCGCTCGAATGGCTGGAGCAAGCAACCAGGTCCGTCGACCGGGACGCAGTGCGGCAGGTATTGAGCGGATCGTCTCCACCGCGGTGAGCGGCGAGCCGGGTCAGCCTGCATCGTTGCGGGAACCGGGCGTGGACCCTTTCCTCCGACCCCTGCCGTGGCTATGGAGCCTCGATGGTGCTCACAAATCCCTGACATCGTTGTCATCGCCTTCTCATGTCCCGGGAGGACACTCGAGGCATGAACCTTCTCACCAACAGCAAGCGTCGAGTGGCAGCAGCGATCATAGTAGGGGGAACCCTCGTTGCCGGCGGAGGGGCGGCCGCGTATGCCGCTTCCGCCTCGACTGGCTCGCCCTCGACTGGCTCCATCTCGACTGGCTCGCCCTCGACTGGCTCGCCCTCGACAGGTTCGACCTCGACCGCCCCGGGTGCGGCAAGGGCCGAGCACCGGTCCGTGTTGAAGCGGGCGGATCACGCGTCCCTCGAGGTCCGCGATCAAGGTCGGTGGGTCACGATCAACGTCGATCGTGGCAACGTGACCGTTGCGTCGACGACCTCTATCACGTTGGCCCGACCGGACGGCCAGTCAGTGACTATCGCGCTGGCGCCCTCCACCAAGTATGGGGGCAAGGAGGCCACCAGTGCGGCGGCGTTGAAGACCGGCGTTCGAGTCCGGGTCACCTCGATCAACGGCACGGCCCTCAGGGTGACCGAGGGCTCGAAGCCACTCCCGACCAAGTAGGGGCCGGCTCCCCAGGGGGACGGGTCCGATCCGATCAGGACCGGTCAGCACCCGGCATCGCCTGGCGCGGGCTGGGACCGGAACTTATGAGGTTGGCGTCTCCCGTACCGGGTAGAACAAGGGCCCAAAGAGAGGGAGGTCTGCATGGACACCGACAGTTTTGTGGGCGCACTCAATGAGGACTTGCAAACCGAGTATCAGTCCATAATCCAGTACATCAATCACATTGCGGTGATCTCAGGGGCCGAGTACCTGAGTGTGGTTGGCGAGTTGCGGGTCCACCTGCAACAGGAGTTGTCGCACGCCCAGATTCTCGCCGAGCAGGTGTCGTTCCTGGGCGGGTCGCCCACCACCACCGTCGCAAGCGTCGAGACCGCAACTGACAGCCGGAGCGCGCTGGCCGCCGATCTTCGACTGGAGACGAGCCAGTTGGAGCGCTACCGGGAGCGATTCGCCCAGGCCAACGAGTTGGGGCTGGCCGACGTGGCTGAGGCGCTCCGGCCGCTGCTCGAGCAGACTCAGGAGCACGTCCGCGACCTGCAAGCTGCCCTGCGCCAGTAGCCGTGGTGGAGGGTCCCCGGCGGCGGCCGGTAGGGATAATCGATCCGTGACCACTGTCGAACGCCATCTCCCTCCATTGAACGCCGACGAGCGCACCACACTCGAAGGCTGGCTTGACTTTCACCGTTCGACCTTGGCCATCAAGTGCGAGGGACTCGACAACGCCCAGGCTGCCGCCGCCGCCGTCCCACCCTCCGGCTTCACGCTGACCGGTCTTGTCCAGCACATGGCGGAGGTCGAAAGGAATTGGTTCCGCCGCGTGTTCGCCGGAGAACCGCTCCCGCCCATCTACGATCCCCAGTCCGACCCGACCTGCCCCGACGGCGGTTTCGAAATCGCCGAGGGTGCGACCCTGGGCGATGCCCTGGTGACCTGGGGCGTTGAGATTGCCAACGCCCACGAACGGTGCGCCCACCGGGCTCTTGGTGATACTGGCCGCTTCATGGACCAGGACGTCAGCCTCCACTGGATCTACGTCCACATGATCGAGGAGTACGCCCGCCACAATGGTCATGCCGACCTTCTTCGGGAACGCATCGACGGCACCACCGGTGTGTGACCGCGGACAAGGCGGAGTTCAGTCGTCGGCAGGTTTGCTGATACGACGACTTCGTTGCGAGTACCGCCGGTTCCAGGGCTCTTCGCGTTCAGACCTTCTCAGGAACTAGGCGGCTCGATGAGCGGCGTGGGCGAGCGCCTGGACCAGAGCAGCGCAAAAGGCGTCGAGGCTCGTCAGGTTTGCGGCTGGTTATCAGCAGGTTCGGCCCGTTGTTGCATTCGACGAGTCGTTCGTCGACCCAGTCGCCCCCGGCGTTCTGGATATCTGTTCGCACGCTGGGCCACGACGTCAGACGTCGACCTCTCACCACGTCGGCCTCGACCAGGGTCCAGGAACCGTGACAGATAACCGCGGCCGGCTTGCCTGCGGCGAAGAAGGCGCGTACGAATCGGACAGCATTCGGGTCAGTCCGCAACCGGTCCGGGTTGGCGACGCCGCCTGGCAGGACGATGCCGTCATAGTCGTCGACCTTGAGTTGGTCGGTGGTGATGTTGACGTCGAACGTGTCGGCCGTGTCGAGGTGGTTAAAGGCCTGCGCCTGGCCCGGCTCGGGAGCGCCCAGGACGGGCTGGCCGCCCGCCTGCCGCCGGCCTCCCAGGGTCGGGTGAGCTCAACCTGTTCAATGCCCTCGTTGGCGGCCAGGAACAGGATTCTTTTGCCGGATAGCTCATTCGCCATCGTTGACTCCACCTTTCTGGCGATGTCCGGTTGAGGCCACAACTCAGCCCTCCATCGGGAGTACCCATCCGCACTCGCGGCTAATCACGTTAGGGGGCTCGAGCCGGGGCCGGGCTCCTCTGATCAACGGGGAGTGGTCCTGAGGGTGCCTGTCAACTTGCCGGGGTTGATCTCGGTGTCGTTGGGCCTCACTCTGTGCTGGCAGTCGACCGTCGGATAGCCACCAACGCCACGTCGTCACACGGTGGGCTGGTACCGATGAGGTGTCGCATCACCTGCCGGCACACGACCTGTGGATGGTCGAGCGGGATGGCCGCACAGAGGCGCTCGATGCCGGCGTCGATGACTTCGTGGCGACGCTCGATGAGGCCGTCGGTATAGAGCACCAGGAGGGCGCCGGGTGGGGTCGACACCACGGTGGCCGTGGGGCGGCGCTGGTTCCGGACACCCAACGGCGGGTGCGGGGGAACGTCGGTGGGGCGGACGGCCCCTGTGGGAAGGCCGACAATCGGCGGGGGATGACCAGCCGAGCAAATGCGGAAGTGGTCATACGGGGGCGGTGACGTGGCGCAGACGACCGTTGCGGTCTCACCGAATTCGAAATGAAGGAGCTCGCTGTTTGTGAGCTCGATAACCTCTTCGCAGGATCGCCCAGGAAGGCGTAAGAGCGCATGGTGCTGCGCAGCCGACCCATGATGACCGCGGCCGAGAGGCCGTGTCCGGCGACGTCCCCGGCGATGACCCAAAGGTCACCCGAAGGGAGTACGAACACGTCATACCAGTCACCGCCCACGTCACGACCGTCTGCCGTGGCGTATCGAGCGGCCATCTCCAGGCCAGGACAGGAGGGGAGGCTACGCGGGAGCAGGCTTCGTTCCAGTAGCCGGGCCGCGGCCCGTTCGATTTCCAGCAGGCTGGTCTGGGTGGCGAAGGCAACTCGCTCTGCGACGAGTTCGAGCAGTTGGGCGTCCTCAGCATTAAAAGGGTTGCTGTTCAGTCTGCCGACGTGGAGGACACCAATCAGATTGTCGCCTACCAACAGCGGGACACCGAGCATGGCCCGGATGCCCTTCTCCCACAGGATGGGATTGGCCACCGTGGTCTGGTCGACGCGGTCCAGAAGCACGGGACGCCGTTCCGCCGCGATACGCCCGGCGAACCCCGTGCGCATCGGGACCCGGACGTCCTGGTAGACCTCTTCTTCAATGCCGCGCGCCGCTCGAGCGACCAACTCCTGGGCGGCGCTGTCGAGCAGCAGAATAGCGGCGGTGTCGGCGCGAAGGACCTCCCGGACCCGGTCCAGGAGTTCCACGAGCAGCGCGTCGACGTCGAGTCGCGTCAGAGCGATATCGGTGAGCAGCTGGACGCTCCGCAGATGACCCTGGTCCTCGGCTCGTTCCACTCTGGTGCCCTGAATGAGCGGGGAATTCCTAGGAATCGACCCGAGCTGGCGGTACCTCGTCGGTGGGGTCGACCGCGAAGAGTTCGAGCAAACCGGTGATTTCGAAGACCCGTCGGACGTTAGGTCGGAGGCCGACCACGCGAAGTTCGCCGCCGGGTGGTACCCGGTGGTAGGCGCCCACGAGCGCGTTCACGCCCGCCGAGTCCAGGAACGTGACGGCACTCAAATCAACGATCACCCGCGGGGCGCGTTGGGCGTCCATCAAGGCGCTGCGCAAGCGCTCCACGGTGGCGGCGTCCACCTCTCCGCCCACGCTGAGAACGGTCTGCGTTCCGTCGACCCTGATCCTCGTGTCAAGCTCGGCCACCGTCAAAGAGAGCTCGGGCTCAGTCGGTTCGTGAGATGGGTCGATGGAGGTTGCCATCGCACTCCTTCGAGTTGATGCGGCTGCCAACGGCGGGCGCGGGAGTACCTGTCGCTGGTGGTGGTCGCCACAGGTCGAGACCGCGAGCGGCTACCCCTTACCCTCACTGCTGAAGACGGTCCCCAATCTACCACGTGCCCTGGCCGGGCCATGAGCTCCGCCAGGGCCTAAAGACAGTGAAAATTAGCTAGAAGGCCGAATACTACATGAATCTGCAAGTAACGGTCATACTCAGCGAAGGCGAAACACCGCGTCATTGCCGAGGCGGTCGAACCACTGGGCGTAGCACTCCGACCTCGAAGTCCGTACCGAAGACGGGCCGGCGGGCCAGCGAGGGGCCGGGCCGGCGCCCCGCAGAGGCCGACCGGGGGTCGGCGACTTTTGGCCATCCGGCCCACCTTTGGAGCAGAAACCACGCCCGGCGTGGCTATCTGACCAAAAGTGACGGAAATGCCCAAAAGTCGACGACCCCGCCGGGGCAGGGCGGCCGAGGCCGCCAGGAGGGGAGCGGCCAACGACCGGGCACGGGGCGAGCGCGGGCCGGGCCGAGGGCCTGGCGCGGGCCGGGCCGGCAACAAACCCGCAGGCGACGCCTCCGGTGATGGCGTTTAGTTCGTCAACGTTCTGTCGCAGGTTCCTGCCTCGATTCGGGAGTCAGAAAGGGTCGCGCTAACCGAAAGGGTGTTTCCCGGAGGCGCGCGCCGCCGGCCTCGGTTAGTCTCCCGGAGAAGGCCTCGTCCCGGGAGGAAACATGAATCGAAACGACTTCGTCGCGCCGGACGGCCAACCGTGGTGGCTCCGGGAAACGCATATCGATTCGCAAACCGACGAGGCCCGCAGGCAACTCGGCATGGCCCTGGGCTTCAGCGAGAACGAGTGGTACGCCGACGCCAACCGGCGGACGGCTCTGTACGACCTGCTCGAGTCCAAAGGATCCAACCTGCTCAGCGATCTGGACAAACTGAGCGACGACGCGGCCAAGCTGCAATGGGTACAGAGCGTGACGACCCTGGCTGCCCCGCCCGACTCCAGCCAGGAGGACACGCCCAGCCCGGCCCAGCCGGCCCAGGGGTCGGCCGAGGAGGAGGCCCCACCGGCCGCGCCTGCTGTAGCCCCGCCGGCCGCGCCTGCTGTGGCTCCGCCGGTCAAGAAGTCGATCTTCAAGGCCAAGCAGGACGACTCCGCCCCTGCCACCAATGGCGACACCGAGGCGCCCGGGCTCGACCAGGCGGCGCAGACCGTGCCGGCCGACGTGGCCGGCGGGGCGGCTCCGCCGGTCAAGAAGTCGATCTTCAAGGCCAAGCAGGACGACCCCGCCCCTGCCACCAATGGCGACACCGAGGCGCCCGGGCTCGACCAGGCGGTGCAGACCGTCCTCGCCGACGTGACCGGCGGTGGACTGGCCGGCCTCGCTTCGGACCTCGGCGTCGAAGCCGAAGAGCTCGAAGCAATTGTCAACCACCCGGACTTCGAGCGCGACGTCCGCGAAGAACTAGCCCGCATCACCGCCGGCTGACCGAGGAGGAACGGAATGGCCCCCACCAAAGAGGACATTCGAAAGGCGGCGATCGAGGCCGTCGCCAAGCGAATCGCCGACCAGCAGGCCGCCAATGTACCTCCCCCGCCGCCACCGGCCCCGCTGGCTCCGACCTTCAAGCCGAAGCCGGCCAAACAGGTCGACGTTGCTGCCTCGGGCGGCGGGCTCATCACCGTCACCCCGACGGCGGTGTTGACTTTCGGCAAGCATCAGGAAGACCTCGTGTTCACGTCGCCAACCTGCACATTGCCGTTCCAGCCACTGGTGTCGGGGGACGCCAACGAGGGGCAGGTCGAGTTCAAGGTCCCCGTGTGGTGGAGGTTCCCGCCGATCCAGGAGAGAGCCGGCGAGGCGGCCATGGCGTTGGAAGGCAAGGGCCTGGCGCAGTACATCGTGCCTTTTACCATCAACACGGACAAACCGGAGCAACCTTCAGTCGTTTGGCAGAACGCCACCCCGGTGGAACTGACATCGGACGGAGGAGGCGCCACCTTCGCAGTGCCGTCACCAGCTGTCGTCACGAACACGACGGCCGACGGAGGGACGGCGAACTTCTCACCCTTGTTCCAGTTCCAGGTGCAGGTCGCCCTCGCCGACATGACTGCGGGCGACACCATCAGCGCCAGCGAGGGTTTCAGCATCGCCATCGTCAGCGCCAACGTGCAGGGTACCCACGACACGGGCGGCGGGCATCAGGAGCAGTTGCAGGCCTCGCTCACCAAATTGAAGACCTTCAGCTTCACCGCCAAGGTCGCCCTGACCAGGCCGAAGGCGCCGGACCCGCTCCCGAAGGCCCGTCCGCTCGTCGTCCTCTTCGACGTCGACTCAGACAAAACCACGTCGGACGAGGGCACCATCCGGGAGTGGTACAAGGGGCTCGACAAGAGGCTCCGGAACTCCATTGAGACGGGCAAGACCCCGATCAACCTGCTCGGCAAGGCCTCGGCTACCGGTTCGGAGGAGCACAACCGACAGCTCGCTCACCGGCGAGCCAACAAGGTCAAGGACATTCTCCAGGACCGGGCCAGTGACCAGGCCAAGATCGTCATTCAGGTGATCGGCAACGCGGACGCCAAGTCCAAGGTCGAGGACCAGAGCGAGCGGGTCGTCGAGATCACCGTCGGCGACGACCGTCCGGTCGCCGAGTGATGCCGCCCAAATACCCGACGCGGTCACCACGCGTAGACGGCGCCACCCGCCGAAGGGCCGGGAGGTCCGCTGCCGTCAACCTTCAACGACGGCGGTAATCGCTGGCCTGGACCGGTTCGGAGGCAGCCCGGGACGGGATGGCCGGCTTACCGGCCTACTTGGCGTCTGCTCGTTTTCGGATCGGGTATCGATGATGAGCCGGGGAGCGAAGTCCACCCTGTTCCCCGGTTCGACATCGGGTATCTCGCCCTTGACCGCGGACGTCGCCCCGGACATGTGCCCCCGCCAGTAACGAAGGGCGAGGGGGGCGCAGGCGGCCAGGGTAGCCACCCCGCCGACCATCACGGCGACCCGCGGGTTGCTCACGTCGGCGATCCAGCCCACCAGCGGAGCCCCGATGGGGGTGCTCCCCAGGAAAGCGATGGCGTAGAGGGCCATGACCCGGCCGCGCATGGCCGGGTCGGCCTGTAGCTGGATAGTGGCATTGGCAGTGGAGATGAACGAGATACTGCAGAGCCCCATGAAGACCAGGGCCACCAGAGCCCAGATCTCGGTCGGAGCGACGGCGACCACCAGGAGCATGAGCCCGAAGGCCAGGCCGATCACGCTGAGCATGGCGGTGCTGGGCCGGCTGCGATGAGCGACCATGAGACCGCCGATCACCGCGCCGGCCCCCATGGCCGCCATGAGGGCGCTGTAGGTGCCGGCGCCGCCGTGGAAGGTATGGGTGGCCAGCAGCGGGAGGGTGGTCGTGAAGTTGAAGGCAAAGATGCCCACCACTGCCATGGCCAGTAGCGGATCCCGCAACTCGCGGGTCGACCACACATAGCGCAGGCCGTCGCGGACCTGCCCCTTGGCCCGGACCACCACCGGCCGCCGATGCAGCTCGGCTGGACGCATCATGAACACAGCCGCCAGGACTGCCACGTAAGAGGCAGCGTTGAAAAGGAAGCAGGCGGCCAGGCCGACAGTGAAGATGAGGATCCCCCCGATGGCCGGACCGATCACCCGGGCAGAGTTCATGACCACGCTGTTGAGGCTGATGGCGTTGGGCATGAGATCACGGCCGACCATCTCGGAGACGAAGGTTTGCCGAGCCGGGTTGTCGAAGAGGTTGACCACGCCAAACAGCGTGGAGATCAGATAGACCTCCCACATGTTGACGGTCCCCAGCGCCACCAGGACGCCGAGGGCGAGGGCCAGTATCCCCGATGCCGCCTGGGTGACGTACAGGAGGCGTCGCTTGTCGACCCGGTCTACGACCAGCCCGCCCCAGCTGCCGAGCAGCAGCATCGGCAGGAATTGCAGGGCGGTGACGATACCGACGTTGAACCCGTTCCCGTGGAGGCGGTCCGAGAGGACCAGCAGACCCAGGGCGACCGCGTGCATCCAGGTGCCCGAGGCCGAGATCACCTGGCCGAAGAAGTAGAGTCGGTAGTTGCGGACCGAAAGCGCCTTAAAGGTCTGTCGGGCCGCCCGGGCGACGGGACTCATCCGTCGGTCACCGGGTGCTCGAGGAGGCCGGTCAGGGCGCCGTCGGCCAGCGGCCTCTCGGCGGGGTCCAGGGCGGCCAGTCGACGGGTGAGGACAACGTTGTTGAGGCGCCGGATCCGCTGGAGGCGGCTGGCCAGCTCCTCGTCAGCCGCCGCCCGGCCGGCCGTCGACTGCGGGTCAGCCAATACCGGGGGACGAGATGGGCTCATGTTCTCCAGTATACTTACTTTTACTAACTAATCGTGCGATTGGCCGGTCGGCCCGCCAGGCCGCTAAGGCCAGACCGCCAGTAGGATCTCACCAAGCAGAAACGAATTGAGCAGGTTTGAGATGGACGCTCGAGACGACGCGAGGCTCACCGACCGGGAACGTCTCGCCTTCGCCAGCCTCGAAGCGGCGGCCGCCGCCGAGGACCGTCGGCTCGCGCACCGGCTCAAACGGTGGAGCCGGCTCCACGTGACTGCCCACCTCCCGACGAACCCAATATGGCTGCGCAGCGGTTGGTGGGCTGGACTGGTGCTCGTCGCCGGGCTGCTGCTGGTGGTGGTGAGCCTGGCCACGGCGTGGGTGTTAGGCGTCATAGGAGCGGTCATCACAGCATGCGGCCTGTGGATGGTGACCCGGGCGGTTCAGAGGCGCTGGGGGAGGGCCTCGCCCGGCTGACCTGCCGCCACCTGCGCGGTGGCACGCTCGACTTGCGGTCTCGCCTGGTTGGTGGAGGCTACAGGCGGCCGTCGTGTTCGGGAGGTTGACATGCGATTACCTGGATCGGGCAGAGGAACAATGGGGGCCGCGACCCCGTCAGGGAGGCCTTGGCTGCTGGCGGTGGCGGCCGTCGTGGCCATCCTGGTTTCTGGCTGCGGGTCCAGCGGTCGTCACGGCGCCGCCTCGCCCACCACGGCGTCGGGGCCTACGACCCCCACCTCCTCGTCGGGGGCCGGCCTGACTACGACCACAGCTTCCGGCACCGGGCCCGCCCTGTCTCTGCAACAAGCATTCGTGGCGGTGGTCGGCAAGGTGCGACCGGAGGTGGTCGAGGTCTCCACTTCTAGCGGTCTCGGGTCGGGGGTCATCTACGATGGCAACGGTGACATCGTCACAAATGACCATGTAGTCGGATCTGCCACTGCTTTCCAGGTACAGCTGGTCAACGGGCAGTCGCTGGCTGCCACCTTGGTCGGGGCGTACCCAGCCGACGACCTGGCTGTCATCCGGGTGCACGGAGCGCGCCACCTTTCTCCGGCCAGCTTCGGTGATTCCGGGGCGTTGCAGGTCGGTGACATCGTCTTCGCGGTCGGCAACCCCCTCGGGCTGGCCAGTTCAGTGACGGAAGGGATCGTCAGCTACAACGGCCGGTCGGTGAGCGAGGGAAACGGCGTATCGCTGCCTGAGACGATCCAGACGAGCGCAGCCATCAATCCTGGTAACAGCGGCGGGGCTCTGGTCGACCTGTCCGGTCAGGTGGTGGGGATCCCCACCCTGGCCGCGGTGGACCAGCAGGTCGGCGGGGCGGCGACTGGCATCGGCTTCGCCATACCGTCGAACACCGTGAAGCTCATCGTCCCGCAGCTGATCGCTACCGGTCACGTAACCAACAGCGGCCGGGCCGCTTTAGGAATCACGGCCTCTGACGGCATGAACGCCCTGGGCAACCCGGCCGGGGTGATCGTCCAATCGATCACGCCGGGCGGGGCGGCCGCGAAGGCGGGCATCACGGCCGGAGACGTCATCACCCAGATCGACAACCAGCCCGTAACCGCACTCGCTGATCTGCAAGACGTGCTTGCCGGGTTGGCTCCGGGCCAGACGGTGTCAGTCAGCCTCATCAGCCAGGCCGGCTCGAAACAGACTCTGAACGTGGTGCTGGGCCAGCTCGCCGGGTGACCGCAGTCAGCTGCTGCGAAATTCTGTGCCCAGCAAACGACGGCCACAGCCGGATGCTGAGGCGGCCGGAAGCTGGGCTGTGGCGGGGAATCCCCCGGGTGGCAGACTCGATCCCGCCAAGACGGTCATGCCGCGCTCGAGTCTTCCGATACCACCCGGGCGCTCCCGGCGGCGGCCGGGGCCTGCCTGAGCGCGGTGTGGAGGGCCCGGTGGGTGAGGGCCGCGTAAGCGCTGAAGGCCAGCAGCGTGGTCTCGACGAACAGGGCGGCCAGGCCGAGCATGCACGACCAGTTGCCGGCGTCCTGGTTGTCCAGGGGGGTACTGAAGGTGCGGGTGAACAGATAGCCCCCGATGGCGGCGGCGCACACGGCCGCGCTGGCTATCCAGATCTGACGGTTGCCGCGGGTGGCCAGCCGGGTGGCGACGGCCAGGCAGGCCGCGATCAGGAACAGGAAGGAGACCCCCAGCAGGGGCGTGCTCTCGGTGGTGGGCACGATTTGAAGGAAATGGATGGCGCCGATGGCGAGCAGGGAAACGACCCCCGTGGCACGTAATACCGCGTCGTTGGCGGGAATTGGCTGTGGGCTGGTTGACCGGTGTCTGCGTTCGGCCAGGTCGCTGATGGGCTGCAAGATGGACATGTACTGGGCGTCCCTTTCTGATGATTTTCGACTTGGTGGTTGTCGCGGATGGAAGAGCGGGCCCGCTCTGGGGGCGAGCGGACAAGGGGCAGGCTGGGCCGGAGAACCACTGGCCGCAACGAAGCCGCCATCTGATAGCCGAACGGGTTACACCTCTCTGGCCATGAGTTCCCGACCGCTACCCCGCTATTCGCCTGCTACGGGACTCCTCCACCAGGTCGACGGCTATCCAGGCGCCCAGGGTGACGGCGGCGGCTGTCGTAACTCGACCCGCTATATGTCAGCGATCAGAGAATGCCTCCGAGGCATCCGCCCGTGGAAACGCTCGATCGGCCGAATTCCGGACCGACGGCATTTCAAACATCGACGCCACCGAGCCAGAAAGGACAGACCATGCGTGTGCTGGCGGAACGCGCCACGCATCGCGAGGACGCGGCCAGGTTGCTGGACGAACTGGGTGGGACGGCGGGCGACGTCGCCCTCACGGGGGCAGGCCTCGAGCGCCCTGGTCATCTTGGAATGGGAATAGGGCCAGGGGTTACATTGTGCGGGCTAGCAGGCGCCGCCGGTCGCTCCGCCCGCCCGTCACCGGCGACGGTCCCGATGTCGGTTCTGTCAGAAGAAGGCGCTAGCGGATATCGGACATGGCCTCGTCGTCGAGCTCCAGGGCGGCGGCCGCGTAGTTTTCCTCGAAGTGCCGCACGGACGAGGTGCCCGGGATGAGGGCGATAGCCGGCGACCGGGCCAGTAGCCAGGCCAAGGCGATCTGGGCCGGAGAGGCGCCCAGGCGATCGGCCGTTCGGCGCACACCGGGATGCCCGAGGACAGGATTTTCCTGGGCGAAGGCCGAGCCAAGTGGGAAGAAGGGCACGAAAGCGATACCGAGCTCCTCGCACCGGTTCAGCACCGGTTCCGACGTGCGGTCCGCCAGGTTGTAGGCGTTTTGCACGCAAACGATGTGGGTGCGCGTGAGGGCCTCGTCGAAGTCCTCGAGGCTGACATTGCTCAATCCGATGCCGTCGAACAGGCCCTCGTCGCGCATGACGATCATGGCGTCGAGTTGAGCGTCCAGAGAGGTGCCGCCGTCGTGGTGCAGGCGCAGATTGACGGCGGCGAGGCGGTCCACCCCGAGCGTGCTCAGGTTGTCCTCGACGCCGGCTTTGAGTTCATCGGGAGTCTGGGCGGGCAGCCAGGCACCCGTCCGGTCCCGGCGGGCGCCCACCTTACTGACCAGAGCAAGGTGGGGAGGATAGGGGTAGAGGGCCTGACGGATGAGTTGGTTCGCCACCTTTGGCCCATAGAACTCCACGGTGTCGATGTGGTCGACGCCGAGGTCCGCCACCCGTCGAAGTACCGCGCCGGCTTGCTCGGGGTCGCGAGGGGGGCCGAAGACGCCGGGTCCCGGCAATTGCATGGCACCGAAGCCCATTCGGTCGACCTGGCGGCTTCCGAGGCGGATCATTCCTGCTCTGGTCATGTCCGACAGGCTACGACGCAAATCTGTGGGACCCAGCTTCTGCCTGGGCCATAAATCCCCGCCCCAGTACTCGGTCGTCTGGCCGGAGACCACCTTCGTAGCGCCAGCACAAGCCAGCCTGAACGGTTTTCCCGATCTGACTGGATGGGCGATCCCAGCACAGCCGGCGCCGACCCGAGCTTCTTAACCGCCCGGGGCGACCCCCGGCGTGACGTCCGGTGGAGCTTCCGGGGTGACGGCAACGTCAGCAAAGTCGTCGCGGTCTACCCTGGCGACATGCTGCGGCCGGATGTGCGACCGGGAGCGTCCCGGTGACGTCTGTTTCCCCCGTCCGGAAGGAGCGATAAGAGATGACAACCGTGCGCACCATCGGGATTGTCTTGCACCCGCGGCGAGATGCAGCCGACGCCATCGATGCCATCCTGGCCTGGGCCGGAACCCATCACGTCACGGTCCTCGGCCTCCACGGGGAGATCGCCCGGCTCAACTGCAGGGCGGTTCCTGTGTCCGAGGGCGAGATGGGGGACCGGACCGATTTACTGGTGGCACTGGGTGGGGACGGTACGGTGCTGCGCGCCTTGCGCCTCGCGGATCGCCATGCGGTGCCGGTGTTGGGGGTCAACCTCGGAAAACTGGGTTTCCTGGCCGAGGTGGATATGCCGGATCTGGGCGCCGCCCTGACCGCGATCAGCGAGCACGGCTACGCGGTTGAAGGCCGGTCAGCCCTGGACGCCATCATCGGCGACCTGCGCTTCACGGCCTTCAACGACATTGTCGTCGTCCGGGTCCCGGGGGAAGGCAACGCTGACGTGGCGCTCGGGGTCGAGGGGCGGCATTTCGTGAGCTATGCGGCCGATGCCGTCATCGTCGCCACGCCCACCGGCTCCACGGCCTACAACTTCTCCGCCGGCGGACCGATCATCGATCCCGTGATCGGCGGGATCGTCGTGACGCCGTCCGCGCCCCACTCGGTGTTCAACCGATCGATCATCGTCGATCCGACCCAATGCCTCAGCCTGCAGGTCCTGCCCTCCGCCGGTCGTCTGGCCGTCGAGGTGGATGGCCAGGTGGCGACCTTTGTGGTCCCTGGCGACACGGTCACCGTCACGACCCGGGCCGATGCCGCCCGGGTGGTGAGGCTGGGCACCACGACGTTCTACGAGCGGGCGCGCCGCAAGCTCGGCATCACCGGCTCCCGGGAGCTGGCGCCGCCCGCCTCCTGACACTCCAGCCGGTGAGCCGTCGCCACCCATCGGCCGGTGACGCTCGGCCCGGCGCCCGAGGGGCGAGGGCCGCGGTCGGGCCTGACCCCCGGCCCGACCTGCCCTTCGCTGCCGGCGGTCGGACCCGGACCAGGCCCCGGCCGGTAGCTGCCGGCTGCGTGCGAAAATGGCAGGATGCCGCCGCCGATCCTTCTCACCGTCGACGACGACCCCGAGGTGTCGCGGTCGTTGGCCCGCGACCTGCGCCAGCAGTACGGGGAGGACTACCGGATCCGCCGGGCGGAGTCCGGCTCGGCCGCTCTGGACGCGCTCAAGGAGCTGAAGCTCCGGGACGAACAGGTGGGGCTGCTGCTCGCCGATCAACGGATGCCGGGTATGACCGGCGTCGACTTCCTGGAGCAGTCGCGCAGCCTCTACCCCAAGGCCCGCCGCGTTCTTCTCACTGCCTACGCCGACACCGATGCCGCCATCGCGGCCATCAACCAGGCCGACGTCCACTACTACCTCCTCAAGCCCTGGGATCCGCCCCAGGAGAAGCTGTATCCGGTCCTTGACGACCTGCTCGAGGACTGGAAGATGCAGGACCGGTTGAAGTCCGGCGACGGGGTTCGGGTTGTCGGGCATCGTTGGTCGGCCCCGTCCCACGAGCTCAGGGACTTCCTGACTCGCAATCAGGTGCCGTTCCGATGGTTGGAGCTCGAGCGCGACCCTGAGGCCGCCCGGCTGCTGGAGGCCCACGGCGGCGTCGAGGGGCCGCTACCGTTGCTGGTGACCGATACCGGGGAAGCCTTGCAGGCCCCATCGACGGCGGAGGTGGCCCGTACCCTGGGGTTGGCGTCGGCGCCCTCACTCCCCTTCTACGATCTCATCGTCATCGGGGGCGGCCCCGCCGGGCTGGGCGCGGCGGTGTACGGGGCGTCGGAGGGCTTGCGCACCGTCCTGGTCGAGCAGGAGGCGACCGGAGGGCAAGCCGGGCTCAGCTCCCGGATCGAGAACTATCTCGGTTTCCCGTCCGGCATCGGCGGCGGGGATCTGGCCAGACGAGCGACCGCCCAGGCTCGCCGCTTCGGAGCCGAGATGCTGCTGGCGTGCGAGGTGACAGGCCTGGAGGTGTGCGGGTCAGCCCGGGTGGTGCGCCTGGCCAACGGAGGGGAGCTGTCTGCCCAGGCGGTGATCTTGACAACAGGCGCCGCCTACCAGCGGCTCACCGCTCCGGGTGTCGAGGCCTTCACGGGAGCCGGCGTGTACTACGGCGCCACGGCGACGGAAGTGCAGTCTGTCCGCAGCGAGGACATCTACATCGTGGGGGGCGCCAACTCCGCCGGCCAGGCCGCCGTGTACTTCGCCCGGGCGGCCCGCAGCGTCACCCTGGTGGTGCGAGGTCCAAGCCTGGAGCGGTCCATGTCCCATTACTTGATCCAGCAGATTCGGCAACTGCCGAACGTGCGGGTGCGAACCAACAGCGCCGTCGTGGAGGCTGGCGGGGGAGATCACCTCGAATGGCTGCGGATTGCCGACCGCGACAGCGGCGTAGAGGAGACAGTCGACGTTTCGTGGCTGTTCGTGTTCATCGGTGCCGCCCCCTGTACCGATTGGCTTGGCAAGGTGGTGCCGCGCGACGAGAACGGCTTCGTGTTGACGGGACCCGACCTGTTGAAAGACGGACAGCTTCCCCCCGACTGGCCCCTGGAGCGGCAGCCCTATTTCCTGGAGACGGGCGTCCCGGGCATTTTTGCCGCCGGGGACGTACGGGGACAGTCCGTCAAGCGGGTGGCATCCGCCGTGGGCGAGGGAGCCATGGCGGTGGCGTTCGTTCACCGATACCTGGAGCAGCTATGACCGAATCCGCCGCGCTCAAAGACGAGCTACGCAGCCACATTCCTTTTCGAGAGCCTGACCGACGAGCAGCTGGACTGGCTGGTCGAGCATGGCGCCGTCGAACAACACGCAGCCGGCGTGAATGTCTACACGCAGGGCGATTCAGCCGACGCCTTCTATGTGCTCCTCGACGGTGAGATCGAACTGGTGAAGCGCATGGACGGCACGGATGTGGTGTTGTCGACCACCTCCCAGCCAGGCTCTTATGCCGGGGTCATGCGGGCGTTCATCAGCGTGTCGGGGGCCCAGTCGTGGGCGTCCAGCCTCCGCACCGTCCGGAACTCGAGATTGTTCAAACTGGCGGCCGACGATTTCGCCTATCTCCTGCAGACGTGGTTCCCGATGGCGGTGCACCTGCTCGACGGCATGTTTCTTGGCCTGACCAACGCGGACGCCCTGATTGGCCAACGGGAAAAGCTGATTGCCCTCGGCGCCCTCTCGGCCGGACTGGCCCATGAGCTCAACAACCCGGCCGCCGCCGAAGTGCGGGCCGCCGAAGCCCTCAGCGCCCGCATTCTGGATGCCCGGTCGGCCATGGTAAAGCTGGCGCCCGAGGCGGAAAAAGATGAGCTACCGGCACTGCTGAAGCTCCTCAACGAGGCGCTGGAGCGAGTGCGGAAGGCGCCCAGCCTCTCAACCCTGGAGGCGGGGGATCTCGAAGACACCCTGGCCGACCGCCTCCAGACAGTCGACGTGGACAATGCCTGGGAACTGGCGCCCATCTTTGCTTCCGCCGGACTCGATGAGCGTGGCTGGATCAGGTCGAGACCATCGCCGGCTCGCACGCCCCCGACGCCCTCCGCTGGTTGGCGGCCGGGCTCGATATGGAGAGTCTGGTCGGCGAGATCCGCAACTCGGCGGGACGGATCTCCGAGCTGGTGGCAGCCATGAAAGACTACAGCCATCTGGACAAGGGTCCGTTCGAGAGGGCCGATATCCACGAAGGTATCGACAACACCCTGCTCATCCTGAAGCACAAATGGAAAAAGGGTGTGAATGTGGTCCGGGATTACGATCGAAACCTGCCCGAGGTGTGCGCCCAGAGCGGTGAACTCAACCAGGTATGGACCAATATCATCGATAATGCCATCGATGCCATGGACGGTGAAGGGACGTTGACCATCCGAAGCAGCCGCGACCGGGACTGCGTGCTGGTCGAGATCGGCGACACTGGCGCCGGGATCCCGCCCGAACTCCAGCGCCGCATTTTCGATCCGTTTTTCACGACCAAGGACGTCGGGCAGGGAACGGGACTGGGCCTGGACATCAGCTATCGCATCGTCGTCCGCCATCATCACGGCGATATACGCGTCGAGTCGCAGCCCGGCGACACCTGGTTCAAGGTGTGGATCCCGATAGATCAACCCACCCGGCCGGCGCCGGCGCCGGCCCAATAGGGGCCGCCTGTCGAGTTTCTGGCGGCCGCCTGGGTCGAGGGGGACGGCCTCAGGCTGGCTCCAGGTGGATCACGGGGTAACGGCATCCCGGTCGGGCGGTGGCGATGAACACCACTGCGTCGGCGACGCTCTCGGGCGGGGCCGGTGGTTCCGGGGCCGGGCCACCGCGGGCCACCCAATCGCGGACAACATCCCCGGCATCCGGGGCCACCGCCACGTTCGGATGTGATGCGACCGGTCCGACCCGGATTGAACTGACCCGGATGCCAACCGGACGCAACTCTGCGGCGAGAGTTCGGCCGAACGTCTCCAGACCGCCCTTGGTTGCCGAGTACACCGATAACGCCGGTCGAGCCAATTCGACAGAGCGGGACGAAATGTTGATGATGTCACCGCCACCGGAAGCTCGAAGCAGCGGTATGGCGGCCCGGCTACAGAGAATCGGCCCCGTCAGGTTGGATGCGATTTGCGAAGTGACCGACTCGTCGGGTGCGTCCTCCAGATAGGCCATGGCGATGAGCCCGGCGTTGTTGACGAGTACGTCCACCCGGCCGAACAGCTCGCGAATCTCTCCGAACGCAGCCCTGACCGTGTCGGCGTTGCCGACGTCGCAGCACAACGGAACCGCGGCCGATCCAATCGACGCAGCCACCTCCTCCAACTTCTCCCTGCTACGGGCGATCAGCACTACCGCGGCACCCTCTTCAGCCAGTCGAGCGGCTACCGCCGCGCCGATGCCCTGCGAGGCTCCGGTCACCACCGCAACTCGTCCATCAAGACTTACCACCGTTACCTCGGCTTCTGGTTGAGAGCCTGAATTGCGCTCGACACAACCGAGCCATGCGAGTGTACGCGGGCCGGCAGCCTTCGATGGTGTCGTCGATTTTGCCGCCGTGCTTGCCGACACCTATGCCCCGGACATCATGAATCCGATCTACGACAGCGACGACCATCTGCATCCCAACGACGCCGGCTACGTGGCCATGGGCAACGTCGTCGATCCGGCGATGCTGCTCCACACGTAAGTCTGCCGATCCTGGCGGGGGGACGCTCAGCGGACCCGGGCCAGGGCCTGGGCGAGGGCGTCGGCCAGGGCATGCACCAGCTGTAACTGATCGCCGGTGTCGAGCTGGCCGGTGAGGAACGTCATGCCGAGGAGGCCGAGCGTGGTGTCACGGGTGGCGACCGGAAGTATGTGCAGGGTCCGCTCGTCCGGGTAGTAACCCTCCAGTGCCGGGAAGTGCTGGGAGATCTCGCGCCGAGAAGCCATCACAATGGGTTCCCGGGTGCGAGCCACGACCGCGCCAGGAAGGTCGGCGTCGATAGAAAACTCGTCGTAAGGATCAGGGCCGGATTTCTGGGCGGAGTACCAGGCAGCCGAACGCAGAGTACCGCGATCGGTGGCGAGGTACACCCTGACCGTTTCCACTCCCAGATAGCGAGCCGTATGGCTGACGAGCAGTGACGCCATTTCTTCAGCTGTGGTGGCGGCCGCCAGGCCCGAGTTGACCTTCTGGAGCAACTGAAGTCGTTCGCCCACGTCTTCGAGGCGCGAGAGTCGGTCCACCTCTGCGGCGAGGACGGCTGCGAACGGGGTAGGCGCGGGGGGGACACCGCCTCGAGCCATGGCCCTCAGCTGCTCGACCACGGACCCGACATACCACTGGCGCAGCACTCGATGGGAAGTCGGTGCTGCCACGGTGAGCAGACGAGCGGCCCGGGCATAACGGTCCGCCTCGTCCAGGGCGGCCAGATACCGCTCGCCGGCTTCGGCCGCGTCGGGCGGCAGGTCCAGCTCAAGGTTGGTGGTAGGGCTTCCTGCCGCGTACGCCTCGAGCGCCTGTCGTTTGATCTCGTTGCGGGCCTCGGCGAAGTCGACGGTCACCGCTTCGACCAGCCGGGTCATCGATTCGGAGAGTGGTTCGCTCCCGGGGGCGTTGGCTCCCACCAGGGACATCTCCCGGACGACACTGTCGATGTGGGCCTTGGCCGCGAGCAGCAGGTCGGTCGGTACGGCCCCGAGCCGTACCGTGAGGCGGGGAGTCGCTTCCTCGTCCTCAACGGGCCAGGCCGCCAGAATGGCGGCCCGATCGATCTCCGGTGCCGCCCGCGACTGGGTTCGTTCCGGGCCGAAAGCGAACTCGGCCCAGACCACCTTGCCGGGACGCTTGGGGTACACCCCCCAGCTGGTCGTCAGGGCCGCCACCAGGGCGAGGCCCCTTCCTGTCATGGCATCGGTCCGCTGCATCACTTCTATTGGCAGGGAACGCCCTGAGTCCTGGACCTCCAACCGCACCCCCCGGGGCGAGGTGATGAGCCGCAGGGTGATGGGTCGCTGACCATGCAAGGCGGCGTTGGTCACCAGTTCCGCCACCACCAGTTCCACATCGCCGATCAGCTCATCGGCGTGGCCGGCCACGCAGGTCTTGGCGAACCGTCGGGCGTCCGGCACCATGTCCGGTTCATCGTCGAGAATCAGCTCAGCCATCGACGCACCGCACGCGGCTCGGCCAGTGGTGAATGGGGCGCGGCATCTGCCGTCCGAGGGGCCCGGATCGAACGGTGCGGAGAGCCGGACGTGGAAAGGCCGTCATAGGGCGGACGCGGCTGTCTCAATCGTCGGTTCGCCACTCGGAGCCCGGGGGGCGACCTTGACCACCAGCAGGGCGACGTCATCTCGCCGGCTGCTCTGAACCTGCTCCTCCAGCACCGCGTCGCAGATCTCCTGGGCGGTAGGAAAGTCAGCGCCCTGGAGTACCTCCTTCAGGTGGTCGACCGTGACAGTCAGGTCTTCGCCTTCGATCTCGACCAGGCCGTCGGTGTACAGCAGCAGGGTGCTGCCGAGACCGAGCCGAGTGTGGCCCGTGGGTCTTGAGCGGGCCGAGGGAGCACCGAGAAGTGGAGAGCTGGCCTCGCCGAGTTCTTTCACCCGGCCGCTGGGATGACGCAGGAGCGGGGGAAGATGGCCTGCGTTGGCCCAAGAAAATCGGCGCGATCCGTCTGCGCCGGGCACATCCAGGATCCCGCAGATCACTGTCACGACGGCCGGAATGCCGAACAACTCGATGAAGTCGGCCAGCTGCTCGATCGTCCGGGCCGGGCTGCTTCCCGCTGCCGTATACGAGCGCAGGGCCGCTCGAAGCTGGGCCATGGTAGCGGCGGCGTCCACGTCATGCCCCATGACATCGCCGATCACGACGGCGACCTGCCCCGACCTCAGCTCGAATACGTCGAACCAATCTCCGCCCACCTGCTGGTGATCGGCTCCCGGGACATAGATCGCCGCCACGTCCAGACCATCCAGGGTGGGGACGGTAGGCAGGAGCCGGCGCTGCAGCGCCTCGGCGAAACGATGTTCGGTCTCCGCGGCTTCGACCGCGAAGTCCCGCCGGTACGCCATCCCCTCGAGGAGGAGAAAAACCAGGGCCGAACCGACCAGCCCGGTTCCGAGCACAACCCAAGGGGCGGCCGTAGCCACCGACCCGACGAGCGGATGGATGGCGCTCACCCCGGTCAGCCATTTCGACGAGCCCGCCATCAACGGGGCATACCTGACCTGTCCGTGGAGCGGTAAAGCCCCCGCTGTAGCGACCAGTACCTGACTGGCGTCTGGTCGAGCGCTGGTGAAGACGACCACCCGTAACTCGCTGAATGGGGCGCTGCCCGCCTGCCCGGGCGGACGAACCGGCCCCAGGATCGACTGCCGGTAGACCACCAGGCCGCCCGGAGCCCGCAGGGCGAACCCGAGCGAGCGTGAAGCTCCCGACCCGTATACACCGGTCGCCACCATTATCGCGTCGCCTTCGGCCAGCTTCATGGCGGTGGCGGGTGCCCCTGACAGGGACTCCCCAACCTTCCAGGCACCGCCCGTCGAGGCCAGCACGACGAATGTCCCGTCCGAGGGACGCAGCAAGCCCAGCGAGACATCGGCTCCCGGGCTGCTGGCCAGCTGGGCTTGAGCCTCCTGGACGAACTCGGTCGGTCCGCCCCGTCCCGCGTCGCGAGCCAGAACCGACAGATCAGTTGAAACGGTCGTGATCGAGGTGGTCAGGACCAGGTTTACCTCGTTGGCCCGCTCGATCAAGAGCTTGCGTTCCTGGTTTTGCACGATCAGGTGGACGAGTGCCGTGGCCGCCGTCGTGAACCCGACCAACAGCAGGACGACCGCCACCGGGACGACATGAAAGGGGCCGATGCGACGCAGACGGCGTTGATCGCTGGCTCGCTTCAGGCGTTGCTCTGATGGCTTCGTCCCCACGCCGAGCCATTCTTCCATCGGTGCCGCCGGTGAGCCGGCACAAACCGGGGGGGCCGCCATCGAGCTAACGGACACCCTTGAGCCGACGGAGTAGCTCACGCCGGGCGCCGGCCGGGGTTTGGCCCGGCCCGCTGATGCCGGTATCTAGAGGCGAACGAGTCGACTCGATGGCAGGCGTGACGGAACTCCTCGCTGCCGTCTGGGTTGGCGGGTCGCTGATCCATCGGGATCCGTTCGGGAGGTTGCCAGGGTTGTACCCATCGCCCCTCGCCGACTAACCCGGATGGCTCTGCCCTGTCACCGGTGCTCGACGATACCGATGGTCCTCCAGGCAAAAACCCACGCCTGCCATCGGGTGGGATCGTTTGGCCCGGGTTCCCCCGGGCCAAACGTCTGGTTGGACCTCTAGCTGCGGGCGAGCGTGACCGTTGTCGGCCCCTGGGGCGTCGGAACGGTAAGCGTCAGCGTCGAGCCCGAGCAGGTATAGCGTCCGGTGATCCCGCCCGTCGGAAAGCCGCCCGCCTGGATGGGAGGCGAGTAGTTGGCCTCGGCGCCGAACTTCGCTTCGAAGGTGACATTGCCGGTGCCCTTGACGGGAAGAGCGAAGGTGCCCGAGAAGGAGAAGGTTGCCGCCGCCTGCTCCTGCCCCAGATAGATCCCCTGGCCGGAGACGGTGCCCGCCACGGTCACCGGCTGCATGCCTGTGAAGTTGATCGACATCTCGCCAGGCGCGATGTCGAAATGGATCCCGGCTCCTCCGGCGATGTGCTGGCCCTGGACCTGCTGACTGTAATTGGTCGAGGTCCAGTTGCCGGCATAGCAACCCGCGCCGCTGGTTGTCACGACCGTGGTGGCGGTGGTGGCGGGGGCAGCCGTGGTGGGGGGAGCGGCCGTGGCAGGAGGCGCGGCCGTGGTGGTGGTGGTAGGGGGAGCGGCCGTGGTGGCTGTCGTGGAGGGTGCGGCCGTGGTGGCGGAGGTTGCGGTCGTGGCCGGGCCGGCGCGCTGGGTTGTAGTCGGGCCAGAACTGTGGCTGGTCCCTGATCCGCACCCGGCGGCGAGCGCGCCGGCGAGCACCGCGACGATGGTGAGGCGACGCCTTGATCGGCCGTTAGGTAGGGCCATCGGTCTGTGTCCCGGATACACGCATAGTCTCCACTCTGATCAAAGGCGATTACACCGTGATTACATGTCCTCAGCCACGGCCGCCCCGCGCCTTCTCTATTGCACCAGCCCCTTCAACAGGGCACTCCTTGCAACAGGGAACGCCTGAAGGGCACAGATTTGCAACAGAGATCCGGTGCTCTGGGCGGGCACCGCGGCGGATGAAAGAGAAAGAGGCAGTCATCCTCCGGACCGCCGCCGCCTAACCCTCACGATTCTTTCCGTACAGATGTTCAGCCCGCACGAATCGGTTGTTTGGGTGAAGCTCGGCCCGAATCCAAACAAACGAGTGGGCCACCAGGAACCACTGGCCCCGGCCGGCGCCAGGCGTTGTGCGCCAGGCGTTGTGTGCCCCGGTATCCGAAATAGGCGCTTATGTCCGGGACGTCCGGTCTGCCAGCTACCCTTACCCTGTGCCGGACGTGTCAGCACCGGCTGATCTCGCCCACTTCGAGATCCTCGGGCCGCTGGAGGTGCGACTCGGCGATCACGTCGTCGGGCTGCGCCGGGTCAAGGAGAGGATCCTGCTCGGTCTGCTGGTTCTCCACGCCAATGAGGTGGTGTCGCTGGACCACCTGGCCGCCGGTCTCTGGGACGACGTCGATCTGCGGCCCCCGGCCACGCTGCGGGTGCACATGTCGCGTCTGCGCCGTTCCCTGGCCGCCCTGGGTGCGGCGGGCCCGTCCCTGGTTGCCAGCGGCCGCGGGTACATCCTCGAGGCTTCTCCGGACGCCGTCGACGCACGCCGCTTTGCGCGGCTGGCGGCCGAGGGTCGCCGCCTGCTTCGTTCGGGCCAGGCGGCTGCCGCCGCGGGCACCTTGAGGCATGCCCTTGTCCTCTGGCGGGGCCACGTCCTCGAGGACCTGGAACTGTCCCCGGCCGTTGAGCCGGAGCTGGCCCGCCTGGAAGCGGCGCGCCTCGACGCTCTGGAGGAGCGAATCGAAGCTGACCTGATGTGCGGAGCAGACCGGGAGCTGGTCGTGGAGCTGGAGCGACTGGTCGGGGAGCACCCGCTACGCGAGCGGCTCTGGGGTCAGCGGATCGTGGCCCTGTACCGCAGCGGACGCCAGGCCGAGGCCCTGCGCGCCTACCGGGACCTGCGCGAACTGCTGGCGGAACAACTCGGCATCTTTCCCGGCCCGGAGCTCCAGCGCCTCGAACGAGCCGTCCTCGAGCAGGATCCGGGCCTGGAAATCGGGACGCTCACCATTCCGATCGCGGCTGCCGCGGGCACCGCTCCCGCAGGTGGTCGTATCGAGGTTCCCCCGCCCGCCCGGTTGATGACCGTGGAGGGCCTGCCGTTTTGCGGACGTCAGACCGAGATCGACTCATTGCTGGAACACCTGAAGGTGGCTGCCGACGGAGCCCTCGACGTGGTCCTGGTCTCGGGAGAGGCAGGGATCGGGAAAACCCGCCTGGCCACCGAGGCGGCCCGCCGCGCCCTTGACCGGGGATCGACGGTGCTGTATGGCCGGTGCGACGAGGATCTGGCGGTCCCTTTTCAACCGTTCGTGGAGGCCCTCACCCAGGTCGCACGGGCCCACCCGGACGCCCGGTTGTTCGGTCGTCACGCCGGGGAGCTGGTTCGGATCGTCCCGGAAGTCGCTTCCGTGACGCCGGGGCTTCCGCCCCCGCTACGCGCTGATCCCGAGACCGAGCGGTACCGCCTTTTCGATGCGGTAGCAGCGTGGCTCGGTTCGGTGTCGGCGGCGGGGGGCGCCATGCTGATCATTGACGACCTGCACTGGGGCGAGCAGTCCACCCTCCTGCTGCTCCGACATCTGATTCGTTCAGCCGAACCAATGAAACTCTTGATCGTGGTGACCTACCGGAGCACCGAGCTGCGCCCGGCCCATCCCCTGGCCGACTTTCTGGCCGATGTGGGCTCTCACTCCCACGTGGACCGAATGCCGTTGGAGGGGTTGGGGCTCCCGGCGGTACACGACATGGTCCGCGGCGTGGGCGGAAACGAAGCCGACGACTCGGCCCAGGATCTGGGCCAGTTGCTGTGGTCGGAAACCGCCGGGAACCCGCTCTTCGTGCAGGAGATCCTCCGTAGCCTGGTAGAGGGCGGCATTCTCCGCGACGACGATGGTCTTCTGACCACGACGGAGCCCGTCTCTACCATCAATATCCCTGACAGCGTGCGGGAAGTCGTGGGACGGCGGCTGGGACGATTGCGACCGACGACCAGAATGGTGCTGTCCGTGGCATCGGTGACCGGAGTGGCAATCGACTTTGAGGCCGTGGTGGCCGCCTCGGGTCTGGACGACGACCGCGTCGTCGACGCCCTTGACGAGGCCTGCGGCGCTGAGCTCATTCGCGAGACCCCCTCAGGCGCCTATGAATTCATTCATCCGCTGGTTCGGTCGACTTTGTACACCGGGCTCGGGTCGGCTCGCCGGCATCAGCGCCACCGCTTTGTCGCCGAGGCGCTGCTGGGCCGTCCGGACAGCGCGCCCGCATCGGTCTTCTACCACCTGTATCGAGCCCGGGTGGCAGACCCCAGGATCATCGACCAGTCCGCGTCGGCGGGACAGGAAGCTCTCGAGCGCCTCGCCTTCGATGAAGCAGTCGGGTATTTCGCCAGCGCGCTGGACGCCCTCGCCGCGATCGGGCCACCCGGCGGCCTCCTGCCGCGGAAATGTGAGTTACTCATTGCCCTCGGCAACGCCCAGCGACTCGCGGCCCGGCCAGCCCACCGCGACACCCTGCTGGAGGCGGCGCAGCTCGCTGAGGACCTGGGCGACGCCAGCCTGCTCGCCCGGGCCGTTCTGGCCAACAACCGCGGCTTTGCCAGCGTGATTGGCATCGTCGACGCCGAACGGGTGCGGTTTCTGGAGGCCGCCCTGGCGGCGGTCGGCCCCGATGACTCTCCCACTCGAGCCCGGTTGCTCTCGGTCCTGGGCCTGGAGACCATCTGGGACAATCGGGGCCTGCGCCGCCTCAACCTCGTCGACGAGGCGACTGCCATCGCCCGCCGGCTCGGAGACGAGTCCTGTTTGCTGGAGACATGGACGGCCGCCCACGTGGCCGGATCGATCCCGGACCAGACGCCGCGACTGCTCGAAGAGGCGCCCCCGCTGATTGACCTCGCCGAGCGGATCGGCAACGCTCAGCAGCAAGCCGGGGCCTACGCCATCGCCGCCATCCACTATGTGCAATTCGAGGGCTTGGCGGAGGCGGCCCGGCTGCTCGAACGGATCGATCACCTGGCGACTGAGTTCAACCACCCCTTCCTGCGGTGGATGCACGCCAACCATCGGTGCTGCCAGCTGACGCTCACCGGCACCGGGAACCAGGTCGAGGCGGCCGCCCTGGAAGCCCTGCAGCTCGGCCAGACCGCGGGGCAGCCCGACGCGATCAGCTGGTTTGGCCCTCAGCTGTTCGCAGCCCGATGGGCGCAGGGCCGGCTGGCCGAGATGGTCGGCCTGGTCGACCAGGTCGCCTCAGGGTCGCCCGGTTTGCCCGCCTGGCAGGCCGGCCTCGCCCTGTCGCACATCTCGGCCGGCGACGATCGCCGGGCCATTTCTATTGTCGACGATCTGATGGCCGACCCCGGGCGGGTCTTCGCCCAAAACGTGGCCTGGTTGCTCGGCCACTCGGTGCTCGCCGAGGCTGTCGCCGCGGTTGGCACTCCTCATCAAGCCGAACGCGAGTACGGGGCCCTGCTGCCCTATGCCGGCCGGATCCCCAACCTGGCGATGGTGGCGCGACCGGCCGTCAGTTTATGGCTGGCGGTGCTGGCCGCCCGCGCCGGCCGGGACGGCCCGGCCCGGGCTCACTTCGCCGCTGCCTTGCAGGAGCACGAACGCCTCGGCGCCCGGGTGTTCCTGGCCCGGACCCGCTTCGAGTGGGGCCGGTTCCTGGTCCACCGGGGCGACACTGGCCAGGGCCGGTCGGTCCTCGCCCAGGCCCGGGAGTCGGCGGACGATCTCGGTGCGGCGGGAATCGCAGAGGCCAGCGGCGCCCTGCTGGCGGGAAGGTCCGAATGAGCTCCCCTATTGGGCCGGCCAGAAACTTGACGCCGGAAACTCGACAACCCAAAGACCACGTCGGAGGCTCAAACGGCGCGACGAGTTTCCGGCGTCGAGTTCGCAGGCGGCCCACTATCCGCCCATTCGCCGCACCGTGGAGGTGCTGAAGCGGCGGGCCAGCAAACCCTTGATGCCCCCCGAGGAGCCGGCCTGGGCCTCGAAGTGCGATGGCGCCAGGCGGCGCTGGGCCTGGGCGTCTCCGCCGAACGCGGCGATGCACAGCTCGGGCTCGGCGTTGGCCAGGGCCAGAATGGCCCCGGTGCATCCGAGCGGACCGGCGTATGACAGCAGGGCGGACGAGCCGGTGTACAGAAACCCATCCCACGTGGTTGCCGTCAGGAGCAGGCGTTGGGCATCCCCGCTGGAATCCTTGCAACCATCCACCGGGAGGTCCGCAAGTGCTTCCACCGGAATGCCGGGAGGCGAAACCTTCGGAAAGTGATAGGCCAGCACGGCTACCCCCCCAGCCCGCTTGGCCACCACTTCGTAGTAGGCACGCGGGTCGGAGGTGCCAGGGGGCGAGAGCACCAGCACGGCATCGGCGCCGTCATCGACGGCCCGTTCCGTGAGGACGGCCGCCTGGCGGGCCGAGGGGGCCCCCGTGCCCGCGATCACCGGCACGGTCGTGACGGCGGCCCGAACGGCGCTCAACAGCTCGCTGCGCTCGTCGAGTTCGAGGGAAGCCGCTTCGCCGGTGCTGCCCGCGACGACGACCGCGGCCACACCGGCGGCCACGAGTTTGCCGGCCAGGTCCGCCGTCGAGGGAGCATCCAGGCGGCCATCGGGAGCAAAGAGGGTCACCAGGGCCACCCCGACGCCTTCGAAGGGAGGACTCGTCATGCGGCGCGACCCTAGCGGGCCGCCTGCGAACTCAACGCAGGAAACACGCCACGCAGTTTGAGCCTACGAGGTGCTGGTTGGCGAGTTTGCGACGTCGGGTTTCTGGCCGGCCCACTAACAGGTCCTCCTGTCGCCTCCGCGATGGATTCTGATCAATCCGTCGGTGACTGAACCTGCCGGAGGAGACGGATACCGGCGAAGTTCGGCGCTAGTGTGACCGGCGCTTCAAACTGGACCTTCAAAACCGGGAAGAGTCGACTGGCATATCAGGGTCGGCTGGTATCAGGATCGACTGGCACATCAAGATCGACTGGCACATCAGATACAAAAGATCGACTGGCACATCAAGATCGACTGGCACATCAAGATCGACTGGCAAGGGAGTGACCAATGACGCTCGAAGACCGCGTGGTGGTAATAACCGGAGGGGCCCGAGGGATCGGACGGGCCCTCGGTGAGGGTTTCCTGGATGCGGGCAGCAAGTTGGTAGCGGTGGATCTCTCCTGGGACGGCGAAGAAGAATTCGCGGCCGTAGTACAGAAGCACGGTGGCCTCACCCTGTCCGCCGATGTTTGCGACGAGTCCAGCATCGCCCGGGCCTACTCCGACACGATGGAAGCCTTCGGCACCGTCGACACCCTCATCAACAATGCCGGCCTGCGCCAGCGCAACATGGTCCCGTGGATGTACGTGAACACCCTCGACCTCGATGTGGCCAAATGGCAGCTGATGCTCGACGTCAATGTGCTCGGGCCGCTCCGGGTGACGAAGCAATTCGTCGAGCCCATGATCGAGCACCGGCGCGGCAGCATCATCAATGTTGGATCATCGACCGGCGATATGGCGCTGGCCGGTATGCAGCCCTACGCCATGAGCAAGGCCGCCTTAAAAAGTTGGACCCTGTCGTTGGCCAAGGAGCTCGAACAGTTCAACATCGCGGTCAACGTGTTCTCACCCGGAATGAGCTGGACGACTGGATCGGGGGAAGCCCAGGAGGAACAGCGACGCGTCCTGGGCACCACGACGTTTCCCCCCGCCTACCGGCCGGAGTCGTGCGTACCGTTGGTCCTGCTCCTGGCTGATCAGGACGCTCGCTTCACCGGGCGCTGGATTCCCGACGCCATCGAGTGGAACCTGCTGCACGGTCATGGCGGCCACGATGTGTGGGTGCACGAAACCTAGTCGGCCGGCCAGAGGGTGGCACCGGCTCGGGCCGGGGTTGCTATCGCATGGCGTGGGAGTGGAGCCACGGCTCCCGCCACCGGGGGTGACCGGCCAGCAGCTTGTCGGACCCGGATGGTCCCCATGAGCCGGGCTGGTAGATCTCGACCGGCGGGGGATCGTCCAGAAGGGGCTCCACGATCCGCCACGTCTCTTCCACGCTGTCCTCGCGGGTAAACAGGCCGGCGTCGCCGCGCAGGGCATCCCCCAGGAGGCGCTCGTACGGTTCGGGTGCGTCGCCGAGCTCTTCGGAGAACACCAGCGACAGGTCGACGGTCCGGGTGGTCTGGGCGCCAGGTTTCTTGGCCTGCACCACCAGGTCGGCTCCCGGGTTGGGGTCGATCCGCAGGACGAACTCGTTGGTGTGGGGCGTGAACTGGGGCGCGTAGGTGAGCCGCGGCGGCGGCTTGAAGATGATCCGCATCTCGGTGACATGCGCCGCCAGGGCTTTGCCGGCCCGGATATAAAAGGGAACGCCGGACCACCGCCAGTTGTCGACCTCCAGCCGGAGGGCGGCGAAGGTCTCGGTCTGCGACCCGGGGCTGACTCCGGGCACCTTCAGATACCCGTCGTACTGCCCGCGGACATAGTGCCGGGGATCGACCGGGGGCATGGCCCTGAACACCTCGACCCGCTTGTCTCGCAGCCCGTCGGCATCGGCCACGGTGGGTGGCTCGGAGGCGAACAGGCCGATGAGCTGCAGCAGATGGTTCTGGACGACATCGCGCAGCGCTCCGACCGGGTCGTAGAAGGCGCCCCGATCCTCGACGCCGAAGTCCTCCGCCATGGTGATCTGCACGGCGGCGATGCGGTCCCGATTCCAGAGGGGTTCGAACACGGAGTTGGCGAACCGGAGGAACAGGATGTCCATGGCCGGTTCTTTGCCCAGGAAGTGGTCGATGCGAAAAATCTGCTGTTCGTCGAGGACGCTGCGCAGCTGGGCGTTGAGCGCGCGGGCCGAAGCCAGGTCGTGGCCGAACGGCTTCTCCACCACCACCCGGGCGTTGGCCGTGAGGTTGGCGGCGGCCAGGCCCTCGACCACCCGGCCGAAGAGGGAGGGCGGGATCTCGAGGTAAAAGACAGGGCTGTGCCGGCCGGCGAGGGCGTGGCTCAATCTGTCGTAGGTCTTCGGGTCCGTGTAATCGCCCGACACCATGGAGAGGCGCTCCGCCAGCCGCTGGAAGACGTCCTCGTCGATGACCTCGCCGCTGTCCTCGATGTCCGTCCGGGCGTGCTCGCGAAGCGTTGCGGCTGACCAGTCGTTGCGGGCCACACCGATGATCGGGCAGTCGAGCATGCGACGCCGCTCCAGGCGGTAGAGAGCCCGGAACGTCATCTTTTTGGCCAGGTCCCCGGTGATGCCGAAGATCACCAGCACATCTGATTTCGTGGGTGCGGATGCAGCCATCGGATCTCCTTTCGGTCCCCGGGAAGCAGTGATGGTGACAGAGTGCGCAGCGGCGTGAGGGAGGGAGCTGACGACCCCACGACGGGCGCCGGTCTCATCAGAGCACGTACCGTTCCACCGCGTTGGCGAACCCTTCGTCCTGGTTGGAGGTTGTCACCCGGCGGGCGGCTCGCTGAACCTCCGGGCTGGCATTGCCCATGGCGATGCTGAGCCCGGACCGGGCGAACATGAGCACGTCGTTGGGCATGTCGCCGATGGTCGCGATCTGGTCAGGACTGATGCCATAGGTCCTGGAGAGGTATTCGACGACGGCCCCCTTGTTGGCGTCGGGGTGGGTGACGTCGGCGTAATACGGCTGGGAACGGGCCGCAGACACGTGGTCGCCGAATCGGGCCCTGGTCGCCTCCACGGCCGCCTCGACGGCGTCGTAGTCGTCGCTGACGCCCACGACCTTGGCCACGCCGTCGGAAACGGTCGCATAGCTGTCGATCGGGGTAGGGTCGAATTTGACGGTCCAGGCCTCGCGGTCGACGTGCGGGCCCTTCGCGTCCAGGACAAACCAGTCCGCGCCGCGGTACACCCACACGCTCATGCCGTGGGTGCCAAGCACCTCGATGACCCCCGGGGTCACATCGTCGGGGATGGTGCGCTGCTCGATGACCGACATGTCGGGCCGGGCAAACAGGCCTCCGTTGAAAGCCGCGATCGGCGTCGTCAGCTCGAGCGGCTCGATGAGCATCGACATGCCCCGGGGTGGCCGCCCGCTGGTCACCGCGAACAGGATCCCTGCCTCCTTGAGCTGTTTTACCGCCGCGATGGCGCGGTCGGTCAGTACCTTGTCCGGGTCGACGAGCGTCCCGTCAACGTCGGCGAGCAGCAATCGAATGGGATCTCCGGGCAACGTCTCCTCCGTCTCAATTCCGATCAAAAGGCTTCGCAATCAATAGGGTTGTCGGGCAATAGGGTTGTCGGGCAATAGGGTTGTCGGGCAATAGGGTTGTCGGGCAAAGGGCCGGTCCGGCTCCCGGGTCAGGTGCGGTAACGTCGCCCGCCGTGTGGATGGCCCCTCCCGCCCGGTCGCAAGGGCGGACGAGCTCGGGTCAGGCCAGCCCACCCGATGGCGGCGGGCCGCGGCGGTGACCGCGGATCTGGAAAAGCGGCTGGCCGCGGAGGCGGCCGCCGAGCTGGTCCAGGACGGCATGACGGTCGGTCTCGGTACGGGAACTACGGTGGCGTTCCTGCTGCCGGCCCTGGCCCGCCGGCACCTTGACATCCGCGGTGTCGCCACCTCGCCGCGCACCGAGCGTGCCGCCCGGGACCTGGGCCTGCGGGTCGTGGCGTTTGATGACATTGACCGGTTCGATGTCGCGATCGACGGGGCGGACCAGATCGCCCCGGACGGTTGGCTGGTAAAAGGGGGCGGGGGAGCCCACACCCGGGAGAAGCTGGTAGCGGCGGCCGCGGACCGCTTCGTCGTCATCGCCGACTCGTCCAAGCCGGTGGACGCCCTGCACCCGCCAATCCCTCTCGAGCTGATGGCGTTCGGGCTGCGAGCCACCCTCCGGAGGCTGGGACCGGTCGCCCGGCGGCATGTGCCGCCCAGTCCCGATGGAGGCGTGATCGCCGACTACCAGGGGCCCGTTGGCAATCCCGCGGGCCTCGCCGCCAGGCTGGCCGCCACGCCGGGAGTGGTTGATCATGGCCTCTTCCCGCCGGAGATGGTGACGACCATCCTGGTGGGGCAGGGCGAAACCGTGGTCCGCACCGATCTCGCCCACCTCCGGCCCTGAGCCGCCAACCGACCCCATCGCCCTGACCCACCGCGGCGCGGCTTCCCTCAGACCGCGGCCTGGTCCGCCAGGATCAACGAGGCCTCGGCCTCGACCCGGCCGGCAGGAATGGAGGTGTCGCCGGCCAGGAGTTTGGTGAGCGCATCCTTTTTGTCGGCCCCGGTGATCAGCCACATGAGCTGGCGGGCCCGGGCCAGGGCCGGATAGGTGAGGGTCATCCGGGGTCTACCCTGGTAGGGCCGGGTAACGGCGACCAGCCGGTCGGTGACGGCGAGGACCGGGTCGCCGGGCACCAGAGAGGCGGTGTGCCCGTCCGGTCCGAGGCCGAGATGGATCAGATCGAAATGGTCAGGCAGCAGGGCCGCATACGCAGCGGCGGCCGCATCCAGGTCGTCGTCTTCCACCGGCATGGCCTGCACCACGGCCGGGGCCGAGCCCAGGGCGTCCCGGAGATGGTGCAGGTTTCGGTCCGGGTCATCCAGGGGAGCCACCCGCTCGTCAACCTGGTAGATGACGACTTGCTCCCACGGCACCGTTTCCCCGGCCAACTCGGCGAACATCGCCCAGGGCGTGTGGCCCCCGCTGACCGCGAAGTGAAAGTGACCGCCGGCCCCGACCGCGTGGCGGGCCTGACGGGCCACGAAGGCGGCACCCTGGCGGGCCACCGCGCCGGAGTCGGCGAAGGTCTGGAGCTGATGCTGCACGGCGCGCCTCAGGACGGTTTCTCGGCGTGACCGCCGAACTCGCTGCGCATGGCAGAGAGGATCTTGTCGGTGAACTCGCCCAGGCCCCTCGATTCAAACCGGTCGAACAGCGAGGTGGCGATCACCGTGGCCGGCACTCCTTCGTCGATCGCCGCCAGCACCGTCCAGCGGCCTTCGCCGGAATCCGAGACCCGCCCGGCGAAATCATCGAGATCGGGCGAACGGGCGAAGGCGTCGGCGACGAGGTCGATCAGCCACGAGCCGACCACGGAACCGCGCCGCCACAGCTCGGCGACCTCCCCCACGTCGATGTCGTACTGGTAGGCCCAGGGGTCCCGCAGAGGCGTGGTCTCGGCGTCGGCGGCTTGCGTGCCTTTGCCGACGTTGGCGTGCTTGATGATGCTCAAGCCTTCGGCGATGGCGGCCATCATCCCGTATTCGACGCCGTTGTGGACCATCTTGACGAAATGCCCGGCCCCGTTCGGGCCGCAGTGCAGGTAGCCCTGCGGGGCGGTGCCTCCGGTCCTGGTCCGGCCCGGGGTGGGCTCGGCGCTGCCTTCTCCGGGGGCGATGGTCTTGAAGATGGGGTCGAGCCGCTCGACCACCTCATTGTCACCGCCAATCATCAGGCAGTAGCCACGATCGAGGCCCCAGACCCCGCCGCTGGTCCCGCAGTCCAGATAGTGGATGCCAGTGGTTACCAGCTTCTGGGCCCGGGTGATGTCGTCGCGGTAGTAGGAGTTGCCGCCATCGATGATGGCATCGCCGGCTTCGAACAAGGGGACCAGCTGGTCCAGGGTGGAGTCCACGATGGCCGCCGGCAGCATCAGCCACGCTGTCCGGGGCTTCTCCAGTTTTGACACGAAATCCTCGAGGGAGCTGCTGCCCGTGGCCCCTTCGCTCTCGAGTTGCTTTACCGCCTCGGGGTTGACGTCGTAGACCACGGCCCGGTGCCCATCGCGCAGGAGGCGACGGACCAGGTTGGCGCCCATCCGACCGAGGCCGATCATGCCCAGCTGCATGGGCCTGTCAGTTGCCATTTGCGATCTCCTAACCCTTCAAGCTGCGGTAGCGGCGGATGAGCGCATTGGTGGACGAATCGTGGGTGAGGGTCGGTTCGTCGGCGCCTTGCAGTTCGGGGGTGATGGCCAGTTCGGGGATGATGGCCACCGCCAGGACCTTTCCGAGCTCGACACCCCACTGGTCGAAACTGTCGATCTCCCAGATGGTGCCCTGGGTGAACACACTGTGCTCGTAGAGCGCGACCAGGGAACCCAGGAGCCGCGGCGTGAGCATTTCGGCCAGGAGGACGGTGGTGGGTCGGTTTCCCTGCATGACCCGGTGCGGGACCACCGCGTCCGGCGTGCCCTCGGCCCGCACCTCCGCTTCGGTTTTTCCGAAGGCCAGCGCCTGCGCCTGGGCGAACACGTTCGACGAGAGGATGTCGTGGTGGTCACGTAGCGGGTTGAGGCTTTTGCCGAAGCCGATGAGATCGACGGGTATGAGTGGGGTGCCCTGATGGATGAGCTGGTAGAAGCTGTGCTGGCCGTTGGTTCCCGGCTCCCCCCAGTACACCGGTCCCGTCGGGTAGTCCACCACCCTGCCGTCCAGGGTGACGTGTTTGCCGTTGGACTCCATGGTGAGCTGCTGCAGATAGGCGGGAAAGCGTTTCAGATACTGGTCGTATGGCATCACGCCGATGGTCTGGACTCCGAAAAAGTCCACGTACCACACGGCCAGAAGACCCATCAGCACGGGCAGATTCTCCGCCAGCGGGGCAGTGCGGAAGTGCTCGTCCATGGCGTGAAAGCCAGCCAGCATCTCCCCGAACTGGTCTGGTCCGAGCGCGATCATGGTGGACAGGCCGATGGCGGAATCCATCGAGTAGCGGCCCCCGACCCAGTCCCAGAACTCGAACATGTTGGCCGGGTCGATCCCGAACTCGGCTACCCGCTTCGACGCGGTGGAAACGGCCACGAAATGCTTGGCGATGGCGGCTTCGTCCCCCAGCTGGCTCACCACCCAGTCGCGGGCGGAGGTGGCGTTGGTCAGGGTTTCCAGGGTGCCGAACGTCTTCGATGACACGATGAAGAGCGTCTCCTCCGCCGAGAGGTCCCGGGTGGCCTCGACGAAGTCGGTGGAGTCCACGTTTGAGACGAAGCGAAAGGTGAGATCCCGCTCGGTGTAGTGGCGGAGCGCCTCGTAGGCCATGACCGGCCCCAGATCGGAGCCCCCGATACCGATGTTGATGATGGTGCGGATCGGTTTGCCGGTGTAACCCTTCCACTGGCCGGAACGGATGGCGGTGGCGAAGTCGGCCATCCGGTCCAGGACTTCGTGCACCTGGGCGACGACGTCCACCCCGTCCACGATCAGCGAGGTCCCCCGGGGCATCCGCAAGGCGACGTGCAGCACCGATCGGTTCTCGGACACGTTGATCCGGTCTCCGGCGAACATCCGGTCTCGCCGGCCCTCGAGATCGGATTGCTCGGCCAGCTCGATGAGCAGCCGGACCGTTTCCTCGGTGATGCGGTGCTTCGAATAGTCCAGGTACATGCCAACCGCCTCGAGCGAGAATCGCTCACCCCTTCCGGGATCCTGAGCGAAGAGCTCGCGCAGATGGCGGTTCTCGATCTGGGCGTGGTGTTCGGCGAGAGCCGCGAAGGCGGGGCGCTGGCGCAACGGCAAGATGGGCACGTCGTGTCTCCTCTCTCAGGGACTGAGGCCAGCCTCCGACATTTGACCACAGAACCGCCCGGGTATCGTTCGCCCGGGGGTGGGCGGCCCGGTGGCGGGGGAATTCACCGTCCGGAGCCGGTCGGCCCTGGCGGGCCAGCCAGATCGCGGGCGGGGCCACCTGGCGGGGCCGGGACGGGTGGTGGAGTTAGGCTGGCCGTCGTGAGCGACCCGGCCCTCGTGGGTTACCCGGTATCCGGCCAGCCCGGTGGCGACGTGGATTCCCCGCCTCCGTCCCCTGAAGATGATGCCCGTCGGTTGCAACAGATCGGCGCCGAGCTGACGGGGGTGGAAGCGGCCTTGCGTCGCCTCGACGACGGCACCTACGGGACGTGCCAGGTGTGCGGCGTCCCCCTCGACCCGGGCCTGCTTGCCAGCGCGCCTATGGCCGCCCGCTGCCCACAGCACTGATCGCGACAGCACGGGTCGGGCCCGGCAGCTCCCTCTGCCGGGTTCGGCGCCGCGGCCCGGGTGGTCAGAAGCCGGGCAGGCGCGGCGCGGCTCCGTTGCTCACGGGATCGGGACGGGCGCCCCGCTGCTGCCGATCTGCGCCGGCGCCGGGACCGCCTCCGGGCCGCTCAAAGCGCGGATCGTGGCGCCGGCCGGGCCGGGCCGGGACCTCCCCCGATCTGGTGTCCGGCTCATCGTCGAGATCCTGTTCGAGGCCGCGCGCCATCAGGAATCCCCGGGCTCGCTCGGTGCGGGGGTAGCGGCCGACCAGGGCCCAGAACCGGGCGTCGTGGTGGGGTGCGCTCAGGTGGGCCAGCTCGTGGACGATGACGTAATCGAGCACCCAGGCCGGCTCGCCCACCAGGCGGGACGAAATACGAATGGTGCCGTCTGCCGGCGTGCAGCTCCCCCAGCGGGCTTCCTGGTTGTCCACCCACCGGATGGCAACCGGCCGGCGCAAACCGTAGCGCTCCGCCAGCGCCTCGGCCCGGGCGACCAGGTCAATGGCGTTCCCGGCCGTCCGGCGTTCCATGCGCCGCACCATCTCTGCGACCCAGCGCTCCTCGTCGGCGACGGTCATGCTGGCCGGGATGGAAACCCGCAGCACCCCGTTGACCTCCCGAGCCTGCACCGTCTTGCGCCGCCGGGCGCTGCGAACGACCTCGACCTTCACAGACCGGACGGTATCGCGACCCGGTGACCTCAACCGGCAGGCTGTACGGCCCCTTCGCCCGAGTCCGCCTGCGCCCCGGCGGCCAGCCCGTCGACCAGGTTGAAGGGCTGCACAGGAAAAAGACCGGCTGCGGTGTGCCAGCCCCAATACCCGGCCAGGTGCCCGACGCGGTACTCGGCCTGGCCGGCGGCGCGCGCCAGAGCCCGCACCACACCCCCGTGGGCGATGACCAGCAGGCGCTGGGCACCGGCCGCGGCAGCCCGGGTGCCAGCCCGGCGGCCGGCCGCGACCACGCGGACGTCGAAGTCGGTGCGGCTCTCCCCGCCCGGTGGCGCAAAGTGCTCGTCCCCGGCGAAGCGGGCGGTCTCGCCGGGCCAGCGGGACTCGATTTGCTGCAGGGTGCAGCCCGACCAGGCGCCGACGTCGTATTCGCGGAAGCCCGGCTCCAGCCAGTGCGGCCCGGCCAGCTCGAGGACCTCGGCCATCAGCTCGGCGGTGCGGCGAGCCCGGAGCAGATCTGAGCTGACGACCGCGTCGAATGGCACCTGATTTGATCGCAGCCGGGCCGCGCCCAGCCGGGTCTGCCGCTCGCCTCCGGCCGACAACGGGGGATCGGCCCACCCTTGCCAGCGTCCGTCCTCGTTCCAGACCGATTGGGCGTGGCGGAGGAGAAGCAGGCCGGACACGGGCCGACACGCTACCGCCCGGCCCGGTGGCGGCCGGGGCAGGGGACCCCGGCGCGGTAGGGTTCATCCCGGAGAACGAGCGGATGAACCCGGCAGCTGGTCGCGCCCCTGAATCGGCCGCCTCCCCCCTGGGCGGGCGGAGGTTCCCGCGACGGCTGTCCTGTTGCTGTTCGCGGCGGCCCGGGCTGCGGCCGGAACGGGCCGTGAGGCGGTGAGCGGATATACGGTTGGCGAGGTGCTCGACGCGGCCCGGGCCCGGCACGGCGACCACTTCCGCGCTGTCCTGGAGGGCTCGCGGGTGTGGGTCAACGGGGAGCCCGCCCCTTCTGAACAGCTACTCCGCGATGGCGACGAGATTGCGGTGCTGCCGCCCGTCTCCGGCGGGGTGGCGTGATCGCTCCCAGCTCCACTGGTTCGGCCCGGCCGGCCCGACGGCCCCGCTCCTCGCGCTCCGAACAGTCCGACAGCGAGTCCGCCCGGCCCCGATCGGGCCGCCAGCCGTCCCGCACCGGCAAGAAGCCGGGATCCCGGTCCGGCTCGCAACCGGCTCGCCGCCCAGCCACCCGGAAGGCGCCCCGCCCGGCTGTCACCATGGTCCTGGGCTTGCTCTGGGCCTGGCGCTGCTGGCGGCCGCGGAGGCGGGGGCCGGGGCCATGGCGTTGCTGCTGATCCCGGTGGCGCCCTGGCCGCCGTCTCCACCGTCCGCAGCGAGCCGGTGGCGAAATCCGCCGCACCTATCCACGTCCGGCCGGACTGGCCCGGCACGCAGCCCGCCCTGATCGTGGCGGTGACACCCGCGGTCCTGCTCCCACTGGCCGCCCTGGCCGGCCCGCAGGTCGTCGTGGGGCTGGGCGCCCTGCTGATCTTTGGGGCCGTAGCCCTGCTGCTGGCCACGTCGGGAGGGGGATTCCCCTACCGGGTCTTCCTGGCCGGCTTCTGTCCCGCCATCGCCACGGCCTCGGTCGTGCTGGCGCTCGGACAGGGTCTGAGCGAGGCCCTCACCCTCCTGGCGGCGGTGTGCCTTTACGACATGGCGACCTTCATCATGGGGAACGGCCCCCTCGGCGGCCCGGTCGGGGTGTTCTCCGGCTGGCTGTCAATCGGCGCCCTGGCGTTGTTGGTGGCTGCCGTGGTGGTCCCCCCGTATTCGGGGCGCAACCCGTGGATCCTGCTGGGCCTGGTTGCCCTCCTGGCGCCGGTCGGGGTCGTGTTGTGCGCCAGCATCGCCAGGGGCCGACGCCTGCCCGCCCTCCGCCGGCTGGATTCCCTCGTGGTGGCCGGGCCCGTCTGGGTCGTGGCCGTGAGCCTCCTGCTGCATCGCTGAGTGGGCCGCGACGCGGAGTTCGATGGCGCCAGCGGCGGCCCGGCTCGAAGCGAGCAGCCTGCAGTAGCCTCCCCTGGCGGTGGCGTCGCGCAACGAGATCAGGCTCTGCCACCCCCGGGGGAATCCAGGGCCCGCACTGGCAGCACCTGGGCGCAGGCCGCCCCCGGGATGAATGAGTTCTCCGACCCCTGGCGGGAGCTGGGTGAGTTCATTCGGGAGCAGCGCAACGTGGCCCGCCTGTCGGTGCGGCGGCTGTCCGACATGGCCGGGATCTCCAATCCCTACCTGAGCCAGATCGAGCGGGGCCTCCGGCGGCCGTCCGCCGAGATCCTCCAGCAGATCGCCAGGGCCCTGCGGATCTCGGCCGAGACCCTCTATGTCCGGGCCGGCATTCTCGACGCCCGGGAGGTGCCCGGCGACCTGACAGAGTCCATCCTGGCCGAACCCACGCTGAGCGAGGACCAGAAGCAGACGCTGCTGCGGATCTACCTGTCCTTTCGGCGGGAAAACGAGGCAGCCGCCGCCAGCGCCGGGGTGGACCCGGGGAGCCGTTGATGCCTGCCCTGGCGGTCCTGTCGATGCACACCTCGCCGCTGGCCCAACCGGGCACCGGCGACGGCGGCGGGAATGAACGTCTACGTCCGCGAGCTGAGCGCCGCCCTGGCCCGCTCCGGCGTGAACTGCGAGGTCTTCACCCGGGCCGACAGCGAGGACTGTCCCGCCACCGTCAACGTCGAACCCGGGTTCCGGGTCCACCACATCGCCGGCCGGACCGCTCGGCCCGGTGGCCAAGGAACAGCTGCCCGATCTGGTGCCGGCCTGGACAGCCGGGGTCGCCGCCCGGCTGGCGCATGCTCGCCGCCTCCGGGCGCACCGTCGACGCCATCCATGCCAACTACTGGCTGTCCGGCCTGGCCGGCCACACCCTCAAGCACGAGCTCGACGTCCCGCTGCTGGTCACCTTCCACACCCTCGACCGGGTCAAGGCCGACGCCAGCCCCGAGGAGCTTTCGGCCGCCGAGCCGGCCCGCCGGGCCCAGTCCGAGGCCGAGATCGTCGGCTGCGCCGACGCCGTGGTGGCCTCCTGTTCGGTCGAGGCCGAACAGCTCGTCGAGCTGTACGGACGCCCGCCCGGAGCGGATCGCCATCGTGGCCCCCGGCGTGGACCACGCCTTCTTCAGCCCCGGCGACCAGGCCCAGGCCCGGCGGGCGGTCGGTCTGCCGGAGCGCGATCCGGTGGTCCTGTTCGCGGGCCGGATCCAGCCGCTCAAGGGGTTGACCGTGGCGGTGGACGCCCTGGCCGAGATGCGCGTCGGATGGCGTGGCCGCCGCCATGCTGGTGGTGCTCGGCGGCCCGAGCGGGCCTCACGGCGACGAGGAGCTGGCAGCCGGTGCAGCGCCGTGCATCGCCGCCCATGACCTTGAAGGTGCGGTGCGCATGCTGCCGCCGCAGCGCCACGAGATGCTGTCCAGCTACTACCGGGCCGCGGACGTCTGCGTGGTACCCAGCCATTCGGAGTCGTTCGGGCTGGTGGCCCTGGAGGCCGCAGCCTGCGGGGTGCCGGTGGTGGCCGCCGCGGTCGGCGGGCTCACCACCCTCGTGGACCACCGGCGGACCGGGTATCTGGTTGAAGGGCGGGACCCGGCGGACTACGCCGGCCCCCTGGCCGCCATCCTCACCGATCCGGGCGCTGGCGGCCCGGCTGGGCCAGGCCGGGGCCGAGCGGGCCCGGGCCTACACCTGGGCCGCGGCGGCCGCCGATCTGTGGTCGACCGGCGACGCCCTGACGGCCTCGTGCTGGTCGCCTGCGGCGAATTGGCTGGTGGCCTGCGGGTAGGCGGATCGCCGGCCCGCCAGGCCCTCGAGACCCTTGCCCGTGCCGGGCGCGCCGGTACGCTCGCCAGTGCCGTCGCCCCGGGGGCGCCTGCGGAGTCACGTTCGTTCGGGGAAGTACGAACCGCCGCTCGCGCGCGCTACTCGGGCCGGCGGCACCGGCCCTGCGATACCCGCCCGACGAATGGTTGGCAGGAGCGGGGCGTAGGGTCTGCCGGCATGACCCAACCGGCCCGCTAACGGCAGCCGCCTTGATGGTGGTGGGCGGCGGCAAGATGGGCGAAGCCCTGGTCGCGGGATTGCTGCGCAGGGTGGGCCGGACGCCGCCGCCATGGTGGTCGTGGAGACCGACCCGGCCCGGCGGCCGGACCTGCGCGGCTCGCTATCCGGAGCTGCGGGTGGTCGACGACATCGTCGATGCCGGCACCGAGGGGCCGCCGGACGGCGCCGTCGATCGCCGTCAAGCCGGCCGACGCCGAGGCGGTCTGCCGGCCCTCCCGTCCGCGGTGGCATCGAGCGGGTCCTCTCGGTGGCGGCCGGCGTCAGCCTGGCGTCGCTGGAGTCCTGGCTGGCCGAGCCGGTGCCGGTGGTGCGGGCCATGCCCAACATGCCGGCCCTGGTCGGCGCCGGGGCGGCGGCCATCGCCGCCGGGCCGGGCCGCCGGCCCCGAGGACCTGGCCTGGGCCCGGGGCGTCCTCGAGGCGGTCGGGACGGTCGTGATCGTCCCCGAAGCGGCCCTCGACGCGGTGACCGGGCTGTCGGGATCGGGACCCGCCTACGTGTTCCTGCTGGCCGAGGCGCTCATCGACGCCGGCGTGCTGGTCGGGCTGAGCCGGCCGGTGGCCCGCCAGCTGGCCGTGCAGACCCTGCTCGGGTCGGCCCGCCTGCTCGACGAGACCGGCGACGAGCCGGCCGACCCTGCGGGCCGCGGTCACCTCGCCCGGCGGTACCACGGCCGCGGGCCTGCGCGGCCCTCGAAGCCGGCGGCGTTTCGCGACACGCCGGTGCTCGAGGCCGTGGCTGCCGCCACCGAGCGGTCCCGCCGAGCTGGCCGTGCCGGGCTGAAGGCGGCCAGGCCGGCGAGGCCCGGCGAATCCCCTGCCGCGCCTGGTCCCACGGTGCACCGCTCCGGTGGCGTACCCTCGTGGTGCGGAGAAGGGTGGTGACACGCGCGTGAAACCAAACGAGTCCCGGTCCCGGTTCGTCACCGTGGCCGAGGTAGCCGATCAGCTTCGGGTGTCCAACATGACGGTGTACCGGCTGGTCCAGTCCGGTCAGCTGCCCGCGACCCGGGTCGGGCGGTCCTACCGGATCCGCGAGGAGGACGTCGACCGCTACCTGGCGGCGCAGTACACCCGGGCCGGCTGACCGGCGTGACTGCCTCGCGGGCGTGCCGGCCAGGACTGGAGAGCCGGGCGCCAGGCGGGCCGATCTCCTTTCTCTCCGACTACGGGCTCGAGGACGAGTTCGTGGGCATCGTGCACCGGGTCATCGCGGCCCGGGCCCCCGGCGTCACCGGTCATCGACATCACCCACCAGATCCCCGCCCACGACGTCCGGGCCGGCGCCCTGACCCTGTGGCGGGCGGCGCCCTGGCTGGCCCCCGGCGTGATCCTCGCCGTCGTCGACCCCGGGGTGGGCACCGGCCGCCGGGCGGTCGCCGTCGAGGTGGCGGCGGCCGGCCGCGGTCCTGGTCGGCCCCGACAACGGACTGCTCCTCCCCGCCGCCACCGCCCTCGGCCCCATCACCGCCGCGGTGGAGCTGGCGCCCGGGCCACCGTCGAGGGGGGCGCCACCTTCGCCGGGCGGGACGTCTTCGCGCCGGCTGCGCGCCGCCCTGGCCAGCGGGAGCGACCTGCGTGCGCCTCGGCCGCGCCATCGACCCGGCCAGCCTGGCCGGCGTCCCCGTCCCGGAGCCCGTACCGCCGATCCGACGGCACCGTGCGGGCTCGAGGTGCTGTGGGTCGACCGTTTCGGCAACGCCCAGCTCAACGCCCGACCCGCCGACGCCGACCACCTCGGACGACCCCGTCGGCCCTGCGCATCGGATCGGGGACCTGGCCGGCCCGGCGGGTACGCGGCCTACGCCGAGCTCGGACCCGCGAGGTGGGGTTGGTCACCGACTCGTACGGGCTGCTGTCGGTCAGCTGCCGGCGACGCCTCGGCCGCGGCCCGCACCGGTCTGCGGTCCCGGCGACGAGGTGTGGCTGGGCAGCCCGCCCAGGGCTAGCCCGCCGCCGCCGGTAACCATCTCTCATATGGCCAGCGCCCGGCGGATACCCGAAGCCACCGTCGCCCGCCTGCCGCTCTACCTGCGGGCCCTCGACGAGGCGGCCCGGGAGCGGACCGTGACCATCTCCTCCGAGGCGCTGGCGCTGCGGGCCGGCGTCAACGCCCCCCAGGTCCGCAAGGACCTGTCCCACCTGGGCTCCTACGGCACCCGGGGCGTCGGCTACGACGTGGCCTACCTGCTGCGCCAGATCAACCGCCAGCTCGGGCTCACCGAGGACCGCCGGGTGGCCATCATCGGCGCCGGCAACCTGGGGCGGGCCCTGGCCAGCTACGGCGGGTTCCCGGCCCGGGGCTTCCACGTGGTGGCCGCCTTCGACGTCGACCCGGCCAAGGTCGGCATCCTGCCTGGGCCAGGTCATGGTCCATCCGACCGGTGCCGATGATCGAGGTGCTTCGAGGATGAAAAGGTGGCCATCGCGGTCATCGCCACCCCTGCCACGGCCGCCCAGGGCGTGGCGGACGCCGCCGTGGCCGCCGGCGTGGCTTCCATCCTCAACTTCGCTCCCACCACGGTGACGGTCCCGGCTCACGTGGCCCTGCGCCAGGTGGACCTCGGCATCGAGCTGCAGATCCTCAGCTTCTACGAGCAGCAGCAGGCCCGCCGGCTGGTCACAGCCGTCGGGCAGGTAGGCGGGCAGCCCGGATGCCGGTCGCCGACGTCCTCTATCCCGTCGACCTGGTCGTCGACGGCCGGCGCTGCGTGGTCGTCGGCGGCGGCGACGGTGGCGGCCCGCAAGGTCGAGGGCCTGGTCGCGGCCGGGGCCGACGTGGTGGTCATCGCCCCCGAGATCGGCGGGCAGATCCGCAGCCTGGGCGTGCAGCCTGGTCGAGCGGCCCTACCGGGCCGGCGACCTGGACGGGGCCTGGCTGGCGATCGCGGCCACCGACGATCCGGCGGTCAACCGGGCGGTCCGCGCCGACGCCGACCAGGCCCGGGTGTGGGTCAACGCGGCCGACGACCCCAGCGCCTGCTCCTTTACCCTGCCCGCGGTCGTCCGCCAGGGGCCGGTCATGGTCACCGTCTCGACCGCGGGCCACAGCCCGGCCCTGGCCAGCTGGATCCGGGGCCAGCTGGCGGCCCAGCTGGGACCCGAAGTGGGGCTGCTGGCCGAGTGGCTGTCCGAGGCCCGGGAGGAGCTGAAGGCCGCGGGACGGTCGACCGAGGACGTCGACTGGCGCCCGGCGCTCGATTGGGACATGCTCGAACTGATCCGATCCGGCCGACACGGCCCAGGCAAGGGAGCGCCTCCAGGCGTGTCTGTCGTCGTCGTAGGACTCAACCACCGCACCACGCCGCTGTCGGTGCTCGAACCGATGACGGTGTCGCCCGCCCGCGGCTGGCCAAGGCCCTGCACGACCTGGCCGGCCGGGACCACCTGAGCGAGGTGGTCATCGTCTCGACCTGCCTGCGCACCGAGGTCTACGCGGTGGCCGGCCGCTTCCACGGGGCCATGAGCGACATCCGCAACTTCTTCTCGGCCTGGAGCGGCATCCCCCCGGAGGAGTTCTCCGACCAGCTGTACTCGTACTACGACGAGGCGGCCGCCGCCCACCTGTTCAAGGTGGCCGCCGGCCTGGACTCGGCGGTGCTGGGCGAAGGCGAGATCCTGGGCCAGGTCGGCGACGCCTGGGAGGCGGCCCGGGCCGAGGGCACGGCCGGGCCGGTGCTGTCGACGCTGTTCCGCCACGCCCTCGAGGTGGGCAAGCGGGTCCGCTCCGAGACCGCCATCGCCCGGGGCACCACGTCGCTGTCGCAGGCGGCGGTGGCGGTGGCCGAGGCCCGAGCTCGGGTCGCTGGCGGGGAAGACGACCCTGGTGCTCGGCGCCGGGCGAGATGGGCGAGACCATGGCCCAGGCCCTGGCCGGGGCCCTCGACGCCGGATCGCTGCTCGTCGTCAACCGGACCTGGAGCCGGGCCACCCAGCTGGCGGCCCGCTGCGGCGGCCGGGCCATCGAGTGGTCCGCCCTGCCGACCGCCCTGGTCCAGGCCGACGTGCTGCTGGCCTCCACCGGGTCGCCCGACGTCCTGCTGGTGGCCGCCGACCTCGAAGCCGGTCCTGGAGGCCCGGCAGGGACGGCCCGCTGCTGATCGTCGACATCGCCGTGCCCCGCGACGTCGACCCCGCCGTCGGCGCCCTGCCCGGCGTGACCCTGCTCGACATGGACGACCTGACCGCGTCGGCCGCCGTCGCCATGGCCGGCCGCCGGCAGGAGGTGCCCCGGGCCGGGGCCATCGTCGCCGAGGAGGTCGAGCGCTACCTCGACGTGGCCGCCCAGCGCAGGTGGCCCCCCTGGTCGCCGCCCTGCACGAGCGGGGCGAGACCATCCGGGCGGCGCGAGCTGGCCCGCTTCCGCAGCCGGCTGGCCGGACTCGATCCGGCCCAGGCCGCGGCCGTCGAGGCCCTGACCCGGGGGATCGTGGCCAAGCTGCTCCACGAGCCGACCGTCAACGTCAAGGCCGGGGCTGGCACCCCGAGCGGCGAGCAGCTGGCCCAGGGGCTGCAGCGGCTGTTCGAGCTCGACGCCTGACCGTCCCGGCGTTGGCCCCCACTCTGCGCATCGCCACCCGCGGCAGCGCCCTGGCCCGCTGGCAGGCCGAAGAGGTCGCCCGGGCCTTGCGGTCGGCCCAACCCGGACCTCGAGGTCGAGCTGGTCGTGGTCGCCACGACGGGCGACCGGCGCCGCGACGTGCCGGTCTGGGAGACTGGGCGGCCAGGGGGTGTTCGTCAAGGAGGTCCAGGCGGCGGTGCTCGACGGCCGGGCCGACCTGGCGGTCCACTCGGCCAAGGACCTGCCGTCATCGACACCGCGAGGGGCTGGTCCTGGCCGCGGTGCCGGCCCGGGCCGATCCTCGCGACGCCCTGGTCGGCTCGCGGCTGGCGGATCTCGGTCCGGGGGCCCGGGTGGCCACCGGGTCGGTGCGCCGGCGGGCCCAGCTGGCCTGGATGCGCCCGGACCTCACCTTCGACCGGGCTGCGCGGCAACATCGCCACCCGCCTCGGCAGGTCCCGGAGGGCGGCGCGGTGGTGGTGGCCGCCGCCGCCCTGCACCGCCTGGGCCTGGCCGATCGAGCCGCCGAGGTCCTGCCCGTCGCCGTCATGCTGCCCCAGGTGGGGCAGGGGGCCATCGCCGTCGAGTGCCGGGCACGACGACGCCGCGACCCGGCGGCCCTGGCCGACCATCGACGACCCGGCAGCCGGCATGGCGGTGACCGCCGAACGGGCCTTCCTGGCCCGGCTGGGCGGCGGCTGCGATCTGCCCGTCGGGGCCTTCGCCACTCCCGTCAGCGATGACGCCCTCCGGATCGAGGGTCTGCTGGCCTCCGCCGACGGCCGGGTGTTGCTCTGCGCTCGCCGGCACCGGACCGGCGGCCGATCCGGCGCCGACTGGGCTCGGCGCTGGCCGAGGAGCTGCTGGCCGCGGGCGGCGCCGAGCTGCCCTTCAATCGGCGGCCCGGCCGTGACCGTCTACCTGGTCGGGGCCGGGCCGGGCGACCCCGGCCTGTTGACGGTCCGGGGCGCCGAGTTGCTGGGCGAGGCCGACGTGGTCGTGCACGACCGGCTGGCGGACGCCAGCCTCCTGGAGCTGGCCCCGGCGGTCGGCGGTGCGGATCGACGTCGGGAAGGCGCCCGGCGGGCCCGGTCGATCAGGACGCGATCAACCCGGTGCTCGTCGAGGCACGGCCGGGCCGGGCGGAGGGTCGTCCGGCTTGAAGGGCGGGGACCCGTTCGTGTTCGGGCGAGGCGGCGAGGAGATCCTGGCCCTCCAGGCCGCGGGGGTGCCCGTTCGAGGTGGTGCCCGGCATCACGTCCGCCATCGCCGTGCCCGCCTACGCCGGCGTGCCGGTCACCCACCGGGGCCTGGCCACCTCCTTCACCGTGGTCACCGGCCACAGCCGTCACGCCGTCGACCGGGAGACCAACTGGGAGGCGCTGGCCGCGGCGGGCGGCACGATCGTGGTGCTGATGGGGGTGGCCCACCGGGCCGCCATCGCCGCCCGGCTGCTGGCCGGCGGCCTGGCCCCCGACACCCCGGTGCTGGCCGTCCGGTGGGGAACCCGACCCGAGCAGCGCTCGATCCGGGTCCGCCTCGACGAGCTGGGGGCCACCCCGCTCGAGCCGCCGGTGACCCTGGTGATCGGCGCCGGTGGCCGGGCTCGAGCTGGACTGGTACGAACGCCGTCCCCTCTTCGGCCGGCAGGTCGTGGTCACCCGGGCCCGCGCCCAGGCCAGCAGCCTGGCGGCCCGGCTGCGCGATCTGGGCGCCCGCCCGATCGAGGTGCCGACCATCCGCATCGAGCCGCCGGCCGACGGAGGCGCGGCCCTGGATCGGGCCGCCCGGCGAGCTCGGCGACGGCGGCTACGACTGGGTCGTCTTCAGCTCCGCCAACGCGGTGGAAGCCCTGCTCGGCCGGCTTCCCGACGCCAGGTCGTTCGGGTCGGCTCGCATCGCGCGCCGTCGGTCCCGGGCACCGCCGGGGCGCTGAGCCGAGTGGGGGCTGGTCGCCGATCTGGTGCCGGCCCGGGCCGTGGCCGAGGGTCTGCTGGAGGCGCTTCCTCCGCCGCCCCGGCCGGGACGCAAGGGTGCTGCTGCCCCGGGCCGCGGCCGGGCGGGACGTGCTGCCGGAAGGGCTGGCCCGGGCCGGCTGGGAGGTCGACGCGGTCGCGGCCTACCGGACCGTCGGCGTGTCCGCTGAGCCCAGCCGAGCGGCAGCGGGTGGCCGGCGCGGACGCGGTGTGCTTCGCCTCGGCCTCTTCGGTCAAGGCTTCCTGGCCGCGGCCGGCGGTCCGGGCGAGCTGCCGCCGGTCGTGGTCTGCATCGGTCCCACCACCGCCGCGGCCGCGGCCGCGGCGCGGGGTGGCCGTGACCGCGGTCGCCGAGGACACACCATCCCCGGGCTGGTGGCCGCCCTGCACGGCGGTGTTCACGCCGGGTTCGGGCGCTGAGGGCGAACACCGGGTGGCGGGGGGCGATGGCGGCCAGCTCCTCGTCGGTCGAATCCGGGCCGACGCCCTCGAAGAACACCCCCACTTCGGCCTTCCAGCGCCTCAGGTAGGCCCGCAGGACCGGCACCTTGTCGGGGTCGGTCACCTCGGTGGCGGTGCGGTCGTCCCGGCGCCGGCCGAGCAGCAGGGTCAGGTGGCCGTCGGCGGCCCGCACGTTGCGCACCCATTCGGCTTCGCCCCGGGGCGCAACCAGGTAGTCGCGCGCCGTCGAGGGTGAGCAGGTTGACCGGCGTCTGGCGGGGCTGGCCACTCTTGCGACCCTTGACCTCCAGGACCCGGGAGCCGAGGACGCTGATGCCCAGGCGGGTGAGGCCGGCGACGCAGCTGGTTGAACACGTTGCGGGTGAACCAGCCGGGGCGGCGGTAGGTGGCTGGTCATGGTGTCGTCCTCCGGTGGTGCGGGTGGTCGTGGTGATGCGGCGGCCTAGCGGTGTGGCGCAGCTCTGTGATCACTGATCCTTGGTCGAGAACAGTGTTCTTGTCAAGGGGCAGTGTTCTGCTAGGGTCGACGGCATGTCCGCTCCCAGCCGGGCCCGGGCCCGGGTTCGGGCCGAGCTGACCCAGGAGATCCTGGCCGCCGCCCACGAGGAGCTGGCCACCCAGGGGCCGCCGGCCTGTCCCTGCGGGCCGTCGCCCGGCGCCTGGAGATGGTGCCCTCGGCCCTGTACCGCTACTTCCCCAACCGGGACGCCCTGCTCACGGCCCTGATCATCGACGCCTACGAGGCGGTCGGGGCGGCGGCCGCGGCCGCTGACGCCGGCGCGGACCGGTCACCCCTGGACCGCTGGCTGGCGGTGGCCGCCGGGGTCCGCGAGTGGGGCCAGCGGCCCACCCGCACGAGTGGGCCCTGGTCTACGGATCGCCGGTTCCGGGCTACCGGGCGCCCCGGGACACGGTGGAGCGTCGCTTCGTCGTCACCCGGGTGATGGCTGGCATCTTGGCCGAGGCGGTCCCGGCCGGGCGGGCCGCCGCCGCCGTGGCTGCCGCCTGCGCCCGCCGGCCTGGCGGCCGTCGTCCGCCGCATCGAAGCCGAGCTGCTGCCCGGGCGCCCGCCCGAGGTGGTGGCGGCGGCGGTGACGGCCTGGACCCAGCTGCTCGGGATGGTCAGCTTCGAGCTGTTCGGCCACTACGTGGGGGCCACCACCGACTTCGACGCCTTCTTCGATTACCAGATGCGCATGGTGGCCCGGCTGGGTCGGGCTGGCCTGAAGATACCGTGGGGGTCATGGCCTTCCCCGCGACCCGGATGCGCCGGCTGCGCCAGTCGCCGCGGCTGCGCGAACTGGTGGCCGAGACGGCGCTGACCCCCACCGACCTGATCGCCCCCCTGTTCGTGCGGGAGGGCATCGACGAGCCCCAGCCCATCCCGTCCCTGCCCGGCGTGGTCCAGCACACCACCGAGACCCTGGTCAAGGAGGCCCACCGGCTGGCGTCGCTGGGCGTGCCGGCCGTGGTCCTCTTCGGGGTGCCCGCAGCCAAGGACGCCATCGGCAGCGGGGCCAGCGATCCGGACGGCATCGTCCAGGTGGCCCTGCGCCGGCTGGCCGACGAGCTGGGCGACCGGCTGGTGCTGATCGCCGACCTGTGCCTCGACGAGTACACCGACCACGGCCACTGCGGGATCCTCGACGCCCGCGGCGAGGTCGACAACGACCTCACCCTCGAGCGCTACGCCGAGGTCGGCCGTGGCCCAGGCCGGCGCCGGCGCCCACGTGGTGGCCCCCTCCGGGATGATGGACGGCCAGGTGGCGGCCATCCGGGCCGGCCTCGACGAGGCCGGCTTCACCGAGCGTGGCCATCCTGGCCTACGCGGCCAAGTACGCCTCGGCGCTGTACGGCCCGTTCCGCGACGCCGTCGACGTGACCATCGCCGGCGGCGGCGACCGCCGGGGCTACCAGCAGGACTACCGCAACCGCCGGGAGGCGCTGCGGGAGGTCGAGCTGGACATCGACGAGGGCGCCGACATGGTGATGGTCAAGCCGGCCCTGGCCTACCTGGACGTGATCGCCGCGGTCCGGGCCCGGGTCGACGTGCCCGTGGCGGCCTACCACGTCAGCGGGGAGTACGCCATGATCAAGGCGGCCGCCGAGCGGGGCTGGATCGACGGGCCGGCCGTGGCGCTCGAGCACACCGTGGCCATCAAGCGGGCCGGGGCCGACCTGATCCTGACCTACCTGGCCGGGGAGCTGGCCGAGACCCTCCATGGGTGAACCGGACGGGCACCGGACCCGCCAGCGCGGCGCTGTTCGAGCGGGCCGGCCGGGTGATCCCGGGCGGGGTCAACTCGCCGGTGCGGGCCTTCCGGTCCGTCGGCGGCACGCCCTACTTCGTGGCCCGGGGCGAGGGGCCTACGTCTGGGACGTGGACGGCAACCGCTACATCGACTACGTGCAGTCCTACGGGGCGTCGATCCTCGGCCACGCCCACCCGAAGGTGGTGGAGGCCGTGCGACGGGCGGCCGCCGGAGGGGACGTCCTTCGGGGCGCCGACCGAGCGGGAGGTGCTGCTGGCCGAGGAGATCTGCGCCCGGGTGGCGGGGTGCGAGCAGGTCCGGCTGGTCAACAGCGGCACCGAGGCGGCCATGTCGCGCGGTCCGGCTGGCCCGGGGCGCCACCGGACGGGACCGGGTGGTCGTGTTCGCCGGCTGCTACCACGGTCACAGCGACGGCCTGCTGGCCGGCGGGGGCAGCGGGGTGGCCACCCTGGGGCTGCCGGCCTCCGCCGGCGTCGCCCAAGGCGGCGGTGGCCGACACCCTGGTCGTCCCCTACAACGTGGTGCCGGACCTCGGCGAGGACGTGGCCTGCGTGATCGTCGAGCCGGTCGCCGCCAACATGGGCCTGGTCCCCCCGGCGCCGGGCTTCCTCGAGGGGCTGCGCCGCGAGTGCGACCGGGCCGGCGCCCTGCTGATCTTCGACGAGGTCATCACCGGGTTCCGGCTCGCCTACGGCGGGGCCGCCGAGGTCTTCGGCGTGCGGCCGGACCTGTGGTGCTTCGGCAAGGTCATCGGCGGCGGCCTGCCCCTGGCCGCCTTCGGCGGCCGCCGGGACGTCATGGAGCAGCTGGCGCCCGGTCGGGCCGGTCTACCAGGCCGGCACCCTGTCCGGGAACCCGCTGGCGACCGCGGCCGGCCTGGCGGTGCTGTCGCAGCTCGACCGGGCCGCCTACCCGGAGCTGGCCGCCCGGGTCGGCCGGTTCGCCGCCGGGCTGGCCGGCGCCCTCGGTCCGGCCCTGGGCGGCGAGGTGCAGGTGCCGGTGGTCGGACCGCTGGTGGGCGTGTTCTTCGCGGCTGAGCCGGTCGTGCGACTACGACGGGGCTACCCGGTCGGCAGCCACCGGCCGCTACCCGGGCCTGATGCACGGCCTGCTGGAGCGGGGCGTGGCCATCGCGCCGGGCGCCTACGAGGTCCTTTTTCCCAGCCTGGCCCACAGCGACGCCGACCTGGATGCGACCGTGGAGGCCTTCGCCGCCGCGGCAGCCGAACCCGACCCCGGCCCTGGGCTAGCGGCCGGTAGTCGGGTCACGACGCCGCTAGGCGGCTTCGGGGACCAGGCGGGCCAGGGCGGCCACGGCCCGGTAGGCGGCCTCGGCCGGACCCAGCTCGTCGGGGCGGAGGAGGTTGGCCATGATCCGCAGCACCCACTCCATCAGGCTGCGGCTGCGCATCCCCGTGGTCACCAGGACCTTCATCAGCTCGGGCCGGCCGATGATGCGCACGAAGGCCCGGGCCACCTTGTAGTAGAGGGCGTAGGCCGCGTCGAGGCGCTGCTGGTAGGTCTGCAGGGCCAGTGCCGTCGCCGCTGGTCAGGGCCAGGTGCACGGCGTCGGCCGCCAAGCGCCCGGACTCGTAGGCGTAGGCGATGCCCTCGCCGTTGAAGGGGTTGATGGTGCCGCCCGGCGTCGCCGACCACCAGCCAGGTCGGGCCGGCGTGCGGGCCGACCGACAGGCCCATCGGCAGCCGTCCGCCGGTGGCCGGGCCGCAGGCCGTCTCGGGCCGGATGTCCCACGACGGCGGGGCGTACTCGGCGAAGCTCTGGAGCAGGTGGGTGGTGTTGACGGCCTTCCACTGGTTGAAGGTGGAGAGCAGCCCGATGCCCGACGTTGATCCGGCCGTCGCCGACGGGGAAGATCCAGCCGTAGCCGGGCAGGACGTTGCCGGCCTTGTCGCGGATGTCGAGCCAGCTGTCGATCCACGGCTCGTCATGGCGGGGCGAGGTCCAGTAGCCCCGGATGGCCATCCCGAGCGGGTAGGCCCGGTTGCGGCTGGTGCCCGAGCGACCGGCCGAAGCGGGAGTTGGCCCCGTCGGCGACCACGGTGTAGCGGGCCCGCACCTCGACCGGGCCGGGCGTCAGCCGCCGAGCCCGTGTGGCGTCCGGGCATCGGGCCGTCGTCGCCGCCGGGCTTGGCCTTGACCCGGGCGCCGCGGACCAGGCCGGCCTCGACGAGCGGCTCGACCGCCTCGGTGCCGTCCCAGACGGTGGCCCCCGCTTTGCTGGCCCGCTCGGCGACCATGGCGTCGAGGTCCTTGCGGGTGATCACGTAGCCGTAGCCGGGAAGGTCCGGGTGGTCCGGCCAGGTCAGCTCGAGGGTGCGGCCGAACCCGTGCGAGCGCAGCCCCTCGAAGCGGTGGCCGGCGCCGGCCAGCTCGTCGCCCAGGCCCATGTCCTCGAGCTGGCGCACCGACCGGGGGGTCAGGCCGTCGCCGCAGGTCTTCTCCCGGGGGTAGCGCTTGCGCTCCACCATGACCACGTCGTGGCCGGCGCTGGCCAGCCAGTAGGCGCACGCCGCGCCGGAGGGGCCGCCGCCGACGACCAGCACGTCGCAGCGGCGGGGGGCGACCGGGGCGGGGTCGTTCATTCGAAGCAATCTAGGCGGCGGCGAGGGCGCTGCGTCGGGTCGCCATGCCATTCAGGCGTCGGGCTCGCAGTCCGGTGCCAACCGAGGGGTCCGTTACCCGGGATCAGCCGGGATTCTGGGCGCGCCCGGGATGCTGTGGCCGGCGTGTAGTCGAACCTCCCGTGTCGCTCTCGTCGCCAAGAATCCGAATGTCACCAAGAACGCGACGGGGAGGCCGGGGCTCCGCCCCGCCGCCCCGGCCGCGCAGCCTCCCGCGGCCCGCCCCGGCGCCGGCGCCGCCGCCGGCGGACTCGCCGCCGGTGGCGGGTGTGCCGCCGGAGATGGCTAACATCCCCACTGTGGAGCAGTACCTGCCGATCGTGCTGTTGTTCGTCCTGGTCGCGCTGTTCGCCGGCGGCTCGGTCGTCGATGTCGCGCCGGCTCGGTCCCAAGCGGCCGACCGGCGCCAAGGAGGGGCCCTACGAGTCGGGCATCGCGCCCCGCTACCAGCCGGCCGCCCGCTTCCGAGTCCGCTTCTACCTGGTCGCGATGATCTTCATCATCTTCGACATCGAGGTCATCTTCCTCTACCCCTGGGCGGTCATGTACCACCAGCTGTGGACGTTCGGCCTGGCGGAGATGGCGGTGTTCGCGGTGGTGGTGTTCGTCGCCTTCGCCTACCTGGTGTCCAACGGGCCCTCGACTGGGGGCCCAGCCGCGCGCGCGGGGGCCGCCCGCCGGCGGATCTGTCGCGGACCACGACGGCGCACGGTCCTGCGGGTGCGCCGGCCCCGACGAGCTCTACGAGGCAGCGAGCCGCGCCCGCTCGAACCGGAGACCGCCGACGGTGGCGAACCCGAGCGGGAGCCCGCCCACACGGCCTGAGCGTTCAGGCCTGCCGCGCCATCGGCCCGTCCGCCCGGCCCTGCCGTCCCGGACGTCCGGATCAGCCGGCCGCCGGGTCGCGGCGTCGTACCTGACGCCGCCGGGTGCGCCGGTTGGCACGAGCAGCCCTGATAGTCCTACGGTGCGAAACGGAAGGAGGAAGACGTCGATGGGCCTGGAGAACCTCCAACACAACTTCCTGACCGGCACCCTCGAGGGCATGGTCAAGTGGGCGCGGGCGTCGAGCTCCTGGGCGGCCAACTTCGGACTGGCCTGCTGCGCCATGGAGATGATGGCGGCCGGCGCGGCCAACTTCGACCTGGCCCGCTTCGGCATGGAGGTGTTCCGGGCTTCGCCCCGCCAGGCCGACGTCATGATCGTGGCCGGGCGGGTCAGCCAGAAGATGGCTCCGGTGCTGCGCCAGGTCTACGACCAGATGATGGAGCCCAAGTGGGTCATCTCGATGGGCGTGTGCGCCAGCACGGGCGGGATGTTCAACAACTACGCCATCGTGCAGGGTGTCGACCAGATCGTGCCGGTCGACGTGTACGCCCCGGGCTGCCCGCCCGGGCCGGAGACGCTGATCCACTCCATCCTGACCCTGCACCAGAAGATCCGGGTCGGGGAGATCACCCGCCGCACCGCCACCGGGACCGGGCGCGGGCATCCACTCGGCTCCGTGCCGCCTCGCCAGCCGCTGCGGTTGCCGGCGCAATGAGCGACAGGCCGCGGCCGGACACGCCGGCGGAGGAGCGGACGGCCGCGGCTCCCGAGGGCGCCCCGAGCGCGCCGACTCGCCGGGCACCGCCGACCAGGCCGCGACCGCCCAGCGCTGCCGCGAGCCAGGCGCTGAGCCCCGACCGAGGCCGCAGGCGGCGCCGGCCGGCGCCGCCGCGGACGGCTCCGCCGGCCGACCACGCTGCACGGCTGCCCGCTGGACCGCCGGCCCGCGGCCGTGGTGGTGCACTGCAACCGGGGCGACTACCTGCCCCTGATGACCGCCCTGAAGGACGACGGCTACGAGCTGCCGGTCGGGGTGACCGGCGTGGACTACCTCACCCACCCGGGCCGGGACCTCCCCGACGGAGATCACGCCGAACGCTTCGAGGTGGTGGTCGAGCTGCTGTCGCTGCAGCACCGCCAGCGGGTCCGGGTTCGCTGCCAGGTCCCGGCCGACGATCCGTCCGTGCCGACCCTGTTCGACCTGTGGCCCGGCACCGAGGCGCACGAGCGCGAGACCTACGACATGTTCGGGATCCGATTCGACGGCCACCCGGACCCGTCGCGGATCCTCATGCCGGAGGACTGGGAGGGCCACCCCCTGCGCAAGGACTACGACACCGGCCACATCCCGGTCCAGTTCAAAGAGGCACCCAAATGACGATCACGGCAGCGACACCCGAGCTCGGCTGCCGGTGCCCGCCGCGACGGGCGCACCCGTGAGCGATCCAGGGTCCCGACCATGAGCCGACCAGCGTCCGCCGGCACACGGCTCAGCCATGGCCGCCGCTGCCCGAGACTCGCAAGCTGCAGCCTCGCGCGACCGGATCCTCGGCCGGGTCCCGCCGGGCTCGCCCGAGCTGACCCAGATCCTCGAGACCAAGACCGACGAGGGCAGCCAGGAGATGCGGCCCCGGGCCCGCACCTCCACCCGGGAGCTCGACCGTGGAGTCCGGTTCGGTGCTGCGCCTGCCCGAAGGGGTGCAGCTCGACCCCGCCGACATGGACGTGGAGGCCCCCGAGGACGAGACCATGATCCTCAACCTGGGGCCGTCCCACCCGTCCACCCACGGGGTGCTGCGGGTCATGGTCGAGCTCGAGCGGGGAGACGGTGCTGCGCTCCAAGCCGGTCGTCGGCTACCTCCACACCGGGATGGAGAAGACGGCCGAGGAGCTCATGTACCACCAGGGCGTGCACCAACGTCACCCGGATGGACTACCTGGCGCCGTTCTTCAACGAGCTCGGGCTTCGTCCTCAGCGTCGAGCAGCTGCTGGGCATCGAGATCCCGCCCCGGGCCACCTGGATCCGGATGCTCATGTGCGAGCTCAACCGGATCAGCTCGCACTTCCTGTGGCTGGCGACCAACAGCTCCGACATCGGCGCCATCAACATGCTCGTCTACGGCTGGCGGGACCGGGAGATGGTGCTGGCCTTCTTCGAGAAGGTCACCGGCCTGCGCATGAACCACAACTACTTCCGCCCCGGCGGGGTGGCCGCCGACCTGCCCGACGGCTGGCGCGACGACGTGCTGGCCCTGTGCGAGGCCATCCCCCGGCGCATGGACGAGTACGACAACCTGCTCACCGGCCAGCCCATCCTGCAGAACCGCCTGCAGGGGGTCGGGCCCGCTCAACGCCGAGACGGCCATCGGCCTGGGCCTGACCGGTCCGCTGCTGCGCTCGACCGGGGTGGCCTGGGACCTGCGGCGAGATCAGCCCTACCTGGCCTACGACGACGTCGACTTCGACGTGATCGTCGGGACCCAGGGCGACTGCTGGGACCGCTACGCCATCCGGTTCAACGAGATCCGCGAGTCGGTCAAGATCATCCGGCAGATCGCCGACCGGATGCCGGGCGGGGACTTCCGGACCCAGGACAAGAAGGTCACCCCGCCGCCACGCAGCCGCATCGACGAGTCGATGGAAGCCCTGATCCACCACTTCAAGCTGTACACCGAGGGCTTCCGGGTGCCGCCCGGGCGAGGCCTACGTTCCCGATCGAGAGCCCCCGCGGTGAGAGCGGGTGCTACATCGTGTCGGACGGCACCGCCCGGCCCTACCGGATGCACATGCGGGCCGCCAGCTTCGCCAACCTGCAGGCCATGGCGCCGCTGGCCCGCGGGCGCCCTGGTCGCCGACACCATCGCCATCGTCTCGACCATCGACCCGGTGCTCGGGGACGTCGACCGGTGAGCGCCGGCCGCGCGGCGGCACCGCGCGGCTGCGGGTTGGACCGGACGCGGTTCGGATGGGCAAGGATCGGGCGTGGCTCGGCTGACCCCCGACAACCAACGGCGGGCGCGCGACCTGATCGCGCTCTACCCCTACTCCCGTTCCGCCCTGATCCCGATCCTGCACATCCTGCAGGAGCAGGACGGCTACCTGAGCGAGGACGGCATGGAGCACGTGGGCGAGTTGCTCGGCCTGACCGGCGCCGAGGTCCGCGGCACCGCCACCTTCTACGACATGTTCCACCTCGAGCCGGTCGGCAAGTACCTGGTCGCGGTCTGCACCAACATCGCCTGCATGCTGCAGGGCGCCTACCGCCTGCTCGAGCACGCCGAGGAGCGGCTCGGGGTGGCGCCGGGGGGCACGACCCAGGACGGGCATGTTCACCCTCGAGGACGCCGAGTGCCTGGCCCTGTGCGGCAACGCCCCGTGCGTGACCGTCAACTGGCGGTTCTTCGGCGACGTCGACCTCGAGCGCTTCGACGCCCTGATCGACGACTGCGGGCCGGCCGGCTCGACGACGAGGTCCCGCCGCACGGCACCCTGAGCCGGGTGCGCCGCACCGTCGGCCTGGCTGCGGCCGGCGGGCCAGCCGGTGACGGTCCGAGCGACAGCCGGCGGCGCCGGCGGACCGGCCCGCCAGGCGGACCGGTCGATCTCGACACCCACCGGACCACCACGGCGGTGGCGTCCCTGGACGGCGGGCAGCCGGGAGGCGGGGCGTGACCATCACCGACGCGCCCCGCATCGTCACCGCCCGGCTGGGCCGGCCCCGGTCGTGGACGCTGGAGTCCTATCTGGACGACGGCGGCTACCAGGGGCTGCGGGCCGCCCTGGCCATGACCCCCGAGCAGATCCACGAGCAGGTCAACACGGCCAACATCCTGGGCCGGGGCGGCGCCGGATTCGAAGCCGGGCGCAAGTGGGGGATGCTCCGCAAGGCCGAGCCGCTCTACCTGACCATCAACGGCGACGAGAGCGAACCGGCCACCTTCAAGGACCACGCCCTCATCGAGGGCGACCCGCACCAGCTCATCGAAGGCGCCCTGATCTGCGCCTACGCCATCGGCGCGGACCAGGTCTTCCTCTACGTCCGCGGCGAGTTCCCGCTGGCCATCGAGCGGCTCCAGGCCGCCCTCAACGAGGCCTACGCCTACGGGGCCGTCGGCCGCCACATCTTCGGCAGCGACTTCTCCATCGACATCGTGGTCCACCCCGGTGCCGGCGCCTACATCTGCGGCGAGGAGACGGCGCTGCTCGAAAGCCTGGAGGGCAAGCGGGGCTATCCCCGGATCAAGCCTCCCTTTTTCCCGGCGGCCATCGGCCTCTACGGCGCGCCCACCATCGTCAACAACGTCGAGACTCTCAGCAACCTGCCCTGGGTGATGCTGCAACGGCGGCGACGCGTTCGCCGCGCTCGGGGAGGGCCGGTCGAAGGGCACCAAGCTGCTGGCCCTGTCCGGCCACGTCAAGCGGCCCGGCAACTACGAGCTGGAATGGGCCAAGGCGTCGCTTCCGGGACCTGATCTACGACCCCCGGCTGGGCGGCGGGATCCGGGACGACAACGAGCTGAAGGCGTTCATCCCCGGCGGGGCATCCTCGCCGTGGCTGGGCCCGGAGCACCTCGACGTGCTGCTGGCCAACGAGGCCATCGCCGCGGTCGGCTCCATGGCCGGGTCCGGGTTCGGTCATGCCCATGGACCACACCACCTGCATGGTGCGGGCCGCCTGGCGCATCGTGCGCTTCTTCCACCGGGAGTCGTGCGGCCAGTGCACGCCGTGCCGCGAGGGCAGCGGCTGGCTGGAGAAGATCCTGGAGCGCATCGAGAGCGGGCAGGGCCGGGAGGCGGATCTCGACCTGCTGATGGACGTCTGCGACAACATCTCGCCCGGCGTGACCTGGCCGCCCGCCCAGACGACCATCTGCGTGCTGGGCCCGTCGATGCCGCCGGCGGTGGCGGCCGGCTTGCGGATGTTCCGGGACGAGTACCTGGCCCACGTCCGCGAGGGCCGCTGCCCGTTCCCGCCCGACCGCCTGCCCCGGAGGCTGGCCCGTGTCTGACACCGTCCGTCAGCCGCGGCCGCGGCCGTCGGTCCCGATCCGCCTGGTGCCGCGCCCGACGGTGACCGAGAGCGCGGTCGGCACCGCCCCGCCGTCGCTCGCCGGAGACCGACAACAGACGGTGACCATCACCATCGACGGCCGTCAGGTCGAGGTCAACGCCGGCCAGTGGATCATCCAGGCCGCCGAGGAGGCCGGGATCTACATCCCCCGCTTCTGCTACCACCCCCGGATGAAGCCGGTCGGCATGTGCCGGATGTGCCTGGTCGAGGTGACGGGCCCGCGGGCTCGTCGCTCATGCCGGCCTGCTACAACCCCGTCGCCGACGGCATGGAGATCCAGACCGCCAGCCCCATGGCCAAGAAGGCCCAGGAGGGGGTGCTGGAGTTCCTCCTCGTCAACCATCCCCTGGACTGCCCGGTCTGCGACAAGGGCGGCGAGTGCCCCCTCCAGGACCAGACCCTCGCCTACGGCCCGGGCGAGAGCCGCTTCGTCGAGGAGAAGCGCCACTGGGAGAAGCCGATCCCGATCTCCGACCTGGTGTACCTCGACCGCGAGCGCTGCATCCAGTGCGGGCGGTGCGTCCGCTTCGCCGACGAGGTGGCCGGCGACCCGCTGATCGACTTCGCCGAGCGGGGCGACCAGACCGAGGTGGCGACCTATCCCGGACGAGCCGTACTCGTCCTACTTCAGCGGCAACGTGGTGCAGATCTGCCCGGTCGGGGCCCTGACGGCCAAGCCCTACCGGTTCAAGGCCCGGCCCTGGGACCTGGAGCAGGTGGAGAGCACCTGCACCACCTGCTCGGTCGGTTGCCGGGTGGCGGTGCAGTCCAGCTCGGGGGAGCTGACCCGGCTCATCGGCGTCGACTCCGACCCGGTCAACTGGGGCTGGCTGTGCGACAAGGGCCGCTTCGCCTTCGCGGCGGCAACCAGCCCGGAGCGGGTGTCGGTGCCGCTGGTCCGCACAGGGCGACGAGCTGGTCGAGACCAGCTGGGGCGAGGCCCTGGCCGTGGCGGCCCGCGGCCTGGCCGCCGCCAAGGCCGTCGGCGGCGGATCGGCGCTGGCCGTGATCGGCGGCGCCCGCCTGCCCAACGAGGACGCCTACGCCTGGGCCAAGGCGGCCCGGGTGGCCCTCGGGACCGACAACGTCGACGCCCAGCTCGGCGACGGCCTCCCCGCCGCCACCGTCCTCGGCCTGCCCCGGGCCACCATCGACCAGGCCGCCGCCGCCGCCGCTGGTCATCACCCTCGCGCCCGACATCAAAGACGAAGCTCCCGGTGCTCTACCTGCGCCTCCGCGACGCCGTGCGCGAGCGCGGCACCCCGATCGTCGAGCTGACCCCGGCCCCGACCGGCCTGTCGCCGTACGCGGCCGAGACCGTCGTCTACCGCCCGGGCGAGGTCGCGGCCCTGGCCGCGGCCGTGGTCGGCTCGGCGCCAGTCACCGGCGAGGTGGCCGGCGTGCCGCGCCGGCACCATCGAGGCGGTCCGCGCCCACATCGCCAGGGCCCGGGAAAAGAGCAGCCCGGGCGCGCCCGTCGGTGGTCGTGATCCTGGGCCGCCCATCGCTGGCCGAGCCGGAGGAGCAGGTGGCGGCCGCGGCCCGGCTACTGGCCGGCCTGCCCGGCGTGGCCTTCCTGTCCGCCCTGCGGCGGGCCAACGTGCACGGCGCCCTCGACATGGGCCTGGCGCCCGGCCTGCTGCCCGGCCGGGTCGCGCTCGACGCCGGCCGGGCCTGGTACGAGCACCACTGGGCGCGCGCCCTTGCCCGGGCCGGCCCGGGCTCGCCACGGCCGGGATCCTGGAGGCGGCCAGCCGGGGCCACATCGGCGGCCTGGTCCTGCTCGGCGCCGACCCCCGCCGCGACTTCCCGGATGCCCAGCTGGCCGTCAAGGGCGTGCTCGGCGCCCGGTTCGTGGTCGCCGTCGACACCCACCTGACCGCCTCGTTCCGGGCCGCCGACGTGGTCCTGCCGGCGGCGACCTGGGCGGAGCGGCGAGGGACGTTCACCAACCTGGAGGACCGCATCACCTGGCTGAGCCAGCTGGTCACGGCCCGGGGCGTGGCCTGGCCGGACTGGGTGATCGCCAGCGAGCTGGCCGCCCGCCTCGGCGTCGACCTCGGGTTTCTCGAGCCTCGAGGACATCTGGGACGAGATCACCCGGGTGTCGCCGCTTCATCAGGGCGTCACCTACGAGGCTCTGGCCGGGTCGAACGCCCGGGACGGGCTGGTGGTGCCCACGGGATCGGGACGGCCGCCGCCATCCCGGTCCCGGAGCCCGCGACCCCTCGACCCCATGGCCGACCCCGGGATCTCGTCGGCCGAGCTGCACACGGTGGCCCCCACGGCCATGCTGCACGCGGCCGTCTCGACGGTGCCCGAACCCGACGGCACCGCGTTGCCGGCTGGAGCGCGTCGTCGACCGGTGGCCCGGCCGGCCCCGACCGTGGCCTCAGCAGGCGAAGGCCGGCCGAACCCGCGGCGCCCGAGACTCCCGCGCCGGACTGCCGGCCCGGCTGGCCCTGCCGGCTCGCCGCCGGTCCCGGTCACGGACCGCGAGACGCCCGGCTGGCGACCCCGACGGCCCTGCGCCTGGTGGCCCGCCGCACGCTCTGGGACGGCGGCACCCAGGTCCAGGCCGTCCCCGCCCTGGCCGGCCTGCACCCGGCGGCCCGGGTGGTGGTGCACCCGTCGGTGCTGGCCGCCCTGGGCACCGCCGAGGGCGAGCGGTCCGGGTCAGCTCGGAACGGGGCTCGCTGGTCGCTGCCGGCCGTCGGCGATCCGGCTCTGCCCCGCCGGAACGGCGCTGCTGCCTGGAACCTCCCGGGGTGCCATGCCGCCGATCTGATCGACGCCTCGGCCCCGTTCACCGAAGTCGTCGTCGCGCCGGAAGGGAGGCAGGACGCAGATGGGTGATCCGCTGTTCGACAACGGACTCAACCTGGCCGTCTGGATCATCCTGCTGGTCAAGGTCGTGGCGGTCTTCGCCCTCGTGATGGTGTCCGTGCTGTTCATGGTCATGTACGAGCGCAAGGCGGTGGCCTGGCTCGGGCGTCCGCTACGGACCCAACCGGGCCGGCCCCAACGGCTGGCTCCAGTCGCTGGCCGACGGCACCAAGCTGCTGTTCAAGGAGGCCTTCACCCCTCGCGGTGCCGACAAGGCCGTCTACAAGGTCGCTCCCTACCTGATGCTGTTCCCGGCCTTGCTGGTGTTCGCCATCGTGCCCATCGGCGGCACCGATCACCATCGCCGGCCACACCACCCGGCTGCAGCTGGCCGATCCGCCCTGGGGGATCCTGTTCCTGCTGATGATGTCCGGGCATCGCGGTGTACGGGGTGATGCTGGCCGGCTGGGCGTCGGGATCGAAGTACCCGCTGCTCGGCTCGGTGCGGGCCAGCGCCCAGCTGGTGTCCTACGAGGCGGTGCTGGGCCTGACCACGGCCACGGTCGTGCTGGTCACCGGCTCGCTGCGCACCAGCGCCATCGTCGCCTCCCAGCACGGCGGCTTCCTCAACCACTGGAACTTCCTCCGCACGCTGCTGATCCCCTTCGTGCTGTTCTCCATCGCCATCACCGCCGAGATGACCCGGCCGCCGTTCGACCTGGTCGAGGCCGAGGAGGAGCTCTCCGGCGGCTACAACCTGGAGTACTCCTCGATCGACTTCGCCTGGTTCTACCTGGCCGAGTACGCCGCCCTGGTCACCAACTCGGCCATCATCGTCACCCTGTGGTTCGGCGGTCCGGACGGGCCCCGCATCGCCGGGCACAGCATCGGGCCGGTCTGGTTCATGATCAAGGTGCTCATCATCCTGTTCATCTACGTGTGGATCCGGGCCACCCTGCCCCGCCTGCGCTACGACCAGCTGATGGATCTGGGCTGGAAGCGGCTCATCCCGGCGTCTCTGGCCATGCTGATGATCGTCGCCGGGTGCCAGATCAGCTACGGCCTGGGGTCTGGTCGCCTTCGGCGCCAGCTCTGCTGCTCTGGTCGCGGTGCTTGCTGCGGGCCATCGACGTCGGCCGGGCGCGCCACCAGCGTGGAAGCGGCCCGGCACGACCGCCTGACCAGGGAGGGAGGGCCCGTGAGTTTTCTGGACTTCTTCAAGGGCTTCGTGGTCACCGGCAAGCTGCCGTTCAAGCCCAAGGTCACCGTCCAGTACCCGGAGGAGAAGCGGCCCAAGCCGGAGCGCTTCCACGGCCGTCACGTCCTCAACCGCTACGAGGACGGCATGGAGAAGTGCATCGGCTGCGAGCTGTGCGCCGGCGTGTGCCCGGCCCGCTGCATCTACGTGCGCGGCGCCGACAACCCGCCCGACGCGCCCGGTGTCGCCCGGCGAGCGCTACGGGTTCGTCTACGAGATCAACTTCCTGCGCTGCATCCACTGCGACATGTGCGTGGAGGCCTGCCCGACCGAGGCCATCACCGAGTCGAAGCTGTTCGAGTGGTCGTTCGTCAACCGCGAGGACGCCATCTACACCAAGGCCGAGCTGCTCGTCGACGACGAGGGCCGCCCGCAGGAGCTGCCCTGGGAGGACTGGAAGCCGGGCGACGACCGCAACACCTCGGCGTGGGTGCGGGCCACCAGCCCGGCCGGGGCGGCCGCCATGGAAGGCCAGCCGCTGTGGTCCGGCGAGCTCGGCTACGGCGTGCGGCCGGCCCAGAAGGGCCAGAGCGATCCGCACTGCGGCCGACTTCCCGGCCGACACCGACCTCTCTCTGCGGGAGATGACCGCGCCGGGCCCTGCGCGGCGTCGGCGTCGACGGGACCCGCCCGGACCGGTGCCGCGGCGGAGGGGACCGCTGATGCTCACCGCCGCGTGTCGCTCGGCCAACGCGGCCAGCTCGGGGCTGCGCATCTGGCGCACGCCTCGGCGTGGGTGGTGTTCTTCGCCGGCGCGGTGCTGATCCTGGTCGGGCGCCTTCGGGGTGATCCTGCTGCGCAACCCGGTCCACTGCGCCCTCATGCTGGTGGTCACCCTGTTCGGGGTCGCCGATCGAGTTCGTCGACCAGTCGGCCGACTTCCTGGCCGCGGTGCAGATCATCGTCTACGCCGGCGCCATCGTCATCCTGTTCCTGTTCGTGATCATGTTCCTCGGCGTGGACCGCCGCGAGCGCGGCGGAGCCGAGCCGACCCGGTTCCAGCGACCGCTGGCCATCCTCCTCGGCGTGGTCGCCCTCGTCGAGATCCTCGTCCTCTCCCAGGTGCACCAGCTGGAGCATCGGGCCCATCTCCGTGCAGGACCCGGCCACCGGCACCACGTCCCACGGCTACGCCGGGCCAGCTGACGGCGGCCGGCGAGAACGTCCAGAAGCTCGGCCAGTCGATCTACACCCGGTACCTGCTGCCGTTCGAAATGACCGCCGCCCTGCTGGTCATCGCCGTGGTGGCCGCGGTGGTCCTGTCCCGCCGCCACCAGCCGGTGGCCAGCGAGATGTCGCAGGCCGAGCAGGAGGAGGTGGCGGCCGAATGACGTGTTCCCGGGGCCTGGTACCTGGTCCTGGCCGCCGTCCTGTTCGGCATCGGGCGCCACGGGCCTGCTGGTCCGGCGCAACGTGCTGGTCATGTTCATGTGCGTCGAGCTGATGCTCAACGCCGTCAACCTGACCTTCGTCACCTTCGCCCGCATGCTCGAACGACATCGGCGGCCAGGTCGTCGGTGTTCTTCGTACTGGTGGTGGCGGCCGCCGAGGTGGTGGTCGGCCTGGCGATCATCGTGGCCATGTTCCGGCGCCGGGCTGCGGCGACGGCCGACGACATCCACTCGCTGAGGGGCTGAGCGACCGCGTGAACGCCGCCTACGTCATCGTGGCGCTGCCGCTGCTCGGCGCCCTGGTCCTGCTCTTCGGCGGCCGCCGGACCGGGCGACCCGCTGTCCGGGTGGATCGCCACGGTCATGGCGGGCGGGTCGTTCGTGGCCACCGTCGTGGTCTGGCTCACCCTGCTCGGCCGCAGCTGCCGCCAACCGCACCGTCGACAAGAACATCTTCACCTGGATCCCGGTCGGCACCCTGCACGTCAATTTCGGCCTGCAGCTCGATCCGCTCTCGATGGTCTGGTGCCTCTTCGTCACCGGGGTCGGCAGCCTGATCACGCTGTACTCGATCGGGTACATGAAGGGCGACTCGAGCTACGGGCGGTTCTTTTTCTACATGAACCTGTTCCTCTTCTCGATGATCGTGCTGGTCCTGGCCGACAACTACCTGTTCAGCTTCCTCGGCTGGGAAGGCGTCGGCTTCTGCTCCTACGGGCTGGTCGGGCTTCTGGTTCGAGCGCGACAGCGCCGCGGTGGCGGCCAAGAAGGCGTTCGTCACCAACCGGATCGGCGACTTCGGGTTCATGATCGCCCTGTTCTTGATGTTCGGGCATTTCCACTCGTTCAACTACTCGACCGTCCTGGCCCCGCTCGTCGTCCGGTCACGCCACCCTGGCCGACGCCACCGCCACCGGCTCTGGGACTGCTGCTGTTCCTCGGGCGCGGTCGGCAAGTCGGCCCAGATCCCGCTGTACATGTGGCTGCCCGACGCCATGGAGGGCCCCACCCCGGTGTCCGCCCTCATCCACGCCGCCACCATGGTCACCGCCGGCGTCTACCTGATGGCCCGCAGCGCCCCGATCCTCCACTTCAGCTCCTCCACCCAGTGGACGGTCGCCATCATCGGCGCGGCCACCGCCCTCTTCGCGGCCACCATCGCCTGCGCCCAGGACGACATCAAGCGGGTGCTGGCCTACTCGACGATCTCGCAGCTCGGCTACATGTTCCTGGCCGAGGGCTCGGGCGGCTACGAGGCCGGCATCTACCACACGGTCATGCACGCCTTCTTCAAGGCCTGCTGTTCCTCTCCGCCGGGGCGGTCATCCACGCCCTGCACGACGAGCAGAACATGAAGCGGATGGGCGGGCTCTGGCAAGTACCTGCCCGATCACCCGCTGGGCCTTCCTCGCCGGCTACCTGGCCCTGGCCGCCATCCCGCCCTTCGACGGCTTCTGGTCCAAGGACGACGTCCTGCAGGCCGCCTGGCACAAGAGCCCGGCCCTGTGGGCCGTCGGGGTGGTCACCGCCGGGCTCACCGCCTACTACATGAGCCGCCAGGTGGTGCTGGTCTTCGCCGGCCAGGCCCGCTGGGTCGAGCACAACGGCGCCCACGGGGCCGCCGGGACCGCGCGGACCGCGGCCTGGCTGAGCGCGGGCCGACCGCACCGGCCGGCCGATGCCGGTCGACGGCGCCGTACGAGCCGGCGGCCAGCCCCACGAGGCGCCCTGGGTCATGACCATCCCGCTGATCATCCTGGGGTTCGCGTCGTCGATCGGCTGGCTGATCAACGCCCCCTTCGGCGGCCTCGACTTCCTCGACAAGTGGCTGGCCCCGGTCTTCCCCGCCACCATCGCCCCTGCCGTCCAGGTGGCGACCGGCACCAAGTGGGTGATCGGCGCGATTGCGGTCGGGGTGTCGTTCATCGGCCTGATCGCCGGCCTGCGGCTGTGGCGGCCCGCGCCGGTCCAGCCCCGAGCTGGAGCCGGCCGTGCTCGCCCACGGCTGGTACATCGACGAGGGCGTGGCCGCCACCGTGTCCGGCCCGCTGACGCGGACTCGCCAGCGCCTTCAGCTTCGGCGTCGACCTCGGCTTCATCGACGGCACCGTCAACGGCGTGGCCCGGCTGACCGCCCAGACCGGCCGGCAGCTGCGCCGGGTGCAGACCGGCTACGTGCGCAACTACGCCCTCGGGATCGGCATCGGAGCGGCCATCATCCTGGCCTACGTGGCTACCCGGGTGGGGGGCTGACCGGTGACATCGAGCGTCCCCATCCTCACCATCATCGTCTTCCTGCCCGCTGGTCGGGGCGGCCGTGGTGGCGCTCATCCCGGCGGCCTCCGAGTCGCCGGCTGGCCAAACCGATCGGGATGGCCTTCGCCGTGGTCGAGCTGGCCTTCGTCGCCTACCTGGTCGTCGACTTCCAGTCCGGCCAGGCCGGCTTCCAGTTCGTCAGCCAGCACTCGTGGCTCAGCGACTTCGGCATCTCCTGGAAGGTCGGCGTCGACGGGATCTCGCTGTTCCTGGTGGCCATGACCGCCCTGCTCTTTCCCGTCGCCATGGCCGGTCCGACCCTGGTCGGCAGCGCCCGGGCCTTCATGGGCTGGATGCTGCTCCTCGAGGCGGCCTGCATGGGCACCTTCCTGGCCCTGGACCTGTTCCTCTTCTTCGTGATGTTCGAGATCACCCTGGTGCCCGGGCTACTTCATCATCGCCGGCTGGGGCGGGCTCCGGCGCAACTACGCGGCGATGAAGTTCTTCATCTACACCTTCGCCGGCTCGGCCTTCCTGTTCGTCGCCATCCTGTCCCTGGTCCTGCTCACCGCCCCCGCCAACCACGGCCACCAGACCTTCGACTTGATCACCCTGGCCCGCCTGGCCAGCGGCCTGCCGCACGCCGACCAGGTGCTGCATCTTCACCGGCGTTCGCCATCGCCTTCGCCGTCAAGATCCCGCTGGTCCCCTTCCACAGCTGGCTGCCCGACGCCTACACCGAGGCCCCCACCGCCGGGTCCATGATCCTGGCCGGCATCCTCTTCAAGCTGGGCGCCTACGGCCTGCTGCGCTTCGGTGTGTTCCTGCTGCCCCGGGGAGCCGCCGACATGGGCCCGGTGCTGCTCACCCTGGCCGCGGTCGGCATCACCTACGGCGCCCTGGTCACCATCATGCAAAAGGACCTCAAGCGTCTGGTGGCGTACGCCTCCATCGTGGACGTGGCCTTCATCGTGCTCGGGACCTTCGCCTTCAGCGCCCAGGGGGTCACCGGTGGCGTCCTGGAGATGGTCAACCACGGCCTGACCACCGGGGCCATCTTCTTCCTGGTCGGCCTCATCTGGGAGCGGCGCGGCACCCTGCGGATCAGCGACCTGGGCGGCCTGCAGAAGTCGACGCCGATCCTGGCCGCCATCTTCCTGGTGGTGGTCATGAGCGCGGTCGGCCTGCCAGGGCTCAATGGCTTCGTCGGCGAGTTCCTCGTCCTGGTCGGCACCTTCATCACCCATCGGTGGTGGGCGGTGGTCGGCACCACCGCCATCATCTCGGGGGCCATCTATCTGCTGTGGGCGTACCAGCGGGTGTTCCACGGACCGATCCGGATGCAGGCCAACGCCGCGGTCCGGGACATCTCGTGGCGGGAGATCGGGGCGGTGGCGCCGTTGCTGGCCGGGATCGTGTTCCTCGGCATCTACCCGAAGCCCTTCCTCGACCGGGTCACCCCGTCGGTGAACCATCTGCTCGCCCACGTGCAGACGGTCGACCCGTCGCCCACGTGCCACCGTCGGGACAGTCGCCCATCAGCTATTCCGTGCCGGCCGACCAGAACGTGGACAACCCGGTCCAGACCACTGCAGCCGACTCGAGCGAGGTCGGCCGCGACAGCCAGGACAGCCCGGACCGCCGGGAAGGTGGTGCCGTGATCGCAGCCTTCGTGACCAGCCTGTCCAGCCCGGGGCTCCTGGCCCAGACGTTCGTCCGGTCTCGGGCTGCTCCATCGGCCCCGGGGGCGCCCGGGTAGTGGGGATCTGCACCGCCAACAACAGCCTGCGGATCCCGGTCGCCTACCGCAGCATCCTGCCGATCCTGGTCCTGGCCGTCGGCGCCCTGCTGCTCCTGCTGGTCTCCGCGGTGCTGTCCGAAGCGGCAGCGGCCGGGTCTGTACTCGCTGCTGACCGTCGTCATCGGCGCCGTGGCGGTCGGGGCGGCGATATGGCAGTGGTCCGACGTCGGGACCAAGCACGCCCAGCTGACGATCGGACAGCAGATCATCTACGACCGGTTCAGCGTGTTCTTCATGCTGCTGATCTCCGTGGCGACCGTGCTCGGCGCCCTGGTCTCCGACAGCTACCTGCGCACCGAAGGTCTCGACAGCGTGGAGGCGTATGTCCTCATGCTGATGGCCGGCACTGGGGCCATGCTGATGGCCGCGTCGGGCGGCCTGATCATGCTGTTCCTCGGCCTCGAGATCATGTCGATCGCCCTGTACGTGCTGGCCGCGTACCACCGGCGGCGGGTGCAATCGGGCGAGGCCGGGTTCAAGTACTTCATCCTGGGTGCCTTCTCGTCGGCCCTGTTCCTCTACGGGATCGCGCTGGTGTACGGGGCGCACCGGATCGACCCAGTTCGTCGAGATGGCGACCTTCCTGGCCCACAACAGCCTGGCCAACAACGGGGTGCTCCTGGCCGGCATGGGGCTGCTCATCGTCGGCCTCGGGTTCAAGGTGGCGGCGGTGCCGTTCCATTTCTGGACGCCGGACGTCTACCAGGGATCGCCGACCCCGTTCACCGGCTACATGGCGGCGGTCGCCAAGGCGGCCGGCTTCGCCGGTCTGCTGCGGGTGCTGCTGGGCGGCCTCTCCAGCCAGCAGGCCAACTGGCGGCCCATCATCTGGCTGCTGGCCGTGCTCACCCTCCTGGTCGGATCGGTGCTGGCGATCGCCCAGAAGGACCTGAAGCGCATGCTGGCCTACTCGTCGATCAGCCAGGCCGGCTACGTGCTCGTCGGCGTCCAGGCGGCATCGAGACCGGGACCGCGGGCGCCCTGTTCTACCTTTTCACCTACACCTTCATCATCATCGGGAGCTTCGCCGTGGTCGGTCTGATCGAGGGCCCGGGCGAGGCTCGCACCGATCTCGGCGCCATCCGGGGTCTGGCTCGCCGGCGGTCTCTCCTGGCCGTGGCCATGCTGGTGTTCCTGCTGGCCCAGGCCGGGCGTGCCGTTTACCAGCGGCTTCCTGGCCAAGTTCTATGTGATCTCCGCGGCGGTCCAGCGGGGCCAGTACGCCGCTGGCGATCATCGCCATGCTGGCCGCCGCGGTGGCGGCGTTCTTCTACCTGCGGGTGGCTCTGCTGATGTACAGCCCCGACCCCACGGAAGACCCTGATGCGGCGCCCATCCTCGGTGCCGGCGGCCCGGAGGAGGACGGCGCCCTCACCGCTGGGCTGGCGCCCATCCCCTCGCTCGACGGGCCATCTGCGCCGGTGGGGGTGGCGGGGGCGGCGGTGGGCGCCTCCCGTGAGGCCGCGTCCGGCTGTCGGGGCAGTCGGGTTCGTCGGGGTCGTCGGTGGCCCCCGCCACGGGGGCGGCCGTTGCGGTCTCGCCCGCTGCGGTCACCCTGGAGCCGCCCCCCCGGGGACCCATCAACATTCCCCTGGCGGTGGGACTCGTCCTGGTGGTCTGCGTGGCGTTCACGATCTTCGCCGGCGTCTCATCGCCGATCATCACCCTGGCCCGGCAGGCCACCATGCTCTTCTGAGGTCTTCTTCGCTCTGCTGCATCTACATGGCATCTCATGTAATATTAGCTTCTTATCCGAGCGACGACACGTACCGGGTGGGAGCTGACCCTGCGCCTGGCGGCGACCCAGCGCGGCGTGGTGACCAGCGAGCAACTCCGCCGATGCGGCTTGTCCGCCCGGATCGAACGGTCCCTGACGGTTGACGGTTCGCTCCGGGTAGTGCGTCGCGGCGTGTACGCCATCGCCGGCAGGCAACCGTCGCGGTGGGAGCTGGCAGTGGCGGTCGGGCTTCTCGGCGGTCCCGGCACGGCGCTGTCTCACGGGACGGCTGCGGCCATACACCGGCTTCCCGGTCTGGTGGCGCCGTCCCGCCCGGAGATCTCAATACCCGCTTCCCGGCAGCCCCGGTTGTCCGGTGCCACGGTCCACCGGGTGGCCCAACTCGACCCGTGCGACATCGAACAACGATCAGGCGTCGGTATCACCACGCCGCCCCGGACCATCATCGACCTGGCCGGTCGCCTGGGCCCGGAGCTGCTGGCCCGCGTCATCGACGAGGGCACCATCGCCCGCCAGTGGACGGCTGCCGGTCTCCTGGCCGGCACCGAGCGCCTGTCCGCCCATGGCCGCCAGGGGCTCCGGGCCCTCCGTCAAGTTCTGGCCGAGCGCATCGACGAGCCGCCCGTGGAAAGCATGCTGGAGCTGCGCATGATCCGGATCCTGGCTCCTTTCGCGCCCTTCGAGACCCAATACGAGCTGGTGCTGGACGGGAGGGTGATCCGGCTCGACATCGCCTGGCCCTGGTGCCGAGTGGCGGCGGAAGTTGACGGTTGGGGCGTCAGGGGTCGGTCCAGGACGAAGTTCGAGGAAGACCGGTACCGGATGAACCTCCTGGAGGCGTACGACTGGCGCGTCGCCCATCTCACATCGGCCATGGCGCCGGCCACGATCCTTCGAGACGTCGGGCGCCTGCTGCCGATCGGGTTGATCGGGTAACCGGAAGGGCCGGCGGGCCGGGGTGGCGGCCCGGCCCCTCGGGCTAGTGGCGGCCCGGGCCGTCTGGCAGGTCGCGGCCGGCTCCCGAGGTGGGACGAGGCCCCCGGACGGCAACCGGGGCCCCCGCTCCGGCCCGGTTTTTTTCTTCCCTGTTGCACGGCCCCCTCTAACAGGGCACTTTTTGCAGTAGTAAAGGGGGATTTGGGCCCGAATGGGCACCTTTTGCAACAGGAAAGGGGCGGGAAGGGGGCGGCGCTCCCGGATTGCGAGCCGGGCGCGGCAGGGAGGGAGACGCAGGGAGGGAGACGCAGGGAGGGACAGGCAGGAACCCCGTGCCGAGTCGGGCCGCCGGCGCCAACGGCGTCGGCGCCCGCCGGCGCCAACGGAATCGGGCCGCCGGCGCCGCTCTGCCTCCCCGCCCCGCCGACGCCTACTTCACGCCCACCGGGGTGGAGGGCACGAGGAACCGCCCGATGACCGGTAGCTCCCAGAAGGACTCGGCCCGGGCCACCGCGATGGCCACGGCCACCAGGTTCTCCGGAGCGTCGTAGATGGCGTATCTCGGCTGCCAGTCCGGATCGAACTTGGCGTTGAACCGCCACAGCGACTCGATCTGCATGGAGTCGCCCATGCGGCGCAGCAACCAGGCCTGAACCCGTTGGGTGACGCCCTCGCCGGCCTCGCCGGCGAGCACCGCTCGCATGGTCGCGAAGTTGAGCCCCAGCCCCTGGTCACCGCGCCGTCGCAGCTCGTTGATGGTCTCCACGATGGCGAAGTCGATCAGCCCGTTGGGGTGTTCACCGTCGTCGCGCCGCATGAGGTCGACGGAATAGCCGCCGATGCCCGGGGCGGGAACGTACTGGCAGAACGCCACCGCTGGACCCAGGCCAGCCGGACCGCCGTGCGGGTCCGAAAGCACGCCCGGTTCGGTGCTCGGGGGGCCGTGCACGATTGCCAGCAGCAGACCGGAGTCGTCGGGATCGAACACCCGGCCCAACGTCATCGAGAAGCCCCGCTCCACGTCGCCCCGCCGGCTCTTGGTCATGACGTCCTCGAGCTGGGCTCTCAGCACCGGGTCAAGCCGGCACGGATCGTGGAACGAGATCCGGTACCCGTATTTGGCCACCCGGTTGACCGCCTGTCGCAGCCCCTTGAACCGCCCACCGGACAGGGTGAACCGTCCGACCCGCACCACGGCCTCGTCGCCGACATAGAGATCGTGCATTCCGGTGGCCCGGTAGATCGGCAGCCAGTCCTCGGCGGCGCCGAGGCCGCCGAGGGCCCACCCGTGCTCATCGACGTACCGGCGGAACGCCCGCCACGCCTCCTCCCGCTCGGCCACCGGGCCGATGGGGTCGGGTGACACCAGGCACACGCCCCCGTAGACGGCGTGGGCCACCACGGTGTCGCCCCAGAAGAAGAACTGTTTGTCCGGCCGGAGGGCGAAGTAGTCGAGCGTCCCCGACCCGTGGCGGGCCACTACCATCCGGGCCTGCTCGAGCGCGCCGTTGGCGGGCCGGCGGGCGTGCCCGGGCCGGGCCCCCTCACTGGTCTCGGCGCCCTCGCTGGCCTCGCCCGGCTGGCCGCGCCGCCCCCGCCGCCCGGGCTCGGGCCGGCTGGGTCCGGCCCGTCCATTGCCATTCAGCTTGTCCGGGCGCGACACCACCACGCCGGCCCTTGCGGCGGCGTGGTGGCGGTGCTGGACGACCGGCCGGAACAGGACGACCAGCAAGGCCAGGGCCAGACCGGCGGCGGCCGTGGCCATGGCGGGGGAGAAGAACTCGTTGAGGCGGTGGGGGAGGGCGATATAGGTGATCCCGGCCATCCTCTCCAGCGACACCTGGAACGCCCGGCCCCACGGCAGCCGGTGCACGACAACCGGATGACGGTCGGCGTCGATCCAGGTGCCGAGCTCGACCGCCAGGGCGCCGGCGACCACGGTCAGCACCGCCGCCCCGGCCACGCTGAGCAGACCCCGTCCCATGCGGGCGACGTCGGTCCTGGCGTGGAAGGACGCCCGGTGCAGCCAGAGATAACCGGCCGCGGCCAGGGCGATCACGGTCTGCTCCACGTCGACCCCTTTGACGAGATGCAGGATGGCGACGGTCACCAGCAGGGCCAGACAGACCAACCAGGCCCGTCGTTGACCCCGCCGGACCCCTCTGGCCAGAACGAGTAGCCCGACTCCTCCGAGCGCGGCCAGAGCGGCCGCCGTCTCGGGGATGGCGATGGGGACCAGCCGGTTGAGGAAGTTGAACCGATCCCGGAAGGGCTCATCGACGGCCGACAGCAGCGAAAGGAACCCGGTGACCAGCACCACCACCGCCGCCGTGCGCCGCACCCGGCGATGGCGGGTCTCGGCCGCCACGGCACGCGGCCAGGCCTCGCCCTGCGGGAAGGTGGCGACCACCTCGGGCTGCACCTGGGCGGATCCCGAGTCCACCACCCGGTTGGCCAGGGCCCGTTCCAGCAGGGTGGCGCCCGGCAGGTCTTGCCTGGCATGAAACAGACGAGCATGCAGGTCACTGCCCGCTTCCAGCTCGACCCAGGACGTCTGGCGGCAGGCCAGAAAGATAGGCGGCAGGCCCAGGCCCGGTAGGTGGGAGGGCACCTCGGTGACGATTTCCGACCCGCACCCCACGTTGGCGTAGAAACCATCCCCCAGGTAGCTGAGCTCCGGCCTGCACGTGTGGGCGGTGATGAGCCCGGCCTGCCCACCCGTGACAAGTTGGCGGGCCTCGGCACGCGCCGCGTTGTTCGGGTCGCGGCCCTCCTCGTCGAGGGACAGGGCGGAAAGGGCCCGCGTCGTGCGCCGCAGGGCCGCCCCGGCCAGGAGCATCAGCAGCACCAGTTCGATAACGGTGAAAGCCACCAGGAACCCGAGCCGGGTGAAGAGGGCCCCGGATCGGGCCGACCGCAGCGCCAGGGTGGGGAGACGGAGAACGAGGGCAGCCACCACCGGAGCCAGGAGCAGCCACCAGGAGCGGCCCAACCGGCGATAGGTCAGCCGGGATGCGATGAAACGGGAGAAGGCGGCCGGATCGTCCAGCTGTTCCATGCCGGCCAGCCAGCCCGTCCCTGCGCCGGTCATACCCTTCTGGCGGCGGCGCACCGAGGGCAGGAGTTCGTCCCGCAGGTGCTGGGAGAACGGGGTCTCCCGGCAGTTGCGAGGATCCTCGAATCGCGAGAGAGGGTCGAGGTTGTGGCCCGGCTCCACCCGGACCCGCCGGACACCCACCCTGGTTTCGATTGACAGCTCGACCGCCAGGGCGACCTGGCAGCCGAGGGCCGCTTCGACCGCGGCCCGGCTGTCGGCCGACCACGCCAAGGCGGCGTCACGGTCACCGGGAAGGACGACGACCCGCCGGCCGGGCCTGGCTGCGTAAGTGAGGATGTCGTGCACCAGCCGGGAATGGTCGACGAGGGCGGCGGCCGGATCGACACCGGTATCGAAGAGGTTGCCGGCGATCACCAGTACCCCCGGGCCGGTGGCGGCCTCAATCGCCAGGGCGAGCTGACCGGTGGCCGCCACCTGGGCGAGGCTCGGGTCCGGGCCGAGGTGCAAATCGCCCAGCACCACCGCCCGACCGCCGACCGGCACGGGTACGCATAGCAGGTCGGGAATGTCGCTCGAAGCAGCCAACGCGCCTGGCGACCCTACTACGGTGCGCCTCGATGGAACCCGCATCCGAGCCCGCCGTGACCCCCGGCGCGGCGGGGCGGGTGCTGGAGATGGCTCGCCGGCTGGGGCCGCTGCCGTACTCGGCCGGCGATCCCAGACCGGGCCCGGTTCCGGCTCTGCCCGATGCCATGACGCTGGTGAGCTGGCAGGTGGATGCGGTCGATACCTGGTGGGCCGAGTTCGGGCGCCCCGACCCGTTCACGCTGGTCGAGGTGGGGGCGGGGGACGGGACCAGGGCCCAGGCCTACCTGGCAGCCGGGCCCGAATGCCTGACCGCACTCCGTTACGTCCTCGTCGACGACGATCCCGGGCACCGGGAACAGCAGCGGGCCCACCTCCCCATCGAGTCGCCCATCCTCGTCCTCGGACCTGTCGGACCTGACCAGGAGGAGGACGACGACGAACAGCACGGCCGGGCCGTCGAGGGCATCGGTCCGTTGATCACGTCACTGGGCGAGCCACCGGTCGTCGACGGGACGGCAGTCGTCCTGGTGATCGGATGGGTCAGCCGCCTGCCATCCGATCGCCTGGAATGGCGCCACGGCAGCTGGTGGGAGATCCGCCTGGCCGCGCCCAGGCAGGCCGGGACTGGGGCCGCCGCCGGGACCAGCTACGCGCCCGACTCCCACCCTGACCCTCACCGCGACGAGGTCCTGACCGAGCTCCCCGTCCCGCTCGATCCGGAACGGGCCCGGTTCGCCGACCAGCTGACCGGGCCGCCGCCCCGCCCCGAGGGGGCCCGCTACGCCGTGCTGGGCCCCGCGGTCGACTGGCTGACCCACACCCTGCGGGTGGCGGGGACGGGCCGGCTGGTAATCGTCGACCGCTGGACCGAGGTGACGGGCCCGCTGGCGCCGGGGCAGGTGCCGCCCCTTGACCTCAGCCAGCTCACCACGGCGCGACGGCCGATCGAGCGCGCCCCGGTGACCCTTTTTCCTGAACTCTCCATGGTTTCGTGGCGCCTAGGTTGAACAGCGGCATGAACCCGGTGAGCGCCATCGGCACGTGGCACTGGCGGGCCGGACCTGTGCCGTCGGGCCCGGCGGTGGTGTTCGACCTCGACGGGGTGCTGTCGGACGCTGCCAGCCGACAGCACTACCTCGAAGGTCCGTGGCGGGACTGGGACGCTTTCTTCGAGGCCTGTGGCGATGACCCCCTGATCGAGGAAGTGGGCCGGCTCCTGGAGCTGCTGGAACCCGGGCTGGTGATCGTGCTGCTGACCGCCCGGCCGGCCCGGGTCCAACCCCAGACGCTGGCCTGGCTGCATCGCTACGGCCTGCGCTGGGACCTGCTGGTGATGCGGGACTACGGCGACTACACCGCAGCCCGGGAGTTCAAGCGGGGATCGGTCCGTGAACTTCGCAAGGCCGGCTTCGACCTGATGCTGTCGTTCGAGGACGATCGGCGCAATGTGGCCATGTTCCGCGATGAAGGCATTCCCTGCGTCTACATCCATTCCGGCTACTACGACTGAACAGGGGCTGCCGGGGCGGGCTGCGAGCACCCGGCGCGGTTCTTGCTCTTTTCTCAGGGAATTTGCGGCCATCATGGTGGTATGCGCAACGCCGTCAAGACCACCGTCATCCTGACCTTGCTGGCCGCGCTCTTCGTGGGCGTGGGTGCGCTCATCGGCGGCAAGAGCGGGCTGATCATCGGTCTGTTGTTCGGGCTGCTGTTCACCGGCGGCTCCTACTGGTTCTCGGACACCATCGCTATCAAGGCGGCCCGGGCGGTCCCGGTTTCCGAAGCGCAGATGCCCGATTACTACGCGGTTGTCCGTGACCTGACGACGCGGGCCGGGATGCCGATGCCGAAGCTGTACGTGACCCCGGACGCCCAGCCGAACGCCTTCGCGACCGGACGCAATCCCGACCACGCCGCCGTGGCGGTCACGCAGGGGATCCTCCAGATCTGCACCTGGGACGAAATGCGGGGCGTGCTGGCCCACGAGATCTCTCATGTCGGCAACCGGGACATCCTGATCTCGTCGGTGGCCGCCACCATCGCCATGGCCATCACCCTGCTGGCCCGCATGGCGGCGTTTGCCGGGATCTTCTTCGGCGGGCGGGACAATCAGGGTGAGAACCTTTTCGAGATCCTGGCCCTGGTGATCCTGGCTCCGCTGGCCGCCGGTCTGCTGCAACTGGCCCTGTCCCGCAGCCGCGAGTACGAAGCCGACCGCTCGGGTGCCCGGCTCATCGGCGACGGCGAGCCGCTGGCCCGGGCCCTGGCCAAGCTGGAGGCCGGCGCCCAGCGCATTCCGATGCCTCAGGTTCGCCGGGAGATGGCGCCCATGTACATCGTGAGCCCGCTGGCGGGGATGAACATTTCCTTCAAGAACTGGTTCTCGGATCACCCGCCGACCGCGGACCGGATCCGCCGGCTCCGATCCCGGGAGTGGGCCCGCTAGACCCGGCCGGGCGAGCAGGCGAGCGGGGCCCGGGGGCTTGCTCAGTCCCTCATGTTCTCGAACTGCAGAGGCAGCCCGAAGTCCTCTTCCCGCAGCCCGGTGATGATCGTCTGCAGGTCGTCACGCTTCTTGCTGGACACTCGCACCTGATCCCCCTGGGTCTGGGAGGAGACGCCCTTCGGTCCGTGGTCTTTGATCCAGCGATTGATGGCCTTGGCGTTGTCTGACGAGAGCCCGGCCTTCAGGGCCACGGACTGCCGGGCCGCCCCTTTGGCCGCCTCCTCGATTTTGCCGTACTCGAGGGCCTTCAGGGACACCTTCCGCCGGACGAGTTTCTCCTCGAGCACCTGGACAACCGCGCGCAAACGATCCTCCGTGGCTGAATGGAGGCGCAGCTCCATGTCATGCAGCTCGATGGAGGACTCGGTGCCCTTGAAGTCGAATCGCGTGGCGAGCTCGCGCTGGGCCTGGTCGACGGCGTTGCGGACCTCCTGCATGTCGACCTGGGACACGATGTCAAAAGTGGGCATGGCGCCACGGTAGCGCCGCCGCCTAGTTTGCCCGGGTCGTGGAGCTCCTCCCCAGCCTTACCGGCGCCGGTGCCGTCAATGACCACCAGGCCGCGGTGACCGTGGCCGAACGATCGCTCGATCTCGCCGCCCTGTCCGCCGCAGCCGGCGCCATCGCCACCCGGATCAGCGGCCTTCCGGTGGTCGCGGTCGAGGCCACACCGAGCCTGGAGACCGTGGTGGCGGTCCTCGGGGCTCTGGCGGCGGGCGTTCCGGTGGTCCCCATCGCCCCCGATGCCGGGCACCTCGAACGATCGCACGTACTCTCCGACTGCGCCGCCCCGGTCCTGCTGGCGGCGGCCGGGACCAGCCCCGAGCTTCCCCGCCGAGGGCGTCCTGAAGTGGTTCCTGTGGACGTCGCCGATCACGCCGACTGGCCGCCCGGCCGAGGACCGCGGGCGCCTACCGCTCCGGCCATGATCCTGTACACAAGCGGGACCACGGGCCCGCCCAAAGGGGTGATGTTGAGCGCGGCCGCCATCGCCGCCGATCTCGATGGGCTGGCCTCAGCCTGGGCGTGGTCCCCGGAGGACGTGCTGGTGCACGGGCTGCCGCTGTTCCATGTCCACGGTCTCGTCCTCGGGGTGCTGGGCGCCCTGCGCGTCGGTTCCCGTCTGGTCCACACCGGCCGCCCGACGCCGGCCGGTTACGCGGCGGGTGCCGCCGCGGGAGGGACCCTTTTCTTCGGAGTTCCCACCGTCTGGTCCCGTCTGGCCGCCGCACCCGACGCCGCGGCCGCCCTGCGCTCGGCCCGGTTACTGGTCTCCGGGAGCGCCGGCCTGCCGGTTCCGGTCTTCGAGCGGTTGAAGGCGGAGAGCGGCCAGGGACCCGTCGAACGCTACGGGATGACCGAGACCCTCATTACCCTCACTGCCCGCGCCGTTGGCGAACGCCGGGCCGGCTGGGTCGGCGGCCCGCTCCCCGGTGTCGAAGCTCGTCTGGTCGACGACGACCGCCAGCCGGTGGCGCCCGACGGCGACAGCGTCGGCGAACTCGAGGTTCGGGGCGTGACGTTGATGGACGGCTACTTCGGCCAGCCCGATGCGACCGCGGCCCTTTATACGGCCGATGGCTGGCTGCGGACCGGTGACGTGGCCTGCGTGGACCCGGCCGGCTGGTATCGCATCGTGGGCCGCCAGTCCACTGACCTGATCAAGAGCGGGGGCTACCGGATCGGGGCCGGCGAGGTGGAGGCCGCGCTGCTGGCTCACCCGGCAGTCCATGAGGCCGCGGTCATCGGGGTGCCCGACCAGGATCTGGGGCAGGCCATCGTGGCCTTCGTCGTGGCTGACGGGGCGACCGGGCCGGAGCTGTGTGACTTCGTGGCCGGGACCCTGTCGGTGCACAAGCGGCCGCGTCGGGTCGAGCTGGTCGATCATCTGCCTCGCAACGCCATGGGCAAGGTTCAGAAGACCGCCCTGTCACACGAGTAGTAAGCTGCAGCGTCCCAGGGTCGGTGCCCGAGTGGCCAAAGGGAGCAGACTGTAAATCTGCCGGCACAGCCTACGGCGGTTCAAATCCGTCCCGGCCCACTACAACGGAAGGTCTGGTCAGCGGACGTGCGGGTTCCCCGCCCGGGTGGCTGACCGCTAGCTGGGGTTGGCGGTCGCGGTGGAGGAGGATGCCGAAGGGCGCACCAAGGTTCACCCATCGGGGGCCCTTGCCCGTCGTGGACGGCAATTCCAGGATGGCGTTCAGAGAGCTGGCCCCTCGCGTCGAGGCGTCCCGCAGAGCTCGGAGCACCGGTGCACCTGCGTAGTCCGGTCGAAGCCCAGCCGTTCCGCCCGGGCCAAGGTCGGAGTGACCTGGCCCGGAAGGTCGCTCTCTGCACCGCCGCCTTCGTCGAGGACGCGTCTAGGGCTGATCCGGGCCTGCGGCCAATTGCTCCCTCGACTTGTAAGCTTCCTCGCTCATAAGACGAGCCCGAGCGACAGGACATCTTCGCGGCTGTCCCGGCGCCGCGCCATCGGGAAGCTCCTGAAGCCGAACATCCGCGCCGAGACGCCGGCCGGAGCCATGTTGCCAGAGAGGACGGACCGATGAATACCACGCAGGAGACGTCTACCGCCGGGTCACCGAGGCATTCACCAGCGGCGACCAGTCCGCGCTGCAGGAGCTGATCGCCGATGACGTGGTCTGGCACACCGACGATCTTCAAACCGGAGTGCCGTCCACCTTTCAGGGCCGCGACGAGTTTTTCGCCGCCGCGGCGACACCGAAGGAGCGTATATCGGGATGGGAGATCGCTCCCGACACCGTGGTCTCCGACGGAAACACCGCCTTCAGCCATCAGATCGACCGTTTCAAGCTAAAGGACGGGAGCGATGGGGAGATCCACTTCCTCCTTCACATGACGGTCAACGATCGAGGCCAGCTGCAAGAGGTTTGGGAGTTCGGCCAGTCCGCGCTCCCGCATTAGATGCCTGACGTGAGCGAGCTTTATCGTACAGATAGCAGGAAAAGCCGAACTGACCGGGCGCCAGGGCGGCGGCGCAACGGCAAATCGGACGTCCCGTTCGAACCAGCTTCGCTCGATGTCAGGTGGTGATTATTGCCGCCGCGAATCCGGGATTGGCAACTCGGGAGGTGCTCCGGCAACGCGTCCACGGCTGGGATATCGGTATCGCTCGCAGGTGCAGCCTGGCCCGGCGTAACAACTCAGATGATCGGCTATCGGGTGGTCGCGACTCCCCCGTCGAAGGGAATAATGGCTCCGGTCATATACGCACCCGCCTCGCCAGCAAGGAACAGGACGAGTCCGCCGATCTCTTCGGCACGTCCAGTGCGGCGCATCGGCGAGCGCAATGCGGAGGTGGCGGCCCGGTTCTCTGCGAGGGATCGTTGCATGCTTTCCGTCGCAAAAGGGCCAAGTGCGATGGCATTGACGTTGACATTCTGGGGAGTCAGCTCCTGGGCCAGGACGCGGGTGAGGTGATGGAGGGCGGCCTTGCTGGAGCTGTAGGCGTAGGACGGGAGTCCATCGACGAACAGTCCGGAGATGGACCCGATATTGACAACGCGGCCGGGATCTTCCCTGGTTGCGGTCCCGAGCATTACCGGGAGTAACGCCCGCACCATTTGGAATGGCGCCCGCACGTTGACGGCGAAGACCTCGTCCCATTCTGACATCTCCAGCGCAAACATGGGCGCCCTGCCGCTATACGCGGCGTTGTTTACCAGTAGATGCACCCCGCAACCGTCGGATTCGACCACGGATGCCATCCGTCGGCAGTCGGCATCGTCGGTAATCTGTCCCGGCAGCGGCCGGCAGTCACCCAGTTCGGCCAACTCCTGCACAACCTGATGACAACTCGACGAGTCCCTCGATCCGATATAGACCGTCATACCCTCCTCCAGGAGGGTGCCTGCGATCATCCGGCCGACCCCCCTGGTGGCGCCGGTGACTACCGCGACCTTCCTGTTCGCACTCATGTCCGTCCCCCAGGGTCAGCTCCGCGATGCGCCAGTCTAGATTGGCGGGGCTCTGTCGATAGGCCCGCCGACTGCAGCGCACTCTGTCCCGGCGTCGAAACCGCCCTCCGATGCTCGACAGGCCAAGGCGGGGCCACCCGAGCGCGCTCCGCCGCCAGGAGAGCGCCACACCGACCGGAGCGGGGACATAAAGGAGGGTGGGCCACTCCGACAGCAAGGTGGCGCTCGTAGACGCGGCGGCGTGGCGCCGCCGCGAACGTGTCACTGCTGCCGAATCGGGTCGGGAGGGTCGTATGGGTTTGCTGGACGGACGGGTCGTCATCGTCACCGGCGCAGGCCGAGGGCTGGGCAGAGCTCACGCCCTCGAGCTGGCCCGTCAAGGAGCCACTGTCGTCGTCAACGACCTCGGCGTCAGCCTCCGGGGTGAAGCCGAACCGGACGCCGAATCCCCCGCAGCCGCCGTCGTCGCGGAGATCGAAGGCCTGGGCGGAAAAGCCGTCGCCGACGCCACCTCGGTCGCCGACTGGCACGGCGTCGAGACCCTCATCCGCACCACCGTGGAACAGTTCGGCGACCTCCACGCCGTCGTGAACAACGCCGGCTTCCTCCGCGACCGCATCCTCACCGCGATGAGCGAAGACGACTTCGACGCGGTCATCAACGTTCACCTCAAAGGCACTTTCACCGTCACTCGCCACGCCTGCACCTACTGGAAAGACCAGGGAAAAAGCGGCCGCCCTGTCACCGGACGGGTCGTCGCCACCACCTCCGGCGCCGGCCTGTTCGGTAACGTCGGCCAGACCAACTACGGGCCCGCCAAGTCCGCCATCGCCACCCTCATGATCGACACCGCCATGGAGATGCAGCGCTACGGCGTCACCGCCAACGCAATCTCACCCATCGCCGCGACCCGCATGCTCGCCACCATCGGCCGCACCGTGGAGGCCGACACCGGCCGGGATCCCCTCGACCCGGCCAACGCCTCCGCCGTCGTAGCCTGGCTCTGCAGCGAAAAATCCGCATGGCTCAGCGGGACCGTCCTGCGCATTGACGGCAACATTGTCCAAAACGTCCACACGTGGAGCAGCGCGCTGAACGGAACGGGCCAAACTCACCGGCGCCCATCGAGGGAGCCGCGGTGATACCGAGACAAGCGAAACCTCGGCAGCGTCTCCGCCTTGGAACTCCGACAAGAGTAGGCGAATCCGTGGACAAGGCTCTCGCTGATGGCCCGAGTTTTCAGACAAGCGTTGGACTGGTTTCTTACTCGTCGAGGCCATTCTCAGGCCAGCCGAAGTCGGAGAACACCGATTCGTAGTCGTCGAGAGCAGCCCGCCATGCGAGGCCCCGGACTTGCTCTGCCGTCCGGCCGCCGGTGATGGCGCGGAAAACCTCGACGGGCTCGCCGGACAACCCTGTCAGGCCTACTCCAAGGTCGGGCGCCGGGGGGTCTGGGCGCCCAACCTTAGAGCGTGTGCTGCGGCCGGCAGGAGACCTCCGCAGCTCACCGGGGTCAGGGGGCCACGGAGTTCGAATTGGGGATCAGGGTGGCGCACACTTTCGGCTGCGGCACGAAGGTCGTCCCCTTCAACTGCACGAAGTAGGCGCAGGAGTTTTGTGGGTACTCGCCGAACTGGGCCAGCGACAGATTGACCGGGCTGGGCAGGACACCGCCATCGTCGTAGCTGGTGACTCCGTGCAAGCCGCTAACAAACGACTGCCGCGTCGGGTTCTGTCCGGCCACTTCGAGTCCCTTGATCATCAGCTGGGCGGACAGGTAGCCGCCCTGCAGACCGTAGTCGGGGTCCCCGCCGGTGTAGCCCGGGTCGTATTGTTTCAGGTTGGCCAGGATGGCGTTGGTGGCCGGCTGGTGCAGTTCATAGGGGACGGTCACCGTGGTGAAGTACTGGTTCTGGGCCGCCGCCGCCGCCGTGGCGTTGCTCAACGTCGACTGCGAGTAGCCGGTAAAGAAGAGGCCCTTGGCGTTGAGGCCAGCCTGGCTGGCCGCCGTGGCCAGGGCCAGGTCGCTGGACTCGACGCACGAGCAGGCGTAACCGTTGACCCCGGCGCTTTTCATCTGCAGCACGTCAGCGGTGAAGTCGGCACTGCCGAAGGGCACTGACAGGTTGGTGTAGCCGGCTTACATGGGTTATTTCGACCAAGACGGCTGCTTCTTTTTCGCGGACCGGAAGAAAGACATCGTCCGGCGTGGCGGCGAGAACATCTCCAGTCTCGAGGTGGAATCGGTCATCCAAACCCATCCGGCCGTCGCTGCCGTGGCTATCGTGGCCAAACCCGACCCGGTCCTCGGGGAGCGCCTGGTCGCCTTCATCCAGCCTCAAGAGGCTATCCCGCCCCGACCGTCGACGAGCTTTACGCCTTCTGCGAGGGGAAACTCGCCCGCTTCAAGATCCCCGAGAACGTTTTCGAGGTCGACACGCTCCCTCGAACGGGCACGGGCAAGGTCGAGAAATTCCGTCTCAGGGAGTACGCGGCTGACTCACCTGACCCAGTTGGCGAGTCCCCGCCAACCCACGCCTGAGGCGCCGCCACCCGTCGATACCGCTCCCTGCCGCCAGTCGTCGTGCCCAGGTCGCGTGCATGGGGCGGGCGCACCCTGGCGATTCGGTCGAACTTCAGCTCAGGTCCCGCTGGCGCCTTGCTGCGGGCCGCGCTGGCGATCCGAGGTGCGACTTGGAGGGCCTGACAGCGTCTGACCCCGATGGTCACCGGCGCGTGAATACGGGCACGACGAAGTTCCCGCCAGGCAGCACGTCGAGTCGGGCCCGCACCCGCATACCGACCTTCACCTCTCCGTGCGGAACGTCGACGATTCTCCCGGGGAGGCGAAGGCCCTTCTGCTCGTCGAACTCGACGATGGCGACCACGTAGGGAACGTTGTCGATATACCCGACGGTGACGGGCCGGTGCTGCACGATAAAGGTGTGGACCACACCGTTGCCGGAGATCGGCCGGTAAGAGGTGGTCGAGTTGCACTTCCGGCACCGCTCGAGTGGGGGCTGCATCCACAGGCCGCAGCCGTCGCAGCGACAGAGTGACAGCTGACCGTTGGCGGTCGCCTCCCAGAAGCCAGCGCTGTCAGTATCGGGGATCGGTTGGGGAGGGGTGTGCAGGGCGTCAGGCGGGCTGACCGTCTCGTCGGCGGCGGCACTCACGCCGGCTGCGTCCCGTAGACGAGAGCACATCCGTAAGGTCCGGCGCCGGCTGTGACGAGCGCCAGCTCGGCGTGCTCGACCTGCCGGTCCAAGGCCTCGCCGCGCAACTGCAGAACGGCCTCGAAGTGATGGTTGAGGCCGTGGAGGTAGCCCTCGGAGAGAAGGCCGCCGTGCGGGTTGACCACCACGTCCCCCCCGTAGGTGGCCCGACCTTCGCGGAAGAAGTCCCCGACCTCGCCCTTTTGGCAGAAGCCGAAGTCCTCGAAGGTCGCCATCACCGTGAAGGTGAAGCAGTCGTACATTAGCGCCACATCCATGTCCGACGGCCTCAGGCCGGTACGGTCCCACAGGCGCGGCGCGCAGTCGCGGGAGTACATGGTCGTGAGGTCGTCCCAGTACTCGGGCACCCCGCCACAGCCGGAGCCGTCGGCCACGCCGAGTGGATACACCGGCTTGTGCTTGAGGTCCTTGGCCCGCTCCGCCGAAGTGAGCACCAGCGCCACGGCACCGTCGACCTCGTAGCAGCAGTCGAAAACCCTGAACGGCTCGCACACCCAACGTCCATTCAGATAGTCATCGAGATCGATCGGGTCGCGAGCGATAGCGTGCGGGTTTTTCGAGGCGTGCGCCCTCTCCTGTATGGCGATGGCTCCGAGATCCTCGTTGGTCGATCCGTAGACCGCCATGTGTCGCTGTGCCCCCATGGCGAACCACTGGGGCGGCACGATGAAACCTTGCGGCCCGGCCCACTGCTGAGCACCCCCGACGTGTACCGCGGAGGTGTTCGCCCCGTAGCGGGTCTCGGAGCCGAGCACCCGGTAGACCACGGCCACCTCGCACTGGTCAGTCACGATGGCCGCTGCTGCGTTACAGACCACCGCAGATACGACGTTCCCGCCGCCGACGGTGTCGGTTACCCACGAGAGGCTGTCCAATCCGATGGCATATGCGATCTGGTTGGGGCTCACGTTGCCGCCGTAGCAGGTCATCCCGTCGACGTCGGCGGGCGTCAGGCCACAGTCCTCCAGGGCGTTTCGCACCGCCTCAGCAGCAAGCGCCGTGGGGGTCCGACCCGAAGACCGGCTATAGCCGGTACGGCCGATCCCCACCACACCGGCGTTGCTCAGCAGGCTCGGCTTGCCTCTCGTCATGGGTGGTCCTTCCCGTGGTTGGCCTGGACGATTCCAAGAGTAAGCCCCCGACCTTAGGAATGCCAATCCGTGAGGAAGTAGCGAGAGCGCTTTCCTTGGTCAAGTTGGTCCGCATACGGAAGCACGTAGATCCCGATAAAGTCTTCAGGTGAGTGAGGGTCGCGGCCATCCGTAGCGTCTCGCCCGGCGGCCCCTTAGGATGTCCTTCCCATGAGCCGCGAAGCACAGGGGAACCCGAGATCGCTTGGGGAGTTGTTCGACCTATCGGGCAAGGTGGCGGTGGTCACCGGTGGCAGTCGCGGCATCGGCAAGTCGGTTGTTTTCGGGCTGGCCGCGGCCGGAGCCGACGTGGTGATTACGAGCCGCAAGATCGACAACTGTCGCGCCGTCGCGGCCGAAGTTGAGGCGGTCACCGACCGCAAGGCTGTTCCGGTCGGCTGCGATGTAGGCCGCTGGGCTGACTGCGACGCTTTGGTTGACGCCGTTTACACGACCTTCGGACGCTGCGATGTATTCGTCTCCAACGCAGGGATGTCGCCGCTGTATCCCGACTTGGTCTCGGTCACCGAGGAACTTTACGACAAGACCCACACGGTGAACGCGAAGGGCCCCTTCCGGCTGGGCGTCCTCTTCGGTGCCCGCATGGCCGAGGGCGAGGGTGGGTCGATCATCAACATCAGCGCTTCCGGATCGTGGCGGCCCCAGTCGACGTACGTTCCCTATGCGATGGCCAAAGCAGGTCTCAACGCCCTGACTCTGGCCTTGGCGGGTGCATGGTCTCCCAAGGTGAGGGCGAATACCGTGCTTCCGGGTCCGTTCGAGACCGACATTGCCAAGGCATGGCCTCCCGGGCGCCTGTCGGAGATCGGCGCCGCTAACCCGCTCGGTCGCGCCGGCTTGCCTGATGACATGGTAGGTGTCTGCGTGTTCCTTGCCAGCGACGCCGCCTCCTATGTCAACGGCACCCAGATCCTCCTCGACGGAGGAGCGATGAGAACCCTGTGAGCACCCACCCGGGGGGCGCCCCGTGCCGAGGTGGTCCTTGCTCGGCCAGGCCCCTCAATCAGCGGCCTCGTGCGACAGCTGCCGCACTGGCGGTCGCCCGGATGGACAGACGAGCCCTATTTGCGACTCATCCGTCCAGTTGAGCGGAGCGCCGCCCGGGACGGTGGTCCCATCCCCGGAACGCGGTCAGCATGCCGGAGAAGTATCGCACGGGAGGGATCGAAGCGGGCTCAATAGATCGACGACGTCCCGCCGCCGTCGAGGTGAATGTTTATGCCGTTCATGAACCCGCCGAGAGGACTGGCCAAGCAAGCCACGGCGTAGGCAACGTCGTCCACCTGTCCGATCCGGTTGACCGTTTGCCCGCATCCCTTCAAGATGTAGTCTGCGGCACGGTCGGTGTCATCTCCCCAACCCCTTTTGGCGGCAAAGACACCCAGGAAGTCCATGAGGCCCTCTGTCATGATCATCCCGGGTGTGACCGTGTTGACCGTAACACCTGTGGAGGACAGCGCCTTCGAAAGCCCCATCGACATATTGATCATGGCCGCCTTCGCCGGCCCGTAGTCGGGTTGGGCGGACGTAGGGATGATCCCGGCCGCACTGGCGATCTGAATGACTCGTCCCCAGCCGCGTTCCTTCATGCCTGGTACCAGATGGTGGATTAGGCGCCCGGCCGCGACGACGTTCTTCTGGAATGTGGCAACCCATTCGGTGAGGGGCACCTCAAACCAGGACTTCTTCTCCTCGTCCGAAGAACCACCCGCGTTGTTGACCAGTATGTCGATTCCCCCGAAGGCGCTGATGGCGGCGGCGGCGACGGTTTCGGCCCCCTCGTCGGTAGCGAGATCTCCCAGGGCTGAGGCGACTGTTGCCCCGGTCGCGTTGAGGTCCGCGGCCACCTTTGCCAACCGCTCTTCGTTGCGTCCGGTGACGATGACCAGCGCACCTTCCGACGCCAGCAAACGCGCAATGCCGGCACCGATGCCGGAGCTGCTGCCCGTCACTAGAGCGCGTTTACCTGCCAGTTGCAGATCCATAGTGGCCACCTTACTCGGCAGTGGCTTCGCGCCGTACTGGTGCACGGAGGCCGAGCCGTCTCAAGCAAGGACTAGCTTCGTAACACCCGAGCGAGGGCGGGCATGACCTCCGAGACCACCGACACCAGCGTTTCGCAACCGATGGTCGGGTCGATCCCGGCGACCAGCGGGCGCAAGACTGCCGCACCGTGCCGGCGGACCAGCTCGATGCACTCGGTGGGCGTGACGATTGCGTTAGTTGGGGCTGACGCACAGGCCGTCACCGTCTCCGCGGGGAGTCATCCAGCTAGAGCGTTCCTCCGGTCCCTGCCAGGACAGCTACGTCCGGGCGTCGTACAGCAAATGGTCACCAAGGCGCGCCTACAGGCGGTCGGGGTCGTGGTTTGCCAGCACAAGCCCGGCGCGGTACCCACCGCCGGCTTCGGAGCCCGGTAGCCGAGCGAAGCGACCTCGGTTAGATAGATGTCGATGGGCTGGGGTCGTAGACGGCCGGCTGGAAGTGTCACCAGGCCATGCTGTGATGCGAGCCGCCGTTCTACGAACTCAACGGAACTGGTGGAAGAAAGCTCGGAGTTCGCCAACAAACAGATCCGGTTGCTCGAGCGCCGGGAAGTGGCCGCCCCGAGGCAGCTCGTTCCAGTAGGTGATGTTGGCGAACCGGTTTTCTGCCCATCGCCGACTCATGTGCACGATCTCCTTGGGGAACACGCTGAAACCGGTGGGCACGCTGACCGGCCCGCCCGCCTGCGAGAAGCGCTCCAGACTTTCCCAGTACAGGCGGGCGGACGACGCCCCCGTAGCGGAGAACCAGTACCAGCTGAGGTTGTCGAGCAGATCGTCCCGACTCAGGATGTTCTCGGGATGTCCGTCGCAGTCGGTCCACGCCCAGAACTTCTCCAGTATCCACGCTGCCAAACCGACCGGTGAGTCAACCAGGCCGTAGCCGACCGTCTGCGGACGGGTCATCTGCTCCTGTGAGTAGCCGGTCCCCCAACGTTGGTGGGTGGCCATCTCCTCCAGAGCGGCCGCTTCCGCGGGGGTGGGCGCGCCCAACTGCTCACTGTTCGGTGCGCTGGGCACGATATTCATGTGCACGGCGGTGCAGCGGTCGGGGTCCTGCGCCGCCAGGCAGGCTGACACCCCGGCGCCCCAGTCGCCCCCCTGGGCTACGAAGCGGTCATAGCCCAGGTCGGACATGAGCGTGCACCAGGCCGATGCGATCCTCTCCAGTCCCCAGCCCCGGGTGGTCGGCTTGTCGCTGTAACCGTATCCGGGTAGCGACGGGCACACGACCTGGAAGGCGTCGGCCGAGTCACCGCCATAAGCCCGCGGGTTGGCGAGCGGTCCGATCACTTTCAGGAACTCCGCGACCGACCCGGGCCACCCGTGGGTCATCACCAGCGGCAGCGCACCGGCCTCGGGGGAGCGGACGTGGATGTAATGGACGTCTATTCCATGGACCTGGCGACGAAACTGGGGGAACTGGTTGAGACGCTGGGCCGCGGCCGTAAAGTCGTAAACCTCCGCCCAATACGAACAGACATCCCTCAACCAGGCCAAGGGCACACCCTGAGACCAGTCGTCGACCGTTTCCTTCTCGGGCCAGCGGGCCCGACGCAGCCGGTCGCGCAGATCGTCGACCGCATCGCACGACGGCTCGAACCTGAACGTCGCCTCCACCCGGTTCTCCTTAACTATTCCCGGTGCATGTGACGCCGATAATAGGTCACCACTTGAGCCACCCTGCTGGAGATGGAGACGCGAACAGAGTTGACCTCCCAAGAGAGGTGGGGCGTGCTCGGCGACGAGAAGCAAAACATTAGAAGGCTCTACTTCGACCCTTACCGGGCGTCGAATACCGCGCCGGTGGCTGGCAGGCCTCCAGAGGGGCGCGGATACCACCGGGTCGGACGCGCTTCACCAGCGGGACGGTCATGGGTGCGGGACTGATCCTGGCGGATCTACCAGACAGAACTCGATGCCTTCTGCGTCGGCCATGACCGCGACGGTGCCCTCGTCGGAGGTGTGGGTCTCGCCGGTGCCGCTTCCACCCAGTCCCAGACCCGGCGGATGGTGCCGGCCAAGTCGTAGTACGCACGTCAAGGTGCACCCGCGTCTTACCGACCCTGGGATCGGGGACTGGTTGGAAGTTGAGCACAGGCCCGCCTGCGACAGTCGGTGCGAGACGGGCCCAGCGGGCAGTGGATCATCGACGCGGTCCAGGTGGAGCAGTGTCTGCCAGAATTCGGTCACCAGCTCGACATCGACGCAGTCAATGGTCACCTCGATCCATTGGAACGTTGGCTCAACACTCAACTCGGTCTCCATCTTCCACGTCTACAGGACTGCATCAGAGCGGCCCTTCGCCCCCAGACGACGGCGCAGACAAGCCTCGGCTATCCCCCAAATCCTCCGTTCTAGCATGCTCAGAACTCCGTAGGCCAGGCTGCCCCAACCGTCGGCCCCGAGTCGACGCGGCGGCCTGCGGCGGTAGCCGGCGAGCTGGTGCACACCAAGCCCCATTCCCTACTTATCCATGAGAGTTACCAGCCATGAGATTGGCCAGTCCTGGAGCACTAACCTTGTGGGACACGCTGTTTGAATCAAGGAGACGGTATGGATTGGTGGCGACGGATCACGCTGGCCGACCTTGCATGGGAGGACCTTCCCGACCACTCAGGCGTGTCGATCAGGTCACTCGGCGAGAGTCCCGACGACGGACCACCCGTAATGCACGTGCGGTTCGCCCCGAGTTATGTCGAGGCGCCTCACTGGCACTCGGTGGACACGTTGTATGTGATTACGGCCGGAGAGTTTGTCGTTGGAGAGGAGGGCATCTACCGGACTGGCGACATCCGGTGGGTCAGAGCCGGCACTTTCTACGGTCCCGAGACCGCAGGCCCCGACGGGTGCGAGTTCCTTCTCGCCGGCCTAAGCCGCGACGCCTTCGACCTTTCTTACGACCGATCTACTGCCGCTCAACTCGGCTCGCTCCGCTGATCTACCCACCCTGGCGAACCGAATCGAAGATACCAGGGTACTGGGCGTTCCGCCCGTGCCCGAAGGTGTGCAGCCGAAGAATGCCGACCAGTACACGCTGATCGGGGGCGAGGACCGGCTCCGGGTTGATTCTGCCGGGAAGATCCTCGGCACCACCCGGTACACCATCGACGTCGCCCTGCCCGAGATGGTGACCGCGCCGTCGCAGTCATCGACGAGGACGGCGTCTTCGTCGAGATGGCACTGGCCCGGTCATTCGAGCAGATCCTGGGTGATCCGCCCGGACCGCTACGTGATGGCCGCCGGCCGGGCGGAGGAGTTCGAGCGGATAACGGGGGACATCTGCCGCATGCTCGGATGCAGCTCAGGTCACCAAGGTGAGGCTGGCGGCGCAACCGCGGCGTAGCGGTGTCAGATATTTAGGCCAGAACGGTGTGGGCGCTTCGCCGGAGTAACCATCAAGATCGGTCCGGAGGGGTCATCCAGTGCCGGAGGGCGATTCCAGGAAGTCAATGACGGGTTGGGGGATCATGTTGTCGTAGCCGTCGGGCCAGTGCATCCATCCGGCTGCTGCCAGCGTGCCTCCGTCGATGTGAAGGGTGGTGCCGGTGACGTAGGCCGACAGGTCCGACGCCAGGAACAGGACACATCCGGCGAGATCCCGACCCGTACCCTTCCTGCCCAACGGGATGATGATGCGGTCTTCGAGCAGATCTTCGCCGGCTCGTTGTCCCCAGGTGAACTTAGCGGCGTTCTCGGTTGGGAAGTGGTCCGGTGCGACCGTATTGACCCGGATATTGCTGGGACCCCACTCGACGGCCAACGTGCGTGTCAGTTGTTCGACGCCCGCCTTCATGGCGCCGTAGACGGCCATATCCGGCATGGCCCGGTGGGCCTCGACGGTCGACACGGTGATGATGTTCCCACCGGACCCGTGGGCCTTCATTTTCCTGGCTGCGTGCTGGGAGGCTTCCAGTACATGGGTGAAATTCTGGTTGATGACGGCCGTGACGCCGTTGGGCGTCAGGTCGATCGCTGGTTTGCGGAACGATCCGCCCGGGACGTTCACGAGGACATCCAGCTTCCCGAATTTGTCATCGACATGATCGATGAAGGCCGCCAGCTTGCTCGACTCCCGAACATCGAAACACTCGACGACAGCGTCAGCTTCGATTTCGGCCAGTCGCTCGGTCACTGCAGCCACGGCCGCGGGGTCCCGGTCGCAGACCGCCACGACGACTCCCGCTCCCGCCAGGGCTTCAGTGATCGGGAGTCCTAGACCGCCGGCACCACCTGTGACGACCGCGACTTTTCCTTCCAACGCCGCCCATTCGTCGAGCATTCCCTCTCCTTCCGGATGTGGTCTTCCACGTCGTGGCCACGCTAGCTTGCCCAGAACGTACCTCCAGGTTTGCCGTGAGCAGCGAAAACCGAGGGCGGTGGTTCCGCCAGACTGGGCCCATGCGAGCTGCGGTGGTTCCGGAATGGGGGCCTGCCGAGGTCCTTCAGGGTCAGGCAGGACTGGTCTGAGCCGGGACCTCCAGGCCCAGGTGAGGTGCTAATGGCGGTCGAGGCGGCCGGATTGAACCCTTCGGATCTCAAAAACCGGGCCGGCGGGGCTCCGGCGGAGAACCTCCCTTACGTTGCCGGCCGCGAAGCCGCCGGGCGGGTCGTGGCCGTCGGTGACGACGTCGAGGGCTTTGTTGAGGGTGACCCGGTGTTCTCCTTCTTCGGTTGGTTCAGCCGGCCCGGTGGCCACGCGGAGCAGGTGGCGATCCCGGCTTCCATGGTGTCCCGACGGCCCGCCGCCGTGCCGGTAGCCACTGCTGCAGCCGTCCCCCTGGCTGGGCTCACGGCCTACCAAGCCCTCCGCCTGCTTGACGCTCCGCCTGGCGCTACGGTCGCCATAACTGGGGGAGCGGGCGGCGTCGGCTGTTTCGCGGTGCAGCTCGCCGCAGCTGCTGGCCTGCGGGTGGTCACCACGGCCAGCCCGAGCAACCACGCCTTCCTTCGGGAGCTGGGCGCGGCCGAGGTCGTTGACTACCACGACCCCGATGCCCCGGAGGCGTTGGCGGATATCACGTACCTGCTGGACCTGGTCGGTCCATCGGTCGTTGAGGGGTACCAGGACCGTCTGGCGTCTGAGGCCAGGGTGGTGTCCATCGTCTCCCTCCCCGAGGAGGTTCGCCCCGACCTCTGGGCACAACATATCCGGGCTCTCCCGGGATCGGTTGATCTCGATCAGCTGGCCGAGCGGTTGGAGTCCGGAAAGCTGCGCGTCGAGGTGGCCCAGGTGTTCCCGCTCGAAGAAGTCGTCTCCGCCCATCGGCTACTCGAGGGTGGGCACGTGCGCGGGAAGATTGTCATCGACCTGCGGACCTGACAATCCCCAGCGCGGATGGCCTCCAGTGGCCTGGTCCGCTATTGGCGCGGCCCGACGGCGCATAAGCCAAAACCGATGCCTCCCTCTGGGCACAAACATGGAGAGCGCCCGCGGCTATACGGACCAGCCTCACCCCGCGAAGACGGCCACCCCCCGCCCGCGCCTGCCCCGACCCTCGCAGGGGCGCACGTATCCTGTGTCTAGCCAATTCTGGGGGTCCTCGAGTCAGCAGGGCTGACCCCGGCCATCGAGGCGATGCGAGCCCAGCTGTAACCCGCCTTCCTGAGCCGGGTCACCTGATAGGTCTCGCAGAACTCGGCCATCTCACGCAGGGCCCGAATGCCGGCGAAGGCGAGTTCGGGGTCGTCGTCGAGGCCCAATGATCCCCGGGGATCCCGGTCGGCCAGTCGTCGGAGCACATCGTGATAGGCCTCTCCGGTCATCAACTCAAGTTGATATCACGAATCCCGGCATCGGCGTTGGGTACGGGGCCATTTATGGCCTGTGACCAGCACAAACGCCCTCGAAACACTTGCCTTACAGAAGCTGACGCGACGGGCAGGCGTCAGAACCAACTCATACGGGAGTCGGCGGGCCCTCGATTAAGCCGCCAGGGTCGTACAAGCCGCGCCTTGTCGGGGGATGAGTACCCGCGGGTGCTGGTCAGGCATGTACTGGAACTCGCTGCGAGTATCCTCAGCGGGCTCGGTGGTTCAGGACGATCCGGCGTCGTCCTTGCCCGACAGCAGAAGGTTACTGACTAGTAACCAACTACCCGCATAACCATCTCCGATCGGCACATATGAGATGGGTGGGGGGCGATTGGGCTATGGGATATCGGGCTAGTGGATGATCAACAAGCGCAAGGGCCAACTGAGAGCAGTGGCCTTCCTGACGGGAGCAGCTTGGCGGCGGGATGGCCAACTCTGCTGGCTCCGGCTGCGGCGAGTTTCCCGGTGTTTGCATCATTCTGTCCCCCCTCTTCGATCGAGGTTTCTTGATCAAGACGAAGTGGGTTCCGTACGCGTGCTGTCACGGTGTCATCGGGATGTGAGGGCGAGACGATCTTCCGGGCCGGTGTCCGAACTCACTGGCTGTATGCGCCCGCTGGACCTGGTCCAGATGGAACTGCTGTGAAATTTCGACCCTCACCGCGCCGGACGCCACCGGCTCGCTGATAAGGGCGAGCTGCTTGCCGTCTGGGTCTCATCACGAGCGGTTTCACCCGCAGGCGCTGCAGTTGGGGAGGCGTTTCGGGTGGATAGGCGATGGTGACCAGGGTGCCGCCCTCGCGTAGGGTTGGTACCAGTGACCTGGTTGTCGCTCCGCCTACGGTGTCAAGTGCCAGATCGACGTCGGTCACCGCATTGGCGACATCGCTGACGGTGTAGTCGATGAAAACGTCCGCGCCGAGGTTCAGCAAGAAGTCGCGGTTCCGCGAAGATCACGATTCGGCCGGTCGGAGACGCAGATCGGCCTGCGGCGCCCGGTCCGCAATGCACGGTGTGGACGGCTGGAGCCAGGTTCCAGGGGACGCGGTCACGATCGGAACAGGAGGCCGGAGGACTCTGCGGGTGGCGAGGGCTGAGATGGCGGCAGTGACGGCTCCGGCAGCGAGGTCGAGGAGGTAGTGATTTCCGGTGGCCACGACTTCGGCGGCCACGAAGAGCGGGTAGACGAGACCGACGATTTTCGCCCAGCGGTGCCTGGCGTACACGGCGATACTGCCCCCGGCGATGACGGCGAAGACCATGTGAAGGCTGGGCATGGCGGCATACGGGTTGTAGAGGGCGGAGAGCACAGGCGACTGGGATGTGTGGCGAGAAAGGGCGAGGCTGTCGCCGATACCAAGGTGGGCCATGCGAGGCGGGGCGGTTGGGTAGAGGGCGAACACCACGAGCGCGAGCGTGACCGAGGCGATGAGTGTGGTTCGGATGGCCGGGAAGGCGTGAGGGCGACGTAGGTAGAGCCATACCAGCACGACAGCGGTCACACCGATGTGGAAGACGTCGTAGCCGAATCCGAACACGTCGAACAAGCCCGGCACCTGCTGCAGCGCGTGTTGGACGGACGGCTCAATGTAGAGGGAGAGGTGCTGTTCGGCGTGGGCTACCTGACGGCCGTGGCGGTCGGCTATGGCGCCAGCACCGCTGACCAGCCCGCGGCTGAAGTCGTACACGAGGTAGACGAAGATGAGGGCGGCAGCCTCGACGGCCAGGTGATGTCGATTCCGCAGCCAGCCGCGTGCTTCATCCAGCCGACTGGCGTGCATGTCGGCGGATTGGGCGGAGCTCACTTCGGTGCCGAACCGGGCCGCGGACCGACGCCTCGAGCGGCGCAGATTGCCAAGAACAGTCGGGCCAAGGCCGAGGCCAGGCGCCCTTGGCACGACTCGCAGCTGGCGCACGGGCGGCGAGCCAGGTCGCAGGTTCCGGGGTGGTCGGCGTAGGACTTCTCGCCCGGGGCTAATCGGCATCGGTGCCTGCTACGAGGCTAGGTGCGCCGGCCATGCCTGGTGGTGGTGCAGATCGAGGCTGAGCCAACCGAGGTCGTGGCGAAGATCGTTTATCTCGCTCAGCAGAGTGTCTGCCAGTTCGTGTCTTAGGCTTTGGCGCACGGGGCCTTCTCCGTCGAAGAGCCGGCCTTCCAAGCTCGCCACCTTCCCTACCGTGGCGGATCGTTGGGCCAGTGGCAGCCGAGGGGGGAGACCGTAGCTTTCCACCTCGGTTCGGCTGCTCCTCGCGTGGCACGAGCGGACGGCGGCTGGCGTCTGTGCTCCTTGGTTCGGGGTTCTTGTCCCCGGGCTCATGGTCGGTGTGGTCCCACATCGTGGTGTGAACATCTCTCTTCTCTCTTCTCTCTTTCTCTCTCTGTCTCTCTCTGTCGCTGTCTGGCCTCCGGATTCGGCTTGCAGATCGTCGAGAGTTACAGGCTGCCGGGGCTCCACCGTCGTGGCTGTGCCGCTCATGGGGGTTGGCGGTCATCCGAGAACGGTAAAGGGCGGGTAATCGCCGTCGTCACTGCAAAGAGGACTTGCTAGGTGGAATCTTCATAGCGATCATCGAACGCGAGGCGCGGTCAGTCTTGGGGTGGGAGGCGGGAACCGACGACCCTCCAACCGCCCAGTTCACGTCGCCAGTGGAGCGGTCCGTCTTGGTCCCAGGGACGGTTAGCTTCGAGTAGTCGCTCGTGCAGGTAGACGCTGTCGTGCCATCCTCGTACGAGACTGTCGATCAGTCGGCGGACGAACCGGGCCGGCCCCGACTTGATTCGGATATCTGCTGCAGTTGACCTATTCACGAGAACCAGCGAGTCCTGCCCGGCATGTCATCGCCGAGTGGCCTGGTGCGACCGGGGCGCGGCTCATTGGATTGCTCCTTCTCGTCTGGTCGGCAGGGGCCTGGTCGGCCCGAAGATCGGCCTCAGCACCGGACTGAACTGGTAGGTGCGTGCCGGTGGGCGGCCAGGGCCGGTTCCTGAGGTTGCTCGGTGTCAACCGCAGACAGGTGCGTGAGGCTGTCGGGTCGGTCGCGGTCGGTTTTTGTGCGGACGGCCGTTCGAGTCTGAACGCGGCCGGCAGCGGGTGGGGCCGCTCGGCTGACCGAAGTCCGCCATCGACGGGCGCACCGAGCGTGCTGCGCCAGTCTCGCCCTGTCGGCCGTAGCGATCATGTCCTTCACGTGTTCGGCGGCGACCTGTTGCAACATGGCGGGGTGCATCACCTCTGATCGCCTTCTCTTGGTCTCGATGATCCGGCCATGCTCGAAGATCTCGCCGCCCAGACACCGGTCGGCTCGGCAGGCTCGAGCGGGCCCGTGAGCCCGGGCTGGCGGCGCGGCACCAACGGCAGTACGCCTGGGCCAGCTTGAGTTTCGGGGACGGCGCGACCACGAGCGATTCGGTGTGGTCGCCATGGGTGGTGAGTGGCGGGCGCGGCGGTCTTGGTCGACACCGTCGGCAGGTCGGTACGGGTCTGGGGCATGCAGCCAGTGTGAAGTTACGCAGCCACGCTGTCGTCACCGATCGCCGTGAGATCTGGACAAGTTCCAATTCGTGATCGGCCGGGCCGCCTCGCAGCTCTTGATCAGGAAGACGAGAGCGAGTGCGAGGGACGCGAGTCGAACTCGCGTCCTCAGCTCCGAAACGCCGACGCCGTCAACGCGATCTCCGCCCCTGACGGCGATGCTGGCCCCGACGCCGTCGCCTGCACCGAGGCGGTGTCCCCCCCAGGGAACCTAGCCGGGCCCCACCCGTTCTGACCTGAACGACCAGCCCGGCCAGCGAGGCCGGTCAGGAACCGCAAGCCGGGACTGACCATCCGGTTCCACTGCTCACCGCGCCAGGGACCTACCCGGTGTGCTCCCTCCCGCTCGGCGTGCTCGCCCGGTCGCACCGGTCTCGGATCGGCGGCGTTGATCTCACCGGGACCGGTGATGACCGGGGCGACCGGCCCTCGTCACCATCCACAAAGGACACAGCGACACGGTCGACAGGCGGTCAGCTCGAGAGGGTGGTGCTGAATAGGTCGGCGAGAGCGCGCCAATGGCGGGTCGCTGCGTCGGGGTCGTAGGTCGGATTGTCGGGCACTGCGAATCCGTGGCGGGCGCGATAGGTCTCAATCAAGTGATCGACACCGGCGTCGGTCAGCGCGTCTCCGAGCAGCTTCGCCTGCTCGGGCGGGAACGATTCGTCGTTCTCGGCCGCCGCCACATACACCCGTCCGGTGATCCGCCCGACGATCCGGTGGGGGCTGTCTGACGCCTCGCTCGCAAGGTGGCCACCGTGGAACGATGCCGCTGCGGCGATGCGGTCGGGATGGTGGGCGGCGGCCGTCAACGACAGCCCGCCGCCCATGCAGTAGCCCGTCGTTCCAACCTTCGTCCCCGCCACCTCTGGCCGCTGCGAGAGGAACTCGAGGAACGCACCGGCATCGCTCGCCGCCATCGCCTTCGTGACAGTACCGGCCATCGCCATCAGCCGGGCGCGCTCCTCGCCATCGGTGAATACGGTGTCGATCCGGAAGGGCTCGTATCGCCCCTGCCGGTAGTACATCTCGGGCAGGAAAGCGACGTAACCCAGACCGGCCAGTCGCTCCGCCATCTCGACCATCCCCTGGCGCACACCCCCGGCGTCCATAAACATGATCACCGCCGGCCAAGAGCCCTCGCCGTCGGGTGCCATGATCACGGAGGGGCACAGGCCATCGGGCGTAAGCACATTCACGTCAATCCGCCGCATCCCGGAACTCCTCTCGTAGGCGGAGACCTTCATCATGGCGGGTGAGCGGCTGGATTGCAGAGACGCCCGCCCGACCCACATGCCAGCGCAACCGGTACCAACGACCTGGCCGGACCGTGGGACGACGACCTAACATCAGCCGGTTTCCTGGCCAAGAGGACCCAGGCCGACACTGGCCACCGCTCAGCGACACTTTCGCCGGCGTGCACGCGCCAAATGCAGACAAGAAGGGGGCTTCGTGGGCATCGGTCCGTGACTCGAGCAGCTCGGGTCTCGGCGAGGGGCTCTCCGGCTCTGCGATGGCCGTGCCCATGCGCCGGCTCAAACGATCGAGGGTCACCGAAGTCTCAGGGTAGACCTCCGTCGATGCCACAGGTTTCTGCGCCCGGTACCCGACACGCCTCGCTGATCTCACCGGAATCTGGGACGACAAGCCGGTGGCGGTCGGTCACGCTGGGATTGCCAACACCCAGACAAAGGAGACAGCGACATGGGTACCGCCATCGAGGCTCTGCAGGCCGACCGAGAGGCGCTCCTCGACATCTGCGCCACACTGGGCGACTCCGAGTGGAAGGCGGACAGCGGTTGCCCGGGCTGGTCGGTCCAAGACGTGGTGGCGCACATGGGTGCCCTGTTCTCGATGTTGGTCGACCCGTCGACCCTGCCCGCCGCGAGCGACCGGCCAACCGAGCAGGCCAATGAGGTACATGTCGAGGCCCGGCGAACCTGGAGCGCTCAACAGGTGGTGGAGGACTACCGGACCGTCAGCAGGAAGGCCATTGGTCAACTGGCCGAGTTGCAGACGCAGGACTTCGAGCTGTCGCTCGGTGATCTCGGTACCTACCACGCCTCGCTGCTCCCCAACGCCTTTGCGTTCGACCACTACACGCACATCCGCGCTGATCTGTTCCCTCCGCGTGGCCCACTCAGCGCCACCCCACCGGACTCCGACGAGTTGCGCCTGGCGCCGGCCATCGACTGGATAGCCGCCGCCCTACCGCAGCAAAACCCGCTGGTGCGAGAGGCGCTCGACGGGGCCGCCGCCGCTCTTCACGTCGTGGGCAAAGCCGGTCAGGTGATCGAGTTCGGCTCGGGGCCAACCGTGGCCACGGTGACCAGTGACGGGCCCGCGTTCGTCCGCTGGGTTACTCAGCGCGGCTCGTGGGAACAACTCGACGTAACGGCCGAAACACCCGGCGGCAAATGGCGGCCGGCCCTCTAGTACATCTGCCCCGACATGAAGTCTCGTCCGGCCGACTCTGCCTATGTGGAGCGGATCCTCGCCCCTGCCCGGGGAGAATGGATTTCCCCAGTGGTACCTGGATCGCCTGGCTAAGTTCCTGCCCTGACCAGCTCCGGCTCTAGACAGAATGCCGCCTCGCTTGGGCGTTGCAGCCGCTCGCACCAGATGTGGAGCACTTTGCGGAGACTGGTCCGGTCACAATGTAGGCGTGATGGATGGGTCGCCGATGCTGGTCGGGCGAGCGAGTGAGGAGCGCGAGATCGAGGCGCGGTTGTGGTTGGCGGAGCGTGGCGTCGGGGGACTCGTCGTTTTGGTTGGTGAGCCTGGTCTCGGCAAGACTGCTTTGGCTGAATACGCCAGCCTGGCGGCCCGGCGACGCGGGTTCTCGGTTGCTTGGGCAGCGTGTTGGCAGACGGCGGCGGTGCCGCCGCTGCAGCCGTGGACAGAGCTGGTGGGCCAGCTGGCGCGGCCCGGTGTGATCTCGGCGGACCTAGCGATCCTGGGTGGCGATCGCGACAGCGGACGGGTCGAGCAGGCCGCCCGGGTGGTGGAGTGGTTGCGCGAGCGCGCCGACGCCCCGGTGCTGCTGGTGGTCGATGACCTGCACTGGGCCGACGCGGCGACGCTGTCGGTGCTGACCCGGGTGGCCTCGGTCTTGGCGAGCATGCCGATCGTCGTGGTCGCAGCCCATCGTCCGGTTGACGCGGCCGGTGCCCTCCCGCGGTCGGAGTCGATCGCCGAGCTGCAGCACCACGGTTTGGTGCTCGAGCTGCGTGGTCTCGATGTCGAGGGTACGACCGCGCTGGTCTCGGCCGTACGGGGGCAGCCCGTGCCCGGCGCGGCGGCACACTCGGTGTGGGAGATCACCGGCGGTAATCCGCTGTTCACCCGGGAGTTGGCTCGGGCGCTACCTGCGTCCGCTTTGGCCCGGGCCATCGATGCCAGCGAGCTTGCGATCCCCGCAACCTTGCGTGCTTTGGTCGCCGACCGCCGTTCGTCGCTTGGCGAGGGGTGTCAGGCGGTCCTCGATGTGCTCAGCGTCGTTGGCGATCAGGCGGAGCTCGGGCTTCTGGCCGCGGTGTGCGATCGTCCGACCGAAGTGGTGCTCGACCTCGTCGACGAGGCGGGCACAGCTGGGCTCGCGGAACTACACGCGAACGCCGTGTCCTATCGTCATGCGTTGTTTCGGGCCGCGGTGTATGAGTCGCTGTCGTCGGCGACCAGAGCTCGGCTCCACGACCGGGTGGGACACGAGCTGGAGGCTCGGCGGCGGAGGGGTCTGCCGGTCGATGCGGCTGCGCTCGCTCATCACTTTGGGCGTGCGGCGCCGCTGGGCAATGCTGCGCCGGCGTTCAAGTACGCGTTGGAGGCGGCCGCCGAGGCCGAGTCGCTGCTGTCGTTCGACGTGGCCGCCCGACGCTTCGAGCAGGCGCTGGCCATGCTCGCCATCGATCCGGGGCTGGGCGACCGGCTTGACGTGAAGCTCGCGCTGGGCGATTCCCTGGTGGCGGCGGGTGACAGCACCAGAGCGCGGCAGACGTTCCGGGAGGTAGCCGAGGAAGCGGCACGGGTCGGCGACCGGGGGGCGCTGGGCGGGGCGGCGCTCGGCTTCAGCGGCGGCATGACCGCCATGGAGGTGGTGATCCGTGACGCCGACGTGTGCCAACTCCTCGACCGAGCGGTCGAAGCGTTACAGGACGACGACGTGCTGGGCGCCCGGCTCGCGGCCCGCCTTTCCACCGCGCTATCGCATAGCGCACCGCTTGCACAGCGGACCGAGCTGGCATCGCGGGCACGCGCCCGCGCCGTGGCGGGCGGTGACCCGTCGGTCATCGCCGAGAGTCTGGCGGCGTGGTGCGACGTCGTGGCCGGGCCGGACCACCTAGTTGAGCGTCGTGACGCGGCGAGCGAGATCATCGAGCGTGCCGTGGACATCGGCGACGTCGGTGTCGAGGCCCTCGGACGTCGGCTACTGGTCCAGGCCCTATTCGAGGCAGGTGACCTGCGGCACGCGGAGGTCGAGGTGTCCCGCTTCGAACGTGCCTCTGCCCGTCTCGGTCGTGCCGAGTACAGGTGGTATCCGCCGCTGTGGCGCGCTTCGCTGGCGCTTGCCAGAGGCCAGATGCAGGCGCGGGCGCGCGCTCGCGCTCAGCTCGAGGCACTGGTCTCTGAGGTTCGCGGTACGAACGGCATCCTGCTCGCTGGGTTGCAGCAGGGCATGATGGCCTTGGACCTGGCCGACCCGAACCTGGCGGGCGAGAGCCTCCGTGACGTCAGGGTGACGGAGGGGGTCGACGACGTTCGGGTCCAAGTGATCGCCGCCCTGCTGGGCGCCTTCACCGGTGACCTCGACGAGGCCCGTGTGTCGCTGGACCGATGCGCCGACTCCGCGTTGGCGGCCGAGCTCGACTCGGCGTGGCCGTCCTTGATGATGAACTTGGCCGACCTGATGGTTGCCGTTGGCGGTCACCCGGCGGCTGACGCCGTGCGCCGCGCCATCGAGCCGTTCGGCGCGGTGTGGGTGGTGACAGGCATCGGCGCGGCCATCCGCGGCCCGCTCGACCGCTCGCTGGGCCAGCTCGCCGCCCTCGACCGCGATCTGGACGCCGCTGACTCCCACTTCGCCGCCGCCCACGACGCAGCGTTGCGGGCGGGTGCCGTCCTGGTGGCTGCCGTCGTCGACCACCAGGCCGGACGGGCGCTCGGCGACCGCACCCGCCTCAACCGGGCCGCGGAAGTGTGGCGTCGGGTGGGTGCGACCGGTCGGCTCGCGCAGATCGAGGAGCTGACCAAGTCGCCGACGCCACGGCAGGCGGCGGCGGCCGATCCCGGCAACCGGTTTGTTCGGGACGGCGACGTGTGGTCGATCACCTTCGACGGAGGAACGTGTGCGTTGACCGACCGCAAGGGTCTGCGTGACCTCGCTCGTCTCCTCGCCGAGCCGGGACGCGAGATCGCCGCCTTAGACCTGATGGCCGCCGGAGGCACGGTCATCGATGCCGGTGGCGGCCCGGTGATCGACGACGAGGCCCGAGACGCGTACCGGGCGCGGCTGCTCGAGATCGCCGCCGAGCTCGACAAGGCCGATGCTGCGGGAGACCGCGAGCGGTCAGCCGGCTTGGCGGCCGAGCAGGAGGCGCTCATCGCCGAGCTGCGCGGCGCCTACGGGCTCGGGGGTCGCCCTCGCCGAGCTGGCGCGTCGGGCGAGCGCGCCCGCACCGCGGTCCGCAGCCGCATCCATGACGCCGTGCAGCGCATCGAGGTCGCTCACCCCGTGCTCGGTCGCCACCTCGCGCATTCCGTCCGGACTGGCAGCTACTGCATCTACCAGCCCGACCCGCCTGTCGACTGGACCGCCGGGGAGGCGCCGCACACTGTGTGACGCGATCTCACGCCTACTGGGTGAACCGACTGCCAAGGAGAACCCAATGGGCAAGATCAGCTCGCAGACGAGCAGCAAGCACGTTGACCTCGACGGCATCGAAGCCCACTACGGCGCCCTCGACGCCTATACCGTCGGCTTCGAGTTTTCCGCCCACGACGAAGACCCGGCGCCCCTGTTCACCGGGCTGCCCGACAACGCCTGCCAGGCTCGCCACTGGGGCGTCGTGCTCGAAGGCACTCTGGTGATCCGCTACACCGACAACAGCGAAGACGTCATCGAGGCCGGCGAGGCCTACTACGCACCCCCCGGCCATCTGCCGCTGTTCAAGGCCGGCACCCGGATGATCGAGTTCAGCCCCACCCATGAACTCGACAAGACGATGGCGAAGGTCATGGTCAACGTCGACGCCATACAGGCCGGCTGAACGATGACGACATCATGTCCCATCGGGCCGCGGTGGGTCGCGGCCGCCGGCCACCGCCGGCCGGAGGGGCAAGCCCCCTCTACATCGATCCTCGGTGGTCCACATCCGGTTTGGACCCGTGCCCGTATTCGGCCCCACAGACCCACCCCGCGGACCCACCCGACGGGCCGTCAGTGTTTGGACGTTCGGATCCGACTCCCTCGACGTCGATCCTCGGGCCTGGCGATCCGCCCGGGAACGAGCGCCTGCTCGGCCCCCCAGACCGCCCGATGGTCCGTCGGTGATGGAGTCCGGCGGATGGCATCAGCGAATGACGAACTCGGCACGTCCCGACACCGTGACGAAGCCCTTCAGCTGCAACGCATCTCACCTGCCGACAGAGCTCGGCAGCCATAAACCCCCGTTAGCACGAACCCAGGAGACCATCGGGTGAAATCCATGATAGAGCTGCCCTACGCCGCGGGCCTCACTCTCTCCAACCTCGACAAAGCCCTTGCCAAGGCCCGTGAGCAGAGTGATGGGCTCGCCGTACAGTCGATCCTGGCGCAGTTCTTCGGCGACGCCGACCAGCGTCACGCCATCACAGCTATCCGTGCCTGGACGGCCGGCCTGTTCGACTCACTTGACGACGAGGACGCGCTGATCGACAGCGGAGCACTCGGACGGCTCGAGGTCCCGGTCTCGGTCGTCTTCGGCGGAACGGATCGCTATCTGAACGCGTCCCTCGCGGCCGAGATAGCTGGGCTGTTCCAGGATCCGTCGTTTCATCTGGTGCACGACGCCTCACACTGGCCGCAATATGACCAGCCTGAGGTGGTCGCCGACCTTCTGAAGGGTGCGAGGACGACGAGATGACCGCGGACCCGGCCGTTTCCACAGTCGACCGCCATTGGGCGGCACCACCACCTACCTCTGTTTCTCGCCCTCTTTTGCGCAGGAACGGTCCACTGACGAACAGATGCCGTCGACTCTCCTCGATTATTCGCACCCGTCCACACGTCGCCGCTGAATTGAACTGAAGGAGTTCTGATGCTAAATCAGCTTGGCTTGTTTGCAGCTCGATATCACCGCGCAGTTCTGATTGCGTCGGCTCTGTTGTTCGTAGTGGTGACCATTCTTGGGATGGGGGCGTTCAAGCGGCTGCAGTCAGGGGGACAGGTCAGTGCTTCTGCCTCCTCCTCTCGGGCCGAGGCGCTCGTTGCTTCGCATTTCGGCGGTGAACAGGGCTTGGTCATCTTGATATCGGCGCGCGCCGGATCTGTGTCGTCACCGGCGGTCGTGGCGGTGGGCAAGAAGGTCACGGCGACCCTCGCGTCGAACTCGGACATCTCGAATGTGACCTCGTATTGGACAACTCCGGCCGCGGCGTTGCGCACTGGCAACGACAAGGCGGCATTGATCCTGGCGCATGTGAAAGGTAGTGACGACCAGGTCGACAGCCGCACCAAGGCGTTGTTGGCGAAGCTCACGGCCGACGGTGGAACTGCTGCGACTGTCCAAGGGGGCGGGTCATCGGCCGCCGGTCAAGAGATCACAACACAGGTCCAGAAAGACCTGCTGCTGGTATCGGTGGTGGCTGTCCCAATCACCACACTGCTGCTCTACTTCGCCTTTGGCAGCCTGCTGGCGGCACTACTACCTCTTGTCGTCGCCATGCTGGCGATCATGGGCACGTTCACCGAACTCCGCGTCTTGGCCGGGTTCACCTCGGTTAGTACCTACGCCGTCGACCTCACCATTGCCCTCAGTCTGGGGCTTGCTATGGACTACTCGCTCTTGCTCATCAATCGCTACCGCGAGGAGGTGGGGCGCGGTAGGGACTCCGCGAGCGGCCATCGCCCGGGCGGTGGACACCGCCGGCCGGACCATCGTCTTCTCGGGTCTCACCGTCGCACTAGCCCTCACCGCTCTGCTTGTTTTTCCTCTCTACTTCCTGCGGTCATTCGCATACGCGGGAATAGCTGTCGTGGCTTTCGCGGTGGTCGGCGCCCTCTTCGTCATGCCGGCGCTCCTCGACGTCTTTTCGACTCGTCTCGCCCGCAAAGCCAAGAAGACTGCCAAATCGACGACCAACAAGGGAGAGAGCCGATTCTGGAGACGTCTAGCCTCGACGGTCACCAGCCGGCCCGTGCTCAGCGCCTTTCCCGTGATGGCCGTATTGCTCATCATCGGCTTACCGTTTCTGCACGTTCATTTCTCGACCCCTGATGACCGTGTCCTTCCGACGAGTGCCTCCGCGCGCCAGGTCGGCAACGAGCTCCGAGCCGACTTCTCCACCGATGCGTCGTCGACGCTTATCGCGGTCGGCACGGGACACGCTTCAAGCGGCGCTGAAGCCGCCTATGCGGCGCGGTTGTCGATGCAGGGTGGCGTGACTTCGGTAGAGGGACCGACCGGCACTTATGTGGCCGGTCTTCAAGTCTCCGATGCGGGGGGGCAGCTCCCTCAAACCGGAGATGTGAGCTACTGGCAGATACAGAACCACCTCGTCTCGTCGAGTGGGCCAGCCCAGCACCTGGTCGAACAGGTCAGAGCGCTTCCAGCCCCGGCGGGCGAGACGATCGAGGTAGGAGGCACAGCGGCCGACACCGTCGACCAAAAGCACTCGATTGGCTCCAGTCTGCCGATCGCCATCGCCATCATGGTGCTAACGACCTTCACGATGCTGTTCCTCTTCACCGGCAGCGTTCTTATCCCCCTCAAGGCGATCATGCTGAACGCACTGACGCTGTTCGCTGTCCTCGGGCTGATGGTATGGATCTTCCAGGGAGGACACCTGTCGGGGCTCCTCGGTTTCACCCCCACCTCCACCTCGACAACGATGCCCCCCCTCCTCTTCGTGATCGCCTTCGCAGTCTCCATGGACTACGAAGTGTTCCTAATGAGCCGCATCAAGGAGCTCCACGACCAGGGCGCAACGAACACCGAGGCAGTAACGGGTGGTCTAGCTCGGACCGGCCGTATCGTGAGCACGGCAGCAGCGCTACTCTCGGTTACGTTCTTCGCCTTCGGTCTGTCGAAGATCAGCTTCATCCAGTTCTTCGGGATCGGCACCGGGGTCGCCATCCTCGTAGACGCCACCATGGTCCGCGCTGTACTCGTTCCTGCCGTGATGCGGCTGGTCGGAGAACGCATCTGGTGGGCTCCGCCCCCCCTGCGACGCTTCCACCATCGCTTCGGCATGCGAGAGACACCGGAGCTCGATTTCGTCGAGAACAGAGAATCCGAGCTCGTCGCTTCCTCTCAGAGGACGATCAAGACAGCCATCCCGTTGCCGTAGCCGTTCGGAAGAACTTCGAACTGCGAGCGCCAGGTCCCGGACCAGCTCCTTGACTTGGACCGGACCCGCCTAGACCGACCAATTGAAAGGATCGGAGATGAAGACTCTCCGGATCGACCGCCAGTACTCGACCGGCCTGTCCCGGCACAACATCGAACAGGCCCTCATCGCCGCCGGCAAGGACCTCAAGCACGTACGGCCCGCTGACCTTGGCGTACTCGAGGACTTCCACACGTTGGGTCGAAGCGCCACCCGCCAGCTGGCCGAACTGGCCGAAATCAGCAGCTGCGACAAGGTGCTCGACGCCGGTAGCGGGATCGGCGGAACAGCCCGCTTCCTCGCCGACCAGTACCGCTGCAGCGTCACCTGCATCGACCTCACCGAGGAGTACTGCGAAACAGCCCGTTGGCTCAACCGACTCGTCGGCTTGGACGACCGGATCTCCGTACGCCAAGGAGACGTCACCGATCTGCCCTTCGCCCAGGCCAGCTTCACCGTGGTCATCAGCCAGCACGTCCAGATGAACGTGCTGGACAAGCCACGCATGTATCAACAAGCACGCCGGGTGCTCGTCACCGGGGGACGCCTCGCGGTCTGGGACATCACGGCCGGCACGACAGGTGAGCTCGACTACCCGCTCCCATGGGCCGACCAGCCCGAACTGAGCCACCTAGCCTCGGCCGACGGGTTGCGCTCCTTCATCGAGACGGCCGGCTTCAACCTGGTCCACTGGAACGATCTCACCGAGCAGGCAGCAGCACTCATGGAGTCTTTTCTGTCTGCTCCCCGCGCCCCGCTCGGACTGCACACGTTCATCGACAACTTCGCCGAGAAAGCCAACAACCTCACCCGCGGTCTCTCCAGCGGGCGGCTCCGAGCCATCCAAGGCGTGGCTCAGGTCACCGCCTGAGAAGAGGTCCCACCGAGGTCGCGTTCGGGCGCTCGGCGGAATGACAGCCGGGACTGCCGTCTTGTCTAGTGGCACGCAGGAAATTCTCGATCAAAGGAAATGAAGATGAGAGTGTTCATCGCTGGAGCAACGGGAGCGATCGGCAGGCAGTTGGTGCCGCGGCTGGTCGCCGCCGGTCATGAGGTTCACGGCATGACGCGTAGCAAGTCAAAGAAGGTGATGCTCGACGAGCTGGGGGCTGTGCCGGTGGTCGCGGACGGGCTGCGAGCGCAATCAGGTCGTGGAGGCCGTGGGCAGGGCGAGGCCGGACGTGATCGTCCATCAGCTGACCGCGATTCCGGCGAAGCTGGACCTGCGCCACTTCGATCGCGACTTCGCGCTGACCAGCCGCCTGCGGACCGAGGGGACGGACTACCTGCTTGCAGCTGGGCAGGCGGTGGGGGTGCGGCGGTTCGTGGCGCAAAGCAATAGTGCCCTCCCGTACGCACGTACCGGTGGGCCCGTGAAGAGCGAGGAGGATCCACTCGACCTGGCGCCCGCACGCCAGATGCGAGAGTCGTTTGCGGCGATCCGTCACCTCGAGGAGGCGGTCCTCGGTGCGCGCTGGACCGAAGGGATCGTGCTGCGCTACGGCGGTTTCTACGGGCCGGGCACATCGATGGGGCCCGGCGCGGAGCAGCTCGAGCTGGTCCGCAAGCACAAGTTCCCGCTGGTCGGCGGCGGCGGCGGCGTGTGGTCGTTCATTCACATCGCCGACGCGGCGGAGGCGACGGTGGCAGCGGTCGAGCACGGCAGCCGCGGGATCTACAACGTTGTCGACGATGACCCAGCCAGGGTCGCCCAATGGCTGCCGAAGCTAGCTCAGGAGCTCGGCGCCAAGACGCCCATGCGCGTGCCGCGGTTCATCGGGCGGCTGTTCGCCGGGGAGGCCGGCGTGGTGATGATGACCGAGCTCCGCGGCGCCTCCAATGCCAAAGCCAAACGCGACCTCAGGTGGCACCCGGCGCACCCGAGCTGGCGGCCGGGATTCGGAGTTGGCATGACCGATCGCGAGCGACCGCTTGACGAGCTGCGGCCGGTCTCGCCGTCGCCCACAGGATCGCTCAACGGAGCCATCGATCTGCCCGTGTGAGCGCCGTCGACTCCCCCTGCCATGACTGGCGACATCCTTCCTGACGCGAGGCGAAAGGCGCCCCACAGATTCAGTATTTCCCTGCGGAACCTCGTGATCGGTGTGACGTCCGTGGGAGCGTTGGCCGCTCTGGTGGTCGCTCAACACCACCAGATCGCACGGTCGTTCTCGGAGATCTCACGCGCCAAACCGAAAGCGATACTGGGGGCCGTCGGGCTCGAGTGGATGTCGATGCTCGCCTTCGTCCGGGTGCAACGGCGGCTGCTTCGCGCAGGGAACCTGCGCCTGACTATCAAGTCGATCATCGCGATCACCTTCGCTGGGAACGCGCTCTCGGTCTCGGTGCCGGTCGCCGGTCCCGGACTCGGTGCTGCCTTCACCTATCACGAGTTCGTCCGGCGCGACGTGAGCCGAGCGGCGGCGACCTTCGTCCCGATGGCCTCGGGGATCCTCTCGACAGTCTCCTTCACGGTCATCGTGGCCGCAGGAGCCCTGGTCTCAGGTGCGCCGGCTGCGGGCGCCTTGGGACTTCTCGGGGCGGCTGCGATCACAGTAGGCATCACCGCAGTCCTCCTCGCCCCACGGATACCCGCGTTTCGCCGCCTGATCCACCGAGCCGCGGTCTGGACCTTACGACTCGTTCAGCGCGCCAGGCGTAAGCCCGGACACTCACCCGAACTGGTGGTAGCGAGCGCCCGACGACAACTCTCGAGCCTGCATCTGCGCCGGCGCGACTGGGTCATCGCCGCCTCGCTGGCCTTCGTGAACTGGCTCGCTGACGCCGCGTGCCTGTTGCTGTCCATCAAGGCAACCAGAGTGCACCTACCGATACGCGATTTGCTGCTCGTCTGGTCGGCAGGTTCGGCGGCGGGAAGCTTTGGGCTCACCCCTGGCGGGCTAGGAGTAGTCGAGGTGGCCCTCGTAAGTGCTCTCGTCGGGTTCAAGGTACCGGCAGCCGGAGCTGCCGTCGCTGTGGTCATCTATCGGTTGATCAGTCTGTGGCTCGTGCTACTGGTGGGCTGGGTCACGTTCATTCTGCTCAGGGCCCGTAAACCCCGCCTATCAGCCCCGAGTATCCAACCCCAGCCACCTGATCAAGAGGTCGTCGCCTAGGTTTGGGCGTCGGCCGTCTTGGAGAGCTCAACACCCCGGGCAGTACGGGACAGCCGGAAACGCGCGGGTTCTCTCACGGTGAGGACGTCTTGGGATGGTCGAAGGTCGTGCCCATTTCGCACTCAAGCACACAGAAGAACAGGACCTTGTTGCATCGGGTGCGGCATTAAAGAGGGCCGAACTCGGCGGTCTGGGCGAGGAGGACGGGCACCCCTCGGGCCGAATCTGATGGGCTACGGCCTCAGCTTGGTGACGGAGATCCCGCGGGTCCAACTCGGCAGAACTCCGTGCCTTCGGGATCGGTCATCACCGCGACCGTACCCTCCTCGTATACGTGGGCATCGCGGGTGAATGCGCCTCCTGTGACTTTTGCATTCACTACCACGGAGCTTTTGCACATTTGGCAGAGGTCACTGTAGTCGCCATCAGCCATCTCGCGGGGGATATACGTCAGCGGTATCGATGAAGTTTATCCCTGCCTCAGCCGCCTTATACAGCATTCGATGCGCCTCGTGTTCATCCGTTTGCTTTCCGAATGTTCCCGTTCCGAGGATCATGCGCTAGACGGTTAAGCCGGTCTGACCCAATGTCGTGAACTGCACAAGGACACTCCTTACCGCTAGTGAGAAAACGGCTGCTCTTACCCAAAACAAATCAGTGATGACAACGATGTCGACCAGACTCTGCAGCGGCCCCCTTTACCCCAGGTGGGCGCGGAGGAAGGCGACGGTTCGATCCCACGCGATCCTGGCCTGCTCTGCGTCGTAGGTTCCGAGGAGGTTCTCTTCGTTCAAGAAGGCGTGTCCGGCGGGATAGTGGTCGATCTCCGGCTTTGTGCCGGTGGCAGCTGAGATCTTTTCGTTGAGCTCTTCGGCCAGGGTGGGCGGGTTGATCTGGTCGGCGTCGGGGATGTGGATTTGCACGGGCGCTTGGAGCCCCGCGTAGTCGTCAGGCATGAATGCGGTCGGGTAGAAAGCCACCGCCGCCGCCATCCGGCCCCCCTCTTGGACCGCGAGTTGTAAGGCGAACGAGCCGCCCATGCAAAACCCGACGACTCCTACTGTCTCGCCGGCCACCTGATTCCGACCACCTTCATGGGGACCGTGGGATTCTCCCCGGCCGCGGTGCAGGGCCTTTCCGGACGGTGAAGTCGGTTACGTGAGGTGTGACCCCTGAGCCCGACGGTATCCGGCGGTGGGGGAGCGGCCCGTCCGGCCACAGCTCACGGCAGTCGTGGAGCCAGACCCGCTCGCGGGCCCGCCCGTAAGCCAGCGCTCTCGAAGAACGAGGCGCTGTACTTCACGGCTGGCATCCTCACGACCGCCGGCACAGGCGATCTCAACCCAGAGACCGACTACACCCGCACGGCTGTGGCGTTCGAGGAGCTCTCAGGGGTCCTGGTTCTTACCATTGGCATTACTTGGGTTGTCCGGCTCTGCGACGAGCGTCGGCCCTCACTACCGCGACCGTGACCTTTCCCCAAGTTGCCCAGTGCGGCTGGCTCAGACAAAGGGTTTGCCCTCCAGCTACCAAACGCTGAATTCCTTCACGGTTTCCTTCTGTATTGGATTGCCCACCGGGGGAGGCACCGTGTTTATTGTCACCCCGTTTCCGAAGGCCCCGCGACTCCAGGTGAAGTCAAGGTCGTGTTGGGCGCCGTCGTTAGCGGTCCAGAACGCCGGCTGCGTGTCGCTCGCGTACTGGTAGTCGTCGCAGTGCTTACTTCCCTTTTTGTCCATACCCGCTGGCTTTTCACCGCCGAACGACCAGTGTTGCATCAAGCCCCTGACGTGCGAGTGGCCGGAATCCAGCCGTGCGTAGTCCTGAAAGCTGTCTTGGTTCGCGGCTGCTGTCTGGTTGGCTTCAACCGGGAAGGCCTCCCAGAACTCGAAGCCTGAGCCGTCCGCCTTTGTCACCCCAACTTTTTGGATGATCCACGACCGGTGTGGCTGAACGTCCGTAACGGTCATGCGAACTGGCCATGCGACGCCCCCGTCGAGGGTGTACTCGGCGGGTGCAGCGCTGGTAAGCGTGGGGTTGGCATGGCGTTGCGGGCCACCCTGGGCCGGCGCTAGCGGGGCCGCTGGAGCTACCGCCGGCTGTGCCGGCGGTGGGGCGGCGTCGAAGGCCGGGTTGGTCAGGTCATCGGTCCAGAACAGATGGGTGGCCGGGAACTCGTAGGAGAGCTTCCAGACGTCGGCCTTCATCCACGATCCGTACTCGTTGCTCCAGTTATAGAGGTCGATCTCCGTGGCTGCCTCCACTGCCGGTAGGTCCTCGACCTCGAGCTTGTATGTCAATGGCTCCGATGGGCTGAACTGTCGCCGGTACCATCGGACACCGTTGATCAGTGTGTCCCATTGCATGACGCCCTCGCCCTGAAGGTGAGACTGGGTGCTTCGTGATGGAACCCACATTGGTCGTCCGCCTCCCTCGACCTGTTCGTGCTTGGTCCGCTATGCGGACGCTAGCAGTATCCGGCTGCCCGGGCCCAGCTCCGGAGGGAACCCCTCCGGCTGAAATCTGCGACGAGCCGCCCGAACCGTGGGCGCCTTCCTGGCACGCCGGTGCCACCACTGCCGGCCGCGGGAGCGGCCCGGCCTGCCGGGCGAACGGCGGGCGGCCCAGGATCGGGTGACACAAAGAGTGCCCAGAGATGTTGAGTCGCCAAACTTGGTAACGACCAAATCGCGATCGATGTGCATCGAACTGTTTGGCACCACCGGTGCGGAGGGTACCCCTCCGATGCGCTAGGGCGCCTTTTTCGTTGGATACGTGGTCGGCCACTCCCTGCGGGACCTGGGAGCCCTCATCGTGCCGTTCCGTCGGTTGGGATGGCCAAAAGTATGAACCTGTCTGGACGGGACGGAACCCGCCGCTTCATCCTGACCAGCATCCGGCGCCACGGTCCAACCAGGAACTGATCCGACAGGAGAAAACCTTCCTGATAAAGCGAACCCACCAGGGGCTGTCCCGCTTGACAAATCGGCCAAAGCACTCGAAAGCGCCATGGCCGGGGTGGAGCGAGGAGGAGCCATCACACTATTGGCGGTCGGGCTCCTGTTAGTCCTACTCCCATCGGTAGAGGTCTTCTATCAAATTGTTACGAAAAGCACGGCTTTCGGATTCCGTTACACTTTTACTCCGGAGGAGTACTACAGGGCCGTGATAGCCGGCGGTCTGCTCCTAGGCACGGGGGCGTTCGTGGGAGCGTGGCTGCAGAACAACTCGAAAAAGCAGATCCTCGAACTGCAACGAATGCAATTGGAATACACGGCTCGCGGGCGCCGCTCTGTTGCAAACATCATGGGAACACTTCGCAGAGCTTGATGATACGCAGAAGCAGCGACAGTATTGGTGCACGGAGATCCCTGGCCAGAAGTCTTCCCACTGCTCATCGGTGGCCTCGACGGTGGCGCCCAGGCTTCTGAGTCCCATCGCGGCCTCCCGACCCGCGGCGATGACCCGGGGGCTCTCGCCCACGGCGTAGATGTCGGTGAAGCCGTAGTCGTCGGTCCAGGCCAAGCGCAGACCGTCGGCGCCGCCTTCGATCTCCTCAGCGCCGTCCGGAAGATCAACTGGAAGGCCGACGAAGTCGCGCCCGTAGGGTCCCGCCATGGCGGAGAGGGCGATGGCGGCGTCGAGGGCATCCCGGGCGAGAGGGCCGACCGTGGTTCCGGGCCGGCTTGCGTATCGCCCGTAGTCCACCCAGGGTATGAGACCACCGGTGGGGTGAACCCCGACTACGCCTGAATAGGCGGCGGGCAGGCGGGTCGAGCCGCCGCCGTCCGATCCGAGGGTGAGCGGCAGTAATCGAGCCACCGCGGTGGCGGCACTCCCCGAGCTCGACCAGCCGGGCACCCTGGTCGGATCCCATGGGTTTCTCGCTTCGACGTCCCAGTTGAAGCCGGCGAAGACCCCGGGCGTGGTCGACCGGGTGAGGTCCGCTCCCGACCCCATCATGGTGTTGTGCCCGACGATCACCGCGCCCGCGGCCCCGGAGTCGTTCCACCGCCAGATGGTCGTGGGTTGCTATGACGGTTTCGGTTGGGGTGACCTTGGGGAGCCCGGCCACGTCGACATGGCTTTTGACCGACACCGGGATGCCGTGCAGGGGCCCGAGCGCATCGCTGGCGACGACGGCAGCCTAGGCCCGCTGAGCCTGCTCGCGGGCACCGGCTGTATCGACGTGGAGGAAGGCGTGCAGGGTGGCGTCATGCTCCTCGATCCGACCGAGGAAGTGGTCCGTCACCTCGACCGGCGAGATCCCCCGCTTGGAGATCAGCTCACGAATCTGCCATCCGGGTAGCCACGTCAGCTCATCAGGCATGATTCCTCCTTTCTATTCCGTTCTATTCCGTTCTTTTGGCAGTGAGATACGGATTGCCGTCGGCGGCCCGCGGGGCCGCGCTGCCGGTTTTTCCTGGCGGGAGAGGAAACTCGACAACCCAAAGAGCACGTCGCAGGCTCAAACAGCGCGACGAGTTTCCGGCGTCGAGTTCGCGGGCGGCCCACTAGGCGAGCTCGGGGATCATCGGTGCGTACCGATCGAGGCACGGCAGGGTGGTAGCGGGGTCGTCCCCGCCGGATCGGCCGGGACCGACAACGGTCCTGGCGATCCCGAGATCACGGTAACGGGAAAGTGTTGGGAGGTCGACATCGCCCATAGCGACGATCGTGACGGGAAGGCTGCCCGGATCACGGTCGGCATCGGCGGCTATTTGACGGAACTTGGTCACCTTCTTGGCGACGTCACCCAGAGGGATATCCATCGGCATCCAGCCGTCAGCCCATGCCACCGCCTCCCGGGTCCCCAGCCTGCCGCCTGTTCCGCACAACACCGGAGGGCACGGCGACTGGAGCGGCTTCGGAAGTAGCCATAGACGCTCGAAGGCGAAGTACTGGCCATGATGCTCCGCTTCCTCGTCGGCCCAGAGGGTCCGCAGCGCTTCGACGCATTCGCGCAGGGCCCGGTAGCGCTGCCCCCAAGGAATCTGCCGGTGGTTAGCTAGCTCCTCCCGATTCCATCCCACGCCGACACCGAAGACGAACCGGCCGCCGGTGTGATGGTCCAGAGTGGCAACGGTCTTGGCCAAATCCAGAAGGTCGTGTTCGAGCGGTAGGGCAACGCCCGTCCCCACGAGAAGCCGCTCGGCGGATCGGGCAGCCAGCTGCAGGGACAGAAATGGATCCACCATGCGGCGGTACTGATCGGGCATCTCGCCCCGGCAGGATACGGAGTTGTCCTGGCGACCGGTATGTGGCTGTGCTCTCCGTACCACAGCGACTCGAATCCTCGGTCCTCGAGCTCGCGGCCTAGACGCTCCGGTCGCAAATTCCTCCAGCGTATTCATGGGGGAGAACCCAAGTTCCACGGCTACGACTCTAACTGACCGATGAATGGGCCTGGGCCGCGACGAGAGGATGACGTTGAGGCTGACTATTGACCCGGGGTCGAGATAGCGAGACGACGGTGGACTACGTTGTTCCTGGGCCGGCCCGCGAGCTGCTCTATTGCGAGAGTACAACGGGCGTATCGACCGAACGCCGTCACAATCGAGACCCAGGGAGAAGGGTGACGAGTAACTTGACTTGGGAGCCGGCAGGCCAGATCCGGGAGAGGTCGTGAGCGACACCACTTCTCAGCCCTACCGAGCCGCTCTCAATGCCATCGAGCCGGTGTTTGGCGCCGGCGTCCTCTGCCCCGCCGTGCTGACCGCCCTCAACGGGATGGGGCTCGAGCTGGCCGGGGTGCCCGAAGTGAATCTGGTGACTCGGGCCGCTCCCCTCGGGCCTGCGAGCGCCGAACTGGTGGCGGCCACGTTCTACAATCCCAACCCGCGCTATGTCGCCAGCGTCATCCCGGAGGTATGGGACCGGGCGTCGCCAGAGGGCATCCTGACCTGTCAGGAGCGAGCCTTCTCGCCCGTGCTCGCTGGCGCACTGATTTCATTCAACCGGGAGGATCTGGCGGAGCTCGCCAGCCTCGCTCGCGCCGCCGGAGAGGCAGCCCGACGCCATCCTGAGGGGCGTCCGCTCTTCGCCGTTTTCGGCTCACGGCCGTGGCCCGAATCTGACCACTTGACCATCTGGCATGCCGCCAAACTGCTACGCGAGCACCGCGGCGACGGCCATATTGCCGCTCTGGTTGTCGAACGTCTGCGGTCGGTTGACGCCCTGGTGATCCATGCCGCATTCGATGGTCTTCCGGCCTCGGGTTTCCGCGAATCTCGAAGGTGGGGTGCCGAGGACTGGGAGCTGGCAGTCAGCGATCTCTGCGACCGAGGATGGCTCACTGACGACGGGACCTTGACGCTCACCCCCGAGGGACGGCGCCGGCGCCAGTGGATCGAGGACCGGACCGACGAGCTGGCCGCCGTCGCCTGACGAACCGCTCGGAGACCACGGGCTCAACAGGATGGTCGAGCTTGGTACAAACATGATTGCCACGCTTCGCTCGGCTGGCCTCAACCTGCCGTGGCGTCCCCCACCTCTACCCTCTTGAGCGGAAGGTCGCGTCCCGCCGGGCAATGCCAGGCGACGAGGCGAGGACGACGTGGCCCGCCGACCTCACAGCGCCGACCGGTGATGCCCGCCGTCGACCTCGATCCAGTTGCCCGTCACGTAGCCAGCCCGCTCAGAGCACAGGTAGACGATCATCGAGGCGATCTCGTCGGCGCCGCCCATCCGGGCGGCCGGAACACCACCGTGTTGGCGAAGCCAATCCCGACGCTGCTCCTCGGTTGTGAGGCCAAGCTGCCGCTCGAGGTAGTCGAACGCGTTCTGCGTTGCGATCCATCCAGGGGCCACGGTGTTGACGGTGATCCCGTACTGGGCGTACTCGTCTGCGACGGTCTTCAGAAGCCCGATAGTGGACGGACGGGTCGCGTTGGCGATCACATGGTGGATTGCCCCCTCGGGCTCCTTGGCCGTCGCCGAGCCGATGTGCACGTACCGACCCCACCGCGCCTCCTTCATCGCCGGTAGCACGGCATGGAGGAGGTACACCTGGCTCATGGTGTAGCTCCGGAACGATTCGACATAGTGCTCATACTCTGTTATGTCCGAGAAGTCGCCCGGGATGTTGAATTTCGTCTGGCCGATGACGATGAGTGGGGGGCCGAATGTCTCGGACGTCTCGGCCACGGCGCGTTGGACATCGTCGACATTGGTGATGTCGCCCGGAATTCCGATCGCCGTACCGCCGTCGCTCCTGATCGACTCGACGGCTTCATCGATGTCAGTCTTGGTCCGCGCCACGATGGCAACCCGGCATCCTTCGGCGGCCAGCATCTTGGCGGCCTCTCGGCCCATGCCTTTGCTCCCTCCAGTGAAGAACACGACCTTGCCAGCAATGCCGAGATCCATGCGGGGCTGCCTCCTTGTCGCCAGCGGCTAAGGAACGCTATCACCGCGGGATACCAGCGGCCGGGCCCGGGCCCGACGTCACGAAAAAGGTTGGATCGGGTTGTGTCGCGCCATCGCCGAACCGGGGGGCCCGTTGAGCATCTGAGCTCGCAGGTTCCGTCGATGGAACAGGGTGACTAGCGCGGCGTCATGAGTTCCATCAGGGGCGTCGCCGAGCACAAAGCGTTCGAGGCTCCACGTCGCCCTCCTCCCAGCCCTCGGGCCGGAACCCGAGCAGGTGTCGGACATCCTCGAGGTTGGCTTGCTCGACGGCGTCGCCGATCTCGTCGACGCGCGCCAGGTGCTGAGCGACCCGGAAGTTGATGCGCAACTCATGGCGCAGTTGGTCCTCGTCGACTTGCAGGGCGCGGAGGGTGCGAGCCAGATGCTGATGCACCGGGCCGACTCGCGAATGGCGCGGCTCGGGCGTCTCGACGCCAGGCAACTCGATCTCCATGAACTCAGCGATCGCCTCGGTCACGTAGAGATTCGTCTCGTTGCACCACTGCATGTTGGTCGCGAAGTCCGAGCCCGGCGGCGGGTCCTTCACGGCGTGGGAGAAGGCGAGCTGGTTGCTCAAGGTGAAGAAGACGTGGTGTCGTTGGATCGCCTCGAGGTCGACGGGCTCCCCAACGAGCTCAGCGTATCGGTCGTAGAGCTCGGCGAAGTTGCCGAAGGGCACAACGCTGTCGCGCATGCGCCAACCGGCCAGGTCCATCATCGGGTCGCCGATGTGGCCGAGCTCGAGATCGACGACGGCGACCAGGTGGCCGTGCTCGTGGTGAAATTGGCCTGAGTCCCACACGACCGGCCCCTCCCGGCCCCGGCTCGCGGGTTGGTGGCGAGCGAGCCAGCCGAGCGCCCACTCCGTGAAGGGATCGGGCCGAATCTTTTGGGCGCGGTACATGTTGACCCTACGTTGGGCCCCGAGCAGGCCCGATTCCTCCGGCCGCGGCGCCCGGTCGATGCCGGCTTCGACGAAGGGCGCCAGGTCGAGGGTATGGATCGCCGCGAGCGCCTGCAGGTACTCGTCCACCACGGCGGCGCGTTCCTCGTCAGTCGAACTGGCGAAGTCGGCCCGGCCTGCCACTCGGTCCATCACGATGGCGCGGGGCTCGTCTAACCACCAGCGCTTCCCGCGACTACGCGAAGAGCTCGGGCTGGCCGCGGCCGCCCGGGTGGAGGCTTACCGGGGTTTTGTGTTCGCCTCGTTCTCTCCGGTCGGAATCACCCTGGGCGAGCACCTGGGCGCGGCGACCGGCGCGATTGACCGATTGTTGGCGTTGTCTCCGACCGGCGAGCTATCCCTGACCGCCGGGTGGATGAAGCATCACCAGCGGTGTGATTGGAAAATGGTGATGGAGAACAACGTCGACGGTTATCACGCCCTATTCACGCATCAATCGGTGTACGACGCAGTCAAACCGGCCAAGGTGTCCCATCAGCCGGCCAAGGTCGATGTCGTCGTACGGGACATGGGCGACGGTCACGCCCAGATCGACTACACCCACGAATACCTCAAACTCGACGAGGAGTTTGTGTGGTTCGGGCGCAGTCCTCGTTCGGCCGTGCCCGGCTATGTCGAGGCGATGGAAGCCGCCTACGGTGCCGAAGCAACACACCGCTGTTTCGTGGTCGGCCCCCCGCACACGCTCGTGTTCCCGAAAAGACCGGGGCCCGTCACGCCCAGGTACCGCCGTCGAACATGCGCCGTCTGATCACCAACCTCGAGTTCGTCGGTCGTGATGAGTGCACGGTGACGGTCGGATCCAACTTTGCCCTGTTCGAGCACCGGTACGCGACCACCATCTGGGCCGGCCGCTACCTCCACAGGATCCGTATCACGGAGCCGGCCTTGCAGCTGGTCGAGAAAACCGTACACCTCGTCAACGCGGCCGACGCCATCCCGACGATGGCCTTCTTGATCTGAGGGCCAGCGTGATCCCGGAACCTGATCGCTGATGCTGGTCGGCGATGTGTGCCGCCGTAATGCCCGCCGCTACGGGACCAAGCCGGCCGTGATCTTCCGGGACGCCGAGCTTCGGTGGGCTGCCCTCGACGAACGAGCCAACCGGCTGGCGACCTACCTGCTGGGCAAAGGCCTCCGTGCCGGCGACCGGGTGGCGGTCCTGGCCCGTAATAGCCTGGAGTGGCCCGAGATAATGTTCGGCCTGGCCAAGGCTGGCTTGGTGCTGGTCCCCGTGAATGTGCGGCTGGCTCCGGGAGAGGCGGCGTATATCCTGAGGACTCGGGGAGCCGGGCCGCAATCGTGCACTCGGATCAGGCCGCCCAGTTCGGTGGCATCGTGGCAGAGTTGGACGCGGTTGTGCAGATCGGCGGATCGGCGCTCGGACCGGACTACGAGGGCGCGCTGGAACGCGGGCGGGACATCGACCCGACACCTGCCGCTCTGCACCCGGGCGACATCCAGTTCCTGCTCTACACCAGCGGGACGACGGGCCGACCCAAGGCGGTCGTCAACGAGCACCAAGGCATGATCGCACAGGCGTTCGATACCGCGATTGTCACCGAGGCGCGCCACGAGGGCGTGATGCTCGCTATTACGCCGTTCTTCACCGCGGGCGGAATGGTACGCACCCTGGCTTGGCTTTTCCTTGGGCAGACGATGGTGATCCACCCCCGCTTCGACCCGGAGTACGCGGTGGCAGACATTGAGCGCCTCCGAGTCTCGATGACCACTTTCATCCCGACCATGCTGCTTCGCCTGCTCCGACGCCTCGAAGGGGACCACCCAGCGACCTTTCGAGCCTGCGGCGAATCAGCTACGGGTCTGCCCCCGTCCCGCCTGGGCTCGCGGGCGAGGCGATGGAGCGGCTCGGCTGCGACCTCCAGCAGCGGTATCGATTGACGGAAGCCGGTGGCCAGGTAACCATTCTCACACCGGCCGATCATCGGGCCATGGTGGGAGGCAAGGTTGAGCTCCTCGAGTCGTGTGGCCGGGAAACGCCCCAGTCGGAGCTCCGGATCGTCGGCGACGACGGCGAAGAGTTGCCTCCGGGCCAGGTCGGTGAGGTGGTCGTGCGGGCCGAATCCATGGCCCGCGAGTAGTGGAACCGCCCCAACGAGACCGCCATGACATTCCGGCCGACCGGTCTGTGGACAGGGGATCTCGGCCGCCTCGAAGTATCCCTGCTTCATCGGCACCGCGATCAGGTGGCCCTCCGCCGAGTACGTCCACCCGTGGTAAGGGCAGCGCAACGACGAGGAATTCCCGCCCTCGACGTTGCAGACCCGGTTGCCGCGGTGGGCGCACCGATTGGACAGGACGTGGATCTCACCGTCCCTGCCGCGGGTCACGATCACCGGCTGCCGGCCCATATGGCGGGCCAGATAGTCCCCCGGCTGAGGCAGTTCGCTGTCGTGGGCGACATACACCCATCCGTCGGTAAAAACCCGTTGCATTTCTAGCGCGAACACTTCAGCGACGTGTTAGCCGATCCGTGTATCCGGTCCCGTTCTACCAGGCTCGCCATCCCCAGGCTGGAGCGCTCGGAGGATGCAGTCATACGACCCCCCTCACTGGCGCTCGCCTCGGTAGGGGCCGACCAGCAGCCAGGAGACGCGGTCGTCGTCGCGGGCATGAGAGAGGCTGGCCAGCTCCAGGGGATCCAGGTGCACGCGGGCGCCGTCCTCGAGATCCTCGACCAGCAAGCGCGGCCCGTTGGCCCGCCTGTCGACGCTCACGCCGAACCGCGGCGAACTCGCTGCGGAGGACGACACCTCCCTCGTCCGACAGATTCGCATTCCAGCCCCTTGTATAGCGTCATTGACGCGATCCCATCCGCTGATCGACGCTATCTCATAGAGAATTGGATGTCGAACGGCCCTACCCCCGGTAGGTTTGGGCGCCGTACTCGAAAGGGAGCGCAGGCGCCTCGGCGGCTGCTCGGGTGCCTCGCCCTGAGGGGTCATCCGCCCAGGCGTAACCCCGGAGCGCGGACCAGGAAGACGTCGGTCGCCAGCCGGGACCCGAGCTTGGTGGCGTCCCAGCGCTTCCCGCCATTCGAGATGGTGCGCTCCTCGGTCCAGCCGCCCATCAGATGGATGTGCTCACCCATGGCCCGTATGACCTGACCGGTCACATAGCCCGCCTCCTCGCTCGCCAACCAGGCCACAACAGGGGACGACAGAGTGGGGTCGCTACGGTCGAACTCGTCCGGCGGGCGCTCGTCGCCTTCGATCGGGGTGGCCGAGCCGAGTATGGTGGCCGAGATCCGGGTGAGGCCGCCGGGACCGATGGCGTTCACGGTTACGCCGATGCTGGCCAGCTCGAGGCTCGCGGTCAGGGTCAGGCCGACGATGGCGGCCTTGGCCGTGGCGTAGTTGGATTGGCCGAAATTTCCGACCAGGCCCGCTCCAGATGTCGTGTTGACGATGCGCCCGAAGACCTGGCCGTCTCCCGCCTTGGCCTGCTCCCGCCAGTAACGAGCGGCGGCCCGACTGGTGAGCCAGGTACCCCGCACGTGGACGGCCATGACCAGATCGAAGTCGTCCGTGCTCATGTTCCAGATCGTCCGGTCACGAACGATTCCGGCGTTGTTGACGAGAATATCGAGCCGGCCGAACTCGTCGACCGTTTTTCGCACCATCGCCTCCGCGTCCTGCTCCTTGCTCACGTCGCCGAAGTCGGGCACAGCGACGCCCCCGCGGTCCCCGATGATCTCGACCACCCGCTCGGCATCGCGCCCTGTCCCCTCGCCGCTCACTGACGTGCCGAGGTCGTTGACGACCACCTGGGCGCCGTGTTTGGCTAGCTCGAGAGCGTGCCCCCGGCCGATCCCGTGGCCGGCTCCGGTGACGAGCGCGACCTTGCCTTCCAGTAGACGAGCCATGGCAGCAGTGCCTCCTCAGATTTCCGATGACCGCACGGAAGCCTACAAACCCGTTTTGGGTCGCGCCCCATTCGGTCCATCGGACCGCAGGTCATCGGCTGGTGTCGGACTCAGACCTCTGTCGCTCGCGTGCCGCGCTTCGCTGCTGGAAGGCGTGCACCCGGTCCTGGTACTCCTGGGACATGAACAACGTAGTCTGCGCGAACCGGTCGAAGTCGCGCCCCGTCCTGCGATCAACCGACGCGGCGGTGTCGATGGCCATCTTGGCGACACCGAGCGCTTCGCGCGGCTGGGCGGCTAGCTTCACCGCGAACTGCTTCGCCCGAGCCGCGAACTCGTCCGCCGGGTACACGGCGTGGACCAGCCCGATCGCCTGGGCCTGGTGGGCGTCGACAGTCTCGCCGGCCATTACCAGCCACTTGGCCCAATGCGGCCCTATCAGGCGGGTCAACCGGCTGACCCCCCGGCACCCGGGATGAGGGCCAGGTTCCCGACCTCGGGCAGACCGAAGCGCGCCATGTCGGATGCCAGGCGGAAGTCGCAGGACGCACCCATTTCCACTCCCAGCCCCATGCAATGCCCCTGGGCGGCCAGGACGATCGGCTTCTCGATCTGCTCGAGCTCATCGTTGAAGTCGTGGTGGGCGTGAGCTCGGTACTGGTAGCGCATGTTCGAGCCGCGGATCACCCCGTCGGAGCTCTCTCCGAGCGCGGACGTCTTCATCTCCGTAATGTCGAACCCAGCCGTGAAATAGGTGCCCTCGGCGGTGATGAGGAGTACTCGCAAGTCATCCCGTTCCGCCAGCGCCCGCGCCGCGTACTTGAGCATGGCGTACATCTCGCCGCTGACGGCGTTGCGCTTGTCCTCTCTCGTGAACGTCACGGTGATCACGCCATCGTCTTCGCTCAGCCTGGCGTGCTCGGTTGACACGTCTTGTGGATCTGCGCCCGACATGCGAACCTCCCCGACGATCAAGTCGTTTCTGAGATCAAAGCAATCTAGCGCGGATCCGCGCCGGGGCGCCGACCCGCCGGTGCCGCCCACAGGACCGATGCCGCGCTTTAAGCTGATGTCGTTCTGATGCTCGCTTCCCGATTTTGCCTTCCGACCTCGTGACCACGTCAATCTTGTCTTCGCGTGCCGCCGTCCTCGGCGCGTCCCGCCAGCTCGATGTCCGAAAGATCCCTGTGACCGAGCTTCCCGCCGCCGGGGGATGGATCAGGGTGGAGGCCTGCGGCATGTGCGGGAGCGATTGGAATTGGTACGCCAACCGGGAGATCCCCTCCCCGTTCATCCCGGGTCACGAGATCGTGGGAACGATCGTCGAGACCTGGGGCGAGACCGCTGCCCAACCGGGTATCCAGCCCGGCGCCCGGATTGTCGTCGAGGAGGCCATCCCGTGCCGGGCCTGTGCCGTCTGCCGCTCGGGGCGCCATCGGGTGTGCCCGCGCGGACGGCGTTATGGGCAGACCGCGCTCTCGCGTGCTCCACGGCTCTGGGGGGGCTACGCGGAGATGGTCTTCCTCGACCCATTGGCCACCGTGCACGCCGTTCCGTCAGGCCTGGAGAGCGACCTTGCCACCCTGTTCGTCCCGGTCTCGAACGGCATCTCGTGGCTCCGCTCGGCCGCGGAACTTCGCCCGGGCGAGTCGGTGCTGGTGATCGGAGTCGGCCAGCACGGGCTGGCTACCGTGGCCGCGGCGAGGCGGCTGGGGGCCAGCACGATCATCGCCGCGGGCCGGGCCGGAGACGAACGTCGCCTGGAGGCGGCGGGGCTGCTGGGCGCCGACATCGTCGTGGACGTCGACCGGGGTTCCCTCAGCGACGCCGTGGCTGACGCTACCGGTGGGCAGGGCGTCGACGTGACGGTCGACGCCGCGCCACTGTCGACCACGGTCGTCGGAGAGGCCGTCACTCTCGCCGCTATCGGCGGGCGAGTGATCGTCGCCGGTGTCAAGAACGGGAGTCTGAGCCCCATCAACACAGACCTCCTCCATCGTCGGGAGGTCACCGTTCGCGGCGTAGCGGCCCGGGAAAGCTGGGCGATCGATGCAGCCCTGGGCTGGCTACAAGCCGAACCTCACCCTCGGCGTGGGGAGGGAGCCGGTTATCGTGGTCCGCGACGAAGAATCCCGCCTGAGAGTCCTGGTCAATCGCTGCCGGCACCGCGCCGCCGCGGTGTGCGAGTGGGAGCTGGGCAATGCCAGCACCTTCAGATGTCAATATCACGGGTGGACCTATCGCAACGACGGAAAGCTCATCGCCGTGCCCATGCCCGAGCGCTTTGACGAAGGTGTCACCGAGGGCCTCGATCTGCTCGCCGCGCCGCGGGTCGAATCGTACCGGGGCCTGATCTTTGGCTCGTTCAACCCGCTCGTGCCGTCGCTGGTCGAATACCTCGGTTCGGCCGCACTTTCCTACGTTGACCGCTTCCTGGACCAGTGCGGTGACGTGGATCTCGTCGCCCACCGCTACGCGCACCGGATCGACATGCTCGGCAACTGGAAGCTCCAGATGGAGAACGGTATCGACGGTTATCACGGACGCTTCACCCATCGGTCCTTCTTCGGTGTGCTCCAGGAGAGGACGGGAAAAGATGTCCGCTATGCAAGCTCGATCGGGACGGCAACCGCGAAGGCGTTTCGCAACGGCCACACGGCCATCGATCCCGAAACGGCGTCGCAACAGCCGCTGAGGGACCGCATCGCCTCGCTTCCCGACGCCCAGCGGCTTCTCAGCGATCTCCGTACGAAGGTGGCCGCCGCCGAGTACGAGCGGCTCGTGGCTGTCTTGCCCGGCACGGGCATCAACGTTGGCATCTTCCCGAATCTCCAACTGATCGGCATTCACATCCGCAGGATCGAGCCAGTCTCGGTGAACCGGACGATCGTCTCGGTCCGTCCCCTGCTGGTGGCGGATGCTCCGGCGGGAATTCAACCACCTGCGCCTCAGGTACCACGAGTTGTTCTACGGACCGGCCGGGTTCGGGCAGCCGGACGACTTCGAGATGTTTCGCCGGGTCGAACACGGTCTGGACGACACCGAGGATGGTTGGCTCCGTTTCGAGCGGGGGATCAACCGCGATGGAGGCGACCCGGAGAATCGCGTTGGTCACGTGAGCGACGAGACCCCGCAGCGCGGCCAGTACCGCGCCTGGAAGGATCTCATTACCGGGGGCGCCACTTGACCATGCTCGCTGACCCGAGCGCCCACTGTGGCGATCTTCTTGGGCGGTGCTCCCAGTTCGTCTACCAGGAGGCGGAGCTCCTCGATCGTTTGGAGTTCGATCAGTGGCTTGACCTCTTCGACGAAGAGTCCGTGTACTGGTTACCGATAGATGTGACCACCAGCAGTCCGCTCGATTCCCTCAACCTGATCTATGACGACCGGCCGCGGCTTCGCGACCGGCTGGCCAGACTGCAGAGCGGCTTCGCCTTCTCGGAGGCTCCCGCCAGCCAAACGAGCCATATGCTGTCGAACCTGCGTCTGGTGACAGCCGACGAGTATGCCCACTCGGTGGACGATCGGGGACTGCCCGACGACGACGTGGCCCTGGCGGGACGGGCTGCCATCGCCCGGCTGCGCCACGGGTCATGCGATCTCTACCATGCCAGAACGGTATGGGTACTTCGCCCCGCCGGAGGGACCTTCAAGATCCGCATGAAGAGGATCGACCTGTTGAACGCCCGGGAACCGTTGCCCCTCCTGACCTTCCTCCTGTGACGGAGGGGACGACCGGCGAACGCTCTACCGCGGTTGAGGCCCCAGCCTCATCTAGCTGCCTCAGGGCACGAGGCGGAACATGGCGGTCGCGCTGGTGACCGTCCGGTCCTCGTTGCCCTCGTCGTTCAGGGTCAAGCGGACGCCGATCTTGCCGTCGGGGCCGGCGAAGGCCTCGGCGTCGGAGCGGAAGGGGCCGCTCTTGCCCCGGGCTACGAACATGCAGTGATAGCTCTCGATCTGGAGCCGGTCGGTAGCCGCGGCCTGCGCCGCGGCTTCCGTCGCGGCCGTCTCGAGGACGATGTGCTGGGGGCCAAGATGAAGCGCGGCGTCGGGTGAGGCGAGCTCGAGACTGAGCTCAGGGAGGCGCCACACGCCGTCGGGGCCTCGGGTCGCGCCGAAGACCTGGTGGAGCGGCGGGAGGTCGGGGGAGTCCTCGACCTGGATGTGCGGGTTGTCCACTGGCTGGTAATCGCCGGGGGGCATGCCGATTTGGACGCCCATGCCCTCGGAGATCGAGATCACCCGCGACGGGTCGTCCTCGTCAACGATCATCGAACGGGAGAAGCCCATCTGGCGGCCGAGTCGGATGGTGTCGCGCACCGAGCGCACCCGGTTGACGCCGCGGGCGTCGTCGATGATGTGTAACGACTGGATCACTGGGTTCGGCACCTGCCGGTTGTCGTTCATCCCACCCGCCTCGGGCGAGAAGATGCACAGGGGCGCCACCATCACCCCGCCGACCAGGTTCCGCATGTCGTGGCGGAGGACCATCGACCCCGCGCCTGACGTGTCGGCGTCGAGCTCGTCGTCGACCCGACCGATGTAGCGGTAGCTCAGTAAGCTCGTCCACCGCTTCTCGAAGACCTTCCAGTACTCGTCCTGTGACACGGTGCGGATGTCAACCGGCTTCTCGCCCATGTGCTGCTCCTGTCGTGACTTCAGAATGTGTCCGCAGTGGACCGCGCCCCGCTTACGAAGGACGCCACACATCGAATGATACAGAGCCGTTGCAGTCTGGGTTGCATCGGGCGACCGGAACGAGAATCAGTGTCGACGATCCTGATCTTCACGCCCGGGAGCCCGGGCTTTGCGCAGATCCGGCCGCGCTGATCGCCAGCTCGTTGCGATTGATCTTTTCCGCCGCTGTCCGCGGAATCCGATCCCGGTTTTGGTCAGCATGGTCGGACTGCGGGGGCGAGTCAGATGTTAACAGTGTCGCCTGGTCGCCCGCACCCCCCGGAGCACCCGGTGCCTCCGGATCCGGGCGATAGGTTGGACCAAGCGTTAGGACCGTGTCATCCTGATCCCGACCGGTTGCGGCGCAACCATCCCAATCGCAGGTGTTAAGGGAGGCCGTGGGCATGCCCAAGGCGTATGTGTTCACCGAGTATGGCGGCCCGGATACCGAGGCGCTCGTCGACCAGCCGAAGCCGCTGCCGGGTCCTGGCCAACTTCTGGTCGCGGTGCACGCGGCCGCGGTGAATCCTGCCGATTGGAAGTTTCGCGAAGGATGGCTCCGCGAGAGCGTACCCCTTGAGCTGCCTTCCGTGTTCGGCCTGGACTGCTCAGGAGTCATAGAAGACTTGGGCGAGGGCGTTGACGGCTTCGCCGTCGGGGACGAAGTCTTCGGGCGCACGCTCGGCACTGGTTGCTACGCCGAATATGCGCTCGTCCCTGCCGTTACTGCTGCGCACAAACCTCCAAAGGTCTCCTTCATCGATGCAGCCAGCGTGATCACAGCCGCTGGGACCGCGTACGATGGGATCGAACAGCTGGACCTGCAGCCCGGAGCTGTTTTGCTGATCACAGGAGTCGGCGGCGGTGTTGGGGTCGTCGCAGCCCAGCTCGCCCGCCGTCGAGGTGTGGTGGTGATCGGCACCGCGAGCGCAGCCAAGAAGGTTTTCGTCGAGGGTCTTGGCGTTGTACATGTGTCCTACGGGGACGGTGTCGCCGACCGAATCATTGCCGCGTCGCCCGGCGGGGTCGACGCCCTGTTTGACATGGTCGGCGGCGAAGCCGTGGGGACGGTGGCCAGTCTCGTCGCCGATCCCTCCAAGCGCATCACGGGCGCCTATGGCGAAATAGCCGGCGATGTGTCCGTGAGCCGCGTCATTCGCGCTTCGGATATCGCCGGGCTTCTGGCGAAGCTGGCACTTCTCGTCGAGTCAGGGGAGCTCACGCCTCTCGTGACCGAAGTGTTCCCGCTCGACCAGGCCGGGAAGGCGCTACGCATAGTGGAGGGAGGCCACGCGACCGGCAAGATAGCCATACAAGTAAGGTGACCGATGTCCAGGTGGCAATCCTTGTGAGATGTACTGCCCTTCGCCTGGAAGGGCGGTGGGCGGGTTCGGCGAGGTGGTGGTCGACTCCGGCGCGGGATTGCCGTGCCGGCGAGGTCGTGGTGGATGGCCGCCGTCGAGAACGCCGAGAACGCCGAGGCCCGGGCCCTTGGACGGCCTACCGATGTGGGACGACCCGCACTGGCAGCGCGCTCTCGACGCCCGGCCCGATGAGGATGTGGAGAAGGCGCCGATTGCCGGGTGTTAGAGGTCCCTGGTCGGGCTGATCACTTCTGCTCCGAAGGCGGCGAGTTCTTCGCGCATGTCCTCGACCTCCTTCGAGCGCACCGCGATGACCAGGCGGTCGACCCCGAGTGAGGCCAGCCGCTCCGCTTCGGCGACGGTCCGGGCTCCACCGACGGTTATCTCTATCGCAGCGGGATCCCGTCCCAGCTTCTCGGCCTCGGCTCGGACGCCTCCGATGATCCTGGCCAGCGTCTCGTGGAGGTCGAGTTCGGCGCCCACAAACGGAAAGTAGCCGTCACCGTACTTCGCCGCCCGGCGTAAGGCGGCTTCGGAAGCGCCTCCGATGTGCAGTGGGATCGTCCCGCGGACCGGGCTGGGGTCGCAGCGGACCGATTCGAACTGCACGTGCGTGCCCGCGTAGGACGCTACTTCTTGTGACCACAGGACTCGCATGGCTTCGATGGCTTCATCCATGCGCCGGCCCCGGTTGGTGAAGCTCATGCCGACTGCGGCGTACTCCTCGGGCAGCTCACCGACGCCGATCCCGAGGTTGAGGCGGCCACCCGACAACGAGTCGAGCGTCGCCGCGGTTTTGGCGAACACGGTTGGCTGGTGCTCGGGAAGAATTACCACGTTGGTGCCGAGGTTGATGGTCGTGGTGCGCGCCGCCACGTAGGTGAGCCAGACCAACGGGTCCGGAATCCCGCCTCGCCGCCAGAGCCGGTCCATTTTACCGTCGGGTGAGGCCCGGTAGGGCGTCACGTTTTCGCCGATGGCGACGACCACGTGCTCCGGACACCACACCGATTCGAAGCCTTCTTCCTCGGCCGCCTGGGCCAGTGCCACCGCCCGATCGGGCTGCGGGAAGCTGGTACTGGCGAAGACAATGCCCCATTTCATCTGAAATTCTCTCCCGTCGGCGTCTGGATTGACCTTAGGTTGCGATGAGAGCCGCTGACAACGGTCCTGCGCACTTCAGGACCCTCCTGGCCGCCTTCTGTTCTCGAGCAGAGAGGCAGGTCGTCCCCCGTCAAGGCGCGGTCCTCGCAGCTTTTGAACCTCAACGCAGCCGAGTCGGTGGAGAGTCGAGCGGGGCCCGCCGCCGAATCCGACTACGCAGGAGCACACCGGCGCTCACAGCATTTTGCCGCTCACCAGGCGCGCTCCGCTGGTCATCTACTCGCAGCCGAGATCAACCAGTATGAAGCCACGTCAGCCGGCCGGCGCACGATGGGTCATGCGCCGGCCAGAAAGACATGACGCCCAGGGGGCGGATGGGCGAGCCAGGCCGTAAAAGGTCGGTCGGTTGGGATGTGAGCCGGGCGAACCGCCTCAGCTCTCAGGGACCTCCGGCAGTCCTCTCGCCGCGAACACGACGGTGGTGTCGCGCCTGCGGATCAGCCAGCGGCCGTCGGAGCGCGAGAGGAGGTCTCGGTACTCGACGACCATGTCCGGATTGGTGAGGGGGACCGGAAACGGGGGGCCCTGTGGCACGTCGTAGACGGTGGTCTGAGACCAGCAGCTGGCCCGGTCGGGACCGTCGAGCTCCACGAGCGCCCCGCCATTGACATGCCGCAAGGTCCGAACCGTCGGGTCGGCCAGGGCGTAGTCGATATAGGCCCGGATCTGTTCGTGTCCCCGCATCGAATGGCCGCCTGGTCGGTTCCACTCACCGTCGGGCGTGAAGAGGCCGACAAATCCCTCGACATCCCTCGTGTTCACCGCTATTGCATAACGGGCCATCAACTCTACGCAGGCCAGCTTGGCCTGCAACTCCTGGATCGCGTCCATAACGGTAGGGTAGCCGCGTGACGGAATCCGTCGCGGATGCCCTCCCGGATCCTGGGGCCGCCCGCGAGTGTCACGATCCCCCCGGCCCTGCCGACTCGTCGAACGTCTCTGGTCCCCTGGTTATCCGCTGCCGGCCACGCCGGGCGCCGCAGCTGGCCAGCGCGTCCCAGTAGTCGAGTACGACCTGGACCGGGGTTACCAGGGCCACGTTGCGAATCGAGTATCTCAGGAGCTGTTCCATGTATTCGGGAGGATCTCCGGCGATGCAGTCACTCGGAACGATAACTCGATACCCACGATTCATCGCCTCAATGGCCGTGCCGTTGACGGCAATGTTCGCCGACACCCCGGTAATGATGACCGTTCGTATGCCCAGGTTACGGAGGTAAGCGTCCAGAGGACTGATGTAGAAGCCCGTCATCCCGTGCTCTCGGCCGAGAGAGATGTCCTCGGGACACGGCCTCAGCTGCGAGACGATTGGCCCGTGACCCAAACCGCCCGACCCCCCGGTCATGGCCCGAGTGACAGTGAGATTCGTCGCCGCACCCAGGCCGTCGGCTCGGTGCTCGTCAGAGACGTAGATGACGCGGACGCCGACTCGCCGGGCGCTTTCGAACAGGGTGGCCAGCCGGTCGATCAAACCGGTGGCCTGGGCGTGCGCCGCTAGACCCGGTATGAGCGCCTTCTCCGGAAGAAGAAGTTTTTCCTGGACTTCGAGCGCGACCACCGCGGTGCTGGTAGGGTCGAGGTGGGGTGTGAGGTCAAGTGGCATGCTCAGCGCTGAAGCAAACTATTTGTTTCCATGATCTTGATAAGCCTAGCCGCGGCCACCGGCCTCAGGCGTGGCGAATCGCCTCGCCGGTTTTCCGGGCAGGCATTTCGGCTTTTCGGCCCCCCGGCGACGGACTGCCCAGTGACTTTGCGCCGCCGGGGGCAGGGGTCGGGCCCGACCGGGCTGAGTACAGATCGAAGCTGCCTGCGCCAAGGCTCACAATGGCTACATGGAGGAGGAGCGGTGTTGGTGACTCGAAGTGAGGATTGTCCCGCTCCGGATCGACCCAGGGTGGGAGGTCGAGTCACCGAAATCCGGATAAAATCGAGCTGACCATCCAGACCCGACCCGGCCCCCGTTCGAGTTCCCGTCTCTCCAGATACTCCGCTACGGCGGCGGTGGCCGATGGCGCTCGGAGGAGGACTGGTGGATCCCATCAGAGATGAGCAGGTACGCCAAGGGCTACTGGAAGGCCTGCCACTCGATAGACCCGGAATTCCCCGAACAATTGTCGCGACGGGATTGGGGTGACGTCGATTGGGCCCGACCACCCGCAGGGCACCAGGCTCGGCCATCGTGGTTCGGTCGGGAGCATGAGATCCCCATCGTGCGCCGCATCGAAGACATGCACTTCGGCGAGCGAGCGCCATAGGGTGGCATCGGGCTAAAAGCGACCGCGCGGGTCACGGGGAATCGCGCATCTCCCAGAAGTGGCACCACCAATCCGCTCCGACGAGGATTTGCAGTTTTTCATGGCAGCAGAACGCCAGGTCGGAGGTGGGATCGAGATAGTAGAAACAAGAACGGCAGCGATCGTCATCGAGCGGAGCACCGCGTAGAGCAGCGAGCTTGGCGATCCGTTGGACTTCGGCGAATCGGGCCTCGTCGACCTGCAGCTCGGTCACGGCACAGGCGCGAACCCGCCCGGGGCTACGAGTAGTGCCTCAAGGCCGCGGAACAAGGCATTGGGCACGTAACTGATGTCTTGATCCGGCACCAGTTCCATGCCCGGCGTGATAGTGGTAAGCAACTCCAGGGAGATCTGCGTCTCCAACCTCGCGAGGGGCGCCCCGAGGCAAAGATGCGGGCCCTTGCCGAAGGCCAGATGCATCTCCGCGTCCCGGCGGTCCACATGAAACTCCTCGGTGTCGACGCCGAACTGGCTTGGGTCGTGGCCGGCGGAGGCGAAGCACATCATGACCTTCGATCCACCAGGGATCACGATATCGCCTATCCGCGTGTCGACCTTGGCGACCCGGCGGTGATACAGGACAGGGCCGTCGTAGCGAAGGATCTCCTCCACCGCGTTTGCTATCAGGGCGGGCTCGTCGATGAGCCGCTGCCACTGCCCCCGGTGGCGCAGCAGGGCGTACACGCCACTTCCGATGGCGTTGCAGGTTGTCTCATGGCCGGCGAGCGCCATGGAGTAGACGATATTGACGATGTCGAACTGGTTGAGTTGCTCGGGCTTCTGGCGCGACAGGCGCACCAGATCGCTCGTAAGATCATCGACGGGGTCGTCCCAACGCCGGGTGACGAAGTCCTTCACGTATTGCCACATGGCGAGGACGTCGCCAGCCGTTGCCACCTGGTCGTCATCGGATAGCCGGCCGTAGGTGAGCAGGACCCGGTTTCGGCTCCATTCCTTAAGGAGGTCAGTGTCCGCGGCAGGGAAGCCGAGCAAGCTAAACGCGGCGAACCCGGGAAACGGGAAGGCGTATTGCTCGACCAGGTCAACGATTGGCTCGTCCCGAAACCCACTGACGAGCCCTTGTGCGTAGGCACGCAGAGTCGGCTCCAGGGCCCGTAGGCGGCGTGGGGTCATCACCGTCAGCACCGACTTTCGCATGGGGCCATGCCGGGGCGGATCCGAGTTGTTGAGCGTCGGTACCCTCTCGAAGCCCGAATTCAGTACCTCCTGAGCGGCCGGGCACACGGGCATGAGCGGCGAGGAGGCGTTCGCCGCCGACCAGGTGTCCCGATCGAGCAGGATGGACTCGATCTCCTGGTAGCGCGTCACGATGTAATGGTCGATCTCTGGGACGAAGAACACGGGCGTCTCCGCTCGCCACGTGTTCAGGACGGGATAGGGATCGATGATCATGCTGCGATCGAGCAGGTCGAATTCTCTCGCCACCGGGCACTCCATGGAGACCTCCCGTACTGTTCCCGGACCTGACCAGGGTGTAAGCATACTGTCGCCGGTCGGGTATGGGCCCGCCGGGCCACTTGGCGACCCGGCTCAATGACCGCGGCGGCTCGACCTCTGCTGGACGGCTATTTGGTCGACGCAGCGACCAGCGGCCCGCAGAGCGGTTGGCCGTTGGCGGGGTAGTTGTTGTACTGGTTGTTCTCGAACTTCTCGTACAGGAAGCATCCGGTCGTGGGCGCTTGGCCGAAAGGGGTGAACGACGCGTTGGTCGTCTTCAGGCCGTTGGCATTGTAGGTGGTGACCTGGCGTAGGTTGGAAATGAACGACGCTCTGGTCGGGTTCTGTCCGGCGAGCTGCAGTCCCTTGATGAAGAGGTCGGTCGTCATCCACCCGTCGATGAGCCCGAGGTCGGGGATACCACCCTTATAGTTGGGGTCGTATTGCTTCAACGAGTTGGTGAACGACACGTACGGGGGACCGGAGTAATAGATCTGGGCGGGGAAGTAGGCGTTCGTGGCTGCCTGCTCGGTCGCCGGGGACTGGAAGACGCCCTGCGACGGTCCGGCGGCGAACTCGATGGGGACGTTGAGTCCCAGGCCGTGGAGGGCGGTCGCCAGTGCCAGTGACGACGACAGCACGCACGAGCACTCGGCTGCGTTGCAGCCGCCGGCCTTGATGTTGAGCGCCGTAGCTGTGAAGTCCACTCCACCCAGCGGAACGACGGTGTCCGCGCAAGTCTGAAGGCCCGCATGGAGGATGGACACCTTACTCGCGCCGATAGCGGAGGTCGACGACGGAGTGTCCGAAGCCACCAGGCTGATCTTCGACGCGCCGATGCTCTTCCAGAACGATCCCTCCGTCGAGTAGGCAGGATAGTCGGGGCTGCTGGTGCCCTCGATGTTGAACATGTTGGTGTTGGGCTGGGTGTACCACTCCGGGCCATCGAGCGACGATCCCGTCACCGGGATCCCTGCCTGTTGAAGCGACTTGTAGGCGCCAAAAAATAGGGCACCCACCTCGTCGACCGCGAAGGCGCCCTTCTCCTGAACCACCGTCTCCGCGGCGGTGTTGGCGCCGGTAGGCGTCGACCCCGTGTCGGCGGTGACGACCTTGATCATGCGGCCGTCGACCCCTCCGTTGGCGTTCTGGGCGGCGATACGGGCGTTGGCGCCGTCGATGGCATCGGCGAATGTCGACGACGCAATACCCGTCGCGTCGTACACGAAGCCCATCGTCACGCTCGTCGGGGTGACACCAGGGGCGCTGGCGGTATTGGCCGCCGTCCCGGTCGTGGTGGCCGGCCCGGACGCGGTGGTGGCGGACCCGCCAGCTACGGTCGGAGAGGAGGTCCCCTTGGACGAACTGCCGCAGGCGGACGCCACCAACAACGCCAGTGTGGCGGCACCCAGGGATTGGAAGACTCTTCGCGAGTGCATGTTCAAATTCCCCCTATTTCACAAACCTTGGCCTGCATGGTAGAGCATTCCCGGCCTACGGTCCGGAAGCGGCCGCGGCTTGCACCGGGTGCACCCTCACGGATCCACAACTGGCGGGATCGGCGATAGCCCCAAACCGCGGCGTCCGTTTGGCTACGCTGGAAGCTCAGCCAGCCTGGCCACAAGAACGGCGCCCAACGGGCCAATGATCCTTTCTCGACGAGAATCAATCGCTCGGCGTCCGACTGGGGATGTCCCCACTTGGCCGCCCTAACTCGTACCATTTGTCGCCCACCAAAGGCCCGCTGAGGCCGAATAGGCCCGTGGTCGCTATCCTCTGATGACGCGAAGCTACCCTCCCGGGGGATGAATATGGCCGACAAAGCATTGATAACCGGGGCGAGTCGGGGCATCGGTAAAGCCATCGCTGTCGACTTGGCCAAGGCCGGATACGACGTGGCGTTGGCAGCGAGGACTGTCCGCAAAGGGGATCCGACCCTGGACCACACGATGAGTATTCACCACCCGGACAGCCGTCCTTTGCCCGGAACGCTGGAGGAGACCGCGGACCTCGTCACGGCTACGGGCCGCGAGGCTTTCCCCGTGCGCATGGATCTTCTGGACCTTACCTCCGTCGAAACCGCCGTTACCAGTGTGCTGGGCAAGTGGGGCCGTCTCGACGTCGTCGTTAACAACGGGCGTCATATCGGGCCTGGGCTCATGGACACCATCCTGGACACGCCGATCGAGGAGTACCAGAAGTTCCTTCAGGCTCACGGCGCGTCTGCGATCCGAATCGTCCAGTTGGCGTTGCCCGGCATGCTGGAGCGGAACCACGGTACGTTCGTCACCATCTCGTCGGGGTCCGGGTACGACTTTTATCCGACTCGTCCGCCAGGCTCCGGTGGAGGTTCGGGCTTGGGGTACCGCATCGGCAAGGCCGCCGGTCACACCCTGGTCGGGAGCATTCTCGTCGAGTACGCCGATCGGGGCATCCGGGCCTTCAACGTCAGCCCGGGGTTCGTCCGCACGGAACGGAACACCATGGGAGCCGACGTAACCGGGATGGACCCGTCCTTGGGTGCGCCTCCGGAAGCGATCGGTGCCGCGGTGGCCTGGTTGGTCAGCAGTTCGGAAGCCGACGGTCTCATGAGAGGAAACATCGACGCCCAAACGGTTGCCCTCGAGCGCGACCTGTATCCGGATTGGAGGACCTCCTCCTGAGCGAGGGCGCTTGCGGACTTGAGCGGAGGTCTGGCGCCATCGCGGATCGAGCCGTACGATCCTGCCTGGAGCAGACTTGCAGTCCTGGTCAAAAGGAGGAGCCATGCCCTCGCGAAGCCCCGGTTTTCCGGTTTTCGACGCTGATAATCACATGTATGAGACACGCGATGCCCTGACGCGGTATCTGCCGGAAAAGTATCGGGGCGCCATCGACTACGTTGATGTGCACGGCCGAACAAAGATCGTGGTGAGAGGCCAGATCACCGACTACATCCCCAACCCGACCTTCGAGCGGGTCGGGCGGCCCGGCGCCCAGGAGGAGTACTTCAAGCACGGCAACCCGGACGGCAAGTCCGCCCGGGAGATTATCGGCCGGGGTATCGACTGTCCGCCGGCGTTTCGGGCCGCCGAGCCCAGGTTGGCGTTGATGGACGAGCAGGGCGTCAACTACACCATTGTGTTGCCGACCCTGGCCAGCCTCGTCGAGGAGCGCATCCGCGACGACCCGGAGCTGTGCGCGGCGGTCATCCACGCCTTGAACCAGTGGATGGCTGAGGAATGGCCGTTCGGGTACCAGAACCGCATGTTCTCGACCCCGGTCATCACCCCGGGCTTGGTCGATAACGCCATCCAGGAGCTGGAGTGGGTCCTGGACCATGGGGCGCGCATAATCTTGATGCGACCGGCCCCGGCCTGGGGCTTTCGGGGCCCCCGTTCCTTCGCCCTGCCCGAGTTCGATCCCTACTGGACCCGGGTCGAGGACTCCGGAGTGCTGGTGGTCATTCACGCCTCCGACACCGGCTACACCCGTTACAGCAACGAGTGGGAGGGCGTCCAGGAGGAAGCCCAAGCCTTCGCGCAGCCCCGGCCCTTCAGCGCCGCGATCAACAACGACTACCGGGACATCCAGGACGCCGTCACCTCGGTCATCGCCCATGGTCTGCTCGCCCGCTTTCCGGCGCTGCGTCTGGCCCTCATCGAAAACGGCGCGGGATGGGTGCCCCACCTGCTCCACCGTCTCGACCACACCTGGGCCCAGATGCCCCAGGCCTTCGCTGAGAAGCCCTCCGTTACCTTCAACCGGCACATCTGGATGCACCCTTTCCATGAGGAGGACCCCCGTCAGCTGGTGGAGCTGCTCGGGGCTGATCGGGTCATCTTCGGATCCGACTTCCCCCACGTCGAGGGACTGGCCGACCCCCTCTCCTACCTCGACGAACTCCGGGGCCTCGACGATGGCGACATCCGCAAGATCATGGGCGGCAACATGATGCAACTGCTCGGCCTGGCCGCCTAGTGGCGGCCCGGAAGACAGACGCCGAGGGAGCCACATGACCCGCAGGGTGGCGGTTGCGGGGGTCGGACTGGCCGGCCACGCCGGGAGCGCAAACGGTGCCACCCCTTATGCGCTGGCGGCCGAGGCGTCGCGCTGCGCTCTGGCGGAGGTCGGTCTCCAACCTCAGGACGTGGACGGGCTCGGGGCCACGGGGGTCGGTGTCCTTCCGCCTGTGGACATGGCCGAGTACCTCGGTCTGCACCCGGACTGGGTCGACTCCACCTCGGTCGGGGGCGCGGCGTGGGAGGTCATGGCCGCCCACGCCACCGACGCCATATCCGAGGGAAGGGCGGACGTCGTCCTGCTCACGTATGGCTCGACGGCTCGCAGCGACCTGCGCGCCGGCCTTCGTACTGCCAATCTGGATTGGGGGTCGCGGGGGCCGCAGCAGTGGGAGGCGCCTCATGGCATCACCCTGATTTCGAAGTACGCCATGGCCGCCCGGCGACACATGCACGATTACGGCACCACTCTCGAGCAGCTTGCCGAAATCGCGGTGTCCGCCCGGTACAACGCCGGTCTCAACCCGGGCGCCCAGGTCCGGGACCCACTGACGGTCGAGGCAGTGCTCGCTAGCAGGATGATCGCCGATCCGTTCACCGCACTCCAGTGCTGCCTGCGCTCGGACGGCGCGGCCGCCGCCGTCCTCGTTGCTGAGGACCGGGTGGCCGATCTGCCCACCCGGCCGATATGGGTGCTCGGGGCGGGCGAGCACGTGTCGCACGTGTCCATGAGCCAATGGGAGGACTTCACGATTGGTCCGGCCGCCATCTCGGGACGGCTGGCGTTCGAGCGGGCGGGGGTCGGCCCGCCGGACATCGACGTGTGCCAGCTCTACGACGCGTTCACGTACATGTTGCTGATCACCCTCGAGGACCTGGGGTTCTGCGCCAAGGGTGAAGGGGGTCCGTTCGTCGAGGGCGGCCGGTTGCGGGTCGGGCAGGCGCTGCCAACCAACACGGACGGCGGGGGGTTGAGCGCCTGCCACCCCGGACAGCGGGGGCTTTTTCTTATCGTGGAGGCGGTCCGCCAGCTACGTGGCGAGGCGGCCGACCGGCAGGTCCCTGATGCGGAGCTGGCCTGCGTGAGTGGTACCGGCGGGTGGTTCTGCAGTAGCGGCACCTTGATCCTCGGCCGCGGCTAGACGTGAGCGATCCGCCCCTGGTCGGACGGCTCAGCACCTTCCCCGACGCCATGAAGGCGGCGGCCGAGCAGTTCGGCGACGTCGAGGCTTACGTCGAAGGGACCCGCCGGCTGACGTACTCCGACTGGCTGACGGCTGCCGACGGCGTGGCGGCCGCGATGGCCAGACGGGGCGTGCGGCCAGGCGACGTCGTGGCCATCATGATTCCTTCGTCTATCGACTATGCCGTGGCCTTGGCGGGGGCGATCCGGGCCGGGGCGGTGGCGACGGGTTTGAACGTCAGGCTCGGTCCCCGAGAGGTACAGGCGATCTGCGGTCGCTGCCGGCCGACCCTGGCCGTCATCCCGCGGGGGCCCCGCCCCGAAGGACTGCCCACGGCCGCGACCACCATGGACGTGGAAGAGCTCGCCGCGGCCGGCTCCAGGCCGGGGCTCGGTCCTCACCGCCCCGAGGTCCACCCGGGTGACGCGGCCGTGATCGTATGGACAAGCGGGACCACCGGACTACCAAAGGGGGCGTGGTTCGATCACGACAACCTGCGGGCCGCGGTGACCTCGGCCGGCATCATGACCGCGCCCTTCGACCGGCGCCTCGTTTCCACGCCTTTCGCCCATGCCGGTTACATGGCGAAGCTGTGGGAGCAGTTGGCCTGGGCGACGACCCTGGTCATCTGCCCGACGCCGTGGCGGGCTGCGGACATGCTCCGACTGCTGGCAGTTGAACGGATCACAGTTGCAGGAGGAGCGCCCGCGCAATGGGAGAAGCTGCTCGAACAGGCGAACCTCGACCAGGCTGACCTGAGCGCTCTGCGTCTGGGCGTGGCCGCTACCGCGCCCACTCCCCCCGACCTCGTGCGGCGGGTGGTCGACCGCTGTGGCTGTCCCTTGATCGTCCGGTATGCCATGACCGAGTCCCCCTCGATCACCGGAACCGATCCCGGCGATCCGCCCGAGGTGCTCTACCGGACCGTCGGAAGGACCCAGGCCGGGATGGAAATCTCGATCCGATCCGAAGAGGGAACCCCGCTGCTCGCCGGCTCGATCGGGCGGATCCACGTTCGGGGCGGCTGTGTCATGCGCGGCTACTGGGGCGAGCCGGACTTGACCGCGGCGGTGCTCGACGCCGACGGCTGGCTGCGCAGCAGCGACGTCGGGCACATCGACGGTGACGGGAACCTGGTGCTTGCCGGTCGGGTCGACGACCTCTACATCCGGGGCGGCTACAAGGTCCACCCGCTCGAGGTGGAAAACGTCCTCGCTGAGCATCCCGGCGTAGCCCAAGTCGCGGTCATCGGCGTCCCGGCGCCGGTGCTCGGGGAGATCGGGGTTGCCTTCGTGGTGCCGGCCGAGGGTACGCCACCGGACGCATCTGAGCTGCGGCACTGGTTGAAGGCCCGGCTGGCCGACTATAAGGCGCCCGACCGAATCGAGTTCGCCTCCGCCCTGCCCCTGACCTCGATGATGAAGGTCGACAAGGACGCCTTGCGCCGTCTGGCCGCGATCGGCGCCCAGCCGCCCGCCGAAGAAGCGACGTCCTCGGTCCACCGCCGAGACTGAGACCGGCAGCTCAGGATGTGGACGGTAGACGATGACCCGGCTGCTCCCGGCCAAGCCACCGACGGTCGGGGCGGTCAGTCCGAGACGACCACCTCGTCAGACAGGCGGGATACCGAGTCCCGGAATTCGCTGAAGCTACGGCTCCACGGCTCGATCAGCAGCCAGGTGACGCCCGCTTCCTGGTAGGCCGGGAGGTCCCGGCGGATCTGAGCCGCCCACGACGCCGCGTCCGTGCGATCACCGAAGGGAGAGAAGCAGACGTCCAACGGGTGGCCTCCGTACCCGGCGCGACGCTGCTTCAGGTCGGAAACCATCCCCGCCAGCTGGTCGATCGTCTCGAGGGCGGGCGTCCGGGTGATCCTGGCCAAGGCCTCGTCCTGGGCGATCGGCATCCACCCGTCGGCCTTAGCGGCCGCTCGGCGTCGGGCTGCCGCGCTGTTGCCGCCGATCCAGATCGGCGGGCCCCCCGGACGGGCCGGTGGAGGCAGCTGGGTGTGCCCCTTCGCCGGGAAGGGTCCGTCGATCTCGACGGTTTCACCGGTCCATGCCGTCCGCATGGCGTCGAGAGCCGCGTCGAAGAGCGGGCCCCGTCCCTCCCATTCGGCTTCCAGCACGGTGAATTCCGAACGGAGGTACCCGGCCGCCATCCCGGCTACGACCCGGCCCTCCGACAACTTGTCGAGGCTGGCTAGAGCCTTGGCGGTCAGATAGGGATTGCGGTACCCGGACACGAGCACGAACGTCAGCAGCTGCACCCGGGTCGTGGCCGCGGCCATGAACGAGAGGGCCACGAACGGGTCAAACGCGTGGTGGCCCCCGTGGGCCAGCCACTCGTCGTCGGGGAACGGATGCTCGGTGGCGGAAACTCCGTCGAAGCCTGAAGACTCGGCCAGGCGGGCGACGTCGGCCAGATGGCCACCCTCGATCCATCGGTCGTAGTGCTTCGTCGCCCGCATCGGCATCAACAGATTGAACTTCACAGTCTCTTCTCCCTTCCGGCCCTTCTCCGTTCCGATTACGGCCGCATCGCCGAGCGGCAAAAGCGCCGCTCCCAAATGGCGGGCCCGAGCCCTATAACGCCGAGACCCAGTCTGCCAGCGCGTCGAGGGCCTCGCCGAGTTGCTCCGGCTGTCCCTCGAAGTAGTGGGTACCGCCTTTGATCTCCACGAGCCGGCGGGAGCTCGACGCTCGAGCCGCGCCATGCATTTGCTGAGCCATCTGCGGAGTCACAACCGGGTCCGCCGTGCCGACCCCGACCCACACGGGATCGATGACCTCCGGGAGCCAGCGGAGCGAGTCGCCCAGGGTGTGGTGGAGCGACCACTGGTTCAGCCAGGAGCGAACGGTAGAGCAGCGTCCGATCCCGGCCGGAAGGTAGTTCGCCAACGCCGGAGGTCCCCACAGGGACACTCCGACCTGGCGATCGCTCGGATCGATGGCACCGTCGAGGAAGCGCAGGTCAGCGGTCGTCCCCTGGACGATGAACGCCAAATCTTCGAGGCCCGGCGGGAAGTGACCCGGCTCCTGAAGGCCGTGCCATGTTGCCTCGGCCCACGCCGAGATCCGGCGATTGCGTTCCCTTTGCGCGGCCCGGTAGCGCTCGATGAATTCCGCCGAAAAAGGGGGGCCGTTGTGCGGGTTGTACATGTCGATCGATGGATCCCGCTCGAAGGGCTGATGCTCGTCGCGGATCGCCGGGTCGAGCCATTCAGTACATAACCGGGCCCGTGATGGGTGGGCGTTGAACATGGCGATAGCGTCGGCCGGTACAAGCCCCACGGAGGTGAGGTCCGGGCCTCCCCCGGGTGGTGACGTGACTGTGGGGTGGCGGGCCTGAGCCTGGTAATACGGGACGATGGAAGCGCCGCCCGAGTTTCCCACGAGCACCACCTTGTCGTAGCCGATCCTCCGGAGGTGGGCCACCATCGCCCCGAGATCGAGGAGGCAGTTCTCCATGATGAGGTTGGTGTCGTTGCCCACATATCGAGTGGTGAGCCCGATCGCCCCGAATCCCCTGGTGGCGAGACCCGGAAGGGCGTAATGGCCGAGGAAGTTGGCCGTCGGGTGGCACCAGACGATCGCGGTGGCGGGTCGAAGCCCCGGGGTCTTCACCTCGCTGGCCCACACCGTGCGGGCCAGGCGGGCGACGCCCGAGTAGATCTCCACCTTGGCGTGCGCCTCCTGGGGCGCGGCGATCAGGTTACGCTCCAGCTCAGTCACGCAGTCCTCCTGGCCACCGGAACGCCTCGATGGGCGAGGTAGTCCGGCGAGAGATCCGGTACGGGCAAGCCGAGCCGGCGAGCGATCATCTGAGTGACGGTGTTGTCGTGTCCCATTCGGGTGTCAGGGGGAGCGAGCCCCCTGGCGACCCGGGCGTCCGCCTGGCGAATGAGGGTGGTGGCCATGAATAACTCCTCTACCAGGTCGAAGAACTCGAGGTCGCCGATGGACCGGCCCGAGAACGACGAGTAGCGGGCGATGGTGGTGTCGCGATCCGGCCAACCCGGGAGCGGCTCGATGCCGGCCGCCCTGGTCTGGAAGTCGTCGAAGAACAGCCAGTGAGCCAGGTCCTGGCTGGCCGGTCCGACGCTCGCCGTCTCCCAATCAAGAGCCGCAGTGACCGCGTCGTCGTCGCCGAACAGCATGTTCCCGACCCGGGGGTCACCCCACAGCAGCACCGGTTCCCCTGCGTCGACCCGGGAGGCCTGGCTGGTGAGATGGTCGATAGCCGTGTCGGTGATGGGGAACGTGCGGCCGGAAGTGCTCCACTCGTACCAGGCCCGAAGCTCCGCGACCCGTTGGACGACGGATGGCTCCGACGCCGCCCCGTCCAGCAGGAAGCGGTGAGTCCGCTCCCACCCGACGGCGTGGACGGCCACCATCACCTCCATGGCGGAAGTCCACAGGCGCTCCAGGTCAGGCCGGTTCAACGTGGGCAACCAACCCTCCGTGTGGATGGAGGGCTTGCCGAGCGGGACCCGGCCGGCGATGCGCTCCATGACGAAGAATGGAGCGCCGAGGACCGACGGGTCGGGCTCGACCCATCGAACGGCAGGCACCGGAACGGCCGTCGAAGCCAGGCCCTGGAGTACCCGGGCCTCGCGGAGGACGTCCGGCTTGTGGAAGATGGGCGTCTCTGTTGCCTGGCGCCGGACCACCAGGTGCTCCTCGCGCCCACCGGCTCGTATCTCGCAGAGCACGGTGTCATTCGATTGGCCCGCGGCGGGCCGCTCCAGGGCCGTGATCACAACCTCGTCGCCCTGCAGCCGCTCGGCCAACCAAGCGGTCAACGGACCTGCCAGGTCCGCGGCGGGGGCCGTCACTGGGCCTCCGAGAAGCTCGTCACCAGACTGTCGAGATGGTCGGCGGTGCTGCCATGAAGTACGAGTTCGTCGGCGCCAGCATCGAGATATTCGTGCAGACGGGCCGCGCACTGGGCTGCGCTACCGGTAGCCGACGCCGCCGGGATCCATTCGGCCGGCAGGGTCCGGCTCACTTCAATCAACTGGGTGCGCGTGAGCGCCTTGTCGGCCTGCTTATCGCCGAGCGCCACGAGCGAGGGGTGGGACCGATACCGTTCGAGCAATCCCGGGTTCCAGCCGTTGGCGGCGACCAGGGCGTCGCCGAGGCCTGCCACGTGGAAGTAACCGGCTGCCCGGGCCGCCACGGCCAGATCGGTGTCCTCGGGCGACCGGTCGGGGGCAACCACGACGGTGGCATAACACCGCAGCGCGCCCGGGTCGCGTCCGGCGGCTGCGGCCGTGTCGCGGACCCTTGCGAATGAACGCCGGGCGGCTTCGGGGGTGAGAAATGGGTGGAGGATCACCCCGTCGAAGCGTCGGCCAGCGAGCTCGAGGGTCTTCGGGCCGACGGCGGCCAGCAGAAGCGGGGGCGGTTCTACATCGGCTTGTTGGGCCAACCGAAGCTGGGGGTAGCGCCCGGCCGGACCTTCGTATTCCACCGTCTCGCCGGCCCATAGCCGCCGCAGGATGCATGCCGTGTCGCCGAGGGCGGCAAGGGTCGGCGCGGGCATCCCGTAGTTGCGCCACCGCCACGACGCCGATCTACCGACACCGAGCAAGAACCGGTTCTCCGAGAGGGCCTGGAGGGTCTGGCCCATCGATGCCAGAACCATGGGGTGTCGCAGGCCCGTGTGGGTCACGGCCGCTCCGATGCGAATGCGGCGGGTCGCCTGGGTGAGCGCGCCTGCGAGCGCCGGAAGGTCCTTGGTGTCATACCTCTCACCGATCCACGCCGTTCCCAACCCGGTGGCCTCGGCCCGGCGGGCCTGCCCGGTCACCGGCCGGGGGTCTGACACGCCTCCCGGCAGGACGTAGCAGCCGAGCCGTTCGGCTTCCCGCCCCCTCACTGGCCCGCAACCCCTGACGTCACCGACAGCCACCGTAACGCATAGTCCCGGGGCGGACGACTGGTAGAAAGCACAGTGTGAACGTGGGCCGGCTCCTCTCTGTGAGCGCCAGGCGATTCCCCGATCGCCCGGCGGTCAAATGGGGTGAGCTGACGCTCACCTATGAACAGCTCGACCGGCGCAGTGACGCCCTGGCGCGAGGGCTTTTAACGGCCGGCGTCACCAAAGGCGACCGGGTTGGCGTCTTCATGCGCAACCGCCCGGAGCTCCTCGAAGCCATGTTTGCCTGTTTCAAGGCCGGCTTCTGCCTGGTTCCCCTCAACAGCCGGTTCACGCCCGACGAGGTCGCCTTCCACGTGGCGGACTCCGGTGCGGTGGCGGTCCTCACGGACGACGAGTGCGTCGATGTCGTCGCCCGCGCCGGTCTTGGTGGGACGACAGTCGTGGCAGCCGGAGGCGCAGCCCCCCCCGGGGTGGTCGCCCACGAGGACCTGATCGCCGGCGCCGACGCTTCGCTGGTGGCAGCCGACGTGGACCGCGACGACCTGGCCTGGTTGTTCTATACATCGGGGACGACCGGCCGCCCCAAGGGGGCGATGCTGACCCACGGCGTTCTGGGCTTCGTGACGGCGTCGTGGCTGGCGGACCTCACCCCGTTGGACGAACGGGATGTCACGCTGCACGCCGCGCCCCTCAGCCACGGAGCCGGTTTCCACGCCCTCGCCGCAACCGCTCGGGGGGCTTTGCAGGTGATTCCCCCTGACAAGCATTTCGACCCGGCCGGGATTCTGGGGCATCTGGGCGGTGAAGGGGTGACCAATACCTGGCTGGTCCCAACCCAGATCGTCATGCTCGTCGACGCCCTCGCCGGGTCGAAGCCGAAGCTACCGAAGCTGCGGCGCGTCGTCTACGGCGGCGCGCCTTTTCCTCCCGCCCACTTGCGAGAGGCTCTCGAACTGTTCGGCCCGGTATTCGTCCAGCTCTTCGGGCAGGGCGAAACCCCGATGACCGCCACCGCTCTCAGCGTCGATGACCACCTCGCCGCCGTGTCAGGTGACCACCCGGAGCGACTTGGCTCGGCGGGCGTGGCCCGGCCGGGCACGGACGTGAGGATCCTCGGCGAAGACGGGACGGAGGTGCAGCCGGGCGAGCTCGGCGAGGTCTGCGTTCGGGGAGGGGCGGTCATGCTCGGCTACTGGAACCGGCCCGACGCCACTGCCGACACCTTGCGGGGTGGGTGGCTGCACACCGGCGACCTCGGCCGGATGGACGAGCAGGGGTACGTCTACCTGCTTGACCGGGCCAAGGACATGATCATCAGCGGGGGATCGAATGTGTACGCGGTTGAGGTGGAGGCCGCCTTGGCCGACCACCCCGCGGTTCGGGAGGTGGCGGTGATCGGCCTCGTCGATCGCACGTGGGGGGAGATCGTCACCGCGGTGGTCGTCGCCGAGCCCGGTGCCGACCCGAGCACGCTACGAACCCAGCTGGCAGCCCACTGCACGGCCACCCTGGCGGGCTACAAGCGGCCCCGCCGATTCGTCGTTCGCGACCACCTTCCCCGCAACGCCTACGGGAAGGTCCTCAAACGCCAGCTACGGGAAGAGTTGGCGAGCGAATAGGGAGGTGTCCCGCTCAGCGGAGGTGGTCGAGCCGGAGGACCTCGATGGCGTTGCCCCGGAGGATGCGTTCCACCACGTCGTCGGCCAATCCGCCGGTGAGCTTGGTCATGACCTGTTTGGTGTCGGGCCACGACGAATCCGAGTGCGGGTAGTCCGTCTCGGCCGTCACGTTGGCGACGCCCACCTCGTCGAGAGAGGCCAGACCGTGAGGGTCGTTGATGAAACAGCCGTAGACCGAGCGGTAGTAGTAGGTGGAGGGCGGCTCCGGGATGTGCTTGGTCTGGGCCCACCCTTGATTGTCCTCCCACACCTGGTCGACCCGCTGCAAGGCGTAGGGGATCCATCCGATCTGGCTCTCGGCGTAGAGAAGCTTCAGGTCGGGATACCGGACCAGAAGCCCGGACATGAGGAAATCGATCAGGGACGACATGGCGTTCCCAAACGCAAGCGTGGCACTCACCGACGGAGGTGCGTCCGGCGACGCCGCCGGCATCTTCGACGACGACCCGATGTGCATGGCCACGACGGTGCCCGTCTCGGCGCACGCTTCGAAGAACGGGTCCCAGTGGCCGCTGTGGATGGTCGGCAGGCCGAGGTGGTACGGCAGCTCGCTGAAGCAGACGGCCCGGAAGCCGCGTGCCGCGTTGCGCCGTACCTCGTCGGCGGCGAGCCGGGCGTCCCAGAGGGGGATGATGCCGAGCGGAATGAGGCGCCCCACCGAGTCGCCGCACCATTCCCCGAGCATCCAGTCGTTGTAGGCCTGGACGCACGCCAGTCCCAACTCCTTGTCGTGGCCCTCGTAGAAGGTCTGCCCGCAGAACCGGGGCAGGGTCGGGAAACACATCGACGCCTCCACCCAGCTCGCGTCCATGTCCTCGAGGCGAGCTTTGGGGTCATAGCACCCCGGCCGCATGTCGTCATAGGTGATCGGCGTGAGAGTCATCTCCGCCTTGGAGTACCCGGCGGCTGCCACCATCCGCTTGTGGGTGTACACGAGGTCCTCATAGAGCCAGCAGTCGACCTTGGTCGGCGAGTCGTCGTCGAAGTGCTCGACGTAACTGGCCGTCCCGACGTAGTCGATGTTGGCGATGCCGCGGCGGACCACCTTCGGGCCGCGGTCCCGAAAGCGCTGCGGGAGCCATTGCTCCCATACATGGGGGGCTCGACGACGTGGTCGTCGACGCTCACGATCTTGGGAAGCTCTGTCACGACCGGCGATGACTCCTGTCGCGGGCCAGTTGGTTGAGCACAGTCGACAGATTGTCCCCTGACCGGCGGGCCTGCTCTTTCACCGTGCTCCAGTCGGCCAGCTGGGCAGCAGCGTGTTCGGCGTTGTCGTTCCACGAGGGGGAGGTCGGAGCCGTCAGTTCCAACCGGACGCCGTTCGGATCATGGAAGTAAATGCTGTAGATGATCTTGTGGTCAACCGGCCCGAGTACCTCGACCCCGTTGCCCTCGAGCCACTCCCTCCACCGGTCAACGACCTCCGGGCTGTCGACCTGAAGGGCGAGATGCTGGAACGTGCGGTAGGCGGGGTGGGGTGGGTCTTCGAGTGGCGGCAGCTCGGGGGCCTCGAAGAAGGCGACCGTCGAGCCATCGGCCATCCGGAAGAAGGAATGGAAGTAGGGAACGGGCTCGCCTGTGGACGGGATGGAGTCGTCGAGAACCGCGTTCACCAGCTCCATCCCGAGGAGGCGGGTGTAGAAGTCCGTGGTCGCTTGCGTGTCCCGGGTCACATAGGCCACGTGGCTGAGCATCCCCGGCATCCCCGGTCGAGCCGCATCCGGGGCCGGACGGAATCCGTCAAACGTCGCAGCCTGGTCGTCGAGTGTCTCGCTCACTGGTCTTGCCTCCCAGCCTCGTGACCGTCGCAGCACGGGGTCGTCGTCGCACCATTCTCTCACGAGCGGGCCAGGAACAGCGCGTCGACCGCCACCACGCCGTCGTCGGTGATGACCAGAGGATTGATGTCCGCGGCGCGAAGCCACGACGCGGTTGCCTGCCAGGTACGGGCCATCCCCTCGACGGCCGACTCCAGCTGATCGAGCGGCCAGGCCGACTGGCCCCGCATACCGCCTACTCCGCCCGCGACCTCCGCCACCAGCGAACGGGCGGCGCCCGGGTCGAGAGGCAAAAGCCGCCCGTCTACCCGGGCGGCCAGCTCGAGGAGGATTCCGCCCCGCCCGAACAGCACGAGAGGTCCGAGGTCGCTGTCCCCCTGGACCCCGATGAACGCCTCTCCGCGGGCGTCGAGCATCCGCTGCACCACCACGGTTCCTGGCGCCGAGTGGGCGGCGGCTATCAGCCGGAGCTCCTTGACGGCGGCCGCCACATCGGCGGGAGGCACCCCGAGACGGACCGCGCCGAGCTCGGTGCGATGAGGCACGTCGGCGAGCTTCACCACCAACGGTGCGCCCAGACCCTCCAGGTTCGCGTCGGGTTCGACGCCCTCGGGCAGGATCAGGTAGGGGGCAACCGGGATCCCGGCCCGGCTAAGAATGGCCATCGAGTCGCCAAATCCCACCATGCGACCCGCGGGACTGTCCACCAGGGGCGGCGTGGCGGAAGAGACCGCGGCCGGCGCCGCGACGAGGAACTCGTTCCGATCGGGCGGGGGTCCGCCAGCCACCTCGCTGAGCGCCCGGATGGCGCGAAATGTGGCGCGCAAGCCCCGGCAGAATGTGAGGCCGCGGCCCCGGTACTTCACCGTCCACGCCCCGATCGCAGTCGCCTCCACAGGAGTCACCACGAGCGGGATGTCCGACGCCGCGGCGACCTCGGCGAACGGGTCGAGCAGAGTGCGGGCCCAGCCCTCGTCCCCCTCGCCCGCCCACCAGCACAGCACCAGCGCATCGATACCGCCGGCTTCTGCGTACCCGCGGAACATCTCCACGAGCAGGTCCCGGTCGCGCATCACGAAGCCGGTGAGGTCGAGGGGGTTCAGGCTCCCATCCTCTCCCGGGATGCGCTGCCGGACCCACGGACCCAGAGGGGCCAGCTCGGGGAGCCCGACGTCCTCCTGGATCGACAGGTCGGCAGCCACGCCAGCGACGCCACCGGAGGATGCCATGACCGCCACGCCGCGAATCGGCCGCCAGCGGGCGGGAGGGAGCTGGGACAGAAGCTGGGCCCGGTCGAGCAGGTCGTCCACGTCCTCCGCAGTGACGACCCCGGCCTGGCGGAGGACCAGGTCGTATACCCAGCTCTCGTCGGCGATAGCTCCGGTGTGGGACCTCATGATGTGGCGCGACTGCTCCGACCGGCCGAGCTTGAGCGCGATCACCCCCTTCCCCGAAGCCGCGGGCCCGCGCCACCGAAGCGAGGAAGGCGGGTGCATCACGGATCTTCTCGATGACGAGGCAGATCACGCTGGTCTCGGGGTCGTCGGTGAGCAGCTCAATGTAGTCGGCGATACCGCATACCGCTTCGTTCCCCGATGAGATGGCCACACCGAAGCCCAGCCGCCGCTGCAGGCCGGCTGCCAGGCACGAGCGCAGCAGGAAGCCGCTCTGGGAGATGACGGCGGTGGCGCCCGGGTCCAGGCTGATGCGGCCGCCGGTGAAGAGATTGGCTTTGGTCCTGGCGTTGAGGAAGCCGCTGCAGTTGGGTCCCATCACCGCCATCTCCGGGCCGGCCGCCTCGACGAGCCGGTGCTGCAGATCCATTCCCTCGCCGCCCAGTTCGGCGTAGCCGCCCGCCGCCACGACCACTCCTCCGCAACCGAGTGCGGCGGCTTCGCTCACCACGTCGATTGCCCGCTCGGCGCTGACGAGGGACAGCACCGCGTCGACCGGCTTGCCCAGCACACCCAGGTTGGGAGCGCACGGGCGGTCGTAGACCTGGTCGCGGTTCGGGTTCACCATGTACACGTCGCGGCCCACATCCAGCATGGGCAACACGGCGTTATTGGACATACCGAGCTTCTCGCTGGCGCCGACAACCGCAATGGTCACGGGATTGAGTAAGCGCGATAGGCTCTCGCGGTTCACCGTACCGACTGTACGCAAATCGAGCGGGCCAAGCCCGATCGGGGGTCTAAGGGCAAGGGTGGAGCTCGACGAGATCAGGTACGAAAAGTCGAATGGCGTGGCGTCCATCACCCTTGACCGCCCGGACAAGCTCAATGCCATATCGGCCCGGGCCGGGGGCACGCGGGATCAAATCATTTGGGCGTTAAGCAACGCTGAGTCAGATCCCGACGTTGGGTCGGTGCTGTTGAGTGGCGCCGGCCGGGGCTTCTCGAGCGGCGGAGATCTGTCGGGCAACGCCCGACGGCAGACGGCCTTCGAGCATCAAGCCTTCCTGGAGAACGCCGAGGCCTTCCACCGCCGCCTGCGAGACGCCAGGCTGCCGGTGGTTGTGGCCGTCCACGGGGTGTGCTTCGGCGCCGCGTTGTCGATGGTTGTGGCGTGTGACTTCGTGATCGCCGCCGAATCGGCTCGCTTCTCTCTCCCGGAGGGGCGCATCGGCCTCGTCGGCGCAACCGCCCTGGTGCCAGTCGTTGGCCGTCAGTGGTCCAAGTTCCTGATGCTCACTGGAGAGGAAATCGGCGCCGATCGAGCCCGGGAGATCGGGCTCGTCCTCACCGTCGAGCCCGATGACCAGCTGATGGATCGGGCCCGCGACCTCGCGGGCCGCCTGGCCCGCCTGCCCAAAGAAGCGGTGCTGCTGAACAAGAGAGCGCTCGACGCGGTGGCCGACGCCGCCGGGGACGCAGCCGGTCGGGTCGCGGCCCTGGCGGCCGACGCCGTGACCCTCGCCAACAGCGGACGGGCTACCGCACCGGACGGACGTCCGTTTCGGGAGATCATTGATAACGAAGGCATGAGCGGGATCAAGGACGCCCAGGCCGCGCAGTACGATGCGGCGTGGCTCCGTCAAGCTCCGGAAGGGTGAGAGGTGAGGCTGGCATGACCGGGTCGATCCTCACCGCCAAGGGCGATGTAGCCGTCAACGGCGGCGCGTCCTGCCTGAGCCGAAAATGACCGCTCCCGGCGTGCTCGGCACGACCATCTTGCACGACGTCAGCAAAAGCGTCTCCACCATCACCCTGAACCGTCCCGACGCGGCCAACGCCCTTCTCCCCGAGATGCGCGACGCGGTGATCGAGCTCCTCGCCGCGGCGGACCGTGATCCCGACATCAGAGCGGTGGCGATCCGCGCCAACGGTCGGCACTTCTGCTCGGGCGCCGATGTCGGGTCGATTCCGCGAGGTGGAGCGGCGAATCCGGTCGTGGGCGACGGTATGCGGCGCATTATGCACGGCGCCCAGCGACTGATCGCCGCCATCCTCGACTGCCCGAAGCCCGTGGTGGCGGTGGTCCAGGGAACGGCTGCTGGTCTGGGGGCCCATATCGCCTACGCTTGCGATCTGGTCGTGGCCGCGGAGGACGCAGCCTTCCTGGAGCCGTTTTTGCTGCGTGGGATCGTGGTTGACGCCGGAGGGTGCTACTTGCTGCCCCGGCTCGTCGGTACGCAGCGGGCCAAGGAGCTGATGTTCCTGGCCGAGAAACTCCCGGCCTCGGCCGCCCACGCCATGGGGCTGGTCAACCGGGTGGCCCCGGCGTCGAGGCTCGACACCACCGCCTCGGAGTTGCTCGACCAGCTCGCCAGCATGCCGACGAGCGGCCTGGCCTTCACCAAGCGCCTGCTCAATAGCTCCTTCGATCATGACCGGTCGGCTTCGTTCATGATCGAGGCCGCCTTCCAGGAACTGCAGAGCCGCGCCGACGACGCCAGGGAAGGAGTGGCCGCCTTCCTCGAGCGCCGCCCCACCGAGTTCAAAGGACACTGAGTTCAAAGGACCCTGAGTTCAAAGGACACCGACCGCCATGGCCGACGAGCCCCGATTCGACCTGCCCACCATCGAGCCCGAGAGCCAGCCGTTCTGGGATGCAGCTCGGGACGGGCGCCTCTTGATCCAGCGCTGCGACTCGTGTGGCGCCGCGCAGCATTATCCCCGGCCGTTCTGCGTGCAGTGCTGGAGCGACCAGATCCGCTGGGAGGAGTCGAGCGGGCGGGCCACCCTCTACACCTACTCGACGGTGTACATGAACGACCTGCCACCCTTCAACCGGCGGGTCCCTTACGTCGCGGCGGCCGTAGACCTCGAGGAAGGGCCTCGCATCATGACGAATATCGTTGGGGCCGAGCATCTGCACATCGGCATGGCGCTTGTCGTGGACTTCCAGGCCCTCGACGATCGTGTCTCGGCCCCGGTGTTTCGGCCCGCGTGAGAGTCGCGGTGGGCCGTCAGCGCGGCGTCGCTCGATCCCAGGGGGCAGACGACTTCGGACGTGGTCAGCCGGTGGCGATGAAGGGAAGGGACTACTGGATCACGGCCCGGCCGTCGTCGACTGGGACCCCGACAACGGAGTCGGTCACGACTGCCACCCGGTACCGCGGCTTATCCGACCTGAGTGAGATTAAGCTGCTTGTGTAGCTCAGCGCTTGCCCCGCGGCGGGGCGCACTGACAGTGGGAGGGCAAGGTGTCGCAGACGATCGCCGTGGAGCAGTTGCCGGCCGGGCTCGGCGGCCCGGCGGAGGAGCTGCGCCGGTTTCTCGACGAGGCCCTGCCCCGCTTCGAACAGGAGTGGGGCAGCGACCGGGGCTTCGCGGCCCAGCTGGCCTGGCAGGGCGTGTTGAGCGAAGGCCGTTGGGTGGCGCCGGTGTGGCCCGTCGAGCACGGCGGCCGCGGCCTCACCGCGGCACAGAACGTGCTCTGCGACGAGGTGCTGGCCGAGTCGGGCGCACCGATGATCGCGGGGACCCTGGGCACCAAGAACGTGGGCCCGACGATTATTGCGTGGGGCACGCCGGTCCAGCACGGCCATCTGCCGAGGATCCTGGGCGGCGAGGAGCTGTGGTGCCAGGGCTTCAGCGAACCCGATTTCGGTTCCGACCTGGCCGGGTTGCGGACCCGGGCGGTGCTGGACGGCGACGAGTTCGTGGTCAACGGCGAGAAGATCTGGACCACCAACGGGATGAGGGCGACCCATTGCGAGCTGTTGGTCAGGACCGATCCCGACGCCGCCAAGCACAAGGGGATTTCCGTGCTCCTGACCGGGCTCGACCGGCCCGGGATCGAGCGCCGGCCCATCCGTCAGATGACCGGGACCTCGGAGTTCGCCGCCGTCTCGTTCCGCGACGTCCGCATCCCCGGGGGGAATCTGCTCGGCCCGATCAACGAGGGCTGGCGGGTTACGACCACGACATTGGCCCACGAGCGCTCGGGGGTGGCCATGTTCGCCACCCGCCTCGAGCAGGAGATCAACGACTACGTCGCCGAGTTGGGTCGCAGCGGCCGGGCGGCCGGACTGTCCGTCCCGGCACACGACGAGGTGGTCCGCCGTTACATCGAGGGCCGGCTGGTTGGGGCCATGGGCAAGAAGACCCTGGCCACCCTGGTGTCAGGGGGGCAGCCAGGACCCGAGCAGCAGGTCATCAAGCTGGCCTGGAGCCTGCTGCGCCAGCGTTTCAGCGAGACCCGGATGACCGTGACCGGCCTGCCGGCTACCGTGGGTCTCGACGACAGCACCGCCAACCAGTTCCTGGGTTCGCGCTCGGCGACCATCGCCGCGGGCACGACCGAGATCGTCAAAAACATCCTCGGGGAACGGGTCCTCGGCCTGCCCAGAGAGCCCAGGTAGCCGAACGGATCGAACGCAACCCGGGCCAGCTCCTTGACTCGCCCGTCTCGGTGCTGATCGGCCTGAACGCCGGGGTGAAGCGGTAGTGTCGGAGGTCGTGAAGTTCATGGTGCAGGCATGGGACCTGCCCGGCGACTCGGGAGTCGCTCGGCGCGACGAACTGCGGGCGGCGCACACGGACACCATCACCGCTCGTTTCCATGAGGGCTCGGTGGTGTTCGGCGCCGGGGTCTACGACGATTCTGGTGTGGTGCGTGGCTCGCTTGTCATCCTCGATTGCGAAAGCAGGGCTGGGGTGGACTCTTACCTGGAAAGCGAGCCTTTCCAGATTGGTGGTCTGTGGACGCGGGTCGAGGTCCGTGAGCTCAAGGTCCCGGACATGTACCTCGAGCCCATCCGCCGCTCGGCGGGCTGAGGCGCGGCGGTGTACGACCTGATCATCTGTAACGGTCGTGTCGTCGACGGGACGGGCCGGCCCGAGCGAACCGCGGATGTCGCGGTGGTTGATCGGCGAATCGTTGCCGTAGGACCTGGGCTGGCTGCAACTGGAGCCGCCGAGGTCGTCGACGCCTCGGAGCTTTTGGTGACGCCCGGCTTCGTGGACATCCACTCGCACTACGACGGCCAGGTGCTCTGGGACGACCTGCTCGAGCCCACCAGCGCCCACGGGGTTACCACGGTATTGACCGGCAACTGTGGGGTCGGCTTCGCCCCCGTCGCGGGAGAGGCCGGTCGCCAGCGGCTGCTCGACCTGATGGCGGGGGTGGAGGACATTCCTCGTGCCACCCTCGAGGCGGGCGTCGGGTGGGGCTGGGAGTCTTTCCCCGACTATCTCGACGTGCTGGCGCAACTGCGTTGGAGCGTCGACGTCGCCACCCAGATTCCTCACGGAGCGGTTCGAGCGCTCGTGCGGCCCAACGCTGACGACCGGACGCCCGCGACCCCCGAGGAAATCTCCGCCATGGCTGCGCTCGTTGGGGAGGCAATCGAGGCGGGTGCGTTCTCGGTGACGACATCGCGCACCCTCGGCCACCTCTCGCTCGATGGCACCCCGGTGCCGGGCACGTACGCGACCTACGAGGAACTGAGGGGACTGGCCGCCGGAGTCCAACGCGCCGGCGGGGCGCTCATGGAGTTGGCGACCTCGGGGTTGGCGGTCGCTGACGACGACGCGATTATCGAGGGTGAGATGGACCGGATCGGCCGGATCGCGATCGAGGCCGGCCTCACCGTGACCTTCATTCTCCTTCAGTGCCATAACGCCCCTGAGCGCTGGCGGCGCGAAGCCGAGCAGTCAGCGGCGTGGCGGTCACGTGGAGCGGCGGTCGTGCCTTTGATCGCGGGGCGTCCATTCACGTCGATTTGGGGATGGGACCTGCGCCACCCCTTCATGGCTCGCGCCTCGTATCGGGGCGTCTCCCGCCTGCCCCTGTCCGAGCGGCTCGTAGCATTACGTCGCCCGGCTGTGCGGGCGGCCATCCTGGCCGAGCCCGACCAGTTCGCGGGACCCGCAGAGCAGCGCAGCGTCGAACGGGTGAAGCGAGTGCTGGGGGCCAGCTTCCCGATGGTCGGCTCGCCGGACTACGAGCCCGGGCCGGAGCGATCCATAGGCGCCGCGGCCGCGGCTCGTGGCGTCTCGGCCGAGGAGATCGCCTACGACATCCTGCTCGACGACGGAGCCATGCTCTGCAACTTCGTGTACAACTACGCCGACGGTGACCACGCCGCCCTTCATGAACAACTCCTCGACCCCAACGCCGTGGTTGGTCTCAACGATGGTGGCGCCCACACCGCGCTGATTTGCGACTCGACGATCCCCACCTACATGCTGACGCACTGGGCACGGGACCGGCAACGGGGACCACGGCTCGATCTGCCAGAAGTCGTGCGCCGGCTCACCTCTCAGCCAGCCGATCTGTACGGCTTGACCGACCGAGGCCGGATCGAGCCCGGACTGCGGGCGGATCTCAACGTCATCGACTTCGAAGGGCTGCGTCTCGGCGTCCCCGTCGCGACGGCGGATCTTCCCGCCGGCGGGGTGCGGATGCTCCAGGACGCGACCGGCTATGTGCTCACGACCGTCGCCGGCACTGTCACCCGCCGGGGCGGCACCGATACTGGCGCCCGGCCAGGACGGCTCGTGCGCCGCTCGTAATATTGCCGCGTGTCCAGGTCGTCAGTGCCAGGCGTTGAGGTAGGTGGGGTGGCCGCCCGTCTCGACCGGCTTGAGCGTCGGGTGGTCGAGCTTGAGGATGAGGCGGCTATCGCCCGCCTGATCGCTGGCTACGGTCCGCTCGCCGACAGTTCCCAGGGCTATGCCGTGCGGGACATGTGGGTTGACACAGGAGCGACGTACGAGCTGCAGGACTACCACTTCACCAGTGAGGACATGGCCGGAACGGTCACGACTGAGCTCCACCGGCGCTTCGTTTCGACGGGTAGCGCCCACACCCTTCGTCCGGCCCGGATCTGGCTCGACGGCGACGTCGCGGTGGCCATCAACTATTCGGTGGTGTTCATCCACGACGAAGGGCGCTGGATAGCCGAGCGGGTGGCCGCGAACCGATGGGATCTCACCCGCACCGCCGGCGGCTGGCGGGTGCGGCGCCGGGTCAACCGGCTTCTCGATGGCGGCCCGGAGGCCGTGGCGCTCCTGGCCGGGGATGAGCCTCCTGAGCCTTTTGGGGACGGGCGGTAGCTGGTCGGTGCGGCCGAGTTGATCGGGCGTCCGTCTCAGAGGTATTTCACAAACCAGTCGCGCCCCGCAGTGCTGGTCGTTTCGAACTGGTCGACATATACGTCGTAATGCTCTCCGGGTATCAGCAGAAGCTGTTTGGGCTCGAGGGCCCGCTCGTAGGCAGCCAGGGCGTCGGCGGCCGGCGTCATGGTGTCTTCTATCCCGACGATCATGAGCAGTGGGGTGGGTGAGATCCGCTCGATAAACGCGGCCGGCTCGTAGCGGTCTAGTGCTCCCAGGAGCGCAGGGTGATCTCGTTGCGCCAGTTGCGGCGGTGCTGCTCCGGGCGTGACAGGGCGAACTTAACGCTGGCGCTATCTCGCCGAACGCGGGTGCGGCCCTCGGACACGAACTCCACGTCGTCGCGTCGCAGCTCGCTCACCGGTGGCGGGCCGGGTGATTGGCCCAGCTGGTGTGGTAGTCGGGGTCGGCGACGGAGGCCGCGGCCGGCCCCAACGACAGCGGTTTGAATGTGTCGATCATGACCGCGTACTCCTCGTGGCGGGGCTTGCCGATCGAAGCCTCGGCGCCTCCCGGGTGCGGTCCGTGGACCCAGCCCGCCGGATGGAAGGTGATGGAACCCGGCCCGACGTTGGTACCCCGCCTGATGGTGTAGTCACCAGCCACGAAGAACATCATCTCGTCGCAATCGACGGCCGAGTGGGCATAGGGCGCAGGGACCGAGGTCGGGTCGTAGTCGGCCGGGCGGGGGCAGAACGGGCATACGACCCAGCCCGGACCGGAGAACGTCTCGAGCACCGAAGGGGGGGCGTGGAAACGCTTCACGATGGGCTCATAGTCGTAGATCGAGAAGGCCCAGGGGTACACGCAGCCGTCCCAGCCGATCACGTCGGTCGAGAACGTTGAGTATTAGCTTCGCGAATTCTGTTCTCGCTGTCGAGCGACGCCCACCGCATCGCTGTCAGCCCGCTGCGGATGAGCGGACAACCCTCCTGCGTCGACCTCAACCTGGTCCATCTCGGCTGGGCTGACGAGAGGTGCGGACCGTCGAGTTCGAGGGGTCCGGATGTTCCCGGGACTGGCGGCTACTCTCAAGTGTTTGGCTGAATGGTCTGTAACGAAGAGTTCGTGCAACGCCTGGAAATGGCTGTCGATGATACCTTCGAGGTCATCGGCGTTGGATTCGGCCCAATCGATCATGATGGCATGAAGCACCCGCATGACGGTGCGAGCGGCAGTGAGGCTGACAAGGCTCGGTTTGGACTGATCCCGTCTCTTGGCGAGGGCTTCGGCGGCCAAGTCAGCCAGCATCTGGTTGTAATCGAGCTGCCTGCCTCGCAAAGCAGCCGACGTCGCGGCGGCCTGGAGTAGCAGTCCTGTCATTCGATGCGGGACCGCGCGGTCGAGCGTCGTCTGCAGAAGCCACTCCCTGACGGCCGTCTCAAGGGCGCGCCCGTCGCTGTGAGTCGATGGTTGGGTGAGAACCAGATCATATAGCAGTGTCAAGTTTTCGGGTGGTACGTTGAAAAGAACATCCGCTTTGGTAGGGAAGTGGAAGAAGAACGTTCGTGTCGCGGCGCCTGCGAGCATGGTGATTTCCGTGACGGTGGTCTGCTCGTAGCCCTTCTCTGCGAAGAGCGTGAGCGCGGCGCTTACCAGACGGCGTCGGGTGTTTGCCTTCGTCGCCGTGCGCCGTGGGAACCTGCCGGCGGCAGGGACGGCCGTTTCCTCGTTCTTTCCTGGATCACCGGGCGGCTTTGGTTCCACTTGACAGGAGACTAGTTGACTGAGATCATTGCATCTGCTGCAACGAACTCGGGGGGAGCTTGCCACGCTTCCCTCGGTACGATTTCTCGGGATGGAGGCTGATCTGGATGCGTCGAGCTACGATGAAACTCGCCGTCACCGGGTTGGGCGTGATGGCCATGGCGGCGACGGCGTGTGGGAGCTCATCCGGGAAGAGTTCCAGTGCCACCACGGCACTGAGCGGCGGTAGTGCTGGTACTGCAACCAGTGGCAACACCGCGAGCGGGCCCGGGGTGACGCCCACTGCGATCACTCTGGGGCTGCAGACCTCGCTCACCGGGGTGGCGTCATCGGAATTCCTCGGGGTGGAGACGGGCGTCAAGGCCCGGTTTGGGCTCCAGAACTCCGAGGGGGGTGTCTTCGATCGTCAGCTCAAGTTCGTGACGAGGGATGATACGTCTACCGAAACAGGGAGCGGGAGTGTTGCCCAGGCTTTGATCGCCCAAAATGTCTTCGGAGTTATGGCGGTGTCCGCCTTCGTGATCGGGGGCTACAAGACCTACGTGCAGGCCGGGATCCCCGTCACCGGTGGGGGTTTTGACGGTCCCGAGTGGGAGCAGAAGCCGGACACGAACATGTTTGCGACTACGGGTCAATATCCGGGCTACCCGCAGTGGACGACCGTCGCGCAGTTGATCAAGGACAACGGGGGTACAAACGTGGCCTGCCTGGGCTATGGCGTCACCTCGTCTGCGGCCGGCGCCATCGGGTGCGGGAAGGCCGCCCCGGCGGTCGGAATCAAGGCCGGGTATGTCAACGACAGTATTGCGTTTGGGACCGTGGCGGTGACTCCGATCGCGTTGGCCATGAAGAGCACCGGGACGGACTCGGCCTACATGGTTATGGATGCCAATACCAACCTGGCCATCATGACCGCCGCCAAGCAAACCGGTGTCAACCTCAAGGTTCCCGTCTTGGCCACTGGCTACGGGCAGGAACTTCTCGACGACCCCACCGCGGCTCAGGCCTCCCAAGGCGCCTACTTTCTCAACCAAACCGAACCGGTCGAACTGAACACCCCCGCCACCCAGCAGATGGTGAATGCGTTTAAGACCTACGCTGGTTACACGGGCATTCCCGGCTTCGACTACACCCAGGGGTGGCTGGCCGCGGACTTGATGATCAAGGGTCTGGAGCTGGCCGGCCAGAATCCCACCCGACAGGCGTTCATAGCGAATCTGAGCAAGGTCACGAACTACGACGCGAATGGGCTATTGGCCAGTCCAGTCAACTATGCGGCGTTCGGACAGGTGCCCGAGACCCAATGCCTGTTCTTCCCGCAGCTGGTCGGGAGTCACTTCGTCACGAAGAGCGCCAAGCCGGTCTGCGGGACCCTCATTTCCTCGTAGCGTCCTGGCGCCGGTCGCAGCCAGCTGGCCGTCGGACAAGGAGATCGTCATGCACGAACCGATCGAACTTCAGATCGATGTCACCGACTCCGCCGGCCTGGGCGTCGAGGCCCATACGGCGGCGACTGTATACCTGCCTGATGCTGCCGCCCTCTCGGAACCGCCGGTGGTGTGTTTCGCGTTTCCTGGTGGTGGCTACTGTCGCAAGTATTACAGCTTCGACATGCCGGAGAGCTCAACGGGTGGTGAGGCTGGCTGGCATGTGGCCCGAGGCTGGATCTTCGTGGCGTGCGACCACCTGGGATTCGGTGACTCGACCGTCCCCGAAGGTAACGTCCTCAACTATGACAATGTGGCCGCCGGCAACCGGGTCACGGTCGAGGCAGTCATGCGCCGGCTGGAGTCAGGGATATTGCTCGACGGCTACCCACCGGTGCGGCGAGCCACGAAGCTCGGAATCGGCCAGTCCATGGGTGGCTGTTTCACGATTGTGCTCCAGGGCCAGCACGCCACCTTCGACGGCATCGCCTCCCTCGGCTTCAGCGCCATCCACACCGTCGTGCCCAGCCGCCCCGGGACACCTCCGGCAGTCTGGCCGTGGATACCCCGCGGCAGTGACCTCGACCACCCCAAGGTCCTCAACCAGACGGCCGTCTCGGCTGCGACCGGGCCCACTCTGACCGGGAGCGACTCCATTGGCGACGCCGCAGCCGAAGGCGAGCACCCCTTCGCCTGGGCGTTTCACTACGACGACGTTCCTCCTGACATCGTGGCGGCCGACATGGCCGCCAGCGCCGGGACCTCCCCGGGACCACTTCCAACATGGAGGTCGGCGACCATGCCTGCTTGCGGACTTTATATGGTTGCCCCCGGGACCGTCGCTCTCGAAGCGGCATCAATCACGGTGCCCGTACTGGTCGCGGTGGGCGAACGCGACGTGGTCCCCGACCCCCGGATGGAACCGAAAGCGTTCAAGAGCGCGACCGACATCACCGTCTTCGAGTGCCCCCGGATGGCACATATGCACAACTTCGCCAGCACTCGAGAGGTGTTCTGGCAACGTATCCACAGCTGGGGTGCCGGCGTCGCTCAGAGTCGCAGTGTAGTCCTCATAAGTCAAAGGCAAGAACTGACGCCAGCTTGAGCTTCACCGTCGTGATCGCATGGAACGAAGTAGCACCGGCCGAATCTTCATCACTCCGCACCGGGAGCCTGGCTCGGCTTCCAAAATCGTAGGAGTTCCTCCTCGCGTGAGAACCCTGGCGACCCCCTGCCGAGCCCTCTTCGACAAGACCGTGAATGCTGTGGTCAGGCCCCACAGACCGCCTTGTGCCGAGGAATGCGACGTTGTACCATTCGCCGCAAACGAGGTTGTGCGTAGGGGGGATCAAATGAAACGTAGTCGATATGCGTATCCGGCCGGTATTGCCGCACTGGTATTGGTAGCGGCCGCCTGTGGTAGCTCGAAGACACCCTCGTCCACCGCGACTACCGCGCCGCCCAGCAGCCCGAGTGGGTCGTCGTCGCCCACGAGCGGCGCGGGCGCACCGCTCATCGCCAGCGCGCCGGGCATCTCGGCGACGACCATCACCCTGGGCTATATCACCTCAGAGACCGGCGACGCCAGCTCCACCTTCGCGGATGGCCCCGCTGCGGCGCAGGCCCGGATCGATCTGCAGAACGCCCAGGGCGGCGTCAACGGCCGCAAGATCGTCCTGGTGCCGGTCGACGACCAGTCCAGTCCGGCCCAGGATCTGACCGCCGCCCAGGAGCTGGTGGAGACCAAGCATGTCTTCGGCGTGATCGACTTTTCCCCCTTCACCTTCGGCGGCGCCAAGTACCTGAGCCAGCAGGCCGTGCCGGTGACGGGGTTCAGCTTTGACGGACCCGAGTGGGCCGAACCATCCAGCAGCAACATGTTCAGCTGGAGCCCCGTGGTCGACACCCCCATTCCCGACCCGGGCGGGCCAGCCTACGCCTACAGCACCGACGCCGAAGTCCTCAAGGCCGTAGGGGTCACCAAGCTGGCCGCCCTCGGGTACGGCATCTCCAACTCATCACAGACAAGTATCCACGCCATCATCACCGCGGCCGAGGCCCTTGGCATCACCAAGTGCTACGAGAACGAATCCGTACCCTTCGGCGGGGTGGACTTCACCGCCGACGTGTTGGCCATCAAGGGGGCCGGCTGCAACGGGGTGGTCGGCAGCTTCGTCGATAGCTCCGACGTCGCTCTGAGCGAGGCGGTCAAACAGGCGGGCATGACCGACACCCACCAGATGTACTTCACCGGCTACGACAGCGACATCCTTGGCACCGCCTCGTCGGCAGACGCCTTCGCCGGCGACTATGTCGCGGTCTCCTACGATCCCAACAGCACCATTCCGGCTGTGCAAACCATGTTCAGCACCCTCAAGCAGTACGATCCGGGATATAAAGCGGGCGCAATCCCCGACCTCGGGCTCTACGGCTCATACATCTCGGCCGACCTGATGATCGATGGGCTGGAGAAAGCCGGCGCCAATCCAACGCGAGCCTCGTTCATTTCGACGTTGCGCGGGGTGAGCAGCTACAACGCCGGAGGGCTCCTGCCCAGCTCCATCGGCTTTACCAACTTTGGAACTCCCGGCATGTTGCCCCAGACCTCCTGCGGTCAGTTCGCCTCCATCTCCGCTGGCAAGTTCGTCTACTACGATGGCGGCAAGGACGTCTGCGGGACCCTGTTTAAGATCAACCCCAACGCCTGACCAAGCGGCAAAACCCCGGGTATCGTACCCACACGACAGGTCCCTTCCCCTGGCTTGCCTTAGGAGGGCATGCTCTTGCGACTGACCGCTGCCAGGAGGCTTGGGCTTCTCGCTGTTCGAGACAACCCCATCATCGTTGCTGGCGCGGGCATCGGATGAGGTGTCCTTTCCGAAATTCTGGTGTCGTCGCCTCAGCCGCAAGATCGAGAACCTTGGGCGCGTCGCCGCAGAGGTACACGGCGAGACCGGGCGGACGGTCATCGCACTGCCTGGTGACGTCCGCGACGTCGAGTCTTGCCAGCGGATTGTCGGCCACACCCTGGAGCAACTAGGTCGGGTGGATATTCTGGTGAACAATTCGGGTGGCAGCTTCATGTTCCCTTTCCTGGACACTCCGGTTGACCGCTTCGACAACAACATGTCGCTTAACCTTCGGGGGCCATACGTCCTGACGCAGTTGGCAGCCAGGCCCATGGCCGCCCAGGGGAGAGGGCGGATTGTGAACGTCTCGTCCGCAGCTGGAGTGCACGGTGCGAATGGCGGAGCCGTCTACAGCGCCGCCAAGGCGGGCCTCCAGATGCTAACCAAGGTCGTCGCCGCTGAACTCGGTCCGAAGGGCATCCGATGCAACGCCATCGCAGTCGGCACCGTAGCGTCCGAGGGAGCGCTCCGTGCCTGGGCCCGCTTCGGCCAGGACGCAGACTCCATGGGCCGCCGGGCTGCCCTGCCGCGGGTCGGCCACCCCAAGGACATCGCCTGGGGTGTCATGTACTTCGTAAGCGGCATGTCCGCCTGGGTGAGCGGCCAGACTCTACTGATCGATGGCGGTCCTTCGCTCGGAGGGGCCGCGGTGGACGAGTGAGGGGGCTGTCCGGGTATCCGGGTTGGCCGGAGGGACACCGATCGTGACGCCCGGACAACCCGGCCGGGGTTTGGTCGCGATGCCCGGTCCGGCCAACCCGGTCTTCAACATGTCGCCCGGGCACGGCTCGATCACCCTGGCGGTCATCGCTAGCACCACGTAACAGGAGAGACGAGCCCGTGTTACCGAGACGACGCGGGACGTCTGGCTCGTTGGGTTGGTGAGCGGGTATACGATCGAGTCCAGGGCCGTGGGAATCCGGACAGCGGCTGTTGGACTTCCGGATACTCCGGAAAGCCCGTCCTCTTCCACGTAGCGGTAAGACATGGATCAACGCCACATCGGCTCGCTCTCGGTGCCCGTGATGGGCTTGGGGTGCAACCAGTTCGGTACGGCGGCTTGCGATGAGACCACCAGCCAGAAGATCATCGCCGAAGCGCTGGAAGCCGGGATCAACTACTTCGATGTGGCCGACGAGTACGGCCAAAACTACGCGGACCGTACCGATCCCGGCGGCTGGGGTGGTTCGGAGGAGATCCTGGGACGGGCGCTTCGCGGCCGGCGGGACGAGGTCATCATCGCCACCAAGTTCGGTTCGCATCCGAACGGCGACGACTCCCGGGGAGGATCGTCCCAACATGGGGCTGGTGCTCGACACCTGGCACTTCTCACGGGGCGGAGGGACCCTCGACATGATCCGTTCCCTCCCGGGCCGGGTGTTCAAGACGGTCCAGATAAGCGACGGTCGACTGGAGCCGGCTCCTGGGCTCGACTACCTCGAGGACACCCTCACCAATCGCTTGCTCCCCGGGGAGGGAGAGTTCGACCTCACCGGCATCATCGCCGCCCTGCAGGACGTCGGTGCCGATGTCGGGTGGGACATGGAGATCTGCTCATCCGTCCTCGACCAACTGCCGGGAGACGAAGCGGCCCGGCGGGCGGCCCAGGCCACGCTGCTCGGTCCTGGCTACCGCCGGGCAATCGACCGGTGCCTGACCCGTCGTCGACCACCTCATCGCTCAGGGCGCTGGAGCCGGCGTCGTCAAACTTATATACCGGCTCCTCCATCTCCCCGTCAGATTGAGCGGGTTGGGTTGGCCCCACCTCAGGAGACGATCCCCTTCCGTCGCAACGCCGTGATCTCGTCCGTGTCGAGGCCTAGCTCGCCGAGTACTTCGTCGGTGTGCTCGCCGAAGTCGGGAGCCGGAGGCGGGTCCCCCCCGTCTTCGTCGAAGAGAATCGGGGGATCGGGAGGCGTACCGAACCAGTCAGGTACTCGACGGAGCGTAGAAAGCCATTGGCCAGGGTCTGTGGATCGTCGAATATCTCCTCCGGGTGCTGGACCGGAGACCAACCCCCTTCGCCGTAACGAGAATCTTCTGCCATTCCTCGAGAGTTCTGGAGGCGAAGGCATCGTCGAAGAGAGCAACAGCCTCGGCGCAATGGCGCTGGCGGTCGGCGGCGGTCAGGAACCGGGGGTCGGTCTTCAACTCGGGCAGGCCGAGATGGTCCACGGCATCCTCCCACTCGTCCTGATGGTCGCCGAGCATCGACAGGATGAGGAAGCGCCCGTCCCGGGTCCGGTACGTATTCTGCGATGCGGGGCGAGCCTCCCGCGGAACGGATCGCTGATCGAACGTCTGATCCCGCCCGAGTCCGGTAGAGATAAGAGCCGGGCCGTTGAACCACACGGCGGTCCCCATGAGAGAGCCGTCGACGACCGATGCCTCGCCGGTGCGTTCACGCTTCAGCAAAGCCGCGGCAAATACCGCCGGCAAGCGTCATACCGGACATCCCGTCGCCGTGGCCGATCATCCCGGACGGCCAGTCGATGCCGGTGACCCTCATCGTGCTCTCGGCCAGGGTGCCGCGGCACCACCAGGTGGCTCCGTCGTAGCCGCCCCGCTCGGCCTCCGGACCCCTTCGGCCCCTGTCCCGTTCCTCGCGCGTAGACGATGCTCGGGTTGACAGCGCGGATGTCATCGATATCGAACTTCAACGCTTTGCGGGTCTTCGGGAGGTAGCTGGTCAAGAAGACGTCGGCGCTCTCGACCAGGCGGTACAGGATGTCGCGTCCCTCGGTAGACTTGAGGTCCAAGGTGAGCGACCGCTTGCCCCGGCTGTAGTGCTTGAAGTACCAGCTGGCGTCCCCCGCGTCGAGCGTTCCGCCGAGGAGGCGCATGGGATCGGGGGTGCGGGGCCCCTCGATCTTGATGACGTCGGCGCCCCAGTGGGCGAGGACACCCCCGGCGGACGGGACGAACGCCCACATCGTCAGGTCGACCACGCGAATACCGTCGAGCACATTCATCGAGCCACTCCTTGCCTCATCAGCCGTGGCGTCATGCCCCGGGAAGCGTGAGCCGGTAGGCCTCGACCGCATTGTCCTGTAGTACCCGACGCCGGGCGTGAGGGGCGAGCTGGCCCATGACGTCAGCGATCCGCTGCTTGGCGTCAGGGTAGATACACGTCGGGTGTGGGATATCGGTCTCGACGAAGACGTTGTTGACGCCAATATCTTCGAGAGTTTTCGTGGGGCCGACTCTCTCGAACCAGAAGGTGACGTAGAAATGGTCACGGAAGTACTCGGTCGGCCGGCGCTTCTGCACCGCCTTCTCCTCGTCGGTGGTCACCATCTCATCGAGCTGGTACTCCATGGCCTCGAGGATGAACGGGATCCAGCCAATACCGCTCTCGGCCGACGAGATCTTCACGTTCGGATACTTGTCGAACATGCCACTCATGCAGAAGTTGACGATCACCCTCACGTTGCTCATGTAGAACTGGGTGGCCAGGATAGCGAGGCGACGCTGCGGCCCGAAGGACTCCCAGTAGATATCGGGGTTGGGTCCGGCTACGGCGGACCCCTGGCGGCGGGCCTCCTGTACCGCGGGGTCGGAGTCTCTGAGCTGGCGCAGGCCACCGCTGCCGATGTGAAAGTTGATAACGGACCCCAGCTCGTTGGCGAGGGACCACATCGGGGCGAAGTACGGGGCATCCAGATCCGGCATGTTCACAACCTGCGGCTTGTCGGTGATGGTGAACCCTCGGATTCCCTCCGTCGCCAAGCGGTCCATTTCCTTGACCGTAAGGTCCATGTCCCAGATCGGCAGGACGGCCTGCGGCAGGAGCCGGTCGCCGGACTCGTGCTGGATATCCACGAGAAAGTCGTTGTAGGTGTGCTGGATCTCGTTGCGAAGGGCGAGGTCGTCGATCCCGAACATGGAGTTGGACGCAAAGCCGACGGCATTTGGGTACAGGATCTGGGCGTAGACACCCATCTGATCGAGGAGCTCCAGGCGGGCACCGACCTGGTACGACGAGGGATCGATCTCCTCGAACGGTTGAACGGTTTGAGAGCCGAGTACCTTCTTCACTCCGGTCCGGATGGTATTGCCGCCCACACTCGCCCAAACCTCGTCGCCGAGATACCACGCGGTCGACGCCCCCATCGGTCCGCATGCGGGGCACGCGGCCTCGCTGCGAGGCTGCTACCCGTGACGTCCAGAGGTCGGGTGGTTCGGTGAAATGGGCATCGCAGTCGACGATGCTGATATCCGCCAGCATTTCGTCGGGATTTACCGGCTGCGTCATGGTCATCGGATCCCCCTCCTGGTCGCTATGGGCCCGTGGCACGACAACGTCAAGATCGTAGCCCCTCGCATCGCCTCGGATTCCCACAGATGCTCGAGGAATCGCTTGCCCATGTACCCGACGATGTGGCCGCAAGATCGCCGAGGATAACGTCCGGCGGGTTTTCAACTTCCCGCGTCGGGGCTGAACCGGTCCGAACGAAATCGCCACCTCCGCTTGCCTTCCGGTCTGGCGATCACGGCTGGGCGGTGGAGGCGGGACGCCAATCGGGGTACAGGCCGCGCTCGATCGCCAGAGGCTGGGCGTCGATGTTGGCCCGCTGCAGCTCATCAGCTTCAGGCGCATCGACCAGCCATGCCACCGCTGCTTCGATCCGGCGTGGGCCGGGGGACCGGCCCACGCCGGATCGAATCCGAACTCTTCCGCGTCCAGGGAGTTGCGCTCCGTCAACACGAACCCCGGGTTGACGTTGAACGCCCGGATGCCCCGGTCACCGTATTCGGCCAGAAGACTACCAACGAGCGTGTGCCCAGAGGCCTTGCCGATGCGGTAGCCCAGTCCTGGTCGGGGACTCTGAGGATAGAACTCGTAACCGGCTCCTGAGCTGATCGTGACGAACGTACCGGCCCCCCGCTCGAGCATCAGAGGCAGGAGCATCTGGGTGATTCGAATCGGCGCCACCCCATGGGCCATCAAGAAGAGGGAGTACTGCTCGATCGGCGTTTCGAGAATCGAGTCCATGAGGCCTGGGCCGATGTGCCGCCCGTTATTCACCACAACGTCGACGCCACCCCACGCGTCCAGCAGACCCTGCACGGCTGACTCGACTGAGGCGAGATCGGTGAGGTCCATTCGCAGGGGCAGGGCCCGCTGGCCCCCTCTCTCGATGGCCGCAGCTGTCTCTTCCACGCTTCCCGGCAGTGGACGATCGTCCTTCTTGTGCATGGTCTGAGTGTGTTCCGGGGTCGGGTCCGTCGCTCGAAGCGTCCGGGCCGCCACCGCTACGTCGTAGCCCGCCCCGGCCAATGCCAGTGCGATCGCCTTGCCGATCCCCCGGCTCGCACCGGTGACGAGAGCATTCTTGGTCACAGTCGTCCCTCTTGTCGATACCAGTCAACCCGGCCGATCACCGGGCGAGAAGTCGCTTCACTGCCTCGATATGATCACGCCGCCGCGGCAGGAAAGCCCCCGCCCCGCTCGGGTCAGCACGACCGCCCGTGCTTCACGGTCCGGCGCCAGGTGGTTCCACATATCTGCGAGGGCGTGCTTGAGAGCCGGGGTCACGGCCTCAAGCGCGTCGGGCCGGTTCATGGTGAGTCTCGCGAACCGGGCAGCTCAGGCGGGCAGGAGGGCGTCGAGCCCGACCCGCAGCCGATCGACGAGATTGCCGACTGTGTCGGCCCAATCCCGGCCAGGCCCGGCCGCAACGGGCGGCAGGCCCCGGCGGTCGCCGACGATGATCACCTCGTCGAGGCCGTCCGGGCCGGCGACCACCGCCTCCCACGGCCGGCCGCCGGGTTGCACGATCGTGTCGCCCATCAGCATGGTCATGTCACCACGCCGACAAGAACCCCCGATGACGCACCGAAACACATCGGACTGGACCGTCATAGCCGGCGTGGCCAGTTCGCCCGATGCGCTGCGCTGCACGACCACCACCGGTCCCAGGTCGTGGGCGCCCATCAACGTCACCCCGACGCGACTGCCGACTCCGACCGGCTCCCACCCCGCTGCCTCTTCGAAAGAGGCGTCTATATGGCCGAACTTGCTGAACGGCTTGTCGATCGTGGTCAGCAGACCGTTCACACCGTCGTCCTCGTCAGGCAGCACCACCGGCAGCACCTCGCCGAAGTGCTCCTTGGTATGGGCGATAGCCTCTGAACTGGCGTACTGAGCCCGCAGCTCCGGGTTGGTCGGCCGGACCCGGTGGCCGCGGCGGTCGGCGAAGAAGATGATGCGCCAGTTGCCGTCTGGGTGAGGAGCGTCGCCGTCCCGGCCGTACGGCCGGCCAGTCCGCTGCAAACGGAACTGCCCGCGGTGATAGCGCTCCTGGCCCACCCACAGCTCTCCCTTCATTACCACCCGGAAATTGTCGCATGGATGGCTGTGAGCAGGAGCCAGGTCAGGCGGGGCGGCCAGCTGCTCCGGGGTCGGGGGGCCGTCGTAGAACAACCCGACCAGAGGGCCCGCAACTGGATCTCCGATCCCGATGAGTACCGGATCGCCCGAGCGCTCCGACAGCGGCGGCCGGCGGAACGACAGCTCCACCGCATCTCCATCTAGCCGCAGCCCGACGGCCTTGATCATTTGGCCTCCCTCTACTTATAGGACTCAGCCTATCCGGGCCAGACCCCTCCGAGCGGGTCGACAGGGGCATGGCGTTGTGCTGGACCTGGTCCAAGCGATCCGTCGTTTCCGAGACTCCGGCTTGGGCTCCCTTCATCGACCAGCGCGTCGAGTCGTGTCATCTCGTCCTCGGTCAGCTTCAACCACGCCGCGTCGATGTTGTCGTCGGCATGGACGACGTTGGAGGTACCGGGAATGGGAACCATTGCCGGCGAGTGGGCCAGGAGCCAGGCCACGGCCACTTGCTGGGCGGACACCCCATAACCTGCGGCGATAGCCGACACCGCCGACTCGGCCGGCGTGGCGGGCCGCTCCATGGTGGCACCGGAGCCGTAGGGCACGGCGGGGCCCAGGATGTTCGGCGAGTGGGGGATAAAGGCGATGCCGACCGCTCCGCAAGCCGTCAATACGTCCTCGGACCCCCTGCGGGCCACGTTGTAGACGTTCTGCACCGAGACGATCTCGCAGACGGACCGGGCCTCCTCGAACTGCCTTAGGCTGACGTTGGACACCCCGACATGGCGCACCTTACCCTCACGCTGCAGGTCGGCGAACGCCCCGACGGTCTCGACGTAGGGGACCTCAGGATCAGGGACATGGACCTGGTAGAGGTCGAGGACGTCAATGCCCAGCCGCCGCAGGCTGAGCTCGCACTCCTCCTTGATATGCTCGGGCCGGCCCGAGGGAGGCAGCGAGCGTTGCCCCGGTTCGATCCGCCCGGGCTTGAAGCCGGCCTTGGTGCCAATCAAGAGGTCGGCGGGGTAGGGATGGAGCGCCTCGGCGAGGATCTCCTCGCACTCGCCGTAGCCGTAAATGTTGGCGACGTCGATGAAGTTGACCCCGCGCTCGTAGACCCGCCGGCAGAGCCGGACGGCCGCTACCCGGTCCCGTCTGCCCTCTGAATTACGGGCCGCCGAGACCCGCATGGCGCCGAAACCAAGGCGGCGAACCGTCTTGCCAGCGAGGTCCACGGTCCCGACGGTAACGTCGTTCAGAGTCCTCGTTTCACTGGGACTCATCGAGACGCCTCGACGGGCCGGGGTGCGTCGGGTCGACCGGACGCCCAACAGATGTTCATAGCCCATTGTGCTTCAAACCGGCCACGATCCGCAGAATCTCTGCGTATTGCATTGGGCCAGGTCAGGCACGCCGCGGATGCTTCTGTCTATTGACCTGATCCATCTCACGCCGTTACCGTCAAGTCTGCTGGCTTGGAGCCGAATGGCGCGTTGGAGGGGAACACGTGACTGACGTTTCGTCGATCGGTTGCAGTTCGTACGCGGTAACGGACCGATTCTTCGGAACGCCATACATCGACGTGGACGAGTGGAGAGACACGCCGTACCCGCACCGGCATGTCCATGGCGGCTTCGCGGACTGCGACACTCGCTTCGCCTTCTACTTCCCGGCCGGGGAGGAGTGGAAGGGGCGGATGTATATGCCGCTGGAAGGCGCCCACGCCGGCCATGAAGAGGCGTTCGGGGGCCCCATGGGAGAGCTCATCGGGGGTCTGGCTCTTACCGTGCGCCTCGGCGGCTACATGGCGGAGTCGAACATGGGACACATCGGCGATGACGTCGATCCGAAGGGGGGCGACGACCCGACCCTGTACGGTTGGCGGGCGGCAGCCGAGACCGGTCGATTCTCTAAGCACGTGGCCGCTCAGGTCTATGGTTCGCCACCTCATCACAGTTATGTCTGGGGGGGCAGCGGCGGTGGGCGGCGGTCGCCGCTTGTGCTGGAGAATGCCCCGGATGTCTTCGACGGCGCCCTCCCCTTCATGGGCGGAGGTGATGTCCGCCCCTTCCCCGCCACCGAACGGATCAAAGGCGCCCAGGTCATGAGCTTTGCCTGCATGTTCAACGTGCATCGCCTGCTGCGTGATCCTGCCAAGGCCCTCCCCTTGATCGATGCCATGCAGCCCGGCGGCAGCGGAGACCCGTTCGCAGGGTTGTCCGGTCACGAGCGCGAGGAGCTGGCCAGTCTGTACAAGCAGGGCTTCCCGCTCGGTGACGAGTTCATGATGTTCACTCCTATGGGACAGATCTGGCTGTGGACCTCGATCGCCGACCTCCTCGTCGAGCAGGATCCTGACTACTTCACTGACTTCTGGAACAAGTCGGGCTACGTCGGCCATGACTCACCCGAGGTCGTGGTAGGCGATGCGATCGACGTCACCGCCACGGTGCAACGCGGGTGATCAGGGCGCGCGACCTGCTGACGGACCCGGCCTTCGGCAGCGAGGAATACCTGCTGATGCGGACCATGGCCGGGATCATGGCCGCCGATGAGGCGACCATCGACGCTGCCCTATGCGCTCGAGATCACGGGATTGCCGGACGGGTACCGCCTGGGTACGGGACTGCGGATGATAAGCGGCAACGCGAAAGGACGGCAGCTGTACTGCATCGCCGCCGCTGGGGATCTCTTCGCCGGGGACGGGCACGGCGAGGCCAATCTCGAGCGTTTCAACGGAGTGCAGGCTGGCGATGAGGTACACGTGGACAATCGGAAGTTCCTCGCCTTCTGCTACTTCCACCGCCACCACGTCATGGAAGACAGCCAGTTCGATTGTCTCAGGATGGCTGGGCGGCCGATCTACGAGCAGCACCCGGTGCCACTCATGTCGCCCCTCATGGGCGTGTCATACACCGGCCACTTCGAAGGCAAGCTTCTTTGGATACATCACACTCATGACTCATCGCTGTGGCCTTCGCAGGGCATTATTTACGAGGGGGCGACCAAACAGGCGCAGGGTGCCGACGGCGCGTCCCGGCGGTTCCGTCTGCAATGGACCGAGAACGCCGAGCACATCGGACCCGCGATCCTTCCTTCGTCGCCGCTGCGGGCCACCAACACCTGGCTGGTCGACTACATCCCGATCATCGAGCAAGGACTGATGGACCTCGCTCGTTGGGTTGAGGACGGCGTTCCGCCCGCGGCTACGGCGTACACGTGTCAGGACGGCCAAGTCCATCTGCCGGCAAATGCCGAGGACCGAGGCGGCGTCCAGCCGGTGGTCACGGTGACCGCTGACGGCACGGCACGCGCCGACGTCTCGGTCGGGGCGAGCGTGACTCTCGAGGTTCATGCCGAAGCTCCGCCTGCCGGCGGGACAATAATTTCCGTGCTTTGGGACTTCGATGGCAGAGGGAACTTCCCGTTCCGCCACGAGGATGTCGACGGCACCAAAACCGAGGTGAGGCTGACGACCGCACACACCTACGACACTCCGGGCACGTACTTCGCTACGGCCCTGGTGGCATCGCACCGCGACGGCGACGTCAATGCGCAGTATTGTCGCCTGCAGAACCTGGCGTCGGCTCGCGTCGTCGTCAGATGACCTGGCTGGCTCTGGCGCTGCCCCCAGGTTGAGGACAACCTGATCTCCCTCATGATTGTTTCCTTGGCGGCAACGACTGTTGGTGAGGAGTGTGTTGTTCGGGTGGTGCGGGTGGCCTAGAACGTGGGTGGGGGGATGCCCATGGTGCAGGTTCCGTCACAGATTCCCGACCGCGGCGCCGCTAAGCGTGAGCCGGTGGCGGTCGGGTCCCGGCCCAGGCTACGCCTGGCAGCCGACCCGGTGGAGACGGCGTTGAGCGGTTTGCGGGCCCAGTCGATGGTGCGGTTGGGTCCCGTCGACGTCCGACATGTGCAGGCCTTGGCCGAGGTGGCGGAGCTGTGGCCACCGATCCTGGTCGCCACCGCCACCATGACCGTGCTCGACGGCATGCACCGCGTCGAGGCCGCCCGTCGGCTGGGACGCACCTCGATCCTGGCCCGATTTTTCGACGGCAGTGACGAGGAAGGTTTCGTAGCGGCGGTGCGGGCCAACGTGGCCCACGGCCTCCCCCTGTCCTTGGCCGAGCGCAGCCAGGCCGCCCGCCGGTTGCTGTCCGCCAACGCGGGGCGCTCGGACCGTTCCATCGGGGCCATCTGCGGCTTGGACCACAAGACCGTGGCCCGACTCCGGGATCAGACGGGCTGTCCGAGCGGGGCTGTTCCCCAAGTGGACGTGCGCGTCGGACGGGATCAACGGAACCGGCCCCTTGACGCGGCCGGGCTGCGGATGCGCATCGCGGCGGCGGTGGCTGCCGCCCCGGAGCAGTCCCTGCGCCAGATCGCCCACCAGGTGGGGGCCTCACCCGAAACGGTCCGAGACGTGCGAGCCCGCCTGGCCCGCGGCGACGATCCTGTCCCCGACGGCGCCGCCCGCACTACCCCCAAGACCCCGCCGCCGTCAGTGGGCCCCCCCTGGCCGGCCTGGGCCGCCGACAGCGCCTGCCGGTCGGCGCCCGTCCCGGCCGGCTTCGCCGCCTGGTTCGACGCGGCCCGGGCCAGCCTGGAATGGCCCCGCTACCTGGAAGCGGTACCGCTCAGCCGGGCCTACCAGATCGCCGACCAAGCCCGAGCCTACGCCGATGCCTGGCGGAACTTCGCCGACCGGCTCGAACGGCGAACCCAGACCACCGCCCCCTAACCCACCCGCCCCACGATCGGAATGGCAGATCGATTCCCAGTCGGCAACAATGGGGACAGTGCCAGCGCCTATACCGACCTAACAGGGGGCGCCGTGGAACTGGACGATCTGGAGTGTTTTGTTACCCTCGCAGACGAACTGCACTTCGGGCGCGCCGCTGCTCGGCTCCACATCGGAACCCCAGCCATGAGCAAGCGCATCGCCGATTTGGAGCGGTCGCTCGGGGTCCGCCTGTTCGATCGGACCAGCCGGGACGTAAAACTTACCGCGGGTGGTGAAGGTCTCCTGGGCCAGGCCAAGCGCGCCCTCTCGGAGGTCTACGCATTCCGGAGCATGGCAGCCGACGCCGCTTGCGGGGCCCTCGGAGGAATCCGAGCCGCATACTCGCCTGGCACCGGCGAGCTGATGACGGTGATCACCCGAGAACTTCGGAAACGCTCCCCAGGGGTGATCGTGCACCCCGTGCAGATGATCAGCATCCAGGTGGCGGCCGCCGTGCGTTCCAAGTCGGTAGCGGTCGGAATCGCCCGAATCCCGCCTGGGCCGGACTTGGCCACGCTGGTGCTCGCGGAGACCCCGATCAATGTCGTCGTCCTGCCGGCCGGCCACCGGCTGACCTACCGTGACCAGCTGTGCCCCGCGGATCTCGCCGACGAGACACTGATCGGTCCGTCACGATCGTTGGGAGGCGGCGACAACGGGGTCAGATCGGCCCGCTTCCTGGAAGCAGACGTCACCAGCGAGGGCGAGTTGTTCGACCTGGTTTCTGCGGGATTCGGCGCCTACATCACTACGGAGGGCATTGTGCGGCGAAATCCCCGACAGGACGTCGCTGTGCGTCCGCTGGTGGGATTCAACGTCCTGGCCAGGGAATTGCTCCTCTGGCGACCCGACGACGACTCGCCCGTGCTTCGCGCCGTGCGGGATGTGGTCGAGGAGATTCGACCTGAGCTAGCCCGCATCATGCACTGACAGCCCCGTGGCCGGACCGGCTCCCGTCCGCGGCCCAGCTATCGGGACGGCTGCGCGACTGGACAAGCCCCGGTTGTTGCGCTCCAACACTCGCGTGAGCCAGCTGCTACCACGCGGTGAGCAGCACGGCTCCGGAGAAGCAGCCGACCGCGTTGCTCCACACTGCAACCTCTGCGCCCGCGACCTGGCGGACGTCCGCCTCCCCTCTCAGTTGACGGACCGCCTCGATACAGAAGTTGGCGCCGTGCCGGCGGCCGAAGTTGCACGCGCCGCCATCGGTGTTGAGGGGGATCTTGCCGCCCAGACGGGTGTGGCCGCTTTCGATGAACGGCCCGACTCACCGCGACCGCAAAACCCGAGGCCCTCGAGCCACTGGAAGGTGATAATCGAGAAGCCGTCATACAGCTGGACTGTGTCGACGTCCGATGGCTTCAGATCCGTACGGGACCAGAGCACTTCCGCGCAGAGGGCGGGCGAATTCCAGGTGAAGTCGTCGATCAGCGACATGTCGAAGTCGCGGATGGCCGACAGTGCGTACGACTCGACACGCACCGGCTTAGGACGCCAGTCCACGGCCCGGTCGGAGGTCGTGAAAATAACCGCGGCGGCGGAATCGACCGGATAGTCGCAGTCGAGCAGCCGAAGCGGCTCAGACACGAAGCGAGAATTCAGGTAATCGTCCGCCGTGAGGGGGTCGCGGAAAATGGCCTCCGGGTGCAGAGAGGCGTGATAGCGGGCGGTGACCACGTTGGCTGCAAACTGTTCGAAAGTGGTCCCGTACTGCTGCATGTGACGTTGCATCTGAAAGGCACCGATGGTGGCGCCCGCGGCTCCAGCGCCGAACGGAGCCGAGAACTGTGCGTCACCGGACACCCGAATCGGGCCCGTGGGCAACTCGGCAGGCGCGGCACGGTTGGCCCCGCCCTCTTGGCGGATCAGCCGGACGGCGATACAGGTGTGGGTCAAGCCCGATGCCACCGACGAGATGGCCATCACCGCAGGTTCCACGAAGGCCGACGTGGCCAGTGGACGTAGAAACCGCACTTATCGCACCGGATGATCATGAGCCGGTGAGCTGCGACACCCTCCCAGAAGAACGCCGTCAGCGCATCGGGATTCGGTAGGGGTGGGTAGACCGTGTCGGAATCCAGGTCGTCGAGCACCTGTCGTCGTGCTCCTGCTCGTTCTCATGTTTGATCTGTCCCAGCACCGTAGCGCGGCGGCCGGTGCGAGAAGGGCGACGGCGATACGATTGATGATCGGGCGCAGCTGGCCGAAGGGCTGGCCACATCGTCGACGCTACCGAGGAGTTGCGGCGCCCCCTTCGCCCCGATAAGGCGATCTGTATCCGAGCATTTGCCAGATCTGTCTGGTGACCCCTTCCAGCTCCCCGGCGCGACAGGCGGCCATCACATAGCGGTCGGGCCGGATCACCAGGATCTCCTCGGACGGCCGGGCCAGCGCCATCTCGACGAAGACGCCGTCCACGTCGACGACGGGGACGGCGGTTAGCCGGTGCACCGAGCCCTCGGCGTCCGTCTCGTCAGTTGCGTACCTGTCCTTCGAGGCGCCTCCAAGCGCGGCGTCCGTCGGGATCCGGATGACCAGGAACCGGGCGTTCATGCTCTCCCACATGGAGCGGCCGTCGCTGCTTAGCTGCGCCAGTGGGTCGCGATGGATTCCCACTACCGAAAACCCACCCCCCAGGGCCCCGTCCAACCGCTGTCGTACACCTGCCACGCTCTCTACCACGGGTTGGGGCACCATCCGCCCGACGATGGAACCCTTCACCGAGGGGGAGATGACCAGTCCGCCGATATAATTGGGCATAGGCTTGTACTTCATCTGCAAGATGTAGTCTCTGGCTCCCGGTAGCCCGTTGATCATCCGGAAGAGTGAGTCGCGTGCGATCTCAGTAAGACGATTGCGCGGCGAGTACAGGCGCCCTATTCGGGTGGCGAAAGAGACCATCGCCGTTGCGTGCTTGCGCCGCTCGAAGTCGTACGACTTCAACACCGACTCATCGACCCGTCCCGAGACGACGAACGCCAGCTTCCAGGCCAGGTTGGTTGCATCCCGGATCCCCGAGTTCATCCCCTGGCCGAAGAACGGGGGCTGGAGATGGGCGGCATCCCCCGCCAGGAATACGTGACCGGACTGGAACGATTCTGCTACCCGGGAGTGGTGCATGTAGACGCGGCTGCGAACGATTTCAGGCGTCGGCAGCTGGCTGTAAAAAGGTGCGAGACGGGCCACAATTTGATCCTCGGTCACCACGTCCTCTTCGAGATCAGTGGCCTTAAGTTTGAACTCGAACCGACGATGGCCGTACGGGAGCGCGATCACCATGGTCGGACTCTCCGGGTGACAATGCACGGCCGCGTAGGGGGCGACCATGGCGTCGTTTCTGACGTCGACAACCAGCCATTTCGAGCCAGCCGTCGATCCACAGAGTTGCAACCCGGCCGAGGAGCGGACAGTGCTACGACCTCCGTCTGCACCAACGAGAAACCGCGTCCTGATCGTGTGAGGTGCTGCGGAGGGATCGCTGACCTCGACGGTCACTCCCTCGTCGTCCTGCGTGAACCCTCGGAATTCCCATCCGTACCTCGTGTCGACGGTGGCAAACCTGCGGAGCCCGTCCCGAAGGGTCCTTTCAAACAGGGGCTGCAGGAAATTGTTCCGGCGGGGCCACCCGAATGGCCTCTCAGTAGGCTTGACATGGGCGAAGCAGTGCCCATCGGACGAGTAGTAGCGGAGAGCAGTGTTCGGAATCATGTCTCTCGTGGCTTCGTCGGCGAGGCCTACCGACTCCAGCGTGCGCAGGGACTCATCGTCGATACCGACGGCGCGGGGATAGTCGAGCACGTCGACCTCACGATCGACAACCATGGTTTCGACCCCAAAGTTGCCCAGAAGGTTGGCCAAGATGACGCCGCACGGACCGGCACCGACGATCACCACGCTGGGTGCGACGTCCGTGGTCACGGCGGGCCGCAATAACGGGTCGCAAGATCCTCGCTGCCGCGAGCCAGGAGGCTCACGTCCGCCCCCACGAGCACAAACCGGGCGCCGAGGTCCATGAAACGTCGGGCGTCCTGTTCCACGAAGGCGTTGACGCCGGCCGCCTTGCCGCCGGCGACGATGCGGGCGATAGCCCGCTCGATCTCCGTCATGACCTCTGGGTGGTCGGGATGGCCCAAGTGCCCAAGAGACGCGGCGAGGTCGGCCGGACCGATGAACACTCCGTCGACACCGTCAACCGCGCAGATGGAGTCGATGCCGCGAAGTCCCTGCTCGGACTCCACCTGCACGAGGACAGAGATACCTTCGTCAGCGTGTTGCAAGTACGACGGCAGGCGGTTCCAGCGGGACGCCCGAGCCAGTGCCGACCCTACGCCGCGGACGCCCCGGGGAGGGTACCGCGTCGCCTGCACCACCTCATGGGCCTCGGCGGGCGTGTCGACCATGGGAATGAGGAGGTTGCGTACTCCGATGTCCAGCAGCTGCTTGATCTCAACCCGATCTGCCGACGGGGGGCGGACCACCACGTGCACCGGGTAGGCGGCCGTCGCCTGTAGATGAGGCAGCAGGGACCTCACATTATTGGGCGAGTGTTCGCTGTCCACGAGCAGCCAGTCCAGACCGGCCCCGGCGCAGATTTCGGCGCAGTAGGCGCTACCCGACGCAACCCACATGCCGATCTGGGGCCGATCACCGGCGAGCGCGGCGGAAAAGGTCGGCAGGTCAGTCTCGGTCATGGTCACCCATTTCGGAGAACCGGCACGTGATCGCTCCGAGCGGCCCGTAGTCGGCGTGGAACACGTCACCCGCGTCGGCGGGTACGGCACGAGTGAAGGAGCCCGCCATGATCACCAGGCCAGTCTCGAGCGCGACGTCAAAGGCGGCGAGCTTGTTCGCCAGCCAGGCCACCCCGTTGGCGGGGTGATTAAGCACGGCTGCGGCCACGCCGGACTCCTCGATCACTCCGTTGCGGTACAACAGGGCCGCGACCCACCGCAGGTCCATCTCGAGAGGCTTAACGGCCCTGCCGCCCAGCACCACCCCGGCATCGGCTGCATTGTCAGCGATAGTGTCAACGATGGTTCGGAGGTGGCCTGTCCCCGGATCCGTCATTTGCACGCGTGCGTCCAGAATCTCGAGCGCCGGCGTCACGAACTCGGTGGCGCGCAGAACGTCGAATGCAGTACATCTCGGTCCGCGCAAGGTGTCCCCCAGGACAAAGGCCAGTTCTACCTCGAGGCGCGGCCGGATGAACCGGTCGCGCGGGATCGTCGAGCCGCTCTCGAAGAACATGTTGTCGAACAGGGCACCATAATCGGGCTCGCTGATCGAGACGGATTGTTGCATGGCCCGGGAAGTCAATCCGATCTTCCGACCCATCAGCTTCCGACCGCCCGAGATCTTGCTGTCGACCAGGACGCTCTGTACGGCATAGGCATCTTCGATGGTCATCTCGGGATACTGCAGGGACAGCTGCTGGATCGGCGTACGGTCCTCTTCGGCCCGGATCAGCCGGGCGGCGGCATCCGCAACCGCCTTGTCCGCCAGCCTCCTCCCACCGCGCCCCGTCCCGTCTGCTGAGAAAGTCACGGTTCGAGCAGGAATCCGATCGTGGCCTCGTTGAAGAGGTCCGGATCCTCGAAGTGGGGCCAGTGACGGACGTTCGGCATCTCCAGCACTCGAGCGTCGGGGATGAGCGACACGATCCGTCGCGGCTGTGCTTTCGTACTCGCTGGAGTCCTGTCCTGAGGCGATCACCAGGGTAGGGGCAGCGATCATCGTCCATTCCTTCTCGGTGATGAGGTTGCGGTCGCGCGCCCTTGGTTCTTGCAGGATCAGCACGTGGTCGATGGCGTTCCGTGTCTCGGGTAGCCGGTAGATGGCCTGCCGGACGGCCACCATGTCGGGGATGCGGTTTTTCTCGTCGGCGATCAGGTGGTCGAACAGCCCCTTGATCGTGGCCCAGGCCGGGTTGTCGACCGCGGCCGTTCGTTCGGCCCGGATCCGTTGCATGTTGCTCTCGGTGGCGACAAGACCGGCCGGCGACATCAAGACCAGCTTCTCCACGCGGTCGGGACGCGTCAGAGCCGACCGCGCCGCCACCCACGACCCGAGCGACGTCCCCATCATCGAAGCCCTGTCTATCCCGAGTGCATCGAGGGTCTCGAAGGCATGGTCGACGTAGACGGGGATCTCGTAGTCGACGTCAGGCTTATCCGAGAAGCCATTGCCGACCATGTCGATCGCCACGCACCGGAAATGCCTCGACATTGGGCCCAGATTGGACGCGAAAGTTTCCCAATGCCCGCCGGTCCCGTGAAGCATCAGCAGGGCCGGAGCCTCCACCGGACCCGCCTCGGCGTAGCGGGTCGACACGCCACTGACATCGAGCCAACCTTGAGTGAACGAAACGTCGCGGAGCGCGGTCCAGATGCTCCGGTACTCCGGCTCGTCAGATGGCGGCGCCGTCTCCGAGCTCGTCATGTCCTCGATCCTCCTTGCCTCTCGCCCCTCTCTTCAGGAAGGGCCTTTCGGTTCCGGCGCCGATAGGCGGCTCGAGAACTTTGCTTTCCACCTGTCGACGGGGGCCCATTCCCGCGCCGTCTGCTCGATGAGCCTTTTGGTCGTTTCGCGTATCAGCTCGTCACTCTCGTCGAGGTCGAGTGCCACCCGCCAGGGTTGGCTGACATACCACGGTGTGGCCGTATAGATCTCCAGCCGGTTGCTCTCGGGGTCATTGAAGTAGATGCTCCAGCTGTTCCCGTGGTTCCTCCCCTCCATGCCGCTGGCACCCAACTCCAGTGCCCGCTGATGAAACCATCGGAGCGCGCCAAGGTCGTTGTCGGCCAGTCGGAAGGAGATTTGGCTGAGCAGCCGAATGTCCCCCCCGACCCGGCGGCCGGTCACGAAGACAAGCTGGTGGTGCTCGTCAGCCCTTCGGCTGAGAAAGCTGAGATGCCGACCCATGAACTCCCCCTGGTCGGTAACCACCATACCCATCAGGTCGATGTAGAACGCCACCATCGCGTCCATATCGTCGACGTAGATCCCGACGTGGGTAAGCTGAGCGGGAGGCGGCGGGGTCAACAACCCTCCTTCCTGGTTCGCCGGCATCATAACGCGTCGCGGCAACCCCGATGCGAATCAGCCGGCGATCGAGATGCCGACGGATGACCCAGTTGGGGGGACATGTCGTGGCCGCTGTTCCCGACCCCCGGTCTCGTCCTTCGAGGGGTACTCCACCACGTTGTCCGTGAGGATCCATCCGGGCGCGACCGTATTGATCGTGATGCCGTACTTGGCATATTCGTCCGCCGCCGTCTTGAGCAGGCCGATAGTCGACGGCCGGGTGGCGTCGGCAATGGCGTGGTGAATCAGTCCCACCGGCCCCTTGGCCGTCGCCGAGCCGATGTGGGCGGACTTGCCCGCGATCCCCAGCTCCATGCCCATACCCTGTCACAACTGGCATCTGAAAACGGCATCCCCGGTATGACTGCTCCTCCAAACCGGGCTGCACCGGGACCGGCAACTTTCCGCCCGTTATTGGGCTGAGGTCGCCCCCTGCCTCACCACGGGAGTGGCCCCCGCTCGTCGAAGAACCCCGCCGTGGGCCCGTCGTCGGGAATGGTGGCCAACCTGATGGCGATGGCTGCGGCTTGCTCGGCGGTCCGGCCGCCCGCCTGGAGCGTCATGTCGGTGCTCGTGTAGCCGGGATCGACGGCGTTGACCTTGATGTTCGAATCGAGCAGCTCGTTGGCAAACTGGACGGTCAGGGAGTTGACCGCCGACTTGGCAACGTTGTAACTGAGGAGCGGCTTCGCCTGGTATTTCGTGCCGGCGGTGGTGGACAAGCTGAGCGAGCCGAGTCCGCTGGACACGTTGACGATCCGTCCCGCCACCGACCGCCTCATCAGTGGCAGCATCGCCTGGATCACGGCCATGGTTCCGAACACATTGGTCTCGAAGGTCTGGCGGACGATCCGTAGCGAGGCTTGGCTTGGTGGGGACGGGGCGAACTCGAACTTGACTGCGGCGTTGTTGACCAGGATGTCGAGACGCCCGAAGCGATTGTCGATCCACCCCGCGGCCGCATGTACAGCCGCTTCGTGTTCGATGTCGATCTGGAGGAACTGCACCGGCAGGCCCTCGGCGAGAAGCCTTTCGGTCGCCGTCCGCCCCCGCTCGGGGTCCCGAGCCCCTATCAGTACCTCATGACCCAGCACGGCCAGGCCCCTGGCGATCTCGAAGCCGATGCCCTTGTTGGCGCCCGTAATCAGGGCGATGCGGTCGACGCTGGCTCCCATGGCCCACACTTAATCACCTGGATGCCGCCGGTGGATGCTCGTGTCCCCTGGGTGCGGGTGAATCGAGGCCGCGGCCTCGGTGTCGAAGGCGTGGCAAGGGGGACCAACAGAGTAACCGGAGGCCCGGCACCGCCCAGGCGGATGGGTTCTCCCTTCACCTGCTTGCTACCGAAGGCCACCAGCTGCCGGCCCAAATCGAGCAGCTCGGCGAGCGAGTTTACCGCGGCTGTTCTTCGCCAGGGACGAGGTTGCCGCCGTTGATGGTGAAACCCCCATCCGCGGTCACAATCGATCCGGTGACGAACTCGGCTTCGTCCGAGGCCAGCCAGGTGGCGGCATAGGCGATGTCATTCGGGACACCGAGCCGGGTCAGGTGACCAGGTGTTATGCCCGCCCCCGTGTCACCCTTAGCCACGACCCGGCCCACAACGATCGCGTTGCAGCGAATATGGCGAGGAGCTTCCTCGACGGCGATCGACCTGGTCAGGCTGTTCATGGCCGCCTTCGCTGCGCCGTACACGGAGAAGCCGCCCATCCCGAGCATCGACTGTCCAGACGAGATGTTGATGATCGACCCGCCACCGGCCGCGTCCAAGTGGGGAATCGCGTATCTGGACGCCCAGAACACATTGCCGACAAGGGTGGCCCGGAAAATGTGGTCGAACTCCTCGGTGGTGAATTCGGCCATCCGTTTGATCGAATTGGCCACTTCGAGAGTGGGGGCAGCGTTGTTGACGAGGGTGGTGAGCGACCCGAAGCGCTCCACCGTCGTCTCCACCGCGTGCTTCACACTCTGTTCGTCGGTGACGTCGAGCGCCACGAACTCGGCCTCGCCGCCGGCGTCGCGGATGATGTCGACGACCTTCTCGCCGCGAGGGACGGTCCGCCCCGTCACCGCGACCTTGGCCCCCTCCCGGGCGAACATCTCGGCGATGGAACGGCCGATCCCCCGGGTCGACCCGCTGACGAGGGCGATCTTTCCCTTCAATCTATCTGGCATGATCCAGTTTTAGCGCACACCAGGGTACGCGGCGGGCAGGCGGGTGGAGCCGCGACCGTCGGAGCCGATGGTGACAGGTAGCAGCGTTGGCGATATCGACAGAGGGTCTCGGAATCCTCGAGAGCTTCGCCGATCAGGTCATAGGCCCAGACCGCCGCGCTCCGGGTAGATACCTTTAGGCTGTGCCGTCGCCAGTCCCCCCGGCGACCCTAGCGATCGGAGACCGGGATGCTTATCTCCACTGGCATGATTCCCCGCAGCCGCTACAGCACCACCGAATACCTGACAGCTGTAGCCCGGAGCGCGGACTCAGCCGGTCTGGCCCGGATCTGGATGGGGGACCGCCTCGTCTATCCCACCCACTACGAATCCGCGGGAGACCTCGGGCGGGACTTCCCGTGGGACATCGCCGCGCCCCAGCTCGAGGGCGTCGTCGCCATGACGTGGATGCTGGCGGCCACGACGCGGGTGGGCGTGGGCATCTCGGTGATGGTCATACCGTTGCGCCAACCGCTGGTGCTGGCCCGCCAACTGGCCTCGCTCGACCACCTCTCCCACGGACGGGTGACCATGGGCGTGGGAATAGGTGGCGTGCTCGAGGAGTTCGACTGCGTCGGAGTTGACCGCCGCCGGCGCGGCGCTCGATCCGAGGAGTATGTCCGGGCCATGAAGGCGCTGTGGAGCGAGGATCGCCCATCGTTCTCCGGAGAGTTCGTCTCCTTTCCCGAGCTGTACTGCAACCCCAAGCCGGCTCAAGAGGACGGGATACCACTGTGGTTCGGCGGTCACTCCCCCGAAACCTATGACCGCGTCGTCCGATACGGAGTGGGCCTGGCGGCGGGATCCGCCCCACCGGACCGAGCGGCAGAGCTGGCGGCCATACTTCGCGAGCGAGCCGAGGCGGTCGGCCGGGACCCCTCGACCATCGGTCTGATGGTTGTCGCCGACCACCCGGAGCGAGACGGTCTGCGCCGGCTACTGGACGACCACCGGAACGCGGGAGTTACCGAGACCGTGGTGCCGCCCCACGGGCGAACGCCCACCGAGGTGGCCGACTCGGTCGGCTCCATCGCGGAACTCATCGAGTGACCCAAGCGGCATCAGGTTGGCCAAACCCTGTCCGGAGGACGATATGAGATCGGTGGTTCCGTAACTACTCGGGCGTGCCAAACGGGGGTAATCCTGGGTCCCGTGTAGATCAGCTCGATACCGCCGAGCGAAACCGGCGACTGAGGTGCCAGCGGCCACATCCCCAGTCTGGCGGGCCGGGACGCCTCCCTGCCACCGGACGGACTCCAGTACCGCAGCGTCGATCCGCCGGTACCGAGGTGGCGCTGGCGCCCACCTCACCAGTGCGTCCGGCGGCCCATTCATGGCACAATCACCCGGGCTGAGCGGCCCGCTCGGGATGGGATTTGACCGCGCTGAGTCGCGGGGATCGGGAGACACATGAGCAACGCCCAGAACAAGGTCGCCATCGCAGGAGTGGGCTACTCGATGATCGGCGCCACCAACGCCGTGCGAACCAGCAGACCGCTCTGGTAGGCAGTGGGATTGATGCCGGCCGGAGGGTCGGGAGGTTTCGGCCAGATGCTGGCTGGGAGGTTGGAGGAACCAGATGAAGTTCATGGTCGAGTGTCCGCTCGGGATTGACGGCGAAGGACGGGCGTGGTCGGTTCCGGGCACCATCGCCGACTTTGCGATGGCCCTCGAGTCGTCCGGGATCGACGCCATCGCCTTTACCGACCATCCGGCGCCTTCCAGGAAATGGCTGCAACGCGGCGGCCACGCCACCATCGACCCCTTCGTGGGCCTGGGGCTTCTGTGCTGCGGTCACCACCCGCCTGCGCCTGATGACGGCCCTCACCGTCGTCCCCTACCGGAACCCCTTACTGATGGCCAAGTCCATGACCGCCGTCGACGTCCTTTCCGGGGGTCGCGCCACGTTCCAGCTCGGCACCGGGTACCTGCGCTCGGAATTCCTGGTCCTCGGGGTGGATTTCGAGGAGCGCAACGCCCTCTTCGACGAGGCGATCGAAGTGGCCAAAGCCCTGTGGGCCAGCGACGAAGTGCACTATGAGGGTCGGCATTTCACCGCCATCGGCCAGACCCTCTCGCCGCGCCAGGTACAACACCCCCACCCACCTCTGTGGATGGGCGGAAACGCCAAAATCGTTCGCGATCGGGTGGCGCGGCTGGGGCGACGGCTGGGCACCTCTCCTCGGCGGCGGGGTTTCGACCTCGACCACCAGGACAGCGACGATCGACACGGACGACGACTTCCGGGCAGCGCTCGACGACCTGTCGGAGAGGTTGGCATCCTACGGGCGCAAACTGTCAGACATCGACGTCATGGGCTCGGTCCACGCAACCCGGGCGGGAGCCGCCGACGTTCCTGCCTATCTCGAGGGTCTATCCAATCTGGCTGCCTGGGGAGTGACGTGGACCCACGCTCCTATCATGCGGGACACCATCGCTGCCACGTTCGACGCCATGGCAGCGTTCAGCGAGATCCGGTCCCAGGCTGACTTGCTGACCGGGCTCGGATGAGAACGGATCTCATCCACATATGAGCGCTGATTCGCGGCCGCGTCTCAGCCGGCGGTGGAGCGCTTTCCCGGGGTGAAGGTCACGGGCAGGTAACGGATGGCATACACACTGCCGCAGTCTTCGAAGCGGCGGACTCTCTCATGGATGACCTTGAAGTCCGGCAGGCGAGTCAGCAGCTCCCGCAGCATGATGCCGAACATCAGACGGGCGTGATGCGACCCAAGGCAGCGGTGCGGTCCCATACCAAACGTCATATGGCGGTTGTGGGTGCGGTGGGTGTCGATCCGGTCAGGGTCGGGGAACATTGCCGGGTCGCGGTTGGCGGCCCAGTACATCATGAGCACCCGATCGTCCTTCTTCATAGGCTGGCCGTGGAACTCAGTGTCCCGGGTGACCCGCCGGTACAGCCCACCCTGAGGGCCGTCCTTGCGGAGAAACTCCTCGATGGCCCGCGGGATCTGATCGATCTCGTCGATCATCTGCTGACGCAGCGCCGGGTTGGCGTCGAGCTCCATGATGGTATTACCAGTCACGCCGGCCGTGGTGTCCATGCCCCCGAGCAGCACCAGAAGGGAGAAGTCTCGGATCTGCTGGTCGGTGAGGAGCTCACCATTGACCGGGGTGCGCATGACGACGCTGAAGAGATCCTTGCCCTGTCCGTCACTGCGCTTGGCGATCTCGGCGTCGATGCTGGCGGCGACGCCTTGGACCGCGGCGGTGGCCTTCTCCGGGTAGAGGACGGTGTCGTGGATAATGGAGTGCACCCAGTCCACCCACTCGGCCCATCGATCCGATTCCCAATCGAGCATTTCCAAGGTCACCCGGGCCGGCAGAGGAGTGAAGAGCTCCTGGCTGAGATCGGCTTCGCCCCGCTCGATGAACGCATCGATCAGCTCCGTACATATCTGGTTGATCCGAGGTTCCATGCCCCGGGCGTGGCCGGGATTGAACCAATTGAGCACCACCTTTCGGTACTCCTGCTGCATCGGGGGGTCGATATCGATCGGGATCAGCGGGGACGGATATGGGGCTGGCGGGACGCCCTTGGGCAACTCCGCGCTATGAATCGAGCTGAACAGCTCAGAATCCTGCACTGCGTCGTAGAGCGCATCGTAACCCCAGATGGCCCAAAAGCCACCGTGTGACTCCGACCAGCCGAGCGGGCAGCCTGTGCCTTTCAACCGGTCCAGGACCTGGTCGTTGGAATCCCGCAGCTCGGGGGCGTGATGGTCGAAATCGATTATGTGCTTCTGGGTGCTGCTCACTCGGGGCCTCCCTCCGGGTCGAGCTCTACCACGATGGCTTGTTCCGGACACTCCCGTGCTGCGGCCAGAACGTCCTCGATGCGGGCGGCCGCGGCGCCCTCCCTCGCCACCGACCGGTCCTCCAGATCTACGAACTCGAAGGCATCCGGCGCATACGTGAGGCACAGCGCATGTCCTCTGCATTTCGCTGGATCGATCGATACTCTCATCGCCCCCCCTTTGGATTCCGAAGCGGTGGTGCTTACCCGCGTTGTCCTGGCCCGGACGCTCGCCGACGTCGTCCGCCCGCACCCGTCCGCGCCAACTCTGCGGTCACTTGGCGTTTCATGTTGACAGGGTCTGCCAGGGCCGTCAAGGACGCCAAGCTGGGGGGTGGTACCGGACTGTCCGCTCGCGAGTGGAAGTTCAACCACCGGAGCGACCTGTGCTAAGCGGGGTCGATCTCACCCGACCACGGAGGGACCCATGTTCGTCATCCGCTTCGACCTGCCGATTCCGCCGGGCGCCGCCCTCACCCACGCTGATCAGTGCCGCGCTGCTATCGAGAGCCCACGGTCGGTACTGCGCCTGGTCTGATGCTGGTGACCCATGCCCCAACCGCCTGTGGGCGCGCTGTCGGGACCAGTTGACATCTGCCTCGTACTCGGTCACTGTTTTTGTCGCGGTAGCCCGCAGTCAGGCGCCGCTCCCCAACAGTCAGACGGTGAGTCAGGGGGTAGCGATGATCGCACAGGTGTGGCCGAGCAAGGCACCCCCCGGTCCGTGGTCCGACGAGGCCCGCAAGTTCACCCAGGAGGCTCTGGCGGAAGGTCGCAAGCACGACGGGGTCGAAGGGGTTATCGCGATGACAGACCAGGCGACCGGGGAATCGCTGTCGATAGCCCTTTTTCGGGATCAGGCCGCCCTAGATGCATTTGAGGGGTACGCCAACCAGAAGAGCGCCGAGAGCGCGGAGTATGGCGACGAGGTCCACGTGAGCAGGGTCTATTCCGAGGTCATAGCGATTCTGTAGGCCTACCGGGGTACCTGGCGTGTTTGCGGTCGGTGGCGGTCTGGGGTCTCGAACCCGACCAGAACGCCCACACCGGACACTGGCTGCCGCCCTCGACTGCGAACATGGCGACGGCTCTGGAACATCGCCGGGCGCCGAGCTCTCCGCGCATGAGACCCTGCGACGAGCCCACCACGACGTCGAAAGCTGGACCACCCTCCACGCCGAATACCAGACCATCGCCCAGGCCTCCCAAGCCGAACGCTGGAACGCCCTCCTCGAAAGGTCAGGGCTCAGCCCCGGCCAGGTCCAACAGGTCCAGGCCAGCGATGCTTATGGGCCGCTCGTCGGCGCCCTCCGCGACGCCGACGGCCGCGACCTAGCTGTGATAACCGGGGACGTTGTCCGTGTCGTAGCGGGTTGGGGTGATCCACCAGTGATGTGAGCCCTCCTGCGAGTTTGTGGGTCTTCCACAACTCACGACTCGCAAGGAGGGCTCATGGTTCAAGCTAGAGGCCAGCACCCCAACGCGGTGTTGACCCCGCAGGGACGACGCCGGATGGTCGGTTGTGTGCTCGAGCAAGCGTGGACGGTGGAGGCGACCGCGGAGCGGTTCCAGGTCGACGCCAAGACGGTTCGTAAGTGGCGCGATCGTTACCTGCGCGAGGGTGTGGAGGGGCTGGGGGACCGGTCCAGTCGACCACATTGCAGCCCGGGGCGGACTCGGCGATCGTGCCAGCGTCGGGTTGTCAGTCTGCGTCGGCGGCGGCGCTGGGGGGCGGCGCGGATCGCCGCGGAAGTGGGTATCGCCACCTCCACGGCCCAGAGCATCCTCAACGCGGCCGGGTTGGGCCGACTCGACCGGGGCGACCGGGCTACCGCCGGGGTCAAACCCCGCCGCTATCAGCGGGACCGGCCCGGCGAGCTGGTGCACGTCGATGTGAAAAAGCTCAGCCGGATTCCGGCTGGGGGCGGCTGGCGCGCCCACGGCCGAGGACAGGTGAGCAAAACCCGCACGGCCCGGGTCGGCTACGCCTACATCCACACCGCCATCGATGACCGCACTCGGCTGGTCTACTCGGAAATCCTCCACGACGAACAAGGACCCACCGCGGCGATGTTCTGGAGGCGGGCCGTGACCTATTTCGCCGGCCAGCGCGTGCACGTCGAGCGGGTCATCACCGACAACGGTTCCTGCTACCGCTCCCGAGCCTGGGCCCAGGCGGTTCAGGCCACCGGGGCGACCCACAAGCGCACCCGCCCCTACCGACCCCAGACCAACGGAAAAGTCGAACGCTTCCACCGCATCCTCATCGAAGAATGGGCCTACATCCGCGACTGGACCAGCGACACCCAACGCCACACCGCCTACACCCGGTTCACCCACTTCTATAATCACCATCGACCCCACGGCTCACTCGGATGGCACACACCACAGGCCACCCTCACCCACTGCCTCGGGGACAACCTGCCCGGTCAGCACAGCTAGTGCTCGCCATCTCTGGGGGCGACCCTCTCCCGGTCACCGCCTACCGTGTGGGCGCTGTCCTCGAACCCAATGAGAAGCTCCTGGTCGAGATCCCCGCTCAAGTTGCTCCCGACGTCTGGACGATCCAGGCATGTGGCGCCCCATGCGTAAGGCCCTGGCTGATTACCTCCGAACGCATCCTGGGCCGCCTCGGCGACGAGCGATTGGCCGAATGGCGATGGAGCCAAATCACGGGCTGTCGCGTCGATCTCGCGCCCGGTCGCGAGAACGTCTCACTCGACACCCGGGACGGAGTGGTCACCCGGTGGGAAGGTCCGGGCGTGGCGCCACTCGCCGTAGTCGCAGTAGCTCGACTCTACGGAGCGCGTGGCTTGCTAGATCACCCGGGCCTCATGCCCCTCCTTGCTCCCGGGTAGGAACGTCACGCCAACTGACGGACCGCTGAGGGGGTTACCGTGGACAGGAAATTAGCTTTCGTCGGACTAAGGCACGCATGCGCAGCTCTGATTCTACCCCAGCGGTTGTCGCGATGGAGAGATTCCGACTCCACCGGGTGCCGCAGCCAGATGACTCTAGCGGTGGACTGTTCGACTCGGTACGGGAGCGAGTCGACCTGACGCCTATCCCCTCCGCTTGACGGGGACGTTCCGCTTCGCGGCTGCCCGACGCTTAGTCGATCCTCCGGCTCGTGTCCCCCCGACCACCGGGGCCGCGGCCAGCTGATTCTGGCCTTTCAGTTTGCTTCTTAGTGCCTCGACCGAAAGGGCCTCCAGGCTGCTCACGGTGACCGTGCCTCGAGATCCTAGGTCGACGGACAGGTGAGCGACCGTCTCGCTGTCCTCGGCCTCGACGATGGTAAGGAAGTCGAACTGGCCCAACGTGGCGTACTGCGCTAGCACCTTGCAGCCGAACTCTTCCACCTCTTTGTTCACGCCCAACACCCGATCGGGGTTGGCATGCAACGTTTGACGGCCCTCTGGGGTAAGGGTGCTGAAAAGGATATAGGTGGGCACAGTTGTTTCGCTCCTTTCGGTCCGGCCGCCAAGGCAGCGCTCAGCCGATGAGAATACACCAGCTAACCGAGGATGCCCCTGATGCCATAACGGTTTGCTTGTTGCCGAGATCTGATATCTGATCGAAGCCCGTCCTTTGGACCACGCCCCAGTCAACACAACCCGGCGCTTGCTCGCCTCCGTCCCCGCTAGACGGACTCCGGCGACCGTCGTTCGGATCGGCAGGCTCGCGCCTCGCGGTTTTCGTGTTCCTAGTGATACCCACCGACTCGTGGCTTCAACCGAAGTGCGCTCAGCGGCCATACGACTTCGTGGTTCTGAGGCCTTCTGAACCTCTGTCGGCATCCTGGCCAGTCGCGCCCAACCGTGTGAGCGAGGCTATACCCACAGGGTCATTTCAGTCGCCCTGGGCCCTCAGGCGGCTGATGTTGCCGATGGTCGCTCGGGCATCGGGGAGCGAACGGGCCGCCACCGGTCGAGCTAACTGGTCGCGACCGTGTCGTATCCCGCGACCCAGCGAGGGCTTCTCGCGGGGCCAGGGCTGTGCCGTTTGGTGCCGACGGGTCCCGATCGGGGTCGGTGCGCCGCCGCGGGCGGGCGGCTCCTATAGGTAGCGCGGACCCACCCGTCTCGCTATGCCTGTGGAGCAGCACCGTCCCGTCGCCCGACCGATCGGGCTGGCGCCGGGGGCCGAGCCATCGCCGCCGAGATGGTTCGGCGATCGCCAGATTGGGTAGTGACAGCACGCACATCGCCGCCAAAGAGGATTGGAGTAGCCATGAGCACTGGTCTGGAAGAGGGCACCCAAAGTACGGTCAAGGGTGTGAAGGGCAAGGCGTACAAAATCGTGGGGCGGTTACGGGTGATCCGAGTTGCAGGGCCAGAGCAAGCTGCAGCGGACGAAGCGTACGCCGAGCGTGATGCCGCCCGCAAGGAAGCAGCAGCCGACGCTGCCCGGACCAGGTGCGGGCGACCTGCCAGGCGGAGCACGCCCTTCAGGGCTGAGCGCAGTTCTCGCTTACCGAGCGGCACTGGGAGAGTTGGCTTGTTGAGGGTGGCTTGACAGGTGGCGGTGGCGGCCCAGCCGGTGTTCAAGGGCCGCATGACTGTTAAGCGCCTGCAGTGGCTCGAAATCAGGAGATCTCCGGATGGCTTTCAAGTTGATTCAAGCGCCCAGAAACCGATCGATTCGATCTTCCTCGCCTCGTGGCCTGCAAGTCGGGCTCTCGATGAGGTGGGCATCCCCGGTGTCGAAGCATTTTCGCGCTGCGCAAAACCTGAACGCGCCATGCACCTTTCTGAGTTGTCCCAGCCATCGAGCCCCAGGGTTGCCGGAGAGGCCCCCGGAGGGGGGAGACCCGGCTGTCCGGGTGCTCGTCGCTACCATCGTAGTTTGTCCCCGCGGTCGTGGTTTACTCCTGCGGCGGCAGTCCGGACGTGTAGGTGCTCACGATTACACCATGACGCGACGCCGAAGGCCTATACTGTCTACCGGCTGGTCGGCGAGGTTTATGTCTTCATGGCCGGCCAGTCGCGCCGGGCGGTCGCTGGGATGGCGTCGAGCCAGCGGCTCATCGTTGACGCGTCGGGGGTGTCCTTTGTCGATTCGGCAGGGCTGGAGGTCCCCATCGGCGTATCCGGCGGATCCGGGAGGGGGGCGGCGACGTGGCCGTGGCCTGCAGCCGGCGGACGCTGGTCCCGTTGTTGCGCCAGGATTTTGACCGCATTGTCACCGTCGGTGACATTGCCCGGGGAGCAGCGGCGGCTCTCCGGAAGGTGGCCGGTCCGGAGAAATAGAGCCGCTGGCCGGCGAGCCAGCCATACACAATGCCCCGCGGGTTCGAGACGGCGCCAACTGGCCGGCTGCTACCGAAGTGGCGGTGAGGCAAAGCGATGACCGACGAGACGTCCGCTTCGTACGCCAGGGCGGTGGGGGAGAGACTGCGCAACGTACGGCACCAGCAGGGTATGACGCTCTTGTCGGTCGAGGAGGCTTCAGGGCGCGAGTTCAAAGCGACGGTGCTCGGCGCATACGAGCGCGGCGGTCGGACCATCTCGGTACCTCGCTTGCAGCGCCTGGCACACCTGTACGGTGTTCCCGTCGAGCGGTTGCTTCCCGACGCCCGCCTCGCGACGACCAGGCCGGCGCCCCTACAACCAGTTCGCGTCGGCCTGAGCCGCCTGGCCGTCGTGGATTCCCCGGAAGGGGACGTGATCCGGCGATATGTCCACTCCATCGAGAATCAGCGCGGCGACTTCAACGGCCGGGTAATCACCATCCGTGACGAAGATGTTCGGGCGTTGGCGTGGATCTTCGACTCCGACGAGGCCTCGATGCGAGCCCGACTCCGCGAGCTCTCGTGGGTCAATGGCCCGTCCAGTAGCCAGTAGAAGGCCCATCGGGCTTCCGGTAAAAGATCCAGCCGCAGCGTGCACCCGGGATGACGGCTTACCGGGTGTGGCGACCTAAGCGGGTACCAGCGGCACCGGGTACAGCCAGGCAACTCGGCTGGTGGGTTCAGGTGGTGGAGTCCCCGGCCGGCGGATCGACGTCGTATATTGTTCGAGGGCTCACGACGAGCGGTGCTGGTCAGTCACCCGAAATTGTGCATGTCAGCGGAGCTGGTGGAGTTGTCCCGGGACCGTCAGCGTTCAACGTGCTGCTGCGTGAGCTCGCCCTTTTCTCGCCGGTACACAATCCGTACAGTCGCGGTGCCTGCACCATGCTCTGGGTCAACCCGAGATGGCCTCGTTCGAGGTGAGCGCAGTAGGAGGAGCGTCCAAGTTGGGCGGCATAGGGTTGGGATGGTGCTGCGCTGTCGGGGCTGTGGTCGTCTGGTGTCGGAGTGGGCGGCGCGCTGCCCGGATTGCCGTCGCGGAACGGGGGACGCGGAATCAGTCCTGGTCGACGCGAGCCCGGCCGCCTTCAGGTCGGATGGCAACTTCGTGGATACCTCCTTCGAGGCTGCGACGGCGCCGAGCGACACGCGGGCCAGGGTTGCGCCAAGGCCACGGGGTGGCCGCCGCAGAAGCCTGATCTCTGCGGCGATTGTTGCAGTGCTTGTTGCTGGAGCGATCCTGGGCGTCACCGTGGCTTCGAGCAATCAGCCGGGCGCGCCTCGTGGCCGGGTTCTGTCATTCTCGAACACCGGAGTCGTCGTCAGCGCCCCAAACGGGACTCGGATCACGCCCCAACCGCTTCTGGCATCGGCCGCAGCTAGGAAACTCATTGTCGCTGCCGATGGCCGCTATCTTGCCACCACCGACGGTGAGGTGATCGCCGTACACGGCGAGACTTTCACCGACACCGGCGTCGGCCTGAAATTCCCGGGTCGGGCGTCGGGCTGGAGGGCCGTGGATTTCGCCGACGAGGATCGGGCCATCGTCGTGGAGAATCAGGGCAATAACGGAACTGCTCAGGTCGAAGCGGTGAGTCTCGCCACCCGGCAGGCAGCGCCTCTCGGTACCGCGGACCCGTCGGGAATAGCGGGCGATCCCGAGGCAGCAGGAGTATTTGTCGCGGTCACAGAGCCTCCTCTCGCACTCCCGGCAGGGACGCCGCCTGGAGATGCCGCGGCCTTGGTTCCCACCTCCGCGGCGGCGAACACGGAAGAGGTGGTGACTGACGATCGCGTCGGGTTGCGCGATGCGGGCTCGCCGGTGGTGGTGTTGGCGACGGCGGCCCAACTGGTGAAGGATCTTGGCGTGCGTGTTCCGATCACCGTTCAGCTAACCCTGAAGCCTGATCGCAATGGTGACAAGGTCGGTGTGGTCGTCACTCCGGTCTCGACTGGGACTGCCAGCCCATCCTGGGCAGGTATCGTGATCCTTGATCGCTACGGGCACCTGGCGAGCGCAGCGATGTCACCCAATGGGATCGGAGGCGGTCCGGCATGGTCGCCCCAGGGGACATCCCTCGTGTACCTCACGACCGCGGGCGGGAGGGCCTGGGTCACGCTGTGGCACCTCGGTCATCCGCCAAAAGCCCGTCCCGGGCCGACAGTCGCCACGACCCCGGGCGAAACGTTTAACAACTGGTGCCTTTGGGCCATTGACGGGAACGGATATCTCTGCACCGTCACATCTCAACCAGGCCAGGCGACTGTTCCCTGGGTCATTGGCAATCATGGCAACGGTCCTCTCCTTCAGGCATCGGGACCTGCGGTGCCCTTGGCCTGGCTCCCCGGATCAGCTCCTTAAGAGTCTAAGCACCGCCGAAGACCCTCGCTGTCTAACGTGTGCATCGGCGTTGAGACGGATGCGCGGGGAAGCCCGAAGGCGGCGACCGAAGCGGTCCAGCACCCGAGCCACCAGGGTGCGAAAGAGAACACATTAGGAGTGATCCGCCCCGCCTGTTCGGCCTCACCGACGCCGGCGAAGACAGATGCCAGACATTCCGTCAACCGAGTCGGGCGCCGACTCCCTCGCGTCCGACTCGACTGGGCCCAGCGGTCGGATGCATCTGCATACCGTGATGGCATGGACGCCACTGCGATGGTCAGAATCGGTGACACCGGAGTTGAGGTCACTCGGCTCGGCGTGGGTTGCGGCCCGTTCGGGGACATGTGGGCGCCGGTGTCCGACGAGCAGGCGGCCGCCACGGTCGCCGAGGCGTACGACCTCGGCGTGCGCTACTTCGACACCGCCCCCCTCTATGGTGTCGGTAAGTCCGAGCGTCGCCTGGGACTGGGTCTGCGTCATCTGCCTCGACAGGAGCTGACCATCTCCACCAAGGTGGGCCGGATCCTCCAAGACGACGACGGCGCAATCGCCCCGACCTTCGACTACAGCCCTGACGCGGTGCGCCGCTCGCTGGACGGCAGCCACGCCCGAACCGGCCTCGACCGGTTCGATATCGTTCATGTGCACGACCCTGAGCGTCACGTCGAGGCGGCCATGAAGGGGGCCTTCCCAACCTTGCGGGCGCTGCAGGCGGCGGGTGATATTGGCGTAGTGAGCTGCGGCACCAACTTCAGCGAGCCGCTGGTGCGCTTCATCGGGGAGGGTCTTGTCGATTGCGTACTCATTTCTGGCCAGTGGACCTTGCTCGATCAGACCGCCCTCGACAAGCTGCTCCCTCTCGCCCATGAGCAAGGCGTGGCGGTGATCGCGGCGAGCGTGTTCAACAGCGGCATCCTGGCGAACCCCGACGCTGATCCGGCCTTTGTGAACTTCAAATACCGCCCGCCGACGCCGGAGATCCTGGACCGCGCTCGGCGCATCCGCGGCGTCTGCGCTGACTATGGCGTACCGCTCGCCGCGGCGGCCATCCAGTTCCCGCTGACCCACCCTGCGGTGGCAACTGTCCTGCTCGGGTGCCGCTCGGCCCAGGAGATCAAGTCGAACGCGGCCGATTTCGCTCTCGACATCCCGACTGCGTTGTGGGCTGATCTGGCCAGCCAGGGGCTCCTGCGCTCTGACGCGTTGCCAGCGGGGTGATCGGCGACCCGCACCTCCAGGCGCGTGATTTCATTCAGGTGATCCTCAAAAGTGGCTTTGACCCGATTTTTGTGGACGGCGACTGCCGCAGCGCCGAGCGCCTCCCGAAGAAGCTTCCCGGCCCTGCGCCCCGCCAAGGGGAGCACACACTCGACATCGCCAGGCAGGTCCTCGGTCTGACTGACGAGCGGTCCAGAAACTGGTGAGTGACGGCGTCCTGGAACCCGAAACAGACGAACCTGACCGCCTGGAGGCCCTCAATGACGCCGGTCTGTAGCCGTTGACGACGACCAGGCCCTGGGTCATGAAATGCGGTCGGGCCGGACGGGACGTTGCCTATCGAAGCCTTCAATCTGCCGCCCTCGGCCGGATGGAGCCAGGAGGCCAGACAGCGTTCGAGATAGCCTGGTCGTCGTCTCCAACTGGCAGTTTGACCAAGGCGAGCCTCTGACCAAGGGTGTCAATCTTTTCGTAATAGACCACGTCCGACGGCAGCGTATATGTGCCAGCCTGCCATGGTCGAGACCAGTTCGCAGGAACTCCCGCAGCGCCGTGCTGGAATCCGACGGCGCTGGCGGGGCCAGCCGTTGAGTAGAGTGGTGCTGGCCGACCACGGTGCACGCCCTTCGTTCGGAGACCCCGAACCGCTGCTGCAGCATCCCTGCTGCCCGCCGGCGACGGTTCGGGGTTAGAAGTTTCCCTCCGCCAACTCCTTCAGCATCGCCTTGTCCAACTCGGCTTCAGCCAGCAGCTTCTTCAACCGGGTGTTCTCCCCCTCGAGCTCCTTCAACCGTTTGGCGTCGCTCGCCTTCATGCCGCCGTACTGGGCCAACCAGCGATGCCACGTCGACTCGGCGATCTCGAGATGGCGGCACACCACATCGAGCTCGGCGCCGCCCGCCAGCAACTTGTTGCCCTCGGCCAGCTTGCGGATGATCTGGTCAGGGGTGTGCCTCCGACGTCGGGTCATGATGCAGTCCTCCTCGCTCCAAGTCTGGAGCATCGGACTCGCACAACCCATGGACCACTGCAGGGGGGTCACCTCAGAATCACCCGATCCGCTGACGGCCGAACCTCAGGCGGAAATGGCCGAGCAGCAGCTAGGAACGTTTGGTGCCACGGATACCAGCGGTAAGTCCGACGACCAAGTCACTGGGACAATACGATCAGCCCGGCGACGGATGATAATGGATCAAAAGTAATTAAAACTACTGAGAACAATCGACTTCGACTCAGCCGATAAGCCTTCGTAAGGCATCAACGACGCCGACACGATGCCGCCAATCCGCCCGGAAGATCCTGGGGGGTACAATGCCTACGCACTGGCGGTACCGGCAGTGCATGCGACTTGAACTGTGGTACCGCGCACGACAATTTGTGGACTGGCGGCGACATGCGGCGGTCAAAGGTTCACCACCACGCTGGCGGGCCGCACGATGATCCTCAGCAGTCCCCAAAATTTCAAGATCGGCCGCTGCCGGTAGCCATCCACGTCGCGTCTGCAGTACTCTTCGGGGCGTTATGTTGGCCGCAAAATACCACGTCAGGGTGGTGTATGGAGGCCCCTGGAGTTTGGGGAGCAGACTGTAAATCTGCCGGCAAAGCCTACGGCGGTTCAAATCCGTCCCGGCCCACTACAACGGAAGGTCTGGTCAGCCGACGTGCGGGACTCCCCGCCCGGGTGGGTGACCGCTTGCTCGGGTTGCCTGTAGCCATCGCGGTAGCCATCCAAAACGGCCGCGGAGAGCCGGGGAGCCCTCAGTGGCTGCCGCTGCTGGTGCCGGCGGCGCCTATAGGCGGAGGTGCCGGGAGCGGTCGAGGAGAGTGGCGATGGGCGTACCAAGGTTCACCCGTAGGGGCTTCTTGGCCGCCGCGGACGGCACTTCCCGCACCAACGGGTTGTTGTTCATCGATCACGACGCGGGACATGTGGACCCAGCGGGCCAGGGGGAGCTGTGGCTGACAGGCTGCGAGTCGGAATCGTTGCAGGGTCAATCGCAGGGTGCGCGACAGCGGTGCTCTTGTCCCGGGCGGGCCAGGACGTGACTGTTTTCGAGCGCTCGTCAGGAGAGCTGAAGAGCCGAGGTGCAGGCATCGCGACTGCGCCAGAGGTGCTGGCTGGCATGGTCACGAGTGATCTGATCGACGCAGGGTTCCCCGGCTGCCCCGCAACCCGCATCCGCTATGTGTGCCGAGGACAGGCACGCCGGGCTGGTCGCTGGTTAGGCGACCCCCACTCAACGTGGTCGCGTTCAACTGGGCGCACCTCTTCGACAACCTGCGCCGCCGGGTCCCCACAAGTAGCTACCGGGACGGCGTGGCTGTGGAGGAACTGGACTGTTCGGATCCGCGCTCGGCGACGCTGCACACCAGCGACGGCCGTGATGAGTCCTTCGATCTGGTCGTGTGCGCGGACGGTTACCAGTCCCTCGGGCGTGCTGCGGTAACAGCCGGCTCACATCTCGACTACCGCGGAATGGTCGCCTGGAGGGGGATCTTTCCCGCGCCCGCCGTCGACGTCACCGACGGTCGAGAACGAGACCCATCCTGACGGCGTCCCACAGTTCGCCGTTACGTCGCCGGTAGTGACGCGTGAACAAGCCTTCTTGCTCGAAGCCGTACTTGCGATAAAGAGCCTGAGCGGCGGTGTTGTGGGGCCATACTTCGAGCACGAGTTTGTGGGCACCATGGCTGATTGCCCAGGCGATGCACGCCTCCATGAGCGCGGAGCCGACCCCGCGTCCCCGCCAGTCTGCGCTAACCATCATCCCCAGGTCGGCGATCCCCTGGCGAATCTCAACGCCGAGGTTCCCAACCAGCCTGCGGTCCGCCCTCGGCTAGGAATGAGGCGGCGTCCGGATCGCTCAGGTAGGCATCGAAGGCGCGCTGCCGTGCGGCTCTGTCGCTGGGCGCCTCGCCGCCGATCCACCTGCCCTCCGCCGCCACCGTGTCGTAGAGGCGAAACCAGTCCTCGAAGTCGGCCGCGATCGCCTCACGAATAGCTATGTCAGCGGGCGGCTTCATCCGTCAAGCTTGCTGACTTCGGGCGTGGATGGCAACCGACTTTCGGTCGGAGTGCGTCGTTTCTCTTCCCAGGCCTCAGTGGGAGCGCCCGGGTGGGACGCAGCACGTGCAGACCGTAATCCGTGGCGGTACTGAGCCCTCCGAGCTCCGAACGACATCCGGCGCTACCCACGAGGTGCTGGCACCTACGGTCAAGGGGAGCCAGGAAATGCATCTTACCGAGCGCCCGGTAGGGGCCGAAGTCGTGCACCATGCGGATGCCTGTTCCCCATCTACTACGGCGCAGTCGTCCGGTTGCCGGTCACGCGGATTCGCCGCTTGGCGTGTGACGCCGTCGACCATTCTGTGCGGTCGGGTCGGAGACCGGTTGGTCAGCGCGGACTACGCAGACTCAGCGACAGTTCCTCGTATTCGACGAAATGAGCGGAGCAACACGCCATTTGGGCGATCGATCGTGACGGCGTTCACGAGCCAACTCTCAGCGTTGTTCAAGGGAACTCGTCGTGGCCGACTCCGATAATGATCGCCGCGAAAGTCGCTGGCACGTTGCCACGGTTGTGCCATCGATGCTTCGTACCGCTCTGGATGATGGTGTCGCCCGGCCGCATCGTCTTGGTGATACCGTCGTCAAGCTCCAGCGTAACTTCGCCGGACAGGACCACCTCGAGGTCGACAGTGGCGGTTCTGTGGAATCCCGGACCTTCCGGGAAGTCGGCCTGGTAATTTTGTCGCGCTGGCGGCTCCGACGATTGTTGACTGACCTCTGGGGACGACGTTTCTGCGCCAAGCGGCGGCAGCGTAACGATTACGTAACGGAACCCGCCGATCTTAGGGAACAGCTCGTCTTCGTGAACGGGCTTGGAACCGTCATCTGGATACTGCAGACCGTTGAAGTCAGCGCCCCACACTCCGGTCGCGCCGTTCCCGAGTTCGATTTCCTCGTCGCGAGCGAATACGGCCTTCCCCGCGTCATCATGCCCAGTGACCACTCGGCGTACCATGACGCTTGACCTCCCTATTGTTTGCTAACGGTCTCTTCGGCCTCGATCGTGTGGCTCGAGTTGGTGGCGCCGACCCAGATGATATTAGGTGACACAACCCGACGCCTCGGGCCTCCGCCGGTGATCGGTGCTGAGCGGGACGTCGGGACCGGCCAAATGGCCGACCGTGGCGCCCTGGAAATTCAGCACATGGGCGATGGCTGACGGGCAATATCGAGCGGTGCTGGAGATCCCGCCACTGCCCGATTCGACGATCTTGCTGGTCGAGGTCGGCTCTACCGCACCCGGCACCGGACTGCTCGGCGGGGAGGCGACCCCACTACCCCCAATGGGGGTCGGGCCAGTATCGTCGCTCGCTCATTGATGGGGACGGAGGGGGCAGCAGTGATCGCAGGCAGTCGAGCCAGGATCTGGTGGTACGTGGCCGTAGCTGTGAGCGGCGTTCTCTTCCAGGCTGGACGGGCGACTTGGGGCCGGGCCAATCAGAAATGTACCGCAACCCGGGGTCCACTTGGAGGTGACGTGAAGGGGCAACACCCCCACCGGTTCCGCCGGCTCTTCGTCGGACTCGTCGGCATCGGCATCGCCGTGGTGTTTGTTGTCAGTGTGGCCGGAGCTTATGTGAGCCAGACACACCTCATCCGGTGGGAGGCTACCGTGACGAGCAGAACCTGTGTGCTGCACCAGGGGGACGGGGACGGGGATTCGCCCTATACCACCTGTACGGTCAACCTCTCTTACTACCGGCTCATGGATGGCGCTCCCGATAGCGTCGTGCTCCACGGCATCGACATCAGCCGGATCCACGGCCAGAACACCGGGCACGAGACCATGTACATCTACTTTTCGGACCCCTTCTCCGACACCCCTATCAACCCCCAGGACAATTTTCCCTGGTGGGTGATCGTGATCGTAGCGGTTCCTGCTCTTGCCGTGGGCATGGCAGGCTTCATGTATATCTGGCGTGGATTCCGTCCCAAGCCCACCAAAGGCGAAGGCCACGGTCCCGACCCCTCATCGCAATCCGGGGCGGAAGTGAATCAGCCATCGTGGGAGGAGGTGAACCGGCAGTTCTGGGAGGCACGGACAACCTCACCAGCTCCACCGCCAGAGATCAATATTTCCTCGCTTCGGCCTTTGTGGGACTGGGCCAACCAGTCATGGAAGACCGTCGAGGGCGGTCAGTTCGGATTCGCACCTCCTGGACGGCGGATCATGATCCGCCGCTTGGACTCGGCCCCAACCGGCCCGTGCCTACTCGTCGAGGAACTTCAGTACAGCGGCGGCGGGACGCTGTCCATACGGCCCATAGCCTGATCCAGCGGTTCGGCCATGGATATATGGACGGTGTTCCACTGGATCAGTCCAGACTGTTGAACAAACTCGTTGACATTCTCGATCCGATCGGCCTCGACTACGGTGATGCTCTCGTGTTCGGATCCGAGGACGTGCGGAGCGAGCACCATCTTGATACCCATTTTCTCCGAGAGCGTCCCGATCTCCTGCCCCATACTCTGTGCCCGTTCACGGACCTTGGCGTTCGCCATGGGGCACTGGTCGGGCGGGTGGACGAGCTTTACGACAAATGTGGTCACAGTTTCCCCTCCACGTCTGAGTTGTGCAACGACTTCGACGGTACACCACACTGTGGATTCAAGCAACGGCAGCACAGGTGCTCGCCTGGGGCCCGAGAGTTGCGTGGCGAGTGCGCCTCCCTCAAGGACGTGTAACGCCTCCACGGACCTCGCTCCTTGTCGCCTGCTGGCTGGCCCATGGTCGCCAGCATCGGTCTGAGGAGGGAGCATGAAACTGAGCCTCCTCTTCTGGCTGCGCTCGGCAACTTAGAGCATTTAAGATCCCTACGCCTAATGCTCTGCTGCCCCTGGGCTGCTCATACGGCTGCACGCTGGGACGTCCAAGAGAAAGAAGTGTCCCGAGTATCGACGCCGTGTGAACGGTGGACAAGTGGACGCCAGTTGCGCCCACCCTGGGCGCACGCAACTCCTTCCAGTTTGGGCCCGAAATGAAGCCACCGCGCCCGATGGGGGAAGATGCACCGATCGGCGGAATCCGGCATCATGATCATATGAGCGACGCCCGATCCCCACGCCCCGACATCCGCGAGTCGAACAAGACCGTGATCGCACGCTACCGGGAGACCGGTGGCGGCGACGAAGACCAGAAGGCGCTGGTCCTTCTAACCACTACTGGTGCCAAGACCGGTCAGATGCATACCACCCCGGTATGTGTCCAGCAAGACGGTGATCGCCTGATCGTCGCCGGGACGATGGGCGGGTACCCCAGGCATCCGCAGTGGTACCGCAACCTGATTGCTAATCCCGAGCTGACCGTGGAGTTCCGCGGGGAACAGTACCCGGCAATGGCCACCACCATGCCGAACGGCCCCGAACGCGATCAGCTCTTTGCCCGGATGAACGAGGTTATCCCCGGCGCGTACGGCTACCAGGACCGCTGCCGGGACCACCGCCAGATCCCGGTGGTAGCGCTCGAGCGCGTCGTAGAGCCCTGAGTCGGGTCAATTTCGCGGCAGAAGAAGGTTCGGGGAGCCAGACTCCGGCCTCCCTCCCCGAAAGGCAATGAGGCCCAGGCCCCCGGCTACAAACCCGCTGCCGGAAACTGATCGGAACGTCCCAATAACACGGCTATCCCGGCGGCGCCTGCGATCGCCAGGCCTAAGAGGCGTATGAGTCGTCTACCCTTGCCTTGAGCCGGATCGGGTGGGCATCAATCCCCTTGCCCCTGGTCTGGCATTCCGCACCCTCGCCCGGCACAGAGAGGAGATCTCGGCTGGCGAACCCGGTGAGGTCTTCGACTTCGCCTTTGACCGTGGCCGCCACATAAGGCCCGACCCCGCAGAGCGTGATGAGGGTGGTCTTGGACGCTTTGACCGCTATGGCCACTTGTTTTTTCGCCTAGTGGAGTTGCTCGTCGAGGCGTAACAGGTCGATGACGCGTTCGCAGGCCAGTTCGTAGCGCGCCGTGGTCAGGACCCCCTTCGGGCTCGATCTCCTCGAGCACGTTCGCCGCCATCGCCGCCCGGACGATTCCGGCGACATCGCCCGGGATCAACTCGCAGAGCACGATGTGCAGACGCCACACCACCTGGTCTGACGGGCGTTGAGGTCACGATGACGTTTCGCCCACAGCTTCATCACGGCCTGATGATCCTCGACGGCGACGGGCCGCATCGACGGGTGACCACAGCGCGGCGATGGCCACCGGGCGGGCGTCGTTTGGGTCGTTCTTGTTGGTGGCGCCGGTGTTGAGCAGCCGCGCCCCGGGCGGCCAGCTTCGGTGGCACATCCAGCACGGTCTCACCAGCCGCCAACAGCTGTCGGGCCAGCCGGTAGCCCAGCCTGCCGGAGTTCTCCACCGCCCTGGTCCGCTGCGGCCACTTCTCCGCCCATCACAACAGCCGCTCCATCTGTCTGTCGTTCGCTCTGACTCGAACGTCGCCTCCCGTCAGGCTGTTGGAGGGCGGGCGATTGATCGTTCTGTCTCAAATTGGCTTAGGTCGCACGAAACCAAGTTGGACGAAGGAAGCAAGCAGAAGGCCGTCGCGCTGCTGGAGCGAGCCGCGACTGACGTACCTGCCGCCGGCGAGCGATATCGGTGCGCAGTCGACGTACCACCAGTCGTCTTGCGTAACTGGCCTATGCAGCCAAAGCGTGTGCTCAAGGGTCCGGCTCGTGAACCGTTCGCCGGCGCGCTCGCCGTGGAGGAACGGAGTGGCGATCACCCAGTAGTCGGACACGAAGGCCAACCCGCACGCTTGGGAGACCGGATCCGTGCCGAGTGTGTGCAGTTTGCACCAGTAGGGATGCTCGGGTTCGACAAGCTGGTGAGGCGCGGGAGGAGGCCGGATCTCGGCCACGTCTACTGGGGTCGGTAGTGGCGCTCCGCTCAGAAGCTCGGGCGCCGCCAGCCGGATCTGTCCCACGTCGAAACGGTCGTCGCCAAGTTCGGGCTTGTGAAATACGGCATCGGCGACCAGCGCGACCCGTCCCCTATTGGTGATCTCGATTCTTCGGTGTGCGAAGGCCCGGCTGTCAAAGGTGCGCTGTATAGCCACTTCGTGGGGTCCTCCCCAATCGCCGCCGGCCAGGAAGCTGGCGTGCAGCGACAGAGGTACCTTGTCGTGCTCGTTGACCGTTTCCCCAGCCGCTCGCAACGCTACGGCCATGGTCAGGCCACCGAAGAGGAAGCCGGAGCCTTCGCTTTTAACGATGAAGCGGTCCTCGCCTCTGGCCTCAATCGTCAGCAACTGGGCGAACTTAATCCTCATCGAGCTCTTCCCGCTGCTGGGGTCGTGATTGTTGCAGTGTTGGTCGATGACGTCCTGGCGTCTGGTACTGAGCTGGCCGCGTATCGTGAGCGGTGCCAGAGCACGCTCTGTGGCGATGATCGGGTTAGCAATCGGCTCGGGCGCGGCAGGTGTCTGGCTGAGCTTGCGACGGTCGACAACCCTCTTCCGGTGGGATACCTGCCAGCGGCAACGTCTTGACCCCGGGCCTCTTCTTCTGGCTCGTACAAACTGACTCCCTTCGGCGACCATGCCTCAACGCCACTGGCGGCAACGACATACTGCCGGATCTGCGCTCATCCTCGCCGGGACCGCTGCAGTCCAGGAAGACGAGCCGAACGAAGAACCGGTTGCTGGAGTTCTACGCCATCGCCGAAGCCAGGCCCGGACATACGTCACCAGAACCTTCCAAGAGTCGCGTCGCCGCCCGGCGGGCTGCGCCGCACCGTGAGGGCGGACAGGCGGTCGGTGTCGTGGGTCAGCAGCACCAGGCCCGGCGGGGTACCGACCGCAGCATCGGAGCCCGGTAGCCGAGCGAAGCCGCCTCGGTGCTTCGCTCTGAGGACGCCTGGTGGGCGTCCTGGTTGCGTCGGCCGTAGCTTCCTGGATGTTCTGAGCCCTGGGAGGCTGTGATGGCCGACCACGCGACCGTACGCGGAACCACACGAGCCCATCGGTGGACCGGTTCTCTTTGCAGGGCTATGTGCCCAAGCTCCAGTCGGTCGGGCAGGTCTGCTGGTTTCCGCTGGACCCGCTCACGGCAGAAGAGATCCGTGGCGCGACGCGTGCGGGGCGCGTAGCTCACCTCGGGCTATCGGATCTCTCCATGGTGCCAGGCCAGCCGCCCCCTGGTCGGCCGGCCGCGTCGAACTACCGTCACGGTCGGGAGGTGTGACAGGGTCTCGCCATGCCCAACAACAGGAGTCTGGACGGCAAGGTGGCCGTGGCAACCGGCGCCAGCCGGGGGATCGGCAAACAGGTCTGCCTGGCGCTGGCCCGCCGGGGTGCCCGGCTGGTGCTGGCATCGACACCCTGGTGGGCACGACGCTCGATCGGGCCAGGGGCGTCGATATTCTCGTGAACAACGCTGCCTTCATTATCAGCATTGAGGCCGGTTGGTGGGCCTGACGACGGTGCCCGACGTCCGCCCGGACCAGCGTGATAGGAGTAGGGGATGACTGTTGGTAGCTCGCAAACGATGCAGGCCTGGGTGGTGAGCCAGCCAGGACCGATCGAGACCCACCCCCTGAGCTACGTGGAGAAACCTGTGCCGGCACCAGCCGCCGGCGAACTGCTGGTCCAGGTCCTAGCCTGCGCGGTCTGCCGGACGGACCTGCATGTCAGCGAGGGTGACCTGCCGGTGCATCGTGAGCATGTTACGCCTGGTCACATGGTCGTGGGCCGAGTTGCCGGATTGGGCGAGGGCGTTGCCGACTACGCCTTGGGGGAGCGGGTCGGCGTGGCCTGGCTGCGCTACACCGACGGCACTTGCGCGTACTGCCGCCGTGGAAACGAGAATCTCTGCCCTAACTCCCTCTACACCGGCTGGGACGCCGACGGCGGCTACGCAGAGTACACGACGGTGCCGGCGGCGTTCGCATACCGGCTGTCGACCAGCGTCAGTGACGTCGAGTTGGCGCCGCTCTTATGCGCCGGGATCATCGGCTACCGAGCCTTGCTGCGCGCATCCCTGCCGGAGCACGGTCGGCTCGGGTTATACGGGTTCGGTGACAGCGCCCACCTGGTCGCCCAGGTAGCACTCGCCCGAGGTGCCACTGTCCATGCCCTCACCCGCGGCGAGGCGTCCCAGCGGCTCGCGCTTGAGCTAGGCGCTGCGTCGGCGGGAGGAGCCTACGACTCCCCGCCCGAACCTCTGGACAGCGCCATCCTGTTCGCTCCCATCGGCGATCTGGTACCGGTCGCGATGCGGGCCCTTGACCGTGGCGGAATCCTTGCCGTGGCCGGGATCCATCTCAGTGACATACCACCGCTGAACTATGAACACGAGCTGTTTTATGAGAAACAACTACGCAGCGTCACCTCTAACACGAGGCACGACGGTCGGGAATTCCTCGCGCTCGCCGTTCAGCACCACATCCGGGCCACCACCCATGTGTACCCCATGTCACAAGCACAACAGGCGCTGCAGGACCTCAAGGTCGGCCTTTTCGACGGGGCGGCTGTTCTCGTCAACGACCGGGCCACCGGGCAATGACCCACACCACCTTCAGCCGTCGCAGCCACGCCAAGTCAAAGCGACGCCAGCCGCCCGGCCGCCTTCAGCTGCAGCAAGGGAGCGGCGCGTGAGAGCCTGAGGCATCAGGTGTCCGAAATGATGGTTCCTCCGCCATCGTCGTGTGGGCGGTCGTATCCCGGAAGGTGCGCCTAAAACCACGACTACCTGGCATCCCCGGTCGCCGGGTCAGCGGGACAGGTGGTTCAGGGCTATGCGTGTTGAGAGTTGGCGAGTCGCAGGCGGGGACGGGCGATCGCGGCGCCATCGCCCTTGATGACAACTGGCCGCTGCGTGAGCTCGGGTTCCGGATCGCGAAGACCCACCACCAACGCCCAGACGAGCTTCCGGGCCATGTCTCAGTGCCAGCACAGTCCGCCCTCATGGACCGCTCATCAACGGCCGGCACTCTGCGCGTAGATGCCTGAGTGAAAGAAGCGCCGTCATGACCGATAACGAACCAAGACCCCACGAGACGAGCGCGACATCGGCTCCGTCGGTGTTCGGAAGTTCAGGCGGCGGCGGCGCGGCGCCGAATACCCCGCCACCGTCTTCGACAGACCAGTCGGCCTCGGTGACCGGGGCCAAGCAAGCACCCCGGTCATGCGTACGTAGATTGCTGTCGAACAGAAAGAGGGTGTGGATCGCAGTCGCGGCGTTGATGTTCGCGGTGATCGGACTTTCCAGCTATGCCGCCACGTCGTCCTCGACAGCAGCCACGGCCCCCTCGACAACCGCCTCGACCCCTGCGACAGCAGCAGGACATGGCCCGCCCGGCAGCGGCGTCGCTGGCGGTCCCGGATCCGGCGGCGGGGGATCCAACGCTCGATCTGGACCAGCCGCAGGAGGATCATCGGGTACGGTCAGCAGCGTGTCCACGTCGAGCTTCACGATGTTGACAGCAGCGGGTCAGAACGTGACCGTCAACGAGACGTCCTCCACGACCTACCAGAACGGGACGGGCTCGACCTCGGCGACTGCCATCACCACAGGCGAACCCGTCCTCGTACTCGGAACGACCAGCGGAACGACCATCACCGCCGGCCAGGTCATCGCGCAACCGACAGGCGGCGGATCCGCGACTTCTTCGGTGGCAGGGGTGATCCCCTTCCAGCAAGGTAAGCCCACCACCTCAAAGCAGGTCGGTCAGATCCCCGCGAACTACAGTCAGGGATCGGGGACGATCGTCAGCGGAACGGCCGCCAACAAGGCGACGGAAGCTGCGCTGGCCGCCTACCCGGGGGGCGTCGTCGACCGGGTTGTGCAGCTGAGCAACGGCGGGTACGAGGTCCACAGCATCGGCGTCAACTGGCCCCACCACATCTTCGTCAATCAGAACTTCCAGGTTGTCGGCGCAAACTAGCGAGCAACACTCCAACACCTTTGCAACGGTGTCGGGAACGACGCGCAACGACATACTTCCCCGAGTGATCCATCAAAGGTCATCAGTACCCCGCCTGCAAGGCGGGCCGGAAAGGCACCCCCGTGCTCACCGGCCGAACACCTAGCTGCATTTGACCTTGCTAACCGGTACGCGACACCTGGTGGTAGCCACCAAACGGACGGAGGGAACCGTAGGCGCGGTGCCGAGCCATGTCCCGTAGCGGTTCATCCATCAACCGACGTTGATTCCACAACCAGTTCTCGTGGAAGGATCTCGACCGGAAGAGTGGCGACCAGCGACGAGGCGACGGGAGCCGTTAGAAGGCGTGGATGGGGTTATCGGCGCCGTTGCGCCGGTGAGCTGGCCGGGCTGGAAGACGCGCCCCGGGAATACATTGCCATGGTCTAGAGTTTGGTACAGTAACGATATAACGTTACTTGTCAAAGGAGTTACGAATGAGACCCAACCCCCAACCTGGCCGCCACCGAAGCGGCCACCATCACCACCCAGATGCCACCTCGAGCGGTGGCCGCCCGATCCGACCCGGCCGGGGAAGCCGGGGTCGGGTGCCCCGAGGCGACGTACGCCTGGCGCTGCTCTCGCTCCTCGCCGAGGAACCCATGCACGGCTACCAGCTGATGCAAGCCATCAGCGATCGCAGCGGAGGCCGCTGGATCCCCAGCCCGGGCGCCGTCTACCCGGCCATCAGCCAACTCGAAGACGAAGGTCTCGTAACCGTCAACGCCCAGGACGGGCGAAAGCTGGTCACGCTCACCGACACCGGTCGACAACTCGTGGAAGAACAGCGGGCCAGTCGACCCGATCCGTTCTCCGCCCTGGGCGGAACTCGCCAGGAGAGCGACCTGCGAGGCCTGCTGGAGCAGGTCCACGTTGCGGCGCGAACGGTAGGACGCAACGGAACCGACGCCCAGGTTGCCGCCGCAGCCGAGATTCTAAAGGAGACCCGGCGACGGCTTTACCTGCTCCTCGCTGAGGACGCCGACGAGCCGACCCAGGCGAGCTGACACTCATCCGCCACTCGCGCTCGCCGGGCGCCTGCCGCCCGACGAGCCGCACAGCGGCAACCCAATAAGCCGACAAAGTCCGCACCCAGAGGCTGCGTCGTGACCCGCGCTGCACCTTGTACTTCGCGGACGGCGAGCACCGCTGGCTCAGCCTGGAGGTCGAGGTGGCGTTCGTCGAGGGGCCAGACGCACCGGCGCGGCTGCTGCGCTACTTCCGGATACGTGACGGCAAGCCCAGCGGGGCGCTCGACTACCACAGCGACCGGAGTCACTACGCTTGCCTCGCGACGACGCCTTCTTGAAGGTGATGCCGGCAGCCTCTTACTGGCCTTGAGTGAAACCGGCGTGGCGGCTGGCGGACGCGTCGAACGGTGCATCCTCGGTCGTGCAGCCGGTTCTTGTCCGTTCCCCGCTGTAAGCGCGCTACCCGAACCCGGCGGCCGCGAAGGCGGAGGGAGGTTGTGCGGTGTGGTCCGGCGCCGATGAGGACGGCGGTGGCGACGCCGATGAGGGCGAAGACGGAGCAGGTGGACTTTGACCGCCGTGCGCTCACCGACGGCCACTGCCGGGTCCGAATGTGTTGATGGCGTCGCGGCACCACAAACAGCGGTTGGTTCCGTGCACATCCTCCCAATCAAGATCCCGCTGTAACTGGTTCGGCGCGTAGCGGACTCCACACATCGTCTCGTCTGATGGCTTACCGGCGGTTACCGCCACGGCGTGCCATACGACCATCGCCGGATTCGCAGAATCGGGCTTGGGGGACTGTTCTTGCCGACTTTCGCCAGCTGCGCAGTAGATCACGACGGCATACCCTACGGAAGTTGGGTTCGTCCTGGTAGCCCGGAGACCCGAACCCAGCGGTAGGAAGAGCCACTCTGCTGGAGCCGCCCAAGCGCGTACGGCGTCGATGGAGGTTTGCGGAGAGCCTGCCCGCCACCTCGTCGCCACCGATTCAGCGCCGTTACCCCCCGCACCGGGGTATCGTCACCGAGGCGCTCTGGGGAGCCCGAGTGTTGACCGGGATGGAATGAGGGTCATCTGTTACAGATCAGTATAATATCGGTAAAAGGACAAGAGACATCATAACGTAACACGTTCAGCGCTCTGACTGACCTAGGTCGACTGTTCCCTTGCGCTCGGACTGGGCGGGTTTGATGTGGGGAGGCAGCCCGACGAGCCGGGGTCGGTGAGGCGAGATCTTGGCTCCCTCGCCGGCTCCCGGACTCGTCGGTCGGGCCTCAGCTGGTTAGGCGCCCTGAGTCAGGCTGTCCCAGAATGCGCAGTTGTGATCGAGACCGATCACGCTGCCAATCCTCACCGTTGAGTCGGGCGAGGTGGCTCGGGTGCCGCCGGGTGGTTATCAGACGTCGCGTCTCATGGTGAATCTGGTGCCGGCAGCCGCGAACGCCAATCCGTAGGCGACGAAGAGCGCCGCACCTGCCCACATCGGTAGCAGTCCATGAATGGAAACGCCGGCAAGAGCGGCAGTGGCGCCAAGAGGCGTCCATTTGCCGATGTCGTGGGCGAAGCTGACGAGAAGGTTGTCTACGACCAGCAGCCAGATCAGGGCGATGACCACCGCTGCGGTCTGATTGCGGATGAGCGAGCCCACTCCGACACCGACGACCGCGAAGATCGTCATGGCAGCCATGCCACCGAGCAGAACCAGCCCGACGTTGCGGCTGAAGATGTCGACGTGGATGTGCTTTGTCGCCAGCCAGGGCAGCGCCACGGCCAGCGTGAGCACTGCGGAGATCAAGCCAAGTGCGGCTCCGACGAGGGCCGATGCCGCCAGCTTGGCGACCACAACGCGCTTACGGTTTGGCGATATGAGAAATGTCGAGGTAGCGGTGTTGTGGCGGAACTCGCCGGCCATGAGCAAGATGCCGATGATCAGGACCAAAAGGCCGCTAAACAACGACGTGGACATGACGTTGCGGATGCCTTCGGGTGTGGTCAATGCCGGATCGCCGCCGGACTTCCCGGCGCTGGTGATGGCGCTGATGACGCTGACGAGAGGGATGGCCAGCGCGGCGAGGGCGAGGCCGTAGAACATCCGAATGGTGCGTAGCTTCAACAGCTCGGCGTGAATGAGGTTCTTCATCGTGGGGCTCCTTGGGTGGTTGGGTGAGTGGTCGGGGAGGTGAGGTCGAGGAAGAACTCCTCGAGATCGAATTGCTGTGCGGTCATTTCGAAGATCACCACGCCGGCGCCGGCGGCCGCGATGCCAACAGCCTCGGTCGTGGTCTCGAGGGCGACGACGGTCTCTGCGGTCTGCAATTCGGCAGCGATGCCTTTCGAGGCGAGGGCGTCGCGAAGTGCTTGCGGCTGCGGCGTTCGCACCCACACGCCCGGCTTTGTCCGTCCGGCCAGATCGGCGAGCGAGGACTGGATGACCAGGCGTCCTTTGGCGACGATGACGACGTCGTCGACGGTCTGGGCGATCTCGGCCAGGAGATGGCTGGATACCAGCACGCTGTGACCTTGGTCGGCGTAGGAGCGGAGGAACTTGCGCAGCCAGTGGACGCCCTCGGGGTCGAGGCCGTTGGCGGGCTCGTCGAGGATGAGCACTTCGGGCTGGCCGAGCAGGGCTGCGGCGAGGCCGAGCCGCTGGCGCATGCCGAGTGAGAACGCCTTGACCCGCCGGTCCCCGACATCTCCCAGGCCGACCTCGTCGAGGACCTCGTCGGCTCGCGAGGCTGATATGCCCGCGGCGACGCACAGCACGCGAAGGTGGTCTCGGGCTCGGCGGCCGGGGTGGAAGTTCGTCGATTCGAGGACCGCTCCAACGTGGCGGAATGGGTCGACGAGCTCCCGGTACGGGCGGCCGGCGATGGTCGAGGCTCCGGCGGTGGGCTCGATGAGGCCGAGGAGCATCCGCAAGGTGGTCGTCTTGCCGGCTCCGTTCGGTCCGAGGAATCCGGTAACGTTGCCTTGGGCGACCTCGAAGCTGAGATCGTCTACTGCGACGACATTCCCGAAGCGTTTGGTGAGGCCGTTGATGTGGATAGAGGTCATGGCTCTCACTGTGCGGCGCTGACCTCGGGTCCGCATCGCCTCTGAGACAGGTTCGCGGCTCCCTCACAAGGCACAGATGGGAGGGACCGATCTCTGTCTCATGGGGGAGGAGTCCGAGACGGCCCTGCAGTACGGTCGACGCTATGGGAGCCGCTGTCGATTTCGCTAAGCAGACCCAGGTGTTGGTCCGCCGCTTCCCTCTCGCCGCCGATACCGCCCTGGCGGTCATTCTGGCGATCGCGGCGTTGGTGTCGCTTGCTGCGACCTATGACGAGATTCCCGCTCATGACCCCATGTTCAGTCACGGTTTCACCGTTCCCGTGGCGGCCTTCCTGCTGGTCTTGACTGTCCCGTTGGCCGCACGCAGGCGGTATCCGTTTTCCGTTGCCGCTATCGTGGTGGCCGGGTTTCTCGTCGCCCGGATCGTCGTGCATGTTCCTGAGGCGAACGTCTCGCTGTTTGCGGTGTGGCTGATGATCTACAGCGTCGCGGTTCACGGCCAGCGCCGGTACCGGACTGCTGTTCTCAGCGTGTGTTACGGCGTGATCGTGGTCGAGGCGGTTCGCGAGCTGTTCTTCGCCGCCCCGATAACCGGCGGGCCGCCGCTGGCCCGGAGTTTTTCCCTGTTGTACAACATGGTCGTCCTTGCCCTTCCTTGGCTGCTCGGCGCCGCCATATGGTCGCGGCGAGATCGTCAACGCATACTCGCCGACCAGACCGTCGAGCTCCAAGCCGAGCGCGAGGAGAACGCCCGTCAAGCCGTATTCGCCGAGCGGGTGCGCATCGCCCGGGAGCTACACGACGTCGTGGCCCACCATGTGAGCGTGATCGGGGTCCAAGCCGCGGGGGCTCGACGGGTCATGGAGCGGCAACCGGCCCGAGCCGCGGAGGCCCTCACCTCGATCGAAGCGTCCAGCCGACATGCCGTTGTCGAACTGCATCGTCTGCTCGGGTTCCTCAGACGCACCGGCGAGATCGACGAACTCGCCCCCCAACCGGGCCTGGCGCAGCTCGGCAAGCTCATCGCCGAGGAAGGCCAAGCTGAACTGACCGTCAACCTCACCATCGAAGGAGAGGCGAAAGTCCTGTCTCCGACTCTCGACGTGTCCGCCTACCGGGTCATACAAGAAGCGCTCACCAACACCCGGAAACACTCCAAAGCTGCATGCGCAACGGTGCGGATCCAATACGGCATCTCGGAGCTCGACGTCGAGGTCCTCGATGACGGACCGGGCCGCAAGACCGAGCGAAGGGTCGGGACTGTCGGGCATGGCCTGATCGGGATGCGCGAGCGGACCGCCCTTCACGGCGGTCACCTCAGCACCGGTCCTCGACCGGAAGGCGGATTCGCCGTCCACGCCTCGTTTCCATTCAGCACCGACGGCGCATGAGCGTCCGTGCCGTCTTGGTCGACGACCAAGCCTTGATTAGAACCGGCTTCAAAGATGATCCTCGAAGCAGAAGATGACATCGAAGTCGTCGGTGAAGCAACCGACGGCGAACAAGGCGTCGCCACCTTCGAACGCGACGACTACATCTCCGACGCCCTGCGCGCCGGCGCCTCTGTCGAAGGACAGGCGCGTCTACGCGCCGGGCGTGACCAGCCCGCTCTCGTACGCGAGGACAACGGCCTGAACTCGGTCACGGAGCCCGAGTTTCGCGAGCAGGCTGGAGACGTGGGTCTTGATCGTGCCATCGGTGACGAACAGCTCAGCGCCCAGCTCGGCGTTGCTCTTACCGCGCGCCAGCATCGTCAGCACCTCACGCTCGCGCTGCGTCAAGGCGTCCAGCCGCGTGCCGAGCTCCGGCCTGACCGGCCGGCGTGCGAACTGCTCGATGATGCGCCGCGTGACCGACGGGGCGAGCAGAGCCTCGCCGGCAGCTACGACGTGCACCGCGTGCAGGAGCTCCTCCGGTGGGGCGTTCTTGAGCAGGAAGCCACTGGCGCCCGACCGCAGGGCCTCGAACACGTACTCGTCACGCTCGAACGTGGTGAGGATCACCACACGACTGTGCAGCTCGCCGTCTTCGGTAATCCGCCGCGTGGCCTCGAGTCCGTCACCGTCGGGCATCTGGATGTCCATCAAGACGATGTCGGGCCGCAGGCGCCGGGTGCTGGCCGTGGCCTGCTCGCCGTTCGCCGCCTCGCCGACAACCTCGATCTCGGGATCGGACTCGAGGATCATCCGGAAGCCGGCGCGAACCATCGCCTGGTCATCGGCCAGCAGCACACGGATACTCACAGCGGACCGTCCGAGGTGGGCAGCTTGACGCGCACGGCGAACCCGCCGCCGGATGCCGGCCCCGCCGTCAGTTGGCCGCCATGCAGGGCGGCACGCTCGCGCATGCCGATCAACCCCAGGCCGCCCGGGCTCGTCCCTGATAGCGCCATCGCGCCGCGGCCGTCGTCGATGATCTCGACCTCGAGCTCGTCGGGCCAGTACCGCACGCGCACGTCGGCGCGCGACGCCGCCGCGTGCTTGAGGGTGTTAGTCAGCGCTTCCTGCACGATGCGGTACGCCGACACGCCGATCATCGGCGGCAACAAGCGTTCCTCCCCTTCGATGCTGACCGCGACAGCGAGCTTGGACTCACTCATGCTCGCCGCCAACCGCGGAAGCTGGCTCAGGCCAGGGCGCGGAGCCAGATCGTCCTCGTCGCCGGCCTGCCGCAGGAATCCGAGCAGGCGGTGCAGCTCCCCCACCGCCTGTCGGCTCGACGCCTCGATCGCGGTCAGCGCCTCCTTCGCCTTGACACGGTCACTGTCGATCACGACCCGGGCGGCGCCGGCCTGGACGCCCATCATGCTCACGTGGTGGGCGACGACGTCATGCAGCTCCCGCGCGATTCGCACGCGCTCCTCGAACACGGCGCGGCGAGCGTTCTCCTCGCGTCCGCGCTCGGCGTCGGTCGCGCGCTGTTCGGCCGCGTCGGCCCGCGCGGCGCGCTCGCGCAGCGCGAACCCCGCGAGCCAGCCGATCGCGAACAGGGCCGGCGTGAAGAACAACTCACCAGCCGAGTGCGTGGGGTCGTTGTACACGACGATCGCCGCCCCGCTCACAACGACAACCAACCCGACCCGCCCCTGAAAGACGTCACGGAGGTTGCCGAGCAGGAACGATGCAGCCATCCCAGCGAGGTTCACCACGGCGACCGACCCGATCAGCCGCCCGTCAACCGACGAGAGCGTCGCCGCCAGCAGCCACACAGCCGCGGGTGCCGCGAACGGGAAGCGGCGGCGCCAGAGCAACGCTAAGAAGACGGTCGCGACAGCCGGCACCGCGAACCACCGCGTCGTGTTCAGCTGTCGCGCCACGTCGTGTCTCAACGCGACCTCGAGCGCGCTCTCGATCGCTCCGACCGCAATCAGCAAGTCGAAGCCGTAGCTGCGAGCGAACCACCAGAGCCGGCTCACGCATCCACTTGGGCACGAGGGTCGGCTACGTTGCCGGCTGCCCAGACGCCGGGCACGCTGGTGAGCCCGGCGCTACCCACGAGAGGGAAGCCGTCCTTGAGCTCGCAGCTCAGACCGGCCAGGAGGCCGTCGTCGTGGGTGCGGTTGCCGGACCTGACGAACACCGCGGTCCGTGCGACCACGCGACCATCGGCCAGCGCAACTCCGGTCAGGTGGTCGTCTTCGACCACCAACTGTGGGACCTCACCGACTGTGACTTCAATCCCTCGGGCTTTCAACTGGTGTTGTTCGCTTGAGGTGAGGTCGAAGGTGGGCACGAAGAAGACGATGTCTTCTGACCATTGCCGCACCAGGAGTGCGTGTTGCGCCGAACCAGGGAGTGCGTCTATCACTCCGGGGGGCTGGTCGCGCACTTCCCACCCGTGGCAGTAGGGGCAGCGCAGGAGATCCTCGGTCATCGCCCTGCCGCCGGTGGGGCCATAACCGTAGAGGTTCTCCAAGGTCACCAGCAGAGCGTCGGCGTGTTCGGCGGCGGCCAGCACACCCCGCGGCAACGGCGGGAACAGCTCCGGCCAGGCGATGTAGGGGGCGTTCAGACACTGATAGACCACCGATGCCCCCTTGGCCGCGTCGGTCGCGGCTCCGGGATTGGAGGCGTCCGCGGCCCGCCAGTCGACACCCTCGGCGAGGGCGGGCGGCCGGTGGCGCGACACCGTCCCCACCGCCTTCGCCTCAGGGGCCAGGCGTGCCGCAAGGGCGACGCCGACCTGTCCGGTGCCGAACACCACGTGCATCGGACTCTCACTCATCGGTTCGGACACCGTGGGCCGATAACCGGCTCATGGCCGTACGGACGGTCTTGGGGGGACCGAGAGGCGCGCCCGCTCGGCTGTAGTTCAGCCACGTCGAAGCTGTTCGCATTGCTTCTCTCCTAATTTGGTTAACGGCTCTGCGGTAACTCGGCGGCGTTGCCTTTGCGCCTTATTGGCTGATGTCCCTTGGCGCAGGCGACCGGGGTCCGGAGTCGGAACCGTCAACGGCGGCCCAAAATGGGAGAGGGCCTCAGTCAACGTTACACCCTGCTCGGACTACCCGCCGAAGCGGCGATCGGCGTCTGGCCGGCTCGGCTTATAGGGACGGGGGAGCCCAGTGTCGGCGAAGTCGTTCAAACGGTTCCTGCCCGATGGACAACTCTGCTCCTGCGTCGCAGCGAACGCAAGCACGTCGGGCAGCCCACCAGGGGCTGGTGGATTCCGGGCCGTCGCGGCGCCTTGAGGCTGTGAGCCGCACGAGGAGGGATTCCTATGTCTGCTCTCCATGATGCGGGCAGAAGGCGAACTGACCGGATAGGTCCGGTAAGAAGTATTCGCGGTCCGACGCCAACAGAGCAAGATACGCGGTGTCCTCAGAGGAGGGAATGACGGTGACGACGATCGCGGAGCAGGTCAAGGAGATGCGGGCGGCGCAGCCACCTCGTCCCCACGGCGAGCCGCCGAACCCCTTCGAAGCTGAGCAGGCCCGATTATCGGCAGAAGGCATTCCTGGGGGGGTCTTGGCTTGTGGGGCGAGCGTCTCTGACGTCGAACTTCTCGACGTCGAAGGGACACCCACCACCCTTTTCGCGGCCCTCGCAGACAAGACCGCCGTCGTTGTCCTTTATCGGGGCGCGTGGTGCCCATACTGCTCTATTGCGCTTCGCACCTACCAGGCCGGGCTCGTCCCGGTCCTCGACCGATACGACGCACATCTCCTGGCGATCAGCCCCCAGTGGCCAGATGGTTCACTGTCCACGAAAGAGAAGAACGAGCTCACCTTCACAGTGCTCTCCGATCCCGGTAATCAGCTCGCCCACCAGCTCGGCGTGGTGACGGCTCCGTCCCCCGAAGCGCTCGAACTCCAGCGCTCGCACGGACTCGACCTCGCCGCGCAGAACGCCGACGGCACCGCGGAGCTCCCGATGCCCACCACGTTCATCGTCGACCCGAACCACGTCGTGCGATGGATCGACGTCCACCCCGACTACACGACTCGCTCCGAGCCTGCCCAGATCATCGACGCGCTTGAGGCCCTGTGAGCGGACGGCCAGTCGGGGCGCGTACCGCACTCCATCTTCGCGCCAGCTCGAAGCACCTCGGCGAATGACGACGATGCTGGTCACCAGCGCTGGCGGGGCCAACGGCAATGGGTACGGGGCGATCCTCGCCTTCGGTCCTGATGGCGAGCTCGAGGGACCATTTAGCGAGGACCCCCGCATCCTGGATCCTCGAGGTCTTGCCCTTGACGCACATGGCGAGCTCACCTACGTCAACAGCGGCGATGATCGGGTGCTGGCGCTCGACCGGAGCGGCCGCGTCGTTCTCGATTCGGGCCACATTGAGGGCCTCGACCCAGGCGGAGGCTACTTCGGACCTGACGGCCGCTACTACCTGACGCTCCGAAAGCGCAAAACCGTAGCGGCCTTTCCGGCGTCGCTCGGTCCGGTTGCCTCTCCAGTACTCCCTGACGACGTCGTTCCTTTTCCCCGAGGCTTCGGGTTCGCCCCCAATGGTGGCTTCTACCTGGCTTCGGGTATCGGACCCTCTGGTGAAGGCGACAACACCATCACCGTCTTCGACGAAACTGGTGAAGTCCGCATTCCTCGTCTGGTCGAGGATCTCGAGCTGAGCCCGCTCGACCTCGTGGTTGCGCCGAGCGGCAGCATCGTCGTCTCAAGCGAATGGCCGTTCGGTCAACCGGACGCGACCGCGACAATCCGAGAGTACGAACCTCTCACTGGAAGACTCGTTCGCGTTCTGGCGCCCGATCCCGCCATCGGTTTCGCGAATCCCCGGGGGCTCCGATTCGGCTCCGACCAACGCCTCTACTGGGTGGGAAAGGACCACGTCGTCGGCTTCGACTTCGCCAGCGGACGTTTCCTCGGAGTCATCACCCAGCTGACAAGGCTGCACGGCCAAGCGCTGGTCCTTCTGCCCGAGCCGCCGGCGTCCCTGGGCCGCTCAGGTTCAACAGGCAGGCCGTCCTATGGGCGCCTTCCTCGAAACGGACCCCCATGAATGATTCCGAATGCGCCCGCTCATCGGGTTCGACGTCAACGAGACACTCCTCGACCTCGGGACGATGGTTCCGATCTTCGAGCGAATCTTCGGGGACCCATCGGCAATGCACCTGTGGTTCGCCAATCTGATCATGTACTCGGAGGCACTCACGCTCTCGGGCGTCTACGTTCCCTTCACCGACATCGGCGCCGCCATGCTCAAGATGGTCGCGGCCACCCGCGGTGTCACCATCACCGAAGAGACCGCCGACGAACTCACGCAGCCGATTCGCCTCGATGCCACCACACGCGGAGGTATCTGGAGCGTTACGTCGCCTCATCGACCACGGCTTCCGACTCTTCACCTTGACTGACAACACCCTAGAGATCGCCGGACGCCAACTCGAACGCCTGCTTAGCCTGGAGCTTCCTCATTCGTGGCTGGTCACGGTTGGGGGGCGTTTCCCGGATAACGATGAGGTGGCCGGTTCGATTCCAGCTAGCCCGCAACTCCCTCGTAGTACGACGCCAAATATAGGATGGCCTGCGTGTGAAACCGCGGGTCGGTGATCCCTATCAGGCTACCGTTGGGGTCGTTGTCGTCGCCATGTCGATGGGGGCATGGCGTAGAGCTTGGAAAAGGCGCGGCTGAAGGCGGCTTCTCGATTCTCCTCCCAAGACGCTAAGGAAGTGGCGGACCCTCGGGAGCCGTTCCTTGGCGACGTTTTGAGAGTCGGGAGTGCTGGTAAAGAATCCTTGTCGGCGACACCAACCGGAAGCCTCATCTCGCAGCAGGCCGTGGCGTGGCACACTACCCTGGTGAGAACCGAGCCTGATCCGGGTGGTCCGGAGGCCAAGCTTATCGGTCAGTACCTCGACTACCAGCGTGAGACGGTGCTCGCGAAGACCGAAGGACTCGATCGGGAGCAGATGGCACGGCCTCACCCGCCGTCGACGCTCACGCTCGGCGGCTTGCTCTACCACCTGGCCCTGGTGGAAGAGGACTGGATGGAGGTCCGGTTCCTAGGCCAACCGGAACGGGCGCCGTGGGCGGCTGTCGATTGGGAGGCCGACCCGAATTGGGAGTTCCGCACCTCTGCCAAGATGGAGCCGGAGCAGCTGCGCCAACGCTACCGGGAGGCCTGCGAGCGGAGCCGCCTGGTGGTCTCCGGGGCCTCGAGCCTGGACCAGTTGTCGGTACAGCCGCTGCCCAGCGGACAGCGCTTCACGTTGCGCTGGGTCCTGCTCCATCTAATCGAGGAGACAGCCCGCCATGCCGGTCACGCCGACTTCCTGCGCGAATCGATCGACGGCAGCGTCGGCGAGTAGCGGTGGACGTGGGGCGCCGATCAAGGGTCGTTCGCACCCAGAGAATTCAGGAGTTTCTGACTGCCTGTCCAACTTGCCGCCTTGGTTCTGGCCTGGGGACGGCTTCGCGCTCGGCTTGGTGATGGTGTCGCGTCGAGACACAGGTCATCTGTCGAATCGCGCCGCCGGGTGCGTTGTTAGTACTGCCCGACGACGTCGATGATGACGACCTGGGCCGGTCTGGCCGGTTCCGCCGGAGCGGTGGCGGTGGTCGGTTGGGCGGGGGTGGCCGGCAGCAGCGCAAGGGCGCGGGCACCGATGTTCTGACCGTTGAGGGCGGCGGCGACGGACAGGACGTTCTCTGCGCTGAGCAGTTGCGGCTGCTTGCCCCATGAGGATTGGGTCTGCTTGCCGGTGGGGATGTCGGTCTGGACGAGCTGCAGCACGAGGGTCTTGCTCGGATCGATCTTGGCACCACTGCCTTTGACCAGGAGCTTCGACATCGGTGAGGTGGGAGCCTTCACCCCCGCCACGCTGATCACTTTGGGCTCCTGGCCGGGGGTGTTGGTGATCTTCGGCCAGCCAGTGGCGGGCAGCTGCTTGTCGGCGGTGCCTGCTGCCGAGGCGTTCGGTTTGAAGTCGGCGAGCAGGTCGACCACGAACACGAGGGTGTCAGTGCCAGATATGCCCGCCTGGGAGTTGCCCGATGGTCCGTACGCGTCGGCGGGCGGGATGCTCAGGAGCATTCGCGTCCCGAGCCGCTCGCCGACGAGGGTCTTGTCGAAGCCGGGTATGACGGCGCCGGTACCGATGACGAACCCGGTGGGAGTGCCGCGGGAGAAGGAGCTGTCGAAGACCTTAGGCTGGCTGCCGTCCTTGGTTGGCCAGATCTCCCCGAGGTCGTTGGTGATCACAGTGTCGCCGGCGGCGATGGGGGTGCCGTTACCGGCGACGAGGGTCTGCTCGACGAGTTGCTTGGGTGGCTGGCCGGACGGGAAGGTCAGCGTCGGCGTGGTGTCGAACGCTCCGATCACGGTGATCCCGGTCTTGGCTACGACGGGCGCGTCAGGCGGGGTCGGCGGGCTGGCGGTGGGCGTCGAACTGGTCGGCGATGGCGGGCCCGACGAGGGGCTCGACCCCGCAGCCGGGGAACGAGAGCCCGACGAGCAGGCGCTCAGCGAGATGACCGCCGCCACCAGCAGTGCGAGCAGTGTCGATCCACCACGCAAACGAGTACCCACAACGTTGCCTATTGATTCCATTCCATCGCCAAGCAGGCCGGGTTCGAGCCTAATCCGTCAACTCCCGCCAGACTCCGCGGGTTCCGCTTGGCGGTCCGCTCAGCGGGGACTAACGCGAGTCGCGCCCGCTGATGTTTGCTACCAGGACAGGGTCGGATGTCAGGGCCCGGCCTCCGCTCGTCCTGGCCTTATTTGGCACACTGGGGCCTGAGGTCCGTCGTCGAACAGAGGTTCGTCGATTAGACCCACATAAACCCCGGGAGAGCCAAGTGTGTTCGTTTACCATGGTCCGACATGGAAGCGTGGGAGATCGAGATCATGCGACGGTCGATGGCCATGCTCCCACCCCATAAGTCTCCGCGTTTCCCAACGCTGTTTCGACCGCCCTGGCACCCCCCTACTTCCCCTGAGGGGCTGTCCGACGGAGCGGAAAGCCCGAGGCTCACGGGTGTCAGAGATCTTCCGCGGCGAGCCCCTGGTGTGCCGTCTCCGCGATCGCTTGTGCCACGCGGATGGGTGTCGTTTCGGCCCCTTGGGCGGCAGCGGCGACGCTGTCGACCGCGAGCGCGAAGGCCGAGTTGACCATCGTGGCGACGTTGAGGACGGAAGTCCCGTGCCTGGTCGGCTTGGGATCCCGTCCCACGGCAATGGCAAGATTGATTGCAGCCGGGCGATCCGTGTCTCCTACCGGTAGCAAGCGAACGTCACTGTCGCCAAGGCGTCGCAACGCAACATCAAGGTTGACCTGCGCCATCTCCCCGACCATGCTCCCAGCGCTGATTGCGACCCGGGTTAAGCCGTCGGCGAGGGTCGCGAGACTCCCCAAGACGCCTCCGAGAGTCCCCTCAAGAGCTTGCTGATCGCCGCTGAAGTGGGCCACCAGGATTCGTGCGCCCAGTTCCGCACGTCGTGCCTCCTCAGGGGTCATCTCGTTCCCCCTTGCGGGTGAGGATACGAGGCGAGTCCGGAAGCACGCCTCACGACGCTAGCCGCGATGTCTGTCAGAACCTCCTTGTCGATCAGGTCCTGAACGCGGGAGAGGAACGGAGCGGTCCCGGCAGGCGAGATAAGCCCGGATCGCGTTAACATGCTGTTTCGATGCGCCTCAATCAGGCGAGCAATGCTCGTCGTGAAGCCCCGGGTTATGGTGCGGGGTGGTTGGGCGTGACGCCTCAAGCCGCACCAGGATCTCCGCCGGAACTGAAAACTCAGGGGCGGTCCCTCCGGAAGGGCTGACCCCGGAGGCGATCGGTGTTCTCTTCAGGCTACGGATGCAGTCGTGTTGGAGTTTTGCGCCAGGCTCTGGGGTGCCTGGACTATTGGCGGGTTGCTGTGAGGATCGACATCGAGCCTGGTAGGTAGATGTTGGCTGCGTAGACGGTGGCGGTGCACGGGTTGACGGCGATGCCCCGCGGGCCGGAGCCGACCGCCTGGTTGCGTGAGGCTTTGGCGCATCCGCTGGTGTCCGCAGCGTTGCAGTGTTCCGTGTTCAGGATCGTTACCGAGGCGCTGGAGAAGTCGGTGATGTAGAGCGCGCCCGTGCGGGTGTCGGCGGCGATGAGTTGCGGTGAGTTGCCGGTGGCTGCGGTGGGGAAGGGCCCGGCGCAGCCGGTGGTGGTGGTCCCGTTGCAGGTGGCGGTGTTGATCACGGACACGGTGCCGGGCGAGTCGCCGTCGGCGTTGTTGACGACATACAGGGTGTGGGCTCGGTCGTTGATCGCGGCTCCGAAGGGGCGCAGGCCGACGTTCGCGGTGGCGGCGAGCTGTCCGCAGCCGCTGTGATTGGTGCCGTTGCAGGAGACGCCGTTGATCACCGCGACGGTGTTCCCGCTGATGCCTGGGGCGCCTGATGCCGGGGCGTAGATGGTGTCGGTAGCAACACTGACCGCCAGGGTGAACGTCCCGGTCCCGACGCTGACCACGGCTGGGATCTGCCCGCATCCGGAGGTGTCGGTGGCGTTACAGGTAGAGGCGTCGATGACCGCCACCTTGTCGCCGCCCTCGCCGATCTCGTAGGGCACATACAAGGTGTTGGTGACCGGGTTAAGTGCTGGGGGTCCAGGGAACGCGCCGATGTTGATCCTAGGTGGCGGCGTGGCGCAGCCGGCGGTGTGGGTGGCATTACAGGTGGCCGTGTTGATCACCGCGACCGTGCCGGACGGCGACCCGTTCGAGGCGTACAGCGTGTGTGTGGCCTGATCGATGGCGCCGACGTTGGCGCCGGGGTCGGGCATGGGGATGGCCGCCACCGGGGCGCACCCGGTCAGGTCTGCCGCGTCGCAGGTGGCGCCGTCGATCACATCGATCTGTGCTTGGTTGAGGTTGCCGGCGTAGAGGGTGTTGGTGCCCGGGTCGGCTGACAGGAGGAATTCTCCGTCGGGCACGGCCGGTGCCTCCGTTCTGCACCCGGTGGTGTCGGTGGCGTTGCAGCCGGCGATGCCGGTCACCGACACGATGTTCAGGCCGCCGATGTTCATCACGTAAGCGGTGCCGGTCTGGTCGATGAGAGCCAAGCCGACGGGGAAGGAGTTGTATGCGGGGCCGTGCAAGGTGGTCGCCTGCTCGTTGGGAGGCCGGTTTGCGCAGGCGGAGGTCACCGTGCCGTTACAGGTCCGGGTGTTGATCGCCGATATCGTGTCGTCGCCCTGGTTGACGGCGAACACGGTGTGCAGGGCGCTGTCGTTCGCGACGAACGTAGTTCCGATGCCGGTGGGCGCCGCTGGCGGTGTTTGGCCGCAGCCGGCGGTGGTGTAGGCGTTGCAGGTAGCGCCGTTGATGACCGACACCGATCCCTCGTTGTCGCCGTTGGCATCGTTGGCGACGTAGATGGTGTCGTTGGCCCGGTCGACGGCGAGGTCGTCTGGGTTGTCGCCCACGGTGACGGTCGCCGGAGCCTGCCCGCAGCCGCTGCCAGTCTGCCCGTTGCAGGCGGCACCGTCGATGACCGATACGGTTCCCGGAATGACGAAGTTCGCTACGTAGATCGTGTCGGTGGCGGCGTCGACGTCGAGCCACGATGGGCTGGCGTTGTCGGTCACCATGCGGGCCGGCTGCTGGCAGCCGCTGGTGATCTTGGCATTGCACGTTGCTGTGTTGATCACCGAGATGCCGCCGCTACCAAGGTTGGCCACATACAACGTGCGCGTCACCGGGTTGACAACAGCGGCGACTGGGAACGTCCCGACCGTGATCGTTGCCACCGGCTCGCCGCAGCCACTGGTCACCTGAGCGTTGCACCGGCCGCCGTTCAGCACCGAAACCGTGCCGTCGTTGCCGTTTGTTACGTACACGGTGTCGGTCCCGGAGTCGATAGCCGCAGCGAGGGGGCTGTTGCCAACGTTGGCCGTGGCCACTACGCGGCAGTCCGACACCACCTTCGAGTTACACGTTGCCGCATTGATGACGTCCACCACGTGGCCGGGCGAGCTGGACGGCGGGCAGAAGCTGGTGGTGCACTGGATCGGCACGTAGAGGGTGTTGGTCTTCGGGTTGGCCGCCGGGGCACCCGGGCTGCCGCCGAGCACGACGAACCCGCCTCCTGGTGCTGCGTCGACCGCGTCGGCGAGACGGGCCATTTCCGTGCCCGGTACGGCCCGGGTCACCCCAGCCTGCTGGCTCACATACGCCCCCGGGACGAACATCGCTATGAGCAACACCACCAGCACCCCGGCCCACCCAACTTGCGACAAACGCCGCAACAGAGCAGACAACATGTCAGAAACCCCCTTGATAGATGTATCGCTCGAAAACAGTTGACACCCGCTATGCGGCGGTCAAACACCCGCAACGCCAGCTTGGGGTCACCACGGATGGGTCGGCCGCCGAGGCCCGGCTACTGGCTGCTCGCTACGATAGTTATGAGGCTGGTCACGCCACGGATCGCGACGCTTCGATCGATGAGTGCTGTCATCGTCCCGTTCCCGATTTGTCGAGCTGATAGTCAACGACCGACCAGTCGCCTGCCGCTGCGATTGCTTCCTGGGCGAGAAGTTCGGTTCAAACTCGTAGGTAGTAACGGTCGGGACCGCGGTTTGGAGTACAGCGGTCGAGAAAAAAGCTCGGATCGCTTGGTGGCGTCCGCGCAGGCTTACTGGGTTAGACGGGGTGGGGCGGAGGTGGGATAGCAGCCGAAGGCGGCGCCAGTCGACCGACCGAGCGGGTCGCAGCGGGATTCAGATGCGGAACACGAACACCCCGGTCGTAGCAGCCGCGATGACGGTGCTGTACGTCATGGCCGCCGAGGCGACGGAGAGATCCCGGTTGGATCCGTTGAGGACGCCAGCCAGCTTTCAACCGGTGGCCGTCTTGTCGAACAACAATGCCCCATCGCCCCCCGTCCCTTATCCGAAGCCGACGATAGCCCTACGCGCCCAGAACATACGTGAACTGAACACCGGAGGTAGCGCTGAAGCATCGCCACCTGTTTCACTCAACGCCCGTCAGGGTCCGACGCCACCGTTCACAACGCTGCTCACCACCGTTCGATCTAAAAGATCGGTAAGTGAACACGCCGCCGCGAAGCCAGATCGGAAGGCCTGACACGGTCCGTAGCGAGTCGCAACTCTGGTCGGCATCCCACTGGAAGAAATTGGCTGGTTGTCACATCGGCGCGGCAAATGCTGCTAGTGCACCCAGAGTTGGTCGATCAGCACCCCTTCGGCGAAGCTGTACTGGTAGTCTGCGACCCGGGCGGAGACCAGATGGACATCGGGGTTAGTGGTCAGCGGGACGGCTGGGGCCTGGTCGGTTGCGGTCCGGTCGGCCTGTGTCCATTGTGCCGCGGTGTCGGGTGCATTGTTGCTCTCGGCGGTGAGGGCGCGCTCGATTTGGGCGTCCAGGCTGGGGTCGCAGAACTCGGCCAGGTTGGCGTTGCCGGTCGAGTCGGGTACGAAGGATTGGCAGGAGAAGTTGGCTTGGAGGACCTGCGCGGCGGACGGATAGAGCAGAGTGTTCGGGATTACGTCCAGGAAGGCTTGCGGGGCGGTGCGGGAATCGGCGGCGCGCAGAGAGGCGGTGGCGTCCACCCCCGGAAATTCCTTGATGTGGGTTGGGTAGCCGAGCCGGTCAAGGAGTGAGGCCAGATACTGATCGGCGGGCGTTAGAGCGCCGAGCTCCCAGATCGTGATGGGCGTCCCCCGTGTGCCTGACGCTTGGATCAGGCGCTCGGCGCGGGCCAGGTCCGGACCGTTCCAGGTGCCGGCCGGGTTGGGGTCGCTGGTGTAGGGGCAGTAGGGGCGATAGCCGGGCAGGCCGACCGGCAGGACCTGGCAGGCGGGCTGGGAGTCGCCGCCGACCAGCGCCGCCACCCGGGCTCGGTCGACCGCGTAGTTGATGGCTTGGCGAACCCGGAGGTCGGTGAAGGGGGCCTTCCGGGTGTTGAGGAGAAGCGCACCGTTTGAGCTGGTAGGAGTGATGTACAGCCGGCTCGCGTACTGTATTTGGGCTTCGGCCAGGCGGTCGGGGGGGACCCCGTCGAACATGTAGTCGGTGGTGTTGTGTTCCACGGCGGTGATCCCGGCCTCCCAGCTGTCGATGTGTCGAAACACGATCCGGTCGGGGTAGCCGTCGGGGCGGGCGGCGTGCGACCATTCCCGAAAGTAGGGGTTGCGCACGAGCGTGGCTTGATCGCGAGATACGTCGACGAACTGGTAGGCGCTGGTGGAGGGCATCGGGGTTAGGCCGATGTCGTGGTCGGGTATGCCGGCTGGCACCGGGTAGGCGTCGGGCAGGGTCAGCCGGTCGAGGAATTCGGGGTTGGGCGCCATCAGGTGGAAGGTGACGGTGTCGGCCGCGTCGTCGACGACCACCCCCTGTGACAGGTCGCAGCGGCTGGGGTGGGCGGCGCAGGCCGCGCCGCCCACGACGGCCGCGAACGGTCCGCCGTAGTAGTCGTTGCCGCCCAGGATGAGATCGCGCTCGAGGGCGCGGCGGAAGTCCTCCGGGCGCAACGGCTCGCCGTTGGAGTAGCGGATCCCGCCCCGTAGTACAAAGGTGTAGGTGGTCCCGGCGTTGGTGGGGGCTGGCAGTGACAGGGCCAGGTCGGGCACTAGCTGGTTGGACCCGCTGCCCCCGACCCGCTGGTAGGCGGTCAGCCCGTCGTAGGCCAGCGGCAGGACGTATATCAGGTTCTGGGTGAGGAGCGGGTCCATGGTGTCCGCGTAGCCCGTGGCCAATACGGTCAGGGTGCCGCCTCGGTGGACGGTGTCGGCCGGTCCGTCCCCCACCCACACCTGGCCGTCGGTGACCGCCACCCCTTGGGGGCGGCTGCCAACCGTGACCGTCCGCCTCACGACAGTTGTGGCGGGGTCGATGCGCGACACAGTCCCGGCGTATGGGCTGGTCACCCACACCCCGCCCGCGCCGACCGCCAGCCCGCCGGCGCCGTCGCCGACGGCCACCGTGGCCGTGACGGTGTTGGTGTGTGGGTCGATGCGCGACACCGTGCCGTCCAGGCTGTTGGCCACCCATACCGACCCGAAGCCGCTGACCAGGGCCGTAGGCCCGGTACCGACGTGGATCGAGGCGGTGACCTCGTCGCTCGCTGGGTTGACCCGAAACACACAATCACCGGTCTCGTCGCTCACCCACACCGCCCCCATGCCGGTGGTGACCTCGGTGGCGCCCGCCCCCAGCGCGATGGTGTCGACCACACCGCCAGTGACGGGGTCGATCCGGCTCACCGTGCCGTCGCTGGCATTGGCCACCCACACCGCCCCGTCCCCCACGGCCACGCCCTCCGGTCCATTCCCGACCGGAATCGTTTGCACCACCCGGTCCGCCGCCGGGTCGACCCGCGACAGGCTCCGCCCCAGATTGTCGGTCACCCACACCGCCGCGGCGCCCACCGCGATCCCGCTGGGGCTCGATCCCACCGGCAGCGTCTCCACCACGGTGTGCGTGCGCGGATCGATGCGGGCCACCGTCCCCGCGTCGGCGTCGGCCACCCACACCGACCCATCGCCACCGGCCAGAGACGACGGGGAAGTCCCCAGCGCCGCCACGGCGCCGATGGCGCCGCCGGAGGGGCTGATCGCGCCGACGGCGTCGGCGGGGATCACCACCGGGGCCGCCCGACCCCCGCCGGATTCCACCGCTCCGACCAGGACCAGCGCCCCGGCCACCAGCGCCCCGGCCACCAGCACCCCGGCCATCACGACTATCGGCCGTCCGTGCCGGCCTGCGGGCCCAGTCGCCGGCCCCGTCCGGCCGGCTTCGATCGCCACGGGGACCTCGGCCGGGGCGGGGAGTCCGAGGGAGGCTTCGCGGGCCAGGATGGCGAACCCGAGTTGTGGGGGGCCCGGCCCCGGCGCCAGCGCCAACTCTTCCACCGCCCCGAGGTGAAGCTCCTCGAGCCGGGCGGATGCCCCTGGGCCATCTGGGTCGGCGCACAAGGACGTGCCGTTCCCGGTTGGCGGTCCGGTATCGACCGGTTGCCCGAGGTCACCTCCTTCGACCCGCAGGCTCAACCCGGCGTCTTGCGCCAGGATGGCCGCCTCCACCGCCCGGGTCTCGACGCTGGGGGCAAGACCCAGGTCGTCGGCGAGGATGCGCCGCAGCCGTTGAAAGGCCCGCAGGGCGTCGGCGTGGCGGCCGGAGCGGTACAAGGCCAGCATGAGCTGGACCCAGCGCCGCTCCCGCAGCGGCTCGGCCGCCACCGCCGCCTCCAGATCGCCCACCATGGCCTGATGCTGGCCGAGGGCCAGGCGCAATTCGGCGAGCTCCTCCTCGACGCTGCGTCGTAGCTCCTCCAGTCGGGCCGCGTCGGCCATACCAGCGGGCTGGTCGACCAGATCGACCAGCGCCCGCCCCCGCCATAGGCCCAACCCGCCAGCCAACGCCGCCACCGCCCCGGCCCGGTCGCCGGCGCCCACCAGGCCGCGGCCCAGCGCCACGGCGGTCTCGAAGCGGGCGACATCGACGGCGTCGGGCGCCACTACCAACACATAGCCGTTCGAGGTGGTGGCGATGACCCCGGCTGGCAGCGCCTGGCGCAGCTTGGAAACATAGGTCTGAAGGGTCTTGGCGGCCGAGCGGGGGGCCCGATCGCCCCACAGGGCGGCGACCAACTCGGCCGCCGGACAGCCGTTGGCGCCCCGCAGGGCCAACAGCGTCAGCACGGCCCGCTCCTTGGCCGAACCGACCGACACCTGGCTCTCTGCCACCGTCACCGACAGCGGACCCAGCAAGGCCACATCCACACCGACCAGTGTACGAACCGGGCCTTCCGTTCACCTCGACGCGGCCTCTGACCAGCCTTTCCAGCAATCTTCGACCAAGCCTCGACCGCCTGGGTGCATCCTCCCCATGGGGCGGCGGCCGCATATCGGCACCGAACTGGCATGAGGTGACGACCTCGTCGCCTATGTCCCAACCAAGCCATAACCAAACCGGGACCAGACCATGACCGGCCGGCTGCACGCTCCAAAGCAGCCATCCGGACAGTTTAGAGAGGAGTTTCCATGGTTAATCGAAAGGCGGCGTTCCTGGCGCCGCTGGCAATAGTCGCCGCGGCCTTGCCGGGGATCTGGATGGGGTCGGCCTCGGCCACCAGAACATCCAACGGTGGCGCGGTCACGCTTTTCCAGGTCGATACGACCCTCAGCGGCAACACCGGACAGGTGGTCATGACGGGCGCCCTGGCCGGCTACGGCACGGACACCGAGGGCACCGGGGAGGGCGGCAATATCAACGTCTTCACCTTTGGGGACGGAGGTTTTTCTGTCGACATCACTAACTTCGGAATCAGCGGCAACCACCTCGATGTCAAGCCGAACTGTTCGTTTACCAATGTTGTATATGGAGTGAACCTTCCTGTCGTGGCGGGCTCGGGCACGGGCATTTATGCTGGTATCAGCGGCAGTTTCGATGCGACAGCCACCTACGCCGGCGTCATTCCCCCTCTGTCCCACGGCAAGGGCTGCGACCTCAGCCAGCTCGACAGCACGCCGACAATCGACTGGATTACGGGCAACGGGAGCGTTTCCTTACCACGGTAACCGGACGGGCTGCCAACAGGCAGTGACCTGCCGTGCTGCTCCGATCCGACACCATCGACTGGTTACCACCAGACGAGAGTCGGTCACCGATCGAGCATTCCCGCTCGCGCCCGACCAGCACCACCGAATGCTACCGGACGGCCGAAAGCCGCTGGACCTCTGAGAAATCGCGGACGTGCTCCGACGCATCACAACCGCCACTCTTGGACCAGCCATCGTTTGGAGATATAGACATGTCTTTTGTTTGCCTTCGCAACGCCTGGAAGAGCACAGTTTCCGTAATTCCCGCCATGGCTGCCGTCACTCGGCCGAGGCTCAAGGCAATATGCGCCTCGGCGGCGGAGCCGTTCAAAGGGAACACGCGCCTGCTTCTGGCGAGCGCCAGCGTGCCGTTGCTACTGGCCGGCGGGGCAGCGATCGGGCTGCTGCCGGTGGGGTCCGCCGCGGCTAGCGGATCGACTCCGACCGCCCATGTGGTCAACACCGGGGACAACACGGTCACGCCCATCAACACGGCCACCCACACGGCTAGGACCCCGATGGCGGTCGCCGGCGCGGCGTCGGGTCCAGCCCTCCCTTCGCCTGGGTGGTCCCGCCAGCCCTCCTCGAACCCGCCCGGGGCGACCAGCAGCTACCTGAATGCGGTGTCGTGCAGCTCGCCCAGCTCGTGCACCGCGGTGGGCTACCAGTACCACCCCTACGAGCAGAACCTGGCCGAGACCTGGAACGGCACCAGCTGGTCGGTGGAGCCGTCGTCGAACCCGCCCGGGGCGACCAGCAGCTACCTGAGTGCGGTGTCGTGTCCGTCGGCCAGCTTCTGCATGGCGGTGGGCTACCAGTACCACCCCTACGAGCAGAACGCTGGCCGAGACCTGGAACGGCACCAGCTGGTCGGTGGAGCCGTCGTCGAACGGGGCGACCAGCAGCTACCTGAACTCGGTGTCGTGCAGCTCGTCCAGCTCGTGCACCGCGGTGGGCTACCAGTCTACGAGCAGAACCTGGCCGAGACCTGGAACGGCACCAGCTGGTCGGTGGAGCCGTCGTCGAACCCGCCCGGGGCGACCAGCAGCTACCTGAACTCGGTGTCGTGCAGCTCGCCCAGCTCGTGCACCGCGGTGGGCTACCAGTACCACCCCTACGAGCAGAACCTGGCCGAGACCTGGAACGGCACCAGCTGGTCGGTGGAGCCGTCGTCGAACCCGCCCGGGGCGACCAGCAGCTACCTGAATGCGGTGTCGTGTCCGTCGGCCAGCTTCTGCATGGCGGTGGGCTACCAGTACCACCCCTACGAGCAGAACCTGGCCGAGACCTGGAACGCCAACTCGACACCACCCTCGGTGACCAATGTGAGTCCGAACTCCGGACCGGCGGCGGGCGGCACCGCCGTGACCATCACCGGTACCGGTTTCGCCGGCGCCAGCGCCGTCCGGTTCGACGCGACGGCCGCGACCAACGTGACCGTCAACAGCGCGATCCAGATCACTGCATATAGTCCCGCCGGCACCGCCGGCAGCACGGTCGACGTGACAGTTGTCGGACCAGGTGGCACGAGCGCGACCGGCAGCGCCGACAAGTACGCTTACGTGAGCGCGGGACCGCCAGAGACGCTCGCCGTCGCCACCGGCGGCACCGGCTCGGGAAGCGTGACCGGCGCTGGGATCTCGTGCCCAGGCACGTGCACGGCGAGCTACAGCCAGGGCACGATCGTGACCCTGACCGCAGTGGCGGCCAGCGGATCGACGTTTGGCGGCTGGAGCGGTGCCTGCGGCGGGAGTGGTGCGTGCACGATCACGATGAGCGCCGCCGAGTCGGTCGCCGCCGCCTTCACCAAGATCGTCACGCCCGGCCAAGCTGACCTCGCCACCACCCTCGCCGGAACCGGCATCGCGGCCGTCGGCGGCTACATGGGTTACACGATCACCGTCACCAACAACGGTCCGGACCCCGCCTCCAACGTCGTCGTGACCGACCCTACGCCTGCGGGTTTGCGTCCCAGCACACTTTACTGCGTAGGGAGCGTCCCGCCCCCAGGAAGCGGCGAGGGATGGTGCGGCCCATTGCCAGCCAACCTGCACTGCTCGACGCCAAGCGCCGGTTCACCCGGGACCGTCACATGCACGCCGACCAGCTCGCTGAAAGCGGGTGCCTCCGTGACCGTCATCATGGCGATTCGTGTCGGGCTCTACTTCCACAACCAACTGATCTGCGACACGGCCACCGCCACCTCCAGCACCACCGATCCAAATACCCCCAACAACACCGCGACCGTCTGCGCTCGTGTTAACTAAGAACCCGCCCGCAGCGCCAGCAAGCTCAACACGCACCGCTCCTTCGCCCCCGGATCGCCACCGCTGAGCCGTCCACCCGGACCACCAGCGGCACCAAGAGCTGCACCTCCACCACCCAGAAGGGTAGCCCCCCACCGGACCCGGCCATGAGCAAACCATGACCAGCCCCACCCACACTGCGCCAAACAGCTACGGGATAGCTGAGAGAGGAGTTCCATGGCTAAGCGAAGGGCGGCCTTCTTGGCGGCGCCGCCAACAAGCAGCGCCGACGCTGCCTGCGGGCGGGTGGGGTCGGCCTCGGCCATGTGGATGTGCCTTTCGCGACCGGAGGGAAGGTGTGCGATGAAATCGAAATGCGAGCACGATCGATGGCGCCTTATGGCGGCGTGGAGGATGGTGGTCGGGGTGAGCCTGGTCTGGTTGCTTGCCGGTCCTTAGCGATCGAGGTGGCTTCGCCCGCTCGAGCCGCGGCTGCCGGCTCGACTCCGACCGCGTTCGTGGTGAACGAAAGCGACGGTACGGTCACGCCGGTCGACGTTTCCACGGGCACCGCCGGCACGCCGATCACCGTAGGTTCCGCCCCAACCGCGATCGCCATCACCCCCACTGGGGCCACCGCCTACGTGGTCGAGAACAAGGGCGGGACTGTGACCCCGATTAGCACCGCCAGCGACATTGCCGGTAGCGCCATCGCCGTAGGATCTGATCCGGGTGCTGTGGCGGTCACGCCTGACGGGACCACCGTGTACGTGACCGACCGGGGGTCTAACAGAGTGACGCTCATCGACACCGCGACCAACACGGTGAGCACGAAGATCGCGGTGGGCTCTGGACCTGAGGGGATCGCCATCACCCCCGACGGGACCACGGCCTACGTAGCCGACAACGGCTCGAACACGGTCACACCGATCCACGCCGCTTCTCACACGGTCGGCCTCCCGATCAGGGTCGGTTCCGCCCCGACCGCGATCGCCATCACCCCCGATGGGGCCACCGCCTATGTCGCCAACCGCGGGTCGGGCACCGTCAGCCCCATCAACACCACCACCAACCGCGCTGGCCCCCCGATCACGGTCGGTTCCGGCCCGACCGCGATCGCCATCACCCCCGATGGGGCCACTGCCTATGTCGCCAACCGCGGGTCGGGCACCGTCAGCCCCATCAACACCACCACCAACCGCGCTGGCCCCCCGATCAGGGTCGGTTCCGGCCCGACCGTGATCGCCATTACCCCCGATGGGGCCACCGCCTATGTCGCCAACCGCGGGTCGGGCACCGTCACCCCCATCAACACCACCACCAACCGCGCTGGCCCCCCAGTCGCCGTCGGCAAAGGACCGAGCGGTCTCGCCATCACGCCCGACCAAGCGCCGATAGCCAACTTCACCGCCTTCGGCGTGACGATCCACAACATGTGTGGCTTCATCGGCATGTTCAATGCCAACAACTCCATCGCCCTGGGGGCACCAATCGTTCAGTACGCCTGGAGCTTCGGAGACGGCATGAGTACGGTCAGTACCGGGCCGGAGGTATTCCACCATTACACGACAGGTAGCTACCCGGTCGTCCTGACCGAGACTGACGCTGACGGGACATCCACCCAGCAAGTGTTCACCGGCCAAACCGTGAGCCGCAACGGAGACCCCCTGGCGACGGGCCACGAACATATCTGGGGAACCTCCGGCTCTCTCTTCTGCAGATAGGTGGCGGCTACCACGGGGCACAGCTACGACCCGAGACCGCTGGCCAAGGCGCGGCGACTACGAGACTTGTCTACCACAAGGATTCGATGTTGGCACCTGCGGGTCGAGCCCGACGGCCCAGTGCGCTCATCGAGCCCGACCCGCGAGGTCCCCGGGGTTGCTCGACCATCCGGGGCTTCGGTCTATTGAAGCTGCTTGTGCTGCACGGGCGGTGAAGACGCGTGTGGAGGTGATGTGGAACATCGGGATCTGGCTGCGTCGAACCTGTTCACGATAAGTGTGAGGCTGTCCGGGTGCCAGGTGGTCGACCGCTTCGGACGGTACCCCTCGGCAGTCAACGTCGCAGCGATCTCCGCAGCGAACGCCCATCCGCCAGCGGGGTGGGGATCCCGGGCGAGCACAGTCTGCTCCTCGGCCGCTTCGACCAATGTCCCGTTGTCGGCTCGATGGCCGTACGGCGGCGGACCGTCACCGGCGAAGCCACGCTCACGTTTGCGGGCCGGCCCCGCCCGCAGCCGCAGCCGCAGCCGGATCATGGCTCGCTCAAACTCGTTGAGGCGCCGAGGATCTGGCGGATCAACTTCCGGGGCGGATCGTCAGGGTCGCGGCACCCTCGACCTGCGACCCCTTCCTGCCGCAGTGCCGCCACGGGTGGGAAAGCCCATGCACGGGCCTGACCCCGGCCGCGCCGGTCGACACGATATGGGAGGATAGTTGTCGACCGGGAAAGTTGGACTGATCGGCTGAGAAAGAGGCGAGGGACTGGAGGGCCGCGACGGTCGCGGTTGCCGGGAAACAGTTCCGGCGCCCTGGTACGAGGCCCGGAGGTGGCTCGGAGTGCCCACGTTGTTCGATGCTGTAGCCCATTATCGCCGACAATGGCTATGCGGAGAAAATCGCCATCATCACCGAGTCGGATGGGTCCCGGACCTACGGCGAGCTCGCGGATCGGTCGGCTCGCTTGGCCTGGACCCTCCACGAGCAGCTCGGGCTGAGGCCGCAGACCGCATCTCGATCTGGATGCACCAGCGGCCCGAGTGGATCGAGTGCAACCTGGGCGCGGCGGCCGCGGGGATCTCCACTGTGGGCGCCAACCCCCAGTGGACTGATGGCGAGTACTCCTACGTGCTGGAGCACTCTGGCTCGAAGGTGATCGTGTGCGACGAGGAGCGGGTGGAAAGGGCGCTGGAGTTGCGAAGCCGGATCGATACACGTTGAGCACGTGGTGATCCTGGGCCAGGACGCGCCCACGGTGGTCAGGGGTTCGAGCGGCTGCTGGCGGCGGCGCCGCTCGGACGCGCGCGGACAAAGCTGCCCGAGGTCCCCGAGACCGGCGAGGGCGGCCTCACGTACACCTCGGGCACTACCACCGGCCGCCCGAAGGCCGTGGTCGTGGGCCGGGCGGAGCCGACCGCGTCGTTCGACTTCCGGGAGATGTTCGGACTCAACGATCGCGACCGTGGCATCGCTATTACCCCGTTCTTCCACGGCAACGGGATGTCCAACGTCCGGCTGGCGCTCGGAGTGGGGGCCAGCTGCATCTTTCCCCCGCACTTTCTCCGCCCGCCGTTTCTGGGGTCTCGTTGATCGCTACCGGCCGACCTACATGATCACGCTGGCCGCCGTGATGAATATCGTCATGAGCCTCCGGCCTTCGACTCTGGACCGGTCCCACAGCTTCCGGGTTCTGGTTGTGCTCGGCTCCGGACCCAACATGGCGGCGATCGAAGAGCGCTACGGGACGCCGGTGATTGACTGGTACGGCATGACGGAGGCGGGCATGGGCACTTACACTCGTCTGGGCGAGCCTCGTCGGCCCGGGTTCGGCCGGCCGCCCCTTCCCGGGGACGGACATGCGCATCTTTCGTGACAACGGGACCGAGGCAGAGATCGGCGAGATCGGCGAAGTCGTCTTCAATACCGACGTTACGGGGTTCCGAGGCTACCTCAACGACGAAGAGGCGACCCGGTCGGTCCTGAGTGGGAAGTGGTTCCATACCGGCGACATGGGCTATTTCGACAAAGACGGCTACTTCTTTTTCGCCGACCGGAAGAAGGACATCGTCCGGCGTGGCGGCGAGAACATCTCCAGTCTCGAGGTGGAATCGGTCATCCAAACCCATCCGGCCGTTGCTGCCGTGGCTATCGTGGCCAAACCCGACCCGGTGCTCGGGGAGCGGCTAGTCGCCTTCATCCAGCCCCAAGAGGGCCATCCCGCCCCGACCGTCGAGGAGCTTCACGCCTTCTGCGAAGGGAAACTCGCCCGCTTCAAGATCCCTGAGAACGTCTTCGAGATCGAGACGCTCCCTCGAACGGGCACGGGTAAGGTCGAGAAGTTCCGCCTCCGGGGCCAGGCGGCGAATTCAACTTACCCAGATGGCGAGCCACCGCCACGCGACGCCTGAGGCGTCGAGCTACTGTCACTCGGCTCACGGAGTATCTCTTCCGTGAGCCAGGCGGGGGGATGTTGGCGCATCGCCCCGGCCGTTATGTGTTGGCGTTCACCACTGTAAGCCGTTTACTAGCACTGTCAAGGCTTGTGTAATAGATGTTAAACGTACGATGTTATTCCGGTCTGTCGGTATAAGTGCCGGGCTCGCCGGCGTGAATCTCAATCCATTCGGCGCCTTCAGGACCTGCGGTCCAGGAGTACAGCATGTTCGGATTGAAATACCCCATTCCCGCAGTCGTCCGCCGGTTACCGTAGATCGCTCGCCCCGAAGTACGAAGTTGATCTGATGGGTTCCGTGACGATGGGGCTTCACCCGCTCGCCAGGCTTCGCCGTCGAGTGGAAGACGCTGAGCCCTGGTGATCGAAGGATCACTTTGGTCACCAGGTCGCGGCCGAAGAGGTCAAACGCGGACCGGGCCGCGTCCGGGTCGCGGTCCTTGTACATGTCAGCGATCGTGAACCCGGGAATCTCGTCTATAGAGTAGAAGAACGGGCGCAGTCCATCATTTTCTTCCCGAACCTGTGAGTTCAGCTTCTTGCATGTCGACCTCCAGGGCACCGTCGGACGTATGCGAATCCCGGCCCGAAGCATATCTGTTCGTCACGGGGGAGGCACTCGGGAGGGCAGGTGCCCGAACCGACGGGGTCTGGGAAGTAGGAGTCGCCTCGACGACCACTCCCCGGGCGGTAACCCGGGTGCATGGCCTGTTGGACCGGGAGATAAAATCGGTCCGGGACTTCGCCGAGTCGTGGACTGATCGATCTGTCTCACCGCAACCTGTTCTGCCGGGACTCATGCATGGGCCGGGTCCGGGTGTGTCGCTTTCCATCGTAGATCGGATCCTGGGTCACGGGCCGGTCCTACCCGTCTGGGAACGGTCCGCGCCTTGCCGTAAGAAGCAGGTCGTTTTGTTCCATTTGTGGTAGATCTACCAGAGGGCGAAGATGAAGCCGCCGGTGAGGTCTGTGCCGTACTGCCACTCACCCCTGGACAGTTACTGATCCGGGTTCCTCTCCCGGATCACACGACCGAAGCGTGATAGACGCAGGATTCGGCGGGATGCGGTCCTCCGCCGGGCACCTCCACGGCCCAGCCTGCGGCGCGGAATGCCGCGACCTGGCCGCACTACCTTGGCGTCATGGCCTCCTCCCGTATGAACGAGCCGACGGTACCCGTACACGAGGAGCCCAGGCATAGACTGGTGCACGAGTCTTCCGGTCTGCGACTGCTCGACATACGCATCGCCCCTGGCGACGTCACCCTGTTCCACTCGCACAACCATCCGACGTTGTACGTGACGGTGCGGGATGCTCGCGTCGCCACGCAGCGACGCGGTCAGGACTGGGAGTATCGGTCGCGGTTCGCGTACTGGGCGAGGTGAGCGACCGATGCGACTACTTCACCGATCCCCTCGTGCACCGAGTCCGCAATGACGGCAGTGACCTGTTCCATCTGATCGCCGTGGTGAACACCGACGCCGGTGAAGACGGTCTCGTCACCGTTGCCGACGCCGAGCTCGCCAACCGATGGTTCGTGGTGCGACGCTCGGAGAGGCCGCTCGACGAACACCAGGCGACACGCGTGTTCGTCCACCCGGCATCGGCTTCGTGGCTCGTCGTACCCGCTGGCCAAACCATTGGACACCTCGAGGCCCGTCCCATGATCGAGATCCAGGTCGGTCGCTTGACCTGATCGGGGTCTCTTCCCCGGCGCCGACGCCAAGACCTTGAAGCCAAATCAATCGGCAAGCACCAACACCGTGACGCAAGTTCCCTGAGCTGCCTCTGTGCCTCACGACCGGCGATCCAAGGGCGTGCCCCACGGCGTTACGGGCGCGTGAGCCGATGGTTCGGGCCTGTTTGTGGCCCCTCCTCGCCGGATATATCGACGGCGTGCCGTGGATTGGTTGAGAGCTGGCACGCGAGAATGTCGCCTTCGCCCGGCTTGAGAATATCGAGCGAAGGCGTCGTGAGCGGCGCGAGACAGACACAGAATGCGCACACGGTAACCCGGTTCGTCCCGGGGCCCCGGGAGCGCGAAACGGCAGCTGCGTGTGTCTGTTGCTGGCGGATCCGGGAGCGCTGGGCCACAGCTCGGACCCGACCCGTTGAGGCGACACAGGATTGATGGATCGAGAGCCCTTCGATCTGGGCGGCTTGGCATGGTGCTTAAGCAGGTTGCTGGCGGTAAACCCAGGGATCGTGAACATCGACTGGCTGCGGCGATTCGACCTCGCGCTGAGTTGCGACGTGGCCACCAGGCTCGTTGACGACCGTTCCGGCAACGTTTGCCTGGAAGGGCATGGCATTTTGCCTCGAGGAGCAGGGAATGCTGCCTCGAGGGGCCGGCGGGACGGATCTATCATTATTCAGGCGAAACTCACCGACGCCGGGAGACCACTGCATGGCTAACGTGACCCCTAAGAATGGCTTTAGCTTGATCGAGCCAGCCTCAAATCCCAACAGCATCGTCGTGATCTTCGCTCACGGCCAATCCACTGGTGTCACCATTGACCCCCGGACCGTGAACCTCCAGTACTACGTCGCCCACGGCGCGACGATGGAGGAGGGCAACATCGACTCAGGCCTTTTGCCAGCGACCGAGGGACCCGCGGACGGTAACGGCAAGTGGTACCGCTACGAGCTGACACCCATCGCCGAGGCACAAGGCGATGTTGCGCTTGTCAGCCTTGCTGAATGGGCCGATGAACACAAGATTGCCGTTGCTGTCGTCACCTCGACTACGTATACCGGGGATGTCTTGAACGACCTTTCCGCGTTCAGTGAAATCCGGGGTATGCATTGCCGCTGACGGCCATTTAAGGCTCAGCCAGCGTCACTGGTGCCAAAGCCATACCTCAATATCCCGGCCGGTTGGATGCTTCGGAGGATCCCCACGCCTGGTAAGGGCGATCAGAATGCTCACTCCGTAATCCGTACGAACGTTCGGCCTGAGAAGCGTGGAACGACACCCACGAGAGCCTCCTCGGGACGTGAGGCGTGCATCGCCGTGGTGGGGCTATCGGGGGATAAGCGCCTTGAGCTTGGCGCCTATGTCGCCGATCTTGACTCCGCGGCCGATCAACCCCGGATAGCCGTCGTAGCTGAAATGGTCCTTGCCGCAGTCGAGAGCGGTCCCGGTGCCGCCGGTGGCCGTGAATGTGAAGTCGAGAACGCTGGTCTTCTCGGCCTCATTCGCCTCCTTGATGGCCTCGATGGCCGCCCTGACCAGGTCACCGGCGCCGCCGTCATCCAGATGGTCCAGAGCCTCGGCGAGGACACCGAGGATCCCCGGTTCCATCTCCATGCCGGCTTCGATCCCGGAGGTGGCAACGCCAGAGAGACCCTTGGCCATCACCTTGGCTGCCGCCAGTCCAGTGTCGATCACCTCGTACTGCTCATCGGGCAGCATCACCCCCTTGAACGCCGAGCACTCGACCCAGATTTCCGCCCTTCCCTCCGGCAGCGGGATGGTGGCGTTGAGGACCTCGTACTCCTGGCTGCCCTTCTCGTACATGGTCTGGCCGGTGCTGTCGGAGATCTGCCGGCCGGTTTGCTTGCTGACGGAATCGAAGCGGACCAGGTAGTTGTCGGCGTTGTTCGCCAGCCAGCCGTCCAGCTCCTTGCCCGTCTTGATCACCTTCATACCCAGGTCGCCGAGGTTGTAGGCCTTGACCGGCCTCTTGAACGGACCGGCGGTGCGGGTCATCTCCACCGGATCGACATCGTGCACCTCAAGGCCGTGGCGGATGACCAGCAGCGGCGAGCCGAACAGGCCGCTGGGCAGGTTCTTGGCTCTGGCGTCATTCCCGCCGCCGTAGAAAATGTCCGGAGTCGAGGTGACTGCTTGCATCCCCCCGGACGCGGTGATCCGCTTCTCCAGCGCATGTCGGGCCTTCTTCTGCTTACGGGTCTGGCCGCCGGTGGCCTGTGCAGCCGTGTAGTCGCCAAAGTCGACAAGCGCGTCGCCGACCTTCTTGAGCGACTTCTGGATGGCGATCAGCGCCCCCGCCGCCTTGGGGTCCTTGCCGGCCAGAGGCTTGAGGGACGCCTCCTTCGCCTTGAGTTTGGTTTGTAACTGCTCGAGGTCCTTGGGCGTCTTGCTCATTCGCTCTCCTCCTCATCACCTTCGGCTGCGTCGTCCCCGCCGGCTTCGATCTCGCTCAGGAGCTTGTCGACGTCCCATTCGGCCATCTCTTTTTCGAACCCCTCCAAGAAGGACTCGTCCTTGACGAACTCGGCCAGCTTGACCGGATCGAGGTCGGTCTCAGCGATCAACTCCTTCGCCTCGCTCTCGTCGATGTCGTCCACGAGGTGGGCGAGGGCGACGGTCGCCTCGGCCGCGGCCTCCTTGGCCGACAGCGCGGCGGCAGCTGGCTCCTTGGGATGCATCGCCTCGGCCAATTTCAGGATCCAGGCGCTGCGGGCGTCGAGGGTGTCGGCGTACGTGATCTCATCGAACAGCGCCGGGTTGGTGGGGTTGACCTGTTCGAACAGCTTCCGCAGGCCGGCTTCGTCCTTGTACCACTGCCGTTCGAGACCGAGCTCGGCGCCGACGTCGAGGCGGGCCTGGGTCGCTTCGTAACTCAGGCCATCGTCTTCCGCCAGCCACCCTATTGACACGAAGGTGGTAATATCCATCACACGACGGATCATAGACTCCTTTTCAAAGGGTCTCCACACGCTTGGGGCCGAGCACCAGCGCGTCGCGTTGATGGCGATGCCGGTTGCGGTCCACAGCACCATGGCCGGCGCCTGATAGCGGGCCCGATGACCCGAACGGAAGCGGCGTCCCGAGCAACCAGGACCCCCCGACCACAATGTGCCGCTGACGACGGTCACCTTTCTGCGTCGGATCCAGGCCGGGCAGCCCTCGCTGCAGAAGTCGGATACAGAAGGCCGGAGAGATAATCCGGGCCGTTCGGGGGAGTGGCAGCAGTACAAATCGGCACATCCGGAATGCCTCCACTTGACTTGCTCGTGACGTGCCCTGAGGGCAGTTGCGCAATTTGCCAAGACGGTGAACCTGTTCCCACGACTGGATGTCTTACGGGAAAATACAAGTTCCGGGCCGAGGGTGTTGCCAGGATGCAGGCCCTGGCGGCGGCCCGCATCGCCGACTCGGCGGTCGGTGTCGACTTCTCGGCGCCACTGACGGACGTCGCATCCGAGCGGGCCCGAACCGAGCTGATCGACGACGTCGGGTTCGTCGTCGCCGACGCCCAGACCTACGCCTTCGCTCCGGGCAGGTACCTGGTGGTCAGCCAGTTCGGGTTGATGTTCTTCGATGACCCGGTGCGCATACTCGAACTTGCGGCGCTCGCTCGCTCCCGGCGGTCAGCTTGCGTTCGTCAGCTGGCAGAGCCTGCCCGCGAACGAATGGCTCACGGTCATCGCCAGCGTGGTGGCGAACCGAGTCGAGATCCCCAAGTTCGGCGGCCTTTCGCGGGGCCGGGTATGTTCGCCCTCAAGGACCAGGACGAGACGGCAGCGCTCCTCGACGTGGCCGGGTTCACCGAGGTGGCGTTCGAGTCGCTCGCACCGACCATCCTCATCGGCAGGGGCGGCACCGTCGACCAGTCGACAGACTTCCTACTCGGGATGGGGATGGTCCGAGGTCTGGTCGGTCTGGCGGGGACGGACGCTCATGACCAGATGGTGGAGGCTGTCCGCTCGTCCCTTACCGAGCCTTACGAACCCGGTGCCGGTGTGCGGCTCGGGACAGGTGCATGGATGGTCATCGCGCTCACCTAGCGACTCGGTTCGGCGAGGCCGCCATCCCGGATCGCCTCGGAGATCGATGGCTCGAATACGCGGGCGTTCCGTCGGATGCCGGGTTGGACTGAGATTGGTAAAAGCTGCGAAGAACCGCAGTGGCTGAGGGCACGTCGGACGCCCCCGCCATCTGTGCTCCTAGGTCGGTGTCGACCCGGCGGGCTCTGCCTTCAGTCCGGCGCAGACGACCGCCAGGATCCGCTGCTGGGAGCACTCGGTGCTTTCGGGAGCGCCCTGGGCGCAGGCCCCCATGACCAGGGCCATCAGATCGGCCGGTTGTACGTCGCTGCGAACCAGGCCAGCGCTCTGGGCTCGGGAGAGTAGGAGCTGCAACACGTCCTCCAGGGCCGCCTTGGATTCGGACGAGGTCGTCTTGATGTCATGGCCGGCGCCAAAGAGGGCATCGACGAGGTTCCGCTTGGAGGCCGCTTCGCTCGCCAAGCGGCCCACGAACTCGAAAAGCGCTTCATCTGGTTTATCACGGCCGGCCAGCTCCTGCCCGTAACGGGCCAGGCGCTCCATGTGGGCGACCAGCACCGCTTCAAATAGGGCTTCCTTGGTCGGGAAATGGCGGTAAAGGGTGCCAGGTCCGACGCCGGCTCGGCGGCCGATCTCGTCCACCGGAACGCCCAGCCCCTCCTCGGCGAAGGCCGCGTCGGCGGCCGCCAGGATCAGCTCGCGGTTGCGGCGGGCGTCGGCCCGTAGCCGCGGGCCGCCATCCACACGTTGGTCGGTCGGGGTTTCGGCCAGTGCGGGCCGGGCTCGCGGTGTCCGCGACGACTGACTCATCGGATCCACCGGCGTGGAGAAACCGATTGACAACCGGAACTACCGTTCCGTATAGTGGTCACGTAATCGGAACGCACGCTCCGATTGTACCCCGCCCGAGGAGATTCTCCACCCCCCGGGGAATCAGGAAGGCAGATCTTCATGGCTGTCATAGACCCCCAAACTGTCGCGCCACCGGTGGATTCCGGGCTCGACCCCAACCGCTTCTGGGCCTTGGCCGTGATCGCTGTCGCCCAGTTGATGATCGTGCTGGACGCCACCGTGGTAACGATCGCCTTGCCCTCGGCCCAGAAGGCGCTCCACTTGTCTGTCAATGACCGCCAGTGGGTCTTTACCGCCTACACCCTGACCTTCGGCGGCCTGCTCCTTCTCGGCGGTCGCATCGCCGACTATCTGGGGCGGAAACGCATGTTTGTCCTGAGCCTGCTGGGCTTCGCCGGGGCCTCAGCGCTGGGCGGCCTGGCCCGTGACCAGGCGATGCTCTTCGCAGCCCGAGCCCTGCAGGGAGCGATGGCGGCGGTCATGGCCCCTTCTGCTCTATCGCTCATCCAGGTGACTTTCACCGAGGCCAAAGAGCGGGCCCGTGCCTTCGGGGTCTTCGGCGGCATCTCCGGCGGCGGGGCGGCTATCGGCCTGATCGTCGGAGGCCTGCTCACTCAGTACGTATCCTGGCGGTGGACCCTGCTGATCAACGTGCCCATCGCCATTGGTGCCGCCCTGTTTGCCACCCGGCTGGTCAGCGAGAGCCGGGCCGAGCGCCGGTCGGGCTACGACATTCCGGGCGCCCTGACCTCGACCCTGGGACTGCTGGCCTTGGTCTATGGGTTCACCAAGGCGGAGACCGACCACTGGGGCTCGGCCACGACGCTCTCTTTCGTCGTGGTCGGCGTGGCTCTGTTGGCCGTGTTCACGCTGATCGAGTCGCGCACCGCCAACCCGCTGCTGCCCCTGCGGGTGGTCTTGGACCGCAACCGGGGCGGGTCGTTTCTCTCCATGCTGTTGCTCGGTATCGGTCTGTTCGCCACGTTCCTCTTCCTGACCTACTACTTCCAGCAGATCCTCGGGTATTCCGCGATCAAGACCGGGTTCGCCTTCCTGCCCTTCTCGGTCGGCATCGTGGCCGGGGCGGCCACCGCCAGTCAGTTGCTGCCTCGCATCGGCCCTCGGCCGTTGATCGTCGGCGGCCTCCTGCTGGCCGCCGGCGGTCTGGTCATATTCACCCAGGTCGGAACGCAGGGTGGGTATCTGAGCCAACTTTTGCCTGCTCAGCTCCTGACCAGTTTGGGCGTCGGCGCCGCATTCGTAGCGCTGAGCAGCACCGCGTTGATCGGTGTCGAGCCCAGCGACGCCGGGGTGGCCAGCGCCCTGGTGAATACCGCCCAGCAAACCGGCGGCTCGCTGGGTGTGGCCTTCCTTAACACCGTGGCCGCCTCTGCGACATCCACCTACCTGCTCAACCACCACGGTGGCGGGTCCGCAGCGGCGGCCGCAGCCGTGCACGGCTACACCATCGCGTTCTCCATAAGCGCCGGGCTGATAGGCGGAGCCGCCGTGCTGGCGCTCCTGCTGCTGAGTGCCAATCGCAGTGATGTCGCTGGCGAGATGGCGCTGGCCGCGGCCTGACCCTGGCGTCCCACCCTGCGATTTTGAAACTAAGAACCTAACGGGCGAGAGCCAGGAAGCAGACAGCAATGGCCACTCTAGATATCGAATGGCAGTGTCTCGACGCCAGCACCGGGGTGTTATTTGTGAAGGGTTACCTGGATGCCTTCAGCGTTACCGAGTTCCGTCAAGTCGCAGCCGAGCAGAGGAGCGTCCCAAAGGTGATCATCAACCTGGCCACGACCTTCCTGGACTCCGCCGGATTGAATGCGCTTATCGGAGCTGTACGCCAGGTTCGCGAACGCCGCGGCGAAGCCGCCATCGTGTCTAGCCACCCAGGCACGACCCGCGTTCTTTTCTCGTCGGGCATCGACCGGGTCGTCGCGTTACACGGACACGTTGAAGAAGCCCGATCCGCCCTCAACGCACCGAACGACCAGGCGCACACTGAACCGCCAAACCTCTCTATCGCCCCAGCGGCCTGAGACGGGCGCCGAAGCACCTCCGGAGCGGAAGAGGGCGGCCGCTGGCCCCGGTGCCTGCCTGGCGCGGTTCTCTCTGAGGGTACGGGGGGACGGTTTGTCTCAGCGAGACGGACATGAGTCCCTCACCGAGCGTGGCGAGCCCGGTGTCGTGTGGGTGCGGACCTCGAGTGAGGCAGCATGGTCGCCGTTTCCGTTCTATGGTCGTCGGCCGCTCAGGGCAGGCGCAAGTGCGAGCCCCACGACGGGCGGCTGCTGCTGATGCCATCTCGGCGGGCGAGTCGAGCGATCGACATTACTTGTCGGGTTGCTTTTGAGGGTGAAGGGAACCGGGGTCCCCTCAGCGCACGTCTAATAGGGCAGCGAACCAGAAGTGGGGAGGTGCAGGATGCGACGTGCGGTCTCAGGCCTGGCGATCGTGATAGCGGCCACCGTGGGCTGGGCTCCCACGGCGTTCGCCTGCGGGGGACTAGTTGCGCCAAATGGCGCAGTGAAACTCTTGGGCACCACCACGCTGGTCGCCTACCACGCCGGAGTGGAGCACTACGTGACGTCATTCGAGTACGAAGGAGGGGGCACTAAGTTCGGCTCTATCATCCCCCTTCCCGGAGTGCCGACGGCGGTGACCCGCGGAGGCAGTTGGACCTTGCAGCGCCTGGAGAGAGAGGTCCAGCCCCCCGAACCACAAGTGGCGCAGGGTGCCCTCGCCGCCAGCGCGTCGGCGACAGCGCAGGTGATCCTTCGAACCCAGGTGGATGCCCTTGACATCACCGTGGTCAAAGGTGGCGGCCCCACGGTCACGTCGTGGGTGCGTCAGCAGGGCTTCGCTGTGAGCCCGGACCTGCCAGGCATGCTCGACTTCTACGCCCGCCGCAGCCCGGTGTTCCTCACCGCTACGTTCGACCCAGTCGCCGAGGCAGCCCGGGGCCTCCGCCTCGGGGACGGAACCCCCGTTCAGATCACCATCCCGACACCCAACCCGTGGGTCCCGCTCCACATACTTGCCTTGGCCAAAGATCCCGACGACCAGGTCCAGGCAGACGTGTTCATGCTCACCGACCGCCGGCCGGCGCTGCTCACCGGGCCCGGAGTCAAACTCCTGACGAGCCGTCCCGCCGAAGCGTCTCTGCTGTCGGATCTGCGTTCGGACCAGGGCATGGGCTGGATACCGCAGGCCGCCTGGTTCTCATACCTCAAGATCGACTCACCGGCATCGGCCCTCAACTATGACCTGGCCGCCGACGTGTCCGGCGCGCGCCGGCCGTCCCTCACGGCCGCAGGGTTTCCCTCCGACCAGGTGGCCCTGCCTTTCACCCCACGGTCCAGCGACACCTGGTGGTGGCTCGGCTTTCTCGGCCTAGCAGGTGTGATGGGCGGCTTCGGCCTGGCCGGGTGGCGCGCCAGCCGGGCCCATCGGCTCACCTGAAGCCACTGTTCACCTCCTCGGTACTGTCATCTACTCAGCCACAGTGACCGAGTTGCCGGTCGCAAACGACCTGGGACCACCGGCGGGCGAGCTGGGCTCGAACACGACGCGGGGCACGGCTTCTGAATGTTAGGGGCGGGTATTCGAGCGCTCGGCCGTGCCGAGCCACGACGATCTATCGTCGAACGGTCCAGGAGAAGCGATCTGGTGATGGAGCGCGTAACCTCGTGAGCGTGGGAGTTTACGAAACAGATGTCGAAGCTGGCGGGTACCTGCTGCGGGTCCGCGTGGCTGGGGCACGCGAGGGCCGGCCGATAGTCCATTTTCACGGGACTCCGGGTTGCCGGTTGGAGCTAAAGTGGGCAGAGGCGGTCGCTGAGGCCGAAGGGGTTCGCTTGATTACCTTCGATCGGCCCGGCTATGGCCGTTCGCCTTCTGCGCAGTTCGGCCTTCTATCCGTGGCCCAGGCGGTGCTCGAGGTGGCTGAGGCTCTGGGCGTCGAACGGTTCTGGACCATGGGCCAGTCAGGCGGTGGGCCTTTCGCCCTGGCCACTGCTTTCGTCGCCGGTGATCGGGTTATGGCAGCCGGCTCTGCCTCAGGCGCGGGGCCTTTTATGCTTGTTCCGGGCGCCGAGGCGGACATGTGGGAGGCTGACAAGGACGGCATGCAGCTGCTGCACAGCGATCCTGATGCCGCGGTTGAAGCGGTGGCTGCCGGGTTGGACCTGGGCGACGCCCTGGTTGATGAAGCTTCCCTGATCGAAGCGTTTCGTCCCTTGTTGAGTAGCTCGGACCTGAAGGTGCTCGAGAACCCGCTCTACGCCCGGGCCTTTCTCGATGAGGTCAGGGAGGCGTTGCGGGCGGGGAAAACTGGCTACGCCTGGGACAACCTGGCCTATCTTCCGGCCTGGGAGTTCGATCCCTCCGGCATCGGCTGTCCCGTCTATCTGTGGTACGGCGACGAGGATCTGATGGCCAAGCCGGCCCACGCTTACTGGCTGGAAGAGCACATCCCGACCGCCCGGCTCACCATGCGTCAAGGAACAGGGCACCTCGGGATCTTCGACCATCTCGCCGACATGTTGAGAGAACTCATCGGGCCGGCCCGCTGAGGACGATCCGACTCGCCTAGACCCAGCTTCCCCACCTGGTTGACCGCCCCTCTGGACGGCACAACTCATACTTGACAGCCGAAGTGGCCCCTTCAGCGCGCGCCGCCCGGGACCCGGAACCGACGCCGATGACGCTAGGGACCGGGGCCGGGCCGGCCCGGGGGCTTGATGGTCGGGAGAGCTGACCCGCACGGCGACCTCGGCCGGCTCTACCATGCCGTTTCATATCATTTACATCCGGTTTCTGGGCGCGTTTCGGATTCTTGGCGCGTAAATGAACCTGTGGTGTCCTCCTCGTCACCAAGAATCGGAATGTCACCAAGAAACCGCAGGCGGCGGGGACGGGCGGCGGGCCGGGGGCATTGTGGGGGGATGGCCCATCCTGGCCGCCGCAACACGTTGTTGGATTCGTATGAGAATGCTGCGGTGATCGTCTCAGGTATAGACACAGACGAGCTCGGCCGCCCGACACCGTGCCCCAAATACGACGTGGCCGGACTGATCGACCACCTCGTCGAGGCGGCCCACCGGGCGGCCCCGCTCGGCCGGGGCAGACGCCCCGGCCCGGAGACGAGTCCCCTCACGTGGAGCTGTCCGACGCACCCGATCGGCTACGTCGCGCCGCTGACGAGGCGGCAAAGGCATGGGGCGACGATTCCAGGTTGTCGTCCACGTTCAGCATGCCGTGGGGAGAGGTGTACACGGGAGCCACCTCGGTGGACATGTACCTGGCAGAGCTGGCCGCACACGCCTGGGACCTGGCCCGGGCCACCGGACAGCTCGACCGGTTGGACTCGTCTCTCGCGCCGCCGACCCTCGAGGGGGCTCGGGCCATGATCAAACCTCAGTACCGCGACATGGTCGAGCCAGGAGCCCCGTTCGGGGCGGAGGTGCCGTCAGCTCCCGGCGCCGATGACTGGGAACGCCTTGCCGCCTTCATGGGACGCGACCCGCGGGCATCGCTCGGTGCGTAGGCGGCGCAGAGGGGCGGATGTCTCGCAGCCTGGGCGCCGATGTGCGTCGGGGTCGAGCTGGCGCCGGACGGAGGGATCGAAAGTCCGAAAATCGTGCCCGGTGCCGAAGCGCACAGCCGGATCCTCCTCAGAGTCGCGGAACCTGGCGGTGAAGGCAACATGACACGTGAACGGGACCTGCTTCACGGTCCTGCTGGTGAGATCCGGCGCAGGAGCCGGACACCGAGATCAGGATGCCTTGTTTCCCTTGGCGTCGGGGGGGACCGGCCCCGAGAGGATGTCCTGGCGACGGCGGAAGTGCCATCCGTCATTTCTGACCAAATTCGTCCTGGTAGCGGCCGGCAGCAAGGATTCCCCATCCGATCGGCTCCACTCGGATGGCAATCCAGTCGCTCGTCGCCGTCGCCGACAGGCCGTCGACGGTGATGACCGAGTTTAATGTCAAGTGACGGGTATCGGCCAAGGCTCCGGCTTCTGCGTAGCCGCGGAACAGGCCAGCAATCGCCGACCGGCCCTCGAAACGCTCACCGAGAAGCTCGAACACGCCGTCATCGCTGAACAGCGCGGCCACGCCGTCGGCTGAGGCGTCGTCAAGGAGATGCACGTAGCGCGCCAGTAGCTGACGGATCTGTTCGTAGTCGTCCACACCTTACTCCGAGTTCGTGCCGCGGGCATCTCAAGTACGTGATCGTTCTGGAAAGAATCGAAGTGTTCGCCGACCTGGCTGTATAGACCACGACACCCATAGCCCCATCCGGCCGTTTGATTCTTCTCAGGCCCGTCCGTGATCATATCTTGGCTAGCCCTCTTCGCGGTCGGGTGGCGGTGCGGGCACATGTGGGAACAGCTCCATGAAGGCGCCAATGCGCATCCGACGGCGGTCGGTTTCCAGGCAGAAATCCAGAAGGTGCAGAGGCTCGGCTACCATCCGGGAGTTCTGGTGGTCCTCGAGGCTGATGGGTTCGCGATATAAGGCCGCTGGGTTGCGGCGGCTGCTGCCTTTCCGGCCGAAGTCGATTGCGGACGAGGCGCGGAGGTGGCTTGAAAGCCAGCAGTCCCCCCGCCCGGCGCCTTCGCCGGGCAGCTTGTTGTTATGTGGTCAGCACGAGATGGCTGTGTCCGGTGTTGCGGCCGGTCAGGCGAAGGAAACATCCTTCTTCGAGACCCTGCTGACGGCGGCGGTGAAGGCGGCCTGGTTGGTTACTCCTGTCGCCCGGATCTTCCCCGGGAAAGCCCCGCCCTTCTTGGTAATCGTGACGGTCCCGGTCCGGCCGCCGGTCTGGTCCTTGGCCCAGTTGAGGAACGGCTGGATTCCGTCGGCTTTGCCCGCGTCGACGATGAACACGTCATCGATCTCGTAGAGATCCAGCGCCGTACCCTCGGCGGTGTCCTTGAGCGTCCGCTCGTTCCACTCGTCGACCACCCCTCGATCGACTCTCTTACTGTCATCGTCGAGGCGGTTCTTCATCGGCCGCCCGACGGGCCTTTCCGCGGGATCCCAGTTCGGCGGTGCCTTCAGAAGGGTGCCTCGGGGGTCGCCGGGTCCTTGCATGGTGGCCCCGTCGTCGAAGCTCTTGCAGGCTGTCCAATCACCTCGGTAATACTTGGCGATGTGGCCGTCCCTGACGGTCGCCGTCAGCGTGCTGAACCACTGGCTGTAGGGCTCGATGCGAGCCTGCTGCCCGGCGAACTGTTGGGCTGTGGCGTCGACGACGAGGTCCGAGTCGGTGGCGATGACCGCGAAGTGGTTCTCGGGCATCCCCATTCCTTTCTCGTTGACATCGGCGGGGTCCCACACGCACACGCAGAAATATTCGACGGCCAGCCCCTTTGCCTTGAGGGCGTTGCCGATCTCCGGCGTCGCTACTGCGCATTGTTCATTGGCATCGGAGGGTGACAGATCGGCGTACTTGTTCCACGTCTTGCCGAGGATGGCCAGTATGCGTTCTACCGGGTTGGTGACGACTTCCGGTTGGTCGTCCTTCACCCCGGAGCGCTCCTGCTCGGCCACGTCGAAGACATCGTCGAGCCATTGCTCGCGCTTGGTGTCGTCGTCGGCGGTGTCGAACTCGGTAGTGAGGCGGGGTTGCCATTTTTCGAGGGCGCGATAAAGGTCCTCCAGTTTTTCCCGAAGCGTCCACCAGCGGGGCTCGTTCCAGCCGAAGGCTTGACCCAGCCTCTCGCGCATTGTCGTGACCGTCTGATCCAAAGTGTCGGCCTGCAGCCAGGTCGGTCCGGAACCGCCGCTGAACTGATCCTTGTCCACGTCTTCCTCCCTGAGGGACTGACCATCCGCCTTTCCGGGTAGAAGCGTACACGAATCGAGACCTCGAGGTGAAATCGATCATGTACGCCTGGTGAGCTAGCCCGACGACGGCATCGACCCTCGATCGGCGACGCCCAAGAGTGCCTGGACCAGAATGGATAGCCGACCTTGATACCCGGCCGGTCTTGAGGAGGTGCCTGTCGAAGGTCTGGGCTTCATAATGGGTCAACACCGATGATGAGACGGTCAGCGGACCGAGCGGCCCCGCCCGGGTAACTCAGTGCGACCCGAGTGTCAGGGTAACACCAGTTGCTTCGGTCGGCTAAGCGTCCCGGTCGGGGCATCACCGCAGTCCGCACAGTGCGTTCGCACCAGCCGTCCGTCCGGCTCCCACCCGGCCAGAGCGCCGGAGCACTGTCCATGACGCGGGTCCTCGATCTGGTCGAAGAGGTACTCGCCAGCCGGGTGAGACGGAGTGCCACACCGGCAGGCGGTCGCAGGGTTGCGACAGGTCCTCAAGGGCTTGGAGCCAACAGGCGGTCTCAAAATGAGTCGTTGGACGGCCAATCCGGCGTGGTGGCAGGGTGACGTCTGCCCACCGGCCCGCCGAGTGTACAAGCGGTGCGGTTGGGCGTGGTCGCCGGCGGGGCTGAGCGCTTGCGGCCGCTCAATACTGATCCGAGCGGCCATAGCTCACTGCGAGCACCGTGGCTGGACTCCAGTGGCCGTGCTTGCTATAACTGCGCAAACTGAAACAGGTACTCAAGTAGTCGCAGGTCCGGAGCCGTGTCGGCCCGTCCGCATGCCGGATGGGGCGAACCAACCAAGGGGGATAGATGGCCAGTCGCGTTCGGGGGGTAGTCGTGGTGATGGCGGCGGCGGCAACGCTGGCTGCGTGCGGCAGTTCCTCCAAAGGCTCGACGCCGGCCACGAGCTCTTCGGGCGGCGCGACGGCTGCGACAAGCCCCTCGGGAACGACCGGAGTGGCGAGCGGGTCAGGCGGCTCGAACACAGCGAGCGCCCCGGGAGTGACGCCCACCAGCGTCAAGATCGGGTTCATCACTGACCTTACCGGTGTCGGTGCTTCGACGTACTCCGACGCCCAGAAAGGGGCCGAGGCCCGTGTCGACGCCCTCAACGCCGTCGGGGGCGTGGGCGGTCGAAAGATTGATCTGGTCGTGGCGGACGCGCAGTCATCCCCGGCGGGCTTTCTTTCCGCTGCTCAAAGCCTCGTCAGTCAGGGAGTATTCGCTATCATTCCTGACTCGTCGTTCACCTTTGGTGGGTACAAGTACCTGCAGCAGAAGGGCATTCCGGTGGTCGGAAATGCCCAGGACGGCCCGGAGTGGGGTGAGCAACCGAATACGAATATGTTCTCGTACGGGGGCGATCTCGACTCGAAGGAGCCTGCCAACACGCTTGATGGGGTATTTTTCAAGTCACTGGGCGTGACCAACGTGGCCGGCTTCGCGTATGGGATATCACCGTCGTCGGTAGACAGCATCAAGGATCTCAAGGAGTCTCTCGCTGCGGTGGGAATCAAGATGGGCTACGAGAACCTTTCTGTCCCCTTCGGCGCGGCCGATTTCACCGCTGACGCCTTGGCCATGAAGTCGGCCGGGGTGGACGGGGCCACCTGCTCCTGCGTGCAGTCCACCAACGTCGCCATGGCGGTGGGGGCGAAGCAGGCTGGCATTCCGTTGAAGGCGGCCCTGATGTTCTCCGGCACTGATTCCAGTCTGTTCTCCAACCCGACCGCCACCGCGGCAGCGCAGGGTACCTACTGGCCGGCCGACGTGGTGCCGCTCGACCTGCACAATCCTGCCACTGAGACATTCGTCGCCAACCTGGAGAAGTACGACTCCGACTACAAAGGTGGGTATCCGAGCTACGGGGTCATAACCGCGTATCTCGGTGCGGACGCCATGATCGAGGGTCTGTCCGTCGCGGGCCAGAATCCCACCCGCCAATCGTTCATCAACAACATGCTGAAGGTGTCCGACTGGAACGACGGACTCCAAGCCTCCCCCGTAAGCTGGAACCACTTCGGTACAGCCCCGCAAACCCTGTGCGAGTACATGACCAAGGTACAAGGCAACCAGTTCGTCACCATCAACAACGGCAAGCCGTTCTGCGGAACCCTGATACCCAACTCCGACGTGGCGCCATGACCGGGACCGGTCGAACCGCCTAACCTCGGCGTTAACTCACCGGGCCGAGGAGGTCGGTCACACCCAAACCGAAAGGGGCGGGTGGGCAATGACTTGGCCAACCGCCCCTCAAAGGTTCGCTTCGCTTCGGCAGAGTTTGCGAGGATTGGGTCTGTTCTTCGATTGTCGAACGCAGCCTGACGTCCGCTTGCGAAGATCGAGTCCTTCATTGAGAGACGCCGGCGGTCGGCTGGTCGAGACGTCTCCAGCGGCGGCCCTTCAACTTCTGGGGCTGCCCACGAGGAGCCACAAGGGCGACGCTGAGGAGCGGCAGAAAGCGAGGGGCCAGATCGTCGAAGGCTTGACCGACTGGTCCAACTCACCAGTGCGGCGACGGTATGTGGGGCCGACGACAACACCCTCGATGCTGTGCTGGCCGGATGGGTGACGTGCAAGGCCGCCGAGCGACCTACCATCTCGCCATCAGACGACGAGTATCGCAGCCTTGCCCTCGTTGCCGGCTCGATTCACCTCCCAAGACGCTGAGGCAGTGCTCTGGACGTCGGCGCCGAATGTTCATTTGCTGATCCGGTCCGTGCAACGCCCGCAGTTCGCTGCAGATCTGCCTCTCCTCCAGTCCAGGTCGATCGGGCTCTTCGCTCAACCTCGGCTGCGGAGACAGCCTCAGGGACGTTGTCTATCCACCTTCCGCAACCCGCCTAATCGCTCCCAGCGTGGCAGGAATACCTGATCGTGCTGCCTCACTTCGGTTATCGATCTGGGACTCCGCGTCAGCGCCGAACCGCTCTCTGAACATGGCGATCCCATCGGGAAGGAACTCCCACGACTCCGTGACCTGGGTGCCGCCTTCCACGGGAGCAAACGTGTAGCCCCAGCGGGCGAACTTGCCTCCCACAACGAACGCGAACTCGCGGCCCCGGTCGGCGACCACGACCTCAGAGCGCGTCTCCCAGGTCCGCTCCGGCAGCTCGTGCGCCCCGTGAACTACGACCCCACCTCTCGGCTGGAACCCTCGTCCCACCAACAAACCTTACAGCCCGGGCTCCACTCGCCCATGCGAGCTAAGCCGTCCCTCACCGTCGATGACGCGCCACCCTCGGCGAGGGCCGGCTGTCCACGTATCACTCCAACCGAGCGCGGCGTCCTGCCTTTGTCGGTCTTGAGGATCAATAACCGCCTGTGCATCGCTCGTGGCGCGCTCGAGCCACAGGCCGCCCCACCATGGCACCCCCCTCGAGGAGGAAAGTGAAGCGGCCGAGCGGGACGAAGCGAGCGCTGAGACCGGTGGGTACGGTGGATTCACCGTCCTCTCTTGGAGGGCGGCCCCGAACGTTGTACGCCGGTCGACGTCGACATGGCCAACCGGTGGGCAGGCTGGCCGAGGACAGCCGGAGCGTGAACCTCGAGCGCACCAACCTGGCCCACCTCGGCCCGGGGTTGGTTCCCGATGCGGTGGAGGCCATCTTCTTGGACCGCTCCTACTTCGCCAACCCTGACTGGCCATCGACCCCAGGTCCTATACCGAAAGCGCGCCTATGCCCCGCTCCAGCGCATGACCTGACCGTACGTGAACCCGAACGAACCAAGCTCTGACTGTTCGCTCGTTATGCGCAGGAGTTCCCCCGACTGGCCCGGTCTGGACCGAAGTAGCACCTTCGATCGACCCACCGTGAGCAAACCGTGGGGCTGGCACATCAGTTGTTCCTATCCTCAAGGATCGTCGCCCCTTACCTTCAGATCGGGTTTGCCGAGTAGACCGTCATCGGCGTTCTGCTCATCGTTGGCATCTCTAACGGCCCTCAATAAGCGGACGGCCTCAGCCACCTTCGCCGATGCTGAACTTGTCCGCTCCGTGCCAAGTAGCGGAGCGAGAACGACGAGCACCTGTTGGGCGTCGTCGAGCACCAAGCCCTGCTCTGCCGCAGCCCTCAGGAGCGACAGGTAGGAGTCCCGACCTGCGTCCAAGGCGACGAGCGCGGCGAAACGCACGGCCACGACGAACTCCGGTGGCAGCGTTGTCCTGACGTCGGATACGGCGGTCATTTCCCTCAGGACTGCAGCTAGGGGAGGAACATGTTCTTCTGGCACGGTATACCTTTCGGAATGATCATGGCCTGTTTTGTATAGGACGCGGTCTGGTCGCGTGTCAATGGTGTCGGCTAGATGCTCGATGGCTATGGGGGTGGGGACACGGAGGCTTCCTGGGAGGGTAGACATGGTCGCGTAGAAAGGGTCGGGTTGTGGTTACCGACGAGGCCTCGTCCTCTCTCCAGTGAAGCTCGTTAGTTCCGCCGACCCGGCCCGCCCCGCCCCCGGCGCACCAGGGTCGTGTTTCCTCATCCGGCGGCTCCTTCAACCAAAAGCACTGTCGGTTGGCCTTCTCCGGAACGCTCGGGTCGGCTCGCGGGCATTTTGCTCTACCTCGCCTTTACCGCTAGGGGTCACCGTGCGAGGTCGGAGCTAGTTTAGGCCGACGGGTGGAGGAGGGTCGGGTGATGAGCGCCAGCCGCAGGCCGGTCCACAGCAGGCCGATCTCGGCTAGGACGATGCCGCCCAGGGGAAGGGAGTGGGAAACCTTCCCCAGTGGGGTGAACGGCGCCAGGATGGCCAGGGCGACGATCAGACCGACCAGGCTTACGACCAGGCGCCGGCGCACCCGGGCGGTCGGTGGTCTCGGAAGCACGATGGTGGTGGTGGGATCGGCGCCGGCCGAGGTTGGCCGGTAGTGCTCCATGGCGGCGCGGCCCAGGCGTTTCGTGGACACTGCATTGGCATACGTCCAGACCGGTATGCTCATCAGCGGGACGAAGAAAGCGGCGGCCTCGGCAGCCCAGATCACGACGTCGAGCGGACGTTTGATGCGGCGCAGCTGCAAGCCGATCATCTGTGGCAACTGCTTCACCGCCATCCACGTCCGGCGGGCCCATGGCGGCCCACGATCTCGGGACTTGGCGTTGCCGGCGGAGTGGAGCGCGGCCTCGGCCTCAGCCACCGTTTGGTGACGACGCTGGAAAACCAGGATTTCGGCTTGCCACTGCGTGACTCGAGGGCTCAGCAGCGGCAGGGTGTTGAGGACGGCCAGCTCGGGTGCGTGCCCCGGGTCCTTGGAGAGGGATCGCCATTCAGGCGTTGGCTGGGCCGCGGTCACGCCTACCTTTCGCATATCAGCGGGACTGGGCCTGTCGCGTCGGCCGGCGCTTGCTCGTGGTCAGCTCACCGGTGCCTGGTGACTGGCGGCGGGCGCGGTGGGGGCGGGCTCGGTGAAGCGGCGGCCCTCGATGTCCATGTCGGGCAGTAGCTTGCTCAGCCACCGGGGCAGCCACCAGGCCGACTTGCCGTAAATGTGCATGGTCGCCGGAACGATGGTCATCCTGACCACGAAGGCGTCGATCAGCACCCCGAGGGCCAGCGCGAAACCGAGCGACTTGGTGGTCGGGTCCGGGGAGAAGATGAAGCTGGCGAACACCGAGATCATGATGATGGCGGCGCAGCCCACCACCTTGGCGCTCCCCGCGTACCCGTCGATCACCGCGGCGTCGGGGTCCTCGACGAAAGACTCCTCCCGCATGCGGGAAGCCAGGAACACCTCATAGTCCATGGCCAGACCGAACAGGATGCCCAGCAGGATGATCGGCAGGAAGCTCAGCACCGGGCCCGACCTGGCGATGCCGAACACGCCGTTGAGGTGCCCTTTCTGGAACACGAACGTTACTGCTCCCAGGGCGGCCAGGACGCTGAGGACGTAGCCGATCACCGCGGTCACCGGCACCAGGATCGAGCGGAAGACGATGATGAGCAGGATCAGGCACAGCACGATGATGATGGCCAGGTAGGTCGGCAGGGCCGACGAGAGCTTGGCCGAGGTGTCAATGTTGAGGGCGGTCTGGCCGGTCACGTAGGTATCCAGCCCGTACTGCGTCTTTCCTTGGGCCACGGCGCTGCGGATGTTGTTGATGAGGTGGGTCGTGGCTGGGTCGTTCGGGCCGGTCTTGGGGATCACCGTCACCAGCAGGATGGTTCCGGCCGGGTTGGCGGTGGGCGGCCCGATGTAGGCCACGTCGGGCGGCAGGTGGGCCCGTTGCTGATCGTAGAAGGACGTGAACGCCTGCTTCTGGGTGGGCGTGATGCCGTCGGGGCTGTAGACCACCACGAGTAGCGGTCCGTTGAAGCCCGGACCGAATCCCTGCGAGACGAGATCGTAGGCCCGGCGGGTGGTCTGGCTGGTGGGCTGAGATCCCTCGTCGGGCAGTCCGAGCCGCATATGCGGGAATGGGGACGCCACCGCCAGGAGAACGACAATCCCGGCCAGCACCACCGCGATCGGCGCCCGCTTCAGCGCCGTCACGTACCGACGGGACAGTGACCGGTAGCCAGGTGCGGTCGTCTTGGCCACCTTGTGCCGGGCCCACCGACTGGACAGCAGCCTGGTGCCTGCGAAACCGAGCAGCGCGGGCATGAGCGTGATGGCCGCCAGGACCGCCACCACGACGGCGCCGGCCGCGGCCAGGCCCATGACGGTAAGGAACGGGATGTTGACGACGCTGAGGGCGGCCAGAGCGATGAGCACTGTCGTGCCGGCGAAGCACACCGACGAACCGGACGTGGCCACCGCTCGCCCCATCGATTCGCCGACCTCCAAGCCGTCTACCAGCTGCTGTCGATGGCGGTTGAGGACGAACAACGAGTAGTCGATCCCGACGGCCAGACCGATCATGGTGGCCAGGATCGAGGTGGTGCTCGTCTCGTTGACCACCCCGGTCAGGGCCAGGAGGGCCAGGTTTGTAATGATGACCCCGGCGATGGCGGTAACCAGAGGCAGGATCCCGACGATCACCGAGCCGAACCCGATCAGCAGGACGAGGAAGGCGATGACGATACCCACGACCTCGGTGTTGGATTTGGTGGAGGCCTGAGCCACCTGTCCGCCGAAGTTGACGGTGATACCCGCGGCCTTGGCCGGCCCCCCGGAGGCCAGGAGCGCCGACTGCGAGTGTGACGTCACGTTCGCTACTGCGACCGGATAGGCCACCACCGCGTAGGCGATCCGCCCGTTCTTCGAGATGGTGCCGACCTGGAACGGGTCTGTGACCTGCACCACCTGAGGCAGCTTCCTGAGCTGGGTCAGGGTGGCTTCGATGGCCTGCCGGTGGGCGGAGTCGGTCAGGGTCTCCGGCGCCGAGACGGAGAAGACCACCTGGGCCTCCGCGCCTCCGGTACCCGGGAACTTCTGATCGAGCAGGTTCAGGGCGTGCTGGGATTCCGTCCCGGGAATGGTGACCGAGTTTGTGGTTGGCTGTTTCAGGCTGACCGCCAGCACGGCCAAAACTGCGAGCACGACAACCCATCCGGCCACCACCAGGCGGCGGCGCCGGTAGCACCATTCACCGATCTTGTAAAGCAGCGAGCTCATGGCTCCTCCGGTCTGCCGTTGGTGCTGGCGTCAGGACCCAAATCGGTCTGGTACAGCTTCTGATCAATGTCCAGAACCAGACATTTCCGGAAGAGGACCTCACTGGCGTCCGTGCCAACGTCAGTCGGCGACTCGCTCTTGTAGACGCTCTCCACCAGTGCCAGGAACTCGAGGTACCCGCAGAACGATCGACCAGCCGTATGCCCCGTGGGGCCGATCGTACCGGCCCTGCTGCCGCACCCCGCCTGTAGATATCGACAACGATCACTCCCAGCCTCGGCCTTCGGCGAAGACAGCGCCCAGGTGAGTGTTCACTAGCTCTGCCCCACCAGCCGGCGACTTTTGACAGCTCGAGACCGTCTTCACCGCGGGCTCCTCCCGTGGTACCCCGGGGACAACTCGTCCCCCCGTGTCACCGCCTCCGCCACCAGAGCCTCCTTGCACGCAGCACTTGGCGCCAAGTCTGGCCCGCGTCCGAACGATTATGGCCGAGCGCAACCCGTCCAGGCAACTCGCAGCCCGATCCAACCGGATCCATGGCGCTCACCGGCATCTGAGTCCTGACCCGCCTCCGCTCGAACGAGAGAGTCTCCGCAGAGACCTCCGAACTTCACCGGAACAGACTGATCGAGGGCATTCCGCAGGACCGGAGCTAAGATGACCGACGATAAGATAAGGACCCAGAGCTCGGCGACAGAAGGCTCCCATGGCTCCCGGACCAGCTTGCGACTGCCGATCAGGTCTTCCTAATCGCTATCCCACCACGGTGGATCGGTCTCCACACCGGGATCCACGTTGGGTCGGATGCCGTCGTGACCAACTGACGCGATCCGACACCGCACGGGTCCCGCAGCACCGCTCACTGCGGTGGTGGAGGCAGATGCTGCGGCCCGTCGGTGCCGTCATTTTGGCGATGGTCGCTTCGTACAAGTGCGCCGAGCTCGCGCCCCAACCCGATCGACGGTCCGCCGACCAGTTCCCAGGCCCGCTCGATCCCGACCAGAAAGCAGACGACCACCGTCACCGCGACAGTCCGCGCCGCGCTGGCATCCCCCGGATGGAGCACCAGGCTCAGTCCGGCGATCAGCTGAATGACAAAGGTGACCCCCAAGCTGAGCAAAAAGGCGGCATCGCGAAGGTCACGACGCTGCCAGCCGTGCATGCGGACAAGTGAGAGCACCGACGCGGTCACGAACATCAGACCGCCGGCGGACACTATCAGCGCGGCCCAGCCGATCTTCCCTCCGGGAATCAACGCAAATAACGAAACCGCCAGCGCATTGCTAAATCCGGTCAGGGACGCTGACGCCCGCACCCGGTGAATCTGTGTCTCACCTGACTCGGACAGCCGCTCCTGGGCAACGGAAATAGCCACAAACAGCAGGCCGATCAGAGCACCGGCCACGCCCGCTGTCGCCACAAAGAAGTCATCAAGGTTCTCAGGCGTCACCCCCACATCGTTACATGCACGCCCGGCTGGATGTGGTGACCATGGACGTTGCTGACAGCATCGCCATGCCGGCGTCACGGTGCGCCGGGTGCTGGTCAGCCACGGACTGATCCGCCTCAACCATCCGGACCCGGGTCACGGGCGCCGATCCGGCACCGGAACATGGCGCGGCCGGGCCAGCTGGTGCATGTGGAGATCAAGAAGCGGGGCCGGACGAGGAAGATGCCGGCCCATCGGAATGCCGACTACAGCCACCTCATCACCCCGAACAGCAGGTGACCTACCATCTCGCCGACACTGACCGGATCCGGCCTCCAGCGCCCAAAGAGCGCTCGAAACGTCCGATCTTCCGGGATCGCGGCTGCGGTCCCTGCACCCACAAGCGTCCCCTATTTTGGAGGCCAGTGGGACGTCGGGCCCGCGCCGCGATGGCGGTAGCGGACGGGGGCCCCGTCAACCTCGACCGCGCCACCATCCCGGACGCCCATCAGTACGAGGAGGGCACGAGCGCGGCACAGTCCTCGCCCGTCATCATCTTCCCGGGGAGGGCGGTGTCCCAGTAGTCGGTCCAGCGGCTGATCTTGCCGTCAGTCACGACGAAGGTGCCCATGACGGGCACCCCGTGCAGGGTGCCGTCGGGGCCTTTGATCATGTCGAGCCGCTCGGTCATGACCACGTCGCCCTCAGCGACGATGTGCTGAAGGCGGTACTCGTAGGAGTCAGGGAACATCCCGAACTCCGCGGCCAGGTTGGCGATGATGGCATCGACACCGACGGAGGCCTCCATGCCGGTGTTCTGGTAGACCGCGTCGTCGGCCACCAGGGGCCGCAGCGTCTCCGCATCTCGTTTGACCATCAACTCACAGAACTGCTGCACCACCTCTTTGGTTGTCGACATGACCAGACCTCCGACTAGATGTTCACCTACAGGCTGTAGGTGAACATACTCGGTGGGGTGCGAGCCGTCAACGAGAACCTGATGCCGCCAGACCGGCCAGCAGGGCCTCCAGGGTTGCCCCTACCTCGACCCGGGCCGATGCCGGATGGCGGGCATGGGCGATGAACAGAGCCGCTTCGTCCGCTGCCGACAGCAACAGGTGCGCAGACGGCGCCACGGCCACCGGTTTGATCGTTCCGTCCTCGATCCCCGTCTCCAGGAGCCGTCTGATGGCCCCCAGACCGTGGCGGGCCTCGATCCTGCGCCACTTGTCCCACCCCAGGACGGCCGGCCCATCGATCAGCAGGATCCGTGCTATCTCGGCGTCGAGCGATGCGTCCAGGAAGCCAAGCAGGGCCTGGCGCAGGCGCTCAAACCCCGAGTCAGCAGTGACCATCGCCCTCACGGTCTGGGCCAGGTCGGCCTCGAGCTCTTCCAGTACCGCCGCGAACAGCGCTTCCTTGTCCTCGAAATGGTAATAGAGCGCCCCCCGGGTCCCGACCCCGGCCTCGACCACGATATCCGTGGTACCCGTCGAGAAAAACCCCCGCTCGGCGAACAAACGACGGGCTGCGGCCAGGATCTTTGACCGGGTCCGGGCCGCCTGCTCAACTCGAGTCACCACCGCTTCAACGCTACTCACTGCTCCTGCCGTTTCAACTTGTCGCTCCTTCTGGTGGCGTCTTCGCCCGATCGTTGTCACCGCCAGGTTCGGGGCCAGCGGCGGGCATGTCGGGAGATCGACGCCGCCGTGGCCAGGCGGGACGCCTTCCAGCTGAGGAGGCCTTCGTCCGACGGGGAGTTTGCAGCGGGGTGGTGCGGTCGAAACAGGAGTGGGCCGAGCACCCCCAGGGCCAGGCCGTAGCCGGCATGCCCCTGGTCACCATCACCAGGATCGGCGCCTCCCCGCCCGAGCCGCTCCCCGACGGCGACCGCCCGGCGGCCGGTGTGCGGGTGATCGACCTGACCCGGGTCCTGGCCGGCCCGACGTGCGCCAAGACCATCGCCGAGCACGGCGCCGACGTCCTGGCTGCCGCGCTCGATTCGCTGGTACACGCTCGGACCATCACCGCAGGAAGTGTCGGCGCTCCGGACCGGCGCAGGAGCGCAACGGGGCCACCGATTGGAAGCGCCCCTCGCGTCTCCAGTCAGGCCCGGGCGTCGTCGTCGGGAGCAAGCCACGGGGGGCGACCCCGAGGCAGGCGGCTCGTGCTGTAAAGGACCTCTTGAGCCAGCGTGGCGCCGAGGGTCCCGTGACGATCCCATATGGCGCCCTTGTAGAGGCCCCGCCCTCGACCGGTCGACACGGGATCGAGGGACATCAGCACCCAGTCATCGAGTCTGATCGGCCGGTGGAACCACAGGGCGTGATCCAGGCTGGGCCCACCGATGTCGCCGGTTGCGGCGATAGGCGGTAGACCGGAATACAGGTCGGAGAAATGGGCCAGGGCGCAGGCGTGGAGGAGCGGGTCTTCACCGACGGGCCCCGACGCTCGGGCCCAGGCCTGGCGGGGCATGCCGTGGCCAGGGGATTGCACGTTCCTTACCTCCACCAGACGGTGACTCGGGCGACGGCCCGGTCGGAGACCGGACTCGACGAGCGACTCTGGATCCGGCACGCCGCCTGGCATCTGCGGTGTCTGTTCGTCGGGACCCTCTTCGGGGAGGTGAAAGGAGGCGGCCATCGTGAAGATGGGCAAGTTGTCCTGCAGGACCGTGACGCGCCGGGCCGAGAAGGACCGCCCGTCAGTGTCGCGCTCAACCTTCAGGACCATGCTTTTGGCGGACGACCCGCGGCGCAAGAAGTAGGCGTGCAGAGAGTGCGGCAGTCGGACGCCAGGCACGGTCAGGCCGGCTGACCGTAGCGCCAGGGCCAGGACCTGACCCCCGAACAGGCCGTCCCATGAATCCTCGGAGGGCATAGCCGGGAAGCGGTAGACGTCGGGACCAGCAACCTCCAACCCCAGCTGCGTCACGACATCTGGCATAGCGGCCTCGGCTTCGCTCACGCACGAACGGTACACGCCCGGCAAGGCCAGAATCATCGACCAGGGTGACGGCCTCGAAGTGGGCTGCTGCCAATCCGAACGGTCGCAGGGCCGGAGCCTTACCGTTGATCGCCGCCCTGAGGCGCGGCTCGACGCCGCTGACGCCAACGGCGTGTGTGAGCACAAATGTGCCTTCAGCCCGACCCCAGCAGCTCGCTGCGGTGTTCGTCCAGCGCCGGTGCTCGGCCGGGCGGAAGGGCGGGATGGAGCCTGAACCGTATCGGGTGTCCCACCGACCGGTACCCGTCCGGGCCGGTCGTGATCACACCGCGAGCGCGGAAGTGAGCGTGATCCAACATCTCCTCACGACTCAGCACAGGAGCGATGGGAACCGCCGCCGCTCCGAGCTGGTCCACCAGGTCGTCTCGATCCCAGCGGGCGACAGCATCAGCGATCTCGCCGCGGAGGCGGTCGGCACGGTCTGCGCGCTCGGCCATGCTGAGCCCTACCAGGTCGTGCCGGCCGAGCAGCCGGCACAGCCCGTCCCAGAAGTGATCCTCGCTGAACACTCCCAGCACAACCCATCGCCCGTCAGCGGTGATGAAGTTTCCCATCGCCGGAGCGGTCCCGCCCGCCGGGGCGGCGCGGGGTTGCCGGCGGTCGTCGACCGGGCCCATTGGAGCCACCCACGTAGCCAGAAGGTCGGCCACCGATACATCGATGTGTTCGGCTTCACCGGTGCGACGAGCAAACAGCACGGCCGCCAGGATGGCAAAGGCGGCGGCCAGGCCGGACCCTTGATCGCCAACCAGCAGCCCCGAAGCGCTCGGTTTGCCACCATCGCCGACGGTGAAAGCTCCAGCGTAGGCCTGGTAGTTGGCATCGTGACCCGTCATCGACGCCAACGGGCCGTCCTGCCCGAACCCCGAGATCGAACACATGACGATGGCCGGGTTGGCCGCCCTGAGAGCCTCAAAGCCGACGCCGAGGCGTTCGGCGACACCGGGCCGGTAGTTTTCTATGACCACCTCGGCGGCCGCGACCAGACGAAGCAGGGCGTCTCGATCCCCATCGTCTTTGAGATCGAGGACGACGCTGCGCTTGCGTCCGTTGAAGTTTGCAAACCGGTCGACGAGCGGGCGCATCCGGTCACCCCCGGGTGGTTCGATTTTGACGACGTCGGCACCGAGATCGGCGAGCAACTGGCTGGCCGTGTGGCCTGGCTGCCACAGCGACAGGTCGACGACCCGCAGCCCATCCAGGAGCGAACCCGGCCGCGGGCTCGGGCCCCGGTCTTCGGTCGTCACTTCTGGCCCAGGCCTCGCGGCTTCGGTTTTACCTCTCCCTCCAGCACGCGGCCGTAGCGTACTTACCCGTCCACGGCGTCCGCCATCCTCGGAGAGGACGTCAGCGGAGCCCTCGAGCAGGAACCCCCCTCGAGCGGACCATGCCGGGCTCGCCGACCGTGACGATCCTGGAGGAGAACTCGCATCTTGGGGGCACCGGCCATCGTGATCCCTTCAGGCTAACATCGGATGGAAACCCCAATTTCAGTCCAGGGGTTTCGCGGCGCCGACGGCAAGACGGAGGACGACGATGAGCGAGAAGATCTGGGCCAACTCCGGCGACTCCCACCTGATCGAACCAGAAGATCTTTGGGACACGAGCATGCCGAGCCGGCTGGCGGCCAGGATGCCGCACAGCGTTAAGGATCCCGACGGGCAGTGGGAGACCGTGACCGTCGACGGGCAGGAGTGGCGGCGGCGGATGCCGCGGCCGGGGACGATGGGGGTGCCCGTCGATTACGACCCGAGCGTCCCGCATGCGCCGGGCGCCAACGACCCCGATCTGCGGCTCAAGGACCTAGACCAGGAAGGGGTTTGGGGCGAAGTGATCTATCCCTCGCTGGGAATCTGGGCCCATAATATTCGCGACCCCGAGCTGCTGCGAGAGGGCGTGAGGGCCCTTAACGATTGGGCTATCGCATTCCAGAACCACTCCCCCCGATACGTGTGCTGTGCCGCGCTGCCGCTGCTCGACGTCGATGACGCCATCGCCGAAGTGCAGCGCACGGCTGGACTCGGACTCCACATCGCCTTTTTCCCGACCAGAGAGCCCTTCGGCCGCCCGCCGTTCCAATCGGAGGAATGGGAGCCGCTGTGGTCAGCCATGGAGGAGGCCGGCATGGTCGTCGGCTTCCACATCGGCGTGGAGCCGCACACGCCGGACAAACGGACCGCCGTCGTCCACCACGGTCCCGGTGGCGCCCTGCTCAATTTCGGGGAAAACATCTTCGGCGTGCAGCGCGTCACCATGCAGATGATCGCCTCCGGTGTGCTCGACCGCCACCCCGACCTCAAGGTGCTCAACTCCGAAGGCGGTGCAACGTGGGGTCCGCTGATCGCCGACCGCCTCGACGAGGCCTACCGGGCCCACGGCGCGGCGGTCCGGCCCCGGCTGTCCAGGCTGCCGAGCGAGTACCTCTACACGCAGGTGTACGCCACCTTCCAGCACGATCGCTCGGCGATCCCCACCCACACCGCCATGGGCTGGCGCAACGTCGTGTGGGGCAGCGACTATCCCCACCACGAGGGCACCTACCCTCATACCCAGAAGACCTTGCACGAGCTATTCGACGACATCCCTCCCGAGGCCAGCCACCGGATCCGCATCGGTGCCTTCGTCGACCTCTTCCCGCACGTTCCGCCCGTGCCCGAATTTTGACTCCGGAGCCGAGGGCCCTCGGGTGGCACCGTGGTCCGCGCCCCGCTGGAGCTGTCACACCAGGCGGCGCACGGCCCGGCCGTCGAACCCGTATTCCATGCCCGGATTGCGCAGTCCATCGGTCTCGCCCAGGCGGGCGATCCGCGCCCGCAGGACGCCGGGTGCGATCTCCAGAATGGCAACGGTGCCAAGCCGGGTGGACCACAGGTGGGGGTGTACGGCACTGCCCGAATTGAGTTGCAGGACCCCTGCCCGCCAGTCCAGACGCTCGAAGTGGGTGTGGCCGGTGATCATCACGTCCGCCTCGACATCTCCGAGGTACTTGCGCTGAAGGTCTTCGATGGGTTCGTCCTCGGGTTCCATGTCGTGGACCATGGCGATCCGGAACCCGTCGATGTCGAGCCGTTGAATATCGGCCACCCGCGTGTCCTCCGGCCCGAAAAAGTCATTGTTCCCTCGGGCAGCAAGTACCGGCGCCCACCGCTCCAGTTGGTCGAGGACGACCGGGTGGCAAATGTCGCCTGAATGCAGGATCAGGTCGACTCCGGCGAAGGTGGCTCCAACCTCAGGCCACATCTCCCGGAGCGAGCCAGGCATGTGGGTGTCCGAAAGGACGCCGATGCGAGTCGATGGTGACATCCGTTGGTGCGCTCCTGGCTATCGTTTGTGGTCCAGCTCACCGCGAAATGATGGAAGGAGGGGGCCGTATGGAATCGATCGCTGAACGTCTGGCCGCGGTAGTGACGGCTCACACGTTCGAAAGGCTACCCCCTGCTGTCGTCGAGAAAGCCAAGCAGTGCGTCCTGGACTATCTCGGCGTGGCTCTGCTCGGTGCCACTCTGCCCAATGTCTCGCCGGCGCGGCGCGTTGTGTGCGCGATGGGCGCCCGGCCCGAGAGCACGATCGTCTACTTCGGGGACCGGACCACGCCCGCGTATGCCGCGTTCGTGAATGCCACGTTTGGCCATAGCTGTGAGTTCGATGACGCCCATTGGCTGGGGGGACATCCCGGGGTGTGCACAATCCCGGTGGCGCTGGCGTTGGGCGAGCGGTCTCATCTCGGCGGCAAGGACGTGATTGCCGCGGCGGTGGCGGGCTATCAGGCGACAGTGTTGTCGTGCGCGCCGATCCATACGGCGAAGCTTCGGCTGGGATGGCATCCGATGAAGGTGGCTGGCGTGTTCGGAGCCGCCGCGACCGCGGCGAGGATGCTCGGGCTGGGATCGGAGCGGACAGCCCATGCGTTGGCCATCGCGGCGAGCGAGGCATCGGGGACCATGGAGTACGACCAGAGCGGGGGGGAGGTCAAACGTGTGCACGCCGGGTTCGCGGTGCGCTCGGGCCTGGAAAGTGCGCTGCTCGCTGAGGCTGGCCTGACCGGGCCCCGGATGATCTTCGAGGGCAAGCGGGGCGTCTACCGCCTATTCGGGGATGGCCGCGACGATGACGTCGAAGTGGCGTGGGCGAACGAGTATCAGATCCTGGACACCACTTTCAAGCTCTATCCCTGCGTTGGCACCCTGCACTCGGCGCTGGACGGCCTCACCGAGATCATGGACCGCCAGGTATTCGGCGTCGACGAGGTTGACGAGGTGGTCGTGTACCTGGCCGATTGGGCCATTCCGCACGGGGCGACCATCCGCTACCCCTCCGACGCCATCAGCGCCCAGTTCAGCCTGGCTTTCAGCGTCGGACTGCGGCTGGTTCGCGGATCGAACGCCCTTTCCCTTTACACCGACCCGGCCATGTGGAGCGATGCGGCCGTGCTGGAGATCGCCGGCCGGGTCACCCCGCGACCCCTTGACTTCGCCCCTGGCGAGCCTCAGCTGGGAGCGCGGGTAGAAGTCCGTTTGAAAGACGGGAGGCGGCTCGAGTCCAGCCAGCGTGCCTTCCGGGGTCATCACACCAATCCCGCCACGACCGAAGAGCTGACCACCAAGTTCCGGGAGGTCACATCCACCGTCCTGCCATCCAGCAGAAGCGAGGAGCTGATTCAGATGGTTGGGGCTCTCGAGGACCTCGACGACGTCGCCACGCTCATGGAGACCCTGGTTCTCTAGCGAAGAGGCGGGGACAGCGATCGCTTCTGCTCGCCAAATCGACGACAGTGAGGCTTTCCTTGCCGGCGAGCACCTTCACCCGCCCACTTCGCGGCGCTAGAAAGAGTTACCGCAGATGGGCTTGCCGCCGTTGACGGTGTTGCTGACGAAGGCGTTGCCCTTTACCTGTACGTAGTAGGAGCAGCGGACCGGTTGCGACGTGCCGGGCATGTTGAAGCCGACCGCGCTGGCCAGCAGGCCGTTGGCGTCCCAGCTGGTCACGGTGCGCATGTTGCTGATGAACGACTCCCGGGTCGGGTTCTGGCCCGCCTCCTGGAGTCCCTTGACCATCAGGACCGCAGCCAGGTAGGCGCCCGTCGCTCCGAAGCTCGGGTAGCCGCCCTTGTACAGCGGGTCGTACTGCTTCAAGTTGGCGATCATGGTATTGGTGGCCGGGTTGTTCTGGTCCAGGGGCGGGATCTGCGACGGATAGTAGGCACCCTGGGCGGCGGCCGCAGCTGTGGCGTTGGAGAACACACTGTTGTCAGCCGACGAAAACGAGAACGCCTTCACGTTGGTCAGCCCGGCCTGGCGCAGCTCCGTGAACATGGCCAGGTTGGTCGACTGCACGCACGAGCAACCCGCTCCGTCCACGCCGGCCGCCTTCATGGCCAGGATGTAGGCGGTCACGTCCACGCCACCGAAGGGCACCGACAGGTTCTCGTAGCCCATCTTCAGGCCGATCTTCTCCAGGGCGGTTTTGGTGTCCTCGATACTGCCCGTCGACGATGGCGAGATCCCGTAGGCCAGGCCGCCGATGTTGGTCGCTCCGACGATCTTGAAGAAGTTGGCGATCTCGGTGTTGTTGGAGGTGCGTCCGTTGGTGTCACCGGTGGTGGTGAACATGTTGCGGGCCGTGGCCCACTCCGGGCCGTCGAACCCGCCGCCGGTGGTGGGGATGTCCAGGCTGGCCTTGTAGCCGCCGAAGTCGTAGGGGCTGAAGCGCTCCAGAGCGTAGATATTCTGGCTGAGCAGCTGCTGGGTGGCGGCCAGGTTGCCAGCCGGGGTGGACTGGTCGTCCTCGGTTACGACCACGATCTTGCGACCGTTGACCCCGCCCGCGGCGTTAACGGAGTCGAAGTAGGCCTTGGCGCCGTCGGCCGCGTCGAAGAACGTCGACGAGGCGTTGCCGGTCACCGAGGTGACGAAGCCGATCTTGATGGTGGTGGGGGTGACGCCGGGAGCGCTCGCCGTGTTGGCCCCACCGCTGCCGCTGCCGCTGGTGCTGGCGCTGCCACCCGCTGCCGTGGTCGCCGAACTCCCCGATGCCGTGGTCGCGGAGGTGGAGTTGTGCGAACTGCTGCCGCATCCGGCCGCCACAATGGCCACCAGCGCCGCGATCATGACCAGCACCTGGTACCTGTGTTTCACCGCAAAACCCCCTCCGTGTGACGCCGCGACCCAAGATGAGACCGCTTAGCTCCGATCAATCATGACCGAGTTCAACTTCGAGGTCAAACCATCCCGTGGTGTTTCCTCCGAGAATCCGTCCCGGTCAGCCAGGGGGGACGAGATCCACCACTTCCTTTGCAAATCTCACCAATCTCCGATGGGAAGCTACGATAACGAAAACGCTCGTTTGCAATCTTGCTTCGGGCCGGGCCGGTCCCGACTCCCCACCAGACCCACAAAAGTGTTGCCATCGACGATGTGACGGCATATATCGGTTTCGAGGTGATGGGCGCCGCGGCGAGGTCGCCGGGACCACGGACGAACCCGGGCCGGGGCGGCCGAGCAAATTTCCGGTTCTGCATGAATGGCGTGACTTGCCCTGAGCCTCGACGGCCGTCTGGAGTGCCTCTTTGAAATCGTCGAGAATGTGGCTGCCGGCCTGCTGACGACTTCCTGGACGGCGAGAAAAGCGCGCGGTCAAGGTGGGTCATCATCGATCGGGTAGTATGAGCCACACCCTGGGGCGGCATCGCCGCCCGGGTGGGGCGGATAGTCCCGGGACCGGCAATCCCCCCGCTGGTCCTGGGACTCGCCAACTGCGGTCTTTTGAAAGTGTCTCCGGCTCGCAGTGGCTGTTCGTCCGGGAGCCGGAACTCAAACCGCCGCTGGCGGTGATCGAATGACGCCAGCGACAATGTCAACCTGCACGCGCCGGGACTTCGGCCCGATTTGCGACGGCTGCACTGCCGCGTGCGGCTGGGACAGACGGGGGTTACGCTCGTGCGTGTCGATCCGACCCGACTGAGCGGGGAGTGAAGAGGAGGGGTATTGGCCGAGCCGGACGGTTTGGATTTGCCGCTGAAGGGGCTGCGGGTTGTGGACACGACCGACCGGACGGGGCTTGCTGCGGCTCGGTTGCTCGCTGATCTCGGCGCCGATGTGATCCGGGTCGAGGGCGCTTCCGGGGGTCTCGATCCGTTGACCGCGTCGCGAAACGCCAATAAGCGATCGGTGGTGCTCGACAACCCTGACCGTCTCCGTGCGCTGCTCGGCCACGCTGACGTCTGGTTCGATACGGGTGGGAGCGGGCTCGACGTTCGCTCCGTGCGGCGGGAGTTCCCCGACCTGGTCGTGGTGTCGCTCACGCCGTTCGGGCCCACCGGGCCGTATCACGACTTCGCCGTTACCCACCCGGTGGTGTACGCGCTCTCGGGGCAGTTGAAGCTCTGCCGGCTTGCGGGTCGAGAGCCCCTCCTGCCTCCGGGTCAGCCGGCGTTCGAGGTTGCCACGGCGATGGCCGCCTATCTGGCGCTCGTGGCGCTGTGGAACCGGGCCGGGAATGGGACAGGCGACCACATCGAGGTGTCGGTGCACGAGGCGCTGATTCAGACGATCGACACTGCGGTGGCGGGAGCCAGCGTCGCCGACATCGTAAGCGACGCCCCCGGACAGCCCCGTGCCGGCCATCCTGCCTTCCCGACCCGTGACGGTCTGGTGCGCCCCCTCGTCGTGAGTGCCCGCCAGTGGCGGGCGCTGCGCGACTGGGTGGGCAACCCGCCCCAACTCGACGACGAGGAGCTGGCAACGTACGGCGGCAGGCTTCGCCACCCCGATGTGCTGGCCAAGGTGTATGCCGAGCTGTTCGCTGACTCCGAGACTGAAGCGGTCTGCGACGAGGCCCAGCGACGCAACGTGCCCGCCACGCCGGTGATGTCGCCGGCGCAGCTCCTGGCCAGTGGGCCGATGGCCCAACGGGGCACGTTTGCGGAGACGACCGTCGACGGCAGGACCGGGCGAGTGGCCGCCGGCTACTGGGAGTTCGACGATGTCAGGGTCGGTTTCCGTGAGCCCGCACGCCCGGTGGGGGCCGACACCGACGCCGTCGTCGGCGCGCTCACCCGAGGCGAGGCGCTTTTCTCCGGTCCGGGCCTGACGATCCTCCCTCGCGCTGCGGCCGGCCAGGCACCTCTTGCCGGGCTTCGGGTGCTCGAGTTCACCCAGCTGATGGCCGGACCGGAGGCCGGCAAGCTGCTGCGCGACCACGGCGCGGATGTCATCAAGGTCGAGAGCCGCGCCTTCCCGGATCAAAGCCGGGTGTTCGGCGGGGAGGCGAATATGTCTTCCCAGTTCGTCACCATCAACCGGGACAAACGCAGCTTCGGTGTCGACTTGACGCGGCCCGAGGGTCTCGCCCTCGTGCTCCAGCTGGTCGCCGGCGCCGACATCGTCATCGAAAACCTCGGACCAGGCGCCATGGAGAGCATCGGTCTGGGTCGTGACGCCCTGCGCCTGGCCAACCGAGATGTCGTGATTGTGAGCAGTCAGCTGTTCGGCGACCACGGACCATGGGGTTGGTGGCGGGGTTTCGGCACCCACGCCCGCAGTGTCGGCGGCCAGACGTGGCTGTGGCGGTACCCGGGAACCGAACGCGACTTCGCCGAAAACGGAATCTTTTTCCCCGACCAGTTCGCGGCCCGTCTCGAGGCGCTCGCCGCCCTCGCCTGCGTCGGTGCCGCCACATCGCGCCACATTCGCGTCGGGCAGGCGGACGCGGTGGTGAACAGCTTGTCGGAGCTGGTGTTGCAGGAGAGCCTGAACCCGGGATCGGTCGACACCCTCGGCAACCGAAGCCCGCAAGGCAGCCCGTGGGGGGTATACCGCTGCGCCGGCGAGGACGACTGGTGCGTGATCACCGTGCGCGACGACCACGACTGGGCCGCCCTCGTCGACGCCATCGGCGCTCCAGCGTGGGCAGCCGACGCCCGCTATGCCACTGCCGCCGGACGTCACGCCCTGGCCGACGATCTCGACGGGCAGCTCGCCACCTGGACCGCCTCATGGAGCGGGCGCGAGATCATGAACACGCTGCAACGTGCTGGTGTCCCCTCCGCGGCGGTGCTCGGGCCCACCGATCTGATCGGCGACCCGCACCTCCAGGGGCGCGATTTCATTCAGGTGATCCTGCAGCGCGGCTTCGACCCCATCTTCGTGGAGGGCGACTGCCACACCGCCGAGCAGCTCCCGAAGAAGCTTCCCGGCCCTGCTCCCCGCCAAGGGGAACACACACGCGAGATCGCCAGGCAGCTTCTCGGTCTGACCGACGAGCAGGTCCAGAATCTGGTCAGTAACAGGGTCCTGGAACCCGAGACTGACGAAGCCTGACCGGCCGGCTCAGCCGTCTCGCTGTCTCTCCAGGGCGCGAGCAGTTATTCCGCGGTACTCCGTGGTATCGAATGACTGGCTCTCGGCACTGAGACCGAAGCTGAGCACGCTGACCGTGGCCTGCCGGAGGTGCAGGTTCAGGGCCTGCTTCGTGTCCTGAACAGCCTGTGGTGGTAGCTCGGCCAGACGTTGGGCGAACGCCATCGCGTCGTCGACAACTGTCGCAGCCGGGACGACGAAGTTGGCCAGGCCGAGGCGTTGGGCCTCTTCGGCGCGGATCTTGTCCCCAGTAAGGAGGTACTGTTTGGCGACGAGCATGCTCGTCATGAACGGCCAGGTGATCGCGTTGCCGTCTCCGGCCACGAGCCCAGCGAGAATGTGCGGATCCGCCAGGACGGCTGTGTCCGCAAGGAACACGATGTCGCAGAGCGCGGCCAAGGTGCAGCCGACGCCGACTGCGGCGCCGTTGACTGCTGCAACGACGGGGAGCTTCATGCTCAGCATCTGCTCGACAAGGAGCCGAGCGTCGCGAAGTGATTGACGCCGGCTCTCGAGGTCCAGGCGGAAGCGCTCCCAGTCACTGATGTTCCCACCGGCGCAGAACGACCGTCCCGCGCCCGTCAGCACCGCCGCCCGCACCGTGGGGTCACGGTCCAGGTCCCGCATCAGATCCGGCAGGCCGATCCGAAGGTCATCATTGAACGCGTTGCCGTGCTCCGGTCTGTTCAGGGTCACCTTCACAACCTGACCGACGCGTTCAGCCAGGAGTCCGGGCGTGAGATGGAAGTCCGGCGACATTTTGCTCCTCCTTGGGAATCCGGGCCCCTTGCATCGAGAACACGGATCGCAATGAACCTAACTCTATTTCGATTAAATTCGCACGCGGTTCACGGTCAGATTAAAGCCTCCTGCTGACCATCTGAGGCTCGATATAGGTGTCCAGGGTGCGGTCAGCATCCGCTAAAGATCCACTCACTCGGGTCCTGATAGTTATTGGAAAGGAGCTCAGACCGCTTCCGGTTCAGGGCCCGAACTCGGCGGTCTGGTAGCGCGAGCGCCATTCCTGTTTGGAGCGAACGGTGACGTCGACGTCGGGTGAGAGGGCTCGGAGGGCTCCGACGTTGGCGCGGTCTTTGGGGATGTGGGCGAACGGGTCGTAGTCGAACCAGCGGCAGGTATTCTGCCAGGTGATCTTGTCGATGTGTTCGTCGGGGGCGCCGGCCGCTTCGAGATCGCGGTGCAGGGTTTCGGGGGCGTCCGGCCAGATGCAGTCGGAATGGGGGTAGTCGCACTCCCAGGCGATGATGTCGATGCCGATGTCCTCGCGCCACTTGAGCGCGGTCGGATCGCTGATGTAGCAGGCCAGTGAGTGGTCCCGGAAGATCTGGCTCGGCAGCTTGCCCCCGAAATCGTGGCCCAGCCAGCGCTGGTTGGTGTAGTGGCGGTCGCAGCGGTTGAGATACGACGGGATCCAGCCGATGCCGCCCTCGGACCAGGCGGTTTTCAGGGCCGGCCAGTTCTTGAACGCCGGCCCCCACAACAGGTCCTGGGCGCTGATCAAGGAGATCTGGTTGGAGACGATGATCATGTTGTCGATCGGGGCCAGCGGGGCCGAGTTGATAGCTGCGAAACCCTGCCCGATGTGCAAGCACATCACCACGCCTTCGTCACAGCAGGCGTCGAAGTACCGGCCCCAGTAGTCCGTGTCGTGGTAGCTGGGCAAGCCTTGCACGTGAGGCAACTCCGGCATGGTCATGGCGCGGCAGCCCTTTGCGGCGACCCGGTGGACCTCCTCCACGAGGGCTTCGGGGTCCCAAACCGGCCCCAGGGCGATTGGCATGAACCGACCCGGATACGACGCGCACCATTCGTCGATGTGCCAGTCGTTGTACGCCTTGAGCATGATCAGGGCCAGATCCTTGTCGGCTGCTTCTTGAAAGAAGCGAGCGCTGAACCCGGCGAAGGACGGGAAGCACATTGAGGCCAGGACACCGTTGCGGTTCATGTCGCGGATACGCTCGTGCACGTCGTAGGCGCCGGGGCGCATCTCGGCGTAGGTGGTGGGGTCCATGCCCCACTCCTCTTTTGGCCAGCCGACCACCGCATTGAGGCTCCCCGAGCCGCTGGCGACCCCCTGGAACCACCAGCGCTCGATGGCATCGTCACCCATCACCGACTTGGGTGCCTGATCCCGCCAGCGCTCTGGTACGTGGCGTTCGAACATGTCGGGCGGCTCGATGACATGGTCATCACAGCTGACTAAAATCATATCCTCAAGTTGCATCTGTCCCTCCCTGCAGGACCACCTGGTGAACCTTCCACTGATCCTCCACGCCGCCTCCAGTTTCTGGTCGGTCAGGACCGCGTCGCGTTCCACCAAGGGTAGCCGGAACGGACCTATAACCCGGGGCGACCCCTCCCGGACCGCCCCCGGGCGGCATCCGAACTTCTTCTCTCGCTAGATCCGAGCTTGGCAGTCGCCGTTGTTGTTCGCCAGGCGTGCTCGTTACGTACCGGGTGCAGTAGCAGACGACGTGAGGGCAGGAGGCGACGCGCTCTGCCGGCGAGGGGTCATAGTATCTGCACGTGAGCGAAGCGGATCTCGAGCTGGCCCACCTGTTCGACCTGACCGGAAAGGTGGCGGTGGTCACGGGTGGCTCACGGGGTCTGGGCCGGGCGCTCGTGGACGGGTTGGCTCACGCTGGAGCGGACGTGGTGATCGCATCCCGCAAGCTCGATAACTGCCAGCAGGTCGCCCGGGACATCGAGCGATCCACGCGCCGGCGGGCGCTCGCGGTTGCCTGTCATGTGGCGCACTGGAGCGACTGCGACCGGCTGGTGGAGACGGTGGTCGACCACTTCGGTCACATCGATGTCCTGGTCAACAACGCCGGCATGTCGCCTCTATACCCCTCGCTGCTCGAGTTGTCCGAGGAGCTCTTCGACAAGACCCTGGCGGTCAACCTGAAGGGGCCTTTCCGCCTGGCGTGCCTGGCCGCCGAGCACATGGCCGCCGGCACGGGCGGGTCAATAATTAATGTGAGCAGCGCGGGCTCCCTTCGCGCCGCGGGTGGAAGGCGGGGAGCATCCACCGCCCTCCCGTACGGGCTGGCCAAGGCGGGACTCAACATGCTCACCACCAGTTTGGCGGGCAGCTACGCCCCGAAGGTACGGGTCAACGCGGTGCTACCCGGCTCTTTTTGGACCGACGCCGCCAAGCACTGGCCGGCGGGACTGGTAGATCCTGACTCCATACTTCTGGGTCGGGTTGGAAACCCTAACGAGCTGGTGGGAGCGGTCGTGTACCTCGCCAGTGACGCGTCGAGCTACACCACCGGCGCCCTGATCCGGGTGGACGGAGGGATGGGCTAAGCCAGCGGAGTGGGAGTACCATCGCCCCGATGATCCTCCGGGGCTTCGTGCTGACCTCCAAGGTCGAAGCGGAGTTCGAGGGACTGGAATCGGCACGTAATGAGAAGTTCTGAGGGAGCGCCATGAAAGCAGTCCGTGGGCACGAGGGCCGGCCGACACTCGTTGAGGTCGACGACGCACCGGGCCGGGGTGAGGTCATCACCATGCGTACCGCAGGCATTTGCGCTTCTGATCTCCGTTACCTGGCCGGGGGCACCGAAAAGATCCTCGGCCACGAGTTGGCGGGCATTCGCTCAGACGGCACCCCCGTCTCGGTTGAGGGGCTGTTCGGCTGCGGCGAGTGCACCTATTGTCTTGAGGGTCGCAACAATCTGTGCCATCAGGCGACGAAGATGGCATTGGGGATCATGCAGGATGGCGGGATGGTGGAGCAGTTCCGGGTCCCGTCGGAGAAGCTGGTCCCGCTGCCCGATGGCCTCGACGTGGTGAGCGCCTCGCTCGTCGAGCCCGCGTCAGTCTCGTGGCACGGTGTTCGGCTGGGCGGAACATCAACGGAAAGAAGCGTGGCGGTCGTGGGTGGCGGCTCAATCGGCCAACTGGCCGCGGTCGCCGCCCAAGCGCAAGGGGCGGGGGAGGTTGCCCTCGAGGCCCGCTACGCGCACCAGCACGCCATCCGCGAACGACTCGGGATAGGTGAGCCCTCCGGGCTCTACGATATCGTGATCGAGGCTGCCGGCTCGGACAGCTCCATCCTCCGCTGCGTCGAACTCCTCAAGCCGGGCGGCACCATCGTCATACTCGGGGTCGTGTCCGGCCCGCTCCAGGTGCCCTTTAATCTCCTCCTGACCAAGGAGATCAGACTCATCGCGTCGATCGGCTACTGTGGCCATCCCGGTCAACGCGAGCAGCAGCTGGCCGCGGGGATGCTGGCCGCCCGACCCGAGATCGCCCGGTCGCTGATCACCCACCGCTTTCCGCTCCAGGACGCCGCCGAGGCTTTCCGTGTCGCCGCGGACCGTGAGAGCGGAGCCATAAAGGTGGTCATAGACGTAACGTGATCCTCAGAACTCAATAATGGCTCGACCGAGAATCTGTCCCTCCTCCAACGCAGGGCAGGCCTCGTCGATCTGCTCCAGGGAATAGCGGTTTATCGTCTATGAGGCCGCCGGCACCGGCGAAGTTGTCTGCGGTGAGCGCTCAGTGACGTCAGGTGGCGACGATTTGCCGGGCGGCTTCGGTGATGTGGCCGGCTGAGATCCCGGCTGCTTCCATGAGCTCCTGAGGGGTCCCGGAGCCAGGAAGGCCTTGGACCGCCAGGTGGGTGATGCGGGCCGGGTGCCCGGCATCGCTCAACGCTTCGAGCACCGCGCCGCCTATTCCGCCCGCCGGGTAGTGGTCTTCGACGACCACCAGGCGGTCCCCGGTCGCAGCCGCCGCGGCCAGGAGCGTGTCGGTGTCGATGGGTTTCAGAGAGTACAGATCAATGACCCGGGCCGTGATCCCGTCGCTGGCCAGCTGGTCGGCTGCGGCCAGACAGTTGTGCAGGGTCACGCCCGCGCCGATCAACGTCACCTGGTCGTCGGCGCTGGAGCGGACCACCTTGGCGCCGCCAATGGGAAAGACCTCGTCCGGTGGGTACAGCACCGGATAGGCCCCCCGGGTGGTGCGCATATAGACGATGCCTTCGCGGTCGGCCATCTCCTGCACCAGGAACGCCGCACTGGTGGCGTCGCTCGGGTACAACACCGTCGAGCCGTGCACTGCCCGCATCATGGCCAGATCCTCCAGGGCCATCTGCGACGGGCCGTCCGCGCCGATCTCGACCCCGGCGTGCGAGCCGCACAACCGGATGTTCGCAGTCGAGATAGCGGACATCCGGATGAAGTCGTAGGCGCGGGTCAGAAAGGCGGCAAAGGTGGCGGCGAACGGGATGTAGCCGCGTACGGACAGGCCGACCGCGGCCGCCACCAGTTGCTGCTCGGCGATGAACATCTCGAAGTAGCGTTCGGGATAGGCCTTGGCGAACTCCTCGGCGTGGGTGGAGTTGCCCACTTCGCCGTCGAGGGCGACCACGTCGGAACGGGCGCCCACGGCGGCCAGCGATTGTCCGAACGCCAGTCGGGTCGCCACCTTGGCGCCCAACTCGTAACGGGGCAGTTCGACCTCGCTGCTGGGCCGGACCCGGGGCGATCCGTCTTCTGGCCGCGGCCCGCGGACCGTGAGATGGCGTTCCCCTCCCAGCTCGATGATGGCCCGCTCGGCCATCTCGGCCGGGAGCGGCCGGCCGTGCCAGCCCTCTCGGTCCTCGACTTCGTCGAACCCGCGGCCCTTGCGGGTGCGGGCCAGGATCACGGTGGGCCGGTCCGCGCCGGCCACGTCGCTCAGGGCCTTCTCGATCTCACCGAAGTCGTGGCCGTCGATGGAGATGGGCCGGCATCCGAACCCCTCGATCCTGCGGGCGTAGGCCTCCAAGGTCCCAGCCCAGCTCCGTCGGGCCCCGTTGACCGAGCCGGTTGACGTCGACAATCGCGGTCAGGTTGCGCCAGCCGGTAATGGGAGGCCTTGTCGAACGCCTCCCACATGGACCCCTCTGCCATCTCGCTGTCGCCACACAGCACCCACACCCGGAACGGGAGCTCGTCGAGATACCGGCCGGCCAGAGCCACTCCCACTCCATCCGGCAGCCCCTGACCGAGCGAGCCGGTAGCCACATCCACCCACGGCAGCAACGGGGTCGGGTGGCCCTCCAGGCGCGAACCGAACCGCCGGTAGCCGGTCATCAACTCCTCGTCGGTGATGACGCCGGCGGCTTTGAACATCGAGTACAGCAACGGCGACGCGTGACCCTTGGAAAAGATCAGATGGTCGTTGGCCGGGTCGTCGGGGCGGTCCCAGTCATAGCGGAGATGCCGGGCCAGAAGGACCGCCATCACGTCGGCCGCGGACATGCTCGATGTCGGATGACCCGACCCGGCCGCGGTGCTGCAGCGGATCGAATCCACCCGCAGCTGCTGAGCCAGCTCCCGAACGTCATCCAGGGTCTGATCGGTCATGGCGCTCTCCTTCCCTACGAATCGTGATTCGTCGGCTTGCCACAGACGATGGACCCGACGTCACCACAGCTCGCCTAGGCAGCGTACCGATCTTAAGGCGTCGTGGCGGGACCGGCCGACCGGGCGACGAGCATGGCCAGGGCGTTGCCGTGGCTGGCCTTCTCGTGGACCGTGACCGGGGTTGTCGGCCGACGGCGATGCCAGCGCGGCGCCGACCTGACGTGATGGATCAGCACCGTGCTGGCCGAGCCCTCGCCCCCGGCGGCCACCGGCCGGTGCGGCGCCGCGGGCCAGGCTGTGAGCCTCCGACCCGGCGCCTGTCAGGACACGCGCCGCGCTCGACAAACCGGTCAGGGGTTCGTCCGTCCTCGGCGCTGGAACTTCTGCAGACTGTGGCAGCTGGCCGGCATGGGGCCGCAGTCGACCGGGGCACCAAAGGAGGTCGATTGGCCGCTCCTTTCGGCGTTTTCCCTGGCTCGCCTGTAGGTGGTTGTCGTCTCCGCCACATACACATCTCCGTGCGAATCAACGGCAATCCCGTGCGGGAGGATAAAGCTGCCCGGGTCGGTTGGATCACTGCTGGCACCGGAGATCTCGTCGATCTTCTCGCCTTCCAGCGTCCAGATGCTGACCATCGGAGGTTCGGATCGTACGATGTCCCCGCGAGCGAAGAGATCCGATCCCTCGTCCACGCCCATCTCTGACAGGAAGACCAGCCCTTCTTTCCGGTCGACAGCGATCCCCGAAGGCCGTCCCGCATTCCAGACTTGTCGGAAAACGCCCGCCGGACTGAATAGCTGGACCCGCCCGTTCTCGCGGTCACATACCGCCAATCGATCCTCCGACAAGAAGCAGTCGTAGTGTGGGACCCGGAACTGCGCGGGACCCTCTCCTGGAGAGCCCCACGTGGCAATGAGCTCTCCCTGCCTGGTCATACGATGCACCGCCGCGTTGCCGTACCCGTCTGTGACAAACAGGTCACCGCCGTGGCCGAGCAACGGCATGCGTCGGCAGGTTGAACGGTCCGGCAGATCGCTTGATGCTCCGTAACCGACTGGCGGGGTCCCCCGCGTCGGGGTCGATCCCCGTCGCGGACGGGACATCGAGAGAGCCGACCCATCCACCGAACCTGCCGTCGGGGTCGAATATCGCGACAGCATGACGCGGCTCGTCAACGCAGAAGATGGTCCCGTCAGCGTCCACCTCCAGGCCATGCGGCCGATTGCTCAGCGACCCCAGACCGATGAGTTGGATCATCTCCCCGGACCGCGACATCACGACGATCCGGCCTGGTTGGCGGGCAAGTAGGTAGACGGTGTCGTCGGGCCCGACCGCGACATCGGCCACGTCGGGGAGTGGACCGGCAGAAGCCGCTCCGTCGAGCCAGCCTTCCACGACCGCGAATGTCGCCATGGGACTCATCTCGCCGGGCGGACCCGAGAAGCCAATCGCAGATGGCGTTTCCCATAATCTGCATCGATGTCCTTACTGCCCGATCAAGAGCGAAACGCGGAATGTGCGCCAGCTCGATGCATTCCCGGTACGGGCACTGCAGTGTCGTAAGATCCGATCCCCAGAATGTTCGACCCGGGCCGAAAGCCTCCACCACGCGTCGCATGGGATCGTGAAGCGAAGGGTAGGGAGAAGGTTCATCGACCGACCGGATGATCTGCGTCAGCTTCACGGCCACATTGTGATATCGGGACAACGGCAACAGGAGCGACAGGAGGTCGTCGAACGACGTGTACTTCTCGCGGGGCACGATGCCCATATGGTCGAGACAAAGCCGCATATCGGGAACTGGCGGATGACTTCATCCATGAGGCTGAGGCCGCCGGCTGCCAGCACCATGACAGGAAGCCCCGAAGCCTCGATGGCGTGCCAGCAGTCATTCATGCGGGCAGATCTCAGGACCGTTAAGGACTCGGCTGAAAAGAACCCAACTCGCATCGGCCGTGGCCCCGAGCTGTTGCATCTGGTAGATACTGGAGCGAACCTTCGTGTATGGCGCGGTCATGACATCGACTCCAAGGGGGGCTACCACTCGGTAGCGATCCGGTTCCTCGGCGGCCCAGGCCGCACACTCTCCCACTCGTTCTGGCCTGATCGGTACCAACACGGCGCGGTCGACGCCCGCCGCTCGCATCGCGCCCTCGAGGGCAGGGCGACCCAGACTGCCGACGAAGTGTTCGGGGGGACTTGCCCGCTCCGGCATACCGTCCACCGCCGGGACGTGCAGCTGGGCATCGCAGACGACCGTCCGGGGTGCCTGGCGCGGTCCATCGGATTGGGCAGTCGACATGCGAGAGTCCGAAGGCGTCGAGCCCGGCTACATTGACCGGCGCGGGTCAAGGGCCGCCTCGGTCTTCCGGGCCATGGCGTCTTGATGGAAGGACGCGACCAGCCGGCCGTCCTCGGTGTGCACCAGGCCCCGGCCATGAACCCGACCATGGCCGCATGGATGACATGCTGGGTCATTTGCAGCCAGCCCGATGCGTCGAACCGCTCGACGAAGTGCACGGTGTGGGCGATGACCCCGGTCGAGATGCTGACGTGCGCCTGAGAAATCCGCACGGCATCGTTCCCCGCATGGCCAGTCCGATCAGCGCTCCACACGTGCCCCACGCAAGCACGGCCTGATTGGCCGCTTCGGAGTCCAGCTTCGTCGGATACCGGAACCACGTCGCAATCGCAGGGGCGCCATCGATCTCGAGCTTCTCGTCCTCGACTTGTCGAACCTCCACGTCGGGGAAGTACAGGCCCTCGGTTGGCGTGGCGCGGTCCGGCCCGGGCAGCGGCAGCCGGGCGTCAGCTCATGACGGAGCAGGTCGTCCTCGACGATGTTGAGCAAGACCTCGGAGCGAGCCATGACCTTGCCGTCCTGGATGGCAGTAATGGTGTCACTGCCCCACGACCGACCGTCCAGGAACTTGTCCACGACGAGCTCGATAGGTTTGGTATATGTCGCGGCTCGGGCGAAGACAGCATGGATGGACCGCACGTCCTTACCCGAGTCGTGTACCCGGTCGGCGGCCATCAGCATTTGGGCCAGGTATTGCCCGCTGAACACCACATCTCGCCCCTCGGCGGATGTCGAGGGCATGTGGATTCCATAGCGGCCCCCACCGATCTCGTCGAGCTGCAGGATATCGGGCAGGTCGGCCATGGGTTACTCCTCGCAAGTTTGTCGGGCGCCAAAACACACTGTAATGGATCATACGTCTCGTGAATGAGCGCATGTCGACCGACAGCGCAGTGGCTCTGCCGCGCCCACAGGAGTCCCTTCGGCTGCAGGTGGGCGATTCTCATGGCTCAGCGTCTCAAGGCCGCGTATGCTGCTGGTCATGGCTGACGACCTCTTCGGCTTCAACGGCAAGCGGGTGCTCGTGGTGGGGGGCGCGACGGGCATGGGGGCGGCGGCAGCTCAGATCGCGCAAGGGATGGGTGCGAGCACCGTGGTGCTCGACGTGGCTGACGTTGCCTACCCGTGCGAGCGGACGTTTCGTGTCGACCTGGCCGACAAGGTGTCCGTGGACGCCGTCCTCGGGCAGCTCGACGGCTCGTTCGAAGTGGTGTTCTCGTGTGCCGGCATCGCCGATGGGTCTGCGTCGCTGATGAACATTAATTTCATCAGCCAGCGCTACATCATCGACACGTTGTTCGGAGATCGGCGGCTGGCGGACGGCGGCGTGGTGGCGATGATCTCGTCCATCGGCGGCCTGGCCTGGCAGGCGCACTTGCCTCGCCTCCTCGAGTTCCTGGCCGAGGGCACCTGGGAGGCAATGGAGCGGTGGGTCGCCGAACATGAGGGGACCAACAGCTACGTCTTCTCGAAGCAGGCCATGAACGCTTACGTGGCCAGTCGGGCCTTCGAGTTCGCCAAACGGCGGATGCGGATCAATGCCATCATGCCGGGCGGGACCGACACGCCATTGGCGCGCAAGCACGCCGAGACCTGGTTGCCCTTCCAGGCCGACTATCGCGAGGCGACGGGTTTGGCGCACCTCACCCCGGAGAAGATGGGGAGTGTGCTTGCGTTCCTGTGCACCGATGCGGCGGCGGGTGTCAACGGGGCGTTGATCCAGGTGGACGACGGGTATGTGGCGTCCGGCATCACGGGATCCTTCGAGTCGCCCACGGTCGCGATGCTGGCCGGGTCGTAGCCACGGCGCTGGTATTCGCAATCAGGTAGGTGCCTGGCGGCTTCGTAGCGTCAGGCCCCTGCGCCTTGATAGGGAAGGAGGGTGCCGCACACCGGAGTGTCGCCTCCCTCGACATTGACGAAGTTGGAGCCCTGTAGCTGGATGTAAAACTCGCAGTAGGTCTTGGGCAGCATCCCGACTGTCCCGAAGTTGTTGAAGTTGGTCGGGCTGGCCAGGATGCCGTTAGATGTGTAGCCCGTGAGCTGGCGATTGGTGCTGATGAACGACGCTCGGGTCGGGTTGGTGCCTGCATTTTTCAGCAGGGCGATGGTCAGCAAGGCGGACATGTATCCACCGAAGAGGCCGTAGTCGGGCAGCGTGTTCGGGTTGAAGCCAGGAACGTACTTCTCCATGCTGGCGTACATCTGGGCGATGCCGGCGTTGGATTTGTTAAAGAGGACCTGATTGACGAAGTACACACCCTGGTAGGCATCGCGCGCCGCTGCGGTGGCCACGGTGTACTCGTCGTAGCCGGTGTAGTTGAGGATCTTGGCGCCCGATCCTGACTGCTTCACCGCAGTCGCCATCGCCAGGTCCGACGAGTCGACGAATGCGGTGACCGCGCCGTCACACCCCGAGTTCTTGAGGGCCAGAGCGTCCGCAGTGAAGTCCGTGGTCCCATAGGGAACCGACAGGTTCTCGTAGCAGTTGGAGACCCCGTGGGGGGCGGAAGCCGCAAATGTCCCCCTGATGGCGTTGCCGGCCGAGGGGGAGATGCCGTAGGCGAAACCCCCCAGCTTGGTCACGCCGATCTGCTTCAAGAACTTGCCGGTACCGTCGTAGGTGTAGTACTGCCCGTTGAACGGGGAGGATACCGGCGGGTTGTAACTGAACATGTTGCTGTAGGGTTCCATGCCCCACTCCGGTCCGTCGAAGGCACCCCCCATTACCGGGATCCCCTGGGTCTGGAGATACTTGGCCGACCCGAAGAGGAACGACGAATACCCGATCACGCCGAACACCTTTGATTCTTCGACCAGGTTCTGAGCCGCGGTGAGATCTCCCGAGACGGTCGACGTGTCATCCTTAACGACGAGCTCCAGCTTTCGACCGTCGACTCCGCCCTGGGCATTCTGGGCGTCGAAGGCCGCTTCCACTCCCTGCGGCGTGTCCGCCTCGTTGGATGAGTTGACGCCGGTGATCGAGGAGATCAAGCCGATCTTGATGGTGGACGCGGTGATCCCCGGTGCGCTGGCCGTCGGCGTGCCCCCCGACGAGGCAGGAGGCGCCGATGATGCCGAAGAGCCTGGCGTCGTCGCCGCGGTCGTCGTCGCGGTGGAGCTCGGACTCTTGCTCGAACCACATCCAGCCACGATCATCGCCCCAACCACGACTGAGGTCACCGATATTTTCCCTCGGTACTTCATCTGCGTATCCCCCAACAGTCGCAAAGAATATTAAGTAGTTTAAGTCGCCGCTTAGGCTGGCGCACAACAATATCATCCGACGGGACCGCTGGCTGCACGAGGGGGCGTCGTTTCCTGCTCCTGGGGTAACCAGGTAGCGTGCGCTGTCACCTGCGGCTGCGCAAAGGCGCGTTCAAGTGCTCGTTTAATGCAGTTGGACATTTGCTTCCGAGAATAAGGTTTGGATTCGCCCGCCGACCAAGGCTCTAGCAACCCGTCGCCAACCTGGATTAGATGAGAGGGCCCGGTCACGATCCTTGCGGCACGGTCGTGGCGAGGACATCGCGGACCGGGCTGGCGCCATCGAGCGTGGCCATGGTGTCCACGAGGCGATCGGCACCGCCCGCCCCGAGAGAGGAGAATGCCAGCAACCGGATTTTCGCCTCCAGGCGGGCGCGCTGCGCCATCAGCTCGTCATCGGCCGCGGGCCGTTCGGGTGGCTCGGTGGTCGTGAGGACCCGGCCACCATGGAGGCGGATGCTGACGGATGTCCATGGGTCCGGGTGCTCGCGGACAGTGACGCGCCGGCGGAGCCCGATCAGCACCGGATCCGCGAGCGCTTCGCCCGAAAAGGCGTCCGGCCCGGTGCCCGCGGCGCCGAGGGCGACTGCGGCCGCGTGCACCATGCTGAACTTGGCCTGCAGCTCGTCCTCCGGCTCAGAGTACGAACAGATTTCGAGCGCGATGGCGTTGTCGAGCACCTCGATGGCGTCGATGTCTTCGATGGCTAGATCGTGCTCGTGGCGCAGCCGGGTCAGTGCGGTCACCTCGGACTGCAGGATCCCGCAGCACGCATGGCGCTTGAATACGACGAACCGGACCCCCGGCGCCGCGCCCATTGTCTCGTCGGGTCGGTCGGGATCGAAAGTGGCGCTCGTCAGCGCCGCATAGCGTTCCAAGCCATCCGCAGAACCGGTGGCGCCCGCGGCCACCAGGCGGGCGGTCAGCACGCCTGCCGCGGCCGCCTTTCCGGCGTGCAGCGGCTTGGCGGTGGTGCCGATGCCGGCGTTGATGCCGGCCGCCTGGGAGGCTGCGATGCCGAGGGCCGCCACGACCTGGTCGTGAGAGAAGCCGAGGAGCCGGGAGCAGGCGGCCGTGGCGGCGAAGGTCCCGACGGTGCCGGTGGCGTGCCACCCTCCCCGGCCGTGGGACGGCCCCAGGGCGAGCCCGAAGCGGCAGGCGACGTCATAGCCGGCCAGCAGTGCGACGAGCAGCTCTGAGGTGCTCGAACCGACCACCTCGGCGAGAGCGACCGCGGCAGAGCATACCGATACCGACGGGTGACCACCCATGCCCTGGGCGACGTCGTCTAGCTCCATGGAGTGGCTGGCCGAGCCATTGGCAAGGGCGGCGTCGAGCGCCGAGGCACGGCGGCGAGTACCGGCGATCGTGGCTGGGCCAGGTCCTCCACCGATGTCGTCAAGCGCCGTAGAGAGGGCTACGGCCGGGGCCGAGGAGGATCCCGCGATCGCCGCACCTAGCCAGTCGAGCAAGCACTGGCGGGCCCGCTCCAGGTCCGCCGGTGCGATTGCGGCCGGGTCGAGGGAGGCCACCCGATGGGCAAGGTCGTCGGTCAGGCCGGTTGGTTTCATGCGACGACATCCTTGGCCCGCAACGTCTCGATCTGTTGGGCGCTGTGACCGAGCTCGGAGAGAATGGCATCGGTGTGTTCGCCGAGCGTGCAGCCACGTCCGGTACGGGTTTCGGATCGAGAGAATCGGACCAGGGGGGTCAGGCGGGGGTGGGGTCCGAAGGTAGGATGGTCGACGTCGATCACATACCCTGACGCCCGACCGAATTCCTCGCTGTACATGTGTTCGTGGGATACGGTATCGGTCACCTGGACGCAGGGGACGCCCTGCGGAAGGAGGATGGCTTCCCACTCCTCAGCAGTCCGCTCTTGGAAGATCTTCGCCAGATCGGCGGCGAGGTCTTCATCGTGGTCGGCTCGGGCCTGCTTGGAGGCGTACCGCGGGTTGGCCTTCAGCGCGGAGAATTGCTCGGCATGGATCAACTTGACCCACTCCGCTTCAGCTGGCACGGCCAGCATGACCCAGCCGGCCGCGGCCGGGTAGAGGCGGTAGCGTGCATTGAGGCCGTAGAGGTCGCGGTCGGCCAATGTGGTCGCCGGCCGACCGGGATACTGGACGATGTCGTCGGCCATGGCGTGAGCAGTCGTGAGAAGCATCGACGTCCCGAGGTGCTGAGCGCCCAAACCCCGCTCCCGCAGGTAGATGCCGAAGAGCAATCCGGTTCCGACGCCGAGGGCCGAGTAGCCGTCGGCGTGCGCGGCGCCCATGCTCCCGGCTCTCAGCTGCATCGACGCCGCCTTGATGTCCTCCACGCTGAGCCCCGTTCCTTCCGGGACGATCCGCGACACGTTTCGCCAGGGAATACCGCAGGCTGCCCCAATGGTCGGGGCGTACGCGGGACGACGCCCGCACGGACCGGCTTCGCCGTAGGCGGGCGCGCTCACATACACCAGCCGAGGGTTCCTGGCTTGCAGGTGGGCGGCGCTCAGTCCTCGCCGTTCGGCGACCCCAGCTCGGAAGGATTGCAGCACCACGTCGGCTCGCTCGACGAGCTGATAGACGATCTCCAGCCCTTCGGTTGAGGTGATATCGATCGCCAGGCTCTCTTTCCCTTGCATGACCTTGACCCCGCTGAGATCAGGGAATGAGGTCATGTAGCGGATTTGATCTCCCTCGAGCGGCTCGAGCTTGATCACCCGTGCCCCGAGGTCGGTGAGCAGGGTGGCCCCAAAGGGAGCGGCGTACTGGGCGCCGAGCTCAAGGACCACCAACCCCTGCAGGGGTGGGCCGGTAATAGCCTCGCCGGCCGGTGACTCAGCCCTCCCCGTTACCGCCTTTACCGCACCGTCAGGGCGGTAGTCGTCCAGGGGGGGCGCAATCCGCAGCGCGGGCTTTGGTCCGCCGCCGACCCGAACCAGCTGAGCTGGCTGGCGTACCGGCCCTCGTTGCGGGTCGTTGACTTCAACCGCGTCGCCGTCATAACCGAACTGCGGATGATCGAGAACCTCGTCGCCGTGGCGGAACACCTCGGCCCAAACGTCCTCGTCGCCCTCGAAGACAGAGTTCCATTCTGCGAGCGACCTGGACTGGATTCGTTCCAGGAGCAGTTCCCAAAACTGCCGGCGGTGCTCGGCGTCGTCAAAGTCGGGCACCTCATGCCACTCGGGATCGGAGAACATCCATTCCAGATCGACCGCTCGCATCAATGCTCGAAACAGACGCGGCGCGGTCTGAGAGAACTGCAGCCACCGGCCGTCGGAGGTCATGCCGGTGATCAGACGAAACATCAGGCCCGAGGTTGGCACGCCATCGTCGTCGACAGGCGGGATGTTCTGAAACGCCTCGGGATACTGTCGCGCCACGTGGGCGACCATCCCGTTCCACGTATCATGGGCGCCGAGAGCCTGGGCGAGGGTCGTCTCGACCCGCTGTCCGGTGTTGCTCCTCAACCTTTCAATCAGAGCGGCGAGCGCTGCGTGAATGGCCAACTGGGCTGCACTTGATGTGCAGGATGGCACGTTGACGAACGATGGTCCCGCTCGGCCCGCCATGCCTGCGGCCTGCGCGAACGCCCCGACCTTGGCCTGCACGATGGCCTCATAGCCCTTCGCTCCGGCGTAGGGGCCGCGCTCACCGAACCCGCTGATGGTGACGTATACCAACGAAGGGTTCACCGACTTGATGGTGTCGTAGTCGACCCCCAGCCGCTTGGAGACGCCCGGACTGTACGATTCCACCAGTACATCGGCGCGGCCGGCGATCTCTACAGCGTGGGCGCGGTCGCCCGCGTCTTTCAGATCCAGGGCCACGCTCCGCTTGCCTCGCGCCCAGAACGGAAACGCCACCTGTTCGCGCAGGGGCGCTCCACCGGGAGGCTCGACCATAATCACGTCCGCGCCGTTGTCGGCGAAGAACTGCCCGACCACCGCGCCGGCCGGACTCGACACCAGTTCGAGAACTGTCATACCCTCGAATGCGCTTACCATCGTCTCCTCACTCACTTTCTGCGTTTCTGGTGTACCAGGCCGACCCGCCGATAGCTTTGGTGGGGTCAAGAGTGCCAGATCGGGCCGCCCGCGTGCCGAACGCTCTCGCCTTGGGGCCCGCGGCCCGGCTCTACGGCCCGGGAAGCCGTGCCACCAGACCGGTCTCTGGAGCCGCGCTCCCGTCCGACACACCGTCTCCTGCCCCGACGACACGCGTTTGCACGTCATCAACTGCGCCGGTCGCTGTCACCGCTTATGCTACTCCCGGCTCGCGGCACAGGGAGAAGCATGGTCGACGTATCAGCACTGATCGAAGAGTTGACCGAGCGGACCCAAAGCGCCTCGCAGTCGTGGCGGCCCGGGGCCCGGGTCGTCTCAGTGGAGCCTCTTACCGGTGGCAGCTCGAGCCTCACGTTCACGGTACGCTTTGAGGATGTTCCGACCCCCGACGAGGTCGTGGTACTGAAGGTCGCGCCACCGGGACTCCCTGCTGTGCGCAACCGCGACGTCCTGCGCCAGGGCGTTTTGATGCGTGCCCTGGCCGGCCGCGAGGGCGTCATGGTCCCTGAGGTCCTCTTCGAGCACCCGGGAGATCCGCCCCGGATCTCGCCGTTCCTGGCAATGAACCTGGTTCCGGGGGAGTGCCTCGAGCCCATCCTCGCCGGCGACCCCGACCCCGGGCGATTCGATGAGTTCCGGGCTCGGGCTTTCGATGCGGCTCGCGTGCTCGCCGCCATGCACCGGTTGGACCCAGCCTCCATTGGTGTCGCGGAGGAGCCGGTGTCTGTCAAGGCTGAGATCGACCGCTGGGTCCACGCCTATGAGACTTCGCCGGCTCACCTCCAGTTCAACTATACCAAGGTCGCCGAAGCACTCTATGCGTCGATTCCCGAAGCGGTGAGGCCGGTCATCAATCATGGTGACTACCGCCTTGGCAATACCCTGTGCGCCGGTGACTGCCTCAACGCTGTCATCGACTGGGAGATCTGGTCGGTCGGCGATCCGCGAGTGGACCTTACCTGGCTGACCTTCTTCTGCGATGACTCTGGGCACCCGAGCAAGAGGGGCGAGGGACCTTCCGGTATGCCGAGTAGCTTGGAGCTTCGCGCTGCTTACGTGGAGGCCGCGGGCGAAGTCTTCCCCGATTTGGACTGGTTCTACGCGCTGACTTACTTCAAAGAGGCAGCCCTCTCCTCGCTCTTGGTCAAGCGGGCCGAGAAGAGTGACGACCCGGTACTGAGAGAGAGGATGGTCAGCTTCATCCCCAGCCTGGGTCGTTTACTCGACATGGCCACTGAGACCCTGTCGGCATGACCCCGGCCTCTTTCCAGCTATAGCGGGGATGCCGGCCGGCCGAATCGCCCGTTGGTCGAGAAGGCGCCGGCTATCCAGGATATATGGTGTTCAACTGCAGGATCCTCGCAGTTGTACGCCCTCATTGCACAGGCGAGTTACCCTTGGGCGGGCCCTGCTCAGAGCCATGAGTTGAGATCAGGCACGTCGCGGTCGGCACAGGGCTCTACCAGCTTGGCGAGGACTTTGCCCGGGAGATCAGCAGCGCTGTCGAGGAATCGGAAAGGTAGATGAGACATGGGAATCTTTGACGGCCGGGTGGTCATCGTCACTGGCGCGGCGCGCGGATTGGGACGGGACTATGCCAGGTACTTCGCCCAGGACGGGGCCAACGTTGTTCTGGCTGACGTGAAGGGCACGGACGCGGCGGCTGCGGATGCGGCTGCTGCGGGGCCGGCGTGCATTGGTGTCGAGACAGACGTCACCGATCGGCGGAGCGTCGAGGCACTCGTGGCGCGAACAGTCGCCGAGTTTGGCGGACTGGATGTCCTGGTGAACAATGCCGGGCTCTGGCGAGGCATGAACGAGGACGGCCTGCTCAACTGCCCGGACGACGTGTGGCAGCGGGCCTGGGATGTCAATGTAACCGGGACCCTCCGCTGCTATCAGATGGCGATCCCGGCCATGTCGAAGCGGGGGAGAGGTCGGATCATCAACATTTCCTCCATGGCCGCCCGACAAGGAGGTAGCGCGTACGGGCTGACCAAGAACACCGTTGAGCGCATGACGGCCGGCATGGCCCACGAGGTGGGGGACAAGGGGATCACCGTCAACTGTATTGCCCCCGGCATTTGCGCCTTCGAGGCCGCGGTCGAGCAGTTGCCCAACGCAGATACGATCGTGGCGTCGAATGCGGTGAAGCGCATGGGTACCACCCGGGACCTCTACGGAGCCATGGTCTACCTGTGCAGCGAGCAGGCCGAATACGTCACCGGCCAGACCCTCTACGTGGACGGAGGAGGCGCCACCCGGTGAAGGAGCAGCCGGGCGCCCGTTTCTCGACAGATCTGGTCCTGCGTTCAACTGCTCGTGGCGAGCAGTTGGTCAATGTTCTGCTGAACGTGACTGGGGAGCTGGCAGGGCGTATTGGAAAGAAGGAACGGGACCAAGGCGTCGGTGCAGTCGGGCTCCCACCAGGGAGTGAGCCGTCGATGAGTCGACGCAGGTGGACAAACGTCAACGGAGGGACTGATGGCTGGTCGGTTGGAAGGGCGTAGCAGCTGGCGCCGAGGTTCGTGCGAGTGAACACGATCCACCCGACGAACGTGAACACCGCACTCATCCATCACGACGGCATCTACCGTGTGTTTCGCCCCGACCTGGACGACCCTACCTGGGACGATGCCCGGCCGGCTTTCGTGGCGTTCCAGGCCATGCCGATCCCCTACGTCGAGCCGGTCGATATCGCCAACCTCGGCGTCTTCCTGGCATCCGACGAGTCGCGCTACATCACTCGTCAGCAGATCCGGGTGGACGCCGGCTCACTTCTGAAGTTCCCGAACGGGAGAACCGGCTGAGATCGGGGGACCAGCTGCGGGATCCGGTCGGGCCTGGGCGCAGCTGTCTGTGCTCCGGGTATCGTCACTCCGATCGGCAGTGGCGCCGAGGTTGAATCGGAGAGATGGTGTGGCAGTGAGCAAGAAAAGGTGCATCGACGTGACATCGACTGGAGAGACTCATGGAGCTGGCCGGAAAAGTGGCTCTCGTTACCGGCGCCAGCCGTGGGGTGGGCGCGGCGACCGCTGTGGCGCTCGCGGAGGCCGGTTGTGTTGTGGCGTGCGCAGCCCGGTCAACCAAGGAATCCCCGCAGCGCACGGCCGGCACCCTCGATGACACGGTCGGTCGGATCAAGGCGGCGGGCGGCACGGCTCTGGCGGTGCCGACGAACCTGGCCGATCGTGCCGCGGTCCGGGCGATGGTGCATACGACGGCGGACCATTTGGGCGCAATCGACATCCTGGTCAATAATGCAGCCGTCCAGTTCATCGGGGACCTGGACCAGCCCGAGCACCGTCACGAGCTTACGTTCGCCGTGAACTACTGGGCCCCATACATCGCCATTCAGGAGGCGTATCCGTACATGGAGCGCCGCGGCGGCGGTTCGATCATCAACGTTTCGTCGTTGGCGGCGCTGCTACCGATCGCAGACATGCTGTCATATGGATCATCGAAGCTCGCCCTTGAGCATGTGACGCTCAGCGCCGCCCGGGCTCTGCACCCAGAGGGGATCGCGGTGAATTGCTTCCGGATCGACATTGCTGTCGCTTCGGAGGGCTTCGTGGCCAACACCCCTGGGCTCGACCGCTCTGACTGGGAGCCGTGCCAGGTGCCCGCTGAGGGCATCCTCTGGATGCTGCGGCAGCCGCTCGAGTACACCGGGCAACGAGAGAGCATGTTCCACCTACGCGAGCGGGAGGGGATCATGAAGTCTCGTGCCGCACGCCCAAGGCAACAGGATCCGACGCCGACCGAGTTGTTCGTCGGTCTCTACGAGTCAGGGCCTTCCCATTACGCCGAGCCCTACGACTGAGTTGGGTCCGGGTCGCCGTATGATGCGCGCTGCGCTCGTGAAGACCTGGGGCGACCCGGAGTCGGTAGTGGTGGAGGAGCTGCCGGATCCGGAGCCGGGGCCAGGTGAGGTGCTCGTCCGGGTGGATTCTACATCGGTCAACTTTCCCGACGTTCTTATCGCTGCCAACCGGTATCAGGTCTCGATTCCGCCTCCGTTCATCCCTGGCTCGGAATGGGCGGGTGAAGTCGAGAAGTTGGGGCCAGATGTACAGTCCCTCAGCATCGGAGACCGGGTCAGTGGTGGCGGGATGGTCGGCGCGTTCGCCCAACGGGTGCTCGCGCCGGAGACGGTCGAACGGGTACCTGAAAACGTGTCCTACGACGCAGCTGCGTCTTTTTCCGTAACCTACCGGACCGCGTATTCAGTGCTTCGCTCGATAGCCGAGGTGCAACCCGGGGACTGGGTTGTCGTGCTCGGTGCCGGGGGTGGGGTAGGGATCGCCACCATTGACCTCGCCGTACTGCTCGGGGCCCGGGTGATCGCTGTTGCGTCCTCCGCGGAGAAGCTCGCGGTTTGCTTGGCGCGGGGCGCTGAGGCGGTAGTCGACTACCAGCGGGAGGACCTGAAGGACCGGGTCAAGGAGATCACCGGAGGAGGGGCCGACGTGGTCGTCGACCCGGTTGGCGGGCAGTATGCGGAGTCCGCCCTGCGGGCTACGCGCTATGGAGCGCGGTTCGTCACGGTCGGCTACGCCTCAGGAGAGATCCCCCGGATTCCGCTCAACCTGATTCTCCTGAAGGGAGTCATGGTTATGGGCTACCAGGCTCTCGGGTTTCAGAAGAACGCCCCAGCGCTCGTGGTGCGGGATAACCTGGAGCTGCGGCAGCTATTCGAGTCAGGGCGCATCTCCCCATATGTATGTGCGGTCTATGGTCTTGACGAGGTGTCCGCCGCCCTCCGCCATGTCAGCGACCGCCGTGCGATCGGGAAGGTCGTCCTCAGGCCTTGGCAATAGAAAGCGGCTCGCGGGTGGACCAACGACGCGGAGAGATACAGGAGCTGTCTGAGACTCGTACGGGCTCGCAATTCTCCACTACATTCCAGACCAGAAGGAGACGACCATGACAGATGACGATCTCGGGGCTGCCGGTCTGCGCTTCGAGCGTGAGGGTGTCATCGGCTGGTGCATCATCGACCGGCCGGAGGCGAGGAACGCCTTGACAGGTGCGATGTACTACGGAATTAAGAGGGCAGTGATCCGGGTCGACAAGGATCCGGATCTGGCGGCCCTGATCATCACCGGCACGGGAGATGTCTTCGCCCCGGGCGGCGATCTCGGTGGCAGGGCCCCGGACCCAAGGGACGCTCCTGTCCCGGAGGTGATCGCCGGCGAGTCCCTGCCGTTCACCGCGATACGTCAGAGTCATAAGCCTGTCATCGCCGCCGTGAACGGCATCTGCCAGGGCGGAGGACTGTTAATTGCCATGATGGCCGATATTGCCGTCGTCAGTGACAGAGCGACGTTCCGCGTTCCGGAATTGTTGCGTGGTATCATTGACGCCACCTACGCCGCCGCTCTTCCGGTTCACGTGGGCCTGGCGGTCGCTCGGGACCTGCTGCTGTCAGCCCGTCGGTTTGATGCCAACGAAGCGCTGGCGTACGGTCTCATATCGCGGGTCGTGCCCCACGATGAGCTCCGAGAAGCGGCGCTGGGCGCGGCGCGTCAGGTCTTGCAAACCGCTCCGGTGGCCCGCATGTTCGTGAAGGGCATGATGAACGAACGCTACGGGCTTGTCGACTACCAGACGATGACGTGGGGCCTTACCGAGTCGCCGGAGCCGCGCGAGGGTTTCGCGGCGTTCATGGAGAAGCGACCCCCGAACTGGATCCCTCCCGGGTTCTCCGGGACAGGCCGCCAGTAACTCGAAGTCAACTCAACTCGTCGGGTTGGGCCCCCAACCGGTAGCCTCCGTGCCTTCATGGCGTCCGCATGCTCTCGGTCAGTCCGCAAAATCTGAAAAGGCCCTTCTCATTGAGCGGAGCGGGTGGTACAGTTGCTTGAGGGCGGCGGTTGCCGTGGCCCGACAGTGGACCCGACCGCCGGCGCAGCCGGAGTTGGGTGCCGGCGAGGAGAATGCCATGACATCGACCAAGATCTGGGCTAACTCCGGTGACTCTCACCTCATGGAGCCCGCCGATCTGTTCCAGACCCGCCTGCCCGCCGATATCGCCGAGCGGATGCCGCGCAGTGTCAAGGATCCCGATGGAGCCTGGGAGACGGTCTACGTCGATGGGCAGGAGTTCCGGCGCCGGATGCCCAAAATGCCCGACGTAATCCGAAACCTCGACGGGACGGTCGGCGACCGGGCCCCGGGGGCTAACGATCCCCACCTGCGGTTGAAGGATCTCGACCAGGAGGGCGTGTGGGCCGAGGCCACCTATCCATCCATCGGGGTGTGGTCCTACAGTATTCGCAGCCCCGAGATTGTCGCCGCGGGGGCCCGGGCTATCAACGACTGGGCGGCCGGGTTCCAGGCTGTATCCCCCCGCTACGTGTGTACGGCCATGATGCCACTCCTCGACATCGGTCTGGCCGTGGCGGAGGTCCATCGGGCCACCGGCCTGGGGCTCAAGGCCAGCTTCCTGCCGATCGCGCCGCCGTTTGGGCGTCCGCCCTTCGCGCACGAGGAGTGGGATCCGCTGTGGGCGGCCATGGAAGAGGTCGGGATGGTCCTCGGATTCCACGTTGGTACCGAGCCGCATGATCCCACGCAGCGCACCGGCGTGTACAACACCGGCCGGGGCGGTGCGATTCAAAACTATGTCGAAACCAGCTATGGTGCCCAGAAGATCACCGTGGCCCTCATCTCGGCCGGCGTGTTCGACCGCTACCCCGCCCTCAAAATGCTCGTGTCGGAAGGGGGTGCCACCTGGGGGCCATTCATGGCCGACCGCATGGACGAGGCCTACCGTCAGCATTCGGCCGCGGTGCGCCCGAAGTTGTCCAGGATGCCGAGCGAGTATCTCCACTCCAACGTGTACGCCTCGTTCCAGCACGACCGCTCCGCGGTCCAGGCCAACATTGCGATGGGCTGGAAGAACGTCCTGTGGGGTAGTGACTACCCCCACACCGAAGGGACGTACGGACACACGCAGAAGACCCTCCACGAGCTCTTCGACGACATCAATCCCGACGACAGCTACCGGATGCGCCTGGGCGCGTTCCAGGAACTCTTCCCGCACGTACCGTCCCCTCCCGAACCGGCCACCACCGACCAGTCCCGATAGCACCCCGGCCGCGATCGCCGTAAGGCGAGGTCGACAAGGTCCAAATCGCTAGGCGGCTTCGATCCACGGAACCGAGGTCGCGCTGGTCGGGCGGTTCTGCGCACGCAGGCATTCTCGGCGTCGACTACGACTAGGAGACCACACGCCCTTTATGGTGGCCCGACCAGGTTGAGCGATCAGGACGCCTGTTGTTCAGGCGCCGGTCGTACCGGATGTCTCCGAGAGGATCAATCGTGGAGAGAAGACGAGTCGGTAGCCTTGACGTTTCAGTCATTGGCCTGGGAGGGAATAACTTCGGCCGACCCCGGACCGCTGGTGGGCCGATCATGGGGGCGTTGGAGGGCGATTTGAAGCGGACCACTGAGGTCGTACGAGCCGCGCTGGGTGCTCTCAGCCGGCTGATGCTCCAGGGGAAGGTACGCGAGATTCGCTGCTGCAACTTCGATGTGACCTTGATTGACGCGGCCGGGGAGGAGTGCTCCACCCGATGATCGATACCATCAGAGGGTCCGGACATACAACAGGAGAAGAACTGACCATGACACGAACCAGTCGGGCCGTCGTGTTCCTCGGCGGGGGAAAGTGGGAGATTCGGGAGCTTCCCGTCCCCGACGAACCTCCCGCAGGAGGGGCGATCCTGCGCGTGGAGGCCACAGGGATGTGCCACAGCGATATCGACAACCTCAACGGGATCGTCCACACTCCGTGGGGCGGGGAGTTCCCGACCATTCCCGGGCACGAGGTAGTGGGTCGCATCGAGCAGCTGGGCTCGGGCGCCGCCGAGGCGCTTGGGGTGGCCGAGGGAGACCGCGTGGCAGTTCGATCCGGGCGGTTCGGGGAGGACAACCGGACGCGGATCTACGGCCACGACTACTCCGTAGAGGAAGGGTGCGGCCTGTACGGAGGCTATGCCGATTACATGGAGCTCCTCCCGGGCAGCTCGGTAGTCCGCCTGCCGGAGGATCCGCCCGGGGCCGAGATGACGATATGGGAGCCGCTCTCGATCGCGGCGGGATGGGCCGGCGTCGTCCGTGAGGGCGACGCCGTGGCCGTGCTCGGACCGGGCCACCTCGGACTGGCGGCGCTCGTTGCGGCCCGGGCTAATGGCGCGGGGAAGATCATGGTCACGGGGACACCGTCGGACGGATTCCGGCTGGAGGCGGCAAAGCGGCTAGGAGCCGACCTGGCGGTCGACATCGGTGTCGACGACCCCATCGTGAAGGCCACAGACCTTACCGATGGCAACGGGGTCGACGTCGTTATCGATGCCGCGTCGGGATCGACGAGCACGGTCGTGCAGGCTATGCAGATGGTGCGCCGAGGTGGCATCGTGGTCATCGGAGGCCTTAAGGACCGCAAGCCCGTCGAAGGGTTCATCAGCGATTGGATACCGATGCGGCGGATCCACATCCTGGCCGGCTCCGACGGCGACCACGTGCAAACCGCAGTCGACCTGTTGTGGGCCGGTCGGGTGCCGACCACGGACCTCATCGGCGAGGTCTTCTCGCTTGAGCAGGTCGGAGAGGCGCTTGACATCCTCGATCGCAAGACGCCCGGACGCGACGCCATCAGGGTCGGCCTCAGCCTCATGTGACGCTGGTCAAAGCCTCCCACCCAGGTCGCAGTGCGGGCCCGCCACCTCCGGCAACGGGATAACCCGGGGCGCCCCAGGTTCAACTAATGGAATTGAGCAGTTGAACGCCAGGATGGATCGCGCTTCCGGCATCCGGGCCGTTTGGCGTGGCGATCGGGCCGCCGGCCGGTTACTATTGGATCTGGAGCATTGAGCCAGGAAAGGGCTCGTTGGGTTGGGCCGCGAGTCGGAGGTGGACAGCTTGTCATGACCGATACTGAATTCATTCACGTCACCCACCGTGAGTTGCCGTACTCAACGTTCGACGCCGACAATCACCTCTACGAGAACCGTGAGGCGATGACGAAGTTCCTGCCGCCGGAGTTGGGTGGAGTGATCAAGTATGTCGAAGTGGAAGGCCGGACGAAGCTGGCGATCCGGGACCTCATCTCCAACTACATCCCGAACCCGACGTTCGCGAAGGTGGCGGTGCCCGGTGGCGCCGGCTACGACATCACCCAGGGTGGCGGCGGCTTCGGAAACCGGGCTACTGGCTTCGGGAGAATGATCGCCATGCCCGGTATCGACGCTTTCTTCGATCCCGAGCCCCGCCTGGAGCTGATGAAGGAAATGGGCATCGACCGGACCCTGCTGTGGCCCACTCTGGCCAGCGCCATCGAGGAACGCCTGGCCGACGCACCCAACGTCGCCTGCGCGGTAATCCACGCCCTCAACCAGTGGATGCACGAACATTGGACCTTCGACTACTCCGATGCACTCTTCGCCACCCCGATTATCTCCCTGGCACAGGGAAACGATGTTGCCCTCTCAGAGCTCGAGTTCGTGCACGACCGCGGGGCCAGGATCTTTCTTATTCGGGTGGCCCCGGTGCCTACGTGGGAGGGACGCAAGTCGTTCGCGCTACCGGAGTTCGATCCATTCTGGCAGCGGGTCCAGGAGCTGGATCTGGTGGTTGGCATGCACTCCGGCGATCCCGGCTACCACCGATACACCAACGAGTGGGAGGGTTTTGGCGACCGCGAGATGAGCATCGACCGCCATGCCCGCCGAGCCTCACCGGCCTTTCTTACCTTGGCGTCGGAAAAGGACAGCCTGGTCGATGCTATGGCCTCGATCATCGGCCACGGGCTGGCTACGCGCTTTCCGAGGCTCAGGTTCATGCCTGTCGAGTTCGGTGCTCAGTGGATCCGACCCTTCTACGCCAAGCTGCAGCGGGCGTGGGAGACCACCCCCGTGATCTTCGAGGAAAACCCGGTGGAGGTGTTCCACCGCAACGTGTGGGTGCACGCCTTCCACGAGCCTGACCCGCAGGGTCTCATCGACCTGGGAATCCCCGTCGACCACATCATGTTCGGCTCAGACTTCCCTCATCCGGAGGGCATGGCGGATCCCCTCGCCTACTCCGAGGTGGTCAAGGAGATGCCGCGTGACGACCAGGCCCTGATCATGGGCGGATCACTCGAGAAGGCTATGCGCCTCGGGCAGTACGCCTGACAATCTGACCGCTCGGCAGGTGATCCCGGGTCAGTCGATCGGTAGCCCCTGAATCAACTCGACGATGGTGGCCACCAGACCGGACGGGGGCTCAAGAAAGCAGAACGAAATGTCTTCAGTGCTCCCGGAGAACACGGTCACCCATTCGTCTCTCTCCATCGCTCGCTGCGTGGCGTTCAAGTTCACCACCCGGTACCGGACGTGATTGAATCCCTCGCCGAATCGATCGAGGTGGTCCCGCGCCGGGCTGGTCCCGTCGACTACCTGAACCAGTTCGACCTCGAGAGGGCCGGACCGGGCGAAACCCAGCTTGAACGTGACTGTGGAAGGCTGCCCGTGATACATGACATCCATCGTCGGCACCTCGACGACCTCGAACTCGCCGAAGATGGATTGATAGCGCTCGGCAGCCTCGTCCGCATCCTCGACCGCGAATGAGATCTGATCTAGCGGGCCGAGACCATAACGGGCAACCAGGTCATTTGTATTCGTCATCTCGGTAAGGCCGGGGCCGCTCGCGACGCCACAGCGAATCTCTCCTCAAGTTTCAGGGTTCGGCCCAGCCATGGTCCCACACCTGCCCATCCGTTACAAGGTCGTCACGGGCTCCTGAAGGCATCACCAGTACCTACCTGGCCGGTCCGGCCGACAGTCAGCACTCAGGTCTCGGTCGCCCAGGAGAAGAGGTATCGGCCGTCGGCGGAGTGCGCAATCCGGCAAGCGTGGGGTGCTTGGAAATGGGCGGGCGCCAGCAGATGTCCTGTCATGGCGCAATGCTCGAGGATTGCACGCCGGGAGGCAGCGGCTGCCACGTGGTCATAGTTGGAGCCAGGGTCCGGGAAGAGGCTCCATTCCGGGTGCAACACATGCACCGGGCTGTGCACGGCCACTGGCACGAGCCCCGCTTCAAGTTCCAGTACAGGGGTCAGCTCGGCTTCCCCGACTCGCATCGGATCAACTCTATCAAGGGGGATTCTGCCGTTCAATCTTAAGGGCCCGCCCATGGCTGACCGCAATTACTGCTGGCTGTCCGGAGCGAGTCTCCCACCTCTACGTGCGAGCGTTGGCCCCGGAAACATCCCCGGGTATAAAGGCGATTTCGTCCCCGTCCATCGCCAGCCGCCCGAAATGAGGGGCGGGAAAGTGGGCCGGAAACACGCAGGCGTCTTCGTCCAGGACCCGTTGCACGAGCATCCTCCTGGTCCCAATAGCGGTTTCCAGATCGTCGCAGCCGGACAGGTATAACTCAGGCCGGGTCATCTGGATCGGATGATGGAAAACGTCTCCGGTGAAGAATGCCGACAGACCATCTGAAACCAGGCGGAGGGAGCTATGTCCCACGGTATGTCCGGGAGCCGCCTCGATGGTCAGACTGGGCGAGACCTGATGCGGGATCGAGATGATTTGAGCTTGACCGGATTCTGCGATGGGCCGCACACACTCGTCGAAGACGTTGGGATTGTACGTGTTGGGGTGGGGGTCGGGATTGGTGCTATCCCAGCGTCGATACTCTTCCTCACCAAAGAGGTAGACAGCGTTCGGAAAGGTCGGCACCCAGCGACCGTTTGCTTGAAAGGTGTTCCAACCGCAGTGGTCATGATGAAGGTGCGTGCAATACACGACATCTATCCGATCAGCCGCCACACCTGCGTCGGCAAGTCGGCTCAGGTATGGCGTATCAAGATCATCGAAGTACGGTCCTCGGCCCTTACGCCCATTGCCGGTACAGGGATCAACGAGGACGGTCAGGCCATCGACGCCCAGAACCCAGCTGTGATTGGAGAACTGGAAGGTCCCTGCTGCGGGATCGAAGAAGCCGCGGGGGAGCGGCTTCACCCGTCGGGCGATCAACTCCTCGTCGCTGGTAAGTGCCGCTAGAGGTATCGGTAGCTGGTGTTCTTCGATCCGGTCGATCACCGCCGCGCCGAGTCGAATTGCATCCATGGCATCGAATCCTACCAACTCGCCTGATTGCCTATCGTCCGCGGCCGGGCTCATGTCGCCATGGTCACGTGGTTAGGACCATGGGGCCACACTGTGGGTACAGTCCGGAGGCGACCAGTGCGACCTGCGCACCGGGGACCTGGCGTGCTCCGCACTCCCCTCTCACTTGCAACACCGCCTCATTCAAGAAGCTGATCCCGTGCAACCGGCCTTCGGCCAGCTGGCCGCCGGCGGTGTTGAGCGGGATATCGACTCCGGGTCTGATCCGCTTGCCACCTTCCACCCAGTCGCCGAACTCTCCAAACCCACAGAATCCCAGGGCTTCCAGCCATGACATGGTCACGGTAGTGAACCCGTCGTGGACCTGGGCGACGTCGATATCATCGACGGTGACTGACGCTCGGGGCCACAGTCGCCTGGCGCAATCCAGCGTTCCGCCGTTCAAGAAGTCGTCCGTGAAGAGGCAGTCCGGCCTGCGTCCGGTGGCATAGGTCATGGCATCGATCAGTACCGGGCTGCGGCCCAGGTCCCGCGCCCTTTCACTCAGCTCCCCCGCACCAGCTCTCCCAGGCTGTCCAGTATGGGCAGGACCTGCTCCCGACGCCGATCCTCCAGGAAGACCTGCATCCTCTGTACCTGCAACTCCGCACCTCGCTCGATCTGGCGGCCCATCTCTTCCCTGGTGCCCGGCTCAAAAAAGCAGCAGATCTCGGCCGAACCCGTCCGACCGGCGTCATCCCATCGCTTCCTCAGCTCCTTGAGGGCTTCCTCCAGGTCCGGGGATGTCAATGGACCCTGTGCCATCGGGATCCAGCCGTTGGCCCACCTGACGATGCGATCCAGGTTCCTCGGGGTGGGTCTTGCTCCGAGCAGGATCGGCGGGCCGGCCCCGGGGGGCTTTGGCCATGACCACGAGGGCGAGAGCCTGCGGTAACGGCCGTCAAACGTCGCCTCCTCATTCCTCCATATCGCCTGCATCAAAGCGACCGCCTCCTCCGCGACGATCGCCCGGTCGCGAGGCGGAAAGCCGTGGTCCGCTGCCTCTGGTCGGTTGTAGCCAAAGCCGACGCCCAGGACCATCCGGCCGCTCGACAGGAAGTCCAGGGTTGCCACCGCTTTGGCCAGCGCGATGGCATCGTGCTCGGCGACCAACGATACGCCCGTACCAACCTCAAGCGAGGTGTTGGCGGCCACGAAGGCACAAGCGATGAATGGGTCCAGCGTCCGTTTGTACCGCCCCGCCATCCGGCCGCCTCCGGGAAGGTCCTGGCTGCCAACCGGAACATGGGTGTGCTCCGGCAGGTAGATAGAGCGAAGCCCCCGCGCTTCGGCCTCTCGGGCCAGGTCCACGACGGGCATGGACTCGTCCGTAGCGGTCGGGTGCACGCCAATCCGCGGCGAATCCAACGAGGTCATAACCGATCCGCCGTCGTGGTCATACGGAAGACTCCAGGCGCCCGTCGGCTACAGCGACCGCGCACCTCCAAGCGACATCACCTTCTCCCACGATGACGGGCTGGCCATGACTCCCTTGGCCTGGCCCAGGTTACAGCATCATCCTTCGCGCTGGATCCTCACCACTATCGTCGGTTGAGTCAACGTATTCACTGGTGTGGCCAGCGGGAAGAAGGGGACCCATGATCCTCACACCCTTCGCTCATAAGGCCAACGGAACGAGGTGGATCTGACCCCAACAGTCCAGTTGTCATCGAGGGATCACGCCTCCGCCACTACAGTTGGTCCGGCGCTCCTGAATCATCGGGTGGGATCGAGGACCATGGCTGAGCGCATCACACGGTCTCCGACCTTCACGATAGCCACATCCGGGGCGGCCTTGATGGCGACCCCGACGAACTCACTACCCGGGGTGAAGGGGAGCGGCACGGAAATCTGGTACTTGTTCTGGATAAACAGGGTATCCGGAAAGTTGACTGACGCTCCCTCGATCCCGACGACAATCTCCCCCGACCCGGGCTCCGGATCGGGGATCTCCCGCAAGACAAGATCCGAGGGTGGACCATACTTTTCGCATCGAATGGCACGCACCGATTACTCCCCTCTCGCGGATATTCAACTCGTCACTCCGACTCGGCCTCGGAATCGGCTCAGCGGTTAAGCAGCTCACCTTCTCAACCGGCGATGTCTGGTTCGACGTCGAACGTCAGAGCCACCCGGGCCGCCAGCCCGTAGAAGCCCGCCAGCATCGTCAGGTCCAGTAGCTCGAGTTCGGAGAAGTATTCCCGGGCATCCTGCCAGAGTTCCTCATCGACCGCGGCTTCGTCTACCGCTCGCGCGAACCTGACGGTCGTTCGGTCCGGGCCTTCGAAGTGCTCCACGTTCCCGGTCCACAGGGCGTCGAAGTCGGCCGGCGTCAGACCGTGCTTCTGGGCAATGAGCACATGCGGGCGCCACTCGTAGGTGGCGTGCAGGCGGCCGGTGACGCTGAGAACCACCAGCTCGCGGGTGCGATCTGGAAGGTGCGAGGCACTGTGGACTCGAACCGACATGCTGCCGAAACCGCGAAACATGTCGGGGTTGTTGTACGCGGCGCGCACAATGTTGTTGTGTATAGGCAGGGAGTCGTCCAGGACGGCCGGTGCGATTCTCATGGTGCTGAGAGACCTTTCGTGCTCCTAAGTGGCGATCAGATGCCTCGTGGTCCCCGGACCCGATGCTGCGGACGTAAAGTTGATAACCGTTGTTTCACTTTAGCCGTACGGCCGGAGGCCGTCAATCGCCGGGTCTCGGGTGCAGGTTCAGTCGATACAGGGAGGGATAACAAATGTGGGACGACTCGCATCGGGTTGCTATCGTCACGGGGGGTGGTCGTGGTATCGGCCGTTCGTATGCCGTCTTTCTGGCGGCGGAGGGGTTCCGGGTGGTGGTCAACTCGGCCACCGTCGAGGACGGGCAATCATCGGCGGAGCAGGTGGTCCAGGAGATCCGGGCCCTCGGAGGGAGTGCCGCAGCCCACGTCGCGCCGATTGGGAGCTGGGACAGCGCCGACGCCCTGGTGCATCGCGCCCTCACCGAATTCGGCCGCCTCGATGTGCTGGTCAACAACGCCGGGCTTCTGCGGGATCGCACCATCGTCAACATGTCCGAGTCCGAATGGGACGACGTACAAAGCGTGCACTTGAAGGCACAGGCCGCCACCCTTCACGCCGCCGCCGCCTACTGGCGCGACCGGTATCGCCAAGGCCAGGGTGCAAAAGCGGCCGTGGTCAATACCACCGCCGGTTCGGGGCTGTATGGGAACATCGGCCAGGCGAACTACGCGGCAGCGAAAGCCGGCGTGGTCGGACTCACCCTGGTCGCGGCCCGAGAACTGGGCCGCTACGGCGTTCGGGTCAATGCTGTCGCGCCAGTGGCGCGCACCCGACAAACCGAATCCCTGAATCTCCCGACATCGCTGGGCTCCGCCGGCGATTCCTTCGATCCTTATGACCCCGACAACATCGCCCCTGTCATCGGCTATCTGGTCAGCCTCGACTGTCCCCTCACCGGTCAGGTCATCAACATCCAGGGGGGTGATGTGGACATCTACCAGGGATGGACGGTGAAAGAGTCGTTTCGAACCTCGGGCCGATGGTCGGTGGACGCCTTAAGATCTGTCCTCAACAGCTACCCGGCAGAGCCTCCCGAGTTCGCGCCGCCCCGCCTCGGCTCTCGTTAAGGTGAGGATGCGCCCGACGTGAATGGCGTCGCGTGCGGGTACTTTGCCATTGAGACATCGAGTGCTTTTCCGACCTGCTCGCGGGTCACAGCTCGGCCGACCGCCTTTTTGCACATCGTCACGCTTCCGACGACCAGTGATTTCCCTGAGACACCAGCGGCGGCGAGCGCACCTGGATCAATCATTCGGTGAGTCTCGCACCGGGCCGTCTGGGGGAAGATGATAACGTGGTCGCCACCTCATGGTCGTGAGGAGGAGCATGCCGGGGAGGGTTGACGAATGAAGGCTGTACGGAATGCGCCTCCGTCAGTCGAGGTGGTCGAAATTGGCGAACCGGAGGGCGACGGGGAGTTGGTCCGGGTGGCGGCGACAAGCATCTGCGCCTCAGATCTCAACTATCTGCAGTGGGGGAGTACTCAAATCGCCGGGCATGAGTTCGCTGGTGTGTTGGAGGATGGTACGGCCGTTGCCGTCGAGGCTATTTTCGGATGCGGATCCTGCCGGCCGTGTGAACAAGGCAACTACAATCGATGCGAGCTCGGTGTGAAGGGCCTCGGAATGACCGACCCGGGCGGCATGTGTGAATGGTTTCGGGCCCCGCGGCGCGTACTCGTGCCCCTGCCAGCGGGGCTGGATGTCAAAGACGCGTGTCTCGTCGAGCCCGCATCAGTCGCCCGGCATGCTTGTTACATGGGTGGGATCGGCTCCGAGACTCGCGTTGCCGTCGTTGGCGCAGGCACGATTGGAGTGCTCGCGGCCGCAACCGCCGGCATGCTAGGTGCGCCGGAGGTTTCACTCGTGGCCCGGCACCCGCACCAGCACGAGGCCCGGGAGCGTCTGGGGGTCGATAGCCCGACCGGCGACTACGACGTGGTGATCGAGACGGCGGGCAGTGAAAGTGGCATACATCGGGCCGTGGAGTTGGCGCGCCCCGGTGGAACTGTCGTCCACCTGGGCGTTCATGGCGATATCGCCTGGCCCATGCAGGAGGCCTTCATGAGGGAGGTCAGCCTTCGGCCGTCGCTCGGCTACTGCGGCCACGAGGGTCGCCGGGAGTTCGCGGAGTCGGCCGCTATGCTTGCGTCCCGCCCCGAACTGGTCGGCATGCTGATCACCCACCGCTTTCCGATTGACGGCGCCGCGGATGCATTTCGGGTGGCCCAGGACCGCTCCGGTGGTGTGTTTCGTGTCGTCGTCGAACTGTAGAAGCACCCACCGTCGCTCGTCGTCGACGAAGCTTCACCGGGGCTCGACCCGCTGCCGGTCGAGACCGCCTTTGAGTTCCTGCTGACCGTCAACCGGAAGGGGCAGTGCCGGTCCGAGTCCCGCTTGGCGCTCGCCCTCTAGGACCTCGGGGAACAGGTAGACTTGCGACGCGCCCGATCGGGAGCCTGGAGAGTCCAAGGGAATCAACCCCCGTGCCACGTAGCACTTACAGAAAACCCCGGCCCGCCTGGCTACCCGACGACACAGCCCGCCGACGCAACGGGAACAAGATGTGTCGGGTGATGAGGCTAGGGTGAAAAAATATGGTGGTACGTGCTACAGGGCCAATCCAGCTATGACCGGAGAGAGTGTGCCGAAGACGCCGCTTCTTAACGTGGCATGCTTTTCCCATGTTGGAATCAGCGTCTCGGATCTCATTGCGTCAGTGGAATTCTATTCTCGTGTCCTGGGATTTGTTCATCTCTTCACGAACGAGAACCCGGAGGAGGGGTGGACGAGGATCGGTCTCGCTCTGGGTGAAATACAACTGGAACTGTTCAGCCCTTGGCCCGGACGAGTGGATGGTGAACCCATCAACCCTTATTATCCACAAGACCTGGGCCATCCTAAAATAGCCCTCACCGTCGAAGATGTAGAGGCATCTTTCGACCAGATCGTCGCAGCCGGGCTCTCTCCCCTGTGTCCAGTGGTTGTCACCGCGAAGTCAAAGTTCTTCTTTATTACCGACCCGGACGGCACGCCGATACAGTTGCATCAGTTTCACGGTGGAGAGCAGAGGGTTACCGAACTGTATCGCTAAACTTCTCTGCTTAACGACGGCGGGGCCTACCTCGTTCCTTCTAGTGTGGCGACTCCTCACCCTGGGTCAGTATGCGGGTCGCGACCCAGCGCCGCTCGCTGATCTGCCATTTCCCCTCGCGTCGCACGAGTTGGTCTTCATAGGAGCCAACCGCATCCACCCACCGTCCCGGATCCGCCGAGGCGAGAACCGCGTGAACATAAGACTTTGCCTTCGCCCGTTCACCCTCGACCTCTATGACAAAGTTCGTCAGCTGATGTGTCGTACGGGGGGTGTCCTCGTGTGCTTGTTCCATCCATGCCGTGATCTCGTCCGCACTATTCCACGTACCGAAGTCGGCATAGTCCGCCCGCACGTCGGACGTGAAGACCGTTCGGAACAGATCCCAGTTTTTTTCATCTATCCCGGTCGCGTAGTTTAAGAGGACCTCGATAATCTCATCGCGTGGCTCGCCCATGCCGCACTCCTTTCAGTCTGGCTTCGCCACGAGCCCCTCGGCCCGCAGCTTCGGTAAGACCTGCTCTTCGAAGAGCCGAAGACTCGACCACGACACAGCCGGGTCGAGGCCCCCCATGAGCGGATGGAAGATAAGGACGGCATCCGGTCCGAGGCCGACAGCGGTCGACGTGAACTCCCGCGGGGTCACGACGAGATATGCACCCGACGCCCGTAGCGCATCGGCGTCCGCCATCGAGCTGTACGGCGCCGGCGTGCCTGCCTCAGCCAGCCACTTGCCGTAAGAGTTCGTCTCGTGTAGCGCGTGAGGAGCGATTTTCTCCCAGGCCGCGTCCGGATCCTCGGCGATGAACACGAACATGGCGGGCAGACCCGGCGGCCGGGGCGGTGACGCGGGCACACCGAGACGGGCGCACTCGTCCCGGTAGATCTCCTCGAACTCTGGCATGGTGGCCTCGAACCCGTCAGCGATCCTTGCCGCCCGACGGGCGGCACCTGGCGAGGATCCGCCTAACACCAGCCTCGGTCGGGGCCGCTGGAACGGCCGAGGCGTCACGGTGATCGTTGAGCCGTGGTATTCGAAAGGCTGCCCGGTCCAGGCCTTCTGCAGGACCTCGACACCTTCGGTCTGGGACCGCACCCGGTCGGCAAGGTCCTTCCCGAACATGTCGAACTCTCGCCGAACGTAACCGGCACCGATGACGAGTTCAAGACGGCCACGACTGATCTGGTCGACAACTGCGGCATCCTCCGCGACCCGTATTGGATCGTGCAGAGGAAGGATGAGTGCCGTGAGGCGAATCCTGATTCGCTCCGTCCGCGCTGCGATAGCCGCGGCCAGAACGAACGGCGACGGGTTGTATCCATCCTCGGACCCATGGTGCTCTAACACTCCGACGGAGTCGAACCCAAGCTTGTCCGCCCATTCGCACTGTTCAAGGCACGCTTCGAACAGGTCGGCTTGCTGGGCGCCAAAGTCCGGCGCCCGGATGTCATATCGAAGGGTAAATTGCACTATTCCTCACTATGTTTGAGCGATGGGGTCGGACAAAGCTCGCTGGCCCGAGAGGTCGGTTTCACGGCTCGTTCGGGTGGACGACGAGCGCGGCGGGCCCTTGGCGTACATGAGCCCTGACGATTGACTCCCGGCGGCGTCGCTAACCTTCGAGCAACTCGCTCGCCGACGCCAGCAGGGCGGTCGGGGGTTGCATGGTCGTCGCATCGCCGCGGCGACGAGCGTTACGGATAAGCAGGCACGTCACGGCAGCCTGCTTGTAGCGAACCAGAGCTGCGAACCAGTTCAGATCCTCGATCTTGGCTCCCCGGGCCTCTTCGTAGACAGCTATCAGCTCTTCGTTCGGCGGCATCCCGTCCGAGACGGGCCGCCCGAGCGTCTTGTCCGGGTTGCACATCATCAGGAACCACCCGAGGTCGACCCTGGGATCCGACAGCGCCCAGATCTCCCAGTCGATGACCGAGACCACCGTGGTGCCCTTTGAGAGTGTGTTGCCGAGCCTGAAGTCGCCGTGGATGAGCGTGCTCGCCGAGGGGGGAGGAGTTGAGGCGATCAGCAGGTCGCGGACGTGCTCGTTGCCGACCTGGAGGTCCGCGTCGGTCGCGGCGTAGGATTGGACCCAGCGATCCAGCTCATCGGCGGGGGCGATCTGAGCTTCGTCCCCTATCCCGAGACCTACCGGTTCGAGCGAGTGGAGCACGCCGAGGATTCGGGCCGCCTCCAGCTCTCGGAGCCTGACCTCGCCCGCCGGGAGCCGGGCGTCCTCTGGTAACGAGTTCGGTTCGACGCAGTCGCCTTCCTCGAACGACATGACGAAGAAAGGGGGTATCTCCGGCGGGGAGCCGGGGTGCTCCGCCAGGACGCGGGGCGCCGGAACGCCTGTGCCTTCGAGGGCCTTTTGCAACCTGGCTTGGCGGAGGACGTCCCTGTTCTTCGTCGGCGCCAGGCCGGCGGGAGCCACCTTCAGCACAACCCTCTCGCCGGACCCTCCCCGGTACATCAACATGGCGTGGTAGGTGATGCTCGAAGTGCCGCCCTGGAGAGGCTGGAGCGCACCCAGCTCGCTACCCGGTGCGACCTCGGAGAGAATTTTCGTGGCCCGCTCAAACAGGTCCTTTTCGTCGATGGGCACTGCTGGCATCGGACAACCTCCTGGTTTGGCTTTGAGCTGGGGTGCCGGGGCCCGTCAGACCACAGCGCCTTTGCAGCGGGCGTCGATGATGGTTTCTGTCTGCTGGAGTGATTCGAGGATAGCGTCCGCGCCGAAGTCCGGTGCCGGGACAGCCGCGGGATCTTCCGGAAGTGGTCCAGGGGTCGCGAAGGAAGGTCCGATCGAGGCGGGCTTGATTTCCGCCCGAGACGCGTCAAGCATGGGACCATGATCGAGAGCCGCCCAGATTCGTCGCCCCCCCGGGAGTACCCGACCGCCGGATTCTTCCGGGTCGCTCTGGAAGACCCGTCGTGCCAGGCGGTAGCGGAGTCAAGCGGCCGAGCATTCACTTACGGACAACTCGTATCCGGAGTTAATCGGGTGTCCCGGGGATTGCGCCACGTCGGTCTGACCCGAGGCGACACGATCGCTCTCATGTCCGCCAACAGGACCGAGATGCTGCAGGTCTACGCCGCGGGGCTGCAGATGGGCCTCTACATAGTGGTGGTCAACTGGCACCTCACTGCTGCGGAGATCGCCTACATCCTCGAAAACTCCGCTGCCACTGCCATCTTCGCCGAAGATCGCTTCGCGGAAGCCGCGTTCGCTGCTGCGGAGAGCGCGGGCATCCCACCCACCCTCAGGTTCGTGATCGGCGAGCCGGATGGGGCTGGGACGTCGCTCGAAGCTCTTGGGCAAGGCCAATCCGAGGCGCCGCTGGCGGAGTTGGCAGCCGGACAGGTGACCTTCTACACCTCCGGAACGACCGGCAAGCCCAAGGGCGTCCGCAAGAGCTTCGGCCCTATTGAGCCCAGGGACATCGCGCTCGGGATGCGGGATAGGTCTGCGGGCAACGGAGCCTGAGCCAGACCGCGTCCAGATCGTCCCTGGCCCTCTCTATCACGGCGCACCGCTGGCAGCAGCGGCGGGAGTCCTCGACGCCGGAGGTATGCTGGTGCTGATGGAGCACTTCGACGCTCAGCTCTTTCTGGAGCTCGTCAAGCGGCACCACGTCACGACCGCGACGATGGTACCCACCATGTTTCACCGGCTCCTCGCCTTGCCCGAGCAGGTGCGCAAGGTGGCAGACGTCTCTTCCCTGCGTGTGGTCAGCCACATGGGAGCTCCTTGCCCGGCCGACGTCAAGCGCCGGATGATCGAGTGGTGGGGGCCGATCATCATCGAGTCGTATTCCTCGACCGAGGGTGCCGGGACCAGCATCACATCCGAGGAGTGGCTCAAACGGCCAGGCAGCGTCGGACGGGCTGCTCCCGGAGTGGCGATCGCGATCCTCGACCCGGACGGCAAGGCGTGCCCCACCGGCGAGGCCGGTGCGGTGTACCTGACCCCCACTTTGTGGGAGTTCGAATACCTCGACGATGCGGTCAAAACGGAAGCCAACCGGCGCAACGGCATGTTCACCGTCGGCGATATCGGTTACCTCGATGACGAGGGATACCTCTTTCTCTGCGACCGGCAGGCCGAGGTGATCATCTCGGGTGGGGTCAACATCTACCCTGCAGAGACCGAAGCGGCCCTGCTCGAGCACCCGCTCGTCGCGGACGCGGCGGTAGTGGGTGTCCCGAGCGAGGAGTGGGGAGAGGAAGTCCGGGCTGTTGTGGAGCCGGCTCCTGGGGCGGTGCCGGGTGATGTGCTCGAAGCCGAACTCGTCGAGCACTGCCGGGCGCGCATCGCCCATTACAAGTGTCCCAGGCATGTCGATTTCGTCGACTCGATCGGCCGCGACCCCAATGGCAAGATCCGGAAGGCCGCCATCCGAGAGCGTTACTGGGGCGGGCGTACTCGTAAGATCTAGAGATACACGGAGCAACCTCGGCGCGCCCGGCGAGTTGGGCCGAACCCATTTGCTCACCAGCATTTCTCCCGGTAACCATCGATCTCAGACAGTATCCACGCGGAGGCCGCGGCGGGCGAGGAATTAACGTGCTGATCAAGCGCGGAGCACGGGGAGAGTGAAGCATGGAATTGCGGGACAAGGTGGTCGTGATCACCGGCTCGGGCAGCGGCATCGGGGAGGCCTGCGCCTACCGGTTTACTGCCGAGGGGGCGAAGGTGGTGGTCACCGACCTTGACCCCGACGGTGTCGATAGGGTCGCTTCGTCGATAGGTTCGGTCGGCCTGGCGACCGACATCACGGTCGAGCGTAATGTTCAGTCCGTTGCCCAGCTCGCTCGGGAGACTCACGGCGAGATAGATCTCTGGTTCAGCAACGCGGGCATCTCCGGGCCCCGCCAGCCGGGCGACCTCCAGAACGACTCCATGTGGGACACCCTGTGGCGACTGCACGTGATGGCTCATGTTTACGCGGCCCGTGCGGTCCTCCCGTCGATGCTCGAGCGGGGCGACGGCTACCTGCTGCAGACCGCGTCAGTCGTTGCGCTCTCGACCCAGGCGGAAAAGGTCGCCTACTCGGTGACCAAGCACGGAGCCCTCTCGTTGTCAGAGTGGCTCGCCGTAACCTACCGCCCCAGGGGGATCAAGGTTTCCTGCTTCTGCCCGGGTCCGATGCTCACCCCCATGCTGCTCTCCAACGACTTCCCTCCGGATCACCCGATCTACCAGATAGCGCTGACCCCCGATCAGGTTGCCGGCCTGCTCGTGCGGGCCGTGGGCGAGGAGCGCTTTCTCATACTCGACTCGGATTCCGGCAGGAATTCGCTGGCTTCGAAGGCCGCGGACTACGACCGGTGGATCGATGACATGGGATCGGGCTTTGGATCCCTGATCGCCGGGAACCCGGGGGCGTGACCCGACCGGCGCTTCTCGAGGCTGCAGGCGGCTACTTGAGGCCTGTGGGTACGGGTCCGCAGAACGGCTTGCCTCCGTTGACGGCAACGAACGTGTTTCCCTGGACCTTCACGTAGTACGAGCAGTAGGACTGCTCGGAGGAACCGAAGTGGTTGAAGCTGACGCCCTGGGGGAGCAGCCCGAGGGCGTTCCAGTTGGTCACCTTCGTGAGGTTGGTGATGAAGGACTGCCGGGTGGGGTTCTGCCCCGCCACCTGAAGGCCGTCGACCATGAGCTGGGCTTCCAGATAGGCGTCAGTAATCCCAAAGCTGGGATTGGTACCCATCACATAACCAGGATCAACCGCTTTGATATTGGCCTCGAAGGTGCCGGCGGCCGGGTTGTTGATGTCCAGGGGAGGAATGGTGCTGCTGTAATACAGTCCCTGGGCGGCGGCCACGGCGGTGGGATCGGCGAAAAGGGAGGAGTCGGCGGATGCAAACGATAGCGACTTGGCCTTCGAGCCCGATTGGCCCAGGCCGGTGACCAGGGCCAGCACCGTGGACTGCACGCAGGAGCACACGGCCATATCGTTCCCCGCGTTCTTCATGGACAGGACGTCGGCCGATACGTCGGTGGTCCCGAACGGCACCGAGAGGTTCTCATACCCCATGGTGAGACCCTCGGCCTGTAAGGCCGTCTTGAGGTCCTTGACGGACTGGGTTGAAGATGGCGAGATCCCGTAGGCGAGGGCGCCGACATTGTGGACCCCGATGGACTTGAACAGTCCGACGGCCGGGATGTCAGCCTGAACCTCGGCGTGAGTGGGGTTGATTCCGCCCGTGGTACTGAACATATTGGTGTTCGGCTGCTCCCCCCACTCGGGACCGTCGAATCCCGAGCCGACGATGGGCACGCCCGCCTGGGTGGTGACCTTGTAGGAGCCGAAAAAGTAGGAGCTGTCCGGGATGATCCCGAACACTCCCTCTGCCAGGAGCCGCTGGGTAGCTGCCAGGGCACCGGCCGGACTTGAGGTATCGTCGGCGGTGACCAGCTGGATCTGCCGCCCGTCTACCCCGCCGGCCTTATTGACCGCGTCGAAGTAGGCTTTCGCCCCGACATCGCTGGTGGCGAAGTTGGACGAGGCGTCGCCGGTGACTGAGGTGATGAAGCCGACCTTGATCGTGGTCGGGGTGATACCGGGCGCACTGGCCGTGTGCCCGGCACTGGGACCGGTCGTGGCGCTGCCGGTCGAGCCGGTCGGCGCCGTCCCGGTGGAGGCGCCAGTCGTGGTGGGTGCGGAGCTCTTCGACGAACTCCCGCAACCGGTGAGCGCCAGCCCTGTTACCACCAGCAGAACAGCTGCCAAACGGGCCATAAATCTTCCCGTGAGATCTGACATATCTTTTCCCTCCCCGAGGACGAACCGTCCCTGCAGACCGTGCGACCGCCCAGAGCGCATAATCGCCGGGTCTCCAGACATCATATCGCTTCACGGGCAGGGTGGCACGCCGTGGTTCCGATTGATTGACCGGCCGTGATGGCACCCATGCAAGTAATTTCAAACCGGGGCAGCCGACGGAAATGCGCAACCGTCCACGTCGAGCAGTTGAACACCGCCAGATTCGCCCGGCCTAGTCCGAGGTCGAATAGGCGGGTCGTTGGAGCCCGACGGGTCAGCCACGTGATCCGAGTTGTCCTGAAATCAAGTTGGCTTCAGGACGACTGGACCGATCGGTGTCGGAGCAGGGGGTGGGGCAAGCGGGTCACCATCTGCTGGGGTAATGGCTTCCTGGTCCGCCCCATCCTTCGAGCAAGTTGTGCTTCTCGGTGATTGACGGTAGATGGACTCGCTTCGAAAGGAGCCTGGTGGCATCGGGAGCGCTCACCAACCAGGCGATGGCGGGTCCGATCACTTCTGCCGGGCACACAGGGGCCCCTTGTTGGTCGTTCAGCCGATCGTGGTAATCCTTACCATAGGCGACGAAGCCCGGTTCGACCGTGTACGCCCGCACACCGGCGGGGCCGAGTTCGGCATTGATCAGCTTGGCGAACTGGTCGATACCCGCCTTCCCGGCTGCATAGGCGAGGGCCCAGCCACCGTCGTCGCCGATGGTTCCCCGAGGGTCGAGAAAGACGACCGCGGAGCTCATGTTCACGATGAATCCGGCGCCGTTGGCGATCATTGACGGGATCGCCCGCTGACACAGGAGCGCCGGCGCCACGACGTCCGCCTCCAGGGTGAGCGAAAGCTCCTCGATCGGCATGTCCATCAGGAGTTGCCGGGAGCCAGGACCTTGATAGACGCCGATGTTGCAGAGGACGTCGCAGCGCCCACCCCAGGCGTAGGCGGCGTCAGCGAATGCAGTGATGGACGACAGCTCAGTGAGATCGGAGGCGAACGGCAACGCCCGCTGGCCGAAGGCCTCGACGTCGCTTGCAACCGCCTCGAGGCGGTCTTGATTTCGTGCGGTGAGGGCTACGTCGTAGCCGAGCTCGGCCAGGCGAAGGGCGGTGTCCGCTCCCATGCCCCTGCTTGCGCCGGTAACCCAGGCGACCTTGTCCCTGTCGATCTGCGAAGACAATTTTCTCTCCGGGGTTGAGATGCAGGGGTGACTTTATCCCGTGCCTTGCCGGCGAGGTGATCCGGTACCAGGCCGGCGGGTGAGAAGGTGCCGACTTCGTGATCCCGACCACCAGGGCACCCGGATCGATGCCTGCGGGGCTTGACAGGCAACGAGTTAGAGGATAAGTTGAAAACAGGATTACCAGCTTTTCGTCGGGTCCCCCGGGTCCCGAGGGGGGATGCGCCATGGCCTCTGTCGAACCGCTGCCAGTCGTCGAACCTGGCCACGTCGCCAGGCATTCGGAATTGGTGACATTGCCGGTGAGGAAGAGGGCGACAGTGGCGGTGTCTGTGGCGCGGCTCGGTCCAGGTCAGTCTCTGCGCGAAACACCGATCGACACCGACCATGTCCGGCGGTTGGTGGCAACCGGCGGTACCTGGCCCCCGCTGCTCGTCCGCTCGACCGATTTGGTAGTCATTGACGGCTTGCACCGACTGGCCGCGGCGGTCGAACTGGGATTGGCGACCACGACCGTTTCGCTGTTTGACGGGTCATCTGATGATGCCCTGGTTGAGGCGATCCGGGCCAACGTCGGCCACGGCCTGCCCTTGACCTTGAGCGAGCGGAAGAACGCGGCCGTGCGACTGCTTGCCGCCCACGAGGAGTGGTCCGATCGGATGGTCGGCGGCATTTGCGGACTGGCGCCGAGCACCGTGAGCCATCTCCGGGTGACGCGGGATGAGCCGCCCGTCGCTGCGATCGTGCCCCTAACCAGGCGTCTCGGTCGAGACGGAAGGAATCGCCCTGTCGATGGAGCCGAGTTGCGCCGGCACATCGCCGCCGCGCTTCACGACGATCCAGGCGCCTCGTTGCGGATGATCGCGGCGCGGACAGGAGCATCGCCGGCGACGGTGAGAGCCGTTCGCCGAGCGCTCGCAGAACCGTTGCAGCGACGGGCGGCCGACGGTGACCAGGTGCGCGATGATCCGGGACAGTGTGTGGGCGGGCCGTGGTCCCGCGATCCCGCTTGTTCATCATCCGAAGCCCCCCGTCAGTTCGCGGCGTGGTTCGATCAGACTCGGATCGACGGCCCCTCGTCCCTCTTGCACGCCTCGAGCGTTCCGCTGAGCCGAGTGTACGAAGTCGCCGACGAGTCGTTACGCCGCGCCAGGTTGTGGACAGAGTTCGCGGCGGCGCTCGAAAGCCGTCCCATGGGCGGCGACCGGCCGCACCAGTAGGGGATTCAGGCCGGAAAGCCCTGGGATCAGCCCGGGGTTCGACCGGGCTGGTTTGTTGTAGGGCGCGTGTTTCTCCGACTGGTCGTTGGGTTGTTTGGGGCAAGGGACCGGGTTGGGTGTGGCGGAGCGGTCGGGTGGGGCTGGGCTATTCCTGTCATCCGTCGGGCCGCCTCGACCACTGCCCCCAGGGCTTCCTGACGGGTGACGGCCTCGGGGCCGCCGTTCATTCGGACCGAGTTGAAGTGCTGGACGGCGCCAAAGAGCACCTGGGCATCTGTGTGCGGTTGGTTGGCGCGGAACGTCCCGTCCTGGCTGCCCCGGGCCAGGACAGCCTCCAGGCTGGCGATGTGTCGCTCTGTCCCGTCGAGGAACTCCTGTGACCATCCGGCGGTGCCTTTTGCTTCGGCTGAGCCGAGGACCCTGGAATGCCGCTCGCGTGCCTTGTCGAAGACCACCGAGAGGCTGAGGTCGACCCAGGCCAAAAGCGCCGTCCAGGGGTCGGGTTGGGTCTCGGTCACGGCCCACAACCCGTCGGCGACTCGCTCGTTGTCGGTCCGGTACATGGTGAGGATGAGCTCGTCTTTGCTGGCGAAGTGGCGGTAGAACGCTCGCGTCGACAGGCCTGCCGCGGCCAGGATCTCCTGTATCGATACCGAGCCGCTATCTCTGCCGATGAGGCGGTAGGCGGCGCGCATGATGGTTTCTCGCTCGCTCTCGTATTGGGCCAGGCGGGCCGGGGACCGAGTCCACTTGCGCTTTTCTGGTTGCACGACACCCAAGGTTAGGCTCTCCGCCCCGGGCCCGGCGGACGCTCGGGTGCCCTGCTCTGGTATACTTCTTCGAGATCGGCCGTCAGATTGGCCGTCCCATTGATCCCTTAATGAGGGGGTATCGCATTATGGCCACGCTGGCAGACGACGGCATTCGGATCATCGACGCCGACACCCACTTCACCGAGCCCTACGACATGTGGACGTCGCGGGCACCGGCCGAGTTTAAGGACCGCGTTCCCCACGTCGAGGAGATCGAAGGCGAGCCCACCTGGGTGGTCGACGGGGAATCGCTCGGTTTCGCTCGGGGCGGCGGCGTGGTCGACAGGCAGGGTGACAGGATCCCCTTCCTCGATTCGATGGAGAAGGGTCAGGACTGGGTCCACCGGGGCGCCTTCGATCCGAAGGCGCGCCTCCAGGTGATGGACGAGAGCGGCATCTACGCCCAGGTACTTTTCCCGAGCATCATCGGCCTCGGCGGCCAGAGCGTCAACGGAAAGGTCGGCGACCCGGAGTTGCGCAGACTCTGTACCGAGATCTACAACGACGCCATGGCCGAGATGGCCGAGGAGTCCGGAGGCCGCTTCATCGGCATGCCGGTCCTGCCCGCCTGGGATGTCGACGCCTGCGTGAAGGAGGCCGAGCGGGTCGCCGGCATCGGCCTGCGCGGCATCAACATGACGACCGACCCGCAGGACCTCGGTTCGCCGGACCTCGCCCACCGCGACTGGGATCGCCTGTGGGAGGTGTGTGCCGACCTCCATCTGCCGGTGCACTTTCACATCGGCTCGTCCAACACGGCGATGGACTTCTTCGGGAAGTACTTCTGGCCCTCCCAGGACGAGTACGTCAAGCCGGCGATCGGTGGCTCGATGCTGTTCATCAACAGTGCCCGCGTCCTGATCAACGCCACCTTCTCGGGCGTCTTCGACCGTTTCCCGAAGCTGCAGATGGTCCTCGTCGAGAGCGGGATCGGCTACATCCCGTTCATGCTCGAGACGATGGATTACGAGCTGTCTGAGAATGCTCCCGCGCAGTACGCGGCGATGTCGAAGAAGCCGTCGGAGTACTTCAAGTCGAACTGGTATGCCACCTTCTGGTTCGAGGAGAACCAGGGCGACCTGCAGAACATGGTCGACAAGGTCGGGGACGAGCGGATCCTCTTCGAGACGGACTTCCCGCACCCGACGTGCCTGTACCCGTCGCCGCTTAACACCATGGCTGAGAAAATGAACGGCCTGCGCACCGAGACCCGCCGTCGGATTATGGGCGAGAACGCGGCGAAGCTTTACCGCCTGTAGCCGGCAGCGCTACCGGCCCTGACGTCGAGTCCGCCCAGCTGGCGGATCGAGCGCCCAAACGTTGTGCTGCCCGCAGCTGGTGTCCGGGTTGGGCCCCGAACGTCTGGCCAGGACCTCCTGGGCAGGCCACCACAGCGCAGGCTATAAGCTCCGTCGTAGTGCGTCGAGACGTGCCATCTCGTCCGAACTAAGTTCGAAGCCGAAGACGTCGAGGTTGCTGCGGATGCGTCCGGGCGTAGCCGACTTGGGGATGCACACGACACGGTGCTGCACGTGCCAGCGCAGAGCAACCTGGGCCGTCGTCACGTTGTGGGCGGTCGCGATCTCCACGACGTCCGGATGGGCCAGCGGCGTCGTCTTCAACGCCTGGTACCCCTCGAAGACCACGCCCCGTTCGCGGTGATCCGCCAGCAACTGCGGATCGTGCAATGACAGGCCGTACTGCACCTGGTTGACTTCGGGCATCTCCCCGGTCGCGGCCGCGAGCTGATCGAGCGCTGACACCGGGTAGTTGCTCACCCCGACGGCCCGCGCCAGCCCGGCGTCCCGCGCCTGGAGTAGTTGCTCCCACGTGGCCGGGTCCGCGACGTCCTCCGGTGGCCAGTTGTGGATGAGCCACAGGTCGACCTGATCGGTCCGCAAAAGTCGCAAGCTGGCCTGGAGCGCGGCCCTTGGATCTGTGATCCCCTCTGGAAGGAGCTTGGTCGTGACGAACACATCCTGGCGGGCCACATCGCTTTCGGTCAGCGCCCGGCCGATTTCAGCCTCGTTACCGTACATCGTCGCGGTGTCGATGTGGCGGTACCCGGCGTCGAGGGCCACCCGTATGGCCCGCACCCCCTCGTCGCCCCAAAGGGCGTAGGTCCCCAGACCGACGATCGGCATAGCGACGCCGCTCCGGGGAAGTGGCACCCGGTCAGTTTCGATCATGCTCGGTGAGCCCTCCCCTTCGGGTGTCCAGCCGGAGGCGGGTCGTGTCAAGTCAGGTGCGCACCGGTACCGACGACGGGCCTCGTACGGTGTTCGTGGCGACGTAGGTCACCGCACTCTGGTCGACCTCCCAGGTTGGGAAGCGGCGCAGAACCTCGGTGAGGGCGACCTTGCCCTCCATACGGGCCAGAGCCGCGCCGAGGCAGAAGTGGGCGCCGTACCCGAACGTCACATGGCGGTCGGTCGCCCGGTGCAGGTCGTAGCTGTCGGGATCGGGGTACTTGCGCTCGTCGCGTCCGGCCGAACCGGTGAGCAGGGCGAGCTTCGCTCCTTCGGGGATGACTGTGCCGTGCAACTCCACGTCGCGGGTGACGTAGCGGCCCTGGATCGGCGACGGTGCCTCGTAGCGCAGGAGTTCCTCGATCCCAACCGGCACGAGAGAGGAGTCAGCTGCCATCTCGCCACGGGCGTCAGGGTACTGATCGAGGGTTACCGCCACCCACCCCAGCAGCCGGGCCACGGTCTCGTTCCCCGCACCGCTGATGAGCGCCATCATGCCCATGACCTCGAGGTCGTCGAGCTTGCGCACGTGACCATCGGGTGTTTCCAGATCGGCCTCCACCAGAGCCGTGATCATGTCCTCGCGGGGCTGGCGGCGCCGCTGCTCGACCTGCGAGAGGTAGTAGGCCGAAGTGAGTTCCTGGGCTTCCATCGCCGCCGGTGTCAGCCCCTCCTTGCCCTCCTCGCGGTGGAGGCCAATGTCGCTCCACTCGCGGAGCTGGTCGTGGTCCTCTTCGGGGAAGCCCAGCAGCGTGGAGATCACCATCACCGGGAGCCGCATCCCGAAGTCCTGGACGAAGTCGAAGCCCTCGGCTCCCACGAACGGATCGAGGTATCCCGCGCACAGGTGGCGAATACGGTCCTCGAGGGCGGAGATCCGGCGAGGGGTGTACGCACGGTTGACGACCTTCCTGAATGCATCGTGGAGGGGTGGATCCATCATGATCATCATCGGGAAGCGGATCGGGTCGCCGATGGTGTCGAGCGTGATGCCATGCGCGGAACTGAAGGTCTCGGTGTCGAGCGAGGCGGCCAGCACGTCGGAGAAGCGACTCAGCGCCCAAAAACCGAAACGCTCGTTGTGATACACCGGCGCTTCGTCGCGGAGTCGCCGCCACGTCTCGTACGGGGCTTTGCGCTGGTCGGCGTGGTATGGATCCCAGTAGGGCTGCGCCGTGGTCACGTCCGTCATCGTGTTCCCCTTTTCACCTGCACTCCGGGCTTTCCGCAAAGAGTAATGGTTCCGCGGGATTCGGGTGCTCGGCGCCGTCAGGCGAGTTGCACACCACCGTCGACGCATAGAACCTGCCCGGTGACAAAGGCGGCCCCATCGGAGGCCAGGTAAACGGCGGCAGCCCCGATCTCGTGGGGAAAGGCCGTCTGTCGGGTCATCGCGGTGGTGCGGCCGATCGTCATGAGCTCGTCCCGACGGGTCTCCATGAGCCGCGCCATCAGACCGTTGGGATGGAAGCGGCTACCGGTGCTGACGTCATGTTCGGGATCATCGGGCATGGTCCCATACGGGGCGATGGCATTGACCGTGATCCCCTGACGGCCAACCTCCTTGGCCAGCACGCGGGTAAAGGCGTGGACGGCCCCCTTCATCGCTGAATAGACCGTCAACTTCGGATCACCGATCAATCCCGAGGTCGATCCGATGTTGATGATCCTGCCGTAGCACCGGTCGATCATGCCCGGCAGAGCAGCATGGGTGCAGTTGAGGGTGCTTACGATGTTTACGGCGATGTCCCGTTGCCACGTCGCGGGGTCGGAGTCGACGAAATCGTCCATGTCGACGTTTCCGCCCACATTGTTGACGAGCACATCGACTGCCCCGAGACGATCGACGACTTCACGGAGCGTGGCTTCAACCTGGGGGAGATCTGTGACGTCCGCGACTCGCCACATCGCCTCGTTGGCGCCCCGCTCGATCAACTCGCTGCGAACCCGCTGTCCCTGGACCTCGTCGCGGCCCACGATCACGACATTAGCTGCTTCGCCGGCAAAGGCCAAAGCGATACCGCGCCCAATGTTGGCATTGCCTCCGGTCACCACCACCGTGCGGCCCTGCAATCCTGTCTGCACCGCCTTGATACTACTGGCCAGCCTGCTCCGCATCGTGACCTCGTACGGCTCTCATGACGCGTCTTCCTCCGGATGAGCCGTAGTGTCGGCGCGTACAGAGCGGATTATGCCCCGGATGGTTTCGATGGACTGCGTTGCCGCCTCCGCGGGTGGCATGCCGGCAGTGGAGGGGGAGATGACCTCGGGACCGACCCAGTGCAAACCTCCCCCTGCGTCCAGGGTGCGGAACACTCCGACCAGGTCGATCACGCCGTCTCCGGGTAGCAGCCGGTGAAACGTGGCCTCCCCGTAGTCGCCGTTGAACTCGGCGGGGGCGTCGGATACCTGGACGGCGAACACCCGATCCCCCGGGAGTCGCGCCAGCGCATTCAGATCCGGGTTGCCGCGAAAGAAGTGAAACGTATCGACAAGGACGCCACCGTTGGCTCGATCGGCCGCTTCGACGACGTCGAGGGCGGCTTGAACGTCAACGACTGCGGTCCCGGGCATGAACTCGAGGTGGACCCGGGCCCCGAAGTCGCTGGCGCGGTCACACAGATCACCGAAGCTGTGAGCCACCTGGTCCACCGTGATCCCAGGCTGGAAGGGGCTCAACGCAGTGAGAGCCACCGCTCCGACATCTGAGGCAATGGACAGCACCTCGTCGCGGGTCAGGGCGCCATAAGGGCCGGGAAGCCGCTCGCTTCCGCACCATCCCAGTATCGGGTCAACCACGAGGTCGAGTCCGGCGTCGCGAGCAGCGCGGCCAATGTAGACTGGCGACAGTCCGGGAGCGAGGAAGTCCGGCGGGCCGACCGAGAAACGCTGGCATCGAGCGGCGTGGGCGGCTTCGATCCGAGCGGAGATGGGGCTGTCCAGGCCGATCGTTCCGGCCCACATGACCCACCCGATGTCGTCGAGATCGTCGTCGCTCATGGCTGCGTTGTCTCCTACAATTCTTGGCCCGAACTCCTCCATTACACACGATCCGCCGGTCGTGGGCGAGTGTCCGCGCCTGGCAGGGAGTCGCACGCCTGCCTCAGGGTCTGCCCGAGTTCCAGACATCGCTGAGGTGCGGGCTGATTAGGGGGAAAATATGTGTTGAGCAGCACCGGAATCGTGGGTACTGGCGTCTGTTGGAGAAGACGCCCCAGCACCCAGGTGAAGGCGTGGCCCAACCCGCTGGCCGCTCCGAGGTCGCCGACGGCGGCGATATCGAACCGGGCTTGCATGCATCAGATGGTCGATCAGGTGCAACGCCGCTTGACTGTCTCCGGCGTACGATGAGCGGATCAGCAGCCGTCTGACCTCGGGAAGATCGGTCCAGGCGGTGGTTGAGGCGATCCGAGAGGAGATACGGCGTCTAAAACTCCTACCGGGGGAGCAGATCCGCCAGAACGATTGGGCTGACCGCGTTGGCGTGAGCCGGGTGCCAGTGCGGGAAGCCTTGAACTCGTTGGCGCTCGCCGGAGTCTTTACCCACGACCCTCATCGAGGGTTCTTTCTCACCAAATACAGTCCAACCGAGATCGCCCAACTGTATTTCGGGCGCGGCGTCCTGGACGTTCAGATCGGTCGTTCTATTTCCTGGCCATCGGCGAAAGAGATGAAAGCCCTGAGGGCGACCGGGGCCGTAATGGACGAGGCCGCCAGAGCTGGCGACGCCGGCCGGTGGCTCAACGCGCACGATAGGTTCCACTCGATGCTGCTCTCACTTTCACCGTTCAAGGTGCTGGTCGAGGAGGCGGATCGCCTCGTCAGCTTCTTCTCTCGGGACGCGCAAGTCAAAGATTCAAACTTCGCCCCCAGTGGAGCAACCGGCAGCCGCTGTAACCAACCCCTCGGGAAGTCCGGGACGGCCCAGCTGCTGCCGGACGCCGGGTTGTCGTCGCCGGGAGCGCTGGGTCTGGGCGAGCGGCGCCCAGGGGCCGCCGGTTGCTGGCCGGCCCCTCAGGCCGGGCTGGCGGCCCCGGCCGGGCCCGGGACGTATCCGTCTACGGGGGTTGGCCCGGTCGACCCCGGGAGCGGGTGCGCCAGGCGGCTGGTGTTTTCGGCGATGGCGAACACCGCCATGACGACCTCGAGAAACACCCGATAGAGGATCACGTAGAAAAGGAAGACCAGGGGGGCGACGATGAGCAGCACAAACACGCCTGCCACCACGTTGGCACTGAACGCAAACACCACGAAGCCCAGGGCGCCGAGGCCCGACAGCACAATGACCATGGCGAAGATGATTTTGATGATTTTCGGAGTGACATACGACTTGAAAGAGAAGTCGAAGAGCGCCCCAAAGAAGCTTCTCTGCGTCGGATCGGTCGTGGCCATTGTGCTCTCCCTGGTCTGCCTTGTGGTTGAACTGGCAGGAGAAAGACGGCCGTGACTATGGGCGGGATACAGTTTCCTTGGCGCGAGCTGCGGAAGCTGTCGATTGCTTCAGGAGGTTCCTCTGGAGGCCGGGGGGGAGAGCCGCGCTTCTTAGCCGGCGTAGATGCTTCTTAGCCGGCGTAGATATGGTGGCTGGCGTTTATGACCCAGGGAACGCCTTTTGGCCCCACCGTGATGGTTACCGCCCCTCCCGGTACCTCGGCCCAGCCGTTACTGACCCATTCGTAGATGCCGAAGCCGCCAGGGACGGCGTTGGTGCCGATGGCCCACAGGGCGTCGTTAGCTCCGAGGGCGATGTCGGTGACGGTGCCCGGTCCCTGCTCCCAACTGCTACCGGTCCAGAGGAAAGGCTGGTGAGCGGAGTTGATGACGAACGGGGTGCCGTCCGGGGCGACGGCGATGGTGACCGCTCCGCCGGGTAGCGGGGCCCACCCGCTGCCTGTCCACTTGTAGATGCCGAAGCCGCCGAGCACGGGATTGGTGCCGATGGCCCAGAGAGCGCCGTTGGCGCCGATGGCGATGTCGGTGAGGGTGCCGGGGCCCTGGACCCAGCCGGTGCCGCTCCACTCGAAGGTCTGGTGAGCGGAGTTGATCACGAACGGGGTCCCATTCGGGGCGACGGCGATGGTGACCGCTCCGCCGGGTAGCTCGGCCCACCCGCTACCGGTCCACTTGTAGATACCGTCGCCACCCGGCACCGGGTTGGTGCCAACGATCCACAGGGCTCCGTTGGCGCCCTGGGAGATGTCGGTGGCAGTGCCGGGTACGGCCGCGAAGCCAAGCGATGCGGCAGTGGATGCCGCCGCAGTCGGTGACGCGGGGCGAACCGCAGCACCCGCGGGGTCGGCGCCACCCTGGATACCCACGATCGACAGGCCCAGTGCGATTCCGACGGCAGCCAGCCCTCCACGGGTTCGCGGCAGGCTCACACAGTGACCCCAGCGAAAGCGATTCATCGTCCCCCCTTCCTCAGGTCTGCCACGCAGACAACAGCTCGTTTGCCCACAATAGGAAAAATCGACGGCCGGCGCCGCTTTCTGGTGCACGTACAAATCAGCCTGGTGGTATTCCTTCCCGCAAATCCCGACAAAAGGTGCAAGCAGGCAGACCCGGGTTGTGCTAGTAAGTCGCCACGACTCTTGCCAGCACGTTGCTCGCCACCCTGGCCCGGCTGCCGCCCGCCCGGGACCACCAGATCATAATCCACCGCAATCTGCCCGCCACGATGGGCGACGGGGCCGTGCTTCTGGCTGACCGCTACGTGGCCGCGTCGCAGGCCGGGGAGTCGATTGGGCCTCCGGTCGTGCTGATGCGATCGCCTTACGGTCGCCGCCAGGTCGGTGTGTTGGGGCGCATCTTCGCGGAGCGCGGGTACCAGGTCGTGATCCAGAGCTGCCGGGGAACGTTCGGTTCAGGAGGTGAGTGGGAGCCCTTCCGCCACGAGCAGGAAGATGGTCGAGACACGCTCTCCTGGCTGGCCGAGCAGCCCTGGTTCGGGGGCGCAGTGTTCACCTTCGGCCCCAGCTATCTGGGGCTGGTGCAGTGGGCGATGTTGGATGACCGGCCCGGTCAGGTGAAAGCCATGGCACCGGCGGTGACCTCTGCGTATTTCCGGGAGAGCGCCATCTACCCGGGCGATACGGTTGCGCTGGAGACCATGCTCAACTGGATGTACCTGGTCCATCACCAGGAGCGGAGGCTCCCGGGACTGCTCCGCTCGAGGGTGAACCAGCGCGCCGTGCTGGCCCCGGGATTTGCCACCCTGCCTCTGTCGGACGCCGACCAGGAGGTGGTTGGTCGACGGATGGGCTTTTATCAGGACTGGCTCGTTCATGAGGACCCGCAGGACCCCTGGTGGAAAGCGATCGACTTTCGGGCCGCCCGCCAGCTGGCTCCGCCTGCCACCCTGCTCGGCGGGTGGTATGACATCTTCCTGCCGGCTCAGATCGACGACTTTGTCGCCGCCCGGGCCGCGGGCCGGGAGGCCCGGATGACCATCGGCCCGTGGACGCACGCCGGGCTGCGGTGGCTCCCCACCAGCCTCCGCGAATCGCTGGCCTGGTTTGACGGGCATTCTGCCAGCGGTGCGACGCCGGATCTGGCGCCCGGGGTGCGGTTGTTCGTCATGGGAAGCGGGCGTTGGGTGAACGTTCCGGACTGGCCGCCGCCCGCCACCGTCGAACGCTGGTACCTGCAGCCGGGGGGCGGACTTTCCCCGGATCCTGCGCCGGAGTCCGCTCCGGACGGGTTCCAATTCGATCCCACCGATCCGACCCCGGGGATTGGCGGCCCCTCCCTCGACCCGCGCAACGCCGGCCGCAAGGATCAGCGCCTGCGAGAGCAACGCGCCGATGTCCTCATCTATACCAGTGAGCCGACGGGACGGGACGTGACCGTCGCCGGTCCGGTCGCGGTCGACCTCTGGTCGCGGTCCTCGCAGGAGTACCACGACATCTCGGTCCGTCTCTGTGTGGTGTCAACGAAGGGGCGTTCGTACAACCTCAGCGATGGATACCGACGCGTTCGGCCCGGGGAAATCTCCCCGAATCCGGACGGCAGCCAGTGCGTGCACGTTGACCTGTGGCCCACCGCCATTACGCTCAGGCGGGGCGAGCGAGTGCGGCTCCAGGTGGCCGGAGGCGCCCACCCGCTCTTCAATCGCAATCTCGGCCGGGGGGAGCCGATCGCGACCGCCACAACTGTGCAGATCGCCGAGCGGAACGTGTTCCACGATCCGGGCCACCCGTCGGCCCTGATTCTGCCGATCAGCCCCATCTGAACAACGGCAGGGAGTGCGGGGATCGCCCGACCTTGTTTCAGCAGGCTCAACTGGGTTTTAGCAGGCTCAACTGGCCCGTGGATACCACCGGCGGCGTTGGCACCTCGTACTGTGATCGTCGAAAGGAGCCCGAGGGTGCCGCTGCAAGGAGCCTCGAAGGAGGTGTGTTGCCCAGTGATTCGGCCCGGTGTGGCATCACACCGAGGCGGCCGATGGGGCCGGGCTTTGCCCAGAGCTCCGCGGCCCCGCCATCGTCGGTTTGGTGACAGTGACTGAAGAACTTCTTCCGAACGCACCCATGCCATCCACGCCCACGGCGCCCACGGGTCCCCTCTACGGAGTACGCGTCGTGGACATGGGTCTTTCCTGGGCGGGGCCGTTTGCCGGAATGATGCTCGCCGATCTCGGCGCTGACGTCATCAAGATCGAGTCCCACCACCACATCGACATCCTGCGCTGGTCGGGTGCCTTTGTCGACGGCCTGAGAGATTTCGAGCGCAGCGGTTACTACCTGGCCTGCAATCGAGGGAAGCGGTCCGTCACCCTCAATCTCAAGACGGAGTGAGGCCGAGAATCACTGCTCGATCTGATCGAGCGAGCGGATGTGGTTATTGAAAATTTCGCCCCGCGTGATGTCGGGCCTTGGCTTGGCTCCGGATGTGCTGTTGGCGCGCCAACCAGACCTCGTCATCCTGTGGCTGTCCGGCTACGGGGCCACCGGTCCGGACGCCGAGAGAGCCGCCTATGGAGACCATCTCCTCCACGCGTCGGGATTGGCTGCTGTCACCGGACATCCGGATGATCCGCCCACCAAGATTGCCACTTTCTACGGCGATCCAGTCGCTGGCCTCTACGTGCCATAGGGGTCCTGGCGGCCCTCGAGAGAGTCGCACTACCACAACGCTCCGGAGATCGTGGGCCCATTGCTCAGCCAGTGGACCAGGACGCAGTCCCGGGCTCAGCTCCTGGAGGAAGCGGCTCGCCGGCAACCCCGATGGCCCATCCCGGCCGGATTGAGGACGTCCTGGAGTGGCCGCATCTCCGGGTCCGCCAGGCCTGGGAGACGCTCGATGACGATGGGCGGACCTACACGGCCCCCCGGGTGCCCTTGGTAGGGCCGCTCCCGGAGGCCCGGAGCGTGGATGCGGAGTCGCCGCTGCGGCGGTGGCGGGACGGGCCCGACCTCAAGGCTTGACTGTTCCCTACCCCGGGGGGCCGCAGCCGAGCGCGGCATCAGCCCGGTGCCGCTGCCGGGCTATCGGGGTTCGCAGATGACTACGGGGATGTCGCGCCCGGTGCGCTTCTGGTAACCCTCATAGCCCTTGTAGGCCGCCACGATCTGAGGCCAGAGTTCGGCCTTCTCCTCGGCGGATGCGACCCGGGCCCGCATCAATCGCTTCTGGCCGGCGACAACCACCTCCACCTCGGGGTTCGCCTCCAGGTTGAGCAGCCAGGCCGGGTTCCGGTCGTCGCCTCCTTTGGAGGCCACCAGCACGACCCGATCAGCGCTGATGATCGGAGAAGACAGTGTGGTCACCCGGGGCTCCCCGGTCTTGCGACCGATGGTATGGAGTTCCAGGATTGGCATACCGCCGAGGCTGTTGAAGAGCCGGCCCCCGCTGATGCGAATCACGGCGCGGTGGAACATGGGCCCGTACTTGAAGCCCAGGTCCTTCAGATCGTCCTGGAGAGTCACGGTTCCGAGGTTAGGTCGGCAGCCACCGCTACCGAGCGGCGTTACCCGCGGCCGGCGCGGTGCGGGCCCGAACCCTCAGACCGCGCCCGGCAGCCCGAGCTCGTCGGCTATTAGTGGTAGGAGCGGGCGGGTAGTAGTACCCGGTAGTGGCATAGTGCGGAGGGACGAAATGGGGCGATGGGCTTGGGTGCCGGCGAACGGACGATCCAAGCGGGTGGCGGCGGTGCTGGCAGGGGTGGCCGTGGTGGTTGCCCTCGTGGCGAGCTCCATCGGACGGGCCCCCTCGGCCGAAGCGGCGGGGGCCGCGCCGGCGCCACTGTGGAGCCAGTTGTCTCCTGCCGCCAGCCCCGCCATTCGGGGGTTCCTGTCGACGGCATATGACGCCGCCACGGGCCAGTTCGTCCTGTTCGGTGGGGTCAACGCCAGCAGCCGTTTCGGGGATACCTGGGTCTGGGACGGCACCAACTGGGCGCTGCAGACGCCAGCCATCAGCCCGCCGGCCCGGGATGCCGCCTCCATGGCCTACGACCCGGGCACGGGCCAATTGGTCCTTTTCGGCGGGTTCGGCAACAGCGGAAATCTGGCCGACACCTGGGTGTGGAATGGCACCACCTGGGCAGCCCAGACCCTGGGGTCCAGCCCGCCGGCGCGGAACAGCGCCTCGATGGCCTACGACCCGGCCACGGGGCAGCTGGTCCTTTTCGGCGGCTTTGGCAGCAGCAGCGATCTCGGCGACACGTGGGTGTGGAACGGCACCGCCTGGATGCAGCAGACTCCCCCCACCAGCCCGGCGGTCCGAGACAGCGCGTCCCTGGCCTACGATCCGGGCTCGGGGCAGCTGGTCCTTTTCGGCGGCTTCAACAACAACGGGAATCTCGCCGACACGTGGCTCTGGAACGGCACCACCTGGGTGCAGCAGTCACCCGCGACCAGTCCGGCGGCTCGCTTCGGGGCGTCGCTGGCGTACGATCCGGGGACCAGCCAGATGGTCCTCTTCGGGGGCGAGGGCAACAGCGGGTACCTGAACGACTCCTGGGTCTGGAACGGGGCCACCTGGACCCAACAGGCCTCGACCACCAACCCCGCGGGCCGGGCCTACACGTCGCTGGCGTACGATCCGGCCACCGGCCAACTCCTTCTCTTCGGGGGGTCAGGCGGCACCGGGTTCCTCGGGGATACCTGGGCGTGGGGCTACGCCTCGGGCGTGCACGGCGCCTGGATCCAGCAAACCCCGGCCACCAGCCCGTCGGCCCGGGCCCAGGTGTCGATGGCGTTCGACCCGGCGACCGGCCAGCTGATCGTGTTCGGCGGGTCCAACGGTGGTGGCTCGTTGAGCGACACCTGGGCGTGGACCGGCACCACCTGGACCCAGCTCCACCCGGCGACCAGCCCTCCGGCCCGTGATGGCGCCTCGATGGCGTTCGACCCGGCGACCGCCCAGATGATCGTGTTCGGCGGGTCCAACGGTGGTGGCTCGTTGAACGACACCTGGGCGTGGACCGGCACCACCTGGACCCAGCTCCACCCGGCGACCAGCCCTCCGGCCCGTGATGGCGCCTCGATGGCGTTTGCTCCCGCGACCGGCCAGCTGATCGTGTTCGGCGGGTCGAACAGCGGGACCTTGCTCGGGGACAGCTGGGCGTGGAACGGGACCACCTGGACGCAGTCGACCCCGGCGACCAGTCCTTCCTCGCGGACCGGGGCGTCAATGGCTTTCGACCCGGGCACCGGACAGCTGGTGCTCTTTGGCGGCCAGGGTACGGAGGGCGCCCTGATGGACACGTGGGTGTGGAACGGCACCAACTGGGTTGAGCAGTCACCGGCTACCAGCCCGTCGGCCCGCGGTAGCGCCGCCCTGGGTTTCGACCCGGGCACCGGACAGCTGGTGCTCTTCGGCGGCCAGGGTACGAGCAGCGCCCTGGTGGACACGTGGGTGTGGAACGGCACCAACTGGGTTCAGCAGTCACCGGCTACCAGCCCATCGGCCCGGAGTGAGGCGGCGTTGGGTTTCGACCCGGGTACGGGCCAGCTCGTCCTCTTCGGGGGCGGCAGCGGCCCCGCCCTGGCTGACACCTGGGTATGGGGCACGCCGGGCCCGATCCCGCAGGCCATCAGTTTCACGGTCAACCCGCCGAACCCGGCGTTGTACGGCGGCAGTTTCACCCCCGCGGCCGCGGCTACTTCGGGCCTCCTGGTCAGCTTGAGCATCGACGGCACCAGCACGGCCGGCGCCTGTTCGCTCAGCCCGACCAGCGGCACGGTGAGCTTCACCGGAGTCGGGAACTGTGTGATCGATGCCAACCAGGCCGGCAACCCGACGTACATGGCCGCCACCCTGGTACAGCAGGTCATCAGCGTGGGCCCGGCGGCGTTGACGATTACGGCTTCGGGTGGGTCGATGACGTATGGGGGTGTGCCGCCGGTGATCACGGCGGGTTATGCCGGGTTTGTCAATGGGGATGGTCCGGCCAGTTTGACCAGCGGGCCGGTGTGTTCGACTACCGCCACGAGTTCGTCGCCGGTGGGGAGTTATCCGTCGTCGTGTTCGGGCGCAGCTGACTCGAACTATGCCTTCACCTACGTCAACGGGGTGGTCGTGGTGGGGTCGGCGCCACCTGGAATCCCGAGGGCGCCGCTGGCCACCGCGGGCAACGCCAGCGCCACGGTGGCCGTGACCCCACCCACCTCGGGCGGGACACCCACCTCCTATACGGTGAGGGCCGCCGACGTGACCACCCCGGCTCGAGGAGGCCAGACCTGCACGGTCCAGGGGGCGACCGGGTCGTGCGTCGTAATCGGCTTGACCGACGGCGACACCTACACCTTCACGGCCACGGCCACTAACGCCATTGGTACCTCGGCGGTCTCGCCGGCTTCCAACCCGGTGGTCTCTCCGATTCCGGGCCCCAGCCCGGTCACATGCGCGCCCGGTAGCAACGGATCGCTCCAGGAGCTCTTCGTGGTAGGCCGTGGGGGCGTGGTGATGGCGGATTATGAGATGGCGGGTGGGGCCTGGTCGGGTTGGCATCCCTTTGGGGGATCGGGTCTGGTGGGTCCGGTGAGCTTCGCGCCGGGTAGTAACGGATCGCTCCAGGAGCTCTTCGTGGTAGGCCGTGGGGGCGTGGTGATGGCGGATTATGAGATGGCGAGTGGGGCCTGGTCGGGTTGGCGGGCGTTTGGGGGATCGGGTCTGGTGGGTCCAGTGACCTTCGCGCCGGGTAGTAATGGGTCGGTGCAGGAGTTGTTTGCCATGGGTCCGGGGGGCGTGGTGATGGCGGACTATGAGATGGCGAGTGGGGCGTGGTCGGGTTGGCGGGCGTTTGGGGGATCGGGTCTGGTGGGTCCGGTGAGCTATGCCCCTGGCACCAACGGGTCGCTCCAGCAACTGTTCCTCCTCGGCTCGGGGGGAGTTGTGATGGCGGATTACGAGATGGCGGGTGGGGCCTGGTCGGGCTGGCATCCCTTTGGGGGATCGGGTCTGGTGGGTCCGGTCACCTTCGCGCCGGGTAGTAACGGGTCGGTGCAGGAGTTGTTTGCCATGGGTCCGGGGGGCGTGGTGATGGCGGATTATGAGGTGGCCGGGGGGGCGTGGTCGGGTTGGCGGGCGTTTGGGGGATCGGGTTTGTTGGGTCCGGTGAGCTATGTGCCGGGCTCGAACGGGTCGGTGCAGGAGTTGTTTGCCATGGGTCGGGGGGGCGTGGTGATGGCGGATTATGAGGTGGCCGGGGGGGCGTGGTCGGGTTGGCGGGCGTTTGGGGGATCGGGTCTGGTGGGTCCGGTGAGCTATGCCCCGGGCACCAACGGGTCCCTCCAGGAATTATTTGCCGTGGGCCCCGGTGGCGTTGTGCTGGTCGACTACGAAAAGGCTGGCGGTAGCTGGAGCGGGTGGGTGGTCCCCTGACGTTGTCTTCGCGGCGTCCTGCCGGGCTTCGCTAACAAAGATCGAATATCGCGACCGGGGCCGGTCACCCGTTGGGGTGGATGATGATTCGCGGCGGTCCCATCGCCTGCCGGGCCAGAGCAATGGCGTCAGGCACGCCGTCGAGGCCGATCACCATACCGATGCTGGAACGGGGGTCGAGTCGGCCGGCGAGGATCGCCTCGAGCGTGCCGTACCAGGCGTCCCCGCCCGGACCACCCCCGAACTGGATCAGGACGCCCTTCTTGGTGGCAGTCGTGACATTCAGCGAGTCACCGGTATACCAGCCGCCGGCGGCGTAAATCCGCGACCCCATCGGACAGGCCTCGACGATCCCCTCCAACAGCCCGGCCGCGCCAACACATTCGTAGATCACGGGGGGAGAGGACACGGCCCGCTCGGCGGCCGCCTCCTGCCACACCTCATAGGGCGAGCGCGACGATGGATCTACGACGATGCAGGATCCGAACCGCTGGGCGAGTTCGAGTCGGTCGCGGTTGAAGTCGGAAACGACGATCGGCTCGATACCTCTCGACGCCAGGGCCGCGACGGCTGATAGGCCAATCGCCCCGGCCCCGACGACGATCGGGATCGGCCCGGGTGCGATCCCTGACATCGCCACGTATCCCTCGCCGACCGCGAAGGCGTCGGTCAGGGCGACCGCATCAGGGTCGGCGTCATCGGGCACCGCTCGGGCCAGCGCCTCCGTCACCACGAACAGTTCGCCGAAGCTGCCCGGTGCCTCGGGATGCTGACCGATCACCTGCCTGCCCTCGGGTCGCGCCAGCGTCGGAACGCTCGTGACGCGGCTGCCGAGTGGAAACTGGCCGGTGCAACCCGGACCCAGAGCCACGACCTCGCCCACGAACTCATGGCCCATGACGACGTCCCGGTCGGGGTCCCACACGAACAGCCCCGAGGTTTCAGCGGGATCCGGGTGGTCCATGTAATGGACATCGGATGCGCAGATGGCGGTGCTGATGGTGCGCAGGAGCAGTTCACCCTGGCGGGGCTGCGGGTCCGCGGTCTCCCGGACCTCGAGCTCGCCGCTTCTCAACACCACTGCCCGCACGCGGTGCTCCCTTCTTTCGACGGTTACCTCGGTGCCCCTCCTGATGAAGCTGAGCAGCACCGCGGGCGCGCTTTGTACCACGCCCGGTCAGGGTTCGCAAGGCTACCTGGGCGCCGGGCCACGGAGCGCCGGACCCGGGCGGGCGAGGTGCCGCGCCACATCAGGGCGCCTTTGCCTGCCCGGACGGGTTCTGTTACGGTAACGGGCGTTTTATCGGCGAGGGGGAGACCACCATGTCGAACGGAAGCAGGGAAGGCGGCTCACTGGCCGGCAAGGTCGCTGCGGTTACCGGGGCGACCAGCGGATCCGGTCGGGCTATTGCCCGGCGGTTCGTCGACGAGGGCGCCAACGTGTTCCTTCTCGCCCGGGGCGCTGAGCGGCTCAAGGAGGTGGAGGAATTGCCGGGACCCTCGGCTGCCGGCATCCCCACCGACGTTGGTGATCCCGACAGCGTGAGAGCGGCGTTCGCGGAGATCGAGAATCAGCACCACAAGCTCGACATCCTCATCAACAACGCCGCCATCTATCGCCCAGTCCCCTTCGAGGACCTGACCGACGCCGAAATCGACGTCCATTTTCGCACCAACCTCCTCGGTCCGATCTACACCTGCCGGGCGGCTGTCCCGTTGATGCGGGCCGCGGGGGGAGGCGACATCATCAACACGTCGAGTGAGGCGACCATCGAGTCGTTCGCCATGCTCTCCATGTACGCGGTCACCAAGGCGGGACTCGAGGCTCTTGGGCAGGCCCTCCGGACCGAGTACGAAAAGGCCGAGATACGCGTGACCACCCTGATCCAGGGGGTCGCGGCCGGTGAAGGCGGCGGGTCCACGGGCTGGGAGTGGCATCCCGACCACTCTGCGGTGGCGTATGAACGCTGGACAGAAGACGGGATCTTGCAGCGGATCTCCGGTAAGCACGGATCTCAGCAGGTCGAGCACGTGGCCGAGGTCCACCTCTTCGTGGTGACCCGACCCCGGGGCCAGAAGCTGGATGTTATGAGAGTGCGCAGCTACTGAGCGCAGGGTTCATCCCTGCCCGCCGCGGCGACGGACGCTGAGCAAGGCCTTCTCAGCTGCTTCTCTTCCTTCTCTGTTGCACCGGCCCCTTCAACTGGGCACGTTTTGCAGTAGGAAACGCACTCCAGGCCCAGTTAGCGCACATTTTGCAACAGAGAACGCTGTCGGAGCCCGGTTCGGGTGGGCCCCGGCGAGTAGGTCCCGGGGCGTCCATGATGCCGAGGTCGAGGTGCCGAAGTGCCGAGGCGCCGAGGCGCCGGCTCGGGGCACGGTCGTGCGGCGGTCCGGCCGGTGTGGCAGTGGTGCGGTGTGGCCGGTGTGGCCGGTGTGGGCAGTGGTGCGGTCCGGCCCGTGTGGCCGCGGTGTGGGCAGTGGTGCGGTCCGGCCGGTGTGGCCGAGGTGCCGGCTCGGGGCGCACTGGCGCGGTGGTGTCGTCCGGCCCGGGGCGCCGGCAACCCCGGGCCGGGCCGGACCCCCATGCGGCCCCCCGGGGTCCGGTGGCCTCATCCGGCCCCCTGAAGTACTGTGCTGCCGGAAATGGCGCGCCGATGGTCCCCCGTCAACGGGTGCGCTCTCGAGGCTGCGAGGTGAGACGTGACTGAAACCCAGCAGGGTGCGGTCGGGGTGGGCGCCCTGTCGCCCCCAATCCCCGGTCACCATCCAATGCACCAGTTCTACTGGGACGCGGTGGCTCGGCGCCAGCTCCAGTTATTGCGCTGCCAGGACTGTGGCCACTTCGTGCACTACCCCCGGCCGGTCTGTCCCCGGTGCCTGTCGGACGACCTGCAACCGGAAACCATCTCGGGTCGAGGGACGCTGTACTCCTACACCGTGGTGATGCAAGCGGGTCATCCGTTTTTCATCGACAAGATCCCCTATGCGATCGGCGTCATGGAGATCGAAGAGGAGCCCGGGGTCCGCATGCCTGGCGGGATCGACGCCGCTGAGGCCGATCTGGTGTGCGGGCTGCCAATGGAGGTGGTGTTCAAGGACGTGACCGACACCCTGGTGCTCCCGTTCTTCCGGCCCCGAGCAGATGGAAGGAGGAGCGTAGGGTGAGGGTCAATGACCGGGTGGCCGCTGTCGGTGTGGGCTATTCGAAGACGGGGAGGCGCACCGGGCTGGGATCCTGGCAGCTCGCCATCCAGGCCTGCAGGGCAGCCATGGACGACGCCGGTATGACTCCCGCGGACATCGACGGCGTGACCGTTCTCTGGGGCGTGGCCGGCCCTGCTCCGGGAGGGCTCGACAACATCGACCCGATGGATCTCGGCTTCACTCTCGGCATCTCCCCGCTCAACTGGTTTGGGGCGCCCAGCCCGTCGCCGGCCTACGTCGGAGCGGCCCTGCAGGGCATCGCTGCTATCCGTTCCGGCTTCGCCCACACCGTGCTGACAGTCCGGATCATCAACCAGCGGTCGAGCTCTGCCGAGGTACTCCGGGAGACGGCCGAACAGGGACCGCAGGTGGTGGTCGGCGACCGCGCCTACACCCTGCCCTACGGGTTCGAGGTCGGCGGCATGATTCCTTCAATCGCGGCCCTGCCCGCTCAGCGCCACATGGATATGTTCGGTACCACGGAGGAGCAGTTCGGCGCCCACGTCGTCACCCAGCGCTATCACGCCTCGCTCAACGAGGACGCCATCTTTCGCGATCCTCTTACTGTCGAGGACTATCTCTCGGCGCGGTACATCTCCAAACCGGTTCGGTTGCTGGATTGCGATTATCCGGTCGACTCCGCCTCTGCGGTCATTTACACCGAGGGCGATCGCGCCCGTAACTGGCGCAAGAAGCCGGTCTGGGTCGAGGCCGCCGCTTACTCGTCCATCAAATACTTCGACTTTGACAATATCGATCTCAACGAGAGCTCACCGTTCCATGCGGCCAGGGAGCTGTGGAGCCGCACTGACCTCAAGCCGGAGGACGTGGACTGCGCTCAGCTCTACGACGGATTCACCATCATCACCTTCCAGTGGCTCGAGGCGCTCGGATTCTGCAAGCTGGGCGAGGCCGGCCCGTTCATCGAAGCCGGCCATACGCGCCTTGGCGGCCGGATCCCGACCAACACGGATGGGGGGGCGTGCAACGTAGGCCGGCGGCACGGGGCCAACTTCTGCATCGAGACCGTCCGCCAGCTGCGGGGGGAGTCCGGCACCAGGCAGGTTCCCAACGCTGAGGTCGGCGTATGGGCCAACGCGGTCGGGCCCTTTTCCGGCGTCGTCCTGATGACCGCAGACTGAGGGGTTCCCGAGCCGTGCCAGCGTATGAGGGCGCCCGTGTGCTCGTCCTCCAGCACCTGCGAAGTGAGACACCCGGTTCCATCGGGGCTGGCTTACGAGCCGCGGGATGCGAGCTCATCACCGTCGAGCTCGACCACGGCGAGCCCATTCCCCCCCTGGAAGGATTTGCCTTGCTGCTGGTCATGGGAGGCCCCATGGACGTCTGGCAGGAGGATGCCCATCCCTGGCTGTCCGGGGAAAAAGCGGCCATCCGGGAGTGGGTGACAGAGCGGCAGCGCCCTTTTCTCGGCGTCTGCCTCGGGCATCAATTGCTTGCCGACGCCCTCGGGGGCGAAGTCGGCCCGATGGCCGCCCCGGAGGTAGGGGTCTGCGAGGTCGACCTGACCGAACACGGCGCGGCCGACACCTTGTTTGCCGGACTCCCGCAACGGCTGGACGCCGTGCAGTGGCACGGAGCGGAGGTGCGCCAGATCCCTCCCGATTCTGCCTTGCTGGCCACCAATGCCACCAGCGGGATACAGGCCTTCCGGGTTTCCGACCGGGCCTGGGGGATGCAGTTCCACGTTGAGGCCTCGCCCGAAATGGTGGCCAAGTGGGTACGGGTGGCGTCCTACCGGGCGGCCCTCGAAGCCGGCCATCCGGATGGGGTGGAGCGGTACCTGGCGGACATCGAGGCCCGCCGTCAGCATCTGGAGGGCATCAGTGCGGCGATCACGGACCATCTGCTGAGCCTGATTTCATAGGCCGCGGCAGTGGCCCGGGTGAGCACGGGTGGCACCGCGCCGGTCGCGCCCTCCCGGGCCCCGATTTGCCGGTTGCGCGGGGCGGACCGGCCGCCAAAGATAGGGGGGTGTCAGGTCGCGGCATTCTGGTGGGCACCTGCTCCTGGACCGACTCGACGCTGGTAAAAGAGACCGAGTGGTACCCCAAGCGGTCGATGTCAGCGGCCGAGCGACTGGCGTTTTACGCGTCCCGCTTCGCCATCGCCGAGGCGGACAGCACCTACTACTTCCCGCCGACGGCGCAACTCACCCAGGGCTGGACCGACCGGACGCCGGCGAGCTTCACCATGAACGTCAAGGCGTACGCCCTCCTCACCGGTCATCCGGCCCAGCCGAACTCCCTCTGGCCCGACCTCCGGGACGCGGTCAAGCCCGAATTTGCCGGAAAGCGCAACGTCTACCTTTCTCATCTGCCCGGCGACGCCGCCGATGAGGTGTGGGAACGGTTTCGCTACGCCCTTCGGCCGTTGGTCGACTCGGGAAAGCTGGGCGCGGTGCTGATGCAGTATCCCGAGTGGTTCACGGCCAAACGAGAAAACCGGATCGAGCTGGTCACCGTCAGGGAGCGCTGGCCGGGACTTCCGGTGTGCGTGGAGTTTCGCTCACCCACGTGGCTGGCGACCGCGGCGGACCGCGACCGGACGCTGGGCACCCTGCGTGATCTTGGCTTCGCCCTGGTGGTCGTGGACGCTCCGGCCGCGTCAAAGCTGCCCATAGTGATCGAGGTCACCAACCCGGACCTGGCGGTGGTCCGCTTCCATGGACGCAATGACGACACCTGGAAAAAGCCGTCGACGACCGCGGCCGAGCGGTTTCAGTACCTGTACTCCAAACCCCAGCTGCGGGCCTGGGTTCCCCGTCTCCGAAGCCTGGCCGATCAGGCCACTGCGGTCCACGCCCTGATGAACAATTGCTACCAGGATTACGGCGTCCGCAACGGCGCCGACCTGGCCACCCTCCTCAGCGCCGGGTCAGCCGATTCCTGAGCTGGGGCGGCGCCGGTCGGGCCGGTCTCATTGGGACCGGAACGGGCGGGGCCGCAGTCGCGATCGATAGCGGATATTTTCGGTCCTGACCTGGCGGTTGAACGCTTCGATCAGCCGGTCCTGCTGAGTCTGCATCTCTCGAGCCGTGATCTCACCGTCGCGGAACCGCTCGTAGGCGGAATCAAGTGCCCCATCCAGCGCCGTTTCCAGATCATGAAGGCGTTCGATGGTGCTCTTCGGCCGCGGCTGGGTGTCGACGGTCAGCCGTCGGTTCGGGCCGGGCGCCGGCTCCAGCACCGGCTCCGGCTCGTCCGCACCCGCCGACGGAGCTCCCGGGGGTGGCGGCGGCAGAACCTCGTCCGCCCTCATGTAGTAGTCGGCAGCCTTGTTGACTCCGACGGCGGCCAGCTCCACCCGCTGGACGCACCGCTGCTGACATTCGTCCTTCAAGCAGTAGTCGTATCCCAACTCCACCCGGCGGGGGTCCACCACATCACCGCAGTTCCGGCACTGCAAAACCAAGCCACTTCCCTCACATTTATCAGTTCTGGCCGTATCAACTTCGCATCGATGGCGCCGGTAAAGGTAAAGCCGGCTATTTCTCAACGCCAGGGTCGATCCGGTTGTTCCCCCCTCCCCCCGCTGGTCGCGGCGCCGGGTCGACACCAGCACGACGGCCACCAGGTTCAGGGGATTGGGCCGGAGCCAGTCGGCCCGGACCGGGCCCCATCCCATCGCACCCGTCGCGATACGCACCGGCTCGATCCGAAGGTGGGAATCCAGACCGAGTGCTTCCCGCGCCCTCCGGCCACCGCCACCTGGATGCTCTCCGGGCCGCTACCGACTCGATAGGAGCCGTTTTCCGGCTCCAGACCCAGGCTGGAAAACTCGGCTCGCTTCCCTGCGGATATCGACGACACCGGGACGGTAGCCCGCTCGTAGAGGGCTTCCTGGATCATGGCCACGTCCCAACCGTCTCGAAAGAGGGTGGCGGCGTGCTCCGGTCCCCACACCACCAGATGATCGCCGCCCAGATACACGTTGTTGGAGCCGGACGTCGCCATGACTCCGGCCATGGTGAGGATCAGTTCGTCGCCGCGGGTGCTCCCGTGGTCGTTGACGTTGTGAGGACCTTCGGCGGCAAAGACCGTGACGACGAGGTCGTTCGGTGCGTACCCACGCCGTTGTGCGAGCGGTTCCCAGGGGCTGGATTCCTCGTCCTCGGCGAAACAGTAGCTGTATTTGGCGGGTGAGCCGTGGGTGGCTCGATCGAGGCTGCCCGGCGTCGAACCGCCCAGGTTGACCAGGATGAAGTGGAGCGCCCTGCCGATGGTGGCGTTCGCCACGGCAACCCTGGCCGAGGCAGTTTTCTCTGGCGTTGACTCCGGCCGCCACCGCAGCTGACCGGCTGACGAGGACCAGCGGCGTACAAGGGTGGGTGGTGGCCATCACGCCGACGGCGTTAAAGCTCTCGTCGAGCACCGCCTCCAGCGCGGCGACGACGATAAGGAAGCCCGCGGCCGTCGTGCACCCCGCCATGACCGCATTGGCGGCCAGCGAGCGGATATCGGGCAGCAGACCGGCGGGCGGGATGGGTCCGATGGCGACGTCTGCTGTCACGGCCGGATTGACCTCGGACAGCAGCGCCTCGACTGCGTCCACGGTGGGGGGGAGGGTGGGCAGCCCGTCGCCCCAACCCTGAGCCTCGGCGAATGCGAACCACTCGTGCGGCCCCATATCGGCCACCTCCAGCCTCCGGGCCGGACTCATGGGGCGCTCGCTCGCCCGGCCCCGACCCCGACCCCGACCCACGGGACCGCGGATCTCACGTAGCCGCGGTCCCCTCTTTCAGCTGTATGACGGCCTCGGACACTCGCGTTGTCAGCTCGTCGGGATGCAGACCACCGACCGGGTGCGTGACCACGACCATCTGCAGCTCCTGCTGGCGTACGTGTGCCTGCGCCACAGCTAACGGCAGGAAGGCGTCGGTCACCACCATGACGGTGGACACTCCTCGTGTTGCTAACTCCACGGAGTCGTGGACACTCCACGACGTACACGACCCTCAATCAGCAATGGCAACCAGAGCGCCGTCAAACTGCGCCGCGATCCGGTCCAGCAACTGATCGGGCGCCGGCCTGGTGGCCACGGGCTTTGCCAGCGGGGTGGCGTCGGCCAGACCAAGTTGGTCGGCCATGGCTTCGAGCAAAGCGCCGGCGTTTGGTTTGGAGTTCGAAAGGAGGCAGACCCGACCGCTCAGGTCCGCCACCTGGTTCGGGCTGCGCCCGGTGGGCCCGAGGTCGGGTCGGGACTGGGTTGGATCGATGATCCACATGGCTCCTCCTTGGACGTGGCACCAGGCTGTGTCGGTACGCCGGGCTTGAGGGCGCCACCACACTATCCAGCGGGCCGGCCAGAGTTCGCATGCGGCCCACCAGTCGAGGAGTCGATCCCGCCGTGGTCAACCGTCCGGGACCCCGAGCCCCTTCGAGAGACCGGCCACGACGTTGTCGATCACACCGGTGACGATCTGATCCCGTCCTGCGGGTGGAACGTGGCGGAGTGGTCCGTCCACCAGGAGGGTGGCGATGCCATGAACGGCGGCCCAGGCGGCGTACTCGGCCCCCGGTCGCTTCTCGGGTGGCAGCGCCCCGGTAGCGACCAGGTCGTCGAGCAGCTCGTTGAGGAGCTGGAATGGGCTGCCCGGCGCCACGGCTGAGGGAACCGGGGGCCCGGCGGGTGCGCCGAAGGCGGTCCCGAACCAGCCCGGCTCGCTCAGAGCGAACTCCACGTACGCTCTGCCGGCGGCTCGCAGCCGTCCCCAGGCTGTCGCCACCGGGTCCGAACCGCCGGGAGCCTCGGCCAGGCGGGATTCGATGACGTCAGCCAGGTGGCTCATGCAGCGCTGCGCCACCGCGCTGAGCAACTCGTCCCGGTCGGCGAAATGACGGTAGGCGGCGCTGGGCGACACCGCCACGGCGCGGGTCGCGGCCCGCAGGACGACGGCGTCGGGGCCGTCGCGTCGGGCCGTGGCGAGGGCGGCATCAACCAGAGCCTCCCGCAGATGGCCGTGGTGATAGGGCATGTTGACATCGTACACATCGACGCTTAAGGTGGGATGTACACATCGTCAACATACGGGAAGCGCTGCTGGTGTCCCGGAGCCGGCCGTCGGGCTCGTCGGGCTACCAGGTTTCCGGGTTTCCGGGCGCCCCGTCAGGAAGGAGGAGGATGCCCATGCCTGCCTTGCCGTGGGTCGGCCGCGAACCGCTGGATGCCGATGGCACCTACATCGTGATGTCCTCGAAGTTGCCGTTGCAGCGGCACCGTTCGATGGTGGGCTTCCTGCGCGACACCTGGTCCGTGCGGCGTCAGCTCGCCCGGACCACCGGCCTCGTCGGGTACGCCCTGAACGCCGATCTGGTCCGGCGCACCTTCTGGACCTTCTCGGTGTGGTCCGATCAGGCCAGCCTGGACGCCTTCGCGGCCAGCGAACCCCACCGCACCATCATCCGGCGACTGCGCCCCGTGATGGGCGAGACCCGTTTCTCGACTTCCACCATGACCGGCTCGACCATTCCCACCACCTGGGCGGAGCGCCAGGCCCCGGTCCGTTGAGCGGGCGGGTCCGGCGCCGGGGTGGATCCAGCCCGCCGGGCTGGACCGGCGTGGCCCGCACTGAAAGCCGCCCCTCGCCGGCCCCGGGCCACGGGACCGCGGGCTGAGAGGTCTCCGGTCAGGGGCTCGGCCGGCCCACCAGCGACGGGTTGCCCAGCCAGGCGCCGGCGGCGCCGAAGATGCGGGCCTCGTCATTGGGTCGACCGGTGATCTGAAGCCCGACAGGAAGCCCCTCCACGGTGCCGCAGGGGATGCTCAGCGCCGGCCAGCCCAACCAGTTGTGCATGAAGGTGTGGGCGGTCCAGGTGGGCACGAACGATCCACCTGGATAATCGGGGCCGGCGGATGACCAGGCCGCGGTCCAGCGCTCGAGGTCGAAGGCGACGTGCTGGCTGGTGGGGGAGAGGAGAAGATCGTGGTTTGCGAAGACACCGCGAAGGGTTGTCCACCACCGGTCGCGGGCGTCCTCGGCTTCCTGGTAACGCTGGTGAGATACCCCGTCCGGGTTCATCATGGTGGTCGGGTGCGGCCACCAGTCGTCCCAGCTCTCCGTGATGGGGGATACCTGCGCTCCCAGGGTGGCAAAGGTCTGCGCCCCCGCCCGGATCGTGTCGATGACCCTCGCGCTTTCAGGTCCGGCATATGCGCCCGTGAACCCGAAATCGCCCGTCCAGGCCAGGCGCGCCCCCTCGACGCCGCTCTCGAGTTGTGCGGAATAGTCGGGCGGATCGTCCTGAAGGGAGAGAACGGTGCCGCCGTGGGGACCGGCGATGGCCTGGAGGCACAACGCCATGTCCCGGATATCCCGCGTCAGGGGGCCGAGCGTCGTGTTCCAACCGGAGGCGCCCCGACCGCCGCTCGGTACCCGTCCCAGGGTGGGGTGCAGGCCCAGGATGCCGCACCAGGCGGCGGGAAGGCGGGTGGAACCTCCGCCGTCGCTGCCGATGGCGATCGGGATCACCCCGGCGGCCACCGCGGCTGCGCCGCCGGCACTCGACGAGCCGGGCACCCGGGATACGTCCCACGGGTTGCGGCTGTGAAAGGTCAGATCGGTGGTGGGCTGCCCCCGGTTATCCCTGAGATGCGACAATCCCATTCCGGGTATGACGTTGGTGCCCATCACGATGGCGCCGGCGGCTCTCAGGCGTTGCACGACCGGGGCATCCCGGCGGGCCAGGACGGGAGGCTTGGGTTCGCCGAACATGGCGTAGACATGCAGGCCCTCGACGGCGATATGAGCCTTGATGGAGACAGGTATCCCGTGGAGAGGGCCAAGGTCGTCGTGCAGCCGGACCGCCTGCTCGGCTTGCTTGGCCTGCGCCCTGGCTCCGTCCGGGTCGAGCTCCCGGTAGCAGCGAAGCGGCGTGTCGAGTTCTTCCGCCCGACCCAGGAAGTGTTCGACGACCTCAACCGGCGAGAGCTGGCCGGTCGCCACCAGTTGACGGAGACGCCAAGCCGGCATCCAGTGCAGATCGTCGCTCATGTGCCTGCAGCCCTCCTGTTCCTGGCCAGTCGGCCGGGCGATCCCAACGAGCGGCCGTCAGGCCGGAGTTGCCGCCCGCCCGGGGGGATCGGGAAACGAATAGCCGCCGGTCGTGACGGTGAGATGAGAGAGGGGCGTGTCGCCCAGAGCACCGTGGGTGTGCAGCTCACCAGGGCGACAGATGACGATGTCGGCTTCACCAATCTCCACCCGGTTGCCGCTCGTCTCGACGAAGCCGCGTCCGGCGGTGACCACGATGACCTGACCACCCAGGTGGATGTGGGGTGGCGTGGCCGCGCCCGGACTGACCGTCACCACCGCCACGTCCAGTCGGTCGGCATTGAACGGGCCCTCCAGCCAGTTCGGCACCACACCCTGTCCTTCGCCCTCGGCGCCGGTCGAAAGCCGCGCCGTTTCGAGGGCCGGTACGACCTTCATGACCGCGACGGTCGTCGCATCAGACGGCGACCGGCAGGGTCGACCAGCCCCGGACCGTGCTGGTATGGACCATCTCCGCCTGCGCCTCGTCCACTTCCCAGCTGGGATGGCGGGCGACCATCTCCTCGATCCCGACCCGCCCTTCGAGGCGGGCCAGGGCGGCGCCGAGACAGAAATGGATGCCATGCCCAAACGACACGTGGTTGTCGAAGGTGCGGGTGACGTCAAAGCGGTCGGGATCGGGATAGGCGCGCTCATCGCGGCCCGCGGAGCCGGTGAGCAGCGCCATCTTCGAGCCTTCTCGCACCGTTTCGCCGTACAGCTCCACATCGCGCATCACGAGCCGGGCCTGAATAGGCGAGGGCGCCTCGTAGCGCAACAACTCTTCGACGGCGGTGGGGATCAGCCCCGGGTCCTCGACGAGGAGCCGGCGCTGATCGGGATGGCGCCACAAGGAGAGACCGGCCCAACCCATCAGGTTGGCGACCGTCTCGTTCCCGGCCGCGGCGACCAGGCTGATGTACCGGAGCAACTCGCCGTTGTCCATGTACCGGACCGAACCATCTTTGCTCTTGATCTCGGCATGGGTGAGGTCGGAGATGATGTCCTCCGTCGGGTGCTGGCGTCGTTCGGCCACCAGATCGCTGAAGTACTCAAGCATTTTCTGCTGCCCTGACGTCCCGTAGTCGGTCTCGCCCTCGTCCCGATGGACCAGTTCGTCGGCTGCCGCCCGCACGAACTCACGGTCCGGCTCGGGAACGCCGAGGAGCATGCCGATGACCATCATGGGCAGCTTGGCCCCGTAGTCACGCACGAAGTCAAACCGGTCCGACGGGACCTCGTCGAGATAGGTCCGGCACAGAGCCCGAATCTCTGGCTCCAGGGCTGAGATCCGCCGGGGCGTGAAGCTGCGGGCCAGGATGGCTCGGTGTTCGTCGTGGATGGGCGGATCCTCGAACAGCATGTTGCGGTTGATCTCGAGGACTTCCGGATCGGCGTCGATCAGCTCGAGCACGCTGCCGTGCCCCGAACTGTAAGTTCGCCAATCCGCCGAGATGTCCCGGACGTCGCGATAGCGGCTCACCGCGTAGAAGTTGTAGTCGGGGTTGTAGTACAGGGGAGCCTCGTCCCGCATGCGCTTCCACACCGGATGGGGATAGGCATCGATCTGATAGTCGTACGGGTCGTAATAGATCTCATCGGTGACACTCACCGTCCGTCCCTCCTGTCCCGTCCGTGCGTGGGTCGTGGGCTTTGGCGAGAATAGCAGGCTGTTTCTGCGGTACGGCCGGCTGTGCCGGGGCCGGGCCGCCGGTCAGTGCGAGCCGGGGCTCAGCGCCGCACCCTGCAGGCGGGCTACCGTGACGATCGTCTCGGTGCACACGTCGAGGGGGATGGCCGTCGAATCGAGCGTTACGTGGTACCACCGGCTATCACGGGCGTCGACGTTGTAGAAGTAGCGGACGTAACCCTCCCGGGCCCGGTCGGTTTCGTCCAGCAAGCGCGCCGCGGCGTCCATGTCACCGCCGGCGCGATCGGCCGCCCGGCCGATCCGGGTAGTCCGGTCGCCGTCCAGGCGGACATGCAGGGCGGCCGGATGCTTGGCCAGCACGATGGCGCCGGCCCGGCCCAGAACCACGCCGCCGGTGGTATCAGCCAGGTCGCGCAGCACGTTCGCGGTCGCGGTGCAGAAGGCGTCACCATCGGTGATGCGGGCGTCAGCCGGCACGTCGACGCCCCACGCTCCCACCGATCCCGCCAGGCCATTGAAGAGCCGCTGGATGAGAGAGGGCGGTCGTTCGTCATGAGCGACCGCCTCCTGCACCGAGGAATGCAACGTTCGGGAAACGGCGAGGGGCAGGGCCCTATCGAGGAACGGCAGCCCCAGTTTCTCGGCCACGGCCGGACCGACCACGCTGCCGCCCGCCCCAAAAGACGCCGAGATGGTCACCACTCTGATCCCTCGCGGTTGTAATCCTGGCATTGACGTCATTTCCTGACGCACTCCTTCGTACCACGATGTCCTCTGTGTCTCTCGGGGTACCCTCTTCCCCCACCGGCAAAACGAACCCTAGCGGGCGGCCGGCGAACTCGACGCGTCGGGTTTCTGGCCGGCCTGCGAGCGGGCCGCGTGCGGTTCCGCCCATGCGCCTGACAGCGGGTACGTGAGACCACCCCCTCAGGTGGGTACAACCTGAGAAAAGCCGTGACGCCAGAGCGACCACGGCATGCACGAGGAGGAACGGACCGATTACTTTCAACCCTGTTCAGGCCGGGTCCACCGTATACGACAAGCGTGGGACGAAGGTCGGGCCCGTAACCGACGTCGTGGTGGATCCAATGACGCTGGAGGCCGAGTGGTACGAAGTCAAAGTGGGGCGCATTGGCCGCCACCATCTGGTCCCGGCCGTGCGCATGGTGGTGGACGGTGACCACTGCACGGTTCCTTACGACAAGGATCAGATCAAAGCCGCGCCCAGCGCCGAGGCGCCGTTGCTCGAGCATGAGAAGGCGTCACTGCGCGCCCACTACCAGTTGACCGGCTGACCTGATTCCCGCGAGTGCACCGGAGGAAGGCGGCGGTGGTCTGGGGCCGGAGTTCGTTTAGCCCGGCTGGCTGGAGAGGCCGAACAGTTCGGCGGCGTTGCCACCGAGGAGGCGGTCAATCGTCGGTTCGTCGACGCCGTGGTCAGACAGCATGTCCCGGGCTTCTCCAGGCGTGGCCGTGTCGTGATGGGGATACCGGGAGCCCCACGCTGCTTTCGCCGCCAGCATGTCAGGAAGACGAGCCACGGGTTTTTCCCAGCTATCGAACGACACGATCAGGGGATGCCGATCCCATACGTCTTCCGGTTCGAGACAGACGGGTGCGGCCCCCTGGGGCTGGAGCCACAGGTAGGTCTCAGCCTTCTCCAGAGCCAGTGGTACCCAGCTGACCCCGGCGTGAATGATGGCCAGGCGCAGACTCGGCAGGTCTTCTAGCAACCCGTGAAACAGGGCGGCCGTCACGAAGAGCTGGGCGTCCTGCATGTAGGCGATCGGCTCGGCGGCGCGAGGGGAATTGATCAGCCGGGACGAGACGCGTGCCGCGAAGCCGCCGCTTGACACCGCATCTGATCCGGTGACGCCGAGGGAAGGGTGCACGCACACCACCAGGCCCAGCTCATCGGCTCGCGTCCACACCGCCCGAAACGGTTCGTCCTCGATGAAGACGGGGGGCATGGGCGCGTCGGGAGCGGTGGCCGCCGCCACGGTCCGGCCCCGCGATCCGACCGTGGTATCCAGCGGATAGAAGGCGGGACGGAGCATTACCGATCGAAAGCCCCGGGAGGCGGCTCGCTGGAGCTCGGCGACCGCCAGCTCCGGCTCGTTCATGGCCACCACCGCAACCGGGTGGAGCCGGCCCCGGCCCATGTCACACATGTCCCACAGCCAGTCGTTGTAGGCCCGGGCCAGGATGGCGGCCGCGTCGGCATCGACGACCTGGGGCAGGTACTCGGCGAACAGGGTGGGAAAGAGGACCGCCTGATCGATCCCCATAACGTCCATGTCGGCGAGGCGGGCCTCGGCGCTCCACGCGCCAGGATTGAGGGGGTAAAAGGAGCCAGGATCAAGCTGCCCGATTTGCTCGACGGTCATCCCGGGCCGCCAGATAGCCTGCCGGACGAGCCGCGACTCGCTGAGGGGCCGGGCCGGCTGGCCGTTGAGCACGGTGGTCTGGCGCCCCTCGGCGTCGATGACGTGATGAAAGGCGCTCCGGGCCCGGTCCCGTTCCGGGGCCGGGACGTACTCGTCCCACACCACGGCCGGTTCGTAGACGTGACTGTCCGTGTCGACGACGGCTGCCATCAGTAGGCCTGGCCGTTGCCGCCCCCGGGCCCGGCCCGGTTGGCCAGCACTGACTCGTCCAGGCCCAGGGCGCGCAGCCGGTCCGCGTTTTGGCGCGGATACGCCACCAGCTCGGCCCAGTCGTCCAGGTCCCGGCCCTGGGGAAACCACTCCGGTCGATCGATGGGTCCCGGCTCGTCGGTAACGAACAACTGGGCCGAAACTCCGTAGAAACGCCGGGCGTTTTCGCCCAGCAAGCGGGCCTGGACGTCCGCCGGCACGCCGCGGGCCGACATGTGGCGGATGGCACTCCACGAGTCGGCCCCGTCGTGATGGTACGCGTCCGAGGCCCAGATGCCGATGTTCTCAAATTGCTGCCACTGCCGGAACACGGCCATTTCGTCCGATTCGAAGCTGATGACGCACTGCTCGTAGAACGCCTCGGATGGGAGTCGGTCCCGTTTTCCCTCGAATTCCCTGGCGTACAGCTGGTAGGTCCGGTCGCACGAGTCGAGGACGTAGGGGAGCCACTGGGCGTTGGACTCGAAAATGGCCATCTTGAGGCCGCGGTAGCGGTCGAGGAAGCCGCTCAGGAGGACCTGCGTCAACCACACCTGCATCTCGTGGATAAACGAAAATGTCTGTGAGTTGGTGCCCGCCCAGGTCAACAGCTCACCGGGGGACGTGACGTACTCGGGCCCCAGGGGATGGGGCCGACCAGGCGCGGGAAAGGTGTGCATTCCCAGCACCATTCCGGTTGATTCGAAGGCCCGGAAGACCTCGTCATAACCGCCGCCCGCCGCCATAGCCGTGTGAAGGTCGTTCGGGTACCTGCCCTGGGCGTCGATCGGTCGGATCAAGCCGACCGGATGGCCGAGCTCGTGGGCCCGGTAGATCTCCGCGGCCGTACGGGCCGGATCCTGCACCGGCAGCAAGGCCGCACCAAACAGCCGGCCGGGCACCTCTGCGCACCAGTCCACCAGGAAATCGTTGTAGGCCCGGCAGAACACTTCGGCGCCCTCGCCGTCGCGGACGAAGGGAAGATGCATGATCACCATGGTGGGAATCACCAGAACCTGATCAATACCCATGAGGTCCATCTCCGAGACCCGGGCCTTGGCGTCGATGGCACCGTCGTGGTGGAGGTAGGCCCTCTGCTCCGGCGTGAGGGGTGTCATGGTGAGCAGCTTTCGCATGATGCGCTTGTTCATCTGCGGTCCGGCGATGCAAATCGGGTTGTAGCCCCGGAACTGGTCGTTGCCGCCCCCCAGGACCGCCGTCTCACCGTTGAGCCACGCCTGGTGTTCGTCCCTCCAGTAGGCCTTCTCCACCCGGTCCCGCTGTCCGGCCGGAACATAGTCCCAGATCATCAGCGGGTCGTTGATGTGGGCGTCGCAATCAAAGACTGAAAACGACTTGGTCAGCTGATCCATCTTGCTCCTCATCTCCGTAGCAATGCAGGCTCATCTCGGTAGCAACCCGGGCAAATCTCCAAAGCAACCGAGGCTGACGAACCAGGCTCAGCTTACCCCGGCGGCCGGGACCGGGAACTCCGGGTCCCGCGACTATTGGGCCACTATCCCGCTTCGAGCCGGAGGGCCCGCCGGCAATTGGTCGTCAAGATCATCTTTTGCTCGCCACCGGGCACGCCCATCAGGTTTTTCTCGATGGTCTTCACCGAGTTGGGCCAGTCGGCCCCGGCGTGCGGGAAGTCCGACGACCAGATGAACTTGTCCACGACACCGGCCCGGTTTTCGATGGCGAAGCGGTCGACCTGGAAGGTATTCCAGCACTGCCGCCGGTAGTAGTCGCTTGGCAGCATGGTGAGGCCGGTCTCCGAGTAGAAGCGGTGACGGAGGAAGTTGTCGTCGCTTTGCTCGAGGAAGAAGGGGACCCAGCCACAACCCGTTTCGGTCCCGACCAGGTGAAGCCGGGGGCAGCGCTCCAGGACACCCCCGATGATCATGTACGAGAGGGCCGGGACGTAAGACGACCCCAGCCGCTCGAGTTGCAGGTGGCCGAGGGTCAGGGCTTCCCGATACTTGCCGCCGCGGGCCGCGAACGGCGCACCCATCCGGGTCGACCCGATGGCGCGGTGAATCACGATCGGCATGTCGAGCCCTTCGGCCTCGTACCAGAAGGCGTCGTCTTCTGGACCGGGCCACTCATCGCCGCTCGGCCACTTCTGGAGGACGACGCCGCGGATACCGGGGAGATTTCGCACCCGCCGGAGCTCGGCGACGGCGTCATCGATTCCGGTGGTTGGTACCTGGGCCACCCCCAGCAGGCGATCCTCGTCAACCGAGCAGAACTCCGACATCCAGTCGTTGTAGATCCGCACGCACAAGTTCTGCAGGTCGGCGTCGGCGTCGGCGAAGAGGTTGAAGTCGGTCCGGTTCGGATGGATGATGGCGGCATAGACATAGTCGATGTCCATGTCCTTGAGCCGCTCCTTGGGATCCCAGGCGCTGGGGCGGATCTGATCGAACGAGTACGGCCCGAAACGCCATTCCAGCTCGCTCACTCCGCCGACGGCCGTCCGCATGTCGGTGACGACCGTCGTCTGCCCGTCCGCAGACTGGTAGTAATCACATCCGTCGTCACCCGTGATCGTCCTCGGGGCCTGGTCGCGGTGCTTGCTGGGCAGCCGGTCGTACCAGAAGTCGCGGGGCTCGTGGATGTGCTGGTCGCCGTCGTAGACGAACCCCCACCTGGTGTTCTCGAAGTCGGTCGACATGACGCTCATACCACCACCTCACTGGGGCACGGAAGCTGAGAGATAGGATACTCTCCGTCGCAGCACCCGGGCTGGAGGAACAGGGTTGCCGCGGTTCTCGGACCTGTCAGGGTTCGTGATCTGTCCGTCACGGTGCAGAGCCTTTTACCGAAGGAGGACGAGTGGTCGAAGCCGCCCATGTGGAATCGGTTCACCTTGCCGTCGGCACCGCGGAGGTGCCGACGCTGGTCTACGGCGCCGCCGGTGACGGTCCGAGGCCGGCAGTGGTACTTTCGGCCGAGGCTTTCGGCATAAACGAGTTCACCAAACGAGTGGCGTCAGAGCTGGCCGCAGCTGGCTACGTGGTCGTGGTCCCCGACTATTACCACGGAGAGGGCCTGGCGGACCCGGAGAGTTACACGGACTTCACCGAGGTCATGGAGTTTATCGAGCGGCTGGATTTCGGCCAGGGTGCTCACGACGTGATGGCTGCGGTCGACTACGCCCGGACCCTCCCCGGCGTCGATCCGGGCCGGGTCTGCGTGTGGGGCTATTGCACCGGAGGGACGCTGGCCATGATGACGGCCTCCCTCGACCGGCAGCTGGCCGCGGCCGTGCTCTTTTTTCCGAGCCAGCCGACGTTTCCCGAGCTGACCGCCAAGCGCCCGGTTCAGCCCATCGACCTGCTCTGGAATGTGGCCTGCCCGATCCTGCTTATCCTCGGGGACCAGGACCAGATGCTCGTCGACCTCGTCCCCGAGTTCCGGCGCCGGTTCGAGATCTGGGGAATCGATCACCGGATCAACATCTATCCGGACGCCGGTCACGCGTTCAGCGCGCCCGTCCCCCCGCTGCGCAACGACGCCGCGGACAAGGCTTCCTGGGCCGACGCCATTGCCTTTCTGGGCCAACACTGCCAGCAACCCTGACTGCCCGCACCCCTGACTGCCGGCAACCCTGACTTCCCCAACCCTTACTGCCGGCGGCCCACTAGCGCTCCCGGCCCGCAGACGCGGTCTACGGCGGCCACCCCGCCGTCAGCGACGACGGCGTGCAAGGCGGCCTGGGGCTGGAGCCAGAGGGCGGCATCCGGGGTCGCCACCGAAGGGGATCCGAGCATGGCGGTGAAGAATTCCCGGGCTGCCGCCGGCTGGGCGCCGAGCGCGGTCCAGAGCACCGTGTTCACGTTCCACTGCAGCATCTCGGCCGCGCAGCCGGCGAATACGGCGGCAGTCAGCGGTATGACCGGCTGCCCGGGCGCGAAGTAGCCGTTGAGGACCGATTGGCACGTCGAGGGCGGCGCCGCGCTGTTGAGGTTGTGACCATTACTCGATCGCTGGATGAGCGAACCGCCAACGATACGGAATCGCATCTTGTCCTCAGCCTGGAAGACCATGAGGTAGGTGTTTGCCGTTGGGAACGGATAGCCGAGGACCACAGTGCCGACCGGCAGAGAACGGAGCTGTGGCCCCACTGCCAGGCTGGGCAGGGCCACCGGTCCCTCGGTGTACCGCCACGACGGGATGAGCGGGATCAGGGCCACGACAGCAACCGCCACCACGGCCAGGCTCGCCGGGGCGGGCAGGCGGCCCCGCCAGGGCGACCGCCACCGGCTCTCGAGGTAGCGGCGCAGGTAGGTCAGGATCAGACCAAACATCAAGGCCACGAAAAACCACTCCAGCATGGCGAAACGGGCCGCGACCGCGCTTCCCATCAGCGGGGCGTGGACGAGTGCACCAAAGGGGAGGTCCAGCGACGTGGCATGACCGTCCACCCGGAGCCGGTTGCCCAACGAAAAAATAAAGGTTACGACGGCCAGCCCCGCAGCCCACCGCATGAGCGGACGCCGCCACAGCAGTATGGTGCCGACGATGAGGATGGCGAGCAGCAGGAAGCCCAGGTAGGAGCCGCTTTCGGCTGCATCGGGCACGACCTGGGTGCCCACCGTCACCGCGGTCAGGTGGGCCCCGGTGGGCCCCATTCCCAGCGTGAACCGCTGATTCTGACTGGGCAGCACGGTACTGAACAGGTCGGCGGACAACGTGGAGAAGTTCCCCGGGTGGGCGTTCCCGATGACGTGATCGGGCCCGTCCAGGATCATGTAGATGCCGAAGCCGCCGAACAGCACGAATGTGCCTGCTGCGGTGGCCAGCCCGGTGGCGACATGGCGCACGCAGCCCGCCAGATGCCGCCGGTACACGATAGCGGCGGCAATCAGCCCGACTGCTGCGACCACCACACAATCCGCCAGGGGCTCCGGGAAGATGTACAACTGGAGCACCATGGCCACCCCCAGGGCGAGCCCGTTCCAGAGCGCCGAACCAGCCCGGGTGCACAGCCGCCAGAGAAGCAGGAACATGATCGGGGGCAAGAGATCGAAGACCACCTGCACGTGGCCGAATCCGCCACCAGTCGCCATCGGCGAGAACCCGTAGAGAAGCCCGGCTGCGAAGGCGGCCAGCCGGTCGCGGGTGAAGTGCCCAACTACCAGGTAGCACACCACGCAGTTCGCCCACACGGTCAACGTGAAAAGCAGGTTGAGCGAAAAGATAGGACCGGCTGCCAGGGTGACAGGCGACATGATGAACGACAGGAGCGGCACCGCCGTGTTGTTCATGTAGTTGGCGCCGTATGGCCAGTTGGTCCATGAGTTGGCCAACGGGTTCAGGCCGTGAACCAGCGCTCCGGGGACCTCGGCCATGAAGAACACCGCCTGGCCGGCGTCGAGTTGCCCCTCTGACTGCAGCCAGTGACTGGCGCCGTGGATCCAGGCCGGACCGAACTCGACGAAGGCCAGACCCAGATAGACGGTGATGATCAGAAAGGTAACGGCAGGGCGCCGCGGTATAGGCTGTCGTTGCCGCCGGGCCGAATCCATCCTGGGCCAGTCACGGCTGTCCGTAACTGAAGGATTCGCCCAGTCGGTCGGGCTCACGGCGTGGGCGCGATATCAGCCAACCGATCTCAACGCGGGAACCTGGCCGACCGGGCGCCGCCACTGGGCCCGGGGCAAGAGCGTTTCGACCCGGACCCGATCGGCGTGCCGCTTGACGATCTCGAACATGGACTCGACCAGCGTATCCGAGAGCAGATGCGGCTCCAGGCCCAGCGCCAGCAGACCGGAATTTTCGGGCCGGTAGTAGTGCTCCTCCAGCTCTACCCTCGGATTGTCGAGGTGGCGTACCACTACCTCATCCGGATACAGATCCGCCACCATCATGGCCAGGTCGTTGACGGAGAAGCTCTCGGTGAACTGGTTGAATACCCGGAATTCGCCTGGCTGCGCAGGGTTGTTGCAGGCGAGCTCGATGCAGCGCAGGGTGTCACGGATATCCAGCATGCTTCTGGTCTGCCCGCCCCTCCCGTACACGGTCAGGGGTTGACCTATAGCGGCCTGAACGGTAAAACGGTTGAGGACGGTGCCGAATACAGCGTCGTAATCCAAACGGGTTTCGAGCCGGGGATCCAATTGCGTCTCGGCGGTGGCCTGACCATAGACGACACCCTGGTTGAGGTCGGTGGCCCTCAGATTCCACACCCGACAGGCAAACTCAATGTTGTGGGAGTCGTGCACCTTGGAGAGATGGTAAAAGCTGCCCGGGCGCTTCGGATAGAGCATCCGGTCGGTCCGCCCGTTGTGGCTCACGTTGAGCCAGCCCTCCTCGATATCGATGTTGGGCGTGCCGTACTCACCCATCGTTCCCAGTTTCACCAGGTGGGTCTCCGGCGAGAAGGTGGCGATGGCATACAGGAGATTGAGCGTCCCCACCACGTTGTTGACCTGGGTGTCGACCGCGTGTTGCCGATCAATCATTGAGTATGGGGCGGAACGATGCTCGGCAAAGTGAACCACTGCGTCGGGGAGATAGGCCTCAATGAGGTGCTCACAGAACGCCGCGTCCGTGAGATCGCCGGGCGCCGACACAATCTGCCTGCCGGAGACTTCCCGCCAGGCCCGGATCCGCTCGTCGAGTCCAGCGATTGGTACCAGGGACCTGGTACCCAATTCGTCGTCGATGGCTCTCCTGACGAAGTTATCGACTGCGACGATGTCGTGACCTTTGGCAGAGAGAAACAACGAGGTGGGCCAACCGAGGTATCCATCGGCTCCGAGGACCATGATCCGCATACGAGTTTGTTCCATCCTCCCTCGAGATCTCGCTCGAGTGATTGAGGTCAATAAGCAAATGAGCTGGCTGACCAGCGGTTGGGGCGAGCACCGCGACATCTGGCGCGGCGGAGCGGTTCTGACTACATCACAATCCGCTCCGGCGAGGACCGGTGGCCGGCTTGAGATCCTACGTGGGGATTGGCGAGGACCGCTGACGGCCGGAACAGCATTCGGTCGAGATAAATAAACTTAGCCAACCACACGGTACCATACGCAGCCACATAAATGACGGCGTCGACGGTGGCGGTCGCCAGGGACGTCAGCCCGGCGTCCTTGACCAGTGGTGTGGCAATGCCGACAACCAGGGCGGCAAACAGGGCGCCGCCCATGGCGGACAGCCAGTACGGCACCATCTCGCGCCATACCCGGCTGCGCCCGCGCCGACCAAACGTCCAGGTCCGGTTGAGCGGGTAGCCGGGAATCATTCCGGCCATACTGCCGAGGAGGCTGGCCGCCCAGCCCTGCACGCCTGCGAGGATCAGGCCAAAGAGGACGGCTTCGCTGACGGCCAGACAGATGACGCTGCCGGCCGTGTAGCGAAACAAACGCTTGCTGAGTGGCACGCGAAGCTGGCGGACCCCGTTGCGGCGGGATTCGCGCCACCAGGTACCAATCATGACCCGGGCGTAGCGCATTCCGTAGGCGAGATTGTGTCCCTTTCGGGATGTTCCCGAGAGCCGCGGTCGCATGACCGTCGGGACCTCGGCGATGCGATAGCCGGCCAGCGCCGCCCCGATGACCAGCTCGGAGGTCTGGTACTGAGGTTGGGTCTGGGGCACGTCGCGGAGCAGGTCGGGCGTCATCACCCGGAGGCCCGAGGAAGTGTCGGTGACGGTCACCCCGCTGAGGACTCGCGCCAGCCGCGAGAAGGCTCGCACTCCGAAGGTGCGAAACGAGTCCGTGTCCCTGGTTTCGCCCAGGGCCCGGGATCCGATGACCAGGTCGGCCTCGCCGGCGGCGACCTTCCGGACCATCTCCGGCAGGTCGGCGGGATCCCATTGTCCGTCTGCGTCCAGGGTGGCGATGTAGAGCGCGCCGTGTTCCCATGCGGCCCGGTACCCGGCCCGTAAGGCCACCCCATGGCCGCAGTTGCGGCCCAGGCGCAATACCGCCGCGCCGTGCTCGCGGGCAACCGAGCTGGTGGCGTCATCCGATCCGTCATCGACGACCAGGACGTCCAGCCCGATGTCGGCGGCCGAATCCGGAATCTCGGTGAGGACGTCGGGCAGATTGTCTGCCTCGTTGAGGGCGGCAATGACCACGACCAGATCGCGGAAGCTGCGGCCGGCGAACTCGGCGTCGAAGGTGCGCCGTCCGGCCGCCACGGTGGCGGCGGCGTGCTCCGGCTCGGCGAACCCGCGGTTGACCTTCAACCAGAAAACCCCCGGTGGGAGCACCCGGAGAGCGGCGAATGACGCTGGGTCCGGACCGGGCCGGGCGTCACGACGCTGAGAAGCCCTCGCTTTTCCGTGGGGGTCATAACCGCATTACACAGACGTTCCCGCATTTCATAGAACTGCATAGTGTGCTGACATGAGACTGACCTAGGGCAAACCTGAGAATACCCTGAGAGGGTCCGGGCCACGACGCGGCGTCGAGGCTCCGTGCCCACAGCCTAACAAGCCGGCTCGCCCCGGCTGGCCGGCCCCGGCTGTCCCGGGGCCGGCCCACAGCCGACCGGATCCTTGGGCCGGCTGAGGCCGGCTCGAGGCCGGCTCGAGGCCGGCTCGAGGCCGGCCGCTGGGGGGCGTCATCATCGCTTCGCAGCAGGCCGGTCGCCCTCTGGCCAGCCAGCGGGGGGCCCGGACCCGGGCCACGCCGAGGGGGTGGGGTGCGGCCGGCGGGAGGACCCGGTCAGGGTCAGCGATCGGGCTCGAAGAGGGGCAAGGCGACGTCCTCCAGCGGTTCGAAGACCACCCGCACGGGCATGCCGATGGACACCACCTCGGGCTCACAGTTGACGATGTTGGTGGTCAGCCGGAGCCCCTCCTGCTCCGGCAACTCAACGATGGCGATGACATACGGCTGTCCGGATGTCTCCGGGCTCCACTGGTGCCGGTTGATGGTAAAAGCTTCCACCGTCGCCCGTCCGGAGACCGCTTCGCTGTGCAGGTCCCGGGAAAGGCAGCGCCGGCAGATCGGAGCGGGCGGATGGTTCCACCAGCCACAGTTGCGGCAGCGGCAGATCCGCAGCTCTCCGGCGAGACCACCGGTCCAGAAGTCCTGATTCGTCTCGTTCAGGGCAGGCGGGGTACGTGGCACTGCGGAATGTCCGTCCAAGGCACATCTCCGTCCCGGTCCGCTGAGCCGCAGACGCATCGAGGATACTGTTGGGCTCAGACTAGCAATGGGCGTGCGAGCAGGATGGAGATCGATACATGGCGACGGATGCGGCCTGCATTACGGGAATCGGGTTTTCAGCCGTCGGGCGTAGCCTTTTTCGCACGCCACTCGACCTGGCTATCGAGGCCACGACCCGGGCCCTCGACGACGCCGGGCTGAGCCGCGATGACGTCGACGGGCTGGCCTCCTTCATCCCCGATCAGGGCAGCGTGGGCGCCGTACAACTTCAGGATGCGCTCGGTCTGAAGTTGAACTGGTTCGTCCAATGCGACATCGGGCCGTCGCAGCTGAGCGCCTTCTTCGAGGCCTGTTCGGCAGTCGAGACCGGCCGGGCCACTCATGCGGTGGCCTTCCACGCGTCGATCGAGGGCTCGACCCGGGTGCGCCTGGGACGGGGCGGTACCCTGCCGGGGTCGGCGCGGGCCATGCCAGAACGGGCCGACGGGATGCAGGAGTGGACCCTCCCGTTCGGAGCCGTCTCGGCGGCCCACAGCATCGCCATGTACGCCAGCCGGCACATGCATCTGTACGGCACCACCAGGGAACAGTTGGCGCAGATCCCCCTGGTGCAGCGGGCCAACGCGGGATTGAATCCTCAGGCCATCTATCGCGATCCCTTGACCATGGATGATTATTTTGCGGCCCGCATGATCACCGAGCCGTTCTGCCTTTTTGACTGCGATATCCCCGTCGATTTCGGAACGGCGGTGGTGGTGTCCCGCCCGGACGCGGCGAGGGGCACCCGCAAGAGCCCGCTGCGCGTGGCTGCCACCAGCACCACGTCGCATTCCCGTCCCTCCTGGGACCAGTTCGACGACCTGTCGACGATGATGTGCCGCGATGCCGGTGCGGCCTTGTGGGAAGGCACGGACTACCGGCCTGAGGACGTCGATGTGGCCCAGCTGTACGACGGCTTCAGCTTCATCACCCTGGCCTGGCTGGAGGCCCTCCAGCTGTGCGGCCGGGGCGAGAGCGGTGCGTTCGTCGAGGGCGGGAGCCGTATCGCCAGGGACGGGGACCTGCCGCTCAACACCAACGGCGGACAGCTCTCGGCCGGCCGGATGCACGGGTGGGGATATGTGGGCGAGGCCTGCACGCAGCTGTGGGGGGCGGCGGGTGATCGCCAGGTCTCACCGCAGCCGCAGCTCGCCGTGGTGGGATCCGGAGGAGGCGTCTTTGCCGGGGCCGTGCTGCTGGCTCGAGACTGAGGCCGGCGGTGCGGTGGTGAGCTACCAGGCGGATCCGATCCCGCCCACCCGGCCCACGTGACGGATATGGTTAAAAAGGAGGCTGGGGGCGGGCGTAGCCCCATTTTTCACCTTGCCCTCCGCGACGAATGGAACGAAGCCGTCGCCCACGGCGATGCCTACCGCCGCTCGACGCTGGGCGTATCCCTGGCCGAGGCGGGGTTCATTCACTGCTCGTTTGGCAACCAGGTCAGCATGATCGCGAACCTGTTCTACCGGGGCAGGGACGACGTTCGGCTGCTGGTGATTGACCCGGCCCGGGTGGAGAGCCCGATACGGGTGGAGCCCGTCAGCGACGACCAATCATTTCCACATCTCTACGGTCCGTTGCCCGTGGCCGCGGTTGTCGGTGCCATTCCTGTCCCGCTCGAGGCGGATGGTCGACTTGATGTGTCGGGGCCGCTCGGCGCCGTAAAGCCCCTGGAGTAGACCCTCATCGGGTATCGAGGGCCGGATCGGTTCCTGATTCGGTCAGCGCCCGGGCCTCGCGGGCGACCCGGCGAGCTTCCTGCAGCGGGACGGGTGTCCGGGCTGCGGGAGTCGACGCCATGAGCACCAGGGCGGCGGCGGTGCCACCATTCGTGCGCCACCCGGCGTGGGCGAGTACCGGCCTGGCTCCGGTGCGGGTGCATACCCATTCGGCGACCTCGACGTCCTCGATCCTGACCGGCGTGGTCGCGCCCCGGCGCAGGGGAGGGAAGGTTCCGCAGCCGACCAGGGGTCGGTGGGTCACCCCGATGGAGGGCAGGTCCAGCGCCGCTCCCAGGTGCAGCGCCAGTCCGGCCCGGCGAGGATGATCGGTCCCGGTCGCATCGACCATGATCACGTCGGGGCGCCGCGGCAGACCGCCAAGCGCCCTGGCCAGCACCGGTCCCTCCCGTCGGGCCAGCAGGCCCGGAACGTACGGGGCGGCCACGTGGTCAACCATGACCGCCTGGGCCTCGACGTCCCGGGCCTGGCGGGGCGCCGGACCGTGGGCCGTACCTCGAAGCACGTCACCCGGGCGCCTCCTGTGGGCGCCGGCGTGGGACGGCCGCCAGAGCACGGCCGCGACCCACACCCGGTCACCCGCGTGGCCGGGTCCGGACTCGCCGCGCTGGTAGGCCGCGAAGCAGCCCCCGATGAGGGGATCCGCCGGCAGTGACCAGGCTTCGGTTGCCAGCACGGCTGCCGCCGCCCGGGCCAGATCAGCCTGGGCCCGGAGCAGGCCATCGTCCGAGGTGGGCCAGACCGGGGCGCTCATCTCGGCCGCCAGACGGGAGCCGGTCCGGTCCGGACGGGCCGGGAGGCAGGACGGGCCTGCTCCCCGTCCCTGGGCGTGCCGGTCCCTCTGGGGCTCACGGCCCGGCTGGCCAATACCGCCGGGTGCTGCGGTAGGCCTGATTGGCGAAGGTGGCGACGTCCAATCGCCGGAGTTCGCCGGACAGGACCTCGACGCTCACCAGCCCGTCCCACGACCGGCTGGTCAGGGTGCGAACGAACCGGTCCAGGTCGAAGGTTCCCTGACCCGGCCAGGTCCGGCGCAGCGTGGTCTCGGTCAGGAAATCCCCGGACCGGGCCGGCAGGGCGTCGTCGAACTGCACATAGGCGAGGCGGGTAAGGGGCATCTCCTCGAGGTCCCGCCACGTGCTCGGGCCCCGGAAGAAGTGCCAGGTGTCGATGAGCACACCAGCCGACTCCGGCCCGATGTGCTCGACGGCTTCGCGAGCGGCCGCAATCGAGTCGAGCGGCCGGGTGGGCGCAAACTCCACGGCCAGGGTGGCGCCTGCACCGGCGATCATTCGAGCGCAGCGACCGAGCCGGTCGAGGGACGCAGCCGAGACGGGAGTGTGGAGCACGGTCAGCACATGGCGGGCCCTTACCGCCTCCGCGATGGTGGCGAGCCGCGCCGCGGTGGCCAGGGTGGCGGCGTCGTCGGGTCCGACGACCAGGGCGTGGATGTCTGGGCAGGTCAGGCCGGCGGCGCGGACGAGCCGGGCCACCTCGGCGACAGCGCCCGGACGGGTGGCGGCCGCCGGAAGCTGTTCGAGGCCCAGCGACACCCCGGTGAAGCCGGCACCCGCCACGGCGTCCAGGTAACGGCCCAGGTCCGCCATGGTGTCAAAGGGGCCGCCGGCCCCGCCGGCCAGGGAGAACTCCACCCCCGACACGTTACGGTCGACCGGTCTCCTCTACCGGTCGAGATACGGGCAGTGCCGGCAGCCCTGCTCACAGCAGGCGCCCCGGCCCCACAGGGTGCGAGCGGTCTGCACAAACAGACCGGACGCCGGATCGATGTAGCCGGCCTCGCCGGCGAGCAGAGCCTCATGGTGGGCGTTCATGATCGCCACGTAGTCGGGCCGGTCGAGCGGGTCCAGCCGGTCAGGGTGCGGCGTCAGCTGTACAGGCGGTATCGGCGCCGGCGCCTCCGGCCGGTCGAGGGTCGAGAGCACGAGCCACCACGAGGCCAGCCCGTGGGGGCAGGATTGAGCCGGCTCGACCAGGCAATCGTCGGGGCAGCGGCAAAGACCATCGGACATCCATTCCGAGAGCGTGGCCGGATCCGGCGGGGCCCAGCCGCTGTGCCGCTCAAACCAGCGGTGGGTGGCGCGGACCGCTGCTGCCGCGCTGGACGCCACCCCCGCAGGATAGGTGGCCCGTCGATTGGACCGGATTGCTTAGGATCCCTGCCACTTCGCTCTGGCCGGATGGAGGAACCGCCATGTTGCGACGGAAGAAGGAACATCAGGGGTCCCCGGTCGAGAGCGAGTCGAACCTGGCGGGGCCACCAGGCGGGGAGGAGAGTATGCGGGTGCTGGCCGCCTTTATGGCGGAGCCCGGCAGTGGCCCGGCCGGTCCCGTCGCCGGGCCAGGACCATCCACTCCGACCTGGTCGGGCAGCACCCCGCCGCCGGCGCCCCCGCTGAGCGGGACGTGGGAGGGCACCACCGCGCCGCCTCCGCCACCCTTGCAAACCGGAGCCCGGGTGGGAGCGGAGGGCCCGTCGGGGCGAGGCCCTCAGGTTGGGGGGCGCACCACGGTCCCGATTCCGGGGGCAGGGCCGGTGAGCCCCGACCGGGTACAGCAGACCGTGGCCTACATCGGTCAGCTCGTGGCCGAGCTGTCCGGCGGAGCAGACCTGAACCAGCGCTGGACCCGGGACCAGGTCCGTACCGCTCTGTCACGGCTGGAGACCCGGCGATCCGAGGGTGGCGTCACCGAGGAGCAGTACCAGGCGCTCAGGGCCGCCCTCCAGTCGATGCTCATCTCCTGACCCCGGCGAGAACGCCGCGGCTACCCCGAGCAGGCCTTCGCCGGCGCCGCAACCCTGGGCGCACTTCGCGCCCTGGGCCTGGCTGATGTCATTTTCTGACGCCAGCGACGCCCGAAGCGCGGATCGGGCCCAGGTTGCCGGACCCGGGAGCTTTCCCTGGCGCCGGATGACGGCCGCGCCACCGCGGCGCGTCAGCGGTGAGTGGGGGCCGGGCGGTCCACCATGATGATCCGGTGCCCAACCAGGCGGCCCCGGGCGACACGCAGCTCGCCGATCGAATGAGTGGGCTGGGCTCGCCGTTGGGTCGGGGAACCGGGGTTGAAAAGGAGCTGACCATCCTCGCCGGGTTCGTTCACCGGGGCGTGGCTGTGGCCGAACACGACCACGTCGGCATCCGGAAAGCGACGTCGAAGCCGCCGGACCCGCCCTGTCGAGGGTCCGCTGTCGTGGATCAAGCCGATCCTGACACCGTCGAGTTCGACCATTCGGGTCAAAGGGAGCGTTCCCACCAGGGACCGATCGTTGTTGCCCAGCACCGCGTAGAGGGGGGCCCATTCGGCCAGCTGATCGAGGACGCCCTGATCCAGCACGTCGCCCGCGTGCAGGATGACGTCCGCCCCCTGCAAATGGTCAGAGACCGCCGCCGGCAGACCTGGCGGCGCAGCCCGGCCCCGCCGCGGCCCGCTCTGGAGATGGGTGTCGGCCAGTACCACCACCCGGAGCGCCTTCCCGGCGCGGGACCCTTCCGGCACCGCGCCAGGCTACCGACGCCGTTGGGCCGAGGAGCTGGTCACGCCGGATGTCAACCTGGGGAGGAGCCGGCCACCGACCAGCCGGCCACCCTCGCCCATTCCTCCGCCCGGAGCGTGATCTCCTGAACCACGGAGGTCTTGGCGTCGGCGTAGTCGTTCATGGTCGGCCAGTCCTGCCGGGCCAGCGCCTCCTTGGTGTCCTGGTAGCGCTGCCGATCTTCGACGGATACCCGCAGCCAGTCGCGAAACAGGAGATGCCGGCGCTCCCAATCGCTTCCGGCTGAGCACACGTGGACGTGGACATCGAGGCTTGGGGTCCGCAGCATCCGGTGGGCTGGCTCCCGGACCCGTAGCACATAGCGCGCGTTCGAAAGCGCCGGTAGATAGGCGTCCTCGTCGTCGGCGTCCGCCACGCTCAGCTGAATATCGATGATCGGCTTGGCTCGAAGCCCGGGAACGGCGGTCGAGCCGATGTGGGCGACCCGTTGGGCCCCGCCGCCGAGCGCCTGCTCGATGCGAGCCTTTTCATCGGCAAATCCCGCCCGCCACCGGGGGTCGTACGGGACCAGAACGATTGGTCGTCGTTCGTCGCCGCCGATCATTTCCACTTTGCCGGTCACCGGTTGATGATCGCGCCCGCGGGCCGCTCAGCAGGCCCGGGGCGGGCGGACGGGCATCCTTTGTCGCGCCGGCCGGTGCACCACCATCTGTCCCGGTGCCCGCAGGCGCGGCGCCGTCGACTGTCCTGCCCGAGACCTGGTCGCGCCCCCGAGTTCGGCCAGCAGCCACACGGTGAGGAGCAGCTTGGCCCGGGCCTCGTAGGGATCGAGCGGCCAGGCGGCCCCGGTGCTGGCGACGGGATGGGGGCGCACGCCGCTCACACCGGTTTGGGCGTGCCCAGATGGCGGGCCACGAAATCGAGACGCAGTTCGACCTGCCTGATCCGCTCGTCGACGACAAGGGATCCGTGGCCGGCCTCGTAACGGTAGAGCTCTACGTCCTTTCCAAGCTCCTGGAGCCGGTCGACATAGTTCATGACCTGGCCCAGGGGGCAGCGGGGATCGTTGTCCCCGACCAGCACCAACACGGGCACCTCGACCCGGGCCGCGAACTCGATCGGTGAGATCTCTTTGAGCGTGTCGGCGATCTGGTCCGGCGTGCCTCCGAACAGGGCCCGCCAGTAGGCCTGCAGGGGAGTGGACTGCTGCTCGTAATGGGCTTCCAGGTCGGCGAGCGGAACCCCGGCGATGCCCAGGGACCATAACCCGGGCTGGCGGCCCACGCCCAGCAGCGTCAGATACCCGCCCCAGGAATCCCCCGACAGCACGACCCGGGCCGGATCGGCGATACCCGCCCGGATGACCAGCTCCCGCATGGCGGCGATGTCCTCCACCTCCCGCAACCCGGGCTCGCCGACGATGGCGTCGCGCCACGCCTTCCCGTAGCCGGCGCTGCCCCGGTAGTTGACGAGCACTACCGCGAAACCATGGTCAACCCAGGCCTGAACGCCAGGGTTGAACGCATCAAGGTCCCCTGCCGCAGGCCCACCGTGGACCACAAAGATGGTTGGGAACGGCGGCGCTCCTGACGGCTCAGCCAAAAAGGCGTGCACCGCGCCGCCCTCGAGGTCGCGGTAGGCGACCCCCGGTGGGGCCTGATCCCCCGGCGGACGCAGTGTCTCTGGGCCGCAGTGCACCACGGGCGGCTGGGCAGAACCGGTGATGGCGTACCAGAGCTCACCGCATGGGTGGATCCGGGCTTCGGTGACCATGCCGGTCGGGGTATCGATCCCCTCCAGGCGGCGGGTGGTGAGGTCGAATCGGAACAGCCCGGACCGGCCCCGCCAAACGTGCACCAGCAGCAAGGCGTCGCCACCTGGATACCAGGAGGCTTCCACCTCACCCGGCAGGTCGATCTCGATCTCGTCCACCTGCTCGTTCCCGGGAGCCCAGATGGCCGGACGGGCGATCCCGTGCCGCTCGTGGGAGATGAGCAAACGCTCATCGCCCGGGACGCGTGACCACCCCGAGGCATACAGACCCAGTCCGGGCCCATGCCACAGGTCGGCTACGGCCGATCCGTCCAGGGTCAATATCCGGAGGGCGGGATTGCGGCTGTCGCCGTGTTCGGAGTGGGCGATGACCATCAGCCCCTCGTCCCGCGACAGGCCCCCTACGGAGACGGATTGCTCGCTCCGGTAGACGGTGTCGATGGCCTCGGACCGGATTACCGAGACCGAGAAACGGCCCTCCACACCTGACGACACGACGGCCGCCTCCCGGCCCAGGGCCAGACCGGTGGAATAGGCCTCTGGCAGGGGTACCACGCGGTCCCGACCACCGTCCAGCGGCCGGCGGACCCAGCTTCCCAGCTCGTTCCCGGCCGCATCGTCAAAGAACCACAGTTCCGCGCCGGATGGGTCGAGTGCGGCTGACATCGTTCCGGTGGGCCGGTCGGTGAGCTGTCGATGAATGCCGTCCGATCGGTCCCAGCCGTACCATTCGAACTTTCCGCCCACATTCGATGCGTAGATGGTCCGCTCAGGACGATCGCGCGCCCATTGCGGCAAGCTCATGGCCGCGGCGCGGAACCGGCGCCGCCACGGGGCCTCTTCCATCTCACCTTCCATGCGCTGGAGCCTAAACCTTCACGCCGCCCGGCCCGTGAGCCGTCGACGAGGCGGCCAATCTGCCAGGCCAGCACCCCCTCGATGCCAGGACTTCTCAGGCCAGTCTCATTCTCTTCACAGGCTGGCAACGTCTACTGGACATGGTTAACTTTCGATGGAAGGGCTCCGCACCCCGATGACCGCTGACACCACCTGGATGGCCGTCGCCACTTGCCGAGAGTACCCACCCAATGTGTTTTTCCCGGTAGACGGTGTCGGCGTCGAGATCGCCCGCAAGATCTGTGCCAACTGCCCCGTCCGTGAACCGTGCCTTGAGTACGCGGTCGCCAATCGCATCGAGCACGGCGTGTGGGGGGGAACCTCCGAACGCGGCAGGCGCCGTCTCGCCCGGGCCCGGCAGCTCGCTTCCGTTGCGGCTGGGTCCGACATCTGACGATTTTCTGGGCCGGTGGAGTCGGCTGACGCCCGGCGGCCGGGACCCTGCCAGCATCAGTCAAACGCCGCGCTGGACATTGCTGGTGTGGCTGGCATGCTGGTGAGGATAAATTCCACGCCGTCAGCGGTCGTCGGCCTGTCGGTGGATTTTTGGCCTCCACCCTGAGACCGAGAACCCGCTGTTCACGCCCACCTTCCAGGAGCCGCCCGGTTGCCCGGCTGCCCGGCTGCAAGGCTGCCCGGCCGCCCGGCCGCCGGGTCCAGAGCCGGCCACTTTTGGAGCGGCGGGTCGACTTTTGTCCTCTTCCCCCACCTTTGGTGAGAAAGCCACGGGGGGCGTTGTTTTGGCTCCAAAAGTGAAAAAATGGGCCAAAGGTGGAGCCTCGGCGGCGCCCCGTCCGCACCGACGGCCCGCATCGATTCGGGCGCGATGGGCGCCACCCCTGCCGGGCGCAGAGTAGAGCTGGCGAACTTGCGATAATCATGAGCGTGACCGAAGCAGTGGTGTTCGACCTCGACGGTGTGCTGTTGGACTCGGAACGCCTGTGGGATGAGGCCCGGCGTCAGGTCGCCGCCCAGCACGGCGGGCAGTGGAGCGAGGCCGCGACGGCCGCCATGCAGGGCATGAGCTCACCTGAGTGGGCGAAGTACCTGGGCGACGTGGTCGGCGTACGACTCCCGCAGGACCGGATCATCGACCTGGTGGTCCAGCAGCTCCTGGCCCAGTACCAGGACCATCCGCCCCTCCTGCCCGGGGCCAAGGAGGCGGTGACGAGGGTCGGCAGGCGGTGGCCGCTCGGGCTGGCGTCCTCTTCAAACCGGGTCGTCATCGATCGGGTGCTGATGCTCGCCGGCCTGCAGGATGCGTTCGCAGTGACGCTGTCATCGGAGGAGGTTCAGCGGGGCAAGCCCGCCCCCGACGTATACCTGGAAGCGGCCCGACGGCTGGGGTGCGCCCCGCAGGTGTGCGTGGCCGTGGAGGACTCCGCCAATGGCATCCGGGCCGGAAGGGACGCCGGATGCCAGGTCGTGGCGGTTCCGAATCGTGCTTTTCCGCCGCCCGCACCCGTGCTGGATATGGCCGCCCTGGTCATCGACAGCCTCGATGGCCTCACCGTTGAGGCCCTCGAAGCCCTGGACGGCGACGCCGGTGAGGCCGGCCGGGTCGATCACTCTCTCGAGGCCCGCCTGGACGAAGAGGAGGCGGAATCGTTTCCGGCGTCAGACCCGCATTCGGACTGGGCCGGGCCGGCCAACTAGTCCGTTCATGCTCTGCGCCCTGGTTGGTCCCACCTTGCGGCTCGGCAGACGTTAGCGCCGTTCGGTCGCCAGGCGAACCCCGAAGCCAATCAGTACCACGCCGGTGACCTGTTCGAGGCGCCATTGCCAGCGGGGCCGTTGCCACCATTCTCTGGCCCGTTCCGCGATCCAGACCAGAGCCGCCAGCCACAGGGCCGTCTCGGCGGCAAACCAGGCGCCCAGTACCAACGAGAAGGCTCGCACTGAAACACCCGCGGGCATCATGGCGGGAAGAAAGGCGACGAAAAAGACTCCCACCTTGGGATTGCAAGCATTCGAGATCAGACCGTTGAAGTAGGCGCGCCGGGCGCGGCCATTCGAAGGCGAGACGGTTTCGTTGCCGTCCGACCCCGCCGTGGCCCCCCCTGGATTCCGTCGGCGCAGGGTGACGATTCCCAGCCAGATCAAATACGCGCCCCCAACCAGCCGCAGCCCGTCGTAACCGACCCGGCTGGCGGCCAGGAGAGTCGAGACCCCGAGGGCGGCTGCGACCGCCCAGCTCAGGAGCCCCGTGACCGTGCCGGCGGCCGTCCACAGTCCCGTCTGCCGGCCGCCTCGCAGGGAGTTCCGCAAGACGAGCATGTTGTCGGGCCCGGGCGCCAGGATGAGGAGCGTGGCGGCGATAGCAAATTCCACCAGGGCAGCACTCATCTCACCATCTAAACAGGCGGAGACGTGGGTATCGACGGAATAAATCTCCTGGTTTCATCGTGGGCGGTAAGTGCCCCGGTGATGGCGGCTTCGGTGATCACCGGCGGCGTGAACATGAGCCGTGCCGTGCCGTAGCCTGTTGGCCATGAGCGAGAAATCGAATCGGCTCGGAGACGCGACAGGTGAGTGGTACTACTGCTTCAAACATCAAAAGGTCGAGCGGGTCGACGAGTGCAATCAAATGGACCGGATGGGGCCCTATCCCACCCGCGAGGACGCGGAGAACTGGCGAGCCCGGGTGGCAGCCCGCAACGAGGAGTGGGGCGGCGACGACGACTAGTGGCGTCGTGAGCGCCCGCGAGATGGCGACGACGGGGAGGGGGGCAGGCACCGCGCCAGCGCGTCTAGGTTGAGCCCCGGTTACCGGCCATCAGGGAGGACAAGTGGAGCAAGCCAGGTTGGACACGATCATCTACGAGAAAGAGGGACCCGTAGCTCGCATCATCCTGAATACGCCGGAAAAAGCCAATGTTCAAACGGCTCAACAGGTGTGGGACATGGACGACGCCCTCGGGTGGGCGCATCGCGACGAGGAGGTCAAGGTCCTCATCCTTAAGGCCAACGGTCGCGGTTTTTGCGCCGGCCACGCCATCGTGGAGCCCGGGCAAATGGCGCAGGTGTACCCGACGACCGGTCCCACCCCGGAACGGACGCATAAGAATCACAACCAGGATCTTTTCCTCTGGCCGCCCCTGCGCCTCTGGGAGTTTCCCAAGGCGACCATCGCCCAGGTTCACGGCTACTGCCTCGGTGGCGGAACCGTGTACGGATACCTGCCCGACCTCACTATCGCGGCCGAGGACGCCTACTTCCAGATGCCCCTTCCTCAAGGCTTCGGCTTGCCGGGTGCGCAGACGATGATTGAACCATGGGCGCTCATGAACTGGAAGAAGGCCTTCCAGTACCTTTACCTGGGCGTGACCCTGACCGCGGCCGAGGCTCAGGAGTGGGGCCTGGTCAACGAGGTGCTACCCCCCGATCAGCTCGAGGCGCGGGTCGAGGAGGTCGCCGCCACGATTGCCCGCATGCCGCTGTCGACGATCATGGCCATCAAGACCGGGGTCAAGCGGGCCTGGGAGATGATGGGCATGCGCGTCCATTTGCAGACCAGCACCGACTACATCACCATCTGCAGCGGCGCCACGGACGTGCATGACTACATGGCCGCCCGGGAAGGCCAGCGGCCGCGACAGTTCGCGGCTCGCCCGGTCAGCGAGGACTGAACGTCAGCCGGCCTCGCCCACCCACGGAGGCGGTCCCACGGGGATCCGGGTCAGCTGCGACGAGTGCGGGAGCAGCGGCAGGAGGGTGGCTGGCCCGCGAAGATCGAGATCGACGCCCAAGTGGTCGCTGTGCCGTCGGGCCGGGGAGGTGACGGCGCCGAACGTCCCTACCGGCACGGTGGCGTGCCCGCCCGGGAGGTCCACGGACGGCAGCTCGGCATGGTGCTCGAAGCCGGCATCTCCCCGGCGCGTCGCCTCTGGTAGAGCCACCCATAGCTGGATGCCGTGAAGCTCGCCCCGGTACGTCCCTGTTCCCTCCTCCGAATGAGCTACGCCCCTTCCGGCGGTCATGAGATTCAGCTGTCCGGGCCGGACCATCTGCTCCGACCCGAGGCTGTCACGATGAAGCACCTCGCCACTGAGCAGCCAGGTCACCGTCTGGAGGCCCATATGCGGGTGGGGGCCGATGTCGAGGCCACCGTCTTCGGTGACGTCGGCGGGTCCCATGTGATCCGCGAAGCACCAGGCCCCGACGGTCCTCCGCTCCCGCCGGGGCAACGCCCGCCGGACCGAGATGGCGCCCACCCGGGTTGGCCTGCTTTCGGTGATCTCGAGGGCGCCGGCGGCTGCGCCCGGGGCCAGCTGCCGGGTGGGTGCGTCCTCGGGGGCAACCGGCCCGCTCACGCTCTCATGTATAGCCGTCCCCGGTGGCAGGCCGTTGCCGGCAGTCCGTCCCGCGTTCTATTCGGTCCCATTGATGTCCGACCGGGGTTCGTCCTCTCCTACTATTCCCTTTTGTTCAAGAGAGAACCGCTCCGCCGCTCGGTGCTGGAGGCCGATGACAGGGAAATACCAGCTACGGCGTCGTGGGATGGTGCCACGGAAGTACATTCCGCACCGTCGGTGGCCGCGCCGGGTCCTCGTTGCTGCCAACGTGCTGGCCGCCCTGGTGATCATCGCGGTTGGGTCTGTCTTTGGATACGCCCGGTGGCGGCTGGATTCGATCCATACCGTGGCCGCTCCCCACCTCACGCCGATTCAGCCCGTCGCGGGCCCGCGTCCACACGGAACCCCCGCAGGCCCCCCTCCCGAGAACATCCTTCTGATCGGTAACGAGACCCGGGCCGGTCTCAATCCCAACGAGACCCAGTTCGGCAACCCCGCCCTGCTGAGCGGTGCGCTCAGCGACGTGATCATGATTCTCCACCTCGATCCCGCCACCCACACCGCCTCGATCCTGTCCATCCCGCGGGACCTCTTCGTTCCCATGCCGCCCGGCAGCCCGGTCGGCTCCTATCAGAAGATCGACGCCGCCCTCAACGACGGCACCAAAGGACCTGACAACCTGATCCAGGCCATCACCGACGACCTCGGCATCCCCGTCAACCACTACGTCGAAGTCAACTTCGACGGATTCCAGGCGACCGTGAACGCCCTGGGCGGGATCAACGTGGACTTCCCCGAGCCGGTCTACGACGCCGAGTCGCTCCTCAACATCGGCACTCCCGGATGCGTTCATCTCAATGGCAGCCAGGCCCTGGCCCTGGTCCGGTCCCGCCACCTGCAGTACGACCCGCCGGGGGTGAGCCCCTACGACAAGTCAGCCTGGCCGTACGATCCCGAGTCGGATCTGGCCCGCATCGTGCGCGATCACACCTTCTTGCGAGTACTGGTTTCGACCGCGGAGTCGAAGGGCCTGAGCAACCCGCTCACGGCCAACGCCCTCATCGGGGCGGTCATCAACCAGATCACCATAGATCCCGGGCTCAAGAACCAGCTGTTCTCTCTCATCAGTCAGTATCACAATCTCAACCCGGCCGGAGCCCCCGAGACGACGCTCCCCGTCACCACCGTCAACAGCTACTCGTACGAGGGAGCGAACATCGGTGACGTCGATTTCCCGGTTCAACCCCTCGACGATCGTGCCATTGCCGCCTGGGATGGCACCGCGTTAGCGACGCCGGTCGCTCCCACCGGAGTCGAGGTGGAGAACTTCAGTGGCACCGACAACCAGGCCAACACCACTGCGGCTGCTCTCACCTCCGACGGCATCCACGTCAGCGGGGTTGGCGACATCACCATCCCTGCCACCCCTACCGAGACTCTGGTCCACTACTACCCGGGTCAGATCGCGGACGCCCTGGACGTGATGCCGCATCTGAGCGGTGCCGTCATGCTCCAGTCCGACGCCAGCGTCACGCCGGGCACCGTGCTCGTCGATACCGGGTCCCTCCTGACCGCCCTGGCCCGTCCGCAGCCGTCGCCGCCGACCAGCCCCGCCTCCCTGACAGCCTCGGCCCCGGCGCCGACCACCCCGGCGCCGACCACCCCGGGGGCCACTTCTCCTGCCACCCCGACGACCGCGGCCGCGCCCACCACCACAACCACGACCGTGCCCACTCCGGACGGGGAATCGCCCAGTTCCTCCACGGACGTGCTCACCCCCTGGGACCCCCGCCCCTGCACGTAGCCCTCCGGCCGGCGTCACCCCCGCCCGACGTTGCGGGGCCCGATGGGTCGGACGAAGCGGAGCTGAGGACGATGGCGAAGGCGGCGGCGAGCCCTACCCCAACCTGCTGCTCGGGACCGGTCTGGCCCGACTCGAAACTAAGGTCCGGGGGTCTCAGCGCGATGGAGCGGCCCGGGGCACGTTGCGGAACGCCACGTCGCGGTCGTTGGTGCGCTCCCTGGGCATGCCGAGCAGCCGCTCGCTCACCACGTTGCGCGACATCTCCACGGTGCCGCCGGCGATCTGACCGGCCTGCCGGGTCAGGAAGGCCAGGCCCCGATAGCCCAGGGATTTGGTGTCGTCGGTCCAGGCGCCGGCGGACGCCCCCGCCACCTGGAAGTTGATGGTGGCCACCCGGATGCCCAGGCTGCCGCCGAGGACCTTGCTGAGGCCGGCTCCCTGATCGCTCATTTTGCCCGTAGAGATGGCCGTGCCGATCCTCCGGTTGGCCTCGGCCATGACCAGGCTCAAGGCGTGGGCTTCGCCGATCAGCTCGCGGGTCACCGGGTCGTCAAGCCGGCCTCGAGCCAGAGCCTGGGTCAGGAGGGTTTGGCTGGCGTCCATCACCGGGTCCCGGGAGTCAGCCCTGGGGGCAGGACGGGTGGTGTAGAACGAGATCCCGAAGCTCTTCTCGTAGAACATCCACCGGGTTCCGACCGTCCACCCGTCGTCCACCTGCCCCACCCGGTCGTGGTCGGGGACACGAACGTCGGTCATAAATTCCTGGCAGAACTCCCTGGAACCGTTGAGCATTTCGATGCGGTGCACCTCGATGCCGGGCTGATGGATCCGCAACATGAATACGGTCAGGCCACGGTGCTTCGGCACGTCCCAGTTGGTGCGGGCCAGGCACAGGCCCCAGTCCGACCACCAGGCGCCGGTGGTCCAGATCTTGGAACCGTTGAGGACCCACTCCTCCCCGTCGCGTACGGCCGTCGTCTGGGCCCCGGCGACGTCGGATCCACCGGTCGGCTCGGACAGAAACTGCATCCAGATCTCGTCGCCTTTGAGGATGGCGGGCAGATGCAGCTTCTTCTGCTCCTCGGTGCCGAAGTCGAGGATGACGGTGGCGCACGGTTGGAAGGTCGGAACCTGAATGCGTGCGGGGAAGTCGAAGCCGACGATTTCCTCGTTGAATACCTGCTGATGGGCGGGTGTCAACCCCTGTCCACCATATTCCCGGGGGAAACAGATACCGGCAAACCCGCCGTCGAAGAGGGTGCGCTGCAGCTGACGAGTGTGGGCCACGTCGGCCAGCTCCTCCTCGTCGCTCATCGTGCCCCGCGAGACGCCGCCCGCTTCCCACCGCCGTCCGGCGGCCGGCATGTGGTCGGGCAGCCAGGCCCGGAGGCGACGCCGGAAGTCCTCGACCGGCTCCAGATCAGTGGCGCTATCAGGCATCAGCCTGCCCCCTTTGCTCGAGGATGGTGGTCAATCGTTGCCGATGGTCCGACACCGTCCCGTACATGATCGAGTCGCTTACCACCCGCCTCAAGTAGAGATGCATGTCGTGATCGAAGGTGACCCCGATGCCGCCATGCATCTGGACGCAATCCTGCACCAGCTCGACCCCGTAGACGCCCATATACGCCTTGCCGGCGCTGACATACTCTCCGGCCCTGTCCGTCTCGTTCTGTACGTTACGGGCGGCGGCATCGCCGATGGCGTGACCTGCCTCCAGCCATGCTTTCATATCGGCGAAACGGTGTTTCAACTCCTGGTAGGAGGCCAGCGGCCGGCCGAATGAGTAACGGTCGAACGCCCACTCCGTGGTGACGTCGAAGGCCCGGCTCATGGCGCCGACCATTTCGGCCAGCTGGATGACATTGGCCAGCTGCAATTGCCGCTCGATGGCCGCGTCAGTGTCCGACAGCTTGCCAACCACGGTGGTAGCCGGGACGGCGGCATCATCAAACTGGACCGCCGCGTATCGCCGCGTCAGGTCCAGTCCCTCCGCGGGCAGCACGCTGAGACCCGGGGTATCTCGTGGGACCAGAAACTGGGCCAGGCCTTCGTCGGCCCGGGCGACCACGAGAAAGTAGTCGGCCTGGCCTCCCGCTTCCACCGGTAGCTTGCGTCCGTTGAGCACGTAGCCGCTGTCCTTGGCGGTGGCGGTCGCGGTCACGTCGCCCAGGTGATCGGCGGGCGGCGGCTCGGCCCAGCACCAGGTAGCCACGGCGTCACCGGAGATCAGGCGGGGGAGCACCTCCGCCTTCTGTTCGGCCGACCCACCCCGGGAGAGGGCGGCGGCCACGACGTTGGTGGCAAGGAGCGGGCCCGGGGCCGCGTGCCGGCCAAACTCGTGAGCGACAAGCGTCAAGTCGACGACGCCACTGCCACTCACGCTTCCGCCGCCGTCCGCCTCGCTCACCAGCAAGGACGTCCAGCCCAGGTCGGCGCCCTGGCGCCAAAAGCCGGCGGTGAATCCGGCGGGATCGTGGCGAAGCTCTCGCAGCTGCGTCGGCGAGGCCTTGTCATGCAAGAACTTCTGCGTTGTTTCGGCGAAGAACTCCTGATCGGCCGTCAGGGCTAATTCCATGTCTCTGTCTTCTTCCTGGCCCGCGTGGCCCGGCTCACTGTCCTCCGCGATTCAAGAACAGTCACACGCACGGGAGCAAACCGAGCCCGATCCGGGGACGCGGCCGTCGATCCAGCCTCGCTACCATCTCGTTCGACCTGTCGAGAGGATCCCCGCCTTGACCATTCCCCACCTCCCTCCTTTGCGCCCGGTGGCCGGGGTCGTCGGTTGACCGCGACCGACGTGTCCCTCCCGACCGGTCCGCTCCGGGGCGTTCGGATCGTGGAGCTGTCGTCGGTGCTCATGCTTCCGTATGCGGGTCAGCTTCTCGGAGATCTTGGGGCCGAGATCATCAAAGTCGAAACTGTCGACGGCGATCCCGGTCGAGCCGTCGGAACCCAGCTCCGCCCCGGCCTGTCGGGGATGGCCCTCAACCTGCACCGAAATAAGCGCTCGGTTGCGGTCGACCTCAAGCGACCGGAGGGCCGCCAGGTGCTGGACCGGCTGGTGGCTGATGCTGCGGTATTTATGACCAACTTCCGTCCGCGGGCCCTGCGATCGTTGCGGGCCACCTACGAGGACCTGAGTTCCGGGCGTCAGGATCTTGTCTATTGCGAGGCCCATGGGTACCGACGGGACGACCCGGAAGCAGACGAACCTGCTTACGATGACGTCCTTCAGGCCGCGGCCGGGCTGGCGGGCCTGAGCGCCCGGGTGGGCTCCGCACCCTCCCTGCTGCCAACCGTGATCATCGACAAGGTCTGTGGGCTCACCATTACGTATGCCGTGCTGGCCGCGCTGTTTCACCGGGCGGTCACGGGTCAGGGTCAACGAGTGGAGGTCCCCATGTTCGAGACCGCTCTCGGCTTTACCCTGGTCGAGCATCTGTCCGCCGCCACTTCGCTTCCGCCGCTTGGGCCACCGGGCTATGACCGGGTGCTCACCCCGCACCGGCGCCCTTACCGCACCGCGGACGGCTGGGTCGCCATTCTTCCCTACCTTCCGAAAAACTGGATCGACCTCTGGACGGCCCTCGGTCGCCAGGACCTGGTGGTCGGCCTGCAGGCCTTGACCGCGGCCGAGGTGATGGGGCGCGCCCCCATGATGTACGAGGAGCTGGGCCAGCTCACCTCCGGCCGAACGACGGCTGAGTGGCTCCAGTTCTGCCGCGACAACCAGATCGCGGCCGCGGAAGTCCGCTCCCTCGAGGAGCTGGTCGAGGATCCGGCCTGCCATCGCGGCACCCTGGTCGAAGCGGCCCACCCGGACGCGGGTCCGTACCGGCGGATCGTGCCGGCCGTACAGCTCTCGGCCACGCCCGCCGGCGTGCATCGCGAAGCCCCTTCTATTGGCCAGCACACGGCCGAGGTGCTGGGTGAGATCGGCTACACGGCGTCACAAATCGCCGACCTGGCCTCGGCCGACGTCGTCCATATCCCGGACGCCAGGCAGCCCTGACCAGTGGGCCGCCTGTTTCTCGCCGGTCCACCCGGCGACAACCCGCCCCGCTAGGCTCGCCCGCGGGTGCTTCTGGTCGGTGGGAGGAAGATGGCAACAGAACCGGGTCCCCCCGAGTTTGGCCCGTGGCCCCCCGAACCGTACCTGTCCGAAGCCAGCCAACCCGCGTCAGGTCGGGTCCGAAGGAGGACAGCCGGATTGGTGCTCGCCCTTCTGGCGGGGCTGGTTGCCGTGGTTCTCGCCCTCTCCAGTGCCTCGGACCACCCGTCTCTGGTGATGCGGCTCTCCGGGGTCGCGAGTGCCGAAACCACACCGTTCGCGGTGCCGGGTCCCTGGCAAATCGACACCGTATTCATGTGCCGTCATCCGGGCCTACCGGGGAATTTTCGGTGTGGGTCGTCAACCTCGACGGACTCCCGAATGTCACCGACACGGAACGGGCGCCAAACGTCTACGGGGCCGACGGAACGGCTCGCAGCTTCGAACCCGTCGGCGGAACCGTGAGCCTGGAGGTCTATTCCGATTGCCCGTGGTCGCTCGAGGTGATCAGGTGAAACGCCCAGGAGCGGGGGAGAAGCTCGAGCACGGGCGCGGCTAGCATCCGCCGATGCGCTTCACCGCTCTCTACCCGATGCATCAGACCCCGTATAGCGCGGAGATCATCGAGCCGGGCTTCTTGACCGATTTTGCTCGCACGGCCGAGCGATGTGGCTACGACGCCCTGGCGCTTACCGAGCACCCGGCTCCGTCGGCCCGCTGGCTCGACGCCGGCGGTCACGACGCTCTCGACGTGTTCGTGGCCCTGGGGTTCTTCGCGGCGGTGACCACGAGGGTTCAGCTGATGCCCTATGTGCTGGTGCCGCCGTTTCGCAACCCGGTGATGGCCGCCAAACAGATCGCCACCCTGGACGTGGTGTCGGGCGGCCGTGTCATCATCCCGGTGGGAACCGGCTATCTCCGCTCCGAAGCCCACGCCCTGGGCTCGAATTTCGAGGACCGCAACGATCTCCTGGACGAGTCGATTCGGGTCTGGAAGGCCATGTGGTCCGACCAGGACGCCGCCTCGGCCGTCGGGGACCAGTTCCGGGCGGAGGGAATCCGCCAGCGACCGCGACCGGTGCAGACTCCCCATCCGCCGATCTGGGTGGGCGGGAACAGCGCCCGCGCCCGGCAACGGGTGGCCGAGTACGGCGAGGGCTGGACGCCGATCATGGCCGACGACGTCCTGGCCCGCACCACCCGGACGGCGCCCCTCCCTGACCTGGCTGCGCTGACCCGGGCCATCGCCGACCTCCGCCGGCGGCTCGAGGACGCCGGCCGGGACCCGTCGGCTGTTGCCGTTCAGATCCAGCAGCTCCGGGGCCCGGTTCGATCCATGGAAATGGAAGGAAACTATGGTCCGTATGCGGAATGGCTGGCGGACCTGGCCACGGCCGGCGTTACTCAGATTCTCGTTCATATCCCGTCCGACCGCGGCTCCAGGGGTCTGGAGGCCCTGGAACGGTTCTCGGAAAACGTGATCCGCCAGCACCGCTGAGTCGCGGGCCGGCGCCGGGTGCGCTGCAATCGCAACGACGCGTCAGGTCCCGGGGGAGCCGGCTCGATCCTGGAGGGTCGCCACGTATTCGGGGAAATAGTGCCCGATGACATCGAGATCGAAGCGAGGCAGGATCGAGGCGGCCGGCTCGCGTTCCAGCAGAAACTCGAACGACATTTTCACCAGGCGCTCCTCGTCGGCCGGCTCCATCCCGACCGAGGCGACCAGAGGTGGGGGAACTTTCACGTCATGATCGGTCGTCGCCTGGCCATCCCGGATCGTCACCCGGAACCTATGCTCTCCGGTGGGAATGATCTCGATCTGGACCATGGTCAAAGGCGCCCGAGCTGCCCGTGCCACCGGGGGCTACCGGACCGATTTTCGCAGCAGGTGCCCCGGCCGCGCCCCCGTGTGCTCGCCCTTGGAAAAAGTGACCTGACCGTTGACCACCGTCGCCAGGAAGCCGGTCGACTTCTGAATCAAACGGCGGTCGCCTCCGGGCAGGTCGTCAACCAGCGCCGGCATTTCCGGCGCCACGGTGCCCGGGTCGAAGACGTTGAGGTCGGCCGCGAATCCTTCGCGAAGCAAGCCGCGATCGGGAATTCCCCAGGCGGCCGCCGGAATCTGCGTGATCATTCGCACCGCCTCTGGCAGGGAAAACTCCTGGCGGTCTCGAACCCAATGCGCAAGGAGGTGGGTCTGGATAGATGCGTCCATGATCTGACTCACATGCGCACCTGAATCGGAAAACGTCATGACCGAGCGCGGATGCCTCATGACAGCGAGCAGATCGTTGCTGTCGCGCCCCGAGACCGGCTGGACGAAGAGTTGGTTGAAGTCCGTCTCCAGGCCCAGGTCGATAATGAGTTCAACCGGATCCACGTTACGTTCTTGGGCCAGCTCGCCGACCGTGGGGTTGGGTGGCAGGGGCTGGCGCAGGACCAGCATGCGCTCGTACCTGGGCGGACGCGGATCTGCGCCGACAGCCCGCTCGTACCCGGCCGACTGGGCTGACCTCACCAGCCGCTCACGGATGCCCGGATCCGACAACAGTGCTTTCTGCCTGTCCAGGGGCTCGGCCCGGACTTCCCTCCACTCCGGCAGGGCGTCAAATGGGAGATGGGTTCGGAACGAAAGCACGATCGAGATGCCCCGGCTGTGCGACAGCCCGAACATATGGCCGCCGGCGGCGGCGATCTCGTCGATGTAGGGGAGCTGTCGCGCCGATGTGACTCCGTAGGTGATCGGTACCGCGGTTTCCAGGGCCAGGCGGGTCATCCGGCGTCGATACTCTTCCTGCTCCGGGGAGCCGGTCGCGAACGAAGCCGCCTCCTCCGCCAGCTCGAAGACGCCGCCATTGACGTTTTCGAGCACGTGAACCAGCCGGACCACCTCGTCCCACGCCGCCAGCCGCGACGCCACCGGTTGATCGGTGGAGGTGGAATGGTTGACGCTGCGTGAGGTGGTGAACCCGAAGGCACCCGCCTGCAAGGCCGAAGCCAGCTCGCGTTCCATGACGTCGAGATCGGTATCGGTCGCCGGGCCTTCGAAGGCTCGCGGCCCCATCGCCCAGGTTCGCAGCGCAGAGTGCCCCACCTGGGCGGCATAGTTGATGGCCTTGGGCTGCTGATCGACAGCGCTCAGATACTCGGCGAAGGACTCCCATGACCAGTCGATGCCGGCCGCCATGGCCCGGGCGGAGATGTCCTCAGCCCGCTCGAGATTGCGGACCACCAGGTCCTCGGATCCCCGGCGCACCGGGGCCAGGGAGAACCCGCAGTTGCCCATGACGACAGTCGTCACGCCGTGCCAGCACGAGGACGTGCCGAGCCGGTCCCACATGACCTGAGCGTCCATGTGGGTATGGGCATCGACAAAGCCCGGGGCCACGATCTGGCCCTCGGCGTCGATGTCCTCGACGCCTGTCAGCCCAATTCGCCCAATTTCGGCGATCCGGCCCTCTCGAACGCCGATGTCGGCCCTGAAAGGCTCGGCGCCCGATCCATCAACGACGGTTCCGTTCCGTATCACGAGGTCAAACGCCATCCGGACCTCCGCTGGACCCATTGTTCAGCCACTGTCGTGGCGACCCCACGGTAACAGCCTGGCCGGGCCGGACGGGAATTCGCACTCCAGGGCGCGGTCGAGGGCCCGCTGTCTGGATTTCCCGCCACCGGAAAGGAAGGGCCGATGGGGTGCCGCCGTAGATATGGGGATGCCGTGACCCCGGGTTGTGCGAGCGTTGTGGTCGTCGCGAGAAGATCGGCTGCGGTCGGTCCGTGCGGGACAACCGGGCCGATCCTGCAGGACGGTGAGCCCGGTGACCACGGAGGCAGGGTCGCCGGGCTTACCCCGTCTCGGGTCCGGTCAAATGGCTGACACAGGCAAATCGCTGGCTCAGGCAAATCGCTGGCTCAGGCAAATCGCTGGCCCAAATCGCTGGCCCAGGCAAATCGCTGGCCGGGCAAATCGCTGGCCAGGCAAATCGCTTCACCCCGATTTGCTTCCCGGCTATGGTGGCTGGCGTGGTATCGCGATGGGCACCCAATCGGGTTCTGGCGTGGCGGGCCACGGTCACACGTCAGAACGGCTAGTCCGCCGCTTCCTCATCCAGCGTTGAGAGGAAGCGGCGGGAAGCAGGCGCGGTCCGGTCCCATCCGGTGGAGACCCGGTATGACGCGTCCTTCCCGCCCCAAACCGGGGAGGTTTATGCCATGCCGATGCCACATCGGACCCAGATGCAGTTGATCAAACGCCGCCTGGTCGGCAAAGAAGGTGTGGAGCGGATCCGGGAGCTGCGAGCGATCCTGGAGGATCTGCCGGATTACCGGAACGGGCCGTACGCCGACATCAGGAAGTGGGTGAACGCCCAGCTGGTCGAGACCCGAAAACGGGGCCGGGTGGTGGCCAGGGACTCGATCGCGGTGCGCCGCCAGGGGGCAGCCCAGATCGCTCTGGTCGGGCCGCCCAACGTCGGCAAGTCGACCCTGCTGCAGGCGCTGTCCGACATCCAGATCAGGACGGGAGACTTCGCCTTCACCACCACCCGACCGGTGGCGGCCGTAACCAGGATTCAGGGGGTTGAGATCCAGCTCGTCGAAATCCCCGGGCTCATCGAGGGCGCCGCCCAGGGGCGGGGCGGGGGTCGGGCTCTTCTGGGCGTCCTGCGTCACGCCGACGGGATGGTCTTCTGCCACGATTCCCGCCAACCGCCCGAAAGCCTGCTGGAGATCCGCGGCGAGCTGATCGAGGCAGGCATCACCCTGCCGGCCCTGGTGGCCGCCACCCGTCGGGATGAGGCGATAACGGCCGACCTCGCCGGTCTGCGCCGGGCGGCGGCAGGGTTGGAAGTCATCCCGGTCTCGGTCCTCGACGAGGACTCCTTGAGCGCCCTCCGGGCGGGGATCTGGCTCCTGAGCGGGCTGATCCGCATCCATCTGCGAGATGAGGCGGGTGGAACGGGCCGTGGCATCCTGTCCTTTCGCCCGCCGGTGTCCGTCGTCGACGTGGCCAACGCCATCCACCACGATCTGGCCCGGCGCTGTACGGGGCGCGCCTCTGGGGGCCGTCGGCCAGGTTCCCGGGTCAGAGAGTCGGCCGGGACCATCCGCTGGTGGACGGCGATCAGGTTGACATCGTGGGATGACCGGCCGGTGCACCCCGGCCCGTCGATCAGGCCCCCGCGCCGGCAGACTGGGTGGCGCCAGATTGCGGGGCGCCAGATGGCGGGGCGCCAGACTGGGTGGCAGCAGACTCCGCGGCGGCCAGCATCTGCGCATAGATCAGAAGAATCTGGGTGCTGTAGAGCGGGTCGGTAGCCCACACCCCTGTGAGCGATTCCCAGGTGGGACAGCACGACTGCCGACTCTGGTTGGCCGGGGTCAGGTTCGGCAGGACAGGCGGTGGTGCCGGCTTGGGAGCGGTCCCGCCCCCGGCGAAAATACGGAGGAGCTGGAGGTGGCCGATCACGCCTCCTTGCGGCGAAGGAAAACCCCACCCGGTGGCACAGGTATCGCAGTGGCCGATACCGGCGTAGTTGTTGAGGCTGACCGCGTCCGGGGAGCTGAAGCCGCCCGTTTCCAGCACCGCCTGGGCGAAGGCCACGTCGCCGCGTACCCCCAACGCGACGCCCTCGCTGATGTACCAGTTGGCCAGCTGGGACACCGAGGCCGGGGTGAGATCGCTGTAGCCCTGGCTGTTGAACCAGGCCACCATCTGGTCGGCGTTGAGGGCGGAGCTGCCCATGATCGTCAGGTCGCCCGGCCCCGTCCCGGTCGCCGTCGCCGTCGCCGTCGCCGGCGTTGCGCCCACCGCCGCCAGGGCGGCTCGCAGCGCGGCCTGGGCCCGGGCCAGGGTGCCCGAGGACGCGGTGAGCTGCTGCTGAGCCCTCGTCAGGGTGGCCAGGGCCGGACCGACCAGCCTCTGGGCACTGGCCGCCTGGGCCTGATCGGCGGTCAGCTGGACCTCGTCCGTCGACACCGTGGCCTGGAGACCGTGATAATGCCCGTCGGCGGCCGCGGCCGCGGCGGTGTCGATGCCCAGGTTGCTGACGACGATCTGGGCCACGACGTTGACCTCGCCACCGTCGATGGCGGCGTTCTGGTCGCTGGTCAGGCTCTGTACCGCCGCCGGTTGTGGTCCGGTCAGGGCGCCGGTGTACACGCCGAGGGCCAGCCCGCGCAGCCGGGCCCGGTCGGCCGCCAGGAGGGCCGCGGCGACGTGGTCCTGGGTATCAGCCTGCAGCAGAGCGGCCTGGTCAACGGTCAGACGGTTCGCGGCGGTCTGTTCGGTAGCGGCCGCGGCGGCGGCCTGAGCCTGGTCCTGAGCCAGCGTCTGCTGATCGCCACTTACCGCATTCTCGGCCTGATTGACCGCGAGGGCGGCGAACTCGATCGGTACCTGATGGGCCTGGGTGACAACGGCCGCCTGCGCGGCCCGGATGGCTGACAGGTTGATCGCAGGAGTTGGGGGAGGGGGGCTGGTCGTGGTGGAGGTGGACGGCGCCGTGGTCGTGGTCGAGGTCGACGCCGAACTGGTCGTGGTCGGGGCCGGCGCTGTGGTGGAGGTCGAGGCGGAACTGGCCGTGGTCGTGGTCGTGGTTGTGGTCGTTGCCGTGGTCGCTGCCGTGGTCGCCAGCGTGACCGCGGCTCCGGATGTGGCCGGGGAGATGATGGCGCCGAAGGCGGCGCCGAGCGCCAGCCACTTCACCCGCCGCAGCCATCGGCCCGATCCCACGTCGACAGGTTGGCCGTTCCGGGGCCCCGAGTGGTGACAGTGGCCCAAATTTGCCGGTCCGGGTCCGGGACCGGGACGCCAGGGCGGCCGGCCCGGTTACCTTAACCGGGCTAAGTTAGCTAAATCTCACCTTGCTCCGAGGGCGTCCTTAGGTTGAGGTAGGCAGGCTACAGAGGTGCTCACGATCCAGCGGGAGGCGACCGAAGAGGGCTGCGTGATTTGCCGGCCGGTCGGGGATCTCGAGTCCTTCACCGTCAGCATCTTCCGCCAGGCCCTGGCCGAAATGGCGGATAACACCTGCTTGATCATCGATTTGTCGGCCGTTCCCTTCGTGGATTCCGCGGGCCTGGGGGCCCTGATCGGCGGGATCCGCCGGACCCGGGAACGCGGCGGCCAGGTGGCGGTCGCCTGCAGCCGTCCCACCCTGGTGCGGCTTCTGCGCAACACCGGCTTCGATCGGATCGTCGTGGTATGCGACACCGTGGCCGAGGCCGTGGCGTCGCTGCACGCCGGGGTGTTCAGCGGCGATCGCGCCGCAGAGACCTACTAGGCGACCTGCCGGGCGTCACCGCCCCGGCGCCCGGTAGCCCCACCTGCCGGCCACCCCACTCGCGGCAGGGCAACGTGGCGGCGACCCGGAACGCCGGCTCGGCAGGTCCGCCTGGCGCCCCACCCCGGCGCCGGCCCACCGCGTCAGACATTTCACCCGGGTCGGGAACGGAAAGCGCCCATCGAGCGTCGAGGTGATGTGGAGTTTCGCGACGTGATCGGAGGGGGCATGAAGCCGTGGTGGGGGGCGCTCGTCGGGGTGGTCGGGTTGGCGGCACTCGTCGCCGGGTGCGGATCGTCTGCGAAGCATGTCACGGCTCCAACGTCGGCGGCCCCGGGGTCGACAGCGGCGGTCGGGTCCAGCACCGCGCCCCCGGCTACGACTACGGGGGGCTCGTCGTCCGGTCCCTCCGTCCCGGCCACCACCGCGCCAGGCTCCACCGCGAGGGTCCCGACCTCCGGGCCGTCGTCGTCGAATGCGCCCGTCGCCACGACCGTCCCGGCCGCCATCCGGCTCTGTAGCACCAGCCAGCTGGCCGCCAGCCTCGGTTCGGGGAACGGGGCGGCCGGCACCATCTACTACAACCTCGAGCTGCACAACGCCAGCTCGGTCACGTGCTTCGTGCAGGGGTATCCCGGGGTCTCTTTCGTGGCTGGCAGCAATGGCCACCAGGTCGGCGCTCCGGCTACCCGCGCGGCCGGAGCCACGCCGCAGGTGGTGCTGGCACCGCAACGATCGGCCTTGGCCTCGCTGGCGGTGGTCGACGCGGCCAACTATGGAATCCCGTGCCAGCTAACCCCCGTGCTCGGGCTGCGGGTGTACCCGCCGAATCAGACCGCCGCCCTCTTCGTGCCCCATGCTGACCAGGCCTGCGCCAATACCAGCTATACGACTCTGAGGATCGGACCCCTGCAGCCCTGACCGGGAGCTGGCGTGGTTGCAGCCTTGCCACCGCGTTCGCACCGCGACGCCACCCGGGTGAGAAACACGGGATCCGCTAGGTCGCCGTCCGAACGGATAGCGCCTCGAGCAGATCGGACTGGGCGCCGGCTTCGGGACCAGCCATGGGGCGGTGGGCGGCGACGTGGGCCACCGCGTCGTCGGTCGCCAACCCCATGGTCACGAGAAGGGCGGCGGCGACCGTGCCGGCCCGGCCGATGCCGGCGCCGCAGTGAAGCAGGAGCGACTGTCCCGACCGCAGCCGGGTCCGAAGCTCGTCCAGGAGGACGACGGCGTCATCGAGGTCGGGGGCGTGCAGATCCGGTATCGGCCACCAGAGCGCTCGAGCCGGCTGGTTGGCGCCCAGCCAGGCGACATAGTGAGGGTAGCGGTCGATCAGCTCCGCTGGCTCGGTGAGGCACACCGCGGTGGTCGCACCGACCTGGGCGAGGGCGGTCTCGGGATCCGGGGCGATGAAATGCTTTCCGCAGAGCCAGAGGCGACCGCCGGCTGAGGGCGGCAACGGGACCTCGTCCACTCCGCCATGAAGGGATCGTCCGTTGGGCCAGTCGCTCACGCCAGGTCGCATGCCGTCGTCATCACAACCCATGGTAAGGGCTGGGGGTCTCGACGCGTGAAGGCGGCCTGGTGAGCCAACGCCCCGCTCGCATTGACGAACCGGCGAAACGACTCCTACATTCGGGTATCAAGGTACATTCGGGTATCAAGGTACATTCGGGTATCAAGGTACATTCGGGTATGAAAGCCTGATTTGCAGGGGGAACGCATGACGGATCACGAGCGACGCCCGGACTTTGACGCCATCGTGATCGGCGCCGGTTTCTCAGGGTTGTACATGCTGCACCGGTTGCGGGCGCAGGGCTACTCGGTCCGCGTCTACGAGCGCGGCCGCGGGGTCGGCGGCACCTGGTACTGGAACCGGTACCCGGGGGCCCGCTGCGATTCCGAGAGCATGTACTACTCCTATTCCTTCCTGCCGGACCTGGACCAGGAGTGGCATTGGTCCGAGCGGTACCCCGGCCAGGCCGAGGTGCTTCGCTACCTGGACCACGTGGCGGACCGGCTGGATCTTCGCCGCGACATCGAGTTCGACACCGAAGTGTTGGCCGCGACCTTTGACGAGTCGAACCGTGAATGGGTCATCCGGACCGCAGCCGGCCACCGGGTTACAGCCCGATTCTGCATCACCGCCGTCGGGTGCCTGTCGGCGGCCAACGTGCCGCCGTTTCCAGGAGTCGACGACTTCGCCGGCCGGACGTATCACACCGGGGCGTGGCCGCACCAGGAAGTGAACTTCTCCGGCCAACGGGTCGGCGTCATCGGCACCGGCGCCTCTGGCATCCAGGCCATCCCGGTCATCGCCCAGCACGCGCAGCATCTGACGGTCTTCCAGCGCACCCCGAACTTCTCCATCCCGGCGGAGAATCACCCGATGGATCCCGAGTTCGAGCGGGCCTGGAAGGCTGACTATCCCGAATGGCGAAGGAAAGGGCGGGAGTCGATGGCCGGGATCCCGTATCCCCGCAGCCGGGCCTCCGTCCTCGAGGCCACCGAGGAAGAGCGCCGAGCCGCATTCGAAGCGGCCTGGGGTGCCGGCGGCTTCCGGTTTGTCTTCGGCACCTATGGCGATCTCGTCATCAACGAAGCGGCCAATGCCATCGTGTCCGACTACGTGCGGGCCAAGATCGACGAGATCGTCAGTGATCCCGCCGTCGCGGAGATATTGAAACCGAGGACCTATCCTTTCGGGACCAAACGGCTCCCACTCGACACCAACTACTTCGAGACGTTCAATCGCGACAATGTGGCGCTCGTCGATCTCATCGCGACACCGATCGAAACCTTCACCCCGGAGGGGATCCGCACGTCGGCCGCCCTGCACCGCCTGGATGTCATCGTCTTCGCCACCGGGTTCGACGCCCTGACCGGGCCCCTTTTTGCTATTGATATCCGGGGCCGTGGTGGCATCCGGCTCCGGGAGAAATGGGCAGAAGGCCCTCGCACGTACCTCGGCCTCGGCACCGCGGGGTTCCCGAACTTGTTCACTATCACCGGTCCGGGAAGCCCGTCGGTTCTCAGCAATATGCCGGTCGCCATCGAACAGCATGTCGAATGGATCAGCGACTGCATCCGCCACATGGACGTCGAACGGGTGCGGACAATCGAGGCGACCACCGAGGCTGAGGAGGCGTGGACACAACACGTCAACGAGGTGGCCGGCCTGACGCTCTACCCGAAGGCCGCCTCCTGGTACATGGGGGCAAATATTCCCGGAAAACCCCGGATCTTTTTGCCGTATGTCGGCGGGGTCGCCGCCTACCGTCAGCGCTGCGACGACGTCGCGGGCAGGAATTACGAAGGCTTTGTGCTGGCCGTCTAGGCGCCGAGGAGGCTCTGCAGGTCGGCCTCATCGGGTTGCGGCCCATCCGGAACGGGGCGTAGGGCGGCGTTGAGCCCGGCCCGGTTGAGGGCATCCAACCAATCGATATACCAGCGCAGGAGCACGCCACCGCTGGCATCGGGCTGAATGAGAGTCACGCCCCGCACGGTGAAGGGCTGCGTCAAATGCACTCCGAGAAACGAGCTGCCGGGCTTCGGTCGTCCGGAGAAGGACCAGGCCACCGCGTGCCGCTCTCCCTCGGCCATCTGGAACTCCACGTCGAAGGTCATGGGGTCGAGCTCATGGAGCCCGCGCTCGAGTTCGGTGCGGATCAGGGCGGCAGTTTCGTCGTCGCCAATCTGGTTCTCGCCGGTCGCTGTCATGATGCCTCCTGGTAAGGACGGCCGTCAGGCAGCACTCCGCCCTGAGTTTCCGATGGGGCTACGACCACGACTTCGCCGCGACCCTCATAGGTCGGGCCCAGCTGTGGGCGAGGAAAAGTCCCCGGCGATACCCACCGGGCCGACGCCGGCTCCGGATCGTGGCGCTGTTCGAGCAGGGCGCCGACGGCCCAGAGGCCTTGATCGCCCTCGGCTCGGACGGGGTTGACCTGGTACGGCGCGCCAGGTGTGCCGGGGGCTGAGGAGGTGGGACGCAGCAAGGTCGGCTCCGCGGGCTTGCCGTGCGTCGGGGTGAGGAGAAAGATAACGACGTGGCCGCCCTCGGCTGCGTTGCTCACCCGGCGCCAGGAGATCCACCCCTCGAACCAGCGGATTCCGCATGCTGTCAGCAGGCTGATGTGCCACCGTTGCCGGGGCTCGCCCGCCCCGAGCGGCTCATCGTGGTCGAGGCCCAGCGCCACCTCGACGGCGCGGAGGATGGTCTCCCGGACGATGCCCTGGGCATCGCCGCGCCAGTACGACCAGTAGCGGGACGTGCCGGTTGGCTCCGGGCTGTCCGGTTTGATCCCGAACCAATCCGTGTCGATGTGGTCGGCGAGCTGGGCGGTCGTCTGGTAGGGACCGCCCTGGATGTTGATGGCGGGATGGCGCAGGATATCGGTGAGGGGCTTCTCGGGATCGCGAAGACTCCGGAGGCAGCGCTGCGGATCCCTGTTGATGAGGTCCTCGAGCATGGCCAAATACGGGCCCTGCTCCAGGTTGTACGGCATTCCGGGCATGGATACCTCCACGAGAAAGCAAACGGTGAAGCACGGCGGTCTTCAGGAGCGCTGGGCCGCGATCATTCGTAACTGATCTGACCGGGCCAGCAGAGCCGACAGTCCCAGCTGTGTGAAGGCGCGGGCTGACTCGTCGATGGCAGTGATTGCGGCCCGCTCCTCGCCTTGCGCTATCAGCAATTGAGCCTGATTGAGCCGGGTCCGCGCCAGTTCGGCCGGTGCGGCGGCCCGGGTTGCCCCTGCCACCGCATCCGCCAGCCAGGTTTCCGCCTCGTCGTAGCAACCCAGGCACCGGTAGACCACGCCGAGCAGCCTAGGCACGGAGGCCACCCACCCGAGGGCATACTCGAAGCCGGCCCGGTGGGCTGCCTCGAGCGGACCGAGCGCAGCCCGGGCCGCGTCCGGGTCACCGGTGCGGTCGCAGACCTCCACCTGCACGGCGGCCAGCGCCAGGTCGAAAAGGTTGTAGAAAGGCGGCGGATCCGATCCCGGCGGCGCCGGGACTCCGGCCCGCGGGGCCTCGAGCTCTCCCTGGATGGCCTCGACGGCCAGCCGGAATGGCGCCATGTCCACCCCGGCTCGTCCCACCATCTCGATGGCCTCGAGGGCCGGGGCGGTTTCACCCCGGAATGCCCGAGCGGCGATCAAGGCCGGAGCCAGGATGAGCACCGTCCACTGATAGTCGGAACGGAGGTACTGCTGGGTCGCCAGCCGCCCCAACCGCTCGGCATCGGCGATGCGTCCTTCCGCCACCGCGACGTTTACCCGGCACGCGGTAGCCAGCGATACCTCGGCCCAGTCGTAATGATCGCTAGCCAGATCGGCGGCACTGGCGGCGTGTGCTTCGGCGGCCGCCAGCTCACCCCGGCACCACCGAATCAGCGGCAGTCGGCTGGCTGCCCAACTCGACGCCCACGGATCGGCCAGGCGGGCCGCACTCCGCTGGCAACTCAGCAAATGCTCCTCGGCCTCGTCAAGGCGCAGGGCGGCGAGATGCTGGATGCTCAGGGCCAGCTCGACTTCGGCGGCCACCTCATCGTCACGGACGTCGCTGGCAGCCTCGAGGGCCCGTCGCGCCTCTTCGAATCCACGCCCGAAATCGAAGCGGGAGAAGTCGGCATCCGAGAGCAGCGAATAGGCGCGGGCCCTCAGATCGTCGACGTCCTGGTGACTGTGCTGGAGAAAGTCCTGAAGCGGCGCGACGTCGATTTCTGCTCCCAGCCAGGATCCTCCCGTCACCCGGCTTTTCGTCAACGTCAGAGCCGCCCGCCCCCACGACCGCTCGTCGCCTCCAGCCTTGGCCCGCTCGACGGCGCGGAGCAGCCGGCTTTCCGCTTCCTGGTAGTCGTGGTTGCGATAGTGCGCCAGCCCGGCGCGCCATAGCACTCCCGGGTCATCTCCTGCCGATTGGTCCGTGGCCAGACAAATGTCGTAGTAAGCGGCGGCATCGGACCAGGCGGCCAGGGCAAACGATTGCTCGGCGGCCCGGCGGGCGGTGCCCGCCAGCTTGGCCACCGGTGCCTCCGGACCGGCCAGGCTGAGGTGATGGGCAATCTGGGCCCCCACCTCCCGGCTGTCGGAGCCGAAATGCTCCTCGAGGCGCTCGGCGACGGCCAGGTGACGTCGCCGGCGCTGACGGTTCGGCATCCTGGCATACAGCACCTCGCGTAGCTCGGGATGGTCAAAGCGGTAGTTCTCGCCCTCGTCGTAGAGCAGCTTGGCTTCTGTCGCCAGGGCCATCAGCTGATCGAACTCGTCGTCGTCGCGCTGCGTCACGGCCTGCAGCGCCGTCGTCGAGTTGCCATCGCCGAGAACAGCCGCCCAGTTGAGGAAATCTGCCGCATCGGCGCTGACTCGCCCGAGGCGGTCGGCCAGCTCGCCGTCGAGGTCGAGTGCCACCGCCGGGAACGGAGCGTCGCCGCCGAGCCGGTCCCCGCGCACCGCAATGGCGCCATTGCTGAGCAGGCGTTCCACCAGCGAACGGACGAGCAGGGGATTGCCACCGCTCGCCTCGGTGATGGAGTGGAGCAGGCGACGAGATGGCGTGGCATCGGCAAGTTCCCTCACGACCTGATTGATCTCCAGGCTGTCCAGCCCGGTCAGTTCGAGCTCCCTGCAGGTGGTCTCGCGTCGGACGCGTTGCATCATCCGCCTGGCCGAGTCGTTTTCGTGGGTCGGGCGCGCTGTGAGGACCAGCGCCAGCGGCACAGGGGTCAGGCCCGACTTCTGGGTGGCTACGGCGGCGAGCAGCTCGAGGAATCCCAGGGTCGAGTCGTCCGCCCAATGGAGGTCCTCGATGGCAAGGACGAGTGGCCGCTCTTCTGCGGCGTCGAGGACCGCCCGGGCGGCGCTGACGACCAGGTTGAGATGGCGCCGATCCGCGGCCGCGTCCGACTCCGGTTCGTCATCCGCGCCGCGGGTGAACAGCTCAGAGACCGCGGCCGGGGTGGCACCGGCCAGCTGGTCGCCGGCCCGAAGGGGAGCCAGGGCGCTGGCGAGCGGCAGGTAGGCGATGCGCGCCCCCTGCAGACAAAAGCCGCGGAGCGGCAGCCAGCCTGCGTCGCTGGCTCCCGCCAGCAAGTGGATGAGCAGCGTCGATTTTCCAATCCCGGCGTCGCCCTGGACCAGGATGATTCTGGGTTCGCCACCACCCGCTTCCTCGAGCCAGGTCCGGGCCGTTGCCATTTCCCGGTCTCGGCCGGCGAAGGGGCCTTTCGGTCGCTGCTCCCATCGCGGTCCGGCGCCGGGGGGAGCAGGCGTCGCGGTCCGCCCGGCCGGCGCCGGGGGGCGGAACGGTCGACGTCGGTCCCGGTCTTCGCCGTACACCTCCTGCCGGGTCGTTTCGAGTGGCTCCAGCAGCTCACCGGTGGCCAGGCCCAGCTCTCGCTCGTAGTCGCCAGCCACGTCGACCGTGGCCAGCCGGTGTCCGCGTTCGTAATCCCAGAGGTTGCTGTGTGAACGGGTCAGCCTCCGGCCCATCTCGCGAAGTGAGATCCCCTGCCGTTCGCGGGCTCGCCTCATGCGTATCCCGAAGGCGGCCTCCGGCGTGACGCCCTCGGGGAGGGTCTCGCCCGTTTGCGGCGTCGGCGGCATTTCTCATCTACTCCTGTCGGGTGGCGCAGAGAGTTTGTCATGACGACCCGGGCAGGTGGGTCGTTCGTCGCCGAACGGACCATGCGGTGACTACGCGCTGTGGGCTGAGGTGCGCCACTCCAGCAGTTCGCGGTGCCGGCGCAGGTCCTCGAGGCTGCGCTGCCGGGTGGGGCCGATGCTGCCCACCGGCATTGACAACCGGGTGGCGAGCTGGTCGTAGCCCTCATCGGGGTGGTCGAGCATGGTCTCGAGCAGAGTGCGCCGGCGGGGCGGAAGGCTGGCCACGGCCCGGCGAACCGCGGCTCGTTGCTCGGCGTGCAGGACCCGGGCCAGCGGCTCTTCGTCGGAGACCGGGACGGGAACGCCTTCGGTGACGTGGACCGTCGGCGGGCGGCTGGTGCCGAGCCGGGCGCATTCCCTTCTGGTCACCACAGCCAGCCAGCCTCCGATGGCATCGGGTTGGCGCAGACGGCCGATGTTCTGGATCAGGCGCGCCCACACGGCCTGTTGCACATCGGGTACGTCGGATACCGGGCAACCGGAGGAGTGGGCGACGCCGGCGATCATCCGGTGATAGCGGCGGTGCAGCTCATCCCAGGCCCGCTTCTCGCCGGCCGCGGCTCTCGCCACCACCTCGGCGGTGGAAGTGTTCGCCCAGTGAACCCGTCGTCCGTCCATTCCCTGCCTCCCTTGGTCTGTGTGAGGCATCATCAGGGCGGGCGGGGGTGGTCGGAGCCAAGACCGAACACCTTTCCCGGACACCGACCACCCGAACGCCAGTACCCGGCCGGCCCGGGTGCCCCCTACCCCTGGCCCCCCCGGCACCCCCCGCACCCATGGCGCCCCTGCAGGATCCGGGCCCTGGAGCGCCCCGGACGCGGGCTCGTGGCGTCCCGAACCCGGCCGCGGCGTTCGGGCCATACCATGCGGGCATGAGGGCCCCATGGGAATCGGCGCTGGCCGGGCGCATCGATCGGCTGATGGTGCATGGCACCGCGCTGGAGGGGAACCCGCTGGGCGACCCCGTCGAGCGGCCGCTCTGGGTCTATGTGCCGCCGGGCTACGACGATGATCCCGAGGCGCGCTACCCGTCGATCTACGTGATTCAGGGCTACACGGGAAGCCTGCCGATGTGGTCCAACCGCAGCGCCTATCGCCTGCCGTTTCCCGAGGCCGCGGATCAGCTGTTCGCCAACCGGGAGGCCCCGCCCTGCCTCGTCGTGTACGTGGACGCCTGGACCGCCTACGGCGGCTCGCAGTTCGTGGACTCGCCAGGGACCGGGCGCTATCACACCTACCTGTGCGAGGATGTCGTCCCCTTCGTGGACTCCCGCTATCGCACCCTGCCGGCCAGCCGCCATCGAGGCATCCAGGGCCATTCGAGCGGGGGATTCGGAGCCATGGTCACGCCGATGCTCCGGCCGGACCTGTTCGGCGGCCTGGCCAGCCACGCCGGCGACTCGCTCTACGAGTACTGCTATATACCTGACTTCGCCAAGGCGGTCCGGGCCTTACGGGACTACGACGGATCGATCGACAAGTGGTGGGCGGACTTTCAGGGGCGGGTGCCGTTCACGAAGGGCGGCGACGAGCACCTGCTGATGATGCTCGGCGTCTCGGCCTGCTTCTCCGCAGCCGACGACGGGACGCCGACGCTGCCGTTCGATCCCCTGACCGGAGTGCTGCGGGCAGACGTGTGGGCCCGGTGGCTGGCGTGGGATCCCATCCGGATGGTGCCTGCCCACGCAGACGCCCTGCGCGGGCTGCGAGCGATCTGGATCGACGGTGGCACTCGCGACGAGTGGTTTCTCGACCTGGGCGCCCAGGCCTTCCGGGATGCCCTCGCAAAGATCGGGGTGACAGACGTCCACTTCGAGCTCTTCGACGGATCCCACAGTCGGACTGACTACCGCTATCCGTTGTCGCTTGGCTATCTGGCGACCAGGTTGGCTGCGCCTGATCGGCCTGGATCGGAGCCGGGTATGACAGGGTAGGGCCACGTTCCTGCCCCTTCCCTTCGCCTTCCTGTCCTGCTCCCCGGTCGCCATACCCCTGTCCTCTGCGGCCCCCTCCCGCCGATCGCCCGTGATGCGGGTCAGTCCCCGGGTTCGTTGCCTGGCGCAGGCGCGCCGCCCTCGGTAGCGTCGGCGCGGTGCGGTCTGGGCGGAGCGCTCGCGCCTCCCTGGGGCCTTCGTTTTGGGCGCTGTGGCGCGCCAGCACGCTGTCGGGGCTGGGCGACGGCATCATTCTGGCCGCCCTGCCCCTGCTGGCCGCCAGGCTGACCGGGAGCCCCTTGCTGGTCTCGCTCGTCGTGGTCATGCAGCGCCTGCCCTGGGTCGTCGTTGCCATCCCTGCCGGTGCCCTGGTGGACCGGAAGGATCCGGCGGAGGCCATGATGACCGCCGACGTGGCCCGGGGCGGCATCCTGGCCGGCGTCTGCATCCTGCTGGCTGTGGACGACCTCTCCATTGCGGTTCTTTTCGTCGCTGCGCTGCTGATCGGGGTGTTCGACACCGTGTTCGCGGCCGGCGCCCAGGCGACCATCCCGCGGGTTGTCGATGGCGACCACCTCGACCTCGGCAACGGCCGGCTGACAGTGGGCCAGACCACGACCGGTCATTTCATCGGGCCGGCCATCGGAGGGGTGCTGTTCGCCATCAACCGGGTCATCCCGTTTGCCGTGGACGCGGTCAGCTTCCTGGCCTCGGCGCGCATCCTGCGAGTGCTCCGTGGCCGGGTCCGGGCCGAGGAGCGGCCGCGGCCCGAGCGCCCATCGCTGCGGGCGGACATGGCAGAAGGCGTCACCTTCTTCCGCCACAGCCCGGTTCTACCGGTGCTGGCCTTGCTGACGGCCGGGCTCGCCCTCTTTCAGGCCGCGGTTCTGTCTCCCTTCGTACTGTTCGCGCTCCGCGATCTCCATCTGTCCAAGGCGGGATACGGGATCTTTCTGGCCGTCGCTGCTCTCGGCAACGTGGCCGGCGGTCTGCTGGCGCCCTCGCTACGCCGGCGTTTCGCCACCGCCACCCTCCTCATGGCCGCCGGGGTGGTGGCCGGAATCGCCTACCTGGTTGTGGCAGCCACGTCTTCACTGGTGGTGGCCCAGGTCGCATTCGTCGCTGAGGCGGCCGCGGTCGCGGCCGGAACGGTCGTGAGCATCTCGTTTCGCCAGCGTCATATCCCGCCGGCGCTGCTCGGCCGGGTGAGCAACGTGTTCCGGTCGATCATCTGGGGTGCGATCCCGCTGGGCGGCCTGCTCGGCGGGGTGCTGGCGGATCTGCGTGGGCTCCGGGCCCCGTTCGTCGTTGCCGGCGTGGCCCAGATAGCCCTGGTGGCCGTGGTCGGGCTCCCGCTGCGCCGGCGCGCCCTCGCCGTTGACGGGGCCGGTGGGGGGAGCGGGGGGCCGTAGCGTTTCCCGGTGTGGGGTTCAGTGTGGGGGTCGGGGGCGTCTCGCAGGTGCCCACCTTTTCTTCCCTGTTGCACCGCCCCCTCTCACAGGGCACCTTTTGCAGTAGAAAAGAAGGAGTCGACCCGGTTAGGGCCTGTTTTGCCACAGGAAAGGCGCGCCGTGGGTCGCCCGGCCCCGACAGCGGGTCCGGCGCCTAACCGCCGGGAGACAGGCCGCGCAGGGTGGTGAGGGCGGTGTCGGCGTGGACGTTCATGTTCATCTCGGAACGGACGACCGCTTTGATCAGCCCGTCGGTCCCGATCACGAACGTGGTGCGCTTGTTGGGGATCGGGCCCGGCCCCCGCCGCACCCCGTACGCCCGGGCGACCACCTTGTCGGGGTCCGACAGGAGCGGGAAATCGAACTGGTGCTTATCCGAGAACCGCTTCTGCTTCTCCACCTTGTCGGCGGAGATGCCGATTCGCTGGGCGCCGAGGGCCTCGAACTCGGAGGACAGGTCGCGGAAGTGGCAGCTCTCGGCGGTGCAACCCCGGGTGAGGGCCATGGGGTAGAAGTACAGCACCACGGGCCCGTTCGGCAGCAGGTCCGACAACCTCCGGGTGATCCCGTTCTCGTCCGGGAGCTCAAAGTCCGGGGCCTGGTCGCCTGCGTCCATGCCCCGACGGTAGCGGGTCCTATCGTCCCGGCGACGCTTCGCCCGGGTCGACGAGCAGCTGCATGAGGACCACGTCGAGCCAGCGACCGAACTTGCGGCCCACCTCCCGCTCCACCCCGACGAGCTGGAAGCCGCACGCCTGATGCAGACCGATCGAGGCGTCGTGCCCTCCGACGATACGGGCCATGACCGCGTGAAAGCCGTGGGCGCCGGCCAGCCCAACCAGCTCCGTGAGCAGGCCCCGGCCGATCCCCTCTCCTCTCGCCTCGCTGTCGATATAGACCGAGTCCTCGACGCTGGTGCGGTAGGCCGGCCGGGGCCGGTACGGCGACAGGGAACCGAAGCCACGAACTCGATCGCGGTCGTCGACGGCGACGAGGGCGGGGTGAGCGCCGCTGTGCTCGTCCAGCCAGGCCAGCTGGTCCTCGAGGGTGCGGGGCACCATGTCGAAGGTGACGGTGGATCCGAGCACTTCCCGGTTGTAGATAGTCCGGATGGCTTCGGCGTCGTCCAGGGTGGCGAGTCGATACTTCACGCCGTCGTGATCCTAGTGGCCGGCGGGCGGGGCCTCGGCCGGGCGGGTCGGGCCGGTCGGGCCGGTCGGGGCGGTCGGGCGCGGTCGGGCCGGTTGGGCAGTCGGGGCGGCGGCCGGGGCAGCCGGGGCGACCCGCACCCCGGTGCTCGCCAGTCGGCTCGACTGCCGGGCGCCCCCGAGCTGTTGGCCCCCAGGGGGCCGGCCGGGGTACCATGGAAGGCGGGCACCGGTCCGCCGGCGGGCGCCCCCGACGCAAAAACAGTGCCCCCTTAGCTCAGTCGGCAGAGCACAGCCATGGTAAGGCTGGTGTCGTCGGTTCGATTCCGACAGGGGGCTCGGCGGCGTAGCTCAGTTGGTCAGAGCACTCGGCTCATAATCGAGTTGTCGTCGGTTCAAGTCCGACCGCCGCTACCACCGGGATCAAGAGATCACCAGGATTCACCACCAAGGAGAAGGCTCACCGTGCCGAAGAACGAGAAGCGCGTCAAGGTCACCCTGGCTTGCGATGTCTGCAAGCGCCGCAACTACATCACCATGAAGAACAAGCAGAATGATCGCGAGCGGATCGAGATGAAGAAGTACTGCCGCTGGGACCGCCATCACACCCTGCACAAGGAGACCCGGTAACCATTCCCTCCACCCCGGCCCCCGCCGGCGACGCTGACGGCGACCACGGCGACCACGGCGACCACGGCGACCACGGCGACCGGGCGACCCCGGTGACCGCCACCGGCCCCGCTGGCCCCGTGGGCCCGGGTGGCGCCGTCGGTCCGGATGCAGCCGCGGGTCCGGATGGCGCCCCGGATGGCGAGGCCCTCCAGGGCCGGGTGGTCACCATGCCGGCCAGCCGGGTCGAATTGCGGGCCCTGGTGGAAGCGGCTCGCGGCGGCGACCGGGATGCGCTTGATGAACTGGTGCGGGCGACGTACGGGGCGGCCTACACGCTGGCCTTTCGCCTGACCGGGCACGAGGACGATGCCCGGGACGTGGTGCAGGAGGCCTACCTGCGGGCCTACCGGGGTTTGCGGCGGTTCCGGGGCGACGCCCAGTTCACGACCTGGCTGTACCGCATTACCGCCAACTGTTCCGCCAACCTCCTGGCCCGACGGGCCCGAACCCGGACCGAGACCCTGGCCGACGACGCCCCCGTGGTGGACGTCCGGGCCGAACACGACCCCGAGCTGCGCATGGCCGGCGAGGACGAGCGAGCCCGGGTGGCGAGTGCCCTGGCGACGCTGCCCTGGCGTCTGCGCCAGGTGATCGTTCTCCGCGACATCTACGACATGCCGCACGGCTCCATCGCCGCCGAGCTCGGGATCTCCGAGGCCGCCGCCAAGGTCCGGCTGCACCGGGCCCGGCGCCGGCTCCGCGAGGTCCTGGTCCGGGAACAGGGTGAACAGAATGAGGAGTGTCCTCCTGCGCGGGCTAGCTGAGATCGTTCGGCTGCGCACCGCGGACTGCCGCCAGGCGGCTGCCTGCTTGCCGGCCCTGGCCGCCGGCGACGGTTCGGTCGACGATCGGGTGGCGGCGCACGTGGCCCAGTGCCTCCGGTGCCAGGCGGAGGTTGCCGCCTACCGGCGCATCCTGCGTCACCTGCGATCCCTCCGCGACCAGGAGATGCCTGCTCCGCCCGGGGCGGTGGCTGCCGTGCTCGAGTCCCTGGCCGCCGGCGTCGAGGACTCCTCGCCTGGCATCAGCCGGGTCCTCTGGGTCGCCTACGTGGGCGGGATCACCGTCGCCACCGCCGCGGCCGGTGCCGCCGGCGTCCTGGTCTGGATGAACCGACGGCGGCCTGGTCTGGCCGAGACCGGCTAGCCGGGCCGCCCTCCACGCAGCCACCGGCTTCGAGACCCCGGGTCGGGCCCGGCCGCCCGCTAGGCGAGATCCGAACGCCGCAGGGCCTCGTGGAGCAGCTGGGCCAGCTGCACCCGGCGCTCGGGCTCCAGGCTGGTGAGCGGGCAGCGGCGAGCCACCGCCTCCCAGGCCTCCTGGCTGACCTGCGTGCCGGCACCGGTCAGGGCCAGAAGCCGGACGCGGCGGTCGCTCGGATCGGGCTGGCGCTCGACCAGCCCCCGCAGCTCCAGACGGTCGACGAGGCCGGTCAGGTTGGAGGCTTCGCAGTTCATCTGCTCGGCCAGTCGCCGCATCGGCGTGGGGCCGTAGTGACGGAGGCGGCGTAAGACATCGAGCTGGGCGATGGACAGGCCCTCCTCCTCCGCGACCTCGCGCACGTGCTGCTTGGTGCGATCCATCAGCCCCACCGCCAGGGCGGCCAGGTCCAGATCGACGGCAGCAACGCCGGCCTCGGTCTGGCCCGCCTCGGGCTGGCCCGCCTCGGGCTGGCCCGCCTCGGTCTGGCCCGCCGCCCGCCGTTCTGTTGGCTGCCAGGTCGTCACCACCCCGCCAGTGTAGCGGATGTCACACCTCCTATATAGTTGACAGACTGAAGCGTATATGACATTGATGGTTTATCGCTTTCAGCGCATGACGACTTGAAGGAGGCTCGGCATGCTGATCGGTCCCCGCCCTCATCCGCTCGAACGCCTGTCCTGGAGCGAGCGCTTCCGGGTGGTGGCGGATCGGCGCCGGACGCGCCTCGGCCTTGATGCTCTGCAGTTGCGCATCCTGCGAGCCCTGGCCGGCCGCCGGGCCGAGGTGTCGGCCATCGGCTCACCACCCGGCGACTCGCCACGCGGGGGCCCGGCGCGGTACGGCGGCTGGTTGGCAGGTTCCGGGGTTGGTCAGATGCGGCCGGTCGAGGTCAGCGTGGCCAACCGACGGCTGTCGGGTCGGGTGAGCGCCGAGGCCGCCGAGAGCCTGCGGGTCGCGATGGGCTCCGGACCGGTGGTCCTGGTTGACGCCGGACGCTATGGGCCGTACTGGACCTTGGCCTTCGCAACCCCCCTTGAAGTGCTGGTCGTCCTGGCCGACTGGGTCGTCTTGCGACCCGGCCCCGGCGGTACGGCCGGCGACCAGCGCCTCCCCGCTCTCCGGGCGGGCGACTGACTAGCCCGCGGCGGGACGCCCGGGGAGTGGTGGGTCCAGTGGCCAACGGAAGCGAGTCGGCCGACCTGGATCGCTGACGAGGCACCCCCCGGTTAGCCCACCACCAGCTTCAAGGGGCCGGCCGACGTGGATCGCGGCCGGGTCCCGGGCCCGGCCGACCGGGGCGGGCGGACCCCGGGGGGCGCCGGACGAATCGGGCACGACTGGTGCTATCCTCGGCACCCGAAGGACCCGACCCGCAGATGATCTGCAGAGGGCAGTAGCTCAATTTGGCAGAGCACCGGTCTCCAAAACCGGCGGTTGGGGGTTCGAGTCCCTCCTGCCCTGCTCCCCGACTCCGTGAGAAGGTCACACACGTGAGCATGAACCGACAACAGAGGAGGCTCCTCCAGCGCCAGGGCCAGGTGACCGAGGATGGCGCTCCGGCTCCTGCCCAGCGGCCCGAGCCGGCCGAGCGCAGATCCCGGTCCCGCCCCGCCGCGGGCGCGCCTCGCCGGCGGGCCTCGCCCCGGCAGTTCCTCCACGAGGTCAACGTGGAGATGCGCAAGGTGGCCTGGCCCACCCGGGCGGAGACGATCAATTACTCGACCGTCGTGTTCATCACCATTGCGATCCTCATGAGCTTCATCTTCGTCCTGGACCTTCTGTTCTCCAAGCTGGCCATCTATCTCTTCAAGTAGCGGACCTATGCCTGACGATTTCTCCTCCCCTGATGAAAGCGCGCCCGAGAGCGCTGGCAGCGCGTTCAACGACAGCTCCGACGTCGGCGGGTTCCCCCCCGATGTGGACACCATCGTGTCCGAAGCGGCCGCGGCCGACGCGGTGGACGCTCTCGAGGACGGCGGTGAAGACCGCCTCCCGCCCGAGAGCCCGTATGACCGGCCCGGACATTGGTTTGTGATCCACAGCTACGCCGGGTACGAGAACAAGGTCAAGTCGAACCTCGAAAGTCGCATTGCCTCCATGAACATGGAGGAGCGCATCTTTGAAGTCGTCATCCCCATGGAAGACGTCATCGAGTTCAAGAACGGTAAGAAGCAGGTTGTCTCGAAGAAGGTCTTCCCCGGGTACCTGCTGGTTCGCCTGGAGCTTGACGACGACTCCTGGTACGTGGTGCGCAACACGCCGGGTGTTACCGGCTTCGTGGGCCTCGGCGCCCGGCCGACGCCGCTGTCGCGGCGGGAGGTCGAGAACATCCTGCAGGTCAAGCCCGAAGACGGCGAGGGCGCGGCTACCAAGAAGAGCCGTCCCCGGTTGGAGTACGAACTCGGCGAGTCGGTTCGGGTTCGGGAGGGGCCGTTCGCCGACTTCAGCGGCACCATCGCCGAGATCAACGAAGACCAGCTCAAGCTCAAGGTCCTCGTCAACATTTTCGGGCGGGAGACCCCCGTCGAGCTGGACTTCGCCCAGGTGGCGAAGCTGTAAGGAGCACCGTTTCCCATGGCCAAGCGCCGAGTTACCGCCATCGTCAAGATCCAGCTGCCGGCCGGGAAGGCCACGCCTGCCCCGCCAGTGGGCACCGCCCTCGGCCCCCACGGCGTGCAGACGATGGAATTCGTCAAGCAGTACAACGCCGCGACCGAGGACAAGGCCGGTCAGGTCATCCCGGTCGAGATCACCATCTTCGAGGACCGCTCGTTTACCTTCGTCCTCAAGACGCCTCCGACTGCCGTGTTGTTGAGGGAAGCGGCCGGACTGGAAAAAGGAGCAGCCAACAGTGGTCGGGAGGTTGTCGGCTCCGTGAGCGATGCGCAGCTGACCGAGATCGCCCAGACGAAGATGCCCGACCTCAACGCCAACGACCTGGACGCCGCCAAGGCCCAGATCGCCGGAACGGCCCGCTCCATGGGCATCCGGGTCAGCTGATCACAACCGGTACTCTGAGTATCTGGATTGAATGACGAGGCAGGGGAAGACCTCGCCCCGCCCGTCCTACCTGGAGGGAGACAGTGATGTCGAGAAAAAGCAAGAAATACATCGATGCCAGCAAGCGCTTCGACCGCACCCGGGCGTATGCGCCCACCGAGGCAGTCGACCTCGTCAAGAGCCTGGCCCAGGCCGGCTTCGACGAGACGGTGGAGATGGCGGTGCGTCTGGGCATAGATCCCCGCAAGGCCGACCAGGTAGTCCGGGGGACGGTGGCCCTGCCATCGGGCACCGGCAAGGCGGTCCGGGTGGCCGTGTTCGCGGCAGGTCCAGCCGCGGAGGACGCTCGGGCTGCGGGCGCCGACATTGTTGGCGCCGATGACCTGGTCGCCAGGGTAGACGGGGGTTTCATGGACTTCGACGTGGCCATCGCCACCCCCGAGATGATGGGCCAGGTTGGCCGGCTGGGCCGCAAGCTCGGACCGCGGGGACTGATGCCCAACCCCAAGACCGGAACCGTCACCCCGGACGTCGGCAAGGCGGTCACCGAGTTCAAGGGGGGCCGGGTCGAATACCGGGCCGACACCCGGTCGCGAGGAGTGGTGCAGGTTCCCATCGGCAAGGTCAGCTTCACCCGTCCGCAGCTGCTGGCCAACTTCCGGGCCGTGATGGAAGAGGTACAGCGGGTCAAGCCGGCGGCGGCGAAAGGCCGCTATATCCGGGGGGTCGCGGTCAGCTCGACGATGGGCCCGGGTGTGGACATAGACGCCGGCGCCCTCCGGATCACCGACGAGGATCTGGCTGCGGTCAGTTGAGATCAGGATCCCCGCGATCTGGCGACTGTCCCTGATCGGGTCGGCGCCGTAGCATCGCTGTCGTGCGCCAGTGGGTCACGCCGCGATCGCTACTGCTGCACCTGGCCTTCGTCGTCATCGCGGGTGGCTGCCTGCTGGCGGCCTGGTGGCAGGTGCACCGGGCCATGGCTGGCAACACCCTGAGCTACCTGTACTCGGTCGAGTGGCCGGCGTTTGCCGTGGTGGCGGGCATCGGTTGGTGGCAGATGTTCCACGACACCCCGGAGGACATCGCCAAGCGCAAGGAGTACCACGCCCGGATGCGGGCGGCCAGCGTCGCCGTGGTAGCCCGCACCCTGCCCCGGTCGGCGCTGGCGCTCACCGTGGACTCGACGGACGCCGGCCCGGCGGCTCTCCCGTCCCCCGGTGCCAAGGCCATCGGGAGCGGCGCGCCGTCGGACGCTTCGACCACCCTGGTCTCGGCCCGGCCTCTCCCGGATGTCGCCGACCCTGACCACGACCCCCTGGTCAACCTCCTGGAGAGCGAGGACGTCGATCCGACCGACGAGCTGGCCGCCTACAACCGCTACCTCGCCCTCCTCGCCGTCCGCGGCACCGCCAAGACCTGGCGCAACCCCCACGGGCTACGCGAGTGAACGGCGCCCTCCTCCGCTACCGGATCATGGCCTATGTCGTCGGCGTCGGGCTGATCGTGGTGTTCGTGAGCATCCCGTTCCAATCCGTGGAAAAAGTCGTCGGCTTCACCCACGGCATGCTCTATCTGCTGTACCTGCTGACGGTCCTCGACCTGGTCCGGCGGGCCCGACTGGGTCTATGGACGCTGATCGCCATGGTCTGCGGGGGCTGGGTGCCGTTCCTGGCGTTCGTGGTGGAGCGCTGGGTGACGCGCCGCGTCGAGGCCAGGACCGCAGACCTGGCGGCCTGACGCGGCCTCAGGGGCTGTGGGGGATGCGGCGGTGATGGGCTATTGCGATCCGCTCAGCCATCTCGGACCGGCCCGTCTCGGCCAGTCGCTTGAGGTAAGGGACGAGCCGGTTGCGGGTGTAATAGCCGCCGCCTTCGGCCATCACCGTCCACAAGGGATCAACGCCCGACGGCGAACGGCGCATCTGTTCCGCTTCCCAGTCGAGGAGGAGCCGACAGGCCCGCCCGACCGTCTCGGGGCAGTCGGCGGCTTGATCCCGTTGCTCGTGCGGATCGGCCTCCACGTCGAAGAGCATGACGTCCGGGAACCCATGGAAGGCGTCGTGATAGGTACGGATGCACAACCATTGATCAACCCGAACCGACCGTTGGGTGGCCCAGGCCGCGCAGGACAGGACCAGATGCTCTCGCTCGGGGACCGGATCGCCCCGGAAGGCGGCTGCGAAGCTGCGCCCGTCCCAGCTGGATGGAACTGTCGCCCCGAGGAGCTCTGCCACCGTGGCCGCCACGTCGATCTGATAGCGCAGGGCCCGGTCCACCTGGCCTGATCCCAGACCCGGCCAGCGCAGGACGAGGGGTACCCGGTGGGTGACGAGATCGGCAGTTTGGTGGTCGCAGTAAATCCCCAGCTCGCCCAGGTTCTCGCCGTGATCGCTGGACACCATCACCGCAGTGTCGTCCTCGATCCCCAGCTCGCCGAGGACGGCCAGAATGCGCCCGATGTGGTCGTCGGCATAGCGGATGCCCACGTCATAGCCGTCGAAGAGACAACGAAGTTCCTGCTCAGATGCCACCTGCTGGGGCTGGCGGGGATAGCGCCGGAAGCGCTCGATGGGGCCGAAGCCCAGGACTTCCTGCGCCGAGTGGGGGCCGGCGAGTCCCCAATGACGCCGGGAGACCTCGGCATCGATCCAGGTCGGAATGGGCTGATCCTCGAAGGGGTTCCCGTACCCGGTCGGGGTGCGGTAGGGCGTATGCGGATCCCAGAGGTGCACGTGCAGGAACCAGTGCTCCTGGCGGCCCTTCCGACGAAGCCAGTCGATGGCCAGGGGGGCAACCTGGTCAGCTGTTTCCCGGCCGTCAGCTCCCACATTCAGCACCTCGTTGAACCCGGCGTACCAGTGGAAGGCCGAGTGGCGCTCGGCGAAGGTGCTGATCGTCGTGCACCACAAACCAGCCCGCCGCAACAGGTGCGGCCACGAGCTCTGAGCCAGAGCGCCCTGACGCCCCCGGTCCGAATCGGCTGCGAACAGCTCGGCCCGCCGTCCCCCGTGGTTGACCACCCCGTTGGTAGCACCGAACCTTCCGGTCAGGAGCGCAGACCGGGACGGCAAGCAGGGGGAGTCGGACACGTAGACCTGATCGAAGCGGATTCCCTCGTCGGCCAGACGGTCGATGTTGGGAGTGGTCGGGCGCAGGTAGCCGTAGCAGCCGAGGTGATCGGCGCGCAGCGTGTCGACGTCGAGGTAGAGGAGCCGCATGAGCAACCGCAGCCTAAACCCGTGAGAACACGGCACCGGGCCCGCCCTGGCGACGTCGTCAGCACCACAACCAGCGGATTCGCGCTCTCCGGAACGGACGCGGAGGGACCGGGTCGGCGACGGCCCGCCGGCACCCGTTCGGCGACCGGCCCGTGTCACCTTGTGACCGACCCGGGCCAGTTACTACAATTTCATCAGCCGGTGGGCAAGCGGGCGGCGTATTGATACACAGCGAGGGGCATTGGGATGAATTGGAGTACCACGTGGTCAGCGTCGTCGGGGCGGCTGCCGCCCCCTCCAGGGATTAACTTGGCTATGCCAACAGTGAACGTTGTGTGACGAGAGCACACGGCGGTTGAGTGCTGGTGTGCGCGCGGATAGTGTGAACTCATGCCTGTTCGGTCCGGAGCGGCTTGAGCCGCACCGCGACCGCACGAGGAAGGGGCGCGGTTGAAGACCCTGTTTGTCTCTTTAGATACGGTTTGTGCGGACAGGTTGGCGACGCTCGGGTCCCATCGGGTCGCAACCCCGAACCTGGACCGGCTGGCCGCCGAGTCAGCTCTGTTCACCCAGGCATACGCCACCGACATCCCGACCCAACCCTCACACACCGCGGTCTTCACCGGCCGTTGCGGCGTGAGCACCGGGATCGTGTCGCACTTTCACCCCCCCGCCATGCTCGACGAAGAGGTGGCCTGGCTGCCATCAGAGTTCAAGCGCCGGGGCCATCACACGGGGGCCGTTGATCACCTGTTCGCCATGAAGGAGTGGTTCATTCGCGGCTACGACGACTATCTCGTCCCGCCGGGGCGATCCCGGTCACCCGCCTCGGTGATCAACGACATCGCTTTTCCGTGGCTCGAGCAGCACCGCCGGCAGGACTTCTTCCTCTTCCTGCATTACTGGGACGCTCACATCCCCTACGTGCCTCCCGAGCCATTTCGGTCGCAATACACCGCCGGGATCGAGCAGCACGTCGACCCCGACGTGGCCCAGAAGTTGCGCAGCCGGCCGTCGTATCCCCTTTTCAAGCGAAACCTGTACGACCATCTTGACACCATCCCCAGCCTCGAGTACATCGAAGCCCTGCACTACGCCGAGATCGCGTACCTCGACTACGAGCTCGGTCGCCTGTTCGACCATCTGGCCGGGCTCGGGATTCTCGATGACTGCATGGTGGTGATCTTCGGCGATCACGGCGAGATCATGACCGAGCATGACGCCTGGTTCGATCATGCTGGCCTCTATGACTCGGTCGTGCATATTCCCCTGCTGATCCGGGCTCCGAATCTGATCCGGCCGACCCGCGTCGACGCCATGGTCACCCTCGTCGATGTCATGCCGACCGTCCTCGAACTCCAGGGCATCCACGACGTGGCGGGGGGCGAGGCTTTCGACGGCCTCTCCCTGGTGCCGGTGATAGAGGGCCGGCAAGAAGAGCATCGAGACGCCATCATGCTCAGCGAATGCACGTGGCAAGCCAAACGCGGGGTTCGGACCCGGGACTGGAAGTACATTTCCTGCTGGGACCCCGGCATTTACCCCCGGCTGGGCCCGGAACTGTACGACTTGCGGTCGGACCCTCTGGAGCAACACAACCTGGCTGCCGCCCGGCCCGACGTGCTGGCGGATATGGAGCGTCGACTGCTCCGGTGGCTGGACGATCGTCTCGGCCCCCGGACTGATCCGATGCTCGAGGTTCTCGAGTTCGGGCTTCCCGCCGTCCAACGGCTGGAAGACGTCATCGCTGAGGACGCGGCCACAGGGGCCGAGCGCGGCGCGGTCGAGGTGGGCGTCCCGGGCCCCGGGGTCGGTTGCTGGTGATGAACCCCGGTAGCGGAGCGGCGGGCCGTCGCGTTTCCCGGTGTGGGGTTCAGTGTGGAGGTCGGGGGCGTCTCGGAGGTGCCTATCTTTTCTTCCCTGTTGCACCGCCCCCTCTCACAGGGCACCTTTTGCAGTAGAAAAGAAGGAGTCGACCCGGTTAGGGCCTGTTTTGCCACAGGAAAGGCGCGGGTCGAGAGGTTCGGTACGACCGCAGAGGTGTAAGGAGGGGCGAGTACTTTGCACGACATGACGCCGTGGCGATCGAGGAGCACCTGGTACCGGCGGTCTTGGCGTCGCGGCACTATCACCCTCGCCGCGGCCGCCTTACTGGTAGCGCTCGTACCATCGGCAGCGGCCGGCGCGTCTGTTTCGGCCGCCTCGCGGGCCGCGGTCGCTTCGGGTAGCAGCTCCGCAGGCAGCGGGGCTCCCACCTACTTGTGGCCCGAAATGCATCAAAACAGCCAGCTCACCGGCGCCACCGTCGACCCGGCCATCTCCACCGCTACGGCATCCCAACTCGGCGTGCGCTGGATGGCAAACACCGGCGCCCAGGTGCTGAGCTCCCCCGTCAGTGCTTACATTGCGACACTCAAGAAAACTCTCGTCTTCATCGGCAACGAAGCCGGGAAGCTGTCGGCGTTTAACGCCTCCACCGGCATCCCCGTCTGGTCGGTGGACCTGGGCTCGGCCATCCGCACCACCCCGCTCGTGGAGTACGGGCACCTGTGGGTGGCGACCCTGGATGGTCACCGCCTTTACAAGCTCAACGCCGCCACCGGAGTGGCCCAGTGCTCGGCAGCCATGCCCGGCAACGAGGCGATCGACTCCAGTCCGACGTTCGCCACGCCGCCCGGGGGCGTTGCCACCGTCTATCTCGGCATCAATGATCAGGGGACGACCAGCGGCCCTGTGGTGGCTGTGAATGCCAGCACCTGCGCGACCATCTTTTCTACCACCCCGGAGCCCGTCGCCGGCGCTGGCGGCGTGTGGGATCCAATCAGCTACGCCGTAGACGCCACCGGACAGCCGCTGGTGCTGTTCGGCACCGCGGACCCTGATTGCGGCGTCTACGCCGTCAACGCCCTCACGGGAGCGCTGGTGTGGCGTTTTCAGAGTCTTCCCGACAATGGCAACTTCGACGTCGGTGCGGGCGTGGTGGTGTCGCCTCCTGGCAACAACGGCTTCGCTGATGGCGTGGCCTACGTGGAGAGCCGGTGGGGCAACATGTACGCCCTCGATCTCACCACTGGCGCAGAGCTCTGGAGCTATGACTTCGAGGCTCAAACGGGTGCGGGGTCGAGCTCCACGGCAGCTCTCTCCGGCACCGACCTGGTGTTCGGAACAGCGGGCGGAGTCGACGAGCTGAACGCTGTCACCGGCCAGCTCAAGTGGCGGTACAGCGAGGGAGATACCAATCCAATTGAGTCGTCGCCGGCGATCGTCGGCCCAGCAGGCAGCCAGGTTGTCGCCATCGAGACCGAGAGCGGCAAGGTGACCGCGCTCTCGCTCGCCAGCGGGTCGTTGCTCTACAACTACCAGACCGGCAACTACAACGTGTCCAGCGTTGCCGACGTCGCTGGCAACCTGATGGCCGCATCCGCGGACGACTTTCTTTACGACTTTGCGATCGGCGGGGGCAACGCGCCCGCCCCGACCACCGCGGTGACCTCTCCAGCCCAGGGCGCAGCGGTGCCGAATCCCTCCGGGAGCGTCACGGTCAGCGGTACGTCGCAATCGTCGGCTGCCCCGGTGACCACCGTCGACATCTACCTGCAAGCGGACGGCAGCGCCGGGCCGTGGTGGGACTCCGCCAGCGGGACCTGGGTCGCGGCGCCCTACCCGAACGCGGCGACGATCACCGACGCCCACGGCGACTGGACGTTTACCGCCGCGGGCCAGGCCGCGGGCGGCGGGTTGGAGGTCTTCGCCAGCGCGGTCAACAGCTCGGGTCTGGAGGACATCTCCGCCGAGCAGTCCGCGCCCAGTCCGGCTCGCGACAACTTCACGCTGCTGCCCAGCAGCGGGGCGGTTCTCCAGTCGAGCGCCGGAGCTGTGGCACCAGGGGGCTCCATCACATTGAGCGGCTCCGGTTTCGGGGACAGCGAGCAGGTGAGCGTTTCGCTGGGCGGCAGCGCCTTGACGACCATCACGTCGGGAGGCTCTGGCGCCCTGCCCGCGACGAAGGTCACCGTACCGACCAACGACGAGTTTGGCCCCGAGACCCTGGTCGCCACCGGTGAGAGCTCCGGGCGGTCGACGACCGCGGAGCTGTACGTCGCCAACAGTTGGTCCCAGTACCTCGACGGGGCCACCCACCCCGCGACGGAACCCAATGACGACATCTTCGCTCCGCGTGTGTCCGTCGGGCCAAACAGCTATCTGACGGAGTCGTGGTCGTTTGCGTCCGGGGCCCCGGTGGAGGGCTCACCAAGCTTCGTCGATGGGGTTGTCTACTTCGGGACCGGGGCCGGCGTCGTCGAGGCCGTCAACGTCCGGAGCGGCATGGAGGTCTGGAGCTACCAGGATGCGGCCGGAGCGGCGATCAACTCTTCCCCGGCGATCGTCGGCAACACCCTGATCGTCGGTACCGGAGCCGGGAGTGTCATTGCCCTCGACACCTCCACCGGTGCCCTGATCTGGACCTCCGATCTGAAGAGCGGGGCCATAAGCTCGTCGCCGTCGGTCGCAGGCAGCACGGCCTACGTGGGCACCAAGGACGGGCACGTCTATGCCCTCAGCATCTCCACCGGCACGACGCAGTGGGCCGCACAGCTCCCCGGTGGCATCAGCGCCTCGCCGGCCGTGGACTCTGCGAAGTCGCTCGTGGTCGTTGGGGACCACAGCGACCTGATCAGCGCCCTATCGACTACGAGCGGGGCGAAGAAGTGGTCGGTGGCGACAGGCGGCCCGGTGACGGCCTCCGCCTTGATCTCCGGCGGCAGCGTCTATGTGGGATCCGGAGACGACAAGTTCTACAAGATCTCCGAGACAACCGGCGCCGTCGGCTGGACGGTCGCGACCGGCGGCCCCATTACGGCGTCGGCAAGCACCTTCCGGAGCGACCTGCTCGTCGGTTCGGGCGACGGGTACCTCTACCGACTCTCACCGGCAGGTCAGGTGCTGTACAGGTCGGGGACGGGAGCACCCATCGTCGGGGTGGCGTCCACGCTCGGTTTTGTGGTGGTTGAAACCTCGACCGGATCGGTGCAAGCGATCAAACCCGAGTCGGACGTGGGGTCGGTCTGGACGGACGCCGACGGCTCCGCCCTGGCGTCGACGCCGACCATCGCAGACGGCGAGATCCTGATCACCTCCGAGAACGGCACCCTGTCGTGCTTCACCATTCCGGGCCGGCCGCCCGTATGACGTCGGACGCGGCCCGGAGAGCGGGCGCCTAGCCGGTCACCACGTCAAGAGCGGTCGCGGAAATGAGGGAGACGCCGGACCCGACGAGGACGGGGGTCTCCGGGTTGGCTAGTCCTCCGTCGCCGATCTCCCCTCCGGATCCGCTACCCCAGGTGTACACGTCGCCTGAGGTGCTCACCGCGTAGGAGGTGGCCCCGCTCGTGGCCAGGCGGGCGTAGGTCACTCCGGAAGGAGGAGAGAACGCAATCGGCGACGCCTGGTCGGTGGTGGCGTGATTCCCGAGCTGGCCGTCCTGGTCGGCGCCCCAGGAGCGCAAGGTACCGTCCGACAACCTGACGAGCGTTTGGCCGTTGTTGCTGAACGAGCCGCCCTGGGCGACCTGGGTGACGCGGTGCGGCAGCTTGACCGCGACGGGAATGGCGCTGGCGACGCCGATCACCCCGTCGCCCAGCTGACCCTGGCCGTCGTATCCCCAGTCCAGGTAGTCGCCGTCGGCGAGCAGGGCGCCCGAGTCGTTGAAGGAGGCCACCAGAGTACGGACCTGGCCCGCCGCTAGCCCCTGGACTTCGACCGGAACCGAAGAGGGATTGGTGGACCCGTTGCCCAGATCGCCATAGTGGTTAGCCCCGCACCCGAATACGGTGCCGCCGGAATCGTACAGGGCGTGATCGCCTGCGCCGGCCAGAGCCGCGACGTTGCTGAGCGGAAGCTCAATCGGGATCAGATACTGGGCGGTGTTACCGAGACACAGCTGACCGGCCTGGTTGAGTCCCCAGCCCCACGCGTGACCGGTAGTGTCGACGGCCAGGGCGGTGTTGTACGGCATGGCGTCCGTCGGCAAAGCGGCGATCTTGACGCCCACCGGGAAGTGGACGCGGACGGGCGTGGTCAAGGAGTCTGCGGTGCTGCCATCGCCCAGCTGGCCGTTGTTCCCCAGTCCCCAGGCGTACACCGAGCCGTTGGCCAGCAGGGCGTACTGGGTGGAGTTCGAAGAGGCCACCTCGACCACCCGGCCGGGTAGCTCCAGCGCCGTCGGCGAGACCAGCCTGTCCTCGGCGCCGTTGCCTGCGAAGAACGATCCCCAGTGGGTGACGCTTGACCCTGCTGCCGCGGCTGCCCCTCCTCCCGCGCTCGTCAGGACCAGGCAAACGGTTGTGGCGATGGCGGCCCTCACGCCGGGAGCCCAGTTCATTCCAACCAACCTAGTGACCCGCTGCCGGACCTTCACCCCCGTCAATCTGCAGCGATTCCGGTGGCATGGGACCGGCGAGTGGCCCCCGAGTACTATCGGTGCGTGCTTCACCCCTCGCCGCTGCCGATGCGCTCGAGCGATAAGACCTGACGATGTCCTCGGACCGGATGGCTGACCAGCTTCAGCTGCTGCCGTTCTACCTGGTGGCCGACCAGTCCGGGTCGATGGAGTCCGACGTGGAGTTCCTGACTTACGGGCTCCAGGAGCTCGTTGATGAGGCGCGGAGCAACTCGCTTGCGTATTCGAAGATTCGCCTCACCGTGCTGGGGTTCGGGTCTACGGTGACCGCTCACCTGGAGCTGGCCGACCTTCGGTCGATCGATCGGATGCCGGTGCTGCAGGCGACCGAGGAGTACACGCGCTACGACCTCGTCTTTCAGGATCTCCGGGTGCGAATCGAGCGCGACATCGATCGGATCAAGTCCGACAACAACTCGGCCCTCCGGCCCGCGGTGTTCTTCCTGACCGATGGTCGACCCAATCCTCCCGACCAGCCCTGGCGCGAGGCCCTGGCGAACCTGCGCGACGAGCAGTTCCGGCGCCGGCCCAACATCGTGGCGTTCGGGATTCGCGACGCCGATCCCGACATCATCAGAGACATCGCCAGCCGCCCCGACTGGGCGTTCGTAGCTCGTGAGCGCCACCAGGCGTCAACAGCTGAGGCCCTCCGCAGCTTCATCGAAACCTTCGCCCACACGGTGGTGACCACCGGCACCAACCTGGCCAGCGGCCAGGCCGAGTTGCCGGTGTCGGCGCCGCGTGGGTTCATGACCCTCGACGCCATCGAGTGAGATCCGTTGGAGGATCAGCCCTCAATCACCCTCGGTACCGACGAGGCTGACGCCGGCCCGATCGCGGCAGGCTCGCCGCCCGGGGTGCGGATATCCAGCCCGTCATTCGAACCGGTGCCGCGGCTCGCGGTTGGATCGGAGCCTCCCCGTCTCGATGCGAAGGCCATCCGCAGCGCCGATTTTCGCCTCACGCCGTACCGACCGGACAGCCTGGTCGACGGCTGGGAAGCCGGTCCCTTTCAGGTTCGGGCCGCGAGCGTGCGAGGGGACGCCCACCGATATTACGGCGTACCCCGCCAGGACGATATGACCGTGGCGTGGGATGCCGAGGCCGAAGTCCTGGTGATCGCGGTCGCGGACGGTGTATCGGCCGCCCCGTATTCGCAGGTGGGCGCGAGTGTCGCCTGTCGTTACGCGGTGGAGTGTCTGCTCCGCCAGCCCTTGGTGGATCAGCCGCCCGACTGGGTCGAGGTGCTGGAAGGATGCGCCTGGGCCATGATCGAAGCCGGGCAGCGCCTCCGGTCTTTGCCGGGGCCCGATCCGGTCCGAGCGGAGCAGGACCTCGCCACGACCCTGTGTGTGGCCAGAGTCATCGCCACCGAGACAGGTGTCGACGTGCGGGCCATGTCGGTCGGCGACTCGGGCCTCGGCGTGGTGCGCGACAATCAGATCCTGTCGCTACTGGGAGCGAAAGCCCCTCCGGTCGACGGGATCACGGATACGGCGGTGGTCGCCCTGCCCCGTATTCCCGCCCCGCCGGCGACGGGCGAGTGGCTGCTCAGCGCCAACGAAACCCTCCTGGTCGCCACCGACGGACTGTGGGATCCCATCGGAGCGGGGACCGGCGATGTGGCCCGTTTCATCGTTGACGCCCTCGGGCCAGATCTTCCCGACCAGGCCGACTTCCTTCGCGTCGTCGACCTGTACAAGGAAACCCACGACGACGATCGGACCCTGGTGGCGGTGCGGCGCCGCCAGCCGCCGAAGCCGGCAGAGAATCCTGAAAGCGGCTAGCACCAGGACGGCCTCCATCTCGCGGCCCGGCGCCTACCCGCGGTCTGAGCCGGGCCGCCCCGTCAGCGGGGCTCGGTGGTACCGAAGCCGAAAGCGATCACGGCGAAGGCCACGAAGGAGCCGAACAACCCCAGCTCGTCACCGCTGGTCAGATGGGAGGGATCCATGCCGGCCAGCCAGGCCAGCCCGAACGCCACCGCGCAGGCGGTCCACAGGCCGACCAGCATGCCGATCATCTTCGGCACCGTCGGAGGCGCGGTGCGCCGCCAGAGCAGGCGTCGCAGCATCCGCATGGCCCAGAACACCAGCCGGTCCGTCCGCCCCGCGGCCCGGCCGCTACTCACCGGGTAGGCAGGTTGAGGTGGCCCATTTGACGCCAGGGCCGCCGAATAGACGGGCCGGGACCCTCCGGCCACAGCCGTTCCGGCCGGCCCGCGGCCCCGCCTGGTTATAGGGCTGGGCTCCGGCGGCAACTCGGGAATGGTGGAGGAGGCCGCAGCCGCGGCGGCATGGAGCGGGCCGGTCCAATCCGTGATGAGCGGACGTTGGTGTGGCGGCGAGGACAGGGTGCGTTCTACCTGGGCGCGCAGCGGGGGCCAGGTATCAGCGGGCAGCCGGGTGGCATCACGGTGATGCTGGGCCCCGGTGTGCATGCGAAGGACCAAAAGGGCGAACTTGTACACGTCGCCGGCTGTCGTCGCCAGTGCTTCCCCGGCCGGGAGCTCCCACTCGGGGGTCTCTCCCGCAGGCAGCGCGGTGCGGCCGCCCCACGACATCGAGTCGCAGTCGAGGAAGAAACACGCCGGCCGCGGCGTGAGCGAGAAGAGCAGGTTGGTGCACGAGAAGTCCCCGACCGCGATCGAGTGGGCGTGCAGGAAGGCCATGGTGTCGGCCACGGCCGCCAGCAGTTCGAGCCTTTGGCGCAGCGAAATTGCCAACCCCACGTTGTCCAGGAACCGCCGGCCATTGAGCAGCAGCTCGAATTTGGCCGGCACCCGGCGACGACCGCCGCTGGGCCGGCGCAGGTCAGCCATGAATCGGTCCGTCGCCAGCGGCATGAGGACTCCGACATCCGCCCGGTCCGCTTCGGCCTGGTCGTCCTCGACGATCCATATCGGCCAGGAGGCTCGCTCGTAGAGCCAAGCGAGGCTGTTCGCCTCGAGCGAGCGGGCGAAGACCGGGAAGCGCTCCAGCGTCTGGGTGTCGAGGTCACGCAGCCGCCCGGGCTTGTACTCCTTGTAGAGCAGCGGCAATCCGAACGGACCGACGACTCCTCTGACCTGGTACAGGGTGCCCTCTCCACCCTGGTCGAATTCGCGTCGCGCGGTCCGAGGCTGTCGCGAGGGAACCGCAAGGACTGCCACGGAGGGCTAGGGGCGTTCTCGTCCACCGGGCTCACCCTGGCCCCGTCGCGGCTCGCCCCGGGTCGAGGTCATGTCGCCTCGGCCGACTCGACTTCTACACCTCTGCGCATTGGTGGCCGCAGCGCCTCGGCCATCCGGGCCGTGACGATGGGGCGGGCGTTGAAGCTGAGGAACGCTTCGAGCCCGTAGTAGTGCTTGAGCAAGACGAACGCGTAGCGCACCGGCAGCCAGCCGAGGTGCCGAGCCTTGCCGTAGTAGATGGTGAGCGCGGTCACCTCTACCAGTGCGGGCAGGGCTTTGAACAACAGGATGAATGCCACCCGGGCCAGGTTGAGATGCGTGGTCGGATTGAACAGCGCCAGGGCGATGACGTAAGCGAGCGTCGTGATGTGCAGCGGGACGAGGAACCGCTTGGCTGCTGATCGAGACGTGAAAAACCAGAAGCGAGGGCCGGCGAGGCCGGTGACGACGGGGACGTAGCGGGCGTAGGCCATGCTGCCGCCCCGATTCCATCGGGTTCGCTGGACGCGCAGCTGTGCCTGGGTGTTGGGAACGTCCTCGTACGATCTCACCCGGGTGTCGATGACGACGCGGTAGCCAATCCGGGCCACGGCACAGGTGAAGTCGAGATCCTCCCCGTACATGCCCTCGACGAACCCGCCGACGTCTACCGCGGCCTTGCGGCGGAAGGCGGTGAAGGTCCCCGGGATACAGGCGATCCCGTCGATGACGTCGTCGGCCGGTCGCCCCATGCCAAACGAGGGGATCATCTCGAACATTCGCATCCGGTCGATCCAGGTCGTGTACGGCTCTTTCGGCAGCACGAATGCCCCGACCATGCCGATCCTGGGGTCGGCGAGGAAGTAGGGCACGGAGTACAGGAAACAGTCGGGGTGTACGACGCAATCGGCATCGACCCGGTAGACAATGTCCGTCCGGCAGGCGTCGAGCGCTTGATTGAGCGCAGCCGATTTGCCGAGGTGGGCGCCTTCGATGATGTCGCCGGTCGCGAACCGGAAGTTGGCCATCGCCTCCTCAGCCAGGGCCCGGGTGTCGTCGATGGATCCGTCATCGCAAAGGATGGCTCGGACCGGACCTTGATAACGCTCGGCCGCGGCATCGATCGACCGGAGCAGGTGGGCGATGTTGAGCTCTTCGTTGTAGGCCGGGAATGATCACCTCGACCGGCGGGCGCTGGTTGGTGGGGTTGATGTGACGGGGCCGGACGAGCCGCACCAAACCGAGGGTCACGGTGATAAACATGATGAGATAGGGCGGGCAGGCAAAGGCGATGGCGGCGGCGATCAGCGGTTCACTGCCGAACTTTGACACCAGCCAGGTCGCGCCGGCGATGGTCGCCGCCACCGAAACGAGCACGCAGATGATCAGGATGATGTCATCGACCAGATCGCTGCTGCGGTGAATCGGCAGCTGGGTCTTCCTGGGCATCTGAAAGGACGTGAAGGCGACGCGGAACATCACGATGCCCGCGACCAGGTACTGGAGGAGCAGGTTGACCACCGGCGTGGGACCCAATGGAAAACCCGTCTTGATGACGAAGATCCCGAAGAAGGCGTCGACGATTGCCGAGACGATCAGGAAGAACCCTACGTTCACGAGGATCATCAGCCGACGGGCCAGAGATGACCGGAAGGTGATGGCGAAGGCGACACCGAAGGCGAGCACGCTCACCTGGAAGACGGGCAGCAGGGTGCGAGCGAATCCGTCGACCACCGCCGGATCGGGGATCACCGATAGCAGGAGCTGGGTCACCAACTCGTGGTAGGCATTCTCGAGCGACGGCGACTTGAGCTCGACCAGGAAGAGGGAGACCACGAAGCTGATGGCGATAAAGCTGAAGCATCGGGCGTAGCTCGGCTTCAGGGGGGGCGTCATGATGACCCGGTTGTCCGCCCCCCGATCCGAATCGTCGTAGTTGCGCGACAACGGCTTGAGGATGATGACCGCCGCGATGATGGCGTCGATGGTCAGGATCAGTAGGCCGCGAGTGTCGATCACGGTTTCCGGCCGTCCCGGATCAGCTCACGAGGCGCGCACGCTCGCGCTCATTCCCGGCAGCAGGCCGGGGATGGTGCGATCGAGGGTGAGGACGACGTCGTAGGTGACCGCGTTCGAAGCCCGGGCCGCATTGAGGACGATGTCGCTCACCACCGCATCCGTGGTCAGATTGATGGCGCTGATCGACACGGTCGCTTTATGACCAACCGGGAGGCTGGAAACGTCCGACTCGGGGACCTGCGCCATGATCTGCTGCACCCCGCCGACCAGCTCGATCAGCGGCTGGGTCCCGGCCGCGTTGGCGTTGTTCCCCGACGGCGCCGATTGGGACGGGAACAGCTGGAAGCCGGACGACTGCCCGGACTGCAGTTGCGGCGGAGCGGAATACTGGCGGACCCCGTCGGGACCGAGATACTCCCCGGTCGCGCCGTATACCTCGGCGACGATTCCATCGTTGGGCGCCACCAGCGTCGCCTGTTGCAGGCCTTGCTGAGCCTGCTCGAGCTGGCTTTCAGCCTGGGTCAGATTGGCTTGCGCCTGCTCAACGGCGGCCGGGTTGCTGGGCGCGCTTTGCAGAGCCTGTTGATTCTGGGCCAGGTTGACGGCGGCCTGGGCGGCGTTGACGTTGGCCTGGGCGGTGTTGGTCGACTCCTGAGCCTGCGCCTCGGCCACCGGAACGGCAGCCTGGGCCGAGACCAGAGACGCCTGGTCTTTTTCCAGCTGCAGCTGTAGATCCTGGCAGCGGGTGTAGGCCGCCTCGGCGTTCTGGAGCGCAACGGGGGTCAGGTTGGCGGCGGGCGGCACCGGCCCACCCGGGCAGGCCTGGTCGTACCTGGTGGTATCGCCGCTGGCCAGGCTCTGGTCGGCTGTGACCGCCTGCTGGGCGCTGGCGACGTTGACCTTCCCGGTCGCGGCGGCGGTGGCCAGGGCGTTCTGGGCATTGGTCAGGTTGGTCTGGGCCTGTTGCAGCTGCAGCGAATCCTGCTCCTGCTGGGCCGGCGTCAGCTGTGGGGCCTCGGCCTCGGCCACCGCGGCCTTGTCTGCGCTGACCGTGGCGGCGTCACCGGCCACCTGTGACTTGATGGCGGTGGCGTCCTGGAGGGCCAGGGGCTGGTTGGCGTTCACGTGCTGGCCGACCTTCACCATGATGTCGGTGACCAGCCCCGTGTTCGCGAAGTTGAGGTCGTAAACCCTGGAAGTGGTGACCTCGGCGGGAAATGTCCGTTGGCCGCTCGTGATGGCGTCAACGGTGTAGACGGCGGCGATCACGCCCAGCACGGCCAGGACGAGGGCGAAGGCGATCTGGCGCCGGGTGATATGAACAGGACTGGGGGCCCGCTCGCTCAGGGCGCTCCCATTCGACGCAGCGAGCGAGGCGTTCATGCCGCGGACCTTTTCCACCTTTTCGGTACGTTTCAAGGTCCACATGTCAGACGGTTGCCCCTTCACCGCGTGCCGTGGCCCATGTCCAGCGTGTGCAGTGCCTCATCCGCTCAGGTACCCGCCACTCACACTAGCAGCGCCGATTTGACCTCCGTCGGTCACGGGCGCTGGCGCACCCGGCGGCGGGCCAACTGGTCCATGATCCACGTGCCGCCGATATACCCGCACAGTCCCACGACCACGATGAGGCCGAGGAGTACCCATTTGTTGGACCGGAACGCCGAAGGCACCGCCCTGGACGCGAACTGGATGATCCCGGTCGGGTTCTGCGACTTCGGCCCGCTGGCCGCCAGCGTGAGCGGCGGTGGGGAAGCGAACCCTGGTGCGCTGACCAGTGGCATCGTGACGCTCATGGCGCCGAGGGGGGCGAGCGGGGCAACCACCGGCACGTTGATCGACGGCATGGACATGGCGCTCATCCCTGGGCCACCGCCGGATCCGACCCCGTTCACCGAAGTTCCGGACGGAGACGAACCGTTCGCTGTCGATGTCTTGGTCCTGGTCCTGGTGTGAGGCGGTTTGGGCGTCTTGGCGGGTGGGGGTGCCGGCGCGTCCGCCTGGGTGACAGTCGCGGCCAGCGGAGAGGAAGCCGCCGGCCCGAACTCGGCGTCACCACTGTAAGTGGCAGTGATCATGTTGGTGCCCGGAGGCAGGGCATCGGTACCGCACGAGTACGTGATCGATATCGGCAGGGACTGACACCCGGCGATGGCCTTACCCTCGACGGAGTAGCTCACCGTTCCACCCAGGTCGGCGGCGTCCACGCTGGCGGTCAGGCGTACGCTCTCCCCCCGATGCGAGCGACCCGGGGAGACGGCGACGGTCACCGTGCTGGGAGCCCGATCCGGCTGGAACAGGGAGCTCTGTGACAGGGCGGCAAACGCTTGAGTTCCCGCCGCATTCAGCGCGTACGGGAAGGCGCCCGAGTGAGCGGGAGCGTCGAAGTAGGCGAGCGCCTTGATGGCCGGCATGTTGGCCAGGTCGCTGGCGATGTTCTGCAGATACTGAGACTGGCTGCCTGCAAAGGCGCCGGTCTCGCTCACCATCAGCGGCTTGCCGAAGGACGCGAACTCCGAGTACCACGTCGAGAATTTCTGTCCGAAGGCGTCCTGTCCCGCCGCCATGTTTGCTGACCGGAAGTAGCCGTCGGCGCCGATCCAATCCACATAGGCCGGGCCCGGGTAGTAGCTGGTGATGTCGGTTTGATTTCCGGCCAGGGCGATTGCCCACACGAAGGCAACGTTGGTCGCGCCCGTGGCCATGAAGAGGTTGTGGATATGCTGCCACGCTTGCACGTACCCGGCCGGACCTCCACCAGCGATGCAATTCTGGTAGTTGACCGAACCGGGGAAGTTGGGCTCGTAGTACCAGCGCAGGAAGATGGGAGCTTTCAAGCCAGCCAGTTCCTGGGCGAAGCTGGTGATCAGGGCATCGTCATGGCCGGCGACGATGTTGGCGTCGGTGTCGCCGCACGACCAGTCGATCAACGGTATGGACCCGTCCGCGAGCACCTGTCGGAGCTGGGACGCGGGCGTCAGGTTGGTCCATTCTTGATAGGCGTGAACGATGGAGAGCGGTCTGTTCAGCTGTGCATCGAAGCCGGGGAGGGCTTTGAGCTCGGCTTCCATGTGGGTGGTGCCAGGAGGCTCGTCTTGCAGCGGTATCGGGTTGATCCAGCCTCCCAGATAGGCGTGACCCGCGGATGGCACCATCGGCGTCTTCGTCCCGGCCGGTGGCGGGGCGGGGGCCACGACGACGGTGACGGGAGGTGACCGCGAACCCGCAAACTCGGCGTCGCCGCCGTACACGGCCCGCACCGTGTCGTGGCCCGCAGGCAAGGAGTCGGTATCGCAGGCGGTCGTGAACTCGATGGGGATGGCCGTGCATCCGGCTATCAGGGTCCCGTTGGCGTAATAGCTGATCGTGCCGCCCTGGTCGGACGATGCGATCGAAGTGGTGAAATGTACGTCCTGTCCGGTGGCCGCCGGATTCGGAGCCACGGTGATGGTGACTGACGAGGCATGCCGCTTCGGCTGGAAGTAGGTATCACTCGACAGGGCCTCGAAGGCCGGCAGCCCGGCGGGGCCCAGCTGGAAGGCGACCGCGCCGGGAGCGTCCCAGTACACGAAGGCCTTGATCAGAGGGAACTGGGCCGGGAGGTCAGTGGCAACCTGCTGCAGGTAGGGAGCTTGGTTGGGGCTGGAAGTGGCGGTCTGGCCGATCATCAGCGGCTTGCCGTACGCCGAGAAGGTGGAGTACCACAGGTTGAAGTAGTTGGCGAAGGTGTTCGGTCGAATGGTCTTGCCCTGGATGTTGCCGCTCGCGGCGATCCAGTTGACGGAGTTCGCTCCCGGGTAGTAGCTGCTCCAGTCCGGGTCGCCTCCCTGGGCCGCGACGGACCAGACGAACGCCACGTTGCGCGCCCCGGCGGCGACGAAGAGATGGCGGATGTGCTGGAACGCCCGCTGGTAGCCGTGGGCGCCGGCCGGCCCGAGGCATTGGGCCGTGTTGCCCCCCGACACGTTCGGATCGGGGAACCAGCTGAGGAACATCGGCGCCCCCCACGCCGCCAGTTGCCCGGCGAAGGCGGTGATGGCGTTGTCATACGTCCCGGCCACGATGGCTCGGTCGGGCACCCCGCACGCCCAGTCGATGAGGGGTATCCCGCCCTGGGCGAGAACGTCGTTGAGCTGATCGTCGGTAGTGGGCTTCGTCCAGGGCTGGGCGATGCGCACGATGGAAAGATGGCGCGCCAGCTCCTGATTGAACGGAGGTAGGGCTTCCAGCTCGTACTGGGTCCGCGGTATCCCGCCAGAAGGGTCGACAAACGCACCGAGGTAGGCCTGACCGTGTCCCGGAACCATCGGTTGGCTCAACTGGGCCGCTGAAGCCGGAGGCGCCGCGATCGAAAGCAAGATGCTCACAGGGATGACAGCGGCGCCTGCCAGGATGGCTCCCGTGCAACCGGCGACCAGCCGCCAACCGAAGGACGTCCGCGCCCGGTGGGTGCCGCGCCAGGGGCGGTGCCGTGAACCGGCTGCTGCGTTCGGCCGCATGAACGCGGCGAGCTTGAAGGACACGCTTAGGTTTGCACGTCTCCTTCTCCGGGGGTTGCCCATGTGCCCCTTTCGAACGCCGCTGCTGTGATCGTCGACGAAGTCTATAGCACCGGCTGGTAGGGCTCCCGACGGGACCCCCCGCGGCGCCGCGGGTACTTTCCCATCTCTCGCTCGTATTCGTGTCTATTCCGGACAATCTGCCCGACAGCAGGTGGCGGGCGAGGACATGGGCGCGGCGTGGTTGGGGTGGGCGTCGTGTCCCGCGGCTCGCTGGCGACGTGTCTGTGATAGACGTCCGGGGATGGGCGCCTGCCAGGAACGGCGACGTGTCGTCGGGACGGTCGTCCTCCTGCTGGGCGTCGCCCTGATGGGCGCGGGCTGCTTCAGCTCACACCACGGCGCGGTTCCCCCGCCCGGTGGCGCCTCCGCGCCCACGAGCCAGGGGGCTACGGCGCCCACCCGGCCGTCATCACCCTCCAGTGGTGCATCGACGTTCGCTCCTCCCGCCGCAACCAGCGGCCGACCGTACTGGCTGCTGGAGGAGTTCTCGGTCGAACCACTGCTGCGTGCGGGTCTGTCTTCGGCCCTCCTCCAGGCCTACTTCAACAATCCCCGCACCTTCCTGATCGTGAAGCTCGGGAGCGCAACCACCGACCCGCTGCTCCCCGACGCCACCTACGTGATGAGCTTCGCCAGCTATCGCCAGCTCCAGGGTGCGTTCGCATCCGGCTCGATTCCTTCCAACATCAAGTACATCCTCTACGACAACGAGCGGTGGGCCGCCACGCCCGCCTCCGAGCAAGCCCGACCGATTACCTACGCGGCCGATGCTGAGCAGCTCGCTCACTCCCACCGGCTGGGGCTGATCTTCACCCCCGCTGCCAATCTCTCGATGGTTCTCAGCGCTTCTTATACCAACACGACCAAGTACACCGGCTACTTGAACCTCTCGATCGCCGCCCAGGGGGCCCGGGTCAGCGACGTGTTCGAGATCCAGGCTCAGCAAGACGAGGGGCTGACCGACTTCAACAGCTTCGTCTCCGGCGCCGTCGGCCAGGCCCGCGCTGCCAATCCGAATGCGCTGATCCTGGCCGGCCTCACCAGCAAGGCCCCAGCCCAAACGGTCACCCCCCAGCTCCTCCTCGACGACTACCGGTCCACCCGATCCGAGGTGTCCGGCTTCTGGCTCAACATCCCGGGGGGCACTCCCAAGGGACCCCAGAACCCACAGGTAGCGGTGGCCTTTCTCGAAGCTCTGGCGCCCCAGCTCGGGTATTCGGGCTGACCTCGGGGGCGAGGTCGGAGGCGAGTCGGAGGTCGCCGATCGCCACCGCCCGTTTCGGGGGGTGGGCGTTGGGGGTGGCATGGCCTCTGGTACCATGAAGCTCACTGGCCGTCCCCTGAGTGGGGCGGCGGACATAGAGCCGTAGACATCCGGTGTGCCCCTAGGGCACCGAAATGGGCCAGCCGGCCCAGCCTGACGAGGCGAGAGGCACCCCTCCTGGAGTGGACCCGCTCGCGCGTCTGGCGACGACACAGAAGGAGGAGGTGACCGATGGACAACCCGAGACCGGCGAACGTGGCCGTGGTGGAAGAAGTGCAGCAGCGCTTCCACGACGCCGACGGGGCCATCCTGACGGAGTACCGGGGTCTCAAGGTCAAGGATCTCGCCACCTTGCGCCGGTCGCTGCGACCCAGCGGCGGCGACTACAAGATCTACAAGAACACCCTGGTCCGCCTGGCGGCCAGGGGGTCCGATCTGGGCGAGCTGGAGCCGCTCCTCGTGGGCCCGACTGCGATCGCCTTCGTCGACGGCGACGCTGCCGCGGTGGCCAAGGCGCTGCGGGACTACGCCCGGACCAACCCGCTGCTGGTGCTCAAGGGCGGGGTCCTCGGCGGCAAGGTCCTCAACGCGGAGGAGACGGCGGCGCTCGCCGAGCTCCCATCCCGCGAGGTGCTGCTGGCTCGTTTCGCCGGCCTGCTGGCGGCCCCGCTGCAGCAACTGGCGGGTCTGTTGCAGGCCCTGCCACGGAACTTCGCCTACGGCCTGGCCGCCCTGCGCGACCAGCGGGCCGAAGGCGAGTCGGCCGGGACCGGGGCGGTAGCCGCGGCGCCGGAGGCGAGCGACCGACACGGGTGCAACCGACACGGGCGCAACCGACAAGGGTGCAACCGACACGGGTGCAACCGACGTGAGCGAGCCGGCCGGCGCCACCGACTCGGCCACCGCCTCCGCCGCCGCGGAACCCGACGCCCAGACCACTCCAGAACCCCAAACGGGCGATGCGGCTGACGCCGAATCCGCCCCGACACCAACCACTGACTAACCCCCAGGGAGCACAGACATCATGGCAACCAAGGAAGAGATCCTCGACAGCATCGGCAACCTGACCGTCCTCGAGCTCGCCGAGCTCCTCAAGGACTTCGAAGAGCGCTTCGGCGTCACGGCCGCGGCCCCGGTGGCCGTAGCGGCCGCCCCGGCAGCCGGCGGGGCCGCGGAGGCCCCGGCGGAGGAGGAGCAGGACGAGTTCGACGTCATCCTGACCTCGGCGGGCGACAAGAAGATCCAGGTGATCAAGGAGGTCCGCTCGCTCACCAGCCTCGGCCTGAAGGAGGCCAAGGACGTGGTCGACGCCGCGCCTCGGGCCGTCCTCGAGAAGATCAGCAAGGAAGACGCCGAGAAGGCCAAGGCCCAGCTGGAGGCTGCCGGCGCCTCCGTCGAGCTCAAGTAGGACCACGAGTGATGGTCGGCCTCACGTAGGGGCCGACCGGGGGTCGGCAACTTTTGGCCATCCGGCTCACCTTTGGTGCGAAAACCACGCCTGGCGTGGCTATCTGACCAAAGGTGACGGAAATGCCCAAAAGTCGACGACCCAGCCGGTCCGGAGGGCAGCCCGGGCCGGTCCGGAGGGCGAGCCCGGGCCGGTCCGGAGGGCGAGCCCGGGCCGGTCCGGAGGGCGAGCCCGGGCCGGTCCGGAGGGCGAGCCCGGGCCGGTCCGGAGGGCGAGCCCGGGGCGAGCCAGGGCGGGGGGGCCAGCGAGGGCGGGGCCCGCTCCCGGGCGGGCAACAAGCCCGCGCCGGCGGGCCGGCGGGCCGCCAGGCCGCCGTGCCCACCGATCAGGAACCGGTCAGCGGCGAGAACCCGCCGGCCGGCGGCTGCGATGCCGAGAAGCCCTAGGCCTCTTCGGCGGGCCCGGCCACCCAGGCGTCGAGCTTGGCCTCGAACTGATCAGCCTCGCTGGTGTCCTCGGTGTCCGGATGGAGCAGGGTGATCTCGCCGGTGTCGGCGCCGTCGTCGGCCTCGGCATGGTCGCCCCGGGCCTCGATGGCGCTGGTCGGGCTGATCAGGCTGGCCGGGCCGGTCAGGTTGGCCGGGCTGGTGAGGCTGGCCGGGCCGGCCGTCAGGCTGGTGGCTGCGTCGGAAGCTCCGTTTCCCCCCACCGGAGCAGACGCGGCAGTGATGCTCCCGGCGGCGCTGCCGGGACCCTCCTCTATCAGCCCGACGGCCCGACCCAGAGCTTCCCTGAGCGAGGTCAGGTTGGCCACCGCGCTGTCGCGCTGATCGCCCAGTCCCTTGAGCTCGGCCATGGCGGCCTCCTTGGCCCGCTGCTGCTCGAGGACCTGACGGGCCTCTTCGGCGCGGGTGTGGGAGACGACCTGCTCGGCCCACTGTTCGATCTGGCGGGTGCGGGCCCCGGCCCGCGCTTCGGCCTCGGCCACGATCTCGGCCGCCTCGCCCCTCGCCACCGTCTCCATGCGGCGGGCCTGCTCCTCGGCCCGGACGGTGGTGGTCCGCATCAACTCCTCGGCCTCCGCGGCCCGGGTGTCGGCCGCGGCGTGCACCCGGGATGCCTCGGCCTCCGCTCGCGCCACCATGTCCGAGGCGGCTTCCTCGGCCTCGTTGAGCAGGAGCCCGATGCGGTCTCCGAGGGCGATGCCGCTCTTCGGCGTATCGGCCCGGATGCGATCCTCGAGCTCCTTGATGCGGGCGTTGCACTTGGCGACGTGGGCCTGGAGGCGCCGCGAGTGGGCTTCGGCCTCCTCGACCTGGCCCAGGGCCTCTGCCAGCGAGTCGAGGTACTCGTCGACCTCTTCCCGGTCGTAGCCGCGGAGGCTGACGGTAAAGGACGGTGCGTTGGTCTTGGTATCCATGGACTCCTCGGTTCGGCACGGCAGGCGGTGGTGAACAGCAACTCCTCGCCCGCCGGCTCCTTCCGGGACCCGGTTCCCCTACGCCCCCATCCTCGCCCATCTTGACGGTCCGCGCAAGCACCCTTCAGCGTCGTGACCAGCACCGGGGCGCAGCGATGGGTGGCGGGCGAGGCCGTACGGGGTGGTCTTTTCCCCGGAAAACCTTGACCACCGGGGGATCGTGCCGTACCCTTCTCGGGAACACGGAAAACACGCGCGCACGGGCTATTGCCTTTATTCGCGTGTCGGCCTATACTGGTCAGTTGCCGTGGTTCCCCGCCTTGTGCTTCCCGTCTCATTGACGCGGCTTCGGCGCGCCTCCACTGCGGAGCTCTCCTCATCCCCCCTCCCACAGGAGTAGGCCTTTGCCGTCTCTTCCCGCCGCTCGGGAGCGTTTCTCCTTCGCCAACCTCGACGAGGTCCTGCCGCTGCCGGACCTCATCTCCATCCAGCGTGACTCCTTCAAGTGGTTCCTCGAGCAGGGCCTGGCGGACACGTTCCGCGACATCAGCCCCATCGAGGACTTCTCGGGGTCGCTCAAGCTGATCCTCGAGTTCGACCCGACGGATATCGACCTGCGCCCGCCGCCCAAGTTCTCGGTGGAGGAGTGCAAGGAAAAGGACATGACCTACGCGGCCCCCATCTTCGTGCGGGCCCAGTTCCAGAACGCCAACACCGGCGAAATCAAGGAACAGACCGTCTTCATGGGCGACTTCCCGATGATGACGGACAAGGGGACGTTCATCATCAACGGCACCGAGCGGGTCGTGGTGTCGCAACTCGTCCGCTCCCCGGGCGTGATCTTCCAGCCCGGCCGGGACGCCAAGACCATCGTGACCGGGACCATTCACCCTTACCGGGGCGAGTGGATCGAGTTCGACGTCGAGGCCAAGCCCGGCAAGGACATCAGCGCGGGCTCCCGGGTGGCCCGGAAGCGCCGGCTCAGCCTGTTCGTGCTGCTGCGCGCCCTGGGGTACACCGACGAGGCGTTCCTCGAGCGCTTCGTCCGCCACTTCGAGTTCCTGGAGGGCCAGTGGGAGAAGGAGCGCGAGCTGGCGCCCACCCAGGAGGAGGCCCTGCTGGAGATCTACAAGCGGGCCCGGCCCGGCGAACCGCCGTCGACGGAGTCCGCCCGGGTCTATTTCGAGAACGCCTTCTTCAATCCGAAGCGGTATGACCTGACGAGGGTTGGTCGTTACAAGCTGGACCGCAAGCTGGGTCCCGAGATCGCCCGGGACGAGGAGCTGTTCGGTATCGATCTGGAACGCCCGACCGAGGGCCAGGGCGTTCTGTCCCGGGCCGAGATCCTGGCCGCCTGCAGCTACCTGCTCCACCTGGCCAAGGGCGAGTCGGGCTACCGCCTCGACGACCAGGATCACTTCGCCAACCGGCGTATCCGTTCGGTGGGCGAGCTCATCCAGAATCAGGTCCGGGTGGGGCTGTCCCGCATGGAGCGGGTGGTACGCGAGCGCATGACGACCCAGGACGTCGAGGCCATCACCCCGCAGACCCTCATCAACATCCGGCCGGTGGTCGCCGCCATCAAGGAGTTCTTCGGGACCTCGCAGCTGTCGCAGTTCATGGACCAGACCAACCCCCTGTCCGGTCTGACCCACAAGCGCCGGCTGTCCGCCATGGGTCCCGGCGGTCTGTCCCGGGAGCGAGCCGGGTTCGAGGTGCGTGACGTCCACACCTCCCACTACGGCCGCATGTGCCCCATCGAGACGCCGGAAGGCCCCAACATCGGCCTGATCGGCCACCTGGCTTCCTACGGGCGCATCAACTCCTACGGCTTCATCGAGACCCCCTACCGCAAGGTGGTCGAAGGCCGGGTCACCGACGAGATCACCTACCTCGCCGCCGACGAGGAAGAGGAGTACGTCATCGCCCAGGCCAACGCCAAGCTGGGCCCGGATGGCACCCTGGTCGAGGACCGGGTGCTGGTGCGCCGGGCCCCGCAGGGCCCGGGGGTGCGCGTCGGCGCCGCCGGAACCAGCTATGGCACCACCAGCGAGGTCGACTTCGTGCCGCCCGCCGAGGTGGACCTCATGGACGTGTCGCCCAAGCAGATCGTGTCCATTTCCACCGCCCTGATCCCCTTTATCGAGCACGACGACGCCAACCGGGCCCTGATGGGCGCCAACATGCAGAAGCAGGCCGTGCCGCTGGTCCGCCCGGAGGCTCCCTTCATCGGGACCGGGGTCGAGGCCCGAGCGGCCCGCGACGCCGGCGACGTTCTGCTGGCCGAGGGCGAAGGCTTCGTCGTCGAGGTCTCCGGCGACCACGTCACCGTCGAGTACCAGCCCGGCCAGGCCGACTGGGCCGGCACCCCGCTCGGCCGGAAGGTATACCGCCTGGCCAAGTTCCGCCGCTCCAACCAGAACACCTGCCTCAACCAGCGCATCCTGGTCGATGAGGGCGACCGCATTACCAAGGGCGACGTGCTGGCTGACGGGCCGTCGACGGAAGCCGGCGAGCTGGGCCTGGGCAAGAACCTGCTGGTGGCGTTCATGCCCTGGGAGGGCTACAACTACGAGGACGCCATCATTCTCTCGGAGCGTCTGGTGCGCGACGACGTGCTGACCTCGATCCACATCGAGGAGCACGAGGTCGACGCCCGGGACACCAAGCTCGGGGCCGAGGAGATCACCCGGGACATCCCCAACCTGTCCGAGGAGATCCTCAAGGACCTCGACGAGCGCGGCATCATCCGCATCGGCGCCGAGGTGGGGCCGGGTGACGTCCTGGTCGGCAAGGTCACCCCGAAGGGCGAGACCGAGCTGACCCCTGAGGAGCGCCTCCTGCGCGCCATCTTCGGAGAGAAGGCCCGCGAGGTGCGGGACACCTCCCTCAAGGTGCCCCACGGCGAGTCGGGCAAGGTCATCGACGTCCGGGTGTTCTCGCGGGAGGACGCCCATGAGCTGCCGCCCGGGGTCAACCAGCTGGTCCGGGTCTACGTGGCCCAAAGGCGCAAGATCTCCGAGGGCGACAAGCTGGCCGGCCGCCACGGCAACAAGGGCGTCATCTCCAAGATCCTCCCGATCGAGGACATGCCGTTCCTGGCCGACGGCACCCCCGTCGACATCATCCTGAACCCCCTGGGTGTTCCCTCCCGCATGAACGTGGGCCAGGTGCTCGAGAGCCACCTGGGCTGGGCGGCTCGCTGGGGCTGGGATGGCGATGGCAACGGCTACGCAGACGGCAACGGCTCCGCCGGCGACCACGCCTACGCCGGCGGGTCGGGCCACGGGTCCGGCAACGGGTCGACGCTCGCCATCGAGCGCAAGACCCATCCCGTCGGCATGCCGGCGGTGCACATCGCCACCCCGGTCTTCGACGGGGCCCACTGGGACGAGGAGGACGAAGCCGGCCGGCATCCGACCATGCGGCAGATCTTCGAGCGGCTCCACCCTGAGGCCATCGGTACCAGCTACGGCGAAGGGGGGCGGCTGATCGGCACCGACGGCAAGGCCACTCTTTACAACGGCCGCACCGGTGAGGCCTATGACAATCCCATCAGCGTCGGCTACGTGTACATCCTCAAGCTCGCCCACCTGGTCGACGACAAGATCCACGCCCGCTCGACTGGCCCCTACTCGATGATCACGCAGCAGCCCCTGGGCGGGAAGGCCCAGTTCGGCGGCCAGCGGTTCGGCGAGATGGAGGTGTGGGCCCTGGAGGCCTACGGCGCCGCCTACGCCCTGCAGGAGCTGCTCACGATCAAATCCGACGACGTTCTCGGCCGGGTCAAGGTCTACGAGGCCATCGTCAAGGGTGAGAACATCCCCGAGCCGGGGATCCCGGAGAGCTTCAAGGTGCTCATCAAGGAAATGCAGAGCCTCTGCCTCAACGTCGAGGTTCTGAGCAATACCGGCGAGGAGATCGAGATGCGCGAGCTCGACGAGGACGTGTTCCGCACGGCCGAGGAGCTCGGCATCGACATCAGCCGGCCCGAGCGGGGATCCGACGAAGAGGACGCCCGACGGGCCAGCGAGAGGGGCTTTTAGATGTCAGCTGGCAGGCAGAGCTTGCTCGCTGAACTGGTTGGTGCCGGCTCCGCCGGCGCTGATCTTGCCGCCGGCCGGACCAGCCGGATCGGCGGCAGAGGATTTACGTCAGCCCGCGGCTTCGGCCCGCGAGCTGAGCGTGTTCGTGCCTGTGCCGGCTGCGCCGGCGCTCATCTGGCTGCCGGCCGGCAGGCCCGGCCCGGCAGCGGAAGACGGGGTGATTGCTAAGTGCTAGACGTCAACAATTTCGAGCAGCTGCGGATCGGGCTGGCCACCGCCGACGCCATTCGCACCTGGTCCAACGGCGAGGTCAAGAAGCCGGAGACCATCAACTACCGCACCCTGCGTCCGGAAAAGGACGGGCTCTTCTGCGAGAAGATCTTCGGTCCGACCAAGGATTGGGAGTGTTACTGCGGTAAGTACAAGCGGGTCCGGTTCCGCGGCATCATCTGCGAGCGGTGCGGCGTCGAGGTCACCCGCTCCAAGGTCCGCCGCGAGCGCATGGGCCACATCGAGCTGGCCGCGCCCGTGGTGCACATCTGGTACCTGCGCGGCACCCGCAGCTGGCTGGCCTACCTGCTCATGGGCACCGAGGCCCGGGAGGAACTCAAGGCCAAGCAGCTGGAGAAGGTCATCTATTTCGCCGCCAACCTGGTCACCTGGGTCGACGAGGAGAAGCGCCACCTCGAGCTGCCCAACGCCGAGGCCGAGCTGGCCGAGGAGCTGCAGGAGATCGAGCGGGCCCGCGACCTCGAGCTCGACCGCCGGTTCAAGGCTCTCGAAGACGAGCTGGCCCGGATGGAGGGCGAAGGCGCCAAGGATTCCGAGCTCAAGGCCCGCCAGCGGCAGGTTGACAAGGAGCTGGCCGCCATCCGGGAGCGGGCCGAGGCCGAGCTGGACCTGGTCAAGCGGACCTTCGACGAGTTCCGCAACCTGCACTCCCGCAAGATCATCGAGGATGAGCTGCTCTGGCGCGAGCTCAAGGACCGTTACGGCGAGTACTTCCGGGGCGGCATGGGCGCCGAGGCCATCGCCAGCCTGATCAGCGAGATCGACTTCGACGAGGAGGAGATCAAGCTCCGCGACGCCATCGACCCCAGCGACGGCCGGCGGCCCCTGTCGGTGCAACGCCGGCAGAAGGCCATCAAGCGGCTCAAGATTGTGTCCGCCTTCAACCGGCGCGACGAGCACGGCCGGCGGGCCAACGACCCGCGGGCCATGATCCTCGACGCCGTGCCGGTGATCCCGCCCGAGTTGCGGCCCATGGTCCAGCTCGACGGTGGCCGTTTCGCCACCTCCGACCTCAACGACCTGTACCGCCGGGTGATCAACCGCAACAACCGGCTCAAGCGGCTTCTGGACCTCGGCGCCCCCGAGATCATCGTCAACAACGAGAAGCGCATGCTGCAGGAGGCGGTCGACGCTCTCTTCGACAACGGCCGCCGGGGCCGTCCGGTCACCGGGCCGGGCAACCGCCCCCTCAAGTCGCTGTCCGACATGCTCAAGGGGAAGCAGGGCCGGTTCCGCCAGAACCTGCTCGGCAAGCGCGTCGACTATTCGGGCCGCTCGGTCATCGTCGTCGGTCCCACCTTGAAGCTGCACCAGTGCGGGCTGCCCAAGCAGATGGCGCTGGAGCTCTTCAAGCCCTTCGTCATGAAGCGCCTGGTCGATCTGGAGCTGGCCCAGAACATCAAGTCCGCCAAGCGCATGGTGGAGCGCCGGCGGGCCCAGGTCTGGGACGTGCTCGAAGAGGTCATCAAGGAACACCCGGTCTTCCTCAACCGGGCCCCCACCCTCCACCGGCTGGGCATCCAGGCCTTCGAGCCGGTGCTGGTCGAGGGCAAGGCCATCCAGATCCACCCGCTGGTGTGCACCGCCTTCAACGCCGACTTCGACGGCGACCAGATGGCCGTTCACCTGCCGCTGTCCGCCGAAGCCCAGGCCGAAGCCCGCATCCTGATGCTGTCGGCCAACAACATCCTGTCCCCGGCGACCGGACGGCCGATCGTCACCCCCACCCACGACATGGTATACGGGGCTTACTACCTCACCCTGGAAAAAGAGGGGGCCGCCGGCGAGGGTCGGACCTTCCGCCACGTTCACGAGGTGGAGCGGGCCTACGATGCCGGCGATCTCGACTTGCACGCCCGAGTGAGCTGGCGCCGGCCGGTCTCACCGCACAACGGCGATGCCGCCTACGAGACGATCGAGACCACGGCCGGGCGGATGATTTTCAATACCGCCCTGCCCGAGGACTTCGCTTTTGTCAATGACGTGGTCGGCAAGCGCAACCGGTCCCTGGCGTCGATCGTCGGCGTCCTCGCCGACAACTACGACCGGGCTGAGGTGGCCGAGAGCCTCGACAAGATCAAGGACCTGACCTTCCGCTACGCGTCCCGGTCAGGACTGACGATCTCCATCGATGACGTCAAGACCCCGCCTTCCAAGGCGGAGATCATCGCCCGTTACGAGGCCGAGGCTCAGAAGGCCGAGACCCAGTTCAAGCGGGGCATCATCACCGACGATGAGCGGCGTCAGAAGGAGATCGAGATCTGGACGTCTGCCAACTCCGACGTGGGGAAGGCCATGGAGGACACCCTGCACGCCATCCAGTTCAACCCGCTGGACATGATGGTGGACTCGGGCGCCCGCGGTAACCCGCAGCAGGTGCGCCAGATCGCCGGCATGAAGGGCCTGGTCTCCAACCCTCGAGGCGAGATGATCCCCCGGCCCATCCTGGCCTCCTTCCGGGAGGGGCTGTCGGTGCTCGAGTACTTCATTTCCACCCACGGAGCCCGCAAGGGGCTGGCCGACACCGCCCTGCGGACGGCCGACTCCGGCTACCTGACCCGCCGCCTCGTCGACGTGGCCCAGGAGCTCATCGTGCGGGAGGAGGACTGCGGGACGACCCGCGGTATCCGCATCGGGCAGATCCAGCCCGACGACGAGACGGTTCGGGCTTACCTCGAGACCCGCATCGACGGTCGGGTGCTGTCCCGCGACGTCAACCTGTCGGATGGGTCGGTGCTGTCCGCCGGCACCGAGATCTCACCCCGGATCATGGACATCCTCCGCGACGATCCGGCCGTGACCGAGATCACCTGCCGGTCCGTGCTCACCTGCGAGGCCGAGCATGGCGTGTGCGCCCTCTGCTACGGCCGGTCCCTGGCTACCAACCGGCACATCGAGCTGGGTGAGGCGGTCGGGGTCATCGCGGCCCAGTCGATCGGCGAACCCGGCACGCAGCTGACCATGCGTACCTTCCACACCGGCGGCATCGCCGGTGAGGACATCACCCATGGTCTACCCCGTGTCGTCGAGCTGTTCGAAGCCCGGACCCCGAAGGGTGCAGCCGTGCTGGCCCGGACCTCGGGCGTGGTTCGCATCGTCGAGGAGGACAACAACACCCGCCGCATCCTGGTCGTCGGCGACGACGGCAGCGAGGACGGCTACACCGTCAGCTCGCGGGCCAAGCTGGCCGACGGGATCCGTGACGGCGCCGAGATCAGCGCCGGCGACCCCATCGTCGAGGGCCCCAAGGATCCCAAGCAGCTGCTCGACATCAAGGGCATCCGGGAGACCCAGCAGTACCTCGTCAACGAGGTGCAGCAGGTGTACCGCGACCAGGGTGTATCGATCCACGACAAGCACATCGAGCTGATCGTGCGTCAGATGCTGCGCCGGGTGCTGGTGGCCGAGCAGGGCGAGAGCCCGTTCCTGCCCGGCGAGCGGGTGGACTCCCGAATCTACGCCGAGATCAACCGGGGCCTGGTGACCGAGGGCAAGCGCCCGGCCGAAGGCCGGCCCGAGCTGATGGGCATCACCAAGGCTTCCCTGGCCACGGACAGCTGGCTGTCGGCAGCTTCGTTCCAGGAGACCACCCGGGTGTTGACCGAGGCCGCCATCGAAGGCAAGTCCGACCATCTGTTCGGTCTCAAGGAGAACATCATCATCGGCAAGCTGATCCCGGCCGGGACCGGCATGCTCAGGTACCGCAACCTGCAGCTCGAGGCTCCGGAAGCGGAACGGATGACGTTCTGGACCTCGTCGGATGACGAGGCCGGCACCGAGGACCTGGCCGCCTGGCTGGCGTCCATCGGCTCCCAGGGCGACGCCTGGGACGCCGGGTCGGACGGTGACGGTCAGGCGGAGGGGAGCGTGGGGGTCGGTGGCGAGTTCGGTGCCGCCTTTGGCGACAGCGGGGAGGAAAGCGCGTCGTAGCCGGGCGGGCCCGGGCTGCCTCGGCGGTCCGGGCCCGGCGGCCGCCGGCCGAGTCGGCGCGCCGCAGCTCACGATGGAGGGCCGGCCGGGGCTCCGGCCGTCGCTCGGTGTCCCCGCCGCCCCTCGCGGCCCCGACCGCCTTGCCCGAAGGCCCGCCCGGGCTCCCGGCCCCCATTCGCGGCCCTCGGCCGCCTTGCCGAAGGCCCCACCGACCCGGACCCGGGCCGGCTCGCCCGCCGTTGGCGGCGCAGGCACATCGGGCCCCGGGAGCTCTCCCGCCGGCCGACTAGCCCTGGTCGGGGCGGGTTGGCGCTGACCTGCTTGGTTTCTGGGCGCGTTTCGATTTCTTGGCGCGTTTATGTACCTGTGGTGTCGTCCTCGTCGCCAAGAATCCAGATGTCACCCAGAAGTTGGAGTGAAACATCACCAGATGCGGCCAAACGCCGCCCCGGCGGGGCGGCGCCCTTCGGGCCTGATCCGGGGTGGACGGTGGGAGCGGCCACCTGCTTCCAGGTTCGGGAGCCCTCAGTCCGCCCGATTGACCACAGCCAGGGTGAAGCCGTCGTACCCCTTGGACCCGACCGTCTGAATGGTGGTGGCGCTGAGGCGTTCGTCGGCGGCCAGCTGCTCGTGGAGACGCCGGACGCCGACGACGTCGGGCCGGGTGCCACTGGCATCCAGCAGGGCCCCGTCCCGCACCACGTTGTCGATCACCAGGGTCGTACCGGGTCTGGACAGCTTGAGCGACCAGTCGACGTACGCCGGGATGTTGGGCTTGTCGGCATCGATGAAGATCAGGTCGAAGGGCCCGGCGCCCTCCTCTACGAGCTTCGGCAGGGTGTCGAGGGCGGCGCCGACGCGCACCTCGACCCTCGAGTCCACCCCGGCGGCAGCCAGATTGACCCGGGCCACCGCGGCATGCCGGGGGTCCACTTCGAGGCTGATGAGCCGGCCGTCCTCGGGGAGGGCCCGGGCCAGCCAGATGGTGCTGTAGCCGCCCAGGGTGCCCATCTCCAGGACCCGGCGGGCGCCCCCGATGCGGGCCAGGAGGGCCAGCAGCTTGCCCTGAGGGGCGGAGACGGCGATGGGCGGCAGTCCGGCCGCGGCCGTGGCCTGCGCGGCGGCGTCCAGGGCGGCGTCGGGGCGGACCACCAGCCCGGTCAGGTAGTCGTCGACGGCGGTCCATTCCTCCTGCGGCATGGCGTTCTCCCGTGGGGGTTGGTCGGGCTCCGGTGGGGCGGAGTCGGGGACCGGCGTACAGTGGTAGGGATCCGGGGACGAGGCGCCCGCCCACCCACCGTAGGCGGCTACGTCCGGATCCCCGGCGCCCGGGCTCCCAAAGAGGGCCAATTCCGGGTCGCTCACCAGCCCAATACGCCGGCAGGTGGTCCACCATGGAGAGGACGGGTGGCGGCCCGTCCCCCAGCGGTCGCCGGCCCCCGGACGGGCCCGTCGACCGGCCGAAATGCGCTACAATGACGTCTGGCCCAACCGGCCGTTCTCGGCGCGCTTGGGCCCGCCGAGCTCGGCGCGGCGAGTTCGATACAACGAGAGGTTAGGTTGCCCACCATCGCGCAGCTGGTCCGGAAGGGCCGCGAACACAAGACGGTCAAGACCAAGACGCCGGCACTCCGCGGCGCACCCCAGCGCCGGGGCGTCTGCACCCGCGTCTACACCACCACCCCGAAGAAGCCGAACTCGGCGCTGCGCAAGGTGGCCCGGGTCCGTCTCACCAGCGGCGTCGAGGTGACCGCCTACATCCCCGGCGTGGGTCACAACCTCCAGGAGCACTCCATCGTCCTGGTCCGCGGCGGCCGGGTCAAGGACCTCCCCGGAGTTCGCTACAAGATCATCCGCGGCACCCTGGACACTTCCGGGGTGCGCGACCGCAAGCAGGCCCGCAGCCGCTACGGGGCCAAGAGGGCTTAGGAGGCCGCTGACCATGCCGCGCAAAGGACCTGCCCCCCGCCGGGACCTGCTCCCGGACCCTATCTACCGCTCCGTCCTCGTCACCCAGATTGTCAACAAGGTGCTCGAACGCGGCAAGCGCAGCCTGGCTGAGCGGGTCGTCTACGAGGCCCTCGACATCGTCAAGGAGCGCGGCGACGGCGACCCCGTCGCCGTGGTCAAGCGGGCGGTGGAGAACACCAAGCCGCAACTCGAAGTCAAGAGCCGCCGCGTCGGCGGCGCCACCTACCAGGTTCCGGTGGAGGTTCGCCCCCGCCGGGCCGGAACCCTGTCCGTCCGCTGGCTGGTGGGCTATGCCCAGCAGCGGCGAGAGAAGACCATGGCCCTGAAGCTGGCTGCCGAGCTGCTCGACGCTTCCAACGGCGTCGGCGCCGCAGTCAAGCGCCGGGAGGACATGCACAAGATGGCGGAGTCCAACAAGGCCTTCGCCCACTACCGCTGGTAACCACCATCGCTGTGAAAGACCGCTATGCCTGACGCAACCCCCACCCGAACCAAGCCCCTGGCCCGGATCCGCAACATCGGGATCATGGCCCACATCGACGCGGGCAAGACCACGACCACCGAGCGCATCCTCTTCTACACGGGCATCAACTACAAGCTCGGCGAGGTCCACGAAGGGGCAGCCACCATGGACTGGATGCCCCAGGAGCAGGAGCGGGGCATCACCATCACCTCCGCCGCCACCACCTGTGAGTGGGACGGCACCCGCATCAACATCATCGACACCCCCGGCCACGTCGACTTCACCGTCGAGGTGGAGCGCTCCCTCCGGGTGCTCGACGGCGCCGTGGCCGTGTTCGACGCGGTCGCAGGGGTCGAGCCCCAGACCGAGACGGTATGGCGGCAGGCCGACAAGTACGGCGTACCGCGTATGTGTTTCGTCAACAAGATGGACCGTATCGGGGCGGACTTCTACCGGTGTGTCGACATGATCAAAAACCGGCTGGACGCCACCGTGGCCGTCACCCAGCTCCCGATCGGCTCCGAGAGCGAGTTCCGGGGGGTGGTGGACCTGATCCACATGCAGGCCTACGTCTGGCCCGAGGAGTCCAACAAGGGTGAGAAGTTCGACATCGTCGACATCCCGGCCAACCTCCTCGAGGAGGCCGAGTCCTACCGGGCCCTGCTCATCGACACCCTCTCCAACTACGACGACCGCATCACCGAGAAGTTCCTGAGCGAAGAGGAGATCACCGCGGTCGACCTGACCGGGGCGCTCCGCAACGCCACTATCGCCAGCCAGGTGGTGCCCGTCCTCTGCGGCTCGGCCTTCAAAAACAAGGGCGTCCAGCCCATGCTCGACGCCGTCGTCGCCTACCTGCCTTCGCCGGTGGACATCCCCCCCACCCGGGGTATGGACATCAAGGGCATCGAGGAGCTCGAGCGCAAGGCCGACGACACCGAGCCGTTCGCGGCGCTGGCCTTCAAGATCATGACCGATCCCCACCTGGGCAAGCTCACCTACGCCCGGGTGTACAGCGGCCAGCTCAAGGCCGGCAGCCAGGTCGTCAACTCCAACAAGGACCGCAAGGAGCGGGTCGGGCGCATCCTGCAGATGCACGCCAACCACCGCGAGGACCGCGACGCCTGCTTTCGCCGGCGACATCGTGGCCCTGGTGGGGCTCAAGCAGACCACCACCGGCGACACTCTCTGTGACGGGAACGCCCCGATCGTGCTGGAGGCCCTGGACTTCCCCGAGCCGGTCATCCACGTCGCGGTCGAGCCCAAGACCAAGAACGACCAGGACAAGCTGTCGCGCGCCCTCCAGGCGCTTTCCGAGGAGGACCCCACCTTCCAGGTGCACTCCGACGAGGAGACCGGCCAGACGGTCATCGGCGGGTATGGGCGAGCTGCACCTCGAGGTGCTGGTCGACCGGATGCTCCGCGAGTTCAAGGTCGACGCCAACGTCGGCAAGCCCCAGGTCGCCTACCGGGAGACCATCAGGAACCCGGTGGAGAAGGTCGAGACCCGCTACGTCCGCCAGACCGGTGGCCGGGGTCAGTACGGCCACGTCGTGCTCAACCTGGAGCCGACGGGCCCGGGCGGCGGCTACGAGTTCATCGACAAGATCACCGGCGGGCATCATCCCCAAGGAGTACATCCCCTCCGTCGACGCCGGCATCCAGGACGCCATGCAGTCCGGCGTGCTGGCCGGCTACCCGGTGGTGGACATCCGGGCCACCCTGGTGTACGGCTCGTACCACGACGTCGACAGCTCGGAGATGGCGTTCAAGATCGCCGGGTCCATGTGCTTCAAGGAAGGCTGCCGGCGAGCCCACCCGGTGCTGCTGGAGCCGATCATGTCGGTCGAGGTGGTCACCCCCGAGGACTACATGGGCGACGTCATCGGCAACCTGTCGTCCCGGCGGGGCAAGGTCGAGGGCATGGAGCAACGGGGCAACTCGCAGGTGATCCGGGCCCAGGTCCCGCTAGCGGAGATGTTCGGGTACGCTACTGATTTGCGGTCGCGTACCCAGGGGCGGGCGACCTACAGCATGCAGTTCAACTCGTACCAGGAAGTACCCGAGTCGGTCTCCCAGGAGATCGTGGCCCGGGTCCGGGGCGAGTAATAGCGAGTAACAGCCAGCGTCAGCCGCTGGGGCGCGGGGCTTCCCGCGTACCAACTATTCTTTACGACCGCGTGAGACCCCGGCCAGGATGGCCGGACCGCATGAGGAGCAACCCCTTCCATGGCCAAGCAGAAGTTCGAGCGCAACAAGCCCCATCTCAACATCGGAACGATGGGCCACATCGACCACGGCAAGACCACCTTGACCGCGGCGATCACCAAGGTCCTGTCCGAGCGCGACCCGAGCGGGACCAAGTTCAAGGCGTTCGATGAGATCGACAAGGCCCCCGAAGAGAAGCAGCGGGGCATCACGATCAACATCGCCCACGTCGAGTATCAGACGCCCAACCGGCACTACGCCCACGTGGACATGCCCGGCCACGCGGACTACATCAAGAACATGATCACCGGCGCCGCCCAGGTCGACGGCGCCATCCTGGTGGTCTCCGCCGCGGACGGTCCCATGCCGCAGACCCGGGAGCACGTCCTCCTGGCTCGCCAGGTCGGCGTCCCGTCGATCGTGGTCGCGCTCAACAAGGCCGATCTGGTCGACGACGAGGAGCTGCTCGATCTGGTCGAGCTCGAGGTGCGGGAGCTGCTCAGCGAATACGAGTTCCCCGGTGACGACACTCCGGTGGTCCGGGTGTCGGCGCTCAAGGCCCTCGAGGGTGACCCCGAGTGGGAGGAGAAGATCCTCGAGCTCATGCAGGCCGTCGACGACTTCGTGCCCGAGCCCGAGCGCGATACCGACAAGGCGTTCCTGATGCCGATCGAGGACGTCTTCACCATCTCCGGACGTGGCACGGTGGTGACCGGCAAGGTGGAGCGGGGCCGGGTCAAGGTCGGCGACGAGGTGGAGATCGTCGGTTTGCGCCCCACCCAGAAGACGGTGTGCACCGGCGTCGAGATGTTCAACAAGTTCCTCGACGACGGCCAGGCCGGCGACAACATCGGCGCCCTGCTGCGCGGCATCAAGAAGGAGGAGGTGCAGCGCGGCCAGGTGCTCTGCAAGCCGGGCTCGATCACGCCGCACACCAACTTCGAGGCCAACGTGTACGTGTTGACCAAGGAGGAGGGCGGCCGCCACAAGCCGTTCTTCAACAACTACCGGCCCCAGTTCTACTTCCGGACCACTGACGTGACCGGCTCGATCACCCTCGCCGAGGGCACCGAGATGGTCATGCCCGGTGACAACACGGTCATGACCGTCGAGCTGCACAAGCCGATCGCCATGGACGAGGGCCTCCGCTTCGCCATCCGGGAAGGTGGTCGGACGGTAGGTGCCGGCCGGGTCACCAAAATCCTCAAGTAATCACTTCCATTAAAAGAATGCGCCGGTCGTGACTTGCGGACCGGCGCCTTCTTTGGCCCGCTTCTTGAAATCGATCGGAGACCGCCGTGGCTGACGGCAATAAACAACGGATCCGCATCCGCCTGAAGGCTTACGACCACGAGATCCTCGACCAATCCACCAAGAAAATCGTGGAGACCGTGCTCCGCACTCAGGCGAAGGTCCGGGGTCCAGTTCCCCTGCCTACCGAGAAGAACCGTTATACGGTCATCCGGTCGCCTCACAAGTACAAGGACAGCCGCGAGCACTTCGAGATGCGGGTGCACAAGCGGCTGCTCGACATCGTGGAGCACACCCCCAAAACGGTTGACTCGCTGCAGCGCATCGAGCTGCCGGCCGGGGTCGACATCGAAATAAAGATCCAGACCAACTAACTCGCCTCTTCGCAGTCGATAGCTATCAGCCGGGCCGCATCCCCGGGCCGGCCAACCGCCTTCGGCGGTGCGGATGATCGTCTTGCCGGGGGTGCGCCGGTCGGGGGCGAACGCAGCAGGCGCTTCGGCGAGCGGTCGTACGGCCCCGATGATCGGCTTGAGCCGTCCGTCCCTGAGGCGCCGGGCACGCTCGGCGTCCGGTCCCGCCCGGCCCGGTCGGCCCACGTGGTCGGCCAATCCAGCTCGTCGGGGACGAACCCCCCGGCACAGACCCACACAATGACGTCGTTCACGGCGGCAAGGGGGCAGGGCCTATCGGTCGGGGTGAGTCCACCAACGCCGGCATCGCGGTCTCGAACAGTGACGGCTTGCCTGACAGCATCTTTCTGTAGGTTGACACCCGTGGCCACTCTTGAAGAGCTGCTGGACCAGATCCGGACCATGCCTCTCACTGTCGCTGCCGCCGAGCACGGGGCCGACGACGATCACGCCCAGGACGACGTCGCCGCCGCCCTGGCGGAGTTAGTTGTCGCGGCCAACATCGCTCGCGTGGCTCAGGAGAGCCTGAAACTGCGCGTCGAGATCGCTCGCGGCCGTGGTGCTACCTGGACCATGGTTGGGAACGCCATCGGGTTGACTCCGTGGCGCGCTCAGCAGCGCTACTTCGAGAAACGGCCTTTTGGGGCCCGGTGGTAGCTGAAGCTCGGAGGTCGGGGACACGGCAGCTCCCCGACATCAACCCCGGCCGTGCACATAGCGGGCCCACCACGGGCTGATGTCCACCCCGGACCAGGTGGTGAGGTGGGCGGCCAGGCCGTCGGTGGTCGCCGCCCGGCCCGCGTTGCCCCGGTACCAGTCCGCCATGGCCGAGCGTAGCCGCTCGGGGCCTCCGAAGAGGTACGCCAGGCCGGCAAAGAGCCGGGCGCCATCGGTGTAGGCCGCCACCGCGGTGTGGCGGGCCCACGCATGCTGGGGGTACAGCTCCACGGGTGGCTGGTCGAGGGTGAGTTCCTCGGCCGCGAAACGGGGTTGTTCGGTCCGCCGAGAGGTCGTGGCCCAGGTGGTCCAGGCCTCGTCGATCCAGCCGTCGGCTGCCCGGGCCGGCTTGACGCCCCGCCCGAACCAGCTGTGGAAGACCTCGTGCTCGAGGGCCGGCACCGATGCCGTGGTGGCTCCGTCGTATTCCATCCCCCGCCCGTGACCCCAGACGAACGCCCAGAAGGTGTCGCCATGAACCCAGGGCCCATAGCGGGTGCTGCTGTAGAGAAGCCAGGACTTGATATCGGCTTCGCAGGCCCCGAGATCGGCGTCGACCTCGAGATACCGGCCGCATACCACGTCGAGGGAGCGTTCTCGATCGGGCAGAGTGACGGTGCCGTGGCGCAGTTCGACTTCGTCAGCCGGGGCGATGACCAGCATCGGCGACAGCGAGGTGAAGCGGTCCGGGAAGCGCAGCGACCAGCTCCCGCCCCTCGCCAGCACGTCCACGTTCTCCGCGTTGGTGATCACCGCATGGGGCCGGTCACCTTTTACCAGCTCCACGTCCAGCTTCAGGGCGAAACGGTCGTGGATGAGCGGCGCCGGCACCCACATCTCCAGGTACCGGCCGGGGTGCAGGTCCGACATCCAGAGGTCGAAGCGAAGCCCTCCGTCGGTCCACACAATGGGCTCCGACCCCACCGCGGCAGGGGTGTCCAGGCGGTATCCGACCTCGAGCTCGTGGCCGGTGCCGGCCTCGAGGCTGACCTCCAGGACCCGCATCTCCGCGCCCGGTCCGGCGCCGAGGTCGACAGAAGGCCACACCTCGGGGCCGAGGTCTTTGCCGTCCAGGCGGACCCATTCGATGGGCTGGCGCAGATCGAGGGCCGGGTGACCGGTCTCGCCGCCGGCCGCAAAGCGCACTACCGCCTCGCCGCTCGCCTCTTGCGCCGCTACGTCAAAGCGCAGGCGGGCGTCGATTTCCTCCACGTCGGGCGCCACGATGCGCCGGCCGTTGAGGATGGTCGGTAGGGGAGCGAGGGTCGGGGGCACCGAGCCAGTCTGGCCGATGCGCCCGGCTGTCAGGCCCGGCCGGCGCCGACTGGAGCAGGAGGCGGACCGGCGGCGCCGATGTCCTCAGGCTCGACGTGCATGTGCGGCAGGATGCGGTCGAGCCACTTCGGCAGCCACCAGTTGGCGGGCCCGAGCACGTGCATCAGGGCGGGCACCAGGACCGTCCGGATCACGAAGGCGTCGACGAAGATGGCGGCCGCGAACCCGAGGCCGACCTCCTTGATGACGATCTGGCCTCCGAGGATGAACGACAGGAACACCAGGATCATGATCAGGGCCGCGGCGGTGATGACCCGCCCGGTCTCGGCCTGCCCGACCGTGATCGACCGCTGGCTGTCGCCGGTTCGGACCCACTCCTCGTGCATGCGGCTGACGAGGAAGACCTCGTAGTCCATCGACAGGCCGAAGAGGATGGCGAACATCAGCACCGGCAGGAACACCTCGATGGGCCCGGCCTTGGTGAAGCCCGAGAAGCGACTTGCCCCAGCCCCACTGGAAGGCCGCGGTCATCACCCCCAGAGCGGCGCCGATCGACAGAAGGTTCATGATCGACGCCACCAGCGGGACCAGGAGGCTGCGGAAGACCACCATGAGGAGCAGGAAGGCCAGGATGACGACCACCCCGACGAACTGCGGCATCTTGCTCGACAGGATGTGGGAGAAGTCCTCCTGGATGGCGGTCAGCCCGCCGATATGGATGTTGAGGGTGCTGCCCGATTCGGCTGCGGGCACGGCGCCGCGCAGCTGGTGGAGCAGATGCGGTCGTCTGGGCGTCCTGGGGCGAGGTGGTGGGGTAGACAATCGCCACCTCGGCCTTGCCGTTGGGGCTGCTGCGGGGCGGCACGACCGCGGCCACTCCTGGCTGGCCCGACAGGGACCCGACGAAGGCGGCGAAGCGGGCGCTGTCAGCCGGGCTGTTGATCTCGCCGACGATCTGAAGGGGACCGTTGAACCCGGGCCCGAAGCCCTTCGCCAGCAGGTCGTACGCCTGCCGGGTGGTGGACGAGGCGGCGTCGTTGCCGGCGTCGGTGAGCCCGAGCCGCAAGCTGAAGAACGGCAGGGCCAGCACCACGATGATCGCCAGGGCCACCACGCTCAGGATCGGGCCCGGCCCTCCAGCCGCTCGGCCCAGCGCAGCCAGAAGCCCTGTTCCCGCTCCAGCCTGGGGCCCTCCAGGTCGAGGCGACGGCGTTCGCCGCGCCGCAGCGCCTTCATGCCGTAGAAGCCCAGCATGGCGGGCAGCAGGGTCAGCGACGCCAGCATGGTCAGGGCCACCACGAAGGTGGCGGACAGTGCGACGCCGTAGAGGAAGCTGACCTGCAGGGCGAACATGCCCGAGCAGGGCGATGCAGATGATGATGCCGGCGAAGAACACCGCCCGCCCGGACGTGTTGAGGGCGGTGACGGCGGCGTCTTCGGGCGTGCGGCCGCCGAGCAGCCCGGTCCGGTGCCGGCTCACGATGAAGAGGGCGTAGTCGACCCCGACGCCGAGCCCGACCAGGGTGGCCAGGATGGGCCCGAACTGCGGGATGGCGAAGGTGTGGGTGAGCAGCCCGACGATCGAGGTCCCGACCCCGATCGCCATCAGCGCCGAGATCAGCGGCAGCAGGGCGCACAGGAGGGATCGCCGGAAGGCGAAGAACAGCACGATCAGGGCGAAGATGATCCCGAGGCCCTCGCTGGAGGACTGCCGGTTTTGTTCGCTGTTTTCGATGGCGTTGCCGCCCAGCTGGACGTTGAGGATCGAGCTGTCCGCCGACTGGGCGGTGTCGATCAGGTTGGTGACCGCGTCCTTCGGCACGTTCTGGGCCAGGGCGTCGAGGTAGACGGTGGCCAGGCCGATGGTGCCGTCCTTGCTGATCTGGCCGCCCGAGCTCGTAGGGAGAGGTGACGGCCCGCACGTGCGGGAGGGCGGCCACCTGGGCCAGCATGGCGGTGACCTCCGCCTTGGTCGCCGGATCGTCAAGGGTGCCCGATCTTGGCCTGGATGACGATCTGCTCGCTGTCGCCCGCCTGGGACGGAAAGTTGGCCTTGAGGACGTCCAGGGCCCGGCTGGAGTCGGTGGCCGGCAGCGAGAAGTTGTTGGCGTAACGACGACCCGACGGCCCGGTCCAGCCCGCCGAAGCAGGATCAGGGCGACCAGCCACAAGGCCAGGACGATCCTTCGATGACGGAAACACCAGCGGGCGACTGAAGCCACGCCACATCCTCCTCGCCAGGGGTCGGTACGAGGGGGTGCCGACCCCTTTCCGGACCAGTCTGTCATCTGGCCGCCCCCTCCGGCAGCCCGCCCCGGTGAAGGCGGGCGGAGGAAGGGGGGCGGCGGAAGGGGGCGGCGGGTGGTTCAGCCTCGCCGGGGACTCGTCAGCACGCCGAACCCAGCCGAACCCTGGGCGCACTTCGCGTCCTGGGCGTCGCGGTACCGATTTTCCGGTAGTAGGCACGCCCGAAGCGCGAACTCCGCCCAGGTTGGAGGCGGGTGGCCGGGCCCGGGCGGCGCGGATCCCGGGGTTCCGGTACCTGGCTGGCGGACGAGCCCCGATCGGTGGCTATACTGTCAAGCCGTCGTCTGAACTGATGTCCGCGGGTGTCCGCACCCGCCTGTCTCACCGAGGCAGCCGGAACGGAGACCCCGTGGCAGAACTAATCGAGCGCTCCGCTCGGGTTGACCGAGCGGAGCGTCCGCGTGTGAGGCGGCCGGTCGGCCTGTGGCGGCCGGTCTCCTGCGCTACCAGCCCCCAAGAGCCCGAGAAAGAGCCAGCTGTGCCATCCAAAGCGATCGTCGGCGAGAAAGTCGGCATGACCCAGGTCTGGGACGACCAGAACCGCGCCATCGCGGTCACGGTCGTGCGGGTCACGCCGGTGCGCGTCGTGCAGCTCAAGACCCCGGATCGTGACGGCTACTCCGCGGTCCAGGTGACCTACGGCATCCGCAAGGCCCGGACCCTCAACAAGCCCGAGGCCGGGCACTTCGCCGCCGCGGGCGACGGCGTCGACCCCGGCCGGGCGCTGGTCGAGCTGCGCGTCGACCGACACGGCCGACTACCAGGTCGGCCAGGAGCTGACCGTCGACCTGCTGAGCGCCGGCGACAAGGTCGACGTCACCGCCGTCAGCAAGGGCAAGGGCTTCGCCGGCGGCATGAAGCGCCACAACTTCAGCGGCCAGGGCGCCAGCCACGGCAACCACAAGCACCACCGGGCCCCGGGTTCGGTCGGGGCGTGCGCCACGCCGGCCCGGGTGTTCAAGGGCACCCGGATGGCCGGCCAGATGGGCTCGGCCCGGGTGACCACCCTCAACCTGGAGGTCGTCCAGGCCGACGGCGAGCGCAACCTTCTGCTCCTCAAGGGCGCCGTACCCGGGCCCCGGGGCGGCATGGTCCTCATCCGCGACGCCGTCAAGGGAGGCAAGTGATGGCCGTCATCCGTCGAGGTGCGGACCGTGGACGGCGACGGTCGGGCGGTGCCGTGACCCTGGACGAGGCCATCTTCGGCATCCAGCCCAACGTGCCGGTCCTCCACCAGGTCGTCACCGCCCAGCTGGCCGCCGCCCGGTCCGGCACCCAGAGCACCAAGACCCGGGCCGAGGTGTCCGGCGGGGGCAGGAAGCCGTTCAAGCAGAAGGGCACCGGCCGGGCCCGGCAGGGCTCGGAGCGGGCTCCCCATTTCACCGGCGGCGGCGTCGCCCTCGGGCCCAAGCCCCGCAGCTACCGCCAGCGCACCCCGCGCAAGATGATCCAGCTGGCCCTGCGCTCGGCCCTGTCGGACCGGGCCGCCGACGGCAAGGTCGTCGTCGTCGACGCGTGGCCGTGGCCGACCCCGAGCACCAAGGAGGCCCGAGCTGCGCTCGGCGCCCTCGGTCTCGACGGCCGGGTGCTGGTGGTGCTGGAGCGGACCGACGAGGACGCCTACAAGTCCTTCCGCAACCTGCCCGGGCGTCCAGCTGCATCCTGGCCGGCGAGCTCAACGCCTACGACATCCTGTGCAACGACTGGATCGTCTTCACCCGCCAGACGCTGCCCGGCGCGAGCATCGGTCGAAGCCGAGGTCCGGCCCGAGCCGGCGCCGGCGGATGCCGACGGCCGTGCCGAGGTCGCTGAGGTCCGAAGCCGGACGCGCCGGCCAGCGAGGCGGCGACCGGGCAGGCGACGACCGGTGCGCCGGCGCCGACCCGAGCCAGTCGGCAGCCGACGAGCCCGCCGCAGCCGAGGACGCCGGCGACGGCGAGACCGACGATGTCGGCCAGCGGCGCCGACGCCGAATCGCCGAGCCGAGGACGAACGAGGAGACCGACGATGAGTGATCCCCGCGACGTGATCCTCCGGCCGGTCGTGTCGGAGAAGTCCTACGCCCTGCTCGATCAGGGCGTCTACACCTTCGTGGTCGCCCCCGGCGCCAACAAGATCGAGATCCGCCAGGCGGTCGAGACGATCTTCGGCGTCAACGTGGTCAAGGTCAACACGCTCAACCGCCCCGGCAAGCGCAAGCGCAACCGCAAGCAGCAGACCTTCGGCAAGCGCCCCGACACCAAGCGGGCGATCGTGACCCTGGCCGCCGGCCAGACCATCCCGATCTTCGAGGGGAACTGACATGCCGCTCCGCAAGCGCAAGCCGACCAGCGCCGGCCGCCGGTTCCAGACCGTCTCGGACTTCAGCGAGATCACCAAGAACCGTCCCGAGAAGAGCCTGCTGGCGCCCAAGCCGAGCACCGGCGGGCGCAACGCCTACGGCCGCAAGACCGCCCGCCACCGCGGCGGCGGCCACAAGCAGCAGTACCGGCTGGTCGACTTCAAGCGCACCAAGGACGGCGTCCCGGCCACCGTGGCGGCGATCGAGTACGACCCCAACCGCAACGCCCGCATCGCCCTGCTGCACTACCACGACGGCGAGAAGCGCTACATCCTGGCCCCGGCCCGGGTCAGGGTCGGCGACGTCGTGCAGAGCGGCCAGGGCTCCGACATCCGCCCCGGCAACGCCCTGCCGATGCGCTACATCCCGGTCGGCTCGGTCGTCCACAACGTCGAGCTGAAGCCCGGCGGCGGCGGCAAGATCGCCCGCGGCGCCGGGCATGAGCGTCCAGCTCGTCGCCAAGGAGGGCGACCACGCCACCCTGCGCCTGCCCTCCACCGAGATGCGGCGGGTTCCCATCGACTGCCGGGCCACCCTCGGCGAGGTCGGCAACGCCGAGGCCGAGCTGATCAGCATCGGCAAGGCCGGCCGTAACCGCTGGAAGGGCGTCCGACCCCAGACCCGCGGCGTCGCCATGAACCCGGTCGACCACCCCCTCGGCGGCGGCGAAGGCAAGACGTCCGGCGGCCGCCACCCGGTATCCCCGTGGGGCAAGCCCGAGGGCCGGACCCGCGACCGCACCAAGCCATCCGAGAAGCTCATCGTCCGCCGCCGGCGCACCCGCGGCGCCCGGAGGTAGTAGACCATGCCCCGCAGCCTGAAGAAGGGTCCGTTCGTCGACGACCACCTGCTGAAGAAGGTGGACGACCTCAACTCCCGCAACGAGAAGCGGGTCATCAAGACCTGGTCCCGCCGCTCGACCATCATCCCCGACATGGTCGGCCACACCGTGGCCGTCCACGACGGCCGCAAGCACGTGCCCGTCTACATCACCGAGTCGATGGTCGGTCACAAGCTCGGCGAGTTCGCCCCGACCCGCACGTTCCGCTACCACGCCGGCCAGGAACGGCAGGGGCGGCGATGACCTGCGCACCTGGCCGTCCTTGCTCTCCCGGAGCCGTGATGGCCGGCCTGAAGACCAACGAGCGCGAAGGCACCCGGGCCGTGCTGCGCCACGCCCGGGTGTCGCCCTACAAGGTGCGCGAGGTGCTCGACCTGGTCCGGGGCAGGCCGGTGCACGAGGCCGAGGACATCCTGCGCTTCTCCGAGCGCGACGCCGCCTTCACCGTCGGGAAGGTGCTGCACTCCGCGGTCGCCAACGCCGAGAACAACGACGAGCTCGATCCCGAGGAGCTCTACGTGTCGGCCTGCTTCGCCGACGAGGGCACCACCATCAAGCGCTGGCGGCCCCGGGCCCGGGGCCGGGCCACCCGCATCCGCAAGCGGACCAGCCACATCACCGTCATCGTGAGCCGCATGCCGCGTGGAGGAGCTGCAGCGGCTGCAGGCCCGCCGCCGGGCCGAGCAGCTGGCCCAGCGGGCCCGCCGGGTCGCCGGCGCCCGCCGGGCCGAGGGCGATCAGCGGTCCCGGGCCGAGCGCCGGCACGGTGCCGCGCCGGAGGAGGAGCCCCTCGACGACGCCGAGGTGACCCCAGCCGAGACGGCCGACGAATGAGGAGGCGGCCGTCGACGCGGTGACCGAGGGCGACCGAAGGCGGCGCCGAGGAAACCGACGCCGAGGCCGCACCGGCGCCGACGCTGACAGCCGACAGCTGACGAGGTCAGCCCTGGCGACGGAGACCGCAGGGCGAGGACGAGCCCTGACCAGGAGACCGCCGACCGGCCGCCGACCGGACGTCGAGCCGGTCGCCGAGGCCACCGACCCGGCCGACCGCAGGCGACCGAGCCAGCGAGCCGAGGACCAGCCAACCGAAGACGAGCCAACCGAAGACGAGGCCAACCGAAGACAGGACCGCCCAACCGAAGACGAGAGAGACGAGCACTAGATGGGTCAGAAGGTCAACCCGTACGGGTTCCGCCTGGGCGTGACCACCGACTGGAAGTCCCGGTGGTTCACCGACCGCGACTACCAGGACTACCTGATCGAGGACTGGAAGATCCGCGACTACCTGATGACCCAGCTGGAGCGGGCCGCGGTCAGCCGGATCGAGATCGAGCGGACCCGTGACCGGCTGCGCATCGACGTGCACACGGCCCGGCCCGGGATCGTGATCGGGCGCCGGGGCGCCGAAGCCGACCGGCTGCGGACCAAGCTGGCCGAGATGACCAAGAACCCGAAGGTCCAGCTCAACATCCAGGAGATCAAGCAGCCCGAGCTGGACGCGGCCCTGATGGCCCAGGGCATCGCCGACCAGCTGGCCGGCCGGGTCAGCTTCCGCCGGGCCATGAAGCGCACCGTGCAGACGGTGCAGAAGGCCGGCGCGCTCGGCATCCGGGTGCAGTGCGCCGGCCGCCTCGGCGGCTCCGAGATGTCCCGGCGGGAGTTCTACCGGGAGGGTCGGGTGCCGCTGCACACCCTGCGGGCCGACATCGACTACGGCTTCCGGGAGGCCAAGACCACCTACGGCCGCATCGGCGTCAAGGTGTGGATCTACAAGGGCAACATCCTCCCGTACAAGATCTCGGCCGAGGAGAAGATCAGCCGCGAGGCGGCCATGGCCGTCGGCGAGACGTCCGGTCAGAGCCGGCCCCGCCGGGTGATCTCGGCCGGCGGCGGCCGGCGCCGCCCCGATCTGGGCGAGCCGGGCTCGGCTCCCCGCGGCCACGGCCGCCCTGCCGAGGCGCCCGAGACGCCGCGTCGACGAGGAGCGTCCCATCGTGAGGTCGATCCCGAGCTCGAGCGCCTCCTCGCCGAGGAGGAGGACATCGAGCGCCGCACCCGCGGCGAGCACCACGAGACGCCCCACTTCCCGAAGGACGCCTGACCATGCCGACCCCTCTTGTCACGCCCTTCTTTCCGTAGAAGCAGGCCGTCATGTTGATGCCGCGCAAGGTCAAGCACCGCAAGGTCCAGCGGGGCCGGCTCACCGGCCAGGCCAAGGGCGGGACCCTGGTCACCTTCGGCGAGTACGGGATCCAGGCCCTCGAACCCGGCTGGATCACCGCCCGGCAGATCGAGGCGGCCCGTATCGCCATGACCCGCCACGTCCGACGGGGCGGAAAGGTCTGGATCCGGGTGTTCCCCGACAAGCCGGTGACCGCCAAGCCGGCCGAGACCCGGATGGGCTCCGGCAAGGGCAACCCGGAGTTCTGGGTGGCCGTCGTCAAGCCGGGCCGGATCCTGTTCGAGCTCGGCGGCGTCAACGAGACGCTGGGCCGGGCGGCCCTGGAGCGGGCCATCCAGAAGCTGCCGATCCGGGCCCGGGTCGTGGTGCGGGCCGAGCAGGAGGAGGTGGAGGTCGGATGACCAAGAGCCAAGAGATCTCCGGGAGCTCAACCTGGAAGAGCTCGAGCAGAAGCTGGTCGAGTCAAGCACGAGCTGTTCAACCTGCGCTTCCAGGTCGCCACCGGCAAGCAGGACAACTCCGCCCGCCTGGGTCAGGTGCGCAGGGACATCGCCCGGGTCGCCACCCTGCTGCGCGAGCGGGAGATCGAGGCCGCCGAGGCGGCCGAGGAAGAAGCGAGACGCTGATGGCTGCCGACAACCCCACTGACGCCGGCGAGGGACCCGATGCGGATACCGCGCGGATCCCGCCGACGAGACCCCTGCGTCGCAGGAAGCCACCGCGGTGACCGGCGAGCCCACCCGGGCCGCCGCGGAGCCGGGCCGACCGGCCCGAGCCGAGGACGAATCCGCTCGCGCCGGCCGCCGGCCAGCCGGCCGGGCCGGAGGAGTCGGAGGAGCCGGAGGAGCCGGCCCCGGCCGCGTCCGGTGCCGAGGCAACCCCGGCCCAGGCGTCCCAGACCTCGCCAACCCAGACCTCGCCAACCCAGACCCCGCCGGCCCGTAGCACCACCCCGCCGGCCTCCACCCCTGACGTCACCGCTGCCGGCCGGCCCAACCGGCGCAAGGTCCGGGAGGGCCTGGTGCTCTCGGTCGCCATGGACAAGACCGCGGTCGTCGGCGTCATCGAACGGGTCCGCCACCCCCGCTACGTCAAGACGGTGCAGCGGACCAAGCGCCTCTACGCCCACGACCCCAACAACGACCTCCGGGTCGGCGACCGGGTCCGGCTGGCGGAGACCCGGCCGATGTCGAAGCTCAAGCGCTGGCGGGTCGTCGACGTCCTCGAGCGGGCGAAGTAGGAGGCGGCCATGATCCAGCAGGAAAGCCGGCTGCGGGTGGCCGACAACTCGGGCGCCAAGGAGGTCCTCTGCATCAAGGTGCTCGGGTGGCTCCCGGCGCCGCTACGCGTCCATCGGCGACGTCTTCGTGGCCGCCGTCAAGGACGCCATCCCGGGCGCCAACGTCAAGAAGGGCGACGTCGTCAAGTGCGTGGTGGTGCGCACCAAGAAGGAGAAGCGCCGTCCCGACGGCAGCTACATCCGCTTCGACGAGAACGCCGCCGTGCTCATCAACGACCAGCAGCAGCCCCGGGGCACCCGCATTTTCGGGCCGGTCGGGCGCGAGCTGCGAGACAAGCGCTTCATGCGCATCATCTCGCTCGCCCCGGAGGTGCTGTGAACGGAACGAAGGAGGTAGCCATGAAGCTCAAGAAGGGTGACGAGGTCGAGGTGCTCTCCGGCAAGGACCGGGCCAAGCGGGGCGTCATCATGCGGGTCCTGGCCAAGGACAACCGGGTGATCGTCGAGGGCGTCAACGTCGCCAAGAAGCATCAGCGCCAGACCAAGGCCCGGGTCCAGGGCGGCATCATCGACAAGGACATGCCGATCCACGTCTCCTCCGTGGCCCTGGTGTGCCCCAAGGACGGCGCGGTCCGCGTCGGCTACCAGATCAAAGACGACGGCACCAAGGTGCGGGTCTGCAAACGCTGCGGGAGGGAGCTGTGACCGCCACCGACACGCCAGGCCCGCTCGCAGCCCCGGCTCAAGGTCCGCTACGACACCGAGCTGCGGGCGCAGATCAAGGACAGCCTGGGGCTGCCCAACGTCATGCTGGTTCCCCGCATGGAGAAGATCGTCATCAACATGGGCGTGGGCCGGGCCACCCAGCAGCCCTCGCTGCTCGAGGGCGCGGTCCGCGATCTGACCACCATCACCGGGCAGAAGCCGCTCGTGACCCGGGCCAAGAAGTCCATCGCCGGCTTCAAGCTCCGCGAGGGCAACGCCATCGGTGCCAAGGTCACCCTGCGCGGCGACCGCATGTGGGAGTTCTTCGACCGGCTGGTCTCCCTGGCGATACCCCGGATCCGCGACTTTCGGGGTCTTTCACCAAAGGGATTCGACGGCCGCGGCAACTACACCTTCGGCGTCACCGAGCAGCTCATCTTCCCTGAGATCGACTACGACAAGATCGACGCCCCCCGGGGGATGGACATCACCATCGTCACCACCGCCCGCAACGACGCCGAGGGCCGGGCCCTGCTCGACGCCTTCGGCTTCCCGTTCCGCCGAGACGGCAACTAGCGAACCTGCAAAGAAGGCAACCAGACATCCATGGCCAAGAAGGCGCTCATCATCAAGTCCCAGCGCAAGCCGAAGTACAAGGTGCGGGCGTACACCCGCTGCCGCCGCTGCGGCCGGCCCCACTCCGTCTTCCGGAAGTTCGGCCTGTGCCGCATCTGCCTGCGCGAGCTGGTGCACGCCGGCGAGGTGCCCGGCGTGACCAAGGCCAGCTGGTAAGGGACGGCGCGACATGACCATGACCGACCCCATCGCCGACATGCTGACCCGGATCCGCAACGCCAACGTCGCCATGCACGACACCGTGCGGATGCCGTCGTCGAAGCTCAAGGAGGCGCTCGCGGCGGTGCTGGCCAGGGAGGGCTACATCGAGGGCTTCGACGTCAGCCAGGCGTCCGAGCGGCCCGGCCGCACGCTCGAGATCACCATGAAGTACACCAAGGACCGCAGCCGGACCATCTCCGGGGTGCGGCGCATCTCCAAGCCCGGCCTGCGGGTGTACACCGCCGCCGACAAGCTGCCGCGGGTGCTCGGCGGTCTGGGCGTGGCGGTCCTTTCGACCAGTCAGGGACTCATGACCGACCGGGAGGCCCGCCAGCGCCGGGTCGGCGGCGAGATCCTGTGTTACGTCTGGTAGCCCCGAGGAGTATAGTGAGCCATGTCCCGAATCGGACGCACGCCGATCCCGGTTCCCTCCGGCGTCGAAGTCACCCTCGCCGACCGGCAGGTCACCGTCAAAGGCCCCAAGGGCACCCTGGCCCGCTCGGTGCCCGGTGAGATCACGGTCCGCCAGGAGGACTCCACCCTGCTGGTGGAGCGGCCCGACGACGAGCGCCATGAACCGGGCCCTGCACGGCCTGACCCGCAGCCTGGTCAACAACATGGTCGTCGGGGTCACCGACGGCTTCAACAAGGACCTCGAGATCGTCGGCGTCGGCTACCGGGCCATCGCCAAAGGCCCGAGCCAGATCGAGCTGGCCCTGGGTTTCAGCCACCCGGTGGTCGTCGACGCCCCCGACGGGGTGACCTTCGAGGTCCCCGCAGCCGACCCGCATCACCGTCCGGGGCATCGACAAGGAGCTGGTCGGCCAGGTCGCCGCCAACATCCGCAAGATCCGCAAGCCCGAGCCCTACAAGGGAAAAGGTGTCCGTTACGCCGGCGAGCGGGTCATCCGCAAGGCCGGCAAGGCCGCCAAGTAGGAAATCGGCAAGTAGGCGATCGGCCAAGGTTTGAGACAGCAGAGGTTTTAGAGAGCACATCAATCATGACGACAACCAGCAGAGACAAGCAGATCGCCCGAGCCCGGCGCCATTACCGGGTTCGCAAGAAGGTGGCCGGTACCGCCGACCGGCCCCGTCTGGCCGTCTTCCGCAGCAACAAGCACATCACCGCCCAGGTCATCGACGACCGGGCCGGGCGGACCCTGGCCGCGGCCTCCTCGGTCGAGCGGGACCTGCGCCAGGCCGGCGGCACCGGCAACAAGGTGGCCGCCGGCCGCGGTGGGCCACCTGGTCGCCGAGCGGGCCAAGGCGGCCGGCGTCAGCCAGGTGGTGTTCGACCGGGGCGGGTTCCTGTATCACGGCCGGGTGGCCGCCGTCGCCGACGCGGCCCGCGAGGCCGGACTGGAGTTCTGAACCACATGCCCGATCAGCAGTACGAAGACCGCACCATCAAGGTCAACCGGGTCGCCAAGGTGGTCAAGGGTGGCCGGCGCTTCTCGTTCGCCGCCCTCGATGGTGATCGGCGACGGCCAGGGCACCGTCGGCCTCGGCTACGGCAAGGCCAAGGAAGCCGGACTGGCGGTGCAGAAGGGCATCGAGGAGGCCAAGAAGAACCTGTTCACCGTCCCGCTGGCCGGTTCCACCATCACCCACCCGGTCCTCGGCGAGGCCGGCGCCGGCCGGGTGCTGCTCAAGCCGGCGGCGCCCGGAACCGGGGTCATCGCCGGTGGGGCGGCCCGGGCCATTCTCGAGATGGCCGGCATCCACGACATCCTGGCCAAGTCGCTCGGCTCGTCCAACAGCATCAACGTGGCCCAGGCCACCGTGGCCGGGCTGCGGGCCCTGAAGCGGCCCGACGAGATCGCCCGCCTGCGGGGCAAGTCCCCCGAAGAGGTCACCCCGGCCGGCGTGTGGCGGGCCTACCACGAGACCCAGCGAGGCGCGCACGTGCCCCGCGAGGTGCCGTGATGGCGTCCACCGTCACGCGTCATTCAGGTGAAGTCCGCCATCGGCACCAAGCCCAAGCACCGCGGCACCCTGCGGGCCCTGGGCCTGCACGGGATCGGCACCAGCAACACCCTGCCGGACCGCCCGGAGATCCGCGGCATGATCGCCCGGGTCCCGCATCTCGTCCGGGTCGAGGCCGACCCGGCGCCGGCATCGGCCGAGGAGGATTCGATGAAAGTTCACGACTCAAGCCGCCGCCCGGATCGACCCGGGCCCGGCGGCGGGTCGGCCGCGGCATCGCCGGCAAGGGCGGCAAGACGGCCGGCCGGGGCACCAAGGGCCAGGGGGCCCGCGACAACGTCAAGCCCGGGTTCGAGGGCGGCCAGCTCCCGCTCAAGCAGCGCATCCCGAAGCTGAAGGGGTTCAAGAACCCCTTCCGGGTGGAGTACAACGTCATCAACCTGGATACGCTGGAAGGCTTCGAGAGTACGACGGTGAGCCCGGAGACCCTCCGGGCGGCGGGCTTGGTGCACAAGCACGGCCTGGTCAAGGTGCTCGGGCCGGGGTGAGCTGACCCGTCGGGTCGACGTGTCCGCCCATGCCTTCTCCCGCACTGCGGTCGCGGCCATCGAGGCCGCCGGCGGGCGGGTCGAGGTGCTGCCGCCGCCGTTCGGCCACGGCCGGCCCCCGGCGAAGGGCAACGCCCTCACCAACCGCTGATTCGGCCGTTGATCCGGCCGTTGATCGGCTCGACCCGACCCGGGTGACGAGGCGGGACTGGCGATCTGGCGAAATTTCCGCTCAGCCGACTAGGCCGGATCGGTGGCCGGCGGGTAGCCTGCGTGCCACCCCCGTAGCCGGAGCCACGGCGCCCCGGCAGGAGAAGATCGCTGATGCGGAGCACGCTCACCAACCTGGCGAACATGTTCCGGGTCCCGGACCTGCGGAACAAGGTTCTCTTCACCCTGATGATCATCGTGATCTACCGCTTCGGGGCCAACATTCCCTGTCCCGGGATCGACTTCAGCGCGGTCCAGTCGCTGGCGGCCTCGGCTTCGCACGCCGGGGTGGTCAGCTTCCTCAACCTGTTCTCCGGCGGCGCCCTGACCAAGTTCGCGGTGTTCGGGCTGGGGATCATGCCCTACATCACCACCTCGATCATCATCCAGCTGCTGATGGTGGTGATCCCCAAGTTCGAGCAGTGGCGCGACGAGGGGGCGGTGGGCCAGAAGAAGCTGACCCAGGTCACCCGCTACCTGACGATCGCCCTGGCGCTGCTCCAGTCGACCGGCCTGGCCTACGTCTTCCACAACGGCGGAGGCGGGCTGCTCGGCGGCGGCACCAGCCTCAACATCGACCTGATCCCCGACTTCACCGTCCCCCGGGTCATGCTGATCGTCCTGACCATGACCGCCGGCACCGTGGTGGTCATGTGGCTCGGCGAGCTGATCACCCAGCGGGGCGTCGGCCAGGGCATGTCGGTGCTGATCTTCACCAACGTGGTGGCGACCATGCCTTCCGGTGGGGCGTCGGTGAAGGCGGAGGCCGGTCTGTTCAAGTTCTCCATCATCATCGCCCTGTCGCTCGTGCTGCTGGTCGCCATCGTGTTCATCGAGCAGGGCCAGCGGCGCATCCCGGTCACCTTCGCCAAACGGGTGGTGGGCCGGCGCATGTACGGCGGCCAGAGCACCTACATCCCGATGAAGGTCAACACCGGGCGGCGTGGTGCCGATCATCTTCGCCAGCTCGGTGCTGTACTTCCCGATCCTCATCTCCAACGTGCTGCCGAGCCACGGCTTCTGGGAGAACGTCCAGCACTGGATCAGCGTGCACCTGGCCCAGCCCAACGACCTGTGGTACATCTTCCTGTACGGGCTGCTGATCCTCGGGTTCGCCTACTTCTACGCGGCCATCACCTTCGATCCCCACCAGCAAGCCGAAGTCATCCGGAAGCAGGGCGGCTACATCCCCGGGATCCGGCCCGGTCCCCCGACCGAGCGGCACCTGCAGAACATCCTCAACCGGATCACCCTGCCCGGCGCGCTCTGGCTGGCGGTGATCGCCCTGTTGCCGTCGATCATGCTGGCCTTCTGGAACATCCAGAACTATCCGTTCGCGGGCACCAGCCTGCTCATCGCGGTCGGCGTCTCCCTGGAGACCATGAAGCAGGTCGACAGCCAGCTGATGCTCCGCAACTACGAGGGCTTCCTGAAGTAGTGACCGCCCGGCGCGAAGAGCGGAGTAGGTGAACCCCGGCGCCCGGCTGGTGATCCTCGGCAAGCAGGGGGCGGGAAAGGGGACGCAGGCGGTCCGACTGTCGCGCCACTACGTCGTGCCCCACGTGGCGACCGGGCGACATCTTCCGGGCCGCGGTCCGATCGGGCTCGGAGTTCGGGCAGAAGGCCCGCCAGTACCTCGACGCCGGCGAGCTGGTCCCCGACGAGATCGTCATCGGGATGGTCCGGGAGCGGCTGACCCACGACGACACCACCCATCGCGGCTTCATCCTCGACGGCTTCCCCCGGACCGCCCACCAGGCCGAGGCCCTGATGGCGATCCTCGAGCCCCAGGGCATGGACCTGGCCATCAACCTGGAGATCGACACCGAGCACGTCCTCAGGCGCCTGGCCGCCCGGCGGGTGTGCTCGACTGCGGGGCCAACTACAGCGTGGCCGACAACCCGCCCCGGGTCCGGGGCATCTGCGACGTGTGCGGCGGCGAGGTCGTCCAGCGCGACGACGACACCGAGGTGGCCATCCGGCGCCGGCTGGAGATCTACGAGCGGGAGACCGCCCCCCTCATCGACTGGTTCGACCAGCGCGGCCTGCTGGTCAACCTGAATGCCCTCGGCAGCCCCGACGAGGTGACCGACCGGTTGGTGGCCGAGGTCGACCGGCGCAAGCAGCTGTCCCGACCCTCCGTCTGACACCCGGCCGGATCCGTCCCGCCGACGATACCCATCGCCGGCCAATTGGGCCCATCCCGCCGGCCACTTGGGGCCGTCCAGCTGGTTCACTGGACTGGTGCGACGCAGCGCTGAGGAGATCGCCAAGATGCGCAAGGCGGGACGGGTGGTGGCGGAGATGCACGCCGCCACCCGGGCCGCGGCGCGTCCGGGGGTGACCACGGCGGAACTCGACCGGGTGGCCCGGGAGGTCCTCGAACGGCGAGGCGCCCGATCCAACTTCCTCAACTACCACGGCTTCCCGGCCGTGATCTGCGCCTCCCCCAACGACATGATCGTCCACGGCATCCCCGGCGGCTACCGCCTGGAGGAGGGCGACATCCTCTCCATCGACTGCGGGGCGATCGTCGAGGGCTACCACGGGGACGCCGCCTTCACCATGGGCATCGGCGCCATCGACCCCGAGGCCGAGAAGCTGATCAGGGTGACCGAGCAGAGCCTGTGGGCCGGCATCGAGCAGATCCGTGCAGGCAACCGGCTGCACGACATCGGCCTGGCGGTACAGACCGTGGCGGAGGGGGCCGGGTTCTCGGTGGTGCGCGAGTACGTCGGCCACGCCATCGGGACGGCCATGCACGAGGAGCCCCAGGTGCCCAACTACTGGCCGGGCCGGCCGGGACCGGCGCTCAAGTCCGGGATGGTGCTTCGCGGTCGAGCCCATGGTCAACGCCGGCGGGCCGGAGACCGTCCTTCTCGACGACGGCTGGAGCGTGGTCACCGCCGACGGCAGCCTGTCGGCCCACTTCGAGCACACCATCGCCGTGACCGACGACGGCCCGGAGGTGCTGACCCTGCCAGGTTGACCGCGGTCGAGCCCGCCCGGCCGGTGGACGCTACGCCGCTACAGGTAGTAACATGTCAGGTCGGTCTGCCGCGCTCTGCCGCGGCCTGGCATCCCGTCGCACCCCGTCCGGACTCCTTCCAGGAAGTGTCGCCGTGAAAGTTCGTCCCAGCGTCAAACCAATCTGTGAACACTGCAAGGTCATCCGGCGCCACGGCCGGGTCATGGTCATCTGCACCAATCCCCGCCACAAGCAGCGCCAGGGCTAAGGGGGCCAGGTCATGGCACGTATCGCCGGCGTCGACATCCCTCGGGAGAAGCGACTCGGGACATCGCTCACCTATATCTACGGGATCGGTGACACCGCCGCCGCTCAGGTCTGTGAGGGCACCGGCATCGACCCGTCCACCCGGGTGCGGGACCTGACCGACGAGGAGGTCACCCGGCTGCGCAACTGGATCGACGCCAACCTCAAGGTCGAAGGCGACCTGCGCCGGGACGTCTCCCAGGACATCAAGCGCAAGATGGAGATCGGCTCCTACCAGGGCATCCGCCACCGCCGCGGCCTGCCGGTCCACGGGCAGCGCACCCACACCAACGCCCGGACCCGCAAGGGCCCCAAGAAGACCGTCGCCGGCAAGAAGAAGGTCAGGAAGCACTAGGTAGGCCCGGCGCCGTCCCCGGGCGCTGGCGGGCGAGCCGGCCCGCCGCTGGTGGCACCGGGAGGACGCGGCTCCGTCAACTCGATTCGACGAAGGGATCATGCACACCACACCACTGCAGACCGCCCGGGCGGTCCCCGGGCCTGTTGGCGCCGGGCGCGCTGATGGCCAAGCCGAAGCCAGGCGGCCGCCGCCCGCGCCGCCGCGAGCGGAAGAACGTCACCTACGGGGTGGCGCACATCAAGAGCTCGTTCAACAACACCATCGTGTCGATCAGCGACCCCGAAGGCAACGTCCTGGCCTGGGCGTCGGCCGGCAACGTGGGCTTCAAGGGCTCCCGCAAGTCGACCCCGTTCGCCGCCCAGCTGGCGGCCGAGGCGTGCGCCCGGCGGGCCATGGAGCACGGGGTGCGCAAGGTCGAGGTGCTCGTCAAGGGACCCGGATCGGGCCGGGAGACCGCCATCCGGTCGCTGATGAACACCGGCATCGAGGTGGCCGGCATCAAGGACGTCACCCCCATCCCGCACAATGGGTGCCGCCCCAAGAAGCGGCGAAGGGTGTAGTCATGGCGAGATACACCGGCCCGGTGTGCCGGCTCTGCCGCCGGGAGAAGATGAAGCTGTTCCTCAAGGGTCCCAAGTGCGACTCGATGAAGTGCCCCATCGAGCGCCGGCCCTACCCGCCCGGCGAGCACGGCCGGGACCGGATGCGGCAGGGCTCCGAGTACCTCACCCAGCTGCGCGAGAAGCAGAAGGCGCGCCGCATCTACGGGGTCCTCGAGAAGCAGTTCCACAACCTCTACGAGGAGGCCAACCGCCAGTCGGGCATCACCGGCGAGAACCTCCTGCGCATGCTCGAGATGCGCGTCGACAACGTGGCCTTCCGGGCCGGGTGGGGCGCCAGCCGGGCCCAGGCCCGCCAGCTGGTCCGCCACGGCCACGTCCTCGTCAACGGCAAGCGGGTCACCATCCCCAGCTACCGGCTGCGCAAGGGCGACGTGGTGTCCCTCAAGGACAAGTCCCGCAACATGATCGTCGTCCGCCACAACCTCGACACCCTGGATCGCCAGGTCCCGCCCTGGCTGGAGGTCGGCGCGGAGGGGCACCAGGTCACCGTCCTCGACGCCGCCCCGGCGCGAGCACATCGACGTGCCCGTGCGGGAGTCGCTGATCGTCGAGCTCTACTCGAAGTAACCACGTCCACAAGCAGGTAACGCCATCACCATGCTGATCATCCAACGTCCGACCGTCGAGCCCCTGGGCGAGCAGGAAGGCAACCGGCAGCGCTTCGCCATCGGCCCCCTGGAGCCCGGCTTCGGCCACACCCTCGGTGTGGCCCTGCGCCGCACCCTGCTGTCCTCGATCCCGGGCGCGGCCGTCACCCAGGTCCGCTTCGACGAGGCGCTGCACGAGTTCACCACCCTCCCGGGGGTCAAGGAGGATGTCACCGACATCATCCTCAACATCAAGGACATCGTCCTCACCACCCAGAGCGACGATCCGGTAACCCTGCGCCTCGACGTGCGGGGGCCGGCCACCGTCACCGCCGGGGACATCCTGCTCACCAGCGACGTGGAGATCCTCAACCCGGATCTGGTCATCGCCACCGTCACCCGGGGCCGCCTGGCCGCCGACCTGACCGTCGAGCGGGGACGCGGCTACGTGTCCGCCGACCGCAACAAGCGGTCCTCGACCATCGGCGTCATCCCGGTCGATTCGATCTTCTCGCCGATCCGGGTGGCCGCCTTCACGGTCGAGCCGACCCGGGTGGAGCAGTCGACCAACTACGACCGGCTGGTGCTCGACATCACCACCGACGGCTCCATCTCGCCCCGCGAGGCGCTGGCATCGGCCGGCGACACCCTGCGCAACCTGGTCGGCCCTGGTCGCCGACATGAGCGACAGCCCGCAAGGCCTGGAGCTCGGCGACGTCGGGGCGCCCACCAGCGGATCGCCCGACCTGGACCTGCCCATCGAGGATCTCGACCTGTCGGAGCGGCCCCGCAACTGCCTGAAGCGGGCCCAGGTCAACACCGTCGGCGAGCTGGTGCAGAAGAGCGAGGACGACCTGCTCGCCATCACCAACTTCGGGCAGAAGTCGCTCGACGAGGTCCTGCAGAAGCTCGACGAGCGGGGTCTGTCCCTGCGCACCAAGGAAGGCTGAGCGGCCGTGTCGACCGTCCCGGCCCGGCCCCGAAAGGGCCGCCGCTTCGGCGGCGACGCCGCGCACCAGAAGGCCATGATGGGCAACCTGGTGGCCTCGCTGATCGCGGCCGAGGCCATCGTCACCACCGAGGCCAAGGCCAAGGCCCTGCGGCCCGTGGTCGAGAAGTGCGTCACCAAGGCCAAGAAGGCGAGCGACGACGAGGATCGCCGCGTCGACCTGCAGCGCCAGGTGGTGGCGCTTCATCCGGGACAAGGACATGGCCCACAAGCTGTTCGCGGAGATCGGTCCTCGCTACACCGATCGCGCCGGCGGGTACACCCGCATTCTCAAGCTGGGCCCGCGCCACGGCGACAACGCCCCCATGGCGCGCATCGAGTTCGTGTAGCACCGACGCGGAGGCGCACGTCCGGCTGACTCTTTTTTCCGAGGACGCAGGGCCGGCCGCGTCCGGCGCGGTCACGGCGGGGCCAACGGTGCGGCTGCGCCTGCTCGTCGCCTACCACGGGGAGGGGTTCCACGGGTTCGCCCTCCAGCCCGGACAGGCGACCGTCGCCGGCGCCCTGGCCGGCGCCCTCGAACGCTCCCTGCGCCACACCGTCGAGCTGACCTGCGCGGGGCGCACCGACGCCGGCGTGCACGCCTGGGGCCAGGTGGTCAGCTTCGACGCCCGGGCCGACGTCGACCCGCTCGTCGCTGCAGCGGGCCGTCAACCGGGCCCTGCGGCCCCGCATCGTGGTGCGAGCCGCCGAGGTGGCCGCCGACGGCTTCGACGCCCGCCGCTCGGCGATCAGCCGCCGCTACCGCTACACGGTGCGGAACCACCCGGTGGCCGACCCGTTCACGGCCGGAACGGCCTGGCACGTCGAGCGGCCCCTCGACCTGGCCAGCCATGCGGCTGGCCTGCGACCCGCTGTACGGGGAGCACGACTTCGCGTCGTTCTGCCGGCGACCGCCGGTCGACGGAGCCTCGCTGGTGCGGGTGGTGCGCGACGCCCGCTGGGTTGACCTGGGCGACGGGATGCTGCGCTTCGAGATCGAGGCGTCGTCGTTCTGCCAGCAGATGGTCCGCTCCATCGTCGGCACCCTGGTGGAGGTGGGCTTGGGACGGCGCCGGGCCGGGGAAATGACCGCCGTCCTGCGGTCCCGGTCCCGGGCCGCGGCCGGCCAGCCGGCTCCGCCCCACGGCCTGTGCCTGTGGGAGGTCACCTATCGATGGTGGGCTCGTTCCCCGGCCACCGCATGAGCTGACAGCCGATCAGCTGACGGGCCGATCAGCTGACGGGCTCGACCCGGTAGCCGGCGGCGGTGAGGGCGCCGCACCACCTCGGCGTGGTGGGCATGGTCCCGGGTTTCGACGGTCACCTGCACCTCCACCTCGGCCAGGGCCAGGTCCCGGCCGCTGCGGTGGTGCTCGACGTCGAGGACGTTGAGGCCGAGGCGGGCCAGGGCGCCGGTGAGGGCCGCCAGGGCCCCGACCCGGTCGGCCATGACGATGCGCAGGGTCAGGTAGCGGCCGGCCGCGGACAGGCCGTGCTCGATCAGCTTGGTCAGCAGCAGGGGGTCGACGTTGCCGCCCGACAGCACGGCCACCGCCGGCCCCTGGCCCCGGGACCCGGCCGGCCAGGATGGCGGCCAGCGGGGCCGCCCCGGACGGTTCGACGACGGCCTTGGCCCGCTCGACCAGCAGCAGCATGGCCTGGCTGATCTCCTCCTCGTCGACCAGGACGATGTCGTCCACGTAGTTGCGGGCGTGGGCGAGGGTCAGCTCGCTGCAGGCGGCCACCGCGATGCCGTCGGCCATGGTGGCCACCCGGTCCAGGGTGACCGGGCCCGCCGGCGGCCAGGGCCCGGCTCAGGGTCGGGCGCCCCGGCCGCCTCCACCCCGACGACGCGGATGTGGGGCCGGGGCCCGGCCAGCTGGCCGCCCGGGCCGACCCGAACGGGTCCGTTGCTGAGCGTCAGGGCGGCCGCCACGCCGGAGATGCAGCCCGCCCCCACCGACCGGCACCACCACCACCTCGGCGTCAGGCGCCTCCTCGGCCAGCTCCAGGCCGATGGTGCCCTGGCCGGCGATCACCGCCGCGTCGTCGAAGGGCGGCACGTAGGCGGCCCCGGTGTCGGCCGCGAAGGCCTGGGCCAGGCGCGATGCAGTCGTCGACCATCTCGCCTTCGAGGCGGACCTCGGCGCCGTAGGCCCGGGTGGCGGCCACCTTCGGCAGGGCGGCGCCCCGGGGCATGAAGATGGTGGCGGCCCGCCCCGTCAGCGAGGCGGCCAGGGCCACCCCCTGGGCGTGGTTGCCGGCCGAGGCGGCCACCACGGCCAGACCCGGGGCCAGCTGGGCGATGTGGTTGTACGCCCCCCGGATCTTGAACGACCCGGTCCGCTGCTGGTGCTCCGGCTTCAGCAGCACCGGCCGGCCGGCCAGGCGGGACAGAGAGTCGGAGCGGTCGACCGGGGTGGCCCGGATGACCGGCGTGACGCCGATCGCGGGCGGCCAGCAGATCCTCGAGGGTGATCAACTCCTGAGGGCCCGGGCGGCGGCATCCCGGGTGGCCCGCCAGTGGGCCAGCTGCGGCGGCCGCGGCGGCCTCGTCGACCCGGTCGGTGCGCTTGGCGGCTCGCTCGTCGGCGCGCAGCCACTGCACGAAGACGACCAGGGCTCCGAGCAGGCCGGTGGCCTCGCCGGCGACCCACATCAGCCCGCCGCCGGTGTGCAGGTCGGTGAGGGACATCCCCGGCGCCGAGGGGCGTCGACCTGGCTCTCCAGCGCCATGCCCAGGATGGTGTGGAACGGGAGGGCGAGCAGCAGGTAGAAGATGCGGGCGGCGTGGTTGAGCCGGTAGGGGAGCGGGTCGAGGCCGACGACCGGCCACCAGAACAGGCAGCCGGCCAGGATCAGATGCACGTGGACGAGATCGTGCACGGCACCGGGTCGGGTCAGGGTGTAGGCGTACAGGCTGGTGAAGTACAGGGCGAACAACGATATCCCGTAGAACGGCCAGGTGAAGAACGGGATGGCGAGAGCACTTTGGCCACCGGGGTGTGCAGCACCTTCAGGAGGCCGGTCTGCACCCGCCGGTTGCTGGCCTGCAGGGCCAGCGTGATCGGCGCCGAGAGGGCCAGGAAGATGGGCGCCACCATGCCGATCAGGATGTGCTGGATGGTGTGGACGGTGAAGACCTCGTCGTGGGCGTCCACGCCGGAGACCAGCCCGATGGCCAGGAGCAGCTCGGCGAAGCAGAACGACGCCGTCCGCACCGCCGGCCAGGCTCGCCCCTTGGCCGACCAGGCGCCGGACCGACCAGAGGTACCACGCCGGTGGTGACGACGATCGCCACCGTCGGGATGACGGGGAAGGTCGCCTGGGTGACGACCTCGACCGGCGTCATGCGGTCACCGTGTCAGCCTTGTGCATGTACTGGCATGAAGGCGGCCAATTTGCAGGGCCCATCAGGCTCTTCAGGTTAGTGCTGGCGCCGCCCGGGCGGCAGATCGCCGGGGCGCGGCGGGGCGTGGCGGGCCTCGGGTTGGGATCGCGGCGGCGGGTTGTGTAGAAAGGGGGTCAGTGAGTGTGCTCTCGACAACGGGCGGCGCGGTCGCCACCCCGCGCCCCGTCATCCGGCCCGTCGATCCGTCCCGCTACCGACCCCACCTGCTGCAGGTCGGGGTCATCGTCTGGCTGGCGTCGGAGCTGATGTTCTTCTCGGGCCTGTTCGCGGCCTTCTTCAGTCTGCGGGCGGCCACGCACCGTGTGGCCGCCGGAGGGGGACGTCCTCGACGTCACGCCCGTGCTGGTGGCCACCATCCTGCTGGTGCTGTCGTCGTTCACCATGCAGTACGGGGTGCATCGGGCCATCATGGGCAGCCAGCTGGGGCTTCCTCGGCTGGCTGGCCCTGACGTTCTGCCTCGGCGGCCTCTTCGAGGGGCTGCAGATCTCGGACTACCTGGGTCGCCCGTTCGGCATCGACACCAACGCCTACGGCTCGGCCTTCTACACCCTGACCGGCTTCCACTTCCTGCACGTGCTCGGCCGGGCTCGTCGGCATGATCCTGGTCGGGGCCCGGGCCTTGAAGACCAAGCGGTTCGGGCACCGCACCGTGCCCTCGATCGAGTTCCTCTCCTACTACTGGCACTTCGTGGACGTGGTCTGGGTCGCCCTGTTCCTGGCTATCTTCGTGCTCAAATGACGGCGCGCCTTCGCTCCCGCCGCTGGCTCGCCGGCCCGCTGGCGCTGTTCGCCCTGGCCATCGTCCTCGGCTTCGGTGTTCTTCGTCGCCGGTGGCAGCGCCCACGGCCAGAGCGATCTGGTGAGCACCAACCCGGCCGACATCCTGGCCGGGCAGCAGCTCTTCGAGTCCCACTGCCAGAGTTGCCACGGCTACCAGGGCGGGGGAGCCACGGGCCCATCGCTGGTGAGCGCGGGCGCGGCGGCCGCCGACTTCTACCTGACGACCGGGCGCATGCCGCTCAACAACCCCGGCAACCAGGCCATCGCCCACCGCCCCTTCTTCGACCCCACCCAGATCCGCGAGCTGGTGGCCTACGTCAACGCCCTGCCCGTGATCACCAAGACCTTCGTCTTCGGCCCGACCATCCCGACCGTCGCGCCGCTGTGCCCGACGGCCACGCCTGATCCGAACGATCCCGGCTGCGTCACCCTGTCACAAGGGCAACAGGCCTTCTCGCTCAACTGCGCCCAGTGCCACCAGGCGGCCGGCTCCGGCGGGATGCTCTCCAAGGGCAACGTCGTCCCCAGCCTGCACAACGCCAACCTGACCCAGGTCGCCGAAGCCATCCGGATCGGGCCGCAGCCGATGCCGGTCTTCAGCCCGGCCCAGATGAGCAACCAGGAGATGTCGGCCATCGCCCACTACGTGCAGTACCTGCACAATCCGGCCAACCCGGCGGGCTCGGCATCTCCCACTTCGGCCCAGTGGCCGAGGGCTTCGTCGGGGTGATCCTCGGATTTGGCATCCTGTGGTTCGCGGCGCGCATGATTGGGAACCGAGGATGACCACCACCGAACGCCCCGACCGTCCCGACCTGTCCCGATCTCGGCCGCCCGCCGAAACCGTCCCGAGCGGCGAGGACGTCCAACTGGCGCTCCGCTACGACCCCCGCCACTTCGGCATCGACCCGGACGAGCCGTGGCCCGACGACGTGCCGCGGGGCCAGGACGACACGCACTGGCGCTACGAGAACGATCCCAGAGGGGCCCGGCGGGCCGAGCTGCGCATCGCCTTCTGCTGGACCGTGACCGTGCTGGCCTCCATCGGCCTGGCGGCGGTCTACGTGGCGGGCGGCCAGGCCCAGGTGGAGGGCGCCTGCTGGGCGGTGGCGTTCCTCGGCCTCGGGATCGGTTTCATCCTCTGGGCCCGCGACCTGCTGCCGGGCAACGAGGTCACCGCCAGCCGCGGCCACCACGACGTCAGCGCCGGAGCCGGACCGCAGGGCCGTGGCCGAATCGCTGAGCCGAGGCATCGAGCCCATGGCCCGCCGGCCCTTCCTGTTCAAGATGCTGGGCGCGGTGGGAGCGGTCTTCGGATTGGCGGTCCTGTTCCCGTTCGCGTCGCTCGGGCCGCGGCCCGGGGTCGACCTCTATCAAACCAAGTGGCGCAAGGGCAGCCGGGCGACCACCGTGGACGGCGTCCCGGTGCGGCCCGGCGACATCGCCGTCAACGGCATCCTGACCGTCTTCCCCGAGGGCGACATCAACGACGCCCTGAGCCCGACCCTGCTCATCAACCTGGGCGACGCCCCCTTCGAGATCCCCCCGGCCCGGGTCGGGTGGAACATCGGCGGGCTGGTGGCCTTCTCGAAGATCTGCACCCACGCCGGCTGCCCGGCCTCGCCTGTACAACGTGCAGACCCACCAGCTCATCTGCCCCTGCCACCAATCCACCTTCGACGTGCTGGAAGACTGCAAGCCGGTGTTCGGACCGGCGCCTCGCTCCCTGCCCCAGCTGCCGATAACGGTCGACAGCCGAGGGCTACGTGGTGTCCCAGAGCGACTACACCGAGCCCGTCGGTCCCGGGTTCTGGAACCGGGGATGAGCACCACCGAGGGGCGGGCCGCCGCCCAGAAGCGCTACGGCGTCGAGCAAGTCGGTGTTCGACACCGTCGACGAGCGGTTCGGCTCCTCGAAGTTCCTGACCAGCGTCCTGGACAAGATCTTCCCCGACCACTGGTCGTTCATGGTCGGCGAGATCGCCATGGACTCGCTGATCATCCTGATCGCCACCGGCATCTACCTGACCTTCTTCTACGTGCCCTCTGGGACCGACGTGGTCTACGCGCCCACCAGCGGGCACGTCTACGCCCCCCTCGTCGGCCAGCACATGAGCGAGGCCTACCAGTCGGTCATCAACCTGTCCTTCAACGTGCGGTTCGGTCTGGTCATGCGCCAGGCCCACCACTGGGCCGCCCTGATCTTCCTGGCCGCGATGCTCTTCCACATGTGCCGGATCTTCTTCACCGGCGCCTTCCGCAAGCCCCGCGAGATCAACTGGATCATCGGCCTGACCCTCTGGCTGGTGGTGATGCTGGAGGGCTTCACCGGCTACTCCCTGCCCGACGACCTGCTCTCCGGCACCGGGATCCGGGTCATCTACTCGATCGTCCAGAGCATTCCCCTGGTGGGCACCTGGCTGGTCTACAACCTGTGGGGCGGCGGCTTCCCGGGCCCGTCGTTCATCCCCCGGCTGTTCGTCGTCCACGAGTTCCTCTTCCCGGCCATCATCGTGGGGCTGCTGACCGCCCACCTGATGATCCTGTGGCACCAGAAGCACACCGACTTCCCGGGCCCGGGCAAGACCGAGACCAACATCCGGGGCAGCCGGATCTGGCCGCAGTACGCCCTCAAGGCGGGCGGCCTGTTCATGATCGTCGCCGGCGTCACCTTCGGCCTGGCCGGCCTGGTCCAGATCAACCCGGTGTGGCTGTACGGGCCCTACAACCCCTTCACCGTCTCGGCCGGGCTCCCAGCCCGACTGGTACCTCGGGTGGCTGGACGGCTCGGTCCGCCTGTGGCCGCACTGGGAGTTCCGCTCCTTCGGCCACGAGATCGCCAACCCGTTCTTCCCCGGGCTGCTGATCCCCGGGCTCGTCTTCACGATCATGTACGCCTGGCCCTGGATCGACAAGAAGATCTACAACGACTACGGCCGCCACAACCTGCTGGACCGCCCGCGTGACAAGCCGTTCCGCACCGGCGTCGGGGTGGCGGCCATCGTCTTCTTCGCCGTCCTGACCATCGCCTGCGCGGACGACCTGCTGGCCAACGACTTCCACATCCCCTTCGAGCGGCTGATCGAGATCCTCCAGTACAGCGTCCTGATCGGACCGGTGGTCGGGTTCCTGATCGCCTACAAGGCCTGCCAGGCCCTCCAGCGCACCGACGCCCATCCCATCCAGCGGCCCATCGGCGGCATCATCATCCGCACCGCCGACGGCGCCTACCACACCCTGGCCGAGCATCACGGCAACGGCCACGGCGCGGTGGCGGCGAGAACGGGCACGGGGCTGACGTGCCGCGGCCCAGGGTGACGGTCACGGGGAGACGGCCGGCGAGGAGCCGACAGCCGTGGGGGTGGCGGAGGAACCCAACCCGACGTCATCTGAATAGCGAGCGGGCCCGGCGGGGTCCGTGCCTGGGCCCTCGGGGGGTCTGAGAGTCGGCGTAGCTCGCCGCTCGCCGCTCACCGTTCGCCGTTCGCCGTTCGCCGTTCGCCGCTCGGGCGTCGGGGGTCGGGTTGGCCGGGCTGGCCGGCGCCGGGCTGCGCCGGTGCGTCGGGCGCCGGGCTGCGCCGGGCGTCGGGCGCCGGGCTCGCCGGGCTCGGGCGCCGGGCGCCGGGCAGCCCAACTCCGCCGCGGTCCGCTCGGGGTGTGTGGGCCGGGGGCCCTGTCGGTCGCGGCGATGGTTGCGCGGCGTACTGTGTTGCATGCCCCCCTTTACATGGGCACTTTTTGCATCGCAGAGAATGGGGCGCGGATCCCGTTAGAGCACCTTTTGCAAGAAAGAACGCCAAAAGTGGGCGCACTTCGCGTCTTCGGGCGTCGCTGGGTTCGGAATTCGATAGCAGCTGCGCCCAAGACGCGAAGTGCGCCCAGGATGGGGCGACCAAGGGACAAAGGGGGAGCCGGGCCCGGCCGCCACCCACCTCTTCCGGACCCGATCCGGCGGTCACCGGTCCAGGGCGGGCGATAGCGTGTTGGCCATGGCACCGGAATCCGAGCCCATCCACCTGAGCGGTCGCCACCGGGACACGGTTCAGGAGATTCTGCGACATCCGGTGAGCCATAACATCGAATGGCGAGCCGTGCTGCAGCTGCTCGAGGAAGTGGGCACGGTAGTCGAGCGCCACGACGGGAAATTCAGCGTCACCGTCGGCGACGAAACCGAGATCTTCGCCCGGCCCTCGCACAAGGAGATCGACGCCCAGCAGGTGGTCGATCTTCGCCGCATGCTGGTCAACGCGGGCTACGGCGCGGACGCCGACGGGCAGTAAGGCTGTCGCCGCTTCGCCGCTTCGCCGCTTCGCCGCTTCGCCGCTTCGCCGCTTCGCCGCTTCGCCGCTTCGCCCCGCCCCCGGGCCCTGACCGGTCCGGAGTCCGGCCGGTCCGGCCCGCCCGGTTCGGAGTCAGTCCCGATCCGGTCCGGCGCTCGATCCCGAGTCGGTCAGTCGAGTGCTCGGGGTGGGGGTCCAGATGACCGGGATGCCCGGCGGCGGCGGCGGCTTCTTCTTCCTCTTCGGTGTCCGGCACCTCGACCTCGTACTCCGACTCGGTGATCCAGCCGAACACGGCCCCGAAGAACAGGATGCCGGCCGGGATCAGGTACCAGATCCCGAAGGTCAGGCCGACCACCCCGAAGATCAGGCCCAGGCCCATCCCGGCCGGCCAGATCGAGGCGGAGGGGAAGTAGCCGACCTCGCCTTCGCCGTCGGTGTAGGTGGCGTCGAAGCGGTCCTCGGGCCGCGGGATGCGGTGGCGCTTGAGGTACTGGCCCAGGAGGTAGCCGAACAGCATGCCGTAGGCGGCGAAGCCGAAGATCAGCATGACGACGCCCGCGGTTTCGGTCGGATTGTTCTTGAGCGCCCAGTAGACGAGCCCGGTGGCGCCGAGGAAGACCGACGCTCCGAGGATGGTCCGCCATTCGACCTTCATGTTCACCCCCCGGTCCCGCAGGGGTCGGGCTGCTCCGGGCGCCCATCAGTGGCCCACCCTGGTCAGCTCGTCAGGGTGGTTGGCATCCCACAGCGGGCGCTCGGAGCGGATCGGCGGCAGCGACTCGAAGTTGTGGTCGGGCGGCGGCGACGAGCAGGCCCACTCGAGGGTCTGGCCGTCCCACGGGTTGTCGCCGGCGATCTCGCCCTTGCGGTACGAGTAGAACAGGTTGACCACGGTGACGAACACCCCGAGGCCGGCGATGTAGGCGCCGATGCTCGAGAGCATGTTGAGGAAGTTCCAGCCCAGGTTGGCGTCGTAGGTCTCGATCCGCCTCGGCATGCCCCGCAGCCCGAGGTCGTGCTGGGGGAAGAAGCACAGGTTGAAGCCGATGAAGAGGACCAGGAAGCTGAGCTTGCCCAGGCGCTCGTCGAGCTTGCGGCCGGTGAACTTCGGATACCAGTAGTAGATCCCGGCGAACCCCGCGAAGACCGACCCGCCGAACATGACGTAGTGGAAGTGGGCGACGATGAAGTAGGTGTTGTGCAGCTGGAAGTCCAGCACCGGCTGGGCCAGGATCACGCCGGTGATCCCGCCGAACAGGAACATGCACAGGAACCCGAGGCAGAAAGCACTGCGGTGTTGAGGGTGATGGTCCCTCGCCACATGGTGCCGATCCAGTTGAAGAACTTGATCCCGGTCGGGACCGCGATCAGCAGGGACAGGGCCGCGAAGAACGGCAGCAGCACCGCCCCGGTGGTGTACATGTGGTGGGCCCACACGCCCATGGACAGGGCCCCGATCGACAGGGTGGCGCGCGATCATGCCCTTGTAGCCGAACACCGGCTTCTTGGACATGGTGGCCAGCACCTCGGTCACGATCCCGAAGTACGGGAGGGCCAGGATGTACACCTCGGGATGGCCGAAGAACCAGAACAGGTTCTGCCACAGGATGGGTTGGCCGCCCCTGGTTCGGGTCGTAGAAGTGCCCGCCCAGGTGGCGGTCGATCCACAGCAGGGCGAAGGCCGAGGTCAGCACCGGGAAGGCCAGCAGGATCAGGAACATGGTGACCATCTGGTTCCACACGAAGATCGGCATGCGGAACATGACCATGCCCGGGGCGCGCAAGGTGAAGATGGTCGTGATGATGTTGACCGCGGTAAAAATCCCGGAAAAGCCGGTCAGGCCGACGCCGAGTATCCACAGGTCGGCGCCCGGGCCGGGGGAGTGGATGGACTCCGTGAGCGGGGCGTAGCCGAACCAGCCGAAGTTGGCGGCCCCGTTGTTGGTGAGGAAGCTCGGCAGACAGGAGCAGGAAGCCGCCGAGGTACAGCCAGTAGGAGAGGTTGTTGAAGCGGGGGAACGCCATGTCGGGCGCGCCGATCATCAGCGGGATCAGGTAGTTGCCCAGACCGGCGAAGGCGAACGGACCGAGGAAGACGAACAGCATGATCGTGCCGTGCATCGTGAACAGCTGGTTGTAGACGTTCTCGGTCACGAAGTTGTTGTTCGGCACGATGAGCTGGGTGCGGATGCCCTCGGCCAGCAGCCCGGCGAACAGGAACCCGATAAACGACGTGACCAGGTAGTTGAGGCCGATCTGCTTGTGGTCGGTGCTGGTGATGTATTTGACGAGGCCGGGCGGGCGGGGCCCGGGCACGATCTCCATCAGTGCCGGCTCGGCGGCGACCATCCGCTCTTCGGGGCGATCCTGGATGAGGGTCATGAGTTACTCGTCACCCCCGCCGTCGTGGTGGAACCAGGGATCTGCTTCGCGTACCAGGCCTGGTAAGCGGCCGGCGTCATGACGTCGACCAGGAAGCGCATGTAGGCGTGGTACTCGCCGCAGATGTTGTTGCACTGGCCATTGTAGATACCGGTCTTGATCACATTGAAGTCGACGACGTTGTTGATGCCCGGGATCATGTCCCGCTGGAACAGGAACTCCGGCACGTAGAAGGTGTGGATGACATCGAGCGACACCAGGTGGAGCTGGACCGTCTCGCCGGCCGGCATGTAGAGGACGGGCAGGTTGGCTTCGGAGTTGATGTCGAGCTCGTTGGAGACGGTGCCGAGCTCGGCGTGGCCGTTGGGATAGATGAAGCGCCAGCCCCACTGGAAGCCCTGCACGGTGATCTTGACCGCCGGGTTCGTGGAGACCTTGTTGACGTGGTTCTCGGCGTTGTAGGCGAAGCCGAACACGATGGCCACGATGACCAGCGGGATGATCGTGTAGGCCAGCTCGATGGGGATGTGGTACTGGAACTGCTCGGCCCGGCGGGTGCTGCCCGGCTTGACCCGGTAGCGGAACACGCACCACAAGATGCCCGCCAGGACGATCACCCCGATGGGCACGGCGAAGATGTAGGTGATGTGCCACAGCTGCCGGACCCAGTGATCCTGGCCGGTCACGCCGTGGGGGGACCCGAGGTCGGTGTGCCCCAGCAGTTGGGTGGCGAGGTCCCGTCACTGCCCCAACAATAAACACGCCGGCCGGGGCGCACCAACCCGGCCTCGCCGGGCCTGACGCGCCCGCCGCGGCTTCCAGCTCCTGCGGGCTCCAGGAGATCTCATCTTTCTCTTTCATCATCTAGACGTGAGGAAAGCTGAGTGTTATATTATAAGAAAAGTTAGTCCAATGATGCTGCAACCTCCACTAGGAGGATGATAAATGTCTCTGTTGACCAGTTTTGATCCCTTTTTCCGTGACTTCGACCGCTTCACCGAGGGACGCGTCGGCCGCCGGACCCAGACCCCCCGGATGATGCGGGTGGACGCCTACCGCAGCGGTGAGCATTTCGTGGTCAACTTCGACCTGCCCGGCGTCGATCCGGAGTCGGTCGAGGTAACCGTGGAGAAGAACGTGCTGTCGGTGGCCGCCGAGCGGCACTGGATCCCCGCAGGAGGGTGACCAGGTCGTGATCGCCGAGCGGCCGCAGGGGCGCTTCGAGCGCAAGCTGTACCTCAGCGACAACCTCAACACCGATGGCATCGAGGCCCACTACGACCGCGGCGTGCTGTCCCTGCACATCCCCGTGTCGGAGGCTTCCAAGCCCCGCAAGGTGCAGGTCACCTCCGGCGACCCACCGAGGCGATCGTCGCCGGCGCCTCGCAGAACTGATCCACTGATCCGCGCTGGTCCACTGGTCCACTGATCCAGTCGTGATCTCGCGCACGCGAAGGCCGTCCCGTTATGGGGCGGCCTTCATCGCGCCGGGGCGTAGAGTGACCGGCCGATTGCCGGCTACCGTCCGGACCGTCTATGCTGGTCGGTCGGCCCGGTGCCGTTGCGGCGCGCCCCGGCTCCCCGCTCATCACCCGGCACTCACCCGAGGTCATCTACGTGCGTACCTACTCCCCGAAACCCGCCGACATCCAGCGCGTCTGGTACGAGGTCGACGCCGACGGTGCCGTCCTCGGGCGGCTGGCGACCGAGGTGGCCCGGGTGCTGCGGGGCAAGCACAAGCCCATCTTCGCTCCCCATCAGGACACCGGCGATCACGTGATCGTGGTCAACGTGGCCAAGATCCACATGACCGCCGGCAAGGCCGACAAGAAGATCCTACTACCGCCACTCCGGCTACCCCGGCGGGCTGTCGGCCCGCACCTACGCCGACCTGCTGGCGAAGCATCCCGAGGAGACCTTCCGGCGGGCGGTCAAGGGGATGCTGCCGAAGGGACCGCTCGGCCGCCACCTGATCCGGAAGCTGAAGGTGTACGCCGGCCCCACCCATCCCGCACTCGGCCCAGACGCCAGTGCCGCTGCCGGTCGACCCCCGCACCCACCGGGCCTCGTGATCGAGAGCCCCGGGACGCCACGCGACGCCACCGAAGGAGTAACGCCGACCCGTGCCCAAGCCGTTGATCCAATCCACCGGGCGCCGCAAGGCGGCCATCGCCCGAGTCCGCCTGCGCCCCGGAGCAGCGGCGTCATCACCGTCAACCGGCGGCCCATCGACGAGTACTTCCCGTCGGCCACCCACCGCATGATCATCACCGAGCCGCTGCGGGTGGTCGAGAAGGACGAGGACTACGACGTCGACACCACCATGGGCGGCGGAGGGGTGTCCGGCCAGGCCGGGGCCCTGCGCCTCGGGATCGCCCGGGCCCTGGCCGAACTGGAGCCCGAGCTGCGGGCCTCGCTGAAGCGGGCCGGCTTTCTCACTCGCGACGCCCGGGAGAAGGAGTCGAAGAAGTACGGCCTCAAGAAGGCCCGCAAAGCGCCGCAGTACTCCAAGCGGTAGCCCGCGCCGGCATCGTGTCGCTGCGATTCGGGACCGACGGGGTCCGAGGCGTCGCGGGCGCCGAGCTGACCGCCCGAGCTGGTCTTGGCCCTCGGCCGGGCCGCGGCCCGGGTGCTCCTCCCGGGCTCGGCCCTGGCAGGCGGCCCGGAGACCCGGCGGGGCGGCCCGAGTTCTTCGTCGGGCGTGACACCCGCTGGTCGGGCCCCATGCTCCAGGCCGCCCTGGCGGCCGGACTGGCCGGCGGAGGGGGTCGACGTGGTGGACCTCGGGCGTTCTGCCCACGCCGGGCGTGGCCGCCGTGGCTGCCGCCCGGGGGGCGCCGGCCGCGGTGATCTCGGCGTCGCACAACCCCTATCCGCGACAACGGCATCAAGCTGTTCGCGCCCGGGGGGCGAAAGCTGGTCGGGGCCGAGGAGGCCGCGGTGGAGGCCGAGCTGGCCGGGCTGATGGGGCTGGCGGGATTGGCCGGGCCGGCGGGATCGGCCGGGATGGCGGGATTGGCCGGGCTGGCGGGGCCGGCCGCGACCGGGCCCGGCGGACCAGGCGGCGCGCCGGGGAGCCGCCCACCGCTGGTCGGAGACCGGCTGGGCCGCCTGCGGGCGGATCCGGGCGGGCGCGGCCTGGTACTGCGATCGGGTGGTCGGAGCCCTCGAGGGACGGCAGCTCGATCGGGTCCGGGTGGTGATCGACTGCGCCAACGGGGCGGCCGTCTCGACCGCGGCCGAGATCCTGCTGGCCGCCGGCGCCGATGTGGTCGACGTCCTGGCCGCCTCCCCCGACGGGCGCAACATCAACGCCGCCTGCGGATCCACCGATCCGTCCCGGCTTGGCCGCGCGGTCGTCGGGCGAGGGGCCGAGGCCGGGCTGGCCTTCGATGGGGACGCCGACCGGGTCATCGCCGTGGACGAGACCGGGGCGGTCGTCGACGGCGACCGTCTGCTCGGCCTCTTCGCCCTGGACCTGCAGCGGCGGGGCCGGCTGGCGGGCGACACCGTGGTGGTGACCGTCATGACCAATCTGGGCTTCCATCTGGCCATGGCCGAAGCCGGGGTGCAGGTCCATCAGACCCAGGTCGGCGACCGCTACGTTCTCGAAGCCCTCGACGAGCACGGCTGGTCGCTGGGCGGGGAGCAGTCTGGCCATCTGATGTTCCGGGAGCTGGCGACCACGGGCGACGGGGTGCTGTCGGGCGTCCTGCTGCTCGACCTGATGGTGCGGGCCGGCCAGCCGCTGGGGCCCCTGGCTGCGGCCGTGATGGAACGGCTCCCGCAGGTGCTGCGCAACGTGACCGTCACGGGTCGCGACGCCCTGCCCCAGGCCGAACCCGTGTGGGCCGAAGTGCGGGCCGTGGAGGCCGAACTGGGCGACGGCGGCCGGGTGCTGCTGCGCTCGAGCGGCACCGAGCCCCTGGTGCGGGTGATGGTCGAGGCGCCGACCCAGGAGATCGCCGAGCAGGCCGCCGATCGCCTGGTAGCGGTGGTGTCCGCCACTCTCGGAGCGGGGGCGGACCCGGCCTAGGCGGGCCGCCTGCGAACTCGACGCCGAAAACCCCGCCGCGCCGATTGAGCCTGCGACGTGCTCTTTCGGTTGTCGAGTTTCCGGCGTCGAGTTTCTGGCCGGCCGCCAGGCGGGTCCGCTGCTACCGCACGACATCCGCGCCGGGTACAGCCGACGCGGGGGATACTGCGGCCACGTCATCTGCCGCCGCCGGCGCCTCCTGGCTACCGACCGCGGTGCGCAGGCGGACATCACGCAGGAGGAACGACAGCACGAAGGTCAGCCCGGCCAGCGGCACGGTATAGAGGAACCCGGTGGTCATGGCGTGGGTGAACGCTTGCAGCGGCCCTTCCGTGGGTCCGTACACCCGCACGTAGTGAAGTCCGGTTGTCCGGAGCTGTTCGACCAGGACCGCTCCAAGCACGGCGGCGCCGACGGCCCCGCCCAGGGTGCGGAAAAAGGTCACCGTGGCGGTGCCAGCCCCCATGTCCTCCGCCGTGATGGAGTTCTGCACGGTCAACACCAGCGTCTGCATGAACAGGCCGAGACCGCACCCGACCACGAAGAGCATCGCCGACAGGAGCCAACCGCTGGTGTCAACTTTGATGGTGGTCATCCAGGCCAGACCCAACGTCATGATGCCCGTGCCCGCCACCACGAACAGCTTGTAGCGGCCCAGCCTGGAGATGAGCTGCCCCGAACCGATCGACGTCAGCAGCATCCCGGCCAGCATTGGCACCAGCCGTAGGCCCGACAGGGTGGGGCTGATACCCCGCACCCGCTGGAAGTACTGCGGCAGGAAGATGAGCGCTCCGAACATCACCGTGGCGGTGCAGAAGGACAGCACGTTCGAGACGGTGAACACCCGGTTGCGGAATAACCGCAACGGCACGATGGGCTCGGCCGCCTTTGTCTCCCACCACAGGAACACCGCGATCAGCGCCAACCCGATGATCCCGTACGTCCAGGCCGCGGTGGTGATCCGGGCCGCGTTCCCGGCGGTCTGCACTGCCACCAGGAATAGCGACACTCCGCCGACGATGAGTACCGACCCGAGGACGTCCACCTTGGCCCGCCGCCGTCGATGTTCGAGGTGCAGCACCCGGTTGATGACCACCAGCGCGACCGCCCCGATCGGAAGGTTGACATAGAAGACCCAGCGCCAGGACGCCTCGTCGACCAGGAATCCGCCGATGAGCGGCCCGATCACACTCGACACGCCGAAGACGGCGCCGAAGTATCCCTGGTAACGACCCCGCTCCCGGGGCGGGATGACGTCGCCGATGATGGCCATTGCCAGGGTCATGAGCCCTCCGGCGCCCAGGCCCTGCACGCCCCGGAAGATGATGAGTTGAATCATGCTCTGGCTCAGGCCTGACAGGGCGCTGCCGACGAGAAAGATCACGATGGCGACCTGGAACACCGTCTTGCGCCCGAACTGATCGCTGATCTTGCCGTAGAGCGGGGTGCTGGCGGTCGAGGTCAACAGGTAGGCCGTGACCACCCAGCTGTAGAGATCGAGGCGATGAAAGTCCCGGCTGATGGTGGTCAGGGCGGTGGTGACGATGGTCTGGTCCAGCGAGGCCAGCAGCAAACCCATCATCAGCCCCGACATGATCAGCATGATCTGCCGGTGGGAGTAGCCCTCCGGGCTAGGGGCCAGAGCTTCGGTGGTGGCCGTCACGGGCGCGTCCCGCTGCCGGCCAGCCCCCCGGCGAGCATGTCGAAGGCCGAGGCCAGCAGCGACTCGAACGACACCCGCCCGCCCTGATCGCTCCAGCGCAGACAGGCGACCTTGAACGCTCCCCAGGCGGTGCTCACCACCAGGGCCGGGTAGAGGTCAACTCCGGCGTCCCGTCCGGTCCGGGACGCGATCCCCTCCACCAGAGCCTGCTCGATCTCCTCGTGGATCCCGGCCTGCGTGGCCCGCAGTTGGGGTTCGCAACGGATAAGCCGCATGCGGCGCAGGAAGCGGTCGGCGTCGAGGGCCTGCTCGGCCACCATGCCTTCCATCACCCGCCGCAAGGCGGTGAGGGCGTCCTCGGACGGCGGTCGCTCCATCAACGCTCGCCGCAGGGTCTCGGGCCGGGCTGGATCCCGGTCCAGCACGGCGTCCTCCTTGGAGGGGAAATAATTGAAAAAGGTTCGGGTGGCCACGTCGGCCCGGTCGGCGATGGCATCCACCGTCACGCCCGCCAGGCCCCACTCCTCGGCGAGGCAGAAGGCGGCGTCGTGGAGCGCCTGCCGGGTAGCTTGCTTTTTGCGCTCGCGGCGCGATGTCTCGAGTTGAACCGGCATACGACGACCTTATCACAATATTTGCACGATCTGTAAAGACGCATAGTGTGCAGATCTCCCGGCGGGGTCAAAGGGGGGAGCCTTGAGGGGTGCAGCCGGGTGGGACCGGTACCCTTTACGGTCATGTGCGGGATCGTCGCCGTCCTCCGGCAGCCATCCACCCGGCCGGCACCCGATCCCGACGGGATTTGCGCCGCGCTCGAGGCGGCCGCCGACCTCGTCGCCGCCAACGATCTGACCCGCCTGCGCCCCACCCTGGACGCCTTGCAAGAGGCGGACCGTCTGCTACGCGGCACACCGGGATTGCGGTGCCTGCTTACATCCGCGTCCACCCTTGACCGCGTCGGCGCCGCGGTCGACCGCGTCGCCGCCGAAGTGGCCCGCCTCGACGCCGTGCTGGATAGGGGTTCCCTGGAGCTGCCGCCGGAGGAGCAAGAGGCGGTCAACGTCATCCTGGTCGGCCTCAAAGACGCCTGCTGGGCCATCCAGCGCGACCGGCTGGGAATGGCTCGGAGCGTGGCGGACCTGATGCCGGCGGGCGTCCCGCTTGCCGACGACAGTCCCGCCCTGGACGGGTGGTGGGCCATTCAGGTGGCGCTGGCGTCCCTCGATCGACTGGAAGTTCGGGGCCGTGATTCGGCCGGACTGCACGTGCTGGTGGCCGGGCATGGTCTGGATCTCGCTGACCCGACGGTGTGCTCACTCCTCGACGGACGCGCCTCCGATCCCCTGTTCGCCTCAGGTGCGGCGCGGACGCCCGACGGCTCGCTCAGCTTTGTGTACAAGGCCGCCGCCGAGATCGGCGAGCTCGGCGACAACGTGAAGGCCTTGCGGTCTGCCATCCGCAGTGACGCCCTGCTGGCCCGGGCGCTGGCAGGGCCGGATGCCCGGGCGACCGTGGTGGGTCACACCCGGTGGGCCAGCGTGGGCATCATCTCGGAACCGAACGCCCATCCGCTCAACTCGGAAGAGGTGGAGAGCGCGGCCGGGCCGTATGTCATCGCCGCCCTCAATGGCGACGTCGACAATCACGCCGACCTGCGCCTGGCTGAGGGGTTGCGGCTGCCCCCCGGAGATCACCACCGACGCCAAGGTCATTCCGACCATCGTGTCCCGCCGGCTAGCCGAGGGCGCCAGCCTGGAGGACGCCTTTCGCTCCACCGTGGCCCGCTTCGAGGGTTCAGTGGCGATTGCGGCGGCCGGGGCTTCCGAGCCCGACGAGGTGTACCTGGCCCTGTGCGGTTCGGGCCAGTCGCTGTACATCGGTCTGGCCGAGGACGCTTACGTGGTGGCGAGCGAACCGTACGGCCTGGTCGAGGAAACCGCCCAGTACGTTCGCATGGACGGCGAGACCACCCAGGGCCAGGTCGTTGTCCTGCGCCGGGACGGCGCCGGCGGCGTGAGTGGGATGCGGAGGTCCCGTTACGACGGGGGGTTGCTTCCGCTGCATGACCGCGACGTGATCACGGCCGAGATCACCACTCGCGACATCGACCGGGCCGACTTTCACCATTTTCTCCTCAAAGAGCTGACCGAGGCGCCGGAATCATTTCAAAAGACCCTGCGCGGCCGGATCGCGCCAGGCGAAGACGGGCGCCTGGCCGTGCGGGTGGGCGAGGACGTCGTCCCCACCGGGCTGGCCCGCGCTCTGGCGGATGGGTCCATCACCCGGGTGCTCGTCATCGGGCAGGGCACGGCCGCGGTGGCGGGGCAGGCGGTGGCGGCCGCCATCCGCCAGTTTCTGCCCGGCCTGGCCGCGGTCGCCCTGCCGGCCACCGAACTGTCGGGGTTCGGACTGTCCGATGACATGAGCGACGCCTTGATCGTCGCCATCAGCCAGTCGGGCACCACGACCGACACCAACCGCACCGTCGACCTGGCTCGCACCCGGGGCGCCCATGTCGTTGCTGTCGTCAATCGTCGCAACAGCGATCTGGCGGCCAAGGCCCAGGGCGTTCTCTACACCTCGGACGGGCGCGACGTGGAGATGAGTGTCGCCTCCACCAAGGCGTTCTACGCCCAGGTGGCCGCCGGCTGGCTGCTGGCGGGCGCCCTGGCCCAGGCCGCGTCCGATGGCAGGGACGCCGCCGTGGCCGGCGACATTGACCGGGTGCTGCGGGCCTTGCGGACCCTGCCCGACGCCATGCGAGTGGTGCTGGCCCAGCGAGAGGAGATCGGCCGGATCGCCTCGGCCGTGGTTCCGTCCCGCCGCTACTGGGCCGTGGTGGGCAGTGGTCCGGATCGGGTGGCGGCCTCCGAGGTGCGGATCAAGCTGTCCGAGCTTTGCTACCGGTCGATTCCCAGCGACGCCACCGAGGACAAGAAGCACATCGACCTGTCCTGCGAGCCGTTCATCCTGGTGTGCGCGGCGGGGCTGCGGGGCCCGAACGCCGATGACGTGGCCAAAGAGGTCGCCATCTACCGGGCCCACAAGGCGGCGCCGGTCGTGGTCGCCTCCGAAGGTGAAGCCGATCGTTTCCGGGCGGCCGCCCGCGACGTGGTGACGGTGCCGGCGACCGACCCGGATCTGGCGTTTGTGCTGGCGGCCATGGTGGGCCACCTGTTCGGCTACGAGGCGGCCCTGTCCATCGACGCCCAGGCCCGTCCGCTGCGCGAAGCCCGGGCCGCCATCGAGACCGTCGTCAGCGCCGGGCCCGACAACGTCATCGAGCAGTTGCGCCCCGAGCTGCAGCGGGCGACCCAGCCCTTCCTGGAAGGCCTGCGGGGCGGGAGCTACAACGGAAACCTGGAGGCGGCCACCGCGGTCCGGCTGGTGTCCCTGCTCCGTTACACCACCGGAGTCCTGCCCCTCGAAAGCTACGAGCTCGAGTCGGGAAAGATCGGGACGCCGAGCGCGGTGATCAGCGACCTGCTGGACGCCCTGAACCACGGCATCGACGAGCTGACCCGTCCCGTTGACGCCGTCAAACATCAGGCCAAGACTGTCACGGTCGGGATTTCGCGGAGCGAGGACGCCCTCTTCGGGGTGCCTCTGGTCCGGACCACCCTGTCGATCGGGGCCGCTCCCGACACCCTGGGTTACCGGGCCTTGCGGACCCTCGGGGCCCTGGATGAGGCGGTGGAGGAGGTCGTCGGGTTCACCCGATACCGCATCGATTGGCCGCCGGCGGCGGATCCGACCATCGCCGTCGTGGATCAGGGGGGCATCGCCCTGACCCTGCCATCCTCCCGGAGCGCCATCGACCCGCGCCTGCTCGGCACCAAGCACCGGGCCGCAACGGAGCGTGAGGTGACGGTGGCCCGGGGCGCCCGCGACGGCCGCAGTATCGTCCTGGTGCCCGAGGCCAAGGGGACCCAGGTGGTCGGCATGACGCTGCTGCACGTGCGGTTCCACGAGCGGCTGCCCTGGGCTGCGGCCAAGCGGGTGCTCTCCGGCTACCGGACCCGCTACTCCGCCCTGGCGGACGCGGTGACCGAGACCGAGCCCTTCATGGACGACGAGCGGCTCGGAATGGAGCCACTCGTCGATCTGCTCACCACCCCGGTGTACGAGCTGGCGGTGCGCTGGCGCCAGTCATCGTCATGAGTGGCCCCGTCACAGGCGCCCTTCTCGGACTCGGGATCGACTCTGTCGACATCGGCCGCTTCGGCGAGGTTCTGGCCCGGCGGCCGGCGCTCGCCGTTCGCCTGTTCACTCCCGGCGAGCAGCGCTATGCCGCCGGTCTGGTCAACCCGGTGCCGACCCTGGCTGCCCGGTTCGCGGCCAAGGAGGCGGCCATGAAGGCGCTCGGGGTCGGGTTGGGTGCCTTCGGCTGGGCGGATGTGGAAGTGGTGCGAGCCCCGGGCGCCCCCCCGGACCTGTTGGTGAGCGGCCGGGCCGCCTGGCTGGCGTCGACGCGGGGAGTCAGCGCCTGGCTGCTCTCGATCACCCACACCGCCACGGTGGCGTCGGCGGTGGTGGCGGCGGTGGCGTGATACCGGTCCTGACCCCGGCAGAAATGGCCGGGGTGGACCGAAGCGCGTCCGATCCGGTGGAGGTTCTGGTTGAGCGGGCCGGGTTCGCCGTCGCCGGGGCGGCCCGCCGGATGCTGGGCGGCAGCTACGGGCGGCGGGTCACAGTGGTGGCCGGGCGAGGCAACAACGGGGCGGACGGGCGCGTCGCCGCCCGCCTGCTGTCAGGACAGGGCGCGGCGGTGTCGGTACTCGAAGCGGGCGACCTGGAGGGCGGCGCCCGGTTCGGTCCCTCCGATCTGGTCGTCGATGCCGCCTACGGCACCGGGCTCAGCCGTCCCTACGCCCCGCCCCATACCGGTTCGGCGCTGGTTCTGGCCGTGGACATTCCCTCCGGGCTGTCCGGCCTGACCGGCCGGCCCGTGGCGGCGCCCCCAGGCGACCCGCCGGCGCCGCCCCCCGCCACAGGTGACGCGGCGGGCTCGGTGCGGGCCGACCGAACCGTGACGTTCGCGGCCTACAAGCCCGGTCTGTTGCTCGGCGAGGGACCCGACCGGGCCGGCACGGTGGAGCTGGCCGACATCGGCCTCGGTTCGCTGGCCGCCCAGGCCGCATCGATGTGGCTGGTGACCGACGAGGACGTCGTCCGGCTGTGGCCGGCCCGGACCCGGCAGGCCCACAAGTGGCAGGCCGCCGTCCAGGTGGTTGCCGGTTCCCCCGGAATGTACGGAGCGCCGTCGCTGGTCGCCCGGGGCGCCCTGCGCGCCGGGGCCGGCTACGTCCAGCTCGGGGTGCCCGGCGCCCCTGCTGGGGGAGGCCTTCCCCCCGGCGAGTACGTGAGCCACCGCCTCCCGGCCCTCGACTGGGAGGGGGAAGTGGCCGCCGGGATGGACCGGGTCCGGGCTCTGGTGATCGGCCCGGGGCTCGGGGCCCAGGTGGCTGGCGGCGCCGGACGGGAGGCGTCGGTTACCCGCCTGCTCACGATGTCGTCGGCGCCGGCGGTCGTCGACGCCGACGGTCTGCGGGCGTTGGGCGACCTGAATGTCGTGGCCGCGGTGGCCGGGGCCCGGTCGGGGCCGCTGGTTCTGACCCCGCACGACGGGGAGTTCGCCCGGCTGGTTGGTCATCCACCCGGCGAAGATCGGCTCGCCGACGTGCGAGCCGTGGCCGCCCGCACCGGAGTCGTGTTGCTCCTCAAAGGCTCTCCGACCCTGGTGGCCGAGCCCACCGGCCGGGTCCTGGTGGTCAACTCCGGGTCGGCCCGGCTGGCGACGGCCGGGACCGGCGATGTCCTCTCGGGGGCCATCGGCGCCTTTCTGGCCCGGGGCCTGCCCGCGGCCGAGGCCGCGGCCCTGGCCGCCCACTGCCACGGCCGGGCCGCCTCACTCGGACCGGCGGTGGGCCTGGTCGCCGGGGATCTACCTGACTTGCTGTCGCGCTGGCTTTCCCGGACCGTGCCTTGTCCGTAAGCCGGCCGGGCTGCGCCGCCGGGGGCGAGCGTGCCGGCCCGAGGAGAGAGCCCCGTCGATGACTGGCTCCCCGCGGGTCGGCTCCGGCGGCGCCGATCCGGAAGCGGCTTCGGCCGGGAGGCGGCGGCGGGCCTGGGCGGAAATCGACCTGGCCGCCATCCGCCACAACGCCCGGGTGCTGGCCGAGGTGGCGGCCCCGGCCCGGCTCTGCGCCGTCGTCAAGGCGGGTGGCTACGGGCATGGCGCGATCGAGGTGGCCCGGGCCGCCCTGGCCGGGGGCGCAGACTGGGTGGCTGTTGCCCTGGTCGAGGAGGGCCTGGAGCTGCGCGCCGCCGGCATCACGGCCCCGATCCTGCTTCTGAGCCAGCCGCCGGCGACGGCCATGGCCGAGGTGGTCGCGGGGGCGTTGACGCCGACCCTGTACACGTCCGACGGCCTGGCCGCGCTGGCGACGGCCGTCGGGACCGTGGCGCCGGCCGCCCCGTTTGCGGTGCACGTGAAAGTCGACACAGGCATGCATCGGGTGGGGGCTGACACGGCCGGAGCGATCGAGCTGGCCGCGGCCGTCGCCAGGCACGACCGCCTGGCCCTGCAGGGTTTCTGGACCCACCTGGCCGTCGCCGACGAGATCGACGACCCGTATACCTCCGACCAGCTCGAGCGCTTCGCGGCCGCCCTGGACGGAATGGCCCGGGCCGGGGTTCGATCCAGGCGTCCGCCATGCCGCCAACTCCGCCGGCGCCCTGTGGCACCCGGACAGCCGCTACGACCTGGTCCGCTGCGGGATCGCCCTGTACGGCCTGGCGCCCGACGCGGCCGGGATCGACCGGTGCCCCATGCCCACCTTGCGACCAGCCATGGGTTTGAAGGCCCGGGTCTCTCACGTGAGAAGGCTGCCTGCCGGCGAGCGGCTGTCCTATGGCCTCCGCTACCGGCTGGAGCAGCGAATCGGTGGTCGCCACGGTGCCGATCGGTTACGCCGACGGCGTCACCCGGGGGCTGTCCGCCGCCGGAGGCGAGGTGCTGATCGGCGGCCGCCGGCTCCCCATCGCCGGGACCGTCACCATGGATCAGCTGACCATCGACTGCGGCCCGCAGGCCGAGGTCGCGGTCGGTGACGAGGTGGTGCTCATCGGCAGTCAGGGTGACCAGACCATCACCGCCTGGGACTGGGCCAGGCGGACCGGCACCATCGCCTACGAGGTGGTGTGTGGCGTGAGCGGTCGGGTGCCGCGTGTCCATGTCGGGACCTGACACCGGCCGGCTCCCGTGATCAGCGAGATCGCCGGAATCCGGGTCGGGCACTGGACCGACCCCGAGGCCCGGACCGGATGCACGGTGGCGATCTTGCCGGCGGGGGCGACCGTGTCAGGCGAGGTCAGAGGAGCGGCCCCCGGGACGCGCGAGTGGGCCCTGCTGGAGCCAGGCCGAACCGTTCCCGGAGCTCACGCGGTCGTCCTGACGGGAGGGTCGGCGTTCGGGCTGGCTGCGTGTGACGGCGTGGTGCGCTGGTGCGAGGAGCGCGGGCTCGGATATCCGACCGGCGGCGGTCCGGTCCCGATCGTGGTGGGGCTGGTCCTCTACGACCTCGGCGTCGGCGACCCTGCCGTCCGGCCGGGGCCGGCCCAGGGGTACGCAGCGTGCGAAGCAGCCAGGCCGGGTCCCGAGGCGGTTGAGTCGGGTCCGGTCGGGGCCGGCACCGGGGCCACCGTGGGCAAGTGGGCGGGCCCCGCGGCGGCGCGTCCGGCCGGTCTGGGTGGCGCGGTGGTGCGCCACGGCGAGCTGGTGGTGGCCGCCCTGCTGGCCGTGAACGCGGTGGGGGAGCCCCGTCCCCCGGGCGGAGTCCTGGCCGAGCCTCGCATCCCGGTTCACCCGCCTGTGGGACCGGTTCCGCCGGCGTCGCCGGTGCCGCCGGCGGACGAAGCGGTGGCGGCGGCAGCGGCGCCGGGCCCTGGTGCCGAGGCGCCCGGTGCCACCCAGGCCACCACGATCGGCATCATCGCCACCAACGCCGCCATCGACAAGGTCGGCTGCCACCGGCTGGCTCAATCCGGCCACGACGGCCTGGCCCGGGCCCTCGATCCGGTGCACACCGGGGGAGACGGCGATGCCCTGGTGGCGGTGGCCACCGGAGAGGTGGATGCGCCCCTGGAGACGGTTCGGGCCCTGGCCGCCTGGGTGGTCGAGCAGGCGGTGCTCGACGCCGTCCCTCCCCCGTTGCCTGAGAAGGGCACCGGGGGCTGAAACACCGGCCGAAAAAGGCGGCCAGTTAGGGGCCGGGCACCTTCTCTGTTGCACCGGCCCCTACAACAGGGCACAAATCGCCGTAGTAAAGGTCGAAAAGGCCGGTTTTGCCACAGCAAAAGAGGCTCGCCGGTCGGGTTTCGACTCGTTTCCTTCTCCCCGCCGCCAGGTGAGGAGGCGTGGTCGCCGGGCTAGATGTCGGCGCGCAGCACGACCGTTCCGGCCGCCTTGTCGTGGAGGGTCTGGTTCTGCTTGTCCCACAGCGGCCAGAGGATGTCCAGAATGCCGCCGATGACGGTGACGGCGAGGACCAGCTCGACCAGCGTCCGCGGCACCGCCCGGTCATAGGAGCACGGCGCGCCGGTCCGGGCGTTGATGGTCCGGGTCCGAACCGCCAGGTTGCCGACGGTGCGGCCGTTGTTGCCGCCCAGCATCAGATCAGGTAGATGGCCTGGATCAGGATCTCCAGGAGGCTGCGGGCTCCGGTGTTCACCCCGGCGATCCCGAGGATGATGGCAGCCACGATGCCGACCAGGATGCCGTCGATCACGGTGGCGCCGACCCGTCGCCACCATCCGGCCAGGTAGCCCCCCGGGCGGCCATCGACTCCGCCCCACGCCGGTCCGGCGCCCGGCTGTTGCCAGCCCCCGCCGGGTTGCTCCCACCCGCCGCTGGGTTGCTGCCAGCCGCCGCCGGGTTGCGTCCAGGAGCTGGGCGGGGGCGGGTAGTTACCCGGTCCTGATGGTGGAGGCGGGTAGTTGTCCCGGCTCCCGGCGGCGGTGGAGGCGGGTAGTTGCCGGGCGGGGGGTAGTTGCCGGGCGGGGGGTAGTTGCCGGGCGGGGGGTAGTTGCCGGGCGGGGGTAGCTCCCCGGAGGTGGGTAGTCGCCTGGGGGCGGTGGTGGTTGGTAGCCCGGGGGCGGAGGGTTCGCGCCTCGCTCCGGCTCGTCCGAGGGGGACTGGCCCCAGGGCTCCTGTGGTGGAGTGGTGCTCACCGGCCTCACGCCCTTTGTCGATGCGAAAGAGAATTGCGCAGTATCCCGCGCCACGACGGTAGCAACCGGCGAGAGGTAGCGGGTGAGCCGGGCGGTTGGCGCGGCCGGAGCCGCGGTACGAGACGACGGTTCCCGGGTGCGGCCAGTGGCGCCGGGCACCGTCCGGGGGTGGGCGGTCGGGGCGGACCGGACCGGCTGCGGAGTTCGCCGGGTGGAACCCGGTATTCAGGTCGGCCGGTACCATGGGCACAGTGCCAGGGCTCGCCGACGTCGAACGGATCGCCCTCGCCTGTACCCGTTGCCCGCTGGCCGCGGGCCGCACCACGGTGGTGTTCGGCGAGGGTGATCCGCACGCCGACCTGATGGTGGTCGGTGAGGGGCCGGGCCGGGAGGAGGACCTGCAGGGTCGTCCTTTCGTGGGCCGCTCCGGGCAGCTGCTCGACCGGCTGCTCCTCGAGGAGGCCGGGCTCCAGCGCGCCCAGGTGTACATCGCCAACGTCGTCAAGTGCCGGCCGCCGGGCAACCGCGATCCCCAGCCGGACGAGATCGCCGCCTGCCGGCCGTTTCTCGACCAGCAGGTGGCCCTCATCGCTCCCCGGGTCGTGCTCACCCTCGGCAACTTCGCCACCCGCCTTCTGCTCGACACCACCAAGGGCATCACCCAGCTGCGGGGCCATTCGTACCCGTTCGGCACGGACGGGGCGGTCCTCCTGCCGACCTACCACCCGGCCGCGGCCTTGCGGGGCGGTGGCGAGGTCGTGGCCCGGATGCGCGCCGACTTCGTGCGGGCCCGGGCTGCGCTCGACAGCGCCGCCGGACGCCGGCTCCGGCGCCTCCGGCGCCGCCTGGGCCGGCCGCCAGCCAACTCGCAATGGATCCTGCCGCCGACCGATGACGCCCGTGAAGACCTTGTCTGCGCCGGCCCGGCCGCCACCCAGGCGGTGGCCGCGGCCATCGCCAGGACGCTGTTGCCGGGCGACGTGCTCCTCCTCGACGGGGACCTCGGGGCGGGCAAGACGACGTTCACCCAGGGCCTGGCCCGGGCCATGGGGGTCGCGGACCCGGTGACCAGCCCCACCTTCACCCTGGTGCGCAGCTATCCCGACGTCCTTCGGCGTGGAGCTGATCCACGCGACGTCTACCGGCTCGACGGGCTGTCGGACATCGTGTCGCTGGGCCTGCCCGAGATGCTCGAGAACGGCGCCGTGGCCGCCATCGAGTGGGGCGGACGGGCCGCGCCCGCCCTGGGCCCGGAACACCTCGACGTCCGGCTGACCCTCACCGACGCCGAGGGGGAGCGCCTGGTCACCCTGACGCCGTCCGGCTCCCGCTGGCAGGCCCGCTGGCCGGATCTCTGGCGGCCGTGGAAGGACTCGGGGTGGCGCCGTGACCATCCTGCTCGGCATCGCCACCGCCACCTCCCAGGTCGGGGTGGCGCTGTCCGGGGCCGGACGGACCGCTGGCGTCCCTGCACGTCCGCCAGGGCCGCCGCCACGCCGAGCTGCTGGCCCCGGCCATCGAAAACCTCGACCCGTCTGGCCGGCATCGGCATGCAACAATCGGCCGCGTCGCCGTCGACATCGGCCCCGGTCTCTTCACCGGACTGCGGGTCGGGGTGGCCACCGCCAAGGCCCTGGCCGCCGCCCTCGACATTCCGATCGTCGGCTGCTCCTCCCTGGAGCTGCTGGCCTACCCCCACCGCCGCCAGGACCGGCTGATCGCGGCCGTGGTCGACGCCAAGCGGGGCGAGGTGTTCTGGTCGCTGTACCAGCCCGGCTCCGGGACGGCGTGACCCCGGTGACCGAGCCGAGCGTCAGCGGACCCCAGGCCCTGGTCGAGGAGCTGAGCGGAATGCGCGATGCCGTGCTCGCCGTCGGCGAAGGGGCCCGCCGCTACGCCGACGTCCTCGGCGCGCTGCCTCATGTGGAGCTGGCCGGACCGGCCGACGACCACCCGAGCGCCGACCGTCCTGACCGAGCTGGCGGCCACCCGGCCGTCGGTTCCGCTCGACGAGATCACCCCGCTGTACCTGCGGGGCGCGGAGGTCCGCATCGGCTGGCCGCAACGGCCCCATCCGCCCGATCGCACCGGCATGGCGGCGCCGTCATGGCTGACCAGTCCCCCGGTCCCCGCCACGACCCGGCCGCGCTCGAGGTGCGTCTGGTCCCGCTGCGCCGGCGCCATCTCCGTTCGGTGCTGCGGATCGAGGCCCAGGTGTACCCGCAGGCCGTGGTCGTTGCCGCTGTTCATGAGCGAGCTCAACCTGCGCAACAGCCGCCACTACGTCGCCGCCCGCGTCGGCGGGGCAGTGGTCGGCTACGGCGGCCTGATGTTCAGCGGCGACGAGGCCCACGTGACGACCATCGCCGTGGACCCGGCCTGGCACCGCCACCAGATCGGGACCCGGCTGCTGCTCAACCTGGCCCGCGCCTCGCTGGCGCCGGGCGCCCGCCACCTGACCCTCGAGGTCCGGGTCTCCAACCTGCCGGCGCCCAGGCCATGTACCGCCGGTTCGGTTTCGAAACCGCCGGCGTGCGCAAGAACTACTACGCCGAGACCAACGAGGACGCCCTGATCATGTGGGCCTACGACATCGACACCGCCGCCTACGCGGACGCGGCTGGCGGCCATCGAGGCCGGCGTCGTCGGCACCACGGTCGACGAGACCCTGGCCTTGCGGCCATGACCTTGACCACCGCCCGGCGCCGGTCCGGGTCCGGCGCGGATCCTGGCCATCGAGACCTCCTGCGACGAGACGGCGGCTGCGGTCGTCGAGGACGGCCGCATCATCAAGAGCTCGGTCGTGTCCAGCCAGACCACCCTGCACGCCCGCTTCGGCGGGGTCGTTCCCGAGGTCGCCGGCCGGGCCCACGTCGACCTGCTCACCCCCGTCGTGGCCGAGGCCATGGACATCGCCGACGCCACCCCGGGCGACCTCGACGCGGTGGCCGCCACCATGGGCCCGGGCCTGATCGGCTCCCTGCTGGTCGGGGTGAGCGCGGCCAAGGCCTACGCCCTGGCCTGGGGGGTGCCGTTCATCGGGGTCAACCATCTGGAGGGCCATCTGCACGCCGCCTTCCTCGAGGACCCGGACCTGGCCCTGCCGGCCGTGGTGCTGGTGGTGTCCGGCGGCCACACCATGCTCATCCACATGCGGGAGCCGGGCCGCTACCGGCTGCTGGGCCAGACGATCGACGACGCCGCCGGGGAGGCGTTCGACAAGGTGGCCCGGTTCCTGGGCCTCGGCTACCCGGGGGGGCCCGCCATCGAGAAGGCCGCGGCCGAGGGCGATCCCCGGGCGATCGCCTTCCCGAGGGGTCTGCGCCACGACGGCTACGACTTTTCCTTCAGCGGCTTGAAGACCGTCGGTGATCACCTACGTCCGCAAGCACCCGGAGGTGGCGACGGCGGACGTGGCCGCCTCGTTCCAGGAGGCGGTGGTCGACGTCCTGGTGGAAAAGACCATGCGGGCCGCCGCGTCACGTCGATGCCCGGTCGGTCTGCATCGGTGGTGGGGTGGCCGCCAACACCGCCCTGCGGGAGCGGATCGTCAGCGCCGCTCAGGCGGACGGGCGGGCGGCCATCGTCCCCAGCCGGGCCATGTGCACCGACAACGCCGCCATGGTCGGGGCCACGGCCTGGTACCGCCTGCGCCTCGACGGTCCGACCCCCCTCGACGCCGCCGCCAACCCCAACCTGCGGCTTCCCGCTGGAGGCGATGATCGCACGAACGTGTTGAACTAGCGCCCAGAGGTCGCTATCGTTAGCACTCGTACAGGTGAGAGTGCTAACAGCCAACGGAGGCGCCCCAACATGAGTTTGCAGCCACTCGACGATCGCATCGTCGTCCGCCCCAGCGAAGCCGAGGAGAAGACCGCGTCCGGTCTGGTCATCCCCGACACCGCCAAAGAGAAGCCCCAGCAGGGCGAGGTCCTCGCCGTCGGCCCCGGCCGGCGGGCCGAGAACACCGGCGAGCTGATCCCCCTCGACATCGCCGTCGGCGACAAGGTCGTCTACTCCAAGTACGGCGGCACCGAGATCACCATCGACGGCGAGGACCTGCTGATCCTCACCGGCCGTGACGTGCTGGCCAAGGTCAAGTAATGCCCAAGCAGCTCAAGTTCGACGAGACAGCCCGCCGCGGCCTCGAGGCGGGCGTCAACAAGCTGGCCGACACCGTCAAGGTCACCCTCGGGCCCAAGGGCCGCAACGTGGTGATCGAGAAGAAGTTCGGCGCCCCGACCATCACCAACGACGGCGTGACCATCGCCCGCGAGGTGGAGCTGGACGACCCCTTCGAGAACATGGGGGCCCAGCTGGTCAAGGAGGTCGCCACCAAGACCAACGACGTGGCCGGCGACGGCACCACCACCGCCACCGTGCTGGCCCAGGCGCTGGTCCGCGAGGGCCTGCGCAACGTGGCCGCCGGCGCCAACCCGACGTCCCTCAAGCGGGGCATCGACAAGGCGGTCGACCGCCGTGGTCGAGGCCATCAAGGACCAGGCCAAGGAGATCGACGACAAGAGCGAGATCGCCCAGGTGGCCGCCATCTCGGCCGCCGACGCCTCGATCGGCGAGGTCCTCGCCGACGCCATCGACAAGGTCGGCAAGGACGGCGTGGTCACCGTCGAGGAGTCCAACACCTTCGGGCTTGGAGCTCGAGTTCACCGAGGGCATGCAGTTCGACAAGGGCTACCTGTCGCCGTACTTCGTGACCGATCCGGAGCGCCAGGAGACCGTGCTCGACGAGCCGTACATCCTGATCGCCAACTCCAAGATCAGCGCCGTCCACGACCTGGTCCCGGTGCTCGAGAAGGTGATGCAGGGCGGCAAGCCGCTGCTGATCATCGCCGAGGACGTCGAGGGCGAGGCCCTGGCCACCCTGGTGGTCAACAAGATCCGGGGCACGTTCACCTCGGTCGCCGTCAAGGCGCCCGGCTTCGGCGACCGGCGCAAGGCCATGCTCGAGCGACATCGCCACCCTCACCGGCGGCCAGGTCATCTCCGAGGAGGTCGGCCTCAAGCTGGAGAACACCACCCTCGACCTGCTCGGCCGGGCCCGCAAGGTCGTCGTCGACAAGGACAACACCACCATCGTCGAGGGCGCCGGCGCCGAGGCCGACGTCAAGGGCCGCATCGCCCAGATCAAGCGGGAGATCGAGGACACCGACTCCGACTGGGACCGGGAGAAGCTGCAGGAGCGCCTGGCCAAGCTGTCCGGCGGCGTGGCCGTGGTCAAGGTCGGCGCCGCCACCGAGGTGGAGCTCAAGGAGAAGAAGCACCGCATCGAGGACGCCCTCTCGGCCACCCGGGCGGCCATCGAGGAGGGCATCGTCCCCGGCGGCGGCATCGCCCTGCTGCGCAGCCGGGCCGAGGTCGACGGCGTGATCTCGAAGCTGACCGGCGACGAGGCCACCGGCGCCAACATCGTCCGCAAGGCGCTGGAGGAGCCCCTCAAGTGGATCGCCTTCAACGCCGGCCTCGAGGGTTCGGTGATCATCGAGCACGCCGAGCGCGAGACCGGCAACACCGGGCTCAACGCCGTGACCGGCGAGTTCGTCGACCTGATGAAGGCCGGCGTCATCGACCCGGCCAAGGTGACCCGCTCGGCCCTGCAGAACGCGGCGTCGATCGCCGGCCTGCTGCTCACCACCGAGGCGCTCGTGGCCGACAAGCCCGAGAAGCCCAACCCGGCTGCGGCGGCTGCGGCGGCCGCGGCGGCCGGCGGCGGTATGGGCGGCATGGGGGGCATGGGCGGCTTCTAGCCTCCTGGAGTCCTCAGCGGTAACGGGGTCGCCGGTCCGCCCTTCGGGTGCGGGCCGGCGACCCGGCGCGTTCGGGCCCCGGTGGAGGCGCCGGGTGAGTGGGGGCGCCCGGCCGGCCGGGTGCGGGCGCCGGGCCGCTGGGCCCGGGTGCGGGCGCCGGGCCGCTGGGCCCGGGTGCGGGCGCCGGGCCGCTGGGCCCGGGTGCGGGCGCCGCATCGCCACATTTCATGGGGTTTCGTCCACGCTTCTTGGTGACAACGAGATTCTTGGTGACGAGGACGACCTGTGGTGTTGCTGGTGTCACCAAGAATCCGGATGTCACCAAGAAATCCACGGAAACCCGCCCCGGCCGTGGCGCGCCCGGGTCGCCCGTGGGGTAGGTCCGGAGTCACGCCGGATCGCCCGGTCCCCGAGATGGGCCCTGTCCCGTAGATTGGTCGCGATGGATCGACCGCCCCCCGACCCGGCCAAACTGCTCGAGGCCTGGATGGAGTGGGAGCGCGGCGACCTGCCCCCCGGCCGGGTCATGGCCACGTTCAAGACCGGTGGCCTCCGGGACCTGCTCGAGGCGCTGGCCGCCGCCGCCGGCCCAGGGCCGCGAGCACCGCCTGCGCCGGCCGCCGCCGAAGGCTCCGTCGACGTGCCGGACCGGCTCCGCGGTGGCGGAGACGTGGACGCCGGTTGTCTGACGGGGCCGAGGCCGCCGGTCGAGGGGCGGGGCCCAGCTCATTCCCCGACCCGCACCTGGTCCGGCCGGGATCGGCCGCGCCGTGGAACCGGTCGGGTCGGCTCGGCCCGCCGCCGCATCACCGTGCGCCGACGTGCGGGCCGCGCTGGCGGCGGGGCGAGCCCCAGGGGCCGCCGGCCGAGGTGCCGACGGTGGAGCTCCCCGCCCTGGCCGGCCGGCCGGCGGCCGTCCTGTGCGCCCTGTTCGACGAGCGGCGCCAGGCCCAGGTGGTCCTGACCCGCCGGTCGTCCCGGCTGCGCTCCCACACCAGCCAGGTCTCGTTTCCCGGCGGGCGGCTCGATCCGGGCGAAGCACGCCCTGGCGGCGGCCCTGCGCGAGGCCAGGGAGGAGGTCGGGCTCGACCCGCCAGCCATCGACGTCTTCGCCCGGCTCTCGACCGTGCGCATCCTGGCCAATCCGGCCCCGATCGTGCCCTTTGTGGGCGCCTTGCCGGGTCGGCCGTTGCTGCGCCCCAACCCGGCCGAGGTGGAGCGGGCTTTCACGGTCTCGCTGGCCGAGCTGTCGGACCCGGATGTGTACCGGGAGGAGGTGTGGACCTTCCCGGACGGGATCCGAACGGCGACATGCACTTCTTTGAGCTGATCGGCGACACGGTGTGGGGGGCCACGGCGCGGATGCTGTACGAGCTGCTGGACGTGGTGCTCGCCGACCGCTCAGCTGGATTTGCCCTGGCATCGTCGGGCCGTCCATCATGCGCCGGGCTCGATCGGCCAGCTGATACCGGTCACCGGGACCGAACCGGTACCGTGGGGCGGAGTGATCTGTCCCCGGTGCGGAACCGTCGCTGCTGGTCAGGCGACCACGTGCAGCCGTTGCGGCGGGACGCTCGATCGCGGCAGGTCGAGCGTTCCGCTCCCGAGCCGCCCGTACCCCGAGCGCCCGACCCGTCGAGGCGAGCTGGCCCAGCGGGCGGCCGGGATCGTTCCCCAGATTCTGGCCCGGCCCAAGCCGCCTCCGGCGCCGGTCGCACCGGCCCCGGGCGGGCTGATGTCACCGCCCGGCCGCGGGTGGTCAGGTCCCGTCGCCGGCTCCTGGCCCCGCCCCGGCCCCGGGCGGGCTGATGCCGCCGCCGGCCGCGGGTGGTCAGGTCCCGTCGCCGGCTCCTGGCCCCGCCGCGGCCGCCCATCTCCGTCCCGGGGCCGGCGCCGCAGATCTGGCCCCCGCCCCCGGCCCAATGGGCCGCCCGCTCCGGGGTCGCCGGCTCCGGCGCAGGCCGGAAACCAGCCGTGCGGGCCCTGGCCAGCCCGGCCCTGGCCAGCCCGGCCCTGGCCAGCCCGGTCCCGGCCAGCCCGGTCCCGGCCAGCCCGGTCCCGGCCAGCCGGCGGCCGGCCCGGCGCCGGGTGTCCCCCCGCCGTGGAGCCCATCGCCCGGGACCGCCTTGCCCGGCGCGATCGGCGGGTCCGCTCCCACCACGACCTACCCCGGAACCGGCAATTCCCCTCCCGCGGGTGGGCCGGCCCCGACCGCATCTCCGACCAGCGTCCCGGCACCGCCAGCCCCACGGCTCCGGCCCCCGCCCCGCACTGGTCCCGACCGGATCCAGCCTGGAACCCGAGCCCCGGCGCGGACGTCACCGGTTCGCCCCAGGGATGGGCGCGGCGAGGGCGCTCAATCCCCGCCGCCGCCCCTCCGGCTCGTCGATCGCGACCGGCACCCCCTCGACCTATCTGTGGCAGTCGCTGGTGTGCCTGCTGCTGTTTCTGCCGTCCGCGCTGGTTGCGGTCGTTTACTCCACCCAGGTCAACCGGCGGGTCCATCTCGGCGACATGACCGGAGCGGTCCGGGCCAGCCGGCTGGCCCGGACCTGGTGTCTGGTCACCGTGGTGGTATTCGCCGCCCTGGTGCTGTGGACCATGGCGAGGGGCACCGTTCCATAAGCGTTCGGTTGGCCAGTACCGGCCACTAGGCTGTCAAAGCCACAGCGACGCGCACGAACGACTGAGGGAGAGCCGGTGGCCGAGGTAGAGATCGGGCGGGGAAAGTCGGGCCGGCGGGCGTACGGATTCGACGACATCGCCATCGTCCCGAGCCGGCGGACCAGAGATCCCGAGGACGTCGACATCTCCTGGGAGATCGACGCCTACCATTTCGAGCTTGCCGCTCATGGCCGCCGCCATGGACGGCGTGGTCAAGCCCGGCCACGGCCATCGAGATCGGCCGCCTCGGCGGCGTCGGGGTGCTCAACCTCGAAGGCGTCTGGACCCGCTACGAGGATCCCGAGCCGCTGCTCGAGGAGATCTCCCATCTGGAGGTCGACAAGGCCACCGCCCGCATGCAGCAGATCTACAGCGAGCCCATCAAGCCGGAGCTGATCACCCAGCGCATCCGGGAGATCAAGGATGCCGGCGTGGTGTCCTGCGCCTCGCTCACCCCGCAGCGCACCGAGCAGTTCGCGCCAGCTCCTGCTCGAGGCCGAGCTGGATCTGTTTGTCATCCAGGGCACGGTGGTGTCGGCCGAGCACGTGTCCAAGACCGTCGAGCCGCTCAACCTCAAGCGTTTCATCCGCGAGTTCGATATTCCCGTGATCGTCGGCGGGTGCGCCTCCTACCAGGCCGCGCTGCACCTGATGCGCACCGGCGCGGTCGGCGTGCTCGTCGGGGTCGGTCCCGGCCACGCCTGCACCACCCGCGGCGTGCTCGGCATCGGCGTTCCCCAGGCCACCGCCATCGCCGACGCCCGGGCCGCCCGGGCCCAGCACCTCGACGAGACCGGCGTCTACGTCCACGTCATCGCGGACGGCGGCATGGGCACCGGCGGCGACATCGCCAAGGCCATCGTGTGCGGGGCCGACGCGGTGATGATCGGCTCCCCGCTGGCCGCCGCCCATCGAGGCGCCCGGGCGGGGCTACCACTGGGGGATGGCGACCTTTCACCCGACCCTGCCCCGAGGCGCCCGGGTCAGGACGACCCGGCGGGGCTCGCTGCAGGAGATCCTCGTCGGGCCCGGCCCATGAAAATGACGGCCGCCTCAACCTGTTCGGCGCCCTCCGCACCTCCATGGCGACGTGCGGCTACGAGTCGGTCAAGGAATTCCAGAAGGCCGAGGTAATGGTGGCCCCCGCCCTGCAGACCGAAGGCAAAGACCTCCAGCGGTCGCAGGGCATCGGCATGGGCCACTAGGCCCTCCGACTTGCATACGCCCGAATCCCAGGGCCCGGTCCTGGTCGTCGACTTCGGGGCCCAGTACGCCCAGCTGATCGCCCGGCGGGTCCGGGAAGCCCACGTGTACAGCGAGATCGTTCCGCACACCATCACCGCCGCCGAGCTGGCGGCGATGCCGGCCGGCCGGGCGTGATCCTGTCCGGCGGCCCCAAGTCGGTCAACGTCGAGGGTGCCCCGCTGCTCGACCCCGCCGTGTACGACATCGGGGTGCCGGTGCTCGGCATCTGCTACGGCGCCCAGCTGATCGCCCGTCAGCTCGGCGGCGAGGTCAACAACACCGGCCGGGGCGAGTACGGGCGGACCGCCCTCACCCTGACGTCGCACGGCCCGGCGCCGTCGGTGCTGTTCGGCAGCGTGCCGCCGGAGTTCGACGTGTGGATGAGCCACTTCGACGCCATCGTGGCCCCGCCGCCCGGATTCCGGGCCACCGCGACCGACCGCCGACTCGCCGGTCGCCGCCCTGGAGGATCCCGAGCGGAGGCATCTACGGGGTGCAGTTCCACCCGGAGGTGGCCCACACCTACGGCGGCCAGGCGATCCTGAAGGCCTTCCTCTACGACGTGTGCGGGTGCCGGCCGGCGTGGACGATGACGTCGATCATCGAGGCGTCGGTCTACGCCATCCAGGCCCAGGTCGGATCGGAACGGGTCATCTGCGGGCTGTCCGGAGGGGTGGACTCGGCGGTGGCCGCGGCGCTGGTGCACAAGGCGGTGGGTGACCAGCTCACGTGCGTCTTCGTCGACACCGGCCTGCTGCGGGCCGGCGAGGCCGAGCAGGTGGAGGCCACCTTCCGGGAGCAGTTCAACGTCGACCTGGTGCACGTCAAGGCGGCGGACCGTTTTCTGGCCGCCCTCGACGACGTGGTCGACCCGGAGCGCAAGCGCAAGATCATCGGGGAGACCTTCATCCGGGTGTTCGAGGAGGCGGCCGCCGACCTGGGCGAGGCCCGCTTCCTGGTGCAGGGCACCCTGTACCCGGACATCATCGAGTCGGGCACCAAGGACGCGGCCCGGATCAAGTCCCACCACAACGTCGGTGGCCTGCCCGACGACATGCAGTTCGAGCTGGTCGAGCCGCTGCGCAACCTGTTCAAGGACGAGGTGCGGGCCGTCGGCGAGGAGCTGGGGCTGCCCGAGGAGATCGTCTGGCGCCAGCCGTTCCCCGGCCCCGGGCTTGGCGGTCCGCATCGTCGGGGCCGGTCACCGCCGAACGGGTCGCCATCCTGCAGGCCGCCGACGCCATCGTCACCGAGGAGGTGCGCCGGGCCGGCCTGTACCGGGAGCTGTGGCAGAGCTTCGCGGTCCTGCCGGTGGTGCGCACCGTCGGGGTCATGGGCGACGAGCGCACCTACGCCTACCCCGTGATCATCCGGGCCGTCACGTCCGAGGACGCCATGACCGCCGACTGGGCCCGGCTGCCCTACGACGTGCTGGAGCGGCTGTCGAGCCGGATCATCAACGAGGTGCCCGGCGTCAACCGGGTGGCCTACGACATCACTTCCAAGCCGCCCGGCACCATCGAGTGGGAGTAGGTCGGGCCGGCCCCGGGGGCGTGGGGTAAGCGTCGGCGCTCGGCCCCGGCTCGGACCGCCGCAGGTCGGCGCGGCCGTCGGCATCAGCCCCTACGGCCAAGCATGTCGGTGTTGGGCGCGGCCCGGGCCACCAGGTCCGGGATGATGTCGCTCAGCTCGGCCGGGTCCCAGCGGGCCCCCTTGTCGGCGACCGGGCCCTCGGCCCACCCGTCGAGCACGCTGATGCGCCCGCCCAGCACGGTGAAGACCCGGCCGGTGACGTCGCGTGACTCCGGTGCTGCCCAGCCACACCACCAGCGGGGCGACGTTGCCCGGGGCGGTGTCGTCGAAGGCTTCGGTCGGACGTTCGGCGGCCCGCTGACCCAGACGCAGGTTCTCCGTCATCCGGGTGAGGGCCGATGGCGAGATGGCGTTGACCGTCACGCCGTAGCGGCCGAGTTCCATCGCGGCGATGATCGTGAAGGCCGCGATCCCGGCCTTGGCGGCCCCGTAGTTGGTCTGCCCGGGGTTGCCGTAGACGCCCGAAGGGGACGAGGTGTTGATGATGCGGGCGTCGTTGTCTCGCCCGCCTTGGCCCGATCCCGCCAGTAGGCGGCGGCGTGGTGGCTGGTGGCGAAGGTGCCCCGCAGGTGGACCCGGATGACGGCGTCCCACTCCTCGGGCGGTCATGTTGACGAGCATCCGGTCGCGGAGGATGCCGGCGTTGTTGACGAGGACGTCGAGCCGGCCGAAGGCGTCGACGGCGGCTCTGGATCATGCGCCCGGCGGCGTCGAAGTCCGACACGTCGTCGCCGTTGGCGACGGCCTCGCCGCCCATGGCCCGGATGGCATCCACGACCTCGCCTGCCGGCCCAATGAGCCGCCGGTGCCGTCGACCTCGGCGCCGAGGTCGTTGACGACCACCTTGGCGCCCTGGCGGGCGAACTCGAGGGCGTGCTCGCGACCGATTCCCCGGCCCGCCTCCGGTCACGATGACGACCCGGCCCTCACAGATGCCACTCATGCGATGTGTTCCTCCGTCTCGGGCAGTGCAGATTCCGTGGGCTACTCTGCCCGATCGGGGGTCCGGCGCCCCCGGCTGGGCCGGTCGGCCGGCCCACCTTGGCCCGCCGACACTTGGGTCGGTTGTCATCAGGATCGACAGCTGCCCACGCGGCGCCCACCTCCGGGCGCGACGTGGGTCGTTCCCGTGGTCCCACCCACCCGGTACCGTGGATTGAGCCATGACGCTCGATTCCGCCCGACCCGACCGCCCCCCGGCGCTGACGCCGGAACGGGTGTCGATACCGCTGCGTCGGCGGGTCCGCTGGGCCTGACCCGGCGGCGTCCAGCCCCTGACCCGGCCGCCCCCGGTGGCCCAGCCCGGCACCTGCACCCGACGCTCCGGCCAGACGCTCCGGACCGCACAGCCCCCGGCCCTCGGGCGGACCTGCTCTCGCCGGCCTCAACCCGGTCCAGGCCCAGGCGGTCGCCCATCCGGCGGGCCGCTGCTCATCGTGGCCGGAGCCGGTTCGGGCAAGACCCGGGTGCTGACCCATCGCATCGCCTGGCTCATCGCCGAAGCAAGGCGTCTCTCCCTTCGAGATCCTGGCCATCACCTTCACCAACAAGGCGGCCCAGGAGATGCGAGAACGGGTCGAGGCCCTGGTCGGTCCGGTGGCCCGGCGGATGTGGGTGTCGACCTTCCACGCCGCCTGCGTCCGCATCCTGCGACGGGACGCGTCCCGCCTCGGCTACAAGGGCAATTTCACCATCTACGACCAGGCCGACGCCGTCCGGCTCACCGGCTACGTGATCCGGGACCTCAACCTCGACTCCAAGCGATTCCCGCCCCGGGCCATCCACGCCCTGATCTCGACGGCCAAAAACGAGCTGGTCGACTTCGAGACCTACTCAGCAGCGGGCCCGCACCATCATGGAGCGCCGGGTCGCCGAGGTGTACCGCGAGTACCAGCAGCGGCTGCTGGCCGCCAACGCCATGGACTTCGACGACCTGCTGCTGGTGGCCGTCAACCTGTTGCAGGCCTGCCCTGACGTGCTCGAGCACTACCAGGAGCGCTTCCGGCACGTCCTGGTGGACGAGTACCAGGACACCAACCGGGCCCAGAACGAGCTGGTCCTCCTCCTCGCCGGCGGCCACCATCGGGTCTCGGTCGTCGGCGACAGCGACCAGTCGGTCTACGGGTGGCGGGGCGCCGACATCCGCAACATCCTGGAGTTCGAGGAGGCCTTCCCCGACGCCACCGTCGTGGTGCTGGAGCAGAACTACCGCTCCACCCAGACCATCCTCGACGCCGCCAACGCGGTCATCGCCAACAACGCCAGCCGCCGGCCTAAGGCGCTGTGGACCGAGCAGGGTCCGGGCGCCTCGGTGGTCCGCTACCACGCCGAGGACGAGCACGACGAAGGGCGCTGGCTGGCCGCCGAGGTGCTGCGCTTGCACGGCCAGGGAGGCGGGCCCGAGCGCTCCTACGACTGGGGCGACATCGCCGTCTTCTACCGCACCAACGCCCAGAGCCGGGCCATCGAGGAGGAGCTGGTCCGGCAGGACATCCCCTACCAGGTGGTGGGCGGAACCCGGTTCTACGACCGGGCGGAGATCAAGGACCTGCTGGCCTACCTCCGGGCCGTCGCCAACCCGGCCGACGAGGTGTCCCTCAAGCGCATCGTCAACGTTCCCAAGCGCGGTGTCGGCGACACCAGCGTGGCCCGCATGGACCGTTACGCCCGCCAGCACAACGTGGCCTTCGCCGACGTCATGGCGACCCCGAGGCGGCCGGCGTCACCGGCAAGGCCGTCGCCGGCCTCGCCGACCTGCGGCACCTGCTGGCCGACCTGCGGTGCCGACCGCGAGGACGGCGTCGGTCCGGGCCGACTGCTGGAGGCCATCCTGGAGCGGACCGGCTACCTGGCCGGCTTGGTGGCGGAGCACACCGTCGAGGCGGCCGGGCGCATCGAGAACATCGAAGAACTCGTCGGAGCGGCCCGCGAGGCCGACAACCTCGACGCGTTCCTGGAGGAGGTCAGCCTGGTCGCCGACGCCGACGAGGTCGACGGCGACTCCTCCCGGGTGACGCTCATGACCCTGCACACGGCCAAGGGTCTCGAGTACCCGGTGGTGTTCATCGTCGGGATGGAGGACGGCGTGTTCCCCCACCTGCGGTCCCTTGGCGAGCCCGACGAGATGGAGGAGGAGCGGCGTCTGGCCTACGTCGGGATCACCCGGGCCCGGGAACGGCTGTACCTGTCCCACGCCTGGTGCCGGAACCTGTGGGGGCAGACCCAGTACAACCCACCGAGCCGGTTTCTCAAGGAGATCCCGGACTCCCTGATGCAAGCTGCCACGGGTGGGCGCCGGCCCGCCGCCAGCTTCTCGGCCAGCCGGAGCGGTCGCGACGCCATCGTGGAGTCCGCCATGCGACGGGGAAAGGTCGGCCCGGTCCACGGCACGGGCGCGGAGTCGCTCGGCCTGCGCGCCGGCGAGACCGTCGTCCACGCCAAATGGGGCGAGGGCGTGGTACTGGAGGTCAAGGGCGAGGGGGAGCGAGCCGAGGCCAAGGTCCGTTTCCCGTCGGTGGGGGAGAAGCACCTGGCCCTGTCCCTGGCCCCGATCAAGCGGGCCTAGTAGCTGACTTTCATATACTTTGATACAGGATTCTGGGCGCATCCTGTTTTCTTGGCGCGTTTTTGAACCTGTGGTGTCGTGGTCGTCGCCAAGAATCCGGATGTCACCAAGAATCGGGTGCCGAGGGGGACTCGGAGTCGGGAGTCGGGAGTCGGGGCGGGCGACAGCTCAGCAGGCCGGTACCGGCTGGCCGGACGGGGCGCCCGGCAACACGTAGGTGGCGGCGTTGGTCCCCGGCAGGGTGGTGGAAGCCCCGCTGGTGGGACTGGTCCCGGCCGCCGCCGCGGCCGTCGTGGCCGGCGCGGTCGAGGAGACGGAGCTGCTCGCCGGGGCGTAGCTGGAGCCGGTGATCACCTCGAGGTTGTAGGCCGATGGCGTCAGAGAGGAGTCCTCCAGCAAGGTGGCTCCGCCGGGGATCTGGGCGGCTACCTGCCGGGCGGCCGTCAGCGAATCGGGGGCGTAGTGGACCACCGTCCGGGCGTTGCCGTAACCGGGGGAGGCGGTCAAACCGGTGTGGTACCCGAGGCCGGCGAGCAGCTGGCTGACCTGGCCGGCCTGGCCGCTCATCCCGGTGCCGTTGGCCACCTCGATATTCACCGAAGCGGCCGGCACCGTGACGGGCGGCACCGTGTTGGCCGGCTGGGTGGTGGTGCCGGCCGAGGCGTGGGCGTGGGCGGAGGCCGGCTTGGGGGCGGGGGAGCCGAATGCGTTGAAGGCGGCAATCGCCTGGGCCGCCTGGGGCTGCTGCAGGCCCAGGACGTCGGCCCCTCCTGCGGTCACGTAGGAGTACGTCGGCAGGGTGAGGTTCGGGATGCTCCCGGCGTCCGTGGAGCGGAAGTCCTTCACCAGGCTGAGCATGAGGCTGGTGCTGAAGGCGGAGTCGACGGTGAGGTTCTTGGTGACACCGCCGATGATGCTGTTGAGGGCCAGGGGGTTGGTGAACTCGCCCTCGGACTTCTTGATCATCTTCTTGATGAACGACTGCTGGCGCTGGATGCGGGCCAGGTCGCTCTGGGCCTCGAAGTGCCAGTAGCCGTTCTCGTAGTACTCGTAATGGCGGGACCGCACGAACGCCAGGGCCTGGTCGCCCTTGAGGGTGACGCAACCAGCGGCCGGGACGTTCAGCAGCGAGTAAGCGTCCTTGGCGGGGGTCGGGAAGTAGAAGCTCACCCCGCCGACCGCGTTGCTGATGTCACGGAAGGTGTCGAAGTTGACTTCGACGTAGTGGTTGATGGGTACGCCGAGGTCCGCCTGAATGGTCTGGATCAACAGGTTGGCGCCGGTGTCGAAGGCGGAATTGATGCGGTTGCTCCCGTGACCGGGGATCGGACCCCAGAGGTCGCGGGGAATCGACAGCATCATCAGCTGGTGGGTCTTGGGGACGACCCGGACCAGGATGATGGTGTCCGAGCGCTGCCCGCCAACGTTGGCGGTCCCTCCAAACTGGGTGTTGTCCGCCGAGTTCGACAGGGCCGCCCGGCTGTCGCTGCCGACGATCAGCAGGGTGAACGGCTGGTTCTTGCCGGCCCCGCCACTCCCGCTGGTGCCCGGAGCGGTGAGGGCGCTCAGGTGCTTGGTGTGGATCTGGCCCAGCCTCCAGTGCACGTAGCCGTAGGCGCCGGCCACGCCAATCACGGTCAGGGCGACCAGGACGTTGGCGACGATGAGCACCCGGCGGGGCCAGCGGCGGCCCCCCACGATCGGCTGGCGACCCGTGATCGCCTGGGCGCCTGCCGGCCGGGCCCGACGGTGCCGGGGAACGCTCCCGGCGCCGGAAGAGCGGGATGAGCCCGACGAGCCCGACGAGCCCGACGAGCCCGACGAGCCCGACGAGCCCGACGAGCCCGACGAGCCCGAGCTGCGAGCTTCCGGCTGGCGGTATACGACGCGAGGTGGGGGGCGAGTGTCTGTCATGCGGCGTGGGTCTGGTCGGGCGCTACCCGCATGGGCATCGGTCCAGCGCCCGCTCACCAGCACTGCCTGGCGGCATCCAGACGCTTATTCTACCCAGGGGCCCCTATCCCATCGGTCATGCGGGCTGGCCCCGGCTCTGACTGACCTGCGAGTATCTGGGTTCGATGCAGCGTCACTACCGGGTGGTGGTAGCCAAGCCGGGACTCGACGGTCACGACCGGGGGGCCCGGGTCATCGCCCGGGCTCTGCGGGAAGCCGGATTCGAAGTGATCTACACCGGGCTGCACCAGACGCCGGAACAGATCGCCGCCACCGTTATCCAGGAGGACGCCGATGCCGTCGGCTTGTCGATCCTGTCGGGTGCGCACATGACCCTCTTCCCGCGGATCATTGCCACCCTGGGCGAGCAGGGCGCCGGCGACGTGCTCGTCTTCGCGGGCGGAATCATCCCGGAGAGCGACATTTCCGAGCTCAAGGGGGCCGGGGTAGCCGAGATCTTCGGGCCCGGTGCCCCGCTCCACGACATCACCGCGTGGTTGGAGCAGGCGTTGGACCAGAGGGAGACCGCCTGATCCGGTCGGGCGAAGCGGCCGTCCTTTTTCAAAGAAACAACGACAATCAGGAGCGAGCGTGGATCTGTTCGAGTATCAGGGCAAGCAGTATTTTGCCCGCTACGGCATCCCGGTTTCGGCCGGCGGCGTGGCCGACACGGTGGATGAGGCGGTGGCGGCGGCGGACCGGGCCGGCTATCCGGTCGTCGTGAAAGCCCAGGTGCAGGTGGGTGGCCGGGGCAAGGCGGGCGGGGTCAAGCTCGCCGCCGACGCCGAGCAGGTGCGGTTCCACGCCGGCAACATCCTGGGCCTGGACATCAAGGGTCACATCGTCCGGCGGCTGTGGGTGGAGCACGCGTCCGACATCGCCAGGGAGTACTACGCCAGCTTCACCCTGGATCGGTCGGCCAAGAAGTATCTGGCCATGGTCTCCGCCAGGGGAGGCGTCGAGATCGAGGTGGTGGCCGAGGAGGACCCGGCCGCCATCGCCCGGCTCCACATCGACCCGGCGGTGGGCTTCGACGAGGCGGACGCCCGCCGGCTGGTCGACGAGGCCGGCCTGGCTCCCGAAGCCCGGGACGGGGCTGTCGCCATCCTGCTGCAGCTCTACCGCTGCTATGTCGAGGGCGACGCCGACCTGGTCGAGATCAACCCGCTGATCCTGACCCCGTCCGGTCAGGTGCACGCCCTGGACGCCAAGGTCACCCTCGACGACAACGCCGCCTTCCGGCATCCGGAATGGGATGAGTTCAGGGATATCAACGAGTTCGACGAGCGAGAACAGCTGGCCCATTCGAAGGGTCTGCAGTACGTGGGCTTGGACGGCTACGTGGGCATCATCGCCAACGGCGCCGGGCTGGCCATGAGCACCTGCGACGTCGTCAACCAGGTCGGGGGCGCCCCGGCCAACTTTCTCGACATCGGGGGCGGCGCCAACGCCGAGGTAATGGCCAACGCCCTCGAGGTCATCAATAGCGACCCCAAGGTGCGGGCCATCTTCATCAACATCTTCGGCGGCATCACCCGGGGCGAGGAGGTGGCCAACGGGATCGTGCAGGCCCTGGACCGGGTCGAGATCGGCGCTCCCATGGTGATCCGCCTGGATGGCACCAATGCCGAGGAGGGTCGCACCATCTTGAAAGCCGTGGAATCCGACCGGGTGATCTCGTCGCCCACCATGCTCGACGCAGCCCGCAGGGCGGTGGAGCTGGCCAATGCGGCCGGAAGCCCGGCAGGAGGTGCGAAGTAATGGCGATCTTCGTGGACGCGACGACCCGGGTCCTGGTGCAGGGCCTGACCGGGGGACAGGGCCGCTTTCACGGCCTGCGCAATCGGGCCTACGGCACCCAGGTGGTCGCCGGGGTAACTCCCGGCAAGGGCGGGCAGGACGTGGAGGGCATTCCGGTCTTCGACACCGTGGCCGAGGCGGTCGAGGCGACGGGTGCGAACGCCAGCTTCGTGTCCGTTCCTCCCCGGGGCGCTGCCAGCGGCCATCCTCGAAGCGGCCGAGGCGGGGGTGCCGTTTGTGGTGTGCATCACGGAAGGGATCCCGGCCCACGATGAGGCCCGGGTGTACAACATCCTGGTCGACAAGCATCCCGGCACCCGCCTGCTCGGGCCGAACTGCCCCGGGATCATCACCCCCGGGCAGTGCAACATCGGGATCACCGCCGGCGAGATCGCCCAGCCCGGCGGCCCGGTCGGCATTGTCAGCCGCTCTGGCACCCTGACCTACCAGGCCCTCTACGAGCTCAAACAGCTGGGAGTGGGCGTCACCACCTGCGCCGGGATCGGCGGGGACCCGGTGCCCGGGACGAACTTCGTCGACTGCCTGGCCGCCTTCCAGGCCGATCCGGACACCCTGGCCATCGCCATGTTCGGTGAAATCGGCGGGTCGGAGGAGGAGAAGGCAGCCGAGTTCATCGCGGCCGAAGTGACCAAGCCGGTGGTCGCCTACATCGCCGGGGTCACCGCACCGCCAGGAAAAAAGATGGGCCATGCCGGCGCCATCATCTCCGGATCCCAGGGCACCGCCCAGGCCAAGATGGCCGCCCTGGCCGCGGCCGGCGTTCACGTCGTCAACAACCCCACCGAGGCCGGCGAGGAGATGGCGGAGGTGGTTCGGGGACTGTAGGGGTCCGGCCGGGGCGCCGGCTTCGGGCCCGGCTCCCCGGCTACCAACGTTGGGCGCGTCCCCGAGCCCGGGGCGGCGGCTTCGGGCCCGGCTCCCCGGGCGCCGGCCCGCCCCGGTCGCCGGCCCACCCCGGTCGCCGGCCCGCCCCGGTCGCCGGCCCGTCGGGATCGCTGACTTTTGGTAAATCTGCTCACTTCTGGTTCAAAAACCCACGTAATGCGTGGTTTTTGAACCAAAGGTGGCGGGAAGGGACAAAAGTCGGCGACCGCGGAGAGGACTTTTCGGACCGCGACTGGCTGGAACCTTCCGGGTCTCTGGAGCGTCCATCCAGGCGTGAGAGGCGCCAGCCTAGGGTGTGCCGTGGCCGACGAGCCCCGGCGCGCCGATTGGGCCGCCCTCTACGCCACCCACCGAGACAGCCTGATCCGCCTGGCCTATCTGCTGACCGGCTCCCAGATGACCGCCGAGGACCTGGTGCAGGACACGTTCATCCGGGTGGAGCCGCGCCTGGACGGATTGACGGAGCCAGGCGCCTACCTCCGGCGCAGCGTGGTCAACGCTTGTTACTCGTGGCACCGGCGCCAGCGTCGGGAACGGGCCGCCCCGGTTGACCCGCCGGCGGTCGTCATGCCCAGCGAGCACGTCGAGATGTGGGAGGCGCTGGGACGGCTTTCCGCGCCGCGCCGCACCGTCCTGGTGCTGCGGTACTACCTCGATCTGCCTGAAGCTGAGGTGGCGGCGCTCCTCGGCTGGCGGATAGGAACGGTCAAGTCGGCGACGCACCGGGCTCTGCGGGACCTCCGGAGCATCCTCGAATGAGCGACGACGAGCTCATCGAGCGCCTCCGCCACACCCTCCAGCAGGAGGCGGCCGCCATCAGGCCCGGCCCCGCCGACCAGCCCGTCGGCCACTACCCCGTGCCGGGCCGGGTGCACGTCCTACGGCGCCGCTGGCCGTTGGCCCTGGTCGCGACGGCGCTGGCGGCCGGCGTGGCGGCCGGGGTGACCCTGAGTGTCCTGAACTCAGCCGGGGGTGGCTCGTCCCGAATCGGGGTCAGCTCGTCGGGCCCGACCAGCTCGCCGGCACCGCCGAGCACGGTGTCCTCGGCCGCCCCGGTCACGGTGGCTTCTCCCATCACGACGGTGCCGGCCCCGGCAACGACCGTTCCGACCGCGGCACCGCCTACCACCGGTGTCGCCAACGCCTCACCCGCCACGACGACAGCCAACGCCGCCCCGGCGGCGCTGGCCCGTTCCTTCCAGCCCCGGTCCGTGACATTCGTTTCGAGTTTCGAGGGTTGGGCCGCGGGCCGGGTCCCCTGCGGGGCGGGATGGTGCCTGGCCCTGGCTCGGACGACGAACGCCGGTCAGACGTGGACGGCGGCGGCCGCCCCGCCGGCGACGCTGTCCGGTTCAGCCCCGGGTGGCTCCGGACTCTCCGTCCGCTTCGCCGATCCCACGGACGGGTGGATCGTCGTCAGCAACCCGACCCGGCTGTGGTCGACGCACAACGGGGGCGCCAGCTGGCAGCAGATCCAGCCGCCGGGCCTCGTCGGCGGGGCAACCGTCCTGGCCCTGGAGGCTTCGGGGGGAGAGGTCTGGATGGCCGTCATCTTCCCCAACGTCCCGACGGTCCAGATGGAGGGCTCGCCGGTTGGTAGCGACGCCTGGCGGGACATCAACACCGGGCTGTCAATCGGCGCCGGACCGGTCCCTTCCGCCCAGCTGTTGTTGCACGGAACATCCGGGTGGCTGCTGGAGAACGACCGGACCGTTATCGGCGGCCTGCGCCTCACCGGTGCCGGCGCCGGTGCCGCTGCCGCTGCCGCTGCCGCTACCGGAGCCGCCGGCGATGCCGCTGCTGGTGCCTGGGTGCCCTGGACCCCGCCCTGCACCACCGCCAACGGCAGCGCCAGCCTGGCCGCTTCGTCCGCGACCGACCTGGTCGCCCTGTGCCAGGAGGGGATGTGGGGCCCGGCCGGGAACCTGCCGGCCGGCGCGGCCATCCCCTCCGTCTGGCTGTTTCGGTCGAGCGACGGGGGTGCCACCTTCCAGTCCGTCGGGACCGTCCCTGGCGATCTCACCGACCTCAGCGTGGCCAGCCCGGCGCCGGCGACGATCGTCCAGGCCGGCGAGCAAAGCGGTTCCTTGGCTGCGGCGGGCGTCCTGTCGGCGAGCTTCAACGGGGGCCTTACCTGGCAGACGGTGTATCAGGTTGCGGGCGTACAGGCCTGGAGCGACCTGGGGTTCACCACGCTCACCCAGGGAGTGGTGATCGGTGCCACCGCGACCGGGATCGACGTTCTCCATGACCCGGGACGGCGGGCACACCTGGGCCGCGGCCATACCCTGAGCGGCGCAGGGGCGCCGGGGGCCGCGTGGGGCGGGCACCTCACCCGGCCAGGCTCACCCGGCCCGCCGCTCCGCCGCGGTCACGGTGTTGCGCAGCAGCATGGCCACCGTGGTCACCCCTACACCCCCCAGCCGCGGGGTGATCCACCCGGCCACCTCGGCGCAGGACTCGTCGACGTCGGAGCGAGCCTTGCGGCCCTCCCAGGTGAGGCCCCCGCCGATCACGACCGCAGCCGGGCCGGATGACGTCGGGGGTGATCATGGACGGCACGCCGGCCGCGCCGACCACGATGTCCGCCGACCGGGTGAAGTCGGCCCAGTCCGGCACTCCGGTGTGGACCACCGTGACCGCCGCGTTGGCGCCCGGCTCCTTGAGCGACAGCAGCAACGACAACGGCCGGCCCAGCGTCGGCCCCCGCCCCACGATCACGACCCGCCGGCCGGCCACGGGGATCTCGTAGTGGATGAGCATGGCCTGGATGCCGATGGGCGTGCACGGCCGAGGCGCGGCCCGGTCCCCGAGCGCCAGCAGACCCAGGTTGGTCGGGTGGAGGCCGTCGGCGTCCTTGGCCGGGTCCATGGCCGACACGGCCTGGTTGAAGTCGAAGCCCGGGCGGCACCGGGTGCTGAATGAGGTAGCCGTCGACGGCCGGGTCGGCGTTGAGCTGGACGACGGCCTCGAGCAGGTCGGCCTGGGTGGCATCGGCGGAGATGCGCACGTCGAGCGACAGCAGCCCGCAGCGCTCGCACGCCTCGTGCTTCTTGGCCACGTAGCCGACGCTGGCCGGGTCGTCGCCGACCAGCACCGTCGCCAGACCGACCGTCCGCCCTGCCGCAGCCAGCTTGGCGACCCGCTCGGTCACGTCGGCGAGGACGGCATCGGCGACCGGTGCGCCCGGCATCAAGATCGCCGTCAATGCTGGAACTGCCTTTCTCCCGTGAACACCATGACCAGCCCGTGCTCGTCCGCGGCCGCGATGACCTCCTCGTCCCGGACCGAGCCGCCGGGTTGGATGACGGCGGCCACCCCGGCGGCGGCCACGGCGTCGAGACCGTCCCGAAACGGGAAGAAGGCGTCGCTGGCGGCGGCTCCGCCCTTGGCCCGGCCCGCGGCCCGAGCCGTGGCGATCTCGCCGGGCGTCACCCGGTTCTGCTGGCCGCCGCCGATGCCGAGGGCCATCCCGCCGGCGGCCAGCACGATGGCGTTGGACTTGACCGCGGCGCACACCCGCCAGGCCAGCTCCATGTCCCGCCACTGTTCGTCGGTCGGCTGGGCCGCGGTCACGACCCGCCACTGGTCCCGTCCGGCCGCGAACCGGTAGGGATCCTGGACCAGCCAGCCCGCCGCTGATCTGGCGCAGGTGCCACCGGTCGGCGCTCGGGAGGTGGCGCGGCCAGCACCCGCATGCTCTTCCGTTTGGTCGGCAAACAGCTCCAGGGCGGCCGGCGTCGTAGGAAGGGGCGATCAGCACGTCGGCCCGGGCGTTGCCGACCATCTCGCCGCCACCGCTTCGGTGACCGGCGCGGTGAGGGCCACGATGCCGCCGAAGGCCGACATGGGATCGCACTCGAACGCCCGGTCGTAGGCCGTGAGCAGGTCGTCGGCGACGGCGGCCCCGCACGGGTTGGCGTGCTTGACCACCACGGCCGCGGTCGGGCCCAGGTCGGCCAGCTGGTGGGCCAGCCGCCAGGCCGCGTCGGCGTCGTAGAGGTTGAGATAGGAGAGCGCCAGCCCCCCGTGCTGGACCACGTCGTCCCACCAGCTGTGGCGCCCGGTTCGCGGTAACGGGCTCCCCGCTGGTGCGGGTTCTCGCCGTAACGGAGGGTCTGGGCCTTTCTCCAGGGACAGGTGGATGGTCGACGGGAGGTCGTCGCCGGCTGCGGCTGCGAACCAGTTGGCGATGGCGGCGTCGTAGGCGGCGGTGTGGGCGAAGGCGGCCGCGGCCAGGCGCCGGCGCAGTCCGTCGGAGAGCGCCCCGTCGCTGGCGCAGCTCGTCGAGGACCTCCGCGTAGGAGTCCGGGTCGACGACCGAGCCCACGTGGGCCCAGTTCTTGGCCGCGGCCCGCACCATGGTCGGGTCCGCCCACGTCGATCAGCTCGATGGAGGGGTTGGCCCGGAACGGGTACAGGTTGCAGACCACCAGCCCGATGGGCTCGATGCCTTGCCCGGTCCAGGTCGGCCAGGTGGTCGGGCGTGGACCGGTCGGCCAGGATGCCGGCGTGGAGGCGGGGGTGGAGGGTCTTGACCCGCCCGCCGAGCAGCTCGGGCGCCCCGGTGACCGACTCGACGGTGGCGTGCGGGATGCCGGCCGCGTCCAGGGCGGCGGCCGTCCCGCCGCTGGCGATGAGCTCGTGTCCCAGCTCGGCCAGGCCGCGGGCGAAGTCCTCCAAACCGGTCTTGTCGTACACGGACAGCAGGACCCTCATGGGGCGGCTCCTTGTGTGTTGTTGAAAAAGACCGGATCGTCTCGGGGTACAGCCGGCGCTCGACGGACTTGATCCGCTCATGGAGGGTCGCTTCGGTGTCGCCCGGCTTCAACCCGCACGGCCTCCTGGGCGAGGATCGGGCCCTCGTCGACGGCCTCGGTGGCCACGTGCACGGTGCAGCCGGTCACCTTCACCCCGGCAGCCAGGGCGTCGCGCACGGCATGCCAGCCCTTGAACGCCGGCAGCAGGGCCGGATGGGTGTTGAGGATCCGGCCCGGGTAGACGGAGAAGATGTCGGCGCCAAGGATGGTACCGAAGCCGGCCATGGCGATCACCTCGATCTGGTGCCGTTTGAGGGCGTCGATGACCCGATGGGTGTAGGCGCTCCGGTCGAAGGTGGGTCCGAAGCTCTCGCGCTCGACGAACTCGACCGCCACCCCGGCGCGCCTCGGCCAGGCCGGCGGCGGCGCAGGGCCGGTCGACGATGACGGCGTCGACCGCCAGGCCGGCCTCGAGGATGGCGGCCAGGTTGGTCCCGGCGCCCGATGCCAGGACCCCGAGTCGGGGTAGCGGGGCGGTCACAGGAAGACGCTAGTCGACCGGCCCCGCGCCGATGGCCCTACGCTCTGGTCATGGCCCGGATCGCCGACCTGCTCGCCGCCGGGCGGACGTACTCGTTCGAGTTCTTTCCCCCGAAGAGCGACGCCGAGCACGCCCGTCTGGTCGAGACGCTGTTGGAGTTGCAGCCGCTGCGGCCGTCGTTCGTCTCGGTCACCTACCGGGGCGGTCGGTCGTCCCGCCAGCGCACCCACGATCTGGTGGTCGGGATGCTGCGCACCACCAGCCTGACACCGATGGCCCATCTGATCTGCGTGGCCCACACCCGGCTGGAGCTGGCGGAGATCCTGGTCGACTTCCGCAAGGCGGGCGTCGAAAACCTCATGGCCCTGGGCGGTGATCCGCCCACCGACCCCGAAGCCACCGAGGGCGAGCTGGCCCACGCCGTCGAACTGGTCGAGCTGGCCCGGGCCATCGGCGGATTCTCGATCGGGGTGGCAGCCCATCCCGCCGGGCATCCTCGTTCGCCCGACCTGCCCTCCGACCGCGACTACCTGGCCGAGAAGCTGCGGCTGGCGGACTTCGCGGTCACCCAGTTCTTCTTCCGGGCGGAGGAGTACCTCGGGCTGGTCGACGACCTGGCGGCAGCGGGGAATCTCGACGCCGGTCGTGCCCGGGATCATGCCCGTCACGGCCCTGTCGTCGATCGGGCGCATGGCGGAGATGGGCGCGGCGGTCCCGGCCGAGATGGCCGACCGGCTCGAGCGGGCCGGCGACGCCGAGTCGGTCCGCCGGATGGGCACCGAGATGGCCACCGGCCTCTGCCAGCAGCTGCTCGACGCCGGGGCGCCGGGGCTGCACTTCTACACGCTCAACCGTTCACTGGCGACAAGGGAGATCTACGCCAACCTGGGGCTGGCCGCTGCCGCGCTCCATAGGGTGGCCGGCATGCGGTCTGCGGTCTGCGACCTGCTCGGGATCGACTTTCCGCTCCTGGCGTTCAGCCACTGCCGGGATGTGGTTGCCGCCGTCACCAACGCCGGCGGATTTGGCGTGCTGGGAGCCAGCAGCCACAGTCCCGAGCAACTCGATGTGGAGCTGCGTTGGATCGACGAGCACACCGGCGGCCGGCCCTACGGCGCCGACATCCTGGTCCCGGCCCGGGTGGTGGGGCGCGGCGAGGATCTACCGGCGCCGATCTGGCCGCCCTGGTGCCCGACGCCCATCGCAGTTCGTGGCGGCGCTGCTCGAGGCGCATGGTCTGGCTGCGGACCCCGCGGCCGTGGTGGCGCGCCGGCGCCGGCCGGCTCGGCCGGCTCGACGCGGCGGAGGAACTGATGGACGTGGCCTTCGCCCACCCCATCAAGCTGATCGCCAACGCCTTGGGACCGCCGCCGGCGTCGATGTCCGAGCGGGCCCGTCGGGCGGGAGTGCCGGTCGCGGCCCTGGTGGGGGCCAGGGAGCACGCCGTGCGCCAGCTCAACGCCGGCGTCGACATGATCGTGGCCCAGGGCAGCGAGGCGGGCGGACATACCGGGACCGTCTCGACCCTGGTCCTCGTTCCCGGAAGTGCTCGAGGTCGTCGCCGGATCGGATCCCCGTGCTGGCCGCCGGTGGCATCGTCACCGGCGCCCAGATGGCGGCCATGATGGCGCTCGGGGCGTCCGGGGTGTGGACCGGGAGCGTGTGGTTGACGACCGAGGAGGCGGAGACCGCGCCGGCGACCAAGGCGAAGATGCTGCGCCGCCACCGCCGAGTGACACGGTGCGGTCCCGGGGCCGGACCGGGAAGCCGGCCCGGCAGCTGCGCTCGGACTGGACCGACGCCTGGGAGCAGCCCGACGGTCCGGATCCCTTGCCGATGCCGTTGCAGTCGATGATCAGCGAGCCGGCCTTGCGCCGGGTGGACGCCGCCGCCGCCGGCGGGCACGCCGGGGCGACCCGGCTGGCCACCTATTTCGTCGGTCAGGGCGTCGGGCTCTTGCACACCGTCGAAGCCGGCGGCCCGGGTCGTTCAGGAGTTCATGGAGGACTTCGCCCTGGCGGCCGTGGCCCGCTTGCAAGCGGCCATCGAGTAGGCCGCCGCCGCGGCTGCCCGGTCGGGCAGAAATTTGCCTGCCTCAACAGGCAGGGACCGGGCCGCGGCGAGCCGAACTTCGCCTCGTAGTGGTATAACCGCAGGTCGTGACCGGTCGGGGGCCATCGGGTCGAGGGTTGTGGGTTTCAAGCTGATGACCCGTCCCTTCGGGTCAGCCTTCTCGAACATGCCGGATGGGGCTCACCAGGCGATCCCCTGGCCGGGGCGGACCGGGCTGTGAAGGCCAGGGCGCGGGCGGGCTGGCGGCACCTGTCGTTGCCCCTGAGGGTCTTCCTGATCGTCGTCGGCGGCCTGCTCCTGGGGCTGGCGGCGGCTCTCAGCGGCTTCGGGGGCCACACCGAAGAGCCGCAGGCGCAGACCACCAGCTGCAGCGAGACGGGCGGGGCAGCGACCGTCGCAGTCGGAACCGGCGTCACCATCCTGACCATGAATTCGGTCCACGACCTCTTTGTCCAGGTCGGGAAGTCGGGGACCCCGGTGCAGTGCGGCACCGTCCCGGTCACGGGCATCACCTTCACGGCCTCGGGCGTGAGCGGAAACACGGTTGAGTTCGATGAGACCACGACACCCTTCGCATGTATTGGCATCAGCGGCGCGGTAGCGACGGGCAGCGGCGCCGTGGTGGACATTCAGGCGGCCGCCCCCGGCTCGGGGAGTACCGCTGGTCAGGGCGACGTCACCGTCGGCACCAAGACGCTCGACCTGGCCGGGTGTGGCTCCACCCAGGGAAAGCTGACCGGCGTGGCCAGCTATCTGCTGGTCGGCAACGGGGCGGACACCCTCAGCGCAGCCGGAGAGGCGACCCCCGCCGACCCGGCGACGGTACCGGTCACCTTCCAGGCCGCCGCGGCCGGCGGGGGAACGGAAACCTTCGACGCCTCCGACGCCACTGGCGCCACTTCGACGATCGATTTCTCCCAGGCGTACACCAGCTCCACCTGCACCGGGACCTGCTCGCTCGTTGCCAACAGCTCCGGTGCCGACCTCCCTGCCCCTGGTCCCGCCGATTTCACCGCCACCATTTCTAACGGCTCGAACACGGTCCTGAGCACGTACGACTACAGCGCCGACGGCAGCGGTGTCACGGGCTTCGACGCCATTCCGTTTGGGCCGACCACCTTCTACGGCGAGGCAGGCACCTACACCCTGAATGGCCTTTCGAGCAGCGCCAGCTCCCCACCGGTTACCAGCCAGGTGATTGCCGGCGCGGGGACCGAGACCTATACGGTCACCGCCAACAACGCGACCTTCACCAGCGGCACCGACTCCGACACCTTCCAGGTCACCGGCAACCAGAACACCTTCCTGGCCGAGCCGACCAGCGGCACCGACAACTTCTTCGACACCGTGCCCTCCGGCACCGCTCCCAGCAACACCCTCAACTTCAACGACGTGCTGACCAGCGGCGGCCTGGGTGGCACCGGTCAGAGTGAGCTGCTGGCGATCAACGACAGCGGCGCCCCGCAGGCCATCAACGGGGGCTCCCTGATGACCGGCGCCGCAGCAGTGGGTACCCCACCGACGGCCCCGACCCAACCCCCTGCAATTTCGCCAACGGCCCCAGTTCCAGCAGTGCCTCTAACTTCACCACCATCGAGGGTGCCGCCACGGGCTTCACCCAGTTCCTGGCCGGGGGGACAGGCGGGCTGACCCTTACCGGTCAAGGCTCGGGGAACGCCGCCCTGTTCTATGGCAACAACGGGGTGGTAGCCAATCTCTCCGGTAGCCCGGTGACCACGAGTGCCAAGATCAGCGCCTCGACGACGCTTTCCGCGTTCTCGCTGCCCAGCGGCTCCGTGCTCGTGGCCGCGCCGGCCAACCCGGGCAACAACACGTGCGCGCTGGCGGCAGTGGACTGCGTCACCCTCAATGGCCCTAACGGCACTACCGGGACCATTCAGTCAGTGACCGGAGCGCCCGGAGGCTTCAGCACTTTCTACGCCGGCGGCGCAACCAGCGGCTACAACTTCGTCGACCAGGGCGGCAACAACACCTTCATCGGGGGAACCGGCCCCGACAACTTCACGGCCAACGGCAACACCAACGACTTCAAGGCCGGGACCGGCGCGGGCAGCTTCACGGACCAGGTTCCGGCAACATCGTGGACTTCTCGGCCCAGCCCGCCATGGTGACCCTGAACGTCTCGGGGCAGCAGGTGCAGCTCACCCCGCCGAACGCCGCCACCGTGGGTACGAGCACTCAGGTCACGACCCTTTACACCTTCAGCGCGTCGCCTGCCACCTTTATCGGATCCCCCGGCGGTACGACCTTCGAGGCGGGTGGGACCGCCGACACCTTCGACGGGTTTTCCAGCACCACGACCAACATCCTGAGTTTCGCCTCCTCCACCCAGACCACCGGAGGCCCGCTCCAGGTCTGTGTGGTGGCCGGTACCGGGTGCACGGCACCGGGGGAGGCCCAGCTCGGCACGGTGGATGAACAGTTCACGAACATCAGCCAGTTTGATGGCCTGAGTCTCGGCAACACCACCTTCGTGGCCGGTCCGCCCAGCAGCAAGACGTTTGCGGCCACCGGGGGTAACAACACTATTGATTATTCGGCGGCGGGGGCGGGGGTCACGGTGAATATGCCGGGCACCAAGACCGGGCTCCCCCCGGGGGTGGGTCAGGTGGCGTTGAACTCGAACCCACCTCCGACGGTGGTGGATACCATCTCGGGGTTGGCCACGGTGTTCGGTTCGGCCACCACGACGGCCAGCCAACCCAACGACTTCATTGCCGGTGCGGGTTCGGAGACGTTCGGCGACAAGGGTACGGCGGGGTTTGACGCCATCGATTTCACCCATGTGGCGACGAGCGGGGGATCGCCGTTGCTGGTCAACGTGTCGGGGGGTCCCGAGATCAACGGTACCCTCCTGAACTTCAACGCCGTGGCCGGTGCCGCGACGTACAACTTCGCCACCGGGGGATCGAACTTCACGACGTTGAGCGGTTCGAGCAACGGCAATACCACCTTCTTCGCGGGGAACACCGGGGGTTATACGTTCAGTGCCAGCGGCAACGGCAGTGATGCCATGGACTTCACGGCGGCAACCACTCCGTTGACGGTGAACCTGGGGGGCACGACCACCACCGGGACGGTGACGGGCTTCTCCAGCGGCGGCCCGGACAGCATCTCAGGGTTGACGACGGTGACGGCACCCCCAAAAACAGGAACTCGTTCACGGCGGGGTCGAGTCCGGGGGCCACCTATAACTTCACCGCCAACAGCAGCGGGAACACGTTTGTGGGCGGGGCCGGGACAGACATGTTCCAGAGCAATGGCAACAACAACACGGTCACGGCCGGCACGGGCGACGTCACCTTCGTGGACACGTCGGGGTCGGGCAACATCATGGATTTCGGGAGCCTGCCGGGCGGGGACACGGTGCTGGTAAACGTGTCGGGCCAGCCGGCCCAAACCCCTATCAACACCGCGCTCAGCGAGTTGGGTGCCACCTACACCTTCGGCGGCACGGTGGCGACCTTTAAGGGGGCGCCGGCGGGTACCACCTTCGACGCCGGCGGGGCCTCCGACGTCTTCCTTGGCGCGCCCACCCCGACGACCCCCAACGTCCTGAACTTCGACAACCTGCCCTCGAGCACGACGGGGCCGCTGCAGATCTGCGGCCCGGGGGTGGTGGCGGCCCAGGTGGCGCCGGCGTGCTCGGCGACACCCCCCACGACCACGGTGTGCTCGGGCGGGTCGGGCGGGACGGCGCAGCTGGTCGCGGTGCCCTACACCTTCTGCAACATCACCACCTACGAGGGGCTGCCTTCCGGCAACACCACCTTCTACGCCGGCACCCCTAACGGCAGCACCTTTGACGCCTTCGTCCCGACGGGCACCCCCGCCAACCAGGCCAACAACTCGATTGACTACTCTTCGGCGGGGTCGGGGGTCAAGGTGAACATGCCGGGCACCTTGACCGGGCTCCCCCTGGGGTGGGTCAGGTGGCGTTGAACTCGAACCCACCTCCGACGGGGAAGGATTCCATCTCGGGGTTGGCCACGGTGTTCGGTTCGGCCACCACCACGGCCAGCCAACCCAACGACTTCATTGCCGGTGCGGGATCGGAGACGTTCGGCGATAACGGTACGCCGGGGTTTGACGCCATCGATTTCACCCATGTGGCGACGAGTCAGGGATCGCCGTTGCTGGTCAACGTGTCGGGCGGTCCCGAGAACAATGGCGCGGTACAGAATTTCACGGCGGTGGCCGGCTCGGCGACGTACACCTTTTCCACCGGGGGGTTGAACTTCACGACGTTGAGCGGTTCGAGCAGCGGCAATACCACCTTCTTCGCGGGGAGCACCGGGGGTTACACGCTCAGTGCCAGCGGCAACGGTACTGACGCCTTGGACTTCACGGCGGCGACCACTCCCTTGACGGTGAACCTGGGGGGGTCGACCACCACCGGGACGGTGACGGGCTTCTCCAGCGGCGGCCCGGACAGCATCTCGGGGTTGACGACGGTGACGGCACCCCCGAAAAACAGGAACTCGTTCACGGCGGGGTCGAGCCCGGGGGCCACCTATAACTTCACCGCCAACAGCAATGGCAACACGTTTGTGGGCGGGGCCGGGACCGATATTTTCCAGACCTCGGGCAACAACAACACGGTCACGGCCGGCACGGGCGACGTCACCTTCGTGGACACGTCGGGGTCGGGCAACGTCATGGATTTCGGGAGCCTGCCGGGTGGGGACACGGTGCTGGTGAACGTGTCGGGCCAGCCGGCCCAAACCCCTATCAACACCGCGCTCAGCGAGTTGGGTGCCACCTACACCTTCGGCGGCACGGTGGCGACCTTTAAGGGGGCGCCGGCGGGCACCACCTTCGACGCCGGCTTGGCCCAGGACGCCTTCTTCGGCGCGCCCAACCCGACGAACCCCAACGTCCTGAACTTCGACAACCTGCCGTCGACCACGCTGGGGCCGCTGCAGATCTGCGGCCCGGGGGTGGTGGCGGCCCAGGTGGCGCCGGCGTGCTCGGCGACACCGCCCACGACCACGGTGTGCTCGGGCGGGTCGGGCGGGACGGCGCAGCTGGTCGCGGTGCCCTACACCTTCTGCAACATCACCACCTACGAGGGGCTGCCTTCCGGCAACACCACCTTCTACGCCGGCACTCCGAGCAACAGCAGCTACGAAGCGATTGGCACAAACCAAAATGTCATGAGTTACGCGGGTGCCCCGAACGGGGTCACCCTGGACTTCACGGTGAGCACTTCGGGCACTCAGGCGAAGGTCACATCCACCAATCCCGCCATCACCTCAGAGCAGGACAGCGTGCAGAACATGACGACGGTGTTCGGCTCCGCCGCCGGCGATAACGTCTTCATCGCCGGGTCGAGCAATTACACCTTCACCAGCGGCGGCAATGGCAACACCTTCGACGGGGGGCCCGGTACCGGGAATTTCACCGGAAGCGGTAGCGGAAATACATTCAACGTCGGGACCGGCCCCGACACCATGTCCGACACCGGGTCCGGCAACACCATCTCCTTCAACGGCGTCTCCACCGGCAACACGACGCCGCTCACCGTGAACGTGTCGGGTACGCCGTCGGGGCTCATCCCCAACGACGAGGCCACGGTCGGGTCGGTGACGTACAAGTTCATCAGCAGCGGCAACCCCTTCACCAGCTTCATCGGCGCTGCCAACGGCTTTACCGACTTCCTGGCGCCTGCCGCCGGTGGCTACAGCTTCGTGGGATCGCTGACCGGCAACACCGCCGACTTCTCGGCCAACTCGTGCGCGGTGACCGCCAACATGCTCACCGGGACCGTCGGTCTGACCAGCGCCACGGGCTGCGCCACCACCACGACGGACAGCATCAGGGGCATTACCGAGGTCGTCGGTTCATCGACAGGCAGCAACGTGTTCGATGGCGACCTCAAGGGCAACATCTTTGCATCTACCAGCACCACCAACACCGTCTCGTATGCGGGCTACTCAGCCTCGGCGCTGTGTTTCAATCTGACCGGCACCGTCACCATCCCGCCCCTCGGCACGTCCAGCGGCACGGGCGACCGGGTGACGGCCGGGTGCGGTGGTACCGGCGCCACGGATTACTTCAGTGTCTCGCCGGGCTCCCTCACCGTCGAGGGGACGTCCAACAACGACACCTTCCAGATCGGAGCGCCCGGCGTCACCATCGATGGCGGTGGCGGAGACGACATCCTCGACCTTTCGCAGGTGCCCGCCCCGCCATCGGGCACTGCCGGCGTTACCCTCGACCTGGGCCACGGCACGATCAGCGGGTCGAGCATCAGCGGCGTATCGTTCACGCCCGGGTGCGGGGTGGCGACCGACCTCTGTGTGACCGCGATCAACGGGTCCAGGTACGACGACACCTTCAACGCCAGCACCACCGAGCTCAAAGGCACCGTGCCGGCGGTGACAATCACCGGTGGCGGGGGCAACGACACCCTCAACCTCACGGCCATCCCGAAACCCGCCACCGCCACAGTCGAGATGCCCATCGTGGGCACCGCCGGGACGCCCGTCGCTACTGCGAGCGCCGAGTGCAAGAGCGATCCGCCGGGGCCAACCGGGTACGTGTGCGCGCCTGGCGGCCCCCCCGCTATCCAGTTCACCGGCATCCCCAATATCAACGGCACCGCGGCGGGAGGCGACTATTTCTACGTCGGGACGGGGGCGGCCCAGTTGAACGAGGGTCAGAACGGGGCGGCCGGGACGCTCGATTTCTCCGCCCTGCCGGCCCCCAGTCCGAACTTCCCCACGGTCGGGGTGACCGTCGATGTCTCCAGTCCCAACGGGCCGCCGTCTACCGGGGGCGTCAGCAGCCAGGGCATCAACGTGTCGGACAGTTTCGTCCAGATGGGCACCTTCGTCGGCACCCCGGAGGACGACCAGTTCTTCCAGTCGGGCATCGGTGTGTTCAACTTCGAGGGCGAGGCCGGGTCGAACCAACTGACTCTGTCGGGGTCGCCGGCGAATACCCAGGTGACGCTGGGTCCGCCGGACTCGACCTGCACCACCGGTCCCGGGATCAAGAACAACGACGGGATGGCCACCGGCACCGGCCTCACCGACAACTTCTCCTGCATGGGGCAGGTTGTCTCCAACTCCTCGGACTACGAGGTGGCCCCGGGCCAGACCGCCACTGTCAACGGCAACGGCACCGGCACCCTGATGTTGGCGGACACCGCCAAGAACGCCCAGGGGGTGACGATCACCATGCCGCAGAAATCAGGCGCGCTGGGTACCGTCACCGGGGACGGGTTCAACTTCGCCTTCCAGGGCATGTCAACCGTGGACGGCACGCCATACAACGATCTGTTCATACCGGGCTACGCGCCCGTCAGCTTCAACGGTGGCGGAGGGCAGGACGGGGTGAGCTTCACGGCCGCGTCCGGGCCTGCGGTCGTCAACCTGTCCAGCTCGCCCTACGCCGTTGCCGCTTCACCCCCGACTTTGACCGATGCGGGGAACACCGTGCCCGCCGACACCGCCGTCGGGGGCGTCGGCGGCTTGAGCACGCAGATCACTCTCAACGGGGTCTCCAACGTGTTCGGCACCTCGAAGTACAACGACATCATCGTGGGCGGCCCCGGGCCGGGCACCCTCGTGGGAGGCAGCGGCCAGGAGACCTTCGTGCCGACCGGCGGCAACGACTACATCAACGGGGGCACGGGCACGCCGGACACGCTTGACCTTTCCCTTCTGCCCTCCTACTCCACGTTCAACCTGGGGTCTCCGGCCCTGCAGCAGCTGGGGGCGGGGAACGGGAGCCTGGTGGTGGTGCCCGGGACGATCGAGACGGTCATCGCCTCGCCGGCCGGGAGCACCCTCCAGGCCGGTCCGGGCAATATCACCCTGGTTGGTGGCCCGGGCAACGACGTTCTCGAAGCCGGCACCGGAAACCAGAAGCTCATGGCCACCACCGGCAGCGACACCCTGGTCGGCGGCATCGGGGCTGACAGCCTCGTGGGCGGAACCGCACCGGTCACCTTCGTCCCCGGCCAGGGGGGCACCGACACCCTCACCACGGCGTTGACCAGCCCCGCCAACACCCTCTCCTATCAAGGGGCGCCCGCCGCGGCCGCGATCAACCTGTCCAACCAGCAGGAGCCGGTGCCAGCGGGCCAGCCGTTCGCCGGCACGGTGCTCCAACAGGTGCAGGCCATCGGCGGGTGGGGCGCGACCGTGAAGCTGAACGGGGCCCAGATCGTCCAGGTGCTGGGGTCGACCCATGCCGATGCCTTCGTCACCGGGTCAACGCCGGTCAACATCGCCGGGGGCGGCGGGAACGACCTGTTCATGGTGACTGGCATCAGCAACACCATGACGGCGGGACCGGGTTCGGCTTCGGACTTCCTTTTCGAACCCGGAAGCGGCGTTTCCGGCGGAGGCAACACCATTTTCGGCGGTGGTGACAGCATCGCCGACTTCTCCCTGGCGCCCGCAGGCGTCGACGTCAGCCTGCAGACCGGTCAGGCGAGCGGAGGGTTCGGCGGAATCCAGACGCTGTCGGGGATCCAGACCGTGATCGGCACCAACTATCCGGATACGCTGATCGCCGGGGCAAAGGGACAGACCCTCATCGGCGGTGACGCCCAGGTGCCACCCCCGCAGGTGGGCGGCGACTTCTTGCAGGCTGCTCCCGCCGGGGGGGACACCCTGATCTCCAACGGCAGCGGGGACGACACCTTCTGCGCAGAGAGCAGCTGCAATGGAGGGCAGCCGGCGGCCGGCGGGAACATCATGAAGGGTGGCACCGGGATCGACACCTTCTACGCCGTGAATGGGGCGGTGCCTGACACCATCACCGGCGGCCAGAACGACACCGCCTTCGTGGACCCCGTCGACCATGTGTCCGGGATCCCGCCGTCGCAGGTGATCGTGCAGTGATGAGTGTGGCGGCCAGATCGGCCCTGGAGGCAAGGGGGCCGGCCAGAAACTCGACGCCGGAAACTCGACCACCGAAAGAGCACGTCGCAGGCTCAAACGGCGCGGCGAGTTTCCGGCGTCGAGTTCGCAGGCGGCCCGCTAGGTCGCCATGAGCGTGACCGTGACGATGCTCGGCGCCGAGGACCTCCACGTCCAGCCGGGCCAATCCGCCACGTGCCAGCTGAATATCGCCAACACCAGCAGCATCGTCGAGCAGTTCACCCTGCTGCCGCTCGGCGAGGCCATGGAATGGACAGCGGCCGATCCGCCCGTGGTGTCGCTCTTTCCCGGCGCCCAGCAGAGTGTGACCCTGCGGTTCTCTCCGCCGCGTCTACCCACCACCCCGGCCGGCGAGGTGCCCTTCGCGGTCAAGGTCGTCCCGTCCATCGAGCCCGAAGAGTCGGTCACCGAAGAGGGCGTGATCACCGTCGGGTCGTTCAACGACGTTGGCGCCGAGCTCGTCCCCCGGGTCACGACCGGACGCATCACCGGCCGCCAGCGGCTCGCCGTCGATAGCCGGGGCAACGTGCCCCTGCCGGTCGAAGTGACGGCCCTCGACCCTGCCGAAGCCATCAAGTTCCGCATCCGGCCGCGGCGGATGACGACTGCTCCGGGCGAGGCCCGCTTCGTTCGGCTGGGAGTCAAGCCCCGGCAGCGATTCTGGAAGGGGCCGCAGCAGCAGAAGCCGTACAAGGTCCAGGTGGCTCCCGAAGGCGAGGAACCGCTCGTCCTCGATGGCGCCCTGACCCAGAAAGCGGTTCTGCCCAAGTGGGTGTATACCGCCGCCCTGATAGCCGTGGCCGCGGTGCTGCTGTGGTACTTCGTCCTCAAGCCGGCCGTCCATTCGACCGCCGTCAACGCCAACAAGCAGGCCTTGGCGGCCCAGCAGGCCCAGACCAAAGCCCTGCAGGGCCAGGTGGCGGCGACCCAGTCGGCCAACAAGGCCAACAACGCCAGCAATGCCGCCAACGCCGCCGCGCTGGCGGCCATCGCCAAGAAGCTGAAGGTGACCACCACAACCACCATCCCGAGGACCACGACCACCACGGTGGTGAGGGCGATCGCGGTCACCCCGAAGACGAGCACCACAACCACCACCACCCCCACCACGACTACCGTCCCCACCACGGCCACCACGGTGCCGACCACCACCGCTTCGACCCAGCCGCTGCCGGTCACCGGACCCAACGACGGGAACATACAGGTGCTGGCGGGAGACGGTGCCACGCAGTCGAACTCCATCACCATCGCGCCGCAAAGCACCCTTCAGATCACCGACCTGGTTATCCAGAATGTGTCTGGTACGGGCGAATTCGGGCGGGCCTTCGTCCAGCGGCAGCTGGCCGGGGCCGGACAGTTACCCCATAACCTCCTGGTGGAAAATCTCGCCGCCCTCAACGACCAGGAGTACACCTTTGCCAGCCCCATGGTGTTCACGGCCGGGCAGCAGTTGGTGCTCTCCGTCCAGTGCCAGGCGAGGCTCGGCTGCGAGGTGGACCTCTACTACACCGGCCCTCTGACCCAACCGGCGTCACCGGCCCCCTGACCACCCCTGACCGCCGCCGCCTGACCGCCCCGGCCTGGCTGGTCGGGTCGCGTCGGGTTGGGCGGGCCGCGGGCTGCCCGTCGGCCGGGCCACCGGCCACCGGCCCCCGGCCACCGGCCTCCGGCCACCTCCGGAGCCACCCGCCCGCCCCGGGTTCGTTCTGTAAGGAAAGAGTGGTGAGTGTTAGGCGGAGGGCCAGAGGTGACCGCCTCTTTCATCCGCCACCGTGCCCGCCCCGGGCACCCCGTCTCTGTTGCACCGCCCCCTTTAACTGGGCACTTTTTGCAGGAGGAAAGAGAAATTCGACCCGGTTAGGGCCTGTTTTGCAACAGGAAAGGTCGGCGGGTCATGGCTCGCCGGCCGGGATGGCTGCCGGACTTAACCGGTCGTCGATAGTCCGTCCGATGAGACGGCAGAATCCGACCGGTCGGGGTACACTCCTGTCGGTGCCGGACGGGGCACTGACGGCAGTTGGCCAACAGTGGGTGCGCGAGGCCCGGCAACCCGGGCGTGGGCGGTACAAGGACAGTGGGAGCAGTCGCTCACATGAAGGGGTCGGCCGAGGGGCGCCCTGAGAGCCGCGACAGCTCGGGTCTGGTCCGGCACCGGTTGACGACACGCCTGCTCGATCCGGCCAGCTATCTGGTCGGCTGCGTGGTGGCGCCTGCCGGCTCGGGCAAGTCGAGACTCCTGGCCCACGTCGCCCTCGCCAGCGGGGCCCTGGTCGCCTGGTGCGGAACGCCCGATCCGGTGCCCAGGAGCGAACGCGCCCTGGCCGCCTGGCTGTGGGACGGCCTCGGACCGGTCCTGGGGGCAGGCCGCGAAGCCCCCGCCGGCGTCCAGGGCGTTCTCGACGCCCTGACCGGGCCCGGTCCGGCCCTGCTGGTCATCGTCGATGACGTTCACCTGGTGGAGGGGAGCGACGCCGAGTTCGCCCTCGCCGACCTGGTCCGGCGGCTGCCCGCCCGCATGCGCCTGCTGATGGCGAGCCGGGTGGACCTGGCCATCGACCTGACCCGGCTGCGGGTGTCCGGCCAGCTGGTGGAGATCGGCCCGGACGACCTGCGCTTCCGGGCCTGGGAGGTGGAGGAGCTGTTCCGGGATGTCTACCGGGACCCGTTGATTCCCGAGGACGTCGCCACCCTGGCCCGCCGCACCGCGGGCTGGGCCGCCTACCTGCAGCTGTTCCATCTGGCCACGGCCCGCAAGCCGGTCGCAGAGAAGCGCCGGGTCCTGGCCAGCCTGGCCAACCGGGCTCCTCTCGTCCAGGAATACCTGACCCGTCATGTGCTGGCGGAGCTTTCCCCTGATCTGCAGGACTTCTTGATCCGGACCAGCGTGCTGCGCCGGCCCACGGTGGCGCTCTGCGACGAGCTGCTCGGCTGGGAACAGGGGAGCCGGCAGCTGCTGGCCGAGCTGGAGCGGCGGCAGCTGTTCACCGACCGGCTCGACGACGACAGCTACCGGTATCACACCGTCCTCCTGTCCTACCTCGAGGCCCGTCTGGACGATGCCGTGGGCGCCAAAGCGGCACGCGACGAGCATCGGCGGGCCGCGGTGCTGCTGGAGCGGGAGGGCCTGACCGAGGATGCCGCCGCCGCCTTCGCCAAGGCGGAGGACTGGGAGGGAGTGGCCCGCACCCTCGGGCATCCGGCCGAATCGGCCGCCAGCCTGGGGGGCGCCTGGCTCGAGGCGCTGCCGCCGACGGTCGTCGAGACCGACGCCCTGCTGCTCATGGCCCGGGCTCGCCGGGCCCTGGCGAGCGGCGCCCTGACGGACGCGGTGGCGACCATGCGGGCGGCGGAGGCCGTGGCGGCGTCATCGGTTGTCGCCGAGCGGTGTCACCAGGAACGTGACCGGATCGGGGCCTGGATGAGCCCGTCCCGGCCGGGCGGGACCGACTGGCTGGCCGTGCTGCGCCGGGGGACCCAGCGCCAGCCCCGGGAGGCGCAGCTGGCCGCCACCTCGCTGGCCGGGGCCACCGGCCGTTTCGCCGAAGGGGCGTCGGCCTTTCTGGCCGGCGACATGCTGAGCGCCTGGCGGCTGCTGCGAGGCGTGTCAGCCCATGCCGACGCCCCGCCGGCGCTCACCGCAGGCGCCCAGCTCATGGCGATGGTGGCGGGATTGATGTGCGGCCGGGTCCCCGATCCCGACGAACTGGACCGGCTTCGTGACGAGGCCGAAGCGGCGTCCATCCCGTGGCTGGAGCGGATGGCCACCGCGGCGGTGGTCCTGGCCGAGCCGGGTTCGGGCGAGGTCCTGGAAGTGGTGGCCGACGCCTGCCAGCGGGAAGGGGACCGCTGGGGTGAAGCCCTCGTCACCCTGATGTACGGCACCAGTTGCCTGTGGCGGCGGCAAGTCGGGATCCCGTATCTCCAGCGGGCGGCCCGGATCTTTGCTGACCTCGGGGCGGGAGTTTGCGAGACGACGGCCTGCGCCTACCTGGCGCTGTGCGCCTGCGCTGGCGGCGACAGGGACCTGGCCACCGGGATGGCTCATCACGCCCGGACGCTGGCGTCGCTCCGCGAGGTGCCCGGCGCGGCCGGGGTGGCCGCCCTGGCTCTGGCTCGCCTCTCGGGTGACGAGGCCGAGCTGGCCCGAGCCCAGGGCATGCTCGAACCCCTGGGCACCTGGACCTGGCACGAGCGGCTGGCATCGGGACAGCCCGGCCGGACGGTGGGGGAGACGGTGACAACCGCCCCGACGCCACCGCCGGCGCTTCCGGCGACCGCCGGCTGGGCGGCATCCGACTTGCGATCCGGGGCGCTCGTCCGGCTCCGCTGCCTCGGCGGCTTCTCGGTCACCATCGGCAGCCGGCCCGTCGATGAGTCGGCGGCCAAGCCCATGGAGCGGGCCCTTTTACACCTGCTCGCGGCCCGGGCCGGTGAGCCCGTCCATCGGGAGGCGCTCATCGTGGCGCTCTGGCCCGAGGCCGACCCGGACGCCGGCCGCCACCGTCTGCAAGTGGCGATCTCGGCGCTGCGCCGCCTGCTGGCCGTCGATTCGCGGAGCCCGGCGCAGGTGCTGGCCCGGGAGGGCGATTCGTACCGCCTGGCCCTGCCGGACGACTCCGAGTGCGACGTCTGGCAATTCAGCGCCTCGTTGCGCCGGGCCGGGGCGGCGCGCGGTTCCGGCGCCGACGCTGCGGAGGAGGAGGCCCTGGAGGCGGCCCTCAACGCCTACGGCGGTCCGTTGTTGCCCGGCGACGGTCCCGCGGACTGGGTGGTCGATCGGCGGGCCGCGTTGCAGCAGGCCGCCGCCGACGCGGCCGCCCGCCTCGCCAACCTCCGCCTCGGGCGCGGTGATCACCGCGCCCGCGGCCGAAGCGGCCCGGCTCGGGCTTTCGGTGGATCGTTATCGCGACGAGCTGTGGAAGCTGCTGATTGAAGCCGCCGACCGCTCAGGCCACCACGCCGAGGCCGGGCAAGCCCGCCGGGCCTACGCCGCCGTGCTCGACGAGCTGGGCGTCTGAGCCCATCGTCCGGGCCCATCGTCCGGGCCCATCGTCCGGGCCCATCGTCTGAGCCCAGCCCGCCGCCACCGGCCCCGACCGGGTCAGTCCGTGACCTCGACCGACACCTGCCCGGGAAAGTCGATGGTGATGGGCGCCCCGCCCGAAAGGATGCACTCGCAAATGGAATCGCTGGTCAGCGCCGGCATCCCGTTGACCAGCACGGTGGGGGCGCCAGGAACCCAGGGAGCGACGATGGCCGGCACGCAGGGCACCGGGACCCCCAGAGCCGCGATCACCTCGGGATTGGCCGGAGAGCTGCACAACCCGAAGGTGGCAATGTTTTCCAGCGGCACGAAGTCCATGATGGTGGCCACCGGGGTGGGGGCGTTCACGAGACCCCCCTCAGGGATGACGACCAGCGGCACTGGAACTTTCCCCATGGGGCACATCAGCATCGCCCCCTCGACGACCAGCTGGCCCATGCTTGCCACCTCCCGCGTCGCCGGCGACCAGCCGGACAGACTCAGTGTAAGGCCGGATCGGTCGCCCGGATAGATCCGGCCGTGATTTGCCCGTCTCGGCCGGGGCGATCGGTCTGTTGGCCTGGCCGCGCCTGCACGAACGGACGTGGACAGTTGCCTGCTGAGCCATCGTTGAGTGCCTGTTGAGGACCGTCGGGGATGATGGCGGAAATCCAGGAAAGGGGCGGCAATGTCGACGGGCGGGCGGGTGAAGGTGTACGTGCACGCGAGCGATCCGGTGTCGGCGACGGGGGTGGCGGGCGAATTGCGCCTGCGACCGGAAGTACTTGTCGTCGATGCCGCGGACTTTGATTCGGCTCACGTGGCGGTGGTGGTGGCTGACGAGGTCGATGCCGCGACCGTCCGGACCGTCCGGAGTATCCAGCGGGATGGCTCCCGCCGGGTGGTGATGGTCGTCACCCGCCTCGACGACGCCAGCCTGCTGGCCGCGGTGGAAGCCGGGGCATGCGGGATGCTGCGACGCTCGGAAGCGGACGCCGACCGGGTGGTGGAGGCCGTGCTGACGGCCGCCAAGGGCGATGGATCGGTACCCCCGGACCTGCTCGGCCGGTTGCTCGATCAGATGAGCCGGCTGCAGCGACAGGTGCTGGCGCCGAGGGGTCTGTCGCTCAGTGGCTTTACCGACCGCGAGGTCGACGTCCTCAGGCTGCTCGGTGAGGGATGGGACACGGCGGAGATCGCCAACAAGCTGGCGTATTCTGAGCGGACGGTGAAGAACGTCATCCACGACATCACCGCCCGCCACCAGCTACGCAACCGGTCTCACGCGGTGGCGTACGCGGTCCGCCAGGGCCTGATCTGATCCGTTCAGCCTCGACGACAGGGGAAGGCCATGATCAACGAAGTGGACGAAGCCCTCCGCAATTTGGTGAGGGCCGAGGTGGTCAGCGGTGCAGACGTCGAGGTTCTCTTCGAGGCCCCGACACGGGAGTGGGCCTCCCGCCGCAACACCCCGACGGTGGACCTCTTTCTTTACGACATCCGGGAGGACGTCCGGCGGCGGCAGTTCGGAATGGTGGACCGGCGCGACGAGGAAGGGGTGGTGGTGGAGCGTCGCCAGGTGCCCCGGTTCTTCAGGTTCGCCTATCTGGTCACGGCCTGGACCCAGCGAGCCGAGGACGAGCACCGGCTCCTTTCGGCCATCCTGGCGTGCTTTATGCGGCACGACTTTGTGCCCGAATCGGCGCTCACGCCGGTGCTGCGGGAGGTCGGCGCGCCCCTGCAGATCATGATCGCCTATCCGCCCCCGGAGGACCGCCAGGTCTCCGATGTGTGGTCGTCGCTGGGTGGGGACCTCAAACCGGCCGTAGATCTGGTCATCACCATGGCCATGGATCCTGATGTGCTGTACGACGTCGCCCAGGCTGTCATGGCGCCGATGCGCTTGAAGGCGGTCGGCCACACCACCTACGACGTCGAGGACGACGTCCGCCACCTTCCTGATCCCGCCGCCCCGGCGCCGGCGGAGCCCGAGCCGCCGGCCGCCGCCGTGGGCGGGGGGCGGGCCAGAAAGCGCGGCCCAAGCCCGGGCTCGTGAACGGGCGGGACCCGGGCGCAAGATAGACGTCCGTGCCGTCGAAACCGCCCCGGCCCCAGGCCGTCCCGCCCCAGGCCGTCCAGCTCCAGCCCGGCCAGCTCCAGCCCGGCCAGCCGGCCCAACCAGCCGACCCGGCTCCGGGGGAGTCTGCCGCCGCCCGGGTCGATCCCTCGGCCGTCTACGTCCTGGCCCGGTTGAGGATCCTCGAGGCCCGGGTTCGAGCCCTGATCGCCGAGCGCCGGCGGGATGACCCGTCCCCTGACGATCCGTTCCGGGGTCTCTATCTTTCAGACGAGCACGTCGACCGTCTGCTGGCCCGGGGCCCGGACGACGCCCTCGCTGCAGGAGCCGATCGGGATCTTCTGGCCGCCCTGGAGGAGGAGGCCGTCCGGGTCGAGGCCGCGGGCACCCCGATCCGGCTGCGGCCGCTGGCCCGGCGAGCCGGCCTCGACGACCTCGACGTGGACCTCCTGCTGGTGGCCCTGGCCCCCGATCTGGACAGCCGCTTCGAACGCCTCTACGGGTATCTCAACGATGACGTGACCCGCCGCCGGGCCACCATCGGCCTCAGCCTGGAGCTCTGCGGCGCGTCTCCGTGGTCGGAGGCGGCCCGAGCCCGGTTTTCCTCCGACGCCCCCCTCACCGCCAACGGCCTGGTCCTGGTGGAGGAACCGGACCGGCCCTTCCTCTCCCGCTCCCTGCGGGTTCCCGATCGGGTGGCTGCCCACCTGCTCGGCGACGAGCGGACCGACCCGGCCGTCACCGCTCTGCTCCGCCCCTCGCTGACACCCCCTGGCGACGCCCTGTCCGTCGCGCTGGGTTCAGCCCTGGCGAGCGGGGTTCGCCTCGTGTACCTCCGGGAGCGACCCGGCGCATCGGCGCCGTTGCTTGCCGCCGCCGCCCTGAAGGCCGCCGGTCTGGCCGCCCTCACCGTGGATCTCGAGCACCTCAACCCCACCGAAGAACCGGACGTAGTGGCGAGGACGATCGGGCGGGAGGCCCTGCTGGCCGCGGCCGGCGTGGTCGCCGGGCCGGTTGAATCGCTGCTCAGCCGGGGGCCCGGAGCAGTGCGAGCGTTTGCGGGGTTGCCCGGGCCCGTGGTGCTGCATGGCCGGGCCGGCTGGGAACCGTCGTGGAGCCGGGCGGTGCCGCTGGTGGTTGACACGACCGTCGGCTCATCCGGCCAGCGGCGCGACCAATGGCAGGCCAGCCTGGGCGCTGAGGCACCGGCCGGCCTGGCCGTCGCCGATGTGACGACCCAGTTCCGTTTATCAAGTGAGCAGGTGGATCGAGCCGTGCAGGCGGCCCGCCTCCAGGCCCAGCTGGCCGGGGAAACGGTCAGCCTCGAGAACCTGCGGGCGGGGGCCCGGGCCCAAAACGGCGCCGGCCTCGAACGGCTGGCCCGCCGCATCCAGCCCACCGTCGGCTGGGCTGACCTGGTGCTGGCCCCGGCCACCGCCGCAGCCCTGAAGGAGTTGGCCGGGCGGGCCCGGCGCCGGGATCGGGTCCTGGACGAGTGGGGGATGCGGCCCGGGGGAAGCCGGGGCCGTGGCATTACCGTGCTCTTCGCGGGGGACTCCGGGACCGGAAAGACGATGTCGGCGGAGGTCGTCGCCGGCGATCTCGGCCTTGACCTGTACACGGTCAATCTGGCCACCGTGGTGGATAAGTACGTGGGTGAGACCGAGAAGAACCTGGAGCGGATTTTCACCGAGGCGGACGGGGTCAACGCCGTGCTGCTCTTTGACGAGGCCGACGCCCTGTTCGGGAAACGGTCCGAGGTCCGCGATGCGAACGACCGCTACGCCAACATCGAGGTCGCCTACCTGTTGCAGCGGATGGAAACCTTCGACGGTCTCGCCATCCTGGCGACCAACCTGCGGGCCAATGTCGACGAGGCGTTTGCCCGGCGGCTGGACATGGTGATCGATTTCCCGTCGCCGGATGTGGACCTGCGGCGAGCGCTGTGGGACCGGTGCCTGGCCCCCGGTGTGCCCCGGGACGAGGATCTCGACCTCGATTTCTGCGCCCGGGCGTTCGAGCTGTCCGGGGGCAACATTCGCAGCATTGCCATAACCGCCGCCTACCTGGCCGCCGACAGCGGCCGGCCGGTGGCCATGGTCGACATCATCCGGGGCGTCCACCGGGAGTACCGCAAGCTGGGCCGGATGGTGGTGGCGGCGGAATTCGGCCCTTATTTCCGGCTGACCGCCAGTTGACGCGCCGCTGACCGCAGCCGATCAAGGTTTCCTCCCGGACCGGCCTGCCGCGTTCGGGCAGCTCCGATTGCCCGAAAGCGCAATGGATGCTTCCCGCAGACTCGCCCTCCTGTCCCTTTTGCGCGGCGGTGGAACGCGGCAGGGTGCTGGTGGTCCGTCCCGAGGAGGATGTTCATGCCGACCTACCTGTCGCCGGGTGTCTATGTCGAGGAAATGGAGGCCGGTGCCAGGCCAATCGAAGGCGTCGGTACCGCGGTGGCCGCGTTCGTCGGCCTGGCCAATTCTGGCCCCTTCAACGCCCCCACGCTCGTAACCAACTGGAGCCAGTTCACCGGGATCTTCGGTGAGTTCATCGCTGGCGCCTACCTGCATCACGCCGTGTACGCCTACTTCCAGAACGGCGGTGGCGCCTGCTATGTCATCCGCATCGGCGGAAACGGCGCCGGGTCGCCGGCCGCCCGGGCCGAGCTCACCTCCACCGCTGGCGATGGAGGCGGGGCCGGAGCCAGCGTCGGCGCCTTCCGGGTGCAGGCCCTGGCCGAAGGCACGGAGGGCAACGAGATCTCCGTCGAGATTGCGGACACCACCGCCGAGGGCGCGGCCGACGATGCCTTCAAGGTCATCGTCAAAAAGGGCAACAAGGTCGAGGAGACCTTCGACAACGTGACGACCAAACGCGGTCGTCAGAATGTCGTCACCGTCGTCAACGCTCAGTCCAAACTGGTGCGGCTCGAGGATCTCGGTGTGGCCACCGAGCGAGTCGCCCGGGGCACGGTCGCCCTGTCGGGCGGAGGTGCGCCCGCCCCTGTCCACCTGGCGCCGGACGATTATGTCGGCGACACCGCCGACCGGACCGGGTTTGGCGGCCTCGAGGCCGTCGACGAGATCACCATGGTCTGCGTCCCGGACCTCATGTCGGCCTACCAGAACGGCATGCTCGACCTCGAGGGCGTGCAGGCCGTGCAGCTGGCCATGATCGCCCATTGCGAGCTCATGGGTGACCGGGTCGCCATCCTCGACCCTCCCCCCGGGCTCAGCGCCCAGCAGATCAAGGAGTGGCGGGTCGACAAGGTCGGCTACGACTCGAAGTACGCCTCCCTGTACTGGCCGTGGGTCAAGGTGTTCGACCCGGCCACCGGTACGAACGTCTTCGTCCCGCCGAGCGGCCACATGGCCGGCATCTGGGGTCGTAACGACGACACCCGCGGCGTGCACAAGGCACCGGCCAACGAGGTCGTCCGGGGCGCCATCAACCTGGAGATCAATATCACCAAGAACGAGCATGACCTGCTCAACCCGGTAGGCATCAACTGCATCCGGGCCTTCCCGGGCCGGGGCATCCGGGTGTGGGGAGCCCGCACCCTGTCCTCCGATTCGGCCTGGCGTTATCTCAACGTGCGCCGCCTCTTCAACTACCTGGAGGAGTCGATCCTCCAGGGGACCGACTGGGTGGTGTTCGAACCCAACGACTACGCCCTGTGGTCCAAGATCCGCCGCACCATCTCCGGGTTCCTTATCAACGAGTGGCGCAAGGGCGCCCTGTTCGGGCTGACACCCGCCGAGGCCTTCTATGTGAAATGCGACAGCGAAACCAACCCGGCGGAAGGGATCGACGCCGGCCAGGTGATCTGTGAGATCGGGGTCGCCCCCGTCAAGCCGGCTGAGTTCGTGATCTTCCGTCTGTCGCAGTTCTCCGGCGGCACCAGCCTCGTCAACGAGTAGCGCTCAACCCCGTTTCCAGGAGGTAACGAACCAAAATGGCAGGTTTCACAGACTACGACTCAGCCGGTACCCACAAATTTGGCTTCACTCTTGATGGGATTGAGAGCAGGACGATCAAGTCGGTCGACGGGCTCGAGCTCAAGCTGGACAAGGTCGAGACCAAGTCGAACACCATCGACGGCAAAGCCGTTCACAAGGCGTGGGCCGGCAACCGCGTCTACCTCGGCGAGCTGACGGTGACCCGGGTCATGACTGACGACCCCAGCTGGGATCTCTGGTTCAACACCGCGGTCAAGGACGTGAAGGCGGCTCGCAAGAACGGCGTCATCACCATCTACAACCAGGAGTACCTGCCAACCCGGGAGTACACCTTCAAAAACGCCTGGCCCGTCTCGCTCAAGGTCACCGGCATGAACGCCTCAACCGCGGCCCCGATCGAGGAGACCATCCGTTTCGTCTACGAGGAAATCGAGGCCACCCAACCATGAGCCCCGATTGGCCTACCGCGGACTCGTCTGGCCCGTAGGTCTGCATGCGCCGAGGTGCACCCCTCCCCCCGACGGACGCGGACGAGGCGGCCGAGGACTCCGGATCAGGGGAGCCCCTGGCTCCTCAGAGGCCGGTGTCGCGTCCGGCCCGTCCGGAGCCGCTGCGAACCGTCTTCGAGTTCGAGCTGCCGCGCGGCTACCTCGATTCCGCCGGGGTCATCCACAAGACCGGCGCCATGCGCCTCGCCACCGCCAGGGACGAATTGCTGCCTTTGCACGACGACCGGGTCCGCAGCAATCCGGCTTACCTGACTGTCGTCCTCCTGTCGCGGGTCATTACCCGGCTGGGCACCCTGGAGGACGACGAAGTCCGGGCCTCGGTGGTGGAGAACCTGTTCGCGTCGGATCTCGCTTTCCTGCAGGATCTCTATCGCCGCATTAACACCGAAGGTCATACCCGGGCCGCAGTCAAATGCCCGGCGTGTGGGGAGACGTTCACGGTCGATCTGGCCGGTGGTGGCCAGGGGGAACGATGACGTACGCGACCGACCGGCTGTACGAGGAGGTTGCGTACGTCGCATATCACTTTCACTGGTCGCTCGACGAGATCCTTGACCTCGAGCATCCAGTCCGTCAGCGCTTTGTAGCGGAGATCGCCAAGATCAACCGGCGCTTGTCCGAAGAGAGAGAGTGACCGGGTCGTGGGCCTGCTCAGCTGGCGTCGGTCCGCTCGTGGCCCTGATCGTGCTCCGAAAGCCCCCGCGGCTCCGGCGGCAGCGCCGGAGCCCGCCGCGGCTCCAGAGCACGAGGTCATTCGCGCCAGCTCGCTGAGCGATGTCCCGGACTGGGCCAAGCTTCCGCCGATCCCGCCCCTGCTCCCGGAGATGCCGTTGCTGTTGGGGCACTTCGAGGACTCGCTGGTCTCCTGGCAGCCCCCCGAGCTCTTCCTTGCCCCTCTCGGCCATTCCATTTCCGAATCGGCGCCGTCCGGGACCATCGAGGGGATGGCCATACTTTCTCCAGGCGATCCGCCCCCCGAGACGCCCAGCCCGGTCCCGGCCGAACCGGGAGCCCCCGGCGCCCAACCGCTGATCCTGGCCGGGCCGCCGGCGTCGGTCTCCCCCGGGGAGGGAGGGCGGTCTCAAGCTACGACCAGACGTCTGGATCTCCCCGTGAGCGCCACCGCGTCCCGCGAAGTTATGGATGTCGCCACTCCTGTCGAGTCCGAACCAACCCCGCCATCTCCGCTATCGGTTCAGCCCGTCCTGGCCGACAACCCCCCTGGCGTGTCCCCGAATCCCCCGCCGGACACGGGTCCGGCCGACGAGCCTGCATCCCTTTCGGCGAGTCCGCACGATGTCGAAGCGCTCCCTGCCCCGGAGGGAAGCGCCGCCCAGCCAGCTCCGGCCTCGGGATTGATCGGCGTGGCGCCGCTGGCTCCGGCCATCTCGCCGCTCCTTGCGCCGCAACCATTGGAGCAAGCACCGAGCAGGCTGATCCACGCCGCCACCCCACCGGATATGCCCCTGGCGTACCTGCCGAGCGCGCCCCTTCCCCCGGAGGTCGCGCCCTGGCCCGGGGCCGGCCCCGATCCGGTTGGTTCCACCGAATCCGGGTCCCGCGCCACCGGGTTCGAAGAGGCCGGGCCGGTGGCATCTCCGGCCGGGCCAGGGCCGGAAGCGACGACCACCGGTCCGGGTCCGACCACCTCCGGCCTGGTCGGCCAGCGGGCCATGATCGACAGGCCGGCCACCCCGGCCCCGGTTGCGAGCCCGTCTCCAGCCCTGTCGCCCGGCCCCTCGGCGGCACCGCCCGCCGGGGATCTGCCGCTCCCCCTGTCATCTGCCCCGGCTCCGCCCGGCCGCAAGCCTCCCGTTGTCGCCCCCCTCGTCGGGGAGACACCTCCGCTCGCCCCCGAGCCGCCGGCGGTCACGACGACGGCACCAACCGGGCCGGCGGTCGCTGCGTCGGCTCCGGCTGACGATCCCGAGGCACCGGGCCACCCCGCTCCTGTTCCCCTTCCGTTGGTCCAGCGTCAGGCGGCCGGGCCTGAAGCCGCCGAGCCCGCCTCGGTCCCGGCGGCGGCTGAGGACCCCGGGTTCCCGGCCGAACCGCCGGCCCCTGTCGCCCCGCTGCTCGGCCAGGGAGCGCCGCTCACGAGTGAGACCACCCCGCTCGTTCCGGAGTCGGAGCCCGCCGGCGCGGCCGGCGGGGAGCAGGCCAGCCCGCCTCCCGGGCCCCTGGCTCAGACCCCACTCCCGCCGGCACCCCGGGCCGGACTGGGCGAGCCGCTGTCGAACCTGCCGTCAACCGCCACCTCCTGGGATATCACCACCTTGAGCCGGGCTCAGCAGGTGGCGGCGTCGCGCGCCCTGATTCGCAGCCAGATGGCGGCCATGACCCGCAGCGGCATTATGGGCCCCGCCGGCCTGCCGCTGCCGCCACAGGCCGCGCCACTCACCCCGGCGGCAGGCGTAACCGCGGCCCGGCTTTCATCGCCGTCTGTGGTAGCCGGCATGTCCCTGGCCCGGGTGGCGTTGACACCGCTCGAACCATCGGTACGTGAGGGCGAGGCCGACCTCCCTCCGGCCGGCGCCCAACAGGGGCCGCTCCTGTCAACCGACCGCTTGTTCCGGCCGGTTGAGCCCGAGCCGGTAACCGCGTCGCCGTCGGAGCCCCCTGAGGGCGCCCGGGTCCGCACCGTCGTAGGTCAGCGCCAGGGCATGGATCTCAGCGCCGTCCCTGTTGATCGGACGGCAGGAGGTGCCTCTGAGGCTCACCGGCTTCGGGCCCGGGCCTTCGCCTTCGATCAGGGCGTGGTCATCCCGCCGTCGGCCGGGAGTCTCGAGGCGGGCCCGGGGGAGGCTCTCCTCGCTCACGAACTGACCCATGTCGCCCAGCGCGCCCGCCTCGGGCCCAACCTCCCGGAGGAGTTCACGCCGGCCGGCCGACTGCTGGAGGCCGAAGCGGTCTCCGCCGAGATGGCAGTTCGTACCGGTGCGTCGGGCCGTTCCGGCGCCCAGGGCCTTCCGTCCTCCGCCGAACGGTCTGGTGGCTCGGGCCGGGACGGTGGGGGCATGCCGGGCACCACCCTGCCGTTGGCGGCGCCGGCGACTTCTGTCGACGCCGATTCGTTGGCCGTATCCATCCTTGACAAGATGTCGGTGCTCAGCCCGGTACCGGGCCCCACTTCGGCCGTGTTCACCCCGCCCTCTGGCCCGTTGCTTGCCGGCCAAGTCGGGCCATCCTGGTCGTCGAGTGCGATACCGCCCCCCGCCCCGGCCGGACTGCAACGGGCTGACGATGCGGTTGCGCTCGCCCCGCAGGCCTCACCCCAACCCAGCTCGACTCCCGAGGAGCCGCCCGGTCGGGTCCTGGGTCGCCCCACCGACGAGGAACTCAGCAATCTGAGCCGATGGCTGTATCCCCTGATCCGGTACCGGCTCAAGGGCGAGCTGCGCGAAGACCGGGAGCGCGCCGGCCTGCTGACCGAGCACTACAGGAGGTGGTAGTCCGTGTCCAACGTGGAGAATGAAGGGGCGGATCCCAACCAGCCCGTCGAGTCGCAAGAGCAGGCCGACAAAACGGCCCAGACGGAGGCCAGTCGCGCCGACCAGCAGCTGGCCGCCCAAGGTCTGACGGCCGATGAGAACAACCAGCCGGGTGAATCCACGGCCGCCGCTGACAAATCGGCCCAGACGGAGGCCAGGCGCGCCGACCAGCAGCTGGCGGCTCAAGGTCTGACGGCCGATGAGAACAACCAGCCGGGTGAATCCACGGCCGCCGCTGACAAAGCGGCAGAGGCGGAGGCCGCTCGCGCCGACCAGCAGCTGGCGGCTCAAGGTCTGACGGCCGATGAGAACAACCAGCCGGGTGAATCCACGGCCGCCGCTGACAAAGCGGCAGAGGCGGAGGTGGCGAGCGCCGACCAGCAGCTGGCGGCCCAAGGTCTCACGAACTACGAGAACGTCGGGACCCAGCAATACCGTCCGCAGTATCCGGGTCTCCCGGTTCCACCCATGCAAGCGGGGATTCAGCTCAACACGAACCCCGGCATCAGCGTCTTTTTCAAGGTCACCCTCGATGTGGTCGAGCTGGGTATGTGGAGCAAGATGTCGGGACTCGGTATGCAGCTCGATACCAAATCCCGGCCGGACTCGGCCATGAGCTTCTTTGAGCACCACCTGCCGGGTCACGTCACCTACACCAATATCACCCTCGAGCGTCCGGTTACTTCGGACACGGCCAACGTCATGAGCTGGATAAGCGCCTACCACATGCTTCCCATCCCCACCGCAGCGGAAATCATGTGCCTGGACCAGACGGGCTCGGTGGTCATGGTCTGGGCGTTGATGGGGGTTTCGCCGGTTAGCTGGAAGGGCCCGTCAATGGATGTGTATACCCACAATGTCGCCACCGAGGTCCTCACCCTGGCGCACATGGGCTTCATGTAGGAGGAGAAGAGAGCATCATGTCCGATGGTGGAGCAGGTATCGCCAGCAGCATGTCCCTCGCCGGGCGCGGGGATGGCGGCCAGTGTCGTCAGTGCCTATATCGCGTGCACTGATCCGGACCTGCCGTTCGACGACATCGACTTCCCGTACAACCCGGAGCCTTTTTCGGTGACCACCAGGGCGCACTGGAAGAAGAGCCCGCAGCCGGCGTCGCCGGCCCCGCCCCAGTGGCAGGGCATCGAAGCACCCACCGTGGACGTGAAGATCCTGCTCGACGCCTTCGCGGTTCCTCCCATGCCGCCGGCGGCGACCATCGAGCAACTCAAGCTCTTGACGCTGCCGACCGCCCTTTCGTTGGCCGATGGGGGTGCGAAGGCGCCAACCGTGATGTTTGGTTGGGGTACCAACATCGTCATGGACCAGGCCGTTATCACAAAGGTACAGGTCCACTACGAGCGGTTCCTGCTTGGCGAGCCGGTCCGGGCCACTGCCACCGTGACCCTGGAGGCGATCCCCCTGCCGGCGCCGATTGGCTTTACGAATCCGACCTCGGGGGGGCTGGCGACCCGGCGGACGCGAACCGTGGTGGAGGGCGACACGCTGGCCTCCATCGCCTACCGGGAATACAAGGATCCCAACAAGTGGCGGGCGCTGGCAGAAGCCAACGGCATCGACGATCCCATGCGGGTCAAGCCGGGCTCGGTGCTGGTGGTCCCCGACCGGCGCGAAGCCGAAGCCCTGTTGTGATGGACCGGCGGCCATGAACCTCGAGACGACCACCACTCAGTGCGAGATCCTGGTCATGGAGGCCCCGCTCAACCCTCTGGTGAGCGCCATGCTGGTCTCCGCCGAAGTGGACAGCACCATGTACGTTCCGTCTCAGTTCCGGCTGATGTTCAGGGGAAGTCCCGACGACGTGCTGCTCCCGGGCGGACTGCAGCTGGCGACGCCGGTGACCGTCAGCGCCAGCGACGAGGGCGTTCCCGTCCCGCTGCTCACGGGCGAGGTCACTGCCGTCGAAGTGGAGTACGCCCACGGTGAGACGCTCACGGTGGTGCGAGGCATGGACCAGTCCCACCGGCTGATGCGCGGCACCCAGACCATGGCCTACCCGGAGATGACCGCCTCCGATGTCGTGACCATGCTGGTCGGCGAGGCCGGGATCATCCCGGGGGAGATCATCCCGACCACCACCATCTATCCGTGGCTGTCGCAGGCCAACGTGAGCGCCTGGGTCTTTATCCAGCAGCTGGCCGCGCTGGAAAACTGTGTCGCTTACGCCGACGCTCTCGGGCTCTTTAACTTCTGCCCCATGCCGTCGCCCGAGCTCGGGATTCCGCCGGCCATGACGTACCTGACTCCGGCCACGGGTACTCAGCTCGTCATGGGCAAGAACCTGGTGCGGTTGCGGGCCGTGGTGTCTGCGGCCGAGCAGGTGCCGGAGGTGACGGTCACCGGTTACGACCCGACGCTGGGCATGCCGGTGGTCGGCCCCTTTCCTACGGTGCCCTCTTCGTCACAGAGCATGGACCCGGCTACCCTCCCGCCGCTGGTTGGAGGCGAGTTCGAGGCCGAGCCCTTCTTTGACGCCAGCGTTCCGATCGACAACGAAGGCGCGGCCATGAAATGGGCCGGCTCCATCGCCGCCGATATCGCCGGGGCCCTGGCCGAACTCGAAGGCGAGTGCCTGGGCAATCCTGCCCTCCTGGCCGGCGAGAGCATCACCATCGGGATGGCCGGAATGCCGTTTGACGGCTACTACGTGTGCTCCGCGGCCCGCCACGTGTTCGAGCCCGACAGCGGGGGGTACACCACCTGGGTCACCTGCGGCGGTTTTCGGGACCGATCCCTCTTTGCCCTGAGCTCGGGGGCGACCGCGCCCGAGGCCAAACGTCCCAACATTTCGGGTCTGGTCGTCGGCACGGTCGTGGACAACGAGGATCCGGAAGAGCAGGGCCAGGTCAAGGTGATGTTCCCGTGGCTGTCGCCCGACTACATCAGCGCCTGGGCCCGCGTCATGCAGATCGGCGCCAGCAAGGCCGGAGGAGGCTTTCTCTGGCTTCCGGAAATCGGCGATGAGGTCCTGATCGGATTCGATCGGGGCTCGATCGATCATCCCTTCGTGATCGGGAACCTTTACAACGGCATCGCATCCCCCCTGCCCGCCCCCGAGGTTGCCGGCGTCGTCACCAACCGGCGGATTGCGTCACGCATGGCCCACACCATCCAGTTCAACGATGGGCCCGAGGCCATGGGCATCAGCATCATGACCGCTCCGGCGGAGAGCCCGCCGACCTCAATCGTGCTGGACGGCGAAGAGGTCAAGATCAGCATCAATTCGTTAGGCCAGATTGAGATAACCGGCGCCGCGACGGTCTCCATCTCCGCCGAAGGTCAGCTGTCCCTGAACGCTCCGACGATCAGCATCGGCAGCGAGGAGACCGCCAACCTCAGCCTGGCGGGCGCCACAGTCGCCCTGGGCGGCCCAACCACGGAGCAGGTCTCCGTCGGAAGCCCGAGCACGGCTGAAGTGAGCGTCAGCGGGGCCATGATCACCCTCGGTCCCGGGTAGGAACGGTATGGCTGAGAACTTTGTCGGGCACGGTTGGCACTACCCGCTGGCAACAGACGCGGCAGGAAGTATCGCCCTGACCGCGGATGATCGGAATCTGCAGCAAGCCATGCGTCTGATTCTGGCCACCGCCAAGGGTGAACGACCGATGCGGCCCGACTTCGGCTGCGGTATCCACGACTACGTCTTCGCCCCGGCGGACGCCAACACGGCCGGTCGACTGGCCGTTGAGGTCAGGCGGTCACTGGCCTTCTGGGAGCCCCGCATCGACGTCAAGAGCGTCGACGTGACCGTCGACCAGTTCGAGCGGAACACCCTTTACATCAACATCGGGTACGAGAAAAAGGGATCCTACGATCCTCGCAACCTGGTGTTTCCCTTCTACGTGATACCGGAAGAGGAGTAGACGTCGATGGCGCTGCCGGCCCCCAACCTGGATGACCGCCGATTTCAGGACCTCGTCGACGACGCCAAGCGACTGGTCCAGCAGCGGTGTCCGGAGTGGACGGACCACAACGTCTCGGACCCGGGCGTCACCCTCATCGAGACCTTCGCGTACATGACCGACCAGCTCCTCTACCGGCTCAATCGGGTACCCGACCGCAACTACATCAAGTTTCTCGAGCTCATCGGGGTGCGGCTCTTTCCGCCCACGGCAGCCACCACCAAAGTGACCTTCTGGCTGTCGGCTCCCCAGGAGATCCCCATCGTGGTGCCGGTCGGGGTCGAGGTGGCGACCCCGCGCACCGAGGCCGTCGGCTCCGCGGTCGCCTTCACCACCACCGACACCCTGGACATCGTGCCCTCCGAAATGAGCTACATCGCCTCGATCCCAACCGGCGGGACGTGGCGCAACCACACCGACGCCATCAAGCTTGCCCCCTTTTCCTGCTTCTCGACCCACCCCGTCCCCGACGAGACCCTTCTCATCGGATTGTCAGCCGGGGTGCCACGGTGCGCCATCAGCCTCCGGTTTGACTGCACCATCGAGGGGATCGGCGTTGATCCGGAATGGCCTCCCCTGGCCTGGGAGGCGTTCGACGGCGACTCCTGGGTGGAGTGCGAGGTGGACCGGGATACCACTGGCGGCCTCAACCGGACGGGTGAGGTCGTCCTGCACGTTCCGTCCACGCATGTGATGTCGCTCGAGCATCAGCTCCGCGCCGGCTGGATCAGAGCCAGGGTGACAACCCCCGAAGAGGACCAGCCCTTCTACAGCAACTCGCCGCTCATCCACGGGCTCGAGGTGCACACCATCGGCGGGACGATCGAGGCGGTCCAGGCCGAGGTGATCGAAGCCGAAGTGATCGGGCTATCGGAAGGAGTCCCTGGGCAGCGCTTCCAGGTGGCCCGCATACCGGTGGTGCCCTCGGGCGACCCCGTCGTCCTGGAGGTATCGGACGAGGAAGAAGGCTGGCAGGAGTGGGTGGAGGTGTCGGACTTCGCCCAGAGCCAGCCCGCCGACCGCCATTTTGTGCTCGATTCGGTCGCCGGTGAAGTGTTGCTCGGGCCCGCCGTGCGCATGCCCAACGGGGAGATGGTGGGGTACGGAGCCGTGCCAGCCAAAGGTGCGGTGCTGCGTCTGCGCCGCTACCACACCGGCGGCGGGCGCCAGGGCAACGTCGCTCAAACCGCCATCCGGGTCTGCCGGACCACGATCCCGTACGTCGCCCGGGTCGAAAACCGCTATCCCGCGGCCGGCGGCGTTGACGGCGAGGACATCGAGGAAGCCAAGATCCGCGGGCCCATTATCATGCGCACCCTCGGCCGGGCGGTAACCGCCGAAGACTACGAGCAACTGGCCAAGGAGGCCGCACCAGAAGCGGCCCGGGTCAGGGCGGTCCCGGCCACCACCGACGAGGAAGGCGGTGGAGTCAGGGTTCTGGTCGTGCCGGCGGTGGCCGACGATGAGGACGGCCGTCTGTCGTTCGAACAGCTGGTGCCGTCGGCCGAGACCCTCAGCAACATCGCGGCCTATCTGGACTCGCGCCGCACCATCGGGACGCGGGTCGTCGTGGAGCCTCCCGCCTATCAGGGTGTCACGGTGGTCGCCATGCTCCGGGCCCGGCCCTGGGCGGACCCCAACCGGCTGCAGCGGACGGCAACTGACGCCCTGTACGCCTACCTCCACCCCATCAGCGGCGGTATGGACGCGACGGGGTGGGACTTCGGCCGTCCTGTCCACATGGGGGAGGTCTATGCCCTCCTCCAGCGGCTGCCCGGAACCGAGTTCGTCGAAGACGTCAGGCTCTTCGCCGCCAATCCGATCACCGGCCAGCGGGGGCAGGCGGCTCAGCGGGTGGAGGTAGCGCCCCACGCCCTGGTGTTTTCCTACCAGCATCAGGTCCGGGTCGAGGAATAAGAGGAGTAAGCCGTGGCGATCGTCATCACCGGGCGTCGAACTTCGGAGCCCATCGACGGGGCGGTCAGCTTCGCGGGCCGCGGCCTGGTTGACGGGTTGCCCACCCCCCGTCCGCTCGGGGCCGAGTTGCCGGCCGTGTTCCAGGAGGATGATTTCTGCCAGCGCATGATGGCCGCCCTGGACGAGGTGCTGGCGCCGGCGTTCGCCACCCTGGATTGCTTCGACAGCTACCTCGACGCCCAGCTGGCACCGCCGGATTTCGTCGACTGGCTGGCCGCCTGGGTCGGCATCGACATCGACGAGACCTGGACCCTGGAGCGGCTCCGCGACCTCATCCGGAATGCCGCCACCCTGTACCGCATCCGCGGGACCGCGGCCGGCCTGGCCGCCCACGTCCGCCTGTATACAGGCGTCACCCCGGAGATCGAGGAAACGGGCGGCTGTGAATGGTCGCAGACAGCCGAGAGCCCCCTGCCTGGCTCGCTGCAGCCTCATCTGACCGTGCGCCTGCGCGTCGATGACCCGGCCGGGGTCCGGCGCAGCACGGTCACCCGCATCGTGGCCGCGTCGCCGTCCCGCTCATGTGCCGTTCCAGCTGGAGATGCTGGTCGGGGGGGAAGCAGTGGAGCCAACCGCGGAAGAAGCCCCGGAGGCCGCGGCCGATACTCACGCGCCCGGGGCGGTCGATCTGCCCGGTTCAGAACACATCGAGCTGGCGCCGCAGACACCCCCGAGCCAGGAAACGCTCGACGACGCCACCAACCGGCGGCCGGATGACACCGAGCCGACGAGCTGATCGCCCCCGAGCGGGTCACCAGCCGGGCCGTGGGCTGCGGCTGGTTCCGCGCTGACCGCAGCCATGGCCACACCGCTCCGGCCCGCAACCGTTCCCGGTCACCAGGCCGTCGGTCGCTCCAGCTTTCCCTCCGGGAAGGCCCTCGGCCACTCTACCCTGCCCTCGTCAAAAGTCCTGGGCCGCTCGGCCGGGTCCCGGGGTGCTGTCCAGGGCCTGCCGCCCGCCACCGGGCTGACTCGCAAGGCCGTCAGGGCCCGAATGCCTCGGATGGCCGCCCCCCAGAGCGCTCTGGTGCGACAGAAAGGCCTCGCGGACAAGCGCCTTCTGGCTGCGGCCGGGGGTGCGAAGAAGGCCGGGGGCGCTGCCAAGGGTTCCGTGAAGGGCGCCACGGGCAAGGAGCTGGCGCAGGCCAGCAAGCTCAAGAAGGCCGCCGTTCCGACCCGCAAGGCGGTGTCCAAGGAAGCGGCCGGGCTGAAGAAGGCCACCGCACTCCAGGCCAAAGCGGCCCGTCGGGCGATGGCGCCGGCCCGCAGCGCCCTGGTGCGCCAAAAGAGCCTTCTCGGTAAAGACGCCAAGGCGGCCCAAGGGGTGGCGAAAAAAGGCAAGGGCGCGGTCAAGGGGGCGACGGGGAAGGAGCTGGCCCAGGCCAAGAAGCTCAAGAAGGCCACCGTTCCAGCCCGCCAACTAGCAAGCAAGGAAGCCGGGGGGCTGAAGAAGGCGGCCGGATTGAAGAAGCAGGCCGCATTGAAGGCCATGTCCCCGGCGCGCAGCGCCCTGTTGCGGCAGAAGAAGCTGGCGGGCCACGATCTGTCGGTGGCAAAGTCTACGATCGGTAAGGATATGAGCGGGATGAAGAAGGCGGCCCAGCAGAGCAAAGCTGCCGCCTCAGCCAAGTCGTCGATGAAGAGTGTCGGGGCGGCAACCAAGCGGCTCCGGCCGAACCTCACCCGACCCCCCAAGCTCGGCCGTCTGTTCCGGCGGGGGATGTGAGGTAGCCATGACTGACTCCGGACCGCACCAGCCATTATCGGGGCCCGCCCGGCCGGCCGACCAGGGCGGTGTCCCGGTCTCCCTTACCCGCAACGGGGGCCGCGGGCAGCCCGGGTCCGGCTTGACGTACGCCGAGGCTCGCGAAGCGCCCTGCTCTGCCTGTCCAACATCTCCGTGCTGCACCTACCTGCTGCTCGCCGATTTCCAGATGGAAACCTTGATTGATGTTGACCATGCCCTTTATTTGTTGAACTTCGACGGCATTTACCTCGGCCTACACCAGGACCGCAAGGTCGATGTCTACCTGTATCAGCCGTGCGGCTATCTGGACGTGCCGAGCGGCCTGTGCACGGTGCATCAGACGCCACTCCAACCGGCCGTGTGCATCCAGTACAACGCCCACCGGTGCGGGTACCGGTTCGGCATGACCCTGGACGTCGCCCCCGACCGCCCGCAATTGGACTCGCGGCGTATGGAATGGCTCGCAGAGCACGCCGTATTCGACGACGAGCGGCGGGTGATCGCCCTTCCCGACTGGGCGGAGATGCTGGAGGCGTTCCATTCGATGCCGTTGCACCGGACGCCCGCCCCGGCCCCCGAGCCCGATCCGGTCACGGAAGAGTGGCGATCGATCGTGCTGTCGCAGAAGATATCCGACGCCGAGCGCCGCCCCCTCCGCCACTACCGCGACAACGAGGTGACCGATCCCTGCACCGGGTGTGGGGCCTGGTGCTGCAAGACGCTGATCTTCAATCGGGGCCTGCCCGGCGACGCGTCCCAACTCGAGTTCCTTCGCTATTGCCTCGGCTTCCCCGGTGTGGAGGTCGGGATCGCAGCCGACGGCTGGGCCGTGCTGGTACGGACCTCGTGCCGGCACCTCGAAGACAACCGCTGCTCGGTCTACGGTACGGACCAGCGCCCCCTGAAATGCGGCTACTACGACGCGCTCAGCTGTGCCTACCGGGGGCATTTTGGGACGCCACGCCCCCCGGACATTCTGCGGATACGCCGCGATCAGTTCCCCCTGGTGGCGAATTCGATCGTCTTCGACGACCTGGGCCGCATCGTGGCCGTACCGCCGATTGACGTGCTACGCGACCGGCTCGAAGAAGCCGAGCGGGTTGCGGCTGGCGTTTCCCCTTCGCCCAGTGTGCCTTCACCCATTGTGGTCGAAGCGAACCAGCCCGCGGCGGCACCGGGATCATGAGCGCATTACCGGGTCCGATCAGTTGCACCATTCGCCTCAGCCGCGGTTCGGCTGACTTCAGTTCACAGGAGCTGCGCTGCTATGTCCACCATCGAGACCATTGAGTATTTTCCTCTATTCGACGCCGAGCCGGGTGACCAACCTCCCGCCATATCGGTCGGCATCGGATCGGGGGTGGCTGCGCTTGGCGTTCCGTCGGCACTTGGCGGCGCAGGTGCGGTCGTGTTGTATCTCTATTCGGCCGCCAGGAATGGCTGGGGCTACATCGGTGTGTTAAGTGGCTCGAAGATCGAAGGCTCGGAGCAGGTCCGGGCCCTCGGCAGCTCATGCGTGGCGTTCGGTGACACGGTGGTGGTGGGAGCCGCCGGTGATCCCAACACGCCGGGCCGGGTGTTCGTCCTGAGCCCCCCCTACGGAGCCTGGTCGTACACGGGAATTCCAGCTGTGTCCCAGCTCTCGTATGAGGGGTCGACCAAAGGCGACATGTTCGGGGCCGCGGTCGCCCACTGCTTCGACGGCACCGACGACTACATCGCGGTAGGCGCGCCGGAGGTTCCCCCGCCCCGGGGCAAGTCAGGAAGCGGGCAGGTGTACCTCTTTCGCGGTTTGGAAGCCCAGAGCGCGCCCTGGTCCACGTCGTCAATCGCGAATCCCAACCCGGCCGGGACCGCCACCGACCAGTTCGGCGCCAGCGTTGCCATCAATGTCGCTGGAGACGGATCCGGCCAGTCGCTTGGAACGCTGACGCTCGCGGTCGGTGCGCCGGGCGCCAACAACGGCGAGGGCGCGGTCTACGTGGGCACGACAAGCGAGCCCGGGAAGTGGACGAGCCCGTTCCAGTTCGGCTCGCCCCTGGTCCCGAGCTTTCCCGATGCTTCCGACGACTTTCACACCGAGGGATTTGGTGCCTCAGTGGCTCTCACCGGTGGGGTCACGCTGGCGATAGGAGCTCCCAACGATCCGAACTTCGAGGAAATGATCGAAGGCACCGGCGCAGTCTGGTTGTTCGGGTATACGGATGGATCCTTTGTTCCGAACGAGACCCAGGCCCACATCTATGGCCCGTCAGAGGGCATGAGGTTCGGCGCCTCGGTCGCATTTCCCGAGTCCAGTCCCGTCCCGGGCAACGGCGCCCCGTATGCGCCGGCGGAGCACCTGCTCGTCGGCGGGCCCGGTGTGGTGTCGGGCCAACCCGCCTGCGCCTTCCGGTACGTCGCGGCAGCCGAAGACGGATCGCCGGCCGGCGCCTCGTTCACTCAGGATGCCCAGTACGTGGGGAGCAGTCCCCAGGACGGCGACGGCTTCGGCGGTGCGGTGGCGGCATCCAGCTATCAACACGGCGTCTGGTGCCTGGTCGGGGCGGCCGGCAACCCCAAAGGTGGCATGGCGGGGGGCGGGTACCTCTACGCCGACGGGGAGCCGGCTCCGACCTGGATGGACACCCCGGCGCTGGTCTCCGCCCCCCCGCTGCGGTGGGGGGGATGCCGCCCGACTGGTGGAAGAAGTTCACCCCGCAGATCGAGCGCTACTTGAGCTGAAGGTCGCCTGGCCGCCCCCGCTGCCCGCCCGATCGGGTCCCGCCCCCGGGACCCGCCCGGGTGGCAGCGTCGGTCAGCGGGCCGGCCAGAAACTCGACGCCGGAAACTCGACAACCGAAAGAGCACGTCGCAGGCTCAAACTGCGCGGCGAGTTTCCGGCGTCGAGTTCGGAGGCGGCCACTAGCCCGCCGCTTCTTCCTCGCCGCCCTCTTCCAGCTCTTCCGCCTCCGCCTCGGCACCCTCCGCGGTCGCCTCGGCGGCCTCCTCCTGGTATTCGGCGGCCTCCTCCTGGTACTCGGCGGCCTCCTCCTCGTAGTCCTCCACGTCCGTCTCCTCGCGCTGCAACGCCATGCCGGCGCCCCCGGCGTCGCCGCTTCCTCGCGCCCGGCCATCGTCGGCGATCCGATTCGCCATGGCCCGCTCTGCGTTTGCCTCGGCGGCCCGCTCGAAGCGGTCCGACGGATCGCTGATGGCGATACCGTCCCCGGTGGGGGTTCCGGCCACCGGGCCCTGGCGCTGCTGCACGACGTGCGTCAACTCGTGGGCAAGGGTGCGCTTCCCGTCTGGAGTGTCGAGCGCCGGCGCGGCGGCCCCCAGCACGACCTCGTTACCAACGGTGTAGGCGCGGGCCGGCACCGCGGCCGCGGAGGCGGCCGCAGGGCCATCGGTGTGGAGGCGTACATCGGAGAAGTCTTCGCCGAGCCGGACCTCCATCTCGTCTCGCAGGCCGGGATCAAGCGGCTGACCGCGCCCTTTGCCGACGATGTCCAGCACCGGCGAGGTCTCTTCCCGGTCCTCGCTCTCGGCGAGGCTCTGTACCAGGAGCGCCGCCACCGCGGCGTTGCCTGCCGTGCGCTGCAGGCCGATCGCCGAGGAGCGAAGTGCGGTTGTGGGTGCCGTGGCGGCGCCCACGATGGCTGCCTGGTCAGGCCGGGACAGCTCCTGGGCAGCGGGCTCTGCGGTGCGACGCACCGCACGCACCCGTGGTCGTTCGGCGAGCTCCGGCACAGGCGTTTCGTGTTCCACCTGCGAATTGTGGGCCGTTCCGGCTCCCTTTGCAAGAGGGGCACCAAAATCTGCACCTACGGGCAGGTGCCCCCGCTCGGGCCCATCGCCGCCGCTGGTCCCCTTGCCAGATCCGGTGCAGTCCGCGGGACCCGGCTCGGGCCTGACGCGGGAGGGCCGGCTCGAGGGTCCTGGCGACGGCAACCCCGGACGTCGGCGGGACCGGTGAGTTAAACTTGCGGCAACGCGGCGTCTTCCGTCGACGGAATCGCAAACAGGAGGAGCGTCCAATGCCGCACGATCACGCGGTGGCAAAGACCGGGGGAAAGTCGGTTGGCTCGTCCTCTCGCGGCACGGCTACCTCCTCTCAATCGGCCCGGACCAGGGCTGTTCTGCGGCTTCAGAATGCGGCCGGTAATCGGGCCGTCGCTGGCATGCTCGCGGCGCCGGCAGCTGGCACGAGGGTCCAGCGAACGACGCTCGATGCCGTCAGCGTGCAGCGTGACGATTTTATCGATGCGTTGAATGCCGAAAACGACACGGATCAAGGGCTCGATCTCCACCAGCTGGCCCGGGCCCTCATACGAATGACCAAGAGCGCAGGCGGCGAGCGATCTGAAGAGCCGAAGAAGAAGTCCGCCCCAGAGGAGACAACGGCGACGTCGGCAACCAAGACGACCGAGGGTGAGGGCGCAAAGAAGAAAGTCACTGTCGCCGCTGGGACGGTGGCAATCCCGACTATGGCCGAACTCATCAGGCGCGAGAAGCTGCTCAAAGGAGAGGAGCTGACCCCTGAGGAGAAGGACGCGGAGAAGAAAAAAGAAGATGAGGAGCTGCGCAAGAAGAAGAAAGAAGAGCTGGACCAGCTTGAGAAGGGGCAGACGTTAGACAAGCGCGAGCGCGAGCTAATGCGGCCGGAGACCCCGGAGGAGTTCAAAGCCCGCGGCCTCGAGGCGCGCGAGAAAAAGGTCGAACTGACGGAGCGCGAGAAGAAAGCGCGACAGAAGCTGTCGCCGGATGAGCTGGCGGCCCGAGACAAAGAAGTGGATGTTGGCGGGCTCGAGAAGTCGCAAACGGAGGCAGAGACCCTGCGCCAGCGCGAGAGAAAGCTCAAGGGCGGGCCATCGAAAGAAGATCAGGCAAATCAAGTCAAGAAGGCTGAGCTTGACAACGCCGACAAGCAGCAGAAGATCGCCGAGCTCAAGCGCAAGCTGGGCGGGATGCTCACGCCTGAGGAGCAGCAAGCCCAGGATCTGCAAGACGAGATGGAGGATCTGGAGAAGCAGCAGGCTGACGCCGAAGCCATGCGGAAGCACATGAGGCAGGTCAACAAGCCGCTCAACCCCAAGGGGCAGAACCTGGGCCAGCTGCTAGGTGGCCGAAAGTTCTGATGAAGAATCTGCTGCGGTGGGGCGGGACCGCGGGGGCACCGGGGGCCGGGTCCATCCGACGTCATCGGGCTGATGACTGCTCCCAGCGTCCGACCGGCGCCGCCGGATGCGCCACAGATCTGCCAGGATTTGGCAGGACAACACTGGCGTGGCCAGGGCCGGGGCATCAAGCGAGCGTCGACGGGCGAAGCGCGTCATCCCGGTCAGACGGGAAGGAATCGACGGCATGATCGTCTGCACCCGCTGCGGCTATCAGAATGAGGACACCGACACTTTTTGTGGATCCTGCGCCGGCTTCCTGGAGTGGTCCGGAGAGAAGGTCGCCGAGGAGCAGCCAGAGGCTCCGCCCGCGGTCGAGGCGGAGCCGGAATCGGAGGCTGATCGGGCCGGCTTCATCGAACGCGTCAAGGATCGCATAGGGATCGGCGACGCCAGGCCAGGTGAGGAGGGGCCTGACGGCGCGGCGGGCGCCGAGGGTCATGAGCCCCGTCCGGGTGAAGGCGGGGCTCCCTCTCCGGGTCCGGAACAGGCCGAGATTCCCACGCCGCCGGAGGGAGTGCCTGCCGAGCCGGTGATGGCGGGACCGGTGTCGCCCGGTCCGGCCCGTCCCGACGCGAGCCAGGCCGGGGCCGATCCGGTTGCACCCGTCGAGGCGAGCGCGGGCCCGGTCATGCCCGTGCCGCCCCCGCCGCCGGCCCCCGCTCCGGCCGGGGCGGCCGCGGGTGCGGGCGGTGCCGCGGCGACGGCTGCGGTCATGGCGACCACGGCCGCGGCCGCTTCGGCCAGCCCGGCCGCGGCGTCGACGATGGCACCGGCACCAGGTCACCCATCCGCCCCCGCCCAAGGTGGTGCACCGGCGCCCGGCGGGGCCGAACCCACCTCGATGCAGCCCACGGCCACCCAGCCTGCGGCCGCCCAGCCAGCCCCGACCCAGCCCGCGCCACCGCAGCCGGCGCCGGTCCAGCCGGGAGCCGCCCAGCCTGCCGCCGTACAGCCCGAGGCCGTCAAGCCGACGGCGGTGAAGGCCAGGCCGGCCGCTCGCCAGAAGACGGCGCCTACGCGGGTTGTCAACCCGGGCGACCTGGTCTGCGGTCAGTGTGGAGAAGGCAACGATCCCAATCGTCGCTTCTGCCGGCGCTGCGGTGCCTCGCTCCAACGAGCCGCGGTGTTCACCCTGCCGTGGTACAAGCGGTGGTGGCGGCGGCTGACGACGCGCAAGACGCGGGAGGCTGGAGACCGCCCTCGCAACCGGCGCCGGGCTGTGGGCGGGGCCGGACCGGGATGGCTCACCAGCGGGGTGCTCAAGGTGATCGGCATCGCGGTCGTCATCCTCGTCCTGCTCACCATCGTTGGACCCTGGCGGGGCCGGATCCGCCACGACGTCAGCAGCGACTACCACCACATCTTCAACGACGTCCATCCCACCTACAGCCCCCTCCACCCCATCCTGGCCACCGCCACCAGCGCCGCCCCCGGGCATCCGGCGTCATTCGCCATCGATGGGGCGTCGAACACGTCGTGGCAGACGAATTCCAGGGGGGACGGGGTGGGTCAGTCGTTGTCCATCCGGCTGGCCGCGGTGAGCAACGTGGATGAGATTGGCTTTCTCAACGGCGACCAGGACACGCCCCAGGCGTACCTCACCCAACCCCGCCCGGAGAAGGTTCACCTGACGGCTGTGGGGGCGCATCCGTACGCCAAAGACCTGACGCTCAAGGACACGGCCAACTTCCAGACCTTCACCATGGAGGCCAAGGACGCCACCTCGCTCATCATCACGATCGACTCCGTGTACCCGTCTGATCAGGGCACCCGCGCCGCGATCACCGAGGTGGAGCTGTTTGTGAAGACCTGACAGGGGTGGGATCCACCTCCCGCCGCATCCGCCTGATGCGGGTGGTGCCGGCGTGACCGTCGACGATGTCCTCGGCCGGGTCGGCCTCCCGGCACCGATCCCGGAGCTGCGGGCCCGGCGGTGGGACATCATCGTGGTCGGCGGCGGCCACAACGGGTTGACCGCAGCCGCCTACCTGGCCCGGGCCGGAAAAGGCGTCCTGGTGCTGGAGCGACGCAGCCAGCTGGGTGGAGCGTGCACCCTCGAGGAGCCCTTCCCTGACGACGGCTGGCGGGTCAGCCCGTGTGCCTATTTGGTCGGTCTGCTGCATCCGCTCGTGGTCGATGAGCTCGGCTTGCGCCAGCGGGGCTACCGGGTCGCAGTGGTCGACCCGCATCTGTGGTGCCCTTTTACCGATGGCAGCTCTATCGCCCTTTGGGAGGACAGTGATCGCAGCGCAGCCGCGGTAGCCGAGCTGTCGCCGTCCGACGTCGACGGGTACCGGGCTTACGGGGCCCTGTTCTATCGGATCCGCCGGGCGTTGCGGGACGGCGACCGCGACACCTGGATCGGCGACGCTCCTGACCGGCCCCAGCTGGCGGAGCTGCTCGCCGGCGACCCCGAGGCGCTCGAGGTGATCTTCGACGCCTCCATCGCCGACGTCGTCGAACGGCACGTCAGCGACGAGCGTCTCCGCACCGCCCTGCACGGTCAGGGCATCATCGGAACGTACGCCGGGCCACGCGACGCCGGCACGGCGGCCGTTCACCTTTTGCACGCCTCCGGATCGCTCGAGGGGAGGCCGGGCGCCTGGGGCTACGTGGTGGGCGGCATGGGCCGGGTGTCGTTTGCGCTGGCAGACGCCGCCATCGAAGCGGGGGCCGTGGTCGCCGCCGGCGTGCCCGTCGCCGCCATCGTCCCCGGCCAGGGAGTCCGGCTGGAGGGGGGCGAGACCATCCCGGCCAGGACAGTCATCTCCAACGCCGACCCCAAGCGCACCCTGGCGTTGTGCGAAGCAGACGTGCCGCCGGCGTTCCGGGCCCGGGTCGACTCATGGCGATCGGAAAGCCCGGTGCTGAAGATCAACTGTGGCTTGTCGCGCCTGCCCCATTTTCCTCAGGCCACTCCAGGAGTCCAGCCGCACCGGGGCATGGTGACGATCTCCACAGGTGTCGATGCCACCCAGGCCGCGTTTGAGGCCAGCCGCCGGGGCGAACCCTCGCCCGAGTGGTGCGAGCTCTACTTCCATACCGCCTACGACCCGTCCATCGCTCCCGACGGCTGCCAGGCCATGAGCGTGTTCTCGCAATACGTCCCGTACCACTTGCAAACCGGGAGCTGGGACGACCATCGGGAGGGAATCGCCGACGCCGCCATCGCCGCCATCGCCCGGTTTTCGCCCGACATCGCGGACAGCATTCTGTACCGCCAGGTGCTCGGGCCCCCGGATGTGGAGGCCAGAATCGGGCTAACCGGTGGCCACATCTTCCAGGGCGAGTGCCTGCCCGACCAGATGTGGGAGCGTCGGTTTTCTCCCCGCACGCCCATACCCGGCGTCTACCTGTGCGGGGCGGCCACTCATCCCGGCGGGAGCGTCATTGCTGTCAATGGTCGGAATGCGGCCATGGCCGTATTGGAGGACAGCAAGCCGTGAATCGGGCCGACCCGATCGGTATTTTCGTCGAACCGCGTGCTGGCTGTATCGAAAGGCACCGAAATAGCGTGGACAAGGATGGATATTTGGCTATCCCGCCCTTCGATGTCCAGACGGCCCCGGCTCGGCGCGCCAAGCTAGAGCGCGTACGGGCGAATCGAACCGCGGAGGAACCATGGGAGCCCTAGCGCAGCTGTCGCAGTCGAGGGTCGATGTGGAGCCAGGACGTAGTGCCACCATCACCATCACGGTTCGCAACACCGGGACGGTGGTCGACCGCTACACGTTCGAAGCCCTCGGCGACTCGGCTCCGTGGGTCACGTTCAGGCCCGAGTCACTTTCGTTGTTCCCCGAGGCGTCCGGGACGATCGATATCGTCCTGGCGCCGCCGCGCCTGCCTACCGTGCACGCCGGTCCCACACCGCTGGGTGTGCGAGTGGCCTCCTCCGAGGACCCCCCGGGCAGCGTGGTGGAAGAAGCCACCGTAAACGTGGGTCCCTTCAGCGACATCACCCTCGAACTGGTGCCGCGGGTGGCCAGAGGTCGCATCATGGCCCGCACCCAGCTGGCGGTGGACAACCGGTCGAACTGCAGCTACCGGGCTGAGCTGTCGGGCACCGACCCGCAGATGACTCTGCAGTTCCGTTTCCGGCCGTCGGTCGTGGACATCGGCCCGGGCAACGCCCAGTTCGTAAAAGTGGGCATCCGTCCGATCAAGCGGTTCTGGAAGGGTCCCGAGCGGACCCGGCCGTTCCAGTTGATCCTGCGGGATGAGCAGTCCGAGACCGATGAGGTGGGTTCGCTGGTTGGGGCCACCCCGCCGCTCGGGATCGCCGGGGTCGATACCACCCCGCCGGGGGGCACGCCTGCCGTGGGCGGGGCCGGCCGAGCCGGTCCGGGGTCAGGTGGGCCGGCCGCGGGTGGGCCGGCCGCGGGTGGGGGGGCCGCGGGTGGGGGGGCCGCGGGTGGGGGGGCGGCGGCGGCCGGTGGGGCCAGAACTGGCCCGGGAACGGGCCCGCCCCAGCCCCCGGCCGATTCTCCGAGCCGGACGTTCCCCACCGACGTGGCCCGGCCGGGCACCGGGGCGGGGGCGACCGAAGGCCCGGGCGCCGGTCCGGATATCCGAGCCGAGCGGGTGCCCAGCCCGCATAAAGAGGAATTCAGCATCGACGGGTCGATGTTGCAGGAGCCCCTGCTACCCCGGTGGCTCCTCGCCGCCGTGAGCGCCCTGGTGGCCCTGGCGCTGCTGCTCCTGATCCTCTGGTTTGCCTTGTTCAAACCGCAAATCAAATCGACGGCTCAGAACCAAGTGAACAAGCAGCTGACAGCCAACGGCATCACGCCCGTGACATCGAGCGGCGCTTCCAAGACGGGTTCGGGGGCCGGCGGCTCGTCCGGCGGCGGTGCCGGCGGAGGCAGCGGATCGGGCGGTGGTGGCGGCGGCTCCACCGCGACCACCCTGGTCACCGGAGGCAATTCCGGCGGGACGGGCGGCACGACGGTGAATGGCGGCGCCCAGGCGGTCGGCAACGGCACCAAAGTGGTGTTTATCGTTCCCAACGGCAGGTCGCTGCAGGTCACCGACATCCTGGTTGAGAACTCCGCCGGCGATACCGGAAACCTCTCCCTGGCCCGCAGCGGCGTCCCCGTGATGCAGTGGTCGATGGCCAACTTCCGGGATCTCGACTACCACTGGATCACACCGACCGTGTTCGGGCCCGGTACGCAGATGCAACTGGTCGTGTCCGGCTGTTCGGGCGCTTGTACGCCAGGCATCTACTATGCCGGGCACCTGGTGACGGGATGACACGGAGGGCCCGCCAGCGCCGGCTGCGGGTCATTGGTGTTGTCAGCTCGGTCCTGTTGCTCGCACTCGGCTTGGCGCTCGTCACCAGCATCGCCGGCGGGGCACCCAGGGCGGCAGCCAATCTGAACGGCGCGGTACCCTCCGTGTACGTGGTCGGCGGCCAGTCGGGCGGGGCTGTGGATGCGCTCAACCTGGACACAGTTAGAAGCGACCCGGGTTCGATCTCGCCCGTCCAGCATGGCACCTCGACCCGACCGATCATTGCCGTCGCCATCACACCGGATGCCACCAAAGCTGTGTTGCTGGAGATCGACGTTGGCGACGGCGAGATCGTCGACTGGACCATTCAGGTGCTCAACGTCGCGACCGGGGTACTGTCCGGTCCCGCGCCGGTCGTGGGATCCAACGCGGTCGGGGTTGCTGCAGACCCTGCCAACCCCGGTGTGGCTTACGTCGTCGACAGGCAGGGTCAAGTGTGGAGCATCGGTCTGACTTCGAACCCTCCGGCGATCAAGCTCGTGGCCAAGGACGCCGAGGCCTCAGTAGGAGTTACGAATACCATTGCGCTCGCACCGAACGGGCTGACGGCGTTTGTCGGGGGCTTCTTCCCGACTAGCTCGGAAGCCCTGGACGATTTCGTCGATACGGTCCCGCTGCAAGCCGGCGGCCTGCCGCCGTCGCAGTGGACTCAACCAGCACTGGCTCGAACGGGAATCAACCTGGGCGGCGCTTTCACCAGTTTGGGCGGCGTCACAGATCTGGCGGTGGCGCCGCAGGGAAATGCCCTTTATGGCGTGGACGTGGGCACGATGTTCAAGCTCCCACTTCCGTTGCCGGGAACCGGCACCACCTTCTCGCGATCCGTGACTGCCTCGGGCGCGACGGTTCAACCAATAGCGGTCACAGCGAGCCCAAATGGTGATGTCGTCTACGCCGGTGGGTTTGCCCAAGCTGCTCCTGCCGTCGCCGCGGTAGGGACTCAGTCGACCGGGGGCGGCTCGGTGTCCGCGCTGCCGCTGGGCGGACTGGGTGGGGGTGCACTGCGCGATGCCGCTATGAGCATCTCCGCGTCGCCCGATCAACAGACGCTCCTGGCAACCGTGGGCGGGGGAGGATTCAGCGCGAACGCGGCGTTGTTCCCGATCGGACTCGGTTCCGGCACCGCGATGGCAGCGCCAACTCAGCCCATCACCCTGACGAGCACGGTTGGTCCAACACCAGGGCCGGAGGCAGTGGCCGTGACCCCAGATCAGGCACCGGTGGCCAGATTCAACACGGTAACCGCCGTTCAATTGGGGCACTCCATCAGCTTCGATGCGAGCCCCTCCACGGTGGCATATGGATCGGTGACAAACTTCGCCTGGACCTTCGGTGACGGTCAGACAGCGTCCGGGCCGAATCCGGACGTGACACACGTCTACAGCACCCCCGGCGCGAAGCACGTGACCGTAACCGAGACCGACAGTGCGGGGACGAGCATCCCGCCGGCACCCGGAACCCCGAGCGCAGGAAACCCCGGCGGGTTCACGGTAGATGGGCCGGGCCAGACTGCCTACCGCCAAGCCAGCATCTTCGCCCAAATCTCGGGCACGATAAACGTGACGACTACACCCCCGCCGTCAACGACACCGACGACTACGACCACCCAGACGACGACCAGCACTACGCCCACCACGACCCCCGGCACGTCCACCACGCCGACCACGACGCCGACATCGCAGGCCCGGGTACCGACGCTGGTGCTCAATCCCGGGCTCGGCCCGCCCGGCACCATCGTGACCGTTACCGGGAGTGGCTTCCAGCCCAACACGCCGGTGACCGTCTCCTGGTCGACCTCAACCGGTTCGGTGGTCATCACTGCCAACGGGCTCGGCGATCTGCCACCTTCCCCGCTGCTCATCCTCACCCCCGATGTGCTCGGACCCCGGTTCGCGACGGCGTCGAGCGCGCCGCCGGCATCGGCGCCCTTCCTGGTGGTGCCGAGCACATCCGAGCCCGGTGGCGACGCCGGTCTCTTGTTCCGCAGTGAGGGTCCCTGATCGGGTGATGCGACGCCCGACGACGGCGATGTCTTCAGTGCCCGATGCCCATCCTTTCCTGTTGCGCCAGCCCCTCTAACAGGGCACGTTTTGCAGTAGGAAAGGAAAAATCAGGCCCGTTTGGGCACAATTTGCAACAGGAAAGGAAAGGAAGCGGGCGGTTGGGGCCAGGGCGAGCCCTCTCGCCGGGGGGACCCGTCTCTTGGGTCGGCACTGCTCAGGGCGACGCCAGCGACCCCAGGGCCGCGCTCAACTCCCTTCGACCGGCGATCCCCAGCTTGTTGTAGATGCGGGCCAGATGACTGTCGACGGTACGAACCGACAGGTACAGGCGCTCGGCGATCACCTGACTCGACAGACCGGACTCGGCCAGGAGGGCAACTTCCCGTTCGCGTCGGGTCAAAGCCGGCGCCGCCACGCTGACGATGAGACCCAGGGGGCGGGGACCGTCACAGTGATCCAGCAGCGCTTCGGCCCGGCTGGCGGAGGCAGCCGCCCCCCGCCGTGACCCATTCAGGAGGTGCGCCTGGCTGGCGGAGGCCGCGCATTCCGCGGCGTGGAGCCACATTCCGAGGGCTTCCCACCGGTCGGCCGCTTCGTCCAGGCCGACGCCGCTGCCGGCGGCCATCGCCTGGGCTTGCCTGGCCGTGGCCTGGATGATCGGCCCTTGCACCCACTTCGACAAGGCCACCAGCCGGGGGGCCACCTGGGCTTCGCCCAGGCGGACAGCCGAATGGAGGGCCAGCATCTCGAAGAACACCTGCCCGTCGGCCCGGGCGGCCGCCGCCGCAGCCATAAACGCCTTCACCGACCGGGTCAGCTCGCCCCGCGCCGCGGAGACCCAGCCCTGCGAGATGGCGACCCGGGTTGCGATCTCCCGGGTAACCGGCACCTGGTCGTCGACGAGGTCGCTCACCGCCGCGTCGGCCCCCTCGGGATCGCGGGCGAGGGCGAGCGACTCGATCAGCCCGGCCAGGCTGAGGGTGCGTACCGCGGCCAGGTCGGATTCGTCGAGGACTGCGACGGACTCGCGAAACTGATTGATGGCGCTCAGCAGTCGCCCCTCGGCCAGCGATACCCATCCGAGGGAGCCAACTGCGACCCCCTGGGCCTGAGAGTTGTGCAGCTGGATCGCTCGCTTGTACTCCGACGCGGCCAGCGCCTCCATGTCACGGAAGCGCCCGGCCCACCGGTAAGCGAATAGACAGGCCAGCACGCTCCAGCGCACCGATAAGGGGCCGTCGTCCGCGGCCTGGGGGTCGGCATCCAGGCACGACTCAGCCACCTCGACCGCGTCCACGACACGACCGGCGAACGTCCATCCCAGCGCCAGCGCCGTCCGGCCTGCGACGACGGCTCCTGGCGAGAGCCCATCCTGTTGCAGCAAGGGGGCGATGTGTTCTGCTCCCTCGCTGGCGCGCCCATGGAAGGTCCACACCTCGGCCCGGATGGCGGCTACCCAGGTTCGACTCGACGGATCCAGGATGGCAGCCTCGGCGGCGCCCAGGATCTTGTCCGCCTCATCAGCGTCGCCGAGCCCCCAATAGAGGATGTAGGCACGCAGCATCGCCACCCGGGCCGTCTCCTCGTCGCTGTCGCCCTGCCAGTCACCGAGCGCGGTCAACGCTTCCTGGTACCGGCGCTGGCGGCTGAGGGCGATGGCCAGGACAATGGCAGCGCTGGGCCGTTTGTCGGTCGTCAGGGCCGCCTGGGCCAGCCGGCCTGACAGCGTCCAGTCCTGTTGTTCGGCGGCCCGGCGGCTGGCGGCGAGCAGCAACTCGGGGTCTTCCTCGCCGCCGGTTCCTCCGGCTGCCAACCGCCACGACACCACCCGGAGGAGATCAGTGTCCAGCCGTCCGGCTGCCTCGAAGGCGGCCGCCAACTCGGTTCGCAATTGGTGGGCCCGCGGGGTGGGAAGCCCGGCCCGGATCACCTCGCCATACAGGGGGTGAGCCGGGCGCACGTGCTCTTCGCCGCGGATCGATTCGATCAGCACGAGCCCCTGGCGCTGCAGCGAGGAAACATACGTGCTGGGCGTCAATCGAGTCAGCACGCTCAACGGCATGGGATCGCCGAAAGCGATCATTTCCAGCGTGGCTGTCTCATTGCGCCCCACCCGCGTCAGACGCTCCTGGACCAGCTCGGTGAGGCGGGTCCCCACCGTGAGACGGCTGCACAGCCGCCACAAGCCGCGGCGGTCGACCACCGTTCCGGCGGCCGTGGCCGCAGCGACCAGTTCGCGCAAGTACAGCGGGTTGCCACTGCTCATCTGCCACAGGGCCTCGCTCAGATCGCCGTCCATGTGCCCGCCGAGGAAGTGGCTGCCGAGCAGGATGGTGTCGTCCCGGCCCAGGGGCTCGAGGTCGAATCGCTCCAGAAGGGCATCCTTCCACAGGGCGCGAATGCCCTCCGGCATCGCGGTTCCGCTTCGGACCGTCACGACAGCCGCGGCGCTTCCGGCCGAGACCAACTGGAACACGAGGGTGGCCGACGCTTCGTCGAGGCGGTGGGCGTCGTCCACCACGAGCATCAGGTCCTTGTCGGCTGCCCGGGCGATGACCGCCCGGCGCAAACGTTGCAGCACATCAAAGGTGTCCCGCCGGGCCGTGAGTTCCCCGCCGACCTCGGGGACGAGCGGAGCGAAGGCCCCGAAAGGGATTGTCGGCCCGGCGGCGCCCGCCGTCAACCACTGGACGTGATGGTAGCCATTTCCGTCGAAGCCATCGAGGAGGGCCCGGGCGAACTCCGTCTTCCCCACGCCGGAGGCCCCGGCGAGGAGGACTCCGCTGCCGAGGCGCAGGTGGTTCTGAGCGGTTGCCCACTGTGCATCCCGCCCTATAAGCGTCCGCCGATACGGCTCGCCCTGCCCCATCATTGGCATTATCGCATCTCGCCCGTGTCGGCACACCGCGAATGACGGACGTCATCCTCACGCCGACCCCCCGAACACCGTCAGCGGCGACGCCAGTAGGCTGAGGGTTATGCCCGACAAGATCACCATGGCGAAGGACGGCACTCTGTCCGTTTCCGACCAGCCCATAATCCCGTTCATCGAAGGCGACGGCACCGGCGTCGACATCTGGCCGGCCGCCAGGCTGGTGCTCGATGCGGCGGCCGCGACGTACGGGAAGACCATCGCCTGGAAGGAGGTGCTGGCGGGCGAGAAGGCGTACAACGAGACCGGCGACTGGCTGCCGCAGGAGACGATCGACGTCTTCAACGAGTACCTCATCGGCATCAAAGGTCCGCTGACGACTCCAGTGGGCGGCGGCTTCCGGTCGCTCAATGTCGCCCTCCGCCAGATACTCGATCTTTACGTGTGCCTGCGCCCCATTCGCTGGTTCAGCGGCGTCCCCTCGCCTGTCAAGCGTCCCGATCTGGTGGATATGGTCATCTTCCGGGAGAACACCGAAGACATCTATGCCGGGCTCGAAGTGCAGGAGGGAACCCCTGAAGCCAAGCGCTTGATTGAGCTGCTCCACGACGAGTTCGGCTGGGACATCCGCCCCGACAGCGGGGTCGGCATCAAGCCGGTGTCCGAGACCGGATCGAAGCGCTTGATCCGGGCCGCCCTCAACTACTCCGTAGAACGAGGGCGCAAGTCGGTGACGCTGGTGCACAAGGGGAACATCCAGAAGTTCACCGAAGGGGCGTTCCGCTCCTGGGGCTACGAGCTGGTGAGGGACGAGTTCTCGGATGTCGCCGTCGGCTGGGACGATTGCGGTGGTCAACCCGGTGACAAGATCCTGGTAAAAGACAACATCGCCGATATCACCCTCCAGCAGGTACTCACCCGCCCGGATGATTTCGATGTCATTGCCACCACCAACCTCAATGGCGACTACCTTTCGGACGCCCTGGCGGCCCAGGTAGGGGGCATCGGGATCGCTCCCGGGGCCAACATCAACTACGTCAGCGGCCATGGGATCTTCGAGGCGACCCACGGCACCGCCCCCAAGTACGCAGGGCAGGACAAGGTCAACCCGGGGTCGGTGCTCCTCTCCGGGGTGATGATGTTCGAGCACCTGGGCTGGAATGAGGCCGCCGGCGACATCGTCAACGCCATGCAGGCCACCATCGCCGACAAGATCGTGACCTACGACTTCGCCCGCCAGATGGAGGGGGCCACCGAGGTCAAGACGTCCGAGTTCGCCTCGGCCATCGTCGACCGCCTGTAACGCCCTTCGCCGGCGGGTGCGCCGCCTGCCGGCACGGTTCGGCGGCCGCCGGGCCTGGCAGGTCGCTCGGCCGGCCCGACGGGTTGCCAGAGCGTGCCGGGCCGCGGCGGGCGGGTGGGGCCTGGTTTCTTGGTGACATTCGTTTTCTTGGTGACGAGGACAACATCTGGTGTCGTCCTCGTCGCCATGATTCCGATTGTCACCAAGAAAACGGCCCGCCCGGAGGCCAGGGGCGAACGGCCGGCGGGGGCGAGAGGCGGAGGGCAGCGAGAGGCGGAGGGCAGCGAGAGGCGGCGGCCGCCGGGCGAGGAGAGCAGCGAGCGGGGGCGGGCGGACCCGGCCCGGCTGGACGGTTTCCGGCCGGTCCCGCTCGGCACTGTCCCACGAGTGCTTCGCGGCTACCCCTGCGTCCCCCTGACGCCCCGGACGCCCCGGGTCCAGGCCTTCCCCGCCGCCCGGGGTCGACCGAAGGGTCGAGAACCGGGCACGATGGACCCATGAAGATCCGCTTTGCCGTGTCGGTCGGCGCTTATGGCCCGGGGGTCAATGGGGCCGGCCGAGACCAGTACCTGACCGAGGTCCAGACCCTGGAGACGCTCGGGTTCGACACCATGTGGCTTTCCGATATCCCCCTCGGTGCTGGGATCGACCCCCTGGTGGGCCTCTCCTTCGCGGCGGCGGCCACGACGAAGCTCAAACTGGGCGCCAACCTGGTGCCGATCGGTCGCAACCCGCTCACCCTGGCCAAGTCGCTGGCCCAGATCGACCAGCTGTCGGGGGGCCGGGTCCTGTTGAGCTTCGTGGTCGGCATCGACCAGCCCGGCGAACGCCAGGCCCTCGGAAGCACCGGCGCCAACCGGGGCGCCCTGATCGACGAGATCACCCCCCTCCTGCGCGCCTGGTGGGCCGGCGACACAGTCACCTTCGACAACGGGCGGTACCGGTTCGACGCCGTGCCATCGCCGGGGGTGTCGCGCCAGCAGCCCCTCGAAGTGTGGTTCGGTGGCAGCGGTCCGGTCGCCCTGGCCCGCACCGGGCGGCTAGCAGACGGGTGGTTGGGTTCGGCCATGTCGCCACCGGAGGCCGGCGAGGCTCGCCAGCGCATCCAGGCCGCCGCCGAAAAGGCCGGCCGGATCATCGACCCCGAGCACTTCGGGTTGAGCATCCCCTACGCCACCCGGGAGCCGGACCAGCGCACTATCGACCAGCTGCGTTCCCGGCGCCCTGATGCAGACGTGACCCAGCTCATCCCGGTGGGGCCGGATCATCTCCGCCGCCTGCTGGCGGGTTACGTCGATGCGGGCCTCTCCAAGTTCGTGGTCCGGGCCGCAGAGCCAGGCGCCAGCCCCGAGGCGCGGCTGGCGGGTCTGAAGGACCTCGCCGACCTGCTGCTCCCTCTGCAGACCTGACGGCAAACGGCCCGAAACCGGCGGCCGGCCGGACGCGACGCCGGCAGCCAGCTGCCGGCGACCGGCTCACCTCTTCTTCGATGAGGGACGCTCTCGGTTGATTCGCCACCGGCACTAACGTCACCGTCACCCCTGAAACGCCATCCCTTCTGGAGGCTCAACCACGATGACCGCTTCTCCCGTCCGTGTCGCGGTGACCGGCGCTGCCGGCCAGATCGGCTACAGCTTGCTGTTCCGCATTGCCAGCGGGGCCATGCTCGGACCCGACCAGCCGGTCATCCTGCAGCTGCTGGAGATCACTCCCGCTCTCGGTGCCCTGCAGGGCGTGGTGATGGAGCTGGACGACTGCGCCTTTCCGCTTCTGGACCGGGTCGTCATCACCGACGACGCCAACCAGGCCTTCGGCGACGCCAACATCGCCCTGCTGGTCGGCGCTCGCCCCCGCAGCAAGGGCATGGAGCGCAAGGACCTGCTCGAGGCCAACGGGGCCATCTTCACGGTCCAGGGCCAGGCCCTCTCCGACAACGCGGCCCCCGACATCCGGGTTCTGGTCGTCGGTAACCCGGCCAACACCAACGCCCTGATCGCCATGCACAATGCTCCGGGTATCGCCCGGGAGCGGTTTTCGGCCATGACGCGCCTCGATCAGAACCGGGCCATGGCCCAGCTGGCCGCCCGGGCCGGCGTGCCGGTGACCGAGGTGACCAACATGACGATCTGGGGAAATCACTCGGCCACCCAGTATCCGGACATCTACCGGGCCCGCATCGGAGGCCGCCCTGCGGCCGAGGTGATCGGTGACGATGACTGGGTGGAGAAGGAGTTCATTCCCACCGTGCAGCAGCGGGGGGCGGCCATCATCGAGGCCAGGGGGGCGTCCAGCGCGGCCTCTGCGGCCAGTGCCGCTATCGACCACGTGCGGGACTGGATGCGAGGTACTTCCGAAGGCGACTGGGTGTCGATGGGCATTCCCTCGGATGGGTCTTACGGGGTACCGGAAGGCCTGATCTCGTCGTTCCCTGTCACCACCCGTGACGGAACATGCCAGGTGGTGGAAGGTCTCGAACTGGAGGAGTTCTCCCGGACCCGCATCGACGCCTCAGTGGCGGAGTTGGGGGAAGAACGCGACGCCGTCCGGGAGCTCGGTCTCATCGGCTGAGCCCCCCGTCCCACCTCGAACCTTAGTTTTCCCTAACAAATCTTGTGAACTGCGCCTAGCGCTTGTCAGAATGGTGGGGTGCCACGCTCCATCGCTATGAAGGTGCCGCGCCGGTTGACCGTGACGGCTTCGCTGGTCGCCCTGGTCGGGCTGCTCGCAGCCTGCGGCAGCTCGAGCTCATCGAGCCCCGCCTCGGGCGACGCCAAGCCGGTCACCATCACCATCTACAACGGCCAGCACCAGCAGACGACCGAGGCCCTGGTCGCCGCCTTCGAGCGTCAGACCGGGATTCACGTCAAAGAGCGCGACGGTGACGAGGATGCCCTGGCCGAGGAGATCGAGCAGGAGGGCTCCTCCTCGCCTGCCGACGTGATCTTCACCGAGAACTCGCCGGCCCTCATGTCCCTTCAGGAGAAAGGGTTGCTGGCCCCGGTCCCGGCCAACGTGCTGTCGCAGGTCCCGTCCCAGTACAGCTCCCCGCAGGGCGACTGGGTCGGCGTATCGGCCCGCGTCAGCGTGCTGGTGTACAACACCTCCCGGCTCAGCGCCTCTCAGCTGCCGACATCGGTGATGGATCTCGCCAACCCGGAGTGGAAAGGGAAGCTGGCCCTGGCTCCCACCGAGACCGACTTCCAGCCCATCGTCACCTCGATTGCCCTGAAGTACGGCCAGCAGGCTGCCGAGCAGTGGCTCAAGGCGGTGGCGTCCAACGCGTCCAGCCACCTCGACCCCGACAATGAAACGATCACCTCGGACGTCAACAACGGACAGGCCGCCATCGGCCTCATCAACCACTACTACTGGTTCCGGCTGGCGAAACAGCTGGGCGGGACCAGCCATATGCACTCCCAGATCGCCTTCTTCGCACCCCGGGATGCGGGGTATGTGATCGATGTGTCCGGCGCCGGCGTGCTCGCGTCCAGCCACCACCAGGCCGCGGCCGACGAATTCCTGTCGTTCCTCGTCTCCGCCGCGGGCCAGCAGACCATGGTCAACAGCGACAGCTTCGAATACCCCCTGCGCCCGGGAGTGCCCGCCCCGGCCGGGCTCCGGCCGTTCGATCAGCTCCAGCCCGCCCCGGTGAGCATCGCCGACCTCGGGGACGGTTCCGAGGCCCTGCGCCTGATCCAGCAGGCTCAGCTCCTCTAAGGGTGGGTACCACGATGAGCAGCCTGAAGTCAGCGGTACAACGAGTTATCACCGGGGTTACCAGGGGAGGCAACCGATGGGCCTGAGCCAGAGAGTCCCGGACAACGGGGGGATCGAAGCATGACCGCACCTGCCGCGGCGCGGTAGGCCCGGAGGGCCGACCGACGCAACCGCTCAGCCTGGCGCCTCCCGCCCGCCGGCGGCCGCCATGGGCACTGGTAATCGGCAGTGCCCTCATCGCGGCCGCCCTGCTGCTGCCGGTCGTCTTCCTTTTGCTGCAGGCCGCCCACGCCGGCTGGTCGGAAGTTGACCATCTGCTCTTTCGCCGCCTGACCCGGGTCCTGATCGTCAACACCATCGAGCTGGCGGTGCTCGTCTGCGGGTTCTCTGCGGTGATCGGCACGGGCGCCGCTTTCCTGCTGGAGCGGGGAGAACTCCCCGGCCGGCGGGCCTGGGCCGTGCTGGTGGTGCTGCCGGTGGCCATACCGGATTTCGTGGTCGGTTACACCTGGCATTCCATTGCCCCGGCCGTCCAGGGCCTGGCTGGGGCCACCCTCGTTATGACCCTCGGTCTCTACCCGCTGGTGTACATCCCCGTGGCGGCCGCCCTGCGCCGGGCCGACCGCACCGAGGAGGAGGTGGCTCGCAGCCTCGGGCTGGGACCGGTTGCCACCTTCGCCCGGGTCACCCTGCGCCAGATCCGGCCCGCCCTCACCGGGGGCTGTCTGGTCGTCTGCCTGGCGCTACTGGCGGAATACGGCGCCTTCGAGATCGTCCACTTCCACACCTTTACCACCACGATCTTCGCCGAGCTGGGGGTGGGCGACGTGGCCGCGGCGTCCGGCCTTTCCATCGTCCTGGTGCTCATCGGGCTGGTGGTGCTGGCTGGCGAGGGCTCCGTGAACACCAGGGGCCGTCTCAGCCGGGCCGGTGGGCAGGCCGCCCGGGTCGGAGGGCGGCGTCGGTTGAAGGGCGCCCGGCTGGGGGCAGCCCTGCTGTCCCTCCTCGCCCTCGTCGGGGTGGGGCTGGGCGTGCCCGTCGGCACCCTGGTGTACTGGATGCAGACCAGTCATTCCACCACCCTGCCCGGGGCCTCACTCTGGTCCGCGCTGGAGCACACCGCCGCGTACAGCGCTTCGGCTGCCGTGGTCGCCACCCTGCTGGCTCTGCCGGTGGCGATGCTGGTGGTCCGCTTCCGGTCGCCGGCATCGGTCGTGCTGGAGCGGAGCACCTTCCTGGTGCAATCCTTACCAGGGTTGGTGATCGCCTTGGCCCTGGTCTATTTCGGTACTCATTACGCCCTGCGCTTCTATCAGACCGCCCCGATGCTGGTGGCCGCCTATGCCATCCTGTTCTTTCCGCTGGCGCTGATCTGCGTGCGAGCGTCGGTGGCCCAGGCGCCCCGCCGGCTGGAGGAGGTGGCCCGTAGCCTCGGTAAGCCGCCCCGGAGCGTGCTCGTGCGGGTGACCCTGCCCCTGGTCGGACCCGGCCTGGCGGCCGGCTTCTGTCTGGTGTTCCTGTCCGCGGCCACCGAACTGACCGCCACCCTGCTGCTGGTCCCGACCGGGGTGCATACCCTCGCCACCCAGTTCTGGGCCTATCAGAACGACGCCTCCTACGGGGCGGCCGCGCCCTATGCCGTCGTCATGGTGGCGCTGGCGGCCGTGCCGACCTACCTGTTGACCCGCTGGTTCGCCCGCCACCCGGGGGAGGCCGGGGCGTGAACACCCTCCAGCTGTCCGCCGTCCGCCAGCGCTACGCTCGCCAGCCGGTTCTTGACGGGGTGGATCTGGACGTGGAACAGGGGTCGTTCACCGCGGTCCTCGGGGCGTCGGGCAGCGGAAAGACCACGCTGCTCCGGGTGATCGCCGGCTTCGAGCGGATCGAGTCGGGGATGGTCCGCCTGGGGGACACCATGTTCGACAACGGCCGAACCTCACTGGCGCCCGAGCGCCGGAAGATCGGCTATGTGCCACAGGACGGGGCCCTTTTTCCCCATCTGCGCGTGGCCGCCAATGTGGGGTTCGGACTACGCCGATCGGAGCGGCGCAAGACCGGGGCCCTGCTCGACGCCGTCGGCCTGACCGGGCTCGAGCGGCGCTACCCCCACCAGCTGTCGGGAGGTCAGCAGCAGCGGGTGGCGCTGGCCCGCGCCCTCGCCATCGAACCTGAGGTGGTTCTGCTCGACGAGCCGTTCTCGTCACTGGATGCCGCCATGCGGGCCAGCGTGCGCCGGGAGGTAGCCCAGATTCTGCGGGCTCGGGGTACGACCACCGTGCTCGTCACCCACGACCAGGACGAGGCCCTGTCCATGGCCGACCAGGTGGCGGTGTTGCGGGACGGGCGCATCGTGGTCAATGGCCGGCCCGAGGAGCTCTACCGCTCGCCGGTCGATGCCGACCTGGCCGGGTTCCTGGGCGAGGCCAACCTGCTGCCGGGTACCATCGAGGGCGGGGTGGCCCGCACGGCCCTCGGCCGGCTGGTGCTGCAGGATCAGATCGCGGCGGGCTGGACCGGCGATGACGCCGCCGCGGTGGTGCTGGTTCGTCCCGAGCAACTCGAAGTCCGCTCGAGGACGGCGGTGCCCGCTGGCGGAGGGATTGCGGCCCGGGTGGTGGACCGGGCGTTTTTCGGCCACGACGCCGTCCTGCGGGTCGTCCCGTCGGCGCGGGCGGGCGACGATCCGCTGTTGGTCCGGGTGACCGGGCCGGGCGCGCCCGCGGCCCGGGACCGACGTCCTGCTCACCGTGAGGGCCCCGGTGATGGCCTGGCCGGCCTCACGGCCATCCCGGTCCGGGCCGGAACGGGCTTCCGGGCCTGCTGCCGGCGAGCCGTCCGACCGGGGGGACGCGGCACCGGGTGGGCCAGGCGAGGCGCCCGGCGCAGGGCCGCCGGCTCCCTACGGGGCGGGGCGGGTCAGACGCTGAGCGTCGGAGGAAGCACCACGCCCAGCCGGTGGAGGTAGTTGAGCTTCTTCTCAACCGCCTTACGCCACGCGGTCAGATCCTGGTTGAAATGGGCCCGATCGCCGTCTTCGAACGCGTGTTCCAGCTCATCGAAGGCCGCGTCCTCGGCGTCGAGCAGGGCTCGATAGCGGGCCAGGAACTGGTCGTCGATCACGTCCGACAGCGTCACGAGTCGTACCTCCCCGAAAGGCGTGTCGAACGAGGCTAGCGGCCCGGCGTGACGATTGCATCGGCGTTCGCCCGGGATTACTCGGCGGCTTCGGTCCGCTCCCCGTCGGCTGCCGCCAGACCCTCCGGGAAGAGCCGGTTTCGGGGTGCAGTCCACGTCCGTACCGCCGCGACCAGCGCTTCCACCACCCGGGCGGGCGCTCCCCCTTCTCCCCAGGCCGGGTCCGGGGCCCGCAAGCTGGTGCCGCGGGCGGCCGGGGGGAGTTCGAGCTGGACCCCGCCCGCAGGCGGCCGGTTGACGGGGTTGTCCGGATGGAGGCCGCGCAGCTCGGGCGGGATGTCGGCCAGGTTGCTGACGACCTCGAAGCCGGTGACGTGCGCCAGCAAGCAGGCCTGAAGGACCGCGGCCAGCCGGCGATTCGTCCCCCCGAGCAGCAGCCGGCGGGGCTGGGCGACCCGGCCGTAGCCGTGCAGGGCGATGGCCACCTCGACGTAAGCCAGCCACTCGGCCAGGGCGGGTGCCCGGGCCGGGTCCACGCTGCTCGACGGGACGTGCCAACGCAGGTCGGCGGGCTGCGCCACCGTGTACAGGGAAGCCCCCGAGGCCGCCGCGGCGGCCCGGGCAATCTCGAGGGTCCCACCTTCGAGACCGCCGTGGAAGGCCATCAACCCGACCGTGCCGGACCGCACCGATCGCTCCACCACGTCGGGATGGGCCAGCAGCTCAGGCCAGGTGACGGTGCGGGCGGGCGGCGGGATCACCGGCTCCAGTCTGCCCGGGCCGTCGGGGAGGTGGCCTGAGCCAGTATGGGCGGGGTCAGTAGCCAGTATGTGCGGGTCAGTAGCCAGTATGTGCGGGTCAGTAGCCAGTATGTGCGGGTCAGTAGCCAGTATGTGCGGGTCAGTAGGTGGTGTGGCGCCGAACCGACGCCGGGACGGGATCGAGCCCGGCCAGGGCGGAGGCCCGGCCGGTCAGGCGGCTCAGGTTGCCCCGAACCCGGAGGCGGCCGGCCAGGAGGGCGGCCTGGGCCGACAGGATGCCCTGGGCCAGTTCGACCGCCGTCGTCCAGTCGCAGGTGATCGTCAGATCTGGAGCCGGCCGGGGGTCCATTCCCTCCGCGGCCACCTGCGCCACCGGTGGATCGATCAATGCCACCGCTCCTCTGACCACCACCCGGTAGCGGACGTCGCCCTCGGGGGTATCCCGTACCACCTGCTCCAGGACGAGGTCATCGGAAGCGGCCGAGGGTGACCCCGGGGGAGGGGGGGCGTCGTTGGCTCGGGCCACCTCGGCGAACCAATCCGGCGAAAGAAAACGGACCACCGGGGCGGCTCTCATCCCACCCGGCTGGCGTACGAATTGGCGGTCTGCCCCCCGTCCCAGTGGAGGGTCAGGTCGAGGGTGATGGTCCCGGGTTCCACCGATGCGGGGAGGGGGCATTCGAGGCGCCCGATCCGAACGCAGCTGTCCGCCGGGACGTCGCCCGAGTAACGCCACGTCCGCTCGCCGCCCGGCCAGCGCAGGGTGGCGCCAGCGACCACTTCGGTCAGGGGGGCGCGCAGGTCGCTGACCACGTGGACGTCGAGGGCGAGCCGGCTCCCGGGCCGGTAGCTCGGGTCGGGACGCTCGGCCGTGATGATCACCGGCGCGCACGCCGCGGTGACGGCGCCGTAGGCGACCTTCGGCCGGCGCTCGTGGTCCAGGATCGCCCAGGTCACCGCGGGCTGGGCGTCGGCCAGCATGAACACACAGAATCCTCCCGTCGGACGGTATTTCAGGCGCCGCAGCGTCTCGATGTGATGCCGCAGCACGGTGGCCTGGTAGGCCTGGGTGGCGGCCCGCCAGCCCGCGAACGTCAAGGACAGACCGGGCGGGACGCGCTGTGCAAAGATGGCTCGCTGCAGGGCGTGGTGGGCTTCCAGGTGGTCCCAGTCGAGGTCGGGCCACCGATCCGGGTCCATGAAACCGGCGGTCTCGGGCACCGCCTGGGCGCCGAACTCGCTCACGAATCGGCCTACCACCGGCAGGCGGGCCAGCAGGGCGGGCAGGTCCCGTTCCTCGCCGTGATACCAGCCGAAGTAGAGGTGGCTGTCGGTGCCCCAGGCGGGGTGGGGCAGGATCCCCGAATGGGCGACCACGGCCCGTGATCCATCGGCCCGCTCCAGGGCCCGACGAATGGAACGATCGAGGCCGGTCTTGTTCCAGCTCGGCAGCACCTGGCCCGCTACGACGCGGGCGACCGTGCGCGGCGACGGGACCGAGCTGGTGGTCCCGTCCAGGCTGAGCGGCTCATTGTGCCCGCACCACAGGGCCACGGAAGGATGGTGGCCGAGCAGCGAGACGGCCCGACGGGCCTGGGTCACCGCCTGGCGGCGAACCTGGCCGTACCCCCACTGCAGCGGCAGGTCCTGCCAGATGAGCATGCCCTGCCGGTCGGCCGCCTGGTAGAACTCGGGTCGGGTGATGTGGGCGTGCACCCGGATCAGGTCGAGCCCGGCCTGGCGGGCCAGGGTCACGTCGCCGGCCAGCTCGTCGCAGCTGGCATCGGCCAGAGCCCGGCGGGTGGGGCCACAATTGATGCCTTTGAGGAAGAGGCGTTCCCCGTTGACCGTGGCCACGAAATTTCGAACCCGGACCTGGCGCAGCCCGGTGGTGAGCTGACGCCGATCGCTGAGCGTGGCCGGCCAGGGCGCTGGGGGTGGTGGCTCGGCCGGGATGCTCTCGAGGTCGGCCTGGTCGGCCTCGTCAGTCTGTTCGGGTGGGGCGGCGGGTAGCAGCACGCTGACTTCGACCTGATACAGGGGCTGGGTGCCAAGGGCATGCGGCCACCACAGCTCGGGTCGTTCGATGGTGAGCCGCCAGCGCACCTGATTGACGCCGGCGGCGAGGGCGTGTTCCTCCTCGTAGTCGACGCCGGCGTCGGGGGCGCCTTCCCGGCTGGCGGTGGTGCGGATCAGAGCGGGGCGAGGGACCTCGGTGTCGAGATCCGCCTGCAGCTCCAGGGTGGCGGTGTCCTCGGTGGCGTCCCGGCACAGCACCTTGAGCGAGCGGATCCGCACCGGGCCGGTCTCCTCCACCCGGACCGCTCGCCAGATCCCGCCGGGGTTCCAGTCGGGATCGATGCAGTCCCAGTGTTGAAACACGCCGGTCAGGTTTCGTTTGGCGGTGAGGTCCGTGGGCCGGGCGCAGGCCACCTCGACGGCCAGCAAGTGGTCAGGGCGGGCCGCCGCCGCCGCGGTCACCTCGAAGGAATGGGAAAAAAAGTAGCCCTCGGTGTCGCCGAGATACTCCCCATCCAGCCAGACGTCGCCCTGATAGAAGATGCCGTCGAAGGTAAGGAACCACCGTCGGCCGGGTCTGGCCGGGGCCGTAGAGAAGCGACGGCGATACAGGATGGGGCCGTCGGAGTCCGCAAACGCCGGATGGGATCGCCAGTGGCCCGGGACCACGACCCGCTCCCAGGACGCGTCGTCGAGGTCGGCGGCGAACACCCGCCGGAGGTCTTCATCCGACGGCGCGGCCAGCCATTCGCCACCCAGGTCCATCCGGGCGCAGGGTAGTCGCCTCTGCCCCCCATATCTCCTGGTCTCGACCCGTGCCCCACCGCCGGACCCGGTGTCGGGCCCAGCCCTCTGCACCGGCCGGTCCGTAGGTGTCGCTGACCGGCGGTAGCGTGGCCTCCATGACGTCACGCCCAGCGACCATCGGACAGCTGCGGGACTCCGGCTGGGAGTCAGTTCCGGTCAAGGAGGAGGTGCGCCGGAACGCCACGGCGTGTATCGCGGCAGGCAAGCCCATCGTCGACGGAGTGGTCGGCTACCAGGACACCGTGCTGCCGCAGCTGGAAAACGCCTTGCTCGCCGGTCACGACGTGATCTTCCTGGGCGAGCGGGGCCAGGCCAAGACCCGGATCATCCGCAGCCTCACCAGCCTCCTCGACGAATGGATCCCGATCGTGGCCGGTTCGGAGATCCTCGACGACCCCTACCGGCCCGTCTCGCGCCACGCCCACGACCTGGTGGCCGAGCGCGGCGACGAAACCCCGATCGAGTGGGTCCATCGTGATTACCGCTTCGGAGAGAAGCTGGCCACCCCCGACACGTCCATCGCCGACCTGATCGGGGAAGTCGACCCCATCAAGGTGGCCGAGGGCCGCTATCTGTCCGACGAACTGACCCTGCACTACGGCCTGGTGCCGCGCACCAACCGGGGCATCTTCGCCATCAACGAGCTTCCCGACCTGGCTGAGCGGATTCAGGTGGGCCTGCTCAACGTCCTGGAGGAGCGCGACGTCCAGATTCGCGGCTACAAGATTCGCCTGCCGCTGGACGTGATGCTGGTGGCTTCCGCCAACCCGGAGGACTACACCAACCGGGGCCGGATCATCACCCCACTCAAGGACCGCTTCGGGGCCCAGATCCGGACCCATTACCCGCTCGACGTGGACACCGAGATCGCCGTGGTCTACCAGGAGGCGGTCCCGTTCACCGGTTCCGGGGTCCGGGTCGAGGTGCCGGATCACATGACGCAGATCGTGGCGACCCTCTCCCACCTGGCTCGCCAGAGCCCTCACATCAATCAGCGGTCCGGCGTCTCGGTGCGCCTGAGCGTGTCCAACTACGAGACGCTGGTGGCCAGCGCGGTTCGGCGGGCCCTGCGCCTCGGCGAGACCGAGGCGGTGCCGCGGATCAGCGACCTGGAAGCTCTGGCTGCTTCCACCTCGGGCAAGATCGAGATCGAGACCATCGACGAAGGCCGCGACGGTCACGTTGTCGAGCGTTTGATCCAGCAGGCGGTGCTGACCGTGTTCAAGGCGTCCGTCCCTCCGGAGCGACTTCGGGATGCGGTAGCCGATTTCGACGCCGAGGGCGGCCGGGTGGTGCACACCGGCGACGACATTCCCGCGGCCAGCTTCGTCGAGATGCTCGGGCAGCTGCCGGCGCTGGAGAGCGTGGTCCTCGGCCTCGCCGGCGAGGAGTCGCCGGCGGCGGTCGCCAGTGCCACCGAATTCGTCCTCGAAGGTCTGCACCTCGCCAAACGCCTCAACAAGGACGCGGCGGGATCCCGGGCCACCTATCGAGCCCGGTAGAGCGGAGACAGGCATGCCCAGGTTCCGGTACTCCCGTTGGGATGGGACCCAGGTCGGCTTCGAATTCGATGCCGACGACATCTTCAGCGAGCTGACCGACGAGCTCCTGTACCACGGCGACCTCAACCAGGCCCTCCAGCGCCTCATGCAACGCGGCTTTCTGGACCGCAACGGCGAACGGGTGGCCGGCATGCGCGAGATCCTCGAACAGCTCCGCCAGCGGCGCCGGGAGATGCTGGACCAGCATGATCTGGGCGGACCGTATGAGGACATCGCCCAGCGGCTCCGGGACATCGTCGACCAGGAGCGGACGGGCATCGACAATCTGGTCGAGGACGCCCGCCAGGCGGGCGATCAGCGCCGGCAGGAGATCACCGAGGAGGTGGCGACGGAGCGGCGCATGGCCCTCGATCTGCTGCCCCCCGACCTGGCCGGGCAAGTCCGAAACCTCCAGGAGTACGAGTGGACGAGCAGCGAAGCGCGTCAGGCCTTCGATCAGCTCATGGAGGAGCTGCGCTCGCAGCTGATGCAGAGCTACTTCAACCAGATGTCGTCGTCCATGTCCGACGTGTCGCAGGAATCGCTCCAGCGCATGAAGGACATGTTCAACGACCTCAACCAGATGCTCGAGACCCGGGCCGCGGGCGGCGACACCGACCGCATGTTCGAAGAGTTCATGGATCGCTACGGGGAGATGTTCCCGGGCAACCCGCAGAACCTTGACGAGCTGCTCGAGCAGATGGCCCGTCAGATGGCGGCCATGCAGCAGCTGCTCAACTCCATGAGCCCCGAGCAGCGAGCCCAGCTGCAGCAGCTGGCCGAGTCGCTGCTGGAGGACATGGACCTGCGCTGGCAGGTCGACCGCCTCGGAGCCAACCTGCGCCAGGCCTTCCCCCAGGCCGGCTGGGACCGGCAGTACGACTTCGGCGGCCAGGATCCGCTGGGATTCGCGGAGGCGGCCGCGGTCATGAACCAGCTGGGCGACATGGACCAGCTCGAGCAGATGATGTCCACGGCCTCCAACCCGGGGGCCCTGGCCGAGGTGGACTTCGACCGGGCGTCGGAGTTGCTGGGCGACGACGCGGCCCGATCCCTCGAGCAGCTCGCCAAGCTGGCCCGGCAGCTGGCTGACGCCGGGTTGATCGACCAGAGGGAAGGGCGGCTGGAGCTCACCCCCCGAGGGTTGCGGAAGATCGGTCAGAACGCCCTGTCTGACCTTTTTTCCAAGTTGATCAAAGACCGTATGGGTCGCCACCTGGCCGACCGGTCCGGCATCGGCCACGAGCGCACTTACGAGACCAAGGCCTACGAGTGGGGCGATCCGTTCAACCTGTCGATCGAGCGCACGGTGCGCAACGCCATCGGCCGGAGCGGGCGCGGCACGCCCGTGCGATTGACGGCCGACGATTTCGAGGTGGAGCGCACCGAGTCGTTGACGTCAACGGCGACGGTACTGGCGCTGGATCTGTCGCTGTCCATGCCGATGCGCGACAACTTCCTGGCCGCCAAGAAGGTGGCCATGGCGTTGCACTCGCTGATCACGACCCAGTTCCCCCGGGATTACCTGGGCCTGGTGGGTTTCGGCGAGCTGGCCCGCGAGCTGCGAGCCGAGCAGCTCCCGGAGGTGTCCTGGGACTACACCTACGGGACCAACATGCAGCACGCCTTGATGCTGGCCCGGCGCATGCTATCCCGCCAGACCGGCACCAAGCAGGTGATCATGATCACCGACGGGGAGCCCACTGCCCACATCCAGCCCGGGGGACAGCCCTTCTTCAGCTATCCGCCTGCGCCCGAGACCATTCGCATGACCCTCGCCGAAGTCGCCCGGGCCACCCGGGAGGACATTCGCATTAACACGTTCATGCTGGATGCCACCGGGTACCTCCGGACCTTCGTGGAGAAGATGACGCAACTCAACCGGGGGCGGGCGTTTTTCACCACCCCGGAGACGCTGGGCGACTACGTGCTGGTTGACTTTCTCGAGCAGAAGCGGGCCCGTCGGCGTCCGGCCTCCTGAGCCGCGGCGCTCGGCTTCCGGCTCGTAGGCGCGGCCTCGGGGCCGGGGGCGGGACCGCCAGAGGGTGCGTTTGGGGCCTGCTGCGGGCTCCCTTCTGATCCGCGGCGCCGGCCGGTCGAGGTTGCCGTCCGGCCCGGCTCCTGGGCGGCGTCTTTTTGTGAGAGGGTTTCGTGGTATGCGAGTGATCGTGGTGGGGTGCGGCCGGGTCGGGTCCGGCCTGGGGGTGCGGTTGGAGCGGGAAGGTCACGTGGTGGCGATCATCGACAAGGACGCCAATGCCTTTCGCCGGCTGCCCGACGGGTGGGGCGGCCAGACGGTGGTCGGGTTCGGTTTCGACCGCGACGTCCTCCTGGCGGCGGGGGTGGAGGAGGCCAATGCCCTGGCCGCGGTGACGAGCGGCGACAACAGCAACATCCTGGCGGCGCGCATCGCCCGCGAGACCTTCGAGATCCCACACGTGGTGGCCCGGATAAAGAGTCCCAGCCGGGCGGTGATCTACCAGCGCCTGGGCATCCCCACGGTCGCCACGGTGAGCTGGACCGTCGACCAGGTGGTGCGCCGCCTGCTCCCGGAAGAGGTGGTCACGGCCTGGACCGACCCGACCGGCGAGGTCAACCTGGTCGAGTACCTGCTGCCCGAGTCCTTTTGCGGCCACAGTTATGGAGAGTTGACCGACGGAGATCAGTTCCGGCCGGTGCTGGTCACCCGGGGCGGCCAGTCCCGCCTGGTCGGGTCGGGCACCGTCGGCCAGGAGGGTGATCTGGTTCATTTCGCGGTCCGCACCAGCGCCGTTGGCGAGTTGGAGCGCCGGCTGGCCGACGCCGGTGTCCTGGCGGCGGCCACCCAGGGCCATCGACGGCGAGGCGATCACCGCGCCCCGGCGGACGCCACCGGGGGTGTGTCATGAAGGTCGGCATCGCCGGAGGCGGGGTGGTGGGCCGATCCATTGCCCGCGACCTGGCCCACAACGGACACGAAGTCGTGATCATCGAAAGCGACCCGGCCGTGGTGGCCCGGGAGCAGCGCCAGGATCAGGATCCCAACTGCCTGTGGTTCACCGGGGACGCCTGCGAGGTGGACACCCTCCAGGATGCCGGTTTCGGCGACGCCGAGGTGGTGGTGGCGGCCACCGGAGACGACGAGGACAACCTGGTCGTCTCACTGCTCGCCAAGCAGGAGTTCGCAGTGCCAAGGGTGATCGCCAGGGTGAACCATCCCAAGAATGAGTGGCTGTTCAACGAGACCTGGGGTGTGGATGTGTCCGTCTCGACGCCGCATCTCATGACCGCGCTGGTGGAGGAAGCCGTGTCGGTGGGGAGCCTGGTCCGGCTGCTGCACTTCTCGGAGGGTAAGGCCGGCCTGGTGGAAGTCACCCTCGCCGACACCAGCCCGGCGCGCGAGCGGCAGATCGCCGAGCTGGGCATGCCACGCGATGCCAGCGTGGTGGCGGTGGTGCGAGACCGGCGGGTGGTGGTGCCCCGGGGTGACACCGTCCTGCTCGCCGGCGACGAGGTCATCGCCCTGGTGACCGTGGACTCCGAGGACGCGGTGCGCGGCATCCTGGTGGGGTAGCGGGCGCGGTGAGGCGCGTCGCGCTCGGGGGCGAGGCGGCGGCTCTCACCCCGACAAGGCCTGGCGGTACAAGCGGAGGGTGTCGGCGTCGAAGGCGACCAGACGGGCCAACTCGACCCGGGTCGGCGTAAGGCGCAGGGTGGCGACCGCGATGCCGGCGGCCGCAGGGCGCGGATAGCCATAGACACCGGTGGAGATGGCAGGGAAGGCGATGGCGGTCGCCCCCAATTCGTCCGCCACGCCGAGACAGCGCCGGTAGCACGAAGCCAGCAGTTCCGGCTCGCCGGCGGCCCCACCCCGCCACACCGGGCCGACGGTGTGGATGATCCAGCGCGCAGCCAGGCCGAAGCCGGGGGTGGCCTTGGCGTCACCGGTTCGGCAGCCTCCGAGGCTGGCGCAGGCGGCCCGCAACTCGGCCGCTCCGGCAGCCCGGTGTATGGCCCCATCCACGCCACCGCCACCCGCCAGGGCCGGATTGGCGGCGTTGACGATGGCATCCACGGTCTCGACGGTGATATCGCCCTGAACGATCTCGATCTCCAAGCGCTCACCCTCTAGCAGGTTGACATGAAGAAATGTGGGATTTCCCCTTGCGCCCGGGAGGCGAAGCGACGAAGATCACAACATTGTAGTTACATAGGTGGTAATCAGCTTGGCTGCCACCGCCCGAGGCACCGAACGAGGGGAGCACCGGTGAGCGATCTGGTGGATCTGTTGTTGCAGACCGTAGATCGCAGTTGGCAGCGACAGGCCAACTGCATGGGCGTTGACCCTGACCTCTTCTTCCCGGAGCGAGGGGCGTCAACCCGGGAGGCGAAGGAGGTCTGTCGCGGCTGCGTCGTTCGTGAGGACTGCCTCGAATACGCCTTGGCCAATGGCGAGAAGTTCGGCATCTGGGGCGGCCTGAGCGAGCGGGAGCGCCGCAAGATTCGCCGCCGGCGGGCCCTCGAACGACGAGGCGGCATCGCCAGTTAGGCCCCCTGTTGCACCAAAAAGCTTCCCCCGCCGAGGCCCGCCTCTTCGAGGCGGGCCTCGATCGTTGACGATGGGTCGAGGTCGAGTTCCCTCCACCGATGGGCCGGGACGCCCTGGAGTACGGCTGCCGGCGCCAGTCCCACCAGTTCGGCCCGGGCGACGGCGGTCCGACTGGCGACGGCATCGAAGGCAGCCTCGGGGCCAAACGACCACGGGTCGATGAGGTTGCACGACACCTGAACGGCGGCGCCGACCCGCAGGGCCAGGACCCGAACGGCCGGGCTCCGGAGCTGACGGGCGATGTCGCCGGCCAGAGCCTCGTCGGGTTCGGCCAGCCACAGGTTGTACGCAATCAGCACCGGCCTGGCCCCCACCGCCGAAGACCCCGCTCGCGGATGGGGCTGCTCCGGTCCGGTGTCGGGCCTGAGGCTGCGCCAGGCCTCCCGACGGACCTGGGGGACCGACCGCTCCGGTCCGTAGAGGAAGCACGGCAGGCCGAGCGACTGACCCGCCCAACGGGCGAACCGGTCGCGGGCGCCGACGGCCCGTTCGAGGGGTCCGTCGGTGACCGGCCACCCGTGCAGGGCGACCCAGGGCACCACGTCGAGCGTCCCGAACCGGGGGTGGCTGCCCCGGTGGCTACGGAGGTCGAGACCGGCGACGACCTGGCTGGCGAGCGCGCGGGCGGCTTCCTCCACCTCCGGGCCGGGGCCGGCCAGGGTAAACACGGCCCGGTGGTGGTCGGGATCGGAGTGCTGGTCCAGGAGGCAGAGGCCGGCGACCCGGGCCAGGCTCGCCAGCTGTTGCTGGTCGCGGCCCTCGCTCACGTTGATCACGCATTCGAGAAAGTCGGTCGGGGCCGACGTCATCCCGGATGGACCTCAGGTTCGGACACCGGGGGGAAAGCAGCCGACCTGCCGATTTGCCGTCGCGAGACCTTGCTGCGAAGAGACAAGGAGTAGCTTGGAGCCATGATCGCAAACATCTTTGGGCCCGATCTGGGGATCGTGGTCGTGATCATCATCCTGGTCGTGCTGTTCGGCAGTCAGCTTCCGAAGATTGCCCGCAACGTGGGGACGGCCGGGCGCGAGTTCCGCAAGGCCCAGCAGGAGGCCGAAGAGGAGGCCGAGCGCGACCGCGTCGCTAAGGCGGCGGCGGCGACCGCGGCCGCTCCGGTTCCTCCCGCCCCGCCCGCGGTTGGCCCGGCCCCGACAGCGCCACCTCCGGTGACCGCGACCCGCACCGGCGACGAACCGGTGACCCTGACGAGGGCGGAGCTCGATGCCTTGCTCAAGGCTCGAGAAGAGCAGGTCCGCAAGGACGCGCCGGGGACCGCCAACTGAAGGCTGTCGCCCCCGACTTGCGGGGGTAAGGTGGGCTGACCCGGGCGGTGGCCGGGGTAGGGCGACAATCGGCTGCCGCCGCCACGCGGCTGCGGCCACGCCCGCGGGTGCCGCGACCAGCCAAAGGGTGGCGTCAGAAGGAGCTGCGTTGCACGCCGCGCCGCTGCCGGGAGATCCGGCGCCGCTCCCGCTCCGACGCCCCGCCCCAAACGCCGTGCTCAATCCTGTTGTAAAGCGCATATTCCAGACAAGATGTCTTTACCGGGCAATCCGCACAAATGCGGCGAGCGACTTCGACCCCCACGCCGTCGCTGGGGAAGAACGTCTCGGGAGCCAGCTCCCGGCACTTCCCCTCAGCCATCCAGCTGGTGTCCAATTCCTCTCGACCTCCGTCGGATCATCCGTCACTAGACGCTATAGAACTACATCGAAATCGAAAAAAGAGCCTCAAGAACGCGCTACCGCGCCCTCTTTATACGTCGACACCCGCCCTTGTGGTTCCCACAATTCTTCGACTGCCTTCTTCAGTCCTGTGGGGGACCACTCCTCGTGTCATGACGCTGGCAGCTACGAGAACTCGACTGCGTGAACAATAGTAACCGATGTGCGTGCTACAGGCAGCTATTCGGCCTGAGCTGTGCCGACCCCCCCGTCGGCACGGGGGCTCGGGACGCTCTCGCGGCCGCGGGTCGCAAACCGGGTCAACCTGGGCGCAGTTCGCGCTGTGGGCGTGTCTGGTAGCGGAAAATGACGTCAGATAGGCCCAAGACGCGAAGTGGGCCCACGTTTGGGGTCGTGACGCCGACGGGGTGGCAGGCCACCCCCGGCCGCCTCATTCTTGGTGACATCCAGATTCTTGGTGACATCCGGATTCTTGGTGACGTGGACACCTTCCTGTGTCGTCCTCGTCACCAAGAACACCGATGTCACCAAGAAAATGGCTGACGCCGGGGGGAGGTGGGGGAGGTGGGGGAGGTGGGCGGCCGCCGGCGGGGGTAGAGGACCGCCGGCGGGGTCAGCGGACCCACCGGCGGGGGTAGAGGACCGCCGGCGGGGGTAGCGGACCGCCGGCGGGGGTAGCGGACCGCCGGCGGGGGCAGGCGGGTGGCGGCGGGATGAGGGGATCGCCGGCGGGGTGGCGGACCGCCGGCGGGGGTAGCGGACCGCCGGCGGGGCAGCGGACGTCCCGGCTGGTCGAAGGGGCAATTCGGCCGGTCATCGGCACCGCCAACGTCGCCCCGGCCTGCTACCGTCCGGCGCCATGGACCGGATCGAGTGTCAGTGGTGCAAATCCCAAAACGACGCCGGGCAGACCACCTGCGCTACGTGTGGGGCGCCCCTCGACGTCCGCAATCTCGTCAGCGACTCGGGATGGAAAGAGGCGCCCCGGCTCCGGGACATGACGGAGTTCCAGTTTTCCAACAGCACCTGCCAGGTCGAAGGGGAGCTGGTTCCGGTGGCCGAGCTCAACCTGGGGGAGGGCGACTGGGTGTTCTTCGAACACCACGTGCTGCTCTGGAAGGACGAGGGCACGCCGCTGTCCGCCCTGCCCATGTCCGGCGGGCTGAAGCGGATGCTGGGCGGCATGCCGATGGTGATCTCAGTAGCGCACGGCCCGGGCCGGGTCGCCTTCTCCCGTGACGCGTCGGGCGAAGTGGTCGTGCTTCCCCTCCATCCGAGCATGGAGATCGACGTGCGCGAGCACGCCTTCCTCGTCGGGTCCCACTCGCTCACCTACTCCTTCGAGCGCATCAAGGGGCTCACCAACATGCTCCACGGCGAGGGCATGTACATGGACCGCTTCGTCACTGCTGGCGAGCAGGGGATCCTGCTGCTGCACGGCTACGGCAACGTCTTCGAGCGAACCCTGGCGCCGGGCGAGAAGATCCTGGTCGAGCCGGGAGGCTTCCTGTACAAGGATTCCTCCGTTCAGATGAACACCGTCCAGCTCAACGTCAAGACCGGGTTGATGCGCCACGGCATGTTCATGGCTGAAATGAACGGCCCCGGCCGGGTCGGGATCCAGTCCATGTACGTCCACCACCACTCCGAATAGCCCCCACCCGAGACCACCCCGACTCCACCAGAGACCACCATGACCGCAACCGAAGCCCCGGCCTACACCTGCCGGTTCTGCCGCCTTCCCAGCGACGCCGGCGGCACCGCCTGCCCCAACTGTGGCGCACCCGTCGACGTCAGGAGCGTCGTGAGCCGGTCGGGCTGGCAAGAACAACCGGCCATCAAAGACATGGCCCGCATCCAGTTCGGCCAGTCCACCTGCCAGATCGAAGGTGCCTACGTACCGACCGCCGACTTCAAGCTCGCCGGCGCCGACTCCATCTATTTCTCCCACCACACCGTGCTGTGGACCGACCCCACCGTGCAGATGAACCCCAAGCGCATGCCGGGGGGCTGGAACCGCTCCCGGGCCGGCTTGCCGCTGGTGATGCTCGAGGCCCGGGGCCCCGGCCATCTGGCCCTGTCCGACGACGCGCCCGGGGAGGTGGTTGCGCTGCCGCTCCAGCCGGGACAGGCCATGTGGGTGCACGAACACCGGTTTCTGGCCGCCACCGGCAACGTTGGCTACACCTGGCAGCAGTCCGGTATCTGGATCCAGACCGGCCGCGGCGACGACACCGAAACCCATTACCCGCTCGGCATGTACGTCGACATCTTCCACGCCGAAGGCGGCCCGGGACTGCTCCTGCTGCATTCGCCCGGGAACCTGTTCTTGCGGGACCTGGCGTACGGCGAGACCATCTGCATCCAGCCCAGCTCGCTCGTCTACAAAGACCAGACGGTTGGCATGCAACTGCATATCGAGTACCCCAACGCCGGGGGGATGTTCAACTGGCACCGCAGCTACAGCTACCGGCAGGTGTGGCTGCGTCTCTGGGGGCCGGGCCGGCTGGCCGTCCAATCGGTCTTTCAGCGGCCCGAGGCCAGCAACCAGATCACCAATCATTCGCAAGCCACCACCGCGGCGTGGTAGGGTCGCTGCCGAACATGACCGCCCCGACCACTGACCTCCTCCTTCTGATGTAGGCGAGCACCACATCACGGTGCTCGCCGAAGCCTCCTGTGCCCTTAGGGCCGGGAGGTTTTTTGTTTGCCCGAAAGGATCCCGATGGCTGCCTACGCCTACCCCACGCCGTGCGACATGCCGTTCCAGAAGTACATCCCCACCCGGCCCCTGGCGCTGCCCGACCGCACCTGGGCGGACCGCCATCTCACCGCCGCGCCCCGGTGGTGCAGTGTGGACCTGCGCGACGGCAATCAGGCTCTCATCGATCCCATGGACCCGGCTCGCAAGCTCAAGTTCTTCGAGACCCTGGTGGGGATGGGGTTCAAGGAGATCGAGGTCGGATTCCCGGCCGCCTCGCAGCCCGACTTCGATTTCATCCGGCAGATCATCGAAGAGGATCGCATCCCCGACGACGTGGTCATCCAGGTCCTGGTCCAGTGCCGTCCGGAGTTGATCGAACGCACCTACGAAGCCATCGCCGGCGCCCGCCATGCCATCGTGCACTTCTACAACTCCACCTCGACCCTGCAGCGCCGGGTGGTGTTCGGCCTCGACAAGGGCGGCATCATCGACATCGCGACCAGCGCGGCGCGTTTGGTGAAAAAACACGAGGAGTCAGTGCCCGGCACCATCGTGACCTACGAGTACTCGCCCGAGAGCTTCACCGGTACCGAGCCCGACTTCGCGGTGGAGATCTGTGCCGCGGTCATGGACGTGATCGAACCGGCGCCCGACCGCAAGATGGTCATCAACCTGCCGAACACGGTCGAGATGTACGGTCCCAACACCTACGCGGACGTCATCGAGTGGTTTGGCCGTCACATCCCCAATCGCGATTCCATCCTGCTCAGCGTCCACCCCCATAACGATCGGGGTACGGCCGTGGCCGCGGCCGAGCTGGCTCAACTGGCCGGGGCCGACCGGGTGGAAGGGACCCTGTTCGGCAACGGCGAGCGCACCGGCAACGTGGACGTGGTCACCCTGGCCCTCAACCTGTTTTCTCAGGGGGTCGACCCGCGTCTGGACCTGCACGACATCGACTATCTCCGCCACGTGGCCGAGTACTGCAACCGCCTGCCAGTGCACCCCCGCCATCCCTATGCCGGGGACCTGGTGTACACCGCCTTCTCCGGTTCGCACCAGGATGCCATCAAGAAGGGCATGGACGCCCTGCCCGGTGACTATGCCACCTGGGAGGTCCCGTACCTGCCCATCGACCCCAAGCACGTGGGGCGCACCTACGAGGCCATCATCCGGGTCAACAGCCAGTCGGGTAAGGGCGGCGTGGCCTACCTCATGGATACCGAGCACGGGCTCGACCTGCCGCGGGCCCTGCAGGTCGAGTTCTCCAAGCAGGTCCAGGCCGTGACCGAAGCCAGTGGCACCGAGATCAAGCCCGGTGAGCTGTGGGACGTCTTCGCCCGGACCTATTTGCCCGACGACGCCGGCATCCGGCTGGTCTCGACGGAAGTGGCGTCCAGCGGAGAAAAGGGGACCTCAGTGGTCGCCCAGGTCCTCGTGGACGGTTATCACCGGACGATCATGGGCCGGGGCAACGGCCCGGTGGCTGCCCTCGTCAACGGCCTGAGGGCCGAGCTGGGGCTGGAGGTTTCGGTGGAGGATTACCACGAGCACGCCCTGACCGCCGGGAGCGAGGCTTCGGCGGTGGCGTACGTGCAGGCGACCGGCGTCGCCGGCGAGCGCACCTGGGGGGTCGGCATCGACTCCAGCATCCTCGACGCTTCCCTGCAGGCGGTCATCAGCGCCGCCAACCGGCTACGCAACCAGGCGGGAAGCGCCAGGTAGGCTGGTCGGCCATGTCGATTCCCGCCGAGGAGCACGCCCCGCCGCGTGGTCACGTTCGGGTCGTGTATCTGGGTCCGGTGGCGCCGCACTGGCGGGTGGACTCCGACTTCGGCGACCGGAGTGTGATCGAGGAGTTCCGGCAGCGGGCCCTGGCCCGACTGCTGCTCCTGCCGCCCCACGATCCCCAGTTCCGGCGCAACCGGGAGCGGGTGGTCCGTGACGCCGAACGGGAGAACCTGCTGCTGGACTGGGATCTGGGCGAGCCCGACGAGGACGAGCTCCCCGAGTCCTGACCAACCGGCCCGACTCCTGGCCAAGCAGGCAGGCAACCAAACAGCCAAGCAGCCAACCAAACAGGGAGCCCCGACGGCCAGTAGCCTGGAGGCCGTGGTGGCCCATGGCGTCGACTCCCCGGCAGGTCTGCGGGTCACTGACAGCCCGGGCGAGGTGGACGGCGAGAGCCGCTACCTCAACCGCGAGCTGTCAACCCTGGACTTCAACAGCCGGGTCCTGGCTCTGGCGGAGCTCACCGACCTGCCGCTGCTCGAGCGGATCAAGTTTCTGGCCATTTTCAGTGCCAACACGGACGAGTTCTTTCAGGTCCGGGTGGCCGGGCTCAAGGACCAGGAGGCGGCCGGAATCTCTGGAACGGCGCCCGATGGCCTCTCCGTCACCGACCAGCTGGCGACCATCCGGACCGAAGTGGTGCAGATGCTCGAGCGCCGCCGGGCCGCCTTCCTCGACGACATCCTGCCCCGGCTCGCCAATTACGGCGTTCACCTCGCCGACTGGGAGTCCCTTGACAGCCAGGACCGCGCCTGGGTCAAGAAAGTATTCGTCGAGCGGATCTTTCCGGTATTGACTCCGCTGGCCGTGGATCCCGGTCATCCTTTTCCCTACATCTCCAACCTCTCCCTCAACCTGGCCGTGATCGTCCGCGATCCCGTCGGCGGCGAGCGCCGGTTCGCCCGGGTCAAGGTGCCGCCCGTCCTGCCGGGGCTGCTGGTCATGCCCGACGGCGACCGGTTCGTCGCCCTCGAGCAGGTCATCGCCGCCCATCTGGAGGCGCTGTTCCCGGGGATGGAGATCGAGAGCCATCACCCCTTCCGGGTCACGCGCAACGCCGACCTCACCCTCGAAGAGGAGGAAGCCGACGATCTCCTGGAGGCGGTGGAGATGGAGCTGCGCCGCCGTCGCTTCGGTCGGGCCGTTCGCCTCGAGGTCGACGACTCCATCACCGACGAGGTGCGCACCCTCCTCACCCGGGAACTCGACCTCCAGCCCGATGACGTCTACGACGTGGCCGGTCCCCTCGACCTGACGGCCCTGTGGGTGATGTACGGCCTGGATCGCTCCGAGCTCAAGGACCTCAAGGAGGAGCCGTTCGTGCCCGTCCGGCCCGCCCGGCTGAGCGGACCCGAGGGGGAGCCGCTGGACGTGTTTTCCGCCATCCGGCAAGGCGACATCCTGGTCCAGCATCCCTACGAGAGCTTCGCCGAATCCGTCGAGGCCTTCATCACCCAGGCCTCACGGGATCCTGACGTCCTGGCCATCAAGCAGACGCTCTACCGCACGTCGGGGGACAGCCCCATCGTGCGGGCGCTGATCCGGGCCGCCGAGCAGGGCAAGCAGGTGGCCGCCCTGGTCGAACTCAAGGCCCGGGGCGACGAGGCCGCCAACATCGGCTGGGCCCGGGCCTTAGAAGAAGCGGGCGTGCACGTGGTCTACGGCCTGGTCGGGCTGAAGACGCACTCCAAGATCGCCCTCGTGGTGCGTCAGGAGGGCGACGGCATCCGTCGCTATTGCCACATCGGCACCGGCAACTACAACTCCAGCACGGCCCGGATCTACGAGGACATCGGCGTGCTCACCGCCTCCCCCGATCTGGGCGCGGACCTCACCGACCTGTTCAACTACCTGACCGGATACAGCCGCTGGGTCGAGTACCGGCGACTGCTGGTGGCGCCCGCCATGCTGCGCTCGGGCATGCTCGAGCTGATCCAGCGGGAGGCCGACCTGGGTGAGGCGGGGCGCATCATCTGGAAGCTCAACAACGTGGTCGACCCCGGCATCATCGACGCCCTGTACCGGGCCTCGCAGGCGGGGGTGCGGATTGATCTGGTGGTGCGGGCCATCTGTTGTCTGCGCCCTGGCATTCCCGGCCTGTCCGACCGCATTCAGGTGCGCAGCATCGTGGGCCGCTGGTTGGAGCATTCGCGGATTTACTACTTCGGCGCGGATGGCGGACAGTACCTCTTCGGTTCGGCCGACATGATGGAACGCAACCTGGATCGCCGGGTGGAAGCCATCGTGCCGGTGACCGCCCCGGAGATGCAGTCCCGGCTGCAGGAGATCCTGGACCTGGCCCTCGCCGACGACACCCGGGCCTGGCAGCTCGATTCTGACGGGACCTGGCACAAGGTGCCCAGCACCAAAGGTGTCGCGGCCCAGCAGGCCTTGCAGGAGCTGGCGATCAGCCGCTCCCGGCGGCGCCGGGAGGTCGAGGTGCTGCACGGCGCGCCTCGAGGGTGAGCGATACTCCGGCCGGTGCCGGCCCGGCCGCAGCGCCCGGCGAGCAGATGGTTCGAGCTGCCGGCGGCGCGGTGTGGCGGTGGGTCGGCAACGGGATCCTGGAGGTGATCCTGGTGCACCGGCCCCGCTACGACGACTGGAGCTTGCCGAAGGGCAAGGTGGACCCGGGCGAAACCGACGAAGAGGCCGCCATCCGCGAGGTGCGCGAGGAGGCCAGCGTCGAGGCCCGCCTGGGGCCCGAGCTGCCAACCACCACCTACCTGGATCGCAGCGGCAAGCGCAAGCGGGTCCGCTACTGGGCCATGACCGCGTCCGGTGATCCGGCCGGCGACAACGAGGTGGACGAGGCGGTCTGGGTGCCGCTCGAAGAGGCCCGGGCCCGGCTCACCTACCCGAGGGACGTGGTCGTGCTGGACGCCCTGGGGGGGACGACCGGGGTTAGGGAGGGGCGCCAGCCGCCGATCGGATAGAGGGTGCTGCGGAGACTGGCGACGGGTTCAGATGTTGGGGGGCAAGAGGCGAACGGCGTTCTCGAAGGCGAACCACAGCGGTATCAGGCAGACCGCGACGCCAGCCACGAGAACGCCAACCCGAGCCCAGCGCCGGGTCCGGTGGACCAGGAGGCGCACCGCGACCCACAACAGCAGCACCAGGGCGGCGAACCCCAGGGCCGGGAACCACGCCGCCTGATTGCCGCGGCCCAGGTTGTCGTCGGCGGCTGCCGCCACGGATGGCGACGCCGCGCCCGCCCGGGAGGGAGCGGGCAACGCCCGGCCGGTCAAGCGGGCCACCACGATCAGCCGCGAGGTGTCCGAGTAGCGAGGATTGCACGTCGTCAGCGTCAGCTGCGCGAACGGGGTGGGGTCGAGCACCGCCACGTCCGAGGGACTCACCACCGAGGGCGACGAGGACACCCGGTACTCGAACGTCCGCCCGACGGTATCCGTCACCAGGATGTCGTCGCCGACAGCCAGGGAGCTGAGCGAGAAGAACGGCGCCCCGTACGTGGTCCGATGTCCGGCGATGCCCGCATTGCCCGTCTTGGCCGGGAAACACCGTCTGGGGGTAATGGCCCGGTCCCTGCTGCAGGTCGTCAGCGGAGACCCCCCCGACCACATAGACGTCGAGGTGGATCTTCGGGATGACCAGGTGGTCGACCGCACCGGTGGCGGGCCGGCCCGAGAGCCGGGGCGCCGACGGTCGGCGAGTCCCCCGCCGGGTTGCCGCCGGCTCCTCGCCCGGCGGTCGCGATTCCGGCGTCGAACCCCCGCTTGAGGGCGGCCTGGCTATGGGCTTCGGCGATGCCGGTACCCCACAGCTGATAGGCGACGAACAGCAGGACGATCACGCCCGACGGTGATCAGGGCCAGCCCGACCTCGCGGACCCCCCGTCGCAGGCGGCCCGACCGCACGGGAGGGCCCTCCAGGCGAACAGGAGCGCCGCCGGCCACGACGGCCTTTCCGCTCGGTGCCGACATTGAGGCCAGCGTATTTCGCCGGACCGGGACCGACGTCGCGCCCGGCTGGCGAGAGGATGAACACCGGTCATTGGCCTGACAGACTGTCCTGGTGCCTGTGCTGCTCATCCGTCATGCCCACGCCGGGAACCGTCATGATGCGCAAGGTCCCGATCGGTCCCGGCCGCTCTCCACCCGGGGGGCCAAGCAGGCCCGGAGCCTGGTCGAGACGCTGGAGGGGTACTCGCCCCAGAGGATCCTCTCCAGCCCGGCCACTCGCTGCGTCGAGACGGTGACGCCGATGGCGGAGGCCCTCCGGGTCAAGATCGAGGAGGAGGAGTGCCTGGCCGAGGGGGCCGGCCTGGCCGCCCTGGGCCTGGTGCGCAGGGTGGCGAACGAGAAGATCGCCCTCTGCACGCACGGGGACGTGATCCCTGACATCCTGGTGGCCCTGGCTGACGAGGACCATCTCGACCTGGGCCCCCGCCCCCGTCAGGCCAAGGGGTCAGTGTGGGTGCTGGAGGCGGAAGGAGACCGGTTTGTGAAGGCGGCCTATCTGCCGCCGACCGGCTAGGTCGCCCCGTGCAGATCTCGGCCAAAGCTGACTACGCGGTCCGGGCCCTGGTCGAGCTGGCGGCCAGCGGTGGCGGTCCCGTCAAGGGCGAACACCTGGCCGCCGCCCAGCAGATCCCGCCCAAGTTCCTGGAGGCCATCCTGGCCCAGCTGCGTCAGTCGGGCCTCTTGCGGAGCCGCCGGGGGTCGGATGGTGGCTACTGGCTGGCCCGCTTGCCGGCGGAGATCACCCTGGCGGACATCATCCGGGCCGCGGACGGCCCGCTGGCCCGGGTGCGAGGCGGCCGTCCGGAGACGGTTTCCTACCAGGGCGCGGCCCGCCGCCTGACCGAAGTGTGGGTCGCGGTGCGGGCCAGCCTGCGCACCGTATTGGAAGCGGTGACCCTGCAGGACCTTCTCGACGGCCGGCTCCCTCCGGAGGTGCGGGCCCTGGCGGACGAACCCAGCGCCCGCATCACGCGCTGAGCGTGGAGGCCGCCACCATTCGTGACGGCCCGGGTCGTCCAGACGCAGGTTTCGGCCCGAGTTTGGTCCACGTTCACCTTCGGGACACTTCCTGGTAACTATGGCTTCCTAAGGTTCCCGGTATCGTGCCGCAACTCATTTCGTGGTCAAGTGCTGACCCGATGAAGCTGCCGTGGGCGGGCCGGCGGGCGAGTTGGGCACGTTGCCCCCGTACGACGATGTCGAGAGGTGACCGTTGAAACGTCTCATCCCCCTGGCCATGATCGCCTGTGTGGCCCTGGCCGCGTGTGGCAGCTCTTCCAAGAGCTCGAGCTCCACCACGGCGCCGAGTGCCACCACGGCCCAGGGCGGCGGTAGCTCCGGCACCGCGGCTCCCGGCGGCACTGCCAACCTCAACACCGGGAACCCGGCCGAGCGCGGTGACCCTCAACGAGGCCGGATCGAGCCTCCTGTACCCGTTCCTGCAGGAGCTCGTCGCGCCCTTGAAGGCCGCCTACTCCAACATCACCCTGGCCCCGGCTGCCGGCGGCTCGGGCAAGGGCATCAGTGACGTCATCGCCGGCGCCGTTCAGCTCGGCGGCTCCGACGCCTATCTCAGCAGCGGCCAGATGACGGCCAACCCGGGGCTGCAGAACATCCCCATCGTCGTCTCCGCCCAGGCGGTCAACTACAACCTTCAGGGCGTGACCAACCTCAAGCTGACCGGCGACATCCTGGCCCAGATCTATACCGGCAAGATCACCAAGTGGAACGACTCCGCCATCGCGGCCATCAACCCGGGCGTGAACCTTCCGAGCACGACGATCGTGCCGGTGCGGCGGGTGGATTCCTCCGGTGACACGTTCCTCTTCACCAGCTTCCTGTCGGCCACCAACCCGGACTGGTCCAACGGTCCGGCGTTCGGAACCACCATCACCTGGCCTCCCGTCGGCAACGAGCTGACTGCGAGCGGAAACCCCGGCATGGTGCAAACCTGCAAGGCCACCCCGGGCTGTGTCGCCTACGTGGGCGTGAGCGCCGAGGCCCAGGCCCAATCGGCTGGCCTCGGTGAGGCCATGCTCCAGAGCAAGTCCGGCGCCTACCTCCTGCCCACCCCGACGAACATGACCGCCGCGGCCGAGGCCGGCTCAGGGAGCATCCCGGCCAACCTGGCGCTGTCGCTCATCTACCAGCCCGGGCCGAACTCCTACCCGATCGTCAACTTCGAGTACATCATCGTCAAGGACACCCAATCGAGCGCCGACGTGGGCAAGGCCATCCGGACCTTCCTGGTGTTCGCCCAGTCACCCACCGGAGGGAGCGCACCGCAGTACCTGGCCAAAGCCAACTTCGTGGCTCTGCCATCGTCAGTGCTCGCACCCATCCAGGCGGTGATTGCCAAGATCGGGCCGTAGGCGGCTACGCTTCCCCGGCCGGCCATGACCGCGACCCTTGACAGCCCGGCTCCCAGCGCCGACCTAGCCCCGCCGTCCGAGCGGGCCCGGCGACGCTCTGAGCTCACCGGCCGCGACCGCCTGTTGCGGGCCGTCCTCGGGGTGGCGGCGGTGATCCCCACCCTGGCCCTGGTGTTCCTGGCCTACCAGATGTTCAAGAAGGCCTACCCGGCCATCGTGTTCAACGGATGGGGCTTCTTCACCACCAAAACCTTCACCCTCGGCAACCTGTACAGCGGCTCTGTCGAGGTCCGGCATGGCTACAAGGCGTCGCACGGCGCCCATTTCGGCATCCTCCCGCTGCTGCTCGGCACCCTCCTGTCGTCGGTGTTCGCGCTGGCGATGGCGGTGCCGGTCGCCGTCGGCGGAGCCATCCTCCTGGTGGAAAAAATGCCGGCCCGGCTGCAAGGGCCGCTCGGGATCTTCCTCGAGATCCTGGCCGGCATCCCCAGCATCATCTTCGGACTGTGGGGCATCTACACCCTGGGGCCGCTGCTGTCGCGGACCGTCTTCAAATGGATCGCCGACCTCCACATCCCCTGGCTGCGAGGGTCGACCGGCGCCGGCGAGGGGCTGCTGACGGCGTCGGTCGTGTTGGCGGTCATGATCTTCCCGATCATCGCGTCCATCACCCGGGAGCTGGTCCGGTCCGTCCCACCCATCTCCAAGGAGGGGGCGGTCGCCATGGGGCTCACCTCCTCCGAGACGGTGCGCTATGTGACGATTCCCTACGTCCGGACCGGCATCATCGCGGCCGCCATCCTGGGCTGGGCCCGGGCGCTCGGCGAGACCATCGCCGTGCTGGTCATCAGCGGCAACGCCCTGAATATCTACCCACACAGCATCTTTGCCCCCTTCTCGACCATGGCCGCCACCATCGCCGCCTTCCTCGATAGCGCCCTCACCGACTCCACCGGGATGGGCCTCAACACCCTGGCCGAGCTTGGTCTGGTGCTGCTGGGCATGAGCCTCATCACCAACTTCGCGGGCCGGTGGTTCGCCCGCCGCTACGGCACCGCCGGCCTGCCGGTAGGACCGGGAATCTAGGGGGCGGAGTGAGAAGGAGTCGCTTCCTGCGCGACCGGCTCTTCTGGGGGTTCTGCGGGCTGGCGTTCGTGCTGATCGCGGCCCCGGCTATCTCGATCTTCGTCAGCGTGATCCACCAGGCCCTGCCGGCGCTGCACTGGGGCCTGCTGACCAACCGGACCAACCAGAACGGGCTGCAGAACGCCATCCTCGGCACCCTGCTCCTGCTCCTGGGCGTCCTGATCATCGCCGGGACGATCGGCGTGGCGGCGGGGATCTATCTGGCCGAGTTCGGCGAGGGCCGGAGGGCCCGCATCCTGCGCTTCTTCTCGGAAGTGCTGGCCGGGATGCCCTCCATCGTCCTCGGCTACATCGGCTACGTGACCCTGGTCGTGGCCTTCCATTGGGGATACTCGCTGCTGGCTGCCTTATTCGTGCTGTCGGTGCTCGTCATGCCGTACATCGTCAAGACCACCGAGGTGGCGATGCGGCAGGTCCCCACCGTCCTGCGGGAGGGAGCCCTGGGGCTCGGCATGCCGCGGACTGCCACTCTCAGGAAAGTGACGCTGCCGGTCGCCTTCCCGGCGATCCTCAGCGGTCTCACCCTGGCCCTGGCGATCTCGACCGGCGAGCTGGCCCCGCTGCTTTTCACCGCCGGCTTCACCGATAGCAACCCCACCCTGCAGCTATTCCATCATCAGGTCCCGTACCTGACCAACGTCATCTATACCGACCTGTCCCTGCCCGGCAACACGGCTCACGCCACCGCCGCGGCCGCCGGGCTGGTCGCCCTGGTCATCCTGGTCATCCTGATCGCCCTGGGCCGTCTGCTCGGCCGTCGGGCCCGCCGCAACACGGCCCGGATGTCGCTGTGAGCCCGCCGTCCCGGCTATCCACCGCCGCATCGACTTTCCTGATCCCGAAAGTGACATGATCCGTGCCTGAACGCACTGACGAAGCCATGACCGATCAGCAGCCAGCGGCTGCATCCGATGCGGTATCGACTACCGGCCCGGCGTCCGGCGCTCCCGGCATCGGTGCTCCCGCGGCCGCCGCCACACCCGCGTCTCACCCCGCTCCGGCGGCAAGAGCGGCCGGGACGGCCGCTCTCGATCCGGTCTTCGTGGTCGAGAACCTCCGCTTCTTCTACGGGCCCGTGCAGGCCCTTGACAACGTCAGCATGACGATCTATCGCCACGAGGTGACGGCGCTGATCGGACCTTCCGGCTGCGGGAAAACGACGTTTATCCGCTGCCTCAACCGCCTGAACGATCTGATCCCGGGGACCCGGATCGAGGGCCGCATCGATTTCGACGGCAAGCCCCTGTACGCACCCGACGTGCCGGCTATCGAGATCCGCCGTCGCATCGGCATGGTGTTCCAGCGGCCCAACCCGTTCCCGAAGTCGATCTACGACAACATCGCCATCGCACCGAAGGTCAACGGCATCAAGGCCAACATGGACGACCTGGTGGAGGAGTGCCTGGTGCGAGCGGCGCTCTGGGAGGAGGTCAAGGACAAGCTAAAGGCCAGCGCCTTCAGCCTGTCGGGCGGTCAGCAGCAACGGCTCTGTATTGCCCGGGCCATCGCCCTCCGCCCGGAAGTGATCCTCATGGACGAGCCGGCTTCGGCGCTGGACCCGTTGGCGACGTTGCGCATCGAGGAGCTCATGATCGAGCTCAAAAACGATTACACCATCGTGGTGGTGACCCACAACATGCAGCAGGCTTCACGGGTGTCGGACCGAACGGCCTTCTTCACGGTCGAGCTGACCAACGGGAACCGGACCGGAACGCTCGTCGAGATGGGCCCAACCGATCAGATCTTCACCAATCCCACCGATCAGCGCACCGACGACTACGTCGCCGGCCGCTTCGGATGAGGCCCATTTCCGGCGTTGAGTTGGCAGGCGGCCTGCTAGGTCTCCAGGGCCAGCCGTAACCGGCTCGGCGCCGTGCCGGTGGCGGCGAACACGACCCGGCCGGCCACGTCAACGGCGTGGTCGATGAGGCGTTCATAGACCCGTACCACCAGGCCGAGATCCACGGCGGAGGAGACGGGAACTTCCGGCAAGCTCACCAGTTCGGTGAAGAAGCTCCGGAGGGCAGCCCGGGGCGCCCGAGCCGCTTCGACGACGCCCGCGGCCTCGTCGGCCTCGACCGCTGACCAGGCCGCGCTGGCCTGCCGCAACAAATCCGCCGTCTGCTCACCGACGCTCGCAATCATGGCCCGCAGCTCGCTGGAGAGCACGTCCAGGGGTTGGGTGGCCCGCCTCGCCAACGTCAGGCCCAGGCCCAGGCAGAGCTCACCCAGCTGAGCGATGTCCCGAGACGTGAGGATGAGCCGAAGATCGCGGGCCACCGGAGATTCGAGGGCCAGCAGCGACAGGACCTCCGCTTCCACCTCGGATATCGGTGCCGCCGCCACCGCCCCTTCGACCGCAGCCAGCTTGCCCGCCGTGGCCTCAGGTTCGAGCAGCGCCGCGGTGGCGTCGCCGGCTGCCTCGGCGGCGCCGTGCAGGATGGCCACGCTCTGGGACCGCAAGGCGGCGATGCGATCATGATAGGTGCGGCGCAGTTCGGGCTCTGCTTCTCCGTCCGCCACAGGAAGATCGACCAGATCCGGATCCGATTCCACGAGACGGCCAGTGTAGAGGTTTCCCGCCCGGGTCCCGCCGGACTCGCCCCGGCTGGCTCCGGGCCGGCCGGTCCACCCGGGGAGCCGTTTACCGAAGCTTCGCTTTCCGTTCATCCCGGGGTCACGCGGTACTGGTCGCGGCGTCATGCCCGACCCGTACGCTTCGCCGCGTCCATGTATGTTCATGCCTCAGGGTGGTTGTGTCACGGCTGGCGGTCCGTGCCTTACCATCGACCGCAGTGAGGTGTTGGTCGTGGTGAGCGCGCTGCTTGCTGGCGTCGTCGCCGCCACCGCGGCCCGATCGGAGCGGTGGCCGGGTTGGCATCGGCGGGCCAGGTGGTGATCCGGCGGCGTACCCTCCGTCCCGCCGCCGACATCGGCGCCAGCGATCCGGCGTCCGGGGTCCCCCCCGGGGCCAGCAGGGTCGCTACCGCCGGCAACGACCAGATGGAGCGGGCGCCCGAGAACGCGCTGATGGTGGGGCGGCTGCGGGCCGCCCTGGACCAGGTCGAAGAGGGCGTGATCATCTGCGACGGCTCAGGGGAGACCCTCTTCCGCAATGCCACGGCCATGCGCTTGCTCGGCGTCAGCTCCGAAGCCGTCCTCGCCGAGCAGTCGGTGGGGGAGGTGCTGGTACTGGCCCTGAAAGGCGAGTACCCGGAGCGCACCCTGGAGCTGCTGGCCCCGGCCCAGCGCCGCCTGATTATCCGGGCCTTTCCCCTGACCGACCCGGCCCAACCCGACGGCGCCGTCGCCATCGTCCAGGACGCATCCGACCGGCATCGTCTGGAGGCCATTCGCCGGGACTTCGTCGCCAACGTCAGTCATGAGCTGAAGACGCCGGTGGGCGCCCTCAGCCTGCTCGCCGAAACCCTCGACGGCGAGGACGATCCGATGGTGGTCGAGCGCCTGGCCAAGCGAGTGGCCGCCGAGGCCGAGCGGCTGGGCCGGATTATCGACGATCTGCTGGACCTGTCACGCATCGAGGCCAACGATTCGCCCCATCCCGAGATGGTTCCCCTCACCGTCATCGTGGGTCAGGCGGTCGAGCTGCTGCGCCCGGCCGCCTCCAGCTCCGGGGTGCGGCTCGAGGTGGACGACCCGCCCCGGCACCTGGCGGTGCCCGGGGACCGCCGGGATCTGGTGTCGGCGGTCAGCAATCTGGTTGACAACGCCATCAAGTACTCGGAGCGCGGTTCGCTGGTCCAGGTGCGGGTGAAGTCGCAAGCGGAGACGGTGGAGATCGCCGTCATCGATGAGGGGGTCGGAATCCCCGCCCGGGACATGGAGCGGATTTTCGAACGCTTCTACCGGGTCGATCGGGCCCGGTCCCGCTCCACCGGCGGCACGGGTCTGGGACTCTCGATCGTCCGTCACGTCGCGGTCAACCATTCCGGTTCCGTGCGAGTCGAGTCCCGCGAAGGCGAGGGGTCCACGTTCACCTTGAGCCTTCCGGCCCGAAGCCGGGGTGGGATGCCGCCCCCCAGCGCTGACAAAGCCATCTCTATCGATCAGGGCTCCATCGATCCCGGCTGCATCGATCAGGGGGTGACGATCGAGTCCGGGGCCGCCCCGGCGCCAGGCGACCCGAGCCCGCCGGTTGCCCGGGCAGCTTTTTCCGTCCCGGCCTCGGTGGGGGTGCCGGACGCCCGGCTCGCGTCCGCCCTGGCGGCTGCGACGAAGGCCTACCACCCGGCGGTTTCCGGCGATCGTGCCGATCCTGCCGACGACCCGGGGCGGCCGGCTGAGCCCGGCTCCGGAGAAGGAGAGCTGCGTGCCTGAGCCGCCGACCGTCCTGATCATTGAGGACGAGGAGTCGTTTATCGAAGCGTTGGTCGTGGGCCTCAAGCGAGAGGGATTCCTCGTCACGGTGGCCCGCGATGGCATTGAAGGGGTGGTCATGTTTGACCGGGTGAGGCCCGACCTGGTCCTGCTCGACATCTGGCTGCCACACAAATCCGGAATCGACGTGTGCCGCGAGCTCCGTTTGCGATCCCGGGTCCCGATCATCATGGTCACGGCCAAGAGCAGCGAAATCGATACGGTCGTTGGGCTCGAAGTCGGCGCCGACGACTACGTGACCAAGCCCTACCGGCTGCGGGAGCTGGTGGCGCGCATGCGCGCCGTGCTGCGTCGCTCGCCGTCGGCCGACAACGGTGAGCCCGCAGGGGAGGTACTGGAGGTGGGAGGTCTCCGCCTCGATCCCTCCCGCCACGAGGTACACCTCAACGGCGACCAGGTGCCGCTGCCGCTCAAGGAGTTCGAGCTGCTCGAGCTGTTGATGGGCAACGCGGGCCGGGTCCTGACCCGGGAGACCCTGATCGACCGGATCTGGGGTCCGCACTACGTCGGCGATACCAAGACGCTCGACGTCCACGTGAAGCGGCTGCGGGCCAAGATCGAGGACGACCCGGGCCATCCGGCCCGCATCACCACCATTCGGGGCCTGGGCTACAAGTTCGAGGCCTCGCGGCCCTAGGGCGGAGCCGGGTCGTCCTGGACCACTGGTGGCGGCAAGGGTCCGGTCCGGCGGGTTCAGCCGTCGGGCAGGTCGATGCGGGCCAGCCACAGGCCGGGGGCGTCCAGCTCGGCCGGGGTGGGCAGCTCCCGCTCCGATCGCCACAGGCGGTCGAGGCCCTCGGTTCCGGCCCGCTCGATGATGCCCCGCACGAACGCCTGGCCCCGCTCGTAGCTCGCCTCGTCCAGGGCGACGCCGAACATCTGGCCGAGCACCCTGGTTCCACCGTCTTCCTCCAGCCGCCGTCGGCGCAGAGCCTCGGTGAGAGGGCCGTAGGAGCCGATGAGGCGCCGGCCAACCGCGTCCATGATGTGATCGACATATCCCGCCACCACAGCCAGCAGCGACCGGAGAGGGACCTGTCGCCGGCGCTGCTCGTCGTTTTGCAGCTCGCCGAGCAGAATGGCGGGATCACCGAAGGCGGCCTGCAGGCTGGCCGGATCGCTGGGGTCGAACTGGCTGAGTCGATCTTCCAGGGATTGCGGGTTGGGTGCGAAGGCGGCCACGTAGTCGCCGATGAGGCGGTCCAGCCGGGCGTGGACGTGGGGACGGCCCAGGACGGCGTTGTAGGTCGCCTCCCGGACGCACACCCACAGCCGGACGTCGTCGGGGGCCAGGCTCCAGTCGCTGGCGAAGGCGTCGATGCTGGCCGCAACCAGCATCAGCTCGTCCGCGCCGGGACGGGGCATGGGCAGGTCGTACTGGCCCAGGGCCCGGAAGGCCAGCTGACCGACCATCGACCCGGCCTGCATTCCGAAGAGGAACGGCCCGAGCACCTGGGGCAGATTTCCGAACAGCTGCGCCATCGGATCGAACGCCCCACCGCTGCCTGCGCCGGTCCCACCGGTGGGACCGAACAGTCCGCCCAGGCCGGCTATCCCGGGGGGGCCGGTTCCGGCGTCGCCGAGCCCTTCGCTACCGGGCCCGGGCACCGCTCCGCCCAGCTCCTGCCCCGTTCCCTCCGGTCCCGACGGCAGCGATTCCGTCACCGCCCCGGCGAGCTTCTCGAGCAGCGGCCGCCAGTCGTCGAGGGTCCGCAGCGCCCACTCCCGGGGCGTGACCACCCGGGCCGTCAGCAGACCGCGGGTGGAGACGGGCAGGCCGGTAGCCTCGCCCACGTGCATCTCCGCGACGCGCAACAACTCCTCGATCCGGACCCTGGCCACGGGATCCGGGTTTTGTTCCGCCTCCCCGCCGGTCGCGGCCCACTGGGCCATCTGCCTGGCGATTTCCCAATTGATCGGGCCCTGGCTGGTGAGCAGCCGGGCCAGGTTGCGCATCAGATCCTCGAAGGGTCCGCCGCCCCCGAAAGGCGTTCCACCCCCGAACGGCCCGATCGAGCTCATCGGAAGGCCCGGGCTGGTGTGGCCCGGGCTGGAGTGATGGCCTTCGCCGTTCCCATTGGGGCATCGTAGAACCGTGCGGACCGTAGTCGTCACCGGGGTGGCCGGATCGCTCGGTCAGCGGGTATCGGCCCGCTTGGCAGGCCGCCGCGACGTGGACCGGGTGGTCGGCATCGACGTTGTCCCACCCGACTGGTCAGATCCGAAGCTGGATATGCGTATCGTCGATCTGGCCATCCGTTCCGGGCCGGATGACGACCTGGCGACCGCGTTTGACGACGCCGGGGCGGTTATCCACCTGGCCTGGCGGACTCCCGACGGCGCCGGCAACGGAGCCGGTTCGGAGGTCAGGGCGGGCACGACCAACCGCAGAGCCCTGGACCGGGTGCTGCGTGCTGCCGCGGCCACCCGGCCCGGCCTGCTGGTGCATCTGTCGAGCGCCACCGTCTACGGCGCCTGGCCTGACAACCAGATCCCGCTGACCGAGGATTCTCCCCTCCGCCCCAACCCGGAGTTCGCCTACGCCGTCGACAAAGCCGAAGCCGAACGAGCTCTCGCCGAATGGGCGGAAGAGCACCCCGAGACCCATGTGGCGGTGCTGCGTCCGGCGGTCACGGTCGGCTCCCCGGAACCGCTCTACCAGGCGCTGGGCGCCACCCGGGCACCCGGAGCTGGAGACGGGCGGCGACCGGTGCAGTACCTGCACGTGGACGACCTCGCCGACGCGGTGGTCCTGGCGTGGGAACGCCACCTGTCCGGTGTGTACAACGTGGCCCCGGATACCGGGGTCAGAGAGGACGCCGCCCGGGCTCTGGCCGGAGGGGTGGCCAAGGTGACCCTGCCGCTGCGCCTGGCTCACGCGGTGGCGGCCTGGACCTGGCAACTGTGGCGCCGGGGCGTTCCAGTCGAGGCCCGAGCCTACGCCGTCCATCCCTGGGTGATCGCCCCGGACCGCTTGAAAGCCGCCGGCTGGACACCCCACTATTCGAGCGAAGAGGCCCTGGTTGCAACCGACCTCCGGATGCACTGGGACGATTTACCGCCCGGACGCCGGCAGAACTACAACCTGTTGCTCATCATCGCCGGCACGGCTGGCGTGGCGGCCGGTATCGGCGGCCTGGTGGCGGCGTGGCGCAGCCGGCGGCGCCGTCGCGGCGGGCGCTGACAGGGGCTCCAGCAGACCCGATCGCGTCGCCCCGCCAGGCGGGGGGTGCCGGCTCCCCTCGGCGCCGCGCCTCCTGAGCCGGGACTCAATCGCCGGGGGGTTGATTGACGACGTTGATGCTGGCTTGCAAGGGCTTTCCGTTGTGCAAGTAGCGGATCGTCATGGGGTGACCCGGCTGGCCCTCGCTGTACAGGATCTCGGTCAGGCTGCCGCTGGAGGTCACGGCGTTGCCGTTGACCGCGGTGATGATGTCGCTGGGGCCGAGTCCGAGCCGGGCCGCGGGGCTGCCCGGCACAACCTGACCGACCTCGGCGCCCCCGGACAATCCGTACTGGTTGGCGTCGACGGACGTGACATCATCGGCGTTCGTCACGCCGAGCCAGGGATGAGTGACGGAGGCCCGGGCGAGCAGCCCATCGGCCACGTGCACGGCCACATCGACCGGAACCGCGAACAGCAGGCTTTCATCGCTGCTATTCGTCGGATCGAGGTTGAGGGTGATCCCGACGACCGTGCCGTTCTGATCGACAAGCGGGCCTCCTGCGGCCGAGCTCGGCAGCTCTGAGGTGCCGCAGACGGCGATCAGGTTGTCCATGGTCGACCCTCCGGTCAGGTCCACTTCGCGATCCTCGGCCGCGATCGAACCGGAAAAGAGGGAGGCGGGGGCGTTGGCGCGGGCCCCGAGGGCGAGCACCGGGTTGGCCAAACGGACCGTTCCGACCGTGCCGAGAGGCGGGAAACTCTCCTCCCACGTCGGGGCGGCCACGGCCACCACCGCCAGGCCGCTGACGGGATCCGTGCCGACGACCTGACCGCGGTACTGCTGGCCGGCGACGAAGCTCACCTGGATCCCACTCGCTCCCGCCACCAGGGCGCTGTCGGTGACGATGTAGGACTGGCCGCTGCCCGGCTGGAAGACCACGCCCGACCCGGTGGCCGGCCCGCTGGCGGTGGTGACCTGGATTTCCACGACCGAAGGGGCGATGGCGTCGTCCACGGCGGTCCAATCCACGCTGTTCGATGTGGCCGAGGCGAGGGTCACCGTCGGAGCCGTGGGCACGACCGAATGGACGACGGTCGTCTGCTGTTCGAAGGCACCGGTCATCATGCCGACACCGGACGCGGCAACGGCTCCGACGAGCCCGGCGACGATCGCGACCGCCCAGATCCGCGTCGCCGGATGCTGGGTCCAGCCGCCCGGGCCCGGCGCGTGCCGCCTGGTGCGGCGCACCGTGTCCGGCCCCACCCTGATCGTCCGCCGGGACGGCACCCGGGCCGGGCCGGGGCCCTCCGAGGGGTGGCGCCAGAGACGATCGTCGGGGGGCAGCCAGGCCAGGTAAGGGCCTTCCTCCTCCGGGGCGTCGTCGGGTTCCACGCAGTCGAGCCTAACGAGGGCATCTGCCCTGCGCTCATCGCCCCTGCCTGCCCGGCCACATGGGGCCGGTCGGGTCTGCGTCGCGCGCCCATCTCCGGCGGTCATAGCATTGGGCCTGTGCCCCCCACGCCCGACCTGAGAGCCGGCGAGTTGAGCGCCTCGGGCATCTGGGTGGCGCTCACCGAGGCGCCGCTGTCGATGGAGCAGGCCGCCGCCTGGGTCACCAGGCCCGACTGCGGCGCCGTCGTGGTCTTCGGCGGGACGGTGCGCGATCACGCCGAGGGGCGTCCGGGAGTGACCGAGCTCGAGTACGAGGCCTATGCGGCCCAGGTCGAGCCGCGCCTGGCCGGCATTGCGGCCGAGGCCCGGTCCCGCTGGCCCGGCGTGGGCCGGGTGGCCCTGTGGCACCGGACCGGGAGCCTGGCGGTGACCGAGTGCTCCGTCGTGGTGGCGGTCTCGGCCGCCCACCGGGGCGACGCCTTCGACGCCGCCCGCTTTTGCATCGATACGCTGAAGACCACAGTGCCGATCTGGAAGCGCGAGCGCTGGGCGGGCGGCGACGACTGGGGCCAGGACGCCCACGACATCGTGGAGATCACGGAGATACGCACATGACGGCGTCGTCGGCAGTGGTGCTGAGCAATCTGGCTTATCTCATCGGGGCGGTGGTGCTGGCGATCATCGGCGGATTGGTCGTGTGGCTGCGTCACCGGCAGCCGAAATCGGTCGACGCCAACGTGGAGTCGTTTCACCGGGGCTTGCGGGCGCTGGCGCCGGACGGGTCGCAGCCCGGCTCCGGGCGCGACGCGGTGACGACGGCAACGGGTGGATTGCGGATCCAACCGAGAGCGGCCGTCGCTACTGATGAGGAGCACGGACGACCACTTCGATTCCGAGGGCGGACCGATCCCGGGCGAAAACGGCCAGGATCCGGCCGATGATCGCCGTCGATCAGCCCGGGGTGAGCGGTCCGGGCCCGGAGCCATCATCCTCCGGTCCGGATGTCCGCCGCTGGCGTCGGAGCGGCCCGGTCCCTCGTACCAGGCCTACCAGGCCACCACCGACGGCGTAGCCGCGCCGAGCGCCGTCCCGAGACAGGCAGGAGCCGAGACTGGCTAGAGACCTGGCCATCGATCTCGGCACCGCCAACACCCTCGTCTACTCGCGCGGCCGGGGCATCGTCCTCAACGAGCCGACGGTCATCGCCCTCAACTCCCGGACCCAGGACGTGCTGGCCATGGGCCACGAAGCGTGGCAGATGATCGGCCGGACGCCGGGCTACATCGTGGCCGTGCGGCCGCTGCGCAAGGGTGCCATCACCGACTTCGACATCACCCAGCGGATGATCCGGCTGCTGCTGCAGCGAGCCGGGGTCTCCCGGTTCAACCGGCCCCGGGTGCTGATCTGCGTCCCTTCCGCCATCACCGAGGTGGAGCGGCGGGCCGTCGAGGAGGCGGCCCGGGGCGCGGGCGCCAACGGCGCCTACCTGATCGAGCAGCCCATGGCCGCGGCCATCGGCGCCGGGCTGCCGATCCACGAGCCGCTCGGCAACATGGTCGTCGACGTCGGCGGCGGGACGACCGAGACGGCGGTGATCTCCCTCGGGCGGCATCGTGGCGCTGGAAGCCATCCGGGTGGGCAGCTTCGACATCGACGCCTCCATCCAGACCTACGTGCGCCGGGAGTACGGGATCGCGGTCGGGGAGCGGACCGCGGAGGAGATCAAGCTGGCCATCGGCTCGGCCTGGCCGACCGACAACTCGATCAAGGCCGAGGTCCGCGGCCGGGACCTCATGACCGGCCTGCCGAAGACCGTGATCCTCTCGCCCGAGGAGGTCCGCGAGGCCATCGAGGAGCAGGTCGGGGCCATCGTCGACTCGGTGGTCAAGTGCCTGGGCGCGTCGCCGCCCGAGCTGGCCCAGGACCTGATCACCCAGGGGATCCACCTGGTCGGCGGCGGCGGGCTGCTGAGCGGTCTCGATCTGCGCCTGCAGCAGGAGACCAGCCTGCCGGTGATCCTGGTCGACGCCCCCCTCGAATGCGTCGTGCTCGGGGCCGGCAAGTGCCTCGAGGAGTTCGACGCGGTCAAAGACCTCTTCATGTAGGCCTGTGGCCAGGGCCCACGAGGGCCGCGGGGGTCAAACCTGGGCGTAGTTCGCGCTTTGGGCGTGGCTGCTATCGGAATTTCGACCTGGTCATGCCCAAGACGCGAAGTGCGCCCAGGTTGGAGGGGGTAGCGGCCATTTACGGGCCCCGGCGGAGCGGCGCCCGGTGGCACGGGAGGCGCCCGCCGGGCCTCGACGCCGTCAGCCCAGCTCGACCGCCCTCAGCCCGGCTGGCCGGTCAGGTCCTCGGCCGCCTGGCGGACCTGCCAGTCCCGGTCCGGCTGGCCCGCTCCAGGGCGGCGTCCACCTCCGGGCCCTCGAAGGGGGCCAGGGCCAGGACGGCCCGCCGCCGCACGGCCGGCTTGTCCTCGGTGGCGTGCAGGATGGCGGGCAGCCCGCCGGGAGTCGCCGATGGCCCCCAGGGCGGCCACGGCGGCTTCCCGGCACAGCGGGTCGGGGTGGTCCCGCCAGGCCCCACGGCGCCTGGCGAGAGCGCCAGCTGCCGCGCATCCCGCCGCCGATTTCGGCCGCGTGCAGCCCTCGCCGATCTCGCCCAGGGCGAAGCAGCCCGCCTCCACCACCCGGGCGTCGGGGTCGCGGAGGCGCGCCAGCGCCGACGTCCCCGGCCGCGGTCACCGAGGACCGCGGCCAGCTCGGCGGCCCGGACCCGGACCTCGGCGGCCGGGTCGTCCATGGCCCCGGCCGAGGTCCTCGATGTCGAGCCGCTCCATCCGGGCCAGCGCCCCCAGGGCGGTGGCTCGCACCGAGGGGGCCGGGTCGGCCAGGGCCCGGCGGGCGGCCGCCTCGTCACCGGTGTGCCCGGCCAGGGCGGCCTCGCGCCGGCGGGCGACGATCTCGGGCCGGGGCCGCGGCCTCCCCGTCAGTTGGCGGCCGCATGGTGGATGGCGGTGGCCACCCCCCACACGATCACGCTGAGGGCGGCGGCGAGCCCGAACCCGATGATGACGGCGATCACGGCCAGCGCCACCGCGGCCCGCAGGCGGGCGAACATGCCGGTGCGCGGGATGATCCGAACCAGGATGGTGCGCTCGACGAGCATCGGACCCCGACTGCCCTTCGGGCAGCTTCGGCGGCTTTGGGGGCTTCGGGCCTTCGGCGATCTGGCCCTTCGGCGGATTCCGGGCCCTGGCCTCTGGGCCTGGCCCGGCCTGGTCGGGTCGGTGCCCGTCGCGGCGTCGGAGCCCGCCGGCGCAGGCGTCGATCGTCCGGGTCTGACCGCTCTGCCTGCCTGCCGCGGGGGCGGCGGGCGGCCCGACCGCCAGCGCCCGGTAGGAGGCGGCCGGCCGGCGAGGCCGGCTCCCCCCACGGCGACGGGCCCCGGTCCTGCTCGTTCACCGGAGCTGCCCCCCGCCGCACCGCCCGGCATGGCAGGCTGGGCCGGCGCCGCACCCGGCGCCCAGCCAACCGAAACCAGGCCACCCGAGAGCAGTCCACCCGAAAGCAGGAATGTGGTCACAACCGCACCGATGGTACAAGACCGGCCACCCGGATGAGTGGCCGTGGTCGCGCCTCACCGGTGGTCACCCGGCCAGGTGAGTAGGACGTGAGTTCCCGCCTTGCCGCCGCCAGCCGGCCCTGGTCTGGGTGCTGGCGGTGGTCATCGTGGTCATGGTGCTCGTGGCCGGCTGGCAGATCATCGAGCAGGGGGCCAACGGCTACTACGCCTTCGCCCCGGGCACCGCGCCCCGGATCACCGACGACCCCCAGTGCCAGGCCAACAGCAGCGGCGACGCTGGTGCTCCCCGACGGCACGCCCTGCGCCCGCATCATCGTGCCGGCCGACCAGGCCCATCCCATCCAGGGCTCCCTCTACATGGTCGACGTCCTGGTCGGACCGGCCACCCCGGGCCAGTACATCCTCTCCAAGCTGGGCCTGCTGCACACCGTCGAGAGCGGGACCCAGCTGATACCGGCCGGTGAGGTGCTCGGCACCACCCCCCCGTCCCAGCTGTCCTGCCAGGACGCCCAGCAGATGGACGGCGCCACCTCGTCGGCGGAGGTCGTCGCCCTCCGCCAGCTCGGCTATCAGGTAAAAGAGAAGGACCTGGGCGCCCAGCTGGACGAGGTGGCCCCGGGATCGCCCGCGGCGGCGGCCGGGTTGCAGTGCAACGACCTGGTCATCGCCGTCAACGCCGCTCCCGTCCACACCGCCAACGACTTGGTCGCGGCCATCCACGCGGCCCAGCCCGGGCCAGACGGTGCGGCTGACGGTCCGGCGCATCGGCAGCCGGCGGCAAGCTCCAGACCCTGACCCTGACCGCCGACCTTGACCGGCACCCCGGCGCTCGGCGGCCAACCGGCCGAACCGGACCAGGCGTTCCTCGGCGTGGTGTCGATGACGCAGACCGTCTTCGTCTTTCCCTTCAATGTGACATCGACGTCGGCGCCATCGGGGGCCCGTCGGCCGGCCTGGCCCTGACGCTCGGGTCTGCTCGACGTCCTGAGCGCAGGCGACCTGACCGGCGGCCACCGGATCGCCGCCACCGGCACCATCAACCTCGACGGCACCGTCGGGGACGTCGGCGGCGTGGCCCAGAAGGCAGTGGCGGTGCGGAAGGCCGGGGCCCAGGTGTTCTTCGTGCCGCCGCGACGAGTTCAAGGACGCCCAGAGCGAGGCCGGGTCGATGAAGGTGATGCCGGTGTCGCAGCCTGCAGCAGGCCCTCGACGACCTGCAGGCCCTGGGCGGCCACATCCCGACGCCGGCGCCGAGGCCTGAGGGCGGCCACGGCGCGGCCGCCCCTTCCCGAGGCGGTCCAGCATCCGGGCGGCGTCGCGGAGCCGGGGGTCATCGCCCACCCGCAGACACCCCGGTTCTAGGCTGAGGGCGCATGGCTGCTGACCCGTCGCTGTCGCCCGAACTGATCCAGGCGCCGCTCTTTCACGTCGGGTTTTCGGGGCTACGACCAGTCGGAGGTCCGGGACTTCCTGGGCCGGGTGGCCGCCGAGGTCCGGGCCCTGCGCGAGCGGACCGACCGGCTCGAGTCGGCCTGGCACTCGGCCGAGGAGCGGGCGGCCCGCCCGCCGGTGCTCGACGAGGAGACGCTGATCGCCGCCGTCGGTGAGGAGACGGCCAGCATCTTGCGGGCCGCCCGGACGGCCGCCGGCGACCTCCGGGCCCGGGCCGCCGAGGAGGCGGAGCGGATCGTGGCCGACGCCCAGGCCCGGGCCGCCGAGATCCGCGCGCGAGGCGGAGGCGGTGCTTGACCCGCGAGACCACGAACGGCCGAGGAGGCCGCCGCCCGGATCGTCGAGGCGGCCCGGTCCGACGCGGCCGAGATGGTCGACAAGGCCAGGGGCGAGGCCGACGCGGTGCGGGCGGCCGCCCAGCAGGAGCGCAACCTCACCATCGAGGGGGCCATCTCCACCCGGGAGCGGATCCTCGACGACCTGTCGCGGCGCCGGCGGGTGGCGTCGGTGCAGATCGAGCAGCTGCGGGCCGGGCGGGAGCGGCTGCTCGAGTCCTACGGCGGTCGTCCGCCGCACCCTCGAGGAGGTCAACGACGAGCTCAACCGGGCCGACGCCGAAGCCCGGGCCGCCGCCGACGAGGTGGGCCGGCGGATGCAGCGCGAGCACAGCCCGAACCGCCCCGGCCGGCCGAGGCCGGAGCGGACCGCGGCCTCCGCGGCCTTCAGCGGCGACCGGCGAGACCGCCACGGACGTCGGCCGAGAGCCGGACGGCGAGGCCGGAGACGAGCCAGGTCCGGCCGCGGCCGACCAGCATCGGCGATCGCGGGCTCAGGCGCGATGCCGCCGGCGGGCCGCAGCCGCCCCCGGTGGTCGCCCGGCCGGGACCGCCCCGTCCCGGGTGCGCCGGCGTCGCCGCCGGGGCCGGCGGGGCCGGCCGGGCCGCGTGGACGCCGGATCCGGCGGGGCCGAGGCGCTGGCGGCGGCGGTCGAGCCGATCGACCGGACCCCAGCCGCCCAGCGGCGGCACCGGGCCGCCCCACCTGCGGGTGGTGTCCGACCATGATGCGCCGGCGCGGGTCCGTCGACAGCCCGGATGCCGGCCCCGCTCCGAGGCCCGCCGTCGGCCCGGGCAGCCAGGTCGACGTGCTCTTCGCCCGTATCCGGGCCGGCCGGCGGACACGCCGACCCCGCCGCGGCACCGGCGGAGGTGGAGCAGCCCGGCCGGTCCAGCCGGTGGAGGCCGCTGCCAGCCGCGGTCGACGGCGAGACCGCAGCCGGCGCACCGATGACGACGCCCGTGTCGACCGGATCCGGACGACGAGGTCCTGCTGCGGCGCCGCCAGGCCGTGCTGGCCGACCTCGAGTCGTCGCTGACCCGCAAGCTGAAGCGGGCCCTGCAGGACGAGCAGAACGACCTGCTCGACCGGCTGCGCAGCCTCCGAGGCGAGCCCACGGTCGTCTCGCCTCCTGCCCGGCCTCGCCGACCAGATCGCCCACTACGCCGAGGTCGGCCCAGCCGCTCCTCGACGAGGCGGCCGCGGCCGGCGTGGCCTTCGCGGCTGAGATCCTCGAGCGTCGAGGTCGCCGGCCCCCGGCGGCGCCCCGGCCGTCGGCGACCTCGCCGACGAGGCCGCCACCACCATCGTCGAGTCGCTGCGCCGCCGGCTCGAGCACGCCATCGTCGACCTCGGCCGGCGACGAGCAGCAGGTGCTGGTCGAAGCGGTCGGGTCGGCCTACCGGGAGTGGAAGAGCGAGCGGATCGAGCGCATCGCCGGCGACGTGCTGGCCGCGGCGTTCTCGCGGGGGACGTGGCACCAGGTGCCCGACGGCGAGTCCGCTGCGCTGGATCGTCGAGGACACCGACGGCCCTTGCCCCGACTGCGACGACGACGCCCTGGCCGGGAGCCTGCCCAAGGGCGAGCCCTTTCCGACGGGCCAGCCCTACCCGCCGGCCCACCCCGGCTGCCGCTGCCTGCTGGTGCCGGTCGCCGGGTGAGACCGCCGCGAGCGGCCGGGGATTTTCCCCGTCCCTGCCATCCGCAGCCTGACACGTTCCTTATTAGGCTCGCCCACCGCAATGCGTACGCCCGCCGATCTGCCTCGCCGGCTCCCCCGCGCGTCGCGCCGGACCCGGATCGTCGTGGTGGTCGGCGGTGGTCGCGCTGATCCTGCTGATCACCTCGCTGAGCGGGCTGGCCCGGTTCTGGACGGACTACCTGTGGTTCCAGTCGGTCGGCTTCACCTCGGTGTTCCGGGGCGTGCTGCTGACGAAGGTGCTGCTGGCCGCTGGTCTTCATCGGCCATCTTCTTCGTCTCATGTTCGCCAACCTGGTCATCGCCGACCGGGTGGCGCCCGGAGGAGCTCGCTCCGCGGAGCGCCGACGAGCTGGTCGTGCGCTACCGCGAGGTCGTCAGCCCGCACGCCCGGGTCGTGCGGATCGTCACCGCCGCGGTCTTCGCCCTCCTGGCGGGCATCGGCGCCAACCGGGAGTGGAACAACTGGGATCTGCTCCGCTACCACGTCTCCTTCGGGGCCACCGACCCGGAGTATCCACAAGGACATCGGCTTCTACGTCTTCGAGCTGCCGTTCATCAAGTTCCTGCTGGGCTGGACCTTCGAAGCGCTGATCGTGGTGCTCATCGTCACCATCGTCGCCCACTACCTCAACGGCGGCATCCAGCTCCAGGGTCCCGAGCGGCGGGTGACCTCGGCGGTCAAGACCCACCTGTCGGTGCTGCTCGGCGTCCTGGCGCTCATCAAGGCCGTCGACTACTACTTCGAGCGCCTCGAGCTGGTGCTGTCCCGCGACCACGTGGTCAACGGGGCCACCGCCACCAGCGTCCACGCCAACAAGCCGGCCCTGACCCTGCTGATCGCCATCGCCATCATCGCCGCCGGCCTGTTTCTCTACAACATCCGGCAGAAGGGCTGGATGCTGCCCGGCGGTGGCGGTGGCCCTGTGGGTCCTGGTCGTACATCCTGGTCGGCGCCGTCTACCCGGCGCTGTACCAGGCCCTGCGGGTCAGCCCGTCCGAGCTGACCCGGGAAACGCCCTACATCCAGCGCAACATCAACGCCACCCGGGCCGCCTACGGGCTCAACAACGTCCAGGTCGACGACCACCTACAACTACACGCCCGACGGTCACCACGTCCCAGATCCAGGGCAACATCGCCCAGGCCCAGGCCAACCAGCAGACGCTCGCCAACGTGCGGCTGCTCGATCCGGCCGTGCAGCTCGCGAACACCTTCGACAAGTACCAGGCGCCTGCGCTCGTACTACAGTTCAACGACCTGGCCCTGGATCGCTACCAGCTGCCCGACCCGGCGTCCGGCGACCAGCAGACCAGGAGACCGCGACCATCGCGTCGGTCCGGGAGCTCAACACCTCGGTGCCGTCCGGGTTCGTCAACCAGCACCTCCAGTACACCCACGGCTACGGCGCCGTGCTGGCCCCGATCAGCGAGAGCGGCGTCAACGCCGACGGCACGCCCAACTTCACGCTGTCCAACCTGCCCCCGACCGGCACCCCGTCGCTGAGCGAGACCGGGCTCGCAGATCTACTACGGCGACGGGCAGCGACACGGGCGGCTACGTCATCGCCGACTCCAAGACCCCCGAGCTCGACTACGAGAACAACGCCGGCCAGCGAGGTCACCAACAACTACTCGGGCAAGGGCGGCGTGGAGGCCGGCAGCATCGTCCGCCGGGCCGCCTTCGCCCTGCGCTTCGGGGACCCCAACTTCATCCTGTCCGGCCAGATCACCCCGTCGTCGAGGGTGATGTACAACCGCAACATCAACACCGGGTCCGCAAGGCGGCCCCGTTCCTCAAGTACGACTCCGACCCCTACGCGGTCATCCTCAACGGCAGGTGTACTGGGTCATCGACGCCTACACCACCACCGACAACTACCCGTACTCCCAGAACGCCAACACGGCCGGCATGCCGGCGTCGCAGCGGGCTGAACATCGACCTTCAACTACGTCCGCAACTCGGTCAAGGTGGTCATCAACGCCTACAGCGGCAAGATGCACTTCTTCGTGGTCGACACCGAACGACCCGATCATCCAGGTGTACGAGCGGGCGTTCCCCGACCTGTTCACCCCGGTCAGCCAGGCCGACAAGCATCATCCCCGGGCATCACCGCCCACTTCCGCTACCCGGAGGACATCTTCCGGGTGCAGACCACCATGTACGGGCGCTACCACCTCACCGACCCCAGCCGACTTCTACTCCCAGGCCCAGGCCTGGTCGGTCTCGCCCGATCCCGGCAGCGGCCAGCTGTCGTCGAGCAGCCCGCTCCTGCAGCCGACGGTCGGCGCCAACGGCCAGCTGGTCACCCCGCAGGTGGCCCGGCTGGCCCCGCAGTACATCCTGGCCCACCTGCCCGGCTCGACCCAGCAGAGCTTCATGTTGCTCGATTCCCTACGTGCCGGTCGGCATCGTCGACCGCAGCGGCAGAACCTGACTGCCTTCATGACGGCGTCGTCGGATCCGTCACGACTACGGCACGCTCACGGTCTACGAGACGCCGCCCGGCGCAGACCGTCGACGGGCCCGGCGCTGATCACCAACGCCATCCGGTCCAACACCGCCATCTCGTCGGAGCTGACGCTGCTCAACCAGCAGGGTTCGAAGGTCGAGCTGGGCGAGGTGGCGGTGGTGCCCATCGACCAGACCCTGCTGTACGTGCAGACGGTCTACGTCGAGTCGTCGGCCAACCAGATCCCGACCCTCAAGGACGTGGTGGTCGTCTACAACGGCAAGGCCTATCAGAGCGGCAACGCCTCCCTGGACAACGCCCTGTGCCAGATCACCAACCCGGACGGCACCCAGCCGTTCTCGTCCTACTGCAACACCGCCGCAGCCCGGGCGCCCCGCTGTCAGCAGCCCGGCACTAGCACCGGCACCGGGACGGGACCAGTACCACCAGCTCGGCGGCCGACCACCACCGTGCCGCCGCACCCACGACGACCCCGACCCCGCCGGCCACGCCGCCGGCACGTCGGTGGCGTCGCTGCTGGACCAGGCCCAGACGTCGTTCAACGCCGCCGACGTGGCCCTGCGCGGCGGCAACCTGGCCGCCTACCAGACCGACGTGCAGCAGGCCGAGGCCTACGTCAACGAGGCCCAGGCCCTGCCGCCAAGCCGCCGAGCACGAGCAGCACACCGCCGCCGGCGGCCACCAGCGTCGACGGCTACGGCGCCGACGGCGCAGCGCCACGCCACGGTGCCGGCGGCCACTGCGCCGGCCCGGCCTACCTCGGCCGCGGGCGGCTCGGGCGCGGCTCAGGCCGGATGCCGGCTGCCGGCGGCCCGGACCGGCGCTGGCCGGTCGGCTGCGGTCGGGCGGCGCCCACTCCCGTTCGGCGCCGCCGGCGCCGCGGGCCCAGCGGATCGAGGCGCTGATCCGGGGCCCGGCCCCGGCCGCCACCTTCGGGCACGGCGTGCTCCCACGTGGCCTGGCAGGTGCCGCCCATGACCAGCAGGTCGCCGGACGCCGGGTGGAGGTCGATGGCCGCGGCCGCCCCCCTGCGGGCGGAGCAGGAAGGGCCGGGCCGCGCCCAGGGTCAGGATGGCGACCAGGGTGTCGTCCAGGTGGCGCAGCTCCCGGTCGGAGTGGGGGGCCACGCTGTCGCGCCCGTCCCGGTAGTAGTTGAGCCCCACGGCCCCGAAGCCGACCCGGTAGTGGCGGCCGACGGCCACCCGGAACCAGGCCAGGGCCTCGTCGGGCAGGGCGATCGCTGGCTCGGTACCAGCGAGACAGCCGGGGTTCGTCGACCATCCGGTCGTACATCCAGCGCCGGTGGTGCTGCCAGTCCACGGCCTCGATGAGCCGGGCGCACAGGTCGTCGGCGCCGCCCAGCCAGTCCCGGGCCACGTCCACCCAGGCGCCGCTCGCCCAGGTCGATCCGCTCGAAGACGGCCGCGCAGCCCGGACCGCCGACGGCGCCGGCCGGCGAAGAGGTCTGCCCTGGGCCGGTCGACCGGGCGTACGACGGCCCGGTAGCGAACGGTGGCCGGGGGCCGGGCCATAGCGTCCCAGCCGGTCAGTCCCGAACAGACGTTCGTTGACCCACCGGATAGCCCGGAGCCTTGTGCGACCGACTCCCTCAGCTGAGTCCAGCTCGTCGACCAGGTACTCGGCGATGGCCAGCGAGGAGGTGGCGCCCGGCGACGGGGCGTTGCGCACGGTCAGCATCCGGTCCGCCGCCGCCGGCCCAGCCGATGCGGAAGTCGTCGACCAGGCTGCCGTCGGCGTCGACGGCCTGGGCCCGGACGCCCGCCGGCGCCGGCACCACGTCGGCGGCGGTCGACCTCCGGGACCAGCCGGCGAGCCTCGGCGATGAACGCCCGTCTTGGACAGCGAGCCGCGCAGCTCGCGGAGCCCGGGCCGCCAGTGGCGGCCGGCCATCTTCCGGAACCCGGGCCAGGCCAGGGTCTCGGCCACGTCGGCCGAGTCGGAACGTCCCGGCGCCGGTAGCCCTCCCGGGCCAGAGCCAGCACCGCGTTGGGGCCGACGTCGACGGTCCCGTCGATCCGGCGGGTGAAATGCACGCCGAGGAACGGGTAGGCGGGGTCGGGCACCGGGTAGATGAGGCCCCGCACCAGGTGGGTCCGCTCCGGGACCAGCCGCCAGTACTCGCCCCGGAACGGCACGATGGCCGGGCCGGCCTGGTCGCCGGCCAGGCGGGCCACCCGGTCGGCCTGCAAGCCGGCGCAGACGATCACCCGGTCGGCCGGCAGCTCGCCGGCCGGGCCGGCGACCACCACCTCGGCGCCGGCGCGGATCGCAGCTCGGTGACCTCGAAGTCCGAGCCGGACGTCGAGCTCGGCCGCCATGGCCTGCGGCCACCCTGGTGAAATCGACGATGGCGGTGTGGGGCGAGTGCAGCGCGGCCACGCCCGCGGCGTGCGGCTCGATCTCCTTCAGCTCCGGCGCCGCTCAGCCAGCGCAACCCGGGCACGCCGTTGGCCTGGGCCCGGGCCTCGATCTCCCGCAGGGCCGGCACCTCGTCGGCGGTGCGGGCCACCACCAGCTTGCCGCATTCCTCGTACGGCAGATCGTGGGCCGCGCAGAACTCCTGGAGCAGCTGGCGGCCGCGGGTGCAGAGCCGGGCCTTGAGCGATCCCGGCGGGTAGTAGAGGCCGGCGTGCACCACGCCGCTGTTGTGCGAGGTCTGGTGCCGGCCGACCGCGGCTTCTTTGTCGACCACGGTGACCGTCGCGTCGGGGTGGCGGTGCCGGATCTCGCGGGCCGTGGCCAGTCCGATGATGCCGGCCCCGATGACGACGAACCGCTCGGAGGTCAGGGGACCCGCCCGGGGTTGCCCGGAGCCAATGGTCTGTCAGGGTGGCCAGCGGGGGTGTCAGGGCGGCCAGCGGCGGGCCCTCACTCCAGTTCCGCCGCATGCCGCTCGCCACACCCCCGTGGGTCGTCGAGTCGGCGGCGAGCGTAACGCGATCCTGCGGGCGAACCCCGGCCGGCGGCGAAACTGCGGCTCCGATACTGGAGGCCGATACTGGAGGGGTGGTCCCCGATGCCGTCACCAGCCGGATCGAGGGATACCTGGCGGCCATGGAGGAGGTGGCGCCGGCCCGGGTGGCGGCGGTCTACGGCGTCGGCGCCCTGGCCCTCGGCGACTTCAGCGACGCGGCAGAGCAACATCGACCTGGTCGTGGTCGCCGATCCCCGCCTGGACCAGGCCGAGCTGGCCCGGCTGGCCCGAGCCGCCCGGGGCCTGCGCCGGGCCGGCCGCGCCGCCCAGGTCTGGCACGTCACCTGGGAGGACCTGGACCTCAGCGGTCCCGGGATCGGCGGCCGCCGACTGCGCCGGTGACGCCGGGCGACGCAGCCCGCTGGCCACGCCGATGACGCGGGCCATCCTCCGCCACGACCCGATGGCGTTGTTCGGTCCGGACTGGCCGGTCGTCGGCTACGACCCGGCCGTCCTTCCGGGACTGGGCCGTGGCCCGCCTGCGGGCGCTGGTGTCCGGCGAGCCACGGCCTGCTGGTGCTGCGCCGAGCCGTCGTGCCCCTGGTCCTGGAGGCGGCCCGGCTGACCCAGGCCGCCATCACCGGCCGGGTGCTGTCGAAGTCCGAGGCCGGCGAGCTGGCCATGCCGATCGTGTCGACCCGCCACCAGCGCCTGCTGACCGACGCGGTTGGATACCGGCAGGGGGCCCAGTTCGGGATGTACTGGGGTCCTTTCGAGCGGAAGTACGACGCCGTGACCCTCCTGCGCGACCTGCTCGAGGCGCCGCCACCTCCACCGGGAGGGACGGGCTCGATCTCGGTTCGCTCAGCCCGGTCCTCGAGGTGGTCGCGCTGTGCCGGTGGGGCCTCTCCGGAGTGACTCGCCCAGGGCTCGCGCGGTCTAGTCGCCGGTGGGGCGCTCGCCACCGGGGAACCGCCGAGGGGCGACCGTCCAGGATTAGCCGTCTGCAGGGCCACAGGCCCCGGGAGGCGACGTCGATCCCGACGCCCCCGCCCGAGGCCGCTGCTCCAGGCGCGTTCAGGTCGAGAGCATCCGACGACGCCATCTTCACCATGCGACGCCGTCGGGGCGGATCCCACCTGGAGCGCAACCGCCGAGCGCCTGTTCGGCTGCCCGGCCGAAGGCGTGATCGGCAACCCGCTCGGCGGGCTGTTCGCCCCGCACCTCCGTACCGAGGTATGCGACGCGGTGATGGCCCGGGTTGCCGCCGGCGAACGCGTCATCCACTTCGAGACCGAGGTGCTCCGCCCCGACGGGATGCCGGTGCCGCATCTCGCTGTCGGTGTGCCCGGTCGGCCCGAGCGCCGAGCTGCCGTCTGCCGGCGGCAGTGGTCGTGGCCAGGGACGTCACCGAACAGCGGCTGGCCCAGGCGGCCCTGGCCGAGGTCGAGGTGCGCCTCGAGGAGGGCGAGGCGCTGGCTCACGTCGGCAGCTGGCTCTGGGACGTGCGGACCGGGGCGGTGCAGTGGAGCACGGAGTTCCACCGGATCCACGGCCTCGATCCCCGGGACTTCGATGGCACGTTCGAGTCGCATCTGGGCCGGGTCCACCCCGAGGACCGCGACGGGCTCCGGGCCGAGATGGAGCGGTCGGTCGGCGTCGGGCCGGCCCTTTCACCAGGAATACCGGATCGTCCGTCCTGACGGCGAAGTCCGGGTCCTGCGGGTGCGAGCCCAGCCCACGGTGGGCTCGGCGGGGACGGCGGTCGGGTTGCGCGGGATCGGTCAGGACGTCACGGACCGGAGCCGAGGCGGCCGCCCGATCCTGACCCACCAGATTCCTGACCCGGGCGACCAGGTCGCCGCCGGCGTCCGACCCCGGGCCGCTCGCCGTCGATGATGGCGGCCAGCTCCCGGAGGGTGTGACCGAGCTGGGCCCGTCCCGCCGCGACCACGTCGCGAACTCGTCCGTCTCGCAGAGCGCCTTCAACGAACGACCCAGCCGGTCGAGGTCCTCCCCTCCCGTCCTGGCCCCGACCAGGTAGCCGATCGCCAGCGCTAGCAGGACGTTCATCGAGGGTCCTCCCATTCGGCCTCGGCCTGGAGGCGCACCCGCACGTCGGGGTAGATGCGCAGCATGAGCACGGTCGGCGACGGTATGGCGAAGTCGCGGATGTCGAACGACTGCTCGCCCGGTGATGACGAGGTGGTCGTCCGCACCGACCCTCACGTCGACGGCGCCCTGATACCGGCTCGGGTCACGCCGTGGAAGGTCAGGCCGCCGTCCAGCTGGTAGCGGGAGCGCCAGCCCGCTGGCGGCGCAGCCTGCGCAGCTCGACGGTGGCGGTGGGGAAGCGCCGGGCGTCGATGCGGCGGAGCAGCTCGGCGTCGTACAGCCCGTTGCCCGAGCGCAGCCCGGCTACGTCGATGGTGATCTGCCCCGATGGTCGGGTAGTCCGTGTCGCACCACGCCGTCGCGATCACGGCCGCCTCGATCCATCCGGTGATGCCGATGGCCCCGAAGCTGAGCGGTCCCACCGTCGAGCGGACCTCGATCAGCACCACCGAGCGATCCGGGATCAGGCGGAACCACCGGGTCTGGCCCGGACCCGGGGATCCAGGCCGGCGATCGCCCCGCCTCCGGGTGGCCCGCCCGGCTCGTCGGGGCGTCAGGACTCGTCGGGGCGTTCAGGCTCGTCGGGGCGTTCAGGCTCGTCGGGTGGACTCCGGCTCCACCCACGGCGGCACTGGCACCAGGCGGCGCCGCCCGAGCGAGGTGGACGACACAGCCGACCACCCCGAGCTCAAGGCCGTCGGCCCAGCCTCCCTCGACCTCGGCCAGGACGGCGTCGGCCGTCCCCGTGGCCTGGTAACGGCGCAGGACCTCGCCGAGGCCGTCGTGCTCGTCCTTGATCACTCCCATCCAGATCCGCAGGACCCGCTCCCCGAGGGTGGTGATGCGGTACACCCGCCGGGCCTGACCCGCGGTCGGGTTCTCGGAGGACGCCTCCACCAGGCCGATCCCGTTCCAGCTGGGCCAGAGCCCGGTAGACGGCCGGCCGGTCGACGTGGCCGAAGTGGAACTCCTGCAGCCGCGGCACCAGCCCGTACCCGTAGCCGGGCCGCTCGGACAGCAGCAGCAGGATGGCCGGCAACACGAAGCGGCGCGGCGGCGCCAACCCGAAGCGCGCCGTGTCCCTCCTGCACCCACGTTCGGAGGGTGGTGTGCCGTCGTTCCATGTCTGCCGAATCTTTCATACCCTCGCGCCGCGCGGACTGTCAACGGCACGGCGACGGTGCAAAAGACACTCATTTACGAACGGTCGCCGGCTGGGTATCACTACTGACGAGCCGCCCACCGCGGCGCGGCCCGATGCGAGGGGAGGGACCGGCCGTGACGGCAACCGACGCGCCCCCGGACGAGACGGTCGTCCACGTCCTATGGATCAACGCCGGTCTCAGCTGCGACGGGGACTCGGTGGCGCTGACGGCGGCCACCCAGCCGAGCATCGAGGAGATCGCCCTCGGCGCCCTCCCGGGCCTGCCGAAGATCGCGGTGCACTGGCCGCTCATCGATTTCGAATGCGGTCCGGTGGGAGGCGCCGACGATTTCATCGAGTGGTTTTTCAAGGCCGACCGGGGCGAACTGGACCCGTTCGTCCTGGTCGTGGAGGGGTCGATCCCGAACGAAGCGATCAAGCGCGAGGGCTACTGGTGCGGCTTCGGCAACAACCCCGACACGGATCAGCCCATGACCACGAGCGAGTGGCTCGACCGTCTGGCGCCCGAAGGCCCTGGTGGTGCTGGCTGCGGGCACCTGTGCGTGCTACGGCGGCATCCATGCCATGGCCGGCAACCCCACGGGTGCCATGGGCGTGCCCGACTACCTCGGCTGGGGATGGAAATCGAAGGCGGGCATCCCAATCGTCTGCGTGCCCGGGTGTCCGACCCATCCCGACAACCTGTCGGAGACCATCCTGTATCTGCTCTACCAGGCCACGGGTCAGGCGCCGATGATCCCCCTCGACGACGCCCTGCGGCCGCAGTGGTTGTTCGGCGCCACGGTCCACGAGGGCTGCGACCGGGCCGGCTACTACGAGCAGGGCGACTTTGCCAGCGAGTACGGGTCCCCGAAGTGCATCGTGAAGCTCGGCTGCTGGGGTCCGGTCGTCAAATGCAACGTCCCCAAGCGAGGCTGGATCAACGGCGTCGGCGGTTGCCCCAATGTCGGCGGCATCTGCATCGGCTGCACCATGCCGGGCTTTCCGGACAAGTTCATGCCATTCATGGACGAGCCCCCCGGCGCCCGGGTGTCCACCATGGCCAGTGGCCTGTTGGGGGGTGCCATCCGGGGACTGCGCAAGATCACCACCCGGACCGTCGACGAAGAGCCCAAATGGCGTACGCCCGGTCGCGAGCTGCTGACCGGCTACAAGGGAACCTGGAGGTAAAGGGATGGCCACGACGCAAACGACCGACACCGGGAACGGTCTGGTCGAGATGGCCTGGGACCCGATCACCCGCATCGTGGGCAGTCTCGGTATCTACACCAAGATCGACTTCGGGACGGGCCGGGTCGCCGAGTGTCACAGCACCTCATCCATATTCCGGGGCTACAGCATGTTCATGAAAGGCAAGGATCCGCGCGACGCCCATTTCATCACCAGCCGCATCTGCGGTATCTGCGGCGACAACCACGCCACCTGCTCGTGCTACGCCCAGAACATGGCCTATGGCGTTCATCCGCCGGCGCTCGGCGAGCAGATCGTCAATCTCGGCGAGGCGGCCGAGTACATGTTCGACCACAACATCTTCCAGGAGAACCTGGTCGGCGTGGACTTCTGCGAGAAGATGGTCGCCGAGACCAATCCCGGGGTGCTGGAGCAGGCCAACCGCACCGAAGCTCCGCACGCCGAGTGCCCACGGCTACCAGACCATCGGCGACATCATGCGGTCCCTCAATCCGTTCTCCGGAGAGTTCTACCGCGAGGCTCTGCAGGTCAGCCGCTACACCCGTGAGATGTTCTGTCTGATGGAAGGCCGCCACGTACATCCCTCGACGCTGTATCCGGGGGGCGTGGGTACGACGGCGACGATCCAGTTGTTTACCGACTACTACACGCGGCTCATGCGCTACGTGGAGTTCATGAAGCGGGTCGTGCCCATGCACGACGATCTCTTCGACTTCTTCTATCAGGCCATGCCGGGCTACGAGGAGGTAGGCCGGCGCCGGGTGCTGCTGGGCTGCTGGGGGGCGTTCCAGGACCCGGCGGTGTGCAACTTCAGATACCGGGACATGACCGATTGGGGCCGGGCCATGGGCGTGACGCCGGGCGTGGTCGTCGACGGCAAGTTGGTGACCAACGACCTGGTCGAGATCAATCTCGGCATTCGGATCCTGCTGGGGCATTCCTTTTACTCCGACTGGGAAGACCAGGAGATGTTCGTCACCCACGATCCGCTCGGTAATCCCATCGACCGCCGTCACCCGTGGAACCAGCACACCAACCCCCAGCCGCAGAAGCGGGACTTCGATGGGAACTACAGCTGGGTTATGGCGCCCCGCTGGTTTGATGGACACGACCACCTGGCTCTGGACACGGGCGGCGGTCCGCTGGCCCGCCTGTGGTCGACGGCGCTGTCCGGGCTGGTCAATACCGATCACCTCAAGGCTACCGGCGACAGGCGTCGTGATCAACCTCCCGAAGACGGCTCTCAAGCCGGCGGTCACCCTGGAGTGGAAGATCCCCCAATGGTCCAATACCATCGAGCGCGATCGGGCCCGTACCTATTTTCAGGCCTACGCGGCCGCGGCGGCTCTCGATTTCATCGAAAAGGCTCTCGCCGACGTCCGGGCCGGGAAGACCAAGACCTGGGAGCCATTCGAGGTGCCTGACGAAGCGATCGGCTGCGGTTTCACCGAAGCGGTCCGGGGGGTGCTGTCGCATCACATGGTGATCAAGGGCGGGAAGATCGCCAACTATCATCCCTATCCGCCGACCCCGTGGAATGCCAACCCGAGAGACAGCTACGGCACCCCGGGGCCGTACGAGGACGCCGTGATGGGCACGCCGATCTTCGAGGAAAACGACCAGGAGCATTTCAAGGGAATCGACATCATGCGGATCGGTTCGGAGCTTCGATCCGTGCCTGCCCTGCGGGGTACACATGTACCTCGGTAAAGGGAAGGTGCTCGAGAAGCTGCACTCCCCCACCCAGGTGGCCAACCCCGAACTGGCCGGCTGAGCGGCACTCGGCAGCCGGGCATGCGTCATCGCAGAATCTCCGGGCCACCGGGGACCGGATCGAACAGATGCTCGACCGATCTCGAGGCTGGAGCCGATCCGCGTATCTACGACCAGGCCGCCGAGATCCTGCGCCTGGTGGTCGAGCTGTACGGCGCCGGCCTGACCCGGGTGGTCGAGCTGGGGTGCGAGCGCGACCCGGGACTGATCGACGTACTGGCCGGGGACGAGCTGGTGGCCAGCCTGCTGCTGGTCCACGGTCTCCACCCGGACTCGTTGGACCAAAGGGTGGAAGGGGCGCTGGCCCGGGTACGGCCGTTGCTGGCGCGCCCACGGCGGCGACGCCGAGCTGGTTGGAATCGACGCCGAAGCCGGCACGGTGCGGGTGCGATTGCTCGGCAACTGCGACGGCTGCCCGTCCTCGTCGATCACCTTGCGCCTGGCGGTCGAGCAGGCCGTGGTGGCGGCCGCCCCGGAGATCGTCCGCATCGAGGTCGAGGAGCCATCGCCGCCAGCGCCAGAAGGAGTGCCGGTTGCCATCGGCGCCAAGCCTCGCTTCGACGAATGCCCGGCCCAGGTGGTCACCACGTGAACGAGCCCGCCACCGCCGCCGGCGCCCCGCTGTCCGTGCTCCGGCGCATCCAGCAACCCCGGCCGGGACCGCCGCCGGGGGAGCGGTGCGACCTCTGCGCGGAGCCGATTGGGGAGGAGCACCGCCATCTGGTGGATCGGCAGGCCCGGAGCTTGATGTGCGCCTGTCCGGGCTGTTATCTCCTCTTCACGGCGAGCGGTGCGGGCGGCGGGCGCTACCGGGCGGTGCCGGATCGTTATCTGCTGTCTGCCGGCCTTCCAGCTGTCGCGGGCGGAGTGGGAATCACTCCAGATTCCCGTCGGGGTGGCCTTCTTCTTCATGAACTCGGTCCTCGAGCGGCTGGCGGCGTTCTACCCGGGGCCGGCCGGCGCCACCGAATCCGAACTGGCCCTGGATCGGTGGGCGGACCTGGTGGCGGCCAACCCGGATACTGGAGACGCTCGAACCCGACGTGGAGGCCTTCCTGGTCCGGATCGGGGCCGGGACCTCGATCGCACGGGCGACCAGGCGGTGGAGTGCTTCATCGTGCCCATCGATACCTGCTACGAGCTGGTCGGCCGTTTGCGCCGGAGGTGGCGGGGTTTCGATGGGGGCCCGGAGGCCCGGACCGAGATGGAGCTGTTTTTCGAGCGGGTTCGGAGTCGAGCCGGGGTTCAGCGGACCGGGGCCGGGCCGGGGCGAGCGGCCATGACGAGCCTGACGTTCGAAGTGGTCGACGCCCGACCGCAGCCGCACGCCGCCGTGCCGACGATCATGCTGCGCGGCCGGGTCAACGAATCGACGGGGCGACCGTGCACGCCCTGGTGCTGCGGGTCCAGATCCGCATCGAGCCCCAGCGGCGCCGCTATCTGCCCGAAGAGGAAGACCGCCTGTACGAGCTGTTCGGCGCGCCGGCCCGGTGGTCCGACTCCTTGCGCTCGTTTTTGTGGACCCACGTGACCACCACGATCGGGGGATTCACCGGATCCACCGAGTTCGACCTGCCGGTGCCGTGCAGCTACGACTTCGAAGTGGCCGGGGCCAAGTACCTCCACGCCCTGGAGGGCGGGGAGATCCCGTTGATCCTGTTGTTTTCGGGGACGGCGTTCACCCAGGCGGCGCAAGGGTCGAGGTGGGGCGGCCGGGTTCGGGAGGGGGTGCGTCCGGTGCGGGTGCGGGTGCCTCCGGTGCGGGTCCCGGTGGATTCTCGCCGAGCCCATCCCCTGGAACCTGAGGCGGCCTACCGCCTGCCGGTAGGCGTGTGGCGGTGGTGATGGACCTGTACTTCCCGAACTCCGGCTGGGTGCGGGTCGAGCCGGGACACCCTGGACCGGCTGCAGCACTACAAGGCCACCCAGGCCGTGCCCACCTGGGACCAGGCCTTCGAGCTGCTCCTCAAGCAGCGCCGGCGAGGACGGCCCGTGAGCGCATCGGGCCGCAGAGCCGCGACCGCTTCGAGCGCTCGCTCGCGCCGTCGCCGACGCCGTGCTGTATGAGGGGTACATCCTCTATCCGTATCGGGCCTCGGCGACCAAGAACCAGTTCCGCTGGCAGTTCGGGGTGCTCTCGCCGCCGGCGGTCGACGCGAGGCGGGACGGATTCGGGCGCCGGCCACGACGGGTTCGGGGGCCGGTCGGGTGCCGGCGCCGCCGGAGCGGTGCTCGATGCGCACCGAGTGCCTGCTCCGCCGTGATCCCGGCTCGGTCACCCGCCTCCACGTCCGGGTCCGTTTCCTTCAGACCCAGCACCGGGCCGTAGAGGCGGTGGCGACGGCGCAGCTCGACCGGCGCCGGGCGACGAGGTGGATTTACCCCCGTGACCACGCTCGAGGTCGCCGGCCGAGCAGTACGTCGAGTGGGACGAGAGCCATCGAGCGCGTCATCGACCTGCCTCCGCTCGCATGCGGCGCGCCGGGGCGGAACCACCGCTACGAGCAGTCGTTCGGGTTCCCCGGCGAGTCGGCCACCGAGCTGTTGCGCCGAGCGGACGGGAGTACTGGCCGGGCGGATTGTGCGCCGGCGTCAGCGGCTCGACGGCCGGGTGAGCGTCGACATCGGTCGGGCGGACGCGTGCCCCGATCCGCTGCCACGGGCGGCTGATCAAGGTGGGCGTCACGGTGGAGAACTGCACCGAGTGGCGAAGCGGGCCGAGCGGGCCGGATCGGCCGGTTGCGGCGAACGACCGCCGTGGTCCGACGACGCATGACCACAAAATCGACGGGACGACGCCCTCGGCCAGTCACTCATCGCGGTCCACACCATGCTGGCCGTTGACGACGGGTCGTTCGTGTCCTTGCTCGATCCTCCGGAGGCGGCCCGCCTGGCGGTGGCCGATTGCCACAGTGACGGCTGCTTCCCGGTGCTGATCGGCGCCGGCGACGTGGTGCTCTCCTCGCCGATCATCCTCTACGACTATCCGCAAGTGGCGCCCGAAAGCCCCGGAGACCTGTACGACGCCACCGAGATCGACGAGATCCTGGCCCTGCGGGTGGTGACCCTCACCGAGGGTGAGAAGTCCGAAGCCCGGGGCACCGACGCCCGGGCCGCGGCCATCATCGACCGCTGCGACGAGATGGGCCCGGCGGCGTGGGAGCGGCTGCATGGCAGCTTCCGCCCGGTAGGTCCCGAGGCCGGCGCCCCCCCGGCGTTCGATTGGGCGCCGAACCGCCAACCCCACCCCCAGCCCCACCCGCGACCCACCCCCGGCCCGGGCGCCGAGCCACCCCCCTGGTGGGACCCGGCCCAGGACGCCGTCGGTCGACCCCTGGACGGATTCTGTCCTCGTCGGCGCCGTCGAGGTTCGTAAGGGGATGGCGCGTGCGACTGCGACCGTCCCGTCGTTGTGATGCCCAGGACCTCTTCCTCGGCGGGCGCTCGGCCACGGTGGCGGGCGTGTTCACCGACGTCGACGGCCACGCCTACGTGGCGGTGACCGTCGACGACGACCCGGCCGCGGCGGAGCTGGACTGGCAGGGCCGGTATCTCTTTTTCCACCCGGACGAGGTCGAGCCGGTCGCGGATCAGGACGTGCCCCGATGAGCCGACCCGACCGTCGCGTGCTGGTGGCCGGGATTGGCAACCTGCTGTTCAGCGATGACGGGTTCGGCGTGGCGGTCGCCAACCAGCTGGCTGCCGGCGAGGTCCCGGCCGGTGGCGCGGTGGCCGACTTCGGCATCAGGGGCGTGCACCTGGCCTACGAACTACTCGATGGCTACGACGCCCTGGTTCTGGTGGACGCCGTCTCCCTCGGCGAAGCGCCGGGGACGGTGGCCCTCATCGAACCGGAATCCGTTGGCGCCCTCTCATCCAGCGACGGCGGCCCGGCGTTCGATCCGCCACGGCATGAGCCCCGAGGTCGTGCTGGCCACCCTGGAGCGGCTGGGGGGACGGGTGGATCGGGTGTACGTGGTCGGATGCCAGCCCGCCTGCCTGGACGAAGGGATCGGGCTGTCGCCGCCCGTCGCCGCCGCGGTCGAGGGCGCGGTGGCAACTGTGCCAGCGGTTGCTCACCGACATCCTGCAACCCGCCGGAAAGGGGACAAGCAAATGATCGTTCGTTTCGTCGCCGCTGTCGCCCTGGCCTTGATCGCGGCGCTGGTCGTGAAATCTCTGCCGGACATCGCCCGGTATCTGAAGATCCGGGAGATGTGAGATGGGCCATGGCTCGGGCGTCTGGGCCTGGGCCGGCGGGTGTGCGGTCGCCGACCGGCCTCCGGGTCGAGACCGGGGCGGTACCTCAGGACGGGCGGGATGTAGTCCTGGTGGCGCGCTACCGGATCGTTCCCGACCGCTCGACCGCCGCGATCGCGGCGCGGTCCACCCTTCATCCCATCAACTCCAAAACCGACGGGCTGGAGGGATACGTCGAGCTGGAGATGGGTCCCGACGGCGGCGTGGACCTCGCCGCCACGACGGCCGGGAAGGTGTCGTTGCCCGTCAACCGGCTTTCCTCCGGGAACGGGATGGAGGATCGGGAGATGCAGCGGCGAATCGACGCCCGTCGCTTTCCGACGATCGACGGCGTACTGGGCCACCTGGAGCGCACCGGCACCGACGGCACCTACCTGGTGAGTGGCGATATCACGCTGCGGGGCGTGTCTCGGCGCCACCAGGATCAGATGACGATCCACGCCCTCGACGACCGGACCATCGCCCTGGCCGGCCAGTCCCGCTTCGACATCAGGGAGTTTGGAATTGAGCCGCCGCGCATTTTGATGTTGAAAGTCGAGCCGGAAGTCGACGTGCAGGTCGACATTGTCGCGGTCAGGGAGGAGTGAGAGCCATGCACGAACTCGGCCTGTGCGCTTCCATCGTCGACGCCATCGAGCGTCGGGCGGGTGACCGGCCCGTGCGCCGGGTGCGGGTCCGCGCCGGCCGCCTCCTGCATGTCCACCCGGAGGCGTTCGACCAGTCGTTTGCGGTCGCGGCCATGGGAACGGTCGCTGCCGATGCCGTGGCCGAGCTGGTGCTACTTCCGGTACGGGCCCGCTGCTCGGCCTGTGCCGCCACCTGGGAGTGCGACGAGGTGGCGTTCGTGTGCCCTACCTGCGGGTCGGTAGAGGTGGAACTGGTCGGCGGGGACGAGCTGATGCTCGAGTCGATCGAGTACCGGAGTAGAGGGAGAAGGGTCATGTGCCTTGGGATCCCGGGTCAGCTGGTGGGGTTCGTCGATACCCACGAGCACCTGGCTCGGGTCGACGTTTCCGGCGTCACCCGGATCGTCAACGTGGGCCTGCTCGAAGACGAGCGGCTGCAGCCCGGCGACTGGGTGCTCATCCACGTCGGCTTCGCCCTGTCGAAGATCGATGAGGAGGAGGCCGAACTGGCCCTGGCCTCGCTCCAGCTGATGGGGCAGGCCTACGGGGACGAGATGGAAGCATTTTGGTCGTCGCAGATCAGCAGCGAACGCGCAGGAGGTTGAGATGGGGGTCGTCATCGGAGTGATCGTCGGTTATGCATTCGGCACCCGGGCCGGAGAGCAGGGTTGGGAGGAGTTCAAAGAGGCCGCCAAAGTGATCAGCACGTCCGAAGAGTTCCGGGACCTGATCGCGGCCGGATTCTCCCTCGGCCGTGAGCTGCTCGGCCGCGGCAGCGAACTGCTCGCCGGGACGTTAGGGACCGCCGGCCCGGCCCCACCCTCCGTCCGGTCGCCTAGGCGAGTCGGGCCGAAGTGCGTTTCGTCGACGAGTACCGCGACCCCGTGGCAGCCCGCACCCTGGTGCGCCGGATCGGGGAACTGGCGGGCCACGACGAGTTCAAGTTCATGGAGGTGTGCGGAGGTCATACCCACACGATTTACCGGCACGGCATCGAACACATCCTGCCCGTGTCCGTCGAGCTGGTGCACGGGCCCGGTTGTCCGGTATGCGTGATCCCGATGGGCCGGGTCGACGATGCCATCGCCGTGGCCAAAGAGCCGGGCGTCATCTTCACCTCGTTCGGCGACATGATGCGGGTGCCTGGCGGCCGGGGCAATTTGTTGAATGCCAAGGCCGAGGGCGCCGACGTCCGCTTCGTGTACTCGCCGCTGGACGCCTTACGGATCGCAGTCGACAACCCGCAACGCCAGGTCGTCTTTTTCGCAGTCGGCTTCGAAACGACCGCACCGTCAACGGCCCTGACCCTGCTGCAAGCGAGGGACCGCGACGTCAGGAATTTCACCGTGTTCTCGAACCACGTCACGATCGTCCCTCCCATAAAGGCCATTCTCGAGTCCCCGGACCTCCGTCTCGACGGGTTTATCGGGCCCGGGCACGTGTCCACGGTGATCGGGCAGCGGCCCTACCGGTTTGTCCCGGCGTCGTACGGCAAGCCCGTTCGTCACCGCCGGCTTCGAGCCGCTCGACATCCTGCAGGCCATCTGCATGCTGCTGGCCCAGATCCGTGAGGGCCGGTGTGAGGTGGAGAACCAGTACTCCCGGGTCGTACGGGAGGAGGGCAATCCCCGGGCCCTGGCCGTTCTGGCCGAGGTATTCGAGTTGCGTCCCCACTTCGAATGGCGAGGCTTGGGCTTCATTTCCCAAAGCGGCCTCAAGTTGCGCCCGGAGTTCGAGGCGTTCGACACCGAGCGGCGCTATCAGATTCCGGGCGTACGGGTCGCCGACCCCAAGGCCTGCCAGTGCGGTGAGGTGCTCAAGGGTGTGATCAAGCCGTGGGAATGCAAGGTGTTCGGCACCGCCTGCACCCCGGAGACCCCCATCGGCACGTGCATGGTCTCGTCCGAAGGGGCCTGCGCCGCCTATTACAACTTTGGCCGGATGCATCGAGAAGCCGCGGTCACCCTGGGCCGCAGCAGCCTGACGCGGGCATGACGCCGACGGCCGTCGCCGAGGGCCCGGTGCGGCATCGGGTCCGGGTGGCAGGCGTGGTCCAGGGCGTCGGCTTCCGTCCTTTTGTGCACCACCTGGCCGCCGATCTGGGCCTGGCTGGTTGGGTCGGCAACGACACCAACGGCGTGTTCCTGGAAATCGAGGGCCGGCCCGAGGCCGTGGCTTGCTTCCAGGAACGCCTGATTCGAGACGCCCCTCCACTGGCCCGGATCTTCGAGGTCGAGACCGCCGCGGTGGCGCCGAGCGGGGCAACCGGATTTCGTATTGTCGAGAGCCGGGCCCAGGGCGGGGCCAAGACGTTCGTGTCGCCGGACATGGCCGTGTGTGCCGACTGCCTGGCTGAGTTGTTCGATCCCGCCGATCGGCGGTATCGGTATCCGTTTATCAACTGCACGAACTGCGGGCCCCGGTTTACCATCACGATCCGCCTTCCCTACGATCGACCCAACACCACCATGGCCGGCTTCCGCCTCTGTGCCGGCTGCGCCCGGGAGTATGGCGATCCCGGCGACCGGCGCTATCACGCCCAACCGGTCGCCTGTGCCCTCTGCGGTCCGAGGCTGTGGTTTGAAGGCGAGTCAGGCCCCGCCGGCCGCCCGCGAGGCGCCGAGGCCATCGTCTCGACGGACGCGGCCCTCGCCGCGGCCCAGGAGGCGCTGGCCCGGGGAGAGATCGTGGCGATCAAGGGCCTCGGCGGATACCACCTGGCCTGTGACGCCACCTCGGCGCCTGCCGTGGCGGCACTGCGCCGGCGCAAGCAGCGGGAGGCGAAACCGTTCGCGGTCATGGTGGCGGACCTGGCCGCGGCTCGGGCCCTGGCCGAAATGGACCGGCGGGAGGAAGTGCTGCTGACCAGCGCCGAGGGCCCGATCGTGCTGTTGCGGCGCCGCCAGGCCAGCCCGCTGACGCCGCGGCCGTGGCGCCCGGAAAATCCCTGCCTCGGGATCATGCTGCCGTACACCCCGCTGCACCATTTGCTGTTCCGACCGGTGCCCGGATCGACCGGCGCCGTGCCGAGCGTGCTGGTGATGACGAGCGGCAACCTCACCGACGAACCGATTTGTTACCAGCGATGCTGATGCCCGGCACCGGCTCGGGCCGATCGCGGACGGGTGGCTCATCCACGACCGGCCCATCCACGTTCCCTGCGACGATTCGGTAGTTCGCATCGAAGGGGGCGAGCGAACTCCCGATCCGGCGTTCCCGTGGTTATGCCCCGCTGCCGGTCCGGTTGCCGTGTCATGTGCCGCCCCGGTGCTGGCCACCGGAGCCGAAATCAAGAACACGTTCTGCCTGACGTCCGGGCGGGACGCCTGGATGAGCCAGCACATCGGCGACATGGGCAGCGTCGAGACCCTCGCCGCCTTCGAACGCTCAATCGAGCAGTTCGCCGGCCATGTACGAGGTCCGAGCTGAACGACTGGTCGCGGACTGCCATCCCGCCTATCAGACCCGCCGCTGGGCGAGGATCAGGTCGCGGGCGGGGCCCGGAGCTGATCCAGCACCATCACGCCCACATCGCCTCGGTCATGGCGGAGACACGGGGTGGCGGCCGAGAGCGGGTGATCGGTTTCGCGTTCGACGGCACCGGTATGGCGCCGACGGCGCCATCTGGGGCGGCGAGGTGCTCGTCGGCGGGCTACGAGAGCTTTGTCCGGGCCGCCCACCTCAGGTATGTCCCGTTGCCGGGCGGCGACAGCCGCCATGCGCAAGCCGTATCGGGTCGGCGCTGGCCCATCTGTGGGCCGCGGGTATGGAGTGGGCGCCCGACCTCCCGCCGGTCCGGGCGGCTCCGGCCGGCGAGCTGGCGTGGGCTCGAAAGCCAGTTCCAGCGCAGGCCGTTCTGCGTGCCGACTTCGAGCATGGGCCGGCTGTTCGACGCCGTGAGCTCCTTGCTGGGGTTGCGCCACACCGTGTCCTACGAGGCCCAGGCGGCCATAGAACTGGAGCGAGTGGCAGACCTCGAGCGAGTGGCAGACCTCGAGCGAGTGGCAGACCTGGCGAGTGGCAGCCTCGAGGGCTGGCCGCGGCCGCCGGACCGGCCGGGTCGGGGCGGCCGGGGCGCCCGGGCGCCCGTTCGTTTTCGGTCGGACGGCGACCAGATCGACCCGGCGCCGGTGCTGCGGGGCGATTGTCGACGACTGGCGCCACGGGTGCCCGGCGGGTGCCATCGCGGCCGGTTTTCACCAGGCCGTGGCCCGCATGATCGCCGAGACCGCCAATGGGCTGGCGGCCTGGACCGGGATCGGCCGGTCGCCCTGAGTGGAGGGCGTCTTCCAGAAGTGCCTGCTCATGACGGCGGTGCGGGCCGAGCTGGCCGGGTATCAGTTGAGGGTGCTCACCCACCGGCTGGTGCCTCCCAACGATGGCGGTCTGGCCCTCGGGCAGGCCGCCATCGCGGCCGCCCGGACCGCGACGAGCCCGGACGGCCAGGCGAGCTGATGTCCGTTCCGGGTCTTCCCGGCGGCGGGAATGCCAGCTCCCGGTCCGGCGAGGACACCTCGCCCGAGGAGCTGGCCCAGGCCGCCCTGACCCTGGCCCGCCACTTCGCGGCCGGCGCCACCATGTGGTGCGTCTCCCCTCAGTGGCCATCCCACGGGCGTCACCTGGCCGTCGAATTCGTGCACCCGGTGTCGTCGGCAAGCGGGCCTTGCCCAGCGTGTACCTCGATGGGTCCGATCCGGCCCCGCCCTGCGGTTACTGGCCCGGGAGGGCGACATGCTGCTGGCGGTGAGCACCGCCGATGATGCGGTGACCGCCGATCTCCTGCGGCGGCCGGAGGCGTGGGGGCTCACCCGGCTGTGGCTGGGCGCCGGCCCGCGACCCGCCGCGGAGATCGCCGAGCACGTGGTGTGGGCCGAAGGCGTGATCCCGCGGTGGCGGCCTGGTCGCGGTGACGTGGTGGTCCTGTACCACCTGCTGTGGGAGCTCACCCATGTCGTGTTCGAGCACCCCGGGCTGCTCGTCACCACGGCTGCAACCGACGCCACCGCGGCGAGCTTCGAGCCGACTCCCGGCGCCGACGCCGGCGCCAGCGGCCAGCAAACCTGCGCCGCCCGAACCGGTCGGTGGCGTGTGCATCACCTGCTCGGACCAGGTCAGGTGGCCGAGGTGCAGGGCCGTCCGGGCGACCGGCCGGGCCGAGGTGCTGGTGGCCGGCCATTCGCTGGTGGTCGACGTCAGCCTGGTCGACCCGGTCGCGCCCGACGACCTGATCCTGGTCCACGCCGGGATGGCCATTGCCGTCGCTAGGGACGGGGCCCCATGACCGCGAACCGACCGGCTTCCTGTATCCCTTCATCGAGGCGGACGAGCGCGATGCCGTCCCACCTCCTGGTCGACCTGGCCGCGTCGGCCCGCGGCCAAGCTCGCGGAGCGCAGCACGCTGTCGGGCGGCGACCCTCGAGCGGGCGCGAAAGCCGTCCTTGGCGAGGCGGCGCGGGCCTGGCGGACCGTTTCCGGCGGCGGCGGCCGGCTTCTGGCCTTCGGCAACGGTGGCAGCGCGACCGACGCCGAAGCCGCGGCCGTGGCGTTGTTCCGGAACCCACCGCCCGGGCGCGGGCCGGCCGCTCCCGGCCCTGTCCCTGGTGGAGGACCCGGCCGTAATGACGGCACTGGCCAACGACGTCGGCTTCGATCTGGTCTTTTCCCGCCAGATCATCGCCCACGCCCGCCCCGGTGACATGGCCGTCGGCTATTCCACCAGCGGGGACTCGGTCAACGTCGGCGGGCGTTCGAGGAAGCAAGGCCCGGCACGTGCTCACCATCGGCCTGGCCGGCTACGGAGGCGGCGCCATGGCCAGCAGCCCCGCCGTCGACTTCTGCCTGGTCGTGCCCTCCGCCAGCGTCCATCGCATCCAGGAGGCCCAGGACGCCTTGACGTTCCGGCTGTGGTCATTGGTGCAAGCACGAGCGTCGACCTCCGCCGGAGGGCCCCAGCCATGACCGACGTGGCGCGACCGGCCGCCGTACGTGGTGGCCGCGAGGCGGCGGTGTTCGAGCGCATCGAGGCCTTTCGCCGGCGCCGGCCCCGACTGCTCGACGAGGTGGTCACCCTGGCCCACGGCGCCGGTGGCAAGGCGTCGGCGGCCCTGCTCGATGCCGTCTTCCTGCCGGCCTTCGCCAACGACGCGCTGGCGGCGCAGACCGACGCGGCCGTCCTGTCCCTGCCCGTCCGGCGACCGTCTGGCCTTCAGCACCGACTCCTTCGTGGTCAAGCCGCTGCGGTTCCCGGGCGGATCGGCCGGCCACCTGGCCGTGCACGGCACCGTCAACGACCTCGCCATGATGGGCGCCCGCCCCCTCGCCCTGTCGGCCGCGTTCGTGCTGGAGGAGGGTTTCCGGATCGACGTCGCTTAAGGAGATCGTGGCGGACATGGCCGAGGCCGCGGCCGGCGGCGGGGGTGTCGATCGTCACCGGCGACACCAAGGTCGTCGATCACGGCGCCGCCGACGGGTTGTACATCTCGACCGCCGGCATCGGCTGCATTCCGGCCGGTTGCGATCTGTCGGCGCCAGCGGGTGGCCGAGGGCGACGTGGTGATCTGTTCAGGCTCCATCGGCGACCACGGCATGGCGGTGCTGCTGGCCCGGGGCGACCTGGCCCTGGAGGCCGAGATCGTCTCCGATACCGCGTCCGCTGTACGACCTGGTCACCCGCCTTCTGGCCGCGGCGCCTTCGACCCGATGGCTGCGGGACGCCACCCGCGGCGGGGTCGGGCACGGTCTGCAACGAGCTGGCCCGCCAGAGCAACCTCACCGTCGTGCTCGATGAGACCGCCCTGCCGGTCAAGCCGGCGGTGGGCGGGGCGTGCGAGCTGCTCGGCATCGATCCGCTCTACGTCGCCAACGAAGGGAAGTTCATCGCCATCGTGGCGCCCGACGAGGCGCGACGCCGCCCTGGAGGCCCTGCGGTCCCAACGGCTGGGCGCGGACGCCGTCGTCATCGGTCAGCGTCCGCGGCGACCCGCCCGGACTGGTCGTGCTCGTCACCGCCTTCGGGGGAACCCGGATCGTGGACATGCTGGTCGGGGATCCGTTGCCCCGCATCTGCTGAGGCCGGGCGGCGGTTCCTTTCCTGTGCAAAGGATGCCCTAACCGGGCCCGAAGTGCCTTTCGTACTGCAAAATGTGCCCACTTGAAGGGGCCCGTGCAACAGGAAAGGTATCGGCGCCTCCCGCCGCCCCGCCGCTCTCGCCCCGCGCCCCGATCTGGCCCCGCCGCTCCGCCGCCCCGCCGCTCCCGCCGGTGCCCTGACCGTCAACCGGCCAGGGCCGCCATGGCCCCGAACAGCGTCAGGGTGTCGCTCGGCACCTCGGCCCCGAAGTCGCGGTAGAGGGCGTGGATGTTGACCGACCACCCGCTCGGCGTCGCCCCAGCCGGCGTAGGGACCGAGGTCGATATCCCGGGCCGCGTCGAGCGGCGTCAGCCCGGCGTCGAAGCGCAGGCGGGCCTCGACCGTCAGGTACTCGAAATACGCCCTTGAGATCCCGAACCGCACCGGGCGTGGCCAGCGGGCCGTGGCCGGGCACGACGGTGTCCGCCTCCAGGCTGAGCAGACCGGTCGCAGGCGGCGATCCAGTTGCCCACCGGCCCGGCCCACACGATGGGGTGGCCGCCGTGGAAAAGGATGTCGCCGGTGAACACCACCCCGTCGTCGGGCAGGTGGACCACCACGTCGCCTCCGGTGTGAGCCGGCCCGACCTCGATCAGCCGCACCCGCCGGTCGCCCACGCTGCAGCTCCAGCTCGCCCTCGAAGGTCCGGGTCGGCGCGGCCAGCTCGATCCCGTCGAAGGTAAAAGGGCCGAAGATGCGCTGCACGAACCGGCCCGCCTCACCCGAGCTCGGGCGCGGCTCGCACCAGATCGGCAAGCCGTGATGGCGGCAGCGCGACCATCTCCCGGGCGCATCGCGAGAGGCGATGATCTCGGCGCCCGCCACCAGCGAGTTGCCGAAGCAGTGGTCGCCGTTGGCATGGGTATTGACCAGGCTGTCCACCGGATCGGCGGCGGTGTGACCCGGCGCATGGCGGCCAGCATCTCGGCCGTGAGCTGGAGGTCGAAGAGGGTGTCGACCAGCAGCGAGGCCGCTCCGTCGGTGATCAGCCCGGCGTTGGACCAGCCCCAGCCGCCGTCCGGCTGCAGGTAGGCCCAGACCCCGGCGGCCACCTCGTGCAGCCCCTTTTCGAAGCGCATACCCGGGTTGCTAGTCGCCGGACCGGCGGCCGTCAAGCGACCCCGGGACCGGCGGACCCGTCAGCCCGTCGGAAACCGCCCGAGCAGGTGCCGCAGGGCCGGCTCCAGGGCGGGATAGCGGAACGGGATGGCCGGCGGCGAGCAGGCGTTCTGGCTGGACTCGCTGGCTGGCCTGGGCCAGTTCGGCGGCCCCCTGGGCGCCGAGCAGCAGCCGGGGCGCCAGAGCGGGGACGGGAACCACGGCGGGCCGGTGCAGCACCCGGGCCAGGGTGGCGGTGTACTCGCGATTGCGGACCGGATGTGGGCGCCACCGCGTTGACCGGACCCGATAACTCTGGGTCGAGCACGGCCCGGTAGTAGACGTCGACCAGATCGTCGATGCCGATCCAGGGGGTCCACTGGTCGCCGCTGCCCAGCCGGCCGCCCAGCCCGGCCGTGAACACGGGACGCAGGAGCCGGAGGGTGCCGCCCCGGGGGGACTGCACGATGCCGGTGCGAACGTGGGCGACGCGCACGCCCGACGCCTGCTGCCGGGCCGGCCGCCGCCTCCCAATCGGCGACCACGTCGGCCAGAAAGCCGTCCCCGCGCTCGCTGGTCTCGGTCAGGATCTCGTCGCCCCGATCGGCGCCGTAGATGCCAACTGCCGACGCCGTGACCAGGCACCGGGGGCCGCGGCCGGCCGCGGCGGCCCGGGCGACCGCCTCGGCCAGGGCGGCGGTGGGTCCGACCCGGCTGTTGCGGATGGCCTCCTGGTGGCCGGGCGTAAACCGGCCGGCAATGGACGCGCCCGGCCAGGTGGACCACGGCGTCGATGCCTTCCAGGCAGTCCGGCGAGGGGGCGTCGGGGTCGCCACTGGCGCTCGTCCGGGCCGGTCGGGACCGCTCGCACCAGGCGGACAACCTGGTGGCCGCCGGCGCCCAGGAAGGCAGACAGGGCCGTGCCGACCAGGCCCGAGCTGCCGGTGATGGCGACCCGTAGCGGGTCCGGCCCCAACTCCCGGCCCCAGGCGAGGGCGGCCAGATCGCCGGCCAGCTGGCGCTGCCGGTAATCGAACATGGCGTTCAGCAGGGCCGCGGGTACGGTCGTGTCGACGCTGTCGGTCGACGCTGGTCGCGCCTTGTCCCAGCTCGGCGAACTCGTGCACGTGCCGCCACCGCAGCGCCGCCCGCATGAGCCCCGATGCCAGCTCGTCGACAAAGCGGTGCGGCGGGTCGTAGCCGTCTGGCTGATGGCGGGCGACCCACCTGATCCCGGCGGGAAGGCTCAGCACCGCCTCGCCGTCTCCAGCGAACCCGACTCGGACAGGACCCGGACCGGTTGCCACGGCGGGCTCAAGCGGACGAGGGCCCCGGGCCGGCTATGCCAGGCGAACACCTCTGATACCGGTGCGTCCACGACGGCGCGATGCACGAACGTCATGACCGGGAACCTACCCAGCCAGGCGGGACACCGGCGGATCGCGTCCGGCCCAGCCGGAGGAGACGATGAGCGTTAGGGTCGGTCCCATGGAATCCGGGCCCACCGTGGTCGACGACACCGCCAACGATCGCTTCGTCGTCGAAGAGGACGGCGCCCTGGCCGAGCTCGACTACGAGGTCGAAGGCGAACGCTTGATCCTCATCCACACCGGGGTGCCCGAACAGATGGGCGGTCGCGGCATCGCCGGGCAGCTGGTCGCGGCCAGCCTGGCCAGAGCCAGGCGAGAGGGGCTGACCATCGCACCCTGGTGCCCGTACGCCCGCCGCTGGCTCACCAGCCATCGCGACGACGTGGCCGGCGTCACCATTGACTGGTCGGCACCACCGGGGCCCGGCATCGCCGGGGCCTGATCGGTACGGGCCCGCCTCGTTACGGGGCGGCGGCGGCCTGGTGGAGCTCGATCCGGTTTCCCGCCCGATCGGAAAGGCCGGCTCAGTAGCCCAGCAGCCCCCGCACGTACGCAGCCTGGCCGACGTGCTGCAGGCTGTCGTCGGCGATGCTGACCAGCCGAACGCCCGTCGTCACGGGCGGGTCCCAGCGCCGGTCCACGATGCGATCCAGGTCGGTGGGGGTGAGACGCTCGAGCAGGGTCCGGGTCCGGCCGTACACGACGTCGAGGTACTCGAGCAGCACGTCGGCCCCGTCCGGCCGCACCGACGCCACATCCTCCGGTTGGTGGGCGTAGCCGGTGTTGGAGGGATCGGGTTCCAGTCCACAGCGCCGGGCCCAGTCGCCGGTCACCCAGATCTGCTCAGTCTGAAGCAGCTCGGCGACGTGATGATCCTGCACCCGGGCCGAATGCCAGATGAGCCAGGCGATGGTGTTGGCGCCGGGCCGGGGAGCTTCGACCAGGTGACCCGGATCCACTCCCTCAACGGCCTGTCGGGCCAACGGCGGTATCCGTCCGTACAGTTCAAGCAGCAGTGCCGCGACGTCCATCCCGCCATTTCAGCACGGCCCGCTTTCCCGCAGCAGCCTGACGGTATCGCCGGCCACGCTAGTGTGCGGTCATGCCCGAACTCATGGGGGTTGCGCACATGGTGCTGCGGGTGAGCGACTGGCGACGCAGCGCCCACTGGTACCAGGAAACGCTCGGTTTCGAGCGTCGCAAAGGCGAAGGGTTCACCGGATTTTCCCACCCCGGGGCCAACTTTGTGCTGCTGTTCCGGCCCGCCGAGGAGGAACAATCGCCGTCCTCGGCTCCCACCCAGCGCCTGGAGCACATCGCCCTGCACGTGCCGAGCGAAGCGGCCCTGGTGGCGTGGCGGGACGAACTGGCCGGCAAGGGCATCGACACCGAGATCGACGACAGTTCGGTCGGATCGTCGATCACGTTGTACGACCCCGATGGGCTCGAAGTGGAGTTGTTCTGCCCCGCCCCGGGTGCCGCCCTGGACGCGTCGATTCCAGCCCTGGCGGCACCCCGGCCGGAATAGGGCCGGAATAGGGCCGGGTGGCCTCCTCCCCGGCCTCAGCTCACCAGCACCGTGACGGCGTGCAGGGCCAGACCGGCCAGGCCGCCGACGATGGTGCCGTTGATCCGGATGAACTGCAGGTCCGGCCCGAGCAGCAGCTCCAGGCGCCGGGAGGTCTCGACCGCGTCCCACCGCCGGATGGTGCCGCTGACCAGCGTCGACCAGCTCCTGGTCGAAGTGGCTCAGGCCCGTGCGGACCGCGGCGTCGAGGCTGCGCTCGGGCCGAGGCGGCCAGGGCCGGGTCGTCGCGGAGCCGGGCCCCGGTCTGCATGATCAGGCTGGCCAGCCAGGTGCGCAGCTCGGAACCGGGCTGCTCGGCCTGGGTGCGCAGCTCCTCTTTGACGTCCCGCCACACGGCCGCGGCGAAGACCCGGATCTGCGGGTGGCCGAGCAGCTCGGCCTTGATCTCCTCGCCCCGCCGGCGCAGCTCCTCGGAGGTCTGCAGGTCCACGGCCAGCTTCTCCAGGCCGGCAGTCGAGCTGCTGGCGCAACGGGTGGTCGGGGTGGGCGGCCATGTCGTCGAGCACCTGCCGGCTGCGCTGCAAGGAGGCTGGCCACCAGGCGATCCTCGAGCGGGCCGGGCAGCCACCACGGTGAGTCGACGCCGAGGCGGTGATGCAGCTCGCTCCCGTGCTCGGCCAGGTAGCGGCTGAGCGGCGGCCAGGGCCGCGTCGATCAGCGGCTCGTGCCGGCCCTCCCGGGTCATCTGCTGCAGAGCCCGGCCCGCCAGGGGGGCCAGGGCCACCTTGTCGATGCGGTCGCGGACCAGGGCGTCCAGGACCCGGTGCACGTCCTCGTCGCGCAGCAGCTCCGTCCCGGCTACCAGCCCGTCGGCCACCCGGGCCGCCAGGTCGGCGGCGTGGTCGGGCTCGGCCAGCCAGGCGGCCAGCCGCTCGATGGCGTGGGACGGCCTGCAGCCGATCGCTGACCGCCGCCGGCGGTCAGGAAGTTCTCCTGCACGAACGTGCCGAGGGTCTCGGCGAAGCTGGTCCTTCCGCTCCACCACGATGGCCGTGTGGGGGATCGGCAGGCCGAGCGGGCGGCGGAACAGGGCGGTGACCGCGAACCAGTCGGCCAGGCCGCCGACCAGCGAGGCGATGGCCGCCGCCTCGACCCACGCCAGCCAGTGGGCCCGGCTCGACCAGCGATGGCCGAGACCAGAACACCGCCGCGGCCACCACCAGCAGCCCGGTGGCCCGGCGCTTGGCCACCACCAGCAGGCCGGCCCGGCGGTGCTCCGAGGACGTCAGGGTGGCGGTCATACCGGCCGTTTTAGCCCGTGCCGTATGGTGGTCCGGTCTCGATCACGGGAGAGGTGGGCAGAGCGGAGGGCATCCGAGTACCGGGTCGTGGCGGCCGCAACCCGGACACGGCCAGCGAAAACCGCATCCATGCCGACGACGTGGCCCAGCGTTACGGCTTTCAGGGCGGCCTGGTCCCGGGCGTGACCGTGTACGGGTACGCCTGCCACGCCCTGGTGCAGGCCCTCGGGCCGGCCTGGGTGGAGCACGGCACCGCCCACGTGCGGTTCGTGGCCCCGTGCTACGACGGCGACGAGCTGGTGGTGGAGGTCCACCCGCCTCCGCTCGCGTTCGAGGTCAGCAGTCGGGGAAAAGGACGTGCGTGGTGGGCTCGGCCGCCCTCGCCGGCTGCGGGCCGGGCGGCCTGGACGTCCCCGAGATCCCCGCCGCCCCGGCCCCGGCACCGGATGCCCGGCCCGCCGCCGGACGCCGGGTTCTTCGTCGCCGGCCGGGTGCTGGGCTCGGTTCCCCTGGCCACCGACCAGGCCAGCCGTCGACGCCTACCTGACCGGGATCGGCGAGCCGTCGTCGGCCTACGCCGTGGACGGGATCGTTCATCCCGGGCCAGCTGCTGCGGCGGCGCCAACCGGGTGCTCACCGCCAACGTGGTGCTGCCGGCCTGGCTGCACGTCGAAAGCGAGGTCCGCCACCTGCGGGCCGTCTCGGTCGGCGAGGAGGTGGAGGTCCGGGCCCGGATCGCCGGCGGTGTTCGAACGCAAGGGTCACGGCTTCGTGCGACTGGACGTGCGCTGGCTGGCCGGCGGCCGAGCGGTGGCCGCCGCCCGTCACACCGCCATCTGGCGGCTGGCGGGATCATGAGGCTCGGGTTGCCCGACGGCGTCGGGCCTGCCTGTTCGATCTCGACGGCGTGCTGACCGAGACCGCCGAGCATCCACGCCGCGGCCTGGAAGGAGATGTTCGACGACTTCCTGCGCGGCGTGGGCCGAGCAGCACGGGCCAGCCGTTCCAGCCCTTCGACGCGCACGACGACTACGACCGTTACGTCGACGGCAAGCCCCGCCTGGACGGCGTCCGGGACTTCCTGGCCTCGCGGGGCATCCACCTCCCCGAGGGCAGCCCGACGATCCGGCCACGGCGGACACCGTCAACGGCCTGGGCCGCCGCAAGAACGACCTCGTGCGTCCGCCGCATCCGGATCAGGACGGCGTCGAGGCCTATCCCGGGTCGGTGGCCTACGTCCGGGCCGCCCGGGATGCCGGTCTGGCCCGGGCGGTGGTCTCGTCGTCGAGCAACTGTCGCGAGGTGCTGGCGGCCGCCGGCATCCTGGATCTTTTCCAGGAGGTGGTCGACGGGGTGGTGGCCGAGCAGGAGCACCTGCGGGGCAAGCCGGCAGCCCGACACCTATCTGGCCGGGGCCCGGCTGCTCGGGCGTGCGCACCGGTCGGCGGCGGCCGTGTTCGAGGACGCCCTGGCGGGGGTCGAGGCCGGGCGGGCCGGCCACTTCGGCTGCGTCGTCGGCGTCGACCGGGTCGGTCAGGCCGAGGCCCTGAAGGCCCACGGCGCCGACCGGGTGGTCAAGGACCTGGGCGAGCTGCTGCCGGCGGAAGCGGCGCATCGTGATCCACCACCCGGAGTTCGACGGCGAACCGCTGGTCGGATCGTCGAGGAGCAGCTGCACTACGACATCCTGGCCCAGACCGAGTCGGTGTTCGCCCTGTCCAACGGCCACATCGGCTTGCGGGGCAACCTCGACGAGGGGGAGCCGCACGGCCTGCCCGGGCACCTACCTGGGCTCGTTCTACGAGCTGCGCCCGCTGTCGTCGGCCGAGCTGGATGTACGGCCGACCCGAACACCAGCCAGACCGTGGTCAACGTCACCAACGGCAAGATCATCCGGCTGCTCGTCGACGACGAGCCCTTCGACATCCGCTACGGCGAGCTGCGCCACCATCGAACGGGTCCTGGATCTGCGGGCCGGCACGCTCACCCGGACGGTCGAGTGGGAGTCGCCCGGGACACCGGGCCGTGCGGGTGCGGTCCACCCGGCTGGTGTCGTTGACCCAGCGGGCCATCGCCGCCATCAGCTACGAGGTGGAGGCGGTCGACCAGGACGTCCAGCTGGTGATCCAGTCCGAGCTGGTCGCCAACGAGGAGCTCCCGGCCGGCGGCGCGGACCCGCGGGTCGGGCAGGCCCTGATCAGTCCGCTGGTCGCCGAGCGGGCCATGCCATGGCGAGGACGGCCGCATGCTGCTGGTCCACCGCACCCGCCAGAGCGGCTGCGGATGGCGGCCATGATGGACCACGAGGTGCTCGAGGTCCCCGAGGACCCCGAGTTCGCAGCGGAGCGTGTACGACGACCTGGGCCGCGTCAGCGTGATCGTCAACTTGCCCGGCCGGCGGCGAAGGTGCGTTTCGTCAAGTACGTCGCCTACGGCTGGTCGCGGGTGCGCTCGCTGCCCGCCCTGGAGGACCAGGTGGCGGGGGCGCATGTTCGTGGCCCGCCACACCGGCTTCGACGGGCTGGTGGCGGCCCAGCGCGACTACCTCGACGACTTCTGGGACCGCGCCGACGTGGAGGTCGACGGCGATCGACCAGGTCCAGCAGGCCGTGCGGTATTCGCTGTGGCAGGTGCTGCAGGCCGGCGCCCGGACCGAGAAGCGGGCCATCCCGGCCAAGGGGCTGACCGGTCCTGGCTACGACGGCCACGCCTTCTGGGACACCGAGATGTACGTGCTGCCGGTGCTCACCTACACCCAGCCGGAGGCGGCCGCCGACGCCCTGGCCTGGCGCCGCAACACGCCTGCCGGCCGCCACCGAGCGGGCCCGCCAGCTCGGCTTGCAAGGCGCCGCCTTTCCCTGGCGGACGATCCACGGGGAGGAGTGCTCGGGGTACTGGCCGGCCAGCACGGCCGCCTTCCATATCAACGCCGACGTGGCCGAAGCGGTCCTGCACTACGTGTGGGCCACCGGGCGACGAGGAGTTCGCGGCCAGACCGCGCGTGGAGCTGCTGGTGGCCACGGCCCGGCTGTGGATGTCGCTCGGCCACCACGATCCGGGCCGCGGCTTTCGCATCGACGGGGTGACCGGTCCCGACGAGTACAGCGCCATCGCCGACAACAACGTCTACACCAACCTCATGGCCCAGCGGAACCTCCGGCCGGGCCGCCGACTTGCGGACCGGTTCCCCGAGCGCAGCGCCAGGCCTGGGCGTGGACGGCGTCCGAGCGCGAGCGCGTGGCAGCAGGCCGCGGCCGAGATGGTCGTCCCCTACGACGAGGACCTCGGGGTGCACCCCCAGGCCGAGGGCTTCACCCGCCACGACCGGTGGAACTTCGACGCGACCGGACGCGGACGATTACCCCCTGCTGCTGCACTTTCCCTACTTCGACCTGTACCGCAAGCAGGTGGTCAAGCAGCCCGACCTGGTCATGGCGCTCTTCGTGCCGAGGCGACGCCTTCACCCCGGAGCAGAAGGCGCGGAACTTTGCCTATTACGAGGCGCTGACGGTCCGGGACTCGTCGCTCTCGGCGTGCATCCAGTCGATCGTGGCCGCCGAGGTCGGTCAGCTCGAGCTGGCCTACGACTACCTGGGCGAGGCCGCCCTCATCGACCTGGACGATCTCGAGCACAACACCCGCGACGGCCTGCACATCGCCTCGCTGGCCGGCGCCTGGCTGGCCCTGGTCGCCGGCCTGGGCGGGATGCGGAACTACGGCGAGCCCGTGAACGGGCCGGGCACCGGGCTGCTGACGTTCGCGCCCCGCCTGCCCGCCGCCATCACCCGGCTGGCCTTCCGGCTGGTCTACCTCGGCCGCCGGATCCGGGTCGAGGTCACCGCCGACCGAGGCCACCTACAGCTCCGCCAGGGCGACGCGGTGGAGCTCGAGCACCACGGGTCCCGGTTCACCCTGCGCCCGGGGCAGCCCGAGACCCGGCCCATCCCGCCGTGTAGCCCGGGCCGGCCCCCTCCAGCCGCCCGGGCGGGTGCCCGGCGCGGCCGGGGTGGTAATGGTCAGCTGGGCTGAGTTCGCGGCCGCCAACCCCGGCCTGGCCGCCCGGGGCCGGGCCCGTTTCGCGGCCACCGGCCTCTCGCTCATCGGCACTCTCCGCCGGGATGGGTCGCCGCGCATCGAGCGCGGTCGAGCCGTTTATCTGCGACGGCCAGCTGGCGCTCGGCATGATGTGGCGCTCCATGAAGGCCCTGGACCTCCTGCGGGATCCGCGCTGCGTGGTCCACAGCACCATCTCGAACAAGGACGGCACCGAAGGAGAGTTCAAGGTGTACGGCCGGGCGGTGGCCGTGGATGACACCGGCTAGCCGCGAGCGCTACTGCTCGGCGCTGCGGGCCGAGACCGGCTGGGCTCCCGAGGGGGCCGAGTGGCACCTGTGGTACGCTCGCCATCGACCAGGTGTCGTGGTTTCGGGCCGGCGGCGACGGCCAGACGAAACCGAGGTGTGGCGGCCGGCCTGACCCCGCCGCGGGCTAGCCTCCCCAGCGCTCGTGGGAGAGGGACGATGAACCACCGCACCGTCGACGCCCGGGGCATCCGCATCCACCTGGTCGAGGAGGGCAGCGGCCCGCTGGTGCTCCTGGTCCACGGCTTTCCGGAGTCGTGGTACTCGTGGCGCCACCAGCTCCCGGCCATCGCCGCGGCCGGCTTCCGGGCGGTGGCCATCGACGTCCGCGGCTACGGCCGCTCCTCGGCCCCTCTGGAGATCGAGGCCTACGGGATGCTGCACCACGTCAACGACAACCTCGGCGTCGTCGAAGCTCTCGGCGAAGACCACGGCCGTCATCGTGGGCCACGACTGGGGCTCGCCGATCGCGGCCAACTCGGCCCTGCTGCGCCCCGACGTGTTTACGGGCGGTGGCCCTCCTGAGCGTGCCCTACAGCCCGCCCGGGCCCCGCCGGCCGACCGAGGCTTTCGCCGAGATGGGCGGCGAGCGAGGAGTTTTACATCAACTACTTCCAGGAGCCCGGCCGGGCCGAAGCCGAGGCCGAGCCCGACGTGCGATCCTGGCTGCTGGGCTTCTACATCGGCGCGTCCGGGGACGCGTCCCCGCCCGCCCGATGGCGGCACCATGGCGACCGTCCCGAGGGGGGGGCGGCTGCGCGACCGGTTCGTGCTTCCCGACGAGCTGCCGGCCTGGCTGACCGAGGCCGACCTCGACTTCTACACCGCCGAGTTCGAGGCCAAAGGGTTCCGGGGCGCCCTCAACCGCTATCGCAACGTCGACCGGGACTGGCTGGACCTGCAGCCGTGGAGCCGGCAGCCCATCACCGTGCCTTCCCTGTTTATCGGCGGCGAGCGCGACGGGCCGACCATCTGGGGCCAGCGGGCCATCGACCGGTTTCCCCAGACCCTGCCCGGGTCTGCGGGGCAGCCACATCCTGCCGGGCTGCGGCCACTGGGTCCAGCAGGAGCGGGCCGAGGAGGTCAACGACCTGCTGGTCGGCTGGCTGAAGAGTCTTTAGAGCCGTGCCCCGGTCGGAGCCGTAGAGGCAGTCGCCGAGACTGGAGGTCGACCGGACGCCTCCGATGTCAGCGGCGGTCGTCGCTGGCGTTGGACACCGAGATGCGCATGCAGCGGCGCCCCTTCCAGACGGTGCCGCCCATCCAGCAGGTGCCGTCGCGCTGGACGGCGTCGATGACCTGATCGGTCCGCTCCGGCCGAACCGAAATCGACCAGGACCTGGTTGAGCACCACCTGGTTGGCGATGGCTACGCCCGGGTAGCTCGGCCAGGCGCGCCGGCGAAGGCGCGGGCCAGGGCGCAGCACCGATCGACGAGGTCGGCGACGCCGGCCCGGCCCAGCTGGCGCAGGGCGGCCCAGGTGGCGAAGCCCCGGGCCCGCCGGGACGATTCGGGCACGAAGTCGCCCGGGGTTCCGGACGGAGCCGGTTCGCCAGGCCAGGCCGGGCGGTGAGGTAGGCGGCGCCGTAGGCCATCGACGGCGGCGTGGGCCTCGGGATCGGCGCAGAAGACGTAGCCGCAGTCGTAGGGGACGTTGAGCCATTTGTGGCCGTCGCACCCCCAGGAGTCCGCCCGCTCGAGGCCGGCCACCAGGTGGCGGGTGGTCGGGCTGGCGGCGGCCCACAGCCCGAAGGCGCCGTCCACGTGGACCCAGGCCGCCGGGCGGCGGGCCAGGTCGCAGATGCGGGTGAGGTCGTCGCAGGCGCCGGTGTTGACGTTGCCGGCCTGGGCGCAGACGATGGTGGGCGCGGCGCCGCCCGCCTTCGAGGGCCCGGTCCAGGGCGTCGACGTCGATGGCGCCGTTGGCGTCCGCGGGCAGCTCCACCACCGCCGCCCGGCCCAGGCCGAGCAGCCGGAGCGAGGCGTCGATGCTGGCGTGGCGCTCCTCGCTGGCCAGCACCCGGACGGGAGGCGACCCGGCCAGGCCGCGCTCCTCGACGTCCCAGCCGGCCTGCTGGAGGACCCGGTGCCGGCCGGCCGCCAGCCCCACGGTGTTGGCCGCCGTGGCGCCGGTGACGAAGCCAAACGAGCCCGGGTCGGGGATGCCGAGCAGGTCTTTTAACCAGACCCCGGCGGCCTCCTCGACCAGGGCGGCCGCCGGCGAGGTGACGCTGTTGTAGGCGTTCTGGTCCCAGCCGGTGGTGAGCAGGTCGGCGCCGGTGGCGGCCTCGAGGGCGCCGCCGATCACGAAGCCGAAGTAGCGGGGACCGGTCGAGGTCACCAGGGCCGGCTCGGCGGCCGCGATCAGCCGGTCGATGACCGCATCGGGCGCCTCCCCCGTTTCGGGCAGCGGACCGCCGAACGCGGCCCGCGCCGCCTCGAGGTCGAAGCTCGGCCCGACCCGGGCCCCGGGGGCTCCCTGGCGGTAGGACTCGATCCGTTCGGCGGTGCGGACCAGCAAGCGGTCGGACGCGGGCACCGAACCACGGTAGCCAGACGGTCGCGGCGCTGGCCATGATGGATGCGTGATCTCCGTGAAGGCCGGTCGGGTGCTGATCATCGAGGACGACCCCACCGTCGCCGAAGTGGTGGGCCGCTACCTGACCCGCGAGGGATATCTCGTCGAGACGGCCGGCGACGGCGCCGACGGGCTCCGCCGCGCCCTCCGCGATCTCCCCGACCTCGTCATCCTGGACCTGATGCTGCCAGGGATGGGCGGGCTGGAGATCTGTCGCCGTTTGCGGGCGTCAACGGCCATCCCGATCATCATGCTGACTGCCCGCAGCGGGGAGGCCGAGCGGATCCTGGGTCTCGAAGTCGGTGCCGATGATTACGTGGCGAAGCCCTTTTCGCCCCGGGAGTTGACCGCCCGGGTCAGGGCGGTCCTGCGCCGGGCGCTCGGGGCCTCGCCGTCTTCCGGTGATGGGGCCGTACTGCGGGCGGGCGAGCTGGAGGTCGATCCCCACCAGCACAAGGCCCGCCTCGGTGGCGAGCCGGTGGCGCTGACCGCCAAGGAGTTCGACCTGCTGGCCTTCCTGATGAGCAACCCGAGGCGCGCCTTTCGGCGAGAAGCGCTGCTCGAGGCGGTCTGGGGATTCACCACCGGAGACACCTCGACCGTCACCGTGCATATCCGCCGGCTGCGCGCCAAGATCGAAACCGATCCCTCCGTCCCTCGGCACGTGTGCACGGTGTGGGGGGTCGGCTACCGGTTCGAACCATGAGACGCTGGCGCGGTCTGGCCGCGGTGGCGGTCGTGGGGGTGGGGGCGGCCTGGGCGGTGGCGGTCGCGGTCGGCGTTCCCGCCCATGCCACCGTGCGGCTCCTGATCGACTCGGTCGTAGGCGCCCTGGTGGCTGCGGCGCTCGCGGTGGTGTTGCTGGCCCTCCTCCGGCGTAGCCGTATTGCCGTGCAGGCCGCGGTGGCGGCCCTGGCGCCCATCCTGGCGGTGGCCATCGGCGTCACCTGGGCCAGCTCGAACATGTTCTTGATGGAGCACGACCTGCGGGTCCTGTGGGTGGTCCTGGTCGGGGCGGGAACGGTGGCCATCGTGGCGGCTCTGCTGCTGGGCGGCCGGGTGGCCGACGCCAGCCGTTCGATGGGCGAGCTGGCTGCCCGTCTGCGGCGGGCCAGCCGAGCCATCGGGCATCCGGGCCATCCGGGCCATCCGGGCCATCCGGGCCATCCGGGCCGTCCGCTACCGCCGCGTCGCCGCCGCCTCCCACCGGGGGGCCCGGAGAGCTCGGGTCGCTGGCCGCTCAGCTGGAGGCCACGTCGGCCCGTCTGGCCGAGGCCCGGGCGACGGCGGCCGCCCTGGAAGAGAGCCGCCGGGATCTGGTGGCCTGGGTGTCGCATGATCTCCGCTCCCCGCTGGCCGGGATCCGGGCCATGGTGGAGGCGCTCGAAGACCGGGTCGTCGACGACGAGGCGACCGTCGCTCGCTACTACGCCACCATCCGCAAGGAGGTCGATCACCTCACCACCCTGGTCGACAATCTGTTCGAACTCTCTCGCATCCAGTCGGGGGCGCTGCGGTTGACCCGGGAGCCGGTTCCCATCGACGAGCTGATCGATCACGCCCTCGACGGACTGGCCGCCACCGCCCGGGCCAAAGGCGTCGAGCTGGCCGCGGCCCCGACTCCGGCCAGTCCGGTCGTCGACGTGGCCGCGCCCGAAATCACCCGGGTTCTGCGCAACCTGCTCGACAACGCCGTTCGCCATACCCCCTCGGGCGGGGCGGTAGGCGTGTCCTGGTGGGTGGATCCGAGCGCCGGGGTGGGTATTTCGGTTCGTGACAGCTGCGGTGGAATCCCCGAAGGAGACCTGGACCACGTGTTCGAAATGGGCTACCAGGGCGACGCGGCCCGGTCGCCCGGCCAACACCGCGGCGGACTCGGCCTGGCCGTGGCTCGGGGCCTGGTACAGGCCCATGGGGGTGAGATCACGGTTCGAAACGCCGGCGCCGGCTGTCAGTTCACCGTGTCGCTACCTTTGGGCCCGAATCCGGACGCGCGGACGCCCGAGCCGGCGGACGGGGTGGATCAGATCCCGGCGAGGAAGTCCCGCATGGCTCGGTCGAAGGCGGCGGGCTGATCGATGTTGGCGGCGTGGCCCGCCCCTGGGATGACCACCTTCGTGGCCCCCGGGATTTTGGCCGCCATGACATCTGCGGCCGCCAGGAACGGGGTGTCGTTGGCCCCGACCAGGACCAGCGTCGGCACCCGGATGTCCGGCAACGAATCCAGGACCCGGGAATCGTGCTGGGCCAGGATTCCCCGGGCCGCCCGGGCCAGGCCGAGGGCGCTGTGGTGCTCCGACACGGTCACTTCCGGGCTGCCCCGCAGGGCGGCCAGGCCGCGCTCCTCGAAGCTGACGGCGTAGCGCTCGACCGTGTCGGTGTTCCACCGGGCCCGCCCCTCATCGCGCCGGTAGCCCGGACCGGCATCGCACACCACCAGGGCCGCCACTCGGTCCGGGTACCGGAGGTGGAAGGCCAGCGAAAGGTACCCACCCAAAGAGAGCCCCCCGATTACCGCCCGCTCGGCCCCCAACAGATCCAGCAGAGCGGCCATGTCCTCGACCGAAAGATCTTCGGAATACTGCTCCGGGTCGTCCGGCGAGTCACTGCGACCGTGGCCTCGAATATCCCACGTGACCACCTGCCGGTCACCGGCCAGGGCCGGAAGGTTGGCGGTCCACATCGCCGCGCTTGACGCATACCCATGGGTCAGGAGAAGCGGGGTCCGGCCACCTTCGGGTCCGACCACTTCGTAGTAGACACGGACACCACCTCGATCGAGCATCGGCATGCGATCATGCTCACTCTTGCGAGTCGGGGGTGCAAACCCGTCGTGGCTCGTGGCTCGTGGCACGTGGCAGCCCGCGGACCGGCCGGGAATCTTGGCAGGTCGTCATCAGGAAGCCCCTGACCACGTCTGGCGGGTGCCGGTGCTTCATTCTGGCGGGTTATTTTCAAGGTGCGCGATGTTCGCCCTTACGCTTGGCGTTGAATCCGGCGAATGATGACGTCACTCCGACGTGAGCTCGGCGGCGCTGGCGAGGGGATCGGTCGGTTGGCCGGCTTTGGTTAGGGGTCGAAGAGTCCGAGGGGGTCGTGGTCGGTGCCGGTGGCGGTGGGGGGGTTGGGGCGGGTGTTGGTGAGAGGTGGTGGGGCGGGTGGGGGTGGGTGGCGGTTGGTGGTCCGGGTTGGGGGTGGGGGTGTGGGGGTCGTGGGGGTCGAAGGGTCTGGGTGGGACCGGGCCGGGTGGCTGGTAGTGCCAGTGGCCGGGGGTGCCGGTGAGGGTCCAGCCGTGGTAGCTGATGAGGTCGTGGTGGTGGCGGCAGAGCAGGGCGAGGTGGTCGAGTTGGGTGACCTGGGTGGGTTGCCAGGGGTGGGTGTGGTGGGCTTGGAGGCCGTGTTGGGTGTCGCAGCCGGGTACCACGCAGGTGCGGTCCCGGACGTACAGGGCGGTGCGTTGGGCGGCGGTGGGGTAGCGGCCCAGGTGGGCCACGGTGCGGATGTCGATGCCGTCGCGGATGACGGCGGCCAGGAAGGCGTCGTCGAGCAGGGCCCGCACGGTGGCGACCGGGACGGGGCCGACGCCGTTGATGCGGCAGCATTCGCCGCCCTGGGTGTAGCCGCGGACCAGGGCGGCGTGGTCGATGACGGCGATGACGGTGGCGGGCGGGCCGACTCGAGGGTGTTCGTCACCGGGGCTGGAACGGTGGCCGGGTCCCGGGCGGGGGGATCCGGCGGCGGTGAGGGCGGCCAGGAGGGCGTCGGCGGCGTAGCAGTCGGGGTGTGCTGGCCGGCCGGCCTGGCGGGCGGCGGCGAACTGGGCGGTCTGGTAGGGGTGGAGCAGGGCTCGGAATTGGGCGTAGGCGTCGGGGCTGAGGCGGGCGTCGAGGCGGCCGGCGCCGTCGGGGTCGATCCAGCTGCGCAGGTAGCGGCGGGCGTGCAGGCCGGCCCGGCGGGCCTGGTCGTGGGGGGCGGAGCGGCCGGCGTGGACGACCTGGCGGCAGGAGTCGCGCAGCCCGAACAGGCCGTGCCGGCTGGCCTGGTCGACCAGGCCGGGGGTGGCGGCCGGGTCGACCTGGGCGGCGGCGGCGATGTGGCCGGCCTGGTCCGATGACAGCGCGCCGGCCTGGCAGGCCTGGGCCAAGGCCGGCTGGGCTTCCATCTGCTCGGCGACGGCCAGGCTGGTCCGGGCCGCGGCCGGGCTGGAACCGGACAGCTGGGCCAGCCACTGGTCGGGGCCGCGATGGCCGGCCCGGGCCCAGGCCTGACAGGTGGCGGCTCGCCGGGCGGCCATGGCCTTGGCGGTGGCGCACAACCGCTCGCCCCGGGCGAACAGCTCGGTCAGCCCGGCGGCGTCGTCGCCCGACACCACGGCCACGTCCAGACCAGCCACCACCGCGGCCAGGGCGTCAATAACCTCCACCACCCCGGTCGCTCTCGTAGACATGGCCATACACCAAACCCTACGACAAGGGTGTGACCATAACCCGATTCCAGGGAAGACAACGTAGTAACGGCAGAGCGCTGTGCGACGCCGCGTTCATCTCGGCGTTGCGGGCCGGTAAGCCCTGCGAGCGTGCCGGGCCCGGCAACGTGACTGACATTCAACGTCCCGGTGAAGGTCCAGCGCTTTCGGTCAACCAGTCAATACAGCCTGAATCTGACGTATGGGAAATCCAGGGATAATCGCGGTTGTATGAAGCGCCGTCAGGTTTCCGGTCGCGGTACCGAGACGCCAGGTGGCGGTCCAGACTTCCTGGACCCTGACCGTCACCGCGCCCACATTGTCATAAGTATGAGAAATGTTGCCATTCGGATACGGACGACCTTCCTGGTCGTAGGGGCCCGTCCATGCCGGAAGAGTGCCGTCTCCCCAATCGACCAAATAGCTTCCTCGGGCGGTAATGTAAAGAGGTCCAAGGGGAGTTTGGCGTTGGTATGGTGCGGGCGCCAGAGTGCCATCAGTAACCAAATACGCTGGCATCCCCGTAACGGCATAGTTCGGTGGGATCGACGGGTGTGGAACGGGTAGCGGGATCGTTTGCCAGAACTCCACTGCCAACTGGGCCGGATCAATCGGGCGAGGTGCTGGCGTCGGGGCTCTTATGGCTGCGGCTGCGGCTGCGGCGGAGCGGTAGAACATGGGATGAGTGCCAGGGCGAGCCAGGAAGAGGCTGATGACGGGAGCGGTTGTGGAGCGGCGATGGGCTGCAAACACCCACCGGAGGTGCCGACAACCGCCGCCGTCGGCTGTGCTGTTGGTGGCTGTGCCGTCGGTGGCTGCGGTGTTGGTGTTGCGTTGGAAGGAGGCGGGTTGTGAGGCGGCGAGGACGGTCGTGATGGGATAGGGACGACGTACCGCCGCCGCATATCGATTGTTCCCCCGAACCGACCGCTGAAGCAACGATCCCGTTCGGCGGGCGTTGCAGCTAGCGGCATTGACAGACAGAGCACGTCAGCAAGATGACGGGCGAACGACTACAGGCCGGCGCATTGGTTCGGAATGGTCGTCGGCGTCAGATAGGCGGCGTTAAAGGTGAAGGCCCACGGAGTCGGATTCAACGTTCGAGGATCAATCCCCGATCTGTTTCAGGTTGAACTCCGTAGTATTCTGATGGCTGCTGGTGTCGCCGGATGAATCGAGCACAGCATGAAAGTTCGTCTCTGGTCTCGACAAAAATACAGCTGTGCGATGCGGCTATCAATTCCGATCACTGTTGTATCTGTCGCCAGGCGGTCGTCGTGACGTTGCTAATGGCTTCCGTTCGAGACTGCTGGTGGCGATCGTGACCTCGTGCTCGTATACAGAGGGTCGTTGTAGATCGGCGCGGAGATCAGCCTTGACGTCTTGCGTCACTGAATGTGCACTGGCGACGAGTGCTCGAGAGACGTTCCCATTGAGATGGTTGAGCACCGCGAAGACAGCATTTACGTAGGCGGCCGTGATCACCGGCGGGATGACATCCGGGTTCGGACCGGCTGTGGTGGGAGGCGAGGCCTGGGTGGTAGCTGCGGTGGTCGGCGGGGGAGTGGTCGGAGCGGAGTCGTGAGACTTCCCCGAGCAGGCGGCCAGCGTCAGCAGGATGGCCACCACACTGCCGACGAGCCGCACCTTGCTTCTCATAGCCTCTGGCGAACTTTCGCACAAGACGCGGCGAGGCGCAAGGGGCGCAGGTTGTCACATTCGGAGATCCTCAAACGTCGAGTAGCTGAAGACCTAAACGGAGGAACATCCCATGGCAAACGTTCAGTTGCTCGATCATCCGAAGGGTGTTGTCCCCCGGGTCGCCAGCAGCTACGCCCGGCGCCGCTTCGGTCGTGATGTGGAGCCGGTGGCCGCGGCAGCCCACCACTCCGGGGTGCTGGTGGCGGCCGGCCTGATGGAGACGGTCGCCGAGAAGGGTTGGCACAAGCTGGATCGACATCTCATGATGCTGGCGGTCCAGGCGTCAGCGGGCGCCATCGGGTGCTCCTGGTGCGTTGACTTCGGCTACTACGAAGGCCTGCAGCGCGGCGTAGATCCGGCCAAGGTCCGGGACGTGCCGGTGTGGCGCACCAGCGATGTGTACGACGAGCGCGAGCGCGCCGTGCTGGAGTATGCGGAGGCAGCCTCGGCGACCCCGGTCGTGGTGAGCGACGAACTGGTCGAGCGGCTGCATGCCTTGTTCAGCGATGCCGAGATCGTCGAGCTGGCGGCCTGGGTCGCCCTCGAGAATTACCGCTCTCGCTTCAACGCCGGCCTCGGGCTTCACAGCCAGGGGTTTTCGGACAGCTGCCGGGTCCCGGCGGCGCCGTGACCGAGGAGGGGTGGCGAAGCGTGGCGATGCATGTCACGACCGGCGGGGCTGCGCCCGGTGAGGGTTTGGACAGCTCCAAAAAATACGTTGCCGCCGCACCGGCGGCATCTCCATGCTGGAGTCGGCCCGGCGTGGCCACAGAGGTGTGGAGCTGCGCAGAGACGACACCGTGCAGAGACACTGACCGGCCACAGAGGAGTGGATAGGCGTGGATAGCACAGGCAGACCCCAACAGACGACGCCCGGCGGACTGGCCCGGCTGGCGGGATGGAGTTACGACCACCGGCGAGCGGTCGTCATCGGCTGGGTGATCATCGTGGTGGCCGTCATCGGACTGTCCCGGGTGGTAGGCAGCGCCTTCAGCGACAACTTCGCCTCGGGCAACTCCGCCTCGCAGCGGGCTCAGAACCTCCTGGCCCAGCGTTTCCCCGCTCAGGCCGGCGACACCGCCGACGTGGTGATCCACACTTCGGGTTCGGTAAAAGACCCCGCCAACGCGGCCACTATCGATCGCCTGGTCGGCGCCCTGAGTCCGCTCCCCCACGTCACCGGGGTGCGCAGCCCGCTGGCGCCGGGTGCATCCCAGCAGGTGTCGGCCGACGGTCACACCGCCTTCCTGGTCGTACAGTTCGACACCACCTCCCCGAACCTGAAGACCACACAGACCAAACATCTGATCAACGTGGCCCAGAGCTTCGGGCACCCTGGCTTCCAGGTGGCGCTGGGAGGCGCACCGATTTCGGCCACGGTGTCGGCTCATCCGGGATCGAGTGAGGGCATCGGGATCACCGCCGCCATCGTGATCATGCTGATCGCCTTCGGCTCGGTGGTGGCCATGGGCCTGCCCTTGCTCACCGCCCTGGTCGGTGTCGGCATCGGCTTCGGGCTGATCGATATCGCCAGCCACGGCTTCACCATCCCCACCTTCGGGCCGGAGCTCATGGCGATGATCGGGTTGGGGGTGGGCATCGACTACGCCCTGTTTATCGTCACCCGGTACCGGCAGGGTCTGGGAGAGGGGCGTGACGCCAGAGAGGCGACGGTCGTGGCCCTGAGCACGGCCGGCCGGGCCGTGTCCTTTGCGGGTGGCACGGTAATCATCTCGTTGCTGGGGTTGTTTGTGGTTGGCCTGCCGTTCATGGACGGGCTGGCCGTGGGGGCCATTGCCGCCGTGGTCATGGTGCTGGCCGCGGCCTTGACCCTCCTGCCCGCCATGCTCGGTTTCGTCGGTCCGGGCATCGATCGCCTGCATGTCCCGGGATTGCGGGTGCGGGCTGCCACCTCCGGTCGAGGCTTCTGGTACCGCTGGAGCCGCACCGTGCAGCGGCGGCCCTGGCTGTGCGGCTCGGTGGCGCTGCTGATCCTGGTCGTGCTGGCGCTGCCGCTGTTCTCGATGCGCCTGGCGTTCACTGACTCGAGCAACGACCCTCCCAATCTCACCACCCGACAGGCCTATGACCTCCTGGCCAGCGGGTTCGGGCCCGGGTTCAACGGTCCGCTGGTCATCGCCGCCGACGTGCCAGCCGGCTCGGGGTCGGGCGGCTCGGGATCTGGCGGACGGGGCGCGGTCGAGGCCCTGGCGGCCCGGCTCGGCACCGAATCGGGCGTGGCCTCAGTGGGCCCGGCCATTTTCAACCAGGCGGGCGACGCAGCCGTCATCATCGTCTACCCGACCAGCTCGCCCCAGGCCGCCCAAACGGCGTCGTTGGTCCGCCACCTCCGCGACGCGGTGATCCCGCCGATCGTCAACGGCACGGGCGTCACCGTGCTGGTTGGCGGCGAGACGGCAGCCGGAGTCGACGCCTCGCACTACCTCTCCGATCGATTGCCGTACGTGATCGGTCTGGTGATCCTGCTGTCGTTCCTGCTCCTGATGACCGTGTTCCGATCCATTGCCATCCCCATCAAGGCCGCGGTGATGAATCTCATCTCCATGGGTGCCGCCTATGGCGTGATCGTGGCGGTGTTCCAGTGGGGCTGGCTGGGGACAGTGTTCGGTGTCACCCGGACCGGGCCCATTGACCCGTGGATCCCTCTGATGATGTTCACCATCGTGTTCGGATTGTCGATGGACTACGAGGTGTTCTTGCTGTCAAGGATCCGGGAGGAGTGGCTGCGGCGCCGGGTCAACACCATCGCCGTGGCCGATGGCCTCGCCGGTACAGCCCGGGTCATCACCGCGGCCGCAGCCATCATGGTCTGTGTCTTCGGTTCATTCGTGATCAACGACCCGCTGCGGGTGCTCGATGTGTTCGGGTTGGGCCTGGCTACGGCCATCCTGGTGGACGCCACCCTGGTCCGGCTGGTCCTGGTCCCATCCGTGATGCAGTTGCTCGGGCGGGCCAACTGGTGGCTGCCAGGCTGGCTCGACCGACTGCTCCCTCACATCGGCATCGAGGCCCAGGTACCGCCGGTGACGGCCCCTGTGCCGGTGACCGAGGTGGGTGTGCCCACGCCGTAGCGGGTACCGAAGCCGGGCCGCGGGTGCGGCCCGGCCAGCCGGGGCGCCTACCAGGAGGGCGGCTTCCGGTCGCGGGCTGCGCCGGCGAGCCCGGGCTGGCGTGCGCCGGCAAACCCGGGGCGCGGCGCCAGCAAGCCCGGGCGCCGCAAACCGCAGATGACGGTGGGTGCCGTCCTCGGCTGGCCGCAGGCCGCCCGGGCCGGGCGGTCGGTGTCGCCTACTGAGGCGCGGCGACGACGTCGAACTCGTTGCCCTCGGGATCGAGCAACGTGGCCCACTGGTAGCCGCCCTCGTCCACATCGGCGACGTGGGTGGCGCCGAGGGTCAGGAGGCGCTGCACCTCGTCGGCCAGGCGGGCGGCCATGAAGTCGACGTGGACCCGGTTCTTGGCCTGCTTGGCCTCAGGCACCCGGTGGAACATCCACACCGGCTGGCCGGAACCGTCGCCGGTCATGCCGATGCTGGCAAAATCCTGGCTGCCGCCGTCGTCGACGGGGCGATCCAGGGCCCTCGACCAGAAGTCGGCCAGCTTGCCGGCGTCGGCACAATCGAGACTGACCGAGAAGAACAAAACACTCACGGGATGCTCCTTTTACCTGTGGTTGGATGGATGACATGAGCGTCGACCCTCCCGTTACGGGAGAGTCAAGGGGCCAGGGGCGGATTTCGTCCGGGCCGGAGATCGAGCTGGTGCCCCTGGCTCCCCGGGGCCGGGATCTGGACGAGGCGGCGGTGGTGGCGGCCCGGGCCTTCCATCACGATCCGTTCTTCGAGTATCTGGATCCGAGCCCGTTGCGCCGGGCCCGGGGTCTCGGCCTGTTCTTTCGTGCCGCGGTGCGCGCCCTCGGCAGCGCCGGCCGGATCACCGGGGCCCGGGGGGCGGATGGCCGGCTGATGGGAGTGGCCGCCTGGGTCCCGCCCGGGCTCTACCCCCTTCGGGGCCTGGCCCAGATCGGCGAGCTCGTCGGGGCGACCCGGGCCATGGCCCTGCGGCCGGCGGGTCTGCGGGATGGGGTGCGGTACCTGACCGCCATCGAGGCGGCCCACCCGAAGGATCCCCTGTGGTACTTGCTGCTGCTGGTTGTCGATCCCCTGATGCAGCGATCCGGCATCGGCACCCGGCTGCAAGCGCCGGTGCTGGAGATCGCAGACCGCGAGGGTGTCGATTGCTATCTGGAGACCCAGAAGCCGGAAAACCTGGCCTATTACCGGCGTTTTGGGTACGAGGTCGTGGAAGAACTGCGGCCGGTCGCCGGCGGGCCGCCCCTGTGGACCATGCGCCGCCAGCCCGGGGCGGCCACTCCCTGAATCCGGCGCTCGTCGGGAAGGCGGTCACCGGCAGTAGCCTCCAGGCGTGGCTCAGGTCCCCATCGCCTGCTCCCTCTCGTCGGAGGGGGCCGTCACCCGGGTTGACGAGTGGCAACGCCTCCTCCGTGAGCTCGTCGACGAGGTGGTGCGATCCGGTCCGGTGGCCCGGCTGCGACTGAAGGACCGGGACGACGCGGTGCTGGCGGCCGTCGATCTGGCCCGGCGGGAAAAGGAGTGCTGCCCGTTTTTCGAGTTTCGCCTGGTGCTCTTACCTGAAGCGGTCTGGCTCGAGATGGCAGCGCCCGAAGAGGCCGGGGTCATGCTGGAAGGGTTGACCAATCGCCAGCCCACGGGTAGCTGACGGCCGTAGCACCAGTTAGGGCCCCGCCTCCTCGGTGGTGCACTCGATGACCTCGCCGTCGTCGGTGAAATGGGCGACGTACCGATGCTCTCGCACGGCGCGGGCAGGAACCCAGGCCGCGCCCCTGACAGTGTTGCCGTCGACGTCGTCCGACCGGACGACGACGCCTTCACCCAGTTGCGTGGAAATGGCGGCAACCAGGTTGGCGAAGGCGTCAGCTCACAAGTCTCATCAGAAGTGATACCAGCTACCGGCAATCTCCTGGTCCACGTCGCCCCAGGTCGATCCGCACAGGGCGCAAGGGTCTCCTCTGGTCATCGATCCTCCGTTTCCGCCGTCAGCCCGGCGTCAATTGCCGCGGCGGCGTCCCACACCGCGTCCATCATTCCCCGCAGCCGGGCCATCGCTTCGTTGAGCACGGCCAGGATCTCATCCTCCCGGTCGCGGGTGGTGTAACGAGCCAGGATACGGACGGTTTCCTGGCCGTGGCCGGCATCGGCCCGGTCGCTCACGTCGAAGAATTCGAGGCTGCCATCGTCCAGGCCCAGGGCCCGCCGGTAGGGCCCGGCGTCGAGGCCGGTGCCCGTGGTAACCGAGTATCTGGCGGGCAGGGTCCGATCCCCGAGGATTTCCAGACCGTTGATAGCGGTGAAACCCACCAGCCAATCGTTTTCCCGGGCCATCTTCCCCAGCCAGGCAAAGGTGGCACAGGCCTCTGGCAACGGCGGGTAGTCCTCGATGCCGGCCCGGGTCAGACCGACGCTCTCGCCCAGCCTGATCAGCAGCTCGTAGTGATTGTCGTCGCCCGCCGGGTCGCGGACGACCTCCGACATGAGGTTCTCAACCTCGAACGCAATGACGGCGGGCTCGGGACAGTTGGAGATGATCGATCCCACCCAGCGAGGAAAGAGCCGGGAAAACTTTGTCCACTGCAGCACAAAGGCCCGGGTCACGCCGATGGTGGGACTGGAACTCATGGCCTCGATGAGAGGAGGCGGCTGGCGAAACCAACCCTCCACGACTGCTTCCTCCACCCGGCGGATCATCCGCTCATTCATCGCGGGACCCGGTCGGCTGAGGGGCCTTCCCCGGCTAGAGCGGCCGCCAGCACGGGCGCCAATTCCGAGGGGGACATCCGGTACTTGGTGGCGTGCCGGTTGAGCCACATCACGTGGCGACCATCGCTCGCCTCCGCCTCCTCCACCAGGTGTGAGGCCAGATCCTCCACGCTGCCCACTGTGATCGAGCAGACCGGACAGGTGGTCGATGCCGCCATCGCATCCAGGTTAGGCCTGGTTGTCATCCCGGAGTCGAGCGACGTTCCGCGCGCCCCCTGTGGGCCATTGGGCATGCTGGCGGGTGGATGACCGACCGGATGACCGTTCTGCGATGGATTGCTGGCTATGAGCGCCGCCTGGCGGGCTCCCGGCACGGATGAGCTGGCCGGGTTGTTCACGTCCGACGCCACCTACCTGCATTCCCCCTACGAGGAGCCGATCGTCGGTCTGAGCCGCATTCGGCGCATGTGGGATGAGGAGCGGGACGGACCGGACGAGGTGTTCACGCTGACCAGCGAAATCGTGGCGGTCGAGGCCGCCACGGCGGTCGTTCGGGTCGAGGTGCGCTACGGCGAGCCGGTCCGTCAGGAGTATCGGGACCTCTGGGTGATCCGGCTGGAGGACGATGGTCGGTGCCGCTGGTTCGAGGAGTGGCCCTACTGGCCGGGCCGGCCCTACTCGGCCCGGAGCGATTCATGACGAATGGCGAGCCCTTCTCTGCTGCAACATGCAAATGTGCCTGGCCAGCCGCGACGGGGAAGGAAGGCCGGGTGAGAGCGCCACCCATCTTTTGCTGTTGCAAAACCGGCTCTTTTCGAGCTTTCCTGCTGCAATTTGTGCCCTGTTAGAGGGCGCGATGCAACAGGAAAGGTGGGCCGGGTGGGGGCGGTGGGGCGATGGGGGGGGCAGTGGGGCGATGGGGGCAGTGGGGGCGGTGGGGCGATGGGGGCAGTGGGGGGCGGCGAGGCTCACGGCACCCACCCGCTCGATGGCTCAGGATGGGGTGGCCGCGGTTGGCTGACGGATTGGCTGCGAGGCCGGGTGGGAGGCTGGCTGCGAGGCCGGCTGCGAGGGCGGCTGCGAGGCCGGGTGGGAGGCTGGCTGCGAGGCCGGGTGGGAGGCCGGCTGCGAGGTCGGCTGGGGGGCACCGGTCCGGGTTCCCGGCCGCCGGGCCCCGTCGATGGCTGCGCCCAGCAGCGCCGCCGCCCCGATGAGGGCACCGAGCAGGCACACGCCGGCCCAACGGTGGCGGTCGTAGAGCAAGGCGGCCAGCGCGGAGCCGATGGCGCCACCCGCGAAGTAGCACACCATGTAGGCCGAGTTGATGCGACTGCGGCGATCGGGGGCGAGCCGGTAGATGATTGATTGGTTGGTGACCTGCAGTCCCTGGACACCGACGTCGAGGACCAGGATGCCGACGATCAGCAGGAAGAGACTGTTCCGCCCGTACCACAGGGGCACGAACGACACGGCGATACACGCCGCGAACGCCATGGTGGTCTGACGGGTGAATCCCCGGTCGGCCCAGCGCCCGGCCAGGTTGGCACAGAGGGCGCCGCTGGCCCCCACCAACCCGAACAACCCGATGGTCAGATCGCTGTAGTGGTAGGGCGCCCCGGAGAGGAGAAAGGCCATGGTGGTCCAGAACACACTGAAGGCCGCGAAGGCGAGGCCGCCAAACAGAGCCCGCCGGCGTAACAGCCGTTCCCGGACCAGCAGTTGTACCGTCGAGCCGAGCAGGCTGGCGTACCCCATCCGGGGCCGGGGCTGCTCGACAGGCAGGACCCGGCCCAGGACGACGGCCATGACGATGGTAAAGGCGGCGGCCATCCAGTAGACCACTCGCCAGGTCGCCAAGTCCGCCACCACGCCCGACACCGTCCGGGCCAGGAGGATGCCGAGCAGCAGTCCGCTCATGACCGTGCCGACGACCTGGCCGCGGTGGTGGTCGTCGGCCAGGGATGCCGCCATGGGTACCAGCACCTGGGCGACCACCGAGCCGCAACCCACAACCAGCGCCACCGCGATCACGACCCCGATGTCCGGGGCGACTGCGGAGACGACCAAACCGCCGGTGGTGATGGCCAGCACGACGGGAACCAGCCGGCGCCGGGACAACAGGTCCCCGAGCGGTACGAGCAGGGCCAGGCCGGCGGCGTAACCAATCTGCGAGAAGGTGACCACCAGGCCGGCGGTTGCCGAGCTGACCCCGAACGCCCGGGCCATGGTGTCGAGGATGGGCTGGGCGTAGTAGAGGTTGGCCACAGCCAGACCGCACGCCACCGCGAACACCAGGACCAGCCGGCCGCTCAGGGGGTTGAGATCGGCTCCGGTCGAGTCCGCCTCACCTTCCAACATGGATACTCCTCACTAAGTGAACGCCGCGTTTACTATACATCATGAACGGTAAGTACATGATCTAGGCTGGGCCGGTGGTTGATACCTCGTCCCCTTCGGGGCATCGCAGCGGCCGGCCGAGAAGCGAACGGGTTCGGCTGGCGGTCCTGGAGGCCGCCGCTGACCTGTTGATGGAAGGCGGGCTGGCCGCGGCGTCCATCGAAGCCATCGCAGCGCGTGCCGGGGTGAGCAAGGTCACCATCTACAAGTGGTGGCCGAACCGGGGCGCGGTCGCCGTAGACGCCTACTTCCATCGCTACCAGCCCACGATCAATTTCGAGGACACTGGCGACGTGGTGCAGGACCTCACCGTCCAGCTCCGGGCCCTCATCCGGGCTTTCCGGGGCCGGGCCGGGCGGGTAATGGCGGAGCTCATCGGTGAGGCCCAGACCGACCCCGCTCTGGCTGAGGTGCTCCGGGTTCGGTGGTTACAACCCCGCCGCCAGGCCTCCGCCGGTGTCCTGCAGCGATCCATCGAGCGGGGCCAGATCCGACCCGGCCTTGACGTCCCGACCGTGCTCGATCAGCTGTATGCACCCGTCTATTACCGGCTGGCCCTCCAGCACGAACCGCTGGGCGACTCGCTGGCCGACACGCTGGTCGCCAACCTCATGGACGGCATCCGATCCGGGGCGCAGGCGCAGGCGCAGGCGCCGGCTCCGGGGCGGGCCCGGGGCTGAGGCCCGGCTGCGGGGGGTGCCCGCGGCCCGCGGCCGGGACGGCAAAGGCCAACCGGGCCGCGAGACAGATCCAGGCAAGCGGGCTACCGTCTGCGGTGGTGGATGCGGAGCATGATGATGACGCCACGAGCCCGGCCCCACCGCCGCAGTGGTCGGACTCGGCCGGATCCACGGTCCCGCCGCCGCCCCCGGCCTGGTCGCCGCCACCGTCAGAGTCGGGGCCGTCTCCCACCGCGTCTCCAGCTCCGCAGCAGAATGGCTCCGCGCCGGACTGGCCGCCGCCGTTGTCGGGACGAGGGGGCACGGAGACAAACGGCGGCCCGGCCGCCAGCCCCCCCTGGTCGACGGCACCGGCGATCCCCGGCGGAGACTTCACCGCCAGTTCAGGCGATGGTCCGGCTCAAGGGGCCAGACCAGGAGACACCCGGCCCTGGTCCAGCGGGCCGGGAAGGCGGTACCGCCCATACGGCTATCGCCAGCGTCCTTATCGCTACGGGCGCCGCCCGTCGGCCCAGGCGGCCTGGCGGTACGCGTTGCTCGTTCTGGGCGTCATCACCCTGGGCTTCGCCTGGCTGCTCGGTGCCGTGCTGTGCTGGGTGGCATTTTTCCGAACCCGCCGCCGCGGTCCGGGACCGGGCGGGCCGGTGCACTGGCTGGCCTGGGCCATCGGCTTCACCGTGCTCGGCGGGATCCTCGTTCCGGCGTCGCTGGTCGCGGTCATCGGCGGCAACGAGCACACTCCCGCTTCCCCGTCCTTCACCAATACGACGGTGCCGCTGGGGACGCCGGTTGACGTCCGGAGCGACCTCGGGGTGGATTTGAAGGATGCTCCGGCCCGGGTGACGGCGACCGCCTATCACCCTGCTCCGGCCACCGGCGGCACCGCCTATGTGGAGCTGAAGGTTTGCGCCACCACCAGCACCGTGGATGCCTCTCTGGCGGCCGACGGGCTCGAGCTCAACACCAGCGGGGACAACGACCTGGTGGCGGACACCAACCTCCTCCAGGCGTCCAGCAGGTTCGGCCAGGTGGTGCCGCCCGGGTCGTGCACGACGGGGTCGGTCCCCTTTTCGGTGCCAAGCGGGGCGGACGTTGTCAGCGTGGCGCTGCCAAGCATCGAAACGGGGGCAACATGGACTATCAGCTGAGCTCACGCCCTGCCGATCAAGATCAGGCACCTCGCTGAGGTGCCCCGCAGCTTCGGGCCACTCCGGCCCCACCCCAAACCTATGGAGGTCTGATGGGACTCTTCTCCAGAGCACACGACATCGTTCAGGCCAAAGCCAACCGGGCCCTCGACAAGGCCGAGAAACCCGATGAAATGCTCGATCTGTCCTACGAGAAGATGCTGGAGCAGATCACACAGGTTCGCCGGGCCCTGGTGGACATAGCCGGCTCCCGCAAGCGCATCGAGCTGCAGGAGGAGCAGCTGCAGCACTCGGCCGACCACCTGGCCGACCAGGCCAAAACGGCCCTGGCGGCCGGACGCGAGGACCTGGCCCGGGAAGCGTTGACCCGCAAGGCGGCCGCCCAGGCCCAGATCGACCAGATGGAGCCGCAGCACCAGCAGCTCATCGAGGAACAGAACAAGCTCAGCCACACCCTCCAGACCCTGCAAGGCCGGGTCAACCAGTTCCGCACCCAGAAGGAAACCCTGAAGGCGCAGTACACCGCGGCCGAAGCGGTGACCTCCGTCAACGAGGGGGTGGCCGGAATTTCCAAGTCCATCAGCGACTCCGGGGCTGCCGTGCAGCGGGCCCAGGACAAGATTGCCGGCATGCAAGCCCGCTCGTCGGCGCTGGACGAGCTGCTCGAGTCCGGCGTCCTGGAAGACGTCGGAGCCGGGGGCGACGACATTCAGAAGGAGCTGGACCAGATCGGATCACAGTCGTCCGTGGATGCCGAGCTGGCCGCCCTGAAGGCCGGGATGGCGCCGGCCGGAGCCATCGAGGCCTCCAGCCGGGAGCTGCCGGCTGCCACCGCATCCGACCCGGGTAGTCCGGCCGCCTCGACCCCGGGCGCCGACGAGCCCTCATGACCGATCTCAGCGGCCTGGGCGGGACCGGCGACGACAGCCTCGACCTCGACGTGGCCGCCGCCTCCATCCTCAACGCCAGCCGCGACATCCAGTCACTGCTCAAGGCGTTGGCAGCCCAGCTGTCCGGCGCCCTCGGCGATCGCATGAAAGTGGAACGAAAAGGCGGCCTCCTGCACCACTCCGATGAAGTGCGATCGCTGGAGGCCAACGTCGGCAAGGAGCAGTTTCATGCCGAGTTACACGGCGGCGATGTGGTGTGCACCGTCGGCCACTCCTCAGGCGGAATCCGGATCCGCAGCGACGAGACGACCATGGACGAGTGGCTGCGCCGCCTCCTGCAGGCCCTGCAGGTCGAGTCCGCTCACAGCGAGTCCGCCCGGGCCGCGCTGGAGCACATCGTGATCGGAGGACCATGACGACCACAGACGACAACGACAAAGACGGCCCGCCCCAGCCCGCGGCCGAGCCCGCGGACCTGCCCAAGGACGCCGGTCGGCGCCTGCGCGAACTGGAGAGCGGTCTCTTTACCTCGGACCTGTCGGTGAACGAGTTCCTGTTAATCAAAGAGGTCGGATTTCACCCCCTCGGCTTCGTGATGGGCTCGTCCATCTATCACACCGGCATCCAGACGCGCCGGTGGGGCAACTCGCAGGAGCTCACCAAGCTCACCGAGGCCATGTACAACGCCCGGGAGCTGGCCATGACCCGCATGGAGGAGGAGGCCGACCAGCTCGGCGCGGACGGCGTCGTCGGCGTGCGCCTCGACGTCAACTACTACGAATGGGGCAGCGACGCCGCTGAGTTCATTGCCATGGGCACGGCGGTAAAAGCCGAGAGCGGAGCGTCCTATCGGAACAAGCTCGGCAAGCCGTTTACCTCGGACCTGTCGGGGCAAGACTTCTGGACGATCATGCAGACCGGCCACGTCCCCCAGGGTCTGGTTATGGGAACCTGCGTGTACCACATCGCCCACCGGGGCCTGGGCCAAGCCCTGGGCGCCATGGGCCAAAATGTCGAACTGCCCAACTTCACCCAGGCCCTCTACGAGGCGCGCGAACTCGCCATGACCCGCATGCAGGACGAGGCCGAACGCCTGTCAGCCACCGGTATTGTCGGCGTGCGTCTGGAGGAAAAAAGTCACCAATGGGGCAGCCACACCATCGAGTTCCTGTCCCTGGGCACGGCTGTCGTCAAAACCGCCGACGTGGTGACGCTCCCGAAGCCCACCACCATTATCTCCCTCGATAACTGACGATGTCGACCGACGTCCCTTCGGAGGCCGCGGGCCGGCTTCAGCGAAACGCATTCAGCTCGGGCCTCACCGTTCCTGACTTTGCCGCCTGCCTGGAACTCGGCATGCGCCCGGTCGGTCTGGTGCAGGGCTTCTGCGTGATGAAGTGGTCGTGGTATGGGGCGGGCTCTCCCTATCTGCGCGGCCAGTACGGGGCGGGCAGCAGCTGGAACACCATGGTCAGCTCCTACAACTGCCCGCACGGGTACGTGTCCAATGATCATCGGAGCTGGGGCGAGAACTTCGAACAACCCTGGGTCACCCAGGCCTGGCAGGACGGTTTTAACAGCGCCTACCACCGCATGACCGAGGAAGCTCAAGAGGCCGGCGCCCACGGCATTGTCGGCGTCGTCGACACCACCGCCGAGATCATCGACAACGGGATCCGCGAGTTCCACATGATCGGGACCGCGGTGGTGATGGACGGTACCCAACCTGGCTCCCCCCTCTGGACCACCTACCTGGCCGGGCAGCGGTTGGCCAAGCTCATCGAGGCCGGCTTCTGGCCGGCGTCCATCGCCGCCTCGATGGCATCGATCCGGGTCTGGGAGGTCTGCACCACCGAAATCCTGCAGCGCGGGAGCTACGACCAGTGGGGGATCGTGGCTCCCGGCGACGAAATCCGCCAGCTCTCGGACGCCCACATGCAGGCCAGGCGGCAGGCCCGGGACCACATTCGCAACGCCCTGCACGGCGGCGTCCTGCATGGGGCGGACGTGCAGGTGGCCGAGCACGAGCTGGGCGAGGGCGACCGTGAGATCATCTGTACGATCCGCGGCAACGCGGTCCAGAAGGTAAAAGACGCCGCCCCTCTGCCGGCCCCGCTGCCCACGGTGAGGCTGACATGAGCCCGCGGCTGTCCCGTTCTCGAGCCACCTCTCATACCGGCGCAGTCACGTCGGACCTCACCATCGATGAGGTGCTGCTGCTGCACAGCATCGGCTGGGAGCCGGCCGATCTGGTCTGTGGCGCGGCGGTGATCTCGATCCCGCAAGGGGCGTGGACGTGGGGCACTGGTGAGATCGGAGCCGCGTCCGATGCCCACGGCCGGGCCGTGGATGGCGCCGTCGATCGCATTCGCCAGGAATGCCACAGCGTGGGCGGGCACGGCGTCATCGGCGTCCATATCGAGGTGACGGTGGAACGCCACCATGTCACCGCGGTGTTGATCGGAACGGCCGTGCGGCCGAGCGATACCCTCGGTCCCAATCGGGCCGTCTTCGTTTCCGACCTCTCCACCCGCGACTTTGCCCTTCTGCAGACAGCCGGGTGGGACCCTGTCGGGCTAGCCTTCGGTGCTTCGTTTGTACACGCACCGCGCCGGTCCGCGGGGCAGACCATGGCCCAGAAGGGGCAGAACATCGAGCTGGTGAATTTCACCGCCGCCCTCTACGACGCCCGCGAATCGGCCATGGAGCGCATGCAGTCCGAAGCCCTGCGCTATAACGCCAAAGGAGTGGTGGACGTCAGCATCTCCGAAGGACCCATGTCCTTCGCCCACCACGCCATCCGCTTTACCGCCTGGGGTACGGCCGTGGTATTGAGCGCGGCAGAGCACCGCAACCTTCGGCCCCGCCTGGTGCTTCCCCTCGATGACCCGGCGCCAACCTTCGAAGCCACCTCCCTGCGCGGGAGCGAGTGAGTCGCACCTCGTTCCGGGAGCTGTCACGTTTTAGCCCGCAGTTCCGTCCTTAGCTCCTGAACCGGGCCCTCCCGAACGGGCCACGATGACAAGGAGCGTCATGAGCCACAGACGGACACCTTTTTCCCCGAGCGCGTCCTGACAGGAACACGTCGTGGAACTGGTGCAGAGCCGGATCGTCACCGAGGACGTCGAGAAGCTGGCGCGGTTCTACGCCGCCCTGGTCGGCGTCGATGTCGTCATCAACGGGTACTACGTGGAGATTCCGACCGCCGGCCAGCGGGTGGGCCTTTCCCGCATGCGATTCTCCGATTTTGAAGAGGGCGCGTGTGGGCCGCCGTCGGGCGTCGAGCCGGGCGACGTCATCCTGGATTTCGCCGTCGACGATATCGACGGCGAGTTCCGCCGCCTCGAGGCCCTGGGAGTCGACTGGGTGATGCGGCCCACCCTGCAGCCCTGGGGGCGCCGCTCGATGATGTTCCGTGATCCCGAGGGGCATTTGATCAACGTCTTTTCCAACCACAAGGAGGATGAACCATGAGCGCAGCCGCCCCCGCGGTAGAAGCGATCAAACTCACCAAGACCTACGCCGGCGACATCCACGCGGTCAACGGCGTCAGCTTCCGGGTGGCCCCCGGCGAGGCCTTCGGCCTGCTCGGCCCGAACGGGGCCGGAAAGACCACCACCCTGGGGATGCTGAACACCACCGTGACGCCCACCTCCGGGCGGGCTCTGCTCGGCGGAAAGGACGTGGCTATCGATCCCATCGGGACCCGGGCTCTCAGTAGCGTGGTCTTCCAGGACGCGGTCGTGGACGAGCCGCTGACCGGACGCCAGAACCTCGAGCTCCATCTCCGGCTGTGGGGGACCAACCGCACCGCCGGCCCGGTGCGCCTGGCCGAGCTGACCGAGGTTGTCGGCATCGCGGACATCCTGGATCGACCGGTCGCGACCTACAGCGGCGGGCAGCGACGGCGGCTTGAGATCGTCCGGTCGCTGCTGTCCGATCCCCAGGTGCTGTTCCTCGATGAGCCGACCGTCGGTCTCGACACCCGGGTCCGCCACGACCTCTTTGACGTACTCGGCACCTTGCGGGACCGGACCGGGGTCACCGTCCTTTTGACGACCCACTATCTCGACGAGGCGGAACGGCTCTGCGACCGGCTGGCCATTCTCGACGCCGGCCGCATCGTGGCCTGTGATACCCCCGCCAACCTTTTGGCCTCGCTCGGCACCGAGGTGCTCGAGGTACGCGTCGATGATTCCGACCGGGCCGTGGAAGCCCTGCGGGCCGAGGGCGTCGGTGGCGATGACGTGCTCGTGATCGGCACCACCCTGACCGTGTGCCTTCGCGGCGTCACCGGCGACGAGGTGGTCGCCTGGCTGCGCGCCGCGTCCGTAGAGGTGCGGGCTGTCACCACTCGCCGCCCCGGCCTTGACGACGTGTACCTGCGACTGACCGGCGACCGCATCGCGGCCGTCGACCAGTAAGTCGAACCCAGAGAGGAAAGCTTCCATGACCGCCACCATCACCGTTCCCACCACTGTCGATCCGGGCCGGGTTCGAGCCCGGTCGCGTCCCGTCCCGGCCGTTCCTATCCTGGCCCGGCGCCGGCTGGCCCTGTCAGTGCGCTCGCCCCGATCGCTCGTCGTGCCGCTGCTCACCCCGGTGCTGTTTGCGCTCGTGATCGCGCCCGCCCTCGCCAACACGGTCGCCGCGCCCGGAGCTCGAACCACGTACATGACGTTCATCGCCCTGGCCACCGTGGGCCTTCTCATTCCGTTGAATTGTGCCTTCTCCGGGCTCGGGGTCATTGTGGACCGCCAGCAGGGTGCCATGCGAGAGCTTTTGGTCGCCCCCATCCGCCGCACCTCCATCATATTCGGGAACCTGGTGGCCGCTGTGGCCCTGACAGCCCTGCAGCTGGTGGTGCTCATTGCAGTCTCGGCGGCCCGGGGGGCGGACTACCAACGCGGCATTCGAAACCTGTGGTTCGTCGGCGCCGCCCTGCTCCTTTCCGTGTTGATGTACGGGCTGGCGGAGATCATGAGCAGTCCGCCTGCCCAGCCCCGTCGAGTACGTCGGAGCGGTCCCGGCCGTGGCAATCGTCCCCTTTTTCTTCGCCGGCTCCCTCTTTCCCATCACCGCCCTGCCCCATTGGCTGGACGCCGTGGCCAAGGTGCTACCGCTGACCCATGCTCTGGCGCTGTTTCGCTATGGCCTGACCCAACGCAGTGGCGTCACGGCCCTGCACAACATCTGGGGGCTGCACAGCGCCCCACTGATGGCGACCCTGTCGCTCGGCGTTCTCCTGCTCTACGCGGTGGTGACCGTCAGCGGCGCCATCCGGCTCTTCGCCAGGGCCGGAACCAGCTAGCCGGTCGGGTCCGGGCGGGTCCGGGTGCGGGCGAGTCCGGGCGGGTCCGGGTGCGGGCGGGTCCGGGCGGGTCCGGGTGCGGGCGGGTCGGGGCGGGGCCCGCCCGTCGTCTCCACAGACCCTGCACTCGTGGCGGGTCGAGCCCGTTAGCTACCACACTGTTCGCAACCCATCCGAAGGAGGACTGCACGTGGCTGACCTTGAGGACGTCGAGCGCCTGGCTGCCGGCGACCACCACCTTGGAGTGCTGACCCTGGCCCGGCTGGACGGGTCGCCCCACGCCTCGGTGGTCAGCGCCGGCGTGATCGCCGATCCGGTGGACGGCTCCCCGGGCGTCGGCCTGGTGGCCATCGGCGGCAGCGTGAAGCTTCGCCTGCTGCGCCGGGATCCGCGAGCCACGATGGTGTTCAAAGCCGGGTACCAGTGGGCGGCGGTCTCGGGACCGACCCGGCTCATCGGTCCTGACGACAGCACGGACCTCGGGATCGACGTCCCATCGCTCATCCGGGCCGTGTACCGGGCCGCCGGGGGTGACCATGAGGACTGGGACGAGTTCGACCGGGTCATGGCGGAGGACCGGCGCTGCGCCGTCTTCATTCGGGCCGACCGGATCTGGACGAACCCCGGCGCCTGAGGCGGGGGCTGCCTGGCGGGCCTGGCGCCCTCGTGGGGCCAGGCGCCGGCGGCGGGCCTGGCGCCCTCGTGGGGCCTGGCGCCGGCGTCAGCTCCCGTCACGCCCTTGGGGCGCCCAGGTTGGGCCGCCTTGGGGGCGCCTCCCGACGTGCCGGCCTCTTCGGCTGCTGCCGGGGTGGGCGGCGACAAACTTGGGCGTAGTTCGCGTCTTGGGCGTGGCTGTGATCGAAAAACGATAGCTGCGATGCCCGATGCGCGAAGTGCGCCCAGTTTGGGCCGCCTTGGGGGCGCCTCCCGCGTGCCGGCCTCTTCGGCTGCTGCCGGGGTGGGCGGCGACAAACTTGGGCGTAGTTCGCGTCTTGGGCGTGGCTGTGATCGAAAAACGATAGCTGCGATGCCCGATGCGCGAAGTGCGCCCAGTTTGGGCCGCCTGCCTGCCTTTTGCGCATGGCAGAAATTTCTCCGCCGGCCCTAATCGGGACAGGTTGGGATGGGGCGGGCAAGAGCCGCGAAGCAGGCCGGCATGATGCGGCCGGCGGCCGGCTCGGGCTCGCAAGCCCGGTGGCTACCTTCTCGGCTCGTACCGCATTGCCACCGCCCCCGAGGCGAACTCCAGCCGGCTCACGAGCTTCAAGTCGACGGGCTTCGATAGCCCTGCGAACAACGTCGGCCCGTGGCCAGCGAGCCTGGGATGGACCACGAACTCGTACTCATCGATCAATCCCAGCTCCGTTAACGCCAGCGGGACCTTCACCCCTCCCACGAACAGTCCCTGGCCCGAGTCCTGTTTGAGTTGCTGAACGGCATTGCCCAGATCTCCGCGCACGAGTTCCGCGTTCCAATCGACGTGCTCCAGGGTGCTCGACACGACATACTTCTTTGCTGCGTTGATCGTCTCGGCGAAGGCTTTCATCCAATCAGGTCTCGCCCCCGTCGGCGCTGGCGGCCGCCACGCTGATTCCATCATTTCGTACGTCACCCGCCCAAAGAGAAGGGCATCGGCCTGCTCGAGGTTCTCGACCGCGTGACGATGCAGGTCTTCGTCGGCGAGGATGGCCCGATGATCGCAGCAGCCGTCCAATGTGACGTTGATGGAGTACCGAAGGGGTTGCATTTTCGCAACAGTACCGCCGACGGGGACACCGCCGATGTGCCCGCAGGCCGACCCGACCCGGAACTGCACGTCATGATGAGAACCTCGACAAAGTCGCCCGTGGACAAGCTGTCCTCAGCCGGATCACCAGATCGGCGACGCCCACTAGCTCTGGTCGTTCGATCCGATTTCGACAGGTCTGGCACCTCGGGCGGCTATGGTCGCGACACTGACGCTGACTGGCCGAGTCGGCTTGGTGGGGGTCAGTGAGGAGGAGCACGTGAGCGAGGGCCAAGAGACCGGGCCGAGTGATCCAGCGGTCCCCGAGAACGCTCCAGGAGAGCATCAGCCCGGCGGGCCGGCCAGCGAGGCGCCTGGTTGGCCATCGGCAGGGGACCCGGGCTCGGGTGGCGGCTCCACGTGGCCCCCGCCGTCCGGATATGGCACGCCACCTTCGGGTCACGATGCGCCGCCACCCGGATATGGCACGCCCCCACCCGGATATGGCGCCCCGCCGCCCGGATATGGGGCGCCGCCCGGGCAGCCCGGTCCGCCTCCGGGCTACGGACCTCCGGGCCCAACGGCACCCGGACCTTCCTACGGGACCGGCGCTTCCACCCCCGGAGGCTCCTGGCCGCCCGGGCTGCCGCCACTGCCCCCCTCGGAGCGGATCCGGCTGGCGTGGGAGGGGCGGGCCGAGACCGATTACATCTTCAATTACTGGACTGCCCTGGGGTTGACGATCGTTACCCTCGGGATCTACGGGTTCTACGTCTTCTATCAGTTGGTGCGGCGAATGCGCGATCACAACGCTCGCCGTCTGGAGCTACTGGATGCGGCGCTCAACCTGGGATGGGACGAGGCCGGGCGGCGCGGATTGCAGGGGGAGCTGGCCCCGTCCTTTCAGCGGGCGACCGCCCACCTCGCCGTACTGAAGCGGATGACCAGTGACTTTCGGGAGCCGGTCATCTGGCTGGTGTTGTCAATCATCGCCAGTGGCATCGTTCACATCATCGCCTTCATTTTCCTCGATCAGGACCTCGTCAAGCACGACCGGGCGGAGGTGGGCATCGAGTACGAATTGGCGCTTATCTATGGCCGCTTTGGTTACCCGCAGCCGTTTCCCGATACGAATCGAGTGAAGGGTCCCCGCAATTATGTGGGCCGTGTTGTTGCGACCATCTTTTCGTTCGGTATCTACTCGTTCTGGTGGTGGTACGACATGATGGTCGAGCCGAACTACCACTTCTACATCAACTGGGCCCAGGAAGACGCCCTGGCCGCAGCCGTACAAGCCATGATCTGATCCCGGCGATGAGGTGTGCTCTGGATGGTCGCCATCTGGTGGGCCCCTTCCCAGGCTGGGGCACCGTGCTGGCGGATATCGGGCCCCGGCCCCCGCCGTGGTGGTGTACGCACGCTGATCGCTTCGCCCCACCGATCTGGTCCCCGACGGCCAAGGGCGGCGGGTCAGCTCCCGGCAGCTCCCGGCGCGCCCGCCAGCAGCTGTGAGTCGAGGGCCGCCAATTTCTCCTGATCGGCCAGCACGTGAATCTGTCGGACGACCCCGTTGTCGACGGTCAGCAGCACGAGGGCGAACAGCCTCTGGGCCGTGAAGGCCAGCACGATGGTGTGACCCCCGACGGGATTGGACACCATGGTGAGTCCCCGCATGAAGCGCAGCAGGTTGGTGGCCACCGAGCTGGCCCCGTGACGAACCTGGCCGCTCCGGTTGTCGAGCGGTCCCAGGTCCACATCGCCCCAGACGGAGGGATCCAGGATCTGGAGCAACCCCTCCAGGTCGCCGTTGGCGCAAGCCCGGATGAACTGCTCCGCCACCTGCTGGTGTTCGGCCGCGTCCACGGCGAGCCGGCGACCGGCGGGAACGCGGTCATGCCCCGCCTTCGCCCCACCCTCACCGGTACCACTACCCCCACCCCCGGCCCCCACCTTCAAGCGGGCCCGCCGGGCCATCTGCCGGCAGGTCGAGACGGGCCGGCCCAGCGTCGAGGCCACCGCGTCGAACGGCATCCGGAAGACGTCGTGGAGGACGAAGACCACCCGTTCGATGGGGCTTAACCGCTGCAACACGACCAGCAAGGCCATGCGGACCTCGTCATCCAGGGTGACCCGGTCGGCCGGATCCGGTGCTGAAGACGGCGTGGCCGAGGCCACCGGAACGGCCCCTCCGCCGCCGGGGCGCTCGAGCGTGGCCGCGTCCCGGGGTACCTCCCGCCGGGATGATGCGGCCCGGACGTGGTCCAGGCAGATGCGGCTGGTCACCACGGTGAGCCAGCCCCGCACCTCCTCGATCTCGTCCAGGTTGGCGCTTGCCAGTCGGGAGAACGCTTCCTGGACGGCGTCCTCGGCGGCGGCGATGTTGCCCAGCATCCCGAACGCCATGTTGACCAGGTAGCTGCGGTTGGCTCGCCAGGCCTCGGCGAACAGGGTTTCGTGGGCGGTACGGGTGCTCGCCATGGGCTATCAAAACCTTACGTCGAGGGCCGAAGTTTGCTTCCTCGGGTAGAACGAGATAGCCGCCAGGAAAGTGACAGCGACGAACCAGGCCGGGGCGCGGCCGCCGGGAAGGAGGCGTTTCAGCCCGGCCCGGCCCCGGCCCCACCCACCCGTTCCGCCTGCAAGGCAGAACGGCGCACCTTGCCGGCGTCGTCGCGCAGGGGAGAGGTGGCCCGCTCGATGCTGCGGGGCAGTTTGTAGGGAGCCAGTCGCTGGCGCAGATGGGCCATGAGCTCATCGTCGGTGACCGGTTCGGCCAGCTCGACGATGGCATGCGGGACGCTGCCGAGATCCTCGTGCGGCAGGCCGATGACACAGCTCGAACGCACGGCCGGGTGCTCGTCGAGGGCGGCCTCAATCTCGGCCGGGTAGACGTTGGCGCCCCCCACCAGGATCATGTCGGCGAGACGGTCGGTAATGTACAGGTAGCCGTCCGCATCGAAGTAGCCAATGTCGCCCAGCGATTCCCAGCCGTCGGGGGCGGTTCGGGCCCGGGCGCCGATGTAGTGGTACACGGGCGCCACGTCCGCGCCGCGGCGCATCCAGATTTCCCCGACTGCGAGCGGCGGGAGAAGGTTGCCATCGTCGTCGCGAATTTCGATCTCGCCCATGGCCGGCCGCCCCACTGAACCGCGATGGGCCAGCCACTCCGTGCCGGAGATGAGGGTGGCCGCCTGGGCCTCGGTGCCGCCGTACAGCTCCAGGACCCGTTCCGGTCCCAGCCAATCGATCCACGCCTCCTTCAGCCAGGCCGGGCAGGGCGCGGCCACGTGGAAGGCGATCTGCAGGGAGGACATGTCGGCGGCCGCCCGCACTTCCTCGGGTAGGCGCCAGATGCGCAGCATCATGGTCGGCACCAGGTATAGCCACGTGGCCCGATGGCGTCCGACCAGGTCGAGGGTCTCGGTTGCGTCGAATCGGGGCATGACGACAACGTGGTTGCCGAGCAGCATGCCCACCGAGGCCACGATGAACGGTCCGTTATGCGCCAATGGCCCCGGCACGAGCACACACCCGTCCTGCGAAAAGCGCCACCCGATGGCCGCCGGCGCGACCGTCCCGAGGACGGCCGGGGCGTCGGCGGCGATCAACTTCGGCCGGCCCGTGCTTCCGCCGCTGCTCATGATCTTCCAGACCGGCGACACGCCTGGCGTAAATGATCCGGCCGGCAGCTCATCCGGGACCGTTTCGAGGACCGGCCGCCCGGCTTCCTCCTCACGGGGGACGCCGACGGCGAGGGCCGGGTTAGCCAGGTCGATGACGGCGATGCGTTCCAGCGGCGGCAGGCGGTTGGAGATGGGCTGCGGCACGGCCCCAAGCGCCCACGCCGCGAACATGGTCTCCACGAAACCGATGGAGTTCGGCAGTCCGATCGTCACCGTCGACCCCTCCTGCACCCCGAGCCCGGCGAAGTGGGCCGCCAGCCGGCGCACCCGCTCGAGAAACTCGGCCCGGGTCAGCGTTACCGGCCCGCACGTCAGGGCCGGCCGGTCCGGATCAGCCTGGGCCAGCCGGTCCAGGGCGGAAAGGAAATCCTCCATGCTCGTGAAGCTATCCGGTAGGCGGCTCGTGGCGGTCAAGCGGACGGGGGTGCCGAAGGTGGCTGAGCCGGCGGCGGTCAGGCGGTCAGGCGGTCAGGCGGTCAGGCGGTCAGGCGGTCAGGCGGTCAGGCGGTCAGGCGGTCAGGCGGTCAGGCGGTCAGGCGGTCAGGCGCCCGCAGGCGTGTAGCTCAGGTACACCACGCCGCTGCTGAACGTCTCGGATCCCGCCAGGACCAGCTTGAGCGCCGGCCCGCCGGCCTCGAACAGCCGCGGCCCCGAGCCCAGGGTCAGGGGAAACACGAACAGGTGCAACTCGTCTACCAACCCATCCGCGAGGAGCGCTCGCACCAGGGTGCCGCTCCCGCTGACGTAGATCTTCCCGGTGACACCCTCCTTGAGGCGGCGGATGGCGCCGGCGTCGTACCCGCCCACCACCGAGGAGTTGCTCCAGTCGGCGTGCCGGAGCGTCGAGGACACGACGTGCTTCGGCGTGTCGTTCATAAACGGTGCGCCCGGATCCTGCTCGGCGGTGCGCGCCGACCAGGCCGGGGCGAACTGCTCGTACGTAACCCGGCCCAGCAGGATGGCGGTACTGGTACCCATGATGGCGCCGATGGCTGCGCCCATCCTGGGATCGAACGGATAGTCGAACGTCCAGGTCGGGGCGTCGATCACCCCGTCGAGGGTGATGAACTCGTGGACTGCGATCGTTCCCATAGCCAGACTCCTCGTCCGCGAACGCCGGGTTCCCCTACCGGCCCGCCTGTAGTGACGAGGCCCGATCCCGGGTCTCATCGCCACAGGCACCACAGGCACCACGGGCCACACGCACTACTACGGCGTCAGGACCACCGCCGCCTCCGGGGTGATGGCCCGGAAGCTAAAGCTCTCCTCGAGGTAGAGGTGAACAGTCTCGGCGTCATGATGGTCGTAGCCCAGGGAAAGGTCCTCGCCCACCTCCAGAACAAAGTCCCCGCCCCGCAAGCTCATGACCACGGCACCCTTCACCCCGGGCGCCCACACGATCTGGCCCTGCAGGATCTGACGGATGTGGTCGAAGACGATCAGCCCACCGTGCTCGGTGGTCTCGACCAGGCTGGTGTACCCGTCCGGTCCCAGGGCCAGCCCGTAAGGTCCGCTGATGCCGATGGTGAGCAGCGCCTCGACCGCCTTGGCCACATGGCGCGGATAGCGCTCCACGTCGGTGCCGAGCGGGATCTGGGTGAGGCCTTCGCCCTCGGCGATGCCGACGATGCCGGCCGCGGCCCAGCCGTGGAAGACGGCCACATTTTCGGCTTCAGCGATGCGACGGGCGGCCCGGTCGAGCTCACGGAGAGCCGGGTCGGTGGCGCCCCGATCGACGTCGGCCAGCTCGTCCCTCGACACGTTGAAGTCGGCCCGCAGCTCGGCCAGCGGCATGAGCCGGCGTTGATGGGCGATCAGACCCTCCCCCGGGGCGTCGATCGAAGCGGTCCGGCCCAGGTTGATGGCGGCGTGCTCCCAGCCGTGGGGTCCGGAGAAGTCCACCAGACGTCGGGCAGCCAGGGCCGGTACCACCCGTTGCTGGACTTCCTGTTCGAGCTGGGCCCAACCGGCCTCAGTGATAGGTGCGTGCGAACGGAGGAGATGGTTCATTGGGCCGCTCCCTTCAGGCTTCCGATCCCGAGCGAGCCGCTGAGTTCGGCGGCCCCGTCCTCGGCGCTGGCTTCCTCGCCGGTGATGGACTCGGCGGTGAACAGATAGGTTCGCAGGTGCTGATCCAGCACGTGGTCCTGACGGCGAAGCCACTCGAGGACCATCGAGGCGTGCTCTTTTTCCTCGTCTCGATTATGGGCGAGGATGGCTGCCAGCTCAGGATTGTTGGTGGCGCTCACCCGCTGGTCGTACCAGTCGACCGCCTCCAGCTCCTCCTGGATCGAGGTCAGCGCCCGGTGCCGGTCGATGACCTCCGAGGACAGCCGGTCTTCGGGTTCGTGCAGCCCCGCACTCTGTGCCATGCATCCTCTCCTACTTTTGGTGCCGGTCAGGGGCGCCGGCGGTGGGCACAGCCTAGGCAGCAAGCGTGGTGGTGGAGAAAATGCTCCGCCGCCCTACGGCTGCCTGCCGGTTTCGGGGCATCCGGCCGGCCCCTCAATCGCGCCGGCGGCCCTGAGGATGCAGGGTTTCCCCCCGGGCGAGCATGGCGACGAAGTCGGAGATGCGCCCGGCCCGGGTGTCGGGCCGCTTGGCCGCGTTGAGGCGGTAGAGGATGGAGTAGCGGTTCTGGCTGGTCAGGGTGTCGAACGTGGCCCGGGCCCGCGGGTCGGCGGCCAGCGCCTCGGCCAGGTCGGCAGGCACCTCGCTGGTGGCCGGACCCGGATAGGCGGCGGCCCAGCGGCCATCGGACCGGGCGGCCTCGACGGCGGCCAGACCGGCCGGATGCATGCGGCCGCCGGCGATGAGGCGCTCGGCCATGTCGGCGTTGCGCTTCGACCAGGCGCTGCGCCGCTGTCGGGGCGTGAACCGCTGCCCATACGTGGCGTCGTCCCGGCGGCGGACCTGCCCGTCGATCCAGCCATGGCAGAGCGCCTCCTCGAGGGCCTCCCCGTGGGTGAGGCGGGTCGGGTCCCGGGTTCCCTTCTTGGCCAGGACCAGCCAGACGCCAGAGGGATCGCCGTGGTGTTCGCCCAGCCAGGCCCGCCAGGCGGGGGCGTCGGCGACGATGAGGTCGGGGAGTTCAGTCGCCACGCAACCAGGCCCCGAAGAAGGGGTCGGCGACGACCAGCCGGCCATCGCGTTCGACCACGTCCTCATTTTGCAGGAGCGGCTGGAGGGCCTTGCGGACCGAGCTGCCGCTGGCCAATCCGGCCGACCGAGCAAATCCGGCCGAATACGGCTCTTCGGGTGGCCCGGCGGCGATGGCGGTCAGCACCCGGCCCTGACCGGGCGAGAGGCGGGCCAGGTTTTCCGCGAAGAGCACGCTGTCGTGGTCGACGGCCCGGGCCATGCCCCGGTCGACTGCGGCCACGTCGATGCGGTCGCCACCGGCGTCGAAGGCTTCAAAGGCCAGATGCTGGATGTCGTTGGGGACCGGACCGGCCAGGGCCAGGAGGTGGGCGCTGCCGGGGTTATCCAGGGGCTTGCCGGCGCCGGCGGCTCGCTGGCGCAGATAGGGCTCCATCTCGGCGGCGGGAATCGGCCCCAGGCTGAGGCGCTGGGCCATCCCGAAGAGCGGCGCCTGGTGGTGAATGACGAGCTCCTCCATCAGGTGCCGTTTGGAGCCGGCCAGCACCAGGCTGACCCGGGGGTGGGCGTCGGCCAGGGCCTTGAACAGATCCGGCAGGTAGTCGCCATGCCGGGTGATGGCCTGGAACTCGTCGAGCACCAGTGCGGCCGGCCGGTGGGCGGCCTCCTCGGCGAGGAGCCCGTAGATGTCGGCCAGGACGGCCTCGGCGTCCCGGGCGGTCAGGGCGGCGTCGAACCCGAACCGGGGATTGCCGTTCGGATCGAAAGTGACGACGGGATGTACCCGCACCCGGCGCAGGAATTCCGGCACCGCCTGGCGGGCCCGGTGCCAGCGGGCGCCGGCCAGGTGGAAGGCGCCGGCGGTGAGCAACCCGGCCAGGCCAGGCAGGCTGGTGGCCCGCAGCACGTTGACCTCGATGATGGCGGCGGCCGGCCGGGCCCGGGTCAGGCGGCCTTCGGCGGCGTGGAGCAGCGACGTTTTGCCGTAACGGCGGGGGGAGAGCAGCACCACGTTGACGCCGTTGCGCATCCGGGTGAGCAGGGCGCCCAGCTCGTCCCGGCGGCCGGTGAAATGTTCGCCCTCAGCCGGGGTGCCGTAGTGGAAGGGGTTCTTGCCCGTTGGCCCCGGTGACCCCGTTGGCCCCGTTGGCCTGGTGGACTGGAGGCATGCTGCAGTGTACCGACTGGCAATGTGCCAGTTGGTACATCGAGGTCCTCGTCGGCCGCCTCCTCCTCCTGTGTCGGGCCGGGCCGGCAGGCCCATCGTCCGCATCACGATCAGGGTGGCCAGGACGCACAGGGCGACGGCCACTATGCCGTCGGCCCAGTAGTGGTTGCCGGTGACCACCACCACCAGCATGGTGGCGACGGGGTACAGGAGGGCCAGCCAGCGATACCGGCCCCGGGTGACCCAGACGATGCGCCCCGGCCACGATCAGGGCCCAGGCCACGTGCAGCGACGGCATGGCGGACAGCTGATCGATCCCGGGCGCACCGCCGGAGTAGTCGCTCGGGCCGACCAGGGCGCCGGTGTCGACGATCCCGATATGGGGGAGCAGCCGGGGCGGGGCCACCGGGACCATCTGGATGAGCAGGCTGGCGCCGGTCACGAGGACCAGCACGTTGCGCACCGGGGCATAGCGGTCCCGGTGCCGGACGAACAGCCACAGCAGGCAGGCTCCGAGGACCGGGACGTGCAGCTGGACGTAGTAATCGTTGAGCCAGTGGACCAGGGGGTGGTGGTGGAGGACGAGCTGCTGGGCGGATCGTTCGCTCGGGAGGTGGAGGGTCCGTTCCAGGTGCCAGATGTCCTTGCCCCGGGCCGTGGCCGGGCTCAGCCGGCCGATCGACCAGGCGCCGGCGAACTGCCACATGGCGTACAGGACCAGGGTGAGGGTGAGCTCCCGGGCCCAGGGACGCATCCGGCGGGCCCATGTCCGGGTCGAGCGGTTGGTGGCGGTCCAGGTGGCCGCGGTGGCGCCGGCCAGGCCGGAGGCGTCCTGCCAGGGCATCCACTGGAGCACCGGTGCAAGCTACCGACGTGGCCGGGGACCGGCCAGAAAGTCGACGTCGGAACTCGATAAACGAAAGAGCACGTCGCAGGCTCAAACCGGGCGGCGAGTTTCCGGCGTCAGTTCGCGGCCGGCCCCCCAGGTTTGCCGCCAGTCCGGGCCCGGTCAGAAATGGAGCGCGTGGACAACGAGAGAGCCCGTACTTTGCTGGCCGCCGAGCGCACCCGGGTCGAGGGGCTGATCGCCGGACTCGGCGCCGACCGGAGCGACGACCGTGACGTCGGCGGACGAGCAGGACGTCGATTGGGGCGACCCGGCCGAGCCGCTCACCCCGAGGGCACCGAGGACGCCGTGGCCGCCAGCCTGCAGGATCGGCTGCAGGCCATCGAGCGGGCCGAGGCCCGGCTGGCGGCCGGGACCTACGGGCGGTCGGTGCGGAGCGGGGCGCCGATTCCCGACGAGCGGCTGGAGGCGGATCCGGCGGCCGAGCTCACCGTGGAGGAGCCGCGGCGGGCGTCTGGCCGGCGCTACGGGCCGGCGCCAGCCAGGCCAGGGTGAGCGCGGCGCTCCACGAGAAGCCGTGGCCGCCGATGCCTGCGCCGTTGCGGGGGTCGTAGTACTCGGAGAAGCCCTGCTCGACCAGGGCCCGGGTCTGCGGCCCGCAGGGCCTCGGCCCGGTCGGTCTCCGTGTGGCCCGCCGGTGCGACGCAGGCCGTCGGCGACCAGCCAGTTGACCAGGACCCACACCGGACCGCGCCAGTAGCGGATGGGGTCAAACGACGGATCGTCCGGGGCGGTGGTCGGGATCCCGGTGACAGAGGCCCGGCTCCAGGCGTCCAGGCGGGCCATCATCCGCTCGCCGGCGGGCTGTCGGCGCACGCCGGCGTAGAGCAGCTATCAGCCCGGTCGAGGTGGCGGGACCGATCGGCGTGCCGGGTGCCGGAGGTCGTAGGGCCGAAACCAGCCCAGGCGATCGTCCCAGAGGGCGTCGAGCCCGGCCCGGGCGGCGTCGGCCAGCTGCGACGGCGGTGGCCGCCGTCGAGCCCGGCTCGGCCGCGACGTCGGCCAGGTCGGCAGCCGCCCGGGCCGTGATGGCGGTGAAAGACGGGTCCTCGACCGCGAACGGGCTGTCCGCCGGCCTGGCGCTCGGTGTCCCACCCGGCGGCCCGCAGTGCTTCGACGATGCCGAGGTACTGGCGGTACTCGCGGGTGGAGGGTCGTTGTCTGGCGGCCACGGTGGCGACGTCCCGGCGTTCGAGATGGACGTTGGTCGCTTCGGGCACGACGGGACAGGGGCTGATCCCAGGACGGCGAGTTGTCCATGCCGGACTCCCAGGGATGCACGACCACGCAGGCCCCGTGTGGACCCCGCCGGGCCCGCCCGATCCAGGCCAGCCAGGCCAGCAGCCGGGGCCACAGGGCTCGCAGCCTGGTGGTGGCCCGATCGCGGTCCGGATCGGTGGCGAAGAGCCGGGCGGCGGCGCTGACCGGCAAGGGCGGCTGGGTCAGGCCGGTGGTCGGCGGGTGGTGTCCGGTGGCCCACACATCGGGCCCCGGGAAGTAGGTGTCGTCCTGGTTGCCAGAACACGATGTGGGGCACCAGGCCGGAGCGCCACTGGGCCGACAGCAGCCGTTCCAGCTCGCTCCAGGCGTGGTCCCATCGCCCGGCCGCGGCCCAGCCCAGGGCGATCGGCCCGGAGTCCCAGCACCACTGGTAGGGGTAGAGGCCCTGGGCGGGGACGGTGTAGCCGTCGCGGTGGTTGGCCTCCAGGACGGCCAGGGCGCGCCGGCGCAGCTCGGCGTCATCCACTGGACTCCGAGGCGGCCCGCCGGTCGGCCCGGTCAGGCCAGGCCCAGGCGGGGCCGGAGGAAGGCGCCGATGCGGGCGACGGCGTCGTCCGCCTCGGGCATGTTGCCGGCGGCCATCTGGAAGACGTGCTGCATCTCCGGGAAGTCGTCCAGTCTGCACGTCCACCCCGTCGGCCCGGGCCCGGGCCGCCACCCGGCGGGCGTCGTCGAGCAGCATCTCATCCCCGCCGACCTGGATATACAGCGGGCAGATGCCGGTGTAGTCGGCGTGGAGCGGGGCCGCGAACGGGTCCCGGGGATCACCGCCGGCCAGGAACATGTCGGTCATCCCTTTCAACCGATCGACTGGAGGAGGACGTCCCGGTCGGCGTTGGTCTGCATCGACTCGCCCTGGCCCTCCATGTCGGTCCAGGGCGACAGGGGAACGGCAGCTGCTGGCTGGGGGAGGCCGTCGTCTCGCAGCTTCAGGACCGTGGCCAGAGTGAGCCCGCCGCCCGCCGAATCGCCGGAGATGGCCAGGTGCTCGGGGCGAACGCCCAGGTCCAGCAGCCAGCGGTAGGCCGTGACGCTGTCCTCCACCGGACCGGGGTGGGGGTGCTCAGGAGCGAGGCGGTAGTCGACGTTGAGGACCCGGCAGCCGATGGCGTTGGCCAGGTGTCCGGTCAGGTGCCGGTAGGCCTCTGCGGACCCGAGCACATACCCGCCCCCGTGGACGTACTGGAGAGCCCGGTCGTCCGCGGGCCTCTCAGGGATCGCCCAGATCGCGGGTATGCCACCTGCGTCCACCGGCTCCCAGGTGACGCCCGCCGGTACCCCGGTCATGTCGCCGAAGCGGCCCGAGTTGGCCCGCATCTGCTCCAGGGTGATCTCGCCGGCGGCGTCCATCTCCTTGCGATACTCGATCAGCGCCGCTTTGATGGCTTCTGCCTGCTCGCTGGCCATGGGTGGTCCCCCTGGGTGGTCTTGGTGGCGTGGTGATGGTGTCTGGCGCGGACGTTAGCTCCCCACCAACACCACCTTCGGAGGGGCAGTAGGTTCGCTCGCGAGATGAACGACGAGATCGACGACCTCCTGGACGGCATCCTGGTCGACGCTCACGGCGATGCCGAGGAACTCACCGCGTTTGCACAGGCCTTCCAGGACCTCGCCCGTTTTCCCTTCCCGGCCCGGATCGTGGGGACCTCAGTCGACGTGACGAAGGTCGAGTTTGATGGGAATGGGCGGCGGGGCCTCACTGCCGTTTGCCGGAGAGAGGGCGAGTCGTATCGGGTCGCGCTCTCCGACCTGATGCCGGACGTGGTCACGATGGAGACGGCGCGGCTGCTCGATGCCCACCGGCGCTGGACTGGGCTGCCTCCGCTGACCGCCGCGACGTCTCGGTGGGTCTACCGCCCCGTGGCGGCCAACCCTGCTGTCGTCGGAAGTCCGCTGGCGCTCCAGCCGATGGGCACGTGGGATCCGGCCGACCAGTACTGGGGCGAAGAGGGCGCCGAGATTGACCCGGTGTACGAGCGGATCATCAGGGCTGGACCCCGGCCCCAGTTCGAGATGGAGCAGGTCATCCCGGGGGTCGATCCCGACGAGTGGGACGCCGATCCGGTGGCCGACGCCGCCGAACTATACGAGGCCGGAGACAACCACGGGGCGAGCCAGATCCTGAACGCGCTGCTCGCCCAGGACACCCGCTGCCTCGACGCCTGGGTGCATCTGGGCAACATCGCCTTCGACACCAACGGGCCAAAGGCAGCCCTGGACCTCTACGACACCGCCGTCGCCATCGCGGAACAGTCGCTGCCCGAAGGCTTCGCGGGGGTGCTCCCCCGGAGCCTGATCGACAACCGTCCCTTCCTCCGGGCCCTGCACGGCCTCGGGCTGTGCGCCTGGCGGCAACGGCGCTGGGATGACGCCACGCTGATCTACACCAACCTGGTCTGGATCGACGGCTGCCAGACCTGGAATGCCCTGGAATGCCTGCAGGCGGTCGAGGCTCGCCAACGCTGGACCCGGGGCTGAGCGCTATCATCAGTCATGAACCTTTATATACTCTCATGCTGGCGAAGGCGGCGGTAGCACCGAGCTGACTTCGGTAACCGGGCCGGCAGCGGGTGGAGCGGGTACCCCCCGCAGATGCGCTCGACGACAAGCGAGATGGTGGTGCTAGGCTTCACGAACCGCCGCGGGGTGGAGCAGTCTGGTAGCTCGTCGGGCTCATAACCCGAAGGTCGCTGGTTCAAATCCAGCCCCCGCCACTAGAAGTCCTGGTCAGAGCGTCGCTCGGCCAGGACTTTCTTCTGCCCTGCGAGCGCCGGGCATCCATTCTCCGACGCTGTTGCAGAATGACGCGGCTCGGGATGGTGGAAAGTCCCGGGATCCGCCTGCCTTGAATAGCAAGTTTCATGCCTTGTCGTCGACCGACTGGCGGGCGTCTAGCCGGGGTCGGGGCAGAGCAGAACCTTCGGGTTGAGGCTCTTACTCGTCGACGAGCGTCACAATAGTGGCAAGCGTGTGATCGGCCTTCGACGGCGGCCGGCTCCTTAGCTATCGGTGCAGATGGGAGGATCCTGCAGGGTGGCAAAAGGCGCGTATTGAGGCATAGGTTGACGCCGACGCTCCGGAGCAGGGTGACGGCCTGTCAGTTCCACGAAGAGGGCGCGGACGGACGTAAACGAATTATGCGTCTACCCTCCTGCTCCTTCCAACGTGCAAGGGCAAGCGCAGAGAAGGCAACGGAAGCCGACGCCCCCGCTCCAAACAAGGCGCACCTGCAGACCCGGCACCACCTCAGCTGGACCTTGCCGGCAACACGAGCCGGCTCTTCAGGACCGTTCGGCTCGCTTGGTTTCGGGCTTTCCCACGGATGCGGCCCGACGTTTCTCTCGTGGGTGAGGTGCGCGAACCCGAAGGGCTACCTGGCGATTACTACTCACCATACGACGCTCTGGATGTCTGCCTCCGGGGCACCTGGCCGCCAGCGATGACGGTGAAGGTTAGCCGGGCGGCTCGTCAGTGGCGCTCTCGGTGCTGTTGCTAGGCGTCTCGCTGAAGGGCAGACGTTCCACTACCAATTCCACCTCCAACTGGGCCTTCTGCTGTGGCTTCGCCGCGCTGGGTGGTCGTCGAACGTGGGTGCGAAGACTCGGCCCGGTGAACGCCGACGGGGCGATCCCGAACGATTCAAGGGCATCCACCCCCAATCACACACACCACCCGTGGGGCGCGATTCCCTGGCTCGATCCTTGGCCTCGCTCAAGCGCTAGTCAGGAAAGGCGCACATCGTCGAAGGCGACCACTTGAGCGCCGGATCCCACCATTGGCACAGAAACTCCCTGTCCATCCAGCCTCCTCGGCGATTGGGCGAGAAGCTCGCCGCTTTGCAACCCGAACAACCTGCCCAGGCCTACTCCTCTGCATCCAGCACGGCTGGCAGTACGCCGACCGGTTCGACCCGGACGTAAATGCCGTCACAGTCCGGACACTGAAGAGCCGGTCCCGTGTGATGTACCGGCATACCCAAGGTTGTGGCGCGTCGTTTAGGAAGACGCAGTAGAAGTGCGCCGTCCTCAAGACAATGTTCAGGCGGCGGCAGCATCGTCAGGTTCTCCGGTCCGCCAAAGACCTTGCGTGGATCCTCGCGGTCATTTCCCTAACAGTACTCGACCGTCCCACTCCCGAGAGCCCGAATCTGCTTATGAGCGCGCAACGAAGGGCTACGGGGGCCCTCTCAACCACCCAACAAGGAGTGCGCAGTTATGACAATCGCACTCTTGCAGGATCGGAGCCCGTCAAGCGTTTTGAGACCAGCCGTCAGGATTCTTTCTGAGTGTCGTTGGTGATGGTGGGTTTGTTGATCCAGGCGATGGTGGGCATGGCGGGTGGGTTGGGTCGGCGGTTGCAGAATCGGCGGGGGTTGGCGGCGTAGGCGGCGCGGCGGGTGTCGACGCGGGCGGCCTGGTCGTCAGGGGCGGTCCCGAGATGCATGGAGGCCGGGGTGTGCAGGGCGAGGCCGCTGTGGCGGTGGTGATGGTTGTAGTACTCGAAGAACTCGGCGCAGAACGCTCGGGCGTCTTCGATGGAACCGAAGCGTTCGGGGAACGCCGGGCAGTACTTCAAGGTTTTGAACGCCGCTTCTGAAATGGGGGTTGTCGTTGGATACGTGCGGGCGGGAGTGGGTGCGGGTGACACCGAGTTCGGCTAGCAGGGCCGCGACGGGTTTGGAGGTCATCGATGTGCCCCGATCGGCGTGGATGGTCAGCACCTCGGCGGTGGTGCCCTGGGCGGCGATGGTGGCCGCGATGAACGCCTTGGCCAGCTAGGCGATCTCGTTGGGGGCGACCATCCCACCGGGGTCAGCTCGCCCATCGTGGCGGCCATCAACTCTTCGACTCGGGCTCGGAGTCCGCGCTGTCGGCAAGCATCTCAAAGAGCGCGTGTGCTTTTCCCATGATTTCCAACGCCATCCTGGTCTTGGCCAACTCCGCCTCGGTCCGCTCCGCCCGGCGGGTCGCCTTGGCCAACGCCGCCGCCTCCCCGGCCGGCTTGGGGCTCGCCGAGGTCGCCGCCCAACTCGCTGCAACAGTCCGGCGTCGCGGGCCCGGCGCCACTCCACCAGATGAGAGGTGTACACCCCCTCCCGGCGCAACAAGGCACCCTTGGCGCCATCCGCGCTCAGACGGTCATAGTCGGCCAGGATCGCCAGCTTGTACTCGGCGGTGAACCGCCGTCGACGAGGTCGGTCAGGCATCGGTGGATCGCCCACCGCACCATCATGGGCGCGCTCGGTCAGGGATGGCATAGTCATCGTGTTCCACAGCTCCGGTCTCGCCCTCGTGGGATGGTCTACAACCCGCTGGTCTCAAATCAGCCTGACAGAGAGGGCGAGGGAGGACACGCCATGTCACGCGCCCGCGCCCACAACTTCTCCGTTCCCCTCGACGGGTTCGGTACTGGCGAGGGTCAGGGCCCCGAGGCGCCGTTCGGTCACGCCGGCCAACGCCTTCACAAGTGGATGTTCGCCACCCGGTGGGGTCGCCGCGAGGTGCTCGGCCAGCCCGGGGGCACCGCTGGCATCGACGACGCTCTGGCAGGACAGTTCACTCCGGGGACCGGCGCCGAGATCATGGGTGCCGGGAAGTTCGGGCCGCCCGGATGGCACGAGGATCCGGAGTGGAAGGGCTGGTGGGGTCCCAACCCGCCGTTTCCACACCCCGACCTTCATCCTCACCCATCACCGGCGCCCATCGATCGAGATGGAGGGCGGTACGACGTTCCACTTCATCGACGGTCCGCCCGCCGAGGCGCTTGAGACGGCCCGGAAGGCTGCCGGCGACTAGGATGTACGCCTCGGCGGAGGTCCTACCATGATCCGCGACTTCGTCGCTGCCGGCTCGTCGACCAGATGCACGTCGTGGTCGTTCCGATCCTGCTCGGCCGAAGCGTTCGTGTATGGGACGGACTGAGGGCCTCGAGAACAACTACGACGTGGAGGCGATCTCATCCCCAAGCGGAGTTACACGCATGACGTTCTCATGCTCGACTATCTGAACCGCCTCGATTTCGGGACCGCCGCTCGGGAAGGCTCTTAAGCGCCGAGAGGAGCCCCTCGCACCCGGCAGCGAGGATTGGGGTAGGCGTTGACGGTCCACCATTTTGTTTGTGGACGCGGTCAGCGTTTGGGTGGGTGCCCGAGCCAGGTCTGACCCTATGCATACCGGCTGACGTCCGATCGGATTGTCCTGAAGCCGATCCGTCGGCCTGGCTCGGACACTCACCCGACACCCATCGGTTGGACGGGAGTGACCTCATAGGAGCCTGCCGTACAGGCCCATCGCTGTCCTGTCCGTCTGTCCCGCTGGTGCGGTGCCATCCCAGCTGTGACGAAGAAAGGGATGACGATGACCACTATGGCACGACGGATCACCGGGGGTGTCGACACCCACCTCGACGTCCATGTCGCGGCGGCCCTCGACGGCCGTGGCTCGGTGTTGGGGGTGAGGAGCTTTGCCACCACGCCCGCCGGCTACCGGGCTCTGCTGCGCTGGCTGAAGAGCTACGGGACCGTAGAACTAGTCGGAGTGGAGGGCACGGGAAGCTACGGGGCCGGGCTGACCCGGCATCTGCAGAGTCGACAGATCCGGGTGGTCGAGGTTGACCGTCCGAACCGTCAACGGCGCCGGCGGCGGGGCAAATCGGATCCCGAGGATGCCACCGCCGCGGCCCGGGCCGCCCAAGGCGGCGATGCCCAAGGGGCGGCCAAGACCCGTGACGGCAACGTCGAGGCCATGCGGGTGCTGCGGGTGGCGCGGTCCTCCGCCCGCAAGGGCCGCGCCCAGGCCCTCAACCAGATACGGAGCCTCATCTCTACCGGCCCCGAGGTGATACGGGCCGACCTTCGCGACCGCAGCATCTACGAGATCCTGGAGCGCTGCTCGGCCTACCGCGTCGGGGAGAGACGTGATGTCATCTCCATGACCAAGCACACGCTGCGGCTGTTAGCCCGCCGGGCCACCGCATTGGAAGACGAAGTCCGCGGACTCGACCGACTTCTCAAACCGCTAGTCGCCGACACCGCCCCCGAGCTCGCCGCCGTGGTCGGGGTGGGCACCGACGTGGCATCAGCCCTGCTCGTCGCAGCTGGGGACAATCCCGAACGGCTAAAAGGCGAGGCCACTTTCGCTCACCTTTGCGGCGTATCGCCAATCGACGCCAGCAGCGGCAAACAGGAACGACACCGGCTCAACCGCGGGGGCGACCGCCAAGCCAACGCCGCCCTGTGGCACATCGTGCTCACCCGCATGGTCTGCGACCCTCGCACTCGCCATTACATCGAACGACGCATCAAAGAAGGACGCACCAAAAAAGAAGCCGTCCGATGCCTCAAGCGCTACGTGGCTCGAGAAGTCTACCAACAGCTCCCTCGACCGGGATTGCCCCTTGACAGCCCATAGGAGCATCGGTTGGGGCCTTACGCCGCCGGGTTCCGGGCGGACATTTTGGGCCGATGCCCCGGGCGACTGGTGTTCCGGATCTCGTCTTCGGGTCGGTCTTGGCACACCGAGTCGCCCTCCCTACTGGGCGGCGAACGCCTGCGCCGACCCGTAGCCCCGGACAAGGGGACATGAACTCGAATTTGCCGAGCAGTTGTTGAACCGAGACCTCGTCTCTTCGCCGACTGGCTGCCTGAGTCGGTCAACTGCAGACCTAGAGACGGGCTGCCTAGCCTCGTACGGTAACGCTCGATATCAGCACCTGGGAGCGGTAAAAGGGGGAGCTCAGGCGGTAGGGGCAGTCCGGCCCTGGTTGGACAGGTCCTGGGCCGGCGACGCCGCCGGCGCCTAACTGGTCGAAGGTATTTGCCACTCCCGCCGAGCCGGCTGTGCCATCATTGGCTCAGGGCGGCCCAGCCGCCGGGGCCCGGGCACGGTGATCCATGGTTGCACGACAACCGAAGGCACCCGACGGTCGGGGTGGGCTCAGCGCCCGCGAGGCCGAGGTCACCGCCTTGGTCGCCGAGGGGCTCACCGACCAGGCCATCGCCGATCAGCTCTACATCAGCGTCCGCACCGTCCGGTCCCACCTTGACCGGGTCCGGGACAAGACGGGCTGCCGGCGCCGGAGTGAGCTCACCCGCCTGGCTCTCAGCCTGGCCGCCCCGACCTGGCCCGAGGTGGTGCCCCCGCAACTGGCCGGCGAACGCTGGGTCCCGGCCGACGACGACGGTTTGCCTTTCGGGGGGCGGGACAACGAGATGGATCGACTGCTCGCCCTGGTCGAGCGGGCCGAGGTCGGCCGTCCGGCCGTCGGGGTGGTGGCCGGAGAGGCCGGGGTCGGCAAGACCAGGCTGCTCCAGGAGCTTGCGGTCCGCTGCTCCTCGAGGGGCGCGTACGTGACCTGGGCGTCGGCCGAGGATGACGACGTGCTGCCTTACCGGGCGTTCGCCGACATTGTGCGCGCCGTGGTGTCCGCCCCGTTCGGGCCGGCCTGCCTGGACCGACTGGGCGGCCTGGTGGAAGATCTGGCCACCCTGGTCCCCGGGATCGCGCCCTTCGAGGCCACGCTGTGGTCGGCGGACGCCGAGGTGGCCCGGGCCCGCCTGTTCGAGGCCGTGTGCACCCTGATCGGCCACGCCGCCGAGACCGCCTCGCTGGTGATCGTCATAGACGACGCTCACTCGATGGGCCGGGCCACGAGTGCCCTGGTCCGCTCGCTGCTGGGCGCCGCGCCCCGGGGTCGGATGGCCGTGGTGGCGGGGTTCCGGACCGGTCGTGTCGATGACCGGGCCCGGCTCAACGATCTGTTTCGCGACCATGCCCCCGAACTGCTGGGTCTCGAACGGCTCACACAGGCGGGGATCGCCACCTGCCTCGGTGCCGGGCCCGGGCTTGCGGTCGCCCCACCGGGCCTACCGGTCAGCCCCGAGGAGATCTATCGGCTCACCGGTGGTTTGCCCTTGCTCCTCAAGGAGTTGCTCCGCGGTCCGGGACCGTATGGTGACTGGACCGGAACCGCCCCGCCGGGAACCCCGACCCTCGGGGTCGCCGATGTGGTGTCCGAGCGCACCAAACGCATTGACGAGGAGCAGAGGAAGGTGCTCGACGTGGCGGCCGTCGGCGGCCGGGTCGTCCGGGCCGGGACCATCGCGGCGGTGACCGGCCAGGATCCGGTCGAGGTGGGCGCCCTGTTGGAGGAGGTCCGGGCCCGGGCCGGGTTGATCGCGCCGGGGGCCGGACCGGGATCGTACGTGTGGGACCACGCCTTGCTGCGCCAGGCCGTCCTCGACGGGGTGGCGGACGGGCGCCTCAACCAGCTCCATCACGATTTGAGCCGGGTGCTGGTCGAGGAAGGCTCGGCCATCCCGGCGGCCCGGCACGCTCTGGTGGCGCTGCGAGTCCTGCAGCGGACGGCGACGGTTACCGTGCTGGCCGGAGTGGACGAGGCGATCGACTCGCTGGCGTTCGAGGTCGGCGAGGAGCTGTGCCGTTCGGCCCTGCTCGCGGCGGGGGACGGCATCGAGTTGGAGCATGCTGTCGCGCTGCTCTGCCGTGAGGGCCGGTGCCTGGCCCTGACCGGCCAGCACGAAGCGGCCGAGGCGGCGTGGCGCGACGCCGCCGCCCGGGCCCTCGCCGGCGACCGCCCGGACCTGTTGGCTGTCGCCGCCCTGGCCACCGAGCCTCTGGCCCGGGCCAGTGAGGACCTGCCACTGCGATGGGACCTGCTGGAAACCGCCGTCAAGCTTCCCGGCATCGGGGCGTCGTTGCGAACCGAGGTCGTCTGCTCGTGGCTGGTGGAGGCGGCCATGCCCCAGCACGCCACCACCGACCCCGCCCTGGTGGCGCAGGTCGTGCCCATGGCCCGCTCGACTGGGGACGGGGGGCTCATCATGCGGGCTCTGTGGGCCGAGCACGTCGTCGAGCGGGCGTCGGGCCGGGCCCGCCCCGACCTGTCGGGCGAGATGTGCCTGCTGGCGGACGAGAGCGGCGACCCGACCTGGCGGGCCACAGCCCGGCACCTGGCCCTGCTCGACGCCATGTCGGCCATGGATCCGGCGGGAGCCGTCGCCCACCTCGCCACCTTTCGCGAGGCCGCCCTGGCCTCCCCCTCCCCGCGCCTGCGGTGGCTGGCCCTGCTCGTGGCGTCCACCTGGGCCATGCTCCGCGGCGACCTGGTCACGTCCGAGGCTCGGGCCGCTGAAGCGGCCCGCCTGGGCCTGGCCTACGGAGTCCGTGACGCCACCCTGGCCGCGGCGGTGCACGGCTTTTTCCAGGCCTTCCACTCCGGCACTCTGGCCCCTCTCGCCGACCTGCTGTCCGGCCACGCCGCGGATCATCCGGAGCTTCCGGCCTGGCAGGCCGGCGCCGGATTGGCGCTGGCGTCCGCCAACGAGCGGGGCCGAGCCGCCCAGCTGCGGGACTCGATGTTCCCGGCCGTGATCCGGCCCGGCGTCGACGAGACCTGGCTGGTCACGGCCTGCCTGACCGCCCAACTGTGCTTCGACACCGCCGCACCGGTCGGGCTGTGCCAAGCCTTGCTCGCCGCTCTCGAACCGCGGGCGGGACGGATGGCCGTACTGGCCGGCGGGGTGGGTGAGTGCGGCCCTGTGTCGAGATACATCGGACTGCTCACAGCCCGCGTCGATCCCACGGCCGGGGCGACCGCGCTCAAGGCCGCAGCCGAGGAGGCCCGGCTCTTCGGGGCTACCATCTGGAGCGAACGGGCCGAGGCCGACCTGGCCTGCATCTCGGGAGGCGCACGAAATGGCTAAAGCCCCGCCCTGCCCGGTAACCACCGAGGAGCAGAGCTTCCGCAACGACCTCGAAGAGGGTGACGTCCTCCTGTTCGACACCTTGAGCCTGGCCAGCCAAATCATCAAGACCCTGGAGAACTCCCCGGTCAACCACTGCGCCCTCTACACGGGCGACGGAAAAATTATCCACGTCGGCCACACCAGTGGCGAGGCGGCCAAAGGCGAGGCAGCTCACCAAGACGATCTCCTCAAGCACCTGCTTGCCCACCGCGAGATTCGCACCGTCACCGCCCTGCGCCACACTTACCTCGACAACGGCCTGGGGGCAGAGGTCATAAAGACCGCCAAGCGGTACCTCCACAACGCCACGTATGGCTACACCGACCTGCTCGGGCTCGGGGCCGAGTGCATCAACCGCGCCTACGCGGCGCCCTGGCCCTCGTCCGTCCGCTGGGTGGTCCTCGCCCTGTCGAAAGCGGCCCAGGACCTGTCGAAAGCGTGGGCTGGAAACCAACCGGCGGAGTTCCATCTGACCTGCTCGGAGTTCGTTTACAACTGCTACGACCTGGCCCGGCCGGGCTGCATGAAGATCGTCGACCCACTCGCCCGGGGGAAGGACGATGCCGGTTCTCTCGGCGGGAAGCCGCGCTACGCCCGCGGGTCGACCGGCACCCTTCCCGTCGCGTCGACCGATCTGACCCGGTCGCCAGTCGGTACTGACATGACCCTGGAGTTTCGGAGTTCGGATCACTCGCAGATGGACCGCGAGTTCGAGCGAGCGTTAGAAGACGAGCAGGCCCAGATCCTCGCCGACATGGACCGCGCCGTGAGCCGCGGCAAGTACGGGTGGGACGACCCTGGATCGGACGTCCTCACCCAGCCGATCAGCGGGTCGGGCCCGGGGATGGGACCTCTATCGCCGGCCCCGCGGCCGGGTGCGCCTTACGCCGGGGCGATAACGCCGTGGGACCTGTGGGCATCACCCACCCTGGAAGTGGTGAGGGTCCTGCACTTTCCGCCCATCCTCGGCGATCCCCTCCGGGACCGGAAGGGCAAGTCCCGCAAGGGCACCTGACGCCTTAAACCGAACGGGGAATCCGCACGACGCCGTTGTCGTGCGGAGTCGGCATCCTCGTCAGCTTCTGCTGACACCACCACTGCGGCGGACGCGGGCCGTCTGCAGCATCGCCGTCCCCACGACACCGCCAGCCAGGCCGCCCAGGCCTATGAAGAAGCCAAGCGAGGGCGAAACCGATGAAATACCGGATGCTTCCCGGCTGGCCTGCTCGAACCCGGCCAGGATCCCGAAGCTGATCAGCACGTCGATCCCGGCGAGGATCCACAGGATCACGGTGACTCGCCGGGGCAGCCGGCCTTGGAGGACCCGGGTGGCGAAGTACGAGTAACCGCCACCGATGACGAGCAGGAACAGCAGGCCGGCGCCAGTCGGATGGCTGTTGCTCACCCCGTCGACGCTGGCCCAGGGCAGGAAGGACGACAGGACCACGGCCATCCCGCCCCCGAGCAACCAGTAGCCGGCCGTGCGGGTACGACCCGCAACCTGGACGAATCGCGACACCCAACTCTCGAGCTGCGACCCACTGCGCCGGATGGAGCAGTGGATGCAGTCGGATTGGGCGCTGTCGAGCCGGTGGCCGCACAGGGCGCAGTCGGGGACGGCGGAAGCGATCGGGTCGGGGCTGGTCGCCCCGCTCGAGCCCGGCCGTTGGATCGGTGACGTGGACATTGTTCATCCTCCTGGGGTTTGGTTGCCTCTGTCCTCTGCAGTGTGCGGGACGACGGCGCCGCCACCCAGGGGGACTACTGACCAATTGCCGTCGGGTTCGTGTGGGCCGGATTGCCCACATCCAGCGGCCTTGGAAGCAGCATTTCGACCCCTGCCGAGCCGGCGCCCCGACCAGGACACTTGAAGCAGTCCGGATCCCCGGGCCCCGGGAGAGAAACTCCCCGACAGATAGGAGCGACCGATGCAGCACTTTTCCAAACTCATTTCCACCTCGGCCACGACCGCATTCGTGGCGGCCGGGCTCGTGTTGGCCGCCTGTGGGGGCAACGCCCCCAAGGCGGCTACGACCGGCAGCGGTGGTGGTGGCGTCACCGCAAACGCGACGGCCAGCGTCGCCCACTTCTGCCGGGACTACACCGCCGCCGATGACGCCTACGGGCAAACTTTGGGCGACGTCACCGACCCCGAGTTCGCGGTGTTCCTGAGCTCCCTCGCCCAAGCCCAAGCGGAGGCTCCGGCTGCCGTCAAGAGCGACGTGACCACCATGCTGAACGACGCCAAGAGGGCGAAAGCAGGAGCCAACGGAATCGACTTGACAGCACCCTCGGCTCGTGTTTCGGCCTGGGCCGACTCGAACTGCGCGGACTCCGGGTCGGACGACAACGCCACCAACTCGACAAGCCCCGACACCTCGCCGAACGCTTCGTCGGCGCCGTCACCGGACGGCGGCTCCTCGACCGCCTTTTGCTCCGACGCCTTGAGCGCCACGTACGCGGTCGCTGGTCTGGTAACTCAGGTTTCGAGTCTCGATTCCAGCTCGCCGTCGACCTCCGATTGGCAGACGGCGGAGACCAAGGTCAAGGGAGTCCTGAATGAGGCACCGTCAACCATCCTCCCAGACGGATGGGACGGCGCCGCCAGCGGCTCCGTCAGCGTCCACCAGCTTTGGAGCACGTTGGCTGACGACCTCGACAGCATCGTCAACGATGGCTACGACTACGCCAACGTAAACGCGGAAATGGACAACACGAACGTGCAAACCGCCACCCAGAAAGTGTGCTCAGGCGCTGGCACGTCGCCCGCGGCCAGCAGCTCATCGTCCCCGGCCAGCTCCTCGCCTGCTGCGAGCGACGTGACCCTGGCGAGCTTCTGCAGCAGCCTTAACAACTTCATTGCTGGGCTGTACTCTTCCACCACCAATGCCCCACTGTCAGGGGACTTTATCTCTCAGAGCGACCTGTCGGGTGACCTGTCGCAGACCAACACGTTCATCAGTGAGGACCAGAGCGTGGGTGCTGACGCTGAGGAGGACAGTATCACCGATGGGTCTAGCGCTACTGAGCCGAGTGACGGTCTCAACCAACTGGCGCAGGACATTCAGGCTGCTCAGTCTGCGAGCAGTGACGCCGCCGACCAGATAACGGCTGATGCTGCCATCAATGCGGACACCATCCCCCTCCAGGGTGACACCGTGGGTAAGTGCCCAGACACAAACAGTACGCCATAGGTTGTTTGCGAGCTAGTCCTGAGGTTGTCCCGGTCTGAGAGCCAGATGCTCGTGCAGGGTCCGAACAATTCCATGAACGCGTACTGGGATCCCCCGGGCAGGTTTGGGATGGGCCAGCTCCGGTTCCTGCAGTGGATACCGGGTATTTCCCCGCCATAGGTCGGCCTCGAACTTGCCCTAAGGACCCGTCGCCGAGCCCGAATGGTCTGTGGTTTGTATCACCTCTAATAATTCTCAGGATCCCTCCGGCAGGTCTCGGAGCAATGACGATGACGTGGCTCGATGTCTCTCCGAGCTTGGAGCGAACAGACACCGATGAAGAGGATGATCACAATCCTTACAATAGTCGGCCGATGAACTAGGCAAACGGTGATAGCCAGGCTTTTCAAACCGATAGAGTTGCGCCACGATTACCCGCGTTAGAGAACTTAACGAGCCCGTAGGACGAGGAGTGATCGTTTGATCACCCTTCTATGTGGGTGAGTGGCGCTCACCAATCGCTTGATATCGAAGCGGGCGGCGACCTCGTGGCAATTCTGGCAACCTCGGTACGGTGTGTGAGGCCCGCGTCGCCCGCGTCGCCCGCTTCGTGTTGTCGGCCGACGCGTCGTTCGTATCCGGCACTAACCTCCTTGTCGACGGCGGTGTGACGGCGATGCTCCGGTACTCGGTCTGACAACCCGCTACCTACAAGCCCTGAGTGAATGGGAGCTATGCGTTGGGTGAGTACACGATGGGGCGGTCGGGGCTGAAGGTGTCCCGGGCCTGTCTGGGGGCGATGATGTTCGGCTACAACCCGGACGCCCCCTGTAGCGAGGCCGAGGCCGGGCGGATAATCCACGCGTTCTTGGACAGCGGCCACAACTTCATCGACACGGCGAACAGCTACAACGGTGGCCAGTCCGAGGAGGTCGTCGGCCGAGCTGTGAAGGACCGTCGCGACGCGGTGGTGCTGGCCACCAAAGCCTGGAATCCACAAGGACCGGGACCGAACGACCGCGGCCTGTCTCGCCTCCACCTGACCCGAGCGCTCGAGGCCAGCTTGCGCAGGCTCGACACCGACTACGTCGACTTGTACCAATGTCACGCGCCCGACGGCGACACCCCGATCGAGGAGACCATGGCAACCCTGGACGGTTTCGTGCGCTCCGGCAAAGTCCGCTACCTCGGATGCTCGAACTTCACCGGGAGCCAGATCGTCGAGGCCCAGTGGGCCGCGCAACGGGTCGGCGGCACACCGTTCGTGAGCTTGCAACCTTGCTATTCGCTGATAGCCCGCGAGATCGAAGCCGACGTCCTCCCCGCATGTGGCCGTCACGGCCTCGGAACCATGGTGTGGAGTCCGCTCGGCGGCGGGGTCCTGACCGGCAAGTACAGCCGAGGCAGCGCACCAGCGGCCGACACCCGCTTCGCCCGGTTATCGGTGCTGACCGCCCAGGGAATCTCCTCCGGCCAGTTCGATATCGCCGAGAAGGTAGCCGAGATCGCCGAGCAACTCGGGACCATTTCGACAGCGGTGGCCCTAGCGTGGGTGTTGGGACGGCGTCACATCACGTCGGTGATCATCGGGCCGCGAACGTTCGCGCAGTACGAGCAGAATATGCTCGGATTCGAACTGCAACTCCCCCCTGACGCGGTCCAGGCGTTGAGCGCTGTCTCCAAGGAATCGAGTTGAGCGAACTCCCCAATAGCCCCACTATCGCCGGTGTTCCGGCAGCCAGGATCGACCTCAAATGCCGCTCGGGGCGCCTCCGGGTGGCGCTTGGCATCCAAGCACCCTCAGCAGGAATGCGGTCGAACCCCGGCCATGCGGCCGACGCTAGGAGGCCCGGCGGCTACAAAACAAGCTGTGGTCGTAACACCGAGCACAGGTCATGGTCCACTCAGAATGGCCGAAATGACCATGGACTCGGTGGCAATACAGCGGCCCTTACCCGCGCCCCATAACGTTCCCCGCCCGACTCGGCTCCAGACTGCCTCGAAACGCCCGGGACTGTAACGTTTTCGGTGTAACCGGTCCTCGGTGATATCGGGATATCTCGGTTACTTCGTGGTGGTTATTATACGGCCCGGGAAGGCGACTGTAAAGGCATTCAGTGCAGGCTTCCACCGATTCGACCAGCGTTGACGGGCCTTCCCGGTCGGGTCGAGACTCATCACGGCCAGGTACACGCACTTGAGCGCAGCCTGTTCGGTCGGGAAATGACCTCTGGCCTTGACCGCCCTTCTGATCCTGGCGTTCACGCTCTCTATGGCGTTCGTGGTGTATATCACCTCCCGGATGTCGTTGGTGAAGCTGAGGAACGGGACGAACTCGGCCCAGGCGTTCTCCCACAGTCCCACGATGGCCGGGTAGCGGGCCTCCCAGCGCTCGGAGAACTCGGCGAAGCGGTCCAGGGCGGCCTGCTCGGTCGGGGCAGTGTAGATGGGCTTGAGGTCCTTGGCGACGGCCGGCCAGTCCTTGCGGCTGGCGTAGCGGAAACTGTTGCGAAGTAGGTGCACGACACACGCCTGCACGATGGTCTGCGGCCACACCGAGGCCACCGCGTCGGGCAGCCCGGTGAGACCGTCGCAGACCAGGATGCACACATCCTTGGTACCCCGGTTCTTGATCTCGGTGAGTACGTGCGCCCAGTATTTGGCTCCCTCGCCGCCGTCGCCGACCCACAGACCCAAGATGTCGCGGGTGCCGTCCACGGTCACGCCGATGGCCACGTAGATCGGCCGGTTGGCCACCTGGCCCTCGCGGATCTTTACGTGGATGGCGTCCACGAAGATGACCGGGTAGACCGAGTCCAGAGGCCTATTCTGCCACTCCGACATGCCCTCGATGACCCGGTCGGTGATCCGAGTGATCGTCTCCTTGGACACCTGAGCTCCGTAGATCTCGGCCAGGTGGGCGCAGATCTCGCCGTGAGTGAGACCTTTGGCGGCCAGCGAGCACACCAAGGCGTCCACCCCGTTCAACCTGCGGCGGCGCTTGGGCACGATGATCGGCTCGAAAGTCCCGCTTCGGTCCCGGGGCACCTCGAGCTCGATCGGGCCGACCTCGGTCAACACCATCTTCTTGCGGGTCCCATTGCGGCTGTTGCCCGAGTGATAGCCGGCCCGGTCATAGGGGTCATAGCCCAGATGCTCCGACAGCTCGCCATCGAGCGCCGACTCCAGCACCGTCTTGGTCAGCCCGGCCAACAAGCCGCCCGGGCCGACCAAACTCACGCCCTCATCCCGGGCCCGGTCCATCAACTGCACCGCCAACTGGGCCAAGCTCGGCGACTCCCCGCCCGGTCCACCAGCGGCCGTCTCGCTACTCGTAAGGTCAATCGTGTCAGTCACTACCTGTCCTTTCCGCCGGGCCATCCACCCAGCTTGCCAGAGGTAGTTACACCGATGTTGTTACAGACCCAAACGCCGGGTCGAGGGGATACCACAACTGGGAAACGGCCCTAGTTGTCCGTTGTCTTCTAGCCCCCGCCAACCAGATGCATGCATTCGGGGCCCACATTGGAAGTCGATGGGAGCGGCAACGGCGTCGCTGCCGGTCACACGTGGCGGGTCCGCCGCTGGAGCGTCGCGAGGATGCAGGCCCTGCAGCGGAGGTCCGTGGCCACCTCGTAGGATTGGTCGGCCCGCTTTCCTGCGCTCCCTGCATATTGGCCGTGCTGTGGGCCGAGAGGACAGAGAGGCTTGCGGCCCTGGCTGTCTGGCGATGGTGTCGAGGATTCTTGGGTGATGGATGCGCCAGCGGTGGCCGTGTTGTCGCGCGATGAATTCCTGCGGCTGCTGGCGACGGTCCGGGGTGGGCGCATCGGCTTGAGTGTCGCGGCGTTGCTTGTGGTCCTGTCCGTCAACTTCGCGCTTTTCGAGGGTGACATCCTGTTGCGCACGGCGTCTGGGACGAAGTTCCACGCTGCGGCGTGGGGTCGGTGGTGGCTTTTGAGGCCGACGGCTACGAGCCCGACGCCTCAAGGGGGTGGAGGGTGCTTGTTCAGGGCGTCTCAAAGGTGGTCACTGACGCCCAGGAGCTGAGCCGGGCCACGACAGGTGACCGTGGATCCTTGGGCGGTCGACGGAGCTGCCGATCGATTCGTTCGCATCAGCGTGTCGGTGGTGAGCGGGCGTCGATTCCAGCGGGCGGGGCGCGAATCAGGCGCAGGCGGGACGTCCGGCGTGGCTGGCTGCGAGTGGAGGGGCGACGTCGCCGGGTTTGGCGGCGAGGACCAGGCGAGGGCGAAAAGGGGGTCCGCCGGGGACCAGGCGGAGTGGCGGTGTGCCGTCGGAACCGGTCGATTGTGGCGTGATGGCCACGACGTCTAACCCGGGCAGTCGGTGGGAGCTTTCAGGTAGGCACGGGAATTCTGCGTCTTGTTCGGGCGATACCAATAGAACCTCAGATAGATGGCTGGGGAAGGGGCCGACCATGCCGTCAGTCGCGGCCACGAACGGGAGCGGTGCGCCGCTGGTGTGCCGGTGCAGTTGGCGTGCTGGGACGGTCTGGCCGAGGGGGTCGGAGCCGGCCGGCCCGTTTTGTTGGGGCCGCGCTCGTTCCTGGAGGCGGTAGCCGCTCGGGTGCGGTAGTTTGGGTGGAAGAACAGTTCTGGCGTAGCGCCTTCTCCGTCGAGGGGGTGTTCTCCTGCTTGGTGGCCGTGGGGTTGCTGAGCGCCGGTCGGGTTCGGCGCTGCCTTTTTGGGGTGCGGTCCTGCCACGTCGATATCGGCGTAGCACGACGAGGCCTACGATGGTTGATCAAGAGGCGTTGATGCAGACGCTGTCGGACTTCACGCGCACCTTGGTGAGCGAGTATTCGGTGGGCGATGTTCTGCAGGAGCTGGTGGAGCGGGTGCCGGGGGTGTTGGGTATTTCCCGGGCGGGGGTGTCGTTGGCCGGCGGCGGCCGGCTGGGGTTCGCCACCGCCATTGACGAGTCCGCCTCGATGCTCGAACAGGTCCAGGAGCAACACCAGCAGGGCCCGTGTGTGGAAGCTCACGAGCATGGCCAGGCGGTGCTGGTGGCCGATCTGGGCGACGACTCGGGGCGCTGGCCGGCGCTGGCAGGGGCGGCCCGATCGGTCGGCGTGGTCGCCGCCGCGGGTATCCCCATGCACCTGGGGGAGATCAAGTTGGGGGCGCTGAACTTGTATGCGGCCGAGCGGCGGGAATGGTCTGACGAGGATGTTCGGGTGGCCCGGCTGTTGGCCGACATGGCCACCGCTTATCTGGTGAACGCCTCGATGTTGGAGAAGTCCCGTCGGCTGGCCGAGCAGCTCCAGGAGGCGCTGGACAGTCGGATGGTCATCGAGCAGGCCAAGGGACTTTTGGCGGGTGAACGCAAGCTGTCGCTTGACGCCGCGTTCGAGTTGCTGCGCGGCCACGCCCGTGGCCACAGCAGCTCGGTGCGGGCCGTGGCTGACGCCGTGGTCCGCCTCGGCCTGCGACCCTGAGCAGGACCGATGTCGGCGCTGGTCCTAACCGTGAGTCAGGTCAGCTTGGTGGCTGGTGGTGGTGTCGGTCTCTTGCCGGTAGGCGACCCCGCCCGGTTATAGTCATCGGAAGGTTTGGTTGTGTCCGCCCCGGACCCCTGGCGGGCTTCTGGTCGCCCTTGTCTCCCGGCGACGTTGTCGTGACGCGGGAGTGGACGGATGTCGGCTGGTCGAAGCCAACTCGATGAGATGGTCGATTGGGCCATGGTCTGTCTGGTCCGGGTGGTCGTGCGCGACGACTGGACGGCGGCGAGCGCCGCCGAGCAGCTCCGCGGCGAGGTCCCTGCCGAAGGGGTGCTTCGTTGCGCCCAGGTCCGGGTGGCGCGAGCGCGGGCAGAAAGCGACAGCAGCATCGGCGCACGAGCCGCAGCCACACTCGAAGCCGCGCTCGACGGCGGCCCACGTCGGGCGCGCCCCGACGGTGGGGATGGTCTGGCCGGGCTGCGGTTGGAGCATACGGGAGGTGGATAGCACAGTGAGCTGGCCGATGGTTGGTTGCCGATCGCGTTGGCGGGTTTCCTCCCCAGGCAGTCCGGGTGGGCCGGGCCGAGCGGGTGGTCGTTCCGAGCCGAGGTGACATGACATGACAGAAGTGGACGGCCAGACCCCCATGTCCGACGGGGACGTCGAGCTGGTGCATGAGGTGGTGACGGCGGGGTTGGGGGACGCCGCGCCGGACAGGATGATCACGGTGGACGAGGCCGGGCGGATCTTGTTCGTCGACCGCCAGGTCGAGATGTTGTTCGGCTACCGGCGCCAGGACCTGATGGGCCGGCCCGTCGAGATGCTGTTCCCAGAGAGTCGGCGCCTCGCGCACCGGGCTCATCGGACCCGGTTCCGGGCGGAACCCCGCACCCGCAGGATGGGCGAAGGGATGCGACTGTTCGCCCGACGAGCCGATGGCGCCGAGTTCCCGGTCGAGATCGCCCTCAGCCCGCTGGACGGCGGGGACGGCTTGTGGGTCATCGCCGCGGTACGTGACATCAGCGCCCGCGTCGCCGCCGAGAGTGAAGCGGCCCCAAGTGCTCCCGGTCCTCCATGAGACCAGCGACGCGGTGTTGATGTTGGAGCGGGACACGCTGCGCTTCACTTACGTGAACGCGGGGGCGACCGCCCAGCTCGGCTACGACCGGGCTGAACTTTTGGCCATGACCCCGCTGCACATCAAACCGGAGTTCAGCGAAGCGGAGTTCCGGGCCCTCATCGACGGACTGGCCCCGGGCCAGTCGCACAACTACATCACCCTGCACCGCCGCAAGGACGGTCCCGAGATCGAGATCGAGGCCGTCCTGCAGTATCCGGCCGGGGACGTGATGGGCGGTTCCGGCTGGATGGTCTCCATCGCCCGGGACCTGACCGCCCGCCGGGAAATGGAACAGCGCCCGGCGTTGGGGTTTGACCCCACGGTCCGCTTCGACGGGCCCGTACAGTTGCCACATCTGGCCTCGCCGTGGCAACCGGCACGGCCGGCTGTGCTGATCCTCGGGGCCCTGGACGAGCACCGCATCGAAGGGGTCGTATGAGCCAACCCTGTCGTGTGGATGAACCCGTGGGTGGCACGCCCGCCGGCCAGACGGCGACGGTCCCGTCTGGTCCAGAGCGGAACGACACGCTTGTGACCACGGATGGGGTCGTGCTGCATCGTCGGGAATGGCCGGCCTCGTCGCCACGAGCGGTGGTGGTGTTGGTGCACGGATTCGCCGGTTCCACCGTTGACGCGGCAGTGGTGCGCCAAGGCGAGGCGTTACAAGCGCAGGGTGTCAACGTGGTCTGCTACGACTCTCGAGGTCACGGCCGATCTGGCGGCGTGTGCACTATGGGCTATCACGAGACCCGTGACATCGCTGCTGCGGTCCAATACGCCGAAACATACGGGCTTCCGGTGATCTTGGTAGGCGCGTCGATGGGAGCGGTCGCAGCCCTGCGTTATGCCGCGAGCAGCGATACAGAGCTGGCCGGAGTAGTCGCCATCAGCGCCCCAGCATGTTGGCGCAAACCTCACTCGGCTCAGGGTCTGCTGCTGTATGCCGCCACCCGGACACCAATCGGCCGGCGCGTCGCCCGACGCTATCCGGCCGTGCGAGTGGGACCCTGGCAAGCACCCGACCCGCCGATCGAGCTCGTCGGTCGCATCGCCGTACCGGTGTCGATCATCCACGGAGGCCATGACCACTACATCCCCGCCAGCGACGCTGAGGTTCTCTATCGAGCGTGTAGCCCTTACCGTCGGAGACTCGATGTGGTCGTCGGCATGGGGCACGCCTTCGACGCCAAAGCTCTCCCAACGGTCAGGGCCTCCATCGAATGGCTACTAGTCGACAATGCGGCAGAACCGCTCATGCTCAATCGTGGCCGAACCGCTTCCCATAGCACAGCCGTGCAGAATCCCTGACCGGCGAGACCGTCTCCGAAGGTGGCGGGGCTGAGGCTCATCTCCCACACGAGGGCTCCCTGCAATAGAACCGGCGGCCAGGAGATCCAAATCCCGACTGCACCGACAAGCACAACGAGGAGATCCGACGCCGCCGTCAGATGGGCCTTCGCCCCGACCGCTCACCGCACGACAAGTGCCGCGTTCGGTCGGGGCAGCGAGGCGCCGGTCAGACATCCCAGACCATCCCATATCGCGCCCGCCCAAGTCACCGGCGAGGCTGACCCAGAACGCCGGCCATGCGGCGCTCACGGTGTCGTTTGCCAGCTGTATGGGACCAGGTAGTGGCTGGCGGGCTCAACCGGTCAGCGCAAGGAGCTCGGCGAACTTCTCCGATGGTTTCATAAATCCGAGGGCTTTGCGGGGACGGTTGTTCAGGCTGATCGCGAATCGCTCGAGCTCGTCGGCGCTGTGGACCGATAGGTCGGTGCCCTTCGGCATGTATTGGCGCAGCAGCCCGTTGGTGTTCTCGTTCGAGGGCCGCTGCCAGGGGCTGTGGGGGTCGCAGAAGTAGACCTGGATGCCGGTGTCGATGGTGAACTGGACGTGGGCCGACATCTCCCGGCCCTGATCCCAGGTGATAGTGCGACGGAAGGCCTCTGGCAGCTTCATGATGGCGTTCGTCATGGCCTGGTTGACCTTCTCGGCCTCTCGTCCATCGGGGAGGTGGAGGAGTAAGAGGTATCGGCTGGTGCGCTCGACCAGGGTGCCGACCGCGGACCGATGTCCCTCGCCGATGATCAGGTCCCCTTCCCAGTGGCCGGGAACGGCCCGGTCTTCGGCCTCCGCCGGACGTTCGGAGATCATGACCATGCCCGGGATCTTTCCCCGAGTCTCGATCCGGCTGCGCGGTCGGCGCTGCGCCCGGCCGGTGCGCAGGCAGCGGGAAAGCTCCCGTCGCAGCTGGCCACGGCCCTCGACAAACAGCGACATATAGATAGTCTCGTGGCTCACCCACATCATCGGATCGTCCGGGAACTCCATCCGCAAGCGAGCCGAGATCTCCTCCGGCGACCACCACTCCTCCAGCCACTCGGCCACCTGGGCGGCCAGCCGATCACAAGCCAGCTTTGGCGTCTTGGACCGCCGGGACTGCTCGAAGGCCCGCTGGTGCGCCAGGTGGGCTCGATAGCCGCCTCGTCCACCATTGCCGTTGACCTCTCGTGACACCGTCGACACGGCCCGGCCGAGGCTCACCGCGATGGCGGTGAAGGTGTTGCCGCGCTCGAGGCCGACCCGGATCTCCTCGCGCTCGTCGAGCGACAGCCGCCCCGATGCCGGGCTCCAGGCCGCCGGTGCGGCAGGCCGCGATTCGCGTCGCAGCGTGTTCGTTACGGCGTGGCGCGAATATCCGAGCATCCGCCCGATCTCCCGCAGCTTGTGGCCTTTGGCCGCGAGTCGTCTGACCTCGCGCTCGACGTCTGGATGTATCCGCTTCGGCATGCAGGTCCTCCTCGATGAGCTCCATCAACGATGGTCAGCTCACCGAGCTGTTGCGCGGACCCCTTGAACTCGCCGCTGGTTTTGCCAGTGAGATGGGACCACCCCTGTTGCCAGTCATGGGACCACCCTGAGGGTCCACCAACGCCGGCCGGAGAGTCATTCGGCTGGGTCTCTGTCGAGGAGGCCCAATGGCGTTCAGGGAGGTATCGGTGGTTCAGGTCAGAGAGGCGCTGCGGCGCTGGTTGAACGGTGACGGCGAACGGCCGATCGCCCATGGGGTCGGGATCGACCGCAAGACGGCGAGGCGGTACATCACCGCCGCGGTCGAGCTGGGCGTGGTTCGGGACGGCGGCGAGGGGCAGCTCAGCGACGAGTTGATCGGCCAGGTGGTGGAGCGGGTGCGCCCGCACCGGCTTGATGGTCACGGCGAGGCGTGGCGGGTGCTGCTGGGCGAGGAGGAGCGGATCAAGGCGTGGGTGGCCGAAGAGCTGACCGTGGTGAAGATCGGCATTCTGTTGGCGCGGCGAGGTGTGGTGGTGCCGCACCGGACGTTGGCCCGGTTCGCGGTGGAACGCTGTGGTGCCGGTCGGCGATCGATGACGGTGCGGGTGGACGACCCGCCGCCGGGTGTCGAGTTGCAGGTCGACTTCGGCCGGCTGGGCTTGATCGCCGACGGCGAGAAGCGACGGGTGTGTTGGGCGCTGATCTTCACCGCCTGTTTCAGCCGGCATCAGTTCGTGTGGCCGACGTTCACCCAGACGACCGAGGATGTGATCGCCGGGTTCGAGGCTGCGTGGCTGTACTTCGCCGGGGTGTTCCCGGTCGTGATCCCCGACAACATGGGCTCGATCGTGGTCAAGGCCGAGAACTGTGCGCCCCGGTTCAATGACGTGTTCTTCGAGTACGCCCAGTCGCGTGGCTTCTCGATCGACGCCGCCCGGGTGGCGACCCCGACGGACAAGCCCCGCGTGGAGCGGGTCGTGCCCTATGTGCGCAATAACTTCTTCGCCGGCGAGACCTTCACCGGACTGGCCGACTGCCGGGCGAGGGCGCAGCGGTGGTGCACCGAGACGGCGGGCATGCGCGTCCACGGAACGACCCAGTGCCGTCCGATCGAGGCGTTTAAGACCGAGGAGCTGCCCCGCCTGTTGTGCCTGCCGGGGGCGCCGTTCGACGTCCCGCGCTGGTCTGAGCCCAAACTCCACCGGGACTTTCACGTCGAGGTCGACAAGGCGCTCTACTCGGCCCCCCATCACCTGATCGGACGGCGCCTCAAGGCGAGGCGGGACTCGACGACGGTGAAGCTGTACTTCCGAGGCGAGCTGGTAAAGGTCCATCCCCGCAAGGCTGCCGGGCAGCGCTCCACCGACCCGGCCGACATGCCGACGGGCAAGGAGATCTACGCCACCCGTGATGTGGACCGGCTGCGACGCATGGCCGGCGACTATGGCGACGCCATCGGCCTCTACGCCACCGCCCTGTTGGACACGCCCCTGCCGTGGACCAAGATGCGCCAGGTCTACCGGCTGCTCGGACTGGTCAAGAAATGGGGTCCCGGGCGCGTCGAGCAGGCCTGCCAGCGGGCGCTCGACGCCGAAGCCGTCGACGTCAACCTCGTCAGCCGCATGCTCGAACGCGGCCGAGAAGGCACCGAGCCCGACGAACGCCCCGACCCGGTCGTCATCCAGGGCCGCTTCGCTCGCGACCCCTCCGAGTTCGCCACCACCAAGCAGGCCCGCCGATGAGCGCCCCCGCGCCCAGCGTCGCTCCCGAGCTCAAAGTGCTGATGCGCCGATTGAAGCTCGGCCGGCTGCTCGACACCCTGCCCGAGCGTCTCGCCCTGGCCCGCAGCCACGACCTCACCCACGCCCAGTTCCTCGAGCAGCTGTTCTCCGACGAGGTCCAGCGCCGCGACACCGACTCGGCCGGCCTGCGAGCGCGGGCCGCCAAACTCGACCCGTCCATGACCCTCGAAGCCTGGGACGACACCGCCAAGATCACCTACGACCACGCCGTGTGGGCCGAGCTCGTGTCGATGCGCTTCGTCGACCAGGCCCGCAACGCCTTCATCCTCGGACCGGTCGGCGTCGGCAAAACCTTCCTAGCCACCGCTCTCGGCCACATCGCCTGCCGGCGTCGTATCGGTGTGCACTTCGAACGGGCCGACAAGATGCACAAACGACTGAAGGCCGCTCGCCTTGACGCCAGCTACGACACCGAGATGCGCAAACTCATCGGAGTCGACCTGCTCCTCATCGACGACTACGCCCTCCAGCCCCTCGATGCCACCGAGACCGCCGACATCTACGAGATCTGCGTCGAACGCCACCACCAAGCCGCCACCGTGCTGACCTCCAACCGAGACCCCAGCGAATGGCTAGCCGTCATGGCCGACCCGCTACTCGCCCAGTCCGCCGTCGACCGGCTCAAAAGCGCCGCCTGGGAACTCGTCATCGAAGGCGAGTCCTACCGCCAACACGAAAAGCCCACCCTCACCGACCCGACCCAACCACCAGCGCCGACCCGTCGCCGACGCCGAACTTGACACCCACCGCCGGCCGCCGAGATCATGACGCCGGCCGGTCAACATGGACCCGACGTGGCCCCATGCTCCTGGCAACAGAGTGGTCCCTTAAGGCTGGCAAGCGACACCGGACCCCCCGGGAGACCTGAGGACATGATGAATGGATGTTGAATGACTGGCCGCCGTCAGCCATGCGAGCCAGGGACCGCCGAGAGGGCGGGCAGCGCCTCTTGAAGGTGGACACGCCACAGCCACGACGCGACCTGGTCTGACTCTTCAGCTCTAGGCCGAAGTGTCCGAGGGAAGCGGACGCGCTGACCACAGGAACAGATGCAATGGGGTTGTCGAGAGCGGCGACGCCACCAGTCTGTCGCGTCCAATCCCCTGACCAGCGCTGTTGACGGTGTCAGCGGGGGTTCGAATCCGTGCCGCGGCCTTGAAGGGCGTCTGAGAATGACGCGCGCTGAGTTGGCCCCACCGCGCTGGTTCAAGTTTGCCCCACCAGCTCACGGACAGTGGCCGAACTGTAATCAGCTCAGGCCGGTGGGAAAAGTCGCTAGACCGCGCCCAGGAGCCGGACCCTGATCGGGTCCGCCCGACAGCGAACACGGGCCTACCGGCACCTAGGGGACGCGGGTTATACGGGTCGGGGCTGCACGAAGTGAGGCGTTATTTCACTTCGCCAATGAGAGCCATCGCGCGGGTAGGCGCCGGCGATCTCGGGGGCTCGAACTGATGATCTACCCCCTGGCCGGGGCTGCGGGTGCTGAGAGAGAGCAGCCGACGGCGGGAACGCCAGCAGCACGGGCTCTAGGGGTTGAGCCGACTTGGTCCCCCCGACGCGTCACAGAGGTCTGAGGTCGTCGCTAAGTCTTGTTCAGGCTGCCGCGCCCGGTTTTAGGGGATGGGTTGGGTGCGGAACGCTGTGCTTGGGCTATTTGCGCAGCGATCTGAAGCTGGCTCGCATCTCTTCGCAGAAGAGTCGTGGCTGTTCCCAGGCGGCGAAGTGGCCGCCCCGGTCGAGCTTGTTGTAATGGATGAGGTTGTTGGGGTAGGCGCGCTCTGCCCAGCTGCGTGGGGCTTGGTAGAGCTCGTCGGGGAAGACGCTGATGGCGAACGGGATGGTTATGGGTTTGGCGTCGAAGAAGTCCGCCTTGTTCTCCCAGTAGAGACGGGCGGAGGACACCCCCGTGTTTGTCAACCAGTAGAGCGTGATGTTGTCGAGGAGGTCGTCGCGAGTGAGGTCGCCCTGGAGATTTCCTTTGAGGATTTGTTCTACCAGCCCGGGTTGACCGGTACCGTCGCCGTGGTCGAGCATGAACGCGGCCAGGTCGATCGGTGAATCGGCCAGTCCGTACAACGTTTGCGGACGGGTGGCCATGATCTGCGCGTACGCCACGTGCTTGGAGTAAAAGCTGCTCAACTGCTCATAGGCGCTTCTCTCCTCGGCTGAGAGATCAGCCGGTGCTGGGTCGCCGCGCTCGAATCCCTTCACGAGGTCGGCTGGGGCGGTACCGGGCATGTTGGAGTGCACCCCACGAAGCTCTGGAGGCGCTTGTGCACCCATCGTCTGCGTGACCGCCGCACCCCAATCCCCGCTCTGGGCCACGAACTCGCTGTAGCCGAGACGCTTCATCAGCACCACCCAGGCCCGTGCGATACGGACCGGATCCCACCCGGTCGTCGTCGGCTTGGCCGAGAACCCATGGCCGGGCAGCGAGGGAATGACCAAATGGAAGGCGTCCGATGCGCTCGCCCCGTGCGCCGTCGGGTTGGTGAGCGGCTCGATAATCTTGAGCTGCTCGATGATCGAGCCGGGCCACCCGTGCGTGACAATTAGTGGCAACGCATCCTCGTGCTGGGAGCGGACGTGAATGAAATGGATGTCAAGCCCATCGATCTCGGTGATGAAGTTCGGTAAGGCGTTCAGCTTCGCCTCGCATTTGCTCCAGTCGTAGTCCGTCGCCCAGTAGCGTGCGATGTTCTGCATCAGCGCTAGCGGCACGCCCTGCGAGTCGTCGCTGACCGTCTCGTGCTCCGGCCAACGGTCGCGTCTACGCGTCGGCGCAACTCGGTTTGGTCCGATGGCGTAAATCCCACCTGAAACTGACGAACGGCCCCCTCATCCCCCTCCGCCTGCTGCGTGGAACTCGCAGAAGCCATCTACTCCTCCTAGCGTCGTCGACGGGCACTTGCGTCTGGTTCGCGCCTGCTTTTGTGTCCTGCTCAGGATCCTACGACCAGAGGATGTCGACGTCGTCGTGGCCCTCACCCTTGAACGAAGATGCTCCGGTCTTGTTGGTCAAGCGACCAGAGAATTCGCCGTCGGAACAGGGTCATCTAGCGAAGTGACTGGAAGGCGGCGGCCAGCTCTTCTGCGAAGAGTCGCGGCTCTTCCCAGGCGGCGAAGTGGCCGCCCTTGTCGACCACGTGGAAATAGCTGAGGCTGGGGTAGGCCTTCTCGACCCAGCTGCGGGGGGCCCGGAAGATCTCGCCGGGGAACGTGGTGAAGCCGACCGGGAGCTTGACCTGCGGTGGAGCATGGCCGGCCGCCAGGGCTGTGGCTCGTCCGCTCTCCCAGTACGAGCGGGCCGCCGAGGCTCCGGTGCCCGTCAGCCAGTACAGCGTGATGTTGTCGAGGATGCGGTCCCTGGTGAGTTTGCCCGCGGGCTGGCCGTCGACAAAGGCGCGGGAGATCTTGTAGTAGCTGTCCGTGTCGTGGTCGAGCATCCAGGCCGCCAGGGCGACCGGTGAATCCAGCAGGGCGTAGCCGATGGTCTGCGGTCGTGTGGCCTGCTCCAGGAAGTACCCGAAGCCGCTCGCCCTGAACGTCGCGACTGCCTCCGCCGCGGCGCGTTCCTGCTCTGATCCCGCCGGGAAGGTACCGCCCAGCGCCGGCACCAGCAGGTTCATGTGGATGCCGACCAGCCCCTCGGGCGCCTGGCGGCCCATGAAGTCGGTGACGGCGGCGCCTTGGTCGCCGCCCTGGGCCACGTAGCGGGTGTATCCGAGGCGGCGCATCAGCTCCGCCCACGCCTGGGCGACGCGGCCCGAGTTCCAGCCGATCTCGGTCGGCTCGGCGGAGAAGCCGTACCCGGGGATGGACGGCAACACCAAGTCGAACGCGTCCTCGGCGTGTCCGCCGTGGGCCGGCGGGTCGGTCAGCGGGCCGACGGCCTCGAGCAGCTCGATGACCGAGCCGGGCCAGCCGTGCGTCATGATGAGCGGCAACGCGTCCGGGAGCGGTGACTTCACGTGGATGAAGTGGACGTCCACCCCGTCGATCTCGGTTTTGAACTGCGGCAGCGCGTTGAGTCTGGCCTCGCACCGGCGCCAGTCGTAGTCGGTCGCCCAGTAGCGGGCCACCTCCTTACTCGTGGCCAACTGCACGCCCTGGGACCGATCAGTAACCAGCTCGCCGGAGGGCCAGCGGGTAGCGGCGATACGGGCCCGCAGGGCCTCGAGGTCGGCCTCGGGGATCTCGATCCTAAACCGCCGGACCGCGGTGCCGCGGGCTGACCGTTCGGTCCTGTCCGACATGTTGGCCTCCTCAGTTTCATGGTTTGACCTGGTGGTTCGGCAACGTTCTCCGGTCTTTAGCGCCTGAGGCGTCGCGGTATGGGCACTAGCGTCCGTCATCCGAACGTGAACACGAAGGCTTGGAGGCCGGCGTCGAGGAACTCGATCTCGAAGCGCCGGTCGACGATCTGGCCGGGCTGGCGGATCAGCTGGTAGAGGCGCTGGTCGGAGACGGTGCCGTTGCCGTCCTCGCCGACGTCAAGGCCGTGCGCTGGTCCCGGCGGGTGCCCGTCGATGCGGACCCGGAAGGGCACAGACGTGTGGGGTACGGCGGGTCTCATGACCAGGTGCAGGTCGCGGGCGTGGAAGGCGCAGGTGATGGCGCCACCCGGTTCCTCCAGCACAGCGGCGACCGGCCCGATCCGCCAGTCACCCGACAGCGCCCACTGGTTGCGAGCCAACGACGGAGGCGCGGTATACCGGTGGCGCCGGTCCGGCACTACACCGCCCGGGGAGGCGAACCCCTGCGTGCGCTCGTAGCCGACGTAGTTCTCCGACGAGCCCAACTGGTCCCAGTCGGCCGGCAGTTCGACGCCGTGCGGTTCGACTCCCGCCAGCGAGGGATCGACATCCGCGCCGACCTGGGCCAGCAGCATCTGTAGCACCAGCTCGGACTCCTGGTAGTCGCCCTCGCCGAAGCGGTGGTGGCGGATCCGGCCTTGCCCGTCGACGAAGTACATGGCGGGCCAGTAGTGGTTGTCGAACGTCTGCCAGACGGCGTAGTCGTTGTCGATGGCGACGGGGTAGCGAACGTCCATCGCCTTGAGGGCGACCCGCACCCCGTCGAGGTCTTTCTCGAAGTCGAACTCAGGCGTCTGCACACCGATGACCGCCAGCCCCAGGCCCGCGTACTTGTCCGCCCAGGCACGCACGTAGGGAAGAGAACGGATCCAGTTGATGCACGTGTAGGTACCGAAGCTGACCAGGACCACGCGCCCCTGCAGGGCAGGAGCGATCACCGGTACGGAGTTCAGCCAGGCAGTGGCACCGTCAAAGGGCGGCAGCTGGCCTTCCACGGGGTATTCGTTGCGATGGCGCAGCACAAGCCGCTCCGATCAGCTCTGCGAGCGGAAGGCTGCTTGCATATCGGAGGTGAGCAGCTCAGGCTCTCCCTGCGCAATTCCTGTTCCAGTGGGTTCCAGACTTCTAGCCAAAGCTCGCGACGAGCAACGTTCGGTACTATGACGGAGACCCAACGGCAGGTCAGCATCGCCTATCCATCGACGGCGATGTACCTGAAGATCCCGGCTCGTGTCCGGTCCGCACCTACTCACTGGAACATGCCTCCCCTGAGCTCAGGCCACACGTCGATCGTCCGCCCACGAACATAGCCCCAAACGTCGTCGCTGACCGCCCCCATAATCCGGAAGCAGACTGTCCGGAAACGCTGGTTCCGTGGGCACCCCTTATCGTGGGCGACGGCAACGGGATCAAGTGTGGAGCGCCACATAGTCCTAGGAGGGCGGTGCGAAGAATTCCAGAGCGATGTTGTCGGGATCACGGAAGGACAGCGCAGAGCCGTAATCAGCATCGACGATACCGCCGTTGGCGATAGCGAGTTCTTCCAGCCGGACCTCCCACGCTTGAAGCTCGCCTCGACTGCTACAGGCAAAGGCCAAATGGTCCAGACCAATTCGACGCTCATTGAATGTATCGCCGTCAGCGGGGTCAGGAAACTGGTGAAGTCCGAGGAGAGTCTGACCTCCGACAAGCCAGACAGCTCGCCGAAATGGGCCAGGCCTTTCGTCCAGGAACATCTTGGCGTCGAAGAGTCGCTCGTACCACGAGACACTGCGGTTGAGATCGCTAACGGTGAGAGTCACATGGGCGATCGTCGTCGGAAACTCAGGCATGGAAGCCTCCCATTAGCGGAGCCGGTGGGTGACGACGGTAACGCAAGAGCTGGAGTGCCGCTGCGGACTAGAGCTGAGAGGGTCAGAACCGCCACTGGCCGCCGGGTAACTGCGATACCCATCGCTGGTCCGAGAGCTGATCGCTTACCACCACCGCGAGCGCGCCCGAATATCGCATCGGAGTGCGGCCGATCGGTTGAAAGCGCAAGGATCAGGCAGCGCATCAGACGGATCGGGCGTCAGCCTCGCGGCGGTCCTCCAAGCCAGAAAAGGCGCCCATAAGGTACCGCTGGCGCGTCCCCAAATCACGGCGCCGAAGTATCCCGACACGCCGGGTCGGCGGCGCGTTATGGCCTGGCTGAAGCAACCTGGAGCGAACCGGTCAACAGGTGCAGATCGCCGATTTAGCGTGCCTGCGGACGCATGGCGATTGGGGCGTGCTGCGCACCCTGACCCGGCGATGCGGTCCCGCGACGGTTGGGCGGGACGCTGCCGCAGAGGTTCTGAGGTGGTCCTGTGCGGCGCAGGTGTAGCCGACGTCCGAAGCCGAACTGTGCCGGAAGCCTAGGTCACGGGGGGCGGCGGAGACCGCGCAGGTAGGTGGCGAGCAGGCGACGGCAGGTGGCGTCCCAGTCTGGGTCGGTGGGTCGGGGTTGAGCGAGCATTGCGCCGAAGACGATGATGTCGTGCGGTGTGATGCCCGGGCGAAGTGTGGCGTCTTTGACGCCGCGCTGGATGATCCGTCGCACGATTTGGTGAATCTGGTTGCGCACGGTCTTGGTCGCCGTCGAGGTGGGGGGTGGTCCGCCGTGCAGTGGCAGGACCAGTTCGTTTCGTTGGCTGATGGCGGCGTCGACGAACAGACGGAGGGAGTCGGTGGCGGTGGCGCCGTGGCGTTCGGCGGTGCGGGCGTTGGCGAGAACCTGCTCGAAGGATCGGTGGGTCAGGTGGCTCAGCAGGTCGTCGCGGGTTGGGAAGTGCCGGTACAGGGTGGCGATGCCGACACCGGCGTCGGCCGCAATTGTCGCCATGGGGACGTGTAGTCCTTCTCGATGGACCGCCGCCGTGGCGGCGCGGATCAGTTCCTGCTGGTTGCGGACGGCGTCGCTGCGCTGCTCGCGCCGGGGTGCCGGAGGGGTGGTTGGGCGGGCCATCGTTTCCTTGATCCTTGTCCGGCTTCAGGTGGGTCGCACGGACGACGCTATGCTAGTAAGCGGACGAAATCATCCGATTACTTGACGTGGAAGGAGCCGCCATGAATGACGATCCGAGGCCCGCCCCGCCGCCGACGATCCCACCTGACGATCCGGCCCGCCGGCTTACCGTGGCCCGACCCGACCAGGACCAGAGCCTGCCGCACCTAGGTCTGGTGGGCGACACCTACACCATCCTTGTCGGCGGCAGCGACTCCAACGGTAGGTACACGCTAATCGACATGCATGTCCCCCCAGGTGGCGGTCCACCGCCGCACCGCCACGACTTCGAGGAGATGTTCACCGTCCTCGACGGCGAGGTCGAGGTGACCTTCCGGGGTGAGAGCATCACGGCGCGAGCTGGGGAGACGATCAACGTGCCGGCCAACGCTCCCCACGGGTTTCGCAACGCCGGCCGGGCACCCTCGCGGCTGCTGTGTCTGTGTGCCCCGGCCGGCCAGGACGAGTTCTTCACCCTGGTCGGGCAACCGGTGGCGACCCGCACTTCGCCGCCGCCGCCGCTCGACCCGACGGCCCAGGCCGCCTTCGTGGCCACGGTGCAATCGCTGGCCCCGCGATACCGCACCGAGTTGCTGCCGCCGCCGGGGAGCAACCCTTGAGCTTCGACCTTGACCCCGAGGTCGCCGCTGCCCTCGCTGCCATCGCCGAGCGGAGCGGGCCGCTGCCTTCCCCGCCGCCGGTCGGTGACGTCGAAAGCCGACGTAGCGCCCTCGACGCCGTGCTGGCTTGGGCCAACAACACCGCCAGCGGATCGCCGACGAGGTCGAGACCACCGACCACGAGATCACGCTCGCTGACGGCACCACGATCCTGGCCCGCTGGTATCGGTTGGCCTCTAGTGACAGTCGCGCCGCGGTGGTGTACCTCCATGGCGGCGGCATGATCCTCGGCTCGGTGGCGATCTTCGACGGTCCGGTTTCGCGCTACGTCGCGCACACCGGCGTTCCGATGCTGTCGGTCGAGTACCGACTGGGGCCCGAGCACCCGTACCCGACCCCGGTTGAGGACGCCTATGCCGGGCTGGTCTGGCTGGCCGCCCACGCCGCCGACCTCGGCGTTGACACGGACCGCATCGCGGTCATGGGTGACAGCGCCGGCGGTGGCCTGGCGGCCGCCGCGGCGATCCTCAGCCGCGATCGCGGCGCCCCGCCTCTGGCACGCAAGATCCTGCTGTACCCGATGCTCGACGACCGAACGACCACGCCCGACCCCGAGATTGTCCCGTTCGCGGGCTGGACCTACGACGACAACATCACCGGCTGGAACGCCCTGCTCGGCCAGCGGGGTGGCGACACACCGGTCGACCCGACAGCCGCCCCCTCCCGACTCACCGACGCCACCGGACTCCCAGCGGCCTATATCGAGGTCGGCCAGCTCGACATCTTCCGCGACGAGGACATCACCTACGCGCTCACCCTCAGCCGCGCCGGAGTACCCGTCGAACTGCACCTGCACCCCGGCGTCCCGCACGAGTACGACGCCATCGCGTTCGATGCCGACATCTCACGACGCGCCCTGGCCGACCGGCACCGCGTGCTGAAAAGCATATGAGGCACAAAACGGCGTCTTAGCCGGCGGGCATCGGGAGATGTCCTGATAGACGCGCCGGTCCACGGATCCCACGCTCACCCCGTTTCAATGCCCCGGATTCCCGGCCGGGCCGCCGAGACAATCCGTCATCTCTCGTAGAGGACCCTTCCAAAGTCGACTCCTACCTGACTCCTCCTTCAGCGTTCATGACGCATCCCCAACCCGACGCTCTGAGCGGCCTCCAGCCTCCCGAGGTTCGATCCACGCCGGGCCAGAACGAGCACGCAGAACATCGTGGTCGAGGGGCTGCAGGCGCGCCCGTTCGACGGCCCGGGCGCCCGCCTAGTTTCGGTTACAGGCGTAGAAACGTCGCCCATAAGATCACCGCCGGATGGTTGCTCATCCCCGAGGAAGGCGCGGAGTTGTCCATCGGGAAGGAACTGCTCAACGACCTCTGGCAACGCAGGGCTCACAACTCCCTGTAGGCCGGACTGGCGACACGGCCACCTCCGTATCGGCGGGCGCTCCGACCAAGGTGTAGCATCGTGTGAGGCCCTCATCGACTTTGGGCCGCCGTTGACGGTTCCGACTCCGGACCCCGGTCGCCTGCGCCAAGGGACATTCACCCAACATGGCGCAAAAGGCCACGCCGCCGAGCTACCGCAGGGCCGTCAACCAAATAGGAGAGAAGAAATGGGAACAGCTTCCACGTGGCTGAACCACGCCAAGCGCGGGCGCGTCTCGCTCAGGGCCACGACCGTGCGTGCGGCTATGAGCCGGCTATCCGGCCAGAGGATCCGAAACCATGAGTGAGAGCCCTTTGCACGTGGTGTTCGGCACCGGGCAAGTAGGCCTGGCCCTCGCCGCCCGGCTGGCCGGTCAGGGTGTCACCGTGCGGACGGTGTCGCGCCACCGGCCGGACACCCTGGTTGATGGTGTCGACTGGCGGGCCGCGGACGCCACCGACCCCGAAGCCGCCGCCGATGCGGCCAAAGGCGCGTCCGTGATCTACCAGTGCCTCAACGCCCCCTACACCGGCTGGCCGAAACTGTTCCCGCCGCTGCAGCGGGGGGTGCTGGCCGCCGCCGAACGGGCTGACGCGCTGCTGGTGACCTTGGAGAACGTCTACGGCTACGGCCCCACCGGCGGCCGAGCCATGACCGAGGACCTGCCGCTGGCGGCCACCACCGCGAAGGGCCGGACCCGAGCGGCGATGGCCGCAGAGCTGCTGGCTGCGGCAGAAGCAGGGCGGGTCCGCGTGGCCATCGGACGGGCCTCGGACTTCTTCGGCGCCGGGGTCACCGAGTCCACCCTGGGCGCCCGGGTGTTCGCCAACGCGGTGGCCGGCAAGCGGGCCGACTTCATCGGCAACCCCAACCTGCCCCACACCTACAGTTACGTGCCCGACATCGCCGCCGGCCTAGCCACCCTCGGCACCGACGAGCGGGCCGTCGGCCAGGTCTGGCACCTGCCCGGGCCCGAGACCGTCACCACCCGGGCGGTCCTCGATCTGATCGCCGCCGAGGTCGGCCATCCCGTCACGGTCCGCAACATCCCCAAGCTGGCCCTGCGGGCCCTGGGAGTGGTCAACCCGCTGATGCGAGAGCTGGCCGAGATGTCCTACGAGTTCGAAGGGCCCTTCATCCTCGACACCACCAAGTACCAATCCACCTTCGGGACCACCGGCACCCCGCTGGCCGCCGCCGTCGCCGAGACCGTGGCCTGGTACCGGACCCAAACGAGCGCGACATGAGCCCCGTAGAGGTGCCGGTGGGGGCCGACCTGGCCGCCACCGCCGCGTGGTCGCAGCGGGTCCGCCGCGTCGGTGGTTTCATACAGTTGGCCTTCGCGGCCTTCTGGCTCATCCGGGGCGCGCTCGGCCTCGGCGGCGGGGCCGGGACCGCCCTGGCCGGTCTCGCCGTGGTAGTTGTCACCGCGGTCTTGGTCTACGGCATCCGGGTCACCGCCGGCACCGGCCGCAGGCCTACCGGCCCTGAAGCGAAACGCATCGAGCGGTCCGTCACCGTCGCCACGGTCGTCGAGCTGGTCGCATCGTTCGCGTTTCCGGTCATCGTCATCGCCGCCGGCCACCGCGACTGGGTCCTGCCGTCCATCGCCATCACCATCGGACCCCTCCTGCTGTGGCTCGACCACCTCGTCCACATCCCCCGCTACCGTCCCATCGGCTGGGCCCTGACTATCGGACCGTTCATCCTGGTGGCCACCATGTCCGGGACCGCGCTCGTCGCCACGACCGGGCTGGTGGCCGGTGTCCTCCTGCTCGGCACCGCCGGCGCCGGGTTCCACGACCTGGCCGGCCTGCGACCCCGCCGCCCGCCCAAGACCGTCCGGCTCACCCCGCGGCCATCATGACCGTCCCTGACACCGACGCTCAGAGCGGGAGATTCCGAACGTTTTTCAACCCGGCCACCGGGGAGCACATCCAATACACCGCCACCGCCGAGACCACCAACGGCGAGCTGGTCCGCTTCGACTGGCGCAGCGTGCCCGGCGGGGTCATCACCGAGCACGTCCACCCTCACCAAGAGGAGCGTTTCACCATCACCGCCGGCCAAGCCCGCTTCACTCTCGCCGGCCACCAGCACACAGCCAGCGCCGGCGAGACCGTCGTGGTCCCGGCCGGCGTCGCCCACTCCGAGGGCAACGCCGGGACCGTCGACGTCGACGGCGTGGTAGAGCTGCGCCCCGCCCTGCACTCCAAGGAATGGCACGAAGCCCTGGCCGGTCTCGTCGCCGACGGCCACACCACCCCCCGAGGCGCACCCAAGAACCCGCTCCAACTGGGCGCCACCTTCTGGCACTTCCGCCACGAAAGCCGGGCCACCTCCCCGCCGATCTGGCTACAAAACGTCATGCTCCCACCCCTAGCGGCACTAGCCAAGCTGTTCGGGGTGCGCCCCTACCACCACCGCTGGGACACCCGCATCGACCCTTCGCCAGCAGCATCCATCGAGCCGACCAGAGGGTGAATGCTCCGATGGTGATCGACAAGCTCGAGGCCGTCCAGCTCGGCGACACCACCCAATGGATTCGTATCCGTGGCACCGACGCCGACAACCCGGTGCTCCTGCTAATCCAACAAGGTCCCGGCCTGCCCATGATCAACGAGGTACGCCGCTTCGAGCAGCTTCTCGGCCTGGAGAAGGACTTCACCGTCGTCTACTGGGACCAGCGAGGGTGCGGACGCTCACGGCGCGGACACAACCGCGACGGGCCCATCACCCTGGATCTGATGGTGAATGACACCATCTCGCTCCTCCAGCTGCTCCGAGACCGATTCGACCAGAACCCCTACGTGGCCGGGTTCTCCCTTGGTGCGACGATCGGGGCGTACGCCGCCGCACGACGCCCGGGCCTCGTCGCCACGTTGGTGGCAGTGGGAACCGACATCGACGGGGTCGCCGCCGGCAACAGCGCCTACGACTTCGCGCTCAGCACCGCCCGCCAACGCCGCAACCAGCGCGCCATTCGACAGTTAGAAGCTATCGGACCGCCTCCGCACCTGGATGCGAGGCAGTTCGCCATCCGGGTCCGTTGGGCTTCCAACTTCGGTGGAGTGACCACCCACGAGACCTACGGCGCGGTAGTCCGGGGCCTGCTGGCCAGCCTGCTGCGCTCGCCGGACTACGCCATCGCCGACGTCCTCAGAACCGTTCGCGCCATCACCGCCAGCCAATCCGCTCTGCTGGCAGAACTGGCGACCCTGGACCTCGTAGGTACCCTGCCTCGCCTCGATATACCGATCGTCATGGTGCAGGGCCGCCTGGACCAGGTGGCGCCAGGCGACGCCGCCCAGCGCTATTTCGATTCGCTCGAAGCTACGAGCAAGCAACTGGTGTGGTTCGAGAAGTCGGCCCATACCCCCCATCTCGACGAGCCGGAGAAATTCCGGGAACTCCTGATGCAAGTTCGAGCCGGCCAGCCCGCCCAGACCTGAACTGCGATTCCACGGCCGGCCCCTACGCCAGTTGCAAGAACCGACGCGACCGAGACCGAACATAGGAGTGTAGACATGCCACAGAACATCACTCTCCACAGACAATTGCGAGGACTGTCGTGAGCGGGACACCGACCTGGATGCTCTACGGGGCCACCGGTTACACAGGAACCCTGATCGCCCAGCGTGGACTCGAATGCGGTCACCACCCCGTGCTCGCCGGTCGAAACGCACCAGCCGTCACCGCCCTGGCCGAACGCCTCGGCCTGCCCTACCGAGGTCTCAGCTTGGATGATCCCACCGCACTGCAGGCGGGATTGGCCGGCGTCGACCTGGTAGTCAACGCTGCCGGCCCATTCCTGCACACCGCCGTCCCCCTCGCCGGGGCCTGCCTCAAGGCCGGGGTGCACTACCTCGACATCAGCAACGAACTCCAGGTGTTCCGGGCCCTCTACGACCTCGACCAACAGGCCAACCAGGCCGGTGTCAGCATCATCCCCGGCGTCGGATTCGGCGTCGTCGCCACCAACTGCCTAGCCCGTCACGTCAGCGAAAGAGTTAGCGGGGCCGAACACCTCGAGGTGGCCTCCCGCGTCGCGTCGGCCCAACCCGGCCCCGGCGCCGCCGCCACCATGCAAGAGAACCTCCCCCACGGAGGCTGGATCCGCCAAGCCGGACAGCTTGCACCCAAGGAGTTCTTCACCGGCGTCACCACGATCGACTTCCCCGACGGACCCTGCGAAGCCATGCCCGTTCCGACCGGAGATCTCGAAGCCGCCTTCCACACCACCAGCGCGCCCAACGTCGTTGCCTACGCCGTCAGCCCCCCAGTCCTCGATTCACCTGATGGCGAGGCCTTGGTGCCGTCGGCATACCGGTCGTTCGGATGGGCAAGGGCAACCGGCCATGACGGCACGAAGGCCGAAGCCTGGCTAGAGACCGGGGACTCCTACGCCTTCACCCCTGCGGCCGCTATCCGCGCCGTGGAGGAGACCCTCGGGGGATCTCGTCGCGGAGCGCTCAGTCCTGCCGCCGCATTCGGTACCGACTTCGCCTTCACCATCCAAGACACCACGCGAATCGACGCCCTCCGAGCTGACCCCAGACTCTCCGCATCACCGGGATGAAGGCAGGTTCGGTTGTGCTCGATCAACCACCAGTTCCCCGAATCGGCAACAAAATCTTCAGAAATGCTGGTTCCACGCGCGGACTGCCAGCGACCCCGGTTCAGGCCTGGGCGAACTCGTCAGCATGCCGGTGGCCCAGGTCGGCGTCGAGCGCGGCCACCGGACGTTGCGGATCCTCGGCAAGGGCAGCAAGCCCGCCGTCATCCCGCTGGTGCCTCGCACCGCACGGACCATCGACCTGGCTGTCGGTGAGCGTTGCGAGGGTCCGATCTTGTGCCGACGAGACGGTCAACGCCTCGACCGGCGCACTGCACACCGCTGAGTACGCTCGATCGGGAAGCGTGCCGGGCTCGGACTGGTCCACCCGCACATCCTGCGAGCCGCCTTCATCATGGCCGCCCTGGATGCTGGAGTGCCGCTGCGGGACGTGCAGATCGCTGCGCGCCACGCCGATCCTCGCACCACCACCGTCTACGACCGGCGCCGCCAGAACTTCGACCGCCACGCCGCCTACGTCGTCGTGGCCTTCGTCACGGGCGGATAACAGGCGGCCAGTTTCGACACCGTCCGGCACTTCGGGGCTATGCGTCACCGACGCGCGAGGTGCGCTATTGGGATGGTTCACGTCGACCTACTGGGATAGTGCGCCTTCGCGAACACCCCCTCAAGAGTCACTTCGGGAACATTCCAGCATTCCCCTCCGTCGGATCAAGACGGCGCTCGACCGGCTGCCCGAGAACCGCACTCCGACCCGAAGGGACTGGGAGCGCCTGTCGACGGCCTGGCGCCACGATCTTGACGACCGGATCAACCGGCTCGAACACCTCCGGGATCGGCTGAGCGGATGCATCGGCTGCGGGTGCCTGTCCCTCCAGCTTTGCAAGCAGGTGAACCCCGACGACGTCCTCGGTCGCCAAGGACCAGGCCCACGCAACCTATGACCCTTGCCGTACCAACGCCGAGACCGCCACGGCGGGTGCGCGACCCATGTGGCCGATGACCGGACCACGGTGCAACGACCTCGCTTTACGAGTCCTCACCCGCGGGACGTCACCGTTTGGGCGGCGAGGGCAAATCCGTGGTCCTTGGTGATCTCGAAGCCTGGCCGACACGCTTTGACCAGCTTGATTTGATGGGGGTCGTAGCTTCTTGAGGCGACAACGCTGGCATTGTCGTCCCAGCACGGATCGTGTTGGTCGTGGGTCATCGGCGTCACGCCCCGGTAGAGGGACCGGTGCTCGGCCCGGAGTTGCGCGACGGCCAGGGTCGCGTGGCCGGGCGACAGGTGGCCGGCCAGCAGATGTACGGCCATGGCTGTGGTGACTCCGTGGAGGTTGAAGATCGACGGTGCCGTCGCATAGGAGCGGGCGCCCATGGCGGCGGCCAGCACCGCCGCGGATCTGGGATCGCCGATGTCGGCGATGTCGTCGATCGACTCGCCCGCGCTGAACCAGACAGCCCAGTTCCCCAGCGCCCGGGCCAACTCGGCCCTCCGCGCCCGCGTGTCGGCAACCTCGATGGCGCGCACCGCGTGAGACGTCCGGATCACCCCATGCAACAGGGCCGCCACCAGTCCCGGCATCAGCCTGGGCACCCACACCTCGACGACGGCCTGCCATCCCTCCTTACCGACGGCACGCTCGAAGTAACCCATCCACTCCGGGAGGAGGCGGTAGTCGCCGAGCAAGGCCTTCCAGTCGAAATCGCCGTGCCAACTCGGTGTGATGGGCTGCACCGCATCGCGCATCGAGGTCTCGAACCGCTGTACCCAGTCATCGATCATCGCGTCGAAGCCAAGAGCAGCCAGGGCCTCGCAGGCCATAGGAGCGTGGTTGACGAACGGGTTGGGGATCTCGAAATCGAGAGTGGACACCCGGTCCAGGGCGTCATCGAGGGCAAATAACGATGTTGGCATCACGCCGATCGTGGCCTCGAAATGGACTCGTGCACCAACCATCGATAGCTCGTTTCTCTAGTGATCTCTGCAGAACTTCGTCTCTTCCGCGGCCGGACGAGCACGGCCGACCTCATCGCAGGGATGAAGCCAGCCGGTGCTACCCGATGTTTACCTTGACGCGGCCAGCGTCAGGCGTTCCTGACCACCTCGTAGGTCACGAAGGCGAAGCCGTCACCGATGGTGGTCGCTTTGGCGAGGCGCAAGGGTGTCTTATCGGCGAGCTCGTCGAAGAGGCGATCGCCGGCCCCGAGCACGACCGGGTAGACCGTCAGTCGCAGCTCGTCGATCAGGTTGTGGTCCATCAGCGTGCGCACAAGCTGACGGCTTCCGTAGACGACGATTTCCCCGTCTAGCTTCTCCTTCAGCTTCGAGATCTCGTTCACCACGTCGCCGTTGAGGACCGTCGCGTTTTTCCAGTCGGGACCTACGAGGGGGGTCGAGGACACAACGTACTTAGGCAGGCTTCTCAACCTGTCCGCCCACTCGCCAGGCCGGGATGACCACCCCGCTGCGAAATACGCATAGCTCCGCCGACCCAACAGCAGCGCCTCGGCGCCCAGCGCCTCCTGGAACTCGACCTTTGCCCACTCTTCGCGGTCCTTGTCGTCAACCTGGAGGAACCAGCCGCCATGCTTGAAGCCCTCCTCACCGGTTGGGTCCTGGACGACTCCGTCGAGCGTGACGTTCTGGCTGATCACAATCTTTCCCATTGAGGGTCACCTTTCCGTCGGTGTTCTCACCGTTACGGATACAGACACCGGTACACCGAGAAACTGGGCGCCGCCGGACCGCCCAGTTCGCCCCTCGACCGGTGTCTACATGAGGATGGGACCACGACAGGGCTCGGGAAGGAGAAGCGACGGTGGGCACTCTCGACCTGATCACGAGAGCGCAAGCTGGGGACGGCAACGCGTTCGAACAGCTCACCCAGCCATACCGGCGAGAGCTGCAGATGCACTGCTATCGGATGCTCGGCTCCTTCCAGGATGCCGAGGACGTGCTCCAGGAGACGTTGCTCGCCGCCTGGCAGGGCCTGGACGGCTTCGAGGAGCGCGCCTCGCTTCGGACGTGGCTGTATCGGATCGCCACCAACCGGTGCCTCAACGCCCGTCGATCGGCCACCCGACGCCAGGCCAAGGAGTGGGACGTGCCCGGGGTTGAGCCGCCCGAGCCGACGCGCCTCGGCGAAGTGCCGTGGCTCCAGCCGTATCCCGACGCCCTTCTTGAAGGTGCGATCGACCTGCCGGCAGGTCCCGAAGCCCGTTACGAGCAGACCGAGTCCATCTCCTTGGCGTTCGTGACTGCTCTCCAGCTCCTGCCACCTCGACAGCTGGCTGTCCTGGTGTTGCGCGACGTGCTCGGGTTCCACGCCAACGAAGTCGCTGACATGCTCGACTCGACCGTGGAGTCGGTGACCAGCGCCCTCAAACGGGCCCGCGCCAGCCTGGAACGGAAGGTTCCCTTCGGGGGCGAACGCCAACCCGCTCCCGCCGCGAATTCACCATCTGAGGACGCGATCGTGGCTAAGTTCGTCGCCGCGTACGAGTCCTCCGATCTCGACTCGCTCGTCGCCCTCCTGACCGCCGACGTCTTCATCGCGATGCCGCCGCTGCCCTTCGAGTACGAGGGCCGTAAACCGGCCGCTCGCTTGTTTGCCAGCATCTTCGGCTCAGGCCGCAAGTTCGACCTCGTGCCGACGAGGGCCAATGGTCAGCCGGCGCTCGGGGCGTACGTGCGAGGTCCTGACGGCACGAGTCATGGGGTTGGCCTCTTCGTCCTTACGCTCGCTGGCGATGAGATCTGCGCCATGATCCGTTTCGAGAACACGGTGCTTCCATGGTTCGGGCTGCCACGATCGCTCCCCAGCCCGTAGCCGGAATCGATGAACGTAGAGTCTTCTGCTAGACGGACGACCAGGCGGTACTTGCGTAGGGTGTGCCCACGGGTCGACGTGGGGTGTCACCGAAAGGTGCCGGAAGGTGGCACGCAGAACAGGCCCACAGAACCGGCGCGAGCGGCTCGTTGAACGCGACAGATCGACGGTGACGCGCTCCCGGCACGACGGCCGGCAGGCTGGCGAGTGTCCCCGAACGATGCCCAGAATCACGCCGCCAAGGCATCACTGATCGCCGGCCTGGAGTCGCTCACGCAAGCGTGTCAGGCCCGCCGTCGTTCGCGGGAGTTAGCGCGACCGGACGTCAGTCCGGGTGCTGGCGCCCGCGCGGTAGGGGCTGGTCAGCTTTATGGTTCTGCAGGCTGGTGATTGGTTGGGTCAGAGCCACCCCTCGGCGCGAAGGCCAACGCCGGGTGTGAGGCCGGTGGGCCTAACGTGGGATTGGTGACGATCCCTTCGCCAATCTCGGGCCCGGGGGGCTTGTTGTGCCCGGTGATGGTGGGCCGTGAGCGGGAGCTCGGGGTGCTACAGGAGGCGTGGCGAGCGGCCGGTCGGACGGTCGTGGTCCGCGGCACAGCGGGGATCGGGAAGAGCCGCCTGGTGCGGGAGTTCGCCGTCGGGGTCCGGGAGGCGGGCGGCGTAGTCCTGACCGGCCGTTGCAGCCCCACCGCCGCCGACGTGCCGTTGCGCCCGTTGCGCGAAGCGCTGCTCAGCCGCAGCTCGGAGCGGGCTGCGCCCGTCCGGGGATCTGACGCCGTTGCTGCCGATGCTGGGGGCGCTGGTTCCCGATTGGGCGGGGACGGCGGAGGCGGCCGCCGAGCAGGCCACGATCGTGCTGGCCGAAGGGGTGCTGCGCCTTATGGCGGAATGGTCCACGACGGCTCGAGCCCCGACGGTTCTGGTTGTCGAGGACCTGCACTGGTCGGACGCCGAGACGCTGAAGGTAATCGAGTACCTGACTGACAATCTGGTCGGACAGCCGATCGTGGTGGTGGCTATCGTCCGGGACGGCGAACAGGGGGCGGGCGTCGACTTGATCGGCGTGCTCGAGGCTCGCCGAGCCGTCGCGGCCATCGACGTGGGTGCTCTTGACGTTTCGCAGTCCGAGGCTGTGCTTCGCGCATGCTTGGGGGTGGCGGCGGTCCCGGCCGATCTGGTCGACGCGGTCGTGGCCCGAAGCGACGGCGTCCCGTTTTTCATCGAGGAGCTCGTGGCCACCGCGCTGGCAGACCCGACCGGACGGGCTGTTCCTGCTTCTATCAGCGCCGCATTGGAGGTCCGGCTCGGTTCGCTACCTGATGACGCGGCTCAGTTCCTTCGCTACGCGGCGATGCTGGGCCGCCAGTTCGACTGGCGTCTGGTCGCCGCCGCCCTGCGATGCCCGCCTGAGGACGCCATCGGCCGACTCCGCCAGGCGACCAGAGCGCAGCTGATCGACGCGGACGGCGGGAGTTTCCGGTTCCGACACGCCCTGACCGTGGACGCGGTTCAAGGCCCGCTGCTCCCCGAGGAGCGCCACACGATTTGCGCGCATCTGTCGGAAACATTGGAAGCTCTCCATCCGAGTTTGGAGGGGGAGCTCTGCCAGTTGGCGGCCAACCTGGCGGAAGGGGCCGGCGAGCGCCGGCATGCGGCCGAGCTGTGGCTGCAGGCGGCCAGGCGGGCCCTTGGTGAGGGGTCGCTTGCTTCGGCCGAGGCGTTAGCGGTTCGGGCCCGGCCGGGCTGCCCGTTTGAGGCGGATCGGGTGCTGCTGTCGACCTGGGCGCTGGCGGGTCAACCCCGCCGGGCTTTGGAGGCCGGGCACAGGGTTCTTTCTTCGCAGGTCGATCCCCGATCGGCGACAGAGGTGCGCTTCGAGCTAGTGGACGCCATGATCGACGCAGGCCGCTTCGACGACGCCGAGGTCTATCTGGGGAGCTTACGGAGCGCCCCCGAGTTAACTCCTGCGGACACGGCCCGACTGGCGATCGGTGCGGCGGAGGTGGCGCTGGCCCGCAATGACCGGCCGGCGGCGCTGGCCTGCGCCCGTACCGCGTTGGGCGAAGCACAGGCTGGCGGGTTGGTCGAGGTGACGTGTCGAGCGCTGTGGCTGATCGGTCGGGTGGAGCGGGGGCGGGACACGGCCGCCGCGTCAGCGGCCTTTGAGGAGGCGTTCGAGTACGCGTCACGGCACGGCTTGGCGGTCTATCGGACCCGGGCGTTGCTGGAGCTGGGCACGATCGACATGTTCGAGACCTTGGCGACAGACCGGCTCGAGGCGGCCCGCGATGCCGCGTTGGCTGTCGGGGCGTTGTCGACCGCGGCGATGGTCGATTTGCAGTTGGCCGCGACGTTCAGTTGCCACGGTCAGGCGGCGGTCACGCTGTCGACCGCGGCCCGCTGCGAGGAGGTGTCGCGCCGGTTCGGGTTGGCCTCTCTGCCGATGAGCATCGCCCTCCAAGGAGTGGCCCACGGCTTCGCCGGTGACCGGACGGCGATGGAGGCGGCCGCCGCCGCGGCGCGAGCCACGGGAGGAGACCGCGACACGGTCGAAATGATCACATTGGGCAACGGGGTCGCCCTCTATCATCTCGGAGAAGGCCAGGTCCCAGAGGCCGTCACCGCCCTGGATGGGGCTATGGAGGTGCTGCGGGCAGCGGGCAGCGGGCGGCGGGGCCCACCCGTTCCCGGGCCGGTGGGCTCTGGTGCGCACCGTCTCCGATGACGGCGGCGCCGAGGCCCGACGCGAGTGCCGGGCGCTCGATTTCGATACGGCCATGAGCCGGGCCACCCTGACAGCGGCCGATGCGGTAGCAGCCGGCCGGGAGGGCGGCGACGCCGAGTCGATCTTTGCCGCCGCGGATGGGGCGCTGAGCCGTTTTAACGGGGGTTTTCTCCGCAGTCTGGCCCGGCTTCTGGTGGCACCTTGTGCCTACCGGGACGGGTGGGGAGAACCGGCGGCGTGGTTGCGGGAGTCGCTGGCCAACTTCGAGGACCTGGATCTGGCCAACTTCGCCAACCAGTGCCGGCTGGCCTTACGGGCCATGGATGAGCCCGTCCCCCGCCGGGCCCGCCCCGACACGGCGCGCGTCCCGGATCCTTGGCAGCTCAGGGGGTCACCCCCCGGGAGGTCGAGGTCATGGCCCAGGTCATCGCGGGCCGCTCGAACCGGGACATCGCCGAGAGCCTGTACTTGTCGGTCCGCACGGTCGAGAAGCACGTCGAACGGCTGCTCATGAAGACCGGCTACACCCGCTCTGAGCTGGGACGACTGGCCCAGAACGTCGGGATCGACCCGCCCGGCTGACACCGGGTACGTAGCCCTCTCGGCTGCTCCCACCTAGCTACGTAGTCGGGCACGCGAAGTGTCGTAGCGCGCTACCGATTCCGGCCGCCCCCCCGAGGACCGACGATGGGTTTGTCCTCATCGATCGATCCCGAAGGGAGCTGCGACATCACCCCCACCTCAGGCCAGCCCGACAGCTTCACCACCACCCTGTCGGTCGACCAGAACCCCGAGGAAGTCTTCGCGGCCGTCGCCAACGTACGCGGCTGGTGGTCGGAGAACATCGACGGGCCCACCAACATCCCCGGCGAAACGTTCACCTACCACAACCAAGACGTGCACCGCTGCACCATCCGAGTCGCAGAGATGACCGCCCCGACCCGGGTGGTCTGGAAGGTCGTCGACAACCACTTCAACTTCACCGACGACACGACCGAGTGGAACGGCACCGAGATCCACTTCGATATCGCCGCCAACGGGTCGAAGACCGAGATTCGCTTCACGCATCTCGGGCTTGTCCCCGCCTACGAATGCTTCGACGTCTGCTCAAACTCTTGGGACTTCTACCTGCACACCAGTCTGCGCGGCCTCATCCGGACCGGCACCGGCCTGCCCAATCCCCTAGAGCATCCAGCTCGCTGACCGTATCGCCTTCGCAAACACTCCAACAACCATCCGCAACTTCACCACAAGGAGAAAACCCATGAACACCACCCTGACCGACAAGACCGTCCTGGTGACCGGCGCCAACCGCGGCATCGGCCACGCCTTGGTCGAGGAGGCGCTCCGCAGAGGGGCCAGCCGAGTGTATGCCGGGACACGCCAGCCGATGTCCCACCCAGACAGTCGCGTCACGCCGCTGATCCTCGACGTGACCGACCCAGCCCAGATCCAGCGAGCGGTCGACAGCATCGACGCCCTCGACGTCCTGATCAACAACGCCGGGATCGCCCTCTATGACGACCTGACCGACCGTGCCGTGCTCGAACAACACCTCGCCGTCAACCTCTTCGGCACCTACGACGTGACCCGAGCGTTCCTGCCGCTGCTGACCCGCTCGGGCGGCGCGATCGTCAACAACGTGTCGATGATGGCGCTCGCCCCGTTCCCCGTCACACCCGCCTACGCGATCTCGAAGGCGGCCACGTTCAACCTGACCCAGTCGCTGCGCCTCCTTTTGGCCGGGCAAGGCGTGAGCGTTCACGCCGCGCTCACCGGCCCAACCGACACCGACATGACTCGAGGCTTCGACATCCCGAAGGCCTCCCCGGACTCGGTCGCCAGCGCCATCTTCGAAAGCCTCGAGAACGGCGATGAGGACATCTTCCCCGACCCCATGTCGGAATCCATCGCGGAGAGTTGGCGCGCCGGCGACGTCAAGGCGCTCGAGCACCAATACGCGGCGTTCGTCGGAACCGCTGCCTGAACTGAGAGCGGCACAACCGTGACGAGATCCAGCGCAGACATAGCTGGACGTGGGAAAGGACCAAGCCAAACTGTGAACAGTCAAGCGATGAACGATCACAAGATCGCAGGCCCCGAGGACTGGGCGGCCGCCCTCGAGGACCTGCGGGCCCGCGAAAAGGAGCACACCAGGCTGGGCGACGAGCTCGCCCGCCGACGGCGGCAGCTTCCCTGGGTGCGGGTCGACAAGGAATACACGCTTCAGACCGCTGGCGGACCGCGCACCCTGGCCCAGCTGTTCGGAGGCTGCTCGCAACTCGTCGTATACCACTTCATGTTCGGACCGAGTTACCGCGCCGGCTGCCCGGTCAACTCATCGATCGCCGATAGCTTCGACGGACTCCTTCCGCACCTGGCGGCCCGCGACGTGACCATGATCTGCGTTTCAGGCGCGCCGATCGAGAAACTGCTCGCCTACCGCCAGCAGATGGGCTGGAGGTTCAACTGGGCGTCGAGCTACGACAGCGACTTCAACACGGAGATCGGGTTCTCGAGTACCGAGGAGCAGACACGGCAGTGGGTCGAGCCGATGCGCGCTCAGCTCCCCCCGGTCGCCGCCCGCAACGCCAAGGAGACCGGCACCGACCTCGTCAGCTATCTCAGCGAAGGCTTCGGGTTTACCGCCTTCGCCCTGGACGAGGGGGTCGTCTACCAGACCTACGCCACCACCGGGCGCGGGGTCGAGTTCCTCATGAGCTACTACCCGATCCTCGATCGCGTCCCGAACGGGCGCGACGAAGACGACGGCTTCCAACTATGGATCCACCGCCACGACGAGTACGAACCGGCGTGACGGAATGGACCGCAACAGCAGCCGCCACCCCCTCGGCCGTGATCACCTGACCGCGCTAGCGCCTCACGAATCCTCGGAGCTCGCCAACCACCTAGAGGATATATCCCACGCTGGTCATGACTCGTGGCTTCGAGATCCCGAGCGCCTCCCCCGAGTCGGCGGCCCGGGCTATCTTCGAAGGGGTCGACAACGGTGAGGAAGACACTACCGAACCCGACGTTGGCGTCGATCGCGGCAGTGCCTGACGATCAACTGATTCCCCTTCCACCCGAGCCGGTCGATGATGGCGACCGGCTCGCTGCCATCGCTCGGCTACAAGACCTCGTCGGCAGTGGAAGCCTGTCTCTGGAGCGCTTTTCGGCGAGCTTGGAACAAGTCCTTGCCGCCAACGATCAAGCCGACCTCGAAGCCGCGATGGCAGTGCTGCCCTCCCTCGTCCGCCTGACCCCCGCTTCGCGAAGGCTTCCGCAACCGATGCGACTCGACGCCGGCATCAGTCGACTCGAGCCGGGTGCCGGGTGGCAGTTAGCCGCAGAAACCACCGTCACATCCTCGACAGGGAGAGTCCGACTGGATCTGACCACCGCCCGTTGGGACGCCCGGGACATCGACCTCGTTCTCCGCACCTCGACGGGCAAGATCACCGTCATCGTCCCCCAAGGCGTCGCCGTGCAGATGGTGTCAGCCACGGGGCGAGTGACGCTGGACAATCTTGTCCCCCCGGTGCCCCAATCACCCGTGATCCGAGTCGAGGCGGCCACCTCCGCGGGAGGAGGGCGGATCCGGTTCGAACACCCATCCCAGCAGGTCAAGAGGCGCTGGTGACCGAGGCGCAAAAGCTGAGGACGGTGCAGCCGGCTGTCGGCACTGACGAGTCCACTACCCCCCAGCCCGGACGCCCCGAATCTCAACAGGCCGAGTCATCCACGTGCCAGTGCTGGGAATCCTGGATTCGCAGTCCGGGATGGGCGCGTCGAGCTCGCTCCGCGAAGAGCTCGACGGCGTCAGCGAGGGGCAGGGGATCCATGCGGAGCACGGTCTCGCCAGGAATGGAGATGGGTTCGCGGCTGGTGGTGACCATATGGAGGGTGCCGGAGCCTTGAACCATGGCGGCGGCCAGAGGGCCGACAGCTCTCAACACGTGCTCACAGTTGTCGAGGACCACGAAATAGGGGGCCCGGGCCACGTGCTCAACGATGGCGTCGACTACGGTCCGATGGCGTTCGGGCTCATCGACACCGAGGGAGACCGCCACCTCGGCGGAGACCCAGATTCTCGTCCGCCACCGACGTGAGATCGACGAAGCGGACGTTGTGGCCCGACAACTCCCAGGCCCGGGCTACCTCGATGGCGAGCCGGGTCTTCCCGCAGCCGCCCGTTCCGGTGATGCTCAGCAGCCGGCTTCGGGCCAGAAGGGTGCCGGCTTCAGCCAGGTCGGCCTGTCGGCCGATGAAAGCGCCTAGAGGCGCCGGCAGGCGACCGCCCGCTCCGGCGACGCCCCTCCGTTTGGCGATCCCACCTGCCGTCATTGCTGCGTCCCGTTCTCTTAGCAGCCGCAACGCCGAGCGGCGTCGGCCTGCCGAGTCTCTCATGTTCGCTCTGGCCACGTCCCCAGGATCAACCGGTTTCTGCTCTGGAACATCAACCACCTGGTGGATGTTCGGCGATGTCGGTCGTACGACGATCACCCCATGACCGCCTCCCTGACCAGCCAAGCAGAGAACGTCGCAACGGCGCTCGAGCTCCTCGACGCCGTGTGGAACCGGGGCGAGCTCTCCACACCGTCGTCGACGGTCGCGTGACCGATACCTGGGCCATGTTCGACGAGGTCGGGCTGCTGCGGCAGCTCGGGATCCTTCCCAGCAAGCCATGATCGCGACCGTCACCGAGACCAAGACGTTGGGTGCGCTATCGGGTGTCGTCGGGGCCGCCCTCTACGCGGTGAGCGCCTTCACTGCCGGGAGCCCGCTGAACCCCGACGCGTCGCTCCCGAAAGTAATCAGCCACCTGACGGCCAGCCGGGACGCACTCCTGACCGGAGTGCTGCTGAACTTGGCGGCGACAGCCCTCCTGCTGTGGTTCCTCGCCTACCTGGTTTCCTTCGTCGCCGAGGCTGAGGGCGGACGCGGTCGCCTGTGGATATTGACCCTGGGATCGGGCGTCGGGGTGCTGGCCATCGTGACGAGCGGCCAGGTTCCACTCGACGTGGTGACCTGGGCCGGGCCCGCGCAATACGATCCGACCGTCACCAAGCTGGCCTTCGACATCGCCAACCTGTCGCTCTACTCCATTTCATCCGTGGTCGTCATGATCCTCGTCCTTGCGCCGACCGCGGTCATATGGAGATCCGGTGCGCTGCCACGCTGGTTGATCGGACTGGGCGCCCTGGAGATCACGATCAACGCGGTAGAGCTCGGCGGCCTGTTCTCCCGCGGGGGCGCCAACGCGGGAGGCTACGCCCAGGGCCTGGGGCCCTTTGTATGGCTGATCTGGGTGGCGTCGGTAAGCGTGTGCCTGGCTCGGCGTGGAACCGCCGATCACACGGTGAATCGGAGCCACCCCTGACATCCGGTAGTTGGATCCGAACGACGTCCCAAAGGCGAAGACCACACCGTCGTAATCGATTCGGGCCGGTGGCTTGCAGCCGACCCGGCCCGGTCTTGCCCTACGGTCTCGTCCTCGCCGGCCAAGAGATGAGCCTAGTCATGCTTGGCTGGGCGAGCTGGGCGTCAGAAGCACTCGATGACGTGACGTTGACATCGGTCGCCCCAATCGAAGGCGCCGGGTCGACGGTCTGCATCGCAGTTGACGAGATGAGGGCGACCTCGTAGCGGCGGGCAGCCCTCGCGGATCTAGAATCGGATCAGGCGGGAAAAATAGCCATACCGCGAAATTCATAAACTCTGGGAGGCGACTTCTTATGGAGGCAGACACACCGGGACCACATCAAGAAGTGCTTGATTGGTTGGCTGCCAGGCAGAGTCAGCTGGACATTGTTGCGTCCACGCTCACGCCCACAGGTAAGATCCTCGACTGGGTGCCCCCCGAGCCGGCGAATCAATTGACGCTAGCTGCAGCACCTCGGCCCGAAGTGACAGTTCCCGATGACTCTCAGCGTCCGACCAGGAGAGTCAGCGCTGAGAGAGGCCAGCCTGGTCCACCCGGCTGTATCCCAATTTTGCGGCCGGATGTGTCTCAAGTGCCTGATCTTCGGTCGGTGGAGAATCTAGGCGGGAAACTTCGCCCGCCGCCTGGGTCCAGGGATGGATCGCCACCAGACTCTCCCGATTTTCCCGGCTATTTTCATGCGCTTTGCCAGGGGGGAGGTGAGCCCTTACTGGGTTGCGAAACGTGGTTGAACGTCTGGGACCCGAGCCTTGCTGGCGCGCCTCGGGGCGATCACTCGATTTCCCAGCTCTGGCTGGCGACCGGTAGGATACCCCCCTTCCAAACCGTCGAAGTTGGCTGGACTGTCGACCTTTCTGTCAATGGGGACTTGGCGCCACATCTTTTCACGTATTTTACGACCAATGGATACCAGAGCAATGGCAACAACGTTGGCGGATACAACACCATGTATGAGGGATTCGTTCGATCTGCTGACCCTTTTGCTGCCGACGTTTACCCGGGATTTGTTCTGAACGAGATCAGCTCCGAGGGGGGCCCACAATATGAGCTTGGCATCAGGGTACAGGGTGATGGAAACGGTAACTGGTATGTGTATACGGCCGTCGACGGGTTAGAATGGTATTTGTTGGGGTACTATCCGAACAGTCTCTGGGGCGATACAGAGGGGGGCAAAAACAAGTTTGCTACGGCATACTCGTGCCAGTTCGGGGGTGAGGTGTTCTCCGGCCTGGCGAACCCGTGTGCCACGGTCGACCAGATGGGGAGTGGGATTTCTCCGATTGAGGCGTATGGGTACGCTGCCTACCAGAGAAACATACGAGTTCTTGTCGGCAAGTCTTGGCAAGATCTCAGTGGCATTGGTCTCCAATATGCGTCGCCGGGGTGTGAGTCGGTCAACTACGAGGTTTCTACTGATACCGACAAGTTGTGGGGCAGTCACCTATATTTCGGCGGGCCGGTTCCGGAGGGCTTTCGACTGAAGGCGCCCGAAAAGGTTCGTCCCAAGGTCTAGAACTCGTCAAAGGCGGCGCGAGGCAAGAGTCCTCACCTGGACCGGGCTGATGGTGTGACGGCTATTCTGCGTGCCGATGAGCTAATTTTGTTCGCCAGTTTCATTGGCCGCAAAAAGGCCTGACACATCTTTGTCGACGAGCGTACGGTTTGGTGGTACTGGGCCCCACGGCCCGAATTCCAACCACAGGTTACCGTCCGTGCCAAGTACATAGCCCTGTTGTTCGACGTTGACGATCTGGAAGGCGGCGACATTCCCATCAATCTGTGTACGAGGTGGTGGTACCGGGCCCCATGATCCGTGCTCCCACCAAGGTTGCCGTCGGTCCCGAGTACATAGACGTCCTCCACGCCCGTGGCCTGGAAGTCCGCCACGTTGGCGTCGATCTTTTGGCGATACGGTGGCACCGGGCCCCAAGGGCCCGTCTCGAGCCAAAGAATTCCGTCGGAGCCCAGTACATACACGTTGGATGCATCCACGGCGTCAAAAGCCGCTACGTTGGCGTCGATCTTTTGTCGCGAGGGCGGTATCGGACCCCATGGGCCCGTCTCGAGCCAGAGGATTCCGTCGGAGCCCAGCACATACACCTGTGTCTGACTCAGCGCTTGAAACGCGCCGGCGTTCGCATCAATGGTCCACGAACCGAGAGATTCTGCGGTGCTTCCATCGAAGTTGGTGTACAGCATGAGCGCTCCACCAACGGATGGATACTCCAACATGAGCAGGGTGGTTGGGTCCAGGGCTTGAAACGCGACGCAAGGACCGCTTTCCGTGGGCGCCGCTTGCCCTCCCCACGGGGCGCGGTAGACCCGGAGAAGATTCGCGAATGGGGGGACATCTTGCAGGATGAAAGCGCTGGTGTACCCTACCCCCTGGACAGCCGTGGCCTGCGTGGCGACAGACTGGCCTGGGGGTGTGAACGTCTGCCAAGCCTCGTTGATTTGCAAGACATAGAGGTTGCCGTCGGTCCTCACGACATAGACGGTGGTCGGGTCGACACCCCAGAATGTCCGGAGCCGGTTATAGGTACCCGTGCCGTGCATCACGGTGTGTCCTCCAACGTGTTCGTTATCGGGATTGGATCCGTTGTCCGTCCTGACCTCGTGAGGTCGACTCCCAGCCAACGGCGTAGTGGCGATGACTCCATGGCATTCCTTCCGCGACAGACTTCGACATTCACTCTCCTACATCGGTAGTGACCGTACTCCATTCCGCGGAGAGGAAGATGGCGTCCCGTGGGTCTGGTCTACCGCGCCTGCGCTTCTTCTCTTCCGGTCCGCGGTCTGCTTCCGTTCTTCAGTGGCGAGTACGGAACAGCCCGAAGGTCCGCCACGCCGGGGTCACATTGCCACGCCTTCCTCGAGGTTGCCCGCCCGAGCAGCTACCAGATAGATGTGTCCTTCTCGCATTTGTCTTGCCTACGTGACACCGATAGTCGTTCCGAACCCGTGGAATGTTGGGTAAATGTTTGTCACAGGACGCCTCAAGCACATCTGGGTAGTCAGTGCTGAAGGCGAGATCCCGGTCCAAATCGGATTCGGATTGGAACGCGTCGATTCGTGCTCGGCTTCGCCACCCAGGGTTATTATGGCTTCTTGCTCAAGGACATGTCGGGCCAATGCGTAATGGAGCCACTCGAGGCTCCACTAATCAACCAGGTGTTCCTGGTTGTTCACACCACCGCATAAGCCCTCCGTGGCTAGACCATCTAGTTGGAGTAACCGCCATTCATCCAACCACAACCAAGCCCGCTTGTCAATCCAACTGGTTGGTTGTAGAGTCGGGGTATGCCCTGGGATGCGCAGGAGACGCAGCGACGGCTACTTGAGGCAGCCATCACCGAGTTCAGCTGCTACGGCATCGCCGGGGCCCGGGTGGACCGCATCGCCATGGCGGCGAAGGCCAACAAGCAGGCCATCTACGCCTACTTCGGCAGCAAAGAGGCCCTGTTTGGGGCAGCCTTCGAGGACCGCATCCGAGATTTCCACGCTTCGGTGGACCTCGATGACTACGACCTGGCCGAGTACGGCGGAAGAATGTTCGACAAGTTCGAGGACGCCCCCGAAACGCTGCGCCTGACCCTTTGGTACCAGCTCGAGCGGGCCGATGGGCCACCGCTCGCAGTCATCCTCGACTCGAACGAGGACAAGCTCCGGCGAATCGCGGCCGCCCAGCAGGAGGGAAAGGTGACCAGTCGGTACTCACCCGTTGCCCTGCTAGGCCTGGCCCGCTCAACCGCCATGGTTTGGCACACCCAGATACCCGAACTCGCCGCGCTGTTCCCACCCGATCGTCGCGACCGCCGAGACCTGGTCGTCCGCGTGATTCGACAGATCCTTGACCAATAGCAGCGGGAAGGGCGCGAGCAATGTGCCGCCGAAGTCGCCGCGACGCCCGCCCGGTACGGCTCTGGTCGCGGTCGCATCGCTATTGGTATTGATCAGCTCTGACTTCTACGCAGGTCGGTTCTGGCTCGACCATCCCGTAACGACGGCGATCCTGGCCTCCCTCACCGTCGTCCTGCTATCGGTCACCGTGATCGAGGTCGTCCTCAACCGACGATCCGAGCGCAGGTGGCGGCTGCTCGCCCAGTACGCGCTCCTGGAGCTAGCCGAGGCCGCCCGCGCCGCGTGGGGCGTGCTGCTCGGCGTCGTCGATGACGGGAGCGGCGGCAGCGACGCGGTGGCTGACCCCTCCCGCGTCGCACAGGTACTTAATTCGCCGGAACGGGCCCCACCATTCAAGGCCAAGATTGAAGCAATCCTGACTGATCCGCATAATCGGGATGAGCTTCGGGAATCACTCGAGCTCACCCTCGACACCTCCCGGGAGCTCATCAGTCGTTGGGGAGCCGTACTGACCGGCTCTTCGAGCTACTCCGAACTCTTCGATCGGCACGTCGAGATGATCGGACGCATCCACGGGTTGTGGTACTTCTTGGCCTACGGGACACGAAGGGGAAACCGGTTCCGGTCCCCGGGAGGGAGCCACAGCGAGGATTGGTTCGTCGACAACCTTCTGTCCATGGCCCGCATCGCGATTCGGCTCGAAGGAGAGACCTGGGCGATTGCACTCCGTGTCGCCCCACCCGAGTGGTGGGATATGAGAACGGATGAGTTGGCCGCGCCCGCACACGCCGAATACCCGTAGATAGGTCGCGCTACAGGCGCGGGTTCTGGAACCCTGCTTAAGCCCGAGTCCTCGGCGGGAAGCGGTTGTGAGGGGCGCCTAACCGCGAAATGGCCGCAGGCTCGGTCCATTCCTTCAAGACAGCCAGATAGTCAACGAACCCGAACACGCTGAAGCAAAGCCCCCGATCCTGTTCGACCAGGACGCCTACGACCCAGTCCGCGCTCCCGACTTCGGCGAGCACACCGAGCAGGTTCTGGCCGAAGCCGGATACTCTTCTGACCAAATCGCCAGCCTACGCGAAGGCGGCGTCATCGCCCGAGCAGATATGCTCACGTTAATGATGCCAAGGCGGTATGGTCACACGACCCCTCGTCTAGTTTAGGATTGTATCCTGCATCATTGTGGCCGGACTTGAGCCGGCAAGCGTACCTGCTGACAGACAGCGAAGGGAGTCTAGATGAGCGACACTCGATCGATGACCACGCCAGCCCTGGTGCCGTACTCGGGCCCACCGATCTACGGCGTCCCCAGTGATCTAGTGATAACAAAGGTGTTGGACCTTGATGCTGAGCCGCACCTGTGGGTCCCACAGAGTGAGACATTGTTCTTCAAGCCGGTCGCGTTTAGCTTAAGTCACGGATACTTCCTCAACTTGGTCAAGGTGACTCGTTCAGGCGTGCTATCGCGGCACCGTCACACTGGGCCTGTTCATGCGTTTACTCTCCGAGGGAGCTGGCACTACCTTGAGCACCCTTGGAGAGCAGAAGTGGGGGACTATTCCTTTGAGCCTCCGGGTGATATCCACACGCTTGTCGTACCGGCTGATGTAGATGAGATGATCACTCTGTTTCATGTGACCGGTTCTTATATCTATGTGGACCCCGACGGTTCCCCGCTCGGCTACGAGGATGTCTTCACTAAGCTTCAAATGGTGCGGGATCATTACGAGAGAATCGGGATAGGAGCAGATCGCGCCGATAGGTATATTGTTGGATGATGAAGACGCTTGCCGGCTTGGTGAAACGGGTCGCTCCATCAGACCGCCTGCTGGAGGAGAGCCTCGCTCTGGCTCGGATGATGGCCGCCAAGCGCCGGCCACAGCACCAGCTCATCGGACGACTCCTCACGCAGAACGCCAGCGAGGCCGACCTCGAACTGCTCCAAGACCGCGAAGACACCCTGAGCCGGACCCGATGCGAGTGACCCTTCTGAGGCACCACGAATCCGTTGTCGCCTTTCGAGAGAGGCGTCCACGGACTTCGGCTACGACGCGTCAGACGACTTGCGCCGGCTGCGTTATCGACATTTGGTCTGCTGCACCTGCGGCGGAAAATGGTCCGGGATGGTGATGGTGTGCGGTGGGTTCATCGCGGTGACACGACAAGGGGGGAGGGGGGCAGCCCGAGGAAGCCGAGCACGTCACTGGCCTCGTGTTCGAGCGTCTTGAGGGCTGCGTCGGGGATGGGTTGCAGCGGTTGGAGCGTCAGCACGCCCGCGGAGAGCGACCAGGTAGCGGCCGCTCTTCCGAGGACCAGGGCGACCGGCCGGAACAGGCCGTTGGAGGTGACCACCTGAGCGTGATCACCGACGATGAAGGTGCGGTCGGCCCAGCCGTGCATGACCGGATCGAAGGGACCGAGCAGCCGGGGTGGCGGCAGCGGGAGTGGACCGTCGCGCTCGACCAGATCGATCAGGCCAGGCTCGTGCCGTTGGGTCTCGCTGGCGATGGCCGTCAGTGCCAGGCGGGCGTCGAGAGGGACAGCCCGGACCAGGTCGCCAGGTCTCGGTCGCCGGCGGGCCCGTGACCGGCCAGGTAGCGGCGGGCGAGTTGCGCCAGGGCTTGATGTCGATCTACCGGGGCGGGCGGGTCGCCGAGCCAGGAAGGTGCGTCTACGAAACAGTGCTCCCCGTTGCGGAGAGGGCCGCGGACCACCGGGTGGCGAAGCGAGGCGGCGAGGAGGGTGTGCACCAGGGCCTGTCCGGCGGTGGGGACTCCGGCGGCATTCAGCGCCATTCGCAGCTCGGCCCGGGTGCGGGGGCCGTGGGCGGCCAGCTGATCCATGACCACTTTTACGCCCCGGTCTGCTAGCGCTGGGGATACCCCTTCTTGGCCCAGCCGGCGGGCGTTGCCGGCGGCCAGGCGGGGGGCGGTCAGCGAACGCAGCCACCAGTAGTCGCGGGCGTTGACCAGGTGCAGGGTTCCCCGGTTAGCCAGGCCACCACCAGCGTGCGCCGCTCTGAGAGAGCCCGCTCCACGTCGAGCGCCCGGAGCCCGGTGCTACGCGACCGCACCGCCAGGCGGAAGCCTCGCCCGTCCTGGGCCTGTATGGCAAGCAGCCGGGTGACCACGTCCTCGACCGATCTGGCCGGCGTCCCGGTCAGCATCTGGGCCCGTAGCCGCAGGGCGGTGATGTCCGGTCCGGCCTTCACAGCACAGATACTGCCCCCTCCATCGCATAGCGCGCCCCGCTACCGCGATCGCAAGTACCCACATGACGCCGGGTAGGTGGGACAACCCGGACGTGCCGATGGACGGATCTCTTCTCACCTTTGTGCTGATGGGTCTGTCCTGAGAGGCCGACTCTGGGGCATCTACGGGCCATTTACCCCTTAGTTCAGGGTCGAAGGCCATCAGCAGGTCGGCGATCCTGGTCGGCTCGACGGCCAGGTGGCGGGGCTTCATCACGATCTCCGGTGGGACCACGAGAAGGTCGCGTTAGGTTCTCTTGAGGGAATTAAATCAAGCCCGTCGGGTCTGTTGACTTTCCCCTTTGAGAGCGCGAAAGTGATTTACCCGCGCGTAAGTGTCGGGGCGGTCGCACCAGGGAGGGAGGCTACCGGGCAGAAACTTAGTGACGATAATAGATTTGGCAACGATAGCAAGGCTGTTGCATTTTTCCGGAAGTTACCTTCTGGGCAGAATTTCAAAGAGGTCGGGGAAATCGCGTCTGGTTGTCTGTTGCGCCGGTCACGGTCGTGGGCCCGATCCTGTACCGGGCGGGAGAGCGACTACGACTGGCTTTGATTGAAGGCGGATGCGACTTGGTCCATCCGGCCATGTCGGTGAGTTATCGGAGAAGGACGGAAAACAAGGTTTGCGTCGGCGCGTCCGTGCTGATGCAGAAAGGTGGGAGGACGATTATGTCGCGTTCAGAGAGGATTCCGGATTCGCGAGGAGGACGCGTGGTTGAGCGACGAGCAACTCCGAAAGGTCGCTCCCGCGGAGACGGAGCCGTTTCATGCCCCGGTCCCCACCCGGATGGTGTCGAACGGTGAGTACATGCCGCATCCGCAGACCAACCAGCAGAAGCACGTCGAGTACCGGGTCAAGGAGCTCGCCGAGAACGCGGCGAAGAAGCTGGGCACAGCCGCCGCCAGTTCCTGGCTGGCACCGGTGGTCTGGCCGCCTCGTTTTTGGCCATGAACGAGGTGTTCGGCGAGCGGTTCTTCAACGTGAACCCGGTGGAGATGTTCGAGACGGCCGCTTCCAGGAGCGCGGCAGCCGCGCGACCTGTTCGTGTTCGACGACCAGACCCATATCGTCCGCAGCACCATGCACAGCCCCAGATCCTTGCGAGCGGTCGCCCAGGGACCCGGGCCGGTCTGAACACGGCGGCGGGGTTCCCCACCAACCCGTTCAACGGCACCGGGGGCAACCCCGCCGGCGTGGACGAGTTGGGAACGCCTGGACGGACTGGAACCCGTCGCAGCTGCGGCCGGATTTCCCGCCCAACCCAGGGCCGCTCACCACCGCCCAGGGCGAGTTCTACCTCGGGTCAGTACATCAATCGCATGTTTCTGCAGGCGCAGGCCAGCGTGTCGATGATCTCCAACAACAACGCCGCTTTGTTTCTCAACCCCGGTGAGACCGCACCGCGCCAGCTTTCAACATCACCGAGAGCCTGGTTTCTGAGACCCTGACGGGCTGGATGACGGCCCAATGCCGGGATTTCATCAACAACCTGGCGGGATCCAAACGGGCCTTGGCCCACGCCCAGATCTATCCGGGGGTGGGTAACCTGCAGGACCCGGCCTTTGGGGACTTCATCCAGTGGCAGGTGGAGTTCTGCAACCCGGACTCCTGGAAGGGCTACAACATCGCCTTCGCGGCGAGCCCATTCCCCGGCTCCGAGTTCATGCAGTGGCGGCTGGACGACGAGGTCATCGCCTATCCTACCTATGCTGCCATCTACGCCAACAAGGCCCAGCTGGCCACCCATCCCGGGTTCTTCAACATCTGCATCCACAAGGGCCTATCGGCGAGCAACAGCGGACCGGGCGGAGCCAAACAACAATCCCGAAAACGGAAACCCGGATGACATTGTCAAAGTGGCGTCGGACTGGCCCGAGTTCAACTTCCTCATCTACCACTCCTGTTTCCGGCCTGGTTTCTTCGACTTGCAGGCTCTTCTGGACATCCAGAACCTGCCCGGGGCCATGCCGCCCACCCTGCTGAGAGATTCCGACGGGCATCTCGTGCCAAACATTCGCTGGTCCACCCAGTTCGCCCAGATCTGCGGAGGGAAGTACGTGGCGGGAGCCGAGCCCACTTCGACGTCGCCGTCGAGCCCCCGCCGCCTGCCCAACGTGTATACCGAGCTGGGCACCACCCTGGCGTCGATGATCGTGACCTTCCCGACCGTGTGCGCCCACCTGCTGGGCCAGCAGCTCTACTACATGGGCTCCCAGAACATCCTGTTCGGTACCGACTCCATGTGGTACGGGGGCCCGCAGTGGCAGATCGACGCTCTGTGGCGCTTCCAGATTCCAGAATCCCTCCAGGAGACCTGGGGTTACCCGCCGATCACCCAGACCGACAAGCGCAACATCCTGGGGCTCAATAGCGCCCGCCTCTATGGACTGACCGGCCGAAAAGCTATCGCGGTGGGTAACAAGGGCAGCGCCTACAAGCAGGGATCGCTGGCGGACTACTACCCGCTCCTGCAGCCCGGCAGTCGGCTCGACAACGTGTTGCAAGGCCCTGGCTACCCCGTCCCTATCACTCCGGCGGCCGGCCCTCTGATCCCCAACGACCGGCTCACCGCCTTGAAAAAGGACTACGTCGAGGCTGGCGTGGGGCGTAGCAACGTGCGTCAGGGCTGGATACGAACATGACCGGCGCTGGACGAGTCACCTTACTCGGCAGTGGCTTCGCTCGGTTCTGGTGCAGCCGGGCTGTGAGCCCTCCTCAAGCAAGGTCTTTATCAGCTGGGTGGCCGTTTCTGGTCGTCGCAACCCGCTAGTTCCTACAGACCCAGCGAAGTCAGCCCGGAGACGGCCCCGCAGGAGGCGGTCCAGCGTAAGGAACCGTGCCAGCAATCGTGTCAATCGGCAGATTGCAGCCACAGACGCCCAGCGGACCCGCAAAGAGTCAAGTCTGATGCGAAGGCATGCATGGGTTTACACAGTTGCGGACCGGATGGTCTTCGACTGAACCCGTTGTCGATGTCGGTGTTACCTCCGGCTTCCCAGGGTTGCTGGTGGTGGATGTCGCAGTGCTGGAAGGTGCAGCCCACGAAACGGCATTGGCCGGCGTCGCGCACGGTGATGGCCCGGCGTTGGGAGGTGTTCCATTCCCGGGTCTTGGGGCCGAGGTGGAGGGGTTCGCCGTCGTCGCTGACGGTGTGGGGGACGATGCTGGTGTCGCAGCTGATCAGGGCGGCGTCGCCGGGGTGGAGGGGCCTGCCGTCGCAGTTGGGCGATGCTGGGGCTGCCGTCGCGGCTGACCAGGTGGACGAGGTAGCGGTCGTCGCCGGCGGCGCGGCCGCCGTCGGCGTGCTGGAGGGCGGTGCGGACCAGGTCCATGAAGGCGTCGGCTTTCCGGGCCGCCCGGCCGGGCCCGTCGATGGGCGCTTCGTCTGCGGTGGGGGTGTCTCGGGCTGAAGACTCTTCCACAGTCCGAGACCGGTAGGGCAGGTCCACGAAGGCCTGGCAGGCGGCGGCGAACTCCTCGACCTCGAGGTCGCCCAGGGTGACCACCAGCTGGCCGGTGCCATTGGGCCCACGCAGGATCTTGACGTCGCGGGCCCGGTCGGCTTCGTCGGGCGGGGGTCGCTCCTGATCGGCGTACAGCCCGTAGGCTCGTACCACCCGCTCCAGGTCGGCGATGCTGGCCTGGCCGCTTTGGGCCAGCGCGATCAGGGCCTGGTCTACGTCGGGGTCGGGGCGGTCCAGCCGGGTCAGCGCCCGCACCGCCGAGTACGAGAGCCGTCCCTGGCGGAACGCCTCGGCGACGATGGGCCGGCGTTCCAGCTGGTGGGCGACGCGCAGTTTCTCGAACGCGGTGGACCGGGCCATGTTCGTCCGCCACACCAGCCAGGAGACGCCCGACAACTGGCCGTCAAGGGCCCACCACCCGTCCCGATCGAAGACGGCCAACTGGTGCAGCCACAGGGCCTCGGCCCGATCCATATCGGCGCGCTGCTCGATCAGCCATTGACCGACGTCCACCACGCCACCTCCTCGCCCGTAACTAGACCACTCACGAGGAGGTCGTCAGGCCCGACCCCGAGGCACCGCCCCTATTCTACCCGAACATACGTTCGCATCGGGCCATCGTTCTCGGAGGCCAGGAGCCGGCCCGAGCAGCTTCGATGCTCAGGCGACTCGCGGTAGTCGCGCTGCAGCCCGGTCGAGCAGAAGCCCCAATCCGAACGGCAGGAGCGGGGAGCCCAGCCGCAAGCCGAGGCCCGGGTCCATTGCCACAGTCCAGGACACCATCGTCCCGGACCCGTCGTCGGAGAAGCGGTAGTCCTCCGCGAACGCCTTGGCCAGAGGGAAGCTGGCTCGATCCAGCCGGAAGGCCCAACGCTCGTTGTCGTCCCAGGCGAGGATCGTCTCAGTAAAGCGGACACGGAAGGAGCGGACGTTGCGAACGCTTCCCACGCCGTGGGGCGGCGGCGTCTCCCAACGTCCGTCGTCACTGAACCCCGGAAACCACCCTCCCCATCCGGCCGGATCGGTGGCTACTGCTGCGAAGACCCGGTCCCGCGCCGCAGCCACGTGGGCGTAGCGGCGAACCACCTGCGGCGCATTATCGAAGAAGGAAAGTTCGACGGGCTCAAGGACGGGCACGCCACCATGCTAGCCATAACGAGGTCTATTCACTGCCCTGAGACAGCATCCGCCGCCCGTGACTGCGCCGCGTTTGGCTCGAGGGGCGCCGCAGCTACCGGGATTCCCTTGCTCGGCAAGTGGCGCCCGGATTTGGTTGTGCTACTTTAAGGCCGCTTACAGAGTCTTGTGGGGGGACCGGCCAACCACCGATCCTCGAACTGCATTTGGAGCGCTCGAGGTTTAGGGAGGCCTGACATTGGGGAATTCGATGGACATCCCGCAGCGACCCGAGCAGACAGGTTACGGGCCGGGCGTGCGGGATCTGTACAGCCAGGTGGGGGATCGGTGCCAGGCGTTCCGGGATCTGCGGGCGCGAGGCCCGTTGCTCCGGGAGCCGACGGGGGTAATGACCACAACGCGGGAAGCGGCCGAGGTCGTGTTCCGCCATCCCGAGGTGTTCACGTCGAAGTCTCCGCCGTCCCCGCCGATCGGGCGGGCGTGGCGGCCTTTGATCCCGATCCAATACGATCCGCCTGAGCACAAGCTGTATCGGCGGTTGTTCGATCCTATGTTCGCGCCGAGGGCGATCAATCCGCTGGTGCCGTCGATCCAGCGATTGGTCAACGAGCATATCGACCGCTTTGAGGCCCGGGGCGAGTGCGTCCTGGACGAGGAGTTGGGGGTCCCGCTGCCCACAAAGGTGTTCTTGACCTTGATGGGCCTGCCCCTGTCGGACAGCGAATTGTTGCTGGAGTTGAAGGACGGGGTGCTGCGCCCTGGTTACCGGGAGGGGATCGAGCAGTCGAACGAAAAGGAAGTTAGCGCCATCCTTGATGCCACCGCGGCGCGGATCTACGAGTACTTTCAGGCGTTCGTGGATGAGCGGCGGGCCGCTCCAGGCCGCGACGACATCATGGGTCAGGTGCTGGACGCCGAGGTCGATGGTCGACGCCTGACTGACGAAGAGGTCCTCGACGGATGCTTCTTGCTCCTGATCGCCGGCCTGGACACGATTACCAATTCGCTCGGCCTCTTCTACCACCAGCTGGCCGGCCGCCCCGATCTGCGCCGCCAGCTCGCCGGAGACCCCCGAGGTGATCCCTGCGGCGGTGGAGGAGCTGCTGCGCTGGGAGACGCCGACTCCGGCTGTCTTCCGGGTGGCCGCCGCCGACACCGAGGTGTGCGGGTTCGCGGTTCGCGCCGGTGACCTGGTCACCATCGACCTGGGGGCGGCGGGCGTGGACCCGGAGTTCCAGGCTGACGCGGAGGAGATCCGCCTGGACCGAGACCCCAATCCCCACTACGCGTTCAGCGGCGGCGTGCATCGTTGCAGCGGTTCTCATCTGGCCCGCCAGGAGCTACGGGTCACGCTGCAGGAATGGCATCGGCGGATTCCGGACTACTGGATCAAGCCGGGCACCGAGCCGATATGGCCGCCCGGTTTGCGGTCGGTCGAGAACCTCGTGCTGCAGTGGCGGCCGTGACCCGTCCGGACTTGTCGGGAGGACTGGCCGCGGGGAGAGAGGGCATCCGCGGCGAGGAGCCAGACGTGGCGTTCTGGTCCGAAAACATGCTGTTTGCTATCTACGACCCGTCGCATGACGTCGGGCTGTGGCTGCATCTGGGCACGGTGCCCAACGACTGGACCATGTGGCAGGAGATGAACTACGCCTACCTGCCCGGTGACGAAGGTGTGCTGTCGATGTGGTCGTACCACCGCACGGTCCCCGATCGGCGCCCGGCGGGAGCTGGCATGGAGTTTCGCTGCCTCGATCCGTTCCGGCGTTGGCATGTGACCTTCGACGGTTACGGCCTGCACACCTCCAACCAGGCGATGCAGGCGGGCTTGGCCCCGGTGGGACTGAACCGGCGCTTCGTGGTGAACCTCGAAATCGAATGCGTCACGCCGGCGTGGGACGCCCATACGGCCACGACGGTAGCGACCGGGCGGGGCAGCATGCACGACCAGGGTTGGGCCAAGGAGCACTACGAGCAGCTGTACCGGGCCCGGGGGACCGTCAACTTCGGCGGCGACGACATCGCCTTCGACGGGTACGGCTGGCGTGACCACTCGCAGGGACCGCGGGGCGGGGGCGGGGGCACGCCGTGGGGCGGCCACGTGATCACCGGGACGCTGTACGACAGCGGCAGGGGATGGGGGCTATCACGCTATTGGACGCCGAACGGCGACATCTCCCTCGAAGGCGGCTGGGTGGCAGGTACTGACGGGGTGCTGCACCACGCCGAGATCACCGAAGCACCGAGGATGCGGGAACTGGTCATGAGCGGCGAGGAGCTGCCTATCGGGCTGCGCTGGCCGGAAGGGGAATTGCAGACCAACATCATCACCAGGCGATCGCTATGGCTATCGATGATGAAAGGCCTGGCCGTCGGCCGGGACATGGACGGACCGGGTCTCATGTATGTGCTCAACCACGGAACGGCTCTGTGGGACGGCGAGGTCGGGATCAACTACATCGAACGTTCAGAAATGCTCAATGCCTGTCCCGAAACGCTGCGACATGACTGAGCGATCCGGAGCCAGGGTCGCCGAGGAGGTCCCGATACCGCTCAAGGGCGTGCGCCACGATCCCGAGCAGGTTCGCCGGGCCCTGAGCAGCTGGTTGGCCCCCCGCCTCGGCGTAAGCGGCGGTATCACCGTGTCGCCGCTGCGTACCCCGGCTGGTACCGGCGTGGCCAACGAGACGTTGATTTTTGACGCTACCTGGAGCGGGGCCGGGCGCGAGCACACCGCGGGTTTCGTGGCCCGGCTGGCCAGCGACAGGTCCCTGTACCTCGACGCCGATCTCGAGGTGCACGCCCAGATCTACCAGACGCTCGCCGAGGTGGCCGATGTCCCGGTGCCGAAGATGTACGGCTACGAGCCTGACCGGGATGTGGTGGGTGCGCCGTTCTTCGTGATGGAGCGGATCGAGGGCCAGGTACCAGCGGACACGCCCCATTGGCGCACGGCCGGCTTCGTATTGGCGGCGTCGCCCGAGCAGCGCAGGAACATGTGGGAAGGCGCAGTCCGGGTGCTCGCCGCCCTGCACCAGGTGGAAGCGTCCCGTTTTCCTTTCCTCTTGCCCGTGGCCGGGTCCAGCGGCCTCGGCGAACATCTGTCCTACTGGCGCCGGTCGTTGGATCACGGCACCTCAGCTTCGCCCCACGACGTGCTGGAGCGAGGCTACGAGTGGCTGCGGGCCCATTTCCCCGAGCCGGCCCCGACCGGGTTCTCCTGGGGGGATTCGCGTTTCGCCAACGTCATGTTCCGCGGCGATCAGGTCGTATCCATCTTCGACTGGGACACCGCCTCGATGGCCGGCGCCGAAGCTGACCTGGCGTGGTGGCGGTACATGGACGGACCCGTGGCCGGCGAGCTCGAGGGCATCGGCGGACCCGACGAGGTGGTCACCTTCTGGGAGCGCCACACGGGCCGTAAGGCTCAGCATCTGGTTTGGTACGACACCTTCACCATGTTCCGGCTCGGCGTGATCATGATCAACCTGTTCAACAACATGGCCGCGGACGGTCACATCCCCGCCGAGACGGCTGCCGAGCAGGGCCGCAACAGCGAACCCGCGTTGGCCTTGGCCGCCCACCTTGACACCCTCGAATGAGCCCGGCAGCGGCGGACCGAGCCGGTCGGACGGGGCGTCTTGACGGTCGGGTCGCGGTGGTGACCGGCGCCAGCCGGGGGATCGGCGCGGCCATCGCCGTCCGGTTCGCAGCAGAAGGTGCATCAGTGGTGATGGCGGCCCGCACCCTCGACACGTCTTCTCCATCGCCATATCCGGGGACGTTGGCGGAGACCCTGAAGGCGATCCACGAGGCCGGTGGTCGGGCCGTCGCGGTCCGCTGCGACCTGACCAGCTCGCACGATCGGCACCGGCTGGTTGCGGAGGCCCGGGAGGCGTTTGGTCCGATCGACGTGCTGGTCAACAACGCCGCCGCCAGTTGGGCCAGGCCGTTCGAGGAGTTGACAGCCAAGCAATACCAGGTGATGTTTGACGTGCACGTGCGGGCTGCGTTCGAGCTGGCGCAGCTGGTGGTCCCGGACATGCGCGCCACGGGGCGGGGCTGGATCTTGAACATGACCTCCCGCGCCGCCCTCCATCCCAGCGGTCCTCCGTTCTCCGAGGACGATGCGGCGGGGGCCACCATGGTCTACTCGATGTGCAAGGTCGCCCTCGAGCGTTTCACCACCGGGCTGGCCGCCCATCTGTGGGCGCAACACATCGCTGTCAATGCCCTCGGCCCGTCGAAGGCTGTGCTCACCTACGGTATGAACCACCCCCCGGTCGACCCTGCGCGGGAGGACCTGATAGAACCCGCGGCCGATACTGCGTCTGCGGCCCTCGAGCTCTGCAGCGGCGACCCGGCCGTTGTTACTGGCCGGGTGACCTCGACGTCGGAGGTCCTCCGGGGCCGGGCTTGAGCCTGAGCCTCGGCCTGGCGCGCGCCACCGAACCCACCCTGTCTCCACCGCGCCATCGCCGAGCTCCTGGCGTTCCGGTGCAAACGATCGGGCGCGTGTTCGCCCAGTTGCCCGGGCGCTCAGCCCTTCTCAGCCGCTGTAGTCGAGCGGCACCCGGAACAATCCGTCCGGAGAGCTAACAGTGAGCATTCCTGTGGTGGGCGCACTTCCTGTCCGACCGGGTTCCAGTTCGATGATCACATAGTTCCCATCCTTGGCCCCAATTGATGCGGCAATCGTCGCAACCGTCGGGGGAGTGATGGTTACGGTTGCACCCTGAGAGCATTCCGAACTCAGTTCCAGAAACTCTGCCCGGGAGACAGAACTGATCGCGGTGATCTCCACTACGGCGAGTCCGCCTGGATTATAGAGGGCTTCGCCACACCGTTCCACAGGCGGTGCTGCCGTATAGCCACCGCAAGCGGTGACGGTAGAGAGCAACAGGAGAAATGCTACCGAGACCGCAACTCCTATCGAAGGGTGAGACCGCCCTGATCGTCGTGGGGTGCCTGGACGGGCTCGTCCGGGCGAAGCGTTTGATGGCGTCGGTGGGCTAGCCGGGACTGGAGAACCTGGCATTTACTCGACAGAGACCATGATTGACTTTTGGCGGGCGGTCGCGGTGTGACTGGTTTCGGTAGCGCCCGCGGGCTTTGAGATCGAACCGACCAGGTGCCGACTCCGGTGGTGCGAGGAAAAACAAGTGTGAGCAGGACGTGCCAGGAGCTTACTCCCGGTTACCGGTGGAGGAATAGCTCCTCTATGAGGAGGGGAGCGAAGCGCGCACCTCCGGCAGCACCCGGTCCGCGATAAGGCGCTGCGACTCAAGCACCAGGTCCGCGTCCGTGTCGGGCGAGTTGTTGGATATGGAGATGCGGCGGTAACCGAGCGAGATCCACTCGAGGATCCGCTCGGCGCAGTAGCTGGGCGGACCGGCTACGGCGTAGGCGTCGACGACCGACTCCGGGATCGTGCTCGACTGGTGGGCTCCCGCTTGGGCGTGGAGGTTCATGTCGTAACTGTCGTGCACGGTCTGCAGTCCTTCGCGTACCGCGTCGGGCAGCGGCCCGTAGATCCGGTTGTGCATCACAGAGAAGCGGGCATGCACGGCCGTCAAGGGTCGGGCGATGCTCCGGGCCGCCTCGAAGTCCTCGTTGCACGCGACCATGCAGGAGAGTCCGAGGCTGACCTCGTCGGGGGACCTTCCTGCCGCCTGGCATCCGGCCAGGATCTGATCCCGAGCCCACGCCAGCCGCTGTGGGTCGGCGCCGACCACCGCGCTCGACACCGTCTGCGATGCGAGCGCCGAGGGCCATCACCTTCGGGCCGCTCGCCACGATGATCACCGGCACCGGTTCGTAACCCGTTGGCAGCCATTTCAGTCGCGTCGTCTTTGGCCGATCCGCCAGATCGAGCGCGTCCGCGGGAGCGATCCGCCCGCCGCCGTCGAGGTCGACCTGCATCGGGACCTCCTCGCCGCGCAGAAAGCCGCGCAGCCGTTCGACGTAGTTGCCGAAGTAATCGACCGGAGCCGGCGACAGTCCCAGGAAGGCGAGCGCCGAGTCGCCGCGACCGATCCCGATCTCGATGCGGCCTCCTGACTCGACCTGGAGGGTCGCGAACGCGTTGGCCGCCACGGCCGGGTGGCGCGTCACCGGGTTCGTCACCCAGGTGCACATCTTGATGCTCGACGTCGCCGCCATCGCCAGCGTCATCCTCACGTAGGTGTCCGGCCCGATGCACTGGGAGTCGCCAATCGTCATGCCGTCCCAGCCCTGGTCTTCGGCCTGCTTGGCATCGCGGGGTTGAACCGAAACGCGCCAGAACTCGCACCTGGCCGGCTTGGTTCCGTTCGACTCAGCTGTCGTCATCTGGATTTCCTTTCAGAGGCGACGCCGAATGGCGTTGCCCGGTCGCAAGTCGACTTGACTCCTCGCCCAAGGTTAGGTCCGGCGGGCCCGCCCTCACGCCCGGACGTCTTCCTGAACCTTCAGTCGAGCCTCAAGTTCTGTGATGCGCGCCTAGAGAGCCTCAATACGGCCGTCGTCTGCCATCGATCCTCCTCGCATGAAGTCGCCCGACGACGGATGAGTTCAGCGTCGAGCCATCGTGTTGTGAAATGACACCAGGAAGGGGGGTCGCCGCCGTCACTGGGCCAATCCGGTGGCAGAGATCTGCTCCTGCCCCCGGTCCCGTGACGGCGGTCACGTCAGGCCGGCACTTGAGATCACGGCATTCCGGGACGACATGGCGCCAGCCTGCGGCGATGCTGTGAGCATGCCCGTTGCGACCCCTCATTGCATGTGGACCCGCCGTCGCAAGTCGGCGGGCCAGGGCGACCAAAAATGATCCCGCCCGCCGTGGTGCGGGCCAGCCGACCGAAGGATCTGGTGCCGAAATGACCGTAGCTCTGGAAACAAAGGTGTCGAATGCCACAGGGACGACCGGCGCCGATGCGACGCCCGTCGGCGGCACCGGCATCGCGGGCCGCACCGGGATGGAGAGCTATGGGCTGCCCTCCCGGTTGCCGCTCGCCGAACGACGTATCGCGGCCCAGAGGGTGGTGCAGATGGAGGGCCGCCTTTTTGACGGAGAGGGCCACCAACGGAGCAGCCTGAGCGAGGAAGCGGCCGGCGCCCTGCTGAGCGAGATAAATGATTTGCGCCGCGACCTCGGTTGGCTCAGGCTGGATCGGCGCCACCAGCCCGTCTGGCCCGAAGACATCGCCTCGTAGTCGCTCGGTCGACCGCCGTGACGTCTACATCAGGACGAACCACCCCGGCAGCCTGCGTTGTGGCCCCTGCGGCGGCTGCCATCTGGTTGCGAGATGAACAGTGTTACCCGGCGCCCTCCAGTTGGGCCTGTTTTGCAGCAGAGAAGCTGATTCCGGACCCCAGAGCGCGCCTTTTGCAACAAGGAAGCGCTTGCCACCCGGTAGAACCTTGATCTAGTGTAGCTGAGACGGGACCTTCAGGGAGGGGTCATGACCTCAGCGGCCGAGGCCGAGCGCTTCAAGGAGCTGTACGACGTGGAGCGCCACGTGACGGCGACCGACGGTGGAATCCTGGTGGAGGATCCGTACCCGGCGTTTGCCGAGTTATTGGCGCAGGCTCCGGTGCACAAGGGTTCGGTGCGCGAGCTTCTCGGCTACCCGCCTGGAGGGCTGGTCCGCCGGGCCGGCGCCCCCGTGTACGCGGCGTTTTCCTTCGAGGCCAATGACACCGTCCTCCGCGAGAACGAGACCTTCTCCTCGACCGTGTACGCAGGATCGGTGACGCAGCTGTTCGGCAGTCGCACGATCCTGGAGATGGTTGGGCCCGAGCATCGGCGGTATCGAGCCCTGGCGCAGCCGGCGTTCTCGGCGAAGCGGAGCCAATGGTGGATCGACAAGTGGATTGGCGGGCTCGTCGACGAGGCCATCACGGCGTTCGAGCAAGAGGGGCGGGCGGAGCTCAACGCCGAACTGTGTTCGCGCATCCCGCTGCAAACGATCACCTCCAGCTTTGGGCTCACCCGGCAGCAGGCGCTGGACTTTCGCGAAGGCGCCGAGGGCTCGGGCATGATGGCGGCGGCCGACCCGGCGGTGCTGGCTGACCGCGATAGGCGGGCCACGACCATGCTGCGGGCGGTCATCGAGGACCGCCGGGCCCGTCCCCAGGACGACGTCATCACCGTTCTCGTCCAGAGCGAGATCGAGGAGGATGGCCAGCGCCATCTCCTCACCGACAATGAGATCTACGGGTTCTCCCGCCTTATCCTGACTGCCGGCTCGGGTACGACGTGGCGCCAGCTCGGCATCCTGCTCATCGCCCTGTTGCGAGAGCCTGCGCTGCTGGAGGCGGTACGCGCCGATCGGGAATTGCTGCGACGGGCCATCGACGAGGCCGTACGTTGGGAGCCCACTGATCCCATCTTCCGCCGGCTCGCCACTCGAGACGTGACGCTGTGCGGAGTGGAGATCCCCGCTGGGGCGGTGGTGGAGATGAATCTCGGCGCCGCCAATCACGACTCTCTACGCTGGGAAGACCCCGAGCACTTCGACCCCTACCGGAGCCTCAAGCCGAACCTCGGCTTCGCGGGTGGTCCACACGTGTGCTTGGGTATGCACGTGGCTCGCGCCGAGATGTGGGTAGCCATGAATGCCGTACTCGACCGGCTGCCGAATCTCCGGCTGGACCCGCAGGTGCCGGGTGTGCGCATCATCGGGTTGGAGCACCGGGGCCCGACCAGCATTCCGGTCCTCTTCGGCTGAGTCCGGGAAGGACATGACCACGGGGACGACAATTCGGACGACCGAGTGAAAGGCAATTAGCTGTGACCAACTACCGGCTTATCTCATCGGATTCCCACGTGACCATGCCCGACGAGGCGTGGCAGACGTACCTCGATCCAGAGTACCGGGATCGGGCGCCGCGAGTCGAGCGGACCGACGATGGCGACTTCCGGGTTTTCGAGGGGGTCCGCACCCCCATCATGACGCTGGACAATCTGGCCGGGAAGAAGCCGGAGGAGTTCAAGCTCAATGTTCGCAAGCTGGATGAGCAGCGGTCCGGCGCCTGGGACCCGGCCGAGCGGATCAAGGACATGGACATCGACGGTGTGGACGCCGAGGTGCTCTACGTGGGCGGCCCCCTGCAGTCGAAGGATCCGGCGCTGCGACTCAGTAGCGTGCGCGGCTACAACCGCTGGCTATCGGACTTTGCCTCCCACGCCCCGGGCCGCCTGCTGGGTGTGGCCGCTATCCCCATTGACACCCCGGAACGGGCCGCCGAGGAGCTTCGGTTCGCGGCGTCGCAGCCGGGGCTGGTGAGCGGGTACATCCCGCTGTTCCCCGGGCCGGACCAGGATTATGGCGATCCCAGATGGGACGTGATGTGGAAGGCGTTTCAGGAAGCTGACTTCGCGGTTGGCCTGCACGTGGGCGGCCGCCGGCCCGGCACCCCGGTGGTCAACATGTACGAGAGCGCCCCCCGGTTTATGACCGGCCTGGTGATGAGCAAGATGACCATGGCCGAGGCCGTCTCGGAGCTGATCCACGGACTGGTGCTGCAGCGGTTCCCGGACTTGAAGTTCGTGGCGGTGGAGAGCCAGATCGGCTGGATCTCGTTCTTCCAGTACTACTCCGACCACCTGTGGGAAAAGCACAGGTATTGGACCAGAAGTGAATTGACCGAGCCGCCCAGTTATTATTTTCGGCGCCAGGTGTTCGCCACCTTTATGGAAGACCCGGTTGGACTGCGGGAGCGCCACCACATCGGGATCGACAACATCATGTGGGCCAGTGACTACCCCCACTCCGAGACCACCTGGCCGAACTCAAAGTCGCTGACGGACGAGTGGTTCACTCCATTCGGCGAGGAGGACAAACGCAAGATCCTGTGGGAAAACGCCGCTAAGCTGTATAATCTCGTCTGATGGCCGCGGCACTGCCCTACCGGATCGAGATCGACCGGGACGTTTGCATGGGATCGGGTGTCTGCTCGGTGTACGCATCCGGGACTTTCGACCTGGATGACGAGACCAAGTCGACCGTGGTCGACCCCGCCGGGAATTTGCTCGAGCAGATCGAGTCTGCCGCCGCTGGCTGCCCTACCGGTGCCATCAAGATCATTCACTCTCCTTCCGGCTGAGGGGCGCGCCTCGTAGTTCCGGCGCCGGTTCTGATGGTACGGTTCTGGAGATGACCGACACCGGCAAGCCTCGGCCTCTTCTGGCTCCGGACGTTCCGCCGAAGCAATGGGAGCTGCGTGCCAGCCAGCGTGGCGGCAGCCGCGCCGGGGAAAATACCGGTCGCGACATTGCCATGGAAATCATCGGCGCAGCCTGGGCGCTGGTGGAGCGAGATGAAATCCTGGACTTCACTGTCCGGCAAGTGATCGATCGCGCCGAGGTGGCGCTGCAAACCTTCTACCGCTATTTCGGCAATAAGGACGAGTTACTCCTCGCCATGTTCGAGGAATCGATGCGTCGCGCCGCCGAGCAATACTGGGACTCTGGTACCGAAGACGCCGTCGAGAGACTCCGGAATATCGTCACCACACCTATCGTCCTGCCGTTCGATGAACAGACTCGGCGGATGGTCCGGTGGCGGGGCCGGGAGCGCCAGCGCTTGCTCGAGTTTTTTCCGGACGCCGTCGAAGCTGTGTACGAGCCCTACCGGGGAGCCATCGCTGGGGCGATTGTCGAGATCTGCCAAACCGGCAGGGGCGACTGCGCCGCGCCGGACCTCGACGCCAAGCTCATTCTTCATCTCGTCCAGGAGATGGCCCATGGCGTACATGGCGGCGGTATCGCCGACCCCCCGCAGGTGGTGGCTGAGCGCGTCTGGCACCTGGTCTGGTCCGGTCTTTCCGCCAGCGCCCCGCCCCGACGGTCGATGCGCAGCACCCGTCGATAGCACGACGCCCTGATTTGGCCCGGGCACGCTTGTGACATCCCGGACTTCCTGACAAAATGGCACAGGAAGAAAACTTCTTCGCTATTACGAAAGTGCAGGAGTTGCCGTGAAACTGGACCTGCTCTATGAGATCGACGTTCCCAAGCCGTGGGGTCCCAAATCCCATCCCTATGGGCAGCGGGATCACGAGCAAAAGGCGTATCGCGAGGCCATAGAGCAGATCCGGTTGGCCGACAGGCTCGGTTTTAACACCACATGGCACGTGGAGCATCACTTCCGCGAAGGGCGCTCACATTCGCCCGCCCCGGAGGTGCTGATCGGTGCCCTATCGCAATGTACCGAGAATATTCGGCTGGGATTCGGCGTGACCCTGCTTCCGCACGCCTTTACTCCACCGATGCGGGTGGCCGAGAAGGTGGCTACGGCAGACATTCTGTCAGGTGGCCGGGTGGAGTGGGGTACAGGACGCTCCACGCCCATGGAGCAGACTGCGTTCAAGGTCGACCGGGACCATAGTCGAGATCAGTGGCAGGAGGCGATAGAGGCCATCGTGCAGATGTGGGAACAGGAGTACTTCGAGTTTCACGGCAAATACCTCGATTTTCCTCGTCGTATGGTGACGCCCAAGCCGCTACAGGACCCGCACCCTCCCTGCTGGATGGCAGCGACGAGTGAGGGTAGCTCCGCAGTGGCCGGCCAGCTGGGGCTCGGGCTGCTTTCGTTCGCCATCCTCCAGCCCATCCAGAAGATGGGCGAGCACATCGTCAAGTATCGGCAGGCGGCGGAGAACCCGACGCCGATTACCCGGGTGACTACGAATAAGGTGGCTGCTTACACCCTGGTGCACTGCGCCGAATCCCTGGCTGAGTGTGAGGCGAACGGTATCTGGGACTCGGTGTGGTGGTGGTACCAGAACATCGCCGAGTTCACCCTGGAGTGGGAGTTTCCGCACTTCAGCCAGGAGCAGAAGGATCAGATGTTTCCCCATCTATCCCTGCAGAAGGAGGGACACTTCGACCCCCGTCAATTCAGTGACGCGGACATGATCATCGTCGGTGACCCCGAGCAGTGTTTGGAGAAGATTGTGAAGTACCACGAGCTCGGTGTGGACCAGCTCATCTGTTACGTGCAGTTTGGACATCTCTCCCATGAGTCGATCATGAAATCGATCGAATTGCTCGGGACCGAGATCATTCCGAAACTGGAGAGGATGGACATCCAGACCGCTCCGGCCGCATCGGCAACGATGCTTGGTCCGGCCGAGTTGGAAGGGCCGATCGATTGATCCCACCGCAGTGGCGTTTGGGTGAGGACGCCATACGTCAGTCAGGGGTCGCAGTGCGGGCCCGCAGAGCCGGGATGACGTCCGCGAGAAGGTGTGCGACGACCGGGCGGGGATCAGAGCCGGCGGTCGCCGGGCTGAAGACGAAGTGGCGTGCGCCGGCACTGTAGTAGGCGTGGAGCTTGGCCGTGACCTCTTCGGGCGTCCCCGCCGCGGCCACGCTATCGACCATCTGTCGGAAGTCCTGGTTGTAGGTGCCTCCCATGGAGCGGGCTGCCTCCTGGCGCGCCACGTCGCCGTCGACGTTGATATTGAGAAAGACCCACACGAACCACTGGAACGTGCGGAGGTCCCGGCCGGCCTCGGCCGCGGCGGCGCGGATTTTCTCGACAGACGCCGCGTACCGGCGGGGCGAGTACATGTAGGGGAACCAGCCGTCGCCGAGGATGCGCGGCGCGCCGCATGGCAGGCGGCTTCCGGCCGGCCACCAGGATTGGGGGCCCCCCCGACTGGACGGGAGCTGGATGGATTCGCACGCCGTCCATGGCGTAGAAGGACCCGTCATGGGTTACTGGCTCGGCAGTCCACAGCCGTCGGATCAGGGGGATCATCTCGTTCGTGCGACGCCCGCGTTCCTCCACGGGGATTTGCATCGCCGCAAACTCCTGCGGGTATTCGCCGCCGACACCAACGCCGAGGATCACTCGTCCGTTGGTGACACGGTCGAGATCGGCGATCTGCTTGGCCACGAGGGCGGGCGGATAGAGCGGCAGCAGCAGAACTGACGTGCCGACTTTGACTCGTTCGGTCAGCGCGGCCAGCCGAGCCAGCTGCATCATGGCCTCGGGGCTCGGGTTGCGCGAGGCGATGTGTCCGCCCACCCACAGCGAGTCGATGGCCGAAGCCTCCAGGGCGGCGACGTCCGGGGCGTCGCCGGCGCCGACGAGGCCAACCTGGATCGGGCCCATGTCCGGGGTCACGTGAGAACCTCGGACATCTGGGCCCGGTCGCCGTCCGACAACCCCAGGATGGTCGTGAGCACGTGGTCGTTGTCCTGACCGATCAGCGGTCCCGGGCGAAGCTCGCAGGAGAGATCGGAGAAGAGCCACGGGGCGCGCATTACCCGGGTGGGGCCGATCTCGGGATGGACCAGGTCGATGAATACCTTCCGGGCGGCCAGGTGCGGGTCGGTGGCGAGCGCCTCGTTTGTCATCACCGCCATGGCCGGGACCCCGGCTGCCTGAAGTGTCTCGTACGCCTGGCGCGCCGACCGCTGTCTCGTCCAATCCGCCACGACCTCGTCGATCTCGGCACGGGCCGCGTGGCGGGTGGCCGCAGTCGGGTGCTGGCTGGTCCACGCCGGTCGCCCCATGGCTTCACACAGGGCGGCCCACTCCACGTCGCTCCCGATAGCGACCGTCACCCAGCTGTCCTCGCCGGCGGTGGGGTAGACCCCGTGGGGCGCCATCTCGCGGTGGGCGTTACCAACGCGGAGGTCCCATGGCACGCCAAGCTGGTGGGCGACCAGCGCGTCCGACGAGCTGGCCGCGACCACTTCCCTCGACGCCAGATCGATATTCTGCCCTTCGCCAGTGCGGGCCCGGTGGAGCAGGGCGGCGAGGATGGCGACCGCCAGGGCGTTGGCGCTCCGGTAGTCGGTCGACTCGCCGATCTCACCCGGCGGGCCGTCGGAGTAACCAGTCTGCTCCGAAAGCCCGCCGGTAGCGCCGAAAATGCTAGCCAGACCGGCGGCCATGGCCTCAGGCCCCGAGGCGCCATTCGCCGACGAGGACACGACGACCAGGTCAGGACGCTCAGCCAGGAGCGTGGCCGCGTCAAGGCCGAAGCGCGTCATGACGCCCGGGCGGAAGTTGTCGACGACCACTTCCGCCCACTCGGTCGCCAAGCGGCGGGCCAACCCGAGCCCCTCCGGCCGCGATAGGTCGACCTGGAACGACCGCTTGTTCAGGTTGATCTCGTTGAAGTTCGGGGACCGATTGATACCGCCATAGTCGGTCAGGAAGCCCCGGCGCGCTGGATCCGGCCGCTTGGTGGACTCGACCTTGATGACCTCGGCGCCGAGCAGGGCCAACAAGCAGGTGCCGTAAGGCCCGGCCGCGGCCCAGGTGAAATCGAGGATCCGCACGCCCTCCAGCCCCCGGCCGGCCGCCCCCACTGCCTTGGCCGCCGGCTCGGGCCCGAAGCCGGTCGATGACCCGGGCGCCGGCGCATCTCGCATCACAACGGGCGTCGCCGAGAACAGGTAGGGGGGCCCGGGCAGGACGAGAGTCCCGCCGCGTCCGTCCTTGATCCTGCGGAGAAAGCCGCGGTGCTGGAACTGGGGTGAGGAGAGCAGCTCCACCGGTGTGGCGTAGGCACCCACGGGGCATCCGATGGCAGCCAGGATGCGCACCACTTCGGCCTTGTCCCGAGCCTGGCACCATGCGAGCAGGGCTGCCGCGGCCGCGGAGAAGTCCTCGTTCCGACCAGCGGCGGTCGCGAACCGAGGGTCTGCCAACTCGCCGGCCTCGGGCGACGTTGCCAGCCTGTCCCACTGATCGGGCGTCATCCCGACGAGCTGCACCCATCCGTCGCGGCACGCCACCATGCCAAGGAAACCGTAACGGCTGCCCTCACGATGCAATGTCACGCCGTCATTATTGAAACGGCTGAGGCGGGTACGGTTGAGTGTCAGCTGTGACTCCTGGGCTGAGACGTCGACCCGCTGGCCCCGCCCCGTCCGGAGGCGGTGGTAACAGGCGGCCAGGAGCGCGACCACGGCGTTCCAACCGGTGTCGTAGTCGGCGATGTCGCCGCCGATCTGGATTGGCGGCCGCTCCGGAAACATCTTGAAGCCGAGGCCGCTTGGGAGGATCGACCCCTCGCTGCCCGAGTGGAAGGTAACGAGGTGGTAGGCGTGGTACCCGGCGTAGGGGCCCGTACTGCCGAAGGGTGTGATCGCCACGACCGTGGTTGCCTCCTCGAGGGCGCCGAGCGCCTCAATCTCCGTGGCCGAGCGGTCGGTGATGATCACGTCGCAGGCTGCCGCCAGGTCGCCCAGGAGTCGGTCGCCGTCGGCACCGTCATCGACGACGACGCTCGCCTTGCCGGTGTTGAGGTAGAGAAAACGCCCGCTGGGCTCGTCGGGCGGAGCGTCCGGGCGCCGAGGCCCCCAACGACGGGACGGGTGGCCGCCGGAGGGTTCGACCTTCACGACATCCGCGCCGAGGTCCGCGACCACCTTGGCGCAGAACGACGCGGCCACGCCGTCGGCGAACTCGAGGACGCGCCAGCCGGCGAGCGCGCCCGGATCTGCGCCTCCAGCTTGTGGTTCGGTCGGGTAACCGCTGGGCACGGTGGCTCATCTTACCTGTGTGGTCGGTGTGGCCACACGGCAGAGTGCCCGTGTTCGAGAAGGTGTGAACGCTGATGTCAGGCGTTGATGATGTTGCCGCACACCGCCTTCCCATTGTTGATCACGACAAAGTTGTTGCCTTGCAGACGAACGAAGTACGAGCACGACGTCGGTGGGAAATGCCCAAAAGTCGCCAGACTAAAGTTGCTCACGGTGGGGAGCAGCCCTTCTCCGTCCCAGTTCGTGACGTTGCGCAGGTTCGAGATGAAGGATGCTCGAGTCGGATTCTGTCCGGCAACCTTCAAACCCTGGATGAAAAGATCCGTCGACAGCCAACCGTAAGTCCAGTTGAGGTTCGGTATGCCGTGGAAGTTCTCGTACTTGGCGAACGCTTCTTGCTCGGCCTGAGTAGCGGGGGTGTTCAACTCGACCGGGGTCTGAGCAGTTGAGAACAGGGCGTCCTGAGCCGCCTGTAAGGCCGTGGGCTGGCTGAAGATCTCCTGCCCGTACCCGGTGGCAACCACGGCGGCCTTCATGACGGCGCCTTCGTTATGCAAATCCGACATGAGAGCAAAGACCGTCGTCTCGATCGTCGGTGCGTAGAAGCCCTCGACCTTCGCCTGCTGCATCGCCAGGGCGGTGGCAGTCATGTCCACTGATCCCAGGGGGATGCTGTAGTTTTGGTACCCCACGTTCACTCCGATGCTCTTCGCGGCAGCAGTGAACGCCTTTTGCCGCATAGGCGGATGCCGGTCCCGGCTGCAACAGTCAGGTTCTCGGCGTCGCAACGGTCGGGAGCCCGGCCGATCGAAAAGGCCCGTGGAAGTGATCCGGGGTGTGGAACCCGGTGCGGACGCCCACAATTAATGCCACGCGTTCTGAGAGGTAGGTGCTTCGGGCTCGGCCGCACTATGGAAGTCCCGGTAGCCGGTGTCGGTGAAGTATTCGTCGCGGCACCGGTCGGCGGGTATTTCATCGGGGCGCGGGATCGTGGGCCAATTATTCCAATTATCCGAATTATGCCGGGAAAGGTTTCGCCAGCAGTGGCCCCGATCCGGCGTTACCGGCTCAGCCGGCCTGGCCATGAGGCCCGAGCGCTTGACAAGCAGTGACCTACTCTGAAATGGTAGAACAATGGTCTACCGGCCCCCGGGGAGCCTGATGTGACGAACGCAGATTTGATAGCTCAGCGACGTTCATACGTGGCCGGGCAATGGATCGACGGTGACGAGACGCTCGCCGTGGAGAACCCTGCAGACGAGTCCCACGTCACCGATGTGTCGGTCACGCCGCTTGGTGAGATTCGGCGCGCCGTAGCCGAGGCCCGGCGGTCCTTCGACGGCGGCGTATGGGCGGGGATGCCGGTGCGCCGGCGGGCCGAGATCATGCACGCCTTCGTGGACTACCTCGAGACGGTGCACCGACCCTGGGTGGCCACGATGGTCGCGGAGGCGGGTCAACCGGCCGTGTTCGCCGAGATGGCTCAGTACTCGGCTGGCATCACCTATTCGCGCCACACCATCGACCTGTACCTGAGTCTTCCCGAGGAGGAGTCGAATCCGGTGCCAGTCGACGAGCTGGTCCGTGGTCGGGTGGCAGTGAGTATGCGGCGCTACGAGCCGATCGGCGTGGTCAGCGCCATCACCCCTTACAACGCGGCCGTCACCATGGGCTTCCAGAAGTTGATCCCGGCGCTGATGGCGGGTAACTCGGTGATCCTTCGTCCCAGCCCTCTGACCCCGGTGTCGTCCCTGGCCTTTGGTGCTGCCGCCGAAGCGGCCGGCCTTCCGGCCGGCGTGCTGAGCGTGGTGGTGGAAGCCGGTTCAGCCGGCGCGGAGTTACTCACCGCGGACCCGGCCGTCGACATGGTGTCGTTCACTGGCTCCACTGTGGTCGGGAGGCGGATCCTCGCCCAGGCGGCCGGCACGATCAAGCGGGTCGCTCTCGAACTGGGCGGCAAGTCGGCCCAGATCTATCTGTCCGACGCTTTGCACCGGGTCGGACCGGGTGCGGCCGCCGTCATCGCCATGACCTCGGGCCAGGCTTGCGTTGCTGCGACCCGCATGCTCGTGCCCAACGAGCATAAGACCGAGGTGCTGCAGGCGGTTGCCGCCACCTACGCCAACATCAAAGTGGGACCGCCGAGTGACCCAGGCGCCGTGATGGGCCCCGTCATCAGCGCCGGCCAGCGGGGGCGCTGCGAGCGTTTCGTGGCGCTGGCCGAGGAGCACGGCGGCAAGGTGGTGCTCGGCGGGGGCCGCCCGGCTGGTCTGGACCGGGGCTACTACTTCGAGCCGACCGTGCTCGACCTGCCGGACAACTCCAATCCGGCGGCCCAGGAGGAGATCTTCGGGCCGGTGATTGGGGTGATCGGCTATCTCGACATCGACGACGCAGTGGGCATCGCCAACGACAGCGTCTACGGCCTGTCGTCGCAGGTGTACGGTGCCGACACAGCGGCCGCCACCGCGGTAGCCCGCCGCATCCGGGCTGGGGCGGCCAACGTCAATACCGGTATGTTCAGTGCGTACGCACCGAGCGGGGGCTACAAGCAGAGTGGCCTCGGCCGCGAGCGAGGGGTTGAGGGTGTTCGTGCTTTCCAAGAGGTCAAGCACCTGGTGATCGGAGAGCTCCCCAAGTGAGCTCGGTACCGCAATATCCCGCTCGTGGTTTTGAGCAGGAGGGACTAACCGATGGTGGCTGACGATCAGACCGGGGCCTTCGACGGCGTACGCGTAATCGAGTTAGCCCAGTGGGTGTTCGTCCCGGTCGCCGGCGCCTTGCTCGCGGACTGGGGCGCCGACGTCATCCACATCGAGCCGACCGAGGGCGACCCTTACCGGGGCCTGGCGACACAGGGCATCGGCACCGAGCGGGCTGGGGTCAACCTGTCGCTGGCCCTGGCCAACCGGGGCAAGCGGTCCGTCGCCCTCGACGTGCGCAGCCAACAGGGCCTCGCCGTCCTGCACCGGTTACTCGAATCAGCCGACGTGTTCCTCACCAACATGCGGCCCAACGCCCTGACTCGCCTCGGCCTCGACGCCGCGTCGGTGACCGGCCACTACCCCGGGCTTATCTACGCCCGGGGCAGCGGTTACGGGGTGCGCGGGCCCGACGCCAACCAGGCTGGCTACGACTCCACTGCCTTCTTCTCCCGCGGCGGCCTGGCCCATGTACTGACTCCGGCCGAGCGCGACTATCCCATCGGCCAGCGGGGAGCGATGGGCGACCGAAACGCGGCCATGGCCCTGGCCTTCGGTGTGTCGGCCGCCCTGCTCAAGCGGACCCGGACCGGAGCCGGGTCGGTCGTCGACGTGTCGCTCCTCGCCACCGCCATGTGGACGCTGTCCTCCGACGTGCTCGCCGCCCTGGGCGGCGACGAGCCGAAGGCCGCAGCCGGGCGGGGCCCGGTCTTCAACCCGGTGGTCGGTAACTACCGGACCAAGGACGGCCGCCACGTGCAGCTGATGTTCCTCCAGCCCGACCGCTATTGGGCGGATTTTTGCCGGCTCATCGGTCGCGAGGACCTGCTGGCCGATCCCCGCTTCGCCGACCTCACGGCTCGACGGAAGAACGCCGACGCCTGCGTGGCCCAGCTCGACGCCGAGTTCGCCAGGCGCACGTTCGCGGAGTGGAAGGAGCTTCTCGGCCGACTCGACGCGCCGTGGGCACCGGTGCAGTCAGTGCCGGAGCTGCTCGAGGACCCTCAGGTGTCGGCCAACGCCTACATCGGCGACGTGGTCATCGATGGCGAGACGGCCTACAAACTTCCAGCCGTGCCGGTGCAATTCAACGGCCAGCCCCCGTCGCTGCGACGGGCTCCTGAGCACGGGGAGGACACCGAGACGGTGCTGACCGAGCTGGGCTACGGCTGGGACGAGATCATCGGGTTGAAGGAGGCGGGGGTGATCCTTTGACGGTCGGGCCGAGCACCCGGGCTCTCCGGCGAAGCAGCTCAGAACTGTTTGCGATAATCCGGTATCGCCTCGGGGGTCATACCCCACAGAGAATGGATGGTCGCTCCTCCGTCGACGGCCAGGGTCTGTCCGGTGATCCTCCCGGCGAGGGCGGACGACAGAAACAAGACGGCGTTGGCAATGTCCTGGGCCCGGGGGGCGGCTAGCGGATTGATTCCGTTCACCGCGTATTCGCCTTCGGGCTGGTTCTCGTTACCATCGCCAACGTTGCCAGGAGCCACCGCGTTGACGCGGATGCCGAACCGCCCCAGCTCATCAGCGAAGGTTTTCACCAGGGAGATCACCCCTGCTTTGGCGGCGCCATATGGCGCGTGATAGCCGGCGGCGACTATCCCGTCGACGGAGGCCAAGGCCACCATCGACCCACCGGTTCCCTGTTCGATCATGCGCCTGCCCACGCCGCGAAACAGGTAGAAGACGTGGGTCAGGTTGTTGAGTATCGACCACTGCCAGTCCTCGTCCGAGATACTCTCGGCCCGATCCCAGGTGGCCTTCCCGATGATGTCGACACATACGTCGATCCCTCCCAGGCCGGCACGCGCCTCGTCGATGGCTCGTTCGACCTGGGCCCGGTCGGTCATGTCGGCCAGGATCGGAAACGCCTTGCCGCCCGCCTCAGTGATCTCCGTGACGATCCCGTTGGCTCGACCCTCATCGATATCGATGCACGCCACGGTGGCGCCCGCTTCAGCGAGCCGCTGGGATGTTCGTCGCCCGTGACCGGCGCGCCCCGGGATGTACCCTGCGCCGGATATTAAGGCCCTCTTGCCTTCGAGGCCAAGATCGATCACTTTGCCCTCCCTGCTGGTAGGTCCGGACGTTCGCTCATCTCCGCCGAACCGTCGCTGCGGGCCGAAGCGCGCTCGCCCTCCCCGATTCGCGGTCGTGCCCCCCGTGGGAACACTCGTTCACGAGTCAGATTACTGAGCAGACGGTTTTGCCGCAAGGAATCGATCGGGCGAGGCGCGCCCTGACCCTTGCCGATCAGGAGAATCGCCTGTTAACGTCCCCGTCAGATATCGAAACACACTGTTCCTATCTATGAACGTCTGGCGCCGACGAGTTGCGCCCTTTGTTGATCGGCCGGGGACCGTCGACCGAATCACGTACGCCCAGGGGGTCAGTCTGATGAAGCTGGACTTGTTGTACGAATTGCAGGCGCCCAAGCCGTGGGGCAAGCCTCACCCATACGGGCAGCGCGAGGCGGAGCAGCAGTCGTATTTCGAGGCCATCGAGCAGGTCAAGCTGGCTGACAGGCTGGGTTATGGGACGGCCTGGTTCGTAGAACACCACTTCAGAGAGGGTCGGTCCCACTGCCCGGCGCCCGAAGTCATGATCGGGGCGCTGTCGCAGATTACCGACAACATTCGGCTGGGTTTCGGGGTCACACTGACGCCGCACCCCTTCCGCCACCCGATACTCAATGCTGAACGGGTGGCGACCGCGGACCTGCTGAGCCGGGGCAGGGTCGAGTGGGGGACAGGACGCTCCACCGCGCTGGAACGCATCGCCATGGGAGTCAAGGACGAAGAGAGCCGGGCCCAATGGCAGGAAGCGATCGAGATCATGGTGCAGGCGTGGGAGCAGGAGCGCCTGGCCGTGGACACACCGTTCCTGAAATTCCCCGCCCTGGCCCGTGGTGACTGGGAGCCGCCTCGCGCCATCACTCCCAAGCCGTACCAGGATCCGCATCCGCCGTGCTGGGTGGCATGCGTGAGCGACGACAGCGTGGATCTGGCCGCCAGGTTCGGACTGGGAATGCTGAGTCTGACCATCCACCTTCCGGTGGACACCCTGGCGGCGCGTATCCAGAGGTACCGCAAGCTGACCGCGGAGGCCACCCCGCTGACGCGGGTGGTGAATAACCGGGTGGCCCCCTACACCCTGGTGCACTGTGCCGCGAACATGGCCGGGGCCGACAGCTATGACGTGTGGGGATCGGTGGCGTGGTGGTACACCCATCTGATCGACTTCGCCATCGAATGGGAGCTGCCACCGATGTCGGACGAGCAACTCCGGGAAAGGTTCCCGAATCTGGAGGCCGCTCGCAATGGCACGTTCGACCCGCGGGTTTTCGCCGAGCAAGACATGATCATCGTGGGGGACATCGACGAATGCACGGAGAAGATCGAGCGCTATCGGCGCGTCGGATGTGACGCCATCTTGTGCTACATGCAGTTCGGCCATCTACCACACGAGACCATTATGACGTCCATCGAGCTTCTGGGCACACATGTCATCCCGAAGCTGGACAAAGAGGCACGCTCGTTTGCGGTGGGTTCAGCGACCGCGGACAGCCTGCGATCGGCGGCCGCTGGAGACTAGTGGCCCCCAGAGGCCCGGCGATCAACCGCGGGCGTGGTCGCGCCGGATAGGGGTGTTGGTCACGGGGAGCCCACCTCGTGTTCGCCTCGCCACCCTGTTCGGGCAAAGTGGGAGATCCGCTCCAGAGCCAGGCGTGATGCTGGCAGGTCGGGAACGACCGCCGGCCAGGCGTGGGGAACGGCGGGTTCGAAGTAGGAGGTGACCGGCGTTCCTGCGAGCGCCAGCCGCGAGGTGAACGAGACGCTGTCATGCAGGAGCACCTCATCGGTACTGGCAAAGAGCAGCGTGGGGGGCCAGGCGTCCAGGTGGGCCAGACCCGGGGACACGAGCGGATCGCTCGAGTCGTGACCCTGAAGGTACATGGCAGAGGCTTCGGTGGCCGCGTTGAGCGAGAAGAGCTGATCACTCTGCGCTCGCGAGCGAAAGGTAGCCGCGGTACAGGTGAGGTCAAGCCAGGGTGACATCAGCACCATGGCACCCGGCAGGGGCACGCCGCTACCGACGGCTGCCACCACGAGCGCGGCTGCGAGTCCGCCCCCAGCCGAATCCCCGATGACGGCGATCCGGTCGTGGCGCCCGAGCAAATGTTCATATACCGTGGCAGCATCCCGTAGCCCAGCCGGGAAGGGCTCCTCTGGCGCCAGCCGATATTCCACCGCCACCACGGTCGTCAGCATGGCGGTGGCCAGCCGGGTCGCGAACGGTGCCGAGCGCCTGGCTGATCCCATGCGATACCCGCCGCCGTGAAAGTACAGGGCTAGCTCGTTAGACCCGGGCAGCTCACACACGACGCACGGGACGTTCGCTACTGGTGTATCTCGCACTATCACGTTGGGAGCCGGGGTCGCAGGTTCGACGTTGGTCCCGAGACTACGGCGTTCCGTCAAGGCGGTCGGCGTGGGATAGGTCGACCCCCGGAGGTCGGGAAGCTTCCAGGTCGCCCTCATGGCGCTAGGCTTGCGGGCAGCACCTGTCGGGCCATAGCCTTTATCGACACTACAAGTCGACATTCACCATTGCAAATTCAACAATGTCTCCCAAGGCACGCCTGGAGGATATGGGTGGAGCGGCGTCGATGATCTGCTGCCGTCGGAGGTGGGTCCGGAGATGATCGCCTACCGGACGGCGGAGAAGGTGTTCCGGTGGACGGGTGTGGATCCGATCGAGGTCAGCGAGGCAGCCAGATGATGGACTATGCGATCACCGGAGCGACGGTCCTCGACGGCACCGGTTCGATGGCGTTCCGGGCGGATGTGGGTATCGAGGACGGCCGGATCGTTGCGGTCGGCGAGGTCGATGGAGCGGCCCGTACGACGATCGACGCCAACGGGCTCGTCGTCGCCCCAGGTTTCATCGACCCCCACACCCACTACGACGCCCAGCTCTACTGGGACCCGATGGCCTCGCCGTCGGCCTGGCACGGGGTGACGACGGTAATCGCGGGAAACTGCGGGTTCACGCTGGCACCACTACGGGCGAAGGACGCCGACTACACCCGCAAAATGATGGCCCAGGTCGAAGGGATGCCGCTTCAGGCGCTGGAGGACGGACTGCCGTGGACGTGGGAGTCCTTCGGTGAGTACCTCAATGGGCTCGACGGTCGAGTCGGTGTCAACGCTGGTTTCAACGTCGGACACTGCGCTCTCCGCCGTTACGTGCTGGGTGAGGACTTCGCCCGACCCTCAACGCCGCAAGAACTGCGGCAGATCGCCGAGCTGCTGCGACCAATCGCTCGCGCCGGAGGGATAGGTCTGTCGACGACAAGGTCGAACACGCACATCGACGCCGAGGGTAACCCGGTCCCGAGTCGATGGGCGAGCGAAGAGGAGGTCCTCACCCTGTGCGAGGTCGTGTCCCGCCACGACGGCACCTCGCTGGAGTTCATCTCCTCCGGCTGCATCGGACGCTTCGAGGTCCCTGAGGTCGAGTTCATCGCCGAGATGACCCGGGTGGCAGGACGGCCCCTCAACTGGAACGTCCTGGCCGCTAGCAGCGGCGAACCCGACAGGGTTGAGCACCAGCTGGGACCCTCGCGCCGCGCCCGCCAGCTCGGCGGTCGCGTGCTGGCGCTAACAATGCCCATCATCGCCGACAACAACCAGAGTTTCCTGACGTTCTGCGGGATGTGGCTGATCCCCGGTTGGCGGGACGTCCTCTCGATCGATGTCCCTGAACGGATCCGCCGCCTGAAAGATCCGGCCGTGCGGGACAGGCTCGCTGTCTCCAGGGCCACGTCGCCCATCGGCCGGCTGGCTGACTTCGACCGCTTCGTTATAGGCGACGTCTTCTCCGGGGTGAACGAGCAGTATCGAAATCGACGGGTGGGCGAGATCGCCGCAGAGCGGGGAGAGGATCCATTCACCGCGATCGTCGACATCGTTGCCGCTGACGAGCTCCGCACGGTCCTGTGGCCGCTGCCCGTAGCCGACACCGACGCCGATTGGGAGATGCGCCGCAGCCTGTGGGAGCACCCTGACGTGATGATCGGCGGATCCGATGCCGGCGCTCACCTCGACCGAATGCTCGGCGCGGCATACCCGACGCGGTTCCTTGCCGACTGCCTCCGTGGACGTCAGCTCGTATCGATGGAACAGGCCGTCCACCTGATGTCCGACGTGCCGGCCCGGGTGTTCGGGCTGCACGGGCGCGGCCGAGTGGCAACCGGCTACCAGGCTGATCTGGTCCTCTTCGATCCAACAACGGTCGGGGCGGCTCCGGTGCGGACGGCGTTCGACCTCCCAGGGGCCAACAAGCGTCTCCTCGCCGACCCCATCGGCGTCTCGCGTGTGTTCGTCAACGGTGTCCAGACCCTGATCGATGGAGCACCCACCGGGGAGACACCCGGCCTTGTGCTGCGCGGGGGAAAGGACACCACCGGGCCGAACCTCGCCTTATAGACGTGTCGATTCATCCGGTGCCGGATGCAACCGGGAACGGTGCCACGGCCCCGGCGAAGGAGCACATTAAAGGGTCGGGAAAGTCCACTCAGACGAAGGTGATCTTCAAGTAGGCACGTGCGGGAACACCCGTGGCCAGTTGTCAGGTGGCGGCCGGGGCCGTGGCGCCGGGGCGGTCCGCTCCTGGTGCTACCGTGCGGGCCAGGATGCCGAGGGTGGCTCGAAGGGCCGATTCCGGGATGATAGGAAAGCGTTCTTTGAGCGGGCCGTTGATCCCGGACCAGTCGTAGTATTGCGTGACCAGCGTCCCCTCGGGTATCGGGTCCAATCGGTACCCATAGACGTGGCCGAACCGCTCGTCCGCCGTGCGTCCCACGGTCCAGGCGATCTCCCGGTCCTGCTCATAGGTCACGAAGATCACCGTCACCTGGTACTGGCCCAGATCGACGTCGCGGAGCGCGTCTCGATCCATGTGCATTACGAAAGTGTCGCCTGCTGTGCTGGCCGGCGAGCCGGACGCCCACATGAGCATGCCCGAGGCATCGATAGCGACGTGGCCGCTCGGGTCCCGCAAGATGGCAAAAATGGCGGCTGGCTCCGCGGCAATGGCGCGGGATACCTCGATCCGCTCTGGGTTCGCTTGGTCGCTCATATCTCCAGGTTCCTTTGTCTCGGGCCGGCCGCGGAGGAGCTGGCTTGGTCGGCGTTGGACTACTTCGACAGCTCGCCCTCGATCGCCTGCAGGAGCGCAGGGTCGTCGGGCCTCACGGTAGGAGCAAACCGGCCGACCACCTGACCCTGGCGCGACACGAGGAACTTTTCGAAGTTCCACAGCACGTCAGGGTCTTCCGTCGGCGTCATGCCGTAGCCACGCAGGTTGGCCCGGAAGGCGTCTTTGCCAGCCGCGGTAGGTGCCTTCGAGGTGAGCTCGCCGTACAGCGGGTGCTGGTCCTCGCCGACCACGCTCATCTTGGAGAACAGCGGGAAGCTGACCGAGTAGCTGGTGCTGCAAAACTCGGCGATCTCGTCGTTGGTGCCCGGTTCCTGGCCGCCAAAGTTGTTGGCCGGGAAGCCGAGCACGACCAGCCCGTCGCCGTGGTAGCGCTGGTAGAGGGCTTCGAGGCCCTCGTACTGCGGGGTCAGCCCGCACTTCGACGCCACGTTGACGACCAGCAGAACCGATCCGGCGAACTCGGCGAGAGAGGTCGGCTCGTTGTTGATCGAGTCGACAGGGATGTCTTGCAGTACCGTCACGTCCTGTCCCTCCTGTGTCCCTCGGAGCACACGTTGTGCGCAAACATATTGTGAGCGATTATATTTGTCAACGCTGAAGAGGCTAACATCGAGCCCATGTCCGTGTACGCGCCGCAGCTTGCCCTGGACCAGCAGCTGTGTTTTGCGCTCTACGACGCCAGTCGAGCTCTGATCCGCGCCTACGGGCCGTTGCTCGAGCCATTGGGTCTTACCTACCCGCAGTACGTGGCCATGCTGGCCCTCTGGGAGGAGTCGGAACCGGTCACGGTCGGAGGGCTGGGCGACCGGCTCGGGCTGGACAGCGGCACGCTCACCCCCTTGCTGAAGCGACTGCAAGAGTCCGGACTGATTCAGCGCCACCGCGATCCTGAGGACGAACGCCGCGTGCTCGTCACACTCACTTCGGCCGCCTGGGCCCTGCGTGACCGGGCCGCGGACATCCCGGGCTGCTTGCAAGAGCGCCTGCAGCTCCCGATACCCGCGATGCTCGCCCTGCGCCAGCAGCTCGTTGAACTGGCGGCCACGGTCAAGCGCGCCACTCAACCTGAAGGTCTGCGGCCGCGTCTTCGGACCTGACTGACGTTCAATGCAGCCCGACGTTGCGGCGTGCGTAACATTGGGGTTGTGCCTCGTACGGACCAGGGGTCAAGGTTGATCGCCGTCCCGCCTGAGGAGGTCTATGCCGCTCTCGTGGACCCGGAGGCCCTGATGGCGTGGCTGCCTCCTTCGGGCATGACGGGCAAGTTCGAACGATTCGATCTACGACCCGGAGGGTCATATCGAATGGTGTTGACCTACTCAGATTCCGCTGTTTCCACGGGTAAGGCCACGACGGACTCCGATGTCGTCGAGGTTCGATTCTCCGAGATCGTCCCCGGAGTGCGGATCGTGCAGGCGGTGGACTTCGTTTCCGACGATCCGGCCTACTCCGGCACCATGACAATGACGTGGGAGGTCACCGCGGTCGAGGGGGGAACCCGCGTCGACATCACTGCCGACGACGTACCCGACGGCATCTCCCTGGAGGATCACACGGCCGGATTGACCTCTTCGCTGGCGAACCTCGCCGATTATCTCCAGGGGTAATCGACCTGGCCGGACTGCGTACGCAGCGGGCGAGCTGCTCCGGTCAGCCACGAGCAATACTTAGGTAATCACTTGACTATTGCCTGCCCGCGAGCAATACTTAAGGAGATGCCTAATCGTCCGGTGACGCTCGAGCAGGCGATCCACGGTGGAGCGCCCGGATACGCAGCCCATCAGACGACCTCGGCTGACAGAACGGAACCTCAACTCGAAGGAGACTCCTCATGACCGAGCGCAGCATCGTCCACAGCACCTTCACCCTGGAGCGCAGCTATTCTGCTCCTATCTCCGAAGTGTTCCGGGCCTGGGCGGACCCCGAGGTCAAGGTGCGCTGGTTCGCGGCCAACCCGGCTGACTACGAGTTGGACTTCCGTCCCGGCGGCGTCGAGCGCAATGGCGCGATTCACAATGGCAAGAAGATCACGTGGGAGTCGCTCTATCGGGAGATCGTCCCCGGCGAACGTATCGTGTACACGTCGCTGCTCTGCGAGGACGGAACAGTCGCAACGGTCTCGCTGGCCACCGTGGAACTCGGACCCGAAGACAACGGGACCCGCCTCGTGCTCGTCGAGGCGGGCGCCTACCTCGACGGGCGGGAGCAGCCGGCATGGCGCGAGCAAGGAACTGGCGACTGGCTCGATGCCCTGGGCCGGTACCTCGGGAAAGGGGAGTAATCCATGTCAATCGTTCGGGTCCACAACTTCTCCGTGTCCCTTGACGGATTCGCTACCGGCGAGGGACAAAGCCTCGAATCCCCATTTGGTCACGCGGGTCGAAGGCTTCTCGATTGGGCTTTGGCCACGTCCACCTACCGCCAAATGCATGGCGAAACGGGAGGAACGACCGGGGCCGACGACTCCTTTGCCAGCAACTGGAACCGGGGCATCGGCGCAGAGATCATGGGGCGCAACAAGTTCGGACCGCAACGAGGTCCGTGGGCCGACGAAGAATGGAAGGGCTGGTGGGGCGACGACCCGGTCTTCCATACCCCGGTCTTTGTGCTGACCCATCACTCCAGACCCTTGATCGAGATGAAGGGCGGGACCACCTTCCACTTCATCGAGGCCACCCCGGCCGAGGCTCTGGAAGCGGCCCGCCAGGCTGCCTCAGGACTGGACGTTCGCATCGGCGGAGGACCCTCGACAGTCCGCCAGTTTCTCGCTGCCAATCTGATCGACTACATGCACGTGGTGGTCGTCCCTATTGTCCTTGGAAGGGGGGTACGGCTCTGGGACGGGCTCGAGGACCTCGAGAGCCGCTTCGATGTCGAAGTAGTAAGCACGCCGAGCGGTGTCGCCCATCTGAGCTTCACCCGTCGCTAGTACTCCTGGGCAATCTGGCGGCAAAACGTGGGCGGCGCGTTGGGGTCGGGGCCGCCTCGAGAGTGGCGTTCGATTCGCAGCACAACCGTGCGAAGTGGAGCTGGTGGTCGGAAGGCATCGGAGGGGAGGCGGGTCACCACCCGGGCGGTGAAGGTCCGCGACCACCGCCGGGCGCCCGGTCCTCGATCTCCTGCCCAACGGGCCCCGACGTGGGCTGGAACCACCATATCGACTGAGAGAAGGCGGCTGGAAGGTTGAAGCAGCCGACGCAGCAGGGCGGTGGTGATCCCAAAGGGCGGGTTAGCCACCACACGGAAGTCATGTCCAGGCAGCCACAGGTCAGCGCCGTCTGCGAAGATGACCTTCACGGGCTGGTCCTGAAACCTGGAACGCAGCCCACGGGCCCGATCGGGATGGGTCTCAAAGGCGATCACTCGGGCGCCGGCGGCGACCAGGTGGTGAGTGATCGCGCCGGTACCCGCACCGACGTCCAACACCAACTCGCCCGGTCGGATACCGGCGCCGGCCACCAGCCTGTAAGCCCAGGGATCAGCGAGCTGGTGGTAGCCCCAATACCTCGGCGCCGCGGCCACGGCGCACCATCACCATCGTCATGCGGAAAGTATGGCCCGAGCGCCACGGTCGAGGCGAATGAGTTTCCCCGGAACTTACGGGGGTCTTTCAGGTGGCGTAGAACGGGCTGGTCGTGGGCTTGAGCGCCATCCGCGAGCGAAGATTAGTATGACCGATGTGACCGACACGGAGTGGTGGTGACGGACATGAGGACGCCTGACAACGATCCGTATCTGATCATCTCGGCGGACGCTCACGCCGGCGCCTACGTCACGGACTACCGCGACTACCTTGATCCCCGGTGGCGGGATGAGTTCGACGTCTGGATGGTCGACGCCCAAAGCCGGTGGGATCAGCTGAATCGAGGTAGGGAAAACGCTCGAAACTGGGACAGCAACCGGCGGGTCCGGGAGAATGAGTCGGATGGGATCTGCGCCGAGCTCATTTTCCCGAATACCGTGCCGCCCTTCTATCCCCGCCATGCGCTCGGGGCAACACTGCCGACCAACCGGGCCGAGTACGAACGGAGGTTGGCCGGCATCAGGGCGTCCAACCGCTGGGTCGTTGACTTCTGCGCCCAGGCGCCCGGGCGTCGCCGAGGAGTGCTGCAAATACTCCTCAACGAGATCGATGACGCGCTGGCGGAGATAAGGTGGGGAAAGGAAGCGGGTCTGGCCGCCATCCTGATCCCGGGCGTCCGGCCCGGCCATCCGCTCGAAGGCCTCTGGTCGTCACGCTACGACCCGATCTGGGCCCTGGCCCAGGATTTCGACATTCCGGTCAACCAGCACTCCGGGGCAGGTGCACCTGACGTCGGCACCGATCCGGGCGAGGTGGCATCCGCCAACTTCGAGTCAGTTGGCAGTCACTTCTACTCGCAGCGGACGATCTGGAATTTCATCTACGGTGGGGTCTTCGAGCGCTTCCCGCGCCTGAAGTTCGTCATGACCGAGGACGGATTGGGATGGGCCGGCCCGTTGATGACTCTCCTCGACAATCATTTTCGGCGGCTATCCGACCCCCGCGCCGTATTCCTCAGGATGTTCGGCACGGCCTCGAAGCGACTCACGATGCTCCCGTCCGATTATGTCAAGGGGCACGTGCACATCACGGCCTCGGGTGATGTTCGTCGACCCGACATCGAAACTCGGCACGTCCTCCCTCGAGAATCGATCATGTGGGGCTCGGACTATCCACACGATGAGGGGACATTTCCCTTCAGCTCCGTGGCGCTTTCCACGCTATTCTTCGACGTGCCCGATGACGAACGCAGACATATTTTCGGGCTCAACGCGGCCAAAATGTACGGATTCGACGTCGAGTTTCTTAAGCCCATCGCTGACCGTGTCGGACCCACTCCACAAGAAATCGATGATCCGCCGGCGGGCTATCCGGCTGACTCGATGCTCGAACTCTTCATCGGAGACATTCCGCGCTAGTGCCGGAGCTGCCGGTGTGAGTCGGATCAGCGGTGAGTGAGGGCGCTCGTGCCCAGGTGAACCCCAGGGTTTCGATCAACGGCTTGTGTCTCGCGGGTTCACCTCTTGGGCGCGACCTCGAGTATTGCCGCTCGCTGGGGGCCTCCCGCATCGGAGTGCCCCGCCCGAAACTGGTCGAAGCGGGATGGGATGCCGGGCTGGCATTGTTGCGGTCGAGCGGGCTCCGTGTTGCGACGCTAGGGCACACCGGTGCGTTCACCCTGGCCGAGCCGGCCAGGTGGCCGAGGGAGCGGGCCGAGTTGCGGCGCACGGTTGGCACGCGGCCGGGGACGTGGCGGCCGAGAGCGTCTACATCACCACTGGATCCCGAGGGGCCCTGACGTGGGAGGAGGCCGCCGAGGCACTTAAAGAGGCGGCCGAACCCGTTGTCGAGCACGCTCGGCGGGTTCCGGTCCCTTTGTTGATGGAAACGGTGCCCTCACTGCGTGAAGACGTCGGGTTCAACCACACCCTGGCTGACACAGTGGCGTTGTCCGAGACGGCCGGCTTCGGGGTATGTATCGACACTTACTCGTCCTGGACCGAGCGCAACCTGCAGTCGGTGCTGGCCGAGGCCATCCCGAGGTGCGCGCTCGTCCAGGTGAGCGATTATGTCATCGGGGATTGGTGCGTTCCGGGACGAGCCGTACCCGGCGACGGAGACATCCCGCTCGAACGCATACTCGGTTGGCTGCAGGAGGCGGGATACAGCGGGCCCTACGATCTCGAGCTCATCGGACCGCGTATCGTCAATGAAGGGGGAAAGGGCGCCACCCTGCGGGCCATCCGCTGGCTGAGCGCGCTTCTCGACAAGTTCGACAATCAAGGACAAGAGTTATAGCTTCTCTGAGAAGGCGAGGGGTGGCCCGGGCGCTCGCTCGAAGTCACGGACCGGCCCGAGCAACCGATCCGGTGGACGTCCTGCAGACCGGGGTTGCGGACGGGGACCGTATCTATTAGGATGCGAGAGAGCACGGGATCAAAGGGTGAACCCCGGAGTCGAGGTCGAATAGTGGACGTGGGGCGACTCCCAGGGGGAATCGCCGAAGTGTTAGCTTCAGATTGCCGACGGTGGGGGACAAGGGAGGGAACGGTGAAGAGGGTGTATTCACGCGCTAAGCGGCAGAGTTGGGCCATAGCCGGCGTGGCGCTCCTCGTACCGCTGGTGTTGGCTGGGTGCGGCTCAACTTCGCATTCGTCGAGCCCATCGACTGCCTCAAACTCGTCCAGCGGATCGGCGGCGCCGAACGGTACCGGTGCGAAGGCATCGGGTTCGCCGATCGTGATCGGCGGCATCGGGTCTGTGCAGTTGGCGGGCGAGGTCGGCTCGGATAAGGGATTTGAGGCTCGGTCCGACCGTACAAATCAGACGGGAGGCATTGATGGACGCCCGATCGAATTCAAAGCGCTCTACGACGACGGGGGTAGCGCGGCGACGGTCTTGGCTGACGTCCAGCAGATGATTTTGCAGGATCATGTGTTCGCCATATTCGACGCCGGGAGCGTATCAATGGATACCGCCGTGGTCAATTACGCGGCAGCCCATAACACCCCGATCTTCGGCTATGACTTCACCGGTGCAACGTGCGGAAGCGCGTGGTTCTGGCCAACGATCTACGGTGGGTGCGAGGCGGCTGTGCCCAAGGTGGGTTCCACCAGCGACGATGTCGCGCTCATCACTGAGATGTCTCAAGCGACGCACCTGTCGCCGGCGCAGATAAAGTTCGCCTACGTGAGCATGAGCTCTCCGATTGCAGCAGCGAGCGTCGGCGGGGCCGATCAGGCAGTCGTCCAAACCGGCGCCCAGGTCGTCTACGGAAACGACGCTCTGCCGCAGGTTCCCCCGGTTAACTACACGCCGTACGCGCAGCAAGTACTGGCAACCCATCCCAACATGATGTTTCCGGGTCTTGTGTACGCAGAAGAGATCGGGTTCACCCAGGCGGTTAAGGCTGCTGGATACACCGGGTCCTTTTACTACGATTCCGGTGTACCGCCGGACATCTTCAGCACGTCGGCTGGGTCTATCCTTGACGGAACCTATCAGGGGTCGTGGTGGCCGACATCCCTGGATAATACTTCTGCGTCCAATCAGGAAGTCACTGACCTGAAGGCCAACGGCGGTTATAGCAGTGGGGCGTTTACCTACGGCGATAGCGTCGGATATTGGTCAGCGGACCAGTTCATCAGTATGCTGCAGGCGGCGGCCGCCCACGGCTCCGTCACCCCGTCCTCAGTCGAGACTCTGGTCAACAGCGGATACACCTACCATGGACCGCAAGGCTACGAGACCTCTCAGACCTGGCCGCAATCCGAGCAGGGCGTGACCTCGGCCTGTATGGCCTTGCAGAAGGTTGACTATGCGACGAGATCTCTCACCGAGGTGGTGCCATATACCTGCTATCCGGTGATCAAGATCACCTCTCTGCAGCCACTGAAGTCATAAGGATACGAAGGAGATGTCGAGATGAAGGAATTGAATGGTCGGCTGGCGTTCGTCACTGCGGGAGCCAATGGCATCGGACTGGCGCTGGCCAAAGCGTTCGGTGCGGAGGGCATGAACGTGGCCATTGGTGACGTCGACGAAGAGGCGCTCGAGAAGGCCATTGCCGAGTTACGAGCGGTCACCCAAGCTGAGCCGTTTCTCTTCAATGTAGCCGACCGCGCCGTGTTCGCCCAGGCGGCGGACGCGGCCGAAGCCAGGTTCGGCCCGGTGGGGGTGCTCTGCAACAACGCGGCTGCGGAACTGCCGATGACACCCGCGACGATGACCTATGAGGGTTGGGATCGTTCGCTCAGCGTGACGTTGGGGGGCGCCGTAAACGGTACCCAGACGTTCCTTCCCCGGATGGTCAGCCGCCCAGAGGAGGCCCATATCGTGAATACGGCCTCCCAGGCCGGTTTGGTGGCGGGTCACGGGGGCGGAGCTTCACCTACAACATGTCGAAGTTCGGCGTGGTCGGGCTGTCCGAGGCGCTGCACACTTTGCTCGCCGGCACGAACGTGGGGGTGACGGTGATCTGCCCGGGCTACACGGCGACGAACGCCGCGAACCGGGCCCTTGCAGAGCTGCCGAAGAAGGGCTTGTCCCCGGAGCGAGAGGCGGAAGAGCGGGCCCGGCAGGAGGCGATGCGAGATCGGCTGGCAACGCTCGGACAACCCCCGGCGGAGCTTGCCGCGAAGGTCGTGCAGGCCGTGAAGAACAACGACATGTACGTCATGGGGGCGCGGCGGGTTGACCAGGTCCAGGAGCGCATGGATGCCCTCATCGCCGCCATGCCAGAGGAGACTGAGCGCGACAGAGCACTCGAAGAGTTCCTGCGCCAGTAGCCGTCAACGAAGCGAGGAAGGAAGGGTGGCCACACCATTGGGCAAGGTCGAGTTCTGGCGCGGTCTCGGCGCCTCGCATCCGGGGATCCCAGCCGCTGGCTCGCCAGGTCGAAGACGAGGGCTGGGACGGCATGACACTGGGCGACTCGCAGAACCGCGCCGCGAGCACCTACGTCGAGATGGCCCTCGCCGTGCAAAACACCTCACGGCTCAAGTTCTGCACCTGGGTGACAAATCCGCTTACCCGCCACCCCGCCGTGGCCGCCGGGGAGCTGGCGACGCTACAGGTTGAATCAGGCGGGCGAATCGAAGTCGGGATCGGCCGCGGCGACTCCGCGCTGGCCTACCTCGGCCTGGCCCCCGTGCCGTTGCCGTACTTCGAGAAGTACCTCACCCGTTTAGGGGGCTACCTGCGCGGCGAGCAGGTACCGCTTGATCCGGAACTCGACTCGCACGGCATCGTGCGCGGTGCGGAAACCCTCGGCATCGCCAAACGCCCCGAGACCAACGGTCTCGACTGGCTGCCACCCGACTACGTGCCGGTGCCGATCATCGTCGCCGCCAGCGGACCGAAGGTGATGGCGGTCGGGGCCCGCCTTGGTGATGGGGTGACCTCGATCGTCGGGCCGAGCATCGAGCGCTTGCGCTGGGCTCGCGACACCATTCTGGAGGCGCGCCAGGTCGCCGGGTTAGCGATCGATGGTCTGCGGCTCGGGGCGTCCGCGGTCATTGCGGTGAACGAAAATCGGAGCATCGCCCGGGACCTGGCGCGCCCGATGACCAGCGTCCAGTCGCGCTTCGCCATCATGCACGGACGCGTCAACGGGCCGGCATCCGAGCAGCTGCGCTCGGATCTCATGAAGGTGCGCACCAGCTACGACATGACCCATCACGCCGAGGGCAAGTCCGACCAGGCAGAGGTGATGTCCGAAGAGTTCATAGACGCCTTCGCCATTGCCGGCCCGTCAACCTATTGCATCGAACGCATCCAGGAGATTATGGCGCTCGGCTTCTCGCGTTTCACCTTCTCGATCGAGTCGCCCAACAGCGACCCCGAGGCGGTGCGCACCTCGCACCGCCTGGTGGCGGAGAAGGTGCTACCGGCGCTGCGATGACGGGTTTGGATATTCAGACCTGCCGCCCGGACCCTTCCCTGTTGCACCAGCCCCTCTAACCGGGCACATTTTGCAATAGGGAAGCGCAAAAGGGCACCGTTTGCACCAGGAAAGGCCGTCGACCCGTCCCGGAGTGACATTTACCCCTTGGCGTCTGACCAACGGCGGACTATGGAGATGTCGGCGACGAACCGCACCGGCGTCCCGGGCGCCCACCGCTGCACGGTCTCGTCCAACCCCTGGGCCACCAGCTCAGCCACGGCGGCGGCGTGCTCCCGGGGTGCCTGGATGAGGAGTTCGTCGTGCAGGCACAGCACAATGCGGGCGTCCCACCCGGCGACGCGAGCCCGGACGGTGACCGCCCACATCTTGAACAGCTCGGCGGCCGCCCCCTGGATTACTGCGTTTCGGCCGTAACGGCCCCGGGCCGCGGTTACCCCGAGGGCCTCGCGCTCCGTCAGATTGGCCAGCCGCGGCCGACCCCATCTGGATGAGTCGCCCGCCGTAGGTACGCAGGTGCTGCCCAGCCTCCGCCTGGTGGGCGGACCGGGCCAGATACGCCATGGCCACGGGGTAGGCGACGCCGAGGCGGCGTAGGGCCTGGGCGCCGTGACCGGTGGTTGCGCCGTACATGGCGGCCAGGACTGCGGTTTTGGCTGTGGCCCGGTCGACGCCGAGTTGGGCCGCGACCGGAGCGTACATGTCGTCCTCTCCGGCCGCCGCGGCCAGGTCCGGGTCGCCAGAAACGACGGCCAGCACCCGGGGCTCGATTTGCCCGAGGTCGGCGCGAACGAAAATCATGCCCGTTTCCGCCCTGACGGCCGGTCGCAGTTCCGCCGGCATGCTGTGCAGACCGGCCGATGCGGTCATCCGCCCCGCCGCGCCGTCAGAACCGGACCACTCACCCCGCAGGCGGCCGTCGGTGCCGAGGTGCTCGTCCAGCCAGCGGTAGCCGTACGTAGTGCCGATCCGCTCCGCCTTCCGCCAGGTGAGCAGGGCCGCCACGACGGGATGGCGGTCCTGGACCTCGCGGAGGCGCCAGGCCCGGGTGTCGGCGACCTCGATGCCGAGCCGGCCGAGCAGCACCTTGACCTGGGCGTTGGAGCGCAGGTCGACCTCGACGCCGGGTGCGACGAGGCCGAGGACCTCCGCATCGCGTTCGACCCGTAGCGCGGTAGCTTCGGCCTCGTGGCGCGGTCGGGGACCGACGTAGCCGGCGATGATCGACTCCGCGGCGGCCCGATCCATCGGCAGGCCGTCGACGGTCATCTCCGCGCCCAGGAGCTCGGCGCCCGACTCGGACCGGGCCGTGACGGTGGCTACCGGGCGATCGGTGATGGCGGCCAGCTGCGCCGACTGACAGGCCGCCACGTCCTCGGCTAAAGCCGCCCACCGCCGCAGCCGTTCCAGGCTTTCTCCCCACCCACCGTCGGCCCACCCGGCCCGCAGGTAGCCGTCGGCCCGGACCGGGTCTCCAGCGTCGCCTCCCGTGTCATCCAACGAGGAAAACAGGTCCGCCCGCTCCGCCGCAGGCACCCCCTCCAGGGCCAGACCGTGGGCGGCGGCCCACACCCGGCCGGCGTCGGCCCGCCAGCCGCCGTACAACAGCCGATGGACCGCCGCCAGGTCCCAGGCGATAGCCACCCGGATCCCGGCCCGGGCCAGGATCAGCGCCGTCTGGCCCGACCACAGCACCCACCGGGGACGCCGCGCCGCTTCCACCGCCGCAACGACCGACAAGGGCGGACCTGCCAGGCCCTCATCGACGCCGGCGATCGACCACGCCGCCCCGCTTGCAGCCACGCCGATGCCGACACCCGGAGCGACGACCAGGGCGACCGGATCCCCCCGCCCCACCCCGGCCGCGGCCAGCTCGTCGAGAAATCCGGACGGGTCCACCGACCTACCCTGCCATGCGACACCACCTCCTCGATGGCAAGAGGGCCAGGCGAACAACTATTGCGGCGGGCCGGCGAGGTGAGCGCTCAGGACGCGGGCCAGCTCCTCCGCGTTGCCTGCCTGGTGGGCCACAATGTCCCGCACGGTCCACGCCTCGCACCACGTGCCGGTCCCCGGTTGGCGAGCCTGAACAGCGGCGGCAAACGAATCCCACTCCGGAAACCGATCGACGTCAACGCTGGTCTTGTTGGCGATCGCTGGACCTCCTTTTTGAGAACCTCCTGTTGAAGTACCCGCACGGATGCATGGCAAGCGCAGCCATCGCGCCACGGCGCAGGCGTTCGGGATTTCTGGACCTGCGTCTAGGCTGGCATCGACGACTCAAGCCGGCAACCTGGCCCCACCCGAAGGGGTGCCGCAGAGGAGGACCAGAGGCATGGCGACGACAGAACCAGAGCTCGATACGCGGTTCAGCGGGCCTGACTCGTCGGCAACGCCATGGGCCGAGGTGCGCCAGGTGATCCAGCAGGCCGAGCTGTACTGGCTCTCGACGGTCCGCCCCGACGGGCGACCCCATGTCACGCCGCTGGTAGGGGTGTGGGTCGACGGCGCCCTCTACTTCTGCACTGGAGGTGGAGAGCAGAAAGGCGTCAACCTGTCCAGGAATCCGAACTGCACGCTCACGACCGGGAACAACACCTGGAAATCCGGGCTGGACGTGGTCATCGAAGGAACGGCCACGCGGATTACCGATGACGCGTTCCTGCACACCCTCGCCGACGAATGGGAATCCAAGTATGACGGTGATTGGCATTTCGACGTGGCGAACGGGGCCTTCCACCACGAGGGTGGCGAAGCGCTTGTGTTCGAGGTTAGTCCAGCAAAGGTTCTCGCTTTCGCTAAAGGCGAATTCGCCCAGACCCGGTACCGATTCCCGTCTCTACCGAGATAGCGTCCGGCCCTTATGCGGGCCTGCCGTATCGTCGTTTCCTCGGCCCCGCGGGGAACCTATCGGCGGAACGCAGCCCGGGTTGCGGCTGCGGTCGCACTGAAGTATCTCCGCGGTCGGATGAAGCCCCACTCGTCGAAGGTCTGGCCGTTGGTGAGGGCGCGCCGATAGCCGAAGCTGGCGAGGTAGAGCGTCCGGATGTACATGATCGCCTCGAGCCGGTCGAGTTCGTCGTCGGTTGGCTCGACGTGTCGGCGGTAGGCGTTCACGGCAGCGTCGATGCGCTCCTGGTTGGGCCGTCGTGGGTTCCATGAACCGGTGCCCCATATCAGGTACGCAAAGTCGGCGAGGCGCGGTCCGCGCCCGGAAGCTTTCCAGTTGATCGCGACTGGTCCTTGTTCACTCAGGACGGCGTGATCGGGGGCGTGCAGGAGGTTTCCGTGGAGCAAGCCTTCCGGAAGGCCGTGACCGTCGTCGGCCGAGCGCACCTGGTCGCGGAGCTGTTCGAATCGCTCGCGCTCGGCGGCCGCGACTTTGATGTCGACGGCGTCGAGAAACGACACTGCGGCCAGCAGATCCTGGCGCGGCGTCCCTCGCGGCCGGGGTCCTCACCACTCGCTCCACCCGGGCGTTTGACCGAATCGTCCTTCGGCAGCGCATGCAGCCGTCCGAGCAGCTCACCCATCATGCCGAACTTCGCGGCACCGTCGGGGAGCTGGACGCCTTCTACGAACCGCGTTACGAGGACCGCGCTTCTGTCAAAGTCAGATACCGCGTCATCGACCGCCAGGCGCTCCGCGGGATAGTCGTGCTGCTCCAGGAAGCGCAGGATCGCGGCGTCGCCCTCAACACCGGAGCGAGGCCGAGCGGGAGGAAACGCCCGGGCGACCCACGGGCTGCCGTCATTGCGGTCGATGCGGAACACGTAGGTCTTGTGCACACTGAGCTGGGTCGCCGCGACCGGGTCTATACCGTGGCGATCCCGGAGATGGGCCAGAAGCCGCTCAGCATCGGGCTTGTGGTCCATTCGCGGCCCGAGGCCCTCGAGATCCGTCAGTGCCTCGGTGTAGCGCTGGCCGGTCGCCTCGGCGTGGCGGCGGACAATCCTCTTGAACCTGGCGTCCTTGGTCATGGACAAGCCTCCCCGTGACACCCTCGTCCCCCAGCGACGCGGTGTTGGAAGATGGCCTGTGACGTTGACAACCGGGAGGGCAAATTCCCCTTCGCCAGTGGAACCCCGGCTTGGGGCGGATGTTCCACAGCTCGGCGACCGGTCGCCACCGTGAAAACACTCTTCCCGAGGCGTTCGCTCTTGTCAAGCGCTCCACCCATGAGATGACACTGATCGCGCCTGGTCGATGGCCCCTTGGGACAGGAGAACGGTGGGTCCGCAGCCGCTCGGGCGTCAAGGGGCACGGGAGCGCCGGTCGCGGAAATCATGCCATAACCCCGAAAGGGGTTGAGACAGCGCGTGAAATGTCATAGCGCTGACTGTCAGTGCGCCGACGATCCGGGCTCTGGCGCCGCTATCTCCGTCAATACTGGAGGGGCTCCAGGTAGGAGATCAGGAAGTCTCGCTGTCCGGCGAATTGGGGCGGGACCTGGAACGTCCGCCCGAGCTCCTCGTAGGGCTCGTCGATCAGGAAGCCCTCGGGCTTGGAAACGGTTGCCTCGAAGAGCGCCCCGCCAGGTGTGCGGACGTATATGGACTCGAAGTAGCCGCGGTCTTTGCGCTCCGAGACGTCGGTAAACCCGATCCCTTCCAGATGGGATTTGACGCTCGTCTGCGTGTCGTAGTCGGCCACCTGGAAGGCGGTGTGATGGATAATGCCTTCCCCATACATCCAGCCGGCCTGGTCGAGATGCGGCTCTACCACGAAGTCCACGATCCGGCCCGTGCCACCACCGCCGACTTCGAAGCGGATCCGGTCGGGCTCCTCCTGGGTGAGGCGACCGCTCCACCCGGCGGTCATGAAGTCGGCCGACAACTCCAGGTCACGGACCGACACGGTGATTCCGTGGGTCCCGTGCACGCCCAGTTCCTGCGGGACCGGTCCGGCGGAGTGGGCAACCCGCTCGTCGTCAGTGACGCCGACCAGTGCGTAGTCGATCCCGCACGGGTGCTTGAAGTCGAGCCGTTTCTCACCCAGGACTTCGGACTCCTCTACCTCGAAGCCGTGTTCGATCAGACGCCTCCGCCAGTAGTCGGTGGCGATCTCCGGGACCGACAGCATCAGGCCCTTGGCTTGATTGGTGCCGCGCCGGCCCCGGCGCCCCGATTGGCGCATCGGGAATGTCGTGACCAGCGTCGACTCGGCCCCAGTGTCGTTGCCATAGTAGAGGTGGTAGATCGGCACGTCCCCGTCGTAGAGCGCCGTCTTTTTCACGCTCTTCAGCCCGAGAACTCCCGTGTGGAAGTCGTAGTCCTCCTGGGCACCTCCGACGCACAGAGTGATGTGGTGGTGACGCTGGATCGCCTTGCTGGTCTCGGTCATTTGTCCTCCCGGTCGAAAGAGGTATGGAGGGAGCCGGATGGTCCGCTGGTGGTCGCAGACCCACCCGACGTTACCCCCGCCCACCGTGACACGCGTGGGCGACCCCAGGCCGGCAGGACCGCCGGATACCCCAGGCGTGCCGCGGCCTCGGGGCGGCGCACCGGCCCCGATGACGTGGTCGCCATCCGGTTCCTCCGGGCGCCGAGATCATCACGGTCCGAGACGCCATCCGGGCATCAGCCCCGCCCCGGGTGGCCAGCAAACCCACCAGGGCCCGCAAACAGGTTCTCGGACTCGTCTATACCGGCGGGCTGTCCGATGCGATGTACATCAGGATCCGACCGGACCGCACGGTTCCGGTTCCCTGCTCGCGACCTCGTCGGGCATGGGAAGTTCGACCACTCGCGCAACCACATGGTCGGGACCCGAATTCCTCATCGGGACCAAACACCCCCTTGAGCTGCAACAGGCGGTACGCGACACACTGGACTCCTATCACCTCGCTGGGGGTCACCCCATCCCGGTACAACTGCCCGCGGGGCGATCCAGCGAGTAGGCCGAGCGATCCGTCCAACCGGGCCAGCACATCGTTGCCGCGACTCACCCCTCGCTCAAGAACGAGGAGATCGTTCTGGCGAGCACCTTTCCGTGCACCATCACGAGCGTGAGGTGCCCTCCCGGCAGATCGACGAGCGCGCTGCCCGGGATCTTCTGGAGCTCGGCGGTGTCGCTCGCTGGCACCATCCGGTCGCGCCGGGCCCGGATGATCAGCGTGCTGGCCTTCACCTGGGGTAGCAGCCCGCGCCCGTCGAAGGACTTCGACGCCTGCCGCTGCGCCTCGAAGGCATAGGACGGCTGACCATCGGCCTTGCGCAGGATGGGGATCCTTGAGACGAGGTCCATCATGAACCAGGGCCGGGAGAACCGGCGGGTCACCAGGGGCCTTGCTGCGGTGGCACCCAGGATCAGATGATCGACCAACTCGGGATGGCTGGCCGCCAACTGGAGAGCGATCTTGCCTCCCATCGAGTAGCCCATGACGTCGGCGCTGGCGATCCCAAGTGTGGCGAACAGCCCGGCGACGTCGTCTGCCATCTGCTCGATGCTGCATCGACCTGTCGGCTTGTCGCTCTGCCCGCCTCCTCGTGGGTCGAGCACGAGGACCTGATGCAACGTGGCGAGAAGCGGGACCACGTTGGAGAAGAGCCTGGTGTCGGCTCCGAGACCCGGGATCAGTACGATCGGCGGCCCGTCCCCGTGCACCTCGTAGTGAAGCTTGATGTCACCAACCTGGGCGTACGGCATAGCGACCTCTCAAGCTCGAAGGGTCCTTTCACCCCGGTGTGTCGGCACCGTCAGCTTACGGACGGGATGAACCTGGCTCGGCTCTGTACTGCCCTGAGGGGCCTCCGAAGAAGTCGAGGTAGGCTCGGGCCACGGCGACCGGGTTCTCCAGGGCGACGTTGTGGCCGGATGCCGGGATGACGACGCCGCAGACGTCGCGGGCGACTTGCGCCAGCTGCTTGGACACGGCGTCGCCGAGATAGGCCTCGGCGCCGCCGGCGCCACCGATGGCGTAGTGGATCTCCACGCCGTTGAGCTTGGGCTTGCCGTGTTTGAGCCGGGCTCCGGCGTGGTCAGTGAGATTCATCTCGGCCCTCTCCTCTTTTCCTCTCTTCGGCCGTGTAGGCGCCGACCGGGTGATGGATCTTCCGGAGCGGCATATCTGCATCCTCATCTTGTCCATATTGACCCGGTCGAGCTGGTGATCGACAGGGTTGCCTGGGGTTGAGGTCCAGGGGAGCAAACGAGGGGTCTCCGATTCGCCCGCCGGCTGACGTTAACCTCTGCCCTGCGCGGACATCCGGCGCAGACCGCCCGACTACTGTAGGACGCCAGTGCTGACTGCGACCTACCGAGAACTGTTCGCCGCCATCGCCACCTCCGCTGCTGCGCTTACGGGCCTCTTGTTCGTCGTCGTGACCGTTCGGGAGAGCCGTATTGCGAATCCTCTCCCGGTTGTTGCCCAACAGGTCCGAGCTGCCGCTGCGCTCCTCTCACTCACCAATGCGTTGGCGGTTTCGCTGTTCAGTCTGGTGCCTGGAACCAACGTGGGGTATCCCGCCGTCGTGGTCGGCGTCATAGGCCTCCTCTTCGGTGCCGCGGGCATGCGGTCCCTGCTTGTGAGCCCGGCGTTGGGGAACCAGCGCCGCCGGCAGATCACGTTGACCATTTTTCTTCTCCTGATCTTCGCCTTCGAGCTCGTGGGAGGGATTAATCTCCTCAACGACCCCCACTATTCCGGCCCGGTCGGTTTGGGCCTGATCAGCAACCTGCTGGTCGCATCGTTGATCATCGGGGTGGCGCGGGCTTGGGAGCTCGTCGGAGGTAGAGACACGGGAATCCTCAGTTCCCTCGCGGTGCTCATCGGCCACGATCCCAGTACGGAGGTCCCCGCCGACCCCCGTCCGCCCACGACCACCGGGACTGGCGAAGCCAGCGAGGGCTCCATACTTCAGTCTGAGGGTGACAAGGGACAATGACATGGGGCTGCGACGACGTCCGTCGGCGTGAACCCGGTGAAGGATCGGCTGGTCGGGCCCGGCCGGACCAGCCGCCGGTCGTCTGTGGGCCGACAGCCGAGCCCCCAGGGCGACGCTTATCCCCGGATGCGGCTGTCCCAGCGCGGGTAGTAGGGCTTCACGCCAAAGACCTTCGCCAGCGCCCATAACGTCGGGAGCATCAGGTTCTGGACCCGGATGGCCGGGGTGGTAACTCGGCTTTCGTGGCGGAAGTGCCAGAAGGTGGCGCCGAGCTGTAGTGGGTTTTTGGGTGCGCCTCTGGGGGTGGTGTGGCCGTCGGCGACCAGCCCGGCGAGGGCCTCATGCCACTCTTTGGTTTGAAGGGCAGGGTGGAGTTCGACGACGCCTTCGATGTCGGCCCTGCCGGCATTGCCTTCTGAGTGAGGTACCCCGGCGGGCACGACCACGGTCTGGCCGGCTCGGGCCAGGTGTTCCTGGCCGTTGAGGGTGAAGCGGGCCTCGCCAGCGGTGATGGTGAAGCGTTCCTCTTGGTGGGGGTGGATGTGCTCGGTGATAACCCCGCCAGGAATGCTGCGCCAGTTGAAACGGACCAACTCGCCGTTGTTGTCCTCGGCGACGGCGGTGTAGTGGATGTGCTCGCCGGTGGCCGGGTTGAAGAAGGGCCGGAACCTTCCGCTCGGGCTGTCGATGTTGGGGATGGTCACGGGATTTGGGGGCTGAGCCGGACGTTCTGGGGTGAGCGGCCGGGTCGCAGGTTGGCGAGGTCGCGGAACCCGGCGGCGGCGGTGCCGAGCAGGAGGACGCCGGCCACCAGCCCGGTGGTGGCGACGAGCGCGGTACCGGACATGGTCGCCACCAGGATGAACGGACCGATGGTCAGGGCCCAGCCGATGCCGCCTTGGGGCCCGCCTCGGGTCAGGCACATGGGCGCTGATCCATTCTGTAAGGAAAGAGTGGTGAGTGTTAGGCGGCGGGCCAGAGGTGACCGCCTCTTTCATCCGCCACCGTGCCCGCCCCGGGCACCCCGTCTCTGTTCTCCTGTCAGGTTGGTGGGCTAGCTGCCGATCGGCGGCGTGGCCCTGGCGCCGAAGCTCATAGCCGCTCACCCACCTTGGCTTCCCGCTGGTGATGGCGGACCAGCTTGCGGAGTTGCAGGATGCGCACCGATCCCAACGCCAGTACCAGCAAGGCACCAAGGGCCACCGCAGCAAGCAGGGCGACGCCCAGCGGCAGCGTCCCTGACAAGGACACAAAGCGGACCTTCGAACTGTGGAGATTCTGCAACACGAACAGCAAGATCGCCGCGAATACGACCAGGACCGGAAGCACTCGTGTCCATGTCCTGCTTGCCCGCGTCGACGGGATCCTCCCTGGGGCCGTCCCCGATGACGCGGTCCCGACGGCGGTTTCGTCGCTACCCGTGGAGTCGTCGGACACGGCAACCGGAGCAGCGACCTCGTCAGCTGTCCGTGACCGTAATAGTCGGGTTCCCATCGGAACCCCCAATCTTCCCCCGTGTGACAGGGGCGCAATCGCTCGCACTGAGCTAGGGTTCAGGCTATCACGATTCCTTGCCGCCTCATGTAACGGCTCAATGAAGACCTCACATGGTGCGATACACCTCCCGCACCCTCACCCACGGGCACCTCCGAGAAGGGTTCGTTGTTGCCGTCCAACCAGCCGGCGAGGCTTCGAGGTTCCGGCCAGCGGTGGGTCAGACCGAAATGAGGCCGTGACCTGGGTTGGTTCGGAGTCCCTGACTCCCCGATCAAGGGGACCGGTGGGCGGGTGGATTGCATTCGGCCCTCCTACGAATAGCTGGAGAACGACATGGCGATGAGACGAGGGGTAGGGGGGAGAGGCTGCCCGCTCAGGACGTGCTGCCGTTCCCCGCAAAGCGGTCAAGCAGCACCGCAGGCCGCACGTTGCAGGACCCCCAATTCGTGCTAGGCCTGGGTCTACCCCCGCGCCATCGACACGGCGTGGATTTCCTGGCTGACCTACAACTTGCGTTTGGCAAGCTGTGTCCGCGACTTGACGTCGAGCTTGCGGAACGCCTTGTGCAGGTGGTACTCGACCGTGCTGGGGCTTATGAAGAGTTGGGCCGCGATCTCTCGGTTGGTATTTCCCTGCGCAGCGAGGCGGGCGACCTGTGACTCCTGGGGGGTGAGTTGGTCCAGCGACTCTGCCGTTTGTTTCCGAGCGGTTTCGCCTCCTGCCTGCAACTCGATCCGGGCCCGCTCGGCAAATGCCTCCATTCCAAAGCAACTGAACATCTCGTGAGCGATCCGCAGCTCGTTACGAGCCTCCAGCCGACGGCGTTGACGTCGGAGCCACTCGCCATACAGCAGATGAGCACGGGCCAGGTCGACAGCGACCCGCGTGCGCGCCAGCCGTTCGATGCCCTCGGCGTAAAGGGCATCGGCATACCCATCATCCACCAGCAATGCGTGCGATCGAGCCGCGATCCCCAGGGCCCAATCCGTCCCGCTCGCCCTGCTCCTGTCCGTCAGGCGCCGATCGGTCTCGGCGGCGAGGTCGAGGGCTCCAACTCGTACGGCTGCTTCGATCAACTCCGGCATCGCCCAGTTTACGGAGACCAGCTCCGTATGGTCGACTACCCGCCGCGCCGCCGCCAGCGCCTGGGCGTAATGGCCCAGCCCGTTGTATAGCACGGATTCCGCCCAATCCATGAACGACAGCCCAGCTCCTTCTCCCCGCCTGATCACCTCGGCCCGAGCAGTATCGATGAACTGCCTGGTTTCCGCCTCGCGGCCCCGCATCGCCACCATTCCGACCCCGTGGTACGGAGCAAGAGGACTACCGGTCAGCTCCGTTGCGTCCTGGAGGGCCTCCTGGAGAGACGCCGCCAACGCCAGCTCACCAGCGAATACATGCATCTGGCCCCGGTGACCCAGGGCGGCGGCGAGATCGCCGAGCGCGCCGGTCTCGCGGATCAACTGAAGATGTCGCTCTGATAGCCGCTCCCAACCTTCGTCATCCCATAGCTGGAGTGCCGAGACGGTCGCCCCCCACATCCAGCGCAGCTGCTCAGTCTGCGACGCCTCGCCCTCGATGGCGCGCTGGGCCTGACGCAGAATCGGCACCGCGGCGCCATAGGTGTCGGTCAGAAGGGCCACCAGACCGTCGAGCAGCAGATCACGTCCACGCGGTTGCCGGGCTCGCGGTGCGGCACTCGCAGCTTCTGCTACCTCGCTCGGGGTGGCGCCCGGACCGGCCAGGGGTCCAGCGTAGATGGCCGCCGTCAGTGCCTCCAGATAGGTTTGGCGGGCCAGCTCAGGATCGACCTCTCGGAGCCGCTCGGCGGCCTTGAGGAGCAGGCCTGCGGCGTCGCCGCTACGCGTCGCCAGGAACGAGATCTGGCCCCGCAGCAACCCGGCCCTGGCCTGTTCGAGCCCGCTGAGGGCTCCGGCCTCAGCCGTGGCGACCAGGCGTAAGGCGTCATCCAGCGCGCCGGCCTGCACCTTTGCCTGGGCTGCCGCCAGGGCGCGCCCTGACCTTTGCGACTCCTCGGGTGTCAACGCCGTGGCTCGCTCCAGGAACGCCGCCGCGGCCGCGAAACCGCCACGCGCTTGCGCTCGGGCGGCCGACTCCGCCAGCGCGGCGGCAACGTCCTCATCGGGCTTCGAGGCCGCCTGCGCCCGGTGCCAGGCCCGGCGATCCGGATCGGCTTCCGGATCGGTAGCCTCCGCCAGCGCCCGGTGTACGTCGCGCTGCTCGTTCCGGGTGGCTGCCCGGTAGACGGCCGAGCGAACCAGCGGATGACGGAAGACCACCCGAGGATCAAGGACCAACAGGTCTTGCGACTCGACCAGGTCGCCAGCCGACTCCGGGATTCCGAGCCGCTGCGCCGCCCGCCAAACCAGGGTCGGATCGCCGACCGGATCGGCGGCCGCCACGAGCAGCAAACGCCGGGCATCGTCTGGAAGGTTCGCCATTCGCCGCGTGAAGGTCTCCTCGATGCTGGCGGACAGGGGGACAGCCGCCGGCAGGCCAAACCCGCCGGCCAGCTCCGTCGGGGTTAGCCCCCTCGGCAGTTCCAGCAGCGCGAGCGGATTCCCACGCATCTCAGTAACGATCCTCTCCAGGACGGGCTCATCCAGCGGCGCGGGCAAGACCGACTCCAACAGCTTCCGCGCATCCCGATGTCCCAAGGGCGAGATGAGAAGCTCCGGCACGCCCCTGAGCGTGTCGTCGACCTGGCGCGTCGCGACCAGAAGCACGATCCGTTCCGCCAAGAGGCGGCGAGCCACGAACGTGAGCGCCCGCGCCGACGCCTGGTCCAGCCATTGCGCGTCATCAACAACAGCGAGAAGTGGCCGCTCCTCGCTGACCTCGGACAACAGGCCGAGGATCGCCAATCCGATCAAGAATGGGTCCGGGGCCGACCCCGTATGCAGCCCAAACGCCACGCCCAGCGCCTTGTGCTGGGGCTGTGGGAGCCGGTCCAGGCGATCGAGGTACGGGGAACACAGCTGCTGAACCGCTGCGAACGGGAGCTCCATTTCCGCTTCGACGCCGGACGTCCTGGCGACCAGGAATTCACGTCCAGCTTCGATCGCGTACTGGAGCAGCGCGGTCTTGCCGACGCCCGATTCGCCATGCACGACCATCACCCCGCCGAGCCCGCCGTCGAGTAACCGGTCGAGGACCTGACGCTCGCGTTCCCGGCCGAACAACTGTCCTCCTGACGAGGAAATCGGTGGTGAACCCTTGCTCATCTCGCCTGACATCATGACTGAGGGCGACGCTCGGGGCACACGAAGGGATTCCACGACTACAGGAATTCATGGATTCGAACGCCTGACGCTGGCCTTACGCTCCGTACCGTGGAGCGCCCATACGGTGAGCTTGCGGGTGGTGCGCTGAGCCGCGTTCCGGCGTTCGGCGCCCCGGTCAGCGAACAGGGGTACTACGTCGAGCGAGTCGAGGGGAACCTGTACCGGGTCGCGGACGGGATCTATCAGTCAGCGTTTCTGACGACGGGCGACGGCGTCGTCCTGTTTGACGCGCCTCCGACCATCGGTCACAACATCCAGCGAGCTGTAGATGAGATCGCCACCGCCAACGGCGTCAGCAACAAGGTGACGCATCTCATCTATTCGCATCACCACGCCGATCATGCCGGGGCGTCCTCGCTGTTCGACCGGAACATCACTCGCATCGGGCACGAGGAGACCCGGAAGCTACTGCTCCGCGACGACGACCCGGCGAGGCCCGCACCAGAAGAAACCTTCCAGGACCGGCGCACTCTCGAGATCGGAGGCGAGCGCATCGACCTGGCCTGGCACGGCCCCAATCACTCGCCGGACAACATCTTTATCCATCTGCCCGACCACGCCGCCCTCATCCTCGTCGACATAGTCAACCCGGGATGGGCGGCGGTCTGCCACAGCAACCTCGCCGATGACGTACCCGGCTACATCGAAGCCGCGGATAACGCTCTCACCTATCCGTGGAAGCACTTCATCGGCGGTCATATGGGCCGGCTCGGGACCCGCCACGACATCGCCACGCACCGTCAGTACATGGCCGACATCGCGGCCAGCTCACGGAAGGCATTGGAAACCGTCGATCCCACTCCGTATGTCGTCAAGCACGGCGAAAACAGCTGGGCCGCGATGAGGGAATATCTGGATGCCGCCACGGCGGCCGCCGCCGCGCCGGTCATCGAGAAGTACACCGGCGTTCTGGCAGCCGCCGACGTCTTCACGGTCGGCACCACGTTCCACATCATGCAATCGATTCGCCTCGACCTGGGCTACGGGTCCCAGGTTCACCCCTGAGCCCAGCGCTGAAGAGCACGGCAGCTGCAGATCTTGAGTCTTCCTGACGAGGCCAGAAAGGCCACGAAGGTCACCCCATCGCGCCTTCCCTGGCCGATTAATGGATTCGGGCCCGGTTCGAACTGTGGGTTTCCTGGATGCCTGCCGGCACCTTTCGTTTGAGAATAGCTCAACCTCGCGGCAGAACGTGAGATGTCGATGACAAGCGAGCCGATGCGGGATCCGGTTACCGATCCCCTGCTGAGCCCGGCGAACAGCTGCACACATTAAACGCTCGACCAAACGAAGGAGTACAAACCATGCAGGTAGCCCTCACCGGTGCAGTCGGATTCGTCGGATCGCACATACTCAGGGAACTTCAGGAACACGACCACGAGGTGACTGCGCTGGTCCGCGACGAGACCCAGGCGGACGCCGTACGGGCCGAAGGCGCCAAGGCGGCCGTCGTCGATCTCTACGACCGAGCGGCGGTCGTGAGCCTGATACGCAATGCAGACGGAATGATTCACACCGCCAGTCCCGGTGACGCCACCAGCGCGGATCTCGACTCCGCCGTGGTCGATGCAGCCATCGAAGCATTTGAGGGCACAGGCAAGGCCTACCTGCAGATCAGCGGCCTCTGGGTCTTCGGATCGAACCCCTCGATCACCGAGGAGTCACCCTTCAAGGCGCCGGCGATGGTGGCATGGAAAGAGCCGATCGAACGTCGAGCGCTCAGTGCCAAGGGAATACGTGTCGTAGTACCCATCTCCGGCGTCGCCTATGGAGACGGTGGCGGCGGTATTCCCGGTCTACTTCTCGGTTCACCCCGGGACGACGCCGGCAACCTGGTGATCCTCGGCACCGGTCAACAGCATTGGGCGACGGTACACGCTGCCGACCTGGCGGACTTTTTCCGGCGCGCCCTGGAAAGCGACTCAGCTCATGGCCGCTACGTGATCGGTAATGGATCGAGCTCGACCGCGGCAGAAATCACGGAGGCGGCGGCCGTCGCAGCCGGCGCCGCAGGAGCGGCCCCGGGCTCCGATGACGAGGCTCGGTCCCGCCTGGGCGACTATTTCGCCGAGGTCCTGCTGCTCGATCAGGGCACCCGGGCAGCAAAGGCGCGATCCGAGCTCGATTGGGCTCCTTCTCGTCCGTCGCTTGTCGAGGAGTTCCGCCACGGGAGCTACCGCAACTAAGCCCTGCCTGCACCCCCCACTACGCAGCACGAAAGCGAACCTCACATGACTGACGTTGCCAAACCAGCCGTGGCAGCCCATGATGCCACCTACGTGTCACTCAACACCGACAACCCGGAGCTCAGACAGATCGAGCCGTGGGCCGGCACCTCACACGGGCCCCAGGCGTTCCTCGACAACCTCGGCACGATGTTTACCTGCTGGGAGAATCAAGCCTTCAACGTCACCACCATGTTTGCCTCCGACGAAAACGTCGCCGTGTTTGGCGACTTCCGCTGCAAGTCACACTCGCTGGGCAAGATCGTGAGGTCCCCCTTCTCCATCCTGGTAACAGTTGTCAACGGACAAGTGACCTACCTCCAGTTCCAGGAGGACTCCTACGCCACGGCGGCAAGCTTCCGAAAGGACGGCTCCTGGACCGTTCAGACGGAAGCAGATGCAGCGCCGTTCCAGGTCTGACGACGAACTCACCAACGGACGTCTCGAAGCGCGGGTCGCTTCGCCGGCGAAGGTCGACTGACCATGACGGCTCCTGAGGGTGACGTCGCGCACCCAGTGGCGTGGCTGCGGGCCCGGGACCGCAACCTGGCGGCTACCCGGCGGGCTTTCCGGGCGGCGATCGTCATGCCAGCGGTGTTCGCCGTCGCCGACACGGTGATCGCCGACCCGGTGGTGGCCACCTTCGCCTCGTTCGGATCGGTCGCCCTGCTGCTGCTGGTCGGGTTCGGTGGGCCGATGCGCTCTCGGCTCACCGCTCAGGCCGCGTTGTCGGTGGCTACGGCGGTGTTCATCTGCCTGGCCACCCTGGCTTCCAGGACGGCGTGGCTCGCGGTGGTGGCCATGGCGGTCGTCGCCTTCGTCGTCCTGTTCGCCGGGGTGCTGAGTTCGATGCTCGCCAGCGCCACCACCGCGCTGCTGCTGGCGTTCATCCTCCCGGTGTCGATTCCGGCGCCGGCGTCGTCCATTCCTTACCGCCTCGAAGGTTGGGGTATCGCCGCGGGCGCCGCTTTCTTGGCCGTGGCCCTCCTGTGGCCCGGCCCGGCTGAGGACCCGATGCGCCGGCCCGTCACCGTTGCGATCCGGGCCCTGGCCAGCCGACTCCGTTCGGACGTGGCGGTGACCCGGGGCGACGAGCCAGGAAGCGGGGCGGCCCGGGAGGCGGTGGTCACTGGGGCCGACAGTGCGATGAGCGGGCTCCGCCGGGCGTTTTTCGCCTCCCCGTACCGCCCGACCGGGTTGAGCAGCGGCGCTCGGAGCGTCGTCCGGCTGGTCGATGACCTCGGCTGGTTGGACGACATCCTCCACCAGGAGGCCCCTGGCCGTCCCGGCCACCCGGCCAGCGGGGCCGCCTGCCGCGTCAAGCTGGCGGCTGCGACCGTGCTGGAGCAGTCAGCCCGGGCTCTCGATACCCCGGCCGAGCCGCTGGCCGCCCTCAACGCCGCCGAGGAAAGCCTCGACGGGTCGCTTGGCGACCTGGAGCGGAGGGTCACCGTCGATCCGCCCGTTCGGCCGGTGACGCCAGCCGCCGAGACCGTGGGTGCGGAGGTGACCGTCGAGGCGCCCGACGACCCGGCTCAGGACGCCGACGAGACGGAGCAGCGGATCAGCGAGTTCGTGACCTCCCTCGACCCGAGCTTCCGGGCCCAGGAGCTGAGCTACGCCGTCCGCCAGGTGGCGACCAAGGTCGGGTTCGCCACCCTCGCCGAGCAGCGCACCATTCTCGACCGGTTCCTGGGTCGCCAGCCGACCGGCTTACCGGGCACCCGGTCGACTGCCTCGGAGCTGGCGGCGGCCCACGTGCAACGCCATTCGGTGTGGCTTCACAACAGCATCCGGGGCGCGGTGGGCCTGAGCCTGGCCACCTTGATCACCACCCAGAGCGGAGTCCAACACGGCTTCTGGGTGATGCTGGCCACCCTGTCGGTGTTGCGGTCCAATGCCCTCAGCACCGGCCAGAACGCGTTTCGGGCCCTGGCCGGAACGGTAGTCGGGTTCATCCTGGGCGCCGCCCTGCTCGTCGCCATCGGCACCAACCAGGACCTGCTGTGGGCCCTGCTCCCCGTCGTCGTACTGCTGTTCGGGCTCCTCCCGGCCACCGTCTCCTTCGCCGCCGGGCAGGCGGCGTTCACTTTGACGCTGGTCATTCTGTTCAACATCATCCAGCCGGCCGGGTGGCGCGTCGGACTCATCCGGGTCGAGGACATCGCCATCGGCTGCGGGGTCAGCCTGCTCGTAGGCATCATGTTCTGGCCCCGAGGGGCGGCCTCGGCGTTCGGACAGGCGCTGGCCGAGGCCTACCAGGACAGCGCTCGCTACCTGAGAGCGGCAGTGGAGTTCGGGATGGACCGCTGCGACATGAGCACCCCGGAGCGCCCTGAGCCATCCGGCGAATCATTGCGGGCAGCTGCCGCGTCCCGCCGCCTGGATGACGCCTACCGCGGCTACCTGGCCGAGCGGGGGGCCAAGTCCATCTCGTTGGCCGACGCTACGACCCTGCTCAACGGTGTGGCCGGTCTGCGCCTGGCGGCCGACGCGGTGTATGACCTGTGGCGAGGCGTCGATGGTGTGGCCCCCGGCGATCGCGCCGCGGCCAAAGCTCAGCTGGCGGCGATGGCCGACCGGGTGGTCGGGTGGTACGACGGGCTGGCGGCCAGCCTGGTCGGCCGGGCCCCGGTCCCTGATCCTCTGCCGGCTGACCCGGTGGCCGACGAGCGGTTGGGGGCCGCGGCCGGCCACGATCTCCGGGACGCCGACGGGCTGGCCAACGCCGCGGCCGTGCGTCTGGTCTGGACGGGCGACCATCTTGATGCCGCCCGCCGACTGGGCGATGGCCTGGTCGGTCCGACCCGCAAGATCACCGAGCGTGATCCGTTGCGTCGCATCGACGCCGCGATTCCATGGCGGGTGTGGCCCGCTCGCCGCCACGCCCCCGCCGCTTGACGCAAGAATGGCCCACACCGACCGCTCGCCGCCGGCATCCAGGCAACCCTCAGTCCTGGCACCTGACATAAAGGCCGATCGAGTTCAGGGACGGTGGACCACGAGCACTGAGACCGGGCTGAACGCCGCCACCCGGGCGCTGATGGAGCCCAGACCCCGAGAATGGTGCACGCCGCGCCGACCCACGACAAGGAGATCACTGACCCGCCCCGCCTTGAGCAGGGCCACCTCAGGATCTTCCGACTCCATTTCATCGATCGGTATCCGCGGAGAGGCGTCGCGGAGATCCTGGAGGTTCGGTCCTTTGCCTTTCAGGGCCGTAATGACCCTGACGCGGGCGCCCGTGATGGCCCCAATGGCGGCGGCCACCTCGTACGCGTGGGCAGCCACAGGCGACCCATCCACACCGACGGTGATGGCCAGAGGAAACGGGCCGGATTCGGGGGCACGCCTTGCGACCAGTACGGAGCAGTTGGCTGCCTCAAGGACCCGGCGGGTTAATCGATCGACCGTCGGAGGCGGCAGGGGTAGGGGCTGAGCCAGCTCGGCCTCCTCCCCCGAGCCCATGGTCAAAAGCTTCCGGTCGCCGCCCTCCGTGACATAGCGGATCGTGCTCTCCATGTCGCCCTCCTCGATCGTCACCTCGATCGGGGAGGTAACCCCCAAGGCCACCAGCCGCTCGCGGGCGTCGGTCAGTAAGGCCGCCGCGTCCTGCCGCTGGTCATGTACCCATTCGGGACGGGCGTCGCGTATGGCGGGGGCGTCAAGCAATTCCACCACGTGGACGAGAGTAAGCGGTCGCCCCGGGGACAACCGCCAACCCTGGAACGCACCGTCGAGAGCCTCGTCCGACCCGTCGAGGGCGCACAACACACGATCGAACGGCGCCACAGAGTCTTGATTGGGAGCAGTTTCCGGCGTCATCGGCGTCACGTCGGAGTCTCGGGCTGGGCCAGCAGAGGACACGCCCGAAGCTTACGACCGGAAGTTGACCGTGAGCGACCACCGGCCCGGCTCGTTCACCGATCTACTTGTCGATGTTCTTCCAGTGGGGGCGTCCGAACAGGCGGCCCAGTCGGGCCGAAAGCGACGGTCCTTCGTCGTGTGCCACGTCGACTTCGAGCACAGGGGGACCATTTGGCGGCGGGAGCGACGCTACTTCGCTATCAGTGAGGGAGCAGCGGACGACCGTCGTAGTGATGTCCGTGATCTGATCCCGGTCGACGAAGCGCAGCCCGTGTCTCGTCTTCACAGAAATACCGTCGAAGAGGTCCAGCTCGGGAACCTGAAGCACGTGATGAACCTGGCCGAACTCCGTTCCGCTGGAGCTAACCACGGGCGTGTTAACGGCCAGGGCTTCATAGGAAATCGGGCGTCCCTCGTCCACGGCTGTCCCTCTCCTCGCTAGGCGGGATCTTCACTGACACGCTAATCGGACCGAACCGACGTGGCCGCACCATGCCGCGCCGTCGCCTCGCCCGGGAGGGGTCAGCCGACTACGGCAAGACGGCGCCGAGCGATGTTGGTAGGGTCAGGCCAACGTACGTCGCGGACCCAGTGCAAGCGTTCGAGGGCGCGGATGATGTTGGCGCTGGTGTCGATCTCGAAACGGCCGACGCCGTGACGGGCGGACGTCGGCTCGGCATGGTGAAAGTTGTGCCACGACTCGCCCATCGACGGCAAGGCCAGCCACCACACGTTGCGGCTTTCGTCCTTGGTCTTAAACGGCGCACTTCCGGTGATGTGGCACACGGAGTTGATCGCAAAGGTGACGTGGTGGACGACAGCGACGCGCACCAGGCTTCCCCAGAAGAACGCGGTGAGCGCACCTGGCCAGGACCACGACCACAGGCCACCGACGAGAGGTGGGAGCAACATGGAAAGGACGACCCAGGTGGGGAAGGCCCGCGACAGCCGACGGATCGTCGGATCCTTGCACAGGTCCGGAGCGAAGCGCTCCTGGGAGGTTTGTTCCTCGTCGAACAACCAGATGAGGTGCGCGTACGCGAAACCCTTGGTGAGGGCGCTTATGCCGTGGCCGTAGCGCCACGGCGAATGGGGGTCGCCGTCGCGGTCAGAGTAGCGGTGATGCTTGCGATGGTCCGCGACCCACCGGATCACCGGTCCTTCGACGGCCATCATCCCGCAGATGGCGAGGACGGCTCGGAGCCATCCGGGGGCCTTGAAAGCGTGATGGGTGAAGTGACGGTGGAAGCCGACGGTAACTCCGTGGCCGGTGATGGCGTACATGGCCAGAGCGATGACGGCGTCGCGCCCCGACAGCCCCCAACCCCAAGCCACGGGGATGGCGGCGACGACTGCGGCGAAAGGGATAGCGATGAAGAGCGTCAGAGCCAACTGCTCCCAGGTCTTCTTCAGTTCCGGCTCATCATCAGGAACTTCGAATGGCTGAGGAGGTGCTGCCTTGACTGCTTCCAGTTGGGCCATGAGTGCTCTCTGATTCGGCTGTGGGCACGTCACCGAGGATCAGAGCGACATGGCTGTTAGCCTTCAGACTACCGCATGAACGGTGTGCTCCTCGTCGGGCCATCTCGCCCTCGTCGATCCGGTCATCGCCGGCCCCGTCTTTACCCGGTCGGGCCGGGGGAGCCGGTCGGTGGGCTCTTGCCAGTGTCGACGAGGACCTGGGCCACGTCGCGGACCTTGGTGTTGAGGTGCTGGGAGGCTTGGCGGAGGATGTCGTAGGCCTCGTCGGCGGTGATGCGTTCACGCTCCATCAGGATCCCCTGCGCCCGGCCGATCATCTCCCGGGTGGCCAGGGCCCCCTCGATGGTGCCCACGCGCCTCCTCGTCGTGGGCTTCGGCCTCGGAGACGGCCAGGCCGGCCATGGTCGCCAGGATTACACCCTTAGCCCGGTCCAAAGCCCCAAACGCCTCGGGCAACCGGGCGTAGAGGCAAAGCGCCACGCCGGAGGCGGCGTCGTCGGACAGGCGCAGCGCTAGCGCGCTCCGCACCCCCGCCGCGGCCGCCTCGGGTCCGAAACGCTTCCAGCGCGGATCGTCGGCGAGATCCTCGGCGTAGACCGATGTTCCCAGGGTTATAGCATCGAGGCCGGGGCCCTCGCCGGCACGGTGCTGAGCCAGGTCGACATCAGCCGCCGCAGAGTCGGTACCGACCGGCGTGGTGACTGCGTTTTCGTCGAGAACGAAGACACTGGCGAAGTCACAGCCGTCGACGGTTTGTACCGCCAGGCCGACGACCGCTTTCAGAGTGTCTGCCGCGCTGCCAGCCGAAAACAGCGTCTGCGTTGATTCGGACAAGCTGACGATGAGTTCCGAGATGCGAGCGTCAGGGTTGGGGGGATGCTCGGCGCCGGCCATAAAGTCCTCGATCTGCATGGATGTACGGAAGAAATTCTAGCGGGATTCGTCAGGGTTCAACAACTGGAGTGGGCCGGCACGTCAACATTCAGAGACGTACGAGCTCGCAATTTGGGGCCGGGATGTTGCTTCCTTCCGCCTTATATGGGTCAAAGTCGGAAGCGCATCCTGATCGACAATTGGAATTGGAAGAGAATGATCACGTGAGGTGATTACCGCGGCTCCAAGGCTTGAGGCAAGGAGGGTGTAAGCTGACAGCTGTCGTCCTCCTTTCGGGCGCCGGCGCCCGGTCCGCCAGGGAGATCGGCCTTTATGGGAAGGGTACGATGTCGACAGCCTCCGCCGTCCCGGGCGTCACCGTAAAATCGGACTTCGATGTGCGAGTGGTGATGATCGATGATCGCCCCGATCGTCGGCAGCTGATGAGTTACGTCGTGGAGCAGGCTGGTGACCATGTGACGGTAGTTGGGTACGCCGACGGCCCGGTCAGCGCGGTGGAGGCGGTGGCCCGACTGAACGCCAACGCCGCGGTCGTTGAGATTCAGCTTCCGATCTGGCAAGGACTGGACACGGTCAGCACGCTCAGAGACGACTTCCCGGCCTTACGGATCCTGGTTTGCTCATTCCACCACGACCCGGCAACGAAACGGGCCGCCCTGGCTCGCGGTGCGGACGCCTACCTTGTCAAGCCGCTCAGTCCGCGAGACCTCCACCAGCTCCTCCGGTCGGCTCGGCCCGACAGGTCTGAGCCACAGGCTACGTGACATCCCCGTCATCTATCCAAGCGGCATGCTTTACGTCGCCTGGCCAATAGACGATCAGGTATGCCGTTGCCGGCCGGGCCGAATACGCCGTGACATATCCAGAAGGGACTGAGGGGTGTGAGCGACAGCTGGTCACCTGACGAATCGCCCGAGAACGAAGCGTACGAGGCCTGGGACGAGGCGCTGGATGAAGAGGACGAGCTTCAGCCCGATGCTCTGGGCGACCCCGAAGGTGAGCGCGCCCTGGACCGGCAACTGGTCGTCGACGAGGAGGAGCTCTCTGAGATCGGGGCGGAGCTGGACAACCCGGAACAGCTGGCTGTGCTGGAGGGTGGCATCGATGACCCGGACGGGATCGGGCCGGAGCGCTCGAGGCAACCGACCGATGATGAGGGATGGGACCTGGACGCAGGGGAACGCCGAACGGACCTGGACCTCGATGACGACGAGGGCTGATGCGATGCCGGGGGGGCCGGCGGGCGCCCCCCCGGCGTGGGAGGCTGATGCTCGCGGCCGGTCGCAAGCCGCGGCCATCGTGCGAAGGTGCGCTCAGGTGGCGGCCGTGGTCAGTCGTGGGGGGGCCCGGATGTGGTGGCACTGGGTCACAGCCGGGCTGCGTCACGGGGGCGTCGCTTCCAGCGGGTTCTATGCCCGTCAGGTTCGGCTCGGGCTCGAGGAACTCGGTCCCACCTTCGTGAAGCTGGGGCAGCTGCTGTCGACCCGTTCGGACCTCATCCCGGCCAGTCTGCAGCATGAGCTGTCCCTGTTGCGGGACCACGCCGCGAGCATTCCGACGGCGGAGGTGATGGCCGAACTGGGCCACCGCGCCGGGTCCTCAGCCCCCGGAGTTTTCGCCGACTTCGAGACGTCGCCCGTGGCCTGCGCGTCGATCGGTCAGGTACACCGCGCCGTGATGCACGACGGCCGTCGGGTCGCGGTCAAGATCCGGCGTCCCGGTATTCGCTCCGAAATCGAGGTGGACATGGCGGTGCTGGGTGCCATGACCAGGGTGGCTGGCATGTCGCGAACTGTGCGCAGGTACGACCCCGCCGCAGTGCTGGCCGAGTTCTCCAGGCTATTCCGCGCCGAAACTGACTACACCACTGAAGCCAGCAATATCGAAGCCGTTCGACGCTCGTTTGCCAATGATGGCGCCGTGACGATCCCGGCGGTCGTCCCGGACCTGTCGAGCGAATCGGTCCTGGTGATGGACTGGATAGAAGGCGTTCCCCTGACCAGCGCTGAGGCCCTGGAGGCGGCTGGCGTCGATCGTGGCGCCATGGCCCGAGCCATAGTTCACACCTACGCCGAGATGATCTTCCGGTCTGACCGGTTCCACGCCGATCCTCACCCAGGAAACTTCATCGCCATGGCAGGGGGCCATCTTGGCCTGGTCGATTTCGGCGAGGTCGGCACCGTCACGCCAGCTATGCGCACTGCTTTGACCAGCCTCCTGGTCGCGGTGGTGAGCCGGGACCAGGACGCCCTGGCCAGCGCGGTATTGTCGATCACTCGTGTCGGTCGCCCGATCGACCGGACCGGGCTCGGACAGCAACTGGCCGTACTGCTCGATCCGATTACCGGGGCGAAGTTGCAGGACGTCAAACTGGGACGCGTCCTTCGGGAGCTGCTCCATGTGCTCCGCCGTCAGGGACTCATGCTTCCTGCCGATCTCGCCGTGTTGGTCAAGACCGTGATCGAGTGCGAGGCGACGGCCAACGAGCTTGATCCCACCCTCAATCTCAGCAGCTTCCTTGGCAATCTAGGTTCGCTGGCCGGACCTGTTGACAGCGGCGGGGCGCCTCACCTCACTTGACCGACTGCGTCGGGAATCCAGAATTCTCAAGCATCTCGAGGCCGGCAGACGTCTTTCCGTTGGCGATTTCGCGCCGACCCCGCTCGCGTCCCCGTCGAACTGCGACACATCGAGCTCACCGGGTTGCAGGCTCACCCGGTACCCTCCCTCGCTGAACTCCAGGCGCTCCGGGCCCAATAGGTGACGCAGGGCCGACACGTGGCTTTGTAATGTCGACGCCGCCGCCAAGGGCGGCTCGCCCTCCCAAACGTCATCGGTAAGCGTATCGATCGGCACCGCCCGGTTGGCGGAGGCCAACAGCCGTAAAAGCACCCCCTCGACGACGAGCCCCACCAACCCTGATCTCCGCGGTGGGCAGCTCAACGCGGAGAGGCCCCAGCACGGAGAACAATAGAGCCAGACCGGGCGGTCGGGTCGCGCTCACGCCCGGCACCAGGCCACCATCAGGTCCCAGGTTCGCCCCGCCAGCCACGGGCCCACCCGGTAACAGCCAAAGCGCCCGATAGGTGCTTCTGGGTACAAACGGGGGACCATCAGTGAACAGTGTTCCGCGATGCCGGGTTAGAGGCGGTGGATCCGGCCGAGCTGGGGTAGGATCGGGCTGTCAATCGACAGGAGGGAAAAATGTCGACTGCTGATGGTCTCCGCTACATCGATTCCGATGGCCACATCCTGGAGCACCCCACTGCCATGGTCGATTACGCCCCGGCAAAGTACCGGGACCGGATCTGGCATATCGAGACCGACGAGTCAGGCGAAGAGTGGCTGATCTACAACGGCCACCGCGTCTCGGCCAACTTCATGTCGGCCGCCGGCGTGGCCGGAGCCAGCGACGAGGATCGGGCGCGCGCCTTTCGCGGCGAGATGCGCTACACCGAGACTCGCCCCGCGGCCTGGAACGCCAAGGCCCGCCTCCAGGACATGGACCAGGACCACATCGACCTGGCCGTGCTGTACCCGACGCTGATGCTGGGCCTGCAGAGCGAACGGGATGTGGACTTTGCCGAGGCCCAGGCCCGGGCCTACAACGATTGGTGCTCGGAGCACGTCATGGAGGGCGAGGGTCGCCTGTTTGGCGCAGGCGCGGTGCCGCCCATGCACGCGCCGGAGGACGTCCCCCGGGTGGCGGCGGAGATCCGGCGGGTGGCGAGCTTGCCCGGGATGGTGTCGATCTTCATGCGTCCCAATCCGGCCGTGGATTGGAGGCCCTTCAACGACCCGGTTTACGACCCCATCTGGCAGGTGGCGTCCGAGACCGGGCTGCCGATCGCTTTGCATCCCTTCCTGGCGCCAGACCTCCCCGGGGCATGCCAGGGTCTGCGCCTGGGCCGGCCGCGCCTGGCCGACGGCAGCTACGTCGCCGATTTCGACCCCGAGCGGACGTTGACCGTCAATGACCAGCAGGAAAATACCGAACTCCGGACGAGCACCCTGTTTACCCAGGCCATTGCCAACCCGGTCGACGTGATGAGCTCCATCGCCTACCTCCTCGCGGGCGGGGTGTGCGAGCGCTTTCCCGACGCCAAGTTCATCTTCCTGGAAGCCAACGGCGGCTGGCTGGTGCCCTGGTTGGAGCGCCTGGACCATCACTGCCGCAAGTTTCAGTGGGAGGTCACGGATCTGTCGATGCTGCCGTCCGAATACTTCCGGCGGCAGTGCTGGATCAGCTTCGATCCGGATGAGAGCATGCTGCGCACCACGGCCGAGTCGCCGCTGGCCGGCGCCGACCGGATCATTTGGGCCAGTGACTACCCCCATCCCGACGCCAAGTTCCCCGGCGTCACTGAGGAACTGGCGGAAGCCCTGGACGGGCTGACCTTCGAACAGAAGCGTCAGATCACCTCTGAGAGCGCCATCGCCCTCTATGGCATCGGCGCCTAGACCGCGCTATCGCGATCTCTTGGAGGTCTAGCGCCGCTGAAGTTGCCTGTCGGGGCGCGGGCGGCACTCACAGGAGGGCTCGGGCCGAGGTTGTGGTGTCACGGCCGGAGCGCAGCGCGCAGCCGGGAGTGGCACCGGTGAGTTTATTGGGCAGACGATCTCGGTGCCGTTGACGATCACGGAGCGGGCATTTCAGGCGGCGATGTGCCGGGCATACAACGATTGGGCCATCGGAAGCTTTCCTTGGCAGAAGTCTGTCTGCAGATGCGATACGGCGAATTTTGTAGGTACAACTCACTCGAGTTGTATGGCGAGCGGTTGTTCGACGCCAGGCGACTGTACGGCCACTGACCGATAGGTCCAGAGGCCCTGGTGGTTGAGACCGTCGAGGATCGAGCCGACCTGGCCTCGATCGAGCCCCACGGGGTTGAGTCCACCCGCCGGTGCCATTATCCTCTTTCGCGGACTCGGACACGAGCAGGACTCCGTCGAGGGGATGTCGGGAAATATGGCCTCCGAAACTGCCTACGACCTGAACTGGATCACGTCGGTCGATGACCACATCATCGAGCCGCCCAACGTCTGGCAGGACCGTGTCCCGTCCAGGTACAAGGATGTCGCCCCCCGTGTCATCGTCGACGAGGGTAGGGAGCTGTGGGCCTACGAGGACATACGCCAGGAAACCGGGGGTCTGGGCGCAAGTGCCGGTCGGCGCCCGGAGGACATCACGCCGGTGGGCTTTCCCTACACCGAGATGCGCCCCGGTTGTTACGACCCGAAGGCTCGCTTGCAGGACATGGACGATGCCGGGATCCTGGCGTCCGTCAATTTTCCGTCGTTTCCCAGGTTCTGCGGGCAGACGTTCCTGGAAGCCAAAGACAAGGATCTGGCTCTGATCTGCGTTCAGGCCTATAACGACTGGATGATCGACGAGTGGTGCGCCACTGATCGAGGCCGGTACATCCCTCTGGCCATCATCCCCCTCTGGGATCCGCAGCTGGCCGCCGTGGAGCTCGAGCGCGTCCATGCCAAAGGCTGCCGATCCTTCTGCTTCTCGGAGAACTTCGAGCCGCTTGGTGTTCCGACCATCCACACCGGCCATTGGGATCCGGTCTTGCGGACAGCCAACGACCTCCGGATGGTGTTGTCAATCCACATCGGCTCTTCCTCGACGTTCCACCGGATCTCGAAGGACTCACCGTTTATGGCCAACTTCTCGCTCGGCATGATTCGGCCGGCGGGCTGTCTCATGGACTGGATCTTCAGCGGCCTCTTCCAGCGCTACCCGAATGTCAAGATCGCCCTGTCCGAGGGATCCATCGGGTGGATCCCCTGGGTGCTCGAGCGGGCGCAGCAGGTGTACACGACGCAGCGCTTCTGGGTTGCGAAGGGTCAGGCGCTCGGCAACGTCGGGCCGGTCCAGGACTACGACACCCAGATCGACACGGAAAAGATCGACGTGTACGGCGACTATCGAGAGCACTTTTACGGATGCTTCATCGATGACGCCACCGGACTGCAAATGCTCAACATCGTTGGCGAAGACAACGTCATGATCGAGAGCGACTACCCCCATTCCGACACCACCTGGCCGTACTCACTCAAGCTCGCCCATGAACGGCTGAACGCGGCCGGCCTCGCTCCCGCGGTCCAATACAAGATCCTGCGGGGCAACGCCGAGCAGTTGTACCAGTTTCAGGCCGCCGCACCGCCGGACGTGCTGAGGGCCTGAGGGGCCCTTCCGCGCCATTCTCGGGCACGTTTCGCGATTCTGGGCGCATTTATGTACCTGTGGTGTCGTCCTCGTCACCAAGAATCCGAATTTCACCAAGAATCGCCAGCCTGAGGAGGGATCAGCTCGTCCAGGAGCCGGGCAACCGCGGCCGGCCCCTGACGGCCACCGCCGGCCCGGCCTGGGTGGGGGTTGAGACGCCGCTTGACCGGCGCTCGACCGCGGCTTGACCGGGCTGACTGACACTGCCTTCTGAGCCTCCACGACGGCTCCAACGATCGCCCTCAGGTGGTCGCCGGGTCGGAGTGGCGGGCCTGGACCCTGCTGGAACCGAGCGGGAGGCAGTCGATGCTCATGGATACCGGAGAGCTGGGAACGGACCCGAGCGGGGTGGCCGCCAGGAGTTCGGGCGGCCCCTGCCCGGGGCGGGCGGGCGGCCCCTGGCCGGGGCGGTCGGGCGGGGCGCCGGGGCGGCGGGGGCGGGATCACGGCGACGGCCCGATCGGAGACGTGGTCCTCCGGGCCGCCAAGGGCGATGACCGGGCCTGGACGGAACTGATCAGGCGCTTCGGACCGATGGTCGGGCGGGTGGCCCGGCGGACCGGGTTGAACGCCGCCGACGCCGCCGATGCCGAGCAGGCCACCTGGTTGCAGTTGATGCGCCGGGCCGACCAGGTCCGGGATCCGGATCGAATCGGGGCCTGGCTGGCCACCACGGCCCGGCGCCAGAGCCAGCGCATCGCCATGCGCGCGAGTCGCCAGACGCCGTCACCCGACCCCGTGGGTGAAGCCGGCCCCATCGAGCCCACCAGCCTGGACGTGGAGGCTCAGGTGCTGCACCTCCGCTACGAGTCGTCGACGGAGCGGGCCCTCGATCGGCTCCCGACCGCCTACCGGCGGGTCCTGGAGCTGCTCATTTCGGATCGAGCCCCCAGCTATGAGGAAGTGGCCCGGATCCTGGGGTTACCGGTGGGGAGCATCGGGCCCATGCGCATGCGGGGCCTGAAGATGCTGCGCCGTGATCCCGATCTCCAGCACCACCGGGCCCGGACCCGGCCCCCCGGCCGGCCCGGGCCATCACCGTCACACGCACAGGAGAACCAACCATGTCCATGCTCATGACTGCTCCGACCGGCCCCGCCCCGACAACCGCAGCCACCGCCGCCGCCGCCGCCGCCGCCGCCACCATTCCCGCCCCCCACCGGGGATACCCCCGCCGGGCCGCCGTGACGACCTACTGCACCAGCGAACAAATGGACCTGTGGCGTCAGGTGTTCGCCGAAGCCGATCGCCAAAGGCGCCGGAGCGGCGTCACGACCGTCGTCCCGGGAAGGAGCCTTTGATGCGGATCAGCTGGTGGTTGTATCCCGGCCTTCACGAGACGGAGCGGATGCAACCCGACCATCACCCCGGCCCGGAACGTGTCGGGCGTCACGGCGCCGATCCCAGAGGCGGCTCGCCGGGGCCTACTGTGGACGGCAGTGTGGCCTTTCGGCCAGACCGCCGGCGCATGCTGCGGCTCGCGGCCAGGAAATGTATTTCGACAGATCCCCGTAGCCCTCTTCATGCGTAACTATGAACAGCACCGATATCCGGAACGGCAGCACGCCCGCCGAGCCGGGAGCGCCGGACCCGACACCTTCCCAACCGGTTGCGGCCTCCTTACCGGGCACCCCGGCGACGGCTCCCGATTCAGCGCCCCCTTCCGAGGGCTCCTGGATCGGCGGGTTTGTGGCATTTCACGCCCGTCCTGGCCGTCTTTGCCGGATGGTTCGCAGGTTGGATAGCGCGGACCGTCCCGGGTGCCCACCTCGATCCGACCCGGGTCACGGCGTTCATGGTGGCCGCCGTGACCACGGTCCTGGCCCCCGGCCTGCAGTGGCTGCCCGGCTGGCAGCAGCACGAGAAGCTGGTGGTGATGGCCAAAGCGATACCGGTCGTCCCCGCCCGGTGGCGAAGCCCGCTGCTGCCGAGATGAACGATTGAAGCGGCCTGCTCACATGAACACAAATCCTTCTGGAGGAGAGATGCCTACTCGAGTTCCCGCGCCGGGCCCGGCGGCACCACCCGGTTCCATGGGGGGTGGCCGGTGCGGCCGCTCTCGTCGCCGCCCTGGTGGTGGCCGCGACCCCGGGCAGCCGGGCCACCGCCTCAACGACGGTACCGGTCGGTACCACGGTGGCCATTCCACACGGAACGGCGCGCCTTGGCGCATTGCCGGCTTCGACGCCGATCGACGTCGATGTCGTGCTCCAGCCCCGCAATGCGGCCGCCCTCACCGCTCTGGCCACGGACGTGTCGACGCCGGGGTCGCCGGAGTACCACCAGTATCTGGCCCCGGGCCAGTTTGCCGGTGAGTTCGGTGCCACGCCCAGCGCCATCGCCCAGGTCGAGGCTGCCCTTCGGGCCGAGGGATTGCATCCCGCCGGCGTGAACAGCACCGGGCTGAGTATTTCCGTTACCGCGACCGCGGCAGAGCTCAGCCGGGCCTTCTCAACCTCCTTCGCCAGCTACCGCCTCGCCGACGGGCGTAACTTTTACGCCAACACGGCTGCCCCATCTGTCCCGTCGTCGGTGGCGCCTTTCATTCAAGCCGTGATCGGCCTGGACAACGAAGCCAAGCCCCAACCACTCGCCGTCCGGCATCCAGCCGCCGCGTCCACGGGCGCCCGAACCAAGCAGAGCATCAACGCCGACGCGGTTGGCCCGCAGCCCTGCTCAGGGGCCGTCGCCGATCCTGCCTATACGGCCGATCAGTTCGCCTCTGTCTATGACATGGCCGCGCTATACAGCCGGGGCGACGAGGGTGCCGGCCAGACCATCGCCATCTTTGAGGACGGCGAGTCCAACCTGCCGTCCGACATTGCTGCTTACCAGGCCTGCTACGGCACCCACGTTCCGGTGAGCTACATCTCCGTCGACGGCGGCGTGCCCCTCAGTCCCGGCGAGGGCGAGGCCGCCCTCGACATCGAGACGATCATCGGTCTGGCCCCGCAGGCGAAAATTCTCGTCTATCAGAACAGCGGCAATGGCTCGTTTACCCATTCCGCCTACGACACCTTCAGCGCCATCATCGGCCAGGACCTCGGGAAGATCGTCTCGGTGTCCTATGGCGATTGTGAAGCCCACGACGCTTCCGGACTGAGCGCGGAAAACGTATTGTTCCAGCAGGCGGCCGTGCAGGGCCAGTCCATCATGGTGGCTTCGGGCGATAGCGGATCCGAAGCGTGTTACCAGACCGACAACACCAACGGTTCCTACAGCGTGTCTGACCCGGCCAGTCAGCCCTTCGTGACTGCCGTCGGGGGCACGGACCTGTTTGCCTCAGGCACGACCAACGGGCAGGTGTCACCGCAGGAGTCGCCCTGGAACGACGCCTACCTGAACGGTCCGGGCAACGGTGGCGCGGGCGGCGGCGGCATCTCGAGCCACTGGGCCATGCCCTCGTACCAGAGTGCCTACGGCTCCAGTGACGGGACTTTCAACTCCTACACGTCGGGTACCCCTTGCGGCAATACCCAGGGCTACTGCCGTGAAGTTCCTGACGTGGCGGCGGACGGTTCCGATGCCGACTCCTACGCGGTCTACTACGACGGCCAGTGGATCGGGGTCGGGGGCACCAGTGCGGCCACGCCCCTGTGGGCAGCTGTCATAGCTCTGGCTAACGCCGCCTGTCCGGCCGAGCCGCCCGTCGGCTTTGCCAACCCCACCCTGTATTGGGCGGCCTCGCCGGCGTTCCCGGAAACCGCCATGTGGGACGTCGGCACCCAGGGTGCCGGTCTTCCTACCGACAACGATTTCCTGAACCCGGGGTCCGGCTTCTACTCCTCCCTGCCGGGTTATGACGAGGCCACCGGGCTTGGCAGTCCGGATGCCGTCAATCTGGCGGCCGCCCTGTGCGGCAACGGGCTGTTCCGCAGCGAGCCCGGTGCCGCCAGCGACATCGCGGTCGGCGCCAATGGGTCGACGTGGGTGATCGGCAGCCCGCCCGCCGCCAATGGCCATGCCATCTATCACTGGACCGGTCTGGGCTGGGCCCTGGTGCCCGGTGGTGGAGTCACGATCGCGGTGGCGCCCAACGGTGATCCCTGGATCATCAACTCTTCCAACCAGATCTACGCCTGGAACGGGCGAGGCTGGGTGCTGTACCCGGGATCGGCCACGGACATCAGCATCGGCGCCAACGGGTCGGTGTGGGTGGTGGGCACCTCGACGGCTCCTGGCGGCCACGGGATCTATCACTGGACCGGGACCGGCTGGGCGGCCTACCCCGGAGGTGGAGTTCGGGTCGCCGTAGGGCCGAACGGCTATCCGTGGCTCGTGAACTCTTCCAACCAGATCTACGCCTGGAACGGGCGAGGCTGGGTGCTCTACCCGGGATCGGCCACGGACATCAGCATCGGCGCCAACGGGTCGGTGTGGGTGGTGGGCACCTCGACCGTTCCTGGTGGCCACGGGATCTATCACTGGACCGGGACCGGCTGGGCCCTGGAACCCGGCGGTGCGGTGAGGATCGCGGTCGGTCCACAGGGAAATCCGTGGATTGTGAACTCTTCGGGTCAGATCTACCAGGGGTGATCCACCCAAACAACTAACACCCGTCGAGGTCGAGCCGCTGGCGCCGTCCGGATACCCCGGACGGCGCCGGCGCGCCAGGCGAGTGTTCGCGCCCACTGATAGTGGGTTGCATTCTATTATGCAACCCACTATGGTAGACGTAGTGCATGGCGAGAAGCTCACCAACCTGATGACACGCGAGACAGGTGCCTGCGCCGACCTCACACCCCGGCCGGCGGTAGAGCGATGACCGTTACCGCCGCGCCTGCCCACCGCCGCCCCTTCGGGGAGGTAACTGCGGTCTTCCCGGGGGAGCCGGGCCGCTTTGCGGCCCGGGTCGATCCCGAATGGACCATCGCGGGCAAACCAAACGGCGGTTACCTGCTCGCCATGCTGGGCCGGGCCGCTTCCTCGATGAGCGCCCACCACCACGTGATCACCGCCAGCGCCCAGTACCTCCGGGCCCCGGACCCGGGACCGGTCGTGATCGAGGCCGAGGTCGGGCGGACCGGCCGCTCCGCTTCACAGGTCCGGGCCCGCCTGGTCCAGGACAGCCGGGTGTGCGTGGAGGCCCTGCTCACCACGGCCCATCTCGACGGCCCGGCCCGCGCCTACTGGGATAGGGGCCTACCCGAGCGCAGCCCGACGCATCCCGAGGAGTGTGCCCGCCTTATCCCGGATCTGCCCAACGGGATGAGGGTGCCAATCATGGAGCAGATCGAGGTACGCCTCGAGCCGGCCACGGCGGGATTCACCCGTGGCGAACCCAGCGGGCGCGGGGAGTTGCGAGGATGGCTTTCCCTCCCTGGCGGCGAGGCCTTTGATTCAACCTCCCTGGTCTTCGCCGTGGACGCCTTCCCTCCCGCGACCTTCGACATTGAGTTCAGCGGTTGGGTGCCCACGCTGGAGCTGACCGCCTACGTCCGGGCCCGGCCCGCTCCGGGTCCCGTCCAGGTACTGCAACGGGCCCAGCTCGTCGCGGCCGGGCGGGTTGACGAGGCTTGCTTCGTCTGGGACCGGACCGGCCGCCTGGTCGCCCATGGCACGCAGCTGGCCGGAATCCGCCTGGGATGACCGGACCGGGGGAAGATGCAAACGAGGCGCCGGTCGCAGCCTCTCCTCGCCTGGAGGCCAGGTCGCTGGAAGCACCGGGCGGGTTCGTCACCCATGCCGGGCTCATCGTCGACGAGGTGGGACCGACCCGCACGGTGGGGCACATCGAGCTCAGCTCGCACCACCACACCCCGTGGGGGGTCGTCCACGGAGGCGTCTACTGCACCGCCATCGAGAGTGCGGCCAGCATCGGGGCCAGCGCGGCGGTGGCGGACCGGGGCCAGGTGGCCGTGGGTCTGACCAATACCACCCATTTCCTGCGGTCGCTGGCTGCCGGTCGGGTCGTGGTCCAGGCCGTCGCCGTGTACCAGGGTCGGACCCATCAGCTGTGGCGAGCGGACATCACTGACAACTCGGGGCGCCTGGTAGCCCACGGCGAGCTTCGCCTGCAAAACGTCCCGGCTCGCCGGGATGGCGACCCGAACGCGACCTGATGGCAGGCGGGCTCCTGTCGCCCTGCTCCCCGGCCCAGGAACCCCGGTGCTATGGTGCTACCGTACGACTACGTAACCGTAGAAGTGTAACTACAGAAGTCACCCACCCAGGGGGAGAGGGAGATGCTTCGTCAAGGGCGCAGTGTGTATGTCCGCCGATCGATTCTGGGGTTGGCCGCGGTCGTGGCCCTGCTGGCGACGGCGTGCGGATCGTCGTCGAAAAACTCCAGTACCTCGTCCAATACCACCGCCTCCTCCGGGACCTCGGCGGCCAGTACGCCGGCGACCACGGGGGCTGCAGGCGCGGCACCGGCCAGCTCCGGCGCCGGTCCGGGGACACCCGCTCCCAAGCCGTTGGCCCAGCCGACGAGCGTGACGATCGCCATCACCGCACCGGCGGAGTTCGTCTCTCCGATTTACCTGGCCAACACCTTCGGTGAGTTCCAGAAGGAAAATCTCCACGTCACCATCACCGACCTCAACTTCACCGACGCCCTGGTGCTGATGCAGCAGGGCAAGGTGCAGATGCTGGCGGGCGGAGCGACCGCAGGCATGCTCAATGCCGACGCCTCCGGCCAGACCTTCAAGCAGGTCGGCGCCATCTTCGACAACGAGCCATCGTCGAAGCTCGGCCTCTATGTGCGCGATCAGTATCTGACGCCGCAGGGAACGCTCAATTGTGCCGATGTGCCCAAGATGACCTTCAACTATTCGACTGGTGGGCTCGGATCCTCAATCCCGTTTGTCGCCCAGGAAGTCCTGAACAAATGCGGTTATTCGTTGACGCAGGTCAAGCATGTGGCGCTCGACAGTGCCGAGAGCCTGCCCGCGCTGGAGAACGGTGCCATCTCGTTCTCCTATCTCAACGACCCCCAGGCGGGAGAGGCCTACACCGGGAACTTCGCCAAACTCCTGGCCGGAACGGCCTACAGCCTGGCGTCGTACATGATGTCGACGAAGTATCTCGACAGCAATCCGACCACGGCCGCGGCCATCCTCCGGGCGCTCATGCGGACCGAGCGCACCTATTTTGCCGGCGACTACCATTCCAATCCGACCACGATGAGCGCTATCGAGAAGTTCACCGGAGCCCCGGCCTCGAAGATCCTCGCCGACGCCCCGCTGTATTTCAAGCCGGACATGCAGTTTTCCACCGCCGCCGATAACGCGATTCTGGGTATCCAGAAGATATGGATCCAGAACAAAATCGTCGACTACACCACCCCGCTTACCCTGCCTCAGATCAACGACACCACCCTGGCCGCCCAGGTCTCGGCGGGGCAGGCCTGAGCGGAATGAGTCGGAAAGTTAAGAGGCGCTCGTCAGGCGGGACTCGGCGGCCAGGCAGGCCTGGCGGATGCGCTCCGAGTTGATGGGCAGCTCGCTGATCCGAATCCCGATGGCGTCCTCGATGGCGTTGGCCAGGGCCGGAGCAGCCGACACATTGGCGAGCTCTCCTACTGATCTCATTCCAGAAAAGGGGTTTTCGGCGTACTCGATGACTTCGACTTCGAGCGGGGGAATATCCGCGGCCGACAGGATCCGGTAGTCCCCGAGCGACGCCGTCACCACCTGGCCGTCTTCGACGACCAGCTGCTCCAGGGTTGCCTGGCTGAGACCGTAAATGAATCCACCTTCGATCTGGCCCCGGTGAGCCACCGGATTGATGACCACACCGGTGTCGGCGACGATGGTCGCCCGCCGAATGTCGAACTCCCCTGTATCCCGGTCGATCTTGACTTCCAGGGCGATGGCCGCATAGCTGCGACTCCCTTCCGGCAGCGGAAAGCCGATGGTCCAGCTTCCAGTCGCTCGCACCTCGTCCCGGCCAAGCGACTCGAGTCGCGTTGCGATCCAGTGACTACCGTTGCCACTGGCCTCAACCGGCCCGGCGTCCTCGGCCGGTGGCCCGCCGAGTTCTTCCACCAGGGCTTCACAGGCCCGGATGGTGGCCCGCCCGGCGACGGCGCTCACCCGGCTGGCGCCGGCACCGGAGTCGGCCAGGGCCTGGTCGGTCCCCGCAGCCCGGACCGTGATGGCGTCCTCGCTGATTCCCAGGGTGGTCGCCGCCAACCGGCGGAAGAGGGTGTAGCTGCCGGCCCCCTGGTCGGGTGTGGCCAGGCGGATCTCAACGCTGCCGTCCCGATCGGCCCGGCAGGAGGCCGTCGTCGAACCCGGACCCACGTCCCGGAAGCAGACCGCGATGCCGATACCGGTATCCGCTTCGTCCTCGATCTCCGCGCCCCACCGGTCCACCTTGGCCTGCAGCCGTTCGAGCACCTGGTGCAGCGCCGGGGCCGAGGTGTTTTTCAGGCGGAACTGGATTGGATCCATCCCCTGGGATCGGGCCAGCTGATCGACGTGGGACTCACCGGCGAAGGCGGCCTGGAATTCGCCCGGGGACCGTACGTGGGCTCCAGGCAGGGAGTTGGTGTAGACGGTCTCGCATCGCTCGTACACGTTGGCGACCTCGTATAGCTCGACCGGCGCCCCGATGACGGGAACAACCGCTAGCGGGTGGGCCTTCAACGCCGCGTAGGCGCCTCCATCGAGCAACACATCGGTGCGGTGGGCGTGCATCCTGGCCCCCCGCAGCCCGGTGCGGAGGCGTATCTCGGTTGGGTGGCGGGCACCGGTCGCGGTCAGCACCTCGTAATACGACATGACGCAGCGGACGGGACGACCCGCAGCCATGGCGAGGAAATAGCACGCCACCTCGATGAGGCCGACTCCCTTGGACCCGAAGTCGCCGCCTATGGGTGTCGGGTGGATGGTGAAATGTTCCTCCGGGCGGCCCGACAGCTGGGCGAGGTCACGGCGGAGATCGTAGGGAGCTTTGTGGGTCGAGTAGACGTGGACGACGTCGCCGGCCGGGACGACCAGGCAGGCGTGGGGCTCCAGGGCCGCGGAGTGAATCCTCGAGACCCGGTAGGCAGTCTCGATGACCTCGTCGCTCTCGGCAAAGCCGGCGTGGTAGTCGCCCGTCGACAGGTCCTGCTGCCCCTGGGTGTTCTGGTGGGGACGATCGGGGACGGCACCCTGGTAGGACGCATAGTCCGGGTGGATGACCAGGGCTCCGTCGGCGAGGGCGGCGATTGCGTCCCTGACCGGGGGCAGAGGCTCGTAATCGACCTCGACCAGCTCGGCGGCCCGTCGGGCCGTCTCCCGGTCCTCGGCCGCGACGACGGCGATGCGCTGTCCCATGTAGAGCACCCGGTCATGGGCCAGGAGGGGATAGTCCTTGATCTTTCGGCCGACAAGGTTCTTACCGATCTCGGCGCCTGAAATCGCCGCCACCACCCCGGGTACCGCCAGGGCGGGCGACACGTCGACGCGGATTTTGGCGTGCTCGTAGGTGGAGAGGGTGAAGGCGGCATGGAGGGCGCCGGCACAGCGGACGTCGTTGACGAAGGTGATGCCACCGGTGACCCGGCCGTCGCCGTCGATGCTGCGTTCATTGGAAGTTCGATTGGTAGCCATTACCTGCTCCGTCCCGGCCCTCACGTCGAAGCGCACGCCATGACCGTGCGCCGGGCCATCACTCCGGCCATCTCCCGGCGGTACTCGCTGCTGGCGCGTGATGTCATCGGAGGGCGAGACGGTGTCGCGGACCAGGCTCGCCATCTCGTCCAGTGCCTCCGGATCCCCGAGGGCGTGGCCGACCAGGGCGCGGGAGGCTTCGCTGGCGACCACCGCGGTAGGGCCGACCGAGCCCAGCACCAGGTCGGCGTCGACCACGGTTCCGCCGGCATCCACCTCCACCCGGGCGGCGGCGCTGACCGTGGCATAATCGTCGGCCGTTCGGGGCAGGAACTTCCGGTACGCACATCGCACCGGCGGTGGAGGCAACGGCACCCGGATGGTCGTGATCAGTTCATTGGGGGCGAGGATGGTGGAGAAGGGGCCGTCGGGCAGGTCGCGGACCGGGATCTCCCGGCCGCCGGCCTGACCCTCTGTCAGCACGGTGGCGCCGAGTGCGGAGAGCAGCACCGGAGGGTCCTGAGCGGGATCAGCATGGGCCAGGTTGCCGCCCACCGTCGCCCAGGCCCGGACCCGGACGTTGCCGATACGCCCGAACATCGAGGCCAGCTCAGGAAGCCGGGAGACCAGAAGCGGCGACCGGCTGAGCTGGGCGTGGGTGCACATGGCGCCGATCTCCAGCCTGCCGTCCACTTCGCCAACGCCGTCCAGCCCGGGGATCCCAGCCAGCGACACCAGGCAGGCCGGGTCTAGGAGACCGGTGTTCATCAGCAGAACGACGCTGATGCCGCCGGCCAGCGCCAGGGCGCCGTCTTCGGAAAGATCGCTGATCGCCTCGGCGAGGCTGGCCGGACGCCGCAGGTCGAGGCTCACGGCAGCATGGAGTCGTCGGCCGCCAGAATCAGGTCGAGCCCCAAAGCCAGGTCGAGCCCGAGAAGCAGGTCGAGGGCGGAGCTCACCGGCACGTAGCCGACATGGTGAAGACCTCGTGTTGACCAGACTCACCCTTGACCAGACTCACCAGGGGCCCTTCCCTTCGATATCTACGGCCGCGTAAGTGTATCATCGCAGCGTTGGCGCGATCCAAGTGGAGGCCGAGTGACCGTTGCCGGTAGCCGCACCGAGGACCTGCCGCTCCGCGGTATTGACGGGGATGGCCACATCATGGAAGAACCGGACGAGATCGTCCGTTACCTCCCCAAGGAGTACCGAAGCGGATTCGAGGCGGGACATTTCAGCCTGCTCTTCCCCCCTTTGGACCACTTCCACGGTATGCCAATGCGGATCCGAGGGGCGGAACGGCACGGCGGGCAGGTCGCGCCGTCTGCCGCCCACCGGCTCGGCCCGGATGAGTGGCTGGACTTTCTGACGATGGTCAACATCGAGCGGACCGTGCTGTACCCGACGTACGCCCTTTCTCATGGCAAGATCCGCGATCGGGCCTGGGCGGTGGCGGTGACGCCGCGCCTACAACGAGTGGCTGGCCGAGACCTACCTGGGTCGGGATCCCCGCTTTCGTGGCATGGCTATCCTGCCGCTGCAGGATCCACCCGTGGCCGCCAAAGAGCTGCGCCACGCCGTCGCGGACCTCGGGCTGTCAGGCGCGGTGCTACCAGCCAGCGGGCTGCCGTTGCATCTCGGGTCGAAAGAGTTCTGGCCTGTATTCGAGGCGGCCGAGGAGCTGGGCTGTGCCTTGACCGTACACGGTGGTTGCCACGACGGCTTTGGCTTCGATGCCCTCAACGTGTATGCGCCCGTTCATGCCCTCGGGCACCCATTTGGGCAGCTGATCGCGTTTGCCGCCCTCCTCTTCAATGGCGTGTTTGACCGCTGGCCCGGCTTGCGTTTCGGCTTTCTCGAAGGCGGGGCGGCCTGGATTCTGCTCGCCCTCGAGCGCTTCGACGAGTCCTACGAGAGCCACGTTCCGATCGACGGCCAGCGGGAGCTGCTCAGACTCGGCCCGGACGGCGACGTGTCCGATTACGTGATGAATCTGATCGGCACGGGCCGGGTGGTCATCGGCTGCGAGGGTGGCGAGCCGGATACCGCCTACGTGGTGCAGCGAATCGGCGTGAGCCCCTTCTTCTACTCGTCCGACTTCCCGCACGAGGTCACGGTGGAGTCGTGCTTCGAGGAGCTCCGGGAGTTCAGCCAGCTTGACCTGACGCCGGCGCAGCGTAGCGCCACCCTGGCGGACAATGCCGAGAGGTTCTACCAGCTGTGACTCGGCCACTCACCTTACGTCGCCTGGCGAGAGATACGTCTGTGGCCGGTAGGAGGGTGTAACGTGACCCCGTCGAAGTCTACGCCAGCGTAGCCAGAGGATAGGCTGTAGGTGCGATGCCGAGAGATACCTTCGAGCCGCTCACCCGGTGCGGCCGCGATACATCGATGGGACGGCTGCTGCGGGAGTTCTGGACCCCGGCCTTACCAGGCTCGGCGCTGGAGGCCGATGGGGCGCCGTACCGGTTGCAGCTGCTGGGGGAGCATCTGGTGGCGTTTCGCGACACCAACGGTCGGGTCGGGATCCTGGACGAAGCCTGCCCGCACCGGGGGGCGTCGCTGGTGCTCGGCCGCAACGAGGAATGCGGGTTGCGGTGCCTCTACCACGGCTGGAAGCTCGACGTCGAAGGGAACGTGGTCGATACGCCCCGAGAGAGGAATCGGGTCTATGGCGCCCGCATCCCCGCCATGGGTTATCCCACCGAGGAACGAGTGGGGATGATCTGGACCTACCTGGGCTCCAGGCGTCCGGCCCCGCCATTACCGGAGTATCCCTGGATGTCGCTGCCGGATTCACAGGTGGGCGTCATGTGCGTGCCGATTCACGCCAACTGGCTGCTCGGCCTGGAAGCCACGTGGGATCCCACCCATGTGCCGGTCCTGCACCAGTCGAGCATCAATCCGGCCGCGTCGGTGACGAAGACGGTGCTCAACATCCCCGCCTACGAACCGTTCGACGTCGACCGGATGCCCTACGGGGCCCGTCTGGCCCAGCTGTACCCCAACGACGATCACTCCACCTCGGTCCGCATGAAGGAGTATCTGTTTCCCTATATGCGGATGAATCCCCAGACTGCCGATGAGGACAGCGACATCGTCGTGTTCGTGATGGTGCCGGTGGATGACGAGAACATGATGTTCTGGTTCATCCTCTACAACCACGACCATCCGACCGAAGAGGTCGGGTTCCCGATTCAGGCGCGCGGCCCCACCGGCATCCGGGAGCTGCCCTACGGGCGGGAATCCAACTGGGGGCAGGACCGCGAAGCCATGAAGCATCACTTCACCGGTCTCAGCCTCGACGAGCCTGCCCTCGGCGTCATCGTCGAAGACCTGGTCATGCTCGAAAGCATGTCCGAGACCCTCGACCGGACCAAGCACCACCTCACCCCCGCCGACGGCATGGTGGTAAAGGCCCGGTGGGTCATGAAGACCATGCTCGAGGAATACGAGCGGGACGGCACCATCCCTGACATCACCCCGGCCTTCCCGTTGCGCCCGAAGTTCCTGGTCATCCCGAAGAACGAATCGTGGCGGGACCACTACCCGAAGAAGGCGGCGGACGTCCTGGCCTGAAGCAGGACGTCCTGGCAGGAAGAAAGAGAGTCCAAGATGGCCCGGCAGACGATCCACATCGATCCGGTGCGCCACGGCGCCCCGATTCCGATGGCCGCCAAGGTCGGCAACGTCCTGATGACGTCGGGGATCATGGGCGCGGACCCGGCTACCGGAGACCTGGCCGAGAGCGTCGAGGATCAGGCCCGCTTCTGCTTTGCGAACCTTCAGCGCGTCCTCGAGCAAGCCGGCGGGTCCCTGGACGACGTTCTTCATATCACCGTTTTCGTAAAGGATCACTCCTACCGGCAGGCCGTCAACGGCCCCTGGCTGGAATTGTTTCCCGACGAGAACGACCGGCCGGCGCGTCACACCATCAAGGCCGACCTTCCCGGCACCATGGAGGTCCAGCTCGAAGTCGTCGCGGTGATCGGAGGCTGAGCCGTTGGCGGCGATCGTATTGGGGTTGGGGACCTCGCACACCCCCATGCTGAGCACGTCGGTCGACTTCTGGTCGGCGCGACTCGATGGCGATCGGGCCCTGTTCGAGGACCGTTGGGACGATCTGGTGTCCGCCCGCAGCGCCAGCCTGGCTGACCAGCTGCGGCCCGAGGTGTGGGCCGAGCGACACGCCCGGGTGCAGGCCGCCATCGATGAGCTGCACCGAGCGCTGGTCGAAGCCGAGGTGGACGTCCTCGTTATCATCGGAGACGACCAGCAGGAAGTCTTTCCCCCCGGGACCCTGCCGCCAATCTCGGTGTGGTGTGCCGGCAGCGCTATAGACGAGCCGCCCGATCCGGGCACCTTGCCGGCGTTCCGGGTGGCATCGCTATGGGCCTTCCACGACCCTGACGGCCCGACGGTCTATCCCTGCCGGGATGACCTGGCTGCCCGGCTGGCGGATCAGCTGGGGTCGGCCGGATTTGATGTGGCGACCGTATGGTCGCCGCCGCCGGGCCGCCATCTCGGTCACGCCTTCACCTTTGTGCAGCGCCGCCTGGTCCAGGGCGATCCGGTGCCGATGGTGCCTCTCCTGTTGAATACCTTCTATCCGAGAAGCCAGCCGTCAGTCCGGCGTTGCCTGGATCTCGGATCGCAGTTGGCCGACGCCATTGCGGCGTGGCCGGGCCGCGAACGGGTCGCGGTCGTGGCTTCGGGCGGCCTGTCGCATCACCTGGTTGACGATGAGCTCGACCGGCGTTTGCTGATGGCGTTGGCAGCTGCCGACGGTGATGAGCTCCTGCGGGCCTGGCCTGACTCCTCGTTTGGCGATGGGGACCGGCCATGCGGCACCGGGGAGTCCAAGAACTGGATTGTGGCCGGGTCCGCAGCCCGGGCCGCAGGACTGACGATGGATGTGGTCGCCTACGAGCCGCTGTACCGGACTCCGGCCGGTACGGGCGTGGGTGCTGCCTTTTGCCGCTGGCTCTCCCCGGGCGGGTCCTAATGCACCAGGCCCAGACGATTGTCCATTTCGCCCGCCACCGATTGCAGCAGCGGGGCGGCCGCCACCATTCGCCCTTTCGTCCAGCGTTCGATTGGTCCGGCCACCGAGATGGCGCCCACCACCTCGCCGCCCGGATCCCGGATAGGGACGGCAATAGCGGCCGCGGCCGGCACCGTTTCGCCCAGGCTGAGCGCATACCCCTGCCGCTGGATGACGGCCAGCTCACGCCGGCGCCGGGCGGCTTCCGGGTGATCGGCCAGGATCCGATCGATGGTTGCCGGGGGCAGGACAGACAGAATGGCCTTGCCGGCGGCGCCGGAGTGCAGCGGGTACAGGTTGCCAACCCCGTTCGCCATGCGTTTGGCGTGCCGGGATGGAATCTCGGCCACGCACATGCGCTCAACATCGACGGGGCAATGCAGGGCCGCCGTCTCGCCCGTTTCGTCGCGCAACCGCTCGAGCAGCGGGTGGGCGAGGCGCAGGAGATCGGCGGGCAGGTTGGCCTGCAGGAGCGTCCGGGCCAAACGCATTACCTCGGGTCCGAGGCCGTAGGCATGATCCGTGTCGACCTGGACCAGGAAGCCCCGGGCTTGCAGCGTCCTGGCGATGCGGTGGGCCGTCGGCAGGGTGAGCCCGGCCGAGTCGGCCAGCTCCTTGAGTGTCAGCTCGGGCCGGTCGGCGGCGAAGCTCTCGAGCATGCGCAGGGCCCGATCCACGGCGTGGGCCCCAAGGACGTCATCAGGGGCTTCGTCCATGCTCCAGCGTATCGCGACCGCTGATGATCAAACCCACCTACCACAACCCCGCGACCGCACAACTGCAGCGCTGGTGGGCGGGCACCACCATTGCCGGCGTCCTCGAGCAAGCCGCCCGCCTGCACCCTGACTCGACCGCGGTGGTGGACGGGGACACCATCCTCACGTTTGGTGAGCTGTGGCAGCGGTCCTGGGCCCTGGCCGGGCGGCTCGCCACCATGGGGGTGCAACCCGGCGACGTGATCGCCGTCCAGCTGCCGAACTGGTGGGAGACCTTCGTGGTGTACGGGGCGGCAGCCCTGCGTGGCGCGGTGTGCAATCCATTGGTACCGCTTCTGCGGCGCCGGGAGCTGGCGTTCATGTTCTATCAGTCCCGCCCCACCATCGCCGTCATCCCGTCCCGGTTCCGCTCGACGGACTACGTGGCCGTGCACCGCGAGGTGCGCGACGCGGTGGCAGCACCTCCACGCGTTCTGGTGGTGCGCAGCGGCGAGCGGGACGTGGGACCGTTCGAGCCGTTTGAGCTCGCCGGCTCCGACTCGCCCGATGGGGTCGTGTCGCCGGCTTCCGGTGTCTCGTCCCGGGACGTCGCCCTGCTCATGTACACCTCGGGGACCACCGCCGAGCCCAAGGGCGTGTTGCACCATCACGACGCCCTGGTTTACGAGGTCCGGTCGATCGTGGAGTTGCTGGGTCTCGGCCCGGACGACCCGGTGTTCATGGTGTCGCCCCTGAGTCACATCAGTGGCTATCTTTTCGCCTTCGTGCTGGGCGCCATGACAGGCGCTCCGGCGGTCCTGCAGGACATCTGGGATCCGCGGGCCGCGGTGGGGCTGATCGAACGGCATGGCTGCCGGTTCACCATGGCCGCCCCCGTTTTCCTGCAGGGTTTGCTCGAGGTCTACCGGGAGCGGGGCGGCCCGAGTGCCCTGGCGTTTTTCATGTGCGGTGGGGCCGACGTACCGAGCGACCTGGTCCGCCAGGCCCGGGCCACCCTGGGTACCGAGGTCATGCGCACCTACGGCCTGACCGAAATGCCAACCTTGACTTCCGGCCGTCCCGGGGGTGGCGACGCCAACGCCACCACCGATGGTTACGTGGTGGGCCCGGCCAGGTGCCGGCTCGACCCAGATCCGGCGGACCGGGGCTCGCCAGGCGAACTGCTGGTGCAGGGCCCGGAGCTCTTCTGTGGCTACCTCGATCCGGCTCACAACGAGGCCTTTACCGGGGATGGCTTTTTCCGGACCGGCGATCTGGCCCGGACCGGGCCGGAGCCAGGCACGGTGACGATACTGGGCCGGGCCAAGGACGTGATCGTGCGGGGCGGGGAAAAGATCAGTGCCCGGGAGGTCGAGGAGGCGCTGCTCGTCCATCCCGCCGTGGCCGATGTCGCGGTCGTCGCCATGTCCGAAGCTCGCCTGGGGGAGCGGGTGGCCGCGTTTGTGGTGGCCAGCGAGGCCGGTACCCCGACCGTCGCGGCCCTGACCGAGCACCTGACCGCTCTGGGCATGGCCCGCCAAAAGCACCCCGAGCGCGTGGTCGTCGTCGCCGACCTCCCCCGTACCGCCAGCGGGAAAGTGCAAAAGCATGTACTGCGCGCCGCCATCGACGACGCCCCCGCCCAGCCAGTAGAGTGGCTCGGGGCCCGATGAAACCCCGGAGGTTGCTGTGGAGATCGTGACTATGTTCACCGGCGTGGGCGGTCAGGGCCTCCAGCTCATCGCCAAAGCGCTGGCCTTGACAGCACTCGGCGAAGACCGCCACGTCCAGCTTTCATCCGAGTACGGGGGCGCCATGCGGGGTGGCCATTCGATGGCCACGGTGGTGGTGGGAGACACCCCGTTGCGCGCCCTTCCGGTAGTGGCGGCCGCCGAGTGCGCCGTCGCCTTGCACCGGTCGTACTCGGGATGCCGTCGCCCGGCGGCTCCGGCCCGATGCGCTCGTCATGGTCAACTCGTCCTTGTTCAGCGGCGATATCCCGGGCGCCGCGGAAGTTGTCCGGGTGGCGGCCACGGATATCGCGACCGGGGTGGCTACGCCCATGGCGGCGGGGTTTGTAATGCTGGGGGCCTTCGTGGCCACAACCGCCGTTGTCAGCCTGGCCGACCTGGAACGATCGGTGGAACAGGTCGTCCCGTCCTACCGCCGCCAGCATGTCGAAGCCAACCAGCGAGCCATCCGGGCCGGAGCCGAAGCCGTCACCGCCGGGACCGCGCCGCTATGGGGACGCGGCCGGGTGGCATCGTGAGCGGCCGCGCCGGCCCGTCGCTGGTTCGGGGCACGGTGGTCATCAACGTCGAGCGCTGTAAAGGTTGTGAGCTGTGCATCCCGGCCTGCCCGCCCAAGGTGCTGGTGATGTCCAGTGAGACCAACCAGGCCGGATACCGGTTTCCCGAGTTGCAGGTCGGCTGCACCGGGTGCCGGGCCTGCCGGGAGATCTGCCCCGATTTTGTGTTCGATGTGTTCAAGTTCGATCCTCCCCTCGAGGTCGACGCCGACGCCGGCGACGGCGTCCGGCTGGAGCTCTAACGGTGACGCGCCAACTTCTGGAGGGCAGCGAAGCCATCGCCGAGGCCGCCATTATCGCCGGGTGCCGCTTCTTCGCGGGCTACCCCATGTCCCCGTTCACCGAACTGCTGGAGCATTTTGCCGACAAGCTGCCGCGCCACGGCGGGGTGTGTATCAACGCGGACAGTGAGATCGAGGCGGTCAATATGACGATCGGGGCGGCGGCCACCGGGGCCAGAGCCGCCACCGGGTCGTGCGGTCAGGGGCTCTCGTTGATGCAGGAGGCGATCGCTGAGGCGGCCCTCAACGAGACGCCAATGGTGATTTTCAACCTGGGCCGAAATCAGCAGGACTACTTTCAGGCCACCCGAGGCGGCGGGTGGGGTGATTACCGAACCATCACCATCGCCCCCAAGGATGTGCACGAAGCGGCGGAGCAGACGCAGCTGCTCTTCCATCTGGCTGACCAGTACCGGGCGCCCGTGATCATGTACGGCGATCATCTCATTTCCAATACCTATGTCGGTATCGATGTCGAACGGCGCGCCTACGGGCCATTGCCGGCGAAGGAATGGGCCCTCGACGGCACCCGGGGCGGAACCGGGCTCTCGCGGATGCACTACACCTGGGCGACGGGCAAGACGACCAATCCCGGTCCGGGTCCGGACGTGCACTGGCGGGCCGTGGCTGAGAAGTTCGCGGGGGTGGCCGAGGTCGAGACCCGGTCAGAGTCGGTGTGGACCGAGGACGCCGAGACCGTCGTGGTGTCCTTCGGCACGGCCGGCAAGTTCGTCGAGTACGTCGTGGAGGAGTTACGGGCCGAGGGCATGCGAATCGGCTGCTTTCGGCCCATCACGCTGTGGCCGTTCCCCCGTCAGGCCCTGGCTGAGGCCACTGCGTCGGCCCGGCAGATACTGGTGTTCGAATTGAACGCCGGGCAGATGATCGACGACGTGCTGCTCAGCGTCGAACGTCGGGATCGGGTGCGCTCGATCGGAGGAGTCAGCGTCCATGAATCCGGGATCCGCCACGGTGATCTGATGGACGCCCCGGTCGTCCGCGACCGCATTCTGGCCGCGATGAAGGAAGGTTGAGACACATGCAAGTTCGCACCGATCAGCCCCCGGCTGCGCCGAGCCAGGAGGTCGCCCCTTCGTCGCCGGCGCTGCTGCTGAGTGAGGAGCATCACCTGTGCCCGGGCTGCGGAGAGCCGGTGGCGTTCCGCCTGCTCCTCGAAGTCATCGAGGAACTGGGTTTGGCGCAGCGCGCCATCGGCGTGATCGGCCACGGCTGCTACACGCCGTTGGCCAACATGGCGGACATCGACTTCCTCCAGTGCCTCCACGGCCGGGCCCCGGCGGTGGCCACCGGCGTCAAGCGGATGCGACCGGAGTGCGCCGTATTTACAGTCCAGGGCGACGGCGACATGGTGAGCGAAGGGCTGGCCGAGGTGCTGCACGCCGCGGCGCGAGGCGAGTCGGTCACCTGCTTGCTGCTCAACAACGGGGTATTCGGCGATACCGGTGGCCAGATGACGGCTACCACCGTGCTGGGCCAGCGGACAAAGACCAGCCTGGAAGGCCGGCAGGCGGACTATCACGGTAACCCCATCGTGATCTCCGATCTGGTGGCGTCCATGGCCGGTTCTAGCTATGTGGCCCGCGGCGCGGTTCACACCGCCGGTTCGGTGGCGTGGACGAAGCGGATGCTCCGCCGCGCCTTCGAACAGCAGCTCGCCGAAGGTGGGTTCACCCTGGTCGAGGTGCTCACCATGTGCCCGACCGGCTGGTTCGTGCCGACTGCCGGCGGCCCGGACTATCTGTCCGAGGCATTTCAATCCGTGTACCCCCTCGGCGTGCTCAAGGGGGGAAAGGTGCCGGCTCCGGGCGAGGACGCGGAGGGGTAGACCGGCCATCCCGATCACCCCGGCGGCCCGGGCCCGGGTGAAGGGCGGGGCCAGGAAAGGGGCCCGGGCCGGTCAGCGGCCAGTGCTCAGTGGTCAGCGGTTAGCGGTCGGCGATCAGCTCGATCACCGGAGCGAACGTCTCGAGGGCCGATTCGGGACACGGTCACGTACGTGATGGCGAGTTCGTCTCGCCGGCGCAGCAGCTCGTCGGCCATCTGGCGTCCCGTGCCGAGCAACGCGAACGGCGATTCCAGGAGATCGGCCGGATCGATCCCGAGGGAAGGGCCGGCGTCTCTGGCCGCGGCCTCGCGGTTGCTGCTCACCATCGTGAGGAGGATGCGGCAGTTCAAGGTCAGGGAATCAAAGCGGCTGCCCGCGCTGGATTTGACCAGGCCGACCCGCTGGCGGACGGTCTCCCGGGTGGCTCGCGTCCCTCTGAACTCCATGTTGATGCCCCCGTCGTTCTGCGACATCAGGGAGATGCCATCCGCGATCCGGGCCGCGCCCCGGAGCAATCGCTCGCCGCCACCGCCGACCAGGATGGGAGGCCCTCCGGCTTGCACGGGCCGGGGACCAAGCTCCAGGCCGGTCACGGCATAGTGCTCCCCGACGAAGGAGACCTGATCCCCGGAGAACAACTGCTTCATAATGGCGATGGACTCGAAGAGGCGGGCGACGCGGATTCCCGGTCGGTCGAAGGCGAGCCCGGCCTGCCGGTACTCGGTTTCGTCCCATCCCGCCCCGACCCCGAGCTCGACCCGCCCGCCGGAGAGGACGTCCAGGGTGGCGATCTCCTTGGCCACGAAGGCCGGGTGGCGAAAGTCGTTGCTGAGCACCATGGTGCCCACCCGGATCCGGTCGGTGGCGGCGGCCGCCACCGCCAGTGCCGGGAACGGGGCCAATCGGTCCGGTGAGCCCATCCCCGCCAGATGATCCGGCAGGGACAGCGTGTCGTAACCCAGCTGTTCGGCCCGGCGGGCCAGGGCCTTCCATTCTGGGCCGCTGGCGACCCGGTTGAGGACGACCCCGAAGCGCACCGCCCCTTTCTATCGCTGCCAGTGCGCCCGGGATACGAAGTGCGCCCGATCCCGGACAGCCGGGAGCCCCATGCGGTCCGCAAGGTGCTCCAACCTGGGCGCAGTTCGCGCTTTGGGCATAGCCAGTGTCGTTTTTCGATAGCAGCCATGCCCAACACGCGAAGTACGCCCAGGATTGACCGGACCGCGGCCAGGGGGCCAAGGCCCGGGCGCCACGGCCAGGAGGCCGGGTCACGGCGCCAGGGTCGGGGCCAGGGGCCAGGGGGCCAGGGGGCCAGGAGGCCGGGTCACGGCGGCAGGGTCGGGGCCAGGGGGCCAGGGGTCAGGGGCCAGGGGTCAGGGGTCAGGGGTCAGGGTCGGCGGTCAGGGTCGGCGGTCAGGGTCAGGGAACCAGGGCCACGAGGCCTGGGCCACCGGGCCAGGGTCAGGGGGTCTGCTAGCCTGCCCGTTTGCCCGTGGTGGACTCCAGGGAGGTAACGCCATATGTCGGGTGCTGACGATCGCTATATGGTGATCTCCGCTGACTGTCATGCCGGAGGGGCTCTGCTCGACTATCGCCCCTACCTCGAACGGCAATGGTTCGACGAGTTCGACGATTGGGCTGCCCAGTTCGTCAACCCGTACGGGGACATGATGCTGAGCGCCAAACCGGACTGCAACTGGGACAGCTCCTTGCGGACGCAGATGCTCGAGGCGGACGGCGTGGTGGCCGAGGTCCTGTTCCCCGAATACGGTGCCCCCGTTTTATCCGCAAACGTCGTTCATGGTGCCCGGTGCGCCGGAATCGGGGGCGGAGTATCGCCGGCGCTGGGCCGGCCTGCGGGCTCACAACCGGTGGATGGTGGACTTCTGCGCCGAGACCCCGGGCCGGCGGGCAGGCGTCGCCCAGATCATGCTCAACGATATCGACGACGCCGTGGCCGAGGTCCGGTGGGCCAAAGCGGCCGGCCTCACGGGAGGCGTGCTGCTGCCCGGTGTGGCGCCGAATTCCAACATTCTGCCGTTGTGGTCGCCCGAGTATGAGCCGCTCTGGGCGGTGTGCGAAGAGCTGCAGGTTCCGGTCAACAGCCATGGCGGCGGCGGCGCCCCCCACTATGATCACGACGAGCTGGGCGATGTGATGCGCCATCTCGAAGGGCCGTGGTTTTGCCACCGCACCCTCTGGCATCTGATCTTCTCGGGCGTGTTCGAGCGCCATCCCGAACTGGTCTTTGTCATGACCGAGCAAGGCTCCGGCTGGGTGACGGCAACCCTGAGCGTCCTTGACGCCGCCTATGACCGTTACCACGTCATGGGTAGCGCCCCGCAGCTGATCGCAGGCGCGGCCGCCCTCAAACTGCCCCGGCGTCCGAGCGAGTACTACCAGCAGAACTGTTACCTGGGGGCCAGCTTCCTGCATCGCAACGAGGCCGACCGCCGCCACGAGATCGGCGTCGGGAAAATGATGTGGGGTGTGGACTTCCCGCACATCGAGGGCTCCTACCCGTACTCGCGCCAGGCGTTGCGGGCCACCTTCGCCGAGGTCCCCGAGGACGAGGTCAAGGTCATGTTGGGTGAGACCGCGGCGAGGATCTACTCGTTTGACCCGGACTTCCTGCGCCCCATCGTGGACCGGGTCGGCCCGCTTGTCAGCGAGACCCATACGCCTCTCGACGAGTATCCGGTGGATTCGTTCTGCAACGCCTTTGACCGCAACCGGCCCCTCGGCAAGCTCTAACCACGGACGCCCTGAGGCGCCGCCCTTCAGACGATGCGGCTGTCGGTATTGAGGATCTGACCGGAAATGTTGCGCATCTCGGCCACCCCGACCACGAAGCGGGCAAATTCCGGGGCTTCCCCGATGCGTCCCAGTACTTTGCTGGCCGTTGCCTGGCGCCGGTCGTCGTCGCTCAGCCCCTCGTTTTCAACCAGCTTGGCGTGCATGATGAGCCCGGGACAGACGGTATTGACCTGCACACCCGACGGGCCTAGCTCACGCGCCGCGGCCTTCGTCAAACCGATGACGCCTGCCTTGGCCGCCGAATAGGCCGACCGCCCCGGTGTGCCCACCAGGCCCGCTCCCGACCCGATGTTGATGATATGACCGCAGCCCTGGCGAATCATCTGCGGAGCGACGGCTTTGATGCCGAGAAACACCGATCTCAGGTTGAGGGCGATGGTGGCGTCCCAACCCTCCTCGCTCAGCTCGACGATCGGGGTACCGGTCGGGCCGGCCCAGCGGTAGGCCCCGCCGGCGTTGTTGACCAGACAGTCAAGGCGGCCCCATCGGGCCACGGCGGCCTCGACGAGTGCGCTCACGTCTGCCCATATGGCCACGTCACCCCGGTGGATGAGCGCATCCCGGCCCCGGGCGCGGACCTCGCTCGCGGCGGACTCGGCACCGTCCTGATCCCGGTGGTAGTTGACGAGCACATCGAATCCCGCCGTCGCGAATCCCTCGGCCATGGCCTGGCCCAGCCCCCCGGAAGCACCCGTGATCACGACGGTCTTCGTTTGATCGCCCATCAATCCTCCCTCAGACCGGCTCCGACACCCCGGCGTAGCCCAACGTAGCGCTGACCGTATTGCCAGCGTCGGTGAGCATAGGCACATGCTCGAGGATGGCCCGGCGGTTCCAGCGGTCGAGCGGCCCGGTTACGGCGATGGCGCCGGCGATTCTGCCGCTGCTGGAAAAAACGGGGACGGCGATGGCTGCAGCGCCGGCGTCGGTCTCGCCCATGCTGATTGCGAAGCCATCCCTGCGGATTCGCGGCAGTTCCCGCTGTAAACGGCGTTCGATATTGGCGCCGTCGAGAAGTCCGGCCGCGTTGGCGATCACCCGCTCCACCGTGGTCGCGCTGGACCAGGCCAGGATGACCTTGCCGGCTGCGCCCCGGTGGAGCGGGTAGAGGGTGCCCAGGCCATCCGCCATGCGCACCGGTTGGCGGGACGGGACCTCGGCCACACACATGCGTTGTAGCTCCATGGGATAGTGGAGGATGGCGGTCTCACCGGTCGCGTCTCGCAGCCGCTCCAGGTGTGGCAGCACCAGGCGGATCAGGGCGTGCTGGGTGTCGCGTTGCATGATCACCTGGGCCAGCCGCAGCACGGTGGGTCCCAGGCTGTACTGGCGGGTCTGCTCGTCCTGGACCAGGTAGCCCCGGTATCGTAAGGTCTTCACGATCCGGTGGGCGGTCGGCATGGTCAATCCGGCTTCGGCAGCCACCTCGGTGAGCGTCAGGCGGGTCCGGTCGCTGCGGTAGCAGGCCAGGACCCGGAGGGCGCGCTGGACGGCCTGCGTGCCTTCCGGTACGTCTTCCACCATATGAAACTACCAAGGCCGTTTTGACAGCGCAAGTCTACCCGGCTATCCTACTTGCCCGTAGGTCTGGCTGCCTATTGGGCGCATAGCGAGATCTTGGGTTCCCCCGACAAAGCGGTGCGACCTGAGATCGAGAAGGGTTCGGGAGTCAGCTGTCAGCTGTCAGCCTCGCCTCGGCCTGCCACCGCCACGGCCGGGCCATCGCTCGTGCCCGACGGAGTTTGCTGGCGAGCCGGTCATCCAGTCCCGGCCCGGTGGGTTAATTTCGGTGGCCTCAGGCCTTTATGGTAGCCGCGTGGGCGAGTTGCCAGGGTGGGGCCACGGGACCCCGGCCCGGTTGCTATCGACCCCGGCGGGGTCTACGATGCAGTAGGTTTCCGAGAGTCCCCCGGGAGGAGGCGTCTATGCCGTCGGCGTCGATAAAGGAGAAAGGGCTTCAGCGGTTCACTGCCAACGGGCTGCCCGTGTTGTCCGATGGGGTCATCACCGCCCTGCTCGGTTCCGCTGACAATCTGTGGGTGCACGCCAAGATCTATTCCGCGGGCGGCGAGAACGCTTTGCATGAACACCCCCAGGAGGACCACGCCTTCTTCGTGCTCCAGGGCGTCGCCACCTTTGTGGATGCCGACGAGCAGGAGACGGAGCTCCGCCAATATGAGGGGATCATGATCCCCAAGGGGACTCTGTACCGTTTTCAAAGCGGGGCGGAGGAGAACCTGGTGATGCTCCGTATCGGCGGCGCCCAGCGCGGCGAGGGCGACGTGGTGCCCGCGAGCGAGTTTCCCGCCCCCATGATCACGCGCCTCGGCACCGACGGGTTACCTCAGGCCGGCGATTCCCGCGAGAACGGCACCGCGTCCAGGCCCGTGGTGGAAGTTCCGGGCCAGTACTTCGGCGTCTGATCGGGAGGGAAGCTCCGTGCCGCTCGAAAATCTCGTCTCCGCGGACTCGCACGTGATCGAGGATCCCCGGGTCTGGGCCGGAGCCCTGCCGCCGACGTTTTGGCCCACCGAAGGGAAAATGTTCCAGGAAGCGGGGGGTGGCATGGACCCGGTCACGCGCCTGTCGGACATGGTTGTTGACGGCGTGGTGGCCGAGGTCCTCTATCCGTCGCTCGGATTGAAGGTGTTCTCGATCGAGGACCCCGACCTGCAGGCGACCTGTTGTCGCCTGTACAACCAGTGGCTCATCGACTTCTGTGCCGCCGACCCCGGGCGCCTTCTCGGCATCGGGCTGATACCCGCGTACGACATCGACCGGGCCCTGGCGGAGATCGACTTCTGCCGTCAGGGCCAGCTGCGGGGAATCCAGGTCTGGCAGACACCCCATCCCGATCTGCCGTTCACCTCCGACCACTACGATCCGGTCTGGGCGACCGCGGCCCGGGCCCAGCTGCCCGTCAGCATGCACATTCTCACCGGCTTCAACTACAGCCGCCAGATGCACGAGCTCGGACCCGAGCAGCCGATCGTTGAGGCTTACCGGGGGGCGGTCAACGGAAAGCTGGCGGTCGCCATGGATCTGCTGCTGGATCTCATCCTCGGCGGCGTTTTCGAGCGCTTCCCGCAGCTTCGCGTCGTCCTGGTGGAGAACGAGATCGGCTGGCTCCCCTTTGCCCTTGACCAGTGGGACTACTACTTTCACCGGATGTCAAAGTACCGTCCGATGCCGATCACGGAGGAGCCGTCGACGTACTTTCGCCGACAGGTCTACGCCACGTTCTTCCGCGACCCCCTTGCGGGTCGCGTGCTCGACTGGTGGGGCACCGAGAACTGCATGTGGTCGAACGACTATCCGCATGGCAACACGACGTGGCCGCACTCGCGCCGTTATATCTCCGAGCATCTCGGCCACTACCCGGACGAGATCCAGCAGCGACTCGTCCGCGGCAACGTCGAGCGCCTGTATGGATCGATGCCGACCTTGTAGAAGGAAAGTCAGACGATGCCAAAGATCACCTTCCGCACCGGAGCCGATATACCGCAATTCATCGGCCCCGAGGAGTTCAAGAGTACCGGCGCATACGATGGCGTGGCCCCGGACGAGCAGGACCCCGACGCTGACGGCGAGGGGGCCATCCGGGTATTCTTCCCCGGCTCGCCGACCGAGCCGCAGTTGTTCGAGATAAAGCTGGGACCAAACGTCAACGTGGAAGCGCACGCCCACTACGAAAACGAGATCATCTATGTGACCCAGGGTCAGCTCCGCTTCGGGGCCATTACCTGCCAGGTTGGGAGCGCCGTCTCCATACCGGGTCGGACCCTCTACGCCTTCCAGACCGGCCCCGACGGCGCCCAGTTCCTCAACTTCCGGCCCATCGGCGCCTTCGGGCGGCTGAGCAAGGAACGTTTGCGCGAGCTGCAAACCCAGGACCAATCCTGACCCGCATGGCTGAGACGAACGAACCCACCGGTCCCCTGCGGGGAATCAACGTCCTTGACGTGTCCAACCTCATCGCCGGACCGCTGGCGTCCACATTTCTCGGTGACTTCGGAGCCGACGTCATCAAGGTCGAACATCCCCGATCCGGCGATCCGCTGCGCACCCATGGACGCCTCAAGGGCGACCAACCGCTGTGGTGGAAATACCTGGGGCGTAACAAGCGCAGCATTACCCTCGACCTGGGCCAGAAGGAGGGCGCCGACATCCTCCTGTCGTTGGCCGAGGAGGCGGACGTCCTTATCGAAAATTTCCGCCCCGGGACCATGGCCAAATGGGGCCTCGGTTACGAGGATCTGTCCCGCCGAAACCCCAACATAGTGGTGGCGCACGTGAGCGGGTTCGGTCAGGTCGGCCCCATGTCCCATCGACCCGGTTTCGGGACGCTGGCCGAGTCGATGAGCGGCTTCGCCCATCGCAACGGTATGCCCGAGGGCGCACCCACTCTCCCCCCGTTCGGCGTCGCCGACAACGTTACGGGCATCATCACTGCGTACGCCATCATGACCGCCCTGTGGGAGCGCAATTCCTCCGGCCGGGGTCAGGAGATCGATGTGGCCATAATCGAGTCCCTGTTGCCGGTGCTCGAGCCGCAGATCACGGAGTATGACCAGCTTGGCAGCATCATGACCCGGCAGGGGAATCGCAACCCGATGAACGCACCGCGGAACATCTACCGGACCGCGGACGATCGGTGGGTGGCCATCTCGGCCAGCACCCAGTCCACCTCGGATCGCATGCTCACGCTGGCCGGGCGGCCGGACATGCTCGAGGAGTCGTGGTTCCAGACGGCATTCGGTCGGGCCGCACATGTCGAGGAGATCGATGAGGCGGTCGGGTCGTGGGTGGCAAAGCACACCCTCGCCGAGGTCGTGGCCGCCTGCGACGAGGTGTCCGCCCCGGCGTCAGGCATCTACACGGTCGCGGACATCTGCGCTGATCCCCAGTACGGTGCGCTGGGATCGGTGCTCAGCGTGGAGGACCCTGTGCTCGGCCCGGTTCGAATGCCAAACGTCCAGTTCCGGCTGTCCCGGACGCCCGGCAACGTGCGCTGGCCGGGTCCCGCCATGGGCGAGCACAACGAAGAGGTGTACGCCAAACTCGACATCACGCCCGAGCAACTGGCGGAGTTGAAGGAGCGTGGCATCGTCTGATGACGGGGTCAGGGACCACGGCCGCGGCTGTGGTGGGGATCGGACATACCCGCTACAGCCGGGATTCCAGAACGACCGAATGGGAACTGGCGATCGAGGCCATATCGGCTGCGCTCCAGGACGCCGGGATCGAACCCCGAGACGTCGACGGGCTGGTTCGTTTCACCTACGACAGCGTCGATGAAGCCGCCATCACCCGGTCCTACGGGATGACGCTGCGGTGGTACAGCCAGACCGCCTACGGCGGGCTGGGCGCGCCGGCGGTGGTCGGGCAGGCGGCGGCCGCGGTTGCGAGCGGCCAGGCCCGGATCGTGGTCGGGTGGCGGTCGCTCAATGGTTACTCCGGCACCCGGTACGGTCGGGCCGAGCGCACGTTGGCACCGCGGACCGGTCCCCTGGTGGCCCAGGGCGACCGGGCCCCGTCTGGAGCCTTCGTGGCGCCATACGGCTTGCTGGCTCCCACCCAGGTCATGGCCATGTGGGCCACCCGTTATCAATATCTCTACGGGCTGAGTGATGAGGATCTGACCAGATCGCTGGGCCGGGTCGCCGTCGATCAGCGGGCGTACGCCGTTAACAATCCGGACGCCGTCATGGGCGCCAAGCCCCTCACCTACGAGGATTACCTCGAAGGGCGCATGATTGCCGACCCGCTGCGCTTGTTTGATTTTGCCCTGGAGACCGACGGCGCGGTGGCCATCGTGGTGGCCTCTCCCGATGTCGCCCTGACCCTCGACCGGACGCCAGTGTGGATCCGGGGCGCCATGCACGGTCTTCCACCGTTTGCCGAGACCGTCAACCTGTACGGCGACCTGCGCAACAGCCCGGCCTACCAGGCGCTGGCGGACGAGCTGTACTCTCGCGCCGGGTGCTCCCCGGCCGATATCTCCATGGCGATGCTCTACGACGCCACGACCATCTCGGTCCTGCTTGCCTATGAGGCCTACGGGTTCGCGCCGGAGGGCGAGAGCTGGAAGGTCATCTGTGACGCCGGTATCGGGCTCGACAGCCCGTTGCCGGTGAACACCATGGGGGGGCACCTCTCCGAGGCCTACGTTCACGGCATGAACCACGTGATCGAAGCGGTGCGGCAGTGCCGGGGCACCGCCATCAACCAGGTCGGGGACATTGAGGCCGTTCTGTGCGCCTCCGGCCCCACTGCGGTGATTTTCTCCCCATGAGCGCCGCCTTCGAGGATGCCATCATCGTTCCCCAGGAGACCGCCCTCACCGAGCCGTTCTGGGAGGCAGCCAGACAGGGCCGGGCCGCCCTCCAGCGCTGTCGCAGCTGCGGGTCCGTCTGGCATCCCCCCCAACCCCGCTGCCCGACCTGCCAGGCTGCCGACCCGGAGTGGTTCGAATCGAGGGGGAAGGGCGAGGTCCACAGCTACACCGTGGTCCGTCACGCCGTACACGCGGCCATCGCCGAACGGCTTCCGTACGCGGTGGTATTGGTGGAGCTCGACGAGGGACCGAGAATTGTGTGCAACCTCCTGGACTGCCCGTTCGAAGACATTCGGGTCGGGATGCGAGTGAATCTGACGAGCGGTCCGACGCCCGGAGGATTGGTGTTGACTCAGGCCGTGACAGCTCGAGAGGGCGAGTCGTGACCATCGAGGAACAACAGCTGGAGGCGCTGCGAGCCAAAGTGGCCCTGTCGTGCCGTATCCTCTCCCGGCAAGGCATCATGCGCGAAGTGACCGGGCACGTCAGTGCCCGGGTCCCCGGTACCCGACGACATCCTGATCAGGTGCCGCTCGCAGGCTGGAGATCCGGGCGTCGCCGACACGGCGGCGTCAGATGTGCGCCGGACCGACCTGGATGGACGCGGTCGAGAAGTCGACGGCTACTGGCTGCCCGGCGAGTTCTCGCTGCATGCCGAGATCTACCGGAGCCGACCGGAAGTGGGTGCGGTCGTGCACGGTCACCCCCGGTCGTCGCTTCTGTGCGGGATCATGGGCCTGGAGTTACGCCCCATCTTCGGGGCCTACGACCCGGTGGCGATGATCCTGACGCGGGATGACGTTGCGGTCTACCCCAGGTCGATCCTGATCAGCTCGCCCGAGTTGGGGCGCGACCTGGTGTCGACGATGGGCGGGCGGAGCGCCTCCCTTCTGACAGGTCATGGGATCGTGACCGTCGGGCGCAGCGTCGAGCAGGCGACCGTGACGGCCATAAAGGTCGAGACGGTGGCAGAGGTGACACTCCAGGTTGCCCAGGCGGGCCGCTCCGCCCCGGACATCTCGCTCCAGGATCAGCAGATCCTCGGGGCCATGACCCAGCAGCACGGTGTCGACATGCCAGTCAACCAATGGACCTTCGACCTGTACGCCCGGGCTCTGGGCGAGAACACGGCACCATGACGCGGGGGGGTCGAGTTCCATGGCGGCGGTAGTCGGGGGCCTGGCCTCGTCGCATAGCCCGCAGGTCAGTCTGCCGGGAGAGCAGTGGCCGCCCTACGGGGCCCAGGAGGTGGCGTCCGGCCGGTTGGCGAAGGTGCCGTATCAGACGTCGCGTACCGACGATCTGTCCACTGAGCTCGTGAGTGAAGTGGTGGGGGAGCGGGCCGGGCGCTGCCAGAAAGCCGTCGATCGATTGATTGGAGAACTCGCCGATCAGGCTCCGGACGTTCTGGTCGTGGTTGGCGACGACCAGAAGGAGCTGTACCTGGAGGACGGGATACCGACGTTCGCGCTGTTCACAGGGGACGAGCTGTGGGATCTGCCTCCCGGTCCCGAGGCCTACCCGTCCGGGATGAAGGACGCTTATTACGCCTACCATGCGGCCAGACCGGAGGCCTATCCGGCGTCGCCTGCGCTGGCCGCCCATGCCGCCAGCTCGTTGAGCGCGGCCGGGTTCGATCTGACCGTGACCCGGGAGCAGCCCGACGGCCGGGGCCTCGGCCATGCGTTCACCTTTCCCCGCCTTCGGCTGGTCCCGGGTTCGCCAATGCCAATGCTGGTGGTGGCGGTTAACACCTACTACCCACCGAACCAGCCAACGCCGCGGCGCTGCCTCGAATTCGGGCAGGCGCTGCGAGCCGCCATCGACTCATGGCCCGCCGATGCCCGCGTCACTCTGGTTGCATCGGGGGGTTTGAGCCATCCGATTGTCGACGAGGCGCTCGACCACCTGGTGCTCGACGCCCTGCAGCGCGACGATCCGACCGTCCTCGAGGCGCTCCCGATGAGGGATTTGCACGAGGGCAACTCGGAGATCCGCAACTGGATCGTCGTCGGTGCCGCCCTGCGGGACATGCGCTTCGAGACGATCGATTACGTCCCCGGCTACCGTTCCCTGGCAGGGAGCGGCTGCGGAATGGGATTCGGCCAATGGGTCGCAGCAACCCCATCCCGGTCGCAAGGCGACCCCGATCCGAAGGATGCATAAATGACTGACCTACAGGAGCACCAGCAAGGCAACTATCTGCGGGATCCGTACCGCGAATGGGTGGCCGAGCAGGGGGTGCCGGCTATCGAGGAGTTCAGCGTCGACATGCTGGCGCTCGAGACCGCGCCCTGGGCCCGACTCGGAGCGAACGCCGCCTTCGTCAAACTGAAGGGCGGCGGAGACGATCTTTGCCTCTGCGTGGCAGAGCTGCCTCCGGGTGGGTCTACCGAACCGCAGCGGCACCTCTACGAGGAGGTGGTCTACGTGCTGTCCGGGCGCGGCAGCACCCAGGTGACCAGGCCGGACGGGCGGAGCCAGACCTTCGAGTGGGGGCCCAAGAGCCTCTTCGCCTTGCCCATGAATGCGCAGTACCGGCATTTCAACGCCAGCGGACGCGAGCCGGCCCGGCTGGCGTGCACCATCAGCCTTCCGCTGCTCCTGTCCGTCTTCCGGGACGAGGACTTCGTATTCGGATGCGACCGGGATTTCCCGGACCGCTTTGGTGCTGACAAGCTCTTCGAAGGCGAGGGTGACCTGGTGCCGGCGCCCCTCTCCCGAACCATGTGGGAGACGAACTTCGTGCCGGATCTGGCCGCCTTCGACCGCCTCATCGAGTGGAAGTCCAGAGGAGCAGGCGGGCGCAACGTCATCTTCGTGATGGCTGATGGGACCATGCATGCCCACATCTCGGAAATGCCAGTCGGGACTTACAAGAAGGCGCACCGCCACGGCCCGGACTATCTGGTGTTTGCCGTCACCGGGCACGGATACTCCCTGCTCTGGTACGACGGGGACGAGGACATGCGGCGTGTCGATTGGCGTCACGGCGTGGTGTACTCACCTCCGGATCTAATGTTCCATCAGCACTTCAACACCAGCTCCGAACCCGTCCGGTACCTGGCCACCGCCTTCGGTAGTGCCCGGTATCCCTTCAGCGCCCGGCAGCGTTTCGCGTTTGTGAACGTGGAGCGGAGGTACCAGGACGGTGGCATGCAGATCGAGTACGAGGACCAGGATCCGCGGATCCATGCCCTGTACGTCGAGGAACTGGAAAAAAACGGCGTCGAGCTGCGCATGTCCGATTTCCCTGTGCGCACCTGATGGACGACCACGACCTGCTCGGCGATTCCGCCGACGGGACCGACCACGAACACTCGCACGAGGCGTTCGGGTGGCGTTACGACAACGTCGAATTCCTGAGTGTAGGAATCGATATCGGCTCATCCACGTCCCATCTCATGTTTGGTCGAGTCCGGCTTCAGCGCATGGCTCAGACTCTGTCGAGCCGGTTCGTCGTCGTCAGCCGGGAGACCGTCTGGCGGTCCGACGTCCTCCTCACCCCTTACCGGCCGGATGATCTGATCGACGCCGACGCGCTCGGCGTGTTCATTGACAGGTGTTATGCCGAAGCGGGTATGGTGCCGGAGCAGGTCGATACCGGCGTGGTGATCCTGACCGGGGAGGCCCTCAAGCGGCGCAACGCCGAGCGCATCGCCTCGCTCTTTGCGGAGAGCTCCGGACGATTTGTGTGCGCTCTGGCCGGACATCACCGGGAGGCGGTCATGGCGGCGCGAGGATCGGGCGCGGCTGCCATGTCACGTCGCCAGGATGGCCCGGTCCTCAACATCGACGTCGGGGGCGGCACGACCAAGTTCGCCCTCCTGGACCGGGGCGAGATCCGCTCTACTGCCGCGGTGGCGGTCGGTGGGCGTCTCCTGGTGGTCGACGATGACCGGCGCATCACCGCGGTGGCCGAGCCGTTGCAACTGGTGGCCCGCCACACCGGCATCGATCTGCGGGTGGGCGAGCCATTCGACCTCGCAACCGAACGCGCCCTCACCGAGGCCATGGTGGACGTGCTCGTTGAGCACGCCGGGGGGGCAGTGCGATCCTCGCTCGCCGAAGCGCTGTTGCTCACCACCCCGCTGGATGGCGAGGCCGGGGGGTCGCGACAGCCCATCGCACTCACGTTCTCGGGCGGGGTGGCGGAGTACGTGTACGGGCGCCATACCGGCGCCTATGGCGACCTCGGGCCCAGCCTGGGCCTCGCCCTCCGGCAGGCGGTCGACCAGGGGCGCATTCCGGGCCGACTGCTCGAACCGCCTCACGGTATCCGGGCCACCGTGGTGGGTCTGTCGCAGTTCTCAGTTCAGGTCACCGGGAACACCCTCTCGGTCGCCAACGAGGATCTGCTGCCGTTGCGGAACGTCCCGGTGGCGCAGCCGCCACTGCGCTACGACGACGGACCGGACGCCGGGGAGGTGGCCGAACGGCTGCGGGCTGCCGTGGCGCAACTCGATCTCGAGGATGGCAGCCCGGTGGGCCTCGCCGTGCAGTGGCAGGGCGACCCCGAGTACCGCCGGCTCCTGGTCCTCGCCCGGGCGGTTGCCCTGGCGACCGCGGGTTTGGATAGCCGCGCCCCGGTAGTGGTAATCCTCGATGCCGACCTGGCCGCCTCGCTCGGAGCTGTGCTTCTCGAAGAAGTCGGATGCTCGCGGCCGGTTTTTTGCCTGGACGGGATCACGGTCGAGGGCTGCGACTTCGTCGACATCGGGAACGTGCTGCAACCCGGACGGGTGATTCCGGTGGCCGTGAAGTCGCTTCTGTTTGCCACCGCCGGCCGGGATGAGCTGGCCGCGGTGACGACAACTGCGGATAGTGGAGGAGGCGACTGATCGTGGAAGAAGCCCCGCTTCCCGACCCGGCCGAGGTGGATCGGCTCGTCTCGGCTCTTTCCAACTGGGGCCGCTTCGGCGAGGACGATGAGCGGGGCACGCTCAACCTCATCGGCGACGAACAGCGCCGGGCCGCCGCCGGTCTGGTGGGCGTGGGGCGTAGCGTTTCGCTGGCTCGCCGTATCCGACCGCGAGCCGAGGTTGACAATCCCAATCCGGCGCTGCATTACATGATTCGCAGCGGGGAGAGTGCATCCCCGCACGGGTTTTCCTCGTCCTCGGACTGGATCGGCCTCGCCTTTCATGGCTTCGCCACAACCCATCTGGATGCGCTTTGCCACGTCATCTGGAAGGGGCGCATGTACAACGGCATCGACGCCGCCCAGGTGAGCACCGAACGGGGGGCACGCCGGCTCTCGGTCGAGAGCTTCGGCGGTGGTATTACCGGCCGGGGTGTGCTGCTCGACGCCCCCCGAGCCCTCGACATTCCCTGGCTCGATCCGGGGATCGGCCTGTCACCAGAGGATCTGGACGCGTGCGAACGGTACGCGGGGGTGGCGGTGGGGCCGGGTGACATCGTGCTGGTCCGGACGGGCCGGGATGCCCGCCGTCAGGAACTGGGTGCGCACGACCCGCTGCGGGCGGGGATGCCGGGCCTGCTGCCCGTCTGCACGGAGTGGTTCCGCCAGCGAGACGTGGCGGTGCTCGGTGCCGACCAGGCGTCCGATGTCATGGTGCCGGGTCTGCCCAATCACCTCATGCCGGTGCACGTGGTGGCGCTGGTGGCTATGGGTATGCCCTTGATCGACAACATGCTGCTGGAGGAGGTGGCGGCCGCCTGTGCCGAGCTATCCAGATGGGAGTTCTTGCTCAGCGTGCCGGCCTTGCTGATCCAGGGTGGTACGGGTTCGCCAGTGGCCCCGCTGGCCGTCCTCTAACGGCACCTAAGGGCTGGGTCGGGCGCCCGAGGTCGAGCGTTCTTGCAGCACCGACTCGATGGCCCGCAAGATGCCGTAATAGCCGGTGCAGCGGCACAGGTTGCCGAGCATGTAGTCCTGGATCTCGGGCCGCGACATGCTGGCGGCGTCCTCGCCTAACAGCAACGAGGCCGCGGCCACAATCTGGCCACTGGTGCAAAAGCCGCACTGGAAACCACCCTCGTCGATGAACGCCTCCTGCAGCTTTCGGATCTCGGGAAAGCGGGCCAGGCCTTCCACCGTGATGATCTCCCGGCCGTCCGCCTGGGCCGCCAACATCACACAGCTGCTGGTCGGCTGGCCGTCGACCATGACGGTGCAGGCGCCACAGACCGAGACCTCGCAGGCCGCTTTGGCGCCGGTCAGCCCCAGATCGTCCCGGAGCACGCTGAGCAGCCGCCGGTCGCTGTCGACCACCAGGGTGCGCTCCGCCCCGTTGACAACCATGGAAATATTGGTCCACTCACCGTTTGCCATAGTTACTCCGGCGTAGCCTACACCCCGGTCTGCCGCGACAGCCACACGTCCTGACCGGTTGCCGCCGCGGTCTCGACCGCGGCGCACACCTCCAGTGTGGCCAGGCCCCATCTCCCGTCGTGGCGGGCCGGACGGCCGTCGCGGACCGCCCCGACGAGTTCGTCGAGCACCGCGTCCCAGAGCGACGGTCCGGGGGGATAGGGGAGCTCCTCGGTGTGATCGCCGCGCTCGACGAGCAGTCCCTCCGGTCCCACCACCACGTCCGCCTCGTCGAAGGTGGCGACCGTCATCCCGAACATGGGTGCGGCCGGGGCCCCGGTCGCCGGCACCAGCCGCCGGTAGCCCGCCGACCCCGGGGGCAGCCGCTCGCCCGCCTCGCCGACGCCGAAGGTCAACACCCGGCTGTCGAAATGACCCAGTCCGCTGTAGACAGCGGTGGCATAGAGGCTGCCGTCAAAATCGACGAGGGCGCTATAGGCAGCCAGCGCGGATCCGCCGGCGACCGAGCCTTCGGCGATTCGTATACCGGTGGCCCGCACCCGACAGGCAGGCCGGCGAGCCACCAGTCGGAGGATGTCGAACTGGTGGGCGCCCTGGCGGAATGTCACCCCACCACCCAGGCTGGCGTCCAGGTCCTCGGGTTTGCGGGGTCGCCGCATCCAGTCGGTGTAGCACCAGGTATTGATCGCCCGCAACGTCCCGAACCGTCCGCTGCCGACCGCTTCCGCCAGCGACCGGATCGGAACTGCGAAGCTTTGCGAGTACCCGATCACCAGGGTGGTGGCCGACCGCTCGAAGGCGGCGCAGATGTCGTCGGCGGCGGTGACATTGGTGGCCATCGGCTTCTCGAGCACCACGTGCCGACCGGCGGCCGCGGCCATGACGGCATGGTCGTGGTGCCATCGGGTGGGGGTCGCGATATAGACGGCGTCCACGCCGGCGTGGTCGAGGAGTTCCTCGATGCCCGCTGCGCTCGACACTCCGAAGTCGGCCGCCACCCGGCCGCGCCCTTCGGTGCTTTGATCGGCGACGGCGCGCAACTCCACTCCGGGATGACTGACTGCTGCCCTGGCCATGGCGAGGCCGGCATAGCCCAGGCCGATGATCCCGAGCCCCAACAGGTCCGGACGCGTCACCGTCTGGAGGGGACCGCAGGCTCCTCATCTGAGCGGTCCGCTTCTTCGTCGATGAGCGCGACCAGCTCGTTCATGGCGGGACTGAATTTGGAATGGCAGCGCAGATATCCGGCCATCTCGTTGCGGGGGTCCCACCCGGCCCCCAACCGTTTGCTTTCGACCCAGAACTCGATGAGCTCGTTGCGGCTGGGGTCGCGGAAAACGCAGATCGGATCCTCGCCACGCTCCACGGCTTCGATCTGCTCGCTCAGCAGCCGCCGCAGCAGGAGAACGCCGCGGTCGCTGCCGCCCAGGTGCTCGGCCGTTCGATCGGCGATGCGGCCCTGGGTCGCCCACACCATGATGTCCTGGCCGTCGATGTTGTCGACCCGGAAGCGGCCCCGTTCGTCGTAGATCGGCACCTCGAAGAAGGTCCCGTTTGCCCGCAGGCTGGGCAGCAGGCTGGCCGTCCCGGGTGAGACGGTATACATGCTGTACCACACATGCCAGGTGGTCTCGTCATCCATGGGGACCCGGTACTGGAACTGGCGCAGAACGGCGTCGCCCACGCAGAGAATGTTGGGGAAGATCACCGGGTGGCCCCGCTGCCAGTCGTCGTCTGCTTCCGACTGCCCCTCCCGGAGGCGACGCTTCACGATGCCGTACTCGAATCGGTCGAACGCGATCTTGATGTGGTGGCCGGCGAGAGTGGTTCTCGGCTCACCGGCCCGGGCGAGCAGATAGTCGAAGTATTTACCGTGGAGCCATTCCGAATGCGTGGGATCGACGGAGTTTTCCATGATCTGCAACCAGTTGCACGGGACCACCGCGGCCCCGATATCGATAAACACATTCGGCGCCCGCTCCATGGCGAGCAGGTCGTAGCGGGGCAGCAGCGGTCGGGGCTCCGGTCCCAGGTAGGCGAAGATCAGCCCTCCCAGCTCCTCGAGCGGGTAGGCGGTGGTCGTCCCTTCTTCGCGGAACCGGGGCCGGTAGCGCATCTCGTTGGGCTGCTCGATGCACGCGCCCGTCTCGTCGAAACACCAGCCGTGGTACGGGCAACGCAACCCGGGTTCCTCGGGGGTGCCGTAAACGAGCGAGGCGCCTCGATGCGGGCAGCGTTCGGCCAGCAGGCCCAGCGTGCCGCTGGCATCACGGTAGAGGACCAGGTCTTCGCCGAGCAGCCGAACGCTCTTGGTTGGCTCCTGGTCGAGCTCGGCCCGGGCCGCCACCGGCCACCAGTAGCGGCGCAGCAGCTCCCCGCCAGGGGTGCCCCGGCCAACCTGGGTCAGCCGCTCGTTTTCCTCTCGGGTTGGCACGTGCGCTCCTGTCACACTCGCAGTCTGGTGAACAGCTTACGGGCATTGCCCTCGAGGACCTTTTGCAGGTCCTCCGGGCTGAGGCCGGGCATGGCCTCGAGCTGCGATTTCACATCGTCGGCCCAGAAGCCGCCATCGGTCTTGCGGTGGGTTCCTTCGCCGGGGCGTTCGGTTCCGAACACCACATTGTCGGCGCCCATGGCCTCGAAGAGGAGCGGCAAGGCGCCCTCGCTGTACAGCGAGGTGTCAAACCACATCCGCTTGACCCGTTCGTCGAAGCTGCCCTCCTGGTTATCCCAGTAGACGCCACGAAAGCGCCCCATCTGATAGGGGATACATCCGCCGCCGTGGGGCACCACCACTTTGAGGTTGGGGAACGTCGACCACACGTTGCCGTTGACCAGCGACATGACGGCCCGGCTCTCCTCGGTGATGAAGTGCAAGCTCAGGCTTTCCCGGTTCATGTTGCACCCCGTCGAGTGGACGATGAGCGGCAGGTCGTAGGCGACCAGCTTCTCGTACAGGGGAAACCAGTATTCGTCGCCCAGCCCCGGGGAGTCGGTCGTGAGCCCCTCGCTCGGGTCCGGATTGAGCAGAACACCGACGAAGCCGGTCAGCTCGTTGACGCACCGGTCAAGCTCGGGGAAGGTGAACTCCAGCGACTCGCTGTAGGCCTGTGGCAGGTTGACGATGCCGGCGAAGCGGTTCGGGAACAGTTCGCAGATGGTGGAGATGATGTTGTTGTTGGCCTCGGCGTACCACTGCACGATCCGGGCCGGCTTCTCGGAGTGCATCAGCGAGTACGGGCGGGCCGAGATGAGCTGCACGTCCGTCCCCACCTCGTCGAGAACGCGGATGTGCTCCTCGGCGTGCGGTTTGATCAACTCGGCGGGAAAGACACCCTCCCGCCAGTAGGCCTTGCCGAGCGCGGTCGACGAGCGCCCGTACCAGCCGCGGCTGCCGATGAGAAACTCGCGGTACAGGTACAGCTCCTGTGGCGCGACGACATGGCCGTGAACATCGATGACTGTCATACGTGTTCCTCCTGCAAGTTGTAGAAGGTGGCGGAGTTGCGCCAGAGCAGCAGCTCCTTGGCCTCGGCGTCCAGATCTTGACGCTCTTCGATCTCCTTGAGCTCGTGCATGCACCGCTCGGCGGTCGTCTCGTGCGGGAAATCGCTGGAAAAGAACGCCACGTTGCGGCCCAGCAGCCGCGTCACCGCGGCTACGGCTTCCTCGTCGCCCTCACAGCCGAGCACGTAGCGTCCGGCGGCGGCGTGGCGGCGCAGGTAGCCGCTCACGGACTCGCCTTCCTCCAGCCGCAGCAGCTCGCCGCGAGGGTCGAGGGGCACGTGGGTCTCATGGGCCCGATCGAAGCGCTCCAGCACCAGCAGGAACCAGGCCACTCCCGCTTCCAGGAAGCCGAGGCGCGCTCGTGGGAAGCGATCGAAGATGCCGTTGAACGTGATGCTGCCGAAGGCAATCATCTGGCTGATCGGGTGGCCAAGAGCGTTGACCGGTGGGAAGACGTTGAGGTGATCCAGACCGATCCGGAGGTGGTTGCCACCGTGGATGGCCAGGCAGCAGCCGAGGCGATCGGCTTCGGCATAGATTGGGTTGTACCGCTTGGCGCCCAGCGGCTCGGGCAGGCCGGTTGCCGGCAGCACCCCGCCGGCCATTCCAAGCCCGGTCACCACCCGGTTGAGCTCTTCGGCTGCCGCGGCCGGCTCGATGGCGGGCAGCATCCCCATGCCGATGAAGCGGGGGCTGCGGCTCAGGTAGGTCTCATAGAGCCAGTCGTTGTAGGCCCGGCACGCTGCGATGGCCCAGTCGTAGTTGACGAAGAATCCGAACGGCAGCCCGAAGGTGGGGTAGATAGCGGCCGCCTCGAGGCCCACCTGGTCCGCGAACTCGAGCCACTCCTCCGGCCCGGTGTGGCGGAATGCCCCCGGGAGGGTCTGGATGGGCTGGGCCGCGTGCAGGTGACTGCGGGGCGGGAAGATGTCCGCAAAGACCGTGGTGTTGGCCACGAAGTCCTTCGGCATGTGGGTTCGGATCGCCGCGAAGTCCTCGACCAGGTGGCCATCCCCGTCGACGATTCGTACCTGCATTGCCAGTACTCCTCTCACCTGGGCGCGCCGATCCTCTCGGGCGAGCAAAGCCTACGCTATCGTAGACTCCGTCGGCAAGCTGGGTCCGGAAAGCGAGGCGTGATGGAGATCGTGGACGCTCAGCTGCACGGAAACCGCCTGGGCGCCCACTGGGATGCGGTCCCTATGGAAGAGACCCTGATCCGGGTTGTGGCCTCCATGGATGCTCTCGGAATAGCCGCCGTCGTCCTGGACGAATACGTGTCAGTCGACGAGGCGAGGCACGTGCTGCCGGGCGAGCTGGGTGCCGATGGGTATTGGCGGCCGAGGCGCCCGTTCTCGGATCTCGCCGTGGCCCGGTACCCGTCCCGCTTCGCCTACGTGTCCCGTATGGACCGCCGGGACCCCGCCCTGCCTCGTCTCATGGCCGATCTCTTCTCGACCCCCGGGCTGCTGGGCTTGCGGGTCCATTTTGGCCCGAGTGCGGTTTGGGCCGATCCCGATTTCGCGTCGGGTGGGTACAACGGCTTCTTTGCGGAGGCGGAGCGGCACCGGGTCCCATTGTTCATGTACGTTGCCCCCCGGATAGATCTTATGCGGCCGTACGTGGGTCGGTTTCCTGACCTCAGCTTCGTCATCGATCATTTCGGGGCGGTACGCGCGCCGCGGGACGAATCTCCCGGGGACCGTTATCGGCGTCTCGACGCGGTTCTCGCCCTCTCGGACTACCCGAATGTCGCCGTCAAGTGGTGCCATCCGGAGCGTCTGGCCGCGGCGCCGTACCCGTTTGGCGACCTGCTCCCCCACCTGCGGCGGATGGTGGATGCCTTCGGGGCGGACCGGGTCATGTGGGCGTCGGACTGCACCGAAACCATGAAGCCCGAGCTCTCCGATCACCCCTCGACCTGGGCCGAATCGCTCTTCTGGGTGCGGGATGCTGACCTGTTGTCCCCGGCCGAGAAGGAATGGATCCTGGGTCGCACCGTCCGCACCGTGCTGCACTGGCCAGCTTCGTAGGGCTGCCGGCTTCGTAGGGCTGGCCGGCTTCGTAGGGCTGCCGGCTTCGTAGGGTGGCGGCTCACGTGATGCGGTAGACCTGCCGCGCCGTGTCTCCGAGGATCGCCGCCTTTTGGTCCTCGGTCAGGCTGGCCAGCCCGCGGATCACCGGCTGGAGGTCGTCCATATCCCGGCCCGTGACGGGGTCCGGCGCCGAGCCGCTGCCAGGCTTCTCGGTGCCAAACAGGCAGCGGTCGGCGCCGACCACGCTGAACAGGAGGTCGAGCGAACGCCCGTCATAGAGGCAGGTGTCGTAGTAGAGCCGGCGCAGGCTGTCGTCGAATGACTCCTCCAGCAACTGGCCGTGACGAATCCTGGTGTGCAGCCGCGCCGCCCGCCACCGGCCGACCTGGTACGGGACGGAGCCGCCGCCATGGCTGATCACCAGTCGCAGGGTGGGGAAATCCAGCAGGACCTGAGAGTTGAGCAACGAGAGAATCGCACGCGACTCTTCGGTGATGAAGTGGGCACTGTAGGTCTCGCGCGGATCGAGACATCCGGCCGAATGGACCAGGGCGGGGACGTCGAGCTCGACCAGCTTCTCGTACAGGGGATACCAGAACGGATCCGAGAGCGGAGGCGAGTACCCCGTCCCCTCCGACATGTCGGGGTTCAACAGACAGCCGACGAAACCCAGCTCCGTCACGCAGCGTTCGAGTTCCGGCAGCCACGAGCCCACCTCGGTGCCATGCGACTGCGGGAGCCCCGCCACGCCGCGAAGCCGGTCCGGCTGGCACTGCACCTGGGCGGCGATGAAGTCGTTGTTGGCCCCGACCCACCAGTGCACGATTCGGGCCGGTTGCACCGAATGCATCATGGCGTAAGGCCGGGGCGAGATCAGCTGGATATCCGTGCCGACGCTGTCCATCACCGAGACGGTCCGCTGGGCCCATTCCTCGGCATGCGCAGGGGTCAGGGCCGGCGCGCCCTGGCCGTGAGCGCCCCGATCGCTGAAGAGCGTGGCCTGGTAGTGATACATCTCGGGCGGGGCGTTGACGTGTCCGTGGATGTCGATGACCGTCATCTGGGCTCCTCTTCCCGACGAAGGTGGACCGGCTTTGGACGGCATGATAGACTACGCCTACGTACGAGTAGCAACTGTGAGGAGTGCGCGAATGGACTTCGGCTTGCTGTACGAGATGCAGGTCCGCAGGCCCTGGGATACAACCAGTGAAGAGCGGGCCTATTGGCAGGGTGTCGAGCAGGCAACCGTCGCCGAGCAGTCGGGCTTTTCCCACGTCTGGGCGGTCGAGCATCATTTCCGTGAGGAGTTCTCGCATATGAGCGCTCCTGAGGTATGGCTGGCGACGGTGGCCCAGCACACCTCGACCATCCGGTTGGGACACGGCATCGTGCTGCTTCCTATCCCGTTCAACCATCCGGTCCGGGTGGCCGAGCGCATCGGGGCCCTTGACATTGTTTCGCGGGGCCGGGTCGAGTTCGGCACCGGGCGGTCCGTGGTGGAGCTCGAGCTGGAAGGGTTCGGGATTGATCCCGGCGACAGCCGGCCCATGTGGGAGGAGTCGATGACGTTCCTCCAGCAACTGTGGGGGAGCGATCCCGACGCCCCGATTGAGTTCCACGGCCACTACTTCTCGGTGCCGCCGCGCAAGGTGTTCCCGAGGCCGGTGCAGAAGCCCCACCCCCCGATCTGGATGGCCGCCACCAGCCCGGCGAGCTACGCCGTCGCCGGCGACTACGGCCTCGGGATCCTGGCCTTTGGCATGGCGATCGACAAAAACGCCATGGGCCGGCGCCTGGCCGAGTGGCGGGCGGCGATGGACGCCACCACCCGACCCATACCGGTCAAGAACAAGCAGTCCGCGGTGTTCATGATGTCGTTTTGCGCCCGCACCGAAGCCGAAGCCCGGCGGGTGTGCGAGACCTCCTTCGTCGAGTACCTGGACCACACCATCGACACCTTCGTCCGGTGGGGCGACAAGAAGGAGCTGCCGCCCGGGTACGAGTGGTACGCCGAGGCGGCCAAGAAGGCCACGTCGCGCTCGGGCAAGGAGAAGTTCGACTACCTGCTCGACAACCGCATGATCCTGGTCGGAACCCCGGACACCATCTGCGAGACCGTCGCCGGCTTCCAGGAGATCGGCGCCACCCAGATGATCTCGGCGATGCAGCTCGGGCGCATCCCCCACGAGGACGTCCTGCAATCCATCAAGCTGATGGGCGAGGCGGTCATCCCGAACTTCCCATCCAGCGACACGGTGATGGCCGGCGCCACGCCGTCAGCCTGAGACTACGATCGAAGTGGAGCGACCCAAAGGAGGGTTTCGGTGACCGAGTCCGTGACGATGACGCCGATTATCGATGGTGATGGTCACGTGATCGAGGACCTTGCCGGTATCACCGCTCAACTCCCAACGCGGTACCGGAGGGAGTTCGAGGAGCATCGCATCAGTCGGTTTTTTCCCCCGATGGACCACTTCCACGAGATGCCGATGTTGGTGCGCGGCTTCGGAGGGCGGACGGACCCGGGGGTAGAGGGGTGGCGTGACTTCGCGGCGGCGGTGGGCATCGAACGCACGGTGCTCTATCCGTCGCTGGCGCTCTCGTTCGGGAAGATCCGGGATCGGGAGTGGGCCCATCTGGTCGCCCGCGCTTACAACGACTGGTTGGCCAGCGCCTACCTGTCGGCCGACCCCCTCTTCTCGGGAATAGCGCTCATCCCTCTACAGGAGACGGCCCTCGCCGTCGATGAGCTGCACCGGGCGGTGACGGAACTGGGAATGTGCGGCGCCATGCTCCCTGCCCACGGCCAGCCGTTGCACCTCGGTTCGAAGGAGTACTGGCCCATCTACGAAGCGGCCGAAAGCCTGGGCTGCGCCATCGCCGTACACGGGGCGTGTCACGACGGCTTCGGCTTCGACGATATGAACGTGTACGCGCCGGCCCATGCCCTGGGGCACCCTTTCGGTCAGTTGATCTCGCTGGCCGGCATGCTCTTCAACGGGGTGTTCGATCGCTACCCGGGTCTGCGGGTGGCCTATCTCGAAGGCGGCAGCGCCTGGATCCTGCTGGCCCTGGAGCGATTCGACGAATCTCACGAATCACACGTGCCGATCGACGAACGGGGCGAGCTCGTCCAGCTCGGCGATTCCCAGGACGTTTCCGACTACCTGCTCGACCTGCTGCGGACCGGCCGGGTGGTGGTGGGCTGCGAGGGTGGCGAGCGCAACCTGGAGGACACAGTGCGTACCATCGGCTCCAGCCCGTTCTTCTACTCATCCGATTTCCCGCACGAGGTCGACGAGGAGTCGTGCAAGAAAGAGCTGTCCCGTCTGGCTCATCTGGACGTACCCGTCGCCGATCGGGAAGCCACCCTGGCCGGCAACGCCCGGGCCTTTTACCGGCTGTAGCGGTTCGTTGACGACGCTGATAACGGGGGCCGGGCTGGTTGGGTCGTGTGTGGCGAGCCGCCTTCTGGAGCGCGAGGGGGCGCCGCCGGTGCTCTACGACGTGGCGTTCTCGCCTGACAACCTGCGAGACCATTTTGACCTGGCCGACGTCCGGTTGATCAGGGGCGATGTCACCGAGCTGGCCGAGCTGTTCGACGCCGTCACCGCCAACGGTGTCGACCAGATTGTCCATACCGCCTCGTACCTCACCAGCGCGGTCAACCAGCGGCCCATGTCGGGCGTGCACGTCAACCTGGGCGGCATGCTCACTGTCCTGGAGACGGCGCGCCTGGCGGGCCTCAGGCGGGTCGTGTTTTGCAGCGCCAACACGGTGACCATGGGCCGGGTGCGCGCCGATGAGACCGACGAGGACTTTGCCTTGCGTTCGGTCAGCGAGTATCCGCCCACCATCTACGGCACCATGAAGTTGGCGTCGGAGTGGCTGGGGCACAATTATCGCGATGCCTTCGGGCTCGAGGTGGTCAGCATGCGGCTCGGCGGGGTGTTCGGGCCGTGGCGGGGCACGCCGAGCGGCGGACCGAGCCGGCTGCTGCAAACGGTGATCGAACAGGCGTGGGAGGGCAAGCCGGTGCGCCTCAGCGCCGGTGACCTGGCCCAGAGCATGGACTTTGTGTACGCCCGGGACGTCGCCAAAGGCCTGGTGCTGGCGCTTGACCACCCGGCCCCGCCGAGCCCGGTGTACAACCTCTCCGGCGGCCGGCTCTGCTCGATCGCCGAGGTGGTCGACTTGCTCGGTCAGCGCCTGGGTCGAGAGGTGGTGGTCGAATCGGCTCTGGACGAGACGTCCCGGGGTTCGTATAAGCCGGGTCCGCCGATCGACATCAGCCGGGTGAGCCGCGAGCTGGGTTTTGCGCCCGACTTCCCCATCGAGCGGGCCATCGAGGACTATCTCGACTGGCTGGCTCGCACCCAGCCCGGGCCCCGCGGATGAGGAACGGTCGCTGACAAAGGGTGGCCGGCATAAAGGAGCGACGATGATCATCGACATCCACGGCCACGTGTCCATGCCCGACGAAGCCTGGGTGTATCAGGCCAACCTGGTCTCCAACCGGGCCCGGCCCTGGAGGGACCCGGGTTTGCTGCCCGACGAACGGGTTGCCGCCGGGGCGAAGGGGCACATTGCCATGCTGGAAAAAGCCGGGACCGACATTCAGCTCATCTCGCCCCGGCCGTTTGCCATGATGCACTCGATCCGGCCGGAAAAGGTCGTGCGCTACTGGATCCAGTACGTCAACGATCTCATCGCCCAGAAATGCCGGCTCTTTCCTGAGATCTTCCGCGCCGTGGCCGGTCTGCCGCAGTACCGGGATACGTCGCCGCGCAACTGCCTGGAGGAGCTCGAACGGTGCGTGAAGGAGCTGGGCTTCATCGGGTGCGTGCTCAACCCTGATCCCATGGAGGGCGACGGTCCTCCACCTCCCGGGCTCGGTGACGAGTTCTGGTATCCGGTGTACGAGAAGCTGGTCGAGCTGGAAGTGCCCGCCCTGATCCACTCCGCCTCGTGCGTCTCGCCGCGCGAGTCGTACACGCTGCATTTCATCAACGAGGAGAGCATCGCCGTCCTCGAGCTGCTGGAGTCCCGGGTATTCCAGGACTTCCCGACGCTCCAGATCGTCGTATCCCACTCCGGCGGCGCCATCCCGTATCACATGGGCCGCTTCCGGGCCTGGGCGTTTCGCAACGGCGACGTGCCGTTCGACGAGCAGATGCGCCGCCTCCACTTCGATACTTGCAACTACTCCTCCGAGGCGCTGGAGCTGCTGTTCAAGGTGGTGGGGTCGAAGCACTGCCTCTTCGGCACAGAAATGCCCGGCACCGGCACGGTGGTGAACCCGGCGACCGGACGCACCTTCGATGACCTGCGGCCCGTAATCGAGGCCATGGACTTCCTGGATCAGGAAGACCGCGACAACATCTTCTTCCAGAATGCCCAACAGCTCTACCGGATCTGACCCGGCCGGGGCCGGCCAGTGGCCGCTCTCCGGCGTGCGGGTACTCGAGATGGCCTCCGTCCTCGCCGGGCCCTACGCCGGCGTCCTCCTGCAGAAGCTGGGGGCCGAGGTGATCAAGGTCGAGGTTCCCGACGGCGGGGATCCGTTCCGGGCGTGGAGCGGAGCGGCCAGCCCCCCATTTGCCCAGTTCAACCTGGGCAAGCAGAGCATCGTCGTCAACCTGAGGGAGGAGGAGGGCCCGGAGGTCATTCGGCGGCTGCTGCCGGAATTCGACGTGCTCCTGGAAAACTCGCGTCCCGGCCGGATGGAGAGCATTGGCCTCGAGCCGGCCCGCTGCCTGGCCATCAACCCCGGTCTGGTGTACGTATCGGTTTCCGGGTTCGGCGACGTTGGTCCGCTGGCTCGCCGCCCGGCCTACGACCTCATCGGTCAGGCCGTCTCCGGGTTGCTCGGGTTGATCAGCCCGCCAGACGGGCGACCTCTGGTCGGGCCCGCGCTCGGCGATATGGCGACCGGGCTCATCGGAGCCGCCGGTGCCCTGGCCGGCCTGGTCAGCCGGGCCCGGTCGGGACAGGGCGTGGTGGTATCGACCTCGATGCTGGAAGCCATCGTGGCCTTTATCGGCGACGCCTTCACCCAGTGGACATCGAGCCGGGTGGCCCCGAGCGACGCCCTGCGCAGCCGCCAGTCACACCTTTTCATGTTCCAGGGCTCGGACGGCAGATACGTGGCGCTGCATCTGTCCACGTCCCAGAAGTTCTTCGCCAACCTGTGCCGGGCCGTGGGCCGGGTCGAGGTCGCCTCGGACCCGAGGTTTGTGACCTACGCGCTCCGGATGGAGAATTACGATGCCCTGGTCCAGGCCCTGGAAGGAGCGTTTGGCTCCCGGACGAGCGCCGAGTGGGAAGCCATTCTGATAGCCGAGGACGTGCCGTGTTCACTGGTGCTCAGCCTCCCGGAGGTGCTCGAGCTGCCCCAGGTCGAGCAACTCGAGCTCTTCAGTGATCCGGTCGACTCCGGGTTGCGGTACCTGCGCGGCCCCTGGCGCTTCGACGGCCTGCGCCCGCCGGTAGCCGGCAGACCCCCGGAGCTCGGCGAACACACCGAGTCCGTCCTCGAAAGCGTCCTTGATCCTGACGAGCTGGTCCGGCTGCACCAAAAGGGTGTCATCCGTTACGCCAGCGACTACCAGCCAACCGCAGACGCGGTGGCCGACTAGAGCGGAGGAGCCATGCAGTTCGCCCTGACCGAAGAACAGGAGGCCCTGCGCAACGTGACCCGCCGGTTCCTCGAGCAGCGTTCTCCGGAGGCGGTAGTGCGCGAGATGATGCGGGATCCGAAGGGCGGGAGCCGGACCCTCTGGAAGCGGATGGCGGACGAAGTCGGTTTGCAGGGCCTGTCGCTGCCCGAGCAGTTCGGTGGCGGCGGGGCGACCTTCCGGGAGGTCTCGGTCGTCATGGGCGAGCTGGGTCGGTCGGTCGCCAGCGTGCCCTACCTGTCCACGGTGTGCCTGGCGGTGCCCGCCATCGTGACCAGCGGGGACGAGCAAGCCATGTCCGGCTGGCTGCCGGGCATTGCCAGCGGGGATGTGATCGCCACCGTGGCCTACCTCGAAGGCGACAAGCCGTTCGACCTGTCGCCGGAGCTGGGCACGGTTGCCAGAGGATCAACGCTCACCGGTACCAAGCGCTACGTGCTGGATGGCGCCGCGGCCGACCTGATCCTGGTTCTGGCAGCCACCGATGAGGGGCCGACGCTTTTCGCGGTCGACGCCGGATCCGGTCCGGTCGGGTTTACCGCCACCCCCTTGCCCACCATGGACCAGACGCGTCGCCAGGCCGACCTGACCTTCCAGGACACACCGGCCGTCCAGATCGGCGCGGCCGGGTCGGGGCTGCCGTTGCTTAGGTCGGCATTCGATCACGGCTTTGTCGGCATAGCTGCGGAGTGCGTCGGCGGTGCCGAGCGCTGTCTCGAGATGGCCGTCGAGTACGCCAAAGTCCGGGTGCAGTTCGGCCGGCCGATCGGCAGCTTCCAGGCCATCAAACACCGCTGCGCCGACAACTACGTCGAGCTCGAACTGGCCGGGGCGACCGCAACCTTTGCGGCCCAGCAACTGGCGGACGGGGCCGACGAGGCCCCCGTCCTGGCCAGCGTGGCCAAGTCCTTCTGCGCCGAGATGTACCTCCGGGCCGCCAAGGACAACATCCAGATTCATGGCGGTATTGGTTACACCTGGGACCATCCGGCCCACCTGTATCTCAAGCGGGCCAAGACCAACCAGATCCTGCTCGGTGACACGGCATTGCAGCACCGGCGGGTCGGACAGCTGATCGGACTCGGCTAGCTTTGCCCGAGGGTCGGCTCCCGCCGGAATACGGGCCGCGGACGGTTCCTGCCCTGCTGCGCGCCCGGGCCTCCCGTGCCCCGGCCGCCCTGGCCGTGGCGGCACCCTTCGGCGGCGTCGAGCGGACGTTCACCCGGCAGCAGCTGGACGAGGTCAGCAACCGGCTGGCTACCGGGCTGCACGACCGCCTGGGTATCGGCCCCGGCTCGCGGGTGGCGTGGTTGCTGCCCAACGAACAAGCCGGTGAGGCGCTGGTCGCCTACCACGCCCTCCTGAAGCTGGGCGCCGTCAACGTGCCGATCAATCCCCGCCTGACCCCGACCGAGGTCGCCACCCTGGTCGAACACTCCGGCTCGAAGACCATCCTGGTGGCTCCGGCCTGTGAAGAGACGGTGCACAACGCGGGCCTTGGTGGGGCGGCCCGGATGGTGGGCATCGGGTCCGAGGACTGGGACGGAGCCTTCGATGCGTCCTTGCCCGCATCCGCCGAGCCCTCGGGGGGCTGGCCGCATGTCGATGAGGAAGACCTGGCCTGCATCCTGTACACCTCGGGTACGACGGGGCTGCCGAAGGGTGTCGAACATACCCATGCCTCGGCCCTGGCTGCCGGCCTGGCCTGGTGTGACGCCTTCAGCCTCACCGCAACCGACGTGGTCCAGAGTCCCTTCCCCATTTACAGTGGCGCCGGCTTGCACTTCAACGGCCTGGCTGCTCTTTGGGCAGACGCGGCGTTCGTCGTCGATACCCCCGAGGTAGAAACGGCCCTGGCGCGCCTGGCCCGTTATCGGTCGACCGTCTATACGGCCGTGCCGAGCATCTACCTCTACTGGCTGGACCATCCGGCCCGAGCCGGCGCTGACTTCGGATCGCTGCGCGTCATCGGTTATGGCGGGGCCACCATGCCGACCTCGACAATCCTGGACTTGCGACAGGCGTTCCCTGATCTCGCCCTGATGCAGACCTACGGTTCCACCGAAGCCGGTCCGGGGGGGACCTACCTTCCTCCCGAGTACGCCATGGCCCGGCTGGGGTCGATCGGCAACCGGGTTGCCGGCCGGTTCAACCGGGTCCGGGTGGTCGACGACGCCGGGTCGGATGTGGGCCCCGGCCAGCAGGGGGAGCTCCTGATGGACGGTGCCTCCATGATGCGCGGCTACCACCGCGACCCGGATGCGACGGCCGCCGTGGTCCAGGACGGGTGGGTCAGGTCTGGCGACATGGTGCGCTTCGACGAAGAGGGCTTCCTGTACTTCGTGGACCGCAAGCGGGACATCATTGTGCGCGGCGGGCTCAACATTTCGACCGTCGAGGTGGAAGAGGCCCTGCTGCAGCATCCCGACGTGAGCGAGGCGGCGGTCTTTGCCGGCCGGCACGCCCGCCTGGGCGAGGAGGTCCACGCCGCGGTCGTGCTGAAAACCGGGAGCGCCATCGGGCCGGACGATTTGATCGCTCACTGCCGCGGTCTGATCGCCGACTTCAAGCTTCCTCATCGCATCGACGTCCGGGACGCGCTGCCGAGGAACGCCAGCGGAAAGGTCCTCAAGCGTGTCCTGGCAGCGGGGGAGATGAGCGAGACATGACGAGAACGCTTGACGACTATGTCGGGGCCTACCAGCACGTCGTCATGCAGCGCGACGACGCCGGAGTGCTGGAGGTCAGGTTGCACACCGACGGAGGACCCCTCATCTGGGGAGCCGGTCCCCACAGCGAACTCGGTCAGTGTTTCGGCGACATTGCCGGTGATCCCGGCAACCGGGTCGTGCTTCTCACCGGGACGGGCGACCGTTTTATCGCCAACCTCGACAGCAGCTGGGTCGGCCCGATGAGCCCGGACAAATGGGACGCCATCTTCACGGATGGGCGCCGGCTGCTCACCAACCTGCTTCAGATCGAGGTCCCAGTGGTGGCCGCCGTCAACGGTCCCGCCCGGGTGCACGCCGAACTGGCCGTGCTCAGCGACATCGTCATCGCCTCGTCCACCGCGGATTTCCAGGATTCGCCGCACTTCCGGCACGGGACCGTCCCCGGAGACGGGGTGCACGTCATCTGGCCGCTTCTGCTCGGCATCAACCGGGGCCGTCATTTTCTCCTGACCGGGCGCCGGCTGTCGGCTTCGGAGGCCCTCGACCTCGGCGTCGTCAGCGAAGTGGTTGACCCGTCCGGATTGATGGAGCGGGCTCGTCAGGTGGCCGCCGGACTGGCTCGCCAGCCCGACACCACCTTGCGGTACACGCGGGTCGCCGTGACCCAGACCCTGAAGCAACTGATGCTCGGCACGCTCGGCTACGGCCTGGCGCTGGAGGGGCTGGGGGCTTACGGCTCCTGGCCCACCGGATCGGGTTGAGCCAGGGCGGCCAGGCGCTCCTCGCGCAGCTTAAAACGGCGGACCTTTCCCCATTCGTCGCGCAGCGGGATGTCGACGAACTCGAATTGGCGGGGGATCTTATAAGAGGAGAGCCGGTCGGCGAGGAAGCTGCGCAGCTCGGCCTCGTCGGTGAATCCCGGTGACTGGACGATGGCATGGACCCGCTGGCCCAGATCGTCATCGGGCAGGCCAATCACCGCGGACGACCGCACCGCGGGGTGCTCGGCGAGAGCGGCCTCGACCTCGGCGGGATAGACGTTGGCGCCGCCCACGATGATCAGATCGGTCCGGCGATCGGTGAGGTAGACGTAGCCATCTTCGTCCATCCAGCCCATGTCGCCGATCGTCAGCCATCGTTCGTTCATGGTGCTCTCGGCTCCGACGTAATGGAACGTCACCGCCTGCGGATCCCTGGGCCGCATGTACACCAGCCCGACCCCCCCGGTCGGGACCGGCGATCCGGTCTCGTCCAGGATGACGGCCTCGCTGTCAGCGGCAGCCCGGCCAACCGAGCCCGGATGGCGCAGGAACTCCTCGCCGTTGATCCAGGTCGAGCCGTATCCCTCCGTCCCGCCGTACGTTTCGAAGACCCGATCCGGACCCAGCCATTCGATCCACTGCTCCTTGAGCCAGGGCGGGCACGGCGCCGCCGAGTGCAGAAGCACCTGTAACGAGGAAAGGTCGTAGGAAAGGCGTTCCTCCTCGGGGAGCCGCCAGATGCGGAGCATCATGGTCGGGACCACCACCGCCCAGGCGGCCCGATGGGTTTCGATCAGGCCCAGGAACTCATTCGGGTCGAACCGGGTCATCAGGACGAGGTGGTTGGCGAAGACGACGGCCTGCAAAGCGGTGTGGAATGGACCGCTGTGGTGAAGCGGGCCGGGCACCACCACGGCCGCGCCCATCGGCAAACCGGAGTTCGGCCGGCTGGAGCCATCGATGGTCGCCTCGACGTCGGACACGATGATTTTGGACCGGCCGGTGCTGCCACCGGAGGTGTTCGCCTTCCATGATGGCGAGACCACATCTGGCAGGGGATCGGTTGGCAGTTGGTCATACGGGTGTTGCGGGTCTCCGACGACCACCTGTGGCACCGGCAGGCCGGACCGGGCCGCGTCTGCAGTAGGCGCCCCTGCCGTGCCGGTGACGAGTAGCGCGGGTCGGGCCACTTCGAGCAGGTCGTGCAGCTCCCTCGCCGGCAGCCGGGCGGACATGGGCAGCGGGGTGGCACCCAGCTTCCAGCAGGCCAGGCAGGTCCGCACGAAGTCGATGCTGTTGGGAAGGTAGATGGCGACCAGGTCACCTCTGCTGACCCCCGTGGCGGCCAGCGCTCGAGCCAGGGCATTTGATTGCCGGTCGAGGTCCCGGCGCCCCACGGTCTCGCCGTCGCAGGTGATGGCGGGTGCATCGGGTTGCTGGGCGGCGTACCGCTGGAAGGCGCGGGGATAGGAGATCCGCGCCTCGTCGGGTCCGACGGTTGGAGTCGTCATCGGGCTGGACCGTTCCATTCCGGCCGATTCTTGCTGGGCCTGTTGTTGCTGGGCCTGGTGGGGCTGGGCCTGCTGCTGGTGCGCTCTCATTCGACAGCTACGCGTGCGTAACTGTACCATGAGGGGGACGGAGTCGATCCGGAGGGAGAACGAGTGAGTCAGTCATGACTGTTGCCATCTCCAACGAAGAGAAGCTGGTGGAGGGGACCATCCGGGATTTCATCGCATCCATCGGTGACCCGAAGTCCCTGCCCCATACCGAGATGCTGGTCAAACGCTACGAGGCCGGCCTGGCCTGGGTCGATTACCCGGTGGGCGAGGGCGGGCTGGGCGTCGACTCGCGCTGGCAGGAGGTGGTCGAGAATCGACTCCACGACGCCGGGATGCTCGATATCAGCGACCAGCGGGCCGCCCAGCGCGGGCTCTTTGCTCCGGTCCTCCGCGAGTATGGCACCCCGGCCCAGCGGCAAAAGTATCTGCGCGGCATATTCACCGAGGAGGAGCGCTGGTGCCTCCTGCTCAGTGAGCCGAACGCCGGATCGGATCTGGGCGGTCTCAGTACCCGGGCCGACCGCGACGGCGACCGATGGGTCGTCAACGGCCAGAAGGTCTGGACCAGTTTGGCCCACCTGGCCCAATACGGGCTGTTGTTGGCCCGGCACGACCAGGACGCGCCACGCTACCGGGGTCTCACCACGTTTGTCATCGACATGAAGGCGCCCGGCATCGATGTCCGGCCGCTGCGCCAGATGACCGGAGATGCCGAGTTCAACGAGGTGTTCTTCACCGACGTGCTGGTCCCCGACGAGCAACGGGTTGGCGAGCTCGGTGCGGGCTGGCCGGTCATGATGTCGGCGATCGCCCATGAACGATTCATCATCGGCAGCGAGATCACCATGAGCGACGCTGGGCCGATGACCGATGTCTGGGCCGCATGGAAAAAGGCCATGCCCGACGATCCGATCCTGCATGACCGCATGGCCACCCTGTGGACCGAGAGCGAGGCCATTCGCATGTACGGCCTGGCATCCAGTGAGCGCATCCAGGCGGGCCAGCCGGGATTCGAGAGTACGGTGCTCAAGCTGGCCTTCACCCAGTTCATCCAGCGGGCGTACGAGCTCATCGTCGACGTCAGCGGCCCGGAGGGCATCCTTTACCCCGACGAGTACGAGTTCAACCTCTACGACGACCTCTCTCTTCTTGGCCACGACCCGCGGCGCAACTTCCTGGCGGCGCGCAGCCGCACCATCGGCGGCGGCACCTCGGAGGTGCAGCGCACCAACCTCGGAGAGCGGGCCCTGGGGTTGCCCAAAGAACCGAAGTAGCCCCAAGAGCCGAGCCAGCGGAAGCGCCGGTGGCACCTGTTTCTGGTTTCTTGGTGACATCCGGATTCTTGGTGACGAGGACGACACCACAGGTTCATAAACGCGCCAAGAATCTCCAGTGCGCCGAGAATCCGGGCCAGAGCCGAAGTAGCCAGAGCCGAAATAGCCCGGAGCAGTAGCGGGAGCTACCCGGCTCCCGCCGCGAAGACAGGCAGGTCCCGAGCCGGATCCTCGGCAAACACCAGGTGGACCGGGTCGCCGATCGACACCGGCCCCCCGGCGTCGCGGAGGCGTCCGGGCAAGCGTATGCCGGCGTCGAGATCGACGAATACCACCGTGTAGGGAATCTCGGATTCGGCGATGCCCTGGAACGCCAGGTGCACCGTGCTCATCGCCCAGACGGTTCCGACGCCCTCGACCTCCCTCCAGGAGATGTCATCTGACCAGCATTGGGGGCACCATTTCCGGGGGTAGAAGTGGGGCGAGCCACACGACGCGCAGAAGGGGATTTCCACTCTGCCCTCGGACAGGGCGGTCCAGAACGGCTGGCTGATCGGCGAGCGAGCAATCGAGGCGACCGGGCCCGGTTCGGCTGTGGCCTTAGCGGTTGCGGCGGCACTGTCGGTCATTGCGCTCCCTCTTTAATCTCGTCTGTCTGGTCTAGGCCGGCAGGATGCGCCCGGCTCATCGGCCGGCTCCCAGCAGCATGACCGCGTTCATCCCGAATATCCCGCCACCGCCGGCGACCATGGCCACCTCAGCGTCGGCCACCTGGGCGGCCCCGGCCTGACCGCGCAGCTGCTTGACGGCTTCGGTGACATGCAGGAAGCCGGCCACGTGGCCCTGGGAGAGCAGACCGCCGTGGGTATTTACGGGGCAACGGGAGCCGAGGTCGAGATTCCCCTCCAGGGCGTATGCGCTGCCCTCGCCTCGACCGCAGAACCCGATCTCCTCGAGATAGAGCAGGGTCGAGATGGTAAAGGCGTCGTGGATCTCGGCCACATCGACGTCGCTCAGGGAAATCGCCGCCTCTCCGAGGGCCCGATCGGCCACCTCCCGGATGCGGAGCTCCTCGAAGCTGGATATCTGACTCGAGTTGCTGTGCGACATGTGGGCCGCCAGCCCCAGGACCGACACCTGTGGATGCGGCAGGTCCCGGGCCCGCTCCTCCGTGGTCAGCACCATGGCACCGGCGCCGTCCACCATCGACGAGCAGTCAAACAGCCGCAAGGGAGTGGCGATCATCCGCGAGGTGTGATGATCCTCGAGGGTCATGGGTTTGCGCATCACGGCGTTCTCGTTGAGCATGGCGTGGCGGCGGGCAGACACCGCTACCGCCCCGAGTCCGTCCTCGGTGGTGCCGTATTGCGCCATGTGGTGTGACGCCAGCAGGGCGTACGGGACCACGGCACCCACGATCCCGAAGGGGGCCTCCGTCTCGACCTGGTCCTGGGTGCTCGTCCACCCGTGACCGCTCATCACCCGGCCGGTCGCGGCCGCCTCGCCAAAGGTGCAGACCGCCACGTTGCAGTGGCCGCTCTCGATGGCCCATACCGCGTTGGCGATCATGTGCATCACCGTGAAGGTGCCGGCGGCGTCGATGGACGACTCGACCGACGGGTGCATACCGAGGTACTCCCCGAGCGTCAGGGCAAACATCTGCGACGGGTTGGAGTACGGGCCCAGGTTGAAGAGGCCGTCCACATCGGCGGGCGCCAACCCGGCGTCCTTGACCGCGGCGACGACGGCCTCGGCCTGCAGTTCGAGTGGCGTCGTTCCGGGACGCCGGCCGAGCTTGGTTTCTCCGATTCCGACGATGGCGCTGCCGGTTCCGAATCGCTGCAAAGGAGCACTCTCCTGTCTACGGGGCCTTCTGGTGTGCTGGGCCTTCTGGTGTGCTGGGCCTTCTGGTCTGTGGGGGCCGTTTGGCGATGAGCTAGCGGCGCAGCCGCATGGTGAGCTGGTCGCCGTCACGAATCTCGGCGGCCCGGGACAAAAGCGAGAACAGGTCGTCGGAAACGTGGAGAAACCGGCCGGTCAGCGCATCGGCTACCCCGGTCGCGATGGTGGTGATCATCTCGGCTGCCCGTTCGGGGGGGACGAAGCGCTCCTCGGGCATCCCGATCAACTCAGGAAAGCAACGGCGGCCGTCCTCGGTGGCGAGCATCTGGTCCACCGCACCGGTATGCACCAGGCCCGGGCTGACCGTGAACACGGTGATCCCGCGCCCCGCCACTGCGCAGGCCAGGCTCTCACTGAAGAGCACCAGGGCTGCTTTAGCGCAGGAGTAGGCGGAGTTCAAGGGCGTCGGCTTGGAGCTCTGGAGGCTCCCGACGTTGACAATCCGCCCCCGTCCCCGGGCCAGCATGGCCGGCAGGACGGCGTGCGAGCAGAGCATGGCGGATTTGAGGTTCAGCTCCAGGTCACCCCACCACTCCTGGGCCGGATGGGTCCACAGCTCACCAACGGCCCGGCACCCGCCGGCATTGTTCACCAGCAGATCGATGGGGCCCAGGTCGGCCCGGGTGCGTTCGATCATGGCCTCGACGTCCGACTCGTCGGTGACGTCGGCCCGGGTAGCCAGGCAGTACCCGCCCCGACCCTTCGCCAGGGCCGAGGTTTCTTCCACCTCGCCAGGCGTCCGGGCTACGGCCATGACCCGGGCTCCGGCGCCCGCGAGCGCCAGCGCGACGGCCCGACCGACACCGCGACCAGCGCCAGTGACGATCGCCGTGTTGTCGGACAGGATTCCCGTATCTACGAGTACGTAACAGTAGTATTCTGCGTGGCAGTCCGTCAATTGCGAAGTGGAAGACGATTGCGAAGTGATGGCAATTGCGAAGTGGAAGGCAATTGCGGAGTGGAAGGCAATTGCGGAGTGGATGGCAATCGCCGAGTGGACGAGAATTGCGGAGTGGATGGCAGTCGAGTGGGGGAGTGGATGGCAAGCGTCGAGTCGATAGCCCGGCTCCGATGGCAAGATTTCGGGAGGTCACGGTGAGCTGGAGTGCAATCAGCCGGGTCGAGGTGCCCGACGGCGCCTTCGACGCCAAGGTTGTTCTCCCCGCGATCACACCCGCGCCCGGACTGCTGGTGCTGCAAGAGATCTTTGGTGTCAACTCCTACATTGAAGACGTGTGCCACCGGCTGGCGGACATGGGCTACGTGGCGATGGCGCCCGATGTCTTCTGGCGCTTCCGACCGGGGATTGTCCTGGAGGGCAGGAGCGAGGAAGTGATCGCCGAGGCCTTCGGTTACGGCAAACGCCTCGACGTACCGCAGGCGGTGGCCGACCTGAGGGCGGCCCTGACGCACCTCCGGGCTCTGCCCGAGGTCTCCACCCGGGTGGGCGTCATCGGGTTCTGCCTCGGGGGGACCCTGGCGTTCCTGCTGGCAGCCGAGGCGGATCCGGACGTGTGCATCTCGTACTACGGGGCGGGCGTGCCCGGGATGATCGACCGCCTCGACGACGTCGCCTGCCCCGTGCTCTTCCATTTCGGCGGGGACGACCCGGTGATCTCGGGGGCCCGGGTGGCGAAGGTGCAGGCCGCGGCCGAGGGTCGGCCCCGGGTCGAAGTTCAGGTGTTCCCCGGCGCCGGCCACGCCTTCGACAACCATCGTGATCAACAAGGTTTCGCGGCTGAGGCCTCATCCCGGGCCTGGCTGGCCAACGAAACGCTGTTGCGAGCCACCCTGCCGGTATGACAAGAACCGGGCAGCGACGAGAACGGCCCTGGTATTGTCGGCTCGGAGGAGGTGATGTCGTGAGTCGTGAGTCGGGTGGCGGGCGACCACGGGCCCCTCGGATGACCGCTCCGGAGCGCCGCGAGCAATTGCTTGACGTGGCCGGTGCGGTAATCGGCCGGGAGGGACTCGGTGGGTTGACGATGGAGCGGGTCGCGGACGCGGCCGAAGTGAGCAAGCCCGTGCTCTACGGTCTCTTCGGCAATCGGGTCGAGCTTTTGCTGGCGTTGTTTACCAGATACTGGCAGGACGTCGATCAGGCGGTGGCGGCCCGGCTCAAAGAAGGGGACACGCTCGACGAGCGCCTGGACGGCCTGGTGAACGGAGTGTTCGATGCCATTGAGCGAGGAGGGCCGGTCGTCCAGTTGCTCCTGACCTCTGATACTCACGAGCCCGTGGTGGAAGACGCTCGCCGCCAGCGATACCGCCAGGCCGAACGCCAATGGAGCGGGGCCTACCAATCAATCGGCTTGTCGGAGCCGGTCGCGGACGCGGCGTCGCCCATCCTGCGCTCCGCCCTCAACGAAGCGACCGGGTACTGGCTACGCACCGGGCGCAACAGCCGCCAGCTCTGCGTGGACACGGTGCTGACGATCATGCGGTCGGGACTCACCGCCCTGGCAGAGAAATGATCAACGCCCGCGATATTTCCGCCCTCCTGGCCGCCGAAACCCGCGCCCGCGAAGGTGACGCCAACGGCCTTGCCGATACCGTGCCAACGCCGGGCATCGATCAGCTGGCAGTGCACGCCCGCCGGCTGGGTCTGATCGAGCGCTTGCTGGTTGTTGCCAGCGAGGCGATCGATCGCTCGGGAGCTGACCAGGGGTCGCGGTTCTTGCTCGCCGAGGTGGCCATCGACCTGGTGTCAGCCCGGGAGCTGGTTTACCGGGCTGATCCTGCTGATGATCTGCAGGTCGGCCTCTCCGGAGTAGCCACCCGGGACGCCCTGACCGACGCCCTGGGCCGCGTCGCCCAGCTGGCTCTCCCCGAGCAGTGGGAGGAATTCGTGGCCATCCGGGCCGCCGCCGAGACGGAGTTGCGCCGGGACCCGACGGGGGGCGCCGACCTGCAAACGGTGGCCATGGCGGTGATTGGCGAGACCCGCGACCTGATGGGCCTGACCGGAGGTGCTCCGTCCTGAACTACCAAGCCGTCCTGCCGCGTCGCTATATCGAGGCGCCACCCGCCATCACCCTGACCGATGCGCAGCGAGCGGCGGCAGCCCGGGCGCGCAGTTACCTCCACGACTACCTCATCCCCCTGGAGGCCCGGGCCCCGGAAGTCGATCCGCTCCCCGACGATCTCGAGGCTGACCTGGTCGCGGAAGCCAAGCGTCGCGACCTGTGGGCCATTGCCTGCCCGGCCGACCTGGGCGGCCAGGCCCTTGGTGAAGTGGGCTACGTGGCGGTCCGGGAGTACATCGCCCAGTCCACGGTGGGCGACATCCGCCACGATCGAGGGGCGGGTGGCGACCCGTGGCCGACACTGTTTTCGGCCAGCGAGGCGCAAAAGCGCAGATATCTCGAGCCGGTGCTGTCGGGATCAAAGCGGATGTTCTTCGGTCTGACCGAACCGAGCGGCGGGAGTGACGCAGCCGGGATCCTCACCAAAGCCACCAGGGTGTCAGGTGGCTGGCTGCTCAACGGCCGGAAGCGCTGGATCGGTCGGGGTGGTATCGCTGATTTCGGGGTCGTCTTCGCCACGACCGACCGCGACAAAGGGGCCAAGGGAGGCGTCAGCGCCTTCTTCGTGGAGCGGGGTGCGGAGGGGTTCACCCATGTTCGTGACCTGGTCACCATGGGGGCCTGCTCGACGTCGGAGCTGTCCTTCGTCGATTGCTTCGTTCCCGACGACAACGTCCTGGGCGAGATCGGTGAAGCGTTTGTGCTGGCCCAGCGGACATTGTCCCGATCGCGGGTGCGCCAGGCCGCCCTCAACCTGGGGGCCGGCCAGCGGGCCTTCGACATCATGGTGCGCTGGGTTCCCGAGCGGCGGACGTTCGGCAAACCGCTCGCTGATCGAGAGGCCGTGCGCTGGATGATCGCCCGGGCCGCCGCGGACCTGCAATCGGCCCGTTACCTGGTCTACCGGGTGGCCTCGCAAATCGACGCCGGCGGAGAGCCCCGCTGGGAGGTTCCGCCGATGAAAACCCGGGCCGCCCAGATGGCCTGCCGGGTGGTTGATCTGGCCATGCAGTTGCACGGTGCATTGGGAATCAGCCGGGACCTGCCCCTGGAGCGGATCTACCGCGACGTTCGTGGCTTTCGGATCTCCGAGGGCGCCGACGAGGTGCAGCGGGTGCTGGTAGCCCGCGAGTTCGCCGGTCGGGAATAGGACTTGGTCGCCCTGCGCCAGACCCAGGCCGCTGTCGTGGCGCGCTCGGGCGCACCGCCCGGTCTCGAGGACGTGCCGGTGCCGCAACTGGACAAGGGCGACATGCTCGTGGCCGTGGACGCCGCCACCCTGTGCGGTACGGACGTCCACTTCTGGCGGGGCGCCGTCGGCGGATCGCCCGAAACCCCGTACATTCCCGGCCACGAGACCGCCGGCAGGGTTGTCGAGATCCGGGGCGAGCGATTCGATGTCACCGGCCGGCCCCTCCGGCCGGGCGACCGGATCATCTGGACGTACCCGTTTTGCGGCCGCTGCTATTACTCCGCGGTGTCGGGCCAGCCGACGTTGTGCGTTGGGGCCAAACGGTTCGGCCGGGAGCGGTCCGATCTCTACCCGTACCTGCTTGGTGGCTGCGCGGACCATCATTTCGTGCCCGCCGGCTCCGACGTGGTCACGATCCCCGATGGAGTCACCTCGGCGTTGGCGGCCAGCGCGGCTTGCGCCCTGCGAACCGTGATGCACGCCTTCGAGCGTGTGGGCCGGGTGGCCCCCTACGAAACGGTACTGGTGCAGGGGTGCGGCGCCGTCGGGCTGTTTGCTGCCGCCGTGGCGCACGACTCCGGGGCCGGGCAGGTGCTCGTCATCGGCGATCCGCCCGACCGGCTGGCCATTGCTGAGAGCCTGGGCGCGGCCGCGGTCTATGGCCTCGATACCACCGCTCCTGACCGCCTGAGCTGGGTCCGGGCTCGTACGGGCGGTCGGGGTGCGGACGTCGTGCTGCAGTGTGCGTCAGCGGCAGCCCTGGTCGAAGGCGTCGACATGACGCGTCCGGGCGGCCGTCTGATCTCGATCGGCGGCGGGGGAGAAGCCCTGCTGGCGGCGGCCGGTTTGGTGAAGACGCTGGTGCTGGAAAGCATTCGGGGCGGCCAGGCCCGTCACTATCTGGCCGCCGTCGACTATCTGGCCGCGTCGCCGCCGGCGCGGTTCGAAGCGCTGCTCAACGGCCCGTATCCGCTGGACCGTACCGCCGACGCCCTCGAGGACCTGGAATCGATGCGGGTCGTCAAGCCGCTGATCGTTCCCGGGCGGGCCGTTTGACGACGGCTACGTAGTAGTAGATAGTGGGAGGGTGAACCGACCCGAGGGCTGCTGGCGTTGAGGTACCGGGAGATTCCGGGTACGGGGTTGCACATCTCAGAACTGGCCTTCGGGACGGGTGACAACGCCGGCCTGATGGTAGCGGGCAGCCATGCGGTCCAGCTGGAGGCCGCCTCGGTGGCGCTCGAGCGCGGGATCAACTATTTCGATACCTCTCCGGACTACGGCCTTGGTCAATCCGAGGAAAACCTCGGCCGGGTCTTTCGCGAGCTGGGAACCGAGCCCTTGATTTGTACCAAGGTGGAGATCCATCCACGGGATTTCGATGACGCGGCTGCCGCGGTCGAACGCTCGGTCGAAGCCAGCCTGGCGCGCCTGGGCCTGGATTCGGTCACCGTTGTGCAGGTCCACAACGGGCCGGCGTTGCACCGTGAGCAGGATCCCGGCACCTGGGGACTGCTGTCGGTCGAAGATTTCACCCGGCCTGGCGGAGCGATAGAGGGCCTCTGCCGGGTCAAGGATAGCGGCAAGGCCCAGGTCCTGGGCTTCACGTGCGCTCACGCCGATCCCGAGGCGGTGAGGAGCCTGATCGACACCGGCGTGTTCGGAATGATCAATGTCTGGTACAACCTTTTGAATCCGACCGCCGGACTGGCGAAGCCGGCCGCCCTGTCGGTGCCCCGCGACTACGAGCAGATCATCGACTACGCGGCCGCCCGGCAGGTCGGCGTCGCCGTCTTCCGGCCCCTGGCGGGCGGGGCGCTTACCGATCAGGCCGCCGGCGCCCATCGTCACGCTCTGGCGGGCGGACAGAACACCCGCCAGCCCGCCGCTTTTCTGGCCGACGTGGCGCGAGCGGCGGCTCTTCTCGAGGTCGCGGGGGGTGACGGGGACGCCCTGGCGGCCCTCGCCTACCAGTTCGCCATCGCCCATCCGGGGGTGACAACCGTGCTCGGCGGCTTCTCGGATCTCCAGCAGCTCGAAGTAGCCCTGGACTGGATGGAGGAGCCACCGATGACAACCGAGCTCATGACCGCCTGTCGCGAGGCCTGGGCCCGCGACCTTCGGCCCGGGTCCTGACCCATGGACTTCACCCTGCCTGAAGAGCTGGAAGATCTGCGCGGCGTGATGCGAGGCTTCGTGACTCGCGAACTCGTCCCGCTGGAGCCGCTTGTGCAACGGGAGTGGGAATGGGAGATTCCCGCTGATGTTCAACACCGGCTGGACGTCACGGCCAGGCAGCTGGGGCTGGCGTCGTTGAGCGTTCCTCCCGAGTTGGGGGGAGCCGGTCTCGGGTTCCTCGGTCTGGTGGTTGTCAAGGAGGAGCTGGGCCGGACCATCGTCCCCTGGATCATCCCCGGCGAGCCCAGCGTTTCCCTCTACGCCTGCACCGAGGAGCAGCGGGAGCGGTACCTGCAGCCCATCATTCGGGGGGAAAAGGTCATGGCGTTCGCCCAGACCGAGCCGGAGGCGGGCTCTGACCCGGCTGGCATGAAGACGGTTGCCGTCCGTGACGGCGACGAATGGGTGATCAACGGGCAGAAGCGATTTATCACCGCCGCCCACCGCGCCGACTTTCTCCAGGTTGTCGCGGTCACGGACAAGGAGAAGCGCCAGCACGGCGGGATCACCTGCTTCCTGGTCGATACCGACACCCCGGGATTCGAGGTGGTGCGACGGGATCGGATCATGGGCCGGGAGGCGCCCTGTGAGCTGCGGTTCGACGACTGCCGGGTCCCGGCCAACAGCGTGCTGGGTGAGGTCGGCGGCGGCTTTGCGCTGGCCCAGAAATGGCTGGCTGCGCACGACCGGCTGGACCAGGGACCGTATGCGGTCGGCCGGGCCGAGCGGGCCCTGGAGTTGGCAACCGAGTACGCCAAGAACCGAGTGACCTTCGGCGAGCCACTCGCCAATCGCCAGGCGATCCAGACCATGCTCGCCGATTCGTACCTCGAGATCCACCAGTGCCGGCTGATGGTGTACCACGCCGCGTCCAAGGCCGACCGGCATGAGGACATTCGGGTCGCGGCCAGCATGATCCGGCTGTTCGCCACCGAGATGCAATCACGGGTGGTTGATCGCGCCATCCAGATTCACGGCGGGGTCGGATTGTCAGAGGATCTGCCCCTGGCCGCCCTCTACCAGTACATCCGGAGTCTTCGCATTACGGGCGGGGCGTCGGAGATCCAGCGCTACATCATCGCTCGCCACGTCCTCCGCGACAACGCCAGGTCGGTGTACTGATGACGTCTCTGGCGCGGTTGCTGGAAGGGCGGGTGGCCATCATTGCGGGAGTGGGTCGATGGCTGGGGCGCGATGTGGCGCTGGCCTTTGCCCACCAGGGCGCCGACCTCGTCCTGCTGGCCCGGAGCGAGGACGTCATCCGCGAGGTGGCCGACGAGGTGGAAGCGGCCGGGCAGTCCGCCCTGGCCCTGCGGGTCGACATGACCAGCGTGGACGATTGCGAGCGAATGGCGCAGGAGGCCCACGACCGTTTCGGCCGTATCGACGTTCTGATCAACATCGCCTACCTTCCCTCCGATTTCACCACCCTGGAGCAGGCCCGGCCGGACCTCTCCAACTGGCGGCCCCAGTTCGAGATGAACGTGTTTGCCACCCTGCAAACGACCCGAGCGGTCGTCCCCTACATGAAGGCCCGGGGTCAGGGACGGATCATTATGGTCAACACCATGGCCACCCAGGTGCTCTCACCCGGATTCTCGAGCTACTCCGGCTCAAAAGCGGCCCTGGAGGTGATGACCAGAACCCTTGCTCTGGAGCTCGGCCCCTACGGCATTCGGGTCAACAGCATCAATCCGGGCTACATCGCCGGCGACCGGATGGATTACATCATGGGGCTGAGGGCTCGGGACCGGGGCACGACCCTCGAAGAGGTGCGACAGTCCGTCGTCGACCACCTCGCCCTTGGCTACATGGCCCCGGCGTCGGAATACGCAGGAACCTTTGTCTTCCTGGCCTCGGATCTGTCGCTCCCCATCACCGGCGAGTCCATCCATGTCAACGCCGGCCAGGTTTCCTTTGAGTGAGTGGCGGCCGAATAGGCTTCGGGAGCAATGGCGATGACACCACCCCATCTCGCCCAGCCCACGGCCACTGACCAGGACATCGTTCGACGGCTCGCCGCGCTGGATACCTGCGCCGTCAGCGACGCCCTCGATACGCTCGGCCTGGAGGGCGCGGTGATCGGGGTCAGGCCGCTCTGGCCGGTGCGCCGGGTGGTGGCGGGGAGAGCTCGCACCGTCCAGGCCGGGCCCCGCCGGGCCGATGGTCCGACCACCCACATCGCCTCGCCCCTCGTCGATCAGGCCGTGGCGGGGGACGTGGTGGTCATCGCCAATCAGGGGCGGGTCGACGTCTCCTGCTGGGGTGGCATCCTGGCCGTGGCGGCCCAACGACACGGCGTGGCCGGGGTGGTCATCGACGGCGCCTGCCGGGACATTGCCGAGAGCGAGACGCTCGACCTGCCCGTGTACGGGCGGGCGGTGGTGCCGGTATCCGCTCGAGGCCGGATTATCCAGGAGGACATGGATGTGCCCGTACCGTTCGGCCCGGTGACCGTCAACCCTGGCGACTACGTGCTGGCCGACCAGTGCGGCGTGGTCTTCGTCGGACCCGACCAGGCCGATCGAGTGGTGGGGCTGGCCGAACGCATTGTCCGGCGTGAGGACAAAATGGTGGAGGGGGTCAACGCCGGCCGTCCGGTCACCGAGGTCATGCATGACACCCAGTTCCCGACCGCGGAGGGACCATGACCGATGCTGAGCCCCGACTGGGCACGGCGCTGCTATCCGACGCCCTCGACCGCCTGGGCCGGACCGGATGTGCCCTTGGCATCCGACCCCTGGCCGACGGCCTATACATGGCGGGGCCGGCCTTCACCGTTCGCTATGTGGCCGCAGGGCACCCGCCCGGGACCGTCGGCGACTACGTCGACGACGTTCCCCCCGGTTCGGTTGTGGTCCTCGACAATGGCGGCCGCACCGACTGCACGGTCTGGGGTGACATCCTCACCGCGGTGGCGCACGACCGGGGGGTGGCGGGAACGGTTATCGACGGCGTCAACCGCGACGTGGACCGGGCCCTGTCCCTTGGCTACCCGATCTACAGCCGGGGTCGGTACATGCGTACCGGCAAAGACCGGGTGGAGGTGTCCGGCCTCCAGTGCCCGGTGACGCTGGGTGGGGTTCACGTCAATCCCGGTGACACCATCATTGGCGACTCCGACGGGGTGGTGGTGCTGGCCGCGGATGTTGTCGACGAGGTGCGCGCCATGGCGGCCGAAGTGGCAGCCAAAGAAGCTGTCATACTGGAGGAAGCCCTTTCTGGCGTTCCCTTGCGCGAGGCTCGTCAGCGGCACGGGTACCACGCCCTGCAGCGAGCCGCAGGCGGGGGGGACCGGTGATCACCAGCGAGCGGACGCGGGAGCTGCTCGAGCTCGGCACGGCCACCCTGTACGAGGCGGCCAAGTGCGATTGCGACCTGCCGGCACTGCTCCGGCCGGCCTGGCCCGGGGCCACCGTGTGCGGACCGGCGCTGCCGGTCCAGGCGGCCGCCGGCGACAACCTGCCGATGCATCTGGCCCAGGAGGTTGCCGAGCCGGGCGAGGTCCTGGTGATCGACGCCGGTGGCATGGCGTGCGGGTACTGGGGCGAAATCCTCACCATCGCGGCCATCGAGCGGGGCGTTACCGGGCTCGTGATCGACGGTGGTGTGCGTGATACGGAGGCGCTCGCCCGGCATCGCTTCGGGGTGTTCTCCCGCTGGGTGTCTGTCCGGGGCACGGTGAAGTCCGATCCCGGCCGAATCGGGGAGCCGGTCACCATCGGCGGCGTTTCCGTCAGTCGCGGCGACCTGGTGGTAGGCGATGGCGACGGGGTGATCGTCCTGCCCGGGCCGCGGGTCGAGGAGATCCTCGAGCAGGCCCGCCAGCGGCGTGACAAGGAAGCCGCCTACTTCGAGCGCATCCGGGAGGGAGAGTCCACCGTCGACATCTACGGGATGCCTCGCGGCTGAGCGCCGGCGGCGCCGGCGGCCACTCTCGGCCCGCCACCGCTCTGGCCGCCGCCGAGGGCCGGCGGCGGAGGTCTCCCCCGGTCTCTGCGCTCGTGGTCCTTGCGAACTCCGCACCTTGGCAAGAATGCTACGCCAGAGTAGTGTTCGCGGCTATGACCACTCTCATCACCGGTGCAGGCATGGTCGGTTCGCTGGCCGCGGCCCAGCTGCTCGAACGAGGGGAGCCGGCCGTCCTCTTCGACGTTGCCTTCTCGATGCCGAACCTCGAGGATCGGGTTGACGTGGCCGCGGTGCCGATGGTGCGTGGCGATATCACCGAAATCGCCGAGCTGCTCGAGGCCATCAAACGCCACAAAGTGGATCGGATCATCCACACCGCCGGCCTGCTTTCGAGCGTGATGAACGAACGACCGGTGGCGGGTATACGGGTCAATCTGATGGGCACGGTCATGGTCCTGGAAGCAGCCCGTCTTTCGGGCCTCGAGCGGGTGGTGTTCTGCAGCTCAGGAAGCACCGTCCTGGGCGTCCCATTCAAGCCCGGAGAACCAGTCCCCGAGAACATCGCGGTGGAGGCGGTGGACCAGCATCCCCCCAACCCGTACAGCTCCATGAAGCTGGCTTGCGAGTGGCTCTGCCACAACTACCGCGAGCTGTACGGGCTGAGCACCGTCTGCGTTCGTCCGGCGGGGGTGTTCGGGCCGTGGATCGGCATGCCGACGGGTCAGCCCGCGGTGCTGATGCGGACCATGGTCGAGGGCGGGTGGCGGGACGGAATCGTCCGTATGGGAATGGCCGATATGTCCCAAACCATCGACTATGTGTACGCCAGCGATGTCGCCAAAGGTCTGATTTTGGCCGGAGCCCATGAATCGTCGCCCAGCCATGTGTACAACATCAGCATGGGGGTGACCCACTCCGTCCCTGAGGTCATCAAGATCCTCTCGGATCGTCTGGGCCGGGAGGTAACCCTGGAAGCCGCTCCCGGCCAACGCGACGCCGTCTCGTACTCGTCCGGCCCGACCTTCGATATCACCGCGGCTCGCACCGACCTGGGCTACGAGCCCTCTTATCCGATGGGTCCCGCCATCGACGATTACCTGCGCTGGTTGGATACCCACGGTCCGGAAAAGAGGTAGGAAAGTGGTCGCCAGGACAACGCTGCTCACCGGGGCGAGCGTGGTCGACGGTACCGGCGGGCCGCCGCGGCCAGCGGACGTGTTGGTGGACGGCGAACGCATCGCGGCAGTGGAGGCCCCGGGACAGATCAGCCGCCAGGGTGCCGCGGTGGTAGACCTCGACGGGCTGGTTCTTTCACCCGGATTCGTCGATACCCACACCCACTACGACGCCCAGATCCTGTGGGATCAGACGTTCAGCCCGTCGAGCTGGCACGGCGTCACCACGGTCGTCATGGGCAACTGCGGGTTCTCGCTGGCTCCCACCCGGCCAGAGCACCGCGATTTGATCATGCGGACCCTGGAGAACGTGGAGGGGATGGAGCTGTCGGCCTTACGGGCCGGGATCCGCTGGGAGTTCGAGACCTTCCCGCAGTACCTCGATCTGGTGGCTGAAATGGGCAAGCGGCTCAACGTGGCCGCCTTTATCGGCCATACCCCCCTCCGGGTCGCGGTGCTCGGCGAGGAAGCCACCGAGCGCGCTGCGACCCCCGACGAGGTAGCTCGCATGCGGCGACTGGTCGCCGAGGCGATCGAGGCGGGTGCCGTCGGGTTCTCCACCTCGACCGCCCCTCAGCACGTCGGGGCCGACGGAAAACTGGTGCCGTCTCTGTTTGCCGGCTGGGATGAGATCGCCGAGCTGGCCGCACCCCTCGGCGAGGCAGCCCGGGGCATCGTGCAGATCACGGAAGGATCGGCGTCCGTGGAGGAGTTCGCCAGTCTCTCGAGGCAGATTGGTCGCCCCGTGACCTGGACCGCCCTGCTGACCGGCGTCCACGAGCCCGGTTGGGCGACTGATGTGCTCGACCGCACCGAGGCGTCGGGCGGCGAGGTCTGGCCCCAGATCACGTGCCGGCCCATGATCATGCAGATATCCCTGGCTGATCCGTTCCCGCTGAACCTGGTATCGGTATTTCGCGAGGTGCTTGCCACCCCACGCCAGGATCGGCTGGCGCTCTACATGGATCCGGGCTGGCGAGACCGGGCCCGGCTGGTGCTGGACGACTACTGGACCCGACGATGGGCGCAGACAACAGTCGCCGAAACCCGCGTCCACCAGGATCTGCTCGGCGGGCCGACCCTCACGCAGATGGCCGCGGCCCGGGGGACCCACCCCCTCGATGTCATGGTTGAACTGGCCCTGGCGGAGGATCTCGACACCCGCTTCGACGTGGTGCTGGCCAACAACGACGAGACCGAGCTCACCCGGCTCCTGAACGACGATCGGGCCGTTCTCGGGCTTTCCGACGCCGGAGCCCACGCGTCCCAGATGTGTGACGCCTGCTTCCCCAGCTACCTGCTGGGTTACTGGGTCCGGGAACAGGGAGCGCTCAGCCTGACGCAGGCGGTACACCGGCTGACCGGTCAGGCCACCCGCGCCTTTCGGCTCAAGGACCGGGGGGTGTTGCGTCCGGGCGGCTTTGCCGATCTGACCGCCTTCGACCCGATCACCATCGGGGTGGCAGGCACGGAGCGAGTATGGGACCTGCCCGGTGGCGGCGACCGGCTGGTCGCCCGCTCGCAAGGAATCGAGTACGTCTGGGTCAATGGGCAGCCGGTGTGGCGCCATGGCCGGGAGGTCGAGGCCGCCCTCCCCGGCCGCCTCCTGCGGACGTAGTGGCTGAATCCTGCCCGGCTCGATTTTTCTTGTCTGTTGCACGGCGCCCTCTCACAGGGCATTTTTTGCAGCAGTGAACGCGGTTCGGGGCTCGTTAGCGCACGTTTTGCAGCACAGTAAGTCTGGCTAAGTGTTCGGCGAGGGGCGAGTGGGGGCGAGGGGACATGGGGTCGGACGGGGGGGCATGGGGTCGGGCGGGGGGGCCTGGCCGACTCCGGGTGGCCACCGAGCCGGCCCCTTACGGATGGCGCGGCATGTTCGTCCACTCCCGCCGGCCGTCCAAAGACCGGAACCAACCCGAGGAGGCGATGGTGCCCCCGTCCTGGCGGACGACGCAGCCGGTCACATAGCCGGCCAGGTCAGAAGCCAGGAACACCGCCACTCCCGCCGAGTCCGCCGGCGTCCCCGTTCGCCCCAACGGAATCGACAGGGCGATGGTCTCCTTTTCCTCGTCCGTCATCATGGTGTCGAACGGCATCTGGATCGACTTCGTCATGTCCGGGGCCAGGTCGTTGACCCGGATGCCGTAGCGGCCGACGTCGACGGCCAGGCTGCGGCTGAAGGACGCGGCCGCCGCCTTGTAGGCGGCGTACACCGGCCGGTGGGGGACCGACCGTCCGGCCTCGACCGAGGTGACGTTGATAATGGCCCCCGACCCCTGGCTGATCATGTGCGGGAGGGTGGCGCGGGTCATCAGCAGGATGTGGAGGAAGTTGATCCGAGCCAGCTCGTCCCATTCCTCGACGCTGCTCTGGTAAAAGGGCGGGGGCCGGCGCACGACCACGTCCCCGACGTTGTTGACCAGCACGTCGATGCGGCCGAACTCTTCCACCGTGGTGCCCACCACCCGTTCGACGTCCGCGGCCTCGCGCACGTCGGCGACGATGGCGAGCGCCTTTCCCCCGAAGCCCGTGATGGTGGCGGCCGTCTCGGCGGCCCGCTCGGGATCGATCTCGGCGATGACAACAGTGGCTCCGTGCTCAGCAAACGCAATACAGATCCCTTGCCCCATGCCGCCTCCGCCCCCGGTGACGATGGCGATCTTCCCCTCCAGGAGCCGGCCAACCGGCACCGAGGTCGAAGACGTGGAGGATGCGGCGACGGTCATACTGGCCCTCCCGGCAGCACGTGACACTGACGCTGGACACCCTATCCTACGGGACTGTAGACTTTCAAAGGTGAGCGCAGTGGCTTCTGTATGACCGGACCCGCAGTCCGCGAAACAGGTCTTTCCGGCTTGGTCGACAGCCTGGCGATCCGATCCCTGGTCGATGCCTACGCGGCCGCGGTCGACAACGGTGACGGGGAGGCATTTGCTGCCCTATTCGACCCCGACGGCGTGATCGAGCGGGGCCCGGCCTCCGAGATTTCTCCGGCCCGGGTGCACCGCGGCCGCGACGACCTGGCCGCTATTCCCGGAAACCTGGCCGTCAAATACGATCGGACGTTCCATTTCGTGGGCAACCATACGAGCACCATTGACGGGGACGGCGCTGCGGGTGTGACCTACTGCCTCGCCCACCACTTGAATATCGATCGCCATGGCTCGATAGACCACGTGATGTTCATCCGTTACCTCGACGACTTCCGCCGGGGATCTGACGGCCAATGGCGGTTTTCGAAGCGGAAGCTGGTGGTCGAGTGGACCGAAACCCGGCTGGCTGACCCAAGGCTGCCGGCCTGATGGCGGCCCGCCCCGCCTCCACGCTGGCCGCGGTCCAGACCGCGGATCGTACCATCGAGCTCCAGGAACTGCCGGTTCCCGAACGACTGGGCCCGGGCGAGGCATTGCTCAAGGTCGAGGCCAACGGTCTGTGCGGTACCGACGTCGAGCAATTCAATGGGCACCTCCAGGCCAGTGGCTGGGCCTGTTACCCGCAGATTCCCGGCCACGAGGCCTTTGGCCGTCTGGCCTGGGTGGGCGAGGAGGCCGCCGCCCGATGGGGATTATCCGAGGGCGACCGGGTGTCGGTCGAGAGCACCGTCCCCTGTTGGGTGTGCTCGAAATGCCGGACCGGGCGGGAGAAGTTCTGCCAGCGGGAGCGCTTCGTGTACGGCTACGTCTCCACCTCCAACGGGTACGGGCTCTGGGGCGGCATGTCGCAATACATGGTGTTGCGGGCCGGCACGGTCCTGCATCGCGTCCCGGACTCGTTGCCCACGGCCGTGGCCGCGTTCCACAACCCGTTGGCGGCCGGCTTCGAGTGGGCGGTGCGCGTCGGGGGAGTCGGGATCGGCCATCGCGTTGTCATCTTCGGCCCGGGCCAGCGCGGCCTGGGTGCGGTGGTCGCCGCCCGCCGCGCCGGGGCCAGCCAGATCATCGTCACCGGCCTGGCCTCGGACGCCCACAAGCTGGAGCTGTGCCAGGCATTCGGGGCGACCACCACCCTGGTCGCGGATGGCCTCGATGTGGTCGCCGCCGTTGCCGAGCTCACTGAGGGCGAGCTCGCCGACGTGGTGCTGGACCTCACCCCCATTGCCACCCAGCCCGTCCTCGACGCGGTGTCGTGCGTGGCGCCGCTCGGCACCGTCGTCCTGGCCGGGATCAAAGGGATGCGGGCCGTGGAAGGGCTGATCTCGGACACCATGGTGCTGAAAGGCATCACGGTCCGGGGCGCTCTGCCGCCCTCCTACTGGGCGTCGGAGCAGTCGCTGGCGACCCTGGCCGCGGAGGCCGACCGGTTCGCGCAGATACCGACGCAGCTGGTCCCTCTTCCCGAGGCTGAGCGAGGCATCCGCATGCTGGGCGGAGAGCTGCCTGGCGACAAACCGATCCACGTGGCCGTCGTCGCGGACGGCGCTTGAAGGACAAGCGTCAATCCCGCCCGGCGGTGTCCCGTAGATTGACACGGTACGCCACCGGATTCTACATTCTAATAGTAACCTCCAGATGATGAGAGCCGGCCAGGCGCCACCCGAGGCGGTGAAGGAGGCCTGATGACAACCACCGAGGAGACCGAACTCCTGACCCGGGTGGGCCCGGGGACGCCGATGGGCAACCTGATGCGTGAGTACTGGATACCGGCCTGCCTGTCCGAGCAGTTGCCAGAGCCCGACTGCGCGCCGGTCCGGGTTCGTCTTCTCGGCGAGGATCTGGTGGCGTTTCGGTCAGTTGACGGCACCCTCGGACTGCTCGACGAGCACTGCCCGCACCGGGGGGCATCGCTGGCGCTGGCCCGCAACGAGGATTGCGGCCTGCGCTGCATCTATCACGGTTGGAAGATGGATGCCGAGGGACACGTGCTCGATACTCCAAACGAACCCGAGCGCAGCACCCTGCGCAACCGGCTGACCCACACCGCCTACCCGGTCGTGGAGGATGGCGGCATCATCTGGACCTGCATGAGCAAGGCCGAGCCTCCGCCATTCCGGCGCTTTGGTTGGTGCCTGGCCGAGCCCGAGAGTCTCTCGTTGGTGCACGTCCGCCAGCAGTGCAACTGGCTGCAAGCTATGGAAGGTGTGCTCGATACGGCCCACTCCAACCAGTTGCACTCGGACTTCATCAAGCCTGACGCATCGGCATCCGTCCCCGGCGGGGTCTCGCGGCGGACGACTGGCAACTTTTCCCGGCCATCCGACGACGCCCGACCCGTGCTGCGAGTCCTCGACCTACCCTACGGGTTCCGCTACGCCGGGATTCGCAAGACCATCAAGGACCCGGACAAATACAAGTACGTCCGCACCACGGTATTTGTGGCACCCTTCTTCACCTTCCTCTCGTCCACCGATGGGATCGGAGACATGCAGGCGTACGTGCCGATGGACGACGAGCACACGGCCTTCTATTACGCCCACTACGCCTTCGAAGGACCCATGGATGACGCGGCCTGGCGGGTCTGGATCGGCACCACCAGGGGCGTCGACCTCGATGACCAGTACCGGCCCATACGAAATCGGGCCAACAACTGGTTGCAGGACCGCCAGGTCATGCGCCGCGGCGAGTCGTTCTCCGGGGTGCAGGGCGTACTCAACCAGGACTTTGCTGTGCAGGAGAGCATGGGCCCGATCTACGACCGCTCCCGCGAACACCTGGGTGCTTCGGATCTGGCTGTGCTCCACACCCGCCGGTTGCTGCTCGAGGCGATTCGCACTCAGGCGGCCGGAGGTTCGCCGATCGGGCTCAACTGCCCGGAGGTGAACTACGAGAAGATCCGGGCCAAGGACAGCGTCATTCCGATAGACATCCCCTGGGAGACCGTCGGCGCCGAGACCGACGGCCTGTAGTCCCGGGCCCGGATAGCAAACCACCCAGCAACCCGCGCCTCGAGCCAGAGCCCATGACCATCCTTGTCACCGGCGCCGGCATGGTTGGCACCGCCACCGCGGCGCGGCTCGTGGCCGCGGGTGAACAGGTGGTGCTGTTCGATGTCGCCTTCTCACCCGATAACCTCGACCAGGGGGTGGCTGCCGGCATCGAAAGCGGAGAGGTCGTGCTGCGCCGCGGCGACATCACCGAGCTGGCCGAACTGCTAGACGCTATCCGCGCCAACCGGGTGAGCCGGATCATCCACACCGCGTCCTTGCTCACCAGCACGGTCGCCCAGCGCCCGGTAAAAGGGGTGGCGACCAACCTGGTGGGCACCGTCTCCGTGCTGGAGGCGGCCCGGCTGGCCGGCCTCGATCGGGTCGTGTTTTGCAGCTCGGCCTCCGGGTCGATGGGCCGGGTCAACCCCGATCTGGCCACCGCCGTACCCGAGGATTTCTCGCTCCGGACCGTGAGCGAATACCCACCCAGCATCTACGCCACCCTGAAGCTGTCGGCTGAATGGTTGTCGCACAACTATGAGGACGCTTACGACCTGCCGACCGTCTCCATGCGGCTGGGCGGCATATTCGGCCCCTGGCGCGGCACCCCCAGCGGGGGCCCGAGCCGGCTCCTCCAGCACGTGGTTGAGTGCGCCTGGCAGGAGCAGCCGGTGACCCTCAGCGCCGCCGACCTTCGACAGACGATGGATTTCATCTACGTGCCGGACGTGGCCAAGGGGCTGGTCCTGGCGGCCACCCGTCCCGACCCACCATCGCGGGTCTACAACCTTTCCGGCGGAGCACTGTACTCCATCGACGACGTGGTCACCCTGCTCGGCGCCCATCTGGGCCGACCCATCAACCTTCAGTTGCGGGAAGCAGACAACCGGGGATCCTACGGCCCCAGCCCGCCCATCGATATCCAGCTGGCCCGGACCGAACTGGGCTTCGAACCGGATTACCCCTTGCCGCGGGCGCTGGAGCATTACCTGGCCTGGTGCGATCAGAACCCCACGGCCGTCAGCCGCGGTTGACGACACCCGTCGCGCTCACCGTGTCACCCAGCTCGGCGGCCCGCCGGATGACGTCCTCGTCCCACTGCACGTGACCGGCGTCGCCGCCGGGGGCGCCGAAGATCACCAACAGGACGGCCTCGGAATCGCTGACGTTTTTGAATCCTCGCATGACCCCGCTGGGTATCGAGATGACATCCAGGGGGCTGAGGACGATCTCCGAGATCCCGTCCGGGCTGCCGAACTGGACTGTCCATTCGCCAGTGATGGGAATGAAGACTTCCACCGTCGGGTGGGCGTGCAGAGCTGCCCCCATGCCGGGCGCAGCGCGGGTGTAGTTGACGTTGAAGTCCTCGGCCTCGGTGATGCCGCTGCCGACGTCGTGCTCCTCGGTGACGCCCATGCCGATGACGTGGAAGCTCTCCTTCTGATGCTCGGGCAGCCGGCTATCGAGGTAGGCCTGGCGGCTGGGTTTCATGTTGGCGAAGCGCGCCACCCGGCGAGCCAGCATCTCTTCTCTGGTGATAGTTACGACATCCACTGAGTTCCCTCCTGCAGGTGATAGAAGCGGGCTGCGTTGGCGCCGAGCACGGCGCGGGCAGCGTGATCGTCGAGCCGCTCACGCAACGACGCCAACTGGCGCTTACACGACTCGTTGGTGACTTCGTGCGGGAAATCGGACGAGTAGAACAGGGCCGCCTCACCGATCTGCTCGATGACATAGGGAAGATCGGGCTCGGCGCCCTCACAACCGATCTGGATGCGTCCCGATCGCAGCAGCCCCAGGATGTAGTCGCGCACATCGCCCGCGGGCCCGAGCTGGAACAGGTTCTCGAACTCGATGGGGACGTGGGTCTCGAACGACTCGTCCAGCCGTTCCAGGGCGAACAGGATCCAGGCGATGCCGCTCTCCAGGAAGGCGATGCGAAGCCGGGGCCACTTGTCAAACACCCCGTTGACGACCAACCCGGCCATGGAGATGAGCTGCCCGAACGGGTGCCCGAAGGCGTGTGCCACCGCGAAGACGTTCATGTCGTCGAAGCCGAGGCCCTCGTGCGAGCCGCCATGGACCGCCAGGGCGCAGTCGAGCTCGTTGGCCAGCTCGTACAGCGGCCAGTAAAACTTTGCGCCCAGATGCAGGGGCAGGCTGTTGGCAGGCAGCATCGCCCCCCTCATTCCCAGTTCGGTCACGCCGCGGGCCAGTTCCGCGGTGGCGGCGTCGATGTCCTGAAGCGGCAGCAGGGCCATCCCCTCGAAGCGTTCGTGGCGAGAGAGGTAGGCATCGTGCAGCCAGTCGTTGTAGGCGCGGATGAGGACTCGCGCCCAGTTGCTATCGCGGATCTTCCCCGCCGCCAGCCCGAGAGATGGATAAAGAACGGATCGTTCGATGCCAACGTCCTCGAGGAAGGCCAGCCAGCCGTCGGCATCGACGAAGCCCCGTTCGGATCCGTGCAGCCGAAAGGCCTGAGCGTGGAAGTGGTCGATAGGGGGAAACAGATCGATCCGCATGCGGTCCGTCAACCCGGCCTGATAGCGGGCCGGCAGCCGGGCCGCGATGGCGGCTACGTCTTCAAGGACATGCCCATCTCCGTCGACCAGCACTGGTAACTCCCTCCTGCTCGCTCAGCGGACCATGGCCTGCTCGCTCAGCGGACGATGGCGGCCCCGCCGTCGACAAGCAGATCCACGCCATTGACATAGTTCGCCAGATCGGATGCCAAAAACAGAACCGGCCCCACGTAGTCATCCAGGACCCCGCGCCGACGGGACGGGATGCGACTGACGTCGCCGCCGGGGCTTGGCCGTCCCGCCCCGGTCCCGGGGGCGTCATCGACATCGGTCAGCACGGTGGGCGTTTGGCCCGGGCTTACCGAGTTGACCCGGATTCCGTCCGGGCCGAGCTCGGTGGCCAGGACCCGGGTGGCATGCAGCACCCCGGCCTTGGCCGCCCCGTACACGGTATGGCCCAGCATGGTCCGATGTCCGGCGATGGACGCCACGTTGATAATGACACCCGTGCCGCGAGGTCTCATGACTGCTGCCGCGGCCTGGGCAACCAGGATGATCCCTTTTACATTTGTGGCCAGGACGCGGTCGATCACGTCAGCCCGGATGCCTTCGAGCGGTGCCAACCCGTCGCCGATTGCGGCGCTTTGCACCACCACATCGAGATGGCCCCAGCGCTGGACCACGGCCCCGACCACCCGGGCCGCCTCGTCCGGGGCCGCGATATCGGCCGCCAGGCCGAGACCACCCCCTGCCCACGACCCGGTCGCCTCCTCGACGCCCGGGGCCGAACGGGCCACCACCGCGACCGAGGCACCCAGCTCACGGAAGGCGGTGGCGACCGCCCTGCCGATGGCCCCCGTCCCGCCCGTCACCAGCACCACGGTGGCGGCGCCGATGCCGGGCAGGCAGGCTCCCCGCCACTCGCCCGGCGCGGACATCAGTGGCGGGTCTGGCCGGCATTTACCCAGATCGACTCGCCGGTAACAGGTAAGGACAGGTCGGAGGCCAGGTAGACGATGGTGCCGGCGTACTCCGGGGTGGGGGGGATATACCCCAGCGCCAGGCCGGAGCGCACCTGCTCGTATTCCTGTTCGAAGGTCGTGCCATGGTCCGCGGCCCGCCGGTGGAAGATCTGGTCCACCCGATCACCGCCCATGTAGCCGGGGTGGATGGAGTTGACCCGGATCCCGTGCGGGCCGAGCTCCAGCGCCAGCACCCGGGCGATCGATTCCAGCGCCGCCTTCGAGCCGATGTAACTGGCCATCCGGGGTGCGACGAGCCGGATGGCCATGGTGTTGACGAAGATGATACGTCCGCTGCCCTGCTCGATCATCTGCGGCACCACCGCCCGGACGATCTGCAAGGTGCCAAACAGGTTGGTGTCGAACTGCGGGCGCCAATTGGCCAGATCGGGGCTGGTGTCGACGAGCCGCGAGCGATCACTCGTCAGGTAGGCAACCGTCACCAGCGAGTCGATGCGGCCCAGTTCGGCCACCGTGGTCTCGGCCAGGGCCGCGCAGTCCTCGGGATCTCGCAGATCCATCTCCACCACGACCGCCCGCCGCCCCAGCTCGGCGACCTCGTCGGCGACCTGATCGGTGACATCCCGCCGGCGGGCGGCGAGGACCACGTCGGCGCCTTCGCGAGCGAACGCCAGCGCCACGTCGCGCCCCAGTCCCACGCCAACACCGGCGATCACGCCCACCCGGCCCTCGAGGAGGCCGGGGCGGCTCGGCCCGACCGGGTTCGTGGCCCGGTCTGGGTTCATCGAGCTGCCTGGGCGCATCGAGCGGTCTGGGCGCATCGAGCTGTCTGGGCGCATCGAGCGTCGGGACTCATCGGTCACCTGGCTTTCTCACCGGTCCTCCTTGCGATGCGGCTGCCCGGCCAATATAGTCTCCTACATCTACGTAAGCGTAGATGTAGGGTCTACATCAGTGTAGAAATTGGAACAATTTGCTACTGTTCACGGGGGGAGTAGATATCAATGAATGATGGCAGGAGCACACGCAGGGCGGCTCGATACGGGCTTGGCCTGATCGTCATCTTGTCGCTGGTGGCGACGGCCTGCGGGTCATCCAAGAGCAGCAGCAGTCCCACCACGGCTTCCAGCGCTGCCACCTCGGCCACCACGGCGGCCGCGGGCGCTTCGGGTGGCAGCCCCACCACGGCAGCCGCGGCGGCGTCGTCCGGGTCGAACACGCCCGCGCCTCAGCCGTTGCCAACCAAGACCAACGTGACGATCGCGATCGTGAGCCCGGCGGAGTATCTCGCTCCCGTCTACCTGGGCGTCGACTTCGGTGAGTTCACCAAGGAAAACCTCCACGTGACCATCACCAAGCTGGACTTCACCGACGCCCTGACCGAGATGGCCGCGGGCCGGGTGCAGATGCTGAGCGCGGGAGCCTCGGCCGGCATGTTCAACGAGATCAATTTGAACCAGGGCTTCGCCCAGGTGGGCCACACCTTTGACCTCATCCCCAATACCAAGACCGGACTGTTTGTCCGCAACCAGTACCTTACCCCCCAGGGCAACATCAATTGCGCCGATGTCCCGAAAATGACGTTCAACTACTCGACCGGCGGACTCGGCTCCTCGATCCCGTATGTCATCAAGCCGGTGCTGGCCAAGTGTGGTTACACGCTGACCAACGTCAAGCATGTGGCCCTCGGCGGTGAGGATAGCTACGTGGCCCTGGAGAACGGCGCCGTATCGTTCACCTACCTCAACACCCCGCAGTCCCAGGAGGCCTACAACGGCAACTTTGCCAAGCTGCTTCCGGATACCGGCTACAGCCTGGCGTCGTACATGATGTCGACCAAGTTCCTCAAGCAGCAGCCCGAGGTGGCGGCGGCCATCCTCCGGGGCATCATGCGGACGCAACGGACGTACCTGCAGGGCGACTACCACACCAACACGCAGGTGGTGGATGCCATCGCCAGCTTCACCGGTGTGACACCCGCTCAGGTCCAGAACCAGGAGGTGCTGCTGTTCACCCAGGACCTGCAGTTCACCCCGTCGGCGAATGCCGCCATCCTCGGCATCCAGGACATCTGGGTCCAGTACGGCATCGTCGACTACAAGACCCCGCTTGCGCTCTCGGAGATCAACAACACCACCCTGGCTACCCAGGTGGCCGCCGGGTGCGGGAGTTCCAGCAACCCGTGTACCGGGACCTAGTGGGCGGCGCCGTCGAGTGAGTACCTCCAGCCCGGCCCGGATCATCTCTCGTGGGGCGACGAAGGTGTATGACGACGGCAAGCGGCAGGTGGCCGCCCTGGGCCCGGCCGACTTCACCATCGAGGACGGGTCGTTTGTATCCATCGTCGGCCCGTCGGGATGCGGAAAGTCCACGCTGTTGCGGATCCTGGCCGGGCTCATCGCGCCCACCGAGGGTGAGATCGAGCTCCGGCGCCGTGATCCCGCCCACGCCCTGTCGGCCATGGTGTTCCAGGATCACAGCGTCTTCCCCTGGAAGACGGTCCGTCAGAACGTGGAACTCGGCCTGGACATTCGCCGTCGGCTCAACCGCCAGCAGAGGAAAGAGCGGGTCGACTACTGGCTGGAAAAGTTCTTTTTGAAGGATTTCGCCGATGCCTGGCCGAACACCCTGTCGGGCGGTATGCGCCAGCGGGTATCGATCGCCCGGGCCCTGGCGGTGGAGCCGGAGATCCTTCTGATGGACGAGCCGTTCGCTTCCCTTGACGCCCAGCTGCGGCTCAGCATGCAGCTGGAGCTGCTGCGCCTCTGGGAGAGCGATCGCCGGACGGTAGTCTTCATCACCCACAGCATCGACGAGGCCCTGCTGCTCAGCGATCGGGTGCTCGTCATGACAGCGCGACCGGGATGTATCTGCGCCGATCTGGAAGTGCCGTTCCCGCGGCCCCGGGGCTTCGAGGCCCGCACCGCCCCCGAGTTCGGGGCGCTGGAACAGCAGATCTGGGAGCTCCTCCGCCAGGATGCGTTTGCAGATGCCGTGGCGGGCTCGGCGCCGGAGAGGAGCCTGCCGTGAAGGTTCGCACCGCCCCCTCGACCACCGCCGACCGTGCTCCTATCTCCAACGGCGCGGGCGAACTGTCTACCAGTGTCTTCCGGAAACCCGTGTCCGCCCGGGTCCAGCCCGAGTCAGTGCGGGGCAACCAGCGCACGTCGATCGACCGGCTCATCGCCATCATGGTGCCGGTGGTGATCATCGGGGCCTGGCAGCTGGCCGTCAACCTGGGCCTCGCCGGCACCCAGTTCTTTCCGACCCCGGGCTCGATCTGGCGGACCTTCATCAGCCTGGTGGAGAATGACACCCTCCAAAAAGCCATCGTATACAGCTTCAAGAACGTGCTGCTCGGCTTCATCTACGGCTCTGTCGGCGGCTTCGTGCTGGGGATGTTACTGGGCACGGCCCGGCGGACCCGGATGGCGATGGAGAGCCTCATCTACGGCCTCTACACCGTTCCGAAGCTGGCGCTGCTGCCGCTCCTGCTTCTGATCTTCGGGCTCGGCGCCGCGCCTCAGATTGCCCTCATTGCCATGAGCGTTTTCTTCCTGGTCCTGATCCCGGTGATTGCTGCGTTCACCTCGGTTCCGCTGAGCTACCGCGAGACGGGCCGTTCCTTTGGCGCCAGCCGGTTCCAGATGATGCGGCACGTGCTCCTTCCTGCCGCCCTACCGGCCACCTTTGTGTCGCTGCGCGTCGCCAGTGGCGCGGCCGTCCTGGTAATGGTGGCCGCCGAGTATGTGGACGGATCCCAGGGGCTCGGCTACCTCATCTGGAACTCGTGGTCACTCTTCCTGGTGAAGGAAATGTACGTCGGCATTATCGTGGTCTCGATCCTGGGTGTCATCTTCACCCGTATCGTGGTCGAGATCGGCCGGCGCATCTCCCCGTGGGCCGAGGAGCACTAGCGCGCCGGCCAGATCGCAGGCGGCCCAATAGCCGAGCGCTAGCCGCCCTGCGGTTCCATCGCCACCGAGTCGGTATAGCTTTTCTTTAAGGGCTCATAGTTGACGCGGTCGTCCTCGAATCCTTCGCCGGCGGCCGGGTCGGGCTTGTCGGTCGACTCCACCTGGAGGATCTCCAGGTCCTCCTCGCCCACCGACTCAAACCAGTAGGGATAATGCCGGGGCACAATAATGCCTTCGTCGGGCCCCACCTCGGCGACCACCTCATTGTCCGTGGTATAGAAGCGGGCCCGGCCACGCAGCACGTACCAGACCCCATCCATGTGGCGGTGGGAATGGAGGTTGTTTTCTCCGCCCTCCCGGACAATCTGCACCGCGGCCATCGTCAGAGCCGTTCGGCCCAGGCGCTGGAAGCCCTTTCCCCCTTTGAACTCCGGCTTCCTGTAGCGGAAGACGATCGCCTCCGGAGCACCAGAATCAGCCATGGCGGGGAACCTCCTTCAGAGTTTTGGTATCAGCCCCAGAGCCTCGAGCCGGCTGGCATAGGGCGGGGCATGGCTGAGCGCCCCGCCGTCGACCCGGATCACCTCTCCGGTGATGTACGCCGCCTCATCGGACACGAGGAAGGCGACCACCGGTGCCACCTGCTCGGGCAGAGCGATGTAAGGGACCAGATTGTGGCGAACCCGTCGGGCCCGGGCGTCATCGGAAAGCGTGCCCATCAAGGCGGGCGTCATCACCACACCCGGGGCAATGGCGTTGCAGCGAATATTAAAGCGGCCGTACTGGGTGGCAACCATGCGGGTGAGGGAGATCAGCCCGGCCTTGGACGCCGCATAGGCCGTGTACTGCAGGTCACCGATGAGGCCGGCTGTCGACGCCGTGTTGACGATGGCCCCGCCGCCCCGCTCCATCATGACGGGAATGGCGTGAAGGCAGCCGAGCATGGGTCCCCGCAGATTCACCGCCATGGTTCGATCCCACAGGTCGACGGTTTGCTCGGCCAGCCCCACATCGATTCCGATGGTGCCCGGGTCGGTGGCCGCGGCGTTGTTGTGGAGGATGTCAATACCCCCGAACCGGCCGACCGTGGTTTGCACGACGCCCTTGATGTCCTCCTCCGAGGACACGTCGGCTTCAACCGCGATCGCTTCTCGCCCTTCGGCGGCGATCTCCTCGGCCACGGTGTTGCCCCGGTCTGCGTCACGGTCGACGACCACGACCCGGGCGCCTTCCGCGGCCAGTCGGTGACAGGTGGCCCGCCCTATTCCGGAGCCACCCCCGGTGACGATGGCAACCTTGCCTTCGAGTCGCTGCATGTGTTCTCCCCTTGCGAAGCTGTTGGTCTTGCCGGCGCTCAGCTGGCGGCCTGGGGCCAACGGCGTCCCAGCTCCGCGAAGAACGGGTCGATGCCATCAACGCTGGTGACGAAGTTCCCCAGACTCAAGGCCGGATGCGTGACTCCGGCTGCCAGCAGTGGAGGCAGGGAAACCTCGAGGGTCTTGGCCAGATCGGGAGCGCCGGCTGCGTCGCGCAAAACTCCGAGGTTGACGCGCGCCTGGGCCTCCTGGGGCTTTCGCCCCGCCGCGACCAGGGCCTGGCGATACCGTTCCATGCATTCCGGAAGCTCGTCCACACCGGCGTGGCTTGGCATCGGCAGCCAACCCTCGGCCAGGCGGGCAATTCGTTCGAGAACGGACCGTGACGGGGGACCTGCCAGCCAGATCGGCAATGGCGATTGGGCGGGAACAGGGTGCGACCACAGGTCGTGAAAGCTCACCGTCCCGGTCTCGATCGAGACCGGGCCGCCACTCCAGAGGGCCCGGCATACCGCGATGGTGTCCTCCATCCGGGCCGTCCGTCCGGACATCGGCGCCCCGCAGGCCTCGATCTCTTCACGCTGCCAGCCCGTGCCCAGGCCGAGATCGACGCGTCCGGAGGAGAGGACGTCGAGGGTGGCGACCGTCTTGGCCAGAAGGACTGCGGGCCGGCAGGAGGCGATGAGAATGCCCGTGGCCAGCCGGACCCGCTCGGTCGTGGCGGCCATGGCCGTCAGCATGGTGAGCGGTTCGGGCCAGGGCTCCTCAGGTGAAAATGTGAAGCTTCCGTAGGGATATTTTTCGACGTTCCTTCCAATGACGACGTGATCCGTGACGACCACCGTGTCCACGCCCGCCTGTTCGGCCTTCGCCGCGGTCGTGATCACCGTTTTGAGATCGCCGCCAAAGAGGCTTCCGAGTCGGCTCAGGGTCAGACAAAGATTCGTCATTCACGCCGAGTCTACTTTGAAGTAGGATAAGCTGTCTAGTGTCGGAATTTGTCCGTTCTATTGGCGTGGATGTGGGGGGGACATTTACCGATGTGGTGCTGGTTCATGGCCACCGTCTTCATCGGGCCAAGGCGCCGACCACGCCCATGGATGTGGCCGGTGGCATCATGGCCGGCTGCGGCCTGGTCGCCGAGATGGCCGGCGAGAGCCTGCCCGAACTGCTCCCCCGGGTAGGACGCTTTGGGCTCGGGACCACCACGGTCACCAACGTCCTGGCCTCGCGTCACGGTCGCACCGTTGGTCTGATCACGACCCGCGGCTTCGAGGATTTGCTGGTGCTCGCCCGGGGCCGGCGGGAGTCCGAGGGCGGCTGGCTGGTGCCACCCGCCCAGGTCGTCGAGCGGGACCGCATTGTTGGAGTCCGCGAGCGGGTCGACAAGGACGGGCGGGTGGTGGAGCCGCTCGACGTCGGGGAGGTCGCTGAGGCCGGGCGATTCCTGGTCGAAGGGCGGGGTGCCGAGGCCCTGGTGGTGTCGCTGCTCTGGTCGATCCGCAACCCCGGGCACGAACAGCTGGCGGTGGAGACCCTCCAGAGGGAGTTTCCCGGCCGTTACGTTGTCGCCGCGTCGGCGCTGCTCCCGGCCGTTCGTGAGTACGAACGCACCATGTTCGCGGTGCTCAACGCCTTTGTGTCGGACTCCTTCGGGGGGATCGACTCGCTGGTAGGCACCTTGCGCAATCTGGGCCTCCGGGTACCCGTGCTGCTGGTGCATTCCGCCGGCGGTTCGCTGACCGTGGATGAGGCTCGAGGCGTCCCGCTCAGCCTGGTGCAGTCTGGTCCGGCGGCCGGCGTGGCAGCGGCGCGTGCCGTGGCGGCTCGCTGCGGTGTCGAGCATGCCGTGGCGTGCGACATGGGAGGGACATCCCTGGATGTCTCGCTGATCGTGGAGGGTCGCCTGTCGAGGGTCGTACGGGGCGACCTCATGGGTTACTGGACGGCGCTCAGCCGCATCGACGTGGATTCGATCGGGGCCGGCGGGGGTTCGATCGGGTGGGTGGATGCCCGGGGCATGCTCCGGGTCGGTCCCTTGTCTGCGGGTGCTGACCCCGGGCCGGCGTGCTACGGGCTGGGCGGGAAGGCCCCGACCGTCACCGACGCCCTGGTGGTCCTCGGATACCTCGATGCCGCCACCTTCCTCAACGGGCGCATGCCCCTCGACGTCGAGCTCGCCGAGCAGGCGTGCGCGCAGGTCGGGGCCCACATCGGGCTCAGCGCCATCGGCGTGGCGGCTGGCATTCACCATCTGACCGTCGCCCACATGGCTCGGGCTGTCCGGCGGCGCCTGGCCGAACGCGGCCTCGACCCTCGCCGGCAAGCGGTGATCTCCTACGGGGGCTGCGCCGGGCTGTTCGCGGCCGACATCGCGGTTAGGATCGGGGCCAGGACGGTGATTGTGCCGGAGGAGGCGTCGGTCCTGTCCGCGTTGGGAGCCGCCACCGCCCGGATCCGGCGGGAGCGAATCGAAGCCGTCTCGATCACCCTTCCCGGGCCCGGCGGGCCCCTTTTGGCGGCCATGGATCGCCTGGAGCGTCAACTCCATCGCGACCTCGACAGGGACCTGGTTCCTCCTGCCGATCGCCACATCGTTTTCGAGGTCGACCTTCGCTTCGCCAACCAGGCCTGGGAGCTGGCCATACCGCTCGACGGCGACGCCACCCGTGCCGGTGCCGTACCGCAGCTGGCGGAGGACTTCCGGACCGAGTACGCCCGGCGCTACGGACAGACCGCATTGCTGACCGGGGTGCCGATCGAAGTGGCTGCCGTCCGGGGGATCGGGATGGGCGCCGAGGTGGTTGACCTCACCCCGCCCCCGGGTGGCCGGGTTCGGATTGACCCGGCTGAAGGTAAGGGCCAGGTTGCCGCTCCGACCGGGCGGCGGGCGCGACGCGGCCCCGACGGCGAGGCGGACGAGGTTGCCGTGCACCGTTGGTCGCAGCTGGCGAGGGGGGATCAGGTCGGCGGACCGGCGCTGGTCGATGGAACGGATACCACGGTATGGGTACCGGCTGGTGCCGATGCCGTGGTTGATGAGCGGCGAGCGCTCATCATGACGCTCGGTGTACGATAACCCCGAATGATCACCACTTCTGACCCGGTCGGTCTCGAAATACTCCGTACCCGTCTTGAGTCTATTGCTGATGAGGCAGCCATTGCTATTGAGCGGACTGCTATCAGCCCGGTTATCACAGAATCGAAAGATTTTTCGTCTGCCATATTGGATGGTCAGGGCGAACTCCTGGTGGGGGCGGGGAAAATTCAATACCATCTCGGGGCGGCCTCTCACGTGGTGAAGAACACGATCGCGGTGCACGGCGCTGGCATTGCCGACGGCGACGTGTTCATCGCCAATGACCCGCATTCCGGTGGGCAATTCCACCCTCAGAACGTGGTCATCCAGCGCCCGGTGTTCGCCCGCGGCGCCCGGGTGGGCTGGATCGTGAGCTCGGGCCACATGATCGACGTGGGCGGTATGACTCCGGGCTCGTGGTCGCCTGACGCCACCGAGTGCTACCAGGAGGCTCTGCGGCTTCCTCCCGTTCGCCTGGTCCGGGGCGGTGCCGAGGTCCCGGATATGTGGAACGTTCTGCGTACCAACGTCCGTCAGAGCGCGCTCGTCGAGATGGACATCCGTGGCCTTATCGCCGGCTGTCATGTGGCCGCCGAGAAGCTGGTCGAGCTGGTCTGTGAGATCGGCCTGGACCGCTACGTTGCCGACGTGCGCACCATGTGCGCCCTCAGCGAGCAGGAAATGCGGCGGCGAATCGATGCCATCGCCGACGGTACCTACCGGGCCACCACATGGACCGAGTGGGAGGAGGAGTTCTTCCGGATTCCTTGCCAGCTCACGGTGAGCGGCGACACCCTGACCTTCGACTTCACCGGGGCGTCGGAGCAGTGCCCGCACTTTTTCAACTCCAAGCCGTTCATCATCGAGAGCGAGCTGGTAACCGATGTGTGGAACTACCTGGCCCAGGACTTGCCATTTACCAGCGGAGTGTTCGGACCGATCACGTGTATCTGTCCCGAAGGTTCCATTGTCAACTGTACGCCGCCAGCACCGATTGCGAACGCCCACATGGACGTGGCCTACAACGCCTGTGCGGCCGGGATGCAGTGTCTCATGCTGGCCCTGGCGGCCACGCCCGATCCGGCCGCCCAGCGGCTTTTGTCCGGCCCCATTTCCGTCTCGAGCCTCGCCATGCACAGCTGGTCCGGGCGCAGCGACACTGATGAGCCCTGCGGCTGGGTGATGCTCGAGGGCTCGCAGATCGGGTCGTCGGCCCGTCACGACGCCGACGGTGCCGATCTCTTTCCTTATACGGCCGGAACGCAGAGCACCATCGAGCACGCGGACATCGAGATCCTGGAGTCGTGGTACCCCATTCTCATCAGCCGGAAGCAGGTTCGCCAGGGTACGGGTGGGGCGGGCCGGTATCGCGCCGGCGCCGGCTGCCACATCGCCTACCGAACGCGCGGCGCGGCCACCCTGTCGGGGGTGATGCTCGGCATGCGCGAGCGGATTCCGCTGGCAGGCTGGGCCGGGGGCCTGCCCGGTGCGACCACCGCGTTCCGGATGCGGCGCGGCCGCGACCAGGTCGAGGAGCGGGTGGCGCCGCACGCCACCGGAGTCCGGTTCCAGGCCGGGGACGAGTTCGAGTTGCTGTGCGGCTCAGGCGGCGGCTTCGGGGATCCGGTGGACCGTGATCCGGCCGCGGTGGCCGCCGATGTCCGCAGCGGCCGCATCGACAGGGAGGGCGCCGCCCAGGCGTACGGCGTGGCGGTGACGATAGCCGGAACGGTCGACGCGTCATCCACCGGAGAGTTGCGCCGGGCCATCCTCTGCGGCCGGCTGGCCCAGGCCATCCCCCCAACCTGCCCCGGCCAGGTCGCCGCTGATCCCCCGGCCGGAGGGGACGAGCCGGCAGTTCCCCTCTATCCGGGCGTCGAGCAGCGGGGATCGGGCGCGGTGAGTGCGCGGACCGGCGTGATCCTGGCCCGCCCGGGCGGTCAGTGGCTGGAAGGCTGCAGCCGGCTTCGCCTCACCCATGATTCTTCGTCCGTCGACGTACAGCCATCCGTCGACGTGTGGGCGTATCTGGACCCGATGAGTGGGCACATCATCTGCACCGACGTGGTGCCGGCCGGCGAGCCGCCATCGTTTGCCAGCGCGCCGTTGCGCTGGACAAAACTGGCGGCCAATGCTACGGAGTCGTAGAATCTGCTCCGGTTCCAACCCCTACTCGGGAGGTCGTTGTGGGGATCTTCGACAGCGATGGTCATCTCTGGGAGGACTACGACGGCATCATCCGGCATCTTCCCGCTCGCTACCGCGACGACTTCGACGCCAGGCGGCTCAGTCCGGACCTGTTCCTCTTTCCTCCCCTCGACCACTTTCACAGCATGCCAATCCGTATGCGAGGCTTCGCGGACCGCCAGGGCGGGATCGTCGGCGTTGACGAGTGGGTCGAGTTCATGGAACAGGTCGACATCGATCACTCGGTGCTCTACCCGACGCGCGGTCTCGGTTACGGCCGGATCCGCGATCTTCGGTTCCAGGCCATGGTCTGCCGCGCCTACAACACCTGGTTGTCCGAGACCTATATCCACCATCCATCGGGCCGCTTTTCAGGGATGGCCATGCTCCCCATGCAGAGTCCTGACCTGGCGGTCAAGGAGCTTCGCCACACGGTACAGGAGCTCGGGCTCCGGGGTGCCATGCTGCCGTCTCACGGGTTGCCCACTCACCTCGGCTCACACGAGTACTGGCCGGTGTACGAAGAGGCCGAGCAGTTGCAGTGTGGGCTGGCTTTTCACGGCGGGTCCCACGACGGGTACGGTTTCGATGACCTCAACGTCTTCGCCGCGGTTCACGCCCTCGGCCATCCTTTCGGTTTGCTGATCTGTCTGGCCGGGTTGGTGTTCAACGGCGTGTTCGACAAGTTCAGCGGCCTACGGGTGGCGTTCCTCGAGGGTGGTTCGGCCTGGATCATGATGGCGCTCGAACGCTTTGCCGAATCCTATGAAGGCTTCATGGAATACGAGGACGATGCCCGGGAGCTGATCCAGCTGCCCGACGGGCAAGAAGTCGATGATTACATCATCAACCTGCTCCAGACCAACCGGATCGCCCTCGGTTGCGAGGGGGGCGAGCACGATCTCGAGTACATCATCAAACGGGTTGGGTGCTGTCCCTTCATGTATTCATCGGACTTTCCCCATGAAGTGAGCGCTGACTCCTGCCGTCACGAAGTCGCCAAGCTCAGCCAGCTGCAGATCTCCAGCGACGACAAGGCTGCCATCCTGGGCACGACGGGCAGGGAGTTCTACCGCTTCGCGGCGGCCTAGGCCCGGGGCCGGGACCCGGCCAGGGGCAGGACCACACCCGGTGCTCCCGCATCGCCCTTCTTGCGTGCCCTGCGGAGGCATGGCTTTCCAACCTCGATTACCCGTTTCCACAATATGGATCAAGGATGCTATTTTTGACACTCGAGGCCGACTTCGTTAGTCTGCCTGTCGGTCAGCACTGCAGTAATTCGACGTTTGCCCATCCGAGTGACGCGTCTCGAAATGGGGGGATGGTGCGTACAAGTCTGTTTTGCGCTCGTTGCGGTGGACTCGATCCTGAATGACGACGATCTGGGCAGGACTCGTCCTGGGAGCCATCTACGCCATTGTGGCCCTCGGGTACAACGTTGTCTTCGTCGGCGCCGGGATGTTCAACTTCGCCCAGGCCCAGTTCGTGATGGTCGGGACGTTCATCGCCTACTGGGGCATTGTCACCCTGAAATTGCCGGTCGGTTTCGTGATCATCATTGGCGGCCTCGGGGTGGCGTCCCTCGGAGCCATCGAGGAGCGGGTCGCCATCCGGCTGCTCCGACCGAACGACCTGACCGGCCAGCTCATCACGACCATCGGCGCCGGTGTGCTCCTGGACGGGATCGCCACCCTCATCTGGGGTAGCAATCCGTTGCAGGTGCCGTTTATCGGCTCCAGCCGACCGTTGACGTTGCTCGGCGGCCGGGTCCTTCCCGACGGCGTGACCCTGGTGGTGGTGGCCGTCGGCCTGGCGTTGCTCCTGCATCTGATCGCCCACCGCACCAAGATCGGCCTGGCTGCCCTGGCCGCGACCGAAGACCGGGAGGCGGCCACCCTGAAGGGGGTAAACATCCGCCTGCTGTCGATCGGCGCCTTCACATTTGCCGGCCTCATCGCCGGCCTGGTGGGTGTGGTCGTCGGACCGCAGACGTACGCCTATGTGAGCGTCGACCTGGTGCTGGCCCTGAATGGCTTCGTGGCGCTGGCTATCGGTGGCTTCGGCAGCCAGCTCGGCGTGTTGTTGGGCGGGCTCATCGTCGGCGTCGTCGAGGAGCTGTGCGCCCGGTGGGTCGGACCCAACTACCAGGATCTCATCGTGTTCGCACTGCTGCTGACGGTTCTGATGATCCGCCCGACCGGGCTGTTCGGCACCAGAGCCGAGCGGGTGGTGTGATGGGAAACCCGCCCCGACTTCTGCTCTGGCTGTTCCGGGTTCCCTCCATCGCCTATCCATTACTGGCCGGGCTGATCGTGCTGCTCCTGCCGTGGTTGGGGGTCAGCCGATACTGGGTCATTCAGATCGCCTACAGCCTGATTTTCATGCTGGTGGTCAGTGGCTTGAACCTGAGCATGGGCTACGCCGGCGAGCTGGCCCTGGGGCAGGGTGCCATCTTCGCGGCCGGCGCCTACACCGCCGCGGTGCTCGGCAAGCATGGCTTCCACGACATCCTGATCACCGTCCCGGCTGCGGCCCTGGTCGCCCTGCTCGTCGGCCTCCTTTCGGGTATTCCGGGGCTGCGGCTCGGGGAATGGTCGCTGGCCATGGTCTCGTTCTTCCTGGTCGTAATTCTGCCCGACATCGTCAATATCTTCTCGGGGCAGACCGGCGGGCTCAACGGTGCGGTCATCCCGATCCCGACCGTGGGCGGGATGACGCTGGGTATTCGCGGCCTTTATGTGGCCGTGGTTGTGGTAGCCGTGATCTGGCTGGCGGTGTTGCGCAACCTGGTGACCTCGCGCCACGGCGGAGCGTTGCGGGTAGTGCGTGAATCGCGGGTGCTGGCCTCGTCGATCGGCATCTCGGTGTACTGGCTGAAGCTCATCGTCTACGCCCTGGGCGCCGTACCCGCCGGCGCGGCGGGGGCCCTCTTTGCCTACCTGGTCGTGTTCGTCAGCCCGGGCACATTCACCTTTACCCTGATCGTCAGCTTCTTCGCGGCGTCGATCATCGGTGGATCGGAGAGCGTCTACGGGGCCATCCTCGGTGCCGCCCTCCTGGAGTTCGTGCCGCTGGCGTTGACCAGCTTCCAGCGCTACTCCCTGGTCACTTACGGGGTCTTCCTGATCGCCGGAGGTGTCATCCTGTCTGGTGGGATCGCCGGGTTGTCGACCTCATTCATCCGGCGGATTGCCCGCCATTACTCGATCACCACGACGACGAGCCACCCGGAGCCCGTCTCCGGCATTCAGCACGCCCTGGGCGGAACCCTGGAAATCCGTGGGGTCGGCAAGGTGTTTGGCGGGGTGGCCGCCCTCGACGAGGTCACGTTCACGGCACCGAAGGGGCAGATCACCGCGGTCATCGGGCCGAACGGATCGGGGAAGACGACCCTGCTCAACCTCATCTCTGGTTTCTACCGGGTGGACAAAGGCGCCGTGGTGCTGGACGGAAAGGAGCTCGAGGGTCGGGAGTCGTACCGGATCTCCCGGGCCGGCGTGGCGAGGACCTTCCAGACACCGCACATCCCCAAATCCTTGACGGCCGGGCAGGTGATCGCCACCGGGCGGTACTCGAGCAACCGGTCGTCCATGGGCTCAGCCGTGCTCCGGCTCCCGTCGTACCGCGCCACCGACCGGGACGACGGGACGGAGACCGACCGGATCTTGCACGGCCTCGGGATGCTGGCCGTGCGCGATCAACCGGCGGTATCCCTCCCACTGGGTACCCGCCGGTTGCTCGAGGTAGGCCGGTGCCTGGCTTCGCGCCCGAAGGTGCTGCTCCTGGACGAGCCGGCCTCCGGCCTCGACCAGGACGAGATCGCCACCCTGGGGAACATCCTGAGCGAGATTCGCGCCGCGGGGTCGACGGTCGTGCTGGTGGAGCACAATTTCTCCTTCGTCATCTCCCTCGCCGACCAGGTCATCGTGCTTGCCAACGGTCAGGTGCTGGCGGCGGGAACACCGGACGAGATCGCGTCCAACCCGACGGTCCAGCGTGAGTACCTCGGGGAGATGGGCGACGCCTTCCCCGATTCGGGCGTGCCGATCGGAACCTCCAGCGAGTGGCGGTCGAAGGCCGATGACTGAAAGCGCCACCGCTCCGGTCGCGACCGACGGACAGGCGACCTCTGGACCGCCATTGCTCGAGGTCTCGCACCTGGCCACCGGCTACGGCGACCTTCGAGTCATATGGGATTTGTCCCTGACAGTGGAGACAGGCAAGGTTACTGCCCTTCTGGGCCGTAACGGGGCGGGCAAGACGACGGCGCTGCGAGCCGTGGCGGGCCTGAACCCGGTTTCCGGGGGTTCCATACGGCTGAACGGCAAGGACATCGCGCCGTTGCCGGTTCACCGCCGCATCCGCCACGGGGTGGCCCTGGTCCAGGACAACAAGCGGATTTTCCGGCGCCGGAGCGTCGAGGAGAACCTGCTGCTCGGAGGCTATGCCATGCGGCGTCGAGACCTGCGCGCCGCCCTCGATCGGGCCTACGCGCAGTTCCCCGTTCTGGCCAGCCGGCGCCAGGTGCACGCCGCCTCGCTCAGCGGCGGCCAGCAGCAGATGCTCGCCATCGCCCAGGCGCTGATGCCCGGGCCCATCTTGCTCATGCTGGACGAACCATCGAGTGGGCTGGCTCCGGCCATCTGCGACGACGTGTTCGCGATCATTTCGGAGCTGCGGGCCAGCGGCATCGGCATCCTCCTGGTGGAGCAGGAGGTGGGGCGGGCGCTCCGGGTGGCCGATGACGTGATAGTGATCGATGTCGGACGGGTCTCGCTCTCGAGGCCGGCCGCCGACATCGCCGATTTCCAGACCATTCGCCACGCCTACTTCGGGTCCCAGGGTGGGGCGAATCCGCATCCGGACGGCTGAAAGACCGCGTCCGCGATGTCACCGTATACAGATCGTCGCAGGGTCAGTCGGAGCCATGGCTCGGCTGGCCCACCGGTTGAGGAGGTCGGACGCTGAGGCTCCATCCCGATTCGCGCGTCGCCGAGTACCGCGCCCAGGGATCGTGGCGCAATGAAACGTGGACCGATTACCTTCGCGGCGCGGTAGCGAGCCGGAGGGAACACGTCGCGGTCAGCGACCCCCCCAATCTGGCGGAGATTACTGATGCCATACCCGGGCGCTGGACCTGGGGCGAGCTGGAGGCGGCGGTCGAGGGCCTGGCGGGAGCATTTCTGGCCGCCGGGCTCGGTCCCGAGGATGTCGTCGGTATCCAGCTTGCCAATTCCCGGCAACTGGTACAGACGTATCTGGCTCTGGCCCGCATCGGAGCCATCATCAGCCCATTTCCGATTCAGTTCCGCCAGCACGAGCTTTCGTTGCTGGCCCCGGCTGTCAACATGAAGGCCATTGTCACCTCCGGACGGATCAAGGATCGAGCGAATGCTCGACTTATCCAGGAGATGTCTCCTCATCTTCCGTCCGTCGAGCGGGTCCTGTCATTCGGTGTCGACCTGCCGGCCGGTGTGGTGGCACTCGACCGCGACCTGGGTTCCGACGGGGGCGCCGGCCCGACGCCATCCGCTCGGCTTTCCGGGGTACCAACGCCCGATGGTAATGACTGTATCTCGGTGTGCTGGACGTCCGGGACCGAGAGTGTACCGAAAGGCATTCCGCGCACTCACGACGATTGGATTTCGATTACGAGCGCGGAGATCGACGTGATCGGGATGACCGAGGAGGACGTGCTCCTCAGTCCGTTCCCAATGGTCAACATGGCCGGGATCGGAGGGACCTTCCTGCCCTGGCTCATGACCGGCGCCAGGTTCGTGTTGCATCATCCTTTCGAGCACGACCTGTTCATCCGGCAGATCGCCGCGGAGCGCGCCACCGTCGTGATCGCCGGTCCGGCCCTGCTCACCCGATTGTTGTGGGAGGAGCCCGTGTCGGCCGAGACCGACATCTCCAGCCTCAGGGTCATCGGATCGGGCTCATCGGCTCTGCCCGCCGAGACGGTCCGGGGCTGGGAGGTCGAGCGAGGCGTCGAGGTGATCAACCTGTACGGATCCAACGAGGGTGTCGGCTTGATCAGCGACAGGCACTCTGTTCCGGATGCAGCCGAGAGAGGGGTCGTCTTTCCGCGCTGGGGTCGTCCCGAGGTTCGCTGGCCGAAGGTGCGTCTGTCGCAATGGATGTCTTCGCGGCTCATCGATGTGGAAACCGGCGCAGAGATCGTCGAGCCCGGACGCGTCGGTGAGCTTCGGGCCAAAGGCCCCGGGATCTTCGCCGGGTACCTCCCGTCACAGGATCTGGCTTCTCCATTCGACGAGGACGGCTATTGCCGGTCCGGGGATTTGTTCGAGATTACCGGCGCTCACCACGAGTACTACCGCTACGTAGATCGCCACAAGGACATCATCATCCGGGGAGGCTTCAACATCTCGGCTGCAGAAGTCGAGAACCTGGTGCTCAGCCACCCCGACGTCGCAGAGGCAGCCGCGGTGGGGTTCCCCGATCCGATTCTCGGTGAGCGGACCTGCGTGTTCGTGGTGCTCAAGGACTCGTCCCGGTCCCTCGAGCTCGAAGAGGTGTGCCGTCACCTGATCGCCCAATCGGTAGCGTCCTACAAGCTTCCGGAGCGGCTGGTCCTGGTCCCGTCACTGGTCAGGAATCCATTGGGAAAAGTCGTCAAAGACGACTTGCGCCAACGGTTGAAGGATCTTCCGCCCGTCTGAGGCGGAGGCTGAGGCGACCGGCCGGGTTAGTGCGGCAGCGGGGGCGCCGGAGCCGTGCCCGCCGGCTGCAGCCCTCAGCCCGGGCGGCCGGCCGGGCACTCTCAACCTGGGCCCAGCTCGCGCTTTGGGCGTAGCTGCTATCGAAAAATCGCCTCTATCACGCCCAAGACGCGAAGTGCGCCCAGGTTGGGCGGTTTCTCGCTCGCCATGGGGGCGGGGCCGCCGGCCGCGACCCCCAGCCCGGGCGGCCAGCCGGGGTCAGAGGGGGTGAGAGCCCCCGGACCCGGCCGTATCGACGACCTCCTCTGGGCAGAGATGCTGCAGAATCCCGTTGACGAACGCGGGGTGCTCCATCGTCGTGTCATGGTTGGTTGGGGGGCGCACCACCCGGGCCTGACGGAAGCGATCCGCCAGCGCCACCGGGTCACCGAAGCCGGTGTCGAGCTCACCCGTCACGATCAGTATGTCGGCCCGAACGTGCCGAAAGCTCTCGTCAAATTCCGCGAACGGGCCGCGCCACATGGCCGCCAGGGCCACAGGGTCTGCTCCGAATCGGTCGATTCGCTGCCGGATGAGCTGCGCCGACGGCGGCAGCGAAGCGACGTCCGCTTCTTCGATTTGCGATGCGGCTCCCTCGAGGACGTTCCGATCAACTCTCACCGTCAGGTCACCGACACCACCCAGCACGGCCCGGGTGATACGGGTGTCGGTCTGGAGGACCCGAAGGGCGATAGCGGCGCCGAGTGAGTAGGCGCCCAGATCCACCCGATCCAGGCCCAGGTGGTCGATCAGAGCTGAAACGTCGTGGGCGCAGGCGTTGTTGGCGTAGGCCCCGGGATGGTGGGGTCGGTCGGACTGGCCGCTCCCACGCCGATCCGGGGCCACGACGGACCGGCCAGTGGCGAGAATGGCATCGACGATCCCGGCCCAGCTCCACACCCGGCAGTCGAACGGGTAGCTGTGCAGCAGGAGGATCGGTTCGCCGGCTCCGTGTACCTCATAGTGGATGGATGCCCCATCGAAGCTGGCGAAGGTGGGGATCGTCGCTCCTTCGGATCACGCCGTGACAAAGCGGGTACTTGATCAGCTCAGGCCCAGCCCCAGCAGCTTCCGAAGGGTACCTCCGAGGATGGCGGTCTTGGCCTCGTCGGATAGGCCTGACTCCAGGATCTGCGGGAGAATGTGCGAGCCCCGAACACCGAGCGGCCAGGAATAGGTATCGCTGCCATAGACGATTCGCTCGTAGCCGTACCGGGTGATCACGGGCGTGATCAGGTCGAAGTTCAGGGCCAGGCTGGTATCGAAGAGAAGGTTGGGGCGGCGTTCGGCCAGGGACAAGGCCTGGCGGGATTGGTCGAAGCCGGAGAAGGCGTCAAGTACCAGCATGGTCACGTCGCTGAAGTCGGCGGCCAGATTGTCAATCTGCCAGAGGGCCTCGTCGGGCGATTCGGAAATGGCGTGAACGTAGGGCACCAGGCCGTTGGTAGCCAGGCGCTCGAGGTAGCGCCGCACCCATGGGCTCTCGAGCGAGACCCCCTGAAAACGAACGTGGAAGCTGATACCGACCAGGCCGAGCTCGTCCTTGCACCGGTCGACTTCGCTCAGCCCTTCGCCACCATACAGAGGTTCGGCGATGCCGACGCCACCCGGGAAACGATCCGGATGGCTGTCTCGATACGCGGCCACCCGGTCGTTGACGGCCCGGGTATCCGGAATTCCTCGCGGCCGCAGGTAGGAGTGGCCCCCGATGATGATGGCCTGGCGCACCGATTGCTCATCCAGCACCCGCAGGCGAGTTTCCATCTCGATGGCGTCGAACTGATCCTCGCTCATGGGCTCGGCGTCGGGACCCATGAGGCCCAGGCTCGAAGCCAGGTTCCCGTAGTGATGGTGGGCGTCGATGATGTCAAACACGTGGCGCCGCCTCGCTGGCTGGGCCCGCTCGTCCGGGCGGAAGATCAACATCTCGATCGGCCGCCGACTCCAGACGGACCTGGAAGCCCTGGTTGGGATCGGTTTCTACGGGTACGTAATGGTAGTATCCCAGCCACTCTTCGTCAATCTCAGCGAGTCGCCCATGGCCGCGAGTCGCCCATCGCAGCGAGAACAGCCGGCTTTCGCCGGTAGTCACAAGGAGGTCGTGGTCAGTTGGGGTGCAGTGAGCCGGACGGATCGGGCCTGCGGCGCGTTGCCATCGGGGATGCGATCACCCGCCGGGAGGACGAGGATCTGCTGACCCGGGGTGGCATCTACGTCGAAGACGTGTCCGACCCGTTGCTCGAGGGGGCGGTGCACGTGTGCTTTGTCCGCTCGACGGAGGCGCACGCCCTGATCGACGTCCACGTCGACGACGTCAAGGGTCAGCCTGGAGTCGTCGGCGCGTTTGTGGGGGCGGATCTTGATCTCGGTCCGTTTCCGTTCGCCATCCCCATCTACGCCGACGCCATGCGGTCGGCCTATCTGGCGACCGACCGGGTTCGGTATGTCGGCGAGCCGATCGCGGCGGTGGTGGCTACCAGTCTGGCCGAGGCTCTGGATGCCGCCCAGCTGGTTGCGGCTGACTATCAGCCCCTTCCGGTTGTCGTCGACATCGAGGAGGCCCTGCGGGACGAGGTGCTTCTTTTTCCCGACCATGGCACCAATACCGCCATCTCCTACGAGATGGGCAGCGAAGACGACCTTTTTGCCGGCTGCGAGGTGGTTGTGGATGCCGAGGTGCGCTGGCCCCGCCTGGCGCCCTGCCCCCTGGAGGGAAGGTCGGCTGCCTCAGTATGGTCACCTGACGGCCGGCTCCACCATTGGCTGAGCTCGCAGGCCCCGCAAGCATCCCGGGGGCTGTTGAGCCGGGTACTCGAGGTGGAGGAGTCGCTCGTCCGGGTCGTCTCCCCGGATGTCGGGGGTGGGTTCGGCGCCAAGCATGGGAGCTACCCCGAAGATGTGCTGCTGGCCTGGATCAGCCGCGCCGTGGGTCAACCGGCGCGCTGGACGGAGTCCCGGACCGAGGGCATGCTCGGCATGAGCCACGGCCGGAGCCAGATCCAGCGGATGCGGATTGGCGGTAACAGAGACGGGCGCATCCTCGCCTACCGGCTCGAGCTACTGCAGGACGCCGGAGCCTATCCCGCCATGGGTGGCTATACCCCCGGCGCCACCGGGCGCATGGCCGCCGGTCCCTATGACATCCCGCGCTTCTACTTCACCAGCCGGGCCGTGGTGACCAACACCACCACGGTAGGTGCCTACCGGGGAGCGGGGCGCCCGGAAGCCACGGCCGCCATCGAGCGCGCCGTGGATTTGTTCGCCCTCGAAGTCGGCATGGATCCGGTCGAGGTTCGACGGCGCAACCTGGTTCCGGCCCACGCCTTCCCTTACCGCAATGGGGTCGGGATGATGTATGACACGGGCGATTACGAGCGCGCTCTGGACATGGTGCTGGGCGCGGCCGATTATGGTTCCCTCCGCCACGAGCAGGCCAACCGGCGCCGAAGCCCGGACGCGGTACAGCTCGGGATCGGGACGGCGACGTATGTGCAATCGACCGGCGGACCGGCCCTCATGTCCGAGTTTGGCCGGGTGCAGATCACAGCTGATGGGACTGTGGTCGTGGATGCCGGCACCATGCCGCACGGCCAGGGACACGTGACGGTCTGGACCAGCATCGTGAGCGAGACGCTCGGCGTGGCCCCGGACCAGGTCGTGGTCCGGTCCGGCGATACGGACATCTCCCCATCAGGCTTTGGCACCTTCGGATCGCGATCGGGCCAGCTGGCGGGCTCGGCCATTCTGCAATGCAGCGAGATACTGGTCGAGCGGGCCAAGCACCTCACCGCCGATTTGCTCGAAGCCAACCGTCCCGATGTGGTCTTCGACAATATGCAGGGCCGATTCCACGTGGCGGGCTCGCCGAGCATGTTCCGAACCTGGACCGATATTGTCGCCGCTTCGGGTCGGCCGTCGCTGGGGGAGGAGTGCACGTACGAGTCGAGTGCTCCTACCTTCGCATTCGGTGCCCACCTGGCTGTCGTGGAAACCGATCTGGAAACCGGCCGAGTCCGGTTAATCCGGTTCGTCTCGGTCGATGACGCCGGAAGGCTGCTCAACCCGCTGATCGTCGAGGGCCAGCGCCATGGCGGGGCCGCCCAGGGCATCGCTCAGGTGGTCCTCGAGGAGTTCGTCTATGACGCGGCCGGAACCCCGCTGACGACAAACCTGGCGGACTATGCCATGATCTCGGCGGCCGAGCTGCCCTCGTTTGACTTGCTGACGCTCGAAACTCCCACCCCGATCAATCCACTGGGAGCAAAGGGGATCGGCGAGGCCTCTACCGGAGGGGCCATTGCCGCCGTGCAGAGCGCCATCTTCGACTCGGTGCACTACCTGGGTGTTGGCGAAATAGACATGCCCGCCACACCCGAGCGGGTGTGGCGGGCTGTCCAGCGCGCCCGGGGGGGTTGAGCGCGGTCTACCCCTGCACCATCCCGTCCACCAACGGGCCAGGCGGCACGTAGAGATAGTCGGAAGGCTGTGAATTCGCCGTGTGGATCGAGTGGGTATAGCAGTAGCAGGCGTAGGTGACCCATGGCGGCGGGGGCGGCGCCGGGGTCTTGAGATTCTCAAGGGCGCTCGCTATCGCGGTGGCCGAGATGGAGTTGGCCTGCTTCGCCCCCAGCTGGTCGAGCACCACCAGGTCGTACATCAACGAGGAGATATCGATCGGCAGGTTGATGGGTCCGATCTGCTGGAGGTAGTTGATCATGGTGCTGAGGTTCGATGGCTGCTGCGCGGGGGCGATGTACTGCTGCACCCGCAGGATCTGCATCGTCACTCCGTCCAGCGCGGCCGGGGTGTCCAGCTTGGTCAGCGGTTCGGCGGAGAGTGAGATATCGGCAATAACCGGCACCTTCCAGCCCAGCGTGGCCCGGTCCGTCAAGGCCCGCGGTCCCTGTGCACCGAGCGACTGGATCCACAGGTAGTCGGGGTTGCCGGACTGCAGGTTTTGTAGCTCGGGGGTCAGGTCCAGGGCGGTATCGCTGTAGCCCACAGACTCCGTCTGCATTCCGACCTTCTTGGCCGCCGCGATGGTGTCCGCATTGGACGCTTCGCCATACGGGTCCTGGGAGTACAACAGGGCCAGCTTCTTTACGCCCTTGCCCTGCAGCCACTGCACCAGGGAGTTGGCCGGGTTTTGCTGGCTGGCGGCCGAGGCGAAGAAGAGAGGATAAGTCTGCGACGGTTGCACCTCGCCAAGCCCGAGGATGCCGGCCCGCTGAATGATGGGAGCGACCGCGGCCGATTCCACCGCAGTGACCCCTGGCATGACCGCATTCGGAGGGGTGCTGGAGGCCAGGGCATCCTGCACCTCGGTGGCGGCCTTGGTCGGGTCGCCCTGATCGTCTTCTACGGTGAGGGAGATCTGGTGACCGAGGATGCCGCCGTGGGCGTTGGCATACGCCACCCCGGCCTTAATGCCCTGAACGATGGCTTGCTGCGGGACCGCGGCGACGCCGGTCAGGCCCACGACCGCCAGGATGCGGTAGGGCGACGAACTGCTGGCTGCCGGGGTGGACGAGGCGCCCCCGGCCGCGCTGGTTGCCGAACTGCTTCCGGCCGCAGTGGTGGCCGAACTGCCGCTTCCCGACTTACTCGATGAACCGCAGGCGGCGGCCAAGAGCACCACCGCCACGGCCATCGCAACCAATGTCTTGTGTCTCATCGTCCCCCCAATCTGGCTCGGCAACCCGAGGAGTTCGGCGCTGCCCGCGAGCAACAGGCGAGTGAAGCTAACACTCAATTCCCCTTCGTTGGTGGCAGCAACAACCTAACCTTACGACCGCGTAGCTTAGCGACCCCGCGGAGACGTGTCAATTAAACGGAAGGCACGCGGCACCGGTACGACCGACCCACCGGGAGTGGTGAAACGGGTGGCGGCGTTGCCGTGGCTGCGTGGCCTGCTGCCGTGCGGTGGGCTAGCCGATGCCGTACAGGGCGTTGGCGCTCCGGGACGTGACCTGCTGCTTCTGCTCGAAGCTGAGCCCGTCCAGGGCTCCGGCCAGCTCCTCGGTTACCCCCGGGAATTTCGGCGTCGGGATGGGGGTAGTCGGAGGCCCAGATGATGCGGTCCGCTCCCACCAGAGGCGACTCCGCAGTCATGCGGAGCATGGCCTCATCAGGGTCGAAGCTGATCCAGCATTGGCGCTTCATGTACTCCGAGGGCAGCAGGGACAGGTTGGTGACCTCCCACTGGTACTTGCGACAGTGATGATCGAGTCGTTCCAGCCACGGCACCAGCCAGCCCCCGTTAGCTTCCAGAAAAATGAACCTGGTGTCCGGGAACCGCTCGCAAACGCCGCCAGCCAGCAGGAAGGCGATGCAGGTCATGACGTCGAAGGGATTGGCGATTCCCTGGGTGAAGACCTGTTTCGGCCCCAGCTCCGGATGGGCCAGCAGCTGATCGACAGGAACGCCACGTTCCGGGTCGTAGTCGTCCATATAGCTGCCGTTGGCGAGGAGGGGCCGGGCCAGGCGCAGGCCCAGGGATGCCCCGGGCAGGTCGGCGGCGAAAAATGGGTGCAGGGCGATGGGCAGGCCGGTTTCCGACGCCGCTTGCCAGATAGGGTCGTACACGCGGTCGTTGAAGGGCCGCCAGTCCACCGCCGGGTTGGGCCGCATGAAGACCGATACCATGCCGGGCAGGGTGCCCACCCGGCGGATCTCCGCCGCCACCCGGGCCACATCGTCGGCGTGGTGCATCGGGGGAACGGCGCCGGCGCCGAAGAGGCGCCCCTCGCCCTCCTGCACATGATCCGAGCACCAGTCGTTGTAGGCCCGGGCCTGGGCTTCGGCGAAGTCCACATCCCGTTCGCTCTGCAACGCCAGGAGCATGGTGGGGTACAGCACAGCCAGATCGATGTGATCCTGATCCATATCCTGCAGGCGAGCCTTGGCGTTCCAGGCCGCCGGGCGAGTCTCGGTGTAGCGCATCTCGCCCCGAAAGGCCCGGGCCCGATCCTCGTCGCTGGCGCCGGCAACCCCGGCCGCGGACATGCCGTTGGCCGAACGGCGCTGTCCGTTGTACACCAGCCACTCTTCCCCGGCTTCGTCGGTCTCGATATGCCAGATCCGGTCCCGATACCGGGCCGGGGCGTAATCTGGCATCGCGGTCGGGTGCTCGAGAATATGACCATCCGAATCGATATAACGCAGGCCCTGAGCGGTGCTCATATCGGTCTCCCTCCTCGTGGCCACGGTCACGCGGCAGGGAAAATATTACCCGCTCTGCTGTCGACGCTCCGCGCTGGCACGCGGCCCGCTCCCGGGGCCGGCGGGGTAGAAGACTGCGGCCTGCGTTGGCCAGCGGGTAGGCGACCGCCATAGTGACGCACCGGCAGGATCGCATTGGGGCGCTAGCGTGATCGGCCGGGTCCATGTCCACGGGCCTCATGAGGCAGGGGAGGATGCGTTGTCGATAGCCGCTGCGGAACGCACCAGTCGAGACGTCCAGGTGGCCGGATTACGTATCCGCATTAACTCGGCCGGATCGGGACCGCTCGTGGTCGTTTTGCACCATTCGTCCGGCCCATTCTGGACGCCCTTCCACGATGCGCTGGCGTCGAGCTTCACGGTGGCTGCGGTGGAGATGCCCGGTTATGGCCAGTCTGAGCGGCCTGAAGCGGCCCGGGCCCCGCGCGACCTCGCCATACTGTGCCTGCAATTGCAGGCAGTCATTGCCGGCGTGGACCCGGCCCATCTGGTGGGGTTGGGCCTCGGCGGGTGGGTCGCCGCCGAGATGGCCACCATGAATCCGCTCGGGTTCACCACTCTGAGCCTGGTAGGAGCGGCCGGTCTGAGGCCCCGGGAAGGTCTCATTTTTGACTCCATGATCACCGGGTGGACTGAATACGCCCGCCAGGGGTTCAGCTCCGACGAAGCCTTCGAGGCCATGTTTGGTTCTGACCCACCCCTCGAGGTGACTGAGCTGTGGGATTACAGCCGCGAGATGACGGCGCGCATTACCTGGCGGCCATGGATGTGGAGCCATCAGCTCCCTACCATGCTGAGGGGAGTGCCAACTCCGACACTGGTCGTGTGGGGCGATACCGATCGAGTGGTGCCATTGGTGTGTGGCGAGCAATACGTCGAACTGCTCCCGAACGCCCGGCTTCACGTCCTGGAAGGAGCAGGTCACAGTATTGATCTCGAGCGGCCAGAGGAGCTGGCCGACGTGGTATCGGCGTTTCTCATGACGCAGGGAAAGTAGAAAATGTTTATCGGCTACTTCACGGAACGTCCGTATCAGGACCGAGAGGCCCCCTGGTACGCCCACAATACGGGCTGGCGTGACATGTCGCTCTCCAACGCCGGCTACAAGCCGGAGCTGGGGCACCGTCTCTTCAACCGCTACCTCGACGAGAAAGTCCTGGTGGAAGAGGTCGGATTCGACGGCGTCATGCTGAACGCCCACCATTGCACGCCCTTCTGTATGGGCGGCGGGGCCATGAACCTCGAAGCAGCCATCCTGGCGCGCATCACTGAGCGGATCAAGATCGCCCTCCTCGGCAATGTCTTACCGCTGTGGAATGATCCGCTCTACCTGGCGGAAGAGCTGGCGACCATCGACCTCATTTCGAACGGTCGGCTGATCTCCGGCTTCGTGCGCGGCACGGGACGGGAGAGCCTGGCCCACAATGCTCAGCCCCCTTACAACTGGGAGCGCTTCCAGGAGGCCCACGACCTCATCGTGAAGGCGTGGACGACGCCCGGTCCATTTCGCTGGGAAGGGGACCATTACCAGTACCGATTCGTCAACCCGTGGACCAGGCCCATCCAGTCGCCTTACCCGCAGGTGTGGGCCCCGGGCATACTCAGCAAGTCCACGGTGAGTTGGGCGGCCCGGCATCGCTACCCGTATGTGATGCTGGACAGCACGCTGGAAATGACCTCCCAAACCTTCGACTTCTACCGGCACGAGGCTCAGGCCAACGGCTATGAAGCGGGGCCGCAGCATCTCGGGTACATGTTCAAACTGCACGTGGACGAGACCGAAGACATGGCCTACGAGACGGGTCGCAAGCTGATTGAAGGGCCCGGAAACATCTTCCTGGACGGGAGCAACGGTAAGCCGAACCCCTGGATCCAGAACTTGCCGGGCATCAATGCCCGCGACAAGACCAATTACCTACCAACGGCCGACTATTACTCGGTCCAGCACTCCCGGGGGCTCCCGGAGCGACGGGCGGTGCAGACCTACCCGGCACCGGCGGCGACTCCCGGCGAGCACGAGGAACGTCGCCGCAAGATCTTCGACGGACTCCTCGAGCGGCACGCGTGTATCGTCGGTACGCCAGACAGCGTGCTGCCGAAAATCCGCTACGTTCTGGACACTCTCCGTCCTGGGAGCATCTTCTTTTGGCATGGCGACGGCGACTTCACCCATGAGGAGACGACCCGGGGAATCCGTTTGATGGGCCAGCACGTACTTCCGGCCGTGCGTGAGATCGGACGCCAACTGGGCCTGGTCAGCTCCTTCGAGGTCAATCCCTGGACCAACCAGCCCACCCCGGCCGCGTCGCGGCCGGCCTGACCGCAGGCTGATCGACCTGCGCCCGATGACGGACGATTCGGTCCGGGCCGGGAAATCCCCCATGCGGCCCGACCGCGGGCTGGCCGGATCGGTCGCCATCGTGACCGGCGGGGCCCGCGGACAGGGTGAGGCCGAAGCGCGCCTGCTGGCCGCCCACGGGGCCTTCGTGGTCATCGGCGACATTCTCGACCGTGAGGGTCAGGACGTCGCCGCCAGCCTGCAGGGGGCGGCGTGCTATCAGCACCTGGACGTCACCTCTCCTTCCGACTGGCAGCTTGCCGTTGAGGCGGCCGCCTCACAAGGAGACCTGCGGGTATTGGTCAACAACGCGGCCATTCATCGACTGGGCCTGATCGAAAATGAGTCCGTGGAGGAGTTCTACCGGCTTCTGTCGGTCAACCTGGTCGGCCCGTTCCTTGGAATCCAGGCGGTGCTGGAGCCCATGACGGCAGCCGGAGGCGGATCCATCATCAATATCGCTTCGATCGCAGGCCTGGCGGGTTTCCCCGGACAAGCGATCTACGGCTCGACGAAGTGGGGTCTGCGAGGGCTGACCAAGACGGCATCACTCGAGCTGGGATCCCGGCGGATCCGGGTCAACGCCATCCTGCCCGGCCCGATCAACACTGCGATGCTCCCCGGCGGTGACCGGGCGGACCGGCATTCGAGGTTGGCGCTGGGCCGGGCGGGAGAAGCGTCCGAGGTGGCCGCGGCAGTAGTGTTCCTGGCGTCCGACGAAAGCTCCTACATCACCGGGGCGGAGATAACTGTCGACGGGGGTGCATCGGCGGGCCGGGTCAAGGAGGGGCCCCGGACCGTGACGTGACCTGGGTGACCCGTATGACCCGCATGACCCGCATGACTTGCGTCGTCAAGCCGGGACGAAGCAGCAGGGATGGGCAGGGGCACGTCCGCTCCCCACCCTTCGCGCCCCGGTGGCTCTTTACTGTTGCAAACCGTGTTCTTTCGGGCCCCGGTGGTCCTTTACTAATGCAAAAAGTGCCCGGTTAGAGGGGGCGGTGCAACAGAGAAGAGAAATGCGCTTCGGCGACCTCTCAGTCACCACCACTTTCGTGATCCCCCCGCCCAGCAGACCCGAAACCGTGCAGCATGCCGTCCGAGCTCTCGCTGTAATCCCGCATGCTGCCGACGTGACGAGTTGCGATCTGGATGCGCTGGGGCTGGGCGGTGAAGCAGACTCCAGGCTGGAGACCGGAATCCGCCGCCACCGCGAAGCTATCCATCGGAAGGCCTGCGATCATCGACATGGACGCGGCTCGACGGAGAACGAACGCCGCCTCAGCGGTGTCGTCGTCAAGGTTGTCGGTGCACCATCGAAGAAACCCCTGCCCGAGCTCGACCCCCGCGAAGGCTTCGGGCTGGTTGATCCGGCCGTCCTCGATCGTCCAATCGAAAACCAGGTGACCGTCGCGGCGCAGCCGGGCGTGCTTGGTCGGGCCCGTGGTCCAGCTGATGACTTCGTACCACCGCTCCGTCCGCCGGGCGGCGGCATGGGCGAGGGCCAGCTGCGTCAGGTCAAAGAAGTGGGTGCAGTGCAGGGAGGGCTCATAGAGGCTGCGCAGCGAGCGAAGCGACGTGGTCAGCGGCGCCCCCACCAGCGACCGGAGACCCTCCGCCGCACCCGGGCAGGTCGACCAGGGCAGGCGAACAACCTCACCCGTGACCGAACGGACCACGTCGTCGGCAAAGGTCAGGGTTACCCGGACATGGTGGGCCGGGTCCTCCAGGGCCGCCAGGACCACGCCGGGGGCGTTGGATTCGAGGCGGATCTGGCGGCGGTAGGTCCGGGAGGTATCGATGTCGACCACGCCGCCGAAGCTACCGGGGTTGATCCGGCCGGAGCAACGCCGGGGTCGGGTCTGAGGGGCTAGGCTCGATGGTATCCGGAGTTCGCAGGGGGACACGCCGATGGCAACTGCCGCGAAGGTTGAGATTATCGATTCCGATGGCCACGTGGTCGAGCCGGCCGCCGTCTGGAAGGAGTACTCCGAGCCCGACTACCGGGACCGGCTGGACCGCCCCGGCGGGGGCGTTCAGGAGCTCGGGATGAGGCGGGCCTATCCGGACGTTTCCCGCCCGCTGGTGGAATCCGACGGCGAGGAGTCCTGGGCGGCGGAGATCGGTGGCGACACCTGGGAGGAAGAGGCTCGGACCAGAATGGGCCGTCCGGGCGGCTACGACCCCCACGCCCGGCTGCTCGATATGGACGCCGAGGGTATCGACCGAGCCGTCCTGTATCCCACGTCAATGCTGACCTGGGTGGACGACACCGACCTGTTCGCGGCGGCCTGCCGCGCCTACAACAACTGGCTGCATGACTACTGCTCGGCGGCGCCCAACCGGCTCTACGGGGTGGGAATGGTTCCGCTGCAGGACACCGAGCGGGCCGTGGCGGAGATGCGCCGGTGCATCGATGACCTCGACTTCAAGGCCATCATGCTGCGACCGGCGGCGTACCGGGGTACCAAAAAGCTCAACCATCCCGAGTACGACGGTTTCTGGCGCGCCGCCTCCGAGCTCGGTTGCCCAATCGGGATCCATCCGTCCCCCCATGGCGACATGCCAAACGCGTGCAGCCTGCTGGGTTTGTCCGAGGGGGTGACGGACCCGACCGCAGGCCTGGCGCTGCAGCAGGGCCTCACCAACGCCTTCGACCTGCAGATGGCCGTCGGTCTGTTCGTCCTGGGCGGGATCTGCGAGCGGCACCCCGAGCTCCAGGTCGCTTTTCTCGAGGGCACCGGGGGCTGGATTGTTCCCATGCTCGAGCGGTTCGACCACCAGTTCCGGATTTTCGGCAGCCGCGACCAGACGTCGCTGCCGAGCGAGCTGTTTGCCCGTCAGTGCATGATCAGCTTCGACCCTGACGAGGTGACGCTGGCGTTCACCGCCGAGCATCTCGGGGCCAGCAAAATCCTGTGGGCCTCCGACTATCCACATCCCGACGCCAAGATCAACGGTGTGGTGAAAGAGCTGGAGGAGGCGGTGGCTCCGCTAGATCCCGCATCCCGGGTCGAGGTGATGGGCGGCGCAGCTCGGCGCTTCTATCGTCTTTGACGTGGCCGGGGGCCCAAACGGACCCCGACGCCACGGGCGGATGATGTCAGTTGTAGAAGCGGTAGAGGTCCCGGGCGTTCAACTCCGCGATGCGGCGCACCTCGTCGTCGGGCAGCTCCTGGGTGACCTTCTCCAGTATGCGCCGGCTGTCCGGCCAATTGCAGTCGTTGTGCGGGTAGTCGCACTCCCACATGAGCCGGTCGACGCCGATCAGGTTACGGATCGTGAGCGCCGTCTCATCAGCGATGAAGCAGGTCCAGAAGTGCTGATGGAAGAGCTCGGAGGGGCGCTGGCCGCGGAGGGTGTCGTAGCGCGTCCGTTCCCACGTGTAGTCCATCCGCTCCAGCAGGTACGGAGCCCATCCCGCCCCGCCCTCCGACAGAGCAATCTTGATTTCGGGAAACCGCGCCAGCACGCCGCTGAAGATCAGGTCGGTGCAGGCCATCATGGAGTTGAGGCCGCACAACGAGATGGAGACGGGTTCGGTCGACTCTGGCGACGGCGATACCAGCCCACCCGATGTTCCGATGTGCATGGACAGCACCAGGCCCGTCTCCTGGGCGGCGGCAAACACGGGGTCCCAGTGGTCGGTCCAGAACGACGGGAGGCCCAGCGGCGCCGGATTCTCACAGATGGTGATCGACCGTGACCCCTTGTCGGCGCAGCGCCGGACCTCCTGGGCCGCCAGCTCCGGGTCCCATAGTGGGATCATCGTCATCGGGATAAAACGGCTGGGTGCGGCGGCACACCACTCGTCGATCAACCAGTCGTTCCACGCCCGGACACAGAGGGCGGCCAGTTCCTTGTCGCGGCCCTCCAGGAAGAGCGTGCCCGCAAATCGCGGCCAGGTAGGGAAAAGGAGGGCGGACTGGACGCCGTCGATATCCATGGCCTTGACGCGGTCCGCAACCGAGTAACAGGCCGGCACCATGTCCTCGTAGTGATGGGCCTTGATCTCATCCCCGCCGCCGGTGCTGCGGAACACCCGGGTTCGCGGGCTCCCCATCAGCCCCAGGTCGTAGCGGCGCCCTTCCCACACCCAGGCCTGGTGGGTCTCGTCGACATCGACGACGCGTGGACAAACGTCCTGGTAGCGGGATGGGATCCGATCCACCCACACCGTGGCAGGCTCCACGACGTGGTCATCGACGGAGATGAGCTGGGTGTCTGGGGGGAGCACCTCGACCTCCTTGTGCTACCGATTGAGGCCTGCGGCCGGATGAAGTGGCGTGTCCTCGGCGGATCCGGGCACAGCAGCGCTGATGCACCCTGGACGTTCTTCAACCGGTAGGTTAACATCTCGCCGCGCCCAGTGCATCCCGCATCCAGCATTCATGCCGGGTGCGTCAGCCGGGGCCACCGCGCCAGCGGGAGTTGACAGGGAGGGAGAGAGCGTGACCAAGGTCATGGAAGGCATCCGTGTGCTCGAGCTGGCCTCGTGGATGTTCGTTCCGGCTGCCGGAGCGGTGCTGGCCGACTGGGGAGCCGACGTGATCAAGATCGAACACCCTCAGCGTCCCGACCCACAGCGAAGCCTGGTACACGCGGCCATCAAGGGACGCCAGCGGGGATTCCTGGTCGAACAGGGCAACCGGGGCAAGCGTAGCGTGGCCCTGGATATGAAAGCCCCCGGAGGCCGGGACCTGCTCTACCGCCTGGTCGAGTCCTCGGACGTCTTCCTGACCAACTGGCTGCCGGCGGCCCGCCAGCGGATGGGCGTCGATGTCGAGCACATACGGGCCCACAACCCCAATATCGTCTACGTCCGCGGCAGCGGCCAGGGCATACGCGGTCCCGAGCGGAACATGGCCGGCTACGACGGCACGTCCTTCGTGTCCCGGGGCGCATTTGCCGATGGCCTGACGCCGGAAGGCTCCGAATGGCCGGTTCGCGGGACCGCGGCGGTGGGAGACCTGCCCGGAGCGATGACGTTGGCCGGCGGGATTTCGGCCGGCCTTTTCTACCGGGAACGCACCGGGGTGGCCCCCGTCGTCGACGTGTCGCTGCTGGGGACCGCCATGTGGACGATGGCTCCCGACATCGTGGCCACCCGGATGTACGGCTTCGAGACCATGCCGCGCCCGGCCAGGGAGCAGTCCACCAATCCGGTCGCCATCTACTACCGGACCAAAGACGATCGCGTCATCAAGCTGTCCATGTTCGAGTCCGACCGGGTGTACGGCGACCTGTGCGAGCACCTGGACTGCCCGGAGCTGGCGACCGACCCTCGATTTGTCGACGCCGAGGCCCGAGCCGTCAACAATCAGGCCTGTATCGCGGCCCTGGACGAGGTGTTTGGCCGCTACACCGTGGCTGAGCTGCGGGAGCGCCTGGAGACCGCCAAGGGGGCGTGGGGGATCGTGCAGCGCGCCAGCGAGCTGCACCACGACCGGCAGGTGCTCGCCAACGGCTACCTGGTACCGGTGGGCCCCGAGGGTGAGGAGCCGTACCACCTCGTCGGGGCCCCGGTGCAGTTCGATGAAAGCCCCCCGACCGAATTCTCCGCCGCCCCCGAGCACGGTCAGCACACCGAAGAGGTCCTGCTCGAGCTGGGGTTGAGCTGGGATGACATCGCTCAGCACAAGCAATCCGGGGCCATTCTGTGAAGTGACCGAGCCGACCAAACGAACGGACGAGCCGATGATCCCGACGGAGGGGGCCGCCTCGGGGCCGGCGTGGGGCCAATACTCCGATGGCCCGGTGATCGGCCTCGACTATCGGACCCCGAGCCGATCCGGGCGGACCGACGAGCAGGGCCGCTTTTCCTATCTCCCTGGAGAGCAGATCAGCTTCTCGATCGGCAGCCTGGTGCTCGGCGCGACCCCGGCCCGAAGCCGCATCACGCCGGCGGACCTCCACGCCGGCGACCGAGCTGCTGCCGCGCCGCTGAGAGACCCGCGGGTAACCAACCTGGCCCGGTTCGTGCAGAGCCTGGGGGACGACGATGACCTCAGGGCTGGAGTACTGATCACCGACGAGATCCGGGCCGCCGTCAAGGGCTCCGGTCCCATCGACTTCGCCCTACCCGAGGCGGAGTTCGAAACCCACCGACCGGTCTTATCCTGCTTGCAACGGGTGGGCCGGCGCCTTCGTAGCGGGCCCGAGGCTCGCAACCATCTCCGGCGCAGCCTGGCCGGGATCAAAAAATGGTCGGAGGTGCGGGTCCCGACCCGTGATGGCTCCTACCTGCTGGCCGATATCTACCGGCCGGTCCAGGACGGCCGCTACCCGGCCATCCTCCGCCTCAGCGTCTACGGCCGGAGTTTCGGCACCGGATCGAACTGCACCCTCGCCGACCGCCAGCGCAGCGAAGGGCGGGAAGACCGATGGTTCGAGGATCGCCCATCAGAGCTGGGCCCGATGCTGCGCTACGCCGAGAACGCCGTCAGCGCCAACTCGACCGACTGGGTGCCGCGGGGCTATGTGGTGGTGCGACTCGACGGCCGCGGTGTGGGCTCAACCCCTGGCCGGCTCGAACCCTTCTCCCGACAGGAAGCCGAGGACTACTACGACGCCATCGAGTGGTCGGCGGTGCAGCCGTGGTGCACAGGTGCCGTCGGCCTGCTCGGTGCGTCGTATGCCGCCACCAACCAGTGGAACGTGGCCGCTCTGGAGCCCTCATCGCTGCGAGCCATGATTCCGTGGGCCAGCGACGCCGACGCCTATCGGGACCTGGCCTATCCCGGGGGGATATTCAACGAGGGCTACCGCCGGGGGTGGTGGGCCAACGTCACCAGTTTGCAGTGCGACTCCCCTCCGGAGGACTTCATCGCCGCCCTGGTGGACCATCCCTTCGACGACCCGGCTTTCTACGGGACACAGTCATCGGGGCCGAGAAGCGTCGACTTCAGCCGTATCCGCGTCCCGTTCCTCACCGCGGTCAGCCAAACGGCCACCCTGCACAGCCGGGCCGGATTCGAAGCCATGCTGGAAGCTGCATCGCCCCACAGGCAACTGGTTGTGGTGGCGGCCAACTATTTCTCCTACCTCTACCGCGAGTGCCTCGACCTCCAGTTCCGTTTCTTTGACCGCTTTCTTCGCGGGGCAGACGGCGAGCCGGGAGTCGACGCCCCGGTCCGGTTGATGCTCCGAACCGGAGCAGGCGACTACGTCTGGCGAGACGAAACCGGCTGGCCCGTCCCCGGGACCACCTGCCAGCCCTGGTACCTGGACGGATGCCGCCAGGCTCCGAATATGGTTGCCGATCCGCTGCCTCGCACCTTCACCCTGACCCCCGCCCCCGCCGGCAGTCGCGCCACGGTGGCCTACCCGGCGGGGTTCAAAGCGGGGCAGTCTCGATGGGCTACCGGCGTCAGCTTCCTGAGCGGTCCCCTCGAGGCTGATCTGGTGCTGGCCGGCCACTTCCGGGCCTCCCTGTGGGTGTCGACGACCAGCCATGACATGGATGTGTTCGTGTCATTGCGCGTGGTCGACCCCGATGGCTCTGAGATCCGCTACGCGGTTCGGGACCGCCACTCGCTGGCCCCGGTCACCTGGGGATGCCTCAAAGTGTCGCACCGCAGGCTGGATCCCGAACGTTCCACTCTGCGCCCCTGGCATACGCATCGCCAGGGCGATTACGCACCGTTGGGGGGTGAGCAGGAGGTGGTGGCGATCGACGTGGAGCTGATGCCCGCCACCGCCGCCATCCCGTCCGGCAGTCGGCTGCGTCTGGATATTCAACCTGTCGAGGGCTGCGGAGGATACCTGGACGCGGCGGGATCGCAAGCGGTCCGGGCCTACGACGCGACCTACCACGACGGCGCAGAAAACCTGATTCACACAGGCGGCGACTACCAGAGCTGCATCTGGCTTCCGGTTGTCGGCGCCGAGGCGTCGTGGTCTATGCTAGGATCCAGGATGTAGGATGCATGAGGCCGGGGGAACGCCCCGGAGGAACGGCCCGTTACGTTGCCCGGGCCGAGAAGTCCGGGCCCGAGAAGTCCGGGCCCGAGAAGTCCGGGAGAGTTGTACCGGTCTAGAAGGATGCGGAAGGCCAAGGGGGAGTGCACTTTCGATGACGGAGAAGGTGGCCATTTCCGGGGTCGGTTTCTCCCAACTGGCTCGCGACACGGGCCTCACCGAGGGCCAGCTGGCCTTGCAGGCGTGCCGGGCGGCGGTGGCTGACGCCGGCCTCGAAATCCATGACATCGACGGCCTGAGCATGTTTCCGTATCGGGCTTCGCCACCGAATCCGTTCGCCGGGCCAGGCCTGCAGTACGTCCAGCGCTCTCTCGGCATCAAGCACCTGCGCTGGTGGCAGGCGACGACGGCGGAGAACGGTCAGCTCGGGGCCGCCCTCGGTACCGTCGATGCCCTCCGATCCAGGCGATGCACGCATGTGCTGTGCTATCGGGCCCACCTGCGGCAGCAGCGCCGTTACCTGGGCGGGGGAGAGGATCCCGGCCGGGCTTATGACGAGGATGAGCACACCGTTCCCTTTGGAGGTGGAAGCGGGACGGCGCGGGGAGCGTTGTGGGCGGCCCGCTATATGGCGACGTATGGCGTCACCCAGGAGCAGCTCGGCCGCGTAAATATCAACGGCCGGGCCTATGCGTCGACCAACCCACTGGCCTATTGGCGGACTCCGACGACTATGGACGATTATCTGGAGTCGCGATGGGTGTGCCCACCGCTCAAGGTCCTGGATTGCGACTATCCCATTGATGGTGCGACGGCGATCGTCTTCAGTCGTGGCGACGCCGCCAGGGCCACCCGGCACCCGGTGTACGTGGAGAGCTCCGGCTCAGGGCCCGGGCCGTCGACCGGGTGGCTGACCTGGCCGAACAAGGCAGAGATGGCCGCCCGCTACGCGGGCCAGGCGATGTGGGCGCAGACGAAGCTTCGCCCCGCCGACGTGCACGATGCCGAGGTGTACGACGGCTTCAGCTTCTTCACACTCATGTGGCTCGAGGGTCTCGGGTTCCGGGATCCGGGCCACGCCGGCGCCTGGATGGCGGACGGCGGAGGAAGGCCGGGAAGCGACCTCGCCGTGAACACGGACGGGGGTCAGCTTGGCGTCGGGCGCCTCCACGGGTTCGGCAAGGTGGTGCAGGCCACCCGTCAGCTCCGTGGAGAGGCTCCCAACCAGCTGCCTGCCGCCGAGGTGGCGGTGGCCGCCGCCGGCGGGGGTCCCGGATGTGCCTGTCTCCTGCTCACCACCGAGCCGCTCGGATGAGGCCGAGCCGGGCCGAACCGTGACCACCCACCTGCCGCCGCGGATCGAGCTCGATCCCTACCGCTTCGATGATCCCACCTGGATCGCGGCGCCTTCGGCCATCGAGGCCCGGGCCCGTCCCGGTGATCCAAAGGAGTCGCTCCCCTTCTGGGAGGGGTTGCGCGACGACCGGATACTGTTTCAGCGCTGCCAGGTGTGCCGCCGCTACACCCATTACCCGATCGGTGGCTGCCAGTGGTGCGGAGGAGACGTCGGCATCGAGGAAGTCGACGGAGTGGCAGAAGTGCACACCTTCACACCGTGCTATCTCTCATTCGGGCCCGGGAATGATCCGCCCTATATCGTGGCCATTGTCAACCCGCGGTGTGAGCCGGAGCTTCAGCTCATGACCAACATCGTCAACTGCCGCATATCCGACGTCAGGATCGGAATGACAGTGCAGCCGTGCATTATCCACGACGCAGATCGAGCCCTACTTCTCTATCAGCCCATGTAGATCCGACCGACCCGCCGCCCAGGCCCTACGACAGAAGAGGAACCAGGATGCGCATCTCAATATTCATGGAAATCCCCGTCCCTCGCCCGTGGGAGGAGGACACCGAGCGCCAGGCGTTCCAGGAGCATCTCGAGCAGGTGGCGCTGGCGGATGAGATCGGACTGAGCACGGTATGGCTCACCGAACATCACTTTCTCGAGGAGTATTGCCACGCGTCCGCGCCGGAGATCTTTCTCGCCGCCGCCAGCCAGCGGACCCAGCGGATCAGGCTGGGTCACGGCATCGTGCACATGCCCCCGAATATCAACCATCCGGCCCGGGTGGCCGAACGGATCTCAACCCTGGATCTGGTCTCAAATGGCCGGGTCGAATTCGGGACCGGCGAATCCTCGTCGGTGGCCGAACTGGGCGGGTTCCAGGTGGATCCCGGCAAGAAGAGAGAGATGTGGTTCGAGGCCATGAAGGTGGCGTTGGGCTGCATGTGCGACACCCCGTTCGCCGGCTTCAAAGGCCAGTTCGTCGACATGCCGCCCCGAAACGTGATTCCCAAGCCCGTCCAGAAGCCGCATCCCCCGGTCTGGATTGCCTGCACCCGCCGGAGCACGGTGACACTGGCGGCCCAGTCCGGCATCGGGTGCCTGAGTTTCTCGCATCAGGGGCCCGAGCCGTTCGCCGATATTGTTGCCGAGTACTACTCAATCCTGGAATCCGATGCCTGTGTACCGATGGCCCGGGCGGTCAACGCCAACGTCCTCTCTACGGTTGGAGGCATGATCTGCACCGACAGTGAGGAGCAGGGCGTCAAAATCCTCGGGAATCGGGCCCGCTTCTTCGGCTATGGCATCGGTCACTACTACCTCGGGGATCAGCACCAGCCCGGGGCGACCAACCTGTGGGAGATGTACCAGAAGGGCATGGCTGAGGACACCATTCCTGGTTCCGAGGAGCGGGACCGCAGCCTGGTTGGACCGCCGGCCAAGCTGCGGGACTACCTGGGCAAGTTTGAAGAGATCGGTGCCGACGAGGTCATGTTCCTGCTCCCGCCGGTCGCCCACGAAGACCTCATGGAATCCCTGGCCCGGTTTGGTCGGGACGTCATGCCCGAGTTCCTCGAGCGGGACGAGCTGGCGGCGGCCAAAAAAGCCAAGCGGCTGGAGCCGATCATCGAGGCTGCCATGGCCCGACGCCCGCCCGACCCGGTCGTCGACCCCGAGTACGAGTTTGGCGGCATCGCCACGGCGTGGGAGTCGCAGGCCCCGGTCCAGGAGATCGTCGAAGCCATGTCCCAGGTGGTGATCGATCCCAGGTACCGGGAAGAGCCCAACAGCCCGGTAGAGCCCAACAAGCTGGAAGAGAGAAGCTGATGACCGGCCCCAAGGGAGGATGGTGATGGCACAGGAAGCGTGGCCCCCCGATGTGATTGACTCCCAGGACCGGGTGGTCGATGTCGACAGCCGCGGCCTGCATGTGTTCGATCTCGAGTCCTTACCCTGGGACGAGCCGGCTCCCCGTCCGGGGCAGCCCGCCGGTCCGTCCGGGCGCCGGCACTCGGCCGGGGTGGAGGAGAAGTGGCTCGTCAAACCACGCCAGGGCGAAGATCGGTTTCCGATCTCCATCGTGCGGTTCCCGCCGAACTTTGTCTTTCCCAAGCATTGGCACACCGAGGGTGAGTTCGTCATGATCCTGAAGGGATCGGCCAACTTCGCCGGCCAGCTCATCGGTCCGGGAGCGATGGCCTACAACGACGCTCGCACGGTGTACGGCGCCGAAGCCGCCGGTCCGGAGGGATGTGAGTTCCTGATGATCCGCCGGGCCTGGTCGAAGACGACCATCGTGGCTGACTGACGTCCCGCGGCCCGCCGAGAGGAGGAGAGATGAGAGTGCTGGTCGAGCGAGCGAAGTGCCAGGGGCACGCCATGTGCCTGGCGTACGCGCCCGGGGTCTTCGAGCTCGACGAGCTCGGCTACAACGTCCATGACGGGATACTCGAGGTGCCCGATGAGCAGGCGGGCCCGACCAGGCGGGCGGCGGCCGCCTGCCCGGAGCGGGTTATCACCGTGATGGAATCCGACCCGGTCGGGTTACCCGATAGAAGGGCCGGGGCCCGATGACCATCGACATGCCCTCCGGCACCGGTCCCACCTGTCCGGAGTGGGTTCGGGACCTGGATTTCCTCGAGGATCCTGCGGTCCACGAGGACCCTTACCCGACGCTGGCCCGGCTCCGCGACGAGTGCCCGGTCGCCCACATGGAGACCCAGGGCGGCTACTGGATTGTCACCCGGCACGCCGACGTGCACCGGGTCCTGAGAGACAACGTGGCCTTTTCCAATCACCGCCTTTCGCCCCGGCCTCCGGGTGAAAACATCCGTGGGGATCTGGGTCGGAACCTCCTGATCCAATCGGATCCGCCCGAACACATGGCGTTCCGCTCGGTCATCGCATCGACGTTTACCCCGGGCCGGGCCCGCGCCCTCGAGCCCGTCGCCCGCCAAATCAGCATCCGGCTGCTGGAAGGGCTGGGCGAACGCACCGAGTTCGAGTTCGTCCGCGACTTCGCGGTCCACGTTCCCGGCGAGGTGATGCTGCCGCTCATCGGGGTACCCCAGGAGGACCGGTCCGAACTGCTGGAAGCGGCCTGGGGCGAAGAGCAAAAGCACGTTGATGCCATCGACGATCAGGCCGCCAGGCTCAAGGTGATGAAAGAGACCCGGGCTCGCCAGGTCGCCTACTTCCGCGACCTGTTCGAGGATCGCCAGAAGACCGGTCCCATCGGTGATGATCTGGTCAGCACCCTGGTGGCGTCTACGGTCTTCGGGCGACCTCTGACGACGACCGAGATGCTCAATCTCACCCTTGTCCTGTACAACGCCGGACTGCACACCACCACGAACACCCTGAGCAACATGATGGTGTATTTGGCGCAGCATCCCGAGCAGCGGGACCGCCTCGTCGAGGATCCGGCATTGATTCCCGCGGCCATGGAGGAGCTCATGCGATGGGAATCGATCGTAACGGGGGGCCGGTTGGCCGTGGAGGACGTGGTGATAGGTGGCCAGCGCATTCCCGCCGGCGATCTGGTCATGTGGGCGACCGGGTCCGCGGGCCGAGATCCGCGTGAGATGGGTCCTGACGCCAACGAGGTCAACTTCGATCGGGGCCCGACGCGGCACTTCCAGTTCGGAGCCGGACCGCACCGCTGCATCGGTTCCCATCTGGCCCGGATGGAGATCCGGGTGGCTCTGGAGGAGATTCACCAGCGCATGCCGACCTACCGACTGAAGCCCGGTACCACGCCGAAGCGGCACACCGCCATGGAACGGGCGACGGAGGAGCTCTGGCTGGTGCTCGACTAGCGCCCGCCATTTCACCGGAAGAGAAAGCGGGGTCCATATGGATATCGACACGATCAGCTCCCACATCGAGATTCGACAGGCGCTGGTTGTCTACTGTCGCGGCGTCGACCGGGGAGACCCGGAGCTCATCAAGGCCGCGTTTCATGCGGACGCCATCGACGAGCATGGGCCTTTTCGGGGCCCGGGCTACGAACTGGCTGAGCGACTGGCCTATACCAGCGACGAACCGGAGGCCAGCGGCAGCCATCAGCTGCTCAACGTGTATGTCGAATTCGACGGGCCCGATGACGCCCGCGTCGAGTCCTACGTGCTGGCCTATCATCCCGTGCGCGATCGGGACGGTACCGATCGAATGCTGGTGTTCGCCGGTCGCTACCTGGATCGGTTTCAGCGCCGCGACGGGGCGTGGAAGATCGGAGCCCGCCGGGTGATCAGTGACTGGCATCGGTACGAGGAGCTGCCGCCTCCGATGCCGGGTTATCCGCCCGGGCGCAAGGGCGCCGGCATCGATCCCTCCTACGACCTCTTCCCCTCCCTGGGCGAGCCGGCTTCCGTCACTTGAGGGCGACCGGGTTCAGCGGTGAGCCGACGCCACCCGTGACCCGCAGGGGGGGCGCCGTCAGCTGAAACTCGTAGACGCCATCGGCGGCGCAATCTTCGGCCAGCTGGCTGAGGTCCCACAGCTCTCCGAACATCAAACCCATGTCGCGGAGGCACAAACAGTGCAGGGCCAGAAAGACGCCGTCGACCTCGTGGTCGGCCCCCTCGACGGCGACGTTGTCGGCGGCAACGGCCGCCACCTCGTGATCGAAGAGCCATTTGGCGCACCGCCAGCTCAAACCGGAGCTGCTGGCCGTTCCGCTCCGGGTCTCCACGAATCTCTCCCACCACCCCGTCCGCACCAGCAGGATGTCACCGGGGCGAATCTCGACGCCCTGCTGTATCGCCACCGCTTCCAGCTCCTCTGGGCCGATCGGCGCACCGACCTCGATGAACGGGACGCCCCGGGAGCGGGCGACGTCGAGCAACACGCCCCGCGACGTGATGCCCTTCGCAGCCACCTTCTCGATCCCGAGCCGTCTGGCCCCGAAGCTGGTCACGCTGCCGGCGGGGAACCCGTTATAGAGCGTCTCCTCGTAGTACACGTGGGATAGCGCATCCCACTGGGTCGCGGCCTGCAACGGCATGATGATGTAGTCGTCGTTGAAGCGCATGAGGCCGCCGTCGAACATGGTCCCCACGTTGGCAGCGACGGTGTGCTCCCAGCCCCGCACCTGCTGGGCAAACGAGACTGCGTCGCCGCCATCGATCGTCATGAGGTGGATGGGGTTGGTCCGGAAGGGGGCGGTGGTGCCCTGGGGTCCGTTGCTATCGAGGTTCACGCCCAGCGAGAACACCTTTCCCTTCCGGACCAACCGGGCCGCGGCCACGACCGTCTCGGCGGTGATGTGGTTCAGCGTGCCGAGCTCGTCGCCGGCGCCCCACCGCCCCCAGTTGCGAACCTCGGCCGCGACCCGGCGGAAGTCGTCCAGCGTGGCGGTGCCATCAGCCATGTACCGGCACTCCTTTGTTGACGTGCGACCGGATCAGGAACAGCCTCGCTACCGGGCCATGAGGGCAGCGTCGATCGTCCCTGCGGCCAGGCCGTTGACCAACCCGCCGTCCGTCCACAGATGCTGGCCGGTCACGTAGCTGGCCGCCCGGCTGTTGAAGAAGAGCAACGGCCAGGCCTGCTCTTCCGGATCTGCGTCCCGGCCGAGCGGCCTCGGGAAGCGATCGAGGTAGTCCTGTCCGAGCAGCCTGGCCGAATCCAGCAGCATCGGCGTGGCCGTCATTCCCGGCCCGATGGAGTTGATGCGGATGCCCCGGGTGGCCAGGTCGTTGGCCCGCACCATGGTGTACACGATGACTGACTGTTTCGAAAAGGAGTAGCCGCCATTGGGGAACTGCTCGGGGTGTTGTTCGCACCAGCCGACAGCCGCATCGAAGCCGTCGACCGCCAGGAAGTCACGGACGGCTTCCATGTTGGTCAGATAGCCGGCGCCTCCGACGGATGCCACGCTGACCACCGCGCTGCCCGGGGGCATGTGCTCGACGAGGGCTTCGGTCAGATGCCGGAGGCCGATGAAGTTGACCCGCATGACCAGAAGGGCGGGCCCGCCGCCGCCAGAGAGGCCGGCGCAATTGAAGAGGGCATCCGCCGGTCGGTCGATCTGTGCTTCCGCCGCTTCGATCGAGGCCCGATCGGAGATGTCAACTTCGACGAAGCGCTCGATCCGAGCCGGCGGCGGCTTGATGTCCATCCCCGTGACCGTGGCGCCGAGGGCGGCCAGCTCGCGGGCGGTGGCGGCCCCAATGCCGGAAGAGCAGCCCGTCACTACGGCATGCTTGCCTTCGTAGCTCCAGACCGGTGTGGTAACCACCGCCATCTCCCCTCATCGTGACGCCTGCAGGCACGCATCGCCGGGGCGCAGCTTCCGGGACGATGCTCGGCCGGTATCCAGGACGCAGGATACGTGTCAGCGCTCAGGCTGTCAAGGAAGGAGCGAGCTAGCTGATGGCCTCGCGGGCTCCCTGCGACCCCGGAGTGCTGCGAGCCGATTCCTGCTGCCTGGCGGCCACGATGGCATCTCGCCATTCCTTCATGCGGCCCACAAACTTCAAGGATTGGAGGATGTGCCTCCGGGCGACGGTTTCCGCCTTCCGCTCGTCTCCCTCTATGATCGCCGCCGCGATTTGCTCGTGGAACTGCTGGGCCCCATCCATGGCGTCCTGGTGGGTGACGAGCTTCCCGTCGTTGACGAGGGCGGCAGCCGAGGGGTCCTCGATGAAGGGCAGAAACAGGGCCGCGGAACTCGTCCGCACCAGGGGGATGAAGCCGGTGAGTCGGTTGTTGCCCGAGCACTCGATCACCAGCGAGTGAAAGGCGGCGTGCGATTCCGTCCGGCGCCGCGGGTTGTAGGGCCGGGACGATTTTCGCATCTCGGCCAGCAGACGGGTGAACTCGGCCTGGGCCTCCTTGCTCAACCCCTGGCGGGCCGCCAGCCTGGCGGCCAACCCGTCGATCACCTCCCGGATCTCGTACATCTCCCGGAGGTCGTCGGGCTGATAGGTGACCACCTCGATGGTGCCGTTGCGATTGGAAACCCGAACCAGGCCGTCGCTTTCGAGCACCCGGAACGCTTCCCGCAACGGCGTCCGGCTCACTCCCAGCTGGTCGGCCAGCTCGATCTGCAGCAACTGGCGGCCGGGGGGTAGCTTGCCGGAAATAATCATCTCGCGGAGCCGGGCCGTGACCTCGTCCACCAGCCGGGTCCGCTTCACCGGCTCGAATGACACGTCTTCAGTGGCCATGGTCTGCCCTCGCGGCCTTGCGGGCTCCCGCAGATATACAACCCATCCGGAACCAGAATAGCAGGACCGGCTCTGCCCTTCCCCGGTCGCCGGGTCCGGGGATGGCGCTGAGGGGTTGCCGCCGGTAGCATCCTGGATGTAGGATGCATGACAGTACCGGGGGGAGGTCGGTTCTGTGAGGGAAGTCATCGTGGCTGGTGAGGTGCCCGCTGCCGCGGAAGAGCCGGCGCTCGATCGCCGCTGTAGCCACGACCTCCGAAACCGGATATGCAACGTCCTGAGTCTCCCGGGACCTGACCCTCGATGCGTCGAATCGAATCGATGAGCCATCAAGCCGAGAAGTAACCGGACAACAGAAAGAAGGTACGCAATGAGGCGCGTCTGGCAGCGACGGTTGGTTCAAGCCAGCTTGCCGGTGGTGTTGGGGCTCGCTCTGGTTGCATGCGGGTCGTCGAGCAAGTCCTCATCCCCTACTTCGCCCACCACCCAGGCCGCCGCGTCCGGCTCCTCGGGTACCACCCCGTCGACCGCGGCGACGGGTGGCACTGCAAGCCAGCTGGGTTCCCCTTACGTCATCGGATTCGAGTGCTCCTGTTCGGGCGCCTTCGCGTCGAGCACCTCCGGGCAGGCCACCCTTATCAACACCTGGGCGAAATACGAGAATGCCAACGGGGGCGTCGACGGGCACGCCGTGCAGATCATCCTTATGGATGACGCCCTCAACCCCGGTACGTCCCTCGCCCAGGTGACCAAGATGGTCACCCAGGACCACGTGCTGGCCATCATGGACGGTTCTGACGTCGATTCCTCGTGGGGAACGTTTGTCCAGAAGGCCGGTGTCCCGGTGATCGGCGACAACCTGTCCAGCACGCTGATGTTCACCAATGCCGACTTCTTCCCGCAAGGCCAAACGATCAACACCCTGGCTCCGTCGATCGCCGGCGCAGCCCAGAGGGCGGGCGTGAAGAAGCTCGGCATGGTGTACTGCTCGAGCGACCCGGTCTGCGCCGAGTTGGCCAAGCCGATCCAGCAGGCCGCGTCAGCAAACGGTGTCAAAGCCGGTTTTGCCGGAGCCATCTCCGAGACCGCCCCCAACTACACCGCCCCCTGTCTGGCTGCGAAGCAGTCCGGAGCGGATGGGATTTTTGTGGCGGAATCGAGCACCGTGGCCCTGTCATTTGAGAGCAGCTGCCAGGCTCAGGGCTACCACCCGATCTACATCGCCGAGGATGGTGCCGTGGCGGCTTCGTGGCTCTCTGCGGCAGGGTTCCAGGGCTCGGTAAACGTGGAGAACAATCTCCCGGCCACCGACACGTCGAATAGCGCCGTGGCGGCGATGACCAGCGCCCTCAACAAGTACGCGCCAGGAACGACCACCAGCTCGACTTACGGCCCGAGCTCCACCGGCATATGGGCGGCGGGGATGCTCTTTGCCGACGCAGCCAAGGCTGGCAATCTCGGCAACAATCCCACCAGCGCCGAGTTGCTCAACGGGCTCTACGCGCTCAACGGTGACACCCTCGACGGCCTGGCTCCGCCTCTCACCTTCCACCGGGGCCAGCCGACTTCGGTGGGTTGCTGGTTCTATCTCGGTATTTCGAACCATCAGTGGACGACCCCGTACGGAGGCAATAGCTACTGCGCTCCCCCCAGCTCCAGCTAGTGGGCCGGCCAGATCGCAGGCGGCCCGCTCGTGCTGTTTTGTCATTCGCGGCAGTTGTCAGGTGGCGGGCGCCTGGTGCCCACCAGTAGTGGTCATAGTCAGTGGCCGGTCGCCCCGGGCGACCGGCCACTGCCGGGCGAGTAAATGGGCGTCGGATGACGGATTTCCTCCCTTTCATTGTCATCGGGATCACCACCGGCGCCGCGTATGGTCTGGCCGCGACCGGGCTGGTGCTCACCTATAAGACGTCGGGCATCTTCAACTTCGCCTACGGCTCGGTGGCCGCCCTGTCGGTCTACCTTTTCTACTTCCTTCACGTGCAGCACGGGTGGCCCTGGCCGCTGGCGGCGTTGATGTGCCTGGCCGGGCTGGCGCCGATCATGGGGCTGCTGCTGGAGCGGCTGGCCCGGGTGCTCGATCCTCTCGGATCCGGAGTGCGGGTGGTCGCCACCGTCGGGATCCTGCTGATCGTGCTCGGCCTCGGCGACCTCTGGTACGGGACCAATACCAGCATTATCCCGGAGTATCTCCCCACCAGCTCTATCAGTGTGCTGAAGGTCCAGGTCCAGTGGGCCCAGATCATCGTCATTGCCATTTCGGTGGGCCTGACGGTGACCCTGTACGGACTGTTCCGGTACGTGCGGCTGGGGATCGCCATGCGGGGTGTGGTCGACAACCCCACCCTGCTATCCCTCTACGGCGAAAGCCCGGTACGCATCCGGCGCTGGGCCTGGTTGCTGGGCTCGGTATTCGCGGCCCTGGCCGGGCTGATGCTGGCGCCCAGTCTGAGCCTCGACCCGCTCGTACTTACTTTGCTGGTCGTGGAAGCGTTCGGGGCCGCGGCCATCGGGTACTTCTCCAGCCTGCCCTTGACGTTTGTCGGGGGCTTGCTCATCGGCATCGCCGGAGCCCTGGCCACGAAATACGTGGTGTCGACTCCTGTCCTGGCGGGATTGCCGCCGTCGCTTCCGTTCCTGATCCTGTTCCTTGTGCTGATCTTCACTCCCAAAGCCAGGCTGGTGGAGCGGCGGGTGCTTCCGAGCCTGCCGGTGCGACGGGCCTATCAGGCGCCCATCCGGGTACGAGCGGGCTCGTGGCTGCTGGCCGTGGCGGCCCTGGCTTTCCTCCCCGTGTATGCCCCCGGGTCGCTCTCGATCTGGTCCGAATTCCTCATCGAGGTGATCCTGGTGCTTTCGCTGGGGCTCCTGGTTCGGCTCTCGGGACAAATCTCCCTTTGCCAGCTGGCCTTCGCCGCCATCGGAGCTGCCACCTTCAGCCATTTCGCGGTGCGTCTCGGCTTTCCCTGGTTGCTGGCCCTGGCCTGCTCAGCCCTCATCGCCATTCCGATCGGAGCCCTGGTCGCCATACCGGCGATCCGGATGTCCGGCGTCTTCCTCGCCGTCGCCACCCTGGGTTTCGGGATCTTCGTCGAGCAGATGTTCTACACGACCAGCATCATGTTCGGATCCACCTCCACCGGCCTGCCCGCCCCGCGCCCGGGCATCAGCGTCGGCAGCTGGCATCTCAGCACCGACCAGGGGTTCTATTACGTGGTGCTGATCATCGTGGTCCTGATTGTGGCCGTGACCTTGTTGATCCAGCACGGCCGGTTGGGACGGCTGCTGGCCGCCATGTCGGACTCTCCGCTGGCACTCGAGTCCTACGGTGCCGGCACCAACGTGACGAAGGTGGTGATCTTCTGTATTTCGGCCGCCATCGCCAGCATCTCGGGCGCCCTTCTGGCCATGCTGTTCCATTACTCGGTAGGGGCGAATTACCTGTCATTCGCGTCCTTGACACTGCTCGCGGTCCTCGTGATTCAGGTCGCCGGTGACCCCTGGTATGCACTGCTCGCGGCGGCAGGAATCGTCGTGATTCCCGGCTACGTGTCTCTCAATCACATCAGCACGTATCTCGAAATTCTCTTCGGAATTTTCGCCGTGAACTATGCCTTCCAGGCCAGCCATCTCATGACCCTCCCCAGGTTCATCCAGAAGCCGATGGACTGGGCGGGGGGACGCAGGACCGACACCCCACCGGGTCCTGCTCCGGCGGCGGTGTCGGCGGCAGCCAGGCCCGAGGCGGCGATGTCGGAGCCGGCGGTGTCGGCGGCGGCGATGTCGGAGGCTGGGCCCGATGCCAGGCCCCGCCCGGCCCGGCCATCGCGAGCCCAGGGTGGGCTCGCGATCAACTCCCTGACGGTCTACTACGGCGGGATCCGGGCCGTGGACGGAGTGACAATGCAGGCGCCCATGGACGCCATCACCGGGCTCGTTGGCCCCAACGGGGCCGGCAAGACCACCATCTTCAATGCCTGCTGCGGGCTGGTGCGGGCGTCCGGGGGCCAGGTCAAGCTGCACGGCGACGACGTCTCCCGTCTCCGGCCACCTGCCCGGGCCAGGCGGGGTATGGGCCGGACCTTCCAGAAAGCGCAGCTGTTCGATTCGCTCTCGGTGCGCGAGAACGTGGCCCTGGGGCGCGAGGCGTGGCTGGCTGGATCCAATCCGATCCGCCAGGTTCACGGTTCCCGTTCCGACCGGGCTCTGGTCGACAACGAGGTCGCCGAAGCGGTGGCGCTTGTCGGCATCGAGCGCCTGCTCGATGAACAGGCGGGACTCCTGCCCACCGGACAGAAGCGCCTGGTGGAGCTGGCCCGGGTGCTGGCCGGGGGATTCGACCTGTTGCTGCTCGACGAGCCGTCGTCGGGTTTGGACCTGACGGAAACGAGGCGGTTCGGAGAGATCCTGCAGCAGGTCGTTGCCGAACGGGGGACGGGCATCGTTTTGGTGGAGCACGACATGAGCCTGGTGAGCGCGATCTGCGCCCGGGTGTATGTGCTCGAGTTCGGGAGGTTGATCTTCGAGGGATCGCCGCTGGAGATGAGCCGGAGCCCGGTGGTTCGGGCTGCCTATCTTGGCGAGAGCATGGCTGAAGCCGGGCCGGCCCACGCCCAACTGGGGTCAGAGCCGTGAAGTTTCCTCTGCGGAGCGGAAACGGTCAGATCTCGTCGACGGAAGCCGCGGCCGCTCCGCTGCTTCTCGACGTCGACAACATCACCGCCGGATACGGGGACACGGTGGTGCTGCGCGACGTGAGTTTGCAGGTGCCCGCCGCTACCGTGGTGGCACTGTTCGGGGCTAACGGGGCGGGCAAGACCACGCTATTGCGGGCCGTGTCGGGCCTCATCAAGCCGACCAAAGGCCGAATTTCTCTTCCGGGGCGAAGATCTGAAACGCCGGTCGGCCGACTACATTGCCCGTCACGGCCTGTGCCATATTCCCGAGGGCCGGGCCATCTTTCCCTCGCTTACGGTGGAGGAAAACCTGATCCTCCAGTCGATCAAAGGCCACGAGCAGCAGGGAATCGACCGGGCCGCCGAGGTGTTCCCGGAGTTGGCGAGCCGCATGAAGCAGATCGCCGGAAGCCTCAGTGGCGGCGAGCAGCAGATGCTGGCTTTGGCCAGGGCGTATCTTGCCAACGTGGATATCGTGGTGGTGGATGAGGCGTCGCTGGGGCTGGCCCCGCTGATCGTGGACCGGATCTTCGAGTTCCTCGCCGGAGTCGCCGCCACCGGGAAGGCGCTGCTTCTGGTGGAGCAATACGTACCTCGTGCCCTGGGGCTGGCAGACGCCGTCTGCCTCCTCGATCGGGGCCGCATGGTGTTTTCCGGTCCCGCCGCAGGCCTGGACCCGGACGATTTCGTGGCCCGCTACCTGGGCGAGGGCATCAACCGCGAAGGTGGCGCTTCCGGGGCGGATTCTCGTGCTCACGGGTGAGGAGTATCTGCGGTCGCTGGACGACGGAAGGGTCACGTACTACGAGGGCCGGCGTATTGATGACCTCCTGGCGGAGCCGGCCTTCGCAGTGCCCGCCCGCGCCGTCGCGGCGGGCTATGACCGGTACTTCCACCCCGGGCCCGATGCCGCCAACCCGGTGGTGATGGCTCCCCGATCACCCGAGGAGTTGCGGGCGTGTACCGCGGTCATCGTCGAAATGGACCTGGCGCTCAATGTCACTTACCAGTCGCTCATGACGCTGCTCACGGCCGCATCCCGGCTGGATGGTGCGGACCCGGTGTACCGGTACCGGCTGGAAGAATATGTCGACTCGGCCGTCGCCAACGACGTGCGGATCGCCGAGTGCATCACTGACGCCAAGGGCAACCGGTCGCTGTCGCCGAGCAAGCAGCCCGACCCGGACGCCTACCTCCACGTGATAGAACGGCGCCGGGACGGCATTGTCATCCGGGGCGCCAAGCTCCACATCAGCGTGGCGTCGCTGTGCCACGACCTGCTGGTGATGCCCACCAAGTCCATGAAACCCGGCGAGGAAGACTACGCCGTCACCTGCGCCGTCCCGGTGAACGCTGCCCGGGGTGCAGGTTGTCAACACCAGCTACCACCCCAAGGGGGATGACGTCCGTCATTATCCGGTGAGCAGCGTGGCCAGCATGCCCGACGGCTTTGTGGTCTTCGATGACGTGTTCGTCCCGCACGAACGGGTGTTCCTCGACGGTCAAGCCCACCAGGCGGCAATCTTCGCTCACTCATTGGGGCTGTGGGAGCGTCTGGGCGGGATGACGGCGATGGTCCGGCAGGCCGATGAGCTCGTCGGCCTGGCTCAGCTCATCGCCGAAGCGAACGGCCTGTCGGGCGTCTCGCACGTCCGGGAAAAGATCGACGAGATGGCGATTCATGCCACCCTGCTCCGGGCCGGGATGGAAGCGGCGCTGTCGCACGCCCAATCCACGCCGCAGGGCTTCTACTACCCGGACGAGCTGTTCACCAATGCCGCCAAGTACCAGGGCGCGGCGGAGTTCGGCCGGATGGTGCGCCATCTTCACGACATCGCCGGCGGCGCCGTCCTGACGGCGCCATCTGTCGCCGACCTCGAAAACCGCGAGACGCGTCCCTTCATCGAGAAGTACTTCGACACCGGTACCGGCTTCACCGCCGAGGAACGGCTCCGCCTCTTCCACGCCATTCGCGACCTCACCGCGGACTCCTACGGCGGCTGGCACCTCGTCACCAACTTGCAATCCGGGGGCGGATTGTTTGCCCAGCGCCTCGTCACCCGAAGGCACTACGACATGGACCACGCCAGGCGTCTGGCTCGCCGGGCCGCGGGGCTCGACGGCAGCCACGGACCGCCCGGCGATCACCCTGCGTCCGCGCCCCTCCCCCTGACCGCTTCGGCCGGGGTGGCAAGGCCCGGCCGACGGCGTACGACGTCGCCTATCATCCGCCATCACCCATGTCTGTCCCATCCGACCGCCGGCGCGCCCGCCGCCTGAGGCTGACCGCCCTGCTGGCCGTGCTGGCGGCCGGGGTGGTGACGGTCATCGTCCTCCCCGATGGGCGGTCGCACCACTCCCTCGGACCGACCGCGGCCGGGATACCCGGGAGCCCGGGCCCGACCGTCAGCCAGGGTCCGACCGTCAGCCACGGTGCGGTTTTGCCAAGTTCGGCCCCGACCGCGCCGCCCACCCTCACGACCGTTCCGCCCAGGCCGGTAAGCACGTCGACCGGGACCGCGGTGTCCTCACTGACCACAGGCGATGCCGGCGCACTTCCGCAAACGACGACGTTTCCCTCTGCCCGGGGCGCCCAGTTTCAAGGTGAAATGTCGGCGCTCTGGCAGGGCGTGGTATCGGGATCATTGCCGCCCGCCCTCCCGGCCTTTTTTCCCGAATCTGCTTACCTTCAAGTCAAAGCCATCACCGATCCCGCCTCGGATTATGTCCACCGGCTGCTCGGTGGATTCGGCGCGGATCTGGTGGCCGCCCATAACGGGCTGGGTGCGGATCCCGGCGGGGCGCATTTTCTCAACGTCGAGGTCCCCTCGCAGTACGGACACTGGGTTCGGCCCGGCACCTGTTACAACCGGATCGGCTACTTCGAGGTCCCCAACTCTCGCCTCGTGTACGAAGACAGTCGGGGCCAGGTGCGCTCCTTCGGGATCGCGTCCATGATCTCCTGGAGAGGCGTCTGGTACATCGTTCACCTCGGTGCCGTCGCCCGGACATCGGACCAGGGTGTCGTCGATGATCCCGCGGTCGGCCCCGGCACCCCGCAGGACTCGTCCACCTGCTGAAAGGCGGCCCCCCGCGGCTTCTACCACGGTGGGTAGCGGTCCGGGTCGGGCTCGGCCCGGTCAATGAAGGCGTGGTAGAGGTCGTTACCGACCTGCTGGATGACCGTTCGTCCCTCGAGCCCCTCGACCAGATCAGGGTCGATGCCCGCGATTCCGAGCGACGCGCCCAGCAGGTTCCCCGCGAGCGCTCCGGTGGTGGCGCTGTCGCCGGAGTGGTTGACGGCGCTCAAGACCCCCTCTCGAAAGTCGGTGGCGGTGAGGGAGCAGAAGACTGAGATGGCCAGTGCCTCCTCGGCCACCCATCCATCGCCGAGCGATTCGACCCGTGCTGGCGTCGGATGGCTGGCCTGACGAGCGAGCGACATGGCCTGCTCGAGGGCCGCCACCACCTCCGTTCCCCTCCGGTCGGCGCGGCACTGCTCGGTGGTGACTTCGAGGGCGGTTCGTAGCGGAACGCCGCGCTCCGCCTGGGCCACCAGTTGGGCCAGGGCGCCGGCCGCCAACCATCCGGTGGGATGGCCGTGGGTGAGCGCCGAGGCCCGACAGGCGAGATCGAAGGGCTCGTCCGCGACCAGCCCGACCGGGGCCATGCCCCTCAGTCCGCCGGACCCTTTGCTGTGATTGATCGGATCGTCGGGGGTGGCGAGGCGGTAGCTGTCGCCCAGAGCGCTGATGCACGTCGCCCCCGGGGCTCGCCGGTCGTGAAGAAACGCCTGCCTGATGAGCCACCCCGAGTTCGAGCTGTCGCCGCAGTCGGGGTCCCACGGCACCTGTTCTGGATCCTGAACCTGCGTCAGCAGCCAGCGTTCGTAGGAGCGGTGCAGGACAGCCTCGACCTCCGCCGCGCCGCGGTCCATCAACCGGTTCCGGGCTCGCAGCAAGCCCTCAGCCGTGAACAGGGTCATCTGGGTGTTGTCCGTGATGGCACCCGGGCGTCCGTACGCGCTGGCATAGTTCCGGACGCCGGAGGCTCCGAAGCGCAGCTGAATCTGCGACCAGCTGTCAAACTCCACAGGCGCCCCGAGGGCGTCGCCCACGGCACCGCCAATGAGACAACCGACGATCCGTTCCCGTTGGCCCGGTGTCGGTGCCGATTCCGGGGATGACACTCGATTCAGATCCAGCTCCGATGTGGCGTGTATCACAGCTACCTCTACTTTGCCCCCGACCTCATCCGAGGTCATTCCCTACGGGCCAAATGAGCGTCCTGGCGGACGATTGATACGTCCGTTATGGCGCCGGCACCTTCAGGCTGTCCTGATACAGGGCAGCCATGGCGGTCGGCATCCAGCCGCTGGTCCAGGTATGGGAGAGATTCTGCCAGAGCCCCAGAGTGTGCTCGACGCCCAGGGACGTAAGAAGGGCGTCGTAGCTGGTGACGTCCGCCGGATACAGCCCGTACCCACCGATCCAGATCCGGTTCTCGGTCTGGAAGGGCGCGGCCCGGGCCGCCACAAACGGATTGGTCAGCTGGTAGTTCGCGGCGAAATTCCCCTCTGTGCCGTAGTTCTGGGTGGAGTCCGGAGCGTACTGGTTGTACGACGACATGGCGGCGGGGAAGTCCCACGAGGCGGCCAACGTGAAGACGTTCGGGTGTTTGAGGATGAGATCCTGACCGCCGATGCCGGACTTCGAGAAGCCGATGAGCCAGTTCTGCTCGATACCGGTGGTCGAGAGGTTTGCCTCCACCCAGGGCACCAGCTCGTTGGTCATGAACGTTTCGTACTGGAGATTCGGGTCATTGGGGTCGTTGGCGTACCACGATTGGTTCGTGAAGGTCGGTTCGACGATGGTCACGTTGTACTGGTCCTCTGCATCGAGTCCCTGGAGCGTCTTGAGGCCATCGCCATCGGTGTTGCCCAGGCCGGCTTCCACGGGAAGCACATACAGGAAGTTGTGGGCCACCCCGGTGGCCGGATGGGTGGGCTTGAGCACCCGGAGGGTCTGGACGCCGTATCCGTCGTTATCCGACAGGATGTCGTAGTACTGGATGCCGCTCGAGTCGGTGCTCTGATAGGTGACCTGGAAGCCGGCGTTGCCTCCGGCCCAGTTCTGGGCCGTGCCGGTACCGCTGGCCACGATGCCGGGCGCGCCGCCGATGAGGCTGTTGTCGCTGGCCGTGACCCGGTCGATGCCGTTGGCCGAAAACGACAGACTGTTGCCGACGACCGTCAGCTTCAGCTGGGTGCCGGCCGCCAACGTTCCCGAGGCGTAGGCCGAGCCGAGCTGGGTCCAGGTTCCACCGATGCGCTTGTACAGCAGCAGCTCGGGCTTACCCTGATTCCAGTAGTAGGCGCCCGCGTAGAGGCTCTGGCCGCCGTTTTGGGCTCGTACGGCCGGGCCGATCCACTGGCTGCCGGTGAGGGGGGTGGAGCTGACCTGGATCTGGGAGTACTGGTCGGTGGCGAAGCTCTGGGCGCTCCACATGTCCCCGGAGTACCCGCTGGCGTTGGTGCCTGCCACCGTTTGGGAGGAAATGGTCAACGCCCCGTCTGTGGTCGCGGTCCAGTTGGAGCCCAGGCCCCCGTTGGCCCGGGCGAAGCTATCCGACGCCGTCGTCGTACCCCCACCCGTGCCGCCGAGGCCGGTGCAGGTCACGGTGACGTTGCCGATGTTGGCGGCGATGACCGAGCCGGATCCGTTGGTGACGGTGCAAACCTGGGCGTAGGGGTTGGTTTGCACGCTCACGTAGTAGGTGGCGGTGTCGGCCAGGGCGGTGGCGAAGGTGAAGGTGCCGTTAGCGGTCAGGGTCAGGTTGTCGCCGTTGTTGTCCTGGAGGACCACGGTGCCGGTCAGGCCGGACACGGCGCCGCCGATGGTGTAGGGGTTATCGGCGTTGCCGCCGGCCCAGTTGTCTGCGGTGGCGGCCCCGTTGGCCATGATGCCGGGGGCCCCGCCGGTCAGGCTGGTGTCGGTGGCGGAGATCTCGACCACCCCGTTGGCGGCGAAGGTCAGGGTGGAGCCGGTGGCGATCAGGGTCAGCTGGGTGCCCGCGGCCAGGGTGCCGCTGCTGTAGGAGCTGCCGAGCTGGGTCCAGTTGCCGTTGAGCAGCTTGAACAGCATCAACTGGGGGTTGCCCCCGTTCCAGTTGTAGATGCCCGTGTAGAGGCTCTGGCCGCCGTTTTGGGCTCGTACGGCCGGCCCGATCCATTGGCTGCCGGTGAGGGGGGTGGAGCTGACCTGGATCTGGGAGTACTGGTCGCTGGCGAAGGTCTGGGCGCTCCACATGTCCCCGGAGTTGCCGCCCGAGTTGGTCCCCACCACCATCTGGGAGGAGATAGCCAAACCTCCCTGGGCCAGGTTGGTCCAGTTGGACCCCAGACCCCCGTTGGCCCGGGCGAAAGTATCCGACGCCGCCGTGCCGCTCGACGTCGACCCGCCGCTACCGCCCGTGCCGCCGGTGCCGCCACTGCCCCCCGTGCCTCCGGTGCCGCCACTGCCGCCGGTGCCGCCGGTGCCGCCGGTGCCGCCGGTGCCGCCGGTTTGGGCGGTGCAGGTGACGGTGACGGTGGTGACGTTGGCCACGATGACGGCGCCGGATCCGTTGGTGACAGCGCAGGTTTGCCCGGTGGGGTTGGTTTGCACGGTCACGTTGTAGGTGGCGGTGTCGGCCAGGGCGGTGGCGAAGGTGAAGGTGCCGTTGGCGGTCAGGGTCAGGTTGTCGCCGTTGTTGTCCTGGAGGACGGCGGTGCCGGTCAGGCCGGACACGGCCCCGCCGATGGTGTAGGGGTTATCGGCGTTGCCGCCCGCCCAGGACCCGGCGGTGGCGGCCCCGTTGGCCATGATGCCGGGGGCCCCGCCGGTCAGGCTGGTGTCGGTGGCGGTGATACGCACCACCCCGTTGGCGGCGAAGGTCAGGGTGGAGCCGGTGGCGATCAGGGTCAGCTGGGTGCCCGCGGCCAGGGTGCCGCTGCTGTAGGAGCTGCCGAGCTGGGTCCAGTTGCCGTTGAGCAGCTTGAACAGCATCAACTCGGGGTTGCCCCCGTTCCAGTAGTAGATGCCCACGTACAGGCTCTGGCCGCCGTTTTGGGCTCGTACGGCCGGGCCGATCCACTGGCTGCCGGTGAGGGGGGTGGAGCTGACCTGGATCTGGGAGTACTGGTCGCTGGCGAAGGTCTGGGCGCTCCACATGTCCCCGGAGTTGCCGCCCGAGTTGGTCCCCACCACCATCTGGGAGGAGATAGCCAAACCTCCCTGGGCCAGGTTGGTCCAGTTGGACCCCAGACCCCCGTTGGCCCGGGCGAAAGTATCCGACGCCGCCGTGCCGCTCGACGTCGACCCGCCGCCACCGCCCGTGCCGCCGCCACCGCCGGTGCCGCCACTGCCGCCACTGCCCCCCGTGCCGCCGGTGCCGCCGGTGCCGCCGGTGCCGCCGGTTTGGGCGGTGCAGGTGACGGTGACGGTGGTGACGTTGGCCACGATGACGGCGCCGGATCCGTTGGTGACAGCGCAGGTTTGCCCGGTGGGGTTGGTTTGCACGGTCACGTTGTAGGTGGCGGTGTCGGCCAGGGCGGTGGCGAAGGTGAAGGTGCCGTTGGCGGTCAGGGTCAGGTTGTCGCCGTTGTTGTCCTGGAGGACGGCGGTGCCGGTCAGGCCGGACACGGCCCCGCCGATGGTGTAGGGGTTATCGGCGTTGCCGCCCGCCCAGGACCCGGCGGTGGCGGCCCCGTTGGCCATGATGCCGGGGGCCCCGCCGGTCAGGCTGGTGTCGGTGGCGGTGATACGCACCACCCCGTTGGCGGCGAAGGTCAGGGTGGAGCCGGTGGCGATCAGGGTCAGCTGGGTGCCGGCCGCCAACGCCCCCGAAGCGTACGCCGAGCCGAGCTGGGTCCAGTTGCCGTTGAGCAGCTTGAACAGCATCAACTCGGGGTTGCCCCCGTTCCAGTAGTAAATGCCCACGTACAGGCTCTGGCCGCCGTTTTGGGCTCGTACGGCCGGCCCGATCCACTGGCTGCCGGTGAGGGGGGTGGAGCTGACCTGGATCTGGGAGTACTGGTCGCTGGCGAAGGTCTGGGCGCTCCACATGTCCCCGGAGTTGCCGCCCGAGTTGGTCCCCACCACCATCTGGGAGGAGATAGCCAAACCTCCCTGGGCCAGGTTGGTCCAGTTGGACCCCAGACCCCCGTTGGCCCGGGCGAAAGTATCCGACGCCGCCGTGCCGCTCGACGTCGACCCGCCGCTACCGCCCGTGCCGCCGCCACCGCCGGTGCCGCCACTGCCGCCACTGCCCCCCGTGCCGCCGGTGCCGCCGGTGCCGCCGGTGCCGCCGGTTTGGGCGGTGCAGGTGACGGTGACGGTGGTGACGTTGGCCACGATGACGGCGCCGGATCCGTTGGTGACAGCGCAGGTTTGCCCGGTGGGGTTGGTTTGCACGGTCACGTTGTAGGTGGCGGTGTCGGCCAGGGCGGTGGCGAAGGTGAAGGTGCCGTTGGCGGTCAGGGTCAGGTTGTCGCCGTTGTTGTCCTGGAGGACGGCGGTGCCGGTCAGGCCGGACACGGCCCCGCCGATGGTGTAGGGGTTATCGGCGTTGCCGCCCGCCCAGGACCCGGCGGTGGCGGCCCCGTTGGCCATGATGCCGGGGGCCCCGCCGGTCAGGCTGGTGTCGGTGGCGGTGATACGCACCACCCCGTTGGCGGCGAAGGTCAGGGTGGAGCCGGTGGCGATCAGGGTCAGCTGGGTGCCGGCCGCCAACGCCCCCGAAGCGTACGCCGAGCCGAGCTGGGTCCAGTTGCCGTTGAGCAGCTTGAACAGCATCAACTCGGGGTTGCCCCCGTTCCAGTAGTAAATGCCCACGTACAGGCTCTGGCCGCCGTTTTGGGCTCGTACGGCCGGCCCGATCCATTGGCTGCCGGTGAGGGGGGTGGAGCTGACCTGGATCTGGGAGTACTGGTCGCTGGCGAAGGTCTGGGCGCTCCACATGTCCCCGGAGTTGCCGCCCGAGTTGGTCCCCACCACCATCTGGGAGGAGATAGCCAAACCTCCCTGGGCCAGGTTGGTCCAGTTGGACCCCAGACCCCCGTTGGCCCGGGCGAAAGTATCCGACGCCGAGGTGGCGGCCGCCGACGCCTTGTTCGGCAGCGCCAGCGCCGGAAGAACGAGCGAACAAAGGATCAACAGCACCAGGGCGCTGGGCCATCCGAACCGGCGTTTCTGCGCCACGGTTATCACGGGTTCATCCTTCCCACTCGCACCGCACCACGAGGGCGGCATGAGCAAACGGCCAATCCCATGGCGACGTCAGGACATGTATCAAATGCCGTGACCGGTTGCCGTAACGGCCGACGCGGCGTCAATCCCGATGTCCAGCACGCCATTTCTCGGTAACTGCCCCTTCTTTCGCAAATCCAAGCAATCCGCAGAAAAGAGCCCAATTGTACCGAGGTGATACCACCACCCTGCGAGCTGCCCGGGTACTCAGAGTACTACGGCGGATAACCGGGCGGGGGTCATTCCATCAGTACGGCGGCGTTTGATGAAGAGGCCCCTCCTGCCCGGGCTGTTTGCTTTTCGTCGGCAAGCCGCGGTCGGCCAGATCCGCGCCCCGCTCTCCGACCCTCGACCAAACACTCACCCGCCTCCCTGTGGCGGGTGTTCGTGAACCTCAACGAGAGATCAAGATCACCGCAATTGGGTGACAAGTGGCACCATTGAGGTGGCGAGATCCGTGAGGCTGGCGCGCCTGGCGGACCTGCCTTTATCGCCGGCTCGAACGTCGTAGCCGGGGCGGCAGGAGGAGTTCGGCGATCCAGCTGAACACTCCGATTAGCAGCCCCCCGAGCACGGCGGCCCCGAAACTGTCGATGGAAAGATGGCTGGAGAGAGCAGCGGTGATACCCAGCAAGGCGGCGTTGACGACGATCAAGAAAAGCCCCAGGGTCAGCAGGATGAGCGGCAGGCTGAGCAGGCGGAAGATTGGTCCCAGGATCAGATTGACGACCGAAAAAATCGCCGCCACCCAGACGTACCAACCGAACCCTCCGACCACGTGGATTCCCGGGACGATCCTGGCCACGATGGCGATGATGACCGCCAGCATCACGATGCGAAGGGCGATACGCAGCAGCCAGCTCATCGCCGGCTTCCGCCGCCACTGTTCGTCGACGGGATACCGCGACTGGTGGGCACGCGACCGCGGCCACCCGGAGGAAAGCGAGGGCGGGCCCGGACGGGATGTCTCATACGCGGTCGGCGCGCCGGCCCAGGAAATACAACAATCGGGTCTGCTCGTCGGCGCCGGCGGGCGGATCCAGTTTCGGTCCGAAGACCCCGGGCCTCCGCATCATCTCGTCCATGGGCTGGACCATTTCCCAGGTGAGGTGCACGACGTCCGGATCAAGGCGTTCGTCACCACCGACGGCTCGGGCCAGGTCCCAGGTGTGCACGTGCGTGTCCATGGATACGAACGTCCCGAGCGCCTGTTCGAGCGAGACCGGTCCGGTAGGTCCGTTCACGGGTTTGCTCAGCGCGTCAGGGTCGGCCACGAGGGTCTGCAGGCGCCGATAGGCGTCGGTCCAGGCCGCCAGCGGGTCGTCGTTCGCGGTTGGCTCCTCCCCTTCGGATCCGGTTGCCGCCGCCGCCATGGAACGGTGGTTTCGGGTGACGTGAGCGACGATGTCACGGGCCTTCCACTCCGTGCACGGGGATGGCGCGTCCCACTGGTCGGCCGCTACCGCTTGCACCCTCTGGTCGAACCCCGCCGCCACGCGTGTGTATCGGTCCGTGGCCTCGCTCATGCTCGTTCCTCCCTTTCTCCGACCGACCTCACCATAGGTCGTGGGAGGTCGAGGGACCGCCTGACCTCTGATCAGCGTTCCCGCATCAGGGCTCGCTGGAGGAAGTCAAGCTCCAGCTTCAACTGGTTCTCGGCCACCACCTCCTGAGGGGTCATGTGGGTGACCCCGCTGAGCGGCAGGACAGCAGTGCGGGCGACCAGCTGCCAGGAGGGCGGATGAGAGGTGGAGGGTGTGGGCCACCACCACGTTGTCGTCCGCCAGACCATGGATCAAAAGCAGCGGCCGCTTCAGGTTGGGGGCGTCGCCGATCAGGGAGCACCGGTCGTAGTTGGCCGGCTCTTCGGCCGGATGACCGAGATAGCGCTCCATGTAGTGGGTGTCGTAAAGGCGGTGGTCGGTCACCGGGGCGCCTGCCACCGCCGCCTGGAACACATCCGGGCGGCGCAGCACGGCCAGGGCGGCCAGATAGCCGCCAAACGACCAGCCCCGGATGGCGACCCGGCTGAGGTCGAGGTCCGGATAGTCGGCCGCGGCAGCCATGCAGGGCATCGACCTGGTCCTCGAGCACCGGGGTGGCGAAGTCGCCCCTGATGCTGCGGTCCCATTCCGGGCCGCGTCCGGGGACGCCCCGACCATCGATCACCACGACCGCGAAGCCCTGGTCGGCGAACCACTGTGAGACCAGGAAGGCCGTCCGGGAGGCCACCACCCGCTGGGCGCCCGGACCTCCATAGGGGTCGAGCAGCACCGGCAGCAGCCCTGTTCCGGGCTGATGGCCAGACGGCCAGAGCACGGCCGTGCGCAGCTGGCGGGGACCGTAGGGCCGAGATGGTGACCTGCGGCGTCAGGACCGGGGTCTCGGCTCGAGAGTCGATCCCGACCCCCGTCCCACCTCGCCGTACGGTCACCTCGACTCCGTGGCGGTCGAGAGAGCGGGAGAGCACGACCGTGGTGCCGCCGGCCCGCCGCCCGGAGTGGACACCGGCCTCGGTCGTCACCCGCTCGAGGCCGGCCGGCGACGCGGTCCACAGGTGGATCTCGGTCGGGTCCTCGGAGGCGGCAAACAGGACGGTGTCGCCGTCCACGTCCAGCACCGAGCGGACCTGCAGCCCCGGGGGGGTGACCATCTCGTCGCCGACGAGCAGACGGCGGGTGTCGTCCGCGTCGGTCGTCCACACCAAGCTGCCGTCCTCGGTGAGCCCGGGCGTCCCGGCCACGATGTCGAGGAACACGGGGTCGTGGTCCTCGCGCCGCACCCGGGTCGTCCCCCGTGGCCGGGTCTACCTCGAGGATCTGCATGCGGCGCTGGTCCCGGCTCTGCACCACGACCAGCAGGGCGGTCTCCACCCAGCGGGCGGTCGACCAGGTACTCGAAACCGGCCCGGTCCCACTCCACCTGGCGGCGGGATCCATCCAGACCGACCAGCCCACAACGACACGTCGGCGTTGGCCGTTCCGGCGGCCGGATAGGCACCTGGCGGGGGACGCGGTCGGGGTGGGCCGGATCGGCGATATACCAGCGATCCACCGGAGAGGTGTCGACGCGGGCGACCAGCAGGGCGTCCCCGCCCGGCGACCACCAGTAGCCGCGGGTCCGGCCCATCTCTTCGGCAGCCACGAACTCGGCCAGCCCGTATGTCACCTCGGGCCCGTCGGGCTCCACAAGCGGCCGGTCGTCCTCGGCCGTCGACGTTCGACCACTCGCAGGGCGCCGCCATGGACATAGGCCACCAGGGTTCCGGTCGGGTCCGGCCGGGGGTCGACGACCGGATGGCTGACCGCCAGCTCCCTGACCTCTCCGGTCTCGACCCTGGCCACCCAGAGCCGGCCGGAGAGGGCGAACACCGGCAGCACGCGCCCGGTGTCGGTGGCGTAGTCGACGATCCCTCCGGCCTGCTCGCGCCGAGCCGCTCACGGCGGGCCCGTTCCTCCGGTGGCAGGTCATCCGTCGGCCCCGCCCAGCCGGGACGGGTCCGCCACCAGGCGCTCCTCGCCCGCTCACCACGTCGAGCGTCCATAGACAGGTGAGCGGATCGTCGCCGCCTGGCGACCGGAGGAACAGGACCCGCTCGCCGTCCGGGGCCACCGCCACATTCCGGGGCACTCCCAGGCTGAAGCGACGCGTGCGCGCGTACTGGCGGGGAAAGGACGGCTCGTTCACGGCCTCAGCCTGCCATAGGTCGAACGGGGGTCGATCATGGAGATTGACCCCCGGCGTCGGGTGGTAACCCCCTCAACAGGGGGTCAGCCGGTCGACGCCCGCGTCGGCGCGTCGGGCCCGGTTTCGGGGGCGCCTGTCCCGAGTGGTTTCTTGGTGACATCTCGATTCTTGGTGACAGGAACACCCTCCTGTGTCGTCCTCGTCACCAAGATCGCCGATGTCACCAAGAAAACAGAGAACCAGCCGCCAGCGCCTGGAGGGGGCCGGCTCGACCACCCGGGCCTCACGCCGGCTTCGGCTCGAGGCCGGTAGGGAAGGGGAGCCACCCTCTGTCGACGTTGAGCGGGTCCCCGGCGTAGTCTCGGGCAACCAACAGCAACGGGCCGACCAAGCGGAGGGGAGCGGCCATGCCGGAAATACCGCGCATCATCTCGGTGGACGATCACGTGGTGGAACCGCCAGACCTGTGGCAGTCCCGTCTCGCCAGGCGCGACCGGGATCGGGGCCCCCGGATCGAGCGGAAGCGGGTCCGGTTTGGCGGTGACGGACGCGGGGGCGGCGGATCCAGCCTGGGCTGGATCGAGGATCCCGATGGCGCCTGGTGCGACGTCTGGTACTACGACGATGTGGTGTCGCCGCTGTTGCTGCTGTCGGCCGCGGTCGGATTCGAGGACGTCGGGTTCACGGTGACGACCTTCGACGAGATACGAAAGGGCGCCTGGGACCAGGCGGCCCGGCTGGAGGACATGGATGCCAATCACACCGACGCGGCCATCTGTTTTCCCAACACCCTGCCGCGTTTTTGCGGACAGACGTTTGCGGAACGTCAGGACAAGGAGCTGGCCCGGCGGTGCGTGGAGGCCTACAACGACTGGATGGTCGAGGAGTGGTCGGCCGGGGTGGGTCGGGGCCGTCTCATCCCCCTGACGATGGTGCCGTTATGGGATGCCGAACTGGCGGCGGCCGAGATCCGCCGGTGTGCGGCCCTGGGCTCTCACGCGGTGACGTTCCCGGAAAACCCGTATCCGCTCGGGCTGCCGTCCATCCATGACAAACACCGTTTCTGGGATCCGTTTTTCACTGCCTGCGAAGAGACGGAAACCGTGGTGTGCATGCACATCGGGTCCTCTTCGAAGATGCCGTCGACCTCACCCGACGCACCTTTTATCATCTCCTCGACCCTCACCTTTCAAAATGCCATGGGCTCCCTGTGTGACTATCTCTTCTCCGGGATTCTGGTGCGCTTTCCCCGGTTGAGGATCGCCTACTCCGAAGGTCAGGTCGGGTGGATGCCGTACATCCTCGAGCGCGCCGACAAGCTGTGGGAGGAGCGGTCCGACAACAGCTTTGGCACCTCGCTGCCCCAGCCGCCATCGAGCTACATCCCTGGCCGGGTCTATGGTTGCCTGTTCGACGACCAGACGGGATTGCGCAATCGGGACGCCATCGGCATCGATCAGATTTGCTTCGAGACCGATTACCCGCATGCCGATTCCACCTTCCCTCAGTCCGGGGCGACGCTGGCCCGCATCTCGGAGCAAGCCGGACTGTCCGACGAGGAGATCTACAAACTGGCCAGAGGCAACGCCATCCGGGCTTTTGGCCTGGAGCGCTTCGGCATTACCACCTGAGGCTCGATCAGGCCCTTGCTAGGGTGACCTTCTTTCTGCACCACCTGCCCCGGAGGCCCGAGATGCGAGGCATTGTCTGGACCGGCAAGCTCGAGGTTCGCGACGACGTGGAGGTTCGCCCGCCAGGCGACCGGGAGGTGAAGGTCCGGATCCTGAAGGCCGGCCTGTGCCACAGCGATGTGTCCGTGCTGAACGGCACCATCCCGTTCCCAACCCCGGTGGTGCTGGGTCACGAAGGGGCGGGGGTGGTGGAGGAGGTAGGGGCGGGCGTGACCAGCGTGACGCCGGGTGATCACGTGGTACTGACGACCCTTGGCAACTGCGGTCAATGCGACGCCTGCGACCGGGGCCTGCCGACCCAATGCCGTCAGGCCGTGGGTGGGGGCGTCGGTCCGGGCCGTTTTCAGGTCGGGGGCAGGGCTGCCTTTCAGTTCGCCAACGCGGGGGTCTTCAGCCCGCGGACGGTGGTGTGGGAGACCCAGTGCGTTGCCATTGACCGGTCGGTTCCGCTGGAATCGGCTTGCCTGATCGGCTGCGCGGTCCTGACCGGGGCAGGGGCGGTCCTCAACCGGGCGCGCGTCCAGCCCGGGCAAACGGTGGCGGTGATTGGCGCCGGGGGCATCGGCCAGTCGGTCGTCCAGGGGGCTCGCCTGTGCTCGGCGGCCCGGATCGTGGTCGTTGACAGCAACGCCCGCAAGGAGGCTTCCGCCCGGCAGATGGGAGCGACCGACTTCGTGGCCGCCACCCCGAACGTCGATCCCGTGGCTGCCGTCCGGGACCTCGGCCTGCCGAATGGCGTCGACTACGCCTTCGAATGCGTTGGCGACCCTGCGCTCATCCGGCAAGCCATCGATATGCTCGACTGGGGCGGCACGTGCGTGATTCTGGGCGTGCCGAGGCTCGGTATCGAGGCCAGTTTCGTGGTGAATAGTCTCTACCAGGACAAGGCCATTTTGGGCTGCCGCTACGGATCGGCCCGGCCCCATCACGACATCCCGCTCATTGTCGACCTGTACCAGCGCGGCCGCTTCCTTCTCGACGAGATGGTCAGCCAGGTGTACGACCTGGCTGAGATCGAGCGGGCCGTCGGCGATCTGGAGCAGGGCTCGCTCAACCGGGCGGTGCTGGATGTGGCCGGCTGAGCGGGCGCACTCGCCCCGCCGTTCGTTTGGAGGTGGCGTTCACGGCTCCGGCAAGCGAACGAGCGGAATACGCCTCGACGTCCTGGTCTGATAGTCCTGATACCAGGCCCGGTCCTCGATCAGCCGGGCCCAGATCCGGGCGTACTCGTCACCCTCGATCGGGTCCGGCACCGACCAGTACTGACCGGTCTGGGTTCGGACCAGCACGGAAGGGTTGGCGGAGCGATCCATCAGGTTGAGGTACCAGGAAGGGTGGCCGGGCGCCCCTGCATAGGAGGCGATCACCACCCGGACCTGGTGCGTGTCGCGCCACACCGGCAGGGCCACCTTGTGCTCCCTGCCGGTCACCCGTCCGACCGTTCGCAGGACAATCAGGGGCAGGCCGAGCAGTATCCAGACGGCGTCGTCATGGCCGGATTCGAGCGCCTGCACGTGGGCCCGGCTGATGGCGGGGATCTCCTCCAGGGAAGGGGTTTGCCATACCCGGGCGACCTTCTGCACCTCGGCCACGGACCCGACGTTAGTCCGCAGCCGATGGCGTACCCGGCCGCCCGGCGACTGGTCGGGCGCCGGCCCGGAGCTTCAGACGACTATCATGCGGGCCTGGTCTGGTCGAACGTTATCGGGCTCCTCACCCCGTCTCTGTGAGCTGACGCCCCGCTTGATCTGGATGGCGCCACCATGCAGACCAGGGAGAAAGGAATCTGGTCCTGATGGAGTTCGGAATCTTCATCCAGATGTTCACGCCGCAGTTTCGCCGCGATGTCGATCCAGACGCCGAGCACCACGCTCTGGGCCACGATCTGGAACTCGTGCAAGCTGCCGATCGGGCCGGCTTCAAATACGTGTGGTTGACGGAGCACCACTTCCTCGACGAGTATTCCCATCTGTCCGCCAATGACGTGGTGCTCGGCTATTTGGCTCACGCCACGGAACGGATACACCTCGGGTCGGGCATTTTTAATCCTCTGGCCCAGGTCAATCATCCCGTCAAGGTGGCGGAGCGAGTGGCGATGCTCGACCATCTCTCCGGGGGGCGCTTCGAGTTCGGGACCGGCCGGGGGGCCGGAAGTCACGAGATTCTCGCTTTCTTGCAGCGCGACGGAATCACCGACACGTCAGCGACGAAGGAAATGTGGGAGGAGACCATCGGCGAGTTCGCCAAAATGTGGCTTCAGGACGAATATCAGGGCTTCGCAGGAAAGTGGTGGTCAATGCCCCCACGCCGGGTACTGCCCAAGCCCTGGAAGAAGCCGCATCCGCCCATGTGGTATGCGGCCGGCAACACCTCCAGCTACGCCATGGCGGCCCACAAGGGCCTGGGCGTGCTGGGCTTCTCCGTGGGCTCGATCGACCAGCTGGCCCCGGTGATGGAGGCCTACAAGAAGGAGATCATCGGCGCCGACCCTGTCGGTGCGTACGTCAACGACAACATCATGGTGACGTCGACCGCATTCGTGGCCGAAGACCGGGAAGTGGCCTACCACTCCGCCCTGCGCTCGTCGATGCATTACCTCCAGAGCAATGTCTACCGTTACCACGACACCTTTCCCCGGCCGGCCTGGGTGCCGGCCTGGCCGGAAGTCATCCCGCCCCCGGATCGCACCACGCTCGAGCTGGCGGCCGGGGCCGGCCTGGTACTGGGCACACCCGACGATGCCCTCGCGACCTGCCGGCGGTGGGAGGCGGCCGGCGCCGACCAGCTCGTGTTCGGCGTCGGGATGACCGGGCAGGAGGAGATGCTCGAGACCATTCGCCTCCTCGGCGAGCACGTCATCCCACGCGTCGACACGGATCCGGAGCATCGCACCAGCCGCATGCGCGCCGCGGCCGCCGGCCCCAGGCGCCCCTGACCCGGAAGGGGGGGCGCCGGCTCTGGCTATACTGCGGGTCCACATGAGCACGGCGCCGGGTTCATATTCATCTGGCCGGAAACGACGTCCATGGTGGCGCACCTCGCCCGGCTGGGACTTGAATGTCGCCATCCCTGCAGATGACCTGCGGCGCTGAGAGTGAGGGAGGCCGAACTTCCATGCAAAAGATCATCTCCGCTGATTCGCACATGCTGGTGGGCAAGGAAGCATTTCTCAGATATCTTCCGGCCGCCCACCAACAGGTATGGGCGGACAATCTGGACTGGCCGGCCGACCTGCCCGCCGAACCGGTCATCGACACCGGGGTGGCGTTGGCGGCGAGCGGGAGAGCGGGCGAATGGGATCCCGGCGAACGCCTCAAGGATATGGACATCGACGGCGTGAACTCGGAGGTGCTGTACCTGGACAACGTGGGTGGTTCGCGGTTTTACCGATTGCCGCTCGACACCTGTCTGGCGGCCTTCGAGGCTTTCAATTCGGCGGCCATGGAGTTCGCGTCCGCCGATCCTGACCGGCTCATTCCGGTCTATCTCTTGCCGGTCAACGACGTGCCGGCCGCGGTCGACGAGCTTCATCGCCTGGCCGACGGTGGCGCCCGGGCCGTCCAGATTCCGCTTTGGCCGACAGACGCCAAGATCCCGCCCTACTACGACGCCATGTACGAGCCTCTCTGGTCGGCCCTCGACGAGGCGGGGGTGCCGGTCAGCCTCCACGTCTGTCCACCCGGAGGGCGCGGCCTGAGCGCCGATCCGACTCCGGCCCGGGGCCTGTTCCAATCCATGCCCCCGATTTTCATGTCGCAGTCGCTGTCGGAGTGGATCGTCACCGGGAAGTTTGTCCGCCACCCCGGTCTGCGGCTGGTTCTGGTCGAAGCCGGGCTGGGGTGGATTCCGTATATGCTCGACCGGCTCGATCGGGTGGCAGTGAAGAGCAAGTGGACTGAACGAGGCATGGGGCTCGACGAACCGCCGAGCTACTACTGGCATCGCAACGTCACCGCCACCTTCGAAGAGGACGAGCTCGGACTCGATCTCCGCGGTCATCTCGGGGTCGATAATCTCCTGTGGGCGAGCGACTACCCGCATCCCGACAGCACCTGGCCCGAGTCCCGGGCGGTGATCGACAAGCAGTTCGCCCAGTGCACCGAGCAGGAGAAGCAGAAGATGACGTGCGACAACGCGGCGCGTCTCTACCGGCTCTGAGCCCTGCCAGGGCGCTCGGCAGGCGGTGGCCGGGCGACCAACCAGCTTGTGATCGGCGCCCGGGGCGGTCCTGGCCCTGGCTTCCGCTCGGGGCCGGGCGCCGGTGGCTGGTCGAGCGCGCCACGGCGACCTCCAGGAACCCTGGCGAGGGATGATCGTCCCTATTGCGAAGATTGAGAGGGATTGGTAGCGAGTTTCCGGGGCCGGGTTGAGGACCCGTGGCGAGTGAACCGCGATAACCTAGACCTCAGACAGAAGGGGCAGAAGATGAGCAGTACGGTAACGCCATTTTGGTGCGCGCCCGCGGTGGGTGTGGCCCGTCGGGTCCGACGCGGTCCGGGCGCGCCCGTCGCGCTGGTGGCGCCACGGCAGGTGCGGCGACCGGGGCCGACCATCCGGCCCGGGTGGGCTCGATGACCGCAACGGAAGCGGAAATGTACGGGCTCGCCGATCAGCTCGGCGTCCACGTCGCCCGGCACCGGCTCAACGGCCGGCCGCGCTACCGGTTCTTCTCGATTCCGACCGATTTCTTTGCCAGCGACGGCATGGGGACCGTGATCGGCACCCGGTCCGCATTGACCTGGCTCCGGGGCTATGAGGCAGCTCGCCTGCTGGCCAACGAGGCCACGCGGGCGTCGTAGCGCCGTGAGCTGCGTCCTCACGGCGCCGCCGGCCATTGACTTCTACCTTTTCGCTGGTATCCTGGATTAAGCGGACGAGTCCTCCAGTTAGCGTTCAGAGGTCTGATTCGCTGGTAGCAAGCTCATCATCTCGGCTCCCGGAGGTGCCGACACCATGACCGGGCCCAGCAGGCCATGACCGTGCAGAGCAGGACAGCGGCGACCACCGTCGGGACAGCAACCGTGGTCGAGGCGGAGCCTGACGGCGCGGGCCGGTCCAGGCGCGCCGACGCCCGGCGTAACTACGACCGGCTCGTCAGCGCCGCCCGAGAGGTGTTTGCCGAGCAGGGCGGTGGGGCCTCCATGGAGGCGATCGCCAAACAGGCCGGCGTCGGGGTGGGCACCCTGTACCGGCACTTCCCCAGGCGCATCGACCTGGTGGAAGCCGTCTACCGCACCGACGTGGACGAGCTGGTTCAGACCGCCGACGAGGTGCTCGCCAACCTTCCGCCCTGGGCCGCCCTGGTCGCCTGGCTGGAAGCGTTCATTCGTTACGCCAAAGGCAAGCGAACGTTTCTCAACGAGCTCCACGAGGCTTTTGAGAAGAACCCGGAGCTGCGGATCGGCTCGCGGGAGCGGATCGACCAGGCCCTGGCCAGGGTGCTCGGCGGGGCGCAGGCAGCCGGGGTGGCTCGTACCGACATCGACGGATCCGACCTCATGCAGCTGGTGAGCTCGATGTGCACCAGCGCCACCCTCTCCGAGGGCCAGGGGGAACGGCTCCTGACCATGATCCTGGACGGGCTGGGCGGCGGCTCCGAGGGTGCCAGTCGCCCCGGGTGACGCCGGCCCCGACCGTCACACCTCGTCGATAATCTCCGTCATGGTCTTGAGGACCCGAAGGGCGGCCAGCAGCTCCGCCTCGGAGAGGTCGCCACAACGGTCTTCCCACAGGGCCTGCCAGGCGGCCCGCTTGTCGTTGACGATGCCGCGCCCCTTGTCGGTCAGCGACACCATGCACACCCGACGGTCCGTGGGATGGCGCTTCCGCTCGACGATGTCGTTTGACTCCAGCTGGTCGAGCATGGCGGTGACGCTGGCCGGGTTGAGGTCGGCGCTCTTGGCCAGGTCCCCGGCGGTCACCGCCTCCGCCTTTTCGAGCTGCATCAGGGCCCGGAGCTGGGAGTGGCTGAGGCCGCCAGGCTGCTGCTGCTCCCGGGCCCGGAGGCGACGCTCGGCTCCGAACAGCTCGCCCATGGCGATGCGCACCTGCTCCAGGGCGCTGCCGCGCCGCGTTCTGGGTTCGACGACGCTCATGCCAGGGCCTCGATAGTGAAGGCGTCGAGCTCGCCGTCGGCGGCCGTCAGCCGCCTGCGCCGCTCGAGCCGCCAGAGGATGGTGGCCGGAATCAACGAGACAGCGGTCATCCCGACCACCCACCAGTAGGTGTCGGCAAAGGCGGCGGCGGTGGCGCTGGCACTGGCTGGGCTGGCCAGGTGGGTCAGCTTGTCCTGAAGGACGACGGCGATCACCGCCGTGCCCAGCGAGCCGCCGACCCGCTGGATGACGTTGATCTGGGGGCTGGCGTCGTTGATCTGATCGTGGTTGAGGGAGCCGAAGGCCGCGGTCATGGCCGGCATCATGGCCAGGCCCACCCCGATCCCCCGGATCACCATCACGGTGGCGATCAGCCCGTAGGGCGTGGTGTCGGTGATGAACAGGAATGGCACGGTGGCCAGCACCGTCACGATCCCGCCGCACAGCGACGTCAGCCCCGCCCCCAGGCGGCTGGTGGCGAGGGCGGAACGGTTCATCCCGATCGACGCCCCGATCCCTTGCGGGATCAGCATCAGGCCGGTATGGATGGCGTCCTCACCGCGGGCTACCTGGAAGTACAGCGGCAACAGGATCATGGCGCCAAAGATGGCGGCGCCCAGGCAAAACATCACCACGGTGGCGGCGCTGTAGGCGCGGAGCCGATATAGCTTCAGGTCCAGGAGCGGGTTGGTGACTCGCCGGCAGCGCAGCACAAAGATGCTGATCAGCAACAGCCCGCCAACGATGGGCCAGACCACCAGGGGTGAGGTGAGGCTGCCCGTGGTGGCGCTCTGGGACAGGCCGTAGGTGACCCCGACCGTGCCGGAGGCAGCCAGGACCAGCCCCTGCCAGTCGAGCCGGCCGGCGGCGTGGGCATCCGGCCGGTCGCGGGGGAGCAGGCGCAGCGCCACCAGACCGGTCGCGATCCCAAGCGGCACGTTGATCATGAAGATGGCATGCCAGCTCACGGTCTGGAGGAGCAGGCCACCGAGGGTCGGACCGAAGACGGGCGCCAGCACCATCGGCACGCCGATGGCGCTCATGACCGCGGGCAGGTTTTCCGGGCCAGAGGCCTGCACCAGGATGGTCATGCCGGTGGGGACCAGCATGCCCCCGCCGACCCCCTGCAGGGCCCGGAAGGCGATGAGTTCGCCGGTCGACGTAGCCAGCCCGCAGAGAGCCGAGCCCAACGTGAACAACAGCAGGGCCCACATGTACACCCGGAAGGCGCTGTAGCGGCGGACGGCCCAGGCGGTCAGCGGGATGACGGCGGCGAGGGCCAGGAGGTAGGCGGAAACGACCCACTGGATATCGCTGAGGGGGCTGTGGAGGTCGCGGGAGAGGCTGTCCAGCGCCACGTTGACGATGGTGGTGTCGAGGATCGACATGATCGAGCCAAGCACGACCACGATGGCCACCCGTCGAACGTGAGGGTCGATGTCCCGGAATGAAGATGTCTTCCCGCCGGACCGGTCCAGCGCCATGGGCCGCGATTCCTAACTCGGGCAAACGTTTGGGTGTCAAACTAGACGCGAAAAGGTTGGGTGTCAAATCGTTTTGGCGGGCGATCACCGGGTCGCGGGTTACCGGGAATGGGGCCCGGGGGATCCCGACGACGGGCCCCCGGCCGATCCCCTCAGGGCGATCCCGAAAGCGAGAGCAGGGCGAAGACCGTTTCGATGGCTGGCACCGGGACCTGGACCAGGGCGCCGAGCTCGATAAACACCCCGACCAGGGCGTCGGTCTCGAGGGGGCGGCCGGCTTCTCGATCCTGCAGCATCGAGGTCTTGTGTTCGCCCACCCGGGCGGCGCCGTCGAGGCGCTGTTCGATGGAGATCCGCAGGCGAAGGCCGAGCCGGTCGGCGATCTCCGAGGCTTCGGTCATCATCTGGCGGGCGAGGGAGCGGGTGGGCGGATAGCCGCAGATCTGGGCCAGGGTGGCGCCGGTGAGGGCGCTGATCGGGTTCAGGGCCAGGTTTCCCCAGGCCTTGACCCACAGGTGGGCTCTGAGATCGCTGAGGACCCGGGAGGTGAAACCGGCCCCGGTCAGCATGCCGGCCACGGCGGTGGCCCGCTCGGACCGTTGCCCGTCGAGCTCGCCCACCGGGAATCGATCGCCCTCGACGAGCCGGATGATCCCCGGCCCGTCGCGCTCCACGGCGGGATAGGCGATCGACCCGACGATGCGGTCGGCCGGGATGTGGCGCTCCAGGACCCCATCGGGGTCCAGCGACTCGATGCGACGGCCTTCGAACGGTCCCGGAAACCGCTGGAAGAACCACCAGGGCACTCCATTCTGGAGCGGCACGACCACCGTGGCCTCGCCACAGAGCGCCGGAAGGGCGGTGGCGATCTCGACCAGCTGATGGGCCTTTGTCGCCAGCAGGATGACGTCCTGGGGACCAAATCCGGCCAGGTCGGGGGCCGCCTTCACGTCCCGGCTGATCAGCACGGAGCCGTCGGGTTGCACCAGGGTGATGCCGTTGGCCCGGATGGCGGCCAGGTTGTCGCCGCGGGCCAGGAGGCACACCTCGTGGCCGGACCCCGCCAGCCGGGCGCCGAGGAGTCCGCCGATCGCTCCGGCGCCCACGATGCACACGCGCACCGCCGATACTGTAGACCGGCAACCCGGAGCCCAAGCCCCAAGCCCCAAGCCAGAGCCCCTGATGAGGCTACCGATGACCGACAGCACACCTGTGGACAGCGGAACCGAGACCGACACGGTGGCGGGGCTCCTGTCCCCGCAGAGCCGGGGCCCGGCCCTGTTGACGGCGGGAGGCGACATCATGTCGCACCCTGAACTCCGCGTCGCAGTGGACCGGCTGGGTGACCAGCTCCGCCACCTCGGAATGGGACCAGAGGATCGGATGGCGATCGTGTTGCCGAACGGGCCCGAGATGGCGCTGGTGCTTCTGGCCGTCATGTCGGTCGGCTGGGCGGCTCCGCTGAACCCGAAGTACCGCGAGGAGGAATTTCGCTTCTACCTCGAGGACCTGCGCCCCTCGGCCATTATCACGGCCGACGGCGAAGGATCGCCCGCGCTGGTCGCGGCGCCACCGGGCACCGTTGTGGTCGAAGGGCGCGGCGGCGGTCTTTTCCCCGAGTTGATTGCTACCGGGGCCAGGACGGGGGCGCCCGGATCCGCTCGACCAACGCCTGGCGACGGGGCCCTGGTGTTGCACACCTCGGGGACGACCTCGCGGCCGAAGATCGTGCCCTTGCGGCAACGCCATCTCGCCCACTCGGCGCGCAACATCGCCCGGTCACTGGAGCTCTCCGAGCGGGATCGTTCACTCAACGTGATGCCGCTGTTTCACATCCACGGCATCATGGCCGGGCTGCTGGCACCGCTGTCGGCCGGTGGCTCCGTAGTGTGCACGCCCGGGTTCGATGCCTTTAAGTTTCATCGCTGGGTGGATGAGCTGGGCCCGACCTACTACAGCGCTGTGCCCACCATGCACCAGATGGTGCTGGCCCGAGCGCCGGCGCCGCGGCCGACCACCCTGCGCCTGGTCCGATCCTCCTCGGCCTCGCTCCCGACCCCGGTGCTGGAAGACCTGGGCTCGCTCTTCGATGTCCCGGTCGTGGAGGCGTACGGGATGACGGAGGCATCCCATCAGATGACCTGCAATCCGCTGCCGCCCGGAGTCGCGAAGCCCGGCTCGGTCGGGGTCCCCGCCGGCATCGAGGTCGCCGTGCTGGACGCGGCCAGCCGGCCCCTGGCTGTGGGCCAGCGCGGGGAGGTCGCCATCAAAGGGGCGACCGTCATCGACGGGTACGAGAACAATCCGGGGGCCAACCAGTCGGCGTTCACCGCCGGGTGGTTCCGGACCGGCGACGAAGGCGCCTTTGACCAGGACGGGTATCTCTTCCTGACCGGCCGGTTGAAGGAGCAGATCAATCGCGGCGGGGAGAAGATCTCGCCAATCGAGGTCGACGAGGTTCTGCTGCGCCACCCCGCGGTCGCGCAGGCGGTGACCTTTGCCGTGCCCCACGACAAGCTCGGGGAGGATGTGGCCGCCGTGGTGGTCTTGCGGGAGGGTGAGCAGGCGACCGATGCGGAGCTGCGCGGCTACGTGGGTGAATATCTGGCGGCGTTCAAGGTCCCGAGGCGAGTGGTCCTCGTGGCCGAGATCCCGACGGGCTCGACCGGCAAGGTTCAACGCATCGGGCTGGCCGAAAAGCTGGGCCTCTAACCCGCCCCGATATTGATATCCACCATGTAGGTGCCGCATGCGATCGAGACCGTCGCCGGGCCGATGCGGCGCAAGGCCCGCACCAGGAATACGTTGTCGCCGAGGACATCGGCGTGGATGAGGTCCACCCGGTGCCGCCGGGCGGCCCTGATCAGCCCCCCGATCAGCTCGGTACCGATCCCGCGGCGCTGGCAAGCGTCCTCCACCAGGACCCCGAGGTGGCCGATGCCTTCCGCGTCGCGGTGGAGCGTCGCCACCCCCACGCACATCGGGCCCAGCCAGGCTATAAACGTCTCCTGGCTCACATCCCCTGACCCCAGCCCCCGGGCGTAGAACAGCCCGTCGGTCCAACCGTGGAACCGGCGAAACAGGGTTTCCCGGGAGCAGCGAGCCATCATGGCGAGGATGGCGTCCTCGTCTCCGGCCGTCATGGTGGCGACGCGGACCGCCGGTCGAATCGATCCACCCCGCGGTTCGGCCCGCGTCCACGGGCCTGCTTGCGGCTCTATGACACTCGTCATATACTGAAAGTATGGATCATGACGGGTGTCATAGTCAAGGGTGTCATAGTCAAGGGTGTTATCGGCAAGGGCGATCTGAAGCCACCGATCCCGTCGCGGGTGGGGAGCGCGTGACCACCGGAACGGTCGAGGGTGGCGCAACGGTCGAGGGTGGCCGAACCGCTCTGACGCCGCGGGACCGGATGGTGCGCAGCGCCGCCCAGCTGATCCGGCGCCAGGGCGTGTCGGGAACCGGAATGCGGGAGATCGTCATCGAGGCTGGCGCGCCCCGGGGTTCGCTCCAGCACTATTTCCCCGAAGGCAAGGAAGAGCTGGTTGGCGAGGCCCTGCTCTGGATGGGAGCGGTGGCGACGCGCCGTCTGGGGCGGCATCTCGAGCGTCTCGACCCGGCGACGCCCGGCGCCCTGCTGGCCGCCATGGCTGGCGACTGGCGGAGCGATCTGACCACTGAGGGATACGCCGGCGGTTGTCCGTTACTGGCGGCCGCCGCTGATACCGCCACGACCAGCGATCGACTCCGCGGTGTCCTCCGGCAGGCGTTTGACAGCTGGGAACAGCAGCTGGCCGCCGCCCTGGTCCAGCTCGGTGTGCCGGCTGGCCGCGCCCCAGGCTGGCCACCCTGGTCATCAGCGCCCTGGAAGGCGCCATCGTCCTGGCCCGCGTCAGCCGCGACCTGGCGCCGCTGGACGCTATGGTCTCCGAGCTGGCCCCGGTACTGGATGACGCCGCCTCCACGCCCAGGCGCCGCCGCCACTGATCCCTCCGAGCCCGGTTGGGTGGCCGCAGCCTCGAGGTGGTACCGATCACAATGAGCGACATGAACAGCCGGGAACCGCGGGTGCGCCCCGTTGAAATCGTCGATGTCGCGGCCGTAGTCCAGTTGGTCCACGATCTCGCTGATTACGAACAGGCTGCCGATGCCTGCCAGCTGACTGTTTCGCAGCTGCATGCCGCCCTCTTCAATGACCAGCCGGCGCTCTTCGGTCACGTGGCCCTCGACCAGGGTGACGTGGTGGGCTGTGCCCTCTGGTTCCTCAATTTCTCCACCTGGCGGGGCGTGCCCGGCATTTATCTGGAAGACCTCTACGTGCAGCCGGCTCACCGGGGGAAGGGTCTGGGCCGGGCCCTGCTCGTCGAGCTGGCCCGGCATTGCGTGGGGCGCGGCTATGCCCGCCTGGAATGGGCGGTTCTGGATTGGAACGAGCCCTCCATTCGGTTTTATCGGTCGCTCGGCGCCACTGCCCAGGACGACTGGTCCATCTTCCGGATCGATGGCGAATCACTTACGGCGCTCTCCCGCTCCTGAATTCCAAGGGGATATGGCAGCTATTCAGGCCCCTTTCAGTCATCCTTCAGCTGAGGGCGGCACCATGAAGGCTCAGCAGTGCCCGGAGGTGTCCAATGCTGGCGATTCAGGAGGTCGACCGTACCTCGACGACACAGGCGGAGATGGCGCCGGTTCCCGTGACCGTCGCAGTTGCCATGCCGTTGTCTCCGGCGGAGCTCGACGCCATCCAGGATGCCCTCGGGACCGGGTACGCGGTAGTCGACATCCGTACCGCTCCCCCCGAATCGAACGTGGTGGTGGTGCCCCGGTGCAGCCCGGGCACGATCCGGGCCGTGCGTCGCACCTTTCCCGGAGCCGAGGTACTCATCGTCGACCCTGACGCCGGCCGGTAGCACCGCCCTGCCGCCCGACCAGCCCTGATCCGCCGGCCAGGGCGCCCGCTGACGGCGGGAGTGGACGGGCGGGGCGCCAGCCGCCAACAATGGTCGGGTCGAGTGCAGGAGGAGGGAACGCGATGAGCAGCCCGTTTGCGGGAGTGGCGGTGGTAGGGATAGGTCGGACGGCTTTCACCCGGAAGTCGGGACGAAGCACGCTGGGCCTGACCGTGGAGGCAGTGCGCGACGCCCTGTCGGATGCCGGCCTGGCCGCCGGGGACGTGGACGGCATCATCAACTACAACACCGGTGACAGCGCCGGCTCCCAGAAGGTTGCTCACGCCCTCGGGATTGAGGACATCGGCTGGGCCGTGGACGTGCAGGGCGGAGGCAACGTGGTCGCCCAGGTGGTCTCCCTGGCCGCATCGGCGGTGCTGACCCGACAGTGTGAGGTGGCGGTGGTCTTCCGCACCCTTGGATCGGGGACCCGGTACGGCCGGATCAACGGCGCCGTTGAGGTGGCCGGGGACGGACAATTTGCGGCACCGCACGGTTATCTCGTCCCGCCGCAATGGTTCGCCATGTGGGCCCGCCGTCATCAGCACGTCTACGGCTCCACGTCGGAGGATCTGGGCGCCATCGCCGTGACCCAGCGCACGCACGCCCTCGCCAATCCGCACGCCATCGCCAAGGCCCCGATGACCATGGACGACTACATGAACTCACGCATGGTCTTCGACCCCTTCCGGGTGCCCGACTGTTGCTATGAGGTCGACGGGTCCGTGGCGCTGGTGCTGACCAGTGAAGACCGGGCTGCCGACCTGGCCCACCGCCCCATCCGCATTCTGGGTCAAGGGGATTCGTTCGGTTTTGGCGGCAACGTCGACGAGTTCGACGACCTCACCTGCATGTACTCCCGCGATGCATCTCGCCGCTTGTGGTCGAAGACGGGGCTGAGGGCCCAGGATATGGACCTGGCCCTGATGTACGACTGTTTTACCTACACGGTCATGGCGACCTTCGAGGACTTCGGATTCTGCGGCAAGGGGGAGGTGGGGGACTTCTTCCGGGAGGGCCGGGCCACCTATGGCGGCGACGTGGTCGTCAACCCGCACGGCGGCCTCCTCTCGGAGGGATACCTGCACGGTCTCAACCATCACTATGAGGCCGTCCTCCAGCTACGGGGCGAGGCGGGACCCAGGCAGGTGCCCGATGCCCACCTGGCGTTGGTGACCGCGGGCGCCGGGCCGTACGGCAGTTCCCTGGTCTACGGGAACGAGGCGGGATGACCGCGCCGACGGAGGTACCACCGCAGCCGGTGCCCGACGAAGACAGCGCCGGTTTTTGGCGGGCCCTCGACGACGGCCGGCTGGCGCTGTGCCGCTGCACTCAGTGCCGGCGCTGGCTGCAGCCTCCGCTGGAGCGCTGTCCCCGGTGCTGGAGTGAGACGGCCTTCGAGCCGGTTGCCGGCACGGGCGAGCTTCACAGCTTCATCGTCGTTCATCAGCCGGCCATCCCGGGCTATCGTGACGCCCTCCCGTATACCGTGGCCCTGGTGGAACTCGACGAGCAGGCCGGGCTGCGGCTGCCTGGCCGGCTGGTGAGCGCGGCGCCTGGCTCCATCAGGGTTGGCCAGCGGGTCGCGGCTCAGATCGAACGGCTGCCCGGCGGCAACTACAACGTCGCGGTCTTCCGGCCCATCTGAGTCGGCCCGGGCAAAGGCGCGGCGTCGCCCCGCCCGACGGGCGCCGGGGCGACGGGGCGCCGGGATTTGGTGGCCGGCTCAGGCTCAGGCCAGTCCGATCTGCCTGGCATACCGCTCGAGGTCCGCTAAGCCCTCCCGGCCGACCTCCCCGACCTTGGTGTCCGGCCAGGGCGTGACGACGACGCGGTGCACGCCTCGTCCGGCCATGGCTTCCAGCTGCTCGACCGGCACCGGCCCCTGCAGAGTGATGGTGGAATATTCGAAGGGCTGGTCGGCCCGGCCTGCCTCGGCGCGCAGCCGTTCGAGTTCGGGGATGGCATCCGGGCTGCCGTACCAGCCATTGCCGAGGGTGGCCGCCCGCCGCATGGCCGGCGGACCGTAACCGCCGATGTGGATCGGGAGCGGTCGTTGCACCGGCTTGGGCTGGAACCCCATCGGGCCGAAGTGGAAGTACTGGCCATGGAACTCGGGGTGCTCCTCTTCGAAGAGCGCCCGCAGAGCGCGGATCAATTCGTTGCAGCGCCGGCCCCGGGTCGACCACACGTTGCCGGTAAAGCGGTACTCATCGGCGGTCCAGCCGAGGCCGGTAGCCATGTCGAGCCGACCCCCGGACAGGACGTCAAGAGTTGCGAGGGTCCGGCCCGCCAGGACTGCGTCTCGCAGCGGCAGGAGGTAGATGCCGATGCCGAGCCGAAGGCGGGTGGTGGCGGCCGCGATGTGGGCCAGCACGATCATCGGATCAAGAAAAATCGAGTCCGGCCGGAAGGAAACCATGTCCTCGGTGAACTTGTCGCCCAGAGCCTGCCCGGCCGGGTAGGACTTCCACCAGTCAGGGGTTGAGGGCAACCCGACATGCTCGCCCGACCAAACGGACTCGAAGCCAAGAGCCTCGGCGGACTGGGCGAATTCCACCACGTACTCCGGCTTGACCCAGACGATGTTGATACCGACCTTCACGGGCGCGGTCATGTCACCAATTCCTTGTAACGCTCGGACCGGGTCAGGCCTGCGCAGCCTGCGGCATCCTCGCCGGGATATCCACGTATCCGGCGCGGCGCAGCAACATCCAGCGTCCGTCCCGGCGGACCAGTTGATCGCGGTGATGGCCGAGCATCCCGAGCCGGGGACGGCCCGATTCGTCGGGCTGGATCACCGTCCACATGACCTTGGCTGTGGCGGAATCGCCATCGAGGCTGACCATGGGACTGGTGATCAGGTGGATCGAAGCCGCTCCCTCCGATCCGCCCAGGGAACCCTCCATGAGCGCCTTGATCTGATCCCGGCCTTTGGCCCGGCCCATCGGTCCCAGCAGGACCTCGGCGTCCTCGGCGAACAGACTGGCGTAGGCGTCGAAGTCCCGGGCGTCGAGGTAGGCGCCGTAGTCGATGAACAACTGGTGGATAGCGGCCATGTCCTCGAGGCGTTGAACCCGTTCAGCGAGATCGTCCACAGGCTTTTCCTTCCTGTCCTTGACGTCGACCCTAGTTGACGTCGGAACGGTCCAGGGTGTAGGGAGGGCGGTCGTGCGATTCTCCACCGGGTTCCCTGGTCTGATGAGATACCCGCCCGACCGGTTCCCCCCTGGCGCGGACAGATGGGAGAGCAGGCTGACCGCGGCAGACTTCCAGCGCATCGCTCGCACCGCGGACGACCTCGGTTACGACGCCATCTCGGTGCCGGAGCACATGGTGATGCCGAAAGATCTGGTGCCGCACATGGGGCCGTACTGGCCGGACGCGTTCACTGTGATGACGTTCATCGCCGGTGCGACCACCAGGATCCGGGTGAATAGCAGCGTGATCGTGCTGCCGTATCATCATCCCGTCGCGTTCGCCAAGGCGGTGTCGACGCTGGACGTGCTGTCGGGGGGCCGGGTGACGATCACCGTCGGCGCGGGCATGGCTCCGGGCGAGTTTGCCGCCCTGGGCGTGCCGTTTCGGCAGCGGGGTCGGCGTACCGACGAGTACCTTGCGGTCTTGAAGCTGCTGTGGACGGCGGAGGCCCCGGAGTTCCACGGGGAATTCGTCGACATCGTTGACGTCGTCTTTGAGCCGAAGCCGGTACAGAAGCCACATCCCCCGCTATGGATCGGAGGGAGCTCGATGGCCGCCCTGCGCCGGGCGGCCCGAGTCGGTGACGGCTGGGCGCCAGCCGGGTCCCAGGGCGGCAAGGGGCCCTGGCTGCAATCGCTTGAGGATCTGCCCGGATTTCTGGACGAGGCCCGTCGCTGCCCCGGATTCACCGATCGAGAGCCCAGCTTCGACATTTCGATGGGCCTGGTGCAGAGCCGCATCGGGCCGGATCATCAGTCGCTGCCCAACGCCGAACCGCCTCCCCGCACCGCCCAGGAGATCATCGACCGCATTGGCGCCCTCCAGGACGCCGGGGTGACCTGGACCTCGGTCCAGAAGCCCGGTGGGCCCGCCGAGTCCTTGGATGAGTACCTCGACGGTCTGCAGTGGGCGGTCACGGAGGTCATCGAGGCCGGTGGCTTCCGATGACCGTTCGCCACCTGGGGTCCAAGGTGCCCCGGATCGCTCCGACGGCGTGGGTGAGCGAAGCGGCTTACGTCGTTGGCGATGTGCAGCTCGATGAGGGATCGAGCGTCTGGCCTGGAGCGGTGGTGCGCGGCGACTTTGGCTCGATCCAGGTGGGCGCCAACTCGGTCATTGAGGACAACTGCGTGGTCCATACCGGAGAGGACATGGTGATTGGTGCCGGCACTATCATCGGCCATTCGGTGGTGGTGCATTGCGGGCGGGTGGGTTCCAACTGTCTTATTGGCAACCAGTCGATTCTGCTTGACAGTGCGGAGATCGGGGATTTTTGTCTGATCGCGGCCGGTTCGCTGGTTCTCGGTCGCGTCCTCGTCCCGGACCGGTCGTTTGTCTCGGGTGCACCGGCGACGATCGAACCAATCCCGGATCGGTATTTACAGCGCCTGAAGGCTCAGGCTGCCGGCAACGCCGAGCACGGGTACGGCATGATGGCGCGCCGGTACAAGGAGGCCGGCCTCTGAGCCGCCATATGACCCTTCTCGTCAGTTTCGACATCGATGGCACCCTGGAGGTCGGCGATCCACCCGGACCGATCTCAATGGAAATGGTCCGCCAGGCCAGGCGGCGAGGCCACATCATCGGAAGTGCGTCCGACCGCACGCTCCGCGAGCAGCAAGGTATGTGGGACGACCACGGAATTGTGGTGGATTTTGTGGGCCACAAGCATCGCCTCGAGACGATCCGGGACCGGTTTTCCTGCGATCGCTGGATCCATATTGGCGATACGAGCGTCGACCGGCATTACGCCATCCTGGCCGGTTTTGAGTTCTGGTTGGCGTCTGATGTACCGGTGACCGGGGACCTCACGGCCTTCTTCTGAGCAGGCGCACCGGGTTGGTGCTCGGCAGCAATCAGCCGAGACCAGGCGTCCGTCTCACCAGGGCGTCGTCCTCGGCCCTCCGCCGGGCTGCACGGGAACCCATCAGGCGCAGCCCCACATGAACGAGAAGCACTCCGGACCGGAACCGCCAGCCCGGCCGCTGTCCCCCGGCGGGGGCCACCTTCGCACCGGCCCGTCCTCCGCTTCGGCGCCGGGACGCGGCGCGCCGAAGGTCAGCCATGTGCTCCTGGGCCAGACGGTCAGCCAGCCCAGGGGGGTACACCGCGCCTCCCGCCGGTGCGTTCGTCTGCGTCCAGCGTGGGCAGACGAGATCCGATCAGCCGGGCTCCGCCGATCTCCCGGCGCCAACGCAGGGGGCCCTGCTGCTCCCAGGGTCGCTGCAGCTCGATCAGACGGACGTGCAGCTGGAGGCTGTCGCGCCAGCCTCGTCGCAGCCAATCGACACCGCGGCGCCACCTGGGCTGCCTTGCGAACGCTATCGAGGCCCAATCAGTAGCGCTATTCTTGCTCCTCATGTTGCATGATAGCAGTATCGGACGGCTGGTCGACGAGTTAAAAAGCCGGGCGGCCCGGCTGCGCCCGGGTGACCCTCTGCCGTCCACCCGCCTGCTGGTTGAGGAGTACCGGGTGAGCCCCGTGACGGTGTCCCGGGCCCTGGCCCGGCTGGCGGCCGAGGGCCTCGTCGTGACCCGGCCCGGCGCAGGCACCTATGTGGCCGGCCGGCCCCGAGTGCTTCCGACCGACGAGGCGGACATGGCGTGGCAGGCGGTACCGCTTTCGGACCGTACCGTGGACACCAGCCGGATGGCCTCCCTGCTGCAGGTACCGCCGGAGGGCGTGATCTCCCTGGCGTCCGGCTATCCCGGCTCGGATCTGATGCCGAAGCGGGCCCTGGCTGCCGCCGTGGGCCGGGTGGCCCGGCGCCCGGACGTGTGGGACCGCCCACCCGCGGCCGGCATATTGGAACTGCGGCGCTGGCTGGCCGGCACCGTCGGCGGACCGATCGAACCCGATCACGTGGTGGTCACAACCGGCGGTCAGTCCGCCCTGTCGACGGCCTTCCGCGCTGTCCTCCCGCCCGGCGCCCCCATCCTGGTGGAGTCGCCCACCTACCTGGGCGCCCTGGCCGTGGCCAAGTCCGCCGGCCTGCGCCCGGTACCGGTGCCGGTCGATTCGGGCGGGATCCAGCTGGACCAGCTCTCCGAGGCCTTCGCCGCCACCTCGGCCCGGGCCCTGTACCTGCAGCCGACCTTTCAAAACCCGACCGGCATGACCCTCGCCGAGGACCGTCGCGATCGCCTGCTGGAGATCTGCGCCGCGGCCGGCGCCTTCGTGATCGAGGACGACTACGCCCGCTGGTTGGCGCACGAACGGCCGACCCCGGCACCCCTGGCCGCCCGGGATACCGCCGGCCGGGTGGTGTTGATTGCTTCACTGACGAAATCCACGGCCCCCGGGTTCCGGATTGGCGCCCTCATCGCACGAGGCCCGGTGCTGGAGCGGCTCCGGAGTTTGCGGCTGGTCGATGACTTCTTCGTGGCCCGCCTGATCCAGGAGGCAGCCCTGGAACTGGTGACCAGCCCGGCCTGGACCCGCCATCTCAAGACGGTATCGACCGCCCTCGCCGTACGGCGCGACACCCTGGCTCGGGCCGTGGCCCGCCACCTGCCCGAGCTGGGCATGGTCGGGCTGCCGGCGGGTGGGATGCATATCTGGGTCAGGCTGCCGGACGGCATGGACGATCTGGTGGTGGCGGAGCGGGCCGCATCCTGCGGAGTCCTGGTCGCTCCGGGCCGGCCGTTCTACGCGGCGGAACCTCCCGCCGGGTACCTGCGGCTGACCTACGCCGGCACCGAGCAGGTCAGCGATCTGGAAGAAGGCGCCCGGCGGCTGGCTCGGGCTCTGGACGGCACCTCCGGCCGGGCCCCGAACACGTCGGTCAGGCTCCTCGGTCAGGGTCAGGGATCCAGGTGGACATGACGCCTGAGCCGATCGTCGGGTTGCCTGTCACGTCCACGGTGAGCCGGAAGCTGGCCGCCGTGGTCGGACAGCCGGGGACTGCCGACAGCCGCAGCACCGCCCGTCCGGGGTTGGCGGCTCGCAGGTAGACGCGCGCCGAGCCGGTCGCCGGATTGGGTGTCGCTGACTGCGGCAGCACCACCGTGGGGTTGCTGCTTCTGACCGGCCCCCACGCCGTGCCGGGACAGGAGGTCAGCGCCAGCTCGATGGTGGCGCCGGCAGGCACGGATTCGGTCTTGCCCGTATCGGCCAACGTGAAGATGTATTCGCCAGGTGCGGTGGTGGTGGTGGGGATGGTGGAGGTCACCGGCGGGAGAATGGTCGTGGCCGGCTCAGGTGGCGTCGTCGGCGATCCGGTCGGGCTGGGTCCGGTTGTCGGCGAGGGCAGGGTCACGGTGGGGCTGGTCGCTGACGGGAGCGGGCCGCCAACCGATGCCGTGGAGGTGCTCGGCTCGCTTCGAACCGTCCCGCCAGGGCCCGAACCGACCGGCGTCGTTGTCTCCCGCCCGGTCGGGCCGTGGCCAGGTTGACCGACGCCGCGGGCGGGAGCCCGGCCCGGGTTGGCGGCGGCCGGCCCGGCGGGCCCCGCGGCGGGACCGCCCCCACCCTGACCGGGCCCGATACCGGGGCGGGAAGCAACAGGCCCAGGAGGGTTGGCGGCAAAGTGCGTGCTCGCCGCCCCCGCGCCAAAGTGGACTGCGGCCAGCGCCATCGCCAGTATCGCCACCCCGCCCGTCACGATGGCCCGGTGGGCCCACCGCCGCTTTCCGATCCGGGTCGTCACCTCGGCGCGAGCCGTCTCCATGGGCCGGGTCGGGGCCCACTCGTGTCCCGCCGCGCCCAAACGATCCCGGAGGAAACTTCCGAACTCGTCAGTCATCGCCGACCCTGGCTCGCAGCTCGCCCGTCGTCGACAGCTTCCGGCGAGCCTTCGCCAACTGCGACTTGACCGTACCGACACTGATACCAAGCATCCCGCCGATCTCGGCCTCGCCGAGATCGAGGAAGTAACGCAGCACCACTACTTCCCGCTGGCGAGCCGGCAGCGTTCGCACGGCGGCGACGACGTCGAGCTCGGTGGCCCGCTGGAACTCGAAATCGTCGCTCGGCCGGGACCGCTGCCGGGATGCGATGATGGCGTTACCGCGTGACTCGCTGGCCCGTCGGCGCAGCCCCGACCGGCACTGATTGAGGACCGCCTTCCGCAAGTAGAACTCGGCGAGTTCGGGCTGGCGCAGCCGGCCCCAGCCGGCAAAGGTCCGCAAGAACGCTTCCTGGACGGCGTCCTCGGCCCGGGCCGGGTCCCCGAGGAGCACATAGGCCAGCTGGCACAGGCTCCAATAGTGGGCATCGAACAAGGCCACAACCTGTTGATCAACTGTCTGGCGGGCGTTGCCCGCCGCCGCCCGCCAGGCATCGACAGCCACACTCATAACTGACGCTTCAGACGATCAGATGGTTGCCTGCGATGTGCGCAGACGGTTGCGAACGTTGCTTATCCCTCCTAGCGGGCCCTGGTATAGCAGGGCTGAAAGGGGGCTGGCGCGCCAAACCCGGGACTGGCAGCCTGTACGGCGTGATGACGACGCTTCCTGACGGGGTGGTTGCCGTCGTCAAGAAGGACTGCCCCACGTGCGTGACGGTCGAGCCGGTGCTCGGACAGCTGGCCCGCGCCCTTGGCACCGGTTTGACCGTGTACTCGCAGGACGATCCAACTTTTCCCGCAGGCGTGCCGGGGGTTCGGGATGATCGCGATCTCGAGGTTTCCTGGGGGCTCGACCTGACCACCGTGCCAACCCTGCTTCAGGTCGAAGGTGGCCAGGAGACCAATCGGATCGTCGGGTGGGACCGGCCTGAGTGGGAGGCCCTCACGGGGGTCGCGGGCCTCGGCCCGGGCCTGCCGGATTACCGGCCCGGGTGCGGATCCAAACACCTGGATCCCGGTATTGCTGAGGCCCTGGCGGTCCGGTTCCGGGCCGGCGTCCTCCAGTCACGGCGGGTACAGCTCGGGGGGCTTGAAGACGAGATGGAGGCCATGTGGGACCGGGGCTGGACCGATGGCCTGCCCGTGGTCCCGCCTACCGAGGCCCGGGTCCTCGCCATGCTGGATGGCACCAGGCGGGCCCCGGACGAGGTGGTCGCGGTCGTTCCTCCCAACCTGGCGCCGGCCACGGTGGAAAAGGTGGCGATCAATGCGGTCATGGCCGGATGCCGGCCCGAATACCTGCCGGTGGTTCTGGCCGCAGTGGAAGCGGTGTGTACCGACGAGTTCAACATGCACGGCGTGCTGGCCACGACCGGCTTCGTGGGCCCCGTCGTGATTGTCAACGGGCCCATCAGCCGGGCCATCGGGATGAATTCCGGGATCAACGCCTTCGGCCAGGGCAACCGGGCCAACGCCAGCATCGGCCGGGCCCTCCAGCTCGTCATCCGCAACGTCGGTGGTGGCCGGCCCGGGGAGGTGGACCGCGCCGCGTTCGGGTCGCCGGGCAAGTACAGCTTCTGTTTTGCCGAGGACGAAGCCGGCTCGCCGTGGGAGTCGCTGGCGGAGGAGCGGGGCCTGGCGGCGGACGTCTCCGCGGTGACGGTCTTCGCGGGCGGAGGAGTTCACGGCATCACGGACCAGCAGTCGCGGACGCCCGGGTCGCTGGCCCGCTCGTTTGCCGCCGGCCTGCGAACGGTGAGCCACCCGAAGCTGGTGCTCACGTACGACGCCTGCCTGGTGGTCTCCCCCGATCATGGCCGGGTGTTCCGCCAGGCCGGCTGGTCCCGGACCCGGTTGCGTCAGGAGCTGGGCGAGCTGCTGACCTTCCCGGCCGACGAGCTGCTCCGGGGGGTCGGAGGGATCGAGGAGGGGGTGCCCTCCGATCTGGCCGGCCAATCCCTGCCGAAGTTCCGGGATGGCGGCCTGATGCTGGCCTACGCCGGCGGCCCGGCCGGGTTGTTCTCGGCCATCATCGACGGCTGGAGCGGGGGACCGAGGGGTAGCATCCCGGTGACCAGGGAGGTAGTGGCGTGACGACTCTGCTCGATCCGACCGCGGAGGTTGTCCCGGCCGAGCGCAGGCGGGTGCCCCGACCCCCCAGCCTCGACGGGCTGACGATCGGACTGCTCGACATCAGCAAGCCGCGCGGGGACGTGTTCCTGGACCGCCTGGAACAGTTGTTACAGCAGCGAGGCTGGCGGGTGCGCCGCTTTGCCAAACCCACGTTCACCAAACCGGCGCCGATTGACCTGCGCCAGGAGATCGCCACCCAGTGTGATGTGGTGATCGAAGCCCTCGCCGATTGAGGTAGCTGCACGTCGTGCAGTGTGCACGACATCGCCGATCTGGAGAACCGGGGTATCCCCGGCGTCTTCGTGGCCTCGAGGGAGTTCGTCACGGCGGCCTCATCGCAATCGGCGGCCCTCGGGTTCCCGGCGGCCTCGGTTTTCGTGGCCCACCCCATTCAGGACCGCGACGACGAGGAGTTGCAGGCTCTGGCCGACGGTGCGCTGGATGAGGTCCTGGCCGCCCTGACGGGCTAGCGGGCGACGCCCCGACGGGTACCAACAGCTGGCGAAAGGTAGCGACCGGCCTGCAGGACCTTTCCTGTTGCAATTCGTGCCCTAACGGGGCCTGGAGTGCGTTTCGTACTGCAAAAAGTGCCCTGTTGAAGGGGGCGCTGCAACAGAGAAGGTGGCCGGCGGTGGAGGTGGACGGCGGTGGAGGTGGCCGGCGGTGACCGGTGGCGGAGGTGGACGGGAATCGAACCCGCCGCTGTGGGGTCTCCACAGCCAACCGCTTTGAAGGCGGCGGAGCCCACCAGGCGCTCGGACACCTCCACCGGGGAGCCTAGCGGTCCGGCTGACTCCGTGGCACGTCCGCCGCCTTACCGCGACGAACGTTTGGGCAGGCGGGGACCGGCCACGCGCAGATCGCCGTGCCGGCGGGTGATGCCGGTGGCGTCAAGGTGGGCGAGGAGAGGCAAGGCGTACTTCCGGGAGACGCCGAGCACCTGCCGGGCCTCGGACACGGTGAAGCCGTCGGGGCGGGACTCCACCAACCCGGCAATCACATCGATGGCAGTACCGACGGCCGAGGTGGCCAGCCAGAACGGGCCGACCTGACAGGCCAGGTCGCGATGTTCGAGCTCCCGCAGGGCGCCCCGATCCGACAGGGGCAGATCCGGTGGGCTGAGAGGCTCGCGTTCGAGCTCGGCCAGAATCCGGGTGGCGTGGTCGCTGAGGTCGGAGCTGAGCTCTGATTCGGCAAAGACCCGGTTGTCGACCACGGCCAGGCCGGGCACACCGGCCATCAGAATGGCCCGCTCGACCCCGGTCAACCCGGCCAGGTCAATACCTGCCGGCCCGGCGGCCTGGCACTCCTGTTGCAGCTGCTCGTGGATGGTCGCCCGCCGGGACGGATCGATCACCCAGTGGCCGGCGGTCGGCGCCAGCCGCTGCCCGGTCAGGCGTTCCAGGTGGTCGACGTCCACCCAACCCCGTTCCTGGACCACCCGCCAGACCGATTTCGAAGGCGAGGCCCGCGACAGGCGCAGAATGGGTTCGGTGTCGAGCACGATCCCGCCGCCCACCAGCTCACCCCGGCCCAGCTCGCGCAGGATGTAACGGTCGCCCGGCAGCAAAGGGAGCGGAACGGCCCCATGAATCCACAGCCGGACCACGCCTTCGGCGCCCGGTTCGATGGTGGCGGCGCCGCCCACCACCCGCAGCCGCACGGGAAAATCACCTGAGCCCAGATACAGCACGAACGCCCCCCGGCCGCTCAAGGGGGTTTCGACCGAGGACAGCACCCGTAAAGAGGCGTCGATGGTGCGGGTCAGATGCCATTGACCGGCGCGCACCAGGGCGTGGCCGCGAGCGACCTGGTGGTGGGCCACGCCGGTGAGATTGATGGCGAGGCGGCGGCCCGGCTCGGCCGAGGAGAGAGACTGGTAGTGGCTCTGCAGGCCCCGGACGCGCACCTGCTGGCCGCCTGGCGTGATCACGAACTCGTCCCCGACTGCCACCGCGCCGCCGGCGAGAGTGCCGGTGACCACCGTCCCGGCCCCCCGGACCGGAAAGGAGCGGTCGATCCACAGGCGAGGCCGGCCCCGGTCTGCGGCCGCCGGCGTCGCCCCCACCAGACGGTCGAGCGCCGATCGCAAAGTGTCGAGACCGACGTGGCCCGGGACGTCAACGCAGATGGTTTCCGCGCCGGACAGAAACGTGCCTTCCAGATGCTCGGCCACCTCGAGGGTGGCGAGCTCAAGCACCTCGTCGTCGACAAGTCCGACCTTGGTGAGGGCGACCAGACCGCTGGTGAGCCCGAACAACTCCAGGATCCGCAGGTGCTCCTCCGACTGCGCCATCCAGCCCTCGGTGGCAGCCACCACGAACAGACAGGCATCGACCTCGCTGACACCGGCCAGCATGTTCTTGAGGAACCGCCCGTGGCCCGGCACGTCGACAAAGCCGACTTCCCGACCGGACGGCAGGGTCGTCGATGCAAACCCGAGGTCGATGGTCATCCCCCGGACCTTTTCGGCCTCCCAGCGGTCAGGATCCGTTCCGGTCAGGGCCCAGACCAGGGTGGACTTGCCGTGGTCGACGTGCCCGGCGGTGGCGATAACCCTCATCCGGCCAGAGCCTTGGCCAGCTGCCCATCCTGATCCGGGAAGACCGTGCGCAGATCACACACCGTCTGCCCCTCGACCACCCGGGCCAGGACGGGAGGGGTGGCCGCTCGCAGCGCGGCGGTACGGTCACCGGGAACCGCCACGCCCGCCGAGGGGATGACGCGGCCTGGCAGGGCGCCACCCCCCATGACCGACTCACACTCCACCACCCGACCCAGATGGAGGGCCTCGGCCCGGCCTCGGAGGTCCTGAACCCGGGTGGTCGCCAGCTGCCACAAGGGCACAGTCCGGCCGGCGTCGCCGCGCAGGTAGGCCAGGGCGGTTTCCTGCAGCGACTCGAGGACCAGGCCGCCGGGGCGCAGGGCCCGGGCCAGGGGATGGCGTCGGCAGCGTTCGACCAGATCGGCCGCGCCGGCGATCACCCCGGCCTGCGGCCCGCCCAGCAGCTTGTCGGCGCTGAAGGTGACCAGGGAGGCGCCGGCGGCCAGCGTCTGGCGCACGGCCGGTTCATCGCCGAGCCAGGGGGGCGGGCCCTGTTTCAGCCAGGGGCAGTTGGCGTCGAGGAGACCTGAGCCCAGGTCGACCACAACCGGAATGGAGGGGTTGGCCGCGTCCCGGTCGGCCACCAGCTCCGCCACACTGACCGACGCCACAAAGCCAGTGATGCGGTAGTTGGACGCGTGGACCTTGAGCACCAGGGCCGTGCGGTCGGCCACAGCACGCTGATAGTCCGACAGCCGGGTCCGGTTGGTCGTGCCCACCTCGACGAGCTGGGCGCCGGAGGATTCCAGCACCTCGGGGATACGGAAGCCGCCCCCGATCTCGACCAGCTCGCCGCGGCTGACGATCACTTCGCGGCCGGCGGCGAGGACGGCCAGCACCAGAAAGATGGCCGCCGCCCCGTTGTTGACGATGATGGCAGCCTCGGCGCCCCCGGCCCTGGCCAGAAGCCGGGCGGCATGTCCTGACCGGTCGCCCCGTTGCCCGTGAACGAGGTCGAGCTCCAGGTTGCTGTAGGAGGCCGGACGGTGTACATCGATCGGAGCGCGACCCATGTTGGTGTGGAGCAGCACGCCGGTGGCATTGATCACCGGGTGCAAGAGCCGCCGCTGCTCGGCCCCGGCCGCGGCCCGGGCCCGGGAAACGGCGGAGGCAGGGTCGCCGGCTTCTACGGCCGCCGCTATCGCGGCCCGGGCCACGTCGACCAGGAGCGGCGCGGGCAGGCCGCTCGCCGATAACTGCTGTGCCAACAGGTGAACCGACGGCGGCCGGTCCGCCGGGACGGTGCCAGTGCCGGTCGGGGGTGCGGTCACGCGTCCATGCTAAGGGCTGGGTCGCAAGGTGCTACGGGGAACGATGGGCGTGCCGGCCGCGGCGGCACCGAACTTTTACATGGTCCGGGGGTAATACTCGCCTTCGCCGAGCAACGCCAGGTCCGATCGGAAGTCAGAAGCGAAGGGCCAGTCGTCCTCCTCGCCCTCGAGCGGGCCCTGGACGAACCGGCCCACCGGGCCACCGATCCGCTCGTTGCCGACCAGCGACCAGGCCTGGCGCTTATAGGTCCAGTTGGCGGGCTGGAGGCGGTGGCACTCGTTGAAGTGCTCGTAGGCGGCCTTCCGATCGGCCGCCCGCCACAGGTGGTTGGCGAGCTCGAAATGGGCGGCTGCCTCGGACCCGCCGACGTCCCGGGGCTGGGACCGGGCCGCGACCTCGGCCGGTGTCAGGGCGAAGCGGCTGTCGGGGCCTTTTTCCACCCAGTCCCTGATGGCGTCGGGATAGGCGTTGCGGTCCTGGCCTGAGGCGATGAGGTCGCCCTGCGGCGTCGGGTGCTCCGGCGGCGGGGGGGCGGTCCGGGCCCGGCTCATCGGAGGCAGGTCACGAAAGCGGGCCTGGAGCTCGGCCATGAAGTCCCCGCCCTCGACTCGAGGTGGCCAACCGGGCTCGGGCGGGCGCACCATTACCCCGTCCTCGTCGATCCACACCACGCTCGGGATGTTGACCACACCGAAAAGGGCGTCCATCCGGTGCTCCGCGTCGATCAGGGCGGGGTGCTCGGGCCGGGCCGCTTCGATATGGGGTCGGGATGCATCCGGGCTGCTCAGTTCCAGCGAGACGGTCACGATCTCCAGCCCGCGAGGGTGCAGCTCCGCCCGCAGCGCCTGCCACCCGGGCAGGTCCCAGGCGCAGCCTCAGTACGGCGCCCAGGCGACGACCACGACCTTCTGGCCTCGCAGCGAGGAAAGGCGGAATTGCTGGCCTTCAAGATCCGGCAACACCAGCTCCGGCGCGTCCGCGGACACCAGAGCCCGGTTGGACAGGGACTCGGGGCCTATTGCCCACAGCCCGGCGTGCTCGTCGGCCACAACCGCCATGCCCAGACGTTCAGTTGCGTTCAAAAGGTCGAAGCTGCCGCCGCCAAGGGGCACGCACACATCCGCCTTGCATGCGCCCTCCGGTTTGATCGTCCAACCGGTTCCGGCTTCGAATGCTTCGGCGGTCAGGTCGAGATGATCGATCAGCACCCGGCCAAGCTAGCCGGTCGCGGCGTCGTCCCCGGAGAGCGGGGGAACGGTCCTCCTGGCGGTCAGGCTCGCAGCCGGGTCTCCACCTGTTCGGCCATTCGGGTCGCCGGGGCCCGGGCGTCGACCACCTCGACCCTTCCAGTAGCAGGCGCGGCCTTCACTACCGGTTCGTGCTGCGCCGTCTCTATTTCATCGCCGTGGTGGTACTTACCGCCCCGCAGCCAGGAGGCCCCCGCGGCGATCAGGCAGGCCACCACCGCAAACGTGAACGCCTCGGATAGTCCCGATGCGAACGGACCCGAAATCAGGTGAGGGAAAAAGCTGCGCCCGGTGAGATAGTCGACCCGGTTGGCCGGCAAGCCGGTCAGCGACGAGCCGAGCAGGGTGCGGATGGGGTTGTAGCCGAGGAAAGCCGCAAACAGGCTGGCGACCGGGGGCAGGGACGCGGCCCGATGGGCCGCTGCCGAGGGCACGCCCTGGGCGACCAGCCCGTTGTACAGCGAGTGTGGAAGCGAGCGGGCCAGTCCCAGCACGATCAGGGTGAAGAAGACGCCGATGGAGAGCACCTGGGCCGAGTTCTGAAACGTCGACAGCATCCCGGCCCCCGCGCCCCGCTGATCGGGCGGCAGGCTGTTCATGATCCCGGCCAGGTTGGGTGAGGAAAAGATGCCCATGGCCGTGCCCATCAACAGGAGCAGGAGGGCGAAATAGATGTAGGAGAAGTTGACCGGCAGCACCTCCAGCAGCCCGAAGGTGAGGGCCGCCAGCAGCATGCCGCCAGTGGCGAAGGGTCTGGCTCCGATGTGATCCGACAGGACGCCCGACAACGGACCCGCGATCAAGAAGCCCACGGTCAGCGGGAGCATGTAGATGCCCGCCCATAGCGGGGTCACCGCGAAGCTGTAACCGTGCTGCGGCAGCCAGATGCCCTGCAGCCAGATGATGAGGATGAACATCAGGCCGCCGCGCCCGATGGCGGCCAGCAGGGTGGCGACGTTGCCGGCGGAGAAGGCCCGGATCCGAAAGAGGGACATGTTGAACATCGGGCTTTTGACGTGGCGCTCGACGATCACGAAGATCACCAGCAAGGCGGCCCCGCCAAAGAGACCCGCCAGCACGGTGGGTTTGGTCCACCCCATGGTGTGGCCGCCATACGGCTCGATCCCGTACGTGATGGCCGACCAGCAGCGCCACCAGGCCGACCGCAAACAGGCAATTGCCCCACCAGTCGATGCTGGCCACCTTCCGTTCATGGTGGTCGCGCAGCTTGAGCCGGGCCCACACCGTCCCGAACAACCCGAACGGCACCGACACCAGGAATACCAGGCGCCATTCGACCGGGGCCAGAACGCCGCCGAGCACCAGCCCGATGAACGCACCGCTGATCGCGGCAACGCTGTTGATTCCGAGCGCCAGGCCGCGCTGATTCGACGGGAAGGCGTCGGTGAGAATGGGCGCCGAATTCGCCAGCAGAAATGCCCCACCGACGCCCTGCCCGACGCGCATGAGGATGAGCCACATGGCTCCCGCCGGTCCGGTCATCCACGTCACGGACAACAAGATGGAGAAACAGGTGAACACGGCAAATCCGAGCGTGTACATGTTGACCCGGCCCCACATGTCGCCGATGCGCCCGAAGCTCACCAGCAGCACCGCGGTGCAGACCATGAAGCCCATCAGCATCCAGAGCAGGTAGCTGGTGTTGGCCGGGAGAAGCGGATTCAGGCTGATGCCGCGGAAGATGTTCGGCAGGGCGATGAGGATGATCGACGGGTTGATGGTGGCCATCAACGTCCCGAGCGTGGTGTTCGAGAGCGCGATCCACTTGTACCGGTCGCGACGGCCCACGTCCGGGGCTCGTTGACGGCCGTGGTCATGTCGGCGACAGCGTCGGGTCGGTGGTCGGATCGATCCGAGGGGGGAGTCCAGCCGGGCGAGGAGGGTCTCGCCGATGCGCGGTCACGCTGCTCCCGTGTCCATCGGCTGACAGCGGGGCCAGGAACCGGTCGCGGATGCTCTGGGCGTAGCGCGGCGCGGCCACTCGGCAGCGTGGCTCGAGCCCTTCGTCGGTGAGGACCGCGAACCAGCCCCGCCGGTCTTCGCTGCAGAGCTCCCGCCGGACCTGACCGGCCTGCTCGAGGCGGCCGACGGCATGGGTGATACGGCTGGCCTGCGAGCCGGTGCGCTCGGCCAGATCGCTCATGCGCAGGGCCCGGCCGGGCGCCTGGTGGAGGAGCCAGAGGATCTCGAAGTACGTCCTCGGCATTCCCACGTCGCGCTGGAGATCGCGATCAAACTGGACGAACAGGGCGCGCGACGAGCGGGCGAAGGCCCGGAACACCCGCTGCTCGTCCGGATCAAGCCAGGAGATCAGCTCACGGCGATTTACTTTAACACAGGATTATTGCTCGCTGAAGTAGATCAGGTGAGGGATCATCTGGGCCGGATCATCTGGCGGGAGGTGTCGAACCGCCCGGGTCCCGCTCGGCCCGCCAGCGGCGGTACAGCTCGGTCAGATCGGCCCGGGCCGCCGGCGTCAGGTCGTCGGGTTCGATGGCGCCTGTCAGCCGGATGGTGATGCCGGATCTGCTCCAGATAGGCGGAGCAGTTGGGGCAGGTCCGGAGGTGGGCCTCGAGCCGGCGGCGGTCGCGGCGGGACAGGGCGCCCTCGAGATAGTCGGTGACGAGCTCGACGGCCTGCTGGCAGACGATGTCCGGCGGCGCAGGACAGCATCGTCAGCCCTCCGGCATCCTGGTCTCGAGGATGTCCGCGCAGTCCGGGCCCGACCCCGATGGAGCAGGATCCGCTGGTTGCCGACGCTGATGCCTAGCACCGCGCACGCCTCCTCGCTGGAGAGCCCTTCGACATCGCGCAAGATGACCGACCTGGCGCTGCCGGGGCGGCAGGTCGTCGAGGGCGGCGCGAGCACCGGCGCACAGGCGGCCGCGTCGAGCCGGTCGTCGCTGTCGTCGGTCCACGGCTCGACGGGGTCGGCCCACTGCGCCGTTGGCGTCGAAGCGGGCCGGATCGACGGTGTGGAGCGCGTCCAGGGATGCCGTCGGGCTGCTCCCGCGATCCCGCCGACCGGGCCCGGTTGACGACGATTCGGAACAGCCAGGTCTTGAGCGAGGACCGACCTTCGAAGCGGTGGATGCCCCGGACCACGCCCATCCAGGTGTCCTGGACGGCCTCCTCGGCGACCGCATGGCTCGGCACCACCGATCGGGCCAGGCGAAGCATGGGCTGCTGGTAGCGGTCCACGAGCAGCGACGAACGCCGTCCTCGTCGCCGTTACGCAACCGGCTGAGCAACTCGACGTCCGCCTCCACGGCCCGCCAGCGTAGGGGCCCGCTGGTCCAGACCGGCCGCGCCAGCGGTGGAAAGTTGCCGCGTAACGGCTAGCCCTTCACCGGGGACTGTGGATTTGGGCAGCGCGCCCGTCGGGACGAACACCGTTGAGCACAGATGGGAAAGGAACGTCGATGAGAGCACTGGTCCGTTTGGCCGTAGGCGCTGGCGCGCTGGTGGGATTGGCGATCGGGTCGCCCCGATCGCGGCCGGAGCCGCACCGATCGGCACGAGTACCGCAGGCGATCGGCGGCGATCGCGCCGTCTTTGTTCAAACCGACAATCCGCCGGCAATCAGGTCGTCGCCTACGACCGGGCCAACGACGGCAGCCTTACCCTGCTCGGCTACCTACGACACCGGCGGTCTGGGCGGCGTGCTCAACGGGTCCGCGGTGGACCACCTGGCCTCGCAGGGCTCACTGGCCTACGACCGACAACGCTCTGCTCTTGGCCGTAAATGCCGGGCAGCAATACGGTGTCGGTCTTCTCGGTCAACGGCGACCATCTTCTGCTGCGCCAGGTGGTCAATTCGGGCGGGAGCTTTCCGGTGAGCGTGGCTGCCCGCGGTGACCTGGTCTACGTACTCAACGCCAAGGGCGGCGGCAGCGTGGCCGGCTTCGCGTGTCCGCGGGAACCGGTGCATCGCCTGGCCGGATCGCGCCGTGATCTCGGGCTTGACCATCCCCACAGACACCACCCAGTTCACCCACACTCCCGGACAGGTGGCCTTCTCTCCCGACGGCCTGCAGCTCGTCGTCACCACCAAAGCCAACGGCAACGACATCGACGTCTTCCGGGTCGGCCCCGACGGCCGGCTGTCGCCGGCGCCGGTGGTCAACTCCGAGGCCGGCACCGTCCCGTTCGCGAGTGACTTCGACCGTGCCGGGCATCTGGTGGTCGCCGAGGCCGGCACCAACGCCCTGGCCACCTTCGCGCTCCACGCCGAACGGCACGGTCACGCTCATCGAACGGTGGGCACCGGGCAGGCGGCCACCTGCTGGGTCGCCCCGGCTCGAGGGTTATCTGTTCGCCTCAAACGCCGGCAGCGCATCGGAGAGCGGCTATCGAGAGGACTTGGGCGGCCGGCTGACCCTGCTCGGCGCCACCGCGACCGACCCGGGCACGGTTGACGCCGCCCCATCATTCTCCGGGCGGTTCCTCTACATCGAGACCGGCGGCGCACGGGATCGTCGACGGGTTCCGGTCCGCGCCGGCGGGACCCTCAGCCCCGATCGGCTCCGTGACGGTCAGCGGCGCGGCCGGCGGCGAAGGCATCGTGGCCTTCTGATGCGGGAGCGGCGGGAGCGGCGGGGAGGCGCCGGGAGGCGGCGGAGGTGGCGCCACGTGGCACCGCAGGGGCCGCGCCCGACCTGCCCTTGCTCTAAGCGGGTTTCAGGTCCCTTGGCACGACCCAGGCCTGAAGCCGGGCCGGCCCGGGGCCAGGTCTTGCCAGCGGGCGACGGGTATGGCCAGGTCCGCGACGGCGGCGGTCGGGAATTTCCCGGCTGCCGCCAGCTCGTCGATCAGCGGCGGCCAGCAGGCGGGCCAGGTCTTCGATCCCGGGATTGTGGGCGATAAGGACCAGGGATTGGACCTCGTCGGCAACGGCGCGGATCCGGGTCGAGCAGGGCGCGGGCGCTGGCCGCCGTAGAGCCGGTCCTCGACCAGGACCGGGGTGTCCGTGCGAATTTCAGCAGCTCCAGCGTCTGGCGGGCCGCGGGTGGCCGACGAGCACAGCACCAGGTCGGGCCGCAAGCCCGGCGCCGCGGCAGATGACCGCCCACCATGGCGGCCGCCCTCCGGCCCCGGGCGTTGAGGGGCCGATCGTGGTCGGCCAGCTCGGGATCGGCCCAGCTCGACTTGGCATGGCGGACAAGGACGAGACGCTTCCCGGGCATCGCCAGGCGAACTTCTGCCGCGGGGGCGCAGGGCGGGGGGCGCGTGCGTGGGCGGGGGCGCGTGCGCACCGGGAATAGGGGCAGGGTCGGCGGTTGAGGCACCCATGAGAGCCGTGGGTGTGATGTCGTTTGGTGGTCCGGACGCGCTGGAGGTCGTCGAGCTTCCTGATCCCGAGGCCGGACCGGGCGAGGTGCGGATCCGGGTGCACGCGGCCACGGTCAACCCGACCGACACCGGGCTGCGCAGCGGGGCCCGGGCCGGCCCAGCTGAAGGACATTCCGCCGCCCTACGTGCCCGGGATGGACGCGGCCGGGGTGCTCGACGCAGATCGGCGAGGACGTGACCACGGACCTGCAGCTGGGCGAGCACGTGATGGCCATCGTGGTGCCGAACGGCGTCCCACGGCGCCTACTCGGAGCGGATCGTGGTCCCGGTCGAGTCGGTCGCCCGGGTTCCGGCCGGGGCCTCGGACGTGGAGGCCTCGACCCTGCCGATGAACGGCCTGACCGCCCGGATGGCGCTCGATGCGCTCGACCTCGCAGCCCGGCCAGACCCTGGCCGTCACCGGCGCGGCGGGCGCGGTCGGCGGCTACGCCATGCAGCTGGCGAAGGCCGAGGGACTCCGCGTCATCGCCGACGCCTCCCCCGAGGACGAGCAGCTGGTCAAGGAGCTCGGTGCCGACATGGTCGTCGCGCGGGGCGACCAGTTCGCTGACCGGGTCCGCGACGCGATCCCGAAGGGGTCGACGGGGTGGTCGACGCCGCCCTGCTCGACCAGCTGGTGGTCCCGGCCGTCCGCGACGGCGGCCGGATCGCGACGGTGCGCGGCTTCGAGGGCGACGAGGAACGCGGCATCACCTTTCATCCCGGTGTTCGTCCGCAACTACGCCCGCGAGCAGGCCAAGCTCGACCGGCTCCGCCAGCAGGTGGAGGACGGCCAGGTCACCCTGCGGGTGGCCCGGGCCATCCCGGCCGACGAGGCGGCCGAGGCCCACCGCCTGCTGGAGGCCGGCGGCGTCCGGGGGCGGCTGGTCCTCGAGTTCTGATCCGGGTCGGACCGGCCGGCTGGAGGCGCGGCTCGGGACCACCGCGGCGCCGCCCAACGGTCAGCCGGCTGCGGCCCGGTTCGGACTACGGTTCGGGCATGGCTGGAGCACACCCCCACCCGTGAAGAGGTCGCCGCGGCGACCGCCTCCGACCGAGGCGAATATGCGCCCCCAATCTGTCCCGGTGAACGTCTACGAGACCCCGGGAGCCCTGGTGGTGCTGGCCCCGGTCCCGGCGGTGACCGCCACCGACGTGACCATCGAGGTCCGGCCCGGCACCGTGCGGTTCTGGGCCCGGCTGCGGAGCGCCCCCCCGAGGGAGTACCTGGTGCACGAATGGGAGTACGGCTGTTACGAGCGGAGATCACCCTGCCCGCCCGGCTTCGGAAGGGGCTGGAGGCGACGCTCGCCAACGGCCAGCTGGCCATTCGGGTGCTCCGCGGCGACTTCACCGAGGACCTGACCATCCAGCCCCTGGCGGTCTCGGGCGGCCATTAGGGCGCGCCGGGTCGCCGGTCCGCATCCGGCGCCCCCGGAGGCCGGTGGCCCCGGCTTCGGTACGAGCCCGCGGGCCTCAGCCTGATGGTCCCAGCCTGATGGCCGGCCGTCGTGATTGTCCCACTGGCGCTGCGTACCATCAAGAGCATGGTCCTGGCCGCCGACAGCCGCTGCTCGCCTCTCGACCGCGGTGACCTGACGGCCGCGCACCCGGCCCTGTCATCGCTTTCATCCGGCCGTGGCGACCTGGTTTCGTGCGCCGCTTTCCCGAGGGCCCGACCGAGCCGCAGGCCCGAGGCTGGCCGCTGATCACCGCCGGCCGGGACACCTTGATCGCGGCCCCAACGGGTTCGGGCAAGACGCTGGCCGGGTTTCTGGTCGCCATCGACGCCCTCTACCGGGCCCACGAGGCCGGCGTCGACGTCGAGGTCGGAGCCCGGGTCGTGTACGTGTCCCCGTTACGGGCACTGGCCGTCGACATCGCCGAGAACCTGGAGCGGCCCCTGGCCGAGATCGCCGCCGTGGCGGCCGAGCTCGGGCTGTCGCGCGCCGCACATGCGGGTCGCGGTGCGGACGGGCGACACGACCAGCGCCGAGCGGTCGCGTGATGGTGCGCCGGCCTCCCAGTTTCGTGGTCACCACGCCCGAGTCGCTGTACCTCCTGGTCACCAGCGAGCGGGGCCGGGCGGCGCTGCGCACGCGTCGAGACGGTGATCGTGGACGAGATCCACGCCGTGGCCCGCGACAAGCGCGGCGCCCATCTGGCGGTCACCCTGGAGCGCCTGGAGGCGCTCTGCGACCGGCGCCCGATGCGCATCGGCCTGTCGGCCACGCAGCGCCCGATCGAGACCGTCGGCCGTTTGCTGGTCGGCGACCGGCCCCTGCCGGCGGTCGTCGACGTCGGCCATCAGCGCCACGCCGACCTGGGCCTGGAGCTTCCCGACGGCGAGCTGGAGGCGGTGGCGTCGGCCGAGCAGCTCTCGGACGTGCTCGACCGGATCGCCGCCCTGGTCGCCGAGCACCGCACCACCCTGGTGTTCGTCAACACCCGCCGGCTGGCCGAGCGGCTGGCCCATCAGCTCGGCGAGCGCCTCGGCGACGACGTGGTGGCCGCCCACCACGGCAGCCTGTCAAAGGACCGGCGCTACCGGGTCGAGTCCCGGCTGCGGGCCGGCGACCTGCGCGCCCTGGTCGCCACCGCCTCGCTGGAGCTGGGCATCGACATCGGCCCGGTCGAGCTGGTGTGCCAGATCGGGTCCCCCCGCAGCATCGCCACCTTCCTGCAGCGGGTCGGCCGGTCCAACCACAGCCGGGCGGGCACCCCCAAGGGGCGCCTGTACCCCCTGACCCGCGACGAGCTGGTGGAGTGCGCGGCCCTGCTCGCCGCGGTCCGGGCCGGGCGCCTGGACACCATCCACCTGGCCCGCCTGCCCCTCGACATCCTGGCCCAGCAGGTCGTGGCCGAAGTGGCGGCCCGGGAATGGCGAACCGACGAACTGTTCGAGCTGGTGCGGCGGGCCGCGCCCTACCCCGAGCTCACCCGCGCAGCAGTTCGACGAGATCGTCGACCTGGTGAGCGAGGGCATCGAGACCGGGCGGGGCCGGCGCGGCGCCTACCTCCACCACGACGCCGTCAACGGCGAGCTGCGAGCCCGCAAGGGCGCCCGGCTGGCGGCCGCCACCTCCGGCGGGGCCATCCCCGAGACCGGCGACTACCGGGTGGTGGCCGATCCCGACGACACCCTCGTCGGCACGGTCAACGAGGACTGGGCGGTGGAGTCGATGGCCGGCGACATCTTCCTGCTGGGCAGCCACTCCTGGCAGATCCGCCGGGTCGAGCCGGGGGTGGTCCGCGTCCGCGACGCCGGCGACACGCCGCCGACCGTGCCGTTCTGGCTGGGGGAGGCGCCGGCCCGGACCGCCGAGCTGTCCGAGGAGGTCTCGGCGCTGCGCGGCCGGGTCGACGAGCTACCTGGCCGCCGGCGACCCGGACGGGGCCCGGCGGCTGGCTGGTCGACACCTGCGGGATCGTGGCCGAGCCGCGGCGACCATGATCGTCGACTACCTGGCCGTCGGGCGGGCCGCCCTCGGGAGCCATGCCGACCCAGGAGTGCCTGGTCCTCGAGCGCTTCTTCGACGACACCGGGGGCATGCAGCTGGTCGTGCACTCGCCGTACGGGGGCCGGATCAACCGGGGCCTCGGGCCTGGCCTTGCGAAAGAAGTTCTGCCGGACGTTCAACTTCGAGCTGCAGGCGGCCGCCACCGACGACGCCGTGGTGCTGTCGCTCGGCCCCCACCACAGCTTCCCGCTCGAGGAGGTCCCGCGCTACGTGCCGAGCGGCACCGTCGCGGACACCCTGCGAGCACGCCATCCTGGACTCGCCCGATGTTCCAGGCCCGCTGGCGCTGGAACCTCAACCGCTCGCTGCATGGTGCTGCGCTTCCGCGGCGGCCGGCGCAACCCGCCGCCGATCCAGCGCATGGAGTCCGACGACCTGCTGGCCGCGGTGTTCCCCCAGGCCGCGGCCTGCCAGGACAACGCCATCGGTCCCGATCGAGATCCCCGACCATCTCCTGGTCCGCCAGACCATCGACGACACCCTGCACGAGGCGCTCGACGTCGACGGGCTGCGCCGGCTGCTGGAGCGGCATCGAGGCCGGTGAGGTCCGGGTCCACTGCTGCGACACCACCGAGGCTTCGGTTCTCGCCCACGAGATCGTCACCGCCCGCCCCTACGCCTTCCTCGACGACGAGGAATTCCAGAACCGCCGGACCAACGCGGTCCGGCTGCGGCGCGGCCTCAACGTCGATCTGAGCCGCCATCGGCGCCCTCGATCCCGACGCCATCGAGCAGGTGCACGCCGAGATCGCGCCCGACCCTGCTCACCGCCGGACGATCTGCACGACCTGCTGTCCTCTCTGGTCGCGGCGCCGGCCCGGGACGAATGGCGACCGCTGTGGGACGAGCTGGTCGCGCGGGGCCGGGCTCGGCCGATCTCGACCGGCCCGGGCCGAGCTGTGGTGCACCACCGAGTCGGCCCGACGAGGCCGCGCCTGGCCTTCGGCGACGACGACGAGGCCGCGGCCGGCATGGTGCGCGGCCACCTGGAGCTGCTGTGGCATCACCACCGTCGACGGGCTGGCGGGCGCCACCGACGCTGGCGCCCAGCCGGGTGGCCGTGGCCCTGGCCGCGGCTGCAGCAGGAGGGGTTTGTCCTCCAGGGCCGCTACACCGCCGACGGCCGCCGACACCGCAGTGGGTGTCGCGTCGGCTGCTGGCCCGCATGCACAGCTACTCGCGCCGGTCCCGGCGTTCGCAGCGTGCAGCCGGCCACCGCCCAGGATCTCATGCGCTTCCTGCTTGCGATGGCAGCACCTGGCCCCCGGAACCCAGCTGGCCGGCGACGCCGGCCTGGCGGCCGTCATCGAGCAGCTCCAGGGCTTCGAGGCGGCCGCCGTGGCCTGGGAGCCCGAGCTGCTGGCCCGCCGGCTCCGCCACTACTCGCCCGCCTGGCTGGACGCCCTCTGCCACGACGGCGAGGTGGCCTGGCTGCGCCTGGCCCCCCGGCCCGCGGTCCGAGGCCGACGGCCCGGCGGCGGCCCCCTCGAAGGCCACGCCCATCGCGGTGGTGTTCCGGACCGACCTGGGCTGGTTGCTCGACGCCGTCCGGGCCGGACAACCCGCCAGTGCCTCCCACCGTCGGCGCCACCGCCGAGATCGTCGAGACCCTGGGCCAGCGCGGGCGCGTCGTTCGCCTCGGACCTGGCCGCGGCCACCCGCCGGCTGCCCGACGACGTCGAGCGCGGCCTGTGGGACGGGGTGACCCGGGGCCTGATCATGTGCGACGGCTTCGGCGCCATCCGGGCCCGCATCGCCGGAAGCCGCAGCTCCGCCGGCCGCAACCCGGTGGCCGGCGCCCGGGCCGCCTGCCGGGCACCCGGCCCCGCCTGTCACGGCTCGGCCGCATGCCGGTTCCGACCGCGGCCTCGGCGGGACGGTGGGCCCTGGTTCCCGCTCCCGCTCCGGCCGGCGATCACGACCGCGACGAGCTGGCCGAGGCCGTGGCCGAGCAGTTGCTGCGCCGATGGGGGGTGGTGTTCCGGGATCTGGCCGTCCACGACTCCCTGCGCCTGCCCTGGCGGGAGCTCCAGTGGGCGCTGCGCCGGCTCGAAGATCGCGGCCTGGTCCGGGGCGGCCGGTTCGTGGCCGGGTTCAGCGGCGAGCAGTACGCCCTGCCCGAGGCGGCCGAGCAGCTGGCCCACGTGCGCAAGACACCGCCCGCGGGGGAGCGGGTGTCGGTCAACGCCACCGATCCGCTCAACCTGGTCGGGCTGATCGTCCCGGGCGAGGTGGTCCCGGCCGTCCGGACCAACCGGGTTACCTACGTCGACGGCGTTCCGGTCACGGCGGAGTGAATCCGCTGGGCGAAGGCGGCCGCGGCCCTGGTGGCGGGCTGCGCGTCAGTACACCCAGACCTCGGTGCCGATCGGGGCCAGGTTGTCGGCCCAGATCCAGTTGATGGCCTCGTTGCTCACCCGGGCGCAGCCGTGGGATACCGGATAGGGCGGCACGTATCCGTCGCCGTGGATGGCGAACCCGCTGTAGAAGAACTTCGGGCCGCCACAACTGGCCGAGGGAGTCGGTCACCATGCCGTCGACCTGACGGCCGATGTGGAACACGCCGACCGGCGTGTCCGCCACGGCGGTGACGCCGTCACTGGTGTAGACGTAGCCGCCGCCCGTCGAGGTGTTGAGGACGTGCTCGACCTTGCCGTTGGCGACGAACAGCATCAGATCGTCGGCCAGATCGATCTCGATGACGTATCCCGACGTGCTGCGCGGCTGGGGCACCACGCCCCGGCCAGCGCCGCCGCTGGTCTTGGGTCCGACCACCCCGTCCCGCGGTCAGGCCGGCCGCCTTCTGGTAGGCGTACACGGCCTGCTGGGTGCTGTCGCCGAAGGTGCCGTCGGGCGTGCCGAGCCAATAGCCGAGGGCGGTCAGCCGATTCTGGAGCTGGAGCACGGCCGGGCCCGCTGGCTGCCGGTTTCCAGGTGGGGGGCGGGTGGCACGGTCGTGGTCGGGCGCCGGGGTCGAGGATGGGCTGCTCGGGGGGGTGGTGGCAGGCGAGGCGGCTGAGGAAGGCGACGTCGACGACGGGGAGGAGGAGGCCGGCGCCGAGGAGGTGGATAGGGCCGAACCGGAGCTGGGCTGCCCACTGGTGGCCGACCCCGCCGTCCGCCGCCGCCTCCGCTGTCCCCGCCGGGGCCGACGTCCCCGCCGGGGCCGACGACCCGGCCGGGCTGGCCCCGCCGGTAGCCGGGGCCGCCCCGGCGCTGACACCACCATTCGGCGCCGGGCCCGGGCCGGCGCTCGGGGCGGAGCCGTCGCCGCCGAGCCCGATGCCCCCGTCCCGGTCCCGCACGCGGCTGTCATCAGCACCAGGCCCAGTACCGCGCCCGGATAGACCCGGCGCCAGGAAGCGGCACGGCCCCCTCGGTCCACATCCCCATTGTGCGCCGCCGGTGACTGTCCGCGGTGGCACCCTGCCGGGCCACGGTGGCGGTCGGGTCGAAAAAGCACGCCGGGTATGGTCGGCCCGGGTCCGGGACCGCGACACGACCAGTGCGTCGCGTTTGGCCGTCGCCGACCCGGCGGTCACTACGCTCGGACCGCTGCTGAATACCGCCCGGCGCCGCCATCGGCGCCCGGGGAGCGCAGCGACTTCCGGCCAGAACAGGGAGGGGACAGGTGAACATCGCGATGCTGTTGGAGATGGCCGCCGACGGGATGGGCGACCGCGTCGGCGTGGGCTCCCGCTCCTCCGGCCTGACCTACGCGGACCTGCTGGACCGATCGCGCCGGTGGCCACGCCTGATCAAGGAGGCCGGCGTGGAGCGGGTCGGGATGGTGGCGCCCAACTCCGAGCAGGTCCCGACCCTGCTCTTCGCGGGGGCGGTGGCGGGGGTGCCCTTCGCCCCGCTCAACTACCGGCTGGCGGACGACCGCTTGCGGGCCATCTGCGCCCGGGTGGCGCCGGCCATCGTGGTCGCGGATCCGGACGCCGCCGAGCCGGATCCGCGATATCGACGGCGTAACCGTCATGACGGAGGACGAGCTTGACCGAGCGGGTGGCGGCGGCGTCGCCGGCGGACGAGGGTCATACCGATCCCGACCAGGTCGCGATCTGGTTGTTTACCAGCGGTACGACCGGCGAGCCCAAGGCCGCCCTGCTCCGCCACCGCCACCTGGTCTCCTACGTCCTCTCGACCATCGATTACATGGCCGCCCACGAGGACGAGGCCACCCTGGTCAGCGTTCCGCCGTACCACATCGCCGGCATGGCCACCATCCTCTCCAGCGTGTACTCGGGCCGGCGCATCATGTACCTGCCGCAGTTCGAACCCAAGGAATGGGTGCAGATCGCCGAGCAGGAGGGCATCACCCACGCCATGGTCGTGCCGACGATGCTCAACCGCTCCTCGACGCCGCCGAGGAGGCGGGCGCCGGGCTGCCGTCGTTGCATCATCTCTCGTACGGGGGTGGCCGCATGCCCGTGCCGATCATCGAGCGGGCCATGAGCCTGCTGCCCCAGGTCGGCTACGTCAACGCCTACGGTCTCACCGAGACCAGTTCCACCGTCGCCGTGCTGGGGCCCGAGGAACACCGGGTGGCCTTTGCCAGCGACGATCCCGAAGTCCGGGCCCGGCTGGGTTCGGTGGGCCGGCCGCTGCCGACCCTCGAGCTGGAGATCCGCGGACCCGATGGCGACGTGCTGCCGGCCGGCGAGACGGGAGAGATCTATGTGCGGGGCGACCAGATTGCCGGCGAGTATCACGGACGCAGCGCTCTTGACGCCGATGGATGGTTCGCCACCAATGACGGCGGGCATCTGGACTCGGCCGGCTTTCTGTTCGTGGAGGGCCGGCTCGACGACGTGATCGTGCGGGGCGGCGAGAACATGTCGCCCGGCGAGATCGAGGACGTCCTGCTGCAGCATCCCGCCGTCGCCGAAGCCGCCGTGGTCGGCGTGCCCGACGACGAGTGGGGCGAGGTGGTGGCGGCCGCCGTGGTGCTCGAGCCGGGGCTGACCGCGGCCGAGCAGGAGCTGCAGAACTGGGTGCGAGACCGGCTGCGGTCGTCCCGGATGCCGGCCGTGGTCGAGGTCCGGGATGCCCTTCCCTACAACGAGACCGGCAAGCTGCTCCGGCGGGTGCTGAGGGAGGACCTGGCGGAGCAGCGGGCCAGCCAGGGCTGAGCCGCCGGCGGCCTCAACCGGGTGTCGCCAGACCGCCCAGCAGCCGGCGCATGCTCACGGCCACCGCGTTGCGGGTGCGCCGGGGCTGAGGCGAGTTGGCGATGAGCATGGCCCCTCGCGTCAGGGCGCCGATGAACAAACGCGCCAGCGTCTCCGGATCATCGGCCTGAACGGCTCCGGCCGCGTCGGCTGCCTGGAGGGCCGCCACGATGGCGGCCAGGGCATGCCGTTCGTCCAGCTCGGTGAACCGAGCCAGGCCGAGCACGGCCGGGGCGTCGATGATGACAATGCGCTGCAGTTCGGGCTCGAGAACGGCGTCCAGGAAGGCGTCGAAGCCGCGAGCGAGACCATCCAGCTCGTCGGTCCCTCCGGCCCCGGCTCGGGCCGACTTGACGAGCATCTCTTCGTGCAGTTGTTCGAACACCGCCTCGAAGAGGGCTGTCTTCGTTCGCGAAGTGGTGATAGAGGGCCCCGGTCGTCACCCGGGCCCGGCGGGCGATGTCGTCGACCGACGTCGCCGCGAACCCGTGCTGACCGAAGAGGTACCGGCCCGCAGTCACCAGGGCGGCCCGGGTCTGGAGGACCTGGTCGGATCGCAGCGAGCTCGTCAGGTCCTCGGGCATGCAGAGTGTGTAGTCGCTGCGATTTTCTCTTGCTCAAGAGCAACGTTCCGTGAGAGAGTATCCCTATTCAACATAATAACACTATGTTCCTTCCGGTGGTGGCTCCAGTCCGACCGGGTGGGGGGAGACGAGGTGACGCATGACCAGCCGAGCGAATGACGCCTTGCAAGCGGATCGGGACGCCCTCCTCACGATCGCCGCAGACCTCAGCGACGCCCAGTGGAAGAGCGACAGCGGCTGTCCGGGTTGGTCCGTGCAGGACGTGGTTGCCCACATGGGGGCCCTGTTCTGGATGGTGGTGGATCCGTCCGCCCTGCCGGCCGCGGGTGACCTGCCGACCGAACAGATCCAGGAGGTCTACGTCGACGCCCGGAGAAGCTGGAGCGCGGCCCGGGTGGTCGACGACTATCGATCGGTGAGCCAGTCGGCCATCGAGCAGCTACGGGTTCTGGAGACTCAGGACTTCGAATTGCCGCTCGGGGATCTCGGCACTTACGCGGCGTCGCTATTGCCGAACGCGTTTGCGTTCGACCACTACACCCATATCCGGGCCGACCTGTTCCCTCCCCGGGGACCGCTCACCGGGCTTCCACCCGAAGCCGACGAACTGCGCCTGGCCCCGGCGATCGACTGGGTCGAGGCTGCCCTTCCCCAGCAGAACCCAACCGTGCTGGAGACGCTCCATGGGACCGGCGCGGTCGAAGTCCGTCTGGTGGGGCCGGCGACCCGGGTCATCGGCGTCGGGACGGGGCCGACCGTGGCCACGGTGACCAGTTCCGCCCCGGCCTTGATCCGCTGGGTCACCCAGCGAGGGTCGTGGGAGGAGCTGGGCGTGGAAGCTGACGGCGAGGCCGGGGCGCTGGCCTCGATTCGGGGCGCCCACGTCTTCTGACCGTCTGGCCATTAGCGTCGGTCGCGGCATGGTGACGATCGACGACGTCCGCCGGGTGGCGACCGGGCTGCCCCGCAGCTACGAGGTACTGGTTCGCGACCGGGTGAAGTTCCGCGTCGGCCGGATCGTGTACCTGGCCTTCTCACGTGACGAAACCCTGATGGGGTTCGGTTTTCCGAAGGAGGAACGGCAGGCCCTGGTCGCGGCTCGAGCCGGATAAGTTCCTCATGCCGAGGACGTCGGACCTGCGTTACAACTGGGTGGTGGCCCGGCTGGCCGTCCTGGAGCGGGACGAGATGCGGGAGCTGGTCCTGGATGCCTGGCGCATGGTGGTTCCCAAGCGGGTGGCGGCGCATTCAGATCCGTAGGCTGAACGATTGAGAGCCGGGCGGCTTCGAACCCGGTGCAATACCCGCCCGACGTCGTAGCCTCTCGGTAGATACCGCAAACGCGACGGGGAGCCTACCATGCAAGACCGAATCCGGGTGGGTAGCGCCGACGCCTTGATGGCCAAGGGTCAGCTGACCGGCAAGCTCGGGTCGCAGCCCGTCTGCGTCTTTTGGTCCGACGGGCCGGGCCTACGCCGTCGACGACCGCTGCCCGCACATGGGCTTTCCCCTGCACCGGGGCACCGTCGAGAACGGACTGCTGACGTGCCACTGGCACCACGCCCGCTTCGACCTCGAGTCCGGCGGCACCCTGGATCCGTTCGCGGACGACGTCCGGTCCTACCCGGTCGACATCGACGGCAACGACGTGGTTGTGATCGTCGAGCCGGTCGCCGACCGGGCCGGTCAGCTGCGGCGCCGGCTCGACGAAGGCCTGGAGCAGGGGCTGACCCTCGTGATGGCCAAGGCCGTCCTCGGCCTGGTCGACGCCCTGGGCCGGACCGAGGCCGCGGCCGCCATCGTGGCCGCCGGGGTCGAGTTCGGTACCCGCTACCGGGCGGCGGGCTGGGGCGCGGGCCTCACCGTGCTGACCGGCATGGCCAACGTGCTCGATTGGTTGGACCCGGAGGACCGGGTGCTGGCCCTGGTCCACGGGCTGACCTTCGTGTCCCGCGACACCCGCGGTCACGCCCCGCGCTTCGCGCTGGAGCCGCTCCGGACCGATCCTGCCGCCCGCACGCCTTGGCAGCTGGTACCGCCGGTTCGTCGACACCCGCAGCGGCGACGCCGCCGAGCGCAGCCTGGCCAGCGCGGTCCGCAGACGGGCTCGGGGCGGGTGACCTGGTGGCCATCATGGGCGCGGCGGCCACCGACCACGTGTTCCTGGACGGCGGCCACACCATCGATTTCACCAACAAGGCGTTCGAGGTGCTGGACCACCTGGGGTGGGAGCACGCCGGCGCGGTGCTGCCCACCCTGGCCCAGCAGACGGCCGGGGCGTCCCGAGCCGAAGAGAGCGCAGCCTGGCGCCATCCCCACGACCTGGCCGGTCTCCTCGCCCGGGCCGCCGCCGCCTTGCCGGCCAGGCTGGACGCGCCCGGGCCGCGAACCTTCGCCGGAGACGACGACGTCGACAGCCTGGCCTGGGTCATCCTCGGCGACGACTCGGCGAGATCGTGGCCGCCCTCGACCGGGCCGTGGCCGCCGGTGCCACCCTGGAGGAGCTGGCCCGGGCGGTGGCCTACGCCGCCGCCCTGCGGGTGACCCGTTTTCACACCCAGAACGATCACGGCGACTGGGATGTCGTCCACCACGCCTTCACCGCCGCGAACGCCGTGCATCAGCTGGTGCAGCGAGCGCCGACGCCGGAGCTGGCCCGGGGGGTCTACCAGGGCGCCCTCAAGGTATTTCTCGACCGGTTCCTGAACGTCCTGGCCGCCCCGCTGCCCGGTCGCCACCGGCTGGCGCTGTCCGTGCCGCAGCCGGAGCTCGGCGGGCTGCCAGGCCTGCTGGGATCAGCAGGACATGGTCGACGAGGCCGGCGCCATCGTGTACGGATGGCTGGCCGCAGGCGGCGGACGCGTGCGGCGTGCTGGCCGCCCTGGGCTCGGCCCTGCTTCGGGAGGACGCCGAGTTCCACTGGTTTCAGATGTACGAGGCCGCAGTCCGCCAGTCGTTGGCCTGGCCGGAGGGCTCCGAGCCGGTCGCGGCTCATCCTGGCCGGGACGGCCCGCTTCCTGGCCGCCCACACGCCCACCCGACGGGAGCTGCCCCAGGTGGTGCGCATCGCGGCCCGGCTGCGGCGGGGCGAACCGCTCTACGAGCTGTCCGCCGGAATGAGGCCGGTCGCTCACCACGGCACCGAAGGTGGGGGCTCGTCGAATCCGGCGATGACCCGCCCGAAGGCTTCGATGGCGCCAGGGGTAAAAAGGTCGGGCAGGGCGACAATGGCCGTCTCGACGCCCGCTTCCGCCAGTCGGCTGTAACGCCCGATCTGGTCCTCGACCGTTCCGCCGCCCCACCGGCTCGCGGCCTGCTCGGGTGCGAGCCCGGCCGGCCGCAGGCGTTCGATGGCAGCTCCCACCTCTCGCCGGGAGTCGGCCACCACCGCGGTGGACAGGTGGGTAACCCGCACCTCGGCGGGGTCGCGGCCGGCGTCGGCGCAATGGCGTTCGAGGATGGCCCGTTTGCGGGCGACCGTCTCCGGGTCGCCGAACAGGTTGCAGGCGTCCGCGTAGCGGGCGGCCAGGAGGAGCGTGGTCTTTTCTCCGGATCCTCCGACCAGGATAGGCACGTGGTCCTGCAGGGGCCGGGGATAACAGAGGGTTTCGGCAACCTTCAGCATCCGGCCCGTGAACGGCCGGCGGAGCCCGGGACCCCACATGAGCGGGAGCAGCCGCAGGGTGTCCTCGAGCAGGGCGTAGCGATGCGCCGCCGTGGAAAAGGCCAGCCGTACAGGCGGTGTTCCCACTCCCACCAGGCCAGGCCCAGCCCGCAGATGGCCCGGCCGCCGCTCAGACGTCGAGGGTGGCCACGATCTTGGCCAGGTGGGCGGGGTTGCGCAGGGTCACGCCGGCGACCAGGGTGCCGAGCCGGATGCTCGAGGTGCGGCCCGCCAGCCAGGCCAGCGTCGTCCAGCTTTCCGGGCAGATCCTCCCAGCGGCGGCCGACCTGGGGGATCTGGACCATGTGGTCCATCACCCAGAGGCTGGTGAATCCCACCGCCTCCGCCAGGGAGGCGGCCTCCGCCAGCCGGTCCGCCAGCGGACTGCACGCTGAACCACCCGCAAAGGACGACAGCTGCAGGCCGAAGCGCAGCCGGGCCGGCCGTGCGCCCCCGCCTGGCCGCCATCTCGGAGGGAACAACCTCGACCGGTTCTGGGCGCAGCACGGCGCCGAAACCTTCGGTGTCGAGTCGCCGGCGGCTGATCCCGGGCTTTCAGCTGGGCGTTCAGGATCGGGGCTGGCAGGGGCCGGGCTCGAATGCGGTTGCGGGCCCGACAGACCTCGGCCGTGGTATCGAAGAGGATGGCGTAGGCGGGCGTCCGGTGGCCGGCGGGCCAGTTCGAGATAGCGGGCTCGCCGCGTCCGGGTCGAGGCCGAGGGTATCGATGACGGTCAGGAGGCGGCGGGCTCAGGCGCCGGTCCACGATGAGATCCAGCACCTCGAACGCGTCGGTGCCCGCCCGCTGATCATGTTCGGAGACCCCGACCGCGGCCCGAAGGGCGTCCGACGACACGATCTGCTCGGGGCGAAAGTTGCGGGCGGCCCAGTGGGACTTGCCGGCTCCCGACGGCCCGACCAGCACGACGGGCGTCGGCGGCGGAAGGCGCACCGCTCCGCCCGGCGCAGCGGAAGCAGTATGAGTCGGACGAGGCGTCGCCGCCCTGCAGGCGAACCTGATGTACGCGCCAACCCCGGAAGTCGTCGCCGTGGGGAAAGGACCGCTGCATCGATGCGCAGTCCGTCACCGCGGTCGGGATCGGTATCGACCTTGGCCAGCCAGGCCCCCACGCCGTCCGGGCAAAACTGGTCGTCCCACGCCCCGGAGAGCGAGTTGGTCAGGTAGATGCGCCGGCCGTCCCTGCTCACCTCGACCATCGACGGGGTGCCCCATTCGCTGGTGATAAGGGTGTTCTGCTGCAGATGCCACCAGGCGTCGTACGCCAGGTACTGCGGCCCCCGGTCGGTCTCCCAGGCTCGTACGACGTCGAAGGTGTCGTGGTCCAGGAGGGCGATCCCACCGGGTCCGTCGGAACCATTGCTCCCTCCGAGGCACGAGACGAACAGCCCGTCCGGCCCGCAGTGCACGGTGTGCGGTCGGGAGTACCCGGCCCGTGCGCCCAGCTCGGTGGCGTCGATCCGGCGCAGCAGCGTCGGGTGGCGGGGGTCCGGGGCCGCTTCGCCGGGCTGCGGTAGACGTCGGGTCGGTTTCGGGCTCGGCCGGGACGCTCAACGGGGCCTCCTTCCGCCTGGCGGTAGGGTTGGGGAGCTGGTGGGGGTAGCCTAGGACAGCTTGTTGGCCGACCATTCGACCGCGAGCGGCGCCGCGTCGCGGCCTATCGCCCGGTGCCAGGCCCGTGTCACCCGCAGTTCGGTGACGCTACGGTTTCGATGCGGAGGCGCCCCATGCGATACGCGGACGGTCCGACCGCCGAGGTCGAGGTGACTGGTGGCCGCGCCGGCGGAGCGAGTGTGGCTGCTGGTGACCGACATCGAGTCTGCCGGCCCGCTTCTCCAACGAGTTCAAGGGAGCCGAGTGGCTCGACGGCGAACCGCGGCCCCGGTTGGGCGCCCGTTTCCGGGGCCGCAACGAGCACCCGGCCATCGGAGCGTGGGAGAGCGACGTCGCGTCGTGGTGGCCTGCGAACCGGGCCGGTCATTCGGCTGGGATGTCGAGGCTCCCGACGGGGTGGCGGCCTCGTGGCGGTTCGAGCTCGGAGCCCGACGGCGGGGGCTGCCGCCTGCGCCAGTGGGCCCGCATGGGACCGGGTTCGTCCGGGCTTGACGGCCGCCATCGAGGCCAGGCCTGACAAGGAGGAGCGCATCGTTGACCGCCGGCTGGGGGAGTGGCGGCGCAACATGCAGGCGACGGTGGACGGGATCAAGTCGCCGGGCGGAGTCCGGGCGGACCCCGAGCTGATTAGCCGTCGGGCGCGCACTCAGCTGAGGGCCATGGCCGCGTGGAGGGCGATTCCGGTCGCCATGGCGGGCTCGTCGATCACCATGCGGTTGGAGTGGTTGGGCGCCGGGTGGGTGTACGCCGGGGGGGCCGGCGCCGAGAAACGCCATCGATCCCGGCACCTGCTGCAGGACGTAGGACCAGTCCTCGGCGCCCATGACCGGATTCGGCATCCGCAGCACCCGCTCGGCGCCGATCAGGGCCCCGGCCACGGCGAGGGTGCGATCGGCGGCCCCGTCGTCGTTGACCGTTACCGGGTAGTGGCGGTCGGCGATGAGCTCGACCTCGGGCCCGGCAGTTGTGGGCGGCGGCCACGTGCTCGGCCACCTTGCGCAGCCCGGCGATCGCCAGGTCCCGCGATGCGTCGGAGACGGACCGGATGGTGCCGTCGCAGGTCACCGACTCCGGGATGACGTTGAAGGCCGTGCCCGCCTCGATCCGGGTGACGGTCACCACGGCCGGATCGAACGCCGGCAGGACCCGGGTCACCATCGCCTGCAGGGCGGTGACGATCTCGCAGGCGACGGGCACCGGGTCGGTGGCGTCGTGGGGCATCGAGGCGTGGCCGCCTCGACCGATGACGGTGATCTGGAACTCGTCGCAGGAGGCCATCATGGTGCCGCCCCGGCAGGCGACCAGGCCGGACGGAAGAACCGGCGTGACGTGGATGGCGAAGGCCCGGTCGACGGGACCGTGGGCTCGGAGCAGGCCCTCGTCGATCATCACCCGGGCCCCGCCGAAGCCCTCCTCTCCGGGCTGGAACATGAGCACGACCCGACCCGGCAGCTCACCGCGACGGTGCGCAGCCAGCAACCGGGCCGCGCCGACCAGCATGGCGACGTGGGCGTCGTGGCCGCAGGCGTGCATCTTGCCGTCCACGGCGGAGGCGAACTCGAGCCCGGTGTCCTCGGGCATCTCGAGGGCGTCCATGTCGGCCCGCAGCAGGGTGGTGGGTCCGGGCCGGTCCCCGTCGAGGGTGGCCACGACGGAGGTGGTGGCGGTGCCGGTGCCGAGTTCGCAGGCCGAGGCCGTCGAGCGACTCGAGGATGGCCTCCTGGGTGACCGGCAGATCGAGCCCGGTCTCGGGGTGGCGGTGGATGCGCCGGCGCAACTCGACGGCTTGTCGATGAGGGCGTCCGCTTCGGCCAGCAGGGCGGGATCGACGTGCGGTGTCGCTGCCGGTTGGTCTGCGCCTCGTCATGGCTTCGCCTCCTGTGGCTGGGTGGATGCCCGATGGGCCAGCTGGCAGCGTAGGCCCGGGGGACGGACGCCCGGTGGGCTCCCGATCAGCCTCGCTCCGGGCCGGACCCGACCAAGGCCGGGGCCGCCAGGGCCGGTCGGGGCGGTCCGAGCAGCATGGCCACCGCGCCCGAGAGGGCTGGCCGTGGTGGCGGCGAACAGCCACAGGTGGTGGAAGCTGGTCAGGGCCGCGGCCGCGGTCGACCGGCGCGCCGAGGACCACCACCAGCACGGCGATCCCGAGCGAGCCGCCGACCTGGCGGGCGGTCTGGTTGACGGCGCTGCCGACCGCGAAACGGTGCCCGGGCAGGCTGGACACGGCGGCGGCGCTCATGACCGGGAAGGTCAGGCCGATTCCCAGCCCGGTGACCAGGGTGGCGGGCAGCCATTCGGTCAGGTAGGCGGGCTGGACCCCAACTCGGGTGGCGTACCACAGCAGCCCGCCGCCAGCAGCGCCGACCCGGTGACGAGCACGGCCCGGAACCCCACCCGGCCGCCAGCCGACCGGCCGGGCCGGAAACGGCCGCGACCACGAGCGGACCCGGGGTGATGGCCAGTCCGGCCTTCATGATCGAGTAGTGCCACACCCCGGTCAGGAACAGCACGTTGCCGAGGAGCATGGCGTAGAAGCCCATGGCGTAGAGCACGACGGCGGCATTGGCCACGGAAAACGACCGGGCCGAGAAGAGGTGCAGGTCCAGCACCGGTTCCGGATGGCGGGCCGAGCGGTACAAAAACGCCGCCGCCAGGACCGGGGCACGACCACGAAGCAGGCCACGACCCGGCGCGCTGCTCCAACCCCAGCTGGGTCCTTCGGAGATGGCGCAGGACCAGGGCGGCCAGCGTCCCGACCAACAGGGCGACGCCGGCGTAGTCGGGGCGGGCCTCGGACGTCCCGGCGCTCGCGCGACTCCGACCAAGACTCGCCGGCCCACGAGCCAGGCCACCAGGCCGACCGGGAGGTTGACGAAGAAGGCCCACCGCCAGCCGCCGATCGAGATGAGGGCGGCGCCGAGCGATGGGCCGGTCGCCACCGCCAGGGCCCCCACGCCCCCCCAGAGGGCCACGATCTGCGACCGCCGCTCGATCGGGAAAGGCCCCGAGCAGCAGTCCGACCGAGGACGGCACCATGGCGGCGGCCCCGACCCCCTGGACGACGCGCCCGCCGATCAACAACGCCACCGACGGGGCCAGGGCGCACAGCGCCGAACCCAGGGTGAACACGCCCAGCCCGGCGAAGAAGATGCGCCGCCGGCCCAGCCGGTCGGCGGTGCGGCCGGCGGTGACCAGCAGCGACGCGAACACGATGGTGTAGGCGGTGATGACCCACGCCAGGGTGGCCCGGGCATCGTGGGGGAAGGAGTGCTGGAGGGCGGGAAAGGCCACGTTGACGATCGACAGGTCCAGCGAGGCCATGAAGGCCCCCAGGGCGGTCACCGCGAAGACGATCCAGCCCCGGCTGCCGTGGTCGTCCGGCGCAGGCGCGACCCCGGCGGTCGGAGTTGGCGTGGCGGCGGGCGCCGCGGACCCGGACCCGGCCGGGTCAGCCGGGGCCCCAACTCCGGAGCGGCAGGCGCCGACGGCGACCGGGCCACCAGGAGAGGCGACGGCAACAACGGCCGCCCCGTCCTGGCAGGTCAGTTCTGTCATGCAATGGACCATAACATGAGTTCGTTTCATAATGCAACTGACTCTGCGACCGGGCGGACGCCATTCGGACGTCGCTTCCGCCCGGGGTGGCGTCTGTCAGCGGGCCGCGCCGAGGAAACGAAGGGCGGACTGAGCGGCATTGAAGCCGCACATGCCGTGGACGGCGGCGCCGGGGGGAGTGGCCGCCGAGCAGAGGAATAGTCCCGGCCCGCCCGTTCGTAGGGGTCGCGGGCCAGCCGGGGCCGGAACACCAGCTGACGGGCGTCGTTGGCGCCGGCGTCGATGTCGCCGCCGACGTAGTTGGGGTTGTAGGCCGCCATGGCGGCCGGGCTCGGGCTGCAGTGGGCCGAGGATCCGGTCCCGTAACCCGGGCGCGAAGCGTTCGATCTGGCTGACAACGGCGCCGGTGGCGTCGCCGGCGTAGCCGACGGGACGTGGGCGTAGGCCCACAGCGGGTGCAGGGTCCGGCTGATCGGCCCGGGTCGGCCAGATACTGCTGCCCGACGAGCACGAACGGACGTTCGGGCATGCGTGCCCACGCGCGGCGGCGCGTCGGCCGCCGCCATCTCCTCGAGCGGCCCGCCGCAGTGGACGGTCCCGGCCCGGGCGCAGGCCGGGTGGATCCACGGCACGCCTCCGTCGACGGCGAGATCGACCTTGAAAGCGCCGGGACCGTGCGCCAGGCCCGGTAGGCCCGCTGGCACGCCGGGGCGGGATCCGCTCGCCCGCCAGGTTGACGGCCGCGGCCGGGGCCACGTCGAGCAGCACCACCCGGCTCGGCGGCAGCTGGGCGACCGAGGCGACGGGCGTCCCGGTCCGGATTTCTCCGCCGAGCTCGACCAGCAGCGACGCCAGGGCGGCGGTGATCGGACTGCGAACCGCCTTCGGCGACCGGCCAGCCCCGGCGGTGTCCGGCGGCGATGATCAAGACCCCGACCGCGGAGGTCGCCACGGCGCCTCCAGGGGCTGGAACCCGTGGGCTGCCACTCCCCCGAACAAAGCTCGGGCCGGATCGCTCCTCCAGCGCCTGGCCAGGACGGTCGGCGGGCGGCAGGGCCCGGATGCCCGAACCGGCGCCAAACAGACCGGGTGCCGGGGCGGGTGGGGCACGGGGCGGAAGACGTCCGTGAGCAAGGCGTCGAGGCGATGAGCCACGGGGCCGAACACCCGGCGCCAGGCCGGGCCGTCTGCGCCCAGCCGGCTGGACGTGTCGTCGACCGATCCGGCCAGGACGCCCGCCTGGCCGCTGTCGAGCGGGTGGGCGAGATCCACTTCGGGCCAGCGCCATCGCAGCCCATGGCGCTCCAGCGGGAGCGAGCGCGAGAAACGGCGAGGCCACCGCCAGGGGATGGACCGCCGAGCAGATGTCGTGGCAGAACCCCGGCCACCATCAGCTCCGCGGTGCGGGTGCCGCCGCCGACCTCGTCCGCGGCCTCGAACACCGTCACCGCCAGGCCTCGTTGGGCCAGGGCGACGGCGGCGGCCAGCCCGTTCGGGCCGGAGCCAACCACGACGGCGTCGATCACCCCGGGACGGCTACCCCGACCATGGCACCCGGACCGGGACTGTCCGGGGGCCGCGGACCGGGCCGTCAGGAGCCAGGTGGTAACCGCGGCTCGGGCTCTGGCATCTGTCCCGGCGGACACGGGCCTGGAGCCGGCCCGGCGGGTGGTCGTTCAACGTGTCTCCAGTGGGGTCGGCGGTCGGGATCGCCGCCCAGCATGGCACCGGGTCACGGTTGCAGGTCGAACGGACGACTGGCGAAGCGCGGGCCCCATGTCGCTAACGTGGCCCGCGTTACGACCTCGAGACGGGGACAAGGAGAACCGATGACGACCCCAACCACCCATCCTGACGACACCGCTCGGGACAAAGCGGCCTTTCGCCAGCGGGTGCGGGCTTTCCTCGAGGCCAATACCGCGCCCCGCTCCGTTGGGACCGATGGGGGCGGCAGGCGGCCCACAGATCCTGAAGCCGTCGACCGCGGCCCGGGCCTATCAGGCGCCCTGTATCAGGCCGGGCTGGCCGGGCTGACCTGGCCCCAGGGAGTACGGCGGTCAGGGGTTGCCGGGCCGCTACCAGACCATCTTCAACGAGGAAGCGTCCGGCTACGCCACCCCGGAGGGGGTCTACACCATCGGCTTCGGAATGTGCATTCCGACCGTGCTCGCCCACGGGACCGAGGCTCACAAGCTGCGTTATGTCCGGCCCGGCGGCCCAGGGCGGGGAGATCTGGTGCCAGCTGTTCTCGGAGCCGGCGGCGGGCTCCGACGTGGCCAGCTTGCGCTCCACCGCGGTCCGCGACGGCGACGAGTGGCTCCTCAACGGCCAGAAGGTATGGACCTCGGGCGCCCACCATTCGCAGTTCGGCATCGTGCTGGCCCGGACGGATCCCGACCTGCCCAAGCATCGGGGCCTGTCGATGTTCATCCTGGACATGGGCGCCCCGGGATGACCGTCCGGCCCTTGCGGCAGATGAACGGCGGAGCCAACTTCAACGAGGTCTTCTTCGACAGGTCCGCATCCCCGCCGACCAGATCCTCGGGGCCACCGGGCGACGGATGGCGGGTCGCCCTCACCACCTTGATGAACGAACGGGTGGCCATCGGCGCCGGGCACAGCACCGAGAAGACGTCGCCGCTGGCGCTGATCGCCACCCAGCTGGAGCTGGCTCGCGGCCGGGGGCTGGCCGGGGATCCGGTCGTCCGCCAGGAGCTGGCGGACCTGCTGATCCGCTCCTGGGTGCTGGACATGGTCGGATTGCGGATCCGGGGCGCGGTGGCAGCCGGGCGGGTGCCGGGACCGGAAGGGTCGGTCGCCAAGCTGGGCGGGTCGCTGCTCATGCGGCGGGCCGCAGACTGGCCTGCCGCCTGGCCGGGCCGGCCGGGACGGCCTGGGCCGAGGGCGAAGCCGAGGCCGACGGGCCGAGCGCAGCTGCTGCTCACGCGCCCGGGGCCGGGATCGCCGGCGGGACCAACGAGGTCATGCGCAACATCCTGGGTGAACGGGTTCTCGGGCTGCCCAAGGAACCGCAAGTGGACCGCGACATCCCGTTCCGGGAGCTGGTGCACAGCTAGCCGGGTGCCGGCGTAGTTCGCAGCCGGCATTGGAGGCTCCCGGGGTGACTCGGCGTGGCCCGGCGTCGCCCGGGGTCGGCCTGATCTAGGCCACGCCGGCGCCGACCCGCCCGTACAGGGTGGTGCGCTGCTCCAGGCGCCGGCCCAGCGGCTCGACGATGGCGCGGAATCCCGCCTCGTCCAGGCCCTGGCCGTGGCTGGCCCCGGCGGCGCGGGAGATGTTTTCGTTCATCAGGGTGCCGCCCAGATCGTTCACTCCCGCCAGCAGGAGCTGGCGGGCGCCGTCCGCGCCCAGCTTCACCCACGAGGCCTGGATGTTGTCGATCAGCCCGTGGTAGGCGATGCGGGCCACCGCGTGCATGAGCACCACTTCCCGCCACGTCGGGCCACGCCGGGCCTTGCGCTGCAGGTAGATGGGGGCCGCCATATGGACGAACGGCAGGCCGACGAACTCGGTGAACCCGCCCGTCTCCTTCTGCAGGTCGCGGGTGCGCACCAGGTGGCGGGCCCAGTGCACGGGCTGCTCGATGGAGCCGAACATGATCGTGATGTTGGAGCGCAAGGCCGACCGAGTGGGCGGTCCGGTGGGCCTCGAGCCACTCCTCGGTGTTGATCTTGTCGGGGCAGAGGGTGGCCCGGATCTCGTCGTCGAGGATCTCGGCCGCCGTGCCCGGCAGGGAGCGCAACCCGGCGTCCATCAGGCGCCGCAGATACGACGCCAGCGGCTCACCGAGGCGGCGGGCTCCCTCGGTCACCTCGAGGGCGGTGAAGCCGTGGACGTGGATGTCGGGGGCGGCATCTTTTACCGCCCTGGCCACCTCGATGTAGTAGTCGCCGTCGAAGTCGGGATGGATCCCGCCTTGCAGGCACACCTCGGTCGCACCCATCTCCCAGGCCTCGCGGGCCCGCCCGGCGATGTCGTCGAGGGTGAGCAGGTAGGGCGTGCCCCGGAGGTTGAGCGACAGCGGCCCCTTCGAGAACCCGCAGAATCGGCACTTGAACGTACAGACGTTGGTGTAGTTGATGTTGCGGTTGCTGACCCACGTCACCGCGTCACCGACCGCCTCCGCCCGCAGCTCGTCGGCCAGCCGGGCCACGGCTGCCACCTCGCCGGCCCCGGGCCGAGAAGAGGGTCGACCAGCTCGTCCACGCCGGCCTCCTGGCCCAGCCGCACCCCGGTCGAGTACCTCGCCCGACTGCGCCGCCCGGCCCGGGGTGTCCCGGGGAGCAGCGTGGGCGGGTGCACGTCGGCGCCGGAGTACCACTGGGTGGAGCGCCGCCCGACGAGGACCACCTCGGCGCCGTCGCCCACGTTCTTGTACTCGCCCACCTTCTGCGGGAATACCGAGCCCGGGTCGTCCCGGGCCAGGCCCTCGGCGTCGCTGCGGTCCATCACCGCGAAGCGCAACGCCCTCGTCGAGCCACCGCTCCGGGGTCCTGCGCGAAGTCGGGGTAGACGGTGAGCCGGGGCGCCAGCTCGAGGCCGCCGGCTCTCGGTCACGGCCCGCAGGAGGTCGAGCGCCGGCCAGGGCCGCTCGGGGTTGACGTGGTCGGCGGTGATGGGCGAGACCCCGCCCCAGTCGTCGATGCCGGCGTCGAGCAGGACCCCGAAGTCGTCCGACAGGTTGGGCGGGGCCTGCACGTGGACCTCGGGGGGCAGGATGCAGCGGGCCAGGGCGATGGCGTCGACGAAGTCGTCGGGCGGGCACGGCCGGCGTCCGGTGCATGGCGGTACCCGGCTTGGGCAGGAAGTTCTGGACGATCACCTCCTGCACGTGGCCGTGCCGGGCGTGGCTGGCGGCGATGGCCTCGAGGGCCGCGACCCGGTCGGCCCGGTCCTCGCCGATGCCGACCAGGATCCCGGTGGTGAACGGGATGGCCGAGCGCGCCGGCCGCGTCGAGGGTGGCCAGCCGGCGAGCCGGCGTCTTGTCCGGGGCGCCCCGATGGGCGGCCAGGTCTTCGCGCAGGGTCTCGATCATCATGCCCTGGCTGGCGCTGACGGCCCGCAGCCGGGCCAGCTCGTCGGGAAAAAGGGCACCGGCGTTGGCGTGGGGCAGCAACCCGGTCTCGTCGAGCACCAGCTGGCACATGGCTGCCAGGTAGTCGATGGTCGAGCCATAACCGTGGGCGTCCAGCCAGTCGCGGGCCACCGGGTAGCGGTCCTCGGGGCGCTCGCCCGAGGGTGAACAGGGCTTCGTGGCAGCCGGCCTCGGCGCCATGCCGGGCGATGGCGAGCACCTCGTCGGGGGTCAGGTACGGAGACTCGAGGCGGGCCGGCGCCTTGGCGAAGGTGCAGTAGCCGCACTTGTCGCGGCAGAGCATCGTCAACGGGATGAACACCTTCGGCGAGTAGGTGACCCGCGCCCCGTGGGCCTCGTCGCGGACGTGACGGGCGTGACGGAGAAGCTGGTCGGGCGTCAGCGCCAGCAGCTCGCGGGTAGGCAGCCGATCCGGAGGGGCCATATGCGCTGCACGCTACATGCCGGTCGTTGGTAGCGGCGCGGCCGATCGGGCAGGCTGGGACCATGAGCGGCGTGCAGGCATCCGGGCTCATGCCGTTCGCAGGCCTGATCGGCGTCGAGACCCTCCGCGCCGATCCCGACGAGGTGCGTCTTCGCCTCCGGTGGACCGCCCGGTTGTGCACCACGGGCGGGATCATGCACGGCGCCCCCTGCTCCCGGCGCCTGGGGGCCTGCAGCGCCGCATTCTGTGGGCCTCCTTCTCACTTCTGGCCCTTTTTCTCACTTCTGGTCCGAAAACCACGGGTGGCGTGGTTTTCGGACCAGAAGTGGCGGGGAAGGGACAAAAGTCGGCCACCTCTTGTCCGGGCCCTGTTGTCCGGGCCCTGCTTTCCGGGCCGGCCCGATCGGGGCCTACCGGGCTTAGGGCCGTCCGAAAGGTACGCTTTTCCTTGTGATGGGCACTGAACGAGTACAGCCCGACGCTTCTACCGGGGCGTTCGAAGCCGATGCCAACACCAGCTGGGCCGGGAGCCCCTTTCCGGGCATCGCCGATTACGCCTTTCTGTCGGACTGTGAGACCACCTGCTTGATCGCCCCGAGCGGGGCCGTCGAGTGGATGTGCGTCCCGAGGCCCGATTCGGCGTCGATCTTCAGCGCTCTCCTGGATCGCAGCGCCGGGTCGTTCCGGATTGGCCCCTACGACGAGATGGTGCCCGCGGCCCGTCGCTACCTGCCCGGCAGCTTGATGCTCGAGACCACCTGGCAGACCCGAACGGGCTGGCTCATTGTGAGGGACGCCCTGTGCATGGGGCCCTGGCACAACCTGGCCGAGCGGTCCAAGACCCACCGGCGCTCGCCGACCGATTACGACGCCGAGCACTGCCTGCTGCGGACGGTGCGCTGTGTGAGCGGCGCCGTCGACCTGTCGATGACGTGCGATCCCATGTTCGACTATGCCCGCATCGAGCCCGACTGGGAATATGAGGGCGGCGGATACGGGCAGATCGTGGCCAGTGGCGACGGCACCAACATCAAGCTCCGCATCACCACTGACCTGCGGCCCGGTATCGAGCGCCGGGGCCTCAACGCCCGAACCCGCATGGTCGAGGGCGACTGCCACTTCGTGGCCCTGTCGTGGTCACCCCTGCCGGCCCCGCTCACCTTCGATCACGCCCAGGAGCGGATGCATCGCACGTCGGAGCACTGGCGGCAGTGGATCACCCTGGGCGACTTCCCCGACCACCGCTGGCGCAGCTACCTGCAGCGCAGCGCTCTCACCCTCAAGGGCCTCACCTACGCCCCGACCGGCGCCCTCCTGGCGGCGTCGACGACCAGCCTGCCGGAGACGCCGCACGGCGAGCGCAACTGGGACTACCGCTACGCCTGGGTGCGCGACTCCACCTTCGCCCTGTGGGGCCTGTACACCCTGGGCTTCGACCGCGAAGCCAACGATTTCTTCTATTTCATCGCCGATGCCTGCCGGGATGGCCAGAGCCTGCAGGTCATGTACGGCGTCGGCGGAGAGCGCGAGCTGACCGAGGAGTCCCTCCCGCACCTCTCCGGTTATGAGGGGGCCTGGCCGGTGCGTATCGGCAACGCCGCCTACAAGCAGCAGCAGCACGACGTGTGGGGGGCTGTTCTCGACTCGGTGCTGCTGCACGCCCGGTCCCGGGCCCAGCTGCAGGAGTCGTTCTGGCCCATCCTCAAGCGTCAGGTCGAATGTGCGGCCGAGCACTGGGAGGAGCCCGACCGGGGCATCTGGGAGGTCCGGGGCGAGCCCCAACATTTCACCTCCAGCAAGTTCATGTGCTGGGTGGCCCTGGATCGGGGCGCCCGTCTGGCCCGCATGTACGACGAGCCCATGTACGCGGAAAAATGGCAGGCCCTCGCCGATCAGATCCACACGGACATCTGCAAGCACGGCGTGGACGAGCGCGGGGTCTTCGTGCAGCGCTACGGCTCGGACGCTCTCGACGCCTCCCTCCTGCTCCTCCCGCTCCTGCGCTTCCTGCCGCCTGAGGATCCCCGCATCCGGGCGACCGTTCTGGCGATCGCGGACGAACTGACCCATGAAGGGCTGGTCCTGCGCTATCGCGTCGACGAGACCGACGACGGCCTGAGCGGCGAAGAGGGAACGTTCACGATCTGCTCGTTCTGGCTGGTGTCCGCCCTTATCGAAATCGGTGAGGTCGAGCGGGGCCGGCGCCTGTGCGAGCGGCTGCTGTCGTATGCCAGCCCGCTCGAGCTGTACGCCGAGGAGCTCGACCCCCACACCGGCCGGCATCTCGGCAATTTCCCCCAGGCCTTCACCCACCTGGCCCTCGTCAACGCCGTCATGCACGTCATCCGGGCCGAGGAGGGGACGGTGGCGCCGTTCACCGTGCATGGCATCAGCGAGGGGTCCGGCAACGGCTCCGCCAGCCAGGCGTATGCCACCGACGCCAACGGTCACCCGGTCTTCGACGACCCGATGCCTCAGGCCCCCGAGGGGTAACGGACGGCCTGCCGGCGCCCACGCCGGTCAGGAGATGCCCCCGGCCGGTGCGGACCTGGCTGGCAACGAACTGGGCTGGCAACGAACTGGGCTGGCAACGAACTGGGCTGGCAACGAACTGGGCTGGCAACGACTGGCCGGCACGGCTGCCGTGGCCGGGTGCCAGGGACGGTGTCGGTGAGACCGAAGCGGCGGTGGAGCCGGCGCAGGTACCGGGGTGACCACCAGTTGGCGTCGCCGGCCAGACCCATGAAGGCCGGCACCACCACCCCCCGGATCAAGGTGGCGTCGAGCAGGATGGCGAGCCCCGTCCCGATCCCGAACATCTGAATGAAAGCTGACCCTGGACGTGGCGATGGCGAAGAACGTGACCGCCATCAGGACTGCGGCCGTGGTCACGATCCGCCCGGTGCGGGCCAGGCCCCCGGCCACCGCCTCGGCGTTGTCGACGCCGGCGTCGTGCAGCTCCTTGATGCGCGACAGCACGAAGACCTCGTAGTCCATGGACAGCCCGAACGCGATGCAGAAGAGCAGCAGCGGCATGGTCGTGCTGGTCGGTGTGGGAGTGAACCCGAGCAGGCCGGACAGATGCCCGTACTGGAAGATCCACACCATGGCGCCGAACACCGCCGTCAGGCTGAGAAAGTTGAGTACCAGAGCCTTGATGGGCAGCACCACGCTGCCGGTGAACAGCCACAGCACCAGCAGGGTGGTCAGGACGATGAGGATCAGGGCGAGCGGCAGCCGGCTACCGAGGTCATGCTTCTGGTCGACCAGCCCGGCCGCACCGCCACCCACGTAGGCCGTGACGTGCCCGGGCACAGGAAGGGCCCGGACCTGGCCCACCAGCGATTGGGCGGCCCCGCTCTCGGCGTCCGGACCGATGACCGCCGAGAACCAGCTGCTCTCCGGGCTCTCGTGCTCCGCCGCCAGGCTGGCGCCACCTGTGCCACCGGCGCCACCGCCGGCGCGGCGCGGGCACCGGTCACCCAGACCCCGGCCGGTCCGGTCACCTGTTCGACCCCCGGGAGCGAGGAAAGGGCCCGGCTATACCCGGCTGCGGCGGCCGGGGCCAGCGGCGAGGTCGTTATCACCTCGATGGTGTTGTTGGCGTTGGTCGGGAAGTCGGTGCGCAGGGCGTCGCCGACCTGGCGGGCGGCGGCGGCTGGTCGGTAGCACCCGGTCGTCCGGCGTGCCGAAGTGGACGTGGGCGAACGGCAGCCCCAGCACGATCAGGATGATCACGACCGGCAGGCCGGCGGCGATAGGCCGGCGCACCACCGCGTCTGCCACCCGCCGCCAGAACGGTGACTCGGCCTGGCCGAACGCCGGACCCCGGCCCCGCCTTGACCCGATCCGCACCGGGAGGGCGTTGACGCGGGTACCCAGCAGGTTCAGCACAGCCGGGAGGATGACGAGGGCCCCGATGGTGGCGAGGACCACGACGCTGATCCCGGCGTAGGCGAAGGACCGCAGGAAGTACACGGGAAACACCAGCAGGCGCGGCCATGGCGGCTGCCACGGTTGCGGCCGAGAAGGCGATGGTCCGCCCGGCGGTCGCCACGCTGCGCCGGACCGCGTCCTCCACCTCGTGGCCGGCGGCCAGCTCTTCGCGGTAGCGGTTGACCATCAGCAGCGAATAGTCGATCGCCAGGCCGAGGCTCAACGCGGTGGTGAGGTTGAGGGCGTAGATGCTGACGCTGGTCAAGCTGCCGACGACCCACAGGAGAGCCAGGGTGGCCACGATCGAAACCAGGCCGATCGCTGACCGGCAGGGCGGCGGCCACCACGCTGCCAAACGCCAGGATGAGCAGGATAAGGGTCAGCGGGATGGCGATCGACTCCGCCACGCTCAGATCTTTGGTGACCTGGGTGCCGATGGCGTTGTTGGCTGCGGCGAGGCCGCCGGCGCGCACCGTGACTGGGCCCGCCCGGTTTGGTGGCGTGGTCGACCTCCGCCACGACCGCGTTGGTGCGGTCCTTGAGAACCGTGTCGTTGCCGGCCACATGGGCCACGATCAACGCTTCTGTACCCGAACGGCTCCGCAGCGCCGCGCTCCCGGTCGTCCAGTAGGAGCTGACGTTGGTGACGCCTGGCGTGGCGGCGACCAGGGTGTCGATGGACCGGCCCGCAGCCGCGACCGCCGGTTGATCGACCCCGCCCGATCGAGCCTGGACCAGAAGGATGAGGTTGGGCGAGCCGCCGGCGAACTGGCTGTCGAGGCGGTTCTGGGCCAGCTGGGACGGGGCGTTGGCGCTGACGAACCCGGACGATTTCAGCTTCGACGGGGCGTGAATGCCTGCCAGGGCCGCCAGCACGATGCCCAGCCCCGCCAGGGCGAGTACCAGGCGCGAACGAGTGGTGGCCAGATGGCCAAGGCGGTTGAACATGATGGCTCCAGACTCGGGGGGAGAAGAACTGGAAGGACTGGGTGACGCTCATCCTCCGCGCCGGCTGCTCCGGATGTCAAGAGCATTTGTCAGTAAAAGTGAGCAGTGCTCTCAGAGTGTATGCTGGTGACGATGGACACACCGGTCGCATCCGTTGCGGATCTGGCGCCGAGACGGCGCCGGGACCGGCTGCGTGAGGCAACACTTGTCCGAGATCAAAACCCTGGCGTGGGCTCAGATTGCGGAGTCGGGGGCGGCCGTGCTGTCGCTGCGGGCCATCGCCCGGGCCATGGGGATGACCTCCTCGGCCGTGTACCGGTACTTCCCGAGCCGGGATCAACTGTTGACCGCTCTGGCCCGGGACGGCTTCGCGTCCCTTGCCGACGCCCTCGAAGTGGCCGAGACCCAGTCGGTGGAACGGTCAGAACGGCTCGACGATCGGTTCCTTCGGGTGGTACGGGCTTACCGGGCCTGGTCGCTCTCGCATCCCTCCGAGTACGCCCTCATATTCGGCACGCCGGTGCCGGGCTTCGATGTCTACGGGCCGGAAGTCAAGGAGGAGATGACCCGCGGCGTCAACGTGCTCTTCCGGGTCATGATCACCGGGCTGCAGGGCGGGATCCTGCATCCCCAGCCCCTCACCGGGCCGGGGTCGGCGAAACTCCGGGCCAAGCTACGACGCTGGCCGGCTCACCAGGGCGAGGGACTCCCGCCCGCGGCCCTGGCCGCCTGTCTGTTTGCGTGGAACCAGCTCCACGGGGCCATCTCCCTCGAGGTGTTCGGCCACGTGCCTCTGGAGCTGATGCCCGCGGACGATCTTTTCGAGCAACAGATGCGCCAGATCCTGGTCACCCTCGGCTGCCCGAGCGGAGACGGCCCCGACCCCGGGAACAGCCTCGACGCCAACAGCCCCGACGCCGGGAACAGTCCCTACACCAGCGACAGCCGTCCCGGCGGACCGGGCGCCCCCCGCCTCTAGGGCGGACCCGGCCGCCACTGCGGTTACAGCCAGCCGGCCCGAATCGCCGGGGAAAAGGCATCGCCGACAGACCCCGGCCCGCCGGCGGCGGCGCGGGCCGCCCCGACCGCAGCCGGCTCGGGCTCGTCTGGAGCCTGGGCCAGTTCGCCGGCCCGAACCCGGGCCAGCAGCTTTTCGACCGCGCCGACGATCTCCGGGGCGGCCGCGGCCAGGTCTGCGGCGTCGCGTGGTCCCACCTCGCGGGCGTCAAGGCCGGCTCCGGCCACCAGTTCGTCCAGGCGGCCGAGCCGATCGGCCAGCCACGGGAGCGGGTCGCCCGCGAGGGCCTCATCGAACTGACGCGTCCCCGGCTCCCACCCCCGGACGTTGGGATGGTGATGGGTACGGTCGTGGCTGCCGGGCGCGCCGGCCACCGTTTCGAGCAGATCGGCCCGCCACACCGGCCGGTCGATCACGATCGGCTGGAACGCGTAGATCGATCCGGTCAGGGGCGGGCGGTCGAGGAGACGCACCTCGAGGCGAACGCCGCGTTCGGCACCCTCCTGGCCGGGGGAAGGGTCTGGATCGACGAAATACAGATCACCGGCGACGACGCCGATGCGCTCAAATCCCCAGGCGTACAGCATGGCAACCAGGCTAGTGGGCCGCTTGCGACTCGACGGCGGAAACTCGCCGCGCCGTGTGAGCCTGCGACGTGCTCTTTCGGTTGTCGAGTTTCCCGCGAGGTTCCGGCCGGGCGCGACCGGCGCGTGCTAACACCGGGCTGGTGCGAATCCTGGTGACCAACGACGACGGCATCGATTCGGAGGGCCTCCTGGTGCTGGCCCGGGCCATGTCCGCATACGGGTCGGTGACGGTCGTGGCGCCCGACGACGAGTACTCGGGAGCAAGCGCCGCCCTGGGCGCTCTGCACCGCATTCATCCCGAGGTGCACCAGGTACACCTCGACGATCTGCACGCCTGGTCCGTGACCGGACCTCCGGCCTTGTGCGTCATGTTCGCCCGACTGGGCGCCTTCGGTCCCCCCTTCGATTTGGTGGTCGCGGGCATCAACCCGGGGATCAACGTCGGTCGATCCGTGTACCACTCGGGCACGGTGGGGGCCGCCCTGACCGCCCGGGCGGGGGGCATCACCGGGGTGGCGGTGAGCCAGGCCGTCCGGGGGTTCGGCATCGAAGGTCAGGGCTGGGATGAGATGCTCACCGGCCAGGTGTGGGACGGTGCCGCCAGGGTGGCCGGCGCCGTGGTAGGCGCCCTCTCCGCCGACGTCGGGGGGCCGCCGGTGGTCGCCAACCTCAACGTGCCAAATCTCCCGGTGACCCGGATGGCGGGGTGGCGGCACACGACGGTCGGGCGGGTCCCGCCCCGAGTCATCGCGGAGGCCAAGCTGGAGCCGAAGGTCGGCCACCCCGGCACCTACCGGGTGGCCATGAAGTGGGGGGACGCGGTGTCGCTCCCGGAAGGCACCGACGGCGGGGCGGTCGAACGCGACCTGGTGTCGGTCACCCTGCTGAGCGCCCTGACCGACGGCCGGACCGGCCGTTCCAGGCCATTGATGCCGCGGCCGAGTCCGATGCCGCCGCCGAGTCCGTCATCGGGGACGCCCTCGACGCCCTTCTCGGCACGAGCTGACGGGCGGCCGGCCCGCTAGCTGAACGCCGCGGTCGCGACCAGCCGGCCGTCGCTGCCGACCAGCGCCGCCCCGGTGATGCCCGACAGGCCCCAGCGATCCGGCGCACCCCAGGAGCCGCTCCCGCCGACAAGGTCAAAAGACCCGACCGGGATGCGGCTCCCGCCGGCCCCGATCAGCTCACACGTCACCTTCGGAGTTCCTTTTACTCCGCTGACAGTCATGTCCAACCAGACCGGATTGGCCGCGGTAGACGTAGACCGAGCCGACGTCGCGGCCATCCTGATGGAAGGCGGCCTCGATCAGCACCCGGTGGGACGTACCGTGGTTCGACCGTCCCATGAACCAGCCGAGCGAGCCGAACACCAGGGCGGCTGCAGCGGCCACCGTCGCGACCGCGACCATGAGGCGGGCCCGGCGGCCCCCGTGACGATCCCCGCGACCGAACCACCGGACGGACCGCGACGCCGGCGTCAGATCCCGGACCCGGGCCAGGACCCGCCGATCGAACCCGAGCGGGGGTTCCGTTCCGGGGACCAGCTCGAGGAGGCGGGTGGCGACGCCGCTCATCGACTCGACATCTTCCCGGCAGGCCGGGCAGCGCAACAGGTGGGCTGCGATGCCGCTGCGCTCTCCAGGTTCGAGGATGTCGAGGGCGTATTCGGCCGCCGCGTCCCGCACCTGGGTGCAGGTCAGCTCGGTCATGGCTCGGCCCTCTGTGGCTCGAGGGCCACCCGAAGCTTCAGCATGGCCGAACGGATACGGGTCTTGGCCGTGCCGAGCGGGACGCCATCGGCGGCGGCCACCTCTTGGGCGGTCATCCCGTAGATGCCGGCCATCACCACCGCTCGGGCCTGCTCGGCCGGGAGGGTGCCGATCGCGGCGCGTAGCTCGTCGGCCGATTCCGTTCCGAGCGATCGTTGTTCGGGTTCGTCCCTGCCGGGGCCGAGCAGGCGGATCAGATCGGTGGGATCGACCGGCGTTGGCTTGCGGGCCCGGACTGCATCGATGGCCAGGTTGTGGGCGATCGTCGTCAACCAGGTGCGCACGGAACCCCGGTTGGCGTCGAAGCTGGCCGCCCGCCGCCAGGCCCGTTCGAAGGTCTGCTGGGCGACGTCCTCGGCGACGTGCGGATCGCCCACCACGGCCAGGGCCACGCCGAAGACGTGACGCTGGAAGCGACGGACGAACGCCAGTCCTACCTCGGGCCCGCCCGCACCCAGCCCGGCCAGCAGGGCGTCATCTGCCATACGCTCCGCGGGGAGACCGATGCGAGCCACGATCAATACTACGAGCGACGGAACCGAAACGATTGCCGATCGGCCCGTGGCGCGCTCCGCGGCCGCCAATCCGGGGAAGTGCCCTCGATCGGCGAACCTGACGCCCACGGGAGGCGTAGTGATGCATAGAGGGATCTCGAAAGGAGACTTGCACATGCCACCGAGGATTCGACGACCGCGACTGATGCTGATGGGCCTGGGCCTGGCCGGTGTCGCGTTGAGCGTTGCGGCCTGCGGGGGCGGCGGGAGCAGCAGCTCGACCAACACCCCGGCTACCACCGCGGGCGGCTCGGCCACGACCGCGGGCACGGCCGGCAGCGGCGGGGGTGGTTCTGCCAGCGCTGGGACCGTGGTCACCGTCGGCGAGACGGAGTTCAAGCTGGCGCTCTCCACCAACTCATTCAGCCCCGGCACATATACGTTCAAAGCTGTCAACAACGGAAAGATCGTCCACTCGCTGGAAATCACCGGCCCGGGGGTCCAGGCCACCACTCCCGATCTGCAGCCGGGCCAGAGCGCCGAGCTGCACGTCACCCTGCAGAACGGCAGCTACGACGTCTTCTGCCCCATTGACAGCCACAAGTCGCTGGGCATGAACGCGGAGATCACCGCGGGCACCGGCGTAGCCGGCTCGGGGGCGCAGTCCACCACGCCGACCACACCGTCCACGGTGCCGTCCAGCGGAGGCGGCGGTGTTAGCTACTAGCCCCGCCCGGGACCGTCGCACTCAGCTCGAACTGCTAGTCGGCCGGCTTGCCGGCGCCGGCCTGCTGGTCTGGATGGGCTGGATCCACCTGCACTTGTGGAGCGGCGGTTACAGGCATCTGCCGAGCATCGGGTACCTGTTCCTGGCCAATTTCATCGCGTCGGTGCTGCTGGCCCTGGGAGTGCTGGTGGTGCCCCGGCATTATCTGGCCCTGGTGGCGGGGGCCGGAGCCTTGATGGCTGCCGGGACGCTGGTGTCACTGACCATCAGCATCAATATCGGCCTGCTGGGCTTCACCGACTCCTTTAACGCTCCCTTCGTTCACCTGAGCATCTGGGTGGAGGCCGCTGCCGTCGTCGTGCTGGGGGCGACGGCACTGTGCAGCATCCCCTTCCTGGGACTCGGCTCGCACCACCGTGCCTGAACGGCGGCGCACCGGCGAGCGCCGCCGCCAGGTCGAGGTCGCCCTCGGGGTGCTTTGGCTGCTCGACGGGGCTCTGCAGTTCCAGCCGTACATGTTCAGCCGGGCTTTTATGGCGGGCATCCTGGGCATGGCGAACATGGGGCTGCCGGGACCCCTTTCCACCGCCGACTTCCACGTTGCGGAGGTGCTGAGCAGGGGCAACGTGGTGTGGAACGCCATTTTTGCGACCCTGCAGGTGGCGATCGGGGTGGGGCTGATCTGGGGCCGGGGCCGCAGCGTGACCTGGGCCCGGGGCGTCTCCGTGATCTGGGCGCTTGGCGTGTGGACGATCGGAGAGGGAGTGGGCGCGCTGTTCATGGGCGGGACGAGCCTGCTGTCCGGCGCGCCCGGCGCCGCCCTGCTCTACGCCGTCATCGCCGTCGTCATCTGGCCGCCCCGCATCCGGGCCGGGGCCGGTCGGGTGGCCTGGGCGGTGGTGTGGGTGGGGTCCGCGCTCCTGGAGCTGCAAGGCACCAACCACGCCGCCAGCGTGCCGGGGGCGCAAATCGCCAACGGCGCCAACGGTGAGCCGGGGCTGGTGGCGGCCTTCGATCGGGCAGTGGGGCACGCCCTGGCCGGGCAGGGCGGTGCGGTGGCGGCCGCCCTGGGGCTGGTGGCGGTGTTCGTCGGGCTCGGGGTCCTCTTTGACCGGACTCGAACGGCTGCCCTGGTCACGGGCATCGGCGTGGCCCTGTTTGTGGGTCTTTCGGCCCAGAACCTGGGTGGCATCCTCACCGGGCAGGGTACCGATCCAGGCGTGGGCCCGTTGCTGATCCTGCTGGCGGTGACGCTGTGGCCGGTGTCAGCTCGCGGCCGGGCAGCCGGTCCGGCCCGGGAAGAGCGGGAACAGGTGGAGGCGGAGCCGGAGACTGAACACTTCGGCTTTCGGGACGGTGACCTGGATCCCGGTGCCGCCACCGTCGCCCCGGGCGCCGACGGCGGCCGCCACGCAGCCCTGTCCCGACGCCAGCTGCCAGTCGGGGCTGTAGCGGACCCGGATCAGCACCGGGCCGGGCGCCGGCGCCGACACCACCACCCGGGTTCCGTCGTCGGCGATGAGGCGGGCGGGAGCGGCGACGATACCCGTGCTCCCGTCGACCTGGTAGAGCCGCCAGTGCGCTGACTGCCAGATGAGGTCGAGGCCAGGGACTCCTGCCGCCACGAGGCGAGCTTCGGCCCTCCCGCTGAAGTCGAGCGGGGCGGTCGCCAGGGCGACGAACCTGACCCCGTTGTTGAGCAGCCACGTCCGGTAGGTGGCGGCGTCGAGCCGGGAGCCGTTGCCGTAGAAGAGGGGATTGTCCACCTCGTCGAGCTGCCGTTCCCACCCCCGGGCCAGCGGCATGACCGGAGCCACATAGAGGGACTCCCAGTGGAACTCGGTGGGTACCACCTCGACCCGGCCGGCCGGTCCACCTGCGGCGGCCCGGGTGAGCGCACCCACCAGCGGGGTGAAGTAGGACCGGTGGGTCGAGCTTTGGTGCGGAACGCTGGTCATCGCTCCCCAGGCGGGGCCCCACTGCGACAGGAGCAGCGGTAGGGCCACCGCCGGGAGCACCAGGTGCCGGGCCCACGGGGCCAGGCGCGGCAGCCTGGCTGGCAGGCGTCGGGGCCACCGGGGCGCGGCCGGGGGGCGGGGGGGCCACAGCAGGCCGACCGCCAGGGGCAGGGCCAGGGCGTCCTCCAGGCGGCCCACATTTCCCCCGAGCGGCGACGGGACGAGCACCGCCACCGTCGCCACCGCGGCGAAGACCAGGGCGCCGGCCCGAACCACCGGGTGCAGTCCGGCTATCGCCCACAACGCTGCCGCGATGACGATCTCCCAGGCGTAATCGGTCGCCGGGTACGGCATCTGCCCCTGGCCCGGAAAGAGCAGGGCCGCGACGCCGATAGGGGCCAGAGCGGCGACGGCGACGCCGGCCGCCCCCCGCGGCCGTCGGCGGGGACAGGCGAGAAGCCAGGCAACCATCGCCATGGCTACGAAGAGACCGGGCAGGGGGCTCATCAGCGAGGATCCCAGCGCCAGGGCGGCGGCCGGCAGCCCACTTCCGCCGGCTAGCCGCCCAGCAGGCGCACAGCCCCACCGCCTCGCCGGCGAGGAACGGCCACTGGCCGATGGCCGCCGACACCACGGTGCTGATGGCAAACACCAGGGCGGCCGGTCTGGCCCCCCGGCCGAGGGAGGGCGAGACCAGCCGCTCAAATGCCAGGGCGGCCCCGGCCGCGGCGATGACCGTCACGGTGGCCACACCGGCCACCGCGGCCAGGACGGGATACAGCACGCTGTAGCTCAGGGTCCACTGTCCTCCGAACCACTGGCTGTCCCAGATGGCGAGCCCGTGCGCCCGGAAGCTGGCCACGCGATACAGCTGCGCCGGGGTGTCGACACCGTGCCAGCCCAGGGCGATGGCCACGGCCACGGTGGCGGCGGCCACCGCCGGGGCCAGGAGGATGTCGGTGACGCGCCCCGAGGAGGGTGGCGTCCCGCCCGATTGGGCCAGCCCGCCCGATTGGGCCAGCCCGCCCGATTCGGCCAGGCCCGATTGGGCCAGCCCGCCCGATTGGGCCAGCCCGCCCATGGCCAGCCCGCCCGATTCGGGCCGGCCGGCGCGATTCGGCCAGCCCGCCCGCTGGCCCCTCTGATTCGGGCCGCTCGGCGGACCCGGCTGGCCCCTCTGATTCGGCCAGTCCGGCGGACTCCCTGCCCCCCGCTGGCGGAGCCAGTGGCGTCATCGGTGCGAGGGGCGCCACGAGCAGCCGGGGGCGGTACGGATCAAGCGCACGGGTCGGCGCCCGGCACCCGCACAAACAGCTCGCCGACCACCGGGCTGTACGGCCGTGGTTTGAGTGCCTCCTGGTAGGAGCCGACGGCGCGCAGGGACGGATCGGTGGCGATGAGCCGGTCGACGGCGGCCACCTGGGCGTTGACGGCCTGGTACCAGGCCGAGCCGGTGGCGCCCAGCCGCCGGACGGGATTCACTTCGAGGACGTGGGCGCCGACGGGGAGGGCGTCGAGAGCGGGGGCGATGGCCTGACACGGCTGGGCCTGCTGCAGCCGGGCAATGATGTCGCGCCAGTCGACGACGTAGGGGTCGCGGACGGGTCCGGTCGGGGTGAGGTACTGCAATCCCTTCGGCAGGTAATGAGCGAGCACGGCCAGCTGCTCGGTCTGGGTGGTGACCACGACGTCGCCGGGTGCCAGCTGCGGGGCAACTGCCTTGGCCACCGCGGCCGCGTTGCTCTTGGCATAGGCGGCGTTGGGGTTTGGCAGCAGCGACCCGATGGCGCTCCAGGCCGCCAGCAGCACGCACATGGCCGCCACCACCATCCGACCGGAGCGGCTGGACGCCAGCGCTCCGGCTGCTGCCAGCAGGAGGGGGGCCACGACGACGGCCAGGTAGCGAACCGTCCAGGAGGGTTCGATCTGGGCTGCCAGCCAGCCGCCCAGGGCGGTGAGGATGCCAATGGCGCAGAGGACCCGGGCCACCTGACCGTCCCCGATCGGGCGGCGGCGACGGGTCCACCAGGCTGCCGCGGCCAGGCCCGGCGCCACCACGAATCCCAGGGTGCCCCCGAGGGCCGTGGAGGTGTCGGCGAAGAAGTCGGCGATCACCGGGCGCACCGCCCAGGGGGCCGCCGTGTTCTGGGCCTGGTCGACGAGGGAGGGCAGCCAGGGCAGGAACAGAATGCAGACGGCGGCGCTGGCGACCCCGACCCCGACCGCCAGCTGGCGGTCGCGGCTGGACAGAGCCAGGCCGCCGAGCACGACGACGGTGGCGGCGAACAGGTACAGGCCCCAGTTGTGGGTGTAGAGCAGGGCCGAGAACGCCAGCACCGCCCACATGCCGTCCCGCCAGGTGCGATCGCGCATCGCTCGCACCGCAAACGTCAGACCGACGATGGCGAGCACCACCACGATGGGGTACATCCGGGTCTCGGTCGAGTACCAGCCCAGGAAGGGGCTGGTGGCCATCAGTGCCGCCGCCGCCAACCCCGCCCGGCGGTCGAAGAGATCGCGCCCCGCCCAGTAGCCCAGGGGGATGGCGATCAGGGAAACGAGCAGGGCCAGGGTGTGGGTGGCCACCGGGGCCGTCCCGAAGGCCCGGATCCAGAAGTGGAGCAGGACGTAGAACAACGGCGGTGAGCCGTCCAGGCGAAGCAGGCCCGGGATCTTCCGCAACGGGTGGGAAGCGATCCCGACGCTGATGCCCTCGTCGATCCAGTAGGCGCGGCCGATGGTCGGTACCCGCAGGGCAACGGCCAGCACCACCAGGGCCGCCACCATGAAGCGGTCCCGCCGGATTGTGAGGGCTGGAGCGCCGGGCTCCTCGACCGGGCGCAGGCCCCGGACCTGCTGGGTGGTCACCCCGGGAGCCCGCCACGATGTGTCGTGGGCACCGGATCAGGCTAGCCGGGGACGGCTGCCGCGACAGACACGCCGCCCTTGCCAGGGTCGACTCAGGTCTCGGCGTGCCGGCGCAGATCGCCCAGATTGACCCATTCGAGGGCTCGGGCGTGGGTGGCCTCGAGGACCACGTCGGGCGCCATGCCGGCCTCGAAGGCTTCCTGCCAGCGGGCCGCGCACAGGCACCACCGATCGCCGGGCTGGAGGCCGCCGAAACCGGGCCGGGGGGTGCTCAAGTCGTTGCCGATCTCCTTGCTGTACTCCAGGAAGTCGGCCGTGACCCTGGCGCAGACCACGTGGGCGCCGGCATCGTCGGCCCCGGTGTTGCAGCAGCCGTCTCGGTAGAAACCGGTCAGGGGGTCAAAGCTGCACGGCTCGAGCTCGCCGCCGAGAACGTTCTTGGCCATGCCTCCATTTGACCATGGCGGGCGGGTGCGGGTCGGACAGCTGGGTGGGGTGCCGCATCCGGGCCCCAGGTTTCGGGCCCCGGCGCTGGCCGCAGGCTCTTCCTGGCGAATCTTCTGGGCGCGTTTCGTTTTCTTGGCGCGTTTGTGTACCTGTGGTGTTGTCCTCGTCACCAAGAATCCGAGTGTCACCAAGAAACCTCCCGGGACGGGCGGGGTGCCGCGTCCGGGCCCGGCGGCCCCGTACACTGCGATCGCGGTGGGAGAGCGTCGGGAGACGAGTGGCAGTTGGGCCGGGTCCCAGGGAGCTGGTGCGCCAAGCGAGAAGGAACGGGTGGATGTCGGCCACCCGCCGCGGCCCGGGGCCAGAGCGAAAACCCGTCGCCTGGTTGCGGAGACCCTTACCCGGTTGCGCCACGCCTATCAACCGGATCGAATGGGCGGCATGAGGCGTCGGCACAGCCAGCCCCCAGAGGTCATCGACGCGGGTGCGGTGGTTCTCCGGCGCAACGTCATGGCGGACGCCGAGACCGTGGCCCGGGCCGTCGGTGAGAGTCTCCAGCATCTGCGACCCTGGATGCCGTGGGCGGACCGCCGGGCGGCCACCAGGGAGGCGCAGGTCGCCCGCATCACCGAGGTTGAGGCCGGTTGGCAGCGGGGGACGGACTTCGTGTACGTCATGCAGCGCCCCGACGGCCCGGATGACGAGGTGGTCGGAATCATCGGACTGCATCGGCGGATCGGCCCCCGGGCCGCCGAGATCGGCTACTGGACCCACGTCGATCACGGTGGACGCGGGTATATGACGGCTGCGGCCAAAGCCGTGACTGAGGCAGCCGAGGCCCTCGACGACGTCGACCGGGTGGAGATTCACACCGACGAGGCCAATCTCCGGAGTGCAGCCATTCCCCAGAAGCTCGGTTATCGGCTGGACCGGGTTGATGTCCGCATCCCGGAAGCACCGGGCGAGTGCGGGCGGCTCCAGATCTGGGTCCGGCCCTGATCGGGCCCGAACCCGGCCCCCCGGCTGCCGTGTGAGACGAACGGCCGGACTCAGTCGATCAGCGCCTGGTAGACGAGCTGTTTGAGCTGCGACCGGATGGGATGGGTGCTCGACGGCAGCAGCTGGGTGAAGAACATGGCCGTCACGTCCTCCTCCGGCGCCACCCAGAAGGCGGTGCTGAACGCCCCGCCCCAGCCGAACTCACCCAGCCCGCAAAGCACCTTGCTGGCGGCGGGATCGATGACCACTGAGAAGCCCAGCCCGAACCCGACGCCATCGAACGTCGTCTCGGCGAAGAGGGGACGACCGAATCTCTCCAGGTCGGCACCGCCCGGCAGCTGGTTGCGGGTCATGTAGGCCACGGTCCGCGGCGACAACAGGCGGACCCCCTCCAGCTCCCCGCCGCCCCGCAGCATCAGCGGCGAAGCGGTGGTAGTCCCCGGCCGTCCCCACCAGCCCGCCGCCCCCCGACAGCACGGCCGGAGGGTGGGCGGCGGCGCTTCCGTCGATGGGCAGCGCCGGAGCCCGCGGGCCTTCGGGGTTGGCCATGTAGGCGGCGGCCAGGCGGTCGGCCATGGCGCCCGGTCCGGCCCAGAAGGCGGTGTCGGTCATCCCCAGCGGATCGAAGATCCTGGTCCGGAAGAACTCGTCGAGGGACTGGCCCGAGATCACCTCTACCAGCCGTCCCAGCACATCGGTGGCAACCGAGTAGTTGAATTCGGTCCCCGGCTCGAACAACAGCGGCAGCTCCGCCCACCGGTCGCAACACCCGGCCAGGTCGAGGTCGGGAGGGGCGCCCCACTCGAACCCGGCGCCCCGGTACAGGGCGTCGACCGGGTTGGCGTAATGGAACCCGTAGGTCAGCCCGGCGGTGTGGGTCAGGAGATGCCAGATCCGAATCGGTTCGACCGCAGGCCGGCTGGCGGCGGATCCGCCGAAGCCGCTGCGGTATACCCGCATGTTGGCAAAGGCCGGGATCCACCGCTCCACGGGATCCTTGAGCTCGAAAGCGCCTTCCTCATAGAGCATCATGGCCGCCACCGAGGTGATCGGCTTGGTCATCGACGCCAGCCGCCAGACGGTGTCCACCTCCACGGGCCGCGACTGCTCCCGGTCGCGCCGCCCGTAGCTGCTCAGGTGGGCGACCCGCCCCCGGCGGCTTACCAGGATGAGCCAGCCCGGAAGCCGTCCATCGTCGACGTACCGGGAAAAGTGCCGGTCGATGCGTTCCAGCCGCGCCGCGTCCAGGCCGACCTCGCCGGCTTCGACCTCCACTTGCAGTTCGCCCATCAGTCCTCCCGCTCGCGAATCGGTCCTGCCAGCTTGCGCACCGGTTGCGACACCCGCGGCCACGTCGAGGGCGTCAGCCTAGATTCCCTTCTGGCGGGAGCCACCCCGGGTTGGCCACCAGGAGCCGGTCCCGGCTGTCGGCCCGCAGGGCGTCGACCAGGTCGGCCCGGTCATCGAACTCCCCGGACCGGATGCGGTCGGATAGTTCGGCGTCGTCGGTGACGCCGAGCGCCTCCAGGCGGGCCCGGTGCGATTCGAGCTGGCCCGGACCGAGCGTCCAGCTCGCGGGCCACGATCTCCAGGGCGTGCCCGGCGATACGGACCTGATGGTGAAAGGAGACATCGACGTGCGGGGGCAGCTGCTCGCGCAGGAACCCGATCACGGCCTCGAGCAGCTCGCGGGAGGTGGGTCGCCCGTGCCAGTTCGCTTCGGGGCCGGGCGTCTTCATGCCAGCAACTCCAGCAGGTCCCACTCGCTCTCGCACACGCGCCGCCCGATGGTGGCGTGTTCCACCGATGCCACCCATCCGTCCAGATGGCGGCGGGCCAGCATGGCGCTCATCACCGCCCACGTCCAGGTGCCCGCCACCTGCCACCACCGGAACCGGTCGGGGTCGACGCACACGCCCGGCCCGGCGGCCGCGGCGTACGCAGCCAACCAGCCCTCGGGGTCGGGGAAGATTCCCGCCTCCCGGTGACGGTCGAAGCGCCAGGCCCGGATGGTCGCCCAGGCCAGGTCCTCGTGGCGATCACCGATGTGGGCGAGCTCCCAGTCCAGCACCGCCCGCAGCCCACCCCGGTCGACCAGCAGGTTGCCGAGCCGGAAGTCGCCGTGGACCACCACCGGGGGTTCAGGATCGGGTCGGTGTCGGACCAGCCAGCGGTAGGCGTACTCCAGGACCGGCCGAGGCTCGCCGAGGGCATCGAGGCGCGTTCCGGTACCGGGCCAGGCTGTCCCGTTCCTCGAGCTGCAGGTCGGTTGCGGGCGAAATCGAGTGGATCCCGGCCAGGGCCCGGGCGCAATCGTCCATGAGCCGGGCCCGCCCGGCGGCCAGCTGCGGATCGCGGAGCAGCCTGGGCGGGAGGGCCTCGCCCGCCAGCCAGCCGGTGACCAGGAACTGACGGCCCGCCATCGTCCCGGTCGCCACCACCGGCGGAACGGGCACGCCCTGCCGGGCCGCGGCCACCAGGACTCCCGCCTGCCCGGTCGTGCTCAGGCTGGAGGCGCGGTCGCCGGAGCTGGCGTCGCCGGCGACCATCTCCCGCTGCAGGACGTACGGTCGGGGCGCCTCACCCTGAGACCCCGCCTGGAAGCGCCACGACTGGCGGGAAGCGCCGCTCGAGAGCGGATAGACGTCGCTGACGGTGACGCCTGCGCCGAGGGTGGGTGCCAGGGCCGTGCTGATCTGTGCGGCCAGGTCCCCGGCCCCGTCGTCGACCACCGCCGAGCACTGTACCGGGGCCGCCCAGCACCCCTGCGGACCAGGCTGCTATCCCTCCGGAGCTGGCACGGGGCAGACTGGTCGGGCATGCGGATCCTCATCGTCGAGGACGAGATCTCCATGGCCGCGCTCTCTGGCCCGGGGATTGGGCGCCGAGGGCTACACCGTCGACGTTTCCCTGGACGGCCAGGATGGCCTGGCCCGGGCCACGTCGGAGAGCTACGACGCCATCATCCTGGACCTGATGCTGCCCAAGCTCAACGGCTACGCCGTGACCGCCGCCATGCGGGATCAGGGCGTTCGGGTGCCCGTCCTGATGCTGACCGCCAAGCAGGGGGAGTTCGACCAGACCGAGGCCCTCGATACCGGGGCCGACGACTTCCTCTCCAAGCCGTTCTCGTATCCGGTGCTGCTGGCTCGTCTTCGGGCGCTCATCCGCCGGGGCGGGTCGTCGCAGGGAGCGGTCCTTGTCCATGGCGACATTCGCCTCGACACCCGCGAGCACCGTTGCTGGCGAGGCGACGAACAGGTGGCGTTGACCGCCCGGGAGTTCGCCTTGCTGGACTACCTCCTGCATCGGAGAGGGGAGCCGGTGTCGAAGGCGGAGCTACTCCAGCACGTGTGGGATCCATCCGACGAGCGCGACGCCAACGTGGTGGAGGTCTATATCGGCTATCTCCGCCGCAAGCTGGACCGGCCGGGCGAGCCGTCGCACATCGACACCGTGAGGAGCGCCGGCTATCGCCTGTCGGATCCGAGGCTCACCCCCTCAGCCCGGACGGGCGATGGCTAGGGCGATCCGCCATCTGTTCTCCGGCGTCCGGCTCCGGGTCACGGCGGCCGCGGTGCTGGCGGTCGCCTGCGCCTTCGGTATTTCCGCGGCCGTGGTCGAGGTGACCCTGCAGCACGACAAGCACAACGTCCTGATCGCCACCGCCCGGCTGCAGGCCCAGGAGGTCATCGCCCTCAACCAGACCCTCAGCCGTCCGGTCGTCATGCCGCCGACTACCAGCCTGCAATCGGGGCTGATCCAGGTGATCTTCGACGGCCACGTCGTCGGCGTCAGTCATGCCCTGCATCAGCGGGAGCCGCTGTGGGTTCCGGGCGATCCCATGATCCAGGACAATCCGGACGTCGCCGTCGGCCCCTATCGCGACGTGCAAGTGGTAGCGGTGCCGGTGACGGTCGGGGCTGACAAGGGGACGGTCGTCGTGGTGGTCTCGCTCGACCAGTACGACCGGAGCCTGCGGTCGATCCACCGGCTGCTGGAGATCGGCCTGCCGATCCTGCTCGCCGTCGTCGGTCTCATCTGCTGGATCATGGTGGGGCGGGCGCTGCGCCGCATCGAGGCTCTGCGCCTGGAAGTGGCCGACGTCGCCCTCCGGCCCGGCGAGCGCCGGGTGGCCGAGCCCCACAACGACGATGAGGTGGGTCGCCTGGCTCGCACCCTCAACTCCATGCTCGACCGCATCGAGGCGGCCTCGGCCCGGGAACGCCGTTTCGTTGCCGATGCGTCCCACGAACTGCGCTCGCCGATTGCCAACATTCGCACCGCGGTGGAGGTGGCCTTGCATCGGCCGCAGACCGCCGACTGGCCCCGGGTCGCGGACGAGGTGCTGGTCGAGGACGCCCGCATGGCGCATCTGGTGGAGGAATTGCTGCTGCTGGCGCGTTCCGACGAGGGCCGTCTGGCCCCGGTGGCCGGTACCTGCGACCTGCTGGAGGTGGCCCGGGAGGTGGTCGCCGCCGCGGCGGCTTCCGGTCCTCCGGACGTAACGCTCACCGGAACCCCGGCGGTGGTGTCGGTTCCGGTCGGCTACGTGGAGCGGATCGTCGCCAACCTGGTCGACAACGGCCGCCGGTTTGCGACCTCCCGCGTCGAGGTGACCGTCAGGACGACGAACAGGACGGCCAGCCTCGAGGTGCGCGACGACGGGCCGGGCGTGCCGCCGGAGGAGCGGGACCACATCTTCGAGCGCTTTGTCCGCCTCGACGAGGCCCGGGCCCGCGAGCACGGTGGGTTCGGTCTGGGACTGGCCATCGTGGCCGACCTCTGCCACGCCTATGGAGGGACCATCGAGGTGCGGGATGGGCAGCCCGGGGCCATCTTTGCGGTCCAGTTCCCGACCGCGAAGCGCGCCCGGCGCCTATCGGGCCGTTCGAGTCCCGATCCGGCCCGGGATCGCCTCGAACCGGCCCGCGGCTAGGGTCCGCGCCCGATGTCACAGACGCCGGCCGACCGACGTCAGGAGAGCATGACGGATTCCCTGACCCCGGATCTGCTCCGGTCCAACGCTCCCGGCCGGCCGTCCGGGGCCCATCAGAGCGGCGTGCAGGCGGCCGCTGCGGTCTTCGAGGCGGAGCGGCGCCGGCTGCTCGGGGTGGCGTATCGCCTGGTCGCGGTACGAGCCGATGCCGAGGACATCGTGCAGGAGGCCTGGCTGCGGTGGTCGAACGCCGACCGGGACTCGATCGCGAACCCGCCCGGGTGGCTGACCACGGTCACCACCCGCCTGGCCCTGGACCGGCTGCGGGTGATCGACCGCCGCCGGGAGGGGTACGTCGGGCCCTGGCTGCCTGACCCGATCAGCACCGATCGCACTCCCGAGGAGCACACCGAGCTGGCGGAGTCGCTGACCCTGGGGTTTCTGGTTCTTCTCGACCGCGTGACCCCGGTGGAACGAGCCGTGCTGCTGCTCGCCGACGTGTTCGGTGAGCCGTTCTCCGTCATCGCTCCTGCGGTCAGCAAGAGCGAGGCGGCCTGCCGGCAGATCGCGGTGCGGGCCCGGCGCAAGGTGCACGACCGGCAGGGCTGGACCGCCGGCGAGCGAGCCGGAACCCAGGCTCGCGCCGACGTCGAGCCGGCCACGGCCGAGCTGCTCGGCGCGCTCGTGGAGGCGCTCGGCAGCGGGGACGAAGCCCGGGTGCTGCGGTTGCTCGACCCCGACGTCGTGCTGGTCTCCGATGGTGGGCCTCATCGCCACGCGGCTCGCCGGCCGGTGGTCGGGTCGGATCGGGTCGGACGGTTCCTTACCAACCTGGCCCGCCGGCTGGGTGTGATCCCGATCCGCCTGGCCACCCTCAACGCCGGAGCCGCCCTGGTGATCGACGATCCGGCCGGACGCATCGTCGTCTCCGGGGACTCGCGCCAGGGCACCCTGATTCACATCTGGGCCCAGCTCAATCCCGACAAGGTCTCGTCCCTCGATCAGCCCCTCGACATGTGCTGATCAGGGCGGCGACGCCGATCCGAGACGGCGGGCCTCCACTAGCCAGGTCGTGAAGCGCACCTCGAATCGCCCGCCATTGGCGTCGACGACGCCCGCCACCTCCGTCATCAAGGCGTCCAGCTGAGCCCGAGGCAGGGTGCGGTGATCGCTGTGGGTCGGTAGCTGGTCCAGCCACTGGTTGGTGGTGTACCCGATGACGTGGGTGAAGGGTCGGATGGAGACCTGGTCGAAGTCGGGGCTGGTGGCGAAGGTGACCGCGGCCCGGTGGCAGTCCTGGTCGGGCCCGCCGGACGCCCCGGACGGCAGGGCCAAACCCCGGCCCGGCTCTGGCGCCACCCGGCGGTAAGCGTCGGCCAGGGCCTCCCGCAATTCGTCGGGCGGCTGGCCCCGGTTCCAGAACACGGCCAGGCGGCCTCCAGGGCGGAGCACCTCGGCGGCCCGAGCTGACCCCCGGGCCGGGTCGATCCAGTGCCAGGCCTGGCCCGAAGTGAGCAGATCGAAGCGACGTCCGGCTGGGTCCCACTCCTCGAAGGTCGCCTGCTCGACCAGCAATCCGTGCCGGCGGGCGACCGCGGCCATGCGGGCGTCCGGTTCGACGCCGAGCAGGCGGCAGCCTCGAGCTGCCAGCAGCCGGGCCGCGATCCCCGTTCCACAGCCCGCATCGAGGACATCAACGGGATGGTCGCGGGTGAGGTGGTCGATGAGCTCGGCCGGATAGGGCGGCCGGGCCCGGTCGTACTGTTCGGCGTCGTCCCCGAACGAGTTGGCGCGGCGGCGGTCCAGGTACGACACCACGCTGCATGTTGCCCAGTCCGTCGGTCCTCCGCCCAGGCGCCCGGGCGGGCTATGCCGTTTCGCCTCCCGCCGCTCGCTGCAGGCCCAGTTCATCGATGCTGACCTGCCGCATCTCGATCTTGCGCACCTTGCCCGTCACCGTCATCGGAAAGGCATCGGCAAGGCGAACGTAACGGGGAATCTTCTGGTGAGCTATCCGCCCCTGACAGAACTCCCGCACTGCGGCGGCATCCAGGTCGGCGGCTCCCGGCCGCAACCGGATCCAGGCCATGATCTCTTCCCCGTAGCGCTCATCGGGCACTCCGATCACCGCCACGTCGTCGATGTCGGGATGCGTGTACAGGAACTCCTCGACTTCGCGCGGGTACACGTTTTCCCCGCCCCGGATTACCAGGTCCTTGATGCGTCCGACGATGTTGAGGTAGCCGTCAGCCCTCATCACGCCCAGATCGCCCGAGTGCATCCAGCCCGCCCCATCGATCGCTTCGGCGGTCTTCTCCGGCTCGTCCCAGTAGCCGAGCATCACCGAATAGCCCCGCATGCAGACCTCGCCCGGCTCGCCGGTCGGCTGGACGAGCCCGGTGGCAGGGTCGATCACCTTGATCTCCACGTGGGGCAGGGCCCGTCCGACGGTGGCGGTGCGCCGCTCCAGGTCGTCGTCAGCCCGGGTCTGGTTGGACACCGGCGATGTCTCGGTCATCCCGTAGCAGATGGCTACCCCGTCCATGTGCATCTCGCTGATGACCCGTTTCATAACCTCGACCGGGCAGGGGGATCCCGCCATGACCCCGGTCCGGAGGGACGACAGGTCGTAGTCAGCGAACCGGTCGACCCCCAGCTCCGCGATGAACATCGTCGGCACTCCGTACAGCGAGGTACAGCGCTCGCCAGCAACCGCGGCCAGGGTGGCCGCCGGATCGAACAACGGGGCCGGGATGACGATCGTGGATCCGTGCGTCGTCGCCCCCAGGTTGCCCATCACCATGCCGAAACAGTGATAAAAGGGCACCGGGAGACAGACCCGGTCGGCGAGGGAGTAGCCAAGGAGGTCGGCGACGAAGTACCCGTTGTTGAGGATGTTGTGATGAGAAAGGGTGGCCCCTTTGGGGAAGCCCGTCGTTCCCGACGTGTACTGGATGTTGATGGGGTCGTCGAAGGCCAGGGTGGTCGCGGCCTCGGCAACCCGGGTGCGCGCTGACGCGTCAGCGCGGGCTTCCAGCGCCTCCCAGCTGGCGTCGCCGATGTAGATCACGTCGTCGAGATGGGGGATCGAGGGCCGCACCTCCTCGACCATTGACCGGTAGTCGCTGGTCTTGTGCTGCGTGGCGCTGACCAGGCACGAAACCCCCGCCTGACGCAGGACATACTCCAGCTCCGTCACCCGGTAGGCCGGGTTCAGGTTGACCAGGATCGCCCCGATGCGGGCTGTTCCGAACTGCACCGCGACCCACTCTGGGCAATTGGGGGACCAGATGCCGACCCGGTCGCCCTTTTTTACCCCGGAGGCGAGTAATCCGGCCGCCACCGTGTCCGCCCAGGCGTCCAGCTCGGCGTAGGACCAGCGCCGGCCCGAGGGGCAGTCCACGAGCGCTTCCTGAGCCGGAAGGGCGCCGGCAGTGTGAGCCAGGTTGGCGCCGATGGTCTCCCCCAGAAGCGGGATATCCGCTGTTCCGTGGGCGTACGACGAGGTCAGGGCCACCCCCGAACGCTACTTCTCAGCGACCCGGCGGGCGCCGGCACTGGAGCGCTACCATGCTGGGACGCAGAACGCTGACGGGAGCTGCAGATGCCAGTACTGACGGTCCCGAAGGGGATCGGGGACCTGACGGCGGAATGGCTCGCGGCCGCCCTGGCTGGCAGTGCGGACGGGGCCCAGGTCACGGATCTGGTGGCCGTCCCGATTGCATCGGGTGGCGTGTCCGACGCGGTGCGGTTGGTGCCGACCTGGGACCGGCCCACCCCGGCTCCGGCCTCGCTGGTGGCCAAGGTGCCGTCGTCGGACGAGGGCAACCGGCTGACGGGGTTCGCGTCCCGGACCTTCGAGCTGGAAGCGGGCTTCTACAACGAGCTGGCCTCCACGGTCTGGGTCAGCTGCCCGACCTGCTACTTCGCCCACTACAGCCTTCAGCAGGAGGGCTATGTGGTCCTGCTGGAGGACATGCTTCCCGCCGATGCCGGCGACCCGCTGGTGGGCTGCTCTCCATCGGACGCGGCCGCGGTCATGCCCGAGCTGGCCGCCCTCCACAGCCCCCGTTGGGGCGATCCCTCCCTGCTGGGCCTGAACTGGCTCGACCGGCCCACCTCGAACTCGGTCAAGGCCCGGGCCGAACTGGTGCCGAGCCTGTTCGGCGGCTTTGTCGACCGCTACGGGACTCGCCTGGACGCCGAGGTGCTCCATCTTTGCGAACGCCTGATGGACGGCCTCGACCACTATCTGGGCGAACGCCCCGGGCCCTGGACCGTGCTGCACAGCGATCTCCGGCCGGACAACCTGCTCTTCGGCCGGCCCCGGGTGACCGTCGTGGACTGGGACACCGTCAACATTGGTCCCGGCCTGTCCGACGTCTCCTATTTCATCGGCTCGGCCTTGCTTCCCGACCTGCGGCGAGATTTCGAGTACGAGCTGGTCCGGGCCTATCACCACCACCTCGCCACCGGGGGTGTGGCGCTGGCCTGGGACGAGTGCTGGGCGGACTATCGCCGCTACAGCCTCGACGGGCTGGTGGCGGCCATCGCCGCCTCCGCGCTCGAAGTGCCGTCGCAATGGTGCGACGAAGTGGTGGTGACCATGGTGAACCGCCACGCCTGCCATGCCCTCGACCTGGGAGCTCCCGACTTCCTGGCCGCCTGAGCTCGATCGCTGAGTCCCCGGCCGCCGCGGCCGCCCGGTTGGGGGGTGCGGTTGATGGCCTCGACCCGGCGCCAGGGGCCGGCCACTTTTCTTGGTGACATCAGGATTCTTGGTGACGAGGACGACACCACAGGTACGTGAACGCGCCCAGAAAACGAAACGCGCCCAGAACGCCGGCTCAGGAGACCTGTAACCCGCCCGGCCCCGCTACTTCAGACGAGGGCAGTAGGAGGGCTGGGCCGGGTGGAGCACCGCCGCAGACAGCTCGATCGGTCCGGTTGTCAGGGCGTCAACCGCCGTCCAGCCCCCCGGCATCGCAGCCAGGCAGGCCGTACCGATGGTGACCGTCCAGAAGGCGGTGTAGTGGATCCGGACCGTGATCATTCCGGGCTGGCTGACCTGGAGGGTCATGTGGTCCGGCTCCAGCGAGGTCAGCGTGGCCGCCCCGGTGACGATCCCGGGGCTGCCCTCGACGTGCCACAACAGCCAATCCGGGGTGGCCCACACCAGCTGCAACCCGGGGACCGCATCCGACTTCAGGAGCCGGGCTTCGGCCAGGGCCGCGTAGTCGAGCGGGGCGTTGGGCAGCGCCACCCAGGTGATGCCGTTGGTGTCCAGCCACGTCTTGTACGAGGTCGGGGTGAGGGCGCCGTCGGTGTAGAAGATGGGGTTGTCGGCGACGTCGAGCTGACGTTCCCAGCCCCGGGCCAGCGACACGTGGGGTGCCACGAAGGCGGCCTCCCAGTGCTCCAGCGTGGGGGGCACCTCCACCCGGATGGGGCCCGGCGCCACCGCAGTCAGCTCCTGGAGGAGCGGTTGGTAGAAGCTCTGATGGAGTTCGGGGTCGGTGGATGGTGAGGTCACGATCGAACCGCTGGGTGCCCACTGCCACACCGCGAAGGGGACGACCAGGAGCACTGCCGCGGCCCGCCACCGGGGGCCGAGATCCAGGGCCCGCCCTCCGGTCAGCCGGCTGACCAGCCGGGCCGGGCTGAGCCTGGCCAGCGCCGGTCCAGGGGCGGTCAGGAAGCAGGCCAGCAGGGGTACCCCGATGGTTGCCGCCAGCCGGGGGGCGTTGCCCCCGAGCGGGTTGGGCACCAGGAATGAAAAGAAGGTGGCAGCCGCGTACAGCAGCGCTCCCAACCGGACGGCGGGGGTGGTCCGCACCAGGGGGGTGAGCGTGGTCAGGCACAGCAGCTCGGTGACGACCAGCCCCTGCCAGGGGAACGGGAAGGCGCCGTCGCCGGGAAAGATGATCCCGATGGCCCCGATGAAGCCCACGCTGATCGCGGCCGTGGCGATCAGCCAGCCCCGGCGCCCCGATCCGTAGGCCGCCCAGGCCACGCAAACCATGGCCAGGAACGCCGCCGCCAGAGGCGAGCACAGCGCCGCCAGCATGCCGAGCACCAGGGCCAGTGGGCGTCGGCCTCGCTGTAACGCCACCAGCGCGGTCAACCCGAAGGCCTCACCCCACAGGAACGGGAGCTGGCCGATGGCCACCGGCAGCATGGTGGAGATGGCGAAATACCAGGTCCCGAGCGGCCTGCTCCCGAGGTAGAACGACACCACCCGGTCGAACGCCCAGGTGGCGAGCACGGCGGCTATCACCGACGCCACCGGGATCCCCACCAGTGCGCCGATGGCGGGGAACAGGACGCTGTAGCCAAGCGGGAAGTTCCCGTCGTACCAACCGCTGTCCCACAGCATCAAGCCGTGCGTCTTGAACTCCATGACCCGGTAGAACTGGGCGGCCTGATCGACGCCGCGCCAGCCGAGCAGGCACACGGTCGTAGCCAGGACCAGGGTCAACAACGCCGGGGCGAGGGCGTCGGCCTGCTCCCGCCACCAGCTGCGGCCCGACATAGAGCTCGAGGGCGAGGGGTAGGTGAAAGCCATGGGAGATTTGGCGAGCAAATTGGAGTTTAGTTGGCGGCCCCGCCATTCCGGTGCGATATACGACGTTCCCGTATGGGCCCATCCAGCGCTGGTATCGTCGACCCGATCCGCCGGCTGCCGCAGTACGCTCGCTCTTTTCCACCTTCCATTCTGCCGCTGCCCCTTGAGCCTTCCCGGGCGAACCTGCCTCATGAAGGTTGCTCTACCCGGAGCCGGTTGGATTACACCCTTCGTGACCTGCCATGACTACTGATCTCCGCCCGCCGCCCGCCGACTCCGCGCCCTGGTCAGGGGCCGAAACCGCCCCTGCGGCCGCCGGGCACCGCCGCCGGCGCCCCAAGCGACCGAAACGATGGATTGCCCTGCTCGTGGTCCTGATCGTGCTGATTCCGACCGTCGACTCCTTTGGCCGGGCCCTGACCGGGCCCGGCAACGACGCTCTCAGCATCCGCTCCGTCGAATGGCTGCGCGACCACCACTTTCGGTGGGCGGTCAACGACGTTGAGAACTACTGGTACACCCACCACCAGCCCAAGAAAGGCGGAACCTTGAGCCCGACCCTGCAGGCCGAGATGGCCGGCGGGCGCAACCTCACCCACCCGCCCGCGCCCGCGGCGGCGCCCGCCCCCGCCGCCCGGCCCGGCCGCGTGGCGGCCGTCAGCCCGTACCTGCCGGCGCCGGCCTCCATCACTCCCTTCGTAGCCGTTCCCCTGGCGGGCGAGGGACAGTGGCGTCCCCTGGGTCGGGCCGTGAATGGCGTGCCCGGCATGTACGCCACCTACCTGCGGCCGGACGCCGTCCACACCGGCGAGATGACCGGAGTGGTATGGATCGACCCGAAGCTGGTCAGCGCCGTTCAGTACGCCGGGGCGGTGGAGCCGGGCGGTACCGGATGGGCGCATCAGCTTCCCATCGCCACCTCGGTTCGTCCGCAGCTGCTGGCCGCCTTCAACTCCGGCTTCAAGATGGGCGACGCCCAGGGCGGTTACTACGACTCAGGCCGCCTGGACCGAACCATGCGCACCGGGGCCGCCACCCTCTGGATCACCAGTAACGGCACCCTCGACGTGGGCCAATGGGGTCGTGACGTCTCCATGCAGACCCCGGGCCTGGTCATGGCTCGCCAGAACCTGGATCTGATCGTCGACGGCGGCCAGCCGGTCGCCGGCGTCCAGGACAACGACCCGGCCCGCTGGGGCTACACCGTCGGCAACGCCGTGCTGGTCTGGCGATCCGGGCTGGGGGTCACCGCCAACGGAGCCCTGGTCTACGTGGGCGGACCGGGGCTGAGCGCCTATTCCCTGGCCAGGGTCCTTGCTCGGGCCGGTGCGGTCAGGGGCATGGAGCTGGACATCAACTCCGATTGGGTGGACTTTTTCACCTACCAGCCCGGACCGGCCGGATCGCCGGCGGGTTACCTGACAGTCGACAAGCTGCTGGCGGACATGAGCCCCTCGACCAGCAACTACCTCACCGCCAGCAGCCGGGATTGCGTCGCCCTGTTCGCCCGCTGACAGCCGGCTCGCCGTTGGCAGCGGTCCTGGCAGTGAAACCCGGAACCGGGCTCTTCACTGGCCAGCCCGGTCCTTTACCCTGACCGGCAGCTATGTGCGGACGGACCACCAGCTACACCCCACCGGAGCGGCTGGCCGAGATCTTCGACGCCGACCTCGCCCCCGATATCGACCTGCCGCCGGACCGGCCGCACTGGAACGTGGGCCCTACCATCAGCCTCTTCGGGCTGGGCGTGCCCCACGCTTCGGACCACGACGGCGCCTCGCTGGTCCTCGGCGCCTACCGGTGGGGTCTGATCCCGCCCTGGTCCCGGGACAAATCCCAGGGCAACCGGCTCTTCAACGCCAGAGCCGAGACCATCCCGGCCAAGCCGGCGTTCCGCCAGGCCTTTCGAGCCCGCCGCCTGGCCGTGGTGGTGGACGGCTTTTACGAGTGGCGCAAAGACGCAGGCGGCCAGCGCCAACCGTTCTACTTTCACCGGGGTGACGGTTTTCCCATGGCCTTCGCCGGCCTGTGGGAAGTCTGGAAGGACCCTGAGACGGAGACGTGGCTGCGTTCCTGCACCATCATCACCACCACCGCCGGGCCCGACATGGAGGGCATTCACGACCGGATGCCGGTGATCCTGGAGCGCGACCAGCTCGAGCCGTGGTTGCGGGCAGGCCCCGCCGGGCCCGAGGGGCCGGAGTCCGGGCTGCTGGCTTTCTTGCGACCCGCTCCCGCCGACACCCTGGTCCGCTACCCGGTCGACGCCCGGGTGGGCAACGTCCGCAACGACAGCCCTGACCTCCTCCTGCCCGTCGAGCCCACGGCACCCCGGGACCAACAGCAGACGCTGCTGTCGTAGGCGGGGCCCGGTGGCCTGGTGGCCTGGTGGCCCGGTGGCCGGAACGGCACACCGGCTCCCGCCCCCGCCCGCACCCTCCTAAATGACGTCGCGCCGCCTTCTGTAAGGAAAGAGTGGGTGAGTGTTAGGCGGCGGGTCAGAGGTGACCGCCTCTTTCATCCGCCACCGTTCCCGCCCCGGGCACCCCGTCTGTAAGGAAAGTGTGGTGAGTGTTAGGCGGCGGGTCAGAGGTGACCGCCTCTTTCATCCGCCACCGTGCCCGCCCCGGGCACCCCGTCTCTGTTGCACCAGCCCCTTTACATGGGCACTTTTTGCAACAGTAAACGCCGTTTCGGCCCGGTTAGGGCACATTTTGCAACAGGAAAGGGGGCGGCGACGCCGGGGTTGGCAGAGCGAGCAGACCGAGCAGACCGAGCAGACCGAGCAGAGCGAGCAGACCGAGCAGACCGAGCAGAGCAGCAGAGCGAGCAGAGCAGCAGAGCGAGCAGACCGACCAGAGCGAGCAGACCGGGGCCAGAGGCTAGACCTTCACCGTCGGCCAGGCGGCCACCGTCTCGGCCCGACCGAACACCTCCAGCCCGGCCGCCTCCGGGGTCTGGCGGTTCCAGAGCCACAGGAAGAGCCCCGAGGCCGGACCCCGCAGGGCCGTATCGGCTTTGGCGTGCTCCCGTCTAGTGGCCAGCTCCTCGGCATCGAAATCCAGCCACCACTCGCCGGGCGTGTCAGTGGCGTGGAGGTGCAGGGTGCCGGTCAGCTGGTCGACGGGTTGGGCGGCCAGGATGCGAGGAAGGAAGTCGGTGAGCAGCTCGTCGACCCCGTCGGCCGCCAGCTCTGCCGCCACCGGATCGGCCGCGCCGCCGGTGGCTCCGGCCTGGGCGTCCCAGCGGTGCACGGTGGTCTCCAGGGCCTGACGCCGCCGCCACCAGCCCACCGTGTCCGGAGCCGAGGCGGGGAATGTCCACGCCCTGGTGTCCGGGTCGACCGACAGCGAGGTAACGAGATCGGCCAGTCCGGTCCGGTACCACGCCAGCAGTTGGGTGGAATCCTCGGGCGGGCTGGGTGCGCCCCGGGGGCTGACCCGCTCGCCGCCGGCGGCGACCACCTGGCGAACCCAGTGGTGCACCCCGCCGACATGCGCCACCAGCTGGGCCAGGTCCCAATCGGGGCAGCCGGGAACGGGGCGATCCAGATGACTGGACGCCGCGTCAGCCAGCGCGGTCCCTTCTTCGGCCAACACGGTCAGGTAGGACGCGGACTCCATACGGCGAGTCTCGCGCCACGGGCGCGGGTGCGCCTAGCTGTCGAGATCGTCGCGCCGCGGCAGGGTCTTGGCGACCGCGGCGGCGATGCCGGGGCCGTCCAGGCCGAGCTGCGAAAGGATCAGCTCCGGAGTGCCGTGAGGGATGTACGCCACTGGCACGCCCAGGATCAGCACCGGCGGGCTGGCCCTGGTCTCGCGCAGGTCGGCAACGGCGTCAGCGATCAGCGACCCGGCCCCGCCCGAACGCACGCCATCCTCGACGGTCACGATCAGGTCGTGCCGGCCGGCGTCGGCGATCATGTGGGGATCCAGCGGCCGCACCACCCGAACGTCCCACACCGTCACGTCGTGACCGTCGGCCGCCAGGATGTCGCCGGCTTCCTCGGCGGCCTCGAGCATCTTGCCGACCGCCAGGATGCACACCGCCCCCGGGATGCCGGGGTGGCCCCGGCGAACCTGCCGGGCGCTCAATCCCGAACCGACCTGATCCTCGGGCACGTAGCGCGCCGCGGTCCGGGGCCAGCGAATGGCGGACGGACCGGTGAGCCCGAGGGCGGTCTCCAGCATGACGGGGACCTCCTGGGCCGAGGAGGGGGCGAAGATCGTCATGCCGGGTATCCGCAGACACAGGGCGATGTCGACCACCCCGTGGTGGCTGGGACCGTCCGGACCGGTGATGCCGGCCCGGTCCAGGGCGAAGATCACCGGTAGACCATGGAGGCCCACGTCCAGGTTGGCCTGGTCGAAGCCGCGGCTGAAGAAGGTCGAGTACACCGCGACCACGGGCCGCAAGCCGCCCATCGCCATCCCGGCGGCGGAGGTCACCGCGGTCTGCTCGGCGATCCCGACATCAAAGAACCGGTCCGGCCACCGGTCCACGAACGGCAGCAGTCCGGTGGGGCCGGGCATGGCCGCCGTCACCGCCACCACGTTGGGGTAGCGCTCGCCGACGTCGAGCATGGCCTCATTGAACGCCTGGGTGTAGCCCCGGGGCGCGGCCCACCCTTGAGCCGGACCGACGGCAGGATCGAACACCGGGGCGTCATGCAGACACTTCTCGTCGTCGTCTTCGGCGGGCCCGTAACCCCGGCCCTTCTGGGTCAGCACGTGCACCACGATGGGCCCGCTGAACTCGCTGGCCTGCTGCAGCGCCACCTCCATGCGGGAGATGTCGTGGCCGTCGATGGGCCCGACATAGCGAACGCCCAGCGCCTCGAAAAAGGCGGGCGGCTCGATCACCTCCCGCACGGCCGAATAGAAGCCCTGCAGGCTGGAGTAGGCCAGGTTGCCAACTCCGGGCAGCTCGCGTAGCCCCTCCTCGATCCGGGCTCGCATCGAGGACAGCCCGGGGTGGAGGCGAAGCCGGGTCAGGCTCTCCGACAGCCGCGAAATGGTAGGGGCGTAGGACCGCCCGTTGTCGTTGAGGACCACGACCACCCGGCTGCCGCTGTGGCCCAGGTTGTTGAGCCCCTCGTAGGCCATGCCGCCGGTCATGGAGCCATCGCCGACGACCGCAACCACCCGGCGTTCGGGCGTGCTGCTGCGGGCCACGGCCGCGGCCAGGCCGTGGGCGTAGCTGAGGATCGTCGAGGCGTGGCTGTTTTCGACCCAGTCGTGCACCGACTCGGCCCGGGACGGGTAGCCCGACAGGCCCCCGCTCTGGCGCAGGCTGGCGAACATGTCGCGCCGGCCGGTCACGATCTTGTGGACATACGCCTGGTGGCCCGTGTCCCACAAGAGAATGTCCCGGGGCGAGTTGAAGACCCGGTGCAGGGCGAGGGTCAGTTCCACCGCCCCCAGGTTGGAGCCCAGGTGCCCACTGGTCACCGAGACCGCCTGCACGATGAAGCCGCGGATTTCCTCGGCCAGGATCGCCAGCTCGTCGCCGTCGAGCGAGGCGAGGTCCGCCGGGGAGTTGATGGACTCCAGCAGCATCGGCTCAGGCTACCTCCTGGCCAGGGGCCGGTCGGTGCACGCTCCGCCAGGCCGACGAACCGGGGCCGAAACGGGACGGTGGCCTCTGCTCGTCGCGGGTCGATTCCTCCGCCCCTCGCTTCTGGCCCCCCGCCCTGGCGTCGCCATCGGGCCTGCTCGCCTCAGTGGTCCCGGCCGGTCGCAAACGCGGCCAGATCCCCCAGCGCCCGGCGGGCGTCAGGAAGCACCGGAAGCGTTCGCAAGGCGGCCTCGGCGGCCGCGGCCAGTCGCTCGATGGCCGCTTCCACGTGGGCCCGGGCGCCGGTCTCCTCGATGACGGCCCGCAGCTCGAGGATGTCGGGCTCGGACAGGGTGGCCACGCCAAGGCGCTCGTGCAGAAGCCGGGCGGCGGGGCCGGTGGCCGCCGCACAGGCCAGGGTGGCGAGCAGGGTGGGTTTGCCCTCGCGCAGATCGTCGCCGAAGGGCTTGCCGGTCAGGGCCGGATCGCCGAAGACGTCGAGCAGGTCGTCCCGGAGCTGGAACGCCTCGCCGAGCGGCAGGCCGAAGGCGGACAGCGGGCCGGCCAGCTCCCCGGCCCGGTCCGGGGCGGCCAGGGCGGCCCCGAGGTGGAGTGGGCGCTCGACGGTGTATTTGGCGGTCTTGTAGCGGCAGATGCGCCGGGCCCGGGCGACCGCCTCGGTGTCGGCGGTCGATTCCAGCGTTCCCGGGACGGGCCCGGCGGTGCCGACGCCGCCCGGGGCCGCGCCAGCCGGGGCCGCGCCGGCCGGGCCGGCGTCCCGCACAACGCCGACCTTGCCGGCTCCTCCCGCCCCGTGGGCCGCGCCGACGATGTCCAGGTACTGCCCGATGTTGACCTCGACGCGGACCTCGTCGAACACCGCCACGGCGGGAGCCGGAGCGCCGGCGAGCAGCCGGCCGCCGTAGGCGAGGGCCAGGTCGCCGAGCAGGATGGCCACCCCGGCGCCGAACCGGTCGCTGTCTCCCCGCCAGGCGGCCGTGCGGTGTCGGTTGGCATACGCCACGTGGACCGTATCGGTGCCGTGACGCAGGCGGGAACCGTCGATGACGTCATCGTGGATGAGGGCCGCGGCGTGGAGCAGCTCCAGGGCGGCTCCGGCATCGATGACGAGCGTCGCGTCCGGGTCACCGCCCGCGCCGACGAACGCCCAGTAGCAAAAGGCCGGCCGCAGCCGCTTCCCGCCGTCGAGCAGCGCCGATCGCAGCGTTGTCATCGGCTGGCGCAACTCCCGATCGACGGCCGCCCACAGCTCGATCTCCGGGGTCAGCACATCGTCGAGGCGGCAGTTGACCCGGGCCGCGACTGCGGTCAGTGAGGCGGGCGCGCCGGAGCCCGGCCGATCGTTCACGACCGGTCGCGGTCGGCCAGTTCCGGGTGGGACGCGCCCGCCAGAGCACGGCGGGCGTACCGGCGGTCGAGGCTCCTGGTGATGATGAGGGCCAGCAGATAGGACACCCCGAGCAGCAGCAGGCCGGCTGCCACATCGGCGAAGTAGTGGTTGGCCGTAACGATGATGCAAAAAATCGTGGCCAGGGGATAGAGCACCACCAGCACCTTGCCCCAGAGGGGCCGGACCAGCGGCAGCACCGCCAGGGCGCACCATGCCGACCACGTGGTGTGCAGGCTCGGCATCGCTGCGTACTGATTGGATACGTCGTTGACCGGCCCGGAGGAGAAACTCCACAGGCCGCCAACCACCCGGAGAGTGTCGACGAAGTGGTAGCCGGGGGGCAGCAGCCGGGGCGGTAGCACCGGGAAGAACGAGAACCCGATCAGCGCCAGCCCGGTCGCCAGGGCCAGGGTGTTGCGCCACAACCGGTAACGACCCGGGTAGCGAAAGAACAGCAGGACCAGGACCCCGACGGCCGCCACGAAGTGGATGGTGCCGTAGTAGTCATCGCAGAGCCGAATGAGCTCCCGGTAGTGGAGGAACACGTGCTGGAAGTTGGCCTCGTGGAATATGCCGAGGGCGCGTTCCAGCCTGATGATGCGATGGGCGTTCGTGGTGGCCTGGAAGACCGACACCGGACGATCGCCGCGGACGTCCCGCACCAGGGTGTACCCGACGTAGAACGTCGCAATGATCAGTACCTCCCGCCACCAGCTGGAACGCCGGACGGGACGGGTGATGTCGAGCTGGGGGACTTCCGGCGACTTGTTCACGAGCGCGCCCATCGCCATTGCGGAATCACCTTACCGGCCGCTTCGCCGATTTCCGGGACGCCTCCAGCTTCCCGAACCTGGCCGTCGGCCGCGCCCGCGGTCACCGATGTCAGCGAAGGATCCGGCGATGCGGACGACCGAACGCCACCCCCGGCGGGTCCTGAGCGCCCGGGGAGGCGGGCCCGATGTTCAGGGCGGACCGCCCCCTTACGGCCCCGGAGGATCGTTTGCCGGCTGCCGACGCCATGGGTCTCCCTTTCGGTCCAGGTTGCCAGATGACGCTAGCGGGCCTTTTCCAGAAAGGAGGCGGTGCGAACCAGGACGCCGCGTTACCCGCCCGGCGGCCACCAGGCCGCGCCGGTCGGTGACGCTGGTGCTGAACACCAGGCGGCGACCCTCGCACCGTTCGAGGGTGGCGTTGGCCAGCACCCTGGTTCCGACCGAGATGGGGGCCAGGTGGGTGATCTCGACGCGAAGGCCGACGGTGGTCTCGCCGGCCTGGAGTGGACCGACGGCGGCCAGCGCCGCCATTTCGCACAGCTGCACCACCCGGGGCGTCGCTAGCACTTCCACCTCGCCGGTGCCGAGCGCGAGCGCGGTGTCAGCCTCGGTCACGACCAACTCGATTTGGCCGCAGGCGCCCACGATGACTGGCACGGCTTCCCACGGTAGGCCGGTACCCTCGATGAGTTCCAATGCAGAAGGAGCAGGCGTTGATCGACGAATCGGTGGTCGAGACAGTTCTGGGCGTGGCGTTGCGCACGGGCGGTGAGTTTGCAGAGGTGTTCGCGGAAGACCGGCGCGGCACGGCCGCCCGTCTGGACGACGGGCGGGTTGAAGATATGGCGTCCGGGCGGGACCGGGGCGCCGGGATCCGGGTGGTCGTGGGAGAGACGACTGGCTTTGCCCACACCAGCGACCTGAGCGAGCCAGGACTGCGGGCCGCGGCCGAATCGGCCGCCGCCGCGGCCCGCCAGGGCGGCGGGGGAGTGCGGACGGTGGCGTTACAGCCCGTGGCCGCGCCCGCTCCCAACGAGGTCACCATCCTTCCCGAGCGCGTCGCCAAGGCGGAGAAGGTAGAGCTGCTGCGACGGGCGGACGAGGCGGCCCGGTCGGCCGGGAGCGCGGTACGTCAGGTGTCCGCCATCTATGGCGACAGCCGCCGGCAGGTCCTGATCGCCAACAGCGAGGGCGTGTTCGCCAAAGACGATCAGGTCAAGACCCGCTTCGCGGTGTCGTGCGTGGCCAGTGGCGACACCGGTCTGCAGACGGGGCGGGAGTCGGTCGGGGCCACGGTGGGCTTCGAGCTGTTCGATCGGTACGGGGTCGAAGATCTGGCTCGTACCGCGGCCGGGCGGGCCCTGACGAAGCTGTCGGCCCGGCCCGCGCCCTCGGGGAGCCTGGCGGTGGTGATCAAGCAGGGCAGCGGCGGCGTCCTTTTCCACGAAGCATGCGGCCACGGTCTCGAAGCGGATCACATCGCCAAGGACGTGTCGGTTTTTACCGGCCGGGTCGGGGAAATGGTGGCCAGCCCGCTGGTCACGCTCGTCGATGACGGCACCATGGGTCCGGAGTGGGGAGCCCTCGCGGTCGATGACGAGGGCCATCCAGCGGGGCGGAACGTGCTGATTGAGAACGGGGTTCTCACCGACTATATGTGGGACTGGCTGCGGGCCCGCAAAGAGGGCCGGGCCAGCTCAGGCAACGGGCGGCGGGAGAGCTACCAGCACCTGCCGATGGTGCGCATGACCAACACCTACGTCCTGGCCGGGACCGAGGATCCCGACGAAATCGTGCGGCAAACGCCCCACGGGGTGTACGTGGCCCAGCTCGGCGGCGGCCAGGTCAATCCGGCCACCGGTGATTTCGTGTTCGGGATGACCGAGGCGTATTTGATCGAGGATGGCCGTATCACCGAGCCGCTGCGCGACGCCAACCTGATCGGCAACGGACCCGACGTGCTGCGCCACATCGACGCAGTCGGCAGCGACTTTGCCATGGGCCCGCCGGGAACGTGTGGCAAGCAGGGGCAGGGGGTGCCGGTGGGCGACGGGCAGCCCACCCTGCGGGTCAGCGCCCTGACGGTCGGCGGCACGGCCCGATGAGCGAGACGGACTTGCTCGGACTGGCTACCCGGGTGGCGGGTTGGGCCCGCGACGGGGAGCAGGTAGAAGCGTACGTGGGGCGGGGCCGGGAAACGGAGATCCGCGTCTACGACGGCGAGGTGGAATCGCTGTCCTCGGCGGAGTCAGCCGGGATCGGAATCCGGGTCGTGACCGATGGCCGGCAGGGCTTCGCCTATGCGGGATCGCTGGATCCCGAGGTGATCGCCGAGACCCTGGAGGAAGCCCGCGACAATGCCGGGTTCGCCTCCCCCGACGAATGGGTGGGGCTGGCGGTCCCGGACGGGGTGGCCCCGGCTCCCCTTGACCTGTGGCGAGATGATCTGGCCACGCATCCTGCCGACCAGAAGGTGGCCCAGGCCCTCGAGCTGGAGGAGGCGGTGCGCGGCGGCGACCCGCGGATTCGTTCGGTTGAGAGTGCCGAGTGGGGGGACGCGGCGGTGGAATCGGCCGTGGCCACCAGCACCGGGATCCAGGCCTCATCTCGGCGGACGGCGTGCTACCTGACCGCGTATGCCATTGCTGGCGAGGGGGCCGACACCCAGACCGGTGGCGGCTACACGGTGGGCCGCAGCCCTGGCGACCTCGACCTGGACAAGGCCGCCGCGGACGCGGTCCGCCGGGCCACCCGGCTGCTGGGCGCGGTGAAGCCCCGTTCGGCGCATCTGACCGTGGTGTTCGAGCCCGAGATCACCGCCACCCTGCTGGCGATCATCGGAGGCACCCTGGATGGCGAGGCTGTGCTCAAGGGGCGATCGCTGTTCGCCGACCGGATCGGCGAGGAGGTCTCTGTTTCTGGCTTCACCCTGGTCGACGACCCGACGGATCCCGACGCCTACAGCGCCACCCGCTTCGACGCCGAAGGCCTCGCTACCCGCCGCAACGTGTTGATCGAAGCCGGAGTGCTGAGCAAGTTCCTGTACAACACCTACGCGGCCCGGCGGGCCGGCACCGCGCCCACCGCTTCCGCCGTGCGGGCCGGGTTCAAGAGCGCGCCCGGCACCGGCGCCCGGGCCCTCACGGTTGTCCCCGGGACGCAGTCCCCCGAGGAGATCCTCGCCGAGGTCGGTGATGGTCTTCTGGTCCAGTCCATCTCCGGCGTGCACTCGGGGGTTAACCCCGTGAGCGGCGACTTCTCCGTCGGCGCCGAAGGCGTTCTGTATCCGGGGCGGGGAGCTGGCCGGACCGGTGCGGGAGTTCACCATTGCCTCCACCATCCAGCGCATGCTGACCGGCATCGTGGCCGTCGGTAGCGATCTCGAACGGCTCCCCTCGTCGGCCGCCGGCCTGACTCTTGCCATCGCCGACATCTCGATGAGCGGCGAATAACCGGCGAGCGGCGAGGACATCGACAGACGGCTGGCTGGCTGTGATGTGGGTGTTGCGGCGTCAGGCCGCCCGGGTGGTGCTGCTCGATCCGCAGGATCGGATTCTGTTGTTGCAGGCCGGCGATCCGGCCCGCCCGGCCAAGCAACCGTGGTGGGAACTCCCCGGCGGCGGCGTGGAAGGGCACGAACCGACGGCCCGGGCCGCGGCCCGCGAGCTCTACGAGGAAACCGGCATCGTCGGCGTGGACATGGGTCCCTGCGTGTGGCGCTACCACGCCAGCTTCGAGTTCGCCGGCTATGCCTTCGATCAGCAGGAGTTTGTTCATGTCGCTCGCGGCGCTGGCGGCGACTACCGGCCCGCCGCCCTGGAGGCCTTTGAGGCCCTGGCCTTCCGGGGCGCCCGGTGGTGGACGCTGGACGAGCTGGCGGAGCACACCGCCGCAGGCGGCCGGCTGATCCCGCCCTGGCTGGCGCAGGAGCTGCCGGCCGTACTGGAGGGCGGCTGGCCGCCCGCGTTTGCCGCCGACGGCCCCATCGACATGGGTGAGCTCGGGGACGTCGGTTAGCGAGGAGGCGGAGGTGCCGGCGGGCGTCGGTCGGCTCCTGACTCCGGTGCGTGGCATTTCATGTTGTTTCGGCGGGGATTCTGGGTGACATCCGGATTCTCGGCGCGTTTATGTACCTGTGGTGTCGTCTCCGTCACCAAGAATCTCGATGTCACCAAGAAAAGCCCTCTCTGCCCTGTCTGTCCTATCCGCGCAGGCTCGGCGCTCCTGATGCCCCGCACGCGCAGGCGGCGTGGACGGGAATGGCCGGGATGGCCGCCGCCAGCAGCCGCCGGGTGTGCTCCACGTTGGCGGCCAGGACCGCCAGGGCGGCCTCCATGGTGACCGGCTGGCGGTCGGGGTCGCCGTCGATGCCGACGTCCCGGTCGGTGACCAGCGCCAGGCCCGCGTAGCAGAGGCCGAGCTCCCGGGCCAGGTACGCCTCCGGATATTGGGTCATGTTGATGACGTCCACTCCGGCGGTGGAGTACCAGCGGGACTCGGCCCGGGTCGAGAAGCGTGGGCCCTGGACCACCACCACGGTTCCGCGGGAATGGACCGCCCCGCCCGCCCACTTGCCGCCGGCCCCGGCCTGGGTAAGAGCGGCGCGCAGCTCCGGGCAGTAAGGGTCGGCGAAGCTGACGTGCTCAACCACCTCGCCGTCGAGGTAGGTGTCGTCCCTACCCCAGGTGCGGTCGATCAGCTGGTCAAGGACGACCACGTCGCCGGGGTCGACGTCGGGGCGAAGGGAGCCCACCGCGCACGGCCCGATCACCCGGCTCACGCCCAGTTCGCGGAGGGCCCACAGGTTGGCCCGGCTGTTGACGGCGTGAGGGGCAACCTCGTGGCGCACCCCGTGCCGGGGGAGGAAGGCCACGGATCGATCGGCGATTCTCCCGACCGAGATCGACGCCGAGGGCGTCCCGTACGGGGTCGAGGGGGAAACCTCGGCCGCGCCGTCCAGCCACCGGTAGAAGCCCGATCCGCCAATGACCGCGATCTCGGCCGCGGCGGGAGAGCTCACCGGTGACGGCCGCCCGGGGGGACGGCTAGGAGGCCGCCGCGCCCGTCGAGGTCGACGATCCCGACCCTGACGCCGACGACCCCGACCCCGACGACCCCGACCCCGACCCCGACCCCGAGTTCGATACCGGTGTGGAGGTGGATTCGCTCTTCTTGCCGCTCTTCCCCGACTCGCCTCCGGAGCTGGAGCCGGAACCGGGGCCCGAGTCGGATCCGGCCGGCGCCTTGCGGCTATCGGTCTTGTAGAAGCCGCTGCCTTTGAAGGCGATGCCGATGTTGCCGAACACCTTCCTCAGCGGTCCTCCGCAGGCGGGGCATTCCGTCAGCGGTTCATCCTTGAACGACTGGACCACCTCGACGTGCTCGCCGCACGTCTTGCATGAGTATTCGTAAGTCGGCATGCGGCCGCGCTCCTCCTGGTCTGCGCCTCGACACTGCTGGCACTCTCACCGCTTGACTGCCAATTCTACCGGACGGGGGGTGGATCGACGGGGCGATGGTGGTAGAACAGCCGCGTGGCCCACGTTGTCAAGAAAGCCGTCATCCCGGCCGCCGGGCTCGGAACCCGCTTCCTTCCGGCCGCCAAGGCTCAACCTAAGGAGATGGTGGCCCTGGTCGACAAGCCGGCCATCCAGTACGTCGTCGAGGAAGCCGCCCAGAACGGGATCACGGACATCGTGGTCATCACGGGACGGGGCAAATCCAGCCTCGAAGACCATTTCGACCGCTCGTTCGAGCTGGAATACCGCCTGGAGCAGAGCGGGAAGCTCGAACAACTCGCCGAACTGCGCGCCATCGCCGAACTCGCCACCCTCCACTTCGTGCGGCAGGGCGAACCCCTGGGGCTGGGTCACGCCGTCTCGGTGGCCCGCGACCACGTCGGGCCGGAGCCGTTCGCGGTGCTGCTTCCCGACGACATCATGCACGAGAAGTCTGGGATCCTGGCGGGCATGCTGGCCGCGTACGAGCGCCACCAGGCCTCGGTCCTGGCCCTCAAGAACGTCACGCCGGCCGAGATCTCGTCCTATGGCAGCGTGGCGGCGGAAGCGGCGGGGGACTCTCTGGTTCGGGTCCTCGACCTGGTCGAGAAGCCCAGTCCCGAGGAGGCGCCCTCGAACCTCGGCGTGATGGGCCGATACGTGCTCACCCCCGGGATCTTCGACGCCATCGCCCGGACCACCCCCGGACGCGGCGGCGAGATCCAGCTCACCGATGCCATCAAACTGCTGCTGGAGCGCGAGCCGGTCTACGGCTACACCTTCAGCGAGGGTCGCTTCGACGTCGGCAACAAACTCGACTACTTGAAGGCCAGCTTCGAACTGGCCCTGGAGCGGGACGATATCGGCCCAGCCCTCCGGTCCTTCCTCACAGAACGGCTCCTGCCCTCATGATCCCTCTCGCTGAAGCCCAGGCCGAGGTCATCGAGGCCTGCTCGCCCAAACCGCCCCGGGTGGTCGAGGTCGGGGACGCCGAGGGGCTGGTCCTGGCCGAGCCAGTGACCGCCGCCGACGATGTCCCTCCGTTTGCGAACACGGCCATGGACGGGTACGCGGTCCGGGCTGCCGACGTGGCCGGCGCCCGCGAGGACGCCCCGGCCCGGTTGCGGGTGATTGGCACCCTGCCGGCCGGGCAGGCACCCGGCCTACCGGTCGGACCGGGCGAGGCGCTGCGCATCATGACGGGCGCCCCTTTCCCCGACGGAGCCGATGCCGTGGCCATCGTCGAGCACACCCGCAGCGAAGCGGACCAGGTGTGGGTGTCAGTCCCGGCCACGGCCGGCGAGCACGTCCGGCGGTCCGGCGAGGACATCGCGGCCGGCCAGGAGGTGTTCGCCGCCGGCACCGTCCTCGGCCCCGGACACGTCGGGGTGCTGTGCAGCGTTGGCAGGGAAAAGGTGGCCGTCGTGCCCGCACCCATCGTCGGTGTTCTCTCGACCGGCGACGAGCTGGTCGAAGGCGGCGGGGCGCTGCTCCCGGGCCAGATCAGGGACTCGAACCGGCGCACCCTCATGGCGCTGCTGCGCCGGGATGGTTACGTGGCGGTGGACCTGGGCATCGCCGCGGACAACGAGGACGACATCGAACGCCACCTCACCGAGGGGGTGGCCCGCTGCGACGCCATCCTGACCAGCGGCGGCGTCAGCATGGGCGACTTTGACCTGGTCAAGGTGGTACTTGACCGCATCGGCCAGATGCACTGGATGCAGGTGGCCATCCGCCCGGCCAAGCCCTTCGCCTTCGGGCGGGTGGGCGAGACGCCCGTGTTCGGACTGCCGGGCAACCCGGTGTCGTCCATGGTCAGCTATGAGGTTCTGGCCCGACCGGGGCTGCGCCGCATGGCCGGCCGGGCCGATGCCGATCTGCTCCGCTCGACGGTGCCGTCCATCGTCGACGACGGCGGTTGGGGGGGTTCCCGCGATGGACGAACGTCCTTCGCCCGGGTCGAGGTGGAGATGGGCACCGACGGCCGCTACCACGTCCGCAGCGCCGGCGGGCAAGGCTCGCACCAGCTCTACGCCATGGCCCTGGCCGGGGGGCTGGCCATCGTCCCCCCCGGCGTTCGGGTGGCGGCGGGCGACACCCTGCCCGTAGTCCTGCTCGGAGCGTAGGCTGTCCTGGTGGGATCCCCTCTCGTCGATCCGTTCCAGCGCACCGTCCGCGACCTGCGGATCTCGGTTACGGATCGCTGCAACTTCCGCTGCCAGTACTGCATGCCGGAAGAGGGCATGAAGTGGCTGCCCCGTGAGGACCTGCTCACGTATGAGGAGCTGACCCGGGTGGCCGGGGTCTGCGTGGAGCGGTTCGGGTTCGACAGCATCCGGATCACCGGCGGCGAACCAACCGTGCGGGCTCATCTCCCGGTGCTGATCCGCAGCCTGGCCGACCTGGGCGTGGATCTGGCCATGACGACCAACGGCGCCACCCTCACCCACCAGGCCGCCGACCTGGTGGACGCCGGCCTGAGCCGGATCAACATCTCCTGCGATTCGCTGCGACCCGACCGGTTTGCGACCATCACCCGGCGCGACGCTCTGGATCAGGTGCTGGCCGGTATCGACGCCGCCGTGGCGGCGGGCCTCGACCCGGTGAAGGTCAACTGCGTCGTGGTGCGAGGGCTCAATGACGACGAGATCCTGGACTTCGCCGCCTTCGGCCGGACCAGGGGGGTGGAGCTGCGGTTCATCGAGTGGATGCCACTCGACGGCGGCGGGCACTGGAGCCACGGCCAGGTGGTGCCGGCCGGCGAGATCATCGAGGCCATTGACGCCGTCTGGCCCCTCATCGCCCCGGACGGGCGGGGGGCCCGGGACTCGGCGCCGGCGGAGTCCTACCGCTACGCCGACGGCGCCGGCCGGGTGGGCGTGATCGCCAGCGTGACCAGGCCCTTCTGCGAGTCGTGCGACCGGATCCGCCTCACCGCCGAGGGGCAGCTGCGCAACTGTCTGTTCTCGGTGCGCGAGACCGACCTGCGGGCCATCCTGCGCGGCGGCGGCAGCGACGATGATCTGGCCGCGGCCGTCGAGGCCGAGGTGGGCCGGAAATGGGCCGGGCACGCCATCGGCCAGGTGCATTTCATCCGGCCGACGCGCAGTATGAGCCAGATCGGCGGGTAGCTTCCCGGGCCCGAGCAGGGGCCGGCAGACGCTCTCCGGACGGTCCGGGCTGGCCCCGGTAGACTGCCACTATGTCCGACCGCGGCCTCACGCATCTGGATCCGCTCGGCCGAGCCCGCATGGTGGACGTGACGCCCAAGGAGGCCACCCACCGGCGGGCGATCTCCCGGTGCAAGGTGTTCATGAAGCCGGAAACGACCGACAAAGTCGCCAGCAACGCCATCACCAAGGGTGATGTTCTCGGCGCCGCCCGCATCGCCGGAATTCAGGCGGCCAAGCGCACGGCCGACATGATCCCCCTGTGCCACCCTCTGCTGGTGGGGGCGGTGACGATCAACTTCACCCTCGGTGACGATTTTGTCGAGGTGGAGACCCAGGTGGAGACGGTTGACCGGACCGGGGTGGAGATGGAGGCCATGACTGCCTGCGCGGTGGCCGCCCTGACCATCTACGACATGTGCAAGTCCGCGGACCGGTCCATGGTGATCGGTGAGCTGGCCTTGTGGGAGAAGACCGGCGGTCGGAGCGGCCATTGGCGCCGCCCCACCGGGGATCTCACCGACCCCCTGGTCAACACCGGGGCGAATCCCGTCCTCAGCCTCGATGATCGCATTGACGACCTGGTGGGCGAGCGGGAAGCGGACCCTCAGGGCTGAGCGGCTCAACGCCTCCCCCCTGGGGAGTGTCGGGCCAGGTCAGAACGATTTTTCCTCCACCGCTGGCGCCGGGTGGTTTGCCAGGCTACGTTCTCGTTCCTGAAGATCGCCTGAAAAGGGCTCGGAAAGTTTCAGTGGGACGGCCCGGACCTGGTTCCCCAGGCGCTCAGGGTGGAGATCCACCACTCCGCGCCCCGGGTGGCGTACGGTCCCTGACACCGAAGGGTAGGCCGAGGAGTTTTGACTACGGTGGTTCTGGTTGTTCTCGCCATTGTCTGGGGAGTGCTGCTGGTGTCGTGGCTGCGCTCACGGACCGGGGGAGCGTTCTCGGACTCGGTTGGGACCTTCCGCCGCCACCTGTCGGTGCTGGAGCGGACCGCGCCGGTCACGGTCGCCCCGGCCAACCGGCTCCGCAGTGGCCCGGTCGGCGGCCGCCAACCCCTCTACCGCCAGCCCGTTCGCCAGCTGCCACCGTATCGGAGCGGGTCGGGCCGCCGATCGGGCCCGGCGGCCTTCGGCTACGGGCCCCGTTCGGCCTCAGGCCTGCGCCCGCCCTCGCCGGCCGCCATCCGGCGCCGTCAGGCCCAGAAAGCGACGCCGGGACATCTTTTTCGCCCTGCTGGCTGCGGTGGTCGGTACCTTCCTGGTCGCCTTGATCCCGGGCCTGTCCGTGATGTGGGGGCTCCAGGTAGCGTCGACATGCTTTTCGTCGGCTATGTCGCCCTGCTGGTCCGCATGCGCAACCTGGCCGCCGAACGGGAGCTCAAGTTGACCTTCATGCCCCCGCCGGCCCGGATCCCCCGGTCCCGGCCGACCTACGACCTTGGACGTGACTACCGCGAGCTGAGCTTTCGCCGGGCAGCCAACTGAGCGACCTCCGCGGTTAGGGGCCTGGTGGCGGCCGCCACGGCCGAGCTGGGAGCCGCCAACGCGGCCCGAGAGGCGGGGTTGGCCCCGTGCCGCCGGGTGATCCAGAGCGCCGGGAGCGCCATCCGGGCCGTCCACCGGCGGCGGCCCGACCAGGTTGCGGCCCATCTGGCCGAATGCGAGAGCCAGCTGCGGCGGGCCCAGGAGGCGGTCCGTCCCTTTCCGAGGGTCGCCTACGCCGGCTTCCTCCACGACGCCGAGAAGGAATACGCCGAGGCCGTGCTCACCGCTGCCCTGGTGGCCGGCACCGCCTTGCCCGGCCACGCCGAGCTGCGGGTGGAGCCGCCGGCCTGGCTCAACGGCCTGGCCGAGGCGGCCTCCGAGCTGCGCCGCCACCTGCTCGACCGGCTCCGGGAAGGCCAGACCTCCATGGCCGAAGGGCTGCTGGCCGCCATGGAGGACGCCTACGAGCTGCTCGTGAGCGTGGATTACCCCGACGCCATCACCGCCGGGCTGCGCCGCAGCGCCGATGCCCTCCGGGCCGTGCTGGAGCGAACCCGCAGCGATCTCACCACCACCCTCCTGCAGTTCCGGCTCCAGGCTGCCCTGGAGCGGCGGGCCAGGGAGGAAGCATGAGTGGGCGCTGGGCTAGCCTGTGGGCTTCCGTTCCGGGGGTGTAGCTCAGCCCGGTAGAGCGCTACGTTCGCATCGTAGAAGTCGCCGGTTCAAATCCGGTCACCTCCACCAAGAAGGTCCAGTTCAGAGTTTCGTGGTATATGCCAACTTCTGAGATTTTGATCTGGGCGAGGCTGGTGGGACTCAACAGGACTCAAGTCGACAGGGCCTCAAGTCGCCGTTGGCGTCCAGAGCCGAGCACAGGCGGCCCGAAGACGAACAGTGCGGGTGGGCGGTCGTGGACGGGGTGGCGCAGCATCAACTGCGGCGCGGAATGCTGCTCAGTGGGCAAGTTGGTGGTCAGCATCGATCGGCGGGCATTTGCCACATGCCGTTACGCAAACGGAATTGACTGCAGTGTTGTACGATATGGAGGAGGCCGGGCGAGCGCCAAAAACAATCCGAACGGATTGGGTGATGATCACAGCCTCTTTAAATTGGCTGTTGGAAACGGAAGTACTTGCCTCCAATCCAACAGATGGGGTGACTCTGGCAGTCAATCCCGCCGCAGACCGAGTTCGCGAGATCGTTGTGCCCGACTTCGCCTTTTTGGAAGAATTATGGGCGCACCCTCGGTGCTTACCACGAACCACGACGGCGAGCGCATCGCCGCCGAGCTTGAAATATCCGCGATATGGCGCGGCCGAGGTTCATCCCACTTGCCAATCGTGCTGGGTGAGTCAGGCTGATGGCGTCGCCGGCTGGCAGGCGGGGGTGGCGCCAGCGGGTGCCACATACGCGCCGTTCTTGATCTGCACCTGGAAGAAGCAGGGGACGGTGGTGGGCTTGCCCTCGGTGAAGGTCAACGGAGGTGCGAACCCCCCAAGGGTGTCGCCATGCATGGCGTAGAGGCCCGTGTAGACATCCTGGCTGGTGGGGTTGGCCCCGGCGTTGGCCAGGGCCTGCTGGAACAGCAGGAGTGCCGCCCATGTCGTCGAGATCTCGTACGGGGTGTTGGCGGTAGCGAGTAGGTTGCCGACTGCGGCGTGGAAGGCGGCAGTGGCGCTTGTCTGCAGGAACCAGGGGATCTCGGCGGTGTCACCCGTCGTGCCATTGAGGGTCGGCACGGTGAGGTACGCTCGCTGCCAGGTACCCATGCTCTGGGCGTAGATCGGCTTATACCCCTGGCGAGAGCAATCCTGCGACAATTTCGTGGACGGCGGACCGGCCCCGAAGATGGCGGTGGCATGCTGTCCCTGCATGGTGAGGCACGCGGCGGTGTAGTTGGGGGCCGTCTCGCTAGCGGCAACCGGGTTAGGGTAGGCAAGTCCCAGTTCCTTGGCGAAGCCCTCGAACACCGGCAACGCTTGCTTGCAAGCCGCCACCTCGGTGCAGTAGACGACGCCGTAGCTTGTGGCGCCCGCCTGCTTCGTCGAGTACATGTTGCCGTAGATGCCGGCAAGCACGGTCGTGCCGGATGGGAAGAAGTTGGCGTCTGCCTGGCAGGTGAACCCGTTGCCGTTCTGGATGCCGCACAGGACGGGAACGTGCGCCGCATCGACCGTCTTCTGCCAGGCTGCATCGAGCGAGTCGCCGTCGATGATGGCGAGCACGTGCTGGCTAAGGAGCGTCTGTGCCGCGGCCGCGGCCTTGCCGGGATCACACGACGTGTTGATGACGGTGACGTGGACGGGATGTCCTGATACGCCGCCATGGCCATTCACGTAGTTCTGCCATGCGCTTATGGTTTGGGACTGGACCTGAGTGGGGGCGGGGAGGCACGGGCCGTCCTCGTCGACGATGGCTCCAAGCTTCAACGTCGACCCCGCTGGTGGAGCGCTGGTCGCCGGCACCGCCGAACTCCCCGAACCGCCGGCCACCGTCGTCGCCGACGTGTTCTTCGACGAGCTGCCACAGGCTGAAACCACGAAGATCGCCACCACGGCGGCAGCAGCGACAACAGGAGCCTGACGGGATGGCCGGATGCGCAATTTCATGTCTACCCCTCTTAACCCACTTTGGGCGTCACGCACTGTAGTGTGACCCGACCGATTGTTGCCCGCGCTGTCCAACTGCAGAATAAGCCCATAAGACGGGGTCTGAGGGGTCACCAGGTGGAGACGATGGGCAGCTGCCACCACGACGATGCGGTCGCTGCGTGCCCGCGTATCTTTCGCCGGACAACTGCGGCATCGGCGCTCCCCGGGGGCAGCGGGCCCACGTACCGCGGACAGCTCTCCCCCGTGGGCGCGGAGTGTCCTTGACGTTGGATTGGCCGTCGTTAGTATGCTTCCGCGGAACCGACTGAACGGGAGCAAAGGGGGTAGCTCGGCGTGTCGACGGAGCTCAGCCCACAGGTGAACGCGGTGCTTCGGAAGTTCGATTCCGACGAGATCAATGACTCGCTCGATCTCGAGGAGCGAGCTGTGCTGCTCCACCAGCTAGTGAGTGAACTGCCGGGTCCGGTCCGGGGTCCGGCCGGAGTCGTGCTCTGTCGGTACGAGGACATTCAGGCAGTGACGCGACACACCGACGTCATCATGGGCGACCCCGAGGGCGAGGGGTACAAGTCGATGGGAGCTGACCACGCCCTCGGTCCTCACTCAAGAGATGGAGAGGAACATCGCAGGTACCGCAAGACGCTGGATCCGGTCTTCTCGGCTCAGCGTGTCGCCGCCTTGGAGCCCGCTATTCGGCGACTCGCCAACGAACTCATCGACGGGTTCGTGGCCGACGGCGAGGTGGAGTTCCACGACCAGTACGCAGTTCCTCTGCCATGCAAGATCTTCCTCGATATCCTGGGTCTGCCTCAATCGGATCTGCCGCGGCTCCTGGAGTTCAAGGATGGCATCCTCCGCAACTCCGGAACCACTCGTGAGGAAAAGAATCAGCTGGCGCTCGCGGGGGGAGACCGACTACGGGCCTACTTGGGTCAGGAACTCGACCGTCGCTTGACCTCGACGGAGCGCAAGGACGATTTGATCGATGGCTTTATCAATGCCTCGTTCGAAGGTCGGCGGCTCAATCGCGAGGAGATCATCGACACCATGCAGCTGTTTTGTCTGGCCGGCCTCGATACGGTGACGTCGGCTTTCAGCTGCTTGGCGGGATGGCTGGCGCGACACCCCGCTGAGCGCCAGAGGTTGGTAGACGACCCCTCGCTCCTGCCGCGAGCGGTGGAGGAGCTCCTCCGCTTCGAAACGCCGGTCGTGCAGGGCTACAGGTACGTGGTGGCTGATGTCGATGTACGCGGCTTCCAGGTACGAGCCGGAGAACGCCTGAATTTGATCTGGGGAGCTGCCAATCTCGATCCGGCCCATACCGAGGAGCCGCTGCGAGTTGACTTCAACCGGCCCTCGATAACTCACCTGACGTTCGCCAGCGGGTTCCATCGGTGCATCGGTTCACACCTCGCCCGGCTGGAGATACGTTTGGGAATCGAAGAATTCCAGAGAAGGATCCCGAACTATTGGATCGAACCGCGGCAACAGCCGTGTTACATCGACATGGGGATCCGGGCCGCCATAAAGCTCCCGCTTTCCTTCGCGGCGGCCTCGGCCGGATACCCGTGATCGGTTAGGACCTGCGTCGATCTGAGCGGGCAGTGTCGTCAAGGGAGACTTCACTCCAGGGGGTCGCGCCGACCGCTGATGTATTGAGCTGAGACGTGATCGCCGAGGGTCTCCTCCGCCACCGGCGGCCTGGAACCTCATGGGCAGGACGGTCGACGAACAGACAGCCTGGGTTGCCGCTATTGACAGGGGCTCGTAGGATTCCTGCTACCCGTGCTTCCTCCGCACGCCGCGTTTGGTGACGAGACAGGAGCGAGAGTGCCTACCCCGTTGGATTTCGATGACAACGATTTGCTGACGCGTTATCCAGGTGTCGCCCTGGACCACGTCAACAAATACTTCTATCGCGGGCTGCTCGATCGCGAGGTTCGACTGAATCGCTGCCTGGACTGCGGACACTGGCATCACCGCCCGAAGCCGGTCTGCCCGAAGTGCTGGTCGAAGAACCTTCACCCGACGGCCGTGCAGGGCATCGGGACGGTTTACCTGCTGATCTTCCTGCACCAGGGCCCTCCGGCAGACGGAGTCGACTACAGCACCCCGCATCCGGTCGCCACCGTCGAGCTCGACGAGCAGGAAGGTCTCAGGTTTACCAGCGCCATCGAGGGAGGCGGCCAGGGTGAGATCGCGATCGGCGACCGGGTACAACTTGATTGGATCGAGCGATCGGGAAGACCGTTTCCCGTGTGGCGTCTGATGACCGAGGAGGGCTCGAAGCCATGACCGTCGCCCGTCGTAATCCCGCTAAGGATCAGGTGGCCTTCGCTTCGGCCGCCACGACAGGATTCGTCCGCAGCCGCGGTGAGGTCACGGCGGCTTCGATGGCCGTCGACGCGTGCATCTCCGCCATCGAGGCAGCCGGTGTGGACCGGCGGGACATCAATGGCTTGATCGGGGGGAACAACGGCTATGTGCAATCGGCGCTCGGGATACCCGACGTGAGTTACTACACGGGCCCCGGAGTGCCATTCGGCTTCACCATTGCGAACGCAGTAGGGGCAATCGCGTCAGGCCAGTGTGACGTCGTGCTGGCCTACCACTCGATTTACCGAAACCCGTCGAACTCCCGGTCGGCTGGCAACGACCCTTTTCGCCTGACCGCCTTCTCAGGTTTCTCACTCGGCGACGGGTTCGGCCCGGATTCGGTTCGAGGGGCGGTGGGCTATACCGCCTGGGCAAGCCGTTACCTGTACGAATACGAAGAGGAACGAGATCTCTTCGGCTACATTGCCATCAACGATCGGAGCAACGCGGCAGGCAACGAGGCGGCGGTCATGCGCTCGCCGCTTACGATGGACGACTATCTGGCCGCTCGCATGATCCGCTGGCCGCTGTCAATTCTGGACATGGACGTGCCGATAGATGGAGCAGACGCCTTCATCATCACCACCTCCGAACGGGCGAGGGACCTGGCGCTCCGACCAGTCATGATCCACGCCTGCACTTGCGGCCAGACCGACACCAACGAAGAGGACCAGCAAGAAAGCCTGCGTCACCACGGTCAACAACTGGTCATCGATTCATTGCGCAGCAAGAGTGATATCTGGATCGATGACATTGATGTGTTCTTTCCCTACGACGGGTTCTCTTTCATCACGGTTAGCTGGATAGAGAACGTCGGCTTTTGCGGCCCGGGCCAGGCTCGGGGATTCATCGGGGACAACTGGGACGACGGTGGACAGCGCCTGATGATCAAGGGGCGCATTCCGGTCAATCCGCACGGCGGCGCGCTTTCGGAGGGCGGCACCCAGGGCTCAGGGCACACCCGGGAGGCCATCCATCAGCTTCAGGGTCTCGCGGGCGCGCGGCAGGTACGCGACGCGTCGAATGCACTGCTCCTGCTCGGAGGGTTCTTCTTCAACTCGCAAGGTGCGGTCCTTCGGACGTAAAGCCGTTGAGTCGTCTCAGTCGACGGGGGAGGAGGCGTGGGGCGGCGGCCAGGGACGACCTTTGTGCTGAGATGACGCGGACCCTGATTGTCGCGGTATGTGTGCCGGGGAACGGATCCGTTGCGGCGTCCTGTGTTACCCGCCCAAATAATGCCCGTCGTTGGGTCTCATGTGGTCTGGCAGAAGGTCTGGTCTCCGTGGGTCGCGGCGTACTGGCCATTCTGTACCCCATACAGGAACACGCACGTGACGGGATTAGGCTTGCCTGGTATGAACGTCAGGGCGGGGGCCAGGCCTCCCAGAGTGTTGTTCTTGATGGTGTACAGACCATTCAGGATGTCCTCCGCGGTTGGCGAGTTGTTGCTGGCGGTCACACCTGCTGCCGCCGCGGTCTGGAACAGGATGCCACCGACGTAGGCGAAATCGACATTGGCCGCTGTCTCGGCCTTGGCGAGGACGGGATCCTCCACTTGATGGAAGAGCTGTTGAGCGGGGGTTGCGTTCAGCATCCAGGGGAAGTCCTGGAGATCCCCGGTGGCGGTGGATAGGTTCGGGTCGGTAATATCGGCCGCCGCCACTGTGCCCTGCGAGGTGATCCAGATAGGCTTGTAGCCTTGGCGGACGCAATCGTCAGCGACGCGCTTTGGAGTTACGCCGGCCGGGAAGAGAGCTGCTGCCGGGGCCTGCTTGGCGCCGAGGCACACCGCGGTGTAGTCAGGCTGCGAATTGCTGGCTTTGGCGACGTAAGTGACCTTGATTGGAATCGATGGGGCCAGCGCCTTGGTAGCAGGTGCGGCCTGGGCGCACGCCGGTGCCTCGGTGCAATAGATGAAGCCATACGTCGTGGCGCCTGCTTCGGCGGCGGCCTTGAGCTGGCCCCACAGGATCGTGATTACGGTGGTACCATTGGCGAAGTAGTCGGGCTGGGATATGAACTGGAAGCCGTCTGCGGCCTGGTCGAGGCTGATGACCGGCACCTTCTGCGCCGTGACGAAGCTGACCCAGGCGGCGTCCTGGCTGGACGCGTCGAGGATGGCGACGACGTGGTTGCCACTTACCATCTGATGTACTTCAGAGATCGACTTGGCCGGGTCGTCGGCATCATCCTCGTAGTAGACCTTCACCGGATGGCCGTTGACGCCGCCGTGGGTATTGAGGTAGGCCGCCCAAGCCGTAACCGCGTTCGGCACGTCATTCGTGCTGCCTCCCGCGCCGGCGGTGCACGTGCACACCTCTCCGACATTGATGGTTGCGCCCGTTGCGGCCACCGTTGTCGCAGAAGTCCCCGACGAGCCGGTTGCCGGGCTGGTCCCGGATCTCGTAGTCGTGCTACTTGACCTGGTCGCGCTGCTACCGCATCCCGCCATCGCGACACCGGCTGCCAGCAGAAACGCCACCGCGCCTCGACGACTCAGCAAAGCCCGCACAGTCTCCCCCTTTGGCTACCTGCAGGTTGCGGTTCGAAACAACTCCACTTTAGCCTGCCGGCAGGTTCGGAAAGGGATCGGGCGTCCAAGTGCGACCTTTGAGGGCTCAAAGCGGCCTGGCGAGGTTGCGGGCCCTTGAGGATGTCCTGTCCGAAAGTGTCGCGGTTAGGCGAGCGATTGCCCACCAGGTGCGCCAGCACCACCCTCGTTTCCTGGCGGGCGATCTGCTGGCCGTTGCCAGCGAAGCCGGTGATGCTGTGGTCTTTACGTGCTCTGCGGTCCTTGCGGGCGGACCTGCACTGGACGCCGTGTGCTTGGCGACCCGTTGATAGCTCTCCCGGTTCGACGGCCCGGCTCCTCGACCAGGACCCGGATCTGCCTCAGGGATGTGACGAACGATTAAGCCTCAATAGCCCTTGATGATCAGAATAATGATCGACAAATAGCGTTAGGAAATTTAGAATAATGGAAGCCATCAAAGTATAGCGAAGATGAGAGAAACATCCGGCTCACGCGACCTCATCGCGGTACGTCTCCGACTTCCGATGGAAGGTACGGTCAGCGCAGCAGCTCGGGGGGCGTCCTCGTTAGGGGTCCAGTCCCGGTCGGCTGCTGCTGGCCCGGTGGACCTCACCAATATGAAATGCGGGATGGCCCCGCCGAACGGCAGCTCAGCCGCACTTGCGTATAAGGAGTGGATCGGGCTTTGTGATCTCGCCACTTGTCTTGTTTCAACGAACCATAAAACTATGGTTGTCGATGGAATCAGCATCCGTCCGAGCCGGCCCGAATCGGGACGACCACCCATGAGGAGCATCAACCAGGTCAGAGTCTAGGCTCGTCGATCATGAGACTCATCTGCTGGTACAGCACCGGGCGATGCGGCGTATCGCCCACGCCTGCGGGAGCAAAGCCCGCCTTGGTGGGAGCGGCGCAGGAGGAGGCGGACGGGGGGTCCGGGATGAGGGCGGCACTATTGCCGTCGGAAGAGTTCAGCCGATGACGCCTGCCTCGGCACCGCGGCTACCGACATACGACGAGCTGCCGGTCCGGGAAGGGGCGCCGCCCGGCTCGTCGTGGGGCCTTTGGGGCGATGACGATACCCTCGGGTGCCTCAATCTCCTGCAGGATCCCCAGCGAGTGGCCCGGGCCGCAAAGCTGGCCCGCCGCGGTGCGGTCTTCCCGCTCGACTGGGACCGAGCGCTGCCGGACCCGCCGCTATTCCACCGGCCATCGTTACGGCATGAGGTTCTCGGGGAACCAGGACGGAGCCATGACGACGTGCTCCACGACTTCAACCCGCAGGCCTCGAGCCAGTGGGATGGCTTCCGCCATATCGGGACCGGCACCACCCACTACAACGGCTTGCCCAGCGACCGCCATGGTGTTGATCATTGGTCACGCCGTGGCATCGTTGGCCGCGGCGTACTGGTGGACATGGCCCGCTGGCGAGAAGGGACAGGTCAGCCTCTTGACCTGACGGTGTCGGAGTCGATCGGAGCAGACGAGCTGCAGGCTGTGCTTGATCACGAGGGGATCACTTCCGAGCCGGGAGACATTTTGCTGATCCACGTGGGGTGGACCGAATGGTACCTGTCGTTGGAACAACCTGTTCGGGAGAAGCTGGCCACTCTTCGAGCTCCGCGTGTTGCCCCGGTTTGCGGGCCGGACGGGAGATGGTCTCGGCCCTGTGGGACATGCACGTGGCGGCGGTGGCATCGGACACGCCCACGATGGAGGTATCGCCGTTCGGCGCGGGCCTTCCCGACGGGGACCAGGGTGGACCGTACTGGTCGCTGCATCAGAACCTGCTGCCGCTGCTCGGGATGCCGATCGGTGAGATGTGGGACCTTCGGGCGCTGGCCGCGGACTGCGACGGCGACCGGGTCTATGAGTGCCTTCTGACCTCGGCGCCCCTCAATGTTCGGGCGGGTGTGGCCAGCCCGCCTAATGCCATCGCGATCAAGTAGAACGTCGCCATGGCCCTCGTTCGCCGTCTTGACCACATCATCCTGTGCGGGCGCGACCGCCGGGAATGGGTGCCCCTCATCGACCAGGTTCTGGACCTGCGGCCGCGGCGCAGTCGGGAAGGCGATGAGTGGGGCTTCAGCAACGCCGAGTTCGATATCGGCGACGGGTTTCTTGGTCTGGTCGAGCCGGCGGGGCCGGATTCCCAGCTCCGTCGCTTCCTGGACCGGTTCCCGGAAGGGTTCTATGCCGTCAGCGTCGACGTCGGCGATCTCGACCAGGCGGCCGTTTTTTTGACCGAGCGGGGGGTGCAGTTCCGGACCGCCCGGCGGGGCGGCGAGGTCGGGTTGCTGTGGGTGCCCCCGTCTGTGACGGCAGGAGTGCTGTACCAGTTGACCCCCAACGGTGAGGTGGCCCAGGGGACGAACCCGCATTATCTCGGGATCTCGAGCATGGTGGTGGCAGTCGACGATTTAGACGGCGCGTTGGCGGCGTACAGCCGATGCTTCGGACTGGACGACGCTCGGTCCGTCGCTGACCAGCGGCTCGCCTATCAGGGCGGCGAGCTGTCGATCCCGGGCGCGCCGCTCGGGGAGACCATCGTGCTGGCCGCCCCGGCGGGCACTCAGGGGCCGGTAGCCGAGCAGTTGAGGGAACGGGGCCCGGGTATCTGCCAGTTCTCGATCCTGGTCAGCGACCTCGCCCGCGAGCTGGAGCGGCTGGAGAAGGTGGGGGTAGGTGTGGAAAGCACCCCGGGCGTGGCCTGGGTCGACCCGGGCGCGCTGCGAGGCGTCCGGGTGGAGCTACGTGCAGTGGGTTGAGCCGGGCTTTGCTCGGGGGCGTTCGGCTCAATGCGTCCGACGCGTGGTCAAAGACTGGAAAGGCAGGAAGAGCGTAGCGTGATGGGCCTGGAGAAGACCGGAGGAAGCGCGCGACATGAGCGAGAGCCGAAACGACATGCCGTATGAGGGGCCCATATGCGATCCACACATCCACCTGTTCCCCGGGCAGCGGAGTGACGGGTCATTTGAGGGTGGCTACGGCGCCGAGGATCTTCTCGCTGACCTCGCTACTGAGCCGAGAGTCGAGAGCACCGTCTTTATTGAGGCCCATAGAAGCCATCGGACCGAAGGCCCGGAGGTTCTTCGGCCGGTCGGCGAGACGGAATGGCTGGTCGAGGAAGCCGAGCCACCGGCCGCAACGGGAATTGTTGGTTTCGCCGATCTCAGGTTCGGCGCAGCCGTCGAGGACCTGCTGGCGGCCGACATTGCGGTGGCCAAGGATCGATTCCGCGGCATTCGGTACCCGTCTGCGTGGGACCCAAGTCCGGACATCCCCAGGAGTTTCACCAACCCCGAACCGGGGATTCTGAAGAGCGACTCTTTTCTGGCGGCCATGCGTGTGCTCGCGGAATTCGGTCTCAGTTTTGACGCTTTTCTGTATTTCACCCAGTTGGCCGATATCGCCTGGTGCGCAGACCACGTCCCGGATCTGCCCATCGTCATTGATCACCTTGGAGCACCGTTGGGCACCGGCCCGTATGCCAATCAAAAGGATGATGTATGGAGGGCGCTCCTTGACCAGCTCCGGGAGCTCGCCAAGCGCGACAATGTCTTCCTGAAGCTGAGTGGAACGGGAATACCGCGATTTGGCTGGAGGAGGGAGGGGGTGCGGGTATCGGCTCAGGACGTAGCTGATGAATGGGGCCCGCTGGTTCGTGCCTGCATTGACATTCTCGGTCCATCCCGGTGCATGTTTGCCAGTAACTATCCCCCGGATCGGGGTATGGTCCGTTACCCGGATGTCTGGGAAGCTTACCGAATAATGACGGCGGAGTACTCTCGCGATGATTGCGCGGCACTATTCCACGGGACGGCGACGAAGTTTTATCAGCTCCCGGGCTGACGGCTTAGCCTTCCTATAGGTGCAACTCGTAGAGGTCAGACCTGGTCGCCATTGGCGGGTGGTTAATTGGCGCCCCCGCCGGCTGACAGTCCTCGTGGAGCCCGGGGTCAAGCGTCGACTTCGAGAACGCCCCTACTGATGAGCTCTTCGATTTCGTCCGGAGTCAGCCCGAGCACCTCGCGGGCGATCTCCCGGGTGTGCTGTCCCTGGCTGGGAGCCGGTCCGGGATACTTCTTCGGGAGGTGCTCGGCATGGTGGCAGGCGCCTTCGACCAGCACCGCGTCGAAGCCGGGCTGATCAATCACCTCGACGAAGCCGCGACTCTGCAGGTGCGGATCACTGAGCAGATCGGCGTGGGAGAGGACCGCCGCCGCCGGAACACCCGCCGCCTGGAGCTGATGCATGACATCACGGGGGTGGAGGGTTGCCGTCCAGGCGCCCAGCTGTTTGTCGAGTTCATCGGCGAGGGCGCCGCGGCTGGCGGCGGTCGCGTAAGCCGGCTGGACGGCCCAAGCGGGGCGACCCATGGCCTCAACCAGAGCGGCCCATTCTTCGTCGTCGCGCACGGTAATCACGCACCAGGCGTCCTTTCCGTCGCATTGGTACACCCCCCAGGGGCTGCCCTCAGCAGTGCGATTCCCGACCGCGTCGACCGTGTCGGCGTCCAGGCTTTCCTGTAACACCAGCTCCGCAATGCTATTGATCACGGCGTCGACCTGCCCGGCGCGGATGTGGACTCCAGCGCCGGTTCCGACGGCGGCGAGCACCGCTAAGGCCTCCAGCCGGCCGGCGAACTGGTCGGGGAAGAAGATGGCGTCCTCCGCGAAGTCACGCTCTGAGCCGGGGTAGCGCCACAGCCAGGTTTGGCCGCTCATGCTGCGAGCGTGGTTGCCGAACCCTCGCCACCAGCCCCACGGACCTCGATCGCCGAAGAGCTGGGTGCTCACGAGCACAACTGCAGGATTGGCCCGGCGGAGGGCGTCAGGGCCCAGCCCGATCTTGTCCATGACTCCGGGACCAAGGTTTTCCACCACCACGTCAGCCGAGGCCACCAGTCGTAAGGCGAGCGCCAGCCCTTCGGGTTTGGTCAGATCGAGGCTGATACTGCGTTTGTCGCGGTTGATCGTAACGAACTGTGCCGATACGTTGGCCGCCCCCCCGAACACCCGGCTTTGATCCGGGTAGGCGCGGCTTTCGACCTTGATGACATCCGCGCCGTACTCTCGCAGCAGCCGGCCCGCTTCCGGTCCTGCCATTATTTGTGTGAACTCCAGTACCCGCAGGCCGGCAAGGGGTGGGTCGCCGTCGGCGGCGGGCGGCGTGACCGTGTACGGCTCTCCGGGGAAAGGTGATTCGCCGCGCTCCAACGCGGTAATCACCGCGTCGGTGTCGGCTCCGGGATCCCTGGCGGGTTGGCGGAATCCGATCCGGACGTCGTCGAACTCCCAGTATCCGCCGGGGAGCTGGCCGGTCTTCCCCTCGACGATGGTCTCAGCGAACGTACCTCGCTGTCTCATGGGGCCGCTACGGAGCAGTTGCGCGGGCGACATGACCGGGACGGTCGGGACATTGCGCCGTTGGGCCTCTTCGCAGAGGGCTTCGGTAGTGGCGTCAGCAAAGAGCTCACTGTAGATCTTGGCGAGCACGTCGGGGTGACGGAGCCTTCCGTGGTAGGTGGCCAGTTCGTCATCGTCGAGCTCCGGGGGATCTCCAACCCACTTGCGCAGGGCGCGCCATTGGTGGGCGCTGACCACCAGCGGACGCACCAGTCCATCGCGGGTGGGGAACGCCGGGTGGCCACTGCGGTGGGGGTCGGATTCGTCGCTGGCGAGGTCGGTGACGCTGGCGTTGGCGAACGCGGTGTCGGTAGTTTGGATATACGCCTCTTGCATCGACAACTCGATGTGATCGCCGACGTGGTTGACGTCGCGGTTCCACACCGCAGTCAGGGCCAGATACGCGGCCATGGCCGATGCCACTTCGAACACCGGCTGCCCTGGAGGAAGCAGCGGCGGCCGGCCAGGTTTGCTGCATAGCATCAGCTGGCCGCTGAGGGCGTACAGGACGCCGTGTGTGGACTGGAACGCTGCGTAGGGCCCCGTTCGACCGAACGGCGATATCGACACGATGATGAGTCCGGGCCGGGCCCGGTGCACATCGTCCACGTCCAGACCGCTGTCCCCGGTGTCGAACCACACGTCCGCGAAGTCCAGTAGTGCTCGCAACCGAGCCACGTCTCCGAACACGACGGAACGCTTGTTCGCATTGCGCGACGCCGTGAGCGGGTCCAGGCGTCCTGTCGTGCGGTCGACACGAATCACGTCCGCACCGAGATCGGCCAGCAATCGGGCGGCCGACAACGCCGTTCGATCGGTCGTGTCGACCACCCGGAGACCGTTGAGGGGGAGCTTATTCACCCTGGGCCCGGCTTCGACCCGGTGTGCCGCTTCAGCGCGGGCGGCGCCTGTCAATGGTCGAGGTAGGCCGCAAGCGCCCGGTCGCGCTCGCTGAGGGGCGGCATCGATTCGATGATGGCTCGCATCCGCTGTTCGACGTCCGCGACCCGGTTGGCCCCGTGGAGGTAAAACCGGTCGGCCTGCACGGCCTCGAGTACCTGCTGGCCGAGCTCGTCGGCGGGCTGGCCAAACTTGGCCATCCGGTCCGCCAGACCCAACATGCGCTCTCGTTCGGCCGCCTCGACATCGGGCGGCAGGCCCTTCTTGGCCAGGTCTCTCAGGCCGCGCTCGGTCCCGCCGGTATTGGTGTACCCGGGGCAGAGGAGGGTGATGCCCACGTTGGTGCCTTCGAGGATCTTGTCGAGGGCTTCGGAGAGGCCGACGATGGCGAACTTGGCCATGTTGTACATGTACTGGCGTCCGCCGTGGAAGGCGACCAGGCCCGCCTGGGAGGCGGTGTTGACGATGTGAGCCGGTATGTTACGTTCCAGCATCCGGGGCAGGAATGTCTGGATGCCATTCACGACACCACCGAGCGTCACGTTCAGTGACAGGTCCCAGGCCCGATAGGTCATTTCGGCCGGCGGCAGCTGGATCGACATGGCCGCGTTATTGCAAACGATGGCGGCGGGACCGAATTCCTTTTCGGCCGCGTCGGCGGCGTCGGCCATGGCAGCTCGATCGGAGACGTCGAACACGAAGGTCGCGGCGTCGGTTTCCTTTTTCAACTCCTCGGTGGTGCGCTCGGCCGAGACGGGGTCGATATCCACCACGGCGATTTTCATGCCGGCCCGGGCAAAGGCCCGGGCCATCCCCCGACCGATGCCGTTGCCACTGCCAGTGACGAAGGCCAGGCGTCCCTCAAGGTCTTGCATTTTCTGTTCCTCCTAGGCAGCTGGCCGGCCATCACAGCCGGCGCAGGAACACTCCCTTACCGTCCTACCTCCGACAGCACCCGGGGAAGCGGACACCAGCCAGAGAACTGAGACCGACCAACCACAGGTGCGAGTGGGCAGGCGGAATGAGCGGCGCCAGCCGGGTCAGTGACGGTAGGCGATCTCCCCATTACCGTCGGCCTCGCGCCACGCTTTGAGCAGAGCGTAGTAGGCCTTTTGACCCTCGCCGTAGCGGCCGCCAAAGTACAGGTCCTCGTTGGTCTTGGCCGTGCCCTCGGCGTTGAAGTAGCCGGGAGTGCACTGTTGGAAGAACTCCAGCGACTTTTGTCCTTCGGGCGACTCGACGATGTGGCGCGTGTAGTCGTCCACCGCTTCCGAGGTCGCCTCCACGGCGGAGGCGTTGCGGTTGCGGGCGGAGGCAATGATGTGGGCGATGTGGATCGCCTGCTCGTCGAGCATGTGGGTGGCATTGGTGGCCGGGGACAGGTGCCGGTTCAAGAACACGAACGACAGGTTCGGGAAACGATCGGTCATCATGCCTTGCAACGATCGGACCCCGCCGGCCCAGTGTTGGCCGAGCGTGACCCCGTCCCGACCGACCGGGTCGAACCCGGTCAGGTGGCTGTAGCTGACTTTGTGCTCGAAACCGGTGGTCAGAATGAGGCAGTCGACCGGGTATTCCTTGCCCTCCACGACGGGGCCCGCAGCCGTCATCGCCTCGACACCCGCGGGCGAGTACACCAGCTCGACATTGTCCCGGTTGTAGGTCTCGAGGTACGAGTCGTGGAACGTTGGTCGCTTGCATCGAAACCGGAACCACGGTTTGAGGGCTTCGGCCGTAGCCGGGTCCTTCACGACCTCGTCGTATCGGGCCCGAACCATTTGCATCACCTGGTGGTCGGCGATCTTGCCCAGGAAGGCCATCTCCTCGGCCGTGGGTTCGCGACCCAGCTTCGCAGTCACGTACTCCCCGTTGTAGGTCGTCATGGTTAGGCCAATCTTCGTCCAGCTGTCGGCCACCTCGTCGACCGGTGGACGCTCACCGGCGCGAATAGCTTCAAAGTTGGCCTGCCGGCGGCGCTGCCAGCCCGGCTGGCTCTTATCGGCCCAGTCCGGACCGGTCTCGCACTGATACCGGAGGGTCACTGCGGAGGGGGTGCGCTGGAACACATACAGCTTCTTGGCCCACTCGGCCACCTCCGGGATGACCTGGATGGCGGTGGCGCCCGTGCCGATCACCCCGACCGTCTTGTCCGCCAGCCCGGTCAGATTCCCGGCCGTGTCCCCACCGGTGTAGTCAAAGTCCCAGCGGGCCGCATGGAACATATGGCCGCCGAAGTCCTCGATCCCGGGAATACCCGGCAGCTTGGGCAAGGCCTGACGCCCGCACGCCAGCACCAGATAGTTGGCCGTCATCCGATCCCCCCGGTCAGTCTTCAACAACCACCGGGACTCCTCCTCGGACCAGCGGGCATCGGTCACCGAGGTCTGGAAGCAGGCCTTGTCGTACAACCCGTAGCGCCGGCCGATCATCCGGGCGTACTCGGCGATCTCTGTGGCATACGAGTAGCGATGCTTGGGCGAATAGCCCATCTCCTCCAGCAGGGGCAGATAGATCCACGCCTCGGTGTCACAGGCCGCCCCCGGATAACGATTCCAATACCAGGTGCCCCCGAAATCTCCCGCATCATCAATGAGCCGCACATCGGTCACGCCCATCTCGTGCAACCGGGCCCCCACCGACAAGCCGCCCCAACCGCCACCGGTCACGACCACCTCGGTGTGATCCACGATAGGCGGACGACTGAAGTTCGGGTCCACCCAGGGATTGCGGGCGTAGGCCAAAAACCGATCCGACCCCTCCACCAACTGCGCCAGCCGCTCCGGATTCATCCGACGCTGCCGCTCGACCTCGTACCGGCGATCCAGCTCATCCGGATCAAAATCCAGGTCGCCCACCACCTTAGCCAGCACCTCTGACATCGATGTCTCCATGACCACGATAGGACTCTCCTCCCCGAACCAGCTTCAGCCATAGGCACAGCAAGACACCTCACAACGCGGTGCGCTGCGACGTACACTCTAATACGGACGGAACCCGGCCGCAACCGATTGTTCGTCCCGCTAACGGGTCTGGGCACTCGGGTGATGGAGGCCCGGCTGGTGGCGTCTCGCCCCAGAAGTGGGCCGCGAGAATGTCAGGGTCTCAGCGGGACGCCGCACCCCGGCTCGCCGAGACGCGGCACCATCGCCCTTATGGCGATGGCAACGACGTCGGGAAATTGCGGCGGACCTCGGGCAGTACCCGTTCGGAGATCAGGCGGTGGGACTCGGCGAGTACCTCGGGGTCGGCGTCAGGCGACTCGACCGAGAGCGAGATCCGGGTGTAGCCCAGCGAGATCCACTCGAGGATGCGCTCGGCGCAGTACGCCGGCGGTCCGGAGATCGCGTAGGCGTCGACCACCGAGTCCGGGATGGCGCTGGTCTGCTGGGCGCCGGCCTGGGCGTGCCGGTTCATGTCGTAGGAGTCGTGCACGGTCTGCAGCCCGGCGCGCACCTCCGGGCTGTTCGGACCCCACGACTTGTTGTGGAGGATGCTGAAGCGGGCGTGCACGGCTGTCAGCGGCCGGGAGATCTTGCGCGCCTCCTCGACGTCTTCGTTGACCGCGATCATGCAGGACAGGCCGAGCACCAGATCGTTCAGGGCGCGCCCGGCCTCCGCGCAGCCGGCCAGGATCTCATTACGGGCCCAGGTGAGCCGGGCTGGGTCGGCTCCGACCACGGCGCTTACGCCGTCGGCCACCCGGGCGCCGAGTCGCATCACTTTCGGACCGCTGGCGACGATCATGACTGGTACGGGGGAGCAGTCCGCCGGCAGCCACTTCAACCGGCTCGTCTCGGGTCTATCTGCCAGGTCCAGGGAGCCCGCTGCCGCGACCAGACCCATGCCGTCGAGTTCCACCTCCATCGGGACGTCCTCGCCCCGCAGGAAGCCCCGCAGCCGACGGACGTAATGGCCGAAGTAGTCAACCGGGACCGGAGCCAGGCCCAAGAACGCCAGCGCCGAGTCGCCCCGGCCGATGCCGACCTGCATCCGCCCGCCCGATTCGACCTGCAGAGTGGCCAGGGCGTCAGCGGCGACGGCGGGGTGGCGCGTCAGCGGGTTGGTGACCCAGGAGCACAGCTTGATGGTCGTGGTCGCAGCCATGGCCAGGGTGAGCATCACGTAGGTCTCAGGACCGCGGCACTGGGAGTCACCGACCGTCGATCCGTCCCAACCCTGGTCCTCGTACTGTCGCGCTCGCGCCCCGGCGATCTTCAAACCACCGTGGGATACCCGCCAGAACTCGTAGCGTGGCGTGACCGGGCTTACCACGGGATCAATCACTCTTACTGGGTCCTTCCACTACTGGGTCCTTCCACTACTGGGTCCTTCCACTCCTGGTTGTCCGTTCGCGTCCAGGACCCGGATGGCGTTCATCGGGCGGGATGGGTCGCCGCCCTCCTCGCCCACTTCGGAACTGGCCTGGCGATCTAGGCCAGCACCTCCTCGAACAGCTCCCGCATGGAGCGCCATGACCGGTGGTCGGCAGTCCTGTGGTAGCCCGTCCAGGCGCCCCCTCCCGCCACGGCCTGAAAGCGGGTCGGAAGCGGATGGGCCGGGTCCGGGATTGCGGAAGGATCTGTAAAGCCGTGACCCACGCCGCCGTAGATCTGCATCTCCCATTCAATACCGCCGGCGCGCATCTCCTCCTCAAAGGCCACCCGTTGCGAAATGGGGACGACCGGGTCGTCAGCACCGAGGCATACCAGTATTTTGCCGTCGATTTGCTTGGCTCCTTGCGGATAGGTCGTGTCGAGCCCGGAGTGAAAACCCACCACTGCCTTGAACGGGGCGGCGCGTCGGGCCAGTTTGAGCGCCAGCGTACCCCCCAAGCAGAAGCCGATGGCCGCCATCCGGGACGCATCGACGACCGCGGCCGATTTCAGCACTTCGAGTCCTGCATTCCCCAGCGCACAGAACTTCTCGGGATCTGCGTGCAGGGGCGCGACCCGAGAGGTGACATCGCTCCTCGGTATCGGCTGACCCCCTCCCTGATAGTCCAGGGCGAAAGCTGCGTAGCCGAGTTCGGCGAGCAGATCGGCTCGATGACGGGCGTGCTGATCCAGGCCGGCGCCAGCGTGACAAACAAGGACGGCGGGGAAGCTCCTCGCGAGGGTATCGTCAAAGACCAGATATCCCACATATTCCGTTCCATCAAAGGTGTACGGGACGTTTTCACCGTGCATGACGCTCGCTCCTCAAGCTAGAACTCGCATATGGCGCCAGCGAGAGCGGGTGCGGATCCGATGCCGGTCTGAGCACCACTAACCTGGAGCAGAATGGGCTCAGCCGCCTTCTGAGCCAGCACTGCGGTCACCCTCCCTCCCCGACGAGACGCACCATGGAGGAATCCACGCCAAGCACCAAACCGAAACTTGTTCAGGCCTCCCTGCGGTTATCCTAATACGTACGCTCTCCGCCCGCAACCCCGATCGCCGAGCTCGGGAGACGACATGGGAGGAGCCGGGCGGTGCTGCACACCGTCCGCCACTCGACCCATTGGCTCGAGGGCTGGCTCCCGATTCCACCGTCCCGGGTTGGGATTGGCCCACCACGAAGGCGCAGATCGCCCCACCTGCGGCGCCGGTTCACCCAGCTGCCGCGACAGGCACTGTCCGCCGGATCGCCGACAACCGAACTCGATAGCGGACCAGTCGGCCGCGGGACGGGTCGCATCGGGCCTGGCGATGATCGCGGTCGCACCAGGAGCCGGGACGCCAGTCCGCCTGTGGGACATGAAACGGGTCGACAGGCGTCGAATGTGGTCCTACGGTGTACCCTATTTGCAAACGGTATCCGCACGTATTAGGATGGTCATCGCGTAGGATCATGTTCGACAATCCCTTCATCTCGGTGGGATCAGGCTTCGCAGCTGAAGTTGAAATCGTCCATGTCGTGGAGTTAGGTGTGCCAGTCGAACTGACCATGGAAGGGAACAACCCTGGGGATATGGCCGGGACGCGTGGCGCATCGATGCTCTTCCGTGGTGACCTGCTCGGGTTCTCGCGGTCAGGCGTACCGCGACGGCGCCCGGCGATGGCCTACACTATTTGCACAAGGGAGCGCAACTAGCCTTGGGGAAAGTCCGGCCATGATCTTATCAGGTATGGGTACGCTCGGCCCTGAATCGGTCGAGCGGTCCCCGCAATGTCTACCGTTCCCCGGCCAGCAACCATGATGACTGCGGCGGATCCGAAGGTCCGTGCTCCAGGTCGCCCGCGAGACGGTCGCATCGACGGCGCTATCAGGTCGGCGGCCCAGAGGGTATTTCTCAAGTACGGTTGGTCGAAATTTACGTTTGAGTCGATTGCCAATGAAGCTGGCGTTGGCAAGCCCGCAATCTATCGTCGCTGGGAAAGCCGGGAAGCTTTGCTTGTCGACTGTCTCAAGCCTATCGATGCGCCTCTGGTACCGGATCTTGGCTCATTCGTGGAGGAACTTCGACTCCTGGCCTCAGAGTTCTTGAGGTGGATGTTGGACACAGAGGGTGCCTTATTCTTTCGATCACTCGCCGAGAGCATGGTCAATTCTGATATCTCCCACTTGATTGATACCACGTCCGCCCAGGTTCGCGCTCGCGCCAACAGGGAAATAACGATCAGGGCGATCAAGCGGGGGGAAGTGAAGCCGGACACCTCGCCGTCAATGGTCGCCGAGATGGTGACCGGTGCAGCCTTATTCCATTATCTGTATACTCCTCCAAATCACCGCACCGACATCCGGAATCGGATTGACATGTACGCCGATCAAATTGTGAAAACCATCATGGTTGCCGTATATATTGACAACGACGAGTAGGATTCGGCCGATCCTGCGAAATAGTGGGGACCGCGGCCCGAGGAGTCCTCTATGCCATTCATAGTGAGCGGGGGAGTGCGGTTGTATGCCGAGGAGACCGGCCGCGGACTGCCCATTGTTTGGCTTCATGAGTTTGCCGCCGATTTTCGCACCTGGGAGGGGCAGGTCCGTCGGTTTAGTCGCAATTATCGTTGCATCACGTATAACGCGCGCGGCTATCCGCCATCGGATGTTCCAGACACCGGCGAAGAGTACACTTACGATCGACACCGTGAGGATTTGCGGGCCGTTCTGGATGGGTTCGGGATCGAAAAGGCGCATGTCGTTGGGCTGAGCATGGGCGCATACTCGGGGTTGCAGTTTGCCATACGGTATCCCGAGCGTGTCGTTTCGTTGCTTTTCGCAAGTGGAGGTTCCGGCAGTGCTCGGGAGAATCGAGAGCGGTTCCTTATTAATGCGAATGAGGGGGCAGAGCGTATGTTAAGTGAGGGAATGCCTTCTGCCGCGTCCGGACTCGCTCACGGAGCCACCCGGGTCCAACTTCTCAACAAGGATCCTCGCGGGTGGGAGGAGTTTCGAGGGTTCTTTAGTGAGCATTCCGCGATAGGCTCGGCTTTGACATTCCGGAACTTTCAGGCCCGTCGCCCCTCATTGTTTGAGTTTGAGACGGTACTCACCGAACTCGACGTCCCCGTACTCCTGGCGGTGGGTGACGAGGATGACCCCGTGATCGAGACGAATATATTTTTGAAACGTGTCCTGCCCAGGGCCGGATTATGGATCTGCCCGAGGACCGGTCACGGGATCAATCTGGAGGAACCGGATGCCTTCAACGAGGCGGCGGCGCGCTTCTTCAGTGCGGTCGAGTCAGGACATTGGGGTCGACGGGACCCGCGAGCCAACCCGGCACAGTCAATGTTTATGGGTGACCGACAAGGTGGCGTGGACACTACCGTATCGTAGGAGGCTTCCGCACCTGGAGCACCCAATGCTGGACGCCTCGGGCCGCGAATACCTGCCCCGAGTGTCCTGGGCCAGCCCGGACCTCAGGGACGGTGGCACTGACTACTTTGCGATCGATCGGCTCTTCACACGGCCGTCCGAGCGACCAGCTGCTCGATCTCCCCTGGAGTGAATCCAAGCTCGGAGAGTACGCTTATCGTGTCCTGACCCTCAGCCGGTACGGCCGACCGCACGGTGGGAAGGCTCGAAGTCATCGTTACCGCGTTTCGCAGGATAGAAATCGGGCCAAGCTCGGGCGATTCGATCGTAGCGATCATCTTCAAGTGGCGGACTTGTGGGTCGTCGAATACTTCGTCCATCCGGAGGACGGGACCACACGGAACGCCAACCCGGTTGAGGGCTGTGACCCACTCGGCCGTGGTCCGGGTGCGGAGCCTTTTAGCGACCAGGCGATTGAGCTCCTGACGGTTGGCCGATCGCTTTTCCGCAGAATCGAATCTGGCGTCCTGGGGCAAATCGGGGAGCCCGATGACTTCGCAGAAGTTTCGCAGCATCCGCCCCGAGGGCCCGGCCACGTTGATGTAACCGTCCGCCGAGCGGAAGCACCCCATGGGGACCTGAGTCGGGTGATGATTGCCTTCCTGGACTGGAATTATCCCGTCCATGGTATAACGGGCCGCCTGGAGGTCCATCATGGTGACCATCGTCTCAAGAAGGGAGGTTTGCACCCATTGACCCTGCCCCGTTCGATCGCGTTCGTGCAGGGCGACAAGAACACCGATGGCGAGGTACAGGCCCGTGGCCAGATCAGCAACCGGGATACCGACTCTGGTCGGCTCGGTGCCGGGTAGACCGGTTACGCTCATCAGTCCACCCATACCCTGGGCCACCTGGTCCACGCCGGCTCGTTCCGCATACGGCCCGTCTTGCCCGAACCCGGAGATCGACCCGTAGACGAGGCGCGGGTTACGGTCGTGAATTCTCTCGTAGTCGACGCCAAGTCGATACTTCACGGCAGGGCGCATGTTCTCCACCAACACATCGCATCCGTCCACCAGCCGATAGAACGCGCCCAGTCCGCCCGGTTCTTTGAGATTCAGCGTTATGAACCGCTTGTTCCGATGCAGATTCTGGAAGTCCGACCCCCATCTCCGCTCAGACCCGAGCAGCTCGACCGGGGCCTCGACCCGGATGACGTCGGCTCCCCAGTCGGCCAACTGCCGGACGCAGGTCGGACCTGCTCTAGCGACGGTCAGGTCCACCACCCGTATATCGGACAGGGGCAACTCAGCCATCGGCGTTCATCCCTTCCATTGGCGCGACCGGCTCTGTGATCCCGACTTCGAGTCGCCACGGCCGAACAAAATCACTACCCCGATATCCGACAGTAAACAGCATTACGTCACCGCCGCCGACAGGCGATCGTCATTCGCTGGTGGCTGATCCGACGCTGGACAGCTTGCGCGACACTGCATGGCGCCTGCCGTAAGGCACCGTCTTCTGGGGGTTTGAAGTGAGCGCCGCGCAAGCTGTCCAGCGCCGGATTTCAGGACGCCGCCGTATCACCGAACCAGACCGTATCACCGAAGCAGAGGGGTGGTCGGATGCTTCAGTTATCGCCTCGAAGTTGAGGTGGTTGTAGGACTGCAATCTAATAGAACCCACCTTGCACTCAGCGAAAGGAATCGGATTGATAAACCAGGCGGCTATCCGACGACCTGAGGAAAGACCGCCTCCACGCCTGCTATTGGCGACAATCTGTCGGCCGTAAAGGTAGCGCGAAAGTGGGCGACGAAAAGTGATGTCGGGCCCGCAGATGAGTTCTGAGCAAGTTCCCGGTCGGTAACGCGGGCTGCAGATTATGTGCGCATGAACACCTCCGGCCCGCTCAGCTACCCGACGACAGCTCGGCCCCAAAAAGTATAATACGTACTGATAGCGGACGCAACCCGCGGGATGGGCGGGGCTCCGAAGGGTCAGCCCGACCATCGGGCTGTCGCCATAACAGGAGCGCGAGCGCGTTTTGTGGGTGACTCAGCACTCTGAGTGTGGATCGGGCTCGACGCCTGTCGCGCCGCCTCGAGCCATTGGCTGCGACAGTGGCGTGGCCTTCGTGGCGTTGGGCTTGGCCGTCTGCGGAGATGGGCCGTCTGCGAAGATGGGCCGTCTGCGAAGATGGGCCGTCGGTCGGTGTGGGGGGTGTCTGGATGTTGGGCGGGTTGGGTGCTAGGGTTGCGGTCGATCTGAGTACGTATTATAGTGCGGGGGCAGCATCGTTGACTGTGCCGCCGCGGTCGGGGGGAACGTCGGGTGCTGCGCAAGGCTAACAGTTGGTTTCGCAGACAATCCGTCGACAATGGGGGGAAAGTCTTCAGTGTACATTGATGCCGACACGCATGTTGACGAGTGCGAAGAGACTTGGACGTATTTTCCGAAATCGATGGAGCACCTTAAGCCGGGCACTATGGTGTTCCTGGAGGGTCAGGCGCCCTCGTATCTGAGGCCGGGCTATAACCGCCGGATCTGGTTCATTGATGGTCAGGCGTTCAATCGGCAGGTTCGAGACGATGCCCGGACTGGCACTACCGTCGACTCCCGTGAGCTGCATGACATCTCGGGTCGGCTGAAGGACATGGACGAGTTGGGTGTGGATACTCAGGTGATCTACCCCACCGTGTTTATTCACGAGCTCACCCGGCGGGCTGAGCTCGAGAGCGCGCTGTGCAAGAGCTATAACCGTTGGATTTCTGACCGCACTTCTGACAGTGGCGGCCGCCTCCGGTGGGTGGCTCTGCCGCCGCTGCGGTCGATGCCGGAGGCCCTGGACGAGATTCGCTGGGCCAAGGAGGCCGGAGCGGTAGGCATCTACAAGCGGCCTTATGAGTGCGATGATCGGCATCCGTCCGACCCGTACTTCTACCCGATCTATGAGCTGGCTCAGGATCTGGACCTTCCGATTTGTATGCATGTGTCGAGCCCCTGGCGGGTGGTCGTGAGTATCATGAGCAGCCTGCAGTCCGACATCACCGCGAATCACGTTGCGAACGCCTTTTTCGATTTGGTGATGGCCAACACGGCGGAGAAGTTTCCGCGTGTGCGGTGGGGGTTCGTGGAAGGGGGGGCGGGTTGGGTGCCCCAGATGCTGTGGGCGGCACGGGCGAATCTGCATCGAGACTCGAAGGCCGATAAGGCGAAGTCGGAGTTGGCGATAGCTCGCGCCCGCCAGAGCGACTACCTGGAGGAGCATCGTTTCTTCGTGACGTGTGAGGTGACGGAGAATCTGCCCTACATCATCGACGAGGTCGGCGACGACAACTTGTTCGTCGGGTCTGATTATGGTCACCCGGACCGGGCATCGGTGTGGGGCGCTCAACGCTACGTGAGTGAGCGTGACGATGTCTCGGCCGACAGCGCCAGGAAGCTCCTCAACGATAACGCCGCCGTGTTTTACGGGTTGTATCCCTAGAGCGGCGTGCCGCTTTGGGTCTATTGGGTAGTTGCTGTCGATTGGATAGTCGCCGGGGTGCCGGGAGTTCGGCCGGGTCAGCCGGTAACGTGATGCGTAGTCGGTCGATGGATATTCAAAGGGGAGGAAAATAATGTCGAGTAGGGGCTGGTCTGGACTGGTTGGTGTGGGGCTGCTGGTCACGGTGCTGCTGGCGGCCTGCGGGTCATCGTCGAAGGGCAGCAGTACCGCCACGACGGCGGCAGGTACAGGCGCGACCACTGGGGGCACGACCAGTGGTAGCGGCACGACCAGTGGTAGTGGGACGAAGGCGGCCACGGGAGCACCGATCGTGGTCGGGGCTCTCGGGTCGGTCCAGCTGGCCGGGGAGACCGGTGCCGATCAGGGCTTCGAGGCCCGGGCGGACCGGACCAACAAGGCGGGCGGTGTGGATGGCCGCCCCATCGAGTTCAAGCGGCTCTATGACGACGGTGGGAGTGCCGCCACCGACCTGGCCGACGTGCAGCAGCTGATCCTCCAGGATCATGTGTTCGCCATCCTGGTTCCCGGCAGCGTGTCCCTGGAGCCGTCGGTGATCTCCTTCGCGGCGGCCCATCAGACCCCGATGTTCGGGTACTCCTTCACGGGAGTCAACTGCGACAGCGCCTGGTTCTGGCCCACCATCGGCGGGGGCTGCTACACCCAGCTCCCCAAAGTAGGCTCCGAGTCCACGGACGGCGCCATCGTGGCTGAGCTGTCCAAGGCCACCGGCATGTCCCCCTCGCAAATGAAGATCGCCCAGCAGAGCACCCAGTCCGCGCCAAACGCAGTGGAGGTTTCCGGCGGCGAGCAGGCCTTCATGCAGGCCGGGACGACGGTGGTCTACGCCGACGACAACCTGCCGCAGGTGCCACCGGTCGACTACACCCCGTACGTGCAGCCCATCCTGGCCGCCCATCCCAATATGTTCTTCGACGGGGTCGTGTACTCCGAGGAGCTGGGCGTGGTCCAGGCGGCCAAGGCTGCCGGTTACAAGGGGGTCATCTACGCCCAGTCCGGGGTGCCCTCCGACGTGTTTTCCACCGGAGCGGGGTCGACCCTGGACGGCACCTACCAGGGCGAGTTGTGGCCCACCGCTCTGGATAACACGCCTGCATCGAACCAGGAGACTACCGATCTCAAAGCGATCGGGGCCTACTCGGGAGGCCCGTTCAGTTTCGGCGCCAGCGTCGGCTACTGGTCAGCCGATCAGTTCATCAACATGTTGCAGGCCACCGCCGCCAAGGGCGGTTCGCTGACCCCGTCGTCGGTGGAATCGCTGGTCAACAGCGGCAGCTACACCTACCACGGTCCCCAGGGCTACGTCACCAGCCAAACCTGGCCGGCCTCCGAACACGGCTCAACCGCCGCCTGCCTGGCCATGCAAAAGCTCGACGCCAGCACCAAGTCCTTCGAGGAAGTAGTGCCGTTCAGCTGCTATCCGCTGATCAAAATAACTGCTCTCCCGCCGCCGAAGTCATAATCCCGACACCGTCCATCCGCCGGGAATTTTGGCAAGGTTCTTTGTGCTCGACGTGGCCGGACCGCCCCCATCCGGCCATGAAGAGCCGATCAACTTTTGGAGGTACCTATGGGAGTGGAACTAACAGGAGAAGGCATCAGTCTCGGTATTGTTACCATCGATCACGATGCCGCTATGCGATTCTACGGGGAGATATTGGGCTTGCCCCACGTTCGAACACTGCAGGGCAATGCGGGCACTACTGAGTTCTTTGCCGTAGGCGACAGCATGCTCAAACTTGTTCGGGCCAGGTCTCGGCCGACGGGAGTATCTCCGGGCGGCGGGGTAGCTGATGCCAGCGGCATACGTTATCTCACCCTCCGGGTGAAAAACCTGGACAGCATTTTGAAGGTGTGCGAACAGAGTTCCGTCACGATTATGGTGCCAAAGACGGAGTACCCGGGCGGAGGCGGATGGATCGCGATGGTTCGAGATCCGGATGGCAACCCGGTTGAATTCGTCCAACAAGATAGCGCCTAGCTGGACGCGGCGGGGACCTCGTTGCGGCTGTCGTCAGGTCAGTGACCCCGTGTGCAACCACCTCGTGTCGCCGCCCTTCTGAAGACTGCCCCGGTTGACCTACCGGCCGAGTGCCTGGCGGCGGGCATCCTTGGCGGCGAACGCTTCCTCGATAGCGGCGGTCCGGCGACCCTACCGATCTTGTGGGTCAACGCTGATCATGTGAGGCCACGGGTCCACGCCCGCCAGGTGCAGAGCCGGGCACCCGGGCAGCCGGACCGGGTCGCCTCCGCCGGGGCATCGAGCGCTCTCCTATCCCCCTCGCTACCAGGTCGTTTTCGCTCAGGAGATCCTGTTGCCAGGGGTTGCGGGCGCTCTTCGTACGTATTAGGCTGTGGGTCGGGGCCAGGGGATGTCGACGACCCCTGGCCTGACTGGTGGACCGTCGATCGGTCGGTCCTACGTTCCTAAACCGGTAGGAGGCGTTGCTGCCATTGCAACGGGTCCAAGGATGTACGAAGGCATTCGAGGCAGGGGGGCCAGGTCTGTGAACGGCCGGACCTTCAACACTGTCCCATCCTCGGCGAGGCGGCTCAGTGGCCTCACCGCCCGCACCATGGTAATGGTGCCGGTACTGGCGGGTTGCGGTTCCGTGTCAAAGCCGACAAGGGGCGGAACTGCGCCAGGCGGAACCGGTTCGGAGACAACCAGCGGGACGACCGCGACCACGGGCTCCCCTGTGGCGATCAGCGCTATTGGCTCTGGGCGGCTCGCCGGCGAAACCGGTACCGACAAGGCATTCGCGGCCCGGGCCGAGGAGACCGACAAGGCGGGGGGTATCGACGGCACGGCCGCCCCCGATCTCGCGTCCCGGTCGGCGCGGAGTACGGGCGAAGGGGGGCGTTTGTCTCGCTAACTGATGTGGAATCGATCTGCCAGAGTATTCGTCTGTTGAGCCATAGCCCTGGTCGCCGCAGCACTTATCTTGATGCCGGAAATCCGAACCTTCCAATCTGAAGGAGAATGTGATGTTTGTTGACGCTGACACCCATGTAGACGAGAACGAGGAAACCTGGAGTTACTTCCCGAAGTCCATGGAGCACATGAAGCCTGGCACCATGGTGTTCGTGGACGGCCAGATGCCTGGTTATCTGAGGCCGGGATACGATCGAATCTGGTTCATTGACGGCCAGGCGTACAAGCGGCAGACGCGTGATGATGTTCGCACCGGCACAACGGTCGGATCTCGGGAGTTGTACGACATCTCTGAGCGCATCAAGGACATGGATGAAGTTGGTTCGGAATACCACATTATGTATCCAACCCTATTCATCCAGGAAGTCAGCAAGCGCCATGAGCTCGACAAGGCGCTCACCTATTCATATAACCGTTGGATCTCGGATCGGGCCGCCGACAGTGGCGGACGACTTCGCTGGGTAGCGATCCCCCCTCTGTGGAACATTGAGGATGGACTCAAAGAGATCCGCTGGGCTAAGGATGCCGGTGCGGTCGGTATCTACAAGCGAAGCTTCGAATGCGGTGACCGTCATCCGTCCTCAGAGTACTTTTTCCCGGTCTACGAACTCTGCCAGGAACTAGAGCTACCTATTTGCATGCACGCCTCGCAGCCGTGGCGCCCCGTCAACGGGATCCTTACGGCGTATCAGCCGGATACGCAGCTCAGCGCGACCCAGGACGCGTTCCATGCTCTGGTGCTGAATGACACCTTCGCGAAGTTCCCGAACCTCAACTGGGTCTTCGTCGAAGCCGGATCGGGATGGGTGCCGCATGTTCTTTGGTCGACCCGGGCGATGCGGAACCGCCACCTGAAGACGGCAGAATACGTCGAGGCCACGTTGCGTGAATTCGACCGCACCTACCTCAACGAGCACAATATCTTCATCACGTGCGAGGTGACCGAGGACCTGCCCTACCTCATTGACCAGATCGGCGATGACAATCTGATAGTCGGCTCCGACTACAGCCATCCCGACCGTAGCTCGGTTGTCGGGGCGCACCGCTTCATCCTCGATCGAAAGGACATCGCGCCGGAGAGCGCAGAGAAGATCGTCAACACTAACGGTCGGAGGGCCTACCGACTCCCCTAGTGGGAGACGGAAGCCTGAAGAGCTCTGGGCCTCGGGATCGGCGTGGCTGCTCAATCATAAAATGGGCAGTCACGCCGGGCCGCTCTCGCAGGCCTAAAGACGAAGGGAACTGTAATGTCTATGGGGGTTTGGTGGCATTGCGGAATAGCCAATGATTACGACGGTCCGATGAGCGCCGCGGTCAGTTTGACGCCTGGTGGATCCCGGATTGCTCGGAGTCCTGCATCGAGTCTTGGAGAACTAGCGTGGGGGTAGAAGGAAACGGTCTCAAGGCCCCGATCGTTTCGGCGACAAAGATCGCCGTGCGGTTTGGGGGTGTCCGTGCCCTGGACGACGTCTCCCTCAACGTGCACCCCTCGGAGGTGGTGGGCCTCATCGGTCCGAACGGCGCGGGAAAGACGACGCTGTTCGACGTCGTTTCCGGGTTGACTCCGCCATCCGATGGGACTCTGGCCTTCGCTGGTGTCGACGTGACCAACAAGTCCGCGGTGTGGCGGGCCCGGTGGGGCCTCCGCCGTACCTTCCAGCGGCAGCAGATATTTGGCCGCTTGAGCGTCGAGGAAAATCTGCTGGCGGCGGTAGAGTGGGAAAGCGGCGGGGGCGGTATGGTGGCCGACCTGGTCCACCTCCCATCCCGGACCAGACGCGAACGGGCCCGGCGGGCCAAGATCGAGCCCATTCTGGAGATGTGCAGCCTGACCCCGCTGCGGACTTCGCCGGCATGTTCGCTCCCCATCGGCGCGGCCAGGCTCCTCGAGGTCGGCCGGGCTCTCGCCGGCGAACCGAAGGTGCTCCTGCTTGACGAGCCCACCTCGGGACTGGGTGCTGCCGAGACCGAGACGCTTGCCAATGCCCTCGGACAGGTCCGACTGTCATCGGACTGCGCAGTCCTTCTCGTCGAACACAATATCAACTTTGTCATGGCGCAGGCCGACGTCGTGTACGTCTTGGCGACCGGCTCGGTGCTGGCCTACGGTACTCCCGCTCAGATCCGCGCCCATGACGACGTAAAGGCAGCGTACCTCGGATGAACCAGCCAGATGTCTGCTCATTAGCAGGAGAAACACCAAAGTGACCCAGTTCTGGACTTTGGTGGTGACCGGTCTTGTCAGCGGCGCCATCTACTCGCTCATTGCTACGTGCCTCACTCTGTCGTACCAAACCACCGGTATCTTCAACCTCGGGTACGGGGCCATCGCCTTCACGTCCGCGTTCGTCTACTACATCATCCACATAGGAGTCGGATGGCCGATCGTGCCGGCGGCCATCGTGACCATGCTGGTGATAGGTCCGGGGGTCGGATGGGTCCTTGACCGCCTGATATTCCGGAGCCTGACCAACGCCACCGACGCCACGAAGATCATGACGACCGTCGGTGTCCTCGTGTTCTTGCCAGCGCTCTGGTATCTCCTGGAGCAGATAGCCAACGACCTCGGTGCGACCCTGCCTGACACCACGCAGGTCGCGTCCGCGCCCGGTATCGGGCCAACCAAGATCTCCACCTGGCGTCTGGCGGGGGTTCCGCTCAACTCCAACCAGCTCGCCGTATTCGCCACGGCCGCGCTCGTCGCGTTGGGCATGTGGATACTGATGCGACACACACGGCTCGGCTTGACCATGCGCGCCATGGTCGACAAGCCGGTACTGGCCGAAGAGCGAGGTGTAAACCGGGGCCGGACGTCGATGTTGGCGTGGATGATAGGGTGCTCGTTGGCGGCTCTCACCGGCTTAGTGGCGGCGCCGATCTTCAACGCCCTGTCCCCCAGCACGTACAACGAGATCATGTTTGTCTCGATCGCGGCGGCCGTCGTGGGAGCGTTCAAATCGATTCCCATCGCCTTCGTCAGTGGCTTGCTCCTGGGGGTCCTCGAGTCACTGTTGGCCAGGTATGCCACGTTCGCGTCCAGCATCCAGGGCTTTAACTCGGCGGTGCCGTTTATCGTCCTGCTGGTCGGTGTGACAATCTGGGGTCGCAGCCGAAGCCGAGTGGCAGGTACCGCCACGGAGACTGAGGTCATTGTTGACTACACGTCGGATCTCTCCACCTTCAGGCGAGTGCTGCCATGGGCGGTCGCCGGTGTTGCGCTCTGCCTCTATATAGGACTTATTGCTAACGAATTCTGGCTGGCCCAGACGACAGAAGGGCTGGGTCTGGCCATCGTGTTCCTGTCCTTTGTCGTCATTACCGGGCTTGGAGGTATGGTCAGCCTGGCCCAGGCCGCCTTCGTCGGTACTGCGGGAATGACGATCGGGCTACTGATCGACCACTACCACGTCCCGTTCCTGTTGGCCGTCCTCGTCGGCGTTGTGGTCACCGGGCTGCTCGGACTGCTCATCGCCCTTCCTGCGCTGCGCATCAGTGGACTGGCGCTGGCCCTCGCCACCCTCGCCCTCGGATTCTTGGCCGACAATGTGCTGTTCCAATGGAACTGGTTCGCCAACGGCTTCAACGGCTGGACCATCACTCCGCCGTCGGTCGGTCCCTTCCATCTGAGCAACACCAAGACGTTGGCCATTGTCCTGCTGGTGGTAACGGGCCTGGTGGTGATACTCACGCGCAACCTTCAGCGGTCGGCCGCGGGACGAGCTGCCGTGGCCATGAATGCGTCCGATGCCGGAGCCCGGATGTCGGGGATCTCGCCCACCCGGGTGAAGCTGTTCGTCGTGACGACTGGCGCAGCTATCGCCGGCCTCGGGGGAGCGGCGCTCGTTGTCTATAGCGGTTCCATCACCAACTCGAGCTACAGCACAGCCACCAGCCTCTTGTGGTTGGCGGGGGTCGTTTTGTGGGGCATCCGCCGACCCGGTTCTGCCGTTATCGCCGGTATTAGCGTTGCCCTGTTCCCTGCTCTGATCTCGGGCGGTTTCCACTTCTCGTTCCTCACCTGGAACGGGACTCGCAATCCATTCATTCCTGAGTTGCTGTTCGGTCTCGGTGCCATTCAAATGGCTAAGGATCCCAATGGGCTGCTGAGCTTCAACGCGGCCTTGTTCCGAGCCGGGCGTGAGAAGAGGGCGGCCAGGGCGGCGCGGCGATCTGCTACCCCCGCTATGCCCGCCGAGGCCGTCGTTCCGGCTGCGACCGTCGATGCTGGGTTGCCATCGCCTGAAGGCATCCTGGCTGTCGACAAGGTCTCGGCGGGATACGGGGATATCCGGGTCCTCGAGGACCTCTCGTTGACGCTCCAGCCGGCGACGATCACCGCGGTGCTCGGCCCCAACGGTGCGGGCAAGTCCACCCTGTGCGGTGTGCTGAGCGGCGTGAATTCGGTAACTTCTGGTCGTCTCTGGTTTGCTGGCGAAGACGTGACCCGCCTGGCGTCGCACAGCCGCTATGGGCGTGGGCTGGTCCTGGCGCCAGAGTCTCGGGGCGTGTTCCCGGGGATGAGCGTCGATGACAACCTGAGTCTGCTGTTGCCGGATGCCTCCGAGCGAGAAGAAGCCTATCGGCGGTTCCCTCACTTGAACCAGCGCCGGAGCCTTCCCGCAGGGAGTCTCTCCGGCGGGGAGCAGCAGATCCTCACCATGGCTCCGCTCCTGATACACCCTCCGAAGGTGCTCGTCGCTGACGAACCCACCCTCGGATTGGCGCCGCTGGTTGCTGCCCAGATCCTCAAGCTGTTCAAGGAGCTGAAAGAGAAGGGCGTGACGCTCCTTCTCGTTGAGGAGAAGGCCAAGGCCGTCCTCGAGATCGCCGATAACGTCGCCATTTTGGAGCTGGGTCGGATTGTCTGGAGCGGCGCCGCGACAGCACTTAAGGATGATGCCCTCTCCCGCGCCTACCTTGGAGCCGGCGACGAGGCGGAGATACTCTTCGCTCCCGGCGAGTCTCTCCTTGAGCCGACTGACACGGTGGCGGAGTCTCCGGATCCGGCGATTTCCCCCTTCAGGCCTGCGGGGGGATAGTTTGCCCGACGAGCCTCCGGTTCCACGTTCGAAGGTCAGCCGAAGTGGCGGCAACCACATGAGCTACTTCTGGCGGCTCGAGAGCGGAAGGGCCCACATAGTACGGGCGAATGCCCTGTACATCTTGACATCGGCGTTACGGTTGCGTACCGTACGAAATGTCACAAGTGAGAGTTGAACAGGGACTTCGGAATGTTGGAGATGCTCACGGCCGAGGGAAGTACGGAGGAATACCGCTCGAAGGTCCGGTCGTTCTGTGAGACCGAGTTGCAGCCGTTCCGGGGCAGAACCCTGGAGAACGAAACGCGCCGCGAGCTCGCTCGACTGATGTTCGACCGGGGCCTTCTCCATTCCACCTGGCCGAGCGAGGTCGGCGGCCAGGGCCATCCGCAGGAATTCCTTACGGTGTTCAACCAGGAGATGGGCGACTACTTCGATCTGCTTCCGCAGTTCACGGTCACCGTCGGGATCTGTGCCGCAACTCTGATGGACTACGGAACCGCAGGGCAGCGCCAGTCGCACGTGCCCCGCATGCTGCGGGGCGACGAAGCGTGGACGCAGTTGCTCTCGGAGCCAAATGCGGGATCGGATCTCGCCTCGATCGTCTCGCGAGCGGTGCCTGATGGCGAGTCGTTTGTTGTCAACGGGCAGAAGATCTGGACCTCGGAGGCCCGGGAGAGCGAGTATGCGCTGGCGCTGCTGCGGACGGGGTCCGATTCGTCCTTGGTGCGCCAGCGCGGCGTTTCTATGTTCATCGTCGATCTGCGCTCCCCGGGGATCGAGATTCGTCCCATCCGGCAGATGACGGGGGAACAGAGCTTTAATGAGGTCTTTTTTGACGACCTTGAGATTCCCTCCTCAAGCCTGGTCGGTGAGCTCAACCAGGGTTGGCAGGTCTTGCATCGAATGCTTCGCAATGAACGGGTGGCCCTGAGCGCTCAGACCTCCGGGGCCCGGATGGACGGCGAGGCGTTCTGGGATCTCGTGGCGCTGGCGAAGCAGCGAGGCGTTCTCGGCAAGGCAGGGGTGCGGAGCGCGCTCAGCGAGGTCTACCTACGAGAGCAGCTTTTAACTTACCTTGGTGATCGGATTCGGGCCGCGCTGGCCAACGATCCTGAGGTGGGTCCGATCGGCTCCTTGGGGAAGATGGGTGTGGCTCGGTCGGCCCGGACTGCGGCCGAAGCGGGTATCCTGATCGGTGGGGTGGCTGGGCAGGCCTGGCGGCCCGACGACGCCCTGGCCGAGAAGTTTGGGCACGGGCTGCTTCACTATCCGATGACGGGCATTGCCGGCGGAACGACCGAGATCCAGCGCAACGCGGTGGCCGAGCGCCTTTTGGGATTACCCCGGGAGCCTCGATCCTCGTGAACGCCTGGCGGAGCCCATTTGACGAGTCGCCCACGGACTGGCGCACATCCGGAATGCAGTCATGCGTTCCGTTCCTACAGGAGGTAGCCTGCCATGACCACTAGCACCGACGCCGTCAGCGAGTTCGATGCGCGCTTGGCGGAAGCTCGAGCACGGATTGGTAGCGATCTTCGCATCGAGCAGTACAATCACGAAGCTACTTACGACGCCATTCGGCATTACGCCTATGGAATCGGCGACGATAACCCTTTGTGGTCCGACGAGACCTACGCCGGGCGGGGGCCATTCGGCACAATGGTCGGGCCCCCGACTTTCTTCTTAAGTATCTTTGCTCCCACGTTATCGCCGGGGTTGGCTGGTTGGCAGGGATTTCATGCCGGTGGCGATTATCGTTGGGTGAGGCTGGCGAGACTGGGCGAGCGGATTACCGCACACAGCAAGGTAAGCGACGTTCTGGAGCGCTCAGGTGGAAACGTGAACCGTTTCATCATCCAGGTCGGTGAAACGACTTACGTCAACCAGGACGGCGAGACCCTGGCGGTCTTTACGACCCGGCATTTCCGAATGCCGTCGAAGATCGAGAGCGACGGCGAGGTGTATAAGGCGAGACCACCTCGAGAGTACTCGGCGGAGGAACTGGAAATGATCGCCCGTGATGTGTTCGCTCAGGAGGTGCGCGGCGCCACGCCCCGCTATTGGGAGGATGTGAAAGATGGTGACACCCTCCAGCCCGTGGTGAAAGGACCGCTCGACCGGGTGTCGATGATCTGCTACTACGCCGGTGCGATGCCGGCATCAACGTACCGGCCGGTGGATCTCGCCTGGCGTCAGCGGCGGCTGTCTGTCGAGCACCCAGAGTTGGTGCCGAACAATATCAACCCGCCGACGGATGTCTTCCAGACCCTGCGGGGCGGCTCTGGTCATCACGATGCGGACCGCGCTCATGACGCTGGTATGCCTGGGCAATATGACAACGGGCACATGCGTATCGGTTGGACAACCCATCTGATTACAAACTGGATGGGTGATACGGGCACTCTCAAGCGACTGTATACCGAGATCCGGCGCCCGAACGTGATCGGCAATACGACGTGGTTCCGAGGCACGGTTGTCGACAAATCGGAAGACGACGATGGCGATGGCGTGGTCGAGATCGAGATCGAGGGCAAGGACCAGGACGGAGTCGTCAACACGAAGGGCCGGGCTTGGGTCGCGCTCCCACGCAACAGCAGCTGAGGATTGACTGACCAGGGTACGAGACGGACATGTTCGGAGTAGCTATGGATGGGGGAATTGAACCAACGAGGAGAGGGTGTCGGCGATGGCAAAACTGATCCAGGGAGCCCGTGTGCTCGAATTGGGCGGACTGGTCGCCGGGCCTTTCGCAACGCTCATCCTGGCCCATCTGGGTGCCGAGGTGATCAAGGTCGAGAATGTCATCGGCGACCCGAGCCGGGTCCGTCCGAATAACTTTGCCGCGAGCAATCCCGGGAAATCAAGTGTCGCTATCGATCTGAAACGAGAGGAGGCACAGCCGTTTTGGTCCAAGTTGGTGGCATCGGCGGATGTAATTGTCTCCAACCTGGGCGAGAAAGCAATTGAGGAGCTTGGCGTCGGATACGAGCAATGTCGCGCCATTAACCCTCAAATAGTCTATTCCCGAATCTGTGGTTTTGGGGCGGGACCATACCAGGGCCGTCCTGCGACGAACCCGATTGTCGAAGCGATGACCGGGCTCATGTCGATCACCCGCAACAATGGGAAGCCGGGCCGCCAGGGCTCGCCATTTTATGATCAAATGGCGGGGATGCTCGCCGCCCTCGGCGCGGTGGCCGCCCTGAACAGGGATGATCGCAGCGATGGCTCTGGGTATGTGGAGATCGATCTGTTCGAAACCGCTCTGTTCTCCGTCGCCCCGCGTCTCGCCGCCTACTCTCTGGACGGCGAGCTCGAGGGCGAGGTCTGGGGCACGGCGCCCTATGACAACTTTCAGACCTCGGATGGTGAGTGGATTTACCTGGGTGTGCTCACCGATGCCCTCTGGCGCCGCTTTTGCCGGGCCTTCGACCTCGGTGAGATCGGAGCTGATCCACGCTACGCGACCAGTGCTCAGCGCTACGCCCAGAAGGCGGTGGTAGATGGGATTGCTCAGGATGCGTTGACGAAGGTCACGTGTGAAGAGGCCCTGAAGCTACTGAAGCAATACGGGATTCCCTCTGCCCGGGTCTTGAACTTCGCTCAGGTGCTTGAAGATGAGCAGGTCGTGCAGCCGGGAAAGATGTTCGTGTCGGACTATGAGGGAAGACAGGTCAGATTACCGGCGCTGCCGATCGTCGGCCCTGCGTTCGAACGGGGTCGTACCGCCGGCAGCGCGCCGCTATTGGGCGCAGACGTCGAGCGTATTCTCGGGCCGCTCGGGTTCACACCGGAGGAAATCGCCGCTGCCATCGGGAAGGGCGTGCTCGCCTCCGCCGTCACCGGATCGTGAGCGTCCCTGCATCGGTCTGGCCGTAGGTGCCCAACCTTCCACGGTCAGGCGCGATTGTCGATGACCGTGATCATTCTGAAGCAAGGTAGTGTCAGTCGAGAGAGTGGGGGTCATTGATGCTTATTCCTGAGGCGCCGAGCGCAGAGCATATTGAGCTGCGGCGCAGCCTTCGCACCTTTCTCGATCACCGTTGTTCAGAAGCGCAGTTACGGCAGGCCATGGAGTCAGCCGATGGGTATGACCGGAAGTTATGGATGGCCATGCACGCCGAGTTGGGGCTGCAGCAGATTCTTATCCAGGAGGACACCGACGGGCTGGGATTGGGTGCGGCCGAGCTGGCGATCGTAATGGAAGAGCTGGGACGGGCGCTGGTGCCGACACCGTTCCTGGCTTCAGCGGTCGTTGTGCCTGCTCTCTTGCAGGCACTCCCGCGTCATCCTGTCACCAGTGGGCTGCTGAAGTCCATCGCAGCTAATGGGATCATCGCCACGCCGACGCTCGCAGATCAGCCCCGACCGCCCGCGGAACTTGAGGTGGTCGCGGCGCCGGGCTCTCCGGATTGGGTCGTCGATGGCACCTCACACGCTGTGCTCAGCGCCGACGTGGCTGATGTCATCGTTGTCGTTGCCAAAGTCACAGGCACGACTGAGGAGGTCGCGGTACTCGCCGTCGAGCGCAATGATCCGCGGGTCGGCGTCGAGGTTCTTCGGGGTTTGGACCTCACCCGGCGACAGGCTGACGTGCTCTACGCCGGCGCTCCAGGGCGGCTGCTCGCCCGCGGCCAGGACGCGGTCGACGCCATCGAGCACGCCCTGCAAGTAGCCGCCATTGCCCTGGCCGCTGAGCAGACCGGTGCTGCTCGACGGGCGTTCGAGATCACCCTTCAGTATGCCAAAGAGCGCGCTCAGTTCGGACGGGCTATCGGGAGCTTTCAGGCGATCAAACACCGTCTCGCCGACCTGGCCCTGGATCTGGAGCTGATGATCTCGGCTGTCCGCCAGGCGACACTCGTCTACGACAGCGGCGACGCGAATGTCGCGGTCGTCGCCAGCGTGGCCAAGGCCTTCTGCTCCGAGGCCTTCTTCCGGATCGCCGCAGAGATGATCCAACTTCACGGGGGGATCGGCTTTACGTGGGAGCATTCCAGTCACCTGTATTTCCGCCGGGCCAAAAGCAGTGAGTTCATCTTCGGGGACCCGGAGACGCACCGCGCCCTCATGCTCGCAGCGGTGGGCGTGTGAACCACTCACGCTTGACTGCGGGCGTCGGCGTGGAGACCTCTGGTTCGGAGGCATTGTCGCCACCAGGGCCAACGATGGCGCATCCAACGGGATTCAGGGTGCGACGTGTCAGCCCGCCGGCGCTATTGAGATAGGAAAGATATGGAGGAACTGACGTGAGAAAGTACATCGACTACGAACTACTCGACGACGGCCGGGTCGCCCGAATCACATTGAACCGCGCCGAGTCCCGTAACGCCCAAAATCGGGGGCTGCTCGTTGAGCTGGATGAGGCATTCGTGGAGGCGGAGCAGGACGACACCGTTCGCGTCGTGATCCTCTGCGGCGCCGGACCGCTCTTCTCGTCGGGCCACGACCTTGGCTCGAAGGTGGCGATCGCGGAGCGGACCCCGGGACCCGACCAGCATTCGTCCTTTGCCACGAACGGCGGCACACGCGAAGGTGCCGAGAAACGCATGCTGCAGGAGTGGCATTACTTCTTTCAGAACACCTTACGCTGGAGAAACCTCCGGAAGATCACGATCGCGCAGGTTCACGGCGGCATCTTCGCGGCTGGACTCATGCTGGTATGGGCCTGTGACCTCATCGTGGCCGAGGAGGGTACGACATTCGCCGATGTGGTCGGGAGCCGCCTGGGGATGTGCGGCGTCGAGTACTTCGCGCACCCGTGGGAGTTCGGGCCCCGCAAGACGAAAGAGCTTATGCTGACGGGCGACTCAATCGACGCCGAAGAAGCTCACGCCCTCGGCATGGTGTCGAAGGTGTTCCCCCACGGTGAGCTGGCCGAGAGGACCCTCGAATTCGCCCAGCGGATTGCCGCCCTACCGACCATGACCTCGCTGCTGATCAAGGAGTCGGTCAACCAGACCCTCGACAACATGGGCTTCTACAACGCCCTGCAGGCCTGCTTCACCCTCCACCAGCTCAACCACTCGCACTGGGCCGAAATCCACGACGACAAGGTGGCGATCGCCAGCGCAGAAGACGGAATGGTGCCGTGGAAGGAAGCGCCTCCCGTCGTGCCAGCGGTCAAAGACCTGGCGCGCGCGGCTGTCGGGGGGCGCTAACCCAGGTCGGTGAGGGCCGGGGGGCCGGCGTCCCCAAGGCCAGATCAGCCGGGGGTCGGGCCGAGAACGGCCAGAGCGATGAACTGGTGCCGCGACGGTGTTACCCGGCGCGGTCAGGCTGGTTGCGGTATCCCACCTGGATGACGCCTGTCCTCACTGGTCCCGCCCAATCCCGTGAGCTGCTGGTGTCCGGACTACTGACGCAGGCACCGAGGTCTCCAGTTGCGGCCGGGTTCCGTCCGTATTAAAGTAGAGGGTCATGGCATAGCGCAAGATGAGATGTCTGGCTGTGCCTATGGCTAGAGTTGGTGCGTGGTTGGATTCCATTTGGGGAGGAGACTCCGATCGTGGTGATGGACATTTCCGAGGCGTTGGCTCGGGTGGTGGGCGAGCTGGATTTTGATCCGGATGAGCTGGATCGCCGGTACGAGGTCGAGCGGCAGCGTCGGATGAATCCGGAGCGGCTGGCGCAGTTGGTGGAGGGGTCGGATCGGTTTTTGGCCTACGCCCGCGATCCGTTGACTGACCCGAACTTCAGTCGTCCGCCTATCGTGGATCACACCGAGGTGGTCGTGACCGGTGGCGGTTGGGGGGGCTTGTTGGTGGGAGCCCGGTTGCACGACGTGGGTGTGACCGATGTGCGGCTCATTGATGATGCGGGAGATTTCGGGGGCACCTGGTATTGGAATCGCTATCCGGGGGCGGCCTGTGACACCGAGGCGTGGATCTATCTGCCCCTGCTGGAGGAGATGGGCTATTCGCCCAAGCATCGCTATTCGTATGCCCCGGAGATCTCTGAGTACGCCCGGATGATCGGCCGGCGCTACGGGTTGTACGACAAGGCCTGCTTCCAGACCTCGGTGACCGATGCCCGCTGGTCCGAGGAGGAGTCCCGGTGGTTGTTGAAGACTGACCGGGGGGATCGGATGACGGCCAACTATCTGGTGCTGGCGTGCGGGCGTCAGGCCTTGCCCAAGCTGCCGGGTATTCCCGGGATCGAGGACTTCGGCGGCCATATGTTCCATGCGGCCCGCTGGGACTACGACTACAGCGGCGGGGACACGGCCGGGAATCTGACCGGGCTGGCGGACAAGACGGTCGGGGTGATCGGCACGGGCGCCACCGCCATCCAGGTCATCCCGGAGGTGGCCCAGTGGGCCAAGAAGCTGTACGTGTTCCAGCGCACCCCTTCCGCAGTCAATCTGCGGGGGCAGTGCGAGACCGGTCCGGACTGGGCCGATAAGAGCCAGCCGGGCTGGCAGCGCCGCCGGCAGGAGAATTTCCAGGCCCTCGCCACGGGCGAGGTGGCCGACCATGATGAGGTCGGGGACAGCTGGACGGAGATCGCAGCCGGGCTCAATACCTATCGCCGCGATTCCGTGACTGCGCAGCTGGGTCGCGAACCCACGGCCGAGGAGATGGCCTTCCTGGCCAAGATCGCCGACCATCGGGTGATGCAAAAGGTTCGGGCCCGATACGACGAGGTCGTGAAGGACCCGGCTACGGCCGAGGCCCTCAAACCGTGGTTCCGGTTTCGCTGCAAGCGGCCCACCTGGCACGACTCGTATGTCGAGACCTACAACCGGGACAACGTCGAGCTGGTGTACTCGCCCGTCGGCATCGAGGCGATGACACGTTCGGGGCCGGTGGTGGAGGGCAAGGAATACCCGGTCGACTGCCTCATTCTGACTACCGGCTTCGAACACGGCATCAGCTACACCCAGTTGACGGGGTTCGACCCGGTCGGTCGGGACGGGATCACGCTCAGTCAGCACTGGGCGGGCGGTGTCCGATCGTTGCAAGGCATGATGACCGATGGGTTGCCCAACCTGATGTTCGTGTTCCTGAACCGCCATCTGTCACCAACGGTCAATGCCACGCAACTGTTGGACGAAGAGGCCGTCCACATCGCCCACATCATCGCCTCAGCCCGCGATCAGAACGCCACCGCGTTAGAGCCGACCACGGAAGCAGTGGACGATTACACCAGCAAGATCGCTGGATCACCGGAAGGGCAACAGGCGCTGGACTTCTTCGGCCAATGCACCCCCGGATACTTCAACGCCGAGGGCACGGCCAAGACCAACGACGAACTGTACTTCGGCGGGCGCTACGGTGACGGAGCCAAGTCGTACTTCGCCATGCTCAAAGCATGGCGGGAGGCCGGAGACAACCGGGGAATGGCCTACCGGACGAGCAACCAACAGGCGGCCACCCCAGCCTCCTGAGCGCCACAGGTACAGCCTGAGCGGCTGTGGTGGCCGGCCAGTTGCCTCCTAGGAGGGAGAAGAGATGCAGGACCTTGAAGGACGCTTGGCCTTCGTCACTGGCGGAGGTAACGGTATCGGTCGGGGCATGGCCCGGGCGTTCGCCCGGGCCGGCATGAAGATCGCCGTGGTCGATATCGACGCTATCTCGGCCGAACGCACCACCGAGGAGTTGCAAAAGGAAACCGACGCCGAGGCCTTCGTGCTCGACGTCTCCGATCGAGCCGCCATGGCCGACGCCGCCGACGCGGCCGAAAAGCAATTCGGTCCCGCCGCCATCGTCTGCAACAACGCCGCGTCTCCCGTGGAGGTGCCTCCGGCGGAAATGACCTATCACGCCTGGGACCTGTCACTGAATATAACGCTCGGTGGCGTCGTGAATGGCATCCAGACATTCCTGCCCCGGATGCTGGAACGGGACGTGCCCGCTCACATCGTCAACACCGCCTCCCAGGCGGGCCTGGTCGCCAGCCATGGCGGACGGCAGTACCTGTACAACATGGCCAAGTTCGCCATCGTCGGCCTCTCCGAAGCCCTCGACAAGATCCTCGAAGGCACCAACGTGGGCATCACCCTCCTCTGCCCCGGCTACACCGCCACCTCTGGTATCGAGCGGGCGCTCGAAGAGCTCCCCCAGCAAGGGCTGTCACGAGATGTCGAGGCGGCCGAACGAGAGCGCATGATGGGTCTGGCGGACCGGATGGCCAGGTTCGGCCAGCCCGCCGACGAGCTCGGCCAGCAGGTGCTCGAGGCCGTACAGGCTGACCGGTTTTACCTCCACGGGGCCAACCGGGCCGCGGACGTCGAGCAGCGGATGCGAGCCATCATCGAATCGATGCCGCCCCTCAGCGAGCGCGATCAGGCGCTGGCGGCGTACCTCGACCATTGAGCGCGAACGAGGGCTAGCGCACTGGCGCTCCCGAGGGAGCCCATCACGGACTTTACCGGTTGAGACGCATACATCGATCTGCAAACTAGCGACACCGGACGACTCCCATCAGGGTCGCTGCGGTCCGAAATCAGGGGAAGCGATGACTCAGGAGACCGGAAGTACGACCCCCCAGATTCCAATCTGTGATGCGCACATCCACCTCTTCGCCGAGCCTCGAAGCGTCGGTTCTCATGATGGCGCCTATCGGCCTGAGGATTTCGCGAAGGAGGTGGAGAGCGAACCGAGCCTGACGAACTCGGTATTTATTAATGCGGGGACAAACTATCGGAAAGGCGGCCCGGAAGCCTTTCGTCCAGTGGGCGAGACGGAATGGGTCTGCGCCCAGGCTCCCACTGCGCCAATCGCAACCGGGATCGTTAGCTTTGTCGACCTCACTCTCGGTGAAGAGATCGACGACGTGCTGGCCGCCCACATCGAGGCCGGGCAGGGTCGGTTCCGCGGCGTGCGCTACGCGACGGCGTGGGACGCAAGCCCCGAGATACCGGACAGTCTCACCAATCCGCCCGCCGGCATGTTGGGTGGCGACGCTCTCTTAGCGGGCTTGCGTGTCCTCGCCCGGCGCGGTCTAACATTTGATGCGTTCCTCTATTTCACCCAGCTCGAGGATGTCATTCGGTGTGCTGATCGGGTATCCGATCTGCCCATCGTTATCGATCACCTGGGAGGGCCGCTAGGCACCGGACCGTATGCCAATCGTAAAGAGGAGGTGCGGTCCAGTTTGCTAGCCGGGTTGAAAGAGGTCGCCAAGCGCGAGACGGTCACCCTGAAGCTGAGCGGAACGGGCATCCCGCGCTACGGATGGAAGCCGCCGACAGAAGGGACCCGAGCCACGGCCGAGGAGGTCGTTCAGGAGTGGGGGTCGCTTATCCGAGCCTGCATCGAAATCTTCGGCCCCTCGAGATGCATGTTCGGGAGCAACTACCCGCCCGATAGTGGCGTCTTTGCCTACCACGACCTCTGGAGTGCGTATCGAATGATTGCCGCCGACTATTCTCCGGCTGAGCAAGCCGACCTCTTGCACGGTACCGCTATCCGCTTCTATGGATTGCCGCAGACGGCGAGTGCTCGCTGATCCGCGCCGTCGTCGCCACCGCACATGGTGGACCCGAGGTACTTCAGGTTCAGGATCGTGAGACTCCGTCGCCCAATGCTGGCGAGCTGCTTGTGGATGTGGCCGCGGCCGGCGTCAATTTCATGGACGTGGTCGCACGGACAGGGCGCGCTCCTTACACCAGTACACCACCGTGGGTGCTGGGCGTCGAGGGGGCGGGAACGGTTACCGCAGTCGGAGAAGGCGTCACCGGCTTTTCCCCTGGCGAGACCGTGGCGTGGGTGCACGCTCCGGGTAGCTATGCCGAACAGGTCCTCGTGCCGGCGTCGACAGCCGTAGCGGTACCCGCCGGTGTCGACGTGCAGGCTGCGGCTGCGGTGATGTTGCAAGGGTTAACCGCCCACGCCATCTGCCACAGCACCTACCCGGTCCGTGCTGGTGAAATCGTGGTGGTTCACGCCGCCGCTGGCGGGGTCGGGCTGCTGCTCACCCAAATGGTCAAGATGCTCGGTGGGATCATTGTGGCGACCACTTCTGGTGGCACCAAGGCAGACGCGGCCCGGCAAGCCGGCGCGGACTATGTCGTTGGCTATGACGAGTTTGTCATGGCCGCCCATTCGGTGGGAGACGGTGCGGGCGCCCACGTCGTCTACGACAGCGTCGGCGCTGCCACGTTCGATAACAGCCTCGACGCCCTGCGAATTCGGGGCTGTATGGTTCTCTACGGATCGGCGAGCGGGCCGGTGCCGCCTGTCGACCTCACCCGCCTTCAGACGGCCGGGTCGCTGTCCATCGCCCGCCCGACGCTGTCGAGCTACCTTCTGACTCGCGAGGAGTTGCAATGGCGGGTCGGAGATCTGTTCCAATGGATCAAGGCCGGCCAGCTCGATGTCACAGTCGGGAGGACCTACTCGCTGGCGGACGCCCCCTTGGCCCACCAGGATCTCGCCAGCCGGCGTACCACCGGCAAACTTCTGTTGCTTCCCTGATGCTCATATCGGACCGCCCGCCCAGGTGGCCATAGCGGGCCCTGATCACAGGCCGGTCTCGGAATATGAGGGCAACCATCAATAGAGGATCTCCGCCCGAAGGCCGAGTCCAGTATCCTCGAGGTCATGCGCATGAAGACACTCGGAAAGACGGGGGTCCAGGTCAGTCAGTACTGCCTGGGGGCGATGATGTTCGGCACCATGGGCAATCCCGACCATGGCGAGTGCAGTCGCATGATTGACCACGCACTTGAGTCTGGTATCAACTTTATCGATACGGCAGATGGCTACTCCGGCGGCGAGTCGGAGGAAATCGTAGGCCAGGCGCTCAAGGGCCGACGCGACTCGGTCGTACTGGCCACCAAGTTCTACAGCCCCCAGGGCACCGACCCCAACCGGCGCGGTGCATCCCGTCGCTGGATCATCGAAGAGGTTGAAAACAGTCTGCGGCGGCTCGGAACGGACTACATCGACCTCTACCAGCAACACCGGTTCGACCCCGAGACCGCTCCCGAGGAAACTCTATCGGCGCTCTCTGATCTTATGCACCAGGGCAAGGTGCGCATGATCGGACACTCCGCCTTTCCCCCGGAGCGTATCGTCGAGGCACAGTGGGCCTCCGAGCGATGGGGCTTGGAGCGCTTTCGCTGCGACCAGCCGCCCTATTCAATCTTCCGACGTCGCGCCGAAGCGGGTGTGCTGCCGACCTGCGCTCGGTACGGACTGGGCGTCATTGTGTACAGCCCACTTGAGGGCGGCTGGCTCTCAGGCCGCTACCGCGCCGCGGAAAGCTTCACCAGCGAGACGCGACTGGTTCGCTTTGAGGAGCGGCGCGGTGGTTTCGAAGTCGAGAGCGACCTCAACCGACTCCGCCTTCAGCTCGCGCAACAACTCGCTGCGCTGGCGGACGAAGCTGGCGTTTCGCTGTTGCATCTCGCCATGTCCTTCGTGCTTGAGCACCCCGACGTAACGTCCGCCATCATCGGTCCACGCACGCCCGAACAGCTATCCCAACTCCTCGACGGCGGCGACGTGCGCCTCGACGAATCATTGCTTGATCGCATCGACGAGATCGTGCCGCCGGGTACAAACGTCAGTCAGGTCGACCCCTTCTCGCCCCAGCCGCAACTCGACAAGTCCTACCGACGCCGAAGTCTGGCGCCGAGCCGGTGAGCGGCAGATGCTCCCTCCGGATGGAGGTGAGGATCGTGCTCGCACTTTGAATTCTCATGGTGACGAGAATGTCCGGCTCATACCCAACGCTTCCGAAGATCTTGGCGATACCTGCGCACCCGGTGCAGCCCTGCTCCCGCTCACCGGAGACGAGATGGACGAGATCGGCTGGTGACCGCCGGTTTCTAAACCGCAACTGTTAAGGTTAGACTGGCTTACGACATGTTGATTACCGCCGACGTGGACCGGGCTGCGGGAGAGTTGAGCGCCTGCCTCGGTCACCTGGTGCGTCGGTTGCGGCAGGTGCACGCCGACGGTGACCTGACGCTATCGCAGGTGTCGGTCCTCGTCCGCCTTGAGCGCGAGGGCCCCGCCACCCCCGGCGTCCTGGCCGCAGCCGAACAGATTACTCCGCAATCGACCGGGGCCATTCTTGCCCCCCTGAGCGAGCGGGGTCTGGTGTCGCGCCGCGGCAATCCCGCGGACGGGCGCCGGGTTGTGTTTTCGGTGACCCCGGCGGGGCGGGAGAGTCTGCAAGGAGTCCGCGACGAGAAGGCCCGGAGATTGACCCGAGCTATCCAGGAGGGCCTTGCGCCTGGCGAGCAACGTCAGTTGATCGCTGCCATCCCCCTGCTGCAGCGGTTGGGCGAGCTTGTCTGAGACCGCTGTCGGGCCTGACCGGATTGGGTCCAGGAGCGATCCGGCTGCCGATCGTTATAAGTGGACTGCGCTCATGAACACCTCGATCGGCATGTTCATGTCTATTCTGGACAGCTCCATTGTCATCATCGCCATGCCCGCCATCTTTCGGGGGATCGGGCTCAATCCGCTGGCGCCGGAGAACATCAACTATCTCCTGTGGATGATCATGGGCTACCTGCTGGTTACGGCGGTGGCAGTGGTGTCGCTGGGTCGGTTGGGGGACATGTACGGCCGGGTCCGGATTTACAACCTCGGCTTCGTTGTTTTCACAGCTGCCTCTATCGCCTTGTCTCTGGACCCGGCCCGGGGCCAGGCCGGGGCGATGTGGTTGATCGTGTGGCGGCTAGTGCAGGCCCTGGGTGGGTCCATGTTGATGGCCAACTCCGCCGCCATTCTGACCGACGCCTTCCCGCCGGAGCAGCGCGGTATGGCGTTAGGCGTCAATCAGATCATGGGGTTGTCCGGGCAGTTCATCGGGCTGGTCGCAGGCGGTTTGCTAGCCGCGTGGGACTGGCGGGCGGTGTTCTGGGTGAATGTCCCGTTCGGGGTGTTCGGAACCGTGTGGGCGTACCGGAAGCTCCGGGAGACCTCGAGCGCGCGATCCGGGACGGATCGACTGGTGGGGGAATCTCACCTTTGCGCTCGGTCTCGGCCTGATCCTGATTTCGATCACCCACGGCATCCAGCCTTACCACCATCAGACCATGGGCTGGGGCAACCCGACGGTCCTGGGGGGGCTGGTGCTCGGGGCGATCCTGCTCGGGGTGTTCGCCCTCATCGAGAGCCGGGTGGCGTTCCCGATGTTCAACCTACGGCTGTTCCGGACCCGGGCCTTCGCGGCGGGATCCTTCGCGGCCCTGCTGAGCGCGGTGGCGCGGGGCGGATTGCAGTTCATGCTCATCATCTGGCTCCAGGGCATCTGGCTACCAGAGCACGGCTACAACTTCTCCGATACCCCGCTGTGGGCGGGCATCTTCCTGGTCCCACTCACCATCGGGTTCATCGTGTCCGGCCCGATTAGCGGCTTCCTTTCGGACCGGTACGGAGCCCGGCCGTTCGCCACCGCAGGGGCGGTGGTATTCGCGGTCAGTTTCGTGGGTCTGCTGCGGATACCCGTGGACTTCCCGCACTGGGAGTTCACGGTGCTGGTTTTGCTCAACGGCATCGGATCGGGGATGTTCGCCGCACCTAACACGGCGGCCATCATGAGCAGCGTTCCGGCCAACCAGCGAGGCCAGGCTTCGGGCATGAGAGCGACGTTCCAAAACAGCGGTATGGCCATTTCGATCGGGGTCTTCTTTTCCCTCCTGATCAGCGGACTGCACGCCACCCTTCCGCACACCCTGTCGACCGGGTTGGAGGCCCATGGCGTCCCCGCGGACGTGGCCAACCATGTCGCCTCGCTCCCGCCAGTGTCGACAGTGTTCGCCGCCTTCCTTGGCTTCAACCCCATCCAGACCCTGCTGGCCCCGACCGGCGTGCTGGCCCGACTACCCGTGCAGAACGTGACCACGCTCACCGGAAAGCACTTTTTCCCCGGTCTGATATCCCAGCCTTTCCACCATGGCCTCGTCGTGGTCTTCACCGCGGCCGCCTTGATGGCCACCGTGACGGCGATCGTGTCGCTCATGAGGGGGACGCAGTACTACCACAGTCAAGACGTCGACGAAAGCAGCGATTTAGCCGCGTTCACGTCGGGGACCGGCACGCCCATCAGCTCATCCCGTGTAACCGAGCCCTCCGCATCGCCGGGAGGCGCGCCCGGGCTATGAGAGGGCATCGCGGGCCAGGCTCGGGCGTCTACCCTACGGCAGGTTGGAGCCGCTAGAGGGTAAGGTAAGCTCCACCATTGACGCCTATAACTTGTCCCGTGATGTAGCCCGCCTCCTCAGAGCCCAGGTAGATACAGATACTGGCGAGATCAGCAGGCGTACCGAACCGGGGGACAAAACTATGCTCGAGCATCTTCGCTCGTACCGTTTCCGGATCTTCGCGGTCTTCACGGCGTCGCAGCGATCGCCCCCAAGCGACCGCGTTTGCGGTCACCCCGTACCTTCCAACCTCGTAGGCAAGCTGCCGCATAAAGGCCAGCGCCCCCGCCTTCCCGGCTCCGTACATCGAGGTCATCGCAGGCCCGGGCCGTTGGGCGGCGGGCGAAGACACGATGATGATCCGTCCCCATCCTCGCTGGCACATTCCATCCACGACAGCTTTAGTGCAGTGCAGCACGCCGTAGAGGTTAAGGTCAATATATATCTGGCTGGACTGGGTGAGATCCACTTCACTAAATGGTCGATTTTGACGAACATCGGGAGCGCCAACATTGTTGATCAATATGTCGGGTGGCCCGAACACCGACTCTGCCTTCGCCACCGCGGAGTTCACATCGTCAAAGACGGTGATATCGAATGGCACCGCGGCCGCTTTCCCGCCGTCCGACTGGATCTTGTCAACAGTCGCCTGGGCCCGTTCCGGCTGGATGTCATTAACCAATATGGACGCGCCCTGGCTGGCCAGGATCTCGGCACATCCTGCCCCGAGCTCTGCTCCCATTGTGCCGGCACCGGCGCCCGTGATGAGTACCACCCGATCTTTGATACTAAACATGATCAGTCTCCCTGTGTCCTGGCCGCTCCGAGTACCAATCTGGCTCAGTAGGCATCCTGGCGAGAGAAGATATCCCGAGGATTGTTGAGCAGCATTTGATCGATCTCTGCTCCGGATACGCCCCGGGCTACCAAGCCTGGGACGATGTCGTCCATCATTCTGAACCAATTCCACCCTGGGACGGGCTCGCGATTGCTGTGGTGACACATCGAGTCATGTGAGAGCACGATCCTGCCCGCGTACCCCTGCTTGCATAGCTCGGCGACCAGGCTGATCTTCGTTTCGAACGGCACCGGGCCAGGAGTGCCAAACCTATCCATACCGAGGTACGACCCCCTGGTCATGATCTCGATATGATACGACAGGTCATCTGAGTCGTCCGAGTGGCCGATAATCACACGGGACAAATCGACGCCTTCATCGGCAAAGATGTCTTGCTGGTCCAGGCCCCTTCTCGAGGCGGGATGAGTGTGAGTCGTTATTGGCACGCCTGTCCTGCGGTGAGTCTTTGCCACTGCTCGAAGCACCCGCTCCACACCAGCAGTGACACCGTATACTTCTGTGCAGCATTTCAAGATCGCCGCCCGCACACCGGTATTCTCAATGCCGACCTCAATATCCTTCGTGAAGGATTCGACCATCGGGTCAGGACCTTCGGCCGGCGGGCCGTAGTACGGTACGCGCCAGCCCTCGGGAGTCTCTGTGTGACCGGTTACGAATAGTAGAGGCAGCTTGTCCCAGGTGTAATATCCCGTGGCCGGAATGATGTTGACCCGGGTCTCCGAAGCAACGCGCTCGAAGGAGCGGGATGGATTGCCCGATGCCCTTGACGGTCAAGTCCACGATGCTGTGGATGCCCTGATCATAGAGCTTGTTAAGGGACCTGACCGCGTCCTCGAAAACTTCCTCATTCTGCCAGTATTCGGGTCGATTCAGATCACGCTCGGCGTGCTGGACAAACACATGCTCGTGCATGAGTGTGAAACCAAGGTCCTCAATGTCAACGGAGCCACGCAGCGTCTGTACAAGCACATCTACCTCCCTTTTCGTTTCGGTCGGACCAGTCCCAACCGAATGATCGAAGTGCTCTGGTGATGCGACGGCTCTACAGACATCGCAACAGGTCTAGTGAAGCCCCATTCCTGCGTCGATGACGAAGGTCGTGCCGGTGATGTACCTTCCCCCATCCGAGCAGAGCCAGGCGACCGCGTCGGCCACATCCTCGGGCTCTAGGAACTGGACCGGCAACGCGCAGGGAACGGATCTGTCCATGTAGCCGGCGAGGTCGGGATTCGATCCGGTCATCATGGTCGTGTTGACGCGGGTCGGGTGAATGGTGTTGACGCGAATGCTGTGTTCCGCGAGCGCACTGGCGTAGACGCGCATCAGGCCTATGAGGGCGTGCTTCGCGACCGCGTAGGCGGTCTTTCCCGGGGTGAGGTCGTCGAAGCGGTTGTGGGGCGCCCTGAGTCCGGCGGATGAACTGGTGAGAACGACCGAGCCGCCCGCCCCCCGCTGGACAATGGCCGGAACTGCGATATCGAGGGTATTGAAGGTACCGGTAGTCATTATGTCGATTGCTTCGTGCCAGCCCCTCATGCCGACGTCGGGCGCCTTTGGCCAGATGCCAGCATTCGCGATTATGAGGTCGAGCCCCCCGAATGATTTCACACCCGCGTCGACGGCTCGCTCGAGGCCGTCGCGATCTCGGACATCAACGACTGTCGCTGTGATCCTCTGTCCCTCGGCTTCGACGCGCCTGACCGTCTCGGCGAGGTCATCGGGGGTAGCCAGGGGATAGAGCGTGGACGACACGTCACAGCAGCAATCCACCCCGATGATGTCCACGCCCTCACGAGCCAGACGAATCGCGTGGGCGCGAGCCCTGGCCACGCGCCACGCCAGTAATGAACGCGACCTTGCCAGCCAGACCCTCCACGTAACCTCCTCCATCCGAAAGATGACCCGGGCCTCCCGTGGACTCAGCGTAACACGAGTCGGGGGTTGACCGAGCAGGGGAGTGTCGCGGTCGCCCACCTTACCGTAGGGGCCCGCTACCAGTCTGGTCAGTCAGCAGTGAAGCGAAGGCAGCTCCGCCCAGTCGACGTCGACAGGGTTCGGTTTGTAAGCCGATCCGACGACGTCGAACTGGGTTGGCGGAGATGGTGGCGGGCCTGGATGGTTGCCGGGAGTTATGACTTCATTGCCGGCAGAGCAGTTATTTTGATCAGCGGATAGCAGCTGAACGGCACTACTTCCTCGAAGGACTTGGTGCTGGCGTCGAGCTTTTGCATGGCCAGGCAGGCGGCGGTTGAGCCGTGTTCGGAGGCCGGCCAGGTTTGGCTGGTGACGTAGCCCTGGGGACCGTGGTAGGTGTAGCTGCCGCTGTTGACCAGCGATTCCACCGACGACGGGGTCAGCGAACCGCCCTTGGCGGCGGTGGCCTGCAACATGTTGATGAACTGATCGGCTGACCAGTAGCCGACGCTGGCGCCGAAACTGAACGGGCCTCCCGAGTAGGCCCCGATCGCTTTGAGATCGGTGATCTCCTGGTTCGATGCGGGCGTGTTATCCAGAGCGGTGGGCCACAACTCGCCCTGGTAGGTGCCGTCCAGGGTCGACCCCGCCCCGGTGGAAAATACGTTAGACGGTACCCCGGACTGGGCGTAGATGACCCCCTTGTAACCGGCAGCCTTGGCCGCCTGGACCACGCCCAGCTCCTCGGAGTACACGACAGAGGACCAGAAGATATTGGGGTGGGTGGCCAGGATGGGCTGCACGTACGGGGTGTAGTCGACCGGTGGCACCTGCGGCAGGCTGTCCTCAGAGTAAACGACGTTCACCCCGGCCTGCATGAAGGCCTGCTCACCTCCAGAGGTTTCGGTCGCGTTCGGGGCGGACTGGGTGCTCTGCTGGGCGATCTTCATTTGCGAGGGGGACATGCCGGTGGCCTTGGACAGCTCAGCCACGATGGCGCCGTTGGTCTCCTCGGAGCCTACTTTGGGGAGCTGGGTGTAGCAGCCCCCGCCGATGGTGGGCCAGAACCAGGCGCTGTCGCAGTTGACTCCCGTGAAGGAGTACCCGAACATCGGGGTCTGATGGGCCGCCGCGAAGGAGATCACCGACGGCTCCAGGGACACGCTGCCGGGAACCAGGATGGCGAACACATGATCCTGGAGGATCAGCTGCTGCACGTCGGCCAGGTCGGTGGCGGCACTCCCACCGTCGTCATAGAGCCGCTTGAACTCGATGGGGCGGCCATCCACCCCGCCCGCCTTGTTGGTCCGGTCCGCCCGGGCCTCGAAGCCCTGATCGGCACCGGTCTCCCCGGCCAGCTGGACCGACCCGAGAGCCCCGACCACGATCGGCGCCCCCGTGGCCGCCTTCGTCCCACTACCACTGGTCGTGCCGCTACCGCTGGTCGTGCCCCCAGTGGTCGCGCCTGTACCTGCCGCCGTCGTGGCGGTACTGCTGCCCTTCGACGATGACCCGCAGGCCGCCAGCAGCACCGTGACCAGCAGCCCCACACCAACCAGTCCAGACCAGCCCCTACTCGACATTATTGTTCTTCCCCTTTGCATACCATAGACCATTCATGCATTACGTTACCGGCTGACCCGGCCGAACTCCCGGCACCCCCGGGAACTGCCCAATTGATGCAAAGCAGCTGGACAGCTCTTAGGGAGGCAAGCCGCACAAGCCTGCGGCGTTATCGTTCAGCAGATTCCTGGCGCCATCAGGTCAGGAATCCAACCGTTATAGCTCCTACCCGGCTCGCTCCGAGCTCCGCGCTGCGGGTGAGTTCACGAATAAACACGGTGGGTAGATCACCTGAATATCCACGCCCACGTCCGGGCATCGTCTCGAACCTGCCGATGGAACGCCTGACTATCAATGAATCAGATACGGAAGGCTTCCCCCCGATTGACGACGAATTGTCTACGAAACCAACTAGTCCTGCCAGCACCCCACCCTCCCTCCGACCGCGGGCGGGGGAATCTCAGGCGCTGCTCCACCACAGTAATACGTACTCAGTTCGGTCGCAACTCTAGCGCCCGATCCGCCCGACATCCAGGCGCCTCCCGACGCCCACACTCCTGCACCCGACACTCCCGGACCCACTCCACCCCTACCAGCCGCAAGCCCAACCGGGCTCTCAACGCGGGGCGCTCATGAACCAAGCGCCAGGAAAACAGCGCACCGTGATCGGTCAGCCTGGTAGTGGGGGGATCCGCCATAATGGGCGTACTGCGCCTCGCAGATCGATGCGAGCCTCCTTCGATCAGTCCGGTGATCCCATGTGACCGGACTCGCAGGTATGGCCGTCCTCGCTTCTCGCCATGACCCGCAACACCGGGTGCCGCGTCTCCCTCGGCGTTGACATATTCGGACGATCGTAGTACTATACTCGCGGAACGCTATATAGCGACGATGGGTGCGCGGGTCCGGGGAGGGTGCTGTGTCTCCAAATGAAGAGCGCTACATGGTAATTTCATGTGACAGTCATGTGGGCCTGCCGCTCAAGACGCAGCTGCGTAAGTTCTGCCCCCCGCAGTATCTAAGCCAATACGACGACTTCGTCAGCCAGGCCGAAGCATCGGTAAAGCACATTAACGAGCATCGGACGCCTGCCTCGACGGAATTCCGCTATATGCGAGAGCGGAGTGTGTCCGATCCAGGGGTAACAGATCCCCGGGCACGGCTGGCATTGATGGATGATCAGGGAATCGTCGCCGAGGTCCTGTTTGCAGGGAGCGGGAGCGGCGAGCCGATACCTTTTGTCGGGACTCACCTCAACGCCGGTAACCGCCAGATTGGTGATGATCTCATCATTGCGGGATGTCAGATCTGGAACGATGGAATGGCGGAGTTCTGCTCACAGGACAGTGACCGGCTGATCGGGGCCATGCAGATTCCCATCTGGGACGTTGGGGCGACCGTGGCGGAGTTGCGGCGGAGCCGCCCGAATGGCCTGCATGTGGTCAATCTGCCTGCGCCACGCAATGATTACCCTCCGTACTCCAGCTCCGAATATGAGCCGTTGTGGGAGGTTTGCGAAGAGCTTGCAATCACGTTGGTGACCCACGGTGGAGGCGGGGAACGGCCCCTTGGTGAAAGTGAGGATTGTGGGTATGCCTTCGTGGGTATGGAGACCCACTGGTTGTCGCGCCGCGGCATATGGCAGCTGATCTTCGGCGGGGTATTCGAACGACACCCGACCTTGAGGATCGTCTTTACTGAGCAGCGTGCCAATTGGATCACCGAGACAGTTCGAGATCTTGACTCCGTATACACCAGGGAAATGGAATACCACATGGGCAACCGTTTCACCTGGACACAACCTGCGCTTTCAAAAATGCCCAGCGACTATTGGGCTGAAAACTGTTACGTGGGCGTGAGTTTCATGGCACCATTCGAAGCGAAACGGTACGACGAATTCGGCATGCAAAATATTATGTGGGGCTCGGACTACCCTCACCTCGAAGGGACCTGGCCCGTGACCGAACTGGCCATGCGCAATACGTTTGCCGGTCTTCCCGAAGACTGGGTCCGTCGCATGCTAGGCGAAACTGCTCTTCCTGTGTATCGTCTCGTTCCTGAGCGGATGTCAGCGATTGCGAACAAGATTGGGCCGCTTCCGAGTGTGATCGCCAGGCCGCTGGCTACGGATGAGGCTATTCCGGCGAATCGAAGCCATGCCTTCCGTGACTTTGGAATGTATGCCGGCATTCCTGCCATTTCGGCCTAGGCAGGCCCGGCCAGGGTCTTCGAGCGGTCGCGAATTAGGGTCGCTACACTCATGACGATGGCTGCGAGCGCGGCATCAACACCCGAGAGTCAGATACGCCTGGCAGTGGTGCGACTCTCGCGGCGCCTGCGCCAGCAAACTGCCGGGGAGGTGACCGCTTCGCAGTTGTCTGCCCTGGAGACGATCGCCAGGCACAGAGAGGTCTCTCTCGGAGACCTGGCCGCTATCGAGCGCATTGCTCCCCCCTCGATGACCCGCGTCGCGGCGCGCCTGGAGGAACGCGGTCTGGTCGAGCGACGCATCGACGCCTCTGACCGTCGAGTGGCTCGCCTGGCCCTGTCGCTAACCGGCGAGGCCCTGCTGGTCGACGCCCGTACCCGGCGGGACGCCTTCCTGGCCGGCCGTCTGCAGGACTTCGATCCGAAGGAACTAGCTCTGCTGGCTGCCGCCATTCCGTTGCTGGAGCGCCTGGCATCCGAGGGCGCCTGATCGGTCCGGGAGTTGTTCGCAGCCGACTCCACCTACTGGGGGCTCACCCCCGTGTACTTGTCCAGGTCGGCGACGTGTTCCGGGCCTGAGGCTAAGGTCTCGTGGCGCGGATGCATCCTGACTTAGAGCATCACGGGTGGGGAGCCGAACGAAAGGAGATTCCATGAGCCGCCTTCCCTATCTGCCGAGGGAGAAGCTGGACGAGCGGGGTCAGCAGCTGTGGGACCTGCTTGTCGAGACCCGCGGTGGACGCCTCCTGAACGACGAGGGAGGTCTCACGGGGCCATTCAATGCTTGGCTGTACTCCCCGTTGGTCGGTGAACGGGCCGCCGCCCTCGGCGCATCCTTGCGGGTCGATCCCGTCCTCGACCGTCGATTGATCGAGATCGCCATCATTACAACGGGAGCGCACTGGAAGGCCGAGTTCGAGTGGTGGGCGCACGCCCGGATGGCCAAAGAGTTCGGAGTGTCCGATGAAGCGATCGCCGCTATCGCCATTGGGGAGGAACCGCCCTTCCTGGCCGAGGATGAGCGACTGGTGTATTCCGCAGCTCAGCAGCTCAGCCGGAGTGGATGCTGCGAACCGGCGACCGTAGAGCGCTGCCGCAGGACACTCGGGGACAGCGCCACGGTCGAACTTGTCATCCTGTGCGGCTATTACACCTTGGTATCGTACGTGCTCAACACGTTTAATGTCCCTCTCCCGGATGGGGTCGATCCGCAATGGGAGGAGGCAGGGTCGCCCGGTTTCTAGTGGCGCAACTTGAGCGAGAGTTGTCCCTGCGTACGAGAAGTATTATCGCCGGGTGGCGATCAGGCCTGAACTGGCGGCACCGGTCTGCTACTTCCGATAGCGCCCCTGGGTGGGCTCATCGAACCGTCCAGAGAGGTCAAGGTCAGGGAGGGATTCAACCCGCTCCACCCCCGCCGGGAAGACACAGTGAGCCGTCACCCTCGATGGGCAAACCACAACGTGCATCCCTGCCGCCACCGCGGCCGTTACGCCTGGCACGGAATCCTCAACCACCAGGCAATCTCCCGGGTCGGCTTGCAATCGGCGGGCGGCTTCGAGGTAGATATCGGGCGCAGGCTTACCCCGATGGACCTCCGATCCGGTCACGATGACATCGAAAAAGTCAGTGACGAGCAGCCGGTTGAGATGAGACTCGAGGGCCTCTCGACGGTGACTGGTCGCTATACCAATCGTCCAACCTCGCGCTCGAGCGACCTTTAGAAGTTCGCTCACTCCCGGGAGCAAAGGAAGCTGTCCTTGGCGTCGAGGGATGAGCTCCGCAAACTCAGCCTTGAGCTCGGCCACTCGGTAGGCGCCGGTGAAATAGCCGTCGAGGAACTCGTCCCATTGGTCGTCGTTGTCGTGCGATCCGAAGAGATGGCCGATGTCCGCCAGCCCGAGTTCGACACTGCGAGATCTGAGCTGATCGAGTACGAACTCAGCGATGCCGTACTCACTGTCGATCATGACGCCGTCGAAGTCCATGATCAAGGCAGGCACAACATGTGCTCCTGGACCCGGTTTCTAGAGGCCCTCGACCGCCGGAATGATTTTCTCTCCAAGGAAGTTTACGGCTTCGAGAGTGGGAGCGGCTGGCACGGAGAACTGGTAGTGGGTGATCCCGAGCCCGGCCAGAGTCTGGATCGATCGGATGAGATCGTCAGGATCCGAAGTACGGAAGGCCGGATCGAGAGGTCCGATCACCGTCTTTTCGATCTCACCGTAGGGGCGACCGACCTCCTCGCAGTGGGCACGAAGGACCTCCAGTTTATGCCCGACATCGGCGGCCGCGGACAGATTGCACGCCTGCGCATACCTGGCGACCAGCAGCAGGGTCCGTCTTTCACCGCCCCCTCCGATGAGAATGGGGGGATGTGGACGGGTCAGTGATTGGGGAGAGTTGAGCGTCCGCTCCAGCCGATAGTGGCGACCACTGTAGACACCATCTTCGTTGCTCCACATCTGAAGACAGATCTGTAGCGCTTCCTCCAGTCGATCAAAACGCTCGCCGGTCGGCGGGAAGAACAATCCTAAGCCGCGGGCTTCCTCCTGATTCCAACCAGCTCCGATTCCAAGCCAGGCTCGCCCCCCGGACAGGACGTCCAGGGTAGTTACGGCCTTGGCCAACAGTCCCGGCGCCCGGTAGGTGACGGCCGTAACCCACGCCAGCAGCTCGATACGTCGGGTCTGGGCGGCCAAGAATCCCAGCGCGGTGTAGGCCTCAAGCATGTCGTTCTCCGGCGGACCCACGGCACCTATCTGCCAGACATGGTCCATTACGCTCAGCTTGGCAAAGCCCAGCTCATCTGCGGCCACCGCGACTCGAGCTAAGTCCCTGCCGATCTGTTCCGGACCGTCGGACCATGTGAAGTTGGACAGGTGTAAACCGAGTCGCATGTCTACGGTCTATCAGGTCGGTTGGATCGTTGTCGCAACATGGCGGGCTTACGTACGGTAATCGAACGGTAAGCCAGTTGTCAAGGCTCTCGTCGTCCCGTAGGGCGTCGGACCCTGAGTTCCGCCACCGCCGGGCTGAGAGCCGCCTTTGACGGGTGAGCCAGGCTCTGCGTAACAAGATCGTCGCCTCGGGGAAATTGGCTGTCGGGCCGCACCATCTTGGCCTTGAAGCCGCCTGCCGGTGGTAGCATCATAACGCCTGGATCCCGGTGGTTGTGGCGAACCCAGGTATGGCACGGGCCGACCGACGGCCGGTGACTTGCAGTCTATTACCTGTTTGAGCACTTTTGCATTGCCCGAGACTTGTTGCGGAGGGAATCAGTGACATTGGATACAGATTTGCAGGCAGTGGGCCCAGGGCAGGTGCAATCGACCGGTGACTTTATGTTCCAGGTTGGAATCATCACCCGAGACTCCAGCCGCTTGCAGAACTTTTATTGCGGTGTGCTCGGATTGCCGAAGGGTCCGGACACACAACTACCTGATGGAGGGATCATGCGCAGCTGCATGTGCGGGACTACCCTTCTGAAATTTAACGAGCCTAAGCGGCAACCATCGAGCGATGCCCCTGGGGGACTTCATCGAGAGGCAACCGGTCTACGATATTTGACCTTTATCGTACATAACGCTCGCCAGGTCCATAGCGACCTGGTAGCAGCCGGCTACGAGATCCCCGTCGAGATCACGGAGAACGACCGACGGATCATGTTTTTTGTCCAGGATCCCGACGGTAACAATATTGAGATTGGCCAACATAAGAGCAATCCCGTCTGACGCTGGATGCACCGGCCCGGCCTGGTCTCGCCGGGCGTTTGATCGCTTGGGGCGATTGTGTCTCCCCCGACTCAGTCTTCTGTGACCTGGACCGTGGAGTGTCCGACGTTGCCACCCTGGAGGGTCGAGACGAGAGCCGCGGGCGCGTTCTCCAGACCCTTGAACAGCGTTTCGAGATTCCGAACCGTTCCTTCCCGCAGCCAGGTGCTCATATCCGAGAAGAAGGCCCCAAACCGGGCGGCATGGTCTCGTATGACGAAACCCTCAATCCTTAAACGATGCGTCGTGACGCGGCGGAGACCTCGCAGCGGCGGGCCCGATCCTGGATCGTTATAGGCGGAAACCGACCCACAGGCCACGATCCGACCGAAATACCGCATGCGAAGCAGCGCCGCCTCTAGTTGCTCGCCGCCTACATTGTCGAAATAGATATCGATGCCGTCGGGGCAGAGTTGGTCCAGCGCTTCGCCGGGGGACGTTGCTCGGTAATTGAAGGCGCCGTCGAATCCAAGCTCTTCCTGCACCAGTCTCACCTTCTCGTCCGTGCCGGCGCTGCCTACTACACGACAGCCGTAGAGCTGGGCTATCTGGCCGGCCAGGGAACCGACCGAACCAGCCGCAGCCGAAATGAAGACCGTCTCACCTTCGGCCGGACGGCCAATATCGATCAGCCCCACGTACGCAACGAAGCCGCGGCTGCCGAGCGCGCCAAGATGAAGTTGAGGAGGTACGTTGGCTGGACGCAACAGCGAGACGTGATCGCGCAGATACGAGGCGTCAGTAACGAGCGGCATATTCGCGGCCGTGACCCACGGCTGATACGGCCTGCCGGCCCGCACCACGTTGTACTCTCGCCACGGGAGTCCTCCCGTGACCAGCTCGTCCGGCTTCAGGCTGCCTACGCGGGACTCGATCACCCGGGCAACTGAGGGGCTCGCGACGGGATCGCCAATCCCGAAAGGACGGTTGGCATCTCGCATACGGCTGCGCATGCCGGGATGCACCCCCACGAACAGGGTCCGTACGAGAGCCTCCCCCTCCGAGATACTCGGAATAGGAGTCTCGACAAGACGGAAGTCGCTCTCTTTGGGCATCCCGTCAGGAATCGACGCCAAACGGACCTCTCTGGTCTTGGCAGGGATCACTATCTATCTCCTTTGGATGGGGGTCGTGAGCCCATTCTTCGTTGGGTACAACGGCCGGAAGTCCCGCGACGGATCCGCCATGCTGCTGCCGAGACCCTCGATCGTCAGTCAGGCGTCAGTGCGTCGTGACGAGCGGACCGAGATAGAGCTCGAGAGTTGAGTCTTCGGGATAGGCGTCGAGCGGAACGTGGGTTTCAGAACACAGCGGCCCGATGCGGTTCGCCACCGGCGTAAGGGCCTGGAGGTCAAAACCGTAGAGCCTGGCTGCGGTTTCCCCCAGGATCTTGCGGCACTCCTGCGGAGGAACGTTAGCGAACAGAGCGCGCAGTGCTTCATGGGTGTGTGGATAGGTACCCTCGTCGTGAGGGTAGTCCGAACCCCACATCACGTGGTCGACGCCGATGTCGTGACGGTTGGCCACCTCGTCGAGGGATCCCGTGCCGGACATCGCGATATAACAGTTGCGGCGCACATAGTCGCTCGGAAGGAGTTTCAGCTTCTGCATGGCACCACCAAACAGACGCGAATGCACCACGCGAGGGTCAGAGACCACGGCAAGCTGCCGGTCCAGCCGTCGCATAACCTGTCCTATCCAGCCGAACCCGATCTCGGTCAGGACGAAGCGCAGCTGCGGGTAGCGATCGAACGCTCCTCCGACGAGCAGGTCCCACATCGACCGCTGGAGGTAAAAGGGAGACTCCATCATGTGGGCCGCCATGGCCGCCTCGGCGGTGCCCACTTCTGGTCCCCCGGCACCGACGTGCTGATTGATCGGCATGTCCAACTCGCAGGCCAGGGCCCAGATCGGATCGTAGCGGTCAGACCACATACCTTCGAGTTCGTGGTCAGGGGACACGCCCGGGATCAGAATGGCGGCCAGGCCTGCGTCCTTTCCCCAGCGGATCTCATCGAGCGCATCGTCGATATCATTGAAAAGAATCTGGACCAGCCCAAGCCGGCGGCCGGGGGCCTGAGCGCAAAAGTCTACCATCCAGCGGTTCGATGCCCTCAGCCCAGCCATCCGCCGCTCGTAGTCCTGGCGCGAGGTCGGCACGGCTGCGGTCAGGCAGTGGCGAGGGTAGAAGGGGGGTAGGGTGTTGGGGAAGATCAACTCTGCGGCGACGCCGTCCGCATCGTTCTCCGCCACACGACGTTCGTTGTCCCAGTTACGGGATGATTCGCGTCCTTCGTTACGGGCATTCCAGCGGTTGTTTGCGGATGCCGCCCACGTCTCGAATTCATCGTGCCACCGCCGTTCGAGGTACGGTTTATAATCGTAAACCTCGCCACCGGCGTGGGCATCCGCAGAGATAACCGCATAGCGCTCGGTACTGGTGGAAGGGTTCATGTCGATTCTCCTCAGGGGTAATCGTGAACGATCTCAGTGCTTGGGGGTAAACACGTCACATCAGAACGTTGGCACCAGCCCCGTTCCGGGTGTTGCCACCGAAACCTATCAGCGGGCCCTACGGGCATTGGATTCATTGCCGTTCAGTCCCCCTAATGCTCGCAAATCCGGCCCTCGGTACCGCTTCGACCTCTCGGGAAATGCTATTACGAACGAACGCCGAACGCAAGGAGCGCGGCTGTTGAGGCGCGGTGAGCTCGATGGGGCCCGCTGAGGTGGCCGGTGACCACGACCTCTCGCCCCTGCCCAGGCCTGGGCGGCGCCGCGAAGGGCTGGCGAAGGAGGGAGCGCTTGCAGGGCTGGGCGGAAGTCATTCGATGTCGTTTCGTCTCTGGACTCAGTATGACGGAGCGAGGTGCCGTCCGAGGTCGGGGGATGTTCGGGAGCACCCCGGGCTGGTGGCGCCCTCGCTCGTGGTGCCGCCGCAGGCTGCCGTCTCGACGGGCGGCCGCCACCCTGCACCAGGGGATCTCGGCGACACCGGCGCGTCTCTTCGGGTTGCGAACGATCGGCGTATGTATTATCCTGAGGGCAGTTCGCTGCCAGCTGCTCTCTGTCGCAGCCGATGTTCGGGAGGTGCTCGTCAGAGTAGGAGAATTCAGATGGCGACCCATAAGTCGGAGGGTTACATCGGGGCACCCGGGCCGATGGCTGGGCGGGATGGGATGGTCACGTTGACGGGCTACATACGGCTGGCTATTGCGAATCGGGGGGCCTTCGCCCGGTGACCGGACGAAGGGTGTCCGAGCGCATCGGACACTTCGTTGACGTCGAATCAGGAAGTTACCGATCTGACGGCGGTGGGGGCCTCGTCGACGGGATAGGCAAGGTCCGGGTCAGCGTAAGTAGCCCCTCAGGAGGGATGTCATGACTGGTTTATCTTTTGGAGGAGGTTGGGATGGATAAGTCTCAGGAACCGTATTTGATTATCTCAATGGATAGTCACGTGGGGCTCTTGATGCGGGAGCAGTTGCGGCCATATTGTCCGGCGGCGCTGCTGGACGACTTCGACGCCTTCGTGGATGCAGTCGACGCCGACAATGCCGAGATGTACGCGGTGGAACAGGCCGGGGAGGCACCGTACCCGGCCGCGTTTCAGCGCCAGCTGGACCGTATGCGGGGCGCGGTAGGTTCCTATGATCCGCAGGTCCGTTTGGCGGAACTGGATCAGCAGGGCATCGCCGCGGAAGTTATGTTCGCCGGCAGCAGCAGCAAGGAGATGTTGCCGTTTGTGGGGGTGGGGTTCAACGCCGGGAAGGTCGGGTCCCAGGTCGATCTGGTCACGGCCGGGTGCAGCATCTTCAACCGGGCTCTGGCCGAGTTCTGCTCGGCGGATCCGACCCGCCTGCTGGGCGCCATGCAGGTCTCCATCTGGGATCTCGACCATACCATCGACGAAATCTGCCGCGGTCATAAAGAAGGCCTGCGGGTTCTCAACCTGCCCGCACCCCGCCTGGATTACCCGCCCTACAGTTCACCCATCTACGAGCCGTTGTGGGAAACCTGCGAGGAGCTGGGGATCACCCTGGCCACTCACACCGCCGGAGGGGAACGGCCCCTGGGCCACGATCTCAAATACGGGTATGCCCTGATCGGGATCGAGACCCACTGGCTCTCACGCCGAGCCGTGTGGCAGCTGATCTTTAGCGGGGCGTTCGAGCGTCATCCTGGCCTTCGTTTGGTCTTGTCCGAGCAGCGGGCCGGCTGGGTACCCGAGTTGATGCCGGACCTGGACGCCCTGGCCTCGCCGGGCCTGGAGTGGCGGATCAAGGGCCGGCAAACCATTGATGCCCCCAGGTTCGATGAACATGTGCCGTTGACGAAATTGCCCAGCGAGTATTGGGACGGGAATTGTTTTGTGGGCGCCAGCTTCTTGGCCCGCCACGAGGCGTTGCGCTATGACGAGCCCGGCATGCAGAACGTCCTGTGGGGGTCGGATTACCCGCACACTGAAGGGACCTGGCCCGTCACCGAATACGCCTTGCGCCACACCTTCTCGGGCCTCCCCGAGCCGGTGGTGCGTCGGATCCTGGGCGAGCGGGCCCTCTATGCCCTGCGCGTCGATCCCGAGCCGTTGCGCCATATCGCCCAACGTATCGGGCCCACCCCGGACCAGATCGACCGACCCCTGGTAGCGGGCGAGGTCCCCGAGAACTACAGCTGGGCCTTCCGCAAAGGCGGCTCCTACAGCAACGAGGTCTTCGTCGGCTGACAGCCAGCACTCCGACGGTCTGCCCGGGGAAGCTATCTGGCTTCCCCGGTGCAGTGGACGGCGGTCAACGCCCGGGACGCACCTCAGGCTAATAGAGCGACCGCACTGCTTCACTCACCGCTTCATCAACAGAGCCGGATCGATTCGGGTGGAGCCGCTGGCGACGCCGGGCGGGGCAACAGAGTCGATCTCGTCGAGTTCGGTTCGGGCGAGAGCGACCGTACAGGCTGCGACGTTCTCCTCGAGATGGGCAAGGTGACGCGTCCCGGGAATCGGGAAGATGTCATCCCCCTGCGCCTGCACCCAGGCCAGTGCCAGTTGCGCTGGCGTGACCTTCAAATTGCGAGCTATTGACTCCAGCCGATCGAGGACCGCGATGTTGGCGGCCAGGTTGTCTCCCTCGAACCGAGGGAGGATTCGGCGGACATCGGTAGCAACCAGGTTGTGCAGCGAACGCACCGTGCCGGAAAGAAAGCCCCGGCCGATGGGAGAGTACGCCACGAATCCGATGCCCAGCTCCCGGACGGTCCCTAAAATTCCGTTCGTCTCCACATCGCGAGTGAAGAGGGAGTACTCGGACTGCACAGCTGTGAGGGGATGCGTCTGGTGGGCTCGACGAATCAGCTCCGCCGTCGGGTTGCTGAGGCCGATGTACCTGACCTTTCCCTCCTCGATCAGCTCGGCCATGGCCCCGACGGTCTCCTCGATAGGCGTATCCGGATCCGGACGATGCAGATAGTAGAGGTCGATCGTCTCGGTGCCGAGATTCCTCAACGATCTCTCGGCGGCTTTGCGCACGTACTCCGGTCGCCCGTTGACCGGAGCGAGCTTGCGGCCGTTGTCATCGAGCTCTGTGCCGAACTTCGTTGCGATTGTGACCGGACTTTCGAGGCCGCGTATCACTTGTCCGATCAGTCGCTCATTCGTAAACGGACCATACACTTCGGCGGTATCGAACATGGTGACACCAAGTGCAATGGCACGGTGCAACGTCGCCGCGGACTCGTCGTCCCTGGCAGGTCCGTAGGCAATGCTCATTCCCATGCAGCCAAAGCCCTGTTCTGATGCCAGCAGGCCCTGGGTGCCGACTGCGAAGCTGCGCATCAACGTCCCCTCTCTGGAGCGACTCGGGTGTTTCTCGGTCCGCTCGGTGGCGCAGAGCGGGCCGCCTGCCCGAAATAACCTAATACGGACGGAACGGGTTCGCAATCCCGTGCTGACGTAGTCGCTGTTCAGGGCAGAAGGCACCGGGGATAGGGGATACGACGGATGGTACTTGGGGTGGCTACGTGGGCATCGACAAGCCCGCCCCGCTCACCTCAGCCAGTTGCGCCTCATAGTATGCTTAGTGAGCATACAGGCAGATAGGCTCGCCCGCAAGGCTCAGTGAGGTTCCCGCGATGGAGGGCACGTCCAACCCCCCGCCCAGCACGGACCGCCGCCTCGGTTTGCTCGCCCGCACTACCATTGGCCCCTGATCGCATACGATGCATACGTCTTTGATAACTCCCGTTTTGTCTGGAGTGGACATGAACAATGATCCGTTTGCTCTGGAGGGCCGCATCGCCGTCATCACTGGCGGGGGCACAGGCGTCGGGGCGGCGACGACGAGGTTGTTTGCGGCCCGGGGCGCGGACGTGGCCATCGCCAGCCGGACCCGCGCCGAACTGGAGGCGGTGGCGTCGGACGTCGAACGCGCCACCGGGCGCCGCGTCGAGGTCGTGCCCACCGACGTGCGGGACGAGGAAGCCGTCGCCACGCTGATCGATCGCACCGTGGAGCGCTTCGGTCGACTCGACATCCTGATCAACAACGCCGGCGGGTCTCGTCCGGGAGACCTCTTCGATGTGCCGGTCCGGGCCTTCGACGCCGTCGTGTCGCTCAACCTGCGGGCTGCTTTCCTTTGCGCCCAGGCCGCCGCCCCGCATCTGGCGGCGAGCGGCAATGGGGCCATCGTGAACATCTCCTCTGCCGCCGGCGTCCGGGGGGTTCGCCGCTTTGGCCCGTACTCGGCAGCCAAGGCTGGGTTGCAGATGCTCACGTCGGTGACCGCGGCCGAGTGGGGCCCATCCGGGGTCCGGGCCAACTGCATCGCCCTCGGGCTCATCGCCTCGCCCCGGGCTCAGGCCGCCTGGGCGGCAGCTGAGCTCGACACGGAGGCGCTGCTCGGATCGACACCATTGCGCAGAACAGGGACTCCGGAGGAGGTCGCGAATGTCATCCTGTTCCTGGCCAGCGACGCATCGTCCTACGTGACAGGCCAGACCTTCTCCGTCGACGGCGGACCCCTCATCGCCGGGTGAGGCGGACCGTGGGCCTGAGGCTGGAACTCGGCAATCTGACGGGCTCATCCCTGCCCTCCTCTGAGGTAGAACTGGGCCAGGCCATCCCGGAGTCGCCCAGGCCATGGACGACTCCGGCGTGATCGCCGGGAGAGGCTCGAAGCTCGGTCGCTCCTGGCTCGAAAGAGAGGGTGAGGGTGGAGCTGGAGTTCTCTCCCGAGCTGCAGGCATTCCGCGCCGCGCTGCGCACATTCATACGACAGAACCAGCCCCCGGTGGAACGCCGCCCCGGCTCCCGGGCCCCCCGGAGCGAGGACCTTCCGGCGCTCCGCAGCTGGTGGTCTGCCCTTTTCCGGGAGGGCTACCTCGGTGCCGACTGGCCGGCCGAGTGGGGTGGCCGCGACGACCACAGCCCGCTCCGGGAGTACATTCTCGACGAGGAGCTCGGACTGGCTGGCGCACCGCGCCCGGGCGCTGGGTCGTCAGCTCCTCCACGACGCCGCGAGAGCGGACAGTACGACGGCGGGTGGTGGCCCTTCCGAGCCTGAGGGACTCGCTCGCACCCAGGGCTGCTGACGACCGTTCGACTGACGGCGACCATGTTGATCGCAGTCGACGGTCTCGGCGGGTCGACTCTCTTCAGGCGAAGGAGTATTCGGAGAGCAACTCGATGAGCCGACCTCCGGAGGTACCTCCGAGCAGAACCTCGCCCGCCACCTCCATGTGCTTGCGCCAGAAGCGCTCGGCCCCGGCGCTGTCACCGGCTGCAAGGAGAGACACCAGCTTCTGGTGAGCGCGTTGCGAACGCCGCAAGCTGTCGCCACCGGAACCGGACAGGACACGCTCGGCGTGAAGCTGGGAGATGTGCTGGAGGGTGCTGGCCATGATGGTCAGGGTTGCGTTACCCGAAAGCTCCACCACTTCGGTGTGGAAGCGCCACGCCACCATCGGAAAAGAGGCGGCGTCGCTCATCACCGCGAATTCCTCTTCCAGGGTGCGCCGCAGGCGGACAATGTCCTCCGGCGTCGCCCGCTGGGCTGCCATACCAACCGCAGCCGGTTCGAAAATCAGCCTGGCCGTATAGATGTCGGCGAGGGTGGCCCCCTTGAGTTGCAAGAGCATGCTCACCTGCTTGGCTGCCAGCGAAGAGTCCGGCCACCGGACCTGGGCTCCGCTGTGGGAACCGCGACGGACCGAGATCAACTGGTCCGATTCGAGCAGCCGCAAGGCTTCCCGCACCGTGGGGCGGGCGAGACCGTACTCCTCCATCAGTTGGGACTCGGGCGGGAGGGAGTCACCCGGGAGCAGGCTGCGATCCAGGATCCGCTTGCGAATCCTGGTTGCGACCGAATTCTGCCATCTTCGGGATGCGCATGGTCGCTCGAACGGTACGGCGGTCGGTCTGTTTCTCGGTCACGCCTTCTCCTGGGATGCGCTGCTCCCCCGTGCACAGTACCCGATGAGCGTACTCCTGCCCCGGTTGTCGGCCCGGCATGGCGGAGATCCAGCAGCGCTCGGCGGCCCTGGCGGCAGCTGCCGTCGAGACTCTGTTAGTCGAGGCCGGACGGCCATAGATGGCATCCAGAGATCGTCGGCGGCCAGCGGCAAAACGAGGACCACTCAGCCATCGTCGTTGAGGAACCGGATCGTGTGGTCGGTCGGGCCGGCCTACTAGGCTCATCGCTTACTATGGCGCAGACGCGACGGCCGGCCTTCCCGGCCTTCTCCCATCTCGCGGTGACGGTGCAGGACCTGGAGGTCTCGGCAACCTTCTATCGCGAGGCACTGTCGTTTGAGCCGGCGGCGGGGACCTGGCACGGCGAAGGTCGCCGCCTGGCCCGGCTGATGGGCGTCGACGGCGCCGCCATCGACGGTCTGTTCATGAAGAACGGAGCCTTTTTCCTGGAGCTCATCTGCTACCAATCGGGACATCGCGGGCTTCCCCTGCCGCGACTCGACGACGAGTACGGCTTCGCCCATCTCGGTTTGCTGGTACCGGATCTGGAGGAAACCTGTCGGCTGGTGGAGCGCTACGGAGGCAAGGTCGTCGACGGGGCGCGCATGGAGCACGTCTATGGGCGGGCGACGGTTAGCACGACGGCGTTCGCGACCGACCCCGACGGGAACCGCCTGGAGCTGCTGCAGCACCCCGATGAGGACGCCATGGCCGGACAACGGTCGTGGCTCCGGATCGAGGGTATGGGGTGGTTTGAGGAGGAGGGGGAGTGATTGCCCTCGTCCAACGTTCTGTCGTGATAGTTGTGACTAAGCGTCGCGGCGTCTGCGCCGGGCGTTCGCGATCGATCCTGCCGGGAGAAAGCATGCTAAGCTACCGATGAATCGAGTGGCGATGTCACCGGCTGGCGTGGATAAGGAGAGGGCCACGGTGGTCCGGACTGATCCCCGAAAGCTGCCGCTGGCCGTGAACGTCAACGAGCACATCAATGTTCTCCGGCGTACGGAGAACTGACAGGGAGGGCGCGGCGTTGGGAGACGATTTCCAGCTGGCAGAGGAGGACGGCGTCCTCACCTTGACATTTGACCGGCCAGAGAAGGTCAATGCCATCAGCCTCGAGATGACCGCCGCGCTCTGGGACTGCGCCCGCCGGTTGGCCGATGACGACTCGATCCGGGTCCTGGTGATCACGGGGAAGGGTAGATATTTCACCGCCGGGATCGACCTCAACACCGGTAATGCCCGCGACCAGGCCCGGGGGAGCGCCTACCCCGACATGGCGTACCGGCAGGCCTACCGGCACATCACCAACCTCTACGACGAACTGGAAGCCATCGAGAAGCCAGTCATCCTGGCTGCCCAGGGCCACTGCCTCGGCGCCGGGGTGGAGCTGGCCGCGTCGTGTGACTTCCGCTTTGCCGCGGAGGGCGTCACCTTCGGGCTCCCCGAGGTGCGCCTGGGTATTATCGCCGGTAGCGGCGGGACGTCCCGGCTTACCCGGCTGGTCGGCCCTCACTGGGGGAAGTACCTCGCCATGGCCGGGCAGCGCGTCGACGCCCAGCGGGCCCTGATGATGGGTTTCGTCCACGATGTATTCCCTGCCGACGAGTTTGACGACCGGGTCCGGGCCTTTGCCCAGGACCTGATCTCGATTCCGCCCGAAGGGCTCGGCCTGGCCAAGGTGGTCGTTGACCTGAGCGTCGACATGGACCGGACGGGACAGCGTCATGTGGACCGAATCACCAACACGACTCTGACGGCGTCGGAGGAGTACAGCAAACGGATCGCCCAATTCCAGAAAGACCGCACCCCGCGGCCAAACTGACGAGCGGAGGAGGCAGCGACATGGAGACGTCCATCCTCGACGCCGAGCTTCCAGAGTTCGACGTCCGGTCCCCAGAGTTCATCGCCGACCCCCTCGGCGCACTGGGGAGCGCCCGCGCCGCCAGCCCGCTTGGACGCAGCCACCGGGGGATCGAGATCCTGACCTACGACCTCGCCTCGCAAATGCTCACCGATGACCGTTTCGACACCGCCGACGTCGAGCACTACACCAGGCTGGGCGCTCCCGAACCCGTGCTGCGCTTTGTAGCAGACGGATTGTTGTCGACCATGGAGCGAGGGCGACACGACCGTGTGCGCAGGGTGCTGTCGCGGGCGTTCACCATCCGCCGGATCGACGAGCAGCGAGCGGTCATGCAGGAGGTGGGGAGGAGACTGCTCGGGACCTTCTCCGCCCGGGGATCGTGCGACCTGGTCGGGGAATTCACCGACCTCTACCCGATGGAAGTGTTGTGCCGGCTCATGGGAGTCCCGGCCGCGGATATCAAGGAGTTTTCCCGGCACGCCCACGACCTGCACCTGCTGGCAGCCGTCCCCATGAACCCCGGGTTCCCCCGCCTCGAAAAAGCCTACCTGGCTCTGGAGGAGTACGTCGCTGGGCTACTCGAGCGCCGCCGCTCGCAACCGCAGGACGACTTCGTCAGCGCCCTCATCGTGGCCCAGGAGACAGAGGGGCGGCTTACCGAGAGCGAGATGATCGGCAATGTCGTGAACCTGCTCTTCGCGGGCGCCGGGACGACGAGATTCCAGCTGGCTTCCGCCGTCTATGCCCTCGTCGAACACGGGCTGTGGGAGCGTCTCGGCGAGCAGTCGGACCTCCTGCCGGCCGCGCTGGAAGAGTCGATGCGCTACTACCCGGTCACCCAGTTCGTGGTGCGCATCCCGCTCGAGGATGCCGTCTTCGGCGGCTATCTGTTCCCGAAGGGAACCCGGACCATCGTCAACCTGTGGGCCGCCAGCCGCGACGAAGACCACTTCCCGAGGCCCGACGAGTTCGACGTGACCCGGGGTGATGCCCGCTCCCGGCTGCCCTTCGGGTGGGGCGTTCACCATTGCATCGGGCACGCCCTGGCCCGCACCCAGATGCTCGAAGCCCTGGCCTTGCTCATCACGGAACTGGCCGGGCTCGAGGTGGAGTCGCGTGAGATCAGGACGCCGCCCGGGGCCATGCTCGGCGGTCCGGACGTACTTCGGGTCCGGTTTCGCGCCCATACCGATGAAGGGCACACCCCGGCGACCGTGGGGGCCTGAAGCCCGGACGGCCCTTCCCGGGAAAGCTGGGGGGCCAGCTACAGGAAGGCCTTGGCGAACTCGTCCATGGCCCGCAGTTTGCCCTCAACCGAATCGGTGTCCAGGTTGGGGAAGATGCTCCAGGGGGCCACGATCAGCCCCGTCACTCCCATCGCTTCTACGGCCGCAATGGTGTCCGGGTTGTGGTCGCGCTTGCTGACCGAGATCAAAATCTCAAACGGACGGTCGAGCCGTCTGGCATCCTGGCGATGCTGGTTCAGTTTCTCGACAATGGCTACCAGCTCCTGCGCCGAAAAGCGGGTCGCGCCGAGCCAGCCGTCGCAGAGCTCGCCGGCTCGGCGTAGGGCCCGATCGCCGTGACCGGCTCCAATGATCGGGACGGCCTCCGGCGGGATCGGCCGGATCGAGATGTCCTCAAACCGATAGAACTCGCCCTGGTGGCTTACCCGCTCGCCGGTCCAGAGCGCCTGCATGATCTCCAGCATCTCTTCAGTGCGCCGACCCCGGGCCTCGAACTGCTGACCTACGAGCTCGAACTCCTCCCGCATCCAGCCCAGCCCGAACGCCAGCACCACCCGACCGCCGGCGATCGCGGCCGCGGTCGCAATCGCCTTGGCGACCGACACAGGATCGCGCAACGGCAGGATGTAGACGTGATGGCCGAGCCGGAGCCGGGTCGTGGCGGCAGCCATAGCACCGACCGAGACCCAGGGGTCGGGCCATTCCGCCGTCTCCGGCCACCACACCTGTCCGGATTCGTTGTAAGGGTATTTGGAGGCGACGGTGCCTGCCCACACCAGATGATCCGGGCCCATAGTGCCCGCGAATCCGAGCTCATCGGCGTGCCGGGCGAGAGCGACCAGCTGGTTCGCAGGCACATGGATCGTCGAGTGCCAGAACTCCATGGTCAAACCTCCGTTCCAGCCCAAGCCCGGGTAAGGCGGCCACCGGCTCCGCCTCTGTGGTCGGGCTGGCGTTCTTGCCAGCAAGGTGCACGTAGTATATATTGAGGCGGGATGCTGCTCCAGCGGGGGTTGGGGACCGGCTATCCGGAGCTTCCGATCAATGCCCCGGGGAACGCCGAAGGACATGATGCTAGCGATACTCCGCGCCTGCGCCGGATTTGAGGGCCGGGTTGACCAATCAAGCGGTTGTCCTCGGCTCCTACACCCCGCCCGGCCGTTGGCCCTCCGTCGATCAGTTCGTCGTGCAGCCCGCGCCGAAGCCGGAGGCGGGGCCGGGTCGCACGCTGGTTGAGACGCTCTACCTGTCGGTAGACCCCTAAATGCGCGGGCGGATGACGGGCATGGAGCGTCGCGGCTATCCGTCGCCCTTTCTCCTGGGGGCCCCGGTGGTGTACGAAGGGGTGGCCCGCGTAATGGCCTCCGACGATCCGCGGTTCCGGGTGGGCGAGGTGGTGGTGGGGATGCTCCCGTGGATGAAGCGGTCGATTCTCGATTGAATGGGCGGGCTCTCCGTGACGAGGAACCGCACGCCTGCTGCCCGATTAGCCGATGACGCCTTCCTGCCGGAGCTCGGCAATTCGCTCCGGACTGAGCCCGAGCTCGGCGAGGACGGCGTCGGTGTGCTGGCCGAGCGTCGGGGTGGTTGGCGCCGCGGTCGTTGACCGCGAGTAGTTGACAAGGGCCCGGACCCTGGGATAGTCCCCGAGGACAGGGTGTTCCCGCTCGACGATCAGGTCGAGCAGCCGGCCAATGGAGTCCTCGCCTTCAAAGAGGGTGGCCTCGGATGGTCCAGGAGCCACCTCGACACAGGCCACGCCGGCTGCAGTCAAGTCGCTCTCCCATCGGCGTGCCGTTCGGTTGGGGAAGACCGCAGTCAGTGATTCGGTGATCGCGCCATCCGCGGCCTGGCGGTCTGCTGTCGACCCGAGCGGCAGGTCGGATGCCAGACCGTCGAGTTGCGATCCGAGCGCGGCGGTCAAATTGTCCCAATCCCGATCGGTAACGCAGGCCAGGAACACCCACCCGTCCGCGGCCCGGTACATCCGGTAGAGGGCGTTGAAGCCGAGAATCTCGCTGTCGACGTCGGCCAGAGCCGGCTTTCCTTCGTATTCAACCAGGTCCTCGCCCAGGCAGTGGCCCATGGTATTGAGCATGGTGGTGAGGATCGATTGGCCGGGCGCACCGCGGGCCCGCGAGAGCAGACCGAGCAGGAGGCCCGTAGCCACCCCGAGAGATGAGACGGCGTCGGGGTTGGCCCCGCTCATGGCCGCAGCTCCCAGCCGGAGAGACAGCTCTTTGACCTCCGCGTCGCTGAGATCGGCCCGCTGGACCATGGCGGAGCCCAGGTTGCGGGCGGCCATGCCGGCGCCCACCCCGATGGTGGGCGCATAGGCAGGCCGCTTTCCGTAAGGACCGTCGATTCCGAAGCCGGGGGCGTTGTGGTACACCAGGTTCGGGTTGAGGGCAAGCAGGGTGTCGGCGTCGAAGCCAATTCGCTCCGCAGCTCCGGCCCGGAACGACCGCAAGACCAGATCGGCCCGCCGGACGAGCTCGTACACGATGTCTCGGCCTTCGGGGCGGCGGATATCCACCGTCACGCTCTCTTTGCCCGCCAGGACCTTCACTCCACCTACCTCGGGGAAGCCGGTGATCCAGCGCATCGGGTCGCCTTCGAGCAACTCGATCTTGATGACGCGGGCCCCGAGCTCGGTGAGGATGGTGGCGCCATACGGCCCGGCGTAAAAGGTCCCGAGCTCCACGACGGTCACGCCCAGGAGAGGCGGCCCCGCCGGCGGGGCGGGATGCGGCTGCGAAGTGGACCCCGGTAGCGGCGGCGGCGTCGATGACGGGCGGGCGCGCAGTTCTGCCTCGTGGGCGTTAAGGGCGGGAGCCTCCCTCTCGACCCGGGCCGGCGTGGCGCTCATCTTCACCAGGGGGCCGAGCTGTCGGACCTTGCCAAGTTTGGGATCGCCGACCTCGACGACCTGGCCGTCGTGCACCAGCTGCGGGTGATGCAAGAGCTCGCTCCCGCGACGTGACACTTCCGCAAACACGTCGGGATGCTCCTCGAACACCTGCCACCACTCATCGAGAGTCCTGGCCCGCGCCCCGGCCAGCATCTTCTCCCACAGGGCTTCGCGCTTGTCGATATCCGGGTCCGAGGCCGCGTCCACCCAGTCTGGATCGTGCCGCATCCAGCCCAGCCCGAGGGACTCCATGAACGCCACCCAGAGACGCTCCGAGGTCTGGGAGAACTGCATCCATCGGCCGTCCTTGGATAGCGCCACCAGCAAACGGAAGGAAAGGGGACCGTTGGGGACCTTGCGCTCCTCGTCGACCCGGGGCACGGCTGTGAAGGCGTCCGGATATCGGATCGCGACCAGGCGGGTCATCCAGTTCCAGCAATCGTGGGTTGTCTGGGCCTGGATCAGCGTGGTGTCCACCCGCTGGCCGAGGCCGGTTTGCTCGCGCTCGTACAGGGCGGCCAGGAGGCCCTGGAGCAGGGTCTGGGAGGCGCTGAAGCTGGCGGCCGGGGTGGCGGCGAACGACGGCCGATTGTGGGCGGTCAGGCGCAGGGGGCCGTAGGCGCCGATCTTGGCCATGACTACCGCCTCGTACCCCTGGATGTGTGAGAGGGGGCCGCGGCGGCCGAAACCGGTGATCGAGCCATACACCAGTCGGGGGTTGGTGGCTTGCAGGTCCTCGTAGTCCAGCCCCAGCCGCTCGGCTACCCCGGGACGCCAGGTTTCAATGACGACATCGGCCTGCTCGGCCAGGCGGCGAGCGACCGCGTTGTCATCGGAGTCCTTGAGGTTGAGGGCGATGCTTTTCTTGCCCCGGGCCCAGAAGGGGAAGGCCGGCTGGCTGCGCAGGGGGCTGCCGCCGACCGGTTCGATCATCACCACCTCGGCTCCGAAGTCGCTGAACAGCTGACTGGTGTGGGCCCCGCTCAGCGTCGTGGAAAGATCAACCACGGTGAGTCCCGTCAGGGCAGTCATATCGTTGCCTTCCCCGGTCTTACGCCGAGGCCGGGACAGTAGCCGCCGGCTTTCTCGCGGCCAGAATCAGAGCAGCCAACCACCAGCGACATAAAGCTGACTCTAGTCGATTCCCGGGCCGCTGACCGGGCCGGTGCGGGGTTGTCGGAGGGAACGACCAGTTCAACCAGCAGGCCCGTCTTCGAGACGGTGGGGATCCAGTCATTCCGCCTATCGTTGGCTAGCGGCCCGGGTCCGGGCCCGGTGTTCAAGAATCGGAAAGCGGGGAGTCGTGAAAAGATTTGACGTCGTCATAACTGGAGGAAGGGTCGTCGACCCAGCCACTGGCCGCGACGGGCTGATGGACGTGGGAATCTCGGACGGGACGATCTCGGCGGTCGAGCCCCGTTTGGAGCCCGCTCCGGCGACCAGCGTGGTGGACGCCACCGGCCTGGTCGTGTGCCCCGGACTCGTCGACCTCCACTGCCACGTTTTCGCCTGGGCCACCGGATTCGGTCTCGACGCCGACGACGCTGGCGTCAACGCCGGGGTCACCACCCTGGTGGACATGGGCAGCACCGGGACCTGGCACTTCCCGACCCTCAAGGCCTACATCATCGACAAGGTACGCACTGATGTCGTCGCCTTCCTGATGATGGGCTATGTCGGGGCGACCCTCAGGCTGGGCGGCCCTCCCATCCTCAACCCGGATTGGGCCGACGCCGACTCGCTGGCCGAGATGCACGAGCAGGTATCCGGATCTGGTCAGGGGGTTCAAGACGTGGGGTGAGTCCGGGAGCACCTCGCAGTGGGGCTTCCGCTTTCTGGAGATGGGACGGAAGGCGGGCGATATCACGGGCCTGCCGATCTATATCCATACGGGCGAGCTGTACCCGGTCGACGAGACCAATCGTCCCGATCCGGCGACGATCATGCCGGAGGTTCTGGCTCAGGCCAGGCCGGGCGACGTTCTGGGCCACTGCTACAGCGACATGCCCGACGGGATACTCAGGGCGCGCCGACCGGCCGAGCCAGGAGCTGGTCGCGGCCGTGGACGCCGGCGTTCGCCTCGACGTCGGCCACGGCATCAACTTCTCGTTCGACACGGCGAGGAAGATGATGGACGCAGGTCTCCTGCCGTACACCATCAGCTCGGATACCCACGGATTGCTCAGCGGCGTCCACGATGACACCACGCTGAGCTACAGCCTGGTCGGAACCATGTCGAAGTTGATGGCTCTCGGGATGAGCCTGCCGGATGTCGTCAGGTGTGCCACGACCCGCCCGGCCGAGGTCATCGGCCGCAGCGGCGAAATCGGCACCCTGGCGGAGGGCACCCGGGCTGACGTGACGCTGCTGGAGCGACGGCAAGAACCCTGGACGTTCATCGATCACCACGGCGCCACGCTCGACGCCGATACCAGGCTGGTGCCACAGCTCGTCCTTCGAGCAGGCACACCGATCCAACCCAGCCGCAAGCTGCTCCGCGACGTGTGTACGGCGGCGGAGCGAGGGGAGGAAGGTCTGCCGATCGCCGTGGGCGGCCGCCCCCGATGAGCTCCAGACGGCCGCTGCCCGCCCTCACCGTGGATAACCGGGCCTATTGGACCGGGGGAGGGCGGGGAGAGCTGCTCATCTACTGCTGCCAGCAGTGCCGGTACTTCGTGCATCCGCCGGCGCCATATTGCCCGCGGTGCGAGAGCCGCAACGTGCAGCCGGAGCCCGTCTCAGGACGCGCCCACGTGGCCAGCTTCACGATCAACCACCAGCGCTGGGAGCCCGAGCTCGAAGTTCCCTATGTCATGGCGTTGGTCGAACTCGATGACCAGCCCGACGTGCGGCTGGTCACCAACATCGTGGGCTGCGATCCTGCCGACGTCAGGATCGGCATGCCGGTCACGGTCACGTTTGAGGAAGCCGAGGACGTCTGGATCCCGCTCTTCGAGCCCATCCGATGAGCCCGAGCTACGGGGAGAAGCAGGTGGCCATCACCGGGATCGGACAATCCGAGGTCACCCGGGGAACCGGGCGGAGTCCGCTCGACCTGACCATCGACGCCGCCCTCGAGGCCATCAGGGACGCCGGTCTCACCCGGGCCGATATCGACGGTCTGGCTACCTGGCCGGTGGGCGGATCCGAATCGCAGGGCTTCTCGCCGGTTGGGACCCCGATGTTGCAGGACGCCCTTCGCCTCGACGTCAACTGGTACCTCGGCAGCGGCGAGACGTCCGGCCAGCTCGGGGCCATCTTCAACGCGGTGGGAGCCATCTGTGCCGGCGTTGCGACCCACGTGCTCGTGTATCGCACGGTCTACGAGGGCCAGGCGCGAAGGGTTCGCCCCTTCGCCAATGCCATGGCCCGCTCCGACGAGCGGGTCGAAGGTCCCCACTCGTGGTACGCGCCCTACTGGTCCCTGGCCGCGGCGACCCAGCAAGCCCTCTATTTCCAGCGTTACCTGCACGAATCGGGCGGCACAGATGAGCAGGTGGCCCAGATCGCCCTCAACGGCAGGCGCAATGCCGCCCTCAACCCGAAAGCGATCTACCGCGATCCGCTCACCATGGACGACTATTTGAACGCTCGCTGGATATCGACCCCGCTCCGCCTCTTCGACTGCGATGTTCCCTGTGACGGATCCACCGCCATCGTCCTGTCCAACCTGGCGCAGGCCGGCGACCAGCCCAACCCGATCATTCGCATTGAGGCCATCGGCTCGGCTCTTCACGACCGCAACTCCTGGGCCCAGCTCCACAACCTGGCCACTCAGGCGACGCCGTCGCCCGCCGCCATGATGTGGTCGCGGACCGACTTGAAGCCGGCCGACGTCGACGTCGCCGAGCTCTACGACGGCTTCAGCTTTCACTCCCTGGCGTGGTTGGAGTCATTCGGATTCTGCGGCAGGTACGAGGCGCCGGCGTTCGTCGAGGGAGGCCATCGAATTGCGCTCGACGGCGAGCTGCCCATCAACACCAGCGGCGGACAGTTGTCGGCGGGACGCCTGCACGGCTACGGCCAGGTCCACGAGGCGTGCGTGCAGCTGTGGGGTCGCGGGGGTCTGCGTCAGGTCCCCGGCGATCCCAGGGTGGCGGTGACGTCAACTGCGGGCGGGCCTCTCGCCGGCTGCATCCTGCTCGCATGCGATCCCTAGACTGGTTGTGACAGGAAGGACCCATTACTGGCCGTAAAGGGCGATCCGGCCCGCTTCCGGAATGGGCAAGGAATGGGCAAGGAATGGGCAAGGAGTGAATGTCAGCAACGGGTGCCGCGGGACCCTCACTTTTGGCCCTTTTTTTCACTTCTGGACCCGTCAGCCACGCCACCCGTGGTTTTTGCTCCAGAAGTGGCGGCCGGGGACAAAAGTGAGCTCGCGCTCCAGCAGGCATTCGACACATCGTGGTCAACGACATCGTCCAGTTAAGGGGTCGGTTCCCGCGCGCTACAGGGTGGAGCGCTCCGTGTATCGAGAATGACCTGTTCGGGCACGTCGCCACCGTCGCGGTGGCTGGTATTGCGGCCATCTCGCGATCAACAGAACGGTTCAAAACAGCCGGAATGGGGCGGCCAGTCCCATTTGAACCTCTGGCGGCTGCCCGTTTCGACTAGTCCTTACGGACTATTTCGGGCAACATTGCCCCGCCCGGCTGTCTGAAAGTACAACCAGGAAACGCAGAATAAATCGACGTAGCTATAGTTCGTGCGACCTTTCAATCAAAGAGCGGGGTGGTCATGAACTCGAAACGACTCGTCACAGGCTTGTTTGCTTTTATCTTGATGCCCGTCATGATTGGTGTCGGAGCTCCAGTCGCGGCGGCGACCAGTCAAACGGTACAGCGTCCCATGCTGGGCGCTCGACCCGGCTTCAGCGCCAGCAGCGTCACCAGTGGCAACTGGGCCGGATATGCCTCGAACACGGGCACGTTTACCAGCGTGTCAGCGAGCTGGGTACAGCCGGCGGTCAAGTGCACCAGCGCGACGACCTACGCGGTGTTCTGGGTGGGGTTGGACGGCTATTCGAGCAAGACGGTGGAGCAAACCGGGACCTCGGCTTTTTGCCGCGGTGGCAAGGCTACCTACGCGGGATGGTACGAGTTCTACCCCGCTCCTCCAAAGGACTTTTCTCCTGCTGTCGCGCCGGGTGACGCCATGCACGCGTCCGTGACGGAGTCGGGCGGCGTGTTCACCACTGTGATCAGCGATACGACCCGCCACTGGACGGGCAAAGCCCGCAAGACCATCGCGTCGGCGAAGCGGACCTCGGCCGAGATCATTGCCGAAGCACCCGCCAGCGGCCTCAGCATCCTGCCGTTGGCGAACTTCGGGACCATGAAGTTCACGAATAGCCTGGCCAATGGAACTGCGATCGGCAGCCACAGCCCGATCAAGATCACCATGGAGACGTCAGGCGGGACCGTGAAGGCCCAACCCGGTGCTCTATCCAGCAGCAAGAACTTCTCGGTCACCTGGCATCACAGCTGATCGTTCTCAAGCCCGTCCGGCCCGCTCCAGGATGGGAGGCGGATACCGGAGCCGGCTAAATTCGCGGCCGTCGAGTTTCCAGGGTTGGTGGGCGGCCGGGCCGGGCAGGTGAGCGAGCTCGGTCACATAGCGCCGAACGTAGTCGCCGGCCGGGTCGTGCCGGTGGGCCTGGCGCAGCAGGTTGAAGCTGCGGTTGGGGCGGGTGTCGTTGCCGGTACCCGCCACCCACTGCCAGTTGCCCGCGTTGTTGGCCAGGTCGGCGTCTACCAGCCAGTCCATGAAGTGAGCCGCCCCGAGACGCCAGTCGATGGCCAGGTCCCGGGTCAAGAAGGCGGCTACCAGCAGCCGGGCCCGGTTAGGCATCCAGCCTTCTGAGCGGAGTTGGCGCATGCCGGCGTCAACGATCGGAACACCTGTCAATCCGGCGCGCCACGCTTCCAGGCCAGCCGGGTCGTGCCGCCATCGCCGTCGTCGCGGGCGGTAGTCCTGATAGGGCAGCTGCGGGAATGCAGCCATGACCTGGTGGTGAAAGTCGCGCCAGCACAGCTGACGGACAAAACCGTCCGGCCCTGACGTGTTCGACCACGTGGTGGGCGAGCTCGGCGGGGGAGAGGCATCCGAAATGGAGATACGGACTGAGTCTGGAGGTGTGGTCTGCGGCCAGGTCGTCATGGTCAAGGTCGAAGTCATTCAGCCGTTGACCGAGCCAGCGATGCAGACGGCGACGCCCTTCGGTCTCACCGCCGGGCTGGAATGTTGATACCGGGAGCCGCGGCAAGAGCCGCACCGGTGCGGCCACGGGGCCAGCAGCCAGGTCCGGTGGGACGCAGATGGTCCGGGGCGGGGCCATGGGCGTTCGCCACTTCGTCGACAGCCAGCGCTTCCAGTAGGGCGTGAACACCCGGTAATGGTCACCGCCGGCCGGGAGCAGCTGGCCGGGAGGAACCACCGTCACGCCGGGGCAGGTGACCAGGCGAAGGCGCTGCTGTTGGCATGCTATGGCCAGCCGGTCCTGTCGCCGCTGGGCGTAGGGGCTCACGTCGGTGGACATATACACAGCCACCGCGGCCGTTTCGGCAGCCACCTTCATGGTCTGGGCGACAGGCTCGCCCTCCCTGACGAAGAGTTGCCCGCCCCGGTTGGTCAGTGTCTCCCGGAGATCGGCGAGAGACTCGGCCAGGAACCGGGGCCGGTTTCCTGATGCGGTCGCCCGCTTGAGCAGGGTCGGGTCGTGCACGAAAAGAGGGATGACCTGCGAGTGGTTCTGACAGGCGGTCGCCAGGGCAGGTTGGTCGTGGATCCGCAGGTCGCGGGTAAACCATACGATGGCGGTGTCGACCTTCGGTTCTGGTATCGCCCGCTCCGATCCCACGGCCGAACGTTAGTACTGAAAACTGGCGTTGATGCAGAGGTGGTGGCACGCGGAATGAAGCCCCACCACAACAGGGATATGTCTACCCGTTCCGGCCGGCTCCGGGCTAAGGAGGGGGTCCCTCGCAGGCGAGGCTGACGGCGCAGACAATGAGCCCCTGAGCGGCCAGCCACTGTCCCCGGAGAGAGCGGAGCAAGCGGCCGGCGACCAGCAGGGCGTAGGGGGCGACGAACCGGGCCTCGAATCGGCCTGACCTGCCATCCGTGTTATCAATCTCCACGGTCGCGGCGTCGAAGCCGATCCAGCGTTCCGTGAGGGGGTACCACGCCTTGAACACGGCCTCCTTGGCCGAGAAGAGCAGACGGTCCCAGTGAGGATCGGCCATGGATCGGCGCCGCGGCAGGCCCGCCCGCTCTTGCGGTGTCGTCAGCAGTGAGAGCAGGCCGGGGGGGAGGGGCGCGTCGGGCTCGGCGTCTATACCAATGGCTGCCACCAGGTTCGAGCGACCGACCGCGGCAGCCCCATACCGATCACAGTGGGTGATGCTGCCCACGAAGCCAACCGGCCACAGGGGCTCTCCTCCTGGACCGGAAGAGATCGCCCCGGGGTTTATCCCAAAGCGGGCGAGCGCCGCCCGGGCGCAAGCTCGCCCCTCAGCAAACTCGGCTCGCCGCTTCGGCGCGGTCCCCGCCACCTGCCTGGCCTCAGCCACGGCGAGCGGGTGAGCAGCCCCCGCAGGATCGTGACCACGATCGTCCCGAGCCGGCGGCCGGATCTCGGCTACGGAGATGCCGGCCGGAAGGACCCGTTCGATCATGCTGGCCCCATCGGGCCAGGATGCGAGGGATCGATGTAGGCGTGGATCTCCGCCACCAGGTCTTGATCGCCATGGCCGCGAATGGTGATCCACCCGGCGAGAAGCGGGCCCGCGGCCGGTCCGGTCGCCGGACCGGCGGGCATGACGACCTCGACCCCGAGCCGGGCAGACGCACCGGCGTCAAGTTCCAACTCCGACGGCGAGGCGGTCACCGCGAATCCACGGCTCGACGCCGTACGGCACCTCACCGTCGCCCGGTCGCTGTGCCCGTTCTCGAGCCAGAGTGCGGTAACCACCGTGGACCGGCCCGGACCGCGGACTTCGATGACAACCGGTCTGGCGTCCCGTTTGATCTCCGCCCGGGCAGGCGGTCCGAGCCACTCGCCGGCGGCGCCCATGATGTCAGCGAGGAATCGCGAGTAGAGGTCGGATAGGTCGGCCAGGTAGGCATCGAGCCGGCGTTCCAGATAGGCCCGGGCCGATACTTCCAGGGCATCCGGGGTCAGCCGGCCACGGGCGGCCTCCTCGGCGATGGCCCGATAGGCGGCGGCCGACCAGGCCTGCTCCTGACCCACCCAACCGGCGACCAGCTGGAACCAGGCCAACCAGCGGGCGGAGTCTTCGCCGGGCGGGATAGCGGGCAGAGGTGCGGGCGGAGGGAGGGGAAGTCGGCGGTCGGGGAGCAGGGCGCGGAGGTAGTCGTCGCGATGGCGCCGAGCCAGCTCGAACGCGCCCGTGGCAAAGCGGGACGCCGCTTCGATCAACTGCCCGTAGGCGCGAGACAAAGCAGCTACGCCCGGCTCGCCGACGGCCATGGGTGTCGCCCGCCGCTAGCCCAGGCCGCTTCGCGCTTCGACCCTCAACCACATTGCCGGTCTGATTCCCTGCCAAGCCTGCGTGCCGATACTGGGCAGGCTTCCCGGCGACGAGTGATCATCAATATGGTTGAGATCTGCAGTGCTCAGCAGCAGCACGGGCAGGCGCAGCCCGCCCGGTAGGTGTCGCATTCGAGGGGCAGGACGGCGATAGCCACGACGATGGGTCGCACCAGGCAACCGCCGAGCCGGACGGTCGCGTACCCGACCTCGCACCGGTCAACGTCGGGGAACTCCAGGCGTTGCTCGAACACCTGCGTGAGGATGTCCTTGGCAGGCTCCCTCGTCGCGGCTCGCCGCCCGGGCTCGGTCTGCGGCTTTCGCTCCCCACACTCGATGTGAACGCCGAGCTCCAGTTTGGTCGTGCTGCACGGCTCCAGGGTCAGCGGGCCGGTGGGCCGGAGAGCGGTGGCCCACGGCAAGACCCTTCCGCCCGAAGTGCGTATCTCGCTGACGTCGACCTCGACGTTCTCCCGGACCTTGCGGGTGTCGTTGGTGACCTCGATGGGGATCACCCGCAGCTCACCACAGCGGGCGTAGACGACAATGTCCGCGTCCACGATGCAACAGTCGCAGCGGCAGTCCCGGTGATGGCCGCCGCACTCATGGCAACCGCCGCACTCATGGCAACCGCCGCACTCGTCGCATTCGTCGTGGTCACGGTGCCCGCACTCGCGGCAGTGGTCCCAATCGCGGCGCTGGTGGCCCCACCCCCCGTGCCGGTGTTCACGGTGGCGGGCCTGCCAGGCCGGGCCCGCTATTGGAACGCCCGCGGTCGCCGGGGCGCCCGGCGACCCGGTCATCTGTTGTAGACCGGTCATGACGTTTCCGTAGGTGGCGTCGTATCCCTGGCGAAAAGAGTCCATATAGGCGGGGAGGTCCATGAACTCCATACGCTGGTTCTGATGAGACCACCCCCAATACGGCCGGGGTGCCGACGAGATGGGCTCAGCGCTCGAGCGGTTGTGGTGATGGTGGCGTTTGGCTCCATGCATCGGGCGGCTCCTCTCAGGGTCAGGTCAGAAGATCGACGACGAAACGCTCGGTAACAATGCGCGGCATGACCCGGAAATGACGGTCCGCGGTCATGGTCGCAGGGGCGGTGATCAGGACGTCGACCTGAGCCCAGTCGCCCGGGTTGATGGTGGGCGTCGGATTCGTGAACGTGACCGACCCCCCGGGTGTGGCGCCTGGCGCCGGTTCGACCGTGACGGCTCCCGTAGTTCCCACTTCCAGGACGCGGGGTGCCACCACGACCTCGACGATGGTCTCGGTCGGGATGGGGTTCACCGTGAACGCGGTGTTGCCCCGGTTTCTCACCACGACCGTGGCGGTGTGGGTGCTGGAGGGGGTGACGCCAGTGAAGGTGAACTTCGCCGGTCCGAGCGCCGGGACCAGGGCGCCCGCCACGACTGCCGTGGCCGATGCGGCCAGAGGACCGACAGTGGTATCGAGAGTGACCGTGGCGGTGTATACCCCGGGCGGCGTGACCGGGGACATCCCCATGTTGAGAGCGAGCCGGCGGGAGGACTTGGCCGGCACGGCCGTGTTCGATGGAAGGGTGATGCTGCCGCTTTCGGGCGTGGCGAAGTTGACCAGCACCGTCCCGCTGTTGAGCCCGATGTCGCTGGGGGTGGGATTGCCGAGCCAAATCTCCCCCTGCATCTGGTCCCGCTCGCCGAAGAGCAGGATGGGTACCGGACTCTCGACCGTGAGCGGCATGGTGCGTGTTTAGTCTTCGTCCGGCGGAAGCACCCGCACCCTGATGCCGTGTCCCTCGCCCAGATCGCGGGGTCGTTCCTCCGGGTGATGCCCGAACCATGACGGTCCTTCCACGACTTGGGGATGGTGCGGGCTCTCGATGTTCTGTCCCGACTCGCCGGCGTAGCTCACGCTCATCATCTCCATCCCGAAGAGGTGATACGTGACGCGGTGATGGTAGGGATTCGTGACCCGGGTCTCCGGGAGAGGCGCCAGACGCAGGGTTTGGCAGGTGTCTACCGCGACCGGCTTGAGGTCGATGTTCTCGTTGAGGGTAACCGGCTTGAGGTCGATGTTTTCGTTGAAGGTCACCGGCTTCAGGTCGATGTTTTCATCCAGCGTCACTTTGAGTGGCTTGATTTCGATCGGTTTGAGATCCACCGTCTCATCGAGGGTCAGCGTCACCGGCTTCAACTCGATCGGTTTGAGGTCGATGGTCTCGGTGACGCCGATCTTGTCGAGCCCCTGGATGTCCACGTTGACCGTCGAAGTGACCTGACTGCTAGAACCGCTGTCGCCTCCGAACAGACCGCCGAAGATGTCCCCCAGGAAGCTCATGACGCACTCCTCTGCCCGATCGACGGTTTCCCGAACTGTAGCAGGCCGATCCTCGGGCCAGCGACACTGCGCCTGAACTCTGTCGTATGGTCCAGCTGAGCATCTGTCATACCTTTTCCAATCTTGACCGCATGATCCGGTACTCCCATGAGCCGGAACGCATCTGCTCGTAAACGGCGGATCCCGGGACAGCCAGGAAATTCTCGAGATCCGGGCTGCGCTCCCCGAAGGCCTGTACCCGACCAACCGAGATTTGATCGCAGGAGGCCAGCACGTTCGCGGTGATCTCCCGTTCGCTGTCGATCGAGAGCCGCAGCGAGGACAGGATCGCCCGCACTTCAGGCCAGCGAGCCGCCGGGAGCAGATCGGTATGGAGGAACCAGCCGCCGGGTCGTAGCACCCGCCGGACCTCGCCCAAAAAAGCCCTCATATCCGGGTAGGTGTGCGACGACTCGATGTTGGTGACCACGTCGCAGAACCCGTCGTTCACAGGCAGGTTCTCGGCGTCGCCAACCTCGAAGCGGACGGATGGGTGTTTGTCCGCGTTGCGACAGAAAGCGATCGCTTCGGGCGAAAGGTCCACACCGGTTACCTCCGCGCCGAGCCGGCTGGCCAGGAGGTGGGCGGTGCCACCGCGACCACACCCGACGTCGAGGACCCGAAGCCCGGCCAGCGCAGTCCCGCCCACCAATTCCAGGGCGAGCCGGATCGAGTTCGGGTTGAGCTCATCGTCGGGCACGTCGGCCACGGCCTCGTCCCGGACTCCCCGGCTGAGATAGCCGTAGTTCAGGAAAAACGAGCCGGCGGCCATGCCTGTTGCCGCCAGGCGTTTGCTGACATCATCGTAAAAACGGCGATACTGGGCCTTGGCCGCTGAGGTGGGGTCGTCACCACCGTCATCGCTCGGGCCGGGAAGGTTGGCCGGACCCGCTGCCTCCCCGCTGCGGTCGTCCCCCGCTACGGGCTGGTTGGGGGCGTGGTCGATGAGCGCGGCCAACTCGGCGATGGTGGGCGCTTTGAACATCTCGAGTACTGGCACGTCGACGCCGAGCCGGTTGCGGATCTCGGCCGATACTTGCACCGCAAGAAGAGAGTGGCCGCCCAGATCAAAGAAGCGGTCGTGGATACCGACCTTCGCCAAACCCAGTTGCGACGCCCAGATCTCGGCCACCGCCTTTTCGCTATCAGTGCCGGGAGGGATATATATCGTCGATAGATTCGGTCTCGGGTGGGCCGGTCCGGAAGACCCTCCGACCGACCCGTTCAGCCTTACCCAGGCGTCGATGCGGCTTTCGAGATCGAAGACCGATACCACGACGCACGGACCCACATCTGCACCGAGGAGCCTGAGGAAGGATTCTCCTCCCTCCGCCGGTTGGATTGCCACATGCCCGGCCAGATTCTGAGCCTCGCCGGCATTGTCCCAGGCATCCCAGCCGATGATGAGCCACTGGCCACCGTGCTGCTGCTCCTGCATGACGATCGACTCGAGGACGGCGTTGGCGCCGGCGTAGGCGGCCAGTCCCAGACCACCTAATACCGACGAGATGGACCCGTGCACGATCCAGCGGGCCGGTTCGCGACCCCGGGTCGCTTCGATGAGATGGATCAGGCCTTTGAGTTTGGGCGACACCTGAGCGGCCACCACGTCCTCGTCAGTGTCGGCGACCGACCCGAACGCCCGTGGGCTGACGTTGGCCGCCCCGTGGATGATCATGTCGACGCGACCGAAGTGGTCCACGGCGGCGTCAACGGCACGCTTGACAGCTCCCGGGTCATCCATATCCGCTGCCAGGACGAGCACGTCGTCGCGTGCGGCTCGCATCACTGCCAGGCGGCGCAGAACGGTCCGCTCCGCTTCGCTCGTATCGGCACTCTCGCTGCGAGCCGACCACTCCTCGGGCGGGGCCAGGGGGGAGCGGCCGAGAAGCGCCAGCCGGGCCCCAAACCCGAAGAACGCCGCCTCGGCCATGGAGAGCCCTATATGGCCCAACCCGCCCGTGATCAGCACCACGGGGTTGCCGGGGAGCCCGAGAGGGGGGGCAGTTTCGGCAATCTGCACCGGGTGGAACGTGCGCACGAACCGCCGCTCGCCCCGCACCAGCACCTCCGACTCGGGCAGGCCGGCCGCGACCTCGGCGATCACCAGGCGGGGATCGGCATTCTCATCCAGGTCGAGATGGGCAGCCTTCATACCCGGGTATTCCTGCGGCAGCACCTTCACGGCCCCGATCCCGAACGAACGGGCCGGGTCCAGGACGTCGCCTTCGGCGGCCACGGCGGTGCCCCGCCGAACGATGAGCAACGGAGGCGGAGCGGCGCCCGCCTGTGCCGCGGCCCGTTCCGCCAGCCGCAGGGGGTTGAGGAGCCCGACCGCGGCCCCTTCGTCGAGGAGCGTCCCGGATGGCGGTCCGGTGAGGCGGCAATCGATCACCGCGGTGGCACGACGAAGGGCCTCGTCGGTGACCTCCTCCCCGGATGCCAGCACCATGGGGACGGCACCGATCTCGACCAGCCCGGCACAGAGGTCCGCTCCCAACCCTCCCGCTTCGGCCAGCACCACGACGGCGGCGCCCTCGAGGCGAGCCGGGTCAAACCGCGGATCGTTCCCGGCCGCCTCCTCTGTCCACACGGGCACCGAGAACCAGGCGCCGGGATCACGGCTCTCTGCCGGGGCGTCATCCCCCGGTCGGTTGGGCCGTCCGATCCAGTAGCTGTGGCGCTCGAAGGGGTAGGTGGGCAGGCTGACCCGTCGCCTCCCCTCGCCGGCGTGAACGGCGGACCATTCCATACTCAGGCCTTGATTCCAGAGCGCTCCGCCCGACGCGAGCATGACCTCGCTATCCGAACTCCCCTCGTGCGGGGCTGGAAGGGATGACAGAATCGGGATCTCGATGCCGGCCGCCCGGGCCGCCTGAGCCGCGAACGTGCCAAGGGTTCGGCCCGGCCCGACCTCCAGGTAGGACGCCGCCGCTCCCGCCGGAGAGTTGGCCGACATCAGCGTTTCCAGCCCGGCGGCGAAGGCCACGGCCGAACGAATCTGATCGCTCCAGTACCCGGCGGGCGGCGGACCTTCCATCCAGGTGCCGGTCAACGTCGACACGTAGGGAACGGTGGGAGCCGACTGTATAACCCGACCGACCCCATCCTCGAACCGGGCCAGGATGGGGTCCATCATCGAAGAATGAAAGGCGTGCGAGGTGTTGAGCCGACGGGTGGCGATCCGCCGGACGCCGAGGGCGGCTTCCACCGCGTCGATGTCGGCAGCCGGACCGGAAAGGACACACAGGCCGGGCGCGTTGGTGGCGGCCAGGCACACTGCGCCGGCCACCACATCGGCGATTTCTGCGGCCGGGGCCATCACCCCGAGCATGGACCCGGGCGGCAGCGACGAGATCAACCGTCCCCGTTCGGCCAGAAGCCCCAGGGCGTCCTCCAATCCCAGCACTCCGGCCACCGTGGCCGCGACGTACTCTCCGATGCTGTGGCCGATCATGGCTGCCGGCTGCACGCCCCAGGATCGCCAGAGCTGGGCGAGGGCGTACTGCACCACGAACAACGCCGGCTGGGCCAGCGCCGTATCCCGAAGCTCCGCGGCGGCCGTCCCGGCCCGGTCCGGGGCGGGGAAGAGAACGTCCCGCAGATCCATGCCCATGTGGCCGGCGAGGACTTCGCAGCACTCGTCGATGATGTGCCTGACCAGGGGCTCGCAGGCATACAGACCGGCGGCCATCCCCGGGTACTGCGATCCCTGGCCAGGAAACATGAAGACGACCGGCGGAGAGTCGGTGCCGGCGGAGGACACGGTGATGGGCCGGGCGCGCAGCGCCGCCACGGCGGCCGCCCGGTCCCGGCTGTCGGCCACCAGGCTGCGCCGGTAACGGAATTCGCGCCGCCCTACCTGGAGGGTGTACGCCACATCGGCCAGGTCCCGTTCGGGGTGGCGGGTCAGATAAGTGGCGAGCCGGTCGGACATAGCCTCGACGGCGGATTCGCGGCGCGCCGACAGAACCAGTAGCTGATGGGGCCGGCGCGACGGCTCGGACTCCACCGCAGGAGCCTCCTCGAGGACGACGTGGGCGTTGGTGCCTCCGACCCCGAAGGCGCTCACTGCTGCCCGGCGCGGTCCGGACCCGCGCTCCCAGGGATGAAGGTTCCTGGTGACGTAGAAAGGTGTCGAGGTCAATTCCAGGGCGGGATTGGGATCGCGGTAGTGGACGGTGGGTGGAATGGCGCCGCGCTCGGTCGCCAGCACCGCCTTGATGAGGCCGGCCACGCCGGACGCGCACGAGAGGTGCCCGACGTTGGACTTCACCGAACCGATTCCGCAGAAGCCCCGGCGGTCCGTGTACCGGCGAAACACTTCGGTAAGCGCCGACATCTCGATCGGGTCCCCGAGGATCGTACCGGTGCCGTGCGCCTCCACGTAGCCGACCGTCTCCGGGGAGACCCCGGCCATCTCATAGGCCTGGCTTACCGCGGCGACCTGACCCTTGATGCCGGGGGCGGTGTAGCCGACCTTGTCGCTTCCGTCGTTGTTGAGCCCGTAGCCCAGAATGACGGCCCGGATGGAATCGCCGGCTGCCAGGGCGTCTTCGAGACGGCGCAGCACCACAATGCCGACGCCGCTGCCCACGATCGTGCCCTGGGCCCGGGAATCGAAGGGGCGGCAGTGGCCGTCCGGGGACAGGATGGACCCGGCCACGTAGAAGTAGCCGCCACGTTGTGGCACCCTCACCGTTACCCCACCCGCCAACGCCATATCGCAGCGGCCGGATAGAAGGCTCTCGCACGCCAGGGTGGTGGCGACCAGAGAAGTCGAACAGGTTGTCTGGACGACGAGACTGGGACCGCGGAGGTCGAGACGGTATGAGGTCTGGGTGCAGAGGTGGTCCTTGTCGTTGGTGACCATCAGCTGCATGCCGTCCACATAGCCGAGGGCATCCTGGTGCTGAGCCAGCTGGTACAAGTAGGTGCTGAGCTCGCAGCCCCCGAATACCCCGATCGACCCCGGGAACTTCCCCGGCTCGTAGCCGGCGTCCTCGAGCGCTTCCCAGGCGGTCTCCAGGAAGAGACGATGCTGCGGATCGGTCAAGGAGGCGTCGCGCGCCGAGTACCCGAAGAACTCGGCATCAAAATGGTCCACGTCACCAAGGAGGGGCGACGCGTTCACATAGCCGGGCAGTCGCATCACGTCATCGGGAACTCCCGCGGCCCGCATGTCGTCGGGGCTGAGCCGGGTGATCGATTCCCGACCTTCGGCCAGGTTCTCCCAAAAACGATCCAGGTCGTTGGCGCCGGGAAAGCGGCCGCGCATTCCGACAATGGCAATGGGCTGCGGCATGGCAATCACTCGGCTTCCATTTTGTCGGAGGTGATCGGTGGCTTGTCGGAGGTGATCGGTGGATCGTCGGAGGGTTTGGCCGGCGGTTGGTGGGGGGCGGTGATATCCAGATTGAGCGGCAACTCCAGGAGGCGACGCGAATCGTTGGCGACCCGGAAGACCGCCTCATAGCGGGTGTCAGGTTGGAAATGGTCGGCGTCAGCCCGGACGGTCAGGGCCACGGTCGCCTCTGCCCCGGGGGCCAGCTCGAGGTACTCAGGGTTCGTGGTGACCGGAGGGTCGAACGCCGGACCAACGCCGTCCGCCCGCCGCACACCGCTCAGCTGGCAGCGCACGACGATCGGTTCTGGCTCGGTGTTGGTCACGGCCAGACGGATGGTGGCCGGCTCACCCAGCCTGGCTTCCACGCGAACGGCGTCTGGTCGCGTCGCGCCGACGGGCCCGGGCGGGTCGGAAGGTCCGACCCCGAGGACGTTACGCAGATACTGCTCGTTGAACGAGGCGTGTACTTCTTCCAGCCCACTCAGCAAATCGAGAAATAGCTCGACCAGGCGAGTGGTGCTTCCCCACACCCGTTCGGACTGGAACTGCGTGGAGATGTCCTGCACCTCGGCCGGTACCAGCTCGCCGGACGCAACCTTGTCCATCACCAGCCGCAACCGGGACAGGGCGACCGCGTTCTCGTCGGTGGCGAAGCGGACGAGATCGCTGAGCCAATCGGAGGAGGTGGCCGCATCGAACTTCGGAACCGAGGTCATATCGGGCCGAGGAATGGCACCGGGAAGGATGCGTTCGATCAACTCGTGAGAGTAGAGAGAGCCCATCTGGATCATCCCGGTCAAAAAGTCGGCGGTGAGCTGGGCGACCCTCTGCGAATAGGCTGTGGCGTGGGTAGCCATGAAGAGGGTGAGCTGGGTGTCAAGAGTCCACGCCGCCAACTCGCCGTTCGACAGCCGCCTGAGGACTTCCCGATTGAGGTCCTGGGCGCGGCATGGCGCGCCGCATCGAACGCTCGACGTGCTGGCGATATCGCTCGGACCAGCCTGCGTCCGCCGGCGACGGTTCGCTCATCATCGGGCCCCACGGGACCGAGTCACCGCAACCCCTTTCGTTGAGGCGGCACTCTACAGGCGGGCTCCGGGGCTGACAACGGCCCCCCGCCCAGGCCCAGGTCAGATCAGGTGAAAGCCCGCCAATCCACTTTGGTTAGCCTGGCTCATTCCTGCCGCCCTGATGCCCTCCAGACCTCCAGCCCTGTCGGGCCCGGACGAAGGGGAGTCCCGGCCGGCGTGCGGTCGGTTCGGCAGATTCCGCAAAGCGGGCAAAATGAGCACCGGAGACGGTTCCCGGCCGTGCAGGTGCCGGCGGGGGTTTGGTGAGGGTCCTGGAGTGGGTTTCCTGTTGCAAAACACGCCCTAACCGCGCCCGCGGTGCGTTTCCTACTGCAAAACCTGCCCTGTTGAAGGGCGTGGTGCAACAGGGAACGCGACAGTGAACCCACAGAGAACGCTCCGTTTAGCCAGTCCGCCGCGGGTGGGGGCGGCCGCTATTCGTCGGTCAGGCGGAATGGGATCCGGGCCACTTTTGCGTTGCAGTGACGGCGCAACACATTGGCCAGCAGGACGTCCCGCTGGTTCTGCAGGAGCTCATGCCTCCACTTGCGGGGTTCGACCTCGGGAATCAGCACCAGCACTTCAGGACGGGCCGCCATTTCCGGCGAGCTCAGATACTCGATCATCGGCGCCGCGATCGAGTGTGACGTGGGTCTGAGAATTACCAGGCGGACGCCGGGGTCCCAACGATCCCATTCGGCCCGGAGGTGATCGGCTTTGTCACCGTCGTACTGGACACTGACTGCCAGTACCTCGTCACCCAGCGACAGCGCCGTATCGAGGGCCGACGCAGTCATGCGCGACACGGCCACGACGGTGACCACCACCAGGCTCTTCCGGACGATTGGCTTCGGCGGTACCACCCCCAGGCCGAGTTCAGCACTGACCGTGTTGTAGTAGTGGGCGATACGAGAAAACAGCAGGATCAGAGCGGGAACGGTGAGGACCACCACCCACGCCCCGGCGACGAACTTCGTCAATAAGAAGATGACCGTGGCCACCCCCGTCATGATCGCTCCGGTCCCGTTCAGGGCGGCTCTTGCCCACCAGTAGCTGGGCCGTTCCTGGTACCAATGGCGGACCAGGCCCGTCTGCGACAGGGTGAAGCCGGTGAAAACTCCGATGGCGAACAGCGGGATGAGCGAGTTGGTATTGGCGTCGACCGCGATGAGCAGCACGGCCGCGAGGAGGGCCAGGACCACCACCCCGTAGCGGTAGACCGGGCGCTCCGCCCTCAGGGCGAATACGTGGGGAACGAGATTATCCCGGGCCAGCAGCGAGGCCAGCAGGGGCAGCCCGCCGAACGACGTGTTGGCCGCGATGGCCAGGATCACCGTGGTCGACAGGTCCACGATGTAGTAGAGGACGCCTCGGCCAACCGAGGCCGCGGTGAGCTGGCTCAGCACGGTCTGCGAAGAGGACGGGGCGATGTGGAAGCGGACCGTGAGGACCGCCAAGCCGAGCAGCATGCTACCGAGCAGCACTCCCAGCAGGACCTCGGTGTGCTGGGCGTTGCGAACGCGGGGCGCCCGGAAGGCCGGGACGTCGTTGGCGATGGCTTCCACTCCGGTCAGGGCGCTGCAGCCTGCTGCAAACGCCTTCAGCACCAGCACGATCCCCACGGCTGCCACCGACTCGGGCAGCGTGCTGCGGGGAAGTCCCGCGCCCGGGGCGGGATGGGATCGGGCCAGACCCGCCCCGATCACCACGTAGATTCCCACGATGAACACGGCCGTGGGTACCAGCAGGGCCCGGGCGCTGGTGGCGATGCCGCGCAGGTTGAGCGCGGTCAGCACCGCCAAAATCCCCAGGGCGATGGCCAGGCTGGCGTGGTGCAACGAGGGGAACGCGGACACCAGCGCTCCTACCCCGGCCGCGATCGATACCGCCACCGTCAGCACGTAGTCGACGACCAACGCCGCGGCCGCCACCAGACTGGCCTTGCGGCCGAGGTTGGCCTTGGACACGGCGTAGCAGCCGCCCCCGTCCGGGTAAGCCTCGATGACCTGCCGGTACGAGAACACCAGCAGCAGCAACAAGACCACGATCGCAACCGTGATCGGCTCGATCTTCGACAGTGCCGCCGCCCCGGCCGTGGCCAGCACCAGCAGCATGGCTTCTGGCCCGTAGGCCACCGAACTGATGGCATCCAGGGACAGGGCCGGGATGCCCTCGAGGGTGGTGATCTGCTCGGCCTCGTGCGTCGCCTCCTCGTCCTGACCCGCGGCGCCGCGCCCGGTCCCCGTCTCTCCCTCGTCCGGTTCGCCGCCGGCGGGAACACCGCTGCTCACGCCGGAATCTCCCCTCGGTTGTGTGGCATCAGTACCCGGCACCTCCGACAAGAGCCGACCTTGCCATCACACCAACCAGAGACTCAAACCGGCCCGACCATGCTAGGGAACCGCGCCGAGCCGCTCCGGCAGTCCGGCCGGGCTGCTCCTGGTTAACGTTTCCGAACCAGTCCCAGCAGTTTGAGCCGGCTGCGATGACTGGGGTGGGTCGTCCACGATCAGGTAGGCCAACTCGGTCTGCCACGTCGACGGATCAGGCTCCTGTGAAGGGTCGGTCAGGTAACGTTCAACCCGGCCGAGCCAGATCGAACCGTCCCTGGCCCAGCGCAGGCCCCGTTCCTTCGCCCACTGCTGCAGGGTGGCGTTGGCTTGCACCAGACCGTGGTACGGACCGACGTGTAGCCACGTCACATAGCGTCCCGCCGGAAGTCCGCCCGGGCGGACGAGGCCATTGGGATGGGGCCTGCCGTTGACGGGCACCGCCAGGTCGAGCGTCATCTCGGTAGCCATGTCCACCGTCAGGTAGCGGATGAACGGCGGTACTGCCGGTACGAGCGAGTGGGCCGCCAGCCACCCGAACAGTTCCGGATAGCCGCGGTCTATGGCGCCCGCCAGGTCTGGCATGCCGACCGTCACTCGAACCCCGACGTACGGCTGGGCGTCCCTGTGCTCGATCTGCGGTTGCTCCACTCGACGTCCCTTCTTGAGGGAAAGCTCCACCCAAACAGACGCTCGGGAGGCGACAAACTTATCGCTCTGATTGCCCCGCAAGCGACCACCCTGGAGCAGCCGGGCTTTCAAACAGGGAATGCCACGGGCGCCATCATCAAACCGCAACCCCGGCGACGTTACCGTCAGCCCAGCTCGGTGATGAAGTCATTCGAGGTCATCGGATCGGAAAACATGGGGAAGTCGTAGCTGATGGCATTGTCGTGTTGCTCGATAGAGGTGCCGGCGACACAATCGTTGAGGGTAATGACCTTGTAGCCATGTTCGTAGCCAGTGCGCATCGTCGACTCAACGCAGCAGTTGGTGAGAAAGCCGCCCAACGCGATGGTGGTAATTCCTTTGCTCCGCAGGATGAAATCCAGGTTGGTGCTGGCGAAGGTGTCCAGGCCCCGCTTTCCTTCGATGACGATGTCGCCTTCCTGGGGGGTGAGATCATCGACGATGCCCGCGCCCCACGTGCCTTTCACGAACGCGTGGCCGTCAACCACGCCCTTGAGGATGCCGTAGGGCTCCGGACCGAGTTCGCCGTACCCCTCGGCGAAACTGATCGGAGCGTGCATCACCGTCGCGCCCGCGTCGCGGGCCGCTTCGACCACCTTCTTGGTATTGGCGAGCATGCCGGTCTTGGCCATGACTTCCTCAACGGCGCCGTGCAATACCCCGCCCGGAGACGTGAAGTCGTTCTGATACTCGATCAACACCACCGCAGTTGTCTTTGGATCGATCGCCATGGCACACCCCTCGGTAGTTCTCGAATCGGTCGAGACTGTACTGCACTCCCTGCGGGAGTCACCCCCGGGTGATGGGGCCCGGCCGGCGCCAGCCCGCCGGCGCCAGCCCGCCGGCGGGTCAGGTGGCCACGCCCATGCCGTGGAGCAGCGCGGTCATGAGGCGCTCGACGCGAGGGCCGACCTCGACCACGGCGTGGGAGAGACGAGGATCGCTCCGGTAGAGCGCGGCGATCTCGGGTCCCGGGGTCGACATCTGCCAGAAGGCGCCCGACAAGGAGGTCGCCGCCGCGATGAGGTCAACGGCGCTACCCTCGTCGATGCTGGGCAACAGGCTCCGGAGGGCGGCCACGATGGCGTTGAGCTCCTCGTGAGCAACGAGCTTGAAGGCACGCACCGCCTCGATCGAGACGTTGCGTTCGAGGTTGAGAGGAGTTTGGGCCAGTAGGTCGCAGAACATCCCGCGCCTCGCCAGGGTGCCGGCCAACACGGCCGCCACCTCAGCCGCGCTTGGCGAGGCCAGCACCTCGAGCTCGGCGCGCACCGCGGCGGACCATTCCCGCCAGCCTTCGGCACTCAGGCGCAGGAAAATCTCCTCGCGCGTCTCGAAGTAGCGCAGCAAGGCGGACTTGTGCATGCCGATGGCGTCAGCGATGTCGGTAAGCGTCACCCGCCGAATTCCCCGGTCCGCGCCGAGGCGCCTGGCGGCCTCCAGTACGGCAGCCTCGCGAAGCTGTTTGGCGGCGGGGCTGCGCGCTCTCTGGAACTCTGAGATGGGCATTCACCCAAAGAATAACGCAACGGGGTTGCGCTACTAAGAGAACGGTGTTGTACTAGTGGCCATGACCCAGACCTGGTTTGTCACCGGTTCGTCGCGGGGCCTCGGCCGGGCGCTCGTCCAGGCCGCGCTCGAAGCCGGCGACCGCGTTGCCGCCACCGCCCGACGGCCCGAACAACTCGACGACCTCGCCGCCGGCTACGGCGAGCGGGTCCACACCATTGCCCTCGACGTCACCGATCCGGTGGCCGCCCGGGCTGCCATCACCGAGGCCCACCAGCACTTTGGCCGCATCGACGTCGTTGTCAACAACGCCGGCTACGCAAACGTAGCGCCGATCGAGACAACCGACGACGACGACTTCCGCGCCCAGTTCGAGACGAACTTCTGGGGCGTCTACCACGTATCCAGGGCGGCGATCCCCGTCCTGCGGGCCCAGGGCGGCGGCCTCGTCGTGCAGATCTCCTCGGTGGGCGGGCGCGTCGGCGGCTCCCCGGGAATCGCGTCGTACCAGGCCGCCAAGTTCGCCATCGACGGCTTCAGTCGGGTGCTCCGGGCCGAGACGGCGCCATTCGGCGTGAAAGTCCTGGTTGTGGAGCCGAGCGGCTTCCGGACCGATTGGGCCGGCTCATCCATGACCGTCCACGACATTCCCGAGGTGTACGGATCGACGGTAGGCGTCATGAACACGAGGGTCCGGCAGAGCGCCGAGGGACCCGCCGGCGACCCCGACCGGGCCGCCGAGATCCTGGTGCGCGTCGCCAAGCGCCGGGACATCCCTGAGCATCTGCCGCTCGGCGTCAACGCCGCCGAGGCCTCCATCCGCCTCGACGAACAGCTCCTGGCCGAGGACCGCCGGTGGCGCCAGGTAGGTCGCTCCGCCGACTTCAGCGAACCGTACCCCGTCGATTTCCCACCCGACGGGGACGACGCTCAGCTCAGCCCGCGTCCATGAGCTGCTCGTAGAAGCCCCCGGCGAACGGCAGGTGGGCGGTTACGTCCCGGCCCTGTCCTCCCACGCATAGGTGTAGATGCCGCCCAACCCAGCCGTTGACAGCTGGCGTCGACGCACCAGGAAGTTGGGGCTGGCTGGACCCACTGGCGGATAGACGACTTCCCCGGGGGCTGCCGCAAAGCCGAAACGCCGGTAGTAGTCCGGGTTGCCGAGCAAGACCAGCACCGGCAGCCCGGCCGCGTCGGCTCGGGCGGTGAACGCTCTCATCAGGACGCTGCCCACCCCGACGCCCTGGAACCCGGGTGCTACTGCCAGCGGAGCCACCCCGACGACCGGACGATCGCCCAGGTGGCCCCAGGAGCCGAGCACGTAACCGACCACGGTCTCATCGATGCTGGCGACCAGCTCGAGGTCCTCACCGGCCGCGCCCAGGGCCCATACGGCCTCGACGATGTCGACCTCCTCCTGTCCGTCGCGATCGCCGGTGGCGAACGCCTCCCGGACAAGAGCCACCACGGGGCCGTGGTCGGCAACCCGGCCCGGCCTGACGTCGATCTCGTGGCTCACGGGCGCAGTCTGATGCGGGTGGCGGGCTCCCCGCCACGGAATATGACCTCGACGACGGCGGACCCGGGTACCCGCCGCTGGCAGTGAGGTTGGGCTAGCCGGCCTGGCCGGTTCGGCCGGTGCGGTCCAGGTCGTCGAGTTCGGCCAGGTCGTCGTCAGAGAGCTCGAAGTCGAAGATCCTGGCGTTCTCCTCGATGCGATCGCGGTGCGACGATTTGGGCAGGACGACCGTGTCGCGTTGCAGGCACCAGCGCAGCAGAACCTGAGCCGGAGAACGACCCACCCGGGACGCCACCTGGCCCACCCGGCGGTCGGCGAGATGACGGCCTGTTCCCAGCGGGCTATAGGCCTCCACGACGATGTGGTGCCTGGTGGCGGCGTCGAGCAGGGCCTGCCGGTATTCGAACGGGCTGAACTGGACCTGGTTTACGGCGGGTGGAATCTCGGCCTTGCCCATGACCTCCTCCATCTCGCCCACTCCGTAGTTGGACACGCCGATGGAGCGGGTGTACCCAAGCTGACGGGCCTTTTCCATCCCCGGCCAGGCCCAGGTGGCACCCCGCTGGGGCCAGTGGACGAGGTACAGGTCCACATAATCGAGGCCAAGTTGCCGCAGGCTGCCCTCGGCTTCGGCCGCCGGATCTCGGCGCGAGGGGGCGAACTTGGTCGTGATGTAGAGCTCCTCGCGGGGCACCCCGCTGTCGCGCACGGCCCGGCCGACGCTTTCCTCGTTGCCGTAGAGCTGGGCGGTATCGATGTGGCGGTAGCCGAGATCGAGCGCCCATCGCACCGCGTTGACGCATCGTCGCCCGTTGCGGATCTGCCACACCCCCAGGGCGAGCACAGGAATTGCGGTGCCATCGGACAACTGCCGAGATTCCATCGCCGCTTCTTAGCACCGGATAGCCGCGCCGTCGATCAGAGCCAGCACCGGCCAGCCAGAGCCAGCACCGGCCAGCCAGAGCCGGCCCAAGACATGTCTTGACAGATATATATCTCAGGGGTAATATTTCTCTTCGTGTCCACTCAGACGACCATCGAGGTCATTGCCGAGCCCAGCCGGCGACTGATCCTCGACGAGCTGCGGGCCGGGGAGCGGCCCGTTGGCGCTCTGGTCGAGCGCCTGGCGATCAGCCAGCCGGCGGTATCGAAGCATCTCCGGGTGCTTCGCGACGCCGGCCTGGTCACCGTCCGACCTCAGGGCCAACGCCGTCTCTACCGGGTCCGGGTGGAGCCGCTGATCGAGCTCGACAGATGGCTCGAGCCGTACCGCGAGATGTGGCGGCACAGCCTCGACAAACTCCAGGACCACCTGTCGGAGCCACCACCATCACCCAGGAGGAAGCAATCATGAGCGAAGCCACTTTGCTGCGGGCCGGCGCCCGTCCCGTGCTGCGATTCGAGCGGCACCTGCCAAAGCCCGTCGACACCGTGTGGCAAGCGGTAACGGATCCGGTCGAAATGCGGTCGTGGTTTCCCACCCGGGTCGAGATCGACGAGTGGGAGGTCGGAGCCCCCCTGACGCACCACTTCGACGACCATGACATCGATCCGCTTCCCGGCACCGTGCTGGAGTGGATCCCACCCCACCGGGTGAGCTTCACGTGGGGGACCGACGCCATCACTTTCGAGCTCACCCCGGCCGGGGATGGCGGCACCGTCTTCGTCCTCACCGAGGAGCTGAGCGCCAATATCGCGGCCCGCAACGCCGCCGGCTGGGAAACGTGCCTGGATCGACTGGAGCAGGGCGCGGAGCGCGAGTCATGGCGGCCCCGTTTCGAACACTATGTGGCGACCTTCGAGCCGATCCTCGGCCACCAGGACGGTCCGCCCGAGGGGTATCGCCCACCCGACGACTGACAGACCGTCGGGTCGCACGTCGCGCTTTGGGCGTAACGGTTTCGGAATAGCAAGCGACACTGACATGCCCGAGACGCGAAGTACGCCCAGGTTGCAGGGGTGTGGGCCGGATCACACCACTGCTCCGGATACGCCGGCGCTTCGCGCTGGCGTTCCGGCCGGACGGTGGGTGGCCGTCCAACCGGCGCCAACCTGGGCGCACTTCGCGCTTTGGGCGTAGCTGGTATCGGAATAGCGACACTGGCATGCCCAAGACGCCAAGTACGCCCAGGTTGTGGGGGTATGGGCCGGATCGCACCACTGGACCGCCTCGCCTCTGGGCCGCCTCGCCTCTGGGCCGCCTCGCCTCTGGGCCGCCTCGCCTCCGGGCCGCCTCGCCTCCGGGCCGCCTCGCCTCCGGGCCGCCTCGCCTCCGGGCCGCCTCGCCTCCGGGCCGCCTCGCCTCCGGGCCGCCTCGCCTCCGGGCCGCCTCGCCTCCGGGCCGCCTCGCCTCCGGGCCGCCTGGCCTCTGGACCGCCTGGCCTCTGGACCGCCTCGCCGGGTCCCAGTGGGGTAGCCCTACCTCCGGGTGGGGGTAACCCGATCGGGAAGACGCCGACTAGCGGTATTCCTCCAGAGAGGGCGAATCGTTAGCTTTTCCTTTGATGATCACGGCACATGCACTGACAAAGCGCTACGGCGCCACGACGGCTGTGGACAACCTGACCTTCGAGGTCCCTCCCGGTGTGGTCACCGGATTTCTGGGGCCGAACGGGTCGGGCAAGTCCACCACGATGCGCATGATTATGGGTCTCGATGTCCCCACCTCGGGGACGGCCCTGATCGGCGGTAAATCCTATGAGGAGTTGGCCTGGCCTCTGCGCGAGGTTGGCGGCCTGCTTGACGCCAAAGCGTTCCACCCGGCCCGCACGGCGCGAAGCCATCTGCGGTGGCTGGCCCTGACCAATGACATCCCCCTCGGCCGGGTCGACGAGGTCCTCGACCAGGTGGGCTTGACCTCTGTCGCGGGCCGGCGAGCGGGAAAGTTCTCGCTTGGTATGAGCCAGCGCCTCGGTATCGCCGCGACCATGCTGGGCGACCCGGGCGTATTGCTGTTTGACGAACCGATCAACGGTCTTGATCCCGAGGGCATTCGCTGGGTCCGTCACTTCCTCCGGGGTCTGGCTGCCGAGGGCCGCACCGTGTTTGTGTCCAGCCATCTGATCAGCGAGATGTCGCTGACAGCCGACCGGCTGGTAGTTATCGGCCGGGGTCGGCTGATCGCCGAGACCGGCGTGGCGGACTTCGTGAGCAGAAGCGGCCGCGGCGCGGTCAAACTGGTGACTCCTGATCCCGGCCAGTTCTCGTCGGCGCTCACCGCAGCCGGAGCCCATATCGGTGACGGAGACGGTGGATCGCTGACCGTCGAAGGACTCACCGCCCCGGAGATCGGCGACCTGGCGCACCGCGATGGCCTCCGCGTGTACGAACTGGCACCTATTGCGGTGTCTCTGGAGGACGCGTTCATGGAACTGACCCAGGACGAGGTGGAGTACCGCCCCTCGATGATGACCAGCGCGGCCGCGGCCGGCCGGAAGGAGTGAGCACGATGTCCCAGGCCATCCAGACCGCCCCTCGGGGCACTACCGTCTCAAGCAGGTGATCAGGTCCGAGGTCGCCAAGGTGGCGACCTTGCCATCAACCGCCATCATGCTCGGCCTCACGGTTGTGGCCGGTCTGCTGGTGACCGGGCTGGTCACCAATGCCGCCCTGCATCACGGTCCGGACTTCTACAACGGCTTCGATCCGACGCAAAATGCGCTCACCGGCCTGATTGTCGCCGGCCTCACCGGTGGCGTGTTCGGCGCGTTGCTCATTACGGCCGAGTACTCGAGCGGCACCATCCGCGCCTCGCTGGCCGCCACCCCCAAACGCCCGCTGCTGCTGGCGGGCAAGATCGGCGTCGCGGCCGCAGCCATGGTGATCTTTTGCGAGCTGCTGAGCTTCGCGTCGTTCTTCCTGGGCCAGGCCATCCTGTCCGGAGGCGGGGCTCCCTCGGCGAGCCTGGGATCGCCTGGGGCGTTCCGGGCCGTGTTCATGACCGGCTTGTTCATTGCCCTCCTGGCCCTGATGTCGTTCGGCTTCGGCCTCATCTTTCGCAGCACGGCGGCGGCGATCTCGGCCTTCGTCGGCGTCGTGTTCGTGCTCCCCCTGGTGATGCGCGGCATCTCCCAGCCTGACCTGCGCTACGTGCCGACCAACATCCTCACCAACTCGATCATGGCCACGGTGAAGCAGGGGCCAGGCGGGATAGATCGTCCGCTCTCGCCGGGCCTAGGGTTGTTGCTGATGGCCATCTACGCCGCGATCGTCCTGATCGCCGGCGCCGTGCTGTTCCTGAAACGAGACGCTTGAGCCAGACCGGCGCCGAGGAGGGCTGGGTGCAGAGTCGGATCCCGCAGAAGCGAGCCGAACAGGCCGAGCACCTGGTCCAGCGCATCGCAAGAGAGCCGTTTCAGAAGCGCAGTTGGGCGGAGCTGGGGTTTTTCCTCGCCAGCTCCGCCCTGGCCTGTGCGGGGGCGTTCGTCCTGGTGGCATTCGGGATGGCCGGCCTGGTGCTCACTGTGGTAGTCGTCGGCATCATTATTCTGGCTGGCGGGCTGAGGGTCGCCCGGGGGCTCGGCCGCTGGCAGCGGGCGATGGCCCGGCGGATCCTGGGGGAGGACATCTCCGAACCCGAGCCGTTCCGCGCCCGTCCCGGGTTCTTCGGGTGGTTGCGGGCGTCGCTCGGCGACCGGGCAGCCTGGCGGGCGGTTGTCTACATCCTGGCCAAGGTGCCCTTGACCATTTTCGGGGTGTGGTTCGCGCTGAGCATCTGGCTCGAGGCCCTTTTCGCTATCACCTCGCCATTGACCGGCGACACCGGACCGGCGCGCTTCGGTGCCCTCGGCCGGCTCTTCGGCCCCGGCCAGACCGGTGGGCCCGCACCCCGGTTCGCCACCCACGTGGGTCTGTTCCTGACCGGGGTGGTGTTGCTGTTCGTCGCCCCGTGGACGATGCGGCTGGTCGTCTCGCTGGACCGGGGGATGATGCGTCTGCTGCTCGGACCCGACGCTTCGACGTCCAGGCTGAGAAGCCTCGAGGAGTCGAGATCGAAGACACTCGACGTGGCCACCGAGACTCTCCGGCGCATCGAGCGCAACCTCCATGATGGCACCCAGGCCCAGCTGGTTGCCCTGGCGATGCGGCTCGGCCAGGCCAAGGAAAAGCTCGACCACCTGCCGGCTGGGGACGAGACGGTTGACATCACCGCCATCCGGCGCCTGGTGGACGACGCTCACCGGGGGGCGAAGGAGGCCATCACCGACCTCCGGGACCTGGCCCGCGGCATCCACCCGCCGGCGCTCGACACCGGTCTGGAAAACGCCCTGGCCACCCTGGCCGCCCGCAGCTCCGTCCCGACCGAGGTGACGGTGGCGATCGAGAGCCGGCCCACCCCCGCCATCGAAGCCATCAGCTATTTCTGCGCCGCCGAGCTGCTCGCCAACGTTGCTCAGCACGCCCAGGCATCCCGGGCCTCCTTGACCTGCGCCCAGCACGGCCCCTGGCTGAGGATCGTGGTGCGCGACAACGGCCGCGGCGGCGCCGCTGTCAACCGGAACGGCACCTCCTCGAGTGGGCTGGCCGGCCTCGCCGATCGGGTTGGTGCCGTCGACGGGCAGCTCAGCATCGCCAGCCCCCCGGGCGGCCCGACCGCAGTTACCGTCGACCTGCCCTCCCGGTCCTGAGCATGGCCAGCGCTGACGCCATAAGGGTCGTGATCGCCGAGGACTCTGCCATCCTGCGCGACGGCCTCGTCCAGCTGCTGGCAGACCGGGGGTTCGCGGTCACCCGGGCCGTCGGCGATGCGGTCAGCCTCGAGCAAACGGTGGCCGAAGATGCCCCCGACGTGGCCGTGGTCGATATCCGCATGCCGCCGACCTTTACCGACGAAGGGCTCCGGGCCGCCATCGCCCTGCGGCGCACCCACCCGTCCGTGGGGATCCTGGTCTTCTCCCAGTACGTCGAAACCCGTTACGCCGCAGAGCTGCTGGCCGGCGGGGCGGCCAGGATCGGCTACCTGCTCAAGGACAGGGTCGCAGACGTCACCGACTTCGTCGAAGCCCTGGTGCGGGTGGCGTCCGGGGGGACGGCCCTCGATCCGGAGGTGGTGACGCAGCTCATGGGCGCCTCGCGCCGCACCGGCACGCTGGCCGGGCTGAGCAGCCGGGAACGAGAGGTACTGGCATTGATGGCGGAGGGCCGAACCAACTCGGCGATCGCAGCCAGCCTTGTCATCTCGGAGGGGGCGGTTGAGAAGCACGTGGCGAACATTTTCTCCAAGTTGAATCTGCCGGCCACGCCCACCGACCACCGCCGGGTCTTGGCGGTACTGAGATACCTCGAAGGATCAAGCGAAACTTGATCGGGCTGTCTCATGGCCGGGGATCACGGCCCGGCGGCCTCCCGGGCCGCCTGCTCAACCCGGTTCCGATAGTCCTGCCACCACGGTGAATCCGCGGCCGGGAGATTGGAGTCTCCGGCCCGATACCCGGCGGCGCCGTCGATGAGCTCTCGAACCAGGTCGGCGTGGCCGGCGTGGCGGTGGGTCTCGGCAACCATGTGCACGAGGATCTGGTGAAGGGTCACCCCGGCGTTCTCGTCCGGCCACCACGGCACCCGGCCCGCGGCGTCCAGGCTCAGCGCGTTGATGGTGGCATCGGAGTGACCCGAGGCCCTGCGGTACCGGTCGATGATTTCCTCCCGGGGCTCGTCGGGAGTTGCCCACATGTCGACGTTGTCCTCCGCGCCGTCTTCAAACCACGGGTTGGGCTGACCGGATGGCCGTCCGAACGTCTCCCCGAAGTACCCGAGCTCCACGCCGGCCAGGTGCTTCACCAGGCCCAACAGGTTGGTTCCGGTGGGCACCAACGGCCGCCGAACGTCGTACTCGGACAAGCCCTCCAGTTTCCATACCACCGCAGCCCGGCCGGTCTGGAGATAGCGGTGCAGGGTTGCTTTGGGGTCCGTGTCAGCAACCCAAACATCCTTGACGCCCGCCTCCGATGACGATGGCGGCCTGGAACCGGTCGCCCCGAAGAAACCAGGTGTCGATCCGGGCGCGGTTGGCCCGTCATTACGGTGAAAGGATCGAGATGCGATCCGGGAAGGACGACAGTCATGCGTTACACCGTCTTGCTTTATTACCCCGAGCAGTCCGCGGAGGAGCTGGGCCCCGAGGCCCTCGCCGAGGGGATGCGGGCGTTCCAGGCCTACGCCAGGGCGCTCGAGGATGCCGGTGTGCTTGCCAGTGCCGAGGTGCTGCAGCAATCCAACGCGACCACCACTGTCACGCTCGCGAGCGGTGAGCTCGTCGTGCAGGAGGGCCCCTTCGCGGACACCAAAGAGCAGCTCGGGGGCACCTTCGTCATCGAGGTCCCGGATCTCGATGCGGCTATTGAGTGGGCGAGACGATCGCCGTCGGTGGCGTGGGGTCGGGTCGAGATCCGACCGACCGCCACCCGCTTCGTGGACGGCGCCTGGCAGGGCTCTCCGCCGGGCCAATGACCAATCAGGCGGTTGGCCCAACCGCGGCGCGGGCTGCCCGGCAATCGTATGGCCGCCTGGTGGCGTTGCTGGCGGCGTCAACCCGGGACATCGCCCTCGCCGAGGACGCCCTCGCCGACGCCTTCGAGCGGGCTCTGCGGACCTGGCCCGTTAGCGGAGTTCCTGACAACCCGCCCGGGTGGCTGCTGACCGTGGCCCGCAACCGCATTCGCGATCTGCTGGCCTCGGCGGCAGACGCGCTCCGCCGCACCGCTCGACGACCAGGTCGCGGCCACGCTCACCGAACCGGACCCGGACGCCATCCCTGACAAGCGGTTGGAGCTGCTGTTCGCGTGCGCCCACCCGGCCGTCAACCCGGCGGTACGCACTCCGCTGATGTTGCAGGTTGTGCTGGGCTTCGACGCGGCTCGCATTGCTCACGTCTTCGGAGTTCCGCCTGCCGCCCTGGCCCAGCGTCTGGTCCGGGCCAAGCGACGCATCCGGGACGCGGGCATCCCCTTCCGTACCCCGACCCGGGCGGACCTGCCCGCCCGGCTGCCGGCGGTGCTCGAAGCCATCTACGGCGCCTACGCCATCGACTGGCTTGACCAGCACGAGCGCATCCGCGAATCCGTCGCCGATGAGGCCCGGTGGCTGGCGGTGCTCATTGCCAGCCTGCTCGACACCGAACCAGAGGCGTGGGGCCTGGCCGCCCTGCTCACCTTCGCCCAGTCGCGGGCCCCGGCCCGCACCGGCCGGCCCTGGCCCCCTCTCGATCAGCAGGACACAACCCGGTGGGACCGCTCGCTCATCGCCGAAGGCGAGGTGCTGCTGCGGCGGGCCCATTCGCTCGGCGCACCGCTGGGACGCTTCCAGCTCGAAGCCGCCATCCAGTCCGCCCACTGCGATCGGGCCCGGACCGGGACCCTCGACCGCGTCAGCGTCGTGGCGCTTTACCGTGGGCTGGTCGCCATCGCACCCACCCGGGGTGCGATCGAAGCCCTGACCGCCCTGACGAGTCAACCTTGACGACGCCGGGCCGGTCTCGTCGCCCAACTGCCGTCAGGCTCAACCATCGGTTCCCGCCCAGACGGCGACCTCAAGCTGCGGCGACGACTTCCCCGAATTGCAGGGCGTCCAGCGTGGCACCTCGGGCCGCGGTGCCCTCGGGCGGGGCGGCGGACTTCGCCTGTTCCTCAGTTTCGAACACCTCAATGGAGACGCCCTGACCGTCGCCGACCGTGACGAAGTAGGCGCCCACGAATCCCGGTGCCTTTTTGATCATCGGGATCACGTCTTCGTCGAGTCCTCGCTTGGCCTCGGCCAGATCGTGAATGTTGGCGTGGATGACGATGGCATGCATTCGTAGCCCCCTTCGGCCGGACAACCGAGACTCAGCGCTGTCTCCCGAATAACGGTAGCACCGGGGAAGAAGGTCTTCGGGATGAGACGCGAGATGGCCTGAACCCGTTGACACGGGATCCCGTCAGCAGGAGTCAGCGGGAGTCAGTAGGAGTCTGTAGGAGTCTGTAGGACTCAGTAGGAGTTGTGCATCAGCTGGCGAACGCTTTCCAGGGTCCCGTCGCCGATGGCTCGGGCCCGGTCGGCTCCCTCGGCCAGGATCTCCTGGAGGAAGCCGGCTTCACCCACGATTTCGTGTCGCTTGCGGCGGATAGGACGCAGCCGGTCGTTGATGGCGTCGGTAACCAGTCGCTTGAGGGCCGCCGAACCGGCGGCACCGATCTCTTCGGCCAGGGCCTCCGGCCGGGTCTCGAGACAGAGTGACCCGAGAAGGAGAAGGTTCGACACCTCTGGACGCCGCTCGGGTTCATAGGTGATGGCCCTCTCAGGGTCTGTCCTGGCGCCCCGGATGAGCTGCGCCGTCTCATCCTCGGTGGCGGAAAGAGCGATGGCGTTGCCTCTGCTCTTGCTCATCTTGGTGCCATCGGTTCCCAATAGCAAGGGAGCGGCGCTCAACAGGCCGTCCGGCTCCGGGAAGTATGGTCCTTCCGGGGAGTAACGGTCGTTGAAACGGCGAGCGATGGTGCGGGTCAACTCGAGGTGGGCCGGCTGGTCCTTGCCGACTGGAACCAGGTTGGCATGACAAAAGAGTATGTCGGCCGCCTGATGCACCGGGTAGGTGAACATCAGCGCGCTCATGGAACGCCCCTTGCTGGCCGCGAACTCTTCCTTGACCGTAGGGTTCCGGGATAGTTCCGCCACGCTGAGCAGACTGAGGAACGGCAGGAGCAACTGGTTGAGCGCCGGCACCTGGCTGTGGGCGAAGATCATGGATCGGCTGGGGTCGATTCCGACGGCCAGATAGTCGGCTACCTGGTTCAACACGTCGGCGGGAAGGGTCTCGGGAGCGTCGCGGTCAGTGAGGGTCTGGTAATCCGCGATGAGGACCATGACCTCGACGCCCAGGTTCTGCAGGCGAACCCGGTTGGCCAGGGTGCCGAAGAGGTGGCCGAGATGGAGTGGACCGGTTGGGCGGTCGCCGGTCAGGACACGGAACTGCCCCGGGCAGCGTTCGATGGCGAGTTCCAGCTGCGTGCTGCGCGCTACGGCGGCCAGCTGAGACGGTGTGAACGAGGATATCGACATGAGAGGTGCCTCCTGGAGATCGGGGCCCCGGACGGCACGGTCATCCCAAAACGAGAACGGCCGCCCGGAGGCGGCCCGTTGCACAGCTAGAACGGCCGCCTTATTGCGGCCATTGCCAGCACGTGCTCGGGATGCGAATCACGCTCAGCGATGCTGTCAGGTGGCCCGCATCCGAAGCAGCCTCAAAGTGATGCGCCGGTAGGCCAGGTCGTTGATCGTCGATCACCCCGACGAGGCGGTGCCTGCTGGTGGGATAGGTTCCCGATTATGGAGACAACTGTCCTGGCCAGCGGCCTCGGCTTCCCGGAATCGCCGCGCTGGCATGATGATCGCCTGTTCCTGTCCGACATGGCCACCGGAGCGGTGCTGTCATTGGATCCCGTGAACGGGCTGATCACCACGGAAGTGCGGCGCGTACCGGGAAGGCCATCGGGGCTCGCCTGGGATGACCAGGGCCGGCTGTTGATCGTGTCGATGGGGCGCAGTGCCGTCTAGAAGGATCACGGCGAGAAGGACCTTGTCCTATTCGCCGATCTGACCTCATTCGAGGGTGGCTGGCGCAACGACGCCGTCCGCCACCCTGATGGATGGGTCTACGTGGGTGCCACCGGGCAGCCATCAGATCTGGTGGTGGTTGACCCGGGCGGCGGGGCCAGGAAGGTTGCCGGGGAGCTGGCTGCTCCGAACGGGATGGTTATTACCGAAGACGGTTCGACTCTGATCGTCGCGGAGTTCGAGGCCCACCGGCTGCTGGCCTTCACGATCCGATCCGACGGCTCCCTGTCCGACGCGGCCACCTGGGCCGACCTCCCGATCGACTGCACGCCCGACGGACTGTGCCTGGACGAGTCGGGTGCCGTGTGGGTGGCCTGCGGGCACCAACGCACCGTGCGTCATGTGTCCGAGGGAGGCCAGGTGCTGGACACGGTCTCCTGCACCCAGCTAGCCCTGGCCTGCATGCTGGGCGGAGCGGACAGGAGGAGGCTCTATATCTGCACGGCGCCGGGGACGGATGAGGAGGCTAGAAATCGGGGCGAGGGAGCTATCGAATGGCTCCCGGTCGAGGTGCCGGGAGCCGGCTACCCGTAGAGGAGCCGATGCGGGGAAGTCCGCCAGCTCCTGGTATGGCAGCCGTCGAAGGAGGACGCCACGTCCTGAGGATCATCTCGGGGATGTGCTAAGAACAGCGCTTTCGGGCGAGTAGGGAATAACGACTCGCGGGCCGATTGGCTCTGGAGGTGGATGATGGACTTCGACTGGTCGCCGGAGGAGGAGGAGTTTCGAAAGGCTCTGCGGTCCTTCGTGGAGGAGCGAATTCCTGAGGAGTGGCAACGGGTTCCGGTCGCCCGCTACGTCATGACCGAGGCAGACCGAGAACGGACGCTCGCCTTCACGCACGCCCTGGGTGAGCGAGGTTGGCTGACACCTCATTGGCCCCAGGAGTACGGCGGCAGCGGAATGCCGACCTGGCACCACGTCATCCTGGGGGAGGAGATGTGGTCGGTAGGCGAGCCCCGCGGTCCACAGTACATGAGCGTTAACTGGATCGGCCCGGCGATACTCGCCTTCGGCACCGAGCAACAGAAGGCCTTTCACCTGGCCCAGATCGCGAGGGGCGATGCCTTCTGGTGCCAGGGGTTTTCCGAGCCCGACGCGGGGTCCGATCTCGCTTCTCTGCGGACCTCGGCCGTGCTCGACGGCGATCATTACATCGTGAACGGACAAAAGATCTGGACCTCGCACACCCCCTCGGCGGACTGGTGCTTCCTGCTGGTGCGCACCGACCCGGACGCGCCCAAGGGAAAAGGCATCACCATCCTGCTGGTTCCCATGGACAGTCCGGGGATCGAAGTGCGCACCATCCCGAATCTGGCGGAGGAGGCCGCGTTTGCCGAGGTGTTCCTGACCGACGTAAGGGTGCCTGCCGCATTTCGGCTGGGTCCCGAGAACGGCGGCTGGGATGTCGTGCGTCGGGCTCTTCAGAACGAACGGGTCGGGTCGCCCCGCTGGGAGCGCGCCGCCCGGGTGCTGGACGCCGCGGCCGCCTGGGCAGAAGAGGAAGGGCTGCTGGACGATCCTCACGTGCTCGACCGCCTGGGTGAGTCCCGGGCCGCCTGCGAGGCGGCCCGCTACCTGGCGTACTCGGTGATCGACGAGCGAGCCCGCGGCGAAACTCCCAGTGCTCAAGCGTACGTGGCCCGGATCGCCATGGTGCGGGCGGACAAGCTCGTCGCTGAGACCGTCTTTGACGTCATGGGACAGGCGTCGGTCGACAACACATCGCTGGCCGCCCAGAACTTCTTCAGCGCCCTCACGGCCGGCGTGGCTGCGGGTTCGTACGAGGTCAACCTAAACCTCATTGCCCGGCAAGTCCTCCGGCTTCCAAGGAGCTGATGATGCAGTTCACCTTGAACGATGATCAACGTTCGCTTGTCGCCGCCGTGGAGACGCTGGCCCAACGGCACGCCGGGATCGAGCGGGCCCGGCAGGTCGGCGCGGACAGCCACGATGACGAGCTGCTGCAGGCCCTCGAACAGGGCGGCTTCCTCTCCATCGCCATCAGCCCCGGCGGAGGTCCGCTCGAGGCGGCCTTGCTGGTGGAGCTCCTCGCCGTGTCAGTGGCGCAGATCAACGCCGGGGTGCGACTGCTGGTAGCTCCGGCGTTGCTCGGGGCCAGCGCCCCGCCCCGGGTCGCCGTGGCCGACCGGAGGTCCCGCGGCCCGGTCCGGTTCGGGGGTCATGCCGATGTGGTGCTGGCCCTGGATGGCGACGAGGTGTTCGCCATCGAGCACCCAAAGGCCACCGCGGTCCCCTCCAAGTTCGGGTTCCCCTTTGCCAGCCTGGATCTCTCCGGCGGCCGCAGTCTCGGGCCGGATTCGGGCCAGCTTCTCCGCCGGTGGTGGCGGGTGGCTCTGGCCGTGGAAACAACCGGCAATCTCGCGGCCGCGCTGGGATTGACGGTGCGGCATCTGAGCGAACGCCAGCAGTTCGGCCAATCGCTGGCCAGCCTTCAGGCATTACAGCACCGCCTGGCCGAGGCTCATGTCACGGTCGAAGGGGTCCGCTGGCTGGGGCGGGTGGCGGCGTACCGGGGCGCTCCCGCCGAGGAGGCGGCCGCGGCCGCGGCCTATGCGGTGCAGGCTGCCCGCCACCTGGGTTCAGACTTCCATCAGCTGAGTGGCGCCATTGGCTTCACGCTCGAGTATGACCTCCAGCTGTGGACCACCCGACTGCACGCCATCCGGGTCGAGCTGGGTGGTCTGACGGCGCACCGGGCCGTACTGGCGAAGGCCCGCTGGGCATCCTGACCAGGTCGGGCCGCGGTCAGGCCGGGGCGCGGCTCGCAGGTCCCGGTATCAGGGTGCCGTAACCGGGCCGCCGGTTTCGTTTTCCTGTTGCAAAAGGTGCCCTGGCCGGCCCGTTTGTCGCTTTCCTGTTGCAAAAGGTGCCCTAACCGGCCCGCCGGTTCGCTTTCCTGTTGCAAAAGGTGCCCTAACCGGGCCGTTTTTGGCTTTCCTGTTGCAAAGTGTGCCCACTTAGAGGGCGCGATGCAGCAGAGAAGAAAACGCTGCCGGGAGACCCGGCGGTCCTTGATCGTGCCGCAGGAATGCGGAAACGCTCGAAACCTCAATCAGGTCGCGGTCGGATCCAGAAATGAGCCGGGCCAGTACGTCCGGCGCCGTACGGGCACGGGCCTCCTCGGTCGCCGACTCCCAACGCCGCCGGCCGTCGCCAGGCAACGAGTTTGGTTCTATCCAAGCGTCGTACATGTCCTTAAGCGCATCCTGATATATTCTGGTGTTAGAGACGGGGCGGCCTGCACTTTTGTCAAGGTGCCGGGGCGGTCCCGGTGCATTGGTTTCCCCGGTCCCGCCACGGGTACCAGTGAGGTATGGACCGAGCCGGAGCCAGGAGACTTGAGCGGGTGACCGGGGGGCCTGGCTGGCCGGAGCGATCGGGGACCTGAGATGGCGAAACCTAAAGAGCAGATCAATCGGGTGATCGGCGGGCTCGACGGTTGGCAGCGCCGACACCGGATACCAGCGATTTCCTACGGGATGATCAAAAAGTTTGGCGATGACAACGCCAACCTGCTGGTCGTTGCCCTGGGCTGGTACGGATTCACTGCTATCTACCCGTTGCTGCTGGTAGTGGTCACCGTCCTCGGCTATATCGGGGCCGCCTCGTTGGGCAGTGGGATCGTGCACACCCTGCACCAGTTCCCGGTCATCGGCTCCCAGTTCAATCCGGGCCAGGGGTCCTCCCAGCTACACGGCAGCGTATTCGGTCTCGTTATCGGCGTGGCCGGTTTGCTGTACGGCGCTCAGGGTGTTACTCAGACCGCCGAGCAAGCCATGGCCCGGGTATGGAATGTACCTGCCACCCGCCTACCCGGCTTTTTGCCGCGCCTGGGTCGGAGCCTCGGGGGCCTGGCGGCCATCGGTGGCGCCTTCCTTGTGAACGCCATGCTGGCGCCGATCGCAACCGGCCACGGCATCGCCTGGTATGTCCGCATCCTCATCCTGGTGGGGATGCTGGTCGTCAACGGGGTGTTTTATCTGATCGCTTTCATGGTGCTCACTCCGGTGCCTGTTCCTTGGCGTCAGCTTCTGCCCGGCAGCATCTTCGGGGCAGTCAGCTTTACCGCCCTGATCACGGTCGGAGCCGGACTCGTTCAGCATCAGCTCCGCCACAGCAGCGCCACCTACGGAGCCTTCGCAGCCGTGATCGGTCTGGTGGCCTTCCTGCTCCTGCTGGCCAAGCTCACCATCTACGGCGCCGAACTCAACCCGGTGCAGTCCCAGGGTTTGTGGCCCCGGGCCCTTCCGACCTGTCCCCCCACCGAGGCGGACAACGAACACCTGCGGGCTCTGGTCCATGAGCAGCGCCGGCGGCCGGATGAACGAATCCGCGTCGGATTCGATCAGGGCCCCCCGGACCCGGACCCGGCCCACGACCACCCGGAGGCCGACCGCAGTGACTCGGACCGGCTGCGCGAGTCGGACCGGCTGCGCGAGTCGGACCGCGCCGGCGTGGCCCAACCCAACCGGTGAACCGGCCCAACCGGCGAAGGAGTCAGCCCCGGAATTATTCCTCTGTCACACGCCGCACGCTTGCGAGGTATTTGGCCACGGTCCCCAGCCCGCATGGGCCTGGAGCCAAACGGCCGCCGCGTCCTGGACGTATGAGGGCGCCAGGTCGGCCCTGCCGTTTGCATATTGCGGGAAGCCGGCACCCAGGACCGACAGGTTCCAGGTCGAGGGGGTGAACTGGTATGCCCCGTAAAACCCATTCCCGGTGTTCTCCTGGTAGTTCCCGCCCGACTCATGCTGACGGATGCACGCCCAGACTCCCCCCAGCGTTTGCACGACATAGGAGTGGTAGATTTCACCGTTCGTGCCCCGAGCAAACACGTCAGTCCGACCTGGAGCCCACGACACCGCAGTCGGACCTGACGATATGGGCCCGGACAGGGCAAACTGCCATCCCGACCAACTCCCCGCGTCCCGCTGTTGGTAGAGATTGTTGTCGGTCCCTTGGCCGAACACATACAGCTGTCCGGGATCCGAAGCGCTTAATCCGACCGCATTGAGCACCTGGCCGCCCAGGGATGCAAATCCATGCCAGCCAAGATCGTAAAAGGTGTACCAGGCGACGTCGGCAACCCCGGGGACCACGACATCAATTTGTCCCTCGCTTGGCGACGTGGCGGCGGGTGACGACGTCAGCACTCCGCCGAGGTTTTCCCAGTTGAACCAACCCCCCTGATACCACTTGTGCCAAAGTCTGTTATCAGAGCCACGGGCCAACACATCGAGACGGCCAGGGGCCCAGGAGGCCACGGCCGGCGCCCCTACGATCACCCCACCCAGGGATTCCCACCCGGACCATCGGGATGCGTACCACTTGTGCCACAGGTGCCCGTCTGCACCGGCAGCAAACACATCGATCCGACCAGGAGCCCACGACACCGCAGCCGGGGCCGAGGCCAGACCACCAGGGGGAGAACCCAATGGTTCCCAGGCCGTCCAGGCGCCGTTGTACCATTTGTGCCAAAGCTGGTTGTCCGTGCCGCGTACGAACACGTCGAGACGGCCCGCACCCCACGTCGTCGATGCGGGTGAACCCTGGGACAATCCCCCCAACGATTCCCAGCCGGAGAAGCTCGTGGAGCTGTCCGCCCGGGCGGTACCGGACTGAAATTCCAATCAACGGAAGGATCGCCACCACACTCAATGTCCAGGTCAGCCAGCGCCGCCTGCGAGTGCATGGTGCGGACGACGCATGTCGCCACGTCTCGGCTCGTGATGGTTTGGTCGACCTGAAATAGCGCAGCAACGGCTCGAAGCTCCTTTCCGGCGCGCCCGCGGCGACGCACCAAGAAGGGAACGGACCACGACGAGCGCGGGCCCACGCCGATGATTACGGGGGGCCAACGTGTGGGCGCCTCACAAGCGGTCTCTAGGACGGTCGCCGGTGCGCCTTTGGTTGCGGGGGCACGGTAGCAGGTCTGATCGGGGATGGCACACCAGAAGCCGCCCGGACGCGGTCGGGCCCTGTGATCAGGTGTCCAGGCGAAGCGAGAACACCAGCCCGCCACGGCATGACAGACCCCGATATGACATTAGTCTCATCGAGTGCGCAAGAGTGATGTTCTGCGTGGCTGCAAACAAACAAACAAACAACAGTCAAGAACAAGGCGCGCCGGTGCTAATGAAGATGCACGCAAACCTTTGAACGGCCCGGAGGTCAGTCCGGCAATAGCCAGCGACCGTTTGTGCAAAAGAACTTTTCGACGATCGCATCGCCCAGCGGCGTGATTCGTTTGTGGAGCCGCCGCAGTGACTGGCGCCCGCCCTCGACGTGGGGATAGTCAGTGGAAAAGCAGTACACGTCTTCGATCGCCGGATACCGCTCGATCCAGACTTCCACCGGTTCGGCCGAGAAGGGTGTGACCCTGACATTTCGGGCGAGATACTCCGAAGGGCGCATGGAGAGATCCTTGTGACCTTCCCACAGGGCTCGATGGTTGTCGACCCAGAAGTCCATCCTTTCCGCCAGAGGGCCGATCCACGACGCTCCCACCTCGATGGCACCAAAGCGGAGATCCGGGTGGCGCTCGAACACCCCACCGATGACAAGGACAGTTACGAAGTTCTCTTCCGCAACATGAAACCGGCTCAGGTTGTAGGGGTCCTGGGGAAGTTCGGCCGCGTCACTCTGTATGAACATGAACTGCGGAACCTGACCCCAAACCCGGGTCTTCGGGAAGTTGGTCCCTGTACCGGTGTGCAGGACCAGCGCGGTGTCACTCTCGGCGAGCAAGGCGTAGAAGGGATCGAGTGCAGTATCGGCCGGTGAGATGCCTGCGGGCGGGTCACCACTTGGAATCCACACGGCCCGGATTCCTGCTGCGATAAGACCTTCGCACTCCTTCACCATCGTTTCGACGGTGGTGTTTGTGGTGACAATGCCGACCATACGGAGACTGTCCGGATTGGACGTCGTGAGTTCTGCGGCCCATTTGTTGTGAGCGGCCACTCCCGCCATACCAACGGCCATTTCCCCGGATCCAGCTGATCGCGGCTTCAGGACGCCGCGACCGTCACGAGGTCGGCTTACGTCGTCAGGCTCCAGTACGCAGCCAGTGGCGAGCTTCAGGGCGTTGAAGCCGAAGCCCGGGAAGATCAGTTGCCGCCGAACGCCCATGATCGCCATGACCTCTGGGCGCCGACGAAGGTTCATGGCGCTGGGAGCGGCGGGGCCTTTTTCATTCCACACCGTCTCGGCCGATATCTCCATCCCGTCCTCGACGTCGACGAAGAGATTCTGTTTTCCTCGCTCGGGACCTGCCGCGATCTGCAGCATCTTATCCAATGGACGGCGCACCTCCTCGCCGACCGGGCCGAAGTACTCGCTCCACCGCGGCACCGATATCATTTCGTGTGCGTCAAGATCCATGACCCGGCCCCGGAGACTCTCGAGAGTTACGGTCATCTGGCGATCTCCTCCTCAAGGCTTCGAGCTGTGGTCAGCCGACCTCCTCAGACCTTAGCCCTCGAGGCGCGTGAAGAGCATCGTCCCACTGGCTGTCCGGTCCCGGTGATAGCGCTCCCGCTGGCGGCGGGTCACTTATCGAGGAACTTCCGGACTGCCTCGTGGTGCTCGGGGGTGTCGTAGGACTGGAATTCCGCCGCCAGGGCATAGTCGAGGACAGCATTTGCGTCGCGTCTGATGTGCAGATTGACCGCCCGCTTGGTCGACCGGAGGGCTTGCTCAGGCAGCGCAGCCAACTTCTCGGCCACGCCGATGGCATGATCCAGAACCTCTCCATCGGGGGTCACACCGTTGGCCAGGCCAATCTCGACAGCCTGGGCGGCGGAGATCCGGGTGCCGAAGAAGAGCAGCTCCTTGGCCTTGACGATCGGCATGGTCAGAGGCCACATCGGGGCTCCGCCATCACCAGCGGTGAGCCCGACGTTGACGTGCGGATCGCTGATGAACGCCGACTCTGCGATATAGACCAGGTCACACAGGGCCGCCAGGGTGCAGCCGAGGCCGACGGCGGGCCCGTTCACGGCCGCCACCAGCGGCAGCGGGAAGTCGATGATGTTGTTGAACATGCTGCGCGCCTCCTCGATACCCCGGGCGCGCAGGAGACGGTCGGTCTGGATACGCTGGAACCTCAGCATGTCGCCGCCTGCCGAGAAGGCGCGACCGGCACCGGTCAGGACAACGGCGCGGGCGTCCACGTCATCGGCCAGCCATGCCCAAACCTTCACCATGGCATCAGTGAGTTCTTCGCTTCCGGCGTTCATGGCTTCGGGCCTGTTCATGGTGACGATCCGTATCGGGCCACGCTCCTCTACCAGCAATACCGGGTCGAACGGGTTCGGACGCAAAGGACTCTCCTCGGGTTGATGTTGCGGGGTGCCGCATGGGATCAAACCCGGCCCACATCGTTGTCACGGATCGCTCACCACGACCGCCGGGTCCATGGGTCGAGCTTATCGAGTGGCCCCGGGCAACTCGCCCGGGGCTGCCACGACAATGGTCAGGTACGGCCGTGGCGCCCTACCTGTTGCCACCATCAGCTCGTGGCGGAAATGTACTTTTGCGGTTCGCACTGCGGCGTCATCCCGTACGGGGCAACCCATTTGCCGCCGGAGATCTTGGTGACGAAGTAACACCGCTGCGTGGACGGTTTCCCCTGCGTGAAGTTGATCGGTGTGGCCGCCAGCCCGCCGAGCGTCTCGTTGTGCAGCGAGTACAGGCCTTTGTACACGTCCTGGGCGGTCGGGGTGGCTGACACATGAGCCAGGGCCGTGACGAGCAGCATCAAACCGGTCCAGCCTGCTGAGATGCCAGCCGGATTGTTCGCGGTGGCCAGGACCCCGTCCATGGCCGCATGGAATTGCTGCAGGGCCGGAGTGTTGTCCAGCATCCAGGGGAATCCGGTTTCGTTCTGCAGCGCGCCGTTGAGGTTGGGGTCCTTGGCGTAAGAATACAGGAGGGTGCCCTGTGAGCCGATGTAGAGCGGATGGTATCCCTGGCGGGCACAGTCATCGGCCTCCTGGGTGGGAGACACGATCGGGAAGACTGCGTCGACACCCGCGTCTTTGAGCTCGAGGCACTGGGCCGTGTAGTTGGGGGCATTGGCCGCTGCGCCCAGCGCCAGCCCGAACTTCATGCCGTTCTTCGGCGCGTCTGCCTGCCACACCCGCACTGCCGTCTTGCACTGGGGCACCTCCGTGCAGTACACGCCGCCGAAGACCTTCGCCCCCGCCGCAGCCGGCATGGCGGTATGACCCCACAGGATGCCCAGCACGGTGGTTCCGTCGCCGAAGAAATCCGGGTTCGCCTCATAGGTGTCGCCCGACGCGCTCTCATTCAGGCTGATAACCGGGATCTGGGCTTTGGCTACGTCGGCCGCCCAGGTGGCGTTGATTGAGCTGTTGTCCATGATGGCGACGACGTGGTCGCTGATCAACGTCTGCAATGCCGCCGCCGCCTTGGCGGGGTCGGCAGCATCATCCTGGTTGACATAACGAACGGGGTGACCGGAGATGCCTCCATGGCTGTTGACCCATTTCTGCCAGGCGGCCAGCAGCTTCGGAATGTCCTGAGAAGCCAAACCCGTCGGACCGTTCGACTCATCGGCAATAACCCCGATGACGATGGGCGCGCCGGGAGGCGGGGCCGGGGCGCCACTCGTGGCGCCGGTCGCCGCCGAGGTCGGCGAGGCCGACGCACCCGTGGTTGCCGTGGTTCCGGAATGGTTGGAGCTACCACAGGCAGCCAGTCCGACGGCGACCAGCATGATCCCGGCCGCCAGAGCCAGACGAACCCTCATCTCAGAAATCCCCCTGTCAAACGGCGAAGACAGTTCAACCCAGCAACCCGTCAGGCTACCAGGGTCGCAGTTGGACATTCGTTGACCGGACCCGACGATGCGGGCAACAGGCTATTTCGGCCAGGGATCCGGCCGGCCGCAGAGAAGTATGGTCTGGGCTACCCAGAACGTATCCACTCCACAGAGAGGCAAGCGGGATGAGCGTCACAGGTACGGTGACCGGCAAGCGGGTTGACGAGCTCGGCTACCGGCTCTTCGATGCCGACAACCACTATTACGAGGCTGAGGACGCCTTCCTTCGCCATCAGGATCCCGAGGTCGCCCACAGAGCCCCGCGTTGGGTCCAGATGGTCGATGGCGGCGGCAAGCGTCTCGTGTTCGGGGATCGGATGAATCGGTTCCTCGGATCCGACCACACCTTCGATCCCATCGGCAAACCCGGGATCCTTCTGCAGGGGAAGGGCTACGGCGAACTCGAACCCATTCGTCCGGAATACCGGGAACGCTCAGCCCGCCTCGAGGTGATGGATAGTCAAGGTGTCGAGGCCACCATGCTCTTTCCCACCCTCGGCGTCAGCGTCGAGCAGCTTCTTATCGATGACGTCGAGGCGACCTATGCCAATCTCCACGCCTTCAACCGCTGGCTCGACGACGACTGGGGTTTCAACTATCAGGATCGTCTATACGGCGTACCTCTTCTGTCGCTGCTGGATCCTGTCAGAGCGGTCGAGGAGCTGGAGTTCGTGCTCGGACGGGGTGCTCGCGTCGTCCACTTGCGGCCCGGTCCGATCCCTGGTCGGTCTCCAGCGGATCGTCTGTTCGATGGATTCTGGGCCAGGTTGACCGAAGCCAATGCCGGGCTGGTCCTCCACGCCTCCGATGACTCGTACCGCTACGAGCTGGCCCGCGTGTGGGGGTGGGGCAACGTCAATGTCCCGGCCCGCAATGTCAGTCCCCTGCAGCGGGTCATCGCCGGCCTGGGTCGACCCATCCACGACACCATGGCGTCACTGCTGTACGGGAAGCTGTTCGAGCGGTTCCCCACCCTTCGAGTCGCGGCCGTCGAACTGGGCTGCGGATGGGTTCCCGAGCTGCTCGCCAATCTCGATCGGGCCGGCCGGGGTGATCTCGCCGAGCCGCCCGCGGACGTGTTCCGCCGGCACGTGTGGGTAAACGCCTACGAGCACGAGGACATTGCCGGGTTGGCCGAGCACATCGGATCCAACCGCATTCTGTTCGGCTCGGACTTTCCCCACACCGACGGCCTGCCGGAGCCGATCATGTACACGGAGGCCCTCATGGCCTTAGACGCCGCCTCGGTTCGTCGCATCATGCATGACAACGCTCGCGAGTTCGTTGGCACGGCTGGATCGGTAGGATCCTGGCCGGCCGCGGCCCCAACCACCGGGTGAAGGGACTGACGCGGTTATCGGACTGCCGGTCTCCAGCGGCTTGGGCTTCACGGTCTCCTGAGCCGCCCAGCCTCTGAGTGGCACGGGGGCGTTCGGCCATTCGGGGGCGGGCCGTTCGTGCGGGATGGGGCACCCTGAGCGTGGGCTGGCAGTTGGTTATGTCATGAACCGTATGGGCGGCCCGACGATCCGCGCTTCACCAGGTTGCTCGATGCCTTGATCGCCTGCCTTGAGGGCTAGCCCGGCCCGAGTCATCGATCAGCTGCCAGTCAGAGCCGGCGCCAGCTCCCTCCACTCCGGGCGCGGAAATCGGTCGGACACACCGAGCACCTGAACGCACACGTGATCGGCTCCTGCGGCGTGGTGCTCTTGCACCCGGGCCGCGATGGCATCGGGGGAGCCCCACGCCACCAGGGCGTCAATGAGCCGGGCGCTGCCGCCATCCGCGAAGTCCCCGTCACCGAACCCGAGGCGACGAAGGTTGTTGGTGTAGTTCGGAAGTCCCATGTAGTGGCTCAGGTTGTCGCGACCTATGGAACGCGCCTGGTCGGCGTCCGTGGTCAGGGCAACCATCTGCTCCGGCAGCAATAGAGCCGAGGGGCCGAGGGCGTCGCGAGCCAGGGCGGTATGCTCGGGCGTGACGTTGTAGGGATGCGCTCCTCCGGCCCGGTCGCGGGCCAGCTCGAGCATCCGGGGCCCAAGGGCGGCCAGCACCCGCCCGGACGCGACCAGCGGGATGGGCGCGGCATCAAGTCCGTCCAGAAACGAGCCCATCGCGGCCAGCGGCTTGCGATAACGGCCCGGCTCGTCAGCATCGATCAGGACGGCGTGACTGACACCGATGCCCACCAGGAACCGGTCGCCGTACGACGTGGTCAGGCGGTCGTGAGCCTCGGCGGTCTCCTCGGCGGAGTGTTTCCAGAGGTTGAGTATGCCCGTGGCGATGCTGGCGACCCTGGTCGCGCTCGATCAGGCGCTCCACCGCGCCGAAGACGTCACCACCCACGTCGGGGATCCATAACGCCGAGTACCCGAGCTCCTCCAGCTCAGCTGCCGCCTCGGCGACTTCACCGGCGTCGCCATAGCGCAACTGGCCGCTCCATATCCCCACTCCGCTGATCTCTGTCACGGGCGCCATTGTGCCCGAATTGCACCGGGCCGGGCGACATGACCAGCGTCATCGGTCTCGCCGACGGGCCGCCGCGGGGCGTGGCCATGCCCTCGATGGACGAGCTTTTCTCTCCGGGGGCACCGGCGCGACCGGCTGCGCTCAGTGGTCCGAACGCCGGCGCCAGGCCGATACCATCGCCCGGGCAGGCTTCGTCTCGCCACCCGGCGGGGCGGCAGCGCAGACGCGGATACGGGAATCTGGGAGGTTGGCCACGGTGAAGGTGACCGGCAGCGTGTTGGATGCGGCGGACGAGGAGGAGATCCGGGCCCTGGTGATCGAGTTCGTGTGGCGGGTCGACCACAACCAGGCGGACGCGGTGTATGAGCTGTTCACCGACGACGGGGAGCTCACGGTCGGTCCCAGCGCCATGCGGGGTCGAGGGGCGATCACCGCCTGGGGGGCCAAACGGGCCTTGCAGGCGCGCCAGAGTCTGCACCTGGTCTCAAATATCCGTATCACGTCCTCCTCGCCGGGCCGCGCCGAGGCCAACTCCTACCTGGTGGTGTACACGCAAGATCCGGGTGGTCCCTCACCGGAAGTTCCTCTCAGCGTGGGCGAGTACCTTGACGAGTTCGTAAAAACGGAGAGCGGCTGGCGGTTCGCGTCGCGTCACACGGTCACCCTGGGACAGCGGTGACCCCGATTCGCGTCGGGGTGATCGGCACCGGCTTTGGCGTGCGTACGCTGATGCCGGCGCTGGTGGCCACCCGGGGCGTAAAGGTCGAGGTCATATGCAGCGCCCGTCTGGCTCGGGCCGAGGCTGCCGCGGCCCGGTTCGGCATCCCCGATGCGGTCGACGACTTCCGACGTCTGGTGGCCCGGGATGATCTCGACCTGGTGTGCGTGTGCACCCCGCCCGCACGGCATGCCGAGATGGCCATGTCCGCCATGGACGCAGGGCACCACGTGTTTTCCACCAAGCCCCTGGCGACCACCCTGTCGGAGGCCCGCGCTCTCAGGGACCGGGCCCGTCAGCTGGGTGCGGTGACTGCCCTGGATCTGGACCTCCGTTACGTTCCGACCCATCGCTACCTGCGCCAGCTCGTCGGCGAAGGCTACCTCGGCCAGCCCCGTTTCATTCTGATCAGTGTCATGTCCGACAACGCCACCGACCCCACCACAAACGTCTACTACTACCAGTGGGTCTCGCTGCGTAGCGAGGGTGGCGGCATCCTGCGGACATCCCTGATGAACCACTACCTCGACCTGCTTCGCTACACCTTCGGAGAAATCGCCACCTTCACTGCTGGCGTCTCGACCATGATCAGCGAGAAGCCGGTGGCAAGAGACGAGGACCTGGAGGACCACCGCCTGGGTCCTCAGTCTTCGACCGGGGTGATGCGGCCGGTGGATGCCGAAGACACGCTAACCATGTTCGGCCACCTCGACAACGGCTCGCCGTTTTCGTTTGCCGGTACCTGGTCCACCCTCTTCGGCTCCGGCTATCGGGTCGAAGCCTATGGAAGCGATGGGACGCTGCTGCTCGAACCATCCGGCCGTTTGCTGGGAGCCCGGTCCGCGGGCGACGGAGTTGAGGAGCTGGCCGTGCCTGCCGGGCTCAGCGTGCCCGAGATCGGAACCGCCTCGGTGTCCCGGTTCGGCCTCCTCGTCCGCGATCTGGTGGACGCCATCCGCGGCGACGCCGGGTCCGCCCTGTTCGCCACCTTTGAAGACGGCTACCGGCTCCGGGAGATTGCCGCCGCGGTCTTGGGAGGCTGACGGCTGGAGCCGGGATCGACGGTGATGTGGAGCCCGATTCTGCGGTCTGATCGGGCGTCTCACCTGCGACCTAACATGATCCGGGATGCCAAGCCGCCATCAGAGGGGAAACCATGCCTACCGGACTGACCGGTGACGCAGCCGCCCGGCTCCAGGAGCTGGAGGACCGCGCCGAAATTACTGATCTCGTAAATCGGTACGGCAACGGGATCCGCCTCGGTGATGCCGAGCAGATCGTCTCCTGCTTTGCCGACGATGCCGTTGTGGATCACGGCCACGGCCAGACGGTCGAGGGCAGGGAGGCGCTGCTCGCCTACTTCGGGCATCAGACCACATCGGCGGCGGCCCGGTCGGTGCTGACGTTCGATGAAAAGGTGGCGAGCACACCGGTGATGAGCAACGTGCTCATTGATCTCGATGGCGACACGGCTCACTGCGAGAGCATGTGCCTTGCCATTCACACCGGCTACCAGGATGGTCAGGGCAAGGTGATCGTGCGCGGCACCCGCAACATCGACGACCTGGTCCGCACTGCGGATGGATGGAAGATCCGTCGCCGGGTGCATCCCGCGGTGTGGGCGTTCGAAGTGCCGGGGACGCCGCTGGCCGGCCCACCCACCGGGTGAAATCGGCGGTGAAGTCTGCTCCCGGTCCAACGTCGACTGGTCATCAACCACCCCGGATGTGGGAAGGAGTCGCATGGTGGGTTCGCTGGACGGACAGATCGCACTGGTAACGGGGTGCGGCCGGCTCAAAGGCATCGGCCGGGGGATCGCCCTGGTCCTGGCCGGCGCCGGCGCGGATATGGCCGTCAGCGACGTGGTCCCTGGCGGGACCCGCAACGTCTTCGATGCCGGCGAGGACGAAGCGGCGGTGGGCTGGAAGGGGCTGGGCAGCCTGGTTGACGAGCTGGTTGGCCTGGGCCGCCGGGCCCTGCCGCTGATCGGGGACGTGGGTCGCAAGGACGACGCGGGAACGGATGGTGGGGGAGGTCATCGAGCACTTCGGCCGGGTGGATGTGCTTGTCAACAACGCCGGAGCCCCCCACGGCCCGGACCGGGACTGGACATGGAAGGTCCCCGAAGAGGCATGGGACGACGTGCTCCGCATCAACGCCAAGGGCGCTTTCCTCATGAGCAGCGCCGTTGTCCGTCACCTCCTCGAACGCCGCGCTTCCGGCCGGATCATCAACATCTCGTCGGGAGCGGGCCGCCGGGGCTACCCCCGGCGAGCCGCCTATTGCGCCTCGAAGTTCGCCCTCATCGGCCTCACCCAGACCATGGCAGCCGAGTTGGCCGGGGACGGCATCACCGTGAACGCGGTCTGCCCGGGGGCCATCGACACCGCCCGGGGCGCGTCCCGGCAGGCCCGGGCCGCCCAGAGCGGGGAGGGTGAGTTCATGCCTCCTCCTCCGACTCCGGTGAGACGGCTCGGGACGGCGGACGACGTCGCCAGAGCCGTGCTCTTCCTGGCCGAACCGGCCGCTGGCTTCATCACCGGCGCGTCCATCGACGTCAACGGCGGGGAGTTCATGCGCTGACCGCCCGTCCCGGGCGGTCCGGGATCATGACCGTATGATGGCCGATCGCCGGGCGGCCGGCAACCACCGGGCCTGGTTCGACCGGTCAGCTGAAGAGGGGCATGACCGTTGCCGCCCCCCACTCCAGCCGTTCGAGGTATTCGGACAGCGAGCCCGGGTCCGGGCCGGGATAGGGGATGCCAGTCCAGGTCACGCCCAGCTCCTGAAGCGCACCGATGGCGTCGATGACCTCCTGGGGACTGGAAAAGACATCCTGAGGCTTGTCGGCGGTCAGCGAGTGGTCTTCCTCACGGATGCGAAGCGGTGCGGCAGGAAACGAGATATCCACCTCGCCGTAAGCACCGTAACCCGGCATCTGACGCAGCTCGTCGAGACGGCCGCCGAGCTCGTCGGGTTTCACCAGCCAGGGCATCCACCCGGTGCCGTAGCGAGCGACCCGGCGTAGCGCCGCCGTCGAGTTGCCGCCAAACCATAGCGGCGGATGGGGACGCTGGACGGGCTTGGGCGCAAACTGGATGGCATCGAATTGCACAAAGTGTCCTCGATATGAGGGGGTGTCGTCCGTCCACAAGACCTGCATGGCCTCGACATACTCGTCGGTGATGCGGCCCCGGCCGTGGAACGGCACGCCGAGCGCCTCGAACTCGTGCTCGGCATGGCCCACCCCGAAAGTGAGGATCACTCGACCGCTGGACATGACGTCGAGGGTGCTGACCGCCTTGGCCAGGGCGACGGGGTGATGGTAGGGGAGGACGATCACGGAGGAGTTCACGCGGATACGCGTCGTCGCCCCCGCAATAAACGCCATGGCAGTAAGGGCGTGGGGCCAGTGGCTCCCCATCGCCGGCGCCAGATGGTCCGGCATGACGATGTGCTCGGGGATGTTGATCGAGTCATAGCCCAGGTCGTCAGCGGTGCGCGCGATGCGCTGGAAGTCGGCCGCCGTCAGGTTTGTGGCCCACTCCGGCGAGAATCCGGGCGGATAGCGATTGAGGCCGGGCATGCTCGTGGAGAAGCGCATGGGGCGGAGTGTAGGCCGGGCCGGTTTCAGAGGTGGGTTCCCGCGGGCGAAAGCAAGCGCGGCGTGGAGGGGTTCCGGGCGGCGGCTGAGCCAGCCGTGCCGAGGTGGGTAGTGTGCTGTCGCATACCGGCGCCTGGGCCACTGGAGGCAGCCATGATCGAAGACAAGGTCATTATCGAGGTGGGTATCAACGAGGGGACGCTCCGCGGGGCCAATCCCAACGTGCCCTACAGTCCCGAGGAGATTCTGGCTGACGCCCGACGCTGCCTGGACGCAGGCGCGTCGGTGATCCACTACCACGGCCGGGACCCCCAGACCGCACTGACCAGCAACGACGTCGAGCTCAATATCGGAATCCAGCTTCTTCTCACCGGCTCAACCCCGTTGATTGCCTATCCCACCTATGGCGACACCATTCCGGTTTGTGATGGGCATACCACGGTGTGTTCGCCGGCTGAAACCCGCTTCCGGCATTTCATCGAGGGGGTGCACTCGCAGGCGCGTTTCGAGGTGGGCCCGATCGACCTCGGCGCGTTTTACGATTTCAATGCCATGCGGTCACCCGGCGCAGAGGAGGCCGGCATCGATGGGTGGAGGCTCAATAGGGGCCACCAGATCAACAACGGCTACGACCACCTGTGGCTCTGCCGCTTTTGCGAGGAGCACCATCTGCAAAAGTCGTTCGCCGCACCCGACACCATGTGTGTGCTCAATCTGCGCAATCTCATCGACATGGGCCTCGTACCCGAGCCCCATTTGAGCCTGAAGCTCTTCTTCTGGAGCGAAACCGCGCTCCTGACGCGGTATCAGGGCATGCTGGCGCTCGCCCGTGAGCTGTTTACTGACAAACAGCTACGGTGGACACCGGTGGTGCAAAATGCGGATGGGCTGCCGGTGACCGCCCATGCCCTCGCTGACGGCGGAGACGTGCGTACCGGAATCGGCGACTACCACTACCACGACCAGGGCGTCCCAACCAACGCGGCCCTGGTCGAGCGGTTGGTCGCGATGGCCGCCGCCCTGGGGCGGGAGCCGGCGTCTCCCGATGAGGCCCGGATGCTCAAGGGCATCACCCCGCTGGCTGTCACTGCGGCAGCCCGGGCCTGAACCGCGGCCGGGCTATGAGAGCAACAGGGCCTCGGCGATCTTCAGGGCCACGAAGAGCACCACGACGACGATCACCGCCAGGCGAGCCCACCGGATAACACGCTTCACCGTCCACCGGGAGCGCTGGGTCACGTCAAGACAGTAGACGCGACCGGTGACACCGGTCGCGTCTACTGCGGAGCCCATCAGGACGCCATCAACACCGGGCTCAACCCGGGCTCTCCGGCTCGACCCCGACCCTCTTCGATGGCGGTGAGGACCAGACGTGCGCCCAGGACCACGGTGCGGCGGAGGCTGCCTGCCGGGTCGGCCTCTACCGCGACCCACCAGAACCGCCCGTACCTTCCCGCGTCCGAGAAATAGCAATCAGGCTGCCGGGTGGCAGCGGTGAGGGCAGCCTGAGCGCAGGGAGCGACCCCCGCCATCGTGACCGTCCAGTCCGGAAGGGTCAGCCGGACGGTTCCCGCCGGGGTGGCTGCCACCCCGGAGACAGGGAGGCCACGGAACCCGCCCAGTCGCGACCGGACCTCGTCGATATGCTCGGTCACGATCCGGCGGGCAGTGCGACGCCACGACCGCCGGGCCCGCCAGCCCATCCGTCGCAAGGGATCTTCGGTTGTACGTTGTAGCGGTGACATCAGAAGTGCCCTTCCTGGGCTGATCACGAGGAATGAATCCGGAAATTTCTCATGGCGAGGGCTCAGCTGGCGCCGGTGCCGCTGTCCTGGTCCGCGGCTGCTGTCCGGCTTGACGGTGCCACCCCGATCGGAACGCAAAGACCGGCGCCGGGTGGGTGCCGAGCAGCGGGTGCCGACCGCGACGTGACCGGATGAGGGGTGCCCCGACGCAGACCCGTGCCGCTAGAGGCTCAGCAGCAGCGAACAGGCACCAGGCCCGGAGCCGGACGACGGCGCTTTTCGAGCGGCTCGATGAGGAGCACAGACGGAGCGGGACTGACATTTGTCATCGTCCGGGTCATCGTCATGCACTCCTCCTTTCGTCTGATGTATAAGTATGTTGTACCGCGCCACGGGCGGGAGGAGCAAACGAATATCCGCCCGCAGTCTGGCGGTTCGCCCGCGTTTCCTGTTGCAAACAGTGCCCTGTTTTGAAGGGCGCCGCGTCACAGAGAAGGCCGGTCCGGGCGGCCGGGTCCCGGGGAGGGGCCGGGTCCCGGGGAGGCAGGGGCCGGTCCCGGGGGAGGGGCCGGGTCCCGGGGAGGGAGGCCGGGTCCCGGGGAGGCAGGCCGGGCCCTGGAAAGCTCCGGGGGCGGCCCGACGGTCAGTCCGCAGGTCGCCAGGGTTTGATCCACCCATCCGCGGGCCACCCTTCTGCGGCGGCCATCAGGGAACCACCCATGGCCCCGTCGAGAGCCTCCCGGATGATGTCGGCATGCCCGGCGTGGCGGGCGGTCTCCTCGATGAGATGGAACAGGATCCACCGGAGCGTGCAACGGTCGGGATCCGGGTACCAGGGAGCCTGCGGCAGTGGTATGCGCCGCCCCAGGTCGTCGCTGGCGCCGACGATGGCGTCGGTCCGGGCCGAGGCGTCCCCGTACTGCTGGAGGACGCCCGTGAGCGTGTCGTCGCCTCCGAGTACGAAGCTCCCCATATAGGTCTGAAACTGGAATGCTTCATTGCCGGGCGGTACTCCCTCGATCCGATCGCTCCAGTTGTGCTCGCCGTGCACCAGGTGTTTGATCAGGCCGCCGACGCTCAGGGTGCTGGGGGTGGGCGTCATCCGGGCTTGATCATCGGTCAAACCGTAGGCCGCGTTACGGATGGCCTGGCGCTGATGATCGAGAAACGCCAGGAGGCCGTCCCGCTCGTTGGTGATGAGAGGTGCGTTCATCGGCATGCCGCAACTATGCCTGAGAAAACAGGACAGAACCTGACCGCATTAAAGAATCTCCCGACGGCGGACGAAGCGCACTGCCTGGTCCTCAACGAGCCAGCCGGACTCACCGCCGCGGGCGTTTGTAAGTCCCAACTGTTAAGGCTAGACTGCACGATGTGAGCATGGTTGCCACCGAACAGGATCGGGCCGCCGGGAGGTTGAGCGCCTGCCTCGGGCACCTGGTGCGGCGACTGCGGCAGGTGCACGCGGATGGGGACCTGACCCTGTCGCAGGTGTCGGTCCTGGTGCGCCTGGAGCGCGAGGGACCCGCCACGCCCGGCGCCCTGGCCGTGGCAGAGCAGATCACCCCCCAGTCAATCGGCGCCATCCTGGCCCCGTTGGCCGAGCGGGGCCTGGTGTCTCGCCGCGGCGACCCTTCGGATGGGCGCCGGGTTGTTATGTCGGTTACCGCGGCCGGCCGGGAGAGTCTGCAGGGTGTTCGCGACGAGAAAGCCCGGAGGCTGACCCGGGCCATCCAGCAAGGTCTGACGCCGGCGGAGCAACGCCAGCTGATCGCGACCATTCCCCTGCTGGAGCGGTTGGGCGACCTTGTCTGAGACCACCGTTCGGCCCGCTCAACTCGCCGGCGAGGCTGATCCCGGTGGTGACCGTTACAAGTGGATCGCGCTGACCAACACGTCGATCGGGATGTTCATGGCCATCCTGGACAGTTCGATCGTCATCATCGCCATGCCCGCCATCTTTCGGGGCATCGGGCTCAACCCGCTGGCGCCCGGGAATATCAATTACCTCCTGTGGATGATCATGGGCTACCTGCTGGTGACCGCGGTGGCGGTGGTTTCGCTCGGCCGGCTGGGGGACATGCTGGGCCGGGTCCGTATCTACAACCTGGGTTTCGTGGTCTTCACCGCGGCGAGCATTGCCCTCTCCCTGGATCCGGCCCGAGGTCAGGCCGGGGCGCTGTGGTTGATCCTGTGGCGGCTGGTCCAGGCCCTGGGAGGATCGATGCTGATGGCCAACTCGGCGGCCATTCTGACCGACGCCTTCCCGCTTGAGCAGCGAGGAATGGCGCTCGGCATCAATCAGATCATGGGTCTGTCCGGACAGTTCATCGGGTTGGTGGCCGGTGGCCTTCTGGCGGCCTGGGACTGGCGGGCGGTGTTCTGGGTCAACGTACCGTTTGGAGTGTTCGGGACGGTGTGGGCGTACCGCAAGCTCAGAGAGACCTCCACCCGGGATCCCGGACGGATCGACTGGTGGGGCAATCTCACCTTTGCCCTCGGCCTTGGTTTGATCCTGATCTCAATCACCCACGGCATCCAGCCCTACCATCATCAGACCATGGGCTGGAGCAACCCCCGGGTGGTTGGGGGCCTGGTGCTCGGTGCCGTCTTGCTCGGCGTGTTTGTTCTGATCGAGAAGCGGGTCACCTACCCGATGTTCAACCTGCGGCTGTTCCGCACCCGGGCCTTTGCAGCCGGGTCGCTCACGGCCTTGCTGAGTTCAGTGGCCCGGGGGGGATTGCAGTTCATGTTGATCATCTGGCTGCAAGGAATCTGGCTGCCAGAGCACGGCTACAACTTCTCGGACACGCCCTTGTGGGCCGGCATCTTTCTGTTACCCCTGACGGTCGGGTTCCTGGTGGCGGGACCGATAAGCGGCTATCTGTCGGACCGATATGGGGCCCGGCCGTTCGCCACTGCCGGGATGGTGCTGTTCGCCATCAGCTTCGTGGGCCTGCTACGGATACCCGTGGACTTCCCCCACTGGGAGTTCACCCTCCTGGTGCTGATGAACGGTATTGGGTCCGGGATGTTCGCCGCCCCGAACACCGCAGCCATCATGAGCAGCGTGCCGGCCAACCAGAGAGGCCAGGCTTCGGGAATGCGCGCCACGTTCCAGAACAGCGGGATGGCTATCTCCATCGGGGTGTTCTTTTCCCTCCTGATCAGCGGATTGCACGCCACCCTCCCGCATACCCTGTCGAGCGGGCTGGAGGCCCATGGCGTTCCCGCGGACGTGGCCAACCATGTGGCCTCCCTCCCACCCGTTTCGACGGTGTTTGCCGCTTTCCTGGGCTTCAACCCCGTCCAGACCCTTCTGGCCCCCACCGGCGTGCTGGCCCGTCTGCCCGCGGCAAGTGTGAGCACGCTCACCGGCAAGCGCTTCTTCCCCGACCTGATCTCACAGCCGTTTCATCACGGCCTGGTGGTGGTGTTCACCACGGCCGCCCTGATGGCTACGGTCGCGGCCATCGTGTCGTTCATGAGGGGAACGCAGTACTACCACGGTGAACGCGACGAGGAAACACGGGACGGTGCCACTGAGGTCAAGGCCAAAGGCGAGACAGCGGCTACCTCGCAGGCCGTCGGAATCTCCGGACTTCAGCGCTCGACGCGCCTCGATCCACCCGGTCCCTGATCTCCGTTAATCTCTGCGTGGTGCGCCGGTTCCGGGTTCGGACCCTCCCGGGGCCAGGTTGAAGTCGACAGGGAGGGGATAGCTGATGGCCGTCGAAGGTGAGAAGCAGACCCCGATCGGCTTCGATCGCCATGCGCCCGACTACAGACAGCGCTTCTCGGAGATCACCAGGGATCTGCACGACCGCTGCCCGATCGCGTGGACCGATGACTACGGGGGGCACTGGGTGGCCAGTGGTTACCGCGAGGTTTTCGAGATCGCTCGCAATGCGACGTTGCTGTCCAACGACCATGACGTCAGGGGGGAGCGGAAGGGCTATCAGGGCATCTCCATTCCCAGGCCCCCCGGCGCCGGCCAATCACGAGGCGGGTTTCTGGAGATGGACCCTCCGGAACAGCGGGACTACCGCCGTATTCTCGACCCCTACCTTTCGCCCGCAGCCGTGGCTCGCTGGAAGCCGATGGTCGAAGACCTGACCCGGGCCTGTCTCGACGAGCGGATCGAGCTTGGCACGATCGACTTCGTCGACGACCTCGCCAACATCGTCCCGGCCGTCATGACAATGGCGCTCATGGGCCTGCCCCTGGTTGATTGGGTGATCTACTGCGAGCCTGCCCACGCCACCGTGTACACCCGGCCGGATTCTCCTGACATGCCCCGGGTGGTCGAGGCCTCTGTAGCGATGGCCGCCAGGCTGACCGAGTCCATCATCGCGGTGCGCCATCGACCCCGCCCCGGCATGGTCAACGCCTTGATCGACGGGCTGATCTGCGGGCAGCCGACCATCGACGACGACATCCGGGACGTGCTGGTGCTGCTCATCGGGGGCGGTTTCGATACCACCACGGCCCTGACTGCGCACAGCCTCGAATGGCTGAGCCAGAATCCAGATGAACGCGACCGGCTCCGTCATGATACGCCCGGGCTCATCGACAACGCCACCGAAGAGTTCCTTCGCTTCTACACCCCGGCGCCCGGTGACGGGCGTACGGTGACCCGCGAGTACGAGCTTTCGGGCAGGAGGCTCGGGGAGGGCGACCGGTTGTATCTGTCCTTCGCCATGGCCAACCGCGATCCGACCGTCTTCCCGGATCCGGACACCATCAAGATGGACCGGAAGCACAACCGCCACACCAGTTTCGGCCTGGGCCTCCACCGCTGCATCGGCTCCAACGTGGCCCGATCCACCTTCAAAACCATGCTGAGTGCGGCACTCGAGCGCATGCCCGACTACAAATGCGACCCGACCGGTGCCGTCCACTACGACACGGTCGGAGTCATCAACGGCATGAAGCATCTGCCCGCCACCTTCACGCCGGGCAGGCGGCGGGGTGCGTCCGTCGACGAGACCATTGGCCGCTGGCAGGGGATCATCGACGAGCAGGGCCTGGCCGAGCCGGTCACCAGAACGACGGACTAGGCCCGGACCGAAACGGCGGCCTCGTTGTCGGCGTCGTCAGCCGCAGCCGACACGGCGAGGTGGCGTTGGGCGGCGATCACCCGGGTGGCGATGGGCTCGGGCCCGACGATGCAGTCGTCGTCAACCAGGTCGACGGCGATTCCCCGGGCGGCAGCCATCTGGGTGAGGTCGTCGACCAGGTCGTCGCTGACGCCGGGCTGAGCCGGGTCGGTGGTGGGCTCGATGCCTTCGACGCCCGGGACGCGCCAGCCGGGCTGGGCGTAGCCATGTTCGATCCAGAGGCGGTCAGCCTGCCCGTCACGCACGGCCCGCCAGGCGTTGCGGAGCCCCCACATCACGCTGCCGTGGGCCTCCGCGTCGTGCAGCTCGGCCAGGCGCCTGGCCTGCTGGGTCTGCCGCCAGGCAGCCAGGCCGGGCTGGGCCAGCCCGGCGAGGTCGGCGGCGGAGGCCCGGATCCGGGAGCCCCGCACCTCGGCGACGACGTGTTCGGCGTGGCGGGACCGCTGGCGGAATTCGGCCAGCCAGCGATTGTCACCGACAACGATCAGCGGGGTGATCTCGCTGGACCCGATGCGTTGATCGAGCAGCCGGTCGGCCTCCGCGCAACCCGCCGCCAGACGCACCCGGCGCGTCTGCCAGTGCTCGGGGCGGACTGAGCGCCGTCCCAGGCCGCGCCGGGAGCTGCCGAAGAGAACCGGGCCCCGCCCGGTGGCTTCCGGGACGGTGTCGACCAGGAAGTGGGCCCTCCCTTCGAGCAGCCGCGGTGCGGAACCCAGGACCACCACCCGATAACGGGGGTAGTGCTGGAGGGCGAACTCCAGGTCGCGGGTGGCAAAGCGGGGGTCCACGGCCACCCGATCGCGAGGGGCGAACGGCAACGGGAAGATGGCGACCTGGGCGGCGCTGACCAGTATCGCCACGCCCCGGTCTGTCGGGTTTCCTTCGGCCGCGGCGATAGCTCTGGCCAGGCGTTGCTCCAGGTCAGGATGGGCGCCGGCGCCGGGCTCGGCGCCCAGACGGCGACGGGCCAGATGCGCCAGGTGGCGCAGGCGAGCCACATCGAGGCTCGACATGGTCGGGCCTGGCACGGTGGCCATCAGCATCGAGATCGACGGCCGGCCGATGGCGGATTGCAAGGCCTCGCAGGCGGGCCCAGGTCCAGCTCGACCAGAGCCGCCGAGAGTTCGATGCGAAGGTCGGCAGCTTCGTCGGCCTCGGGACCGGTGCTCGCGCCGGATATGCCACTCGACTTCGGCTCGCCGACCGGAAGATCAGCGGGCAGACAGGGCAGTGGTAGACGGACACGGTCCCTCCTGAACGGGATCATCAGGTACGACTGCAGCTAGACCCGGGACCTGTGGGGAGCCGATCCAGGGGACGTGGAAGCCGGATGGAGATATCGCCGCTCGCGGAGCACGGGCCGTTGGCACGGCCGATACTGGATGGAGGAGGTGCCGCGATGGTCCAGACAGTCATGGTGGTGGAGGACGAGTACAAGCTGCGGGAGCTGGTTCGCTCCTACCTGCGAGCGCGAGGGCCTGGAGGTGTTCTCGACCGGTTCTGGGGCCGAGGCGGTCAGCTTTGCGGCTCGCAGCCCGGTGGACCTGGTGGTCCTCGATCTGGGTCTGCCCGACGTGCCTGGCGAGGAGGTGGCCCGGGAGATCCGCGCCGGATCGGACGTGCCGATACTGATGCTCACGGCCAAGAGCGACGAGCGGGACCGCATCGCCGGCCTGGAGCTGGGCGCGGACGACTATGTGACCAAGCCGTTCAGTCCCCGCGAGCTGGTGCTGCGGGTGCAGGCGGTACTGCGCCGGGGCCGGGCCGCGTCGGACCCCGGTCCCCGTCGTCCTACGGTCGGGGGCGTGCTGGTGATCGACGAGGATCGTCGCCAGGTGACGGTCGCCGGGCAGGAGGTGGAGTTGACTCCGACCGAATGGGGCATCCTGATGGCCCTGGCCCGGGTGCCCGGACGGGTCTACTCCCGATACGAGTTGATCAACCGCGTCCGCGGCTACGAGTTCGAAGGCTACGAGCGGACCATCGACTCTCACGTCAAGAACCTGCGCCGCAAGATCGAGTCCGACCCGGCTGCTCCCCGGATCGTGCAGACCGTCCTGGGTGCCGGCTACCGCCTCGGGCTCAACAGGGATCCCCCTAGGGCCATGGGCCCCGCTGGCTCGGTCCCTTAGGCGTTCGCCTGGCTGTGGCCTTTGTCGGGGTGGCGCTGGCAGCCATCGCGGTGTTTGCCGCCGTGGTCCTGGTGGCCGAGCGTGCCGGCGTGGCCAGCCTGGCCGCCCGACAGCAGGATCAGACGACCGAGGCGATTGCGGCCGCCCTGCGGAGACGCCTACCAGCCCGGACGGGGCTGGCTGGGTGTCGACCTGGCCCCGGCCGTGGCTCTGGCCGACTCGAACGGCGTGGCCATGGTCGTCGAAAGCCCCGGCGGCAACGCCGTGCTGCGGGCCGGCCCGCAGGCGCTGTTCGGTGATGACGAGCTCGAAGTTGATCCATCGGGTCCTCACCGACGGATCGGATCCGATCGGCACCGTGGAACTGGCTTTCCCGTCCGGCGGGCTCACCAACAGCGACCGCCATCTTCGTTCCGTGCTGACCACCGCGGTCGGCTGGAGTGCGGCGCTGGCGGTGTTGGGAGCCCTCATCGTGGCTGTACTGGTTGCCCGGGGCCTGGTGCGCCCCATCCGCAGGCTCTCCGCGGCCGCCAAGGCCCTGGGAGACGGCGCCAGCGAGGTCCGCGTCGGCGACCGCGGCCGGCCCGGGCGAGCTGGGTGACCTGGGCCGGGCCTTTGACGGCATGGCCGATTCGCTGGAACGGGAGGACCAGTTGCGTCGGGCCCTGGTCGCCGATGTCGCCCACGAGCTGCGCACCCCGATCGCAGTCCTCCAGGCCGAAACCGAAGCTCTGGTCGATCGGGTGACCGAGCCCTCACCGGCGGCGCTGAGTTCGGTGCACGACGAGGCGGTGCGACTGGGCCGCATGGTCGAGGATCTGCAAACGCTGGCCTCCGCGGAGGCGGCCGGGCTCCATCTCGAACGGCGTCTCCTCGACGTGGGTCGGGTGGCGGGAGAGGCCGCCGACTCTCTCTCGCCCCGCTTCCAGGCCGCCGGCGTCCACCTGGATCAGACTCTGCCCCCAACGGTGGTGGTGGGGGATCCGCACCGGCTCTACCAGGTGGTGGCCAACCTCCTGTCCAACGCCGCCAAGTTCACCCCGTCGGGGGGACAGGTGAACCTGCGCGTCACCACCGACGGCCCTGACGCCCTCATCGAGGTTGCCGACACCGGCCCCGGAATTCCGGAGGGGGAGCTGCCGCAGGTCTGGGATCGCTTTTTCCGCGGCAAGGCGGGCCAATCAGTGGCCGGCAGTGGTATCGGCCTGGCAGTGGTAAAAGAACTGGTCGACGCCCATGGCGGCACGGTCGCAGTCGAGAGCCCTCCGGCTGGGGCGCGCATTTTGTGGTCCGGCTACCGCAGGCCCCCGTACCGGACCGAATGGACCCGGCCGGGAGCAGCTAGTGGCCGGCCAGTTCGCAGGTGGCGGGCTAGCGCTAGGCCCGCGAACCGCTCCGGTCCGGCGTCGCTCCGACGAGCGGTTCGCCCCCGCGCCCGGCCCCGCGCCCGCCCGGACATCCCTGGCGTGGAGCGGCTCCCGGCAAACGGAGCACACCATCACGGCCGTGGTCACCTGCCCGCAGCCCTGGTGGGTGACCTCCACCGGTGGTCCATCGGGCGCCGCGTACTTGTCGCCCCACTGGCGCATGGCAGTCAGCACGGGCCACAGGTCACGTCCCTTGTCAGTGAGCCGGTAGTCGTAGCGGGGCGGATGTTCGCGGTACGGAACCTTGGCCAGGACGCCTGCCTCCACCAGATGGCTGAGGCGATGGTTCAAGATGTTGCGGGAGATTCCCAGGCGGGCCTGGAGATCGTCGAAGCGGGTGACCCCCAGGAACACATCGCGCAGGATGAGCATCGACCACCATTCGCCCACCACCTCCAGGCACTGGGCCACCGAGCACCGCATTTCGACAAAGCTCTTCCGTTCCACCGTAACCATTGTAGTAGGTTGCATCATAGAATGCCACGCCGACATCGGCGAGGCACCGCGGGTTAGCCCCGTCGCCTCCTGACGCCCGGCGGCCCGGGCCGAGCCGGTTGCCACGTCGGTGCGACGGGTGGTGCGACAGGCTCGTTCCGGGCGGGCGCCGGCGGACGCGGGGCTCGCTACGACCGCCTCAGCTTCCATACGGCCAGGGGCGCGAACACCACGATGATCCCCGCGGTCCACAGCAGCGAGGGCACCAGATAGTAGGAGAGCGAGTGGCCAAGCAACCGCTCTGCCGCCGAGCCCCCGGTCAGGATCCGCACCGTGTTGCACATGAGCGTCATGGGCTGATGGCTGGCGAATCCCTGCATCCACCCGGGCATGGTCGCGACCGGGACGTAGGCGCTGGAGACGAAGCTGAGCGGGAACACCAGGAACGACAGGCCTTGGGCCGCCTGCGGGCTACCGGCCACGAGCCCGAGGGTGATGAACACCCAGACAAACGCGAAGCCGTACAGGATGGTCAGGGCCAGCGCCGCCGCGCCTTGCCCGGCGCCACCCTGGAGCCGGAATCCGACCAGGAAGCCGACCACAGTCATGACCACCACGCCCCATCCCACCAGGGCGGTATCGGCCGCCACCCGACCGGTGACCACCGACAACAGCCGGATCGGCAGGCTGCGCAGCCGATCGATAAAGCCGCCTTCCAGGTCATCGGCGATACCGCTGGCGGCGCCCATGCCCTGGAACAGCACACCGGTCACGACAAAGCCCGGCACCAGGAAGTCGACATAGGACAGCCCGCCGGTGTGGGCCACCGCCCCGCCGAAGACGTACCGGAAGATGAGTAGAAAGAGGACCCCCTGGGCGGTCCCGGCAATGATGAGGGCCGGTGTCCGCACGAACTTTTTGAGGGTGCGGGCTGCCACCTGACGCGACGCCACCAGATACGAGGCGCCCTGATTGGTGATGGCATTGCGATCGAGGGAGTGATCGGTCTCGACGGTGATCTGCATGGTCATGCTGCCTTCTCCTTCGCGGCAGTGGTGGCGTGGCCCGTCAGCGCCAGGAACACCTCATCGAGGGTCGGACGGCGTATCCCGAGGTCTTCTACGGCGATGCCGGCGTCATCCAGGGCGCGCACAATGGCCGGCAGGAGCTTTGCGCCGCCCGGGGCGGCGATCGAGCAGCGCCGGGTGGCGGCGTCGGTCGCCGGTTCTCCCAGTCCCAGGCCCTCGAGGACGCGGGCGGCCCCGGCCATGGTGACGACATCGGCCGTGTGGAGTTCGACGACGTCAGCGCCCACCTGTGACTTCAGCTCGCCGGGTGGGCCCTGGGCGATGACCCTCCCCTCATCGATGATGACAATGGAAGCCGCCAGGTGATCGGCCTCGTCCAAGTATTGGGTGGTGAGGACAATGTCGGTGCCGGCGTTGCCCATGGCCCGGATGCTGTCCCACACCTCGTTGCGGCTGCCGGGGTCGAGCCCGGTCGTGGGCTCGTCCAGCAGCAGCAGGTGCGGCGAGCCCACCAAACTGGCGCCCAGATCGAGCCGGCGCCGCATGCCACCGGAGTAGGTTCGAACCAAACGGTCGGCCGCGTCTTCCAGGCTGACCTGCTGCAGGATCCGGGCCGCGCTGGACCTGGCCTGGCTGGCGGTCTGTCCGTAGAGCCTGGCCACCATGATCAGGTTCTCGCGGCCAGTCATCATTTCCTCCACCGCCGCGGACTGACCGGCCAGCCCGATCAGGCGACGGACCGCCATGGGTTTGCGCTGCACATCGTGACCGGCCACCTGCAGCGTTCCGCTGTCGGGTTCCAGCAGTGTCGCCACCATACGGATGAACGTGGTTTTGCCGGCTCCGTTGGGGCCGAGGATGGCGACCGCCTGTCCGGCCGGGAGGATGAGATCCAGGCCCTGCAGGGCTTTGACCTTTCCGAATCGTTTGCCGAGGCCGCTGGCCTCGATAAGGGCGGGCACAGACGCGCTCCTTTCTCTTTCTTTCTTTTTGAGATGGGGAGCCCGCGGTCATCCTGGTGCCCTACGCTTCGGGTGCTGCCTCGGGCGTCGGGTCCTCGTGGATCGGGCTCGTGGTTGTGGATCCGGGGCCACGTGCGGCAACACGCGGCCCCGGATCAATCGCTCAGATCAGGATCGAAGTGGAAGATCACTTCTGGCACGGTTTCCTCGTCATGGAAGGCCTTCCACATGTCGATGCCATCGAGGGCCTTCGTCTCGATGTCCTCGATCAGGCGCTTGACGAACTGGAGCTCCGCGGCCAGCTGTCCCTCCTCGTACTCGACTTCCAGCTCGAACAGCCGCGGCAGTCCCGCGGCACGGGCGGCTTGGACGCTGCCCCGCAGGCCGGCCAGCTTGAACCCGAGGCTGTCGGCCCGCTCCCGCAGCGCCCGCAAGGCGTCGGCCGGGTCGAGGGCGGCGATAAAGGAAAGGCCGGCCATGAACTGCGGATACTCCTTCGCCGGCACCCCGATGAGCTCGGTCAGCCAGTCCACCATCTCCCGGGCGCCGGCGTCGGTGATCTCGTACACGGTGCGTTCGGGGCGCCTGCCCTCCCGGATGGTGCCGGTGGCCTGGATCAGGCCGCGCTTCTCCAGCGACTCCACCACGGCGTAGAGCGACCCGTAGTTGAGGCGGACGCTCTCGTGCTTGGCCCGCTCCCGCAGCGTCTGGGCCACCTCGTAGGGGTGCATGGGCCGCTCGTACAGGGTGACGAGCACCGCCATAGCCAGGGGATTCGATCGTGCGGCCCGAGGCATAGGAGTCAGGATACTCTGATCAGAGTGATCTGTAAAGAGGATCGTTGTTCGCCGGACCTGACTGGCTTTCGCGGCACCGTGGGTCGACCCTTGACCGCGTGCCGGGGCGTCGGTACCGTCGCGTCTGGCCACGCCGTTGGGGAGAGGAAACGGTGTTATTCATGTTGTCGCGTATTCGGGCTTGCATCCTCGGGGTGGTGCTGGTACCGCTCGCTCTGGGATTGAGCCCCGGCGGTCCCCGGACCGACGAGCCCGCTCAGGGTCCGGCCGTCCTGAGCCATTCGACCAGCGCCAATTGGTCGGGTTATGCGTCGACTTCCGCCCGTCCCTTCAGTGGCGTTTCGGCGGCGTGGACCGAGCCCTCGGGAGCGTGCTCGGCCAAGCGCACTTACTCATCGTTCTGGGTCGGAATCGACGGTGACGGTAGCGACACGGTGGAGCAGACGGGAACCGAAGTGGATTGCCGGGGCGGTGCCCCCGTGTACTACGCCTGGTATGAGATGTACCCGGCTCTTCCCGTGACCTTCCCCAACCCCGTACGGCCCGGGGATCAGTTGGCGGGGTCGGTGACCGACTCCGGGGGCACCTTTACCCTCAACCTCCGGGACGTGACCCGGGGGTGGACCGAGACCGCCACGCAGGCGGCCCCCTTCGCCCTTAAACATTCGGCTGAAGTCATCGCCGAGGCGCCGTGCTGCACCACGACCGGCGGCGTCCTCCCCCTGACCAACTTCGGCACTGTCCACTTCACGGCTTCGATGGCCAACGCCACCGCCCTGGGCAACCTCACCCCACAGAAGATCACCATGGCCAGAGGCAGCCTGGTGAAGGCCCGACCGGGTGCTCTGGGGTCCGGGGAGAACTTCTCGGTCACCTGGCATCACAGCTGATCTCTGGCGTCAGGCACCGGTGACCTTCCGGGGCAACTTGGCGGGCTGCCGCCCGGCCGCCGAGGAAGGCGGCCCCAGGAGCTCCTGACCAGCGACCGGTGGCCGTGGCCGAGGCTCAGCGCATGTCGTGGTCGAGCCTGACGCGACCCGCCCCTCGAACAGCTCCCGGCGGCCAATCGCGGCGCGATGTCCACCCTGTCGGTGGGGCGCGCACCACAGAGACTTTCCGAGCGCTCGGCGCCACTCGATCGGCTTGAGCTGCTCTCCTTGGGCCTGCCCTCCGGTTAGCCGGGTGGACCGGAGGCCTCGATCCTGAGTGCCCCCGACGGGCACCTGCACACCTGGGCGATGACCTCGGCAGCCGGGGCACCCTCGGGATTGATCCAGGGCGAGCGCTTGGTGTCGAACACGGCCGCCAGGCCCCGTACGCAGTTGCCCGAATGCTGGCAGACATCGGGATCAAAACTCACCGTCACATCTGTACCCTCGTAGGACTTCCGGCTCATTCGTCCTCCCCGTCCCATCACACCCGCGTGGTGGAGGCCATTGTAGGACGCCCGCCAGAGCCTGGTTCGGGGCACTAACGTCCGGCTTGTGTCGGGACCCGGCGGGCGAACTATGCCTCCGCCGAAAATCTGGCCCGGCGTCAATCAGTCGGCGCAGGCGTCGGCGCAGGCGTGGGCGTGGGCGTCGTTCCCAGCCCCGAAGTAGAGGGGGTTCCGGGCCGGACTGGGCGCCGGGGACTCTAAACCGTTAGGGTTTGGAAATCGTATTTCGCTTTAAGCTCTGAACGTCCCGGAGGAAGCGTGGATCTGACCGGCAAGACCGTGATCATCACGGGCGCCAGCCGTGGCATCGGCAAGCAGACGGCCATCATGCTGGCGCGCCGCGGGGCCAACATTGCCTTCGCGGCCCGGACCGTCGAGCCTCGCCGGCATCTGCCTGGAACCATTGGCGATACCGTGGCCGAGATCGAAGCAACCGGCGCCCAGGCGGTCGCGGTACAGGCCGATGTGGCGAATCCCGAGGACCTGGATCGGCTGGTGGCCACGACGGTCGGAACCTTCGGCGGCGTCGATGTCCTGATCAACAACGCCGCCGCCACCGGCGGCCGCTCCTGGGGCGCGCCTCTGCTCGAACTGAGCCGGGATGATTGGATGCTGCAGTACGCCGTCAACCTCCATGCTCCCTTCACGCTGGCCAAGGCGGTCGTTCCGATCATGAGCGAGCGCGGCGGGGGACGAATCATCAACGTCACCACCGCCAGCCCTGAGGTCATGCGCCAGGCCGGGTTGCCGATTCCTGATCCCGAGGGTCACACCCAGGAGGCGCTCGGGACGGCACCCCTGGCCTATGCGTCCAGCAAAGCCGCCCTGGACCGGTTCTGCAATGTGGTGGCCCCGCAGCTGCGCCCCCTCGGAGTCGCCATCATGAACATGCACCCGGGCGGGGTGCGGACCGAGCTGACGGAAATTCTGGCCACCCGGGGGCTGGACGCCAGTGCCATGATCCCGATGGAGGTCCCCGCCAAAGCACTGACCTATCTGGCGTCCTGCGACGATCCGATGACCTTCTCCGGCCGGCTGCTGGTGGCCGAGAAGCTGGTAGCTGACTTCGAGTTGTAACCGATCTGACTGGAGATACGCCGGCGGAGTGGCCCCGTGGACGGGGTGGGGCTGAGGGGGCCGGGGGGCGAGGGGACCGGGTGGGGCGGATGAGGTCTGCGGGAGTCGCCGGCGGCCGGCGGCGTCCGGCGGCGCCCCCACCTTTTCTGTTGCAAATCGTGCCCTTTGAGGCCGGGATTTCTCTTCTCTGCGATGCTCCTATGTCAAGCCGCGGCCGGAAAATCTGTGGTGTGGGTGTTGGCGGCGGGGTTCTGGTCGGTGAGCAGGCGGCGGAAGACCTCGTCGGAGAGGCGGCGGCGGAGCATTCTGGTGGCCTCGGTCTTGGAGTCTCCTGCGGCTAGCCGGGCCTGGTGGTAGGCCTGGCCGGCTCCGCCGTGTCGGATCTGGGTGATGGCGATGCGGTGCAGGGCGGTGTTGACCTGGCGGTTACCGCCTCGGTTGAGCCGGAACTTGGTGCTGGCGCTCCAGACCGGGATGGGGGCGGTGCCGTTCCAGCGGGCGTACGCGGCTCGGGACTTGAATCGGTCGACGCCGGCGGTCTCGCCGACGATCTTGGCCGCCGAGAGAGCTCCACAGCCGCGCAGCGCCAGCATCGTGGGCGCCAGCGGTGTGACGATGCCGGTGATCTCTCGTTCTAAGGCGTTCACCCGGTCGGTCAACTCCCGGATCCCCCCTACAAGCTCGGGGCGATGCGAGCCACTGTCCCCTCGACGCCGGCGAGTTGCTGGTCGAGCTGAGCGAAGACCTTCTTGCGGCGAAGCGCTCGGGGCGGGATGCCCGAGCGCGGGAAACAGCTCGTGAAGGTGCCAGCGCAAACGGGCCTGCATGCGGGTTCTCTCCCGCACCAGGTCTTCCCGGTGGTCGACCAGCAGCTTGAGCTGCCTCGCCGCCCCATCCAGGCGGCCCACCGGCAGATCGGGTTCCCGCAGCGCGGCTCTGGCCACCGCCAACGCGTCGATCGGGTCGGACTTGCCCCGTTCCCGGTTCCCTCGCCGTTCGCCCGCCATCAGCCGGGTCGGCACTCGCAGCACCGCTTCCCCGCCGGCCAGCAGGTCCGACTCGAGCCGGCGGGTCAAATGGCGGCAGTCTTCGATCGCCCAGCGGCGATCGGGCCAGCGCTCCGCCCACTCCAAGGCGTCGAGATGGCCGTCCGTAGTCGCCTTGAACGTCCGTTCGGCCAGCTTCTTGCCCACCTCGTCGACGGCCACGAAGGTATGGGTCTTCTTGTGCGAGTCAATCCCGATTGTCACCATGGTCACTGCCTCCTTGAGCGCTATCTCAGGGGGTCGCGGACCGGTCGGTGGGCAGGCCTTTATCGAGGCTGACGCCAGGCTCCTATCAAGCCACACCGGCCGGTCTGGCGCGCCTGGTGAGCGGCACATCGCAGGAAAGCCACAACCAACGGCCGGGCAGCGAAGAAAGTTGAGCCAACCCACCAGGCACACCGATCGTCGCACCCCGAACGATCCGACAGGTGGATGGTGACAGAATGCAAAGTGTGCCCTGTTAGAGGGGGTGGTGCCACAGGGAAGGAGGGCGGGTGCCCGATCCGACCCTGGTGCCGGCCCGACCGGGGCAGACTACGACGATGACCGACGTGACCGTCCGGCGGGTCGACTTTGGCTACTTCGTGCGGCCCGGAGCCGAGACCGAGTCCGGCCAGCCGCACGTGGAACCCTGTCTCGGGTACGTCGTTGACCATCCCGATGGTCTGTTGCTCGTTGACACCGGGATGGGCTACCACCCCGACGTGGACGCACACTATCGGCCGCGGCGTCGCGGGCTCCCGGAGGCACTGGCAGCAGTGGATGCGAGGGTCGAAGACATCCGGTGGATCGCCAACTGCCACTTGCATTTTGACCACTGTGGCGGCAATCCCGCCCTCGCCGGGCGACCTATTTTCACCCAGCGCATCGAGCTGGAAACGGCGCGAACGACCCGCGACTACACCCTGCCCGAACTGGTCGACGCAACCGGGCTGATCTATGAGGAACTCGACGGCGAGGCCGAAATCCGGCCCGGTCTGCTCCTCCTTCCCACCCCCGGGCACACGGCCGGGCACCAGTCAATCGTCGTCCGCCGGCGGGACGGGACCGTGATAGTGGCCGGCCAGAGCCACGACACGGCATCGGCCTACGCCCGGGACGTCCTGGGATGGCGCGCCATCCGACAGGCGCACGTCCGTCCCCTTTCTCCGCTTCCGGCCTGGCTGCCTCGCCTCCAGGAGCTGGATCCCGCCAGAGTGGTCTTTGCCCACGACCAGTCGGTATGGGAACCCTGAACCGCCCCAAAGCGCCGCCGCCGCCCACCGCTCCCCACCGGCTGTCCGTGTGAAACCATAGCCCGGTGGACGCCGACGATTGGCAGGCCGCAGGGTTGTACCATCCGGAGGCGCCAGGCGCCGACGACCGGCTGGCCCTGCTCCGATATTTGGCCGGGCGTGGCGCCACCCTGGCCCAGATGGTCGACGCCGATCGCACCGGTACTCTGTCTGGGCTGGCCGGCAACCTGGTCCTGATCACGGGCGGAGAGAGCCCGACGGTGTCGGTGGAAGACATGGCCGCCCGCTGCGGAGTACCGGTCGAGCGGCTCCGGCGGGTGCTCCTGGCCGCAGGCTTGCCGGTGGCCGCCGACAGTCAACTGCCGGAGGACCTGAGCGGGCTGATTGCCGCCTTTGAGGAAGGGTCTGCCCTCATGGGTGAGGATGCCACTCTGGCCTTCACCCGGGTCCTCGGTGCATCGGCGACGAACATTGCCGAGGCCGCGGTCGCCCTCTTTTACGCCGAGTTCGGGCCGGGCACCGGGCGAGCGGGATCGGACGAGCTGGCCCGGGCTCACCTCTCCGAGGCCGCCACCCGGGCGTTTGCGCACGTCCCGTCCGTGACGTCCGCGCTGGTACTGGCCCAGTTCGACCGCGCCACCCGCCGGGCCGCCCTGGCCCGGAGTCCGTCGGCGCCGACCGGTACCTCCGGTGACGACATCGCCGGCGAGCCCAGTGAGATCGCCGCGCTCGGCTTTGTGGACCTCGTCGGATCCACCCGGTGGGCCGGCGAGCTCAGCCTGCGGGATTTGAGCCTCGCCCTGTCGCGGTTCGAATCGGCCGCCTGGTCCAGTGCCGTCTTGGCCGGTGGGCGGGTGGTGAAGATGATCGGCGACGAAGTATTCTTCTCGGCTCCTTCTGCGGACGCGGCCTGCCAGATCGGAACCGAGGTGTGCCAAGCGGCTGAAGCCGACTCCGTGTTGCCGGCCGCCCGTGGCGCCGTCGGGTATGGCACGGCGACTCCGAGAGAGGGCGACTACTTCGGTCCCCTGGTCAATCTGGTTGCCCGCCTGGTGAAGGTGGCCGCCCCGGGGCAGCTGGTCGTGACCGAGGCAGCCGCGGCGGCGTTGCGGTCTGATCGGTGGGTCCGGCTCCCGCTGGGACCCCAGCCCGTCAGGGGACTGCCGGCTCCGGTGACCGTGTTCTCCGTCAAACCTGTCAGCCTGTCATTCGACGGTCCGGGCCGGTGAGCACAGCCAGGCGTGTGGGCATCGCTCGGCCGTCCTCGGCAGCCCGCCTCTTCTGTGGCCAGAAGGCATCTGTTCTCGGGATGATTTCTTTAGAAGGCAATCGATGAACGAGGCGTACTGGATTTGTCGGACCCTCGAGGAGCGACTGGCGCCGCGATCAGTGTGAATAGGCGAGGTGGTCGTGCACGGAGCGCACCGCGGCGGATCCCTCGCCTACGGCTCCCGCTACCCGTTTGACCGATCCCGAGCGCACGTCGCCTACCGCGAATAACCCCGGGAAGCTGGTTTCAAGGGGTAGGGGCCCTCTGCCCAGGACCTCCCATCTTTCATCGAGGTCGTCGTCTGTGAGCGAACGATCGGTGCGCACGAAGCCGCGATCGTCGAGGGCGGCGCAGCCGCATAGCCATCCGGAGCCGGGATCGGCCCCGATAAACGAGAAAAGACCCCCGCACGCCAGCGTCGATTCTCCCTGCCGATCCTTGATTCGTATCGATTCGAGAGTGGTGTCACCGTTCAGCGAGGTGATGGTGGTCTCGGTCCGAACGGTAATCTGCGGATGCGCCTCGATCCGGTCAACCAGATAACGCGACATGCTGCGAGCCAGGTCAGGCCCCCGGATGATGACCGTGACCGGACAGCCGCTCTCGGCCAGAAACATGGCAGCCTGGCCGGCCGAGTTGCCCCCGCCCACCACCACCGCCGGCCCGGCTCCGCAGAGGCGCGCTTCCATATCGGTGGCGGCGTAGTACACACCGTGGCCCTCGAATTCGTCGAGGCGGGCTGCGTCGAGGCGACGGTACCGGGCGCCGGAGGCTGCAATGACAGCCCGACCGGCGACGTCGGTCCCGTCGCTCAGTCGCACCACCAGGTGACCGGCTTCCTCCCGCAGCGATGTGGCCGCGCAAGGGCTGGCGAGATGGGCCCCGAAATTCTCGGCCTGTATGAAGGCCCGTTGGGCCAGATCACCCCCCGAAATGCCCATCGGGAAACCCAGGTAGTTCTCGATACGTGAGCTGGTCCCGGCCTGGCCGCCCACCGCGATCATTTCCACGCCCAGCGTACGCAGTCCTTCGGAGGCCCCGTACACGGCGGCCGCCAAACCGGCAGGACCGCCGCCAACCACCACCAGATCGAAGCAGCGCCCGGGCACTCTGTCGACGGTCAGCCCGAGATACTCGGACAGTTCGCCCGGACTGGGCCGGCGCAGCACGGTACCGGTGGCGATCACCACCGGAAGCTCGTTCGGGGTGACGCCGAACTCGGTCAGCAGGTCCTCGACCCCCGGGTGGCGTTCGGCGTCGAGCCACTCGTGCGGTATCCGGCTGCGGGCCAGGAACTCGCGGATCCGGAGCGAATCGGGCGAGTACCGCGACCCGACGACCCGTATGGCCGGGGCTGCTCCGCTCAGCAGTACCGTCCGGCGGGCTATCAACGCGGCCAGGATGATGTCGCCGAGCCTGGGGTTGGTCGCGATCAAACGCCGGAACCGGTCGCGCTGCACCACCACGATCTCCCCGGCCGTGACCACCCGGGCTGACACGAAGACCCGCAGGCCGGTCAGCAGGTTGAGCTCACCCAGAAACCGCCCTGCTCCGTGCCGGACGATTATTTTTTCCGCGCCGTCGGTGGTGAGAAGGATCTCCACCTCTCCGGAGATCAGGACGTAGAAGTCGTAGGTGAGGTCCCCTTCCCGGTAGAGATACTCGCCCGGGGCGATGGACCGTCGAGACCCGAGTTCCTCGATGAGGGCCACGTCGCTGGCGTCCAGGGTCGGGAAGGCGGTGGCGTCGTCGGCCATGGGTCGTGACGCTACCTCGTCGCGGGGCGTGGAGCGGCTGCCGGCATCGGTCGACGACGTTGCGGCCCCGATGCGGCCTTCACGACTGGGGAACGCCGCGCAACCCGCCGATCCCCAGTGAATTCCCGTCGTTCGCCGAGTCAGCCACGGCATCAGGAGAAGCTTCGGACGGTGGGTCCTCGAGAAAGTCGCCCGTTGGCACGAAAAACAACGAACCGGTCACGGCGGTCGAAAAATCCAGAATGCGATCGTAGTTGCCGGGCGGATCGCCGATAAACATGTGCCGCAGCATCTCTTCAGTGACCTCAGGAGTGCTCGAGTAGGCGATGAAATAGGTGCCGAAGGTGTCGTCGCCAAGACTGCCGAACGGCATGTTGTCGCGCAGCACCTGCCGCTCCTCGCCATCCGGTCCGGTGATGGTGTTGAGGGCGACGTGCGAGTTCGACGGCTTGATGTCATCAGGCAGCTCGACGTTGGCGAGCTTGGTCCGCCCGATGACCCGCTCCTGTTCTTCGACGGTCACCTGGTTCCAGGTCGCCAGGTCATGCCGGTACTTCTGCACGATCACATAACTGGATCCGGCGAACTCGGGATCCTCGGCGCCAACGGTCACGGCCGCCTCAGCGGCCCCGCCCGTCGGGTTTTCGGTGCCGTCGACGAAGCCCAGCAGATCTCGCACGTCGAAGTATCGGAAGCCGTGCGTCTCGTCGACAACTGCGACCAGGCCCCTGAGCCGGTCCATGATCTGAGCGGCCAGCTCGAAGCAGAGGTCCATCTGGCGAGCTCGGATGTGAAAAAGAAGGTCGCCCGGCGTTGCCACCGCCCGGTGCTTGCTCCCGCGGTATTCGGGGAACGGATGCAGCCCGGCCGGCCGAGGTCCGGAATACACTCGCCCCCAGGCGTCGCTGCCGATGCCTGCCACCACTGCCAGCCCGCCATCAGGGCCGCGGAAGCCAACCGTGCGCTGCAGCCCGGACAGGTCCGACAGCAGATCGCGTGCTGACGTCTCGGCACCGGGGTTGATGGTCATGACCAGGAAGATCGCCGCCTCGGTGAGGGGAGACAGGACCGGCTGTGGAGTTGGCGGCGGGGGATCGCTGCCGGGCTGGGCGCTCGCACTCATTCCAGTGGACCTCCTCGCTCGACGAGACCCTGATCCCGGGATGACCAGGAGACGGGTGAGCATACCGAGTCTTCGGGCGCCGGCATGCGACCGCCCCGCTCGACCCCCGCCTGTCCGGGCCGCGCCGGGTGGCCCTGGCCCAGCGATCCGCTGGTCCAACCTACGGGGCGGGCAGGAAGCTGAAGCGCACGTGACGGCGGGGATTGTCGACGTTGAGGTCGACCAGAACCAGCGACTGCCAGGTACCGAGAGCCACCCGGCCGGCGAGGACAGGGAGCACGACCGATGGTCCCACCAGGACCGGCAGCAGGTGATCGGCGCCGTGGCCCGGGGAACCGTGGCTGTGGTTGTATGTCCCGGGGCGAGGGAGGAGCCGGTCGAGGGCGGCGACGAGATCGGCCTCAGAACCCGAGCCCATTTCCATCAAGGCCAGTCCCGCAGTGGCGTGGGGCACGAACGCATGCACCAGACCGTCGCCTCGCCCGGTGCAGAACCGTTCCAGCTCGTGGGTGAGGTCGACGATTCGCTGGCGGGACGTGTCGACGCCAATCTCGGTGGTGTCCATGGGTGCGTCAGTCTTACCGTCGCTGATCGGTAATGGTTACTTTCTGGCTTCGATCACAAAGCGAGTGAAGTGGGCCAGAAAACTTCCGTCTCGTTCGATCTGTTCGTGGAGCGATTTGATCACCCGGCCCGAGTTGCTGTCACCCCCTCATACCCGTTGGGTTGGGGCGACGGCGACGGACCCGACGTGTTACTCGACCGGGCTAGAAGTCGGTCCCGCCGTCGATGTTGATCACTGCTCCGGTCAGATAGCCGGCCCGAGGTGACAGCAGGAAGGCGAACAATTCTCCGACCTCCTCAGGGCGGCCCGGCCGGCCCAGGGCCACATCCATGTGCCACTCCTCGACCATGACCTGCTCGAGGACGCCCTCCGGCGGGACGCCTCTGGCCTCGGCGAGCTGCTGGCGCATGGCGGCCAACCCGCCGGTCTCGATGGCTCCCGGGCACACGCAGTTGGCTCGCACCCCGCGCCGGCCGTACTCCTTGGCGATGGTCTTGGTGAACGCCACCACTCCACTTTTCATCACCACGTACGGCAAACGTACGGGGTGGTAGGCGTGAACCGAGTAGGCCGCCGTCGTGACCACTGTCCCGCCTCCACCTTGCACGAGGAAGGGGAGCGCGGCCCGGACGGCCCAGACGGTCCCCATGAGGACATCATCGAACGCTTCCGTCCACGTCGCCGCCGTGGCGTCGCCCAGGCTGCTGTGGGCGGCTCGGCTGGTGCCGCTGGTGACAGCAATGCCGTCGAGCGAGCCCAGTTCCTTCGCAGCCGCGGCGACGATGCGCGCCGCCTCGTCTTCCCGGGACGCATCGCCGACGATCGGCTTCACCACCGAAGCGGTGGCGTCCGCGATCTGTGCCGCCGCCGCCTTGGCCCGCTGCGGGTCCCGTCCGACCAGGGCCAGCCGGGCGCCCTCGGCCGCCAGCACCTGAGCAGCGGCCAGACCGATGCCGGCGGTGCCACCGACGATCAGATAGCTCCGATCCCGAACACCAAGGTCCACGTCAGCCACCCTCCTCACGGTGTAACTCCCTGTGTGTGCCGCCCAGAGAGGGTAGACGCCGCGGCCCGCCGTCAGTCCCTGATCCGGACAGCCCGCCGTCGGCCCGCCTCCGCCCGCCGCCGTAGCTGGCCAGGGCCCGGGCCACCATCTGGCTGGACCGCTTTACGGTCGTGCAGACTGGGGGCGTGAACATTGGATTCATCGGGGTTGGCAACATGGGGACCCGGATCGTCTCGTTGATGGTGGACGCCGGACATCACCTCACGCTGTGGGCCCGCCGGCCGGTGTCGGTAGAGCCGTTTGCCGACAGCTGCGACATCGCCGCCTCTCCTGCTGAGGTGGGTCATGCGTCCGAGTTGGTCGGCATCTGCGTTTGGGATGAAGCCGATGTCGACGAGGTGCTCGTCGGGGCCAACGGCGTACTGGCCGGCCTGCGGCCCGGCGGGTTGGTGGCGATCCACAGCACCATCTCGCCGGCGGGGTGCCGGCGTCTGCAGACGGAGGCCACCACTCGCGGCGTTGGGCTCGTCGACGCCCCGGTGAGTGTGGGCGCCCACCAACCGAAGCTGCTGGTCATGGTCGGCGGGGAGTCATCGGTCGTCGAGCGGTGCCGCCCCGTGTTCGACTCCTTTGGTCGCCCGGTGCTCCATCTCGGCCCGATTGGCAGTGGTCAGATCGCCAAGCTCGTCAACAACACCTTGCTGGCGGCCACCATCGGGCTGGCGGACGATGCCGTCGCCCTGGGCGGTGATCTCGGTCTCGACGAGTCCGCCCTCCTTGACGCCCTGGCCGCGGGCTCATCCGGCGGGACCTGGTCCGGCTTTGTCCGGCGCGGGCGACCGCCTGTGGCGGGCCGCACCCGTGAATGGGCCCACAAAGACGTAGGTCTCACCCTGGGCCTGGCCGCCACCGCCGGCGTCGACGCCCAACGGGAGGTGCTCAGGCTCGGCGCCCGTGGTGTCGAGGTGGTCGGCTGATAGCACCCCCGCGCCCACGTGCACGCCCGCGGGCGCCGACCGCAGTGGCGCTACCCCACCCGGGACGGATGCCGTTCGGGTACCAGATCGATGAGGATGCCGTGCGAGGTCTTCGGGTGCACGAAGGTCTGGCCGGAGGATTCCTGTCGAATGATCTGGGCGCCACGCGCTTCGAGAGCAGCGATGGTGCCCGGATGGTCGTCGACCACGACCGCCAGCCCGTAGACGCCCTCTCCTCGGCGGGCCACGAAGCGGGCCAGGGCGCCGGCATCGGTGCCACTCCCGGTCAGGCCGAACCAGGCGATGCCGACGGGCACGTGGTGGACGGCTTCGACTTCGTGGCCCCCGTGCTCTGTCCAGGCCCCAAAAAGGTCGGCCCAGGCGGCTCGGGCCGCCTCGTCATCGGCAACCGCCACGATGATGTGGTTGAACCGGCGGAATGGGCCGCCGCCGGCCCCCCGGGCCGGGTCGCCCTCACCCTGAGTCTCGTCGGTGCGCAGCTCCAGCGGGACGCCATTGACCGCTCCCGGATCGATGGCGACCCTCCCGTCCTGGTCCACGGTCAACGCCACCCCTCGGGCCCGCAGGCGCTCGGCGGCGGCGTCGAGATCGTCGACCACGACCGACACCGACGTCACCCCAGGATCGCCGTCGCCGGCGTCCACCAGCTGGATAGAGGAATCCTCAAGCCCAAAGGTGGCCTGCCCGGCGGACGAAGCGGACAGAGGCCATCCCAGGCGACCGGTCCAGTCGGCCACGGCGGCATCGAGTTCGGGTACAGCAATGGTGACGTGGTGGAACCGCCTGAACTCGATACGTTTCTCCGACATGTCGTCTCTCCTCCCGCGGCCAGGCCCCCGTTTTTTAGCACGGACGAGCGCTAGCGGGCGGTTGAGCCCGGCGGGCGAATGAAAGGGGCAGCACCCTCCACCCCGCCGCCTGACGCTCACGACTTTTTCCTTGCCGAACCCACGCCAGAAGGGGAGCCAGGTGGGCCAGCTGGAGCCAGGTGGCGCCAGGTCGCGGCCATAGTTGCGCCAGGTCGCGGCGATAGTTGCGCGGCGTACTGTGTTGCACCAGTCCCTTTACATGAGCCCGCTTTGCAGTACAGAAGGGAGCGTGGACCCGGTTAGGGCCTGTTTTGCAACACAGAACACGCCAGAACCAGATCCAGATGCAGTTGCTCGGGCGCGGGCCCGATGGGCCGGGTCACGAGCTGCCGTCGCCCCTACCGCAGGCCCTGGAGCGGCATGACTGTCTGGAGTCGGTCTCGATTGGCCCGCCGAGCCGAGCGGGCCGGGAGTTAGGACCGGCGACCCGCAGCCCGCGGTGCCCTGATCGGTGCCCGGAACCGACCGGTGCTAATCCGGCGTCCACCGGGTCGCCGGGGCTGCCAAGCTGGGATCATGTCTGTCGCAGATGAAGTCCGCCGCTACTGGGATGAGGACAGCGCCGTCTATGACGACGTGCCCAACCATCACCCTACCGACGCCGCCGAACAGGCGGCCTGGATGGCGGCCCTGGTGGACCTGCTGCCTGAGGCCCCGGCCCGGATCCTCGATTGTGGGGCGGGCACCGGCTTTCTTTCCATCGCTGCGGCCCGACTGGGGCATCGGGTCACGGCCCTCGATCTGTCCTCGGGGATGTTGCAGCGCCTTCGGGAGAAGGCCGCGGCCAACAGCCTGCAGATCGAGGTGGTCGAAGGGGGCGCGGAGCAGCCGCCGCCGGGCGCGTTCGACGCCGTCATCGAGCGTCACTTGCTGTGGACCCTTCCCGATCCCGTAGGAACCCTGACGGGCTGGCGGGCGGCTGCCCCTACCGGCCGGCTCGTCCTGTTCGAAGGGATGTGGGGAGCAGCCGATCCGCTCGAGCGCTTTCGTCGGACGGGGCGCCGCCTCTTGACCAGAGCCCCCTGGGCCGGCGGAACATCCCTCCAGAGGGGAGGTCATCACGCCGAGTATCCCGCCACCTTGAGGGAGCAGATGCCACTCGGCTCTGGCACCACGCCGGCCGCGGTGGCTGCCCTGGTGGGAGAGGCAGGCTGGGCCGCACCCCGCCTGCGCCGGCTCCGGGACATCGAATGGGCGTCGACCTTGAATCTGGGGCTCCCGGGACGGGTTCTGGGTGTCCCGCCCCGATTCGCCATCGTGGCCGGATCGTGACCTGCGTCCTCTGACCCGGCCGCTCGCCACCGCTCGGCGGGGCCCCGTGCAGCCCGTCGGCTCGCTCTAGCTGTCCGGGGCGTCCGGCGCCGGGTCCGGGCCGAGCCGGTAGCGTCCCACCTGGCGACCCTGCGCCACCAGCCGCCCACGACTGTCCCAGACCTCGGCCTCCTCGTCGAACCATCCGTCCGCGACCATCGACGCCCGGGCGACGACACACAGCCATCCCGGCGCCGGCCGGGCCCGGATGTACGTCGACAGCTGGACGGTTGGTGACCAGCCCTGGCCTCCTAGTTCGAGCACCGTCGGGGGTAGGGCGTCGACGCAGAAGGCGAGGAACACGGCATCCGGCGGTGTGCCATCTCGCGCCCGGATCCAGCCTCGGACCTCGGGCACCTCGGGCACCCCGGACAGCTCCCGGAGCGGACCGCCCCGGTGGCCAGGGTCGATGCGGACCTCGATCGACTCCAGGAAGCGAACAGGGTTTCCGTCGGGTAGCTGAGTCGGCCTTGGCACACACTCCGCCGGGGGCGGTACCTCCGGCCGCCGCGATTGATAGTCCGGGGGGTGATCGCCCAGCGTGGCGAGGGTGATGTGGGCGGCGATTTTCGGCTTCCCCTCCTGGAGCAGCACTGCTCGCATTGTCGATGCCGTGCGTCCGGCGCCCACCGGTTCCAGGGCCACCTGGACCGGACCGGGCTTGGTCGGAGCGAGAAAGTGCGCACTGGTGGCCACCGGGTCCCGATGGCTGCTTTCCGCCGTCGCGGCGCGCACCATGAGGCATTGGGCGCAGCCTCCGTGAACGGCGTCCCCGATAGTCCACGTGGACGCAATCGTCGCTGTCCACAATCCGGGTTCGACCTGATCGACCGCCGTGCCCCGCTCGAAGGTATCCACGAAGGCGCCATGATAGGGGCGAGACGGTGAGCCCGATTCTGTACCTGGCGGGCCGGCTCGGGCGGACCCGCCCGGCTGTAGGGCCCCGGAACAGGCGGCCGGCGTTCCGGTTCAGGCGGCCAGGGACCCGCGCTCCTGGTCTCCACGGCGTAGCTCCCGGTCGACGTGGGAGCAGAGAAGACAGCGATCCGGCAACACCCGGCCATCCTGCACGGTCACCAGCTCTACCGTTCCGGTGGCGCTGTGGCGCAGGGCGTCGCGGGCCGAAGCCCGGCCGTCGGCGACAGCTCGCAGGGCTCGCTCGGAGACAGGAGCGCACAACCAGGCCAGGTGGGCCGGATCGTTGTCTACCCGCGCGATGAGCCAGCGGCCACCGCGCTCGTCGTGGGCCGCGCAGAGGGCCGGTCCTTCTCGCCAGGCGAGCACGACGTCGACCAGCAGTTCGATTTCACATCCACAAAACCGCATCATCGGATCTCGCCTGCCTTTGCTCACGTCGCCGACAATCAACGCTCCACTGTCAGGTATACGGCGCCGGGCCGGGTCCAGTTCCCCGGTCTCCGCCTCACGGGACCACCCTCCCGACGGGTGCAGCCGGCGACAGCCGATTCCCGGCCGCTACCGCGCCAGGCGCTACTCCGCATCCACCGCCGCAGCCAGCGCGGCCATGGTCGGAAACTCCCAGTCCGGGGTGACGGTGTCGCCGGGGGGAGGGGTTGCGCCCCAGCCGACCCGGTCGGAGCGCCGGTTGATCCAGACCGTGGGGAGCCCCGCCCGTTGGGCCGGGAGGTGATCGTGGAAGAGGCTCTGGGCGACGTGGAGCAGCTGGCCCGGGGGGATGCCGAGCCGGCGGATTTCCCGCTCCAGGGCTTCAAAGTTGCGAGGCGACGGCTTGTAGGAGCCGACGTCTTCGGCCGTGATGATGCTGGTGAAGGTGACGCCGAGCCGGGCGTTGGATCCGGCAAACGAAGCCCGGTCGACATTGGACAGGATGATCAACTGGTAACGACGGCCCAGCCGCTCGAGGGCGTCGTGGGAATCCTCGAACGCCGGCCACGCTGGCACCGATCCGGCCAAGGCTGCCGCCTCCTCGTCGGTGACGGTGACGCCGAGCTCATCCCCGAGGGCCCGCATGCTTCGGGCCAGGATGTCGGGGTACCGTTCGGGCGGGTGTTCGGCCTCGGCCGCGGCTTCGTGTTTGGAGTAGGCCATCAGCAGCTGCTCGTCGTCGAGTTCGAGGCCCCCGGCTTTCGCCCAGGGGTTGAGCACGGCGGCGATACCCGACTCCCAATCGATCAAAGTTCCATAACAGTCGAAGCTCATCGCTTCGAACCCGGTGAGTTTCACCCCTGACGCTCCCTGGCGAGTTCAACCAACGTCGGCAAACGACGAAGGAAATGCCGGCCATCTCGAGCTCATCCGACCGGCCGCTATCGTGCATGGTATGCCGAATGGCTCCCCGGGCGGCGGACGCGAAGCGAAGCTTCTGGGCGGCTGCCACGCGCCCGATCCGTGGGGTGGCGGCTATTTGTGTTCACCTGGTTCCGGCCGGGCCGTCGGCCGATAGACGGCAAATCGTGGAACCTTCGACACGCTGGACTCAGCTGATGCGGGTTCCCGAGGAGGAGCTTCCTCTGGACGAGGCCGCCCTGATCCTGGCTGCCCACGCCAACCCGAGCCTGAACGTGGCTGCTCAGCTCCAGCGCCTGGACGACGTGGCGGCCATGTCCGAGGGCCCGGACACCGCCGCAGTGGGCAAGGTGCTGTTTCAGAGGCTGGGCCTCCGCGGCGACCGGCAGAGCTATGACGACCCCGTCAACTCGTATCTCGACCGGGTCCTGGATCGGCGTCGGGGTATCCCTATTTCGCTGTCGGTCCTCCTCATCGAGGTGGGTCGTCGTTGTGGTCTTCGCCTCGAAGGCGTGGGGATGCCGGGTCATTTTCTGGTGCGCGATCCCGCCGCCCCCCAGGTCCTTATCGACGCCTTTGCTGGTGGCCAGGTCCTTGATCAGTCGGGCTGTCAGCGTTTGCTGCGAGCGGCCACCGGCACGGATGCCGAGCTCACCCCGGCCCTGCTGGCGCCCGCCGGACGGCGAGCGATCCTGGCCCGGATGCTGGCCAACCTGGATCGAAGCTTCGAGCGGCGCGCCGATCATCGTTCCCTGTTGTGGGTTTCCGATCTGCGCCTCCAGATCCCCGACCTACCCCTCGGTGACCGGGTACAGCTGGCCGGTCGGCTGGGCGCCCAGGGGCGATTCGGGGCCGCCGCGGCCCTGCTCGATCAGCTGGCCGAGCTCCACGCCGGCACCGAGACGGCCTCACGCCTTCGCCGGGAAGCCGCCTCCCTGCGGGCCCGGCTCAACTGAGGTTCAACCACCCCGACCACCCGACCACCCGACGCTCTGACCCTCCAGCCGACCGGCCGACCAGCCGGCCGGCAGGCCGCGACCCGAACCCCGGCCCGCGGCCTCAGATGTAATCCGGGCAGTCGACGTTGCAGAGCTTGAGCCCGTTGCGCAACGTCTGCTCCACCGCCGCCGTCGTGAGCAGCCTGGAGCTGATGACCCCGGCGTCAGTGATGACCCGAGCCTTGGCGTTGTACGAGTTGTAGAGGTTGCTGATGTGGAACAGGTGCCTGACGAGCACGGACGGGTTGCGCTGCCGGGCGGCGGCAACGACGACGGCGGGGTAGTCGAGTACCTGCAGCAGGAGGCTGACCTCCTCGGGTTCGAGGCCGGGGGCATCGCTGGCCTCAGGCCGGCCGGCCGCCTTCCGGACGATGCTGCCCGCCCGGCAGGCCGTGTAGATGACGTAGGCGCCACCTGACTTCTCGAAGACTTCCACCATGGAGGTCGGATTTTTCATATCCATCTCGACAGTCGAGCGGGTGTCCTGCTTGAGATCGTTGAACACGATGGACGCGATGGTGAGCTGGCGAGCCACGCTGTCCGGATCCTGTGATCCGGTGACCTGGCGGTCGCTGACTCGCGACAGGAAGTATGAATGGGCAGCCTGGAACAACTCCGTCACGCCGGTCGCGGACTCCCGGCTCGACAGCTTCTTGTGGGTGTGGGCGTCGACGTAGAACCCGAAATAGATGTGGTCAAACGTGGTGCGGGCCGGATCGGCCAGCCCGAGGTGATAGCTGGCGGCGAAGAGCCGCTCGAAGTGGGCCTTCTGCTCCTGGCCCACCACATAGATGAAGCTGGTGGGATGGAAGAGCTCTTGCCGGATGGAGACCGCGGCCAGGTCGCGGGTGGCGTAGATGCTGCGGCCGTCTCTCCGTCTGATCACATACCGATCGGTCGGGCTCATGCGCACCACAACCGCGCCGATGTCCTTGCGGATGGCCTGCTCCAGGGCCTCGAACTCGCCGTCCGAGATCTCGCCGGCCGCCAGCGCGTCCTGCAGGTGCCGGCGGTCAGCCCCGGCTTCCTCTTCTCCGTACCGGACGGCCTGCCCGGACTGCAGCCAGTCGTCGACCATTTTCAGGCCGGTCTGGGCGTAGAAGCTCTCCCCGATGACGAAATCAAAGATGATGTCGAGGGACTGGTAAAAGGAAGCGAAGTCGTCCAGGCTGGCCGCCACGATTTGCTTCCACAGGGCGACTTCGTCCCGGCCACCTGACTCCAGGGCCGCAAACCGCTGATCACCGGCGGCCTCGAAGTCGCGCCTGGTGGCCGCCAGGTCCTCAGCCGTCTCCACGCCCGGCAGCACCTGCCGGACGAGGTCCGCATCCGGCCCGGGCAGGTCGGACACGGACGCGCCATCTTCCACGGCGCGCTCCAGGATCCGGCGGAGCCGGTAGATCTCCAGCGACCGCTCGTTGAGATCCCATCCCGGCGGGAAGCTGTGCTCGAAACGCCGGTGACCTTCCAGCAGGAATCCGAACCCGCCGAAGTCGTTGATGTGATTGATGCGAAAGACGAGGCCGCCAGCCTCTTCGAGGACATTGCACAGGACCGCGCCGATGATGGTTGAGCGGATGTGACCGGCGTGAAGGCTCTTGGCCACGTTCGGCGACGAGTAGTCGACGACGTAGCGCTCGGCTGCCAGCGGGTCCGAGCGGCCGTAGGCGGTGCCGGCCGCGGCGACGGCCCGGGCTGCGGCCAGCAGCCAATCGTCCCGCAGCCTGATGTTGACGTACATCCCTACGGAGTCGACCGTCGCGATCTCGGCCCCGAACTCGGGGCCGCTCAAGGCGGCCTGGATCGCGGGTGCGTGATCCGAGGCGAATCTCCTGGGGCCGCCGTTTTTGAGCAAGGCCGGGAACTTCAGGGCCAGATCGGCGCCAAATCGGTCTCGCTCGACCAGGTCGACGAGGACGTCGCCGACCGCCACGCCCGAGGTGCCGGGGAGGAGACCGCGGACCTTCTCGATGAAGTCGCCGAGGGGGTTCGGCGCCCTGGGGGCGAGGCGCCGGGCATCGTATCGGGCCAGGATCTCGTCGCGCTCGGAGACGACGCCGCGGCAGGTCGCGTCGGTCTCCTGGCGCAGGGCGTTGTCGGCAAGCTCAGCGGGGGGCATTCCTGACCAGGATAGGTGCCATCCTGCCGCAAGTGCCATGCACCTCCGAGCGTCGTCACCTGATCACCTAATTAGGTGTATCACATGCGGGCCTGACCGGTGGGCAGGTCCGCACAGGTGGACCTCGGACTCTTCTCTGCTGCACCAGACCCCCTAACAGGGCACGTTCTGCAGCAGGGAAGGCGGTGGAGGCGTCGTTAGGGCACGATTTGCAACAGGAAAGGGAGTTGGTTCGGTCAGGCCCGGATGCCGCGAGGGGGCGGTCTATTGACCGCAGAGTTGGTCAGGGCGGCGAGGCGGTGGGCGGTCGGCCCAAAACCGTCAGGGCATCGAAACCGATGTGGGCCCGGACGAGGCCGTCGATTTCATCGATGGTCGGCCAGCCGGGCTCCAGCGGCATCGACCCGGCTTCCGTCCAGGTTGTCCAGAGGCTGCCGAGGGCAGGATTCCACACCGTTCCGTTCGCCGGACAGTCGACGCTTGCCAGCCAGGCCGCCACAAACGAATTGATCCGTGGGTGGCCGGCACACCATTCCTCTCCGGGCCAGCCGGGCGGCCGCGTCGGCCGACCGGGATAGAGGTCGGCGAGGCGGGTGGTGGCGAACGGGCAGAGGGCGTTGGTGCGAATGCCGTAGCGGTACAGCTCGATGGCGCAGCTCAGGGTGAGCCCGAGGATCCCGGCTTTGGCGGCGTCATAGTTGGCCTGGGCCATCTCGATACCGAACTGAAGTTCGGTCTGCTCGGGATAGTTTCGTCCGCCGAAGAGACCCTGCGGCGAGGCGGTATTGACGATCGAGGCCCGTACGGTGTGACCCGCCTGGGCCCGCGTTCTCCAGTAGGCGGCGGCGTGTTTGGTGGTGGTGAAGTGGCCCTTCAGGTGGATAGCCAGGACGCGGTCGAGGTCTTCCTCCCGAAGGTCGGCGATCTGACCGTGGCGCAGCACGCCAGCATTGTTGACCAGAACGTCCAGCCCGCCGAACGTGTCGATGGCCTGAACCACGAGCTCCTGTCCTGTCGACCAGACCGATACGTCGCTGGTGTTGGCAACCGCCTCACCCCCTTCGAGCCGGATCTGCTCCACCACCTGTTCCGCCACGGTGGGATCATGGCCCTGCCCGTGGGGATCGCCGCCGGTGTCGTTTACGACCAGGCGGGCTCCGGCCCGGGCGAACACGAGGGCGTGTTCTCGACCGATCCCCCGGCCGCCGCCGGTGATGATGGCGACCCGGCCCTCGAGGTCCATCAGGCCAGACCCATCGGTTTGACAGGGAGCCGCAGCACGCACAGGAGGTACCCCTCCTGTTTGTAGGTTTCGGCGGCATCGCTGGTGAGGAAGCGCTTGCCCCACTGCAGCATCTCGCCCTCGGCCAGGTCGGGAATTTCACCCGACTGACTTCTACCGGTCCGAGCGGCCGGAGCCCATTGGTGCAGGCCACCGTGCAGCAATACTCGTAGAGCTGGTCGGTCTCGGCGAGCTGGGCGGCCGCCGCGACTTCCCAAAAGGACAGGTGGGTCTCGGTCAACTCGCAGGAATCCGGAAGCGCCATGGGCTACTGGCCCGGACCGGGACCCAGATCCGGCGGGTCCCCCACGAAGGGGAAGAGCTCCTTGAACGACCCGAGGCGTATGCGATAGCTGACGTCGGGAGATACGCCATCGACCAGCTCGTGGAGGGTCTTCTGGCTGTGCCCGAAGGTGCCCTCCAGGTGGGGGTAGTCGCTTCCCCACATGAGATTCTGGTAGCCGCAGGCCCAGATGGCGGAGGGGGCGTCCTCGTCGTGCTGGAAGGACGTGTAGACCTGACGGTACAGGATCTCCTTTGGCAGCTTTGAGAGGACGGGGCGAACGAACATGCTGTGCTGGCGGTAGCCCTCGTTCATGCGGTCTCCGATAAAGGGAACCCATCCGGCCCCGCCTTCCGAGATGAGCACCTTCAGGTTCGGGTGTCGGTCGAGGGCCCCGCCCGTGACGAGCTTCAAGGCCACGAACTGGCCCCCGAAGGTGGTGTTGACGTAGTTGAGGACAGCCCCGCCGGGACCGCGGAACCTGGTGTTGTCGTTGCCGTCGTTGTCGGAGCCGATATGGAAGGCGAGCACCATGCCCGCTTCCTCGGCGGCAGACCAGAGAGGCTCCCAGTCGTCACGGTTGTAGTCGGGCCGCCCCTCCGGAACGCCGGTGGGCATGCTGACGGCGTGCAGGCCGATGGAGGCGGCGTGCTGTAGCTCGCTGATGGCAAGGTCCATGTCGAGGAGGGGGATCGATGCGGTGGGCACCAGGCGGCCGTTGGACCGGGGGACGATCTCGTTGACCTTCCATTCGTTCTGGGCCCGGTTGGCGGTCTGCAGCAGGTCCTTGTCGGTGATCATCGTCTCCCACAGGCCCAGCGAGTCGTAGACGATCTCTGCCCAGATCCCCTCGTTGTCGCAGTCGCGGCAGGCGGGACTCGATGTCGTTGGCGCCGCGTTCGCTCACCAGCTCTCCGATGGTCTTGCCCTGCCGGGGATCCTTTTTGACCTGGAGCTTGGGCAGCTCACGACGGAAGCTCCGGCCGTCGACGTGGACGATCTCGTAGCCCTCCTTGTCGTGGCGCTCTGAACGGGGCAGCCGGTCGGCGACCTGCTTGGGCAGGATCTCCTCCCAGACCGCCCGCTCGCCCAGCGAATGCGAGTCCCCGGAGTTGGCCCACAACTTGAGTTCAGTCATTTCATCCTCCCCAGCTGTGTTCGACACCCTGACGCGTCAGAGAATTCTACTTTCAGTTTGCGTCCTCGGCTACCGACAGGAAGCGGGCCAGGTTCTCCCGCATGATGTTGCGCTGGATGTCGTCGGGCAGGCGTTCCAGCTGATGGATGTAGGAGACCGGGTCGGACAGCCCTTCGGGGTGGGGAAAGTCGGATCCGAATACGAGGCAATCAGGGCCGACCACGTCCAGCACCCGGGTGACGCTCTCCTCCGGGTACGGGGCGACGACGAAATGCTGCTGAAAGATCTCGCTGGGTCGCGCCATGAGCTTTCCGTGGCGGGTTCCCTTACCCATCATGATGGCGTGGTCCATCTTGCGGAGCAGGTAAGGCAGATAGACGCAACCATGCTCGATGATGCCGACACGCAGCGATGGGAATCGGCCGAAGAGATTGTCGAAGATGAGCGACGAGATCGTCTCCATGATCGGCCGGTCGCCCCGGTAATTAAGCCACTGAAAGGCGTCGAACCCGTCGAAATAGTGCATATCCGGGTCGTAGCCGAAGTACTTCCCGGCCACCTGATACCTGGTGTAGCCGAGATGGACTACCGCTCGCACCCCCGACTCGGCCAGGCGACCCCACAGGCCATCGTAGTAAGGGTCAGCCGGGGCCCGATCGTAGAGCGGCCCCGGTGGCAGGAGGACAGTTCTGGCTCCCGCTTCGATGCAGCGGTCCAACTCGGCCAGGCCGGCCTCGAGGCCGAGCAGCCCGACGACCGCCGGGGTGAAGATTCGATTCTGGTAGGCCCAACCCCAGGTCTCCTCCGACCAGCGATTGTAGGCCCGCACGTTGGCGACGTTGGCCTCAGGGTCGTCCCGGTTGTTCGACCAGATACCGACGCCGACGCCAGTTGGAAACATGAGTGCGGCTTCGATGCCCTGGGCATCCATTACATCGACGCGGCGTTCCCGATCCTGATACGCCCCCTTAAGGGCCCGGAACTCCTCGACGATGCGCTGCCGCTCCTCGGCGTTCTTGTCGCGGAGCGGGTTCATCCGGTTGAGTGCCGACCCGGGAATCACGCCGTCCCTTTTTCGCTCTTCCTGCTCGGCCCGGATCTTGGCGTTGTGCTCCGCGGCCTTTTCCGGCGTGTAATCGACGGCCACCCGGTCGTGGAACTTGCGCTCGAGGTACTGCTCCAGGATGTCAGGTGGTTCGTAGAAGTGGTTGTCAGCGTCGAAAACCCGGTATGGCAGCTTCTCGTCGAACATGGCGAGCCATCTCCCTGGACGGTTGGTGCGGATGGACGGTCCGGTCCGCCATCCTAGGCGGCCGCGGCCCGCCCGCAGGCGGCCGGCACGGGGCAGGGACGTGACGCAGTTGGACGCGCCGGCGCGTCAGCGGTGCCGCGATGCTCGCTCCCCTGGAGGGACGTTAGATTTGCAGGCAGTGACCGAGCGAGAATCAAAGGAACGCGACGACCGGCGGACGCGTTCGGCCCGGGCGCCCGAAGGGGCCTGGTTCGATGCGCTGGGCAAGGCCGGCCTGCCGTGAAGTTTGGGATCGGGATAACTGGGACCGAGGACCCGGCGCTGCGCAATCCGTGGGATTCTGTCTTCCGCCAAGCGAGCAGGGCGGAGGAAGCAGGCTTTGACCTGGTGACCGCTTCCCATCATCGATTCACAGCTGGCTACGACGCGGCTTCGACCTGGACGGTGCTCGCTGCCATTGCGGCCCGAACCGAGCGGATTCGACTCGGGACGAACATCTTTATTGTGCCCCTGGACCACCCGCTCGATCTCGCCGAGCAGATCGCTACCGTTGACCGCATCTCAAACGGGAGAGTGTTTCTGGGTGCCGGGCTGGGCTACCGTCCATACGAGTACGAGGCGGTGGGGGTGCCCTACCGCAGGCGCGGACGGCTGATGACCGAATGCCTGGAGATTATCCAGCGGGCCTGGGTCGAGGACCGGCTGTCCTATGACGGCGAGCATTTCAAATTCCACGACCTCGAGGTACTGCCCAAGCCGGTTCAGTCGCCGCGACCCCCGATTTACATTGGCGCCAACTCGCGGGCGGCCCTCCATCGCGCCGCCCGGTGGGGCGACGGCTACCTGGTGCCGTTCCCCGATCCGCTTCCCAAAGTCCAGGAGACGCTGGCGTGGTATCGACGGGAGGCGGCTGCCAACGGGCGGACGGCGACGGTGGTACTCGGTCGCCAGATCGGGATCGGCTCGTCGAGGCAGGCGGTGGAAGACGGATGGCTGCCGCAGGTGCTGGCCATGATGCGTGGGTACCGGCGGGCAGGGGCGCCGACGGAGCGCAACGAGGGGATGGCCGCCAAACTGCGGGCGGGCGGAGGTCAGGCCACCATCCCGGATCTCGGCAACGACGTCTTCATCGCGGGCACGCCTGACGATGTCATCGCCGGCCTCGAGCGAGCCGCATCCATGACGGGGTGCGACGTGGTGCTGGCCACCCCGTCAGGTCCCGATCCCGATGAGGCGTGGAAGCTGTTCACCACCGAGGTGATGCCCGCCTTGGCGTGACGGCTGCTCGGTGCCGGCTGCACCCGTCAGCCGACAGAATCGTCGTAGAAGCGTCGGTAGGTCTCGAAGGCCCGGGGCAATTCTGCCGGTTCGGCAGGCCGGTTCGGCCAGCGGATCCGGTCGTCGCCGATGGGCCCGTCACGAACCTCCGTCACGTACCACATCGGAGTGCGACGCCACCGGAAATACCAGCGTCCGTCGCGCCGTTCGTATCGGTCGAGATAACGCAGCATGGCCACCACGAAATGCCCGTCAATGTCGTGTTCGGCCTTGCAGTACACGTGACCGATCGCCTTGTCGGGCGATTCGAAGTCGATGGCCTGCTGGAACACCTGATGCACGGTGTAGCCCCACCCCCGGCAGAGCCGCTCGTAATGCGCCTTGAGCGAGCCCCGGCCGCGGGGGGCATCGGGCGAGGCCTTGACGTCCTCGACAAACAGCTCCACCAGGGCGTCGAGGTCCCGGGCGTCCAGGGCGATTGGATAACGCGCTGTGATATCGCCGATCGCGGCGATCGACTCCAAACGCTCCAGGCGCGACTCGATGTCGTCCATGATTGCTCCTCGTTTGGCGGTGAGGGAACGGCCCGCGGTGCGGCTGACCGGGCCTGATCCTTACATGCCACCCGGCGGACCTGGGACGCGGTGGGACACAGGACTTGACTTCTGCTCTACCATGTATAACAATCTTCGCAACGGAAGGTTCATGCGCTCCTTGGGGGGACGTGGATGTCGCTCGCGGCGAACTCGGGATCGGTGGAAGCGGAAGGGTCTGAGCCCTTCAACGTCCTGCTCGAGTCGCTGGTAGTCGGGGAGGAGCTCCGCAGCGCCGGCCTGGATGAGGCCCATGTAGGCCTCCTGGTAGAGTTGGAGGGTCGCTGGCCGCCTATCGTGGTGTGGGGTGATGACTGTGTGATGGTGGATGGCGCCCACCGGGTGGCCGCCGCTCGCCGGCTCGGCTATCGGAGCGTCGAGGCGGTGCGCTTTGAGGGCAGCCAGGATGAGGCCTACATCGAGGCCGTACGGCACAACATCCATCATGGGTTGCCCCTCACGGCCACGGACCGGCGGCGGGCGGCGCAGCGAGTGCTGACGCGCCATCCGGACTGGTCCGACCGCCGCATCGGCTCGCTCTGCGGCCTGTCGGGCAAGACCGTGGGCCGGCTGCGCCGGGCGGAGGCGGCCTACGGTGATGGGGACAACGTGGTTGCCCTGGAACGGCGTGTCGGTCGCGACGGTCGCGTCCGTCCCGTGCAGCCCGCCCAGGTGCGGGGCCGGATTCGCCAGGCCTTGATCGAGAATCCCGGAAGCTCCCTCCGGAGCATCGCCGCGCTGGTCGGCGTCTCGCCCGAGACGGTGCGGGCCCTGCGGGCTCCCCTCGGCGCCGACAGCCAGGTTAGCGATGCCGTCGCCGCTCAGCCAGAACCAGGGAACGACCTGCCAGTCGCACAGATCAATGCCAGAGCCAGGGCCAGGCTCGCGGACCGCCGTCAACACTGGGATCGCGATGCCGCCCTGCTGACTTGCGGTGATGGAGGCGATTTCGCCCGCTGGTTCACCCGCAACCGTGTCGACGGCGAGTGGCACCAGTACGTTCCCGCCGTTCCCGTCGGTCGCATCTACGACGTGGTCGACGAGGCCCGGCGCCGGGCTGCCGCCTGGACCGCGTTCGCCAGCATGCTCGAAGGCCGGCTGCGCTGAGAGGGTCCTGATCCAGGGGACGACGACCGGTTCCGGCCTTGCTACCGTCTCGAGACGGGACAAGCTGCGGAGGAAGGCTGATGTCGAGCGCGGAGACCATCGGAGTCAACGGCAGAGCTGAGCCGGGCCCAGGCGCAGTCGACGCCGTGACCGAGATCATCCGGCGACACGGGCAGGAGTCCGAAGCGTTGGGCACCATGGTGCCCGCCGTGATCGAAGCTCTGAAGGACGCCCGCCTGTTTTCCATCCTGGTTCCGGCCGAATTGGGCGGGATCGGAGCCGATCTGACCTCTGCCATGGCCACCTTCGAGCAAGCGAGCCGGGCTGACGGGTCCACCGGGTGGTCGCTCATGGCCAATGCCCTGGCCACGTCACTGGTCGCGGCCTTCTGTGGCGATGACGCCGTCGAGGTCATCTTCGGGTCGGGGGACGCCATTATCGCCGGGATGCTCGGCCCCGGCGGCCAGAGTGTCGAGGTGGACGGTGGTTTCCGGGGCTCGGGTCACTACAGCTTTGGCAGCGGCGCCGCCCACGCTGACTGGCTGGCCGCCGGAATGTTTGTGCTCGAGGACGGACGGCCCCGCTGTCTGGCCAACGGGCTGCCGGAAGTCCAGGTGTGTGTCGTCCCCCGTCATGCGGCTCGATTAACCGGCAACTGGGACGTCATGGGGCTGGTCGGCACGGGCAGCTTCGACTACGAGGTACCGGAGCAGTTCGTCGGGACCGGTTACAGATTTGAGCGGACCTCTTTTGCCTACCTGCGGGGCGGGCCGCTCTTTTCCTTCGGGGTGGCCGGCTTCGCCTCGGCGGGCCACACCGCGGTAGCCCTGGGGATCACCGCCCGGGCCCTCGAGGAAGTGGCGGTGCTGGCCGCGGGGAAGAAAAGACCCGCCTACCAGACTGTGGTCGGCGACCACCCCCTCTTTCTCCATGGGTTCGCCGAGAAGGATGCGGCCTACCAGTCGGCCCGGGCGTACGCCTACCAGGTCTTCGCCGAAGCCCAGCGATGCGTGTCCGCGGGAATCCCGCTTTCGGCTGAGACCCGTCAGCGGTTCCGCCAGGTCGCGACCTATAGCCACTCCATAGCTGCCGACGTGGTGCGCTGGTGTTACACGTGGGCAGGGACCGACGCCCTCCGGCTCCCGAGCGCCCTGGGACGGTGCCTGCGGGACATCTCGGGAGCAACCCAGCACGTCTATGTCGACCCGATCACGATGGTCGATGCGGGTGCCCAGCTGATGGCCGGATGGCGGACGGGGCGCCCAGCCTGACGATCGGCGCCGGCCGCAGCCGGCAGCCCGGTTTGCCATCATGGTGGCGGTGAGCGCCGAGGACGAGTTTTCCATCCGTACGTTGATCGCCGAGTACAGCGACGCCATCATGTGCCGGGACCCTGCGGCCGCGGCGTCCGTGTTTGCCGAGGACGCCGTGCTCGAAGCGTTTGGTGGGCAGCCGGTGATCGGGCGGGAGGCAATCGAGAGCGCCCTGCAAAACCGCCTCGGACCCGGGTCGAGCGGGTTTGCAGTGCAGCTGACGATGACAGTAGGCGTTCGGATCGAAGGCGACCGCGCCTTCGCTCGTTCCCATTACCTGGAGCTCGGCACCGCATCCCGCGAAGGCCCGGGCCGCCTGTCAATGGGATGGATGGACGACCGGTTGCAGCGTGGGGCGAGCGGCTGGCGCATCCAGACCCGTGGACTCAAGCGGGTCTATGTCGGGGATGCGATCCTGCCGGGGAAGATTACGGTTCGTGACGCCGTGGCGTGGCGGTCGCTATTTGATGGTGGGGACGGGTGACCTCGCTGGTCTAGACGGATCGTCCGAACTCTCCGCTCCGGCGGCGCATTGACCACTGTCCGAGGGGCCAGGGGTCCTGGTCTTCGCCCCAGCAACGGGTGCCCTCGATGCTCCATGACACCGTGCTTGTCCAGACCACCGCCGCCAATCCGGGTAGTGGCATGGCGAGTCTGCTCACTGGCGTGCCTTCCATGTGCATCGTCCGGCCGGCCGTGTCTGTGGCGTCAAGCAGGATCGCGGTGATGTAGCCGTGATCGGGTTGACGTTCCACCCTGCGGGTGCCGGCGACGATAGCCCGACGGCTGCCATCGATGGTGAGAAAGCCCTCGAGGTGGTCGGTGCCTCGGGCCAGAAAGTTGAGCTCGCCGGATGCGGCTGCGCTGGCATAGGCCCGGCCGCCCCCGTCCTTCCACCTCTCGCCCCGGGGACTCCAGGTGCGGTCGCGCATGGCCAGACAATCGATGGCCATCCTGGCGCCGTGCACGACCAGCTCGCCGCTGACGCGGCCCGAACTGCTCCCAGTGGAACGGTACCGGTGGCTCTCCCTCGGCCTGAACCCACGGTTTCTGGATGGCGTCCCAGGTCACGTCCAGATTGATCCAGTCCCGGTCTGCGTAGGTGAGGCGATAGCGCCGGAGGGGCGTCTCGCACTTCACGTGCACGCCGCTCGGGAACCGGAAGTCGCGGAGGTCGCGATCCTCGGGGAGCGGCAACGCCGCGTAGCAGGCGTAGTAGGGCGCCTCCATATGAAAGAAGGAGCGGTCGTCCCACACCCAGCAACCCCCGCCGGACACGCCGATGGTGGGCCGGATGTAGTTGTAGAGCCAGCAGCCGCTCCTTCGTTCGGGAACGAAGAAGTAAAAGAAGCAGGTCTCGTGCCACCACCAGTGGCCGTTGCCCGGATGAAAGTTGTCGTCCTCCCCCGTCAGGAGGTCGTCGAATCCCTCCATCAGCCCGCCGTGTCCCCCGGGTGCTCAGCCAACCGGTCGGACCCGGACGTAGGCCAGGGAGGGCACCTTGTCGTTATTGCCGAGGTCACGGACCACGACCCTGGTGTCGACTCCCTCCTCGCCGGTGCAGAGGACCTCGGCTGTCGCCACGAATGGGCCGGTCTTGCCTGGCTGCATGAAGTTGTACGTACAGTCGACGGCCCGTCCCTTCGACGCCCTGGTGGCGGTGCTGGCGGCCACAAGGGCGGCCTCCTCACACAGCAGCTGAAACATGCCGGCGTGCAGAATCCCGCCGGGCCCGGTGGTCTGGGGGGTGATGCCCTCGATCTGGCAGCCGGTGCCATCCGGGAGCGGCGTGATACCGGCGGCTTCGATGACGTCCACGCCGGCCGCGGGTAGTGGTTCCGCGGGATGAGCATTTTCGGCCGGGATGCCGGGAGCCTCGCCAATCACCGACCAGGCGATCGACCCGTAGGCCAGCAGTCGGGTCGGATTGGCGTCGTCGACAATGCGACCGTCGACCGTCACCAGCGTCCGGCCCAGCCGGACCAGATGCGTGGTGGAGATGATGCCCCGGACGCCCGCCCCCTCATCCCGGATGTGTAACGAGATTTGCGACGGGACCGCCATGACCTTGTCGAAAAGGTACGACGCGACGCCTTGCTCGAAGGCCAGGCCGAGCGGAGCCGCCCGCAGTCCGCCCGGCACCCGCACGTCGTCGTTGACCGGCATGCGAGTTTCTCCGGACTCCTCGTCGATGCGCTTCGAACGCACCCCGAGATGGTCATAGAGATGGTTGCCACGAATGGTCATAGCTGTCACTACAGCAGATCTGGACTGGGTTTCGCCCGACGAAACTTCTGGTCGGCCGCGGATCGCAGCGTGTTTGGTTACCGCGTAGGCCAGCGCTGAGTTCGATGTGATCAAACCGGCGGCCGGCACGGTCTGCAGTAAGGACCCGCCGCCTCGTTGGAGCATCCGTGGCACCAGTTGCTGGGCCGGCCGGACATGTGCCGACCGCAGGCAGGATACGATCAACTGTTGTGGACTTCGGCGACATCACCTACGATGTGCGGAGCGGCGTCGGCCTCATCACCCTGAACCGGCCTGAAGTGATGAATGCATTCCGCCGCCAGACTCAGCGCGAGTTTGACGATGCCCTTCACGTGGCTGAGGACGACCTCGGGGTGCGGTGTCTGGTCATCACCGGGACCGGTCGGGCCTTCTCCGCGGGTGCCGACCTCAAGGACCTGGCTGCCGGGCGAGGCGGCGAGGACTGGACCGATCATGCTGACGACCGTGCCGTCCGCCCGCCGTTGACGACCGCCCGCGCCGCCGCCAACACGTTTTACGTGGGACGGTCGATCTACAGCTTTCCGAAGCCGACCATCGCCGCGATCAACGGGTACTGCGTCGGAGGTGGGTTTATGTTCGCCCTCCCCGCGGATATCCGGATCGCGTCGAGCCAGGCACAGTTCTCGGTGGCATTCACCAAGCGCGGACTCACCCCGGAGACCGGTCTCAGCTATTTTCTGCCCCGGCTCGTCGGTCTCGAACAGGCCTTGCTCATGACCTACACGGGCGACATGCTCGACGCCGAGGAGGCGTTGCGCATTGGCCTGGTGGGCCGGGTGGTCCCGCACGACCAGCTCATGAGCGCGACGATGGACCTCGCCACCAGGATCGCCAAGGGGCCGACCGTGCAGCTGACGTTTGCCAAGATGCAGATGCAGTCCGGCCTCGCCGCCAACAACCTTGATGTCGCCCACGCCATGGAGGCCTGGGGGCTGCAGAGCGCGGGTCGGACCGAGGACTACCTCGAAGGTCATCGCGCCTTCTACGAAAAGCGGGATCCCGACTTCAAAGGCTACTGATCCGTCGCTCCGTATCGGGAGGGAACCGTATCAGGAGGATCGCAGGAGCGGTGGCACCAGGGGGCAGTCGACCGTTCCCAGCAAACCGCCCGCGGTGTAGCCGAGGTCGACACTCAGCACCTGGCCGCTGATGTGGCTGGCGGCATCACTGTTGAGGAAGACCATCGGGTAGGCCTGTTCTTCGGCTGAAGACGGCTCGTGTCGCATGGCCTGCTTGAAGAGTTGATCACCGAAGACCTGCCATGACGGCGTGGCGGCCATCAGGGGGGTGAGCGTCGGCCCCGGCGCCGTGGCGTTGATCCGGATTCCCCGATGAGCGAATGGAACCGCCCGCATCTGGACGTACACGTCGATGGCCTGCTTGGAGAATACGTAGTTGGCGCTGGCCCGATCTCCGGCGTCGTCGCCCGCGGCATCGAGATGGATCTCGCACCATTTCCGGCCGGTCTCGAAGTCTGGCGTGTTGAGGAACTCCGCGAGCTCCTCCACGCGGTCCCGCCATCCGACCCCTCCGATTGACGAGATGACCGCCACCGCGGATCCAGGCGGCATGAGATCCCGGGCCGCCTTCTCCATCAGGTGGCGAGCGCCCACGAAGTTGATGAGCATCACATCCACCGGCGAAAACGGTGCCCCCGACACGCCCGCGCAGGAGAAGAGGGCGTGAATCGGCTCTCCGAGGTCGCCCAGGGCGGCATCGATCGCGCCCTCATCGCGGAGATCCATCATGACGGACCGCGACACCGGGAAGTCCACCGCCTGTCGGTCAGCAACGAGCACCTCGCCGCCCAGCTCGCCGGCCAACCGGGCGATAGCCGCACCCATACCCGACGCTCCGCCGACGACCAGAATCCGTTTGCCGTCGTAGCGGAACTTGTCAGTACCCACGGCCGTCCCCTTTTCCTTGCTCAACTGATCAGAGTATTCACGACACGCGGCCGGACTCAGCCGAGTTGCCGGGACAGACAGCAGGATTCGGCGAAGGCCAGCACCTTCAGATGATAGGAGCGCGCCGCCCACCCCAGGCTGAGGTTGTGTCCTCCGAACGGCTCGATTGCGACTTCGAAACTGGGGACATTGACAAACAGGGACCGCAGCTCGTCCAGGCTGTTCCCGTCGATCGGCCACAGGCGCTCGTGCTCCCCGTAGGTGACCCGCAGCGGCACCCGGATCCGGTGGGCCATGGCCTGGAGGTCCCAGGGCCAGCGCCCTCCTTCCTCTGCCTGTACGGCAGGCATCGGGTAGGTCGGCAGCGTCGCCCGATCGAAGGTGCCGTCCGGATAGATCGACGCCGGCCCCCACATGTCGCCCGGGCTGTCTGGGTCCGCCCGGGACGCTCGTCGTTTCGCTCGTTCGCCCCAGTCGAACCCGTATCGGGCCCCGGTGCCCGCTCCGTCCACCCCCATGAGCGCCTTTCCCTCGGGCCCGGCGGCCATTGTCCAGGCCACCTTCAGACCGTAGGAGTGCCCCACGAGCAGGACACCGGTACCCACCGGGAAGTCGGCCGAGTAGGCCTCGATGGCTTCGAGCAGCAATTCTGCCTGACCCTGGAGCGTGATCCGATTCTCAGGTAGATCTGCGCTCGCTCCGATGCCGGGCCGGTCCGGGGCCCAAACGGTGAAACCGTGGCGGCTGCCCGCTTCCAGCAACGACAGACCCGGCGCCGTCCTGGCGTTGAAATAACCGCTGTGGAGACCGGCTCCGTGGATGGCGACGATGAGCGCCCGTGACTCGTCGGGCCGGTCTGGCTGAGCCAAAAGTCCGGAAAGGCGGGATCCGCCGACGGGGAGGTCGAATTCCGAGACCGCGGGTCCGGGACCGGGCGACCGCTCGAACCTTGTCATGCCGGCTGCCCGCCGGCGTGAAAGCGATCGGCGAGAGCTCGCTTGTCCGGCTTTCCGCTGGCCAGAACCGGGACTTCGCCGGTCTGAACCAGGAGCCAGCGGGTTGGGACCTTGTAGGCCGAGAGGCGCTGATTGGTGTGAAGGCGGAGTTGCTCCACGTCGAGTTCGACTCCTTCGGCCGGCACCACCGCCGCCGCGACCTCCTGACCCCGGACCGGATCGGGCAGTCCGACCACGAATGCCATCGCTACCCCCGGATGCGACGCGAGGACTCCCTCCACCTCGAGGGGCGAGACGTTGGCACCGCCGCACTTGATCATCTCGCTGTACCTACCAGTGAACCAGATGGTGCCAGCTTCGATGTAGCCGCGGTCACCCGTGTGGTACCAGCCATCCGGATCAAAGACGTCTTCGCGCTCCCGCTTGTACATGCCGGCCATGAGTCCGAAGCCGCGCACGCAGAACTCTCCGTCCTCGCCCCCGGGTAGTTCATCCCCCGTGTCATGATCAATCACTTTGTAGTCGAACCACTCGGAGTTGGCGTGGGGCCCGAAGGTCTCTGTCATCCCGAGGTTGCGGAGATCCTGGCGCGACGACCTGGCGGGGGGTGCCGCCGGTTCGAGTGACGAGAGGTCCCTCGACTCGAACGTCGGGTCGGCTTTGAGTTGATCGAGCAAGCTGGCCCAGCCCATGATCGAGGTGCAACGCTCCCGCTCCAGCAGTTCGACTGCTTCCTGCGAGTCGAACCGCGGTTGGGTCACTACCGCCGCCCCGCTGTGCAGGGCCCCGAGCAGCTGCTGCGGGCCGCCCACCCAGAAAAACGGCATGGCGCAGAAGGTGCGGCCCGGAAACGACCCAGGGAGGCACATCTCGAGCTCAGGCTGGATTTTGCGAATGGCTGCCCCGTGGGTGTGGACGATCGCCTTCGGATCCGCGCTGGAACCCGAGGTGTAGATGACCAGCAAAGGATCCGCCGGGCTCACGGCATCCTCAACCGCGCTCAGCATGAGTTGATCGGTGAGCGGACCATTCCCTGCATCGGTGAACCCCGTGGCCCAACTCCGGTCGCTTTTGCCATTCGTCCAGATTGACCGGAGAAAGGGTACCCGTGGATCGCGAATCGGTCCGCGCTGATGTCCGGCCAGTCCGGGAACCGCCTCCTCGAGGAAGGACTCGTAGTCCTTGCCCAGCATCGCTCGGGGCGCAAAGAGAATGGCGACGTCGCCGATCACCAGAGCCCGCCGCAGCTCCGCAGGTCGGTAGGTGGCGGGCAGCAGCATCGCCAGGGCGCCGATACGGGCGGCAGCCAACCAGGCGATCACCCAGTCGACGCCGGTCGGCAGGATGATGCCGATACGGGTGGCCTTGCCCGCCCCGGCGTCGAGCAGTGCTCGAGCCAGTTGACCGGAGCGAACCTCAGCATCTCTGAAGCTCAGACGCTGGTCCTTGAGAACGACGAAATCGTTGACGCCATAACGCTCGACCGCCCGGCGCAGCAGGACAGGTACGGTCGGGACGTACGGGACGTCGGGGAGGCGCGGATCCACGACATCCGGAATAGCACAAACGGCGCCCGTAGCTCAGAGGTGATCCCGCAAGGCCGCCTGCGAGATGACCCGGTCGATCTCGGCGGGGGAGTATCCGCTCTCGGCCAGCACGGCCCGGGTGGCGCTGCCCACGGGCCGGCTCACGCCGATCACGCCCGGGGTTTCCGAGAGGATGACGTGGTGACCGTGCTGGCGGAGCGGACCAAAGATGGGATGATCGACATCGGCCATATATCCGGACTGGACAAGCCAGTCCTCGGTGCTGAGGACCTCACCGAGACCGCGCTGATCTACTTCGACGCAGGCTACGCCGACCCGGCGCGCCCGCCGTTCCCAATCGGTCGCCGACGCGGTTGTGAAGCATCCTTCCAGTTCGGCGGTGAGGGCCGCGTCCGCGGCCTGTCGATCGGCCGGAGTCGCGAAGCGGCGGTCGGCCCCTAGTCGTTCGAGGCCGGCCACGGTGCGGAGGCGATCCCAATCTTCGCCTCCTACCGCGGCCAGGAACACCCAGCCTTCGGCCGCCGGGTACAGGCGGTACAGAGCCCCGTAGCCATACAGCTCCCGGTCCGGGAGGAGTACGGGCGGCTTGCCGGCATACGAAGTGAAGTCGTCGGCGTAGGTGTAGGCGTTGCGGACCAGCATGGTGCTCACCACCCGCTGCCCGGTCCCGAACCGGCGCTTGGCCAGCAGGGCCATCAGCAGCACCGCCGCGGACCCGAGGGCGGCGTTGGCGTCGCCGCCTGACCCGCCCTGCACCCAGGGCCACAGCTTCCGCAGGTCGTCGATGTCGAGGGCCGGATCGGCTGCGGCGTCGAACCATCCTCCACCGAAGCGGTGATTGCTCCCGACCGCGGCGGTGGCGGTGCCCGCGTACATGGGTCGTCGGGCGTAGGGACCGCTATCGCCGTAGGGGGCCGCCCAGAAATAGATCAGCTCCGGATTGGCAGCGCGCAGCGTCGCCTCGTCCACGCCGAGACGCTCGGCCACCCCGGGGCGGAACCCCATCACGAAGGCGTCTGCGCCCGACACGATTTTCCGCACCGCGTCGCGCCCGTCTGGAACGCCGAGGTCCACGATGACACTCTCTTTGCCGGCCAGGGTTTTGACGGCCATGGCCTCGGTGATCGGAGCCAGGAAGCGGCCCGGGTCGCCGGTCGGTGGCTCCAGCTTGATCACCCGGGCACCGAGCCCGGCCACCATGGCGATCGCACCCGGCAAGGCGAAGAAATAGCCGAGCTCGACGATCGAGAAGCCATCGAGAGGACTGGCGGGTGCGGGCGCCCCGGTCGGCACCGGACAAATGCCTGCAAACGGCTCTTCCTCGAGGCGATTCTGGCCCGATCCGGGCGCACCACGATCGATGACTGCGGGCGTGGCCCCGAAATCGGCGATCGGGCCTACTTGGCGGACCGGGCCCACCTCCGGGTCGTCAACGTTCACCACATGCCCGTTGTGCACTATCTGCGGGTGCTCCATGGCTTCCTCGCCGGTGCGGGCCCACTCGGCGGGAACGTCGGGAGCGGACTCGAACCGGTCCATCCACTCGGCCTGCGTCCGTTCGCGGAACCGGGCCAGAATGGCGCCCTGAAAGTCGAGGGCATCCTGGGTGGACGCCACGAAGGGCGCCCCGGCGAAGCGCTCTTCGGTGAGCAGATCATCGAGTTCGAGCATGGCGAGGAGGGCATGTACCTCCTTGCCCGAGAGCGTGGAAACCAGGAGCCACCTGCCGTCCTTCGTGCAGAGCATGGCCTGGCCGACGCTGACGCGTCCGCTGGCGGGCCGGGCGTACCGGTCCGGGTCTTCCCGCTCGAGCTGGCGGGAGACCGTGTCCCAGTAGTCGTAGGGAAACAGGCCCTGGACCATGCTGGCGTCAACTCGCTGGCCGCGGCCGGTCGTTTCGCGCCCGATCAGGGCGGCCACCACGCCATGGAAGGCCATGAGTGCGGCGCCGTACGAGGCGCGCGGCTCGGGAACGAAGCGGGGCCCGGGTCGGGGGGCGCCCGGCCCGGCCGCGTACACCCCGGTCTTGGCTGCCACCACCGCCTCGTAGGCCGGCAGGTCGGCCCACGGTCCCGTTTCTCCGAATCCTTTGATCGAGGCGTAGACGAGGGACGGGTTGGCCCGGCCCAGGTCGTCATAGCTCAGTCCCAGCCGGGCGGCGAGGTGCGGACGGAGCGCTTCCACGACCACGTCCGCTTGCCCGGCCAGAACCCACAGTTGCTGCTGATCGGCAGGAGTGGAGAGATCCAGCTCGAGGCTCTCCTTGCCCCGGTTCCACACCCGGAACCCGGAAGGCGAAAACCGCCGGAGCTGGTCGCCCCCCGGCGGCTCGACCTTGAGCACCCGGGCCCCGTGATCGGCCATCAGCATCCCGACGAGAGAGCTCGACATGCTGCCGGTCGAGACCTCGAGGACGGCCAGACCCTCGAACACCTGGTGCGTCATGGTTCGAAGTCAGTCGAACAGCACATGCAGCTGACGGGGGGTCCTCATCATGCTGCCGCGCATGTGCGGAGCGGGGCGGTCCGGGTCGAGCCGGACATTGGGCAGGTTGTCCAGAATGGCACCCAGGGCCCGGCTCATCTCGAGCCGGGCCAGCACCTGGCCCAGGCAGTTGTGCGCACCGAAGGCGAAGCCGAAATGCCGGTGTTTCGGCCGGAAGATGTCGAACCGGTCTGGGTCGGCGAACACGCCTGGATCGTGGTTGGCCGCCCCGTACATCAGGTCCAGCAGCGCATTGGCCGGGAGGGCTACCCCGTCGACCGCCGTGTCGGTCGTGGTCAACCGCTCCGAGGACACCACTGGCCCGTCCCAGCGAAGGGCTTCCTCCACTGCGGCCGGGATCAGGTTGCGGTCAGCCCGAATCGCCTCCAGCTGATCAGGGTTGGTCATCAGGCCGGTCAGGAGGGCAGTGGTGGTACGGAAGGTGGTGTCTCCGCCGGCATTGATCAGCTGCCGCAGGAAGGAGATGGCCACCTCCTCGGGGAGCAGCTCGCCGTCCACGGTGGTGGTGGCGATCATGCTGACGACGTCGGATCCCGGGTTGGCCCGCCGTTCTGCAATCATCCGGCTGAAGTAGCGACCCAGCTTGGCTGACGCATCGAGGGCGTTGTCCATGTTCGGGAAGGTGATGATCTGGGCGACGGTCAGCTTGTAAAAAATCTCAATGTCATCCGGGGGCAGCGCCAACATCCGGTACATGACGTTGAAGGGGTAGGGCCGGGCGAACTGTTCAACCAGCTCGGCCCGTCCCGTGCCGCGGACCTTCGAGACCAGCTCCTCGATGACCGGAGCCACGATCCCGTCCCCCCACTGCTGGACAATATTCGGGCGGAACGCCTTCTGCAGAATTTTGCGATAACGGGTATGCTCGGGAGGGTCCATCACACTGACCGTATGTCCGAAGGCGGCCCCCAGAGTGGGCTCGAAGGCTTTGTTGGAGAACGTGATCGGGTCGTTGAGCACCTGGTCGACCGCAGTGAACGACAGGATCATGAAGTGCTCGGAATTCGCCACCGCTGGTTGGGGCGGGAGTCCAAGACGATTGCGATACGATCCGGCCACGACCGGTCCCTCGCTCCGGATTTCGGCAATCACCGCATACGGGTCAAGAATGTCCCCAAACACCAGCTCGTCGGCCAGATATGGATTGAATGACTGATCTGTCAGATCCTCGATCCGCTCCAAAGTGGCCATCCCCGTGCTCCTTTCTCGCCCTCCTGTCCGGTCGATCATAACGTGCCTGCTGATCAGCAGGCGCCTGACCCCGGGCCTGCTCGCGTCCAGCTGTCCAATCGCGATGATGTCGTGGTTGGACAGGCCTACATCTCGCGGTCGATGTCCATTCCGACCAGAAACCGGGATACGCAGTTGTAAGAAGCCACGATGGCGGTGATCTCGACCATCTGACGGGTGGTGACGAGATCGCGGAGCGCCCCGAACACGGGATCCGCGACCTTGACCTCAACGGTCAGGGCGTCGGTATATGCCAGGACGGCGCGGTCGAGAGGGGAGAAGCTCTCACCCGCACCCCGGTTTCCCACGCTCTCGATCTCTTCCTGGCTCAGCCCGGCCTCACGCGCGATGGGCTCGTGATGCCACCAGTTGTGCCTGTCCCCATTCAGGTGGGCTACCCGCAGGATGGCGAGCTCACGGATTCTGGGCGGCACGGTGGTTCCCGTCCGGATGGCTCCGTAAAACTGGTTCCAGCCGTCGGCGACCGCCGGGCTATGCAGGAGAACCCGGTCGAGGGTGGCGATCCATCCGCCCCGGCGTTCCATGATCGCGGCGACGAGTCCATCCTGCGGGTTCGGGTCAACCAGCGGCACACGGGGTGGCACAGCGTGAGCCTACCTTGCCGGGCCGGTGATCCTTCCGCCTAGTATCCCGTAGGGTGGCCGGAGAAGAGGAGCGCACATGAAGTTCGGTTTCTCGATGTTCGCTCGTCCCGATCGGGACGCCAAGGAGCCGATGACCGACATGTTCAGGGTCGCCGAGCGGGCGGATGAGCTCGGCTATGACCAGCTTTCCGGTGGCCGAGCCTTTGTCGGCGCCGGGATCGGTTACCGCCCTTACGAGTACGAGGCGCTGGGAATCCCCTTTTCTCAACGGGACGCCCGCCTGACGGAGGCGTATCAGATACTGCACCGCACCTGGACTGAGGATCACCTGACCTACCACGGCGAGCACTTCTCATTCGACGACGTCACCCTTTCCCCCCGACCGATCCAGCAGCCGATCCCAATCTGGGCCGGTGCCAATCGCCCGCCCGCCGTTCGCCGGGCCGCAGCGGACGCGGACGGCTGGCTCATCGGGTTCGCCGACAAGCTTGACTCCTTGAGGACCAAGGTTCCTGAATATCGCCGGCTGGCTGCTGACAATGGACGTCCGTCGACAGTGTGTTTGATGCGGCTGGTGGGAGTCGCCTCGACTCGCGCCGAGGTGGAGGAGCGCTGGTTTCCTCCTGTGTTGGGAATGCTCCGTCGGTACCGCCGGGTAGGGGCCCCGGCTGAGCGCAATGCCCAGCTCAGCCAGAAACTTCGGAGCCAGGGCGATCGCCTGACCCTCGAGCAGATCGGCACGGACATGATCGTGGCGGGGACCCCGGACGATTGCGTCGACGGCGTGCAACGATTCGAGCGGGCTACCGGATGCGAGTATTTCCACTTGTACCTTGGCCCGGAGGTAGACACGGATTGGGGGCTCGAGCAGCTCGAGATGTTCTCCCGCGAAGTCATGCCCGCTTTCGCGGAGAAGGGGCCGGCATGAGCGACCATTCGGCCGCGGGTTTCGACCTGGAGACAGTTGACCGCCTGCTCACCACCACACGTGCCGTTCGCCGCCGGCTGGACTTCACCAGGACCGTTCCGCTCCATGTCATCCGGACCTGCCTGGAAATCGCCACTCAGGCGCCCACCGGAACCAACGCCCAGACCTGGCGATGGATCGTGGTTGCCGACCGGGAGAAGCGCCTCCGGCTGGCCGATCTCTACCAGCACCCCCCGTCCGACCGGTCCGCCCGGACCGGGAAGGAGGCGCCGGTTCCCGATTCGCCCCAACAGCAGCGCGTGATCGCGTCGTCGCGCTACTTGGGCGAGCACATGGACGAGGTGCCCCTCCTCGTCGTCCCGTGCATTCTCGACGCGGGTGGTGCCGCGGGCTGGCCACCTTCCATCTATCCGGCGGTCTGGAACTTCATACTGGCCTTACGCAGCCGTGGCCTCGGTACCGTGCTGACCACCGTCCATCTGTTCCGGAAGGAAGAAGCGGCTGAGCTGCTGGGTGTCCCGGACGGATACGTACAGGCGTGCATGCTGCCAATCGCCTACTACACCGGCGAGGATTTCAAACCCGCGGTCCGCAAGCCGATCGCAGAAGTGGCCTTCCTGGACAGCTGGGGGTACCCCTTCTCGGAATAAAGGAGTTATGGAAATGGAGATCGGCCTGCGCATTCCTCATACTGGTCGTCAGGCGACGCCCGAGTTTGTCCGGAGCTGGTGTGTGCTGGCGGACGAGGCAGGCTTCGGCTCTTTGTGGGGAGCCGATCACATGGTGATGCCCCGCCACGTTGAGTCGAAGTACGTGCTGCCGAGAAAGCCGGCGACGATCGCTGAGGATGCCGTCTCGGATCTGCTTTCACCGAACTTCGAGTTGACGACAACCATGGCCTTCGTGGCCGCGGTGACCAATCGAATCAAGATCGGCAGCTCGGTCGCCGTGTTGACAATCCGCAACGCTGTGCTGAATGCCCGGCAGCTGGCCACGGTGGATCGATATTCGAGTGGCCGGGTGGTGTACGGCGTCGGGGTCGGCTGGCTTAAAGAAGAGGCTGACGCCATGAATATGCCGTGGGACCGCCGCGGCGCACGAGCCGACGAGCATATTGCCCTTCTGCGCGCCATCTGGACCCTGCCGGGTAAGCACGTTGAGTTCCACGGCGAGTTCTGGGACATTCCCGCCATGGATCCCGAGCCGCGGCCCGTGCAGCAGCCCATCCCTGTCCTTATTGGTGGGCACAGCGAGGCCGCCATCAACCGGGCGGCGCGTCTCGGCGACGGGTGGATCGCGGCCGCCATGTCACCGGAGCGGCTGTCGGAACACCTTCTCCTTCTTCGCGCTGCCGCCGCCCGCCACGACCGCGACCCCGCCTCGCTCCAGATCCACTCCGGCGTCAGTGGCGGGGATACATCCATCGAGCAGCTCCGCCGCTACGCCGGGCTCGGAGTCCACACCCTCCACCTTGGCCTCGGGACGCTCGACGAGGTCAAGCGCTTCGCGGACGAAGTGCTGCCCGAACTCGACTGAGTCCCCGCGATTCAGCAACTCCGGCCGCGTAGCAACCCGGTGGCTACCACGCTGTTGTCCGCCCCCCGGTCGCGCACCTCGGTGCGGCTGGCGAATGTCCCGTCCCGCCCGGAGATCACCTCGGCCGTGGTCACGAAGGGGCCCTGGCGCCCGGCGCGCACCAGGCGCACGCTCAGCGTCTGTACTACGAGGTGCCGCGTTCCGGACGCTTCTACGATGGCGTCGATGGCGGCGGCCTCGGACGCGACCAGCATCGGCCCATGGTGTAGGACCTCGGTACCAACCCGTTCCGACAGCCCGTCGATGATGTAGCCGCCACTGTCAAGAGGACGGGCATCGTAAGCGTCCGACAACGGCGGCGGCCCCGGGGCATCTTCTACTCCGGTTCCGGGGTTCGTGTAGGTGAACCCGGGCGGGGTGGGGCCGATGATGGACCAGCCAACGGTCCCCATGCCGAGCACTCGCCCGGGTCGATCGGCGGCCTCGAAGCGCGCCTCCGTGAAGACCGCAGTCCGGGCCTCGCGCACGACGGAGCCGAAGGTTCGCAGTTCGGCCACGTCGCGTGCGGCATCCCAGAGGTGCACATCGATGTGGGTGCAGGCGGCGTGGTAGTAGCCGTCGATATTGATGCCTGCGGTGTCCAGCATGGCGATGGCGACGGGTGCGGCCAGGAGGGTGCCGCCTCCTGTCCTCAGGTCGGGCCGGATCCGCATGCGCCCTTCGGCGTGGTAACGATCCGTGAGTACCGACGAGCAGCCCAGATACCTGTAGCTCACCAGGTCGGTCGTCTTCTCGAAAACGCCGCCCACGTCGTTTGCCCCGCGATCACGCATCGAGATCCTCCTCCGGAGTCCGCGTGCGCCCCGAGCTTAACGGCGTCCCCGGACGTGGCGGCGAGGGGCGTAAGGGCGTGGTGCCCGTTATTCGAGCCCTGTCGCACCGGGTCGCAGGGTCCCGCCGGGTGGGGAGTGCTCGGGGGTGGCTATCTGCCGACGGGACGTGCGACAGGGTGCGACAGATGTCGAATACCCGCCGGCAGGCGGGTCGCGCTTGGCCGCCGAACCCGGCCTGTCCAACTGCGGAGTTTCGCACCATGACGCCGTCCGCGTGTTCCCGGCCGTGGCGGAGTCGATCGTCGGAGCGGGCGGGCGGGGCGGACTCCATGGTGGTCGATGTAACCGTCGAAGACCAGCTCCGGGTGGCGGTGGAGACGACCATGGCCTCTTTCGGCGCCCTCGATGTCGGTGTCTACAACGCCGGCGTCGCCGATCTGGTTGACGACGTCACCACCATGGACGTCGCCATGTGGGACCGCTCCTACGCCGTCATCGGGACGAGGCGCCATGCTGTTCGCCCGCCATGTGATTCCCCCCATGCGCACGCAGGGGAGGGGATCGACGAATCCGTTAGCCTGGTCCGGTGCCAGGCGGACCCGTCGACGATTCCACTGTGGGGACCCGGGCTGGGCCGCCGACCCGCTTCCACGAGTTTGCTGATATTGGGGAGGCGGCGGCCGCCATCCCCTTGCTGCGCTACCTGGGAGTCCGGACGGTGTCGCCGTCGGAACCGGAGGTGGTGGTCTCACTGGAGATGGACCGCACCGACGAAGTACTCAATCTGGCGGGAAACCCGCATGGCGGCGCCATCGTTGCCCTGATCGACCATGCCGGCGGTCTCGCCACTGCGGTGGCCCTGGGTCGAGGTGGGCCTACCGCGGATCTTCACGTCCGCTTCCTGCGCGCGCCAGACGGGTCTCCGATCCGGGCCGACGCCCGGGTGCTGCGCACGGGGCGACGGCTCGCCATCATCGAGGTCCGGGTATTCGGTCAGTCGGGCAAGCTTGCCGCTATTGGGACGCTGAGTATCACGCCCATGGGCGAAGGACCGCCCATCGAGGACTGAGCACCACGGGCATCTTCTGTGTTGCAATTCGTGCCCTACGGACCCTGTTTCATCCTTTCCTACTGCAAAAAATGCCCAGTTAGAGGGGGCGGTGCAACAGTGAAGGAGTTTGGGGGCGATCGCTAAACCCTGGGCCTGAACCGGTAGAGGGTGACGTCGGGCGTCACGTCTTCGAACACCATCTCGACCGGCATCCCGATGGCGACGGCCCCCGGCTCGCAATCGACCAGGTTGGTGATCTCGCCCCGCCTGCCATTGACCGAGAGGGGGTTGAGGGTGGCGCCATACCGCTGCGCCACTGCGATCTCCGCCAGCTGTTCCTCGGTCGTTCCGAACTCGTACATGTGACGGCGAGCCACGACGGCATAGTCGGCGACCCGCGTCGTTCCCCAGAGGTATTCGTACGGGGTGCCGAGGCGGGCCATGTAGGCGACGGCGGCATCGCGATCGCCCCCGACCGGGCCGGCTCCCCGCCCGGCCGCGACGGTCGGGATCACCACGACCGAGGCCAGGCCGTAGGCGATGGCGAAGGCGGCCAGGCCCATGCCAGCGGATTGACTGGCTGCGCCGACGCTGGTCGAGGCGTGGAATCGCAGCGGGTGACCGACCAGATCGGCAACGGCGCCACCGGGCATCGAAGAGCGGATGCCGATCCCCGGGGGAGCATCCCCGATGAGGCCGTCCACGTCGGCCAGACCGAGCCCGGCGTCGGCAAGAGCCTCCTGCACGACCTGCCAGTAAACGTCAGCTGGCTGCCGATCGCTCAAATCGCCCTGGGGGGTCATGGCAATGCCCGCCAGGGCGGCATCCGAGAGCTGCGGCATGCGGGCACCCTACCGACTTCACGAGGTGGTCGTGCCCGTCGGAGAAGTCGTGGCCGGGGACGGCCCGCCCGGCTATGCCGACTCACCTTTCTCGTCGAGAGGAAGCCGGGCGGACCGAGTAAAAAGAGCGGATGACTTCTGCTTCGGCCCCGGTCGACGACCCTCTGGATCCTGACGGCTGGCCGGAGGCCCGGGACGGAGAAGCCGGCACCCTGCCGTTATCGGGTGTTCGGGTGCTCGACCTGTCGCGGATCATCGCCGGCCCCTTTGCCACCATGATCCTGGCGGATCTGGGGGCGGATGTGATCAAGGTGGAGCGCTCAGGGGTAGGCGACGACCCTCGCCGGTGGGGTCCACCATTTCATGGCACCACGGCTGCGTATTTCACCGCCGTCAATCGAAACCGGCGATCCATCGAGGTGGATCTGATGTCGCTCGAGGGGCGCAGGGTAGTGGGGGTGCTCGCCCGCGCCGCAGATGTCGTCGTGGAGAACTTCCTGCCCGCGCAGGCGCAGAAGCTCGGTCTGTTCGAGGTCCGGGCCGCCACCGGAGCGGTATGGGTGTCGCTCCGGGGCGCTGGAAGTGACGGCCCCGGCCGTAATCAACCCGGGGTGGATGCCATGGTTCAGGCCCGCTCTGGCCTGATGAGCGTCACGGGGCATTCGGCTACCGGTCCCGCCAAGGTCGGGGTCCCGATCGTCGATATTGTCTCCGGCCTCTACGCGGCGGTAGCCGCGCTGGCCGGCTTGATCGATCGTGGTGACAGCCTCCGTGGCCGGCGATTTGAAGTTCCCCTCCTGGAGGCCGGAATCAGTGCCTTGCTCAATCAGTCGGCCAACTATCTGGTGGGCGGACTGGTACCCGAACCGATGGGGAACGAGCACCCCAACATCGTGCCATACGGCGTCTTTCCCACCGCCGATGGCCAGATCTTTCTGGGCGCCACGACCGAGCTGCAGTTTGCCCGGCTGGCGGGGATGCTCGGCACGCCTGAGTTGGCCCGCCTGACCGCGTACTCCACCAACGCGGCCCGGGTCGCCAACCGGACGGCGCTGATCGACACCCTTTCGGCTCACACTCGTCGCCACCCCACGGCGGCCTGGTTGACGGCCGCGGCGGATCAGGACGTGCTCGCAGCAGCCGTCAACAATGTGGCGCAGGCTCTGGCCGACCCCCAGGTGACAGCCACCGGTTTGGTCGTCGAACTCGACACTGCCGACGGCCCTTTACGGCTGGTCCGATCACCCATACTGGTTGACGGCCAGCGCCTGCCGGTCCGGCGGCCGCCGGCCGCGCTCGGAGAGGACACCGCCGAAGTGCTGGCCCGCCTGCCACGCCGCCCCGACGAGGGATCGCCCGGCGGGTCCTATGATCGCGAGAACACGGAGTCAGGTTCGAGAGGGGAGCACGGACATGAGCGAAACTGAGCCAGGCGCGCCGGTTGCGACGGATTCCGATGCACTCGGGCATCACGACTGGCACTCGGCCACGTACGTCGATGGGTGGATCAAAAACGATGCGACCCGCGACGAGACGAGACGAGTGCGGTTGCGCGGGATCGCCCGGGCGCTTCCACTCGACCGCGGGGACACAGTGCGAATCCTCGATGTCGGTGGCGGATACGGCATGTTCACAGGGGAACTCCTGGACGAGTGGCCTGACGCGGTCGTCGTGCTGCACGACTTCTCGATTCCAATGACCGACGAGGCCCGGACCCGATTGGCGACTTTTGGGGATCGGGTGACGTTTCACAACGGCGACCTGCGCGACCCGGCATGGACGACGGGCGTGGGCGGCCCCTTTGACGCGGTCGTGTCGTCGATCGCCATCCACAACGTTCGTGATCCGGCGATCATCCGCCGGGTCTACGGCGACATTGCCGGGCTGGTGAAGTCCGGCGGCACCTTCATCAACGTGGATATCGTCGCCGTACCGGGACCGCTGGCTGCTCGCGCCTACGGTCGGCGTCAGGCGGTGGGGCGCGGTGCCGGGGAGCCCGCCACGCTGGCCGCCCAGCTGCGGTGGCTGGAGGAGTCCGGCTTCGATGAGAGCGACTGCCTGTGGAAGGAAGGCCTGGTGGCGTGTCTGGCGGCTTATCGGCGCCCCGTTGCCTGACCTGAACCGGATGCGACAGAAGCCTGGCGGTACGCTCCAGGAATGACCGACGTGAGCGCCTTCAGCTTCGAGCAAGAGGGCAACGACGACCTCCTTAACGATGACAACTTTCATGACCCGGAGACCGGGGAATGGTGGGAGCACGAGACCATGTGGTTCTGGTGGTTCAACGCTGACCGCCGGCTCGGGGCCTGGGACTACCACTATCTACGACCGAACATAGGGGTGTGCGGTGGTGGGCTGCTCATTTTCGACGAGACGGCGTGGTTTCACATGGAGGTGCCCTACTACTTCGACTTCTCGAACACCGCCATTCCGGCCGCACCGGACCTGCGGGACTTCACCTTCCCGTACGGGGAGCGCTTTCAGATGATCCAACCACTCGAGCACTACCGGATTACTTTTTCGGACCGCGATAGCATCAATCTGGAGCTCGACTGGCACGCGGCGGGGAAGCCGTGGGTCCGGGTTGGCGCCCAGCCACACACCAAAGAGGGCGACCAGTCGCCCAAGCCCCGTCATCTGGACCAATTTGGGCACGTGACCGGCAGCCTCGACCTACACGGGGAGACAATCCCGATCGACTGCTATGCCATGCGGGATCGGTCCTGGTGGCATTTGCGTCCGGAGCGCTGGAACCGTGGGGGCGGGAAGAGCACGTACATCACCTGCATGGTGGATCCGGCCACGGCGTTTTTCGGGGCGGGTCGGGGCGGATTCCTGGTCCTCGACGGTGTGCGCCGGCCAATGGTTTCGGGCCAGGTGCGTCGTGAGCGGGATAAGGAATGGGGGTTTATGCGGCGCATCATCGTCACCGGGAGCGACAGCGAGGGCCGGGAGTTTGAGGCCATTGGCGACAGCGTCAGCCGGATGGCGATGCCGATTTCAGGGGTGGCGGGCGTCTGCTGGCAGAGCCTTGTCCGCTATGAGTTCAACGGCGTGGTCGGCTACGGCGACGACCAGGACGCCTGGCCACTGAACACCTGGGCTGCCTTTCGGCGCTCCGAAAGGGGTCTGAGAGACGGTCGTGCCCATCGCTTCGGCCCGATCGACTGACAACCGGTCAGCAGAAATGTCCATTCCTGTTCGCATTGGCTTGCGGCCCGCCCATGCCCTACTCGAACCGGGTCGGTTCGTGGAGCTCAAAGCGCTTCTGAGACGGGCTGAGGAGCTCGGCGTCGACCATCTGGTCACCGGCGACCATATCACCTTCCATGGTGGCACCGGGTTTGACGGTCTGGTCCAGGCCACCGCATTTGCCATGCTCACCGAGCGGCTACAGGTTCACACCTCGGTGTACCTGTTACCGCTCCGCCACCCCGTCCTGGTGGCCCGCCAGATCGCCTCGCTGACCCAGATGGCGCCGGGCCGGCTGGTGTTCGGCGTGGGTCTTGGAGGGGAGGATCGGGAGGAGGTGCTGGCGTGCGGGGTCGATCCGGCTACCCGGGGTCGGAGGATGGATGAGTGTCTCGAGATCCTGCGGGGGCTGCTGGCCGGCGAACCCGTCACCCATCACGGCTCGTTCTTTCAACTCGACGACGTCCGGATCGCGCCCATGCCATCGCCCCCGGTGCCAGTACTGATCGGCGGGAGGTCAGAGGCCGCGGTGCGGCGGGCCGCCCGCTACGGCGAAGGGTGGCTGGGGTTGTGGATCTCCCCGACGCGCTATTCGTCCGTGGTCGATCAGGTCGAGCAAGCCGCGGCTGCTCTCAGCCGGCAGGTGATCTGGCAGCACGGCCTCACCATGTGGTGCGGCTTCGGTGCGGATCACGACGAGGCCACCGGGATCCTCGCGCAAGCCATGGAGCGCCTGTACCGATTGCCGTTCGAAAAGTTCGATCGTTATTCGCCTCGCGGCCGGCCGGAGGATGTTGCGGCCGCGATCGGTCCTTACATCGACGCCGGCTGCCGCACGTTCAACCTCATTGCCATCGCCCGCGATCCGGAGGAGGCGCTGGAAGGGGTCGTGGAAGTGCGGCGCCTCCTCACCCACTCTGGCAGTTAACCCTCTGCCCTTCCGTCCCAGAAGGCGGACGCGCCTGTGAGGTACTCGGCGCGCAGGAGCGGCCCCATTCCCAAGGGCACCGTGTAGTCCTGAAGGGTGTCAGCGAAGGCTTTATCAACACGGGCTACGGTCCAGTCGTCATGGAGGACTGGCTCGCGCACGGCCGGGTGGGCCACCACGGCCAGGTGGGCTCCTTCGATGCGTACGATTTGGCCGTGGATAGCCGCCGCCGCATCCGAGAGCAGGTAGATCACCACCGGGGCGTTGACCTCAGGGTCAGGGCTGCCGGCGTTGTCAATGACACCGAGCCCATGGCTGCGGTAGAAGTCGGCCGTGGCCGCGCCCATGCGCGTGCGACCCAACGGGGAGACCGCGTTGACCCGAACGCCGGTACCGTCCAGGTCGAGGGCCCAGCCATAGGTGAACGACGCCACCGCCCCCTTGGTGGCGCCGTACACCGACATGTGGGGAATGCCGAAATGGGCCCCGGACACGATGTTGACGATCGAGCCGAAGCCCTGGTCCACCATGCGCCGCATGGCGAGGGTGCCACACGCCGCCACGCCGACGATATTTGCCCTGACCAGCTCGAGCACATGTGATTCGGTCAATTCCCAACCGTCTGCCATGGCGAAGAGCCCGGCATTGTTGACCAGTCCATGGATGGCCCCGAACTCGTCCACGCAACGGTCGATAATCGATACCGCTCCGGCCCAATCGCTGACGTCAGCCGCCACCGTCGCCACCCGGCCTCCGGCAGAGCGGATCTCTTCGGTCACTTCCTCTGCCATCTCACCGTCGATGTCGTTGACCACTACCGCGGCGCCTTCGCGTGCCGCCAGATGGGCATAGGCCCGACCAATCCCTCGCCCGGCCCCCGTCACGACCACGGCCTTCTCGTCCAGGTATCCCACGGGTTGCTCCTTTCTTCGGCGATCCGGTGAACTGCGATTCAGGTTCCGGTAAACCTCGGTGCCCGGCGCTCGCCGAAGGCCCGGAACCCCTCGCTGGCATCGTTGGTGGCGAGGAGGTGGAAGTGGCGCTGGAACTCCAACTCGATGAAGGTACGGAAGTCGATCCGCTCCGCTGCCAGGTAGTGGGCCTTGAGGGCCCGGGTGGCAGCGGGTGGTCCAGCGGCCAGCCGGTTGGCAAGCTCTTCGACCCTCGGGCGGAACCGGTCGTCGTCGACGACCTCCGATACCAGCCCGAGCGTTTTCGCCTCGTCGGCGCTAAGCTTATCGTCGAAGTACGAGATCTGCTTTGCGTTGGCGGCTCCAATCAGGCGAGGCAGGGACCAGGGTACGCCCATGTCTCCGGCGACGCCCACACTGAGAAACGCCGAACGGAATATGGCGCTGCGGGCTGCGATTCGAATATCGCATGCGCAGGCCAGCCCGAAGCCGGCCCCGGCGCAGGCGCCGTTTATGGCGGCGATGGTGGGCACCGGGACCTCGTGCATCAGGATGGGCGTGCTGGTATCCCTGATAGCCGGTGTGGTCACGCCCGCGTCGGGGCTTCCCTCGGCGTTGAAGTGCTTGATGTCAGCGCCCGGGCAGAAGGACCGCCCTGCGCCTGTCAGGACGACGACCCGCAGGTCGGCCCGGCCGTGAATCTCGAGCAGCGCCTGACGAAGTTCCTTGCCCATCTGAACGTTCATGCCGTTGAAGTGCTCCGGGCGATTGAAGATGACGGTTGCTACCCCGTTGCCGGATACTTCGAATCGTATGGTCTCCGGCATGTGGGCCCTCCTGCCGTGGGGAAGTCGTGATAGAGACTCGTTACTTCTAGTGGACGCGGCCGGCGCGTGCGAGCGTCTCGTCGAAAAAGGCGATCGCTACCGATGATCTGGACGGCGATGCTAGCCCGCTCGACCCGAACCGATGGAGGCGCGATGATGGCTTCATCGATAACTGACCGCCATGAGGAGATCGCCTTGGACTCGCCGGGGTATCTGCTGTTCGATTTCGACAACCACTATTATGAGCCAGAGGACGCCTTCACTCGTCACGGCGACGAGTCGGTCAAGCGGTACGTCCGCTGGCTCTCCGAGGGCAAGAAGAAGCACATTGTCTTCGGCAGTGTGATTGGCACCGCCATCCCGAACCCCACGTTCAATCCGATTGGCAGGCCGGGCGCCTATCATCAGCGTCTCCAGGAGTTAGCCGAGCAGGGTGAGCGGCGTAACGTCGACATCCAGTCGAAGTACGGCGAGCTCGAGCCCCGGCCCGACCACTATTGCGATCGTTCGGCGCGTCTGCTGGTCATGGACGAACAGGGTGTCGAGCGGGCCGTGTTCTTCCCCACGCTGGGCGTCGGGATCGAAGGTCTCAACCCCGACGACGTGCGGATGACTTACCGTCTCTTCCATGCCTTCAACCTCTGGCTAGAGGAGGATTGGGGGTTCGACCACGCCGGTCGGATCTATGCCGCGCCGTATATCCCCGTCCTCGACCCGCAACTCGCGGTCGAGGAGCTCGACTTCGTGCTGTCCCGAGGGGCCCGCATCATCGTCATGCGCCCCGGGCCGGCTGGCGGTCGCTCGCCGGCGGACGTCTCGTGGGATCCATTCTGGGCGAGGGTCGAGGAGGCGGGCATCGTGGCTGCCTATCACGGCCATGCCGGACCGGACCAGTACCAGGAGGCCTTCGCGGCCATGTGGCAACGAGGTGGACTGGGCGACGCCGTCTATGAGCGCAACCTGGCCGCCGCCATCAACGGCCACCGTCCCATGCTCGACACGGCTCTGGCGCTGGTGCTGGGCAACCTGTTCGGACGCTTCCCCAACCTGCGGGTGACGTCGGTCGAGCTCGGCTCCGAGTGGGTCGAGTATTGCCTGCACGCTCTCGATCACGCCGGCGGGCTGGTTGGCCGGCACGTCGAGGCGTTCGGCGTGACCGTGGGCGACCGACCGTCGGACATCTTCAGGCGCCACATCTGGGTGTCGCCGTTCCCGGAGGACGACGTGCCCCGTCTGGTTGACGTTATCGGCGCCGACAGGGTGCTGTTTGGGTCCGATTGGCCCCACCTCGAGGGCACGCCACAGCCCGCGGACTACCTGTCGCACCTCAACAGGCTTGACCGGGGGACCGTTCGTCGCATCATGCGCGACAACGCCCTCGAGCTCATGTCCTGACGCGGAAACCCCCCGACGCTGGGCTGGCGCTCTCAGTGGCTTCCATCGGAGAGGGATTCCTTCAGTTCTCGACGAAGAATCTTCCCGCCCGCATTACGGGGAATGGCCTCCACGAAGACCACTCCGTGGAGATGCTTGTAGGTGGCCAGCCGCGACGCTACGAATTCGATGATGTCCTCGGCGGTGGGGGCGAGGCCGGGATCGGGGACCACCGCCGCCATCGGAGCCTCCCCGCGCCTGGCGTCGGGAACACCATATACGGCGCAATCGAGAACACCCGGGCAGGTCGATAACAGCCGCTCCAGCTCGGCTGGAGCCACCTGAAATCCGCTCACCTTGATGAGCTCCTTGATCCGATCCGAAAGATGAACCCAGCCTTCGGCGTCGATCCAGCCCAAATCGCCGGTGCGAAAGGCGCCATCCGGCAGAAATGCTCCAGCATTGTCCTCCTCCGGGAGGTAGCCGAGCATCACCGCCGGGCTGCGGACGACCAACTCGCCGGGAGTGCCCGAGGGAAGATCGGCGCCCGTCTCCGGATCGACCGTGCGCAACCACACGTCCGAGAGCGCATAGCCCGGGGTGTCGAGGCGAAAGCGATTGGGATCGTCGGCCGCGTTGCTGGCAATACCGACCTCGGTCGTCGAATAAGCCTGCATCCAGCGGATGCCACACCGGGCGGTGACCTCGGTTGCAATCTCGGGCAGCACGGGCGTGGCTCCCCACATCATCCACCTCAGGGCTGAGAGGTCGTAGCGCTCCAGATCTGGAAGGTCTCTGAACGCGATCGCCACGGGCGCGGCCGCGAACGCCAGGGTGATCTGCTCGGATTCGAGGTTCTCGAGCACCCGTCGGGCGTCGAAACGCCGGAAGAGGCGAAACGAAGCCCGAGCGGCCAGCGCGGACAGCGAGCAGATGATTCCGTAGGTCGTACAAAGAGCCATAAAGAACTGCAGCCGATCGGAGTCAGTTATTCCATATGCCGCGACCCGCTGGGTGATGCCAGCGGACAGCGACCGGTGCGTGTGGCGCACGGCCTTTGGTAGTCCGGTGGTCCCCGAGCTGAACGGGAGGAGGAATTCGAGCCGACCCAGATCCGCGGTCACATCGGCCGGTCGTGTCCCGCTCGATTCTGAGACCAGATCCCAGAACGGCAGCCAGCCGGCCGGACGGTCGTGGTCGACGCAAACGCGAATCAGGCCGCTGACCGTGTCGATGCCATCGAGCAGGTCCGCCAGCGGTGAGTCGGTCACCACCGCTACGGGCCGGGTTAGCTCTAGAGCCCGGTCGAGTTCATGCCGTCTCCACGACGGGTTCACCAGCACAGTGGCGGCGCCGATCTGGCTCACCCCGTGCTGAACCATGAGGCACTCAGCCCGATTGCTCATGGCCACAAGGACCCGGTCCGAGGTGCCGATGCTGAGAGGGGTCAGGGCGTTGGCAAAGGCCGTGCCCCAGGCGTCCATCTCCCGGAAGGTGTATGACTGCTCCTCGAAGCGGAGGAAGACGCGCTCGGGAGCGATGTCGGCGGCCCGGCGCAGAAGGTCATGAACGGGTCGGTCCTCGTAGTGCAACGGAGGGCGAACACGCATGGGTCCCGGGCTTCTCAGGATATGACCGAGCCGGCCGGAATGCCGCTCGGGAAAGCCCCCAGCGCCATGCGCAGGCCCCGATCGAGCTGATCGGCCGGAAGCCGTTCGCCCGACCTGGCGGAGAACCTATGGGCGGGGTCTATGCTCCAGGGCCTGAGCACCTGCACGGTGTCCCCCTGGATCCGCAGCACGCTGCCGCTCAGCCAGCCCGACGGTACCGAGCAGAGGAAGGCGACCACGGGGGAGGCGTTGGCCGGATCGAAGGGATCAAAACCGGCTTTCGCCTGATCCCGCCAGTACGAACAGGCATGCCGGGTGACGTTCCATGTTCCTTTCAGATGGACACCGACCACCTGGTCGAATTCCTCCTCCGACGTCCCGGTGATCATCCGGTCCCGAACGATCCCGGCATTGTTGACCACCGCATCCAGACGACCGAAGGTCGAGATCGTCCCCTCGATCATTTCCCCCACGGCTGCGAAGTCGGCGACGGATGCCCCGTCGTCGGCTACCGCTCGCCCCGCGGCTGCCACCACCTCGGCGACGACGTCCGCCGCGGGGGACTCGCCCTTTCCGGTCCGCTGCCCATGGAGCCCTACGCCAAGGTCGTTGACCACCAGGGACGCCCCCTGTCGGGCCAGTTCCAGGCAATGCTCGCGGCCGAGGCCGCGTCCGGCTCCCGTGACGATGATCACCCTCCCGTCCAGGATTCCCATCTACGTCTCCTTTGATCTCGGAAGGGCACACGTCAGATGAAGCGTTCCACGAACTGTTGCACCGCCTCGGTGTTGAACGACTCGCTTTCGGCGGTCGTTGCCATGGGCATGATGCGCATGGCAGCTGCCTGCAGGTGCAGATTGATGGCCCGCTTCGTCTCCTGTACGGCCTGCCAGGGAAGGTCCGATAGGCGCCTGGCCAGCTGCATGGCCTCCGCCATCACCTCAACCTTCGGCACCGCTCGATTGGCCAAACCGAGATTCACGCACTCCGCGGCCGGAATCCGCTCCCCGAGCAGCAGGTACTCCTTGGCCTTGAGGTAGCTCATGACGAGAGGCCAGAGGACGGCGCCGCCGTCCGCGGCAACCAGGCCGGCGCCCACGTGCGGGTCCACCATGAAGGCGTCGTCGGCGATCACCACCAGGTCGCACATGATGGCCACGCTGCACCCCAGACCGACGGCGGGGCCGTTGACCGCGGCGACGATCGGCAGATGGCAGCGCAGCAGCTCGTCGGCAAGGGTACGGGCTTCCCGCATCCAGTAGAACCGGTTCTTGAACTCGTGCCGATTGATGAAATTGGCGACATCCCCGCCGCCGCTGAACGAGGTCCCGGCGCCGGTGATCACGACGGCGCGGGCCGACGTGTCTCGGGCCAGGAGCCGCAGGGCATCCACGAAGGCCAGCTTCAGCGGGTCATTGAAGGCGTTTCGGGCCTCGGGACGGTTCAACGTGAGAATTCGGACGGCGCCCTCCGCGTCCAGCTGCACCAGGTTTGCATCCGTCGCCATGACAGCTCCCCTCGGTAACTCGGCTGGCCGATGGTAACAGCGAAGCGGTCGCTGGCTCTCCGTGCATCCCGGTCTGTGCCTGGCCTACAGTCTTGCCAATGACCTACGAACACGATGTGGTCGTTCGAGCGGGCACCATCATCGACGGATCAGGCCAGCCCGGGAGGCGTGGCGACCTCGCTATCCGCGCTGGCCGGATCGCTTCGATAGGAGAAGTTGAGGGCCGCGGCGCCCGGGAGGTCGACGCTGACGGTCTGGTCGTGGCGCCAGGCGTGGTGGACATTCACACCCACTACGACGCCCAGCTGTTCTGGGACGGGGCGGCCACGCCATCGAGCCTGCATGGTGTCACGACCGTTATTGGCGGCAATTGCGGATTCTCCATTGCCCCCGTCCGGCCGGAACAGGTCGCTTATCTGGCTGCCATGCTTGCCCACGTCGAAGGCATCCCGCTCGAGAGTCTCGAGCAGGGGGTGTCGTGGGACTGGCAGAGCTTTGGTGACTTTCTGGCTCGACTCGAGGGCCGGCTGGCGGTGAATGCCGGATTCCTGGTGGGTCACACCACTCTTCGTCGCGGTGTGATGGGGGCTGATGACGAGCGACCGGCTCGAGGAGAACAGCTCGCCGAGATCGAGGAGCTGCTGCGTACTTCGCTGGCCGAAGGCGCCCTGGGACTGTCCTCGTCGCTGGCGTCGAGCCACAACGATGCTGACGGCAGGGCGGTCTCGTCGCGCTTTGCGGACCGGGACGAGCTGCTCCACCTGTGTCAGGTCACCGGGCAGTACCCAGGCACCACCATCGAGTTCATTCCGAGCGTGGCCGCCTACTTCGATGACGGCGACATGGACCTCATGACCTCGATGTCCGTCGCCGCCGACCGGCCGCTCAACTGGAACGTCCTCAACGTCAATACCCTCCTGTGGGACGGATCACGGCAGCGGCTTTCCGCTGGTGACCACGCCGCCAGACGCGGTGGGCGCGCGTCGTCGCCCTCACCATGCCCATGTCGTCGACCTTGCGCCTTAACTTCATCAGCGGCTTCATTCTGGATGCTCTGCCCGGCTGGAGCTACCTCTTCGAACTGCCAGTGGACCAGCGCCGGCAGGCTCTGGTCGATCAAGAGAAGCGGGAGCGTCTGCGGCTGTCGGTCGAGCAGGGCGATTCAACTCTGGTGCGACGGATCCGCGATTGGGACGCCCTCATCGTTGAGGAAACCTTCAGCCCGGAGAACGCTACCTGCTCGGGGCGCCGGCTCGGGGATATTGCCGCCAGCACCGGTCGCGACCCGTTTAACGCGCTCCTCGACATCGTGGTCGCCGATGAGCTGCGCACGACGATCATGGTGCCACCCGTGGGCAACGATGCCGAAAGCTGGGCACTGCGGCGTCAGGTCTGGGACGACGAGCGGGCGGTGATCGGCGGGTCTGATTCGGGTGCTCATCTGGACATGATCGACACCTTCCTCTATGCCACCTCGCTGCTGGGCCCGATCGCCCGCGACGGCCATCTCGGGGTCGAGAAGGCAGTCCGGCTCCTCTCCGACGTCCCCGCCCGGCTCTACGGACTCCGTGATCGCGGCCGGCTCGTCCCCGGCTATCTGGCGGATGTGATGGTGTTCAATCCGGAAACGATCGGCCCGGGTCCGGTGCGCACCGTCGCGGACCTGCCGGGCGGGGCATCCCGGCTGTACGCGGCTGCCGCGGGCGTCGAGCACGTCTTCGTCAACGGGACCGAGACGGTCAGGCAGGGGACGCTCACGGGAGCCACCCCCGGATCGGTGCTCCGGTCCGGACGCGACACGGATACCGTTCACGCCCGGAGCGCACCGTGAGAAGAGTCGTGACCGCGGTCGACGCTGACGGCCATTCGTGCGTGGTCGAGGAAGCAGAGCTCGGCGCTCCCGACGAGCAGTTGTTGCAGGTGGGGATCTTCGCCACCGACACGGTGATGCCGGGCCCACGCCCCGCCGGGCGTGGCGCGGATCTCGACCTCGGAGTCCCCCCCGGGCACACCAGGTGGCTGGTAGTGCACTGGCCGCCAGACGCCACCGCCCACCTGCACCACACCGACACCCTTGATTACGACACCGTGCTAGCCGGCTCCATCGATCTGATCCTCGATGACGGGGACCATCATCTGGACCCAGGCGATTGTGTCGTCGTGACCGGGGTCGATCACAACTGGCGGGCTGGGCCGGAAGGCTGCACGCTCAGCGTCGTCCTCCTCGGCGCCGCGCCGCCTGGCTGACGGTCGCGCCAACATTTTTGGGACATCTTTTGGGGACCGATGGTTCCCGGACCGGGGATCGCCACGGTGTCCAACTCCGGCTCGGCAGGTCCTCCCGGATGCGACCCTGCGCTAGATTGCCCGACAACTATTAGGTCAGGTAGCTTAGAAAGCGGTGGGCAACCCGTCTCGCCGCTCCCCGGATCAGGAGGACGCACGTGGCCGGTTTGCTGAAAGGGGTGAGGGTCATCGAATCGGCTCAGTTGTTTACGGGCGACTACGCCGGGCAACTGCTGGCCGATGAAGGTGCCGACGTGGTGAAGTTCGAGAGTCCCTTCCGTGGTGACTATCTCCGGGATTTCCTTGGCCAGATCAAGCCGCACACCAGGGGACACAGCCCACTGCACCTCATCCTCAACCGCAACAAACGCAGTGTGGCGGTAGATCTGCGAACGGATGCAGGCAGGGACATATTCTGGACGGCGCTGGCCACCGCCGACGTCTTTCTGGACGGGAACACGACCGGGGCGGTGGACAAACTTGGCCTCGGTTACCTCGAGCAGCGGAAGGTCAGGCCGGACATCATCTACGCTCAGGTCACCGGGCTCGGCGCCACCGGACCGTATGCCCGGGTTCCGACCCACGGACAGTCGATGACCGGGGTGGCCGGCGGCAGTCCGGCCAGGACGGACACGGCTGGCTACGTGGTGCGCTCGGACGACTGGACCAACAACATCAACACGATTTCCGAGGTAGTGGCGGGGCCACTGTACCTGGCGTACGGGGTCGCCGCCGCCCTGTACCGGCGTTCGCGGACGGGCGAGGGTGCCTACCTCGACGTCGCCTCCAGCGACGCGGGCCTGGCCGCGGCGTGGATGAGTGTGGTGAACAAGATGAACCGCGACCGCATCGGGGCCGACGAGACAGGAATGTCCGCAGCAAGCACCGGAGGAGCGAACAGTAAGTACAACCTGTATGAGACCAAAGACGGAAAATACATGTTGGTCGCGCTCATCGAGCATCATTTCTACGAACACTTTTGCCGCGCCGTCGACCGCGAAGACCTTCTCGACGAGCGGGTTGGTTTTGCGTCCCGGGAGGTCGCCATCGATTGGGGACCGCCCGAGTTGCGGCAAACGCTGGCCGCAGTATTCCGGACCAGGACTGCCGACGAGTGGATGGACCTGGCCGCGGAATATGACTTCGTCGTCGCGCCCCTCAACCAGGTTGACGATCTCCTCGACGACCCGCATCTGGCCCACCGTCAAGCGCTCATCGAGTACGACCATCCGAGCGCCGGCCCGGTGGTCCTGACCGGTAACCCCATAAAGGTCGACGGGCAGAGCTACGCCATCCGCCATGGTGCTCCGGCGCTCGGCCAGAACACTGACGAGTACTTGCAGGGGTTGGGGCTCAACGAGGAGGAGCGAGCCCGTTTGCGGACCGAAGGGGTCATTGGCGGCTGAACAGCTGGCGTTCGCCTGTCAGACTACCCGGCATGCGCTTGCCGACGGAGCAACGCAACAACAACGTTGTCACTTACCACTTTGGAGATCGAGACGGTCTGGTTGGTGAGATCTACGCCTACCGAAGCGAGCAACTCAACAATCGCCGGATTGAGCTCATCAATGACCTCGACATCCAGGGCAAAGGTGAGGCGGGAAAAGGGCTACCTGCCGGGCTGGGTGAATTGCAGGAACCGCACTGTATGTAGTACAGCTGATGGGACGAGTTCCGAGGGAGGAAATGACCGTGAAGCGCAGGAGCATTGGCCCAGGTCGTTTCGTTGCGGTGTTGTTGGGGGTGGGGTTGGTGGTGCTGGCGGGGTGTGGTTCGTCGAGTAAGTCGTCGTCGTCGGCGACGACGGCGGGGGGTGGGTCGGCGACGACGGCTGCGTCGGGCGGTGGGGGTTCGTCGTCGGGGGGTGCGCCGTTTGTGATCGGGTCGGTGACTGATGTGACGGGGGCGGAGGCGTCGTCGGAGGGGACGGTGAATAAGTCGCTGGAGGCGTGGGCGGATTGGACGAACGCCAATGGGGGGATCAATGGTCATCAGGTGAAGTTGATTGCGATGGACACGGGGTTTAATCCGTCTACGGCGCTGGCGGAAGTGAAGCAACTGGTGGAGCAGGATCACATCATCGCCCTGGTGGGTGAGCAGACCAGTTTCGATGCCACGTTCGCCACTTATCTGCAGCAGAAGGGGATCCCGGCGGTGGGTGCGGGTCTGTATACCCAGGCCTCGTTCACCAACCCGGATTGGTTTCCCCAGGGTACGACCACAATCCCGGAGAACTACAACGAGATACATCTGGGGGTGACGAAGGGGTTCACCAAGTTCGCTGACCTGTATTGCGCCGAGTCGCCGGCGTGCGCTCAGTCGGTCCCGCTCATCAAGGCCATCGCACCCACCCAGGGCGTGACCCTCGCCTATTCGGCGTCGGTGGCGGCGGCCTCGCCGGATTACACGGCGCCGTGTCTGGCGGCCAAGGCGGCGGGGGCGCAGTATATGGGGATCGGTGATAACTCTTCGGTCATCATCCGGGTGGCCACCTCGTGTATGCAGCAGGGCTATACCCCGACCCAGGTGGGCACGGACGGGTCGGTGACGGCCACGTGGGCGACGTCGCCGGCCATGCAGGGGGCGTTGGCGGTGCAGAATGATGCGCCGTTTTCGGATACGGCTAATCCGGGGATCCAGACCATGATCACGGCGTTGAACAAGTATCAGCCCGGGGTGTACACCTCGCCCACCTACGGGGAGAACGACGTGTACGCCTGGACGTCGGGGTTGTTGTTCACCGCCGCGGCCAAGGCCGCCAACCTGGGCGACAACGCCACCGCCGCCCAGGTCATCAACGGTCTGTACGCCCTTCATGATGAGACCCTGGGGGGGATGGCCCCGCCCCTGTCGTATGCCAACAACGGCAAGGGCCATCAGATCTACTGCTCGTTCGTGCAGGGGGTCCAGAACAACCAGTTCGTCATGCCCCAAAGCCAGACGCTGACCTGCGCCCCGCCCAACACGCTGGCGCCAATCATCTCCGCCCTGTAACGACGCCCGCCGTCCGGGGCCAGCTCAGGTGGCTGTCGCGGAGAAGCCGGCCGGCGGCTCCTCCGGCATCACTGACTCCTCGTCCACTCGATCCTGGAGATGGGCAAGCTGTGGAGTACGGGGAAACGCCCCATCGGCAATGATCGACCGCCCCAGGAGGGGCGTGAGGTCGCGGCGGCGACCGAGCAGGGCGTCGAGAAGATGACCTCGTCGGATCCAGGAATGGAAGCCGTGCTCGACCGTTGAATGCGATGCCCCCGTGCACCTGGTGGCAATGGGTGGAGGCCGCCTCGTGAGCCAGAGCGGCGAGGCACTTGGCCGCCATGGCGCTGGTTGGTGTCCCATCCAGCCAGGCGCTGGCCGTTGCCGCTCGAGCCATGGTGATGGCCACGTGGACGCTCGCCAGCCGATGCTTGACGGCCTGAAACACGGCGATCGGCCGTCCGAACTGCTGTCGCACCGATACATAGGCGACGGTGCTGGCCAGCATGCCGTGAATCCGTCGACGTCAGCCACGGCGCGTGTCCGAAGGCTGCCCAGATCGCTTCCCGCCTCCGGCTCGGAAAAGCCCTGACACCACACCTCGTCCCGCGCAGGGCGGCAGCCAGGTGGGTGGCAGCCAGCTCTGGAGCGTAGCGAAGCAGCATGGCACCGACGATCTCAACCGTGCTCAGCACCTCCGGAATGACGTAACCGGCTGCCGACAGGGCCTCCATGATCGCAGCTCGCTGCACCAGTGACCCGCCCAGGCCGCCTGCCGACTCGGGCCAGCCGAGTCGAGTCCACCCGCCGTCGTAGAGCGCACGCAGGGCCGGAATCGTGTGTGAGATGGCGGCGACCAGGTCGGCGGCCGGCCGGGACTGGAGCGCCACCAAATCGGCCCTCTGGTGCTGGAGCCACCGCTCGAAAGACGTCACGAGCGCCGCAAGATCCTGAGATGAATCTGCCACAGTGGACACGAAGTCGCTCCCGATCGCTCGACCGCCACCGTGACTCGACCGGCGTCGACGACGATGACCTCTTCGTAACATAGTCTCGGTGAAAGTGACGTTGACGCCGATCGCCCGGTTGGAGGAGGACTGATGACGCTCGCCGTGTCCTCGATGAAGCCACTTCTGGTCTCGCCGAATGTCACCAGTACGCCATCCCGTAGGTTCAGCTAGGAAGGAGATCCATGGACTACTACGACGACCTCGCCCCGGCTCTGCTGGTAGAGAGCGATGGGCCGATCCGCACCATCACCATGAACAAGCCCGAGCAGCTCAATTCGATGTCGGACGATCTGCATCATGCCATCGGTGAGGTCTGGCCCCGCCTGGCCTCGGACGAGTCGGCCAGCGCGGTCATTCTCACCGGGGCGGGACGGGCCTTCTGCACAGGCGGCTACATGGCCAATTTCATCCGTAGCAACAGAGATCCCGTCGCCCGCCGGCGAGACATCCGCCAGGCCGAGCGGGTGGCTACGGCGATGATGGCCTGCGACCTGCCGATCGTGGCTGCCGTCAACGGGCCTGCCATTGGTCTGGGCTGCTCTCTGGCGATCATGTCGGACATCGTGCTCATTGCCGACGACACCTATATGGCGGACACGCATGTCAACGTCGGCCTGGTGGCCGGCGATGGCGGCGCCGTCACCTGGCCGCTCGTCACCAGTCTCCTCAAAGCGAAGGAGTATCTGCTCCTGGGCGACCCCATCCCGGCCGCCCAGGCGGTGGAAATGGGATTGGCCAACCGGGTGGTGGCCAAGGAGGCCCTGATGGACGAGGCCAGAGCACTGGCGGAGCGGCTGGTGGCCCAGCCTCAGCAAGCCCTGCGCGATACCAAGCGGGCGCTCAACAAACACCTGCAGCATGCTGCCGAGCTGGTCCTCGCTTTCGCGCTGGCGGCCGAGACGGAATCGTTCGGTACCGAGGACGTCGGTCGCATCGCCCAGCAATTTCTGGAGAGGAAAAAGAACAAGTGACGGTCGACGGCGGGCCCCGGAATATAAGGGTGGACCGAACGGACGCCATCGCGGTGGTGACTCTCGATCGCCCGCCGGTTAACGCTCTCGACCGTCCCACCCTTACCGAGCTAAAGGACACCTTTGACGGCTTTGCGTCCGGGCGAGACGTCAACGTGGTGGTACTGACTGGCGCAGGCGAGCGGGCCTTCTGCGCCGGCGTCGACCTCCACGACTCGGTTCGGCGCTACGACCCCGAGGAGCGGGCTGCGACCAGGCCTGCCGACCAGCTCGACCCCGGACGGATGATGCGGGAGATGTTCTGGTCGATCTATGACTGCGCGGTGCCGGTCGTGGCCGCCGTCAACGGCCCCGCCATCGGTGCCGGGCTGGGCATGGCATGTATGGCCGACGTCATCATCGCTTCGGACCAGGCGCGTTTCGGACTTACCGAAATCGACGTGGGCGTGCTCGGCGGAGCCGCCTTTGCCCAGCGCCTGGCCGGGCCCTACAAGGCCCGGAGAATGTTCTACTCGGGCGAGCTCGTTCCTGCCGCCGAGCTGTATCGGCTCGGGTCTGTCGAGGCTGTTGTCCCTGGGGAGCGGCTGCTCGACGAAGCCATGGGGCTGGCCCGCCTGTTCGCGTCAAAGAGCCCGATCGGTATCCGGCTGGCCAAGGTGGCCTTCAACCGGGTTGAGTTCCTGGCCCTGAAGGAGGCCTACCGGCTCGAGCAGGACTATACGGAGAAGCTGAGGACCTATGACGACTCGGCCGAGGCCGGCACGGCCCGGCGCCAAAAGCGGAGCCCGGAATGGCGGTGGCGCTGATCGCCGTGTTCACCTGACGGCCAGATCCTACCGACGGCTAGCGCGGTTCGAATACGAGGGGCAGGAAGGTGGCGGCCCGGACGCCCTCGTGGTTGTACACCGGTTCCTCGCCCGGGGCGATTGAGTAGCTGGCCAGACGCTGGTGGAGGGTGCCGACCGCCGTCCGCAACTCCAGTCGAGCCAGGTGTGAGCCAAGGCAGCGGTGGATTCCGCTGGCAAAGGCAATATGACGGTTGCCGGGCCGGTCGAGGTCGACCGTGAGGGGATCGGGAAACTGGTCGGGATCGAGGTCGGCTGTCGTCCAGCACACGTCGATCTTGTCGCCCTGGTGGATCGGCACGCCCGCGACCTCGGTGTCAGCGATTGCGTACCGCATCCCACCGGTCAGCACCGGGTTCTCGAAACGCATCAGCTCTTCGATCGCGGCTGGAAGGCGGGCCGGCTCCGCCATGAGCATCTGCTGTTCCTCAGGATGACGGGCGAGCCACCCAACGATACAGGTCAGCGACGCCGTGACGGTGTCAAGGCCGGCGATCATCAGCAGATGCATCACGTTGAGGAGCTGATCGCGGTTCAATCGCTGGCCGTCCACCTCGAAGGTCATCAGCCGGGTCAGCAGATCGGCAGACGGTTGGCGCTGTCGCTCGCGCCGGTCCAGCTCGGCGTTGAGGTAATCGCGGAGCCGGTTGCCTGAGATCACGGCCAGACGGTGCATCTCGAAGACGTCGCTGGCGCCCGTCTTGATACAGCCATCCTTGCACTCCTGAAGGAACTCCAGATCCTCGAGCGGCAAACCGAACATGGACAGGAAAATGGTGCCGGGGAGGGGAAGCGCGAACTGGTCGTGAAACTCGACCCGCCCTTTGGCAATGAACCTGTCGATGAGGTCGTTGGCCTGGTGGGCGATACTCGGTTCGAGGTAGGCCACCGCCCGGGGCGCGAACAGCGGATCGAGCAGCTTGCGGAAGGTGCGATGCTCCTGGCCGTCAAGGTTCAGCGGAATCAGCGGCTCCTCAGACCCCATTCCCATGGGCTTACGCGTAACCGGATCATTTGAGATGATGGCCGGGTTGCGGGTGGCTTCCAGGACATCCGCGTAGCGGAAGAAGGCCACGCCCTGCTCCCAGCGGACCGGCCTCGGGTTGTCCTGGAGCACCTCAGCAAACAGTGCTTGCGGTCGAATCACGTCGATCGCGCCGTTTTTCTCGAAGCCGACGATCGTCCGGGCGGCCGGGCTCAGATCCGCCAGCACCTTCTGGTCAAAGCTCCCCATTTCGCCTAACCCCCTCCACCCGGGAACCGCGCCTGTGCAACTGCGAGGCCACTTGACGCCATCATACACGCCGGTCGCGGCCGGAATCCTCGAACGGTCGGGCCACCAGGACAATTGACTCGACGGTGTCCAGGCGCGGAGGTCCGCGTTTGGACACAGTCGGGCGGCGTGCCATGACGATAGTGTCACAGTACGACAGGTCAGCTAGGTCGCGGTGCAAGGGTTGAAGGAGGAGATATGGCGTGGGATTTTTCTACCGAGCCCGAGTTCCAGGCCCAGCTGGATTGGGTCGAGGAGTTTTGCCGGGAGGAGGTTGATCCCCTGGATGTGCTGTTTCCGGGCGCGGCCAAGTCCCGCGATCCGAGATTGAAGGCGCTGGCCGATCCGCTGAAGCAGCAGGTCAAGGACCGGGGGTTGTGGGCGCTGTTTCTGGACGAAGACCTGGGGGGGCCGGGGTTCGGGCAACTGAAGCTGGCTCTGCTCAACGAGGTCCTGGCCCAGCACGGGTCAGCGCCGGTGATTTTCGGGACCCAGGGACCTGACACCGGAAACATGGAGATCCTGGCCGCCTACGGGACCCCCGAGCAGAAGGAGCGGTGGCTGTATCCGCTCATGAACCAGGACATCTGGTCGGCGTTTTCGATGACAGAGCCCCAGGGGGGGTCAGATCCAGGTCTGTTTCGAACCCAGGCAGTCAAAGATGGGCGGGATTGGGTGATCAACGGTGAGAAGTGGTTCACCAGTTTCGGTCAGACCGCCGACATTCTGCTGGTCATGTGCCAGAACGGGATCTTCATCGTGGAGACCGACCGGCCCGGGATCGAGTGGCTGCACGGGGCCGGTGATCATGACTACGTCCGCTACAACGACGTGCGGGTCCCGCTCGATAACTTGCTGGGTCCGGAGGGCGGGGGGCGGATGCTGGCGCAGCGCCGGTTGGGCGGGGGTCGCATCCACCACGCCATGCGCACGGTGGCGGCCTGCAAGAAGGCTATTGACATCATGTGCGAGCGGGCCCTGTCGCGGCAGTCGCACGGGAAGGTCATCGCTGAGCACCAGATGGTCCAGGAGCAGATCGCCGACTCGTGGTCGCAGTACCACATGTTGCGGCTGCTGGTGCTGTGGACCGCCTGGACGATCGACACCTCCTCGACGCGCCAGGCCCGGACCCAGATCGCCATGTGCAAGACGACTTGCGCCGAGGTGCAAAAGGACATCGCCTTTCGGGCCATCCATATGCTGGGATCGTTGGGGGTCACCCACCTGACCCCGCTGCAAGATTTGTGGTCGTCAGTCCCGACCCAGTTCATCATGGATGGACCCAATGAGGTCCACAAGGTGACCATCGCCCGCAATGTGCTGAAGGGCTACCAGCCCCATGAGGGCTACTGGCCGACAGAGTTCTTGCCGGCCAAGCGGGAGGCGGCCAGGAAGAAGTTCGCCGCCGTGCTGGCCGCCGATGCCGAGCTGGCGGCCCGGGTGGAACGGATCGAAGCCGGACAGTACGAGTCCATCTCATGAGCGATGCCGGGACCGATGCCCGGGCGGATGCCCGGGCCGGGGTGGAACTTGACCCGCTGGTACTCGACGACTGGATCGGGGATCGTCTTCCGGGCGCCGGCTCCGGGCTCTGCGCCGTGCGGCTCGGGGAGGGGTCGGGCATCGCCAACGCCCTCTTTATCATCGAGCGCGGCGGGTACCGCTGGGTCCTCCGTCGCCCCCCGGCAATCAAGAATCATCCCTCCGCCGCCGATACCAAACGGGAGTGGCGCATCCTCAACGCCCTGGAAGGCACCACCGTCCCTCACCCCGCCCCGGTCCTGTTCTGTGAGGACGTCGAGGTGATTGGGGCGCCTTTTATGATCATGTCCATCGTGGAAGGCTTCACGCCCGGAGTGGCCATCCCGGACTCGATCACCACCGACCCGAAAGCCCTCTTCGAGCTGGGGATGGCCTACGTGGACGGCATCGTGGCTCTGTCCCGGGTGGACTGGGTCGCCGGCGGCCTGGAAGGTCTGGGCAAACCCGACGGATTCCTCGAGCGCCAGGTGGCGCGCTGGCTGGGGCAGCTGGACGGCTACCGGGTCCGGGAGCTGCCCGAAGAGGCTTTCCTGTGCGACTGGCTGGAGGCCCACCGGCCCGCCATGAGCCCGGCTGCCATCATGCATGGTGATTACAGCCCCTTCAACGTGATGGTTGCCAACGACCTGCCCGTGCGCCTGGCCGCCATCGTCGACTGGGACACCGGCACCATTGGCGATCCCTTGCTCGACCTGGGCCACCTGTTGGCCCGTTGGGTAGAACCCGGGGAGCGGGGGCCGCTCGACTCCACCGAAGAAATGTGGCTCGAGGGTTACCCCACCCGGGCCGAGATGGCCCGCCGCTATGGAGAAGCAACCGGACGGGATTTGACCGCTCTGGCCTATTACGAGGCGCTCTCGTTGTTCAAGCTCGGCGTTATCCTGGAGGGCAATTATGCCCGGGCCCGACGGGCTGGCGTTCCGGATCAGGACAACCGGATGTTCACCAGCGCCCCCCGCCTGTTCGAAGTGGCCGCGGAGTTCGCCCGCGGCACCCGGCGGTGAACGCCCCGGCCCAACCCAGCCTGCAAGAACGGCGACGCAGTTATATCCGCCGTGAGATCAGCCGGGAAGCGATGCGGCTGTTCGCCGAGCGGGGCTTCGATGCCGTGACCGTGGAAGACATCGCCGCCGAGGTGGGAATGTCGGCCCGGACCTTCTTCCGCTATTTCGCCGGCAAGGACGAGGTAGTACTCCGTTATCAGCGCCGCCTCCAGGCCCGGCTCGTTGCCGTGTTCGAGAGTCACGCCGCGCACGAGCCTCCCGTTACGGCCCTGCGCAATGCCTACGTTGCCACCTCAGTAGTGGCTCCCGGGGACCGCACCGAATTCCTGCTCCTGGGTCGGTTCCTGATGGACTCACAGACGTTGCTGGCCCGGTCCCGGGGTGAGCACGCCGCCCGTAACGACGACGTGATCGCCGTACTGGCCGAAAGGCTGGGCGTCGATCCCGGCCGCAACCCGCTGGCCGAGACGATCGCTTCCGCAATGAGCGCGGCAGCCTCGGCCGCCTTTTATCGCTGGGTGGGCACCGGCGGGCGTGGTGATCCGGCCGATGGAGTGGCGGCGGCCCTTGACGTGCTCATGCAAGGCTTGGCGACCTTCGACGAGGCGGCTCCGATTTCTGCCTCATCGAGGGATCGCCGGCGGGCGTCGCAGTCCTAGCCCCGCGGCCAGCCCGGAGGCGGGTCCAGTTCCCCGGTAGCGAGCCACCGCCCGCCGGATCCCGGGCCATCCCGGGATCCGCGTCGGGCGGCTGATGAGAACTACATCCCGAGTTCTTGCAGGAAGGAATCCGGCATGCAGAAGGTTTGGCTGCCGTAAGGGGCGGTCCACTGACCGTTCTTGATGCCCATCATGTACATGCACTTGAGAATGCTGGGCTTGCCCTGGGTGAAGGTTTCCGGCGACGCCGAGAGACCCCCGAGAGTGGTGCCGTTGAGGCTATACAGGCCCGTGTAGATATTTGCGGCCGTAGGACTGGTATCGGTGGCAGGCACTCCGGCCTGAGCGGCAGCCTCGAAGAGCTGTGCTCCGGTCCAGGTCCCGATCACCTGGTACGGCACGGTCGACGTGTTGATGAGATTCCCGACGGCGGAGTGAAACTCCTGCAGCGCCGGGGTGTTGTCGAGGAACCAGGGAGCGTAGGCCACGTCGGCGAGCACGCCCGAATAGTTCGAATCGGTTCGCAGCTGCTGATTGAGGGTTCCCTCCGACTCGATCCACTGCGGGTGGTAGCCCTGCTGGGCGCAGTCGTCCGCCACTTTGACCACCGAGGCGTCGATGACCATGGAGTTGGTATGCGATTGCTCCGCGGCCAGGCACTGGGCGGTGTAGTTGGGTGAAGTTTGGCTGATTGCTCCGGTGTAGGAGATCTTGACGCCATTGCCGGCGGCGGCGGCCTTGATCACCGGAATGGCCGAGGCGCAGGCCGCGATCTCGGCGCAATACAGCACTCCGAAGTTCGTCTTCCCGGTCAGGGCGGCAGCCTTGGTCTGGCCCCACACCGAGGCGATGTCATTCATGCCGGCGCCGAAGAAGTTGGCGTTGGTGCGATAGCTGTCGTTCTCGCCACTGTGGGTCAGCCCGATCACCGGGATGTGCGCCCGTTCCGTGGCTGCGGCCCATGCTGCGCTCACATTCGAGTCGTCGAAGATGGCAAGCACGTGTTCCGAGATGAACGTTTGCGCCTCGGTGGTGGATTTGGCCGGATTCGTCTGGTCGTCGACGGTGGTCACCTTGACCGAGTGTCCATTGATCCCGCCGTGGCTGTTGACCCACTTCGCCCAGTCATTCAGGGTGTTGGGCACGTCGCTCGACGTCGCGGTGCCGGGACCGGACTCCGAGACGACGGCGCCGACTACCAGCGGAGCACCTGTCGGCTGCCCGGTGGATCCCGACGAGCCCGAGGAGCCTGCGGAGCCGGTCGAGGCCGCGCTGGTCGGCGTCCCCCCGCTCGACGTCGGCGAAGTGCTCGATTTGCTGCTACTCCCGCACGCCGCGGCCAGCAGGGCGACGCCGGCAAGGGCGGCCCCCACGCGTATGGGTCGCGAGCGGAAGGCTGATAGCCGATGGTTCATAAAGAGTCTCCTCTGAGTACGTAGCACGGGATAGCGGCAGGGTGTCCCCGCGGGTCCTCGGCGCCGCTCGGCAGCGCGGAGTCGGTCGGGGGCGGCGTCAGGCCCGATGATCTCGGCGAAGACATGAACACTCTCCCCCCTTGCGCAGTCTTTGTGCAGTGACACCCTCCGTCGCAAAGTTACCGCGCAGGTACCGGGCGCGCATGGCGGGCTGAGTCCGAAATTTCCGCACTTGGACGCCAGGCCGGCCCCGATGGCAGCCCGGATGTCAGCCCGGATGTCAGCTCCCCCAGAGGACCTCCGTGGCTCTCCGGGCGCCTTCTCCGAGCGAGGCCAGTTTGGCCCAGGCGATCTCGGGGTCAACCTGATCCACCCCGGAGATGGTGGCCAGCCCGCAGTCGACGCCGGCGATGAGGCTCTCCCGGCCGACCAGCCTGGCGAAGCGGACGATACGGTCAGCGACGAGGTCGGGGTGCTCGACGATGTTGGTGGTCGAGTCGATGACGCCGGGCATGATGACCTTGCCCTCGGGCAACTTCACCTCGTTCCACACCTTCCATTCGTGGTCGTGCCGCCCGTTGGCGCCCACCAGGGTCAGGCCGTGAGGACGGGCCGTGAGCAGGAGATCGATGATGTCGGCCAGCTCCGGGTCGCGATGATGGGGTGCCTCGTCTGCTCCATAGCAAACATGGATCCGCAACATGTCGGGTTCGATATTGCGGGTTGCGTAGTTGAGGCCTTCGATGTTGGCCGCCATCACAGCCCGGTAGTCGGCCAGACTCAACCCCGGTGTCGTCCGCAGGGGGATGCCCAGGTCAGGACAGTCGATCTGCACCACAATGCCCGCCGAGGTGATCCGGGCGTATTCCTCGGCCAGCACGTCGCACACGGCATTTCGGTAGCTGTCCTCGTCGGAGTAATACTCATTTGGTGTCGTCCAGACCATGCCGGGCGAGATGGCCGTCATGAAAAGGTCGCTCACCTCAGCAGTCCTGGCGGCCGACTTCAGATTGGCGATGTCCCGGTCGACCTCGTGCATGGCCCGGTAGGAGATGGGACCGGTGCACACGTGAACCCGCAATGAGGCGCTGCCGGCCGCATACGACCAGTGCTGGTAGTAGACGGGGAAGTCTTCTGCCTCGGCTGCCAGCGCCGCAGGGAGGGCGGCGGGATCGTCGATCGGGAGAGAGCGCAGCTCGAAGCCGGCTAACCGATCGCGCACATATGCCATGTAGGCCCACTTGCTCTGCTCGCCGTCGTTGATCACGGTGATCCCGGCTGCCGCCTGCCGCTGGACGGTATCAGCCACCGCGCCCGCGATCGTCAATTCGAATTCATTGTCGGCAACGTGCTCACCCCGATTGCGGGTGGCCAGAACTGCCAGGGCGGCTGGTGTTCTGGGCAGGCTGCCAATATGGCTGGACAACATCCGGTCTGTGCTGCGCTTCACCCTGCATCTCCCGAGCTGGAACGTGATGGTCAAGCAATCTATCTGCCGGTGCTGGGGGCCGATCAGTGCTCGCCGCTGTTGATCGATGCGCCCAGCACTCGCCGCAGCACCTTGCCGGACGGGTTGCGAGGGAGTGCGCCGACCACATGCCAGCCCACAGGCAGTTTGTAGCCCGCCAGGCGCGCACGGGCGTAGGCCCGGACCGCGTCGAAGTCCGGGGCGGCCCCGGGATCGTCGAGCACGACGAAGGCGTGGGGAACCTGGTTCAAACGTCGGTCGCGGACGCCGGCGATGGCGACCTCGCGTATACCGGGATAGGACGCGATGAGCTGCTCCACTTCGATGGGGTGGATTTTGAGGCCGCCGCGGTTTATGACATCGTGCTTGCGCCCGGAGAGGTACACGAAGCCGGCCTCGTCGACGCGGCCCAGATCCCCGGTCCGTAACCAACCGTCGGGATCGGGCCCGAAATAATGATCCGCGCTCGAGCAAATCTCTCCAATGCCGTCCTCGTCCGGATCCTCGATACGCAACATCGATTGCGGCACCGGCCGGCCCACGGAGCGCAACCGGTCGGGGTTGGTGGCCAGCGCCTCGATGTGGTCGGAGTGAAACAGGTTGGTGATCGGCGAACCCTCCGTCTGGCCGAGCTGCTGGTGGAGCCGGATCTGCGGATGCTGCTCGAGGAGCCGCGCCACGGTGTCGGGGTGCAGCGGCGAGGAGCCGTACTGGATCCAGGCCAGAGTGGGAAGGGCGAGAGCGTTCGCATCCAGCAGCATCTCGATGAGGGCCGGCACGACAGTGGCGTGGGTGGGCTCGAGCCGGGCCAGCTCTTGCCAGCTCTCCGGCGAGAACGACGGCAGGGGCACAAGCGTGGCCCCGGCTGCCATGGCCACCAGGAACATGCCGATGCCAGCCTGGTGGTGAAATGCCGAGGCGGTGGCGTAGCGGCCGCCCGGCCCGAGGCTGATGGGATCCAGGCTCTGGCCCACCCGTCGAGCCATCCGGCCCTGATCCTGATAGACGGCCTTGGGGGCCGCCGTGGTGCCCGAGGTGTGCACGACCGCCACAATGTCCTCGGGGCCCTGGTCAAGGACGATGGCTCGCGGCGCCCGATCGAACCGGGCGGGAACCACCTCGACCCGGCGGCCGGTCCGGTCTGCGACCAGGTCGACGACGGGCTTGGCGTCGGGGGTCGTCAGCAGCAGGTCGCCAGGCAGGGCCGTCACGGACTGGACCAGTTCCTCGACAGTGAAGCGGGAGCTGAGCGGGGCAAGCGGGCGGCCGGTAGCTGCGCCGGCGACCACCAGAGCAAATGCGCTGGGAACGGCAGGGAGGAACGCCGGAACCGGCGCCCCGTCGGGGGCCTGGTGGAGATCGAGCCAGCGGCCGGCACCCGCGGCCTGATCGAGGAGTTCCTCGATCGTCAGGGCGCCGCCGTCGGCGGTGATAACGGCCGGATCCCCGCTTCCAACCCGGGCGTCCAGCATCCGGGACCAGGTCTCAGGGCCCGCTTCCTGCATGGAGGGACTCTATGGCCGCCGGCGCCAGCTGGTCGGGCCGCGCTGGCGTCGTGGCGCCCTGATCACTCGCCGGTGCTCACGATGGCGTCGGCTTTAAGCTTGGCGATAGCGTCGTCGTCATAACCGAGCTGGCGGAGGATTGCTTCGGTGTGCTGCCCGTTGAGGCAACTGGGGGCGATCCGTGACGGCGTGTCGGAGAACCGCAGTGCCGGCCCGGCCCGGAGGACGTCTCCGAAGACCGGATGCTTCATCTGGATGACCATTCCTGTATGGCGCAATACGGGATCGGTGCAGGTGAACTCGGAGTAGGTTGCGTCGAAGGCTTTCACCACCGCGATGCCCTTTGGCACCAGGTCCTCCTCCCAGTCGACGGCGGGACGGGTCGACAGCACGGCCCCAAGGTCGGCGATCAACGCCTCGTCGTTTGCCTGGCGGGCCGCCGCGGTCGCAAACCGTTCGTCGGCGGCGAGCTCGCCGTGGCCGATCCCCGCCGCGAGGGCCTCCCAATCCTTTTGGCTCGGCGCCGCCACGAAGACCCAGCCCGTCTGCGCCGGGTACAGCCGGTACAGGGCATGCAGACCGTGGCTCTCAGGATCGGGGAGAGGCAGCGGCGGCTTGCCTTCGTAATGGTTGAAGTCGTCGGCGTAGGCAAAGGCGTTGCCGCTGATCATGGACGTGGAGATGACCTGGCCTTCACCGGTTCGTCGCTGGTCGTAGATACCGAGGAGCAACGACGACAGGACTGCCAGGGCGGCATTGGCGTCGCCGTCGACGGGCCCGCGCAGCCGGGGCAGCACAATGGCCTGCGCCTCCGCCGGGTTGAGCGACTTTGTCAGCTCAGGGTCGAGCCAGCTTCCGGCATGGCGAACCACCTGCCCTGCCAGCGCCGAGGCCACGCCGGCGTAGATCGGCCGGTGAGCGTATGGTCCGTCGACCCCGTAGCCGGCGGCATGCAGGTACACGAGGCGCGGATTGATGACCCGGAGCTCACCGGAGCCCATGCCCAGCCGCTCGGCCACGCCGGGGCGAAAACCGTTTACGAAGACGTCAGCACCTTTTACCACCTCCTGCACCAGGTGGCGGCCCTCCGGCGAACGGAGATCGACGGAGAGACTCTCCTTGCCCTCCATCGTCTTGATCGAGGTCACCTCGGGGTTGCCGAACGCCCAGCGCATGGGGTCGCCCCGCAGATCCTCGAGCTTGATGACCCGCGCCCCGAGGGCGGCGGCCATGGTGACCCCGTAGGGCATGGCGTAGTAGTAGCCCAGCTCGACGATGGTGACGCCATCCAGCGGGTGCGCCAGCGCCGCTCCGGCCGGGTCCGGCCCCCGCTCCTGGCGGCTGAATTCGCCGTGGTGCTCGCCGAGGCCAGGGGCCGATCGGTCAATTCGGGCCGGGCTGACCTCGAGGTGGGCCACCGGACCGATTTCCACCACCGGGCCCAGCCTCGGGTCGCTCACGGTGACGACATCGCCGTTGTGGACGATCTGGACGTGCTCGATGCCTTCCTCGCTGCGGCGGGCCATCTCGAAGGCGATGTTGTCGTCGGCGAGGAGGATCGGCTCCCACTCGGCGTAGGTCTTTGTCTGCAAGGCGGCCCAGACCAGGTCTTCCCACTCCTGGGCCAATTCCGCCGTCTCAAATAGCGGCTGGCTGGCATAGCGCGGATCATCGACCGTCGTGCCAATACCGACTGCACGACTGAGGGCCTGCGCCTGGTGCGGGAGCATGTGCGTGAAGTTGATCCAGCGACCATCGCCAGTGGGAACGATGAAGCTCAAGCGGCTGCCGCCCATGGCCTGGGCAGCAATAGCCGAACTTCCGGCCGCGTTCCCGGAGGTGCGCTGCACCTGCTGCCAGGTCATGACGCCGAAGTAATCAAAGGGGACCAGGCCTTCGACCATGGCGGCTTCGACGTGCTGGCCACGCCCGGTTCTCTCCCGCGCCGTCAGAGCGGCCAGGATGCCGGCAAACGCCTGGTGCCCCGTGCCGGTGCTTGCCATCGGGGCGTCGTTGTAAATGGGCCCGGGACGAAACCCGAAAGGCCCGAGCACATAGTGGCCCGCCTTGGCGGCGACCGTCCCTTCGTAGCCCGGTAGCTGGGCGTACGGTCCTTTGGACCCGAAGGCGCTGATGGAGCAGTACACCAGTCGGGGGTTCTCCGACGCCAGATGCTGATAGCCGATACCCCAGGCGTCGGCGACGCCGGGCGTGAACGCCTCGATCACGACATCGGCGGCGGCTGCCGCCCGACGTAGCTCCTCCTGGCCGCCGGCAGTGCGCAGGTCGACGATGCGGCTCTCCTTGCCGCGGTTCCACACCAGAAATCCGGTGGGCCGCGCCGTCCGGAGCCGGTCACCGTCGGGGGGCTCGACCTTGACAACGCGGGCCCCGTTGTCGGCGAGCAGCATTCCGGCCAGCGCGGCGGGGATGCTGGCCGATCCCATCTCCAGCACGTTGAGCCCCGCGCACACCGTTCTCGACATCTGGTCCCCCTTTGGTAGGTCGCTGCTAGCTTCCCAGTCTGCCCGCGCGTGGCGGTGCCATGGCGACCCTGCCCGGGTCGCAGTAACCTTGGGCCTCAATGAGTACTGACCTGGATCGCTCCCGGTTGGCGGCTGCCCTCGAGCAACTGCAGGCGACGGTCCGGGCCGACGGTATCGCCCTCAACCTGGACTGGGCAGGGCAGACCGCGCTGGTAGCGGTTGACCTCGCCGATGTTGAGTGTGCTGACTGCGTGCTTCCTCCGGACACCCTGCGGACGGTGATCGAAGATCGCCTGACCCCCGCCCTGCCGGCCGGGGCCTCGCTGGTGGTGAGTGACAGCCGGACCGCCACGATGGAGACTGCGGGCCGCCCGACGACGATCGTGGTCCTCGACCCGACGGCCCGGCCCGAGGGAGGAAATCCGGATTCCGGGCCCGACGTCGGCCCGGTGGCTGGCCGGGTCGTGGGCTTTCGCACCGACATCCTGTGGAGGTCCTGGGACTGGGTGACCGACGAGTGGCAGACCGTACTGGCCGCTGAGGGGGCCAACGTGGCGGATTTCCGGCACATTCAGGGGCTGGCCGGCCCCGAAGGTGCCGAGCATCACGGGGCCTTCTCGCGCTTTTTGGACGGTCTGGACGTGGCGGTGGTGGGGCTCGGCAACTGCGGGTCCTGCACGTCTTGGACGATCAAAGACGCGGTCGCGGCCGCGGACAGCGGGTGCGCCACCGTCGCCGTGGTGACTGAAGAGTTCGAAGCCCTGGGTCGCACCCTGGCCGCTCAATATGGCCGGCCCAATCTCCGGTTTCTCGTGCTGCCCTATCCGCTTGACACCCGGCCTGAAGCAGAGGTGCGCGACCTGGCCCGGGACCGGTTCGCGACGTTGGGCCAGGTGCTCGGCGTTCGCCGGTGACGAGCGGCCGGGTCGAGGTTGCCGCCGATATTGAGGCGTTCAGCGCCGAGGCTGTGGTCCGGGGGTGGGGGGACGGCCTGCCGCTGGTGCCGCCTACGCCCGAGCGGGTAGCGCGCTTCCTCGGCGCCCTGCCGCCCGACGAGGTTATTGCCCAGCTACCTCCATCCGGGGCGGCGTGCACCAACGAGAAGCTCGCCATCAACGCCGTCATGGCAGGCGCGCCCGCCTCGTCCATGGCCCTGCTGCGAGCCTCGGTCTTCGCCATGGCCAGGCCCGATTTCGACCTCCATGCCCTCAACGCCACCACCGGATCGGTGGTCCCTGCCATGGTGGTCAATGGTCCAGGCCGCGACACGCTGGGTATCCCGTACGGGGCGGGGTGCCTCGGCGGAGTGGCCGGACCGGCTCCGGCCATCGGTCGCGCCATCCGCCTGGTCATGCGCAACGTGGCCGGCCAGCGCATCGGGGTCACGTCCCAGAGCGTGTACGGAACCCCGGGTCGGGTCACCGGCATTGTCTTCGGCGAGTGGGAGGAGCGCTCGCCGTGGTCCCCCCTGGCGGAACGCCGAGGCGTTCCTGGTGATGCGGTCACCGTGTACGGCGCCATGGGCACCACCAATATCTGCGACCTCGTTGCCGACGACGGCCAAACGTTGCTCGAGCTGATCGGCAAATCCTGCGCCTACCCCGGGGCCAATGGATTCCTGACCTCGTCAGCCTTTTCCGAGATGCTCGTCTGCATCAACCCCATCTGGGCCGGGCTCATCGGTCGCGACATGCCCGACGCCACTGAGGTGCAGAATCGCCTCTGGGAGCACGCGGCCCTCCCGCTTGAGTGGTGGCCCGGCGCGTACCACCCCTCCCTGGAAGCGGCCGGTCGGGTACACCCCGATGGTCGCGTCCACCTGGTCCAGTCGCCCGACGACATCCTTTTTTGCGTCGCAGGCGGCCTGGGCAACCTCCACGCCGCGGCCTTACACAGCTGGGGCGCCACCGTGGCCCAAACCCGGGCGATTGGCCCCGACTGACCACGCCCCCGGGCCGGCGAACCGCGGTGGTTGCCTAGGACGGGCCGTAGCATTGGACTACGTAGGGATGGGCGCCGGCTCCCGGGACCAGTACGGCTCAAAGGTCGGAAAGGCTTCTGGCATGCGGGCGCCCCGGAGCGGTCCTTGCTGGCCGGGCGAGGCGAGCACCCGACCGGTTCCGTGCTCGGGATGACCGAACTCCTGGCGATACCAGGACTTCAGGTTCCGTCGCCGGAAATACCAGCGGTCGTCATGGCGCTCGTAGGTGTCCCAGTACGCCAGCGACATGTCATACCAGTGTTCCGGGTCGAGCAGGTGATGGTGGGCGCGGCAATACACGATGCCGTGGGCGTGGGAATCGTCGTCGAAGTCGATGACGTGGTTTCCGACCATGTGCATCGAGCAGTGAAATGCCCGCAAGATGTTGTCGTAGAAGACCTTGACGCCCTCACGTCCCGGTCCGTACCGTCCGTTGTGGACGTCCTCGACGAACAGTGCGGCCAGGGCCTCGAGGTCCTTGGCGTCCACCGCGATGGCGTAACGATCGGCCAGCTGGTGAATCTGATCTCGGGCGATGAGCTCTTGCAATGCATCCATGAAGGTGCCTCCAGCGGTTGCCGTTTGGATCCCGGGTCAACGAAGATTCAGGATAGTTAGGCCGGATTCGCGGCCGGGCGGCCGGACCGGAGGAGGTCGGCCGCGACTGCATCAGGCTTGCTGAAGGCTGTCCAACTGCGGACGGGGTAATCCCGGTGTCCCGCGCCCACAGCGCTCGGGCTCTCATAACAATGGCATGATGAGACGTGTTCGGAGCCGGCGCATCACGGGTGGAGGTGGACGACGTGGATGATCTTCTCGTCAGGGGCGGGGTCGTCGTCGATGGCAGCGGCGCGCCGGCCCGGCCCGCGGATGTTCGGGTCCGGTCGGGCCGTATCGTGGAGGTGGCCGAGAAGTTGCCGGCCGAAGGCGAGCCGGAGCTCGACGCCGGAGGCGCCCTGGTCGCTCCGGGATTTATTGAGTCGCACACCCATTTCGATCCCACGGTGTTCTGGGATGCGGCTTGCGACCCGGTCCCGCAGCATGGCGTGACGACAGTCCTGACCGGGAACTGCTCACTTTCCATGGCTCCGGTTCGACCCGCCGCCGTGGACGAGCTGCGCGGCCTGTATTGCTATATCGAGGATCTTCCGGAGGCGGTGCTGTCGAGCTCCATCCCCTGGGATTGGGAGCGATATCCGGCCTATATGGCGGCGCTGGCCCAACGGCAATTCGGGGTCAACGTGGCTGCTCTGGTTGGGCACACTCCAATCCGGATGTACGTCATGGGCAGCGAGGCGTGGGAGCGCCGGGCGAGCGAGGCCGAGCGTCACGAGATCGCCGAACTCCTGCGCGAGTGCCTGCGGGCCGGCGCCTTTGGCCTATCGAGCTCCCTCGGCTTCGATGAGGATCGAAAGAAGCGCCCGGTGCCGAGCCGGGTGGCCGACGACGCCGAACTCCTGGCCCTGTTCGAAGTGCTGGCGGAGGAGGACCGATTCCTCCAGTTCATTGCCAGCCCGGTGCCGAAGTACACCACCCGCGACGTCCAACGGGTTGCCGACCTCTGCCGTCCGCTCGGGGTGCTCCATACCTGGATCAGCATCTTCTATGACGACCAGGCTCCGGACCTCGCCCTCCGCCAGCTCGATTTCGCGGCTGAGCTGCAACGGTCGGGGGCGCGGTGCTACCCCCAGGTGTCACCCCGCGGCCTCGACATTCAGGTCAACTGGAGTGGGGGCATGTCCTTCTACACCATGCCCAACGGATGGCATCAGGCTGTGCAGGGGGACCGCGAGGAGAAAGCCCGGCTCCTGGCTAACCCCGAATGGAGAGCGGTGGCCCGGGAGGAGTGGGACCGCGTTCCCTTCACGATGATCCGTCACCGCTTACCGGACAGGATCCGATTGATATCGGTCACCCGGGCGGATAATGAGCGCTGGATCGGGGCCAGCTTCGCCGACCTGGTCGCGGCGCGGGGCGGCCATCCATCCGACGTGCTCGCCGACTGGGTGCTCGAAAACGACCTGGCCCCCGGCGTGGTGGGTACGGGCGTCGTCAATTCCGATCCCGATGGAGTCGCCGCCACCCTGGTGCATCCCGCCGCCGTGATATCCAACAGTGACGCAGGTGCCCACCTCCAGATGATGTGTGCGGTGGGTGACACCACGCTGCTGCTGACCCGTCACGTCCGTGACCGGGGTGATTTGACGGTAGAGGACGCCGTGCACCAGCTCACCGGACGTCAGGCCGAGCTGTTTGGATTTGCCGACCGGGGCGTTATCCGCGAAGGCGCCGTTGCCGACCTGACCGTGTTCTCGCTCGACGAACTGCACTGGGATGAGGCGACCATGACGGCCGACCTGCCAACCGGGGCGACCCGGCTGCGACGCGGTTCCGGTGGCTTCCGGTACACCGTGGTGGGAGGGACCGTCACCCAGGAGGGCGGCACCCTCTCCGGCCAGCTTCCGGGCCAGATCCTCCGGCGAGCGTGACCGCCGCCGGCTTGACTCAAACTCCCGTAGAAAGAGCCCCATGACTGGCAGCGAATATTTTCCGCACGTGTTCGCGCCGCTGGAGATCGGACCGGTCACGGTGCCCAACCGCCTGTTTGTCACTCCTCACGGTCCAGGCTATATCACCGACGATCCCACAGCACCCGGGTTCTGGTTGCCCGCCCCGAACACACTCCCTTACTACCGGGAACGGGCCCGGGGCGGAACCGGCCTGATTATTCAGGGCGGTACCGTCGTCCATCCGACATCCCAGTACCCGGGGCTGTGGCAACTCTTCAGCCCGGCCGCGGCCCAGAGCTGGACGCCCATCGTCGATGCGGTCCACGCCGAGGGCACCAAAATCTTTGTGCAGCTCATGCACGCCGGGCACCACGGCGATCACGCCGGTTTGTATGGCGGCCCCTGGTCATCATCCGCGGTTGCGCCCGTGGAGGGCGTGCTCCTTGGCGCTGCCTATGCGCCCCTTCCCGTGCCGGTGAAAGCCATGACGGTCGACGACATCAACACCGTGGTGGAGGCGTTCGAGCTAAACGCAGCCAACGCCCGCCTGGCCGGCTACGACGGCGTCGAGTTGCACGGCAGCCACAGCTACCTCGTCGAGCAGTTTTACTCGCCCTTCTACAACCAGCGTAGCGACGAGTTCGGTGGGAGCCTCGACAACCGCCTTCGATTTGTTTTCGAGGTGCTGGCCGCCCTGCGACGCGGCATCGGTGCCGACCGGGCCGTCGGAATCCGGCTCAATTGCGACGAGATGCTCCCCGGGGGGCTCGGGGCCGATGACATGGGCGAGATCGCGGCCCGGCTTGATTCCAGCGGCCTGGTCGATTTTGTCGACCTGGACATCGGCACCTATCACGCCATGGATACGATGATCGCTCCCTATCAGCTGGGCGAGCATTGGGAAATGGACTCCATCGCCCGGGTCCGCCCGGCCGTATCCCGCGCCGCAGTTCTGGGCTGCCCGGGCCGATTCCACGATCCGGGCAAAGCCGAAGCCCTCATCGCGGCCGGGGCCCTGGACATGGTCGGCGGAACGCGGGGCTTTTTCGCAGATCCGGAAATAGCCCGGAAGGCCCGGGAGGGTCGGGCCCGGGAAATCCGTCCGTGCATCGGTCTTAACGGCTGCAGCGGCCGGGGTTGCGTTCTCAACGGCGCCCACGGCGACGAGATCACCTACGGCCTCGACCAGCTGACGCCGGCGGCGCCGAGGCGCCGGGTGGTGGTAGTCGGCGGCGGCCCGGCCGGGATGGAGGCGGCCCGGATTGCAGCCGGGCGCGGCCACCAGGTCGTCCTGTTCGAAGCCAGGGAATGCCTCGGCGGTGCGCTGCAATTGATGAAGGCCGTCCCCGGCCGGGCCCACGTGATTGAGGCCGCCACCTGGTGGGCCGAACGCCTCCAAGACCTGGCGGTTGACGTGCGCCTCGACACCAGGGCAACCGCCGAGATGGTACTGGCGGAGGGGCCCGATGCCGTAATCGTAGCGACGGGCGCCGCGTTCGATCGCACCGGCGCGACCCCGTTCGCGACCGGACCGGTTCCGGGCTGGGACCGCGACTTCGTCTATACACCCGAGGAGGTGCTTGGCTCCGAGCTCGCCCCGCGCCGTACCACCATCGTCGTGGAGGAGGAATCACCGGGCGCGCTGGTTGCGGAGACCCTGGCAGCACGCGGCACACCGGTGGAGATCGTCACCCGCCACCCCCTGGCTGCACACGGGCTGGCGTACAACGGTCAGCAATTGCACGAGATCCGCCGGCTCCACCATCTCGGTGTGGCCATGTCGCCGCACACCTGGATTCGCCAGATCGGTGATCATGACGTGCTTCTATACGACACGATCACCGGCGCGTCCCGAACGGTCCGGGAGGTGGCCGCCGTCGTAATGGTGACAAGCCGGCGCCCGCACCAAGAGCTCGCAAGCCGATTGGCGGGCCGGGTGGCCACGGTCGATCTCATTGGAGACGCCCGCCACCCCCGATACATGTCGGACGCCACCCGGGACGGCCTGCACGTGGCGTGGACGCTGTAGACGCCCCGGACGGCGTCGATCCGGTTGCGGATCTCTCCTAGTCAACCCGTTGGAGCAGGCGCCGGTACCGGCCACGTCCGAACGGGCACACCCGGAGCGGGCATGCCTCCGAAAGCCAGCAGCGTGTTGTGGGCGGCATCGGTGACGAACAGGGTGCGGCGGTCGTCGCCGCCAAAGCAACAGTTGAGCACGAACGCGCCGTCGGGAAGAGGGAGGTGGTCCACCATGGCGCCGCCGGAATCCACCACCTCAACGGCCTGCCCGGTGCAGACGTACACGGTGCCGTCCTCATCGAAGGCCATACCGTCACCCCGGCCATGAGCGGGCCGTGGCACGAACCAATCCCGTCCACCATCGGGATCGAGCCAGCGCAGGCCGTCGCCCGCAACGATCAGAATGCGCTCATCCGGATCCAGGACGATGCCGTTGCGGTACTCCTCGGTGTCGTCGAGAAGTTCGAGTCTGCCCTCGGCGTCGAGAACTGACGCGCCGGGCCAGGCCCCGGCCCCGGTCGCCCGCCAACGCAGGATCCGGGCGATCCATCGGTCGGGCGGGGGCCAGTGTGGCGGGTCGGTGAACACAATCGAGCCGTCCCCGGTCACCACCAGATCGTTGGGCGACTGGACGACGCCCTCGCCCGCCAGTACCGATACGCCGCCGTCGGGCCCGAGTCGCTGCAGGCAGGGAGGATGACTGGATGGTTCGGGCCAGTGGTCCATTCCCGGCCAGCCGAACTGGCGCATGTCGATGCCGCCATTTTGGGCGATCACCGCCCCGCCATCGTCGGCGGCGACCAGGCTGTTCGGCCCCCCGCCTGTGCGACCAAAGATTCGCTTGATCGACCGGTCGGGATCAACCAGCCACAGCACACCGTCGTGGACGCTGGTCACCAGGACGTCACCCGTCCCCGCCCGCCAGGTGGGACCTTCCCCGACGCGAATGCCGTCGACGACCACTTCCCATTGCAACGGTCATCTCCTTTCGCCAGGCTCGTCGCCGAGGGCGCTTCGTTTGCTGCCGGTGGGGCGCAGGATTACCTTGGCAAAAGATCGTAGGAGGCGACGGAATGGGCAACAACCGGTGAGTCGGCTCGGACCGTGGCAGCCGGCGAGCGACGGCGAGCGTCTCGACCGGCTGGAGTCCCTGGCGGCCATCCGCCAGCTGGTCTATCGCTACGCGCTGGCCCTCGATTCGCGGAACATGGCGGAGCTGGCTGATCTCTTCGTCCCGGACGTGCGCATGGGGACCGGCGAGGTAGGGCGGCCCGCCATCGAGAAGTGGTTCACGGCGGCCATGCGCAGCCCCCGCACGTCGATTCACCAGGTCACCAACCACATCATCGACTTCGACGACGCCGACGCGGCCCGAGGGATCGTGTACTGCCGCGACCAGCTGGAGCGGCCCGCGACTGGCCGGTGGGAGGTGGGTGAACTGCAGTACTGGGACCGCTACCGCCGGGTCGACGGCGACTGGTGTTTTGTTCAGCGCAAGTTCCACCGGTGGTATCTGGTGGACGCCCTCAGCCGGCCGGCCCATGGGGCCGGCGTCAACGACGGAGATGATCCGCTCTACGCCCGCCAGTTGCCGGAGGCCTTTGAGTCGTGGTCCCGGTTCTGGGACGAGAGCTAGCCGGCAGTGGCCGCGCCCGTCCGGACGGCGGACACCACCCTGTCCGACTGCGTTCGTCCGCAGTTGGACAAGCGGTGAACGCGTCGGCGCCAACCCCTTCTGTAAGGATCTAGAAGCCGATCAGCTCGATAAAGAGCCCTCCAAAGCTAGCCGGGTCGATCCTGATCCGCCCGTCCTCCTGACCCCGGGCCTCTTCGATCGTATGGCGAACCCGGCGCTCGTCGAGAGCCCGGGAGGCCGCCTCCAGCCCGTTGACGGCCAGGGTGATCCGGTAAGCACCCTCGCCGTGAGCGCCAAGATACCGGCCGACCGGTCCATCGCCATCGACGGGCTGAAGCAGTTCGACGCCGGCGCTGCCAGGCACGCGCCCGGTGAACGTGGCGACCAGACACCCGTCGATGTCGGAGCGGCGAATTTCGGACGGCTCCCATCCCAGCGTGCCCGCCAGGGTCCGGAGGGACGCGTCGACGTCGTCCACCACGAACGAGCGCCAGGCCACCCGGGCCACCTGGCCCGGTTCGACCCGGCTAGATGAAATGGGCTCGAAAGCAGCGGCCGGAAGGCGCATCGAAGACGTCGGTACCAGCTCGATGAAGAGCCCGGCGTCGAACGCCGGATCGTAGGAGTAACCCGTCCCGGCTGTCCGCCCGACCCAGAGCTTGCCGAATGCCAGCTCACCCGAACCGGGGTCGTACTCAAATGGGATCCCGGAATCGGCCAAACGCTTGATATATTCCTCAGGGTCGGGCACCGAGAACACCGTGCTGTGGGTTTTCATAGGACGGCCGCCCTGTTGCTCGTGGGCGCCGCGAAGCCCGAGAGACCAGCGGTCGTAGCCGAGCTCAGGGTGCGGCCCGATGACCTCGACGGCAGTAGGGGCCACGGCCCGGTCGAGTTGCGGCCGCAGGAAATAGGCCCGATAGCGGCGGCTGGTCCAGTCGTGGATCCATGACGGCCGCCACGGGGGAAAGCCCAGGTTCTCGACGAACAACGCAGCCACGCCATCCGGGTCCCTCACCGAGAGGTCAGCACTGACCAGGCAGTCAATCATGATCAGACCCCCTCGCTTCGCCGTGACAGTGATAGGTGGCTTCACTGTACATTGACCGCGCTGGTTGCGAACCAGGAGTCAGGAGCGCGGTGATGACGTCCAGGGAATCCGACGGTCAGGGCGCTATCGAACCCGTCGCCGCACCAGGTCGACTCCAGGGGGCAAAGGCCGTCGTCACCGCGTCGGGGGGCGGGATGGGGGAAACGTCGCACTGCGACTGGCGGAGGAGGGCGCCGACGTCGCCCTCAACGACCGGCGGCCAGGGTCGACGGATCCGTGGATGGAGCGAATCAGCCAGCTCGGCCGTGATGTGTTCGCCGTGACCACCAACGTGACCCGGAGGGAGGGCGCCGAGCACCTCATCGGTACAGCCCTCGATCGCTGGGGGCAGGTCGACATTCTGGTGAATTGCGTGGGCGGAATACGCGGCCCGGTGAAGATTCCGGTGTGGGAGATCACCGAAGATGATTTCGAGTTCGCCTGGGGCATCAACATGCGAGCCACCTTTCACTGCACCCAACTGGTACTGCCGGGCATGATGGCGCGCCGAGCCGGGAAGATCGTCAACATCGCGTCTCTGTCCTGGGCAGGCGATCCGTGGCACGCCCATTACGCCGCGGGCAAGGCAGCTGTGGTCGCCTTCACTCGAGCCTGCGCCATCCAGCTCGGTCCCTACGGGATCAACGTCAACGCCGTCGCCCCCGGAGGCACCCGCACGAATGCCAGCAACTCCTCGCCCAGGTCGGGTCCGCTCTTCGAAGATGGCTACGAACGGGGCGGCACTCTCGGGCGCCCGAATGAGGCGGTCGATGTGGCCAACGCGGTCCTCTACCTGGTGTCAGAGGAATCCCGGCAGGTTTCGGGGCACCTGCTGGCGATCGGGGCCGGTGCCAATCCTCGGCTGTAGCCTCCCTGTTGCAAACTGTGCCCAAACGCGCCCGATTCCCGGCTGTAGCGGATATAGCTTTCCTGTTGCAATTTGTGCTCAAACGGCACTCATTTTTCCTTCCGTGCTGCAAAATGTGCCCATGTAGAGGGGGCGGTGCAACAGAGAACGCATCGGGGTAGAGCGGTATGCTCAAGACTGGCTCTATGGCCCGGTGGGCCTTCCACGGCCAGCACGAGGCGTTCAACGACGGGCACTATCGCGGCAAGCAGGATCCCTGGCCGGACACGTACGTGGCCGATTTCGGGGATGCGACCGGCTTTGAGACCATTCTCGGCGAACACGGCTCCGAGATCGCGGCCGTGTTCCTCGAGCCGATCATGGGCGCAGCGGGACTGGTGAGCGCACCCGCCGAATTTTTCCATCGGGTCCAGACCGCAGCCTGCCAGGCCGGGGCCGTGTTCGTGCTGGACGAAGCCACGACCCAGCGGCTGGCCTACGGGGGCGCCCAGCAATTGCCTGGGCATCGAGCCCGATCTCACCGTCCTCGGGAAAATCTGCGGCGGAGGGTTTCCCTTTGGCGCCATCGGCGGCCGCCAGGACGTCATGGATGTACTGCACCCGGCCCGGGGAGAAATGGCCACCTCTGGCACCTTCGCCGGCAACCCGGTTTCCGTCTCGGCGGGCCTGGTGTCATTGCGGGACTTGACTGCGGCGCGCATCGCCGCCATGGATCGTCAGGTCGAAGCACTCGACGAGGCCCTGGCGAAAGCCGCGGCTGGTCACGGGCTGCCATACAGCAGCCGGCGGGTTGGCGCCTTGCTCAACGTGTACCTCAGCGACGTGCTCCCGGCGGCCAACCCGGTCCGCGATGACGGTCGACTGATGAATCTGTTTCACCTGGCCGCCCTCTCCAACGGGGTGTTTATCGCGCCCCGTGGCCTCATGAATGTGTCCACCGTCTTCACTGAAGCCCTACTCGGCAAGGCGGTGGCGTCCCTCGACGCCGCCCTGGCTGCGGTCGCGGCAGAGGCTTGACGGCAAACGGCCCGAACCTACGCCGCAAATGGAGCCGCCACCGTGTGGCAAACTGACGGCGAACGAAGGAGAGATGTCATGCTCGACCTGGTAGTGCGCGGGGGAGAGGTCATCGACGGCACCGGGGCGCCCCGGCGACGGGCTGACGTCGGGGTGCGCGACGGAGTGGTGGTGACCGTCGGCGCGGTGGACGAGCCGGCGATCCGAACCGTTGACGCAGCCGGGCTGGTCGTGACACCCGGGATAATCGACGTGCACACCCACTACGACGCTCAGCTGTGCTGGGACGGGTACGCGACACCCTCGCCGCTGCACGGCGTCACGACGGTGATCAGCGGAAACTGCGGGTTCACGCTGGCCCCGTCCGAGCCCGAGGATCATGACTACCTGGCCCGGATGCTTTCCAGGGTCGAGGGTATGCCGCTCGAAAGTCTCGTCGCCGGGGTGCCCTGGGACTGGCGTAGCTTCGGCGAGTATCTCACCCGCATGGAAGGCCGGCTCGGCATCAACGCCGGGTTTCTCGTGGGTCACACCGCCATTCGGCGCCGGGTTATGGGTCCCGACCAGGCCCGACCCGCCAGTAAGGCCGAAGTGCAGGCCATGCTGGATCTTCTCCACGACGGCATCGCAGCCGGCGGGCTGGGATTTTCTACCTCCGTGTCGCCGACGCACAACGACGCCGACGGCCGCCCGGTGCCGTCGCGGCACGCGTCCTTCGACGAGATCGTCGCCCTGGCCCGGGCGACCGGCGAGCACCCGGGGACGACACTGGAACTGGTTCCGCCTCCCGGTCCGTTTTCGGCCGAGCACGTCGAGCTGATGACCGCCATGTCGGTCGCGGCTGACCGCCCGCTCAACTGGAATCTCATCAACGTTGCCACGGCCATCAAGGACGTCACCGCCCAGCGGCTGTCCGCGTCGGACTATGCCTCCGAACGAGGCGGCTGCGTGGTCGGTCTGGTCTTCCCGGATGCGTCGTCCTTGCGGCTCAATTTCGCCAGCGGCTTCCTGCTTGATGCCCTGCCCGATTGGGAGTGGCTCTTCGAGCTCTCGCCCACCCAGCGGCTCGCGGCCCTCGCCGATCCGGGCTGCCGTCAGCGGCTGGCCGCCGGGGCGGGTACCCCGCAAGCGGCTGGCCTTTACTACATCGTCGACTGGGAAAAGCTCACTATCGGCCAGACGTTCGCGGCCGCCAACGACGGCTGCACGGGCCGGACCCTGGGCGACCTGGCGGCCGAGCGCGGTCGCGAACCCTTCGATGTGCTGCTAGACATCGTCGTCGCCGACGAGCTTCGTACCCTGATCGTGACTCCAGTTCGGGGCAACGACCTGGCCAGCTGGGAGTTGCGCGGTGACACGGTGCGTGATCCGCGCACCATTCCCGGCGGCTCCGATAGCGGCGCCCATCTGGACATGCTCGATACCTTCACCCTGGCGACCAGGCTGCTGGGCCCCGCCGTTCGGGACCGCGGCATGTTCAGCCTGGAGCAAGCGGTAAACCTGTTGACGGGGGTTCCTGCCGGCCTGTACGGCCTCAAAGGCAGGGGCCACATCGCAGGCGGAGCATGGGCCGATCTGTTTGTGTTCGATCCCGCGACCGTGGACGCCGGGCCGGTGTACCTGCGCTACGACCTTCCGGCCGGAGCCCCCCGTCTGTTTGGCGAAGCGGTTGGTGTGCACCACGTGTTCGTGGCGGGAACTGAAATTGTCGCCGGGACCGAGATCACCGGCGCCCTCCCCGGGCGCACGATTCGCTCCGGCCGCGACACGGCGACGGTGACGGCTGCGGACGCCCGTAAGGCCGCCTGGCGGCAGATCTAGGTCGCCGGCCAGAGCGCCAAGCCGGCCGAGCCGGCCGGGCCGGGCTGGGCTGGGCTGGGCTGGGCCGGGCCGGGCCGGGCTGGGCTGGGCTCTCTCGTATCGGTCCCTGATCTTCCCGCTGCGGATATGTCCAACCTCCACGGGTTGCAGTGCTCACGGGGCTGCCCTCTTGGTACGGTGGCGAGGCTGGGCGAAGCGGAGGATCTGAGGATGAAGCTGGTCGGGTGGGGGAAGAGGCGGTGGTACGGGGCAGTCGGCGTGGCGGCCGCGTCCGTGATCGCCATCACCGGCTGTGGAAGCAGTTCGAAGTCGACATCGCCAACCACCGCAGCCGGCTCGACGCCGACCTCCAGGTCGAGTTCTGCAACCAGTGCAAGCAGTCCGGCCAGCCCCGCCCCGGCGGGCGCGGCGTTGAAGATCGGGGTGATCGCCTCCATCTCGGCCGCGCCTACCGGGCCTTCGCAGGATGTTCCGAAGACGGTGAGCGCCTGGGTGTCCTGGACCAACAGCCACGGCGGGGTGGACGGACACAAGGTCGACGTGGTCGTTGACGACGATCGGGGCGACGTCGCCCAGTCGGTCACCGATGCCAAGGGGCTGGCGCAGGACAAGAGCGTGCTGGCGGTCATCGACGACACCAGCTACGACACCGCCTGGGCGTCGGTGCCCGGTCCAGCCGGACTGCCGGCCATCTGTGGCAGCGAAACAGGTAACGGGTTTGTGTGCCAGTCGAACGCCGCGTTCTTCCCTTCGGGGAACACGGTCATCGCCGGTGTGTCCGGACAGACGCTGGTCTCGAAGCTGCTGAACATGCCGAAGTGGGGGGTGGTGTACTGCTCGGAGCTGCCGGCGTGCGCTCAGGCGGTGCCTATCAACAAGATGTTCGCCAAGCTGCAAGGGGTCCAGGTCGTGTACGCCGAGGCCGCCAGCGAAAGCTTGCCCAACTACACGGCCCAATGTCTCGGGCTGAAGGACGCGGGCGCCCAGGTGGTGTTCGGATACGCCGGGGGTACCACCATCGGTGCCAACTGCGCAGCCCAGGGCTACCATCCGGTGTGGGTCGTTGCCCAGGGAGCCTTCGACGCCCAGTACCGGACCGACGGCAACTACAACGGCACCGTCGGGCCGCTGGGAACCTGGCCCTGGTTTGTGAATAGCACGCCGGCCCAAAACGACTTTCGCACGGCCATGGCCAAGTACTGGCCGAACTTCGATTCGTTTACCAGCCCCTATACCGCCACATCAACCTGGGCGGCCCTGCAGCTGTTCGCGGCTGCCGCGGAGAAGGCCGGCCCCAACCCGACCCGGGCCGATGTCCTCAACGGGGTTTACAGCCTGGGATCCAATTTCACGCTGGGAGGCTTGATTCCCCCCGAGACCATCGTCCAGGGCAAGCCGACCGTCAATCCCTGCTTCTACATGGTCGGCATCAAGAACCAGCAGTATGTGCAGCCATTTGGCAGTCAGCTCTACTGCCAGCCGTCGTAGCCTCCTGGCCGGCCCGCTAGCGGACCACGCCCCGGCTGCGAAGCTTGGTGATCTCGCTGTCGTCGTAGCCCAGACCAGCGAGAATCTCTTCGCCGTGCTCTCCGAGCATGGGCGCCCGGCGGTGCCGGGCGACGGCCGCGCCGCTGACCCGAATCAGCTTGGCCACCTCCCGGAGGGTGCCGTAGGTCGGATGGAGGCTGGAGGCCACTCGGCCGGTCTCGACGTTGCGAGGGTCGTTAAGAAACACTTCGCAGTTGTATCCGGCTGGCACTTCGCTGGGTACGCCGCCGGCCGACAGCCGGGCTGCTGCCATCGAAGTCGGCAGCGCAGCAAAGGCGACCTCAAGCCGTTGGGCCAGCTCTTCGGCGTTCTCGGCCCGCCCGGCGGCGGAAGCGAAGCGCGGGTCGGTCGTCACCTCCTCGAGGTCGAGGGTGCTGCAGAGCCGGACGAACTGGTCTTCACAGGGGGCGGCCACGCACAGCCACCCATCCGCAGTCTGGTACAGGCGATCCAGGGGGCCCGTTCCCAGCTGCCTTTCGTCGAGGGTGGCGGCGCCTATCACCGACCCGTCGGGGCGCCGGACGATGTGGGCCAGATGGGTCATGGTGGCGTTGAGCTGGGGATGCTCGACCAACTGGCCGGGGCCGCCCCGCCGACGATTCCAAAGAGCCATCAGGATGCCGATGGCTCCGAGCAGACCGTTGCCGGGATCCTCGTTTCCCGTGGGCATGATCGGCGGATTGCCTCGCCCGGCTACCTCAAAGCTGACACCGACGTACCCGGAATACATGGGCGCGAAACCCTGGCGCCGGCGATCGGGCCCGGTCGAGCCCCAACCGGGGGAGTAGGCGTAGATGACGTCCGGATTGACCCTGGCGACCTGCTCGTATCCCAACCCCAGACGTTCGGCCGCGCCCGGGCGCATGTTGTGCTGCACCACGTCTGCCCAGGTGGCCAGGGCGAGACCAATAGCCTGACCGTCGGCGTCCTTCATGTCGAGGGCGATCGCCTTCTTGCCGGCGTGACCGGAAGGGAAGACCTTTTCCTGCCCGCGCAGAGGATCGCCGGCAAGGGTCTCGATCTTGATCACCTCGGCACCCAGGTCGGCGAGGAGGCGGGAGGCATACGGGCCGGCGTAATAAGCGCCGAAGTCCAGCACCTTGAGGCCGGCCAGAAGCGGCCCCCCATCGGGCATTTGGCGGTCATCAGGCCGCAGGTGCGATGGCGCCCGGTCCGCGGTCCCGGCCGGGACCCGCGGCTCGGACAGCACCTCCTGCGTGTGCTGGCCGGGCGTCGGAGCCGGTCCCGGCGTGCCGGTCGGTGTTCGGGAGAACCGAGCGGCCGGCCCCACTTGCTGGACCGGTCCCAAAACCGGGTCGGCCGATTCGATCACCATCTGGTTGTGGATGGCCTGCGGCTCATCGAACACCTCGCAGGGCTGCAGGGCCGGGATGGCACAGACATCGGCAGCCTGCAGCCGTTGCAGCCACGTGTCCCGGCTTTCAGTAGCGAAGATCCTCGGTAGCTCGGTCTCGAAAAACTCCAGTTCGTCCGGCGTGGCCATCAAGGCCATATCCAATCCGTCAGGTGAGGGCGGGATGCGGTCGGCCACACCGAGTACCTCCATGAGCCGCCCGAACGCTCCGACCGCGCCAGTATGGAGCCCCAGGTAGGTCCCATCCCCGCAGCGCACCGTGCCGACCACGGTGCGCTTGCCTGCGCTGCCCACTCGAGGCACGGGTACGTCGGTGTCTGACCAGCCCATGGCCAGGTAGGCCAGAGCACCGTCGATGAGTGACGTTTCCACCTGGCAGCCCCGGCCGTCGTCTTGGCGCCGGTAGAGTGCAGCCAGGGTGCCGATAACGGCCAGGGAGCTGGCGCCCAGCGACGCGAACGGGAGCCCCTCGAAAATAGGTCCCTCCCGGTAGCCTCGCTGTTCGCCCATGGTCCCGACCACGGCATGGACAAGGGACTCGTAGCCGGGAACGGCGGCGCGGGATTCGTCGGGTCCGAAGCCGGTGACGGAGGTGTAGACCAGGGCCGGTAACCGGACGTGGAGGTCGTCGTACGCCAGGCCCAGACGGGCCGCCACGCCCGGCCGCCAGCTGCACACGAAGACATCAGCGGCCGACAGAAGATCAAGCAGCCGGCCGTGATCTTCCGGGCCACGCAGGTCGAGCACGATGCTCCGTTTGCCACGATTGTAGGCCGCATAAAAGCTGGCGAGCTGCTCACGGTAGGGGTCGCCCGACGGCGGCTCGACCCAGATGACGTCTGCTCCGTAGTCCGCCAGGATGCCTGTGGCGCGCGTTCCGGCGATACCCCGCGAGCAATCAATGACCTGAAGTCCGGCGAGTGGTCCAGTCACATCGATTCCCTTCCATGTCGCTCCGGAAGTGCATCAACACTAGCTTCGAGAGTTCGACACGTGCCGGTGCACCACCTAGGATCCGGCCGAAGGGCGATCCGCAGGTACGGCCTAAAAGGGGAACGCGATGGCTCGTTTGGAAGACAAGGTGGCTTTCATCACTGGCGCCGCTCGAGGTCAGGGTCGTTCGCACGCGGTGCGCCTGGCCGAGGAGGGGGCGAGCATCATCGCCGTCGACTCGTGCGGCGGAGGTGACGCCTACCCCTGGATGACCTATCCGATGGCGACCGAAAAGGACCTGGCGGAGACGGCGCGGCGAGTGGAGGCCACCGGGCAGGGGATCGTGGCCCGGGTGGCAGATGTACGCGACCGTACGACTCTGACGGCTGCAGCCGAAGAGGGCCTGGCCAAATTCGGCCACGTCGATATCGTGAGCGCCAACGCCGGGATCAGCCCGTTCGGCCCGGAGACATGGCGCAACGATGACGGACAATGGGAAGACGTCTATCGGGTCAATCTGCTGGGGGTTCGCAACACGTGCAAGGCGCTCGTTCCGGCGATGATCGATGGTGGCCGCGGCGGGTCCATCACCATCACGTCGTCAGGTGCCGGCCTCAAGGGTGTCTACGGCCTGAGTGATTACTGCTCCACAAAATGGGGAGTGATCGGTTTCGCCCGGAGCCTGGCCAACGAAGTGGCCCCCTACGGCATCCGGGTCAACGTGATTGCTCCCGGGACAGTCAACACCGACATGGTGCAGAACGACGGCCTCAGGAAGTTGTTCCGTCCCGATCTGGAGAATCCCACCCGCGACGACGTGGCCCCGGTCTTCGAGGAGATGAGCATGTTGAGAGTGCCGTGGGTTGAGGCGGTCGATATTTCCAACGCCCTCCTGTTCCTGGCGTCGGAGGAGGCCCGGTACATTACCGGCGTGGTGCTTCCCGTCGACGCGGGGATGTCAGCGAAGTAACCGCAGCCCGGCGTGACCGTCAGGGCGAAAGCCACCCGCCGATAGCAAAGGAGTTCACGACGTGACGCGATTTGCAGGCAAGGTGGCATTTGTCACCGGCGCGGCGCGAGGGCAGGGGCGGGCCCATTGCGTCCGGCTGGCCGAGGAAGGCTGCGCCATCATCGCCATCGATATCTGCGGCCCGGTGGCAACATCCAAGATCGCTCCGGCCACGCCTGAGGAGCTGGACGAGACTTCAAACCTGGTCGTCAAAGCAGGTTCGCGGGCGCTGACTCGCGCCGTCGACGTCCGCGATCTGTCTGCGGTCGAGCAGGTGGTGGCTGATGGCGTCGAGGAGTTCGGCGGCAGGCTGGACATCGTCGTCGCCAATGCTGGAATCGTGACCGCCGGTCGGACCTGGGAGCTGACAGAGCTGCAGTGGCGCACCATGATCGACGTCAACCTGACGGGAGTCTGGACGACAGTGCGGGCGTCGGTTCCTCACATGATCAAGGCGGGGAACGGCGGTTCGATAGTGATGACGAGCTCCATCGGGGGCTACCGCGGCCTTCCGTACGAAGCGCACTACGTCGCCGCCAAGCACGGGATTGTCGGTCTCTGCAAGGTTTTGGCGTTCGAGTTGGGCCCCGAACGAATCCGGGTGAACACCATTCACCCCAACGGGGTCAACACCCTCATGATGACCGAACCGGATCTCATTCCCGCTCTGACCAGCGATCCGAGGGCCGCTCCGCACGTGGCAGTGGTGCTTCCAGAGGACATGGCCAGCCAGGAGCCCGAAGATGTGGCGGCCGCGGTGGCCTGGCTGTGCTCAGACGAAGCTCGCTTCATCACCGGAGTCCAGGTACCCATCGGATCTGGCAACCAGCTTATGTAGCCTTTCTTATCTTGCTCAGCGATCAGGTCATCATCAGGCGCAGCCGGCCGCGGTTGGCGCCGGATTGGGGAACGCAGTGGCGCAGTTGGACGGGAAGGTCGCGGTTGTCACCGGGGCAGGCACCGGTCTGGGTGCCGCCACGGCCCGGGCCTTCGCCCGGGAGGGAGCTGATCTGGTTCTGATCGGGCGCCGCGCCGAAAAGCTGGCCGAGACCGCGGAGAGCACAGCCGGCTGCCGCGGCCGCACGATCATCGTCGCCGGTGACGTCGCCCTGGAGTCGACTGCCAGCGAGGCCCTCGACGCCGCCGTCCGCGCCTTCGGCGGGGTCGACATTCTGATCAACAACGCTGGTATTCACGCCCATCCGCTGCTCGTCCACGAGACGCCCGTCGAGGAGTTCGACGATTTCTATAACGTGGATCTCCGGGGTCCGTTCCTGCTGACCCGGGCCCTGGTGCCGTCAATGCTTCAGCGCGGCGGCGGAGCGATCGTCAACATCGCCTCAATGGTGGCGCTGGTCGGCTTTCAGTACTCCTGCTCGTACGCAGCCGCCAAGGGTGGGCTGATCTCGCTGACCCGAACGACCGCGGCCGACTACGGGGAGCAGGGCATCCGGGCCAACTGCATCTGTCCGGGGGGAATGGAGCCGGTGGAGCGTGGCAACCTTATTCCATCCGACTACATCCGGCTGGGCGAGGCCGTTCGCCACGCCGGAGGCAGTCTGGTCGACAGAGTCGCTCACGTCGATGAAGTGGCGGAAATGGTGCTGTTCCTCAGCGGGCCACTCTCGTTGTCGCTGACCGGAGCCGTGATCCCGTTTGACGGAGGTTTCACCGCCCACTGAATCCGGGTCCCGTCGAACCCCGGCCGCGTCAAACCCCGGATGGTCCCGACGGCTCAGTCGTTGCCGTTGCGAGCGGCGTGTTAGCCAGCCCGGCGTGGTTGCAGCGACGAACTGTATTTAGTATAGTCCGGGCAGCCCGAGTTCGAGGCGCAGCCGTCACCGTGAGTCAGAAGAGGGGGGAAGGTAGACCCTGTAGAGACGATCGCTCCGGGTGAGTTCGATCACCGGTACCGGGCCCGGGGGCGGAGCAAGTGAGTGATGGATCGGGCCGACAGAAGGCTACTGATGGGACGAGTTCCGAGGGAGGAAATGACCGTGAAGCGCAGGAGCATTGGCCCAGGTCGTTTCGTTGCGGTGTTGTTGGGGGTGGGGTTGGTGGTGCTGGCGGGGTGTGGTTCGTCGAGTAAGTCGTCGTCGTCGGCGACGACGGCGGGGGGTGGGTCGGCGACGACGGCTGCGTCGGGCGGTGGGGGTTCGTCGTCGGGGGGTGCGCCGTTTGTGATCGGGTCGGTGACTGATGTGACGGGGGCGGAGGCGTCGTCGGAGGGGACGGTGAATAAGTCGCTGGAGGCGTGGGCGGATTGGACGAACGCCAATGGGGGGATCAATGGTCATCAGGTGAAGTTGATTGCGATGGACACGGGGTTTAATCCGTCTACGGCGCTGGCGGAAGTGAAGCAACTGGTGGAGCAGGATCACATCATCGCCCTGGTGGGTGAGCAGACCAGTTTCGATGCCACGTTCGCCACTTATCTGCAGCAGAAGGGGATCCCGGCGGTGGGTGCGGGTCTGTATACCCAGGCCTCGTTCACCAACCCGGATTGGTTTCCCCAGGGTACGACCACAATCCCGGAGAACTACAACGAGATACATCTGGGGGTGACGAAGGGGTTCACCAAGTTCGCTGACCTGTATTGCGCCGAGTCGCCGGCGTGCGCTCAGTCGGTCCCGCTCATCAAGGCCATCGCACCCACCCAGGGCGTGACCCTCGCCTATTCGGCGTCGGTGGCGGCGGCCTCGCCGGATTACACGGCGCCGTGTCTGGCGGCCAAGGCGGCGGGGGCGCAGTATATGGGGATCGGTGATAACTCTTCGGTCATCATCCGGGTGGCCACCTCGTGTATGCAGCAGGGCTATACCCCGACCCAGGTGGGCACGGACGGGTCGGTGACGGCCACGTGGGCGACGTCGCCGGCCATGCAGGGGGCGTTGGCGGTGCAGAATGATGCGCCGTTTTCGGATACGGCTAATCCGGGGATCCAGACCATGATCACGGCGTTGAACAAGTATCAGCCCGGGGTGTACACCTCGCCCACCTACGGGGAGAACGACGTGTACGCCTGGACGTCGGGGTTGTTGTTCACCGCCGCGGCCAAGGCCGCCAACCTGGGCGACAACGCCACCGCCGCCCAGGTCATCAACGGTCTGTACGCCCTTCATGATGAGACCCTGGGGGGGATGGCCCCGCCCCTGTCGTATGCCAACAACGGCAAGGGCCATCAGATCTACTGCTCGTTCGTGCAGGGGGTCCAGAACAACCAGTTCGTCATGCCCCAAAGCCAGACGCTGACCTGCGCCCCGCCCAACACGCTGGCGCCAATCATCTCCGCCCTGTAACGACGCCGGACGGGCTTCCCACGGAACGCTGGAGGTAGCGGTGCTCCCGTTTATCATTGTGGGGCTGGTCACCGGCTCGGTGTACGGGCTGGCCGGGGTGGGCCTGGTCCTCACCTACAAGACCTCGGGTATTTTCAATTTCGCTTACGGGGCATTGGCCACGGTGGCGGCCTACTTCTTCTACGCCCTGTACGTGCAGCACCACTGGCCACTGTGGGCGGCGCTGGTGGTAGCCGTGCCGGTATTGGCCGTGGTCGAAGGGGTCGGCTTCGAGAAGTTCGCGGAGCGGGTGAGCCGGGCCAAGCTGGCCGTGCAGATCGCGGCGACGGTCGGAATTTTCCTCATCGTGGAAGCGCTGGCGGTCATTTTCTTCGGCCCGAACTCCCGGACCTTCCCGCAGTACCTGTATCACAACGAGTCGATGAAGCTGGCGGGCGTGCACGTGCAGGCCTCCCAGATCTTCGTGTTCACCCTGTCCGTCCTGATCACCGCCGGTCTGTGGGTGTTTCTGCGCCAGGCCCGCATCGGGGTGGCCATGCGCGCCGTAGTGGATGACGCCGAGTTGATGAACCTGGCTGGCACCAGCCCGGCCCGGGTACGGCGAGCGGCCTGGATTATCGGCTGTTTCTTCGCGGCCCTGTCCGGGTTGCTGCTGGCTCCCAGCGTGGATCTGGATCCGTCCACGTTGACTCTGCTGGTGGTGGACGCTTACGCGGCGGCCGCCCTGGGCGGCTTTTCCAGCCTGCCCCTGACCTGGCTGGGCGGGATTGTCCTCGGGGTGGCCGCCGCCCTGGCCACCAAGTACGTGAACTCCACGTCGCTGCTGGGTGCCTTGCCGGCCACCATGCCGTTCATCATCCTGTTTTTGGTCATCCTGGTTTACCCCAAACGGAGGTTGTTCACCGCGGCCGCTCCGCTGGCGCGGCGCACGGCCAGCTCCTGGAGCGCGCCGTGGCGATTCCAGGCGGCGGGCGGGCTGGTCGTGGTCGCCTTCCTGTGCTGTGTGCCCATCTTCTCCGGGTTCCGGACCGACGGATGGACCACGGCGTTGACGGATATGATCCTCCTGCTGTCGTTGGGCCTGCTGGTGCGGACCTCGGGGCATGTGTCGCTTTGCCAGGCCTCGTTCGCGGCCATCGGGGCGGTGGCCTTCTCAAAGCTGGCCGTCAACGAGGGCCTACCCTGGCTGCTGGCGTTGCTGCTGGCCGGCCTGATCGTGGTACCGATCGGGGCCCTGCTGGCCATTCCGGCTATTCGCCTGGGCGGCCTGTTCCTGGCCCTGGCCACCTTCGGGTTCGGATTATGGCTGGCCGACATGTTCTACCAGTCGTCGGTCATGTTCGGGGTCTCCAACATTGGCATCACCGATCCCCGGCCCGGGGTGAGCTGGCTGTCGTCGGATAAGGGCTTCTACTACCTGGTCCTGGGCCTGACCATCCTGTTATCGCTGCTGGTCGTGGCCATTGTGCACAGCCGGCTGGGCCGGCTGTTGCGGGGCATCTCGGATTCTCCCATTGCTCTGACCGCCAACGGGGCGGCCGTCAACATGACCCACGTGCTCGTGTTTTGTATCTCGTCGTTTCTGGCCGGCATCTCCGGGGCTCTGCTCGGAGCGACCATCGGGTCCATCAACGGCCTGTCCTTTGATCCCACCACCTCGCTGACCTACCTGGCCCTGATCGTGATCTCGGTGGGCAGCGCCCCCTGGTACGCCCTGGTGTCGGGGGCGGGCATCGGACTGGTGCCGGTGTATGTGACGGCTTCCAACGTCAGCTACTACCTGCAGCTGATCTTCGGGTTTTTCGCTATCCAGGTGGCCATGTTCGGGACCCGTCCTCTGCCCGACGGGGTCCACCGCTTTATCGACCGCATCAGCGGCCGCGAAATTCGTACCGGCTGCTGCCGCGACCGCGGCTGGTCCGGCCGCCTCGTTACCGGCCGCCTCGGTGGCGGCCGGTAACGAGGACGGGGACGGAGCCGGCCCGGTGGTGTTGCACCGTGATTCCGGCCCGTACGCCGAGCGGCTGGAGGTTCGAGATCTGCGAGTGTGCTTCGGTGGCCTGGTGGCGGTGGACCAGCTGGGCTTTACCGCCCAGGTGGGTCGTATCACCGGGTTGATCGGTCCCAACGGGGCAGGTAAGACCACCACCTTCAACGCCTGCAGTGGGTTCAATCGCCCCAATGAGGGGTCAGTCGTCCTCAACGGGGAGCGGAATATCACCCGTCTGGGCCCGGCCGCCCGGGCCCGGTTGGGGTTGGGCCGGACCTTCCAGCAGATGGAGCTGTTCGACTCTATGACCGTGGCCGAAAATGTGGCCCTGGGCCGGGAGGCCAGCCTGGCCGGCGCCAACGTGGTCTCGCAGGTCGTGACTCCATCGGCCCAGCGGGACCAGATCCGGGACCGGGCCGCCGAGGCCATGGCCTGGTGCGGAATCGGCGGGCTGGCCGATACCAAGGCCGCCGACCTGTCGACCGGTCAGCGCCGGCTGGTCGAGCTGGCCCGCGCTCTGGCCGGGCCGTTCAGCTTGCTGCTGCTGGACGAACCCTCGGCCGGACTCGACCGCCACGAGACCGAAGCTTTCGGCCAACTGCTGGTTCGGGCCGTGGCCGAACGGGACTGCGGCATACTGCTGGTCGAGCACGACATGAGCCTGGTCATGGACATTTGCCAGTACATCTACGTGATGGACTTCGGCCGCCTCATCTTCGAGGGCACCCCGGCCCAGATCCAGGCGTCCGAACTGGTGCAGGCCGCCTACCTGGGCGCCGAGGGGGCGGCCGTAGGCTCCGGTTCCGACCATCCGGGGTCGTCATGACCGCCGCCGGCACCACCATCACCGCCGTCCTCGAGTTGCAGGACGTGTCGTCGGGCTACGGGGACACCACGGTGGTGCGGGGTGTGTCCATGCGGGTGCAGCCCGGCAGCGTGGTGGCCATCCTCGGACCCAACGGGGCCGGCAAGACCACCCTGTTGCGCACCTGCTCCGGGCTGTTGCGAGCCACGTCCGGTCATATCCTGCTCCACGGCCAGGACGTCAGCCGGCTGGCCCCCTTCCGGCGCGGGAAAAGGGCCTGTGCCACATCCCCGAAGGCCGGGGCATCTTCAGGAATCTGACCGTGCGCGACAACCTGCGCATGAGCCTGCCCCCCTGGGCCAAACACAACAGCCCCGACACCGCCCTGGATGCCTTTCCTATCCTCAAGCAGCGGGCCTCCCAGACCGCCGGCAGCCTCTCCGGAGGCGAACAGCAGATGCTGGCGGTGGCCCGGGCCTACCTGTGCGACCCCGCCGTGGTCTTGCTCGACGAGGTCTCCATCGGCCTCGCCCCCCTGGTCATCGATCGCATCTACGCCAGCCTGGACATCCTGAGCCAGCAAGGCATCGCCCTGGTCCTGGTGGAGCAATACGTGCACCGGGCCCTCGAGATCTGCAACACCGTCTACGTGGTCAACCACGGCACCATCCGCTTCAGCGGCACCCCAGATGACCTCAGCCACGACACCCTGGCCTCCGAGTACATCACGGGCGCCGTGTAGCCACACCGGTAAACTCAGCCTCATGCACCGCTCCGGGCGGGGCATGACGCGTCGATTGGGAGCGTAATGAGTGATGCCTACGAGGCCTTTCCCGGCCTGACCTTCGACCGGCCGGTTCCCGGTGTGCTGCGGATCACCATGGATGCTCCGGGGCTCAATGCGGTGAGCCCGGCCGTGCACCGAGAGCTGGCTGACGTGTGGCTGGCGGTGGATCGGGATCCAGAGACGCGGGTGGCGCTGCTGCGGGGCGCAGGCAAGGCCTTTTCCGCGGGCGGCTCGTTCGAGCTCCTGGAGGGGATGATCGGGGAATACGCCGCTCGCACCCGGGTGATGCGCGAGGCCCGGGACCTGGTCTTCAACGTCATCAACTGCTCGAAGCCGCTGGTCTCGGCCATCCACGGCCCCGCGGTAGGAGCCGGTCTGGTCGCGGGCATCCTGGCTGACGTGTCGGTGGTGGGGCGAACGGCGCGTCTCATTGACGGCCACACCCGCCTGGGTGTCACGGCCGGCGATCACGCGGCCATCTGCTGGCCCCTGCTGTGCGGTATGGCGAAGGCCAAGTACTACCTCCTCACCTGTGACACCCTGACTGGTGAAGAAGCCGAGCGGATCGGCCTGGTGTCGATCTGTGTCGACGATGACGCCGTGCAGGATCGGGCCTTGGCGGTGGCCGAGCAATTGGCAGGTGGTGCCCAGGCCGCCATCCGCTGGACCAAGCAGACGCTCAACAACTGGTATCGGGCCCAGTCCGCAATCCTTGACGCCAGTCTGGCCTATGAGTTCTATGGCTTCGGCGGCCCGGACGCGGCCGAAGGGCTGGCCAGCCTGACCGAGAAACGGGACCCCCATTTTTCGGGTCCCACGGCTGAATAGCCCACCCGCCTGACGGGTCGGGTCGCCGGTCGCCGGTCGCCAGGACCCGTGGCCCCCCGGCCCGGCGTGCAGGCTTGCCGCGTCGCGGTGTCGTTTGCGCCGATTCTCTTTTCTTTTCTGTTACAAAATGTGCCTATCTGGCCGGACGTCACCTTCTCTATGGCCAAAACTGTCCAGGTAAAGGGGCTGGTGCAACAGGGAACGCACGGCACCGGACGGGCAGGGGCCGCCGCGGGACCACGTGGTCCAGGTTTGGCCGCTGACGATTGCAAACGGCCCTGCCCTTTCATATGCTTAAACTAAGAAACTAGACTTGAATCTTGGCCACCTGGGAGAGGATCGGCCCTTCTCCGTGCTGGGTTCAGCGGCGGCGCGAGGACCTGGCTCGAGGAGTGCGGGCCGAGCTCCCTGCATCGGATTCACGAAGGGTTCGCAGCCCGGCCACGACCGCATCGATACCAAAGTCGACATAGTCCCGGCTGCGCAGTCCATCCAGCCGGGGCGCTTCCGGGTTGTGACCCGAACGAGCGTCAACGCTAAGTCGGCCGTGGATATAGGTCAGCGCGAACGCCCAGGCCAGACGAGCCTGGGCGGCCGGAAAGCCGGCGTCCTCGAAGAAACGTATGCCGTCGCGCAGCCCGCCCTCAGTCACGCCGAGGGTTGGCAGTTCGATCATGTAGGCGCCCAGGCCGGGATAGCGGGCATAGGCTTCCCAGATCGACGTGAGGTGCCGGGCCAGGGAGGCTTCCCAGCCGTCCTCCCCCAGGCGGAGCGGCACGAACGACAGCCTGACCTCTTCTGAGACGAGGCGGACCAGATGCTCCTTGTCGTCGACGTAGTAATAGGTCGCCATCGGCGTCACCCCCAGCTCGGTGGAGACGGCCCGCATGGTCAGGCGAGGCAGCCCATGCTGCTCGATGATGCGCAGAGCGGCGGCCACGATGTCCTCCCGGGTCAGAGAGGGCGGGCGCCGGCTGGGGGACATGCCGCGCATGGTACTCCGTCGCGCTCCCGAACCGGCCACCGGGCCAGCGAAGCGGTCAGTTGTGCGGTACGTCCCGCCAGGGCCGGTCCTTGTCAACGCGAATGTCGCCGGGCAGGTCGAGAACCCGTTCGCCGATGATGTTCCGCTGGATCTCGTTGGTTCCGCCCTCGATCGACATGGCCCGGGATCGGATGGCGAGCATCTGCGGCTGGGACGAAACGCCTGACTGATTTCCGAGAAGACGGGCCCCGTAGTCCAGGCCGACTTGGCCGGCGGGGCCCATGAGCTTTACCATCAGCCCCGAAAGTCTCTGGGTGTGCTCACTGGAGGCAATCTTGGCCAGCGAGCCGAGCGGTGTCGCCCCGTCGCGTCCCTGGGAGGCGCGCATGCGGAGGTTGTTGAGCTCCACCACCCGCGCTTCGACCCAGGCTTGGACCACCTCTTCTCTCAAGGCTCTGGCATAAGGAGAGATACGGTCCGGGCGCGATCTCCAGAGATTCAGGAGATCATCAATGGGCCGGGCAAAGGCGTCACCGGTACCCTCCCGTTCGGTGTGAAGGCAGGCCAGACTGATACCCCAACCCTGTCCGACGTCTCCGAGGCGCAAATCGTCAGGTAGGCGGACATCGGTCAAAAACACTTCGTTGAAGTGGGCATTGCCGTCCGCTTGCCGGAGGGGCCTCACCTCGACGCCGCTGTCGGTCATATCACAGACAAAAAAGGTGAGTCCCCGGTGTTTGGGCAGCTCCGGATCGGTACGAGCCACCAGTATGGCCCAGCGGGCTTCACGGGCTCCGCTCGTCCAGACTTTCTGCCCGTTGACTACCCACTCTTCGCCGTCCTTGACGGCGGTGGTGGAGAGGCCGGCGAGATCAGAACCCGCCCCCGGCTCGCTAAAGAGCTGACACCAGTGTTCCTCCCCCGTGAAAATAGGGCGCAAAAACCTCGCTCGCTGCCCGGGCGTTCCGGCCGCATGGATGGCGGCCGCCCCTTGATGGAGACCGACATAATCACCGAGACTCGGCGGCGCACCCAGGTCGCGCAGGCGCCGGTCGATCTCGGGCTGGTAGCCGGCCGGCACGCCGAGGCCGCCACATCCCGGGTCGAAATGGACCCAGGCCAGCCCGCGGTCGAACTGGGCCCCCAGGAACGCGGCCGGATCGGCCCCGCCGGGTTCGGGAAACTCGCCGAGCAGGTCGGCGATGCTGCGCTCGATGACTTGGTAATCACTCGTGAGGGTCATAGCAGGCTCCCGATTCGGGGCTGTCGAAAGGCACTGTAGCCCAGGGCAGTGGCACCGGCACCGCCGGAAGGTCAGGGCGGTCCGGTCCCACTCGTCAGGAGTCGACCAGGACTCCGAGGTCGACAAGGTCCTGGTTGGCCAGATAGCGGCCAGTGAATTCCGGCGGTTGCTCCGCTACCCTCGCCATCGCCTCACCGTAGGCTTCAGGGGACGTCATATGCGCCCGCATGTCGCGGAGCAGCGCGGGGTCGGTGACGCTGAACGCCACCGCCTCCGTGAACACCGACGGCGCCAGGATGTTGACGGCAACCCCGGTGCCAGCCAGCTGGTTGGCGAGCCCGTACGACAGGGCATCGAGGCCGGCCTTGCTGGCCGAATACGGCAATTGCTGGACTCCGCCGGGGCGACGGGTATCGGCGGCGCCGGAGCTGACGTTGAGAATGCGGCCGTAGCCGCGCTCGATCATCTCCGGCAGGAAGGCATGGATGAGGCTTACGGGTGCGAGCAGATTGACCGCGAGGACCGCCTGCCAGCGTCGCGGCGCCACGTCAAGGAACAGGCCGAGGAAGCTTACGGCCGCGTTGTTGACCAGCACATCGCAGCGACCAAACCGCTCGGTGGTGACGTCGACCACCCGTTGTACGTCGTCGGGCTGCGAGAGATTGGCAGCTACCGTGATGACGCCGGCACCCAGAGATTGCAGTTCTCCCGCCACCGACTCCAATGTCCCGGGTAAACCGCCCCGATTGGGGGAATGGTCGGTGCTTCGGCCTACCAAGACCAGCTTGGCGCCTCGCCTGGCAAAGGAGACCGCTGTACCCCTACCGATGCCGCGGGTCGCCCCGGTAATCACACAGACCCGCCCGGAAAGGTCAGCCATTTATCGACCGTATCAGCCTCCTGCCCGGGCCGCACCGGGGTCCTCGGGCGTAGCGCGACCAGGGACGAACGATAGAGTCCCAACATGCTCGAATTCGACGAGAGCTTGCGGCCATACGTGTCCGATTGGGACGTGACCGGTCGTCAAGCCCAGGTTCGGCGGTGCGTCGAGCTGGTGCGAGAGCTCAGCCTTAGTCTGGTGAGCACCCGGGCGGCAAGCTCTGAACTGCAGCAGCTCGAGAACATGCTCGAATCGGCTCAGCGAATTATCGGCGCATCGGCGGGCACTGGCGAGACCGGGGCGGGCGGGACCCTGGAGGATTTGCCCGGGGCTGAGATCCATCCCTGGGTCGGACTTTCAAATCCTGTCGCTCCCCCCATGCGTTTCCACCTGGAGGGAGAGGTGCTGGTCGGCATTGTCCGTTGCTCCGGGCTCCAGGCAGGCGGCGCGCCGCGAGTGCACGGGGGTGTGGTTGCTGGCCTGATCGATGCGGCGGTGGCGACCAGATCGGCGTTGTCGGGGGCTTCGATGACCGCCCAGCTCGTAATCGACTATCGCCGTCCGGTGCCACTCGACGAAGTTATTCGGATTGAGGCCAACGTCGAACGCATCGAAGGCCGCAAATGTTATACCTCGGCCCGGGTTTTCCACGGGGAGACGCTGTGCGCCGAAGCCCGAGCGCTGATGATCGCACCTCGCGCCGCGTAGCCAGAGGCGTGGAGTTGGGCGCTGTCCAACAGCGGCTGAGCGCAGTTGGACACCCGGCCCGGGCAGTGGGTCGGTCCGCAACCGGGGCATCCTGCCCGGCAACAAGCGCCTGCCACGGTCCACACCCCGGGGGGTGGCGACAAAGGAGCGAATGCGATGGAGCTGACCGGAAAGGTCCAGAGCTGGCACGACCAGTTGCCGCCGGACGTCGGACCAGCCGGACCGCCCGGACCACCCGGAGCACCCGGACCCTCACCGGCGGCCCGGCGGCCGGGCGGTCGGACCGCCGGGCGGCTGGTGGAGGCGTGGGCGGTAGTCTGGGGTTGGCCCACATCGGGGTGCGTGCGGGGTTGACCGCGTGACTTTCGGAGGTAGGACGTGCCTGGACCCATCGAAGGGCTTCGCGTGCTGGATTGCTCACGCGGGTTGGCCGGTGCCCGGGCCACGGGGTTGCTGGCAGACTACGGGGCGGACGTGGTGTGGATCGAACCACCCGGCGGGGACCCCTGTCGAGCCCATGAGCCTGCCGCCACGTCGGTTTTCAATCGCGGTAAGCGCAGTGTCGAGCTCGATCTCGAGGGGCCAGGTGCGCGGGACCGACTGCTGCAACTCGCTGATCGCGCCGAGGTGTTCCTGGAGAGCTGGGCCCCGGGTGGGGCGGATCGTCTGGGTGTCGGCTTCGATGTGCTCCACGCCCGCAATCCCCGGCTGGTTTACGTGTCGATCTCCGGTTTTGGAGAGGACGGCCGCGACGCGGATCTGCCGGGCTACGAAGCCATCGTTCAGGCTGTCGTCGGGGGAATGTCGGACCAGGTGGCTCACCGGGACGGTCCGATTTTTCTCGGCTTTCCGTTTGCCATGACCGGCGCGGCCCATCTGGCGGTCATCGGTGCCCTGGCGGCCCTGCACCGCCGCGGCCAGGATGGTGTCGGCCGGCATGTCTGCACCTCCCTGGTAGACGGCGCCCTGGCCTACAACTCGATGATGTGGGGCGAGACCGACCAGTCGGTGGCTGCGCAGGCCGCCACCGGGGGAGTTCCTCCCCTGCAGCAGACGGTTTCGATGCGATTGATCACCCGCTCGTTCCTGTGCGCGGACGGCGAGTACCTGGGACTGCACACTGGCGCGATTGGCGCTTTCGGGCGGGCCATGAAGGTGCTGGGCCTTGACGACCGCATTCCCGCCAGTGAAACGGGCATGGATATCGGCGTCCCGTTGACCCCCGAGCAGGTGCCGATCATCGCTGATGAGCTGCCGGAGATCTTCCAGAAAAAGCCGCGTTCGGAGTGGGTGCGGCTCTTCATGGACGCGGATGTTTGCGCCATCGAGCACCTGCGGCCAACCGAGGTATACGACACGCCGCAAGCAATCCACAACCAGATGGTGGTCGAGATCGACGACCCGGTCCTGGGCCCCGTGCTCCAGGTGGGCGTCGCCGCCAAGCTGTCCGCCAGCCCCGGGCGGGCGAGCACGCCGGCGCCCTCGGTCGGCGAGCACACCGAGAGCGTGTGGGCAGACCTGGCGGGCTGGCCCGAGCCACAGCCGGCCGATGCTGGCGTCACCCCTGGCCACGGCTCATTGCTGGCGGGCGTCAAGATCCTGGATCTCGGCGCCTACTACGCCGGGCCCTACTCGTCGCGATTGCTGGCCGACCTGGGCGCCGATGTGATCAAGCTGGAACCGGTGCTCGGGGACCAGCTCCGGGGGCTGGAGCGACCCTTCTACTCGGCTCAGGCCAACAAACGGTCCCTGGCCGCCAACCTCAAGGACCCGGCTCTGGGCCTGGCCGTCCAGGGTCTCCTGCAGTGGGCGGACGTGGTGCACCACAATCTCCGTCCCGGGGCCGCCGAACGGCTGGGCCTGGACTACGAGAGCGTGCGTGCCGTCAACCCCTCGCTCGTCTACCTCCATGCGCCCGGTTGGGGTTCGAGCGGACCCTTCGCCTTGCGCCAGAGCTTCGCCCCGATGCTGTCCGGCTACGTGGGCGTGACGTATGAGATAGCCGGCCAGTTCAACCCGCCGTTGCCTCCGGCGGCCAACGAGGATCCAGGCAACGGATTGCTGGGGGCAGTGGCCATGTTGCTGGCCCTGCTGCACCGCAGCCGCACAGGCGAGGGCCAGTTCGTGGAGAACCCGCAGCTCAATGCGACCATGGGGCATATGGCCCACGCCGTTCGCCGCCCTGACGGCACTGTCATTGGCGCGGGCCGGCTCGACCCGCTCCAGATGGGCCTCGGGCCTTTCGAGCGCCTCTACGAGACTGCTGATGGCATGGTGTGCCTGGTCGCCTACGGCGAGAAAGATCGAGCCGCCGCGGTGGCCGCCCTGGGCGCGGATCGGTTCGACGCTGACGATCTCCAGGCGGACGCCATCATGGCCGCCGTCGGGCCTCGCCCCACCGCCGAAGTCATCGCTGCCTTGAAGGAGGCCGGGGTGGCGGCCGCAGTTCCGGTCGGTCGCAACGTCCATCACTTCATGAACGACCCGGAGCAACGCCGACTCGGGCGGGTGGCCGAGGTTTTCCATCCATTGAAAGGCAACGTGCGCGAGCTGCATGCCCTGTTGCGCGTCACTGACGCCGAGCAGCTTCCGCACCGCCTGGCCCCGGAGCTGGGCGAGCACACCGACGAGATCCTTGCCGATCTCGGCTACCCGGCCGGCGAGGTCGCCGCCCTGCGGGCCCGCAACGCCATCCGATGACCGCGGTCCGGTACGAGAACCCCACCGACCAGTTTCGCATCGACGGACAGACCGCCATTGTCACCGGGATTGGGCCAGGCATCGGCGAGCACGTGGCCCGGGTCTATGCCCGGGCCGGGGCAAACGTGGTTGTCTGCGCCCGGACACCGGAGAAGCTGCAGCGGGTGGCGGCCTCGATCGTGGCGGACGGCGGGTCGGCCCTTCCGGTCGTTGCCGACGTCGGCCAAGCCGAGGACGTGCGGCGGCTGGCGGACAACGCAGCCGAGCGGTTCGGGCCGGCTGATGTTCCCTTCCATAATGCGGCTGTGGGCGTGGCCGGCGCCGCAGCCGGCCCGCTCGGTATTCCTGAAGCGGCCTGGCAGGCGGCCTTTGATGTAAATGTGCTGGGGGCCTACCGGCTCGCTCAAGCGCTGATCCCCGGCATGCGGCAGCGGGGCCGCGGCTCCATCATCAATGTCCTGTCCACCGCGGGCTTCACTCCGGTCGCCGGCATCGGTGGGGCCGCCTACGGCGCGACCAAAGCTGCCCTGGCCATGCTCACCCGTTACCTGGCCAAAGAATGCGGGCCGGTGGTGCGCGCCAATTGCATTTGTCCTGGGACGATCGATCCGGTCGGGTCCACGCACCCCATCTGGGAACCGATCATGGGCGGGGTCCCGCTCGGCCGGGTGGGCCGGGCTGCCGAGGTGGAAGGGGCCGCCCTCTTTCTGGCTTCTTCGGCGTCAAGCTACGTGACAGGGCAGGTCATCTTTGTCGACGGAGGTCGTGTCAATACGGTGGCCTGAGACGCCCCTCCCCCGGCTCGACCCGCAGGCGGCCTTCCCCCCGGCCTGAGAGGTGAGCCACCCGTTTCCCGCCAGTCTGGATTTCGCAGCCCATCTGACCTACGAGCAAAGGGAGCCTGAACGAATATGGGCGAGATTGACGCCGCCGACAGAGACGTCCTGCGCAACGCCTGGCTCGGTCTCTGCCGGGACCTGGAGGCCGCCGGCCTGCGCACAGTCGACGAACTCGCCGATGTCGACAACCCGCAGGAGCTGGCTGAGGCGTTGCGGGCCGCAGCCCGCATGGCGCTCATGACCATCCAGCAACGGCTGGAGTTCGATGATCCCGACTTTCCGTCCTTCTTTCGATCTCTGGATGATCGCTACAAATACGCCGGACCCGATGCCTACATCACGTACGTCAATGCGGCGGTGCGTGGCTCCGGCACCTACCGGATTCGTGTCAACCATGGTGGCCGGGATCTGCAGCTCGGCCGCTTCTGGTCGCAGGATCTGGCCTATGAGGACGATGGCGAGAGCCTCGAGATCGTGGCCAGCGCTCGCGAACAGCCCGGCAACTGGCATCCTCTCGATCCGTCGATCGGGGAGGGACCCCATCAGGTTCCAGAGCTGTATCCCATGGCGAGCGCTGGCTTCGGTGGTCGCATCTACCGGGTCGACCCGGAGGATGATCGGCCCACCCGTCTCAGTATCGAACGGATCGACGCCGATCGGCCGCGCCAGCCCGCCCCGCTCACGCCGGCCCGGTTGGCGGAGCAGATCTCGTCAGCTGCAGACCTGTTCCAGGCTATGCCGGTCTGGTGGTTTCAGCGGGCCACCAACATACGGGCCGAGAACGAGGCCAACGTCGTAGGTCCCCCCGGCCCCCGTCCGCCGGGTGTTCCGACGTTTACCCCGCCAGCAGGTAGCCCGCTCAACTACGGCGTTTGCTGCTGGGAACTCGAGCCTGAGCAGGCTCTGGTTGTCACATCGGATCTGCCGGAAGCCGCCTACTGGAGCTTCCAGCTCTACACGCCATGGTGGGAATCGCCGGACAACCAACACCGGCAGACAAGTATCAGCGCCGCCCATGCTCACATCGACGGCGACGGCCGGTTTCGGTGCGTGCTTGCCCACCGGGATTCCGGTAGCCCCAACTGGTTGGATACGGGCGGCAACCGGCGAGGGTTCCTCTTCTACCGTTGGCTGCGGCCGATCGGTCCGATGCCGACTCCGCAGGCCGCCCTGGTCGCGAGGGCCGAGGTGCGCCGGCTCCTGCCGGACGATCACCCCGTGCTCGATCAGGCCGCCCGCGACGCCCAGCTCTCCTCCCGGCGCCGGTGGTTCGCGGCCCGGTTTCAATCCGCGTAAGGGTCAGCTAGCCGGACACGGGCCGCGTCGGCGGTGGAACCCGCTTCACCAGGGCCGCCGGACGATCGGTACGGGTCACCCCGAACATGCTGAACTCGGCGCGGACGTAGCCACCCAGGACGATGGGTGTCAGTCGACCGGAACTCGCCAGATCCAGCACGGCCAGTTCTTCGGCGACGGCAAGGGGGTCACGGAATGGCCATGACCATGGGGCGGATTCCGAGCCGGGCGGTCCGGCCCGCGGCAGCCGCGGCGGCTGTCACGGCGGAGGGAAGATAGCCGTCGTCGCTGCCGTGGTGCTCTCCGAAAACCACCGCATCGAAGCCCGATCGATCGGCCCAGGCGCGCTACTCCAGCATTTCGCGGTACATGGCGCCTGGTCGAGGGGCGAGAATGGGGCTCGCCGGAGGTCATACAGCAGTTGCAGGCGGGGCACAGAGCAGCATGGTAGTGACCCCGTCGGCCCGCGCCCGGCCGACAGGTCGACCGCGGACCGGCCGCGTCTGGTGCCGCCTCCTCGATTGGTCGCAGCTCAACGGGTGTGGCCGGTGACCACCTGTTGCAGGGCGTCGAGTTGTTCCAGGTAATGCTGGGCGGATCGCCCCACAATCTCAGCACCCCACTGGGTCACGCCGGCAGTGACGGCCGCCTCCAGGTGTGCCCGCGTCGCGCTCGGATCTCCGCTTGGATCGAGCCGGGGCGACCTCGCCAGGACTTCGAAGCGGGTCTCGCCGCGATGGGCCCAACCGTCAAGGGAGCGTCCCCAGGCCAGTGTCTCCTGGATCTGATCCAGGTTGAGAGCAAACGGCGCCCAGCCGTCCCCGAGCTCGATGGCCCGTCGCAACGAGCGCCGGGTACGGCCGCCAACGAGGATTGGCAGCTTGGTGCGCGGCGCGTGCGGCATCACCCACCAATCGGCGAAGTCATAGTGAGTCCCCGCATAAGTGGCCCACGGCTGCCCCCAGATGGCGCGAATGGCCCGGATAGCATCGTCGGCCCGGGGTCCCCGGTCCTCGAACGGCGCGCCCAGAAGCGCAAACTCTTCCTTGAGCGTGCCCACGCCGACACCGAGCACGAGGCGGCCGTTGCTCATGAGGTCGAGCTGCCCATAACGCTTGGCGAGTGCCACCGGGTGGTGGTAGCCAAGCACCACGAGCCATGTCACCAGATGGATCGACGAAGTCCTGGCTGCCAGGTAGCTGAAGCTCGCCAGCGGATCCCAATATGCCCAGCTGCGTCGCTCTCGTTCCCCCCGGGTGAGGGCGGCGTGCTCCGAGCAGGTGCAGAACGCATAGCCGAGTCGCTCGGCCGCACCGACGATCTCTGCCACGTCGTCGATCCCACCCTGCTGCACCCAATCCGGCGCGCCGGCTCGCCAGCTGAGTATCGGCGTCATGATCCCGAGCTGCACGCGCCGTTCCTCACTTCGGAGTAGGTGACCGACCGGTGCGACCGCCGTGGGCGGAAGCCGCAGCCGTCAACTGTAGTGTCCGGCCCCGTCGCCCCCGCCTTTCGATCTGGCCCTACCCGAACGCTATCGTGATATCGGTGGAGGCGAGCATATGACGACCGCTGCTGGGCAAAAGCCAAGCCAGCGCGCCGATGCGGTTGAGCCGGTCGACCCGGCCGGCTGATGGGTCCACTCGAGGGCATCAGGGTGATCGAGCTGGCCGGCCTCGGCCCGGCTCCCTTTGCCGCCATGATGCTGGCCGATATGGGTGCGTCGGTCATCCGGGTGGATCGGCTGGCGGCAGGCGAGGGTGGGCTCGACTCTCGTTTGACCCAGGGCCCGGAACGCCAGCCCATCAATCGAGGTCGCCGCTCCATCTCCGTAGATCTGCGCCAGTTCCGAGGGCAGGAGGTGGTGCTCCACCTGGTAAAGCAGGCCGACATCCTCATCGAGGGGTTCCGGCCCGGCGTGGCCGAGCGGCTGGGAGTGGGTCCGGAGGCCTGCCAGGCTCGCAATCCCCGCCTGGTCTATGCCCGCATGACCGGATGGGGTCAGGACGGCCCGCTGGCTCCGACCGTGGGCCATGACATCAACTACATCGCGGTGGCAGGAGCCCTCGCCAACTTCGCCCGCTTCGAGGAACGGCCGGTACCGCCCCTCAACCTGGTCGGCGACTACGGCGGAGGAGGGATGCTCCTGGCGTTTGGCGTGCTGTGTGGAGTGATCGAGGCCCGGCGGTCGGGCCGGGGTCAGGTCCTCGATGCCGCCATGGTGGACGGGATCGCCGTGCAGCTCGTCAACGTGTACGGTCGCCTGGCCCAGGGGCAGTGGTCTGAACCACCCGGGTCGAATTACGTCGACACCGGATCGCACTGGTACGAGGTGTACGAGACGTCGGATGGCAAGTTCGTCGCGGTCGGGGCTCTGGAAGCAAAGTTCTACCGTTCCTTTATCGAGGGGCTGGGGCTCGACATCGAGACCTTCCCCCAATGGGACCAGGCTCGGTGGCCTGAGCAGAAACAGCAGGTTGCGGCCCGCATGCGGACCCGTACCCGTGACGAGTGGTGTGCGACCTTTCAAGGGCTGGAAGCGTGCGTGGCGCCGGTGCTGAGCCTGGCGGAGGCACCAGAGCACCCCCACAACCGGGCTCGAGGCGTGTACCTCCAGCGCGACGGCGTCTTGCAGCCCGCGCCGGCGCCACGGTTCAGCCGCACTCCCGGCGCCCTGCCCCGTCCTCCCGCCCCGACTGGCGCGGACACAGACGAGATTCTCGCCGAACTCGGCTTCGGCCGGGACGAAGTTGCCGCCCTGCGAGCCGAAGGCGCGGTGGGGTGAGCCGTCTGGCGACCATGGCGGGAGCCTGATGAGTGAAGTCGAGGAGGTTCGCCTCCCGGTCGGGAACGTGGTGCTCTCGGGTCTGTATGTGGCACCGGAGGGCACACCTCGAGCCACGATCCTGGCCCTCCACGGGGGCGGAATGCGGGCGTCGTACTTCCATGGATCGGCGCATCCTGATCTGTCACTCCTGCGGCTCGGAGCGAGCCTCGGCTATCAGATCCTGGCCCTGGACCGCCCCGGCTACGGCGCCTCGACGGGGCTGGGGCTGCCAGGGGCGTCGATCGCGGGGCAAGCGTCGCTGTGCCTGGAAGCGATCGATGTGTTTAGTTCAGGCCGGGATATCGGCGCCGGGTGGGGCATGGTGGCCCATAGCTACGGAATGAAGGTGGCGATCGCCATGGCGGCGTCGTCGCGCCGTCCTGACCTGGTGGGCCTGGACTGTTCCGGGGCCGGGATTCGGTTCAATCCTGAGGTAATTTCCGCAACTGGGTCGTTCCGACGGTAGCCCCGACCGGCGTGAACTGTTTTGGGGACCAGAGCACCTCTATCCGCCGAAGACGTTCGAGCGCGGGTCGCTCGCACTCACCGCGGTTCCCGCCGTCGAATCCGAGGAGGCACCTCGCTGGCCTGAGGAATTTCCGGGCTACGCATCCCTGGTGCGGATCCCGGTGCGCTACACGGTCGCGGAGTATGAGCGCTGGTGGGAAGTTCATCCCGCCGCACTGCAGGAGTTTCGGGCGTCGTTTGCCGGCGCTCCCCGGGTCCAGATCGACTCCCAGCCCGGCGCCGGACACAATATTTCGCTGGGGTGGTCGGCCCGGCCGTATCACCTCCGGGCCCTGGCGTTTATCGACGAATGCGCAACGGCTCATCTGACCCCAAGGATGGGCTGATTGGATCGAACTGTCAGGCCGGGTCGACTATCCAGCGCCGACCCGGCCAGGAGTTGACCGCTAACGCATCGCCGGCCTTTAACGCAGTGCGGGGGCCAGGAAGTCTTCGAGGTTGTCTCTCATGATTCTCCGCTGGTCCTGGTCAGAGAAACTGCTGAGCTGAGCACCGACGTACTGGTCCGGATAGGCCAGACCCTCGCCGTGGGGAAAGTCCGATCCGAAGACGATCGGCTCGACGCCAACTTCGGCCACCACCCGCTGCACATTTTCCTCCGGATAGGGCGCGATGATGAAATGCTGGCGGAAGATCTCTGACGGTCGCCGGTCGAGACGCCCGGTGTCGGACCACTTTGCCTTCCGTCCCATGAGAAAGGCGTGGTCCATCTTGCGGAGGGCGTACGGCAACCACACCGTGCCCATCTCCGACAGGCACACCTTGATGTTCGGAAAACGCCCGAAGAAGTTGTGAAGGATCAGGGCTGCGGTCAGTTCCAAGGCCGGCCGGTCGCCCCAGTACATCATCCACTGGAAGGCGTCGAAGTCGCCGAACACGCTTTCTGGATTCTCCGACCAGTCCGCCCCGTACTTCTGGTAGTCGGTACCCCCGAGATGTACGGCCAGCCGCACCTCGGCCTCGTTGACGATGGACCAGAACCGGTCATACACGGGATCGGCGGGGGAGCGGCCGCCAGCCGGGTTGTCCGCCCCACCGTGAGCATGCCCGGATTTGGTCTGGATCATGGTCGCCCCGTCGGCCAGGACCTGCTCCAGTTCTTTGATCGCCAGGTCGGGATCGGCCAGTGCGATGTACGGAGGCAGGAACATCCGGTTCTCCGCCACGAAGCCGACCTCCTCGTGCATCCATCGATTGAAGGCCCGGATGTTGGCATACAGGGCCGGAATGTTGTCGGCGAACTCGTACTCGATGTCGTGGGCCGCGGCCGGGAACATGAGGGCCTTGTCGATCCCCTGCTCATCCATCAGAGCCAGACGGAGATCCCGGTTCCCGAACGCCTCGGATTTGTGCCGGAAGTCCGCCACAAACGCGTTGCGCTGCTCGTCGTCCAGACCTTTCAACGGATTCAGCCGGTTGAGGAGCATGCCCGGAATCACCGACAGCTCGGGCTCACCCTCTTCCTGTGGTACCCGGCCGCGGCCCGTGCCGATGTTCGATGTGTTGCCAAGCATCTTCTGGAGTTCGTCTGCGGAGAAGGTGACCTGGTTGGCATGGAACTTCGACGGCTTGCCCGCGAAGAGCTGCATCTGGCGGCCATCGGGGCCCGTCACGCTCCGAACAGCCAGGTCCGCGTATTTCGAATCGATATACCGCTCGAAACAGTCGGGGGGCTCGTTGAAATGATTGTCCGCGTCGTTGATCCAGTAGCCGAGCTTTGCATCTGCCGTGGTCGACATTGAGTCCTGACTCCTTCTTTCCCCCTGGCTTATACAGTGTAGAATACACCTGTCGGATGACCTTGGCAATCCCCAACTTGGCTACCAGTTCTGAGATCACTGTCGCGGACATCTATCAAGATGGCATGTAAACCGGATTCAGTTGGAAGGGCGGGCGGACCTTCCCGGACCTTCCCGGACCTTCCCGGACCTTCCCGGACCCTCCCGAACCCTCCGGGGCCCACGGGTGCGTATCTTGATCCTGGAGTCGAGGAGATAGGGAGTGTCAGGTGGCCAAGGCAGCCGCGTCGGCGGTCCGGCGTCCCCAACTGCAGTACCGGGCCACCGTGCCGGGACTTCTTCAGCAGGCGGTGGCTCGCTTCGGTGATCGCGATTGCGTCATCACCGGTTCCGATCGGGTCACGTATCGAGAAGCCGACGCCCGCTCCCGGGTGCTGGCCAAGCGACTCCTGGCCCACGGCCTGGGCAAGGGCAGCCGGGTGGGCACTCACTTTCCCTACGGGGTGGAGTGGATTGTGTCCTGGCTGGCCATCACCCGCGTTGGTGCCCTGCACGTCCCGTTCAGCACCGCCTTCAAGCCGGCCGAGCTGCGCAAGGCCCTCGGCCACGCAGACGTCGCCCTCCTCCTTGCGCCCCGAACCCTCTTTGGCGAGGATCACGAGCGATTCGTGGCTGAGGCTGTGCCGGGGCTGGGCATCCAGGGCGGTAGTCCGCGGTTTCACAGGGATCTGCCGTACCTCCGCGACGTGTGGTTCGATCACGACGGTCAGCCGGTTGATATCAGCGACGACCTGCTGGCCGCGGTGGAGAATGAGGTGGCGCCGGGCGATCTGGCTCTCGCCATCTACACATCGGGGACAACCAGCGATCCCAAGGGGGTGCTGCACTCGCATGGTGCCTTGATTCGGAAAGGGGCCCATCTGAGCGTGCTCCAGAAGTGGACGCCTGAGGACAGGATCTTTTGCGGCATGCCGTTTTTCTGGGTGGGCGGTATCGGCATGACCGTGGTGCCGGCCTTCCATGCGGGCGCGGCCCTGCTCTGCGTCGACAAGACCGAGCCCCAGCGATCTCTTGATCTGATGGAACGTGAGCGAGCGACAAGGATTACCGGCTGGCCCGGCGTGACCGGCCCGATCTTGCAGCACCCCACCCGGTCCGGACGGGATATCCCGGCGCTGGCGACGATGATGTCGTTGGTCGGAGCCCGGCACAGCTCGCTGGGCATGACCGAAACGATTGCCTGCTACACCTACTCGACCCCCGACCAGCAATCAATCCCGGTGGCGGATGGGGTCATCGGCTCGATGGGATGGATCATCGATGGGGCCGAGGTGCGAATCGTCGATCCCGAAACCCTGGCCGAGCTGCCCGATGGCGAGCAGGGCGCCGTGCTGGTGCGCGGCGACTTCCTGCTGCAAGGGATGATCAGACGCGAGCGGGAAGAGGTCTTTACTCCGGACGGGTATTACAACACCGGCGACAAGGGCTATCTGCTGGGCGACCACCTGTTCCTCACCGGCCGGCTCACCGAGATGATCAAAACCTCCGGCAACAATGTGGCGCCGCCGGAGGTCGAGGCGGCCCTGCGATCGCTTCCCGAAGTGAAGGATGCGCATGTGCTCGGCGTCCCGGATGAGCGACGCGGTGAGATCGTGGCTGCCCTGGTGGTTCCCGCAGAAGGCGCCGCGCCCGATCCGGACGATCTTCGTGAGCGGGTCCGGGCCCAGCTGTCCAACTTCAAGGTGCCGCGCCTGATCGTGGTGGCAGACGAGGGCCAGTTGCCGTGGCTGGCTACCGGCAAACCGGACCGCTTGGCCATCAGGATGCTGTTGGCCCGGGTCGCCGGCGCCTGAAACGGCCTCTATTGGTCGGCGCCGTCCCGTGGGGCCGTCCGCGTCGGGCGCGGTTCCGTGGAGGGATCGAATAGTATGGCTGGCATCGCAGGGACTGCCGACGAGCAAAGGTGAGTGGAATGTCGAAGGTGTGGGCCAACTCCGGAGATTCGCACTTCCTGGAGCCGGATGACCTCTGGTCAGTGATTCTGCCGAGCCAGCTGGCCGAACGCATGCCCCGGTCCGAGCGGGTGGGCGACGATGAGGAGATCGTCCACATCGACGGTCAGAGCTTTCGGCGGAGACTCCCGAAGATCATGACCCGCAAGGGAGCAGACGGTCTGACGATCGCCGAACTGAGCTCTCGTCCTCCGGGGTCGAGGGACGTCCGGGCCCGGCTGCGGGACCTGGATGAGGAAGGCATTTGGGCCGAGGTCATCTACCCTTCGCTTGGACTCTGGCAAAACATGATCAAGGATCCCGAGCTGGTCCGGCAGGCCACCAGCGCCGAGAACGAGTGGATCACGTCGGAGATCCAGGCTGTGGCGCCGGACCGTCTGGTCCCGGCCGGTCAACTGCCACTGCTGTCGATCGAGGATGCGGTGGCCGAGGTGGCGCATTGTGCCGAGCTTGGCCTTCACGTCGTGTATTTGCCCACGGGTGTCCCGGACGGGGTCGACGATTACCACCGTGACAGCTGGGAGCCACTATGGGCTGCCGCCGAAGAGGCGGGGCTGGTCATCGGGTTCCACATCGGCACAGATGGGGGAGATCAGGCGGCTGCCTATCGGGGGCCAGGCGGGGCGGTCCTCAACTACGTCGAGACGACGTACGGGGGTCAGAAGGCCGCTACCAAGCTGGTGGCGTCCGGTGCCCTGGACCGCCATCCGAACCTCAAGGTTCTCATCTCCGAGGGCGGGGCCACGTGGGTTCCGTTCCTCGGCGACCGGATGAACGAGGGCTACCGCCAGCACGGCATGTTTGTGCGCCCGGTGCTCTCGGTGCTCCCCAAGGAGATCCTGTACCGACAGGTCTACGCCTCCTTCCAGCACGACGAGTCGGCGCCCGCGGCCCTGACCGCCATGGGATACCAGAATGTCATGTGGGGGAGCGACTATCCACATCTCGAAGGCACGTACGGTCACTCCCAGAAGACGCTGCATGAGCTCTTCGATGGCCTGGATCCGGCCCCGCGCCAACGCATCACCCAGGGCGCCTTCCGGGAGCTCTTCCCTCACGTCGCCGCGGCCCCCGGCGGTCAGAGCGGCGGCTGGTAGGGCTCGCGCCCCGACGTCCAGGCGACGGCCTGGATGTCGACGGGCTGGACGGCGACGGCCTGGACGGCGCCGGGATTCCCCATCGGCCAGGGGCGTCCGGCCATCTCGCCTCGCCATAGCGGGCGCTCAGACGCACCGCCACCGCGGCCCCCGGCCGGCTCCGGTTATTTCCCGATTATCCCTGGCCGGGTTGGAGCACACCAGGGTCGGCGGGGCGATGGGGCGTTCGACTTCCTAGACTGGCCTTACTGACATCCAGGAAGGATGGGACGTGGACCTCGATCTGAATGACGATCAAGCGCTGTTTCTGGATACGACGCGCCGTTTCCTGACTGCCGACTGGCCGATGTCGGCGACCCGCGGGATCGTCAACGATCCCGTTGGGATGGACCGGGCCACGTGGAGCCAGGGCGCCGAGCTGGGGTGGCTGTCGATGCTCGTTCCTGAAGCCTACGGCGGTGGGACGATTTCCGGCGAGGGTGTCTGCGATCTGGCCGTCGTGGCCGAAGAACTGGGCCGTTCCATCTATCCCGGCCCGGTGCTGCCCACCAATGTCGTCGCCTTCGCGCTGGCCTCGTCGGGGCCAGAAGAGCTGGCCAAGGAGCACCTGCCGGCCATCTCGGCTGGAGGGGAGATCGCGGCGTGGGCCGTTCCCGAAGAAAACGACGGGTGGGGAGCGGAGGCGCCCCGGCTCGAAGCCACCGCGGTGGGAACCGGGTACCGGCTGACCGGGGTCAAGTCCCCGATCCAGGATGCTCAGGTGGCGGATCACCTCCTGGTATCGGCGCGGACGCCCGGTGGGATCACCCAGTTCCTGGTCCCGGCGGATAGCCCAGGACTCTCCGTGACGCCCCTCCAGAGCCTCGATCTGGCCCGGCGCTTCGCCCGGGTATCCTTTGACAACGTGGCGGTTCCGGCCTCTGCGATCGTCGGAGCGATGGATGGTGCGGCCGGGGCGATCGAGCGGCAGCTGGCTCTGGGCGTGGCCTTGCAGTGTGCGGAGACGGTCGGCTCGACCGATCGAGCGTTCGATATCACGCTGGCATACGTGAAGGATCGCAAGTCGTTCGGGCGCCCGATTGGCTCCTACCAGGCTTTGAAGCATCGTCTGGCCGACATGTTGCTGTGGCTGGAGTCTGCCAAAGCGGTGACGCTGGCCGCGGTGAAGGCTGTCCAGTTTGACGTCAACGCCTCGACCTCGGCCAGTCTGGCGAAGGCCTATGTGGCCGATCGGTGCCCTGTGATTGTTCGGGAATGCCTGCAGATGCACGGCGGAATTGGCTTCACCTGGGAGCACGACCTTCACTTTTTCCTGCGTCGAGTCGAGTCGAATGCCGCCATCTACGGCGGAGTCGACTATCACCGGGATCAACTTGTCCCCGTCGTTGGATTCTGAGCCGGAACGCCTCAAGGAGGACACCAGCGGTGAGTGATAACCAGATAGAGAGTCTGGCTCTGCATGAGTACCGCCTCAGGGCGCGGGCCTGGCTGGCCGACAGTGTGCCGCGGCTGAGCGGACGGGACGAGGATAGTGACGACCCGACCCCGGAGCAGCGGGAAGAGGAACGGCGCGTGCAGGCGGCGCTGTATCAGGCCGGGTACGCGGGATTTACTTTTCCGGTCGAGTACGGGGGCCAGGGCTTGACCCTGGATCATGAGCGGATCTTTCTGGAGGAAGCCGCCGGGTATCGGTTACCCATCCGGGCTTTCGGAGTGTCGATCAACATCCTGGGCGCAACTCTCGTCGCGTTCGGGACTCACGAGCAGAAGCTGGCCCACATCCCCGGCATCCTGTCCGGAAGGGAGAGATGGCTTCAGTTCCTCTCCGAGCCAAGTGGCGGATCCGACCTCGCCGGTCTGCTTACCAGCGCGACCCGTGATGGCGAATCGTTCATTGTCAACGGCCAGAAGACCTGGAGCACGGGGGCGCACCTGTCCGACTTCGCCATGTGCCCGGTTCGAACCCGGTGGGACGTTCCCAAACACAAGGGCATTTCCGTTCTCATTCTGGACCTGAAATCACCCGGGATCGAGATTCGCCGGATCAAGCAGATCAATGGTGGGTCGGAGTTCTGCGAGGAGTTCTTTACCGACCTGGTCGTTCCGGCGGACAACCTGGTGGGCGCCGAAAACGAAGGCTGGCGGGTGGCTCGAGGCCTGCTGGAGATCGAGCATGCCTGGGTCGGGCGTGGTGGGGCCCGGTCCGGAGGCGGCCCCGGAGTCCGCCGGCTGATCACCCTGGCGGAACGCAGGGGCGTGCACCGGGACCAGGGTGTTCGGCGCCAGATCGTAGGCCTGCACGTCGCCGCTCAAGCCCAGTTGCTGGCCGCAGCCCGGGTGTCCAATGGCGTCGCCAGCGGCAAGCTGCCAGCCGGCTACGGCAGCCTCCTCAAGCTGGGAAACGACATCGTTCAGCAGCGTCGGGCCGAGTTCGGGTTGCAGCTGGCCGGGGGCCAGGGTGTTGTCTGGGCGGGGGACGAGGCGGACACTGCCATCTGGTCCGATGCGTTTCTCTCCAGTCGGAGCGCCTCCATCGCGGGCGGCACGGACGAGATTCAGCGCAACAATGTCAGCGAACGCGCCCTCGGGCTGCCCCGAGAGCCGGCCTTCGACCGGGACATTCCGTTCAACCAGGTGCCGCACAACTGAGTCGTGACCATCCGCCTCGTCAGGGCCTCCGGACCGGACTATACCCGTTCGATGATGGTGCCCGTTCCCAGCCCTCCGCCGCAGCACATGGTCACCAACCCGTACCGTGACCCTGTTCGCTCCAGTTCGTTGAGTGCCTTGCTCATCAACACCATTCCGGTGGCGCCCAGAGGGTGCCCGAGCGCAATGGCCCCGCCGTTGGGGTTGACCTTGTCGAGATCGGCACCGAGTTCGCGCTGCCAGGCCAGGACCACCGATGCGAAGGCTTCGTTGATCTCGATCAGATCGATGTCCTGTAGTGAAAGCCCGGTTCGATCGAGAAGGGATTGCGTAGCCGGGATGGGCCCGGTGAGCATGAGCACCGGGTCCGATCCGACCAGGACCGAATCCACCAGCCGGGCCCGGGCCCTGAGCCCGAGCTGATCGGCCCGAGCCGCTGACATCAACAGGACGGCGCTGGCACCGTCTGAGATCTGGGAGGACGTGCCTGCTGTGTGCAGGGAAGGGCGATCGGACTGGCGCGGGTTGGTGGTCGGGGGGGGGGGGGGGGGGGGGGGGGGGGGGGGGGGGGGGGGGGGGGGAGGGGGGGGGGTGGGGGGGTGGTGGGGGGGGGGGGGGGGGGTGTGGGGGGGGGGGGTGGTGGTGTGGGTGGTGGGTGTGTGAGGCCGGTCAGGGCGCGCAGCACATGGTACAACGTACGTGAGCGGTGCGCTCAGTTGTTGAGTGCTTGCTCATGAACACCATCCGGTGGCGCCCAGAGGGTGCCCGAGCGCAATGGCCCGCCGTTGGGGTTGACCTTGTCGAGATCGGCACGAGTTGCGCTGCCAGGCCAGGACACCGATGCGAAGGCTTCGTTGATCTCGATAGATCGATGTCCTGTAGTGAAAGCCCGGTTCGATCGAGAAGGGATTGGGTAGCCGGGATGGGCCCGGTGAGCATGAGCACCGGGTCCGATCCGACCAGGACCGAATCCACCAGCCGGGCCCGGGCCCTGAGCCCGAGCTGATCGGCCCGAGCCGCTGACATCAACAGGACGGCGCTGGCACCGTCTGAGATCTGGGAGGACGTGCCTGCTGTGTGCAGGGAAGGGCGATCGGACTGGCGCGGGTTGGTGCGCAAACCGGCCAGGCCTTCGAGCGTGGTCGGTCTCAGGCCCTCGTCACGATCGAAGACCTTGGTGCCGATCACCTGGCCCTTATCGTCGAGGACGGGAGCCTCGACCTGACCGATTTGGCTATCGAATCGGCCGTCCATCCAGGCCCCGGCGGCCAAATCCTGCGATCGCTTGCCGTAGGCGTCAAGATCGTCGCGGGTCAGTCCCCAGTGCTCGGCGATGCGCTCAGCTCCTTCGAACTGGGTGGTCGGCTCGTAGAAGGACGGATAACTCCCGCCCCGAGGCTGACCAAAGTCCGGAGTCTCTGGCGCATTGGAACCCATAGGGATGCGGCTCATCCCCTCCACACCGCAGGCCACCGCGATATCGATCTGTCCGCTGCCGACCAGCGCATGGCACAGGGTCAGTGCCTCCTGGGACGAGCCGCATTGCGTGTTGACCGTCACCGCGGGGACCCCGAGGGGCAGACCGGCCATGAGCCAGGCATTCCGGATGACATTGCCCGACTGGGATCCGACCTGAACCACATTGCCGCCGACGACGTGGGCGACCGACGACGGATCCAGATCGTTGCGCTTGAAAAGCTGTTTCAGCACCTGGGCCAGTATTTCCGGCGACGGCAAGGTGGAGAGGCTCCCATTGCGCTTGCCGACCGCCGAGCGCACCGCATCAATGATGACCACATCGGTCCCGGACTCAGGCACGTCGTACTCCTTTGCCAGCCAACGCCCAAACTATAGCGGGGCCAGCCAGCCTGTAGCGGGGGCCAGTCGGCATTCTCCCGGTCGCCTTCTCCGGCTCCCACGGTGACTGGTTATGGCATTGTTGGGACCCTATGGAGCTGACCGGAGCATGCGCAGTCGTGACGGGCGGGGGTCACGGGATCGGGCGGGCGCTGGCTGAACGCCTGTCCCGGGAGGGAGCGCGGCTGGTGGTGGCGGACCTCAATGAGGACCGGGCCAAGCGGGTGGCCGCCCGCCTGGACGGCATCGCCGTCGGAGTGGATGTTGCCGACCCCGACGCCGTGGCCGGCCTGGTCACGATGGCGGAAGCTGCGTTTGGGCCCATCGCGGTCTTCTGCTCGAACGCCGGTATTACTGACATGGGTGACGGTCTGGCCTCGACCCGGGCGCAAATAGACCGCATCGTGGCGATCAATTTGCTTGCCCACGTGTGGGCGGCGCAGGCCGTGATCCCGAGCATGGTCCAGCGCGGCGGCGGGTATCTGGTCCAGACCATCTCGTCCGCGGCACTGATCACGGGACCATCGGGGGTCGGCTACACCCTGACCAAGCACGGGGCGCTGGGCTTCGCGGAGTGGGTCGCGCTCAACTATGCCCATCTGGGCATTCAGGTCACCTGTCTCTGCCCGAACGCGGTCAACACCGGAATGCTCGGTCGCAACGAAGATGACGAAGCCAGATCGGCCCGCCGCGATGACAGCGTTACCCGGAACATTGGTGAGGTGGTCGAACCTGAGGTGTGCGCGGACATGACACTCGAGGCCATGGCAGAAGGCCGCTTCCTGGTACTCCCTCATCCCCGCGTGGGCGAGTCGTTCCAGCGGAAGGCTCAGGACTACGATCACTGGCTGGAAGGCACCAACCGGCGGCTGCGGCGGATGCGAGGGGAGACAGTTGACTAGCGCCAGCGGACCGGCGGGCCTTCTTTCGCCGCCCTGAGCCGGGTGGAGGAGGAGCTATACCGACGGAGATTCGTACCGTGGTCTACTATTCGGCCATGTCACGGCGAACCCGGTCGCAGACGCTCTCGCTGAGAGAGATCGTGGCGGTCGCCCTGCGGATCACCCGGGAGCGCGGTCTCGACCACGTGACAATGCGAGCGGTGGCCGGCGAGCTTGGTGTCACGCCTATGGCTCTTTACCATCACCTGGATGGCAAGGACAGCCTGACCCGCCTGGTGGTCGACGAGGTTCAGGCTCGCGCCCTGCCGCTCCGCCTCGACGCGGACGGGTGGGAGGAGTCGCTGCGCCGGTGGTTCTGGTCCAGGTGGGAGACCTACCGCGAATATCCCGGAACGGGTGCCTACATGAGCGAGTGGTCGCTGCGACCGGAAAACCAGCCGAAGCTCTATAAGGACATCCTGTTTTTCGAGCAGGCGGGCTTCGAGCCCGCCCAGGCCCGATTGGCCTGGTCCTGTGTCAATACGTATCTGCACGGCCGCGTCAGCGTCGACACCAATTTGAGCCGCAACTGGTTGGGGCCCCGCGTCGACGATCTCCACGCCCGGGATTACTTTCAGTTCGGCATCGAGACCGTGATTGACGGGCTGCGGACCAGGCTGGCTCCACCCGGTCGCACCGCACGCGCCAAAGGGCGAGCCGGGGCGGGGGCGTCGACGCACACCCGATCACAGCTCTGAACCGGCCGGCTGCTCGCACCCCTCGCCGAATCTCCTTCCCGTCACGCGGGGCTCTTGACGCCGCCAACCTTACTTAGTATGCTTACTTAGTATATCCACGCTGGACCTCGCTGAATCATGGGGGGAGAGAGATGTCGCTGGCCGAAAGTTCTCTTTCGCGACAAGGATCTGCCGAGCGGCTTGAAGTGCTGGCCGTCGACGAGGTCCACGAGGGCGAGGGGGTCCGGAGTCGAGGTCTGGACGAGGCTCATGTGGCGGCCCTGATGGAGACGGCGGGTGAGTGGCCGCCGATCGTTATCTGGGGCGACGAGAATCTCATCCTCGATGGCGCCCACCGGGTTGCTGCCGCCCGTCGGTTGGGCCTCGCCACCGTGCTTGCAGCCCGTTTCCTCGGGTCCCCGGACCAGGCCTACGTTGAATCCGTCAGCCGAAATGTGAAGCACGGTCTGCCATTGAGCATGATCGATCGACGCCGGGCGGCCACCCGGGTACTCACGAAACATCCGGACTGGTCTAACCGGCGAATCGCATCGGTATGCGGGCTGTCGGACAAGACGGTTGCTCGCATGAGGCCGGCACGACGGCGCGATGATCACCGCGGTGGCGTGATCGTGGACATCGAGAGAAAGGTGGGCAAGGACGGCAAAGCCCGTCCAACGAACTCGCGCGCCCTTCGAGATCGCATCGAGCTCGCTCTGGAGGAAAATCCACAGGCTTCCTTGCGCGCCATCGCGGCCGCGGCCGGGGCCTCCCCCGAAACGGTGCGAAGCGTGCGAGCCCGGTGTCTGGAGGCAGGCTCGCCCCGGGGAGCCGGATCAGCCCACAGGACCCGGGCCCCGGGGACGGTCGATGCGGCTTCCGGGCCGGTCGATCGGGCCTCGGGAGGAGTCGATAGGGATCGAGCCGCGACGAAGGGATCCGCGGCGGCTGTCATTCCCGGCTGCAGTTCCTGGGAGGCCGACCAGGCCCTGCTGACCTGCGGCGACGATGGTGAGTTCGCTCGCTGGTTCGGTCGCAACCGCATTGTCGACGAATGGCACGCCTACGTATGGCGAGTCCCGGTAGGGCGGATCTTCGATGTCGTCGATGAGGCCAGACGGCGGGCCGCTTCGTGGAACTCCTTTGCCACCCTGCTGGAGTGCCGGACGCGCTGAGCGGTCGTGGCGCTCCCGGCCACCTGCCCGCCGGGCTCGGGTTCCGATCGTCGGCCGTCTTAACGGCGGGTCAGGAATTGCTCGAGGTTGTCGCACATGATCCCTTCAACGGCTTCAACCGGTTGAGCAGCCTGCCCGGAATGGTGCCGGGCGTGCCCCTTAGCGTCGGGGGCGTTGTTGGCGCGTCCCACCGGCTGTCCCAGCATCTTCTCCAATTCTTCCCTGGAGAAGGTGACCTGCTGGTTTTTGGCGGAGTGGAACTTGGAGGGCCGCCCGTTGAACAGCTGCAGCCTGCTAGCGTCCGGGCCAATCACGTAGCGGATGGCGAGATCGGACTTGTGGGATCGATGTGGCGCTCGAAGCAATCCGGCGGTTCGTTGAAATGATTTGTTGGCGTCGTTGATCAAGTAGGGCAAATCGCTGGTGACAGCGATGTCGGCTCCTCTCGATCGTGAATGCTGGCGTCAGGCTACACCGAGGGGTTCGCGGTGGCACCGGTCCCGTCCAACCGCGCCCGGTCCACCCGACCGGGCCGTAACCTGGTGTTGGCACCATGCGGTCCTCGAGGGACGGGTATATCGTTTTTGTATGGCGCGGCGGGTCTCAGCCTCGATCTCTCAGCCCCGAGCAGATCGTCAGCGCCGCCCTTCGCCTCATCCAGCAGCGGGGCCTGAGCCGGCTCACCATGCGGGCGGTTTCGTCTGAACTTGGCGTGACGCCGATGGCCATCTACTACCACGTTGACGACAAGGACGAGTTGATCCGCCTGGTGGTGGAGAGGGTCCAGGAATCCAGGATCCCCCTCCGTCTCGACGACGACGGCTGGGAAGCGTCGTTGCGCCGGTATCTGATATCGAGCTGGGAATCGCTGGCCCGGTACCCGGGCCTCGGTGCTCACATGATCGAGTTGCCCACCCTGGGCGTAACCCCGGAGCGAGCCCGGGACGGTATTCACTTTTTCGAGGAGGCCGGCTTCTCGTCCGGGAACGCGCCGCTAGCCTGGTCGTTTGCTCTGACATACATTCACGGTCGCATCAGCGTCGACGCCCGGCTGGCCCGCCAGCCGGAGGCGCCGCGATTGAATGGTTTGCATGCCCCCGACTATGTCGAGTTCGGTGTGGAGGCCGTGATCCGGGGGCTGCGACCACTTCGCCAGAGCGACGCCGGAGTGGTGGAGCCGGGCACCGAAGCCGCCGCCAGCACCGGGTCGTGAGCGCTGCGCCTGAGACCGCGTCGATCCGTTTGGGCTGCTGACGCTCCCGTCGGAGACCGCTCCCGACGCCCGGGAGCTACCATAATGCCGGCCAGGCCCCGGTACGGAGCCAGAGCCCGATAAGGAGCCAGTCATGATCGAGTTGCAGGTTCGCAATCCCGTAGCCGAGCTCAACTCCAGGACCACACCCCGGGCTAACCGGGCCAGGACTCTGGACGGGATTGATCTGGGTCTGTGGTGGAACAAGAAAATCGGGGGCGAAGTGGCGTTGGAGTTCTACGGAGATGAGCTTCGGCGCCAGTTCGGGGTTGCGACCCACCAGCTCTATGACAGCTTTCCGGCTCACAAGGGGATGACCGATAGGGCGGCCGAAGTCGCGGGGGCAGTTATCGGCGCCACCGGCGATTGAGGAAGCTGCACGTCGTGGCTTGTCCATGACCTCATCGAAATCGAGCGCAAGGGCACGCCCACCGTGGGATTGGTGGCTCGCCAGTTCATGGACGATGCCCGCCAGACCGCCTACGTGCTCGGTATGCCCGACCTCGCCATCATCGAGATGCCCCGGGGGCTCACCAATCTGACCCCCGGCGAGGTCCTTGAGATCGCCGCCAACCTCAAGCCGCAGGTGGTGGCGGCCCTGACCTCCAACGGCGGCGGAAGAGCCAGCAGCGACCTCCTGCCGTCGCCGAGCCCGGACTGGCTCACCTATACGGGCAAGGACCAGCTGGGTGCGTTGGCCGCGTTCCAGGCCGATTTCCTGGATCGCCGCTTTGGTGACGGGCTTCCCCTGCTGCCGCCTACCGCGGAGGCGGTCGAGGAGATGCTGACGGGAACGTCATGGGAGCGGGACCGGCTGGTAGCGGTGCTGGAGCCCGCCCTCGGGAGCGCAACCGTCGAGAAGGTTGCTATCAATGCCGTGATGGCAGGCTGCCGGCCTGAGCATCTGCCGGTGGTGCTCGCCGCGACCGAAGCCATCGCGGTTCCCGGCTTCTGCCTGCGGGCCACGGCCATGTCGACAGGTCCGCACGCGCCGCTGCTGGTGGTGAACGGCCCGATCGCGAGCCGCATCGGCATGAACGCGGGTCGAGGGGCCCTGGGCCCGTGTCGCGAGAGTGCGGTCAACGTGGTGATCGGCCGGGCCCTGCGTCTGGTGATGGTCAACTGCGGTTACGCCTACCTCGGCCTGTTCGACCTGGACACAATCGGCGCGCCAAGGAAGTTCAGCTACTGCCTGGCCGAAAATGAGGCCGCCTCACCGTTCGTCCCGTACCACGTTGACAGGGGCTTCGCCGCCGGCGACAGCACGGTCACCGTGTTCAGCGTCGGTTCAGAGATCGATGTCGACGATCTGGCCAACTCCGAACCCGAGGGGCTGCTGCTGACCTACGCCGGTTCCGCCGGGTCGTCGGGTGCGCCGTCCACCCAGCACGCCTACCTGGAGCTCAACCACGCCATTTACAAGCTGCAGAACCTGATGCTGGTCCCTCCCGATCATGCCAAGGTCATCGCCGATGCTCGCTGGTCCAAGCAGGACGCCATCGACTACGTCTACCGGGAGTCATTCAAGGAAGCCCGGTTGGTGCTGGCGGCGTGCAAGCCCCAGGCGTTTCGCAAGGAGAAGCTGTGGGCGACGGAGCTCGACCCCAGCACCAAGATCCCCAGTATGGAAGGAGCGGACTGCCTGCATCTCGTCGTGGTCGGTGGGGCGGCCGGGAAAGGCCAGTATCTCGACGGGATCAGCGAGCCCGCCACCGTGTCAATCGACCGCTACCTGGCCTGAGCAGGCGACCAGATCAGGCCGATGTCGAGAGGCCGGGATCAGCCGTCGACCACAGTGACCCGGGCTTCGGGGTCCTTGCGCTGCACCGCCTCGGTCAGCAGCTGCTCCAGGTCCTCGTTGCTCATGGTGCAGGCGTCGCAATCCGCCATCGAAGCTCGCACTACGATCTGGCGGGTACCGGAGTCGCAGCGCTCGATGTCGAAACGCCCGCCATCGACCACCAAAGGCCGGACCATGGTGGTCACGATGGAAGAGACTTCAGACACCCACGGATCGCTTACTGCCATGCCACTTACCCGTCTACGAAGGTGATCTCATACGGCCCTCATCAAGGCTACCACCGGACAGTGTCATTCCCCGTTTGCCCCGGGCGCCGGGCAAACTGAGCTTCGACAGCCCCCGGGCCGATCCCCGACTGGAGGAGCACGATGACGATGGCAGCTGACGGGGCCGCGGCGACGGACATTGACGCCAGGTTGGTCCAGCACGCCCACGACCTGCGCTTCGAGGACCTTCCGCCAGACACCGTGGCCCGGACGAAGCTGGTCATTCTGGACACCGTCGGTGCCGCCCTGGCCGCCATCGAGGCCGATGCCGTTGGGCCGCTGGAACAGCTGATGCGCCGATGGGCCGGCAGCCCCGAGGCCGGCGTATTCGGCTATGGCACCAGAGGGCCTGCTCACCAGGCAGCCCTGGTCAACGCCACCCTCGCTCGGGCCCTGGAGCTCGACGACGTCCACGAACGGGCGCTGGTCCATGCCACCGCGACCGTGGTTCCGGTCGCCTTAGCGGTGGCCGAGCAGGCCGGTCCGGTGGACGGACGGAAGTTCCTTGCCAGCGTCGTCATGGGCATCGATCTGGCCTGCCGGTTATCCATGGCACCGGTGATCAGCCTGGGAGGCACTGAGTACGAGCCGAGATCGATGTCGTACACCTATCAGACCGGAACTCTCGCCGGCTCGCTGGTGGCGGCTCGACTCGCCGGTCTCGACAGAGAGGGAATGGCCGACGCATTCGGCAACGGCTACAGCCAGTGTGCTGGCAACCTGCAGGGTCTCGCCGAGGGGTCGGTCATGGTGCGCGTGCAGCAGGGCCTGGCCGCCAGCTCAGCCGTGCTGGCCATGGAACTGGCCCGGCTCGGCGTCGGCGGCATCGCTCACCCGTTGCCAGGCGTGTACGGGTGGTTCCGGGCCTTTTACCGCGGTCGCTACGACCCGTCGGTACTGCTGGATGGACTCGGAGCGCGCTTCGAGGTCGACCAGCTAAGCATCAAGCCGTACGCGTGCTGCAAGTACGGGCACAACGCCATCGCCGCGGCCGTCGAGATCACCGAAGATCCCGCGTTCGCCCTCGATCAGATCGAGGCGGTGTCTGTCACCGTCGGCAGCCGGGACTGCTGGGACTTGATCTCGCGCGCCACTGGACGTGAAGGCGAATCCCGCCAGCCTGGCCGGAACCGGGGGGTGGGCTCTGGCCCAGTTCAGCCTGCCGTTCATGGTGGCCTGCGCCCTGTCCCGAGGCGGTCTGACCGTGTCTGACCTCGAGCCGGCGGCCCGCGCTGATCCGCGCCTGGCCGGAGTGCTGCGCCTCCTGAAGGTCGAGGTGAAGGACCAGTTGCGAACAAAAGTCGAGCTACCGGAACCAGGGCATGTCGAAGTCCGTTTGCGTGACGGGAGGACGCTCCAGCGCACGGTGACCCGGGCCCTCGGGCATCCGGACCGGCCCATGTCGGCCGAGCAGCAACTCGAGAAGTTCCGCTGGTGCACGGAGCGGTTGGATTCCCGGCAGTCAGACGAGTTAGCCGATGCCATCCTGCATGTCGAGGATCTCGCCGACGTGAGCGAGCTGGTACGGCTCAGCTCCTGTCGGGACCGCGCCCTGGCCCCAGGCTGACGAGGACACCCGTAGCTTGGGCGCAGTTCGCGCCTCGTGCCCAGCAGCTGTCGTATTTCGATAGCAGTCATGCCCAAGGCGCGCGGAGTGCGCCCAGGTTCGGGGCTGGTATTGATGCCAGGGGCGTTGAGGGCACGGGCCGGGGGGCCCGGGTTCGGCGCTGGTCAGCCTGCCCGCGGCGAGCTTCTCAATTGCCGGCCAGGGCCGCCACCAGAGGCCCCAGGGCGTCGACGTCGCCGGGCGGAAACCGGCGTCCAGTTGCACGTAGCTGATGCCGAAGCGCTCGCGGCGGGCTTCCAGTTCGTCGCAGCACTGCGACGTCGTTCCCACCAGCACCGACGGGCTGTGAGCCAGCAGATCGAAATCGACCTCGAAACGCCTGGCCATCCGGACCAGAAAATCCTCTGCCTCTGACGCGGTCGCCGTCACCCGCACCAGCCAGTTGTTCATTTCCAGCTCGATGTCATCCGGCTGGCGGCCCGCAGACTTCGCCCCTTCGTGGACCCACTCGATCTTGGCCGCGGTGCGTTCTGCGGAAAGATCAAGGATCGCGTGCCGGCCGAGGTCACCCACGCGAAGGCTGGCGTTGATCCCGACCACGTCGGCCTCCCTACCGGCGAACCGCAGCACCCGCGGGCTGCCACCTCCAAGGAAGAACGGGGGATGCGGCTGCTGCACTGGGGGCGGAGAGCCCACCAGCCCATTGATGCAGTAGTGGGTGCCCTCGAATCTCAGCGGCTCGGGTCGAAAGAGTCCTTTCAGGATGGCTACGGACTCCTCGAGCCGGCTGATCCTGATGCCGGGCGGATCGTAGGCGACGCCGGCCGCCTCGTAGTCGGAAACCATCCAGCCGGCGCCAAGACCGAGGGTGAGCCGGCCGCCGGATAATTTGTCGAGCAGCGCCGCCATGCGGTGCACCAGGACGGGATGGCGGTAGTCGTTGCCGAGGACGCTGGTTTGAACGCGTAGCCTGGTCGTGGACATCGCCGCCGCCGTCAGGAAGACCATCGGCTCTGTGTCGTATCCCTGGGTGAAGTGGTCGGCCATGACGATGGTGTCGAAGCCGAGGTCCTCACGGTGCCGCAATTCAGCCTGCCAGGCGGGACGGAGTCGCCGAGGACCGGCGCGGTGACGGCGAAGCGGAACGGGCGTACCCTCACGACGAAAACCCTAGCCATCGGCTGGACAAAGATGGTCGGGCCGGTGTCCTGCCGTCCAATAACCGCCCCGGGTCGTAACGTACGTCCGTGATCTATGACACCTATGCGGCCCTTCCCGCCGAGGAGGGCGGCGCCACCCCGGATCCGTCAGTTGCCCGGTTGTTCGCGGCTCAGGCCAGCGCCTATGCCACCGGTGGGAAGCCGGAGGACATCGTGGCCAACTACGACGCCCACGGGGTGGACTGCGGCTTGCTGGCCAAGGTGCCGCGCGCCATCACGCCGGCGTTTGTGCCGGCCATGCAGCTGGACGACGGGTCGGTGCACGACACCTGCCGGGCCGTGGCCGAAGTGGTTGGCGCCCACCCCACCCGGTTTCTCGGCGCGGTCGGTCTTGACCCCAAGCTCGGCTATCAGGCGGCGCGTCACGTTCGGATCGCGGTCGAGGAGTACGGTATGCGTGCCATCCGTATCCTCCCCATGTGGACGGGCGTCCCCATCGACGACCCGGTCGCCTATCCCCTCTACACCGCGGCCTGCGACCTCGGCGTACCGGTATGCATCAACGTCGGAGTCCCCGGTCCCATGAAGCCGGCCCGTCTGCAGCGCACCATCCTGGTGGATGATGTGGCCCTGTGCTTTCCCGAACTTCCGATTGTGATGAGCCACGTGGGCGATCCCTGGGTGGACGAGACGGTAGCGATGCTCGTCAAGCACCCGAACGTGTTTTTGATGACGGCGGGCTTTGCGCCGAAATATCTGCCTCCGGCTCTGGTGAAGCTCATGGACTCACGCGGGAGTAACAAGGTGATGTGGTCGTCGTATTACCCGATCATGACCGTCGAGCGGACGCTCACCGAAGCCCGGCAGCTACCCCTCCGACCCGAGGCGATGGCAAAGTACCTCGGGGAGAATGCCGCCCGGGTGTTCGGTGTTCCCGGAGGAGGCACGGCGTCGCCGGGCGGCGGCTCCACCCGCTAGCTTCAACACCACGACCGATGATTCCGACCACATGGAGGATGACGGTGGCGAAAACGCTTTCGGTGGAGGAGGGCCTCTCGATCTATCGGCGCATGGCCACCATCCGTGCCGGCGAGGACCGCATTCTACGGGGTCTGGGTGCGGGCGAGTTCTCCTTCACCTTCTATCCTGTGCGAGGTCAGGAGGCCATCGCCGCCACTCTCGGCGAGGTGCTGCGCCCTGACGACCATCTCTCGTCTACCTACCGGTGCTTCCACGACATCGTGGCCAAGGGGACGCCGCTTCGAGAGATCACCGCCGAGCAGATGGGCAAGCCCACGGGCACCTCGAAGGGTAAGGGCGGCCCGATGCACATCTCCGATCCCCGTCAGCGGACTGATGGCGACCACCGGGATCGTCGGGGGCCGGGGTACCGGTGGCGATGGGACTGGCGCTGGCGGCCCAGCTGGACGGGTCGGACCGGGTTGCGGTGGCGACCTTCGGCGACGGAGCGACCAGCATCGGGGCCGTCCACGAGGCGATGAATCTGGCCGCCCTGTGGGGGCTGCCGCGTGGTGTTCGTTTGTCAGAACAACAAGTGGGGCGAGCACACCGCCGCTGCGCGACTACACCCTGACCGAACGGCTCTCCGACCGGGCCGCGGCTATGGCATGCGCGGGCGTGACGGTGGACGGAAGAAGCCCCAGGAGCTGTTGTGCCGGCGCTGGACGAGGCGGTTGGCAGGGCCCGGGCCGGGGAAGGCCCGACGTTTGTGGAGGCCCGACCTATCGTCTCCTCGGGCACACCTTCGGCTCGGATCAGAGCTATCAGCCTGCCGATGCGCTCGAGGCTGGCCCGGGCTGCGAGGCGAGCCGGTGACGGCGTTCCGGGCCTGGCTGTGGCGCTCGGCCTGGCCGATGACGAGGCCGAGCTGGAGAAGTATCGACAAGGAGGTCGCCGACGGAGGTCGAGGAAGCTATCCAGTTTGCCAGGACCAGCCCGCCGCCAGGACCGCGACGAACTGCTCGCTGACGTGTTCGGCCGATCGCTCGGAGGATGTGCCCGATGACCGTGACCGCGGATCCGCAGGCCAGTGTCCGACCGGGGAACGCTCCATGACGATGGTGATGGCGATCAACGCCGGCCCTGGACGCGGCCATGGCGCCGACGACAAGGTGATCATCCTGGGCGAGGACGTCGCCGATCCACCCGGCGGGGTCATGAAGGCGACCGACGGGCTGTCCACCAAATACGGGATACGAGCGGGTCCGGGCCACACCGATCGCCGAGCAGGCCATCGTCGGCGCCGCCATCGGGGCGTCGCTGGCCGGCTACCGGCCGGTGGCGGAGATCATGCTCATGGACTTCCTCGCGGTATGCATGGACCAGATCGTCAACCATGCGGCCAAGCTGCGCTACATGTCCGGCGGCCGAACCAGCGTGCCCCTGACGGTGCGGACCGTGGCCAGCGGCGGACGGCAGTTCGGGGCCCAGCATTCGCAGTCGCTGGAGGCCTGGTTGATGCACGTCCCCGGATCTGAAGGTGGTGGTGCCCGGCACGCCCGCGGACGCCAAGGGCCTGTTGACCTCGTGCATCGATGACGACGATCCCTGCGTGTTCATCGAACCGTCGATGCTGCTCTATGTGCGCCGGCCCGGTGCCGGATGGGTACTCCCCCGTTCCGCTGGGCTCGGCCAACGTCAGGCGGGCCGGCACAGACGTCACCGTGATCAGCTGGGGGTGGCCGGTTCGGCCGGCGCTGGCCGCGGCCGAGAAGCTGGCCGGCGAAGGGACCTCCGTGGAGGTTGCTCGACCTGCGCACCCTGGTGCCCTCTGGATCGAGAGGCGATCCTGGCTAGCGTGGCCAAGACCGGCCGGGCTGTGGTCGTGCACGCCGCCACCCAGTTCGCCGGGCCGGGCGCCGAGTTGGCGGCCATGATCCAGCAGAGCTCTGGGGACAGCTGCAGGGTCCCGTCGCAGCGGCTCGGGGGCGCCTATCCCCGATCCCGTACGCGGCCGAGCTGGAACGGGCGCCTCTTCCCGGATGCCGGGCGCATCGTCGGCCTCATCCGTGCGATGAAGCTGAGCGCTGCGCCGTGTCGATCACGCCGATCGCCATCCCGAAAGCCAGCCAGGCGATCACGGAAGGAACGATCGTCGAGTGGATGGTCGAAGATGGCCGGACGCAGTTGACGCCGGACAGGTGCTGTACCGACTCGAGACGGACAAGGTGGAGATGGACGTCGAGGCTCCGGTGAGCCGGAGTGTTGCGGATCAGCGTGACTGCCGGTCAGACCTATCTGGGAGGCACCGAAATGGCCGCATCGAGGGCGACTGATCGCAAATCGACTGACTGACCGAAATGACAGGGCACGAAGGCACGACTGCGTACGGCAAGGAGGAAGACATGACGATCAAAGGGCCAGCAGCGACCGGCGCTCCCGGTTCCCTATGCCATGACCCGCCCGGATCGGGTGCCAGCCCGCCGCTACTACGACCCCGAGTTCTTCGCCATGGAGACCGAGCTGCTCTGGCCGAGGGTCTGGCAGATGGCGTGCCGGCTGGAGGAAATCCCCAGACCGGGTGACTTTGTGGAGTACGAGATCCTCGACAAGTCGGTCGTCGTCGCCCGTCAACCCGATGGCGGCGTCAAGGCTTACCACAACGCCTGCCGCCATCGAGGCGTGCAGCTGGTCAAAGACCGGGGGAGTTGCCCGAGCGGATTCATCTGTCCGTTCCACGGGTGGTGCTGGGGCCTGGACGGGGCCAACACCTTCCTTTACCAGCCTGACCTGTTCCGACCCGCCAACCGTGATCCCGAAGATCTGCGGTTGCGGGAGTGCCGGGTTGAGCTGTGGGGCGGATGCGCCTTCATCAACTTCGACGACCGGGCCCCGCCGCTGCGGGATTCGATCGAGCCGTTCGCCACCTTCCACGACGCCTGGAAGGTGGAGGGGCTCCGTACCGAATGGTGGTACTCCTGCCGGCTGCCGACGAACTGGAAGCTCGCCATGGAGGCGTTCATGGAGGGTTACCACGTGCTGGAGACCCACCCGCAGCTGAACCCTCCGGGGACGAGGAAGGGTCCGAAGTCCGTCTACCGGATGTTGAACGTCGAGATGGCTCCCGGACCGAGCGGGGCCCGCCGGGCCGTGCAGGAGAGCGCGTCCAAGACGCTGGACCGGCAGCTGCTCATCGACATGCAGATCCACTTCATGCGCATCCTGTCCGTGGGAATGGCGGGCATGACCCACGAAAAGGACGTGCTGATCGCGGAGAGCATCCGCAATCTGGAGCTGCCGGCCGAGCCGGCCCTGGCCAGCGGCGAGTGGCGCCGTCAGCTCAACGACACCATCGTCGAACGTCACCGGGGGGCGGGGATCGACATGCCCGACCTCAACGAGCTGGACGCCCAGGGCCTTACCTCGTCGGTGAATTTCTGCTTCCCGCACTATTTCTTGCTCCCGACCTATAGCTCCGCCTCGTCCTATCGCATTCGACCGCTCGGGCCCGAGGAAACGCTGTTCGAGATCTGGTCGCTGACCCGTTACGCACCCGGCTCCGAGCCGGCGCCGCCCGTGACCCCGGTCCCCAAACTGCCGGACGATCCCGGCTGGCCTCCAATCCCGCACCAGGATTTCTCCAACCTGCCCCGGCAGCAGAAGGGCCTCCATGCCGCCGGCTTCGAGTACATGCGTCTGTCCGACCAGATCGAGGGCATGATCGGCAACTACCACCGCCTCATCGACGGCTACCTGGCCGGCCTCGACTACGACCAGTTGCTGCCGGCGGTCCAACGGGTGTCCGGGCCCATCGACGCGCCCGTCCGGGATCTGGGCTTCTGACGCCGCAGGTGGGCGCGGGCAAGACTGCCGGCTCGCGTGGCATCGAGTACGTCTGGGTGAACGGCACAGCCGTCCGTCAGCGGGGCGTGGACGTCCCGGGCGACGCCGGCCGGCCCGGGTCGGTGATCCGGGGCGCCGGATACCGGGACTGACCGACCCACGCCCTGATGAGTCGGGACCGATCAGGCTCCAGCGCTACGCTGCAGTCATGGGTCCGACTGATTGCGGAGGGGGTGAGGCCGGCCTTGGGACTGCTTGAGGGCAAGGTGGCGCTGATCACTGGAGGTGGGGACGGGCTGGGGCGGCAGATGGCTTCGACCTTTGCTTCCCAGGGCGCGGCGGTGATGATTGCCGACATCAACGGCGAAGCGGCCGAGATCGCGGCCATGGAGTTGCGGGACGAAGGACGGTCAGCCGGCGCCCTCCGGGCGGATGTCACCTCCGAGTCCGACGTCAGCAATATGGTGGCAGCCTGCGTGGAGCAGTTCCGCCGGCTCGACGTGATGGTCAACAATGCCGGGATCACCCGGGACGCCACCATGCGCAAGATGACCCTGGAGGATTTCCGCCTGGTCATCGACGTGCACCTGCAAGGGGTTTGGCTCGGCACCAGAGCCGCCGCCGCGGTGATGCGTGAACAGGGTTCGGGTGTGATCATCAACATGTCTTCCATCTCGGGGAAAGTTGGCAACCCCGGGCAGACGAACTACAGCGCGGCCAAGGCGGGCATCGTGGGTATGACCAAGGCGGCGGCCAAAGAGTTGGCCCATCTCGGCATCCGGGTCAACGCCATTCAGCCGGGCCTGATTCGCACCGCCATGACTGCGGCCATGAAGCCGGAGGTGCTCGAGCAGCGCATCGCCGATATTCCGATGGGCCGTATGGGTGAGCCTGCCGACGTCGCCAATGTCGCCCTGTTTCTGGCTTCGGATCTGTCGGCGTACATGACTGGCACGGTGCTCGAGGTGTCGGGGGGCAGGCACATTTGAGGTCCCCCAGACGGGTGGGGAAGGCGGCGCCGTGAGCGGCGCCCTGAGCGGCCTGCGGGTGCTCGACACCGCCACACTCTACGGAGGCCCGTTTGTGTCGACGCTTCTCGCTGACCACGGCGCCGATGTCATCAAGGTGGAGCCACCGGGAGGTGACAGTTACCGCCATCATCCGAGCCGCATGTGGCCGCTGCTGGCTCGCAACAAACGGAGCGTGACTCTGGACCTGCGGGCCCCCGAAGGCGCCGAGATGATCCGGCGGCTGGCGCCGGAGGTGGACGTGATCGTGTTCAACATGCCACCCGGGTTACTGGAGCGGCTCGGCCTCGACTACGAGCGACTGAAGGCGATCAATCCGTTGCTGATCGTCGTCCAGCTCACGGGCTACGGCCTCGACGGACCGTACGCCGAGCGCCCTGGCAACGGGACACTGGGCGAGGCGCTGGCCGGGCTGACCCACGTGACCGGCGCCCCGGATGGGCCGCCGGTGCTGGCGTCAGTCCCCCTCGGCGACGCCGTGACCGGATTGACAGGCGCGTTCGGGGTTCTGGCCGGGTGCTACCACCGGCTGGCCCACGGCGGCGGGGGGCAGCTCATCGATCTCAACCCGGTGGACGCGATGCTGCACGTGGCCGGTCCCGTCATCACGGGTTGGACGGGTCAGGGCGATCCTCCCGGCCGGTTGGGCAGCGGACTGCTCGGCTCGGTGGTGCGAAACGTGTTTCCTACCGGGGATGGCCAATGGGTGGCGCTCAGCGTGTCGACGCCCCGCCACACGCGCGATCTGGCTGCGCTGGTTGACCACGGCGAGTGGGACGCGGACGGTAATCCGACCGGCGACGTGGAGGGGAGCGTGCGGGCGTGGACAGGGACCCGGACGCGCCCCGAGCTGATCGCCACCCTCGTCGGACACCGGTTGCCGGTGGCTCCGGTCAACACGGCCGCCGACGTCCAGGTCGATCCCCACCTGCAGGCCCGCAGGGCCGTCGGCCCGGTGCACACGGCAGAATCCGGTCCGGTCGGCAATCCAGCTCCGGCGCCGCGATTGCTGGGGACCCCCGCGAACCTTCCCGGGCGGACGCCGGATTTCGACGAGCACACCGACGAGGTACTCGACGCGGCCAGGCGGGGCGAATGGCCCCATCCTCGACCCGAATGAGACGTGGGTGCCCGGGCCGCGGCAACCTGGCGGTCCAAGTGCGGACGGCCGCGTTTGGACATCGCCCCCGGACTCCCGTCGGGATGGCGTGATTGCCGAACCGTGACGAGTTGCCGGCCGGCCGCGCCCGTCTCGAGGTGGGTCTGTCGCTGCGGACGTTTGATGACATCGCGGCGGCGGCCCGCCGCTACGAGGCGCTCGGCTTCGACTACGTCAGCTGCGGCGAGCATGTCAGCACTCACCTGCCGATGGCCAACGGCCTTGTGTCGCTCTCGGTGGCCGCCGGCGCGACCACTCGCATCAGGCTGTTGAGCGCCATCACCCTGGTGCCGCTCTATCCCCCGGTTCTGCTGGCCAAGATGGGGGCGGCCCTGGACGTGGCGAGCAACGGCCGGTTCACGCTCGGAGTCGGAGTCGGCGGCGAGTTTCCCGCTGAGTTCGAGGCGTGCGGCGTACCCGTCAACCAGCGCGGCGCCCGCACCGACGAGGCCCTGGAGATCCTTTCCCGGCTGTGGACCGGTGACCGGGTCTCCTACGACGGGCGCTTCACCCGCTTCCGCGACATCGCCATCCAACCGGCGCCAACCCGGAGGCCCCGACCGCCCATCTGGGTATCAGGCCGCTCGGAGGCGGCCATGCGGCGGGCCGCCCGGCACGGCGAGGCCTGGATGCCATACCTGTTCACTCCCGACATGGTGGCGGAAAGCACCGCCAGAGTACGGGCCATGGCCGCCCGGCCGGTGCGGTCCGCCCTGCTCGTCTACTTCTGCGTGGATTCCGACCGCGGCGCGGCCCGGGCCATGGTGATTGAGGCCCTTTCCCGCCAATACCGGCAGGATTTCTCCCACCTGGTTGATCGCTACGCCCTCGCCGGCACGCCCGACGAGGTGATCGCCCAGGCCCGTCGTTTTACCGACGCCGGGGTACGCACCATGATCGCGGCCTCGGCCTGCCCGTCGGGCCATGTCGACGAAAACCATCGTCTATTTGCAGCCGAGGTGCTCCCGGCCCTGCGCCAGGGGTGACGACATTTCCGCCGGCACTCACCGGGGCTGGCGCGGCAGGCCCAGTAACTGTTCGCCCAGGATGTTGCGCTGAATCTGCGAGCTGCCGGCGTAGATGGTTCCCGCCCTGGCGTTGAAAAAGGTGTCGACCCAGGTTGCCGGTAGGTTTGGGGTCCCGGGCGCGTCAGTCCGCACCGGCGACCCCGATCGGGGTCCTACCGGTGCCAGGGCGGCCGCTCCCAGCACGTCGACTGCTAGCTCGGTCAGACGTTGGTGGTATTCACTCCAGTACAGCTTGGAGATGGACGAGGTCGGTCCCGGCGCCTCTCCGCGAGCCAGGTTGGTGAGAACCGATAGGCCCAGGAAGCGCATGATCTCGACCCGCCCGTAGCAGTCGGCCAGGCGGTGCCGGATCCGCGGGTCCTCCAGCCGGCCGGTGGTACGGGCTAACTCGACCAGCCGCTCGAACTCCTCCCGGAACATCAAGGGAAAGGTGGCGGCCGCTCCGCCCCGCTCGAAGGTGAGCAGCGTGGTCGCCACCGGCCACCCGCCATGGACCTCGCCGACCACGTTGTCGACGGGCACCCGGGCGCCCTCGAAGAAGACCTCACAAAATTCTTCCTGTCCGTTCATCATGCGAATGCGGCGGATCTCTACCCCCGGCTGGTCGAGCGGACAGAGCAGGAAGGAAATCCCGTGGTGCTTGGCTGCGTTCGGGTCGGTGCGCACCAGAAGAAAAATCCAGTTGGCCTTGAAAGCCAGGGAGGTCCAGATCTTCTGGCCCTCGACGATCCATTCGTCCCCGACGCGGCTGGCCCGGCAGCGCAGGGCGGCCAGATCCGAGCCGGCCTCGGGCTCGGAGAAGCCCTGACACCAGCGGTCTGCGCCGGAGAGGATACGGGGCAGAAACCACCGGCATTGGTCCTCGCGCCCCCAGCGCAGCAGGGTGTTGCCCAGCATGGTGATGCCAAAGCGATCCATCTGATCTCCGAGCGGCACGCCTGCCCGGGTCAGCTCCTCGGCCAGAACGACTGCCTCCAGCTCGGTGCGGCCGGCTCCGCCGTAGTGCTCCGGCCAGGTCAGGGCCAGCAGTCCGGCCTCGAGCAGGGCGGCCCGCCACCGGGCCATGAAGCGCTCCCGCTCCGGAGGGTCGAGAGCACCAAATCCTTTCCAGCCGGCGGGCAGATGCTCCCTGAGGAACTCAAGCACCCGGGCCCGGAATGCCTCGAGATCCTGGGCGTTGGTGAAATCGGTCATCGGGGTTCGCGGGAGAGGCCGAGCACTCGCTCGCCGATGGTGTTGCGCTGGATCTGGTTGGTCCCGCCGTAGATGGTCTCGGCCCGGCTGAGGAGGAAGGTCTGGACCAGGTCGTGGTGCGGACCGGCGTGGCACATGCCTTCCGCGCCGAGGAGTTCGACCCCGAGCTCACCGAGATCTCGATGCCAGCTGGCCCAGTACAGTTTGGAGATCGACGACCCGGGCCCCAGGGTGCCGTCCCCTCGTACCAGGGCGGTCAGGTTGCGCTGGTTGTTGAAACCGAGGATCCGGACACCGATATAGGCGCGGGCCAGCCGGTCTCTCAGCACCGGTCCCACCTGACGCTGCCGGGCCAGGCCGATCAGCGCGCCCACTTCCCGCTCGAATTTCATCTGATAGGGGAGGGTGGCGGTGCCCCGTTCAAAGCCGAGGGTGCCCAGGGCTACCTTCCAGCCGGCGTTGAGCGGTCCCACGACCAGATCCGCGCTGGTCCGGGCATCAGTGAAGAACACCTCACAGAAGTCGCTCTCGTCGGCCATGTTCCGGATAGGCCGGACCTCGACGCCGGGCTGATCGAGGGGCACCAGCAGCAGCGACAGGCCGTGGTGTTTGGGAGCATCGGGATCGGTGCGGCAGAGCACGTAGATCCAGTCCGCGTAATGCCCGAAGGTGGTCCAGACCTTCTGGCCGTTGAGGACCCACGTGTCGCCCTGCAACGCGGCCCGGGTCCGTACCCCGGCCAGATCGGAGCCCGCCTCCGGCTCGCTGAATCCCTGGCACCAGATCACGTCCGCGGCCAGGATGCTGGGCAGGAACCGCCGCTTCTGGGCCTCAGTGCCGAAGGCCACCAGCGTGGGCCCGAGCATGTCGGTCCCCTGGATGCTCAGCCGGTACGGTGCCCCGGCCCGGGCGCACTCATAGGTGAACACGATCTGCTCGGTAAGGCCGAGGCCACGTCCGCCGTACTCGGCGGGGATGCCGAGACCCAGCCAGTGACCGTCGGCCAGCTCGCGCTCCCACCGTTGCCGAATCTCGAACCCCTCGTCGCTTGACGCCCGACCGCGACCGCCGAAGGCCAGGTAGTCGCCGACCAGATGGGCGTCCAGCCAGGCGCAGAGGTCACTCCGGAACGCCATCTGTTGTAGGGTGAGCTCGATGCCGAGCAGGCTGCCTGCCTTCATGGCCTCAGCTCATGGTGAGGCCACCGCTCACCGATAGCGTTTGGCCCGTAATGTAGGCGGCTTCAGCGCTGGCCAGGAAGGCCACCGCCGGAGCGATATCCTCCGGTTGGGCCACCCGGCGCATGGGGATGGCCTTGGCGAGGCTGTCGCGCAGACCAGGACTGACCTCTCCGATCTGAGCCAGGAGGGCGGTGTCGGTAGGTCCAGGGCACACGCAATTCGCGGTGACGCCGTAGCGCGCCGTCTTCACGCGCCAGCGTCTTGGTGAAGGCGATGATCCCGCCCTTCGTGGCCGAGTAGACGGCCTCACCGGTAGAGCCGACCCGCCCGGCGTCGGAGCCGATGTTGACAATGCGGCCGTTGCCAGCGGGGATCATGTGGGTCGTGAGAACGGCGTGGCAGCAGGAGATGGTGCCGCGCAGGTTGACGGCCCACAGCCGGTCCCAGGTCTCCTCCACGCTGTCGACGAATGGCTCAATCTTGTCTATGCCGGCATTGTTGATCAGCACTGAGATTGGCCCCAGACGGTCACCAATGGCAGCCACCGTGGCGGAAATCGAGGGTGACGAGGAGACGTCCGTCTCGAATCCGAGCGCACCGGAACCGAGTGCTTTGGCTGTCTGCTCGGCGGAGGGGCCGTCCAGATCGCATACCGCCACGGTGGCGCCCGCGGCGGCCAGCCGGCCGGCAATGGCCGCTCCGATGCCGCGTCCCGCTCCGGTCACCATTGCCACGCCCTCGATGGTGGTCACATGAACCCTCCGTTTCTACTGGTGGTGCTGGTCGTTTGCCGGGCGCAGAGCAACTGAAGCTACCGGTTGGCTAGGGCCGCAACTCGGCGGTCGCCAATTGCTGGCGGAGGATCTCGCTGGCCCCCTCCACCAGCCGGGCCACACGCAGGTCCCGCCACCAGGATTCGAGGGGCAGCTCACGGGACGTGCCCATCGCCCCGAACAGCTGCATCATCTGGTCGACGACGTCATATGCCATTTCGGTGGCCGTGAGCTTGGCGGCCGCGACCTGGCTGCGGGCGTCGCCCCCGTTATCCAGGGTCCAGGCGGCCCGCCAGGTCAGCAGCCGGGCCGCGTCGATGCGGACGCGGGCGTCAGCCACGGTGAACTGCAGCGCCTGCCGGGATGCCAGCGGGGCGCCGAAGGTGTCCCGATCGGCGATCCAGGCTTTGGCCATCCGGAGGGCGTCTTCGGCGATTCCCACCGACCGGGCGGCATAGACCAGGCGGCCCCGCTGGAGGAAAATACCGGCGAGCGACAGGCCGCGACCGTCCTCGCCGACCAGATTCCCCGCCGGGATGCGGACGTTGTCAAAGGTGATGCGATATGGCCACGCATCCCGGACGACTGGAAGCTCCGTGACGGTCAGGCCGGGCGTATCACTGTCGACAATGAAACAACTGATCCCGGCCTCGGTGCGGGCATATACGACACCGTAATGGGCCCGGGCGGCGTGGGTGATCCACAGCTTCTCGCCGTTGAGCACCCACTCATCACCCTGCCGTCGGGCCGAGGTCCGAATGGCGCGGGCCGGGTCCGAGCCCCCGGACGCTTCGGCGATGGCGTTGAACGCGACCCAGCCCTCCTCGATGTGCCGGCGAACGTACCGGTCGATCTGGTCGGGGCTGCCCGAGTACAGAGGGGCGGGCGGGTTGTAGCCGAAGGCGCCACCCCCCGGTACGGGATGGCAGAAGCGGTGTTTGCTGGCTGCTTCCCAGACCACCACCGCCTCAAAGGCGCTGATTCCCGCCCCGCCGTACTCCTGCGGGGCGTCGAGGCACCACAGCCCGGCCAGGCGGGCCCGGTCCTGGAGCGATTTCAGGGCGTCGTCGGGCAGGGCCCGTAGGTGCGGCTCGAGCCTGGCTTCCACCGGAACGATCTGCTCGGCCACGAAACGGGCGACGACGTTGCGCAGCATTTCCAGCGGTTCGGGCAGATCAAAGCCAGAAAAGCTCATCCGAGTACCCGCGCCACCCGGGCCTGAAACTCCGGATCGGCCAGCAGTCCCAGCTGATGGCTCAGGCCCAGGGCCAGGTGCTCATCGAGGTGGCGGCGTATCGGGTCGCGGGACAGCTCCGCGTAGGCCTGCAAGGCGGCCCGAGACATAGTGGCCAGCCTTTCGACCCGATCAACCGCCCGGTCGATGGCACGGTCGGGGATAGCCGCTTCGGCGATGCCGAGCTCTGCGGCCGCGGCCGCGTCGAGGCGCGGTTGGTCTTCGAGGAGGCGCCACAGGGCGTTGGGCGAGCGGAACGCCAGCAGCAGGACGCCGCCGGTGGCGGGAATGAGGCTCATCCTCCCCCAGCCCTGACTGACCCAGCCATCTGGGCCGATGAATCGGCTGTCGCACGCCAGAGCCAGATCGAGTCCCATCCCGACGGCGGGCCCATCGACCGCGGCCACGGTAGGGACCGGAAGGTCGAAAAGCGTCTTGATCAATCCCTGAAAGGCGCTGTACACCAGGGTGCGTCGCTCCTCAGGCGGCATGTCTACCCGGGAGGCAGCCCCTCTGAGGTTTCCGCCCGCGCTAAAGGCCCCCTCGCCGGTGAGCACCACTGCCGCCACATCACCGGGCGATGCCGCCTCCCGGAGGGAGTCGGCGACCTCTCGCGCCTCTTCGGGCCCGAGCGCATTACGCCGTTCCGGCCAGCTCATGGTGACGACGGCCGCCGGTCCGCGCCGGGAAACGAGCACGCCCATACGATCAGTCCTCCCGTGTGTTCATACTTGCATTCGGCCGTCCCACGATTCAGCGGACTTTCGGCTCGGGCCGCGGCCCCTGACGCAGATCGGCCTCCCCGCCGAGAGGATTGCCGAGTTGCACGTAGGTGAGCCCGTTGCGCATGGCAATGGTGCGTGTCATGTCGAGAGAGTCCCAGATGGCCCGCACCGTGCCCTGGACGGCAACCGTGGGTTTGGCGGCAATGGTAGCGGCGATTTCGTGGGCGCGTGGCCACAGGTCGTCGCGGCTGGTGATCTCGCTCACCAGTCCGATCTGCAGGGCCCGCTCGGCGCTCATACGCTCATCCAGACCCATGAGGGCCCAGCGCAGCACTTCTCCAAGGGGGATGCGAAGTCGCAGGCCGATGGGCTCGATCGCTGAGGTCATGCCGTAGCTGACGTGGGGATCGAAAAACTGGGCGTCCTCGGAGCAAATAATGATGTCGCACTCATTGATCCAGTAGAAGGCCCCGCCGGCTGCCATGCCATGCACGGCGCATACGACAGGTTTCCATACCCGGTTGGCCCGGGCCCCGAGGAAGAAGGCGGGATCGATATCGTTGAACGGAACGCCGGACCGGTCGGTGGAGCGGGCCTCGGGATCAGTGACGTCCAACCCCGTCGAGAAGGCCCGGCCCGCGGCGCGCAGCACCACCGCGTTGATCGAGTCATCGTCACGTATCTCCGCCCAGACCTGCCCAAACTCATTGAGCATGACACGATTGAAGGTGTTGAGTTTGTCCGGTCGGTTGAGGGTGATGGTAGCCACCCGATCGTCGTCACGGTGGAACACGATGGCCTCGTAGCCCATGCCGCGACGCTACCCCGGGAGCCGATAGTGTGCGAATGATGAACCAACCCGCTTCGGTGGCTCGGCTGGCCGAGGGACGGACCTGGGAGGACATGCCTGTCGGGTTCGTATTTCGGACCTCGGCCCGCACCGTCACCGAGACTGATCTGATCACCTTTGTCAATCTCGCCGGTTTCACCGAGCCGCTCTTTACCGATGCCCGTCACGCCGCCGAGGGCAATTACACCGGCCGGCTCATCCCAGGCGCACTGACCTACGCCATCGGAGAGGGCCTGGTCCTCCAGACCAACGTCTTGCACGGCACCGGTTTGGCGTTCATGCACATGGAGCTCGACGTTCGCCGCCCTGTCTATGTGGGCGACACTCTGGAAGTGGTGGTGGAGGTGACCAGCTCCCGGGTCTCCTCGCGGCCCGGGCGAGGCGTCGTTGCCTCTCGCAACACAATCTACAACCAGCACGGTCAGGAAGTCCTGGAGTACACCCCCGTACGCCTCATCCGGGGCCGGGACTTCACGTCGGGCTAGCTGGCCGGTGAGCGATACCCTCACCTGGTCTCAGCTGGTGGCCCGGCGTCAGCCGGCCGACCCTGCCCTGGCCACTGCCGAGGGTACGTGGAGTGGATCCGATCTGCTGGCCCATGCCGCCGGAGCCGCAGATTGGATGGACCGGGTTGCTATCCCGACGGGCGCGTCGGTCCCGGCCTTGATGACCACCTCGCTGGCGGCGGGCGCGCTGTTGCTCGGCGGCGCCGGGTCCGGGCGCCCTCTGGCGCCGGTCGGGCCGCGGTTGACGCCCACCGAACTGGCCCGCTGCCTGGCTCAGCACGACGCACCTGTGGTCGTGGCGGAGCCCCAGTTCGCTGATACCGCCCTGGCCGCGACCGCCACCACGGGCCAGCGGGTTGAGGTCGCGCCCACGCTCACCCCCAGCGGCCGCCGGCTGGAGCTGGATCCGCCCGGTGACGCCCTGGCCTTGATCATGCACACCTCCGGCACCAGCGGGGTGCCCAGATTGGTTCCGGTGCGCCAGGATCGCCTGGCGGCGCGCGTCCGCAACAGCGTTCCGCTCACCGGAGTCGATGCGGAGAGCGTGTATGCCACCATGTCGCCGTTCCAGCACATCGCGGGCGTTGGCAACGTGCTCATCACGCTGGCGGTCGGTGCGACCCTGGTAGGAGTGAGCCGGTTCAGCGCGGAGACCTGGGCCGGCCTGTCGGCCTACGGGGTCACTCATGCGCTGCTGGTGCCCACCATGATCGAGATGTTGCTGGAAGCAGAGGTGCTCGGACTGCCGACGCTGCAGATGCTGCAGTACGGTGCGTCGCCGATTCATCCCGATACGCTCAACCGTTTGGCGTCGGCGCTGCCCGACGTCCGCCTGGTCCAGGTCTATGGCGCCACCGAGGGCAGCCCGCTCACCTGCCTCACCGCTGAGGACCACCGGGTGGCCGCGGCCGGACGCCGCGAATTGCTGTCGTCCACCGGCCGGCCCGCCCCCCAGACCGAGCTGATGGTCTCGGAGCCTGATCCGCAAGGGATCGGGGAGGTGTGGTGCCGGGCGCCGCACGTCCACTGCCCGGCCGAAGACGGCTGGTTGCATACCGGGGACCTGGGCCGGATCGACGCCGAAGGCTACCTGTACCTGGCCGGACGCAAAGGTGACCGCATCATTCGGGGTGGAGAAAACGTTGATCCCGTTGAGGTTGAGCAGGTGCTCGTCCAGCACCCGGGTGTGCTGGAAGCCGCCGTGGTGGGCGCGCCGGACGCCCGGCTCGGTGAGCTGGTTACTGCCTTCGTGCTGCCTTCCGATCCCTCGGCCCCACCGGACCCTGATGAACTGCGTCGCTTTGCTCGTGAGTCGTTGGCGGGTTTCAAGGTTCCTGAACGCTGGGTGGCCGTCTCGGAGCTGCCGAAGAACGAGACGGGAAAAATTCTTCGTCGTGCCCTGCGATCGCGGGTCGAGGTGTGAGTGAGGCGGGCGGTGGGACCGCCTCAGATCACTCCGCACTCGACCGCTGGTTCCGAAATCACTGGGACGAGGGCGTGGCGTTCAACAAACACGCGGGCATCCGGGTCCAGCGCTGGGAGGCCGACGGCGTCGAGCTGACCCTGCCGTTCAAGCCTGAGTTGAGCGCCCACGAAGGCATCTTCCACGGCGGCGTGCTGGCGGCCCTCATCGACACCACCGGCTCGGCGGCCACGCTGGCCGGGCACGACTTTGCCAAAGGCAGCCGCCTCAGCACCATCTCCATGACGGTCAGCTACCTCTCGACCGCGCCCTTCGAGGACGTGCTGGCGGTGGGTCACGCCACCAAGCGGGGCCGACAGATCCACCATGCCGAGGTCTGGGTGAGGAGCACCTCGGGGAAGCTGCTGGCCCAGGGCCTGGTTGTGGTCTCGATCGGCGGTGTGCGCCCCGGGCTTCCCGGGCCCGACCAACCATTAAACACCGATCCGGACAAGGAGAGACCGGCATGACCACACTGACGGTGCGCAACCCCGTCGCCAGGTTGACGGCGGCGCTGGAGGACCTCCCGGGCGGGGTCGCCGTTTCGACAAGAGCGCCCCGGGCCAGCGGTCTGGACGGCGCCAGCGTCGGTCTGTGGTGGAACCTCAAGGTCGGAGGCGACCTCGCCCTCGAGTGGCTCGGAGACGCCCTGACGAGGCAGCATCAGGCCACGACGGCCCGGTTCTACGGCCGGTATCCGGGGCCGCCCGCCCTGATCGACGAGGCGGCTCGGGGTGCGACCGCGGTGATTGGTGCCACGGGCGATTGAGGGAGCTGCACGTCGTGGCTTGTCCATGACCTCATCGAAATAGAACGGAGGGGCACGCCGACCGTCGGGCTGGTCGCGGCCACCTTCATGGAAGATGCCCGTCAGACCGCCTACGTCATGGGGATGCCGGATCTGGCCTTGGTCGAGATGCCCCGCGGCCTTACCAACCTGGGCGCCGAGGAGATCGCCGGGATCGCCGCGCTGGTCCGGGAGCAGGTGGTCCGCGGGCTCACCAGCGTCACCGACGGGCCGGGACCGTCGAGTCAGGTGCTGCCCGCCAGCGAACCTCCCACCTTCCACTACCAGGGACCGAGCCAGCTCGACGCCTGGCAGCTGTTCCATGACGACTTCACCCACGTCCGGGGTCTGGGCGACGGCTTCCCGCTGGTGCCTCCGACCCCGGCCCGCGTGGCGGCGATGCTGGCCGGTACCGGTCTGCCGGCAGGCCACCAGGTGGTGGTCATGCCACCCGGGCTGGGCGCGGCGACGGTGGAGAAAATCGCCATCAACGCGGTGATGGCGGGCTGCCAGCCCGCCCATCTCCCGGTGATCCTCGCTGCCACCGAGGCATTTGCCGACCCCACCTTCAACCCGCGGGGCGTAGCCATGTCCACGGGCCCGCACGCGCCCATGATCATCGTCAACGGCCCCATCGTGCCCGAGCTGGGAATCAATTCCGGACGGGGCGCGCTGGGACCGGGCAAGGCCTCAGCGGTCAATACGGTCATCGGACGCGCCCTTCGCCTCGTCATGATGAACGTCGGCTTCGCGTATCTGGGCATTTTCGACCTGGACGTCATCGGCACGCCGCGCAAATACTCCATGTGCCTGGCCGAGAATGCTGGCGCCAGCCCCTGGGAGCCAATCAGCGTTGAGCACGGGCTGCGTCCGGACGAGAGCGCAGTAACCCTGATCGGGGTCGAAAGTGCGTGCGAGATTCAGGACATGACCAATGATACGGCCGAGGGGCTCCTGCGCACCTTCGCCGGGACGGCTCCCATGTCCGGCGCCGCCTCGGTACAGGCCGCCTATATCCCCACCCAGGCGTTCGGGATGCACAACATCCTCCTCATCGCACCGGAGCATGCGGCCTTGCTGGCCGCAGAGGGATGGGACAAACCGCGGATCCGGGGCTTCATGTACGAGCACACCAAGCGTCCCAAACGCTGGGTCCTCAACGCAGTCGAGCCCAGGATCATCCGCCCCGAGGCGCGCTGGGTGCTCGACTGTGACGACGACGAGCTGGTCCCTATCGTCCGCGCCATGGACTACTTCGACGTTGTCGTCGTCGGCGGAGCAGGGGGCAAGAGCCAGTACCACACCGCTATTGGCTTTCCGGTCAGCCGTTCGCTGGAGCCCTACCTCCCGGCCCGCCCGTAGTCACCGGGGCGGGCCGCGGAGCTTCTCAGTTGCCGGCCAATCGATGCGCAGGCCCTCGGGGTCTCGGGCCGGGTCGCCTCGCACCACCACGCCGTAGTCGCGGGCCGCGCCAGGAATGGTCACATATTCGTCGCGAACGTCGCGCAGCACTCGCTCGGCGTCCCGCTGGAAGGGATCTCCCCATCCGCCGCCCGCGCTGTGGAGGATCCGCAGCACGCTCCCTGCGGCTGCACTGACCTCTTTGGAAACGAAGATGTACCGGCCGGCCGGGTCTGCCTGATTGCTATCGGGATCGAACACCCCGCTGAGGGGCAGAGCTTCTCTGTACACCGGATGGTCCAGGCTCAGAGGCAGGTAGTCGTTGGCCCGGCCCGCGTCCGACTCGGCCGCGTCCCAGATCCACACCGCCCCGAGCGATCCGGGGCGTCCGCCGTTGACGCCGCCTGCCGCAGGCGGCCGGCGAATGTGGAACTGCTGGACGCGGTGCGCTCCGTCGTACACGCAGCGTGCGTCGCGGACATTCGCCGCTCCCCCTCGATAGCGGCCAGGTCCCGCAGTGTCGATCACGTACTCGTTGCGCAGCAAGACGAAGGGTTCGGAGAGCTCGGACGTCTCGACTCCGCTGCTCATCATGTTGAGGAAGATCATTTGCTGCGAAGAGTCGCCGTCGCCATCTTTGGTCGCTCCCCACGCTCCGCTGCCGCCAGAGGCGCCACCCGGGGACAGCCACGGCGTCCCGTCAGGGGTTCGTCCCTCGGCTCGGTGCAGGATTCCCCCCCAATCGCTCGACGCCCAGGCGTTTGCGCCCACGATCGGTGTCAGGGCTTTGAAGATGGCGTTAATGATGGCCAGCACGGGCTCCCAGTAGAACTGGCAACAGTGGGGTGGAGAGGGATTGACCAGCGTGTCCGGGGACAGGACGATGTCAACATCGCGCAGGGTGCCCGAGGTGACCGGGTTTTTGGGGTCAATCAGGAATTTCAAGGCAATGGCCACCGCCGATTTCACATCAGCCCAACTGCAGTTGACCGCGGTCCGGGTTGCGGGAGAGCTCCCGCGCAGGTCAAATTCGGCCCGGGACCCTCGCTTCTCGATCCGGACCCGGACACTGTATTCCTCCGAATCCGCCAGGCCGTCCCCGTCGAGCCTCTCCTCTGCTTCGTACACGCCATCCGGCAGGGCACCCAGAGCGCTCGCCATGGTCTCGGCGGATGCATCGTTGACATAGCGGATGGCGCCCAGGTAGGCGTCGAGGCCGTACTTATCGATGGTTTCGACAACCAGCCCCTCCCCGAGCTTGAGGGCGTGGAACATGGTCCGCAGGTCGGGAATGATCAAAGAGGCGAACCGGGTGTTGTCGTGGAGAAGCTTGAACGTCGACGGGACCGGCTCGCCGGCCGAGTAGAGCAGGATGGGCGGCAGTCGCAGCCCATCTTCGTACACGTTGAGCTTGGTTGACTCGAAGCCGCCCATGGCCCGACCACCCATGTCGAGCATGTGGGCGCGGATCGTGACCGCGCCTACCAGGTCGGTCCGGTAGAAGATCGGCAAGATATTGCAGACATCGTTCAGGTGGGTGCCCACCCGGTAGTAGTCGTTGACCATGACCATGTCACCGGGGACAAGTCGTTCGACCCCGTACTCCTCTAGAGCAATTCGGACCGCGTCGGGGATCGAGCCATAGAACAGCGGAAGCGTTTCGGATACAGCTGCCATGAGAAATCCCGAGTGTGGGCTTCCGCTCAGGGTTCCGGAAAGGTCCGCGGAGTCCCGGATGATGGGCGAGAACGCATGGGTGAGCAGATCGGAGCACATGTGCTGGGCCACGTAGCGGAACCGGTTGGCCAGTACCGTCGCCGTAAACCGGTCGCAGTCGTAACGGGCCCGAAAGTCGGCGTCACTGAGCTCCCGAATCGGACTCACGGCGGTACCGCCGGCGGGACGTGATTCGGCCAGCTGGGTCACGGTGACCTCCGTCTCATAGCGGCCTCAACTGACGACGAGCTCACGGTGGTCTCCAACGGTGGCGGACCGGCCGGGAGGTACGAACGTCGTCGAATTCGCTTCCCTGATCACGGCGGGCCCGGGTACCTGCTGCCCGGATTCCAATGATTCCCGGTCGTAGACAGCCGCTTCGGTTGGGCTGTCATAAAGGTGCCGGAGCGTGACCGTTCCCGCCTCCCTCGCGGTGGTGCCACGGCGCGGGGCTGCCTCGTAGCGGACCTTCTCTGCCGGCACCACCACTTCCACCCGGTAGGTCACCCCCTCTACCGGGAACCTCTCGAAGCGCTCCGCGTTGCGGGCCTCGTAGGCATGATGAAAGCTGGCAATCATCGCCGCGATCTGTTCGGGTCCAATCGCTCCAATTGGCGCTTCTACGAAGGGGGTTTCCCAGCCCTGGCCGACCAGCCGCCCGTCGAAGGTGCGGGCGATGCGAACGTCTTCGGCCGGGGTGCGGACCCGGTCCAGCAGATCGTGTTCCAGCTGCTCGTAGAGTTCTGAGACCTGCGGCGCCAGCTCGGGGGTCAACACCGAGTAGAGCGTTCGGCTGTCGGTGAAGACCTGGTCGGAACTGAGCAGCCCGAGGGCACTGAACCCGCCCGGATTGGGCGGGACGATCACGCTCTCAAAGGGAAGGATGTCGAGCAGTGCCGGCAGCATCATCGGTCCGGCGGCGCCGAAAGCGACCAGGCTGAAGTCCCGCGGGTCAACGCCGCGACGGATGGCGATGTCGAATATTCCTTCCGCGATGTTGTTGAGGCCGATCAGCCAGGCGAACCGCACTCGCTCCGACAGACTGAGGGCTGTCTCGAGCGACTCGAACGCCTTGTCCGCCAGGTCGCTCCGCAACGGCATTTTTCCACCCAGAAACCGGTCCGGCGAGAGTATTCCGATCAGCAGGGCGGCGTCCGTGATGGTGGGGCGACCTCCGCCCTTGGCATAGCACGCCGGGCCCGGGTCGGCCCCGGCGCTGTCGGGACCAACGTGCAGCTCGCCGATCGGGCCCACCGCCACCACCGAGCCACCGCCGGCTCCGAGGGTGACGATCTCCGTCGAGAGGGCGTTGACGACCATGTCCCATTCCAGCTCGAACGTGCTGTTGAGCCAGGGGGTCCCGTCGACGACCATGGAGATGTCGCAGGAGGTGCCCCCGACGTCCGCGCAGAGCAAATTGCGCTTGCCGATAGCGGCGCCAAAATGGGCGCTGGCGACGGTGCCGGCGGCCGGTCCTCCTACCACCAACCGGTAGGGTCGCTCCATGGCGTACGACGCCGGCATGAGCCGGGCCGCACAGTCGGCATAGTTGAAATCGCCCGTGAATCCCAACCCGGCCAGGCCGGCCTCGAGTCGGTGGGTGTAGTCCCCGTATTTGAGTTTCATGAGCACGTCGATCGCCGTCGTCGACGCCCGGGGATACTCCCTGGCCAGGGGCGACACCTCACTGGATATCGAGCACACCACCTCGCCACCCAGGACCTCGTAGACGAGTTCCTTGAGCCGCAGCTCGTGAACCGGATTGCGGTAGGCGTGCAGCAAGCAAACGGCCACGCCCGCCACGCCGCACTTTTTGGCCACCTCCAGCTCTTCTCGGGCTTGCTCCTCGTCAAGGGGGATGAGCACCCCGCCGTCGGCAGTGATGCGCTCGCGAATCCCTCGCCGCAGGTAACGGGGCACGAGCGGTCGGGCCGCATCTCCGAAGCCGCGCCGCCAGGAGGCATCCGTCAAAAACTCGTAGGGTCGCCAGTGACGGCCCTTGTCCAGCATGTCCCGGTGCCCCAGCGTGGTCAGGAAGGCGATCTTCGGGAGGCGCCGGGTGATGACGGCGTTGAGGCCGGCGGTACTCGCCAGGTTGAACACGCGGGCCCGATCCACCTCCACCTCTTGCGCCCCGGCGAGCACCGACGTCTCGCTAGCCTGGACGTCGGTCGGTACCTTCGCCACGTACACCTGCCCCTGGTCGATGGCGACGACGTCGGTAAACGTGCCGCCGACGTCGACCCCGACCAATCGGGTCAGCTCGCTCACGGCAGGTCCTCCGAGAGCGACACCCAACCCAGCCGCTTCCAGGGGATGCGTTGCACCGACCGCAGGCAATCCTGGCATTTCACGACCTCGAACCAGCCCCCCGCCGACAGCACCGGGTATCGCCGCAGGTCCGAACCCGCGCACTCCGGACAGCGCCCGGCAACCGGTTCCTTCTCAGGTACCAGCCCGGCATTGCTCATGGCCGCCACCCGACGGCGAACCTTCGGTCCTGGCCCTTCGGTCCGGGCCCGAGGCATGGCACGTGTGGTGACCCTCCCTGGCGGTGACTCTGCGAGGAGCGGAGCTCTCGACCAGCTTAGTAGTCCCCCCATCGGCTCACCCCGAGACGCCGGCCCGGGCGCCCGGCATTCCGCAGTTGGACGATTCGAGAGGCACAGCCAACCGTCGACCGGGCCATCGGTCCGCGGTTCGGAGCGCAGGCGGCACCGCAAGTAGGATCCCCTCAATGACTGACCCGGGAGTCATCGACACCCTCCAGGAGCTCCAGGCACTGATCGAGGCCGATGGTGGGGCTTTCGAGATGGTGAGGTTCGACCCGTCGGACGGGATTCTGCGCTTGCGCCTCGTTCTCGATCACGTGACGTGCGAGGAGTGCATCCTTCCGCCTGAGATGCTGCGGGAGCTCGCAACCGATTTCGTTCGCCGCCGTGCCCCGCAGGTGGCTCTGGTCGAAATCGACGATCCTCGCCCGGTGGGTGGCGCCTAGTGGGCCGGCGATCAGTCGAAGACCAGGATGCCGCGGATGTTGCGACCGTCGCGGATGTCTTCGTAACCCTGGTTGATCTCGGGGAGGCTGTAGCGCCGGGTGATCAGCTCGTCCAGTTTCATCTGACCGTTTTCGTAGAGGCCGATGATACGGAGGATGTCGTCTCGCGGGTTCATCGCTCCGTAGAGACATCCCCGCAGCTCCTTGCTCCAGGTGGCCAGGTGCTGGACAGAAAGCGACGCGGTCCGGTCTGCACTCGCGCCCATGGCGGTGATCACGCAGACCCCACCCTTGCCCAGGAGATCAACGGCCTCCTTGACCTGATCGCCCTTCATCACGCCGGGTGTGCAGATGACCCGCTCGGCGCCCCGGCCCCACGTGAGTTCCCGCACCAACGGCAGCGCCTCTCGCATAGAGGTGGCTTCGTGGGTGGCACCGAATTCCCGTGCTGCTTGTCGCTTCCAGTCGGACGGGTCGACGGCGATGATGAAACGGGCGCCGGCCATGCGGGCTCCCTGGACGGCGTTCATCCCGACGCCCCCGGTACCCACCACGACCACCGTGTCGCCTACCTCGATCCCGGCCCGCCTGACCGCCGAGCCCCAGCCGGTGAGCACGCCGCAGGAGATCAGCGCTACCACCTCGAGGCTGATGTGCTCCGGGACCTTCACCAGCGACGACTCCGCCACCACGGTGTGCTCCGCGAAGCAGCCGAGCTTTGAGTAGAAGGCAAGCTCCTGTCCCCCCAGCCAGTGCCGGCTGGTCCCGTCCGTAATCTGACCGGGACGGAACAGGAACTCCGTGTTGTCGCAGAGAAACGTCCGACCCGTCTGGCAATAGTGGCATCGGCCGCAGGCCGGAGCGAATGTGGTGCTCACGTGGTCGCCCGCTGCCAGCGAGGTGACTCCCTCACCCACCTCGAGCACGACGCCTGAACCCTCGTGGCCGCCGATGAGAGGAAACTGCCGGGGGAGCCCCTTGGCGTCTGCGGTGGCGTTGGCCAGGGCCATGTCGCCGGTGACGAGATGCTCATCGGAGTGGCACAAACCGGCCGCGGCCACCTTGACGAGGACTTCCCCCGCTTTTGGAGGATCGAGCCGGATGTTCTCCACTTCCCATTTGCCGCCGACGTCGTGCAGAACAGCCGCTCTCGTCTCCATGGTCGGAACGTTACTGCGTTACTGCGGCCGGGATCCGGCCGCTGCGCTGGCCTCCTCCAGTGTCCGCCGGGTGGCCTCCGCCAGTTGCCGGGCTGCTTCGGTAGTGCCCCGTTCGAGGAGTTCCCGGTCCCAGACCTCGATGCCGACAGGAGTTCGAACACCGATCTGCCCGAGTTTCTGCAGCAAATCGACGATGCCGAACTCTCCTTCGCCCGGCAAGCGCCGTATCAGCACGTCTTCTTCGAGCGGGCCGGAAGGCTCGGCCGAGCCGTCCGCCAGCTGGAGAGCGGTGATGCGCTCGGGCGGAATACTGAACAGTACGCCGTCCGCGCTCGACGAGCGCCGGTGGTGCCAGGTGTCCAGGAGGATGCCGCCATTGGGACGATCGGCCAGCCGGACGATCTCCCAGGCCGTCGCCACGTCATTGATGGTGGCCCAGGCCGGGAACTCGAGGCTGACCGTCGTACCGGCGTCTGCCGCCCCATCGCAGAGCCGAGCGAAGGCCGGTCCGGCCTGCTCGATGGGGAGCGGCTCTCCGAAGTGGGTGGCCACCACGGTTCTGGCCCCAAGCGCTTCGCTGATCCGCAGAATCTCCTGATCAGACAGCCGCGGCCTCCAGCGTTCCACCACCAATTCCGGTGGCGACAACCAGCTCCCGGCCGACTCCACCTCGCTCACGAACATGTCATTGTCGTCGAGGATGGCGCGCATGTCGTGGTCCGAGAGCCCGTCGTCGCGCTGGCCGCGACGGTAGACCGATCCGACCACTGAGACGGCGTCGAACCCCGCGGCCGCGGCACTTTCGACGAGGTCGCGAAACCCGATAGGCACCATCGACATGGAGCACAGCACCAGTTCCGATGTCACCAGGCTCTCGGTCATGGCGGCGATGATAGGTCCGCGGCAGCCGCCTGGACGCCTGCGTTGCCGTTGCGTCTGCCGGCTCGACGGTAGCATCGCAAAATGGATTTGGTCCTGACTCCGGAACAGGAGATGCTCCAGGAGACGGCGCGCCGGTTCGTGACCGATATCTGTCCTCCCGAGCAGGCGAAATCATGGGATGACCGCCACCATTATCCAGAGGAGTTGTTCCGGGCCTTTGCCGATCTGGGCTGGATCGAGATGGCATTCCCCGTGGAGGATGGCGGCTCCGGCGGCGGCGCCCTCGAGCTCGCCCTTCTGACCGAGCAGCTCGGAATGTCCAGCCTCGATGTGGCCCAGTGCTTCTGCCTCACCCTGCAAGCCGGCCTGTTGCTCAGCCAGTATGCGCCGGAGGAGATGAGGGGCCGCCTCCTGCCAGAGGTGCTGGCCGGTCGGGCCCGGCTGTCGCTCGCTATTTCCGAGCCGGATGCGGGATCGGATGCTGCCTCCATGCAGACGTTCGCCACAGACCACGGGGATGTCTTTGTCCTCAAAGGGCAAAAGATGTGGTGTACGGGGGCGGGCCTTCCGGGAACGCGGATCGTCTGTTACGTACGTACCGACCGCGATGTGCCCAAGCACCGCGGCCTGTCAGTGGTCCTGCTGGACCCCGCCGCTCCGGGTGTCGAGCTCCGGAAGATCCCCACTCTGGCTCGTCATATTCTCGGGACTTACGAGGTGTACCTCGACGATGTTACGGTGTCGAAGCAGGATCTCATCGGCCCGCTCAACGGTGGATGGGAGGTCCTGCTGTCCGGGCTGGCGCTCGAGCGGGTGTTGATCAGCGGCGGATACGTGGGCGCCGCCCAGTCCACCCTCGATGAAGCGCTGGCGTACTCGAAGGAGCGCCACCAGTTCGGCCGTCCCATAGGGGAGTTTCAGGCGCTCACCCACGCCATGGCGGATTTGCAGACGGAGATCGAGGCGGCCCGCCTGCTTGTCTACCGGGCCGCCGGGCTCTATGACGCCGGGCGCGACGCGGCTACCGCGGGGGCGATGGCGAAGCTGAAGGGCTCGGAGACCTACGTGGCCGCCGCCCGTCTCGGAATGCAGATCCTCGCTGGCCACGGCTTTGCCACCGATAGTGTCATGAGTTTCCGGTACCGCGAGGCGATTGTTGCCCCCATATCGGGCGGGACGAGCCAGATTCAGCGGAATGCCATTGCTCGCTCCATGGGCTTGAGAGGTTATTGAGCCGGCTCGAGCCGTGATTGAGCCAGTCAGCGCCCCTCGAACGAGGGAACCCTCTTTTCCAGGAACGCCGCCACTCCTTCGGCCCGGTCGTCGCTGGCGAATAGCAGCGAAACGGTTTGGCGTTCGAGCTCGATCGCCGTGTCGAGCGCGACCGCGGAGCCGGCGGCCAGGAGGCGCTTGGCTGCAGCCAGCGCCAGCGGGGGTAGGGCGGCCAGCCGGGCCGCCTCGGCGAGAGCCGCATCCAGGGCCTGACCCGGTGTGACGACCGCAGCGAGGAGGCCGAATCGGAGGGCCTCCTCGGCACTAATGGGCTCCCCGGTCAGGAGCATGCGGCGGGCAACCGGGGCCGGCACCAGGCGCGGCAGGCGGGCCGTCCCGGCCGCGCCCGGAAGGAGGCCGAGTTTGATCTCGGGGATGCCGAGGCGGGTTGTCTCCTCGCCGATCCGGATGTCGCACGCCAGGGCCAGCTCCAAGCCGCCTCCCAGCGCCACACCGTGCAACGCAGCCACAGACGGCTTGGGGCATGCCGCCAGGATGTCGAGCGACGTGGCCAGCCGGGCGATGAATGCCCCAAACTCGGCGGCACGCTGGAGTTGGCCGAACTCGGCGATATCCGCTCCGGCGCAAAAGGCCTTTCCTTCGCCCGCAACCACCATGGCCCTGACCCGGGTATCGTCGGCGAACATGGTCACCACTGCGCCGATGGCCGCGGCCATGTCAGTGGATATGGCGTTGAGGCGGCCGGGCCGGGCCAGAGTAAGGACCCCGACGCCGTCAGGCCGAATTTCTGAGCTGACCGTCGTTTGGTCCATGAGTTCAACATACGCGTAAGCTCGACCCCGCGCCGCCAACGAGATCCAGCGCGACATCGTCGGGGAGCGGGTGCTCGGACTACCGCGGTGACGATGCCGACGGATCGGGCTCGGTGTCGGCTTCGACCCCGAGGTAGGCGGTCCGCACGGCCCGGCTCTGGACGGCGGCGGCCGGCTCGCCGGCGAAGATGAGCCTCCCGAACTCGAGCACATAGAGGTACGAGCAGACGTCCAGCACCAGAGCCATATTGTGCTCCACCAAAAGGACCCCGATTCCGCGTTCGTCCACGACGCGCCGGAGGGTTTGGCCGAAGTGCGCCGTTTCAGCGGGGTCCAGACCTGACGACGGCTCGTCGAGCAGCAGAAAGTCGAAATTCCCGGCCAGACTCCGGGCCAGTTCGACCGACCTCTTTTCACTGGTTGACAGGGACCGTACGTCCCGGTCAGCCAGGGCCGCGATACCGACCAGGTCCAGGGCCGCGCCGGCGGCGCGAGTGGCCCATCTGGCCTGGCGGGGCGGTGCGACTACGTGCGTCACCAGATGAGCTCCAGCCTGGGCGCCCTCGCAGCCCAGGCCGACATTCTCACGCACGGTCAGTGAGTCGAAGAGATTGACTCGCTGGAAGGTCCGCCCCAGGCCGTGGCGGGCGCGCCCCGCCGGGCTCATCGATGAAAGCTCGCGGCCGTTGAGCAGGAGCCGACCGCTAACGGGTTCGACCAGCCCGGAGCAAAAATTCAACGTCGTCGTCTTGCCTGCCCCGTTCGGCCCGATCAGACCGGTGATTTTTCCCGGCGGAGCGCGCAGGCTGAGATGCTCAACCGCCACCAAACCCTTGAATCTGACTGACAGGTCGCGTATTTCCAGGCCCGAAGCCTCCGGATGTCGAGCCGGAGGGCCGGTCGCCGGCGTCTCCGCGGCCGCGCCCACCGGTGTCCTGTCCGCAGCCGAGGCGGCCGGTTTGGGGGCCCAGCGCCAGCGCGGCAGCCAGGTGGCGGTGGCCATGAGCGCCGCCACGATGGCTCCGGCGCCGAAGCCGATATCGAGCCACCATACCTGGAGATTGCCGCTCAGGAAGGACGGCACGACCACGAATGCAGCCGCCGCCACGAGCGAAGACACCGGGTCGGCGACCCGCAAGGTGAGCAGCACGGCCACCAGGAGCAGCGAGTTCGTCGACGCGAATGGAGTGTCGACCAGAAATCGTTCCTGGGCCACGATGAGCGCTCCGCCGATGCCGGCCAGGAACGCCGAAAGGGAGAACACCGCCACCCGGGTGATGTTGATCGACGTCCCCTGGGTAGCCAGCGCCACCGGGGAATCGCCCAGGGCTCGCAGCAAGCGACCCAGGCGGGCCCTCCGAACGCCAAGGACCAGGAGCAGCGCCAGCCCGAAGATGGCGAGGATGACGAAGAAAAAGGTGACGTCGTCGTTAGCGTTGAACGGCCCGATCACCGGCCGGGGGATGGCCTGTGTCTGGGGGTCGAGGAACATGAATCTGGTCGGGTACGCCAGTTGTTCGAGGAGGACGCCGAAGCCGAAGGTGGCCAGCGCCAGATAGATGCCTCCGACCCGGATGGCCGGTATGGCGACCACGGCCCCGACCACGCCGGCCGCGGCGCCGGCCAGCGCGACTGCCACCGGCCAGGGTGCGCCCAGGTTGGTGGCGACGTGGGCAAAGGTGGCCGCCCCCACCGCGGCCAGGCCAATCTGGCACAGCGATACCTGTCCTGAGGTCCGCACCAGCAGGCTGAGGCCGAGGAAGATGATGGCGTAAGCGAGCCCGAGGTTGCCCGAGTACACCAGGTGCACATTCCGGGAGAGGGGGACGAGCAGCAGGGCGGCCACGATGACGACGCCAAGCGGCCAACGCCAGAACCGGGCGACGCGGATCTGCCGGGGCCGGTAGGGGACGGGCTGGCTGGGTCTTTCCGGCGCCAGGTGCCCCGGGAAAGCGACCAGGACTACAAACAGCACGAGAAACGGGATGCTGGGCGGTAGTCCGCCCAGCCACTCCACTGAGGTGACGAATTTGGTCGACATGGCGCTGGCGACACCGATGACCAGGCCCCCGAGGTAGGTGAGGGGGAGGCTGACGAAGCCCCCGATGGCGGCGCCACCGAAGGCAGCCAGCACCAGCAGGTCCAGTTCTTCGACCGGAACCCCGTTGCTGGGCGAGAGGGTCAGGAGAAGGCCGGACAGGGCGACGAAGCCGATCCCGAGCGCCCATCCGGCGCGTTGAGCGTGGGTCGGGCTGCGCCCGGTGTAGGCAAGCAGGTAGGGATTGTCGACGACCGCCCGCATGGACAGCCCCGTGTTGGTGTGCTCGAGCACCAGATGCAACAACACCGTCATGCCCAGGCCGACCGCCACGATGATGATCTGGTCGACGCCGATGTTGACACCCAGGATCCGCACCAGGTGACCGGGAAGGTACTGGGGGGGAACGGGATGATCTCCATATGCCCGCGATCCCCACAACGTGACCGCTCCGGTTATCAGCAGGACCAGGCCGATGGTGGCCAGGACCTTGGCCTCGGTGGTGAGCGGGGTGAGGCGGCGGCCCAGCTGCTCGAAGCCGACTCCGAGCAGGGGGCCCACGCCGACAACAGTGAGGAATGCGGCTACCCGCCAGTCCACGCCAGCACGGTCCACCAGAGCGAGGAAAAGGAGGACGGCGACCGTGGCAAGCGATCCGTACGCGAAGTTGAAAATGCGGGACGTCCTGTAGGTGAGCACCAGGCCAATGGCTGCCAGCGCGTAGACCGATCCTGTCGTCAGGCCGATCACGATGAACGGCAGGTAATCCCCCATCAAGTGAGGAGACTAGGTCCGGGATGCGTTGGCGCTGACGCCAGCCCGGCCGGCCGGGCGGAGAGACCACAGATCGTCGCCCCGCCTGTCCAACTGCGATATTTCCACGGCTGGCCCGCCGCCCCTGGCCGCCATCGGTTGCCGCCCATCCTCTCCCTTCCCGTCCCGGCCTCTAACATGGGGTCGATGGCTGGTGGGCGCGCCGATCTGGAGTTCCGGAGCATCCCCCGGATGGCAGAGGCGAGCGCCGAGCGGTTCGGGGATCGACTGGCCGTGGTCGACGGCCAAGTACGCCTGTCCTTCACCGATGTCGCCGACAGCATGCGACGGGTGGCCCGGGCCCTGGTGGGATCGGGGATAGAGCCCGGGGATCGGGTTGCCCTCTGGGCGCCGAACTCAGTGGTCTGGATCCCCACCGCGCTCGGGATCCTGGCTGCCGGCGCCTGGCTGGTCCCCCTCAACACCAGGTTCAAGGGCGACGAAGCGGCCTACGTCCTCGAGAAGGGGGACGTCCGTACCGCGTTCATCGTGGACAGCTTTCTGGGCACCGATTATCGGGCCATGCTGCACGAGGCGGCTCCTGGCTTGCGCGCCCTCAAGGAGACGATCACGCTTCCCGGCCCGGGTCGATTCAACGGATCGGACTGGGACGAATTCCTGGCCCGGGGCCGCGATGTTCCGGTGGCGGCCGTGGAGGACCGGATCGCCGCCATCGGGCCGGACGATGGGAGCGATGTGATGTTCACTTCGGGCACCACCGGCAGCCCGAAGGGGGTGATGCTCCGGCACGGCGCCAGCCTCCGCGCTTACGCCAACTACAACTCGGGGTACCGGCTGGAGGAGGACGACCGTCATCTGGTGGTGACGCCGTTTTTCCATTGCTTTGGTTACAAGGCCGGCTGGATGCTGAGCCTGATGGCTGGTGCCACGACGGTGCCGGTGGCTGTCTTTGACGCCGAGGAGACGATGGGAATCATCGAGCGGGAGAGGATCACCCACCTGCCCGGGCCCCCGACGCTCTTTCACTCGATTCTCGACCATCCAGCCCGCCCCGGGTATGACCTGTCATCGCTTCGGTCTGCAATTGTCTCTGCGGCGGCAGTCCCGGCCGAGCTGGTGCACCGTTTGCGGTCTGACCTCGGCATTGAGAGCGCCCTCACCGGGTACGGACTGACGGAAAACCATGCCCTGGTGTCCGTCGCTGACCCGTACGACCCGCCTGAGCTGATTGCCGGGACCGTCGGCAAGCTCATCCCCGATATCGATATTCGCATTGTCGACGACCAGGGCCAGGACCAGCCGGCGGGAGCGGCGGGGGAGTTGCTGGTTCGCGGTTACGCCATGATGACGGGCTACTTTCGGGATCCCGAGGCCACCGCCGCCACCGTCGTGGATGGATGGCTTCACACCGGCGACGTCGCCGTATACGACGACCGCGGCTATCTGCGCATCACGGACCGGAAGAAGGACATGTTCATCGTGGGCGGCTTCAACGTCGCCCCCGCCGAGGTCGAGAGATCACTGGCCGGTCTCGACACGATCAGCGAAGCGGCGGTGATTGGGGTACCCGACGAGCACTTCGGCGAGGTCGGCGTGGCATTCATCATCCCCAAGCCCGGGGTTGCACTCTCGCCTGAGGATGTGATCGCCTTCGCCCGGCAGCATGTGGCCAACTACAAGGTGCCGCGCCGGGTGGAGATCGTCAGCTCGCTTCCCCGCAACGCAACCGGGAAGGTGTTGAAGAACGAGTTGCGCAAGCTCGTCGCCGGCGGGTAAGCGCCGGCGACGTGAGTGACTCCCCGCCACTTTTGTGCTAGAAGTGGCGGGGTCTGAGTCATCTGCGGCCGGGCACCTGCCGTTGTGGCCGGGAAGCAGCGAAGTCGGCGTAGCAAAGTCGGGGGAACGAGGAGGAGTGGATGCTCCGTGTTGACGAGCTGGTGGGGGCTGGACGTCACCGTGCTGCGGCGGCAGGCGGTCGGGTCATGGGCGCGGCCGCCGTTGCCGCTCTGATAGCTCTGGTCGCGGCCGGCTGCGGGAGTTCGTCCAAGTCGTCCTCTTCGACGTCATCCCCGTCGGCCACGTCGGCCGCCATCCCCGGAGCGTCGGCTACGACCGGATCGACGGGGAGCTCGCCGGGGTCAGCGGCGCCTTCAGGCGCCCCAATCGTGGTGGGCAACGTATCCAATCTGACGAACGTGCAAGCTGGTATTCAGCCCGATGATTCGTCGACGCCCAATGCCTGGGTCAAGTGGACGAACGCCCACGGAGGCATCAACGGGCATCCGGTCAAGCTGATCCAGCTCGATGACGGAGCCGACCCGGGCAAGGCCCTCGCGGACGTGCAGCAGCTGGTGCAGCAGGATCACGTCGTGGCGCTGGTGGGCAATGCGGACACTGCGACCGACGCCGCCTACGCCAGCTATCTGGAGTCGCACGGAGTTCCAAACCTGGCCGGGGCCGACTTTTCCACCGTTTGGGAGACAAACCCCGACTACTTCCCGACCATGGCTACGGTCAGCACCAAGGGATATGCCGACGATTACGCGGCCAAGTATGCGGGCCTGACCTCCGTTGTCGGTGCCTACTGCAGCAACATTCCGGCCTGTATCCAGGACGTACAGGCGCAGAAGGCCGCCGCGTCCCAGGTGGGCGTCAACTACACGATTGGCCCGAGCGCCAACTTCGTGGCTCCCAACTACACCGCCCAATGCCTGGTGATGACGAGCAGCCATCCCGCCGGGCTGTACTTCTCATCGGGTATCCAGGCGATCGAGGAGATGGCAACCAACTGCGCCCAGCAGGGCTACAAGGGTGAATGGATCCTGCCGCAACCCGACGACACCCAACTTACCGTGCCAGCCCTGGACAAAAACAGCATCGGTCAGGATCTCGAGCTCCCGTTCTTCGCTCAGATTCCGGCGACAGCGGACTTTCGTCAAGCGATGTCGGAGTACGCCCCGAGCACAAAGATCCAGATCGACTCGCTTCGTATCTGGGCCGGCTTTGATGTCTTGAAGAAGGCCCTGGAGGTCGTTCCCTCCCAGCCGGCCAGCCCGCAAGCCGTCAAGAATGGTCTTTACGCCATCACCGGGTTCAACGATAACGGGTTGATCCCGCCCATACACTTCGTGAGCGGGCAGCCGACTGTCGTCAAGTGCTTCATCCTGTGGGGAATCAAGGACGGTCAGTTCGTCCTGCCCCAGGGCGATACCTACGACTGCCGGTCGTAGCGCTTCACGGACGTCGTCGCCTGCACCGACCCGGTAGCATTCCCGGACGAAGACGACGAGGGAGGTGCGCCGGTGAGCGACCCCAACGATCAACGACCCCCACTGTGGACGGGACACCTCGTGCTGCACAGTCGGGATCCGCACCGCTCGGGTGCTTTCTACGAGAAGCTGGGCTTACGGCCCGTGGCCATCATGGATCCATTCGCTGTGATGGAGCTGCGAGGCGGCACCCACCTTGTCGTCCGGCTCGACGCCGAGGCAGTAGGGATGCCGGCCGACTTCGACCTGATGGTCGAAGATCTTGACGCCACCAGAGATGCCTGGGCCGCCATGGGGGTGAGCGTCTCGGAGATCTCCAAGGATGAGCGAGACATTCATCGGCTCTTCACGGTGACCGACCCGGATGGCAACACCATCGTGGTCAACGACAGCCACGTCGTCGGAGCAGTGTGAGGCCAGCGGGCATCGCTCGTCTCGTGCCGTGAAGCCGGTCAGCAGCAGGGCCCGCGGGCCGGACGGATAGGCTCCGGCCGTGGATCTTTCCCTGACCGATGAGCAGGAGGCCATACGCGAGGCGGCTCGCCAGTTTGTGGACGGCGCGGTGGTGCCCCATGTGCGGGACTGGGATCGCAACGAGTCGGTCGATCGATCGATCGTGCCGCAGATGGGTCAGCTGGGGTTCCTGGGAGCGACTATTCCCGAGGAGTACGGCGGTACACCCTGCGATCACCTGTCGTACTGTCTGTTGCTAGAAGAGCTGGGACGGGGCGACTCATCGGTGCGGGGGATTGTCTCGGTGAGCCTCGGCCTGGTCACCAAGACGCTTCTGGCCTACGCAAACGAGGAACTCCGGCGCCAGTGGATCCCCGACCTGTGCCGCGGTGAGAAACTGGCCTGCTTTGGCCTGACCGAACCCGACACGGGATCGGATGCCGGAAATCTCGCCACCCGGGCCGAGTTCGACCGCGACGCCTGGATTCTCACCGGCACGAAGATGTTCATCACCAATGGCACGTGGGCGGATGTGGCCCTGATCTTCGCCCGGACGTCGGGCCCGGGACCAAAAGGGATTACCGCCTTTGCCGTGCCCACTTCTGCGCCCGGTTTTGTTGCTCGAGAGATCCGCGGCAAGCTCGGCCTGCGGGGCCAGGCGACGGCGGAGTTGCAACTCGATGGTGTCCGGATTCCCGAGGCCTGCCGGGTAGGTGACGTCGGCCAGGGCTTCCGGATCGCAATGGCGGCCCTGGCCAAGGGCCGGATGAGCGTGGCTGCGGGCTGCGTCGGTCTGGCCCGAGCTTGCCTCGAGACGGGCGTCGGCTACGCCACCGATCGCCAGCAGTTCGGGAAGCCAATCGCCAGCTACCAGCTGGTTCAGGAGCTGCTGGCCGACATGGCCGTCGAGGTCGACGCGGCCAGGCTGCTGACGTGGAAGGTGGCGGACCTCATCGACCGCCACCAGCCGTTTGAGATCGAGGCTTCGAAGGCCAAATACTATGCCAGCGAGGTGGCGGTGCGATCGGCCAACGCCGCCCTGCAGGTGCACGGCGGCTATGGGTACATCGACGAATTCCCGGTGGGGAAGTACTTAAGGGACGCCAGGGTCATGACGCTCTACGAGGGCACCAGCCAGATCCAGAAGCTCATTATCGGCCGGTCGTTGACTGGCCTGAACGCCTTCTGACTGGCCGCGAACGGGAGGATTCCGTTGATGACCGCCATCGTTCACGAGCCGGGTGATCCCGGGCCCGTCCTCGAGCGGGTCGCCAAGCTGTTGCGCAGAAACCCGCCCGGGACCACGCCAGAGCGCGACTTCTTGCTGGCGCGTTACGACGCCGGATTGGCCTGGGTGTGGTTCCCACCCGGGTACGGTGGCCTCGGATTGCCATCGGAGCTGCAGACCGCCGTCGATCGGACCATTGCCGCAGCCGGGGGGGCCAACACCACCGTCGGCTCGGTCGGTTACATGATGACCGCCAGCGCGGTGGTTACCTACGGCACAGACGAGCTGAAGCGGCGCTTTCTCCCGAAGATCTATACCCATGACGGCGATTGGGTCCAGCTCTTCAGCGAGCCCGGGGCTGGCTCTGACCTCGCCGGCCTGGCCACCCGGGCGGCGCGCGACGGCGACGAGTGGGTCGTCAACGGTCAGAAGGTCTGGAGCAGCGGCGGGGTCCATGCGGACTGGGGTCTGCTGGTGGCGCGCACCGATCCGGACGTCCGGAAGCACAACGGTTTGTCCGTCTTCCTCGTTGACATGCACGCGCCCGGGATCGAGGCCCGCCACATCCGCAACCTGGTGGGGTCCGGCGAGTTCTCCGAGGTGTTCTTCACCGACGTCCGGGTGGCGGACTCCTTGCGAGTGGGGCCCGTCAACGAGGGGTGGCGGGTGGCCCTCACCGTGTTGATGAACGAGCGGGTCAACTTCACCGCGGACTTCGCCGGGGCCCAGGCTCCTCGGCCCGACCAGGCACTCGCTGACACCCTGGAGCTCCTGAAGTCCCGGGCGGCCGCTGATCCGGTGCGGCGGGAGCGCTTCATGCGGGTCTGGGTGGCGTACGAGGTGGGGAGGCTCAACAGCCTGCGCGCCGCCCAGCGGGCGAAGGCGGGTAACCCCGGACCGGAAGGCTCCATCGGCAAACTGGCCAGCACGGAGCTGACCAAGCAGGTGGCGAATGTGGCTCTGGAGCTGCTCGGCGCCGAAGCCACGGTCCTGCCCACCCGCTACCCGGTGCCGGGCGAGCCGGATCCGTCCCGCTCGACGCCTGATCTTCGTTTCAATTTCCTGGCCACCCCGTCCAATACCATCATGGGCGGCACCTCGGAGATCCAGCGCAACAACATCGCCGAGCGGATTCTTGGCTTGCCGGGGGACATCCGGGTTGACAAGGGCATCGCCTGGAAGGACGTTCCCCGGAGCGGCTGACACCTCCCGCCGTGCGGCTCCTTTTCTTCCCTGTTGCACCGTTCTTTCCTGTTGCACCAGCCCCTCTAACAGGGCACATTTTGCAGCAGCAAAGGCAAATTGGACCCGCTCAGGGCACGTTTTGCAGCAGAGAAGGAGCGCTGGACCGGCGGGCTCGGAGCCGTTTGGATCTTCAGGCCTCGCCCCGGGCCAGCGCCCCCGCCTGGTCGATCTCCTCTGGGGTGAGGACCCACTCCGCGGTTCGCGCATTGGCTTTCAGCTGGTCGGGCGTGGTCACCCCGGCGATCACCGAGGCGACAATCGGCTGCGAGGCCAGCCAGGCAATGGCCAGCTCGGCCACCGATCGGCCCCGGGCCCCGGCCCATACCGCCAGCCGGGCGACGGCCGGAGCGTCGCGTTCCACGATCCGGCGGGCCTGTTCGGGCGGCAGGTGCCGGGCGAAGCGGCTTTCCGGCGGGAGTGGCTGGCCCGGAAGGTACTTTCCCGTGAGCATCCCGCTGGCCAGGGGGAAGAATGGCAACAGCACCATGTGGTTGGCCTCCAGCACGGGGACAATCTCCTCGCCGGTCTCCTGGCGGAGCAGGTTGTAGCGATTCTGTGCCGAGACAGGGCCCTCGATGCCCCCCGAGCGGGCCATCTCGCCACGGAGCTGGATGGCATCGGCATCCAGATTGCAAACGCCGGCGTGAAGGACTTTCCCCGACCTGACCAGTTGGTCCAGTGCCCCGAGGGTTTCTTCCGGCTCCACGGCGGCATCGGGGAAGTGCTGCTGGTAGAGATCGATACGGTCGGTGCGCAGCCGGCGCAGCGAATCCTCCACAGCCTGGACGATCCACCGGCCGCTGGCGCCACCTCGCTCCGGATCTCCGTTCATGTAGTGGCCGAACTTGGTCGCCACCACTGCCTCGTCCCGTCGACCCTGCAAGGCCCGTCCGAGGTACTCCTCCGATACGCCCTCGGGGCCATATTCGTCGGCGGTGTCGAAGAAGTTGATGCCGAGGTCGAGGGCGCCTCGGACAATTTCTGCACACGTCGGCTGGTCGACCGTCGGGCCGAACTGATTGCAGCCGACTCCGATGACCGACACCTGCAGATTCCCGATCCTTCTGCGTTCGATCACCACCTGGCCTCCATCAGCATCTGGGCTCCATCAGCACCTGGGCGCCCTCTCGGTACCCGACACGCCGACGCCCCCACCCACCCTGACAACCCCCGCCCACCCTCACAACCCCCACCCACCCTCACAACCCCCACCCACCCTCACAACATAGCCCTGACGCACTTGGACCCGCACTCCCGCCATGGATGTGCTCGACGCTGGCGTTGGGTAGTGTCGGGGCGAACGTCACCACGCAGGGACCTACTGGGGAGGCTGTGATGACCGCCATCGACCCGAACGCCGATCTGGAACGGATGTACGAGATGGTGATCGCCTGGAACGGGGTGCCCGGCTGGGCCGAGGCGCGCGCCAGCGCCGAGCCGCAACCGCTTTACGTGGAGCTGGCCCGGCAGTGCCCGGTGGCGCACAACGAGCGGGGTGTCCCGATCATTCTGACCATGGACGACATCCTGTTCATCAACAAGCACCGCAGTGTCGAGCAGGCGTCAAAGTTCCTGGGCTCCAACCGCCCCGCCATCCCGCTCGGGCTCGACGGTCCGCAGCATACCAAGTACCGCCGGCTTCTCGACCCGGTGTTCACCGCCAAGCGGGTGGCGCCACTCGCCGAACAGGTGAAGGCGCTGGCCCAGCAGATGATCGACGGGTTTATCGATCGCCACGAGGTGGATGTCTACAAGGAGTGGTGTGAGCCGCTGCCCTCGCAGATCTTTCTCTCCATCATGGGTCTGCCCATGGAGGACTTGCCCGGCTTCTTGAACTTCAAGGAGCTGACACTTGGCAACGAGCAGGTCGAGCGGGATTCGGCCGAGGTGGCGGCAGCCAAGAAGGCCCAGGCGGTGGAGTGGATCCAGAGCTACTTCAATCGGTCCCTGGACGAACGGGAAGCCCGTGGCGACCCCGGAGATGACGTGCTCGGCTGGCTGCTCACGGCGGAGGCGGGAGGAGAGAAGCTGAGCCGCGAGGATATCCACGACATCCTGGGACTGCTGATCATCGCCGGTCTCGACACCGTCGCCGCCTCGCTGGCGTGCTTCTTGAGCTATTTCGCCCGGCATCCCGAGCAGCGCGCCAGGGTGGTGGCGGACCCGTCTGGCTGGCCCCGGGCCGTGGAAGAGTTGATGCGCTTCGAGTCGCCTGTTACCGACGGCGGGCGTATCGCCCTGGATGATCTCGAGCTCCCCAGCGGAGTCAAAATCCCCGCGGGCACGCTCATGGTCATGTCGTGGTCAGCGGCGGACGTTGATCCCAAGTACTTCCCCGACCCTCTGACGGTGGATCTGGATCGAACCCCGAACCCGCACATTGGCTTTGCCAGCGGCTTTCACCGTTGTCTGGGCTCTCATCTGGCCCGTATGGAGATGGTCGTCGCCATGGAAGCCTGGCACCAGCGCATCCCCGACTACCGCATCAAGCCAGGCGCCGAGCTCGTATACAGCGGCAATCCCCGGGCACCGCATCGGTTCCCGCTCGTGTGGGACTGAGGCCTCGATGGCTCGGGACGAGTACCTCGACCACCTGGCCGCAGTGCCGCTGTTTGCTCACTGCACCAAAGCCCAGCTGCAGGAGATCGGGAGGGTCGCGGACGAGCTGAGGGTGTCCCCGGGCACGATCCTGGCTCGTCAGGGTGATGTTGGCTCGGAGCTCTTCGTGATCATCGACGGAACGGCGGCGGTAACCCGTGATGGACAGCCGGTTGCCACCGTTGGCAGAGGCGGCTTCGTCGGAGAGCTGGCCGTGCTGGCCCGGGTGCCGCGCAACGCCACCGTCACGGCCGAGACCGAGCTCGACGTGCTCGTGCTCACGCCGACCGGTCTCAGCCAGCTCCTCGATGACATTCCCGGCCTGGCCAAGCACCTGCTCCATGAGGTTGTGGATCGACTGGTGGCAACCACCGACGACCACTCCCCCTGAGCGCGGCAGACTGAGGACCCGCGGGGGCGGCCCAGACCCGTCCCGAGCCCCGCCTGAGTGCTTCGGGCCGGCAAGCAGGTGGGCCGGGGGTGACCACTCTGCCATGCTGGTCCGGTGAAATTTGCAGGCCTGTCAGGCGGCATCGGAGCCGGCAAGTCGACGGTCGCGGCGGCTCTGGCCCGGCGCGGGGCCGTGGTGATCGACGTCGACCGGCTGTCGCGGGAAATTGAGCGACCGGGGGAGCCCGTCTTTGATGCCATCGTCGCCCGGTGGGGACCAACCATTCTCACCGTGGACGGCCAGATAGACCGGCCCGCACTGGGCCGGGTGGTGTTTGCTGATCCCCGCGAGCTGGGCGTGCTCACGGTGCAGATCACCGGTCCGGCCATTGCTGCCGCCCTGGTCGAGCAGGCCGGCGCCTATGTCGATACGGACTCTGTCGTGGTGCTGGAGGCGGCGATGCTGCCGGGCCGCGACCGCCGCCTCTATGGCCTGAAGGGCGTTGTGGTTGTCGATGCTCCGACTGAGACGGCCGTACGCCGCCTCATCGAGAGGCGCGGGATGGCCGAGAGCGACGCCCGAGCCCGGATCGCCCGTCAGCTCGATCGGGACGAACGATTGCGCCAGGCCGATTTCATCATCGACAATTCGGGCCCCGGTGAGCGACTGGGGCCCCAAATCGAGGCAGCCTGGGAATGGATGCTGAGTCTTCCCGACGCGGTTCCCGTCCTCGACACCTGACGCCGGCCGGTTGCAAAAGGTTGTGCAAAACGTGGCGCCGCCTCTCCTGAGGGGGGAAGCGTCGGGAGAGGCAGCGGTCCACGACCAGCCGGCTGGTTGCCACTATACCCGGCTCCTCTCTTGACACCGGGTGTCCCGGAATGGATTTCCTGACCGTTTGACCCCAGATCAAGGGTGAGGCGGTCCGGGGCCCTTCGATATTGACGAACAGTCCCTTGGCCTCCATCTGACCGGTACCCCCGTAGTTGCCGCTCATGGGCACTTCCACCAATTTGCTGGTTGCGGTGGCGATGACTGCGTCGTCGAAAAGATCAGAGTGGTACAGGGCTATCCGCACCTGATGTCCGGGTGCGCTGCGACGCCTCCGCCACGTAGGTTGTACGTCATGCCGCTAGCCATTACCGACGAGCACCGCCAGCTGGCCGCGGTGGCGCGCTCTTTTGCCGAGCGCCACCGGCTGTTGCAGCAGGCGAGGACCCTCCTCGACGCCCCGGACGAATCCGTCACCCCGGTCTGGAAGGAGCTGGCTGAAGTCGGGTGGCTCGGCCTCCACCTGCCTGCTGCCTACGGCGGTCAGGGGTTCGGGCTTCCGGAGCTGGCCGTGGTAGTGGAGGAGCTCGGCCGGGCCATCGCTCCCGGACCCTTTCTTCCGACGGTCATCGTCAGCGCCCTGATTGCCGGCAGCGGCGACCATGACCTGGCCGAGCGCTGGTTGCCGGGACTGGCCGACGGATCCCTGGTGGGCGCGATCGGATTTGGAACGATGGGACTGTGTGCGGGTCTGGCCGACGTCATTGTCCTGGGTCGGGATGACGACCTGGTGGTCCTCGGACGCGATGAGGTGTCGGTGACGGCGCGTCAGAACGTCGACCATACCCGCCGGGTTGCGACGGTGACGGCTACCGAAGGGGCGGGGACCGTTCTGGCTGGACGGCGCCGCGATGGTCTTGCTATCGCTCGGGCTCTGGCCGCCTCAGAAGCCGCCGGCCTCGCCCACGCCTGCACAGAAATGGCCTCCGAGTACGCCAAGGTGCGCCAGCAGTTTGGACGCCCGATCGGGTCTTTCATGGCGGTCAAACACCACTGCGCCAACATGAGGGTCCAGGCCGAGCTGGCAACGGCGGCGGCCTGGGATGCTGCCCGGGCGGTCGTCCAGGCCGGCACCGGAAGCCGAGCTGGCCGCGCTCGGTGGCCGCCACCGTGGCGTTCCCGGCGGCCCTCTTCTGCTCCGAGACCAATATCCAGGTCCACGGTGGAATTGGCTTTACCTGGGAGCACGACGCCCACCTTTACCTGCGCCGGGCCGCGGCCCTCAACGCTCTGTTCGGCGGCCGGCGCCGCCACGGGACATCTACCGGTTGTCCGCCGAAGGGGTGAGCCGGGCGCCAGGTAGTCGACCTGCCCGCCGAAGCCCGACAGTACCGGACGAGGTCGGCACCTTTCTGCCGGGATTCGACCAGCTCGATGTGACCGAGCAGCGCCGCCGTCTGGTCGATTCCGGATACCTCCAGCCCCACTGGCCGAAGCCCTGGGGACGGGCCGCCGGTCCTGTCGAGCAACTCGTCATTGACGAGGAGTTCGCCGCGCCGGTGTCAAGCGACCGGACATGGGCATCGGCGGCTGGGTGACGCTGACCTTCACCCAGCACGGAAGCGCAAGAGCAGGTTCAGCGCTGGACCCGGCCCTCGCCTGCTGGGCGAAACCCGGTGGTGCCAGCTCTTCAGCGAGCCCAACGCCGGGTCGGACGCGGCGGGCATCCAGACGCGGGGCGTCAAGGTCGAAGGCGGCTGGTTGGTCAACGGCCAGAAGCTCTGGACGAGCGGGGCCCAGTACTGCACGCACGGCTTTGCCACCGTTCGCACCGATCCGGAGGCTTCGAAGCACCAGGGCATCACCATGATGGCGATCGATCTCAAGGCCACCGGCGTGACGATCCGGCCGCTGCGGTCGATTTCCGGGCACTCCGGCTTCAACGAGGTCTTCTTCGACAACGTCTTTGTCCCGGACGACGACGTCGTCGGTCCCGTCAACGGGGGCTGGTCCGTGGCCCGGGCCACGCTCGGCAACGAGCGGGTGACCATCGGTACCGGCCGGGTCGGGGCTCGCGACATCGACACCGATGTCCTGATCCGGCTGGCCCAGCGCGCGGTCCGGTCCGGCCGGACCTGACGGTGCGAGTGGGCGAGCTGCTCGCGGAGGCACAGGCCATGCGGCTGATCAACGTCCGCGTGGTGGCCCGGGCCGTGAGCGGCACCGAGCCATCGCCCGAGGGCAACGTCACCAAGTTGCTCAACAGCGAGCACGGTCAGCGGGTGGCGGCTCTGGCCATGATCCTGGCCGAAGAGGACGCCGCCCTCGCCGGCGAACCCGGCTCCGTGGCGGACCGGTGGATCGCCGTGCGGAGCCTCTCCATCGTGGGAGGAACGTCCGAGATCGCCCGCAACCAGATCGGGGAACGCATCCTCGGCCTGCCTCGCGAACCGGGCCTCAGGTAGTGTCGATTGCAGATGGGCGAAAAAAGCCGTTCCGCGGCTGAGTTTGTGTACCAGGAGGTCGAGATGAGCAATCTGCTGCAGGGAGTCCGCGTGGTGGAGTCGGCCACCCTGTTCAACGGCGACCGGCTCGGCATGCTCCTGGGCGACCTGGGCGCGGACGTGATCAAGGTCGAGAGTCCCTTCCAGGGTGACTACTTGCGGGACTTTCTCGGTCAGATCACGCCTCACCACAGCCCGGCCCACATGCAGGTCAACAAGCACAAGCGGTCCCTGACGCTGGACCTCCGCACCGACGCGGGGTAAGGAGGTGTTCTGGAAGCTGCTGGCCACTGCCGATGTCTTTGTCGACGGCAACGCGTTCGGACGCCTGCACCCGGCTCGGCGTCGGCTACGAAGCGCAGCGCAGGCGCAAGCCCGACATCGTCTACTGCCAGTACAGCGGGTTCGGATCCACCGGTCCGTATGCGGCCATACCGACCCATGGTCAGATGATGAATTCCCTGGCCGGCGCGACGCCGATGGAGATGGGCGAGGATGGCCTCACCCGGCCCGCCAAGCCCAGCGGGCAGCCCATGGTTAACACCAACACGGGTGGGGAAGGGACGGCGACGGGCGCCATCTATGCGGCCTACTACGTAGCCGCCGGCCTCTGGTCCCGGGATCGAACAGGTCAGGGCTGCTTTATCGACGTGTCGGCGGCCGACGCCGTTATCACCAACGGCTGGATTGGCATGACCTACGCCTTGAATATCGATCGGGTTACCGATGCTTCGAGCATGCCGGCCAGCGCGGACGCTCCCAGTGCCAAATATCAGTTTTACGAGACGAAGGACCGGCGGTTTATTCTCTTTTGCTGTATCGAACCCAAGTTCTGGAAGCATTTCTGTGCCGCCATCGGACGCGACGACCTGGTCGGTCACGTCGACAGCAGCCATCCTGTCGATTTCGGGCGCGGTGACACCGCCCTGCGGCAGGAGCTGCAGACCATATTTCCACACCCGAACCCAGGCCGAATGGGTCGAGCTGGCCAGGGCACACGACATTGCGATGGGTCCGGCGGTGAAGGATATGGAGGAGCTGCGCAGCGATCCCCACCTGGCCAGCCGGCAGATCTTTTACGAGTCCACCCACCCGAAGGCGGGGCCTTTCACCTATCTGGGCGAACCCGCCATCGTGCCGGGTCAGGACTACCAGGTCCGACAGCACGCGCCATTGCTGGGAGAGCAAACTGACGAGCTGCTCGCCGAACTCGGTTATGGCCCGTCCGAGGTGGACGATATGCGAGGTGCGGGCGTGGTCTGACAGGCCCGGACGGGCCTGGATGGCGATCCTGCCACGGTCAGGATCGCTGAGCGCGATCTCCCGCCACCAGATTGCCGGTAACCATCTCGACTGACTCGGTCAGATCCCCCAGACCCCTCCCGAGATCTTTCAGTTCCTGGTTGCCCTGGTGCAGCTTCATGGCGTCCTTGTCACGGTAGAGCTCGTAGAGAAAGACGATGTTGGGCTCGCGGCGCGAACCGATGGACGGCATAGATCTCGCAACCATCGTCGCGGCCGGCAACCACGGCCATCTTTGCGAGTAGCTCGATGAGGTCAGGAAGACGACCTTCCTTGGCCACGAACGTCACCATTCCGGCCGGCTCCTGCATTGATCATTCCTCCCGTGTCATCGGGGTCACGACTTTCCCATAGAGGGAGTGGTGCTGGCTGCCAGCGAGGGCGGCGTGTCAGCGTAGGGCCGGGGCGAGGAAGTTCTCGAGGTTGTCGCGGATGATGCGCTGTTGGTCGGCGTCAGAGAAGTTGCTCAGCTGGGCCCCGACGTACTGGCCGGGGAAGGCCAGGCCTTCGCCGTGCGGGAAGTCGGAGCCGAACACGATGGGCTCGATGCCGACCTCGCTCACGACCCGCTGGACATTTTCCTCGGGATAGGGGGCGACGATGAAGTGCTGGCGGAAGATCTCCGAAGGGCGCTGGGACAGCCGGCCGTTGTCCGCCCACTTGGCTTTGCGCCCCATCAGGAAGGCATGGTCCATCTTGCGCAGGGCGTACGGAAGCCACACCGTCCCCATCTCGGACAGGCACACCTTGATGTTGGGGAAGCGGCCGAAGAGGTTATGCAGGATCAGGCCGGCGGTCAGCTCGAGGGCGGGCCGGTCCCCCCAGTACATCATCCACTGGAAGGCGTCGAAGTCGCCGAAGACGGTGGCGGGGTCTTCAGACCAGTCGGCCCCGTACTTCTGGTAATCGGTGCCGCCGAGGTGCACGGCCAGGCGGATGTCGGCCTCGTTGAGGATGGACCAGAAGCGATCGTAGACCGGGTCGGCCGGAGAACGCCCGCCCCAGGGGTTGCCTGCCCCGCCGTGGGCATGCCCGGACTTGATCTGGACCATCCGGGCCCCGTCCGCGATGACCTGCTCGAGCTCCTTGACGGCGAGCTCCGGCTCGGCCAGGGCGATGTAGGGAGGCAGGAACATGCGGTTCTCGGCCACAAAGCCGACCTCTTCGTGCATCCACCGGTTGAAGGCCCGGATGTTGGCGTAGAGGGCGTCCATGTTGTCGACAAACTCGTACTCGATGTCGTGGGCCGCAGCCGGGAACATGAGGGCCTTGTCGATACCCTGCTCGTCCATCAGGGCCAGCCGCAGGTCCCTGTTTCCGAAGGCCTCGGACTTATGCCGGAAGTCGCTGATAAACGCCTTGCGCTGCTCGTCATCGAGGCCCTTGAGTGGATTGAGCCGGTTCAACAGCATCCCGGGGATGACCGATAGCTCCGGCTCGCCGTCTTCCTTGGGCACGGTGCCCCGTCCCGTCCCGATCTTGGAGGTGTCGCCCAGCATCTTGGCCAGCTCGTCGGACGAGAAGGTCACCTGCCTGGAGTGAAACTTCGACGGCTTCCCGGCGAACAGCTGCAAGGAGCCGGCCATCCGGACCGGTCACACTCCGGATGGACAGATCTGCTTGCCTGGGGTCGATATACCGTTCGAAGCAGTCGGGCGGCTCGTTGAAGTGATTGTCGGCATCGTTGATCCAATAGCCGAGCTCGGGTTGCGTCACCGTCGCCATGCTCCGCTCCTCTCGTCCTTCCGGTCGATTTTACTTCGTAGAACTACAGGTCGCCAGCAGCTACGATGTCTGAGTGTAGCTTCTCCCGCTCAGTGGCAACAGTGTCACCTACGGCGTCAGTCGACTCGCAGGATCAGGCCCTGGGCGTTGAAGAAAATGCCACCGGGCGTAAGGAACGCGGTTCGGGCACCGGGAACCTGCCGCTCGCCGGCGTCGCCGCGTAGCTGGGTGATGGCTTCCCGGATGTGGCCCGACCCCTGGGTGCCCCCTTCGGAATGGTTGCCCCCGTGCGGGTTGATCGGGATGCGCCCGTCGATCATGATCCGATTGCCGGCCGGGTCCCAGTTGTCCGCGAGGAACCCCTCAGCCTCGCCGGGCTTGCACCAGCCGGTAGTTTCGATCCATTCCACGGTGATGATGGTGAACCCGTCGTACGGGAAGTAGACATCGACGTCGGGGATCCAGATGTCGCTCTTCTCCCGCAGGTTCTTGACGACGACGTGCTGGCCATGATGCGACAGTCCGTCGGTGCTCTCTTCACTGTTGTGGGCGGTGAGGCCGTTGGTGGCGGCATGGATCAGGACCGGCTTGTGGGGCAGGTCCCGGGCCCGCGTCCGTGGTGGTGAGCACGAACGCGTCGGCGCCGTCGACGGGCACGTCCATGTCGAGCAGGCACAGCGGGTCGCGCACCATCCGGGCGGCCAGGTAGTCATCCATGGTGATCGGTTCGCGCATGGCCGCCAGCGGGTTCCGCAGGGCGTTCGAGCGTTCGTTGATGGCGATGCGGCCCAGCAGTTCACGGGTGGCGCCGTACTCGTAGAAGTACCGGCTGGCCCAGGCCGCGTAGCCCTCGGCGCTCAGATTGCTCGGGGTCGTGCCGGGTCCTGGCCGGGGCTGGCGATCCGCCGAAGCCGAGTCCTCTCCGGAAGGGATCCCGGGCGGCGGAACGGGATATGGCCGGCGCCCGGTAGAGGGCGTGGAAAACCAGAACGGCGTCAGCGGCACCGGAATAGATGGCATTCATGGCGTCGGTAATGGCGAACACCAGCGGCATGGGTTGGTTGGAATGATGGGTCACCTCGGGCAAGCCCAGGCTGGAAGCGATCACCCGGGCCTCGGGGAAGGTCCCCACCACGCCGTTGATGTCGCTCTTGGTCAGCCCGGCATCCTGGATGGCCTTCACGCCGGCCTCCAGGGCCAGATCGAGTCGGGATCGGGCGTTGGCGTCGCGGAAGAAGCCGGTCGAGCCGACGCCAACGAACGCCACCTGGTCCTTTATGGGATTGCGGGCCACTTCAAACGCTCCTACTCCGCATCGGGATCGGGCTCGAACACCGGGTAGGGTGCGCCCCACCGTTCGATCCACGCCAGTCGCACGGGCATGCCCACCTTCACGTCCTCAGGCGGGCAATTGATGACGGTGGACGTGAAGCGCAAACCGTCCTGCTCCTGCAGCTGGACGGTGGCCACCGGATGGGGCTTGGAGTAGTCGACGTCCGGGGCGGGAGGGCCCTGGTGCAGGCGAACCAGGAGATAGACGGTCCCCCGACCGGTGACCTCGGTCGGCTCGACCCGCCGCGACCAGCACTCGGGGCAGATGGGGCGAGGCGGATGGTGCCAATATCCGCAAGCCGCGCAGCGGTTGATCACCAGACGGTGCTCCAACCAGCCCCGGTAGAACTCCTTGTTGTCGTGATCGATGAGGGTGTCGGGGAGAGCCGCCAGCAACTCCGCATCCGAGACGGTGGTCATCCGTACAATCCACTCCTCGCGTTTCGCCAGTTTGAGCAAACCCGGTAAGTTGCCCAATCGTCGGTGTTGGCGCCCCGACGTTCACTGCGGAATTCGGTCGGATTCCCGCGTCCTCACGCTCGACACCGAACCGTATACTACCCGGGAACGGGAGGAGAGCGTCAGTGACCATGCCGGTCGAGCGGCCATTGGAGGCCAAGGTGGCGGTTGTCACCGGCGCCAGCCGCGGGATTGGAAAGCAGACGGCCCTGGCGCTGGCTCGTCGCGGGGCCGCGGTTGTCATCGTGGCCCGCACCCAGGAGGAGCGGCCGAATACCCCCGGCACCTTGACCGACACGGCGGCGGCCATCGAGGCGCTCGGTGCCGATTTCCTGGTGATCCGGGCCGATGCCTCGGTCCAGGCCGACCTCGATCAGGTCGTGTCCGTCACGCTGGAGCGCTACGGCGGCGTTGACATCCTTGTCAACAATGCCGCGTACACCGTGGGGAAAGCGTTGTGGGCCCACGTACCGGAGCTGACGAGAGAACAGTGGGAAAAAGGCTTCGCCATTAACGTGACTGCGCCGCTGATGCTCACCAGCGGGTTCTGGTCCTCGATGCGGGGGCGGGGTGGTGGCCGGGTCGTCAATGTGACATCCGGGGCGGCCGGTCTGCAGCCTCTGGACCGGGCGACCAAGCTGGAAGGGAGTTCCTTTCCTGACAACGGTCCGTTGTATGGCGCCAGCAAAGCGGCCCTCAACCGGATGGCTAACGTCATCGCCCAGGAGGGGCTCGCCCACAACATCGCCGTTGTCAACGTCGAGCCCGGATTCGTCCTGACCGAGACCATGGAGCAGACCTTCAAGCAACAGGGGGTGGCGGAGGCCGGTGCGGCCGGCATCTCTCCCACCATTCCGGCCGCCGCTATCGCCTACCTGTGCACCTGCGATGAGCCCATGAGCTACAGCGGGCAGATCGTCAGCGCGCCCGTGTTGGTGGCCGACCTCGGGTTGTTGCCCTAGAGCCCGGGCCCATCTCGGCGCCGCAAGCGGCTCTGGTCAACGATTGACACCCGCTTCGGCCCCAAGGTAGCGCTCGAAGATATCCAGCTTTTGTAGCTCCTCCGGGGTGCCGGCGAACACCATGCGCCCGTGGTTGAGAAGGTAGACCTGGTCGGCCAGGTCCAGGGCCCGGTAGACGTACTGCTCGACGATAAGCAGGGAGGTGCCTTCGCGGGCGATGCGGCGGAGGAATTCGAAGAGCTGGTCCACGATCAAAGGGGCCAGCCCCATGGACGCTTCGTCTACCAGCACCAGGGTCGGGCTCGAGATATAGGCCCGCACGATGGCGAGCATCTGCTGCTCGCCGCCGGAGAGGCTCCCGGCCGTTTGCCGCAAACGGGCACCCAGGATGGGGAAGGCGGTGGTAGCCCGCTCGAGTTGCTCGATTCTCGGTTCGTTTGGGGGAGAAGAGGGTCAGGTTTTCCCGGACGGTGAGGGAGGGGAAGATGCCGCGGCCCTCGGGGATATGGCAGACGCCGTGACGGGCGATCTCGTGGAGGGGCTGGCCGGTCACCTCGACGCCATCGAGCACGATGCGCCCCTGTTTGGTCGGAATGAACCCGCAGGCGGCCCGCAGCAGGGTCGTCTTGCCGGCTCCGTTCGGTCCGAGCAGGGCCACCACCGAAGAGGCGGGGACCTCGAGGTCGACGTCCCACAGCACGGTCGTGGGCCCGTAGCCAGCGGTGATGGATTCCATGCCGGAGGGTAGGGGAGGCGGTGGGGGTGGTCATGGCAGGGTCGACGGTTGGGCCCCGCCGGCGGGGACAGCGCCGACGGGCAGTTCGGAGCCGAGGTAGGCGGCTTTGACCACCTCGCTGTTGAGCATCTCGGCGGCGGTGCCGTCGAAGATGAGCCGGCCGAAGTCCAGCACCCACACCTTGTCGCAGACCTGATGGACCAGGCTCATGTCGTGTTCGACCAGGAGCATGCCCACGCCCCGGCTGGCCACCACCTCGGTGAGGATGCTGCCGAAGTGCTCGGTTTCGGCTGCGCCCAGACCGGAGGAGGGCTCGTCGAGGAGGATCATGTCGAATGGTCCGGCCAGGACCCGGGCCAGCTCGACCAGGCGACGCTGCCCGGTGGAGATCTCGGCCACCTTGCGGTCCAGGATGTCGGTGATCCCGGTCAGGGCCACCGACTCTTCGGTGGCGGCGTCGATCAGGGCGGCCTCACCCCGGCGGGCGAAGAGCTGGGTGCGCGGGTTGCCCCCGGCCAGGATGGCCTCCCGGCCCAGCTGGACGTTCTGGCGCACGGTAAGGGAGTTGAACAGCTCGACGCGCTGGAAGGTACGGCCCAGGCCGCGGCGGGCTCGGGCCGGGGTCCCGATGTTGGCCAGGTCGGTGCCGTGCAGCAGAATGTGGCCGTTTTCCCGGGTGACCAGGCCGCACACGGCATTGAAGGTGCTGGTCTTGCCGGCCCCGTTGGGGCCGATCAATCCGGTGATGGAACCGGTCGGGGCGATCAGGGTCAAATCGTCGACGGCCCGCGACCCGCCGTAGGAGATCTGCAGGTCCTGGATCTGCAGGCCCTCGCCCCGCACGCTGCGGGGGATCTCAACCGGGGGTGGCTCGGGCCGCCGGCGGCGGGGCAAGGCCTGGTCGATGCGCTGACACAGGCGGCGTACTGCCTGGGGGGCGCCCGGGTGGCGGGCCAGGGTCAACGGGGCGATGATGGCGGACACCCCGAACAGGATGCTGAAGTAGTCGTTGATCTTGCTCAGGTTGATATACGCGGGGATGACCTCCAGGCCGGCCCCGGCCATCAGGGCGAACCAGGGGGCGCCGATGGGGATGATGGCAATCAGGGCCAGCAGGGTCAGCGACGAGAAGGAGGCGAACTCGGATCCCACCGCGAAGGAGAACAGGCTGGCGGCCAGCGCCCCGGAGATGGCGGCCATGAAGCGAGCTGATGCAGAACACCAGCAGCTTGGACAGGTTGATCGATGTGCCCAGCGTCTCCAGCGCCACCGGGGAGTCGGACATGGCCCCCAGAACCCGGCCCAGCCGGGAGCGCATGATCAACACCATGGTCAGTCCGGCCAGCACTGCGAAGAACAGGATCACGTAATAGAAGCCGGTGTCCGTGCCAAAGTTGAACCCGGCAATGCTGAAATCGGGACGCGGCACCGGGATGCCGGCCGTGGTCGGGCCGAACATGAAGCTCATGGTGTAGAACATCTGCTCCAGCAGGATCCCGAAGCCCAGCGTGGCCAACGCCAAAAACACGCCCGACAGCCGGATGGCGGGAATGGCGATGATGGCCCCGATCGGAACCGCCACCAAACCGGCTAACAGCAGGGCCACCGCCCAGGGCAGGCCCAGCCCGGAGGTGAAATGGCCCATGGCCGCCGCCCCCACCGCCGCGAAGGCGTACTGGCACAGCGACACCTGCCCCGACACCCGGACCAGGATGCCCAACGACAGGACCAGGATCACGTCGATCAGCCCGGACGAGTAGACGGCCAGCTTGACCCCGACCAGGTGGGGGACCAGCCCCAGCAGGAACACGATGACCACCGCGGACCCGACCCGAACCCGGGGCGGGGCGTAATAGGGCTCCGGGAAGCGAATGGACGGGTACGTATCGGCGAGCGGCCAGACGGGCCCGGGGCGTGAAGACCAGCACCAGGAACAAGATGATGAACGGCAGGCCGGGGGGCAGGCCCGACAGGGACGGCACCTGGGCCACGTACTTGGTGGCCAAGGCCCCGGCGATGCCCACGACCAGGCCGCCGACATAGGTCAACGGCAGCGATGAGAAGTAGCCGATGGCCGCGGCGCCGAAGGCCTGGACCACCAGCTCGGTCAGAATCAGACCGTTCAAACTCAGCGACGGCGCCAGCAGAATGCCCGACAGGGTGGCGAAGGTGGAGCCGATCACCCACGCCCACCGTCGTACCCGCAGCGGGCTCTCGCCCGTCATCGCCACCAGGGCCGGATCGTCGACCACGGCCCGCATCGCCGACCCCAGGCGAACGTACCGGAAGAAGTAGTACAGAGCCCCGGTGGCGAACAGGGAGATCAAGAAGACAGTGAGCTGATCCCAGCCCACATTCACGCCCAGCAGCCGGAACGTCGACGTGGGCAAATAGGCCGGGAACGAGGTGGTCACCGAGCCGTACCAAATATCGCCAATCGCCAACACGGTGATGACAATCCCGATGGTGGCCGCGATCTTCAACACATCGGCCACGTTGGCCATGATCCGGGCCATCAACTCCATCAGCACCCCGATGATGGGGCCCAGGACGAACACCGAGATCACCGCGGCCAGCGGCCAGGGCCAATGGTGTTGAGTCCGCAACCAGAAGAACACGAACACCGCCAGCGTGGCGATCGAGCCCTGAGCGAAGTTGAAAATGCCCGAGGTCTTATACGTCAATACCAGGCCCACCGCGCAGAGGCCGTACACCGACCCCGCGGTCAACCCGATAATGATGAACGGCAGAAAATCATGCATCAGAACCACCAACCCGGGAACCGACGTTTGACACAAGCGCCGGCCCACCGCTGACGGAGCCCGCCGGGACGGAGATTGTCATTCGACCAGCTGACGAAGTCACGTGATGGCAACCCCCCGTGTCGTACGGATGCGCCGATCATAGTGCAGCGACCCGTCGACAGTCGGGGGGCGCTCCCCAACACCTCGAGCCTGGTTCGGGTCGGCCCGCGGCTTGGCCGCGGCTTGGATAACGATGTTAGGTTAGACCGGCCCGACGCTTCAGCCCGCAACGGCGAGCTCTCGCAGCAGCGGGGCCACCCGGGCAAAGGTGAGGTGCAGGTGGCGATCGATCAGATCGTCAGAGATCCCGGGGTAATCGGACCATGTGTAGAGATCGGTTACTGGCAGGCCTTCGATTCGCTGACCGATGACGGAGGCGATGTGCTCCGGGGTGCCGATGACGAACCGATCGCTGACGCGGTCGGTATCGAAGTAGTGCGGGGGTTCCGATTCCCGGCTGGTTCCCTCGAACATGTATCGGTTGTAGGAGTTCCAGCGGTAGATCACGTGTTCCTTGATCTGTGCCCATGCCCTGTCGGGGTCGTCTGCCACGAAGAACTCGAATTGACCTGCCATCCTGGCCACGGAGGGATCGTGCCCGCCCGCAACCAGGCCACGGCGATATTCATCGGCCAGCTTCGGGTCGACGGACTGAAGCCCGAGCCCGAGCCGACCTGCGGTGCGTGCGCCCATGGGGCCGCCAAACCCGCCCCAGAGAGGAACGGGCTGCTGCACGGGCTCCGGGGTCACGGTCCGGTATGCGGCCGGCTCCTCGCCCCAGAACTGACGAAGCTCGTGAATGCGTTCGGCGAAGATCCGGTACCGGCGCCTGAAGTCGCCGCCGAAGGCGACGTACTCGGGTTTGCGGTAGCCCACTCCGAACCCGGGTTCCACCCTTCCTCCGCTGATGACGTCCACCAGCGCGATCTGTTCGGCGAGTTCCAAAGAGGAGTGCAACGGCAACAAGGAGACGGCCGTGCCGATTCGAAGCGTGGTGGTGCGCGCCGCGATGGCGGCGGCCAGCGTCCAGCATTGCGGCAGGTACCCGTCATCGAAGAAATGGTGTTCCGTGAGCCAAACCGCGTCAGCCCCCAGCCGTTCGGCCTCGGCGATACGCTCCAACCAGCGCCCGTAGTGAATCGGCCACGGCCGCCGGTAGGCCGGGGCGTTGCGCATGTCGATGTACAGTCCAACTCTCATCGAAGCCCAACTCTCATTTAAGTCCTCTGGCGGTTGGCATGAGCTGGCGGTCAGCGTCGTATCCAGCATGGGGGCCGCCTCGTGACCACGCAAGGGGCGGTCAGGGCGCAGTGTCCAACCGCGACGATCCGCAGTTGGCCGGGCGGCGGTCAGGTGTGGCTCCTGGCGGTTCCTGTGGGCTCGCGATCCGGACGCCGCCCGTCTAGTCTCAGGCCATGACCGATACCCTGCCCAGCCCTGTCGCCGCTCGCTTTGTTGGTCAGTCGGTCAGGCGAAAGGAGGACCGGCGACTGGTAACCGGGCACGGCCGGTATGTCGACGACGTGTCGCTTCCCGGGATGCTGCATGGCGCGTTTCTCCGCAGTGACCTGGCTAAGGCCCGGATTACGGACATCGATGTGTCCGAGGCCGCCGCCCTGCCCGGTGTGGTGGCTGTCTTTACGTGGAAGGAATTCGACGGGCGGTACGGCGAGGCCTATCACGCCATGCTGGGCGAGCAACTGGTGGTGCCGCCTCCGCTGGCGGTCACCGACGTGCGACATGTGGGCGATCCCATCGCCCTGGTGGTGGCGAAAGATCGCTACCTGGCGGAGGACGCCTGTGACCTGATCCAGGTGGACTTCGAGGCCGAACAGGCCGCGCCCGACTACCGCCAGGCGGCCGGGGACGGCGATCATGTCGTCCACGCCGGCTGGGGACTCGAGTCCAACGTCATGATGGCGGTCCCTTTTCAGGAGTTGTCGCCGCAGCTGGACGAGACGTTTGCCACCGCCGAGCATGTGGTGGAGGTTACGATCGAGCAGAACCGGTACCTCTGCGTGCCGATGGAGACCCGCGGCATCGTCGCCAGCTGGGACATGGGCCGCGAGGAGCTATCCGTGGTGTGCTCGACGCAGAGCGTGCACGAGACCCGCAACTTCTTCTCCCGGTACCTGGGGTGCCCGGAAGCCAGCATCAGGGTCACCGCCAGCGATGTGGGCGGTGGGTTCGGCCAGAAGATGTTCGTGTTTCGCGAGGAGTGTGCCATCGTCCTCGCTTCCCGGCTGCTGGGCCAGCCGGTCAAATGGATCGAAGACCGCCGCGAGAATCTGGTGGCCGCTCCTCATTCGCGCAATGAGTCCGGCCTGGTCCGGGTCGCCGTCAATGGTGAGGGCATCATCGAGGCCATCGCCATTGATCACGTGGCGGACGTGGGTGCCTATCCGGCCTGCCCCGCGACCATGGATGTCACCCTGCTCCCCGGTCCCTACAAGATCCCCCGGATGGGCTTTGCCACCACATTGGTCTGGTCCAACACCATGGGCAAGGGTGCCTATCGAGGACCATGGATGTTCGAGACCACCGCCCGGGAGATGGCGCTGGACTTCACGGCCCGGGAGCTGGGTCTCGATCCGGTGGAGTTTCGCCGTAAAAACCTGCTGTCGTGGTCCGACCTGCCGTTCACCTCGCCCTCAGGCCAGGTGTTCGTGGAGATCACCCCTCGAGAGACGCTTGAGCAGGCCGTGGAAATGCTCGACCTTGAGGCGTTCCGCAAAGAGCAGGCCGAGCAGCGTCAGGACGGCATCTACCTGGGTTTGGGTATCAGCGTCTACGTCGAGCCGACCTCGATGCGGGCGCCCAGTCTGGCCACGGAAGGGGCGACCGTGCGCGTCGAAGCGAGCGGGAGAGTGGTGGCGTACATGGGCACCACTTCCCATGGGCAAAGCGTCGAGACCACCATGGCTCAGGTCGTCGCCGACACCCTGGGGGTGGCCTACGACGATGTCACCGTCGTCCAGGCCGACACCCAGTCCACCCCGTACGGTCCCGGCACCGGCGGGAGCCGGACTGCGGTAGTGGCCGGGGGCGCGGCCCGAAATGCGGCCACGGCCGTGCGGGAGAAGGTCCTCGCGGTAGCCGCTCATCTGATGGAGGCCAGCCCGGACGACCTGGAGATCAGCGCCGGGACCATCGCGGTCCGGGGTACTCCGGCCCGGACGGTCACGTTCTACGATGTCGCCAAGGCCGTGTACCGGACCGGTGACACGCTCCCCCCCGACATCGAGCCGAGCCTGGAGGCTACGATCCGCTTTCGACCAAACCAGTTTCCCACCTGGTCGAACGCCACTCACCTATGCGTGGTGGAGATCGATGCTCGGACCTGGGTGCCCCACATCCGGCGCTACATCGTCTCCGAGGATTGCGGCCACATGATCAACCCCATGATCGTGGAAGGACAGATCTTCGGGGGAGTGGTGCAGGGTATCGGCGGCGTCCTCCTCGAGGACTTCGTTTACGACGCGGATGGCAACCCGCTCACGACCACGTTCATGGACTATCTCCTGCCCACCGCAACCGAGATTCCCGCTATCGAAGTGGGCCACGTCGAAACCGAATCGACGACGAATCCGGGCGGTTTCAAGGGATTGGGCGAGGGCGGAGCCATCGGGTCGCACGCCGCGGTGGCCAACGCGGTCAGCGATGCGTTGGCGCCCTTCGGGGTCAGGTTGACCAGAACCCCGCTTGGTCCGAATGACATCTTCGAGCTGGTTCAGGCGGCCGGCGAGCTCCCGGCCTGAAACAGCCTCCTCCAAACCGCGAAGCTCAATCCGGTAGCCGGATCGAGCTGTCGGCGGCCAGTTTGGCGATTTCGTCCTCGGTGTAGCCGAGTTCGGTCAGGATGGCGGCGGTGTGCTGGGCCATCGTGCACGCCGCAGCCACTCGGCCCGGCGTGGCTGAGAGGCGCGCCGGGGGGCCGTAGCGGAGGAGGGGCCCGAACCTGGGATGGTCGATCTCGGCGACCAGTCCCATGGCGTGCAGGTTCTCGTCCGACACCATGGTTTCCGCCTGGGACCGCTCGGTCACCCTGACGCAGCCGACGTGGCCGGGGGTGAGCAGCGACTCCCAATCGGCGGCGCTCCGATGCCCGAACAGGGCTTCGAGCTCCGAGGCCAGTTCGGCGTCGTGAAGGTGCCGGTCGGCGACGGTGGCGAAGCGCGGGTCGGCCCCCAGATCGGCTCGGTCGGCCAGGGCGGTGAACGCCTGCCATTCCGTTTGGCTGGTCAAACCCAGAAACACCCAGCCCTCTCGGGCCTGATAGAGCCGGTAGGTGGCCTCGAGCCCGAGCTGCTCGGGATCGGCCTGGCGGACTGGAGGCTTGTTGGCGTAGCGGTTGAAGTCGTCGGCGTAGGCGAGGGCGTTTCCTCCGAGCATGCTGGTGGCCACAAACTGTCCCTCGCCCGTGCGCTGCTGATGACGCAACCCGAAGAGAATGGCCGACAGCACGTTGACCGCGGCGTTGGCGTCGCCGTCGGTGAGGTTGCGCATACGGGGCGCTACCACTGCCTGGGCGCCCATGGCGTCAAGGGACTTGTTGAGCTCAGGATCGAGCCAATAGGCGGCTTGCCGGTGGACGCTGCCTGCGCCTGACGCCGCAGTCCCGGCGTAGATAGGCCGGTGGGCATAGGGTCCGCTGCTGCCGTAGCCCGCCCCGTGTACATAGACCAGGCGGGGATTGAGCGCGGTGGCGGTCTGGTAGTCGACCCCGAGCCGCCGGTCCACCCCCGGCCGGAAGCCCTGCACGAATACGTCAGCCCGGCGGATGAGCTCGTGCATGATGCGCCGCCCGGCGTCGCTGCGGAGATCGAGGCAGATGCTCTCTTTGCCTTCCATCGTCTTGAGCGAACCCCACTCCGGAGGCCCGAAGCTCCATCGCATGGGGTCGCCGTCGAGGTTCTCGACCTTGATCACCCGGGCTCCCAGTGCCCCTGCCAGGGTCACTCCGAACGGCATGGCATAGAAGTAACCGAACTCCACGATGGTGACGCCTTCGAGGGCATGGCGGGGCAGAGCGGCGCCGGGCTGGACGGCGGGCTTGGCCGCTGGTAGCGGGCCGTGCTGATCGAGCGCTGGCGCGGCCCGTACGATCTGCGCCGGAGTCCGGCTGAACGCGGCCACCGGACCGATCTGTTCCACTGGCCCCACCGTGGGGTCCTCCACCACAGCCACATTGCCGTTGGCCCGCAGCTGCGGATGGTCGAGTGCCTCCTCGGCGGAGAGCACTGGCTCGAACGGAAGATCGTCGTTGGCCAGGGCCCGGTCGATCCACGTTTGGAGATCGCGCTCCTTGATGCGCTGGTAGATCGCCTCTTCCCAGGCGGCTGCGTCCTCCAGGGTCCAGAATGCGGGCATGTCCTTGAACCGCTCCTCCTCGCACATCGAGTCGAGCTCGAGGACCTGCATCAGGGCCCTGGCCTGGTGAGGAAGCTGAGGGCTGAAAAACAGCCACCGACCGTCGCGCGTGCAGGCGGAGACCATGTACCTGGTCGCGGCCGGAGCCCGGCGCGGTGGCGCCGATTCGGAGGTGGCAGCAGGCCTCGACCGCTGGCCCAGTTGCACGTGGTACGACAGGAAATAATCGATGGGATTGAGTCCGAGGTACAGTGACGCGTCCACTCGTTGACCGGTGCCGGTCCGGTCCCGGACGATCAGGGCAGCAAGTATGCCGCTCACCGCCATGTGGGCCGTGCCGTTGCTGGCCGTCAAGGCCCCGGTGAAGATCGGGCCGGGGCGGAATCCGAAGTCCCCTCGCCAGAAGGCGCCCGCCTTGGCCATGACCAGCGCGTCGCGGCCTTTGATGCCGGCGTAGGGTCCTTCCGGGCCAAAGCCTTTGATCGAGCAATAGATAAGGGATGGATTCGAGGCGCGGACCTCCTCGTATCCGATCCCGCACGCTTCGGGGTGACCGGCGTCGTAGGCCTCGATCACCACATCTGCGCCCGCCAGCAGGCCCTGGACCGTCGCCTGACCCTCGCTCGTTGCGAGGTCAGCGACCACAGCTCTCTTTTCCCCGGTTCCACACGGTCCACCCCGACGGCAGGCTCACCCGCTGCGGATCACCGTCCGGCCCCTCCACCTTGATCACCCGGGCGCCGTTGTCCGCCAGGAACATGCCCGTCTCGGCGGCCGCCGCACTGCCGGCTCCGAGTTCGATTACGACCAGATCACTACAAATACCTTCCACAGCAACGACTGTACGTCACCTACCAGACCAGTGGAAAATGGTGGGGGGCCCGCGGATTTCCGCTATAGACCAGTTCGACCCCGTCCTTGATCCGGTAGTCCGGGATCCGCTCGTGCCACACCTCCATGGCCGTCACCATCTCCATGCGGGCCAGATGGGAGCCTAGGCAACGGTGCCAGCCACTGGCGAAGCCGATGTGCTTGTTGGGGCTGCGCTCGAAGTCGACGGTCAGAGGGCGCGGGAAGAAGTCCGGGTCGAGGTCGGCGGCGTGCCAGCACACGGACATACGGGTTCCGGCCCGGATGTGTTCGCCGCTGGGCAGGTCCATGTCGGTCAACGCGACGCGGCCGCCATCGGTGACCGGTGATTCGTACCGCATCAGCTCCTCGATAGCGCCGGGCCACAGGGCGGGATCGGCGAGCAGCCTGGCTCTTTGCTCCGGATAGCGAGCGAAGTAGCTGAGAAAGCAGGCCAGTGAGGCGGCGACCGTGTCCAGGCCGGCGATCATCAGCAGACCGAGGATGTCCAGGATTTCCTCGCGGCGTCAGGCGCACGCCATCAACGGTGGTGGTAAGGAGACCCCCGATGAGGTCGTCGCCGGGGTCCTGGGTCTCTTCCCGGCGATCAAGATCACGGTTGAAGTAGTTGTGGATCCATTCCACCGCTTCCATCCGCATGGCGACCAGCTCGTCGACCGGGTGCCGCTCGTTGGATTCATTCGAGAGGGTGAGGTTCTTGAAGCGGAGGAACTCGTCGAGATCCTCCAGCGGCAGGCCCATGATGGACAGGAAGATCGTCGACGGGAGCGGTTCGCACCACTGGTAGTAGATGTCAGCTTCGCCCGCCTCGATGAACGTGTCGATCAACTCATTGGCCAGGCGGCGCACGCTCGGCGCCAGGGGAGCGACCCGCCTGGCGGTAAACACCGGATCGAGAAGTCGCCGGTACTTGGTGTGCTCGGGTCCGTCCAGGCCGAGCGGGATGGCAGGCCGGCTGCTGCCCAGGAACCTGGATGCCTGCCGCACCTGATGATGCTTGTTGACGTAGAGGATGTCTTCCATCTTCAGCAGGGTGACGTTCGCCTCGCCGGTCCGCAGTACGGGTGTGGAGGCAGCCAGGTCCACATACATCTGCATGGGTTCGGCCCCGGCCCGGGCTCTGGCCCGCTCCGGCTCCTGCCAGGCCGTGTGGATCCGCTCCTGGATATAGGAGGCCAGTCCCTCGGCGTCAACGTCCGCTACCTGCAGACCGTCGTCGTTCACTTGCGTCATTGACCATCCTTCCTCGAGCTTGACCTTCCTCACGAGGCCTACTACGTGTGAATGTTGACAGGTATTCATATCGAGCGCTAGAACCCGAGCAGATCAGTTCCGTACTGTCCGCCCCGTGACGACCAGCGAAAGGTGGGGGAGATGACGACCACCCCGGATCGACCGAGCGGGTCGTCCACCGAGCGGCAGCGGTGGCGAGCTCAGGTGGGCCAGCTGATTTCGTATCGCTACCTGGGGACGTACTCCCGGGCCAAGGGACGGCACGCAGCCGAGGGTTGGCTTCGCCTGCGTAGAGATCTTCGGGGGGCCTGCCGGGCTGCTCGCCTCGCCGCTCGGCATTGCCTTGCTCGACACCGCCGGGATCAACGTCGACGCACTGGCTGTGGTGTCACCGACCCGGATCGACATACATCTCTTCGAAGTCGCCGCAGATGTGGCCAGGGTCCACGTTGAGGGTCGCGTGCTCAGAGAAGGGCGCTCCCAGTTCTTCACCGAGGGCGTATTTACCGACGCCGATGACACCGATCGTGTCATCGGCATCGGTGCCACCCATTGGGCCGTCTCGGGACCGAATCCGGGCTTCGACTACGTCGACAGCCGGCCCGGACACGGTGACTCGGCGGACCTGCCTCCCCTGTACCAAGCATTCGGGGCCCGGTGTCGGGACGACGGAAGCCTCGAGATTCCGGAGTTGACGCCCGAGCTCGGGACAAACGGCTTGCACCAGGGACCATTCCAGGTCATACCGGAAGCTGCGGCCATGATCGCAGCCGAGCGCGCCGCCACTACGAATCAGTTCTGGATCGAGCATCAGGGAACGTCGATCATGCAGCGGGGGCTGGGTGCACCCCTGGTGACGCATGCGGACGTTCTGCGTTGCGCCGACGATTCCATTCACGTTCGAGTCGAACTGCGAGCCGAGGGCAGCGGTGACCGGCTGTGCTCGGTGACGATGTGCCGCTTTCGCTGCCTGTGATTCCCGGCCTGAAGGGATGTCTGCCCCGATGACAGATTCCCACCCGGGCGAACTCGACCCGACCCTGACGGCATGGGTAGAGGACACAATGCACGGCACTGTGACTCGCTGCGTACGGACTCCGAGTGGCGGCTCCCGACACAGCTATTTCCTGGACGTGGAGCGCGGCGACCGTGAGCAGGTTGGCGCCGTTCTGCGGGTCGAGGCCGGCGGCTCCTTCACCGGGACTGAGATCAACGTGGTCAAGGAGGCGGCCGCCTACCGTGCCCTGTCAGGGAGCGAGGTTCCGGTACCGGCCGTGCTGGGCCTGGCTCCAGGAGGCGCGGCGGTACTCCTCGAACTTATCCCCGGCCGATCCGACCTGGGCGATACCCCGGAAGAGCAAGCGGCCACGCTCGGTGCGTTCATGCGGGTCGTGGGTGATCTGCACACCCTTGATACCAACCGGCTCGATCTGCCGGGGTTTGAGCGACCGAGGACGCCTGAGGATCACGCCGTGCTGGATATCCGGATGTGGCGTCGGCTGGGCGACCTGATCCCCGGTCTGGATCCACTGATTCGGTACGCCGGGTCCTATCTGGTCGCTCACCCGCCATCGACGGTGTTCCGTACCTGTTTCGTGCAGGGCGACACCGGACCGGGTAATTTCCTGGCCGAGGAGGGGCGGGTCACGGGCCTGTGCGACATGGAGTTCGCTCACATTGGCGATCCCATGGATGACGTCGCCTGGGTGTTGGTGCGCGCCGGCCGGCTGGTGACCGATATGGCTCCATACCTGATCGAGTACTCCGAGCGAAGCGGGATTCCGATCCTCCAGCCGAACCTGGATTTTTACGGGGTGGCGGTCCAGTACCGGTGCGCCGTCACGACCTCACTGGCGGTAGCCAGAGGGGGTGGGGCCCGGGGTTGGCCTCCGTACCTGCTTGTCACACAGCGCTACCTTCGGGACCTGGCCGAGCGGCTGAGCAGCTATCTCGAGATCCCCGACCCTCCAGTGCCGGCTCCGGACCACGCCGCGTCGCCCCGTGCCTCGTGGTATGACGCCCTGCTGGACGGTATCCGTCAGGGGGTTCGGGGCATACCCGAAGTGGGCCTTCGCGAGCAGACCCGAAACCACCAGATTCTCGTCCACTACCTGCGGGCGTATGACCAGATGGGTGCTCGCCTCGATGAGATGGATGCCGCCGATGCCCACCAGACGCTGGGAGTCGACCCGGGAGACCACCAGGCGCGGGGCCGTCTCGCCGAGGACGCGGGTGCCGCAGGCGACACGCTGGTTCTGAGTTACCTGCTTCGTCGTCGTCGCCGGCAGGCCATGTTGTGGCAGTCGGTGCTGGATCGAAGGCGCTAGTGCCCTGGCGGGCGGCCATCCAGGCGGCCGCCCCGGCCACGTAGTATCGGAGTATGGCCGACCGAAGCTTCGTTGCTTACCGCCGAGAGGGAGACGTCGGAGTTATCACCCTCGCTCGCGAGCCGCTCAACACCTATGACGGTGCGTTTCACGCCGCCTTTCAGGGGGCCTGGATGGATGCCAGGGCGGACGACGCCAGGGCTGTCGTGATGATGGCCCGGGGCAAGCATTTTTGCGCCGGGGCGGAATTGCGCAACCCGCAGCCGGCTCCGCCGGACGCCGTGATCCTGGCGGCGTGGGACGAGATCCGGCTTATCAAGTCAGTCATGAAACCAACCATTGCCGCCGTTCAGGGTGGGTGCATCGGTGGCGGTCAGCGGATGGTTTGGCCCTGTGACCTGGTGTTCTGCACCGAGGATGCATTCTTTCGGGATCCCACGGCCAGCATGGGTATCGGGGGATCCAATCCCACATCCATACCTGGTTTTATGGGCCTCGTCTGGCCAAGGAGATGATCTATTCAGGGATGCGACTTCCGGCCGACCGTCTCTATCAGATGGGTCAGGTCAACCGTCTTTATCCGGACGTCGACGCCTTGCATGCGGAGACGATGGCCTTCGCCGAGCAGGTGGCCAAGCAGGATCCTTTGCCGCTCCGCCAGGCCAAACGGGCTGCCGATATCACCATGGACATCCAGGGACAGCACTACGTGACATCGCGGATGGAGGAGCTGCTCGACGACTTTCCTCAAATGAACCTGCGGTTGACCGACTGACGCGGTCCAGCCCGGCATCTCATCGGGAAGAGACCCGGGCGAAGCTCAGCCGCCGATCGCGGCGTTGACCCGCGCCACGAACTCCGTGTCAGCGTGCCTGGACATGACGTATTCGCGATGAAGACCGCCGGCGGCGTGAATCACCTTGCCCGTTACGTCACTCGCATCATCGCTCGCCAGCCAGGCCGCGACCCGGGCTACGTGACCGGGATCGAGGTCCAGGGTGGTGGGCGTGGACTCGAACATGGCCTCATTCATGCGGGTAAACGCCCCCGGAGAGATGGCGTTCACTGTGATTCCGTGTGTCAGCCCCTCGCTGGCCAACCCGTACGTGGCGGCCCACACTGACGCTTTGGCCGGGCCATAGACGAGCCCACCCGCCCGGCCGCCCGTGACTCCGGAGGGAAACGCCGCCTCCGAGACAGTGTTGATCACCCGGCCCCATCGCTGGGCCTTCATCATCGGCCAGGCGGCCTTTGCGGTGCCGATCGAGCCGTAGAGATGGAGGGCGAACTGACGGTTGAGAAGGTCCTCGGTGATCTCCTCGATCGACGCCCCGCCTGCCAGGCCAGCGTTGTTCATGACGATGTCGACCTTGCCGAAGGCTCGCACGCCCGTCTGCACGGCGGCTGCCGCCCCGGCGAACGAAGAAATGTCGTTGGCGTCGGCAACCGCAGTGCCCCCGGCTCTGGCGATCTCAGCGACGACCTCCTCGGCGACGGATGCATCACGGCCAGCGCCCTCAGGGTCGACCCCGATATCACACACGACCACGCCGGCGCCCCGTTCGGCCATGAGCAGGGCGTGGGCTCGCCCGATGCCGCGACCGGCGCCGGTCACGAGCACCACATGGCCCTCCAGTGATGCTGGCAACCGAGGTGTCCTCCCTTGTGTGGGTCTTCACCCTAGTGGGCCAGCCAGAAACTCGACGCCGGAAACTCGACAACCGAAAGAGCACGTCGCAGGCTCAAGCTGCCCGGCGAGTTCGCAGGCGGCCCGCTAGTGGGCCGGGGCGTGGGCCGGGCCGGAAGGAGAAGTGAGCTGCACACGGTTAGGTTTTAGCGCGTTTCAATATACATCGTGCCCCCTCGGTGCGGCGGGACGACTATACTCGGCGGCATGCCGCCCAGTTCCAGGTCGCGATCGCTGACGCGCCAGGAGATCATCGCGGCCGCGCTGCGCCTGATCCACGAGCGGGGCTTGTCGCGCCTGACGATGCGGGCCGTCTCGGCGGAGCTGGGCGTGACGCCGATGGCTACCTACTACTACGTCGAGGACAAAGACGATCTACTCCGGCTGGTTGCGGAGGAGGTCATTTCGTCATGTGTTCCCCTTTATCTCGGGGCAGACGGCTGGGAGGGTTCGCTGCGGCGCTTTCTGATGTCGACCTGGGAATCACTGGCTCGCTACCCGGGTCTGGGTGCCTACCTGATCGAGCAGCCGACGCTCGGTGTCACCCCGGAGCGGATGAATGAGGGAATTCGTTTCTTCGAGGACGCCGGCTTCTCGCCAACCAATGCCCGCTTGGCCTGGTCGTTTGCCCTGACCTACATCCACGGTCGCATCAGCGTCGACGCCCGGCTGACGCACCAGCCTGAGGCTCCCCGGCTGGATGGGCTGCGGGCGCACGACTATGTCGAGTTCGGTGTCGAATCCGTGATCGAGGGGTTGCGAGGACTCTGCCAGCCCGATGCTGCCACGGCCGCGGCCAGAGCGCCGAAATCAGAGGAGAAGTGGAGGCCAGCATCGCGAAGTGGCCGGGCGGCTGCCAGGCCTGGATCGGGATAGCAGCCAGGTGTCGCTCGAGGTCCGGGAGCGCGGCAACGCCAGCGGGCGCCTCACCCGTGAGGTCCTGATACGGACGGCCGAGCGGCTTTTCGCGTCGCGAGGCATAGGAGCCGTGTCGCTGCGTGAGATTGGCCAGGCCGCCGGGCAGCGGAATAACACCGTCACCCAGTATCACTTCGGTACCCGGCAGGACCTGATCGATGCGATCTACGGCTACCGGGTGGTGCGGATCAACGATCGGCGCCGGGAATTGTTGAAGGACCTGGAGGCGGATAGGGATTCGTGGACTGTCGAGCGTCTGCTCGACGCCCTCCTGCGGCCCCACGCCGAGACTATCGGTGACTCCGACGACAACTTTTTGGGGTTTTTGGCCCGGGTCCTTACCGACGAGGCCCGCATCAGTGTGGTGGCGACAGAGCATAGAGGCGACGTCGACGCCCACCTGGACGGATACCGTTGTCTGCGGGCCCACGTGCAGGCTTTTCTCCCGGAGCTGTCAGTCTCGGTCTTCGAGGCTCGCTTCGATCTGGTATTCAACTGGGCCATCCACGCCCTGGCCGAGTACGCCCGGAGCACCCGGTCGCCCGATGCAGCCGATATCGACGGCCGGCTGGCCGAGCTGGTCGCCATGCTCGCCAACGCTCTCCGGGCGTCGGCGGGATTGGGCCGCCAGGAGCCCGGGCCGCCCCGATTCAAAGCTTATCGTGCTCCCTGAGCCAGCGGAGGGTCTGTTGCAGTCCCTCGTCCCGGCGGGCGGGAGCGATACCCAGCTCGGCGGTGGTGACGCGGCAGTCGTGGAGCGGATCCGGGTAGGTCGTCTGCAGATACTTCACCATGGACCCGAACCGCGCCTCGGACATCACCGCCGGGTCGTTGATATCGATTTCGGTCACCTGGTGATCGATGCCCGCCATCTCGAGAAAGTGGTTGCAAAAGGCAGGCAGCGAGCAGGCATCCTCCGATCGTCCCAGGGCCAGGTAGCGTGCTCCCCGTTGGCCCCTCTCTGCCGCAGCCAGTGAGATAGCGGCCACCTCGGATGCGAGCACCCAGCTCTGCCGGGAAGGAAGATAGGAGGTGAGTTCACCGCGAGCCGCCGCCACGAGCGTTCCGGTGTAGATCGTGGGGACCAGGGCCCGTTCAATGAGCGGCGTGGGGCCGAAGATGCTGCCGGGGATCACGAAGTTGACATCCATACCGCGTGCGGCGCGGGCCAGGCCTTCGTACATTCCAGCCAACTTGGTGCGGGCATAGGGCGAGTTCTCAGGGCTGATGGCGCGCAACGGGGAAATCTCGGTGATGGTGAACCGGTGGTCTGCTACCACCCCCGAGAGCAGGAGGACCGTGCGTTTCACGTGGTTGGCTTCGGCCGCGTCGAGCGCGTTGAAGGTTCCCTGTTGATTGACAGCCTGGAAGTCTGCCTCCGTGGCGGTCGTCCACGTGCCTCCGATTTGGGCGGCGGCGTGGATGAGGATGTCCGCGCCTCGGGCAGCTCGCATCACGGAATCCACATCGGTCACGTCGCCCTCGACCAGGTCCACGCCCAGCGCTTCCAGAGGCTTGGCGGCTGGAAGATTCCGAACGAGCCCGCGGACCGGCAGGCCGTGCTCGACGGCCAGTCGGCAGATGTTCCCGCCGACGCTTCCGGTGGCGCCGGTGACCAGCAACGTCCCGTTCATCCTGCAACTCCCGTTTCGGTGGCCCCTCGACTCAGCACGTCTGTCAGGCTTCAGCGGCGGGCCAGGTCGGCCTGCACGCCGTCTTTCAGGAAGCGATCCGGGTCGACATCGCGCATCAGCACCCGGCTCGGGTGGTGGATCCGTCCGGCCCGCACGACGACTTCGGGCAGGTACCGGCGGTCCGTCTGCAGGGTGTCGCCGAGGCCGTCGGTGAACGTCCATTCTTCACGGACCTCGCGCAGCAGCGTCAGATCGGCGCGCGACCCCACCGCCAGTGAGCCGATCTCGTCCTCGAGGCCAAGCACCTCTGCGGGGCGGCGCGTGGCCCGCAACACGCACTCGTCGAGGCTCATCCCGAGGGCGACCAGCTTGGAGATGGTGCCGACGAGGCTCCAGGTGCACGCCGCCACGTCATGCACCCCGTACAGGGCGGCGTGAACATCGGAGCTGACGGTCGTGGGAAGCAGCCCGGCCTCGAGCATCCGGGCCGCGGTCCGGAAAGAAAAGTTGAGGCCATGGCCAACGTCCAGGCGCACGCCCCTGGAGACGGCATCAAACAGTTGGGGCGACGGTCGATCGTGCCACCCGAGGATGCCGTCCGGCATGCCGCTGTAGCAGTGGCCGAGGATGTCGCCCGGGCGGGCGGCGGCCAGCACGTCAGGCAGCAGGCTGTCGGGATCGGGGCGGTTCGGCTCGTCCACCTGCAGCAGCTCGCCGGTATGGATGTAGAGGGGCAGGCCGGTGCGGCCGGCCGCGGCGACGGCCTCGGTGAGGAAGGGCTGCCAACCTTTCGACCAGCCTCCAGACTCGGCGTAGGTCTTGATGCCTTTCACCAGGTCAGGGTGGTCGGTGTGCATGCGCTCGATGGCAATGAGATCGACGTAATCGGGGGTGAACACGCTGGGCCCGCCGCGGCCCGCCTGCATAGAACCGATGAGCGTGATGTTGATGAAGGACAACAGCTCGGTCGCACTGCGGTCGACGATGTGGTGACGGAAGCCCGGCAGCGTCCAGGCGCCCGAACTCCCCATATCGACCGCGGTCGTGACGCCTGCATCGACGCCCGCCGCTTCCGGCGGCAGCCCGAAGTCTGTCGCCCACTCGTAGACGTGGGCATGAAGGTCGATGAGTCCCGGGCACACAATCAATCCGGAGGCGTCGAACTCGTCCACGTCCTCGCCCGCGGGTCGGTCGCCCGCGATGCTCAGAATCCGATCTCCGGCGATCATCACCTCGGCTGGTCCGTCCAGACCCGTGCCCGGATCGAGGACGTGACCACCACACACGGCCAGCATCGGCGTCACAGGAGGGCTGTTGTGGCCCGGAACTCGAGTTGCCGGTTCGCTGAAGCAGCTCCTCGCTCTGGCATGGTCGCCTCCGCTTTGTGCACTTGCCACCGAGGCCGAAGTGCCCGGGCGAGCATACTGCGGCTCGCACGGACAAACCGGCGCGGCCCCTCTCTGTAAAGCTGGTTTTGACAACCGCTAGAGTGCCTCGCTGGCTCCGCCGGATGCTCATGCGAACCAGGAGACAGGATGGAAGAGGGAGTGGTCGGTCCGCTGTCGGCGGTCCGGGTACTGGACGTGAGCGGCGCCGTCGGCGCCTACTGCACCAAGCTGCTGGCCGATCTGGGCGCGGATGTATTGCTGGCCGAGCCGCCGGAGGGCGACCGGCTGCGCCGGATCCCTCCGTTCCAGGCGGGCGAGTCCGACGGGTCCAACAGCCTGATGTTTGCTTCGTACCACGCCAACAAGCGAGGGATTACCGTCGACGTGAGCCGTCCGGAGTCCCTGCCGTTGCTCGAGGCCTTGGGCCGGCATTGCGATGTGGCCGTGGTTTCACCTTCAGCCCGCCGGCCCGTGACCGGGCTCGACCGCGAGGCCCCGGCCCTGGCCTGGGCCACCTCTAACGCCGTGATCGTGGCGATCACCCCGTTCGGCTTGACCGGCCCGCTCCGCGACCTGCGCATGACGCCCTTCCTGTCATTTGCCATGGGCGGCGGGATGCAATGGGTAGGAGACCAGGACGGTCCGCCGTTGGCGGTGCCGGGTCAGCTGCAGTGGGACGAGGCGGGTATTCACGCCGCCTTCGGGACGGTGGCGGCGCTGCACGGCCGGGCGCAGGTGGGCGGCCAGCTGCTCGACCTATCCGTGCACGAGGTGGCGATGGCCAAGGACTTCCTGCTGGAGCGCTATGACGTGGCCCGCCCGGGCCAGTGGGGCCGGAGGATTGGCGTCGGCATTCCGCCGACGGGGGTGTGGGCCTGTGCGGACGGCCCGTTTGCGGTGGCATCCCACCAGAACCATCACTGGCAGGCCTTTTTGTCCATGCTCGATCATCCCGATGCCCTCTCCGAACCGGCGCTTTGCGATCCGCTGCTGCGCCGGGAGATCTTCGATGGGCTCGAGGAGGTGATTGCCGGGCTGATGGCGAATCGCAGTCGCCAGGAGCTGTTCGAGAAGGGTCAGGCTGCGGGCCTGCCGTGCGCCCCGGTGAACACGCCCGGCGATTTTGTGCGCGACGTGCAGCCGCGAGCGCGACAGGTCTTTGGGGCGGTCGCCCGTGATCCCGGTGAGCAAGCCACGATCCCATGGCGATGGGGACATTCGACGGCCCCGCTGCTGCAGTTGCGGTATCCAGCTCCCCGGCTTGGCGAGCACAACGTGGCGGTGTATGTGGACGAGCTCGGCTTTACCGGTAGCCAGCTCGAGAAGTGGAAGGACGCCGGGATTGTCTGAGTTCCCCGCCCTCCTGGTCGGCGTGAAGGTGATCAGCTTTGGCGCCTTCGTGGCCGGAAGTACGGCGGCGCGACTTCTGGCGGAGATGGGAGCAGACGTCGTCAAGGTGGAGGCCCGGTCCCGGCCGGAGGTCCTGCGCATGCCCGAATATGCGATCGGCCCGGCGGTGGTGGAGCCGTCGGGCGTGCCGAACACGGTCATGTACGCCACCCTCAACCGTGGAGTTCGGAACCTTTCCCTCGATCTGGCGTTGCCCGACGCCCGCCTCGTCTTCCATCGCCTGGTCGCGGAGACCGACATTGTCATCGAGAACTTCGGTGGGCCCGTCCTCGAGCGATGGGGCTGCTCCTATGACGATTTGCTACCAGACAACCCTGAGCTGGTGATGCTTTCCTTGTCCGGCTACGGGCGGACCGGGCCCCGGGCTGGTTATCTGGGCTACGCATCCACGCTGTGCAGTTTCATCGGGCTGGCGTCGGCCTGGGGATACAGCCATGGCACCCTGACCGACTACCTGACTGCCGCCACCGGAGCCCTGGCGGCCGTGGTGTCCCTCGATCAGGCCCGGTCCACCGGCACCCCGGTTCATCTCGACATCGCCCAGATCGACGCCATGGCACCGATCCTGGCCTGCCTCTATGCCGAGCCGCTGGGCAGTGGCCAGGATCCGCCCTGGCCGTCCAACCGCGCCCCCGGTTCCTGGCTGTCGGGCGTCTTCGCGGCCCTGGGTTACGACGCCTGGCTCGCCGTTGACGTGGAGGACGCCGACGACTGGAACGCCCTCTGCACGTTTCTGGATCGGGGCGACCTGATGACCGTGGAGCGGAAGCGAGCAGAGGAACTGGAGTCCGGGCTGCGGGAGGCGGTCGCGGCCTGGGCGGCCCAGCACCGCCCCCACACGGCCATGCACCTGCTGCAGAAAGTCGGGCTGGCTGCGGTTCCCGTCCAGAACACCGAGGACATCTGGCGCGATCCTCAGCGGCATGGGCGCGCCTTTGGCGAAGTGGTGACCCAGGCCGATCTGGGTCGCGTCACTTACCCCACCTCGGCCCAACGCTGGACCAGGACCCCGGGCCAGGTCCGCTTTCCACCGGCCAGGCTGGGGGAGCACACCAACCAGATCCTCCGGCAGTGGATCAACCTGTCCAACGATGAACTGGAGGCGCTCACCGCCAGTGGGGCCATCTTCGACGCCGGCTGAGCGTGCCCACCTCGCCTCGTCAGGCGGGGGCTCAGGGGCAGCCTGCGTCCCGAGGTGGAAGAACGCCCGGGCGTTGTCACACAGAATCTTCCGCTGTTCGTCCTCGGGGATATCGCGGAACTGGTCCTCGATGATCTGGCGCGAGTTCGGCCAGTCGCATTGCACATGGGGGAAGTCGGTGGACCACTGGATCCGGTCGACCCCGATGTCGTGGCGCACCTTCAATCCGAAGCGGTCGACCTGAAAGCCCCACTGGGTGTTGCGGTCGACGTACCAGCTCGGCTCGTGCGCCCAGGCGTCGGCCCCGCTCCAGTACCGATGCCGCCGCCAGTTCTCGTCGGCGTCCTCCTTGAATTCCGGGATCCACCCGATCTGGGTCTCCGCGAAGAAGATTTGCAGCTCGGGGAACCGATCAAACGTCCCGTGCTGAATGAGCTGGATCACCTGACCGCCACGGGTGACCGTTTTGCTCAGCATGGTCGTCATGGGAGCAAAGTTCATGAGCGACACGCCATCCGCAGACGCTTTGAGGATGGCTTGCTGTTCCGCCTCCGCTCCTCCGCCGAAGCTGACGTGGGCGGTCACCGGCACCTTGAGCTCCACCGCCCGCTGCCAGAACCGGTCGTCCTCTTCTGGTACCGGCACGGGTGATCCGTTCGGCCAGTGGTGCAGGACAACGCCCCGGATCCCCGACATGGTGGCGATCCGCTCCAGCTCGGCCACGGAGTCCTCGATGGAGGCCCCGGGCAGGATGGCAAGGCCGAGGAGACGGTCGGGATCCTCCGCGGTGTATTCCTGCGACAACCAATTGTTGTAGCCGCGGGCCAGCGCCACGTAGGCCTCCGCCGGCACCGCCGCCACATCCAGGGTGCGCTGCCCGGACACAGCCGGGAACAGCAGTTCGGCGTCAACGCCGTCCTGGTCCATCTCGGTCAGGCGCTGCTTGGCGTCACCGGCGCCGACCAGGCCGTCGGCATAGGAGAGACCCGACGTCTTGAGGTTCTCCCAACCCCGGCCCGCTGAGAAGTTAAGGCCGAGCGGTACCGGCTTGGCCCGGCCCGGCATTGCCCACGCGTCGCCGCCACCGGGCAGCTTTACCACCTTGGGGACGAACTCCCGGAATTCGGCGTCCACGTACGGCTCCCATGCGTACGGAGGCACCTCGAGGTGCGAGTCAGTCGAGATCAGCTCATAGTCACGCACGGTTTGGATTGCTCCCCTCGTTGGGCGGTGGCGTTTGGCGGTGGTTTTCGGCAGTGGTCCACTTATAAGTCGTCTGTCCGAATACCGGCCCACGATAGCGCACACGGCGCCTGACCACACCGGGCCCGAATCGGCGGCAGTTGGACGGACAGGGGGACGGGGGCCCGATGAGATAGCACGAATGGGTACGTTGGTGGCACCGGGTGCGCGAAAAGTAGGGGAGATGGTGCAGGAGGACAGCGAGCTGCGAGGCACCCGGCTCGGCGGCCGGGTCGCCGTTGTCGTGGGGGGCGGCTCGACAGGCGACTACCCGGGGACCGGTTCCGCCATCGCTCGCCTCTTTGCCGCCCAGGGTGCCAAGGTGGTCGTCATGGGGCGGACCCCGGAGCGCACTGCCAGGACCGTCACCCAGGTCACCGACGCCGGCGACGAGGCCGTTGCCGTGGTAGGCGACACCACCCGGGCGGACGACTGCCAGCACGTGGCCGAGACCGCCGTGGCGCGGTTCGGCCGGCTCGACATCGTCGTCAACAACGTTGCCGTGCACAAGGCGGTCTCGGTTGACGACTTCGACGACGGGGTGTGGAACGAAATCTTTGATGGCAACCTCAAGGCGCCGATGCTGATGGCCCGGTTCGCGGTTCCCCATATGCGGGCCGGCGGTGGGGGGTCCATTGTCAACATCGGCTCCGTTGCCGGCATCCAGACGTCGGGCTCAATCGGGTACGGGACCGCGAAGGGCGCGGTCATTCCGCTCACACGCGACATGGCGATGGCCTTGGGAAAAGACCGCATTAGAGTCAACTGCGTCATTCCCGGACATCTGCACACTCCGCATGTGGCCCGCACGAGTGGCGGGAACGAGCACCGCGAGCTCCGCAACGACCTCAACGTGCTTGGCATCGAAGGCACCGGATGGGATGCGGCCTGGGCCGCCCTCTTCTTTGCCAGTCACGAATCCCGCTTTATCACCGGGCAATCGCTAATCGTCGACGGCGGCGTCACCTCTGTTCTCGGCCTGTCCCAGGTCCTCCGGACCGGATACGCCGAACAGGTCGGCGTCGGGGGTGAGGGGTGACCGGCGAACTGGTCGAAGCGATCCAGGCTGACGCCGTCGCTGCCACCGGGGGGTTGACCAACTTCGGTCCCGACGATTACCTGCCCGGGCTGCGGACCCTGCTCGAGGCCGCCCGGACCAGCCCTCACGCCGGTGCCGTCCTCGACCGGCGGGTGCGGGTGTCCGCGACTGCCGCCCTGGTGTCCCGGCTGGCCTCCGAAGCTGGCTGGGCGGCCCGGCCGGCGTGCCGGGACGCCGGTTTGCCCCCGCAGCTGGTGGTCGTGGGCCTACCCCGCTCCGGGACGACCGCCTTGCATCAGATCCTGGCTGCCGATCCCGCCTACCAGTGGATTCCCGCCTGGTTGGCCCCCCGGCCCCGCCCGCGCCCGCCCCGGCGCCAGTGGGATCAGGAGGGTGAGTACCGGGATCGGGTCCGCGCCTACGAGGCCAGGGGACCAAACCCGCTGCACGACATCGAACCGGCCGACCCCGAAGAGTGCCTGCAAATCATGCAGCAATCATTCGTGAGCATGACGTGGGTGTCATCCCAGGCCGTGCCGGACTATCACGACTGGTTTATCGAGCAGGACGAGCGGCCGTCGTATCGCCGTTACGCTGATAACCTCCGGCTGATTGGGGCCGACGATACCGACCGCTGGTGGCTCCTCAAAAACCCGAGTCACACCTTCGGCATGGCGGCCATGCTCGAGGAGTTCCCTCAGGCGGTCTTCATCCATATTTACCGGGATCCGGCGGAATCGATCGTTTCGGGCTGCAGCCTGATCGCCTCCATGGGCATCGGGGAGGGTACCTTCACGGCCCGCGAGCTCGGTGCCCATCGTCTGCGTATCTGGGCCCTGGCCGCGGAGCGGCTGGACGCGGCCCGGGCGGCTGCGCCTGACCGCACCGTTGTCGATGTCGATTACCGGGCCTTTGTTGCCGACCCGTTGGCCACGGTAAAAGCCATTTACGCCGCTCTGGCCCGCCCCCTGTCTTACCAGGCCGAAGCTGCGATGCGCCGATGGTCCGTCGAGCGGCCCATGGGCAAGCACGGGACGCATCGTTATCAGGCGACCGACTTCGGTCTCAGCGACCAGGCGATTCGCGCCCGGATGAGCGCCTATGTCGACCGCTACGGGATCGGCCGGAGCAGCCCGAGGGAACCGCAGCGGGCATGATCGACAATCCGGCCCCGGGGATCGAAGGTCGGCTCTATCACGTCGGCGTCGTGGTTCGCGATGTCGATCTGGCCATGGCCCGCTACCGCGCCTTGCTGCGGGTGCCGGCCTTTCACCGTCTCGACACCAACTACCAGGCTCGGCACCGGGAATGGGAGGGGACCATCGCCAACCGGAACGCCTTCGGGAAATGGGGGGACCTCGTCGTCGAGCTGGTCGAACCCGGCCTGGGCCAGGGGCCGGCAGGGGAGTTTCTCGCTACCCGGGGCGAGGGGGTCTTCCATGTCGGTTATGCGACCGACGACCCGACGCAGCGGCCCGGAGGGATCGGACCCTGCTTCCAGGTCCACTCGTCGATCCGACCGGACGGTACCCATGGGATCGTCTATCTCGACACGCTCGACACCCTCGGGTTCTTCGTCGAGCTTGTCGATCGTCCTATGGCTGACCGCATCGTCGCCTTGGTGGACGGCCTGGTGACGGCGCCGTGACCGTGCTTGTTACTTGCTGAGGAGGTCGGTCCCGTCCGCAGTTGGACACCTGATCCGTCGTGGCCGGTCCGCCCTCGTCCGCGCCCGGAACTGGCCCGAGGGGCTTCGCATCTGCCGGACCTTTCCGTCAGGCTGCCCTTTCGCTGTACATTGCGGCAGCGATCCAAGGAGAGGTATGAGCGGAGGCAGGGGACGCAGGCGAGGCACTAGAGGCGGGGAAGCTGGTGGAGCCACTGCAGCCGGTGCAGGCAATGAGAGCAGGATCGTCCTGGTCAGCTTCGACATTGACGGCACCCTCGAGACCGGCGACCCGCCGGGTCCGCTCTCAATGGACGTGGTGCGACTGGCCCAGGCTCTGGGCTACGTGATCGGAAGCGCCTCCGATCGGACGGTCCAGTTTCAGCGGCGAATGTGGGACTATCACGGTATCACGGTTGACTTCGTGGGCCACAAGCACCGGCTGCCCGAGATCGTGAAGCAGTTTGCGTGTCAACGGCACGTGCATATTGGTGACACCGATGTCGATCGCCATTACGCCGAGCTGGCCGGGTTTGAATTCCACTACGTCGACCAGATACCAAGCGCCGGGACGGCTGGCTGGATTTTCTGACGGGGGTGTGGCCATGGCATGGCGACGCCTGGCCGTCGTGAGTGCCCCACTTTTGGGAAATCTGCCCACTTCTGGACCAAAAACCACGCGTGGCGTGGTTTTCCGTCCAAAGGTGAGAAAAAGTCCCAAAAGTCGAGGACCCCGCTGCCGTCCGGCCGAGCCCGTCCGGCCCGGCCCGGACCGGCCCGTAGTGCTCAGGCCAGCAGCCACCCGGAGGGGCGCCGGACGGGCGCCGGCGGGGGCGGGTCGCAGTTGGACGCCGCAACCCACACCGGCTGCGGTGGCGCCCTTTGCTGATGGGCATTTTTTCGGTCCGGCCGCCAGTCGCCGGCGATGCTACCGTGTCCGCGTCAAGGGCACTGAGCCAGGGAGGTAGCGGTGGGCCGCTTCGAAGGAAAGGTCATTTTGATCACCGGAGCCGGATCCGGACTCGGACGCGAGTGCGCGTTCTGGTGGGCCGAGGAGGGAGCCCACATCCTCGCCACCGACGTGGTGGAAAAGCGAGCCCACGACGTTGCCACCGCCATTAGCGACAAGGGTGGGTCAGCGATTTCCATGCGCGTCGACGTCGGGGTCGAGGCCGAAGTGGAAGCGGCAGTGGCCAGGGCGGTCCAGGAGTTCGGACGGCTCGACATCATGTTCGCGAATGCCGGCAAACCGGTGGAGGGTTTTGGCGCCATTCCCCTGGAAGACGTCACCGAAGCCCAGTGGGATGACGTGAACGACGCTGTGTACAAGGGTGTCTTTTTTTGCGGCAAGCACGCGGCGCGGGTGATGAAGGGTCAGGGCGGTGGCAACATCGTGGTCACCACCTCGGCTGGTGGGCTGAACGCCTATCCCGGCTTCGCGGCCTATAACGCCGGCAAGGCCGGCGCCATCGGGCTGGTGCGTTCCATGGCGTTCGACCTTGGAAAATACGGGATCCGGGTCAACGCCCTGGCGCCCACCCATGGAATGTCGGCCAACTTTGCCCTGCCGCCCGACGCCGACGTGCTGGGCCTGTCCTACGAGGAGGCGGCCCTGGCGGAGTCGGGTGGGACCTGGAATCCGGGCGCCTTTCCCGGGCCGCTCAAGCTCAACCGGCCTCCATCGCTGCACGACAACGCCGCCGTCGCCACCTTCCTGGCTTCCGACGATTCGATCTACATGTCCGGGATCACCATCCCCTCGTGCGATGGCGGCAGTTTTTCTCGCACGTCCATCGTGTTCCCGGAGACGTGGTCGCTGGAGGACGAAGTCTCCCAATAGTGTGACCACCCCGCCCGGCGTGACTTGACCCTCCCTCCTCTACGTCGTACAGTCAGGCCGGGTGCCGGGATATGTCCCGGGCCGAACCTGAGGGGTGGACCCATGACGCCATCGCGATCTTCCTCGTCACCTTCACGCCGTGTGAAGCGGCGGCGGCGCCTGATGTCGGCTCCAGTGGCAGCAGTGATGGCCGTGGTGGTGCTGGCCGCGGTCGGGTGTGGTAGCTCCAGCAAGTCGTCCAGCGCGCCGACCACGGGAGCCTCGTCGGGAGCGGCCAGTGGCGGCACCGCCAGTCCGGGTACGACCGCAGCGGGCTCTCCGGCGACGGGTACCCCCTATGCGCTTGGTGTGATCAGCTCCGACACGGGCGTCGGCGGGAGCAGCTCGGATGTGTCGAGCACCGTCCACGATTGGGTCAACTACACCAACTCGCATGGCGGCATCAACGGGCACCCGATCAAGCTCATGTACTTTGATGATGGCGACAGCGCGGCCCGGGCGGCCAGCGACGGCGCCAGTCTGGTCGCCAGCCACGCCCTGGCCATCATGGACGCCAGCTTTGTCAACAACGCCTTCCAGAAGGAGGCGGACGCGGCCAAGGTTCCGGTGCTATCGTTGACCGGCTCCGGGCAGTCCACCCTGTATTTCACCGACCCGAACTTCTTTGCCAACTCCACCACGGTGCTGGCGAACCTGTATGCGCAGGTGTACGCAGCCAAGTACGCCGGGGCCAAGAACTACGCCCTGCTGTATTGCGCCGAGGATCCCAACTGCGCCCAGGCCGTCCCGCTGACCAAGCTCGACGCCAAGTCCGAGGGAGTGGACGTCAATTACACGGCGGCGATCAGCGCCAGCGCCCCCAACTACCTGGCCCAGTGCCTGGCGGCCAAGTCGGCCGGTTCGCAGGCCATGTTCATCGCCGCCTCCAACGCCCCCGCGATCGAGAGAGTGGCGTCGGATTGTGCCAGCCAGGGCTACGTCCCGACCGAAATCACCGCGTCTGGAACGGTGCCCGACTCGGCTCTGACCAAACCCGGCTTCAACAAGAACAATGTGGTGGGCGAGGTCAACACCTTCCCCTACTTCCTCAACAACACGCCGGCCACCATGCTGTTCCACCAGGTCATGGATAAGTACCTGCCCAACGCCCAGCGGCCCACCGTGGTGGCCGCAGCCTGGACAGGCATGGAGCTCTTCGCCACCGCGGCGGCCAACGCCGGCGACAACCCCACGACCCAGGCCGTCTATAGCGGGCTCTACGGGCTCGACGGGTCGACGCTGGGCGGGTTGGCGCCGCCGCTCACCTTCAAGGCCGGGCAGCCCAACCTGGTCAACTGCTTCTACCTGGTTCGCTCCAGCAACGGGAAGTACGTGGCGCCGCAGGGCGACACGCCCATCTGCGTCAACCCACCGGCCATTCCGGGAACCTGACCTCCCGGACTGAGGAGGTGACGGGCCGCCCACCCACCGCGGATCGCCCGAACCTTCGCCGGTCGGGTTCAAGAAGGTCAGGGAGCCGGCGCCACCCTCGAGGCCGGGCGGAACTGAGGCAGGGTGACCAAATCGTCGACGTCCTCGAAGCAGACCTCGACGTTCATGCCCACCGAGACGTCCTCAGGTGCACACTCCACGATCTCCGCCGTCAGGCGCACATTGGGGGCGTCGTTGAGTTCCACCAGAGCGGTGGTGAACGGAATCCGGCTGGCGAACCAGGGATGCAGTCCGTGGCGCACCACCACGAAGCTGTAGACGGTGCCGGTCCCACTGACGCGCTCCCAGGTCAGGTTCCACGAGTTGCAGAAGTGGCACACTGTCTGGGGGTACCAGATCCATCCCTGGCAGTCCTGGCAACGTGGCAGCACCAGGTGGTGACGGCGGGCGGCCTCCCAGTACGGCTGGGTGTCAGCCCGGTCGAGGTTGGGCAAAGGGCGCGGGGCGGTCTCCATCTCCCTCAGCCCTTGCGGAGGATGAGAGAACCGTAGGTGGCGCCGGCGTAGCCGCCGACGAGGCCGACTTCGGCGTCGGTGATCTGGGCCGCGCCGGCTTGGCCCCGCAACTGCCGCACCGCCTCGCAGATGTGATTCATGCCCTGGAGGTACGACTGCGAGAGCATGCCGCCGTGGGTGTTCACCGGCAGCTCGCCGCCGAGCGAGATGCGCTTCCCGCCCTCGAGGAAGTCGCCGCCCTCGCCCTTCTTGCAGAATCCGTGGTCCTCGATGCTGGCCAGCACCACCCACGTGAAGCAGTCATAGAGCTGCAAGAAGTCGATGTCATCCGGGCCCACTCCCGCCATGGCATAGGCCCGGGGCGCGGAGTTCACTGCGCAGGTATGGGTGAGATCCGGCTGCTGGGCCCAATAAGCGGTGCGGTTGCCCGACGACAGACCCACGCCCAGGAAGGACACCGGCGGCTGGGGCCGGTCCCGCGCCCGCTCCGGGGTCGTCATGACGTAAGCCGCGGCGCCATCGTTGATGACGCAGCAGTCGTAGAGCCGGAAGGGTTCGGCGATCCAGCGCGCTGACAGATAATCCTCCATGGTCAGCGGTTCGGTCATCACCGCGTTGCCATTGAGGGCCGCATGGGCCCGCTGGGTGACGGCGATGGCCCCGAGGTGCTCGGCGGTGGTGCCATACACGGACATGTGCCGCCGGGCGGACATAGCGAGATGGGCGGGCTGGCCGAACCACCCGAAGGGTGTCTCGAAGTCATGTTTGTTGGGATCGTGGTCGTGGGCGTCGCCGGGCGTGGTCGCGGCCGAGCTCCAGTCGGTGAAATGCCAGCACACCACGTACTTGCAAAGGCCGGCTTCCAGGGCAGCCGTGGCCATGCCCACCGATGCCGCAGCCGCGCTCCCCGCGCCGAACGGGGCCGTGGCCACGTACGGAAGGTCAACGAGGCCGTAGTTCAGCTGGAACTCCTGGGCGGTCACCAGGTGGCCGGCCCCGCCCATCTGGACCACGCCGTCCAGGTCCCGCACATCGATGCCCGCATCCTGGCAGGCTCGCTCCACCGCATCGAAGACCATCTCATGGGCACGCTTCCCGCTCTTCCGCACGTAGCGGGTCTCGCCGATGCCAACGATGGAAGCCTTGTCACGCAGATCGTGCATTGTGTTCTTCACCTCACGAGACAGGCCTTCAGGGTGCTGGTATCCACTGTTGTGCCCAGGGCTCACCCTATCGACTGCGGGGCCAGACGGGCGAGACCGTCCATCGGGATCGCCCGACGGCGCGGTCTCGACGCGGATCGCGCCGACGGGCCCGCATCAACGGGACGCGGAAGCCGTGCCGATCGGCGGTCGAAGGTGCTCGTCGTCAGCCGCGAATACGCACGACGGTATCCAGCTCGACGCTGGCACCACCTGGCAGGGCGGCCACGCCGACGGTGGTTCGGGCCGAGCGGCGGTCGTCTCCCATCAGATCGATGACCAGTTGCGACGCGCCGTCGAGGACCTTGGGCAGGTCGAAGAAGTCCGGAGCGGCCCGCACGTATCCGGTGATCTTGAGAAATCGATCGATCCGGTCGAGGTCGCCGAGCACGCCCCTGAGGTTGGCGAGGGTGCTGATCATGGCTCCGCGGGCCGACGCCTGGCCCTCCTCGACCCCGAGGTCGCCGCCAACCAGTCCCGGGTGGGCGAGCTTCGGCGGCGGCCCGAGGTCCACCGCCACCACGCCTGAGGTATAGGCGATATCCCCGTCGATCACCACGGAGGTATAGAGGCCGCCGCTCCCTAATGGTCCCGGGATCTTGATACCCAGCTCTTCAAGTTTGCGCTCTATCTCCATTTCACTCCTTGTCTAGCTGCGTTTCTACCGCTCTCGGGTTGCGGGACCATTTCTCAGACAATCGGGCAGGAAGCACCCTTCTGAGCACCGACTCCAAATCGCGTCGAAAACATATCATGGGGTTTCACCGGTGCCTCCTTCGCCGGACCGCTGAGCCCCGGAGTGGTATCCCCCCGGCCCGATTCAGCATACTCAAATTCAGGAGGGCCGCGGAAAGCGTGGCCGGTCCGGCCAGAGGCTGGGGCAGACGACCCGACCGGATCGGGTGGGCGTCCAGGTCCACGATGGCGCGGCTGGTCCCGGCCCCCGTCAGATTCCTGCATCTCCAGCAACAAAGCTACACTCGCTCTGATGTCAGCCTCGCGGTCGTCGAAGGGCGCAAATCTCCCGGTGCCAACTCGTCCCGCTGTCGCGGACTGGCAAGCGCCCGGCCGCGAAGAAGCGCGCCGCCACCGCGGCGCCTTCGCGAGGGGGCCGAACCAAGCTGGCGGAGGTCGTGGCGACGCGCATCGAGAACGACATCATTGCCAGAGGCTGGCCAGTCGGGGAGGTGATCGGTTCAGAAGCCGATCTTCTGGCCCAGTACCAGGTGAGCCGGGCCGTATTGCGTGAAGCCCTGCGGATTGTCGAGAACCATCTGGTTGCGACCATGCGACGTGGTCCCGGCGGGGGCTTGACGGTAACCGCACCCGATCTCTCGGCCGTGGTGCGTGCCGTGACCCTGCATCTTGAGTACCAGCGCATCGAGCCCTTCCACGTTCAGGAGGCTCGCACCTTGCTCGAGCTCATGTGCATCCGCCTGGCGGTCCAACGGCTCAACACTTCCGACGCTGATGATCTGCGCCAGGAGCTGAAGCTCGATCGGACCAGGCCGAGCCGGGCCCAGAACTTCCACGTGTGGATCGCCCAGCGAACCGGGAACCCGGCGCTGGCCCTTTTCGTCAGCGTCCTCGGCATGCTGATGCGCGACTACATGACGGTCGAGGAATCCGACAGGAAAGTAACCGACGAACTGAACCGGTCCCATCGCAAGATCGCCGAGGCGCTCATCGATCGAGATGGGGACAAAGCCGAGCGACTCCTTCTCAAGCACCTCGAGCACGTGGAAGCCTGGACCCGCCCGGAAGACGGATCCCGGCGAACAAAAGCTGCTTCCCGAAAGCCGTGAAGAGCGCGACCGCCGCTCAAACTATTTTGGTGTCGTCCCAAGCCGGCCCGGTGCAGGCTCGCCTGATGCCCCGGCTCGAGGGTCTGCCCGTCGCCTTCGCAGACCTGGGCTCGGGACCGGGGGACGCCTTGATCGTTGCCCAATATGCGACTGACGATGTCCGCGTCGGCATGGCCTCCGGGGTCCGCTGGATCCAGTCGCTGGCCACGGGAGTGGAGACGGTGCTCATCCCGGAAGTGGTGCAGAGCGAGGTGGTGGTAACCAACTCGAGTGGCGCCACGGCCGGACCGGTTGCCGAGTACACGTTTGGGATGATTCTCGAGCATGCCATGGGTCTCCGCCGCACCGCCCAAAGCCAGCAGAAACATACCTGGGATCGCTTCTTCCATGACCGCCTGGAGGGGTCGACGCTGGCCGTGGTCGGCCTCGGACCGATCGGCCAGCGGGTCGCAAAACTCGGTCGCGCCTTCGGAATGCGCGTGCTCGGCGTCCGCCGCCGTCCGGAAGCCGGCCCAGCTGGTTGCGATGCCGTATTTGCCCCCGCCCGGCTGGCAGAGGTGATGGCCGAAAGCGACTATGTCGTGCTGCTGGCCGCGGCGACCCCCGCCACCCAGCAGCTCGTCGACCGCACGGCTCTGGCCGCGGCCAAGCCCGGGTGCCTGATCGTAAATGTCGGTCGCGCCGAGCTGGTTGACCACGCCGCCCTGCTGGACGCGGTTCGGGAGGGGCGGGTCCGGGCCGCCCTGGACGCCCTGCCGGAGGAGCCGCTTCCGCCGGAGAGCCCCTGGTGGGACGCTCCGGGTACGACCATATCTGCCCATGTGGCTGTGTGGACGCGCAGCATGCTTGATCTGACGACTGAGCTGGTGGCCGACAACGTGGCCCGCTTCGTCCAGGGGCGCCCGCTCCTCAACGTCGTTGACAAGGACCTGGGTTATGTCCCTCTGGACCCTTGTTGACCATTCCGAATGTCATAACACTGCGTTTTGTCGACTTCCGCCCCCTTCTTGACACCAGGCCGTCGATGCGTCACCATACAAAGAGGATACTGAATTGAGTTGAGATTGAATTGAGGTCGCAGTGAAGAACGGCTACAGGATCGTCGATACCGACACGCACGTCGTGCCGGCGATGGAGTTGCTGCAGGACTATGGATCCACGGACCTGAAGCGGCGGTGGGACGAGCTGGCGCCGTACCTTCAGCTCAATCCCCGCCCGAAGACCGAGTACGGCGACTGGGAGCGCACCAACTACCTCCTCAACGTGGCGCCGTATCAATACTTCCGTCGGTTTGGAGAGAAACCGACGGATGGCAACAAGATTGAGCGCGGCCAGAAAGCGAAGAATCCCCTGTCAGCGGCAGTGTCAAAAGGGATGAAGGCCTCGCCCGAGCCCGGCGTATCTCACGACAACGCCGAGGGACGGTTGCGGGCGATGGATCTCGAAGGCGTGGACGTCCATGTGCTCATACCCGGCACGTTCGCGATGGCCAGTACCGGTCTCGATCAGTCGCTTTCCGTGGAATTGCCGGCTTCCTACAACCGCTACATCGTCGACTACGCCTCAGCAGATCCGGCCCGGCTCCGGTCGTCGATCCAGGTCCATGGCGGCGACCCGGAGTGGTCCGCGGCGGAGATCAAACGCCTGGCCGAGGACCGTAGCGTGGGGGCGGTTACGGTCGTCCTGCCGCAGGACCTCCCGGTCGACGATCCGGACCTTAATCCCATCTGGCAGGCGATGGATGAAGCCGACCTGCCACTGCTCCATCATTCATTCTTCTACGAGCCTCCGTACTTCCCCGGCTATCGGGACATGTGGGACAACGTGGTGGCAGCCCGGGCTGCCGCCCACCCCTGGGGAGCGCAGCGGCTGGTGGCGTTCCTCATGCTCTCCGGCTTGTTTGATCGTTACCCGCACCTGCGGGTTGGATTTGCCGAAGTCGGGGCGGGCTGGCTTCCCTTCTGGCTGTACCGGCTGCGCGGGCAGATGTCGTATATGCGCAACGCGGTTCCCGAGCAAGTGCGCGACCCGCTCGAGTATGCGGCCGAAGGGCGCATCTTCATCGGCCTGGAGTTTTACGAAGACGAGAAGATCGCCCGCTCGATCATCGACGTACTGGGTGAGGACGTGCTGATGTGGCAGTCCGACTTTCCGCACCCGCAGTGCGATTGGCCTGACTCGCCCGCCTCTGTCCTCGGGTTTACCGCTCTGACCGACCGGGAAAAGCGGAAGGTGCTGGCGGACAACGCGGAACGCTATTTGCGGGGGTCATGAAGGGCTAGCAGCCGCTCAAAAGGAGGACCGGGCCAACGATGGGCGACGACCTGATCAGAACAGAAGCTCACATCACCCTGGGAGCGGCGCAAGCCGCTATCAACGCCGGACTTGAGAAGGCGGACGAACTGGGTGTGAAGATCGGTATCGTCGTGGTCGATGCGGCCGGCTACTTCGTGGCTGGTGTCAGGATGGATGGCTGCCGGGGCCGGGTGGACGAGGCTGCCAAGGGAAAGGCCGTCTTCAGCCTGGGCACCCCCTCCGGTACTGCGGATTTCATCGAGAACCGCCTCAAGCACAACGAGGCCCTGTGGCGGGCCATGGCCAGCCGGACCGACATCTGGCCGGTGCAAGGCGGCTTCCCGCTCAAGTACGACGGGAAAACCGTCGGCGGCGTCGGTGTGTCCGGGGCGAAGCACGAGCAGGACTCGCAGGTTGCCGAGACCGCCGCCCGGCACTTCAACCAGGCGGCCGAACGGTCCAGTTCGACGTCTCCTTGAGCGTCCCCGTTGACACCGGGTGCGGACGTTAGGGTTGCGGCGCGTCGGAGCGCGCCTGACCTCAGGAGCTGAAATGACCGCAGGAGCCGACATGACCAGCCTGGCACAAAAGGTCGCCATCGTCACGGGAGCAGGGCGAGGGATCGGGCGAGCCTATGCGGCCGCGCTGGCTGGAGCGGGCGCCTCCATCGTGGTCGCCGATTTGGATGCGCGGGGCGGCGAGGAGACGGCAAAGTCGATCGCGGACGCCGGCGGTGGAGCCACCTTTCTCCAGGCCGACGTCTCCTCAGAGGCTGCCGTCAGGATGTTGGTGCACTCGACGGAAGAACAATACGGTGGCATCGACATTCTGGTGAACAATGCCGGCATATGGGGGGAAGCCGGGAAGGAGCGCCTCGAAACGTCGCTCGACGCCTGGAATCAGATGTTCGCGGTCAACGTCACCAGCATGTTCCTGCTCTCACGGGCCGTAGCGCCGGCCATGATCCGGCGCGGAGGCGGAGTCATCATCAACCAGTCGTCGATCGGCGCCTACCTGGGAAGCCCGAAGATGCCCCACTACTCGGCATCGAAAGGCGCTGTCAACGCCCTGACCAAGGCCCTGGCCAAGGAGCTCGGCCCGGGCGGGATCCGGGTCAACGCCATTGCGCCCGGATGTATCGCTACCGGGGGAACCCTGGCCCAGATAGGCCAGGAGGGTGTCGAAGCGTTCGTTTCGCTCCAGTGCCTGAAGCGCATCGGCGAGCCGTCCGACCTGACCGGCCCGCTGTTGTTCCTGGCCAGCGACCAATCGAGGTTCGTCACCGGGCAGGTACTCGTTGTCGACGGAGGCGTCCACCTGCTGGGCTGAGCCACAGGGTGGGCGGGGAAAGTCCATATGGTTTGGTGCCGCCCCCTTCCGCGTACCAGAGTGAAGGCACCGCAGAGGAGGTCGAACAAATGCAGACATCAACGATCATCCGCCACCGGATCGGCTGCGCCCGGTGAAGGGGGTTGTCGCATCCAGCGATCCCCGAGCCGCTCGGGCCGGCGCGGACGTGCTCGCTGCCGGCGGCAACGCCGTCGACGCGGCAGTTGCAGCCGTCCTTGTCCTGTTTGTGGTTGAGCCCCACGCCTGCGGGCCAGGAGGCGATGCCTTCTTGCTCGTATCGCAACCGGGCCAGTCCGTGGCCGCGCTCGACGGTTCCGGAGCCGTACCCGCCGGTCTGACGCAGGGCGCACTGGCGGCCGACGGACTCGACGGCGTACCCGTCCGGGGCGGTCGAGCGGCCACGGTGCCCGGCGCGGTCGGGCTCCTCGACGAAGCGCTCGCCCGTTATGGAACCCGAACCCTCCGTGAGCTCGTCCGACCCGCGATCCGGCTGTCCCGGGACGGCTTTGCCGTGCGCCGTACCCTGGCGGAGACCTCGGCCCGGGCTGTCGAAAGCATTGCCAGGGATCCGGTGCTCGGTCCGCTCTACGCGCCGGGGGGAAAGCCGGTGCAGCCCGACGCCCTGGTTACCAACCCAACCCTGGCCGATCTTCTCGAGCTGGTTGCCGATGGCGGCGCCGGGGCTTTCTATCAGGGAGAGGTCGCCGACGAGATCGCCTCGGCGGTGCAGGGAGCAGGGGGCTATCTTTCTTCAGCCGACCTGAATGCCAATCGCACCCTCCCGATCGAGCTGGCCTCGACTGACTTCCGCGGGGCCACGGTCTGGGAGCTGCCGCAACCCACTCAAGGCCCGGCTGTCCTCGCCGCCCTCGACCTGATTGGCTCAGGTCCGATCGACTGGGAGGGCGTGCTGGAGGCCACCCGGCTCGGTCTGCTCGAGGTTGGCATTGACATCAGCGGTGCTCCCGGCGCCCGGGCCTCGGCCGCACCGCGCGACACAACTTATCTGGCTGTGATCGACGGGGCCGGCATGGGTGCGTCGATGATCACCAGCGTGTTCGCCGATTTTGGCTCGCATCTCGGCATTCCCGTCCTCGGGGGACCGATTCACAACCGGGCCGCGACCTTCCGGGCCCTGGGTCGGCCGCCGAGACCCGGCAAACCACCGCATACGACGATTCCTTCGATCATCACCCGCGACGACAGGCTTGCTTACGTTTTCGGCCTCGCCGGCGGGTACGTTCAGGCCCAGGTGCAGGTGCAGCTCGCCATTCACCTGCTGGAAGAGTCAATGACGGCCCAGGCCGCCGTTGACGCCCCGAGGATGCGATGGCTGTTCGGCGGGGAAATGGCCCTGGAACCAGGTCATCCACTGGCCGATCGCTTTCCGGAGGCAGTCGGCCGGCCGACCGGGGGCGAAGGCTTCGGCGCGGCCCAGGTGGCGGCCATCAGCGGCGGAGCGCTGGAGGGCGCTGCAGATGGCCGGCGCGATGGCGCCGTCGTGATCCTGTGAGGGCGTCGCCGTTCTGACGTTCCTTGCCGGGTGTCGACCTCTGATCTAGTCTGCCCGGCAAAGAGTATCCTGTAATTTTCTGGCTGCCTTGTCCTGGACGGAGATGCGAAATGCTCACCCGCACCATGCACTTCGATGAGATCGCGACGGCAGATGGCCTGGTCTGTGCGCCCGATCCGCACGTCGCCGAAGCCGGGGCCAGCATTCTCCGCGCCGGCGGCAACGCCGTCGACGCGGCCGTGGCCACCGCCTTCGCCGAAGGGGTCGCCAATCCCTGGTCGTCGGGGATCGGCGGAAGCGCCACTATGACAATCGCCATGCGCAACCCCGATCGCCTCGCCATCGTCGAGGGCCACATGGCCGCTCCCAGCGGGGTGTCGAACGACGCCTTCCCGCTCGCACCACCGAGAGCGGGAAGCGGGCGGTTAGGAGTCTTCGATTGGCCCCAGGTCGTCGACAATGTGAACCTGTATGGAGCCCGGTCGGTGGCCGTGCCGGGGTGCGTGGCCGCTCTTTGTGAGGCCCAGGCGCGCTATGGTCGGTTGCCGCTCGAGGCGGTGATGCAACCGGCCATCCGGTTTGCCGGCGAGGGGGTCCCCCTCAACTGGTACACCGCCTCATTTATCGTTGCCGACCAGGTGAGCCTGGCCCGCGATCCCGGTTGCATGGAGATCCTGTTACCGGGCGGCCGGCCCCTGCGGCCTCCGAGCACCCGGCCCGCTGACCGGATTGTCCAGGCCAGACTGGCCGATACGCTGACAATGATCGCGGTCAAAGGCCCCGAGGTCTTCTATCAGGGCGAGCTGGCGGCCGCTATCGTGCGCTTTCTGGACGACAGGGGTGGGTTGTTCGAGATCGACGATCTGGCCACCTATACCGTTGTCAGCTCGGAACGCCCGCTGCAGAAGCGGTACGGCCCCTACGTCATGGTGGGATCCCCCACCATGGGGAGCCCGACGGTGGTGCAGGCCCTCTATCTCTACGATCAGATGGTCCGGAGCGACGGCGTACCTGAAGGCGAAGGTCCGCACGACGATCCGGTGGCCTGGGCCCGGGCGCTGCGCCTGGCGTTTCGCGATCGATTGCGTTATATGACCGCCGACCCCGACGTGACGGTTCCGTGGGAGGGCTTGCGCTCTCGGGAATATGCTCGCCAGGTCCTGAAGGCCGAAGCGGAGGGATCTGAGCCGCCCGACCCAACCGATTTCTCCGGCGAGGACGCCGATCCACCGGGCCCACCCAACTACTCGGCGGCTGGCGGGCTCACGTCACACATGTCGGTGGGAGACCGCGACGGCAACCTGGTGTCGGTCACGGCGACACAGCTCAACTCCTGGGGGCGCGAGTTCTTGATCCCGAGACAGGTATTCTTTTCAACAACGGCATGGGTTATTTTGATCCTCGGCCAGGAGCGCGCAACGGCATGAAGCCGCATGTCCGGGTGCTCAGCGCCATGAGCCCGACCGTCCTGTGCGACGACCGGGGTCCAGTAGCAGCCCTGGGCGCGTCGGGTGGACCGAGGATCATCTCGGGTGTGGCTCAGATCGTGGCCGCCCTGGCCACCGGCCGGGTGACGCTTCAGCACGCTATCGAGGAGCCTCGCATCCACACCGAGCTGGGTGACGTCTATGTGGATCAGCGCTGGCCGTCCGGTACGGCGGAACGCATCCAGGAGGCCGGCTTCACAACCGAGGTCGTTGACGAGATCCCGACCACGGGCAACTTTGCCCGTCCGAACGGAGTGATGATCGGGACTGACGGCCTGCGCCACAGCGGCGTCGATCCGATCCGCCCAGGTGATGCGGCCGTAGGCTGAAGCCCGGGCTCGCTATCGAGCATCCGGCCGTCAGGGCTTGGTGGCTCAGGCGGTCTCCGGCCCGGCCTCATCACGCTGACTCACCCCGGGCGTGAACGTCATGGGGATGGCGAAATGCCCGAACACGACGCCAACGGTGTCGGCGGGCCGGATGGCATCGATATCGATCACGTAGTCGGGTAGCCGCTCCAGCACGGCCGCCAGCGCGATGCGCATCACGGCCGAGGCGATCGGTGCCCCGATGCAACGGTGGAGGCCGATCCCGAAGGTCAGGTGATGATTCGGCTGACGATCCGGGACGACCTCGGCGGGGCCGGGGAAGACGTCGCCGTCGCGGTTGGCCGAGGCCCACAGCAGCAGGATTCGGTCACCTTTTCGTATTTTCTGGTCGCCGATCGTCGTGTCCGCGGTCGCAACCCGGGCCAGGCCCGGCTGCGGTGCTTCGTAACGGAGAAACTCCTCCACCGCCAGCGGGAGGAGGCCGGGATCGTGGCAGAGCCGATCACGAAGCTCGTGATGTCCGTGCATGTACAGCATGGCGTTCGCAATGGCCGACCCGGTCGTGTCTAACCCGCCATGCAGGATGAGCATCAAGACATCCTGCAAATCCTCATCGGAGATGGGCTCGCCCTCAATATCCGTATTGATCAAGGCGCTGATCATGTCCTGGCGCGGCCGCTCGCGCCGTCGACCGGATCTCGGATCGAATCCGCCGGTGGCACTCCGCATACATCTCGGCGAACTCCGCCGTCTTCGTCTTCTCGGGACGGAGGAAGGTCTTGGCGTGTACGGGGACGGCGTAGAGTTCCCAATCGGCGGGGTCGAGCCCGAGGAAGGCGAGCGTTGTCATTGCCGGCAAGGGGTTGGTGAGTTGCCGGACGAGATCACATTGGCCTCGCTCGATAAAGTCGTCGATCAACGACGTGACGAAGATGGCGATCAGCGGCTCCAACCGAGCGACTGCGGCCGCGGCAAACCAGGGAGCGAGGGCGCGCCGGTACTCAGCGAATCGGGGCGGGTCAACCTCGATCGGGATCGACAGCCGGGCTCCGGGTGGCTTGGCCGGGACGGTGACGCTCTGAGCGGACGAAAACATTCGGTCATCGAGCGCCACCGCCCGGACATCGGCGTACTTCGACAGCACCCAGAATCCTCCATACGTATCGCTGTACGCCACGGGGCACGTCCGGCGCAGTTCGGCATAGTCCGACCAGCACTCTTCGGCGAATGCCGGCCGGTAATGGTCGAAATGAATCACACCGCTGTCCCCATGCATCCGAGTGTACAAGACCCGGTTGAAGATGATACGTGGATCGATGTTCGGCTCTCCCCGGAGCCCCGGGGCAGGTTAACCTTTGCTCCGCCGTCTCACCGTAGGAGGATCCATGAGTGGCCCAGTCGAAGCGCTCCTCGCCGAGCAGGCACGCGTGCGATCGGAGATGGGCGATGCGTCCAAGGTGCGACGCCTGCACGACGAGGGGAAGTCGACTGTTCGGGATCGCATCGAGCGACTGGTCGATCCCGGCACGTTCATGGAGGAAGGGACGTTCGTGCGCTCGGTCATCGCTGCCGACCGATCCCGTACCGCTGGCGACGGGATAGTCGGGGGGCTGGCCCAGATAGATGGCCGTCCGGTGACCGTGGTGGGAAACGACGTAACCGTCAAGGGGGGCAGTACTGGACTGTACGGCGAGCACAAGCTGCAGCGGCTGTACCATCAGGCGGTCGAGCTGGGTAACCCGTTCATCTTGCTGGGCGAGGCAGCCGGCGCCCGGGTACCTGATCAGCTGGGCTCGGAGGCGCTGGCCCTGAGCCCCGGCGGAGGAATGACGTGGATCGCCAAACGCCAGCGCGAGATGCCGGTGATCACGGTCATCATGGGCCGCTCATTCGGTGACTCATCGTTTATCGCGGCCCTGGGCGACTATGGCGATCCAGGTCGACAAGAGCGTTCTTGCCGTCACCTCGCCCCGGGTGATCGAGGTGGCCACCTCCGAACAGGTGACGGAAGAGGAGCTTGGCGGGCTGGGCGTCCACGAGGCCATGACCGGCCAGATCGATCTCGGCGCCGCGGACGAAGCGGAGGCATTCGCCAGCGTCAAGCGCCTCCTCTCCTTCCTGCCTTCGAACGCCCCGGTGCGGCCTCCGCGCGTTTCCGGCGTGCCGCCCACCCTTCCTGATGACGGTCTGCGCCAGATCGTTCCCGAAGACCGCCGCCGGGCCTACGACATGCGCCAAGTGGTGCGGCGGATTTTCGATGACGGCCAGGTGTTTGAGTTGCGCCCGAAGCATGCCCAGTCGGTCATTACCTGCCTGGCGCGGATCGGAGGATGGAGCGTGGGCATGATGGCGAGCCAGCCCATGCGGTCCGCCGGGGCCCTGACGCCAGAGGCCTGCGACAAGATGACCCGGTTCATCTGCCTTTGCGATTCTTTCAACATCCCCCTTGTGTTCCTGGCTGACTCGCCCGGCTTCCTGGTCGGACTGCGGGTGGAACATGACCGGCTCCTGTTCCGCTCCATGTTGCTGGCCCAGGCTCTGGCCAAGGCGTCTGTGCCGAGGATCGCCGTCGTCATCCGGAAGGCTTTCGGGCTCTCCTTTTACGCCTTGTCGGGCTCTGGTACCGGAGCGCGGCGCTCTACGCCTGGCCCAGCGCGGAGATCGGTTTCATGGATCCCGACGTCGGAGCCAACGTGCTGTACGCGGCAGAGTTGAGCAAACTGTCCGCCGATGAACGAGGGCGAGAGCTGGCGGCTCGGGCCAGCCAGCTGGCGGCGGCGACCAACCCCTATGATGCGGCCGCTCACATGGGTATCGACGAAGTTCTGGACCCCGCGGACACGGCGGTGGTGATGCGGAACCTGCTGGACCGCCTCGAGGGCAGCGCCAATCGACCGGTCGGGCAAGGCGCGTTGCGGAGCTGGCCGACATGCTGGTAGAGAGGGCTGATCATCCTTCCGGGCCGCGATGATGCCTCTGATTCTTGCCGAGGTCACCGCCACGGTGGCCACCATCGAGGTGCAAACCGGTCAGTCTGTCCTCGACGGGCAGACCCTGATGATTCTCGAGTCGATGAAGATGGAGATCCCGGTCGAGGCCCCCACCGAGGGCGTGGTCGGCGAAGTCCTGGTTGCCGAAGGGGACAGTGTTCAGGAGGGGCAACCCCTGATGGCCTTCCACTGACGCCCGAGCCCCGACCTCTCCGGATCGAGTGCGGCGGCGTCCGTGAGCCTGGGCGGCCCCCTAAGTGATGGCCTTCGTCGTTCCTTCCAGGAAGACAGAGCGCAGCAGGTCAGGGCGAGCCAGCAGATCGGCCGAGCTCCCGTCGAAGCGGATTTCGCCCTTCTCCATGAAGTAGGCATGGCTGACCAGCGACAGGGCGATGTTGACCGATTGCTCGACCAGGACGACCGCGGCGCCGGTGGCATTGATGCGGCGGACCATCTCGAGCAGTGACGCCACCACCTTCGGTGCCAGGCCCAGGGATAGTTCGTCGATCAGCAGAAGGCGAGGTTTGAGAATGAAGGCCTTCGCCAGCGCCAGCATCTGCTGTTCGCCGCCCGACAACGTGACGGCCATCTGGTTGCGCCGAGCGGCCAGGGCGGGGAAAGCGTCGAAGGCCGCGTCGATGCCACCCTCGACAGCTCCCCGTTTCCGGCCCAGCGAATACGCGTAGATGGTGAGGTTCTCGGCCACGGTCAGGGTCCCGAAAATGGCGCGACCTGAAGGGATCAGACTGATGCCGAGGCCGAGCCTGCGTTCGCAGTCGAGATACGTGATCTCGTTGCCGCTGAGGTGCACTCGCCCGCGATCGGGGATTCCGAGCCCGGAGATGGCCCGGAGGAGGGTCGACTTCCCGGCTCCGTTGGTGCCAAGGAGAGCGACCATCTCTCCCTCGTCAACAGCAAAGTTGACGTCGAAGAGGACCTGGACGCCGCTGTAGGAGAAGTCGATGTGGCGGCAGGCGAGCATTGGCAGAGCCACGCCCTGCGCTTTGAGGGTGCGGATCTCTTCGCTCTCGATGAAGTCGTCGATCACCTGATCGAAGTCTTGATTGATGGTCTTGCGGGTGCTCCACAGCACCAGGGCGCCGATGCAGCCGGGAATGGAGAGGAGAAGCAGGGCGACGGCCACCCCGAACCGGCGGTCGATCCCGCCGAGGACGGCCAGTCCCCCCAGTCCACCGACGCCATCCAGGAACAACGCCCCCAGCGCCACGGCATGGAGCCGCTCCGACGGCCGCACCACCGACATCGTCAGCATCAGCAGAGCGGGGAACACCATCGCCCCGGCCGCCGTTGATATCCCGAACAACAGGTAGAGGACTACCAGGTTGGGCGACCACACCGCGACCATGAGCGCAACGACCATGACCAGAGCCACCCTGGTCGTGAAGTTGATGAGGTGGACCGGGTTCCGTTGAAACAGACCCTCCCCCCGCCGGCCAAACCACAGCAGCGCCAGTACCCCGAAGACCGACGTCACCGAGAGGAACACGCCGCGGGCTCCTGGGCCCATCCGCCAGCGCTCGGCGAGGAAAAAGAATATGAACGTCTCAAGTGGAATGAGCCACACCCCGAATACGGCGTACGCGGTGAGGATCCGACGCATCGACGGCACCCGAAACAGCCGGGCCATGACCTCGAAGAACCTGAGCTGTACGGCGTCGTCGGGGTCGTTTGGACTCGAGGGCGCGGCGGCTCGACCCAGTTGCTGCCGGACTTCCTCGCGGACCGGTTCCTCCTCCCACTTCCCGAAACCCGGATCCCGCAAACCAAGGCTGAAGAGGGACGAGAACAGAGCGACGAAGGCCATGGCGGGAAAGACCGCTCGCCAGGTGTAGCCGAGCAGGCTGATGATCAGTCCGACCAGAAGCGGGCCCACGATCTGGCCTGCTTTGATGGCACCGCGATGAAAGGCCTGGGCCCGCACCCGCATGGGTGGCGGGTAGGTGTCCATAAGAAAGGAAGGCTGGACGGTCTTGGTCGACACGCTGGCGAGACCGTTGAGGATGAAGACGAAGATCAGGTCCCAGAGGCTGACTGCGAACCCGGTGAAGAAGGTGGCCAGCGTCCATATGAACCCGCAGGTGATGAGGATCAAAGCCCGACGGGGCTTCTTCTGAATGGCCGCCGCCATCGGAAGTGCCCCGACCGTTGTCATCAACTGATTGACAGCGATGCAGGTACCGATGGTTGAAGCGCCGATCCCGAGGGTGACGCTGATGTCGGGACCCAGGACCTGAAAACCGTAGAGCTGGAACTGATCCGCCAAAGCGAGTAGCCCGATGGCGGCCAGCGGATACCCGCTGACCCGGAATGTTCGTAGCCCTGCCCAGAGCGAGCTGACTTGCTCAGAGCCGGTTATCCCCAGCCTGCGACGAGAGATCTGGCGCAGTCGCTCCTGCTGACTGACCATCGTGTCCAGCACCTCGGCATCGAGATCCTTGGCGAGGGCTCTCTTGGCGAAAGGGGACGTCGGCATGGGTCTTCCTGTTCAGACTAAGTGATCACCCGGTAGAAGTCGACGTACCAGGCCGACTCGCCGATCCGGTGATTCTTCCCGTTCATGAGGACGATGACGATCTCGTGGCTCTCCTTGGTTCCGGCCGGCGTCGACAGGGGCAGGTCGCGCGGGAGCGAATCGATGGTCACGGACGTGGTCGGGGTCAGATACATATAGTGCTGCTGCAGCCAGGTCAGATTGGGACAGCCCGGGGATTCCTTGCATCCGGTGTCGGCCAGGTCCCGCAGGCTGCCTCCGGGTGGCATGGGCTGACGATCGAGAAGTACGGCAAAGTAGTTGTTGCCGCCCTGGATGGTATTTGGGCCGTAGGAAAAGTCCTTGACCGTCCAGCGGACTGTGAAGGGCACCGTGACCGTTCCCAGGGACGACGGACTGACGATGTCGACCCGCTTGTCCTGGCGAAAGTCCAGGCCGTGAATCGCGCAGGAGGACAGGATCAGGGACAGGACGACCAGGGAGCAGATCAGGGTGCGACGACGGGGCCGGCGCCTGATCCGGCTCACCGCCCGCTGGCCATCATTCCGGCACGTTGGGCTGCTGCTGGCGCCAGCCGGCCACAAGGACAGCCTACTAAAATCCACCTGGGCCCGCCAAGGTGCCATGGGTGAGATCGCTGCCCGGAAGCCGCCCCGGCCCCGGGGCGGGGCGATACCGGCCGCCGCCGGCCATCGGGATCGTTGAGTTGGCACAGGCCACAGCCACCCCCAGGACTTGTCCCTCCGTTGTATTCAGGTTACTCTTTTTCCAGCCAAGTGTGGAGGCGCGCCTGTGCACGACCCTGGAGTGAGATCCCTGACAACGGCGATCCACTATTGCCACCTCGGCCTGACCGCTGGTGGCGCAAAAGAGGGGTGCCGCTGGCCTCGAGAGGGCACCGGATGCAGGATCGATCGTGACCGGGCGACAACTGCACCTCGCCCTGGCGGGCAGGGGCCCGGCTGAGCGCGGCGGGTCAGAGGAGAGCCGGATGCGAAGGGCGGGATTGACGCGGCCATGATCCTCGCCACCTTCCAGGTCCCGGGGCCGGTCATTTTGTTCGGTGCCATTACCGGGATGACATACGGGATCCTGGCCGTGGGCCTGGTTCTCGTCTACCGATCGAGCCGGGTGATCAATTTCGCCCAGGGTGCGATCGGGGCCCTGGGCGCCTCGCTCCTGGGCGTGTTGGTAGTCAAGGGGCACGTTCCGTACTGGATCGCCTTCCTCGGCGGCATGTTGCTCGCGGCGGCAACGGGCGGCCTGAGCGAGGTCGTAATTGTTCGGCGGCTGCGCAACGCGCCCCAGCTGATGACTCTGGTGGCGACGCTGGGCCTGGCGGAGTTCATCCTGTCGTTTTCTCTACTCATCAACGGGCAGGTGGCGGCCGGAACCAGCTTCCCGTCTCCGGCATTCTTCCCGACCTTCAACGTCGGGGCGCTCACCGTGACGCCCGCCTACTCCGCCATGCTCTTTCTGACCCCGGTGGTTGTGATCGCCCTGACGATCTTCCTCCGCAAGACCCGCCTGGGACTGGCGATCCGGGCGTCGGCCGATCAGCGGGACGCGGCCCGCCTGGCCGGTGTCTCGGCGGGGCGAATGTCCGTGCTCGTCTGGTGTATCGCCGGGGGCGTCGCCGCCTACACGGTCAGCCTGGTGCTACCCACGGTCGGCTACGCCAACAACGACTTCTTCGGGCCCGAACTGTTGCTGCGGGCCCTGACGGCGGCGGTGATCGCCCGCATGACCAGCCTTCCCATCGCCCTGGTTGCCGGCGTGGCCATCGGGATCGTCCAGGAGGTTGTGCTCTGGAACTATTCGAGCGGCGGGCAGTTCGAGGCGGTCCTTTTCGTCATTATCCTGGTCGCCCTGCTACTTCAGCGTCGCCGCTTCGGGCGGACCGTCGACACCGGGAACTGGGCGGCCGTGCAGCCCTGGAGGCATCCCCCGGACTCCTTTCAGAGAATCTGGTCGATCCGCAACCTCCCCTGGATCACCGCTGGGGTTGTGCTGGCGGTGGCGATTGTGCTCCCGATCATGATCACGGCCGCTTCGACGTACATCTTCGTACTGATGATGTCCTTCGGGTTGGTCGGGTTGTCGGTCGGAATCGTGACGGGTCTGGCCGGTCAGCTCTCGCTTGGGCAATTTGCTTTTGCCGGCGTCGGGGCAGCCGCCTCGTACTATGCCACCCGGAGCAGCGGGAACTTCGTGCTCGGTTTCCTGTGCGCAGGACTCGTCGCAGCCGCGGTGTCCCTCGTCATCGGGCTTCCGGCCCTTCGGATCCGCGGGGTCATGCTCGCCGTGATCACCCTGGCATTTGCTCTGGCGACCTCATACTTCTTCTTCTCCCAGAGCTGGATGTTCGGCGGCAACGGGGTCCAGCCGAAGACCCCGTCGATTGGCGGCTTCGAGTTTGACACGGCCAAGCGCTACTACTATCTCGCCCTGGCCGTGCTGCTGCTGGGACTCCTGCTGTGTCGCAACATCTGGCGGGGGGGTGTGGGGTTGAAGCTGAAGGCTCAGCGCGACAACGAGGATGGCGCCCGCTCCTTCTCGGTGCGTCCGACCGCCATGAAGTTGCAGGGCTTCCTCCTCGCCGGCTTTCTGGCGGGAATCGGTGGCGCCCTTTACGCCCATTCGCTCTCGAACGTGGGAAGCGATGCCTTCTCGGTCCAATCCAGCATCGACGTGACGGCCATGACGGTCCTCGGCGGGATCGGGCTCATCGCCGGGCCCCTTCTCGGCGTGCTGTACATCGTGGGCATACCCCAGTTCCTTCCGCTGGACAGCGCGGGGACGGCCGCCACCGCCCTGGGCTGGCTCTTCATCATCCTGTATTTCCCGGGCGGAATCGCCCACATGATCCAGCCGCTTCGCGATCAGTTGATCAACGCCCTCGCCCGCCGCAAGGGACTCGATCCCGAGGTGGAGTGGGCCGCCATGTCCCCAGCGACCGCCACGGCTGACTTCTCCGCTTCGCCCACGTTCCTCCGGGCCCCAATCGACGGGGATCGCGGCCAGCCCGGGGTGCCCGCATTGCGAGTCCAGCACCTCCGGCGCACTTACGGCGGTGTGGTTGCTGTTGATGACATCAGCTTCGATGTCCAGCCGGGAGAGACCATCGGCCTCATCGGACCCAACGGAGCAGGGAAGACGACCCTCCTGGAGATGATCAGCGGCTTCGTCCGATCCGAGGGCGGTGAGGTCTGGTTCGAGGGCCGCAACGTGACCTCGCTGGAAGCAGCCCGGAGAGCTGAAGTCGGTTTGGTGCGCTCGTTTCAGGATGCCCGGCTCTTCCCGACCCTGACGGTGCTCGAATCGGTCGCGCTGGCCCTGGAACGGATCACGCCCACCCGTTTCGTCCCGTCCGTCCTTGGATTCCACGCCCCGGAGCGCCGGAAGCAGGAACGGGCGATGGAGTTGATCTCGCTGCTGGGTTTGTCGGCGTGGCGTCATGTGGAGGTCCAGCATCTGTCGACAGGAACCCGGCGGGTGGCGGAATTGGCCTGCCTGGTCGCCCTCAGGCCGTCCGTTCTGCTTCTGGACGAGCCGTCCTCCGGAATCGCGGAACGGGAAACCGAGGCCTTGGGAAAGCTGTTGCTCCAGCTCAAGAACTACCTCAGCATGACCATGATCGTCGTCGAGCACGATGTGCCGATGATCACGGGCATGGCCGACCGGATGATTGCCATGGACGGTGGCCAGATCATCGCTTTCGATACGCCGGAGTCGGTCACGAGAAATCCTGCCGTCCAGGAGTCTACCTGGGAACCGACGCCACCGCTATCGCTCGCTCCGGAGAGTTGATCGTGTCCCCGCCAACCGCCGAAACCGGGGCTTAGTGCGACAGAACGCCGCTTCGTAGCACTTAGCCGCAGGCCGGCGCTGTCGAGGGAGTCAGGGAACCATGACGGTGACCCGGGCCATCAGGCGGGAGGCATCGCCGTAGTCGTGCACCGCATAGTGATGCGTGGACCTGTTGTCCCACATCACGACGTCGCCGGGTTGCCAATGATGGCGGTAGACGAGATCGGGCTGGGTTGCGTGGACGTACAGATAGTCAAGGAGGGGCCGGCTCTCTTCGGGAGTCATGTCCTCGAGGTCTACCAGCGAGTCACCGGGATGGCCGATCAGAAGGGAGCGTCGGCCGGTCTCCGGGTGGGTGCGCACCACACCATGGAGGGCGAACACCTGGCGGTTTTCACCCGTCTCCGGATCGGGTTGACTGCCGGCGAAGCGGCCCCGAAGACTTTCCAGCAACCGCTTCATGCCCGGAGACAGCCGGTCGTAGGCCAGGTAACCGCTGGCCCACATGGTGTCACCACCGGCCGCGGGGATGTCCTGGGCAGCAAGCAATGTCAGGGCGGGCGGGCTCGTCAAAAAGATGGAATCGCAGTGCCACCGCTCTGTGGTGGCATGCTCCTTGCCTGGATTGGGCACCTTGAGCACGTCGGGGAATCCCGGGTAGGCATGCTGGGCCAGGTACGGAACCACGACAGGCGAACCCCAGTGAGCCGCGAATGCGTGGAGATCGCCTGGGCTCAGGAACTGGTCCCTGAACACCAGGACGCCGCTGCTGTCGAGCAAGGCGGTATGCAGCGTGGAGAACGTGGGCCGGTCGAGTCGCCCGGCCAGCCGAATACCGCCGACCTCTATTCCTATCGGTCCGGATAGCCGCTTCGTCGTCAGCGAGGCGGCTGCCGCTCGGGGCGTCATAGAGCCCTCCGGGATCCCGGTTCCTGACGCACGCTCATGGTGAGTACTGTTGTCGGGGCTGCTAGCGCTGGTGTCCTCAGGGCAGACCGGGTACCGGCGTTACCGACATGGGATAGGAGGGCCCGGTGTACTGGAAACAATTGCATGAGGTGCTGTACTCGTAGATCCGGTAGCTCGAAGGGCCATCGTAGAGCCCGGGACCGAACTGGGTGCTGAACACTTCGGCCGGCTGGAAACTGGTGCCGAGGCCGGCGACCGCTTGCTGGAAGCTTTGCACCGAAAGGGACCCGCTGCTGTTGGCCTTGTCGAACGCGGCCTGGAGGAACAGGAGGCTGTCACACTTGGCGTCACGCCCGGCGGGAACGTCGGTCGGGTTGTTCATGACCTGCTTGCAGGTAGCCGCGGCCTGGCTGCCACCGGGATCCTGGGCGGGCTTGACGTCGTAGAACGGGTTCCATCCGACCCCGACTGCACCGTCGAGGGTCGGCGACGGCGCCATGTCAACGAAGACCGACATCTGCTGGTTGCTCGAAAGGCCGTACCGCGGGAAGAAATTCTGCGCCTTGGCTATCGAGTACCAGAAGAGATCCACGGTGCCGACATCGGTCAGGAACATCACCCGATTGATACCCTCGCTCTTGAACTTCAAGATCGTGGTCTGCAGCTGGGTTTGGAGGGTGCCGAACGCATCCACGCTCGAGGGCGCCGTGATCACGGCGTCCTGGGCCAGGGAATGCCCTTCAGACTGGAGTTCGGGGATCAGCACGCTGTTGGTGACCTGGGTGTATTCCGGATAGTTGTAGCGAACCAGCCCGACCTTGGCGTTACCGCTGAAGAACCCGGCGGTATTCAGCCCGTCCACGTACGCCTTCACCCACCGTTCCGGACGGGGGTGATCCGGTCCATACAGATAGGGGTAATCTGCGGTGTAGTCGGCGTTGTCATACGGGTAGGTGTCGGCGCTCACCGTGATGATGTGATGCTGGGTCAAGCAGTTGACCGATTCACCCGGGATTGAGTCCTGTGAGATCACGATCGATACCGGGTTGTCCTGGGTGAAATAGGTGCACGCCTGCTGGACTCCCTGGGCAAAGGTGATGCCTGAAAGCTCGGTGTGGAAGATGACAGGGATCACCTGGCGTCCGGCGATCCCACCGTGGGCGTTGACGTAGGCGGTGATGTTCTTGAATTCCGCCTCGTCCCCGACGCCGCAGGCCGCGGCCCCGCTGGTAACGTGGACCTTTCCGCACGAGCCCTGCGAGTCGACCCACCACATACCAATCTTCATCGTGGTCGGCGTGATCCCGCTCAACGGCGCCGCGCTGGCGGTTGTAGGCGGAGCGCTCTGCGAAGTGGCCCCGCTCGCAGACGTCGAGGCGCTTGTCGACCCCTCCTTTTTCGACGAGCCACAGGCAGCGGCCACTAACGCGATCAGCCCCATGATGGCGAAGCTGCGGAGGATGCTCCTGGTCCGGTTCATCCGACTCTCCTCTCGTGAACCGATCTGACTGCTGGGCCCGCTGCAAGGGAGGGTTCTGCGCCGAAACCGGGTGTCGCCCCGCGGCCGTTGCGCCGCCGTAGACCCCTCTTCGGGTGCTCTTCACGCTCCGTTGCCGTACTCGTCTCCCCCTGGTGTGGTGGTCGGGGGCGACCGACCTCCAAGAAGAGAGTACTCGAATTCTGCCCCGCCTGGCAACTTACCGGCGGCGGCGTAGCCCCGGCCCGGGTAACACCCGCGGCCTATACTCTCGTCGATGCCCAGGCTGAAATCGCCGCCCTGCGGGCGCGCTCTGGAGCGCTGGTAGCGTGGGGCCGCGCCTCGGCATCTACGGTCGACCCGGACCTAACTGGCTCGACGACGTCATCGCCGACGCTGAGCGAGCCGAGCACCTCGGGTTGCATACCTTTTGGATGAACCAGGCCTTTGCTCTTGATGGCCTCACGGCGCTGGCCGTCAGCGCGCCGACACGCCCCATCCATCCAGCTTGGCACTGCCGTGGTCCCCATTTTCACCCGCCATCCGCAGGCCCTGGCCGCCCAGGCAATGACGGTGCAGGCGGCCTGCCACGGTCGTCTCACGCTCGGGATCGGGTTGTCGCATCGGCATGTGGTCGAGGGCCGCTGGGGCTACTCCTTCGACCGCCCCGTAGACCGGATGCGCGAGTACCTCGACGCCCTGCTCCCTCTCATCCGCGGCGAGGATCACGAACTTCACGGCGACCTGGTGACCAGTTCGGGCGCCCTCGAGACCGGGGGAGTCGATCCACCCCGCGTTTTGCTGGGCGCCCTCGGGCCTGCGATGCTGCGCCTGGCCGGCACGGTGACCGATGGCACCATCATCACCGCCACCGGGCCCAGGACGCTCCAGGAACACATTGTCCCCACCATCGTCAGCGCCGCCGAGCGGGCCGGCCGGCCCGCTCCTCGCATCGTCATCTCCTCGTCACTGGCCATCACGGGCGACCGGCAGCGGGCCGAGCGCATGAAGCTACGAATGGCGGAGCGTCTTCGCACCTTCCCCTCGTTTCGGGCCATGGTCGACCGCGAGGGCGAGGCGGCGGGATCCGGTTTCGCCCTCGTCGGTGACGAGGATGAGGTTGGACTGGCTGTCGCCCGCCTGGCGGACAGCGGCGTCACCGACATAGCTTTTGTCGACGGCTCGTACACTCCCGAGGACGCCGAGCGCACGCGGAGATTCGTGGCCGCCCTGGCGAGCGACACGGACGAAACCCTGTCGCGCCCACCGTCCGATTGAACGGCGCCAATCCGGAGCGATCTGGTCGTCGCATTCCGGTCGGGCGCATTCCGGTCGGGCCCCACCGATGGGCGTTCGCAATTCGCGGTTTACGTACCGGCAACCAGCTTGTCCCAGGCCTCGGCGACGGCCCCGGACACCAGCGCATCCTGCTCGGCCTTGGCCCCGCTGGCGCCCACCCCGCCAACCGCCTTTCCGTCGAGCAGCAGGGGAAAGCCACCCTCGACCATGAAGGTGCCCGGTCGGGACGACATGGCGCGCCACAGCGCCTCATTCTGCTTGAGCCGGGTCTCGATGAATTCTGCGGTCGAGACACCGAGATTGGCGGCCGTCGATGCCTTGCCGCGGGCCCCCTCGTCGGTCCGCCCTCCCGAGCCGTCCATGCGAACTACAGCCACGGTGTGCCCTTCGGTGTCGACGATCGCAATGCTCACCCGGAGGTCCAGCTGCGCCGCTTTGGCCAGGCCGGCCTGAAGGCACTCCATCGCCGGCCCGAGTCGAACCTGGCGTTGGGTAACGACGAGATCATCGTGGGTCATCTCACGCCTCTCTTCTGGAAAGTGACTCTCCCCGCGGAGCGCGGGGCGCCTGCTCACGTGGCCCGCTATTGAGTGTACTCTATGTCGGTTGGGCCGGCGCAACCCGCGACGGACCGGTCCAGTCTCAGAGTCGGACTGTCGCAGCAGCCGGCGCCCATCAGTTGTGGGGAACCTGATTAAACGGAATGTCCCGATCGAAGGTGGGCTCGCGAGGCAGACCGAGAGCTCGCTCGCTGATGTTGTTGCGCTGGATCTCGTCGGTGCCGCCTCCGATCGACGCGCTCCGGCTGTACAGGAAGGCATTCGCCCAGTTGGCGGCGTCGTCCCCGTCCTCCGCCCACGCCACGCCGTCGCCGCCCGCGACTTGGAAGCCGAACTCAGCCGTGCGCTGCTGGACGATGTCGTTGCCAAGCTTGAGCAGGCTGCCGTACCCGGCCGGGAGCTTGCCACTGGCGATGCCGCTGGAGATGCGGGTTGAGAGAAGCTTCTGGGTCTGGGAGGAAACGTGCAAGCCGACGATGTGCCTGCGCAGCCCCTCGTCCGCGGCCAACCCCTTGGCCTTGGCCAGTCCAACCAGCGGGCTAACCCCCTGACCGTCGTCGCTGGTGGCACCACCGCGCCCCACCCAGGCGTGCTCGATCTCCAGGAGCCCGCGGACCACCCGCCACCCCTCGTTCTCCTCGCCGACGAGGTTGGTGGCGGGAACCACCACGTCGGTGAAGAACTCCTGGCAGAACTCGGATCCTCCGTTGATCTGCTTGATCTGTTGTATTTCGAGGCCCGGAGATCTCAGGTCCACAATTAGCACCGAGATGCCCTTGTGCTTGGGCACATCCCAACGGGTTCGGACCGGGCACATGGCGAAGTCCGACAGATGCGCTCCGGTACTCCATATCTTCTGACCGTTGAGGACGTAGGAGTCGCCGTCCCGTCTCGCCGAGGTGAGCAGGCCTCCGATATCGGATCCACCACTCGGCTCGGACAGGAGCTGGAGCCATCGGGTCTTTCCGGAGAGGATATTCGGGATATGGGCGAGCTTCTGCTCATGGGTCCCGAACGCCACCAGGGTGGCGCCGAGGATGTTGATGGACACCCCGAACATCCGGACTGGCAGGTGGTAGCCGGTCGCCTCCTCGAGAAATACCCGCTCGTGATCGAGGCTCAGGCCCTGGCCGCCGTATGCGACCGGGAAGGTAAAGCCTGCGTATCCCGCTTCACAGAGCAGGGCCTGAAGGCGGCGATCCTCAGCCTGCTGTTCGGGAGTGGGGTCATCGTCGTCATTCTCCCGTCCACCGGAAGGCGGCAGGTTGCCGCCCAGCCACGCCCGGGCCTGGAGCCGGTACTGGCGCAGTTCCGGACTCTCGATGCTTTCGTCGCTCATGCTCAGCTCCTCCCGATCAGCCCCGTGGCTGCGTCGCCAACTTTCACGCCCTCGGGTGTCATTTCACCGGGCGCGTATCCGCTGCCATTCTCCAGCTCTCCATGGCTGTTATTCTCCGGCGAGCAAGTGCCGCGGATTGTCAACGAGAAATCGCTCCCGGGCTGAGTCCGGCAGACCGCGTGCCTCCAGCAGCGGCAGGAAATGAGTGAAGAGGTAGGTATGCGGCCGGCCGAACATCTCCTCTTCGAGTCCGGGCCGAACCTCCTGGTTGAACCACTCGAGCCGATGGCGCGGTACCCAGTAAGGGTCTCGGGGGGCGGGCAGGCAGCACAGGTGATCTTGTGAGAGGCAGACCCGGTCGGCGAAGCCAGAAGCGACGAGGCCGGCGACCGTATCGGCTCGAGCGTCGTCAGTGGCCCGTTGCTGCATCCCGATTCGGTCGATCCCGACATAGGAGCCTCTGGCCGCGATCGCTTCCAGAGGACCGAGGTCGGTCTGCTCATCCTGGTGGCCGATCAAGCAGCGGCTGAGGTCGACACCGGCGTCCGCCAGGATGTCCTGCTGGACGTCCCCCCAGCGGGAGTTTTCGGTGTGGCTGATTACGGGCAGCCCCGACTCCCGGGCCGCCAGCGCCGCCCCTTCGAGGACTTTCCGCTCGTGGCGGCTGACCGGGTCGCCCGTGGCGATCTTGATGACTCCCGGGCGGATGCCCGTCGTACCGATTCCATCGCTGATCTCGTGCAGATACAGCTCGGCGACCTCTTCCGGCCAGCGCTGCCGCCAGTAGTACGGGATGCCCGCGGCATCGTGCTCGTGATAGAAGCCGGTCGCACACACGATATTCATCCCGCTCCGCTCGGAGATCTCGGCCAGGAGCTCCGGGTCGCGCCCGAGTTCGATCGGACAGGGGTCGACGAACGTTTTCACTCCGTGTTCCGCCAGCTCGAGCATACGCTGCACCGCCCGCTCCACCCGTTCTTGCCGCGGCAGGGCCGGCATCCAATCGAGCTGCTCGCCGGCATAGGAGATCTGCACGTGTTCGTGGACCAGCACCCGGCCCAATGCGCCAGAATCGATAGAGCCTCGCACCGTCATGACGACCACGCCGAAAACCTACACCCGTCGTTTGCCGGGCGCTCGATCTCGCAGCCCCGGCAGACAGGCGCTACGCTCGAAACGGGACGACAGAGGGAGGCGCCGACGATGCCGATCGAAGCTTGGGACCTGGCTCACAAGCCGCTCGAGAAGCTCCGCTACGAGAAGCGTGATCACATCGCCTTCATCACTCTGGCCAGTCCAGAAAAGGGAAACTCGATCAACCGCCCGATGCACTCGGGCCTGCGGGCCATCTGGGACGATATCAAAGCCGATCCGCAGGTGCGGGTGGTGATCGTGACCGGGGAAGGCGAGCGGCATTTCTGCACCGGTGCCGACCTCTCGGTTTCGGCTGACGAAGTAGGTCGAACCGGCGACGGCACCTTCGACGAGGAGATCTTCTGGACGTCCCGGCACAACCACGTGTGGAAGCCGACCATTTGCGCCGTCAATGGCCTGGTAGCCGGGGCCGGTCTGCACTTCATCGTCGACTCTGACATCATCGTGGCGGCTGCCCACGCCGCCTTCACGGACACCCACGTCAACGTCGGTATCGTGAGCTCGATCGACGGTATCGGGCTGGCCAAGCGCATGCCGCTCGGATCGGCCCTTCGCATGGCGCTCACGGGGCGGACCTACCGCATGGATGTGGGGCGGGCCTACCAGCTTGGTCTGGTAGATGAGATTGTCCCTGCGGGCGAGCTAGCGGCGAAGGCGGAGGAGATCGCCGCGGCTATCGCCGCCAACTCGCCGAGAGCCGTGTCGCTTACCCTGCAGAGTATCTGGAACTCCCTGGAGACCAGTCACTCTCAGGCCAATGAGCAGGGTTGGGCTCTGAGCCGGATGCACTGGGCTCACCCGGACTTCAGCGAGGGACCGCGTGCCTTCGTCGAGCGCCGTGAGCCTCAATGGGTTGACTGACGGATCGGAGGAGCAACATGTCTGAGCAGTCCGGGTCCGCCACGTACGGGGCAGATCTCAGCTCCATCGCCGATGACGGAGCGGTGCTGATGAGCGACCACCCCCAGACGCTCCACTACACGAAGCTGGCTGCGGGGATCGAGGAGCTCCAACCGGGCCTCATCGTCTTGCGAAAGATGAAGGATATTCAGGCCCTCACCCGCTCCCACGCCGTTCGCCAGTTCGGTGGGGGGCCCATGGCAGATCTCCTCTCCAGCGGAGGCGAGGGGGACCGCCTGGGTCTGGGTGGTCATCACGTTGCCATCCCGCTCGAGCTCAACGGAGCGGAGCACACCAAGTGGAGGAAGCTGCTCGACCCGGTGTTCGCGCCCCGGCGATTGGCGGCGCTGGAGCCGCGGATCCGGGAGCGCGCCAACGAGCTCACGGATCGGTTCATCGACCGGGGCCAGGCCGACGTGTACGCCGAATGGTGTGATCCGTTGCCGTCGTCCATCTTCCTGTCCATCATGGGTATCCCGCTCTCGGAGCGAGACCATTTTGTGGCGTTCAAAAATGTCATCCTGAGTGAGAACCCGCTGGCCCGTTCTTCTCCCGAGGAACGCCATGCCGCCTTCACCGACTGCGAGGCGTGGTTCGCAGCCGAGTTCGATCGGCGGGAACACTCCGGCGACTATGGCGACGACCTCATCGGGTGGCTCCTCAATACCCGGGTTGACGGTCGGCGGATCAACCGGGACGAGCTGCACGGCATTTGCAACTTGCTCATGATCGCCGGCCTCGACACCGTGGCCGCATCTCTGTCCTGCATCCTGGCCCATCTCGCTCGCAACCCGGACCGACGCCACCACCTGCTGGAGAACCCTTCGCTGTGGCCCGGCGCCATTGAAGAGCTCATGCGATTTGAATCGCCGGTCACCCAGGGTTTCCGGCACGTCGTCGAGGATGTCGAGCTTCCCGGCGGGACCATGACTGCGGGGACCAACGCCATCCTGTGGTGGGCGGCCGCCAACGTCGACCCCGAGGCCTTCGAGGATCCTTTGTCCATCCAGCTCGACCGTACTCCGAACGCCCACATCTGCTTCGCCAGCGGATGGCACCGCTGCCTGGGCTCCCACCTGGCCCGGCTCGAGCTGCGCATAGCCATGGATGTATGGCACAGCCGCATCCCCGACTACTGGATTCCTGAAGGCGTCGAGCTGTCGTATTCCGTGAACCCCCGCGCTCCTCACCATCTGCCACTGGCCTGGGTCTCCTGACTGCCTGGTGGTGCACAGGGGGATGTCGGCGCTACCGACGGGGATCGCCGGGCAGCAGCTCGTCCACCAGCACCACGGGGACTTCACCGGTCGCGGCCGGATCGACGATGAGCGCCGTTTCGGTGCGACGCAGGACGTCGACCCCGGCGCGGTCGAGGGCTGACGCCGCGTCGGCGAGATCCGGGACCCCGAGTCCGAGTACGTGAACCCGCGCCCGGGTGTGGGACGCGCCCCACAGGGCCACGCTCTCCTCACCCGGAAGCGGATAGAGGGCCAGGGTGCAGTCAGGAGCAACCAGTCCCACCGCCGGTTCTCCCGGTCCCCTGCCCGGTTGCCGGAAGGATTCGCGTAGGCCGAACAAGGGACCGAACTGTTCGGCCCAGGCCTCAGGTTCGGGTACCACCGCGCCCACGAAGGCGTGGGTCCGTACGTCGAGGATGGGTTCGGTGAGAAATGGCGGGACCGGGGCTCCCACCCGGGGGTCTTCCTCGACGGTGAACCCGGACCATTCGAATAGCAATCCCCCCGTGGTACGGGGGTCGGTGAAGCAGAAGCCATCCGAGGGGCGCACTCCGACACCGACTCCGCCGGTGCCGAGGTGGGCGATGGTGGCATCGAGGTCCGCGACCTGGAGGGCGTACGAGTGCATCCCGGGCCCGAAGCGCAGAAGGAAGCGCTGGGCCGCGTGGCCGTCCACGATTGGTTCTGCCACCTCAATGGAATTGTCGCCGATCCACGTCATGCCCCCGCGGCGCCCGATGTTCTCCGCTTCGCCATACTCCAGGACACGTAGCCCGGCCACCTGGCCGAGCGCCGCCACCGTGGCGTCGTAGTCGTTGATCATGCAGGTCGAATGGAAGGTGCGCACCAGTTCGTGACGAGCGCTCATAGCGGGGGACCTTCTTTGCTTCCTGGCTGGCTTTGGTTACGGGCTGGCACGTCCCGAATGCTTTTCGGGTTGGGACCGACGATCGCGACACTAAACGCCGCACTTGGACACCGCGTCCGACCGCGACCCCTGGTACCCGCCGCCAGATTAATCTGACCGTGGCTCAGCCTCGCAGCTGGGCGGGCCTTCCTGCGGTAACCGCCGGAGCCACTAGAGTTTTCGGGTGGTCGCTCCGGTTGACTTCGCAGGGCGTACGGTGATCGTGACCGGGGCCGGAAACGGACTCGGTCGGGCCCATGCCCGTGAGATCGCCAGACTGGGCGGAAACGTGATTGTCAACGATCTCGGCGGATCGCCCGACGGGATGGGTGCTTCGGTCGAGGCCGCGGCCTACGTGACGCGCGAGATCGCCGCGGCCGGGGGGAGCGCGGTTGCCAATCACGACTCGGTTGCCACGGATGCCGGCTGCCAGGGGATAGTGGCGACGGCGCTCCAGTCGTTCGGTCGTATCGACGCGGTGGTGCACAACGCCGGGATCCTGCGCAACGACCCTTTCGAGCGCATGAGCGACGACCGGTTCTTCCCGGTACTGGAGACCCACTTGCTCGGTTCCTTTTACCTGTCGCGGGCGGTCTGGCCGACGATGGTGGCCCAGGGCTACGGCCGTTTGGTGTTTACCTCGTCCGCCAGCGGAGTGTTTGGTCGGGTCAACGGAGCCAACTATGCAACCGCGAAGGCCGGCATAGTGGGGTTGTGCAACGCCCTGGCGCTGGAGGGCGAGCCCCTGGGCATATTGGCCAACTGCGTGATGCCCACCGGCACGACCCGCCTTGGCGGCGCACCCGATGCCCGCGATTCCAGCCATGAGGCCAATCAGCGACGCGCCGAATCCCGGCGCGCCGCGCCGCGAAGTCAACCGGAGTGGGTGTCGCCTCTGGTGGCCTATCTGGCCAGCCCGGCTTGCACCATGACGCATCGGTACTACTCGGCCATCGGCGGCCGGTACGCCCGGATTGCCATCGGTGTGGGATGGGGCTGGACCGCGCCGGAGGGTCCGCCACCCACGCCTCAGGACATCGAGCTGCACATGGAGGAGATCAGCGATATGCAGAACTTCGAGGAGCCCGCCTCCGTGTTCGAAGAGATCGAAATTGCTCGCCGCCATCGCTCGTAGCCCTTCGATCGGCTGTCATCCCCCGCAAACCGGACTGTGCCGGGCCGCTATTTGCGATGCTGTGATCATGAGACCGACCGCCCCTCGGCGCTTCGCCGATACCTACGTGGACCTGATCAACCGTGGGGTTTATCACGAGCTTCGCGATCTGTTCGCCGCCGATGCCGTCTTTCTCGCTCCCAGCCGGCAGGAGTTCTACGGCCGTGACGAGATCGGGGCGTTCTACCAGCGCTTTCTCGGCGAGATCACGCCAACGATCCGGATTGTCAGCTATGTCGAACAGGGTGACGACTGTGTGTACGAACTGGAGGCAAAGTCGAGCGGCTCCACCGAGTATCGCCTGGGTGCTATCGACCACGCCACCCTGGATGGCGACGGCAAGGTAAAGCGACTCACGGTCTGGACGAAGTAGTGTCCGGGCCGAGCTGGACACCCGGACTTCTGGCGCCCATCAAGTCTCAGGTATCGTCGCCCGGGTGACGGATGTGAGCCAGGACGAAGTCGACTACGACGAATTCGAGGCCCTCGAAGGGTACGCCAGGTGGGCCGGAATCCCCTGGGAGGGCAGACCGCCGGTCCGGCGCCTTGCGATGGAGGTTGCCGAGGACCAACGGGTGAGCCTGTTGGCCTGGTACGGCGACGGTCCCGAGATCGTGTTCCTGCACGGCGGGGGCCAAAACGCCCACACCTGGGATACGGTCATCATGGCCCTCGGGCGGCCCGCCCTGGCGCTGGACCTGCCGGGTCATGGGCACTCGTCATGGCGACCCGACCGCGACTATTGGCCCTGGCAGAACGCCGAAGCCGTGGCGAGGGTGATGGAGGCGCAGGCTCCAAATGCCAACGCCGTGGTCGGGATGTCGCTGGGTGGGTTGACGACGATTCGCCTGGCCTCCACCCGGCGGGATTTGGTTCCCCGGGCAGTTGTCGTCGACGTGACCCCGGGTGTGCATTCTCGTCAGGTCGGCTTGACCGTGGAAGAACGGGGTGCCGTCGCGGTCATCGCCGGACCGCCGGAGTACGACAGCTTCGACGCCATGCTCGCCGAGTTGGCCAAGACCATGCCCAACCGGCCGGTGGAGTCCCTCGTCCCCGGATTGCGCCACAACGCCCGCAGGCGCGACGACGGCAAGTGGGTCTGGCGCCACGACCTGATGCCTCGAGCGAGCGAGTCGGGGGTCGAGCGACCCAGACCGGACGGGTTCGAGGCGCTGTGGGAGGACCTGGCCTCCATCGGCCAGCCGATCATGCTGGTGAAAGGGGGAGCGTCCAAGTTCGTGCACCCGGACGACATGGCCCGCTTCGCAGCCACCGCCCAGACCCGCACCGAGATCGTGGAAGGGGCCGGGCACTCGATACAGAGCGACCGGCCTGTCCAGTTGGCCGCCCTGATCGATTCGCACCTCTCCGGCTGAGGGCTACCACCCCTGAACCAGCCAGACGGCCGGCGCCGTTCGTCGACAATGATGTGGTTTTTGCCCACCACCTTGCTACTATGCCCGGCTTGTGACGCCCGGTGCGGGTTCCGGGACCGTAACGGTCCGGGAGGGCGATGTTCCCTCCGCGCTCCGACCGCGGGGCGCGCCCAGATTCGTTCGCCTTACGAATAGTCTTCGGCTGAACCCCGCCGGGGCCCCAGGAGGGAGCCAACCAGTGGAACGCGAGCGGATGAGCTGACGATGACGGCAAGTCGGCACCGGCGCCGCCACAAGTACCAGCGCCCTCGCTCGATCTGGGTTACCCGTCTGGTCCTGGGCGCTGGCGGCCTGGTGGTGCTGGGCGGAGCCGCGGTCGTGCTCGCCCTCGTCTGGGGTCGCCCTGCCGTGTCGCTGACTTCGTCCAGCCTGGCCATGTTCGACGTGAAGGTGAAGGGTTTCGGGACCAAGCTCACCACCGGGCAGGCGACCAGCGAGGGTCGGCCGGTCGTGCTGCTCCGTGAGGCCGGTGGCCTGGTACCGGCGAACAGCCTCGCCCAGGGTCAGCAGGTGCAGGTGACCGCCACAGCTACGCCACCGGGCTGGCTGCGCTGGCTGCTCGGCGGCCGGGTGTCGACGACCAGAACCTTCACGACTCCCGTGGCCGCGCCGGCGGCCGCGGTGGCCCTGGCGTCGAGCGCCGGCTCGGTACCGGTGCGCTTCGACCACCCTGTCAGCGTCGTCGAGTACCGGAGTCCAGGTGGAGGCGCTCGCGTCGTCCGCCTTGCTCATCCGGCCAGCGTCGCCGAGCTCGCCGTCCCGGCCGGCCACTCGGCCGGTTCTCTGGAGGTGACTGCCGCGCCCCGCCCCTGGGAGACGGTCGCACCCCAATGACGGCCGTGACCTGGTTTGACGCCCCTCCCGGTGGCGGGACACCCGCCCTGGTCGATCCGGCTCCCGGCACGACGACAGCGGCCCCGAACGTGCCGATCCGGCTGACCTTCGCCCAGCCGGTCGCGGCCCTCCTCGGTCCGACCCGGCCCACCCTGTCGCCGGCGGCCCCGGGCACCTGGTCGGAGCCGGCGCCCAATGCCCTGGTCTTTACTCCCAGCGGGTTCGGTTTCGGTCCCGGTGCGACGGTGACCGTTGGCTTCAACCGGCCCGTGGCAGTAGCCGGAACGACCACGGCCAACCGCTTCGCCGCCCCGGCCACCACCTACCAGTTCAGCACCGGGGCCGGGGTCGCTGCTCCGGATGGAGCAAATCCTCGCCCAGCTCAATTACCTACCGCTTCAGTTCGTTCCCGCCCCCGGCGTGACCGTGCCCACCACGTTCGCAGGCGAGGTGGCGAGCATGTCGCAGCCGCTGGCCGGGAGCTTCGTATGGCGGTGGGCGTCGACGCCAGCCTCGCTGCAGTCGGACTGGACGGCCGGCACGCCGAACCTGATTCTCAAGGGCGCCCTGATGGCGTTCCTCTCCAACCAATCTTCGTCCGATGGCCAATCTTCGTCCGATGGCCAATCTTCGTCCGATGGCCAATCTTCGTCCGATGGCCAGTCTTCGTACGACGGCTACCAGGTCGACCCCCAAACCGTTTCTCAGCTCGCCGACGCCTCCACCTGGATGGCCGTCCTGGAGGCGGCGGCCAGCCATCAGCTCGACCCCAATCCGTACTCGTACGTGTACGTCTCCCAGGACCTGCCGGAGACCATGACCTTGTGGCAAAACGGGTCGGTGGTGCTCACCTCCGCAGCCAATACCGGTATCCCCGAGGCACCGACGGAGTCCGGCACGTTCCCGATCTACGTCCGCTACACGTTCAACTACATGAGCGGCTTCAACCCCGACGGCAGCTACTACCACGACCCCGTCTACTGGATCAACTACTTCAACGGCGGCGACGCCGTACACGGCTTCGTGCGGGGCTCCTACGGCTACCCGCAGAGTCTCGGTTGTGTCGAGCTTCCCGATCCCGACCGCCGAGGTAGCGTTCTCCGACCTGGCGGTCGGTGACCTCGTCACGGTTTCTGCCTGACCGCAGGCGTCGAAGTGTCGGCCGCGGCCCGGGCTCGCCAGCGGGCGCGGGTGATCCGGCGTCGCCGGGCGGCGGCGCTGCTGGCATTGCTGGCGGTGATCACCGGCGCGGTCGTCGGCATCCGGGCCGCCACCGGATTGCCGATCCTCGGAACCCCGACCCGCCATCGAGCTGGCTCCAACCCGACGTCCCTCAACCGGGCGATCAAAGGTTCCGGGCCAGCCGGCTACGGAGGAAAGGCGGTCGATCCGGCCGCGTTCAGCCCTGGCGCCTGCGTCGCCTACCCCCCGACCGCCGGCAACCGCCATCTCACTGTGTTTCTAGATGCCGGTCATGGCGGCATTGATCCGGGTGCGGTCGGGACGACCGAATCGGGCCAAACCATCGACGAGGCCGATGAGACCCTGGCCGTCGAACTCGACACGGCCACCATCCTGCGGGGAGCCGGCTTCCGGGTGGTGGTATCGCGGACAGGGAACGTTTCTGTGATCCGGCTCGTCCCCGCTGACGTCCAGAATGGAGCCCTCACCATTCAAGGCGTCCATGATGACGTGGCGGCCAGAGCTGTGTGCGCCAATGACGCTGGGGCCGACCTCCTGGTGGGCATCTACTTCGATTCGGGCGCTCCGTACAACGCGGGGAGCGTCACCGGCTACGACGCGGTTCGGCCCTTCGCCGCCAACAACCTTCGCCTGGCGGAGTTGCTGCAGCGCGACGTGCTGTCAGCGCTGGACGCTCACGGCTGGGAGATCCCCGACGAGGGGGTGGCACCCGACAGCGACCTCGGCTCCTCCATCAGCAGCCAGGCCGTGGCGTACGGCCACCTGGAGCTGCTGGGTCCGGCGGAGCCCGGTTTTTTCACCACCCCGAGTGAAATGCCCGGCGCCCTCATTGAGCCCCTTTTCATCACCGACCCCTTCGAAGGCTCGATCGCCGCCAGCTCGCTGGGCCAGGAAGTCATGGCCGGAGGACTGGCTCAGGCCGTTGAGGAGTACTTCGCGCCCCCACCGGCTAGGGCAGCTGCGGAGTGACAGCCGGGGGCCCGGTCGGGCTGCGATCTCAGCCGGTGCCGGGCGGCCCGGTAACGACCGGGGCGGCGGTGACAGCCCGGAGGTCGTCAAGGCTGACGCCGGGGGCCAGCTCGCACGCCACGAAGCGGCGCCGGGCGCGGTCGATTTCCATAACCGCCAGGTCCGTGTAGACCCGGGTGACCACGGCGGGCGCGGTCAGGGGCAAGCTGCAGCGCTCGACCAGCTTGGGCCGGCCCTCACTGTTCGTATGGGTCATCGCCACCCACACGGCCCGGGCGCCCGCGGCCAGGTCCATGGCCCCACCCACGGCAGGAATGGTGTCGCCATCGCCGGCCCAGTTGGCCAGGTCCCCCGCGCTGGACACCTCGAAGCCACCGAGGATGGCCAGGTCCAGATGCCCACCCCGGATCAGCGCAAACGAATCGGCGTGGCCCATGTAGGACCCGCCGGCCACGATCGTTACCGGTTGCTTGCCGGCATTGATGATGTCCGGATCGACCGCCCCGGGCTCCGGGGCCGGACCCACGCCGAGGAGTCCGTTCTCGCTGTGGAAGATGACTTCCCTCCCGGCGGGGACGTGGTCCGCGACCAGAGTCGGGATACCGATTCCGAGATTGACATAGCTGCCGTCAGGCACGTCGGCAGCGACCCTTCCGGCAACTTCATTCCGGCTCCAGCGCTTCAACGCCGGGGCGTCAACCATGGCGGCCACCGATGCTGGCGACCCGATCGACGAAGATTCCCGGCGTCACGATCGCCTCGGGGTCGAGGGTCCCGAGTTCGACGACGGCGTCGACTTCGACGACCGTGAGGTCGGCTGCCATGGCCATGGTGGGACCATAGTTGCGGGCCGTGGCCCGGTAGACCAGGTTGCCCCAGCGATCGGCGAGCCGGGCTTTGACCAGCGCCACGTCACCGGGGAGCGGGTACTCCAGGACCTGGGTGCGCCCGTTGAGCATCCGGGTTTCCTTGCCCTCGGTGAGCGGGGTGCCGACCCCGGTCGGGTTGTAGAAGGCCCCGATCCCCGCGCCCGCTGCCCGGATCCGTTCGGAAAGCACCCCCTGGGGTACCACTTCCAGCTCGACCTCGCCGGCCCGGTAGCGCGCCTCGAACCACACGGACCCGGCCGAGCGGGGATACGAGCAGATCACCTTCCGGACCCGGCCGGCCTTCAGCAGGGCGGCTACGCCGCGCTCCCCGGCGCCGGCGTTGTTGGCGACCACGGTGAGATCACCCGCCCCCTGCTCGACGAGGGCGTCGATCAGCTCGTTGGGAACGCCCACCTCACCGAAGCCGCTGACCAGAACCGTGGCGCCGTCCCGGATGCCCGCCACCGCCTCGGCGAAGGTCGACACCTGTTTGTCGATCATGAGGATTGGACTCTGCCCAACCGCAAGCCGGCCTGTCAATGTCAGGACGTCGGGAGCCGATGGGCCGGCACTGCCTGGGTGGGCCGCCAGCGAACTCGCCGGCCCCCTGAGCCCCTGCCGTCGAAGGCGAGCCGTTCAAGCCCCGGAGACGATTGAAAGAAAGGGCATTATATATCATGAATGATACCTTGGCGCCGGTGGGTCGGGACCCCGGCCGGACTCAGGCCGACTCAGCCCCCGCTCAGCCCTTGACCCACCACTGGAAGCCGAGGTCGGCGATTTCCGGCGGCACCGTGTGGCCCCCATCGAACTCGTGGAAGGTGACTGCGTACCCGTCCAGGCCCAGATGGGCGGCCACGCTGCGCCCGCACAGATCAATCGGGAGAATCTGATCGTTGGTCCCGTGAGAGATGAACACCCGGGGCTTTCCCCGGACCGCGGCGGTGACGAAGAACCCGGGCGAGAAGGCGACGATGGCAGGAAACAGGTCGCCGTTGGTGAGGCCCACCGAGAGGGCGTAGGAAGCCCCGTCGGAGATCCCGCCGATCGCCAGCCGGTCGAAGTCGACGTCGCACCTGTCGGCCACGGTGTTGAGGACCCGATCCAAAAAGGCGATATCCGGCCCGAAGGCCTGCCTGGCGATGATGTCCCAGGTCGGAAGGCGCGAATCCGGCGCCGCGACCACCACACCGTACCGGTCGGCGGCGCTGAGGACAGGTCGCAGCACCCGCCGGCCATTGCCGCCGGCGCCATGGAGAAAGATGATGATTGGCGCCCTGCTGTCCGCTGTCTCCGGCACATAGAGCACACCATCCCTGTCGCCGCCAAGTCCGAGCGGGGCATCCTGGCCACCTCGATTCCCGCGGCTCGGCCGGGTCCGGAAAGCCAGCCGTCCGGTGGCGTCGCCCACCGGGCCGGACCGAAGATCGTCGGTCATTGAATCCGCGGCCTCTGGCTCAGCCGCCCAGGGTGGCGACCAGGATGGCTTTGATGGTGTGCACCCGATTCTCGGCTTCGTCAAACACAATCGAATACGGCGATTCGAATACCTCATCCGTGACTTCGAGGGCGTCGAGGCCGTAGGCCTCGTGGAGCTGCTGGCCGATGGTTGTGTCGAGATTGTGGAACGCAGGCAGGCAGTGCATGAACTTCACGTGCGGGTTTCCGGTCCGCGAAATGACGCTCATATTGACCTGGTACGGGAGCAGCCACTCGATGCGCTCCTCCCATTGCGACGCGGGCTGGCCCATCGAGAGCCAGACGTCTGTGCACAGAAAATCGGCCCCGAGGACGCCCTGGTCGATATCCTCGGTAAAGGTCAGCCGCGATCCCGACGCGGCCGCGAGGTCGGCCGCGGTCTGAATGAGCCGCGGACCGGGCCACAGTTGTTTGGGTGCGCAGATGCGGACATCCATTCCCAACATGGCGCCGATGATGAGGAGTGAGTTACCGGTGTTGAAGGCGGCGTCGCCCAGGTAGCAGAATGAGATATCACCGAGTGGTTTGCCGGCGTGCTCTCGCATGGTCAGGATGTCGGCCAGCATCTGGGTCGGGTGGAAGTCGTCGGTGAGGCCGTTGTAGACGGGTACGCCGGCGTAACGGGCCAACTCTTCCACGACCTCCTGGCTGAAGCCGCGGTACTCGATGGCGTCGAACATGCGGCCCAGTACCCGGGCGGTGTCCTTCATGGATTCCTTGTGCCCGATCTGCGTTCCCTCCGGCCCCAGGTAGGTCACGTGGGCCCCTTGATCGTGGGCCGCCACCTCGAAGGCACAGCGGGTGCGGGTGGACGTCTTTTCGAAGATGAGGGCGATGTTCTTGCCGTGCAGGTGCTCGCGTTCGTATCCGCCGCGCTTCGCCGCTTTGAGGTCTCGAGCCAGGCCAAGCAGATGGAGGATCTCGTCGGCGGTGAAGTCGAGCTCTTTGACAAAGCTCCGGCCGCGCAGGTCGACGGTCATCGGGCTCCGGTCCGGCGTCACTCGCGCTCGGCGCGCCCCGGCGGCTTCGGCCGCCAGCTCGGCGCGCCTGGCCGCTACCTGGCGCGGGGCCATGCCGTAGCCGCTGTCGCGATTCTCCTGCCGCCAGGCAGCCACGTCGCCGGCGTGGCCCACAACCTGCATCAGCTGGAGCTGTGACTGCAGGTGAACTCGCATGCCCATGCTCTCCCACGCCCGTTTCACCCCGGCCTTGATCCCCATCAACACCGATAGGGGAGCCTGGGCGATCTGCTGGGCGATGAGCTCGACCGTGTCGTCCAGCTGGTCCCGGGGAACCACGCGGTTGACCATGCCGAGCCGCTTGGCTTCCTCGGCATCGACGGTCTGCGAGAGGTACAGGTACTCGTAGGCCTGATGGAAGTTCATCATCACCCACGGCTCGACCATGGTTTCGCCGCCGGGGAAGCCCAGGCCCTGGGGCAGCGGCATCTGGAAGTAGGCATCGTCGGACGCCACCACGATGTCATTGAGCAGCGCGAAGTAGGTGCCGCCACCGACGCAGTAGCCCTGTACGGCCGCCACGGTTGGCTTTTGGAACTCCCAGAGGTGCAGGACCGGCCACAGGAAGAGGGTGGCCTGTCCTCCCCAGGGGTGCCCGGCATCGGCGGCCTCGGCGAATTCCGGGAAGCTTGGTCCCGGGCCACCGACGTCGTGACCGGCGCAGAAACCCCTCCCGTTGGCCTTGAGGATCACCACTTTGATGGCATAGTCCGCTTCGGCATCCTTCAAGCTGTTCTCGACGTCCCACACCATCGGCGAGTTCTGGGAGTTGGCCTTCTCCGGTCGGTTCAGGATGATTCGAGCGATCGGCCCTTCCTTCTCGTAGATCACCGTCTCCAGCTCGTGTCGCTCCATGGTCCTCCTCGGCTGGCGTGGGGCGTATGCCGGTCGATACTAGGCGCCGCAGTTTGGAGCAGAAAACGCGAGCGGATCGACCTGCGTTCTCTGTGGCGCGGCGCCCTTCAGTCGGGCACATTTTGCAGCAGAGAAGCGAGAAATCGCGTCGATAGAGCACAAATTGCAACAGGGAACGCTTGCTCGCGGACTCTTCCGCTGGCTGCGTCAGTACCGGATGCCGGTGCCCCGGGTGACCTTTACCATCTCGTCGTTCTGATTGGTCCAGGTCGACTCGGTGACGGTAAACAGCATCAGCCCTAAGCGGCTCGGCCGCTCCTTGTACTCGATCACCGTTGACTGGCCCGACGTGATGACATCACCGGGGCGCATGCGGACGCCGTAGGTGGCCTCGCTGCCACCGTTGAGGATGAAGGTGGTTTCGGGTGGATCGACCCCGAAGGCTGCCTCTGGTCCGCTGCCGCGAATGGGCCCCTGGAAGGTCGGCGCGGCCGTCGGTCCGTCGGCGGTGAACCAGGCAAACGGATTGAATTCCTCGGGGGCTACCACGCAGCCATGGGTGGTCGTCCGGGCGTACTCCTCGTCCCAGAACAGGCGGGGCGGAATATCGGGGTAATAGACCGCCATGGCCCACTTGCGGATGTCGGAAAGGGAGATCGGCACCGAAGTCCGCGGGGTACCAAACTGTCGGCCGACCAGAGCTCGCATATCATCACTGATCCAGGTGTCGGGCACGGTCCCAACCCTATCCGGTCTCCGGCCCGGCCGACTGGCCCCGCTGGGCGCGGGCCCCCGTCCAGGCGCGGCTCGTGGCCCGTTTACACAGAGCGGCGCCCCGAGCCGACCGTCTGGCGGGTGGATCGGCTGGCGCGCCCGGCGACCCTCCGGGCGGCTCGCCCGGTGAAGAGATAGCGAGGCCGGCCTCGCTCGAACTCCAGGAAGACCACGGCCTCGTCCATCCCGTTGACGCCGGCCGCAAAGCGGGCCTCGTCGATGGCTCGCAGCCGGATCGGGGGAGGCGTCACGCCCTGTTGCAGCTCCGCAAAGGCGCCAGAAAGCTCGGTACGCACCAGCAACTCGCGGCCCTCCACCGTCACCACATGACGCACCCCGAGGCGCTCGTAGATTCCGGCGTAACGGTCGAGGGGCAGTTCGGGGAGGGGGTCGGGTGCCACGGGGTCATCCGGCATGCGCACTCCGGCCAGGTCGAGAAACAGCCACCGGGCCAGGTCCCGCCAGAGGAGCCCGCCCGTGACGGAGTTGGTCAGCAGGGTCACTACCAGCCCCTCGTCGGGAAGAGCTTGCAGGAAGGAGAGCTGACCGATGGTCCCGCCGTCATGTCCGATGACCCGCTTGCCGTCCCACTCTTCCATGAGCCAACCGAGCCCCTGAGTGAGGGGTGCGTTCGATGTGGGGGGGCGGCTCACCTGTACCTCCTGCATGGCCCGCACGGACTCGCCGGACAACATGGGCGCCCCATCCGTCCCGAGTCCGCCGCCCAGGTGCATGTGTACAAAGCGGACCAGCTCCGCCGCGGTGGCGGTCGTCCGGCTGCCCGCGGGGGCGTGGGCGTACTCCATGACCACCGTGGGCGGAACCATGACCCCGCCGTTCCGGCCGCGGACATGTCCCACCGCGCACCGGTGGGCGATCATGTCCTCGAGCAGGATCGCCGTCCGAGTCAGACCGAGGGGGCCGCAGATTCGTTCCCGTACCAGCCGGTGGTAGGGGATTCCGGTGAGCACCTCGGCCAGACGGCCGGCGACGATGAACCCGGTGTTGCAGTACGACCACATCTCGCCGGGCCGGTGCACCAGATCGATGCCGGCCAGGGAAGCCACGAAGCGCTCGATGGCTTCATCCCCGCGCCCGAAGCCCTCGAAGTCGTCACCCTGGATGCCGCTGGTATGGGTCAGAAGGTGCCGGACGGTTATCTCCGAAGCCGCGTCCCGATCCGCGAGCGAGAAGCCGGTCAGGTGGCTCGTCACCGGGTCGTCCAGGGCGACCTGGCCAGCATCGACCAGCTGCATCACGAGTGTGGTCGTGAAGAGTTTGGTGTTCGATCCGATCTGGAAGATGGAATCGGGGGTCGTCCTTACGCCGGTATGGGCGTTGACGACGCCGGTTGCGAAATCGAGCAGCTCGTCGCCGAAGCCAATGGCCAGCGTCGCCCCCGGCACCCGATGCTGGCGGGCCAGGGCGTCGAGCCGATCCTGGATGTCGGTCAGGCGGGCCACGAGGGTCGTCATAGGCGAGGAAGGGTACAGGGCCGCTCCATCCGCTCCATCCGCTCCATCCGCACCGGTCCGATGGTCGGGCCGTGGCGGTCAGATGACGAGCAGGGGAGTCACCGCTGACCCGGTTCCGCCGGGGACAGCAATGGGGGTGAGCGCCAGGGCACCGGCCCTGGTCGCTCGTCCCTCCAGCCCAGCCGGTACCCGCGACAGGTCGCAGTTGTCGACCAGGAGCAACCCCACCGCCCAGATGAGGCGATGAATGCAGAGCGGGGGTTCTTGAGGATGGGACGAATCAAGGAAGTCCCAGCAGACGATGGAAACGTGATTGTCGGCGATCCATTGCGCCGCGGTGGCGCCTGCGCCCGGGCGCACGTCCCCTGCGAAGGCGCCGCCGGCGGCCTCGAAGCCGTCTCGACCCATGTACAGCAGCAGGGCGTCACCGGCTTCGAATCTGGTGGCACCGAGAGCCTGCTCAATTTCCTGACCGGTCACCGGCCAATCCGGTTCGACCCACCCGGTGCCCCGTACCGCGGGGATGTTGGCGAGCACCCCGCGGGTAAACAGACCGTGCCCGGCCAGGTCCGCAACCGACGATTGATCGGGATCGTCGGGTGCCCGATCGCCGTAGAGCCGGCCATTGACGGCAATGTGGTTGATGGCGTCCAGGTGGGTGTTGACCAGGCCGTGACAGCGAATTTCCAGCTGTTCCGTTCTGATGCTCACCGGCCCCTCGCGGGCGACGACATTCAGGTGGTAGTCGTCCGGACCCTGGTCGGCTCCGCTGTTGATCAAAGGGCGGGCGAGGCTGAGGCAGGTTCCGGCTTCGATGCTCGCGGCGGCTCGCCGCCGGGCCGGCTCATCGATGTAGTTGGCCGTGCCCAGGCGATCGCCGACTCCAAACGGGCGCCGCTGCCCAAGGTTGGCGATCCAATCCTCGAAGTTGTCCACCGCTCGAGAGTAGGTCACGGGATGGCGGCGGCCAGCCGCCGTGGGGGACCTACTCGTCTGTGCGGATCTTCAGTGCCCGGTCCAGACCGGGTCGCGCTTCTCGGCGAAGGCCCGGGCCCCTTCCTTGGCGTCGTCGGACGCGAACACCGGCACCGCCCGGGATCGGATCGCCGTCCATTCAGCGGCATCGTGGGAGCCGATTTCGGTCCAGATCAACGCTTTGGTCACCTGCAGCGCCAGCGGGGCGTTCCTGGCGATGGCTGCCGCCACCTCCAGAGCTCGCTCCAGGGCGGCTCCGGTCGCCACCACCTCGTTGACCAGCTCCAGCGCCTGGGCCCGTGAGGCCGAGATCGGCGCGCCGATCAGGGCCATCTCGTAAGCCACCGAGGGTGGGACCCGGCCGGCCAGGCGCGTTGAGCAGCCGGCGCCGACCAGGCCCCGACGCACCTCGGGCACCGCAAAGGTGGCGTGCTCGGCTGCGATGGCCAGATCGGATGCCATGACCAGCTCGAAACCGCCGCCGACCGCAGACCCGTTGACCGCGGCGATGACCGGTTTGGGGTAGCACCGGTTCATGAACACCTCCAGCCCGGGGCCGGTCGGGCGGGCGGGCTGACGCCGGGCGGCAAACTCCTTGAGGTCCATGCCGGCGCAGAACACCCGCTCGCCGGCACCGGTTAGCACCACGGCGCGGACGCGGTCATCGTTTTCCGCTTCGGTGAAGGCGGACCCGATCAGGCCGATGGTCTCGGCGTCGAGAGCGTTCCGGCGTTCGGGCCGGTCGATCGTCACCACGACGGTGGAGTCGTGTCGGTCAACGTGGACTGCCATGGTTCACCTTTCCTGGATTGGTCGACGGTGTGGGCCGGACGGGCGCTGGTACCCGCAACCCGGCGGAAGCTCCGCCGGGTGAACACCCACCGGGTCGGCCCGGTCCAGCTGACTCGCCCGCCCTACTCGTTCGCCAGCTCCGCGAGCAGTGCCCGGGTGCGAGCCCGGGAGGCGGATCGGTCGGACCCCACTGGAAACGGGGCAGCCCAGACGTCGCTGGCTCCGGCTTCGAAGAGGCCGACGATGTCACGGGTCACGGCCGCCTCATCGCCGACGATCACCGCCTCGGCGGGGGAGCTGATCCCGCCCCGGGCCAGGATGTGCTGGTAGTTCGGCAGGGTGCCGTACATGCCCCACTGTTCGGCCGCCGCGTCCCGGGCTTCGTCCATGTCGTCATGCACGGCAACGGGTAACCCGGCCACAATTCGCGGCGACGGTCGTCCAGCCCGATTGGCAGCCCGGGTGAGGCGCGGCACGACGTGCGACTCGATGGCCGCGGCATTGGCCATCCACAAAATGGTGCCATCGGCCAACTCCCCGGCGACGCGCAGCAGCCGCGGGCCGAGGGCGGCGAGCAGCAGCGGGATCTGACCGGCGAGCAGCGGGGCCAGCGTCCGGACGTATTCCTCAGTGTCGTGACCGACCGCGTCGTAGGACAGTCCGAGGTGCTCAACTGCGGGCCGATGAGAGGGACCGATTCCGAGCGTAACCGGACGGCCCACCGCGGCCGCCACGGATTGGATGCGGCTGGCTTGCAGGACCGGATGGCAGGGATAGGTTTGCAGCACCGATGTGCCGAGCTCGATCCGGGTGGTGGCCCGGCCGGCGAGGGCCATCTGCACCAGCGGATCGCCAGACACTGCACCCGGGTACCAGAGGCTGTGGAATCCGGCCTTCTCGGCCTCCTCTGCCTGCTCGATCGCCCGTTCTGCTGTTTGCGCCCCTGCGCTCAAGCCGATCTTCACGCCGCTCAGCGTAGCCAGCAACCCCCGGGCCCCGAAAATGCGGGCCGCACCCCGCCCGCGGAACCGGGGATCTCCCCCCGGCGGGGTGAGTTCCATCCGGATCGGCTTCTTCATGAACGGCTGTTGCCCGGTGGTGATCGGCATTCGATCGGTCGGACTGCCGGGCCGATCAGGACGCCTCCTTGCCTTCTCCGCCGCCCAGCCGGGTCCGGATTGATTACTACTATTGCGGTCGTGACCGGGGTTGTGACTGCCGTGAGTATGGAACGTGACAGCCGGGGCCGGGCCATCATCGGCTGGACCGTTGACGGCGCCTGTGATCGTGTCGATATTGCACTGGCGGACGGTCCGGATGCCAGCCATCACCGCCACGTCCGCACCGTGGACGCCGACCTCGGCCGGGTCCTGCTCGACGATCTGCCGCCGGGGCTCGTCTACGTCTCAGTTGCCCCTTCGGGCCGCGGCGGTCCGGTCGTCGCCGGCGAACGCAACCTGGGCCTCCGGGGGGCCCGGAATTTCCGCGACCTGGGCGGTTATGTCGCGGCGGGCGGGGCCCGGACCCGGTGGGGCCGGGTGTTCCGGTCCGACGCCCTGGTGCTGGAGGAGTCGGATCTGGAGACCTTCGTCGAGCTTGGACTTCGGGCCATTTACGACCTGCGCTCAGACGCCGAGAGAGATATCACACCCAATCGCCTGCCCGCCGGAGACCTGATCGTCGAGCTGCTTCCGTTGATCAGTAACGCCAACACGCCGCCGGAAATTGACGCCATGCTGGCGGACGGCGAGGCGTTTCTGGCCGACATCTATCTGCATATGCTGGAGGCATCAGCAGTCACGTTCGGCCGCATCCTGACCGGCCTGGCCGACGATGCCCGGCTGCCGGCGGTGTTCCATTGCGCCGCAGGCAAGGACCGGACCGGCATGGTGGCGGCGCTGTTGCTGTCGGTGCTGGGAGTGGCCGAGCAGGAAATTCTGGACGACTATGAGCTCACCTCGCGATTTCGGACTTCGGATCGGGTGGAGGCAGTGATGGCTCGACTCCGCAACGACCGGGGGGTCGCACCGGAGGTCGCCGCCGGCATTCTGCGCACCCCGCGCTGGGCGATGCAGTCCACTCTGGCAGAGATGGAACGCCGTTATGGCGGGATCAGGGGGTACCTGACCGGGCCGGCGCAGGTGGATGCGTCGGTTCCCGCCGCCCTGCGCGACGCCTTGCTGTTCTAGCGGGCCGCCCTGCGAACTCGTCGAGTTTCTGGCCGGCCCACTAGCCCCAGCCCGGTTCAGCAACCTGGTCGGGGGTGGAACCCAGGGTCGGCGCGTCTTCTGCCCGACCGCATCAGTCAGGGGCGGGGTCGACCAGGCGGGCCATGGAAACCGTGGCCGTCAGGCCACCGGTGTCAGAGAGGGTGGCCTGGACCTGGCCGATGCCGTGCTGGCTGATCCAGCCCCGCCCGTCCAGGCACAACCACTCGCCCCGGGGATAGCGGACGACGTTGATGGCCACATCGGCGTTGATGCCCCGGACCGGCAAATCTCTTCTGACCCCGATCCCGCTGGCGAGGTCCGCGGTGTACGCCAGCCTCGCCAGCGGGCTCGCCGGCTGTCCGGCGATGATGTCGGTCTGCAACCGCACCCAGGCCGGATCCCAGTAGTACCCGCCTTTCTCTTCCAGCCAGTACTCCACCGCCCGTCGTGAACCGGGTTGCCGGCCCACGGGAAACGGCTCATCGTCGGTGGCTCGGGGCGCGGCTGGCAGCGGGTTGTCTGCGGCTCCGGTTGGCAACTCCTGGTGGCCGAGGTCGAGCAGCCGGATCCGTAAGGCGGTGCTGCGAGCCACCTCGATGTCGGCGGCGAGGAGCGAGGCTGACACCACCTGGATCCTTTTTCCCTCGCGAACGACGCGGACATCGGCGACCAGGGGATCGAGCGGGACAGGTCGCAGCAAATCGACGGTAAAGCGCGCCACCTGCATCGGGGTCAGGGTCGGAACCTGCTCGACCAGTGTGGCCAGCAAAGCGGCCGGCGACCCCCCGAACTGAGCGTTGGGATCCCAAGGGCCCTCGGTCAGATCGGTCGGCACATAGGCGTCACCGTCTTTGTGAAACAGGGCTGCACTCAGCGGGGTGGTCCGCCCCAAAGCATTCCGGCCAGCGGATGACCCAGATCCAGGTCGACCTCCTGGAGCCTGGCCCCTTCCTTCTGCAGTTCCTCTACCGTCCAGAACCCTTCCTTGGAGATGTGGTCGACGATCGAGAATGGCTTGAACAGGAAGACGTCGCCACCGTGGACATAAAAGACCCGACCGTGGATAGGGCACGACTCCGTCGAGAGGTAGGCGACAAAGGGCGAGATATTCGCCGGGTGCATCGGGGTCCAGGTGTCCTCGGGAGGGGGTTCCTGGGATCGCTCCCGGGGGACCGTAGCGGTGAGCCGGGTGGCTGCCGCGGGGGCAATGGCGTTGACCCGCACGCCGTAGCGGGCCAGCTCGGCGTCGGCGATGATGGAAAAGGTCGCGATGCCAGTCTTGGCTGCTCCGTAGTTGGTCTGACCCCGGTTGCCGAACAGACCGGAGGTGGAGGACGTGTTGACGATGGCCCGAGGAATCTCCCGGCCGGTCCTGGATTGCTCGCGCCAGTAGGCGGCGGCCCACCGCGTCGGGCAGAAGTGGCCGCGGAGATGGACCCTCATGATGGCGTCCCACTCCTCCTCGGACATGTTCGGCAGCATCCGGTCGCGCAGGATTCCGGCGTTGTTGACGAGCACATGGAGGTCGCCGAACGTTTCCACGGCCTGGTTGATCAAACGCTGCGATCCTTCCCAGTCGGCGACGTCGTCGTAGTTGGCAACGGCCTCACCGCCGGCCGCGGTGATCTCGTCGACGACCTGCTGGGCCGGGGCCCGGTCCGCGCCGGTGCCGTCAGGGCTGCCGCCGAGATCGTTGACCACGACCCTGGCTCCCTCTCTGGCGAACAGGAGGGCGTGCTCCCGCCCGATGCCCCGCCCCGCGCCAGTGATGATGGCGACCCGGCCTGCCAGTGTGTCCACTACTCAACTCCCTTTGTGCGGTTCGAGAGGCCTCTGGGCTGCTCGAGATGACGGGTGAAGATCGAAGCACGGCGGGTTGGCTACGGGAGGCGGCCGCAGACGCGCTGAAGCGGGCCGCCGATCAGGAACCGCCCCGACCGCCCCTTTTATCGGCTGGTGGTCCCGGCCTGCACCGGATTCTGAAGGATGTTGCGGAACGGGAGATCCCGGTCGACCTGAGGCTCCTTCGGCAGTCCGAGGACCCGCTCGCCGATGGTGTTGCGCTGGATCTCGCTGGTCCCGCCCGCAATGGCCGTCATTGGAGAATGGCAGAGGGCGTCGGCGAGCACCGAACCGCTCCGGTCGGCGGGATCCCAGGCCTGGGACCTGGCTCCGGCGAGCATCATGCCGAGCTGGCCGGACTGGCGGGAGATCAACGCGGTAGCCAGCTTGGCCACCGAGCCTTTGGATCCGACCGGGATTCCGGCCGCGATCTCATCTCGCATCTTCTGACCCATATACGACAGGACCTGCTCGGCGATGTACAGCTTGGCCAGCTCCTGGCGCACCGTCGGATCGTGGCTGCGTCCGTCCTGGCGGGCCATTTCGACGAAACGGGCCGAGGCTGGTCTGGTCCAACCCTGGCCACTGCCGCCGGCACCGGTGCCCGCCCCGAGGGCCAGGCGCTCGTGGGTCAGCATGGCCGTCAGCGCCCGCCAGCCATCGTCCTGCCGTCCGACCAGGTCGTCCACCGCCACTCTGACGTCGTCGAGGAACACCTCGTTGAAGTGCGACTCGCCGGTCATCTGCCGTAATGGCCGGATGGTGACGCCCGGCGTTCGCAGGCTGACGATGAACATCGACAGACCCTGATGCTTCGGAACGTCCGGGTTGGTCCGGGCCATGCAGAGGGCGTAGTCGGAATCCCCGGCGCCGGACGTCCACACCTTCTGACCGCTGATGGCGTACTCGTCCCCGTCCCGGATGGCCCGGGTCTGCAACCCGGCGAGGTCGGATCCCGCACCGGGTTCGGAGAGCAGCTGCGTCCAGACCTCCTCGCCGCGGATCATCCGGGCTACGTGGGCGCGCTTCTGTTCCTCCGATCCGAAGTCCAGCAAGGTGGGGGCGCAGATTCCGGTGGTCACTGCCTCACCGATCGGTGGGAGCCGGTACCTGGAGGCTTCCTCGGCAAACGCCTTCTGATGTTCGGGGCTCAGACCCTGACCGCCGTAGGCCGGATCGAGGGTGATGCCGAGCAGCCCGGCGTCCCACAGGGCGATACGAAAAGCCCGGCTGGTGCTGGCCACGGCCGGATCCGGGTCGGCGTAGCGGGCGGCGTTGTCCGACAGCCAGTTGGCCGCCCGGGCCCGGAACTCGGCCACCGTCACCGTACCGGCGTCACCTGGCAGAGCTCCACCCGGAGCCGAGGCGGCGGCCTCGACGCGGGGCGGGGTCACGTGGCCGGTACCGGGGACCTCACCAGATCTTTGACGGCCGGGACGACCGGCGCCGCCTCCCGCCAGTTGGTGACCCCGTCCTCCGGTTGCGCGGCCGGCATCTTGTCCTCGTGGATCTCGGCCCAGTGCGAGTGGTTGAGCTGGTGAAGAGTGAAGCAGGCCTGCAGGGCGTTGTAGAAGCCCATGTTGTCGACGCTCTGGTTGACGGACTCCTTGATGAGCAGCGACGTCATGCTCGGCAGGGCCGAGATGCGCTGGGCGAACTCCAGCGTCCGCTCAGGCAGGTCATCGGCCGGGAAGACCTTCGACACCATCCCCAGGTCGTGGGCCTCCTCGGCGCCCAGCGAATCGCCGGTCAGCAGGAGCTCCTTGGCCTTGCGCGGCCCGAACTCCCAGGGGTGGGCGAAATACTCAAGCCCGCACATCCCGAGCCGGGTGCCCACCACGTCGGCAAAGGTGGCATTGTCCGCGGCCACGATCAGGTCGCAGCACCACATCAGCATCAGGCCGGCCGCGTACACGCTGCCATGCACCTGGGCGATGGTGATCTTGCGCAGGTTCCGCCACTTCAGGGTGTTCTGGAAGAAGTAGTGCCACTCCTGCAGCATGCGGTTCTCCGCCCCCTTGCGGGTCCCGCCGTTGGTGGCGTAGCTCTGATGGAAATCGGGTTCTCCTGGTGTCCGCTCCGCCACCGCGTCCTTGGAGCCCAGGTCGTGTCCCGAGGAAAACATGGGCCCCGCCCCGGCCAGGATCACCACCCGGACCTGATCGTCGTCTTCGGCGTGCTGGAACGCATCCCCGAGCTCGACCAGGAGACCCCGGTTTTGAGCGTTGCGGGCCTGGACCCGGTTGAGGGTGATCCGGACGATCTTGCCATCGTCCAGGGTTTCGTACTTGATGTACTTTTCGGCCACGGTTCGGACCTCCTCGTCGCTTGCTGGTGGGGAGCAGCCGCGCCCCCAGCGCGGCCCGGAGACTCGCCGCGCCAAATCATATACGGAGACCAAATTGGCGCGCTAGTCCGGCCCCCGCCGGGCCTTCCCGGAGGCGGACTCTCGCCGCCGGCGGACGACCGGTTAGGGTGGCGAGACGTCGCGGTATGGCTCGAGTACGGAATCGGAACCAATGAGAATCGTTGTCTGCGTCAAGCATGTCCCGAGCGGTCGTTGGCGGCTCGACCCCACGTCCCTGCGCATGGACCGGAGCGGTCCGGGTGAGCTCAACCGCCCCGACAAGAACGCGGTCGAGGAGGCGGTACGCATCAAAGAACGGACCTCCGGTTCCGAGGTGGTGGCGGTGTCGATGGGCCCGGCTGCGGCGGCCGAGACCCTCCGCACCGTGCTGGCCCTGGGCGCGGACCGGGCCATCCTGGTCAGCGATGAGGCGGCCGAGGGGTCCGACCTGCTGGCCACGGCCCGGGTCCTGGCCGCCGTTCTCGCTGGTGAGAGCCCGGACCTGGTGCTGTTCGGCCAGCAGAGCGAAGACGGTGTCGGGGGGGTGTTGTTGCCCGCCGTAGCCGAGCTGTGGCAGCGTCCCTTCGCCTCGCAGGCGTCCGAGTTGGCGGTTGGTGAGGCGGGAGATCAGGTCCGGGTGACCCGTCAGACCGAGTCCGGTGACGAGGTCATCGAGGTGCCGTTGCCGGCGCTGGTTTCGGTCGGCGATTCCATCAACGAGCCCCGGTACACGTCCCTCAAGGGAGTGATGGCGGCCAAGCGCAAGCCGCTGGAGACGGTGGCTGTCACGGATCTCGGTCTCGCTCCTGACGAGGTGGGCCAGGCCGGGGCCCGTACCGTGGTCCTGGCGGCCGGCGCTCCGCCTCCCCGGGGTGAGTGCGCCCGGGTCGAGGACGAGTCCTCGGCCGCCGAGGCCATCGTGGCGTTCCTGGCCGACAGGCAGCTGGTATGAGGGCGCTGGTCTTCCTCGAGCACGAGGACGGAGCGCTGACGAGGGGTTCGGCCGGGGTCCTGGCCAGGGCGACCCGTCTGGCCGACGGCCCCGTCGCCGCAGTCCTGGCCGGCGGGTCCGGATTGGAGGACCTGGCCCGCGAAGCCGGCCAGTTCGGCGCCGCCAGGGTCTATCTGGCCCAGGCCGATGTCCTGGATCCGCCCCTGCCCGCAGCCCCGCGTCGACGTGATGGAGCGAGTCGCCGCCGACGGCGGCTACGACACCTTCCTGTTCTCCAATTCGGTGCTGGCTGCCGACGTGGCGGCTGGCCTGGCCGCCCGTCTCGGCGCCGGTCTCAACTGGGATCTTGATCGACATGAACCTGAGCGGAGGTGAGCTGACCGGCAAGCGGCTGGCCTTCCAGGACTCGACCCTGGTCGATGTCGGCTGGCGGGGAGACCGGCGGGTGGCGTTGTTCCGGCCGGGATCGTTCGATCCCGACCCGGTGGGCGATCAGGCCCCCGAGATCGAGGAGGTGCACGTCGACTTCCGGCCCTATTCCACCGCGGCCGTGGTGCGCGACCGCCGGGTTCAGGACAAGGAGCGCGGGTCCGTCGGTCGAGGACGCCGAGGTGATCGTGGCGGGGGGCATGGGCCTCGGTGCGGCCGAGAACTTTTCTCTGGCCGAGGAGCTGGCTGCCGAGCTGGGCGGCGTGGTCGGCGCCACCCGGGCCGCCGTCTACGCCGGCTGGTATCCACGCGCCGCCCAGATCGGCCAGACGGGCAAGACGGTGTCCCCCAAGTTGTACGTGGCGCTCGGAATCTCCGGGGCGGTGCAGCACAAGGTCGGCATGCAGAGCTCCAAGGTCGTGGTCGCGGTCAACAAGGATCCATCCGCTCCGATTTTCGACACCAGCGACCTGGCCGTCATCGGCGACGTGCAGGCGATCGTGCCTCAGCTGGTCGCCCTGCTGCGGCAACGCAAAGGCAGCTAGGAGCCAGAGGAAGCCAGGGAGCGACATGGTGCGGCCCGCGGACTACCCGCCGCCGTTCCGGTCGGACGACTTCGTTGACCAGCCGAGCGGAGCCGTCGAGGATCAGATCGACGTCGGCGTGGCCATCGTCGGCGCCGGCCCCGCCGGGTTGGCATGCGCCATCCGGTTGGGGCAGCTCCTGGAGGAGCATCCGGATGTCGCCGAGCAGCTGGGCGAGGTACCGGTCGCCCTGGTGGAAAAGGGCAAGCAGGCCGGCTCCCAGCTCCTGTCGGGCGCCGTCGTCAACCCCCGCTCGCTGCAAACCCTGTTCGGGGATCGGGTTCCGCTGGAACAGATCCCCAGCTTCGGGTCGGTGCCCGGCGAGCTGGTCTACGTGCTCACCCGCCAAAAGGCTCTCCGCATTCCCACCCCGCCCACCATGCGCAACCACGGCAACCTGATCGTCTCGCTTTCCCAGCTGGGCCGCTGGCTGGCGGGCCAGGCCGAGGAGGGGGGCGCCATGGTGCTGGCCGAGACTGCCGCCGAGAAGCTACTGGTTCAGGAGAATCGCGTGGTGGGCGTGCGCACGGGTGACAAGGGGCGGGGTCCAACGGGTGAGCCGTTGTCGAACTTCGAACCGGGCAGCGACATCGTGGCCAAGATGACCGTGCTGGCCGAGGGTACCCAGGGGCACCTCACCGGTGTTGCCCTTGACCACTTCGGGCTGCGGCCCGCCGTGCCCCAGGTGTGGGAGCTCGGGGTCAAGGAGGTCTGGCGGGTTCCCCAACCGCTCGGCCAGGTCATCCATACCATGGGCTGGCCGCTGCGTCCCGAGCCCAGGTACCGGGAGTTCGGGGGGTCGTTTATCTATCCCATGGGGCCGGAGCACGTCGCCATCGGCATGGTCGTCGGACTGGACTATCGGGATGCCGCCCTGTCAGTCCACGACCTTCTCCAGGAGCTGAAGACCCACCCTCGGATCCGCCCCATCCTGGAAGGCGGCGAGCGGGTCGAGTGGGGCGCCAAGACCATCCCCGGCGGGGGGTACCACTCCCTGCCTGTGCGGATGCATGCCCCCGGGTTGCTCATGTGCGGCGACGGTGCCGGGCTCGTCAACATTCCGACCCTCAAAGGCATCCACTACGCCATCGAGTCGGGGCGCCTGGCTGCCGAGGCCTTGTTTGCTTCCCTGCAGCACCCCGACGCCGAGTCGTCGGCCCTGGCTTCCTACGATGAGGCCGTCCGGGGCGGGTTCATCGGAGAGGATCTGCGCCAGGTGCGAGACATGCGCCAGGTGTTCGGTCGGGGCTTCTTCGTTGGCGGGGCGCTGGCAGGGGTGATGACGCTGTCCAAAGGCCGGGTCTCGGTGGGCAGGCTTCCGGCTGAGCCCGATGCCAGCCAGCCCGTGTTCCGCACCGACCGGGACCGCGCCTATCCGGTGCCTGACGGCAAGCTCACCTTCGACAAGCTGTCATCGGTTTTCGCGTCCGGCAACAAGACCCGCGACGACCAGCCCAACCACATCCGGCTGGTCGAACGGGTGCCGGCCGACCTGGCCGACATGTGGGTCCATATGTGCCCGGCGCAGGTGTACGCGGCCAGCACGCGCCGGTGACGACGGGCTGGTGACCGTGCAGGTCTCCGCCTCCAACTGCGTGCAGTGCGGCGCCATCTCCGCCAAAGGGGGGCGGCTCACGCCCCCGGAGGGGGGATCCGGCCCCGAATACACCCTGACCTGAGGTGCCGCCCGGGCGAGATGCGGCTGGACCGGGAAGAGCCACCGGCGGCGCCGGCCGCCCGGCCCAGGTGGCCAACTAGGTGGCGGTCAGATCCAGGTCTGCGGGCGGCTGGTCGGGCATCTTCCAGCGCAGAAACGATTTGTCGTAGAACTCGTGGTTGGCGTTGGCTTGCTCGATCATGGCCGCGAAAGCGGTCTCGAATCCCGCCCAGTCCTCGGCTTCGATGGCCTCGCGTACCGCCGCCACGCTCTCCGCGATGAACTTGTCCATGTTTTCGGTGTACTTGGGACGGAGGATGGCACCCTTCTCCATGAGATTGACTGCTTCGGAGAGCTGGAACCGGGCCAGCACCTTGTTGCCGGCCTTGCCCGCGTAATAGCACTTGTGAATCCGCTCCCCGACGAGCGGCATGATCTCGGCCATGCCGGGCAACAAGGAGCCCAGATCACTCAGTGAAAACGAGCCACCCTTGATAGCAATGTCGTGATCGTGATCCGAGGAGTCAGTCATGTGAGGATCCTAACATCCGGGGCGTGAACCTCCCGCTGGCGGGCGAGCCGGATCTGACTGGACGGCCGGCGGCTGAGTAGGGTTTCTTGCCAATGCAAACCGAGGATCGCACCCTCGTCGACGAGGCTGTGGATCGCCTCCTCGACACCTTTCCCCCAGATCGTACCGACGCGGTCACGTTCCTGCGGGCCCAGTTCGATGCCGGTCTCGCCTATGTCTGGTTTCCCGTCGGTTTCGGCGGCCTGGGACAGCCGATCGATGCCCAGTCACAGGTGGACAGGCGTTTGGGCGCGGCCGGCGCCCCGCCCAGTGGCCGGCTCACCAACGCCATTGCGGCCGGCCAGGGGGCAGCCAGCATCCTGGCGTACGGGAGCGAGGCCCAGAAACGCCGCTATCTGCGCCCCCTTTTTACCGCCGAAATGATGGGCTGTCAGCTGTACAGCGAGCCCGGATCGGGATCCGACCTGGCATCCCTGTCGACCCGGGCCGAGCGTCACGGCGATGAGTGGATCGTCAATGGGCAGAAGGTGTGGACCTCGGGCGGCCACCGGGCTGACATGGCCATCCTGCTGGCCCGCACCGATCCGGACGTCCCCAAGCACGCCGGCTTGACCCAGTTCGTGCTGGACATGCACGCCCCCGGAGTGGAGGTCCGGCCTTTGCGGCAAATGACCGGGACTGCCGAATTCAACGAGGTGTTCCTCACTGACGTCCGCGTACCCGACGTCGAACGGTTGGGCGAGGTCAACCAGGGCTGGACGGTCTCCCAGCACACGCTGGTGTACGAGCGCTACAACATGCCCCAGGTCCCGGGCCGGGGCCAGGGACCGATTGCTCTGGCGGTGGCGGCGTGGGAGGGCCGCCCGGATAAGACCTCGGCGTCGGCCCTGGCCTTACGAGCGGAGCTGATGCGGCACTGGGTTGATGCCGAGGTGGTCCGTCTGCTGCAGCTGCGCGCCGGGGTGTTGCGGGCCCAGGGCAGCTCCGGGCCGGAGGGCTCCCTCGGCAAGCTGGCCGTTTCCACCACGGGGCGGCGGCTGGCCCAGTGGGCACCCGCGCTCCTCGGCCCGGCGGGCGGCCTGCTCGACGAGGGGTACCTGGCGATCGAGGGTGAGGCTGAGAACGAGCGCCTCAGCCGGCGGCGCAATCCGCGCAGCCTGCCCATGGCATGCGTGGGAAGCCCGGGCATGGCGATTGCTGGCGGGACCGACCAGATTCAGCGCAACATCATCGGCGACCGGGTGCTCGGCCTGCCCCGCGAGCCGGCCCCCGACCGGGGTTTGCCCTGGAGCCAGACCCTCCGGAACTAACCGGAGGAGCTAGGGAACTAACCCGCGGTGTCTGCTCGGGCGGGCGGGCCCTGGTAGTCGCTCGATTCGGCCAGCTCGGCGGCCCGGGCCATGAGATCCAGGATGACGGGCCCGAATCCCTCCAGCTTCGGGTCTCCGGCGGCCCGCTGATATCCCTGTTCGAGGACGATGGCCAGCTTCCACCGGGCCAGGATCAGGTAGTAGTCGAAGTCGTCGACCTGGCGACCGGACCGTTCGGCGTAATAGGAGAGCAGGGCGGTGTAGCCGGGCATGCCGGTGATGTCGACGTAGCCGATATCGGCTTCTCTGGCGTTGGTGTCCTCCGGCCATCCCTGCAGGGCCCAGGCCAGATCCAGCTTCGGGTCACCGATCGTTCCCATCTCCCAGTCGACGATGGCCGCCAGCCGGGCCGGGGCGCCATGCCGGAACATGACGTTGGCGAACTGGTAGTCGCCATGCATGAGCCCGGGCACGAAATCGATGGGCCGGTGGGTGTCCAGCCAATTGGTGGCCTCCTCCAGACCCGGTATCTCCCGGCCCTTGATGCGGTTGAGGAAGCGCATCCACCGCTCCACCTGGCGATCATGGAAGCCGTCGGGCCGACCCAGATCCGTGAGCCCTCTGGCTTGCCAGTCGACGGCGCCCATCTGCACGATGCCCTCGATCAACTGGTAGGCGAGGCCGTTGCGGGCCTCGGCGTCGTCGTCAAAGGGGGCCGGCCAGCCCGGGGTGTTCATCGTTGACCACCCGTCCACGTAGCCCATCAGATAGAAGGGCCGTCCCAGCACTTCCGGGTCGGGGCACACCCCGACGGCTTCGGTGTGCGGCACGTCGGTACCCGTGAGGGCGTCGATGATCTTCCATTCCCGCAGAATGCCCTCGTCCCGGGGCGCGGGGCGGTGGTCGGGGGTTTGCGCAAGGCGCAGTGCAGATCGCCCCGGCGGATCTCGAATATCTCGTTCTGGCTCCCGCCCGAGATGTAGCGCTGCTCAATCGGGAGCCCTTGGCCCGGCAGGTCCTGGGTGTCCATCCAGGCGCCCAGGGCGGCGGCGTCGAGCTGGGGGTCCACGGCGGTCGGCGTCGGCGCTCACAGGTTCGCCACCTCGTGCTCGAGGTACTCGGCGAATTTCTCGCGGGCGGCCTCCTGCTTGCCGGGCAGCCAGGCGCTCGGCCACATGCCCGGCGCCGGCCGGCCCTGCTTCAGCAGGGTGCGGGCCACCGTCACCCGATGCACCTCGGTGGGTCCGTCGACCAGGCCCATGGTCACCGCTCCCTGCCACATGCTGGCCAGCGGCATCTCGTTGGTGACGCCCAGGGCCCCGTGCACCTGCATGGACCGTTGGACGACGTTGTGGAGGACCTGCGGGGTGAGCACCTTGACGGCGGCGATGTCGTGACGCACGGCCCGGTAGTCCTTGAGCTTGTCGATCTTCCAGGCCACGTACAGCACGAACAGGCGAAATTGCATGATCTCGGCGTAGGAGTCGGCGATGTAGTTCTGCACGGTCTGCTTGTCGGCCAGCAGGCTGCCCTGGGTGTGGCGGCTCAACGCCCGCTCCACCAGCATGTCGAGGGCCCGCTTGGCCTGGCCGACCGTCCGCATGGCGTGGTGGATGCGGCCCCCTCCCAGGCGGGTCTGGGCGATCACAAAGGCTTGGCCTTCCCCGCCCAGCATGTTGGCGGCCGGGACCCGGACCCCGTCGTAGTGGATCAGGCCGTGCGATCCGTCATTCGCCGTGACCGTACAGGCCGACGTTGCGCTCGATCTTCAGGCCCGGGGTGCCGGCCGGCACGATGAACATCGTCGCCCCCCGGTAGATCTCCACGTCGGGGTCGGTCACGGTCATGACGATCAGAAAGCTGGCCCAGCGGGCGTTGGAGGAGAAGAACTTCCAGCCGTCGATAACCCACTCGTCGCCGTCTCGGACCGCCCTGGTGGTGAAGACCTTCGGATCGGCGCCGCCCTGCGGTTCGGTCATCGAGTAGCAGGAGATGATGTCGCCGTTGAGGAGCGGGCTCGAGGTACGGCGGTTTTCTGCTCGTCGGTGCCGTAGTGGGCGATGATCTCGGCGTTTCCCGTATCGGGAGCCTGGGTACCGAAGATCGTCGGGCCCCAGGACGTGCGGCCCAGGATCTCGTTCATCAGGGCCAGCTTCATCTGGCCGTAGCCCTCGCCGCCCAGATCCGGACCCAGATGGCAGGCCCACAGCCGTTGGTCGCGGACCTGCTGCTTGAGCGGAGCGATGATCCTGGCGATCACCGGGTCCATGGGGCGCTCGTAGACCTTGTCGCCCCACAGGGCGTCGAGCGGTTCGATTTCCTCGGTGACGAACCGGTCCATCCAATCGAGCTTCTCCTGGAACTCCGGTTCGGTCTCAAAGTCCCACATCGGCGGCTCCTCTTCCTCTTGTCTCTCGTCCGATTTCGTCTGGTGCCTGGCGTCTGGGCGTCTGGCGCCTGGCTGCTGACTCGGCGGTGATGCGGTCGTGGCCGTGCGCCGTGGCCGTGCGCCGTGTCTCTTGTGTCGTGGCCGTGCGCCCGGTCGTATGCCAGAATGCCAGTTGGATGAACCAGAACACAAGTGGGCCGACTCCGCCGACGCTCCCCGGGCTGGCGCTGGCCGGTGTCGACGAGGCGATCGTGGTACGCACCACCCAGCGGGCCCTGGCCCGCCGCCAGGCCGTCTATGCCGACGAGGTCCGCCGCCTTCTCGACGCCGGCCTGGAGGTCATGCGGCAGTGCGGGACGACCAAGAGCCCGCCGGTTTCTGACATCGTGGACTGCGGCCGGGTCTGTCCCGCGATGCCTTCTACCGGCACTTCGCTTCGAAGGAGGATCTGGTGGCGGCCATCGTGGAGGCCGGCGCCCAGCGGCTGCGTAGCTATCTCCGCCATCAGATGGCCAAGGAGCGGGACCCGGGGCCCAGCTGCGCCGCTGGATCGAAGGGATCATGTCCCAGGCGTCCAACCCCGAGGTGGCCCACTCGACCCGAGCCGTGCTGTGGAACGGGGGCCGGGTCGGGGACCAGGCCCGGCCCGAGGCGGTCACCAGCCTACCGCCCGCTGGCGGAGCTGATCGTGGAGCCCGTCGCCGCCCTCGGCAGCCGGGACCCGGAGCGGGACGCCGCCGTCATCACCCATGCCACCATGGGACTGATGCGCGATTTCCTGTGGCGGTTCGCGGCCCGACCAGGGCGGACGTCGCCCACCTGGTCCGCTTCTGCACAGCCGCCGTACAGCCCAGCCATCCGGAGGATGAGCCGTGAACGTGGATCCCTATTTTGACCTCAGCGAGAAGATCGCCCTCATCACCGGCGGCAGCCGGGGGCTGGGCTACCAGATGGCGATCGCCTTCGCCGAACGGGGCGCCGACATCGTGGTCGCCAGCCGGAAGCTCGAGAACTGCGAGGAAGTGGCGGCCGAGGTCCGGGCCCTCGGGCGCCGGGCTCTGGCTCTCTCGGTGCACGCCGCCAAATGGGACTCGATCGATCAGATGATGGAGGCCGCCTACCACGAGTTCGGCCGCATCGACATCCTGGTCAACAACGCCGGGCATGAGCCCGCCGATGCCGAGCCACGAGGTCACCGAGCAGTTGTTCGACAGCGTGGTGGGGCTCAACTTCAAGGGCCCCTTCCGCCTGGCCAGCCAGGTGGCGAAGCGCATGTACGACAGGCGACGGCGGGGTAATCATCAACGTGTCGTCCTCGGGCGGCGCCTGATGCCGCTGCCCAACGTCATCCCCTACGGCAGCGCCAAGGCCGCGCTCAACGCCATGACCCGTTCGCTGGCGGCCGAGTACGGGCCGAAGGTGCGGGTCAACACCTTGTCGCCCGGTCCGTTCCTGACCGACATCTCCAAGGCCTGGGACCGGAGCGGCGGGAAAAGGCCGACAACGCCCTGGGCCGGCCCGGCCGGCCCGAGGAGATCATCACCGCCGCCCTGTTTTCGCCAGCCCGGCCTCCTCGTTCACCAACGGGGCCATCGTCCGCGTCGACGGGGGGCTACCGCTCGGCCAGTAGGGGGTGCCGCGGGCTGGCGGTCTGCGGGGTGGCGGCTGGCGGGTGCGGGGTGGGTGGGGTGGCCCTTCGGCGCCCGGGCGGGCCAAGGCCGGAGCCGCCCCCGGGCCAGGTGAGGTCCCTGAACTTGGGCGCAGTTCGCGCCTTGGGCGTGTCCGGCCTCAGAATTTCGCTACCACCATGCCCAAGACGCGAAGTGCGCCCAGGATAAAGGGGTTCCCGGCGCTGGCGCCGGCGCCGGGGGCCCGCTCCCTCGGCCCGCGCCCACGCCCGGCGGCCGGTGCCGGCGACGGCCCTGGCCCTGGCCGGGCCGCTAGAGGGGGTCGCCCTCCGGACTCAGGTAGTCCTCGGCCACGATCCGCAGCCTGGCGGTAGTGCGTCGAGCTCCTCGTTGCTGACGCCGAGGATCTGGGTGAACACGTACTCGTTGTCCTCGCCGAGGCCCGGTGAGCCCCGCCGCCACACCAGCGGCACCCCCCGGTAGGGGAGTCCGGCGTGGAGATGGGTGCCAACGTCGGTGGTGGTCAGGGGTCGCAGCCAGCCCCGGGCTCTCACGTGGGGATCCGCGCAGAACATGCGCGTCGTCGAGCAGGGGGCCGCGGTCACACCGTGACGCTGGAGCTGGTGGAAGGCGTCGAGCGGCGTCGCGGGCCGCGGCCCACGCGAGAGGAGGGCGTCGAGCTCGTCGTGGTGGGCCTGGCGCCCGGCCGCATGGCGATAGCGAGGGTCGTCGAGCCAGCTCTGGACCGCCGATCAAGGCGGCCAGGGCCTGTCCACTCCTGGTCGTCGCCGACGGAGATCGCCAGCCAGTTGCCGTCGCGCGCAGCGGTACAGGCCCTGCGGCGCTCGTTACCGGGTCGCGGTTGCCGAGCCGGGGTGGCGTGACGCCCAGCTGGTAGTCGACGAAGACGTCACCCAGGTGGTTGATGACGTTCTCGCTCTGGGCCAGCTCGATCAGCTGGCCCCGTCCGGTCGCGGCGCGGTAGCGCAGGGCGGCCATAGCCGCGAAGGCGCCCGCCGGCCCGCTGGCCGCGTCCATGTAGGTGGTTGCCGGGCTGGTCGTGAGGTCGGAACCGCGGTGCCCGCACAGCGACAGGAATCCGGTCAGGCCGTCGAACTGCGCCCCGAACCCGGCATAGGACGACCAGTCGCCCGTCGTGCCCGCCGGCGGCATGCGGAGGATGACCAGGCCCGGGTGACGCGCCTGCAGCTCGCTCGACCGAGATGCCCATGCGGTTGAGGCCGCTGGCCTTGAAGTTCTCCACGAACACGTCGCACTGCTCGACCAGTCGCAGCAACAGCTCGCTGCCCTCCGGCCGCCGGGTGTCGATGGTGCAGGAGAGCTTGTTGCGGCAGATCGAGTTGTTGAGCGAGTGCCGGTTCCAGGGCCGGTCCGGTCGGCCGGGGGCCGCCGGGCCGTAGCCCGAACCGAGATAGCCGAGGTTGTCGGTGAACGCCGGGCGGGCCTGGTAACCCTTGGTGGTCGGCGGCAGCACAAACGGGTTCTCGACCCGGATGACCTCGGCGCCCAGATCGCCGAGCAGCATGGTGGCGTAGGGGCCCGGCCCACACCGTGGTCATGTCGAGGACCCGGATGCCCTCGAGCGGGAACCGCCGCGGCCGGGCCAGCGCGTCGCTCAGCCCGGCGACCGCCCTCGGCGGCGGGTGGGCTCGAGGTGGTCACGGCTTCGAGGCCCTCGGCGTTGTGCTGGCCCAGCGCCGGCGCGAGCCGGCGCAAGGCCCAGCCGCCCTCGGCGAAGCGGGCGGCGGACCGGGGAGGTCGACCGAACCCGCTACCGGGTGGTCGATGTGGACCCAGAAGTTCCGTTGGCGCAGATGGTCGGCGGCCAGCACCTCGTCGGGGAGGTTGACGCCGGCCAGCGGCCAGCCCACGGCTTGGGCCTCGGCGGTGGCCTCGGCCCGGGTGTGCGACAGCAGCCAGGGGTACAGGGCGGCGTCGATCGCTTCTTTGGTGTCGCCCCGCTGGAAGGCGTCCGGTCGGGCGAAGGCCGCCCGCAGCTCGTCGCTGTCCAGGACCTGCAGCATCTCCCCGAGCTGCTGGGGCGTCGACATCATGGCCATGTAGCCGTCCGCACAAGGGAAGACGCCCGTGGGGATGAGGGTTTCACCGGACGAGCTCATGAAACTGGGTCCGTCTCCGCCGCCTCGGTATTGATGGGCGAGGAGGATCGTGGCCCGGGCCGGGACCGAGGCCAGGGCCTCGACCGCGGCGCAGTCGACGAAGCGCCCGTCGCCGCCGGACCGGGCCCACAGCACCGCGCCCAGCCCGCCGACGCGCCGCCATGCTGCCGACGAAGTACAGCGCCACCCGGGCCGGTAGCTTCACCGGATCCTGCTGGTCGCTGTGCTGCAGCAGGAGGGCGCCGCTCATGGCTTGCACCGTCAGGTCGCTCCACTTGTAACCGGCGTAGGGGCCGGTGGCGCCGAAACCCGCTGATGCTGACCACGACCAGCGTCGGCAGCCGCTCGTGCACGGTGGCCCAGCTGAGGCCGTAGCGGGCCAGGTCGCCGGCCCCGGATACCTCGACGACGAGGTCGGCACGTTCGAGGAGCCGCCACAGCCGTTCGGTCGGCGTCCGGCGCGTCCGGATCGATCACGACGCTGCGCTTGTTGGTGTTCAGGTGGAGGAAACGCCCCTCCGGCTGATGACCGCGATCCCTCCGGCCGAGGCCCGGATGGGATCTCCACCCGGGCCTCGACCTTGACGACATCGGCACCGAGATCGGCGAACAACTTGCCGCAATAGCTCCCTGCGACGCCCTCGGCCAGTTCGACGACGCCCACCCCCCCGAGCACCCGCTGCATGATGGCATCTTGTCGGATGGCGGAGGTACGGGCAAAGTCGAGATGCAGCGCCTAGGGTCGGCGCCGTGAGCGAGTTCCATCCAGCCATGCCATCAGATTGGATCGGGCCCGGTGAAACGGCGACGGTCGAGGTGGACGGATGGCCGATCGCCATCGCCAACGTCGACGGCACCTTCTGCGCCTTTGCCCACAATGCCCGCATCAGGGCACGCATCCTCGGCGGCTTGCCGCTGTTTCGGGGCCGGCTGATCCGCTGCCCCGAGCACGGCAGCATCTTTGATATCACCACCGGCCAGTGTGTCATGGCGTCTCAGGACGGCTGGTCCGGCCCGATCCGACATCTACCCGACCCGGGTGGTCGATGACGTGGTGGAGGTGTCGCGGATCTAGCGGCCGGGTGCGGGTCGGGGCCGGGGCCAGCCGGCTCCAGGCTCGGGCCCGCCGTACCTGTGGTGATCTGGGCGCCGGCGGTAGAATAAAAGAGAGGGAGCCGTGGACGTGATGGCTGAACAGGTCACTTCGGCATCTACATCCCTCAGATCTCGTTCGGATTCGAAGAGATACGGGCCCGGGCCAGCTGTGCGAACAGCTCGGCGTGACCTCGTTCTGGCTGTACGACCATCTGTACACACCGGGGTTGCCGACAATTCGGCGCCCTGGAGGGATGGACGCTCGCCACCGCCCTGCTGATGCGGACCTCCACCCTCAGCGTCGGCCACCTGGTCGTCAACAACAACCTGCGCCACCCCGCTCTGCTGGGCCGGATGGCGACGACGCTGGACGTGCTGTCGGGAGGCCGGCTGGAACTCGGTCATCGGGAGCGGCTCCTACGAGGCGGAGCATCACGAGGGCGGCTTTCCCTGGGGAATCACTCGCAGGAGCGGTCCGAGCGGTTGGCCGAGGGCCTGGAGATCGTGACCCGGATGTTTGCCGGTGAGCGCACCACCTTCGCCGGGCGTTATTACCAGGTCCACGATCTGCCCAACTGCCGCCCGCCGGTGCAAACGCCGCGGCCGCCGATCCACGTCGGCGGCATCGGGGTCCGCTACACCCTGCCGCTGGCGGCCAAGTACGCCGACGTCTGGAATGTTCCCACCTACGGGCTGGGACAAGGCCCGACAGGCCGCGATCGCTCTCGACACCGCCTGCGAGCAGGAGGGCCGCGATCCCGGCACCGTGCGCGGTCCCTGGAGGCGGTGCTGGTGCTGGCGCCGCAGACCAGGCCGGCGTCGACGCCGCCGGAGTCGGTTGCCGAGCGACGCTACGCCGGTCCCAGCTGGGGCCTGCAGGACGGCGGCTTTATCGGTCCGCCTCAGGCGATCGTCGATCGCATCGGGGAGTTCGTCGGAGCGGGATTCAGCTACTTCGTGTTCTTCCCGTTGATCGGGGCGGAGAGTCGACGATCCGGCTGCTGGCGTCGGATGTCATGCCGCATTTCACCTGAGGGGTCAGAACGGAGGACGCCGATCTCAAACTCGGCCACCCTGAGCGCGGTCGAATCGGAGAGGTCGGCCGGTCTGGCGTCGGGTGAGGCCCGTTAAGCTGCCGCCGCCGGAGTACAAGAGAGAGAATCGGTGGATCGCATCAATCACGTCAAGATCGTCACGCCGGACCCCGGCGCCGTCGACCGGTTTCTGCGGGAGGTGCTCGAAATCCCGGAAGGCTGGCGCCTGGGTGACGCACCCACGACCGATCCGCCCGCGCCGGTCGTTTCGCCGGCACGCACCAAGGAGGGGGACTTTACCGTCGACTCCGTGCATGACTTCCGCGGCTCGGATGGCTTCAGCGGTCGCATCACCGGGTCCACCGAAAGCCGCCAGTTCCAGATTCTGCACGGTGACGGGGCCCATATCTGGGCGGTCGCGGTCGGAACCCGCCACCTCGAGCGAGCCAACGAGCGCTGCGTGGCCGCGGGCGTTCCGTGCACCGAGCCGGGGGTCACGCCCTGGGGCGAAGGCGGCATCCGCTTCTTCTTCGCCGAGGTGGGCGGGATCGTGTTCGAAGTGATGCGTGCCGAGGCCACCGGGACATGAGCGGCTCGCTGCTCGAAGGAAAGGTGGCCGTCATCTCGGGATCCACCCGGGGGATCGGCAGGGCGATGGCGGAGACCTTCGCCGCTCAGGGGGCCCGCGTCGTCGTCAACGGCCGCCGGGACGAGGATGCGGCCTCGGCCTCCGCCCGGATACCCGGTTCCGTCGCCATCGGCGGCGACATGTCCGATCAGGACGCCATCGATGCCCTGGTCCAGCGGGCGGTCGACGAGCTCGGCACCATCGACATCCTGGTCAACAACGCGGCCATCTCCCGACGCAGCGCCATCACCCGGGTCACGGACGAGGAATGGAACGAGGTCATCCGGGTCAACCTCACCGGCCCCATGTTGCTCACCCGGGCGGTGGTGCCGGTAATGAAGCAGCACGGTGGCGGGGTGATCGTCAATGTGATTTCGGGGGCCGGGACCCAGGGGTCGATCGGCTTCACTTCGTACGCGGCATCCAAAGGGGGGCTGGTCGGCCTGACGATGACATGGGCCAAGGAGCTCGAGCGGTTCAATATTCGGGTCAACGCCCTTTCGCCGTCGGCCCTGACGGACATGATGCGCCAGCTGCCGCCGGAGCTGCTCGGACCTATGGAGGAGCAGCTGGCCGATCCGGTCGACGTGGCCCAGGCCGCCCTGTTTCTGGTGTCTTCGCTGGGCAAGTCGGTCAGTGGCCAGATCGTGTCGGCCGGCACCGGCGCGGGCGTGCGGTGACGACCGCAGCCGGACACCCACCGGGGCGGACGAGCCGGTTCGCCCGGTCCGGATTCCGGTGCTGGAGCCGGCCGATCGATCACCCCGCCAGCAGGAGGTCGTCGACGATCTGGTCGTCGGCCCCACGGTCAACATTTACACCACCCTGGTTCGCCATCCGGAGCTGGCAGCGGCGCAGGTCAACCTGGGCCGCACCCTGCGGGCCGGGCGCCTCTCCCCCCGCCATCGCGAGATCCTCATCCTGCGCACCGGCTGCAATTGCACGTCGGAATACGAGCTGGCCCAGCATTACCGGCTCGCGACCCACATCGGGATGACCGGGGAGGACATGGAACGGCTGTGGCTCGGACCTGATGCGCCGGGGTGGGATCCCTTCGAGGCCACCCTGTGCCGGGCCGCCGACGAGCTGCACGTCGACCACGTGATCAGCGACCAGACCTGGGCTGCACTGGCGGAGCTCTACGACGAGCAGCAGTTGATCGAAGTCCCGCTGCTGGTTGGCTACTACCACCTGGTTTCGTACGCGCTCAACTCGCTCGGGGTTCCGATCGAGGCGGGCGCGCCCCGCTTTCCCCGGCCGTAGGCCCGGCCCTCTCTGGCCTCTCCGCCGGGCAACCCCCCGCTACGCCGGCGACTTTGGCCCGATCGCTCACTTTTGGGCGCCTAGCCACGCCCTACGTGGTTTTGCCGACAAAAGTGAAAAAAAGGGCCAAAAGTCGGGCCACTCCCGCCAATCCCGCCACTCTGGCCACTCCCGCCACTCTGGACTCTCCGGCCGCGCAGCCCCCAAGCTGCGCCGGCGACTTTTGGCCCGATCGCTCACTTTTGGGCGCCTAGCCACGCCTCACGTGGTTTTGCCGACAAAAGTGAAAAAAAGGGCCAAAAGTCGGGCGCGGGCCCGCCAGCCGCCCCGCCCTCACCTACCCGGACCTGCCCCGCACGGCCCCGCCGGCCCAGGCCGCTTCAGGCGACCACCCGGGTGTCCAGTTGGGCCTCGAGCCGGCCCAGCGTGCTCGTCAGGGTCCCGGCCCAGCCGGCCCCGGCCCCCGGCCCGCTCATAGCCGGCACCGCGCCCCGCCGGTCGCCGACGATGATCACCTCGTCGAGGCCATCGTTCCCGGCCACCACGGCCGGCCAGGGCCGGCCTCCGGCCTGCAGGGCGCAGTCGCCCATCTCGACGGTGTCGCCACCCCGGCGGTACGACCCGCGGATCACGCACCGGAACACATCGCTCCCGAACGTCGCCGCCGGCGTGGCCACCTGGCCGGGAGGGGTCCGCTGCACAATCACCACCGGCCCCACCTCGTGGACGCCCATCAGGCTGACTGCCATCCGGCCGCTCCCGCCGACCGGCTCCCACCCGTCGGCCTCGCTGAACGAGCCATCGATGTGGCCCACCTTGCTGAACGCCTTGTCGATGGTCGTGACCAGCCCGTTGACCCCGTCGTCCTGGTCGTCGAGCACCACGGGCAGGACGTCGCCGAAGTGTTCCATGGTGCGGGCGATGGCTGCCGGGTCTGCGGACTGGGCCCGCAATTCCGGGTTGGTCGGGCGGACCCGATGACCCCGCCGGTCGGCGAAGAAGATGATGCGCCAGTTGCCCTCGACGTGCGGGGCGTCGCCGTCCCGACCGTAGGGGCGGCCCGACCGCTGGAGCCGGAACTCGCCGTGGTGATAGCGGTCCGGCCCGACCCACAACTCGCCTTTCATCACGACGCGGAAGTTGTCACAGGGGTGGCTGTGGGCTGGCGCCAGGTCCGGCGGGCCGGCCAGTTGCTCCGGTGTCGATGGGGCGTCGAAGAACAGACCCACCAGCGGACCGGCGACGGGGTCCCCGATTCCGATCAGGATGGGCTGGCCCGAGCGATCCGAGAGCGGGGGGCGGCGAAACGACAGGTCCACGTCCTGGTCGCCCACGGCCAGTCCGACAGCGTTGATCACGGCGCCCTCCTCGAGCTCATCCGACCCGGGACACAGCCACGGGCCCGCTTGGTGCCGGCAGCAACACCGGCCACACCGGCCACACCGGCCACACCGGCCACACCGGCCCCGGCAATTTCAAAGTAGCATTTGCATTCCCCGACCAGCCAGTAGCATGTTCAAACCGGGACGTGATCTGGCTACCAGCCCGGCGATCGCGAGCGAGAGGGTTCGGGTAGAGCGGGATGTTGCTGGGGATCATGTCGGACGTGCACTGCAACGCCCAGGCCATGGAGCTCGCCCTTCAGGAGCTCAGCCCCACCGTGGACGAAGTGTTGCTGGCCGGCGACGCCGTGCTCCAGTACCGCTTCTCCAACGAGGTCATCGAAAGCATCCGCGAGCACGGCATCACCTACGTCGCCGGCAACCACGAGTTGACGCTCCTGAGCGAGCACGGCGAACGGGCTCGCTCCGGGCCGAACGTCCGCCGGGAAAACCTCGACTTCATGGCCGCGGCACCCAAGCAGCGCCAGCTGGGGCTTTCGGGAAAGCGGCTCCTGATGGTCCATGCCAGCCCGTTTGCGCCCTTCACCGACTACCTCTATCCCGGGAGCCCGCAGCTGGCCCGCTGCGCCGACGTCGACGCCGACTTTCTGGTGCTCGGCCACACCCACGTCCCGATGGCGACACGGGTAGGTGGGACGCTCGTCGTCAACCCCGGTTCGCTGGGGCAGGGGGGCGACCCGGATTATCCCGGAATGGTGTCTTACGCGGTCCTCGATACGGACAGCGAGGAGGTCACCATTCATCGCTTCCCCAACCCCCTCTTCGCCCGGAGCTGAGTTCCCCGGGGTCCCCGGCACCCGGTCGAGGTTTCGCCGGCCGCGGTAGCGTTTGGGCTCCTTCTCGCAGGAGTTGACGCCCGTGCTCTACCTGTACCGGTTCCGGCCCGATTCCAGCCGATCGGCCGAGTTTCTCGCCCACCTCTGGCAGGGCCCGGTCCCGGAGGATCTTCGCCTCCACCGCTGGCTGTATGTCGACTGCGAGCCTCGCGAGATGGTGCTGATCTGGGAAGGCGGCGAGGAGGCTCGCCAGTGGGTGGAGCGCTCCTTCGGGTCCTTCGGAGAGCTCAGCGCCGAGACCATCACCGATTCCACCCCGGGTCTGGCCGCCTGCCTGGAGCGCGATCTCGATGCGTTCGGTGACTGGCTGCGGGCCCGGGGGAGCAGCGAGCCGGAAATCGCTCGTGAGCTCGACGTTCGCCGCCGCGGGTTGGAAGCGTCATCGCCGGAGGCGGCGGTGGCTGCGGGGCAGGCCTGGGCCGGCGAACAGCAGGCCGCCCGGACCCCGGGGACCTGATCACCCCGGACCCGCTTCGACCCGGCACTGTGAAGCCCGGCCAGTGGCGCGCTCCGCCGTCACCACGCCTTACATGTGCGGGACGATGCCCCCGTCCACCACCATGACCTGGCCGGTGATCCAGCGGCCCACGGGGGAGACGAACAGCAGCAGGGCGCCGCACAGCTCGCCGGGTTCGCCGCGGACATGGTTGCTGAGGGCGGCCCGGGTTTTCATCATCTGGTAGTAGGGGCTGTCGTCGCCGGTGAGCGCTTTGCCCGCGGTCGACTGGGTGAGCCCGGGGGCAATGCAGTTGACGTTGATGCTGGCCGGTCCCAGCTCGCGGGCCAGAGTGGTGGTGAGGCCGATCATGGCGAGCTTGGTGATGCCGTATACCGATTCGGCGGGGAAGGCGCCGATGGAGGATTGGTTGACGATGGAGCCCCCGCCCCGTTTGATCATTTCCGGAACGACGGCCCGGGCGCACTGCCAGGCCCCTTTGACGTTGACGTTGAAGGCCTGGTCCCACAGGTCGGGGGGGTAGTCAAGGGTCGAGCCGCCGCCCACCAGCTGGGCCATGAGGGCGGCGTTGTTGACGAGGATGTCGACGCCGCCCAGCTCGGCCACGGCCCGGGCTGTGACTGCCGCGATCGAGGCGCTGTCGGTGATGTCGATGCCGACGGCGATGGCCTGGCCGCCATCGGCCCCGACGGCGTCGGCCACCCCCTTGGCGCCGGCCTCGTTGACGTCCGCGCAGACAACCGCCGCGCCGGCCTCGGCCAGGGCCCTGGCGTAGGCCTCACCGATGCCGCCCACGGCAGCACCGGTGACCAGGGCGACCTTGCCCCGGAGAGAAAAGTCGACGATCATGCGGGTCCTCCTGGCGTGGTAGGGGCGGGGTAGTCACGGCGGGCGGCCTCGATCGCTTCGAGGATCCGGGCCGGGCTGATGGGAAACTGGGTGAGGGTGATCCCGAACGGGCTGAGGGCGTCGTTGACGGCGTTGGCCACCGCGGCCGGGGACGCAATGGCGCCGCCCTCGCCGAGCCCCTTGTAGCCGCCCAGGCTGGCCGAGGGGGTCTCGACGTGTCCGAAGGTCAGGTCGGGAACTTCGGAGGCGGTCGGAATGAGGTAATCCATGAAGGTGGTGGCCAGGGGGTTGCCCTCGGGGTCGTAGGTCATCTCCTCGTAGAGCACTCCGCCGATGCCCTGGACCACGCCGCCGGCGATCTGGCCTTCCACCACGTTGGGGTTGATCATCACCCCGCAGTCCTCGCTCACCACATAGTCCTCCAGGTGCACCGTTCCCGTCTCGGGATCGATGTCGCAGACGCAGATATGGCAGGCGTTGGACCACGTGAACGGGCTGGGCGGCTGGAATCGATGGGTCGCCTCCAGGCCCGCCTCCAGCCCGGGGGGGAGGGCGGCGGCGTTGAGATAGGCGGTACCCGCCACCTGGGCGAACGAGATGGCCTTGGCGGGCGTGCCCCGCACAGACACTGCCGAGTCGGCCACTTCGAGGTCCTCGGGCGCAGCCTCCAGCAGGTGGGCGGCAATCGCCACCACCTTCTCCCGCACCATGGTGGCTGCCGTCTGGGCGGCCCCGCCCAGGATGACGGCGCTGCGGCTCCCGCCCGTGCCGGGCCCGTAGGGGGTGTCGCCCCCCTGGCGCAGCACCACGTCTTCCAGCCGGCAGCCGAGGTGGTCGGCGACCACCTGAGGAATGGTGGTCTCCAGGCTGTGGCCGTGGCTGCCACAGCCCATGAGGACCTCCACCTGACCCGACACGTCGATGCGGACCACGGCCGCTTCGGTGGCCCAGGCGCCCATGCCCACCGCCGACGGCTCCACGAACAGGCTGAGGCCGGCGCCCAGGCAGCGACCCCTGGCCCGGGCCGCGGCCTGCCTCTCCCGGAAGGCGTCCCAGTCGAACATGGACGCGGCCTGCTCCAGGGTCTCCTCCGGGGTGACGATGTCGTAGACCATGCCGTTCCACATCGCGTAGGGCAGGTCCGATTGGTGAATCACGTTGCGGCGGCGCAGCTCCAGCGGATCCAGGCCCAGCTCCCGGGCGACGACGTCGACCATCTGCTCCCTGGCAATGGTCTCGATAGCCCACGGCCCCCGAAATGGCGCCTTGCCACAGGTGTTGGTGAACACCGTTCGGCACGAGAACCCCAGCTTGGGGATGCGGTAGGGACCGGTGAACATCAAGGCCACCAGCATCCCCCCGCCGGTGGTCCCACCCCCGTGGGGGTAGGTGCCCACTCCCTCCAGCAGGTGGCAGGTGGTGGCCAGGAACCTTCCGTCCGCGTCCGTTGCCATGGCGACGGTGGCGATGTCGTGACGGGCCTGGTTGGCCGCGATCAGGTTCTCACGACGGTCCTCGGTCCACTTGACCGGCCGGCCCAGCACCTTGGCGGCCAGCAGCACGGCGGCATCCTCGCGGGATGGGTACATCTTCTGGCCGAAGGCGCCGCCCACGTCCCCGAACTCGACGCGGACCCGGTTCTGGGCGATTCCGAGCACCCGGGCCGCGAAAGCCTTGACCTCGTGAGGGCTCTGGGTGGACGGCCATACCCGCAGCTCTTGCCCGTGCGGATCCCAGCTCACCACCATGGCCCGGGCCTCCATGGGCACGTTGGTGATGCGGGCCATGGCGAAGGTGCGGGTGAACACGTGCGCGGCCGACGCCAGGAGTTCGTCCAGCTCGGCATCGGGCGTGCGGGGGACGTCGACGATGTTGGTGCCCAGCTCGGGGTGGACGACGTGGGCACCCTCGGCCATGGCCGCCTCCAGGCTGGCCACGGCCGCAGTGGCCTCGATATCCACCTCGATCAGCTCGCAGGCGTCCTCGGCCACATAGCGGCTGGTGGCGACGACCAGGGCGATGGGGTCGCCCACGAAGCGCACGTCCTCGCCGGCCAGGGGCGACATGTTGGGACCATACGGAGGAGGCCCGTTGGTGGTGGTCCAGAGCGGCCCGGAAATGGGGTTGAGGTCCGCTCCCGTCAGCACGGCGTGGACACCGGGCAGGGCCCGGGCCGCCCTGGTGTCGATGCTCAGAATGCGGCCGGCGGGAAGGTCGCTGCGCAAAAAGGCGATATGCAGCTGACCGGGAAGGCTGACGTCGTCCGCGTAGCGGCCCCGGCCGGTGAGCAGGCGGGGATCCTCGAGCCGTTTGATGCGCTGCCCGACGAAACGGGCCGCACTCGCCCCGGCTGTCCCGGATGTGCTGGATGGGCTCGAAGTAGCCGTCATTCCCGGTCCGCCCCCAGGGAGGCCGACGCCGACGTCAGTCGGTCGGCGGCCAGGCGGGCCGCGGCGACGATGCCCTGATAGCCGGTGCAGCGGCACAGATTGCCGGAAAGGGCCTGGCGCAAATCCGCGTCCGAGGGGCCGGGATGATCCGCCAGGAATGCGGTCAGGGACACCACGAAGCCTGGCGTGCAAAACCCGCATTGCAGGCCGTGGGCGTCCCGAAAGGCTTCCTGCACCACACTCAAACTTCCGTCGTCCGGTGCCAGCCCCTCGACAGTGGTAACCGCGGCGCCCACGGCCTGGACCGCGAATAGCAAACATGATCGCACCGCGTTGCCGTTCAAGAGCACGGTGCAGGCGCCGCAGACGCCGTGCTCGCAGGCCAGGTGGGTCCCGGTGAGATGGCAGCCCTCGCGCAGGGCGTCAGCCAGAGTGGTGCGGTCTTCCACCTGCACGGTCCGGGCTTCGCCGTTGACATCCAGTTCGATCGTGCGTTCAGGCACGGGCGTCCTCCTCCGGGGCTTGCGCCTCCTCGACGGGTCGCGGCGCAACCCGTGGTCGCGGCACTTCCTGGTGGTCTGGCCAGACCGGGGCCGGCCAGATCGAGAATGTAACCGCGGTCAGCAATTCTTCGCCGCATGCACGCTGGCGCGCCCGGCCGATGGAAAAAATTGGCGGCCGCTACCGGGTTCATTACCGGCGCAGCACCGCCGCCGGCTGCGAGACCGTCAGCACGATGTGCACCGACCCCCAGCGCCACGCATCGAAGTAAGTTAAGCACGGTCATAGGCCTGGGAGGAACCGCGGTGCACGAGGACGAGTACACAGTCGTGGAAGACATCACCGCGCCGGGAACTCCCGGCGACAGCCACCATCTGGTGGACTACGAGACCCAGGAGCTGGTGTCGACCCTGTGGTCGAAGTACCTGGCCCGGGCCCGGGAGGACCTGGTGGCCTCACCCGTGTTCCCGGCCATGCGCCGGGTCAGCTACTCGCTCGACAACGAGGCGTTCGCAGGCCAGCCGCTGCAACGCGGCATCAAGGCGGTGGGGCGAAGCCGGCGGGCCTGCACCTTTGCGGCCGGGTTGTGGCACCGCGACGACGGACGCATGGTGCACCAGGCCGAGATGGTCACCGTCTTCGTCGATCCGGGGACCGGGGCTGTTCCCGTGCCCGACGACTTCTGGGCCGCGGTCGAGAACATCGAAGGCCGCAGCATCCCGATCGCCGAGCGCCCGAGCTGAGTGACGCCGTCCGACGAGCGGTGTTCCGGCCCGGCCGGCCGTATTAGCGGTCTGATCCTTCGCCAGCCACCCCCCTTTTCCGCCGAGGGGAGATGAGATAGAGTTGTACTCGGTCCTATAACCAGCTCGCCGCAGCTGCACCGCAGCTACGGGCCCGCGGCCATCGTCTGGGAGGCATTGCCCATGGCCCTCATCACCACCGAGACTTCGCTCTCGTACCTGATCAATGATGCGGACGAGCACTCCACGCCTCGCACCACGGCCTACGAGGACTACATCGATCCGGACAAGAAGCACATGGCCATCCGCACGGTCACCGGGCCGGATGGCCGGCGGGATCAGACCTTCAATGGCCGGCCCCGCCGTTTCACCTACAAGAACTTCCAGGTGGTCGGGTCGAACGAGCTCCTGGCCGAGATCGGTGTCAAAGACAGCGGATCCGACGACGCGGGCGGGCCGGCCATCCCGGGCTCGCTGCTCACCAAGCTCAACCCGCTCAAAGGTCTCGACGCCGAGGGCCGGCGGGACTTCGCCCAGCGCTATCGGGAGCTGCAGGAGCATCTCGACAACCCATCGGACCGCCTGGCCGTGATGGACTCCCAGGGCATCCAGGCCGCGGTCAACTTCGCGGCCCTGCCCGGCATTGAGGTGGAGTTTGAGGACGACTACGAAGGCCTCTATGCCAACCTGACCGCCCTGGACCGGTACCTCGGCGCGGAGTGGGGGTTCAACTACGAGAACCGGTTGTTCACGCCTCCATTCGTTTCCTTCGCCGATCCGGAAGCTGCCGTCACGCTGCTCGAGGAGATCATGAAGATCGAGGTCCCGAAGGTCATCCAGACGTCCACGGGACCGTCGATGCACAGCTCGCCGTTCCGCCCGGAGAACGATCGCTTCTGGTCGATCTGCAGCGAAGCCGGTATCCGCCTCGCCACCCACCTGGCCTCGGTCACCCGCTACGCCGCCCAGGGCGTGGAGTGGAGCGAGGAAGAGGTCATGCTCGGCGACATGGATGCGTTTCAATGGGTCTTCTACTACGGCGACCGCCCGGCTATGGAGACGGTCGGGGCCGCCATCATGCAAGGTTGGTTCCAGCGCTTCCCCGAGATGAAGCTGCTGCTTTCCGAGCAGGGCACGGTCTGGTTGCCGTACGCCATGCGGAAGATGGACCACGCCTTCCTGATGGGGCGGCGGGCCACCTGGGGGAAGATGCAGATGCGCCCGAGCGAGTATTTCCGCAACCACTGCTTCGTAGCGCCCTTCCCGGAGGAGAACGTCCCCCGGGTGGTCGAGGCCGTCGGCATCGAGCCCATCGTGTTCGGGTCCGACTTCCCCCACGGCGAGGGGTTGCCCGATCCGAGCGTGTATCTCGGCCAGATCGCCACCCTCAGCGAAGACCAGCAGAAGGCCATTATGCGGGGCAACCTGGCCCGCTTCCTCGACCTCCAGGCTTAAGCTCGGCCGGCCCGGGCAGTCCGGCCTGGGCAGCCACTTCGGCAGCCACTTCGGCAGCCACCTCAAAGCCACTTGTGACTGCTGTTGTCATCCACGGCCCGGGGCGGCCGGCGCTTCAGAGGAGAGGGTAGGGATGGACCACGTGGAGCTCATGGCGATCGCCCGCGACGTGGATAACACGATCGTCGATCCGTCGGACATCCTGCTCACCGACCAGGTGGCGGTGGTTACGGGCGGGGGCGGCGGCATCGGGCAGGGCATCGCCCTGGGCCTGGCCAGGTTCGGCGCCGACGTGGCGATCCTGGACTCGGTCCCGGAACGGTGCGCCGCGACCGCGGCGGCCATTGCCCGGCTGGGCCGGGAGGCGGCCGGGATCGTGTGCGACGTGACCGACAGCGACCAGATACGGGCCGCCATCAGTGAGGTCCAGGAGCGGTTTGGCCGCATCGACCTGCTGGTCAACAACGCCGGCGGCGTTCGCGCCGGGCTGTTTATGACTCAGCCTGAGCGCAGCGTCCGCCGGCACGTCGAGATCAACCTGATGAGCATGCTCATCGCCACCCAGGAGGCGGCCCGGCCCATGATCGACGGCGGCCGGGGCGGGTCCATCGTCAACGTGAGCAGCATTGAGGGCAGCCGGGCCGCGCCCATGTTCGCGGTCTACGCGGCCTGCAAGGCCGGCATGATCAGTTTCACCCGGACTATGGCGCTCGAGCTGGCCGAGTACGGTATCCGGGTCAACTGCATCGCCCCGGACCACACCGTGACGCCCGGCGGCCGGGGTAACCGGGTCGGGCCGGTGGATCCCGCCTCGTGGGCGGACTCCGGGCCGGAGTGGGCCAACGTGATCCCCCTGGGCCGGGAAGGCCTGGTGGAGGAATGCGCCAGCGCGGTGGTCTGGCTGTGCTCCCGGATGGCCGCCTACGTGACCGGTGTCAACATTCCCGTTGATGGTGGCACCTGGGCGTCGAGCGGGTGGCTGCGACGCCCCGAAGGCGGCTGGACGTTCAATCCGTAACTTGAGATTGGGCCTGACCTGAGTCCCCCTTATCAGAATCCCCGATATCGCAGTCCCCGATATCAAACTCATAGTGAAGCGGGACGATCCACTGATAGGGGAGGAACGCCATCGACTGGTACACGCCGCCATGGGCGGGAACCCGGCCCACGGCCTCGAGATATCCCCTGGCCGCTTCGATGTTTGCCATCACTGCCGCCGGATGCTCCTCGCACAGCAGGAGATGCAGCAGGACGCCGGCCTGGCCGGGATCGACCGGGGTAAGGCGGACGGCGCCCAGGATTCCCGGCTGGGAGAACAGGTCAACCAGGTGCACGCTGTCCCACCACGCCACCGCATCGGGCAGGCGCTCCGGTGAGGCGGCCCGGCCGATCGCCACGATAACTCCCCGGTGGGCCAGGTAGGGGACCGCCGGTTTGTCCACCAGGACGGAGGGCCGGGTGATGGTGTCCGCCACCCGCCACCCGCTGCTGTGGCTCACCCGGCCCAGCCGCCAGTAACGGCCGGCCTTGACGATACCTCGATCCTTATGGCGCCAGCCCGCCCGCGCCTCCTCGCTGGTGAAGTCGAGCGGCCCCCCGAACCAGTAGGTGGTCAGGTACGGGGGATAGCCGCCGACCCACTCCGATGGCTGGGCGCCCGGCACGGTTCGCAGCTCCCGGGGGGCGACGTAGCGCCGGCCCATCAGCACGTCGGGTTTCGAGACGTGTTCGGGCAGGTGGTCGAGGTCGTACCAGCGGTTGTACTCCTCGGTACACCACGCCGGCATGTCCAGGAGGTTGAGCGTCATCCCGTTCGCTTCCATGGTCCCGCGCTATCAGCTGAGGGCAAAAGCAACGGTGGCGGTTCCCGGCGCCAGCCGGGCGCCGGTCTGCTCTTCGGTCCACACCTCGAGGTCCACGATGCGCTCGTTTCCCTCGTCGCGAACCGCCGTGACGGTCCCGTGGGCGGTCACGGTTTGCCCTTTGACATTGGCGCCCCGGTACTGGCAGTTGAGCCGCAGGATGCGGCCGTCGTCACCGATCCACTGGCGCAGCAAGTTGTGGAGGTACGCCCACTGGAGGTTGCCCATCCCGAACGCAGAGGGGTAGCCGGCCGCCCGGCCAGCCTCGTCGTCCATGTGGATCGGGACGAACTCGTCGTTGACTGCCGCGTACCGATTCCAGTTGTGGAACCCGGTGGCGCGCTGGAACGTCGGCAGCTCGTCCCCGACCGCGATCTCTTGTACTTGCGACATCGGCGTTGCGTCTCCTGTCCAGGTGGACCCCCGGGCTAGATCATGGCTGATCGCGACGGCTGCGTGCGAGGGCGAGGGTGGTCAGGGCTGGTCCGTCCAGTCCGGGCGGGGATCGCCGGGGATCCTTGACTCGGTGAACGCCATGACGCACCCGTGGGTCGAGCCCGGGTCGGTGACCAGGGTGCGGCCGTCGTTGCTCGAGAACTTCACGCCCTTGCGGGTCAGATACTCCTCGGCCGCCACCAGATCCTTGACCAGATAGGTGACGGCGTAAATGCTCTCGTGGTGGTGAACCATGTCGCGGGCGATGGGGGAGGAGTCGTCGGACGGCTCGGCCAGCTCGACCATGAGGTCGTCGCCGATCAGGACGAAGGCGCTGCGCGAGCGTTTGGACGCCACATCTCCTTCGTACACGAGGTGTCCATGCAGCACGTTCGTGTAGAGGTTGGTCGCCAGCGAAACGTCCCGGGTCGACACGGTGGCGTGCGACAGCTTCCGGATGTGCAGGGGGTGGCGGTCCGCCCACCAGCCCGGGCTCCACCCGGGACGAAACCGCGGATCGTGGACCTGGGGGGCGATGTCGCCCGCTACGAACTCGAGCTGGGTGCCCGTATCCCTGGGATGCGTGAAGAGGGTTCGGGGGGCGTCGTCGCTGTCGACCGGGACCCCGCCGGTCGTGTAGCAGCGCACTCCTGCGGATCGCAGCCGGTGGTACAGGGCGTCCATCCCCTCGTCGACGTACCAGGCCAGCGAATGGAATCGCTTGCCGTGCCGTCGGTAAAAGCGGCCCAGCGGCTTGGAATCCCACCCTTCCACCCGGAACGCCGGGGCCAGCGTCTCCACGCACAGATCGCCGATCAACACCAGCGAGGCATCACGCACCTCGGCCGACCCGTAGCTGTCCGGCATAAAGCGCTGCACGGAGAAGATGTCGTAGTACCAGGCGTCCAGGGCACGCAGATCGTCGCTCATGTGAATGATGTGAAAGTTCTTGCCGATTCGAAACGACATCCAGGCGTCCTCTCTGGCCGACGGCGAGTCTGGCCGCTGGCGGCTCTGCCCGCCAGCGAGCGTGGCTCCGGGGGCGATGCGAAATCATACTCCGTGCACTTTTTGGACCGCTGCTAGTCTGCCGAACAACATCCACCGGGAATTGGGCGCCAGGGAGCTGAAGGGCATGGAGCTGCAGGACGTCGAAGTCCAGGCCGAGGGACTGGGGTTCCCCGAGGGACCGGTGGCCATGCCGGACGGCTCCGTAGTCGTCACCGAGATCGCCCGTGGCGCCCTCTCGCGCGTCGACACCGATGGTCAGGTCTCCGTGGTCGCCGAGGTCGGCGGGGGCCCCAACGGCGCCGCCGTCGGTCCCGACGGCGCCTTCTACGTCTGCAACAACGGCGGCATGCCCCGGCGGGGGACCACCCCGCCGTCGATCCAGCGAGTCGAGCCCGACACCGGGGCCGTGGAGGTGCTGTATGCCGAATGCGACGGGGAGCCCCTCGAGTCGCCCAACGACCTGGTGTTTGACGAGTCGGGCAACTTTTGGTTTACCGACTTCGGCGGAAATGCCATCTACTACGCCAAACCCGACGGGACCTCAGTCACCCGGGTGCTCCACCGGCTGCGCTCCCCGAACGGGATCGGGCTGTCCCCGCGGGGGACGTCCTCTACTGGGCCCAGACCTACACCCGGCAGGTCCACCGTCGCCGCCTGACCGGGCCCGGCCAGGTCGTCGCGGTCCCGCGGTTCGACGTCCAGACCCTGCTCCGCCACGAGAGCCTGGACCCGTGGACAGTCGTCGTGGGCCTGCCGGGCACGCAGGAACTGGACTCGCTGGCCATCGACTCCGGCGGTTCGGTCTGTGCGGCGACGCTGCTCGACCCGGGGGTGACGGTGATCGACCCCGACCGCGGCACCTGCGAGAAGTACACCCTGCCCGAGCGCCTGGCCGACCCGGTTGTCACCAACGTCTGCTTCGGCGGTCCCGACTTGCGGACCGCCTACGTCACCTGCTCGCTCACCGGCCGTCTGGTGTCGTGCCAGTGGCCTCGACCCGGATTGCGGCTGGCCTTTCAGCAGATCCCCGGCGGCTGAGCAGGATGTCAGCATGATCGACCCCACGACCGCGGCCATGGAACCCCTGACGCCGCTCGGCTTCCTGGAGCGCAGCGCCATGCTGTTCGCCGACCGCCGGGCCGTCGTCGACGGCGATCGCCAATGGACCTACCGGGAGTTCAACGAACGTGTTCACCGGCACGCCGGCCTGCTGCACGCCCTGGGCGTGCAACCGGGAGACCGGGTCGCCGTCCTGGCCCTCAACAACAGCCTGCTGCTCGAGTCCCATTACGGCGTACCGCTGGCCGGGGCGGTGCTGGTGGCGCTGAACACCCGCCTGTCGGTTCCGGAGCTCAACTACATCCTCGCCCACAGCGGGGCCAGGGTCCTGATCCTCGACGAAGCTCACGCCCACCTGGCCACCGAGCTTCCGGGCCCGATTCAGGTGGTCGGCCCCGAGTACGAGGCGCAGCTGCGTGCCGCCCAGCCCTATCGGTCTCTGCCCGACGACGAGTGGTCTCTCATTGCCGTCGACTACACCAGCGGCACCACCGGTCGACCCGAAGGGCGTGATGTACCACCACCGGGGCGCCTATCTGCAGAGCCTGGCGATGGCCTATCACACCGGTCTGGCCATGGACAGCGTCTTCCTCTGGACGCTGCCGATGTTTCATTGCAACGGCTGGTGCTTCACCTGGGCGGTGACTGCCGCGGGCGGCACCCACCTGTGCCTGCCCCGGATGGTGCCAGGCACGGTGTGGGACATGATCGAGCGGTACCAGGTCACGCATTTCAACGCTGCTCCTACCGTCCTGACCATGCTGGCGGCCGACCCAGCTGCCGACGCGGGGCGGGTCCGCCGCCCGATCAGGGTGGCGACCGGCGGCGCCCCACCGTCTCCGGCCCTCCTCGAACGGATGGAGAAGCTCAACATGGGCGTGACCCATCTCTACGGGCTGACGGAGACCTTCGGCCCCGTTGCCATCCGTCAGCTACCTCCCGAGGCCGCCACGCTCAGCCTGGCCGAGCGGTCGGTGCTCACGGCCCGTCAGGGCGGCGCCAACATCGCCAATCGCCGGCTGCGCGTGGTCGACGAGCAGGGCGCGGACGTCCCGGCGCGACGGAGCCACCATGGGTCAGGTCGCCATCCGGGGCGGCACGGTCATGCTCGGTTACTTCAAGGACGAGGCCGCCACCAGGGCGGCCATCCCCGACGGCTGGTTCCGTTCGGGGGACCTCGGGGTCATGCACCCCGACGGCGCCATCGAGCTGCGCGACCGGAGCAAGGACATCATCATCTCCGGCGGCGAGAACATCGCCTCCATCGAGGTCGAGCAGGCGCTCGACAGCCATCCCGCCGTGCTGGAGAGCGCCGTGGTGGGAGCGCCCGACGAGCTGTGGGGTGAGATCCCCATCGCCTTTGTCACCCTGCGCGAGGGCGCTGAGGTACAACCGCAAGTCCTCGTCGAGCACGTGCGCAGCCAGCTGGCCCGGTTCAAAGCGCCCAAGCGCATCGAGTTCGGCCCCCTGCCGAAGACCGGTACCGGCAAGATCCAGAAGTACGTGCTGCGCGATCGGGTTCGCGCCGACCAACCGACCCGGACGAGCCAACCGACCCGGACGAGCTAGCTCGGCTGACGCTGCGTCCGCGACCGGGACAGTACCGCCTCGCGCCGGGCCGCGATGCTCGCCGCCGACGACTGGCTGCGGAACTCCTGACCGTGCTCCAGATGGGTCTGGCGGGCGATGTCAAGCCGGGTGCCAACGGTGGCATCCCAGTCGCGGCGCATGGCCGCCACCATGCTGCGATCCTGCTCGGCGATGGCTGAGGCCAGTTCGAGGGCGAAGGGCACCAGTTCCTCGTGGGCGACGACGTGGTTGGCGATGCCGATCCGCAGGGCGGTGGCGGCATCGACGAAGTTGCCGGTGAGCGACATCTCCCGGCCCCAGGCCGGACCGACCCGGCGGGGTAGATCGACCAGCACCGGGCCGGGATAGACGCCGACCCGGAGGTGGGTGTCGGCGAAGGAGGCCCGTTCCGACGCCACGATGAAGTCGGCTGCCAGCGCCAGCTCGAAGCCACCGGTGACGGCCGGTCCGTTGACAGCCGCTATGACCGGGATCGACGAGTTCGCCACGGTGGCGACGAACGGAGCCAGGTCGCCGAGCGAGTCGACCCCGAGCGATCGCAGGTCCAGCCCGGCACAGAAGGCCGGATCGGCGCCGGTGATCACGATGGCGGCGGCGTCCTGGCAGGCCGTGACGGTGTCGCAGATGGCAGTGGCGAGCGCCACGTTGACGGCGTTGCGGGCCTCGGGTCGCTGCAACTCGATGAGCGCCACGTCGCCGCGACGCTCGGAGCTGATCACGCTGGCAGGGTCAGGACTGGTCATGGGTTGGTGCCTCCGGGTTCGGGGCTGGCCGCGGCAGCCCGCACTGCAGCCAGCAGGTCCATGGTCTGTTCGGGGCTGGTGCCCGGCGGGGAAGACCAGCTGGTGCGGTCCGCCAGGCCGCCCACCCAGCGGCCCAGGGCTGCCGGTAGCTCGGGGGTCGGAGCGATGACGGCGAAGGCGGCCAGAACCTCGTCGTCGATGAGGCCTCCCATGGCCTTCCACTCGCCCCGACGGGCCAGCTGGTTGAGCTCGGGCTGCAGGTCGCCCCACCCGTGGTGCTCCAGCACGGGCCGGTAGGCGGGGGTGGAGGCATAGAAGGCGATGCGCTCCTTGGCTTCGGTGGCGGCGTCGGCCAGTTCCCTCTCGTCGGGGCCGGAGACCACGAACGGGGGATATTTCACCTCGAAGCCCTGCCTTGAGCGACCGGCGGCGGCCAGGGCGGCGTCCAGGGTCGGCAGCGTGACCTCGCTCAGGTAGCTCCTGGTCGTGAAGCCGTGCACCAGCAGGCCGTCGGCGACCTCGGCGGCCACCCTCGTCATGCTGGTGCCGACCGCGGCCAGCAGCACCCGGGGCGGCCCCTCCGGCAGCGGACCGGGATCGAACGCCGGCGTCATGAGGGTGTGCTGGTAGAACTCGCCCCGGAAGTCCAGGGGTGTGCCGTGCTGCCAGGTCGCCCAGATGGCTCGCATGGCCAGGATGAACTCCCGCATCCGGGCCGCCGGTTGGGACCACGGCATGGAGAACCGCCGCTCGATGTGGGCCCGGACCTGGGATCCGAGGCCGAGGAGAAAGCGTCCCCCCGAGAGCGCCTGCAGGTCCCACGCCGTTGTCGCCAGGGCCATGGGGTTGCGGGCAAAGGCCACCGCGATGGAGGTTCCGAGCTCCAGGGGGGCGGCTGCCGTGGCGGCCCGGGCCAGGGGCAGGAAGGGATCGTGGTTGAGCTCCGCCGACCACAACCCGTCGAAGCCAGCCTCGCGGGTCCGGGTCGCGACCGACTCGGCGTCGGCCAGTCCGCCGGTCAGGAAAGCGTCGATCTTCAGGGTTCCTCCCTCGGGGTACGGGGCCGGGCCGGTACGGCGGCGGCGGATTGGGTCAGCCGGGCGCCGGGCGTGCGGGGCGTGCAGGGCGTGCGGGGCGTGCGGGGCGGATCAGCGGTGCCGGGCCCAGGCCCGATGGTAATCACCACTCCGGGACCCCGCTCCGCTCACCGCCAGTCTCTATCATCGGGCGGGCCGCAGTGATCGCCCGTCCCTCTCGACCCAGGCGGGAGGAGCCAGGCTCATGCCAAGCGTTGCCGCTGCGACGTGCCGAACGCTGAAGGCCTACGGCATAGGTGGCGTGGGCAACCTCCGACCGGGCAGGAATTGGTCAGCGCCTATGATCGAGTTTCCGCCGGCGGCCAGCGCGGCCGCGGCGGCGCCGCGTCACGCCCTCGTGGCGCCACGAGAAACGCAAATCGAGGAGCAAAGAGCAAGGGAGCTCCCATGAAGCGGATCAGTCACTGGATCAACGGGCAGCTGGTAGCGGGGACCTCGGGCCGGACCGGGCCCGTGTACAACCCCGCCCTCGGCGAGGTGGTGGCCGAAGTCGATTTCGCCAGCACTGACGAGGTGGACCAGGCTGTGGCGGCTGCCCTGGGCGCCTTCCCGGCCTGGCGGGCCACCGGCCTTTCCCGGCGCGCCGAGATCCTGTTTCGCATGCGGGAGCTGCTCGACGCCAACCGCAAGGAGGTGGCCGCGGCCGTCACCGCCGAGCATGGCAAGGTCCTCACCGACGCCGAGGGCGAGGTGGCCCGGGGCCTCGAAAATCTGGAGTTCGCCTGCGGCGTACCCCACCTGCTCAAGGGCGCCTACTCCGAACAGGTATCCACCGGGGTCGACGTCCACTCCGTGGCCCAGCCTCTCGGGGTCGTGGCGGGGATCACCCCCTTCAACTTCCCGGCCATGGTGCCGCTGTGGATGATGTCGAACGCCATCGCCTGTGGCAACTGCTTCTTGCTCAAGCCGAGCGAGAAAGATCCGTCGGCGTCGTTGCTGCTGGCCGACCTCTGGAAGCAGGCCGGGCTCCCCGACGGCGTCTACAGCGTCGTCCAGGGCGATCGGGAGGCGGTGGATCGCATCCTCGGGCACCCGGACGTCGGGGCGGTGTCGTTCGTGGGCTCGACCCCTATCGCCCGCCACATCTACGAAACCGGCAGCCGCCATGGGAAGCGAGTTCAGGCCCTCGGTGGCGCCAAGAATCACATGGTCGTGCTGCCCGACGCCGACGTTGACGTGGCCGCCGATGCCGCCGTGTCCGCCGGCTACGGATCTGCCGGCGAGCGCTGCATGGCCGTCTCGGCCATCGTCGCGGTCGGAACTGTCGCCGACCCGCTCATCGCAGCCATCGCGGCCGCGCATCCCGCAGGTGAAGGTGGGGCCCGGAGACGACCCGGCCTCCGAAATGGGACCGCTCGTCACCGCCGAGCACCGGGACCGGGTCATCGGCTACCTCGACGAGCAGGCCCTGGGCGGGGCCGACGTGGTGGTGGACGGACGGGCGTCGGCCCCACCCGGACCGGGCTTTTTCCTCGGTCCCAGCCTGGTGGATCATGTCCAGCCGGGCACTCCCGTCTACGACGACGAGATCTTCGGTCCCGTGCTCTCGGTGGTGCGAGCCGACACCTACGACGAGGCCCTCCGCCTGATCAACGCCAACCGCCACGCCAACGGGGTCGCCATTTTTACCCGGGACGGGGGTGCGGCCCGACGCTTCGAGTTCGACGTCGAGGTAGGCATGGTCGGCATCAACGTGCCGATCCCGGTTCCGGTCAGTTACTACAGCTTCGGCGGGTGGAAAGCGTCCCTCTTTGGCGACACCCACATGTACGGACCGGACGGGATTCGCTTTTATACCCGGACCAAGGTCGTCACCTCCAGGTGGCCGGATCCTTCGACCAGCCAGATCGATCTCGGCTTTCCCCAGCACCGGTAAAAAGGACACCCGATGCCCAGCGCACCTCAAGCTCTCCGTTCACTTCTTGCGGCCGGGGAGCCGTTCATTGCCGCGGACTGCTACAGCGCCCTCACCGGTCGGATCGTGGAGCAGGTCGGATTCCCCGCCGCCTACATGGGTGGCCACGCCACCGGGATGATGCATTACGCCGTTCCCGACTGCGGCGTGCTCACGACCACGGAGATGGTCGAGCAGGCCGGCCGGGTGGCCGCGGCCATCTCCATCCCTTTGATCGTCGACGCCGACCAGGCCGGCGAATCGGTGGCCGACGTCCACCGCACCATTCGCCGCTACGAGCAGGTCGGGGTCGCCGGGGTCCACATCGAGGACGAGATCCCTCCCAAGCACTCGTCGTACGACGGCCCGCTCCTGTCGGTCGGCGACATGCAGGCCCGCATCTCGGCCGCCGTCGAGGCCAGGCAGGACGCCAACTTCTTGGTGATCGCCCGCTGTGACGAGTTCTACGACGTGGGCGGCGGCGGCCAGGGGTCGCTCGACGAGGCCGTCCGTCGCGGCGTCGCCTACGCCGAGGCCGGCGCCGACGTGTTCCTGCCAACCATGGCATCCGACGAACAGATCGCCGTCATCCTGGCCCAGGTGCCCATCCCGATTGCCGGATTCGGAAAGCTGGTCAACGGCATGGCGTTCAGCCTGTTCACCGGTTGGGGAACGTCGTCGGCGGCCCGGGCCCACCACGAGTGGGCGACGTATCTACGGGAGCACGGCGAACTGCCCGCGGACGCCTTTGGTATTCCCCGCAAAGACGAGCTGATCGATCAGGGCGTCTACGACGAGGTGGTCGCCACGTGGGCCACCCGCACCGGTCGCCCGGTCCGCCCGACCGGCGGGTGACAGCAATGCCGGTCATCGAAGAACGCGACGTTGCCATCCCGATGCGAGACGGCGTCCGGCTGGCCGCGGACATCTGGCGCCCCGACAGCGACCAACCGGTACCGGTCCTGGTCAGCCGCACGCCCTACGGCAAGGCCATGATCGCCATGATGTCGGCGCCCGCGGAGCTGGCCGCGGCCGGGTTCGCGGTGGTGCTGCAGGACTGCCGGGGCCGGTTCGGCTCGGAGGGGGAGTGGACTTACGTCAGCTGCGAGGTCGAAGACGGCTACGACACCATCGAGTGGGCGGCCGCCCAGCCCTGGTCCAACAGCCGGGTGGGCATGTTCGGAGCCTCGTACATGGGCTACACCCAGTGGCTGGCCGCGGTGGCCCGCCCGCCCCACCTGGAGGTCATGGCCCCGGAATGCTGTGCGGCCGACTACTGGGTGGCGTCGTTTGATCCAGGTGGCACCTTCCGCCTGGCCCAACGACTGGGCTGGACTGCCTCATTGATTGCCGCCATGGCACCCGAGTGGGGTATCGACGATCCCGCCCTGGACAAGCTCCGACAGGCCTTCCTGGACGCCCGCAGCGCCGTCGTCCAGGGCGATCCGGCTGCCATCCGGGCCACCCGGGAGGCCACGAAGGTGCTCCTGGACGAGGTGTACCGAACCCGCCCGATCCAGGACAACGAGCTATGGCACGGCCGGGCCACCTGGCTGGACGAGATCTACCAGCACGAGGAGCGCAGCGACTCCAACTGGCGCCAGTGGAATCCGACCACCCATTACGGCGCCCTCGACCTGCCCGCCGTCCACGTGGGCGGGTGGTACGACGTGCACCTCCACGGCGTGCTCCACAACTTCGTGGGCATGCGGCGACAGGCGCCCACCGAGCGGGCCCGCCACGCCCAGCGGCTGGTGGTTGGCCCCTGGGCGCACTGGACGCCCCAGGTCCCGGTGGTGGGCGACCTCGATTTCGGGGCCGACGCCACCTTCGATATCACCGGGATGCGCCTGGCCTGGTTCCGCCACTGGCTGCAAGGGGATCCGGAGCCGCAGTGGGCGCCGGTTCGCATCTTTGTCATGGGTGCGAACAAATGGCGTGACGAGCAGGAGTGGCCCCTGGCGCGGACCCGGTACACCCCCTGGTATCTGGGCTCTGGCGGCCAGCTGGGACCGGGGCGGCCTGCTGGAGACGAGCCACCGGACGAGTTCACCTACGATCCTCGGGACCCGGCGCCGACCCTCGGTGGCCGGCTACTCGGCAGCGGCGAGGTGGCCGGGCCGGCCGAGCAGAGCGAACTGGTCCGGCGCCCTGACGTCTTGACGTACCGCTCGCAGCCCCTGGCCGCGCCGCTGGAGCTCACCGGCCCGCTCCGGGTCGAGCTGTGGGCGGCCACCGACGCCCCCGACACCGACTTCACCGCGGTGCTGGTCGACGAGCACCCCGACGGGCGAGGGTGGAACCTCTGCGAGGGCGCGGTTCGGGCCCGTCACACCGACACCCCGACGCCGCTGGTCGCCGGCGCCGTCTACGCCTTCACCATCGATCTGATCGCCATCAGCGTTGTGCTTCCCGTCGGCCACCGGCTGCGCCTGCACGTGTCCTCCAGCAGCTTCCCCGAGTGGGAGCCGAACCCCAACACCGGCCGCCCGGTGGGAATGGACACCGATGACGACCTGCGCCCGGCCCGCCAGCAGGTCTTCCACGACCGGCACCACCCCAGCCATGTGGTGCTACCGGTGATCCCGGCCGCGGGCTAGCCCGGCCCCGGGGGCCGCCGGCGGGGCCGGGCGCGGCCGCTCGCAGCCGTCGCCGGCGGTCCAGCCCGGGTGCGTGCCCGGTCGCTCCTTTCCCCCCGGTCCCGCCTTCAGCGCCCCGGTCGCGCCTTCCTCGCCCCGGTCTCACCCCCAGCCAACGCCCAGGTTTGGGCCGATTCTCGCCGACGGGCCCCTTGCCACCGGCCACGCCCGGCCCGGCCGCCGCCTGCAGTCAACCTGGGCGCAGTTGGCGTCTTGGCAGTGGTTGTGTCGATTTTCTGATAGCGGAGATGCCCAACGGCGCGAAGTGCGCCCAGGTTTGGGCCGATTCGCGCCCCCCGCCGCCACGTCCGCAGAGGCCCGGACCCCTAGTTTTTCAGCAGATCCTTGAACGAGATACCGCTCTCGACGCTCGGTTCGCGCGGCAAGCCGAGGACGCGGTCGCCGACGATGTTGCGCTGGATCTGGTCCGAACCTCCGTAGATCGGAGGCCCCTGGGCAAACAGAGCGGCCTCCACCAGCGGGCCGAGGTCCTCGATCCCGGTGGCCGCGGCGAGCGCGACAGAGCCGGAGTCGTCGTAGGCATGGAGCGTCCCGGCCGATTGCAGCAGCGTGAACGTGAGCTCCCTGCCGAGCCGGTAGGCGTGATTCTGGGCCATTTTCGCCAGCTGGGGCAGGCCGGCATAGGTGTGGCCCGCCTGCTCGAGGGCCCGGGCCCGCTGGGTGTTGAGGCTGTTCAGCCGTTCCAGCGCGTAGAGGCGCACCAACCCGTCCCGGATCACCGGATCGCGGTTGCGCTGTAGTCGGGTGGCCAGATCCACCAGGATGCGCCAGGCGCCGCGGGCTCCGCCGGGGCTCTCCGCCGGCCCGGGCCGGGCAAACTCGCCGGCCCGGCGGTCGAGGTTGCCGGCGATGGGTCCGGGTTCGGCGCTGGCACCCAACTCGCCGCCCCCGGAGAGGGCCCGTTCGAAGGCCAGGGTGGTGTTGGCCACCGCCCACCCGTTGCCCTCGCCGCCGATGAGATCGGCGCCGCTCACCCGGGCTTCGGTGATGAAGACCTCGTTGAAAAAGGAACGGCCGGTCATTTCCCGGAGCGGTCGAACCTCGATGCCAGGCTGGCGGAAGTCGATGAGGAAATAGGAGATGCCTGCGTGCTTGGGCACGTCGACGTTGGTCCGGGCCACCAGCATGGCCTTGTTGGCGATCTGCCCGCCCGAGGTCCACACCTTCTGGCCGGTGACGATCCAGTCGTCGCCATCCCGCTCGGCCCGGGTCTGGAGCCCGGCCAGGTCCGATCCGGCATTGGGCTCACTGAAGAGCTGGCAGTAGGCGTCGGTGCCGGTCGCCATTCCCGGCAGCAGTCGGGCCTTCTGGTCGTCCGTACCATGCACCAGAAGGGTCGGACCGGCCATGCCGGTGCCAAACCCGGCCGGGGCGGTGACCGCCCCGAACTCGCGAATGGCTCGGACGGCCCCATTGGCGTCGGCCGGCGACAGGCCCTTCCCGAACCATTCCACCGGCCAGTGCGGATATCCCCAGCCCGAGTCGGCCAGCCGGGCCCACCACTCCCGCAAGCGTCAGCTCGGGATCCCAGGCCCCTTTGAGCCAGTCGCGCAGTTCTTCGAGGACACTCGTCTCCGTGGTGGACATCAATCCTCCTCTGCCGCCGTAGCCAACCGCACCTCCACCGCCTGCCGGACCGGCGTTACCCTCATTCCCTGCGGCCTCCGGCGCCACCTGCCGCCGTGATCACGGCTCGACGTCTGGCGATCGAGATCCAGGGCGGTGATCGGGCCGGATCGGAGGCGCGAGCCAACGACCCCCGAGGTCGGGCGGTTGACCGACCTGCGACACTTCTGACCTACGACCTCGGCCCCTTCACCAGGGCCCCTGATCAGTCCGACGACGGCAGCGGCTTGGCGTCTTTGACCTGGAGCACGGTGTCGCCGACCGACAGCGACGACGATCCCCCCTTGGTGCACAGCAGCTCAAGGGTGCCCTTCTCGTCGGTGTAACGCTTGCCCAGCTGGGTGCCACCGTCGAAACCGGGCTCGGCGGATTGCCCTGCCGGTTGGTCGGTCCCGGCCGGGAGCATCTCGTGGCCGCCGCAGCGCAGGTCGACCTCAGCTGAGCCTGCCTTGATGACGATGACCTCGACGTCACAGACCGACGAGCGAAACCGGGAACCCGGCTTGATCTCTGTTATCACGTGTTTCCGTCCTCCGAATTCAGCATCGCCCAGTCTGCCATCTCCCCGGGCGTAGTTCCATTCCAGGGTTCAGTCAGGCGGTCGGGCCGGACGTGGCCCGGCAGCCCCGAGGCCCGACCTCGACCCCTGCCACGGACCAGCCTGCTCCGCCCGCCCCCGTGGGTAGGCGCCCGGGGCCCTACTTCACCGGGGGCCAGGTCCGCTCGTGGAGGGCACCGGAGGCGTGGCGCATGAGGTGGTCGTCGCGCACCACCTTGTGCCACAGATAGCGCACGTAGTCCTCGTCGCTCACCTTGCCGGCCCGGGCTGCGTCAGCCAGGTCGGTGCGGCCCTCGGTCAGGCTGTGCGGCCGGTGACCCAGCAGGGTCGCCATCTCGTCCCGCTCCAGCTCGTTGAACTCGAGTCCCGACGCGTCCAGGTCCTGGAGGTACTTGACCACCCGCGCCACCCCCTTCGTCCACTGGTTGGCCAGCGGGTCGGCGATGCGGGGGACGATGGTTTGGAGGCTGCCGAGCACGGTGGCGTACAGGTGGTGCCACTCGGGCAGGTCGGCTGGCTCGGAGAGCGAGGGCGGCTCGAGCTCCAGGCCCATGACCGCAGCCAGTGACTCCAGCCACAGCCGGCGGTGCAGCTGCCGGTAGATGATCCCGTTACCGATGTCGCGGGCGACCACGTCCTCGTCGCCCTCACCGGGGCGGCGGGCCTCGGGGCCGTTGTTGGGGTAGAGGGTGGTCATGGTCGACTCCGCGAAGAGCCGGTAGTACCAGACCCGGGATTCGTCGATGGCGTGTCCGGACAGCTGGCTGTACTCGGCCAGGCGGTCGGGCAGCACCGTGAACGTGTCCTGGACGGTGCGCAGGGAGAGCCAGGCGACGTCGTCCATCGGGTCGCCCCAGTGTGAGAGCTCCCAGTCCACGACCGCCGTGACCCGGCCGTCGAGGTAGAGGAAGTTCCCGGGCCCGGTGTCGCCCTGGACCAGCACGACCGGACCGTCGTAGTCGGGCACGTTGCGTTCCAGCCAGTCGGCGCTGAGCCGCAACAACGGGTCCATGGAACCGTCCGGAGCGGTACCGCGCCAGCGGATGCCCCGGATTCGTTCCAGGGCGTGCTCCCGGGCCGAACGGACCGGACCCAGTGCCTCGATCCGCAGCGCCTGCGGATCGAGGCGGTGGAGGGTGGCCAGATTGCGGATGAAGTCCTGGGCGACCCGGACCTGCTCGCCGGGGTCCTTGATCCGGTAGAACCAGGTGGCTCCGGAGACCCGCTCCTCGAGGACAGCCTCCCGCCGGGGGTGGACGCCCAGAATCTTCGGTACCGCTACGCCCGTGCCGGCCAGGCCGTGCATGACGGCGGCCTCGGTCGCCAGCGGGTGAAAGGCGCTGCGCTCGGGCATGGAGACCGGGCTGTACCGGAGGAACAGGTTGCGGGTCCCTCCGTCCGGCGCCGCCACGTCGATGAACCACCCTTCCCGGGTGGCGCCGCCGGGAATCCGGTCTGCCTTGCTGATCGCCTGGCCGGTGGTCTCCTGAATCCACGCCAGCACGTCATCGGGCAACGCCAGCTCAATTGCAGCCATCGCTCCTCCGATCTGTCGCCAAGCTCCTGCCGCTCGGCTGCCGCTCTGCCACCGCTTCGCTGCCGGTACCGGTCCCGCTCGTCACCGGCCTACCAGGCGTACGCTTCGGGTGCTGGGCCGCCGGGTCCCGGGAAGATCCGGTCCAGTTCCTCGAGGGCGCCCACGTCGAGCTGGATGTCGAGCGCCCGCAGGCTGCCCGTGAACTGCTCGATCGTGCGCGGTCCCACGATCGGTGCCGTGACGGCCGGATTGGACAGCAGCCACGCCAGGGCCACGTCGGCAGGATGCTCGCCGAGATCGGCACAGACCTTTTCCCAGGCGTCGAGCTGCGGCCGCATCGAATCGATCCTCCGCTGCAGGCCGGCGTCGCCGCGTCGGCCCCCGGCGCTGGTGTCATGCACCCCGCCCAAAAGGCCGCCACTCAGCGGGCTCCACGGTATGACACCCACGCCATAGGCCTGGCAGGCGGGTAGAACTTCGAGCTCCACCGTCCGGGCGGCCAGGTTGTAGAGGCTCTGCTCCGACACCAGGCCGAGCGAACCGCGCCGGCGGGCTGTTTCCACGGCCGCGGTGATGTGCCAGCCGGCAAAGTTGGAGCTGCCGACGTAGATGATCTTGCCCTGGGCGACCAGCAAATCCATCGCCTGCCAGATCTCATCCCAGGGTGTGTCGCGGTCAACGTGATGCATCTGATACAGGTCGATGTGGTCGGTCTGCAGCCGGCGCAAGCTGTCGTCGCAAGCATCGCGGATGTGGCGGGCGGACAGGCGCGACATGTTGGGCCAGTCCGCCATGGCGCCGTAGACCTTGGTGGCCAGGACAACCTTGTCCCGCCGCTGCCCACCCTGGGCAAACCACCGTCCGATGATCGATTCGGTCTCCGTGCCGCCGTAGCGGTTGGCCGTATCGAAGAAATTGATGCCCGCCTCGAGAGCCCGGTCCATGATGGTAAACGCATCGGCTTCTGGCGTTCGAGGTCCGAAGTTCATTGTCCCCAAACACAGTGGGCTGACCTTTAGGCCGGTGCGTCCGAGATTGCGATATTCCATCTTCCCCATCCGTCTCTGCCCGCACCCATGGGGCGTTTGCGAGTTTGGCTCGGCGCGTCTACGGCGCGTGTTCAGCGAGTGTATACGGGCCCCGGGACGCTCATCCTCGCCGGCGGACAGCCTTCAGCGACTGATGCGCACCGTCTCGCACGGCTGGTCCAGGCTCTTGGCGCCGGCCAGGATCACATCGGCGCGGGTTTGCAGCCTGGAGCGCAGGCGGGGCTGGGTCCCCTGAGCCCAGGCCAGGAGGGCGTCCATCGACAGCGCGGTGAGGACCCGAGCCAGCTCGTCGGTGTCGGCATTGTCAGGGAGGTCCCCCTGCGCCCGGGCCGCGTCGAGGGCAACCAGCAGACCGTGGTGGATAGCCCGGCGTCCCGGGACGGGACGGGGGACGCCACCCGAGTAGAAGCCCGTGACGGCGCGCTGGACCGCGGCCGGAGGTACCGCTTCGGCCCGGCGGGCCAGGGACGTCAGGAGTTGGCGGATCAGCGGGAGGCCAGGCGCGGCCGGCGGCCACGGCGCGCGCCGCCTCTTCGTAAAGTGCCTCCGCGGTTCCCCACCCCAGCTCCTGCAGGATGTCTTCCTTGTGGGCGAAGTGAAAGTAGAACGTGCCCTTGGTGACGCCCGCCGCCCTGGCGATCTCCTCGACGGTCGTCGTTTCCACGCCCCGGTCAAAGCCGCGTTCGGTCCACAGCTGCACCGCGGACCGGACCAGACGCCGGCGCGTTTGCTTCGACCGGTCTTGGGCCAATGCGGTCCGGCGCGGGCCGCTCGGGGACGATCCCTGCTCACTCGGCATGACGGTTCAGAGCGCTCCCCTGCAGCTGTATCCCCCGGCGAGGACCTTCACCGGGCACGATAGTCCCCCGGGCGGGCGGACAGCACGACCGGCTGAACGCTGCCGCCAGGCGGGTGTCCGGACCGAACTGTTGCATTCAGTACAAATAGTCGGATCGGTGGCCCGGGCCGTGTCGCGCTAGGGTGCACCGATGCGTATCGGCGTCTTTTTTCCGAGCGTGGAGCACGTGGCCATCGACGACATGGTCCCGCGGGTCGCAGCGGCGGCCGACGCCGGTTTCCATTCCGCCTGGTTGCCGCAGAGTTCGAGCTTCGATGCCCTCACGACCCTGGCGGTCATCGGCCGGGAGGTCCCCGCCATCGGTCTGGGGACGGCCGTCGTCCCCACCTATCCGCGACATCCCCTGGTGCTCGCCGTGCAGGCCTTGACTGCCAACGCAGCCGTGCACGGCCGCCTCACCCTGGGCATCGGACTGTCACATAAGGCGGCCATCGAGGGGCGTTACGGGCTGTCGTACGACCGGCCGGCTCGTCACATGCGCGAATACCTCTCGGTCCTGATGCCCGCGTTGCAATCGGGCCGGGTCGACTTCAGCGGAGAAACGCTCGCAGGTCGCGGCGAACTGTCGATCCCAGGCGGAATCCCGCCGCCGGTCTACCTGGCCGCCCTCCAGCCAGCGATGCTGCGCCTGGCCGGATCGATGGCTGACGGCACCATCACCTGGTGCACTGGTCCGATCACTTTGGAACAGCACGTGGTGCCAAGGATTCTGGCTGCGGCTGCCGAAGCGGGCCGGGATCGTCCTGGTGTGGTGGTGGCCTTGCCATGCTGCGTCACTGACGACGAGGCGGACGGCCGCCAGAAAGCCGACGTGCAGCTCAAGGGTTACGGGCAGATCCCGGTGTATCGGGCTGTCCTTGACCGGGAGGGGGCGACCACACCTGGCGACGTCGCCGTCGTCGGCGACGAGGGCTCGGTGGGTGGCCAGCTCGACCGGCTGGCAGATATCGGGACCACCGAGTTTGTCGCCATTCTCTGCGGGTCCGAGACGGACCGGGCCCGGACCGTCGCTCATCTGGCCGGCGTCGCAGCCCGTGTCTGACGTTCGGCCCTTGCGGCGGCGTTCGGGGTTGTTGCAGGAGCGGTCCCGGCAGACCCGGCAGCGTTTGGTCCGGGCCGCCCTGGATCTCTGGAACGAACGGGGCTTCGAAACGGGCATCGAGGAGACCACAGTCGAGGAGATCGTTCAGGCCGCCGGCGTGACCAAAGGGACGTTCTATTTCCACTTCGCTCGCAAGGAGGAGATCCTTCTGGAGATGGGGTGGGACACGGCCGAGGTGGCCAACGAGGAAGCCCGTCGCTGCATCAAGGCCGGCCGCGATCTTGACGACTCGCTGTCGCGGGTGCTCAACGTCCTGGCCCGCCACGTGCGGGCTGCTCCGCCGGCTGCCGCCGGGCGGTCCGCCGCCGAGTTTCGCCGGCTCCCGCCGTCCGAGACGGCCGCCAAAGGCCGGGTCGGATTCGGCGTCGCCTTCGAGGCCCTGTTCGCCCGGGCCCAGGAGTCGGGCGAGATGCCTACCGATATCGAGTCAGGCGAGATGGGACAGATGCTCGTGGCCCTGGTGATGGACTCCATCCTGGACTGGGCGGCGGGCCACGCCGACCTGGGAGTGGCGCTGCGCCGGCGCAGCACCCTGTTGCTGGCGGGGTTGCGGACCCGGGTGCCCGCCTGACCCGCCTGACCCGCCTGACCTGCATTACCTGCCTGACCCGCCTGACGAGTCCACCTGAGCCCTCGACCACCGCGGCCACCGGTCCGGCCAGCCGCATCGTCAGCCGGCCAGCCCCACCTGGCCGGCGAGCCGCTCAACCCCGTCCAGCCAGGCGTCAATGTCGCCGCGCTCGGCCGCGTACAGCAGGTGCTGGACCCCGGCCACCTCGTAGGCGGCCAAGCCGGACTGGACTACGTCGTCCTCGGTCCGGGCATCCCACGACACCCGCAAGGAGATGGTGAAGCTCTCATCCGGGCGTTTGGCCCGGATGCGCTGTACCAGGGCCCCGGCATCCTCGGGCGCCACCCCGATGCCGTGATATCCCTCGGCGAGCCGGTCCGCCCTCTCCATGGCCGCCTCGCTCGTTCCCCCCAGCCAGATAGGGATGTCACGGACCGGCTTGGGCAGGATCCGCATGTCGTGGAAGGGATAGAATTCGCCGTCGTGGCTGGCCGGATCGTCGTGCCACGCGGTCCGCCATAAGGCGACGATCTCTTCCAACCGGCGTCCCCTTTGATGAAACGGGGCACCCAGCGCTTCGTATTCGGCCCGCGACCAGCCGATGCCGGCGCCGACGGTCAGGCGGCCCCCGCTCAGGTGGTCCAGGCTGGCCAGACTGTTAGCCACAGCCAGCGGGCTGGGGTATTGGGTCGCCACCAGCACGCTGGTGCCGATGCCGACCCGGCTGGTGACCGCGGCCGCAAATGCCAGCGCCATCAGGGGGTCATACAGATAGGGAGCCGGGTAGGGCTGGTCGGCCGGAATAACCAGATGGTCGCTCACCCAGACGTCGTCGAAGCCGAGCGCCTCGGCCTGGATGGCGGCTCGCTGGATGCCGCCGATACTGACTGCCCTCCCGAATTGGGGGAGATGGACGCCGATCCGCATTGGGTGTTAAACCGATCAGCGGGTGGGCGCGCTCCGCGGCACGTCGCGGAAGGGGATGTCCTTGTCGACGGTTCGCTCGCGGGGCATCCCGAGGACCCGTTCGCTGATCACGTTCCGGCTCATCTCGGTGGTGCCGCCGCCGATGCAGGCGGCCTGGCGCATCAGGTAGCCGATGCCGGCCTGCCCGAGGTCCTCCTCGGCGTCCGACCAGGCGACGGCCGTGTTGCCGGCGAGCTCGAAGGCGATGGAGGCGTTGCGCACTGCCGACGTCCCGCCGTACAGGCGGGTGATGGCCGCGGCCTGATCGGTGGTGCGGCCCGAGCGGATCCCGTCCGCGATGCGCTGGGTCAGGGCGCTGCCGACCACCTCGAGGGCGTAGGCCTCGCCGATGAGCTCGCCGGGTGTTGCCCTGGTCGAGGTGGCCCGCCGCTCTGGGCCCGCTGGAGCAGGCTCCGGCGCCGCCGGCCGGCCCCGGGCGCGGAGTCCGCCGGTCCGGGTCACGTAGGGCGATCCGCCGCTGACGGTGCGCTCGTGGTACATCCAGCGGATCCCGACGGTCCAGCCCTGATCGACTTCGCCGATCCGCTCGGTGTCGGGGATCCGCACGTCGGTGATGAACTCCTGGCAGAACTCCTTGGAGCCATTGAGCATTTCGATCCGGTGGATCTCGATGCCGGGCTGGTGGATCGGCAGCATGAAGACGGTCAGGCCCCGGTGCTTGGGGACGTCCCAGTTGGTCCGGGCCAGGCACAGCCCCCAGTCCGCCCACCAGGCGCCGGTGGTCCAGATCTTCGAGCCGTTCATGACCCACTCGTCGCCGTCGCGGATGGCGGTCGTCTGGGCCCCGGCGACGTCGGACCCGCCGCTCGGTTCGGACAGGAACTGCATCCAGAAGGTCTCGCCCTTGCAGGATGGGCGGGATGTGGCGCTTCTTCTGCTCCTCGGTGCCGAATTCCAGGATGACCGCCATGCACGGGGTAAAGGTCGGGATCTGTGTTTCGGCCGGGTAGTCGTAGCCGGCGATCTCCTGGTTGAGCGCGGCCTGGTGGGCCATGGTGAGGCCCTGGCCGCCGTACTTCGCGCGGAACGCAGATGCCTGCCAGCCCCCCGTCGAACAGCATGCGCTGCAGCTCGCGGCACCGGGCTGATCCGGGCCAGCTCCTCCTCGTCGGAGTGGGACTGGCCCATCCCGCCCGTGCCCTCCTGACCGCCCGGCGCCGGCGGCATGTTGGCGGCCAGCCACTGGCGGGCCCGCAGGCCGTGAAAGATTCGACGTCTTCGATATCAGTGGTGTCGCTCATCAGTGACCTTCCTGAGCCTCGAGGAGTTCGGAGATGCGGGCGGCGTGCTCGGCCGGGCTGCCGAACGTCGGCACGTTGGTGGTGACCCGGCGCAGGAACAGGTGCAGGTCGTGATCGAAGGTCACGCCGATGCCGCCGTGCAGCTGCACGCAGTCCTGCAGCAGCTCGCCGCCGTAGCGTCCGACATACAGCTTGCCGGCGCTCACCAGGGTCGACCGATTGGCGGCGTCGTCCTGCGACGGCTCTCGCGGCCGCGTCGGTGATGGCGTAGCTCGCTTCCAGCCACATCTTCATGTCGGCGAAGCGGTGCTTGATCTCCTGGTAGGAGGCCAGGGGGCGGCCGAAGGAGTAGCGGTTGAACGCCCATTCCAGGGTGGTGTCGAACGCCCACTGCATGGCGCCGACCATCTCGGCCAGCTGGATGACCACGGCCAGATCGGTGAGCCAGTCGATCGGCGGCGCCGGCCGCGCCCGCCTCGCCCACCAGGGCTGTCGAGCGGGCACCCGCACCTGATCGAAGTCGGCCCGGGCGAACCGGCGGGTCATGTCGAGACCCTGCAGGGGCGTGAGCGTCAGACCCGGACGCGTCATGAGGAACGAGGAACTGGCTCAGTCCCGACTCGTGCCGGGCGGTCACCAGAATGCTGGTCCGCCTCGCTGCCCGCCTCGACGGGCATCTTGGTCCCCGTCAGCACGACCGAGTCGCCATCGGTCCGGGCCTCGAGCCTGACCCGGCCCAAGCCCGTCGTTGGGCGCGGGCTCGGCCGTGGCCCACGCCGCCACGCTGCTCGCCGGAGAGCAGACCGGCGAGCGGCCCGGCTGCTGCTCGCTCGCTGCCCCATCGTCCCAGGGCGGCCGCGACCACGTTGGTGGGGCCGAGCGGCCCGGGGGCGGCGTGCAGGCCGAACTCGTACGCCACCAGGACCAGGTCGAGGACCCCGTTCCCGCTGACGCTGCCGCCGCCGGCGTCCTCGGGCACGACGAGCGACGTCCAGCCGAGCTCGGCGCCCTGGCGCCAGAAGTCGGGCTCGTAGCCGGACTTGGTGCCGGCCAGATCGCGGAGCTTGGTCAGCGGGCAGTGCGATCCGAGGAAGCGTCGGGTGGTCTCCTCGAACAGTTCCTGATCGGCGGTGCATTCGAACATGCTGGGCCCGACTCCTCCCCCGGCGGCGTCGAACCGTGGGTACGTCGACTGATATGGCGGAGGCTCATGCTACCGAGTCGAAGTAGACGGGTGCGACCCGGGACGCCGGGTCATGGGCCGGCTGGCACCCGCGGTGAGTCACGGTGCGGCGTAGGCCGGCCGCCGAACGTCTCCCGGGTGGTGAACTCCTCCACCCGGTTGCGGCGCAGCCGGGTGATCTGGCGTCGGGGCTTACCGAGCGGGATGGTGCAGGCCAGGGCGTGCTCGGCGCGGGATCCCGAGCAGTTCCTTGACGGCCGGCTCCTGCCGGACCAGTACCGTGGTGATCACCCCGCCGTACCCGGCGTCGCGGGCTGCCAGCAGACACGTTGTGGGCGAACGGGATACACCGAGCCGCCCCCGGCGATGCTGAGCCGTCCGAGCCCGCTGTCCATGGCGGTGACCGGCTCAGGTTAACGCTGACAATCAGACAGGGCGGCGGCGGACGCGATGGTCTCCGGCGACGTGCCGCCAACGGCCGGACCAGCGGCGTCCGGCGGGCCGCGTCCAGGTCGATCGGGCTGCTGCGACGGGCCCTCCTGGCGGGTTACGCCAGTACGCCTCAGACGCCACGAAGGGCACCAGCCCGGCGGCGTAGAAGGCATGGTCTTCGCGCTGGGCCAGCTCCCACAGCTCGGCGATGCGCTGCTTGCGAGCCGCGTCTCGGACCACGATGACGTGCCAGGCCTGGCGGTTGCCCCCGTTGGGGGCAAAGCGGGCCTGGTCGAGGATGGCGTAGAGGATCGAGTCGGGCAGCGGCTCGTCGCTGAACTCCCGCGTCGCCGGCGTCGTCGTCATGACCTCGCGTAACTCCATGCCGCCATTCTGCCGGGCGTCGTCAGGGCGTGCCGCGCCCGGCCGTGAAAGGATGAGGGTGACCGTCACTGAAGACACACCCTTTCTCGCCGGAGGACGACACCTACCACCTCGCGTCCGACGACCTGTACTGGACCGAGACCACGTGGTGGTCGCTGAACATCCCCGAGCGCCGCATGGGCGCCTGGCTGCACGCCGGGCTACCACACCAACCGCGGCACGGTGACGTGGCGGGTCTTCCTGTGGGACCCGACCGGCGTCGGACCCGGGCCGGCTCGCTTATTACCGCAACTCCGGCGAGGTGCCCATGCCCGCCGGCGCCGACCTGCGCGACCTGCAGTTTCCCGAGGGCGGGTTCCGGCGTCAAGATGCTCACCCCGCTGATGGACTATCACATCACCTACGCCGACGCCGATGCCGACTTCGCGCGTCGAGTTCGAGCACCGCAGCGTCCATCCGCCGCGGCGATTCACCCCCGGCGAGGCGCCGGCATGATGCACAACCCGCACCTGGACCAGCTCGGCCACCTCGACCGGGCAGCTCACGTTGCGCGGCGAGCGCATCCCGATCGACTGCTATTCGGTCCGGGACCGCACCTGGGGGCCTCGGGGCGGCCACCACTCCCAGAGCCAGAAGACCGGAGTACGTGCGGGGCGCAGTACCGGGTGGCCTCGCCGGGCGGTCCCCGCTGGCGCCAGGTTGAGCGCGAGCGGGGCCGGGGCCGGATCCAGTACATCTTCGGCCACACCGATGGCCAGACCGGCTTTCTGAGCTTTGTCCGGCCCCAGGACGGCGACGCCGTCGGGCTGGTCGCCGCATGAACGTGGGATGGCTGCTGCGCGACGGGGTATTCGCAGCGCCTGGACAAGACCAAGAGCCGGATGCGGAACTTCCGCGATCCCAATCACCGGGTGGAGCGCCCACATGGAGGTCGACATGACCGACGTGACCGGGCGGCGCATGGAGGCCGAGGGATTCACGGTCAGCCACATGTGCGAGAACGCGGCCGGGCTCGAATGCGTTGATGCGCTGGGAGTACGACGGGAAGGTGGGCTGGGGCGAGGATCAGGACGGCTGGCGGGTCGACCACTTCCAGAAGATGTTGCGGGCCCTGCGGTCCACGACCTAGGCGGAGCCGAAACGGCCTGGACCTGTCCCACGGAGTTAGACGAAGATAAAGTTCGTCCCCGTGGCGCCAATCCCGAACCTTGAGCACGAAATCGTCTCCGCCGCCCCGCTGGTGATCGACGGTGCGGAGACGGCCCGATCCAACTGAAGCTGGGGGTGTGATGCCGTTCGACGTTCGACCACTGGTGGCTCCGGCGACGACCGCCCTGCTTACCAACGAGGTGCAGTCCTGGACCGTCGGCGGCGGCGAAGGTCTTGCCGCGGCCGGAGCCCGGGTGCTTCCGAATATCATCCGGCTGGCGGCCGCGGCCCGAGGTGCCGGAGTGCAGGTGGTCCATTGCGTGAAAGTGTTTCGGCGAGACTCCTTGGCTCGCAACCGCAATGTCATTCTCTACCGGCTTCGGGGCGAGCTGCCGGACGGGCCCGCCGTCCCCGATAGCCGGCCGGTCGAAGGCGCCGTTCTGGTACCCGAGCTGGGCCCGGATGCGCGAGACCTGGTCATGACGTCGCCTGCATGGCATGGGCGCGGCCTGCGACAGCGGGGTGGTTCCCGTGTTGCGCAACCTGGGGATCACCACGGTGGTGGTAACCGGAGTGTCACTCAACGTGGGGGTGCCGAACACGGTCATGGATCTTGTCAATCAAGCCTTCAACGTCGTCGTGCCGAAGGACGCGGTGGCGGGCACGCCGGACGAGTACGGCGAGATGATGATCGCCCACACCCTGCGGTTTCTGGCGACCATCACGGGCACCGACGATCTTGTCGAGGCCTGGTCGGCGGCGACCCCGCCGGGCTGAATCGCGTTCAGCGGGACTAGTTTGAAGCCGACCCGGATCGAGATCGTCTGGGACGAGGCCGAGGTGCCCTGGCTGGCGTCGGGCCAGCCGGACAAGCTGGCCGTGCGCGCCCGCCTCACATCGCCGGCATCCTGACTGGCACCTGCGGCCGAGGCGCGGTCGGATGCCATGGTGAGGCGGGTTCGGCGGCGGGTCCTGGAATGGCTCTACGCCGCGGTGGAACAGTAGCGTTGGCGTGGTGCCGATCCGCGAGTTCTTTCACCTCATCCACATCGTCGACGACGAGGACGAGGTGGACGCGTTCTACGACGCCCTGTTCGCGCCTCTGCGATTCCAGGAAAAGCACTGGTACGACACCGAGAAGCGTTGGGCTTCGCTCTCCATGGTCAGCGACCTCATGCTGGAGGTGATCGAACCCAGCCACCAGGAGGCTGATCTCCAGGTGCCGCTGCCGAAGTTCCACCGACGCTTCGGCCAGCATTTCCATTCTCTGGCCTGGTACGTGGACGTGGCTGACATCCGGCCCCTGTTCGACTCGCTGCGCGCCAGGGGCGTCCGCATTGCCAAGCCGGGTGGCGGCATGTGGCCCCCGGGTGAGGTCGATCCGGGCAACACCTTGTTCACCCACCCCAAGGACACCTTCGGGCAGCTGGAATTCGAGGGCATCGCCGCCCACTGGCTCGACCGCGACCCCCGGTTCCAGCCGGGTTGGTCGACGGCTCCATGGCAAGACGGTCCGCTCGGCATCGCCCGGCTGTCTCACCTGACCACCGCTGTCCATGATGTGGACACGGCCCGACGCTTCTACCAGGACGGGCTGGGCGGCGTGGCCTTTCACGATGAGTCCTCGGCCGGCGCCCGCCGGGCGTTCGTGGTGGTCGGGACCGATACGGTGATCGAGCTGGCCCAGCCGGAAAGCGAGGGTTCACGGCTGGCCGCGGACCTGGCCGCCCACGGTGAGCTACCCCACGCCGCCACCTTCCGGGTCCGTGACCTCGCCGCGGTGGAGCGCCACGCCGAACAGATGGGCGTCCGGGTGGCCGAGCGGGACTCCGACACCATCACCCTCGAGCCGGCGGACTGTTTCAACGCGGTATGGATGTTTACTGAACGGGACCTGCCCGGCGACCCGAGGGGCAATGCGTTTCCGGATTAGAAGCAAACGAGGATTGTTGCACCACCCGGTGCTCGATTCGATCATGGAGGTCTGAGCATGCTGTACATCGACGGCTCCTGGGTGCCTGCTGCCTCGGGCGCCACGTTCGTCTCCCGTAATCCGGCGACCGGCGACGTCCTCGGCGAAGTGGCTGACGCCGGCGCCGAGGATGCCGGCGCCGCGGTGGCCTCCGCCAGGGCGGCGTTTCCGGCCTGGTCGAAGCTGACGCCCTATCAGCGCTCGACCCATCTGTACGACGCCTGGCGGATCATGACCGAACGCCGCGAGGAGCTGGCCCGGCTGATGACCGCCGAACAGGGCAAGCCCCTTCGCATGGCCCGCAACGAGGTGGGGTACGCCGCCGACTTCCTGCTGTGGTTCGCTGAGGAAGCCAAACGGGTGTACGGCGCGACCATTCCCTCGGCCCGCCCGGACCAACGCTTTTTGACCATGTACCAGCCGGTGGGCGTTGCCGCCGCGATCACGCCGTGGAACTATCCGATCTCGATGCTGACCCGCAAGATCGCCCCCGCCCTCGCCGCGGGCTGCACCATCGTCGTCAAGCCCGCCGAACAGACGCCCCTCTGCGCCGTCGAGACCATCAAGGTCTTCGAGGCGGCCGGGCTGCCAGCCGGCGTGGTCAACCTGGTGACCGCCAGCGATCCCATCCCCGTGGCCGATGAGTTCCTCTCCAACTGGTCGGTCCGCAAGATCACCTTTACCGGATCGACCGAGGTCGGCAAGCAGATCGCGGCCCGGGCCGCCGGCCAGCTCAAACGGGTATCCCTTGAGCTCGGGGGTCATGCCCCCTTCATCGTGCTGCCTGACGCCGACCCCGTCCACGCCGCCCGGGGCGCGTCCGCTGGTGAAATTCCTCAACACCGGGCAGGCGTGCATCTGTCCCAATCGCCTGTTCGTACATGCCTCGCTGGCTGACAAGTTCGTGACTGAGCTGTCTGCCCGGGTGGCCAAGCTCCAGCCGGGCAACGGGCTGGACGACGGCGTGACCGTTGGTCCGCTCATCGACGAGGCCGCCATCGAAAAGATGGAACTCCAGGTCGCCGACGCCGCCGGCAAGGGCGCATCCGTCGCCCTCGGTGGCCATCGCTTGTCCGACGGGGCCTTTCGCAGCCGGAACCTTTTACGCCCCCACGGTCCTGATGGACGTGACTCCCGAGATGCGCATCTACCGTGAGGAGACGTTCGGGCCCATTGCGCCGGTGGTGACGTTCGAGGACGACGACGAAGTGATCGAGATGGCGAATGACACCACCTATGGACTGGCGTCCTACGTGTACACCAACGATCTGCGCCGGGCTCTGACGGTCGCTGAGGGCCTTGACTTCGGGATCATCGGCATCAACGACATCAATCCCACTTCTGCATCCGTCCCCTTTGGTGGCATCAAAGAAAGTGGCCTCGGCCGGGAGGGCGCCCGCGAGGGCCTACTGGAGTACCTCGACCAGAAAGTGGTGGGGATCGCGCTCTAGTGGGCCGACTCTCCGGCCGGCGCTCCAGGTCGCGGGGACGATCGGCGGTGCTAGCCCGGCGCGGCAACCAGTACGGGCCCGTTCGGGCCTTCCCCGACCAGGAGGCCTCCTGATGAGCGGTAGCGGGTCCGGTTGGGCCGACGCCGGATTGCAGTTCGAAGTGACGGAGGGGGTGGCCTGGCTGCGGCTCAACCGTCCGCAGAAGCGCAACGCCATCGACCGGCCCCTCCGCAATGCCTTACTGGAGGCCGTCGCCGAGGTGGCCGAGAATCCCGACCTACGGGCGGGGGTGGTGACCGGCAACGGCCCGGTCTTCTGTTCGGGAGCCGACCTGACCCAGGAGGGCGGGGCCATAGAGGTGCCGCCCGGGCGGCGGACTGGCAGCATGCCGAACCTGGTCCGACGCGACGGCTTGCTGTATGGCTGGTGGCGATTGTTCAAAGCCATATGGGAGGCCGAGAAGCCGTTTCTGGCCGCGGTCAACGGGGGTGCCGTCGGCTTCGGTTGCCAGCTGGCGCTGGCCTGCGACCTCGTCATTGCCGCTGAGGACGCCTACTTCTGGGAGGTCTTCGTGCGCCGAGGCCTTCCCCTCGAGGGCGGCGGGGCCTGGATCTTGCCCCGGCTGACAAGCCTGGCCCGGGCTAAGGAGATTGCCCTCTTCGGCGACCGGCTCTCCGCAGCCGACGCCGAGCGCTACGGTCTGGCCAACCGGGTGGTGCCGGCCGTGGAGTTCGACGAGGTGGTCGCCGGCTGGGCCCGCCGTCTGGCGGAGGGACCAACCGTCAGGATCGGGCACATCAAGCAGCAGCTCAACCGGTCCCTGCACTCGACGATGGAGGACACCTTCCGCGAAGAAGTCACCCTGCTCGGCCTGGGCGGCGGCGAGGATTCCGCCGAGGCCATGCGGGCCTTCGCCGAGGGGCGGGAGCCCCGGTTCACCGGCCAATGACGAGGGGATATGGCCAATCCATTAGGATATTTTTACTCAGTCCAGAAAGGTGCGGTCATCGAGTCGCACCAGCCTGCGCCCCCAGTCACCCCGGAGACGCCAGTCACCCCGGAGAATAAGGACGTTTGATGCCCATCCGCGAGTTTTTTCATCTCATGCAGATCGTCGACGACTTCGACGGGACGCAGGCGAGCTACCGGGCGCTGCTATCCCCGGAGGTGTACCGGGGAAAGAGCTGGTCGGATTTCGACAAACGGTGGGCGTCGCTGTCGGTTATCGGCCCGGACTTCGTGCTGGAGATCATGGAGCCCAGCAAGCTGGAGGCGGATCGGGGCTCGCCCCTGCCGAAGTTCCACTACCGGCATGGATCGCACCTGCACTCCATGTCCTGGTACGTCGACCCTGATGGCATGGTCCCGCTCATGGCACGGATGCGGGACTATGGCATCCGGGTCATCACGCCCTATGCCGAAGCCGCCGGCGTGGCGTCGGAGGCGACGGGTACCTTCTTCACCCATCCCAAGGACACCTTCGGGCAGCTGGAGTTTCAGGCCCTGGTCGGCGACGGCCACGGCGATCCCCACCTGGCCCCAGGGTGGACCGGATCCTTCTGGCGGGACGAGCATCCGCTCGGCATCGAGCGCACCTCGCATATCACCACCGTCGTGACCGACCTGGATCGGGCCCAGGCGTTCTACGAAAACGTCATGGATGCGCCGGCCTTCCATGCCGAGACCACCCCGGACCGGCGCAGCGCATTCGTCAAGGTCGGCACCGAGACCGTCGTCGAGCTGGCCCAGCCGACCGCCGAGGGGACCGCCCTGGCGAAGGACCTGGCCGAGCACGGCGAGCTCCCGCACGCCCTCACCTTCAAAGTGGCCGACCTCGAAGCCGTCACGCAGCATCTGGACTCCGTCGGGATCGGGGTGAGCGAGCGCTCGGACGACACCATCGTGGCGGACCCTGCCGATCTGTCGAACGCCGTGGTGGCGTTCACCACCCGGCAGCTGCCCGGCGATCCTCGCCTCTCGCACTCCTGAGCGGCCCGCGGTGTCAGAGCTGTCGTACCAGTCGTCATCGCAGTCCTGTCAGGAGCGCTTTGTTTCCAACCAGGGCCTGCGCATCCGCTATCTCGACAACGATCCGTCCCGACCCGACGGCCTCCCCGTGGTGTTCGTGCCCGGCATCACCGACTTCGCGGACGAATACGAGCCCATGGCCGACCTGTTCGGGTCGCGGCGTCTGTTCGTCATCGACCTGCGGGGCCGGGGCGGCAGCGATGCTCCCCCGACGGGGTACTCGGTGCCCGAGCAGGCCAGCGACCTGGAGGCCGTGATCGCTGCCAATGGGCTCGAGCGCTTCCACCTCATGACGTTCTCGCGGGGGACCACCCCCGCCATCGAAGTGGCCCTGCGCCGGCCGGCCCGGGCCGTCACCCTCTCGATCGGGGACTACCTGGCCCGGGAGATCGCCCTGACTCCCCAGTTCGTGGAGAGCCAGTGGCAGAGCCGCTGGCGGGGGCGGCCCATGCCCGAACGGGTGTCGCGGCACGTGCTGGAGCAGATCGCCGACGCCTCCCTGGCCCGGGAGCTGTGGGAGGACGTGGCTGCCCTCGGCATCCCGGTTCTGGTCGCCAGGGGCAGTGAGAGCGGCATCATCAACGAGCAGCAGGAGGAGCACTACCGGAGCAGCATCCCCGATGTGGAAACCGTGGTCATTGACGGGGCCGGTCATGACCTTTTTCGGCCGGACCGGTTGGCCTACCCGCAGGCGGTGCTGGACTTCATCGTCCGTCGGGCGCCGGGGACCTAGCGGGGCGTATCCGCGGTGCGGCGCCGGCGGACGGTCTGACCCGCAGTCGCCCCGCTCCCGGTCGCCCTATCCGCAGTGGCCCCGCCCCCGCCCGTCGCCCCGGCTTCCGCAGCCGCCGCACCCACTCACGGGTCCCACCTGCCCCCGGCCACCGGCAGCCCCACCTCGACGGCGCCGACTGACGTTTTCTTGGTGACATCTGGATTCATGGTGACGAGGACGACACCACAGGTTCAAAAATGCGCCCAGAAAAAGGAAACGCGCCCAGAAACCGGGATCGAATACACGGAGAGGGCATGTGATCTACCCCTCGGCTCGGCCGGCCCGCCAACGCGACCGACCTACGGGCATTGAAAAGGGCGGCCGCCCTTCGAACGGCCGCCCTTCTCGCCTGGTTACGAGCAGAACGGCCCGTTGGCCGTGAAGTCGTCGACAAAGTTGCTGGGGCCGCCCGGGTGTTCGACCGGGCCGGGGTAGCCGGACATCCAGGCCAACGACGCATACTGGCCGGGCGTGGACAGCCAGAAGCGGCGCGAGCCGAACCGGGCGGTGCACTGGAAGGCGAACTGGCCGCCCCGTCCCAGGCCGACATACGGGCCGCCGGCGCTCGCCGGGTTCGTCCACCACGAGTCGGTGCCGTTGTTCCACAAGGCGGCCAGCCCGTAGTTGCCGACCGGGTCGGTGCCCTGCAACCGCCAGCAGATGGTCCACGAGGCGTACGGGGCGTACACGCCGGTCGGCTGGCTGCCCAGGGTGATCGGGCGGGAGGCGAGTGTGGCGAACGCGAACACGTACTGCGGTTCGGGGATGCCGATCGCTTCCGTCTCGATGGGGCTGTCAGTCAGGGTGGTGGTCTCCGTGGACCAGCCGGGACAGACATTGAGCGCGGCGGCCAGCTGGGCGACAGCCGGTTTGGGGGACGGATGAGTGGTCGGGTGAGTGATTGCAGCCGATGCGGTCACAGCCCCCAACGGGACCAAGATGGTGGCGAACGCCGCCAAGGCCAACAGTTTCCTTTTCATCGGGGTCTTTGTCTCCTGTTCGTTTCTCGTTGACAACACAGGCACTGGCCGGCCCGCAAAGGCTGCCCGTGTTGGGCACAAAGGCGACCGCCGAGACGATGCGCCCGTACTGACATCTGTTCTTCCCGCCGGACGCTCGATCACCCGCTCACCCAGCGCCCGCTCCATGGTCTCGACCGCGACCAGAACGGACGCCCACGACTTGCCGACACGCTACCTGCGCCCGGCTCGGCGGCCGCCTCGGTCTATGTCGCCCAGACGGGGGAGAACGGCGCGTCGAACCCCAATCGGCCTGGAACGAGCCTGTCGAGGCGGACCCGATCCCATCCGGGCCGGGACGTTCACCACCTCCGGGTCGTTGTCGTAACCGGTGCCGCGCCGGGCGGCCTCGTCGTAGTTGCCACATGGCTAGAGATTGTATCAAATATCATGAAATATGATGTAACTAAGGGGAAGTGGCGACAGCACCCCCGACAGGGGGGAATCACGCTCGGCCCTGACCTGGGTCTGACCGCCGGCGGCAGGCCACCCACCCACCCACCGACCCAGTCCCGGTCCGGGCCCCGGCCGGGCCGACGCCGATCGAGGCCACACGACCCCCACCGGCGGCCGCCCGGCCCCCACCGGCTGCCCCGGCCCCCGCCCGCCGGCGAGGCTACGGATCCAGCCGGGCCGTGGCCGTGCCGGTCAGGACCTCGTCGCCGTCCTGGTTGCGGGTGACTACGGCGAAGTCGGCAACCGGCTGACCGTCCATCGTCCCGCGGACGGCGGTGACCTCGGCCCGGGCGGTCAAGGTGTCGCCGGGCCAGACCTGCTTGACGAAGCGGGCCCCGTAGCGCAGCAGGCGGCCGTCGCCGACCCAGTCGGTCAGGACCCGGCCGGTCATGCCCATGGTGAGCATCCCGTGGGCGAAGACCGAGGGGTAGCCGGCGACCTGGGTGGCGAAGACCTCGTCGCGAGTGGAGGGGGTTGAAGTCGCCGGACGCCCCGGCGTACTGGACGATCTGGGTCCGCGTCAGGTCGTCGACCAGGACGAGCTCGCGATGGTCGCCCAACCGCGAGTCTCGCTCGCTCGCAGCGCCATCAGCGTCCCTCCTGGGTCACCGGGCGCTCGGTCATGACCCCGACGCTGCGGGCCGTGACGACCAGCTCGCCGTTCTGGTCGCGGTACTCGGTGATCGACTCGGAGAACACCAGCTTGCCGGACCGGCCCTGCTTCTCCCACCGCTCTCCCGGCCGGGCCGCGGTGGACAGGACGTCGCCGGCGCGGACCGGGCGGTGGTATTCGAACTCCTGCTCGGCGTGCAGCCCGGTGCCACCCCGCCACCGCCGCTCCCGCCGCTCCCGCCACCGCGCTCCCGCCGCTCCCGCCACCGCTGCTCCCGCTGCTGCCTCCCCGGTTGGGCCCGAGGGGTTCGCCCCGATCCGAACCAGGGTTCACCCAGCCGGGCCGCAGGGGATAGTCGGGGTCGAAGTGGGCGCTGGATTGCACGAACGTCGGCGGCGCGATGATGCCCGCCGACCTCGGTCGTGGCCGCGTCGGTCGGCGTCCGCGTAGACGGGGTTCGGGTCCGCCCACCGCCCGGGCGAACAGGAGGATGTGCCCCTCCTCGACCGGAAAGCGTTCGACAGCCACGCAGGTCCCCCTTTCCCTCTTTCGTTCTGGCCGGATCGGTCGTCAAGCAGGTCGTCGGCGATCGTAGGCGGCTGCCAGCTATGCCGTCGATCCTCGGTAGCCACCCGTCCTGGCTGTATGTCGCAGCTCACAGTATACTGGCCCTATCGAATCGGGCTCCGGGGCGCACGGCCTCGCCCCCTTGGCTGATGGTGTTCGGGAGCGTGATGGCAAACCAGATTCCTTTGGTCGACTATCTTGGTTCTCGGTGACGATCCCCATCTGGTCGCCCAGGAGTGCACGTCGTGCGGGGCCCGGTACTTCGGGCGGCGCAACGCCTGCGCGTCGTGCTTCGGTACCGAGTTCAAGGATTTTCGGGTGGCGAACGAAGGCACGCTGCGGACCTTCAGCATCGTCGCCCACGCCGCCCCCGGGATACCCGTCCCGTTCGTGTCCGGGATCATCGACTGCGACGGCACCTCGGTGCGAGCGAACGTGATCAACACCGACCCCACCCCGGAGTCCATCAAGTTGGGCATGAAGCTCCGGCTGGCGACGTTCCCCGTAGGTGAGGATGAAGCCGGCATGGAAGCAGTCGGATTCGGTTACGAGCCGGTGAGCTGACGGTCAGAGGACGGAGGTCAACAACATGGCAGAAGACGCCTGGATCCTCGGGATCCACATGACGAAGTTCGGAAAGCACCCCGACAAGGACACCACCGATCTGGCCGCCGAGGCTGCCATGGGCGCTCTGGCGGATGCCGGGGTGACGATGAAGGAGATGGGCGTCCTCGGGTTCGGAAACCTGATGGGCGGCTCCAGCGGTCAGACCCTGCAGAAGCAGATCGGCCAGACCGGCATTCCCGTCTACAACGTGAGCAACGCCTGCGCCACCGGCGCCACGGCTCTGCGGGTGGCGGTCATGTCGGTCAAGTCCGGTGAGACCGACTTCGGCCTCGCGGTCGGGGTGGAGAAGCTGGCCGGCGCCGGCCTGCTGGCCGGCGGGTAACCGGGCGGCTGACTCCAAGACCTGGACCCCGCAGGGCCGGCTGGGCGCGGTCGCTGCCCTGGACGGCCGGCTCGGGACCGACACCATGCCGGGCGTGTTCGCCCAGATCGGCATGGAGTACGCCCATAGGTACGGCGGCGCCGACTTCGAGCTGTTCGCTCAGATCAGCGAGAAGAACCACGCCCACTCCACGCTGAATCCCATGGCGGCCTACCAGAAGAAGTTCACCCTGGAGGAGATCATGAACGACGTCATGATCGCCTACCCCAACACCCGGCCGATGTGTTCGGCCAACTGCGACGGCGCCGCCGCCGCGGTCGTCGTGAGCGACTCCAAGCTGAAGACCCTCTCCGCCGAGCAGCGGCGCCGGGCGATCAAGATCTCGGCGTCGATCTTGACCACCGATCCGTGGGAGGAGGCCTGCCAGGTCCTGCCCAACGTCAACACCCTGACCCGCAATGCGGCCCGCGAGGCCTACGAGAAGGCGGGCATCGGGCCCGAGGATCTCGACCTGGTCGAGCTGCACGACTGCTTCGCCACCGCCGAACTGGTGCATTACGACAACCTGATGCTGTGCGAGGAAGGTGGCGCGGTCGACTTCTTCCGCAGCGGCGCCACCTGGCGGGACGGCAAGACCCCGGTCAACGTCTCCGGCGGCCTGGAGTCCAAGGGCCATCCCATCGCCGCCACCGGGATCGCCAACATCTGGGAGAGTCTGCACCCACCTGCGCGGCGAAGGTGGACCCCGTCAGATCGAGGGCGCCAAGGTCGGGCTGGCCCATGTGATCGGCCTGGGTAGCGCCTGCGGGCTGCACATCCTGGAGAAGTCGGCGGCCTGACAGGCCGCCACCACCAAACGAACCCGGCACGCGGTCGTCCCTGGGCGGGCGTCCGCGTGCGAGGGTTCGGATACCTGCCTGGGGCGGGCCGGTCAGCCGACCTGGCCGCTCCAGTTGCGGGCGTCGCGGATCACTTCGGAGAACGGCTTGTTGCTGTCGAAGCTCGGCTCGCGGGGCAGGCCCGAGCACCCGCTCGCCGATGGCGTTGCGCTGCATCTCGTTGGTGCCGCCGGCGATGGACATGATCCGCCCGTTGAGGTAGTTCAGCGACGACGTCATCCCGTCGATCGTCGCCCTGCTCCCACAGCAGGGCCTCCCCGCCACCGATCTGCATGCCGATCCGGCTCCGCACGTTGGACACGACTCCGGCAGCCAGCTTTCCGTAGGCGGCGATGCCTCCGGCGTCGAGGGTCTGGGAGCCCCGGCTGCGGGCGACGATACGAGCGCCGAGCTGGATCTGGGCGTAGTCGTTGATGTGGGCCCGGGCGATCGAGCTGGCGGACCACCGGATCTTGCCGTCCGGCCGACCTTCCGGGCCAGCGCCACCAGGTCCGGGGCCAGCCCGTGGTTGACGCTGGGCACCGGCAGGGCCGATCCTCCGCCCCCCCGCTCGAATACCAGCATGGTCTGCGCCACCCGCCACCCCTGGTCGACGTCGCCGATCACGTCCTCGTCGGAGAGCTCGACGTCGTCGAAGAACTCCTGACAGAACTCGGCGTCGCCGTTGATCTCGGTGATGGGTTGGATGGTGACGCCGGGCGCCTTGGTGGCAACCGCGAACCAGGTCAGACCCCGATGCTTGGGCACGTCCCAGTTGGTGCGGGCCAGGCACATGCCGTAGTCGGCGTAGTAGGCCCCGCTGCTCCAGATCTTGGCCCCGTTGAGGATCCAGCGGTCACCGTCCCGGGTGGCCCGGGTCCGGATGCCGGCCAGGTCGGACCCCGCCTCCGGCTCGGAGAAGAACTGCACCCACAGTTCCTCGCCAGCCAGGATCTTCGGGATGTGCCGATGCAGGAATTCCGGAGAGGCATGGAGCAGCATGGTGCGCGACGCAGACCCCGAACGTGGTGCCGCCGGCAACGCCCAGATCCGGGGTAACGAAGCCCTGGGCTTCCTCGTTGAAGGCCCGCTCGTGGGCCAGGGTGAGGCCGCGCCCGCCATATTCCTGCGGCACGGAGATGCCGGCGAAACCGCCGTCGAACAGCTGGCGCTGCCTGGCCCGCTCCACCGCGATGCCCTCGATTGTCTTGTGGTCGGCGCCCCGGGGCCGGGGTCCCGATCGGGCCGGGCTCCTGGGTTCGAGGTTGGCCTCCAGCCAGGCCCGGGCTTCCCGGCGGAAAGTGTCGACGTCGATGAGTTGATCGCTCATGTCGTGTTCCTTAGAGTCCGCTCAGCTGGCAGACCCGTTCGCGGTGCCAGGCCGGATCGCCATAAAGGGCCGCATCGGTGGTGATACGGCGCAGAAAGAGATGCTGATCGTGCTCCCAGGTGTAGCCGATGCCGCCGAAGGTCTGGAAGCAGTTTTGGGCCACGTCGATACCGCAGTCGCCGACGAAGGCCTTGGCCATGCTGGCCACCACCGCGGCGTCCGGTTGCCCGGCGCCGACGGCCCGGGCTGCCGCCGCAGCCATGCCTTTGCTCATCTCCAGCATGAGGCTGGTGTCTGCCAGCAGGTGTTTCATGGCCTGGAACGAACCGATGGGCCGGCCGAAGGCGGTGCGGTCCTTGGCGTACTGGACCGCCACGTCGAAGTCGCGATCCATGGCGCCGATGGATTCCGCCACGGTCAGCACGCAGGCGATCTGCAGCTGACGCTCGACCAGCCCGGCCGCCCCGCCATACTTCCCGACCAGCGCCCCCGGGGGGACTTCGGCATCTTCGAAGCGCACCTCGCAGAAGCGGCGGGTCAGGTCCAGCCCATCCAGTGGTTTGATGATCACCCCGGTGGTGTCGGCCGGCACCAGAAACTGCGCCACCCCACTGTCACCGGCCGCGGTGACCAGGATCCAGGCGCTGCGATGTGCGTCCTGTACGAAGACCTTCGTCCCGGACAGCACGTAGCCGACCGCCTGTTGCCGGGCCTGGACACCCGCCTCGGGACTGCCGTCGGCTGCCGAGCCGGTCACCGCCCAGGTCGCCGATTCGTCGCCGGAAAGAAGGAGGGGCAACACCTTGCCCTGCTGATCGTGGTTTCCTTCCTCAGCGAGGGCGTAGGCCACCACGTTGGTGCCCACAAACGGACCCGGTTGGAGCGCCGCGCCCCGGGCCTGGGCAACCAGGGCGGCGTCGAGTAGCCCGTTCTCCGATACCCGACCACCACCGAGCTCCTCGGGGACCAGCATGGCGAACCAACCCAGCTCGGCTGCCTGCTGTCGGTACTCGGCGCCGGCGTCCGCTCCGGTCGTGGTGGACTGGCGCACCGACGACAGGGGGCAAGCAGCCTCGATGAACCTCGTTGTCGTTTGCAGGAACAACTCCTGATCGCCGGTCAGATCAACATCCACGACGCGCCACATCCCTCTCCCGGGGGCAGGCCCGTGGCCGGGATGCGATTCCGACCCTGCGAGCTCCCTCTTTTAGGCTCCGTCCAACAGTAGAGGCTCCCTCGGAGGCCTGCAATCGGGTCGCCCGGGTTTCCGCCGCGTCCCGGCCGACCAGCGGCGTGGTGTCGGCGCGGTGTCGGTGTGCGTGGCTGCGGCGACGGGCGTACCGTCTCGGGCCGGGGCGGAACTGCGCCCGATCACGATGACGAGGCCGGAGGGCTGGCATGGAACTACTGGAGGCAATGCGCACGACCCCCGCCACCCGGGCTTTCACCGACGCTGACCTGCCCGATGACGTGCTGTACGAGATCCTCGAGGCCGCCCGCTTCGCTCCCAACGGTGGCAACCGGCAGGCCTGGGAGGTCGTGATCGTCCGGGATCCGGCCGTGAAACAGGAGATTGCTCGCCTGTACGAGTTGGGGATGCGGGAGTACGCCGGCTATGTCCGGGCCGGGCTGGTTCCCTTCGTGGCCGCCGAAGCCCACCGGCGCGACGAGCCCGCCATCGATCTCGAGGCCGCCCGCCGGGTTCCGGCCGACATCGACGTCTCGTACATCGCCCGGGCGCCGGTGCTCCTGGTCATCCTCCTCGATTTGACGAAGTGCCCTGCGGTCGATAGCGGGCTCGACCGGCTCGCCATCAGCGCCGGGGCGTCGGTGTATCCCTTCGCCCACAACATCTTGCTGGCTGCCCGCAGCCGGGGGTACGGAGGACACTTCACCTCCGTGCTGGCCCGCCAGGAGCACGCTCTGCGCGGCTTGCTCCACGTTCCGAACCAGGTGGCGCTGGCGACCATGCTGCCCCTCGGCCAGCCTCAGAAACAGATCACCAGGCTGCGCCGCCAACCGGTCGAGGAGTTCACCATGGTGGGGACTTTCGACGGCCCGGCGTTCGGGCGTCCGGAGTCCGGCTAGCCCACCCGCTGCTGGCCGGGACCCCGGCCGAGGCTGGAGCAGGGCCGGGGCGGGGGGGTAGGGTGAGCCGGCATTCGCTGCAAGGAAAGGTTGTGCGTTGGGCTTTCACGACGCCATGCCCGTCGACTGGGTCGAGCCGGGCTGCACCGCCACCGTCGCCGTCGATGGCTTTCCGGTCGCTATCGCAAATGTCGACGGGGCCTTCTACGCGTTCCAGAACCTGTGTCCTCACCAGGGCACCACTCTGGGCGGCCGTCCACTCGTCGAAGGGTGCCACATCATCTGCTCGCAGCACTCGAGCAAATACGACATCACCGACGGTCGCTGCCTTGAGCCATCGACGCTCGACGGATTCAGCCAGGATCTCATGACATTTCCGACCCGGGTCGTCGACGGGGTCGTCCAGGTGAACGTGTAGCCCAATGCGCCTCGAGGCCGCCATGCCGCCAGGACCGGCAGGCCACTTAGACTGATTCCCCACATCCCCGCCAGACCGGGGGAAAGGATCATGCCGTGCCGCTTCCTAAGGATGTTCAGATCGTCAGCGTCGATGACCACGTTATCGAGCACCCCAACGTGTGGCAGGACCGCCTGCCCGCCAGGTACAAGGAGCAGGGTCCCAGGAACTTCCGAGACGACGATGGCAATGATGTCTGGGAGTTCGAAGGCCGCCGTCAATACAGCATCGGCCTCAACGCCGTGGCGGGCAAGCGACGGGAGGAATTCGGTCTCGATCCCACCAGGTACGACGAGATGCTCTCGGGTTGCTACGACCCCACAGAACGGGTAAAAGACATGGACCTGGAAGGTGTCCACGCCCAGCTGTGTTTTCCCAGTTTTCCTGGCTTTGCCGGCAACACCTTCTTCAACGCTACGGACAAAGAGCTGGCTGCCGCCTGCGTATCGGCTTATAACGACTGGATGATCGACGAGTGGTGTGCGGCGAACCCGGACCGTCAGATTCCCCTGGTGCTAATGCCGTTCTGGGACGTCGACGCCACGGTCAAAGAGACGGAGCGGGTGGCGGCCAAAGGGGCGAAGGCTGTTTCGTTTACCGAGATGCCTCACGCCCTGGGGCTGCCGTCTTTTTATACGGAGCATTGGGACCCGTTCCTCCGGGTTTGTGAGGAGGCGGGCCTGCCTCTCTGCCTGCACTTCGGATCCGGCGGCGCCCCGTCAGTCGCACCCGAGGCCCCATTTACGGCAGCCATCGCCCTGTTCGGGCTCAACAGCCAGATGTGCACCGTCGACCTGGTCAACTCCCGGCTCTTCGAGCGCTTTCCGAGTCTCAAGGTGGCGCTTTCCGAGGGCGGCATCGGATGGATGCCGTACATCCTGGAGCGGACCGACTACACCTGGGAGCGGCACCGCTACTACACCGGAATGGCGGACGCCCGGCGGCCCTCCGAAATCTTCCGTTCCAATATCTACGGCTGCTTCATTTACGACGACGCCGGACTGCACAACCTGGACCGAATCGGGGTCGACAACGTGATGTTCGAGAGCGATTACCCGCACTCCGATTGCAACTATCCGCACACGCGGAAAATGCTGGAAGAATCGCTCGCTTTCCTGCCGGACGACGTTGCCCGCAAGATCGCCGAGGACAACGCCCGCCGGGTCTTCAACTTTCCCCGCCAGGACTAGCGAACCCGCCCCGCCCGGAGCGGGACCGAGCCACACCCGACGGGTTGTCGTCGCCGGCCTGGCACGGCGGGCGGACGCGGCCGGTTACACTGCCCCGCCCGTGGACCTGGCCAGCATCTTGGACCTCGAGGACCTTGGCAACGACCGGTTCCGGGGACGCACGCCCCCGGACTCGGTCCGCGCCGACATCTTCGGGGGCCAGGTCGCCGGGCAGGCCTTGCGGGCCGCCAGTTTCACGGTCGTCCCCGAGCATCTGCCCAACTCCGTGCACGGCTACTTCCTCCGTCGCGGCCAATCCACGTTGCCGATCGACATTCATGTGGAGCGGACGCGGGCGGGTCGTACCTACACCAGCCGACGGGTCGACGTGCGCCAGGAGGGCAAGACCATCTTCGCCATGCTGGCGTCGTTTCACGCCGATGAGCCCGGCCGGGAGTTCGACCACCCAATGCCGGAGGGGATCCCCGACCCCGACTCGCTGGTTCCAGACAGCTACGGCACCGAATGGCATCCCGGCGTCGAAGTGCGGACGATCGAGTCCGACAGCCCGACCCTGCAGTGGTGGGGCCGAGCTTCACCGCCCTATCCGCGCCAGGCGGTGATGCACTACTGCGGCCTTCTGTATGCCTCAGATATGCGGGCCGGCGCCGCGGCCCTCGCAGCCATCGGTGTCGAATCCCGGCTCCGCCCCGAGCACGCAGCCGAGCGGGTCCCGGTGGGCAATATCGGCAGCCTCGATCACGCCCTCTGGTTTCATCGAACACCCCGCGCTGACGAGTGGTTCTTTTGTGATGTGCGCCCCCTCACCATTCGGGATTCGCGAGGACTGGTCCTGGGCCGGATGTTTGATGCCGAAGGACGGCACCTGGCCACCTTCACCCAGGAGATATTCCTGAAGTTGGAAGGCGACGGGTAGCGGCTACTGGGCCCTGTTTCTGGCTGGGCCGCCTAGATGCGTTCCAGTTCGGAGCCGTCGAACAGCGGCTCCATCTGCATGTCGGCCGCGTCGTGTCGAAGTTCATCGGCACCGGGAACCGGTCCTCCCGCGCTGGCCGCTTCCAGGATCGGGCGCAGCAAACGCAGGTCGCTGGACGAGTTGAGGAACAGCTGATCGTTCCCCAGCACGAACCGGACCGCCCTGGTCATCGCCTCGCTCTCCGGCAACGGCTCATACCAGCTGTAGCGCGGTCCTTCGGCTTCGGGGAGCCAGCGCCGGCGGGCGACGGACTTGATGGTCTGCACCGCCACCTGCCGCCGGGCGCACAGTTGCAGCAACGCCTCCACATCGGCCCGGTAAGCCGCATCCTCCAGGAGAGTGAAGTTGTATGGGAACAAGACCGAGTCGAAATCGAATCGCTCCAGGCTGCGCAGGTGCATGCCCGCGATGCGCATGCCGTGGCCGGTGACCCCGATGAACCGGGTCAGGCCTTCATCCCGGGCCCGGACCAGCGCCTCAACCGCCCCGCCGGGATCGTGGGCCTGCTCCCATTCCTCGGGCTCGACCAGGTTGTGCAGCTGCACCAGATCGACGTGGTCGACGCCCAAACGGGCCAGCGACCGCTCCAGGCTGGCGCGGGCCCCCGGTCCGTCCCGATCGCCCGTCTTGGTGGCCAGGAAGAACTCGTGACGGTGGGATGCCAACCAGGGCGCCAGGCGCAGTTCGGAGTCCCCGTACGACGCGGCCGTGTCGAGGTGATTGACGCCGAACTCCAGAAGAATCGGGAGAACCTCGTCGGCCCGCTCCTGGCTGACGCGGGAGAGGCCCGCGGCCCCGAAGATCACCCGGCTGCTGCGGTGCCCCGTCAAGCCAAAGTCTGCGCGCTCGATCATGGCGTTACCTTACTGCCGGGAAGGAAAAGGGTGCGCCCGTGCCCGTCGCTGGTCCGGATTTCGAGCCCGCGTGCGGTCGATCCAGACCGCGGCCAGAAGGAACTACAGGTTTCCGCGGGCTCGCCGGGCGGCCTGGATCGCGGCCCAGACTCGCTGCGGATGGACCGGCATATCGATATGCCGGATGCCCAGGTGAGCAAGCGCATCCACCACCGCGTTTTGCACCGCGGGAGGAGCGCCGATGGTCCCCGATTCGCCGATTCCCTTTACCCCGAGCGGGTTGTGAGGCGTGGGCGTTTGAGTGAGGTCGCTTTCGAACGACGGCAACTCGCAGGCCGAGATCACTGCGTAATCGGCAAAGGTTGACGTCAACGGATTGCCTGCCGCGTCGTACACCATTTCCTCCAAAAGAGCCTGAGCGGCGCCCTGGGCGACTCCGCCATGCACCTGACCCAGGGCCAGGAGAGGATTGAGGATGGTGCCGGCGTCGTCGACGGTGACCATGCGCTCGAGGCGAACATCACCGGTCTCGATGTCGACGCTCACCACTGCCACATAGGCGCCAAAGGGAAAGGTGGCCCCCTCGCCATCGAAATCGGCCTCGCAGGCCAGCGGATCGGAGCCTCGGTGGGCGGCGACGTCGAGCCAGCCCACCGAGACCGCAGGGGTTCCGGCCACATGGAACCGTCCCCCGCCCGAGGTGGTGAACACCACGTCCTCTCGGGCCGCTTCGAGAACCAGAGCGGCGACCTCGCAGGCCGTGGTCACCAGGGCGTCAGCCGCCTCCGCCACCGCCGAGCCGGCCTTTTGGGCCGAGCGCGAACCACCCGTCAGTCCGCCCCGGGGCACCACATCGGTATCGCCGTGCACCACCTCGATGCGATCAAGAGGCAGCCCGGTCCGGTCCGCCACGATCATGGCCCAGGCCGTGTGGTGGCCCTGTCCATAAGGGCTCGAGCCGGTCCGCACGAGCATGGTCCCGTCGGGCCGCAACTCGACGGCGCCGTACTCCGATCCCGCCACACCGGCCGTCCGATCGACGAAGACGGCCACCCCTACACCCGTTTGCCGGATATCACCCCGGGCCCGCTGCTCGGCTTGTTCGGCCCGGATGCGGTCATAGCCGGCCCGATCCAGCGCCAGGGCCAGGGCTCGCTGATAATCCCCGGTGTCGTAAGTGATCGCGGTCGGGGCCTCAGTACGGGAAGTCTTCCGGGCGCAGCAGGTTGCGACGGCGCACCTCAACCGGATCGATCCCGATCTCCGTGGCGAAGAGGTCCATGGCCCGCTCGATCAAGGCCCCCGCCTCGGGGCGGCCCGCGCCCCGGTAGGAAACCACGGGCGTGGTGGTCGTAACGACGGCCTCGGCCGACCAGGTCAGCACGGGTATCCGGTAAGCGCCGCCCATCAATCGCCCGGTGTTGGCCGCCAGAATCGGTGCTACCAGGGGGTAGGCGCCGGCATCGGAGAGGATGTGCGCGGACACCGAGCACACCGTCCCATCGCGGCGGCCCGTGACCTCCACCGTCTGGATCTGGGCCCGGGAGTGGCCGAGCCCGATCATGTCCTGCGATCGGGGCGAGACCCACCGGACGGGTCGCCCGGCGCGCCGGGCCAGCCAGGGCAGCAGCAGTTCCTCCGGGTAGGGCCGGGCCTTGGCTCCGAAACTTCCTCCGACATCCGGGGCAATGACCCGGATGGCGGCGGCGGGCGAGCCGTACAGGCCCGCGATCACGGTCCGCACCGGATGCGGACCCTGGCAGGACGACCAGTGGGTCAGCCGGCCGTCCGGTTCCCACCGGGACGCCCCGGCCCGGCCCTCGAGCGGGGCGGGCGCCACCCGCTGGTTGACAAAGCGGGCCCGGACCACGACGTCGCCCCGCTCCGCCGTTTCGGCATCCGTCGAGCCGCCCTGCTGGCGCAGGACGACGTTGGTCCCTGCCTCGCGGAACAGCAGCACTTCATCCCGGGCCGCAGCTTCGGGATCGACAAGGGCGGGAAGCGGTTCGTAGTCGACCTCCACCAACGCCGCCGCATCCTCTCCCGCAGTTGCTGACTCGGCCACGATGGCGGCCACCGGTTCGCCGACGTAGCGCACCCGGTCGGTGGCCAGCAGGGGCCGGAGCATCGCCTCCGGGTAGGCCGGGTTCATCGGGGGGACCGGACCCAGGTCAATGTCGCCGCTTGTGACCACGTCGACAACGCCCGGCACGGCGCGGGCCGCGGCCACATCGATGGCCCGGATCTCGGCGTGGGCCACGGTCCCGGTCACGAACGTGACGGTCAGGACCGACGGCAGGTCGAGGTTGGCGATGTACTGACCGGCGCCGATGAGCAGCCGGGCGTCCTCGACGCGTCGTACGGGCGTCCCCAGCAGTGGCATGGTCGTTGTCATTCGGAGCGGTCTTCAGTAGCGCTCGGCCGGGTCGACGACCCCGACCAGTGGCTCGCCGCGCCCGTAGCGGTCGAGATTGTCCAGGAACGATTGCACCAACGGCTCCATGCCCCGGGGCGACGACCAGGAGATGTGCCCGGTAAGGCGCACCTGCGGATGCGTGTACAGCCAATGGCCTTCGGGGAGCGGCTCCGGTTCGCACACGTCGAGGGTGGCGCGGGCGACGCGGCCGTCGTCGAGGGCGACGCGCAGGGCCTCCTGGTCGACCAGTCCGCCCCGGGCGATATTGATGAGGTGGACGCCTCTTTTGACCAAGCCCAGGCTGGCGGGACCGATCACCTGATGGGTTTCGGGCGTGTCGGGTGCCGCCAGCACCAGATGGTCGGCACCGGCCAGCACCTCCTCCAGACCGGTCATGCGGACTCCTGCTAATGGGGGCGGCCCCTCGTGGCGCCGCACCGCGCTGACTGACATGCCAAAGGCCAGGGCCCGGGCGGCGATCGCGGCGCCGATGCCGCCCATTCCGATCAAACCCAGTTGCCGTTCATGCAAAGTGCCGAGTTCGGCCGGGACAAACACCTGGTCGGGGGGCCGGGCCCACAGCTCGGGGAGCCGTTTTTCGAAGTTGAGCATGGCGGCCAGAACGAACTCCGAAATGGCGATCGCCGAGCCGCCCCGGGCACAGGTCAGGACCTTGACGTCGAACGCTTCCGGCGGGAGCCAGTCAATCCCGGTGCCCATGATGTGGACCCAGCTCACCCGGGGGGCCAGCTCGGCTATGAGGTCTCTCGTCCCCGTCCCGGCGACCAGGACGTCGCCGCTGAGGGCCGGATCGAGGGGCTCTCGCCGGCTGATCCGTACCACTTCCAAATCGGGGAACGTCTCGCCGATGCGATCGCCGACGGCTCGTCCCGCCAGGTTGAGGATTCGGACCACGGCCGGATACTACGTGCGCCCCGGGCCCGCCGCCGCGCCCGTGGCCGCACCGCTACGGGTTCTTCAACCCTCGGCTAGTCGTCCGGCCACACGAAGGCGTCGATGGCCTGCGCCAGTTCGACGGGCATATCGCCCTGGATGCTGTGGCCGGCGTTGTCGAAGTGCACCACCGTGGCGTCCGGCAGCCGGCGGAGAAGTTCGGCTTCGTCCTCGTCGCCCACAACCGATTGGGACAGCATGCCCCGGGCGAGCATGACCGGGACCTTGATCTCGTCCACCAGGTCCCACAGCTCGCCGAACATCGGCGTGTCGCTGGGCCGGTCGGTCGCGGCGCCGGCCGGTGGCACGCTCGACCCGGTCGCGGCGGCCGCGTCGGTGCCCCCCTCGGCTGGCGCCCCGGACGGCAACCCGCCGCCAATCCCCTCCCGGGAGCGGGCCCAGCGCCACACCCAGGTGCCGTCGTCTCGCTGGACAGCATTGTGCAGGATGCCTCTCCGCAGCGACGACTCCGTGCGGGTGGGATTGTATTGGATGGTGCGGGCCAGCAGGTCGTCGAAGTTGGCGAAGCTCGGCGGCCCGTTGATGAAGTCGGAGATCAGCTTGGACTTGGCCGGGGTGACCCCGGGGGTGACGTCGACGAGCACCACTTTGCGGACCAATTCCGGCGCCTCGCGTGTGAAGGCGATGGTGGTAAGCCCGCCGAGCGACATGCCAACCACCCCGGCGGCGTTGGGTGCCAGGGCTCGCACCGCGACGGCCACGTCCTGGGCGTTGCCCTCCACCGAGAGCTGGCCCCGGGGCCGGTCTCCCGCTCCGTCCGAGTGGCCGTGCCCGGGCAGATCGATGGCCACCAGGGGGCGGCCCAGGGCCATGGCCACCGTGTCCCAGGTGTGGGCGTTTTGGGAGCCCCCGTGGAGGAGCACCAGCTCCGGTTCGCCTGTCCCCCAGACCAGGGCGCTTAGCCGGCGGTCGGAGTCGATGGGGACAAACTCGCGCCGTACCGTGGGTGGGCCTTCGTAGGGGAGGCCGTACTCGGCCGCATTCTCGTGAAACAGCCCGAACTCGTCGTATTCGATGCGCTCGACCATGAGCGGACCCTACCGAGGCCACGCCGCAGGCGCCAGCGGCGTCCGGGAGGAGCAGCCGCGGCCGCCAGTCCGCCCCGCCCGAGGCTCGCCCGGACCCCGTCCGGCCGCGACGGCCCGGTGCGGGCTGGGCCGGCCCGCACCCTGCCTGGCCCGCCGCCTCCGTTGCCCGCCGCGCCCCTCGCTGCCGCCCTCGGCGCTCGCCTTGGCGCCGCCCCGCGCGCCCGCCCACGCCCCCGTCCTAGGCCTCCACCTTCGCCCCCGCCCCTGGCGCGGTTTTGCGCCTTTGCCGGGTTTGCGTTTCGCCTCCGCCGGTCCCGGTGACCGCGAAGCCGGGTCTCTGCCCATTCCGAGCCCCGTCAGCCCTCCAAACCTGGGCGCACTTCGCGCTTTGGGCATGGTTGCTATCGAAAAATCGATACTGGTATGCCCAAGACGCGAACTGGGCCCAAGTTGAGGCGCTTTCGGCCGCCGCCGAGCGGAGGGTGCCCCTCGCCGCCGCCGGCGAGCCCCCCCGGCGAGCCCCCTGGCCGGGCCCTCGCCGCCGGCAGCCCCCCACCGGGCCCAAGGGGCGCCGCGGCGGAGCGCTGAGTATTGTCGGTCGCGGTCACACCCTGGCAGAGGAGGGCTGGTAGTGGCGCGCTTTACTCCGGCGGTCCTAACCGAGGAAGAGGAGCAGCTGCGGAGCGAAGTCCGCGCCTTCCTCGCGGAGGAACTCCCGCCGCGCAGCTACGAACCTGGCCTGGGGATGCTGGCCTCGTACTCGCCGGAGTTCTCCCGGAAGCTGGCGGGCCGAGGCTGGCTGGGGATGGCCATCCCGCCCCGGTACGGCGGCCACGGCCGCACCGCGGTGGATCGCTTCATCGTGGTGGAGGAGCTGCTGGCGGCCGGCGCCCCGGTCGCGGCCCACTGGATCGCCGATCGCCAGACCGGCCCCACCCTGCTGACCTACGGGACCGAAGCCCAGCGGGAGCGGTTCCTGCCGGCGATTGCGGCGGGGGAGTGCTATTTCTCCATCGGGATGTCCGAGCCCGACGCCGGCTCGGATCTGGCGTCGGTGCGCGCCACAGCCACCAGGGTGCAGGACGGATGGTCGTTGTCGGGCACCAAGATCTGGACCAGCGGGGCCCACATGAACCATTTCTTCGTGGTTCTCTGCCGCACCAGCCCGCTGGGCGACGATCGCCATCACGGGTTGTCACAGCTGATCGTGGATCTGTCCTCACCGGGGATCAAGATCAACCCCATTCCCTTCCTGGACGGCAGCCACCACTTCAACGAGGTCGTGCTCGACGAGGTGTTCGTCCCTGACGAAATGGTCCTGGGTGAGGTCGGGATGGGTTGGCTGCAGGTCACCTCCGAGCTTTCTTACGAACGATCCGGCCCGGATCGCTTTCTGTCCACCTGGTTGCTGCTGGAGCGGTACCTGGCCGAGCGCGGCGACGAGGCCGCCCGGGCTGCGGAGGCGGTGGGCCGGCTGGTCGTCCGCTACTGGACGATCCGGCAGCTGTCGCTGGCGGTGGCCCGCGCTCTTCAGCAGGGCCAGGCGCCGGCGGTGGAAGCGGCCATCGTCAAGGACCTGGGTACGACGTTCGAGCAGGAAGTAGTAGCTGTCTTGCAAGCGCTGGTCGAGGACGACCCCGATCCCGGCTCGTCGTCGCTCTTTGAATCGCTGCTGGCACAGGCGGTGGTGACGGCGCCGTCGTACACCATCCGGGGCGGCACGACCGAGGTGCTGCGGTCGGTGGCGGCCCGGGGACTGCGGGGCCGGCGATGAGCGCGGCGGCGGAGGCGAACCTGCTGGAGGAGACCCTGGATCGTCTCTTCGGCGAACGGTGCGGTCCGGAGCAGAGGCAGGCGGCCGAGGCCGAGGGCTGGGCGGGGGAGTGCTGGGACGCGCTGAGCGATGCCGGCCTGGCCTGGGTGGGAGTACCCGAGAGCGCGGGAGGATCCGGCGGTGACGTCGGGGACGCCTGCACCGTGCTGCGGGTGGCGGGCCGCCACGCCGTGCCCTTGCCGCTGGCCGAGGGTGTCCTCCTCGGAGGCTGGCTGCTGGCGAAAGCCGGGCTCCAGCTGCCAGACGGTCCGATCAGCGTGGCGGTGCCACGGGCCGCCGACCGGCTGGAGTTCGAAGCTGGCGCGGACGGCGAGGACGGCACGGACGGCGCCCACGGAGCGCACGGAAAGGTGACCGGGACCCTGACCCGGGTGCCCTGGGGGGCCCGGGTCGCGGCAGTGGTCGGCCTGGCCAGGACCGGTACATCGGGCGACGCCCCCCGGGTTGTGGTCCTCGACCCGGCCGAGGCGTCCGTGCGGCCCGGACACAACGTGGCGGGCGAACCCCGGGATGCGCTGACCTGGGATGGCGCCGTCCCCAGCCACGTCGGATCTCTCGAGCCGGAGGACCTCGGTCCCGAACTCACCCTGCGGGGAGCGTTGTCGAGGGCCCTGCTCATGGCCGGCGCCATGGAGGCGGTGGCCGATCTGACCGTGGAGTACGCCGCCGAGCGTCAGCAGTTCGGCCGGCCCATCGCCTCGTTCCAGGCCGTGGGCCAGCGCCTGGTTCGTCTGAGCTCGGAGGCCGAGGCGGGGATCCTCGCCACGGAGGTGGCGGCCCGCCGCTTCGCCCAGTCGGGGAGCGACGCCGGCTTCGAGGTGGCGGTGGCCAAGGCCAGCGCGGCCCGGGCCGCCTCCGAGGTTGCGACCCACGCCCACCAGGTCCATGGCGCCATCGGTATGACCCGGGAGTACGCGTTGCACCACTTCACCCGCCGGTTGTGGACGTGGCGGCAGGAGTGGGGGTCTGAGGCCCACTGGTCGCGGTGGGTTGGCGAGCGGGTAACCGCGGCGGGGGCGGAGGCCCTGTGGCCCCGGGTGGCGACCGGGCTCGTGGCCGTCCCGTGAGCCCAGAGCGACCATGAGCACAGAGGGAACCGAGCGCACCGACCCAACCGACCCCGGTGATCCCGCTGAGCCCTACGGCCCCGGGGCGCCGGTCGACCAACCGGGACCGACGGCAGAACACCCGGCCGCCACCGGTCTCAGCCATCACGGTCACCTGGGCGCCATGCTGTGGCCCGAGAGCATCGCCATCGTGGGCGCCTCCGAGGACGCGGACCGCCTGTCGGGCCGGCCCCTGCAGATCCTGCTCCAGCACCACTATGCGGGCTCCATCTACCCCGTGAACCCCCGCCACGCCACCGTCGGGGGCCTGCCCGCCTACCCCAGCATCGCTGACGTGCCGGGCCCGGTGGATCTGGCCGCCATTATCGTTCCCGCCGCGGTGGTGCCGGGAGTGCTGCAGGAGTGTGCCGATGCCGGGGTTCGGGCCGCGGCCATCTTCAGCTCCGGCTTCGCCGAGGAGGGAAAAGGGGGCCGCCAGGTTGAGCAGGACATCGTCGCAGTGGCTCGCTCCTCTGGCATGCGGGTGCTTGGGCCCAATGCCGAGGGGTTCTTCAATGTGACTGGCGGGGTCCCGGTCACCTTCAGCCCCGCCGTCGACTACGAGCGGGGGCTGACCCGGCTGGTTCCCGGCAACGTGGCGGTGGTGTCCCAGAGCGGGGGCCTGGGGTTCGCCGTGTTCAACTGGGGCCAGGCCGTCGGTCTGGGGTGCAGCCATGTAGTAAGCACGGGCAACGAGGCCGACCTGGGTGCCGTGGAGATCGCCGGCTACCTGCTGGAGGATCCCGCCACCGACGTGGTCGCCCTGCTGGTCGAGGGGTTCCGGGCCGGCGAAGAGCTCGAGCCGGTGGCCCGCCGGGCTGCGGAGCTGGGTAAGACGCTGGTGGTCGCCAAGCTGGGCCGGTCGGGTCCCGGGCGCCAGGCCGCGGCTGCCCACACGGCCCACGACGCCGGCGACGACCGCGACTACCAGCAGCTCTTCGCCCGGTTGGGGGTCGTCCCCGTAGCCGATCAGGAGGACCTCCTCGACGCCTGTTTCGCCCTGTCGCGGCGGCGGCTGGCGGCCGGGCCCCGGGTCGGCATCCTGACCACGTCGGGTGGAGCGGGGGTCTGGGTGGCCGACGCGTGCGACGCCGTTGGGTTGAACGTGCCCGAGCTCGACGCCGCCCTCCAGGAGCAGCTGCGTCCGCTCATGCCTACCTACGGCTCTCCCCGCAACCCGGTCGACGTCACTGCCGAGGTGGTCAACCGGGCCGGGCTGACCCGGCCGCTGGAACTACTGGCTTCGTCAACGCAGGTCGACGCCGTGGTCCTGGTGTCCTCGCTGGCCGCCCCCCACACCCTGCGGCGGGAGGAGGCCGAGATTCGACGGGTGGTCGAAGCCGCCACCAAGCCCATCCTGGTGTACTCCTACACCCATGCCGGTCCGGCCAGCGTGGAAGCGCTGGCCTCGCTGGGCCTGGCCTGGTACCCGAGCCCGGCCCGCGTCGCCCGGGCCGTTCGCGTCCTTGTTGACGCGGGCCGGCGGGATTGACGGTCCGTGCTGCGCTTCTCCATCCAGATCCCCGGCGCGCCCGACGCGGCCAGCTGGGCGGAAAAGATGCGCCGGGCCGAGGACGACGGGTTCTACTCCGTCTCGGTTCCTGATCACCTGGGCCCGAGCCTGCCGCAGCTGGCGCCCATGGTGGCATTGGCGGCAGCCGCCCCGCGTACCACCACCATCCGGCTGGCCGTGACGGTCCTCGACAACGACTTTCGTCATCCCGTGATGGTCGCCAAGGAGGCGGCCACCCTTGATCTGCTCTCGAGCGGCCGGCTGGATCTCGGTCTCGGGGCGGGTTGGCTGGAGGAGGACTACACCAAGACGGGGTTGACCGATTGGGACCCTCCCGGGGTCCGGGTCGGCCGGCTCATCGAGTCGATCCAGCTGCTCCGGCACCTGCTGACCGGCGACACCGTGAACTTCGATGGCGAGCACTACCACGTGCACGACTTCCAGTCCTATCCTGCCGCGGTCCAGACGCCGATTCCTCTGATCATCGGCGGCCGGGGCCGGCGGGTGCTCAGCCTGGCGGCGCGAGAAGCCCAGATCGTCAGCATCCTGCCCGCAGCCAGCCCGGGGGGCAACAGCCTGGCTGGTTTCGAACGACAGCTGGAGTGGATCCGCCAGGCCGGCGGGCTGGCGCGTCCCGACCTGATGGTGGGCCTGCGCATCCCGCTGGGCGAGATCACCGGCGCCGGTCAGAGCCGGCACGAGACGGCCGCCCGGTTTGCCGGGTCCCGGGGACTGTCAGCCGACGAAGTGCTGGGGTCGCCGTTCTGCCTGGTCGGGGACTTGTCCAGCGTGAGTGACCATCTGGTGGAGCTTCATGAGCGCTACGGGGTGGCCTACGTGACCCTCAGTGAGGACCTGGGCTGGCAGGTCGCCCCCCTTGTCCGGGAACTGGCGACGACCGGACCGAGAGGAGAAAGCTGATGGACGATCTGGCCGGCAGGGTGGCGCTGATCACAGGTGGTGGCAGTGGCATTGGCCGGGGAACGGTCCTGGCCCTGGTCGGCGAAGGTGCCCATGTGGCCGTGGCTGACATCGACGGGGAACGAGCGGCCGCGGTGGCCGCCGAGGCCGCTGAACGGGGACCGGAGTGCATCGGCCTCACGCTGGACGTCAACCGGCAGGAGGATTTCGACGCCGCCCGGGACGCCATGCTGGCTCGCTTTGGGCGGGTGGACATCGTCATGAACAACGTCGGCGTCATCGCCGCCGGCCTCCCCCAGTACATCCCGATGTCGGAGTGGGAACGGATTGTCAGCACCAACCTGCTCTCGTTCGTACGCAGCAACGGCACTTTCCTTCCCCTGCTCCTCGAACAGGGCAGCGGTCACCTCGTCAACACGGCTTCGACCGCCGGGCTGTTCGCCTATGCCTACGAGCGGCTGCCTTACTCGGCGACCAAAGCCGGGGTGATTGCCATCTCGGAGGCCCTGGCCCTGTACCTGCGACCACAGGGCGTGGGGATCACATGCCTGTGTCCCGGTCCGGTGTCGACCAATATCGGCCAGCAGGTCAAATTCCACGGGCCGCCGGTGGCGATGCGTGGTCCCGGAAGGGACCTGGCGCCACTGGCACCTGAGCTGGTGGGTGAGCAGGTGGTCGCGGCCATCAAGGCCAATCAGTTTCTCCTCCTGACCCATCCCGAGTTGCACGACGTGCTCGTCGCCCGGGCCGAGGACCCCGAAGCCTTTCTGGCCGGTCAGATCGCCAGGATCGCCGAGGAGACCTGACACCACCTGAGAAACCTGACAAGAGCTGAGGAGGGAACGGGTACATGAGCGAGGGTCGCTGGCTGCGAGATCGGGCTGCCATCGTCGGTTTCGGCCACAGCGCCTACGGCAAGCGGGGCCAGTTCGCCCAGAAGGGTACGACGCCGCTAGTCGTCGAGGCGGTGACAAAGGCGTGTGAGGACGCGGGCATCTCGCCGGCTCAGATCGACGGGTACACGTCCTATTCCAACGATGCCGTCGACCCCGGGACGCTGGCAGCCGGATTCGGCGCCGAACGCTTGCGCTTCACCGGTATGGGCTGGGGTGGTGGGGGTGGCGCTATGGGTGGGGCCTATCTGTACGCCGCCATGGCGGTCGCCACCGGACAGGCGGATATGGTGGCGGTAGTGCGCGGCGTGACCCAGCCGCCGGCCGCCCGCTTCGGGGGTATGGGGAAAGGCACCGTTCCCAGGTATCCCGAGGCCCTGACCCCCGCCCAGACGTTCGCCATGCAAGCCCGCCGGCATATGTACAGATTCGGGACCACGATCGACCACTTCGGTGAAGTGGCGGTCTCCACCCGCGCCTACGCGTGCAACAATCCCGATGCCCGGTTCCGGGAGCCGATCACCATGGAGGACCATCACAACTCGCGGCTCATCGCCGACCCCATCCGGCTGCTGGACTGCTGCATGGAATCCGACGGTGGCTGCTGCGTAGTGATAACCAGCGCAGAGCGGGCGAGGGATCTGCGCCAACCTCCCGTGCTGATTTCCGGCCTGGCCATGGGTGCGCCGCGGCGGTGGGGCTACGGCGCATTTGGGGGATTCAACATGGCCGACGCGGATTACGTATCCGCCGGGCAGCGCACCGTCGCCGAGGACCTGTATCGCAACGCCGGCCTGGGTCCCGACGATGTCGACGTGGCCATGATCTATGACCACTTCAGTCCCATGGTGTTGATGGGTCTGGAAGACTTCGGTTTCGTGCCTCAGGGCCAATCCGGCCCGTTTGTCGCCGAGGGCAACCTGCGGCCGGGCGGGAAGCTGCCCACCAACACTCACGGCGGCAACATGTCCGAGATCTATTTGCACGGAATGACGCACGTCTTCGAGGGCGTCCGCCAGTGCCGGGGCACGTCCGCCAACCAGCAACCCGACGTCGAGACCGCCCTGGTGGTGTGCGGCTCGTCTCCGGCCCCGTCCGGCGGCATGCTGCTCCGGAGGGCGGCGTGAACGACGACATCCGGGTTCCGTCCATCGGCATGGCGCTCATGGGGGCGCAGCCCATCACTCCCGACACCGCCGGGCATTGGCAGGCTGCGGCCGAAGGTCGCTTCACCGTGCCCACCTGCGACCACTGCGGGACCAACTACTGGCCCGTTACTCACGTCTGCTACGTCTGCGGGTCGCGGGAGTGGGGCTGGCAGCCGGTGGGTGGTACCGGCACCGTCTACACCTACACCTGGATCGACGCTCCCATCCATCCGACCACCAGACTCCAGAACATCGCCGTCATCGAGCTGGACGGGACCAAAGGCGAGCCGGTCCGGGTTCCGGGTTGGGTTGTCGGCGTGGACAAGGACACCCTGGCGTGTGCCATCCCGGTCGAGGTCGAGTTCGACCAGGTCGGTGAAGGCGTTGCGGTCCCGTACTGGCGCCCGCGCTGATGGCTCCAGGCTGCCGCGATCAGGTGCGGAGCGGGCCGAGGCCCCGTCCGGCCCCGCGTCGGGGTCAGCACACCGACGCTGTCCTCCGGAACTCGGCTACGGGGATGATCGCATCGAATCGCTGCGGACCGGCGGCCTGATCGGCGCCTGAAGGGAGAGCTCATCGATGGAAACGTTTCGAATCAACGTGCCCGAATCGGACCTGGTGGATCTTCGCGACCGTCTGGCCCGGACCCGGTGGCCCACCGAATCGCCGGCGCCACCGTGGGAGCAGGGGACGCCCCTCGCCTATCTGCAGGAGCTGGTCGACTACTGGCGCCGGTGACTACGACTGGCGCGCCGCCGAGGCCCGCCTCAACTCGTTCCCGCAGTTCGTGACCGAAGTCGACGGGCAGCGCATTCACTTCCTGCACGTCCCCTCGCCACACCCGGGCGCCCTGCCGCTGATCCTCTCCCACGGCTGGCCGGGTTCCGTGGTGGAGTTCCTCGATGTGCTGGAGCCCCTCACCAGACCCGCCGGATCCCGCCGACGCCTTCACCCTGGTCGTGCCGTCGCTGCCGGGTTACGGCTTCTCCGGTCCGACCACCAGCCCCGGCTGGACGCCCCGGCGCATGGCGGCCGCGTTCGGCACCGTGATGGAGCGGCTCGGGTACGAACGCTACGGCGTCCAGGGCGGCGACTGGGGGTCGTTGATCTCGTGCAACATGGCGGACCTGCAGCCGGACCGGGTGGTCGGCCTGCACGTCAACTTCCTCAATGTGCCTCCGCCCAAGGGCGAGCAGCCGCCCGCCGCACGAGCCGGCCGAGCGCGTTCGCGGCCACGGGCAGCGGCTACCAGCAAATCCAGATCCACCAAGCCGCAAACCATCGGTTACCTGCTCGACGACTCCCCGGCCGGTTTGGCCGGATGGATCGTCGAGAAGTTCCGGGAATGGAGCGATTGTGACGGCGACCCGGAGCGGTCCTTTACCAAAGACCAGCTGCTGACCAACGTCATGGTCTACTGGGTCACCCGGACCGCCACCTCGTCGGCCCGGCTGTACTGGGAGATGCGCCAGGCCGGACGGGCCACGTTGCCCCAGGCCCGGGTGACGGTGCCGACCGGCGTCGCCAACTATCCCGGCGAGATGGCCCGCTCCGAGCGGGCCTGGGCCGAGCGCAGGTACAACATCGTCACTGGACCTACCCGGAGCGAGGCGGGCACTTCGCGGCGATGGAGGTGCCGGACCTCTTCGTCGAAGACGTCGGACCTTCTTCCGCCTGGTCCGATAGGCACCCAGAGCCCGTCACTGGCAGTTTGGCAAGTTCGGAGGAGGATCCGCACATGGAGATTCGGCATACCACCACGCCCAAGCTCGAGGCGTTGCGCGAAGAGGTGCGCACCTGGCTGGACGAGGAACTGCCGGCGGAGTACGAGGGATTCCACTGGGACTTCGTGGAGGACCCGGAGCACTGGGCCTTCTACAAGGAGTTCTGGAGGAAGCAGGGCGCCAAACGCTGGATCGAGCCCGCCTGGCCGGCCGAGTACGGCGGCGCCGAGATGTCGCCTCGCAGCGCGCCAGAGTGGTCCACGAGGAGTTCGGCCGCCGCCGGGCCGGGGGCCTCGTCGGGTATCGGTCATGTCGGTCGGGCCGGCCATTCTCCGCCTCGGCACCGCCAGAGCAGAAGGCCGCCCTCCTGCCGGGCATGGCGGCGGCGAGATCACGTGGGGCGAGGGGTACACCGAGCCCAACGCCGGCTCGGATCTGGCGTCGCTGACGACCCGGGCCGAGCAGGACGGCGACGAGTGGGTGATCAGCGGCGAGAAGACGTTCTGCACCGCCGGCCACCACTGCAACTGGATCATCATCGCGGCCCGCACCGATCCCGACTACTCCAGGCGGCACAGGGGCATCAGCTACTTCCTGTCGCCGATGGACGCCCCGGGCATCGAGCTGCGGCCCCTCTACAACATCGCGGACGGCCGGCAGAACCGGGTGTACCTCGACGAGCTCCGGGTGCCGGCGAACCGGCTGCTCGGCGACCTGAACCAGGGTTGGACCCAGATCTGGTTCGGCATGGGCGGCAATCCCATCCCCGATCTTCGCCGACGACGACCCGGGACCCGAAATGGATTACGAGCCCACCGCTGGTCGGGCTTGCCGTGGGTGCTCGACCAGCTGGTGCGGTACTGCCGGGCGACCCGGCGCGACGGCGGTCCGCTCAGCGAGGATCCGGTCGTGCGAATGCAGCTGACCGATCTGGCCATGGAGGTGGAGATCCAAACCATGCTCGGCTACGAAGGCGGCTGCCCCTACGGCTTCCACCTCCACCAGGCCATCACCAAGGAGTTTCAGCCCCGGTTCGCCCAGACGTGCATGGAGATCCTCGGGCCGCTGGGCCTGATCCAGTCCGGACCGTGGGCGCCCCTGGCCGGGGAGATCGACCGCATCTACCGGAGGTCGTTCGGCAACCACGCCGGCGGGACCTCACAGCTCAAGCGCATGGTCGTGGCGACGCGCATCCTCGGGCTTCCCCGCTAGGCCGGATACGAAAGGAAGCACGTAACAGTGGCGATCGACCTATCGTTGGACGAGCACCAGCGCGAGCTCCAGCACGGACGCGCACGGCTGTTCTCGGACGCATTGCCCGACCAGCACGATCCGGGAGCTCGAGGTCGGCCACGGTCGGCTACCAGCCCGACCTCTGGCAGGACATGGCAGACCGCGGCTGGCTGGGGCTGGCGTTCCCGTCCGCCTACGGCGGCGCGCGACGGCGCTTCCTGGACCTCTACCCGCTGTACGAGGAGATGGGCCGCTTCCTGGTGCCGAGCCCCCACCTCGACACCGTCGCCCTCGCCGGCGATGTCATCCTGGAGGCGGGCACCGAAGCCCAGGAGCAGCAGGTCCTGCCGGCCATCGCGGCCGGGCGTTGCCTGGTGAGCGTGGCCACCCTGGAGCCGAGCGGGGGGTTCGGTCCGGCCGGGATGGCGGCCACCGCTGACCGGCGGGGCGATAACCTTGGCCGTCTCGGGGACGAAGCTCCTGGTGGCCTTGGCCGCTGCGGCCGACTACTTTCTCGTCACGGCGCGGACCGGGGGCGACGGGCGTGACGCTGTTTCTCGTGGATGGGCCGGCCCGAGGGATCTCCCGCGACCCGGCTCGAGAACATCGCCGGCGGGCGCGCTCTACGAGGTCGGCTTCGACAGAGTGGCGGCGCCGGCTGACGCCGTGGTCGGCGAGGTCGGTGAGGGTTGGCCGGTCCTTTCCCGGTCGGCGACCAAGGCGGCCGTGCTGCAAACCGCGAGCATCGTCGGCGCCGCCCGGGCCGTGCTGGAGATGACCAACCAGTACGCCAAGGACCGCCATCAGTTCGGCACCCCCATCGGCAGCTACCAGGCGGTCCAGTACATGGTGACGGACATCCTCATCGACCTCCACAGCGCGGACCTGCTGGCCAAGCAGGCGGCCTACCGCATCGACGCCGGCCGCCCGTTCGACCGCGCCAGGCCGCCATGGCGATCGCCTTCGGGAAGAAGGCCGGCCGCCCACCTCCATCGCCAGGCCCACGAGGTTCACGCCGGGCATCGGGTTCATGGTGGAGCACGACCTGCAGCTGTTCTCCCGGCGCTCCAAGTTCTGGGAGAACAATCTGGGTGACGCCCGTTACCACCAGGAGCAGCTGGCTCAGGCCATGGGCCTCTGATCGGCGCTCTGCACCCGGCCCTGTGCGCCGGTATATGTACGGCGTATGACAATCCCCCTGCGGCACGGGATGTTCCTGGCGCCGTTCCATTCGATCCGGGAGAACCCCACCCTGGCGATGGAGCGCGACCTGCAGCTGTGCGAGTGGTTCGACGAGCTGGGGTTCCAGGAGGCCTGGATCGGTGAGCACCACTCGGCTGGGCTGGAGACGATCGACTCCCCCGAGATGTTCATCGCGGCCGCGGCGGAGCGGACCAAGCACATCAAGTTCGGCACCGGCGTGGTCTCGCTTCCGTACCACCACCCCCTCAACGTGGCGAACCGGATCATCCAGCTCGACCACATGACCCGTGGCCGGATCATGTTCGGCGCCGGCCCCGGACTGCTGGCCTCGGACGCCCTGATGATGGGCATCGAGCCCGAAGCCACCCGGGACCGGCTGCAGGAGGGCCTCGACGTCATCCTCCGGCTGCTCCGGGGCGAGGTGGTGACCGAGAAGACCGAGTGGTACATCATGCGCGACGCCCGGACCCATCTGCGGCCCGTATACCGACCCGTACCCCGAGGTATGCGTCGCCAGCGCGGTGACGCCGTCGGGCGGCCGGCTGGCCGGCCGCTACGACCTGGGCATGCTGTGCGTGGCGGCAGGGGAGCGGGCGGGGTTCGATGCCCTCGACACCAACTGGAAGGTGGCGGGCGAGATCGCCGCCGAGAACGGGCGGGAGATGGACCGCAGCCGCCTGCGCTGCGTGCTCAACATGCACCTGGCGGACTCCCGGGAGCAGGCGATCGCCGACATTCGCTACGGCTGCGAGGAGTTCATCCGCTATTTCAACAACAACCAGCCCCGCTTCGACGTCCCCGAGGGCGCCGACTACGTCGAGTGGGTGATCGAGCACCACGTCGCCGTGGTCGGGAACCCCCGAAGACGCCATCCGGCGGATCGAGCGGCTGTATGAGAAGCAGGGGGAGTTCGGCTGCCTGTCCTGCTCCAGATCACCAACTGGGCGGATTGGCCGGCCTTGAAGCGCTCCGTGGAGCTGTACGCCCAGCACGTGATCCCGCATTTCTCAGGCGCCAACCGCAACCGAATCAGACTCGTACGACGTGGGTGACCGCAGAATCAGGACGAGCTGGTCACCAAACGGGTCAACGCGGCGAAGCAAATGATCGCCAAGCACCAGGCCGAACGAGCCCACCAGGGCCCGGACGTCCGGCCCGACCAGGTGCAGTCCTCAGTTCTGTCCTGATCGCGCCGGCCCGGGAACCCGGCCCGGGCGGTCGAGGGCGCCGGTCGGCTTGTCGATGTCGTCGAGGACGCTCAGGGCCGTCAGCGATCATCTGTCCCAGAGGCGCTCGGCCGGCGAGTCGCATCCAGCGACCGAACGCGTAACTGATGACGCCGGCGATGGCCGCGGCCATGGCGCCGACGGCGGGGTCGTCCGGATCTGCCCCGATGCGCTCCGCGATCAGTTGCCGGTAGGTGCTGGCCGAGCTCACGGCGGAGTGGGCCAGCGCCCTGTTGGTGGCCAGCGGCGACCGCTCGACGACGATGCCCCAGAGCAGCGCGAGCTCGCTCTCGGAAGGATCCAGGCGCCTGAGCCTCTCTCCGCTGCGGTGAACGCCTGCAGCACGCTCTCAGATGCCGGTCGGGCTCGGACCAGCTCGGAGACCCGATCCAGAGAGCGGCGGGGCAGGGCGGCCAGTACCTCATCACGGGTGGCGAAATAACGGAAAAAGGTTCGGTTTGAGATCCCGGCGGCTTCGGCGATCCGATCGATAGTCACATCCTCGGGGCTGGACCGGGCAAACAGCTCCAGGGCGGCCCGCTCGATCTCCAGGGCGACGCGCTCGCGCCGACGCTGCCATCCGTCGCCGGGCGGTCTCGAACTGACCTCGGGCACGATCGTCATCTCGCTGTTGCGTGGCGACCTCGGCGCTGAAACAGGGAAGGGGCCGGCCCGTCATCGATCGGGGGGGGATGATCGTTGACGGGCCCGTGCCCTTTGCATCCAGGGTACGGCCTCTTGGCAGGGACTGTCAAATATTCACTCGACCCGGGAGCCGCAACCGGCGCTCCGGGTCGGTCGGATGGGCGGCGACCCCTGTTTCGTTAGGTGATCCGTGTATCACCGGATTTCGACTTCGGATCTGATACAACCGCGAAAGGAGGACAGCCATGTTGACCGTGTGCGGATCGGACCTGCAGCTGGCAGTCGACAAGGTCCTCTGTCAGAGCGACGGCTGTTTCCTCGGGGCGGGGACCGACGAGACAGGGCAGCAATGGTTGGTACTCCATCGCCGGGCTCCCGAACCCATGAGGTGGTGGTGCGCCGCAGTCAGCGCCAGGATGCTCGAGGAGGTGGAGGCCGGTCGGGCCGCGGCCCGCGACGTGTTTCGGCACACCCTGACTGGCACGGTCGAACTCGTCACCGCCGGCGCCCGGGATGAGCAAAACCGGGATCGTTGCGTGTGCTGCGCCGACCTGCCGGACGACCTGGTCGCTGACAGCGCTTCGCTGCCGGCGCCTGGGCGGCGCCGGAAGCGCCCGGCGCCATCCGGGCCGGCTGCCACGGGGCGGCGCCGACGTTGCTCCACCAAGACCCCCACCTCGTCGCCATAGTGCCCGAACGACCCGAACTGCCGAGCTACGACGAGCTGCCGCTCGCTCCCGAAGGGGGCCGGAGCGGCTGGGGGGTGTTTGGCGACGACGATAACGTCGGTCTTTTCAATCTTGTGACACCGGATCGGGTGCTGGAGGCGGCCAGGTTGATCCGAAAGGGGGCGGTGTTCTCCCTCAACGCCCCCCAGGATGCGTTTTGGCCGCCGGTGGCGTGGACCAGAGGTATTCCGCGCCATCACATCATTCACGCCCCGGGCGCCATCGCGTTCGACGACGCCTATGACAACTTCTTCCCCCAGGGTTCGAGCCAGTGGGACTCGCTGGGCCACATTGGCTACGCCCCGGACGCGTTTTACAACGGCGCCACCGAGGAGGATGTGATCAGTGGCCGGCGGAACACCATCGAGCACTGGGCCCGGCGCGGCATTGCCGGGCGGGCGGTGCTGCTCGACATGGTCGCCACCCTGGCCGACGCAGGCCGCCCCTACGATCCGGGTACCAGGACCGCGTTCAGCGTCGATGATCTCGAACTGGCTCGCAACCGGTCCGGGGTGGAGTTCCGCCCGGGGGACATCGTCCTCCTTCACACCGGTTTCACGGCCTGGTATCTGAGCCAATCGACTGGAGATCGCTTCCGTCTGTCCCGGGAGCCGACCACTCCCGGTATCGCCGCGCGGCGAGGAGATGTGCCGGTATCTCTGGGACGCGCATGTGGCTGCGGTGGCCTCCGACACCTATGCCGTGGAAGCCATGCCTCCCGATCGGGCTCGCCCATTGGGGTTCATGCACCGCATGTTGATCGGTCAGTTCGGCATGGCCCTCGGGGAGTTGTGGTGGACGGAGGAGCTGGTCGCCGACTGCGCCGCCGACGGCGTTTACGAGATGTTCTTCACCAGCGCTCCCCTCCACCTCACCGGTGGTATCGGCTCGCCCCCCAACGCCCTGGCCATCAAATGACCCCGGTTGAGCCCGGGGGGTTAGTCTTCTCGCCCATGCCCAGGGCCAGCGGAGGGGGAAGATGAAGTTCGGGACCTCGATCATGGGGGTGAGCTTCCGCTCCTACCCGGAGGTGGCGGCCGCCTACGAGGACAATGGCTTCGAATCGATCTGGCTCCCGGAGCATCTGGTCTTTCCGGCGGAAATGCCGCCGACCTATCCCTACAGCGACACCGGGTACCCGCCCGTCACCCCTGACACCCCCACCTACGACCCGTGGGTTGTCCACGCCTATCTGGCTGCCGCCACCCGGCGGATACGGTTCGCCACCAACATTTTCATTCTTCCCCTCCGCCACCCGCTGCAGACGGCCCGTTCGGTGGTGACTCTCGACCGGTTATCGGGAGGACGGGTGACGCTCGGCATCGGCGTGGGCTGGTTGCAGGACGAGTTCGACTACCTGGGGCTCAACTTTGCCGATCGGGGCCGGCGCACGGACGCGGCTATCACGGCACTGCGTCGTATCTGGACCGAGGACGTCATCGAGGTCCACGACGGACAGTTCGACTTCGGACCGGTGAAGTTTCAACCCAAGCCGCTGCAGCAGCCCGGCATCCCCATTGAGGTGGGCGGGACCAGCCCGCCGGCCCTGCGGCGGGCCGGGCGCCTGGGAGACGGTTGGATCGAGTACGGGTCCGTCGACCTCGACGAGTTCCGGGCCCGGCTGACGATCGTCGAGGCCGCCCGGCGCCAGGCTGGCCGCGCCGGTCCGTTCGAGGTGACCGCCTCGGGCGCACTCGCCTCCGATCTTGACGGGTACCGGCGCCTGGAGGAGGCCGGGGCCACCCGGGTGATCACCGGCCCCCGGCCCCGGGACCGCCAGGCCCGGCTGACGCCCGCGGAGGTGGCCGACTGGGCCAAACGCTTCGCGGACGAAGTCATCGCCAGGATGTGAACCCCGGTTCGTGGCGCTAACATTTGCACGCCGTGAACATCTTCTTCGACTGCGACTACACCATCCTGTCCTTCGATCAGGCCTTGCGGAGCGGGACCCATGAGGTGTTCGGCCGGCTGGTCGAGGACGGGCACCAGGTGTTTCTGTGGTCAGGAGAGGGAGCCCGCTGGTCGGTGGTGCGGCGGCACGAGCTGGAGCCGTACCTGAGCGGCGTGTTCGGCAAGCCCCTGCACGACTTCGACGCCGGTCTGAAGCGCCTCCAGGTCACCACCGTGCCCGACTTCGTCATCGACGACTACCCCGGGATCGTCCGCCATTTCGGCGGCTATCACATCCCGGAGTTCTACTCGTCCCGACACGATGACGACGACGAGCTGGAGACGGTCTACCAGATCGTGACCGAGGTGGAGGCGACCGGTCGGGCCAGCCATCCGCGCTGGTCTCCAGGCGCGGGGTCGGATTCGGGCCTCGTGCCGAGAGCGCGGAGCGCTCGGGCGGGTAGACGCCCCGGGCCGGACCGGACCTGGACCGGACCTGGCGCGGGCCCTCCGGGTCAGTCCGCCGGGCGGCTCCGGCCAGGCCACGATGCCCCGCTGGCGCAGGTCGGCCATCTGGTCCTCGGTGTAGCCCAGCTCGCTCAGGATGCGGCGGGTGTGCTGGCCGACCAGGCAGCCGGGCCCGGGCGTCCCGGGTGTTGGCGGACAGGGTCGACGATGGGGCCGTGCCGATGGTGCCGACCGAACAGCGGGTGCTCGACTTCCGCGACGAAACCGTTGTCGACCATCGTGGGGTCCTTGATGGTGAACTCGGAGAACGGTCCTTGACTCACCTCGACGCAGGCAACGTCACGAGGGACCAGCAGCTGCTCCCACTCGGCCGCGGCCCGGGTGGAGAAGATCTCCGCGATCGGCGCCGGCCAGTTCGGGTGCGTGGGCAGGCCCGGTCGCCGGCGGTCGCGAAGCGGGGGTCACCGGCCAGAGAGGCCGTACCCGTCACCGCTCGACAGCGCCTGGCACAGCTCCTCCCAGTCAGGGTCCAGAGGGGCGGCAAGGAAGACCCAGCCCTCCTGGGCGGGATAGAGGCGGTAGAGGGGTCCGGTGCCGTTCTCGTCGTGGGTGGGACTGCTCGGGCTTGCCGTCGTAGTCAAAGAACTCATCCGACACGACGTAGGCATTCGAGCACAGCATCGTCGTTTCGAGGTATTGGCCCTGGCCGGTACGCTGGCGGGCCAGCAGACCGAGGAGCAGACTGGTGCCGACCACCAGCGCCGAGGCCGCGTCGGCGTTGTTCGTGGGGCCTCCGTATCGGCGGTTGATGTCGGCCAACTGCTCCCGGCCCTCTTCGAAGGTGACGGCCTGGCGGTGCTCGAGCGCCGTCTCCCAACCGAGCTGATACCCGCGGTGGCCGGCGGCGACGCCCATGGTCGGGGCAAAGGCCGGGCGGGTGGTGTAGGGACCGTCGGATCCGTAGGCAGCCGCGTAGAGGTAGACCTGGTCCGGGTTGGCCGACACCAAGCTCTGGTAGTCGTCGCCGACGGCCGCGCTGTTTTGCTGGCGGTAGTTGCGCATCACCAGGTCGGATCTGGCGACCAGCCGGTGCAGGATCTCCCGGCCCTCAGGCGTTCGATAGTCGACGACGATGCTCTCCTTGCCCCCCAGGGCCTTGACTCCGGCGAACTCGGGCAGTGGGCTCTGGTTCCGGTGGGGGTCGCCGGCGGCGCTCTCCACCTTGATGACCCGGGCTCCGAGGTCGGCGAGCAGGGCGGTGCCGAACGGCGCGGCATAGAACCAGGCCAGCTCCAGCACGGTGACGCCGTGCAGGGGGCCACCGGGGCCGGGGGAGGACCCGGCTGGGCCGGCCTCGGCGGGCGCCGGGCGCGCCGAGGTGAAGGAGATCTCGCTGGCAGTGACGCGGTCGAATCCGGGAGCCCCCTCCTGCGGGGTGGAGGGCGTCTTGCTCATCCGCACCACCGGCCCGACCTGGCGAGTCTTGCCAAGGTGCGGGTCGGTCATCTCGATGACGTGACCGTTGTGCCGCATCTGGGGGTGATCGAGCGCTTCGGCCGGAGTGCGGAAGGGTTCGACTCCGATGTCATCCGAGCGCAGAAAGATGTCCATCCACTCATCGAGGGTCTTCTCGTGGAGGCGGCGCAGGACCAATTCGCTGATCGCCCCAGCCGGTTCCTTGCGAGCCACCGCGCCGGCGTAGTCGTCGGTCAATCCCACCGCCTGCAAAAAGGCGTCGACCAGGTGGGGACGGAAGTTGGCGAACTGCAACCAGCGGCCATCCCGGGTGAATCCCACCAGGCCGGAAACCGGGGAGTAGGTAACGCCGGTCCGAGGCTGGCTGGCGTACTCGGCGGGCAGCTGCGGTCCGAGCCAGTTGTAGAGCTCGTAGGCGGTCAAACCCTGGACCAGGCTGGCCTCCACCTTCTGACCCCGACCGGTTGAGGCTCGCACCAGCAAGCTGGCCAGGATGCCCTGCAGCGCCCCCTGGGAGGCACCGAAGCTAGCACCGGGAAGGGCCGCGAAGCGGGGGCGGTCCTCGCCCGCCATGGTGCCCGCTTTGGCGCCCACGATGGCCTCGTACCCCTTGATGGTGGCATAGGGTCCGCGCCGTCCGAAGCCGGTGATGGAGCAGTACACCAGGCCCGGATTCGCATCCGCCAGGGCGTCGTAGCCGAGCCCCAACCGCTCCGCCACCCCGGGCCGCCAGGCTTGCACCAGCACATCCGCCTCGGCGGCCAACCGCTGCGCCTGGCGGAGTCCGTCCTCGCTCCGGAGGTCCGCGACGACGCCCTTCTTGCCCCGGTGCCACTGGGCAAAGGCAGGCAGGCCGCGCTGCGGATCGCCGCCGGGAGGCTCCACCTTGATGACCTCGGCGCCATTGTCGCAGAGCACCATGGTGGCAATGGCGCCTGCCAATCCCGAACTCATATCCAGGACTCGGATCCCGTCCAGCGGTCCACTCATCGCCTGCTCCTCGATCATCCTCAGGTCGCGATCATGTCGAAATCAGTCTTTCACGCCGTAGGGCTTCCGACTTTTTCCGGGCCGCCCAGCCCGACGCGCCACAAGCCCATGCCGATGAGGCCCTCTTGGCCCCCGCCCGGCGGCCCCGAGGTCGCTACACTCCGGAACGCCACGACCCGATGTCAGACACCGGTCAAATCCTGCCGGCTACCGCCGATGTCAAGGAGGACAAACGAATGAGCGCACTGCCCGACCTGCTGACCCTCACAGACGTCGCCGAGGATCGCTACCAGGTGTTTCAGCCCGCCGAGTCGGCCGAGGGCCGCGACGTGGTGTTCAGTGGCCAACTCCTCGCTCAGATGATCATGGCCGCGGACCGGGCCGCCGAGGGAGCCAAGGATGTGCGTTCGGTCCACACCGTGTTCGCCCGGGCAGGCACCTACACCAAGCCGATCGAGCTCGAGGTCGACCGCATGCAAGCCGGGCGCACCTGGGCGAGCGACACCATCACCGCCACCCAGGACGGTCGGCTCCTGTGTCGCGGCATCGTCCTGTTGAACACTGTCGACCCGGATCTGATGCGTCATGATCCCGACGCCCCGACAGGCGTGCCCGGTCCCGAGGATCTGGAGTCGGCGCCGGGGCAGGCCTTTCCGGGCGCGGAGATCCGTCCCGTCCCGGGCGAACCGACCATCGGGGGCGTACCGGTGGAGATGGCCTGGCACCGCTACGACCGGCCCGTCGAGTCGCAGGCGGCCAATCAAGCCGTGCTGGTGTGGGCGACCTGCGGCAACATCATCGGGCTGGGGATGCGAGCCCACCGGGACCAGGTCCATATCGGGGAAGCCCACCGCACCCTGTCCACCGGGGTGATTGGCCACACCATTCATTTCGCCGAGCGCTTCGACGTCTCCCGGTGGCTGTTGATGGTGACGGAGGCGACCAAAGCCGCTACCGGCCGGGTGTACGGGGGCGGCCGGGTGTTTACTCAGGACGGAGATCTGGTGGCCGCCTTCCATCAGGACTCCATGGCCAAATCCGCCGGCGCGGAGCTCGATCCTCGCCATTCCATGTGAGCCGGTAGTACCCCGATCCGGCCGGCCTGCGGCCGTATAGTTGGCCGATGGCCACTGGCGAACAACCGGGTCCGGCGGCGTCGCGATCGCCCGGCCGACCCCGGCTCTATGAGCCTGGCCTCGAGCGCAACCTGATTCTCACCGCCGCCCTGGAAGTCCTGCGCCGCAACGACGGCGAAGAGGCGACCGTGGCGGAGATCCTGGAAGAAGCCGGCCTCTCGACGCGAGCGTTCTACCGCCATTTCGAGACCAAAGAGGACGTCATCCGATCGCTGTACGCCCACGACGCCGAATCCTTCGGTGCCCACCTGCGGCGCCGGGTTGAGGCCGCCCACGAGCCGAACGAGGCCCTGGGGGTGTGGGTGTACGAGATGCTCGGCCTCGCCTACGACCGCCGCCGGGCCGAGCGGGTTTCCGCTCTCAGCTCGCCGATGGTCCTCCGGGTGGTGTCAGGGACGCCCGCTCAGCGGCTGGGCATCGATGTGCTCGTGCTGCCGTTGCGATCGGTACTCGAGGACGGTCTGACCGCGGGCGCATTTCCGACCGCCCAGCCGGAACTGGACAGTCTGACGATCCGGGCTATCACCATGGAGGCGATCAGCTGGGCGCGCGGTGACCTGGTCAAGTTGACCCGGCGCGAGGCTTCCGATCACATCCTGCGGTTCAGCCGGGCTGCCCTGGGGAGGTCGTCGTAATCGCCTCGGGGGTGGGAGGCTCTCGGCGCTGACGGGACCAGGCCAGGAAGTCCTCGCGGTCCCAGCTATTGACGATGCGCGGCGGGGGAACTGATGCTTCGGCAGCCTGCTGGCAACCCAGTTCGAGCCACTCCAGTTGACCCGGGGCGTGGGCGTCTGTGTCGACGCTGAACAGACAGCCGTGTTCCACCGCCAGGCGCAGGAGGTCGGGGGGTGGATCCCGGCGCTCGGGTCGGGAATTGATTTCGACGGCAGTACGGGTCCGGGCACACGCCTCGAACACCGCGTCGGGGTCAAACCGGGACGGCTTGCGGCCCCGGCCGGCCAGGATCCGGCCCGTGCAGTGCCCGAGAATGTCCGTGTGCGGGCTCTCGATGGCCTTGAGCATGCGGTCGGTCATGGCTGTGGGGTCCATGGCCAGCTTCGAGTGCACGCTGGCGACGACCACGTCCAACCCGGCGAGGAGGTCCTCGTCCTGATCCAGGGACCCGTCTTCGAGGATGTCCACCTCGATGCCGGTCAACAGGAGGAAGGAGTCGCCCAGCTCACCGTTGACGGCTTCGACCACGTCCAGTTGGGCCCGCAGCCGGTCGGCATCCAGTCCGTGGGCGACGGTCAGCCGGGGGCTGTGGTCCGTCAGGGCCAGGTAGCGGCGCCCGAGGGCCGCCGCGGCCCGGGCCATCTCCAGGATGGAGCTGCCTCCGTCCGACCAGTCGGAATGGCTGTGGCAGTCGCCCTGGAGCACGGCCAGGATGCGATGGGCGTCTGCTCCGACGCCCATGCCCGGGTCCTGTTCGAGCTGCTGCAGGTAGGCGGGCGCGGTCCCGTTCAGGGCCTCCTGGATCACCCGGGCCGTCGTCTCGCCGATGCCCGGGACTTCCTGCAGCCGTCCGGCCCCGGCCAGCCGTTCGAGCTCATCCGGGTCGACATCGGCCAGGGAACGGGCGGCCCGGCGGAAGGCCCGGACCTTGTAGGTTTCCGCCCGCCCTCGTTCCAGGAGGTAGGCAATCCGCTCGAGGGCGGCGATGGCGGGTGCGACGTCGGCCATGGTGGTGCTCCTGGCTAGTCTGCCTCGTCGATCCATCCGGCCCGGGCCACCAGGCGGTCGATTAACCCCCAGCGGTGGGCGGTCGGGGCGTCCAGACGGACCCCCGTGAGCGCCAGCCAGGCGGCCCGCTGCGGGCCGATCCGGCGGGGGATGCTCGCCGTCCCACCCGCCCCAGGGATCAACCCCATGCTCACCTCCGGCAGCGACACGGTGGCGGCGGTCGTGGCCTCCACCGCCCCCGCGAAGGCGCTCAGCTCGATACCGGCCCCGACGCAGGCACCGTGAAGGTGGGCGGTCACCTTCGGCGCTAACTGGTTGATCCACCACCCCGCGCTCCGCTGGACGCGGACGCCGTGGGCCGTGGAGGGATCGGGCCGGGACCCGAACTCGGCCAGATCGCCGCCGCTGCAGAAGTTCGGGCCTCTGCCGCGCAGGTGCACCGATGCCACCGAGGGGTCGCTGGCAGCCAGCTCCAGGGCGACGACCAGCTCGTCGCGCATGCGAGCGCTGTAGGCGTTGCGGCGCTCCGGGCGGTTGAGGGTGACCCACAGGGCGTCGGCGTCCCGTTCCAACTGCACCACGGGATCAGAGCGGGTGTCGACGGAACGCACCGGACGGGTAGCAAGCCACTCCCGGTGTTCGGGGCCGCCCTGCAGCGTCGAGTAGGCCAGCGACTCCACCACCAGCGCCCCCGGAGCGCTCAACGAGGCCCCGAGACGGATGACCTGGGCCAGGGTGGTGGCCGCCTGCGGATTGCGGAGGATCGCCGCCTCCAGCCCCCAGGTGGCCTCGATGGCGCCGTCCACCCCTCCGACTCCGGCGCCGACCCAGGGTCGGGGTGGGTCGACGGCCCCGCTGAGGAGCACATCGGGCCCGATCGGCGCGGCGGGAGGATGGCGGGCGGTGCTGGTGGCCACGAGCACGCAGGGCCAGCCGAGTGGCGGTTGCAACTCGTTGCCGGTCACCGGCCGGTCCAGGTCAACGAGCAACACGGGACGGCCCAGGGCGACCCCGAACTCGTCGCCGCCCTGGCCGGATCGCACCCGGTCCAGCACCGCCGCGGCGGCGTCCACGTTGAGGGGACCGGGCGCGTCCACCGGATCGAGCACTCCGGGAGCGTATCCCGGTCGTACGGTCGTATCGTGGGCCGGCGTGACGGTCCGGTCCGGAGGATGCCCGCCCCGATCCGGTGGTGCATGCCGCTGAGCGTCCTGGTCGTGCGCCGGGCCCGGGTCGGCCGGGTCGAGACCGACATCAGGATCGAGGGTGACCGGATCGCCGAGATCGGAGCCGGCCTGCGCCGGACCGCGGGCGAGCAGGAGATCGACGCCAGAGGCGGGGCGCTGCTGCCCGGCCTCCATGATCATCACCTCCACTTGCTGGCGTCGGTTGCCGCCGCCGAATCGATCCGTGTCGGGCCGCCGGAGGTCCGTGATGAGGCCGGGCTGAGGGCGGCACTGGCTGCGGCCGCAGCCGCCCAGCCGGGCCCGGATTGGATCCGGGCGGTCGGTTATCACCAGTCCGTCGCCGGCGACCTCGACCGCCAGACCCTCGACCGCATCGTCGCGGACCGGCCGGTGCGGGTGCAGCACCGCAGCGGAATCCTCTGGGTATGCAACTCGGCGGCTCTGACCGCCCTCGGGGCGGCGCGTGAGGAGGCCCCGGGCATCGAACGCGACGGGTTCGGGCGCCCGACCGGCCGGTTGTGGCGGATGGACCGCTGGCTGGCGGCCCGTTTGCGTCCCGGCGGGGAGCGCGATCCGGCCGGCCTGACCCGCTTGAGCGCCGCCGCGGCTGCGGTCGGGGTCACGGGGTGGACCGATGCCACGCCCGAGCGTTCGGACCGGGACACCGAGGCGCTCGTCGAGGCGGTGGAGGCGGGGAGGGTCCACCAGCGGCTCCACCTGATGCAGCCCACCGGGGCCGGGGGTGGGGGTGGGGAGCCCGCGGCGCTCGAGGCGTTCGAGGCGTTCGGGGTGGCCGGGATCACCGCCGGTCCGGTGAAGATTCTCCTGGACGACCCGAGCCTACCGGCCCTCGACGACCTGGCCACCACCATCGCCCGGGCCCATGACCGGCGCCTCCCGGTGGCCGTGCATTGCGTCACCCGCGTTCAGCTCCTGCTCACACTCGCCGCGATCGAGGTGGCCGGGGCCCTGCCGGGCGACCGGATAGAGCACGGTGCCGTGATCCCGACCGAAGCCCTGTCCACCCTCGCCCACCTCGGGCTCACCGTTGTCACCCAGCCGAACTTCGTGGCCGAGCGCGGTGACGAGTATCTGGCTGAGGTGCCGGACCCGGATCAGCCCGATCTGTGGCGGGGTCGATCCCTGGTCGAGGCCGGGGTGGCCGTTGCCGCTGGCACGGACGCCCCCTTCGGCTCATCGGATCCCTGGCTGGCGATCCGGGCCGCCATCCGGCGGCAGACGGGATCGGGGCGGGTCGTGGGACCGGACGAGGCCGTGGCGCCGGCAACCGCCCTGGCCTGGTGGTGGGGCCGCGGTCAGGCTCCGCCGGTGCCTCGCCGGGTGGAGCCCGGCCAGCCTGCGGACCTGGTGGTGCTGGCGGTCCCGGTAGCGGAGGCGCTCCGCGGTGACGGACCGGTGCCGGTCCGGGCCACCCTCATCGGCGGCCGGGTCGTGGCTGGCGCCGAGCCGGGCTGAAGGCAGGCGAGCCGGGAGCCGACCCCGGAGCGCCGTACCGGCCGCCACGCCGAGCCCCCACCGCCCGGCCGATCCTCCTGGCCGTCCAGCCGACCCCCAGCCGGCCGCCAGGCCGAGTCCCCGCCGGCCGCCAGGCCGAGCTCCCAGCCGCTGGCCGAGCCCCCCGACCCCCGCCCTCGAGCGCGTTTCCTGTTGCAAAAGGTGCCCTAACCGGGCCCCGTCCGCCTTTCCTATTGCAAAAACTGCCCTGTTAGAGGGGGCGGTGCAACAGGGAAGGTCCGGCCGGGGCCCTCGGAAGCGTTCGGCTCGCAGGTCGCGACTGTCCCGGCCGGGGCCCTCCGACCTGGGTCCCGCTAGCCCGCCGGCCCCACCCATTCCAGGCCCGGCGGCCCATCCCGCACCGCTTCGGTGAGCTCGCCGGCCCGTACCTGCCACCGACCGGGGCCGGCCGCCTCCACTGCCCATCCCCCCGGCCGCTGACCGGCTGGCCCCGGGGGATAGGAGGCGGCGATAGCCGCCGCCCGACTCATGGCCAGGTCGATGAGCTGTCCTCCGCCCTCATCGAGAGCGCGCAGTACCGCCACCGCCCCGGCCAGCCCGCTGATCGGATCGGCGATGGCGTCACCGCAGAAGACGGGCGTTCCATTGTCATCCCGGCCGACCAGGCCGCCCGCCACCGCGGCGTCGTCACCGAAGGCGGCCCAGTCCCGGCCCGGCTCCGATCGGCCATGGCCGGTGATGCTCAACCAGACCCGCCCGGGTCGGCCCGGCCGGTCATCGGGGCCGAGGCTCAGCTGCTCGAGCGCCCGGGGGCGGGAGGCCTCGATCACCACGTCGGCTTCGTCGAGCAGGGCCGCCACCTGGGCCCGGCCTTCTGGGCTGCGAAAGTCGAACTGGACCGAGACCTCGCCGGCCGCGTGTAACCACTGATAGAACGCCGGCTCGTCGCGGGCCGCGTCGGGCCGGCTCGAGCTTTCCACCTTGACGACCTCGGCGCCGGCCTCGGCGAGGATCCGCCCGACTATCGGCCCGGCCCAGAGCGACGACAGGTCGACGACCCGCCAGGTCGATCTCGTCCGTCGCGGGGCCCGGGGCCACCGTGGTGTGGCGGTCCACGGCAGGGGCGCCCGTCCACTGCTCCCGATGGGCGAAACCGCCATACCAAGGAGCCGGGCCCGGGACACCAGGTCGCCCGACCGGGCCAGGGCAGCCGCCGCGGCCAGGTCGATCCAGGGGTCAGTGACGGCTTTGCCGATGAGGGCCGGTACCAACTCGATGTCGTCGGGTCGGGGCAGGTTGACCGCGACCCAGCCGTCGGCGGTGCGGAGCAGCCGGCACGATCCGTTGGCCGAGATCTGCCCCTGGCGATGCCAACCCAGCATGGCGGCCCGCCCCGATATGGCGGCCTCCCAGCTCACCCGGATCGGTCGCCAACGGGACCGGGTCCGAACCTTGATCTCCCGGGCCAGCCCCGCCAGATAGGCGGGCACGCCGAGGGGGGGCAGGACCGGCGCTTCGTCTGGTTGGCCCGTGAGCGCGAGCAACCCGGAGCGGGCCAGCGCCGGGATCGCATCGTCAACCGGCTCCAACATGCGGCGCATCCACCACATCTTGGCCCGCCCCGCCCCGCCCCGCCCCGCCCCCGCCCCGCCAGCAGGCAGCATCAGCCGGCACCCCGGCAGCCGGCACCCCGATCTCTGCCGGCACCCCGGCACCCCGGCACCCTGGCACCCTGCCGGCACCCCGGCACCCCGGCACCCCGGCCCCCGACACCCCGGCACCCCGGCACCCGGCAGCCGATAGCCGGTTCGGAGGTCTGTCAGTCGATGGGCCTCGCTATCCTGCGCGGCGTGGGTGACCACGTCCATGAGCATCACGCCGGCGCCGATCATTCGCACCGGTTCTCCTCCGGCGGCGACCGCCGCTGGTTGGTCGGGCGCCATGGTGCTGATCGTCGGGTTCATGGTCGCCGAGGTACTGGTTGCGGTGGCCTCGAACTCGCTGGCTCTGCTCGCCGACGCCGGACACATGCTGGTGGACGCCGGTGCGCTGGGGCTGGCCCTGTGGGCGTTGCATCTGGCGGCCCGACCGGCGACGGGGGCATGGACGTTTGGTTTCAAGCGGGCCGAGATCCTGTCCGCGGCGGGGAACGGCATCACCCTGCTGGTGGTGTCGGCGGTCCTGGCCTTCGTCTCGGTCCACCGGCTCGATCCACCCGCAGGCCGTTCACGGCCTGGCGGTGCTGGTCACCGCCTGCGTCGGGGTGGTGATCAACGTGACCGCCGCCTGGGGGCTGTCCCGGGCGCAATCGCTCCAGCCTCAACGTCGAGGGGGCGTTCCAGCACATCCTGTCCGACCTCTACGGCTTCTTGGCCACCGTGCTGGCCGGGGTGATCATCGTCATCGACCGGCTTTGACCGGGCCGATCCCATCGCCTCCCTGGTCGTCGTGGTCCTGATGCTGCGGGCCGTCCTGGGGGCTGCTCAGAGCTTCGGTGCGGGTCCTGCTGGAGGCGGCCCCCGAGGCGGTGGACCTCGCCGACGTCCGGGCCCACCTGCTGGAGCCGGCCCACGTCGAGCGACGTGCACGACCTGCACGTGTGGACCGTGACCTCCGATCTGCCCGCCATCTCGGCCCACGTCGTCGATCGACGACTCGTGCTTCCTCGACGGCCACGCCCCGCAGGTGCTCGACGAGCTGCAGCACTGTCTGGCTGGCCACTTCGACGTCGAGCACTCCACCTTCCAGCTCGAGCCGGCCAGCCACGCCGAGCACGAGCCCGGCACCCACGCCTGAGCGGCCTGCAGCCGTGAACATCGACCACCTGATCGCGACCTACGGGTACCTGGGCGGTCTTCCTCATGGTCGCCCTGGAGAGCCTGGGAATCCCGCTCCCGGGCGAGACCGCCCTGATCGCGGCCGGCACCTACGCCGGCCATACCCACGACCTGTCGCCGTGGGGGATCTTCGCGGTGGCGGCCGCGGCCGCCATTATCGGCGACAACATCGGGTACTGGATTGGGGACAAGGGCGGCTACCAGTTGCTCCGCCGGTACGGGCACTACATCCAGGTCGACGAGTCCAAGATGAAGATCGGCCGCTACCTCTTCGACCGCTACGGCGGCCAGGTCGTGTTCTTCGGGCGCTTTGTGTCGGTGTTGCGGACCTACGCCGCGTTTCTGGCCGGCACCAACCGTATGCACTGGCGCCGTTTTCTGGTCTTCAACGCCGCCGGCGGCATCCTCTGGGCGGCCATCTACACCTTTGCGTCCTACGCGGCCGGCAGCACGCTCCGCCACATCTCCGGCGTCGTCAACATCATCCTGGCCGGGGTGGCCGTGCTCGTCATCGTGGCCATCATCCTGATCGTCCGCCGGCATGCCAGCCGCCTGGCCGCCGTCGCCGAGGCTGCCTACCCGGGCCCGCTGACATAGGCCGCGCTCACATAGGACAGGGACGCTCGGAAAAGGGTGCCGGCCCCACCGCTCTCGTGGTCGAGGAGCCAGGCCTTGCGGTCGACGCCCCAGCCGTAGCCGGTGAGGCTGCCGTCGGCGCCGATGACCCGGTGGCAGGGAACGATGATGGAGATGGGGTTGCGCCCGTTGGCCGCCCCGACGGCCCGGACCGCAGCCGGCCGGCCGATCGGCCGTGGCGATGTCGACGATAGCTGGCCGTTTCGCCGTACGGGATGGCCCGCAGGGCGCGTCCACACCTCGACCTGGAACGGGCTGCCGGCCAGCTCCAGCGCCACGGAGAACTCCCTGCGGGTGCCCGGCGAAATACTCGTCGAGCTGCTGGCGGACCGGCTCGAAGGCGCTGCTCGTCCGCCGTCCAGCGCGCCTCCGGCGGTGGGCAGTGCCCGTGGTCGGCGAGGTACAGGCCGGTCAGCACGTCATCGTGGCCGACCAGGCGGATGCGGCCCAGGGGGGAGTCGAGGTGGCGGTAGCGGGTTCCGCGGCCTGGCGACGGTGGTCATGTCGTCATGGTGGCCGCTGGCGCCGGCTTGCGGGTGACGGATCCGGACAGATGTCGACCGCCTGTCCGGATCCGTCGCTCGTCGAGGCTCAGGCGGACGGTATACCTCTTCTCGTGCAAGTGCTTTCCGCTGTCGTCACCACCGGCATCTACTGCCGTCCCGGCTGTGGCGGGCGGCCCCATCCCCGACCATGTCCGACCCTACACCCTGGCCGCGGCCGCCGAGGCGGACGGGTTCCGACCCTGCTTGCGATGCCGGCCCTACCGGTCGGCGCAGGCCGGTCTCATGGAGCGGGTCCGAGCTGGTCTGCCGGGCGGTGCAGCTGATCACCGACGGCGCCCTCGACGGTCACACCGAGGATCAGCTGGCCGCCCGGCTCGGCATATCCAGCCGCCATCTGCGGCGTCTCTTCATCGCCGAGCTCGGCGTCACCCCCGACGGCCTGGCCCGATCCCGCCGGGCCCATTTCGCCCGGCGCCTGCTGGACGACACGGACCTGCCTGTTGCCGACGTCGCCTTCGCCGCCGGTTTCGGCAGCGTGCGCCAGCTGCATCGGGCCTGCCACGACATCTTCCGGGCTGCTCCGGGCGAGTTGCGGGCCCGCCGGCGCACGGACCGACCGACTGGTCGCCGACGGCGGCCTGGCCCTGCGGCATGCCCTATCAAGGCGCTCTCGACTGGGACGGCCTGCTGGCGTATTTCCAGGCCCGGGCCATTCCGGGAGTCGAGTACGTCGAGGGCGACACCTACCGTCGGACCGTTCTCGTCGACGGCGACCCGGGTGTGCTGGAGCTGGGGCCTGGCGGTCCCGATCACCTGGTGGTGCGCGTCCACCTGCCGCACTGGGAGGACCTGATCCACGTGGTCCAGCGGGCCCGCCGCATCGCCAGCCTGGACTGCCGATCTGGACACGCCACCCGCGACCTGGCCGCGGGACCCCGTCCTGGCCCCGATGCTGGCGGCCCGCCCCGGCCTGCGGGTCCCGGGCACCTGGGACCCCTTCGAGACCGGCGTGCGGGCCATCCTCGGCCAGCAGGTGTCGGTCGCGGGGGCCACCACCCTGGCCGGCCGGCTGGTGGCCCAGCTCGGCGCGGCCGTCCCCGGCCTGGCGCCGATGGGTCTGTCCCACACCTTCCCGGGTCCCGACACCCTGGCGACGCCGACCTGTCGGGCCTGGGCTTGACCCGGGCCCGCCAGCAGGCCATCGCGCGTTCGCCCGGGCCGTGGCCGACGGGCGACGTCCGCCTCGACCGCAGCGCCGGCCTGGACGAGCTGGTCTCGTCGCTCACCGCCATCCCCGGGCTGGGGCCCTGGACGGCGCACTACATGGCCCTGCGCCTCGGCGAGCCCGACGCCTTCCCGGCCACCGACCTGGGCGTCCGGCAGGCCTGGCCGCCTCGGCGCGGACCGGTTCGGCCGAAGCCGGCCGCTGGGCCCTGGCGGGCCCTGGCGCGGCCACTGGCGACGCTCGACCGCTGGCTGCCGTCCTCGCCGGCGGCCAGCCCACCTGCGGACCACGGCCGAGCCTGGCCTCGCCGCCGGCTGAACGCTCAGACGGTCGAGGCCGGGCGCCGACCGGCTAACTGGCCCGGGCCCGGAACGTCCGCCGGTAGGCGGTCGGCGTGGTGGCAATGGCGTCCTGGAGGCGGGTCCGCAGGTTGGTGGCGGTACCGAGGCCGCACTGCTCCGGCCACCAGGTCGACCGGCAGGTCGGTCGTTTCCAGCAGGCGCTGGGCCAGCAGGACCCGCTGGCGCAGCACCCAGCGATGGGGCGTGGCGCCGGTCGACGGCCCGAAAGCGGCGGGCGAAGGTCCTCGGGCTCATGGCGGCCCGGTGGGCCAGCATCTCGACGCTGAGCGGCTCGGCCAGGTGGGCGAGCGCCCAATCCAGGGTCGTCGGAGAAGAGGTCGGGATGCTCGACGGATTGGATGGCGGTCGCCACGAACTGGGCCTGGCCGCCGGCCCGATGGGGCGGGACCACCATCTGCCGGGCGACCGTGTTGGCCACATCGGCCCCGTAGTCGCTGCGGACGATGTGGAGGCAGAGGTCGAGGCAGGCCGCGCTTCCGGCCGAGGTCAGAATGTCGCCGTCGTCGAGGTACAGCACCCGCGGGTCGACGTCGACTGCGGGATACCGCTCGGCGAGCTCGGCGGCATGGGCCCAGTGGGTGGTGGCCCGCCGGCCGTCGAGCAGTCCGGCGGCGGCCAGCACGAAGGCTCCTGTGCACAACGACAGGATGCGGGCCCCCCGGGCGTGGGCGGCCCGGAGGGCCGTCAGGGTCTCCGGTGAGGGCGAACGCGAACGGCGGGACCACGATGGTCCCGGCCTGGCGCAACGGCGGAGAGGGGACGCACGTCGGTTAGCACGGCGCCCGGCACCGACATCGGGATCGGCGGCGGGGACGAGCTGCAGATCATGACCCGGTACCAGGGCCGGCCGACGCCGGGTCCTCGGCCGAAGACCTCCCAGACCGCGCTGAACTCGAAGATGGAAACGCCGGGGCCGACGACGACGGCCAGCCGAGTGGGCCCGGCCCGGGAGGCCGGCATCATGCCGGTCCGGGACGCAGCCCGAGGCGGCTGGGGCCACCGCCAGCAGGCGCGACCAGGCGAGCAGCCGCCGGGGCACCGCCGCGGCGCGCCGGGAGCGGGGCCGCGCCGGCCCCCGGTCGGGTTCCGCTCCGTGCTCGGCCGGGCCGCGGATCGGCGGCCGTGCTCCGCCGCGAAGGTCGGCGACGTGCTGCTCGGCGAGATCCTTGATCATGTGCATCGGGATCATGACCTCCATCGTCGGCCCGGGGGGGCTTCCGGACGAGTGGCAGAAATGACCATTAGCGAAACAATACTGCCACACCACTGGCAACCACTGGCACACCACTGGCACACCACTGGCACACCCGACTGCCACCCTCCACCGGACGTCACTGGCACCCCCTCGGAGGCTGCCGGCTCGGGTCGTCGAGGCGACGCCTCGGCGAGGTAGCTTTCGTCGGTGACCCTCGCCGCCCCCGACGCGACAGACGCGGACCGCCCCGACCGCCGACCGACCGACGGACTCGCCTGGGTCGGACTACCGGCGCCGGGTTGCCCCCTGGAGCAGCAGTACGCCGCCATCCCGGCCGGGCAGCCGGTGCGCCTGGCGAAGAAGACCTCCAATCTGTTCCGGCCCCGCTCGAAGCCGGATCGGGCCCGGGCTCGACGTCACGGCGTTCGACGGCGTCATCGACGTCGATCCGGTGGCCCGCACCGCCGACGTGCAGGGGATGACGACCTACGAGCATCTGGTCGATGCCACCCTGCCCTACGGTCTCATGCCGCTGGTGGTCCCCGAGCTCAAGACCATCACCCTCGGGGGCGCCATCACCGGGCTCGGGCATCGAGAGCTCGTCGTTCCGCAACGGGATGCCCCACGAGTCGGTGGTCGAGATGGACATCCTCACCGGCGACGGGCGGGTGGTCACCGCCCAGCCGGGACAGCGAGCACGCCGACCTGTTCTTCGGCTTTCCCAACTCCTACGGGACGCTCGGGCTACGCCCTCCGGGCCCGGATCGAGCTCGAGCCGGTGCGGCCCTACGTCCACCTGCGCCACGTGCCGTTCGCGAGACCTCGCCGACTTGGTCGAGGTGCTGGCCGACGTGTGCGCCGACCCGGTCGCTATCACGGGCGAGCCGGTCGACTTCGTCGACGGCACCGTCTTTGCCCCGATGAGTGCTACCTCACGCTGGGGTCGTGGGCCGACACGGCTCCGTGCACCAGCGACTACACCCGGGCCGAGATCTACTACCGGTCGATCCAGTCTCGCCGGGAGGACTGGCTGACGGTCCGGGACTACCTGTGGCGCTGGGACACCGACTGGTTCTGGTGTTCCCGGGCCTTCGGCGTCCAGCGGCCGTGGGTGCGCCGGGCGTCGGCCTGGTGCCGCCCGGCCGGCCCTCGTCTGCTGCGCAGCGACGTGTACTGGCGGATCCTGGCCCTGGAGGAGCGCTTCCACGCCAAGGCCACCCTCGACCGGTGGCGGGGCCGCCCGGCTCGCGAGAACGTCATCCAGGACGTCGAGCTGCCGATCGACCGGCTGGCCGAGTTCGTGTCGGCGTTCCAGCGCGCAGGTGCCCATCTCCCCGTTCTGGCTGTGCCCCCTCCGCCAGCGCGACGCGCGACGCCACCTGGGAGCTGTACCGCCTCGACCCCGGCAACCCTCTACGTCAACGTCGGGTTCTGGTCGAGCGTCCCCCTGCAGCCCGGGATGGACCCCGCGCACCACAACCGCTGGGTGGAGGACGAGGTCGACCGGCTGGGAGGCCGGAAGTCGCTGTACTCGACCGTGCATTACCCCGAGGACCGCTTCTGGGCCCTCTACAACGGCCCCGTCTACCGGGACCTCAAACAGCGCTACGACCCGGCCGGACGGTTGCTCGACCTGTACGCCAAGTGCGTCCGGCCGTGACACTGCTGCCGATCAATCCACGTCGGTGGCAGCGCCCGCTCGCCAGTCACCCGAGGAGGTCAAGAAAACATGCGCCGTCCGTTCGCAGATCGCGCCCGTGCTCGCCGATGTCGTCGGCCGGGACGCCCCATCGGGGTCGCGGCCTACGACGGCAGCTCGCGCCGGACCGGCCAACCCGGTGAGCCGCATCATCATCCGCGATCCGCGTGCCCTGCGCTACGTCGCCACCGCGCCGAGCGATCTGGGGATGGCCCGGGCCTACGTGTCGGGCAGCCTGGACGTGGAAGGCGACATCTTCACCACCCTGGAGATGCTGGCCGCGCGAGCAGGTGGGGTCGCTGACCTGGGCGGACCGCCTCGAGGTGCTGCGGCGGCTCGGGCCGTCGATCCTGCGTGCCGATCGCGCCGCCGCCCGAGGAGACGCCGTCCGGGGCTGTGGTGGGGCTGGCGCCATTCGCTCGTGACCGCGACTCGAAGGCGATCAGCCACCACTACGACGTTTCCAACCGCTTCTACGAGTGGATTCTCGGACCGACGATGGCGTACACCTGCGCGGTCTACCCCTACGAGGGGGCGTCGCTGGACGAGGCCCAGGAGGAAAAGGTCGACCTGGTGTGCCGCAAGCTCGACCTGCAGCCCGGCCAGCGCCTGCTCGACGTCGGGATGCGGGTGGGGGACGATGGTGCTCCACGCCGCCGCCCACTACGGGGTCCGGGTCATCGGCGTGACGCTGTCGCGCCAGCAGGCCGAGTACGGCCAGAAGCGCATCGCCGAGCTGGGCCTGTCGGACGTGGCCGAGATCCGCCACGACGACTATCGCAACGTCCGCGAGAGCGATTTCGACGCCATCAGCAGCATCGGGCTCACCGAGCACATCGGGGCCAAGAACCTGGCCGGCTACGTCCGTTTTCTGGCCGCCAAGCTGCGGCCCGCAGGGCCGGCTGCTCAACCATTGCATCACCCGGCCGCTGACCTCGGAGCCGGCCCGGGCGGGCGGGTTCATCAACCGTTATGTCTTTCCCGACGGCGAGCTCGAGGCGGTCGGCACCATCGTGTCGGTCCTCCAGGACAACGGCTTCGAGGTTCGCCACGAGGAGAACTTCCGCGAGCACTACGCCCGCACGTGCGCGGCGTGGGGCGCCAACCTCGATGCCCACTGGGACGAGGCCGTGGCCGAGGTGGGGGAGGGGCGGGCCCGGGTGTGGCGCCTGTACCTGGCCGCCTCGCGGCTGGGCTTCGTCCAGCGCCGCATCGAGCTGCACCAGGTGCTGGCGGCGGACCGACGGAGGCGTGTCGGGGATGCCCCTCGAGCGGCTGGACTTCTCCGGCGCGCGTGACGCGGGATCTGAACGCCCCGGGGACCGGGTCCTGCCAGGCAGCGGCGAAGTGAGCCCGGTCGGCGCCGTCCGGCCGGAGCGGCCGGCCAGCCAGGCTTCAGTCCGTCTTGACGATCAGGACCGCGCAACTGGCCCCGTGGGCCACCGAGTTCGGCACCGAGCCGAGCACCCGGCGGGCGCCGTCGCATCCCCTTGCTGCCGACGACGATCAGGTCGGCGCCGCACGACTCGGCGGTATCCAGGATGGCGTCCGCGGCCGAGCCGGATGCGGCGTGGGCTCGGGTCCGTGAGTCCCTCTCCCCAGGCGGCGACGGCCTTCTCGGCGATCTGCTTGGCCGCCTCTCGGCATGCAGTCCCTCCGCGCTCCGCCCGGGATCCGCCATGGCGGCGCCCGACGCGCTCCCCATACCCGGGCCGCCGGACTGCCGGTAGGCGGTCACGACATGGAGATCGGCGCCGAGCTGGCGGGCCAACTCGGCCGCCGTCTCGACCGCCTTGTCTGCGGTCGCGGAGCCGTCGGTTCCTACCAGAATGCGGGCATATCCCATGGCTCTCCCCCTTTTGTTCCCGGTGGGCCTACGCTAACCGGCCCGGTCCGTGCCGGACCGACGCGCTCCGGATCTCGTCTGGCAGCCGCCTGGTTCAGCCGACCGGCTCGACCACCAGGCGCCGGCGGGCGATCAGGCCGGCGTCGGGCCAGCGCACGTCCGTCAACCCAGCGCAGCTTCTCCATCAGCTTGATCACGACGGCGCTGCTGTCGATCTCCAGGAGGCGCACGCCGTGACGGGCCGAGGCGGGCTCGGCGTGGTGGAAGTTGTGCCACGACTCTCCCATGGACGGGAGGGCCAGCCACCAGACGTTCTGGCTGCGATCCTTGGTCTTGAACGGACGCCGACCTTTGATGTGGCACACGGAGTTGATGGAGAAGGTCACGTGATGCAGCAGGGCAACGCGGACCAGGCTGCCCCAGAAGAACGCCGTCAGGGCGCCCCACCACGACCAGGTCCACAGCCCACCGACCAGGGGCGGGATCAACATCGAGAGCGCCACCCACAGCGGGAAGGACTTCGACACCCAGCGGATGACCCGATCGGCCAGCAACTCCGGTGCGTAGCGCCGCTCGGAGGTCTTCTCCCAGTCGAACAACCAGCCCACATGGGCGTAAAAGAAGCCCTTGGCCAGCGCCCGGGCGTTGTTGCCGTACCGCCACGGGGAATGAGGGTCGCCGTCGCGATCGGAGAACCGGTGGTGCTTGCGATGGTCCGCGACCCACTGGATGACCGGGCCCTGGATGGCCATGCTGCCCGCCACGGCCAGGGTGACCCGGAGCCACCGCTGGGCCCGGAAGGCCCGATGGGTGAAGTAGCGGTGGAAGCCGACCGTGATCCCGTGCCCGGCGACGAGGTACATCACCACGGCGATGACGGCGGCCTGCCAGCTCAGGAAGCCCGACACCCACAGGAGCGGCACCGCGGCCAGCAGGGCCAGGAACGGGATGGCGATGAACAAGCGCCAGCAGCACCTGCTCCCGCATCGTCTTGTACGGCCACCGGTTCCGCGGCTCGGCGGGAGCGGTCGGTCTGGGGGCCAAGGAAGTGTCGAGCAGCGCCTCGGTGGTGGACAATGCGACCTCGTCTCTCGGTCAAGCGGCCATCGGACGCCGGCTGGTGTCCGTCGGGTTGAGTCTGGCACGTCCCGCGACCCGGCGTCGATCATACGGGTAGGGTGCTGCCCGATGCGCGGTTCGTCACTACCGTCGGCCGCCCGGAGGTGGCCGGGTTCGCGGCGCACCTGGCCGCGCGGATCCCGCCGAGAGCCTGGACGCCGTTGAGCCCCGGATCACGCTTCAGGCCGGCGGCCGCCGAGCTGGCCGAGCGGGTGCCGGTCATGGCCACGCTGGTCGCCGCGGCCGGGCCCATCCGGCTGTCCGGCCGCCCCAGGAAAGCCATTTCGCCGCCCTGGTCCGGGCCATCACCTACCAGCAGCTGGCGGGGGCGGCGGCCGCCGCCATCCACGGCCGGCTGGTGGCGGCTCTCGACGGCAACGTCGAGCCGGAGGCCCTCCTGCGGCTCCCGGACGAGTCCCTTCGGGCGGCCGGCCTGTCGGCCAACAAGACGGCGTCGTTGCGGGACCTGGCCGCCAAGGCCCTCGACGGCACCGTCGTGCTCGACCCGCGAGGGCTTGCGGCGCGAGTCCGACGAGGAGGTCATCGCCCGGCTGACCGCGGTCCGGGGCATCGGGGAGTGGACGGCGCACATGTTTCTGATCTTCCAGCTGCGCCGGCTCGACGTGTGGCCGACCGGCGATCTGGGCGTGCGCCGGGGCTACGGCCTGGCCTGGGGGATCCCGACGCCGACGGCCAAGGAGCTCGGGCCGCTCGGCGACGAGCTGCGCCCCTTCCGGTCGGTGGCGGCCTGGTACTGCTGGCGGGCCGCGCGAGATCTACGGCGGGGCGGCCGACAGCGCCGTCACCCGGTGAAAAAGACGCTGCTGGTCGTGCACCACACCGTGTCGCCGGCGACGCACGCCCTGCACCTGGCCGCCACTGGAAGGCGCCACCGATCCGTCCATCACCGGGGTCGAGGTGGTGGTGCGACCCGGCCCTGACCGCCGCGGCCGTCGACGTACTGGACGCGGACGGCTACCTGCTCGGAAGCCCCGTCAACCTCGGCTACCTCTCCGGCGCCCTCAAGCATTTCTTCGACCAGATCTACTACCCGTGCCTGGACGCCACCCGGCGGCGTCCCTTCGGCGTGTACCTGCACGCCAACAACGACGCCACCGGCGCCCTGCGGGCCCTCGACGCCATCGTGACCGGGTTGCAATGGCAGGCCGGCCCAGGCCCCGCTGGTCGTCACCGGCGACCCCGGCCCGGCCGACCTGGACGCGGCCCGCGAGCTCGGCGGGGCCCTGGCCGCCGGCCTGACCCTCTAGGTCTTCTGGCGCTGTGGGTCTTCCGGCGCTTTAGGTCTTCTGGCCCTCTAGCCTTTTTCGGTCGCGGCCGACCGGGCAGCCACGGCGTCGCTAGGGCCGGCGGGCGGGCTGGCGCAGTCCGGCCAGGTCCGCGTCGAGATCCTCGAGCATGCGCGCGGGCCACCTCGGCCCGGGCCCGCGTCTTGGTGCCGGCCACGGCCCCGCTGCTGGAGGGCGGCGAACCCGGTGGCCGTCGACGAGGCCACGGCGAGCAGCTCGTCGGGAGCGACGACCGGTCGAGGAAACCGGCGGCGCAGGCCTCCTCGGGGCTGCTCGTCTCACCCAGGATGGTGCGGTCAAGCTCCGAGGGGGGCATCCGATAACGGGCCAGCTCGACCGCCCACACCGGCAGCGCCATGCCGATGGCACCTCGTTGAGCCGATCTTGAAGTCACCGGCCGCGCCGATGCGACGATCCGCGGCCAGGAGCACCAGGGCCCCGGCCGCCAGGGCGTGACCGGTGCAGGCGGCCACCACGGGCAGCGGCTCCAGCAGCAGGCGGGCGACGAACCGGCCCCGGCCCCGACCAGGGCCCGCATGGGCTCGGGGCCGGCCGTCATGGTGGCCAGGTCGAACCCGGCCGAGAAGCGGCCCGGCCGGCCCACCAGCAGCACCGCCCGGGCTTCCGTCGGCTCGGCCTGGTCCAGGGCCTCGCCGAGGGCTGCGCAGCACGTCGTGGGTGTAGACGTTGGCCTTGCCATCGTCGAAGGTGATGACCGCGACCTGATCCTCGAGGGCGTAGGTGACCGACATGCCCGGCGACCTTAGCGGTTCCGGCCCCTTGACAGGGCGTGCCGCCACCGGGGCGGCGGACGAAGTGCTGGTCACCTGACTTTTCCAGACCGCTGAACGTACGTAGAAACGCTGCTGGCCGTACTACTCTGCAGCCAACCAGCACGATCGGGGGAAGGCGTCCATGAAGACCAGAGCGGCGATCCTGTGGGAGGTCGGCAAGGACTGGAGCGTCGAGGAGATCGACCTCGATCCCCCGAAGACCGGCGAGGTGCTGGTGCGGCTGGTCGGCTCGGGGCTGTGCCACTCGGACGAGCATCTGGTGACCGGCGACCTTCCCTTCGGCCTGCCGATCATCGGCGGCCACGAGGGCGCCGGCATCGTCGAGGAGGTCGGGCCCGGGGTGGACTGGCTGGCGCCCGGCGACCAGGTCATCTTCGGGTTCATCCCGTCCTGCGGGCGGTGCCCGTCCTGCGCCACCGGCCACAGCAACCTGTGCGACCTGGGCGCCTTCCTGGCTAGCGGCAGCCAGATCAGCGACCACACCGCCCGGCACCACGCCCACGACACCGACATCGGCCTCATGTGCCTGCTGGGGACGTTCGCGGAGCGCACGGTCGTCAACGAGGCCAGCTGCATCAAGGTCGGAGCACGACGTGGCGCTCGACAAGGCCTGCCTGCTCGGGCTGCGGGGTCGTGACCGGCTGGGGTTCGGCGGTGTACGCCGCCGAGGTGGTCCCGGCGACGACGTGGCCGTCGTGGGCATCGGCGGGATCGGCATCAACGCCGTCCAGGGCGCCAAGCTGGCCGGCGCCCACCGCATCTTCGCCATCGACCCGGTGCAGTTCAAGCGGGAGCAGGCCGTGGAGTTCGGGGCCACCCACACCGCCGTCGTCGCTCGAGGAGGCGCCACGGTCTGATCGGCGACGACCACCCAGGGCCGCATGGCGAACAAGGTGATCATGACGATGGGCGTCGGGCGAGGGCGACGTCATCGGCGCCGCCCTGGCGGTCACGGCCAAGCGGGGCCGGGTCGTCGTGACCAACATCCACCCCGCCTTCGAGACGCCAGGTGTCGATGAGCGCCCTGGACCTGACCCTGATGGAGAAGCAGGTCGTCGGCTCCATCTTCGGGTCCGCCAACCCCCGGGCGGACATCCCCCGGCTGCTCGGGCTGTACGCCGACGGCCAGCTCAAGCTGGACGAGCTGGTGACCCGCACCTACCGCCTGGACGAGGTCAACCACGGCTACGAGGACATGCGCGAGGGCCGCAACCTGCGGGGCGTGATCACCTTCTGAGTCCAACGCGGCTTGCCAGGCCAGTGACAAGGGTCCTGGCGCCGGGTCCGGTCCGGTCGCCGCACCAGACGCGGCGCGGGTCTCAGTCGAAGATTGGCTGGCGGGTGCGGCTGCGCTTCAGCTCGAAGAAGCCGTCGGTGCCCATCACCAGCACGACGCCGTCCCACAGCCGGCCGGCGGCTTCGCCGCGCGGGATCGGCGTGACGACCGGCCCGAAGATGGCGTTCCCGTTGACGCTGATCACCGGTGTGCCGACGTCCAGGCCGACCTGGTCCATGCCCTTGTCGTGGGAGGCCTTGAGGGCGTCGTCGTAGTCGGTGACTCCGGCGTCGGCGAGGACGCCGGGAGGCCGACCTCCTCGAGGGCGGCGGCGATGGTCGCCCGGTCGCGGGGCAGCTTCTCGTTGTGGAAGCGGGTTCCGATGGCGGTGTAGAGCGGCCCGAGCACGGCGTCCCCGTGGGCCTGAGCCGCGGCCATGCACACCCGCACCGGCCCCCACGCCTGCTTCATCCGCTCCTTGTAGTCCTCCGGAGGTCGTCGCGCCCGGAGTTGAGGCAGCGCCAGGGACATGACGTGCCAGCTGACGTCGACGGGCGGACCTTCTCGACCTCGAGCATCCACCGGGACGTGATCCAGGCCCACGGACACAGCGGATCGAACCAGAAGTCGGCCGTGTCCGTCGGGACGGGTCAAGGTCGCGGAGCTCTTGGGCATCACTCATCAAGATCCGGCCAACCCCGGTCGTCCGCCGGGATCTTCCCGACGGCGCCCGGACGGCGGGCGTCGTCGACCGACGCCAGCGTCTCCTCGGCGATCGGGCGACGTCCGGACGGGCAGCCGGGGCGTGACGGCCAGGCCCAACAGGCCACGCCCGCCGCGGTGGCGAAGGCCAGGCCGAGGCCGAGGCGGGCCGCGCCACCGTGCTGGTGGACGATGGCCACCGCCGCCCCGGCCACGCCGGTCCCGAGGGCGGTCCCGAGCACGTCGCACAGCTGCACCGAGGCGCTCACCCGGCCCTCGTTGCCCGGTCGGGCCCAGCCCAGGGCGGTGAGGCTGATGGGGGAGTAGGCGATGCCGATGCCGAAACCGGCCACCGTCCAGGCGACCAGGGCGGCCCAGACCGGCACTCGCCGGCCACAGGAGGCTGGCCATCCCGGCCAGTCCGGCCAGGACCAGCGCCAGGCCGAACGGCGATGAGGGCCCGCGGGCCACGGCGCTGGATGGCCCGGGCCTGGACCCACGAACCGGCGGTCCAGGCGATGGTCGAGACCGTGAGGGTCACCCCGGCGAACGTGGTCGAGGTGTGGCGGATCGACGTCAGCGTGAGGGGGACGTAGGCGTCCCCGGCGAAGAAGGCGAATGTCAGCAGACCCCTGGTCAGCACCGTGGCCGGCAGCCCGGCCCGGGCCCGGAGGGTGCCGGCGGGCGTCAGGCGGCGCAGGGCCGGGACGACCATGCCGGCGCCGACGGCGACCAGCAGCGGGGAGTAGACCGGTTCGGCCAGGGTCAGCCCGGCCAGCACCAGCCCGGCCCCGAACGCGACCATGAGGGCGGCCCGCAAGGCGATGGGCGCCTCCGTGCGCCTGGCGCGGCGCCGGGCACCGCCGCCACCGACGGAACGGTCACCGCGCAGGAGACGGCGACCAGCGGGAGCAGGCCGAGGAAGACCCACCGCCAGCCGACGTGGCTGGCGACCTGGGCCGCCAGCGCCGGTCCGACCAGTCCGGGCACCACCCAGGCCGTGGACAGGGTGGCGAACATCCGGGGCCGCAGCCGTTCCGGGTAGGCCCGCCCGATGGCCACGTAGGCGGCGGCCGGCACCGATCCGGCCCCGAACCCCTGGACCACCCGGCCCGCCACCAGCACCGGCATGTCGGCGGCGGTGCCGGCGATCGCCAGGCCGGCGCCGAAGATCACCAGCCCGCCGACGAGCGGGCAGCCCGATGCCCCGGCGGTCCGAGACCGCCCCGCTCACCACGATGCCTACCAGGCTGGACAGGAAGAAGGCGCTGAAGACCCAGCCGTAGAGGCGCAGGTCGCCGAGATGGCGGCTGACCACCGGGAGGATGGTCGCCACCGACAGGCTCTCGAAGGCGACCACGGTGACGGTCATGGCCAGGCCGGCGGTGAGCCGGCGCACGCCCGGCGACCACACGCCCGTGATCGGCCCCGTCCGTGGTCACGCGGCGAGTCTCGCGGTCTCCGCCCGGCGGCGCATCTCTGGCCAGCCTGTCCCCGCCGGTGCGACCACGGCCGCGTGCCGGATGTGCGGGCCGATGTCGGACTCGACGGCCTTGTCCTCGAGCGAGCGGCAGGGCCATGATGGTGACTGGACTTTCCAGTCCCTTCTCGCACGTTGCGGGCGTGCCGTTCGCCGGCGATGCCGGCCCGGCTGCCCACCACGCGAGGAGGTTCTGATGTCTCGTTCTGTCGATTTGTTCATCGACGCCGATCTGGCCCTCGACGAGCTGGCGGGCGCGCTGGGAGCGCCAGGTCGGCACGCCGCTCGCTGTCGAACCTGACGGGCGCGGCTGGCGGCTCCGCGATGGCGGGGTGCAGGCGGTTCTGGCCGAGCACTGCCTATGGCGACGACGGCGGACTCTGCTGTTCAGCCGCTACCGCTTTGCGCTGTCGGCCCGCCTGCCCAACGACGTGCGACCGCACGACACGGCCGAGGCCGCCCTGTTGCGGCGCGTGGCCCAGCAGATTCAGCGCGGTCCGGCCTGGCCGGTGCTGCTGGTGCACGACCTGCAGTACCGCGACCGGCCCGTCGGCGGTGAGCAGGCCGCCCGGCCCGAACCTGCTGCCGTCCGGCGGGACGCCGGAGGCGACCATGGCAGCCCCGCCTGAGGGTCCGCCGGACCCCTCCGGGTGCGGGGCCGGCCTGGCGACCGCCGGCCTGGCGTCCGCCGGCTTGGCGTCCGACAGTCGCCGGCGCCCTTCCGTGCGGGCGGGACCACGAGCCGGCGGGAGGGACGATCGACGAGACAGCCAGGCGCCTGAGCCACGAGGAGCTGGCGGTGGCCGAACAGCTGGCGTCGGAGGGACATGGCGTCGTTTCCCTGGCGGTCCGCCGGCGAGGAGGACGCACGCCCGATCTCCTGGTGTGCCGCGCACCGGTGGAGGTGAAGTCCTGGCTGAGCCGGGAGGAGCGGGGCGGCGTACCGCCGGGCGAGCAGTCGGTGGTCAACAAGCTGATCCAGGCCGAGGGGCAGGCCGCCATGGTCGTTCTCAACGGGCGCGGCACCGGGTTGAGCGCGGCGCCTGCCGAAGCGGGCCTGGTTGCCTACGCAGGCCAGCCCCACCGGGCGCACATCGGCGCCGTCCGGGTCCTCGGCGACAGCTTCGATCTGGCCTGGGTGTGCCGGCCGGCGGTGCGGCGGCACCGGGACGGCCCACCGGTCAGGTGGCCCGGGCCCGAAACCGGGTTAGGCCGGTAGTCCCGCCGCGACTGGCGCTGGCTGCGCGAAGCTGCCCGTGTGAGTGGGCGTGGGACCGAACCGGATCCGGGCGCCAGCCCGGTCCCGTCCGACCTGGGAGCAAACCCTGGCGTCGCTGCTCCCGGGGCCGAACGCCGCGGCCGAGGCCGCCGACTTCGCGGCCCGGGTGCCCTCCAGCTACCGGGAGCGGATGCCGCCGGAGGAGGCGGCCCTCGACCTGGCGCAACTGGCCGACCTGGCCGGGTCACAGCCCGACGCCGATGGCGGGGACTGGACGCGGTCCGCCTTCGGGGGCCAACACCGCCTGGCCGTCCGTCCCCCTGCTGCCGGCGACGAGGGCACCTTCCGGATCCGACGTTACGGCGAGCACGGCATCGAGCTCACCCGTTTCCTGCCCGTGCTGGAGAGCTTCGGGCTGGTCGTGGTGGAGTCGGTACCCCACCTGGTCAAGCCGAGCGCAGACGGGCAACCACCGGTCCATATCGATGACATCGGGGTCCGCATCGACTGGCCCTACGGCCCCGAGGCCCTGCGCTTCGTGCCCGAGATCCACGGCCCCCGCCTCGTCGCCGCCCTCGAGGCCCTGGCCAGCGGGGAGACGGAGGTCGACTCGCTCAACCGGCTGGTCACCGTGGCCGGCCTGGACTGGCGCCAGGTCACGGTGCTGCGCGCCTATCTCCGCTACCGGCTGCAGGGCAACACGTCCTTCTCCGCCGCGGAACTGGCGGACCCGCTGGTCGCTTTTCCGGACGTGGCGCGGGGTCTGATCGGCTACTTCGAGGCCCGTTTCGATCCGGCGTGCAATCCGGGCCCCGCCGGACCGCATCCGGAGGCCACCGGCCGCGCCGGCCCGCCACAGGAGACCCCTCTTTCCAGCGTCGAGCGGACCCGCTGTAGCGCCGAACTGGAGCTGGTTCCTCACCTCGACCAGGACCAGGTGCTGCGCGGCTACCTGCAGCTGATGGACGCCACCCTGCGGACCAACTACTTCCAGGTCGACGCCGGAGGACGCCACCGTCGGGTGTTGACGCTCAAGCTGGACAGCGCCACCGTCCCGGAGCTGCCCGCGCCGCGCCCGGAAGTGGAGTCCTTCGTGCACGGTCCTACGGTCGAGGGAATCCACCTGCGGGCCGGCTTGATCGCCCGCGGCGGCCTCCGCTGGAGCGAGCGGCCCAGGGATTTCCGCACCGAGGTGCTCGATCTGGCGTTCGCTCAGGTCAAGAAAAACGCCATCATCGTTCCCACCGGAGCCAAGGGCGGTTTCGTGTGCCGGCGTCCTGCCGTTCCCGGGCCCATGGCCGGGTTCAGCCCCGATGACATTCGGGCGTCGTATGAGGCCTTCGTCCGGGCTCTGCTTGATATCACCGACAACCTCGTTTCCGGGACGGTGGTGACGCCATCCGGGGTGGTGGCGTGGGACGGACCGGACCCGTACCTGGTGGTGGCCGCTGACAAGGGCACGGCGACGTTCTCTGATCTGGCCAACTCCCTGAGCGAGGAGTACCGGTTCTGGCTCGGGGACGCCTTCGCGTCAGGAGGGTCGCGCGGCTACGACCACAAGGCGATGGGGATCACTGCTCGCGGCGCCTGGGTCGCGGTGCGCCGGCACTTTCACCAACTTGGCATCGACGTGCAGGTCGACCCGATCCGGGTGACGGGCATCGGCGACATGTCCGGCGACGTGTTCGGTAATGGCATGCTGCAGAGCCGCGCCATCCGTCTGGTGGCGGCCTTTGACCATCGCCACATTTTCCTCGATCCGGATCCCGATCCGGAGGCGTCCTTTGCTGAGCGGCTTCGCCTGGCGTCTCTGCCGCGTTCGAGCTGGGCCGACTACCGCCCCGAGGTGATCTCCGAAGGCGGGGGCGTGTGGCCCCGCCAGGCCAAGGCCGTGCCGCTCCACCCCGCCGCCCGCCGGGTGCTCGGGGTCGACGCCGACTCGCTCAATCCTGTCCAGCTGGTGTCTGCCATCCTCGCCGCCCCTGTCGACCTGCTGTGGTTTGGCGGGATCGGCACCTTCGTGAAGGCGGCCGAGGAACCGGACAGCGCCGTCGGCGATCACGCCAACGACAGCGTTCGCATCACTGCTGATCAGCTCCGGGTCCGGGTGGTGGCCGAGGGCGGCAACCTGGGCGTGACCCAGGAGGCCCGTATTCGCTATTCGCGTCGAGGGGGGCGGATCAACACTGATTTCATTGACAACGCCGCCGGGGTGGCTACCTCCGACCTGGAGGTCAATTGCAAGATCCTGCTGGCCCTGGCCATCGATGAGGGCCGGCTCGATGCCGCGGCCCGTGATGGCTACCTGACCCGCTCGGAGCCGGAGGTTGCGTCCGCCGTACTCCGTCAGGTCGACCACAGCGTGGCCGCGCTCGGCCGGGCCGTCGTGGCCAGTGCCCGGGACTTCGATGCCTACGTGGCCCTGCTGACAAACCTGGAGGATGCGGGGCGATTCGACCGGGCCGTGGAGGGGTTGCCATCCGATGACGAGCTGCGCGTCCGTCGTGAAGCCGGGGCCGGCTTTATCCGCCCCGAGCTGGCCGTCCTGCTGGCCTACGCCAAATCGGACCTGGTGGCGGCGATCGAGGCGTCTGGGGTTGTCGGCGAGTCCGCCCTGCTCGAGGCGGTGGTGCCCGTATTTCCCGGCCCCGATCCGCGAGCCGTTCGGTGAGTTGATACCTCGACACCGGCTGTACCCGCAGCTGGTGGCGACGGATCTCGCCGGCGACCTCGTCGACCAGCTCGGCATCGTGTGGGCCCACGAGACCGCCGCTGAGCTCGGCCGGGACCGGGCCGAGGTGGCGGGGGCCTTCTGGGCGGCCCGGCAGGTCATTGGAGCCGAGGCCCGTTGGGCTGAGCTGGAGCAGCGGTCGGCCGGGTTGTCCGCCGATGCGGAAGCCGCCCTGCACGCCGTCGTGAGCGATGGGGTGAGCACGCTGGCCCGGGCCTACCTGACCCGGCCGGGGGAGTTGCGGATCGGCCAGACGATTGTCGGCGACGGTCCGCTGGCGGACGAGATGGTCGCCGGCGGCGCCGGCGAAGCGACCAAAACGGAGGAGGACTACCTCGTCGCCCTCGGGGTGGACCGGGAGGTCGCGCAACGGTTTGTGGTAGCCGCCAGCCGGGCCAGGATCGGACAGGCGGCGCCGGTCGCTCGCGCCACCGGCCGGTCGGTCGTCGAAGCGGCCGAGGCCATCGAGCTGGTGCGCCGGGCCGCCGGCCTGGAGCGCCTGGACGAGGCCATCGACCGGGCTCTGGCCGTGGTCCCGGCGCCGACCCGCCTGACCGCCTGGCAGGGCCGGGCCCTGCGCGACGACCTCGGCGCCTGGCAGGAGGCCGCCGCCACGGCCGCCCTGGCCCGTCCCTTGCCTGTCCCGGAGGCGGTGGCGGCCTGGGTTTCCGCTCATGAGGTGGAGCTGGGCCGGGCCGCGCTGCTCTCGGGTGCGGCGCCCCAGGACAGTCCCGATCCCCTGGCCGTCACGTCACTGGCGCTACGGCGCCTCCAGCTGGCGCTCTGAAACCGGGTTCATCGGCCGGTCCGGGGTCATCGGCCGGTCCGGGGTCATCGGCCGGCGTGGGGCCGTTTCGGCGAGGGCGGCAGTGCCATCAGACCCGCCCGTGCCGGCCTCTGCTCGCCCTGGCCCCTCGTCGGCGCCGTTTCCCAGCGGGTGGGTGATGCGATCGACCCCCCCGAGCGGGCCGCTTCCTCCCGGCTCGGCGACCAGCGCATCCATCGACGACCAGGCGGCCTCGATGGCGTCCAGGCGGTCCGGGGCGCTCTGGCGCAGCCGGGCGGCCACACCGGCGATCAGGACGTTGGCCAGGGCGATGCCGCCGGTGACACTGTCGAAGGGCCCGACCCCATGGGCGGAGATGAAAAACGTCTCGGCTGCCCCCAGGGCCAGCGGCGACAGCGGGCTGTCGGTGACGGCCACGATGGCGGCACCCCGCTCCGCCGCCCAGCGGGTGAGACCCACCAGCGAGCGTTCGTAGCGGCGGACATCGATGGCGACGAGGGTGTCGAGGCGTTCGAGCCCGGCCAGGGCCCGGCTGACTGCCACCTCGGACCCCTGGAGCAGCGTCACGCCTTCGCGCAACTGACCCAGGTGACTGGCCAGCACCATCCCGATCGGCATCGTCATTTCCGCAGACAGCACCCAGACCCGGCGATGGCGGTCCGCCAGCCGGGTGATCGAGCGATCCAGAGCCGAGGTGCTGATGCCGTGCAGGGTGCTCAGCACGTTGTCCTGTTCGGCGGCCTGCACCCGGGCCAGAAAATCGGTGGGCAGCCGCTGGCGTATCCGGTCCCGGGCCGGTCCAAGCTGGTGGGCGAGCTCCGACTGCACATCGGCCTGGAGGCCCACGAAGCCGTCGTAGCCGAGCTTGACGGCCAGGCGTACCACCGACGGGCCGCTGGTCCCGGCCCGCTGGGCCACCTGGGCGACGGTCCCGAAGGCGATGACCTGGGGCTCTCGAGCCAGCACCTCCGCGATCTTGCGCTCCGTGGAGGTGAGGCGCTCAGCCTGGGCCATGATTCGTTCAACGACGCCCATCCCGCCCGGCAGCATACGACCCCGTTCCTCGGCCACCGGGTCTGATTGTCCGTCCTGTCGGGGCCGGGCCGGGGTGGGCTCGAAGGGGCAGTCAGGCGGCCGGTTCGGGGGGTCGGCGTCCCGTCACCAGGGGTGGCGTCAGGGCGTGCCGTCGGGAGTCTTCAGGTCCAGCCCCAGTGAGCGCAGCTGCTCGGCCGGCCGGTGGTAGCCCCGCACCAGGTGATGAACGCCCCGCAACACCGACGGTCCGTCGGCGGCGGCGGCGGCGATGACGCTCGAGAAACCGGCCCGCACGTCGGGTATCTCCACCTCGGCGCCCCGGAGTTTCGAGACGCCCCGTACCACCGCAGAGTGGAGGTTGCTGGTCTCGTGGAAGCGGCAGGCGGGGCCGCCGAGGCAGCTGGCGAACAACTCGATCTCGCCGCCCATCTGCTGCAGGGCGGGCACGTACACGAAGCGGTCCTCGTAGACCGTCTCGTGAAGCACCGACATGCCATCGGCCTGGGTGAAGAGCACCATGAGCGGGGTCTGCCAATCGGTCATGAATCCGGGGTGCACCTCGGTCTGCACCGCGGCCGGCCGCAGGCCGTCGGGGGCCGACGCGGTCATGCTCTGGTCGTCGACTTCCACCTCGGCGCCCATCCGCATCAACGTTGTGATCGCCGTCACCAACCGGTCCTGGCCGCAACCCACGACCCGCACCTCACCGCCGGTCAACAGACCGGCCACCAGGTAGCTGAACGCCTCGTTGCGGTCGCCCTGAAGCCTGGTGCGGGCTCCGCGCAACTCCGGAACGCCTTCAATGACGATCCGGCGGTCCGGGCGCAGCTCGATGCGGGCGCCCATCCGCTGGAGGAACAGGGCCAGCTCGAGCACCTCCGGCTCGGTGGCGGCGCCCCGGATGACGGACTTCCCTTCGGCCAGGGCCGCCGTCAGCAGGGCCGACTCGGTGGCCCCGACGCTCGGGTAGGGCAGCTCGATGATGGCACCGCGCAGCCGGGTGCAGCGGGCGGTGATCCCTTCGTCGGTCACGTCGACAACCGCTCCGAGGGCCCGCAGGGCGTCGACGTGGAAATCGACCGGTCGGCTCCCGAGCTGGTCCCCGCCCACCCGGGGAACGAACGCCTCGCCGGTGAGGTGCAGCAGCGGGCCCAGCAGGAGCACGGGTATCCGGTTGAGCCCGCTGAACGACAGGGGCACCGAGGGAACCACCTCGGTTGGCGGCGTGATGGTGATCGAGCTCCCGGTTCGCTCCACGCCCGCCCCGATGGCGGTCAGGATGCTGGCGGTGATGTCGACGTCTCCGACTTCGGGAACGTTGGTGATGGTGCTGGGCCCGCGCCCGAGGATGGCCGCGACCATGTGCTTGGTCACCGCATTTTTCGACCCCCGCACTTCGACCTCGCCACAGAGGGGCCCCGACGGTTCGATCAACCACGCGTCCGACACGCGGTGCCAGGGTAGTGGGCGCTCGGCCCCCCTCCGGGCATCACCCCTGCAGGGTGATGGGCGCCCCGGACGGCAGGGGCCGAGTGGGGCCGGTGGCCGGGGGCGCGTTGGGACCGGTGGGCGCAGGTCCGTGGCGGGGGCGGTAGGCGGGAGCGCCCGCTTGGGTCCGGTAGGGGCAGGGCGGGGCCGGACGGCATCGCACCCCGAATAGTGTTGAACGCCACGGCACCTCTCGCCCATCACCTCTCAGCCTCAGGCGTTCGACCTTGGCGGTTCTGATCGCCACCCTCGCCGGGACAAACATCCTCGTAGAGCTCACTGCGACCGGCACTCCGCCGACCGGCACCACTTCGACGGGCGCGGCGTCAGCCGGGCCGCGTGGGCGCAGCGCGACCGGCCCCGCCCCGTCACAGCCGGGCCGTTCCGCGCCCACCACCGCGCCCGGCTCGGTCATCACCGTCACCGGCGGCCCGGCCGCGACGGCGAACATTCCCGGACCCCACAGCGACGCAGCCGACTTCTACGGCATCATCGTGGCCCTGATCGCCATACTGGGAGCCATCGCCCTCACCCGGGTGGTTTTCGGTTCGCGGACCGGATCCAGGAGGTCCAGCGCAGCCAGCGAGTCCAACCAGTCGCCTCCGAGGTCGGCCAGCCCGCCGACTGGGCCGACCGGAGAGGCAGGCGCCAAGCGGTCTCCGTCCTGACGTACACCGGGCTGCGGTCCGATACCCACGGTGTCGGCGGCGCCTCGACCAGGCGGGCCAGGTTGAGCAGCACGGCGTCGTAGTTGACCCGCCATCCTCGCCATGCTTCCCACGCCTTGTCGCGGTCAGGGAGCACCGGAAGACCGGCCTCGGCCATCTCCTCGAGGGCGTCGTCCCATTCCTCCCGGGACACGCTGATCGGGCCGTCGCTGGGCGGATCGGGGTCGTAGGCCACGTTGAACATGTCGCTGATCCGCCGCAGCGCCAGGTACCCGGACCGGATGCACAGCTGCACGTCCGGGTCTTTGGGATGCTCGATGGCCCCGGCCCAGAAGCTGGCCCCGTCGAGCAGGGCCCCGGCGGAAGTGATCCACGAACGCTCTGGATGAGGCGACCGGAAGAACGCCAGGATCGGGAAGGTCGAGTGGGTTTCCTCGATATCGGCGAACCAGGCCTCCCACTGGCGCCACAGCTCGGTCAGCCGGTATTGGGATTCTTCGATGCGGTGATAGCGGATCAGCATGGTGGCGGCCATCGGCGGGTTGCCCGCTCGCACCTGCAGCAGGGCCACGCCGTTCTCCCGCCGGGAGAACGCCCCATAGATAGAAGGCAGGTACGTGATGAGCAACGCCACCAGGAGCAGGCCCAGACCGGCCTCGCTGTAGGTGAGCACGAGCGGACCGAGCCGGTGCTCGGTGGTGGTACCGAGGGTGAAGACCGACGACCCTGACAGCTCCACCGCCTGGGTGAAGCCGCGGTCCGTGACGGCCAGATACATCAGGGTGTAGCCGGCCATGATGAGCACCAGCCACGTCGCCAGGAGCGCCAGCAGAGAGACCGGGCCGAGCATGGCCATGACCCGATCGCGTCGTTCGTACGTCGCCGATCGCCCCACCCACAGGCGGAACGCGCCCCGGACGCCGCTGTTCGAGAGGTGGCTGATCAGACTCGGCGCACCCCGGGGCAGAACGGTGCTCCGTACCGCCGACAGCAGGGTGCCGATGACCAGCGCCAGCCCGCCGGCGAAGGCCAGCGTGTTGAGAAAGGCCTGCACCGCGCCGAAACCGTGGACGTGGGGCCGAGCGGTCAGGCGACCGATACCGCGGCCGGGTCCCAGGCGGTCAGGTTACGCAGGCGGGGGTCATTGGAGAACATCTCGACGACCGGCGCGGAAAGCCCCAGCCGGCGCTGGATCCGCTCGATCTCCAGTTGCTCGTTCCACAGCACCAGCGTCACCACCAGTCCGCCCCGCCCGGCCCGGGCCGTCCGCCCGGATCGGTGCAGGTAGCCCTTGTGGTCTTCGGGCGGATCGAAGTGGATCACCACGTCGATGCCGTCAACGTCTATGCCCCGGGCAGCTACGTCCGTGGCGACCAGTACCGGCAACCGGCCCTGCGCGAAGCTGCGCAGCGCTCGCTCGCGCTGCTGCTGCCGCAGGTCGCCATGGATGGCCCGGGCGTCGACTCCCTCGCGGCGCAGGGCCTCTGTCAGCCGATCGGCGCCCCGTTTGGTCCGCGTGAACACCAGCGACCGGCGGGCATTTCGGCATATGGCCGCGGCCACCCGCACTTTGTCCATCTGATGGACGAGGAGAAAACGGTGAGCCATCGCGGTCACCGTCGGCTGTGTCGAAGCCACCTCGTGACGGACTGGATCACGGAGGTAGTCGCGGACCAGGCGATCAACGTCGCCGTCGAGAGTGGCCGAGAACAGCATGGTCTGGTGCTCGCCAACCAGATGGCGCAGCAGCCACTCCACCTGCGGCATGAACCCCATGTCGGCCATGCGGTCGGCCTCGTCGAGAACCAGGACCTCGATCTGGCTCAGATCCACGTCGCCCCGCTGGCGCAAGTCGATCAGGCGGCCGGGCGTTGCCACCAGTACGTCGGTTCCCTCCGCCAACGCCCTGATCTGGGCGTCCATACCGGCCCCGCCGTAGCAAGCAGTCAGCTGAAGTCCGCCTTTCTCGGCCAGGGGCTGCAGCACATCGGCAACCTGTCGGGCCAGCTCCCGGGTCGGCACCAGCACCAGACCGCGGGGCGGCCGTCGGGCCGGCGTCCGCCGCGCCGAGCCGTTGCAGGATGGGAACGCCGAAGGCGAGGGTTTTGCCGGACCCGGTCTTGGCTTTGCCGCACACGTCTCGCCCGGAAAGGGCGTCGGCGATGGTCAGGGCCTGGATCGGGAAGGGTTCGGTGATGCCCTGGGATTCGAGGGCACTCACCAGTTCGGGCGTCACCCCGAGGGCGACGAACGAGCCGGGTAGCTCGGCAGTGGTCAAACGTACTCCTGTTGCTTCATGGTCGGCCAGCGGGCGCTCGGTACCCGGCGGGTCGGGCGGGACTGGTCATCCCGGCGGCCTCCGGGCTTACCGGTTACGTACCCGGCACGTCGTGACATCCTAGCGGCCCGCGTCGCTGTCCCTGGCTATCGCTAGCCTTCAACGCGATGACGATGCCGGTCACGCCCATGACAGCTGTGGGAGGAGCCTGGAGGGGGCCCGCCCCGCCGGGTGACGCTGATCCGGCTGGCCGGTGAGCTGGCGCGGGCCCTCAGCGGGGTCGGTCGCGTCGCGGTCGAGGGCGAGGTGCACCGGCCCGACCACCTCCCGGGGCGGGTGGGTGTTCTTCACCTTGCGGGATCGGGCCGCCCAGATCGACGTCAAGGTGCCCTCCAGCAACGTCCGCCGGAGCCGAACCGTGCATGGCGAGCGGGTGTGCGTGGTCGGGGTGCTGCAATGGGCCAACGACCGGGGCCAGGTTCACCTGGTGGCCGAGGAGGTGACGCCGGTTGGCGAGGGCGCCATCGCCGAGCTGATCGCCGAGACCCGCCGCCGCCTGGCCGCCGAGGGCCTTCTCGATCGGCCCCGACGGCCGATCCCGGTCCTGCCGGCGGTGATCGGGGTGGTGTGCGGCACCGACGCGGCCGTCCGGAGGGACATCGAGTCGGTGGCGGGCGACCCGCTTTCCGGGTTATCCGCTGTACTTCGAGGAGACGACCGTCTCCGGCCCGGCCGCCTCGGTCGCCATCGTCGAGGCCCTGGAGACGATCGGGGCCCGGCCAGGCGTGGAGGTCGTCATCCTGGCCCGGGGCGGCGGTGATGCCCCGTCGCTCCTGCCCTGGAGCGCGGAGGAGGTGTGCCGGGCCGTCGTCGCCTGCCCGGTCCCGGTCGTCTCGGCCATCGGCCACGAGAGCGACCGTCCGCTCTGCGACGAGGTGGCCGATCTGCGCTGCGGGACCCCGTCCATCGCCGCGGCCGTGGTGGTGCCCGACCGGGCGGCCCTCCAGGCCGCCGCGGATGGCCGGCTGGCGGCCGCGGCCCATTCCTTGCAGGCCCGGTCCGACCTGGCCGGGCGGCGCCTGGCCGCGGTCGAGACCCGACGGGCCTTGGGCCAGGGGGTGGAGCGGGCCGCCCACCGACTGGATCGCCTTACCGATCGCCTGGTGGGGCTGCACCCGGCCCGCCGCCTGGCCGACTGCCGGGCCCGGCTGGCCGGCCCGGACTGGCGGCGGCCCATGTGGGAGGCGGTGGCCCGGGCCGACGGCCGGCTGGCCGCTGAGCTTCGCCACCTCCGGGCCCTTTCGCCGGCCCGCACCCTCGAGCGCGGCTACGCCGTGGTCACCGGTCCGGACGGGGCCATCGTGCGCCAGGCCTCGTCGCTGCATCCCGGCGATCCCATCGGGGTCCGCCTGGCGGACGGGCCGGCTGGCCGCCACGGTGACCGAGCGTCGACGCGACCGATGCCCGCCCCGCCTGGCGACGGAGAGCACGATGCCTGAGGACACCCGCACCTTCGAAGAGCTCATGGCCGCCCTGGAGGCTGTCACCGAGCGGCTGGCCGCCGGCGACCTCGGGATCGAGGCCGCCGCCGATCTGTACGCCGAAGCCGAGCGCCTGCACGCCCTGGCTTCCGATCGCCTGGCTCAGGTCCAGGCCCGGGTCGAAGCCCTGACGACCCCCCGCCGGCCCGACCCGGCCAAATGACCGCGGCCCCGGGATAGGCAGCCGTGGTTGCCGCCCGCTCCCGAAGTGGGCGCCCCGGCTCGATTCTTGGTGACATCTGGATTCTTGGCGACACAGGTACGACCAGATGTCGTTCCTGTCACCAAGAATACGAATGTCACCAAGAAACCTGTATGGCCCCCGGTGCGGGCCCCAATGGGGCCCGGGGAGTAAAGGCGCGGGGAGTAAGGGGGATAGAGCGCCGAAAGGCGGCCAGGAGCCCGGCGCCCATCCCGTCCCACGCCGCCCCAGGCCGCCCCGTCAGCCGGCGGCGGGAATCACCCGGTCCGGCCACTCCAGCGTCCAGCACCGGTCCGCCAGCCGCCCGGGGCTCCACCAGCCCCACACCCCGGCCATGGCCCGCCGGGTCATCTCCGTCCAGGCGATGGCCGCATCGGCCGCCACCCGGAAGACGGCCTGGCGGATGCCGCCCTCGTACACCGAGTAGCCGGCCCACTGGCCCGGATAGTCCTTGGTGCTGCCCACCTCGGCGACGGTGATCCCGCCCACCCGGTAGCGGCGGTTCCGGTGGGTGTGCCCGGCGAGCAACAGCGTCGCCGGGTTGGCGGCCGCCAGGGCCTGAACCAGCCGGGCGGAGTCGGCGCCAGGTGATCGAGGGCGGGTAGTGGGTCTGGACCGGGACACGCCGGGGCGGGTGGTGCAGGACGGCCACCGTCGGCGTCCCCGCGCCGCGGCCTGACCGGCCAGCCGGGCCAGATCGGCGGCGTCGGACGCGGTCACCGCTCCGCCGTGGCGGTCGGGCAGGGGGCTGTGGCCGAGGACCAGCCGCACCCCGGGCAGGTCCCGGGCCCGGGGCTCCCGGGTGACCGACAGCCCGCACGCCGCCATCGCCGCCATGGCGTCGATGGAGCCCTTCACGTCGTGGTTGCCGAGGATCACCTCAACCGGCACCGACGCGGCGCGCAGCAACTCGACCACCTCATAGATCTCGGCCGGCCTCGCCCTCCTGGGTCAGATCGCCTTTGGCCACCAGCAGCTCCGCGCCCCACGCCTCGGCTTCGGCGATGGCGGCCCGGGCACAGCGGGTCGGGATAGGCGGCCAGCCCGGGCGGCCGCGGCCGGGGGTCGTGGAAACGCCGGAGCGGGGCCGACCCAGCGCTCGCCGATGTGGCAGTCGCTGATGGTCGCGAACCGGGCCAGCAGCCGCCCCGGCGGCGCCGGCAGGGTGGTGGCCGTGCCGACCTTCGCTCGGGGCCAGCCCGGGCCCGCTGAGGCAGATGTCGTAGGTGGTGGCCGGCTCGAGGCCGGTGATCGTCACCGCACCCGGCCCGGCGGCACCGGCCCGGGGCGGCCGGCCGCCGTTCCACGTATGCCAGGCCGGCGGTGGCCGGCCCGACGTCAACCCGCTGGCCCGCCACCTCGATGGTCATGCCGGGGGAGGGCAGGCAGGCCCAGGCCAGCTGCACGGACCGGTCCTCCACCGCGAACACGTCGACGGTGGTCACCCGCATCAGCCGGAAAGGGCCGCCGGGATGGTGCCCTGCAGACGGGCGGCCAGCGCCACGTTGATGTCCATGCGCTCGAGCAGCTGGTCGAGACGGGGGCCGGCCATCGGGATGTCATGGCTGTCGACGAAGGCGTGGACGGCATCGGCCACCGCCGGGTCCACCAGGGACGCGATGCCCTCCATGATCCGGGCGATCAGGCCAGGCGGGAAACGGTCCCGGAGCTCGTCCCAGTGCTCCTCCAGCCAGGCCCAGGCCAGCGCCCCGCCGGCCCGGTTGGACATGACCTCCGCGATCAGGAAGCACCCGTCCTGGGTGCGGACCTCGTCGCCGAGGGCCAGGTCCAGGGTGCGGGCCAGCAAGGCCGGATCGCGGCTGGTGGCCAGGGCCAGCAGGTAGCGCACCTTGTCCTGCGGGGTGGTCCCCGAACGGTACTGCTCCAGTATCGACGTCCAGCCTTCCTCGCCGCCCCAGGCCGCGACCACGATGGGCGACCGGAGTCAGCAGGTCCGGCGCCAGGCCCGACCGGTCGGCCTGCGAGGCCCGGAACCGGGCCAGGGCCTCCTCCCCGAGACTGGCGTCGTTGCCGAGCAGCCCCAGGGTGGAAAGCACCCGGCCGCGGGTGATGCCGGTGCGCTGCGTTTCGCCCGGGTGGGGATCCCAGCCCAGGCGGGCCCAGGAGGTCCCGGCCACCCGCCGCACGAAGGCCTGCAGGGCGGCCCGGTCGCTCCCTTTCGGTCGGCGATCAGGTCGAGGAGCCGGAGGGCGCCGCTGACCGCGGCCCACACGTCGGGGTCGTCCTCGTCGCCGAGGGCTTCGACCACCGCCGACCCACTGGTCGAGATCCGTGCTGCCCGACACCACCCCGGCCCAGTAGTCAACCACGAGCGCCATGCGCTCCAGCGGGTCGCACACGGTGGCCAGACCGGCCGCAAGCAGGCGCGAGCAGCAGGTCGGGGTCGTAGTGGACCCGGTAGAAGCCCCAGGCGCCGTCGTTGACGACCACCCAGTCGACGGGGCCGTCGAAATCGATGGAGGCGCTGGTCCCGTCGACGAGGAGCCGCTGGCGCTGGACCACGCCGCCGACGGACGCCCGGAGGTTGACGGGAACGGCCCAGCGGGCCTCGCTTTCGGCGCCGCGGTCCTGGTCCTCGTCCTGCCGTATAGAGGAAGCGCCGTTGGGACAGCTCTGACGGTCGCGGAGCCCTCGCCGGCGTGCACCGAGAGGAGCGGGTAGCCGCCCTGGAAGATCCAGGAGTCCATGATCGCCCGGACCGGCTCACCGGAGACCGCTTCGATGGCGTCCCACAGATCGCCGGTTTCGGTGTTGGCGTGGGCGTGGATCGTCAGGTAGTGGCTGATGCCCTTGCGGAAGGTCTCCGGGCCGAGATACTGCTCCAGCATGCGCAGGACGGCGCCGCCCTTCTGGTAGGTGAGCACGTCGAACATGGCCTCGGCCTCTTCGGGTCGTCCCACGTCGAACTCCACCGGCCGGGTGCTGCGCAGGCCGTCCGTGGCCAGCGCGGCGGCCTTACCGGTACCGAAACCGATCCACACCTGCCAATCGGGCCGGTAGCTGCTCGTTGGCGGCCAGCTCCATGAAGGTGGCGAAGGCCTCGTTGAGCCAGATCCCGTTCCACCATTTCATCGTCACCAGATCGCCGAACCACATGTGGGCGGTCTCGTGGGCCACGACGGTGGCGACCCGCTGCAGCTCCAGCTGCGAGGCCTCGGCCGGGTCGACGAGCAGGGCGTTCTCCCGGTAGGTGACGCAGCCCGAGGTTCTCCATGGCTCCGAAGGCGAAGTCCGGGATGGCCACGTGATCGATCTTGTCGGCCGGATAGGGGAGTTCGAAGTACTGAGAAAAGAAGCGCAGGGCGTGGCTCCCGGCCTCGATGGCGAACCCGGTCAGCGGTGAGCTTGCCCGGGACGGCGGCCACCCGGAGGGGCACGCCGTCAACTTCCGCCGGCGGGGTGAGCTCGAACGGGCCGACCACGAAGGCGACCAGGTAGGTCGACATGACCATGGTCTCGTTGAACCGCACCCGCCGGCGCCCGCCGCCCGCCGGCTCTTCGCTGGCAACCGACGCGTTGGACAGGGCGGTCAGGTCGTCGTCGACGACGAGGGTCACCGCAAAGACCGCCTTGAACTCCGGCTCGTCCCAGCACGGGAAGGCCCGCCGGGCGTCGGCCGGCTCGAACTGGGTGACGGCGATGGCGATGCTCCGTCCCGTCGTCGTCGGTGAAGGTGCTGCGGTAGAAGCCGTGCAGCTGGTCGTTGAGGATGCCGGTAAAGCGCAGGTGGAGCCGGTAGCCGGCGCCGGGGGAGAGCTGCTCGTCGAAGGCGAGGTGGCCCGCTGGGCGGCCTCGTCGAGCTCGACCCGGCCATCCAGCCGGCGCCCCGTCAGGCGTCTCCAGGCGGGCCGCCTGGATCTCCAGCTCGATGGCGTTGCAGACCAGGGTGTCGACCGGCTCGACGCACCTCGAGGGTCACCACCTCCTCGCCGTCGAAGCGTGACGCGGCCAGGTCGGGCGTCAACTCCAGCTGGTAGTGCCGCGGCAGGGCGCTGCGGGGCAGCCGGTAATCCGCCATGTCGGTCACTTTTGCCTCCTCCCGGCGGTTCGAGCGTTGCGTCACCCTAGTGTGGCCGCGTGCCAGCTACGGTCGGCTCATGGACCGAGATGCCCTAGGTGGTGACCGTCGGTCACGCCATCGTCGACGTGCTGGCCCCCTCCGACGACGAGCTGGTGGCCAGATTCGGCCTCGAGAAGGGCACCATGACGCTGGTCGACGACGACCAGGCGCAGACCATCTACGCCGCCCTCGGCCCGACCACCGAGGTGTCCGGTGGGTCGGCGGCCAACACCGCGGCCTGCCTGGCGTCCCTGGGCGGCTCGGCCGCTTTCATCGGCAAGGTGCGTGACGACGTCCTCGGGCAGGTCTTTGCCCATGACATCCGGGCGGCCGGGGTGCGCTTCGCGGTCGCGCCCGAGGCTGCCGGACCCGGCGCGGACGGGCTCGGCACCGGCCGCTGCCTGATCATGGTCACCCCCGACGCCGAGAAGACCATGTGCACCAGCCTCGGCATCGGGGCCCGGCTGGCGCCCGACGACATCGACCTCGAGGCCATTCGGGCCGCCCGGGTGCTGTACCTGGAGGGCTACCTGATCGGCGCGGGCCATACCGACGCCGCGGTGGCGCGGGCCGTCGACGTAGCCACTGAGGCCGGCGCCCTGGTGGCGCTGTCGCTCTCTGACCCGGCCTGGGTGGGGTTCCACGGCCCGGAGCTCGACGCCATCCTGGACCGGGTCGACGTGCTGTTCGCCAACGAGCAGGAGGCCTGTGGCCTGACCGGCCAGGACGACGCCGAGGCGGCCGCTGTGGCCCTGGCCCGGCGCTGCCCGACGGTCGCGGTGACCCGGGGCGCCCTCGGTTCCGTGGTCGCGGGCGGGGGCGGCGTGGTGTCGGTGCCGGCCGCCGAGGTCGCCCGGGTCGTGGACACGACCGGCGCCGGCGACAGCTATGCGGCCGGGTTCCTCTACGGGGTGGTTCATGGCCGGGAGGCCGCTGATTGCGCCCGGCTCGGCGCCCTGGCCGCGGCCGAGATCGTCAGCCATCTCGGCGCCCGGCCCCAGCAGTCCCTGGCGGCGCTGGCCCGGGCGGCCGGCCTCCTCGCTTAGCCCGGCCGCCTCCAACAGCCCGGCCGGCTCGCTGAGCCCAGCCGGATTAGCGGCCCCGGTTCGGCTTGCGGCCGTGGTTGGCCTTCTTGTGCTTCGCCCGGTTGCGGGCCTTGTGGGTGCGTTTTGACATGGCTGCCAGGCTAGGTGCCGGGGGCCCGGGCAGCCAGCCAGGTGCGCCCGCCGGTACCCTCGGGGTTAATGGAACGACTGGGCATCGTGGGACTGCCGAACTCCGGGAAGTCGAGCCTGTTCAACGCCCTCACCGGCGGGTCCGCCCCGGTTGCCGCCCACCCGTTCTCGACCACCGAGACCACGCGTCGGGGTCGCCCACGTCCCCGACCACCGCGTCGACCAGCTGGCCGTGATGAGCGCCAGCCGCAAGGTGGTGCACGCCACCGTCGAGTTCGTCGACATCGCCGGCCTGGTCGCCGGGTCGTCGACCGGTGAGGGGCTCGGCAACCGGTTCCTGGCCGGCATCAGGGAGGCCGATGCCCTGTGCCTGGTCCTGCGGGCGTTCGAGGACGACAACGTCGTCGGCGACACCGAACCCGCTCTCCGACCTCGGCGTGCTCGAGCTGGAGCTGGTGCTGGCCGACGTCGCCACCGTCGAAAGCCAGATCGACAAGCGGCGCAAGGCGGCCAAGCTCGAGAAGTCCCTGGCCGACGAGGTGGCCGCCCTGGAGCAGGCCCAGACCGCGCTGGAAGCGGGCACCCCCCTGTACCGGGCCGGGTTGTCGGCCGAGGCGCGGGCCCTGCTCCGGCCCTTCTTCCTCCTCACCAACAAGCCGGTGCTGGCGGTCGTCAACCTGGGCGAGGACCAGCTGGCCGGGGCCGAGGCGATCGTCAAACCGGTGGCGGACGAGCTCGGCGGGTACGGCGACGTGCTCGGTGTCAGCGTCGAGCTGGAGGCCGAGGCCGCCCTGCTCGAACCCGAAGGCCGGTCCGAGCTGCTCGAGGGGCTCGGCCTGGGCGAGGGGGCCCTCCCCCGGGTCGCCCGGGCCGCCTACCACCTGCTCGGCCGGCGCACTTTTCTGACTACCGGGGACAAGGAGAGCCGGGCCTGGACGTTCCGGGCCGGCGCCAGGGCGCCGGAGTGCGCCGGGGTGATCCATTCCGATCTGCAGCGGGGTTTCATCCGGGCCGAGGTGATCCGCTGGGACGAGCTCCTCCGGCTCGGCTCCTGGCACGCCGCCAAGGAGGCGGGCAAGCTGCGCGTCGAGGGCAAGGACTACGAGGTGGTCGACGGCGACGTCCTCGAGATCCGCTTCAACGTCTGACGGCGATGTCGTGGCTTCTCCGTGACGGCGACGTGCTCGCAGCGCTGGAGGACCGGCGCCGGGGGTGGCAGGCGACCCTGCAGGGCGCTCTGGTGCTGCGCGGCCCGGCCGTGGTCCAGACCCTGACCCGTGGGTCAGGCTCGGGCCCTGGACGTGGCCTGGTGCGCGCCGGCCCGCCTGGATGGCGGCCGCCAGGCTCTGCGGGTGCGGCGGATCACGGTTCTGGGGCCGCGCCGGCTGTCGCCACCCCACCTGGGCGGCGGGGTGGCGGTGGTCGCCCCGGCCGGGACCTTCGAGCGGTGGCACCTGCACGTTGGCGACTGCCTCGAGGTCCGCGGCCCGTGAGCGGACCGAGTTCGGGCGACGGAGGAGACGGGGGGAAGGTGGTGCTGGTCGGTACCCCGATCGGGAACCTCGGCGACCTGTCACCGCGCGCCGTCGGCAGCCTGAGCGCCGCCGACGTCATCTTCTGCGAGGACACCCGCCGCACCCGCAAGCTGCTGAGCGCAGCAGGAATTCCTGCCCCGCGGTTGCTCGGCATGCACCAGCACAACGAGGCCGCCGCCGCTGCCCGGGCCGTCGAGTTGGCCACCGGGGGCGCCACCGTGGCCGTCGTTACCGACGCCGGTATGCCCGGCATCTCCGATCCGGGGGAGCGCGTGGTTGCTGCCGCCGCCGAGCGAGGCGTGGCCATCGAGGTGGTTCCCGGGCCTTCGGCGTCGTTGACCGCCCTGGTGGCATCCGGACTGCCCGCCGACCGCTTTTGTTTTGAGGGCTTCCTGCCCCGGCGAGGTCAGGCCCGCCTGGATCGGCTGCGGCAGGTGGCCACATCCGATTGCACCACCGTGCTCTACGAGGCGCCCCACCGGGTGGTCCGCACCCTGTCCGACCTGGCCGCCGCCTGTGGGCCGCAACGACGAATGGCGGTGGGCCGGGAGCTCACCAAGCTCCACGAGCAGCTCTGGCGCGGCACGGCCGGAGACGCGGTGCGGTGGGTGACCGCCACCGAGCCCAGAGGCGAGTGGGTGCTCGTGGTGGCCGGAGCGGAGCCGCCCGGGGCCGAGCCGTCCTCCGACGCCGCCGTCATGGAGGCGCTTCGGGCCCGTTTCGACCAGGGCGACGACCGGCGCCAGGCCGTCGCCACCGTCGCCGCCGAGCTGCGGCGACCCAAGCGCGACGTGTATCAGCTGGCCCTGGAGGTTGCCCCGTCCGAGCGGGCCGCCAGGGCCCCCTAGACCGATCCGCGGAATCCGATCCGGACCAGGCCCGAAGAGCCGGTACCCTCCATCCTCGTGGCCCGGTTTTACGTCACCACACCCATCTACTACGTCAACGACGCCCCCCATATCGGCCACGCCTATACCACCGTGACCGCCGACGCCGTGGCGCGCTGGCACCGACTGCGCGGCGACGACGTGTTCTTCCTGACCGGCACCGACGAGCATGGCCTCAAGGTGCAGCGGGCTGCGGAAGCGAACGGGCTGACCCCCCAGGAGCAGGCCGACCAGACCAGCGCCCGTTACCGCCAGGCCTGGGCCGGCCTCGACATCGACTACGACGATTTCATCCGCACCTCAGAACCACGCCACCATCAGGCCACGTCCACCCTCATGCAAGCGGCCTACGACAACGGGTGGATCGAGCTGCGTCCTTACGAGGGCCTGTATTGCGTGTCGTGCGAGGCCTACTACACCGAAGCCGAGCTGGTGGACGGGACCAGGTGCCCGATCCATGGCACTCCCGTCGAGCTGCTGTCGGAGGAGAACTACTTCTTCAAGCTGTCGGAGTTCACCGACCGCCTGCTGGCGTGGTACGAGGCCAACCCCGATGCAGTCACCCCGGAGGCGAAGCGCAACGAGGCCATCGGGCTGATCAAGTCCGGCTTGCGGGACATTTCCATCTCGCGCACCTCGATCCGGTGGGGCGTACCGGTTCCGTGGGACCCCGGCCATGTCTTTTACGTTTGGTATGACGCCCTCATCAACTACGTCACCGCCATCGGCTACGGGAGCGATCCCGACCGGTTCGCGGCCTGGTGGCCGGCCGTCCACCATTTGATCGGCAAGGACATCCTGCGCTTTCACTGCGTCTACTGGCCGGCCCTGTTGATGGCGGCCGGCATCGACCCGCCCGCCCGGATCGCCGTGCACGGTTTCCTGCTGGTAGGCGGGGAAAAAATGTCCAAGTCCGCGCTGACCGGCATCGCTCCCGTCGACCTCATCCCGACGTTCGGGGTGGACGGCTTCCGGTATCACTTTCTTCGCGATCAGCCGTTCGGGCCTGACGGTGACTTCTCGTACGAGGGGATGGTCGCCCGTTACAACGCCGACCTGGCGAACAACCTCGGCAACCTGCTGGCCCGGGTGGCCACCGTGGTCGAGCGCAAATGCGCAGGCATCGGGCCGGCTCCGGACCTGTCCAGCCCGCTGGCCGTGGCCGCCGGATCGGCGTACGAGACGGCGGCGGGGGCCTGGACCCGGATCGCGCCGAGCGAGGCCCTGGAGGCGACCTGGCGACTGGTTCGCGAAGCCAACGCCGCCCTGGAGGCCGCCGAACCATGGAAAGCCGAACCCGGTCCGGACGTCGACGCCGTCCTCGGCGATGCCCTCGAGGTACTGCGGATCGTTGCCATCCTGGCCAGCCCGGCCCTGTCGCGGGCCTCCCAGGAGATCTGGCGCCGGATCGGTTTGCCGGGCCGGGTCGAGGACCAGCGCCTGCCGGAGGCTGCCAACTGGGGTGGATACCCTGGGGGCTTGAAGGTCGAGCGGGGCGAGCCGCTCTTCCCGCGGATCACCGACTGACCACTGACCGGTCCAAGATCGGGACTACCGAGTACCAGGAAAGGGTAGGGAGCAGGGCGATGTGGGCGGACAGCCATTGCCACCTGCCCTTTGAGGGGATCGGGGCCTCCGCCGTGGAGGAGGCCCGGGCCGCCGGGGTGACCCGGATGATCACCATCGGCACGACCGCGGCCGACTCCGCCGCGGCGGTGGAGCTGGCGCGCGCCCACGCCGGCGTGTGGGCCACCGTCGGGCTGCATCCCCACGACGCCGTAGAGGGAGTTGAGGGGGTCGCCGCCCTGCTCGACCGCCCCGATCCGGTCGTGGTCGGCGTAGGGGAGTGCGGCCTTGACTACCACTACGACCATTCACCGCGCCCGGTGCAACGCCGGGTCTTTGCCGATCAGGTGGCCTGGGCTGCAGAACGGGACATGACGCTGGTCGTCCATACCCGCGAGGCCTGGAATGACACCTTTGAGATCCTGGCCGGGTCCAGACGACCGGAGCGGTGGGTACTGCACTGTTTCACCGGCGGTCCGATCGAGGCCGCTCGGGGCCTCGAGATGGGGGCCACGCTGTCCTTCAGCGGGATCGTCACCTTTAAGTCGGCTGACGACGTCCGGGCCGCAGCCGCAGCCTGCCCTCTCGACCGGCTGCTCGTCGAGACGGACAGCCCGTATCTGGCCCCGGTTCCCTACCGGGGCCGGCCCAACCGCCCCGCGCTGGTGCCGGTAGTCGGCGCCGCCGTCGCCGCGGTCCGCGGCGTACGCCCCGAAGTGATCGAGGCGGCGACGTGGGCCAATACGGCCGCGGTCTTCCGCCTGCCGGACCAACCGGCGGGAGCCGGCGGGTGACGCTGTCTCCCCGGCAGATCAGCGACCTGTTGACCGCCCACGGCCTGAGGCCGAACCGGACCCTCGGCCAGAACTTCGTGACCGACGCCAACACCGTGCGCCGCATCGTCCGCCTGGCCGAGGTGGGCCCCGGCGACCGGGTCCTCGAGATCGGGCCCGGCCTGGGCTCCCTGACCCTGGGCCTGGAGGAGTCCGGCGCCAGCGTGGTCGCGGTGGAGATCGATCAGCGCCTGCTGCCCGTGCTCAACGCCGTGCTCGGCTCGGCGCACGTCCGGGTCATCCACGGCGACGCCCTCCACGTCGACTGGGCCGAGGTGCTGGGACCGGACCCCGGCTGGGTCATGGTGTCCAACCTTCCCTACAACATCGCCACGCCCCTCGTGGCCGACATCCTGGACGGGGTTCCGGCCATCGACCGGATGGTGATCATGGTCCAGCGCGAAGTCGGCGAGCGCCTGGTGGCGCGGCCCGGCGACCCGCAGTACGGCGCCGTTTCGGTCAAGGTCGCCTACTGGGCCGACGCCGCGGTCGTCGGCTACGTGCCCCCCACCGTGTTCCTGCCCCGGCCCAAGGTGGACTCGGCCCTGGTCTCGATCCGCCGCCGGCCGGCACCCGCGATCGACCCGGCCACGGTCGATCGCGACGAGCTGTTCAAGCTGGTCCGGGCCGGCTTCGGGAAGCGGCGCAAGATGCTGCGGCGCTCCCTGGCCGGGCTGCTTCCCCCCGACGCCTTCGAGAGGGCGGCCGTCAAGCCCGACAGCCGGGCCGAAAACCTCGATCTGCCCGCCTGGGGCCGCCTGGCCGCGACCCTGCCCGTCTCCCCGGGCGAAGCTCATGACACGCCTCACCACGAGCCCCACGACGAGCCCGATGACTAGCCAGGGTCTCGGTCTCCCGGTCGAAGCACCGGCCAAGCTGACCCTGTCGTTGCGGGTGACGGGCGTCAGGGCCGATGGCTACCACCTCCTGGACGCGGAGATGGTCACCGTCGATCTGTGCGACCGCCTGGAGATCGGACCCGGCGACGGGCTGGAGGTGTCCGGCGCCGCCAGCGGCCATGCGCCCGGCGTTCCGCTCGGCGACGACAACCTGGTCCGGCGGGCCCTGGCCGCCTCCGGCCGTCTGGCGTTCGTCCGGCTGCACAAACGCATCCCCGCCGGCGCCGGCCTGGGTGGCGGGTCGGCGGACGCCGCAGCCGTGCTGCGCTGGGCGGGGGTGACCGACCCGGACGTGGCGGCCCGCCTGGGTGCGGACGTCCCGTTCTGCCTGACTGGCGGCCGGGCCCGGGTGCGGGGCATCGGCGAGCAGGTGGAGGCGCTGCCGTTCGACGCCGTCGAGGGCCGGACGTTCACCCTCCTCACCCCTCCCTTCGGGGTGTCGACGCCAGCCGTCTATCGGGCCTGGGACCGGCTGGGCGGGGTCGCCAGCGACGGACCCAACCATCTGGAGCCCGCCGCCCTGCTGGTCGAACCGCGCCTGGCCGCCTGGCGGGACCGGCTGGGGCACGCCACGGGTGAGCAGCCCGTGCTGGCCGGCAGCGGGTCCACCTGGTTCGTCCCGGGCGCCTTCCCGGGGGAGGGTCGGATCGTGGTCCGCCCGGTTCGCCAGCTGTAGCTAGCGGCCGGCCCGGCGCTGCCAGCGCGTCGCCTTCAGCATCTTCTTGTGCTTCTTCTTGCGCATGCGCTTGCGGCGCTTCTTGATCAGCGATCCCATGGCGGGGCGCCAACCTAGCCGCCGGGCCATCTTTGAGCCAGCCGGGCGGGCGACCGCTAGTTTGGTAGGCCATGGGGGTCAACCAGAGAGCAGCCGTCAGAATGACGCCGGAGGAGGTCAACGACTTCCTGCGCGCCGAGCGGACCACGACGATGTGTTCCATGCATCCCGACGGATCCATCCACGCCGTAGCCATGTGGTACGCCTTCCTCGGCGGCACCCTGGCTGTCGAGACCAGGCGAAAATCCCAGAAGATCCAGAACCTGCGCCGGGATCCGCGGCTCACGTTTCTCGTCGAGGCCGGCGACAAATACGAGAACCTGCGGGGGGTCGAGCTGGTGGGCCGGGCTCGCATCGTCGACGATTCCGAGCCCGTCTGGGAGTTCGGGGTGTCGATGTGGGAGCGCTATGTCAGCCCGTACAGCGAGGACCAGCGGCCGCTGGTTGAGGCCATGATGCTCAACCGGGTGGTTGTTACCATCGACGTGGTCCGGGTGGTTTCCTGGGACCATCGCAAGCTGGGCCAGCAGGCCCCGGTCAGCGGTTCGGAAGGCGCCCGGGCCTGAGCGCCGGGCGGGGCGACTCGGCCCGGGCCGCTTTCGTCCTGCCTCTTCTGGGCCCGGCCGCCTGGCCCAGAGCGGCCTGACGGGTCTCAGGCCTTGGCTTTGGGCGGCGGCACGCCGAGCCGGGGTGCGGCCACAGCTGTCTCGGGCCAGCGTCGCCGGGACACGATCGAGAGCTTGCGGAGCAAGGCGATAGCGCCGGGATCGTCGTCGCCGGGCCGGGTCTCGATGACCTTGTCCGCGATCATCCCGTCGATGATCTCGCGACCGGCGTCGGTGCGGACCAGAGTGAGGGTCCAGTCGTTGAACGCCCCGATTCCACCGGTGGCGATGTCGGCGTGTTCGGCCGCGAAGTCCGGGCAGGTCTTGCAGCCCTCCCGGGTCCACTGATGGCATTCCTTGAGATTGATCTCGTGGTAGGCGCCGTCCCGCATCCAGATCTGGAAGACGCCTTTGATGTTCATCTTGACGATGTCCGCCCGCTTCAGCCCGTACTTGGCCTCGAAGAGCTCGTCAAAGATGGCGTCGTCGAAGGTCTTCGAGCACAGCAGGCCAATCGACAGGGCCAGGCGCCGGCCCACCTTGCCAGCCTTGCGAGCTCGCATCACACCCGGCACCGAGGCCTGGCAGCTCATGCCAACCAGGGCCAGCCGTTCGGCCCCCTCTTGCACGGCCTCCATGTACGCCAGGGTGTTGGCCGAGTAGGTGTAGCGGGACCCCGCCGAGGCCAATATCTCCTCCCGGGTCCGGGCCAGCCCGGGGACGGCCTTCCAGGTGCTGCCGTCGCCTTCCAGGAACGACACCAGGGCGGCGTCGATGCGGTCATTCTCCAGGCACCACAGCAGGATGGCCGAGACCAGGCCTCCGTCCTGGCCCCGCTCGTGCAGCTCGGGGTCCGCGGCCCGGGCCAGGAAGACGTCCTTGCTGACGCCGTCCATCTCGTCCGGTTGGCGTTCGCGGCCGAACAGGTAGCCGTCGATCTCGGTTTCCCAGTTGCGAAAGCGGGGGCAGGCCCGGGTGCAGCTGGTGCACCCTCGCAAACCGTGGCCGCAGTCCCCCGGACCGAGCTCGTCTTCCAGGTGGAAGGGTCGGTAGACGCCATTGGTGTCGTCATAACCGAGCACGTCGTGGGGGCAGGCCACCACGCACCCGGCGCAGCCGGTACACAGACCGCTCGTCACCACCTCCGTAAACAACTCGGCCCACTGTGCTCTCCACCGCTCCTTGGCGGGTGATGTCTCCGTCGCCGTCACCGGCGTCACGCTAGCCGGTGAGACCACACGACCCTTCGACCGGCTCGCCTCCGGCCGCCTCGGCGGCCGCGGCGCAGGCGTTTTCCCCGCGGAGGTGAGCGACGACCGCTCGGCGATGGCGGCGAGCGCTTCGAGCTGTTCGTCGTCGAGCACATCGATGAAGTGTCGCCGCACGCTGGCCACGTGGTGGGGTGCCGCTCGTTGGACCTCGGCCAGCCCGCACCCGTCGAGCACGGCGTATGCGCCCCGGGCATCTGAGCGGCACTCGTTCCGGCTCGACCAGGCCCCGGGCACGCACGCCCGCCGGCGGTGGGATAGCCGGCTCCTGGACCGGTTGAGACGGGCGGCCAGGTCGCTCATCCGCACCCGGTGGTCTTCGGCTTCCGACAGATCTACCAGCACCCGTGTAGTCGGCGTCAGACAGGTAATCGGCGTCAGACAGGCCCGGGTCGGACGGGAGGTCCCGTCCGACCTGGCTTCGCAGCCGCCCGCTCATGGCCAGCCCGGCCCGCCCGGCCCTGTCCTCCGCCGGCGTCAACCACCGGGTGCCTTCCACAACTCCAGGTAGGTAGTTGACATATCAATCAGCCTCCGGTTAGAGTGCTAGTTGACACATCAACTTATGGCATCTGCGGAGGTCCCCTCTCCATGAGCACAACTGCTGTCGAGATTCCTGGTCTGGTCGCCGGAACCTGGGCCATCGACCCTGTCCACTCCGAGGTGGGCTTCACCGTCCGGCACCTGATGGTCAGCAAGGTCAGGGGCACGTTCAAGACCTTCGAAGGCGCCATTACCGTCGCCGACAATGCCCTGGACTCCAGGGTCGAGGTCCGCATCGACGCCTCCTCGGTCGACACCCGCGATGAAAACCGCGATAACCATCTCCGTTCGGCGGATTTCTTCGAGGTCGAGCAGCACCCCCAGATCACCTTCATCTCGACGGCCGTCCGGCCGGCGGGTTCCGACTACGTGGTGACGGGCGATCTGACCATTCACGGGGTGACCCGTTCCGTGGACCTGGCCCTGGAGTTCAACGGCGTCAGCACCGATCCCTGGGGCGGGCTGCGCTCGGGTTTCTCCGCCTCCACCGAGATCAGCCGCGGTGATTACGGCATTCAGTTCAACATGCCCGTAGACGGCGGCGGGGTGGTGGTGGGCGACAAGATCAAGATCAACATCGAGATCGAGGCGGTCCTGCAGAAGGGATAGGAACGGTACGAGCGGTCCCGGGGCGTTGCTGTGGTGGGACCGCTCGCCGACCGAGCCATTACGCTGACCCCCTGAAACCGCCCACCAGAAGTGAGCGGATGTCTCAAAAGTGGTCCCGGACAGACCGCTGCGTCAGTTGCCGTCGTCGCCCGCCCAGGCTTGCAGCCAGCGGGCGTCGGCCGCTTCGCCGGCGCGGAGGAAGCGGAAGTCGGCAGAGAGACGCATGGCGTCGGAGGTGGTGTCCAGGGAGGCGTGCACGATGTGCGGAGAATGCACGGCCACGTCGCCGGCCCGGTAGTCCGCCCACCTCCAGCGGCGGCCGAGCTGTTCGCTCACCCAGCCCAGATCGTGGCTGATGGCGCGAGTGTCTCCGGGCCGGTCCGTCACGGCACGCAGGAAGTTGAAGGAGGCCCGGTCCTGTCGATGGGTGTCCTCCAGGTAGACCAGGCCTCCGGTCGGTCGGGGACAGTCGCCGAGAGGAATCCAGACCGTGAGCAGCCGGTCGCTGCCGGCGTCCAGATAGCTGTAATCGACGTGGGCCCGCGACGCCATTGGGGTGGCCCGGTCAAAGTGGCGCACGATGGCGCGGGTCAGGCGCTGCACCGGCCCACCCAGGATTCGCGACGCCAGCTCGGCCAGCCGCGGATCGTTGGCAAAGGCCTGGAAGCGGGCGGTGCGCACGAAGGCGTGGGCGGGGTGGCCGGCGACACCGTGGGCTGGAAGGTCGGCATCGCGCCAGCCGGAGAACACGCCATCCGCCGCCGTCGTGCCCCCCTGCAGGTAGGAGGGATCGAAGGCGGAAAAGTAGGCCGACCGTATCCCCATCACGGTGGCCCGGTCCAGGACCCCGCGCAGGTAGACGTAGCCGTCCTCCTGGTATCTGGCCTGAAGGGCACCCGCCTCGCTCATTACCTCGGTGCTGTCCCGGAGCGGCGCGAAGTGGGCCTCGTCGAACGGGATAGGGATGCCGTTGGAGGGCAGAAAGGTCGGCGGGTCGGTCATGGTCGCAGGCAGCCTAGGCACCCCGGGGGGTCGCGTGGCTGATCCTTGCCGGGGCAGGTGACCCTGGCTCAGACCCAGATGGCGTCGGCCGGTCCGTTTTCGCTCAGGCGATCGCAGGTCGGGCACCACCAGCGGGCCACCAGTGCCGTCCCGCAGTCGGCGTGGGCGGGGGTGTCGGAACCGCCGCCGCCCTGGTCCGCGCTCCACTGCGCCAGCAGGCGAACCACATCCCCAAGCCCCTGGCCGGCCTCGGTCAGCTGGTAGGCGAAGCGACGGGGGCGGGTGGAGTAGGGCACCGCCATGACCAGGCCGTCGGCCTCGAGGCGGCGCAACCGCTGGGTCAGCACGTTGGTGGCGATGTCGGGGAGCGCCGTCTCCAGCTCGGCGAAGCGGCGGGGGCCGTCGCTGAGCGCATCCACCACCAGGAGCGTCCAGCGGTCGCCCACGCTGGCCAGGGCGCCGGAAAGGGGGTTATCGGTCGCCGTGGTCATCATTTTTCCCTTCCTTGTCCTCCGAAAAGGTAGTAACTTGCAACTAACAAGTTACCCGCAACCATCATCACCATCACAGTTCCCCTCCGGTGACGACAGAAGCCGACGGAAGACAGGAGTACGCCATGCCGATTCTCGATGAACTTACCGAACTGACCGGCCGGGTCCTGGCTGCGTCCGGTCCTGCCGTGGTCCGGGTCGGCCGGGCTGAAGGCCGTGGCGCCGGGATCGTCATCGCCGCCGGTGCGGTGCTGACGAGCGCCCATAACCTCCGCGGGGAGGAAACCACCGTGACCTTCGCCGACGGCCGGTCGTTGACCGCCACCGTGAAGGGGGTCGATGCAGACGGCGACCTGGCGGTGGTGGCTGTCGACACGGGCGGGATCGCCCCGATCGCCTGGGCCGAGGCCGCCGGGGTCGCGCCGGGCGCTCCCGTGTTCGCCCTGGCCCTGCCGATCGGCGGGGGAGGGGCACGCATCACCTTCGGCGCTGTCTCCCTGGTCGGCCGGAGCTTCCGCGGACCTCGAGGACGGTTGATTACCGATGCCATCGAGCACACCGCTCCCCTGGGGCGGGGCTCGTCCGGCGGCCCGCTGGTTGACAGCGAGGGACGGCTGCTGGCGATCAACACCCACCGGCCCGGCGACGGCTTTTACCTGGCCGTGCCCGCTACCACCGCCTTGCGGTCGCGGGTCGAGGCCCTGGCCCGGGGTGAGGCTCCCACCCGGCGCCGGCTGGGGGTTGCCCTGGTGCCGCCGCATCAGGCCCGGCGGCTCCGGGCCGCCGTCGGCTTGCCGGCCCGCGACGGGGTGCTGGTCCGGGATGTCGCCGAGAGCAGTCCGGCGGCGGAGGCCGGACTGCAGCGTGGCGACCTGGTCGTGGCTGCAGCCGGGCGGCCGGTCGCCTCTATCGATGACCTGCTGGGTGCTGTCGACGCCGTCGGCGAGGACGGGACCCTGACGTTGCAGGTAGTCCGGGCCACCGACGAGCTCGAGGTCGCGGTCCACTTCGCGGCGAGCTGAGTCCCGGAGGCGCCGCGGTCCCGGGCCCGGGTCGGGATCGAGCCCGTCCCGGACCGACATCGGCTTTGTGGCGCCCTGGTCCGTATGGCCCAGCCCCTTCGGCATTCGACGCCCGCTCGACGACGGTCCGCCAGCCGTGTCGTCTGTCCAACCTCGCCAGCTGTGTGCTCGAGGGAACCCCGCCGTGGTACTGCGGGTGGGAGAGGGCGCCGAGGGTCGGCGCCAGAGGCTGAGGGGTGGGCGATATGACGGCGAGGTTGGGCCGGGGAGAGACCCAATGCCGGTGGGCTGTGCCTGCGGTCGGCGGCGAGGGGGTCGGTCAGCTGGCGGACCCCGAACGGCGGGACGCCGGCGCCCTCCTCATGATCATTCATGCTATCTGACACAGGATTCTGGGCGCGCTTTGGATTCTTGGCGCGTTTATAAACCTGTGGTGTCGTCCTCGTCACCATGAATCCAGATGTCACCAAGAAAAGGCACCACAGGCGCTCTGGGCGGCGAGGTGGTCGCTCAGCGTGTTTGAGGGTGCGGGGGGCCGCCTATGCGACGCCCTGGAACGGCGGACGGACCCGGGGGAGCGACCGGGACCGACCCCCGGTGCGGCGCCGGGACAGGACGGAGCTGCGATCAGGTGGGCGGCCAGGTCGCGGGTGATGTGATACGTCTCCGCCTGGGAGCGCAAGGCGCACGAACTCCGGGGGGTGCGGTCCTCCAGGCCGAGCAGATCGTGAAAGACGCGGGAACGGGCACGGACTCGGTGATCACGTTGGGCCACGACGTCGGGGATGCCCTCTCGCCCGATGGGGAAGCAGCCGGCGGCGCTCAGAGTGTGAGCGTGGCGACGGGGGCCTTTGGCCGTATCGAGCTCCGGAAGGACTGATGGTCTCCCACGCCCCTCCCCCGGCCATTGGGCGCATTCATTGAGACGGCCCGCCCTATTTGCGAGCAAAGTGCAGACAGTCGAAGGTGCCATTGACTTCGTCTCCCTGTCGCTTCCGGTGAGCGATAGGCGTCGCCCATTTCACAGTGGGGTCACAGGGTGCCCAAAATTTTGGTAAAAGTCCGGCTACCGTTGCCCCCTTGCGGTCGGCGTGCCCCGGCGCCTTGGCTCCAAGGGGGGAGGAGTCTTCGGAGGCTGCCAGGGCACGCTGACCGTGACCGCGCCATCCGGGGCAGAGAATCCCACCGAATGAGCGGTGCAGCTTGTCAGCCTAAACCAATTTGGCCCTGACCAGTAGTTAACGTAACTAACTGACCGCCTGCACTGTTGGCGTTATGGGTGGCGCCCGCCCCGGGCCGGTTTGGTCTGGTCATGATTCCTCGTCGGCCCCGGGAATCAGCATCGATCGCTGGAGCTGGCCCGTCGCCGCCGTGCGGGGCACCTCGTCCACCACGATGACGCGCCGGGGATGCTTGAACGTGGCCAGCCGGCCGCTCAGGTGCCGCCGCAAATCCTCGACCGCGGGTGGCGTCGCCCCGTCGCCCATCACGATCGCGACGCAAACGACCTCCCCCCAGCCCGGGTCGGGAGCCCCGAAGACGGCCGCCTCGGCCAGGCCGGGGTAGTCGCTCAGGGCCGCCTCCACTTCGACGGGCGCGACCCACTCGCCGCCGGATCGGATCATTTCCTTGGTGCGCCCCACCACATAGAAGTAGCCTTCGTCGTCCATCTCGACGCGGTCTCCGGTGTGATACCACCCGTTCTGTAACGCCAGCGCGGTCTGATCGGGAAGGTTGTAGTAGCCGGACATGCGGGTGTCCGATGCGAGGAGCAGCTCGCCGTCTTCCGCCACCGACGCCTGGAATCCAGGTATCGGCAAGCCGACCGAATAGGGCTTGCGAAACAGGTCATGGTCACCGAGGCTCAGCGCCCTGCCCATCTCGGTGGAGCCATAGCTCACAGTGGTCCGAGTGGAGGGAAAGCGCCGCTTGATCGACTGCAGAAGCTCCGGCTCCACCCGAGACGTGCCGATCAACGCCCATTGGAGGCTGCTGGTATCGACGCTGCCACCCTCGTCGAGTATCCGCTCCCAGACCGCCGGGATGCAGTACAGAGTCCCCGGGCGGTGGCGTTCGATGGCGGCCAGGAGTTGGGGCCCGTCCGGTCGGGAAACGAAGTGTGCCGGCCGATGGAGCGACCAGGCGTGGTAGGCAAAAAACCAGCCGGCCATGTGGAACAGCGGGAACATGATGAGCTGGCCGGGACCGCCGCTGGCCACGCTGTTGATGGAGCCGGCGAAGGCGCGTAACCAGGTGGCGCGCTGCGACACCATCACCCCCTTGGGCGAACCGGTACTCCCGCTTGTCAGGAAGATGGCGAAGACGTCGTCCTCGCTCGGGGCTGGCCCGTCCGGAGGGTCCGGCGAGCTGGCGGCCGCCAGATCGTCAAGGGAAGACCGGCCCGTCGTCCCGGTGACGAGAACCGGAATGCCGAGCTCGCGGCAGAGGAAGTGGCTTCGCTCGGAATGGCCGGCGTCGGCAAGAAGCAGACGAGGATCGAGGTACTCGCACACCTGCCTGGCTTCGTCGTCGGAATACGCCGGGTTCATCGGAACAAAGACGGCACCCAGGCGCCCCAGGGCAAACTGCAGTGACGGCGCCAAGATGTCGATGTCCGCCCAATAGGCGACCCGGTCGCCTCTGCGCACCCCCCGGCCGAACAGGGCGTTGGCCAGCCGGTGGGCCTGGGCCCGCATCTCGGCGAACGTCATGGCCTCGTCGCCCAGCGTCACGGCCACCTGTCGGGGGGTGGCGCTCACCGCCGCATCGAGGATGTTACTGACGATCAGCACTGGCACTCCTATCCATGCCTTCCGCCAGCGTGCCATCCTCAGCATCGGACGACAACCGGTCCGGGTTAGGTGAAGGCAGAGGCTGCCCAGTCAGCGGTGCCCGCTTCGTTGTGCCGTTTGCGTCGGAGGATACGACTGGTTGTCAGAAAATTGCCGCCCGCTACCGTGGGCAGCATGGAGTTCCAGGACGTGGTGCGGCGGCGGCGAATGGTGCGGGACTTTTCGGCCGAACCCGTTGCCCGCCCGCTGATCGAACAGCTGGTCGCCAACGCCACGCGTGTGCCGTCGGCCGGCTACAGCCAGGGCTTTGCGTTTCTCGTGCTGACCGATCCCGACCAGCGTCGGCTGTTCTGGGAGACGACCACCGGGCCGGACTGGCGGGGCGAGTCCGAGTCTGTGCCGCTGACCCGGGCGCCCGTGGTGATCGTCCCGCTCAGCCACAAACAGGCCTATCTCGACCGCTACGCCCTGCCCGACAAGGCGCACACTCCGCTGGCCCGGGAGGAGCAGTGGCCGGTGCCGTACTGGGACATCGACACCGGCTTCGGCGTGATGCTGATCCTGCTCACTGCCGTCGAGCTCGGCCTGGCCGCCTTGTTCTTCGGGATTTTCCAGGGCGAGCAAGCCCTCATGGACGCTCTGGGGGTGCCAGAGGGCTACCGACCTATCGGGGCCATCGCGGTCGGCCACCCGACACCCGGGGAGCGCTCCAGGCCCACGTTGGCGACCGGCCGTCGCCAGCTCGACGAGGTTGTCAGGTGGGACCGCTGGTGAACGCCGCAGACCGTGGTGGCAACATGGCAGGGACCTGGGCGCGTCGGATCAAACCCCGGGGAGCGCCGGGCCGGACCGTGTAGTTTTGCCGAAATGAGGGCGGCGACGTGAGCTCGGTCCCCCGCCTCGAGAGGTTCTCCGGGCCGGCTGGGTGCGACCATTTGATCCGGTCGCTGTCGCTGGTCATCTTTTTGCAGTGGCTTGGTGCCAGTGCCATTCTGCCGCTGCTGCCCCTGTACCTGCGCAATCAGGGCGGCTCGGACCAGATGGTCGGTGCCGTGATGGCGGCCTATTTCGTGGCCGCGGTGGTTTTTCAGTATCCGGCGGGCCAGCTGGCTGACCGGATCGGAAGGCGCCCCGTGCTGCTCGGAGGCTTGGTCACCTATGCCGGGGCCAGCCTGGCTTTCGTCCTCGACCTGGGCCCACCGGCCGACATCCTGCTACGCGGCCTGCAGGGCTGTGGTGCCGGAGCGGTCGAGGTGGCGGCCCTCGCCATGGTTGCCAGCTCGGTTCCGCTGGAGCGGCGGGGACGCGCCTTCGGGTCGATCTATCGGGGTCAGCTGGGCGGCATGGCGATCGGGCCCCTGGTGGGCAGCCTCATCGGGGTGGGCTCGATGAACCTCATCTTTGTCGGTGCCGCTGTCACCTCGTTGATCGCTTCTCTCACCGTCACCCGGGGCGCGGCGCTGGAAGCCCACGACGGCCAGCCCGGGACCCCACCCGGACGTTCCGGTCGTGGGTTGCCCCGTCTCGGTCGCGCCGCGATCGGCTCGCTGATCGCCGGGGTCGCGCTCGGGCTGACCGTCGGCGTATACGAGACTTGCTGGACGCTGCTGTTGCACCAGCGCGGCGCCACCACCTGGCAGGTCGGGCTGTCGTGGACGCTGTTTGCCGTCCCCTTCGCTCTCATGGCCCGTCCGGGCGGGTGGATCGCTGATCACCTCGACCGACGGATGCTGGTGGTGGTGACGGTGCTCAGCACCCTGGGATTCTGTGCCATCTACCCGTTCCTGACGGGCGTGGCCTGGCTGCTGGGGCTGGGCGCGGCCGAGGCCGTCGGGGTGGCCATTGCCCTCCCGTCGATTCAGTCGCTCCTCACCCAGGACACCGAGCCCGATGCCTTGGGTAGGGTCCAGGGCGCCTTTGCCACGGCCGAAACGGCGGCTATTGCGGTGGCCGCGGCTGCCAGCGGCGCCCTCTTTGCTGTCGTATCCTGGGCGCCGTTCGTTGCGGCAGCCGCGTTAGGGGCGACGCTGGTGGCGATTCTCCCGATTGTCTGGGGGACGGTGTCCGGTCGGGTCAGTGAGGCCGGTGGAGTCGACGTCCCGCCCCTGCCGTCGGCGGTTCCCCTCCCTAGGCGGCGCCATCCCGCGCTTCAGCGCTCGGCGGCGATCACCTCTGCCCCGTACTGCTCGATGACTTCGATTGCATGGTCCACCGATGTGCCCGGAATCGACGTTCGGGCCCACGTGACGCCGAGAGCTGCCATTTCGTCGAGTGCCTCGAGATGGGCTGCGGGGTCGAAGGCGGCCTGCTCCGGCCCTGGCAAGCCGGTCGCGAACGTAACGTCGATGTCACTGCGTTTGCGCTCCGCCGCCTCGACGTGCGTCCAGAGGTGTTCCAGCATGGGTGCCAGATCTGCCAGTCCTTCCAACGGCACGGTCCGGGCCGTGCTGGCGAGCATGGGGGATGCAGAAAATGGATTCCAACCGTCGCCGTGCGACGCCACCCGGCGTCTGGTGAGGGCGCTGTTCCCGCCGATCCAGATCGGCACCCGGACCGGCTTGGGGTTGGCGGTGACATCCCGAGCGGTGAACCCGATCCCGTCGTAACTGAACTGATCCTTTGACCAGACTCCCCGGAGCACGGCCAGCGCCTCGTCGAACAGCACGTTGCGCTGTTGGAAGTCGACGCCGAGGGCGCGGTACTCGCTGCGCAGATATCCGGTTGCGACGGAAAGGACGAACCGGCCATCGGAGACCGCGTCGAGGCTGGCCGCCGCTTTGGCCACGATGAAGGGGTTTCGGTACGGAAGAACCACAATGTCAGGGATCAGGCGGAGCCGGTCTGTGCAAGCGGCAGCCACGGCGAGGGCGACGAACGGATCGAGCGCATCATGACCGCCCGCCGTCAGCCACTTGTGCGACGGCGCCGGGTGATCGGTGAAACCCATGCCGTCGAATCCGGCCCCTTCGGCGGCCTGGGCGACCCGCACGATCCCCTCCCGGGTCATGAATCCCGGGTGGTACGGATGGGCGATGAGCGGATACGTGAACCAATGTTTCATCGGTAAACCCCGTTTGTGAGGTGAGTGACTGCGATCAGGCTCCGGCTGCTCATTTGCGAGTCAAAGGGGCGATCGGGTGGGGCGTGGTAGGGGCGGCCGACTTGTCCGTTCGGGGCGCAGCAGAGGCCCTCGACCGCGGCACGGGTCATCCGAAGGCGATGTCGGCGATGCGGGTGAGGCATTCCTTGGCGTCGGCCTCAGTGGTAATGGTTGAGAGAGAGATCAGGGCCCGCTCGACGCCGGCCTCGGCCAGGCGGGCGAGGAGCGAACGGTCGACATTGGTGGCCGATCGCAGGTCGCCGTCGATTTGGGGTCCCCGCAGGATGGCGGAGATCTGGATGCTCGCCGGGTCCCGCCCGGCCTCTGCGGCCATGGCGTCCAAACGGCGGCGGGCGGTGCGGAGCTGCTCCGGGGCGGATGCGAGCGCCTCCCGACTGACAAAGGCCGGGATCCAGCCGTCCCCGTACTCGATGATTCGCCGAAAGGTGGCCTCCGTCCCGGCCGCGCCAACCAGGACCGGCGGCCACGGCTTCGTAACCGGCTGAGGGTAGAGCTGGACCGGCGGGATGTTGAAGAACTCGCCGCGGAACTCGACCGTCTCTTCGCTCCAGAGGCGCTTCATCAAAACAATCGACTCGGCCGTTTGCTCCCACCGGCGCAGGTAATGTCCGCCGAGGATCTCGCATTCGACCCGGCTCCATCCGATTCCGGCACCCACCAGCAGGCGCCCGCCGCTGTAGTGATCGATCGAAGCCAGCTGCTTGGCGAAGAGCACCGGATTGTGCTCGGGGACCAGGAACACGCCACCACCGAGGCGGATCCGCTCCGTTACCGCCGAGGCCCGGGCCAGCATGACGATGGTGTCTTGAAAAAAAGGAACGCCGTCGGCATGGACACTCCGGCCTGCTTGCCCTACCGGCCGGATGGGGTGCTCACCGTAGAAGATGGACTCGAACCCGAGCTCCTCGGCGAGACGAGCTACCACCGCGCCGTCGAAATCGGCAACCGGATGAGGTGGCGTAGGCGGCCTGCTGACTCCGATGTGCACGGCTGTTGATCGCTTCTGGCGGGGTTACCCGGCGACCGTCGTCGATGCCGGTTCGACCGGAAAGAGCGGCGGCGTGGTCCCGAACATGTCGAGGCTGTGCACGAAACGGTGGGCCCCGACCAGCCGGGCGCAGAGCGTGCCCAGCTCCAGGATCTCGGCAACGGAGAACACCTCGCCGAGACGGGCGTAGAACGCCCGGTCGATCGAGAGGTGGTCGAGATGCATTTTTTCGATGAACTCCATGGCCAGGGCGTCCCGGGGATCGTCAAACGAGGCCGGGTCGCTCATGCACCTGATCAAGTCCTCGCTGGGCGCCCCGTCGTAGCGGGCGACCTGACACGAGTCACACCCTCCGAGCTGGGCGCTCCGGATACGGAGCGCCTCTCGCCTCGTCTGGCCCAGCAGCCCGTCCTTGCCCCCCAAGGGATCATTGAGGAAAGCCTCCAGCACTTCCGGGTTTCGCGCCAGCACCAGGGGATACTGCGATGCTGCAATCGGCGCCGGCATGGCGTCCAGGCGCTCCCGAACGTCGGGATCGAGGTCCTCCCGGCCCACTGGCTCGATGAGCGGCATCACCACCTCCTCGTTGCGGCACGATAACCGCTTCCTACCCGGCTTCCAACGCCCAGGCAAGGTACTACACGCACCTGCGCCGGGAGCGGCTCTGCCGGCCGGCCGGCCGAGGGGCTGCCGCGGTCGGTTCGGGTCGCCAGGTCCAGCCGATTCAGTTGCTCAGCAGGGCGGCGATCACGCCCCCGTCCACCAGCAGGTCGGTGCCGGTGATGAAGGTGGAGTGCGGACCGGTCAAAAAGTCCACGGCCGCGGCGATGTCCTGGGGCGTCCCGATTCGACCCGTCGCACTGACGCCGATCATGCCTCGCATCATGTCCCCGCTCGGACCTTCGAGCTCAGCCACGCCCATGGGAGTGGAGATGATCCCCGGGGAGATGGTGTTGACCCGGGCCCGGCGAGCACCCCATCGCACCGAAGCTGCTCGTACCCGGACCTGATTGGCTCGCTTGGCCACGCCGTACGCCGCACCGGAGTCGCTGATGGCTTTCAGCTCGGGCAGGTCGAGCAACGCCGCGGTTTCCGTCATCGCCAATCGTCGTTCGAAGTCGGGCTCGAGCCCGGCCCTCGTCCCTGCCATGGAGGCGATAAACACGCCAGCACCGCCTGGCGCCACCACCGACGCGAACTCGTCGAGCAGGAGGGCGGCGCCGAGCAGGTCCACGCGCAACACGGCGGCCGCCGATGCTTGGACGGGGGATAGCCCGGCCGTGTGGACCAGAACGTCGACCCGCCCCAGCCTCCCGGCGGTCTTCGCCAGCGCAGCAACCGAATCCGCATCCGAGACGTCGGTCACCTGTTCGACCACCTCGTAGCCCTCGGTACGGAGAGTCTCCGACACCGCGTTCAGCGCCTCGGCATTGACGTCGGCCAGCACAACTGTCGAACCAGAGCCGACTCTACGGGCGATGGCCGATCCCATTCCGCCCAGACCCGTCACGACCACAACCCGTGGGTCTTCGCTCATGTGGCTTCCTTTCCTGACCTGACCTGGAGAGGCTCTCCTTCCTCAACAGGAGGTCCAAGTTAAGTGCTGCAGAACGGCTGGCCAGCGTTGATGGTGACGAACTGGTTGCCTTCAACGTTGGTGAAATGCTGGCACGAGGTGGGTCTGGGCCTGGCCGAACTGGTTCCACCCCACCGAAGAGGCCAGCAGTCCGTCGTTCCACCTGCATACCTTCAACATGCCGTGGCAGGGTTGGTCAATCGTTTCCTCAGGAGACCCCCATGGCGGCGTCCCACCACCGTGGATAGGTAAGTGGCACCGCGCCGGCGCTGGTGAGGGCGTCGAGGTGGCTTTGATCGAGGGCCACGTTCGCCGCGGCCAGGTTCTGCTCCAGCTGGGGAAGTGTCGACGCGCCCACGATTACTGATGTGACCTCCTGTCGGTTGAGAAGCCAGGCGATTGCCACCTGAGCCGGTGTGGCTCCGACCTGAGCGCCGATATCGACAAGAAGCCCAAGCGTTTGTTTTCCAACGGCCTCGTCGACCGGGGGGAATGCCCAGGTTGACCGGCGGCCGTTGGCTCGGCCGGCCAGGTAGCCGGCGGCAAGCGGGCTCCAGACCAGAATCCCGAGGTCGAGGCGCTCACAGATTGGAACGATCTCGTGCTCCACGTCCCGACCGATTAGAGACCAATACACCTGCACCGAGGTGAGCTCCGCGCCGCCCCGGGCTCGCTGCCAGCCGACCGCGTAGCCAGTTTCGCCCGCCGTCCAGTTCGAAACGCCGAACGTGCGGACGAGCCCGCGGCTCACCAGCTGATCGAGAGCATCGAGCGTCTCGTCCATGGACGTACTTCGATCGGGCCGGTGCAGGTACAGGATGTCGATGCGGTCGGTGCCGAGCCGCCGGAGGCTCTTCTCTACTGACCCGGTTACGTTCTCCCTCGACAATGGTCGGTCTGCGTCCCCCGAAAACCCCAGCTTCGTCGCCACCAGGAGCTGGTCGCGATGCCGGCTGATCAAGGGGGCCAGGATCTCCTCCGATTCACCGTCACTGTAGGCATCTGCGGTGTCGATGACGTTGACACCCGAATCGATGGCGAGGCCCAGCATCGTTTCTGCCAGAGCGCTGTCGACGGTACTGATCGGCGGCATACGACTACCGAACGTCATGGCGCCCAGGGTCAGCCGCGACACCTCCATGCCCGATAGCCCCAGTTGCCGCCGCTCCACCCCGGACCCCCTTCTCGTTCGATACCCTGAATCCAACCTTAGTGCTGGACACCGAAACTACGCCTGGTTTCGTCCTGTAGCACTCAGGTTGCCTTCCCCCTGATCGTCGCCAGGGCCGCGTCAGGCAAGCTGGGTGGGCGGCAGTGAGGGTCCCTCCCGGCCAACCTGGCGGCCTCTTCGTGCGTGGCCCAGACGGCGTCGTAAGGTCGTTGTTCTCCCGTGGCCGGGTCGACGCCGGTGAACACGGGTCCTCGATTGCCGCCCCCCTGGCCTAAGGTGCGGTTGATGCCCATTACTTCCGGCTTCAACCACATCGCCACCCTGACCACCGACATGAACGGCACCATTCAGTTCTACGAGACGGCATTCGAGGCCAGGGTCGTCGTGGAGATCGAGCGCCGCGACGACCACCCGTGGATGAAGATCGTGGACGTCGGCGGTGGGGCCATGCTCAATGTGTTCGAAGTGCCGGCCGGCGACATCATCGGCGAGCGGCGCCACCAGGGTCATCGCGGTGCCGTCGACCACTTCGCCTTCGCGGTCGATTCCCCCGCCACCCTGGACCGGGTCAAGGAACGGCTGGCGGCGGCCGGCGCTCAGGAAGTGGGAGAGATCCAGCAGCTCGGCCCCGAGCTCTCCTTGTTCTTCCGAGACATCGACGGTATGGAACTCGAAGTGTGCTGCCTGCTCCAGCCGCCGACCTGAGCCGGACCGGCGCGGCGCCGTTCCGCCAGCCCGGTGTCTGTCGACTGAGGGTTTTTCCGGACGGGCGGGCGGCTGATCGCCCGCTTCCTCAGCTGGCCGCCTTCGAGGACCCGCCCACCTCCCGAGAGCCGGTACACGGCAGCCTTCTCATCGCAACATCACCTGTTGCAGCCGGGGGATCATGTTCTGAACCCGTGTGCTCGCTTCAGCCTCCGCTCCGGCATCCCTGCGGTCGCGGGCATCCCACAGGGCGGCCTTCGAGCGGAGGTAGTCAAGGTGCACGCCCAACGTCGCAATCTGGGCCTCGATTCGCTCCGCGTGGCGCAGCAGGAGGTAGCGTTGCTCACCCGCGGCGGCGGGCCCCAGCTCGCGGTTGGCCTGATAGGTCCGCATGTCCTCGATCCCGACGCCCATGGCTCGCAGGCAGGCCAGCGCCTGGAGGGAGTCGAGGTCCTCGTCGCGGTACCGGCGGTGTCCACTGCTGGCATCGCGTGCGATCGGGCCGATGAGCCCGACCTCCTCGTAGTACCGCAGCGTCGGCTCACTCAGCCCGCTGCGACGGGACACGTCCTGGATGCTCAGTGCTGCCATGGGAACAGCAAAGCAGACCTCAAGCGCTTGAAGTCAAGGAACGGCCCGAAGAATCCCGGGTCCCATCGGCTGGTCGCCTCGGTGGTCGATAGTTGCGTGGCGTACTGTGTGGCACGCCCCCCTTTACACGGGCACATCTTGCAGCAGGGAACACGCCGGGGGCCCGCGTTAGGGCACTTCTTGCAACAGGAAAGAGCGGGAGAAAGCCGATCCCGTCTCGACGCACCCGCCGGGTCCTCCGGGTCGCCACCTCATCGCCAACCCCGATTTTCTGGCCGCCAGCTCTTGACTTCAAGCGCTTGAGGTCTGGTTTGCTGCTGGTATGACCCCTTGGACGATCCAGACCGTAACTTCCCGTATCGGGGAGGTGCCGTCATGAGCCCGGTTCTGGTCACCGGGGGCTCCGGTTACGTGGGCACGCAGCTGATCACCGCGCTGTTGCAGGCCGGGCGACCGGTGCGTACCACGGTGCGCTCCCTGGAGAGCGAGGCCGAAGTGCGTGCCGCCGTGCGTCGCGGCGGTGCGGATGACCATGATCTGGAGCTCGTCACCGCAGAGCTGACCGCTGACGAAGGCTGGGCTGCCGCCGCGGTGGGCTGTGAGGAGGTTCATCACGTTGCTTCGCCGATGATCCAGGCCCACGATCCTGAGGAGGTGATCGTTCCGGCCCGTGACGGCACCCGGCGAGTCCTGCGGGCGGCCCGCGACGCGGGTGCTCGAACGCGTGGTGGCGACTTCGTCGTTCGTGGCAGTTGGTTACACGCCCAAACCTGGTAACGAGTACACCGAGGCCGATTGGACCGATCCCGAGATGCCGGGCCTGGCGGCCTACCCGCTTTCAAAGACGATCGCCGAGCGGACCGCGTGGGACTTCATGGAACACGAGGGGGGCGACACCGAGCTGGTGATGGTCAACCCCACGTTCATTCTCGGCCCCACTTTGACGACGAAAGCGCGATCCTCGTTCCAGCTGATCAAGGCGATGCTCGATGGGACAATGCCGGTGGTGCCACGGCAGCGCTTTGGCCTCGCCGACGTGCGTGACGTGGCCGATGTCCATATCCGGGCCATGGCCGCGCCCGACGCCGCCGGCAAACGCTTTCTGGTATTGGCAGATGGGCCGACCATCAGCTACCTGGAGGTGGCCCGGATCCTGCGCGGGCGGCTCGGGCCGCTGGCCCGGCGAGTACCGACCGAAGAAGCGCCCGGGCCGGAGCCCCGCCGGCTGATCATCCACAACGACCGCGCCAAGCAGGAGCTCGGATGGCGGCCGCGCCCGGCTGAAACGACCATCGTGGAGACCGCCGAGAGCCTGCGCGACCTCGGCTTGTTGGAAGAACAAGGAAAAGACGCCCTGATCGAGGAACCGTCCTGATCCAAAACCTCACCGTGGCGCTCAAGCAACCGTCAGGGATGGTGACCACGCCGGTCGGGTCTCGCCGGCCGGAGCGGTGGGTATCCTCGGCACATGCCACGGACCGAGCATCCGGTCGACCATTCTGATGCCCTTCCTGTCCCGCTGAGGCAGGAGCATCTGCCCGCCGGAGTGCGGGCCAGGTTTGTGGAGACGCGGACGGGCCTCCGGACACACGTCCTCGAAGCAGGTTTCGACCGCCTCGGGGCTCCTCTCCTCGTGCTCCTGCACGGCTTTCCTGAGCTGGCATTCAGCTGGCGGAAGGTGATGGTTCCCCTTGGGGAGGCCGGGTTTCATGTGGTGGCTCCTGACCAGCGAGGATACGGTCGCACGACCGGGTGGAATGGCGATTACGACGGCGATTGGCAGAGTTTCCGACTGCTCGGCGTGGTACGCGACGCCCTCGCCCTCGTTCGCGCTTTCGGCTACGACGGCGCCGAGGCCGTGGTTGGACACGACTTCGGGTCTCCGGTAGCCGCGCTCTGCGCCCTGATCCGCCCGGACGTGTTCAAGCGGGTGGTCATGATGAGCGCCCCCTTCGCCGGGAGTTCCGGACATTCCTGCGGGCGAAGGCCCGGCGTCCGCCCGTGTGGACATCGACCGTGAACTGGCCAGGCTGGACCGGCCCCGGAAATACTATCAGAGTTATTACACGACCCGCCAGGCCGACGAGGACATGCGGAACTGCGTCCAGGGCCTCCACGATTTCCTCCGCGCTTACTTTCATATGAAGAGCGGGGATTGGCCAGGCAACGAACCATTTCCTCTGGCCGCATGGACGGCGGATGAGCTGGCGAAGATGCCGACGTATTACATCATGGATATCGACCAGACCATGGCAGAAACGGTGGCCCCCGACATGCCCACGCCGGACCACATCGCCAGGTGCCAATGGCTGCCTGACGAAGAATTGGCGGTGTACGCCGAGGAGTTCGGAAGAACGGGATTTCAAGGCGGGTTGCAGTGGTACCGCTGCGCACAGGCGCCGTCCCTGCAGTCGGAGCTACTCCTGTTCGCCGGTCGCCACATTGATGTTCCCGCCGGCTTCATCGCCGGTGCCCGACGACTGGGGCGTCTACCAGGCACCGCGGAGCTCTCGAAAGCATGCAGAGAGCAACTCTGCACCGACTTCCGCGCCCTGCACCTGCTCGAGGGGCGGGACACTGGGTCCAACAAGAACGCAGCGATGGGGTCGCCGCCGCGATCCTGGATTTCCTCCGCTCCTGACATCCTCCCCTTTCTGCTTCACCGTCCTTCGTCTGCTGGGCACAGACGATCTGCGGCTGCGGCTGCTCGCCGGCGCCGTGACCGGTGTCGGATCGGTGGTTGTCAGGTCAACCCTGCCACCTGGGGCCGTAGCTCGTGGACCCGGGGCGGGACGGCGTTGTGATGGCGGGCGTCAGGGGAGGCGGATGCGCGGTCCGACTTGCATGAGCCAGCGGGCGCGGTCGGGCCAGGCTGGCCACCGCGCAGGCGGCACCGGCGATGAGCAGAGTGATGCCCAGCGGAGAGGGAGATGCATGGAAGTAGTAGAGGGTCGTGGGGTCACCGAGTTGCTTGAGTGCCAGCCACCATCCGCTTTTGCCGGCGACGAACAGATAGTTGTGATGACCGATCCGTCCAAGCGCCGCCAGCTGAGCTGCGCTCGCACCTGCCGGTATGGTCGGCAGGGCCCGCAGGTAGTCGGCCGCGTAGCTGACCCACACGGATGCGACGGTGATCAGCGCGCTCCAGGCCAGAAGGGCGGCAGTCGTCAAGGCGCCGAGGGTCCACCGGGCCGTCGAGATCACCCCTGGGAGAGCTCGGAGCGTTTCACCGGCCAGAACGCACATTGGCAGAATGGCGGGCACCATGAATCGAGGTCCCCACGCCACTCCGCCAAACCAGGCGGTCCATTTTGCATAGAACACGAGTCGGACGAGGAACAAACTCGTGAGCACCACGGCGAAAGCCAAATCGCGGCGAGCCATCAGCCAAACGCCTGGAATCGCCAATAGCAACCATGGATTGTAGAAAAAGAAGCCTTTGCTCGGGCCGATCAGTTGACCGTAGAAGCCTGTCCAGAACGGCGAGTTGAACGTTTGTCCGTAGGTGTGGGGCAACCAACTACCGCTCGACAAATGCGAGTAGTAGACCGTCCACACCAGCACCGCTACCACGGGCACGAGGAAGGCAATGGTCTGCCGGGACAGGCGGGCCCGCAGCTGCCGGCGGTCCACCAGAAAAATGGCGGCTATCAGAGCCGGCGCCACGAGTACAAGGGAGTCGTCGCGAAACAGGATGGCGATGGCGATGCCGGTTCCTGCCAACAGGCCACTTCCGACCTTCCCGTCCCGCCAGCGGAGCAGTGCCAGCAAGAGCAGGCCGATGCCAAGATCGACGCCAGGTTCGCTGAGCAACTCGGTGCTGTACTGGGCCATCATGGTGAGCAAGCCGAAAGCCAGCGCAACTACGACCGCAAGCCGGCGCGACCAGGCCAGCGCCAGCCCGATCCGATACAGCACCGCGGCGGCGGCGGCCGTGATCAGCGGGTTAGCGAGCAGTACAACCAGATTCGTCGAAACCGGGGACAGGTGAAAGGCGCGAGCCGTGGCATACAGGGGCACGATCACCAGCGAGACCCCTATGCCATACTTTGAGTAGGGAAACATTACCGCTTGGCCGCCGGTCGGACGGACGACGAACGGCGGCTGGCCGAGGACCAGATGCAACCTGCCATGGGTAATGGCCCTGGCAACCGCATACATCACCTGCCCATCGAAAGAAAGCGGCGCCCCGAACGTGAGGGCGGCCAAAATGAAGAACACGGCCAGGAAGACCAAGGCCGTATCGAGCCGGACGGCACGGAGTGGCGGCGGGCTCAGCCGGCGGTAAGCGGGGGGGTGGCCCCGGATCGACATGACCACAAGTATGACCGAATAACGACCGTGTACCCGTGACTCCAGTTGACATCCCTGGAACCATCCGGGAGTCCAAACGATATCTCCGGTCCGGCTGGCGGCGGGCCACCAGATCCGGCGGGAGAGCAGGCACCGCGAACCCTGGGGAGGCGAGCCGAGCCATTCTCTGTCCCTTTTTCTCACCTTTGGAGCAGAAACCACGTGTGGCGTGGTTTCTGCTCCAAAGGTGGCGGGAAGGGACAAAAGTCGCTCCAAGGCTGACCCGTCTTCTCCGGGTCTCTGGCTGAGGGGCCGACCGACGACGTCGGAAACGCCATCCCCGGCGTCAGTGCCGCTCCAGGGTCCACTCCTGCCACTCGGCGACGGGCTGGAATCCCATGGCCTCGTTGATGGCCAGCATGGCGGCGTTAACCCCGGCATTCCAGGTCTCGATAGTGGTCACTTCCGGGCGCTCATCCATGAGCCGGAGGGCGTTGGCCGCCTTCAGCCAGCGGCCCAGCCCGAGGTTGCGATGGGCCGGGTCCACCCCGGTGTCCCATTGTTGACCGAGCCAGGGACGGGCCCGGCTGGCCACGAGCTGCGTGTAGCCCACCAGCTTGCCAGTGGCGTTCTGGCGAACGCAGGCGGTCCACACCCAGCCCATCCGTCGGAACAGCGCCTGGTGGTCCGCTCGGACCTCGGCGGGGGTCGGGAGCACCTCCTCGTCACCGGCAGTGCGAGGTGCGGTATTCATCACTCGCGTGAGCAAAGCGAACCCTTCCAGGAGTTCGTCCGGGCAGGGCCCGTCGAAGCACACCAGTGAGTAGCCGCCGGCACGATCCTCGGCACGGTGGACCCACCCCTGGAGGAGGGGGCGATCGAGGTCGGCGACGCGGAGCCGGTTTTGCCGGTCGATTATTCCGGGTGTGGCCCCGACAGCCGCGGCCAATCCCATACCTCCCGAATGGCTGACGGGCACATACCCGCGGAGACGGCGCCGTTGAGTCCGCTGGCATACCGCGTCCAGGAGAGCGCGACCAATCCCGGCGCGTCGTCGCTCCGGGCGGACGATCAGATATTCGAGCTCGGCGAGGTCTTCGTGTCCCGCCATGTCGTCGAGGACCATCCGGACGGTGCCGACGGCCTGGCCCACGTCGGAGGCCACCCCGATCGACAGGTGCCGGTGCGACGGGACGTCGAGCAGGTCGGCAACCAGCTCAGCAGATGGGGTATCCGGCTCGTCAGGGATCACCTCGCGCTCGAACCCGCTCACCATCTCGGCCGCCAACGCGATGGCCTTGTCGTCAGGTCCAGCCAGCCATTCCACCTTCAGCACAACCGAGGGTCTAGCTCAGCGGCCCAGGCCGCGAAAGCGACTTTCCGCCTGCCGACCCGGCACCCGGCTGAGCGCCCGGTGGCAGCCAACCGGAAGTGCGTTTTCGCATAGTCCTTCTGGTGGGCCAGAGTCTAAACGCCCTGCCGCGGACTACGTCGGGGTCCGTCTGTTCATGTTGGCGTTGAGCGTGGCGACGCGGGGGCGGATCCCACCCGCTCCGCTCCTCTGGCCAGGTCGGATGACCACCGCTTGAGGACCCAGCGCACCACCAGCGCCCAGTACCATCCCGTCAGGCCATGGGTGGCGAATCGGGACTCCCAGCTGATGTGGGTTCCGCCACCGGGCGATTCCTTCAGCCGGACATCGGAGCGGTAATTGTCCAGGGGCTGGCCGGAGAGCAGGCTGTAGCCGAAGTGGGTGGGGGCATCGAAGGCCCCCACCTCCTCGCGGTTGCACTTGGTGGGCTTCTCGGGATTGAGGCCAAGCACACGGATGGCGCCCAACCCGTCAGGAGTAGGGCTTCCGTCGCGCTCGAGATGGGCGAGTTTGTGCCGTGACCACGTCGGCCAGGTGCCGACTGTGCTCAGTAATTGCCATACCGTCTCGATCGGGGCGGAACTCTCTGCCTCGGCCCGGGCCACGTGATTCATGAGCGTTCTCCTGGTGATGGGGTGGTCATTCCGCTGGAGAGGTGGTTTGCGTCAGCCCGCGCACGACGAACGCGGCGAGCTCACGGGGAAGAGAGTCGTCGGCTGGCACCCGGAGCAGGCTGAGACGAAAGAGCATGGTGCCCACCAGGATGTCGGCAACCAGTTGTGGCGCCACGGGGACAGTCGTCTCGCCTCGAGCGTGGGCAGCGTCGAGCACGGCAGCAAATCCCGCTCGCATCGGGTCGTAGAACTGTCGGGACAGCCGGGCTTCGAGGGTGGGGTCCTGACCAAATTCGGCGAGTAATCCTGGTATCGCCGCCGCCGCTTCAGGGGTGGTATTCGCCTCCTGTAACAAAACGGCCAGCGCCTCGACGTCCCCGAGCAATGATCCCGTTGCCGGCGCGCCCCCGTAGCCGCTCGGGTATCGCTCGAACACGACTTCGTGGACCAAAGCGGCCTTGCTCTGCCATCGGCGATACAGGCTGTCCTTGCCCACCCCGGCGCGTTTGGCCACTTCTCCCATCGTCAAGTTGGCGTATCCGATCTCACGAAGCAGCTCGATGGCTGCCGCCGCGATCGATGCGTCCACCTGGGCGGATCGTTTCCTCGGCACACTATAACCATACGGGACGACCCGTTTGGTTATCCAGGGTTCTTTTCGGGGGCCATCCCGGATGAAAGGTAAAAAAAGGTACATATGCCGACAATTTCCGGCCGGGGATCCTGCTCCCACCGGGCGCGGCAACCGGCGGCCAGAGGCGGGATCTGACCTGGCCGGATATTGCCGCCCCCGACCCGGCCTGTGCACGGGGTGATGCGTCGGGGGTGCTGGCGTCGGGCGGACCGGTACGCACTCGCTGATTGTCGCCCTGGAACAGCCACCTGGACGCCCGTGTCATCAGCTGCTCGAAGTGATGGCCGATCGCGATCAGATCCCGGGATCTCCCGACCACTGGGATGACAAAGTGTCCCGGTGAACTGTCCGAACGGCGGTCGTCGATGGACGCTGTGTCGGCAAAGATCTGGAGGGCTTCATGGTGAACTATCTGGCTACTGAGGTCCGGTGGCAGGACCGTGAAATTCGCGGTTCCGCTCGAACGCATCGTATTGTCCGAGCAGTGGGGCTACGACGCCGTCTTCACCGCCGAAGGTAGAGGCTCGGATGCCGTCACACCGCTCGGATTCATCGCAGGCCATACCCGGCGTCTCAAGCTGGGAACCCGCGTCATGCAAGTTACCGGGCGACCGCCAGCGATTGCGGCCCGAGCCCTGATGACACTTGATCACATGGCCGGCGGTGGGCGGGTGATCGCCGGTGTGGGCAGTGGCAGCGCCGAGACCGCTGCCACCCAGAGCGGGCAAGCCTGGGGCAATCCGGTCGCCAGGATGAGGGACTACGTGGCTATCCTCCGGCAGGCCTTCGCGGGCGATCCCCTTGATTACGAGGGGGCCGAACTCGCCGTTCCTTACCGCACCGACGGCGGGGACTTCGAGCCGCAGGCCATAGACCTGGAGCCCACCCCCGAGATTCCAATCGTGGTCGCCGCCTCCGGTGCGGCCATCACCACCCTGGCGGCAGAGGTGGGCGACGGGTGGATGCCATCCTTCTTCGCCCCCGGCGTCCTGCGTTCCCTCCGGCCCCTCCTTGACGCCGGGTTCGCCCGGTCCGGCGACCCCGACAAGTGGCAACGGTTCGAAATCTGGGCCCACGTCGACATGCTGGTCGACGATGATGTGCGAGCCGCCATGCGACCTTTCAAGGCGTACGCGGTTCGCTGGTCGGCGATGCAGAGGCCGTTCATGGAGGCCCGGGGCTACGGCGATCTGGCCGGGCGGCTGGCCGAACTGGTGGGCGCCGGGCGTCTCGAGGAGGCCATCCGGGCTGTCCCCGACGAGTACGTCGACGACGGCTGGCTGGTTGGTCCGCCCAGGCGTATCCGGGCGCGGGTCCGGCCGTGGCTGGAGAGCGAGTTGACCGGGCTGATCGTCAGGTACGGGCCCCAGGTTGGCTCCGACCGTTCCGGCGCGGCCGAGAACCTCGACGCCTTCCGGGCCGTAGCCGAGGCCGCCGGTCGGGTTCCGGCTCAGACCTCTCGCTGACTTCCCCGTAAGTCCGTGATAACCACCTGTCCCAGCCAGCGATGCGGCTCGACAGGTGTGTTTGAGGATGCTATTCTCAATACATGGTCCCGCGGTCCTTGGTCCGTGGACCGTCTCTTTCGAGGAGGAAGGCGCATGACTGACAAACTCTGGGCCAACTCTGGCGACTCGCACTTCGTCGAGCCGCCGGACTTGTTTGAGAAGAGCCTGCCGAAAGACCTGGCCGAGCGGATGCCGCGGAGCGTGAAGGATCCGGACGGTGAGTTCGAGACGGTCACCGTGGACGGTCAGTCCTTCCGGCGCAAGATGCCCAGGATGGACGGACGCGAAATGATTCGCAGTCTGACCGCGGAGGAGTTTCTCGACGCCAAGCGGCTGGAGGGAGACAGTCTGACCCGGGGGGCGGCTGGTAACGGGTGGGACGTGAACGCTCGCCTGGCGGACCTGGACGGGGAGGGGGTCTGGGGAGAGCTAGTGTTCCCATCGTTGGGGATCTGGGCCTTCAACATCCGTGACCCGAAGTTGGCGGTGGCCGGCTGTCGGGCCATGAACGACTGGGCTGCGGACATTCAGCGCCAGTCGGCACGGATCGTCCCGACGGCCTCCTTGCCCCTGCTGGACGTCAACGACACCGTCGCCGAGGTGACCCGGGCCGCCGACCTGGGGTTCAAGGCTGGATTTCTGCCCGTTCGGCCATCCTTCGACGGCCCGGGTTGGGCGAGCGAGGAGTGGGACCCCCTCTGGGACGCCTGCGCCGACACCGGGATGGTCGTCGCCTTCCATATCGGCACCGAACCTCACACCCCCGATCAGCGCACCGGCGTCTACCACACCGGTCGCGGGGGAGCGGTGATGAACTACACCGAGACCACCTTCGGCGGCCAACGGGCGGTCTGCCAGATGATCGCCTCGGGGGCACTGGATGTCCGACCGAGCCTCAGGGTCATGGTTTCCGAGGGGGGTTCCGGATGGATCCCGTTCATCGCTGACCGGCTCGACGAGGCGTACCGGCAACACTCCGCCGCGGTCCGCCCCCGCCTCACCCGACCGCCGGGGGAGATCCTCTATGAGCAGGTGTACGCATCGTTCCAGCACGACCACCGCAGCTCGGTCATCGCCATGACCGGGGCTGGCTATCGGAACACGGTGTGGGGGAGCGACTACCCCCACTTCGAGGGCACATTCGGCCACACCCAGAAGACGCTGCACGAGTTGTTCGACCATGTTCCCCCGAGGTCAGCCGCCGGATGCGAGTGGGAGCTTTCCAGGAGCTGTTTCCGCATGTCCCCGAGCCCCCGGCCGACGGAACCGAGCCCGAATAGCAGCGAGGATCGAGAGATTCTCCGGTCGATGCCTTCCCGATGGCCGGGTGATCTTTGACTCAGCACAGATCGGGGTCCACCGTGATTCCGGTAGCCTCCTGGGCGCCCTGGTCCGAATGGCCCGAAATTATGCCGGTACGATACAGGACTCTGAGCGTAGAAGTGGTCCGGTCGCGCCCACGTGACGGGCGGGCTATGCTGATGGCTGAGTTGTAGCCAGTCTAAATACGGGGAGGCCAGCGGTGGTCCAGACGCGTCCTGGTCAGGTCGGTGACGAAGTGCCGACGGTCGACTTTGACAACAACAAGATCCTGCCGATACTCGGCCACACCCGGGAGCTGGTCGAGTTCCAGGAGGAGTACCGCCCGTTCCTGCGCAGCTCGCACGGCCGGGGCTTCTGGGTTTTCACCGACGGCGACGTGATCCGCGAGGGTCTGCAGCGACCCGACCTGTTTTCCAGTAGCTCGGTGGATCTGCAAGACCCTGACCCGCCCTACCTGTGGATACCGGAGATGCTGGATCCGCCCGTGCATACGAAGTGGCGCCAGCTCCTCTCGCCTCGGTTCGCCCCCAAGCCGATGGCCGATCTCGAGCCCAGGGTGCGGGCCCGGTGTGTGGAGCTGATCGAAGCGGTCGCCGGCCGCGGTCGCTGCGACTTCCTCAAGGACTTCGCGTACCGCTACCCGACAACGATATTCATGGAGCTGATGGGGCTGCCGCTGGACGGGCTGGAGCAGTTCCTGGCCTGGGAAGACGACATCCTCCACAATCCCGGTGTCGACGACGGGACCCGGGCGCTCAAGGCCATGATGGAAGTGCAGGCCTACTTCAGCGAGATCCTCGATGCTCGCCGGAAGAACCCTGAGGACGACCTGGTGACGGAGTCGCTGTCGTGGCGAATCAATGGCGAACCGATCCCGGAGCCGGATCTGTTGGCGTGGTGCCTTCTGATGTTTATGGCTGGCCTCGACACGGTCGCGATCCAGCTGAGCTACTCGTTCTGGCACCTGGCCACCCACGACGCGGACCGAACCAGGGTGGTCAACGAGCCGGCAATCATCCCGAGCGCCGTCGAGGAGCTGCTACGGGCGTACTCTTTCGTGCCGACCCAGCGGAAGGTCACTCAGGACTCCGAGTTTCATGGCTGTCCGGTCAAGACGGGGGACATGGTCATGTTTCCCATACCGGTGGCCTGCCGGGATCCGCACCTGTTTTCGAACCCCCACGATGTGATCCTGGATCGTGAACCCAACAACCATTTTGCGTTCGGGGCCGGCCCACACCGCTGCCTGGGTTCTCATCTGGCCCGCCGCGAGCTAAGAGTGGCCCTGGAGGAGTGGCATACCAGGATTCCCGACTACCGGCTCGACGAGTCCGTCGAGGTTATCGAGCACGGCGGAATGTTCGGTATCGACAGCCTGTCGCTCCGCTGGGACTGACGTTTCCATCGCGGCGCTGAGGTACGGGGCGTTTCAAACCAGCGGACTATCGTGACATCGTGGACCTAGGGCTGCAGGGCCGTACCGCCGTGGTCGGTAGGAATGACAGCCTGGGCGAAGCCTGCGCCCGGCTCTTTTCTGCCGAGGGCGTGGCGATGTTGGATCGGCGCCGGGCCACCGAGGCCGACATCGTGGTGGCCTGGGGGCCACGACGCCCGGAGCACACGGTGATGGACATCGCCTCCGCCGGGGAGTGGCAGGCTGCGTGGGATGCGGTCGTCTCAGCCGTCGGAGACTACCAAGAGGCGCTCTTGCGCATGAGGGAGCGCCGCTGGGGGAGGTTTGTCTGGGTGGGCTCGGCCGCCGCTAAATCACTCGATGCGGACGGCGACGAGGTCGATGTCATCGCGTCGTTAGGCATGATGGGTCTGCACAAAGTGATCGCGGTGGAGGAGGGCTCCCACCAGGTGACGGCCAATACCGTCCTGAGAGGGGAAAGGGCGACCGATGATGACGTCGCCGCGGCCGTCGTCTTTTTCTGCTCGGAAGGAGCGGCCTACCTGAGCGGGGTCACCATCGCCGTGGACGGCGGTCAGTCCTCGGTGATGTTCTGATGGACTACGGGATCGAGGGCAAGGTTGCCGTGGTATCAGGCGGGAGCCGTGGTATCGGACGGGCCATCGCCTTCACCCTGGCCGGCGAGGGAGCCGCAGTCGTCATCGCAGCCCGGACCCAGGCGAATCTCGATGAGGCGGCTGCATCGATCGACAGCATCGCCCCGAACCGGGTAGAAGCGGTCGCAGCCGACCTGACCACCGGCGCCGGGGTTGACCAGGTGCTCAGTGTCGCCAGGCGACGTTTCGGGCCGGTCGCCATTGTCGTTTCCAACGTGATCGGCCACGTGATCGATCCGGATCGCGAGGGCGAGGGCCCGGGGGCCGGAAATTTCGCGACCATGCCGGCTGAGGAATACCGACGCGAATTCGAGCACCTCTTCATCTCGGCATGGGCGCTGGCCTATAGCGCCTTGCCCGACATGCGGCAGGCCAGGTGGGGCCGGATTTGCAATATCGGCTCATCTGCGGCGCGAGAGCCGGCCACGCACATCCCCCATGTGCTCCCCAACACCGTTCGCCCTGCCGTGGCGGGGATGTATCGCCTGCTGGCGGCTCATCTGGCCAATGATGGAATCACCGTCAACAACATTTTGACGGGCGGCATCCTCACCGAGCGCAACCGCTCCTATTGGCAGTGGCTGGCGTCCGAGCGAGGTCAGACCTTCGAGGAAGTCACCGCTGGCGTTACCGCCGCGATCCCACTCCGACGCCAGGGAGAGCCAGACGAGATGGCCGCCCTGGTCGCGTTCCTGTGCTCGGCCCAGGCGGCTCACATCACCGGCCAGTCGGTCCCTGTCAACGGCGGCAGCAGTCGCCATCTCTGATTCTCTTGCCCGGTGGAGCGATGATCAGCACGCGGCTGGCCTCTAACACCGCTATAGGCTTGCCGGCCATGACGGCTTCTGACTCGACGATGCCGAAGGGCGTGCTCAGCGACTCGACCGTGGGGACGGTGGCGCGGGCCGACAAGAGAATGCGTCGGCTGGGATTCGGTGCCATCCCGGGAACCTCGAAGCTCGGGCACGCCCACGACAACATCCAGGCCGCCTGGCTGGATCTCGAAGCCTTGGAGATGGCAGAGCTCGACCAGCTGGCCGGCGGCTCGACCCTCTCTCATTGAGCCCGTCCCTTGACGGGCATGAGCAGAAAGAGTCTCAAAGTGGAAAACCCCCTCTTGCCCTCCTACGCCGACCTTCGGGCCCGCACGGACGGGGCGCCACCCGGCAGCGCCTGGGGCGTGTTCGGCGACGATGACGAAGTGGGGACGATCAATCTCCTCGACGTCGACCGGGTCCTGGCCGGCGTGCGGGAGGTCCGTCACGGGCAGGTCTTTTCCCTCAACTGGGAGATTGATCAGCCGTCACCCCACCCCTATCGACCCCGGCCGGAGCGAACCCAGCTCACCGCCAACGGAATTGGCCGTGACGATTACCTGTCTCCCTTCTATCTGCAGTTCTCCAGCCAGTGGGACGGCTTGCGCCACATCGAGCTGGACGGGCGCTTTTACAACGGCGTGCTACCGGAGCAGGTCGATGATCCGGCTTCGACCACCCTCGGGATACAAAACTGGGCCCGGCGAGGAATCGTCGGGCGCGGGGTTCTTCTCGATGTGGCGCGCCATCAGACCGACGCCGGCCGGCCCTGGGACCCTGGCTCCCGGTTCCTTATCATCCCGGCGCTACTTGACGAGACCGCTTCCGCCCAGGGTGTCGTACTGGAACCAGGGGACATACTGCTGATCCGTACCGGCTGGACGGGCTGGTACCAGCGCCTGGACGCCGCCAGCCGCACCGCCCGCTTCACCGCCACCTCCGGGCAGCCCGGCCTGGACCCGACCGAGGAGACCGCCGCCTGGCTCTGGGACAACCACGTGGCCGCCATAGCCGCCGACAATATGGCCGTCGAGGCCGCCCCACTCGCCATGAGCGCCGGTAACTTCCTGCATTTCCGGATCATTCCCGCCTTCGGGATGCCGATCGGGGAGTTCTTCTGGCTGGACGACCTGGCCGAAGCCTGCGCGGCCGACGGCCGATGGTCATTCCTGCTCACGTCCGCGCCGCTCAACGTGCCCGGTGGGGTCGGGTCGCCACCCAACGCGCTTGCCATCCGCTGATACCGCGCCACCAAACCGATGGCGTTTCCCCACCCCGCCCCGATTGGCGACCTTACCCGAAGGCTCCATCGGTAAGGGTTAGCGTCCCCGTCTACCCCGCAGAAGCGCCCATCAGGACGCGTGCCGGGCCCGCCACCTGCGCCTGGACACTGCTGCGATACCGAGCAATGGCAAAGCGACGAGGGGCAGAAGGGCGCTCTGACCGGCACCGCTGGTCTGGGTACTGGACGGGAAGGTGATGTAAATCCGCCCCGGAATCTCCTGGAAGGCGCTGGTGCTGGCCACGTTGAGGTTGGAGGTCGACACTCCACCTGGGACGTTGGTGATGGTGTTCGAACCTGTCGTCACGGTGCTCGATCCGGTGCCCACCGGTTCCGAGGCGGGCAAGCCGAGGTTTGGAGCCAGGAGGTTCAATCGGTGAGAGAGCATTTGGGAGCCGACCGTGTCCAGAGTGCCGTTGCTGCGGTTGAGGGTGTAAAGGATCCACTCGGGATGGCCGTTGACGTTCACAGTCAGGTCGAAGGCATGGCCCTGGCCGTCGTCGGTTGTGGTCTGCTGCGCCAGGTCGCTGTTGCCCTCCGGGCAGTGGCTCTTCGAGAGCTCGAGCCCCTCTCCCAGCACCGTCCAGTGGGCACCGTTGTCGAGCGAGGCCGCGAAGACGACCGCTTCGTCCGTGTCTTTGGGACGGTAGTCGAAGAATCCGATCAGGCCTCCAAACGGAGTGGACTCAATATGGGGGAAGTAATAGGGCGACATCGGCTCGAAACCCGCTGGTTCCCGTGAGGGAACGGTCGAGGGGACGAAGCTGCCGTAGCCTCCAGTGCCGCAATAGCCAGCCAACGGGCCGGGTGTGCCGGCATACCCGGTGGTGTAAGGAATGGCGGTGCCGATTGAACTGCCTCCGGGGTAGGTGGCCAGATTGGGATAGATGGTCGTCCCGAACGTGTTGGTGGGGCTTCCCCCGGAAGTGAAGGTCGTGTAGAGACCCAGGTCCCCGCCCGCGGCGATGTTTCCGTTCGGGCCGTAGGGAGGAGTCGTCCCGTTCGTACCCCGGTCGCCCTGGGCCGTGGTCCACGGTCCGTTGCTCACCTGAGCGACCACTGGTGTCCCGGCCTGGTAAGTCGTCGGGTTGGTGACGGGATTGCTGCCCGTTCCTGACTTGGGGGTCAACTGGACGGTCAGAATGTTCCGGTAGAGGGCCGGGTCGGTCGGCTGCGGAATGTAGGGCGTGGGCGCTGGCGCGGTGCACGTCTCGCACGACCGCCCGAGCGGCAGCACGCTGGAGCCGGTGGTCGCAGGTAGGGGCTTGGACGTCCGGTAACCCGCGAACGTCATGGTGAGGCCGGTCAGCTGGCCACGCCAGTTGTAGTGCGGCACCACCGATGGGCTGTAGATCCGGCCCTCGTAATAGGCGGACACGTCGAGGGGCGTTCCGGGATGCTGGGCCTGGTAGACCGAAGCGCCGTAGGTGTAGTCGGTGCTCAGCAGGCCGGTTCCGAAGGTGGAGTCGCTGTCGGGGATCTGCTGGACGTTGCTCCACGTCAGCCCGCCGTCAGTGGAGGTCGCGTATTCCATCGAACCAAAGGCGTCGCTGTCGCCGTCGGAGCATTGCCCTTCCGAGAAGAACAGACCCAGGCTTCCGTCGGGGTTGTGGATCACCGTCCCACCTGGCGAGACCCACCGGATCCCGGTTTGGGCGCTGGGACTGCCAAGACCCTGGATTCCGGCGGACGGGGTCACATCGTGGAACGTCACGCCGTCGGTCGTATACGCCATCCGGACCGCGGCGTAGTCCTCGTTGTTCTTGAACAGGGTTTTACCCTTGGTGCTGCCCTCACCGATGGTCTGCAAGACGCTGCCGGGTGTGATGCACGATCCCGGCGCGCCCACGTCGCTGCCGGAAGGAATGGTCTCGTTGGGAGCGCTGGCCGCGGTGGTGCAGTCGATGAGCGCACCCGAGTTGACCCCGCTGCAGGTAACAGCGACCGGCCCGCTGGAGACGTCGCCGTTGCCGGCCACGTAGTAGGTACCGGGCCCGAAGCCCGAGTAATCGCCGGTTACGGGGATGGTGGTCGCACCGGTGAGCGGGAGCGCCAGGCTATTCACCAGTGTTCCAGGGATGAAAAAGTTGACCTGCTTGTCGATGTACAGAATGGTGGTGGCGGACGCAGGGATGCCCAGGCCGGGATTGACCTGCTGCGGGGGAATGACGCCCAGGAGGCCGTCCGGCGCGGTCAGCCCGGTTGTGGCCGCCGCCGTCGGCGGTACCACTGGATCGGTGGTGATCTCGGACCCGGCCGGTACGTTGACCGGCGCGGTTGCGCCGTCGACGTAGCAGCCCTGGAAGGAGTTGCTGGAGGCCGTGGCACAGTAGGCCACGTCGTTGACCCCGCGGGGAACCGGGGTGGAGGCGCCGGCAACCCCCAGGAAGGAGGTCATGGCGATCAGCACGGTCGCCCCCGTGGCGTAGCCGATACGTCTGAACATTCCTTGTCCTCCCCGTCCGTCCAGAAATGGGCGACACCTGCCTAGCGGGGGCGCGGACGGGCGGCAAATCCTGGGCCGAATGTTCTCTCGCTCGTTCGTTCTCCGTTCACCCGAACGGATATGGACGGCTATTGACGGCTAGGCGCCAGACCCATATCGGGCCGGTCAGCCGGCGCGGCGTCGGGCGCGGAGCACGACATCATCGACGTGGTGCGAAGCGGAGGCGGCCCCGGGTGGACGGGGTCGTTTCTCGTGGACCTCGATATCCCATTCCGATGAGTCGGCGAGCGCGGCCGCGAAGTCGTCGAGTCCGCACGTAGGCGTCCGGGTCGAAGGCCCGGCTGTGGGCCGGGGCGTCGATCGGCGCACGCATCGGCTCGAGATCGTGGCTCACGACGAGCAGGGTGCCGCCCGGAGCCACCGCGTTCAGCAGGTTGCGAACGCCGCGGCCATCGGGCGTGCGGGGGATCGACGCGTACTGCGCCGACACCAGGTCGAACGCGGCGGTTTCGAATGCATCGAGCGCGTTGGCGTCCGCGTGATGGCACTCGACCGGTAGACCGCGGCGCTCGGCCTCGGCGTCGACCCGGTCCAGCGCGCGCTGGCGAGATGTCGCTCGCGGTCACGCTCCAGCCCTGCTGGGCCAGCCAGAGCGCGTCGCCGCCCTCGCCGGCGCCGACGTCGAGGGCCCGGCCGGGCGGCAGCCCGCTGATCTCGTTGACCAGCGTGCCGTTCGGGTTGCCGCTCCACATCTGGTCGCCCCCGTAGCGATGATCCCAGTCGGCCTCGTTGGCCGATGGGCGGGCTGCGGCCCGGAGGTCGTCGTCGGCGAGGCTGAAGCTGATCATGGCGCCGACCCGGCTGCCGTCGGCGGCGGCCTGCAGCACCTGCTGGCTCGGATCGGTCACATTGCCGGCCGCGTAGAGGCCCGGTACCACCGTTGCCCCGGTGGCGTCGGTCTCCACGAAGTCGCCGAGTCCGGTCGGGTGTGCCGCCGGTCGGAGCCCGAGCGACGCGAACGGTTCGGCCCGCACCCGGAACCGGGGGCCGACCACGACCGCGTCGGCGTCGATGCGTTGGCCGTCGGCCAGCTCGACCGCGGCGACCCGGCCGTCGCGCACCGGTAACGATGCGGCGCACCGGCCCGGATCGGATGTCCACGCCGCCGGCTCGCAGGGCGTCGAGCTCGGTGTCGTCCACGTCCACCGGGTGGTGGAGCACGACGGTGAGCCGGGCGCGTCAGCTGGCGGAAAGCCCGGCGGTGTGGAGTCCCATCGGGTGGGTGACGATCTGGACGATGCGCCGGTCGCGGATCTCGAAGCCGTGGCAGAACGGGCAGTGGATGACATCGCGGCCCCAGTGCTTCGGCGAGGCCGTCGATGTCCGGGAGCTCGTCCACCAGGCCGGTGGCGGCCAGGACCCGGCGAGCCACGATGGAGTGACCGCCGACGAGTTCGACCCGGAAGCGGTCGTCATCGGTGCGGGTCACGGCGACTGACGCGACCGGCGAGGACCTCACCGCCGTAGCTGCGGACCTCCTCGCGGCCGGCCGCGACCAGCTGCCGATGGCGGGAGCCCTTCGCGGCCCAGGTAGCTGTGCAGGTGTGCGGCGGGGGCGTTGCGGGGCTCGCCGGCGTCGACGACGATCACGGACCGGCGTTGACGCCCGAGCTGGAGGGCGGCGGCGAGTCCGGCCGCGGATCCGCCGATGACGGCGACGTCGCAGTGCCGCTCGAGGGCTCGGGGGGCGTGGTCACTCATGACGTCGACGATACGTCTCATTCCGAAACCCGCAAGGCATATCTCTTGCAAGTATTCGCAAGGACGTCCGGGAGGAGCGATGGCGGAGCTCGACGAGATCGAACAGGTGGTTCGGACCCGGCTGCGGAGCCTCCGTAACACGCTGGGTTTGTCGCTCGACGAACTGGCGGCCCGGACCCATCTCAGCCCCTCGACCATCAGCCGGGTCGAGACCGGCAAGCGTACGATCAGCCTCGACGTCTTGTTGCCGCTGGCGGCGGCCCTCCAGATCGACCTCGACGCCCTCCTCGACATGCGCAGCGATGACGACGTGGTCATCCGCCCGACGCCGAACAGCTCGGGCGGGCGCACAACCTGGATGCTGAGCCGACCGACCGGCAACACCATCGCCATCAAGATGCGACTCGAACCGACCCGCCAGACGGCGCGAGCCGCGGGTCCACCCCGGTCACGACTGGTTCTTCGTCATCGAGGGACGGGTGCGGCTCTGTGCTCGGAGAACGCGAGATCACCGTCGAGACGGGCGAGGCGGCCGAGTTCGCCACCATGACGCCCCACGCCTTCAGCTGCCGTCGACGGCCCGGCCGAACTCATCATGATCTTCGACCGCGACGGCCAGCGGGCCCATGTCCACCACGACACCGGCGACTAGCTGACGGCGATCTGTCCTCCCTGCCGTTTCAGCCCTGCACCTGGAGGAACTGCTCTATTCTGGCGACAAAGCTGCTCGAATCCTGAAACAGGAAGCCGTGGCCGGCGTCCGGGTACACCACCAGCTGGGCGCCCCGAATGGTGCTGGCCAGCGTCTGGTCATTGGCTGCCGGGTCGAGGGCGTCATCGCTTCCGTCGGCCACCAGGGTGGGGGCGGTGATGCCAGCGGTCTTCAGGCCGGAAGGGTCAAGTCCGGCCAGCCAGGACTCCACGGCCGCGGCCTGCGAGGGGATCACGTCCCGGGGCGCCGAGTAGTAGCCGGGGTAGGAGAGGATTCCGCTCACGTATTGCTGCTCGGCCGAAGTCTGATCTGACGGGAACAGCACTGACAGGACGGCGGCCGGGTTGGAGCTGATCGCGTCAGCCGCGGCGGCTGCCGGTATGGGTACGGCATGGCCGGTGCCCGGTTGGGTGGCGGCCAGGATGAGGCGATCAACCTGAGCGGGATGTTGCACGGCCAGGGCCTGGGCGACCATGCCACCGAGAGACCAGCCGAGCACATCGACCCGAACGAGGCCGAGTGCCGTGATGAAGGCGCTGGTCTGGCTGGCCATCGCCGTGGGAGTGAGCGGCGCAGACAGGGCGGAGGTGCGCCCGACGCCGGCGTTGTTGAACACGATCACCCGGTGGCGGGCGGCGAGAGCGTTGACGAATGAGGGCTGCCAGGCGTCGATGCTCCCACCCAGACCCATGATGAGCAGAAGAGGAGCTCCCGTACCGAGCTGACGGTAGGCGACCTGTCCGTCGCCGGTCTGGACCACCGAGACGGGAACGGTAGCGATCCCGGAGGCGGCCAATGGAGCGGTACTGGATGGCAGGCCGCCTTGATGTGTGGTCGGAGTCGACCGGGTCGTCGTCGGAACCGCTTTCGAGGGGCTGGACGAGCCGCAGCCCCCCACCCAGATGGCCAGTACCAACAGCCCCCCCACCCAGGAGGTTCGCCGCCGGCGGCCATGCGCCCTGCCCATCGCCGACACCCGGTCGAGGCTAGACGCAGGCCACGGTGATCGCCGGTCGCGGATTGGTTCACAGGGCGGCGCGCTGCCGGACAAGGAAGTCGCGTTCGACCGTGTTCGTGGTGAGTTCGATGGCCCGGTCGTAGGCGGCTACAGCCTCGTCGGGGCGGCCGGCACGCGCGAGCAGGTCGGCGCGGGCGGCGTGGTACGGCTGGTAGTTCTCGAGCGCGGCCGGGTCGATCTCGGCGAGAGCGGCGAGGCCCTCGACCGGCCCGTGGAGTTCGGCGACGGCCACCGACCGGTTCAGGGCGACGACGGGGTTGGGACGGAGGGCGCAGAGCTGGTCGTAGAGGGCGATGATCTGCGACCAGTCGGTGGATTCGGCGGTGGGCGCGTCGGCGTGGACGGCGGCTATGGCCGCCTGGATCTGGAACGGGCCGGGCTGGTTGCGGCGCAGGCACGCGCGCACCAGCTCGTGGCCTTCACCGATCAGCGTCCGGTCCCATCGGGTGCGGTCCTGGTCGGCGAGCCGAACCATCGTCCCGTCGGCGGCGATGCGGGCGGGACGGCGGGACTCGGTGAGCAGCATCAAGGCGAGCAGCCCGATGGCTTCGGGTTCGTCGGGCATCAGCTCGACGAGGGTCCGCCCCAGCCGGATGGCTTCGGTCGACAGGTCGGGCCTCGTCAGCGTCTGCCCTGAGGTGGCGGTGTGACCTTCGGTGTAGATGAGGTAGATCGCCGCGAGGACGGCGTGGAGCCGGTCCGGGAGCTCCGCAGCCCCAGGTACGCGGTAGGAGGCGTGGTTGTCGTGAAGTTTGCGTTTGGCCCGTACGATCCGTTGTGCCATCGTCGCCTCAGGTACCACGAAGGCCGTGGCGATCTCGCCCGTCGACAGACCGGCGAGGAGCCGCAGGATGAGACCGACCTGGGCGTCAGCGGCCAGGGCGGGGTGAGCGCAGAGGAACATGAGCCGGAGCTGGTCGTCGGCGACGACATCGACGAAATCGTCGAGCCGGTCAAGTTCGGGATTGTGGTCAGGGTCCATGCTGTCGATGTGGAGCCGGTGAGCAGCGAGATGCCTCTGGCCGCGGGTTGATTCGCGTCGGAGCCAGTCGATGGCGCGGTTGCGGGCGGTCGTGGTGATCCAGCCACCCGGGTTGGGTGGTATCCCCGTCTTGGGCCACTGTTCGGCGGCGATAGCGAAGGCCTCCGCCACGGCGTCCTCGGCGAGGTCGATATCGCCGAGGACCCGGATCAAGGTGGCGGTGCAGCGGCCGGCTTCGCGCCGGAAGACCTCATCGAGCGGGCCGGTCATCCTTGGGCGGGCCGGACTTCGACCGGTCCCTCGCAGGCCGCGGCCGCTTTGCCGGCCCATTCCAGGGCGGCGTCGAGATCGGGCGCTTCGATGACCCAGAAGCCGCCCATTTGCTCCTTGGTTTCGGCATACGGACCGTCGGTCATCGACACCTCTCCTCCGGAGGATCGCACGACCGTGGCCGATGACGCGGGGTGCAGGCCGGCGGCGAACACCCAGGCGCCTGCCTTCTGCAGTTCCTCGTTGAACGCTCCGACCTGGGCGACACGGCGCTGCGCGTCAGGCGTGGAGAAGTCGACCTCGTAGGTGTCGTCGTGCCAGACGGAGATCAGGTATTGCGGCATGTTGGCTGCTCTCATCGGGCGGTGCTCTCTGGCACCGCTCACCATGTCCACGAAGGCTCAGCAGGAAATCGACAGCGAACTCATACCACGGGAGCCTGGCCGGGTCGGTCGGGATTCAGGGAACTTTCAGGGGCCGGCCCGGCCTAGCTCTCAGTTTGGTCTGGGAGGGTCGGGGACCATGACGAATGACCCCCAGGCGGCGCAGGCCGCGCTGCTCGAGGACGCCCTGTTCCAGGTGAAGCGGGTGATCGTGGGCCAGGACCGGATGATCGAGCGGACGTTCGTCTGCTTGCTGGCCCGGGGTCACTGCCTGATCGAGGGCGTGCCCGGCCTGGCCAAGACGCTCATGGTCTCGACCCTGGCCCGGGTGGTGGGCGGTGACTTCTCCCGGATCCAGTTCACACCCGACCTGGTCCCGGCCGACATCATCGGCACCCGGATCTGGCGCCCCTCCCGGGAGGAGTTCGCCATCGAGTGGGGGCCGGTCTTCGCCAACATCGTGCTGGCCGACGAGATCAACCGGGCGCCGGCCAAGGTCCAGGCCGCCCTGCTCGAGATCATGGCCGAAGGCCGGGTGTCGATCGGAGGCTCGGTCCGGACGGTCGCCGAGCCGTTCCTGGTGCTGGCCACCCAGAACCCGATCGAGTCCGAAGGCGTGTACACGCTTCCGGAAGCGCAGCGGGACCGGTTCCTGATGCAGGTGGTCGTCGAGCGCACCCGTCGTACGTGGAGGAGATGGAGATCGCCCGGCGAATGCTCGTCGGCCGCCCGGAGGTGGAGCAGGTCCTGAGCCTGGAGCAGCTCCGGGCCTTGCAGCGCGCCGTCGAGGAGGTGTTCGTCCATCACGCGGTGGCGGACTACGCGGTCCGGCTGGTCATGGCGACCCGTGATCCGGAGCGCTGGGGGGTCCCGGAGCTGGCCTCGCAGATCGAGCTCGGTGCCAGCCCCCGGGCCACGCTGGGCCTGCTCTCGGCCGGGCGGGCCATGGCCCTGTTGCGGGGCCGGCGCTACGTGATCCCGACCGACATTCACGACGTGGCGCCCGAGGTGCTGCGCCATCGGGTGCTGCTCAGCTACGACGCCCTGGCCGAGGGAATCGGGGTGGAGGACGTGGTCGGGCGGGTGCTCGAGCAGGTACCCGAACCCCGAATCGCTCCCCAGCAGGACGAAGCGGCCCGCACCGCCCAGGTCCCTGCTCCTGTGGCGGCCGCCGCCTCCGGACCGGCCTCGATGACCGCTTCACCTGCTCCACGGCAATGACCGCCAAGCTGACGGGGTGGGTCGCCCCCTGGCGCCTGGGCAAGGACCAACCTGACCTCCCGCCCGGCCGGTCGCCTGGCGCACCGGGAGCAGCATGACCGAGAGGACGCGGGCTACGTCGCTACCGTCGGTCCCGTCCGCTCCACCGGCGTCGGTGGCGGCCAAGGCGGCCGTCTTGAGACGGCTGGAGCTGGAGGTCACCCGGCGACTGGACGGCATGCTGACGGGTGACTATCTGGCGGTGGCCGCCGGACCGGGGACCGAACCGGCGGGAGCCCGGCAGTACGAGCCTGGCGACGACGCCCGGCGAATGGACTGGAACCTTACGGCCCGATCTCTCGCCCCTCATGTCCGCACGACGGACGCAGACCGGGAAATGGAGACGTGGGTCGTTGCCGACCGCTCTGCCAGTCTCGACTTCGGCACCGCGGCCTGCGAGAAGCGAGACCTGGTACTGGCCGGGGCCGCCGCGTTCGGGTTTCTCACCGCCCGGCACGGCAACCGGCTCGGGATTGTGGTGGCGGGCGGGGAGAGCGTCACCCGGGTCCGGGCCCGAAGTGGTCGGGTGCCGCTTATGGCCGCGCTCGCGACCCTCTACGACTCGCCCCGGGCCGACAGGCAGCCCGGGCCCGGGGCTCGACCTGGCCGGAGCGCTCCGGCAGCTGGAGCGTTCCAAGCGCCAGCGAGGCCAGGTCGTGGTCGTCTCCGATTTCCTCGACCCCTCCGATTGGCAGGGCGCCGTCGCCCGCCTGGCCATCCGCCACGACGTCGTGGCCGTGCACGTGACGGATCCCCGCGAGTTCGAGCTGCCGCCCGTGGGCGTGCTCGCCGTGATCGATCCGGAGACCGGGCGACGGTTACACGTCCAGACCAACTCGGCGGACCTGCGGTCTCGCTTCCAGGTGGCCGCCGCGGCGCGGTACCAGCAGATCCGGTCGGCGGTCATCCGGTCCGGGGCAGACCATCTCCACCTGTCGACCGATCGCGATTGGTTGATCGACCTGACCCGATTCGTTGCCACCCGCAACGCCCAACGGGCTGCCAGGGTCAGAAAGCTGACGGTCCGATGACCTTCCTCGTCTCGTGGCGGCTGGCGTTCATCGTGGTGCCGGTGATGCTGTTTCTCGCCTATCTCCTGGCCCAGAGGAGCCGACGAAAGGCCGCCGTCCGCTTCTCCAGCGTCGACCTGCTGGCCTCGGTAGCGCCCAAGCGGCCCGGATGGCAGCGCCATGTACCGGCGGCGGCCTTCCTCGGCGCCACCTTTGTCTTTGTCCTCGCCTTCGCCCAGCCGGCCCGGCTGATCTCAATCCCGAAACAGCGGGCGACGGTCGTCCTCACCCTCGACACGTCAGGCTCGATGATCGCCACGGACGTGACTCCCACCCGCCTGGCTGCCGCCCAGCAGGCCGCCCGCCAGTTCGTCGACGCCCTCCCGTCGGGTGTCCAGATCGGCCTGGTTGACTTCTCGACCTCGGCCAGCGTCCTCGTCGCCCCGACGTCAGACCGGTCTACCGTCATGGCGGCCATCGACGGTCTCCAGGCCGGCGGCGGGACTGCCACCGCGGCCGCCATCAAGCTGTCGGTACAGGCCATCACCGCCGTCCCGGTCGGGAAGGCGGACCAGAAGGCGCCGGGAACCATCGTGCTGATGAGCGACGGCTCCCCAACCCTGGGCGAGAACGGGATGTCCCCGTCTGCGTCGGTGGCCAACGAGTCGGCCGCGGCCAAGGCCGCGGGCGTGAAGATCAACACCATCGCCTTCGGCACTGCCAACGGGACGGTCACCATCTCCGGCGAGGTGCTCCCGGTGCCGGCCGATCCCGCGGCCATGGCTCAGATCGCGTCCGCCACGGGTGGGCACACGTTCACTGCTCAAAGCTGCCGACCAGCTCAAGTCCGTCTACAACGAGATCGGCCGTGTGGTCGGATACAACGTGCAGCACCGCGATATCACCGCCTGGTTCATCGGCATTGCCCTGGCCCTGATGATGGCCGCGGCCGCCGCCGCCCTGGCCTGGAATCAACGGCTCGTATAGCCATCCGTCCGTCGCACCGGGCGGCAGCCAGGTGTGCTTCGGCCCCGCCCGGGGTCTAACCCTGGCTCCTCGGTCGCCGTGAACAACGGCCCGCGGCCCCGCTTGCAGCTAGCGAGTGAGCCGTGCCGAGGTCGTCGTAAGCGCAAGCAAAGCGCTGGAGAGTCAACACGCACGACTCGAAGGGCTGGAACCGGCCGGCCGCGATGGTGTGCAACCAGGTGCAAAGTCCAAAGGCGGGAGTGGCCCGGTAGCGCTCCCATGCCTCATCGAAGTCCGGTATGGCCCGGCCCCCCGCCTGTCCGAGAGAGTCCAGGTAGCCGCTCAGGAGCTCTCTCTCATGTTGCCTGCGATCCTCAGGGGCCAGGCTGCTCGTCATGAAGTAGCCCACGTCGTGAGACCAGTGACCGGTTCGCACCAGCTGCCAGTCGTAGAAGCCGGTGAGCGGACCGGCCATGGCGTAAGTGTTCCCGGGATGCGGATCTCCGTGGAGCACGGTCTGAGGTCCGGTGGCGGCAAGCTTTGCGCTCATCCGGAACTGCGCCTCCAGGGTCCGGGCATCCAGGGAGGGCGGGATGAGTTCGGGCGACCCGGAAGCCCGGAAGCGGCGGAGACCCCTGGCCAGGTTGACGGCCGAGACCGCGGTCCACGCCCGGGTCAGTCGCCAGGGTCTGAGAAACGACAGAGAGGGTGGCAGCCGGCAGTCCCAGTAGGTGGCGTGGAGCCGGGCCAGACCGGCGAGACCAGATCGGACCTCAATGGGGTCCAGCGGGGTCGTGGCATCATTGGGATGCCCGCCTCGAAGGGTGATGTCCTCCATCACGACCACCACTTCGAGCCGTTGCCGGTTGATTGCCGCCGCGTAAGGCTCCGGTGTCTCGAGTGGCAGCACCACCCCGGACTCGGTGAGACGGGCTTCGGACTCGAGCGCTCTCAGCGCCACCAGCGCCAACCGGTTGATCATCCGGCCATGCGTCTTGACGAACACCGAAGCCGGCCCCTGTCCCAACGTGTATTCCAGATCGACTCTCGCCCGACGATTGGTGCCGTCGGCGATCTCGCCTACCGACAACTGACCAACCACGGCGCCGGGATGTCGGCGGGAAATCGCGGCTGTCATCCACTCCGGAGAAATGTCCTGCCACGACCGGGGGACGTCGAGCACAACCACAGCCTACGGACCAACCTGGTCATGCCAAAATCCCTCTGTCGGGCCTCGCGTCAGGCCGCGCTGAGCCGATAGCTGCTGCCGCTACTCCCTTGGACCCAGCTGTCCAGCAATGAGGCAGCCAGGGTGTGCTGGGCCCGCCAACCCGTGCAGTGTCCCGGGACGAGCAGATCAGGCGCCATCTCAGTGAGCGCCGCGACGGTAGGAGCGATGCTCGACGCGAAGAACGGGCCGTTGAGGTGCAGTCCGCCCACCAGGGCGTGTAACCGGGCGACCCCGGTCAGGCGTTGGGCGTGCCGCACGATATTCACTGCGCCGGCATGACCGCAGCCGGTCACGACGACCAGACCCTTTCCGCGTACATGCACGACGAGGGCCTGGTCATCAAGAACCAGTGGGTCGGGCTCCCATTCGGAACCCGTCCATTGCTTGTGGACCGGCGGCATGCCGACCTCGAAGTCCGTGGTGCGATCGACTTCGCCCGTGATCAAGACGGAGCCATCGACCAGCAGTGAGGGCTGCCGGCGCTCGATTACCTCCAGGCCTTCGCGGTTCAGCGCCCGTTTGCTCAGCGTCGGCATCTCCCAGTGCTGGCCGCCGGGCTGATCGAGGCGTCGGCGCGTCCACACCAGGGGGTGCACGACCATCGGCAGCGATCCGACTCCTTTCCGACCGGCCAGGCCGGCCAAACCGCCGGCGTGGTCGAAATGACCGTGGCTGAGAACGATCGCCTGTACGCCGGTCAGATCAAGACCCAGCCGGTTGGCATTGATCACCATCGCATCGGGAGACAGGCCGGTGTCGAAGAGGATGGAGGTCGTGCTGCTCCCGCGGCGAACCCTCACCAGGGCGGAGAAGCCGTGCTCAGCCATCAACCCGGTGCTGGTTGATCCAGACTCGAACTGCGGCGCCCGCGCCATGCCGGTCGTGAATGGCGCACGCGAGATCCTTTCGTCGCCACCGAGTAGCCCGTCGTAGACATTGTCGACCAGTGTGATGACTACCACCTCATCCACCGGCGCCAGCGCGAGCGGATCGACGGCAGTCCCCTCGACCGGGCGGGGCGTTGCCGCAGTGGTGATCTCCGGCGTGCCAAACGCGTCACACAAGGTTGTTACTCCCCGGTGGGTGGTACGACGACCTCGGTAAGGCCGGTCGCCGCATCGTAGACCAGACCCGACCCGAGGAGCTGAGACGGGTGATCGTCTCTGTGGCTGCTGGCGCTCGCTAGTGGGCCGGCCAGTTCGCTGGTGGCCCACTGCTGCCGAGAATGAGCGGGGCCAGTTTCTCGATCGCGGTAGCCAGCTGCAGCCCGTCGACCGATGCCAGCCAGTCCCGGTTGCGCGTGTGGAGGTCGTTGTCCGGGTCGAACCGGTTGAGGAATACCGCGACGGGGACAGGCGCAAGGGCGGGCGCGCTGAGTCGAACTGCGCTGATGGTGCCGAGGCCGGCGGGGGCGACCAGGATGACCGCGTCGGCGCCGAGGGCACGGACCAGGTCGGCGTTGTGCCCGTCGGAGGCCAGTGGTGAGGCCACCCCGCCGGCTCCTTCAACCAGTCCGATATCCACGTCGGCGGGAGGCCATTTCCACGAAACTTCCTCGACCAGAGCCGCCAGTGTTGGCACCGGGGCGCCGAGGGCCTCGGCGGCCATTGGCGGGGCCAGGGGCCGCGGGTACCATCGGTGGGGCGGGCATACGACGACTGGCGGCTCGCCGGTGGCGGCGCCGAGCAGTTCGGCGTCGGTTGGCCCCGAACCGGGGGCGAAGGACTGCGCGGGCTTGCGGGCTGAGACCCGGTGGCCCAGTGCTGTCAGGTGCCGGGCGAGGGCGGCGGCAACCCAGGTCTTCCCCACCTCGGTGTCCGTGCCGGTCACGGCGACGAGCACGCCACCTGCCTGAGGACCACACCCAGCCGCTCAACATCTTCGACGGCGTGGGTGGCCGAGAGCGACACCCGCAGCCGGCTTGTCCCCACCGGCACCGTCGGCGGACGGATGGCCGGTACCAGCAGCCCATAATCGAGCAGCTTCTCCGCCGCGGCCAGCGCCGCCTCTTCCGTGCCGACCATGACCGGCACCACGGGCGACGGATGGCCGGGACGCAGTCGGTCTACGTGGGCCCGGAGACGGCCCTGCAACCGGGCGCCTTCTGCCGAGCGGACACACCTCGACGGCGGCGTGGGCGGCCGCCGCGCTGGCCGGGGCCAGGCCGGTAGTGAAAATGAACGTTCGGGCCCGGTTGACCAGCAGCTCCACCCACGCCCGGGGCCCCGCGATGTATCCGCCCAGCGACCCCAGTGTCTTCGACAGGGTGCCGACGCGCAGGCACGGGGCGCCCGGGTGGGGCGCCTCGACGTGGAGCACGGCGTGGGCGTCGTCGAGAACCAGGAGCGCGCCGTGGCGGGCGCACAGACGAAGACAGCTCACCGACAGGGGCCACGTCGCCGTCCATGGAAAACACCGTGTCGCTCACCACGATGGCCCGGCCGGGGGCGGCCGCCACGAGCGAGGCGGCGTGGTCGACGTCGCCGTGGCGATAGACGGCTACCTCGCTGCGGGCCAGGCGGGCCCCGTCGATCAGCGAGGCGTGGTTGAGCTCGTCGGACACGATGCGCGCCCCGGCCGCGCCGAAGGTGCCGAGTACCGCCAGGTTGGCGTGATAGCCGGTGGGGAACACCAGCGCCGCCTCGCGCCCCGCCACGACGCCAGCGCCTCTTCGAGCGCCACGTGCCCGGGACGGGTGCCGACGATCAGCCGGGATGAGCCCGCGCCCGCTCCCCAACGCTCGATCGCCTCGTGAGCGGCTGCCCGCACCGCCGGGTGCTGCGACAGGCCCAGATAGTCGTTGGAGGCAAACGACACCACCCCGACCCGGCCGTCGACGGCGGTACGAGGCTTGCCGCCGTCCACGACCCGCAGGTCCCGCCAGCGGCCGGCGGCGCGGATGCCGTCCGTCTCTCCGGCGACCCAGGCGTCCCAGCTGATCATGAGCACACGGCGGTCAGGGCCGCGTCAAGGACGTCTACGATCCGGTCGACCTCTGCCTCGGTTGAGGTCAGCATTGGCATCAGCACGACCACGTCGTCGAGCGGGCGCAGCAGGACGCCGCGTTCGACCGCCTCGGCGCACACCCGCCGGCCCCAGCGCAAGCCGGGTGCCGGAGGGGCCAGCTCGACCCCGGCCATCAGGCCGGCCACCCGCACCTCCCGAACAGCTGCCCGCCCGGTGAGGGCCGCCAGGCGCGCCTGGAGCTGGGCCGATCGTCGGCGCACATTGTCCAGCACCGACCACTCCTCGAAGAGCTGCAAATGGCGGCGAGCCACCGCCGCGGCTAGAGCATTTCCGCTGAAACTGTGGCCGTGGTAGAAGGTGGCCGGGCTGAGATCCTCACCCCGGAAGGCGTCGGCCACATGACCGGATGCGACCGTGGCGCTCATAGGAAGGTAACCGCCGGCCAAACCCTTGCCGAGGCACAGCAGGTCCGGACGCAGGCCGCACCGTTCGGAAGCGAATAGGGTTCCGGTCCGGCCGAACCCGGTAGCCACTTCGTCGCAGACCAGCAGCACCCCGGCCTCCCGGCAGGCCTGCCCGAGGCAGCAGACGTCGTCTGGATCGGCCATGTGCATGCCCGAGGCGCCTTGCACCAGCGGCTCGATCACCACCGCGGCGAGCCGTTGTCCGCCGACCTCAAGGGCGTGGAGGGCTTGTTTCAGCCAATCGGCCTCGTGGTAGCCGGGGGTGCGTATCACGCCGGTGAAGCGCAACGGGTCGAACAGGTCGGTACCGAACCCGCCCGCGCCTACCGACAGGGCCCCGACCGTGTCGCCGTGGTAGGCGTCGCCCAGCGCCAGATAGGTCGTCCGCTTCTGGCCCCCCTGGTTCCACCAGAACTGGAACGCGATCTTGATGGCCTGCTCCACCGCGGTCGCGCCATCGGAGGCGAAAAGAAATCTGGGATCGTCGACGGGCACCACCTTGGCGAGCGCTTCGGCCAGCTCTACTACCGCGGTGTTGCCATGACCGAGCATCGTGGTGTGTGCGACCCTGGCCAGCTGCTGTTGGAGGGCGGCGTCGAGTTCGGGTACCCGGTGGCCGAGGGTGGTCACCCAGAGGCTGGAGATGGCGTCCAGGTAGCGCCGACCGTCCACGTCAACCAGCTCCCGGCCCTCAGCCCGCTCCACCATGATGGGGCGGTTTGCCGCGAAGGCTGCCATTTGGGTGAACCCGTGCCACACCCGGCGCTCGTCACGCTTGACCCACCCGTCGTGCTCGATCCGGCTCACGAGGGCGCCACCCTACTCGGGAACGGTCTCCTGTCCACCTGGCCGGCGGTACGCCGTCCCGGCGATACCCAGCGTGCCCTGACCTGTTCGCCGATCACTCCCGGCCGTCGATCACCTGGAATCACCCGCCGTGGGGACCCGAGGCGACAGAAACAACAGGTGCGCCTCGCGGAGGTGACGCGGTGCTGGTTCGTCATTGGCCAACTGGTGAAGAGCGGCCAGTGTGCCAAGGACAATCCGCCGGTAGAGCCATAAGAAGAACACGGCGAGGGGGAGTTCCACGCCGAACCCGGTGAGCAATGTGACCCACTGGTCAGGACGGCCGATCGACGTGACGATGTCGAACCATGCGTCGCACAGCAGCAGCGTGCCCGCCACAATGGCAGTGGTCGCCAGGACCTGGCGGCGGAACCACGCGGCCCAGGCGGCGTAGCCAAGGACGATGATGAGGCCCACGTCGAATCCCGTCCACAGCAGGTTCCAATGCCCGGCGTCGTACTTAGGGGGTAGCGACAGAACGAGGAATACGGTCCACGGCACCAATATCGCCGCCATGGCCAGGAACGCGGTGGCAAGAACCTGAGCGCTCCGCGGCAGGGCCAGACGCAGGCGGCGCTCGTGCCCGTCTGGACGCGATTCTTGTGCCTTCCCGTGAGCCGGGTCCCGATCGAAGGCCATGCGCCATAGTCGCGTAAATCTGCGGGGGCCACTGGCCGGGACACCAGGGGTGGCGCGGCGGGCCGAGTTTGCACGGAGTCGCCCGCGCTCGTCGGCTGACTTCATGGAACGCACCTATCCGGCCGATATCAGTCATACCGGGGATGGCGATTTCGGATGCCGAGAGCTTCCATGTACCGGCCGGCCGGATGGCTGGCCGGAGGAGATCGCGTCTCTGATCGTCTGTTGGTGTTCCGACCTCGCCGGGTACATCACCGGTAACTGGATCGAGGTCGACGGGGGAGTGCACCGTCCGCCTTTTGAGTGAGACCCCGGCAGACCCCCTTGCATCGGAGGCCCGTGAGCGGGCCGCTCAGCTGGGGCGGCTCAGGAAGAGCGATGCCGGATTGCGACCGTCCACCGTCACCTTCCGGTGGGTAAACTTCCAGGTGTCCCCGACCGTCTTGAATTGGTCGATGTACCGGCCCCAGTGGTCAAGGCCGATGTCGGTGATCACGAAGTAGTAGCAGCGGCTGGTCGCGCTGGACTCGTCGATCACGTCGATCTGCAACGTGCCGGTTATATGCCTGAGGTACACGGGATGATCGCCGAAGTCGGCCGCGTCGCGCGCCCCTGTAAAGATGGTCCTGATCTCCTCGGGTCCGGTCCTCGGTGCCCCGTCGCCCGTCTCCATGACGGCGTCGCCGGCGAAGAGCTCCACAACCTGGTCGAACCGTCCGGTGTCACCGTTGGCGTTGTACCTGGCGACGAGGTCCCTGATGGACTCCCTCGCGACCAGTTCCCAATGTTCCATGATGCCTCCCTCGATACGTGCCTGGTCAGTTGGCTTCCGGGGCGCCCTTGTCAGCGAGCGAGGCGAGGGTACCGAGAGACTGCCCCCGCCGGCGTCGGCTGTTGTACATCTATTCGACGACGCCGGACTCCAGCGCCCTGCGCGAGGATGTGGCCGACGACGTATCAGGCACCGGTCGATTGCCCGGCGGTAGCCAGGACCGAGCGCGTGGCCTGGGCCGCCCGCCGGGCTGCTTCGTCTCCCGGCAGTTGGTCGAGGACGGATGAGCAGATCTCCATGTCCCACCCGACATCGGCACCGACGTCCTGCAGGGCGGCGATGATGCCGGTGAGGTCGAACTCTCCCTCCCCGGGGAGCAAGCGATTGGTGAGGGTGTCCTCGAGGTAGTCGAGCCCAGGAGCCGGCTCCAGTCGACCGTCGCTTATCTGGACCGTCTTGAACACCCGGCCCGGGAGGGAACGGATCATGTCGAGGGTCCCTCCGCCCCGTGAGAAGTGCCAGGTGTCGAGCACCAGCCCCATGCTGGGACGATCGGCGAGGTCCATGATCTGCCAGGCGGTGGCGAGATCCCGAAGGCCCATGACCGGTACCGGCTCGACGCCGACGACGAGGCCATGCGACGCCGCCTGGTCGCAGAAACCGGCCAGGCGCTCGGCGGCAGTGTCGTAATCGCCCTCGACGTTCGAGTGGACTCCGATGCTCTCCGCGCCGAACAGATCGGCAAGGCGGAACAACCGGTCGGCGTAGGCCGCCGTCCGACCTGTCGGGTCGGGCTCCAGGACGGCGTACAGCGCTTCGATATCGACGACCTGCACCCCGTGGTCCCGGGCCGCTGCCACCATGTCGGCCTCCTTCTCTCCGCTGGCCGCGAACCGCCGGTAGTCGCGGTAGGTCAAGGCGATAGCCGGCACGCCGGCCGCGGCCGTCGCGGCGACGAGGTCGCGAAAGGTTTCACGGCTCGCAGTGTGCGACGACAGGATCAGGCGATTCATCATCTAGGTGGCCGCCAGGAGTGCTTGCGTCGCCTGGTTGGCTTCGTCGAGAGAGAGCCGCCAATCCGCGGCCGCGGCGTTGTGGGCAGCCTGGCCCGGTTTGGCTGCGCCCGCGATCACCGTGGCTACCGAGGGGTGGGCCAGCAGCCACCCGATGGCGAGTTCGAGGAGCGAATGGCCGCGGTCGGTAGCGAACTTGTCGAGCGCTTCGAGCCGGGCGAACGTGCGATCGGAAAATAGACGGTCCCGCGCCTCAGCGGTGACCATGAATCCGTCTGTCAGCCGGGTGTCGGACGGGAGGTCCATCCCTCGTCGGTACTTGCCTGTCAGCATCCCGCTGGCGAGGGGGTAGTACGGGATGAACACCATGCCCAGCTCCTGGCAGGCGGGCAGGGCGTCCTCGAGTTCGCCCCGCTGGAACAGGTTCAAGGAGTTCTGGACGCTGGCAAACGGACGGAACCCGCCTTCGTCGGCGGCGCTGGACGCCTCACGGAGCATTTCCCCGGTGAAGTTGCAGCAACCGATCTCGCGGACCTTGCCGGCTCGCACCAGCTCGTCGAGCACGGAGAGCGTCTCGCCGATAGGGACGGAGGAATCGGGGAAGTGCACCTGGTACAGGTCGATGCGGTCGGTGCCGAGCCGGCGCAGGCTGTCTTCAACTGCCGTTCTCGCCCAACGGGCGCTGTTGCCTCCCCGGGAGTCGTCGCCGTTCGGATGCGAACCGAACTTGGTGGCGATGATGACCTCGTCCCGCCGGCCGCGAAGCGCCCGTCCCAGGATCTCCTCCGAACCACCCCAGCCGCCGGGATCGGTACGGTCCGCGTAGTTTTGGCCGTACTCGTCGGCCACATCGAAGTAGTTGATCCCGGCTTCCAGCGCTTCGGCGATGATCTTCTGGCTGGTGGTCTCATCGCAAGCCGCCGTACCGAACTGGTTGCACCCCAAGCCCATCACGGGCACCGAGAGCGAGCCGATGTGGCGTTGATCCATGTCGTACCCCCACGTGGAAGAGGACGGGCTTTCCGGAGTATCCGGAAGTCCAACGGCGGCTGTCCGGATTCCCACGGCCTGGATTCGATCGTATACCCGTTCGCCAACCGAACGAGCGAGGGGTTCCGGGCCGCCTTGGTGACGTGGGCTCTAGCCTCGTGGACCGTGAACGAGACCCAGACGGCGGTGAGATCAGGACCACCGAGCCGCACCACGGGGCACGGCGCCACCATCTGGTCGACCTGACCACCAAAATTTCCGGAAAGGACACCCATTCCATGCCCGCCGCCAGCAACCTCGCCCTCCTCACCAGCCGGGCCGTCCTCGGCAGCTACCTGGCTGCCCACGGCGCTCAGAAGCTGTTTGGCTCCTTCGACGGCCCCGGTATCGACGCCGCGGCCGCCGGTTTTCACCACCTCGGGCTGCGGCCAGGCTCTATCTTCGCCCGCGTCGCGTCCATCTCCGAACTGGCCGGCGGGATCCTGACCGCGGCCGGGGCGGCCGACCCTCTCGGCCCCATCGTTCTGGCCGGCACCATGGCCGTCGCCTCATCCACCCACCGGGCTAACGGGCCCTTCACCGCCAAAGGCGGCTTCGAACTCCCTCTGACGAACCTGGCCGCCGCCATCACCCTGGCGGCCACCGGGCCCGGCCGGCTGTCGGTCGACGGCCTCACGGGTCGCCGACTCCCCACCCCGCTCACCCGGCTGGTCACGGCCGGGGCCGTCGCCGTGGCCGCCGCCAGCGCCGCCATGGTCCTGCGCAACACCCCCCCAGCCGCTCCTGACGAGACACCTGACGAACGGCCCGCCGGCGAAAACGATACGCCGACGGTCACCGACGCCGAGTCATAATTCGCGAAGCTAACCCTCGACATTCTCGAATCAGAGCAACCCATTCTGCGAGGCATCATGTCCCGGCGTGTCGTCATCGAACTAGCCATCTCGCCGCTCCGTCGCGGCATCCCGGCCCAGTCCGTCGACAGCTGGGCCGATCACCCGGCCCGCCATCGGTGAGCGAGCTGCGACGCGACGACGTGGAGTTCGTGTCCGAGGGCCGCACCCTTCGGGGTTGGCTATTCGTGCCGGACCGCGACGGCCCGTTGCCGGGCGTGGTCGTGACCGCCGGGTTCGCCGGGGTTCGTGAGGGTTTTCTCGGCCACCCCTACCAGGAGGTGTTCGCCGGGGCCGGGATCGCCACGCTCATCTACGATCACGCCAACTGCGGTGACAGCGACGGCCTCCCCCGGCAGGAGCTCGACCCGATCCTGCAACAGCGTGGCTACCACGATGCCATCACCTTTCTGATCAATCACCCCGAGATTGACGCCGAGAGGGTTGGTATCTGGGGTACCAGCTACTCGGGGGGCCATGTCCTCGGCGTCGCCTCCTCCGACCGGCGGGTGAAAGCCGTTGTCTCCCAGGCCATGACCATCAGCGGGCACCACAACCTCGAACTGCGCCACACCCAGGCGGGCTACCGGGCCCTACAGGAAAGCTGGGAAGAGGACCGGGCCGCACGCGGCCGCGGCGAGGCACCCACCCTGGTCCCCGCCTTCGGCGAGGACAGCGCCAGCGTTAAGTTCGCCATGTCACGCCCGGAGGACCATCGCCGCAACTGGCGCAACGAGATCACCCTGCGGTCCTGGGAGCACTACGACCGCTACGAGCCGGCCGCGTTCATCGAGCGGATCTCACCCACCCCACTGCTCATGATCGTCGGCATAGAAGACACCATGACCCCGGCCGCCGACGCCCTGGCTGCCTACGAGCGGGCCCTCGAGCCCAAACAGCTTCTGCTGATACCCGGAGAGCATTACGACGTATATGTCGACCAGTTCGAAGCGACCAGCACCGCGGGGCGCGACTGGTTTGGGAAATACCTCTGAGACGGACGCCCGATCAACTCGGCCGCACCGACCAGCCAGGGCGCGTCCCCAAAAGCTCAGCAGGCTCATTTCCAGCCAGGGGCGTGACGCCTCCGGGCCGCTGTCGAGAGGCCGGTTGGCCCGGCGCCGCACCCGCCAGCGCTCAGGTCGTACACCGCCGGGGCCTCAGCCCGCCGAACGGCGGAAGGGCTCGAGGTACCGCTTCACCCCGGCTTTTATGCCGATCAGCACCGAGACGGGCGAGTCAAGGAGCGGCCCGGGCTGGCTTCGATCCGTTCGGCTACCTGGGCTCTCTGGGCAGGCCGAGGACCCGTTCCCCGAGGATGTTTTTGACGATCTCGGTCGTGCCCGCGGCGATGGTCGCCGAGCGCGAACCCAGGAACTGGTTGGCGGTGCTGTCGTCGAGACCCACGGTAGCCGGCAGGCCGGTCACGGTCATCCGGGTCTCGCTGAAACGCTGGCGCAGCAGGCTCCAGGCCAGCTTGATGACCTGCTGCTCGGGTCCTGGCTGCCCCCCTGACACCAGGGTGGCCAGGGTCTTCTTGCCCATGGCCCCAACCAGCCGGCCCTCGATGTAACGGCGGACCACCTCGTCGCGTGCCGGGGCGGACAGTCCGGCCGCCCGGCCGCTGCGACCCAACTCGGCGACGTAGTCGTTGATCTCCTGCTCGAGGCGGGTGGCGAACATGGCCACCCCCGAGCGCTCGTGGGCCAATGTCGTGGTCGTAACCCGCCAGCCCTCGTTGATCGGGCCGAGCAGATTCCCCCCGGGGATGCGGACGTCGCGGAAGGAGAGGGCGGCGAACTCCGAGGTCCCGGTCATCTGACGGATGGGCCGGCGCTCGATCCCGGGCCGGTCGAGCCCGGTCAGGAGCACGGAAATCCCCTTGTGCTTGGCGGCGTCGGGATCGGTCCTGACCAACAGCTCGCAATGGGTCGCCCTCATCCCGTTGGTGGTCCAGATCTTCTCGCCGTTGACCACGAACTCGTCGCCGTCCCGCACCGCCCGGGTCCGCAACCCGGCCAGGTCGGAACCGAAATCGGGTTCGCTGAAGCCCTGGCACCACAGCTCCTCGCCGCCCAGGATCCTCGGCAGATGGCCGTGCTGGACCGGCGTGCCCCACGCAATAATCGTCGGGCCCACGTTCTTGGTGCCCAGGGTCCCCGCGATCATCGGTGCGCCCGACTCGGCCAGCACCTCGTCGCAGAGCACGTTCTGTGCCGCGGTGAGGCCGCGGCCGCCGTGCTCGACGGGCCATACCGGCGCCACCCAACGGCCTTCGCTCAACACGCCCTGCCAGGCGAGCTGGGCCGCGAAGCCCCGGTCGCTGCCCCACTCCTGTTCGAAGCGGGGCAGGGCCTCGTCGAGAAACCGGCGCAGCTCCTCCGCCGGGCCGCCGAGCCCGGTCGGCAACTGCTCGACGGCAATTGTCTGTGGCACCTTGCCCTCCCACTGTAAGTGCGCCCCGCCGCGTGGCAAGCGCTGGAGCTAATCAGGCAGCTTAATCTCATTCATGTGGGGATAAGCCGCCCCCGCCTTCCTATGCCAATTACAACTCGCGATCAGACAGTGGATGGGCCCCCTTCTTCCGGCGTCGCTAGAATGCCGCTGGTAAGAACGTCCGAATAGACGAGAGAGCCCGAGGTTGGACATGCCCGTAGATCTGTCGGAGATGCTCAACCCCGGAGCCACCGCACTGCTCACCATGGAGGTCCAGCGCGACACCGTTGGCGACCTGACCACCCTCCCGGAACTGCGGAAGGCCGTCGAGGAAGAGGGAATGCTCAGCCGCCTCCGGGATCTTCTGGTCGCGGCCAGACGAGCCGGGGTCTCCGTCGTTCACTGCACCATCGGCCCCGACTTCGTTCCGGGGATCCCCCCGAACTATCCAGGGGCGGCCGCCATCGCGAAGCGGACGGCGGGGAGGGGGCCCCAACCCGGTGCGGCCGACCCGGTGGCTGACATCGGGGTCGCTCCTGAGGATCTGGTCATGCGCCGCAGGCACGGCGTCTCTCCGTTTACCGGGACCGATCTCGACGCGCTTCTCCGCCGCCTGGGCGTGCGCACGGTCGTGGCCTGTGGGGTGTCGCTCAACGTCGGGATCCTGGGTCTCACCATCGAGGCGGTCGGCCTCGGCTACCGGGTGGCAGTCGTGACCGATGCGGTCGCCGGCGTGCCGGTGGAGTATGGCCGGGCTGTGATCCAGAACTCTCTTCCGTTCATCGCCACCCGGCTGACCGTGTCCGACGTGGCCGCCCTGTGGGACGGTGGAGCGCCAGACTGATACTCTACGTCGACCGCAGTTGCTGTTCCACCACCAGCAATCGAACCGACATTTGCGCCCGAAGCAAAAGAGCCGGCCGTTGCCGCCGGATAGCCACCGCTTTGATCGACCGGCCGCCCGCCCTGTTCGGCAGCGCCAGGGCGAGTTGGCGTTCCCGTCATCTACGTGCATGACGAGCGCCGGGCCCGACGGCCTGGGTGGTGATCGGGCACGGGGGAATCACGCCAATGTGCTTCGCTGGTGCCGACCGTGCCCGCGCCAAAGCAAGAGTGGTCGCACGTCGATTCTTGGTGGCATCGGGATTCTTGGTGACATCGGGATTCTTGGTGACGAGGACACCTTCCCGTGTCGTCCTTGTCACCATGAATCCAAATGTCACCAAGAAAAAACGTGTCGGCGCATATGGACCCCGACAACCCCAGCCGGCAGGCTGGCTGGAAACCTGGGCGCACTTCGCGCCGTGGGCCTGTCCGCGATGTTGCCCTCGTCGTTGAGGGTGAGGCGGACTCCTACCTCCCACCGCGGCCCGGAAAGCCTCGGGTGTCGCTCTGAATGGCCCGACCTTCCCCCGGGCCGCAAACTGGCAGTGGTAAGCCTCCGCCTGCAGATCGTCGGTACCGGTGGGGGCAGCCGCGGCCTCGAGGGCGGCCCTCTCCAGGCCTCCTCCTGGTCGGGATCTCTCATGTCATGGTTCGGTGCGTCGGGCGCTCGGAACGCCGCCGCTAATGGAAGGAGGGAGTGGGTATCCAGATCGCTGCCGTCCAGCCCAAAGAGCGAGATATAGGCCATCTGTTTAACTGGTTGGCGGAGAAGTCCGCTCCGCCTGGTCAAAGCCCTGCATCAGACGCTGATGCCTTGCCCCCACCTCGGCGCGACCGGCGCGGTGCGGGAAAATGTACAGTCGACGTTCCCGGACGGCGTGGACCACTTCCTCCGCCACCGGTTCGGCCGTGAGAAGGTTGTGCTCGTACCAGGCCGCGCTGGGCATGGCGAAGAGCGCGCCGGACGGATCCGGGACGGTGTACCCGGGGCACAGGACCGAGACACCAATGCCTTGCTCGGCCAAGGATGGCGCCATTACCTCCGTCATGCCGACCACGGCAAACTTCGCCGTCACGTAGGGGGCGTTCAGCTGGCGCAGGTCGGCCAGCCCGACCCCCGACATGGATGAGGTGTTGACGATGTGTCGATCCCCTCCTTGACTCAGCAGCCGGGGTAAAAAGGTCAGAATGCCGTTGAGGACGCCGCCCCATTGAACGGACAGGACATGGTCCCAGTCCTGACGGGTGAGCTCTGCAAACGGCTTGAGGATCCCGGCCCCCGCGTTCAGGCACAGCAGATTCACCTCTCCGAACGCCTCGTACGCCTGGTCCGCCAGTGTCTCCATCGAAGTCGGTTCCGTCACGTCCGTGCGCACGGCCCGGGCCCTGGTACCGAGCCTCTCGACTTCTGAAGCGGTGGCTTCGGCCGCCGCCTGGTTGAGGTCGGCAACGACGACGTTCATGCCTTCCCTGGCGAAGACCTTGGCCATGCCGGTACCGAGGAAGCCTCCCCCGCCGGTGATCACGGCACAGCGACCTTCCAGCTGGTCCATTGCACACCTCGATTCCGAGCAACCGGGCTGTTGTAATACTCACCATAAGCGTTAGCACCGTCAAGGTGATCGTTGGCCCCATGTGTGGCGCGTCTGCCCAGCCGGGCTGCGCCGTCCCCGAGGCCAGGATCACGCCCGTCAGCAGTCGACCTGCCGCAGCCGAGCAGGTCGACCCGGATGACACGGAAGGCGCCCGCCAACGATGGGACCACCAGATCCCAGCAGACCAACGAGGCCGCAGAACCATGGATCAGCAGTAGCGCCGGCCCGTCCGGCTGGCCTTCCTCCACCACGTGCATCTCACCGTCATCAATCCGAACGAACCGATCCTGAGTTTCCGCGTCGCGGGAAGTGTGCTGTGCCATCTCGCTGTCTCCTGTCGTCTAGTCAGACCCGACTGCCAGCATCACCTCCCCAGCGCCGAGTGTCTTGGAGAAATGTTCCTTCGAGACCAGCGCCGCGAGCATCGGTACCAGCCCTGGGGCAGGGTCACGCCCCTAAGGTTTGGGTTTTATCGGGCGGATCGGGCCACTGTTGCTGGTGGCGGGGGCGCTGCTGGCCCGGCGCGGCTTGCGAAGGCGCGGCCTGGCGTCACGCGTTTAGTGGGTCCCAGCCCCGCAGGTGCCTGACGGACTGACGGTACTCCCATTCGATGGCGTCTTTGAGCAGGTGAGCCGTCCGCCCGCCGGTCGTGATGCCGGCGACCTCGGCAAGCCCGCGGTGGGTGCCGACCGACACGAGGAAGCCCTTGTCGTGGAAGGCGAACGCCTCCAGCGGCCTGTCCGTCAGCTCGGCCTGCAGGTTGTAGGCCACGGTGTCGCCCTCTTCGAGCGCCACCTGGGCCAGGGAGGGCAGGGCGTGCCCGGTGCGTGGGTCTACCACCGAAGCGAGGTCGCCGGCGACGTAGATGTCGGGACGGTCCAGCACGCGGAGGTACTGGTCGACTTTGACCCGGCCGTTGTAGCCAGTCGGCAACCCCGAGTCGGCGACAAGCTGTGGTGCTTTGAGCCCACCTGCCCAGACGAACACGGCGCCTTGCACGAGCTGGCCGTCTTTGAGCTGGAAACCCTCCTCAGTCGCGGCGGCGATGGGCGCGTTGGTGCGGACCTGGACCCGCAGGTCAACGAGGATCTTGGTGGCCTTGTCGATTAGCTGAGGTGAGGACCCGGCCAGGATGGTGGGCCCGGCCTCAACCAGCACCACGGCAGGCAGCTCGGTACCCAGGCCGAGGCGGCTGGCGACTTTGGGCAGCGTCTCGGCCAGCTCGCCGGCCAGTTCGACCCCGGTGGCGCCCCCACCGCCGACCACCACCGTCGCCAGGCGGCGCTGAGAGTCGGGGTTTGTGGCGGACACCGCAGCCGTGAGCGTTTTGTTGACCGCCGCCCAGACTTCCTCCGCGTCGCTGGCCGAGTACAGCGACAATGTGCGCTCGGCCAGGCCGGGGATGGCGAAGTCATTGGGCCGGCTGCCGAGGGCCAGCACCAGCCGGCCCCAGCCGATCGGCCCCGCCTCGGTGAGCAAACGCCGGCCGGCCAGGTCGAAACCGTTGATCTCGGTCAGCACGAAGTCGACCCGTTTGGACAGCCTGTCCTGCAGCGGGATGCGCACGGCGTCGGCGGCGCGGGTGCCGCCGGCGACCCTGGGTAGCTCGGTGATCACCTGGTGATAGCCGTGCCGGTCGACCAGGGTCAGCTTCACGGCCGCGCTCTTGCGCAGCTTGCCCATCAGGCGGAGGGCCACGTGCAGCCCAGCGTAGCCGGCGCCAGCGACCACGATCGGACCGGTGCTTTCGGTAGTGGATGCGTTCACTGCGTTCTCCATGCCCATTGTTGCCGGCGCCTGCGAAAGCGGGGGTTTCACATTCTGGGATCGGACGACGCCCACCGAAGTTACTCGTGGCCGGCCCACTTTACGAGGTGGTAGTAGTGAAGGTTCCGGTGATCAGCCGCAACCCGCTACGGGCTCAACCGGACCGACATGCGTGCGCTCGACATCCTCGGCCGAGAAGGACCGCTCGCACCCACTGGCCTGGCCCACAGAGTGGGGTTCACGACCGGGGGCATCACCACGGTGATCGACCGCCTCGAGCGCGCTGGCTATGTGCTCCGCCGTGCGGACCAATCCGACCGACGGCGGCTACTCATCGAGGTCACCGACGCGAACGCGCCACCGGGACCGAGCCGTCTTCGGCGGCCTGATGCAGCTGGCGGAGACGATCGCGCCCGGGCACAAAGATCGTGACCTGCAGACGATCCGCCGGTTTATCGACGAAATCAGCCGGGCGACAGCTGGCTACGCGGCAACGTTGAGCGGGTGACAGGCGACACGCCAGGTAGTCGGAGTTGTGGCGCTCAGTCCATTGCCTGACGCCATGGCAACCCTGCGGGGGACTCGGGGTCCCCTGCAGAGCGATGGCTCATGCGACGTGAGGTGGACTCAGTAGGGCGACGGTTGGTTGAAGATGATGGTGAGGCTCACGATCTTGTTGTCGCGGATGCTGAAGTAGCTGGACAGGATCAACTCGTCGGGGAGGTTGGTCTTGTCGTAGGTGCCGTCGAATTTGGCTCGCACGATGATGTCGCCGTAGTTGTCGACGACTTCACGAACCTCCATGGTGACGTGGTCGCCGACGATCTCCTTCTCCACGAACTTCCGGATGGCGTCGGCGCCCCAGAACTCGCGTTGGACGTCGTTGACGTAGGCGTCGGCAGTGAAGGTGTCGACGATGCGATCGGCGTCGAACTCATTGACCGCGGCGATGTAGTCCGCGACGGTCGGCGGCAGTTCGGTAACGATCTTGCTGGGCGAGGGCTGGCTGGGCATGGTCTCGGTCCTTTCTCGGTCTGGGGTGCGTGCCTGACCCCATGTTCGGGGGTCCCGTGGCGGCAGGGTCAAGGCCCTTTGGGCAGCTTGACTCTCCCCCAGGGGGAGACCACAGACTGGTGGCATGGCTGCGACCCTGGCGATCGGCGACTTCTCCCGGGCGACACACTTGAGCGTCAAGACCCTGCGCCGATATCACGACATCGGCCTGCTCGAGCCGATCGACGTCGACCCCGATACCGGCTACCGGCGCTACGCCCCCGATCAGATCGCCACCGCCCAGGTGATCCATCGGTTCCGGGATCTCGACATGCCCCTCGAAGACATCCAGGCAGTGCTCAACGCCCCCGACCTGGAGACGCGCAACCAGGTCATCGCCGCCCATCTGGCCCGACTGGAGGCCCACCTCGGCCGTACCCAGGACGCTGTGGCCTCCCTCCGCGACCTGCTCGAACAGCCCGCAGCGACACCGTCGATCCACCATCGTCACCTGCCGGCCTCGCCAGCCGCCGCCATCACCCAGACCGTTCAGACGGCCGACGCCCTGATCTGGTACCAGGGTGCACTAGGCGAACTGGCGGCCACACTGGCGGCCCAACACCTCGCCCCGGCCGGCCCCGCCGGCGGAGTCTTCGCGGACGAGCTCTTCGCCGACGAGCGGGGCGAGGCCACCATCTTCGTGCCGTGCACCCAGGAGGTTCGAAGCATGGGCCGAGTCGCCCCGCTGGTCATCCCACCCGTCGAGCTGGCCACCATCGTCCACCCCGGCCCTCACACCGGCATCGACCGGGCCTACGGTGCACTCGGCGCCTACGTCACCCAGCACGCCCTGGGCGTCGACGGCCCGATTCGTGAGTACTACCTCGTCGGTCCGACCGACACCGACGACGAGACCTTGTGGCGCACCGAGGTCGGCTGGCCGATCTTCCAGACCCGCCCTACGGATTGATACGACGACCCGTGCGGTGAGCAGCCGGTTCGAGGGCTGGGTCGGGATCAGTAGCCGTAGCCGTTGCCGTTGGTGTTGGTGTTGGTGTTGGCTGGTGTGACTGGCGCGGCGGGCGCGGCATGGGCGGACCCGGCACTCAGACCCGGGGTGGCTACGAAGAAGCCTTGTACGCCTTGGCCAGTGACCTGGCCGGGGGTGTCCTCGAGGAAGGTGTAAAGGAAATGTCCGTTGTAGCGGACCTGTTGCCCGTTGGCATCCGAGAGCACGCTCAGTGTGCCGTTCGCTCCGGCTTCGCTGGGCGAGGCGGAATCCAGCGGGGGCCATAGGGCGGCCAGACTGCCGCTCACGCGGGACTGCGTGGACGTGTCGAGACCGTAGGTGTAGAGGGGCAGCCCCCGGGCGTTGACAAGGATCTGTTCGGACTGGCCGCCAACTTTGGTGGTCGTGACGTTGATCGTGGCCGATTTGGTGGACGCGGCTACTGTCTTCGAGGTTGTGGCCGGTGCAGCGGTCGAAGACGAGGTGGTGGCTTCGACCAAACCGACGCCGCCTCCCGCCACTACTACGCCAAGACCGATCGCTAAGAGCATTTGCTTTGATCGTCGCATAACTACCTCCGGTGACGAGCTGGTTGTCATGAAATAGGGTCCGGGGTTACACAGGTCCAGATCTTCGCCGACCTGCGCCGCACCCGGGGTCCTTGTAACCCGTTTGCTATCAGTGTGTGCGCATCAAAGCGGCTGGAGGTGTCGATTGACTCGCGGCGCGATGTGTGCCCACACATGGAGGGAAGGGTTATGAAACGAGGAGGAAAAGAAATGACACAGCTGACCGGAATGCCGGCAGCGATGAGAGAGTCGGTAGTTGTGCTGGGGGCTGCGTGCAATGCCTGAGCGTCGTCCGGACCCAGAGATGTGCAGCCGCGAGGCGACCGCGATCTCTGCGCAGACGGATCCTGCCGTAGGGGAACTCGACCACCTGGCCGCTATTGTCCCTTTGCCGGTTCGGGGCACCCCATATCGGCCCACCCCCGACTTCCGACGCCCACGCGAGGTCGCAACGCCGCCCGCAGACCTCGAGGCCCCAGAAGGCGCCGTGCCAATCGCCCGGATCACCCCCCGCCATCAGGCGAAGGTGGCCGGACGGGTCGGGTCGATCCACTTCCAGCCTGGCACGGGGATCCCCATTCTGGAGTTGACCATCATCGACACCGCCGGCGACACCCTATTTGTCGTGTTTCTCGGAAGGCGACAAATAGCTGGAATTCAGTCGGGAACTCACTTGTCCGTCGAGGCAATGGTCGCCTCCCGCTCCGGTGGACTCTCAATGCTCAACCCCATCTACGAGATCCTCGCCGGCGTACCGACAGCAGAGTGAAGATCACCGAGCCCAGCCCGGTCACCTTCCGGCTGCTAGCCATAGACGGCTCTACCGTGATGAACGGGACGTTCTACCTCCACGACGGGTCGGCCGCACCGTTCGCCTGGCCGGACTGGCCGGCCACACCATAGCCAGCCGAGCCCAAACCCGAGTGTACGGTCGCGACGGCGGCGCGGCTCAGGCTGCGGAGCGGGTCCACCAGGAGCGGCTCGCCGAGCGTTACGGCGAGGTTGTGGGCGACATGAAGGGCGCGGTCATGAAAGTGGGCCAGATCCTTTCGCCATCGCCCCTGCGGTGGCGGCGTCTACCGGCCGCGTCCTGGCCAGCCATTACGTCCACGGTCGGCGGTGGTCGGAAGTAACCGGCGCGGGAGATGCCCTGCGCTGCCGGTGGGGTGAGACCATCTTCCGTTTCGTGTTTACCAGCCTGTACCGACGCGGACTCTTCAACGCCGACCCTCACCCCCGGAACTACCGGCACGGACGGGTCAAGGAATGGTGTAAGCAACCAGTTGCGCTTCCCACCGCTGCTGCTTGAGCTCGATGTCTGGGGCCCACCCGCCGGGACCAGCACGCCGTTGATCATGCCCTCAGCGTCCCGGTCCACGAGCTCCGCGGACATGGAGCGCTAGCGACCGGCGCCGGCCGCCACGATCCGACGGAGCAGGTACAAATCAAGGACCAGGGGAACGACGAAGACCAGGCCCCACCAATGACCCGTGGCGCAGAGCACAGCAACGACGACGGTGATCCAAACCGCCAGCAGCAGCCTGATGACCAGCGATGACTTCCGGTGGCGAAGATCCCAGTTCATTGTTGGCGGATGCTACGCCCAACTGCCCCTCCGGCATCCGTTAAGGGGCACCTGCGCTGCTCGACCCACCAGCACCGACCGGGAATCCCCGATTCGTCGGGCCAGCTGGTGCCCGTCATGCGTTGACCCTGTTGGCGCCGGGCGGCCCAAGAAGAATCGTCGGAACGTACTCGAGCAGTTGGGTGCGAGTATCGAAGGTGCGGCTGGTGATCATATCGAGAGCAACATCGGGGTAGCCGTCGTAGATCCGTTCCCGGCCGCTGCTTCCGGTTATGACAGGAAACACGACCACGCGGAAGCGGTCCACGAGACCGGCCCTCAGGAGAGAGCGGCACAAGGTGATGCTGCCTATGGTGCGCATCGACTTGGAGCCCTCGGCCTTCATCTCCCGCACGGCCGCAACGGGGTCTCGAGCCACGAGTTGCGTGTTCGCCCAAGAAAGGGGCTCGCTCAGCGTGGTCGAGAACACCAGCTTCGACATGCCCTCCAGGGCATCGGTACCTGGCTCGCCCTCGGCGGAAAATCCCGACATGACGCGGTAAGTAGTTGCACCCATCAGGACCGTGTAGTCCGCTTCGGGTTGCTCTCCCAACCAGGCGAGGTACTGGGGTCCTTCCAGCCCCCAGAAGCCCGGCCAGCCGTCGGCAGCTGCGTAGCCATCGAGAGAAGTGATGAAGTCGATGAGGAGTTCTGGCATCGTTGTGTCCTTGTCCTTGGATCTCAGATAGCGGCTCCCACCTTCTCTACCATGGAGGTAGGGACGACGGTAACGACGTGCGGCCAGGTGAGAACTCATCGCCAGCGCGGACGCCCGAGAACCCGCCGCACCGGCGAGAAAATGGAGGCATCCATGCGAACAGTATTTCGTTCCGGGCTGGTCGGCCTGCTGGCGGCGTTCTCCTTCTGGGGCACCACCGCGGCAGCCGCGACTGCACAAACACCGATCGAGCCGAACCAGCAATTCCTGGGCTTGGTGAACGGAAGCAACGACAATCCGATCATCTACACGGTCTGCCCGGGACCGATCTCGCCCGGCCGGACCGGCCCCGTTCGGGGCGGACAGACGCTGTCGGTTGCGGAGGTCGCGAACGGCGCGGGTTACACGGGCCACTTCAGTTCGATCTTGGCCTGGTTCGTGCCCGGCAGGGCCACACTGCGACCGCCGAGCTTGAACTTCACCGACTACGGCAAGCCGAAACAGATCCCGACGACAAGAAGGTGGTGGGTACCGTGCGAAGGCACGGGGCAGGTCGAGTTCAGCTCCTGTCCGTATCTCGCCCCCTGCGCCTTCGGGTGGGTGCCCGACTTTGTCGACGTGACGTTCGAAAACATCGCTGTGTGAGCGAGTGGCCGTCTTGATGCTGGGTTTCCTCGGGTGCGGGTCTCGGTCAAAGTGGGCCGGCCAGCGCTGAGGCGAGTTTCAGTGCGGGTGCGACGTCGCTGGCGTGGTAGGGCCGCTCTGAGGGCTCGATGTTGTCGAGCAACGTCTGGAAGACCAGGGCGACGCCCAGGGCGGCCAGTGGGCGTAACAACCTCCAGGCTCGTCCGGGATCGCTTCCGGGCACGGCTCTCGCCCATGCCGCGAGCCAATGTTGTTCCAGGACCTGTCGCCTGGCGGGAACTCGCTCGAGGACTGTGAGGTCGAAGAGTGGGTTGCCCACCCGTGAATCTCCCCAGTCGAACCATAGCGGTGTGTCGATGCCCACACGGGCGTTTCCCGGATGGGCGTCGCCATGCACGAGCGCATCAGGCAGCCCACAGTCATTAATGGCCTTGACTCGATCCGCCGCGCCGTGCACCAGCCGAAGCAGCGCGCCGTCGTGAGGGGCCCGCCGGGCGACGAGAGATTCCAGCTCAGGCATCAGGGCCGGCCATCGCATGTCGGGCACCCCTGCGGCGAGCAGCTCGGGCACTTTTGCAACGGTGTAGGACTGAAGCTCAACCAGGCAGTCGATGAGGCGAACCGTTTCCTCGACCGTCGCACCGAAGCCATCGTGCCCGGGCATACCAGCCAGCAGGATGCGATGGGACGAAGCGGCGAGGACCTGTGGCACCCACGGGCCGGCCAGGAGGTCCAATACCGCGGCCTCATGACCAAAGAATGGCGGCACGCATTTCAACCAAACGCTCCCGCTTACGGTCGGGATCGACCAGACGGACGACAGGTTCCACGTTCGGTGCTGGACCGCGAGCCCGGCCCTCCCGGCGAACCGCGATGCCCACTCCAAATCAGCGTGAGGCCCCCCAACTTGCGCCCACGGCATCCGGAGCGGGTGGTCACGGAGCACAATCTCACAGGGTGAGAGCGACAGCCCGGCCTCCGGACCGGGGTGGAGCTGGGCCAGGTATGTGACGTGGCCGCCCACGCTGCCCTGGTGCGGCGAGGTCCCGTCGAGCAATCGCAACACCGGGAGCGACGGGTATCGGCGCCAAACCGGTTCCGTGTCCTGCCACCACGGAGTCTCAACCCTGAACGGCTGGAGCTGGCCCAGGACCGCTCCTGCCTCGCTACACGCGATGAGGGTCACCAGGCGGTCCATGCCGCCATCATGTCTGACCCGACCAGGCCGGTCCCAGGCTCTGCTGGAGACGTATTTTGACGCCAATGCCAACGGCCATGATCGGAGCCATCTGCAATAAGCGAAGCAACTTGCTGGCGAAGGTCAAGAGCTACTGGCGAAGGTCAAGAGCTACTGGCGAAGGTCAAGAGCTACTGGCGAAGGTCAAGAGCTAATTGTGTGCCGAACCCTCTGAAGTCGGGGCAGTTACCGTTCCCGGACTGCGTAGGTCAGGTGGGTCACCCGTCGCGTCGGCTCGGCGCGGACCGGCTCCAGGGCGACGCGGCCCGCGTCGACGCCGTCGAACAGGCGGATTCCGGATCCGAACAGCACCGGGGAGAGCGTGATCGAGAACTCGTTGATCAGGCCCACGTTCACGTACTCCAGGACCGTCGCCCCGCCGCCCGCGATGCGAACGTCCCGGTCGCGGGCGGCCTGGCGGGCCTGGTCGAGCGCGGGCTCGATGCCATCGTTGACGAAGTGGAAGGTGGTCCCGCCCGGGCGCTCCCAGGGGGCACGCTTCTCGTGCGTCACCACGAAGACCGGTGTGTGAAACGGCGCCTCCTCCGGCCACGCCTGCTCCCCGAGGTCGAACATCCGCTTGCCCATCACGCTCGCACCGGTTCGCTCGAACGTCTCCCGCGCTATGTCGTTGTCGCGCCCTTCCTCGCCGCCCTCGCCGAGCTTCAGGTTCTCCCGGAAGAACCGCTGCGGGAATATCCACTGCTGCAGCTCGCTCCACTGCGCCATCCAACCCTGCATGTCCGGGTCGTCCATGCGCTCCTCGGGCGCGATGAACCCGTCCAGCGACATCGTCACGCTGAAGAACACCTTTCCGGCCATCAGCCCTCAACTCCCTTCCGAACGAGCTCGGTGACGTAAGCGGCCAGGTTGCTCAGGGTCTGCTGGCCACCCTCGATGGCGTCGTACTTCTCGACCGCCTCGGCGCGCAGCTCCTTGGTGAGGAAGACCGTGCGCATCTCGATCCGGGTCGCGGCGCCTTCGGGCGCGAACGTGAGGACCGATTCGAAGGCGTTCGGGTCGTCGGGCGACTCACCGTGCCGCAGCGTGATCCGCTCCGGCTGGGCGATCTCAGTCCAGGAGATCCACTCCTGGTAGTCCGTCCCGTCCGGTCCGTGCATCACGAAGTCCCACTCCCCGCCGACGCGGAACTCGAACGCCCGGGTGGTGGTGGTGAACCCCTCCGGTCCCCACCATCGCGACAGGTGCCGGACTTCGGTGAACGCCTCGAACACCAGCTCCCGTGGGGCGCGGATGACCCGGGAGACCACGATCTCGCGGTCGGCCGTCGGGGACTGCACCCGCGCTCCTTGTCTCATCGTGCTCATCAGCTACTCCTCCTGACTTGCCTGCTTGAGGTCCTGCAGGTACTGCTCCAGCCGGTCGAAGCTCTCGTTCCAGAACCGCTCGAACCCGCCGGTCCACTCGTGGACCGATCGCAGCCCGCGGGCGTCAAGGCCGTAGAGAGATTGCTTCCCTGCCTTGCGGTCCCGCACCAGTCCGACCTCCCGGAGCACCCGCAGGTGTTTGGATGCCCCCGGTTGGGTGATCCCCAGCTCCTGGGCCAACTCGGTCACCGGCCATTCACCCGCTCGCAGCAGCACCAGGATGTCCCGGCGCTGGGGCTCGGCGATGGCGTTGAAGACGTCCGACGTCGTCGCTGCTCGTGCCATGGACCCATCATATTCCGATATCGGCATGCGTCAAGCCGATCAGGCGTTCTAAGGGCTATGGATGTTCCCCGGGAAGGTCCGCCCCCCACGTCACCCCGCCGAGGACCATCCCCAGGCGCTGGTCATTGCTCCTCAGCTGGTCATTGCTCCTGAGGCTGGCTCGACCGGCAGTGGCTGAGTCCCGGCCGGGCGGTCAGCCAGGCGTATAGCATGGAGCAGCGGTGGATCTGACCGCGGTGGTGGCTGCCCTGACGCTGGCGATCAGCATTGCCACGGCGAGGCGCTTCCAGGGGTGGCGTCGCCGCCGGGGGCGTCTGCCGGTCGAGGGCCGGTTGGCATCCCCACGACAGTGCCTGGCTGACGAAGCGCAGGACTGGCTCAATAGGCAATAGCCCCGTACTGACACTTCTCTCTTTCCCGGCAATCCGTCCGCAGCTACTTCGAATTGAGACACGGTTGGTCGCGGATTGCGAACCGGTGGTGCCAGATGAGCGAGGATGGGTGAGTTACCACTGATAAGAGAAGAAGGCACAGAGCCTTGGCAATCACTCTCCATCATGCGCCCGAACCCATCCAGACGCAGCAGGCCGGGAACACGCTCGGTGCGGAGTGGATGCCGCACTGCTCGTGCTCGTGGCGAGATCCCGATCACCTGTGCGCCGGTCGGCTTGAGGCCCTGTCGCGCTCTATAGACCACATCGCCCGATGTCCGGAGTCGTGGGGCCAGGTAGCCGCGGTGTGACCAGCCGGGGTTCCCGTCCTAGAGGCTCGTCGGAAGCGGTCGAGGAGGAGGCCCACCGGGGCCGAATGCCGGTGACCTGCACTTTTGTGGCTGGCGGGGGAGGACTCGAACCTCCAACATCCGGATCCAAAGTCCGGTGTTCTGCCGATTGAACTACCCGCCACCGCGGGATGTGACCCTCGAGCACCAGTGTGGCAGCCGGGAGCGCACTGAGGTTGGTAGAACAGTGGTATGCCCAGCGAGGCCACACTCCTCTCGGCGGTCGTGCTGGCCGCCGGGGAAGGGACGCGAATGCGTTCGGAGCGCCCGAAGCCGTTGCACCGGCTATGCGGGCGGCCCATGGTCGTCCACGTCCTGCACGCCCTGGCAGAGCTCGAGCTCGACCGGGCCGTGGTGGTGGTCGGCCATGGCGGGGCCTGGGTCACCAAGGCCGTCGGCGAGCAGCCACCCCCCGGGCTGCACCTCGATTTCGTCGAGCAGCGGGTGCAGCGCGGCACCGGCGACGCCGTCCTGGTGGCCCTGACCGCCTTCCCCGACGACGACGTCGACGACCACGACATCGTGATTCTCCCCGGCGACACCCCGCTGTTGCGGCCGCCCACCCTGGCCTCGCTGGTCCGCGCCCACCGCCAGGCCGATGCCGCGGCCACCATCCTGACCGCCCGGTTGGCCAACCCGGCCGGGTACGGGCGGGTGGTGAGGGACCGGAGCGGCCGGGTGGCGGGCATCGTCGAGCACGTCGAGGCGACCGAGGAGCAACTGGCGGTTGACGAGGTCAACACGTCGATCTACGTCTTCCGCCGCTCCGTCCTGGCCCCAGCGCTACGCCGCCTCAGCCCGGACAACACCCAGGGCGAGTACTACCTGACGGACACCATCGCCGTGCTCCACGATGCCGGCTATCCGATCGAGTCGATGGTGGTGGACGATCCGATGGAGGTCGGCGGGGTCAACGACCGCCACCAGCTCGCCGTCGCCGAAGCGGAGTTGCGGGACCGGATCAACGAGCGCTGGATGCGGCGCGGCGTGACCATGGTCGACCCCGAGCACACCTATATCGACACCACGGTAGAGCTCAGCGCCGACGTCGTGCTCTATCCGGGCACTCACCTTCAGGGCGTGACGGTGGTGGCCAGCGGTGCCGAGCTGGGACCGAGCACCCAGCTTTCCGACTGCACCATTGGCTCAGGGGCGGTTGTCACCGCCACCATCGGCCGCAACGCCAGCGTCGGCCCGGACGCCCACGTCGGGCCCTGGGCCTATCTGCCGCCGGGAACCAAGATCCCGGCCGGCTCCGTCACAGGGCCGTGCTTCACTGGAGGAATCGCCGACGACGATCTCCCCTGAAGGCCCTCCGAGATGACCACCGGACATGAGAGGACAGGCCCCATGGAAATGGAACTGGTCCCTACCCGCAGGCTCCACTTGCTCTCGGGTCGCACCCACCCCGCGCTCGCCGCGGATATCGCCGCCAACCTCGGCCTCCAGGTGGGTAACGCCAACCTGGTCGACTTCGCCAACGGCGAGATCCGCCCCAGCTTCTCGGAGTCGGTGCGGGGCGCGGACGTGTTCGTCATCCAGTCCCACGGGCGCACCCCGGGCCGGTCGGTCAACGACTCGCTGGTCGAGCAGTGGATCATGATCGACGCAGCCAAGCGGGCCTCGGCGAAGCGCATCACCGCGGTCTGCCCCTATTACGGCTACTCGCGACAGGACCGCAAGGCCAAAGGTCGGGAGCCCATCACCGCCCGCCTGGTCTCCGACTTCTTTGCCGCCGCCGGAGCCGACCGGATCATCTCCGTGGACCTGCACTCCGGTCAGATCCAGGGCTTCTTCGACGGGCCGGTCGACCACCTCACCGCCGTCCCCCTGCTGACCGACTACCTCCGACTCCACGCCCCGGCGGGGGACTTCGTGATGGTGGCGCCCGACACCGGCCGGACCAAGGTGGCCGAGCAGGCCGCCCGCCACACCGGCGAGCAGGTCGACGTGGCGGCCGTTTACAAGCGGCGGCCCAAGAACGCCGTCAACCAGGTCCAGACCCTCGGCGTCATGGGCGACGTCGACGGGCGCATGTGCGTGCTCATCGACGACATGATCGACACCGCCGGCACCATCTGCGCCGCCGCCGATCTCCTGCTCGACAGGGGTGCGACCGAGGTCTGGGCCATGGCCACCCACGGGGTGCTGTCCGATCCCGCCATCGACCGGCTGAAGAATTCCGCCATCGCCCGGGTCGTCGTCACCGACACCCTGCCCCTGCCGCCCGAGAAGCAGATCGACAAGATCGAGGTCGTCTCGGTGGCCCGCATCTTCGCCGACGCCATCGACGCCGTCTTCGCCGACCGGTCGGTGTCCCAGATCTTCGGCGGCGAAAACCAGACCTGACCTGGACCGGCTAGAGTCTCTTGGTCCTCAGGTCGGTCAGTTGCAGGGCAGGAGCGCGTATCGATGGCTGAAATCACCCTGGTTGCGGAACCCGGACGTCCAACCGGATCCGCCTCGTCGCGGCGGTTGCGGGCCGCGGGCCGCATCCCCGCCGTCCTGTACGGCCACGGCGCCACGGCCACCTCGCTCTCGGTGGACGGCCGCGACCTTCGTCACGCCCTCTCTGGCGAGGCCGGGCTCAACCAGCTGCTGTCCCTCCGGGTCGGATCGGACACCCACCTGGCCCTGGCCCGCTCGCTCCAGCGCCACCCTGTCCGCCACACCGTCCTGCACGTCGACTTTCAGATCGTGCGGCGCGACGAGATCATCTCCGCCGACGTGCCGATCGTGCTGGTCGGCGAGGCCAAGGCCGTCGAACAGGAGAAGGGTCTGGTGGAGCAGCTGCTCAACTCGCTGCCGGTCAACGCCACCCCGGCCCGGATCCCGTCCAACATGGAGGTGGACATCTCCGATCTGACCGTGGGCACCGGCGTGCGCGTCGGCGACCTGCCCCTGCCCGAGGGCGTCACCACCGATCTTCCCCCCGATGAGCTGGTGGTGCTGGCTTCGGTGACCCGGGCGGCCATCGAGGAGGAGCGGGAGGCCGCCGAGGGCGAGGAGGGGGCCGAGGGTGAGGGTGAAGGCGGCGCGGCCGGCGAAGCCGGCTCTGACGCCCGCCCGGCTGGGGAGGGCTAGCTGCTCCTTGGCCGCTCGCGGTCGGGCACGCCGGCGGACCTGCTGGCGGTCGGGCTCGGCAATCCCGGCTCCGAGTTCGCCGGTTCCCGCCACAACGCCGGCGCCGACACGGTAGCCCTGCTCGCCGCCCGCCACGGCGAGCGGCTCAAACGATCCAAGGAGCACGCCCTGGTAGCCGAGGCGCGGGTGGACGGGCGGCGCCTGGCCCTGGCCTTCCCGCAGACCTACGTGAACGACTCCGGCCGGTCTGTCGTCCTTCTTGTTCGCCGTTACGGTATCGACGATCTGGCCCGGCTGGTGATCGTCCACGACGAGCTGGACCTGCCGCTCGGCACCGTGCGGGTCAAGGCCGGCGGTGGTCTGGCCGGCCACAACGGACTTCGCTCCATCAAGGCCCACCTCCACTCCGACGCCTTCACCCGGGTGCGGATCGGGATCGGCAAGCCGCCGGGCGGCAAGGAGCGGGGCGCCGATCACGTGCTGTCGACACCTTCCCGGCGGGATCGCACCGAGCTCGACGTCAGCATCGAGGTGGCCGCCGACGCGGTCGAGTGCATCCTGGCCGAGGGCGTAGCAGCCGCCCAGAACCGGTTCAATGGATGAAGTGACCCTCGACGCCGCCACTGACGCCCACCCCGATCCGTCGTCCGACCTTTCGACCGATCAGCTGACCGACCCGGCCGCCACCCCTTCGGCCACCCTGGCCCCGCTGTTGCCGCTCCTGCGCAGCGACGACACCTTCACCGGGCTGCGGGGCCTGCGAGCCGGCGTGGTGGCCGTGCCCGAGCCGGCCCGGGCCTTCGCGGTCGCGGGCGTGGCCGAGGCGGCCGGCCGCAGCCCGATTCTCGTGGCCGTGCCCACCAACGCCGAAGCCGATCGGCTGGCCCACGACCTGGTCGCCTTCATGGGCCCCGAGCAGGTCGAGGTCTGCCCAGCCTGGGAGACACTGCCGTTCGAGCGGGTCAGCCCGAGCGTGCAGACCATGGGCCGGCGCCTGCGGGCCATGTGGCGCCTGCATCATGGCCGTCAGGGCCGATCCGAGCGCCTGCCCAAGGTTCTGGTGGCCCCGGTGCGGTCCCTGCTGCAGCGGCTCGGTCCCCACGTCGAGGACGCCGCTCCCGTTGTCGTCCGCAAGGGTGAACAGGTCGACGCCGAGGCTCTTGTCGCCCAGCTGGTCGGGATGGGCTACCGGCGCGAATATCAGGTCGAGCACCGCGGCGAGCTGGCCGTCCGGGGCTCGATCGTGGACGTCTTCGGGTCCACGGCGGACGCCCCGGTCCGCATCGACCTGTGGGGCGACGAGGTCGACCGGCTCAGCGAGTTCTCCGTCGGGGACCAGCGTTCCACCGACGACCTCGCCGAGATCGAGCTGTTCGGCTGCCGGGAGCTCCTGCCGACCGCGGAGGTCCGCGAACGGGCTGGCCGCCTGGTCGGCGAGGCCCCCTGGGGCCGCCAGCAATGGGAGCGCCTCCGTGAGGGCCTGGTCTTCGACGGCATGGAGTCCTGGCTGCCGTGGCTCACGTCCGAGGAGCACCTGCTCGTCGACCTCCTGCCCCCCAACGCCCTGGTGCTGCTGGTCGAGCCCCGCCGCATGCGCGACCGGGCCGCCGAGCTGCTCGAGGAGGAGGCGGCCCTGGCGGGCACCCTGGCCCAGACCTGGGGGGCGGGCGGCGAGGAGTTCCCCCGTCTGCACCTGCCCTTCGACCGCCTCCTCGCCCACACCGATGCGGCCGCCCTGACGGTGACGGCCGCCCCGGAGGGTCCGGGCACCGAGGTGGTCGCCGCGGCCGGCTGGGACCCGGTGGTGGGCGACGGCGAACGGTTGATGGGTCAGCTGCGAAGCCTCTGGACCGACGGGTACCGGATCGTGGTCTGCGCCGAGGGTCGCGGCAGCGGCGCCCGCCTGGCCGCCCTGCTCGGCGATCACGGCCTGCCGGCCCCCTTCCACGAAGCCCCCTCCGCCGCCAGCCTCACCGCCCCAGGTGTCCGGGTGGTCCTCCAGCCCCTCGAACGCGGCTTCCTGTACCCCCCTCTGAAGCTGGCGGTGCTGGCCGAGGGCGATCTCACCGGCCGGCGCCGGGCCCACCGCCGGCCCCGCCCCCGGGCCAGCAACGCCCAGACCTTCTTCGACGACCTCACCGCCGGCGGCTACGTGGTGCACTACCAGCACGGCGTGGGCCGATTCGGTGGCATGGTGCGCCGGGCCATCGGCGGGGTCGAACGGGACTATTTGCTCCTCGAGTACAAGGGCGGCGACAGGCTGTACGTGCCCTCCGATCAGGTCGACCTGCTGCGCCCGTACACGGGCGGCGAATCGCCCGCCCTCAGCCGGCTCAACGGCTCCGACTGGCAGCGGACCAAGTCCCGCGTCCGGGCCGCAGTTCACGAGATCGCCCAGGAGCTGGTCGTCCTGTACCAGACCCGGGTCAACTCCACCGGCCATGCCTTCGCCCCTGACAGCCCGTGGCAGCAAGAGATGGAGGAGTCCTTCCCGTACAACGAAACCCCCGATCAGCTGAAGGCCATCCAGGACGTCAAGGCCGACATGGAGACCGAGGCTCCCATGGACCGGCTGGTCTGCGGCGACGTCGGCTTCGGCAAGACCGAGGTCGCCATCCGGGCGGCCTTCAAGGCCGTCCAGGACGGCAAGCAGGTGGCGATGCTGGTCCCGACCACCCTGCTGGCCTCGCAGCACTTCCAGACCTTCTCTGACCGCTTCGCCGGGTATCCCTTGACGGTCGAGATGTTGTCCCGCTTCCTGACCCCGGCCCAGGGCCGGCGGGTGGTGGAGGGCCTGGCCGACGGGTCGGTGGATGTCGTCATCGGCACCCACCGGCTGCTGTCCGGCGACCTGCAGTTCAAGAATCTCGGGCTCCTGGTCGTCGACGAGGAGCAGCGGTTCGGGGTCCACCACAAGGAAGCCATCAAAAAGCTCCGCACCGACGTCGACGTGCTCACCCTGACGGCCACGCCGATCCCCCGGACCCTCGAGATGAGCCTCACCGGGATCAGGGACCTCACCCTGCTGCACACCCCGCCCGCCGACCGCCAGCCCATCCTCACCTATGTAGGGGAATACGACGAGCGGGCGGTGGCGGAGGCCGTCCGGCGGGAATTGCTCCGCGAAGGGCAGGTCTTCTACGTCCACAACCGGGTGGCCACCATCGAAAAGACCGCGGCCGAGCTGCGGGCCCTGGTTCCCGAGGCCCGGGTCGCGGTGGCGCACGGCCAGATGGACGAAGGCGCCCTGGAGCGGGTCGTCCTGGACTTCTGGGAGGGGGCCTACGACGTGTTGGTCTGCACGACCATCATCGAGTCGGGCATCGATATGCCCACCGTCAACACCCTGGTCGTGGACCGCGCCGACCGGCTCGGCCTGGGCCAGCTACACCAGCTGCGGGGACGGGTGGGCCGGGCCGGGCAGCGGGCCTACGCCTATCTGCTCTTCCCCCCCGATCAGGTGCTTACCGAGGAGGCCTACGAACGCCTCCGCACCATCGGTGAGCACACCGAGCTGGGTTCAGGTTTCAAGATCGCCATGCGCGACCTGGAGATACGGGGCGCCGGCAACCTGCTCGGCGGCGACCAATCGGGCCACATCGCCGCCGTCGGCTACGACCTGTACGTGCAGATGGTCACCGAGGCCGTGGCGGAGCTCAAAGGCGAGCAGCTGCGCCCGCCGGCCGAGATCAAGCTGGATATCCCCGTCACGGCCAATCTGCCGGCCGACTACGTCGCCCGGGAGGACCTGCGCCTGGAGGCCTACCGCCGCCTGGCCACGGTTACCACCCACGCCGAAGTCGACGACATCGAAGCCGAATGGCTCGACCGTTACGGACCGCTTCCGGGCCCGGCCCTGGCCCTCCTGCGCATCGCCCATCTCCGGGCCGAGTGCGCCCGCCTGGGGGTTCGCGAGGTGGCGGTCGTCACCGGGGGCGCCGGTCTGTCCGGCGGGGGCTTCACGGCCCGGCTTTCCCCGCTCGAACTCAAGGCCAGCCAGCGGGTTCGCCTCACCCGCCTGTTCCCCAAAGCCGTGTTCAAAGAGGACCTCGGGCAGCTGGTAATTCCGCTGCCCCGAGGCGCCGACCCGGCCGAGGATCTGGCTGCCTTGCTCGCGGACCTGGCCCCGCCGGTAGCATCACCGGCGCCGTGAAACGACTTCGATCCACGCTGGCGGGGATTGCCGCCCTCGTCGTTCTGGCGCTGACCGCCAGCGCCTGCGACACGTCACCGTACGCAGCCAGGGTCAACTCCCAGGTGATCCGGGAGACCGCGCTCAACGCCGAGTTGCGCGCCTGGGCGGGCAACTCGGCCTACGTGTCTGCGTTCAACTCCGCCAACTCCACTTCCGGGCTCACGGTCGCGGGCGATGCACCCGGCACCTACAGCACCACCTGGGTGGCCGGGATCCTCACCGGGATGATCGACGCCAACGTGGTCCGCCAGCGTGTGGTCGCCACCGACCAGCCGCCGACCAGTGCCAGCCAGGCCGCGGCCCGGTCGGTCAACGAAATCAGCCAGATCGGCTGGGACAGTTTCTCGCCGGCGTTCCGGGATGTGCTCGTCCAACGGCTCGCTGACGAGGCGGTGCTTACTCCTGCCACCGTGCCTCAGTCGTCGCTGCTCGCCGCCTACAACCAGTACAAGCAGTACTTCTTCCTGCAGCTCTGCATGAGCCAGGCCTCGGCCTTCAGCGCCACCCAGGCGGCCAGCATTGCCGCCCAGGGCGTCCCTCACGGCGTGTTGTCGTGCTATGACCAGGTCCAGTTCGAGGCCCAACCCAGCGCCTTTCAAAGCGCCGTGCTTCCCCTGGCCGTCGGGCAAGGTGTCCGCGCCTATCAAGACCAGCTACGGCTACCAGGTCGTCAGGCTGATCAGCCGGCAGGATCAGCCCTTTAGCCAGGATCTTCAGCGGGTTGTGTCCGTTGCCGTCATGAGTGGGCAGGGGAGCGCCAACCCGGTGCTGAGCGGCCTGCTCGCCAAAGCCAGCGTCCATATCAATCCCGCCTACGGCTCGTGGTCGTCCGCCCAGGTGACGCCCCCGGTCGCCCCGAGCGCCAACACATGACCGGGCGGGTCGTGGTCGTCGGCCTCGGGCCGGGCGACCGGCGACTCGTGAGCCGGGCGGCCGAGGCTGCCATTGCCGCCTCGGAGCATCGCTACCTCCGCACCGCCCGCCATCCCAGTGCCGGGCTGGTCGAACCGGCGGTCTCGTTCGACTCGCTCTACGAACAGGCCGACTCCATGGAAGAGGTGTATGCGGCCATCGCCGACCGGCTGGCAGAAGCCGCCGGCGCAACGGGCGAGGTGCTCTACGCCGTCCCTGGCTCGCCGCTGGTGGCCGAGCGCACCGTTGTTCTTCTGCAGGCGGATCCGCGCCTGACGGTCGAGATCGTGCCGGGCGTGTCGTTCCTGGATCTCGCCTGGGCCCGGCTCGGCATCGATCCCATCGCTGCCGGCGTCCATCTGATCGACGGGCAGAGTTTTGCCGTCGAAGCAGCCGGTCAGACCGGGCCCCTGCTGGTCGCCCAGTGCGATTCCCGGGCCGTGTTGTCCGAGATCAAGCTGGCGATCGAGGACGGCCCAGAGGTCACCGTGCTGCAGCGCCTGGGCCTGCCCGACGAGTCGATCGCGACCGTGGCCTGGTCCGACCTGGACCGCGCCTTCGAGCCCGACCACCTGACGTGCCTCTGGATTCCTACCCTCGCCGAGCCGGCCGCCGCCGAGCTGGTGCGCTTCGTCGAGCTGGTCCGCACCCTCAGAGCCCGCTGCCCCTGGGACCAGCAACAGACCCACCGCTCCCTGACCCGCCATCTCCTCGAAGAGACCTACGAGGTGCTGGAGGCCATCGACGAGCTGGACTACGACCACCTGGAGGAGGAGCTCGGCGACCTGCTCTTCCAGGTGGCCTTCCACGCGACTCTGGCCGCCGAGGAAGGGCAGTTCGACCTGGCCGACGTGGCCCGCCGGGTTCACGACAAGCTGGTCGCCCGCCACCCCCACGTCTTCGGCCCCACTGGCGAGCCGGTGCCGAACTGGGAGGAGCTGAAGAAAGCCGAAAAGGGCCGCGCCAGCGTCATGGAGGGTGTCCCGGGCCATCTGCCGTCGCTCCTGTACGCCTTCAAGGTGCAGAGCAAGGCGGCTTCCGTGGGCTTTGATTGGAAAGACGCGGCCGGCGCGTGGCCCAAGATCCTCGAGGAGCTCCACGAGCTGGAAGCTGCCATCGGCACTTCGCCTGAGGCCGTCAACGAGGAGCTGGGCGACGTGCTGTTCTCGGTGGTCAACGTCGCCCGTCACCTGGGTCTCGATCCCGAGTCCGCCTTCCGCGAGGCGACGGCCAAGTTTCGCCTGCGTTTCCAGGCCATGGAAACCCTGGCTGCTGCTCGGGGCGTCCCGATCACCGACGAGCTGTGGGACGAGGTCAAGAGTTCGATCCTGGCCGGTAGGCCCCCCGCCCCGCCCGGGTGACGATCCCCGCAGCCACTGGCGATCGGAGCGAATCGCTGATGGCGTGCGACCTGGTGCCCGCTGGGGACAGCCCGCACGAGCAGAGCATCCGGTAGATCTCAGACAGCGTGACCGGGCGGCCCGCGGCATAAATGGCCCACACCACCGCGTCCCGCAGTTCGGTCCCCGCCACGGGCCGGGTGCCCGCCGGTTCGGCATCGACATCTCCCGGCAGCGGAGCCCGCCGACCGTGCATGTCCACCCAGCCCCGGGCGTCCCGGCAACGGCGCAACTCTCCGACTATCGCCTCCCGCCAGGCTGCCAGCGTGGCGGCGCGCTCGTCGATGGAGCGCAGCTCGCCGAGCAGGTGCTCCTGGTAGGCGTCGATAACCCGCCGAGCGGGCGGGAACGCCCCCGGAAGCGTGCGGGGCCGCAAGGCCACGTAAAACGGCACGGTTCGTTCCGGAAAAGGCATCGTCAGCCATGGTGGCGTGAGGGTGAGACGGCTTTCGGGATCGGCGGGATCGGACTGCCTGATGCCCTCGTGCCCTTATTCGAAGCTTGTCGCTCGCTGACGCAGGCCCAGCACCACCGCCGGAACCAGCCGGACCAGGTCAGCTCGGTCGGCCGCCCCCTCTGACGACCTCGCCGGCTGCGGGGCAGTCCCACCCGGCATCCTGTTCGAGGCCTGTCGCTTGGAGTCGCAGTCCCTACCGGCGACGCTGCCCTGTCCGCGTGACCTCGGGCGCGGCTTGTCCGGACCCGTCCTGTCTCCGCTCGGGCTCGAGATCCCCCAACTCCTGCGACCCGGTGCGACAGACTTCGAATACGACCGCACCTGGACCCGGAAGCTGTCGCCGGCGTGGCGTTCGGGGCCGGTCCCGTGCTTGGCCCGGGTGCGATGATGATCGGGCATTTGCGACGGGTGCCTCTGATTGGTGGCGGGGAGAGGTGTCCTCCCGACCATGGCCCCGGTGGGCGGCCCGGAGCGGCTACCGTTTCAACACCAGTCACAGGAGCCACAACTACAACAGTCCATGAGCGAGATCGAACAGGTGATCGGGCGGGAGATCCTCGACTCCCGGGGCAATCCCACCGTCGAGGTGGAGGTGCTGCTCGAATCGGGGGCGACGGGTCGGGCCGCGGTGCCGTCAGGTGCGTCGACCGGGACCCACGAGGCGGTCGAGCTGCGCGACGGCGGCGATCGTTACGGCGGCAAGGGCGTTCGCCAGGCGGTCGCCAACGTCAACGGCGAGATCGCGGCCACCGTCACCGGGTTCGAGGCCCTGGATCAGCGGGGCCTGGATGCCGCCCTGGTCGATCTGGACGGCACACCCACCAAGTCCCGTCTGGGCGCCAATGCGTTGCTCGGCGTATCCCTCGCGGTGGCCCACGCCGCCGCCGAGGAGGCGGACCTGCCGCTGTACCGCTATGTCGGCGGCGTCGGCGCCCACCTGCTGCCGGTGCCGATGATGAACGTCCTCAACGGGGGAGTCCACGCCGACAACAACGTCGACCTTCAGGAGTTCATGATCGTGCCGGTCGGCGCGGCGTCATTCGAGGAAGCCCTGCGATGGGGCGCAGAGACCTACCACCAGCTCAAGGCCATCCTCCACGGGCGGGGCCTGTCGACCGCCGTCGGCGACGAAGGCGGCTTCGCTCCCGACCTGCCCACCAACGAGGACGCGGTCAAGGTCCTGGTCGAAGCCATCGAGGCCGGGGGCCGGGTGCCCGGCCAGGACATCGCGATCGCCATCGACGCCGCCGCCAGCGAGTTCTACCGGGACGGCCGCTACCACCTCGCCGGCGAGGGCCGGGTCCTCTCCGGCGGGTGAGCTGGCCGCCTACCTCGGGGAGCTGTGCGATCGATACCCGATCATCTCCATCGAGGACGGCATGGCCGAGGACGATTGGGAGGGGTGGGCGACGCTGACCGCCGAGCTGGGCGACCGCGTCCAGCTGGTCGGGGACGACATCTTCGTCACCAACGAGACCCGTCTGGCCCGGGGCATCGACGGCCGGCGTCGCCAACGCCATCCTGATCAAGGTCAACCAGATCGGCACCCTGTCGCGAGACGCTCGACACCATGGCCCGGGCGGCCCGGGCTTCCTACGCGTCGGTGATGTCGCACCGCTCCGGCGAGACCGAGGACACCACCATCGCCGATCTGGCCGTCGCGACCGGCTGCGGGCAGATCAAGACCGGGGCGCCGGCTCGTTCGGATCGGGTCGCCAAGTACAACCAGCTGCTGCGGATCGAAGGGGGACTGGGCGACAGCGCCCGCTACCCCGGGCCGGACCGCCTTTTCAGGTCCCGATGAGACGAGCGGTTCGGCTCCTGCTGGTGGCGGTGGCGCGTCGGCGGGATCCTCTTCCTCTTCGTCCTGCCGGGAAGGATCTGGCTGGCCCAGGGGCGGCGCCGCCGCCGTCGCCCACCGTCAGGACGCGGCCCTCACCCAGGAGAACGCGGCCCTGACCCAGCGGGTGGCCCAGCTGCGCAACCCGGCCTACGTCGAGCAGCTCGCCCGCCAGCAGTACGGGCTGGTGATGCCGGGCGAGCAGGCCTACGCCATCCTGCCGCCGACGACGACCACCCGACCACCGCCCCACCCCCAAAGCATCACCTGATCGCGCCTAGTGTCGGCGGCGCCAGTCCACCCGCGAAGGGGGTCGCATGAACATCTCGATGCGCGTCAACGGCGAGCCGCAGAGCACGACGTCGAGCCCCGCACTCTGCTCGTCCACTACCTGCGTGACGTGGTCGGGCTGACCGGCACCAACATCGGCTGCGACACGTCGTCGTGCGGGGCGTGCACCGTCCTGGTCGGCGGCGAGTCGGTGAAGTCCTGCACCATGCTGGCCGTCCAGGCCGACGGCGCGGACATCACCACCATCGAAGGCCTGGCCGACGGCGACCGGCTGCACCCGATGCAGGAGGCCTTCCGGGAGCATCACGGGCTGCAGTGCGGCTACTGCACCCCGGGCATGGTGATGGCGGCGGTGTCGCTGCTCGCCGAGCACCCCGATCCGACCGAGGCCGAGGTCCGCGAGGGCCTGGAGGGCAACCTGTGCCGGTGCACCGGCTACCACAACATCGTCCAGGCCATCCTGGCGGCCGCCCAGGCCCCGGCGGAGCGGCGTCATGAGCGTCATCGAGGAGGCCCGTCAGTGATCCCCGCCGCGTTCGACTACCGAGCGGGCCACGTCCGTTGACGACGCCATCGGCTCGCTTGGCCGGCACGGCGAAGACGCCAAGCTGCTGGCCGGCGGCCACTCGCTGCTGCCGCTCATGAAGCTGCGGCTGGCCGCCCCCGCGGTGCTGATCGACATCGGCCGGCTGGCCGATCTGTCCTACGTCCGCGACGACGGCGACCGGGTGGTCGATCGGCGCCTTGACCCGGCATCGGGACCTCGAGATCAGCGACATCCTGCGGCGCCCACGTCCCGCTGCTGGCCCACGTCGCCGGCCAGGTCGGCGATCCCCAGGTCCGCCACCGGGGCACCATCGGAGGATCGATCGCCCACGGCGACCCGGCGTCCGACCTGCCGGCCGCCTGCCTGGCCCTGGACGCCACCTTCACCGTCGTCGGCCCGAAGGGCACCCGGACCATTCCCGGCGACCGGCTTCTTCCAGGGCTTCCTGGAGACGGACCTCCAGCCCGACGAGGTGCTGACCGAGATCAGCGTGCCGAAGATGGACGGGGCCGGGCTGGTCGTTCCAGAAGTTCAACCGGCGGGCCCAGGACTGGGCCATCGTCGGGGTGGCCGCCGTCACCGGGGCCCGTCCCGGCGTCGCCCTGGTCAACATGGGCCCGGTGCCCCTCCGGGCCGGTGCGGTCGAGGCCGCCCTGGCCGGTGGGGCCTCGCCTACCGAAGCGGCCGCCCATGCCGCCGACGGGCTGGAGCCGCCCGAAGACCTCAACGCCAGCCCCGAGTACCGCCGCCATCTGGCCCAGGTCCTGGTGCGAAGGGCCCTCGAGGAGGCCGGCGCCGCCTAGCCTGTAGGGGTGACCGCTCCCACCCGAACCGAACTCTCGGTCGAGGAGGTATCGGCCGCTCTCGCCGCCCAGGGCTACCTGGCCGACGAGGGCTTGGCGACGTCGATCTTCCTGGCCATGGCCCTGCACCGCCCGCTGCTGCTCGAGGGCGAGGCGGGCGTCGGCAAGACCGAGGTGGCCAAGGTGCTGGCGGCCTGGACCGGCGGCGAGCTGCTGCGGCTGCAGTGCTACGAGGGCATCGACGTCTCCCAGGCGGTCTACGAGTGGGACTACGCCCGCCAGCTGCTCCATCTGCGGGCGGCCGAAGCCGGCGGGACGTGGCCGCCGGTGAGGACGACGTCTACAGCGAGCGGTTCCTGGTCCGCCGGCCCCTGCTGGCCGCCATCGACCACTCGTCAGGGCCCCCGCCGGTTCTGCTGATCGACGAGGTGGACCGCTCCGACGACGAGTTCGAGGCCTTCCTCCTCGAGTTCCTGTCCGAGTACGCGGTCACCGTCCCCGAGCTCGGCACCTTCCGGGCCGAGCGAGCCGCCCGCTCGTGATCATCACCTCCAACCGGACCCGCGACGTCCACGACGCCCTCAAGCGCCGGTGCCTCTACCACTGGGTGGAGCACCCGACTTCGAGCGGGAGGTGGCCATCATCCGGCTGCGGGCGCCGGAGGCGCTCCCCGAGCTGGCCCGCCAGGTGGCCGGCCGCGGTCGAGGCCCTGCGGGAGCAGCACCTCTACAAGCCGCCCGGGCGTGGCCGAGTCCATCGACTGGGCGGCGGCCCTGGCCGCGCTGGGCCGCAGCCGGATCGACGAGCGCACCCTCGACCTGACCCTCGGCACGGTCCTCAAGTACCAGGAGGACCAGGCCCGGGTGCGGGCCGCAGGCATCGACGAGCTGGTCCGGGCCGCCCTCCAGCGGGGCGGCTGATGCCAGAGAACCAGTCGATGCCCGAGTCGGAACGGATCGTGACCGGCTTCGTGCGGGTGTTGCGCGCCAACGGCCTGTCGGTGCCGACGGGCATGGCCATCCTGTTCGCCGAGGCCCTGGCCCTGGTCGGCCTGGAGCCCCCGAGCAAGGTGTACTGGGCCGGGCGGGCCACGCTGGTGCGCCGGGTGGAGGACATCCCGGTCTACGACCGGGTCTTCGCGGCCTACTGGCAGGACCGGCCCGACGCCGCACGAGGTGATCGCGGTGGCGGTGGGCCCGCCGCTGACGCTGGCCCTCGACGACGCCGACGACAGGACAGGCCGAACCGGACGAGGGCGAATCCCCGCCCGGCGAGGTGCTGGCCGTGCGCTACTCGGCCGCCGAGGTCCTCCGGCACCAGGACATGTCGGCCCTCACCCCGGCCGAGTGGGCCGAGGCCCAGCGGCTGATCTCCGCGCTCGGGATCGCCGCCGAGCTGCAGTCTCCCGCCGGACCCGGCCGACCCGACGGCGGTCGCGGGGCCACCCGGACCTGCGCGGCGACGCTGCGTCGCAACATGCGGACCGGTGGCGTGCCGATCCGGCGGGCCTGGCGGGCGCCGGTGACCCGCCCCCGGCGGCTGGTGCTGCTGCTCGACGTGTCGGGGAGCATGGAGCCCTACGCCCGGGGCCTGGCCCGCTTCGCCCACGCCGCGGTGGCGTCGCGCCGGGCCGGGCGGGTCGAGGTGTTCACCATGGGCACCCGCCTGACCCGGATCACCCGGGAGCTGGCCCGCCGCGATCCCGACGCCGCCCTGGCGTCGGCCGCCGAGTCGGTCGCCGACTGGTCGGGCGGGACCCGGCTCGGGGCCAGCCTGGCGGAGTTCAACGACCGGTGGGGTGTGCGGGGCATGGCCCGCGGCGCGGTGGTGGTCATCTGCAGCGACGGCTGGGACCGGGGCGACCCGGCGACTCATCGGAGCCGAGATGGCCCGCCTGGCGCGGGTGGCCCGCCGGGTGGTGTGGGTCAACCCGCTGAAGGCCTCGCCCGGCTACGCCCCGCTGGCCCGTGGGATGGCTGCGGCCCTGCCGTTTGTTGATCAGTTCGTGGAAGGTCACGCCGTGTCGTCGTTGGAGCGCCTGGCCGAGATCATCTCGGGTACCGCAGCCAAGGAGCCGCGGCCATGAAGGAGTTACTGGCATGAAGGAGTTGTTGCCATGAAGGAGCTACTGCGATGAAGGAGCTATTGGCAGACATCGAGCGCTGGCGGCGCCAGGGCAAGCGGGTGGCGCTGGCCCGGGTGGTCGGCGTCGAGGGTTCCGGTCCCCGGCTGCCGGGCGCGGCCATGGCCGTCTCCGACGCCGGCGAGGTGGCCGGATCGGTGTCGGGCGGCTGCGTCGAGGGCGCGGTGGTCACCGAGGCCCTGGAGGTGCTCGGCGGGGACGGCCGGCCGCGGCTGTGCACCTTCGGGTACTCCGACGACGAGGCCTTCGCCGTCGGGCTGACCTGCGGCGGCACCATCCGGATCTTCGTCGAGCCGCTCGACTGGTGACGGGTCTCTTCGACGCCCTGGCCGCCGCCCTGCGCGCCGAGCAGCCCGCCGCCCTGGCCGAGGTCGTCGAGGGGCCGGACGAACTGCTCGGCGGCAAGCTGCTGGTTCTGCCCGGGCCGCCGTACGCGGCTGCTCGGCAGCGTCGGCGACCCCGACCTGGACCGGGTGATCGGCCGGGACGCCCAGGGCGAGCTGGCCGCCGGGTCTGTCGGTCACCCGGCACTACGGCCGGCACGGCGAGGCCCGGGGCCGGGAGGTGTCGGTCTTCATCGAGTCGTTCGCCCCGCCGCCCCGCATGATCATCTTCGGCGCCGTCGACTTCACCGCCGCCCTGGCCAAGGTGGCCAAGATCCTCGGCTACCGGGTGACGGTCTGCGACGCCCGGCCGGTGTTCGCCACCCGGGCCCGCTTCCCGATGGCCGACGAGGTGGTGGTGGCCTGGCCGGACAAGCACCTGGCCGAGGTGGGCGCCGCCCTCGGGCCAGCGCGACGCGGTGTGCGTGCTCACCCACGACCCCAAGTTCGACGTCCCGGCCATCATGGCGGCCCTGGCGACCGACGTCGGCTATCTCGGGGCCATGGGCTCGCGCCGGACCCACTGCGGATCGCACCGCCCGGCTGCTCGAGGCCGGGGTCGACGACGGCCGACCTGGCCCGGGTCATGGGCCCCATCGGCCTCGACATCGGCGCCCGGACACCGGAGGAGACCGCGGTGGCCATCTGCGCCGAGATCATCGCCATGCGCACCGGGCGGGACCGCCCCGTCGCTCCGGGACAGCGAGGGCCCCATCCACCGGGACCTGGCCGGGGCCGGCCTCCAGGAGTCAGGCTGAGCCGGCGGGTCGGAGCCGCCATCCTGGCCGCCGGAGGCGGGTCCCGTTTTTCCGCCGGACCGGACGCCGCCCACAAGCTGCTGGCGCCGTGGCGGGGCCGGCCGCTGGTGTGGGCGGCGACGGCCAACGCGGTCGCCGTCCGGGTCTGACGCCCGTATGGGTGGTGACCGGGGCCGTGGACCTCGCCGGCAGCCTGCCCGGAGGGGGTCGAGGTGCTGTCCAACCCGGCCTGGGCGGAGGGCCAGGCCACGTCGCTGCAGGTCGCCGTGGCGGCGGCCCGGGCCGCGGGTCTGGACGCCATGGTGGTCGGCCTGGGCGACCAGCCGTTGATCGCGCCCGCGGCCTGGGCTGCGGTTGCGCGCCGTTGACGGCTCCCATCGCGGTGGCCACCTACGATGGTCGATCGGCGCAACCCGGTCTGCCTGGCCGCGGCCGTGTGGGACCTGCTCCCGGCGGCCGGCGACCAGGGAGCCCGCGTCGTGATCAACCGACGGCCGGATCTGGTTCAGGAGGTACCTTGCCAGGGTGACCCGGCCGACATCGACACCAGAGAGGACCTGTTGACATGGAGCTGACCAACGAGTTCCGGGTGGAGGTCTCGGTACCCGAGGCGTGGAAGGTCCTGACCGACCTGGAGCGGATCGCCCCGATGATGCCCGGGGCCCAGCTGCAGGAAGTCGAAGGCGACGAGTACCGCGGCGTCGTCAAGGTCAAGGTCGGCCCGATCACCGCCCAGTACAAGGGCAAGGCCACCTTCGTCGAGCGTGACGAGGAGGCCGGGCGGGTGGTGCTGCGGGCCACCGGGCGCGACACCCGCGGCCAGGGCAACGCCAGCGCCCTCATCACCGCCACCATGACCCCCGACGGGGACGGGACCAAGGTGTCGGTGGTCACCGACCTGACCATCACCGGCAAGGTGGCCCAGTTCGGGCGGGGCGTGCTGGCCGAGGTGAGCGCCAAGCTGCTCGGCCAGTTCGTGGACGCCCTGGACGCCGACCTGGCCGGCGTCTCGACCGGTGCCACGCCGGCCTCTGTCGCCGGCTCTGGCGCCGGCTCTGACCGCCGGGTTCTGACGCCGGGCACCGGCGACAGCGCACCGAGCCGGTGAGCGGCAACGGACCGGCCCCCGCCGGCGAGATCCGTCAGGTCAGCAGCCCCGAGGCCGAGCCGGTCGACCTGCTGGCCGTGGCCGGCGGCTCGACGGCGAAGCGCCTGGCTCCGGTGGCGGTGGTGGTCGTGGTCATGGTGATCGTGCTGGGCCGCCGGCGGGCCCGACGCCGGTCGCAGCCCGCCCGGGCGGTGACCGAAGCGGGCGACCGCGACGCGGGTCGCCCGGCTGCTGGGCCGTCCACCCCGGGGTTCGTTCACAGTGGTGGTGCGGGACGCCGTCTGGCGACCCGTCTGGTGATCCGCAACGCGCCCCTCCTCGACGATGGCACCCCCATGCCGACCCGGTACTGGCTGGTGGGCCGGGTCGAACGGGCCGCCGTCGACCGGCTCGAGTCCGCCGGCGGGGTGCGGGCCGCCGAAGCCGCCGTGGATCCCGACGAGCTGGCGGCCGCCCACGCGGCCTACGCCCGGCGAGCGCGACGCCGCCATCCGGCCCGGCTGGACCGGGCCCCGGCCGTCGGGTGGCGTGGGCGGGACGAGGAAGGGGGTCAAGTGCCTGCACGCCCACTACGCCTGGCACCTGGCGGGTGGGGACGACCCGGTGGGCCGTGGGTGGCGGCCCGTCTCCCGCCGGTGGCCGCCATCGACTGCGGCACCAACTCGACCCGCCTCCTGGTCGCCGGCCCCGCCGGCGAGACCCTGGAGCGGCTCATGCGGATCACCCGGCTGGGCCAGGGCGTCGACCGGCAGCGCCGGCTGTCCGCCGCGGGCGTCGACCGCACCCTGTCGGTGCTCCGTGAATACCGGACGGTCATGGACGAGCACGGCGTCGGCCGGGTGCGCATGACGGCCACCTCCGCGGCCCGGGACGCCGCCAACCGGGACGAGTTTTTTGCCGCCGCCGCCGGCATCGTCGGAGTCCGGCCCGAGCTGCTGCCCGGGCGAGGAGGAGGGGCGGCTGTCGTTTGTGGGGGCCACCGCCGAGCTTGCCCCGGCGTCGGCGCCGTGGCTGGTCGTCGACATCGGCGGTGGCTCCACCGAGCTGATCGTGGGTCCCGGTCCCGACGGCGGGCCCCGGGCCGTGTGCTCGCTCGACGTGGGCTGCGTACGGATCACCGAACGATTCCTCGCTCCGGATCCTCCGCGCCCTGAGCAGGTGGCCGAGGCCCGCCGTTTTGTCGCCGGTCTGCTGGACGACGGTGAGCCGTGGTGACTCCGCCTTCGGCGGGGCCACCACCCTGGTGGGCCTGGCCGGAACCGTGGCGGCCCTGGCCGCCATCGCCCAGGGACTCGACGCCTACGATCGCCGCCGGGTCCACCACTATCTGCTCCGACGGCAAACGGTGGAGCATCTCCTGGCTGTCCTGGCCTCCGAGCCGGCCGCGGCTCGCCGCCAGCGGCCCGGAGTGGAACCGGACCGGGCCGACGTGATCGTGGGCGGCACCCTGGTCCTGGCCGAGGTGATGCGCCACTTCGGCTTCGAGGAGTGCCTGACCTCGGAAGCCGACATCCTCGACGGCCTGGTCGCCACCCTGCTTGCGGGCTGAGCCGCGGTCTACCATCTCCGGCCATGGTCGTGACCGATCGCATTCTCATGGGTCCGGGCCCGTGCAATCCCTACCCCGAGGCCACGGCCGGGCTGGCCCGGCCCATGCTGGGACACCTCGATCCGGAGTTCATCGAGATCCTGGACGAGACCTGCGACCGGCTGCGCACCGTGTGGGGCACCGCCAACGCCCTGACCCTGCCGGTGTCGGGCACCGGTTCGGCCGGCATGGAGGCGGCCTTCGTCAACACGGTCGGACCCGGGCGACGTCGTCGTGGTCGGCGTCAACGGCCTGTTCGGCGAGCGCATGTGCGACGTGGCCGGCCGCTGCGGGGCCGAGGTGGTCCGGGTCGACGCGCCCTGGGGACAGCCGCTCGATCCCGAAGCTGTCCTCGCCGCCCACCCGGCCCCCAAGGTCATCGCCCTGGTGCACGCCGAGACCAGCACCGGCGTTCGCAACGACGTGGCGGCCGTGGCGGCCGGCAAGGGCGACGCCCTCCTGCTGGCCGACTGCGTGACCTCCCTCGGTGGTATTCCCGTCGACATCGACGGCTGGGGCGTGGATATCGCCTACAGCGGGACTCAGAAGTGTCTGGGCGTCTCACCCGGCCTGGCCCCTTTTACCCTCGGACCCCGGGCGTGGGAGCGGCGCATCGAGCGGCCGCGGAGCTGGTATCTCGACCTCGGCATGATCGGCGACTACACCGCGGGGCCGACCCGCAAGTACCACCACACCGCCCCCATCGCCATGATCATGTCGCTGCACGCCGCCCTGGGTGCCGTGCTGGAGGAGGGGCTGGGCGCCGCCTGGGCCCGCCACGCCGAGTGCGGAGCTGCCCTGCAGGACGGCCTCGAGAAGATGGGGCTGGAGTTGTGGGCGGCCGAGGGGCACCGGCTGCCGCAGCTCACGACCGTCCTCGTCCCGGCCGAGGCGGACGACGCCGCCGTCCGGCGTACCCTGCTGCAGCGGTACGGCATCGAGATCGGCGGGGGAGTCGGCGCGTGGGCCGGCAAGGTGTGGCGAATCGGCTGCATGGGCCACACGGCCCGGCTGCGCAACGTCACCTTGCTGCTGGCCGCTCTGGCCGAGATCCTGGGCCGTTGACGTCCGGCCATGCAGAGCCGGGGTCGGCCCGAGCTGACCGGCCGGCGGGTTCTGCTGCGCCCGCTGGCGGTCAGCGACTTCGAGGCCTGGCGGGAGGTCCGCATCCGGGGCCGGGACTGGCTGCTCAAGTGGGAGCCCCGGCCCCTCCCCGGCCAGCCCGATGCCACCGACGACCGGCGGGTGTTCGCGGCCCGCTGCGGGGCCCGGGAGCGGGAACGCCAGCTCGGCAGCGGCTACGGCTTCGGGATCTTCGTCGGGCCCCGGCGGGACCGGTTCGCCGGCGAGATCAACCTGTCATCGGTCCAGCGCGGCCCGTACCAGAACGCCTACGTCGGCTACTGGATCGACGAGGCGGTGGCCGGCAACTCCTACGTGCCCGAGGCGTTCGTGGTGCTGTGCCGCTTCGCCTTCGAGGACCTGGGCCTGCACCGGCTGCAGGCGTCCATCATTCCCCGCAACGCGCCCAGCCACCGGGTGGCCGACAAGCTCGGCTTGCGCAACGAGGGAACCGCCCGCCGCTACCTGGAGATCAACGGGCGTGTGGGAGGACCACGTGCGCTACGCCATCACCTCCGAGGAGTGGGACGGAGCGGCGCGAGGAGTACCTCCGGCGCTGGATCCTGCCCGGCGACTGACGACCGGGAGGTCAGCTCGCGGCACGACCGCCGGCGAATGGCGGAAGAAGGACTCCACGTCGCCCTGGTAGCGGTAGGTCGGCTCGAGTCTCGCCCGACCACCCGGCGCAGCCGCTGGGCCTCGACGAAGTGGCGGACGGCCCCGGCGGTGGTGTAGCGGTACTGGAACCCGGCGCCCTTGAGCTTGCGGTTGTCGACGCCCCGACCGAAGCGGAGCAGGTCGAGCGTCTCGGGCGGCAGGGACATGAGGCCGAGCCGGGCCAGCGGCGCCGCGGCCAGGCCCGGTCAGGATCGGGCTGAGCAGCAGCGGAGGCCGGCCGGCGATGGCCCGCACCTCCGACCACGGCAGGCGGCCGTCGCCGGCCACGTTGTAGACCCCCTCCAGGCTGCGGGCGACCAGCGAACTCGATGGCCCGCACCACGTCGTCCTGCTCGACGAACTGCAGCTGCGGGTCGAACCCGGCGATGGTCGGGGTGAGGGGCAAGGACAGGGCCCGCGAGAGGGCGGTGACCAGGTCCTCGCCGAGGACGTTGGCGCAGCGCAGCACCGCCACCTTGATGTCGCGGTTCTCCTCGGCGAAGGAGCGGAGGTAGCCCTCGGCCTCGATCAGCGAACGCTCGAGACCGGTCCGGGGGCTGGAGGTGCGCGGCGTGTCTTCGCCGAACCAGGTCGGGTCCCGAGCAGTGCAGCCGTAGACCAGGGTCGACGACTTGACCACCAGCGATCGCACCCGGCTGTCGCTCGGCGGCCGCGGCGGCGAGCAGGTTCATGGTGCCGATGACGTTCTTCTCGTGGAGGCGGCGCGTCGCCGAGGGCCGAGAATCGACCACCAGGGCGGCGTGCACGACGGTGTCGACCTGGGTGGCCCGCACCAGCCGGGCCAGGATCGAGTAGTTGTCGTCGGTGCGGACGAACTCGGTGCGTTCCAGCGCCACGACCGGCTCGGCGGTGTCCATGCCGACGATCACGTCCACCGACGGGTCCCGCTCGAACGCCAGGGCCAGGCGGCCGCCCCAGAAGGACGACAGCCCGGTGATCAGGACCCGTCGCCCCAACGGCGGTCTACCCGAACCACACGCTGCGCCGCGGTGCGCAGCATGTCGTAGAGGCTGGCTCTGCATGTGCTGCCGGATGGCTTCGGCCTCCTCGAAGACCCGGCTGCGCGGGTAGCGCTCCTGGTCGGGCGGCACGTCGAAGCTGACCGGGTCGAGGACCCGCAGCTTGAACTTGGCCGGGAAGTGGCCGACCAGGCCGAGCGGGCCGAGCAGCAGCATGTTGGCGGTCGATCGGGACGTAGGCAATGCCGAGCCAGCTTGGCCAGGCCGGGCGACTTGGCCAGGATCGGCATGGCCTCCTCGCTGCCCACCACGGTGATCGGCACCACCGGCACGCCGGCCCGCATGGCGATCTCGACGAAGCCGCCCCGGCCGAAGCGGCGCAGCCGGTAACGCTCGGAGTACGAGCTTCCCGGTGCCCTTGGTGCCTTCGGGAAAGACCAGGACCAGCTGCTGCTGGTCGCGCAGCAGCCGGTAGGCGTTGTCCGGGTGGGCGGCCACCCCGCCGCCCCGGGCCCAGGCCGTGCCCACGACCGGCAGGGACCGGAACAGGTAGTCGGCCAGCCCGTACACGGGCCGGCCCAGCTCCTCCTCGATGCCGTGCATGATCACCGGGGCGTCGGCCGGGATGGCGCCGGCGTGGTTGGCGACCAGCAGGGCGCCGCCCTGGCCGGGGATCTTCTCCAGTCCCTCCCATTCGGCCCGGAACCAGTGGCGGTAGACGGGGTCGTAGAGGCGGCGCAGGATGGCCCGGGCCCGCTCCGACCGGCCCCACTCGTCGACGTCCTGCTGCCTCGGTTCGGGCGGCGGGGCTGGCGCGGGGCGGCGCAGCGGGAGCAGCGCACCGGCCCTCCGGGGCTGCGTCGGTCACCCGGCCCGTTGGCATTTCGGAAATCCTAGCCGACGGCGTTTGTGGGACCCCGAGGCCCCCGGCCGGGGAACCAGCCGGTCCGGCCTTCGGGTCCGTAGCGGTAGATCACCCGGCCCGACGAGCCCGGACCGGGGCAGGCGTCCGAACTGGCGGCTGTCGGTGCTGGCCGCCTCGTTGTCGCCGCGCACATCGACGTGCCCATGCCGCTACCGCGTGCACCCGTTTGACCATCAGCCGGCCCGGCGGACGGGGATCCTCGACGGCCACCACCTGACCGGCCCGGACGCGCAACAGCGGTCGCCACGACGCAGGAGGCGGTCACCGGGGCGGAAGGCCGGCAGCATGCTGCCGCCGGCCACCTGCACCCGGCGGAACCTCGGGCAGGTACGTGGGTAGGGTGAAGATGTTCACGGACCATGATCAAGGAGCCTCGCTGATGACGATTCTCGCTCGCCTGCTCAGCGTCGCCGATCGGCTGAGCCAGCCGGCGACCATCCACGCCCACTGCGACCTGCCTTGTGGCGTCTACGATCCGGCCCAGGCCCGCATCGAGGCGGAATCGGTCAAGGCGTGCATGGAGAAGTTCAACGGGTCGGACGACAACGTGTTCAAGACCCGGGCCGTCTTCATCAAGGAGGAGCGGGCCGAACTGGTCAAGCACCACCTGTGGGTGCTGTGGACCGACTACTTCACGCCGGCCCATCTGGGGCGTATCCGCAGCTGCACGAGCTGTTCTGGAAGGCCACCAAGGCGGCCGGGGAGGCCAAGAAGACGAACGACATCGCGGTCGCGGACGACCTCCTGGCCCAGATCGCCGAGATCGACAAGATCTTCTGGGAGACCAAGAAGTAGAAGGAGGCGCGCCGGGTCACCCGCGCCGGCGCGGTGGCTCGTAGGGTGGAGGTGGCATGCCCCGGTCCGGCACCAACCCGATGCGCAACCGCGCCGGCCACGTGGCGCGCGTCACCGGTCGTCACCTCGAGCGGACCCTTGGCGGCCAGGAGCGGACCCGGGTCATCGTGGCCCTGGCCGCCATCCTGGCCCTCGCCAGCGCCGATGCGGCCACCGTCGGCGCCGCCGCGGCTCCCCTCCGTTCGGCGCTGCACATCAGCAACACCGACATCGGCCTGCTCGTCACGGTCAGCTCCCTGGTCACGGCCCTGGCCAGCCTCCCGTTCGGGATCATGGCCGACCGCTTTCGCCGGACCCGCATCCTCGGCCTGGCGGTGGGCGCCTGGGGGGCGGTCATGCTGTGGAGTGCGGCGGTTTCCTCCTTCGGGGGCCTGGTGCTCACCCGGGTGGTGCTCGGGGCGGTCACGGCCGCGGCCGGCCCCATGGTGGCCTCTCTGGTCGGGGACTACTTCGAAGGCTCCGAGCGGGGCCGGATCTACAGCTATGTCCTCACCGGGGAGCTGGTCGGGGCCGGGGTCGGGTTCGCCGTCACCGGCGATATCGCGGCCCTCTCGTGGCGCGCCGCGTTCGTGCTCCTGGGTCTGCCGGCCTTCTTTCTGGCCTGGTTCGTGTTGAAGCTCCCCGAGCCGACGCGCGGCGCCCTGGCTCCCCTCCGGCCCGATGCCGGGGCTGCCGCCACCAGCGGCGGATCCGAGCCGGTCGGCCCGCCGCTGAACGCCGACGACAACACGGGCGCCACCGACGCCCAGCGCCTGGCGGCCACCCGGGGGTTGACTCCGGATGCGGCCAAGGTGCTCACCCCGGAACAATTGCAGTCGATCGGGATCGTGGCCGCAGTTCGGGCCGTGCTCCGGGTGCGCACCAATGTCATCCTGATCGTCGCCGGCGCCTGCGGCTATTTCTACCTGTCCGGGGTGGCCACCTTCGGATCAGAATTCGTCAAAGACCAGTACCACGTGAACCAGGCCCTGGCCAACTTCCTGCTCCTGATCGTCGGAGGCGGGGCGGTCATCGGGGTCCTGGTCGCAGGCAACCTGAGCGACAGCTTGCTAAAGCGCGGCTTCCTCAACTCCCGAATTCTGGTGGCCGCCATCGCAGCCCTGGCCGCGACCGTGCTGTTCATCCCGGCCCTGACCACCCGGAGCGCAGTCACGGCCCTGCCCTACCTGATCCTGGCCGGCATGATGCTCTCTGCTCAGAACCCGCCGATCGACGCGGCCCGCCTCGACATCATGCCCGCACTGCTCTGGGGCCGGGCCGAAGCGACCCGGACGGTGCTGCGGTCCCTGGCGCAATCGATGGCACCGGTCCTCTTCGGAGTGATCTCCGATCACGTATTCGGCGGGGGGCGCAGCGGGCTGCAATGGACCTTCGGGATCATGTTGCTCGCCCTGGCGGGCAGCGGAGTGATCTTGCTGCGAGCCCTGCGCACCTATCCCCACGACGTGGCCACCGCGGCCGGGTCGGTGCTGCCGCCGACTCCGGCCGACGCCTCGCCAGCCAATTCACCGGTGACAGCCAGTCCAGCGGTGCCGGGCGAGGACCCGTTGTCTGCGCCGCCCCCCAGCTGGCCGAAGCCGGCCCCGCCAGCCCCGCCCGTGCAGCCCGGCACGACCTGACGGAGCAGGAGCTAAGCCCGCCGGGCCGGCCCGGGGGCAGTCGTGGCCGCCCGGCCTGCGGCGTCGAGCTCGGCGGCCCGGGAACGCATGCGTTCGGCCTTGGCGGCCCGCTCCCGGCGGAAATCCTCGATCCGGCCCAGGGTGTCATCCAGACGCTCGATGAGAAGGTCGTTGGCGAGGATGGCTTCATCAAGGAGGCGTCGCTGCCGGTCGGCGCGGGCGCCTTCCCGGTAGGCGGTGCGGAGTCGGTCGAGAACGTCGTCGGCCTCGAGCACGGCCCGGATTTCCGCCAGGGACAGCCCGAGCAGGCACTGCAAGTGGCGGATGCGGTTGACCCGATCGACCTCCGCGGCCGAGTAGAGCCGCTGGCCTCCGTGCAGGTGGCCGCTCGGGGACACCAGCCCGACCTGCTCCCAGTAGCGGAGGGTGCGGGTGGTGACGCCGGCCAGCTGGGCCACCTCGCCGATACGGAGTGGCGCGGCCGGCGCCTCATCGGCGGTTTGGGGTGGCGCGGCACTCACGCCTACATCACCTCTCCGACGGCATGGGCATCGATCACCTCGTCGGTCGTCCCGCCGGAGAGGTCATGCCGGTTGTCTGCGTGCACGTAGCGCCGGCCCCGGCTCCAGGAAGCGGCTGCCGCGACCAGACAGGCACCGATGGCGAAGTCGAAGGCGGTGTGGAGGCCACGCACGAACGGCGTCGAGATCAAATGGGGAAAGAAGGAACGCCCTTGCAGAGTGGCAGCCCGCGCCGGTGGCAGGTGGGCTAGCACCGACGGTCCGAGCAGATGCTGCACGGGGTTGTAGCCGAGGAAGGCTGCGAACAGGGTGGAGACCGGCGGGAGGTGGGCCACCCCGCTGGCCGTCTGAGGAGAGACACCCTGCTGGACCAGGCCGTGATACAGGGTCGTCGGCAACACCGCCGACAACCCGACGATCATCAACGAAAAGAAGATACCGATCGACAGCACCTGCGCAGAGTTCTGGAACGTCGTCATCATGCCGGAACCGGCCCCTCGATGCTCAGCCGGCAGGCTGTTCATCACCGCGGCCCGGTTGGGCGACATGAACAGGCCGTTGCTCAGGCCCATCAACAGCAGCAGGGGGGCGAAGGCCCAGTAGCTGAAGTTCACCGGCAGCAGCTCGAGCAGAAGGAAGGCCAGGGCTGTGCAGAGCATGCCGCCGGTCGCGAACGGACGAGCCCCGTACCGGTCGGACAGCATGCCTGAGATCGGCCCGGCGATCAGGAACCCGATGGTGAGCGGCAGCATGAAGATGCCCGCCCAGAGCGGGGTGCGCGGCGAAGTCGTACCCGTGCAGGGGCAGCCAGATCCCCTGCAGCCAGATGATCAGCATGAACATCAAACCGCCGCGGCCCACCGCGGACAGGAAGCCGGCCAGGGTTCCGGCCGTGAAAGCCCGGATGCGGAACAGCGGGAGGCGGAACATCGGTTCCGCCGTGCGCTTCTCGATGATCGAGAACACCAGCAGGAGGATGACGCCGCCAATCAAGGCGATGTCGACGACCGGGTTGGTCCAGCCCATGGTGTGCTGGCGGTAAGGCTCGATGCCGTAGGTGATCCCGATCATGATGGCGATCAATCCGGCCGCGAAGGTGATGTTGCCCGCCCAGTCGATGCTGGTCCGGCGGGGTGGGGTCTGGTCGTACAGCATCAGGTACGCCCACGCCGTGCAGAACAGGCCGATCGGCACGGAGACGAGAAAGATCAAGCGCCAGTCGATGGGGGCCAGGATCCCGCCGACGACCAGGCCGATGAACGTGCCACTGGTGGCGGCCACCCCGTTGATCCCGAGGGCCATGCCCCGCTGGTTGGGGGGAAAGGCGTCGGTGAGAATGGCTGCCGAGTTGGCGAACAGCATGGCCCCGCCCACACCCTGGAAGATGCGTCCGACGATGAGAAAGATGGCTCCGCCCCTTCCGTGCAACCACGTCACCGTGAGCAACAGGGAAAAGAACGTGAAGATGGCGAAGCCGAGGTTGTAGATGCGCACCCGCCCGTACATGTCGCCCAACCGCCCCAGGCTGACGACCAGGACACTGGTGACCACCAGGAAGCCCAGGATCATCCAGAGCAGGTAAAAGCTGTTGCTGGGCAGGAGCGGATCCAGCCCGATGCCGCGGAAGATGGCGGGCATGGCGATCAGGACGATCGAGCCGTCGATCGACACCATCAGCACGCCGGTGGTGGTATTGATGAGCGCGATCCACTTGTAGCGCTCGGAACGCTGAGGCCGCCGGGCCAGCCGGCCCGAGATGGGCGGGGGGGCCACCGTGAGGGATGGCGGGGGGGTGCTGCCGTTGGCGTGGACGGGTTCCGGGGAACTCTGGGTACGCGCTCGAATACCGTCGACCCTACCGGCCGTTGACGTGAACGTCAACTTGGTGCGGGCGCCGGGACCGACTGTGGCAGACCCGGCGTGGAGTCGATTAGATTCGCCCGGGTCCCGTCGGCAAGCAAGCAGTCCTTCACACCAACCGAGGAAAAGAGGGTGGGAATATGGCCACACCGCAGCGCGCGATCCTGACTTCGCTGGGCGAGCACCAGTGGTACGTCCATCTCAGCCGTACCGAGGGCGCAGACCTCGGGGTCATCAAGGGCGCGTTGGCTGACCTGCGGGAGGAGTGCGCCCTCCAGGGTGTCAACCTCTGCATCATGTTTGGCCCCACGCTGCTCGCCGATCTCACCTCCGATGCGCCTGAGGACTTCCGGCCCTACCCCGGCTATGCCTCTGCCGATGGCAAGGAAGCCAAAGCCACCCAGGAGGAGCTGCTGATCTGGGTCCACTCCGACCACAAGGACCGCAACTGGAACACCCAGTACGCCTTTCGCACCAAGGTCGCCGGTCACATGGCCGTCGCCCGGGAGACGATTGCGTGGATCTACGGCAACAGCCTGGACCTCACGGGCTTCATCGACGGCACGGGCAATCCGGAGCCGGAACGCCAGCACGACTGCGCCATCGTTCCCGACGGCAAACCCGGGGCGGGAGGCGCTTTCGCTATCGCCCAGCGCTGGGTCCACGACCTCAAGTACTTCTTCGGCTTGAGCCAGGCGGATCAGGAAAACCTGTTCGGGCGGACCAGGAAGGAGTCCGCTCGTCTGGACAAGCAGGTGCCGACCTCGCATCTGAGCCACGTCGAGCTGCGCGACGGCGACACCGCGGACGCCAACAAGCCCAAGCGCAACGAGATCGTGCGCCGCTCGACGCCATACGCCCTGCACGATGGCACGGTGGGCCTGTATTTCCTCGGATTCTGCAAGGACCAGGCCCCTCTCCGCGAGCGCATGGAAGCTATCTACGGGATGAACGGGCAGGTTCGTGACGCCCTTACCGACTACTCCACCCCCGCTTCCGGGTCCTTTTATTTCGCCCCCTCGGTGGAAGTGCTCGACGCGGCCCTGAGCTGAATGGCTCCACGGGACATCCCTCCCGTGGGTGCCGGTCGCGGGGGTTGGCGTCGGGATCGCTAACTTGAAGCGGGAGGCCAGTTGAGCGATTCCGCCCCAGCCCTGTCGCGCATCAGGCAGGCGATTGGCACGGTCGTCGTCGGCAAGGACGAGGCTGTCGACCAGTTGCTGGTAGCCGTGCTGTGCCGCGGTCATGTCCTCATCGAGGACGTGCCCGGCGTGGGCAAGACCCTCCTGGCCCGGTCGCTGGCGGCCTCCATGGGCTGCTCCTTTCGCCGGGTGCAGTTCACGCCCGACGTCCTCCCGTCGGACGTGACCGGTTCCAGCGTGTTCGATCAACGCACGACGGAATTCAGCTTCCGGCCCGGACCCATCTTCACCCAGGTGCTGCTGGCCGACGAGATCAACCGGGCCACCCCTCGAGCCCAGTCGGCCCTGCTCGAGGCCATGGAGGAGCGCCAGGTCACGGTGGATGGGCAGACCATGGGCCTGCCGGAGCCGTTCCTGGTCCTGGCCACCCAGAACCCGATCGAGCTGGAGGGCACCTTCCCGCTGCCCGAGGCCCAGCTCGACCGCTTCCTGCTCCGAGTCCAGCCGGGCTATCCGAGCCTGGAGGAAGAAGACGCCATGCTGCGCCGGTTCGAGAGCGACGATCCGCTTTCTCGGCTGCGCCCCGTCGTTGGGGCCGCCGACATCGTGGCCTTGCAGGTGCAGCGGGGTGCGGTCCACGTGGATGACGAAATCCGCGCCTATCTGCTGGAAGTCGTCCGCGCCACCCGGACCGACGAGCGGGTGGCGCTGGGCGCCAGCCCCCGAGCGGCCCTGGCCCTGCACCGGGCCATCCAGGCCCGGGCGTTGCTCTTGGGCCGGGCCTTCGCCGGGCCCGACGATGTCAAAGCGCTGGCCCCCGCCGTGATCGCCCACCGGCTCATTCTGAGCGCCGAGGCCCGGCTGCGCGGCCACACTTCCCATGCGGTCGTGGCTTCCGTGCTGGCGGCGGTGCCTGTCCCGGTCGAGGACGAGGTGCTGGAGTGACGGCTCCGTGAGGCGGTCGATGGACGTGGAGTGGCTGGTGGTCGGCGCCGGCCTGGTGCTGGCCGGGGTGGGCTGGGCCGAGCACTTGACCTTGCTGGCCCTGGCCGGAACCCTCGTGGCGTTGACCGCGGCCGTGCTGTGGGTATGGCAGCGCCACTGTCTCACGGGCGTGAGCTACCACCGGGCGCTCGATCAGCAGCGAGCCACGTTTGGCGAAGAAGTGACCCTGGAGCTGGACTTCGTCAACGACAAGCTGCTGCCGCTGACCTGGCTGCACGTCGAGGACGGTGTGCCGGCCGGCCTGACCATCCGGGGTGGCCTGACCCGCCCGGATATCAGCGGCCGGCGGGAGGAGTTGCACCACCTGCTGCCAATGCTTCCCTTCCAGCGCATCCGGCGCCGGCTGACGGTGGTGTGCGATCAGCGCGGAGACCTGACGTTCGGTCCGGCTGTCATGCGGTCGGGTGACCCCATAGGCATCCATCAGCACGAGACCCGGATCCGTGACGTGGTGCAGCTGCTGGTGTACCCGAAAATCTTCCGTCTGCCCGATCCCGCCGTCGTCTCCCGTCTGGCCTGGGGCGATCAGCGGGCCACCCCGGATGTGGCCGGCGACCCGAGCCGGGCCGCCGGCGTTCGGGAGTACCGCCCGGGTGACGCTCTCCGGCATATCGATTGGCGGGCCACGGCGCGTGGAAATGCGCTACTGGTCCGCGAGTTCGAGCCCAGCGCCACCTGGCGAATCGCCGTCTTCGCGGATATCCGGTTGCCTGACCGGACCAGGACCTCGTCGGGCGCCGACGTGGCCGAGTTCGTGATCGCCGTCACCGCGTCCGTGGTGGCCGCCACGGCTGCCCGAGGCGTGGCGACCGGGCTGTACTCGTCCGGCAGCGTGCAGGGCCATTCTGTGGCCCGGCCTCCGAGCACCGCGCCGGGAGCGTTGGCCGGCATGTTCGAGGCGCTGGCCCGCATCTCGCCCTACGGGCGGGCCTCAATCGGCGAGTTGCTCTTCAGCGAGGGAGGTCGGCTGGGCGGGGGGGCCAGCGTGGTGGTGGTGGCGGCCGACTACCCGGCCCCCACCCTGGCGGCCCTGGCCGCGGTCCGGCGCGGGCTGCCGGTCACGGCCATCTGGGTGCGAACAGACCACGGCGTACCGCCTCCTCCGGGCGCCGTCGACGGGTTGCGGGAGGTGAGCTACCGCGACGACTGGAAAGGCGCCGACGTCCTGGAGTTTGCTGCCTAGGGTCGCGGTGCCGGTCATGCTGGTGACCGCCGAGGCGACCTGGGTTTCGATGCTGGTGAGCGCCAGCGTCAACAGCTCGCCCGGCACCCACGTACGGCTGCCGTTTCTGGCTTTGGCGGTGCCGGCCGGCCTGGCGGTGGCCTGGTGTGCCTTCATGGGACGCCTGCGCTGGCGCTGGTGGTGGAAAGCCCTCGCTCTCGCCCCCGGAATAGTGATTGGCGCCGCGCTGAGCGCCGGTGTGATTGGCGAGCTCTCGAGATCGGGGTCGTGGTGGGCGACGGCCACCCGACCCTGGACGGTGGCCGGTCACCCCGCCGCCGCCATCGCTGCGGTGGCGTGGTTCTCGGCCGCCCTGACGTGGGGCCGGGGGGTGTGGCTGGGGCTGGCGTCGCCGTCGTTCCGGCAGGTGGCCTGGTCACTGGGACTCGGCGCGGTGGCCTTCATCGGGATCTTCGCGGGACGGGCGGACCATCACGCCCCCACCTTCTTGGCCAGCACCGGCGCGGCCGGATGGCTGTTTTTCGTGTTTTTTCCGCTCAGCGCGACCGCGGTCGCCCTGGTGCGGGAGCGCCAGCTGGAGGAGACCCTGCTGGCGAGCCCGGGAAGACCACCCGGGCTGGTATGGGTGAGCGTCCTGGCTGTCCCGATGCTGGGGGTCGGGTTGGTTGCCCTGCTCCTGGCGGTGGTGGTTGGCCCCGGGGCGCCGCTGGTCGGCCGGGTGGTGGCGCGGGTGGTGATGGCCATCTGGTCCGGCCTGCGGGCGGCCGCCCTCTGGCTCTGGCGCTTGCTGCCAGGATCTCATCACCGGGCCCACCAGGGTGCGCCGGCCGGGCCCGGGCCGCCCCACCCCGCACCCGGCGGACAGCGGCTTCCGACCCTTCACGCCTCGTTCCACCTCCCGGGCGTGGTGTGGGACGTCGGCGCCGCGGTGCTGGCGGTAGCCGTGCTCTATTACCTGCTGCGCAACCTGCCGCCCCGGATGAAGTGGCGGCCCCGTCCCGCCAGCGGTGCCGTTCTGGAGGAACGGAGTTCGTTGTTCAGCTGGCGCCACCTGCTTACCCAGGTCCGCCGGGCCCTGCCGCGCTGGCCCCGGCGACGCCGCTCGGCCCTCACGGGTGCCGCCCCACCGGGGGTTGAGGGAGTCGGGGAGCAGGCGGACCTGCCGGCTGTGCGGGACGCCTACCGGCGGGTCCTGTTGACGGCCCGAGCCGTCGGGCGGGGTCGGGGCCCGGCCGAAACCCCCCGGGAGCTGGAAGTCCGCCTGTCGCCCGACCTGGGGGCCGGTCCCGCCCGCGCCCTCCGCGAGCTCACCTGGCGGTACGACGACGTGCGCTACGGCGCCGCCGAGGCCGACGAGACGGCCGGGGCGGCCGCCCGGCGCGGCTCCGACACGGTGGCCATGGCGCTCACGGCGCTGGCGGCCGGGACCGACCAGCCGGGTCCCGGGCCGGAGGGGACCCGGAAGCCGGGGGGATAGCCGCCAGAGGGATAGCGGGTGGAGTCAGGGGTTGGCCCGGTCGATGCGCAGGTCGCCGCTTACGGTACGCGCCCGCAGTCGCAGCCGCGTTACCTGGTCGCCATCGGAGGAGGCCGGCTCGTCGGCCTCGAAGTCGATCTCGGACGTCAGGGTCCCGCTGACCGTCTCGGCGTCAAGGGCGACCACGGTGCCACGGGCGATGCCGACGCTGATCTCACCGGAGACGGTGTCGAGCCGGGCCTGGCCGGCGCGGAGGCGTTTTATGCGCTGATCGCCCGAGGCGCTTTTCAACAGACAATCGTCCGCCAGGTCACCGGCCGACACGTCGCCCGAGGCGGTGTACACGGTGAGCGGTCTGCCAGCGGCGTGCACGGTGACGTCACCCGATGCGGTCTTTATCTCGCCGCCGCCGTCCAGTTGATCGCAGTCGACGTCGCCGGACGCGGTGTGGATGGTTGCCTCGCCGGCCACGGCGCCGATGTGCACCGGGCCGCTACCGCTGCGGACCCGGAGTTCGGCGTCGGTGCGCTCCAGATCGATCTGACCGGACGCTGAGTTCAGGCGGGCTTCGCCATACCTGCCGCGGGCCGTGAGATCGCCTGCTTCGGTCGTGATCTCGATGGCCGCGCCCTCGGGAACCTGAACTGCCACGGAGACGTCGGGGCCGCCCCGGCGCCAGCTCCGCCACATCCCGCCCCGGCTGGGCACGTCGACTTCGATGCGCTCCCAGTCGTCGATCGAGGACTGGTGCACCCGGGTGCGCGCCACGAGGTCCTCCCCGCCTTCGCCGACACCCGAGAGGGTGATCTCGGTCGTCGCCCGGTCATGGGTGTGCAGTTCGACCGGTCCTGCCTTGTTGTCCACCCGAACCAATACCTGGCCCGGCGTCTCGAAGTGTTCCTCTTTCACCATCGTTTCCTTTCTGCCCTTCTGCCTTTCTGCCCGGTTGCCCGGTTGGCCCGTTGGCTTGTTGTCTTGTTGTCGCGGCGGCGGCATCGTCAGCTGCGGCCGTACCCGGTGAGGCGCCGCCCATCCCTCGATGCCCCCTGCTGGCGAACCTGCTGGCCGAGGACCCGCACGATCCAGGTGTTCACTGATACGCCCTCCCGGGCGGAGGCCGCCTCGACCCGGGCTTTGAGCGGGGATGACAGTCGCAGCGTGATGCGGGCGTCGGCGTCGGTGTCAGGCTCCGGCTCGCTCGCTTCGGGAGTCCACTCGGGCTGGACCACCCTCAGCTCGGCGTTATCGCCGACCAGACGGACTTCCACCCGGAGGTGGGGTTCGCCGGCCTGCAACTCGGCCGCCACCTGGCCCAACAGCTCCAGGAGCCGGGCGGTCAGGGGCCCCTGCATGGCCTGCGCCAGCCGGCTGGCGGCCTCGGCCATGGCCTCGTCGCCGAGGGCGCCCAGCGCCGCCAGGTCGGCGGCCATATCCGCCACCGCCGCAGAAATACGCACCTGGTCCCCTTACGCTCGGGCTTCGGCCTGGCCGTCTCGGCCCAGCCGGTCTCCCCGCGGCCGGGTGAGTTCCAAACCTGTACAGGGGTGCATCGCCAACCTCCTTGGCATCGTCCTCCGTCATTATGACATCATAATGATGTCAAAGTCAAGTCTAGTTGATGTCAGAGGGGGCGCCCCCAGGGGCGTCCCCTTCCCGCCGCCCTGGGGATCGTCGTCCAGACCTTTGCCCTGCACCAGCGGGGCCGGGCCCTGGCGCTGTTTTTCGGCATCGCAGGCGGGCTGACTGCGGTCGGCCCGGTGCTGGGCGGTTATTTGACCGAATGGACCTGGCGGGCCATCTTCTGGGTCAACATCCCCGTGGCCGTGATCGCGCTCATCCTGATTGCCGTTTCCAAGCCGGTGACGGAGCACCGCTGGGCACCGGTCGACTACCGGGGCTCTTCCTGATCGTGAGCGGCGTGGCCCTGTCGATCCTCGGCTTCCAGCAGTCGGCGCCCTGGGGCTGGAGCAATCCCTGGACAGAGATCTGCATCGTCGTCGGGGTGGCTTTGTTGGTGGTGTTTGTCTTTGTCGAGTTGCGGACGAAGTCACCGCTCATGCAAGTGCGTATTTTCCGGATCCGGGTTTTTGCGGCGGAGAACCTGGCGCTGGGGATCGCCATGCTGGTGTTCGTACCCCTGTTTTTCTTTGCCAGTGAATACGCCCAGGTCGCCCTCGACAAACCCGCCCAGCAGGCGGGCTTGTACCTCCTCTATTTCTTCCTGGGCTTCGTCGTCACCTCCCAGATAGGAGGTCGGATCCTCGATCGCCGGGGTGCCAAGCGTCCGGTCGTCATCGGCTGCGCGGCGGCCGCCGTGGGCTTTGCCCTGTGGGCCGGGAGACTTCCTCAGCTGGATTTTTCGAACCAGCTCGGGCCGGTCATCCTGGCCGGCGCAGGGATGGGATTCATGCTCACCCCGGCGAACACCGATGCCATCAGCCGGGCTTCCCGGTTTTCGTACGGCGAGGCGACCGGCATCACCCAGACGGTGCGGAACTACTCGGCCAGCCTGGGTTTCGCCATCCTCGGCACCATCCTGGTCACCCAGCTGCGGACGCGGGTTACCGCCTCGTTGATCAGCCAGGGGGCATCGCCGGCCCGGGCCGCGGCGGAGGCGTCGAAGATCGGGCAGGCTCAGAATACTGGCGGTACTACGGCCGCCATTCCGCACTACGTTCGCGTCGACTTCGCCGACGCCACCCGCACCGTCTTTTACGTGATGGCAGCTGTCATGGCCGTGGCGGCCGTGGTTGCCCTGGTGGGGCTTGAAGGCGGCGTCCAGGTCGAGACCGACCAGAGCGCGGAAGGGATGCAGACCGAGCGGTCCGGCTAGGGGCTACCGGTGTCGGGGCCGGGGCAGGCATCCCGGGCGCCGAAAAACTTTTGCTGTCACTTTCCTTCGTTGCCGTAATCCCGGGAGTTGGCGCAATCCCAACGGGTGGCCCGGGCGTATGACAATTCGGCTTCCCGTCGTGGCGTGACGGAGAGGCTGGCCATAGCAAAGGAGGAATCTGGTGAGTGAGCCGTGCCCGGCGGACGCGACCTGGCTGTCCGTCAGAAGTCCGATTCCAATCCACGGTCAATCCCTCGCCCGAGCTGGCGCGGGTGGCGGACGGGAGGAGGGCGAGCCATGGTCATGACCGCCACGGTGGCCGTCGACAACCCGACCGGCTGGGGCAAGGATGCTTTCAGAATTGGTTTCGGGCTCATCTGGGGAATCGATGCCGCCCTCAAGTGGCTGCCCGGATTCCGGGACAGCTTCGCTCAGATGCTCAACGGATTGGCGGCCGGGCAACCCGGCTGGCTGAAGCCCTGGTTCGACCTGTGGTCGGGGCTGTCGCACCCGGAAGCCATTGCCATGGCGTATCTGATCGCCGCGACCGAGACGCTGATCGCGTTCGCGGTGATCCTGGGCTTCGCCCGAAAGCTGACCTACCTGGCGGGAGCCATCTACAGCCTGCTCATATGGGCGACGGCCGAAGGATTTGGCGGCCCGTACCGGGCGGGTGCCACCGATATTGGCACCGCGATCATTTACACCGTGGTATTCGTGGGATTTCTCGTGTTGTCCGCCCACACCGGCCCTGACCGGCGCAGCGTCGACTATTACCTCGAGCGCCGTATCCCGTGGTGGTGGTGGATTGCCGAGGTACGCCGGCCCGCGTCGGCCCGAACGTTACGGTCCCTACGCGGTTCTGGTTCCGTTGGCAGCCTGGAACTCGGTCCGGGCGCGGGCCCCGCCGGGTGAAGTGCCCTTGAGGACGGCAACCAGCAGGAACGTCCCCACCAGCACCGGTCTGACCCATCGGGGGCCGAGGCCCAACCGGGTGCTCAAGGTGGCGAGACCGGTGAAGACGAGGGTGACAATCCAGCCCTCGGTGGAGGCCGGGCCCAGACCCCATCCCACCCGGCGGGGACCAAACCAGGCCTTGCGTCCGATCAAGGGAGATGTTCGCATCAGGGCATCATCGCGCTTCCTTGCTGACCTCAGCGCTGATCTCATCGGAGGTTGACACCTGCTCGTCGGATTGATCCCCTGAGCTGTCGCCGGTCCACAGGGCCAGAGGCGAGGGCTCAACGGCCGATTCGCGAATGGCGTCCTGGAACAACTGGCCGGCGGCGGCGACAGACTGATCGTGCTTGAGGCCGACCTGGTGCAACTCCTCGGCCCGCATCCGGCCGGCCTGGCGCAGACCCTCCTCGTAGGCCGCGGCCGCCCGGCGCAACTCGGCGGCCCGGGCCTCGCCGGCGGTGGCGATGGCGTCGGCCCGGTCCAGCCCGGCCTGGCGGATGGCTTCGGCCCGGGCGATCGCACTATCGGCTGCGGCCTGAGCGGCCCGGAGCGCCTCCTCGTGGGCTCGATGAGCGGACGCCATCTCTTCCTGGTAGGCCAGCTCCACCGTCTTGGTGGCGACTTCCTCGGCGGACGCCAGCGCCTCCCCGTAACGAGCCTCGGTGTCGCGGAGGGCGGCCGCTCGAGCCGCCTCGGCGGCGCGGAGGGCGGCGTTGTGCTCCCCGGACACCCGGCGCAGGCCGGCGGCCCGGGCCACGGTGGCGGCCCGGAGGGCTTCGGCCCGGTCGACGGTGGCCGACCGGATGGTTTCCGCCCTGATCCGCTCGGTGTCGGCCACCTCTTCCGCCACCCGTAAGGCCTCGTCGTGGACCTGCTCAGCCACCCGGAGGGCGTCGTCCTCGGTGCCCGCCCCGGCATCGAGACGAATAACGTTGCGGGCCATCTGAAAACCTCCTCCTCTTGGCCACGAAGGTCGTGGCAGACCCGCCCGTAGCGGGGGATGGAAGCGCATCGAGCGTGGCCTGCTCCATTCAACGCAGGTCTGTCCACTTCGGGCAAGGCCGGGGGGCGTTCGGGGTGGGCGCGGAGGGAGTCGAACCCTCATGCCCGAAGGCCGCAGGGTTTAAGCCCGCTGTGTCTGCCGTTCCACCACGCGCCCAAGGGTCGCAGTCTGCCACCCGGTCGATACGGAGGGCAGGTTGGTAGCCTCGAAGTGGTGGTGGCCGTGCTGTGCGCGCTCGGCAGTGCGCTGATGTACGCCCTGGCTTCCGTGCTGCAACAGCGCAGCGCGGCCGCCCAACCGGCCGACCAGGCCTTGCGACTGAGCCTGCTCGCCCGCCTGCTGCGCACCCCGATGTGGCTGCTCGGCCTGGCCTGCGACGTCATCGGCTACGTGCTTGCAGTTCATCGCTCTCGGACACGGTCCGATCGTGGTCGTCCAGCCCCTCCTCGTGTGCGGTCTCCTGTTCGCCCTCCCCCTCGGCGCGGCCTGGGCCGGGCGGAAGCTGCGGCGACGTCGACTGGATCGCGGCCTTGCTGGTGTGCGCCGGTCTGGCGGTGTTCCTGCTGGTGGCGTCGCCTGAGCCCGGACACAACAACGTCGGGCCGATCGTCTGGGTGGCCCTGCTCGGCAGCTCCGCCGGCGTGACGCTCGGACTGGTCGCTTCGAGTCGGGGCCGGCCCGCCTGGCAGCGAGCGGTGCTGCTGTCCGGCGCCGCCGGGGTCATCTACGGCGTCACGGCCGCCCTGACGAAGACGAGCTCGCACCTGCTCGACGGGGGCATCGTGGCACCTGCTCGGGCCACTGGCAGCCCTACGCCCTCCTCATCGCCGGAGTGGCCGGCATGGTGATCGGCCAGAGCGCCTTTCAGGCCGGGTCGCTCGACGCCTCCTTGCCGACGATGAGCGTCGTTGACCCGATCGTGAGCATCGTGATCGGCGCCCTGGCCTTCGGCGAGAGCATCGCCGCCGGTCCCGGGGACGTGGCCTCGTCGAGGTGATCGCCCTGGCCGCCATGTCCGCCGGCATCGTGCTCCTGGCCGGCGCCGCGGCCGATCGATCGCTGCACCCCTCCCGCCGGCGCTGGCGTAGCCGCCCGGGCCGGGCTCATCTGCCCCGGCCGGGGGACGCGCGTCTACGCTGCCCGTCGTGACGCCAGCCCCGGTGGCCAGCCCCAGGTCGGCCAGCCCCCGGTGGCCAGCCCAGGTCCGCCAATCCCAGGTCCGCCAGCCCTCGATCCCCTGGCCCGGTTCCGCCTCGACGGTCGGGTGGCCATCGTGACCGGGGCGTCGAGCGGTCTCGGCGCCCGGTTCGCGGCAGTGCTGGCCGCGGCGGGGCCCGCCTGGCCCTGGTGGCCCGCCGGGCCGACCGCCTCGAAGCCGTGGCCGCCGGGCTGGACGAAGCCCTGGTGGTGCCGGCCGACATCACCCGGCCCGACGAGGTCGAACGGCTGGCCGCCGTGGTCATCGAGTCAGTTTCGGCCACATCGACGTGCTGGTCAACAACGCCGGCGTCGCGCGACATGATCGCCGCCGAGGACGAAGCGCTGGAGACGTTCCGGGCCGACGGTTGACGTCAATCTGGTGGCCGCCTTTCACCTGTGCCAGGTGGTCGGCCGCCAGATGCTCGCCAGGGGCGAAGGGACCATCGTCAACGTGGCGTCGATGCTCGGCACCATCAGCGCCGGGCAGATCCCGCAGGCGGGCTACGCGGCCAGCAAGGCGGGATTGATCAACCTGTCCCGGGACCTGGCCGCGCAGTGGGGGAGGAGAGGCGTCCGGGTCAACGCCCTCTGCCCGGGGTGGTTCCTGAGCGAGATGACCGAGCGAGATGTTCGCCAACGAGCACTCGCAGGGCTGGATCCGGCGCAAGACGATTCTGGGCCGGCCTGGCCGTGAGGACGAGCTCGACGGCGCCCTGCTGTGGTTGGCCAGCGACGCCAGCACCTACGTGACCGGCGCCGTCCTGCTCGTGGAGGCGGTATTCACGGCCATGTGACGACCGGGATTCCGCCCGGTCAGCCCGCCTAACCCGGCCGGCGCCCAGCAGGCTCGACCAGTAGATCGACGAGATCGACACCGTCAGACCGGTGTCGGGGGCATCGATCATCTGCCCGCCGCCGATGTAGATCCCCACGTGGAAGACGTCATTGGGCGTTCCGAAGAAGATCAGGTCGCCCGGTAGGGCATCGGCCAGCGGGATCCGCCTCGTCAGGTCGTACTGGGCCTGAGCCAGGTGGGGGAAATAGACGCCGGCCTGCTCCCACGCCATCATGACGAGCCCCGAGCAGTCGAAGGAGTTGGGACCGGCTCCAGCCCCACTGGTAGGGCTTGCCCAGCTGGGCGTAGGCGTAGGCGACGGCCCGGGCCGCGCCCGGCGCCGGAGCTGTTCACGGGCGGGGGTGGGGGCGGGGGGGGATGGTGGGTGGCGGGGATGGCCGGGTCGTGGGTGGGGGAGCCGGGCGGGTCGTGGGTGGGGGGCCGGGTGGGTCACAGGTGCGGAGCCGGGTGGGTGAGGCGCCGCGGCCGGACGGGTGACCGGTGAGGGCGTCGGCGCCGGAGGGTGGTCCGGCCGGTTGCGCTCGGGGCCGAGGCCGGGCTCGGGCTCGCCGTTGTCGGGGCTGAAGTCGTCGGGGCTGGGGTAGTCGGGGTCGGCTCGTCGAGGCAGGGCTCGTCGAGGCAGGGCTCGTCGGGGCGCGGCTGGTCGAGCCGGCCGCCGTCTCGTGCACCACGCCGCCGGTTGGCAGCTGATCTTGCTGCGCCAGGCTGCTCCTGACCGCGGCCTGCTTCCGCCTGTTGCTGGGGGGTCTCGAACTGGGCGACCAGCGTGGCCAGCTGGCCCTGGACCTGGGCCAGCGTTTGCTGGCGGGCCGCCACGGCCTGGGTGGCGGCGGCCCGCTCGACCCGGAGCTCCGTCAGGGTGGCGAGCGGCCTGCCGGTGGGCGGCCGTCAGCTGCTTCGACTGGCCGGCCTGGGTGGCCAGCACGGCGCGGTAGGCGTCCACCGCCCGGCGCTGCCCGCCGCTGATGATCTCGGCGTAGGACACCGTGAGGGTGGGATCCGAGGCCGGGCCGGCCGGGCAAGCTGGCGGTGATCGGGGCGCCGCCGGCCACGTAGGCCAGCAGGGCCTGTTCCTTGAGATCGGCCCGGGCGGCGGTGACCTGAGCGTCGGTCCGGACCATGGCCGCCCCCAGGACCTGTAGCCGGCCGGCCAGTTGCTGGCTGCGCAGCTCGGTGGCGTCGTAGTTCTCGGCCAGTTGGTCGAGCTGGACGCCCTCCGCCTGGATCTGGTCGGCCAGCTCCTGGGCCTGGATGCGCAGGGCGGCTTCGGCGCTGGCGGCGTCGGTGCCGAGACCGGCGGAGGCCGTACCTGGAGCCGCAGTCGTGCTCGCCGCGCCCGCCACCGCCCCGCTGCCCGACCACAGGCCGACGGTAAGCACCGAGGCCACGACCGTCCGGGTCGTCCAGAGCGCCCCGGTCGGCCGGGCTGCCCCGGTCGCCCTGGTCGTCTGGGCCGTCCGGGTCGTCCCGCAATGCCAGGGCTGGCGTGAGGACCTCACCAACAGTTAACTCTACTCACAACAGTCACACGAGCAACAGGGTCAACATCGACGACAGCTTGATCCTTCCGGCCGGCGGGTGCTGTACCGTCCCGAGCATGAGCGAGCAACCACCGGTCGAATACCGCATCGAGCACGACTCCATGGGCGAGGTCCGGGTGCCGAAGGCGGCCAAGTGGCAGGCCCAGACCCAGCGGGCCGTCGAGAACTTCCCGATCATCGGGCACCACCGTCGAGCGGTCGTTGATCTCGGCGCTGGCCGCCATCAAGGGTGCCGCCGCATTCGAGAACGCTCGCCTCAAGACGGTGGACCGAGAAGGTGGCAGCCGCCATCCATCAGGCGGCCGAGGAGGTGGCCGCCGGCCGCTGGGACGAGGAGTTTCCCATCGACGTCTACCAGACCGGGCTCGGGCACCTCCACCAACATGAACATGAACGAGGTGCTCGCCACCCTCGCCAGCGAGCGGTCTGGGTACCAGGGTGCACCCCAACGACGACGTCAACGCCTCGCAGTCGTCCAACGACGTGTTCCCGTCGGCGATCCACCTGGCCGCGGCCAGCCGAGATCCAGGAGCAGCTCATCCCCGCGCTGGAGCATCTGGCCAGGGCCCTGCGCAAGAAGAGCCGGGCCAGTTCAAGGCCGTGGTCAAGTCCGGGCGAACCCACCTCATGGACGCCACGCCGGTGACGCTGGGCCAGGAGTTCGGCGGGTACGCGGCCGCCGTCGAGCTCGGCATCGAGCGCCTGCAAGGGGTGCTGCGCCGGGTCGGGGAGCTGCCTCTGGGCGGGACCGCCGTCGGTACCGGGATCAACGCGCCGAAGGGGTTCGCCCGGGGCGTGATCAAGCGACTTGGCCGAGGAACGGGGCCTGCCCCTGCGGGAGGCTCGCGATCATTTCGAGGCCCAGGGCGCCCGCGACGCCCTGGTGGAGGCGTCGGGGGTGCTGCGGACCATCGCCGTATCGCTCTACAAGTGCGCCACCGACCTGCGCTGGCTGGGCAGCGGGCCCCGGACCGGGCTGGCCGAGATCCGCATCCCGGACCTGCAGCCCGGATCGTCGATCATGCCGGGCAAGGTCAACCCGGTCATCCCCGAGGCGGTGTCACAGGTCGTGGCCCAGGTGATCGGCAACGACGCCGCCGTCGCCTTCGGTGGCGCCGCCGGCAATCTCGAGCTCAACGTCATGCTCCCGGTGATCGCCCGCAACCTGCTGGAGTCGATCCGGCTGCTGACCGCGGTGAGCCGGGTGTTCGCCGACAAGTGCGTCGCCGGGCATCGAGGCGGACGAGGAGCGCTGCCGCACCTACGCCCTGTCGTCGCCGGCCATCGGCACCGCCCTCAACCCGTACATCGGCTACGAGGAGGCCGCCAAGGTGATCAAGGCCTCGGTGGCCGAGGGCAAGGACCTGCGCACCGTCGGTGCTGGAGCGGGGCCTGCTGACCGAGGAGGAGGTCGACCGGGCGCTGGACGTGGAGGCCATGACCAGGGGCGGCATCGTCGGGTAGCTGCTACCCGCCGAGGTCGCGTAGCTGCTAGCCGCCGGGGAGCGTGGCGGGGCGTCGCCGGCGGAAGGCGCCTGCGGCGGCAGCCGGCGTAGCGGGCCAGGGCCGTGATGATCTCGTGCGCATCCGGAACTGATCGAGGCGAACGTCGAGCCAGGTGTAGACCAGCAGGAAGATGCCGTCCAGACGGAGCTGGTTGCGGCGGGCCTCGTCGTGGGCCTTGGCCTCGGGGCTCCAGTGATGGGTGTAGCCGTCAAGCTCCATGGCGACCGGCGGGACCAGCATGAAGTCAAGCCGGTAGCGATCGTCGGGACCGACCTTGACCTCATGGCCGGCGACGGGGATGCCCCACCGCTGGAGCAGCTGGAGGGCTTCTCGTTCGAGGACGCTGGCCGGCGGGGCGCCGATGATGCCGCGGTCGGTCAGCAGGTCGCGGAGCGGTCGCACACCCCGGCGGCCTCGGGCCGCCCGCCGGTCCAGTTCCGCGGCCAGGGCCTGGCCGGACACCAGCCGGGTCGAGATGGCCTGGTCCACGGCCCGGGCCACCGTCGCCCGGTCGGCGCAGGCGGCCAGGTCGACCATGGCCCTGAGAGGATCGGTGCAGGGGATGCGCCGCCGGAAGCTGACCGGCTCGGATCGAAATCGGTCAGCCGGTGCAGTTCGACGCCCCGGAGATGCGGATGCGTCCCGGACGGAACGGTGACGCTCGGCCGGGCCGGGGCGTCGGCCAGCAGCCCCCACAGCCAGGCGGCCGAGGCATGCGACGCCACCGATCCCGCTCCCGCCGAGAAGCAGGCCGCCAGCAGCCGCTGCTCGAAGGTCGCCGGCCACAGCGCCGACCGGTACACCCCGGTGTGCAGCCGTTGCCAGTCGCCGGCGGCCAGCCGGAGATCGATCTGGCGTTTGGTGAACCCGCCCCGGAGCAGCTGATCCCTGAGGGCCAGCCCGTGCTGGTCCCGGAACAGCTTCGCGGCGGCACGGTCTTCCATTTTCATGCTATTTCAATATACTGGATTCGGCGACTTTTGGGACTTTTTCCCACTTTTGGGACCTCAGCCACGGATGGCGTGGTTCCTGAACCAAAGGTGAGCAAGAGGGACAAAAGTGGGCCGGGGTGGTGGGACGGCCAGGCCCGGAGTCCGCCCCCACCGCCGCCCCGACCGGGGCGGATCCGGCCTGCCCCGATCAGCCCCGGATCTCACCACCGAGCTGGCGCTCCAGGGCGGCCAGCCGGCGGTCCCACCTTGCCCCCACCTCGGCCAGCCACGACGACGCCCCCCCGAGCCGGCCGGGAATGACGCCGTAGCGGACCTCCCGACCCCGGCGCTCGGCGTCGAGGAGCCCGGCTGCGGTCAGGGCTGACAGATGCTTGACGACGGCCTGGCGCGACACCGGGTAGCTGGCGGCCAGCTCGGTTGCGGTCAGGGGCCCGTCGCTGGACAGCTGGTCGAGGAGCCGCCGGCGGGTCGGATCCGCCAGGGCCGCGAACACGGCGTCGACATCGGGTCCCGCCCCGCCGGGCTGACGCTCCTCAGGCCCGGGCACCCGTGAGCGCCGGCGTGGCCAGGCCGGCCCAGGCCGTCGCCAGGAAGCCGTCCCATGCGGTCCACCCCGCGTTCCGCCCGGTTTCGGTGCGACCGGCGCGGGCTTCGGCCCGGCCGGCGGCGGGCCAGGTGTCGAGCCGCCGTTCCTGGATGGTGAGCCGGGTCCCGTCCGGCACCGGCTCGAGCACGAAGCTGACCTCCGAGGCCGCCTCGGCGCCGTCGGACCGACCGGACGGACCCGTCGCGGGGTCTGCATCCGGCTCCGCCGGCCACCAGCGGAAGCGCAGATGCCGGCCCGGCCGGACCGCATCCACCCGCCCGGCCCGCCAGGTCCCGTCGTCGCCACGGAATCGAGCCGGGGCACCCGGCTCGAGCCGCCACTCCACCCGGGCCCCGAACCATCCGCTCATCTGGTCGGGATCGGTGAGGGCGGCCCAGAGTCGCTCCGGGGACACTGGCATGACGACTTGGCGGCGGATCATCGGGATGGCCTCCTGTAAGTAGTGCAACACCAGAGTTGCACATTCGGAGCCGGAATGGGTAATGTGCAACTGAAACGTTGCACGATTAAGGACAGCCGCCGCAGGAGGCCAAAATTCCGATGAGCTACCTCGTTCCCACCGTCATCGAGCAATCCCCGAGAGGGGAGCGGGCCTACGACATCTATTCGCGGCTGCTCAAGGACCGCATCGTGGTGCTCGGCACCGAGATCAACGACGCCAGCGCCACCCTCCTCACCGCCCAGCTGTTGCATCTGGAAGCGGAGGACCCCGAGAAGGACATCTCCCTGTACATCAACAGCCCTGGCGGCTCGGTGACGGCAACCCTCGGCATCTACGACACCATGCAGGTGATCGCTCCGGACGTCTCCACCGTCTGCGTCGGCATGGCGGCTTCCGGGGCGGCGGTCGTGCTGGCCGGGGGTGCAGCCGGCAAGCGCCTGGCGCTCCCGAACGCCCGGGTGTTGATCCACCAGCCGCACGGCGGGGCCCAGGGGCAGTCGATCGACATCGAAAATCAGGCCCGGGAGATCGCCTTCCTGCGTGGCCGCCTGGAGGAGATTCTCGCCTATCACACGGGCCAGCCCAGGGAGCGGGTGGCGGCCGACACCGACCGGGATTACATACTGAGCGCGGCTGACGCGGTTGCCTACGGGCTGGTCGACGAGGTGCTGGGGCCTCGCCGTCTGAAGGCGGTGCCGGGCCTGCCGCCTGTCGCGGCCGATCCGGCCGAAGCGACCGGGGAGGCCCGGGACGCCGGCCGCCATCGCAGCGCCAGCCCGGTGGCGCCGGGCTGACCGCCCGGGCCGACCCCGGGCTGGCCCGGGCCGACCCCGGGCCAACCCCGGCCGCCGCTGACCGCCCGGGCCGACCCGGGCCAACCCCGGCCGCCGCTGACCGCCCGGGCCGACCCGGGCCAACCCCGGCCGCCGCTGACCGCCCGGGCCGACCCCGCCACCGCCACCGCTGGCGGTCCGCCCGGTCCGCCCGGTCCGCCGCTCCCGCTGCGACCGCGGGGCCCGGGAAGAGGCTACGGTCGGCCGGGTGAGCACGGGTTACCGGATCCTGGTCATGCTCCACCTCCTGTGCGTGATCGGCGGCTTCGGGGCGGTGGCCTACAACGCCCTCTACATCAGCCTCGCTCAGCGCCGGCCCGGGGCGACCGGAGCCAGCGCCGTCCTCGAGGTCAACACCCTGGTATCCGGTCTGGCCGAGCTGTTGATCTACGCCGCTCTGCTGTTCGGCATCGGGGCTGTCACCGCCAGCAACTCGGCGGTGAAGTTCAGCCAGGCCTGGGTGTCAGCCGCGTTCGTCGTGTACCTGGTTGATATCGCCATCCTCCACGGCTGGATCCGGCGTTACCAGCGCCGCTACACGGTGGTGGCCCGACTGGTGGAGGACGCCGGCCCGGCGCCCGGTACCCGCCCGCCCGAGCTTCTCGAGCTGGAAGGTCTGGAACGCCGGGTGGCCCTCGGGTGGGGGGTCTTCAACGTGCTGGTGGTGGGGGCGGTCTACCTCATGGTCTTCAAGCCGGGGAGCTGATGCATCCCATTGAGCACCTGCGTCACGTGGCCCGGGCGACCGGCGCCGATCCCGCCCTGGTGGCGAGCGAAGCGGCCTCTGCCCTGGCCCAGATGGCGGCCCTCGAACCCGCCGGCCTGGTACCGGCCTGTCGTCGCCTGATCGAGCGTCATCTGACCTCGGGACCGGTCTGGTGGCTGTCGGCTCGGATCCTGGGTGCCGATGACCCGCGGGCCGCCGCCCGGGAGGCCGCCGCCCTGCTCGACGGTGACCGGACCATGCGTCACCTGGCCGAGGCCCTGCCCGACGGAGCGACCGTAGCGATCCTGGGCTGGCCCGATCTCACCGCCGACGCCCTGCGCCGGCGGGGCGACGTCGAGGCCCTCGTCATCGACTCCGGCGGTGACGGCGCGGTCCTCGTGCGCCGGCTGCACGATGCGGGCAACGATGCCGAGTTGATCCCCGATGGCCGGGTTGGTTCGGCCGCCGCGGTCGCCGAGCTGATCCTGGTCGAGGCTTACGTCGGCGGTCCGGCCGGGGTGCTGGCGGCCCCGGGGTCGCTGGCGGCGGCCGCGGTGGGCGCTCATCTCGGCACGCCCGTGTGGGCGGTCGCCGGGGTGGGCCGGGTCCTTCCGGAGCGGCTCTGGGACGCCCTGGTGGTTCGCTTCGACGAGGCCGGCGACGAACCCTGGGAGCGACCTGCGGAGCTGGTCACGGCGTCGTTGATCTCTGCGGTTGTCGGCCCGGAAGGTCTGGTGCCGGCGGAGGAAGGGCTCGCCGCGGCCACCTGCCCGGTGGCGCCCGAGTTGCTCCGCCTTACGGCTTGAGGGACCCGCCGGACCTGGCTGACCCGCCAGACCGACCGACCCGCCAGACCGACCGACCCGCCAGACCGACCGACCCGCCAGACCGACCGACCCGCCAGACCGACCGACCCGCCAGACCGACCGACCCGCCAGACCGACCGACCCGCCAGACCGACCGACCCGCCAGACCGACCGACCCGCCAGACCTGGCAGACCCGACCGACCTGACAGACCCCCCAGCCACCTCCGGCCCGAGGACCTCCGACGTTTGGACTGGCCGCCGGCCCGGCCGTAGCATTCGTCCATGTCAGAGCGTTCCCGGTCCCTGCCCCGCCGCTCCTGTCACGCCGTGCCGGGCTCCAACGAAAAGTTCCTGACCAAGGCGCCCACCCTGCCGGCGGACATGTTTTTCCTCGACCTCGAGGACGCGGTGGCACCCCTGGAAAAAGAGGCGGCCCGGCCAAAGGTGGTCGCTGCCATTCGGGAGCAGGAGTGGGGTGACGCGGTGTTATGCGTGCGGGTGAACGCCTGGGACACCAAATGGACCTACGGCGATGTCATCGACGTGGTGGGCCAGGCCGGCCCGCGGCTCGACGAGATAATGCTGCCGAAGGTCCAGACCGCGTCGGAGGTGGTAGCCCTCGATCTGTTGCTGAACCAGGTGGAAATCAACAGCGGCCTCCCCATCGGCCACATAGGAATCGAAGCTCAGATCGAGACGGCGCGGGGCCTGATCAACGTCGAGGAGATCTGCGCCGCGTCTCCGCGGCTGGAGACGGTGATATTGGGACCGGTCGACTTCTCCGCCTCCATCGGCATGCCCTCGCTGTCGGGCGGGCTGCTCATTCCGGAATATCCCGGCGACTACTTCCACTACGTGTTCATGAAAATCCTGATGGCCGGGCGGGCCAACGGGCTGCAGGTGATTGATGGTCCCTACGTCAAGGTCCGCGATCCGGACGGTTTCCGGGAGTACGCCACCCGGACGCAGATTCTCGGTTTCGACGGAAAGTGGAGCCTGCACCCCGACCAGGTGCAGATTCTCAACCAGGTGTTCTCGCCGACCCAGGAGCAATTCGAACGGGCCTGGGAGGTGCTCGACGTCTACCGGGAGGCCACCGAAGGAGAGCGTAAAGGCGCGGTCATGCTCGGCGACGAGATGATCGACGAAGCGTCGCGAAAGGTCGCCGTCACCCTGGTGGCCCGGGGCGAGCGGGCCGGGCTGAAGCGCCGGCCCGAGTCGGCGGCCGTCTGACAGCTACGCCCGCCTGGGCGGCAAACGTCGCAGCCCCGCGGCTCGCAGCCTGCGCACCAGCTGCCGGCTGGAAACGGTTTCGGCTCCGAGCTCGATGGCCCGCTGGCGGTAGTCGGCAGGCACGTCGTAGTGGTCGCCCTGAAATACCCTCCGGGGTAAGCCCAGCCGCGACGCGAACAGATGCAATTCCTCGTAGCTGTGATCGCTGACCAGGTGGGCCCAATAGCGTCCCCGCCATTGCCAACGGGCCTCGTCGACCAGGATCACCCCTGGATTCTACGGCCGGGGCCGCTCGGGCCGCCGCCTGCCCGCCTGCCCGCCTGCCCCGCTCCGCCGCCTGCCGGCTCGCCGGGCGCCACCCTTCTCCTTCACCCCGCGGCGTTTTCGATCAGCCGGCGGGCCACCACCTTGAGGGCCAGGGTTTCATCGGCGCCTTCGAAGATCGACAGCACGCGGGCGTCGACAAACAGCCGGCTGACGGGAAACTCCTCGGCATAACCCATCCCGCCGTGGATTTGCATAGCTTCCCGGCTCACCCACTCGGCAGCCCGGCACACATAAGCTTTGATCATCGAGGCCGCCAGTGCACCCCTGCCCCCGGCCATCAGTCGGGCCACCTGGTACATGTACTGGCGGGACGCCTGGATCATGGCCGCCATCCTGGTGAGTTTCACCTGGGTCAGCTGATAGGCGCCGATGGGTTGGCCGAACACCCGGCGCTCGGCCGCATAGGAGCACGCCGCCTCGTAGGCGGCTTGCATCACACCGACCGCCCGGGCCGCGGTCTGCAGCCGACCGTTTTCAAACCCTTCCATCTGGAGGTAAAAGCCCCGCCCCAATCCGGCGTCCCCGCCGATGAGATTGTCGCCAGACACCCGCCAATCCTCGAAAGACAGCTCGTAGGAATGCATCCCCCGGTAGCCGATGGTGTCGATCGGTCGTCCCTCCAGCCGGCCTCCGCCGGGCTGGGTGAGGACAAAGCCGCGACCGTCCGCCCGTGGTTTGGGTACGACGAAGATGGATAGCCCGCGGTGCCCGGCGGTGCGGTCGGGATCAGTGCGGGCCAGCAGCATCAAGACATCGGCCCGGGCTGCGAATGTCGACCAGGTTTTGGTGCCTCTGATGAGCCAGTCGCCATCGTCGGTCCGGCTGGCAGACACCACGATGCCTGCCACGTCACTCCCGAAGTCGGGTTCGGTGACGGCCACGCCGGCCATGATCTCGCCGGTTGCCAGCTTTGGTAGCCATTCCTTCTTCTGCTCCTCGGTGCCGCCTCGCAGCAGGGCCCGGGCCAGTATTTCGGGCCGGGTGATGAGCGAGCCGCCGGCGCCGAGGGACGCCCGGGACAATTCTTCCGTGGCGACGACCATGCCGAGATAGTCGTGCTCGCCCCCGGTGGCGTAGCCGCCGTAGGCCTCGGGGATGGAAAGGCCGAACGCTCCCAGCTGGCCCAGCCCCGAGATGATCTCTTCGGGTATGTCGGCGTTGCGCCGGTGAATGGCCTCGGCCGCCGGGGCGATACGTTCTGTCGCGAACCTCCGGAAGGTGTCGGCCACCAGCTCGAAGTCGGCGTCGAGGTGGCGAGGACCGGGCTGGCCCGCCCAGGCGGCCAGCCATTCCGGGTCGCGGTGAGAGGAGACGAAAGCGGCGGCCCCGTCGAGGGCGTTCGCCGGCACGCCCCACAGCGCTTCGCGCCCGAGCAACCGGGTGGAGATATCCCATATCGCCTCGGCCGCGAACGCGGCTCCGAGAGCGGCTTCCACCGGTCCGTGCTGGCCGTAGGCCAGGCCGGCCCTGGCGGTTGCGAGGGCGGCGGCGCTGTGGGCCAGGTCGTAGGCGACGACCTGATGCACATCGGCAGCGCCCCGGCCCCCGGAGGCGAGCGATCGCGCTGCGCAGTCCACCACGGAACCGGCCAGGTCGATGGCGGCCGCGGCCCCGGCCAGGTCTGGAATGGGCGCCGCCATGGCAGGGAGGCTATCCGTTGGTCCCGCCCGGCCCATTGGTCCCGCCCCGCGCCGGGGCCCGGGCGGGGTGTGACGCGCTCCGTCGGGCCACCACCGTGACCAGAGGTGGGAGCAACACGGACTCGTCGCCGGGCGACACCCCCGTCATGGCTTCCAGGTACTCCGTTATGGGGCCGGGGCCGCACCAGGCCGGGGCTTCAGCCCAGGCGTCGACGAGTTCGAGACCGGCGTCCACGGCCAACCCTGGCAGCACGGCGCCCACATCGGGGTGCCGGGCGTCGGGCATGGAAAGCGGCCGGCCGCCGATGCGTCCGGCGCTGGTGACCGGCTCCTGGGCGACAACCCAGCCGCCAGGGCGCACCGCGCTGTGCATCCGGCGCAGAACAACGAGGGGGGAGTGCACGTGCAACAGCACGAACCGGCAGAAGGCCAGGTCGAGCGGCTCGGGCAGGGTCAGGTCTTCGCCGGCCTGTGTCAACGCCACCACCTGGGCCTGGGCCGCCGCGGCGGCGGCGGCTGCCACCTCGTCCCGGCGGGCCGGGTCGGAGTCGACGGCGTACACCCGGCCGTCCCGCCCGACCACCCGGGCCAGGGCGACGGTGACATCACCGCCGCCCGCGCCGACGTCGGCGCACTTCCACCCCTCTCGCAAGCCCAGGCGGTCGAGGGCGGTCACCAGCGGGCGGCGGTAGACGTCGTTGCGCAGCTCGAGATCCATCACGCCCGGCGACCTTACGGGCCGGCGGTCGATCCCTCCGACTACTCCGACCCCTGTTCCCCGGATTCGGCACTCGTCCGGCCCGGTGTGCTCCCTCGCTGCTCCAACGGGACATCGCTAGCGTTGGCGACAATGACGACCTACGACCGGCCCTTCGGCCGATATTTCGAGGACTTCCACGAAGGCGACGTCTACGACCACTGGCCGGGCAAGACGATCACCGAGTACGACGACCACCTCTTCTGCATGATCACCATGAACCACCATCCCCTGCACACCAACGCCTGGTTTGCGGAGCACGAGACGATCCATGGAAAAAACGTGGTCGTCGGCAATCTGGTGTACAGCCTGGTGCTCGGCATGAGCGTTCCCGACGTGAGCGGATCCTGCATCGCCAATCTGGAGGTCGAAGAACTGATCCATCCGCGTCCGACCTTCCACGGCGACACCATCTATGCCTCCACCCGGGTGCTCGGCAAACGCGAATCGGCGAGCAAGCCGGACCGGGGTGTGGTGACGGTCGAAACCAAAGGCATCAATCAACGGGGCGAGGAGGTCTGCTACTTCCGCCGCCGGGTGATGGTATGGAAGCGGGACGGAGCCCCGGCCCGCCGCCGCCCGTACGGTAGCGACATCTGGCCGTGAGCCTGGCTACCCGAACTGAACCGGGACAGAACTCCGCCGTGAACATCACCGGACCCCGGGTGGCGCGTTTGCAGGCGGAAATCCTGAAGTGGGGCGAAAACGCTCGCCGTGACCTCCCCTGGCGCCGGACCCGGGATCCGTGGGCGATTCTCGTGAGCGAGGTCATGCTGGCCCAGACCCAGGTGGTCCGGGTCGTCTCGAAGTGGCAGGTGTTCATGGCCCGGTGGCCCACCCCCTCGGCGTGCGCGGCCGCGCCGGTCGGCGACGTCATCGCCCTGTGGAGCGGGCTGGGTTACAACCGGCGGGCGGTGCACCTGCACCGGGCTGCGGCGGAGATCGTGGCCCGCCACGGCGGGGTCATCCCCGCCGATCTGGCTGGCCTCAGGGCGCTCCCCGGCGTCGGCGCCTACACGGCCCGGGCCGTATTGGCGTTCGCCTTCGATCAACCGGTCGGCGTGGTGGAGACCAACTCCGCCCGGGTCCTGGCCCGCGCCATGGCGGGGCGCCCCCTCACTGCGTCCGCCGGGCAGGTCCTGGCTGACCGCGTGGTGCCCGCCCGGCAGGCCTGGGCGTGGAATCAGGCCATGCTGGACCTGGGCGCCACTGTGTGCACGGCGCGGCGTCCGCGGTGTTGCAGTTGCCCGCTGGGCCCGGGTGCGGCCCGGCCCGGGCCCTGTGCCTGGGCCCGAGCCGGCTCCAGAGATCCTGACCCCGCCGCCGGCTCGGCCGGCACGTCCCGGGCCCAATCGGCCTTCGCCGGCTCCGACCGGCAGGGACGCGGGCGTCTGCTGGCCCGGCTGACGGACCCGTCCGGCCCCGGCGAAGTGCCGGCCGGCGGCATCGCCGCCGCGGCCGGCTGGCCCGATCAGCCCGCCCGGGCCGACGTGGCTGCCCAAAGCCTCATCGACGACGGTCTGGCCGTGGCCGGTCCCAACGGCTCGCTGCGCCTGCCCTGACCGGACCTGCCCTGACCGGACCTGCCGCGACCGGAGCTGGCCTGACCCGGGCTGGCCTGACCCGGGCTGGCCTGACCCGGGCCCGCCTGACCCGGGCCGGCCCTGAAAGGGCCCGACCCGGCCGTTCCCGCCCGCCATCGCCAGCCCGCCGCCTGTCCTTTCGGCCACACTCCCTCAGCCTGGAGTGGCATTGGTCACACCGACCTTGTGGGCCGCGAAACGGTGGGTAGGCTCCTGAACGAGTCCGGGGGTGACCGTGTGGAAGTGAGATTCTACGGGGTGCGGGGATCGTGCCCTTGTCCATCCGACGCCCACCGACGCTACGGGGGCAACACTGCCTGCGTGGCTCTCACCACCGGTAACGGACCGCCGATTCTCTTCGACCTCGGCACCGGGCTCCGCCCTTTTGGGGAGACCCAGCCGTTGGACGGAACGTTCCGCGGCACGGCGTTGCTGACCCATATCCATTGGGACCACGTCCAGGGGTTGCCCTTTTTCCCGCCGGCTGACCGGGTCGGAGCCCATTTCGACGTCTTCGGGCCTCAACAGGAGCACGGCACGCTGGCCGAGGTGCTCGACGACTTCATCCGGCCGCCGGTTTTCCCCGTTACCTGTTCAGAGCTGCGGGGCGAAATTGTCTTTCACGACGTGCTCAAGGACGACCTCACCGTCGGGGACGCCGAGGTCATGGTCCGCCCGGTGCCGCACTGCGGCCCGACCGTCGGCTACCGGGTGCGCAGGGCCGGCGCCACCGTGACCTATATCAGCGACCATCAGGCCCCGCTCGGGCTGGATTCCGTTGCCGACAGCGTGCTCGAGCTGGCCGAAGGAGCCGACCTGCTGATCCACGACGCCCAGTACACCCGGTCAGAGTTCGCGGAAAAAGCCCACTGGGGTCATTGCACCGTCGACTACGCGGTGAGAGTGGCGCAGGAGGCGGCCGCCAAGCGGGTGGTGCTCTTTCATCACGACCCGGCCCACAGCGATGACTTCGTCGACAGCCTCCTGGCCGATGCTCGCCGCCAGGCCGGCCGTCACGGCCCGGAGGTCCTGGCCGCCTACGAAGGCCTCCAGCTGACCCTCTGACGGCAATCAGGGCCTGCGGGGCCATCAGGGCCTGGGGGCAGTCGGGGCCGGCGAGCGGGGTCTACCGTCGGCGGGTGCCCCCGTCCCCGCCGCCGCTTCCGCCGGCCCGGATCGTCGGCGGGGTCGCAGAAGCCGCCGAACTCATCTCGGAGGGAACGGATGTGGTGCTGCTCCTCGATCCTGACGCCGGGCCCGTCACCCTGCCGTCCGGCGGTCCGGGCCGGCTCGCCATCCTGGTTGGCCGGCCCGACGATTCGGCCGTCCGGGCCGCCGCCGAGGAGATGGTGGCGGAACTATTCGTCCGGCGCTGAGAGCGCCCCTCGTCGCCGGGGCCAGCACCGCCGCGGCTCGCACCGCCTAGCATCCCGGCCATGAAAATCGCCACCACGCTCAACTACGCCGGAGGCTTTCGGGAGGCGGCTCAACAGCTCGGCGAGATGGAAAAGGCCGGCCTGGATCTGGTCTGGATCGCGGAGGCCTACGGGTTCGACAGCCCCAGCCTGATGGGGTACGTGGCGGCGCTCACCGACACCGTGGAGATCGGGTCGGGCATCCTGCCCATCTACACCCGTACGCCAACGCTGCTGGCGATGACTGCGGCCGGGGTCGACGCCCTGTCGGAGGGGCGGTTTCATCTGGGCCTGGGTGCATCCGGGCCTCAGGTGATCGAGGGTTGGCACGGCGTCACCTACGACGCGCCCGTCGGCCGCACCCGGGAGATAACCGACGTCTGCCGCCAGGTCTGGGCCCGCCAGGAGCCGCTCGTCCACGACGGCCGGCACTATCACCTGCCCCTGCCGGCCGGTCAGGGGACCGGCCTGGGCCGTCCGCTCAAGATCATTGCCCATCCGGTCCGGCCGCAAATCCCGATCTGGGTGGCCTCCCTCGGGGAGCAGAACGTGGCGATGACCGCCGAGATTGCCGATGGGTGGCTACCCATCATGTTCATTCCCGAAAAGGCCAAGGAGGTGTGGGGCTCGGCGCTGGCCCAGGGCGCAGCCAGGCGGGCGGCCGGGCTCGACCCTCTGATGATCTCGGCGGGCGGCCCCCTGGCCATCGGAGAGGGCGAGGAAATCGTCCGCCTGCGGGACCTGACTCGCCCCAACATTGCCCTGTACGTCGGGGGCATGGGCGCCCGGGGCCGCAACTTCTACAACGACCTGGCTCGCCGCTACGGCTACCAGAAGGAAGCCGAGGAGATCCAGGACCTGTATCTGTCCGGCAAGAAGGATGAGGCCGCCGCCCTGGTCCCGCAGGACTTCCTCGACCTCACCTCGTTGATCGGCCCCCGCAGCTGGGTGGCGGAACGCATCGCCGCCATGCGAGAGGCCGGCGTGACCCACCTGCAGGTGACGCCGATCCCCACGGGGGATCAGACGGTGCCGGGCTTGATCAGCGAGGTCAAAGAGCTGGCCGGGTAGCCGGCGGCCGCCACCCCGGGACCGGACCCGGCCGCGGTTGGACGACCTATGCTGCTCCTATGCACCCGATCGCCCTCAACGCTCCCGGCGAGTGGCTGTTCGCCCTGCTGATGGCGGCTTCGCCCATCGTCGGAAGCTTCTGGGTCACCCCGGATGTCACCCGCTGGATCGTCTTCGGCGTCGGCGTGGCGATGACGATCGGGACCGCCCTGGCCGGCCTCCGACCGGTGAAGGCACCGCCTGACGCCCAGCCCGCCTGACGCCCAGCCCGCCTGACCCCTGGGTCCTCCGTCGGCCCCGTTGCTGCTATCGATGAGCCATCGCTGCTATCGATGAGACAGATGAACGCCGGTAAGCTCCGCCCGTGCGTATCGGTCTCGTACTGGGGGCCGGCGGTTCGGTCGGCCTGGCGTACCACGGGGCGGTCCTGGCCGCCCTGGCGGACGCCACCCGATGGGATCCCCGCGACGCCGCCATCCTGGTGGGGACGTCGGCCGGATCGATCAGCGCCGCCATGCTGCGGGCCGGCCTGCCGGCCGGCGATCTGATGCGAATCAGCGAGGGCTTGCCCCTCTCCGACGAAGGGGCCCGACTGGCGATCAACGGAAGACCGCACCGGCCCCGGCCCCGGCCGGAGGACGTCCTGCACATCCGCCCCGTCGCCGACCTCCTCGGCGTCGTGCACGGCCTCGCCCACGTGGGATCACACCCCCTCGGTCCGCTGATGGCGGCCCTGCTCCCGTCGGGCGGCATCCCGACCCGGGCCATCTCCAGCGGGATTGACGCCGTCCATCCCGGCGGGTGGCCGTCTGACCCGTTGTGGCTGTGCGCCAGCCGGCTCCGGGATGGCAAGCGGGTCGTCTTCGGCCGGCCCGGAGGACCTGCCGGGAGGGTGGGCCAGGCGGTGGCCGCATCCTGCGCGGTGCCGGGCTACTTTCAGCCGGTTGCCATCGACGGGAGCCGCTACATCGACGGCGGTATGCGCTCCCTGACGAACGCCGATCTGCTGCGGTCCAAAGACCTGGACCTGGACCTGGTGATCGTCAGCTCGCCCATGTCCCAGGTGTCGGGACGACTGGTGCCGACCCCGCTGGGCGTGGTGCGCCAGGCCGGTAAATGGCAGCTGCGCTACGAACTGGTGACGCTGCGGCGCGCCGGCCGCCCTGCCGTTGCCATCGAGCCGGGCCGCCGGGTGACCCATGTCATGGGGCTCAACCCCCTGGATGCCAGGCCCCGCGTCCCGGTCTCGCGCGTTACCTACGCCAGCGTGGTTCGCTGGTTGTCGGACCACAGCGAAGGGCGCTGGGTGGCCGCCATGCTGGCGTCAGCGGCGACCGTTTCGGCCGGGTCGGACCGGCCTCGACCGGGGTTCGCCGCTTCGTCCTCCGGGCCGGCCTGAGCCGCCCCGTGACGTTCGTCGAATAACCAGTCCGGGGTACGGGTAGGCTCACCTGGGTTGTTACTATCGTCATAGGAGAAATCCCCCTGATGTCGACCCAACCTGAGGGGTGACGCTGTATGGCAACCACGGAACTCGACCTCGGCCGGTACAAGCTGGGCTGGAGCGACGTCGAGGACTATTACGTCTACAAGCCGAAGAAGGGCCTGTCCGAGGAGATCATCCGCGAGATGTCGTGGATGAAGGGCGAGCCTGACTGGATGACCAACCGCCGCCTCAAGGCGCTGCGGCACTTCGAGCGCCGGCCTATGCCCAGCTGGGGTGGCGATATGTCAGGGATCGACTTCGCCGACATCTTCTACTACATCAAGCCCATCGACAAGCAGGTCAGCGCGTGGGACCAGCTGCCCGAGTCCGTGAAGGCCACCTACGACAAGCTCGGTATCCCCGAGGCCGAGCGCAAGTATCTGGCCGGGGTGACGGCCCAGTATGAGAGCGAAGTCGTCTACCACAAAAACCGCGAGGACCTCGAAGCCCAGGGCGTCCTCTTCTGCGACATGGACACCGCCCTGCGGGAGTATCCCGAACTGGTCAAGCAGTACTTCGGCAAGGTCATCCCGGCCAACGACAACAAGTTCGCGGCCCTCAACACCGCGGCCTGGTCCGGCGGGAGCTTCATCTACGTCCCCCCGGGCGTGAAAGTCGACATGCCCCTGCAGGCCTACTTCCGGATCAACGCCGAAAACATGGGCCAGTTCGAGCGGACCCTGATCATCGCCGACGAAGGCGCCCAGGTGCACTACATCGAGGGGTGCTCGGCCCCGGTGTACACCACCGACTCCCTCCACTCGGCCGTGGTCGAGATCATCTGCAAGCAGTCCAGCCGGGTGACCTACACGACCATCCAGAACTGGTCCAACAACGTCTACAACCTGGTCACCAAGCGGGCCATGTGTGAGGCCGAGGCCCACATGGAATGGATCGACGGCAACATCGGCAGCCGCCTGACCATGAAGTACCCGGCCGTCTACCTGATGGGTCCCAAGGCCTCCGGCGAGGTGCTGTCCGTCGCCTACGCCGGCGCCGGGCAGCACCAGGATGCCGGGGCCAAGATGGTCCATGCCGCCCCGGAGACCACGTCCACCATCATCTCCAAATCGATCTCCAAGGACGCCGGTCGCACCTCCTACCGGGGCCTGGTCCGCTTCGAGGAGGGAGCCCACCGGTCGAAGAGCTTCGTCCGTTGCGACGCCCTGCTGCTCGACGAGCGGTCGAGGAGCGACACCTATCCCTACATCGAGTTCGGTGAGCAGGACGCCCAGGTGGGCCACGAGGCGACCGTTTCCAAGGTCGGCGACGACCAGCTCTTCTACCTGATGAGCCGGGGTCTCTCGGAGCAACAGGCGATGAGCATGATCGTCAATGGTTTCATCGAGCCCGTGACCCGGACGCTTCCTATGGAGTACGCGGTGGAATGGAGCCGTCTGATCGAGCTTCAGATGGAGGGCTCGGTTGGCTGAGGCCCCGACGTTGTCCCCACGGCTGGCCATGACCGGGGCGGTCGCCCTCGCCATCGTGCTGGTCATCGCCGTGGCCGGGCTGAGCCTGGCCATGCAGAGCCAGCGCACCGCCCAGTCGCCGCAAGGTCCCCGGCCGCCCCGCACCCCTCGTCCGCCTGCCCCGCCCCGTCGGACCCGGGAACGGAAGGCCGCCCCGTCCACTCCGCCGGAGACTCCCGTCCCGCCCGATCCCACCGAGCCCGAGTTACGCGGCCCCGAACTCCTGCGTTCCGGCGAGCCCGCCGAAGCCAAGGTCATCTCGGTCGTCGACGAGCGCACCATCGGCCCGGTGACTCGCAGCCGGCTGACGTTGCAGATCGACCGGGCCGACGGAGCGCCGGTCGAAGTCACCACCCGGGTGGCCTTTCCGACTCCGGCGGCCCGGGCCCGGATCAAGGTGGGCGGGACGGTTCCGGTGCGCTACGACCGGGACGACCCGACGCGCCTCGTCGTCGATCTTCCCGCCCGATTGACAGCCTGGCCCCCTGTCCTGCCTGCCGAGGAATTCTCCTGTCGAGTTCTCCGTTGATCTCGCCGCCGCGCTGCGCGGCCCGGCCTGGCTGCGAGCCGACCGGCGCGCCGCCGCCGAGCGCTTCATGGCGGCGCGGGCTGCCGACCGCGGCCCTGGAGGAGTGGCGTTACAGCCGGGTCGACTCCCTGGATCTCGACCGCTACGACCTGACTCCGGGTCCGGCGGCCCCGGCCGGGATGGCGTTCCGGCCGGCCCCCCTGGACTCGCCCATCCAGGATCTGGCCCTTCAGGACCTGCTGGGCGCCCTCGGTCCCGGGGTCAGCGTCGTCGAGACCCGGGACGGCGACGTCACCGCTGGTGCAGCCGGGCGACGGTGGGATCAGCGTCGATCAGCTGTCTGCTCCCGACGCCTCCCCGGCCGAGCTCGGAGTGGTGGCGGGCGAACCGGATGCCCTGGTCGCGCCTCAACCGGGCGCTCGCGCCCGATCCGGTGCGGATCCGGGCTGATCGGAGGGCTCGTCGCCGCACCCGTCGTGGTGGTGCACCGGGTCGACCGCGGACGGGGCCGCCGTCTTTCCCCGGATCCTGGTCGAGGTCGAGGAGGGGGCCGAGGCATCGGTGCTCGAAGTGGTGGCCGGCCCGGGCGCGGCCCTGGTCGTGCCGGTCACCGAACTGGACGTCGGCGCCGGGAGCCCGCCTGTCGTACCTGCACGTCCAGCTGCTCGGCCCGGAGGCCTGGCAGATCGGCCTGCCAGGCCAGCCGGGTGGCCCGGGACGGCTCGCTGGTGTCGGCCGCGGTGGCCATCGGCGGCGACTACGCCCGGCTGCGCACCGACTCGGCCCTGACCGGTCCGGGCGCGGACGGTCGACTGCTGGCGCTGTATTTCAGCGCCGACCACCAGATGCACGACTTCCGCACCGTGCAACACCACCAGGCGCCCAAGACCCGTTCGGACCTGCTCTACAAGGGGGCGGTGGCCAACTCGGCCCGATCCGTCTACAGCGGGCTCATCCGGGTCGAGAAGGGGGCCCGGGGTACCAATGCCATGCAGACCAACCGCAACCTGGTGCTCCACGAGGGCGCCCACGCCGACTCGGTCCCCAACCTGGAGATCGAGGACAACGACGTGCGCTGCAGCCACGCCTCCGCCGTCGGGCCGATCGCCGAGGATCAGCGTTTCTACCTGGAGAGCCGGGGAGTCCCGACCGAGATGGCCGACCGGCTCATCGCCCTCGGGTTCCTGGACGAGGTCCTCGAGCAGCTGCCGATCCCGGGGCTCGCCGCCGGGCTGCGGACGCTGCTGGCCGCCAAGCTGGCGGCCGCCGATGCCCTGGAGGGCCGGAGGACCGAGAGGGCCGTCGGAAGGCCGGTGGCGCGGTGATGGCGGAGCTGGGCGGATTCGCGCCGACAAGGTCGAGTCGGGCACGGCCGTGCGGCTCGACGGCGGCCCCGACGGGGTGTGCCTGGTGCGCATCGGCGACGACTTCTACGCCATCAGCGACCGCTGCAGCCACGCCGATTACTCCCTGGCCGAGGGCGACGTCGACGTCGAGGAGTGCTGGATCGAGTGCTGGAAGCACGGCAGCGCCTTCTCGTTGATGCGACGGCCAGCCCCAGTCGCTGCCGGCCACCCAGCCCGTGCCCGTCTACCAGGTGCACCGGGACGGCGACGACGTGGTCGTGAGCGACGGGGGTCCCGGGTGACGCCGAGCGGGTTGCTGATCGAGGGCCTGCACGCCGAGGTGGCGCGGCCGGGAGATTCTGGCGGGCATCGACCTGCAGATCCGCTCGGGCGAGGTGCACGCCGTGATGGGCCCGAACGGGTTCGGGCAAGAGCACCCTGGCCCACGTGCTGCTGGGCCGGCCCGGCTACCGGGTCACCGCCGGGCGGGTGACTCCTGGACGGCGTGACCTGCTGCCGCTGCCGACCTGGGAGCGGGCCCAGGCCGGATTGTTCCTCGGCATGCAGATACCCGATCGAGGTGCCGGGCGTGTCGCTGGCGGACGTCCTCACCGAGTCCTTGCGGGCCGGTGGTCGCGATCGAGCGAGGTGCCGGAGCTGGTCGGCCGCCGAGGCCGCCCGGGTCGGCTTCGACGAGCGCTTCCTGTCCCGCCCGCTCAACGTCGATCTGTCCGGCGGCGAGCGCAAGCGCAACGAGACGGTCCAGCTGGGGGTGCTCCGGCCCCGGTTCGCGGTGCTGGACGAGATCGACTCCGGCCTGGACGTCGACGCCCTGCGGGCCGTGGCCCGCCGGGTGGAGGCGGCCACCACCGAGACGGGACTGGGGGTGCTGGCCATCACCCACTACACCCGCCTGCTCGGCGTGCTGCGCCCGGATCACACCCACGTGCTGTCTCGGGGCCGCATCGTCGGTCGCGGAGGGCCCGAACTCGCCGACGAGCTGGAGCGAACCGGCTATGCGGGCTGGGTCGAGAGCCGAGGCGGTCGACGAGACCGCCGACCCGCTTCCCGGCCTCGGCCCGAGATCGAGACCCGCTTCGGGGTCCGGCCCGGCGGTCCGCCGCTCCGAGCGGACGGACCCGCAAGCCGCGGAGCCCAGCGGACGGACCGCGGCCATGAACGGTCAGCGAGGTGCGGCGGGTGGCCGGGGCGTGCCGGGGACTGCGCGGTGGCCAACGCCGGCCGGGCCGGGGCCGGCTCGGCATCGCTGCGCCCGCGTCCGCGCCAGTCCGGGCCCGGGCCAGGAGATCCCGGCGGTGCTCGTTGGCCATCTGCTCCAACATCCAGGGATGCATCCGGGAGCTCCTTTCTGGGTCTGGTGTCCATGATGCCGGCAGTGGCCGGCCTTCCGGTCTAGTACCAGCCTACTTCCAATTTCCATAGCTAGACAAGATTTTGTGATATAGTCATCTGACTATGCCAAGCGCCGACACCGCCATCGCCACTCCCTCCGCGCCGGCCTCCGGGTCCGCTTCGTGGTCCGGTCCCGTCGGTCGTCATGGAGCTGGTGTGGGCCCTGCTTCGTCACCGACCGACGACGACGGAGGCGGAGTTCCCCGCCCGGGTCGAGCGGTTCGCGGCTGCGCCCGGCCTGGCGGAGCGCATCCGGGCCTTCTGGGACGACGGCGAGGCCTGCTTCACCGAGATGTTCGTGGTCGCCGAGCGGGGCGGGGTCCTCTTCGAGAGCGACCCCGAGCGCCTGTGGGCCGGCCTGGCCGAGGGGGCCGCCGCCGCCGCCCGGTTCGAGCGGCTGGCTTCGGAGACGCCCGAGGATCAGGTGCGGTTCCGGGACCGGCTGGCCCGTCTTCACGACGACCCCGACCTGCGGGCCGCGATGGCTGGAGCTGCTGCGCGACACCTGGGCCGCCATCGACCAGCGGTGGCGGGAGCGAGGGCCGGGACATCGCCGAGGGGCGGGCGCTGGGAGATCCGGGCCAAGGTGCCCGAGGCCGGGTCCTATGCCGACCTGGTGCCGCTGGTCGAGGGGTGCGACTTCAGGGTCTGCTGCCCCGGCTGGTGGGCGAAGCCGGCCGCCGGCGGCCAGGCGGTGGTGCTGGTGCCGACCTGGCTGGGCCGCAAGGGCTTTCTGGTGGCCCTGGCCGACTGCCTGCTGTGGGGCCCGCCCAGCCCGTCCCGTCCGGCCGGGCCGAGCGCCGAGGTCCGCGACCGGGCCCGCCGCTACAAGGCGCTGGGCGATCCCACCCGCCTGGCCATCTTCGAGGCCGCCGCCCGTCGCCCCCGGACCGTCGGCGAGCTGGCCCGAGAGCTGGGCGTGGCCCAGCCGACCGTCTCCAACCACGTGCGGATCCTGCGCGACGCCGGCCTGCTCGATCAGGAAAAGGGGGAGGGACGGCGGCTCGGTGGCCGACGTGGCCAGCTTCGAGCAGTTCCAGGAGGAGTCCCGGCGGGCCGATCGGGCCGCGGTCCCGGCCTGATCATTACAGCGCTAGCGCTGACGCTAGCGGATTGGTACGTTGTAATATGTCAGCGATGGTCGCCACCTGGTCCCGGCGGCCGAGCGCCTGCCGGACGTCCTGCCGACCGACCGTCTGTCCGCCGCGGGGCGGCCCGCTGCCGGCGATCCGCGAGCAGCTCCGGCGCATCCCCGATCTCCGCAACGCCCTGACCGTCGTCGGGGCCTGGGCCCAGTCCTTCGGGGTGGTCGCCGCGGCCGCCGTCATCAACCGCTGGTGGGCCTACCTGCTGGCCTTCCTCCTGATGGGGCGGGCCTTCGCCCTGCTCAACATCCTGGGCCACGAGGCCGCCCACCGGCTTCTTTTCTCCAGCGGCGGCTCAACGATCTGGTCGGTCGCTGGCTGCTGGCCTACCCGGCCTTCCTCCCGTTCGATCTGTACCGCCGGTCGCACATGGCCCACCACCGCGACGAGATGGGTCCGGACGAGCCGGACCTGGATCTGTACTCCGGCTATCCGATCTCGCCGGGCCTCGATGCGCCGCAAGCTGACCCGCGACGCCGTCGGAATCTCCGGCTGGAAGAACCTGGCTCCGCTGCTTCAAGGCGACCACCCGGCCCGCGTACCGCGGGTCTGGCCCTGCGGATCCTCGGCGTCCAGGCTGGTCATCTGGGCCGGCTTCTGGGCCGCCAGCGGGCGGTGGTGGCTCTACCCGCGTGCTGTGGTTGGCCCCTGGATGACGGTCTGGCGGGTGCTCAACCGGCTGCGGGCGATCGCCGAGCACGCCGGCATGGAGCGAGTCCGCCGACCGGCGCCGGACCACCCACGTGGTCCGCCAGCGTCCGCTGGCCCGCTTCTGGATGGTGCCCGTACCACACCGGGTGGCATCTGGCCCACCACGTGGACAGCGGCATCCCGTGGCGGCGGCTGCCCGATCTCCACGCCGAGCTGGTCGCCGCCGGCTGGATCACGCCCGAGCTCGAGTACCCGAGCTACTTGGCGCTGTGGCGGGCGCTGGCCTCGCGCTGAGCACCGCTGCTCGCCCGGCTCGGCGGGGCCGGCCGCGGAGGCCTGAATACTTCCCTCGGACGCCGGAATGATGGATGCTGGTAGCGCCGCGTCGGCTCCGGCTGCGGCGAGGAACGGAAGGAAAGGGGACCATGAGCACCGATTCGGGGGACTCGCGGCGGTCATCGTCGTGGGCGTCGACGGATCGGCGGAATCTGCGGCCGCCCTGTCATGGGCGATCGACGAGGCCCGGTTCCGCCAGGCCAAGTTGAACATCGTGCATGCCTTTCCGGCGCTGGTTTCTTTCTTCGGGAAGACCGCCCACGAGTACTACCCACAGGTCGAAAAGGATGCCCACGAGCAGTTCGACGCCATGCTGGCCGCGGCGCCGCCGATGGACGGTCTGGAGGTGACCCACACGCTGCTTCCCGGCAACCCGGCCGAGGTGCTGGTCAACGAGAGCCACGGTGCCACCCTTCTCGTCGTCGGCTCGAGAGGGCACGGCGGGTTTCGGGGCATGCTGCTGGGCTCCGTCTCGATCGCATTGCACCCAGCTGGCGCACTGCCCGGTTCTGGTGGTTCGCGAGGAGCATTAAGGCCCTGGCGGCGGGCGGCGGTGGTCAGCCGCCGCCCTGGTGGGCTGGCGAGTTCGCAGGCGGCCCACTCGATGCGGTTATCTCAGGCCACTGACAGCGGCGTTTCCATCTCCACCGACGCCTCCATCTCGACGTCGTGCACCGCCTCCTGGACCTTGTCGTGCGGCATGCTCACCCGCACGGCCCAGAAGAAGATGACCAGGCTGAAGAGGGCGATGACCAGCAGATCCCACCAGTTGGGGAGGTTCTTGGTGGCCAGCAGCGTGACCCCGAACACCTTGGGCGGCACCCCGTTGTACTGCCCCTGCCAGGAAATGAGCGCCAGGCCCAGCAGCCACGGAATGATCCAGCTGGCCGCCCGCCAGTCGATGATGGTGCGCCGCTCCGGGGGCAGCGAAACCTGGTAGCCGGCGAACAGGATGAAGCCGATGGCAACGGCGCAGTACAGCCAGAAGATGGTGCTCCAGCCCGCGAAATACACGATGAAGTTGGCGCAGATGAACGCCAGCGGGCACAGCACGCCCGCCGCCGGCAGTCGGTACGGCCGGGGCCGGTCCGGGTCCTGCTTGCGCAGCCCGGACAACGACACCGGGGCCATGCCGTACATGATGACCGTGGCGGAGGTCACCAGGCCGACGAGGCCGCTCCAGCTGGGGAAGGGGAGAAAGACCAACAGGCCGACCAGGAAGGCGATGCCGATAGAGATCAACGGGACGCCTTTGTTGCTGATCCGGCTGATGATCGACGGGAAGTACTTGTTGCGGCCCAGCCCGTAGGACAGGCGGGACGAGGTCCCTATGTAGACCAGGCCGGTGCCGGCTGGCGAGATCACCGCGTCGATAATCAGGATCAGGGCCAGGATTCCGAGCCCGGCCTGGTTGGCCAGGGCGTAATACGGCCCGTAGTTGCCGGTGGCCGAGATCGGGTTCGCCCACCCGTGGACCAGGTTGGCAGGATCCAGGGCTCCGATGAAGGCCACCTCGAGCAGCAGGTAGATGAGAGTCCCGATGATCATGGATCCGATAACCGCCAGCGGGATGTTGCGTTGGGGGTTCTCAGCCTCACCGCCTACCTGTATGGCCTGTTCGAATCCCTCCAGGGCGAACACGATCCCGAGCGGCAGGGCGGCGAACATGCCGTGGAAGCCGAAGGGGGCGAACCCGCCGCCGGCCGTGAAATTGGCACTGTGGAACTCGGTGAAAAGCAGGGCGAAGATGGTGATGACGGGCACGGCGATCTTCCAGTACACGGCGATGGTGTTGGTTTCGGCCAGCCAGCGGACGCCCATGATGTTGATGAACGAGAAGACCAGCATGAACCCGATCCCCATCAGGTAGCCGTTGCCCGTCAAGGTTCCGTTGGTTTTGACCAGATCCAGAGAGGTGAACCTGGAGTTGAGGTAGCCGAGGCTGGCCTCCACCTCGATGGGGGCGATGGTGACCGCCTGCAGCCACGCCATCCAGCCTCCGGTGAAACCGCCCAGGGCTCCGAAGATCATGTACGGGAACCGGGCGGTGCCTCCCGAGACCGGGTAGGTCGAGCCCAGCTCGGCGTGCACCAGGGCCAGCAGGGCCAGGATGGCGCCGCCCATGATCCAGGAGATGAGCGAGGCGCCCCCCGCCGTCTTGGCTGCCGTGATGGCGCCCAGCAGCCAGCCCGAACCGATGATCGACCCCAGGGAGATCATGGTGAGGCCCTGCAGGCCCACCTCCCGACGGAGGTGATACTCCCCCTCGGCTCCCGCCGCCTGTGCCACGCCCGATGATGTCGCAGCCATGACGCCCTCCCCGTTCGGTAGTGCGACCGTGTCGAGTGGCTCAGAGGGTCCGCCAACCGCGCCCCCCTGGCGCCGGGGCAACATTAGAGCGCGCGCCACCGGGTTTGGTGGTTGGTTACGCAATCCCGCTCCCGCCGGATGGGTCTCACGCGACGCGGTCGCGTGCCACGGCCTTCTCGTGGCCTGAGCGCTTAGGGGGTTCCCCTTCTTCTCGTTCGTATCATTTCATTGCTGTCATTCGTGGCGCCGGCGCTCCTGACCCAACAGGTTCCCGAGCTCCTGCTCGTAGCCGGCATAGGCCCGGCGCAGCCGCCCTCCCGGCCACCGGGATGGGAGCAGGGACGCCGGCAGCAGCGGATCGGCCTGGAGATGCCGGACGATGGCGGCCGCCACCGCGAAACGGCGGGCGGGCTCGTCACTGGACCCGAAGGCGGCGAGAAGGGCGTCGGCCCGCCCGGCCCAGCCCCTGAGGTCCCACAGGCCGGCAGCCAGATCCCTGGCCTGCACCGGACGCCATCGCGCCGCGGTCCGGCCGGGTACCCGGGCCTCGAATCGCCAGACGCGATCCCGCAGCGAGGTCGGCCACTCCCGGCGAAGGTTGGCCGGCCGGGCCCAGACCCCGGCCTGCAACTCCCCGAGCCGAAGGGCGGCCAGATCCCGGCCCAGGGCGGCCCGCCCGAGCCCGGCGTGCACCGCCGGGGTCGCCACCGCCATCTCCCAGGTGCCGCGCCAGGGTTGGGTGGCGGGAACCCGACCTTCGTCGAGACGTCGCTGGCGGGCCACTAACCGGTCGCTCAGGCGGTACCGGCTGCCCTCCGCGATCACGTCGCGATCGGACACCAGCCGGGACAGGGCCACCCGGGTCGTGCCTTCGCTGATCCCGAACAGTTCCGTGGTGCGCACCACGGTCCGCACCGGGAGGAGGGGCGGGTGGGTGCCAAGCAGCACGGACAGGATGACGGACCGAGCGGTGAGGGGTCGAAGCCCGAGTCTGTCGCTGCTGGATGACGCGCCGCGGGACCGTGACGCGTCAGGAGTCACGGTGATGGCGACCGCGGTAATGCCCCCACTTGTAGCCGGCCCAACCCGCCAGGCCGGCCACCGCCAGCAGCTCGACCACGCGCAGAATGGCGAACACGGCACCGGCCAGGAAGTAGGCCAGCACCGCCAGCACGGCGATGCCCGCCAGGGTGAGGGCGGCGTAGCTTGACAGCGAGCGGGGCCGCTCCTCAGAGCTCCGAGCCAGGTAGACGGCGTCGGGCTGATCGGCGGCTCGCCCCCGGGTCGCCGGTTTGGCGCTCCCGGCGCCCGGGCCGCCCGGCGGGGCCGGCGGACTCCTCTTGGCCTCGACCTGCACTTGAGGTGTAGACCCCAGCGTCTTGCAGATCAGGCACTCCGCGGGTGCGAACCCGTGGGGGCAGACGGCGCTCATGTCCCCGTCAGGCGGTCGACGACCACCACCGGTGGATGTCGCTGGTTCTCTTCCCAGGAGAGGGCGCAGGCCGTGGAGCAGAAGCGCTGGATGCTGCCGTCCGGCCCGAACCGGGTGTCAAGTCCGGTCACCAGGGGTAGCAGCAGGCCGCAACAGGGGTCGGTCACCATCACATCCGCGGTCCCCACGCTGATCACGCTGGCCTCCAGGGGGCGGTCGAAGCCCTGAGCGGCGTACAGGCGGGTCTCGCCGGCGCTCACCCACCGGGGGGCGTGGCTGACGACCTCCCGGGTGGCCAGCACCTGACCCGGGGCGGCCGCGTCGCATAACCGGGAGGCCACATTGGTAGCCCGGCCGATGTAGTCATCGCCTTCAAACATGATCACCGGCCCCCGTGAGACCCCGGCCCGGATCTCCAGCGGGACGGCGTCGGGCAGCGGAACGCCGAGCTCGAGCACCATCGAAACCACCGCCTGGGTGTCCTCTGAGCTGAGCATGGCGCCGTCGCCCAACCACTTGGTGACGCGCACGCCCCGGCGAGCCGCGATCTCCCGTACCCGGGTTCGGAAGTTGGCGAGGACGACCACCGTGCGCTCATCGCCGAAATGCTCGATGAAGGCGGTGAACCCGCACAGGTCAACGAACGCGAAGCAGCGCTCTACTCGCATGCCACCATCGTGGGCGACGATGTCGCCGGGCACAAGCCGGTTCGCACCGGCCGACGTCCAGGCGCCCTATTCGACCCGGCTGGCCAGAACGAACTCGGGATACAGAGCCGTGATGTGCACGCCGATCGCCGGATCCGCGGCTTCAACGATCTGCCCGTTGCCGATGTACATGGCAACGTGCTGGCCCGGGTCGCCGAAGAAGACCAGGTCTCCGGGTTCGAGCTCCGACATGGGGATGTGGGTGGTATCGGCGTACTGGGCGCCGCTGAAGTGCGGCAGCGAGATCCCCACCTGGGCGTAGGCCCACATCACCAGGCCCGAGCAATCAAAGGAGCTGGGACCGGCGGCGCCCCACACGTAGGCATCGCCAACCCTGCTCTCGGCTGCAGCCACGGCCCCCGAAGCGCCCGAGTACACCGGCGGCGGGGCGCTCGGCTGCAGGCTGGGAGCCGCCGGGGCGGGGGCGGGGGCGGGGGCGGCTGTCGATGGACTGGGGGCGGGGGCGGTGTTGGAGGCCAGCTGCGTGCCGCTGGAGTTACTGGGGGCTCCCGTCGTCGCCGTGGTCGCGGCCTGGCGAGCTGCGGCGGCGGCCTGAGCGGCCTGTTGGGCGGCGGCCCGGGCCGCAGCCTGCTGAGCGGCCTGCTGGGCTGCCAGCCGGGCTCGGGCTGCCGCCGCCGCGGCAGCTTCCTCGGCGGCCTGGCGCTGGGCAACCAGCACCGCGATCCGGCCCCGGTCCTGGTTGAGGGCAGACTGGAACTGTACCTGGGCCGCCGAAACGGCCTGCCGGGCCTGGGCGACCTGCTGAACGGCAGCCTGGGCGGCCGAGGTCTGCTGCTGGAGATTCGCCTTGGCGGCCTGATCCTGCAGGGCGGCCAGGTGGAACTGGTCGATGGCGTCGGTCTGGTTGGTTGCCAGGCTGTTGACGTACTCGGCGCGCAGCAGGCTGTTGGTGGCGCTGTTGAGCGCATTGTTGCTGGTCGTGAGGGGGTTGGCCCCACCGTGCACGTAGGCGTCGATGGCGTCGGCTTCCAACGCGGTCCGGGTCTGCGAGGCGTGGGCGCCGGCCTGGGCCACCTGCTGGGCGGCCTGGGCGACCTTGGCCTCGAGCGTCTGCACCGTCAGCTGGTCGCCGTCGTACTGCTCACTCAGCGCTTCTTCCTGTACACCAAGACTCTGGATCTTGGTGGCCAGGGCGTTCGCTTGAGCTTGCAAGTCCGAGATCTGATCGGCGGACGCTCTGGGAACGACGAAATTGGAAGCCAGCACGATTACACAGGCCCCAGATAGGACCCGACACGCGTGCCGACGGAAATTCCACGTGCACGTAGTCACAACGGGTCCGTACCTTAGGCCAGCCGGTCCAACCAGATCAAGCCTTTGCCAGCAAGCAATTTTTGTCGAAGGCCGGGACAGGGAACGTACGAGCGCCCTGGCGACGCGCCAGTGAGGGCGAAAAAACCGCCATTTACATGGGGATTTACGGGATTTTTAGGGGGCCAGCCCGGGCGGCCAATTACATCCGCTGAGGCGCTTCATTTCGATCAGATGAAGTATGCAATCACTGTCAGCTGAGGCGTTCGATCACCATGGCCATGCCCTGACCGCCGCCCACGCACATGGATTCCAGCCCGATGGACTTGTCATCCGCCTGAAGGCCATTGATGAGCGTGGTCATGATACGGGCGCCGGTCATGCCGAACGGATGGCCGAGCGCAATGGCGCCGCCGTGTACGTTGAGCTTGTCCATATCGATGCCGAGGTGACGGGCGGACGGCACGACCTGGGCCGCGAACGCTTCGTTGATCTCGACCAGATCCACGTCCTGCATTGTCATACCAGCCCGGCCCAGCGCCTGCCGGCAGGCCTCCACCGGGCCCAGGCCCATGATCTCGGGGTCGAGGGCGGTGAGGCCCGACGACACGATGCGGGCCAGCGGCACGATGCCCAGGTCGCGGGCTTTGGTTTCGCTCATGACGAGGACGGCCGCCGCCCCGTCGTTGAGCGGACAGCTGTTGCCCGCGGTGACCTCGCCGTCGGGCCGAAAGGCCGGCTTGAGCTCGGCCAGTTTCTCCAGGGTCGTGCCGGGCCGGGGTCCGTCGTCGGTCCGGACCTCGGTGCCGTCGGCCAGGGTGAGCGGGGTGATCTCGCGCTCGAAAAAGCCGTTCTCCTGAGAGGCCACGGCCCGCTCCTGGGAGCGCTGGGCGAAGGTGTCCATAACCACCCGGCTGACGCCTTCGAGCACGCGGACGTTTTCGGCGGTCTGGCCCATGGCGATGTAGATGTCGGACAGGCCGGGCGGCGGTGTCCAGGGGTCGTTGCCTCCGAGCGAACGCGCCACGCTGCGCTCCTCGGCCTCCCTGAATCGCAGGTTGTGGGTGTCGGGCATTCCGTCGGCCATCCCCTGCCCGAACCGGCTGACCGCCTCCACCCCGCCCGCCACGAAGACATCGCCCTCACCGGCCCGGATGGCGTGGGCGGCCATGCGGATCGTCTGCAGAGACGACGAGCAGTAGCGGTTTACGGTCGTCCCCGGCACCGACGGCATCCCGGCCAGCAGGGCCACGACCCGGGCCATGTTGTAGCCCGCCTCACCGGCCGGCTGGGCGTTGCCGAGCAGCAGATCCTCGACCATCCCGGCCTGCAGGGCCGGCACTTTGGCCAGGACCGCCCGCACCATCTGGGCCGCCATGTCGTCGGGTCGGAGGCTGACCAGCGATCCCTTGAAGGCCCGTCCGATAGGACTGCGGGCAGTGGCGACGATCACGGCCTCGGTCATGGCTCCTCCTCGACTTCTCGACTCTACGACGCCCGCTTCGGTCTCGATACCCTGATGTCGATGACCGACCTCTCCGTTTCGCCGGTCCGCAGCGATCCCGCCCTTGACGGCGACCACGAGCGGATGACCCACATCGTGCTGGAGGGATTCGAGCCCGATGAGGGCGACTTTGTGTCCACCGGCCCGACGGTGGTCGAAGGGCTGATCAACGGCACCGCCGTCAAGGCCCTGTGCGGGAAGATCTGGGTGCCCGGCCGGGACCCGAAGAGATATCAGCTCTGCCCCACCTGCCGGGAGATCGCCGAAGCCCAGGGCTGGCAGCTGCCGGCCTCCTAGGCCCCGAGCCGCCCCCGGGGCGCCAATCTACGGGGCGCCAATCTACGGTGTTTCAGGCGGTGGGAACGGTGTCCGGGCCCCGATGAGCTGCTGCAGGGCCATCACCCGGGCCGGGCGGCGCATGCCGAGGGCGGCCACCAACCGCCCGGCGCGGCCGTACGCCGCCAAAAAGCGGTCATCGGTTGGATCCCCTTCCAGGATCATGACCTCGTCGCCGGGGCGGGTCTCGCCCACGAACTGGAGCTTGATGCCGTACTGGTCTGACCAGAAGTAGGGGGTCGGCGCGTACTCCTCGGCCCCTTCCCCCTCCAGCAGGGTTCGGGCCGCAGCCTCACCCTGATCTACAGCGTTAGTCCAGTGTTCGATCCGGACCGCCTCCCCGTAGCCCGGGTGCGTCCACCGGGCCACGTCGCCGGCCGCGACCACGTCGGTTCGCCAGCGCCCGCCCACCCGGACCCGCAGCCTCGAGTCGCACAGGACCCCGTCGCCCAGGTCCACCCCGGACCCCTCGAGCCACCCGGTGGCGGGCGCCACCCCGATGCCGATCACCACCAGGTCGGCCGGGAGGACCCCGCCGCCCGCCAGCCGGACCCCCTCCACCCGGCCGGTCCCGACCAGACCGTCGAAGCCGGTGCCGAGGAGGACATCCACCCCGTGGCGGCCATGGGCGGCCGCGATGGCGGCTCCCATCTCGGCGCCGATGGCCCGCTCCAGGGGCACCGGCAGGACCTCGACGACGGTGACCTCCAGACCACGCTGGCGGGCGCTGGCGGCCACCTCCAGCCCGATGAAGCCGGCCCCGATGACAACCACCCGTTCGGTCCGGGCCAGGTCGTCGCGAAGCGCCACCGCGTCGTCGATGGTGCGGAGATAGTGGACGCCCGGGCCGGGCTCGGCGCCCGGGAGGACGCGGGGATGAGCGCCGGTCGCGATGACCAGCAAGTCGAACGGCACCTCGTCGTCGCCGGCCAGGCGCACCCGGCTTCGGTCCAGGTCCAGCCCGGTTGCCCGCGTCCCCAGCCGCCATTCGGCGTCGAGATCGTCGCTGACGCGAAGCCCGATGTCCTCGGCGCTGGCCTTTCCGGTGAGGATCTGCTTCGACAGCGGCGGCCGGTCGTAGGGCCGATGGGGTTCGGCCCCCACGATGGTGACCGGACCGTCATGACCGGCCTCGCGGAGGGTCTCGGCGGCCCGCAAGCCTGCCAGGGAGGCTCCGACGACGACGACGCGCGGCGCGACACGGCGCCAGACGCTACCGCTCCCAGCGTGACCACCCCCGGCGTGCCACCATGGCTGGATGACCGCCGCCATCCAGGAGTGGTTCGCCGAACGGCTCCCTCACCACTGGAAGGTCAGCGGCCTGGAGATCGTCTCGGACCAGGACGAGATCCTGGTGGTCGCAGATCTGTCGCCAGCGGCCGCCGGAGGCGAACCGTCATCCGGGGCGTCCGGCGACGGCGCGGAGGGGTCCGACGACCTGTCCGGACTGCGCCGGTTCCGGGAGACCACCCGCGAGGAGCGCATGGCCCTGGCCGGGGCGGCCGAGAAGGCCTTCGGGCGCAAAGTCTCCTGGGGGGCACGCGTCGGCGACATGGTGGTGGTCTTCACCACCGCCTCGGTGCCGGTGATGACCCGCCTGCGCTTGCCGGAACGCCAGGTCCTCGACACCCTGATGGACGCCGGCCTGGCCCGCAGCCGCAGCGAGGCGCTGGCCTGGTGCGTCCGCCTGGTGGGCGACAACGAGAAGGAGTGGATCGCCGAGCTGCGCCGGGCTTTCGCTGCCGTGGAGACCGTCCGCGATCGGGGCCCCCGGTCGCGGCGAGAGGCGGATGCGGATGCCGGCTGACGCCCGTGAACGGGCGGGCGGATGATCAGGACGCCGCGCTGACCCGCTCGGTTTCGAGGTGATCGAGCGCCTGCGACAGCGTGTTCCACGACAGGGTGGCGCACTTGATGCGGACCGGGAACTTCACCACCCCCTGCAGGGCCTCCAGGTCGCCGAGTGACACCTCGGGCCCGCCGTCAAGGCCAGTCCCGCCGGTCTCGCCCCCGTCGTCGCCGGACTCGTCATCGGCTGGACCGTCGAGGCGGTGCTCATGGATCGACATCATGGACTTGAACTTCCGGATGGTGGCCCGGGTCTCGGCCAGACTCTTGCCCTTGACTGCGGTGGACATCATCGACGCCGATGACTGGCTGATCGAACACCCCTGCCCGGTCAGCTTCACGTCCGCCAGCCGGTCGCCGTCGAGCTGAAGGTACAGCGTGATCTCGTCGCCGCAGAGCGGGTTGAATCCGGTCTCGGAGTGGGCAGGCGGGATGGGCAGCTCCCCCCGGTTGCGGGGGTTGCGGTAGTGATCGAGGATGATTTCTCGGTAGAGGTCTTCGAGACCGGGCATCGGTGGCTACCTGCTTACTAGGGGGGCTCAGGAAAAAAGGTGGTCGGCTTCGGCCAGCGCCTCGACGAGGACGTCCACGTCCGCCTCGTCGTTGTAGACGGAAAACGAAGCCCGCGCCGTGGCTCCGATCCCGAGGCACCGCATGAGCGGCTTGGCACAGTGATGCCCGGCCCGCACGCACACGCCCGCTTCGTCGAGCACCTGCGACAGGTCGTGAGGGTGGACATCCTTGTAGTTGAAGGAGATCACCCCGCCGCGCTGGGATGCGTCGGGGGGACCGTAGATGACCAGGTCCGGGTACCGCTCCGAGAGGGCGGCCATGGCGTATTCGGTCAGGGTCCGTTCGTGGGCTCGCACGTCGGGCATGCCGAGGGCGCTCAGATAGTCGATGGCGGCCGTCAGGCCAACCGACTCGGCGATCGGCGGGGTGCCCGCCTCGAACTTCCAGGGGACGTCGTTGGTCGTGAAGCCGTCCAGGCGCACGTCGCGAATCATTTCGCCTCCGCCGAGGAAGGGCGGCATGGCCTCCAGCAGCTCGGCCCGGGCCCACAGGGCCCCGATCCCGGTGGGGCCGAGCATCTTGTGGCTGGTGCAGCCGAAGAAGTCAACTCCGAGCGACACCACATCGGTGGGCAGGTGGGGCGCCTGCTGGGCCCCGTCGACGAGGATCAGGGCCCCGGCGGCATGGGCGGCATCGGCCAGCTCGGCTACCGGGTTGATGGTGCCGAGGACATTGGACACGGCCGAGACGCCAAGCAGCTTGGCGCCGTTCAGAAGGTGGTCCAGGTCCGAGAGGTCCAGCAGCCCGTCCCCGGTGAGACGGATGTACCGCAGCTCGATCCCTCGCTCGGCCTTCAGCATCAGCCACGGCACCAGGTTGGCGTGGTGCTCCATTTCGGTGAGCACGACCACATCCCCGGGGCCCAGGTTGGCCCGACCCCACGAATACGCCACCAGGTTGATGGCTTCGGTCACGTTCTTGGTGAACACGATTTCGCTGCTCGAGCGGGCCCCGATGAACCGGGCCAGCGCGACCCGGCCGCCCTCGAACAGGGCGGTGGCTTCCTCGGCGATGGTGTACACGCCCCGGTGCACGTTGGCGTGGGTCGTCTCGTAGTAGCGGTCCATGGCTTCGATCACCGACACCGGCTTCTGCGACGAGGAGGCGGAGTCGAGGTACACCAGGCGCCGGCCGTGAACCTGCCGGTCCAGGATCGGGAAGTCCTTCTTGATGGTGGTGACGTCTAGCGCCATGCCTCGTACCCTTCCTCCTCCAGACGCCTGGCCAGCTCGGGCCCGCCGCTGGTGACGATGCGCCCGTCGATCAGCAGATGGACAAACTGCGGCCGCAGCTGCTCGAGGATGCGCTGGTAGTGCGTGACCACCAGCACCCCGAGGTCGGGTCGGGCGCTGCGCACCGCCTCTACCCCCCGGGCGACCACGCCGAGGGCATCGATATCAAGTCCCGAGTCGGTCTCGTCGAGAATGGCCAGCTCGGGCTCCAGGATGGCCAGCTGCAGTATCTCGTTGCGCTTCTTCTCCCCGCCGGAGAAGCCCTCGTTGAGGTAGCGGTCGCCGAACGACGGGTCCATCCCCAGCCGCTTCATCCATTCCATGATCGAGACCCGCAGCTCCAGCACCGACAGATCCATGCCCCGCCGGGCCGACAGAGCCTGGCGCAGGAACTGGGCGACCGGTACGCCGGGGATCTCCTCGGGATACTGGAAGGCCAGGAACATCCCGGCCTTGGCCCGCACGTCCGGCGGCCAGCCGGTGACGTCCTCCCCTTTGAACCGGACCCGGCCCCCGGTCACTTGATAGGCGGGGTTGCCGAGCAGGGCGTTGGCGAGCGTCGACTTGCCCGATCCGTTGGGCCCCATCAGGGCGTGGACCTCCCCGGCGCCCACGGTCAGGTCGACGCCCTTGAGGATCTCGGCGCCTTCCACGGCCACATGCAGGTTTTCAACCTCGAACAGCGGGGGAGCCACGCCCCGATTCTATTACCACTACCGGGATAGGGGAAAATAGGAAAGCGGGCCGCGCGGCACCCCCTGTGTGGGCCGCTAGCCTGCCGCGACGATGGCCAGCCCGTGGACCTCGCACGCGAGCGTCTCACTGGGGGGACCGGACGACCGGGTGACCCTGGTCGAAGGGTCCGCCTTCGTGATCTGTGCACCCGACGGGGACGTGTCGCCGCTGTCCGCCGAAGGGTTCTTCTTCCGCGACACCCGCTTCCTGTCCCGCTGGACCTTGCGGATCAACGGCGCAGCCTCTCGAGGCCCTGGCCCGGGCCGTGGCCGATCCCTATTCGGCCACCTTCGTGTCCCGGGCCCGGCCCCGCCTCGGGCCGGGCCGATTCCAACCTCATGGTGGAGCGGCGCCGCTACGTGGGCCGGGGCATGCGCGAGGACCTGGTGATCCGCAACTTCGGCGAGGAGCCGGCCTACTGCGCCGCGGACCTGGTCTACGGGGCCGATTTCGCCGACCTCTTCGCCGTCAAGGAGGCCCGGGTCGGCGGACAACGGCGAGCGCGACGTGACCCATGAGGACGGGTCGCTGGTGTTCAGCCACAAAAACGGCGCTCACCGCCGCAGCCTGCGCATCTCCTTCTCCCGGCCCGCCGTGCTCGACGGCAACATCGCCCGCTGGGAGGTCATCATCGAGTCCAAGGGCACCTGGACGCTGTGCCAGCAGTTCACCTGCGGCATCGACGACGACGAGATCGAGCCCCGTTGGCTGTGTGGCCAGCCCATCGACCGGGCCAAGCCGGCTGAGCGCATGGCGGCCTGGCGGCGCAGCGTGCCCGTCCTCGACACCGACTACGAGGGCCTGCGGGCGGTGGTGGCCCGCAGCGCCGAGGATCTCGGAGCCCTGCGGATCTTCGACCCCGACTACCCGGAGCGGACGGTGGTGGCCGCGGGAGCGCCGTGGTTCATGACCCTGTTCGGCCGGGACTCGCTCCTGACCGCCTGGATGGCGCTGCTGGTGGACCCCGAGCTGGCCCTCGGCACCCTGCAGACCCTGGCCCGCTTCCAGGGCCAGCGATGTCCGGCCCTACAACGAGGAGGAGCCCGGCCGCATCCTGCACGAGATGCGCTTCGGCGAGGCGTCCTCGCTGTCGCTCGGCGGCGGCACCATCTACTACGGCACCGCCGACGCCACCCCGCTGTTCGTGATGCTGCTCGGGGAGCTGCGCCGGTGGGGCCTGGCCCGCGAGGCGGTCGACGAGCTGCTGCCCCACGCCGACCGGGCCATCGAGTGGATCGAGCACTTCGGCGACCGCGACGGCGACGGCTACGTGGAGTACCAGCGCACCTCGGACCGGGGCCTGCGCAACCAGGGCTGGAAGGACACCAACGACGCCGTCCGCTTCGCCGACGGCCGCCTGGCCGACCCTCCTATAGCCCTGGCCGAGGTGCAGGGCTATACCTACGGGGCCTACCTGGCCCGGGCCTTCTTCGCCGCCGAGCAGGGGGACAGCGGCCCGCTCCTCCGAGCTGCGAGCCCGGGCGGCCGCCTTGAAGGCCGCCTTCAACCGGGACTTCTGGGTGGAGGAGAAGGGCTGGATGGCCATGGGCCTCGACCGGGACAAGAAGCCCATCGACGCCCTGACCTCCAACATGGGCCACTGCCTGTGGACCGGCATCCTCGACGCCGACAAGGCCGATGCGGTGGCCCGCAAGCTGCTGAGCCCGGATCTCTTCAGCGGGTGGGGCGTTCGCACCCTGGCCGCGTCGATGGTGGGCTACAACCCGATCAGCTACCACTGCGGATCGGTGTGGCCCCACGACAACGCCATCGTGGCGGCCGGCCTGATGCGCTACGGCTACGTGCGCGAAGCCCAGCGGGTGATCATGGCGGTCCTGGACGCCGCCGTGGCCCAGGGCGGACGCCTGCCCGAGCTGTTCAGCGGCCTGGAGCGCATGGAGCTGCCGATGGTGGTGGCGTATCCGACGTCGTGCTCGCCCCAGGCCTGGGCGGCCGCCTCGCCGCTGCTGATGCTGCGGACGCTGCTGCGGCTGGATCCCTGGGTGCCCCGCGGCAAGGTATGGCTGCACCCGGCCCTGCCCGGAGCAGATCGGCCGCCTCTACGTGGGCCGCATCCCCCTGGCCGGGGCCCGGGTGTCGGTCACCGTCGAGGGCGACAAGGTGGCAGTGGAGGGCCTGCCCGAGCGACCTCGAGCTGGTCGATGCCCCCCGCCACCCGCTGACAGGCTCGTAGGGGGACGGGGCGGCCGGGTGCGTCCGGCGTTCGGGCCCGGGTCCCGCCGGCCCCGCTGGCCCCGCTGGCCCCGCCGGCCCCGCCGGCTCGCCGCCCTCCCCGCCCTCCCCGCCCTGCTGTCCGATGTTCCTGGGTCCCCGCCGCCCACAACCCCGGAACTGTCCGGCCGCACGCTCGCACCGATCCGGCGGCCTCATTTTCTTGGTGACATCTGGATTCTTGGCGACGAGGACGACACAGGAGGTTCAATTCGGCGCCAAGAAACGAGACGCGCCAAGAAGTTTGGATGACATATATCGAAACAGCATATGATGGCCTGGTCACGACGTTAGGCGAGAGGGCGGGCAGGGACCCGCCCCGGTCGGCTGGCGCCCGCGCCGGCGCCTACCAGCCCCGGTCGATCCACTCCTGCAGGTGCGGCGACTCGGCGCCGATGGTGGTGTCGGTCCCGTGGCCGGGCATGACCATGGTGTCGGCAGGCAGCTTCGAGAACAGGCGGTCCTCGATGGACCGGATGATGGTGGGGAAGTCGCCGCCGGGGAAGTGGTGGCCCCCGGGCCGCCGGGAAAGAGGGTGTCGCCGCTGAACAGGACCGGGGATCCCTCCAGCCGGAAGCACATGGAGCCCGGCGTGTGCCCGGGGGTCAGGATGGTGTGCAGCCGGAGCCGGCCCACCTCGATCACGGAATCGTCCTCGCAGCACGAAGTCGTAGGAGGGCAGCATGGACGCGTCGGCGGCGGTGACGCCCACCTCGTAGCCGGCGTCGCGGACCGCCGGCACCGCCTGGATGTGGTCCCAGTGGCCGTGCGTCTCGAGCACCTTGCGCACGCCGAGCCGCCGGCACAGGTCGAGCAGCTTCTCGTGCTCGTTGGCCGCGTCCAGCAGCACGGCGTCGCCGGTCTGCTTGCAGCGCAGGACGTAGACGTTGTTGTCCATCGGTCCGACGACGAGCTTGTGGATCTCGGCCTGGGTGTCCTCGTAGTGCATGCCCCCAGCCTATGGACTAGAAAGTGCGTCGATGATCCCGGTGCCCAAGGGGGACGAAGCACCGTGAATTTCGCGTTCAGTGAAGAGCAGGAAGAGCTCCGGCAGGGCGGTCCGGCGCTTCCTGGAGGACAAGTCCCCCGAGACCGAGGTGCGCCGGCTGATGGAGACCACCGAGGGGTACGACCCGGCGGTGTGGGCACAGATGGCCGAGCAGCTCGGCCTGCAGGGCCTGACCATCCCCGAGGAGTTCGGCGGCTCCGGCTACACCTACGTCGAGCTGATCGTGGTGCTCGAGGAGATGGGCCGGGCCCTGCTGTGCGCCCCCTACTTCTCGAGCGTCGCCCTGGCCGCCAACCTGCTCCTGGTGTCGGGCGACGACGCGGCCAAGAAGGACTACCTGCCCGGTATCGCCAACGGCTCGACGATCGCCACCGTGGCCCTGGCCGAGGCGTCGGGACGCTGGGACGAGGAGGGCGTCACCCTGGAGGCGACCGGCTCGGGCGACAACTGGACGCTCTCCGGCGAGAAGCTGTACGTGCTCGACGGCCACACCGCCGATCTGGTCCTGGTCGCGGCCCGCACCGGCGCCGGGGTGTCGGTGTTTCGCGGTGGACAAGGGGGCTTCCGGCTTCACGGCCACGCCGCTGTCGACGATGGACCAGACCCGCAAGCAGGCCCGGCTCGACGTTCGCGTCCACCCCGGCCCGGCTGGTCGGCGCCGACGGCGCCGGGCTGGGCGGCCATCTCGAAGATGCTCGACCTGGCCGCGGTGGCGCTGGCCGCCGAGCAGGTCGGCGGGGCCCAGAAGGTCCTGGAGATGGCGGTGGAGTACGCCAAGGTGCGGGTCCAGTTCGGCCGGCCCATCGGCAGCTTCCAGGCCATCAAGCACAAGTGCGCGGACATGCTGCTCGAGGTGGAGTCGGCCAAGTCGGCCGCCTACTACGCCGGTTGGGCGGCCGCCGAGGACAACGACGAGCTGCCGGTGGTCGCCAGCCTGGCCAAGTCCTACTGCTCCGAGGCCTACTTCCACGCCACCGCCGAGAACATCCAGATCCACGGCGGCATCGGCTTCACCTGGGAGCATCCGGCCCACCTGTACTTCAAGCGGGCCAAGAGCTCCGAGCTGCTGTTCGGCGACCCCACCTACCACCGGGAGCTGCTGGCCCAGCGCATCGGGATCTGATCGGCTCCGGCGGCACGCGTAAATGCGTTGGACTCGCCACCGCGGAGTGACTAACATCGGGCTACCGAGGAAAGGAGGTGGTCCAGCTGAGCAGTCAACGATGTGGGACCTCGGAGGTGGCTGGTCGCTAGGCGGCCGCTGGACCATCTGGTCAATCCACACCAGTTACCCGGGACGCGCCGGTCGGGAACTTGGTCCCACCCGACATCAAAACGGGCGTCCTGACTTCCAGTGAATCTGTGACAGCGGGGTCGCCTTCGGGCGGCCCCGCTGCGCGAGAGTGGATCCGTGAGCACGCCACCCCCGAGCCCGGCGCCCGAGACCGGCGGATCCTTCACGATCCGGGCCGGCGAGGTGTCGCTGGCCGCCCACCTGGCCCGCCCGGCTCCCTCGGCCGCCGGCGGCGCGGGCCGGCACGGCCTGGTGCTCTGCCACGGCTTTCCGGTCGAGCCCACCGATCCGGGCACCCGGACCGGGGCTACCACGAGCTCGCCGACCGGCTGGCTGCCGACACCGGCTGGGTGGTGCTGACCTTCAGCTTCCGGGGCATCTCCCAGTCGTCGGGCAACTTCTCGCTCGGCGGCTGGCTGGCGGATCTCAAGGCGGCCACCGACGTCCTGCTGCGACACGCCCGGGGTCGACGCCGTCTGGACGTGCGGGTTCGCGGCCGGCGGAGCCCTGGCCCTGTGCGCAGCCGGGGAGGACCCCCGGATCCGGGGCGTGGCCGCGTTCTCGGCGCCGGCCGACTTCGCCGAGCGGGCCGTGGACGCCCGCCGCTTCGTGGCCCAGGCCCGCGCTGCCGGCGTCATCCGGGATCCCGGGTTCCCGCCCGACCTGGATGCCTGGGCCCGGGAGCTGCGCGAGATCCGGCCGCTGGTGCTGATCGCCAAGATCCCGCCTCGGCCGATCCTCCTGGTGCACGGCGCCAACGACGAGGTGGTGCCGGTCCTCGACGCCCGGGCCCTGGCCGACGCCGCCCACGGCGAGGTCGAGCTGCGGGTCCTGTCCGGCGCCGCCCACCGGCTCCGCCACGACCCTCGCGCCATCGCCATCCTGATCGGCTGGCTGGACCGCCAGCAGGGCTGAGCCGGCTATCCCGGGATCGCAGCCTCGATGCTGTCCCGCAGCCGGCGGGCGGCGGTCTCGGGGTCCGCGGCTTCGGTCAGGTAGCGCACCACCACGAACCGCCGGGCCCCGGCGCCGACCATGGCCGGAACGGTCTCCGGGGTGACCCCCCCGGTCACGAACCAGGGCCGGGACTCGGCCGACCCGGCCGCGTAGCTGAGGTAGCCCAGCCCCGTGCCGGGCCGGCCGGGCTTGGTGGGCGTGGGCGTGACCGGTCCCGCCGACAGGTAGTCGGCGGTGGAGCCAGCGGCGGCGTCCCACTCGGCCGGGGCGTGGGTCGAGAATCCGATGATGGCGTCCGGTCCGAGGATTCGCCGGGCCACCTCCGGCGGGGTGTCGTCCTGGCCGACATGCACGCCGTCCGCCCCGCAGGCCAGGGCCAGGTCGGGCCGGTCGTTGAGGATGAACGGCACGCCGAAGTCGGCACAGACCGCGGCCGCCACCGCGGCCCGGGCCAGCAGCGGGCCGGGCGTCGAGGTCCTTGTCCCGGAGCTGCACGATGTCGACCCCGCCTCGCAGGCAGGCGGCCAAGAAACGGCGCCAGGTCGGGGCGATCGGCGGTGCAGAGGTACAGCCGCCGCCCGGCCGAGCTCAGCCACCGGCAACGGCCCGGACCAGCTCGATGCGGTCGCCGTCCGCCAGCGCCGTGGCGGCCATGTCCGCCCGGTCGACGGGGTCGCCGTTGCGTTCGGCGACCACCCACTTGGCGCCCAGGCCCAGGGCGCCCAGCAGGTCGGTCAGGCGGGCGCCCGTCGGGCAACGCGACCGGCTCGCCGTTGGCGATCACCTCCACGCCGTCACGACTCGCACCGACGTCACTGGCTGTCAGGCCCTCGGCGGCTTTGGCGGCGGCCTTGAGCTGCGCTTGTAGGCCCGGACCCGGCCCGAGCGATTCGCGGTCGACGATGTCGGCCACGGAGAAAAAGGTGCCCGCTTCGCCGAAACGCCCGGCGGCCTCCTCCCACCCCGGCGGCCGCACGCCGAGCTGCTTGCCGAGCAGGCCGACAAAGATGCGGGCCTTCTGCTCGCCGAAGCCCGGCAGCGCCCGGACCCGGCGGAAGAGGTCGTCGCCGCTGTCGGCCGTCGTCCCAGATGGCGGCCGCCTTCCCGTCGTACTCGTCGACCACGATGCGGCACAGCTCCTGCACCCGCTTGGCGTTGGCGGCGGGAAAGCGGTGCAGGGCGGGCCGGGCCGAGAACACCGCCACCAGCTCGTCGGGGTCCATGGCCGCCATCTCGCCGGCGTCGAGGCGGCCGGCCCAGCCGGTCCTGAAGATCCAGCGGGGCGCTGAAGGCCCGCTCCAGCGGGACCTGCTGGTCGAGGACCATGCCGATCAGCAGCGCCAGTGGATCCTCGGAGAGGAGTCGGTCCGCCTCGGGATTCTGGCTCAGGTGCAATGCGACCACAGACCCGACCGTAGCCCGGCGCATGGGCGGCGAATCAGGCGAATCAGTCGGATCAGCTGATGCGCGGGTCGGCGGCGTCGGCGTCGATGTCGTAGCGGGCGATGGCCTTGTCGACCTCGGCCGCCTTGGCCTCTCCTGTGGCGCGCAGCCCGTCGAGGACGGCCACGATCACGTGGGCGGCGTCGGTCTCGAAATGCCGGCGCAGGGCCTCACGGGTGTCGGACCGGCCGAACCCGTCGGTGCCGAGCGGGATGAAGCGGCGCCGGCACCCAGCGGGCGACCTGGTCGGGCACGGCCTTCATGAAGTCGGTCACGGCCACGATCGGACCCGGCGGCGCCGTCGAGCATCTCGGTGACGTACGGGGTCCGGGGTTGCAGACCGGGGTGCAGGCGGTTCCACCGCTCCACCGAGAGGGCGTCCTCGCGCAGGGCCTTGTAGCTGGTGGCCGACCACAGCTCGGCGGCGACGTCGTGGTCGTCGGCCAGCACCGCTGGGCCTCGAGGGCCGCCTGCGAGGCCGTGCCCGAGAACAGGATCGTGGCCTGGCCGCGACGGCCCTTCCGGCGCCGGCGCGAAGCGGTACAGGCCCCGCACGATGCCGTCGCCGATGCCTTCGGGCCTCGGGCGGCATCTGGTAGTTCTCGTTGTAGAGGGTCAGGTAGTAGAAGATGTCCTCGGGCTCGGGACCGAACATGCGGTGGATGCCGTCCGCCGACGATGGCGGCCACCTCGTAGGCGAAGGCCGGGTCGTAGGCGCCGGACGTTGGGCACGGTCGACGCCAGCAGCAGCGAGTGGCCGTCGTCGTGCTGCAGCCCCTCGCCGAGCAGGGTGGTCCGGCCGGCGGTGGCACCGAGCAGGAAGCCGCGGCCCCGCATGTCGCCGAACGCCCAGATCAGGTCGCCGACCCGCTGGAATCCGAACATCGAATAGAAGATGAAGAACGGGATCATCGGCTGGCCCCAGGTGGCGTAGGCCGTGCCGGCCGCGGTGAAGTCCGCCATCCCGCCGGCTTCGGTGATGCCCTCCTCGAGGATCTGGCCGTCCTTGGCCTCGGAGTAGGTCAGCATCAGCTTGGAGTCGACCGGCTCGTAGAGCTGGCCGAGCGGGGCGTAGATCTTGACCTCTTTGAAGAGGCCGTCCATGCCGAAGGTGCGGGCCTCGTCAGGGATGATCGGTACGACGCGCTGGCCCAGTCCCTTGTCGCGCAGCAGGTTGCGCAGCATCACCGCGAACGCCATGGTCGTCGACACCGATCGCTTGCCGGACCCGCCGTCGAACTCGGCCAGGGTCTTCTCGGCCGGGGCCGGCAGCGGCTTGGCCCGCACGACCCGATGGGGGAGCGAGCCGTTGAGGGCCTGCGCGGCGCTCGATCATGTACTCGGTATTCGATCGACGTCGGCGGGGGGGCGGTAGAACGGCGGCTCCCCGGCCTCGAGGGCGGCATCGGGGATCTCGTCCTGCAGGTACAGCCGGTCCCGCAGCAGCTTCAGCTGGGCCGCGGTCATCTTCTTGATCTGGTGGGTGGAGTTGCGGGCCTCGATTTCGGGCCCGAGCGTCCAACCTTTGATCGTCTTGGCCAGGATGACCGTGGGCTGGCCGGTCGTCTCGGTGGCGGCCTTGTAGGCGGCGTACAGCTTGCGGTAGTCGTGGCCGCCGCGGGGCAGGTTGCGCAGGTCGTCGTCGGAGAGGTGCTCGACCAGGGCCCGCAGGCGCGGGTCGGGGCCGAAGAAATGCTCGCGGATATAGGCGCCGTCCTCGGTGGCGTACTTCTGGAACTCGCCGTCCACGGTCGTGTTCATCTTGTTGAGCAGCACGCCGTCGACGTCGCGGGCCAGCAGCTCGTCCCACTTGCCGCCCCATACCACCTTGATCACGTTCCAGCCGGCGCCCCGGAAGGTGGCCTCCAGCTCCTGGATGATCTTGCCGTTGCCGCGGACCGGACCGTCGAGGCGCTGCAGGTTGCAGTTGACGACGAAGGTGAGGTTGTCGAGTTGCTCGCGCGCCGCCAGCGACAGGGCTCCCAGGGTTTCGGGTTCGTCGCACTCCCCGTCGCCGAGGAAGCACCACACCCGGCTCTGTGAGGTGTCGGCGATGCGCCGGTTCTGGAGGTAGCGGTTGAAGTGGGCCTGATAGATGGCGTTGAGCGGGCCCAGCCCCATCGACACGGTCGGGAACTCCCAGAAGTCCGGCATGAGCCGCGGATGGGGGTACGACGACAGGCCGCCGGAACCGGCCCGGCTGTCCCTGCAGCTCCATACGGAAAAACGTCAGCTGCTCCTCGCTCAGACGGCCTTCCATGAAGGCCCGGGCGTAGATGCCCGGGGCGGCGTGGCCCTGGAAGTACACCTGGTCGCCGGCCTGACCGTTGGCCTTGCCGCGGAAGAAGTGGTTGAACCCGACCTCGTAGAGGCTGGCCGAGCTGGCGAAGGTGGCCAGGTGGCCGCCGATCCCCTCGGCGGCGTGGTTGGCCCGCACCACCATGATGGCGGCGTTCCAGCGGATGTAGGCCCGGATGCGCCGCTCGATGTGCTCGTCGCCGGGAAACCACGGCTCGAGGTCCGCGGGAATGGTGTTGACGTACGGCGTCGACACGGTGGCGGGGAAGCCCACCTGGTTCTCCCGGGCCCGCTCCAGCAGCTTCATGAGCAGGAACCGGGCCCGGGTCTTGCCGTGGGCGTCGAGGACGGCGTCGAAGGAATCGATCCACTCCGCCGTCTCTTCCGGATCGATGTCAGGTAGTTGGTGCGAGAACCCGTCGAAAATCACCCCTCCATCGTCGCGCTCAATTGCCGGACAACGGTGCAAGACTTCCGGTGCGTGCCGGATCACCAGATGACAGATCACCAGCTGGCGACCCGGCCCCGCCAAGGGTGGCACCGGTGGGACGACCGTTACCCCCACGCGGCCGTACTGGTCGGGGTGGTGGCGCTGGCGAAGGCGGATGCGGCCACCATCGGGGTGGTGGCCCCCGCCCTGCGGGCCGACCTTCACGTCAGCGACGCCCAGCTCGGCCTCCTGGCGGCCCTCTCCAGCCTGACCGGCGCCCTGTGTGCCTTGCCTGCCGGGACCCTCGTCGATCGCCGGCACCGCCCGGCGATCATGGCCGCGGCAGTGGCGGTGTGGAGCCTGGCCCTGGGCTTCGCCGGTTTCGCCATCGGTCTGGTCCTGCTGGCCGTGTCACGGATCGTGAGCGGCGGGGTGGCCACCATCGCCCGGCCGATGTCGGTGTCACTGGCCGGCGATCTCTACCACCCCGACCGTCGGGGTCGCGCCCTGGCCGCGCTCGACGCCGGCCAGGCCGCCGGGACCGGAGCCTGCTTCATCCTGGGCGCGGTGGCCGTGCACTTCTTTACCTGGCGGTGGCTGTTCTGGGGGTTGGCGGCCATCGGGGTCGTTCTCGCCCTGGGGCGCGGACCGTCGACGATCCAGCTCCGGCCCGCCGGCCCGGGCCGAACCTGTCCCGGGTGCTGGCAACCCTGGTGCGCATCCGCACCAACCGCTTGGTGCTGGCGTCCGATTCCGCCGGCAACTTCTTCTTTGCCGGGGTGGCGTCGTTCTCGGTCCTGTTCATCACGGAGCGGTACGGGCTTTCGACCGCGACCGTCGACGCCCTGGCCCCGCTGTTGGCCCTGGGCGTGATCGGGGGGATCGTGGCGGGCGGCCGCCTCGGGGACCGGTGGACGCGTCGGGCAGGGGGCGAGACCCGGCTGGTGGTGGCCTCATGCTGCCAGCTGGCGGCCACGGTGGCCTTCGGGGCGGCCCTGCTCACCCGATCCGTGGTCCCCGCCGGCGCCCTGCTGTTTGTCGGCGCGTCGCTGCTCGGTGGGGCCGGTCCCTGCCTGGACGCGGTTCGCCTGGACATCATGAGCCCGTCCATTCGGGGTCGGGGGGAGGCCGCCAAGGGGCTGCTGACGCTGGCGTCCAGCGCCCTGGGTCCGGTGACGTTCGGGCTGGTGGCGACCGCCCTCACCACGGCCGGGCGCTCCCACGCGGTGGCTCTGCGCGACACCTTCTTGCTGATGCTGATCCCTCTGGCCGCCGGGGCCCTGATCCTGCTGGCCGCCCGGGCGAGCTACGCCGCAGACGTCGCCGCCGCGGAGGGTGCCTGACTCAACAGACGGGTCGTGCCAGGATCTGCCGGTGGCAACAACCACCGTGTATACCGACGGCGCCTGCCCCGGGAACCCCGGCCCGGGCGGTTGGGCCTGGGCGATTCCCGGTGGCCCGTATGCCAGCGGCGCTGCAGCCCGCACGACCAATCAGCGCATGGAAATCCAGGCCGCCCTGGAGGCCGTCATCGCCCTCGATGGGCCGCTCGACATCGTGAGCGACTCGACCTACGTGGTCAACTGCTTCCGGGATCGGTGGTGGGAGGGGTGGCTGGCCCGGGGCTGGCGCAACAGTCAGAAAAAACCAGTGGCCAACCGGGATCTCTGGGAGCCGCTCATCGATGCCTACCGGGCTGATGCCGGTCGGCTCCGGTTCCGATGGGTCAAGGGTCACGGCGGCGACGCCATGAACGACCTCGTCGACCGCCTTGCAGTGGCCGCCGCGTTCAGCCAGCAGGGCGGCCACGGGGACACCCCGCCTACCCATCTGGGCCCGCCCGACCGTCCCCTCCGCCGCGGGTGACCGCGGCCCGGGTCGGGGTCGACACTGGCGGGACCTTTACCGACGTTGTCAACGACCGCGGCCAGGTCGTCAAGCTGGATTCCCGGCCTGGCGACCCGGCCGGGGCGGTGGCCGCCGGCCTGGCCCGAGTGGGGGGTGCCCTCCTGCTGGCGCATGGCACCACGGTGGCCACCAACGCCCTCCTCGAACGGGCCGGTGGGAAGGTGGCCCTCGTCAGCACCGAAGGTCAGCGCGACGTGATCGAGATCGCCCGCCAGGCCCGGCCGTCGCTCTACGACCCGTGGCAGGACCGCCCGGTGCCGCTGGTGCCGCGGGACCTCCGCTTCGAGATCGCGGGCCGGCTGGACGCCTCGGGTCGGGAAATCGCTCCGCTTGGGGCGGTCCCCGAGATCCCTCCGGAGGTCGACACCGTGGCGGTCTGCCTGTTGCACGCGGATCGCCGCGCCGAGCAGGAGCGGGCGGTGGCTGCGGCCCTCCCGGGCCGCAACGTGGTGTGCTCCAGCGATATCTCGCCCGAGTACCGCGAGTACGAGCGGACCGTGACCACCGTCGCCAACGCCTACCTGCGCCGCCCCTGCCGGGGCTATCTGGCTGGCCTGCGGGACCTGGCCCCCGACGTGCTGGTGATGACGTCGGCGGGGGGGCTGATCCCGGTCGAGGCGGCCGTCGATCAACCGGTCCGCTTGCTGCTGTCGGGCCCCGCCGCCGGCGTACTGGCCGCGGCTGCGGCCTCCCTCGCGGCCGGGTTCGGGGATTGCGTCAGCTTCGACATGGGCGGTACCAGCACGGACGTCTGCCTGATTCGCGGCGGGCGGCCCGAGCCGGCGGCCGAGCGGCGGGTGGCCGGGCTGCCGATCCGCATGCCCGCCCTGGACGTGCACACCATCGGGGCCGGGGGCGGCTCCATCGCCGCAGTCGATGGCGGGGGCGCCCTGACCGTAGGCCCCCACAGCGCCGGAGCCGACCCCGGCCCGGCGGGTTACGGGCGAGGCGGGGCGCTGCCGACCGTCACCGACGCCGATCTGGTGGCCGGCCGCATCCCTCTGGATGGGCTGGCCGGGCTTGGCCGGCTGGACGTGACCGCATCCCGTCGGGCCCTGGAAGGGGCCGGCGTCACTGCCGCCGGCGTCATCGCGGTGGTGGACCACGCCATGGTGCAGGCCGTCCGGGTGGTGTCGGTTCAGCGCGGCGTCGACCCGACCCGGCTGGCGCTGGTGGCGTTCGGAGGCGCCGGCCCCCTGCACGCCTGCGCCCTCGCCGATGCCCTGGGGATGCCGGCGGTGGTGGTGCCGCCGCGAGCAGGCGTGCTGTCGGCCGCGGGACTGCTCGGCGCGCCCCGTCAGGTGGACCTGGTGCGCTCCTGGCCCGACCCCTCCGATCACGCCGGGGCCGAAGCTGCCGCCGCCGCCCTGGCCGACGAGGCCGCCCGCGCCGGCGGGGCAGGTGGGGCCGGCGGGGCCAGTGGGGCGGAGCTGGAGACGGCCCTCGACTGCCGGTACGCGGGCCAGAGCCATGAGCTGTCCGTGGCCGGGGTGGCTACTTTCGAAGCCGAGCACATCCGCCGCAACGGCTTTGCCCTGGCGGGATTCGCCGTCGAGGTGGTTGCCATCCGGGCCTCGGCTCGCTGGCCGTCGCCGGTCGACCCGGCCGGCCTGGACGAGACCGACCGGCAGGGTCCGATTCGGGGTCCGGCCGTGATCGCCGAGCCGGATTGCACCGTGTGGGTCGGCGCCGGCTGGCAGGCGGATACCGGTTCCGCGGGCTGCTGGCTGCTCACGAGAGCGGGTTGAGGGTGGATCCGGGCGCCCTGCAGGTGCTGATCTCGCAGCTCACCGGCGTGGCCACCGAGATGGGCGAGGTGCTGCGACGGTCGGCCCTTTCTCCCAACATCAAGGAGCGGGCCGACTGTTCGGCTGCAGTGTTCACCGCGGGCGGCGAGCTTCTCGCCCAGGCCGAGCACATTCCGGTCCACCTCGGCAGCATGCCGGCGTCGGTCCAGGCCGCCCTCGGTGCCGGCCTCGACCCTGGCCCGGGTCAGCAGGTGGTGCTCAACGACCCGTTCGCAGGCGGCACCCACCTCAACGACGTGACCGTGGTGGCACCCTGCCACGCCGGTGGGCGGCTCGTCGGCTGGGTGGCCAACCGGGCCCACCACGCCGACGTCGGGGGTATGACGCCGGGCTCGATCCCTCCCGAGGCCGTCGAGATCTATCAGGAGGGGCTGCGCATTCCTCCGGTCCTGCTGACCGCCGGGGTGGCCGCTCTCCTGCAGGCCAACTCGCGGCGCCCGGTCGAGCGGGCCGGTGACCTCGACGCCCAGGCGGGCGCCAACCGGGTGGGCGTCGAACGGCTGGCGCAGCTGGCCGCCCGGGAGGCCGACTTCGACGAGGTGGTGGCGTACGGCGAACGGCGCCTGCGCGCCGCGGTGGAGGCCCTGCCGGATGGAACCTGGACCGCGGCGGACGTCATGGATTCCACCGGACCGGCGCCCTGGCAGCAACGTCCGATCGCCATCCGGCTGGCCGTGACGATCGCCGGGTCTGCGATCACGTTCGATTTCAGTCGCACCGAGTCGCAGCAGCCCGGTAACGTCAACGCCGTGGCCGCGGTGACGGCCAGCGCGGTGATGTGGGCCCTGCGCACCGTCACCGATCCGACCATTCCGGCCAATGGCGGCACCCTGCGACCGGTCCACCTGGTCATCCCGGCCGGCACCATCGTCGGGGCCCGGCCGCCGGCGGCGGTGGGGGCCGGCAACGTCGAGGTCAGTCAGCGGGTGGCGGACGTGTGCCTGCGGGCCCTGGCCCAGGTCGCCCCGGGCCGGGTCGGCGCGGCCGGCCAGGGGACCATGAACAACCTGATCCTGGGAGGCCGGAGCGGCTGGGTTTACTACGAGACCATCGGTGGCGGGCAGGGAGGCCGGCCGGGACGCGCCGGGATGAACGGCGTACACACCGCCATGACCAACACCCGGGACACCCCGACCGAGGCCCTGGAGCGGGCCCATCCTGTTCGGGTCCTGCGCTACCGCCTCAGGCAGGGGAGCGGCGGCCCCGGCCGGTGGCCGGGCGGCGACGGGATCGAGCGGGTCATTCAGGTCCTCGAGCCGGCCACCCTCTCGCTGATCACCGAACGGCGGCGAGCGCGGCCCGTGGGGCCTGGCGGGCGGGGCCCCCGGGGCGGTGGGGGAGAACTGGCGCTGGCCGGGCGGCGACGAGTCGCGCCGGGAGCGCCTGGGCGACAAGGTCACCGTGGAGCTGGCGGCCGATGACGCGGTGTGCGTATACACCCCGGGCGGGGGTGGGTACGGGGAACCGGGGGAGGCGGCGCCGACGTCCAACCCGGCGTGAGTTTGCCGTACCGATCAAGGCGGTGCTTTCGGCCCGGGTTGGCTCGGTACCCTCGCGCCCATTCCGGACCCATCCCCTCCGCCCGGCTCCGACGACGCCGCTCAGGATGCCGCCCTCGTCGAGGCGGCCCGCCGTGGTGATCGGGAGGCCCTGGAGCAGTTGCTGCGCAAGCACTACGACCGGATCCACGCCGTCTGCCGGCGGATCACCGGCAACTACACGGACGCGGCCGACGCGGCCCAGAACGCCCTCATCGCCGTGACCCGGGGTTTACCTCGATTCGACGAGCGCAGCCGCTTTTCGAGTTGGGCCTACCGGATCGCGGTCAACTGTTCGATCGACGAACTGCGCCGGCGGTCCCGCACCACGCTCGTCAGCCTGGACGATCCTGACCACGCCGGCCGGCGCATCGGGCCGCCCCCCTGGTGGCCGCGCCCGGCGATGATCCCGAACTGGCCGGAACCCGGGTGGATGTGGACGTTGCCCTGCGCAGCTTGCGGATGGAGTTTCGAGCCCCCCTGGTGCTGCGGGATCTGTGCGGGCTCGACTACGCCGAGATCGCCGAGATCCTCGAGCTGCCGCCCGGCACGGTGCGTTCCCGCATTGCCCACGGGCGCGCCGCCCTGGTCCGCCTGCTCGAGCCGTCCCGGAGCGAGCCGTGAGCGCCGGTCCGCACCTCGACGACGATCGCCTGTCGGCGCTGATCGACGGAGAAGCCGGCGCTGGCGACGTCGACCATGCCGCCGGCTGCGCGGACTGCGGGAGCAAGGTGACAGCCTGGCAGGACGCCCGCCGGCTGGTAGCGGCCCCGCCGGAGCCGCCCGCGGCGGCCCGGCGAGAGTCCGCCATCGCCGCCGCCCTGGCCGCCGCCGACAGCCGATCCCCGGCGGTGTCGCTGTCCGGGCGCCGCGACCGGCGGGCCAACCGGGCCCGGCTGGCGGCTGCCGTGGCGGCAGTCATCGTCGTGGTGGGGGTGGCGGTGGCGGTGGTGCGCCACCCGGGCCACAGCCCGGGCTCGAAAGGCGCCAGTTCGGCCCCGGCGAGCCGGGCCCCGGCGTCGGCCCCGGCAGCCTCGCCCGCGGCGCCGTCAGGCGCCGCCGCGGCCGGCCCATCCGGTGTCGGGCGGACGGTCCAGCTCGGTGCCGTTGCCGGCCCCGGCTCGCTGGCCGCCGCCCTGCGGGCCGCGGTTGGTGGCGCCCCCGGCGCTACTAGCCCGGCCCCCTCCGGGGCCGGATCCGGAGCCGCGGCCAACCCGGCGCCGTGCCTGGGTCCGGCCGCGGCGGGGGCCAGGGTTTTACCCGGGACAACCCCGGTCCTGCACGCCCAGCTCACCTACCGGGACACGCCCGCCGATGCCTACGTCTTCCAGGTTGGGCACCAGTACGTGGCTGCGGTCGTGAGCGAGACCGGATGCGCGCCTCTGGCCAACGTGACGTTCTGACCGGATGCGAAGAGCCGTTCACCCGGCGTGAAGAAGGCGGCGGGCCATGCGGGTTATCGGCCGCAGCTCCTTGATGCCGATGGACCGGGCTATGGCCAGGTAGACGATGGCGCCCACGCCGGCCTGGGCGATCAGACGGGCGATCAGCACCGCATCGCCGGCGCCGCTCGGGAAGAGCCGCCCGACGCCGACCACGACAGCGACGGTGATGCCGCTGGCGATCAGGATCCGGGCGATGGCGCGAACCGTGTAGGTCCCTCCCAGCGAACCGACCCGGTGGCGGAGGTCGTAGGCGGCGATCAAGGCGGCGATGGAGTACGGCCCGACCCAGGCCAGCACCAGGCCGGGCACACCCAGGATGGGATCGAGGACGAGGGCCGCGATCAGGGTGAGTGCGTTTTCGAAGGCGTAGATCCAGAACATGGTGCGGGTGTTCTGCATGGCCTGGTAGAGGCGCATGAGCAGGAAGAAGGCGCTGAAGCCCGGCAGCCCCGCGGCGAAAATGGCCAGACAGGTGCCGACCAGATGGGCACCGGACGGGCTGACCCGGCCATGGTCGACGGCCACCCGGATGAAGGGTTGGGCCACCGCCACATACACCAAGCCAACCGGGATGATCACGGCGAGGGCGACGCGCAGCCCGGCGACGAACTGCCGTTCGAACCCCCGCCGGTCCCCTGACGTCCAGCGCTCGGCCAGGTCGGGCATCAGGGCGGTGGCGATGGAGACGACGATCAGGGCGTAGGGAAGCTGGAAAAACTGATACGAGAACTGGTAGGCGGTGACCCCTCCTTGTTCCTTGCCCGCCAGGATCATCACCAGGGCCAGGGCGATCTGATTGGCGACTACCACCCCGATCAGCCAGGCCGAGAGCCGGGCCACCCGGCGCACGGCCGGATGGTGCAGGTCCCAGACCGGACGCAGCCGGAAGCCGACCCGCCGCATGGCCGGTAGCTGCACCAGCAGCTGTACCACGTAGCCCGCCGTGGTGCCGATGCCGAGCACCCAGATGGCGTGCTGGTCGTTGGTGATGCGCTGCAGGACTCCCGTGGCGCTCGTCGACCGCGACGTCAAGATGCTCGAGGCCACGGCCTTGGCGCCGAGCAGGGCCGCGATGGCGATCAGGTTGTTGGCGACCGGGGAAAAGGCGGCCGCGGCGAAGTTCCGGCGGGCGTTGAGCAGGGCCGTCGATACCACGATGGCACCGAGGAAGAAGACCTGCGGGGCGAAGTAGTGGAGCAGCTTGGTGGCCAGGGCTCGCTCCGCCGCTCCCGTAGAGGTCGGGTTCAGGAGAAGGTAGAAGTGAATGATCAGGGGCGCCAGCAGCCACAGCAGGGCGGTGATGGCCGCCAGGGCGGCCACGATGGCGGTGGTCACCGCGGAGATGGCCCGCATGTTCTCGGCCCGATTTTCCCCGCGCAGCTGCTCCACGAAGACGGGCACCAGGGTGGCGGACAGGATTCCGCCGAGCACCAGGTCGTAGATGATGTTGGGGATGCCGTTGGCGTAGTTGTAGGCATCGGAGAGCGAGCTCACCCCGAGCACGTAGCCGATGGCCAGGACCCGTATGAACCCGGTGAGGCGGGAGGCGAAGGTGCCGGCCGCCAGGATGGCGGTGGCTCGCTCGGTGGACGGCACCCGCGGTCGGTCGGACCGGGCCGCCTGGGCGGCGGCTCGAGGCGCTCGGGGCGATCGAGTCCCTCCGGGTGTGGCCGGTGCGACTGCAACCCCACCAGCCGCCCCGGTGCCGCCAGCCACCCCGGTCCCCCCAGCCGCCGCGGTTCCCCCAGTCGGCCCGGTCCGGCCCGACGCCGCGGTCCCGGCCGCCGGCGGCGGGCCCCAGGGACCGGTCGAGCCTGGCCCCTGGCCCCCCCGCGGGTCGCCAGCCGGGGCGGCCGGGGCGGGGCCAGGGGGGCGGCCAGCAGGTGGCGATGGAGCAGGTGGCGGTGGCGCAGATGGCGGTGGCCCAGGGGGCAGTGCCTGGACGGCAGGTGCCTGGACGGCAGGTGCCTGGACGGCAGGTGCCTGGACGGCTGGTGGCGGTGGCTGGGCGGCTGGTGGTGGCCCAGGGGGTGGTGCCGCAGCCGGCCGGGCGGAAGGCGAGGCAGCCGTCTGGGCGGCCGGCGGCGCGGGTGGTGGAGCGGCAGGCGGCGGGGCGGCCGGGCTGCGCTCGACGGTCGTACCTCCCGGCCGGGAGCTGATGCGCACCGGTTCGACATCCGGTTCGGCCTCCCCGTTGGCCGCCGTCCGCCCGCGGCCCCGCCGATTCCGGTCGCGATCGAGCTCCGCCAGGCGGCGCAGCTCCAGCTCGCGCTGGCGCTGGCGGTCGAGCCTTCGGCGCCGGGCCTGGGCGGAGGCGTCGCGATGGCTGATGTCGCGGCGGGAGTCCTGGTCGTACAGCATGCCCCGCCCGGCCCGATCGGGACCCCGCAAGGGGTCGGCGTTGACCGGCTCCGCGTCCTGGTCGAAGAAGTCTCCGGTCCGACCCACCATGCCATGCTTGTCGAGGTCCAGGGCCGAGTCCAGTATCCACCCGGACGCGGCGCACCGCATGGCGCTCGGATACCGTCGCGGCCATGCGTTTCGTCGAGGTGAGTGGGGTTCGGCTCTCCGTGGTCGGCCTCGGGACCTGGCAGTTCGGGTCGTTCGAATGGGGGTACGGCCGCGAGTTCGCCGAAGGGGAAGCGCTGAGAATCACCCAGCGCGCCCTGGACCTCGGGATCAACCTGATCGACACGGCCGAGGTGTACGGCTTCGGCCGCTCAGAACGGGCCGTCGGTCAGGCCATCGCCGGTCGCCGGGACGAGGCCTTCGTCGCCACCAAGGTGGCGCCCGCGGTGCCGTTCGACCCCGTGGTGCATCAACGGGCCCTCGGCAGCCGGCGCCGCCTCGGCATCGACCACATCGACCTGTACCAGGCCCACTGGCCGAACCCGGTCTTCCCGCCCGGGCCTCTCTTCGAGGCGCTGGCCCGTCTCCAACGGGAAGGGGTGGTCACCCATATCGGGGTCAGCAACTACTCGCTGCCGGCCTGGAAGACGGCCGAGCGGTTGCTTGGCGGACCGGTCCTCTCCAATCAGGTCCAGTACAGCCTGGTGGACCGCCGGGCCGAGAAGGAGCTGGTCGGCTGGGCCCAGGAACACGACCGGCTGATCATGGCCTACAGCCCGCTGGCGCAGGGACTCCTGTCCGGTGGCTACTCCTCGAGCAAACGGCCGCGGGGTATGCGGGCGGTGCGCCCCCTGTTCCTTCCCCAGAACCTCGATCTGGCCCGGGACCTGCTCGACGTGCTGCGCAGCGTCGCCGCCGGGCACGACGCCACCCCGGCTCAGGTGGCGCTGGCATGGGTGATCCGCCAGCCGAACGTGGTCGTGATTCCCGGCGCCAGCAGCGTGACCCAGCTGGAGTCGAACGCCGCGGCCGCCGATCTGGAGCTGACCGAGGAGGACATTGCCCGGCTGAGCGAAGCCGGCGACCACTTCCGGCCCCTCATGGGGATCGGGGCGATGCCCGCGTTGGCCCGGACGCTGCTGCCCATCTGACCACCGATCCGCCTACCTGACAACCAATCCGGCCGGTTCGACGGCATCGGCAAAGGGGACTACTACCATCACGTCCATGAGCGGACCGGACTCCCTTTCGCCTCTCGACGGGAGATACGCGCCCGAGGTGCAAGCGTTCGCCGGCTGCCTGTCGGAAGCGGCCCTGTTTCGACAGCGCTTCGCGGTCGAGGTCGAGTGGCTGCTCTTTCTAGCCGCGCAGCCCGCCATCCCCGATCTACCCCCGATTCCGCCTGATACGGCCGCGGTCCTGAAAACCTGGGTGGCCGATTTCGGTCCCGCGGATGTCGCTCGCATCAAAGACATCGAGCGAGCCATCAATCACGACGTCAAGGCTGTCGAATATTTCCTCAAAGAGAGGCTGGCCGGCATCGAGTTCGGGGCCGGCGCCGAGTTTGTGCATTTCGCCTGCACGTCCGAGGACATCAACAACATCGCCTACGCCCTCATGCTCCGCGAAAGCCTGGCCACGGCCTGGCTGCCCGCCGCGGCCGGCCTGGTCGAAGAGGTCTGGGCCCGGGCGGAGGACTGGGCGGCCCTGCCAATGCCCAGCCACACCCACGGCCAGCCGGCCTCGCCTACCACCCTGGGCAAAGAGCTGGCGGTCTTCGCGGCCCGGTGGCAGCGGATAGTGACCGTCATCAAAGCGGTGCCGCTCCTGGCCAAGTTCAATGGTGCGGTCGGCACGTACAGCGCCCATGTGGCCGCCTATCCAGAAGCCGACTGGATCGGGATGTCCCGGCGGTTCGTGGAAAGTTTCGGGTTGGCCTGGAATCCGCTGACCACCCAGATCGAGTCTCACGATGCCCTGGCCGAGGTGTTTCACGGCCTGGTGCGCTTCAACGCCGTGCTGGTGGACTTCTGCCGGGACATGTGGGAGTACATCAGCCGGGGCTATCTGCAGCAGCGGGCTGTCGCCGGCGAGGTGGGCTCGTCCACCATGCCCCACAAGATCAACCCCATCGACTTCGAAAATGCCGAGGGCAATGCGGGTATCTCCTCTGCGGTGCTCGAACACCTGGCCACCAAACTCATGGTCTCGCGCCTCCAGCGGGACCTGTCGGACTCGTCTGCCATCCGCAACATGGGGGTAGGCGTGGCCCACAGCGGCCTCGCCGTGCGGGCGGCCCGGCGGGGCTTGGGCCGGATCGGCCCCGCGCCCGACGTCATGGCCGCGGCACTGGACGACGAATGGGAGGTCCTGGCCGAGCCCATCCAGACGGTTATGCGCCGCTACGGGCTCCCCGAGCCGTACGAACGGCTGAAGGCCTTGACCCGGGGGCAGGCCGTCTCGGCCGATGACGTGCGCAGCTTCGTGCGCCAACTCGGACTTCCGCTCGACGCCGAGGCCGCCCTCCTGCGCCTCACGCCCGCCGCCTACGTCGGCCTGGCCCCCCGCCTGGTCGAGGTGGGGCGGGCCCGCGCCGGTGGCGGGCCCGGGGAGGACCCCGCCATCCGATGACCGCTGTCCTGCCCGAAACGGACGCACCGCGATCCGACGAAGCCTTCCGGGTCGAGCAGCGCGGCATCGACTACATCCCCGGCCGGGAGCGGTGGGCCAGCCCGCGAGATCTGTTCGGCATGTGGGCGGGCGCCAGCGTCAACTTCGAATACCTCGTGTACGGCGTGGTGCTCATGACGTTCGGATTCACCTTCGGCCAGGCGGTGTTCCTGATATTGGTCGGCAACCTGTCCTACCTGCTGCTCGGCGTGTGCAGTTTGCAGGGACCTGAGGCGGGCACCACCGCGTTCACCATCAACCGGGCTGCGTTCGGGCCCAACGGGAATCGCGTCACCGCCCTGTTCAACTGGGCGACCCAGGTCGGCTTCGAGACCGAGGGCCTGATCCTGGTGGTCTTTGGGGGCATCGCCCTGGCCGTCAAGGCCGGCTACCACCCGGGCACGCCGCTCAAGGTGCTATTGATCATCGCGGCCGCCGCCATTCAAGGGGTGCTGCCGTTCCTCGGCTACGCCACCGTGGTCAAGGTCCTGCGGACCCTGATAATCCCCTTTGTCATCCTGTACGTCATCCTCGCCATCCTCACGGTGGGCAAGGTCGACGCAGGCAGCATCCACCACGGCGCCAACTGGCAGACGATGATGGGCGGCCTGGCCTTTACCATCACCCTCAGCGGGTTGGGCTGGGTGGAATCGGGCAACGACTTCTCCCGCTATCTGCCCCGGACGGCCAGCCGCAAAAGCATCGTCGGCTGGGTCTTTGTGGCCACGGCCGTGCCCCAGGCCCTCCTGATGATCCTCGGCGCCGCCGTGGCCACCTACGTCCAGATCAACAGCAAGGACCCGTTCAGCAGCTTTCCCCACGCCTTCAGCAGCTGGTTCCTGGTGCCGTTCCTGGTGGTCGCCATCGTCCAGCTGTTCGCCATCAACAGCATGGACGTCTACTCCTCGGGCGTCACCCTGCAGGCCCTGGGTGTCCCGGTCAAGCGATGGAATGCCGTCTTGATCGACACCGTGATCGGGTGCGGGATCACCGCCTACGCGGTGTTCTCCGCCGGTTTCAGCAACCTTCTCAACGATTTCGTCGCCGCCGTCATCGCCTGGATCGGTCCCTGGGTGGCGATCTTCCTGGTCGACTGGGTCCTGCGCCGCCAGCGCTACGTGCCGGGCGAGCTCCAGCGCACCGATTCCGGGGGCCTCTACTGGCGGCATGGCGGGGTGCACTGGCCGGCGCTGGTCGCCCAGGCCCTCGGTTCGGTGGCGTCGATTCTGGCGTTCAACCAGAGCTTCTACGCCGGCCCCATCGCCCGGGCCTTTGGCGGGGGCGGGGCGGACTTCAGCGTGTTCACCGGCATGCTGGTGGGCGGCCTGACGTATCTGATCCTGGCCGGTCGGTCGATTCGCGCCGAGGCAGACCGCCAGGAGGAGCTGCTCAACGACTATGCGTCTGCCGGGTAGCCGCCCCCACGCCGGTCTACGATCACCAGTCCGGTAAAAGAGCAGCCGCCGAGCGGCTCTCGATGGCACCGGCCCAGACCCCGGACTGGTAGGCCAGGTCGTCGGCCAGGCGCAGCCCGAACCACGTCAACAGATCCACCCCCGGCCGGCTGCGAACCCACTCAGCCAGCGGGGGGACGCCCAGGGCGGCGGTGAGGCCGAGGAGGGGTATCCGGCGGCCCAGCCGGGCGGACGCCCAGGCGGCCCCGACCGCGGGCGGCAGCCAGGCTCGCCGGATGGCGCCGGCGAGGGCGGGGCCGGCCCGGACATTGCCGCTCACGGCCAGCCCGGCCAGGGTCCGGGCCGTGGCCCGGTCACCTCCGGCCCGGCGGGCCAGCGCCCCGCTGACGGCCGCCACCACGGCCGCCGCGGCCAGCGGGTGGCCGGCGCCGGCCAGGCCCCAGGCCCCGGCCGTCCAGGGCGACATCGCCACCGGAGCCACCGCCCGACCGTGCCGGATAGCCAGCGGGGTGGCGGAGCGGCCGTAGGCGTAGCGCTGCTGCACCCACGGCCAGTACCCGTCCCGAGCCGGGTGGGTGACGGTGACCTCCGGCTGGTAACGGACCCGCCAGCCCAGCCGGTGCAGTCGCCACACCAGGTCCACGTCCTCGCCGTAGCGGAGCTGCTCGTCGAAGCCGGCCGCGTCCGAGATGGCCTGCCGGCGTACCACCAGGGCCGCGGTCGGCACGTACGGCACCGGGCTGCCGGGCCGGACCGCGGCCTCCCGGGCGCCGAGATCGAGGGCGGAGCGGCGGTCTTCGTAGGCGGCCAGCCTGGGCGGGGTGGCGGCGCCGGGTCGGGACCTGACCCGGGGGGCCACCGCTCCCACTGCCGGATCGGCGAAGTGGGGGAGCAGCCCGGCCAACCAGCCCGCCGGAGGTTCGATGTCCGCGTCAACGAAGGCGATCAGGTCGGTAGCGGCGGCCCGCCAGCCCCGGTTGCGCGCCGCCGCTGGTCCTGCCGGCACGGCGCCACGGATGACGCCAACACCCGGCCACTCGATCGGTGTCCGGGAGCCGTCGTCCACCACCACGACGGCGGCGGCGGGCCCGAGCCCGGTCAGGGTGGTCGCCAGGCCGCCGCGCTGATCCCGCACCGGGATCACCACCGTCACCTCCGCCGGTGAGGGCCCGGCGCCGGCCGGCGGGCGGGGGTGGGCCATCCCGGCGTCGAGCAGCCGGCGGGCCAGCGCGCCCGCGCCGGGGCTGCCGCCGATGGGTTCGCCGTGTTCCCAGCGATCGAGGCGCTCGGTGCCGCCGGCCCGCAACCGGAGGACCCGGATGGGAGCGCCTCCGACCAGGACCTCGGGCCGGGGTCGGCGGGTGTCCGGGTCGAGGGCGAGACCGAAGTCCGCCGGCGGGGAAGCAGGTCCGGCTGGCCCGGTGGTCACCTGACGGCCGGTGCTAGCGGGCGGTCATACGGAGGTCCAACCGCGCACGCTGACCACTCCCTATCTGGCCGTCATGCCAGCGTCGACCGGCAGCACCGCCCCGGTGATGCCACTGCTCTCCGGGCCGCACAGCCAGGCGATCAGGGCGGCTGGCTCGTCGGGGGTGAGCAGCCTGGGGAGCAGGTGCTGGACCGAGAACTCGTCCGCACTGCCGAGGCCGTAAAAGGCGGCGCTGGCGTCGAGCATGGCGGTCGTCGTGGAGCCCGGGGCCACCGCGTTGGCCGTGATCCCGTGCGGACCGAGCTCGGCCGCCAGGCTGCGGATGAGGCCGATGACGCCGTGCTTGGCGGCGCTGTAGGCAGCCAGCAGGTAGATGCCCACCGTCCCGCCCGCCGAAGCCACCGCCACGAACCGCCCCTGGCGGGGCTCGGGGCGAGCCAGGAGGGCCGGCACGGCCGCCTTGGCCAGGCGCCAGGCGCCTTCCAGGTTGATGGCCAGAAGGGCGGACCAGAGGTCGTCGGGGGTGTTCCACGCCTCCATCCCGCCGCCGATGCAGCCGGCGATGGCCAGGGCGGCATCCAGGCCCCCGAAGCGTTCGACGGCGAGCCGGACGGCCGCGTCGAGAGCGGCCTGATCGCGCACGTCGGCCACCACCCCCTCGGCCCGGTCGGGGCCGCCGCAGGCCGCCACGGTGGCGTCCAGGTCGGCTTTGGTCGCCAGCGGGTAAGCCAGGGCGTCGTCGTCCGCGCAGCGATCCACCAGCACCAGCCGCCAGCCGGCACCGGCCAGCCGGCGGGCCGTGGCGGCCCCGATGCCCCGGGCCCCGCCAGTAACCAGGGCGACCCCGCTCACGGCCAGCCTGCCACGGCCTGCCGGAGCTGGTCGGACCAGGTGGCCAGCAGCCGCTCGCCGGCGGCCGCGGAGGCGCCGGTCGGGTCCCCGAGCACGCCGTTGGGCGAGACGGCCACCACCCCCTCCCGGTGCAGGGCGGGCAAGAGCTGGCCGAGCGGCTGCCGCTGCCCCCGGCTCGGCCCGGCCGGCCTGGACCGCGTCGGGCCGCAGCGCCAGCAGCACCGACGTCTCCTGGAAGCCGGCATGAGCATCCGACGGATCGGCCGCCGGCGGCCACCACACCCTGACCCGCCGGCCCTCGGCGGTCAGGCGATCGATGGCCTTCCGCACCGGTCGGGCATTACCGCCGTGGGCGGACACCACGATCACCCCGGCGAAGGCGTCGGCGGAACGAATCAGCTCCACCACGGTCAGCTCCACCACGTCCTGCCCGACCGAGAGCGTGCCCGGGAAGGCAGCGTGCTCCCCGCTCGACCCGTAGGCGAGGGCCGGGGCCACGACGACATCCGGTCGGGATTCCGCCAGCCGGCAAGCCAACGTCACCGCGATCTCGGTGTCGGTCGCCAGCGGGAGGTGGGGCCCGTGCTGTTCGGTGGCGCCGATCGGGAGGGCCAGGACCGTCCTGGCGGCCCGAGCCGCCACGTCGGGCCAGGCCAGGGCGCCGAGATCGGTCACCGAGCCGGGGACACGGTCCGGGCGGGCCGGGGCTGCAGCCGCACCGGCACCGAGTGGCCGGGCCCGGCGAGCCGGCGCCTGACCGGGTGGAACCTGCTCGAGCAGGGCCTGGCCATGCCCCTTCACGCATTCGGGGTCCGGGCCGTCCAGCGGCAAACCGGTGAAGAACTTGGCTGCCATGCAGCCGCCCTGGCAGCTGTCATACGACCCGCACGAGGCGCACGCCCCGGCCGAGGTCGGCCGGCGCAGTTCCGTGAACAGGTCCGAATCTCGCCACACCTGCCGGAAGCCGCCCCGGTCGCGCGACGCTCCCGGCCCGAAACTCGGGATGGAGCACGAAGGGGCAGGCATAGACGTCGCCGATGGGGTCGATGAGGCAGACCACCCGTCCGGCCCCGCACAGGTTGAGCCCGGGCAGCGACTCGCCCAGGGCGGACAGATGAAAGAACGAATCGCCGGTCAGCACGCCGGGCCGGTCGATGAGCCAGTGGTACAGGGCCACCTGCTGCTCCTGGGTGGGGTGTAACTCGTGCCACGATTCGGCGCCCCGACCCGACGGGCGCAGGCGGGTCAGCCGGAGCTGGGCCCCGTAGCCGGTGGCCAGGGCCTCGAATGCGTCCAGCTGTCCGGCGTTTTGCCGGGTCACCACCACGCTGATCTTGAACGGCCCGAACCCGGCCGCAGCCAGGTGATCCATGGCCTTCCGGGCGGCCCGATAGGAACCCTGGCCCCGGATGGCGTCGTTGGTCGGGGCATCGGACCCGTCGATGGAGATCTGGACGTCCACGTAATCGGTTGCGCTGAGCCGCTGGGCCCGGGCGGCCGTGATCGTCGAGCCGTTGGTGGAGAATTTCACCCCGACGCCCTGCCCCACCGAGTAATCGACCAGGTCGTAGAAATCGGGGCGGATGGTCGGCTCGCCGCCGCCGATGTTGACGTAGAACACCTGCAGGTCGTGCAGCTCGTCGATGACGGCCCGGGCTTCTGAGGTTGACAGCTCCCGCGGGTCACGCCGTCCCGAGGACGACAGGCAGTGGATGCAGGCCAGGTTGCACCCGTAAGTGATCTCCCAGGTGAGGCAGATAGGGGCGTCCAGGCCGCCTTTGAGCTGGTCGACCAGGCGGACGGGCAGCGGTGTCAGCGGGCACAGATGAACCTCGAAGCCGCCAGGGAAGCCAGCGCCCGCCGGTAGGCGGTCCGTTGCCCTTCCGGCACGGTGGCGGTCAGGGCCTCGTCGACCGAGCCGTGGTGCTCGAGATCCCGGACCACGTCGGCGAGGAGGGTTGATCGCAGGAACGTCAGCCGCCGGCTGCCGTAGTGATAGGCCAGGGCCCCGAAGGGCTCGGGCCGCAACGCCACGGCCGGGTCCAGGCGGTAGGGCGCGGCCGGATCGAAACCGGCGCTGGTCTTGTCGGTCATGGCAGGGTCACGGGGTACAGGTTCGGGCGCGGGCGTCAGTAGACGCCGCACATCCCGTCGATGGAGATCTCCTCCACCAGCAGGTCGTCCTCGACCAGGTCCTGGTCTTCGATGGCGGGTTCAGTCGGGGAGGATACGGCGGCGGGCGCGGTCTCGGGTGTCGGCATGGGAGACATGATAGGCAACGAAGTAAACGCGGATCAGCCGTCGTGCGTGTAACCGATGTCGTTAGTCGCGTGGAGGTGGTCTGCTGGTGGTGATGGTCCAGACCGGGACGTCGGCCGCCGAGGAAGCAGCGACCGGGACGCTAGGAAGCCGAGAGCAGTTCGAGGCGTTCTACCGCCGCGAATACGCGGCCGTGGTCGCCCTGGCCTACGCCCTGTGCGGGCGGGGGGCGGCGGCCGAGGACCTGACCCAGGAGGCGTTCCTCGCCACCTACCAGCACTGGGCCAAGGTCGGTCACTACGAACGGCCCGGGGCCTACGTGCGCCACGTGGTCGCCAACCTGGCCATCTCCTATGGCCGCCGGCGGGCGGTGGAGGCCCGGGCCCTGGTGGGCCTGGCCGGCCGGACCCGATCCCGGGTTGACGACCTGGAGCCCCCCGACGCCGAGTTCTGGCAGACGGTGAGAAGCCTGCCGCCCAGGCAGGCCCAGGCGGTAGCGCTGTATTACCTCGAGGACCGGCCCGCCGAGGAGATCGCCGAGATCCTGCACTGCTCGGTGTCGACGGTACGCGTCCATCTGCACCGGGGCCGGGTTACCCTGGAGCGGCGCTGGCGAGAGGGGAGGCAGCCATGACCGATCCGAGCGACGGCTTCGAACGCCGGGCCCGGATGGCCGCCGCCGACCTGCGCCGGGCCACCGCGGTCCGCCCCCCGGACCTCGGGGAGCTGGTCACGGTCAGAAAGATCACCCGCGTGGGCCAGGTGGTGCTGGTCGTGGCCGCAGTGGCGGTCATGGGAGCGGTGGCGTTCGCCCTGGCCACCGTCGCCGACCCGGCCGGGCTGCGTTGGGGCACGGCGGCCATCTTGCTGGCGCTCCTGGTCGGGACCGGGTTGCTGTGCGCCCACGCCGGCGGTCATGCCTGGTTCGTGCCGCTGCCGGCCCTGGTTCTGGCGGTGGCATGGGCGTTCACCGCCTCGGCCCACTCGTCGGAAGCCGGCTGGTGGCTGGTGGCCTTGAGCGCCCTCGCCTGCGCCGGCGGGGTTCTGCTGGCCGGGAGCGCCCTGCGCCAGCGGCTGCGTGGCACGGTCGTGGGCCTGCCCCCGCTCCGCGGCACCACCGGCGTGGCCATCACCGACATGACGCCGACCGGGGTGGTACGGGTTGGCGGCGAGAACTGGAGCGCGGCATCGGTGAGCGGAAACCTTCCGGCGGGGGCGCCGGTACACGTGGCGGGTGTCCGCGGCGTTCGCCTCGATGTGTGGTCGGAGATGGGCGCGGTCCCCGATCACACCGTGTTCGACACCCGGAATCTAAAAGAGGAGAACCAGCCGTGATCGCCGTCATTATCGCTCTGGCCGTCATCATCGTGGCCGTCTTCGCCGCTGCGGCGGCCGCCATACGGATCGTGCGGGAGTATCAGCGGGTGGTGCTATTCCGGCTGGGCCGCTCCAGCGGCGTGCGCGGCCCCGGATTGGTGGTGATCAACCCCATCACCGACCGCATCACCATGGTCGATCTACGGGAGCAGTTCCTCGAGGTGCCCCACCAGGTCGCCATCACCGCCGACAACGCCTCGATCGCCATCGACTTCATCATCTTCACCAAGGTGTTCGATCCGGTCATGTCCGTGCTGGCCGTCAACGACTTCCGGGGTGCCGCCCTCAAGGTGGCGGCCACCACCCTGCGGGCGGTGGTCGGCGACATGAGCCTCGACGAGGTGCTCTCCAAGCGGGAGGAGATGAACAACACCCTGCGCTTCAAGCTCGACGACGTCACCGAACGGTGGGGCGTGAAGGTCACCAACGTGGAGGTCCGGGAGATCAACCCGCCGCCCGGCGTGCTCGAGGCGATGACCCGGCAGATGTCCGCGGAGCGGACCCGCCGGGCCGTGGTCACCGAGGCGGAGGGCACCAAGCAGGCCGCCATCACCGTCGCCGAGGGCCAGAAGCAGTCCGCCATCCTGGCTGCCGAAGGCGACCGACAGGCCGCCATCGTCCAGGCCGAGGGTTACTCCGCGGCGCTGGCCCAGATCTATCAGGCGGCCCGTGGTCTCGATCCGAATACCATGACCCTCCAGTATCTCGATGCCCTCAAGAAGCTGGGTGCCTCACCCGCCACGAAATTCGTGGTCCCGCTGGAGCTATCGCAACTGCTCGGGGGCATGGCCGGATCGATCAATCACGCCTTCACCAGCGGCGCCAATGGCGCCAACCGGGCTGCCGGCACCAACGGCCCGGCGGCTCCCGCCATCGAAGCCGGTGACGGAGTCGCCGTGGCAGAGGGAGCGTGACGACCGTGGTCGACTTCAACCGCCAGATCATCGAAGAGTTTCGGGCCCACGCCGGCCAGGTGGGCGGCCAGTTCGACGGGGCCCCGCTCCTGCTGCTGCACACCACGGGGGCGAAGTCCGGTCAGCAGCGGGTCAACCCCATGATGTACCTGGACCTGAATGGGCACCGGTATGTGTTCGCTTCCAAGGCCGGTATGGACACCAGCCCGGACTGGTACCACAACCTGGTCGCCGATCCCGCGGTCCAGGTGGAGGTCGGGTCCGACACGTATGCCGCCACCGCCCACCCCCTGAGTGGCGGCGACCGGGACCGGGTGTACGCCGAGCAGGCCCGCCGCTATCCCGGCTTCGCCGAGTACCAGGAGAAGACGACCCGGGTGATTCCGGTGGTCGAGCTGGTTCCCTCCGGCTGAGGCCCGGGGTTTCTTGGTGACATCTGGGTTCTTGGTGACGACGGCGACCTGTGGTGTCGTCGCTGACACCAAGAATCCGCCTGTCACGCAGAAAAAGACCCCGTCTCCAACGAGCGCCGGCGATGGGCGCCGACGGGGCCCCCTACGCCCGCTGCCAGTCCTTCCACACCGGATCGTAGCCCGCGGCGCGCAGGGCCGTAGCCACCTCGGCCGGGCTGCGGGTGTCGGAGATGGCGAACTGCGGCTCGGCGTCGCTTTCGGCCGCGTAGCCACCCGGCTCGGTGTGCGACCCGGCTGACATGGTGGTCACACCCAGCGGCACCAGGGCGTCACGCAACGGGCCCGGCTCGCGGGTGGAAAGGCTGATCCCCGCATCGGGCAGCACGATGCGCAGGGCGCACAGCAGCTGCACGAAGTCGGCGTCACCGACCGGTTGCTGGGGCTCATAGCCACCCGCGGCGGGTCGCAACCTGGGCAGCGACACCGACACCTCGCAGCGCCACCACCGCCGGCTCAAGGCCCGGGCGTGGGCGGCCAGGGCGATGGCCTCGCTACGCCAGTCCGGGTGCAAGCCGAGCAGGGCGCCGATGGCCAGCCGGCGCATTCCCGCCGAGGCGGCCCGATCGGGCGCGGCCAGGCGCCAGGCGTAGTTGCGCTTCTTGCCCTTGAGATGTACCGCCGCGTACGTGCCGGGGTCGTACGACTCCTGGTACACGGTGACCCCGTCGCAGCCCGCCGCCAGCAGACGCCCATAGGTGTCGGCATCCCACACCTGCACCTCGATCCCGACCTGGGCGAAATGGGGCGCCACGGCCCGCACGCAATCCACCAGGTAGTCGCGATTGATGATGCGGGCGTGCTCCCCCGCAACCAGCAGAAGATGCCGGAATCCGCGGCGGTGCAGCTCGGCCGCTTCGGCCTCCACCTCGGCGATCGACAGGGTGCGACGGGCGATGTCGTTGCCGGCCGAGAAGCCGCAGTAGGTGCAGGTGGAGACGCACAGGTTGGAGAGGTAGAGGGGCGTAAAGAGCCGCACGGTGCGCCCGAAGCGGGCCACCGTCACCCGGCTGGCCTTCTGGGCCAGGTCTTCGCGTCGGGCCGCGGCGGCGGGGGACAGGAGGGCGGCGAAATCGGCGAGCCCGGGGTGGGCCGAGCCCAGGGCCCGATCGACGTCGGCGTCGCCGGCCGTGGCCGCCGTGGCGCGCAGCCAGGCCACATCGGTGCCAACCACGTCGGCGGCGGCGGTCCCGGACGGCACCCGCTCCGGTCGCGACTCCAGGGTGATCGACGTGGTGGTCACGACAGGAACCCGGTCAGCGGCGACGAGGCGGCCGCCACGGGCCCGGCCGCCGGCAGCCCGGCCAGCCGCCCGGTCCGCCCGGCCGTCACGGCTAACCGGAACGCCCGGGCCATGCCTGCCGGGTCACCCGCGGTGCCGATGGCCGTGTTGACCAGCACGGCGTCGGCACCGAGCTCCATGGCCTCGGCGGCGTGGCTGGGGGCCCCCAGGCCGGCGTCCACCACGACGGGGACGGTCGCCTGCTCCACGATGATCTCCAGGGCGGCCCGGGTGCGCAGACCCTGGTTGGATCCAATCCAGGAGCCCAGGGGCATGACGGTGGCGCAGCCCGCCTCTTCGAGGTGCTTGCAGAGCACCGGATCCGCCGGGCAGTACGGCAGGACGGTGAACCCCTCCCGGCAGAGCCGCTCGGCGGCCCGCAGCGTTTCGACCGGGTCGGGCAGGAGGTAACGGGGATCGGGAGTGATCTCCAGCTTGATCCAGTCGGGCAGGCCGGCCGCCCGGGCCAGCCGGGCCAGGCGCACCGACTCGTCGGCGTCCATCGCCCCTGACGTGTTCGTCAGCAGGAGCACCGAGTCCGGGATGGCATCGAGGATGTCCTCGCCGGCCGTGGGGTCGATGCGCCGCAGGGCCACGGTGACGATCTCCGAGCCGGCGGCGGCAATGGCCTCGCCCAGCGATTGGTTGGAAGGAAACTTTCCCGTTCCCAGAAACAGCCGGGACCGGAACGGCCGATCGGCGATGATCAGCTCGTCGCCTCTGCTCATATCGGTCATGTGGTTGCGCTCCCTGGTCCGCGTTACCGGGCCGGTTGGTGGTGAGGGTCGCCGGCCCTGCAGCCGACCTCTCAGCCCGGTGTCGCCGAGCTCCCCTGCGTCTCCGTACCCCGTCAGCCTAACGGCCGCTCCGTCATCCTGACGACCTACATTGGACTCTGCCCCAGAGGAGGTGGTCCCCACGGCCCAGGAGTTCGATGTCGTGATCATCGGCGGCGGTCCCGCCGGCTACGCGGCGGCCCTGCGAGGCGGCCTGGCGGGTCTCAACATCGCCGTCGTCGAAAAGGAGAAGGTCGGAGGCACCTGTCTGCACCGCGGCTGTATCCCCGCCAAGGAGTTCCTCGAAACCGCCACGGTCTACCGGACGGTCACGGGCGCCAAGGAGTTCGGCATCGCTGTCGATCCTCCGACGGTCGAGTTCGCCCAGTCCCAGGCCCGCAAGCAGAAGGTTGTCGATCAACTGTGGCGGGGTCTGCAGGGCTTGATGAAGAGGAGAAAGGTCACCACCTTTATCGGCACCGGCACCCTCGGTCCCGATCACGTGGTGCGGGTCGACGGCGACGAGGAACTGGTCGGCAAGCACGTAATCCTGGCGTCGGGCTCGGTGCCACGCAGCATCCCCGGCTTCGAGGTCGACGGCGACCTGGTGTTGACGTCCGATGAGGTGCTCGATCTCGAGCAGCTGCCCGGGTCGGCGGTGGTGATCGGCGGGGGCGCCATCGGCTGCGAGTTCGCCTCCATGCTTTCCGACCTGGGTACCCAGGTGACGATGCTGGAGGCTCTACCCAAGATTCTGCCCGGCTGCGACAAGGACGTGGCCGAGGTGGTGCTCCGGTCATTCAAGAAGCGGGGCATCGACGTCCGCACCGGCGTCACGGTAACCGGCCACACGCCCAGCGCGGACGGCCGGTCCACCACGGTCCATTTCGGGGAGGGTCAGGACGTGACCGTGGACGCCGTCGTCATCTCTGTCGGGCGCCGCCCGCTGTCGGAAAACCTGGTCCTCGAGGGCACCAAGGTGCAGGTCAACCGGCGCGGCTTCGTGGAGGTTGATGAGTACATGCGCACCGCCGAGCCGGGCGTGTTCGCGGCCGGCGACCTGGTCGACACGCCGGCCCTGGCTCACGTGGGGTTCGCCGAGGCCGTGGTGATCATCGACCAGATCCTGGGCGACCCGGTTGTCCCGGTGGATTACACCAGGGTCCCGTGGTGCATCTATTGCCACCCCGAGGTGGCCTTTGCCGGTCTGTCGGAGGAGGCGGCCCGCGAGGCCGGTTTCGAGGTGGTGACCAAGAAGGATCCCTACGGCGGCAACGGGCGGGCCCTGATCGTCGGCGAGCCCGACGGTCTGGTCAAAGTGATCTGCGAGAAGCAGGCGGACGGCACCGCGGGGCGGACCCTCGGCGTCCACATGGTGGGCCCCTGGGTCACCGAACAGCTGGGTCAGGCCTACCTCTCGGTCAACTGGGAGGCCACCCCCACCGAGGTGGCCCAGTTCATCCAGCCCCATCCCACCCTGTCGGAGACCTTTGGCGAGACCATGCTCGCCCTCACCGGAAGGGGCTTGCACGTTGCCTGACATCACCATGCCGCAGCTGGGGGAAACGGTTACCGAGGGCACCGTCACACGCTGGATGAAGCAGGTCGGCGACAGCGTCGCCGAGGACGAGGTGCTGTTCGAGGTGTCCACCGACAAGGTGGACTCCGAGGTCCCCTCGCCCGTCGCCGGGGTGGTCACCGAGATTCTGGTGCCCGAAGGCGACACGGTGGATGTCGGGACCAGGCTGGCCGTCGTCTCCGACGGGGACGAAGCGCCGGCCCCGGCCGCCAAGGCCGCGCCCCGGCCCGCCGCCGCGCCGGCCCCCCAGCCTGAAGCCGAAGAGCCCTCCGGGCCGGAACTGGAGACCGAGCCCGAGCCCGAGGCCGAAACCGAAACCGAATCGCAACCGGAACCCGAACCGCAGCCGGCCCAGGAACCGGCCGCGGCCGCCGAGCGGCAGCCTGCCCCGGTGGCGACGGCCGCGGGGGACAGTGGTGACGGGGGCAGCCGGGTGCTTTCCCCGGTGGTGCGCCGTTTGATTGCGGAGCACGATCTCGATCCCGCCCAGATCGCAGGCACCGGGGCCGGAGGCCGCATTACCCGCTCCGACGTGCTGGCCCTCATCGACCGCCGCAACGGCGGGACGGTGCGGCCCCGCCCGGAAGCCGCCGCCTCGACATCGGCTCCGGCGCCCGCGGCGAGGGCAGCCCCGGCGCCCCCCGCCGAAGCACCTCCACCTGCGCCGGCCGTCTACAGCGGCCGCCGAGGGGGAGCGCGACACGGTGGTGCCGTTTACCAATATCCGGCGGCGCACGGCCGAACATATGGTGCGCTCCAAGCACACCTCGGCGCACACCATGGTCGCCTTCGAAGTCGACTACTCCGGCGTGGACAAAGTCCGCCAGCGCGAGAAGGACAAGTTCCGTCGGTCCGAGGGCTTCGGGCTGACGTACCTCCCCTTTATCACCCGGGCCGTCGTCGACGCCCTGGCCGAATTTCCAAACGTCAACAGCTCCGTCGGCGAGGACGCCCTCATCGTCCACCACGACCTCAACATCGGTATTGCCGTCGACCTGGATTTCGAAGGTCTGCTGGTCCCGGTCATGCACCAGGCCGAGAGCAAGCGGTTGCGGGCTCTGGCCCGGGAGATATCGGGTTTGGCCGCCAAGGCTCGAGCCAAACGGCTGACGATGGATGACATCTCGGGAGGAACTTTTACCATTACCAATGCCGGCCCGTTCGGCACCTTCATCACCGTGCCCGTCATCAATCAACCCCAGGTAGCCATCCTCTCCACCGACGGCGTCCGCAAACGCCCGGTGGCCATCGAGCTGCCGGATGGCTCGGACGGTATCGCCGTCCACCCCGTCGGCAACCTGGTCCTGTCGTGGGATCACCGGGCCTTCGACGGCGCCTACGCGGCCGCCTTCGTGGGCGCCATCAAGAAAATCATCGAGACCCGGGACTGGTCCGCCGAGCTGTGACGGACCTCCTGCGAGCCCGCTGGCTGGGCCAGGTCAGGTATCAGGACGGCCTCGCCCTGCAGCGCGGCCTGTGGACGTCCGGCTCCGACGATTGGTTGCTGCTCCTCGAGCACCCTCACGTGTACACCCTGGGCGTCCGGGCCAGGGACGAGCACGTGCTGGTAGACCCGGCTGCGGTCGGCGCCGAGCTGGTCCGCAGCGATCGCGGCGGCGACGTGACCTATCACGGTCCCGGCCAGCTCGTCGGCTATCCAATCCTGTCGGTACCGATGGGTCACCGGGCCGCGCCCTGCCACGTCCACCGCATCGAGCAGCTCATCATCGAGGTCCTGGCCGATCTGGGCCTGGCCGGTGCCGGCCGGCTCGAGGGCTACCCCGGGGTGTGGGTCGATCCGGGGGGCCCCGACCCGCGGAAGATCTGCGCCATCGGAGTGCGAGTATCCCGGGGTCGCTCCATGCACGGTTTCGCCCTCAACGTGGCCCCGGACATGAGCTACTTCGGCCACATCGTGCCGTGCGGGATCGCCGACAAGCCGGTCACGTCGTTGGCCGCCGAGGGCATCGTGGTGCCGATGCGAGAGGTGGTCGACCGGGTCATCACCCGGGCGGCAGCCGTCTGGGGCTACAGCCGGATCGACCGCCAGGAGGTGGCCTGGCGGGTGGCGGCCGGCGAGCAGGCCCCGTTCACCCGGGGCGCCGGTCCGGGGCAGCCCGTCCCGGCCGGGCCTGGGGGGGCTGCCGGGCCTGGCGGGCCTGCCGGGCCTGGCGCGTCTCAGCCCGTGCCCGTGCCCGTGCGCATGCTCGACCGGCGGCTGGCGGCGGCCGGCGTCGACCCGACCGCCGGGGTGACCCTGGCCGAACGGAAACCCGAGTGGCTGCGGGTGAAGGCCCGGATGGGGGAGGAGTACCGCTCTTTGCGGCGCACCCTGCGGCAGCTGGATCTGGTGACGGTCTGCGAGGAGGCCGGCTGCCCCAACATTTATGAGTGCTGGGCTGACGGCACGGCCACCTTCATGATCAACGGCGATCGCTGCACCCGCGCTTGTGGTTTCTGCCTGGTCGACACCCGCAAGCCCCTGCCGCCGGATCCGGACGAGCCGGCCCGGGTGGCCGCCGCAGTGGAGCAGCTCGGTCTGGCCTTCGCGGTGATCACCACGGTGGCCCGGGACGATCTGCCCGACGGTGGCGCCGGCGCCTTCGCGGCCACTGTTCAGGCCGTTCGGCAGCGGAGCCCGGGCACGGCGATCGAGTTGTTGATCGCCGACTGCAAGGGGGACCCGGAGGCGCTGGCGACGGTGTTCGCGGCCCGGCCGGACGTGCTCAACCACAACGTCGAGACCGTTCCTCGCCTGCAGCGGGCGGTGCGGCCGTCCGCCGGGTACGCCCGCAGCCTGGCAGTGCTGGCCCGGGCCAAGGCGGCCGGCCTGACCACCAAGTCCGGTCTGATCGTCGGGATGGGGGAAGCCGTCGACGAGGTCGTCGCCACCCTGGCCGACCTGCACGGGGTCGGGGTCGACATCGTGACCATTGGTCAATATCTGCGGCCCACCTCGAACCACCTGCCAGTGGCCCGGTGGTGGCAGCCGGAAGAGTTCCAGCAGCTGGCCGCAGTCGGGGAGGCCATGGGCATCCCCCACGTCGAGGCGTCACCGCTGACCCGGTCCAGCTACCACGCCCGGCAGGCGACGGAGGCCCTGGTCAGCCCGGAGCCGTCTCGAGCCAGCGGGGAGTCGTTCACATGAACCAGGCCCACGCCCGGCTGGCCCGCCTCCAGCGAGTGCGGGACCGCATGGTCGAACTCGAGGTGGACGCCCTGCTGCTCTCGCTCGGCGCCGACCTGCCCTGGTTGACGGGCTACGAGGCCATGGCGCTGGAGCGGCTCACCATGCTGGTGGTCCCGGCCGACGCCCCGGCCACCCTGGTCGTGCCCCGCCTGGAGGCGCCCCGGGTAGTCGAGCACCCCGAAGTGTTCGCGTTGCGCCCCTGGGCCGAGCAGGAAGATCCGGTGGAGCTGGTGGCGTCGCTGGTCGGCGGTCGCTGCCGGCTGGCCGTCTCGGACCGCACCTGGGCCACCTTCGTCCTGGCCCTGCAGAGCCGCCTGCCCGGCTCGGCGTGGCGGCCATCATCGGCGGTGACCGGTCCGCTGCGGGCCGTCAAGGACGCCGCTGAGATCGAGGCCCTGGCCGCGGCGTCAGCGGCCGCTGACCGGGTGGCGCAGCAGCTCCTCGACGGCGACATCCCGCTGCTCGGTCGCATGGAGCGGGACGTGTCGCAGGACATCGGCCGGCGGCTTATCGCCGAGGGCCATCAACGGGTCAACTTCGCCATCGTCGGCAGCGGCCCCAACGCGGCCAGCCCGCACCACGAGCCGGAAGGCCGGGTCATCGAGGTCGGCGACGCCGTGGTCTGCGACTTCGGGGGGACGATGGACGGGTACTGCTCGGACATCACCCGGACGGTGTGGACCGGCCCGCCCGCTGCCGAGGCCGAGAAGCTATATCACATCCTGCAGCGGGCTCAGGCCGCCGGGGTGGCGGCGGCGGTGACCGGAGCGGCCTGTGAGTCGGTGGACCGGACGGCCCGGGCGATGATCGCCGAGGGCGGCTACGGGGATGCGTTCATCCACCGCACCGGTCACGGGATCGGCCTGGAGGAGCACGAGGACCCCTACATCGTGGCCGGCAATACCCTGCCCCTTGTCCCTGGCCACGCCTTCTCGGTAGAGCCGGGGATCTACCTGAGCGGGCATTACGGGGCCCGCATCGAGGACATCGTGGTGGCCGCCGAGAGCCGGCCCCCGGGCCCTCAATCACGTCAGCCACGAGCTGACCGTGGTGGAGGCCTGACGCCGATGTTGTCGGGCCCGGTTGCCGTTGCCTTTGCCGCCGCCCTCGCCGGTGGCGGGCCGGGCCATGGGGAGGTCGGGGGTCGGGCGACCGCTCGACTTTTGGCCCTGTCTGTCACTTTTGGCGCGTGATGCCACGCCACGCGTGCACTCGTATCCCAAAGGTGACGGCAGGGGACAAAAGTGAGGCACAGGGGCGTTGGTTGCGGCCAATCCCCCCCGGTGGGGCCGGGCGCTGTCACGCCCGGGTCCGCCGCTGATGGACCTCGGCATCGCCGGCAAGGTGGCCCTGGTGACCGCCTCGTCGAAAGGCCTGGGTCGGGCCAGCGCCGAAGCCCTGGCCGCCGAGGGGGTCGGCGGTGGTGATCACCGCCCGAGGCGAGCAGGCGCTGGCCGACGCCGCCGCGGCCATCCGGGCCGCCGGAGGCGAGGTCCACACCGTGGTCGCCGATGTCACCGAGCCCGGAAACGCCGGCCCGGCTGGTCGAGGAGACCCAAGATCGCTATGGCCGGCTGGACATCCTGGTGGCCAACGCCGGCGGGCCGCCCCCCGGTCGGGCCCTGGAGATCACCGACGAGCAGATTGCCGCCGCCGTCAACGCCAATCTGGTCACCTCGATCCGGCTTATACGGTCGGCCGCTCCCGTGGCTGCAGGCGCGACGGCTGGGGTCGGATCTGCTGCATCACGTCGTACTCCATCAAGCAGCCCCTGCCGAATCTGGCGCTGTCGAATCTGGCCCGGACCGGGCTGTGGGCCTGGGCGAAGACAGCGGCGGCCGACCTGTTCCCGATCGGGCGTGACGCTCAACCTGGCCTGCCCGGGACCGCACGCCACCGATCGGATGCGTGAGCTGGGCGGCGGGTCCGCCGCCGGGATGGGTGATCCGGGCGACTTCGGCCGGGTGGTGGCCTTCTTGTGCTCGCTGCCGGCCGGCTATATCTCCGGTACCGCCGTCATGGTGGACGGGGCGGCCACCGTGGGTCTGCTGTAGCGGGCCTGCCGGGCCGGGCGGCCCGGTTTGCCGCCGGCCGCCGGCCGCCGCCACTCTCCGCGACCCACCGCCTCCACCCGCCGCCACTCTCCGCGACCCGCCGCCGCCACCGGCCGCCGCCACCCGCCGCCACCCGCCGCCGCCACCCGCCGCCACCCGCCGCCGCCACCCGCCGCCACCGCGCCTGCTCCGTCACGCCCCCGGACTCCCCCCCGGCCCCGGCCCACCCGGCACCGGGACGCCGTATGGTGTTGTCACACAACCCCGGGGGAGGTGGGCCGATGGTCGAACGAGCGGACCAGACGGTGCTCACGACTGGATCCAACTCCGGGATCGGCCTGGCCACCGTGCTGGAGGTGTCCCGTCTCGGTTATCGCTCGGTAGGGTCGGTCCGCAGCGCCGGCAAGGCCGAGCAGGTGGAGGCCGCGGCCCGGGACGCCGGGCTGCAGGTGAGCACCGTGATCCTCGACGTCACCGACGCCGGACGTTGCGCCGAGGTGGTCGACGAGCTGCGTCCCTGGGGCCTGGTCAACAACGCCGGCTATGGGGGCCTGGGCGCCGTCGAAGACGTCAGCGACGCCGAAGCCCGACAGCTCATGGAGACCATGGTGATGGCGCCCATCCGCCGTGGCCCGCCTGGCCATCCCCCACATGCGGCAGCGCCGGTCGGGCCGCATCGTCAACATGTCGTCGATGCTGGGCCGTACGGCCACGCCGCTGGCGGGCTGGTATTGCGGCGCCAAACACGCTCTGGAAGCCCTCACCGATGCTTTGCGAGTCGAGGTGGCGTCCGCGGGCATCCGGGCCGTGCTGGTGGAGCCGGGCGGGTTCCGGACCGAGATCTGGGAGGACGCCGCAGCCGCTGACGAGGGTGGCCACCGGGTCGGATCGCCGTACGCCCGCGCCTACCAGCGTTCCGCGGCAGCCTTGCGGCTCAGCCAGCCGTTCATGGGCCCTCCCCGTCAGGTGGCCAAGGTCGTCGGCCAGGCCCTGACCGCCCGCCACCCGCCCGACCGGCATCTGGTCGGGATCGACGCCCACGCCCTGACCTGGGCCCAGCGCCTGACCCCGGTCCCGATGCGGGATCGGGTCAGCCGGATGGGGCTGGGTCTGTAAGTCCTCCAGGCCTGGCCTGAGGGCAGCCACGGCCGAACGGAAGGGCCAAACCGAAGGGCCAAACCGAAGGAAGAGAGTGACCGGTGAAACAACTGAGCGGTGTGGACGCCAGCTTTCTTGTACATGGAGTCGGGGACGTCCTTTGGCCACGTCAGCGGTCTGGGGATTTTCGCCCGACCCGACGATCCCTACTGGTCGCCGTACGAGGTGCTGCGGGACAAGCTGGCCCGGCGCCTGCCGGACATGGAACCGCTGCGCCGCCGGCTCGTCGAGGTGCCGCTCCAGCTGGACCATCCGTTCTGGATCGAGGACCCCGACCTCGACCTGGAGTTCCATCTGCGCGAGTCGGCGCTCCCCGCGCCCGGCACCGACGACAAGCTGGTCCAGCTGGTCGCCCGCCTCGTCGGCCGGGCTCTGGATCGCGGCCATCCGCTGTGGGAGGTCTACGTCATCGAGGGGCTGAGCGAGGACCGCTTCGCCATCCTCACCAAGCTCCACCACGCCACCATCGACGGGGCCGCCGGCGCCGAGCTGATGAAGATCCTCTTCGACCACGAACCCGATGCCCCGGAGGACGCCGCCGACCGTCCCCTGCCGCCTCCGGAGCAGGTGCCGACCCCGGCCCAGGTCCTGTCCTGGGCCCTGTCGGGCATGGTGCGCAAGCCCGAGAAGTTCGTACGGCTGCAGGTTCGGGCCGTGCGGGCCGCTCGGAGAGCTGACCCGGAACCGGGGCCTGACCGGGCGTCGCCGACCTGGCCCGGACCATCCCCAACCCCATCGGCGCCCGGGTGGCGGCCCGAAGAGAGCGCAGGGCTCGGACGCCCCGGCGGCTGCCGCCGGAGACGGCGGCCCCGCCGACGCCGTTCAACGCCGCCATCACCCCCCACCGGCGGGTGGCGGTGCGCTCGGCGCCGCTCGACGACATCAAGGCCATCAAGCAGGCGGCCGGCACCACGGTCAACGACGTGGTCATGGCGGTCTGCGCCGGCGCCCTCCGCCACTACCTGCTCGACCGGCAGGCGCTGCCGGACCGGCCCCTGGTCGGCATGGTCCCGGTCTCGACCCGCACCGGGGCGGAGACCGATCCGTGGACGAACCGGGTGTCGGCCATGTTCCCGATCCTGCCGACCGCCTCCGCCGATCCCGTCGACCGCCTCCGCCAGATGCAGCAGACCATGAACGAGGCCAAGGACCGCTTCTCCCTCGTTCCCGCCGACGTGCTGAGCGACTACGCCGAGTTCGCCCCGCCCGCCCTGTTCATCCGGGCCGCCCGGGTGTCGTCCCAGTTGCGCCTGGCCGACCGCTTCAACGCCCCGTTCAACCTGGTCATCTCCAACGTGCCGGGGCCCCGCCACCCGCTGTACCTGGCCGGTGCCCGCATGCTGCACTACTACCCCGTGTCGACCATCGTGGACGGCCAGGGCATCAACATCACCGTCCAGAGCTACGGCGACATCCTGGACTTCGGGTTGGTGTCGTGCCGCGAGCTGGTTCCCGACCTGGAGGACCTGGCCGACCTGCTCGTCGAGGAGATCGCCGTGCTGGCCAGGCGGTCGCCCACCGGCTCAGCCCCGGACGCCCATCCGGCGCCCTGCCGCCTGAACGCCCGAACCGGTCCGACCGCCGAGGCCGCCACGGCCCGCCGGCCCGAACGCCCGAACCGACCCGGCCCGACCCCCCCCGCCCCCACCCCCGGGCCCCCCGGCCCCGTCCCTGACAGCCGAGGGCCCTCGCGGACCCGAGCGCGGGGCCAGCAGCGGCCACGTCGGGCGGCGCAGCCGGGCCCGGGTCGACGCCCGCACCTGGCGGACCACGGCCGTCCGCCGGCCGCCGTCCATGGCGTCGGGGCCCATCACGGCCTGATCCTCGACGGTGGGCTGGAAGGCCAGCACCGGCAACGCCCCGGCGGCGCAGGACTCGACCTCCATGGCCAGCTGGGCCCGGGCCGCCTGGCGCCAGGCGCCGCCGGCTGCCGCGCCGCGCGCCCGGTCCGCCCCATCGGGGCGCTGACCACCACCAGATCGAGATCGCCCGGGCCAGGCGGGACAGGTTGGTCAACGAGTGGGCGCCGCCGTCCACGTAGCGCACTCCTCCGATCCGCACCGGGGCGAACCAGCCCGGAACCGCGCACGACGCCGCCACCGCCTGGCCCGGGCGTGGCGGCCGGCGCCCCGCTCCGGCCGAACACCACCAGCCGGGCGTCGTCGAGGCGCACGGCTGTCACCCACAGCGGCGGCCGCCGGCCACCGGTCGCCGAGCACGGCCCGGACGCTGTCGGAGATCATGGTGGTCGGCACCGTTCCCGCCGGCATCAGCCCGGCCATGCACCGCCGGAGGGCGCACCGCCCAGGGCCGGCGCAGGGCGGCCAGCAGCACGATGGGCGCCGACGGACCGACCGAACGACCCGCCGGCGCCGGCTCCGGGCGGGGCGTCGCCGGCGCCGGGTCCGGTGACAGGCCGGCCGATCGCAGGCGGGCGGCTCCCTCCGGGCTGAGCGGCGCCCCCTCGGTGCGGGCCGCGATGTCGGCGGCGCTGATCCCGGCTCGCAGCATGGCGCCGGTCACCGACCCGGCCGACGTGCCGACGATGAGGTCCGCGGTCCGGGGATCCCAGCCGGTCGCCTCCTCCAGGGCGGCCAGCACCCCGGCGTGGAAGGCGCCCCCGGTCGTGCCGCCGGCGCCGAGGACCAGACCGATCCGCGCCACCGATCGGCCGTGCTCTTACCGCTGGCCGGTCGACCGCTACTGCGACGGCCCGGTCGCGGCCCTCCCAGTAGGGGGCGCGCAGCTCGCGCTTGAGGACCTTCATGGCGCCCGAGAGCGGCAGCGGCTCGGTGCGGAACTCGACCGACTTCGGCACCTTGTAGCCGGCGATCCGCTCCCGGGACCAGGCCTTGATGTCCTCCTCGGTGAGCGTCAGCGCCCGGCTTCGGAACCACGATGGCCAGGACCGCCTCGCCCCATTGCTCGGACGGGATGCCGATGACCGCCACCTGGGCCACGCCGGGGTGGCTGGCGATGGCGTTCTCGACCTCGGCGGAGTACACGTTCTCGCCGCCGGTCACGATCATGTCCTTGACCCGGTCGACCAGGTACAGGTAGCCGTCGGCGTCGAGGTAGCCGGCGTCGCCGGTGTGGTACCAGCCGTCCCGGAAGGCCGCCGCCGTCTCCTCCGGTCGGTTCCAGTACTCCCGCATGTAGTTGCCGGCCTGGGCGCACACCTCGCCGCTCTCGCCGGCGGGGAGGATCTCGCCGGCGTCGTCCTGGATGGACACCACCGATCCGGGCATGGGCCGCCCGGCCGAGCGCAGCAGGTCGCCGCCCCGCCGGTGCTCCTCCGGTCCGAGGCAGGTCAACAGGCCGCAGTTCTCGGTCATCCCGTAGCCCTGGAAGAGGTCGAGGTCGGGGAACATGCTCGAGGACCCGCTCCACCAGCGCCGTCGGCATCGGCGACGCGCCGTAGGTCAGCACCTGCAGCGACGCCAGCCGCTCCGGCCTGAAGTCGGGATGGTCGAGGAGCATGGCGACCATGGTCGGCACCATCACGGTCATCGTCACCTGATGGCGCTCGATGACGTCGAGCACCGCCTCGGGCTGGAAGACCGGGACGAAGGTGGTCTGGCCGCCGACGGCCGGGACGGCCAGGATGCCGCCCAGCGAGGCGGCGTGGAACATCGGCGTCTGGTGCAGGTACACGAAGTCCTCGTCCATGCCCCACCGGGTCGCCACCTTGTAGATGTCGAGCATCAGGGCCCGGTTGTCGATGACCACGCCCTTGGGCAGGCCGGTCGTTCCGCCCGTGTACATGAGGACGGCCAGGTCGTCCTCCTCCGGCTCGGGCGGCACGACCGGCCGTACCCGCCGCCACGATGTCCTCGTAGGCGACGTCGTGGGGGACGTCGCCGCTGCCGATCAGGACCACCTGGTCGATGCCGGCCTCGGCCCGCACCGAGTCGATCAGGGGGGCGAAGAAGGCGTCGGTGAAGCAGACCCGGCAGCCGGAGTCCTTGATGATGAACGCCAGCTCCTGGGGGGCCAGGCGCAGGTTGAGGGGTTGATCACGCTGCCGCCCAGGAAGCTGGCGTGGTAGAGCTCGAGGAACTGGTGGCCGTTGAGGGCCATGACCGCGAAGCGGTCGCCCCGGCCCACGCCGAGCTCGGCGGCCATGCCGTCGACCAGCTGGCAGACCCGGTCCCGATGCTCGGCGAAGGTGGCGGTGAACTCGCCGTCGAGGACCGCGGTCTTGGTCGCCAGCCGCTCGACCGTCGGGAGCAGGAAGCGGTGGTACACCAGTTCCTTCACCCGCCGGATCATAGGCCACCGGCCTGCGCGCATTGACCGTGACGGGCGACCGGTCCTGGACTAGCTTGTCTTGAATGTCGATGAACCCGGTCATACATTAGCGGCAAACTATGGAAAAAGACGGCTGGCCGGTCGCCGTCGGCCTGGCGGCCCTCGCTCTGATGCGCCGCGGCCTGCGGCTCCTCCTCCGAGTCGTCGACCCCACGACCGCGCCAGCGCGACCACCGGCTGGACCGCCACGACCGCTGCGCGACCAGCGGTTCGGACAAGCCGGTGACGGTACACCTCGGCTACTTCCCGAACCTGACCCACGCCCCCGCCCTGGTCGGCGTGGCCCAGGGCATCTTCGCCAAGGACCTGGCCCCCGACACCCTCTCCACCCAGACCTTCTCGGCCGGGCCCGGCCGAGAACCAGGCCCTGCTGTCCGGATCGATCGACATCGCCTTCGAGGGCCCGAGCTCGGCCCTGTCGGCCTACTCCTCGTCCCACGGGGCCATCGCCATCATCGCCGGCGCCGCGTCCGGCGGGGCCGGCCTGGTCACCAAGGCCTCGATCACCAGCCCCACCCAGCTCAAGGGGACCACCCTGGCCTCGCCCCAGCTGGCGAACACCCAGGACGTCGCCCTGCGCTACTGGCTCAAGACCCAGGGTTACACGACCACCACCTCCGGCGGCGGGGACGTGCACGTCCAGCCCTCCGCGACCGGCAACGGCACCGTCGTCACCGAGTTCAAGGACGGGGCCATCGACGGAGCCTGGATGCCCGAACCGTACGAGACCGCAGATGCTCCAGGCCGGCGGCCACCTGCTGGTCAACGAAGGCACCCTGTGGCCGGGTGGCAAGTGGGCCACCACCAACGTGGTGGTCCGCACCGCCTTCCTGCAGCAGCACCCGGCCACGGTGCAGCGCTTCCTGCAGGGCCTGGTCGACACCCTCAAGTACATCCAGACCCAGCCCGGCCGCGGCCCAGACCGCGTTCAACACCCAGCTGGCCAGCCTGCAAGGCGGCAAGCCCCTGTCCGCCAAGGTGCTCAGCCCAGGCCTGGGACAACCTGACCTTCACCGCCGACCCGCTGGCGTCGACCCTGCAGACCCAGGTGGACCACGCGGTGGCCGTCGGCCTGCTCAAGCCCCCGAGCAACCTGCGCCGGCATCTACGACCTCACCCCGCTCAACAAGGTCCTGGCGGCCGACGGCCAGCCCCAGGTGAGCGGGTTGTGACCGTCGTCGACCCGAACGGGACGGCCGCCAGACGCCGTCGTGGCGACCGCCGCTGCTGCCCCGGCGGTGGTCCTCGACGGGGTCTCCAAGGTCTACGGGCAGGTGGGGCCGCCGTCCCGGCCCTCGATCACGTCTCCCTCGATGTGGCCGCGGGCGAGTTCGTGTGCCTGGTCGGGGCGTCCGGGTGCGGCAAGAGCACCCTGCTCAACCTGATCGCCGGGCTGGACCGGCCCTCGGCGGGACGGGTCGAGCGCCCCGCCGGCGAGGCCACCTTGATGTTCCAGGACGCCTCGCTCTTCCCGTGGCTGAGCGTGGCCCGCAACGTCGAGCTGCCCATGCGCCTCCGCGGTGTCGACAAGGCGGCGCGCCAGGCCCGGGCCGCCGAGCTGCTGCAGCTGGTGCGCCTGGACGGGTTCGCGACCAAACGCCCCCACGAGCTGTCCGGGAGGCATGCGCCAGCGGGTGGCCCTGGCTCGGGCCCTGGCCCAGGACCGGCCCATCCTGTTGATGGACGAGCCGTTCGGCGCCCTCGACGCCATGACCCGCGACCTGCTGCACGAGGAGCTGGAGCGGATCTGGCGGGAGACCGAGCTCACCATCATCTTCGTCACCCACAACGTCCGCGAGGCGGTCCGCCTGGCCGACCGGGTGGTGCTCCTGTCCAGCCGGCCGGGCCGCATCGTGGAGACCTACGGCGTGTCCATCCCGCGGCCCCGGCGCATCGATTCGGCCGAGGTGCCCGCCTGGCCGCCACCATCACCGACCGGCTGCGGGACGAGGTGGCCCGACATGGCCGTCGTTGACCGGCTCGACCAGGAGCTCGAGGGGCTCGACCAGCTGGAGCTGGAGCTTCCCCGGGCGCCGTCGCGGCGCCCGGCGGATCTGGTCGACGGTGTGGCCCAAGCTGGCCGCCATGGCAGTCGGCCTCGGGCCTGTGGCAGCTGGTGGTGTGGAGCGGCTGGAAGCCGACCTACCTGCTGCCCTGGACCGGCCACGGTCTTCCACACCATGTGGAAGGACCGCCACCAGCTCTGGGCGCGGCACGCTGACCACCCTGCGGCGGGCGGTCGAGTACTACACCCTCAGCCTGGCGGTCGGCACCCTGTCGGCCATCGCCATCACCCGGGTCCGGGCCGTGCGCGTGGCCGTGACCCCCCTGGTCACCGGGCTGCAATCCATGCCGTCGGTGGCCTGGGTCCCGATCGCCATCCTGCTGTTCGGGATCAAGCCCGAGGCCATCCTGTTCGTCACCCTGGCCGGCAGCATCCCGGCGGTCATCATCGGCACGGTGGCCGCCATCGACGCCGTGCCGCCCGAACCTGCTGCAGGCGGGCCAGGTGCTCGGGGCCCGGGGCATCAACCGCTACCGCCACGTGGTCCTGCCCGCCGCCCTGGTCGGCTACGTGGCCGGGATGCGCCAGGCCTGGGCGTTCTGCTGGCGGTCGCTCATGGCCGGCGAGCTGATCGTCCCCGGCCACGGCTCCCAGTCGCTCGGCCAGCTGCTCAGCGCCTACCAGGATCAGAGCCTGGCTGCCGACGTGCTCGGCGTCATGATCGCCATCCTGGCCGTCGGCCTGCTCATGGACTCGGTGCTGTTCTCCCGCCTGGAGCGGGTCGTGCTCCAGCGGCGGGGGCTGGCCCCGACCCGCTGATCCGTGCGCCCAGCCCCTAGGGCCGGCGGACCACGAAGTACTTGGCCTGGGGGTGGTGGCAGATGATGGCCGCCGTGGTCTGCTCGGGATGGAACTGCCAGGACGTCTCCTCGCTGACCTCCACCCCGAGGCGGTCGGCGCCGACCAGCTCGGCGCACTTGGCGTTGTCCTCCAGGTCGGGACAGGCCTCGTAGCCCCACGAGTAGCGCCCGCCCCGGTACTGCTGGCGGAACAGGCCGCCGAGGGTCGGGCCGTCCTCGGCGACGAAGCCCCACTCCTCCCGGATGCGGTGGTGCCAGAACTCGGCCAGGGCTTCGGCCATCTCCACCCCGAGGCCGTGCAGGTGGAGGTAGTCCTGATAGCGGTTCTCGGCGAAGAGACGGGCCGCTCCTCCGACACCTTCTCGCCCATGGTGACCACGTGGAAGGCGGCGTAGTCGGCCTCGCCGGACGCCGCCGGGCGGAAGAAGTCGGCGATCGACAGCCAGGGGTCGGCGTCCTGGCGGGGGAAGGTGAAGCGCAGCCACTCGGAGGTGCGGGCGTCGTCCTTCCACACGATCAGGTCGTCGCCCTCGGAGTTGACCGGCGAAGTAGCCGTAGGCCACGGCGGGCTGGAGCACGCCCGCAGGTGCGGGCCGCGGCCAGCTGGGCCCGCAGCTCGGCCCGGATGCGGTCCTTGAACTCGGCGTCGGTCTCCTGGCGGGACTTGTCGGGCCGGTAGCCCCACTGGGCCCGGAAGAGGGACGGTCTCGTTGAGGTAGGCGGCGATGTCGTCGAGGGGGATGCCCCGCTCGATGCGCGAGCCGACGAACGGCGGCGATGAACAGCGTGTTGTCGGTGGCGACCGACGGCGCCCGCGGCGGGCGGTCGGGATCGGCTACCGGCGTCGACGCTGCTCGGAGACGGCGCCGGCGGCGCCGGCGGCGCGGGCGGCTCGCGGTCTGGCGCCGGCGCGGCCTTCGAGGACCCGGCCGAAGTCGGGGTCGTCGTCGCCGGTCTCGCTTGAGCTCCATGAGCCGGTCCATGGTGTGCAGACCCTCGAAGGCGTCCTTGCCGTAGAAGAGGCGGCCCTGGTACTCGGAGCGCAGGTCTCGTTCGACGTAGGTGCGCGTCAGGGCGGCGCCGCCGAGGATGACGGGGATGTCGGAGACGCCCCGGTCGTTCATCTCCAGGAGGTTCTCGCGCATGATCAGGGTGCTCTTGACCAGCAGGCCGGACATGCCGATGGCGTCGGCGTCCCATCTCCCGGGCCGCGTCGAGCATGTCGGCGAGGGGCACCTTGATGCCGAGGTTGCGGACCTCGTAGCCGTTGTTGGTGAAGATGATGTCGACCAGGTTCTTGCCGATGTCGTGCACGTCGCCCTTGACGGTGGCGAGCACGATGCGGCCCTTGCCGCCGGCGTCGGCCTTCTCCATGTGCGGCTCGAGGTAGGCGACCGCGGCCTTCATGGTCTCGGCCGACTGCAGCACGAACGGCAGCTGCATCTGCCCGGAGCCGAACAGGTCGCCGACCACCTTCATGCCGCCGAGCAAGCGGACCGTTGACGACGTCGAGGGCGGCCACGCCGCTCGGCCAGGGCGCACGTCCAGGTCGGCTTCCAGCCCGTCGCGGTCGCCGTCGATGATGCGCTGCTCGAGCCGGCGCTCGACCGGCCAGCCGCTGCGGTCCTCGGTCGACCAGCTCGGAGGCGGCCACCCCTTCGAACAGGCGGAGCAGCTCGGCCAGCGGGTCGTAGCCCCTGGCCGGCGTCCCGGCGGTCGTAGATCAGGTCGAGGCAGACCTCGACGACCCGGGGGTCGATCTTGTGGAGCGGCATGATGCGGGCCGCGTGGACGATGGCGGCGTCGAGGCCGGCTTCCTGGCACTCGTGCAGGAACACCGAGTTGAGGGCGTGGCGGGCCGCGGGGCTCAGGCCGAAGCTGACGTTCGAGAGCCCCACGATGGTGCCGACGCCGGGGAGCTCGTTCTTTATCCGCCGGATGCCCTCGATGGTCTCGATGCCGTCCCGGCGGCTCTCCTCCATGCCGGTGGTGATCGGCAGCACCAGGGGGTCGAAGAGCAGGTCCTCGGGCGCCAGGCCGTAGCGGTCGACGGCCAGGTCGTGGATGGCCTGGGCGGCCCGCAGCTTCCACTCCGCGGTGCGGGCCTGGCCTTCGGTGTCGATGCAGGTGCAGACCACCGCCGCGCCGTACTCCCGGGCCAGCGACAGGAAGCGGTCGAGGCGGGTGCCGGGCGCGTCGCCGTCCTCGAGGTTGACCGAGTTGAGGATGGGCTTGCCGGCGATGAGCTGCAGGCCGGCCTCGATGACGGGCGGCTCGGTCGAGTCGAGCATGATCGGCAGGGTGGCCTGGGTGGCGAAGCGGCTGGCCACCTCCTGCATGTCGGCGACGCCGTCCTCGCCGGTGTAGTCGACGCAGACGTCGAGCACGTGGGAGCCGCCCTTGATCGCCTCCCGGGCCATGGCCACGCAGGTGTCCCAGTCGTCGGCGAGCATGGCCTCCCGGAACTTCTTGGACCCGTTGGCGTTGGTGCGCTCGCCCGACGACCAGCAACGACGGGGTCTGGTCGATAGGGGACGTGGCTGTAGATGGAGGCCACCCCCGGCTCCCACTCCGGCTGCCGGGGCGCCGGCGTCAGGTCGCGGCAGGCCTCGACGACCGCCCGCAGGTGGTCGGGGGTGGTGCCGCAGCACCCGCCGACCACGCTGACCCCGTACTCGGTGATGAAGCGGGCGTGGTGCTCGGCCAGCTGGGCGGGCGTCAGGTCGTAGTGCATGCGGCCGTCGACGACCGAGGGCAGGCCGGCGTTGGGCAGGACCGAGATCGGCACCGGGCTGCGCTGCGAGAGGTAGCGGAGGTGCTCGCTCATCTCGGCCGGCCCGGTGGCGCAGTTGAGGCCGATGACGTCGGGCGCAGGGCGGCGAGGGTGGTGAGGGCGGCGCCGATCTCGGTGCCGAGCAGCATCCGGCCGGTCGTCTCGATGGTCACCTGAACCTGGATGGGCACCTGCCGGCCGGCGTCGGCCATGGCCCGCCGGCAGCCGATGATGGCGGCCTTGGCCTGCAGCAGATCCTGGACGGTCTCGATGACGAACAGGTCGACGCCGCCGTCGAGCAGCCCGGTCGGCGGCCTCCTGGTAGCCGTCGCGCTGCTCGACGAAGGTGATCTGGCCGAGGGAGGCGATCTTGGTGCCCGGGGCCGAGCGAACCGGCCACCCAGGGACCGGCGTCGGCGGTGGGCGTGCCAGCCCGGTCCCGGCAGTCCGGTCCGTGGCGGCCTCGTCGGCGACCTCTCGGGCGATGCGGGCCGACGTTGGGCCAGCTCCCGGGTCCGGTGCGGCCAGGCCGTACTCGGCCAGGACCCACGGGAAGCGAGCCGAAGCTGTTGGTCTCCACCACGTCGCAGCCGACGTCGAGGAACGAGCGGTGCAGGTCGGCGATCACGTCCGGCCGGGTGGCGACGAGGACCTCGTTGCAGCCCTCGAGGGCCGGGCCGCCGAAGTCGTCGGGGCCGAGGTGGCGCAGCTGCAGGTTGGTGCCGACGGCGCCGTCGAAGATGACCACCCGCTCGCGCACCGCCTCCAGATAAGAACCCACGTCGACCCTGGAGGTCGCCGACCGGCCATTGATACAGGGTACCGGGACCGAGTGACGGCTCCCGTGCTATTGCCGGGTGCCCGGAACCTACCCCTGTCGCTTGAGCCGGCCCGTCCGCTTGGCCCAGCGCTCCGCGGTCGCGAAGGCGAGCAGGGAGGCAGGGATCATGAGGACCCCGAAGACGGCCAGGATCAGCAGGTTGCCGCCCTGGTGGCCGAAGCCCTCGCCGTCGATGACGGCGCCTCTCATGCCCGTTGAGCAGGTAGGTCGCGGGGGAGGCATGCGAGACGGCCTGGAGCCAGCCCGGCAGCACGTTGACCGCGTAGTAGACGCCCGAGATCAACAGGACGAGCGCCTGCAGCATGAACGACATCTGCTCGCCCCGCTCCGGATACAGGAGGGGCAGGATGCCGGACAGGATCCCGAGCCCGACCAGGCTGATCGTTCCCACCGCGATCACGGCGACCGCAGTGGGCCAATCCGCGTGGCCGACCGTGATGGCGAAGAACGGAAGCGAACACGCCAGGATCAGCCCGGTGCGGATCAGGCCGTGCAGAACCCCGAAGACCGACATGCCGAGCAGATGAACAACCCGGGGCACGGGGGTCATCAGGGTGTGCTCGATCGTGCCCTCCCAGCGCTCCCACATGACAACCAGGCTCATGTCGTCGAGCACGGCCGACATGTAGGCCCACACCAGGGTGCCGATCAGCAGGAACAGGGTCAGCCGCGACGCCTGCACCGGGTTGACCGCGCCCGACTGGGCGGCCTCCTTGGCGATGAACGTGATCGCCAGGGTGTTGACCACGCCATACACCAGCCAGACCAGCTCCCACGCCCAGTGGCGCTTCCACAGGTTGGTCTGGCGTTCGACGAAGGCCCAGCCGAGGAGGAGCGGGTTGGGGGCCCGGCCGTTGCTCTGGCCATCGGGCTGGCGGGGGGTCGGCGGGTTTGCCGTCGTCCCGGGCGCCAGGTCGGTGGTGCTCACGGGCGTGCTCCTTCCATCATCCGGGCCGGGTCCGCCTCGGCCGGGTCGTTGTCATCGAATCCAGCCCTCGGATCACCGTGATCGAGGTGGTCTTCCTCTTCGTCCTCCTCAACGCTGCGGCCGGTGAGGGCCATGAACACGGCCTCCATGTCCACCTGGTCGAGCGGTCTGCCGGCTGCGACCTGGCGGCGCAGCTCGAGGGGGGTGCCTTCGGCGACCAGCTGGCCTCCCGACAGGAACCCGATCCGGTCGCACAGCAACTCGGCCTCGTCCATGTCATGGGTGGTGAGCAGGATCGCGACCCGGTCTTGGCGCCGTACCTCGGCCACGAAGCCCTGGACTTCGCGTTTGCTGCGGGGGTCGAGCCCGGTCGTCGGTTCGTCCAGCAGCATGAGCCGCGGGGCGCTCAAGAAGGCCCGGGCCACGGCCACTTTCTGTTGCTGACCGCGTGAAAGGTGCAGCATCGGTTGGCGGGCATGCCGGTCGCCCAGGTGCAAGCGCCGCAGGATAGCCGCGCTCCGCTCGCGGGCCTCCGACCCGGAGAGGCCGTACGCCCGGCCGAAAAAGAGCAAATTCTCCATGGCCGACATGGCCCGGAAGAACGACGGGTCGGCCGACACCCGGTTAAGGAGGGGCCGGGCTCCCTGAGGGTTTCGAAGCGCATCGATGCCGAAGACACGCACCTCACCCCGATCCGGGAGCAGCAGGGTGCTCAGGATGCGGATCAACGTGGACTTGCCCGATCCGTTGGCCCCGATGACGCCATAGATCTCACCGGGCGCGACCTGGAAGGACACCTTGTCGACAGCGGTGTGCGGTCGCCTGGCGACGTCCCGGCTCCCGGCCAGACGGCGCAGGCGGCTGGGCCGGAAGGTTTTGGTGACATCGCGAACGTCCAGGGGCAGGGGCAGGGCGTCCGGGCGTTCGGATCGATCTGGACAGGTCATTTGCTCATCTCCTCCGCGTTGAAGCCGGGTGGGGCCGTTTGTGACTGGCCTTGCTGGTGCGACGCCGCGCCGGCGCCGGCAGGCTCAGCGGGTCCGGGAGATGACGCTTGTCACGACGCGGGACCTTATATGGCGTCCTGCGGGCGTCATAACGATTTACGGGAGCGGGGACCCGCTTAGCTCTCTGAAGGGCTGGCGCCGCTTAATGCCCGGTGGCTCTCTTATGCGTTGGTGCCCCCAACTCGGAGGGACGCCAGCCAGAGAGCGGCGCGAGGATCGTCAGGGCCCGGGTCAGCCGGCGGGCCGCTTAGGCCCACCCCAGCTCGACCAAACGGGCGTCGGAGATCCCGAAATGGTGGGCCACCTCGTGGATGACCGTCGTGGTGACCAGGCGGACGAGCTCGGCTTCGGTGCTTGACAGGCGGCTGATCGGACCCCGGAAGATGGTGATCCGGTCGGGCATGACCCCGGCGTAGGACAACGGGGACCGCCGGGTGAGATCGACACCTTCGTACAGGCCGAGCAGGGTGCCGCGCCGACCGGCCAGCTGCTGGGCGGTCGGCCAGTCCTCCACCAGGACCACCACGTTGTCCATCATGCGACCCAGTGACTCGGGGATCAGGTCGAGGGCGTCGGCGACCAATCGCTCGAAGTTGGCCCGGTCGGTTTCCATCGGCTCAGTCTGCCTGTCGCCAGACCATGGCCCCTAAGATCGCGCGCATGCGCCTGACCCCCGAGGAGGGGCGGGTCATCGGCAGCCTCATCGAGAAGCAGCTGACCACGCCGCAGCAATACCCCCTGACCCTCAACTCATTGGTTCTGGCCTGCAACCAGTCCTCGAATCGAGATCCGGTCGTTTCCTACGACGAGCAGCTGGTGCAAACCACGCTGGTCAGCCTGCGCAGCGCCGAGCTGATCGGCCTCATCTATCCGTCCCACGGACGTTCGGTGACCCGCTACCGCCATTTGCTGGCGGAACGCCTCGGTCTCGACGAGCGGGAGATGGCGCTGATGGCGGCCCTGCTGTTGCGGGGGGCCCAGACCGCCGGCGAGCTGCGGGCGCGCAGCGAGCGCATGGCGCAATTTCGACGGGATCGGCGCCGTCGACACCGACCTGGTGCGGCTCAGCGAAAAGGAGGAGGCGCTGGTGGTGCGGCTGCCCCGGCGTCCCGGCCAGAAGGAGGAGCGCTGGGCGGAGTTGCTCACCGGGGGCGGGCCGCGATCGGGCCCGGCGGCGACGCCCGTGGGGTCAGGTGCGCCGGCGTGGGCGGAGTCTGAAGGGCGGGCGTGGGCGGGGTCCGAAGTGCCCGCCGGGTCCGGGTTGTCGGTCCAGACCGGGCTGTCGGCGCCGCCCGCGCCGCCCGCGCCGCCGGCGGCGTCCGCGCCGTCTCTGGTAGCAGGGGCATCCGGAAGCCCGCCCGGCTCTGGCCCGCTGGCGTCCGTTCCGGCCCCGCCGGGTCCGGACAGCTTCGAGGCCGTCGTCGACTGCGGCGAGAACCAGTTGCTGCTCGCCAGCCTGGTTGAGGAGGTGGCCTCCCTGCGTGCCGAGGTCGCCACGCTCCGCGCCGATTTCGATCAGCTGCGAGATCAGCTGGGCGGGTAGGTCGAGCCAGGGCCTGCGTCCCTCCTCCTCCGGCGCCGGTGCCGCTCCCGGTCTCGCTGCCCGTCCAACCGGCGCCAACTTGGGCGCACTTCGCGCTTTGGGTGTGGCTGGTATCGAATTATCGACACTGATATGCCCAAGACGCAAAGTGCGCCCAGGTTGCGGGGGGAGCGCGTCCGGATTGGCACCGCCGCTCTGCGGGGGTTGCGCGTGCCGCCGGCGTTTCCGGCCGGGTCTCGCTGCCCGTCCAACCGGCGCCAACTTGGGCGCACTTCGCGCTTTGGGTGTGGCTGCTATCGAATTATCGACACTGAGATGCCCAAGACGCGAAGTGCGCCCAGGTTGCACGCATTAAGGGGCGGACCGCCCCGCCCCCACGCCCCCCGCCGCGCCCCGTGGAGCCCGGAGGCGCCTACGCTCAAAACCATCGCTGCACCCGCCGTCGCCCTCACTGCCACCGTCGCTACCTCCCGCCCGGGCGCCGGCATCCTCGCCGCCAGCCTCAGCTCCAACCAGGAAAGAGAGCTCCTGTTCCTGTTCGTGGTGCTTCCCTTCCTGGTGGCCGGGTTGGTAATCGCCTACGTGTCGTGGCGCTCATCCCACGGGCCACCCCCGGTACGGACCTCGGTGATCCTGGCCGAGGGCCAACCGGCCGAGGGCGAGGTGCTGGCCGTCAGGGCCCTCGGCAGCTTTCTGGAGGTCCGGCCCATGGTGCGGTTCTCGCTCCGGGTGCGGCCGGGCGGCGGCGAGGAGCCGTTTGAGCTCGAGGTGGTGCAATCGCTGCCTCGAGGCGCCGTCCGCGACATTCATAAAGGCGATGTGGTGGAGGTCCGCCTGACCCCGGACCACACGGCCGGCGCCATCGTGTGGGGGATGCCACCGGCGGGCTACTGAAGCGATACGGATAAGCCTCAAGCCACCAGGGTAAATAGGTAAGGCAGTGAGCCAGAAGGTCGGCGGACCTTGAGGTGCGCCGCGCCCTCGGGACCGCGAGCCGGGCCCCCGCGGATAGGGTCGCCGGTCGTGCTGTCCGCCAAAGCCGTCACCATGCGCCGGGGCACGCACCTGGTCCTCGACCGGATCTCGGTGTCGATCGGGCCGCGGACCCGACTCGGCGTGGTGGGGCCCAACGGAGTCGGCAAGTCCACCCTGTTGCGGATCCTGGCCGGGCTGGAGACCCCCGAATCCGGGGCGGTCGAGCGCTCGCCCGCGGATCTGCAGGTCGGGTACCTGAGCCAGGAACCCGACGCCCGCCCGGGCGAAACGGTGCGGGCCTACCTGGCCCGCCGAACCGGGGTGGCCGCCGCCACCGCTGAGCTTGATCGGCTCACGGCCCTGCTGGCGGAGGACCCGGCCCAGCTGGACACATATTCGCAAGCCCTGGACCGCTTTCTCGCCCTCGGCGGCGACGACTTCGACGCCCGGCTGGGAGTGGTGGCGGCCGACGTCGGGCTGCCCTCCGACCGGCACGATATCGAGGTGGCCACCCTCTCCGGCGGGGAGGCGGCCCGGGCCGGGTTGGCCGCGGTGTTGTTGGCCCGATTCGACGTCTTCCTGCTCGACGAGCCGACCAACGACCTCGACTTCGCCGGACTCGAACGGCTGGAGCGTTTTCTGGGGTCGGTCCCCGGCGGGGTTGCCGTCGTCTCCCACGACCGGGCTTTCCTGGATCGGGTCGTGGATCGCATCATTGAAATCGACGAACACCACCGCACCGGCACCGAGTTCGCGGGCGGTTGGAGCGAGTTCATCGAACGCCGGGCCCTGGCGCGCAGCCAGCAGACCGAGGCCTATGAGGGCTGGGTCGCGGAACGGCGCCGGCTCCAGCAGCGGGTCCGTACCCAGCGGTCCTGGTCCGAGCGCGGCGTGCAGGCGGCCGTCCGCAAGCCGCGGGACCACGACCGGGCCCAGCGGGGCTTCTTCGTCAACCGGACGGAAAAACAGGCGGCCAAGGTCCGCCAATCCGAGCGGGCCCTGTCCCGGCTCGGGACCATCGAAAAACCGTGGGAGGGTTGGGAACTTCAGCTCGACCTGACCCCCACCGGTCGCAGCGGCGACGTGGTCGCCCGCCTGGAGGGGGCCGTGGCGAGGCGGGGACGATTTCAACTCGGGCCCGTGGATCTGGAGCTTTCCTGGGCGGACCGGGTGGCGATTACCGGTCCGAACGGAGGGGGAAAATCCACCCTGCTGGCCATGCTGTTCGGGGATCTGCGGCTGGCCGCCGGGCGGCGCTGGCTGGGCCCCAGCGTGGTCGTGGGCGAGCTCGATCAACACCGGGCCCGCCTCGACGCCGGCCGGGATCTGCTCAGCGGGTTCACCGTCGCCACCGGGGTTCAACCCGAATCGGCCCGGTCGACGCTGGCCAAGTTCGGTCTCGGGGCCAGCCACGTCAGCCGCCGGCCGACCGCCCTTTCTCCCGGGGAGCGGACCCGGGCCCTGCTGGCCTCCCTCATGGCCAGTGGCACCAACTGCCTGGTCTTCGATGAGCCCACCAACCACCTTGACCTCCCGGCTATCGAAGCGCTGGAGGCGGCGCTGGAGCGCTACGAAGGGACGCTGTTGGTCGTGTCCCACGACCGTTGGCTGCTCGAATCGCTGACCGTGACCCGGACCTGGGTCGTCGAGGGTGGCCAGGTCCTGGAAGGGTCGGTACCGAACCACCCCGGATAGGCTCCCGGCCAGCGATGCCAGCCATGCCAGCCATGCCAGCCATCACCGATATGCAGCCGTGAAGATCTATACCGGGAAAGGCGACGACGGGACCACGGGTCTGCTCTTCGGCGGCCGGGTGGCCAAGGACTCCGAGGTCATTCGGGCCAACGGCGCGGTCGACGAGGCCCAGGCCGCCCTGGGCGTGGCTCGGGCCGGGGTCGAGCCCGGCTCGGAGCTCGACGAACTCCTCGTCGGGTTGGAGCGTGACCTGTATGTCCTCATGGCCGAGCTCGCTACCGCGTCCGGTAACCGGGCCAAGCTGCGGCCTGGCACCTCCCTGGTCACCGGGGAAATGGTGGCTGCCCTGGAGGTTCGCATCGACGACCTCAGCGCCCGTTTTCCGCCACTCACCGATTTCGTTATCCCGGGCCACGACCCGGTGTCGGCAGCCCTCGACGTCGCCCGTACCGTGGTGCGCCGGGCCGAGCGGGAGGCTATCGGGGCCGCCACCCCGGGGTCGTTGGTGGTCCAGTACCTCAACCGGCTCTCCGACCTGGTCTGGACCATGGCGCGCTGGCAGGAGCACGGCGAGTCGTTGCTTTCCCGGCGGGCGCCGGAGTGAGCCCGCCCCGCTTCGAGCTCGTGTCCCGGGCTCCGGAGGGGATCGCACTGCTGGGCGTACCGGTGTTCTCGGACCTCTCGCTTCCTGCCGGGGCCGGGGCCAGCCTCGATCGGGCCTACCTCTCCCAACGCCGCTTCGAGGGCCTGCCCGGGCAGGCCCAGGCCGTACTGGCCGACGACGGTTCCACTGTGGTAGCCCTCGGGGTCGGCGGCCGCGAGCGGGTTGACGGCGACTCCCTGCGGCGGGCCGGGGCCGCCCTGGCTCGTCAGGTGGGCACGGCCAGCGAGGTGGCGACCACGCTGGCGTCGGCGGCTCCCCGGCCCGAACTGGTCGCCGCCGCGGTCGAGGGGATCGGCCTGGGCGCCTACCGTCTCGAAGGCGCCCGCAGGCCACCCCGTCCCGGCCGGCTCGATCGGGTCCTGATGGTGGCCCCGGGCACCCGGCGGGACCGGGCGACGTCATCGGCCGTCACCGCAGCCGTCGAGCGGGGCCAGGTCGCGGTGGACGCCACCTGGCGGGCCCGCCACTGGGTCAACCGCCCGGCCCGGGACCTCACCCCCACCGCCCTGGCCCGGGCCGCCACCGACGCCGCCCGGGACAGCGGGGTCACCGTCGAGGTGTGGGAAAGGGACCGGATCACCGCTGAGCGACTGGGAGGATTGCTGGGGGTTGCCGCCGGGGCGTCGGAACCACCTTGCCTCCTGCGGCTTTCCTACCGACCGCCCCGGCCCCGGGCCAGGGTGGCCCTGGTTGGCAAGGGGGTCACCTTCGATTCCGGGGGCCTGTCCCTCAAAACGCCCACCGGCATGATGACGATGAAGAGCGACATGGGCGGGGCGGCTGCCGTGATCGCGGCCACCATCGCCGCCGGCCAACTGGGTCTGCCCGTAGAAGTGGTGGGATGGGTGCCGGCCACGGAAAACATGCCCAGCGGCACCGCCATTCATCCCGGAGATGTGCTGGTTGCCCGCAATGGCACGAGCATCGAGGTGCTCAACACCGATGCCGAAGGGCGTTTGATCCTCGCCGACGCCCTGTGCCTGGCCGTGGAGGAAGAACCGGATGTGGTGGTAGATATCGCCACCCTCACCGGAGGTCAGCGGGTCGCGCTCGGGGAGGGGGTGGCGGCGGTCATGGGCTCCGACGAGGTTCTGGTTCGGCGCCTCATTGCGGCGGGGGCGGCCGCCGGCGAGCCGGTCTGGGAGCTACCGCTGGTGGCGGCGTATCGCAAGCAGCTCGACTCCGAGGTGGCCGACCTGCGCAACGTCACCGGGAAGCCGTCTGCTCAGGCGATCATGGCGGCCCTGTTCCTGCAGGCCTTCACGGGGGGTCGGCCGTGGGCGCACCTCGATATCGCCGCGCCGAGCTGGGCGGACAGCGACGACGGCTGGTTGACGAAGGGCGGTACCGGCTGGGGAACCCGAACCCTGATCGAGTTGCTGGCGGGCTGGTCGTAGACCCGGAGACGCCGGCTTCCGGCCGGCCCGGCCCCGGCTCACCCGGCGCGTGTCTCAGGACGCCTCGCTGACAGTTGACATGTTGAATCCGTCCACCCGCAGCGCCGGCATCGATGTGCGGGTGAAATAGTCGGTCCATTCCCGGGGCAGAGCCCGGACGCTGCGGCCCATCTCGACGATGCGGCCGAGCAGGTCGACGGGGCTCTCGTTGAACCGGAAATTGTTGACCGCCCCCATCACCTCACCGTCCTCGACCAGGTACACCCCGTCCCGGGTGAGCCCGGTCAGCAGGAGGGTTTGCGGATCAACCTCCCGGATGTACCACAGGCAGGTCAGGAGCAGGGCCCGGTCGGTGCCCGCCACCATGGCGTCCAGGTCGGGCCCGTCCACCGGGCCGTCCAGGATCAGGTTGTCGACGTAGGGCGTTACCGGCAGCCCGGTGAGCTGCGCCGAGTAGCGGCTCTGCACCAGAGCCTCCAGGACCCCGTTGTTGATCCACGGCGTGGGCTGCAGCCCCAAACCGTTGTCGAACACGGAGAGATCGGCGCTTGACTCGTGGGCGATGACGAAAGGGGAGCATTGGAGAAAGGGGGCAGCCGGGTCGCTGCGCAAGGTCACCGCCACATCCGTCAGGCGGTCGCCGACCCGGGTCCCCCCGCCGGGCCGGCTGAACACGGTCCGCCCGTCATTGGCATCGCGCCCGCCGGCGGCCCAGTACAGGTCGATCATCAGGTCGGCCACCGCGCTGGGCGGCAGGATCGTCGGGTAACGGCCGGGCGGCATCTGGATGCGGCGGGCTGCCCAGCCCAGGCGCCGGTGCAGCTCGCCCGTCAACGACTCCACGTCGACGTCATGAAAGTCGGCGCTGGCGACGCCGGCCCAGGCGCTGCGATCGAAGTCCGCGGACTTGGCGTTGAGCTCGAGGTGCCCGGTCGCCTGATCGTGGCGGCCCCGGAGGCCAGTCGATGACGCCACGTAGGTGGTGCGCATCTCGTGCTCGGCGTACCCGAACAGCACCTCTCCCGCCGACTCGCCCCGGGCGAAGGCCTCACCCAGCGCGGTGGTCACCGGTGCGAACACCCCGATAGAGGTTTCGGTGGGCGGGGCGTTCCAGTCGGCGCCAGGGGCCGGGTTCGAGATCAGAGGCCCCTGGTCCTCGGCTTTGGGGGCGCTGCTCGCCGTATTCTCGGCCGCCCGCACCAGGGGCTCCAACCCGTCCAATCCCACCCCGCTTCGCGACACCACCCCGACACCACCGTCGATGATGGCGATGACGGTCAGGTCGTTGCTGGAGGCCTCCCCGTTGGTCGTCAGCGTGTTGTTCGCCCACCGCAGGTTGGCGCCGGTGATCTGGTCTCCGAGCACCACGCAAGCATCGGCCCGGGCCAGGTCCAGGGCCCGTTCGACCAGCTCCTGGGGCCGGATCTGGCTCACCGTCCGCTCTCGTGGGCGGTATTGAGGATGTGCACCTGTCGGAAGAGCGCCGAGGGGCAGCCGTGGCTCACCGGTGCCACCTGACCGGGCTGACCCTTGCCGCAGTTGAACGCCCCGCCCAGCACGTGGGTCTGCTCACCCCCGACCACCTCCATGGAGCCCCAGAACCCGGTGGTGGAACCCTGGTAGGCCACGTCGCGCAGCTGGCCGGCGAGACGACCGTGGCGGACGCGGTAAAAGCGCTGACCGGTGAACTGGAAGTTGTACCGCTGCATGTCGATCGACCAGCTCTTGTCCCCGATGACGTAAATGCCGTCTCCGAGCGCCCCGATCAGCTCCTCCGTGCTGGGCCCGTTCGGGGCGGGTTGGAGGGACACGTTAGCCATGCGCTGGATAGGGACATGGCTGCTCGAATCGGCATAGGCGCATCCGTTGGAACGCGGGAAGCCCTGGCGGGCCGCCATGCGCCGGTCCAGCTGATAGCCGACCAGGACCCCGTCCCGGATCAGCTCCCACGACTGGGCTGCCACCCCTTCGTCGTCCCATCCCACCGTCGCCAAACCGTGCTCGACCGTACGGTCGGCGATCACGTGCATCAGGGGTGACCCGTAGCGAAGGGTGCCGAGCCGGTCGAAGGTGGCAAACGACGTCCCCGCATAGGCCGCCTCGTAGCCCAGAGCCCGGTCCAGTTCGGTGGCGTGGCCGATCGACTCGTGGATGGTGAGCCACAGGTTGGAGGGATCGATGACGAGGTCATAGGTGCCCGCCTCGACCGTCGGAGCGGCCACCTTCTCCGCCAGCAGACCGGGCAACGCGGTCAGCTCGGCATCCCAATCCCACCCCGTCCCGGTCAGATATTCCCAGCCTCGCCCCGCCGGCGGCGCCAGCGTTCGCATGGTCTCGAATTCGCCGGTATTGGCGTCGACCGTCACCGCCGTGGCTACCGGGTGGACCCGGACCCGTTCCTGCGCCGTCGTCGTACCGGCGAGATCGGCGTAGAACTTGTCTTCCTGCACGGCCAGGACCGCAGCATCGGCATGGTTGACGCCCGGCTGGTCGAGCAGGCGAGAAGTCCACTCCATCAACAACGTGGCCCGTTCGGCCCCCGGCACCCCGAACGGGTTGATCTGGTACGAGGACACCCAGGCCCCGTCCGGGTAGACCGGCTCGTCGGCCAGCTCGATGCGCTCCCGGCGCAGGGCCGCGGACGTCCGGGCCACCTCGACAGCCGCCGAGGCCGCCCGGGCCGCAGCATCGGTCGACAGATCGGTGGTGGCCGCAAAGCCCCAGGTGCCATCGTGGAGAACCCGGACCGACAGCCCCGCCGCGTCCCGCTCCGCAGCTCCTTCCAGGTTCCGGTCGCGGACCCGGGCGTCGAACTCCCGGGTGCGCTCCACCCGGACCTCGGCGTGGCTGGCTCCGTCCCGACCGGCCCGATCCAGGGCGGCGCCGGCCAGGTCGCTGAGGGGTAACGCCAGGAAGTCGGGGTCAACCGAGGGCGGGGGAGCGGGCACGACCGCCACGCTAGGCCACGCCTGAGACCAACAAGCCGGAGACCAATTAGCGAGGCCCGCCGGCCAGGGCCACCGCCGCCTCGACCAGGGCCAGATGAACCGGCGCCGACGGCAGGTTGCCCATCAGCTCGCCCGACAGCGGGTCGACAGCTTCGGACAGCAGGCCCAGATCGCGCCCGGCGCCAACCACGGCCTCCATCCGGTCGTGGGCCTCCTCCCAGCGACCCAGCCGGGTCAGGGCTCGCACGGCCCACAACGAGGCCAGCAGATCGGGGCTGTCGGGCCCGGCGTGGCCGTCGTCGACCTGCGGCGGGTAGCGGTACAGGAACCGGCCGGATCCCAGTTGCTCGAGGACCCGGTCCACGGTGGCGGTGACGACCGGATGGGCGGGGGGCCAGGGGCCGGCCCAGGCGACCCGCAACAGAGCCGCGTCGGGCTCGTCGCCCTGTCCCGGCGCCCCGTCCCGTCGCAGCCCCCCGTCGGCGGTGATGGCGGCGTCCTCCAGCCAGGCCAGCACCTGCCTGGCCTCCTGGTGCCAGGCCGCGGCCTGCAGATCGAAGGGGTTGGCGGCCCAGCCCAGCCGGGCCATCCGGTCCAGCGCGCTCCAGACCTGGAGGCGCGACGCCACCAGCAGGCCGGGTGGTCCGGCCGACTCCCATCCACCGGCGTCCGGTTCACCCCAGTGGTCCGCCAGCCAGTCGACCGCGTTCGCCAGCGCCGGCCAGGCGGACGACAACGGCGCCAGCCCACCCGCACCCCCGGGGCCAATCGTGCTGGCCCCATAGGCGGCGACCACATCGCCGTACAGGCCCAGGTCCACCAGGCCGGGGGTCCGCCCCGTGACCACCGGCTGGGAGCGGCGCCATCCGGCCAGGTTGAGTTCCTCCCGGTCCGGTACCGGCTGGCCGTCGACGTCGACGGCGCCCGGCCATGGCAGCGGGAGGTCTCCGATGACCTGGCGCAGCCACCCCTCGGCCGCTTCGGCGTCTTCAGGAAAGCCGGCGCCGGCCCAGGTCGAGGTCGCCGTGGCGGCATCCCGGACGCGAACCCACCGGTCGTCGGCGCCGCGCTCGCTTCCGGTCCGGCGCGGCAGGGAGGTAGTACCAGCTCCCGACGGGGGTCCCGTCAACCCGCTGAGCGAGCGAACGACCAGCAGACTGCGTTCCACCGCGGCCCGGTAGGGACCGTCGTAGACGAGCGGGGCCAGCCAGCTGCGCCACGCCGCGTCGGTGTCGGCCGCAGCCCGCCGGGCTGACTCCACCGACCGGGCGCCGGCCTCCCCCGAAGGCTCCAGCGTCATCACCATCGCCGCCCCCGCCTCGAGTTGGCGCACCCCCCGCCAGCGGGGCGCGTCCCGGCCCAGAGGTTCGAATTGCAGCGGGAAGCCGGTGCGCACCACCATCCCGTCCACCACCAGGCCGGCGTCGAACGCCGACACCTCCTGGGCCGGCCCCCAGGGTCCGGCCGGCATCACCTCCACCTCCACCTCCACCGGCCCGGCTGGCGCAGTCACGACCCGGATCACCTGACCCGGGACGGCTTGACCCGGCCCGGCCCAGGGGAGCAGATCCACGATCCACAGCTGCCCTCCGGTGGCGTCCCGGAGAACGGTCTCCAGCGTGTTCGATCCGGCCCGGTACGACTGGCGATAGGGCGGCAGGCGCCGGCCCGCGTCACTGGCGGCGCGCACCGGCCCGATCCGGACCGCCCCGCCCGCCGGATCGAGCAGCGACCAGCAGGCCGGCGGGCCGGTCAGGCTGCCGGGGCAGTACCAATCGATGGTCCCGTCGGCGCTGACGAGCGCCCCCCGGACCCCGTCGCCGATCCAGCCCCGGGCGGCGAGGGGGACCCGGCTGGCCGCAGTGATCAACGGACGGCAGCGATCAACTGACGGCGCCGGCGCGCCGGCCTCTAGCCGCCAACTTCGACAATCTCGACTTCGAGGGGACCGCTGGGTGCGTCGTAGGACACCCGGTCCCCCTCCTTTTTGCCCATGAGCGCCTGGCCCAGGGGGGAGTTGGGTGACACCACCGCGATGCCCTCCCGCCGCTCCTCGATGGAGCCGATCAGGTACCGCTCGACGTCGTCGTCGCCGGCGTACCGCAGCGATACCACCGTCCCCGTGCTGACGGGCCCGCCCGCGTCCGGGGCAGTATCGACGATCACCACGTCTGAAAGCATCGCCTCGAGTTGGCGGATGCGGGCCTCCATTTTTCCCTGCGCATCCTTGGCGGCGTGGTAGTCGCCGTTCTCGGACAGGTCGCCCAGGGCCCGGGCGGCCTCGATGGCGCGGGCGATGTCGATGCGGCCGCGGGTGCGCAGGTCTTCGAGCTCGGTCCGCAACCGGTCGAAGGCGTCCTGGGAGAGTTCCGTCGCAGCCATGCGACCAGGGTAGTGGCGGTTGACGAGACGGCGGCGATCGGCGAAACTGTTCGGATCGTGACCCGTCGCCCTGCGTCCGTCCCGCCCGCTGGAATCGTAGTTTCAGTCGGAATCGTAATTATCGTGTAGCGCGTCGGACCCTGCTCCGGTGCGCGCCTCGACCGTCCCGATGGGGCGGTCGTTTTGTGTCCGCACCCAACCACCGAACCCGCCGAACTCCATCCCTACCGCGACCACCACCGAGCCAGGAGAGCCCAGCCGTGCACCCGTTCAAGATCGCCGTGATTCCCGGTGATGGCATTGGAGTCGAGGTCCTGACCGAGGGGCTCAAGGTGGCCCGCGCCGCCGGCGCCGAGCTGGAGACCAGCGAGTATGACCTCGGGGGCCGCCGGTACCTGAGGACGGGTGAGGTACTGCCAGACGCCGTGCTGGAGGAGCTGCGGACCTTCGACGCCATTCTGCTCGGCGCGGTCGGCACGCCCGAGGTCCCACCCGGGGTGCTGGAACGGGGCCTCCTCCTGCGCCTGCGCTTCGAGCTGGACCTGTACATCAACCTGCGTCCCTTCGTGGCCGCGGCCAGCGTCGGCGCCGGAGTCCCGATCGACTTCGCGGTGATCCGCGAAAACACCGAGGGCGCTTACGCTGGTGAGGGTGGATTTCTTCGCAAAGGAACGCCGGCCGAGGTGGCCACTCAGGGATCGGTCAACACCCGCTTCGGTGTCGAGCGGTGCGTGCGCTTCGGCTTCGACCTGGCCCGGTCGCGGCCAAGGAGGCACTTGACCTTGGTTCACAAAACCAACGTCCTGACCTTCTCGGGCGATCTCTGGCAGCGCACCTTCGACCAGGTGGCCCTGGAGTATCCCGACGTCACGACCGCCTACCACCACGTGGATGCTGCCTGTATCTACTTCGTAGAGTCGCCCCAGCGCTACGACGTGGTGGTCACCGACAACCTGTTCGGCGACATCCTCACCGATCTCGGCGGCGCCATCGCCGGCGGGATCGGCCGGGCCGCCTCCGGCAACCTCAACCCCGATCGGACCGGTCCCTCCATGTTCGAGCCGGTGCACGGCTCGGCGCCGGACATCGCCGGCACCGGCCGGGCCAATCCGACCGCCGCCGTCATCTCGACCGCCATGATGCTGGACTTCCTCGGTGACGCGGCTGCGGCCGGGCGCATCACCAGGGCGGTCGCCGCCTTCCATTCCGACGGGTCACTGTCGACCTCCGAGACCGGCGACGCCATCGCCGGGCACATCGCTGCAGAAAGGGTGTAGTGCCATGCCGATCACCAAGACCGAGAAGATCTGGATGGACGGGGAGCTGGTCGATTGGGACGACGCCAACATTCACGTTCTCACCCACACCCTCCACTACGGCTGCGGGGTGTTCGAGGGGATCCGGGCCTACCCGACGAACGGGGGTCCGGCTGTGTTTCGTCTGACTGATCACATCAACCGGTTGTTCAACTCCGCCAAGATTTTTTTGATCGATATTCCGTTCAGCCCGGAGGAGATCATCGAGGCCACCAAGACCACGGTTCGGGTCAACGGCCTGCCTGAGTGCTACATCCGGCCCATCGTCTTCCTCGGCTACGGCGAGATGGGCCTCAACCCCCTGCCGTGCGCGGTGCGGGTGTCGATCGCCGTGTGGCCCTGGGGGGCTTACCTCGGCAGCGACGGCATCGCCAACGGGGTGCGTACCAAGATCAGCTCCTGGCAGCGCCACGATCCCAATGCCATGCCGCCCGCAGCCAAGGGCACCGGCATGTACATCAACTCGTCAATGGCCAAGATCGAGGCCCTGAAGGCCGGTTACGACGAGGCCATCCTGCTGTCCCCCCAGGGGTACGTGAGCGAATGCACCGGGGAAAATATCTTCATCGTGCGGGGCGGGCGCCTCATCACTCCGCCCGTGTCGGCCGGAGCCCTCGAGGGCATCACCCAGAGCTCGGTCATGACCATCGCTCGCGACCTCGGCGTCGACGTCGAGTCCGGCAACATTCTGCGCTCCGATCTCTACACCGCCGAGGAGGCCTTTTTGTCGGGCACCGCGGCCGAAGTGGTGCCGATTGCCTCGGTTGACGACCGGGTCGTCGGCGACGGCCGGCCCGGCCCCATCACCCGCCGCATCCAGGAAATCTTCCATGCCGCCGTCCGCGGTGAGGTCGACCGCTACAAGGATTGGGTGGAGCATGTCGGCTGACCCCACCGCTCCCGTCGCCGGCGGCGCCGCTGGGCCCCATTCCCATGCCGGCTCCGCCGGGCCCCATTCCCATGCCGGCTCCGCCGCGCCCCACTCCCATACCGGGCCGGCCTCGCTCGCCCACGGCATGCCCCGCGAGCTGCCGGCGGCCGTGGACATCTACGACACCACCCTCCGGGACGGCAGTCAGCAGGAAGGCCTGTCGCTGACCGTTGACGACAAGTTGCGTGTCGCCGAACAGCTCGACCATCTGGGCGTGCAGTACATCGAAGGCGGCTGGCCGGGGGCCAATCCCAAGGACGAGGAGTTCTTCCGCCGGGCTGCGGCCGGTGATCTCCGCCTGGAGACGGCCACCCTGGTGGCGTTCGGCTCCACCCGCAAGGCGGGCGGCAAAGCCGAGACGGATCCCGTTCTCGCCAACCTGCTGGCCGCCGAGACGTCGGTGGTTTGCCTGGTGGCCAAGTCGGCGGCCTGGCATGTCACCGAGACGCTGCGCACCACCCTCACCGAGGCCATCGACATGGTCGCCGACTCGGTGGGCTACCTGGTGGCACAGGGCCGGCGGGTGTTCCTCGACGCCGAGCATTTCTTCGACGGCTACCGGGCTGACCCTGGTTTCAGCACCGACATCCTGCGGGCCGCGGCTGCCTCCGGGGCCGAGGTGCTGGTGCTCTGCGACACCAACGGCGGCAGCCTCCCGTTCGAGGCCGAGCGGGTCGTAGGCGAGGTGCTCGACCTGGTGGACGTCCCCGTCGGCTGCCATTTCCATAACGACTCGGGCTGCGCCGTCGCCAACTCCCTCCAGGCGGTCCGCCTGGGCGTCACCCAGGTCCAGGGCTGCGTCAACGGTTACGGCGAACGGACCGGCAACGCCGACCTGGCCGCCGCCGTGCCCGACCTCACCCTCAAGATGGGGGTCCGCACCATAGGCGCCGACCGGCTGGGCCGCCTCACCGCGGTCTCACATCACATCGCCGAGCTGGTCAACGTCGCTCCCGACCCGCACCAGCCGTTCGTGGGCGTGTCGGCCTTCGCCCACAAGGCCGGGCTGCACACCAGCGCCATCGCCCGCTCCCGGGATGCTTACGAGCACGTCGACCCTCAGCACGTTGGTAATGGCACCCGCTTCGTCGTGAGCGAGATGGCCGGTCGCTCGACAGTGGCCCTCAAGGCCGAACAGCTCGGCCTCGGTCTCGACGACGCCGTCCTCGGCGACATCGTGGAACGGCTCAAGGACCTCGAGCACCGGGGCTTTCATTTCGAGGTGGCCGACGGCTCCCTGGAGCTGCTCATGCGCTCGGCGACCGGGTGGAAACAGCCGTTCTTCTTCCTCGAGTCGCACCGGGTGATCACCGAACTGCGCGAAGATGGCGCCTTCGTGACGGAGGCCACGGTGAAGGTGATCGTGGACGACGATCGGGTGCTGGCAACCGCCGAGGGTAACGGACCCGTCAACGCCCTCGACGCCGCCCTGCGCAAGGCCATCGGGCCGGTCTATCCCGAGCTCGCCCATGTGCATCTCACCGATTTCAAGGTCCGGGTCCTCGACACCAGCCACGGCACTGCCGCCGTGACCCGGGTCTTGATCGACACCACCGACGGCAATCGCACCTGGACCACCATCGGGGTGTCCGAGAACGTCATCGAAGCGTCCTGGGCCGCCCTGGAGGACTCCATCGTGTTCGGGCTGTTGCACTCCCGCGGCCTGGCTCCGGGGGCCGGTTCGGAGGTGGGGTCGTGACCCAGCCGCCCCACGTCCCCGTGCTCGAGACCGACCGCGTCCGTCCCTCGTCGCTGCTGCCCCCGCCCGGCCCCTGGTACCTGGACCGCCCGGCCGAGCAGCAGGACCTCACCCCGCCGACGGGGCGGCGCTTCGGCTCGGCCGGTCCCGACCTCGGCTACGGCCTCAAGCTGGCCCGCCGCTTCGAACACCGGCTGGAGGTGCCGCCCGGAACCGAGGTCGAGGACGCCCTGATGGGCGGATTCGCCTGTGCCGCCCGCCGGGCCGCTTCGTTCGGCCGGGCCCCGGTCGTCTACGACCTGGAGTGGGCCTACACCTTGTGGGGCTTTCTCGGCGGAGCACCGGGGGATCTGGAGGCCTGGCGGGATGATCTGTTCCGCGGCGCCGGCGAGGACTACTGGGCGCAGCGGCGCATCGCGGACGCGGTCCGCCCCGAGACGCTGCGGTTGACGCCGGCCCAGGTCCGTGATCGGCTGACGGCGTGGAAGGAGCTGCTCATCGCATGAGGGGCGAAAGGCCGGCCAGCCGGCTTCGCCTCGGGCAGGCGGGCCGTCGATGACCATGTCCCTGTCCGACGCGGACACCCGGTTGACCGCACCGGGCGAGGTGTTCGAGACGGCCGTTGCCGACGTCCGGGGGATCACCACCACCGTCTGGAAGCACGGCCCGCCGACGCTCGTCGACATCCTCACTACCAGTCGGGGCTACGGCGACGCCACCTTCATCGTCTGCGAGGACGAGCGCACCAGCTTCGAGGAGCACTACCGGGCGGTCGCCCAGCTGGCCCGGCAATTGCGGGACCGCTTCGGCGTCGAGAAGGGCGACCGGGTCGCGATCGCCATGCGCAACTTCCCGGAGTGGTCGATCGCTTTCTGGGGGGCGGCCGCCGCCGGCGCCGTGCTGGTACCCCTGAACGCCTGGTGGACCGGGGAGGAACTGCACTACGGCCTGGCCAATTCAGGCTCCACCGTGCTGTTTTGCGATCAGGAGCGGGCCGAGCGCATCGCCGGCTACCTGACGTATCTGCCCGACGTGCGCCACGCCATCGTCGCCCGGACGTCGCGGCGCGACATACCTGTCGGCATGCACGCCTTTGCAGACGTCCTCGGTCCGGTCCCCGAAAGGGTGGAACTCCCGGATGTGGGGCTCGATACCGACGACGACGCCACCATCTTTTACACCTCCGGGACCACCGGACGGCCCAAGGGCGCCCTCGGCACCCACCGCAACATCTGCACCAACCCGATCAGCCTCATGTACGTCAACGTACGCGACGCCCTTCGGGCCGGGACCAACCCGGCCGGCGGTGGTCAGAACTCGTATCTGCTCTCGGTGCCGCTGTTTCACGCCACGGGCTGCCACTCGATCCTGGTTACCAACCTCCTGACCGGCGGCAAGCTGGTCATGATGCACCGATGGGACGCGGGCCGGGCTCTGGAGCTGATCGAGCGGGAGAAGATCACCACCTTCGGCGGCGTGCCCACCATGGTCATGCAGGTGCTCGACCACCCGGATTTCGCCCGCCGCGACACGTCAAGCGTCCGCAACATCGGCTACGGAGGAGCGCCCGCTCCACCCGAACTGGTCCGCCGGGTCAAGGCCCATTTTCCCGGGGGGAAGGCTTCCAACGGGTACGGGCTCACCGAGACGTCGTCGCTGTCGACCATGAACTCCGGCCCGGACTACGAGGCCAAGCCGGACAGCGTCGGCCCTCCGGTGCCGGTGGTGTCGGTCAAAACCGTGGACGCCGAAGGCATGGAGGTGCCCGCCGGAGCCATCGGCGAGCTGTGGATCAAAGGACCCAATGTGGTCAAGGGCTACTGGGGAAAGCCGGAGGCCACCGCCGAGACCTTTAGCGACGGATGGCTGCATACCGGCGACGTGGCCCGCATCGACGAAGAGGGATTCGTGTATATCGTCGACCGGGCCAAGGACATGCTTATCCGGGGCGGCGAGAACGTGTACTGCGTCGAGATCGAGAGCGTGCTGCACGAGCATGCCGGCGTGGCCGACGCAGCCGTCATCGGAATCCCGCATCCGGTGCTCGGCGAGGAGGTCGGTGCCGTGGTCCAGGTGCGGCCCGGCATCTCCGTTTCCGAAGCCGACATCCAGGAGCACGTCGCCAGCCGGCTGGCGGCGTTCAAGGTGCCGGTTCGGGTCTGGCTGTCACCCGAACCGCTGCCTCGTAACCCGGCGGGGAAGCTGCTCAAGCGGCAGCTGCGCGACGAGCTGGTCGACACCGAACCGGAATAACGTCGTCCGACGCGATAGCAACTAGACCGGATCAATGACCTCGGGGCCACCTTCCCGATCCGCCCCTGATGGCACCACCCTCGGGTAGCCACCTTCAGGAAGGCTAAGGCTCGCTCCCGGCCTGCTGGAAGAACGCATCCAGCCCGTCGAGGTCCTCCGGCGTGGCGACGTTGGCCCGCTCGGAGTCCGGGATCGTGCGCTTCACCATCCCGGAGAGCTCGGTCCCGGGACCCAGCTCCAGGAAGTGGGTCACGCCCAGCCCGGCCAGGGTCAGCAGCGACTCCCGCCACCGAACCGGCGACACCAGCTGCGCGGACAGCAGCGTCGCCCAGCCCTCCTGGTGGGCGGCGGCGTCCACGTTGGCTGACCACGTCGATCTCAGCCGGTCCGAGCGCCGCCCCGGCCAGGGCGGCGTCCAGTCCGGCCTGGGCCGGAGCCATCAGCGGCGAGTGAAAGGCGCCGCCGACGGCCAGGGGCACGACCCGCTTGGCGCCCGAGCGTCCTTGGCCGCTTCTCCGGCGGCCTCGACGCCCGTCAGCGTGCCGGCGATGACGACCTGCCCGGGGGCGTTGTCGTTGGCCGGCCATGCCCCCTCGACCGTGCGGCAGGCCTCGGCGACGAGATCCAGGTCGAGGCCGAGCACGGCCGCCATGGTGCCGGGCTCGGCGTCGGCCGCGGCTCTGCATGGCGTCGCCTCTGGCCACCACCAGCCGGGCGCCTTCCTCCGGGGTCGAGCGGCGCCGGCCGCGACCAGGGCGGTGTACTCGCCCAGGCTGTGGCCGGCGACGGCACGGGCGATCGGGTCGGTCGCGGGCCGGCCGGCCGGGCCGCGTCCAGGATCACCAGGCTGAGGCCGAAGGCGGCCAGCTGGGCGTTGCGGGTGGCCTTGAGAGTGTCGGCGTCGGCGTCGAGCAGCAGGCCGGCCAGGTCCCGGCCGGTGGCGTCGGCCAGCCGCGTCCACCACGCCCCAGGCGGGGTGGTCTCGCCAGGGGACGCCCATCTGGGGTCGCTGCGAGCCTTGACCGGGAAAGAGCAGGGCAAGCACGGCGCCCGACCCTATTCGTTTGCTTCGAGATCGGGCCCGCTCCGACGTGCCGCACTCCTTGGACGTCCAACCAAACGCTTCCGGGGCGTGCCATAATGGGGGCATGCAGCCGATGACCCTCACCAGCGAGCAGCGGGACTTCCGGGCCGCCGTCCGCCAGCTGGCGGAAGAGCGCTTCGCCCCCCGGGCGGCCGAGGTCGACGCCACCGGCGAGTTCCCGTGGGACAACTTCAAGGACTGCGTGTCCATGGAGCTGCCCGGCCTGGCCATCCCGCTCGAGTACGGCGGATCGGGCGCCGACCACGTGACCCGGGCCATCATGGTCGAGGAGCTGGCCCGGGTGTGTGGCTCGACCAGCCTGATGATGGCGATCAACGGGCTGGCGACCACCCCGATCGTCAACTGGGGGTCCGAGGAGCTCAAGGCCCGGTACCTGCCGCAGGTCGTCACCGGCGAATGGCAGGCCAGCTACTGCCTGTCCGAGGCCGACGCCGGCAGCGACGCGGCGGCCATGACCGACCCGGGCCGTGCGCGACGGCGACTCCTACGTTCTCAACGGCACCAAGTACTGGATCACCAACGCCGGGCATCTCCGACCTCTACGTGGTGTTTGCCAAGACCGACCCGGCCGCAGGGGCCCGGGGAGTGTCCTGCTTCCTGGTCGAGCGCGACCACGGCATCCGCATCGCCAAACTCGAGCGCAAGATGGGTATGCACGGCAGCCCGACCGGAGAGGTCGTCCTCGACGACGTGCGCATTCCCGCCGCCAACCTGATCGGCGAGGAAGGCCAGGGCTTTACCATCGCCATGCACACTCTGGATCGCAGCCGGCCCGTCGATCGCCGCCCAGGCGGTCGGGATCGCCCAGGGTGCTCTCGACTTCTCCGTGGGGTACGTCAAGGAGCGCAAGGCGTTCGGACGCCCGATCGCCGAGTTCCAGGGTCTTCAGTTCATGCTGGCGGACATGGCCATGAAGATCGAAGCCGCCCGGGCCCTCACCTACCGGGCCTGCGCCATCATCGATCAGGGCGACCCCGAAGGCGAGCTCAACTCGGCCGGCGCCATGGCCAAGGCCTTCGCCAGCGATGTCGCCATGGAGGTCACCACCAACGGGGTGCAGCTGCTCGGCGGCTACGGCTACACCATCGGACTTCCCGATGGAGCGGTTCATGCGCGACGCCAAGATCACCCAGATCTACGAGGGGACCAACCAGATCCAGCGGGTGGTGATCGCCAGAAACCTTCTGCGCTAAGGACCGCTCCTGCTTCTGGCAGTGGGGGGCGTTCCTGGAGTTGTCAGCGGCATGATAGGTTGGGGGTCGTTCCCTTGGAAGGGACGCCTGGTTTGGGCAGGACGACCTGTTTGGTCTGTCGCCCTCGAACGGGCTCGACGCCTCTTCTGAGTCGTTCAGAGGAGATCTCCGTGTCTGATCCGTTCGCCCGGCCCCCGGTACCCGCACCCCCCCAAACAACTCGTCTGTCGTTGACTCGGCCCGCCGGCTCCACCCAGCCGCCCGACCAGCAGTGTCAGGCCCGATCGATGAGCCACCCGTTTGATTCCTTTCCCTTTGCCGCGGGCGAGGCGGGGCCAACCGGTCCGACCGCCGACATCTACGGCCAGCTGCTGAAGGAGCGGATCATATTCCTGGGCACCCAGATTGACGCCGCCAGCGCCAACCTGGTCTGTGCCCAGCTTCTCCTTCTCGCCGCCGAGGACGCCGCCCGGGATGTCCACCTCTACATCAACTCGCCCGGCGGGTCGATCGACGCCGGCCTGGCCATCTACGACACGATGCAACTGGTGTCGTGTGACGTCGCGACCACGTGCATGGGCGTCGCCGCGTCCATGGGCCAGTTCCTCCTCTGCGCGGGCACGCCGGGCAAGCGTTTCGCCCTACCCCATGCCCGGATCCTGATGCACCAGCCATCCGGACAGATGCAGGGACAAGCGGCTGACATCGCCATCCAGGCCGAGCAGATCATCTACCTGAAACGGGTCCTGGCCGAGCGCATCGCCTTCCACACCGGCCAACCGATTGAGCGGGTCGAGGCCGACTCCGACCGCGATCGCTGGTTCAGCGCCCAGGAGGCCAAGGACTACGGCTTCATTGACGCCGTCGTCCAGAGGACGGCCCGGGTCGGCGAGCCGGCCCTCGCTTGAGCGGAGCCCCTACACCCGATCAGTGCGAACCCCGGTCGTGCCGGGGTATGGGTGCACCGGGTAGGTAAGGATGATGTGCGCCCGGGAAGCACAGTCAGCCAACATGCGGGTCGAAGTGGGTTGCGACTTCTCGTATCGGGCCGAAGTGGCCACCCATGCCGTGTTCCAGGTCGAACCCCGATTGGACGCCCGCATACGCGCCATCGACGAGCGTTGGACCAAGACGCCCGAGGCTGGCATGTCGCGCTACGTTGACGGCTTCAGCAACATGTGCCGGCGTACGACCATCTCGCCTGGACTGTCCTCGTGGCGGTATAACGCCGTATTGGAGGTACCCGGCGAGGCGGACCCGGAATGTTTCGACGCCCCGGAGGTCGCCGCGGAGCGCCTCCCGGATGAAGCCCTGGTGTTCACCCTGCCCAGTCGGTTTTGCCCATCCCAGGAGCTCGCCGACGAGGCCTGGAGGTTGTTCGGCTCGATCCCGCCGGGGTGGGGCCGGGTTCAGACCATCTGTGACTGGGTCCACAACGAGATTACCTTCGGTTACCTGAGTACGGCACCCCTCGCTACTGCCGTCGACGTGTTCGAAACCCGGGCGGGTGTCTGTCGCGATTACGCCCACCTGGCCGTGACCTTCTGCCGGGCCCTTAACATTCCGGCCCGTTATGCGTTCGGATATCTTCCCGACATCGGCGTCCCGGTGGGTTCAGAGCCGATGGATTTCTGCGCCTGGATGGAGGTATACCTCGGCGGTCGGTGGTGGACCTTCGATCCTCGCAACAATCAGGCCCGGATCGGCCGAATTCTCATCGCCCGCGGCCGCGACGCCCTCGACGTGGCCATGGTTTCGACCTACGGCGGGCCGGAGCTTATCGCCATGAACGTGTGGGCTAACCAGGTAGCCCCCTGACCGTCCGGGCGGGTGGTGGTACTAGCTGGTGAGCAGCTCGTCGGGGTCGCGGTCGGTCGAGGCCAGGCGCAGCTTGGACAGGGCGTGGCTCTCGATCTGCCGGATGCGCTCCCGGGACAGGCTGAACTGGGCGCCGACCTCGTCCAGGGTGCGGGGCTGAGCCCGGTCGAGGCCGAAACGCAGGCGCAGAATCTGGCGCTCGCGTCCGTCGAGAGCGGTAAGCATTTTGTCCAGCTCACTAGAGAGCAGGGCGGCCGCGGCGGCGTCGAAAGGAGAGACCGCGGACCGGTCCTCCAGCGTGTCGCCCAATTCGCGGTCACCGTCCTCGCCCAACGGCTCAGAGAGCGACAGTGGCTCGGTCGCGTGCCGGAGGATCTCGCTGATCTTCTCCTCCTTCAGTTCGAGACCGGCGGCCAGCTCGGCCAGCGTGGGGCGCCGGCCCAGCTGGGTCTCAAGTCGACCCCGGTAACCCGTCACCTCACTGAGCAGGTCGCTGGCGTGAATCGGGAGCCGAATGGTGCGACTGGTCTTGGCGACGCCCCGGGTGATCGCCTGGCGTATCCACCAGGTGGCGTAGGTCGAGAACTTGAACCCTTTGCGCCAGTCGAACTTGTGCACCGCGTGGATCAGACCCATGTTGCCTTCCTGCACCAGATCGAGCAGCGGCAAGTCGGCGCCCCGATACCTCTTGGCAATGGACACCACCAGGCGGAGGTTGGCCTGGACAAACGTCGTGGCGGCCTGGTCTCCCTCCCGGGTCAAGCGGCGCAGCTCCCGCTTTCGCACCGGGGCTATGCGCTCGGTCGCCGCGAACTCGGCCCGGGCATCCCGGCCGGCTTCGATGGCCTGGGCCAGGCGGGCTTCGTCGTCCCTGGTGAGCAGGGCATGCTTTCCGATGTCGTTCAGGTAGAGGCGGACCAGGTCCTCCTCAGGCTGAGCGACGCGATGATGGGCCACTCGTCCTCGTCTCGATGTATCCGGACAGAATCATCTGGCCAGTGTCTTTCTGAGCGAGTACCGGCAGTCCGGATCTATGACCGCCAACGGCGCACCGCAATAAGTTCATCTTACCCCATCAACCCCCCCATCGTGACAGGAAATGTGGGTGCTGCTTTCGACCGCAATCCGCGGAGGAAAGATATGTGGCGGTCATCTCTTGACGACTGCGAGAATCCGTTGTCCATACCGGGGTCTTCGGAGGGTTGCGGCGTCTGGGTAGGCTCGCTTCGTGGTGCAATTCTTGGTTCTTGGCTGGGACGTAAGGGACTCGGGCCCTCTCCGGGATCGAGCCAGGCCGGCGCACCGGCAGAGGATGGAACTACTCCGCAAGGAGGGTTCGGTGGTGGTCGGGGCCGCTCTGATCGGCGACGACGACCAGATCGTCGGTTCTTTCCTCATCACCGACTTTCCGTCGCGTGCTGAGCTTGACGCCTGGCTGCAGGCCGAACCCCTGGTGACCGAGGGGGTGTGGGGAGAAGTGGTTGTCCAGCGCTGCCAGGTTGGAGACGTTTACATGGAAAAGCTGCGGCATGGAAAAGGGGGAAGCGGTTAACGCTGGCCCGACCGGGGCTCGACGGCGTTTCCGCTCCTCAACCCGGGCCCTCCCCGTGTTGTGAACACGTGTTCATCAATGGGCTACCATGGCGCCCAGCGGTCGCCCCCACCCGGGCGACCCACCACAAGGAGGACCGATGGTTTGTGCACGTGACGCTCGGACGTGGGCGGCCGATGGCGGCCTGCGGGGGATCGGTAACTCGCTGTACACGCCGTTCGCCGGCCGCGACGGCGACGACATCGACTGGGGGGCCTACCGGACGCTGGTTCGCTACTGCGTCGGCGATCTCGACCACGCCATGTTGTGGCTGACCAGTGGGATCGGCGAGTGGTGGTCGCTCACCCTCGACGAGCGCAAGCAACTGCTGGAGGTGGCGGTCGAGGAGGCGAGGTCGATCAAACCCGAGGTCGTCGTACAGGCCTGCACGGCGGCGCCATCGGCGAAGGACGCCGTTGAGTTGACCCTCCACGCCCAGCAGCATGGGGCCGATATCGCGTACATCCAGACCCCGCCGATGGAAGTCCATGCCGGGGAGGGGGTGCTGCGGTTTTTTGAATATCTGGCCGACCGCACTGATATTGCCCTCGGGATGTTCAACTCTCCGTCATCTGGCTACGTGCTGACCCCCACCGAGATGGCCGAGATCTACCACCGGGTTCCGGCGGTGGTGGCCGTAAAGGAGGGGGTCCAGGACAGCATCATGCCAACGCTGGACCTGCATGCCAAAGCCCCCGGTCTGATCATCTGGGAGTGCGACACGATGGTGTACGAAGCCGGGTGGCTCCAGGACGGAATCGTCGGCCCGGCTCAGCTCGGCACCTCCGGCTATCTCTACGAGACCCCGGACAACCTGTGGTACACACGGTACTGGGAGCTGATCTGGGAAGGAAGACTGCAGGAAGCCCGGCACTTCTATCAGCAGAACTTCCAGCACACTGGCATGGGACATTTCGGTCGCTGGCTCACCGAGTATCCGGGCCGCCCGGACTACTTCACCCACTGGGGTGAGGCGTTCAAGCTCGCCGCCGCCGCCATCGGACTCCCGATCGGCGACTACCCCTTCTCCCGCCCACCCCAGGCAATACTGCCCGAGGACGCCCGGGTCCAGATCCGCGTCGCATACGAGCAGGCCGGAATGGCGGGTCAGGCCCGCGCCGGCAAAGTGTTGGCGACCGCATAGGTGATCCGGGCCGCGACATGGGCCGGAGCGAGTCCCCTGCATCTGCCGGTTGTTGATAGCCGGCCCATGGCGGCGGCCCGGGGCGTAGCGCGGTCGCCCGGGGAAGTGATGGCATGACCAATCCAGCCGCGCCGGCTGCCGGTCCCCGGCGAACCCTGGGCCGGCAGGAGCGCGGGCAGGGAAACCCGACGCAATCTGATCCGGACCGCGGCGCGCCTGTGGACCGAGCGAGGCTTTGACGCCGTGACGGTCGAGGAGATCTGCTCTGAGGCAGGCGTTGGTCGCACCACCTTCTACCTGCATTTCGAAAACAAGGAGCAACTTCTGGCCAGCCTGGCCGGAGGGACGGGGGCCGGGGTGGCGTCCGATGTGGAGGCGGCACCCCCCTCGGCGTTGCTGGACGAGCAACTCGAGATATTCATCCGGGGTGTCACCCGCCGAATGCTGGCTGTGCCCAGGTCACTCGCAGAGCTCGTCATCCACAGTCAAAGGGTGCAGCTCATGAGGGCCAGGGCTGCTGGAGGGGCCGAGAACTGGACCAGGTTTGCGGACATTCTCCGGGAAGTGCTCATGGACGCCCGTCGTCGTGGCGAGCTCGTGCGGTCTGCCGATACGGCCGAACTCGGCGAGATCCTCGGGGCCCTGACGATGGACGCCATCGAGGCCTGGGCGACTGAGAGAGGCGGCCAGAAAGCCCTCGACGAGGTCCTGCGGTTCCGGTTTGCCCTGATCGTCGATCCCTACCGGACCGGGCCGGCGTCTTGACACCCTCGTCGCCCCGGGCCATGATTGTGAACACGTGTTCATGAGCACCCGTACCTGCCCCGATTCGACCCCAACGACCCGATCGACCCGATCGACCGGATCCGGACCGGCCCTTGGCGATTCTGACCTCGTCCCGATGATCACAAGGAGCAACCGCTCGTGCCGCGTCCTCTCCCGGTAGACCTGGTCGAGCCCGGCCACACCGCCCTGATCACTCAGGAATGCCAGCGGGGGGTGATCGGCGAGCACGGGAGCATCCCGGCCCTCGCCGAGGAGGCCCGGCGCCAGGCCATTCCCAACATGGCCCGCCTTATCACGGCCGCTCACGGGGCGGGCGTCCAGGTCATCCATTGCACCGCCGATTTCCGATCCGATCGGCGGGGCGCCAACCACAACGCCCCGCTGTTCAGACTGGGGGGATCGGACGGTCGCCGGACAGCCCCCCCACCCGATGCCGGCCAGGTGCTACCCGACTTCGAGCTGCTGGACGGCGACATGGTCCTGCCGCGCCTGCACGGGCTGGGCCCCATGGGGGGTACCGAGCTCGATCACATTCTGCGCAACCTGGGTGTGACGACCGTCGTCGGGGTGGGGGTTTCGGCCAACGTCGCCATGCCAAACTTCGTGATGGACGCCGTGAACGCCGGCTATGAGTTCGTCCTCCCGCGCGACGCCATTGCCGGCATCCCCCGGGAATACGCCGAGGCCGTAATCCGGAATACTCTGTCCCTCCTCACCACCCTGACCACAACCGACGAACTGATCGCCATCTGGTCCGCACCCGCTCAGAAGCTCCCGAACCCCAACGTTCCTTCCTGACAACGGGGCTCACACCCCGGAGGTATATGTCCCATGCTTCGTGACATTCGAGATCTCCGCAACGATCCCGCCGCCTACGCCGCCGAGTTAGAACGGCGTTGGGGTGGCCTGCTCAGCTATCGCTACATCGGGCGCAAATACAGCTCGATGGACACTGGGCCCGACGACAACACCGTGACGTTGCGGCGTGACATGCGCAACCCGACCGGGGGACTCCTGGTGGCGCCGCTGTCGATCAGCTCGCCCGAAGGCGCCGTCGGCTCGGACCGCGAAACCGTCCCCAACCCGGTGATCCACTCCTGCCAGATCCTCGACCCCGGCCGCGACGTGGCCCGCATCGAGGTCGTGGACTCAGAGAGCCTTCACCTCGGGGGCCGCATGGGCTATAGCCGGTCCAGAATCGTGGACGCCGACAACCCCGGGCGGGTCATTGCCCTCACCGAAGGCCAGGGCGTCAAGATCGGTACCGTCCCCGACGGCCTGGAAAAAATGCCTCCCAATCCGCTCGAGATCGTGGACTCTCCCGACCTGCCGCCGCTGTGGCAGGTCTTCGGAGCGTTCCAGCGCCCGGACGGCCACTGGGCCCTCCCCGAACTCCGGGTGGACCTGGCATCCCCGGACGCGGCCCTTCACATCGGGCCCCAGCACGTGCTCCTCGAGACCGCCGCTGTCGACTCTGCCTCCAGCCTGGCCGGGACCGATCGGCTTCAGATGGTGGCCTGGCATGTGATGTTCCTCGCTCGCGGCAAAGCCGGCCCGTTCCGGGTCGACGGCGAAGCCATCCGGGGTGCCGGCCAGAACGTGGGTGTCCGGCTCACCCTCCACGACGAGGGCAACGACGATCGCAAGGTGACGGCCGCCTCGGCCGTGTTCCAGGTCGTCGACTGAGTCCTGCCCTTTCCATCGCCGGCGCTGCGATGCGGTCATGAGCGCCATCGTCGACGCCCAGATCCACGTCTGGGGAGCCGATGCTCCGGACCGCCCCTGGCCCGAGGGCGGGCAGCACCTGTCCCATCGGGCTATCCCGTTCGGCGCCGAGGAAGTGATCGCATCCATGGACGCCGCCGGCGTGGCCCGGGCCATGCTGGTCCCGCCGTCGTGGGAGGGGGACCGCAACGACGTGGCGCTTGACGCCGCCGGCCGTTATCCGGACCGATTCGCGGTGATAGGCCGTATCGATATCGCGGCCGGACCCGATGCCACCTGGATGCCGGCCTGGCGCTCCTTGCCAGGTCTCCTGGGCGGGCGGTTGACCTTCCATCGCCCTCCCACCCAGCAGTGGCTGACCGACGGCACCGCCGACTGGGTATGGGGCGAAGCCGAAAAAGCTGGGCTCCCGCTTATGGTCTTTGCGCCATCACACACCGACACCATATTGGCGGTGGCCCGGGCTCACCCCGGGCTGAAGATCGTGATCGACCACCTCAACCTGTCCACCGAGGTGACGCGCCCCGACCTCGAGGCATCTCTCCGGCCTCTCTTCGCCCTGTCCGAGCTTCCCAACCTGGCTGTCAAGGCGTCCGCCCTGCCGTGCTACGTGGACGAGCCCTACCCGTTCCCATCGTTGCACCATCCGGTTCGGCAGGTGATCGATGCGTTCGGGGCCGACCGGGTTCTGTGGGGGTCCGATCTGTCGCGGTTGACCTGCCCGTACCGGGACTGGGTCCGCTTCTTCACCGATCAGCCCGACCTGTGGTCCTCGGGCGAGGTCGACCTGGTCCTCGGGGGGGCTGCCGCCAAATGGCTCGGCTGGCCGACGCCCCGATAGGATTCGCGGTGAGGCTGGTTGGAAGAGCCGGTGAACCATGTGACTGATGAGCTTGTGCACACCCGGCGCCAGGAACACACCCTGGTCGTCTCCATGCAGCGTGAATCCAAGCGAAACGCGGTGAATCGGGAGCTCGCCGATGCCATCGACGCCGCCCTCAACGAGCTGGACGATGATGTCGACCTCTGGTCCGGCGTCCTTACCGGGACCAACACGGTCTTTTCCGCCGGCAGCGACCTGACCTCCGGTGGCGACTACTACACCACCCGTGGGGGGGAGTACGGAATCATTCGGCGACGACGAACCAAGCCCCTCGTCGCCGCCGTCGAAGGTCCGGCCCTCGGCGGCGGACTCGAGATCGTGTTGGCCTGCGATCTGGTCGTTGCTTCCTCGACCGCCCGCTTCGGCCTGCCGGAGGTCGCCATCGGGGTGGTGCCGAGCTGCGCCGCCCTCTTTCGAGCCCCGAGGTCGTTGCCCCTCAATATCGCCCGGGAACTCATCCTCACCGGTCAGCCCATCAGCGCCCAACGAGCCTATGAAGCCGGCCTCGTCAACCGCGTCACGCCCCCGGGCGAAGCGGTCGACGGCGCCCTCGAGTTGTGTGCGGTGATCAATGGCAACGCTCCGCTGTCGGTGCAGGGCTGTCTCCTGGCGATCAATGACCTGGTGGCGGACGGCGACGAGCGGGGCTGGGAGGTGACCGGGCAGGCCATGGCCCACATGCAGGGGTCCCACGATGCCGGCGAGGGGGTGCGGGCTTTCTTCGAGAAGCGAAGGCCCCGCTGGACGGGGCGCTGACCCTTACCAATAGCTTTGATCCTGTGCCTGCTTGTAGGCTTCGGTTTTGATGAATGTTCGGGCACACCAATCCTCTGCCATGAGTCGTCGCTTTGCCGGGAGGGGTCCATGAGCGGGCGCGGTACTACGGAACTGAAGACATCCGGATCGAAGATGTGGAGGAACCGAGCGCCGGGGCGGGGCAGGTGAAAGTTTCGCGTGGCGTACAACGGGCTGTGTGGCAGCGATGTTCACGAGTACTTTGACGGGCCTCGCGGCGTCCCCATGGCGCGCATCCGCTCACCGGTGCCCGAGCACCGGTGATATTGGGCCACGAAGCGGCGGGTCACGTCGTGGACGTCGGGTCCGGGGTTGACGACATGGGTGTCGGGGCCCTGGTTGCCATCGAGCCTACGGTCACCTGCGGAGCCTGCCGGTACTGCCTGGCCGGCCACCACAACATGTGTCCCCGCCTGGCGTTCCAGGGCCTCACCGGCGGGGGCGGCCTCGCCGATCTGCCATCGTCGTTGACCAGCAGGATGGCTGATCCGGTACCCAGCGGGGTGAGCCCTCAGCAAGCTGCCCTGGTGGAGCCTTTGGCGGTGGCCGCCCATGGTGTGGCCCGTTCGGGCCTGCGCGCCGGTCAGCGAGCCGTCGTGCTCGGTGGCGGCCCGATCGGTATCGCCCTGTATCTCACTCTGCGCGCCATCGACGTGGAGGTCATGGTGGCAGAACCGGTCGCTCACCGCCGGGACGCCCTGGCGTCCCTGGGCGCGTCGAACGCTCGACCCCGGCGCAGGTGATCTGGCCGGGGCAGTCTGGGACCTCACCGGCGGCTTCGGGGCCGACGGAGCCTTTGACGTGGCGGCCGCCCCGGGCAGCTTCTCGACCGCGGTGGAATGCACCGGGCGGCTCGGGACCGTCGTCGTGATGGCGTCGCCACGCAACCCCGCGGCCAGCGGCGTCCTGACCCTGCTGCTGGCTCGCCAGATTGACGTGCGGACCAGCTTCGCGTACTGCGGGGAGTTCCCATCTGTGATCCAGGCTGTCGCATCCGGGACCTATCCACTCGACGGGTGGGTGTCGACGGGGGGGTTGGCCGCCTTGCCGCATATCCTGCGGCAACTCCACGATGGTCAGCTCCTGAAAGTCCTGATTGATCCGGGTCAACCATGAGCACCCGGGGCCGTGCGTATCAGGGTGCTGGGTTGCCCTCTCCGGTCATGCAGGTCGGCCGGAACCGGCTCCACGAACCCAGGTGCCATCAGTCCGCCGTGCCGGCTCGATTCGTTCCTTCAGTCGTATCAGCCGTCACTGGAGGACGGTGGCAGGCAGTTCGAGGCCGTCACGAGCAAGCGCCTGGCGGACTTCCTGCAACATGACTCCAGCATCCGAGTACCCGATCACCCCGCCGTCGTCGTTCAGGTAGATGACGCGCCTTGCGTTACAAAGAGGGCCTTCATGTCTGCCTCGACCCGCAAGGTATGGGTCGTGCCTGGCGGCTCGTGCACATACGAGTTTGATTCGGCCACCCAGTCGTACTCCAGATAGCGCCAGCTTCCGTACATGGTGTAGGCGTGAACCGTGCCCGTGTGGTAGTGCCGAGGTAGCTGGGTCCCGCCGGTCCACTCGATAATGTTCACGAATGTGTTGGTAGCCAGGGACACGCTGATCAGCTGCATCCTGGTCGTCCCCCACGGCCGGATCAGGGTGGCGAAGGGGATGTCGTCGATGCGCAGATGTCCGGTGACTGCGGTCTCGATCGGGAGCGGGCTCATAAGATGATCTCCTTTGTGTGTCGGTCTTCCCGAAGGTGTCGCTGATTCGGCAGGTTGCGGGGCTTTGAAAGGCTCCGGGCAATCGGAGATTCACATAGCCAGATATCCGCCGTCCACGGGCAGCACGACACCGGTGACAAACGTGCTGGTTGGAGCGGCCAGGTAGCAGATGGCGTCGGCGACGTCTTCTGCCGCGCCGAGCCGCTGCATCGGCGTGCGGGCCAGAATGGAAGCCCGTCGCTCCCGGTCGGCAAAGATTTCGGCCGTCATTGGCGTCTCTATCCAACCGGGAGCCGCTGCGTTTCCCGGACCCCCGAAGGTCCGAGCGCAATGGCCAGGCTCTTCGTCAGCTGCACCACCCCGCCCTTGCTGCTGGCGTACGCCGGGCCCGTAGCCGAGCCGAAGAAGCTCATCATCGAGGCGGTGTTGACGATGGCGCCACCACGTCTCGCCAGAGCCGGCCGGGCCGCGTAACACGTCCGCATCGTGCCGAGCAGATTGATATCCACCGTGCGGGTGAATCCTTCCGGGTTGTACTCGGCCTGTCCACGCCACCGCGGCCAGATTCACCAGGATGTGATCCGGTCGAGGCGCCGCCCACGAACTCGTCGACTGCCGGACCGTCGCGCACGTCCAGGACGGCGGCCATCGCCAGCGGCCAGAACGCTCTCCCCGTTCTCGAAGTCGGCGACCTCTTCGGCGGTAGCGCCGGTGGCGGTGACACGACACCCCTCTGCGACGAGTTGCCGGCACGTGGCCCGGCCTATCCCCCCGATCCTCCGACAACCAAAGCAGTCAGTCCCTCGAAGCGCTTTGCGTTCATGTAAATCCTCACGGAAGGTGCCGGCCCATGATGCCATTACCCGCGTGTCTCGATAGTTCAGGACCGGGACCAGCGGGGGGCGCCCTGCCCGCTTTTGGGACTTTTCTCACTTTTGGACCATCTGCTACACGACACGTGGCTGGTGCGCCAAAAGTGGCGGAAAGGCCAAAGGTCGGGAAACCCCCGTCGGTCACAGCGTCCTGGGACACAGAGACCGCCGGTCCAACATCGGGCGCGCCGCGGTTGGACGAGCCCCGCACGTCGCTGAACAGTGGCCCGGCTCTGGCGGCGCAAGAACCCGCGATTCACGGCCGCATCTTGAAACCCCCGCTGACCGTCACCGTTTCGCCCGTCACGTAACTGGCCTCGTCGGAGGCCAGGAAGGCGATGACCCTGGCCACCTCCTCGGGCCGCCCGAGTCGGTCGAGGACTGGCCGGTCCTTCAACTGCACGGCGTCCAGTCGGTCTCGCATCCAGTCGGTCTCGATGATGCCGGGGTGCACCCCCACGCATCGGATGCCAAACGGTCCCCCTTCGGAAGCGATGGTGCGGGTCAGGGACTCGAGGCCCGCCTTCGAGGCGGCATAGGGACCCCGGGCCAGGGCATCGGACGAATAAGCCGCGACCGACCCCACCATCACGATAACCCCGCCGCGGCGTGCCCGCATCGACGGTAATACCAGCGCCGACAGGTACCAGGGAGCCGACAGATTTACGGCGATCACGGCGTCCCAGTCTTCCGGGGTGAGTTCGTGAACATCGGCCACCACGTTGATCCCCGCATTGTTGACCAGAATGTCGACCGGTCCGAGGGCTGCGGTGATCTCGCTGAAGACCGCCGCGGCCCGCGGCCGGTCGGCGACGTCCATTACCCAACCCTGCACTCGATTCTCTCCGTACTCGTCCTGCAACCCGGCTAGCACCCGCGGTGTCCGCCGAGCGCCCCGATCGGTCACCGCCACTCGAGCGCCGTGGGCGAGGAACTCCCGGACCGTGGCCTGACCGATGCCGTCACCGGCGGCCCCGGTGACCAGCGCCACCCGTCCGGAGAGGTCGGCGGTCATTCCGGCGGGATCAGGCTCGGAAGCCGGGCCGCTCTCAACTGTCGCTTCCGGGCAGAAGACGGGTGCGAAGCCGTCCTTGACGACCTTTACCGTGGCGTTGGGGGGAGAGTCGACGATGTACACCTGTCGGGAGCTTACCGCTCCTCATGAATGTCGATCGGCAATGTGGATTGGCCGCGATTCCTGGTATCGACAGGTGTTCGAGATCAGGTCGCAGAGACTCCCGACCTTACAGCCTGGAGACCCGGCCGGGTCTTGGTGGCGGCATCAGACCAGCTCCGGGATAAGCTCGGCATACCGATCGATGACCGTGATCGTCGTCGAAGGATTGTCCGAATCGGCCCGGTTGGGCCAGGGCAAGGGACATCTGCCAGGATGAGGCCATCGCCACTGCCCGGGCCACCGCCGATCGCTATGTTGCCGTCGCCACCGCCGACGGCAAGGAGGCGCTGGCCACCCTCTTTGCTCCGGATGCATCATTCCATGCGCCGGACGGTGCGGTGTATCAGGGCCGCGACGAGATCGCCGCCTTCTATCGCCGGCACCTCGCCAACGTGGTGCCGACGTTCCACATTCACAGGGCCGTAGAGGACGGCGCCAGTTGCTGGATCGAGCTCGCCAACGGACCCGAGGACGCCCCGATCTTGCTGGCCAGCAATCATTTCACCGTGGATGGCGAGGGCCTCATCACGCGAACTGGCGGTCTTCCTCCGGCCCCGGTCCTCTCGCTGACCGTCCGGGCCTACCGGGCCGCCCCGGCGGTTACGGAATGGTCGCCACGCCGGAGTTCGGGATCAGGGTGCCGCAGAACGGCTTGCCGCCGTTAATGGTGACGAACTGGTCTCCCTGGACCTTGGTCACGTACTCGCACTGGTTGGTCTCCACGTGGCCAAAGTGGTCGAAGCCGACCGTGGTGGGCAGGAGGCCCTCGGCGTTCCAGGCGGTGACCTTGGACAGATTGCTGATAAAGGACTGCCGGGTGGGATTTTGGCCGGCGACGCGCAGCCCCTCCGCCATCAGGTCGGCGGACAGGTAGCCGCCGGTGAGCCCGTAGCTGGGGTAGCCGCCCTTGTAGCTGGGTACGTAGCTCTTGAGGTTGGCGACGAACGCCGTGGTGGCCGGATTGTTGAGGTCGGTCGGGACCACCGTGGTCGGCCAGTACGTCCCCTGGGCCGTTGCCGCCGCGGTCGAACTTCCGAAGAGGCTGCTGTCAACACCCGAGAACATCAGGGCCGCCTTGAGGGGGATGCCGGCCTGCTTGGCCGAGACCGCCATGGCGATATTGGAGGATTGCACGCAGGAGCACGCCGCTCCGTCGACGCCCGCAGCCTTCATGGCCAGGGCGTAGCTGGTGAAGTCCACCCCGCCGAACGGCACGGAGAGGTTCTCGTACCCCATCTTGATTCCCTGCGAGGCGAGCGACTCTTTGAGGTCCTTGACGCTATCGATGGAGGAGGGCGACACGCCGTAGGCGAGACCGCCCACGTTGGTGACCCCGAGGGACTTGAAGAACAGCCCTTCGGTGGTCGTGGCGGGGTAGGTGGGGTCGACTCCGCCGCCGTAGGAAAACATATTTGTATTGGGCGGGATTCCCCATTCGGGGCCGTCAAACGCCCCTCCGGTCACCGGAATGGCGTGCTGCTGAAGGTACTTGTAGCCACCGTAGGCGTACGGCGTGTAATCGATGATGGCGAAGACACCTTTGGACAGCAGTTCCTGGGCCGCGGCGAGGTCACCGGTGGCGGACGACTGGTCGTCGGCCACAACCACGTTGACCTTGCGTCCGTCGATACCGCCCTTGGCGTTCAGCGAGTCGAACAGGGCCTCGGCCCCGTCCGCGCTGTTGTAGAAGGTGGACGAGGCGTTGCCAGTAACCGACGTCATCACCCCGATGGTGATGCTGGTCGGCGTCACTCCAGGTGCACTCGCGGTGTTGCTGGCGCTCGAGGATCCCGCACTTGACGTGCCGGGGCTCGAGGACCCTGCGCTCGAGGACCCTGCGCTCGAGGTGGGGGAAGTCGACGACGCGGCCTTCTTCGATGAGCTCCCGCATGCTGAAGCCACGCACAATACGACGGCCAGTACTGCGGCGGCCTGCGCTCGTCGACTCTTCATGACCCCCTCCTTCGGTAGGTTGATCTCAGTCCTTCGAGGTTTTGCTTCGGGACAGCTACGTCATCCCCCCCGCCCGCAACGGCAGCGAGTTGGCCGTGGTCACCCCGACTACAACGCGTTTGGTGATTTGAAGCCGCGCAAACGATGTCACCGGGCCCAGACAGGGAGACGATCGACGATTTGATCGGTCAATGGCGTTCCCCCGAATCGCTCCGTGAATCTCGACGACGTCAGTCTGGCACAGCTGACACGTCATTTGCAAGAATGGAAAACATGTTTTCCTCTTCGGGCCCAGCCCCCAGCTGGCAGGACCGGGCCCGAGAACGGGCCCTGGCCGGGGCGCGCCACCGGACTGACGACCAGCTCATCCGGCTCCTGCGAGCCGCTCAGGGAATCATCAACGAGGGAGCCGACCTGACCGTTCCCGGACTGGTAGCCCGGGCCGGAATGTCAACCAAGACGTTTTACCGGCATTTCCCATCTCGCGACGAGCTCTTGCTGGCGGTGCTCGAGGAGGAGCTTGCCATCGGCGCGCACTACGTCCGGAAGGAGGTCAACGCCTATCGAGAGCCGGTCGATCGCATGCGCGCCTGCGTGCTGGCGTACGTGACGCTGCCCGGCCGATACAACAACCCCGGGGTGCGCAGAGCGTGGACCCAGCTGTGGCAACGGCTCTTCGCCCTCTATCCCGACCGGGCCAACCAGAGCAGCGCTCCGCTCATGGACGCCTTTCGGGAGGGCATCGAGGATCTGGTCACCGCCGGGCACGTGGTGCTCGACGACCCCGAGTTGACGGCCCGCAGCATCTTCCACCTCCTTACCGGTCATCTCGTGGACGCCGCTTATGAGGAGGCGCCCGATGTGTATCGGCGCATTGGCATCGAGGCCTGGCGCTTCTGCTGCGCGGGCCTCAACTTGCCTACCGGTACCGGGCATGAGGCCGGGAGCTCTTGATGCTATTAGTCATCTACCAGAGGGTGCGAACCCGCCCTCCGTCCACCACCACGAACTGCCCGGTGATGTAGCTGGCCCGGGCGGAGCAGAGGAAAGCCACCGTGGCCGCGATCTCCTCTGGATCACCTAGGCGCCCCACCGGGATGTCGGCGTACCGGAGGGCGAGGAAGTCGTCGTAGGCCATTCCCTGCTCGGCGGCCTGCTTTTGCATATAGGAGCTGTAGCGATCAGTCAGGAAGCTCCCGGTTCCGATGGTGTTCACCGTGATGCCGTACTGACCGACCTCCGCCGACAGGGTCTTGTTGAACGACACGGCTGCCACCCGCGTCACGTTGGCGGTGAAGAGCGGCAGCGTGCGATGTACCTCCTTGGAGGAGATGGAGTTGATGGTGACCAGCCGCCCCCACCTGCCTGCCTTCATGTCGGGCAGCACCGCCGAAGTCATCCAGTGCAGCGCCATCACCATGTCGTTGTAGGCGTTGGTGAAGGCCTGGTCCTCCAGATCCTCGTAGTGCCCGGTTGTGGGCCCGTACACATTGAAGACGGCGATGTCGACCGGACCGAGGTGCTGCCTGCCCTCGGCGACAATGCGCCCGATGTCATCTTTTTTGGTGAAGTCGCCCGTGATACCAACGGCGGTGCCCCCGGCCTGCCGGATCGAGCTGACGGTCTCATCGACCGCCTCTTTGCCGCGCGCCGCCACGATGACCCTGCAACCCTCGCGGCCGAGCTCCTCGGCGGTCGCCCGCCCCATGCCCTTGCTTCCCCCCGAGACCAGGGCCACCTTCCCGGTGATGCCGAAATCCACGCCTGTCCTCCTTCTGGCGGTTCGTCGACGGTGTCTGGCTTCTCGCCCGGCGCTCCGTTCAGGCCGGGCCGACCTTCACCCAGCCGGCCCCGGCCGCCGACGCCCGCGCCGCCTCGATAACCCGGGCCACCAGGAGGCCGTCCTGGAAAGTGGGAATGGGCGTGGGGCTGGAACCGCCGCTGAACGCGGGCAGCCAATCCTCGAGCATCAGGGCCTGAGCCCGGATAGCCGACGCCGCGCCCCGCTCCGGGAGAGGCCGGCCGCTGGCGATCTTCCGGTCGTCGACCGCTACCGGCGATAAGCCCTCGTCGCCGGCTCGGCCGGCCATGAGGTGCTCGGCGCTCGCCCGGCTGCCGATAGGCCCTGTGATCGTCCCGGCGCTGCCGAACGCATCGAAGCTGGCCGTCTGCACGTGGACTCCCACGACCGAGCAGTTGATCAGGGCCAGGGCTCCGGAGTCCAGCCGGATGGTCAGAACGGTCGTGTCGTCTGCGGTGACCTCGAGCGTGCCCCCATCGGGAAGGGGCCGGGTCGGGATAGTACTGCGGACGTCGGCAACCAGCTCCACCGGCCGGCCGAACAAGGAGGCCACGAAGTCGATGTCGTGAGCGAGCATGCCCATCAGATAGCCGCCGCCCTCATTCACGTCATACATCCACAGGGCCTGGATATGCCGGCTCGGGTGCCAGTAGCTGCCGCTCTGACTGAGCCGGACGAAATACGGCCGTCCGATCACACCCTCGTCGACCAGGTTCCGGACCCGGGCCCGCTCGGGGGTCCAGCGCAACTCGAAACAGGTCGCGGTCTGAGTGCCGGCCCGGCGGGCTGCTTCCACCATCGCCTCGCACTCTTGTGCCGTGAGCGCCAGAGGCTTCTCGCAGAGCACGTGCTTGCCCGCTTGCAGGGCGGCGACGGTGACGTCTCGATGAAGCGTCACCGGAGTGGTCACCGAGATGAGATCGAGATCGTCTCGTTGCACGAACGATTGCCAGTCATTGGAAAGGTCGCTGATGCCCAGCTTCTCGCCCGCCCGGGCCACCCGGTCGGGGTTTCTGCTGCACAGCGCCACCACCTGGTAGCCGTCGACGGCCTGAAACGCAGGAGCGTGCACGATCGTGCCCCATCCCACGCCGACGATCCCAACCCTCAACACCATCGGTCAGTCCTTCCGCTCCCTGGCCTGGCGGCCAGCCTGTGGCTGTCCCGGCTTCACCACGACCCTGCCACCGTAGCTCGCGGCTGTGACCATCAACCGTGGTCGGCGACCACCTTCTGGAATCGCTCTAACTCCGCGGCGTCGTCGGTCATCGGCAGCAGGTTGACCTCATCAAAGCCGACATCCTCGGCGGTGTCGAGCATGGCGTGCACGGCCGCTTCACCGGTGCATGTCAACTGGGCGACGATGGCATCCCGCATCTCAGGCTCGGCCCACCCGGCCCAGTAGGCGGTGGCCGTGGACCTCATGAGTGCGGCTGCGTCCGGGCCCAGGGCGACGAAGCAACTGACGAACAGGTAGGGCCGGTCGCCGCGGCCTGCGTCGGCCCAGGCCGTCAACACCGCATCGCGCTGTTCGGCCAGCTGGTTTCGATCCCCGTTGGTGACGAAGCCGGCAAAGCCCGTGGCCCCCCACCGCGCCGCTCTGGCCAGCGCCTTGGGGCCACGGCTGCCAATCCACAACGGTGGGCCGCCGGGCGTGACCGGGGTGGGCCCGATCGGGGCGTGACCCTCCTCGAGCGGTTCTCCCGCCCAGATCCGTTGCATCTGCCGGATGGTTTGCTCGGCCCGAGGCCACCGGCGCTCCATGGTCGCCTCGGCGGTGCGGTAGTCCTGCATCCTGTCACCGACACCGGCGGCCATCACGAACCTGCCCTCCGAAATGACGTCGAGACTCGCCAGCTCCTTGGCCAGCAGGCCGGCCGGGTGTACCGGGACGATGGTGATATTGGCCAATAGCCTTACCCGGGAGGTGACTGCTGCGGCCGCGGCCAGCGCCACGTTCTGAGCCAGGTTCGGGTAGGTCATTCGTTCCCCGATGGTGACGGTGGTGAAGCCCGCGTCCTCGGCTCCAATGGCCCAGCCGAGCAAGCCGGCCCGGGTCGTTCCCGTCATGTACGGCAGCATCAGGCTGTACTTCATGGTGACCACCTTCCCTGGGCTGCCTACATCATGGCAGGAGCCTGATTGACGGACATGGAGTCAGCCCGCGACCCCATGACCGGACCAGAAGATGGCAGGACCGGTGCACCGCAGATCTTGTTGCTCCGCACCGGTGCGGGTAAAGTGAACCGCTGCCGGCCAAGTTCAGTCGGCCGGTATAAGCGGCGGCGCCCGCGGGTGCCGCCATGAGAGGGAGGATGGCTGTGCGCATCGAACCGATTCCTCTTGACGACCTGGACCCGGAGCTCCGGGCCCGCTTTGAGGCGGGAGCGGAGGAGGGTCGTTACTCGATGCTCACGCCTCTGCAGATCTTCGCCTATGCGAAGAATCAAGCCATCGCCAGTGACGAGCATTACCGGATGACTTTCAAGCAGGGGTTGCTGGGGCCTCGCATGGAAGAGCTCATCCGGATCGCCAGCGCCCAGTACAACGGTTGTGGTCCATGCAGTTCCTCGAGAAAAGACGAGAGCATCGGCGACGACGACGTGGCGTGCATGCTGGACGGCCTCGACGACCCGACATATTCCGAACGGGAAAAGCGGGCACTCAGGTTCGTCCGCCTCATGTGCACCGATCACCACGCCATCGATGATGAGGTGTTGCGGTCTCTCGGCGAAGTTTTCACCGTGGCGGAGGTCGTGGAGCTCGGCCTCCTTACGGGCCGATTCCTCGGTTCGCACCGCTGGATGCACGTTCTCGACGTGTTCAGCTCCGACCCTCCGGTCCTGAGCTATGACTCCCGCCAGGTGAACGCTCGCTTTGAGGATGTGACCGTAACCGCGGACTGATATCCCTTTCGCTGACATCGGCGAGCTGCGAGGGGCCCCTGGTGGTTGGGGCTGGATCGCCGGAGCGCCCCGACCGTAATCAACGACCATGAATCTTTCTTGGTGACATCCAGATTCTTGGTGACACCGGCGACACCACAGGTTTACTGACGCGCCAGGAATCGCCGGTGGGCCCAGAACCGTGGGTCAAATGACATGAAACACACGGTAGCCAAGCTCGGCCCTCCTCCTCGCCGATCCTCTACTGTGAGCGGCATGTCGGAGATCAAGGCCCTCCAGGACACCGAGCTGGAGCGATTCTGGGACGAATTTGCGGCCGTGATGGGCGGTCCGGACGGTTTGATGACCTACCGGTACCTCGGAACCCACGCCCATGCGATTGACCGTCACCATGCCACCGGGACCATGCGCCTGCGTTCGGATCTGCGCGGTCCGGCCGGCCTCCTGGCCGCACCACTGGTCATCCTCATCGCCGACACCGTCGGAATTCTCGACGATGCCATCGCCGTGCCTGCTCCCGTTCACTTTGATTTGTCCATCCTCGACGACGCCGATGGCGTGCACGAGGTTCTGTGCATCGGCGAGATGTTCCACGAGGGCCGGACCCAGCTCTTCTCCCGGGCCCGCATCGTCGACGCCGACAACCCGGACCGGGTCGTGGCCGTTGGGCGCGACTCTGGCGTCGTCATGGCCAAGGCCCCGGAGGGCTACCAGTATGTCGATCCCGGGCCCGGGGTGACCGATTCCCCGTCGTTGCCCCCGCTCTGGCAGGCGTTCGGGGCCAACCGGCTGGGCGACGGGCGATTCGAGATTCCCGCCCTGACCGGGCGCATCGGGTCGACCTCGGGCTCGCTCCATCACGGGCCGACCCAGGTGGTCCTGGAAGCTGCTGCCACCGATGCGGCTCTACGCGCCGCCGACACGGACCAGCTGCAGCTGCGTCACTGGTACGTGGCCTTTGTGGCGCGCGGCTTGACAGGCCCCTTCCGGGCGTCAACCGACGTGGCCGCCGATACCGGTTCGATGATCGCGGTGGAGGCGACCTTGCACGACGTCGGGCATGACCGGATCATCGCCTCCGCCACGGCCATTTTCGAGCGCTGAGGCCGCCAGCCTGCCTCAGTCGATTCAGTACTGATTCAGGCCACTTCAGTACTGTCTCGGCCCGCGCTACCCGACCCGCTCAAACACGGCGGCGATGCCTTGACCACCGCCAATGCACATTGTTTCCAGCCCGAAGGTGGCATCGCGGCGAACCAGTTCGCGAAGCAGGGTGGCGAGGATCCGGCCACCTGTGGCGCCGATCGGATGCCCCAGCGAGATGCCGGATCCATGGACGTTGAGGTGATCGTCGTCGTCGTCGATCCCCCATTCCGAGGTGCAGGCGAGCACCTGGGCTGCGAACGCCTCGTTGAGCTCGATGAGATCGAGATCTTCCAACGCCAGGCCGGCCCGCTCCAGCGCTTTGGCCGTGGCCGGCACCGGCCCGATGCCCATCCGGCTCGGTTCGACCCCCGCCAGGCTCCACGACCGCAGCCGGGCCAGCGGGCGCAGTCCGAGATCGGCGGCCATCTCCGGGTGGGTGACCAGGCAGGCCGCGGCACCGTCGTTCTGACCGCTGGCGTTGCCTGCGGTTACCGTGGCCTCAGGGTCCTGGGCCCCCATCACCGGCCGGAGGGCGGCCAGGGCCTCGAGGGAGGTGTCCGGTCTGGGATGCTCGTCGCATTCCACCACCTGCTCGCCTCGCCGGGTTTTGACCCGGACGGGCACCATCTCGGCCGCGAAGGTCCCATCCTGCTGGGCAGCCACCGCCCGTTGATGGGAGCGCAAGGCAAAGGCGTCCTGGCGTTCACGGGAGATCTTGTAGTCGCGCCGCAGGTTCTCGGCTGTTTCGATCATGCCGCCCGGCACCGGATAATTGCGGCCCCCGGCGGTAACCCGGCCCCGGGCCAGCCGATCGATCAACTCGGCGTTTCCCGCTCGAGCCCCCCACCGGGTCGCGGTCGAGTAGTACTCAACCTGGCTCATGCTTTCCGCCCCGCCGGCGATCAGGACGTCACTGGCCCCGGTTTGCACGCACATGGCCGCGTACACGATGGCCTGTAGCCCCGAGCCGCAGCGACGGTCGACCTGCAGACCGCCGATGGACACAGGCAAACCGGCATCCAGCGCCGCCACCCGACCGATGTCAGGTGCCTCGCCGTTGGCGTAGCCCTGACCGAACGCCACATCGTCGATCGCCTCCGGGTCAATGCCCGTCCGGGTGATCAGTTCCCGCAGCACCGTGGCGGCGAGGCCGGCGGCGGGAACGTCCCGGAGGGAGCCGCCGAATCCGCCGACCGGGGTCCGGATTGGTTCACAGATGACAGCGTCTCTCACGGTCTGGTTCCCTCACCTTGCAGTCGTTCGGCTCGGGCTGTCGCCTCGGCCGATCAGTTTCCCGGCTCCTGATGACCAGAAATCCGGTAGGAGGCCAATGCTACGCCAACCTCCAGGGCCGCAGAAAGCTGCCTGGCCCTGACTGAGTTGGCCCAGGGTCTGGCCCCGAGGCCGCCACCAGGTCACGAAGGGTTATGGGCGATGATCCGGTCGAGCGCGGTCCTGGCCATGCTCCGGTAGGTCGGGCGGTCGTGAAGGCCGAGCTCGAGCAACATGAGCGCAAAAAGGGCGGCCCATCCCAGGGACCTGTCCTCGAGGGCCGGCTCGAAGCCGCCGTACGCAGATCCAAAGGCCCGGACCGCATCGGAGGGCAGCAACATCCAGACGGCGGCCACGTCCGTCGCCGGATCGCCGGCACAGAGGTCGCCGAAATCGATGACGCCCACCAGCGTGCCGCCCCCGATCAGGGTATTGGCGGGATGGAGGTCGCCGTGGATCCACTGTGGCTGTCCCCGGTGGGCCGCGGCGGTGATCGCCCGCTGCCAGATGTTGAGGAGGCGGTCGCGCTCCGCAATATCCAGAATCGTCAGGCGGGCTTCGAAGGTGTCCGTTCGCTGCGTCAGAGGAACGCTGCGAAACGGGTTGAACGGAGCCGCCGCTGGTGCCGGTCGATGCAGGGCAGCTAAAAATCGTCCGAGGCGGTGGCCGGCGTCCTCGGCCTCGGTGACGGGAACCCGATCGCCGGGAACTCCGGCCAGCCAGGGCACGACCGACCACGGCCACGGGTAGCGGCCAGATGGCTGACCGAACCGCAGCGGCGCCGGAACCGGCAAGGGGAGGCCTTTGGCCAGTCCGGGCAGCCAGCGCTGTTCGTTGGCCAGCAGGTCGGCGGCCCTGGCCCGCCGGGGTAGGCGCGCCACCAGGTCGTCACCGAGCCGCCACAGCTCGTTGTCGAAGCCGGCATCGACCAGGCGGAGCGGCCGGTCGGCCAGATCGGGATGCTGGTCCGCCAGCAGGTCCCGGATGAGCACCTCGCTGATCTCGACCTCCGCGTCAGGCCAGGGCACGCTCGTACCCTAGGCCGACAGCCCCGTCCCCTCTCGTGCTATCTGATGCGCGTGGGACGGATCGCCGGAGCAGCGTAGACTCGGCCTTAGCCAGCCCGCCGATGGGCCAGGGTCTTCCGGGGAGGAACCATGTCAGACAAGCCCAGTTATCTCGGTCTGCTCAATGCCGTTGCCCTGGCCGAGTCAGGCGCCCACTGCTATCTCAGCGAGTGGGCTGCAACGACCCGGGATACCGATGTGCGCCGGGTCCTGCTCACCGTGGCGGCTCGCGAAGGAGAGCACGCCATGAGCTTCACCAAGCGCATCAACGAGCTCGGCTACGAGTTGCGACAAAAGCCCGATGAAGGCCTGGACAAGAAGCTGGAAATCGTCAGGTCGGAATGTTCGGATTTGGAAAAAATGGAGGCCCTGGGTCTGCAGGACCTTGATACCGAAGACAGGCCCGATATCTTTGACAATTTCTTCAAAGACCACTCCATCGACATCCGTACCGGTGAATTGCTCGGCCGTTACATCGCCGAGGAGCGGGACACGGGTCGCCTGCTCCGCGGCTGCTACGGGTGCCTGCGGGAAGCAGCCGACAAGGACGAGGTAGCCACCAATGGGTCGGGCAAGAGCGACAGCAAAGCTCTGCGAGCGACCAACAAACGCCTCGCAGCCCTCGAGGTCAAGGTTGATCGGCTGTGCGAGTCCATCGATGAGCTGGCGAAGGTCGTGACCGCCGAGGCGCGGTCCGCCGGGTAACTGACTTCCTCGCCGGCAGACTGGCGGGCCCCATCGCGGTGGAGACGCGCCCAAAAAGCGGCCCCGGGCGGAGACCCGGATCTCCGCAACCGAGGCCCGTCGCCGGGCCCTGAGCGCCCAGGGATTCGGCCGGCCCCGGCCGGCCGGACCGGTCACGGTCCGACACCTTCGCCAGGCGACAACGGCCGTCGGCGTGGTGCAACTCGATGCCATCAGCGTGCTGGTACGGACGCAATTCCTGGTGCTCTTCAGTCGGGTCGGCGCCTACTCGCGGCCGCTATTCCACCAGATGTTCGCACCCCGGGGCGAGCTCTTCGAATGTGCCGGATATCGCGCCGCCCTCATGCCGGTGGCCCAGCAGCCGCTGCTGCGGTGGCGGGCGGCGACCTTTTCGGTGTACCGCGACAACCCCCGTGCCGTGGCTCGACGCAAAGCCTTTTACCAGGCCAATGCCGGCTACATCGAAGCCATCCGGGGCGAGGTCGCCGAGCGGGGGCCCCTGGCCGCCTCGCAGCTCCGCGAGCCGCGCCGGCGATCCGGTGAGTGGTGGGAGCGCCGCAGCGATGGCCGGAGGGCGTTGGAGTTCCTGTTCGGACGCGGTGATCTGGGCGCCTGGCGCACCGCCAGCTTCGAGCGGGTGTACGACCTCGTCGAACGAGTGATCCCGGCCCCAATCCTCTCCCTGCCCACACCCGGCGCCGCTGACGCCCAGCGGGCCCTGGTGGGACTGGCCGCCCGATCGCTCGGCGTGGCCACCACTGCGGATCTGGCGTCGTACCACCTCCTCGATCCCGCTACCGTCCGGGCCCGGGCCGCCGAGTTGGTCGAGGCCGGCGAGCTCATCCCCGTCGAGGTGGAGGGCTGGAACCAGCCCGCCTACCTCGATCCCCGGGCGTCTGGCTCCCGGCCCGTCCGACCCGGTGCCACCCTGCTCTCGCCGTTCGATTCACTCGTCTGGGACCGCCGGCGCACCAGCCGGCTGTTCGGCTTCGACTACCGGATCGAGGTGTACGTCCCATCGGCCCAACGGCGGCACGGCTACTACGTCCTCCCGCTGCTGGTTGGCGACCGGCTGGTCGGGCGCCTTGACCTCAAATCAGACCGCAAGAACTCGGCCTTGCAGGTCCTCGCCGCCTACGCCGAACCGGATACCGACCTGGGTGCCCTGGCGGTACTGACGGCGACCGAACTGGAGGCGGTCGGGGCCTGGCTGGGGCTCGACACCGTCATCCTGCAGCGACGGGGCGACCTGGCCGAGGCCCTGGCCCGACACCGCCCGACCTGGCGCGGCCGCCTGTAGCCGCACTCCCGGCCGGCCGACCAATTATCGGCGGGTACGCTCCGGCGCGGTGAGCCTCAACCGGGTGGTGGTGGTGTCCGACAGCCATCTGGCGTCGCGTGCACCCGACGCCGAGGCCAACTGGTCGGCGGTAGTGACCCACGTGGCCAGGACGGCACCCGATCTGGTGCTGCACCTGGGCGACCTGTCCTGCGACGGCGCCAACCGGCCGCGAGACCTCAGCTACGCCCGGGATCAGCTCGATCGAATGGCCGCGCCTTGGCTGGCGGTGCCCGGAAACCACGACATCGGCGACAACCCCTTGCCGCACCTGCCAGCAGACGTCGCGATCAACGACGCCCGCCGGGGACGCTGGCTCGAGCACATCGGGATCGACTGGTGGTCGGCGGAGGTGGGGGACTGGAGGTTGATCGCCATCGACGCCCAGCTGTTCGGTTCCAGGCTGCCAGCCGAGGCCGAGCAGTGGGACTGGTTGAGCGCCGAGCTGCAGCAGCACGACCCCGGGCGTTCTCTGGCATTCATCACCCACAAGCCGCTGATGGCCTCGGACGAGGAGATGGCCGTCGCTCCTCCGCACCGGTTCGTGCCGCGGGAGGCTCGCCGGAGGATCGTTGACCTGCTTCGCCCCGTTCGCGTCGGGATCTTCCTCAGCGGGCACGTCCACCAATACCGGGACCTCGACTTCGGTCACACCCCCCACGTCTGGGTTCCCACGTCCTGGGCGATCCTCCCGGATTCGGAGCAGCCGCGGCTGGGCCGAAAGCGCTGCGGTGTCCTTTCTCTCGAGTTCACCGGCTCTGGCGTCAGCTACGCGCTGGTCGAGCCGGACGGCATTCGCCACTTCACCATCGGCGAAGATACGCCGAACCCGTACCCGCACTGAGGCCCTATCACCGATGCTCGAGCGAGGGTATGGTTCGGGGGAGCAACGCGGGTCAGGGTGCAGAAAAGGGGTACAACATGTCGTCAGTGATCCTCGAGGCTGACCGGTTGGGCGGACCAGCCCCGTTCGCGGTTCTGTTCGGTCCCGACGACGGAGCGACGCGGGTCTGGATGATTCACATGGCACCGCCTCCCGAATTCCACATCGGTCTGCACCGCCATGGCGGCGACGAGATCTGGCGGGTGCGCCGGGGTCGCGTCCGCATCACCGTGGACGGGCAGCACCTTGACTGCAAAGCAGGTCAGCTGGTGGTCGTCCCTCCCCACGTGAGCCATGGCGTGATGGTGGTCGACAGCGACACCGAGGCGGAGGTCGTCGGCGAAATAGAGATGGGGGAGTGGATCACGGTGCTCAACCCCGACGGTTCCAGCCGGGAGGTCGAGGCCCACGTCCCTTTCATGCCCTGGCATCGCCGACCGCCCGAGGGGACCGAGCCCACCTCGCTCGAACAGCTGCAGCAGATGATGGAGACAACCGCCCACCTGCTCTAGTGAGCCGCCTGCGATCCCGACGCCGGGAACTCGTCGCCCCGTTTGAGCCTGCGACATGCGGCCCACTGGCCGGCACCGGCAACCCGACGGACTGACAATGAGCCGCGTCGACCCGGCCCGACTTGCGGACCTCGAGGAGGTGCTGGGCGAGGTGCGGTCGTGGCCGGGCGTGGACGACCGGGGGGGTGGGACGTTCTACCTGTATCGGAAGCCATTTCTCCATTTCCATGCCGGCCGGGACCGGCGGCGGGCCGACATCCGCGGTGCGGCCGGGTGGATCGAGATCGATCTGCCCGAACCCCTGCCCCCGTCGGCGCGGCGCCGTCTCATGGCCCAACTGCGAGCCGAGCACGCCAACCGCTGACGGCCTTCGGGCCCGGATTCGGGCCTACGGACTGGCGATGCAACCGTTTTGAAACCCTGATGTGTGCATGCTGAACGCGGCCCGGCGCCGGGCCGGCCCCTGCCGATGGCAAACCGAGAGAGCCAAGAAGGGAACACGTGGTGCGGGTGCTGGTGAGGAAGGACACCCAGCTCAGGAACCGGACAGTCCCGGTCGGCGGGCGCGGCGGCGCGATCCCGGACCGCTCAGGCCGGCCCAGCCTGCCCCGGGGGACCAGATCGAAGCGACATCCGTGTCGCTGAACTCACGCCTGGTTGGGCTCGCTCGGAGGGGAGGCCGGCATCTGCCCCGGCGCACCGTGCGGCTTCGTCTCACGGCCCTGTATGGAACCCTGTTCCTTCTCTCCGGCGCGGCCCTGCTTGCCATCACCAACTTTGTCGTTCGCCATGGCGCCCAGAACCCGTCGTCTTTCATCGTGGCCCGTCTTCCGGGCGGAGAGGGCATCAGCATCGGCGCCGCCATCAACGGCACATCGGGAACCGTCCCGGGCGGGGCCACGGGGTTGCCTGGTCCCGGCACCGCGACCTCCGGCCAGCTGCAGGCCCAGGCGTTGCAGTTGCAGTCGCAGCTCATTCACCAGCACAACGTCCAGCTGCATGACCTGCTCGTCTTCTCGGTGGTGGCCCTGTGCGTCGTGGCCGCCGTCTCCATTGCCCTGGGCTGGATCGTGGCCGGACGCTTTCTCCGGCCGCTCCGAACCATGACCGCCGCCGCCCGGGACATTTCGGCGAGCAACCTCAGTGCCCGCCTGGTTCTGGATGGACCCGACGACGAGCTCAAAGACCTGGGCCGGACCTTCAACGAGCTGCTGGCCCGCCTGGAGCGCGCCTTCGAAGCCCAGCGCCGGTTCGTCGCTAACGCGTCCCATGAACTGCGCACCCCGCTGGCGCGCCAGCGGACCCTCGCCCAGGTGGCGCTGGCCGACCCCGATGCCAACGTCGACAGCCTGCGGGCGGCCCACGAACGGGTCCTGGCGTCGGGCGCCCAGCAGGAGCGGCTGATCGAAACGCTGCTCACCCTGGCCCGGGGTGAGGCCGGCCTCGAACGCAGGGACCTGGTGGACCTGGCCGTGGTGGCTGACGGGGTCCTGTTCGCCCCACCATCGGACCTCGACGCGCTGGACCTCCAGGTCGAGGCCAGCATCATGCCCGCCCCCCTCGTCGGCGACGCCCGCCTGGTCGAGCGGATGGTTGCCAATCTGGTGGACAATGCCATCCGCCACAACGTGCGGGGTGGCCGAATCGAGGTGTCAACCGGCGTTCGCAGCGCGCAGGCCGTGGTGTCGGTCAGCAACACCGGGCCGGTAATCCCGCCCTCTGCCCTGGAGCGGCTGTTCCAGCCCTTCCAGCGCATGGCTCGGGAGCGGACGAGCCAGGGCGACGGCATGGGTCTCGGACTCTCGATCGTGCAGGCGGTCGCCGCGGCCCACCGGGCCACCGTGCGAGCCTCGGCCCGGGCCGATGGGGGTCTCGTCGTGGAGGTGGTGTTCCCCGCGGTTCCACCCACCGGCCCGGCGGGGATTGAGGTCACAGGCGGGGATCGCCGACCTCGGGGCGCGGCTGCTCCGGTCGTGAAGGCCGCCGCCGGTGGCGGTGGTCCCCAACCGGGCGACGGCAGGCCGGTGGCCTTGGCCCCGGCACCTGTCGGGCGGTGGATCCTGCGCCGGCCGGGGGGTTAGCCGGGGCGGGACCCCGCCGGCCGCGGGGTGGACCCGGTCGGAGGCCGTGGCGGGGTCGGCCGGCCCGGGGTGGAGGTGACCGGCCGCCTCTGGCCGGCCGCCTCGGGCCGGTGAGCCTCGGGCGGTGCGCATCCTGGGCGCACTTCGCGTCCTGGGCATAGTGGTATGGATTTTTCGATAGCTGCGACGCCCAAGGCGCGAACTACGCCCAAGTTTGGGGGCGGAAGCGCCCTGCCGTCGGCCCGACGCGGAGCAGCGAGCCCCGGGCCGGTGAGCCTCGGGCGGTGCGCATCCCAAGTTTGAGCGGGGGAGCGCCCCGCCGCCCCCGGCCCCAGCGCCCCGGCCCGGCCCCGGCGCCCGGGCCGCACGGCCGCCCCGCCCCGCCCCGGCCGCCCCCTCGTCTTCCCTCACAGCCCCGGGGCGAACCCCTCCTCAGCCAGCAACTGATCCACCCAGCCCGGGACCGGGCCGGTTGGATCCCCGAACGAGACGGTGACACCGGGCCCGGGATGGCTGCGCAGACCGATCCACCCCCGCCCGGCTGCCAGCTCGCCGCCTCGCAGGGCGAGGGTGTCGTCCGCCCCGATCAGGCGGGCGACCAGTTGCCCAACGGCCGCGACATCGGACGGCTGCTCGGATTCGACGCTGACAGAAAAGGCGTCCAGGTGGGCGGGCCGGGCGGTCTCGTTGGCGCTGCGCGCCAGCTGGGCGACGGCCTGAGCCGCCGTGCGGGCTGCCGGTGAGGAGCCCCGGGTCAGGTGCACGACCCGGATCGGCCGGCCGCCGGCCATCCCGTGTCGGGACGCAGCCCGCAACCAGGCCGCCTGGTCGAGCACGTGGCGGGCGGTGGTGGCGTGCTGGTGGAGCACCTGAGCCCAGGCCGGTAGCTCCCCGGAGGGGCTGGCGGCGGAGGGGGGTGGCGCCGGCGGGGCCAGGATCACGACCACCGCGTCCAGGGGGCCTGCGGTCCGGACCGCGCCGGCCAGCCCGTCGGCGGCGCCGGCGAAGCCGGGTGCGGCGGCCGTCGCCCCCGAGGCGAAGGGCTGCCAGGCCCCGATGCCGAACGGGGTCAAGCCCCAGCCACTGACGGCCCGGGCTACCGCGGCCGCCATCGGGGCGTCGTCGGACACGATCAGGCAGTTCGGCCGGGCCGGGTGGCCCTCCGGCTGCGACCCCGCCGACGGCGCCTCCGCCGGCGCCTGCACCACCCCGAACACTTCGCCAAAACGCGGGTTGGCTCCCCCGCCCGTGCGCTGTCGCGCTTCCGCCGGGCCGAGCACCACCGGCACCAGGGTGCCGAGCGCCGCTCCGAAGTCGGGGACATCTTCGGTGCGAACCGCTTCCAGCAGGGCGGGAGGGACGATCACCGAGATCTCCGGGCCGGCCGAGAACACGACCCGTCCGCGACACCAGCCAACTTGTTCGCTGGCCAGGTAGGCGGCCGCTGGCGCCATGTCCTCGGCTTGTGGCATGGCCGACAGATCGAGGCTCCGCGGGTCTCGATCGGTAGACGTGACCGCGGCGGCTTCGTCCGCGGCGAGGATCGTCTGGCGAACCATGCGGGTGGCCGCGATCGGTGAGAGCACGTTGAGGGCGATCCCCGGAGGAAGCAGGGGTCCCAGCTGCCAGGTCAGGGCTGCCACGGCTCGCTTGGCGCACCCATAGGCGAGGCCATCACCCGAGGTTCGAGCCAGACCGGCGCCGGACGTCACCCCCACCACTCGCCCGTAGCCGGCTTCCACCATGATCGGAAGAGCGGCGTGCAGGATGTTGAGGTAGCCGTTGAGATGGACGTCCAGCACCGCCGTCCAATCGTTCTCCGTTGAGTCCGGCAGCGTCCGGAACCGGAGGATCCCCGCCGTGTTCACCACCACGTCCAGGGAGCCGAAGTCGCGGACGATCCGTTGGAACAGGTCCTGAATGGCATCCCGGTCGGTCACCGATGCGGTGGAAGCGAGACCTCGTCCGCCGTCGGCCTCGATGGCCTTGACGGTTTCGGCCGCGGTTGGTTCGGCGAGAGGCTCACCCTCCACGCCGGCGCCGTTATCCAGGGCCACGACGGTGGCGCCCTGGCGGCCCAGCCGCCGCGCCACCGCGCTGCCGATTCCGCCTCCGCCGCCGGTGACGACCGCGACCCGACCTCCGAATTCACCCACGACGGTGACCTCCCTGGATTGCGGGCTAGAGCTTCTCGGTCCCCTCGAACGCGATCACATCCGGGCGGGACACATAGCGAACAGCGGGGAGCGCCACCCGGCCGACGGAGATGGTGGCCGCTACCGGATGGCCGGGCACCAGCCGGGGTTGGTTCCACCCCTCGGTGTCGAAGGCCACCAGGCGGGGCCGGACCCGCTCGACCCGGTGCAGGTCGTACTCCGGCTCGACCTGGACCAGGCGCAGACCTCGCGGCGTGCGGGCCAGCGTGGTGCTGACCGAGAACTGCACGTCAGCGGCACTCAATGGATCGGGATCGAGGCCGATGAGATGGGCGACGATGCGTTCACCGCGCTCCACGACCAGCTCCACCCGGTCGTAGAAGCGATGCACGTGGACTGCTCCGGCCGACGCGGGCAGGCCCCAGCCGGCCGCCAGCGCCGCGGCTGCGGTGGGGTTGTCCACCACGCATCCGGTGACGAAGCCCCGGGGTCGTACCCCGCTTCGGCACGAGACCCGGGCCTGGGCCAGGGCAAAGGGACCCCACGGGCTGTCCGGCACCTGCCAGGCCAGCATCACCAGCATCGGCGGGGTAGTGGGATGCAGCCCGGCCGGCAGGAGCGCCTGGCGACTGGAATACGGGAGCTCGAATCCAGCCTGGAGGACCTCGACGTCATCCCAGGCGGCGGGCCCGGCGTCGAAGGACGGCATGGCCGGCGCCAGCCTCGCCAGGCCTTCCAGATCGGCGGTGCCGTTCAGCACGGCTGCGCTCGCGGTGCTGATCCCGCAGATCCCGCAGATCCCGCAGGTCCCGAGGAACTCGCAGCGTTCGCAGATCCCGCTGAGCCCGGAACCGACGACGCGTCGCGGAACTTCGGCATCACCTCGGCGGCGAACAGCCGCATGCTGGCCAGATACCTCTTCCTGCGGGATGGTCTCGCAGGTGTTGACCAGGAAGTTGATGCCCGTCGACGCCGATCGCCTCCCAGCGCTGGATGACCCGACACGAGCCGATCGGGGTCGCCGACGCCGATGCCCTCCGGGATGCCGCGAGGATCGCCCGGGACCGAGCGGTCGCGAGCCGCCGCCCGGAGCCAGGTTGCCGAGCGACTGGTAGGCCCGGGTCGGGTAGGCCTCCCGGGTCCACAGCAGATGGGAGTTGGTCAGCCCGAACCGGCCGACCATGCGCATGCCGGTGGCCGCGGCCCGGTCGGCGTCCTCGTGGCAGTACAGGAAGTTGAGCGTCGTCACCTGATCGTTGACCACCGAACTGACCGGATCGCAGTTCTGGATCCGCCGGTGGTACTCGACGCGTGCGGCGCTCCTGCTCGGCGTAGGTGGTCGACGCCACGCCCAGGCAGCCCAGACCCCGCTCGGCGGCGTCCAGCTCGGTGCCGGGGCTGGTGACGGTCACCCACATCGGGGGATGGGGCTTCTGTACCGGTTTGGGCAGCACGTTGCGCTCGGGCATCGAGAAGCACACGCCGTCGTAGGCGAACGGCTCGTCCGCCCACATGCGCGGCAGCACCCGCACGAACTCGTCCCAGGTCTTCTTGGTGTCGTCGGGGTCGACGCCGAAGCCGCCCAGCTCGGTCCACGTCGACGAGCGGGCGGTGCCGAACTCCAGCCGGCCGTCGGAGATGATGTCGAGGGCGGCGGCCCGCTCGGCCACCCGGATCGGGTGGTTCATCTCCGGCACGCACACCACGGCGCCGTGGCCGACCCGGATGCTGCCTGGGTCTGGGCGGCGACCGCCGCCAGCACCACCTCAGGGGCCGAGCAGTGCGAGTACTCCTCCAGGAAGTGGTGCTCCACGCACCAGACCCAGTCGAAGCCCAGCTCGTCGGCCAGCCGGGCCTGCTCCAGGGTGTTGTGGTACACCTGGCGCTCGACGGTCCCGCCGAACGGCCTCGGCGTCGACAGCTCGAAAAAGATCCCGAAACGCACGGGCCATGTGTAGCACCGAACGCGTCAGGAGGTTTTGAGGGCGACGTACTTGACGTCCAGGTACTCCTCGATGCCTTCCCGGCCGCCCTCCCGGCCGAACCCCGACTGCTTGACGCCGCCGAAGGGGGCGGCCGGGTTTGACACCACTCCCTGATTGAGGCCGACCATCCCGGCCTTGATGCCCTCGGCCACCCGTATGGCTCGGTCCAGGTTCGAGGTGTACACGTAGGCCACCAGGCCGTACTCGGTCCCGTTGGCGGCGAGGACTGCCTCCTCCTCGCCCTCGAAAGTGACGATGGGAGCAACCGGTCCGAAGATCTCCTCTCGCAGCAGTTCGGCGTTGTCAGGAACCGGTGAAAGGACGGTCGGTTCGTAGAAATAGCCCGCTCCGGCCGGCGCAGCCCCTCCGCAGAGGACCCGGGCCCCTTTCGCCACCGCATCGTCAACCAGCTGGGACACCTTGCTGCGCTGATCCTCGTCGATGAGCGGTCCGACCGCGACACCGTCCTCGGTGCCGCGGCCCATCTTGAGAGAGCCCATCCGCTCGGCCAGACGGGCGGAGAACGCCGCGGCCACGCTTCGCTCCACGTGAAAGCGATTGGCGGACGTGCAGGCTTCGCCCCCGTTGCGCATTTTGGCCAGCATGGCTCCATCCACGGCGGCGTCCAGATCGGCATCGGCGAACACCAGGAAAGGAGCGTTTCCCCCAGCTCCATCGACACCCTGAGCACCTGGTCCGCCGAGGCCCCGATGAGCCGCTTGCCAACTTCGGTGGAACCCGTGAACGACAGCTTCCGCAGCCGCGGGTCCGTGATGACCGGCCCCGTGGTGGCGCCTGATTTCGACGTGGTGACGACGTTGAGTACCCCGGGGGGCAGGCCGACATCGATCAGGATCTGGGCCAACGCCAACGAGGAAAGGGGGGTCAGGGCGGCGGGCTTCAGAACCATCGTGCAGCCGGCCGCAATGGCCGGGCCGATCTTGCGGGTCCCCATCGCCATCGGGAAGTTCCACGGCGTGATGAAGAGGGCCGGCCCGACCGGCTGACGCATCACGATGAGCCGGCCACCTCCCGCCGGTGCTACCCGATAGTCGCCGGCGATGCGGACCGCCTCCTCCGAGTACCAGCGGAAAAACTCGGCGGCATAAGCGATCTCGGCCCGGGATTCGGCCAGCGGCTTTCCCATCTCAAGCGTCATGAGCAGAGCCAGATCACCGGCGTTGGCGGTCAGGGTCTCAAAAGCCCGGCGCAGTACTTCCCCGCGCTCGCGGGGCGGGGTGGCCGCCCACGCCGGTTGGGCCCTGTCAGCGGCGTCAAGGGCAGCCAGGGCGTCGGTGGCATCGCCGTCCGCCACGTCGACGAGCACCTTGCCGGTAGCCGGATCCTCGACCGCCAGGGTCCGCCCCGTGGCCGCCGGGCGCCAGGCGCCGTCGATGAGCATCTGGGTCGGCACGCCGTCAAGGACCCGGCGCTCCTCGGCCGCCTGCTTGGCGACAAGCTGATCGTCATGGGCGGCCTGACTGTGACGGGCGGCGCTCACTGCTGGTAGCGCTCCACCACGTCACCCGAACGCACCTCCGCCTCGGCGGGATCCTTTCCGGCCTGCCGCCGGGCCCGGCGCTGCCGCAGCAGATCCCAGCACTGATCGAGCTGGACTTCGATGCGGTCCAGCCGGCGGCGATCATCTTCGGTCAGGGTGCCGTCGCCGTGGCCCCGCTCAAGCTGGTGCTCCTCAGCGACGAGCTTGTCGATGTGCTCGACGATCTCTGCGTCGTTCATCCCGTGCTCCTACCCGCGTCTGTGCCCATTGTCACAGACGCAACCTGGCTGCTCCTGGCATAATGCCGCACCTTACGGGGTTACTTCACTATGCAATGAAGCAGACGCTCTCCCATTCTCCCGATCTACTGGGCCTCTACCTCGACGAGGCGGGCAGCTTTCCGCTGCTCACCAAGTCAGACGAGATGCGGCTCGGACAGATTATCCAGGAAGGTCAGGTTGCCCAGGCCGAGCTTGACCGCGGCGAGAAGCTGACCGCCAAGCAACGCCGCGAGCTGCGCAGGCAGGTGGACGAGGCCGCCGAGGCCACTACCGAGTTCATCAACGCCAATCTGCGACTGGTGGTATCCGTGGCCCGGAAGTATCAGTGGTCCGGGTTGCCCCTCGGCGACCTGATCCAGGAGGGCAACCTGGGTTTGATCCACGCCGTCGAGAAGTTCGACTGGCGAAAAGGCTTCAAGTTCTCGACCTACGCCACCTGGTGGATCCGGCAGGCGATCGGCCGGGCCGTGGAAAACACCGCTCACACGGTGCGGGTTCCTGCCCACGTGGGCGACGAGATCCGGCGGGCCCGGCGGTTGCAGGCTGAGATGGAAGTCCGGTTGGGTCGGCCCCCGACGCTGGCGGAGCTGGCAGAGGCCCTGGGGACCACCGAGGCCGCGGTCTCGGAGCTGTTCCGCTACGACACCGACCCCATGAGCCTGGACGTCGCGGTCGGCGAGGACGGCGACACCAGTCTGGGTGATCTGGTCGTCAACCGGTCCGCCGAGACGCCGTTCGATGCCGTCGCCAGCAGCATGCTCCCTGACGAAGTGGCCCGGTTCCTGGGCCGTCTGTCGCAGGAGGAGCGTCAGGTGCTCGAGCTGCGCTACGGACTGGACCGCGGGGAACCCCGGACCCAGGGCGAGGTCGGCCAGGCCTTGCAGCTCACGGCCGAGCGGGTTCGTCGCATCGAGCGGGATGCCCTCGGCAAGCTGCGGCGCCAACTCGCAGGTGGCGACGCCCACGACCTGCTCGCCAGCTGAGCGCTGAGGGGGCAGTGCCCGGCGGCCCTCGCGTCCGGATCGCACCGTCGCCGACGGGCTACTTTCATGTCGGTACCGGCCGGACAGCCCTGTTCAACTGGTTGTACGCCCGGCAGCAGGGCGGCACGTTCATCCTCCGCATTGAGGACACCGACGCGGCCCGCAACCGGGCCGAGCACATCGACGGGATCCTCGGCGCCCTCCGGTGGCTGGGCCTGGATTGGGACGAAGGGCCCTACTTCCAGTCCCAGCGCGGCCCGCTCTACGCCGAAGCCGTCGAGAAGCTGCTGGCGTCGGGAGCGGCCTACGCTTGCGATTGCACACCCGACGAGACGGCCGAGCGAGCCCGCCGGCGAGGTCACAAAGCCGCCGGGTATGACGGGTTCTGCCGCGATCGGGGGCTCGAGCCGGCCCCGGGGCGGCTGGTGCGGTTCAGGACCCCCGATAGCGGGCAAACCAGCTTTGACGACGTAATCCGGGGCACGGTTACGGTGGACAACGCCGAGATCGAGGACTTCGGGATCCGCAAGTCCAACGGAGACCCGCTCTTTATCCTGGCCAACGTCGTCGACGATGCCGACATGCAGATCAGCCACGTCATCCGCGGCGAGGACCACGTCACCAACACGACCAAGTACGTGTTGCTGTGGGACAAGCTGGGCTACGGTCCGCTGCCCGCCTTCGCCCACCTGCCGCTCCTGCTCAATGACGCCCGTAAGAAGCTGTCCAAGCGGCGCGACAAGGTGGCCGTCGAGGACTACCGGGACGAGGGGTACCTGCCCGAGGCCATGCGTAACTACCTGGCCCTCCTGGGCTGGTCGCCCGGGGACAACCGGGAGATCCTGACCCTCGCCGAGCTGGTGGCCGAGTTCCGCCTGGACGACGTCAAGAGCGCCGGCGCCATCTTCGACGAGCGCAAGCTGCAGTCCGTCAATGCCGAATACCTGCGGGCGCTGCTGCCCGAGGAGCTGGTCGAACGGTCCCAGGCCTGGCTGCGCGATCGCTGGGAGCCGCTGGCTCCCCAGGTCCAGGAGCGGGCTCGCACGCTGGCGGACGTCTATGCCCTGACCGACTTCCTGTACCTCCCGGCCGTGGTGATCGATCACGGCGACTGGGAGCGCGGCGTCCGCAAATACCCGGCCTTCGAGGCGGTGCTCGGCGCCGCCGTCGCCCGGTATGGCGCCGTCGACGAGTGGGCGGCCGAGGCCATCCGCCAGGCCACGCTGGCGGCCGGGGAGGACGCCGGCCTGCCAAAGCCTCGCGACGCCCAGGCACCCGTTCGCCTGGCCGTCATGGGGCGGTCCGTGGGACTGCCGCTGTGGGAGTCGCTGGCGGTCCTGGGTCAGGACGAGACGATGGCCCGCCTCCGCGACGCCGTCCGGCGCCTGGCGCCTGGCGTCTGACGCCATCCGGCCCGGGCGGCTAACATCCTCCGGCGCCCTTCGGGGGTGGTGTAATCGGCAACACAGCAGGTTCTGGCCCTGCCATTGGGGGTTCGAGTCCTCCCCCCCGAGCTTGATCTCAGGATAAAAGTCGCAGCTCACAGGTTTGTGGCCCGGTCTCAGATGAATTGACGTGCGCTAGTGATCACGGATTGATCACAACTTCTTGAGAGGCTCGGCCATGACCGTGATCGACCTGGAAGTGTGGACGGTCGAGAGGGTGGCGATCGAGCTCCGACCGCGACTGGAAGAGCGGGGGGCGCTCGTGGCCGATGGCGACGAAGTGGGAAACATCGAACTGGGGCGCAAGGCGGCCCGGCTCGCCGGACGAGAGCGGTCGCGTCGAGCGTCTGAAGGGATATCCGCCCGAGATGTGGCAGGACGTGGTTGCGGACCTTGCGCTCGTAGTCTTCCCACGTCGAACCGGCAAGGGTCGTGCTGTGAACCCCCGGGCCGAGCAGTCGGGCATTCTGTTGTCACCCGACTGCCGTCCGCTCCGCCTCTCCCTGCGCCCATTCGATTGGGTGACCCTGGAGGACGTCGCCCTGGACGCCGTGCGGGAGGACGGTCAGCTGGTTTCGCGTACCTCAGCTCGGCGGGTCGCGGCGCATCTGCGAGTCGACCCGCTCGCTATCGCAAGAGCCCTCAAGGTACTTCGCAACCGCGGGTTTGTCCGTCCGAACCCGACCGGACCGAGATTGGCCGCCGCTTCGAGTTGTGGGTTTATGTGCTCGGCCCGGTTTCCGGTCTCACTGTCGTCGACGCGCCCAGCACGCTGTCTTCATCTCCCTCTCTGCGACATGCAGGGCAGGAGGGGATCTGGCGCCGGCGCGGCTCGTCATGAGCGCGGCGCTCGGGATGCTTCCCGGAGGGTGGCAAGTGTCTGTGCCGGGTTGGGTTGTTGGGGGTGAGAGGTGGATGTCTGATGGGGTGATGGCGGTGGGAGTGGATGTTTGGTGGGGTGTTGGTTTTGGGTTTGGGGGTTGTGGGGGATGTTGACGGTGACGGGGTTGAGGGGTGGGGAGTATTTGATTTCGTCGGTGGCGATGAATATCGACGAGTACTAGGCGGGCGTGGGCGAGTCGCGGGGGTGTGGCCGGCCCGTGGGCGGAAATCACCACTTGCCTCAAGAGTTTTTCGAAGCGAAAAGTGGCCTTCGAGTCGCCTGACGCGAGCCCGATGCTGCGCATATATCTCCGCGGATCGAGCCATTACGGCAACGCGCCGCCAGATCCCGGGATCAGGTGTTCGGTGAGCCCGAGACCTTCCCGCTGACCCTCTCGAGCCGGAGGTCGATCGAGGCCACGATATCGATGAAGGGGATGCTGAAGCCCTCACCTTCTTGACAGCTAGGATATTCGGACCCGGTCCGGCGCCGCACCGGGCTCCACGGAGGTTGGGGCAGGTGACGCTGACGACGGTGAGCACGCCGGTAGTCATCGCAGTGGTTGCGGTGATTTCGCCCATCCTGTCTGAGCTGTTCGTCAGGTCGGACTCCGTGGAGCGACCCCACAGCTTCACCACGGGATACTGGTCGAGGAGCTCGCTCCGACGACAACCCGCACGCCTCTTGGGCGGTCGTGGAGGGACGACCTGGGCAATTGCCACTACGGGTCGATGGTCCGCTTCCCCGCGAGCTCAGCTAGCTCGCTTCTCGCGGCTTCGGCGATGTCAGATCCAGTATTCGCGTGCCCATTGATCCCCCACCCGCCTTCTGGCGACTCGGTGAGGAGCACCCAGGTGCGCTCGGCCAGCGTGGGGTCGCCGGCGGCAGCAGCAACGATGTCTGTCAGTTCGCGGACAACGCCCAGCTGCTTGTCTCGGTCGAGGACGCCGGCGGGGGTCAGGACCTGGACCCGGACGTAGTTTCCGTCCCCGTCGACGTTCGACACCGAGTCGGCGGGCAGGTCGTGGACAAAGGCCGCCGTGTTCTTCCTGAACAGTGGCAGTTCGGGAACCTTCTCCCAGCGCATGACGGCCGCGGCGAGGTCTCTCGCAAGCCCGTGCTTGTCGGCAAACGTCCCGTCCGCCGAGTACACGTCGATCATGGGCACAGAATTCTCCTCGTCGAACGTAGTTGGCGATGCAAACGGCTGGACATGGAGGTTTTAGCGATGTCAGCTCCTCGTTGAGGCGTCGGAGCGTTCCCGATACCCGGCGCTCAGCCAGCGGATGAGCACGTCGCCGTACAGGTCCGGCACTTCCTCCCACGCAAAGTGCCCCGCGGGAAGAAGGTCCATCCGGTTGTTGGGCAGCCTCTCGTGCAAAAACTCGGAGTTGGCCATAGGCACAAGAGGATCATCTCGTCCGCACACGATCTGGGCAGGCGTCTGAATGCCGGGCAGCTTCTCCGCCAGCTTCGGCAGGTCGGTTGGATAGGCGCGGACGAAGCGAGTCGACTCCACGAACCGGTCGCCTGCGTAGGATTCCAGGTAGTCGTCTCGCACCTCCGGGGGCGGAGCGCCACCCGGTATGGCGTCGTAGACCGGCCCGAGGATGTCCTTGGAGTCGGTCCGGCGTAAACCTTCCGTGTCGGGCGCCTCGATGATGCCCTTCAGGTTTCCGCCGACCTGCAGTGGGACAGCTATTGCCCCTCCGCCAACCGCCAGGCTGCGCACGAGCGCGGGCCCATTCGCAGCCGCCCACAAGGCGGAGGGCGTACCAACGTCGGGGGCGACGAAATGCACCGGCCCCAGGTCCCACTCGGTCACCAGGTGCAGAAGGAAGGCACCCATTGCGTGCGGCGACAGCAGATCCAGGTGACGCTCCGACTTACCAAAACCTGGCAGATCGATCCCAACGAGGTGGAACCGCTCGGCCAGGCGGTCCCACACCTTTCGAAAGGCCAGCACACTCTCCGGCCATGGGCTCGTCAAGACGACAGTTTCGCTCTTGCCTTGCCCGGCTTCGGCGAAGCGAATCTTCAGGGTGTCTGCTTCTCTGATCGCCAGGTCCATCGCCATCTCCATTTCGGATGGGACGTCTGAGCCCCTCCAGCCCTCCACGCACTCTCACCGGGAAGCGTGCCTCGGCGCACCGCGCGTTTCGCGTCATATCTCTCCGCCAGCCGGCGGTTCGTGGACGCCCGCCAATCGGGTCAGCTCGACGCGCGAGTTGACGTCCAACTTGGCGAAGACATGGCGCAGATGGCCGCTGACGGTGTGCTGAGAAACGAACAGCCGCTCAGCCACCTCTCGATTGGTCAACCCCTGGGCGACCAGCCGGGCCACCGCGAGCTCAGAGTCGGTCAGGGCGGCCCAGCCCCTTCCAGGGCGCTGCGCCGCCAACAGCCGGCGGCGTACGCCTAAGGCCCTCAGCCGGCCCCGCACCCGACCGGCATCCCAGGCCGCTCCCGCTCGGGCATACAACTCCAACGCCCGGCCAAACACCTCTACGGCTTCGTTGGCCTCGCCTCCGTCGACGATGGCGACTCCCAGGTCCTCCAGCGCCGCCGCCCAGGCCAGCGGACGAGGGCCGCCCTCATAGAGCCTGACTGCTTCCGCCAGGTCCTTGCGGTTGTGGTCCAGGAGACCGGTTGCGTGGGCGGCGGACGCCGCTAGCGATCGGATCTGGGGATTGAGGCGGGCCCGGCACTGGGCCGCGTCCGCGGCATGGGCGGCGAGTTCGTCGTCGTGCGCAGCGAGGGCGATGTGGATCAGGCGAGCCTCGTCGGCCACGTCCATCGGAAACAGCGGCACGATGGACAAGCGCTCCTCCACGCCCAGAGCGCGGAGCCATTCGTGGGCGCCAGCGGCGTCACCGGCCGCCATTTCCTGCAACGCGAGCAGCCAGGCGGCGTGACGACGGACACTCGGAGCGCTCTGGCCGAGCATCACCTGGGCAATCTCCCGGGCCCGTCGAGACAGGGCTGGATCGCCGAGGTGTGTGGCGACGCGTCCGAGCGCTCCGACCCCAGCGGCGTCTAAGACGCTGACGATTTGGGGTGCCAGCTCCACGGTCAGCTGCCCCTCCAGGGCGGCGGCGGCGTCGGCCAAACGCCCCATCTGCAGAAGCTGCCTGCCCCGCCCGGTTTCGAAGATGCTGAGGGCCCAGCCCTGCCGGTCGCGCTGAGCCGAGGCGACACCTTCCGTCGACATCTGGAGTGACTCGTCGAGGCGGTCGGCCATCGTCAGCAGATCGCATCGCCACTGGTAGGTCAGGTGACCCCGGGTGTCGTCGCCGGTACGAAGACCGGTTCGCACAGCCTTCTCCACCATCTCGAGCGCGGCGGGGAACTCTCCGTCGGCATACATGAGGCCAGATTGGGCCAGTTCCAAAGCGAACCGGGCGGCAACGTCGTCGCAATCGCGAACCGCGAGCGTCACCTCTTCGAGCATGGCGCCAGCGTCATCGCCGCGGCCCGCCGTCACCAGGTTGTGGAACAGCAACGCCAAGTGTCGGGCCCGCAGGGTCGCCGGGAGACCGGGAAGCGCGAGAGCTTGGCGGCACTCCTCGGCGCGCACGTCGGAGGATATGGCGAACATACCGGCGATGCTGAGGCGGACTTCAGCTTCCTGCTCAGGTGGAAACGCTTCGTGCAACGCCGTGTCGGCGAAGGCTTTCGCCTCCTCGCCGCGCCCGGCGGCGTGCAACCAGACCGCAGTTTGAGCCACCAGCGGCCCTCGCAAAGGATGCCGTCGGGGAGCAAGCTCAAGGGCACGCTGGCTCAAATCGGCAGCGGCGCCCGGGTCGGTGGCGCCGAGCGTCTCGGCCGCCCTGAACAAAGTAGTGATGGCAACCTCATCGCCGGGCTCGGCGCTCTCGGCCAGCCGCGCCGCCACCTCCACAGGGAGCGCCCCCCGTGCCAGGAGCACTGAGGCGGCCTGTCGATCGAGCGACCGCCGCACCGATCCGGGGACGCTGGCTCGCACCGCTTCCAGGGTGAGGTCGTGGCCGAACATGAGTCGGCCGTCCCGTTCGGCCAGCAGGTCAGCGTGAATCAGCTCGTCAACCGGCGAGAGCAGTTCCGATGGTGACCGGTTGAGCATGGCTGCCACGTCGTCGAGGGAAAACCTCCGTCCCAGAGCGGCTGCGACCGAAGCCACCTGACGGGCCGAGTCACCCATTCGCTCCAGGCGCAGACGCATGCTCTCGCTCACCCGATGAGGTAGCCGCCACTCGACCAACTCGGCCCGTCCTGACTCGACTCGGACGAGCCGCTCTTCGCGCAGTCCCGAAAGAAGCTCTACCAGAAGGAACGGGCTGCCGGCCGGCCGCTCCGTCATCCGCAGCAGCTCGCTGTCAGGTTCCGCCCTCAAGACATCGGCGGCCATCTGGGCGACCCCCGCCTGGTCCAGCGGCCCCAGGGTGATCTTGGCCGCCCCCTGACCTGCCAAGAAGTCCACCGCGCTCCGAATCTGGGCAGATCCCTGACCAGGGCGACGGGCGATAACCCAGCCAATTGGGACCGTGGCCAGACGAGAGGGCAAGGCCCGAAGCGCCGCCGCCGTCCCGCTATCGGCCCACTGAACGTCATCGAGGCAGATCAGCAAGGGCCCCTTGAGCGCGGCCCCCTCAAGCAGCGCTTCGAGGTCCTGCAGCAGCCAATACCTCTGCTCAGGAGAAGCGTGCGCGTCCCCCAGCGCCGTACGCTCAAGGATTGGGGAAGGGCCCGCGAACAGGGCCTCCATCAGCATCGACAATTGGACCACTGTGTCGCCCGGGTCGGCTACACCAGAGCCGACCCCTATCGACAGGCGGCGTGCCATCCCGGCCACCTCACCGAGAAGGCGGCTCTTGCCCATCCCGGCGCCCCCCTCCACCAAGACGACCGAACCAACACCTGCGAGAAGCTCGTCGAGATGTTGGCCCAGGACCGTCAACTCGGCGTCCCGGCCACGGAATGTGTGGAGGGGAGCACTCTCCGTAGCATTCTCCGTGGCTCTACCCACCTGTGAGGCCATTACCAGCCCTTCGGCCGATCAAACATGATGAGCACGATCCCATCGTATGGAGGCCGTTGTCGCTGACGCTCCTCTGTTCGGGGGGTGGTCCCGCCACGTGTAGTGGGGCGGGTTCTACCATCGGCGCCCTCACGGATCTGGTCGATCCGCCCTCCACGTCCCAGCTTACGTCCGTACCGGCCGCCGGGCCCGCAGTATGGCGTCCGGGGCCGGTCGCGCCGGATGGGTAAGTTCAATGAACCGGAGACCCGGCGAACGCCGCCACCGCCCCACCTGGCGCCGGGCGGGCAAACGATATGAACTGATGTCTGGCCTCACCCCGCTCAGGTAGTTCCCTCAAACCATCTGTATCTCTGGGTCAGGAAGGGACGGAGGCGTTGAGGGCGGCGAGGGCGGCGGCGAAGCCGTGGCGGCACCGGCCCTCGACCCTTCCGCTGGTGGTGACGACGAGCTGCTGGCTGTGTTCGATGATGACGCCTGGTGTGCGGCGAAGTCGTTGGATCAGGCCTCGGTCTTCGTGGTTGGGGGCTGGGGGAAACCCGCCGGCTCGCCGGTAGACACTGGCTCGCAGCCCCAAATTGGCGCCGTGCACGTGGCTGTGAGAGCCGTCGTCGAAGAGTTGCTGCTGGTAGTCGCGGTCGAATGTGTGGTGCAGCTCAGCGCTGGCGGTGGGCCCGTCGAGTCGGACCACGCCGAGGACGACGTCGGCGCCCCGCTCAGCCAGGTCCAGCTGATGGCGGAGCCAGGTGGGCTCGACCCGGGTGTCGGCGTCTGTACTGGCCAGCCAGATGGCCGTCAGGTCGGGTTCTCCGCCGACGAGGGCCTCGAAGCCGACGGCGCGGGCGACACCCACGTTGCGGGCTTTGATGGCGAGATTGTTCACGCCGGCCTCCCGACAGAGGTCGTAGCTGCCGTCGTTGCAGTCATCCAGCACGACCAGAATGTCGACGGGCACGGCGGCCAAGCGGACAGCCCGGTGCAAAGCGATGAGGCTGCCAGCGAGGAGGCGCTCCTCGTTGTGGGCGGGAACGACCACGCCGATCCGGTTGATCTTGCCCCTCACGACGGGATGAGTCCGGTCCGGGCCGCGACCGAGCGGGGATGGCGGCTCCACACGGCCAGCCGGAAGTCGGCTTCGATATGGCTGCAAATTCGGCTCAGACCGTGCTCGGCGGCCGCCTGCTCGATCAGGTGGTGGACGTGATCGCCAGAGAGAGGGTAGTCGTCGACGGGGTGGCGCCAATGGACAGCTATAAGATCGTCCGCCGCGGTCGCGGTCAGCGTGGCCAACCGCTGGCAATCTTTTTCATCGAGGTAGTAGCCCAGCTCAGAGAGCACGACCAGGTCGAAGTGGCCGGGCGGCCAATCGGCGGGGACGGATCCTCTTTGCAGTTGGACGTGGGGGGGTAGGCCGGCCCGGGCCTGCTCGAGGGCAGCAGGGGAAATATCCATGGCCAGGACGCGGTCGCTGCGAGCGGCCAGCAGGCGGGTGAGAAGGCCGAGGGAGCAGCCGGGCTCGAACACCGAGGCGTAGTGCGCATCGGGCAACGCGGCCATGGTCAGCTGACGTTTGCGGGTCTCGTACCACCGGGTGCGGAATTCCCACGGATCAGAATGATGCCGGTACAGGTCGTCGAAGTAGGGTTGCCCCAGGGTCATGGCCCGAGAAGCACTTCGTAGGGTCGGGTGAGCCGCTCCACGGCGGTCGGGGCCAAGACGGGGTCGGGCCCGGTGAGTTGGCTGGTGAAGCAGCGCACGGCCCGGCCCTTTCGTCTGGTCAAGTCAGGGCCGAGCTCCACCCGCACGGCCCTATGCCACGGCACGTCATGACCGTCGGGGGAAGCCCAATGCCAGGCCCACACCAGATAGGAGAGCAGTTGTGCCTGGCATCGGTCGACGACGGCCTGGCTGGCTCGACCCACCCGGTCATGGTCGGGGTGTCCATCGTGGTCCCAGGGGACGAGGACCAAATCGCCGGGGCGGACGAGGCTGGCCAGCTGAGCTCGCAGTTGAGGTTCTGCGATGGCGCCGTCCGGGTGACCCAATCGAACGCGACGCGTCGGTGCAATGCCCAGACGGGCCGCGGCGGCGGCCGACTCAAGCGGTCGGCGCTGGCGTAGCTCGCTGCGCCGGTCGGCGTGGCTCTTTTCGCCGTCGGTAACGGCGACGAGCACGATGTCGATGCCTGCAGTGGCGAGAAGGGACGACGTACCGCCGACGCCGAGTATCTCGTCGTCGGGGTGGGGGGCGACGACCACACACCGTTTGGTTGACGGTGTGGGCCCCTGCCACAGCCGAAGGTTGCGAAGCTGCGGAGAGCCTTCCCAGGCCGACTCGGGCGTTCCGGCGCCGTCGAGGCGGGGGCCGCCCGCGCTCAGCTCGACCACGGGTCGTCGAGTTCCGACAGGCGCAGGCCGATCCGCTCGAGGTCGCGTTCGCCGTGGTGCTGGCGGATGTACACCGTCAGATCGGCGATCACGGCGGCATGGTTGGCGTCGCGGGCTAACGGACCTGGTCCGAGAGCCCGGCCGACCCGGTCCATGATCGCTACGGCGTTGCGTTCGATGGTCGTTCGCACCGCTCCGGCCAGCAGCTCGTGATCGCTGCAAAAGTGATCATCGAGTTGGCCGGCAGCTGCGGCCAGGATGGCAGAGTTTTGTTCCAGGTTGACGTGCACGGCGCCAAGATGTGCCAGTAGATGGGGGTCAAGGCAGCGGCGAGACCGGTCGAGCAGGGGGCGGGCAGCCGCGATGCTGCCTCCGTGCCAGCATGCTGCAACGCCGATCGCGCCCGCCCAGAATCCCGGTCGGGTCAGATATTGGCCAGGCTCGCCGACCGCCACGGCCGGGGCGTGATGGAAGCGGACTGCGCGGGTGTCGGCTCGGATCATGCCCGGTCCCGCCCACGTCGAAGGGCCCACGAGAACGGCGGGGTCCCCGAGGTCGACCGCGAACAGTTGTTGCCCGGCGACGGTGGCGGCGTCGACGAGGGCGTGGGTGACCAGAGTGGCTCCGGAACACCAGTCCTTGGTTCCCTCGATCCGCCAACCACGCCCGCCGCGCCGAGCTTGGACGCTGCCGGCCGGGCCGGCCGCCCACACCCCCCACTGCTGACCGGGCCCGACGCGCGGGCCGGCCAGCTCGGCGGTGATAGCTACGGCGTCGGCGTGGGCTTCGACCAGGCGCCCAAGGGCCAGGTCCCGCTCTGCGGCCGACCGCAATAGGTCCAAGCGGCGGGCGGTCTGGCCTTGGCCGGGTCGCGGCCATGACCTGGCGAGGTCGCAGGCCGCAGCCAGGGCCGCCGCTTCGACGGGGGGTCCACACAGGGTCATGGTCTGGTGTTCGCTTACGCGCGGACCGGGTTGACCCGTAAGGAGCGGGGCTCGTCTCTTCGGACCTCCAGGTTTCCGCCTTGCAGACGCGCCTGGTAGACCGGCTGAGCCATGCTTGCTGGCCCCCGGCGGACGCGGCCGGTGGTGATGTCGAACTCGCTGCCGTGCCAAGGACATCGCAGGCAGCCCTGGTCCAGGGCGCCTTCGGCCAGGGGTCCGCCTCGGTGGCTGCAGCGGTTGGCGAGCACCCGCGGGGCGCACTGCGGTGCCCCGGGGGCATCCGGGTCGGGTCGGACGATGACCAGGCTTACTCCGGCCGCCGAGCCGCGACTGAGCGGCCCGGAATAGGCGGAATGGTCGTGGACGCCGGTCCATTCGGTCGGGCCGCCCACGAAGGCGTTGGTGTCGACGCCGACGCCCACGGCGTAGGCCAGATGGCCGCCCAGCCATCCGGCCGCGGTTGCCAATGCGGCTCCGGCCATCCCCAATGCCACCCCCAGGTGCGGCTGGTTTCGGCGACGGGCCCACCACGATCCGGCGTAAGTGACGGTGGCGGCCAGGTTGAGGCCCAGATGGATAACACCGACTCGTTGCTCCGCGCCCGTGGTATCGGCCCAATCTGAGGCCCCTGTCGCGGCCACCGGTACCGCGGCGAGCACTCCCAGCCCGGTCAAAAGGCGCCCGGCTCGGGGCTCGCCGACCAGGTCGGCGACGAAGGCCCCGGTCCAACAGCCGATGGGCGCGGACACCAGGGCCGGGTGAGCAGGGTGGCCCAGGGCCCTACCCGACAGGACGTCCACCGTGGGCCCGGGACGCAACAGCCGGTGTAGCGCCGCGCTCAAGGGCTGGCCGACTCGATCCAACCCGGACGCGGTCTCGATGCGCCCCGCCATCTTCCTCGGCATCCTTGCGCCTCTTAGTTTCGAAGGTCTGTTCGTGGCACGCAGCCGCGACAACAAAGGCTGCGATCGCAAGTCAAGACCTTGGTTCCGGCTACCACCGGTAGAAATGGTTGCGGCCCGCGCTCTCACCCCTGCCGATGAAGAGGCCAATGAGCCACGCCACAAAGAGGACAACAGCAACTATCCACAGCGCATGCAAAGTAAAACCGAGCCCGAAGAACAGCAACACCAACAACAAACCCAAGAGGATGAACATCGCAGACCTTTCTATCCTGGCCGACTTGGTTCTTCCCGTGGGCAGCATTAACGAAACCCCCGGCGTGGGCCATCGTGAGACCAACTACGACGGCAAGGATTACCTAACACACAGGCCGCTGGGCAGGGAGCGTCGGACACTCCTCTGCGGGCGGGGGCGACTAACCGGATAGCGGCTATGCCGTCATGCCGGGGTGTTGGGATCGCTGGCCGTGGCAATTGGCCTGGCGCGGCCGAGACGATCGGGTGTAGGCCAGCGGACCTTGGTTGCCCATCCGGCCATTTCCAAGAGCCGGATGAGCGCGGCTGAAGAGTCAAGCTGGTGGGCTTGAACACCGTGGCGAGCCGAGCTCGGGCAGGCATGATGAAAGTTATGCCACGATTCTCCGAACGACAACAGGGCAAGCGGAGCGAAGTTGGTGCTGCGATCGCCGGTGGCGAACGGACGCTGACCGAACAGGTGGCCAATGGAGTTGACACTCCAGGTGACGTGGTGGAGGAGAGCTATCCGGATGACGCCGGCCCACAGAAGGGCGGCCAGAGCTCCGCTGAAGCCGCCCGACCAAAGCCATCCGAGCCCGAACGGCAACGCGAACGAGGCGATGGCAAGGAGGGGGAACAACCGGCCGATCAGGACAACATCAGGATCGCCCAACATGTCCGGGGCGAAGCGACGAATTGGAGTCGAATCGGCGCCGAACAGCCAGCCGACGTGAGCGTGCACAAACCCGCGTAGTCCGCCTCCCTTGGCTCCGGGCGGCCACCACGGGGAGTGGGGATCGCCGGGTTGGTCGCTGAACATATGGTGCCGACGATGGTTCGCAACCCATGCGACGAGCGAACCCTCCACGGCCAGGGAGCCCGACACCGCCAAAATGACCTTGAGCACCCGTGTCGCTTTGAAGCTGCGGTGGGCGAAGAGCCGATGGAAGCCGACCGTCATTCCAAGCCCGGTGATCGTATACAGCGCCACTGCCAGTATTACGTCTCTCCAGTGAATGGCGTGCCCCCACAGGGACGGCAGCGCGGCGCCAAGGGCGAGCACTGGGGCCAGAACCAAGATCGTCGTTATCAGCCGCTGAAGCGCCAACCGCTGGGACGGTGGTCGGACGATGACGGGCATTGGAGACAGGTCGAGCCGTGGCTCGGCCGATACCATGGTCATGGAACTCCCTTTACGGGCAGGTACGAGAGGATCTGGCATCCGGCGCTCGAACCTGGGTCCAGGGCTCGTTCCCCGAAGACGACATGGTCGCCGTCAGAAGCGGATATACCCGAGGACGGTACGCCTAACCAGTCAGTCGCAGCCGCAAGTCCCGATCGGGGACTCCGGCGGCAGGCCCGCCGGCGGGCGTGAGGACCGGCCAGGCGGGGTTTAGCGGCGCCGCGGTGGGCGCCCTTGTCGGCACTGGTTGGGCTGATCTCAACCGGACCCACGCATTCACCCGCGCGACGCGACCCCCAGCAGGATGCAGCTAGTTGACCTCGAGCCGTTTTCCCACGGCGAGGGTGTTGGTCACACCTGGACCGTCGTAGGTGCCCGACAGGGGGGTCACGTCCGCGTAGTCACGTCCGACCCCGACCACGAGGTAGTCGGAATCGGCCCGACGGTTGTGGGTGGGATCCCAACCTTGGGCGATCCAGCGGTTCGCGCCGTACGGATGGGGACGCAAGACCTCGACCCAGGCGTGACTCCCACCTTCTCCGCCGAGATGCCCTGACACATAGCGCGCCGCTATTCCCGCCGCTCGGCACACCGCCAGCATGATGTGGGCGTAATCCTGGCAGACCCCGCGGCCGCCGGCGAGAGCCTCGGAGGCCGTGGTGCCGACACCAGTGATCCCCCACTCGTAGTCGAGGGAGTGGTAGACCCTCTCGCAGAGGGACGCCACGCTCGGGTCAGCGCTCGCAGGCACCAGCTCGGCGACAGAACCCTCGGCACGGGTCAACCGGGTGGGTCGCAGGTAGCCGCGGTCGACGACGGGTTCGTATGGCCATCTGGACTCATCGGTGTCGGCCTCGACGTCGAGCAGAAACTCGACTGCATCGTCGACCCGGGGCACGCTGATCTCGATCGTGACGTTGCCGAACCGATCGAGGCCGGAGCGGGTGCTCCAGGACGTCACCCCTCGAACGCCGAGTTGCCAACCGCTTCGTCGCTGCGGTCCGTGGCTGAGCGGGGGGACAACCTTGAGGCGTTGACGCAGGTCGGTGACAGGCGCGCTGTAACGGTACCCAATCGTCTGCCCCAGCCTGAACGTTCGTGAAGCCCGTTGGTCGGCGGTGGCGACCGCGGCCCGGCGCTCGTTCACCACGTTTGTTCCTACCAGCGACCCTGACGCATGCCCGACAGTATGTCGACGTTGTATGTCGCCTGTCGGACCCGGACTATGAAAACTTCGTGAACACCACCGCCACGGTCAGCCAGGCACCTCATCAGCCCACACAGTCATCGAGGTGAGCTGAGGGCCTCCGTAGGTAGAGATCATGGCCACGTCGAGGGCGTCCCGGCCTCGCCCGATGAGCACCCTGCCGAGCCGTCGCTGGTTGTTGCGGGGATCGAACGTCCACCAGGCGCCCCCGAGGAACACCTCCATCCAGGCGCAGAAGTCCATGGGATCAGGGCTGAGGGGAACGGCGATGTCGGGCAGATAGCCGAAGGCATAACGGGCTGGAATGTTGAGCGCCCGGCAGAAGGTCACGGCCAGGTGGGCGAAGTCCCGGCACACGCCGGCCCGGCTCTTGAAGACGTCGGCCGCGGTGGCGAACGGCGCGGTCCGGACGTACCCAAACGCGATCTCGCCGTGGACCCAGTCGCTGATCGCTTGCACCCGACGCCATCCGGGCGGGACGGACCCGAACAAGCGCCAGGCGTCGTCAGCGAGTTCCTGGGTGGGGCAGAAGGCGCTGGCCAGCGTGAATACCAGCGCCTCATCAGGAAGTTCCTCGGGGGCTACTTCGGGCGCATCGAGACACTCCGGGTCGGGCTTCGCGGGCACCTGCAAAAGGCCGTCATACCGAAGCGAGGAGTGTCCCGCAGGCAGGGTCGCCCGGCGACAGGGGTTGCCGAACCCGTCCACGTAGCGCGACATCGGCAGCTGCGGCGTATTGGCCCACTGCTCGTCCAGACCTCGCACGGCTCCGTCGAGGCGGGGCTCGACCTGGATCACGGCGTGCGTCGCCACCTCGGCTTGGTATACGAACTCGCATCCGACTCGAATTAGCATCATTCTCCCACTTGCCCGGGCCGACGGGCAGCTTGCCTGCTCCACCTTGACACCTCCATGAATACCCGATCGAGGAGGTCGACCCTTCCCGGTGAGGCTGACAGGGCGTCGGCGGATAAACGCTCCTGGCAGCGGGCACGATGTTACGTCGGCAGGCAATCGGGGTAAAAGCAAAAGGGCGAGCTGCGTGACGCCTGTCGATACGAGGGATCTTGTCGACGCTGGGCGGGCGGGGTGGCTAGTTGGCCTGCGACCCGTCGTTGGGCCCAGAAGCCGCTAGCCTCAACAACTGCTTCAGATCATCGGTGAGGAGACTCGGATGGAGGTTGCCACGCCGGTACCCGCGTCGGACGCCCACGTGGTCGACTTCTATGCCAATGACGACGAGATGCTCGATCGGGTCGCCAGATACTTCATCGAGGGCCTGGTTTCGGATGGTGCCGCGCTCGTGTTCGCCACCGCCACGCACCGCAGGGCACTGGGTCAGCGGCTCGCAGCCCACACCATCGACGTCGGCTCTGCGGACGGAGCCGGGACCGTGATCTTCATCGACGCTGCAGGCGCGCTCGGCCAGTTCATGATCGACGGCGTTCCCCAGCCTGACCTGTTCGCGTCAGTCATGGGCGACCTGATGGACGGTACCGGCGGCGGCCGAGTTCGCGTGTATGGCGAGATGGTCCAGCTGCTGTGGGAAGCGGGCAACGTCAACGCGGCTATGGAGCTGGAAGGCCTCTGGAATGATCTCGGCCGCGACCACAACTTCTGCCTCTATTGCAGCTACCGATCAGACACCATCGGCACCGATATCGACGCCCGGGAAGCTGTCTGCCGGGTCCATTCGGCCCTGGTCGGACCGCTACCGTCCCCGCCGCTCCAGGCCGTGACCTTCGACGCCATCGAGATAGCCGAACTGGCGTCGGCGTCTGACGCCCCCGGTGAGGCCCGGCGAATTCTAGCCGAGACGCTACGACGCTGGGGGTGGCCGGGCGACCACCAGGCCGCCGCGCTGATCGTCACCGAGCTGAGCACCAACGCGGTGGTTCATGCCCGTTCAAGGTTTCGGATCTGCATCATCCGCACCGGTGGGACGATCCGAATCTCTGTCGCCGACCTCCATCCAAGCCCGCCCGTGCCTGCCAGGTCTTCGTCATTCAAAACATCCGGTCGAGGCCTCGACATCGTCGCAGCACTGGCCGTACGGTGGGGCCACGAAGTCGGCGACCACGGAAAGGAAGTCTGGGCCGAGATCGAGGCTTAGCGGGCCGCCGGCGAGGTGGTCTGCCGGCGGGTCATTGGGGAGCTCACAGGCAATTGGTCACCCCAAGACGACGTCGCCCTGCTTCCGTTGCAACGCCGGCCGCCAGATCAGACCTCGCGATGATGACCTTCTCCCCGGCCGATCGGACCGCGGCTCTGACCGTTCGGGTCGGCTACTTGAGACCGCCGACAGCTTTGGCGATGACGAGCAGGGAGACGATCAGTGCGGAGATGGCCTGGACGCTCATCAACAGCTTGGCCCGGCTGGATAGCGGCATGGTGTCGGTGGGGCTGAACGCCGAGCTGTTCGTGACCGACACGTAGAGGTAATCCACGAAAACGGGCGTCCAGTCAACCCGGGCTGATGATGAGGCGGCCACTTCGGCGATGGCATCGTCGTCTTCGTCCTGGGAGAATCGGAAGTCGGCAACCGGCAAATCGTTCCGGGACAGTTTGGCTCGTTGGACCGGGCCGCCTCGGTCGAGTTCCCAATAGGCGAGCCCGAAGACGATGATGTTGGTGAGCCAGATCTGCAGTGCAGCCAGGAGGAGTTTGTGGCTGTCGTTGGCGCCCCCCTGGACGAGGGCTCGAACCAGGAGGACCAGCGAGACCAGGTTGGCGATGCCAATGACGCCGACCAAAGCGAGGGAAAGCAGCCGCGACATTGGCGTCTGGCGGGTCAGACGCCGAGGGTTGATCACCAGGACCGGCACGAGGAGCACCACTTCGAGGCCGGGTATCAGGAATCGATTGCCCAGGGTGAGATCGCTTGGCAGGGCAGCATAGAGCGCCATCCCGAATACAATGCCGAGCACAGCTGGGAATCGATGTTCGTAGTCCCGGCCTTGGCGTGGCCCGCCGAGCATCCTTCTGTCTCCTCACTGGTCGCCCCGCGGGGTCACCGTCAAGGTCTAGCCGGGTTTTCTGGCCAGACCACCAGGACAGCGGCGGCCGACAACATGAACGTCACTGTCCAATCGCCGGCCGGGGCCATCAATAATAGTGGCGTCTGCCTGCAACGGCGCGGCCGGTCGCTCCCAGCAGCTCGAAGATCAACCCGAGGACGAGAAGAATGATCCCGATGGTCCACAGGATGGGTATCGCTAAGAGAAAGCCCACTATCAACAAAACAATACCGAGAATGATCATCGTGCTCCTTTGAGCCAACCGTTGGGTGTAGCCGTGGTTTTGCCCCTTCGTTCTTCAGTCTTACCCCGAGAGTGATGGCTGCTAACCCGGCTGGTTCGTGGACGAGAGGACCGAGAGCCGCCACAACGCCGGGCGCAGGACAAGCTCGCCGCTGTCGCCATGACGTAGCCAGGGCGGTAGGCCGGCATCTTTGGTTCGGACTTCACCGCGACGGGTATAAGAGTCTCTGCGAGAAGTGGCCACCGCCACGCCGTTCGCGACAGGAGCAATCATGGGTGTAGCTGCGAGCATTGTCGTCTTTGCCATTGGAGCGATCCTCAAGTTCGCCACCACGGTGCATTCGTCCCACTTCAATATCCAAACCATCGGCGTCATCCTCATGGTGGTCGGCGTCGTCGGGTTCATCGCGTCGATCATCTTTTGGGCTTCCTGGGGCGGGTTCGGCGGCCGGAGCCGTAGCCGGCGTGTTTACCAGCAGCCGGGTGGGACTGTCGTAGAAGAGCGCCACGACTCGCTCGGATAAGGAGACCTCAGGCGATCCCGGCCCGGTAGGACCAGGCCGCGGCTTGTAGACTGCCGAGAACCATCGAGGGTACATGATCGACCGGTTCGTCAACGTCGGAAGGTCTGGCCGGGCGATGCCGTTCGGTGCCACCGGCTGTGTCTCGCCGAGCCCATTCCAGGGTCGACCGAGCCCAGACCGGTCGGCCCTGGTTTTCGCCCCTCACCGTCGGCGAGTATCCTTCCTGGGGCGGTTGGGATCTCGCCCTGCCGGTTGAGGGCTTGAGCCCAAGGGCTCGGGGAGGTGACACCGTGTCTGACCCGTCCGAAACAGTCGATGACAAGGGCTTGCGGCTCATCGCGTTTGGACCGTCTGGCCAAGCGAGATCGCGTCGATACCAGCCAGAACGACCGGACTCGAGATGAGTGACAGCGCAAACAAGCGACGCGTCGCCGCTCAGCGCAACGACCGCAAAGCAGCCAAGAGCGAACGACGCCAGCAACGCCGGCACGAGAACAGTCCCGAACCGGCCGACCAGGCCGAGATCATGTCCCGGTTCCACCACCTCAACGAGCTTCTGTCCAGCGGAGCAATCACGCCAGACGACTTCGAGAGCCAACGGCACGACATCTTCGTATCCCTGGGCCTAGAAGACCCCTGACGCCGTCTGAACGACGTGATCAGTCTCGACCACCTTCGAGGCTCCGTCGAAGGTCGCGTTGAGCCGTAATGAGGCAGGTGGCTACGACCTCGTCGAAGTATTCTACCAGCGAACGCTGGCCTTCGAAAAGATAGGCGCGATTAGCGGCATCGACCCAAGCCAGCACCATGAGGGTCACGGCTCGGAGTTCCAGAGACGACTCCCGTTCGCCGACCCGATCCTTGAGGGTTGCGAGGAGGCTCCGCTCGAACGCTCTCGTACCAAGGGAGAGTTCGCCGTATGCGAACCGCGGCTCCGCTTTGAGCACGGCCCGGATCTGGGAGAGATACTGCCGGTCGTAGCCTTCCTCGCACAGTTCTCGCATGGCGGCGTACAGACTTACAATCGGCGCCTCCGAGGGTGGCCGGTCGTGAAGGCGTTGCACTGCGACTTTTCGGCGAACAACGAGGTGGTCAAACAGTATCGCCTCTTTCGTCGGAAAGTGCTCGAAGATGGTGCGTCGACCCACGTCTGCGGCCTGGGCTATTTCATCCATCGACGTGGCGGCATAGCCCTGAGTCATGAACAGGTTCAGGGCGGCCTTGGCGATGCGAGCTCGGGTCTCTCTGGCCTTACGGTCACGGATCGGCGAGGCACCCATTCTGTAAGAATAACGGTCGATCCTCCCATTAGCGCCTGCACCCCGCGGTTCGACACCGCGGGGCGCAGGGGATGGGATGAACAGGTGACCGGGTCGCCTCACCCGGCGCGACCGCGACCGCGATCGCCCTCACGCCGGGTAGCCGGTGGTCATCTCGTTCAGGGCACGTTGGAGGCGCCGGCTGCGGTGATGAGCTGCTCGCCGTCGATCGGGGTCAGGTAGCCCTGGCGCACCAGCTTGGAAACGTCGTTACCCCACTTGACTACGAAGGCCCGGTGCGTCGGGTACAGGGCCTTGAGTTGGGCGGGCGTGAACGTGGTGGTGGTGCCAGCCAGTTCGCAGAATCCCGGGATGCTGGTGGAGACGCCGGTCAGGGTCGCCACGGGCACATCCACTGCGGGTGAACGCACCCCACCGATGATATTTCCGTTGGCGTCGAGGACGGGAGTGGTGGTGGCGGGTTCTCCGGCGTACTGGCCGACGAACAGCGGCGGTGCCGCCGCCGGGATGCCGGTAAGGGCGCCGCCGGTGCCGGCCCAGGTAACGAGTTGCAGCACGGCCGAGCTGAATGTGTAGCGGGCCTCGCCGGTGTTGATCGGCGCCGGTACCTTTGCGGTGGTGGTGCAGGTTCCGATCCCGGGGAGGGTGGCCGGCGGGTTGAGCATCTCGTTGAACAGCGCGATTGTGCCGGCCGTCCCGCCCCCCTGATTGATGCACAGGAGGAACTGGCAGGAGTCGGCGTGGGAGGTGCCGGCCGCCTCCCACAGCCGGAAGCCCCGCGAGTTGTTTTGCGTCGCAGGACCGTAGTCAAGCAATCCGTTGGGAGTGGAGTACACGTCGGTCTGGGTCATGTAGCTCAGCACCGGCGCAAAGATGTCCGTGCGGCTCAGGACCACTGACGGCGCCGGGACGTCGACGAGCCCGGCGTTGCCGTCGGTGGGGAATTGGGTAGCCACCCCGCCCACCAGGACCGTGGCGGTGCCTGTCTGCTGTTGTAGTTGGGAGGTGGCCGCGCTGCGACTGTGCACGACGTAGCCGTCATACACGTTGTACATGGGCGCGAACGCATCGATGTAGGTCTGCATACGTATTGCGGACTGGGATATCCCGTCGGCCACGATCACCTTCGGCTGCAGGCCGCTGAGCACGTTGGCGGACAGGTCGCGGACTGCCATCCCGGCCTGGGAGAAGATGTCGTACGAGTAGCTGTCGCCCGGCTGGACGAGAGTTCCGTACCGGGCCGGGTTGTTCAGCTTGGCCCCTTCGACACCGACCCACTGGGCGGCCACGCCCACGTAGGCGTCACCCTGTCGGAATACGTCGGCGTGATCGAGCGTCAAGTCCGGCAGGGAGTCGAGGCCGCCCGATACGTTGGACCACTCGACGATGGCGTTGCCACTGAAACGCTTCGGGTTGATTGGCGTAAGCGCTACCATCCTGGTCTGGTAATACGTCGACGTGCCCGCCACTGGCGCGACCGTCCAACGGCCGGCGGGAGTCGGCGTGCCGACGAAGTCGTAGGCCTGTGCGGTGCCGGAGATAAAGAACTCCTTTTCCTGGTAGCCGGCCTGTTGGAGCACCGCGGGCGACACGACGCCCACCCCGCCATCCACAGAAGAGGGTATGGGCCCCGGGAGCGGACCGGTCACCGACGGAACTGGAGCGGACGCGGCCGGTTGGCCCGTGACCGGCGTAACCACCGACCCGGCCCCCGCCGTCGAAGCGGCGGCCGGGGTAACTGCCGCCAAGGGGGCCACAGCGAAGACCCCGAGCACCGCCGGCAGGCCGAGCGCGGCCAGGGCACCAACCGCCCGTCTGCCCCGGTTAACCCTGGCCCTCGAATCAGGCTGACCTCTCCTCGTCAGGAATGCAAACGCGTCGGCCATGACGTCCTTTCCCCTGCATCGGGCCCGGGTGTCCCCACGACAGGGAACCCGGGTCGCTTGTCGTTTGGGTGTTTCCCCCTTGTGCAGACGTGCACACGCCTCTCATCGCACTCGTGCTGCATAGCACTAGTGCGATGATATGCCCATCATCTCGCCGACACAAGGGGTTCGTTAGCTGGCCGGAGGCGGACCGGGCCGGGTGCGGGCCGCCTTCACAGCTTGGGGGATTGACCCTGGCTACGGCCGGCGTGCGCCCCTTCGGGCCTAAACGGCGACCGGAGTTCAGTGGTGGAGGTCCAGCACCCGGTGGCACGAGGCCGCTACTTCCGGATCATGTGTGGCGAGCACCAGGGCGGCGCCGCTCTCGGTGATTTCAAACATGCGGGCGAGGGTGAGGGCGCGCCAGGCAGGATCCAGTTCGGCCGTCGGTTCGTCGGCAATCAGCAGCCTGGGCCGGAGCGCCAGGGCCCGGGCCACCGCGGTGCGCTGCTGCTGGCCCCCGGACAGCTCCTCGACGAGATGGTCCGCCTGGGCTTCGAGGCCGACTGCTGCCAGGGCCTCGCTCGCCTCGGTCGTAGCATTCGCTCTCGTTCGCCCCGCGGCCCGGAGGGCGATTTCCACGTTCTCCAACGCGGTGAGCAGCGACACCAGCCCATAGCCCTGGAGAACGATAGCCACGCCCCGGCCTGGTCCGGCGACCGTCTCGAGGCGCTCGCCGTCGAGCCGGACCTCCCCTGCACTGGGCCGGCTGAGACCTCCCAGCAACGACAGCAGGGTCGTTTTTCCGGAACCGGAGGGACCGATTACGGCCAGGCGGTCCCCGGGGCCCACGGCAAGGTCCACCGGTCGCAGGACCGTCGTTCCCTCCACCAGGTAGCTCACTGCCCGGGCTTCGAGGAACGGCCCAGGAGACAAGGTGGCGGCGGGCCCGGAGCTCATCCGGTCTTGTCCGGCTGGACGGGACGGAGCTCGACGCCTTCAGGGGTGCGACGGGCCTCCGCCAGAGAACCCGGCGGCAGGACGCCCAGGAGATCTGACGGCAGCTGAACTGTGCCGTCGCGGCCGACGACGAGGTACTCCTCGCCGGCGTGCCCTTCCATTCCGACCCGGCCGTCCCGAATAGTGATCGTCCGGCCGAGCGCAGCACCGACGTCCGGATCGTGGGTAACTGCCACGACGGTGGTGCCCAGGTCCCTGTTGGCGGCCTTGATCAGGTCGAGGACCTCGGCCGCGGACGCCCGGTCGAGCTGGCTGGTCGGTTCATCAGCGAGGAGCAGGTTGGGACCGTTTGCGAGGGCCACCGCGAGCGCTAATCGCTGCTGCTCGCCGCCGGAGAGCCGCCCGGCTGCCTTGTTGGCCTGACCAGCGAGACCAACGGCGTCCAGCAGGGCGAAGGCCCGGCGTCGTTTGGTGTGGCGCGTGCGCCGGGTGGGGGACTGGGCGAAAAGGACATTGTTGAGAGCGGTGTCAGGAGCCAGAAGGTTCCGGGCCGGGGTCTGCATCACCACTCCGACTTCGCGCAGTCGCAGGTCCGTCGCCTGGCGCCGCCCCAGCTGGGCGAGGTTCCGGCCGCTCACCTCGACCACGCCCGCCGTCGGTCGAATCAGGCCGGCGAGGATCCACAGGAGCGTCGACTTTCCGGCCCCCGACGGGCCCAGCAGTGCGACCGTCTCGCCGGGCGACACCTCGAGCTCGACGCCGCGCAAGGCGCTGACCTCCTGCCCGGGGGTGCCGTACACGTGGACCAGGCCGTCGCAGCGCAGCGCGGGCTCAGGGTTCATGTCGGAGCCTCGCGCAGCTGCTCCAGTCGCACCCCGCGAATCATGGCCACACTGGCCAGGAGCGTGCCGGCCGTGACGATCGCCACGACGATGGCGAGGAGCCCGGCCAGCTGGCCCGCTGGCGGCAGATACGAGAGGGCGGGGGCGGCGGGCACGGTCAGGAATTCCGGCACGGCCCGGAGGGCGACCGCAACGGCGGCGAGTCCGGCTCCGATCCCGACTGCGAGACCAAAGGCGACCACGATGAGCTGCTCGGCCATGAGGGAGGTCACCAGGGTCCGGGTGCGCAGTCCGGTGACGACGAGGGCCGCGTACTCGTAACGGCGCCGTCGTGCGAACAGGCAGAGGCCGAGGATGGCGCCTCCCGCCGCCAGGGCCGCCGCCGCCCCGGCCTCGGCCAGGAAAAGGACACGGGCCAGGCCAGGGCCTTGACGACCGAGCACCGCTTTGGCGCCGCTCTGGCTGGTGGTGCCGGTCACTTTGACCCCGAGTTGCTGGAGGCGGGCGGTGATCCTGGCTGCCGCGCCGGCGGCGACCCAGACCTGCTGGACCGCCTCGGCGGAGACGTTGTTGCTCGCGGCGAGGCGGGCGTAGCCGAGGTCGACGACGATCCCGGTCGCAGGAGCGCCCGGGACTGAGGCGACGACGGACGTGACATCGACGTCAAGGTTGTTGCCGTCAACGCCGGTGATCGTCTGTGGCCCGATCTTGCCACCGGTCGCAGCGCGGGCCGCGACCGCCGGCAGGGGAGAAGGCCTATCGATCGGCGCCAGGACGGCGTCGGCGCCGTGCCCGGGGGCGGCGAAGCTCCAGGTCAGCCCGTCGGGGTCTGTGGTCACGGTCCCTGGCGTTCCCGGGGCGTCCCACCGGCTCGGATCGCCGAGCCCGGTCGTTACCGGTAACCAGGGGCCGGCCGCACCCTGTTGCACGTCGAGGCCGGTGAGGATCACGCTGCCGGCGGCCGACAGGCCGCTGGAAAAGGCGGAGGGCGGTGGTTGGACAGTGAGGTCCTGGAGCAGACAGGGACAGCCGACCAGCTCGGCGGTGGCCAGAAAACGACCGGTGCGGGGAGGGCTTCCGAGGTTGACCGGCGTGACCGCGCTGGCGTCGGGGCTGTCGACATCGAGAATCAGTGTGGAGCCGGGCGGGGACAGGCTTCTGATCGTCGCGCTGATCCGGACCGACGTGCCGTCGAGCATGACCGGTGCCGGTGCGGGAGGCGCCAGGACCCGGCCCAGATCGGAGGGCTTGGGGCCGGGCCAGGTGGCGACCCTGTCCCACCGGCCTGGATCCACCGCCATGGTGACGGTTCCGTTGCTCTCGTACTCGACGACCGGCGCCGCCGCGGAGCCTGTGGGGTCGGCCTCGGCGACGAGGGCGCTGAGGTCGGTCCCGGCCGGGGTGGTCACGCCCAGCACGGTCGGTGCGCCGACCTGGGCGCGGGCCAGGACGGTGTCGTTGCGGTCGTTGACCACCCAGGCGGCGATGGCGAAGGTGGCCAGCGCGAACGAGGTGGCGAGCATGATGGTGGTGCGCGCCCCCGCCGGCCGGCGGGCGATGTGGCGCAGCGCGAGGTAGGCGCCGAGGCCGCCGATGGCCCGGCCGCGTGCGGTAACAGCCCGGCACAGGAGAGGGAGCAGGCGGGACGCCACCACCGCGACCGCCAGCCCGAGCAGTCCAGGAACCAGGAGGGCCAATGCGCTCTTGTGGGCCGAGGACACGGTCCCGGTGGCGAGCAGGTCGAGGAGGCCGGCTCCCGCGGCAGTCAGCAGGATGGCGTCGATCACCCAGCTGCGATCGCCCGCCCGCCGTCCTGCCCGGCGCCATTGTTCGGCCACCGGACGGCTGAGCATCTGTTGTGACGCAAGGAGCACCGCGGTGAAGCCACCCGCGGCCGCGGCCGCGGCCGCGGCCCACGCAAGGGGCGTCAACGAGACGGGCGTGCCCGGTCGTAGCAGGTTGTGGGCCAGGAGAGCGGTGGCTCCCCAGCCAACAACGGCTCCTACGGGCAGGGCCACGGCCAGCAGGACCACCGGCTGCGAGAGCCCGAACCCGATGGTGCGGAAGCGACCGTGGCCGCGGAGCTTGGCCAACGCCACCTCGCCGCCGCGGGCCTCGGCCTCCTCGGACACCAGGACGAGCAGCAGTAGCCAGGCCAGACCGAGCAGCTGCGCCGATACGAGCAGGACCGGAACGGCAAGACTCGACCAGGCCGAGCTGATCGAAGCCATGGTGGCCGGGATGTCGGTCGTCGGAATGGCCTGGAACACTTGCAGTTGATCATTCGAGACCAGGCCGTTGATGGTGGACTCGATGGGTTTGACATCACCGGGACGCACGCTTCGGACCGCCATCAAATCATCGATGACGTCGGACCCCTGCACGCTCGACGGCGCCGCCTCGAGAGTGGCCCGGGCGGTGAAGAGGGCATCCACGCCGCCGGACGTGGGTGCCCTAGCCGAAGGCCCGCCAGGTGGGAACTCGTCCGGGAAATAGGTTCCCAGGCGACCAAACCAATAGTCGCCTCCAGCTGGGGCCGAGTAGAGGCCGGTGACCGTAAGCGCTCCCCACGTCGGGACCGTCAGCTGCTGGCCGATCCGCAGACGAAAAGCCTCAGCCAGCGAACGGCTCACGATGACCTGCTTCGGGTTGGCCGCGCAACTTCCCGTCACGACCAGATGGGCGCACACGTCGCTGCGCCACACCAGGGGCATCAGCTGTTGCTCCGCGGGGTCGAACGCCGTGGTCTCGATCGCCTCGATGGGCGGCTGGAACACCCGGCCGGCTGTCGTGCCACCGCTCGCCCCGAACCCGTCGGCCAGCAGTCCCCCCACATCCGACGACAGGCTGTCGATGGTTCCGCTGACCGATCCCGTCTGGACGACCTCGAATCCCCGGCCCAGCACAGGAGCCACATCAAGCGAGTCACGAAGGATGGACGTTTGGGCGGCGGCGTAATAAGTCGGCCCGGCCGCGGCCGCCGCGACCGCGACCACAGCGACGACGAATGTCATCAGCGCGGACCCGGGGCGAGAAGCCAACCGGCGGGCGATGGACGGGCCGGGAAGCGTCACCAGGCTGAGGCGAACCGGACGACGTGGTGACGCGGTTTGGGCGGAGGGAGCCGCCACCAGGGCATCAACGCCCGTTCACCAGATACTCGATTGGCATACCCGGTGCCGAATGGACTGCGAACGGTCCACCCCGGGCCGGCCCGGTCACCCAGCTCAGAGCCCGCGTCTGGAGGTTGGCGGCTGCGCACAGGACCTCGGCGCCGTTCGAGGACCAGACGCAATCGCCGGCGGTGTCGCCCACATCGGGGAGTGGCCGGGCGAAGGGAGCGCCCGAACCGGGTGTCCACTCGGCCACCTCTTGCCCGGTGCTTCCCTGCGTCACGTACAGCAACGTGTTGCCATCCGGGGACCACTGGACCCCGTAGCCACTCTGCGGACGGCCGGACGTGGTCAGCGTGGCGAGCAGGCGGCCGGTCCGGTTCACGACGATGACGCCCGCGGCTGGTTGGGGTCCCGCCAGGCCGCTGTTCACGGTGATGGCGATCTTGTCGCCGGCGGGGTCGGGATAAGGAGAAAGGACAAAGTACAAGTTGGCGGGCTGGCCCAGCGCCCGGTCCACCGACGCGGCAGTAGCCAGCACAACCGGTGGTCTGCCTACGTCGCGCAACTCGACCCGGGTGTCGCCTTCGCCCGCCGAGCTGGCCGGGAGGGCCACCGTGACGAAGACTCCGGGCAACTGCGGATCTCCTGCCACTCCGGCGCTCTGGTCGGCCGTTCCCAGGCTGGCGACCTGTGCTCCGCTCTGCCACCTGACCAGCCCGACCGCCGCGTCTGAGATGGGGTAGCCCGCCTCGCCGCCGGTGAGGATGACCAGATCCTGGTCGCCGTCGGTAAAGGGGTTGAGGTAGGCCAGCTGCGTTTGCGGCCGGGCGGCCAGGTTCTCGTGGGAGGGCGCCGCGGTCACGGTCTGCCCGCTCACGGACAGGACCGTCCCGTCACCGGCGACGACCTGCTTGCCGTCAAGCGAGGGAGTGGAATTGGTCCCACCGCTGATGGCATGTGATCCGAGCGCGGTGAGCTGCTGCGCACCGCCTCCGTCGGGGGAGACCAGCCCGAAGACACCTGCGCTGGACATGAACAGCACCCGGCCAGAAGGGCCGCCGACGATGGCCGCCTTTGCCGGGGCGCCACCGCCGAGGGATGCCAGCAGCCAGGCCAGCGCCGCCAAGGAGGCCATGGCACCGAGGGTCGCGGCCGCTGCGCCCAGACGCCACCGCAGCGAGCGGGGCGGCGGCTCGGGATCGAGCGCGGGGAATCGGGCCTGCTCCGCACGCTCCATGTCGATCACGCAGCCAGTCTGCTCGGCGCACCACGGCCGAAGGTGGCGGCAAACGCATCGGTAACGCACAGTCACCCTCTGGCTCGCCGCCTAACCCTCACGACTCTCGTCTTATACGGCAGTGGCGGAGTCGGCTCGAAGCTGGTCCACCGGCATGGAAGCGGGCAGCGCTCCGGACGACGGGCCGGCGGCCACCCCCGCGCCTTCTCTGCTCAACCAGCCCCTCTAACAGGGCACGTTTTGCAACAGAGAACGCGGAAAGGGCACAATATGCAACAGAGCTGATCCCATGCCCGGGCAGGCACCGTGGTGGATGAAAGAGGCAGTCACGACCCGCCGCCTAACCCTCACGAATTTCCTTACAGAATGACTTCTCGCGTTCTATGTCCGCAGAAGAGTCCGACGGTTGGGACGGGGCGGTCCGACACATCCAGGTTGGCTTGGCGGGTCCTGCCAGTCGCGGCCAGAGATCACGAGTTCGCCGCGTCCGGGGCGCCGGCTGCGGTGTTTGCGGCGTGAACGGGGGCGTAGCGAGCCCCGGTGATGCGGTCCGGATCGAAGACGTCGGCGAGATAGGCGGTTTCGTCAGCACTGATCGGCACCGCGGTGGCAGCAACGTTTTCGCGCACGTAGGCGACGCGCTTGGTGCCCGGGATAGGAACCACCGCGAGCGGTTGGGCGAGCAGCCAGGCCAGAGCGAGCTGGCCGGGCTGGCACCCTTTGGCTTCCGATAGTGAGCGCAGCGCCTCGACCGGCTCCAGGTTGTGGGCCAGATTGGCCATGCTGAAGCGGGGGTTGGCGGCGCGAAAGTCGTCGGCCGCGAAGGAGGTAGAGGCTGAAAGGGCCCCGGTGAGGGCGGCTCGGCCCAGCGGGCTGTACGGCACCAGGGTGACGCTGAGCTCCTGGCAGGCGGGGATGATCTCTGCTTCGATGCCGCGCTCCCACAGTGAGTACTCGCTCTGCAGAGCGGTGACGGGGTGCACGGCGTGGGCCCGGCGCAGGACGTCGGCGGAGACCTCGCTCAGGCCAATGGCGCGAACTTTTCCGTCGGCTATCAGCTCAGCCATGGCCCCGACGGTGTCCTCGATGGGCACTTTCCGGTCCGGCCGGTGGTAGTAGTACAGGTCAATGGTCTCTACCCCAAGGCGGCGCAGGCTGGCTTCGCAGGCCGTCCTGACGTAATCAGGATGCCCGTCGATGATGATCCTGGTGCCATCCGGGCTGAGCCTGGCGGCGAACTTTGTCGCGATCACGATCTCGTCGCCTCGGCCGGCCAGGGCCCGTCCGATGAGCTGTTCGTTGTGGCCGAAGCCCCGAATCGGTAACCCCAACGTGACGTCAGCGGCGCCGTAGACGTCAGAGGTGTCGAAGAAGTCCACCCCCAGATCCAGGGCAGCCAGCAGAGTCCGGGTCGATTCTTCGTCGTCAGCGGGTCCATAAAACTGCGACATGCCCATGCAGCCCAGACCGATCGGTCGGACCGTGAGCGACGAGTGCCCCAGTCGCACCCGGGCCCGCCCTGCCACCGGCGGTCCGCCAGCATCGACCTGCTCGTTCACTGCATCCCCTCCTGCGCTTCAACAAATCGACGAGATAGCTGCTGGCACCCTATCGCCAGCCTCACGCATCATTTGCCGCCGGATGAGAGGGTATTGACGGTTTGGGCGAGGTGGGCGAACTCATCCATCTCGGCTTGGTCGAGGACGGCAAACGTACGGGCAGCCATCTCATTGGTAGTGTTCTCGGCCGGCGCTTTGGCCGCCCGGGCCGCTTCAACGTCAGGGTATGGCGGATCCCAGCCATACATCCCGGCCACCATCTCGCCCTCGGTCGCCATGACTGCATCCACCAGTGAGACGCCATGGGCCAGTACGGCGGCTATGTGCAGACCGCCGCGTAGTTCCCTCAGGACGTGAACCAGCTGAATGGCCTTCGCGGCGGGGTCGTCGGGGAGCGGGACGGCGCGCCATCCGGCAGCCAGGGGAACGCCGACGGGGGAGAATGCGGCCACCATTCTCCCGGACAGATCGTTGAAACGGTCAAGCGACGGGACAGCCGCGAAGGCATTTCGAGCCCAATCGTGGGCACAGCCGATGAACCGGTCCACGGCCTCGGGTCGCGGGAGCAAGTCGCCCCCCGATTGCCACGCCTCCCGCACCAGCTCGGGCCGCATGAAAGCCATGGCCGCGGTCACGACGTCGGCATCGACGTCGCCCAGCACGCCGCCCCTTCCCGCCATGTAGAAGGGCCACGGATAGGGCTCGAGACCCAGCTCGGCCCCGACACTGATGAGGGGTCCGCCCATCCAACGACCGCCAAGGTCGTCGAGGGCGGCGCCGATCGACGCGACTACCTGGGCCTGACTCATGTCAGCATCCTAAGCTTGACCCCGAGGGCGCACGTCACGGGCTAGCCCGTGAGCATTCGAATTCCGAGCCCGGGCAGCAATGCAGTTCCACCCGACCACCCGACGCCAGTCTGTTGCCGTGCTCACCCCGGACAGGTACGGTGGCTTTACCCTACATGAGGAGTACATGATGGACCTGGGTTTGGCTGGCAAGGTTGCCATCGTCACCGGAGGCGGACGGGGCATCGGTCGTGGCACGGTCGAAGTTCTCGCTCGGGAGGGCGCCCACGTGGCGTTCTGTTCTCGGAGCGTGGACCAGCTCCGGGTGGTGGAAAAGGAGGTCACCGCGACCGGAAAGTCCTGCCTGCCTATTCAGATCGACCTGCAAGAACCCGGCGCCGGCGACGAGCTGGTCGCCCAAACGGTAAGCCAGTTCGGCGGCCTCGACATCCTGGTCGCCAACCACGGATTTCACCAGATCAAGAAATGGGACGAGCTGACCGATCAGGACTGGGCCACCACATTCGATATCAACTTCTTCTCGACGGTGCGCGTCTGCCGGGCGGCTCTTCCTCGCCTGATCGAACGAGGCGGCGGTCACGTCGTGCTCCTCTCGGCCGGCTCGGTCAAAAAGCCGTCCATTGACAACGACGAGCACCCCCACTACACGGCCTCCAAGGCTGCCGTCGCCAACCTGGCTAAGTTTCTGTCCAAGAAGTTCGGACCCCAGAACATCATTGTCAACGCCGTGTTGCCCGGCTACGGACTCGGCCCGGTGGGTCTACAGCACTTCGCCAAGCAAGCCGAAGCCGAGGGAGTTACCCCGGATGAATACTTCCTTCGCTACGCTGGAATACTCAACTACGTGCCTGCCCTGCAGCGTCCCGGGACACCGGAGGAGTTCGGGCGCATCATCGCCTTCCTGGTGTCCGACGCCAACTCCTACCTCAGCGGGGTCAACATCCAGATCGACGGCGGAGGCCTCGACGTCCCATAACGTCGGCACCCGCTCCTCGAGCGACAGGAAGGACAATCATCGTGACGATCACCGTTGATTGCATGTTCTCCGCCGATCTCATGGTCGAGGACACGGTCAAGACCGCCAATCTGCTGGTGGAACGGATTGGCATCCCTCAATGGCGCCCGACGTGGACCGACAGCCGGGTCGATCACCTCCTCTACCTCCGGGCCTATCACCCGTTCAGTCAAGCGGCTCCCACCTTGATCGAGATCATTCAGCCGTCCCCGGCTCTACCGGCGACGAAGGGCCAGCAGGCTGACCGACCGATCAAGACTCATGCGACCGTCTTCGTGACCAAGGCGTTTCCAGAGGTCATCGCCAATCTCGATTCCAAAGGTCTGCGCTACTGGCAGATGCCCGATCCCGGCGACGGCCTGGCCCGACTTTTCACGGGCGTCGCCAGTTTCGAGGTGGACACACCTGGCCACACCTACGAGGCCACTGTCGATGGCAACACGTTTATGGAAGTCATTAGCTGGGAGGGAACCGCGCTGGCCCGTCGCGAGCCCATCCCTCCGGAGCTCTCCGACGGGCTCATCACGCGCGTCCTAGCCCGCTCCTACCTCGTCCCGGATATCGATCAGACTCTCCACCAGCTCCATGAGATCCTGGCCTGGGAGGAGGCGGCCAGGAGCCCGTCGGACAACGATGATGTCCGGTTCGCGGTGCTACAGCCGGGGCTCAACACCAGCGCCGCGCTTGAGCTGATCCAGCCCCGGACCACGACGGGCAGGCACGGCGAGTTCTTCGCCCGGTGGGGGCCTGGACCCCATGCCATACGATTCGGCGTCCATGGCCTCGACGCCAAAGCCCAGGATCTTCGTCAGCGGGGCACTGGCTACCAGGAGTGCGGCACCCCTGCGGGCGAACGGGTGCTCCTCCTCGACGAGTCCCTTCTCGACGGAGTCATCGTCGAACTGATCGAGGATCCCCTTTACGCCTGACGGCGGCCTCCTCGTCAACTCGGGTTGACGAAGCCAGCTTGGCAACTCCAGGTTGACAGCGCCAGTCGGACAACCTATAGTTGACGCATGTCGACCTTTCCGGTTCCCCTCGACGCCCTTATTGACTACGTCCGGATCGTGCGCCCCGACGGTGGACCTCTGGACCGCCTGGCCGATGCGGTGATGGCTGCCAGCCAACTGGACGAGCACTCGGACGCTCTGGTTGGTTACTTTGTCGATCAGGCCCGATCCGCGGGGGCGTCGTGGAACCAGATCGGGGCGGCCATGGGCGTGAGCAAGCAAGCCGCCCAGAAGCGCTTCGTCGTACGCGGCGGCGAGGTCCTGTCGGAGAACCACACCTTCTCCCGCTTTACCCCCCGGGCCCGCGCCGCCCTCGCTGCCGCGGGAGAGCTGGCGGCCCAGACAGGAAACGAGGCAGTTGACGTGACCCATCTCGCCGCTGGAGTATTCATTGATCCGGACGGACTGGCGGCCCGGGTCGTTCAGCGCCTGGAAGTAGACAACGGCCGTCTCTACCAGGCCCTCGGCGTGGGACCGGCCCGGGATGATGGCGATGCTGACCCGGCGGCCCTGCGCCAACTGGAGTTCACCGCCCCTTGTCGCGAGGCATTCAAGCAGGCCCTGAAGGCGGCTCTGCGGCTCGAGCACAACTACATCGGCACGGAGCACCTGCTTCTCGGGGTGACGACCGGGCGCGGACCTGTCGCCGAACGAATGGCGGCCGTCGGACTGCAGCCATCCCTGATCGAAAGCGCGGTAGCGGTGGAGCTGGCGGAGGTGCAGCTCCAGCGGCGCCGCCAGGCCGGCTGACGATCGACCTGCAGTCGGACTAGGATAACCATCTCGGAAAAGGAGGCCTGCATATGAGCAATGCACAGCCACCGCAACCGGAGGAGCGGGAGGGGCTCGACGTGCTGGGGACACCCGACGCGCCGGGCACTCGGGAAGACGTGCTGGGCCCGCCCGACGCGCCGGGCACTCGGGAAGACGTATTGGGCACGCCCGATGCGCCGGGCACCCGGGAAGACGTATTGGGCCCGCCCGACGCGCCGGGCACCCGGGAAGACGTATTGGGCCCGCCCGACGCGCCGGGCACTCGGGAAGACGTGTTCGGCCCGCCCGACGCCGGGTGATCTGCACGGGCAGAGTTGCTAGCCTCCTGAGTCGATGCCCGGTGATCCGCGGGAAGACGAGGTACAGGCGACCGGCGGTCTGCTGAACCCGGCCGAGGATGATTTCGCTCTGGCCGCCGACCGCAGGTGGGACTCTGCCGAAGAGCACGCTGTCGACGTGCTGGCCGACATGAGCGAGAATGAGCTGCACGCCGGTGTCGGCCAGATCTGCCCCCGCTGCGGACGGACCATCGAGGCCGGTCAGGCCGTTCGCCTTATGGTGTCCGGCAACTACCAGCACGACGTCTGTCCGATCTGAGCCGACTCGAGCTCACCAGACGGAAGCGCTGCTGGGCCCTCTCGGCACTAAACTGCACACGATCGCGGGATCTCGGTTAGATACACGAAGATGCGCTCATAAGCTGATCGCGTCCCGGGCGGGGGAGTCCGCCTAAGATCCCTGCTCCGTCGTGCTCTGTGTCGCCGGCGACGATCGACAGACGGGAGACTCATGAACGAGCTGGTCGTAGGCGTTGACGGGTCAAACGAGAGCAGGTTGGCGCTTCGGTGGGCTGGACCGGTGGCGGCTGCCACCAACATCAGCCTGGTCGCCCTGGAGGCGTGGCATGGTGGTGACCCCTCCATCGCTGAGGAGACAGGTCGTCGGGTCCAGCGGGACCTGACCCGGACCGCCACGGCCGCCCTGGAAGGAGTCACCACGCCCGCCGCCGTGAGTTTTGAGGCGCGCCGCGGTCCAGACGTAGAGGCGATCCTGCAACGGGTGACGCCGGATAGCGGGCTCGTCCTGGGGTCTCGTGGCCGGGGCGGCTTTGTCGGCCTCCTGCTCGGCTCCGTCAGCCGTGAGTGCATCGAGCACGCCCCCTGCCCCGTTATGGTTGTCCGGCAGGAAACCCCCCCGCCGCTCGCCGGCACGACCATCCTGGTCGGCCACGATGGCAGCCCCAGCGCCCGGGCGCGCTCGAATGGGCGGTGGCCCTGGCCGCATCCACCGGGGCCAGCGTCGTCGCCGCCTCGGTGTGGCAGACCGGGTCTTCAGAGGTCCGCCCCAGCCTTCACGAACGGATGACGTCCGACGCCAGCCGGTCCGTCGAGGCGTGGGCGGCCGACGTCAGTCCCGAGTTGCGCACCGTGGCTGCCGAAGGCGAAGCTCGGGCCGAGTTGGTGCGACTGGCCGAGCACCTCGGTGCCGCTCTTCTCGTCGTCGGCCGGCGCGGTTCCGGCCGCGTCCGGGCTCTCCGCATCGGCAGCGTGGTCAGCTATCTGGTCACGGCCAGCCCTATTCCCATCGCCGTCATACCGCCCGCACCGGGCACCGACGACCAGTAGCAGGCGACCAGTAGCAGGCGATCAGCAGCAGGCCCTGCACACCTCGTTCACTAAGTTGAACGCACACCCATCCGGCCCGATGACCTCGGGCCGGGACGACAAAGGAGACAGACGTGGGCGCATTGGACGGTCGGATCGCAGTGATCACGGGCGCAGGTCGAGGCATCGGTCGCGCTCACGCCCTCCTCTTTGCTCACGAAGGGGCCAGGATCGTGGTCAATGACCTCGGCGGCGCCGAGGACGGTTCGGGAGCCGACGCCGGGCCGGCCCAGGCGGTCGTGGAGGAGATCAAGGCTATGGGCGGCGAGGCGGTCGCCAACACCGACAACGTCGCCGACTTCGCGGGTGCCGAGCGCCTGATCCAGAGCGCCGTCGACGCCTTCGGTGACATCAACGTGCTCGTCAACAACGCCGGGATTTTGCGCGACCGCATGCTCGTGAACATGTCGGAGGCGGAATGGGACGATGTCATCCGGGTCCATCTCAAGGGTCACTTCGCACCGCTGCATTTCGCGGCTAAATACTGGCGGGACCAGAGCAAGGCCGGGCAGCGACGTGAACGCCGCCGTCGTAAACACATCATCGACGAGTGGGCTGTTCAACAATCCGGGACAAGCCAACTATGGAGCGGCCAAGACCGGCATCACCAGCCTCACCATCATTGCCCAGAAGGAGCTCGGCCGCTACGGCGTCCGGGTCAATGCCATTGCGCCCGCGGCTTTCACCCGCTTGATTGCCACCATTCCTGGCCGTGAAGGTCCGGAGGAAACCGGGGAGTGGTCGCCACAGGATCCCGGCAACATCGCGCCGTTCGTGGCCTACCTGTGCACGGCAGACTGCCCCATCAAGGGTCGGGTCTTCCTGGTCCGGGCCGGTGACGTGTACCTGTTTCAGCCCTTTGCGATCGTCGACGAGATCCACAAGGATGGTCAGTGGACGGTAGCGGAGCTGCAGAAGGAAGCCGTCCATTTCGCCGATGTGCCCTTCGCGCTGAACGACCCCTTCGGCCGGGCCTGAGCCCACCCATCCCCGAGCACACGGACCTCACACGGACCTCCAGTGAAAGTTGGGCTCATCCCGGCCAGCGCCGGGTCATTTCCCGTTGATGGGGTGACGGTGGCCTCGGTGGCCCGAGCCGCCGAGGCCGCCGGGTTCGACTCGATCTGGATCGGCGAGCACGTGGTAATGGCCGCTACGCCCCGGCAGGAGTATCCGGGCGCGAGCCAAAACCGGATCGGTCCTTCGGCATCCGGGGCGTTGCCGGACCCTCTCGAGTGGCTGTCCTACGCGGCTGCCGTGACCGACCGTCTCCTGCTTGGCACTGCCATCCTGTTGTTACCCCTGCACAACCCCCTGATCATGGCGAAGCGAGTGGCGACTCTCGACCAGTTGAGTGGCGGCCGGGTGCGGCTGGGGATCGGGTTGGGCTGGAGCGAAGACGAATACGAGGCGGTCGGCATCGACTTCCGGACCCGAGGACGACGCTGCGATGAGCAGATCGCCGCCATGCGGGTCCTGTGGCGCGATTCTCCGGCCCGCTTCGAGAGTGGCATGTTCCGTTTCGCGGCCGTGCACAGCGGGCCGCAGCCGCCGCGTCACGCCGTGCCCATTCTGGTCGGGGGTGGGAGTGAAGCCGCGGCCCGACGGGCGGGCCGGCTCGGCGATGGTTTCATGCCCTTCGAAAAGGAGCCCGAGCGGCTGGTGCAACTGATCGGGATCATGCGCCGGGCTGCCGAAGAGGCTGGCCGGGACCCTGACGCCATCGAGCTCACCGGCCTCGGATCCCGGCGCCTCGATGCGGTCGCCCGCCTGGCCGAGCTTGGCTTCGCCCGCATGGTCCTGTTTCTCCCCGAGCCGAGCGGGGCCGCGGTCGAACGGTTGGGGGCGCAGGCCGCCCAACTGGTGAACAGCCTGTGAGCCTGGTCCGCGTATGGGGGTGGGCTGCTAGCGTCTGCAAGGTATCGGTCGAGGAGGAGCGCGGTGTTAGGTCGTTGGGTTTCCGATCTGGAGGTCGGCGACCTCCTGGGTCCGGTCGAGCAGGTCATCACGCCGTTCCTGCTGCGGGAATACGCCCACGCCGTGGAGGACCGGTCGGAGCGCTATCACGGGGACGTCGACACGGTCGTTCCGCCCACCATCGTCCACGCCCACAAGACCCGGCTCCTGGACCACGTCTGCCCGGAAGGCCCCGGTCCGGCAGCCCGGCTTCATCTGATCTACGACGCCACCTATCACCGCCCTACCCCCGCGTCCCGGCCGTTATCAATAACCGGTGAGGTGTCCGATCGATATGAACATAAGGGCCGCCAGCATCTGGTCATTGATTTCCTGGTAAAAGACCGACGGACGGGCGAGGTTTACACCAGTTATCGAGACACGTCTCTTTTGAGTTTCCGTCAGGGGACCGAACATGCCTGACCGGTGGGCAACTGGACACGAGCTGCCGCGCCTGCAGCGAACCATGACCGCCGAGCGCATGCGATGGTACAGCGACGCCCTCGAGACGGTCACCCTCGGTGCGAGCGCACCCGTGCTCGTGGGAGCAAACATTCACACCGACGACGAAGTGGCCCGGGCCAATGGACTGCCGGGGCGCGTGGCCGACGGGATGATCTCGACCAACTGGATATCGTCGCTCCTCGCCGACGAGTTCGGCGGCAGCTACCTGGCTGGGGGCTCCCTTCGGACCCGGTACGTGCGACCCATCTACCAGGACGAGCACATCGAGGTGGTGGTCCGGCTCACCGAGAGGAGGGCGGCACCCAACGGGACCGAGCTCCTCGTGGCCGACGTTTCCTGTGTCAAGGCCGACGGAGCGGTGGCCACGGCCGGCCAGGCGACGATTGCACTGGAAGGAGGACAGGATTGATGACACCGGTCGGCAATGTTGCCTTCGATCTGTCGTCCGACATCGACGATCTGCTCGCCGGTCTGCGTGCCTTCGTCGAGGCCGAGGTGGTGACCCGGCATAGACAAGCAGGTGACCTGCTCGAGGATCCGCGCCGCAAGTTCACGGCTAGCGGCCGATTGACTGACGAAGTCCTGGCCATGGTCAGGGAGATCAGGATGGCGTCCGCCCAGGCTGGCTACTACGCCATGTTCGTCCCGGCCGAGATCGGCGGCGGTGGCCTCGGGAGCGAGGCGCTGTACCGGGTCTGGGAGGATCTGTACCACCGCTTTGGGTCGCACACCTGGCTGATGTCATGGGCGGTGGCCCACTGGGCCCGGGGTCCCAGCCACGTCCTCGTACACAGCACGGAATCGGTCCGAACTCAGATCCTGCCCGACCTGCTGTCCGGACGAGCGTCCATGTGCTTCGCGCTCTCCGAACCAGACGCCGGGTCGGATGCCCGCATGATGAGGACCCGGGCCGTCGCGGCTGGCGAAGATTGGGTGCTATCGGGAAGCAAGATCTGGATCACCAACGGGCCGTACGCAGAGTACGCGGTGGTGTTCGCCCGCGTCGATCCCGGACCCGAGGACGGGCCACGCGGTCGGATCAGCGCCTTTCTGGTCCCAACGGACACCCCGGGGTTCGCCGCCGAAGCCAGCATCCGGATGTTCGGAGAGGTCGGCAGCGACGAGGCCGTGGTGTATCTGGACGACGTCCGGGTCGGACCGGAGATGGTCCTGGGCGACGTCGGGGATGGTTTCTCGATTGCCATGTCGGGTGTGGCGTCGGGGCGGGTGTACAACAGCGCCCGGGCCGTCGGACTGGCCCGGTGGGCGCTGGAGACGGCGACCGAATACGTGACCCGTCGACAGGCTTTTGGCCACCCCGTTGCCGACTATCAGGGGGTGTCCTTTCCGCTGGCCGAGTCGGCCATGGAAGTGCACGCCGCCCACCTGGTCGGTCTCAACTGCGCCTTGTTGCTCGATCAGGGCCGGCCCGCCACCAAGGAGCTGTCGATGGCCAAAGCGTTTTCCACCGAGGTGGCGGTCCGGGCCATCGATCGGGCTATCCAGGCCCACGGCGCCATTGGTTTCACCAACGAGCTGGGCCTGGTCGAGGCCTTCCACTCCGTGCGGAAGGCGTGCGTCGCGGATGGCACCTCGGAGATCCTCCGTCGTACCATTGCCAGGCGGTTGTTTGCTGGCGACCTCGATCTCTGAGGAGGACCCACCGGGCGGGCTGCCGCCCCGGGTGGTCCCCTTTTCAAAACCGGTTCAGGCCAAACCAGTTCAGGCCAGACCCGCCTTGCTCCGCTCCAGGTCGAGGTCGTGACGGACCATATCCTCGAGGAGCTGCGGAAAGTCGACCTTCGGTTCCCAGCCGAGGACGTTTCTCGCTTTGGTCGCGTCCCCGATCAACTGGTCTACCTCGGCCGGGCGGAGGAAGCGGTCATCGGTCGTCACGTACGGTGACCAGTCGTCGATCCCGATGGTGTGGAAGGCCAGATCGAGGATTCGTCGCAGTGACCAGGTCCGGCCCGTCGCCACCACGTAGTCGCCGGGATCCTCCTCCTGCAGCATGCGCCACATGGCCTCGACGTAGTCACCGGCGAAGCCAAAGTCCCGCGACGTGTCGAGGGTGCCCAGGGTGACGTTGTCTTGCAGGCCGAGGGAGATCCGGGCCACCGCGTTGGAAATTTTGCGTTCGACGAACTCGAGCCCACGACGAGGACTGGTGTGATTGAACAGGATGCCGTTGGAGGCATGAATGTGGTACGACTCCCGATAGTTGAGGGTCGTGTAGAAACCAAAGACCTTGGCAGTCCCGTAAGGCGAGCGGGGATGAAACGGAGTGGTCTCCCGCTGCGGCGACTCGTGCACCTTGCCGAACATCTCCGAGGTGGCCGCCTGGTAGAAGCGGATCGGGTTGTTGACCCCACCCACGATACGGATGGCTTCGAGCATCCGGAGCACGCCCGCCCCGGACACGTCCGCGGTGAGCTCCGGTTGACTGAACGACAGTTTCACGAAGCTGATGGCGCCCAGGTTGTAGACCTCGTCGGGCTGGACCTGCTCCACCGCCGCGATGAGCGAGGAAAGATCGGTGAGATCACCGTCGATCAACTCGATCTCGGGGATCTCGTCCTGGACGACTCTCGCTTTCGGGTTGTTTTGCCCGCGAATCATCCCGTGGACCTGGTAGCCCTTCCCGATGAGCAGCTCGGCCAGGTAGCGGCCGTCCTGGCCGGTGATCCCGGTTATGAGGGCGCGGGCCATCCGACCTCCTCGAGGGCGCTGAACCAGTGGTGCGCCGCGAGAATAGACCCTCGATCAGACGCTCTCTGTCGTCCCGGTGTGGGTGGACCAGGGCCGGAGCTGAAGGTCGCCTCCCAACGGATCGAACTCCTGGCGCCGGTGGCGGGCCTGGTTGGCGTCGACCTCGGCCCAAAGCTGGCCCGGCCCGTCACCACGGGGTCCGGCCACCATCTGACCGCTGGGGCCAACGATCACGGAGTTGCCGTCGGCCAGATGGCCATCCGCCTCGCCGTACACGTCACGGCGGCCGGGCAGGGACTCGGGCAGGTCTGATACCCGGAGGCAGTGCTGAACACCCACCACGAACACGGCTCCCTCCCTGGCCACGTGCTGCAGGGTCGGGATCCACACGCCGGAGCTGTCCCATGCCGGCGCCAGGTAGAGATCGACCCCTTGCGCATACAGGGCCGTCCGGGCCCTCGGCAGGTAGCTGTCCCAACCGATCAGGGTCCCGATCCGGCCGTAGGGAGTGTCGACGACCGCCAGTCCGGAGCCATCGCCGGCGCCCCACACCAGCCGCTCGCCGCCAATCGGCACCAGCTTGCGGTCCCGTGACAACAACGCCCCGTCGGGCCCGAACAGAAGCTGTGTGCTGTACAGAGTCGACCCGATCGGGTGTCGCTCATCGATCCCGATTGACAGGTAGATACCAAAGCGCTGCGCCGCCACCCCGAGCACCTGGGTCACCGCCGACCCCACGATGACGGCGTTGTCAAACAGGGCAGCCTGTAGCGCCGCGGCCTGGGCATCCCGAGGTCGGGTCTTCCACACCCAATCGGGATACCCGGGGAGGAACGCCTCCGGGAACACCACCAGCTGGGCGCCGCCGCGGGCAGCCTCCTCGGTCATGGTCAGGGCCCGGTCCAGGGTCGCATCGCGGTCCAGCAGGACGGGCGGCTGCTGCACGGCGGCGATCCGCACCGGGGTCAAGCGGCGTCCGATGGACATCGGTCCGGCGCCGCCCGAGGGAGGCCGGCCTGGCCGGCGGGCGGCGATTGGGCCGGCGGCGCGAAGCTCCTCGCGCATGGTCACGGGCACCAGTTCGAGGGCGGCGTCGATCCGGCCGGTTGCGAGCAGGTCGCGGACCGCGGTCGATGAGATCTCGTCGGTTGCCGGTTGGGATGGGGCAAACTCGGTCGGGATTCCGCCGGACATGAACTTGTTGAGCACTGCCAACGTCCGTTCCAGATCGGCTTCCTTGTGGGCCGACCGGATGATCACGCCTGCGCCCTGCTCCCTCGCCACGGCACCCGTCACACCGCCGACGGCGAGGCAGCGAACGTTGCCGAGGTGCCTGGTGGCCAGGCTGGCCAGGCGAACCCGTTCCTCCGGCGTGAGCCAGGCGCTCGGCTTGTCCGGGTTGCTCGCCACGGCCACGATGACCTCGTCGTAGGTATGGGCGGCCCACTCGACGATCGCCAGATGTCCAAGGTGAAACGGGTCGAAAGAGCCAGGAAACAGGGCCAGGGCCACGGTCGTCAGTATCGCCCATGGTCGCCTGGACTGTCCGGCCCAACCCTCAGCCGGCCGGTCGGCCGGGGGCCCTTCAAAACCGCTTCGCCATAGCCCCAGCCGGGTACCTCCACCCGTGTAGGGTCCTACCGCTGACTAGCCGTCCATTGGGAGGGGGTCGCAATGGTAACGACAGGCGCCCAGACGCCAGCAGGCCAGATGTTTGCCGAAACGCGGAAGCGGTGTTCGGCGGCGAGGACATGGGCAGTTGGGACGCGGAGGCGTTCGCCCGATCGCTGGCCCTGGCCTGCGGCAGCATCCCGCGCGCCGCCCGGCTCGGGGTCGGCCTGTGGGCGGAGCTGACCCGGGTGGCGCTGGGGGTGTCGAAGGTCGAGGCCCAGCGTGGCGATTGGCGCTTCGCCGACGCGGCCTGGAACGACAACCCCGGTTACCAGCGACTGAAGCAGGCGTATCTGGCCTGGTCGGAAGCCATGCTGGCTCTGGCGGAGGACCCGAGGGCGGACTGGCGTTCTGCCGAGCGGGCCCGGTTTGCCATGACGGTCCTGACGTCGGCCGCCGCCCCGACGCAACTTCTTCCCTCTCAACCCGGCCGCCCTCAAGCGGGCGTTCGATACCGGGGGAAAAAGTGTGGCCCGTGGCGCTCCGGAGCTATCTCCGGGACCTGCGCCGGAATGGCGGCATGCCTGCTCAGGTGCAGGAGGGCGCCTTCAAGGTCGGCGAGGATCTGGCGGTCACCCCGGGAGCCGTCGTCTGGCGTGACGAGCGATGCGAGCTCATCCGCTACGCGCCGACGACGCCCACGGTGCGATCGCGCCCGGTCGTGGTCGTCACGCCCCAGATCAACAAGTACTACTTCCTGGACCTGGCCCCGGGTCGCAGCTTCGTCGAGTACGAGGTCAGTCGCGGCGTCCAGATTTTCATCGTGAGCTGGCGCAATCCGGAGCCCGAACACGCCCGCTGGGGCCTCGACGAGTACGCCACGACCGTGATGGGAGCGATCGACGCGGCCCGTCCCTGACGGGCAGCGACGACGCGGACGTGTTCGGCTTCTGTGCCGGGGGAATCACCACCGCCGCCACGCTGGCGCACCTCGCCGCCAACGACGACCAGCGGGTCAACACGGCCTCGTTCTCGGTGACGCTGCTGGACTTCGATGTGCCCGCCCTGATCGGCATGATGGCCGAGCCGGGCCTCTTGCGGATGTCGAAGTGGAACTCGAGGCGGGCCGGAGTCCTGGACGGATCGTCGCTGGGATCGATCTTCAGCTGGCTGCGTCCCAACGACCTGGTCTGGAACTACTGGGTCAACAACTACCTCCTCGGCCAGGATCCCCCGGTGTTCGACATCCTGGCCTGGAACGCGGATTCGACCAACTTGCCGGGCCGGCTGCATGGCCAGTTCCTGGACATCTTCGGCCAGAACCTTCTCTGCCAGCCGGGCGCTCTGACCGTGCTCGGCACGCCCATCGACCTCTCCCGGATCAAGCTGGAGACCTACGTCACGGGGGCCACCACCGACCATCTCACGCCCGTGGAAGGGGTGCTACCGGGCCACCCAGCTCATGAGCGGGCCGAGCACGTTCATCCTGAGCAACGCCGGGCACATCCAGGCCCAGGTCAACCCGCCCGGTAACCCGAAGGCCCACTTCTTCGCGGGCCCTGTCCCGGGGACCGGATCCGGACGCGTGGTTGGAGGCCGCCGACCGCCACCAGGGGACCTGGTGGGACCACTGGGCGGACTGGGCCCTGGCGCGCTGCCCGGCCGACCGGCCTGCCCCGAAGGAGCTGGGCAACGACGACTATCCCGTGCTGGCGGCCGCCCCGGAACGTATGTCCACAGACGCCTCTGACCGGGCGCCCGACCGTCGCCGACGACCGCGACGGCTGGGTCAAGGTGCACGGCCAGCGGGTGCGCTTTTCCATCCGGTCCGGCCGTGGGACGCCGCTGCTGCTCGTCAACGGATTCGGCGCCGGCCTGGCCGTCTGGGAGGGCCTGCGATCACACGGTTGCGAGATGCCGACGATCGCCTTCGATATGCCCGGCAGCGGCAGTTCGAGGCCCACGGCCGTCCCGTATCCCATGCCGCTGACCGCCCGCCTGGTGGTGAGGCCTGCTGGACGAGCTGGACTACGGCCCGGTCGATGTCGCTTGGCGTGTCGCTGGGTGGAGGCATCGCTCAGCAGCTGGCGTTTCAAGCTCCGCAGCGGGTCCGCCGATTGGTGCTGGCCGCCACCAACTTCGGGGCCGGTTCGATGCCGGGCCATCCCGCCGCCTACCTGGCGCTGCTGGCGCCCCCCACCCCGTCCTCGGCAGCAGATGGCCCGTCTCGGCTCCCGCACCTACGGCGGCCGGGCCCGCCATGACACCGCCTGGCTGACCGCCTTCACCAACTCGGCGTTCGTCCCGACGCCGAGCCTCCGCGGCCACCTCTGGCAGCTGGTCACGGCCATGACCTGGTGGTCCCTTCCTGCCCTGCCGTTCCTGACCCAGCCGACGCTGGTCCTGGCGGGCGACGATGACCCGCTGGTTCCGATCTTCAACGCCCAGGCCCTGGCCGCCCTGATTCCCGGGGGGAGGGTGCACGTCGTGAAGGGCGCCGGCCATCTGTTCCTCTTCGAGGAGCCTGAGAAGTCCGCCGCCATCATCAGCAGCTTCCTGGCCGGGCCCTGCCCTTAGTCGGTCTGCAAGACCTCCACCGAGTTGGACTGCGGCATCGGCTGCTTGAACCACTCGTCAGGCGTGTCCTGGATGAACGCGATCATCTCGGCCCGGCCCATGAAGCCCGGCTCGATCCGGGAGACGATCAGGGACCGCCCGGAGGCCAGACGGATCTGGTCGCCCGCCTTGACCTCGCTGGCAGGGGTGCTCTTCCACTGTTCGGTCATGTCCCATTCTCTCCTGTCGCGGCCACGGGCGCCCACCTCGACGCCGGCCCTCCCGGTGCCGGACGCGGCTGCCTGGGGCTAGACTGGCGTGGCCAGCTGGGCCCCATCGTCTAGTGGCCTAGGACACTACCCTCTCAAGGTAGAGACACGGGTTCGAATCCCGTTGGGGCTGCTCGGGGAAAGGGGTCCGGTGGCGCCAGCACGGCGCCGGCCCGATGATCTGATCGGCGGTTCACTGGCGTTGTGTGATTGGCGGAAGTTCGTATCTCCCGTCGAAGATGGACTCGCCGGGGCTCGTACATGCGCAAGAGGGGGCCAAAGTCCCCGTCGGGCGTCGGCAGCCAGTTGGCCCGCTCGAAGAGGCCCAGCGGCTCGAAGCGGGCCTGATAATCCATATCCCGCGGGGCGGGGGGGAAGGCCTGTAGCCAGACTCGCAGCTGCTCGAAGAAGGCAATGTCTTCTGCCACCCCGAGGTCGGGTTCGGGCAGACCGCGGCTGGCCCGGTCCGTCGTCGGTGACAGGGTCAGACCATCCTGGAGGGCCTTGACTGCCGGCAGGTCGTCCGGCCCATTCACCGCCCAGCGTCCGACGATAGTGGCAACCGCGGTTCGGGAACGGATCACGACAGTGCCGTCGCTCGGATGGTCAGAACGACCGGGTGGTACCAGAAGGAACGAGCCCGCTCGGCTTCCCGTGGCGCGGTGCCCGACATAGGCGAAATTGTTGGTCCAGGTATCGACGAACTGAAGCACGTAGTAGCGGCCAGCCGTATCCGGGACATCGAGTCGTACCGGCCCCTCCCTCAGGTCAATCTGGGCAATGGAGTAGACGGTGTCGTTATTGATGGAAACGAACGTGGCTTCCGGGCCGCGGGTCCGACGCGTGCCCGAAGCGGTTGAACGGCGTCACGGGAACATCACCGATGCCCCTGCGACTGAAGCGATCCACTTCCTGCAGGGCAAACACCAGCGGGAAGCCGTAGATGAATGCTTGGGCAGCGAGCGTCGCTCGTTCGTCCGTCGTCAAACTTGCCTCTCTCTAAAAAGACCGCCGCCTGGGCAACAGGACCTGACCCTCGCAGTACCGCCCGACCGACGACACCATCCCCCTGGCGCCGAAGGTGCCGCGCCATCGAGCGTCGAACTCATGGGCGCCTGCCAGACTGAGGGTGTGCCCTTCACCAGCCTGCCCCCTACTGCTTGCTGGCAGCACCAGGGACTTCGGTCCGGATTCGAGGTCGCCTACTTCATGCCCGAGCCGCCGGGACTGCGGATCGAGGGAACGACCACGGGGTTGCAGGACGGTGACACCTGGGTGGTCCACTACCAGCTGGAGGTCGATCAGTCATGGAACACCCGTCGCGCCTGGATTAGATCTCGAACCAGCTCAGGATGGGTGGAGCAGCTTATTGAATCTGACACCGAGGGTCACTGGCTGATCGACGGCAAGGTTGCCGCCCACCTCGAGGGGTGCCTGGACGTCGATCTGGAGGCCTCGGCGATGACGAATGCTCTGCCGGTGCACCGTCTCAGCCTCGCCGTTGGTGGGAGGGCAGCCGCGCTCGCCGCCTACGTGCGTCTGGCACACCAGCAAATCGATCGGCTCGATCAGGCGTACGCCCACCGCGAAGATGAACCGGGTCGATTGAACTACGACTACGAGGCACCGGCGTTCGACTTCCGATGCCGGCTCGTCTACGACCGTGCCGGCCTGGTGCTCGACTACCCGGGAATCGCGGTGCGCGCCGGCTGATGCCGGGATCGGACGGCGTACGTGTTGCATGTCGCTTCCATGGCCCCGTCCGCCTGCCGGCGCGTCCCGTTCCAAGCCTCCCACCGGTTGCTTTGTGTCGGAACGTGTCGGCGGATGCCGCCCGCGCCGGCCGGCGATCTCCCCGACCCTCTCGAACTCGAATGACCCGGGCAGATCTGCGTCGTCATGCTGTCGACACCACGCCGCGACCGGGATCAATCAGGCTTGGTGGCCGTCCAGCGAAGCTGAACCTGTACTTCTCCGTACTTCCAGAATCTTGCTTCCTCGAGAAAGCCGAGGCGCTCGAGAAGTCGAAGGGATCGAGTGTTCGCAGCTTGCGTGACGGCGATCACGCTCGACACGCCGTGGTTGAGGGCGACCCAAGGAAGCAGGGCATCAAGCGCCTCGGCCGCGTAGCCCTGGCCCCACTCGGCAGGATCGAAGACGTAAGAGACCTCGATGTCGCCGGCAGTCTCAGCCAGCTCAAGCACGCCGACAGGCTCAGCGCCGTCCCGGGCCGCGATGAAGACTCTCCCGGCGGCCTGAATCTGGCCCTCCACGGCACGCTTGGCGGCCTGATCGTGGCGCGCCCCCCCGAGAAAGGCTCGGGCGAGGTTATTCGTCTGGAGTTCGTAGAGCCAGGCCCGGTCGCTGGCGCGGGGTGGGCGCAATGTGAGACGTTCGGTTCGCAGCTCAATCGGCAAACGAGCTCCCCGACACGGAGTTGGGACTGTTGTCGCAAAGGGACGGTAATGGGGCCAAGCGATCAGGCGCTATTGATCAAGGCGAGCGCCTCTGTGGGGCTGACCACCAGATCGTGCAGGTCGCCGCCCACCTCGAGTCGAGCCGACTGTTTGATCCCGCCGACTTTCACCGGTTCGAAGCCGGCCGTTCGGATCAACCGGTCGACTGCCTGGCCAGCCCGGTCGTCGTCGGTCGCGTAGAAGAGGACCGCCCGCTCCGGTGACCGGTTGCTCGAGGACTCGAGGAGATCGGCCGTCATGCTTCCGAACGCCATGCCCAGGAGCGCCCCTGCCGGCAACCACCCGGCTATAACCTCGCCAGACGATTGCTCTTTCGGCAGCAGGCGTACGACGTTGCCTTGGGCGTCGATGCCAACCGGGTTGCTCGGAACGACCAGGACCTTCTCGGTTAGCGAGTCGGCGATCTCGTCTATGACGGCCTTCAGTACCCCGAACCGCAGGGCCAGGACGACAGCATCGGCGCCCTGCAGCACGTCGCGATTGTCGACGGCGACGACCGCCGTTGGACCGATCTTGGCAGCCAGCGCCTGGGCTGAGTCCTTGTCGGCGCTCGAGAGTCGTACGGTCTCACCACCCGAGACGAGTTGGCGGGCGATGGCCGATCCGATCCCTCCCGTGCCGATGATGGCGGTGGTCATGACGGAAACCTCCTCAGCGTCTCAGGGACTTCGCCGGTGATTTCCGCCATCACTCGGAATCCGCGGGCGTACTGGATGGCCAGCGCGCGGGCGACCAGTCTCCTTCCGGGTCGGTGGTCTGCCCCACTTCGATCAAATAACCGTCGGGATCACGGATATAGCAACGGATCTCGTACTGGTGGTGTTTCGGTGGCGTCAGGAATTGAGCACCCGGGCGCTCCATTCGGCGTACACGGCCTCGATGTCTTTGACCCGGATATTGAGGAAGCTGCTTACCCGGTCTGGATCGCGGGGCGTCTCCAGGGTGACCGTCGGCTTGTCGTCGGTCGGGCCTCCGCCGACATTGATCACGATCCAGCTGTTGGCTAAGGCGACGTAGGTCAGCCCTCCGGGCCCGGAAAAGGCCACTCTGCCGCCGAGTACTTCGGTGTAGAAGCGCCGGGAGCGCTCGACGTCGTCCGAGACGATGAAATGGACTAGCGCAATTCCCTCTGGGGGCGCTGGAAGCTCTGCCAATGCTGTCACCTCGATTGGTTTCGACTCACACCCCGGTTACGGCCGGGTTTCCGTTGATGCTATGCGAACGGGCGCACATTACCGACCACCAGTCATATCAGGTGCGGGCGACGCCCCGGGCCGATCAGCGGCGCCCGGATCAGGCACGCGGAACCCAGACTGCCGGGCGTGTCGGATACGGCCGCATGCGCCCGGGAGAGGCGGCACCTGCGGCGCGCTGACCCTCCGTCGCCTCAGCCTCCGGCCCCACCATGGAGCCCACGAGTCGATCTGGTCCTGGAGCGTCGAGGGCTTCGCAGCCGTCGTTCCTGTCACCTGGACCGAGCCAGACTGATAGCCATGTCCTCCACACCCCCGACGGCGATGCCGGCATGGGCCTGACTATCTACGGAGTCATCGTGCTGGTCTTCATGATGACCATGTACGCGCTCGAACGCCGCCACGACCTTTACATCGCCGCCTTTGCCTTAGGTTGCGCGCTGTCCTCGAGCTACGGCTTCTTGTCCGGGGCGTGGCCTTTCGGCGTCGTCGAAGCCATCTGGTGTGTCATCGCGGCACGCCGCTACGTCCTCATCCGGAGACCGCCACGCCCATCAAGCAACTAGAACCGCGGTGCCCCACAGGGTTCCGGGGTCAACTCGGAGTGTGGAGCCTGGCCCGGACTAGGAGAGACCTGGTTGAGCTGATTGTGGGGTACCAGCCGTCGATCCCGGCTCCCTTCCAACCGAAACAGGATTCGACCCACTGCCCCATGGGTGTTGTTGGGATCGCAGGGCTCTTGAAACAGCGGGTCGCCAGCGACCCCGTCAGTGGTGAAGGACATACCGCTGTTCACGTTCTGCAGATAATGAATGTAGGTGTTGCGGTCGGTATTGTCATCGTTCCACCGTTGCTCGGATCCGAGCGTCGACGGCCACTGGATGATGTCGGTTCCCGCCGCGGTCGAGCCTCCCCGCACGGCGACGTTGAGCCAGGACGAGTTGGAGATGATGAGCGTATTGGTAGCCAGGCCTATGCCATGTGCATGGGCAGCCGACTGAGTGGCGGCCAAGAGGCCAATGGTCGATGATGCGGCCACGGCGGTCACGGCGGCCACGGCAGCGACGCCGGCGAGGCGGGCCAGCCCCGGGCCCGATACGACCAACTTGGGCGTACTTCGCGCCTTGGGCATGTTGGCTATCGAAAAACGACATTGGCTGCGCCCGATGCGCGAACTGCGCCCAGGTTGGCGCGCCTCGGGGCCTGGGTGCCCCTGCCTTGCGGCCGGGGCCCGGCCGCCGGTCAGCCCGTGGACCGCGTCCACTGCGGCCGTGGCCCGGCCGCCGGCCAGCCCGTGGACCGCGTCCACTGCCGCCATCACCGCGACGTCGCCTGACGCCCCCACCACGGCCGCGATCAGCCGCGGACGGGATTAGCCATACCACGCCGCGATCATCGCCCCGGCACAGGAGTCTCACGCTCGTTCACCGCGTAGTTCGACCGGTATCTTGGCCAGGTGGGCGATGACACCTGGGCTGGTCTGGCCGAGCAATTTGCCGATGAGGCCTATGCCTCGGTGAAGGGGTACGTGCGTACCTATGTGATGCACCAGCACCTGCTGGCCCACCTGCCGGCCCCTCCCGCGTCGGTGCTCGACGTGGGCGGGGGCGCCGGCCATCAATCGTTTCCGCTGGCCCAGGCCGGATATCAGGTGACCTTGCTTGACCCGTCGCCGGCAATGCTGAACAAAGCTCGACAGCGACTCCAGCGACTGCCCGGTGAGACCCAGCAGCGGGTGACGTTCCTGGAGGCAGACGGGGAACGCGCCTACGAGGCGGTGAACGGTCAGCGCTTCGGCGCCGTGTTATGTCATGGCGTGCTGGGGTACCTGGACCAGCCGGAGCCCCTGGTCAGCGAGCTATGCCGGTGCGCCGCCGCGGGTGGCATCGTCTCGATTATGACGGGCAACGCCAACGCCATGGCGGTCCGCCCCGCTCTGGAGCGGCGGTGGGACGACGCCCTGGCCTCCTTCGACGCCACCACCGAGATCGGGGTACTCGGCCTGCCGGGCCGGGCCCACACGGTGGAGGAACTCAGCGAGCTCATCCGGAGCCACCGCGTGGAGCCCGTGCGCTGGTACGGGGTATGGCTGTTTGTGGACTGGCTCGAGTTCGGTGGAGCCAGCCTGGACCCCGGTGATTCCCGTGAGATGGCGGCAACAGCCGCCGTCGAGCTCGAAGCCAGCCGGCGAGATCCGTACCGGCAACTCAGTCGGGTCTTTCATCTGGTAGGACGCCGGGATCCAGGCTGAAATGATGACACCATACGAACGTGTGGTCTTCTCGATCTGCGTTACCGACCCCGGCCTGGGGACGAGTCTTCAGCTGAAGACTGCACGGGGGCAGGGGTAGAGGCGCCCCTCGATTCGTCGACCCGGCCGGCCCGGAAGGCGGACGCCTTCATGGACCTGGTGCACACCGCGCTCGAGCACGCCGACGACGGCCACGCCGTGGGTGCGGACCGCTACCTGGTCCACCTGGTCAGCAGGTCCGACAGCGTCGCCATGGCCTGCCTGGACGGCAGGCCCCTTCACCCCGCCGATGCCACCATGGTGGCCTGCGACACGTCAACCGTTGCCCACACCATCAGCGATCGCGGCGAACCGCTCAACCTGGGCCGCAAGGCCCGGGAATGGAGCACCGCCCATCGCCGTGCCATCACCGGGCGCGATGGCGGCCACTGCCGGTTTGTGGGCTGCCACTTTTCCCGCGTCGACATCCACCATGTCCGGCCCTGGGAGGGCGCCGGGACTACTGATATCAATAACGGGTGCTGCCAGTGCCGGCGTCACCACCGCATGCTCCACGACCGGTATCGCGTCGAAGGCGACCCCAACCGGAAGCTTCGTTTCTGCCGCCCTGACGGTACCTACCTGGGATCAACCTACCCAGCTACGGTCGGCGGGGGCGTGCGACAGGCGAGCCCGCTCGTCGGCTGTCATCACCGGGGGGGCCCAGATTGAGAGGGAAACCACGCCGGCGGCGAGCACCGCGAGGGACAGCACGATGCCGGCCATCGCGCCGGGACCGGTGCTCAGCTGCTCGTGGAAGAGCTCGATGCCCAGACCGATACTGGCCAGGGGGTCGACGATGAGCAAGGTGGCCTGTGAGGCGGCCAGGGGCCCGACCTGTAACGCCCCTTGCAGGAGAATGGTGCCGCTCACGCCCGTGGCGATCATGGCGTACAGAGGCCAGTGGAAGAGCAGCCCGACCAGACCGGTGTGAGCGAGCTCGTCCACGGTGGCCTTCACAAAGGCGGCGTCGAGGGACCACACCACCGCGGTGGCGGCGCCGAACAGGGCGGCTCGCCGAGCCGGTGAACCGAACCGGCTCAGCAGGAGCAGGCCTCCGACGATGGCGGCGCGAGTGGAGATGGCCACCAGCCACTGCAGCGCAGTCGGGACGTGGGCGCCGTCCGCGGGAGACGCCACCATCAGAAAGGCGGCGAGCCCGACGCAGATCAGGAGCGCCGCGGCCCAGGTTCGCCCGGCAATGTGATCATGGAGGAGGAAGGCGCGGAAGCCCAGCGTGAAGATCAGCTCCAGCACCAGCACCGGCTGCACCACCGACAGAGGACCGAAGTAGAGGGCGAGGGCCGAGAAGGCAAACGTGCCCACCAGGAAGACGCCGCCCAGCAGCCACATGGGCTGGCGGACCAGGTGGGTGGCGGTCTTCCAGACCGACCTGGACGGACCCTCGTCGATGACGGCGAGCCTCTGCAGCACCGCGCTGCACGCGTTCGACAGCGCCGACAGGATGGCGAACAAGATGGCGGCGGGCACGATCATCCCCCGGTCACGAGCTCGCCGGTGACGCAATGGGCGGGAATGCTCTGCGGCTGCGGGGTGAGGTGGAGCTGCCAGGAAAGCCACGGGAGGGAGTCCGAGAAGGACTGCTTCCAGAAGCCGTAGTCGTGGCTGCCGGGCGGATCGGCAAAACAGGTGTCGATTCCGGCCCGGGACGCCAGCGTCTGGAGCGTGCGGGTCGGCTCCAGAGCGAGGCCATCCTGGGCGCCGGCCTCAAACCAGCCGGCCAGCCCGGTGTAGCGCTGGTGGGTCAGCAGGTATCCGGGTCGTGGGCGTTGTAGCTGGCAACGGATCCGCCGAAGAGCGCCGAGATGGTCTGCTGGGCGTTGTCCTCCTGGTACGTGGGCGAGGTGAAACCGGAGTACACGGCAAAGGTCGAGTACTCCTTGGGGTTGTTGAGGGCGAGCGTGATGGCGCAGGTGCCGCCCTCGGAGAGCCCGCCGATCGCGATCGAGCCGGGCCCGGTTTTGGCGTTGAAGTTCTTCTGCATGAACCGGGGGACGTCCTTGGTGAGGTAGTTCTCGACGTCTCCGTACATGGTGCTGTTGACACATTCCGTGTCGCCCGCGAACGACCCGTTGACGTCGGGCATGACCAGGATGGGCGCCTGCCCCTGGTGCTGCTCCGCGAAGGCGAGGGAGGTGGCGTCGGCGTAGATGGCCCGGGTCCAGTCCGACGGGGCCCCCGGCGTGCCGTTGAGCAGCTCGATGACCGGCAGCTGGGGGTGGTTGGGTGCGAACCAGGCCGGGGGCACCCAGACGTAGGCCTGGTGCGGCTGATACTTCAGGTTGGTGCCCGGGATGGATACCGCCAGCGTGGCGCCGTGATCGGGAAGGTGTCCGGTCTGGGCGACCTGGGCCCGCAGGGCGTTGAGCTCGGAGTTGTTGAGGAAGTGGTTGGCGTTCTTGCCCAGCAGGCGGTCCAGGGTCGGGTAGTACTGAAACGTCTGGTTGACGGCGCTGCCGGCGGAGACGACGCCAGGACGACGGCGGCCAACCCCGTGACCCGGCGGGGCCAGTGCGCCTGGTGCCATCCGGCCACGACGAGACCGCCCAGCAGGCAGGCGCCCGTGAGCCAGAGATACAGCGATTGCGGCGCCCCGGGCGGGATCGAATGGCCGAAGTGGAGGGCGAGCAGCAGCCCGCCGACGAACACCACGCCCAGCGGGATGCCGATGGCGAACTCCATCAGCACGTCTCGCCGCAAAACCACGGCAATGACGCATACCGCCACAGTTAGCCAAAACAGGATGAATGGGAACCAACCGGACACGATCGAGAAGCTGAGCAGGTTCATGCCGGTCATGATCGGCGTCGCCGGTTCGGGAATCCCTAGGGATAATCCCTAGTTCCTCCCCGGCCCTAGGAACTATTCGGGAAAAGTCCAACCTAGGGTTCTCGAGCGCCCTCCGGATCATCATCTCCTCAGAGCGACGGTTATCCGTCATGACCAGGGAGGATGCCGATGTTGAAGGAAGCGCAGCTGGAGCCCTGGAAGGGCAGGCCGGGGGCGCTGCGGGTCTGAGCGGCCTGGCCGCTCAGACTGCCGAGCGTCGGGCCAAGCGGGAAGCCCTGCGAGGCCAGTGGCATCAATCCCTATCCGACCCGCTTCGAGCGCACCGCCACGCTGGCCGAACTGCACGGCCGTCACGCCGGCCTGGAGCCCGGCACCGAGACCGGTGAGGAGGCCCGGGTGGCCGGCCGGGTCATGTCCATCCGGGGTCACGGTCGGCTCCGGTTCGCGACGATGGAGGACTCCAGCGGGTCGATCCAGCTCATGTTCCAGGCCGACCGACTGACCGCGGCCGTCGCCGCCGTGGAGGCGCTCGTCGACGTCGGTGACTGGGTCGGGGCTGACGGGCGAGGTGATCACCAGCCGGCGGGGCGAGCTGTCGATCGCCGTGACCGACCTGGAGGTGCTCTCCAAGGCGCTGCGGCCCCTCCCGGACAAGTGGCATGGGGTCAGCGAGGCCGAGACTCGCTACCGGCAGCGTGAGGTCGATCTGCTGGCCAACAAGGACAGCCGTCGGGTTTTCGACATCCGCTTCAAGACCCTCTCCATCTTCCGGGCAGCGTCTTCAGGCCCTGAACTTTGTCGAGGTCGAGACCCCGATCCTGCAACCGCAGGCGGGCGGCGCCATCGCCCGGCCATTTTTCACCCATGCCAATGCTCTCGACACCGAGTTCAGCTTGCGCATCGCTCCCGAGTTGTATCTCAAGCGTCTGGTCGTGGGGGGAATGGAACGAGTGTTCGAAGTGGCTCGCAACTTCCGCAACGAAGGGATCGACACCCGCCACAGCCCCGAGTTCACCTCACTGGAGGCCTATCGGGCCTTCGGGGACTTTACCGACGGGATGGACCTCACCGAGCATTTGATCGTGGAGGCGGCCCGCGGTGCGGTGGGCCGGCTCGACTTCGATCTGGCCGGTCGGCAGATCGACCTGTCGCCGTCCTGGCCCCGCCGGGATCTGCTCGACCTGCTCGACGAGCGCCTGGGCCAGCGGATCCACCCGTCGATGCCGGTCGAGGTGCTGCGGTCGATCTGCGAGGCCTCAGCGTCCCGTACCTGCCTGCCTGGGGATCCGGGAAGCTGGTCTTCGAGCTGTACGACAAGGTGTTGATGCCGCAGATCGTCGGACCGGTGTTCATCTACCACTATCCGACCGAGGTGTCCCCGCTGGCTCGTCGTAGCCTGCGAGGATCCGACCCTCACCGATCGGTTTGAGCTCGTCATCGCCGGACGGGAGCTGGCCAACGGGTACAGCGAGCTCAACGATCCCGACGAGCAAGCGGCGCGGTTCCGGGCCGAGGCCGCGGCCGCGGCGGGAGGCGATCTGGAAGCTCATCCCGCTGATGCCGCGTTCGTGCGGGCTCTGGAGTACGGACTGCCGCCGACCTCGGGGATCGGTATCGGTATCGACCGGCTGATCATGCTGCTGGCCGAAGTGCCGGCCATTCGCGATGTCATCCTCTTCCCGACGATGCGGCCGGAGGTGGTGTCATGACCCAGATCTCAGAACTCTGTGACGTCGAATCGCCGGACGGCCCGCAAACGGGGCTCGGAAGAGCCGGGATTCGAGGTCCTCGACGGCGGGCTCGCCGACATCAACCCCGAGATAGATGGATGAGCAGGTCACCGAGCCGGCACGACCGCCGGGTTTTTCGTTCCTGATCTCATCGAGCTCGAAGTGGGTCGCGGCGGGAGGGTGATCGTCGTCAGCGATCTGCACCTGCGCCCCGTGGCGACCGAGGTGTCGACCCGTGCCGCCGAGGAAGTCTCGCAGCTGCTCGACGAGTTTCACGAGCCGGGCGTGCTGGTGATTGCCGGGGACGGCTTTGAGATGCTGGCCGAGGCGCCCGCCGTGGATCGCATTCTGGACGCCCATCCCCAGATTCACCTCGGCGGTGAAGGCGTTTGCCGATCGCCCGGATCATCGCGTGGTGCTGATCCCCGGCAACCATGACGGACAGTTGGCATGGGACGGCGTCTCGGTCGCAGTGCTGCGGATCGCGACTCGGGATCACTGACGTCAGCCTGGCCTGCGACGTGGACCTTGACCACAGGCGAGGGCCGGCGCTGGTGCGTATTGCCCATGGCAACCAGCTGGATCCGTACAACGCCTTCGACGATCCGCGTTCTCCCGTTGACACCCCGTTCGGCCACCATGTCGTGCGGGAGGTGCTCCCGAAGCTGGCGGCCCGGCAGAGCCCGGGGTCGCTGCTGGAGGGAATCCAGTGGCTCGACGGGGATCCGACCGATCTGCTGGGCTCCCGCCTCCTGTATCGCAAGGTGGTCGGGCGGCTGTGGTGGTTGGCCGTGCCGTTTGCCGCCGCGGTGATCCTGCGGTTCCTTTCCTTCGCGCCCGGCGTCAAGCCGCTCTTCTGCACCATCACACCGAGCACTGGCTGGTCTCGTTCGGCATCCTCATGGTCGCCATCGCCGTGATCGCAGCCGTGGTCGGTATCGCAACCATGCTCCGGGTGAACCGGGCTCTGGCCGATGCCTCCATCAGCGAACGCGGTGACGCGGCCTCCGCCAATGTCGCCGGGCGGACCGAGGCGGCCCGTCTGGTCGCCGAAGGGTATGCCGGCCTGATCACGGGTCACACCCACGAGCCCGAGCTCTCCCAGGTCGGCACCGGTTTCTATGCCAATACCGGATGCGGAACCGAGGTGGTGCGCAGCCGCAAGGCTCGCTTCGGACTGCCCCGGCCCTTCCTGGCCGTGCGGCGGCTGTCGCTGGTCGAGCTCAAGGCCGGGCCCGTGCTGGCGGTCTCGCTGTCGCTGGAGGAGCGGCCCATCGGTCAGGCCGCTCCGCTGGAGCGACTGGTCCTGGCTCCGGAGCGAGCCCGCCCCGGAGAGCCTGGAGGTGGTCGGCCGCCTGCCCGACGGGGCCACCTGGCCCATCAACGAGCGCTCTCTGCTCCCCTGGGTGCGGCGCCGCCGGGTCCGTCGGGTGGCTGCCTTCACCCTGCTCGGCTGCGGGACTGCTCAATGTCGTCTTCGCCGTGCTCTGGCCGATCCGCTGGACTCGCCCGGTCGACCACTGGCTGCCATTCGGAATCCATCCGGTCGGGGGGGTCACCGCGGTGATCGGCGGGCTGGCCCTGGCTGGAGTCGCCCGGGGCGTGCGCTACGGCTACCGGCGAGCCTGGATTGCGGCCCTGCTCATCCTGCTGGTCAGCACCGTCAACCGGCTGATGCATGACGTCGGGCTGGAAGGCTCGGCCCTCGCCTGCTTGTTGGGCCTGTGGCTGTTGCTCGAACACCGCCACTTCCGGGTCAGCCCGACCGGTCCCCGCCGGCTGCTCGGCTGGGCGATCATGGCGGGACTGGTCGGGGCTGCGATGGCCGCCGGGCTGGATGCCATCTTTCAGGGCGGCAGCAGGGAGACCGAGAGACGTCGTCGTCGCTGGCCATCCGGGTACCGCCTTCCTTGTCCTCGTCACCGCCCTGCCCGGTCGCGAGCACCGTCGGACCGGCGACGAGCGGGCTCGGGCCTTTGTCCGAGCCCGGGAAATCTTCGAGCGCTACGGCGGCGACACCCTCGACTATTTCGCCCTGCGGGACGACAAATCGTGGCTGTTCACGGGGAACACGCTCGTCGCCTACTCGGTCATCAACCGGATCATGCTGGTGTCGCCCGATCCGATCGGACCGATCAACGAGCGGCTGGACGCCTGGTCCGATGCCATGGAGCTGGCCGACGCCAACGGCTGGTACATCACTGTGCTGGGGGCTTCCCGATCCTGGCTGCCCATCTACCGGGCCGCCGGCCTGACCGATGTCTATATGGGCGACGAGGCGATCGTCGACTGCCAGGCGTTCTCGCTTAAGGGTAAGTCGATGAAGTCACTGCGAGGGGCGTACAACCGGGTTTCGAAGTCCGGGTACCGCGTCACCGTCATGCCGGCGCTGGAGGCGGCCGAGGAGCTTCGGAGCCAACTCGATGCGCTGGCGACCGAGACCCGTCAGGGCGATGCGGAGCGGGGTTTTTCCATGACCTTGAGCCGGATGTTCGATGAACGCGATCCAGGCCTGCTGCTTGCAGTCTGCCTCGACCCCGAGGGTAAGCCGGTTGCGTTCAATCAGTACGTTCCGGCCAGTCACGTCACCGGCTACTCCCTGGACGTGATGCGGCGCACCAGCGATCCGGACGCCCCGAACGGTTTGACCGATTTCGTCATCATCGAGACGATCAACTGGATGGCGGAGCAGGGACTCGTCGGCCTCGGCCTCAACTTCGCCACCATGCGAGCTGTTGTGGCCGATGACAATCCGGCCGGGACCTGGCGCTCGGTGGAGAAGTCCTTGCTGCACCATTTCAGCGACAGCATGCAGATCGAGTCACTGTGGAACTTCAACAAGAAGTACGACCCGGAGTGGCGAGCCCGGTATGCCGTCGCAGATGACCGGGCTCATTTCGCCCGGGCCGGCCTGGCCATCGCCAGGGCCGAATCCGTGTCAGAACTTCCGCTGGTGGGCAAACTCATGAAGCCCAGGACCCCGGCGGACACCAAGTCTGTGGAGCTCGTGCCATGACCACCACCATCGACACCGCCGCGTCGGCCCCGGCCGCCACCGCCCATCCTGCCGCCGGGTCCACTGGCGGTCTGAGAGCCCGGCGCCTGGGCGTGATCGGGCTGGCGCTGGTTCTCATTTCCGCCATGGATAGCATCCGCAACCTGCCCACCACCGCCACGTTTGGATGGTCGGCCATCTTCTTCTACGGCCTGGCGGTGATCACCTATCTGGTCCCGGTGGCCCTGTGCTCCGCGGAGCTCGCCACGTCGGTTGGCGGCGGCATCTACCGTTGGGTGCGAGAAGCGTTCGGCTCACGGTGGGGCTTCCTGGCCGTGTGGTGCGACTGGTCCGAGAACATCGTCTGGTTTCCCACCGTGCTGGTTTTCTTGGCCACCACGCTTGCCTACGTCATCAACCCGAACCTGTCACAAAACAAGGCCTTCCTCGTTCCAGTCATGCTGGTGATCTTCTGGGCGGTGACGCTGTCATCCCTGTTCGGCGCCTTGAAGTCGGCCCGCTGGACCGGCATCGGCGTCGTGATTGGCACCGCCGTCCCGACCCTGGCGATCATCGGGCTCGGATTGTGGTGGGTGGGAAGCGGCCACAGGTCGCAAATCCCGTTCCACGCCAGCGCGGTGATGCCGGCCTGGCACGGCCTGTCCAGCCTGGTGTACGCGGCAGGCATCGTGGTCGCTTTCGCCGGAATGGAAATCGGAGGCTTTTACTCCCACGTGACCAGGAACGTGAAGCGCACCTATCCTGGCGCGGTTCTCATCGCCGCGGTGACCGTGGCGGCGCTCTCGATCCTGGGCAGTGTGGCGATTGCCATGGTGGTTCCCCACGGCAAGATCGAGCTGGCCGGCGGAATCATGCAGGCGGTGCAGATCTTCTTCACCCAGCTCGGCATCCAGTCCCTGATGAAGCCCTTCGGGGTGCTGGTAATCATCGGCGTGCTGTGTGGCCTGGCATCGTGGAGCATGGGACCGGCCGAAGGGATGCGGCGCGTTGCCGCGGACGGGCACCTCCGGCCCTGGTGGGGTCGCACGAATCGCCGCGGCGCGCCCACATCGGTACTCCTCCTGCAGGCGACGCTCGGCTCGGTGCTGGCCCTGACGCTGATCTTCGTCAACAACATCAACACCTACTACTGGATGCTGACGGCCCTGGTCGCCCAGACCTTCCTCATCATGTACCTGCTGATGTATGTGGCGGTGGTGCGGTTGCGTCTCACCCAGCCCGATGCTCCTCGTCCCTTCAAGATCCCGGGAGGGAAGCTCGGACTCGCTTTCGTGGTGGGCGCCGGCATCGTGGGAGCAGTATTCGCCTTCGTCCTCGGATTCATTCCGGCCACCCATTTGTCGGTCGGGGGCACCGTGGCCTATGTCGCGGTGATGGTCTTAGGAATGATCCTCATCGTCGGGACCCCTTTCCTGTTGCACCGGGGGCCTTCGCTCCGGGTCGATACCAGGGTTGATCCGAACCTGGCCGTTGAGGATGGGTCCGAGCTCGTCCCGGTCGAAGCCCCCCGGCAACCATCTCTGGAAAGGTGAGACCCATGACGCTTGAGATCCAGTGCGCCCCGGGGGAGTCGAACCGCCCAACCTCCAGATTAAGAGTCCGTTGCTCTACCGTTGAGCTAGGGGCGCGCCGGCGCAGGCTAGCCCACCCGGATAAAGGACGCCAGATGCGCGGTGGCAACCGCGAATGGGGGCCCCGGTGAAGCACAGGTGGCGAGGGAAAGCCGTGATCCCACCAGCCATCGCGGCCATGCTGACGATCCTGACCGGGGCCTGCTCGTCGAGTCCGAAACCTCCTCTGGCGGCAGAGACAGTGCCGCCGGCCCGCGTCTACCGACCTCCCCGGTTTATCGACCTGAGCCAGCTCGCCGGCGTCGAAGCCAGCGCGGCTCGCGCCGGCGAGAGGTTGGCGGCGGGGACGACCGTGACCGTGGATATACCCGCTACCCGGTCCGGCTTCGACGCCCGGGAGGCGCGGGTCTACCTTCCACCGGACTGGTTCCGGATCGGTGGATCGCCGCTGCCCACGCTGATACTTCTGCCCGGAGTGCCTGGCGGCCCGACGGTGTGGACTGAGGACGGCGACGCTGACCTCATCGCCAACCGGTTTGCCAGCCAGCACGGAGGTGCGGCTCCTATCATCGTCATGCCGGATGCCACCGGTTCAGACGATGCGGACAGCGAGTGCGTAAACAGCTCCAGGTTCGGCCAGGTGGAAACCTATCTGACGGTTGACGTGCCGGCGTATGTGCGATCAGCATTCCGGGCTGCATCGGGACCGGGATCATTGGCGGTGGCCGGGCTGTCGGCCGGTGGAACGTGCTCCACGGTTCTGGCCCTGAGGAATCCGGGCCTCTTCCCGACGTTCGCGTCGTTTTCCGGTTTCTCCACCCCCACCTACCTCGACGACACAATCGCGGAATCCATTCCCGTTCTCTACGAGGGATCCGAAGCGGGCTACCTCTCCCACGACCCCATGACCCTGCTGGCCCACCACAGGTATCCGACGACCGCAGCCTGGTTCGAGGCGGGAACCGACGATCATCAGCCCTGGACTGACGCCCAGAGTTTGGCCGCCGCGTCCCGGAAGGCCGGGATGCCAGAGGTCTGCCTGATGGGAATACCGGGCGGACACGACTGGGAGGTGTGGCGCCAGTCGCTTTCGGCTGCCCTGCCGTGGCTGTCGGGCCGGCTCGGTCTCACTCCGGCCCCGGCCAGCCCGCCCGCCGGATGCGCGGCGCAGTAGGTTACGCCGATGACGTCGTCTACCGTGTCCACGCTGGTGATGATCGCTCTGGTCGCGGTGCTCTCGCCGATTCTGGCCGAACTCAGCGGCCGGCTGGCGATTCCCGATGTGGTCATCCAGATCGGCCTCGGGATCGTCATTGGCCCGGCGGTCCTCAGCATCGCTCACCCCGACTCGGTAGTGAATGCCCTCAGCTATATGGGCCTGTCCTATCTCATGTTTCTCGCCGGGCTCGAGCTCGACCTGGCCCGGATCCGGGGCAGATCACTACAGCTGGCGTCCATGGGATGGGCGATCTCTTTAGCTCTGGCTCTGGTAACCGCCTTGGCCCTGGTGCTGATTGGTACCGTGCTCGACGATCTGGTCGTCGGTCTGGCCCTCACGACCACCGCCCTCGGAACGCTTCTCCCCATTCTGCGGGACGCCGGCCTGCTCGAGAGCACCTTCGGCAGTCGCATGATGGCCATTGGCAGTGTCGGCGAGTTCGGCCCGATCCTGGCCGTGGCGGTGCTCCTCGACCGGCGCAACCCGGGGGAAACTGCTCTGCTGCTGTCGCTCTTCGTGGCCATTGCGGTGGCGGCCGCAGTCGTCGCCGCCCGTTCTCACCCGCCGAAGGTGATCGCCCTGTTGCACCGGCACCTGCAGTCAAGTGCTCAGCTGCCGATCCGGGCGTCGGTGCTGTTGATCCTGGCTCTGGTATATCTCGCCTTCCATCTCGGGCTCGACGTGCTGCTCGGCGCCTTTGCGGCCGGGATCGTCGTCCGTCTCATCGCCAGTGGCCAGGACGGCCAGATCGTCAGGGGGAAGCTCGAAGCCATCGGTTTCGGCTTCCTCGTCCCGATCTTCTTCATCGTCAGCGGCATGCAGTTCGACCTGCACGCCCTGGTCGCCCACCCGGCCGTGCTGCTGCGGGTCCCGCTCTTCGCGGTCCTCTTTCTCGTCGTCCGGGGGGCCCCGGTCCTGTTGCTGTACCGGGGCGATCGCCCCCGGCGCGAGCTGCTTCCCCTGGCCCTGTTCTCCGCCACGGGTCTCCCCTTGATTGTCGTCATTACCACGATCGGGGTGTCGGAAGGCAGGATGCTGGCTGCCAACGCGGCGGCGCTGGTGGGCGCGGGCATGCTTTCCGTGCTGGTCTATCCGATGACGGCCAAGGCGCTGTTACGACGGGCGGTGGCTCCGACCCCTCAAGGCTCCGTTGCGGCCCCACCGGGCCCGATGCCCGCCCTCCGGAAGCAATCGCCAACCAGCCAGGCCTGACATTCGGGGCTCAGGCAGGCGCCCACCTCGGGAAGACCATGGTTTCGCTCAGGTGGTCCCATACCACCTTCACCGGCATGTCGATATACACGGACTCCGGTTCGCAGTCCACCACGTTGGAAATGAAGCGCATGCCCGGGGCTCCGTCGGCTTCGATCACAGCCGGGAGATACGGCACATAGTCGGTCATGTCCGGCCTCAGGGCCTGGCGAACCACGATGAAGCTGTACACCTGCCCGGTGCCGGGGAGGGACACCCACTCGATCTCCTGGTGCTGGCATTTGGGGCAGAAACGGTGGGGCGGCATCCGGAAGGTGCCGCATGTTGTGCAGCGGGGCGCGGTGAGCTGCTCGCGCCGGGTGGCGGCCCAAAAGGGGGCCGTGTAGTCGTCGGCGAACGGGTCGTCGAGGAGGGGCGGTGGACCGTACACGAACCGGGTCATGATCAGCGGTCCTTTCCGAAGATGGTGGCGCTCATCGGGATGACGGCCGGGCCGCCCGTGGCCAGCGCCAGCTCGCACCCGTCCACCTGATTGATGGCCGTGCCGCGTATTTGCTCGACCGCCTCTTTGATGTGGGTCATGCCGATGATGTACGCCTCCGACAGGTTCCCGCCGTGGGTGTTCACCGGGATGGTGCCTCCCGGCCAGCGGATGTTGCCCTCGGCCACGAAGGGCCCTCCTTCACCAATCCCGCAAAAGCCGTAGTCCTCGATCTGCATGAGTACCATCGGGGAGAAGTGGTCGTAGAGCAGGGCCACGTCGATGTCGTCGGGTCCCACCCCAGCCATGGCGTACACCTGCCGGGCCGCAGCCCGATGGCCGGAGGAAGCGAAGATGTGGTCCGGCTGCTGGAACCAGCCGAGCAAGGTGTAGTCGTCCCATTCGCCGCCCATGGCCGACCCCTTGATGACCGCCGGCGGGTGACGCAGTTCTCGGGCCCGTTCGAGGGAGGTGGTGATCACGGCCACCGCGCCGTCCGATTCCATCGTGTAGTCGAACAGGCACAGCGGGTCGGAGATCATCCGGGCGTTGAAGTAATCCTCCCTGGTCAGCGGGGTGGTGAACAGCGCGGTCGGCCGGCGCAGGGCGTTGTTCCGTTGCGAGACGCAGATCTCGGCCAGGTGCTCCCGCGTCGTGCCGTATTGATGCATGTGGCGGCGGGTCACCAGCGAGAAGTTGTGGCCCGGCGACGAGATGCCGGCCGGGAAGCTGAACGCGGCCTCGGGCGGCACCCCTCCCGCCGCCCCGTAGGCGCCGCCCCCTCCGGCAGCTGGCATGGCAGGTGGGGCGTTGGAGCTTCCTCCCAGACGCCGGCCAACCTGTTGCAGGGTCATCAGGCTGACAACCACATTGGCGAGCCCGGCGCTGATGGCGGCGGCGGCCAGGCCCACGCTGCCCGCCGCGCCGCCCCCTCCCGACGTCAGGGTGGCGGCGAAGCGAATTTCCGGAATCCCCAGAATGCCGGCCACGGTTCCCGGATCCACGGGCGCCATGGAGTAAAGGGCGAAGCCGTCGATATCCGCCACGCGGAGGCCCGCGTCTGCGCAGGCGGCGATGATCGCTTTGCAGGCCATCTCCATAGGTGTCTGCGGCAGGGACTGCCCCCGACGGTAATAGGGCGTCGCCCCCACTCCGGCGACGGCCGCCTTGTCCTTCATCGTCATGCCCTGCCTCCTCGCAACCAGGGGTCGTGCCGGCTACTGGTCCCCACCTTAGTAATGAGAGCGGGGTTTTCACGAGGGGGCGGTGCCACGGGCCCGGTGGAAGGCCCACCATGTGACTATCGTCGTGCCATGAGCTTGGACGAACGGGTGGAACGGCTGGAAAAGATTGTCATCCAGCTGCAGTACCTCACGCTGCTGCACGGTGACTTCTTCAAGGGCAAGGACGAGAAGAACTCGATCGAAACCCTCGGTGCCCTGATCGGCGAGATCGCCGCCGAGCACGGGCTTTCGTCGGCCGGGTCCTGACCCGGGAGGGCTCTAGAGCTCGGCCGGGCGGACCCAGCCCGCTCCTTCGCCGGATCGGTAAATGGATTCGATCACGGCCTGGACGTGGTAGGCGCGTTCGAAATCGGGTCGGGCTTCGCCCTCGCCGGCGATGGCTTTCGTCATCAGCCAGAAAGACCGGGCCATGGCGGGCCGGGGGTCGCCGGGCCAGCCGTCCGCCAGATCGATGCCCTCAGTGGTCATCAAACGGGGTGGGACGGCGACTTCTTCCAGCGCACCGCCGGCGCGGCCCAGCAGGACGGTGGACTCGCCCGAGGGCATCATCGGAGCCTGGAGAACCAGCCGGCCCTTCTCACCTGCGATGTCGAGAAGGAATCCCGGCGCCACCGCTCCGGCCCACGACGCCGTGAGGGCTCCGATTGCCCCGGAAGCGAAGCGCAAGACCGCGGCCGCGGTGTCCGCCACCTCGACCTCAAGTCCGCCGGGCTCGTCCACGAATTCCCAGCGGCGCAGGAACTGGGCCGGGGTCCCCGCCGCGGCCTCTACCGGACCCACCAGGTACACCATCAGATGCAGAAGATGGGAGCCCAGGTTGCGCAGGGCGCTGGCCCCGAACGAGGCGTCGTGGAACCAGTTGTACGGGAAGCTCGAGGTCGGCTGAGCAAACAGGGAAAGGTCCAGCCGTCCGGTGACCGACTGCACGGTGCCGAGCGTTCCCTCCGCCAGCACCTCCGCCGCCAGCCGGAACGGACCTGAGTGCTCCGAGTAGGCGTCGACGACGGCAATCAAGCCGGACGACGCGGCTGCCCGGCGCAAGGCCTGGGCCGCCTCGAGATCAGCGGCGAACGGTATGCCGTTGTACACATGTTTTCCGGCTGCCAGGGCGGCGAGGCACATGTCCCGCCGGAAGCTGGGGCGGGTGCCGGCGTCCACGATGTCGATATCGGAATGCCGGGCCATCTCCCGGGCGTCCCAGAACGGCAGCGCAACGGAGTGCTCGGCGGCCGCCGCCTCGGCAGTCTCGCGGTGAGCGGTACAGATCCCGACCACCTCGACGCCGGGAACGGCCCGCCAGGCGGGCAGATGGGCCTGAGCACCCCACGCCGCGCTGATGATTCCGACCCGCAGAGTCATGTCAACCTCCGTGTCTCCGGGACCAACGAGTCGCCGGGCCCGGGTTGGCGCGACCAGGTACGGTAACCGGCGGCAAGCGCGGCGCGCCACGGGAGGCACGCCACCATCGACGTCGGGAGGTCCCATGGTTGAGCCGTCTGTCACTGGGTCGTCTGGCATGGAGCGGGTTGACCGGCTCGCCCGGCTGGAGGATGAGCGGGCCATCGTGGCCACCCTCTATGGGTATGGGACAGCTCTGGACTACGGCGATCGCAGCCTGTTTCTCGGCTGCTTCACTCCGGACGCCGACTACGCAGTCGAGATGCGGATCAATCCGGAGCAGAGCTTCAGCTATCACGGCCACGCAGAGCTCGAAGGCTATTTCGACGGTCACACCCATGCTCCGGACGCCTACCACAAGCACGTGACCGTCAACCCGACGGTGACGTGCCACGGGGACACCGCCTCGGCCACCAGCTACTTTCTCCGCGTCGACGCGGCAGCCACCAGCGGAGCCGCGGTCGTGGTGGCCTCGGGCCGGTACGTCGACGAGCTCGTCCGCGACCGGGAGGGGCGGTGGCGGATCAGGTCACGCCGGTGCGAAGTCGAAAACCTCTGATCCTTGCGTCCGGTACCGGACTACTGGGGATCGGCGACGTACGTCCGGTGGGCGATTCGCCACGTGCCGTCGATCCGCCGCAACTCGTCCTCCGAGCGGCCTGTCGTCACCACCGCTCCTTTGGACGTCACGAAGACCGACGACCGGGAGACGGCCGTGTCGCCGTCGACGTCGATGGCTTCATTGATCACCATGTGGTGCAGGGCTCCGGCGGGGAGGGAAGCCGCGAACGCGGTCAGGGCTTCCCGTCCAACCATCGGATCGCCACCGACCACGAACACACCATCCTCAGTGAAGGTGGCGGCCCACTCCTGGGCCGCACCGCTGTCGACGTACAGGCAGTAGCGGGCAAACAGGTCGCGGATGGCGTCACGGTCCTCGGCAAGGCTCGTCATGGGCCCAGTCTCGCGCCGCGGGCCGTCGCCTGACCAGGCCCGCCTACCCCGGGCGGGATCGGAGCCGGGCCGGGACGTTCTATACTCGGTGGCCGGTCGAGACGACGTAAAAGGGGGAAGCGATGAGCAGCAGCGACGGCATGCGAATGATCGACGCGGACGGACACGTGCTCGAGCAACTGCAGCTGCCTCAAGAGATCATGGACGAGTTCATGGCCAGGATCATCGGCGAGGTGCCTCCAACGGGCGACGACCCGGCGCCGACGGAGGCCTCGCACGCAGAAGTGATGTACCGCCCGGGGGCCACCGAGCCTGGCCCCCGCCTCGAGGACATGGACGCCGACGGCATCGACGCGGCCGTGCTGTACCCGACGCTGCAGGGACTGATGTGGCTGCCCGAGCCGGACCGGTTCCACACCATGGCGCAGGAGTACAACCGCTGGCTTCACGCCTACTGTTCGGGCGACCCCAGCCGCCTGTATGGCGTCGGCCTGGTTCCCCTGCAGGACGTCGGTCTGGCGGTGAAGGAGATGGAACGCTGCGTGCAGGATCTCGCCTTCAAGGCCGTCATGATCCGGCCCGCGCCCTATATCGGGAACAAGAAGCTCAACGACCCGGTCTACGACCCCTTCTGGGACGCGGCCGCCGAGCTCGGCTGCCCGATCGGGGTGCACCCGTACTCGTTCCACGACATGCCGTGGAACGTGGTGAGCAGGCTTGGCCTGCAGGATGACGCGTTCGGCAATCCGGAAAAGGGCCTGGCGTTGCGCCAGGGGCTTGGCAATGCCCTCGACGTCATGGTGGCGATGGGCTGGTTCGTGGCCGGAGGGATCTGCGAGCGGTTTCCGAAGCTCACCGTGGCGTTCCTCGAGGGCTCGGGGGGTTGGTGCGCGCCGATGCTGGAGCGCTTTGATCATCACGTCGAGGTGTTCGGGAGTCGTTATCAAAAGGCGCCGCCGTCGGAAGTCTTCCAGCGCCAGTGCTACATCAGCTTCGATCCCGACGAAGAGGCTCTTGCCTACACGGCCAACAGCAAGTACGTCGGCGCGGACCGGATCGTGTGGGCGTCGGACTACCCGCACCCGGATGCAAAAATCCCTGGCATCGTTCATGAGCTGGAAGAGGCCACCGAGACGCTCAACGATGAGCAGCGTCGCCTGATCTTTGGCGACAACGCCATCCGGCTCTACCAGCTCGACGCCGCCTAGCCGGACCCCGGGGCGGGGCCGGCCGGCCGAGTTTGGCCGGTACACTGGCAGGTCGTGATCGCTGACGACCGAAGCGGGCTCGGCCGCTCTGATTTCATCCGGGAGATCATCGAGGATGACCTCCGTACGGGCCGGCATCACGGTCGCGTCGTCACTCGCTTCCCGCCCGAGCCCAACGGTTATCTGCACATCGGTCACGCCAAGGCCATCTGCCTTAACTTCGGCGTGGCCGAGCAGTACGGGGGCCACTGCAACCTGCGCTTCGACGATACCAACCCGCTGACCGAAGGGGTCGAGTACGTCGACTCCATCATGGCGGACGTCAGGTGGCTCGGCTTCTCGTTTGACGAGGCTCGATTCGCGTCCGACTATTTCGACGAGATGTACGAGCTGGCCGAGGCGCTCATCTCGGCGGGAGACGCCTACGTCGACGAACTGGGCGACGAGGAGATCCGCGAGTATCGCGGCTCCCTGGGGGAGCCCGGACGGCCGTCCCCGTACCGGACGAGATCGGCGGACGAGAACCTGGCCCTGTTTCGCCAGATGCGAGCCGGCGATCTCCCGGACGGCAGCTGCGTGCTCAGGGCCAAGATCGATGTCAGCGCCGCCAACATGAAGATGCGCGACCCCCTTCTGTACCGGATCCGTCATGCCCCCCATCACCGCACCGGCGACAAATGGCCGATCTACCCCCTGTACGACTGGGCCCATCCCATCTCGGACGGCATCGAGGGCGTCACTCATTCTCTGTGCACCCTGGAGTTTGAAAACAACCGGGAGCTGTACGACTGGGTCATCGAACACACCCGGGTGGCGGCCCGGCACGGGTTCAGCCCCCCCCACCAGTACGAGTTTGCCCGTCTCAATCTTGACTACACGGTGATGAGCAAACGAAAGCTCCTGGCCCTCGTCGATGAGGGGTACGTCAGGGGCTGGGATGATCCGCGCATGCCGACCATCGCCGGCATGCGGCGGCGGGGCATCAGCCCGGAATCGATTCGCGCCTTCGCGGATCTGGTTGGCGTCGCCAAGGTCAACTCCACGGTCGACCTCGCCAAGCTCGAGTTCTGTGTGCGCGATGACCTCAACTGGACCGCGCCCCGGGTCCTCGGCGTCCTTCGGCCGCTCCAGGTCACCATTACCTCGTGGCCCGACGACCGGGTCGATGTCATGACAGGAGCGTATTTTCCTCCCGACGTCGACAAGCCCGGCGAACGAGCCATTCCGTTCGAGCGGCACATCCTGATCGAGCGAGACGACTTCAGGGAGGATCCTCCAGCCGGCTATCTGCGTTTGGCCCCGGGCCGGACGGTCCGTCTGCGTTACGGACCGTGCATTACCTGCGATGAGGTCATCCGCGCCGACGGCCAGATCGTCGAGATCCGCTGCCATCACATCCCCGATTCGGTCGGAAAGAACCCGCCGGACGTCAAGATCTCCGGTGTCATCCACTGGGTACCCGCCGGCGATTCGGTGCCGGCCGAGGTCCGCCTCTACGATCGGCTGTTTCAGGAGGCGCGACCGGAAGAAGCGTCTGGCGACGAGCTCAATCCCGATTCTCTGGAGGTCGTCCGCGGCGCCCGGCTCGAGCCCAGCCTGGCCGGTGCCGAAGCAGGCAGCCGCTGGCAGCTCGAGCGGGTGGGCTATTTCGGGTTCGATGCTGTGGAGTCCAGGCCGGGGGCGCCGGTCTTGAACCGCATTGTCACCCTCCGTGATTCGTGGCCGGGGCGAGCCCAGCAGCCCGAAGCGGCCCGGGCGCCGAAGCCCGCCAGGCCCGGCACCCGTCCGCCGAAGAAGACTCGCATCGAGTATCGGGCCGAAGGCCGGGTCCGGGACCCGCTGCTCGCCGAACGGTTCGCGGCCTGGCCCGCCCGATATGGCTTGACCGGGAGCGACGTGGATCTGCTGACCGGAGACCGGCCGACGGGTGACCTCTTTGAAGCCGCGGTCGGCCGCGGTGCCCCGCCCGAGATCGTGGCCCGATGGCTGATCAACGAGCTGCCCCGCGAGCTGGGCGAGCGTCCCCTGGGCGAGAGCCCGCTCACGGGGGAGGGGTTGGCTGTCCTGATCGCAACCGTGGAATCAGGCCACATCACCGGAACCGCCGCCAAGGACGTCTTCGCCCAGATGGTGGAGCGGGGCGGCAATCCGGCCCAGATCATTGCCGAGGAGGACCTGAGTCAGGTCAGCGACGAGGAGGTGATCGCGGCCATGGTGGATGAGGTCCTCGCCGCCAATCCGGACAAGGTCCAGCAATACCGGGCTGGCAAGACCGGCCTGCTGGGATATTTCGTCGGCCAGGTCGTCCGGTCGTCGGGGGGCAAAGCCAACCCCCAGGTCGTGCAGCACCTCCTGGCCGGCCGCCTGAGCTGAAGCGGGGCGAAAGCGCCTTTAGCCCCGCTGGGTCCCGATTTTGAGGTCGCGGAAGGCGACGCCCCGGTCGACCTGCGGTTCCTTCGGTAAACCGAGGATTCGCTCGCCGATGATGTTCATCTGGATCTGCTCACTGCCCCCCTGAATGCCGTGGCACGGCACGGTCAGGATGGTGGTGGACACGGGTTCGGCCGGCCCCGAGGCGGCCGTGAGGGTGGCCGCCGGGCCGGCAATTTCCCCCACCAGATCACGGCACAGGCGGAGCACGCGGACACCGCCGAGATAGCTGATCGAGCTCTCCACGCCGGCGGGCTTGCCGATCTGGGCCGCCGCCTGGGCTCGCAGCCCCGTGAAACGCAGGGCTTCCGAAAAGCCGTAGACGCGAGCAATCTTCTGTCGAATCACCGGGTCGCGGTCGCGGCCGTGCCGTCGGGCCAGAGAAATCAGCTGTTCCGGTGTGTGGATCGGCGGCGTGTTCGCTCCGGTGACATCCTCGCCGAGGGCCACGGCCGCCCGGGCCTCGGCGAGCACCTCCGAAACGGGCCGGTCCAGGTTGCCGCCCTTCTCGCCGGCGGCGCAGCTGAGCAGAACGTGCTCGCCGCCGCCGGCGAACGCCGACCGCTCGCTGCTCAGGGTCGTCATCGCCACCTGGAAGCCGTCGCCGACCTCCCCGACCCGGGCCGCATCGGCAACCCGGGCCTCCGTGAAGAACGTTTCGTTGAACTCCGACCGACCGTTCATCTGACGGATGGGGCGGACCTCGATGCCTGGCTGGTCGACGTCGATGATGAAATAGGACATGCCCCGGTGCTTCGGGACGTCGACATCGGTCCTCGCCACCAGCAGCCCTCGGTCCGCCACCGCCGTCCCCGAGTTCCAGACCTTCTGCCCGGTCACGACCCACTCCTGGCCGTCTCGAACCGCCCGGGTCTGCACGCTGGCCAGGTCAGAGCCCGCTCCTGGCTCGCTGAAAAACTGGCACCAGTTCTCGACCCCGCCCGCCAGGGGCGGCACGTACCGTTGTCGCTGGTCGTCGGTCCCGTGGGCCAGGATCACTCTCACCCCCATGGCGGGGCCCACGCCCACCGGGGGACCGAGGACGCCTCGGGCCGCCATCTCCAGCGCTACCGCGTTGGCCTGCACATCCGACAGGCCCCGTCCGAACCAGTCGACCGGCCAGGTGGGGAACCCCCAACCGCTATCCGCCAGACGGGCCCACCACTGGCGGACAGTGAGCTCCGGGTCCCACGCCTGATCCAGCCACTGACCCACGGCCCGGCGGGTCTCGTCGACGCTCCAATCATCATGCACCGGCGGCACTCTAGGCTCCTGGCCGCCCGTCAGGTCCCGAGCGCCTCCAGGTCTGCGACCACCTCGGCGGCAAAGCCGTCCACGTCAGTGACCTCGTAAGCCTTCCGGATGGTGCCGTCCGGGTCGATGAGGTAGGCGATCCGCAGCGCGAAGGTGGCTCGCTCGTCGTCCGGGGGTCGGGTCACCTGATACAGGGTCCCCACCTTCCGATCCACATCCGAGAGCAGCCGGAAGCCGAAGCGCTCGGCTTCAGCGAAGGTCTTGTTCTCCTCAGGCGTATCAAACGAGGCGCCCAGGACGACGCAGTTGGCCGATGCCAGCTCGGTGGACCTGTCACGCAGGCCCTGGCCTTGCCGCGTTCAGCCGCGGGTGGAGGCTTTCGGATACCACCACATGATGACCCAGTGGCCCTTCTGATCGGCCAGGGACACCGGGTCCCCGTCTTGATCAGGCAGGGTGAAGGCCGGGGCCTTCGTGCCGGTCGCAAGCATGGTCGCCATAGTAGCGACCCGGCCGGCCCCGCACCCGGAGCGTCCCGGGTCCTAGAGGGTGGTGAGCTCGGTCGCCAGGGAGATCCCGGCCAGCTCCTCCGAGAGGCGATCAAGCACGTAATGACCGAGCCGGAAGTAGCGGGACGAGGCCAGCACATGCCCTTCTGGCGACATGGTCAACCTGGTCAGGTCCTCGTGCACCGGCCACAGGTCGATCTGGACCGGGACCCAGTGCAGGGTGGTCAAACGCCGGACCCGGCCTTGGATCTTCCACCCGCCCGTACCCTGACGCTCGGGGCGCCGCAGTTGCAACCGGTGCTGCACCGTGACCGCCCCGGCCCGGGCCCGGGCGGACCACCAGGCCTCGAGGGTGGCGGGCAGGCTGCCCCGGTGGAGGTCGACGACGCGTTCGAACACGGGGGAGAGGCGCGGCGACTGGCCCCCGAAGGGCACGGCCGGTCCGGCCGACCCGCCCCCACCGGGCGACGGCCGGCCCGCGAGCGGGGTCGGGCCGGACAGATACGCCAGGCTGCGGGCGAGACGCTGGAGTCCGCCGCCTCCCGGATGGCCGGTATCCCCGGGCTCTCCGGCCGCTCCGGGTTGTCTGACTCTCCTGGGTTCTCTGGGACCGGCCGGATCGACCAGATAGGACGGGAGGTCCTCGAAGCGCCAGGGGTCGGACCAGGGCTGCACCACTGGTTCTGATTATGGACCCGGATGGGGGACAGGGGGGAAGATCCTTCCCTGTTGCACCGCCCCCTCTAACCGGGCAGTTTTTGCAGCAGGAAAGGTATTTGGGACCCGGTTAGGGCACATTTTGCCAGAGGAAAGGAAGCGGGGTCCGTTCTGCAACAGGTATATCGTCATGGGCTGCACTACACCGAGACGGAACGAGGAACGCTGTCCGGGGCCGGGTTCCGGCCCCGACGCCGCCTCGACCACCACCACCCTCCGACCACCATGGCGAGGATCAACCCGGCCAGGATGATGGGCGTGATGTAGGGGGTCCAGGTCGAGTATTTGGCGCCCGCCGTGGCTGGGGCGGACAGCCCGGGTTGGCCCGGGATGGCGATCGCCACCACCGTCTGGCCTGGTTGCAGCAGATCCCGGCTTCCCTTGATCACCTCGTTGGAGGTGTGACCGTCGAGGGTGTAAGTGGCCCGGCAGACCCAATATTCGATGCCCATCCCGACGCCGGAGCTGATGCCCTGGCACCCCGTAACCGTGGCCGGCACGGGGACGCCCTTATGGCGCAGCGCGTTCCGGTGGGAGTTGTCGTTGGCCGCCGAGACGGTGAGAGCGATCGTCAGCGCGATCAAGGCGAGCAGCACGCCGGCCGCGATCACCCGAATGGCGGGGCCGGCATCCCTCGAGCCGACCGAGCCGACCGCGACGCCGCGGACGTAGGTGGCGTCCTCTGGGGTGGCCTGGTCGCCAGGTGACATGGGAGTCCCTATGGTACCCGGAGCCAGGCGCGCCCGGGCCGGACCAGCGGTAACCTCGCCCGGATATGGGCGAGGACGTAGCCAGGCTGACGTTCACCCGTGAGGACCGGCAGCGGTATCGCGAGAAGCTGCGCCGGGGCCTGGACGTGTTCGCCCGGATGCTGGCGGAATCGAAGTTCGACTTCGAGCGTCCGCTGACCGGCATGGAGATCGAGTTCAATCTGGTCGACGCCAACCAGGATCCGGCCATGCGCAACGCCGAGGTACTCAACGCCATCGCCAACGACGACTTCCAGACCGAGCTCGGCCAGTTCAACATCGAGATCAACGTGCAGCCCCGCAGCCTCCACGGGCCGGGCCGCCGAGGACCTCGAGGCGGAGCTGCGGGCCAGCCTCAACGACGCCGAGGCGCGGTCGCGATGCGATCGGCGCCCACATCGTCATGATCGGGATCCTGCCCACCCTGACCCCGGATCACCTCACCGCCGAGTCGATCAGCGCCAACCCCCGCTACGCCCTCATCAACGAGCAGATCTTCGCGGCTCGCGGCGAGGACATGCACATCGTCATCGACGGTCCCGAGCGGCTGGCGATGTACGCCGACACCATCGCTCCCGAGTCGGCCTGCACCAGCGTCCAGTTCCATCTTCAGGTCAGCCCGCAGGACTACGCCAGCTACTGGAACGCGGCCCAGTGCCTGGCCGGCGTCCAGCTCGCGCTGGGCGCCAACTCGCCGTTCCTGTTCGGCAAGGAGCTATGGCGCGAGACGCGGGTCGCCCTGTTCGAGCAGGCGACCGACACCCGGCCGCCGGAGTTGAAGGCGCAGGGGGTGCGGCCCCGGGTGTGGTTCGGCGAGCGCTGGATCACCTCGATCTTCGACCAGTTCGAGGAGAACGTCTCGCTACTTCCCGGCCCTCCTGCCCATGTGCGACGACGAGGATCCCGTCGCGGTGCTCGAGCGCGGCGACACGCCGCGCTCGGCGGAGCTGCGCATGCACAACGGCACCATCTACCGGTGGAACCGGCCGGTCTACGACGTGTTCCGGGGGAAGCCGCACCTCCGGGTCGAGAACCGGGTCCTGCCCGCCGGCCCGACCGTCGTCGACATCCTGGCCAACGGAGCCTTCTACTACGGCCTGGTGCGGCGTGCTGGCCGAGCAGGAACGGCCGGTCTGGTCGCAGATGTCGTTCGCCGCCGCCGAGGACAACTTCAACGCCGGCGCCCGGATCGGCATCGACGCCACGCTGTACTGGCCGGGCGTCGGCGAGGTGCCGGCGACGGAGCTGGTGCTGCGCCATCTGCTCCCGCTGGCCCATCAGGGCCTGGCCGCCTGGGGGGTGGACAGCGCGGTCAGCGACCGGCTGCTTGGGCATCATCGAGCGCCGCTGCACGACCCATCAGAACGGTGCCGAATGGCAGGCCCGGACCTTCCACCGCATCGACGACGACACGCAGCCGCTGGATCGCCGGGACTCCCTGCGGCGAGATGCTGCGCCGCTACGTCGAGCACATGCACAGCAACGAGCCGGTCCACACCTGGCCCGCGGCCTGACGGGTGACGATCGCCCGGCCGTCAACTCAGCGCCCGGCTGGGCTGGCCCGCTGATCGCGGGCCCAGGCGCCAGCAGGCCCCGATAGTGGTCGACGAACTGGTCGTGCTCATGCGGTGGGAACGTGGCGCGCACGGTCTCGACGAGCAGCCGGTCAAAGTCCGCGCCCTTCCACCCAGTCGAGCGACCACCTCGTCGAGGTGGGCCAGGCGGCTGGCGCAGAAGTCGGCGTAGCGCTCGACGTCGAAGTAGTCGTCGGCCAGGGCCCGGTAGCGGGCCAGCTTCTCGCCGTAGTCCAGGTCGGTGCGGTCCGCGACGTCGAAGTAGCGGCGGGTGTCGAGGTCGTAGCGGGGCCGGCGCCCGGTCGCGGTGCAGAACACCGACCAGCTGACCAGCGCCTTGATCGCCCACGGGAAGTAGTAGTGCAGGCTGGTGAGCGACACGTCGGGGCAGGCGTTGGCGTAGTCGATGGGGTAGACGACCCCGTCTTTGATCAGCGTCTCGCACGAGTTGAACTCCCAGCGGAAGAAGGCGTTGACCAGCCGGCCGATCGTCACGGTTTCGTGCGCCGGCGGCCGGCGTCCAGGAAGGCATGGTCGACGGAGTAGCGGCCGTGCATCGGCTGGTCGGGGTCGAAGCGCATCACCATCGTCTCGGCGCCGATCGACAGGCTCCGGGCGAACACGTCGTAGCCCGTCACGGCCTTCTGCAGATGCATCAGCCGCTGTCCTGACTCGTCATAGGCCCGATGCAGCTCGCTGGCGTTGCGGATCCGGCTGACCCCGACCCAGGCGCCACCGTCGTAGGGCTTCATGATAGAGCGGGTAGCCGAGCCGGCTCGGCGATCGCGTCGAGGTCGAACGGCCGGTTGTAGCTCGACTGCGGTGTAGGCGTACTTGGCGTGATCCGGCGGGTTCTTGAATGGCACCAGCACGGTATCGGGAACGTGCAGGCCGAGGCGCATCATGGCGCAGTAGGCCGCGTGCTTCTCCATGCTCTGGAACGTGAAGGGGCTGTTCAGCAGGTACACGTCGTCGCGTCAGCGCCGCCTTCTTGAGCCACTCCCGCGGGTGGTAGTACCAGTAGGCGAGCCGGTCGATGACCAGGTCCTGGCGGGGCCTGGCGCGCAGGTCGAACGGCTCGATCGTCATCCGCTCGACGTCGTAGCGGTGCTCGCTGCCGGTGGCGTCGAGCGACCGGTCCGAGCTGCCGCACGATGGCCTCGAAGGCGGCCGGCCAGTCCTCTTCGGTACCGAGCAGCAATCCGATCAGGTGGGTGGCGTCGGTCATTGGGGACCTCTCAGCGGAATCGAGCTGGGCCCAGCTCGTTGGGGTTACCCGGCATGGTTCGCCACCACCTCGGTCACCAGGCTGGTGAAATGCGGATGCAAGGCGTCCCGCCAGGCCGTGTAGTTATGCGCGTCGCGGACCTCGACCATCCGGGCCGGATAGCCCAGCCGCACCAGGCTGGCGGCCATGCGCTGATTGTTGGCCAGGTTCTCCTCCGCGATTCCGCAGGTCAATACGGTGGGCACCGGACGATCGTCAGCTGCCGCAGCGTGCAGGTCGACGACAAAGGACGTTACCGGGGCAAACCCGGAGAAATGGCGTTCCTGCGGATCCAGCTGCGGGGTGAAAAAGCTGCTCGACTGCAGCAGCAATCCGTCGAACAAGCCGGGACAGCACCGGTGGGCGTGCAGCATGGCCAGGCCGCCCAGGCTGACTCCCACTCCGATGCGGACCGTGGCCGGAGCCACCGACGCCACCGTTCCCAGCAGAGTGCCCCGCAGGGCGAGGGCGTACGAGCGATTGGCAGCGTAGCGCCGGTTCCGGTCGCCGGGTTCGAGGAGAGCCGCCCGCAGCGGGGGCAGCCTGCCGGCCGCCACCTCCACCCCCAGATATCGGGTGAACATGCCACGGGCGGCGTACTCGGGCCCATCGTGCACGACCACCAGCGGGGCGGGCTGGCCGGCGGGCAGGGTCCGGGGATACCACAGCGTCCCGGCCAGGTCGCCGGCTGAGGAGCGGTCCATACCCTCCAGCGAGATCTCGCCGTGATCGACCTCCGTCCCGGCGAGCCACGGGGGCTCGCGGTAGCGGGGAAAGCGGACCTCGGACTTGTCGCCAAAGACCCCTCCTGCCCGCCGCGGATTCCCGGGGTCGGTGATGCTCGAGCGCCTGCCGTCGCCGTCCTCGACCTCGTAGAGATACTCCATGCGGTCCACCTCCGGGAGGCGGAGTCGCAGCCGCCACTGCCCATGAGCGGAGGCCAGGGGGAGCGGACCCGGCAGTCCGATCTCCTGCACGAGACGGACAGTCCTGAGCCCGGGGCGGGGGTCGGCCAGCACAAACGTCACCCCGGCCGGATCAATCGCCGGCGAGGGCGGTGCGGCCGTGGACACCATCAGCCGGACGATAGCGGCCGGGCCGGTTTGCCGGCGCGGGCCGCTCGCAGGCCCGACGGTAGTCTGACCCGATGCCCCCTCCGGCCGCTGCGCCCCAACTGATCGACCGGGCTCTCGACGGTCTGACCCCGGAGATGATCGCCTTCAGAAGAGACATCCATGCCCACCCGGAACTCTCCTGGCATGAGGCGCGTACCACCGCGGCGGTCTCCGACCACCTGCGCCGGGTGGGCCTCGTCGCCTCGACCCTGCCAGGAGGCACGGGGCTCTTCTGCGACGTCCCTTCCGGCGGTGGCGAACCGCGCCTCGCCCTCCGGGCTGACCTCGACGCCCTCCCGATCGCTGACGAGACGCCCACGCCGTACCGGTCCTGCGTGCCGGGCGTGGCCCACGCCTGCGGGCATGATGTCCACGCCGCGGTGGTGCTGGGCGCGGGTCTGGGCCTGGCCCGGCTGGCCGCGACCGGCGACCTGCCCGGGCCGGTCCGGCTGCTCTTTCAGCCCGCCGAGGAGGTCATCCCGGGCGGGGCCATCTCCATGCTCGAGGCGGGCCTGCTCGACGGCGTGGAGCGGGTGTTTGCCCTGCATTGCGATCCCGCTATCGACGCCGGCACGGTGGGGGTCCGGGAGGGCCCGATCACCGGGGCGACCGACATCATCACGGTCAGGTTGTCAGGTCCCGGAGGTCACACCGCTCGACCGCAGCTCACCGTCGACCTGGTCGCCGCCTTGGCGGATGTGGTGGTCCGCGACTCCCGCCCTCCTCTCCAGACGGGTTGACCCGCGGGCCGGGTTGTCGCTGGTTTGGGGCCGAATGGCAGCCGGTTCGGCGGCCAACGTCATTCCCCACCGGGGGAGGCGGCCGGCAGCGTCCGCACCCTGGACCCGGTCACCTGGAAGGCCGCCGAGCAGCTGATTCCCGAAACCATTCGCGGCATCGCCGCCCCCTTCGGGGCCGAGGTCGAAGTCGACTATGTCCGCGGCGTCCCGCCGGCGGTCAACGACGGCGCCGCCACCCGGGCCTTTTCGGCCGCAGCGCGGGCCGCCCTGGGTCCGGACAGCGGTGGGAGAGGTCCGCCAGAGCATGGGTGCCGAGGACTTCGCCTGGATGCTGGACCGGGTGCCGGGGGTCCTGGCTCGTCTGGGGGTGCGGCGGCCAGGGAGCACCGCCGCCCTCGATCTACACCGTGGCGATTTCGACGTCGACGAGGAGGCCATCGGGTTCGGCATGCGCGTGCTGGTTGCCGCCACCCTGGATGCCCTCGGCGCCCAGTAGCTCCCGACCGGCTCACCGGCCGACCAGGACGGTTGCCAGCTGAGCCGTGCTCATGGGCGGCTGGCTCAGGCGCTGCTGGCCCGGTCGCAGGCCGTCCATCACCAGCTCCAGGTAGCGAGCCGAGCTGGATGGCACGAAGGCGTCGAACAGATCGGCTACAGCCCGAACGGACATCAAGGCCACGGCCAGGTCGGTGAAAGCGACATCCGCCCGGATGGTGCCGGCCCGGCGGGCCCGGGCGAGCAGTTCGTCGACGAGGGGGGCGATCCGGGATACGCCCGACCGGGGCGTCTCGCCGATTCCCGGGGCCCGGGACGCGATCACCCGCCAGCACGACGGGGCGGCCACGCACTGGCGGAGAAAATCGAACACCCCATCGCCCGCGGCGCTCTCGGCCAGCACCCGTTCTGCGATCTGCACGGTCCGCTGGTTGGCCGCTTCCACGACCGCCCGGACCAGATCGGCCTTGCTGGGAAAGCGGCGGTAGAGCGTCCCGACTCCCACCCCGGCCCGGGCCGCGATCTGCTCCATGGAGGCTTCGTAGCCCTCCTCGGCGAAGACATCGCCTGCCCCCACCAGGATGCGGGCCAGGTTGCGCTCGGCATCCCGGCGCAGCGGCTTGGCCGGAGGTCCGGGGCCCGATCCTGACGGAGAGGACCCGGGTCGGGCTCGGGGCCGGGCCGGCTGGGTCATGCGGGCGTCTCGGGGACGAAAGCGTCCGGGCCGGCGAAAACCTCCGCCTCTCCCATCAGGGCGCGACTCCGGGACCAATCGGGTCGCGGACCGTCCCGCGCCGCTCGGGGATGGTCAGGGCGGCCAGCGCCGCTACCAGCAGGGCGCCGCTGCACACCCCGAAGGCGGCGACGTATCCGGTCTTGGCCGGAGACCCGTTGCGCAGCAGATCGCTCACCACGATGCAGGTGGCGATGGCGCTTCCGAGGGCCCCTCCGATGCTGCGAATGTTGGTGTTCATGCCGGTGGCCACGCCGGTCTGGCTCGGTGGCACGGCCTCGATGATGAGATTGGCCATGGACGCGAAGCCCAGGGCAATTCCGACGCCCAGCATGGCGGCCGCCAGGTAAAAGGGCCAGGACTGTGAATTGCCAATGGCCAGGAGGGCATAACTCGCCGCCGAGAAGAGGGCGCCGACGATCAGCAACAGCTTCGAACCCACCGCCTGGGCCAGCTTTCCGGTGAACGGCGCCACCACCAGCATCGCCAGGGCGAGAGGGGCCAGATAGAGACCGGACTGGGTGACCGAGGCCCCGAATCCGTAGCCGTCTCGGGTCGGCGTCTGCACGAACTCCGGCACGATGATGAACATCGCGAACATCCCGAAGCCGAACAGCAAGGCGGCCAGGTTGGTCCCCCATACGGCCGGGATTCGCATCATCTGCATGTCGACGACGGGCGCGTCGGAGCGGATCTCCACCCGGATCCACAGCCCGATCAGGACCACGGTGGCTACCAGCAGGCCGATCACCCGGTCGCTCGTCCAGCCCCATACCGGCGCCTCCGACAGGGCGACCAGTCCGGTGAGCAGCCAAGCCGACATGCACACCGCGCCCAGCCAGTTGATGCGACCGGGGGAAAGCACCGGTGATGGCGGGACGAACGCAAAGGTGGCGATGGTGGCCAGGACTGTCATGAACAGCGGCATCCAGAACAGCCAGTGATACGACAGGTGCACGACAATCGGTCCGGCCAGCACGATGCCCACGCCGGTGCCGATGCCCAGGATCGACGAGATGATGCCAATGCCGGTGGTCACCCGGGCCGGCGGAAACTCGTCACGAATGATCCCGAACGCCAGTGGAAAGATGGCGCCGCCCGCCCCCTGGACGACCCGCCCGAGCAGCAGAATGGACAGCGAGGTGGCCAGGGCGCTGATCAGGGTTCCGATCGAAGGGCAGATGAGGACGATGACCAGCATCCGGTCCTTGCCGATCATGTCGCCGACCCGACCGAGTATCGGTGTCGCCACCGCCGCACTCAGAAGGTAGGCGGTCAAGACCCAGCTGGCGCCCGTGGCCGAGGTGGGCAGCGATCGCTCGAGGGTCGGCACCGCCGGCAGAACCAGCGATTGCAGCAGGCTGAAGGAAAAGGCGGAGATGGCCAGCACCGCAAACGTGGCGCCGTAATGGATCCGCGCTGGCGCCACGCCCGCTTCCTCCTCGATGCCGCTTCAGCCGTAATCGGAATCAGCAATTCCGCTTTGGAGGGTACCACACGACCGGTCAGGCGCCCACAGCCGACGCTTCGGCCATACTGATCAAATGCGCGTTGGTGTGGGGCTCGACGCCCGGCTCGGACTCGGTTTCGACGAGCTTCGTGAGGCCGGGAAGGAAGCAGCTCGACTGGGCTTCGAGAGCTTGTGGACGCCAGCCGGGGGCGTGCCGGACGCCTTCCACATCTGCGCGGCCTGGGCCGAGGACGTACCCCTCTGGACGGGCATCTCGGTGGTTCCCGTGGCCCGCATGTGGGGTCCGCTGGCGCTGGCCGCCCAGGCGGCCACGGTCGGCCTGCGTTCCCGGGGCCGGTTTGTTCTCGGCATCGGCACCGGCGGCTACGGCCCGGGGTTCTGGGCGTCGGTCGGGATGCCCGACCGGCCTATCGCCGTCATGCGCGACTACCTCACCACGCTGCGGGCCTTGCTCGCCGGGGAATCGGTGACCTACGAGGGTCCTGCCCTCCGCCTGCGCGGCGCCTCGCTGGGTGCGTCCGACCTGCCCCGGGTGCCGATCCAGCTGGGGGCCCTCGGACCGCAGATGGTGCGGCTGGCAGGTGAGCTGTCCGACGGGGCCCTGCTCAACTGGGCCACGCCCGAGCGCATCGCCGAGAGCCGGCGGCTGGTGGCCGAAGGCGCGGCCCGGGCCGGTCGGGACCCGGGTGAGGTGGCGCTCACCATGTACATCCGGGTGTGCGTGGACGACGACCAGGCGGCCGCCCGCCGGGCCTTCGGTGCCCAGGTCCTGGGCTACGCCCTGGCCCGGCCTGGCACCCCGCTGACCGCCGGCTACCGGGGCATGTTCGCCCAGATGGGCTTTGGCGAAGTGCTCTCGAACCTGGAGGAACGGCGGGAGAGCGGGGCGTCGATGGACGCCCTGGTCGCGGCCGCCCCCGATGAGCTACTGCGGGCGGTGGGCTATTACGGACCCGCGGCCGGAGCCGCCCAGGCCTACGCCCGCCTGACAGTGGGACTGGACGAAACCATGGTGCGCATCATCACTGCCCGGCCCGGACTCGAGCCGGTGGTGGCCGCCATGGACGCCCTCACCCCGGAGCGAATCCGGGCTGCCACGTCAGCCGCCGTCTGAATCACCCACACCGGGTGGTGGTTGTGCTCTACTGATCCGCTGCAGTACCGCCTGCGACCAGAGCGCTTTGGATGCCGTATGGGCTCCAAAGCTGGCCGTTGGTGCTCGAAAGCTCGACCGTGGTGGCATCACCCGCCGACATGCCGTCGGTGCCAATAAAGGAGTAATCCGTGTTTGCGTATAGCTATCCGCTGCTCGGCGTTTTTTGGACGATGCTGTGGTTCTTCGCCTTCTTCATCTTGATCTGGCTGCTGATCGTCGTCTTCACCGACATCTTCCGCAGCCATGACATGGGTGGATTCGCCAAAGCTCTCTGGTGTATTTTCATCATTATCCTGCCATTTCTCGGTATTCTGATCTATCTGATTGCTCGCGGGGGCTCGATGCACGAGCGCCAGGCCAAGGCGGCCCAACAGCAGGAACAGGCCTTCCGGGAGTACGTCCAGGACGCGGCCGGGTCGGGGCGGACAGCGCTGACCAGCTGGCCAAGCTGGCCGCACTTGAAGGACTCCGGCGCCATCACCGAAGCCGAGTTTCAGGCCGGCAAGGCCAAGATCCTGAGCTGATCCGGGTCCTGGGCTGGCCCGGAAAGCGGAGTGGCCGGTCCGGTCCGGTCCGGGCTGGTTACCGGGTATCGCCCCGCCAGAAGTCGCCCCGGTACCACAGCAGCGGACGGGCGGGAGGGCCCAGACGGGCCTCGTCGACGTCGGCCTCTACCAGCTGCGACCAGCCGTAGGGCCGGAGGGCGCGTGACCCGGCAGGCCAGCTGGTCGGGCGCGGCGCTGCAGCCGGGGCCCGTAGGGGGAGGCCTCCATTCCAGCAGGGCCGGGTCAGCCGGCAGGGCCCCGGCGAAGTGCTGGGCCAGCCGGCGATGCTCCGGCCGGTCAGCCAGGAGGTGGACGACGAAGACGCCGGTCGCTTCTATGGTCTCGGCCAGATCGGTGTCGGGGCCGATCAGGCCGAGCAGGCGGCCCGGCTCGCCCTGGGCGAGCACCAGGGACGACACCGTGAGCCCCACCGGACCGGCCTCGCCGGCGGTCCACACGGTGACCGGGGCGGGCAGCCGGGCCCGGGCTCGGCGGACCGGGTCGCGCTCGCCGGGAGGATCTGCCCACGGGTTCCCGTAGCGGCTTGAGGAGCCGGGCGGGGTCGGCTCGGACGATGCCACCGCGTCCACGCTAGGCGGGAGGGCACGGGGCCGAACCGGGGGAGCTAGCCGGACGGGGAGAGGGGTGTCTGGCGAGGGGAGGGCACCCGGGTCGGGTCCAGGCCGGCGCGTTGCACGGCCGCCGCAAACCGGCGGGCGTCCCGGGGGGCACACCCGTGCAGGTCATTGTTGAAGTAGGCGTACAGGTCGGCCGAGCGGGGCCAGAGGTCGGCCAGCCGGCCCGCCCACGTTTGCAGGGCGGTTCGCCCGTAGCAGGACGGCGGCCGGGCCCGGCCCCCGTGGAAGCGCACGTAGCCCCAGCCGGTCGTGCGCCACAAGGGAGTTTGCCGATCGGGAGAGTCGGTGAGGCACAGGGCCGCCCCATGGTGTTCCAGCAGCCGGCGAGTTTCGGCGCTGAACCAGCTGTGGTGGCGGAACTCGACAGCAACCCGGGTGCCGGCAAACGCCGTGAGCGTGGTGTCGAGAGCGGCGGCGTCGATGCTCAGGTTGGGAGGAAGCTGCAGGAGGACCGGGCCCAGCTTGGGGCCCAGTCCGGTCATGCGCTCCCGGAGGCGCTGGACGGGCTCGGCGGGGTCCTGGAGCCGGCGCACGTGGGTGAGATAGCGGCTTGCCTTCACGGCCATGACGAAGTCGTCGGGAACCGCGGCCGCCCAGTCAGCAAAGGCGCCGGCTTCGGGCAGGCGGTAGAAAGCGTTGTTGATCTCGACGGTGGCGAAGCGGCGGCCGTAGTACGCCAGCCACTCCCTGGTGGGCAGTGAGGCCGGATAGAAGCCGTCCCGCCAATGCGCATAATGCCAGCCCGATGTTCCGATATGGACGCTCACGGCATAGGGGTGAGATCGGCCCCGGCGGGGGCAAATCGAACACTGGCGCCGGGTCTGGACCTGGGCCCGGCTGCGACCGGGCTCAACCCCCGCCGTTTTGGCTGGGCGTGAGCCACACGTTGGTCGGGTCGATCTGGTTGAGGTTGGGCACGAACACCGTGTTGTGCACCTGCGTGCCGTGGAAGACCGCCATGGTCGGCGACGTGATCGGGAAGACGGCCGCGTCGGCCATGACCTGGGCGTCGGCCTTGGCCCAGATGGACCCCGCCTGGGAGACGGTGGTGGCGTGGATGCCCTGCTGGATCAGGGCTGTTGGTGGCGGCGCTGTTGTAGAAGCCGAAGTTGCTTCCGTCGGGCGGGATAGGACGGCGGTCCGGAGAACAGGGGATTGAAGAACGACAGCGCCCCGTTGCCGTACCAGTCCGGATACCAGCCGGTGAGGGCCATGTCCCAGACACCCCGGTGGGCCACGCTGGGCACCTCCATGTACTTGGTGAAGAAGTCCGCGTTGGGCACCCCGACCCCTTGCACCGTGATCCCGACCTTGCCCAGGTCGGCCTGCAGGGTCTGGAACATCTTGACCTGGTAGTCGAAGTTGTTGACGTAGAGCAGCTTCAGGGTCAGGTGCTGCCGGATGGCGCGGCCAGCAGCTGCTGGGCCTTCTGGCCGGGTTGAACGGGTAGGGATCGATCTGCTGGGAGCCCACGATGCCGGGCGGCAGGATGTGGGTCAGCGGCGGCGAGACGATCGGGCCCCCGTCATCCTGGATCAGGTCGATCCGGTTGATGCCGTACTCGAGGGCCTGGCGGACCTGAAGGTTGGCCATGGCTCCACCGTTGTTGGGCGACACCTCGTTGAACACGATGTACGGATTGGTGCCGTACGTGGCCCCCAGGATGAGGTTCGGGATTCTTGGCTGGCCAGCAGGGCGGGATGGCTGCAGTCGGGCACCGCGGTATCCCACCCCATGTCGGCGCTGGCGGTGTTGGTCTCGATCTGCTGCTGGATGCCCTGCTGGTTGCCGGTCTGCGAGACGTTGATCTTGTCCACGTAGGCCTTGCGGACGGGTCCGTGCTGGCGTTCCAGGCCGGGTTGCGCACGAAGTCGATCGACTTGGTCGGGGCGTAGCTCTGCACCATCGTAGGGGCCGTCGGAGATGGTGTGCTGGGCCAGCTCGTTGCTGGCGGGCAGGTAGTTGAGGAACTCGACCGGGGCGGGCGAGAAGGCCGGCATGGCCAGCTGGTTGTCGAAGAAGGTGGCCGGCCGGGTCAGGTGGTAGATGACCGTCTCGGGATTGGACGGGCTGACGGTCACGCCCGAGATCGAATGGGTGTCGAGGAACGTCTTGATGGCCGCGACGGTCGGCGACACTTTGGCGAACGCGGTGCAGAACGTCTGCATGCCTGCGATCAAGGTTTCGAAATCAGGCAGCCCTCCGAAGGGCTGGGCCGGGTTGCAGGTCCGTTCCAGGCCCCGCACGGCGTCGGCGGCGGTGACCTGGCGGGGCGGGTTGGTGTCCCACATGGCCCCGGTCTGGATGGTCAGCCTGTACGTCAGCCCGTTGTCGGAGATCCCGCCGTTGGAGGTGGAGGGCACGTCGGTCGCCAGGTCCGGGACGACAGCGGTGACCTGGCCCTGGATGGCCGGATAGGTGAGCAGCTGGCGGGCCCACATGCGCAGGGCCAGGTAGCCGGTCGTGTAGTACGACACGTTGGGATCCATGTAGTCGACGTCGCCGGTGCCGAGCATGGTGAGCGTGCCGCCCTTTTGCGGGGTGCCGCCGCCGGTGCTGCTCCCCGAGCCTCCGCAGGCGGTGAGCACCAGTCCCAGCATGGCCGATGCACCCCAAGATCCCCCACTTCCGTCTCATCGTCGACCTCCCTGTCGCGATCCGAACCCGTTGAGGCTATTGCGCGCCGACCTGCCGTCGTCACGGACCCTCAGGGGACCCTCAGGAGCCGGCCCCACCTGACGAACCGATGGGGCCGTGCTGGCGGCACCGGGCGGTCCACGCCGCCGGCGTGATCATCGACCCGGAGCCGGCGCCCGCACACGGGGCAATAGCGGGGCGGCTCGTAGGCGCCCCGGCACGAACCACCGCTCGGGCAGGACTCGGCCGGGCGCCCGCATCCCGTGCAGTGGCCGGCTCCCGGGGAGTGAACCGGGCCGCCCGGCGGATCAGATGACGTTGGAGATCGCCCCGATCGGCATGCGGAGGTCGCGGAGCATGGTGAGATCGGCCTCCGGGCTGCGGCCCAGGGTGGTCAGGTAGTTGCCGACGATCAGAGGCGTTGATGCCTGCGGTCATGCCCATCGCCTGCAGCTCACCGAGCGTGAGCTCCCGGCCGCCCGCGTAGCGGAGGATCACATCGGGGAGACCGAGGCGGAACAGGGCGATCCACCGGATGGCTTCGAGGGGCCGGACCGGCTTGCGGATCGCCAGCGGCGTCCCGGGCGCGGGTCGAGGAAGTTGACGGGCACCTCGGCGGGCCCGAGCTCGGCCAGCTGACCGATCAGCTCCAGGCGTTGATCGGTCGTCTCTCCCATGCCGAGCAGGACGCCGCAGCACAGCTGCATTCCCGATGCCCGCACGTGCTGGCACGTCTGGTAGCGCTCATCCCACGTGTGGGTGGTTGCGATCTCGGGGAAAAAGGACCGGGCCGTCTCCAGGTTGTGGTTGTACCGGTGCACCCCGCCTGCGGCGAGGCGCTCGGCCTGCGACCGGGTCGAGGATCCCGGCGGATATCGCCACGTTGAGCCCCGCCGCGGCCTGCACTAGCGGAACCAGTTCGAGCAGACGGCGCATCGTCCGCTCGTCCGGACCGCGTACGGCCAGCACGATGCAGAACTCGGTGGCCCCCAGTTGGGCCGTTTGCCGGGCCGCTTCGAGCGACCTGATCCGGTGTCGAGGAACGGGGTGGCCAGGACCGGCGTGTCAAATCGCGACGACTGGGCACAGAAGTGGCAGTCCTCCGGACACCCGCCCGTTTTGGCGGACAGGATGCCCTCCACCTCGACGGTCTCACCGCACCAGGCCAGGCGGACTTCATGGGCCAGTGCGGCCAGGGACGGCACCAGGGCGTCGGGCACGGCCATGAGCGCAGCCAGCTGCTCGGCGCCGAGGCGCTCGTGACGGCTGACGAGCTGGTCGCGGGCCGCGGCGATCTCGGACAGGACGGCGAGAGCAGGCACGGCTGGGCATGGTACGCCGACGCCGCGAGGGCCGCGAACCCGGGCGAAAGCCGGAATGACCGAAAACCGGAATGACCGGACCGGGGCGGCGGTTGTCGCAGCCATGACCGAGGGCCATCGCATCACCATCACCCCCAGCTCTGCCCACGTCGTGGTCAGCCTCGACGGGGAGAAGATCGCCGTGTCCGACCGGGCCCTGGCCCTGGACGAGACCGGGCTGCCGACCCGCTACTACCTGCCAGAGAGGACGTACGCACCGATCTCCTTCAGCCCACCACCCGGGCCAGCACCTGCCCCTTCAAGGGCGATGCCTCCTACTGGTCGGTCCAGGTGGGTGGGGCCGTGCACGATGACGTCGTGTGGAGCTATGAGAAGCCGATCCCCGCCGCGGCCGAGATCGCCGGCCGGCTGTGCTTCTACAACGAACGCGTCGATCTTTCCGTGGACGGGCTCGAGCAGGAAAGGCCCCAGACGCCGTTCTCTCCCTCGTAGACCGGCTCCCCCTGGTAGCCGGCGGTAGCCTCTGCCGTCATGTCGACGGCACGTGACCGGGCGCTCGCCTTCGCCAATGAGGGCGGGGCCAGGCTGCTGCACGGGGCCGAGCGCCTGGTGGTGCGGTCTTCGCTGGTGCCCACCACGCCCTTCCTTTCCCTGAACGTCTTCGACTGGATCCCCGATCTCGAAGCCAACTGGCGGCGCATCCGGGCCGAGCTCGATGAGGTGCTCGTCTACCGGGACGCCCTGCCCAACTTTCAGGACATCTCGGTGGATCAGGCGTCGATCACCGACGATGACGGATGGAAGACGTTCTTCTTCTCCGGGTATGGCTTTCGATCCCACGCCAACTGTGCCCGCTGCCCGCAGACCGCGGCCCTGCTCGACGGCATCCCGGACCTGACCACCGCCTTCTTCTCCATCCTGGCCCCGGGCAAACACATCGGTGAGCACCGCGGCCCCTGGCGGGGGGTCCTGCGGTACCACCTGGCCCTGCGCGTCCCCGAACCCGCCGAACGGGCCGGCATCTGCGTGGGGGGACAGGTGGCCCACTGGCAGGAGGGCCGGAGCCTGCTGTTCGACGACAGCTATGAGCACCACGCCTGGAATGACACCGACGGAGTGCGTGTCGTCCTCTTCGCCGACGTCATCCGCCCGCTCAGAGCCCCGGCCGACCTGCTCAACCGGGCCCTGATCAGCGCCATCGGCCGGTCGCCGTACATCCGGGACGCCCGCAACCGGCACCAGGCCTGGGAACGGCGCTTCGAGGCCCTGCGAGCGGGAGCCGCCCGTTGAGCTCCCCGTTCGAGCCGCCGAAACCCGAGGCCGACGTCTTCGCCAAGGTCGACGACCCCCGCCTCGACGAGTACCGGCTGGCCGAGTCCCTCGACCTGATCCCCTTCTACCACGAGCTCGAAGGTGAGATCGGGCCGACGGTCAGCTTCCGCGGCCGGCAGGTGGTGATGCTGGGCTCCAACAACTATCTGGGCCTGACCACGGACCGGCGCGTCCGGTCCGCAGCCACCGACGCCGTCACGCGCTACGGGACCGGGATCACCGGCAGCCGTTTGCTCAACGGCACCCTTACCATCCACCGCGAGCTGGAGGAGTTGCTGGCGGACTGGGTCGGGCTGGAATCGGCCCTGGTGTTCACGACCGGGTACGCCGCCAATCTTGGTCTGCTCGGTGCCCTGGTTGGCCGGGACGACGCCACCGTGGTGGATTCGGCTGCCCACGCCAGCCTGGTCGACGGCGCCCGCTTCTCCGAAGGGACCCTGCGAGCCTTCCGCCACAACCGGGTCAACAGTCTGCGCCGCACCCTGCGGTCGTGGCGGGAACAGCCGGACTCCGGCGGGGTGCTGGTTGCGGTGGACGGCATCTACTCCATGGAGGGCGACTGGGCCCCGCTGGTCGACATCGCCGCCCTGTGTCAGGAGTTCGGGGCCCGGTTGCTCGTCGACGAAGCGCACGCCCTGGGCGTGGTCGGCCCCCGGGGGGCTGGCACGGCGGCAGCCACCGGGGTTCGACCCGACCTGATCATGGGCACGTTCTCGAAGTCGCTCGCCAGCTGCGGCGGTTTCGTCGCCGGACCCCAGGCCGTCATCGACTATCTCAAAGTCACCTGCCGGCCGTTGATGTTCACCGCCTCGGGGGTCCCCGCCGCCCTGGCCGCGGCCCTCGAAGCGGTCCGGATCGCCCAGGCCGAGGACTGGCGGCGGGACGCGGTCGCCAGCCGGGCTGAACAGCTGCACGCCGGGCTGGCGCAGCTGGGGCTTCCGGTGGCGGCCCAGGGGCCCAGCCCCATTGTCAGCGTGCGTGTGGGTGGCAACTGGGAGGCCGGGCTGTTGTGGAAAGCCCTGATCGACGAGGGCGTCTACACCAACTGTGCCATTCCTCCCGCGGTTCCCCGCGCCATGCTGCGGGCCTCGGTGATGGCCACCCACACCACCCAGGACATCGAGCGGGCTCTCGACGGATTCCAGGTCGCCCTGGCCCGGGTCCGGTGAGCCGCACCGGTCCCACCTGCAGGAGTTATCAGGCCCGCCTCGCCGGTCGCTGGTAGAGCCGCCAGACTTTCGAGCGGTGGGCACCCATGGCTGCCAGCTGGTCGTTGATGCGATGGTTGGTGGCCAGCGTCCAGGACGCCTCGGCGGTCTGGATGCCATCGTCGGCCAGACGATCGACGATCTCCCGGTACAGCAGGGGGCCCAGGGCCAGGTGCTGGTAGTCGGGGCGGACGCCGAGAGCCCAGACCCGGGCGTGATGCAGCCGTTTCCGGCCTGTGAGCAGGGGATACCACCCGAACGGAAACAGCCGGCCCGAACGCACCCGCTGCATGAGGCGATTCACGTCGGGAAGCGCCAGGCACACTCCCACCACCACGCCGTCGGAGGTCTCCAGCCCGAACGCCCACCTGGGGTTGATGATCTGCTTCAGCTGCCCGGCCAGGTGACGGATCTCGGCCTCGGGCATGGGCGCGAACCCCCAGTTGTGGCGCCAGGCCGCGTTGTACACCTCGAAGAAGCGCCCCACCTCGCCGTCGAAGTCATCCATGCGAATGCCGCGCACCTTGACCCGGGCCCGCTGCTGGATGCGGTCCAGGGTGCGCCGCTGCCGTTCGGAGAGCGTCACCGTGCGGCGATCGAAGTGCCAGGCCCACAGGTCCATGGCCTGTTCCCAGCCCTGGTCGACCCACAGGGTTTCGTAGTAACGGGGATTCTGCAGGGTGAGCAGCCGTCGGCAGGGTGTCGAAGCCGTCGACCTGCAGCCCGAGCTCGTCGTTGGTCGTGAAGCAGGCCGGACCGACGCAGGTGTCGGCGCCCTGGCGAGCGGCCCAGGTGCAGGCCGCGTCGAACAGGGCGGCGGCCACGTCCGGGTCGTCGAAGCTGTCGAAGAAGCCGACCCAGCCCCAGCGGACCTGCTGGATAGTCGTTGAACTAGGAGTCGATGCACGCCCCGATCCGGCCCACCGGCCGCCCGTAGCGCCGCGCCACCCACAGGGCCACCTTCTGGTGGCGCATGGCCGGATGTCTGGGTGACAGCCGGTCGTGGACGCTCAGGCGCAGCGGGGGGATCCATCCGGGGTCGCCACCGTGGATTCGGAACGGGACATCGACGAACAGCCGGCGGCCCCGGAGACCGCGGACCTCTCGTACCTCCAGATCGGGCCGTACCTTCACCTCCGGCATTTTGGCAGATCGGGCATTTTGGGACGCTACCCGACGGCCCGGCGGGTGGGCGCGACGAGCACCGACGGCTGGCAAGCTGTCGCCATGGCTGATTCCCCCCGAGCCGAGTTGCCGTTGCCCCCGGTCGAATCTGTGCGCCCCGGGTTGTGGAGCATTCCGGTTCCCATCCCGAACAACCCGCTTCGCTACGTGCTGGTGTACGCCTTCGAGACCGAGCGGGGGCCGTATCTGATCGACGCCGGCTGGAACACCGATGACGCCTATCAGACGCTGGTCGCCGGGCTCGACCAGGCCGGCTTCGCCATCGACCGGGTGGCCGGGCGTGCTGGTGACTCATATCCATCCCGACCACTACGGCCTGGCCGGTCGCATCCGGGAGGCGTCGGGGGCGTGGGTCGCCCTCCATCCGGCCGACGCCCGGAACTGATCCAGTCGCCGCTACAGGGAGCCGGAAGGACTGCTCGACCTCATGGCCGCCATGCTGCGCCGGGATGGCGCCCCGCCGGAGGACGTGACCGGGCTCCAGCAGGCCTCCATGCCGGTCCTGCCCTTCGTGACGACGGTCGACGCCCGACATCCTGATGGAAGACGGGGACAAGCCGGAGGTGCCCGGGTGGGATATCACCGCCATCTGGACGCCCGGCCACTCGCCTGGCCACCTGTGCTTCTACGAGTCGCGCCATCGCCTGATGCTGTCCGGGGACCACGTGCTGCCCCGCATCACCCCCAACATCTCGGCCCACCCGCAGGCCGGACCCGATCCCCTCGGAGACTTCCTCGGCTCACTGGAAAAAGTGGGGGCCTATGACGTGGATGAGGTCCTTCCCGCCCATGAGCACCGGTTCGTGGACCTCCAGGCCCGGGTCAGCGGCTTGAAAGCCCATCACCAGGCTCGCATGGATGAGGCCATCGCCGCCATCCGGGCGGGCGTGGACACGGCCTGGGGGATCGCCGAACGCATGACGTGGAACCGCCCCTGGGACGAGCATGCAGCTCTTCGTGCGGCGGGCCGCCGTCGGGGAGGCCCTGGCCCATCTGGTGGTACCTCGAGCGGCCTGGGAGTGGTCCGCGAAGAGGAGGTCGGCGAACCCTCGCACTGGCGGGTGGTCGACGCCGCCACCCGGGCCTGACGTCAGCCGTCTCAGCCCAGCCGGGTCACGGCCAGGGCCAGGGCCAGCAGGACCACCGCCCACGACAGGGCCCGCAGGGTTTGCTCCAGCGGGGCCAGGAGGGTGCGCTGCGTCGATGGGGACCACCTGACCGTCGCGCCAGCGTCATGCGGCCCTCGACCCGGGCGGTCCGCCGGCGCACCAGCCGGGCCGGGGTGCTGAGGCGGCGCTGGGCGAGGCCGAGAGGGCGAAGGCAAACAGGGCGGCCAGGACGGCGCCGACCGACAGCCGGCTGGTCTGGGCCACGTAGGCGGTCAGGACCGGGAACGCCCCCCAGGCGGCCGCAAAGCCCAGATCGGTGTGGATGACAGCCGCCGAACCACTCCAGGTTGTAGGTGACCACCAGCATCGGCCCAACGATCAGGAAGGGCAGCAGCGGCCATCCGATGCGGGACAGACCGGCGATTCCCAGGGCCACCGCACCCGCCAGGGCGGCCGCGCTGGTGCCGACCAGCACCGAAGCCGGGATCCGGGTGCGCAGGGGCCGGCCCCGCAGTTCGTCGAGGGCATGGGCCGCGATCCCGACCGCCAGGAAGAAGGCCAGCAGGGTGGCGATCAGCCGGCTGACGTACACGTGCGGGGCCAGCGCCGCTCCGATAACCACGTATGACAGGTGCCAGGCCGTGTACGGCGGGTGGAGCAGGTTCCACCAGTCCCGCCAGCCCCCGGGCCGGGTGGTGTAGAAGGCGGGCGATGCGGCCGCCGTCGGGTCGAGCTGGTTGGGCTCGGAGCCGCCGGCCCGTTGATCACCGCCGGCGCATCCCGCTCATGACGAGCCCGCCACCACAGGCTCATGGTCCGGACCCGGACGTCGTCGAACCCGGCCTGCCGCCAGGCGTCGACAATCGGCGGCCACGGGAAAGCGGCGATAGTGCTCGGAAATGTTGGGCCCGAGGAACCGTCCCACCCGGTACCAGGGCCGGCCGCCGGTGATGAGGCCGGCAATCGGAAGCACACCGCGGGTGTAGATCCACCACCAGGCCCGCCAGAAGCGCCGGGGTGGGGCGAGGAAATCCAGGCTGGCCATCGCCCCTCCCGGCTTGACGACCCGGCTCAGCTCGCCCAGGGTGGCGGCCGGGTCATCGACGTAGCGCAGCAGGTAGGTGAAGCTGAGGGCGTCGAAGCTGGCGTCGGCGAAGGGGAGCTGCTCGGCGCGGCCGGCGGCCAGGGGGATTCGCTCGGTCAGGCCCGCGGCTGCCAGTCGACGCCGGCCCTGACGCAGCATGCCGAGGGTGAGGTCTGCGCCCACAATGGAGCCGTCGGTCTGGGCCGCCAGCCGCATGGCCACCCCGGCGGTGCCGGTCGCCACGTCGAGGACGCGATCCGGGTCCGCGGCCACGATGTCGGTCGACCAGGGCCGCTCGCCACCGGCCGTTCTGGCCGAACGACAGGACCTCGGCCAGCAGGTCGTAGCGCCCGGGCAGCGGAGTGAAGAGCTGCTGCGCGAATCGATTTCGTTCACCGGTGACTGGCACTGAGTACCTCAATGTAGGCGGGGTAAACGGCGTATGTTCCACTGCGATCCGGGCGGGTGTGCGCGGCGGGAACTTCGCCAGCGTGGGGGACGTCAGCCCAGGACCCGGACCGAGCTGACGTACCAGCCGGCTGGGACCTGCGACACCATGATTTCGTAGATGGCGTCGCTCGGCGACGCCCCGCCCGGCGGGCCGTAGGTGCAGACAATCGGCTGGAAGGCCGAGCTGCACCCCCGCGAGATCGCCAGGCCCGGTCCGGGATAGGCAGCGGCGAAGAGGGTGGTGACCGAGTCGGGTGTGGCGACGCCACTGGCGCCGGCGCGGTCGCCGCCCGCCCAGGCCGCCACCAGCGCGGCCGCGGCTGCGTCCGCGGTGGCCTGCGGGGCGGACGGTTTCCACGCCGTGGTCGGGGGCGACGTGGGGGCCGGCGCCGTGGTCGCCGACGTCACCGGAACGGTGGAGACGCTCGACGTGGCGGTGGACCCGGGGTGTGCGCTCTGGCCGCAACCAGCCAGCGCCGCCCCGCCCAGAGCCAGCCCGGCCGCCAGGGCTCGTGCGCTGACTCGTCTACCCGCCATGGCGCCCATTCTGGCCCGGGAGCGCACTGCCCACGCGCAGCTGGCGAGGCCCCGTCGCGGGCCTAGCGCATTTTCAGGATCACGCCTTCCCAGGGTTGCAGCTGAAGCCCTTCGCCGGCCGGTTCGCCGTTGCGCCCCGGGTCCAGGCTGGAAAGAACGACGTCACCGGCGGGTCCGACGGCCGTGGCCCGGTGATCGGAGAAGTTGGTGGCCACGAGTAGATCGCCGCTGCGGAATATCCACTGGTCGTTTGGGGCCGGCAGCTCCTGGTAGATGGCCACTCCCGGGCGCAGATGTTGATGACGCAGCTCGAGCAAGTTCCGGGTCAGGGAAAGCACGGAGCCGGGATCCCGGGCCTGGTTTGCGACGTTGCGGCTGTCATTGGCGCCGATCGGAAGCCACGGTCGCACGTCTGCGGGCGTAAACCCGGCGCCCGGCCCCGGGGTCCACGGCATGGGGGTCCTGGCGTCGTCGCGGTGAAACCGGGCTTCGGCCCGGGCGGTCATGCCATCTCTCCGGTCCTCAGGCGCCACCTCGACATCCGGCAAGCCAAGTTCGTCTCCGTAATACAGGACGACCGTGCCAGGCAGGCTGCCCAGGATCAGGAGCGCCAGCCTCGCCTTTCGTTCGTCCCCGCCGCCCCACCGGGTGGGAAAGCGGGACACGTCGTGATTGGAACCGGTCCACACCGGGCAGGCCCCGGCAGGGAGCCGTCTGAGGGTGCCGGCCACCACCGAGCGGAGGGCAGACGCCGTGAAGTCGGAGAAGAGAAACGAAAAGTTGAAGGCCAGCTGGAGCTCGTCGTTGTGGCCGTAAAAGCCTCGCAGCCGGTCGAGGTCCAGCACGAAGGTTTCGCCCAGCAGCAGGCGCGGCGGCGAGTACGACTCGGCGATCTCCCGCCAGCGGCGGTACACCTTGTGGACCTCCGGCCGGTTTTTGCTGTAGATCTCCTGCTGACCGAAGCGAGCGTCCGGGCCCACCTCACCGGCCGGGTTGTCCCGCAGCCGATCGTCGTGGAAGAGGGCGTGGGCGACGTCGATGCGAACACCCGCGGCACCGCGGTCGAACCAGAAGCGCAGAATCTCCTCGAAGGCGGCCTGCACCTCGGGATTGCGCCAGTTGAGGTCCGGCTGGCTGGCCAGAAAGTTGTGGAGGTAGTACTGCCCGCTCGGTGGGTCGAACGTCCAGGCCGCCTCTCCGGTGCTGGCCAGCCAGTTGTTGGGCGGGCCGCCGTCCCGGCCCGGATCGGCCCACACGTACCAGTGGCGGTGGCGGGCGTGGCGGCTGGAGCGGGCGTCGAGAAACCAGGGGTGCTGAGAGCTGGTGTGATTGGGAACCAGGTCGAGCAGCACGGCCAGGCCCCGATCCCCGGCCGTCGCCATCAACCGGTCGAGCGTCGCCGGCTGGCCCAGGTCGGGCTGCACCCCGAGGTAGTCGGCCACGTCGTAGCCCCAGTCCTCGTCGGGGGACGGCATGGTGGGCGAGAGCCAGATGCCGTCAGCGCCCAGCCAGGACAGATAGTCCAGCTTTTCGATAACCCCGACCAGGTCGCCATGACCCTGCCGGTCGCTGTCGAACCACGACCGGATGTAGATCTGATAGATAGCGCCCCCCGGCCACCAGAGGTTGCCATGGGAGGTGGGCATCTACAGGCAGAGTAGGGGGACCCTGCCCATCAGGAAGGATCATCCATCAGGCAGTATCGGCGCCGTGGTCGGCGCCGAGCGGGAGGGTCCGGCCTCTACGACACCCTGGTCGCCCTGCACGTGGTGTGCGCCGTCGTCGGCTTCGGGGCGGTGGCCCTGAGCGGGATCTACGGTGGCACGGCCAGCCACCGGACCAGAATGACCGGGACCAGAATGATCAGAACGGGGCCGCCGAGGAGACCCGCCGCTACTTCCGGTCGCCGGGCCGGGCCGAGTGGCTGGTGCTGGCGGTGCCGTTCTTCGGCGCCGGGGCGCTCGGGATACGGCCCGGCGGATCGGACTTCGGGGCCACCTGGGTGGTGGGCGGGGCGGTTATCTGGTTGGCGGCGGCAGGACTTCTGCTGGGCCTGGTGCGTCCCGCCGAACGTCGCATCCGGGCCGGCATCCGCATCCAGGACGCCGGCTTGTCCACGGGTGAGGGTGGTGGTCCGGCGCCCGGGGTGACCACCAGAGGCGACGACACCCGGGCCGCCGGCCGGCTGCTGATGTGGGCCGCGGCCGGCTGCGACGTGCTGTTCGTGGCCGCGTTGGTGCTGATGATCTTCCAGCCCGCCTGAAAGTCGCTGGTCAGAGCCGGCGGTGACTGCTAGATTCCGCGGGCGTAGCTCCTGGTGGGTTCCGGTAGTCGCGCGCTTGGAGCAGGCCGGATCTACCATGAGAAGCAGTTATGGCTGCTTCTGTTTCCCCCCTGGTTCCGGTGCCAACCCCCTTGCGGTCGGTGGGCGCAGATGGTTCCGCTCCCGTCTACCGGGGTGTGCCCGTTGACGAGCTGAAAGCCGACTTCGCCACCGCCTGGTTGTCGCGGCTGCTGGACGACCGCGAGATCGCCCTGCAGAAGCAGAGCCGGGTCTTTTTCCAGATCTCCGGCGCCGGGCACGAGGCCCTGCTGCTCGGTCTCGGGCGAGAGCTCCGTCCTGCCTACGACTGGTTCTTCCCCTACTACCGGGATCGGGCCCTGATGCTGGCCCTCGGGGTCACCCCGGAGGAGATCCTGCTGGAAGCGGTGGGCTCCGCCGCCGATCCGGCCTCCGGTGGCCGCCAGATGTCCTGCCACTGGGGCAACGCCGCCCTCAACATGGTGACCCAGTCCAGCCCGACCGGCAGCCAGTGCCTGCCCGCGGTCGGGTGCGCCGAGGCCGCCCGGTACATCTCCCGTCGCCACCTGCCCGGCTGCGTGGCCCACGGCGACGAGCTCACCTACGTGTCGCTGGGGGAGGGGGCCACCTCCGAAGGCGAGTTCTGGGAGAGCCTCAACACCGCCTGCAGCCTTCACCTCCCGGTGCTCTACGTGGTCGCCGACAACGGTTTTGCCATCTCGGTCCCCTCCGTCGATCAGTCGCCGGCCCCTATTTCTGAGCTGGTACGCGGCTTTCGCGGCCTGCATGTCCACTTCCTCGACGGCCGGGACTACTTCGAGGTGCGGGCCCGGGCCGCCGACATCGTGGCCGAGGTGCGGGCCGGAGTTGGCCCCGCGCTCATCCACGCCACCGTCACCCGGCCCTACTCCCACTCGTCGCAGGACACCCAGAGCAAGTACCGCTCACCGGAGGAGCTGGCCGATGAGACCGCCCACGACCCGCTGATGCTGATGGAACAGGCCCTGCTCGAAGGCGGGGTGCTCACCCCCGACGAGGTCGCCGAGGTCAAGGAGGAGGCCCGCCAGACCGTGCTGGCAGCAGCCCGGGCGGCCCTGGCCGCCCCCCGGCCCGATCCCGCCACGGTCCGCGATCACGTGGTGGCGCTGCCCTACGTCGACCCCGCCGCAGAGTCAGCCGACGACGGCCGCGGCGAGGTGGTCGCCCTGGGCGAAGCCATCAAGCGAACTCTGCACGAGCAGATGGAGGAGGACGAGCGCATCCGGGTCTTCGGCGAGGATGTCGCCGACGCCCGGGAGGCGGTGCTGGCCAACGTCGAGGGCAAGGGCGGGGTGTTCGGCACCACCTTCGGCCTGCAGCGCCGCTTCGGCCTGGCCCGCTGCTACAACACCCCGCTGGCCGAGGCCAACATCGTGGGGCGCGCCGTCGGCCAGGGCCTCCGGGGGCTGCGGCCCGTCCCGGAGGTGCAGTTCTTCGACTACATCTGGCCCGCCATGCACCAGATCAAGAGCGAGGCCGCCACCATCCGCTGGCGGTCCAACGGCGCCTTCTCCTGCCCCATGGTGCTGCGGGTGCCGATCGGCGGGTACGTGAGCGGCGGCGCCATCTGGCACTCGCAGTCGGGGGAGTCGATCTTCACCCACATCCCGGGCCTCACGGTGGTGATGCCGTCGCGGGCCGCCGACGCGGTGGGTCTGTTGCGGACCGCCCTGCAGGCCGAGGACCCGGTCCTTTTCCTCGAGCACAAGCACCTTCTGCGCCAGCCCTACACCCGCGACCCCTTCCCGGCCCGGGCGTTTCAGATCCCATTCGGGCGGGGCCGGATCGCGGTCGAAGGCGACGAGCTCACCATCGTCACCTGGGGCGCCCTGGTCGAAAAGTCCCGCCAGGCCGCCGCCGCCCTCGCCGCCGAGGACGGCAGCTCGGTACAGGTCATCGACCTCCGTTCCCTGCTGCCCTGGGACCACGAGCTGGTCGCCAACGAGGTGGCGCGCACCGGCCGGGTGCTGGTCGCTCACGAAGACGTACTGACCAGCGGGTTCGGTGCCGAGGTGGCGGCCTGGGTGGGTGAGCACTGTTTCGCCGACCTCGACGCCCCCGTCCGGCGCATCGGGGCCGCCGACACCCACGTGGCCTACGAGCCGACCCTGGCGGCGGCCATCCTGCCGCAGGTCGAGGACATCACCACCGCGGCCCGGGAGCTGCTCGCCTTCTAGCATCGGCGCCATGAGCTACGAAGTTCGCGGCGTCGTCGCCGTGGAAAAAGGGGCGCCTGTTCGGCTGGAGACGGTGGTGGTGCCCGACCCCGGTCCGGGCGAAGCCGTGGTCAGCGTGGCCGCCTGCGGGGTGTGCCACACCGATCTTCACTACCGGGAGGGCGCCATCAACGACGACTTTCCGTTCCTTCTCGGCCACGAGGCGGCGGGCACGGTCGAAGCGGTGGGGGAGGGGGTTACCAACGTGGCGCCCGGGGACTATGTGGTGCTGGCCTGGCGAGCGCCCTGCGGGGTGTGCCGGTCGTGCCGCCGGGGCCGGCCCTGGTACTGCTTCGACAGCGCCAACGCCACCCAGCCCATGACGCTGGCGGACGGGACGCCCCTGTCGGCGGCGCTCGGTATCGGCGCGTTCGCAGAGAAGACCCTGGTGGCGGCCAGGCAGGCCGTGAAGGTTGACCCGGCCGCCCGGCCCGAAGCGGCCGGCCTGATCGGGTGCGGGATCATGGCCGGCTTCGGCGCCGCCGTCAACACGGGCGGGGTGGGCCGCGGCGATACGGTGGCGGTGTTCGGCTGCGGCGGCGTGGGTGATGCGGCCATCGCGGCGGCGGCGCTGGCGGGCGCCCGCATCGTCGTCGGGGTCGACGTCGACGAGAGAAAGCTGGAATGGGCCCGGCGTTTCGGCGCCACCCACACCGTCGACGCCGCCTTTGTCGATCCGGTGGAAGCCATCAAAGACCTGACCGACGGCTTCGGCGCCGACGTCGTGATCGAGGCCGTGGGCCGGCCGGAGACGTACCGGCAGGCGTTCTTCGCCCGCGATCTGGCCGGGACCCTGGTCCAGGTCGGCGTACCCGACCCCTCCATGACGATCGAGCTGCCGATGATCGAGCTGTTCGGCCGGGGCGGGGCCCTGAAGTCTTCCTGGTACGGGGATTGTCTCCCGTCCCGGGATTTCCCGGTACTCATCGGCCTCTACCTGAGCGGCCGGCTGGACCTGGACGGGTTCGTCAGCGAGACCATCGGCCTCGAAGGGGTGGAGGAAGCGTTCGCCCGCATGGAGCGGGGCGAGGTGCTGCGCTCGGTCGTGGTCATGTAGCCCCGCCCGGGACGGGTTCGTCCCGAGATAGTTGGACGTCCTAGCTTTCCGCTACACTGGGAGTTGATGTCCGAGTTGCACCGTCCCGTTCATCCCGTGCGATTCGTAACCGCGGCCAGCCTGTTCGACGGCCACGACGCGGCCATCAACATCATGCGGCGGCTGCTGCAGGCTCAGGGGGTGGAGGTGGTGCACCTGGGCCACAACCGCTCCGTGGACGAGGTGGTGACCGCCGCCATCCAGGAGGACGTCCAGGGCGTCGCCGTCAGCTCCTACCAGGGCGGCCACGTCGAGTACTTCAGCTACCTGGTCGACCGGCTGCGCGCCGCCGGCCGCGGTGACATCCAGGTCTACGGCGGGGGTGGCGGAACCATCGTGGCCACCGAGATCGACTACCTGCAGCACCACGGGGTGGCCCGCATCTTCTCACCCCAGGATGGCCAGGCCTTGGGATTGGCGGCCATGGTCAACACCATGGTCGCGGCCTGCGACCATCCGCTTCCGGCCCCGACCGCCGAGGATCTCGAGGCCGCCCTCGGCGGCGACCACCGGGGCCTGGCCCGGGTGATCTCGGGCGCCGAGAGCGGCACCCTTGACCCTCTGGCCCAACAGGTCATGGCCGAAGCGGCGGGCCGCCGTTCGGTGCCGGTCCTCGGCATCACCGGGACGGGCGGTTCGGGCAAGTCATCCCTGACCGACGAGTTGATCCGGCGCTTCCGGATCGACCAGGAGGACAAACTCCGCATCGCCGTGCTCGCCGTGGACCCGAGCCGGCGCCGGGGCGGTGGGGCCCTGCTCGGCGATCGCATCCGCATGAATTCCATCGACAGCGATGGAGGCGCCAGCGCCCTTCCCCGGGCCAGCGGCGTTCCCGGGGCCGGGCCTCTCACCGGCTTCACCAGCGGACGGGTCTACTTCAGGTCCTTCGCCACCCGGGGGTCGGGGAGCGAGCTGCCTGCCTGCCTCGACCAGGCCATCGCCGCCTGCCAGGCGGCCGGGTTCGACCTGGTCATCGTGGAGACGCCGGGGATCGGGCAGGGCGACGCGGCCGTCGTCCCTCACGCCGACCTTTCGCTGTACGTGATGACGCCGGAGTTCGGCGCCGCGTCGCAGCTGGAGAAGATCGACATGCTCGATTTCGCCGACGCCGTGGCCATCAACAAGTTCGAGCGCCGCGGCGGCCCGGACGCCCTGCGGGATGTGCGTCGCCAGCTGGCCCGGACCGGGGATCACGCCGGCGTGCCTCTCGACCAGCTCCCGGTATTCGGGACCGTTGCCAGCCGGTTCAACGACGACGGCGTGACCGCCCTGTACCAGCATCTCCGTCAGCAGCTCGCCGGCCATGGGCTGGCGCTCGTTGCCGGCGAGCTCCCTGCCGTGTCCGGCCGCACCTCGACCAAAGGTCAGGCCATCGTTCCCCCCGATCGGGACCGCTACCTGGCCGAGATCGCCGCCACGGTACGGGCCTACCACCGCGACACCGACGCCGAGGCCGGCGCCGCTCGCCGGGGCCAGCAGCTGCGAGACGTGGCTGGCCTGCTTGCCGCGGCCGGCCGGGCCCAGGCCGCGGCCGAGGTCGAGACCCTGCGGGCCGCGGCGGAGGCCAGAGGGGAGCCGTCGCCCGCCAGCCGCAACCTGCTCGACGCCTGGCCGGCCAAAGTGGCGCCATACCGGGACGACAAGCACGCCCGCCTATCCCTCTCCGGGACCCCCGTACCCCGGGTGGCGGTCCCCTCTTACACCGACGACGGCGAGCTCCTGCGTTGGCTCCGCGAGGAGAACGTGCCCGGGGAGTTTCCCTACACAGCCGGCGTCTTCACCTTCAAACGAGAAGGCGAGGATCCCGCCCGCATGTTTGCCGGGGAAGGCGACGCCTTCCGCACCAACCGCCGTTTCCATCTCCTCGCCGCCGGGCAGCCTGCGACCCGCCTGTCGACGGCCTTCGACTCGGTCACCCTGTACGGCTTCGACCCCGACGTCCGCCCCGACATCTACGGCAAGGTCGGCAACTCAGGAGTGTCGATCGCCACCCTGGGCGACATGAAGGAGCTGTACCGGGGCTTCAACCTCTGCGACCCGTCCACCTCGGTGTCGATGACCATCAACGGACCGGCCCCGACGATCCTCGCCATGTTCCTCAACACCGCCATCGACGACCAGTTTTGCCGGGCCGAAGCCGACAAGGGCGGCCCCCTGACACCGCCCGAGGTGGCCGCGGTCCGGGACCGCACCCTGCGCCAGGTCCGGGGCACGGTCCAGGCCGACATCCTTAAGGAAGACCAGGGCCAGAACACCTGCATCTTCTCGACCGAGTTCTCGCTGCGGGTTATGGCCGACATGCAGCAGTGGTTCATCGACAACCAGGTCCGCAACTTCTACTCGGTGTCCGTCTCCGGCTACCACATCGCCGAGGCCGGAGCCAACCCCATCACGCAGCTGGCCCTCACCCTCTCCAACGGTTTCACCTACGTGGAGGCTTACCTGGCCCGGGGCATGCCCATCGACGAGTTCGCCCCGAACTTCTCGTTCTTCTTTTCCAACGGCATGGACCCCGAGTACACCGTCATCGGTCGGGTGGCCCGGCGCATCTGGGCCATCACCATCCGCGACCGCTACGGCGCCAACCCGCGATCGCAGAAGCTCAAGTACCACATCCAGACGTCGGGCCGGTCGCTGCACGCCCAGGAGATGGCGTTCAACGACATTCGCACCACCTTGCAGGCTCTCTGCGCCATCTATGACAATGCCAACAGCCTGCACACCAACGCCTACGACGAGGCTGTCACCACGCCGAGCGAGGAGTCGGTGCGACGAGCCCTGGCCATCCAGCTGATCATCAACCAGGAGTGGGGCCTGGCCCGCAACGAGAACCCGCTCCAGGGAAGCTTCGCGGTGGAGGAGCTGACCGACCTGGTCGAAGAGGCGGTCCTGGCTGAGATGGAGCGGCTGAGCGAACGGGGCGGCGTGCTCGGGGCCATGGAGACGGGGTACCAGCGGGGCCGGATTCAGGACGAGTCCATGCTCTACGAGTCCCGGAAGCATGACGGGAGCCTGCCAATCGTCGGGGTCAACACGTTCCGCAACCCCGCCGGCGACGCCGTTCCCGACCACCTGGAGCTCGCCCGCTCGACCGAGGCGGAGAAGCAGAGCCAGCTCCACCGGCTGGATCAGTTCCACCGCGCCCACGCCGACGAGCGCCCCGCCGTCCTGGCCCGGCTCCAGCAGGCTGCCCTGGCCGGGGAGAACGTCTTCGCGGTACTCATGGACGCGGTCCGGGCGTGTAGCCTCGGCGAGATCACCCAGGCGCTCTTCGAGGTCGGAGGCCGCTACCGGCGCAACGTCTGAGGCGCTCCGGGCCGGGGCTGACAGGGGCAAATCTTGCGGAAGCTCGACCGGATTGGTCATATTTCTGGGATGATGGGCCAGACCAGAGTGCCCAGATCAGAGTGATGGGCCGGGAGACTGCCAGCTGATGCCGACGACGTACGAACTTTCCCACCTGCGCACCCTGGAAGCGGAGGCGGTCCACATCATCCGCGAGGTGGCGGCCGGGTTCGAACGGCCGGTCCTGCTCTTCTCGGGAGGGAAGGACTCCGTCGTCATGCTGCACCTGGCCGCCAAGGCGTTCTGGCCGGCGGCGCTGCCGTTCCCGGTCATGCACGTCGATACCGGGCACAACCTCGCCGAGGTGATCGAGTTCCGGGATCACACCGTGGCCCGGATTGGGGTCCGCTTGGTGGTCAGCCGGGTCCAGGACGACATCGACGCGGGCCGGGTGGTCGAAGAGACCGGGCCCCGGGCCAGCCGCAACCGGCTGCAGACGGCCACCCTGCTCAGAGCCATCCGGGAGCACCGGTTCGACGCCGTATTCGGCGGGGCCCGCCGCGACGAGGAGAAGGCCCGGGCCAAGGAGCGGGTCTTCAGCTTCCGGGACGAGTTCGGCCAGTGGGACCCGCGCAACCAGCGGCCCGAGCTGTGGAACCTCTACAACGGCACCCACCGCAAGGGCGAGCACATCCGGGTGTTCCCGCTGTCCAACTGGACCGAGCTCGACATCTGGCAATACATCCTGGACGAGCAGGTCGAGCTGCCCTCGCTGTACTACGCCCACCGCCGCACGGTCTTCGAGCGCGACGGGATGCTGCTGGCGGTCTCCCCGTACGTCACGGTGCTGGAGGGCGAGGAGCCGTTCCTGGCCACGGTGCGGTTCCGGACCGATCGGCGATGCCACCTGCACCGGGTGCGTGGAGTCGGCCGCGTTCACCGCCGAAGAGGTGGTGGCGGAGGTGGCGGCCTCCCGGCTGACCGAGCGGGGGGCGACCCGCGCCGACGATCGCATTTCCGACGCCGGGAATGGAAGACCGCAAGAAAGAGGGATACTTCTGATGGCAGGACCTCTTTAGGTGGCCGAGCTGCTGCGACTGGCCACGGCCGGCAGCGTCGACGACGGGAAGTCAACCCTGATCGGGAGGCTGCTCTTCGACTCCAAAGCCATCTTCGTCGATCAGCTCGACTCGGTGGAACGGACCAGCCGCGAGCGGGGCGACGGCTACACCAACCTGGCCCTGTTGACCGACGGCCTGCGGGCCGAGCGGGAGCAGGGGATCACCATCGATGTGGCCTACCGCTATTTCGCCACGCCCCGTGCGCAAGTTCATCATCGCCGACACCCCCGGTCACGTGCAGTACACCCGCAACATGGTCACCGGGGCGTCGACAGCCGACCTGGCCCTGATCCTCATCGACGCCCGCAACGGCGTCCTCGAACAATCCCGCCGTCACGCCTTCATCGCCAGCCTCCTCGGCATCCCCCACTTCGTGGTGTGCATCAACAAGATGGACCTGGTCGACTGGTCGCAGGACCGCTTCGAGGAGATCCGGGACGAGTTCAGGAACTTCGCCACCAAGCTCGAAGTGCACGATGTCACCTTCGTCCCGGTGTCCGCCCTGCACGGCGACAACATCGTCAGCCGCAGCGGCAACTCCGGCTGGTACGAGGGGACCCCGCTGCTGCACCATCTCGAGCAGGTCCACATCGCCTCCGACCGCAACCTGATCGACGCCCGGTTCCCGGTGCAGTTCGTGATCCGGCCTCAAAGCGGCACCGACCACGACCTGCACGACTACCGCGGCTACGCCGGGACCGTCGCCGGCGGCATCTTCAAGCCCGGCGACGAGGTGGTGGTGCTGCCGTCGGGCTTCACGTCCCGGATTGCCGAGGTGCGGTCCCCGGGAGGCGAGCCGCTCGAGGAGGCCTTCCCCCCGCAGGCGGTCACCCTGCGGCTGACCGAAAACCTCGACATCGGCCGGGGCGACATGATCTGCCGGGCTCACAACCGGCCCTTCGTCGGCCAGGACATCGACGCCATGGTGTGCTGGTTCGCCGAGCAGTCGTCGCTGAGCGAGGGGAACCGGTATCGGATCCAGCACACCACCCGGTCCGTCCTGGCCCGGGTCGAGCAGCTCGACTATCGCCTGGACGTCAACACGCTTCACCGGGATGAAACGGCGACGTCGTTGTCGCTCAACGAGATCGGTCGGATCCGCCTCCGCGCCCAGGCCCCCCTGATGTTCGACGCCTACCGGCGCAACCGGGCTACCGGGGGGTTCATCCTGGTGGATCCGGCGACCAACAACACGGTGGCGGCCGGAATGATCGTCGGAGCCGAACAGGCCAGCCTCCCCAACGTCGTCTGGCACGCCAACCTGGTCCAGCGGGACCAGCGGCCCACCCGGGGCGGCACGGTGTGGCTCACGGGCCTGTCCGGGTCGGGTAAGAGCACCGTGGCGGCCGAGGTGGAGCACAAGCTGGTGGCGTCCGGCCGGCCCGCCTATCTCCTCGACGGTGACAATCTGCGTCACGGCCTCAACGCCGATCTGGGCTTCAGCGCCGCCGACCGGGAGGAAAACGTCCGGCGGGTGGGGGAGGTGGCCCGTCTGTTTGCTGATGCGGGCCTGGTCGCGGTCGTCTCACTCGTGAGTCCCTATCGAGCTCACCGGGACCAGGTGCGAGGCCTGCACGAGGCGGCCGGGCTGCGCTTCGTGGAGGTCTTCGTCGATACCCCCCTCGAGGTGTGTGAGAGCCGGGATCCGAAGGGCATGTATGCCCGGGCCCGGGCCGGCGAGATCACCGGGTTCACGGGTGTCGACGATCCCTACGAGGCGCCCCATCCATCCCGAGCTGGTCTTGCGGCCCGGCCACGGCAGCCCCGCCGCCATGGCCGACTGGGTGATCTCCCAGCTGGACGGGTGAGCGCCGACGCCCAGCTGGCTGCGGAACTGGCCCGGGCCGCCGGCACGCTGCTGCTGGATATTCGGGCCGGCGCGGCCGACGGCGGCCGCGGCGGCGGCGCGTGATGGACCCGCCGATGCCGATCGAGCCGCCCTCGGCCGCCGGGGCGACCGGGCGGCCAACGACTTCATCCTGGACACCCTGAACCGCCGGCGACCGGGCGACGCCATCCTCTCGGAGGAGTCCGAGGACAACCGGGCCCGCCTGGATGCCGCCCGGGTATGGATCATCGACCCGCTGGACGGCACCCGCGAGTTCACCATGGATGGCCGGGATGATTGGGCGGTGCACGTGGCCCTGTGGGAGGCCGGCGCCGGGATCACCGCGGCCGCCGTGGCCCTGCCCGCCGCCGGGCTGGTGTTCGCCACCGAGCCGCGCCCGCCGGGCCGGCCGAAGGCGTCCAGGTCGGGCCCGCTGATCGTGGTCAGCGACAGCCGGCCGCCGGAGTTCGCGCCTGCCGTCGCGGCCGTGGTCGGCGCGGCCGTGACCCCGCTCGGGTCGGCTGGAGCCAAGACGATGGCGGTGGTGCGCGGTGACGCCGACGCCTATCTCCACGCCGGCGGGCAGTGGGAGTGGGACTCGGCGGCCCCGGTCGGCGTGGCGCTGGCCGCAGGACTGCACGCGTCTCGCATCGACGGCAGCCCGTTGCGGTACAACCAGCCTCACCCCTACCTGCCCGACCTGCTCGTCTGTATCCCCGAGCTGGCCGGCCCCCTCCTGGCCGCCCTGGAGCCCTACCGGGACCGGTAAGGCGGGCCCGCCTCCCCGGGCCCGGGCCTGGCGACATCCGTTTCTTGGTGACATCCGGTTTCTTGGTGACAGGGACGACACCAGAGGTACATAAACGCGCCGAGAATCTCAAACGGGCCCGGAACGATGCCGCAACCGGCTGGAGAGAGCGCCGCCTCGACTTTGCAGGCGGCCCGCTGATCCCGCCTCGTGGTCCGGAGGGCTCGGTTCTGTCGCCGGGCCGGGTTGCGGGCCGCCCGGGCGCCGCGGGGGCGTGGACCGGCCCGGCCGCGAGCCGCTTGCCCTCGGGCTGGAGGGTTGGCCTCCCGGGTCGGGGCCGCATCCGGGGCGGCTGTGGCGTCGGCGGGCTGGGCCACCATGGAGCGGTAGACCGAGAGGAGCGCCGATTTCTGGGCTCCGGTCAGACGCGGGTCGGCCCTGATGGCCGATTCGGTAGTGGCCTGGCTGCCGTCGGGATCGGTCTCGTCGAGGCCGGCCACCTGGGCCAGCAGGGCGTCGGCGGAAAGGTTGAGGGCATCTGCGATCGAACGGATGACCGCCACCGAGGGCTGATGCAAGCCCCGCTCGATCTGGCTCAGGTAGGGATTGGAGATGCTCGACATCTCCGCCAGCTGACGGAGGGTGAGCTGCGCCAGCTGACGCTGTGACCGCAGGTATTCGCCGAAGCGGCGGTAAGCCTCCCGGCCCTGATTTCCTACATCCGGCACGATTCAACGGTACCGGGACACACGGAAGCGGCGGCGACGGCTCAGCGAGGGCATAACGAGGGGGGGAACGTCACGCCAGGCTCGACCGGCCGTCGCCGCCGCGACCACGACCGGCTCAGGCCGCCTTGGTCGCCCTGGGGGCAGGCGCCGGCGCAGGGGTACCGGGAAGCAGGCCGATGAGGGACAGGGAGAACTCTCTCTGGGCTGCCAGGGCGTCGGCCGCAAAGCCGTACCACTGCTCGACGGCGGCGGAGGGGGTGGGCAGCCGATCGGCGAACGGCAGGCCATTGGCCGCGTCGAACATGGGCTCGGCCAGGGAGGCAAAGGGCTTGAGGAAGGTGACAATGGTCTCTTGGGTGGCCCGCACGGCGGAAAGGGCCTGCTCCTGGGCCGCCGCGGTGGCCTCGGTTGCGTTCACTGGATACTCCTTGATCTGAGGGGTGCTCCATATAGTGTACATGTGCTTGAGATAGTTAGCAAGCGGAGACCGGCGAATTCGGTAATCGGGCCGGATGCGCCCCCGGCAAGCTGAGGTGGAAGCGGAACCGGCGGGCGCGGCCGGACGACCCACACCTTCCCTGTTGCACCAGCCCCTCTAACCGGGCACCTTTTGCAACAGGAAAGGAAGCCGGAGCCCGGTTAGGGCTTGTTTTGCCGCAGGAAACGAGCCTGCGGTCCCCTCCGGGCTGCTGCTGCTATCGCCGGCCCGGTAACCCCAGCTCCCGGGCGATCAGCATGCGTTGCACCTCCGAGGTCCCTTCGCCGATCTCGAGCACCTTGGCGTCGCGGTAGAAGCGGCCGACCGGGGTCTCGTTCATGAACCCGTAGCCCCCGAAGATCTGGGTCGCCTCCCGGGCGTTCACCATGGCCGCGTCCGACGCCACCAGCTTGGCGATGGCCGCTTCTTTCTTGAAGGGCTGCCCGGCCAGCAGCCGGGCCGCGGCGTCGTAATACGCCAGCCGGGCCACGTGGGTGCGGGCCTCCATGTCCGCCACCTTGAACTGCAGCACCTGGTACTCGCCGATCTTGTGCCCGAAGGCCTCCCGCTCGCCCACATAGCGCAAACATTCGTCGATGCACCCCTGGGCCAGCCCGACCGACAGGGCGGCGATGGCGATGCGACCCTCGTCGAGGGTCTGCAGGAACTGGGCGTAGCCCCGCCCCTGCTCGCCCAGCAGGTTGGCCTCCGGCACCCGGCAATCCAGGAACGACAGCTCCCTGGTGTCGGACGCCATCCACCCCACCTTCGAGTACTTCCTCGACACCGCGAACCCTGGCGTCCCGGCCGGGACGATGATGGCGGAGATCTCCCGGGATCCCCTCGGCTCCCTCGGCCCGGCCCCGTCTGGCCGGTCTGGCCCGCCGGCGCTCGTCACCGCGGTCACCGTGACCAGGCCGGTGATGTCCGTTCCGGAGTTGGTGATAAACGACTTGGTCCCGTTGATCACCCACTCGCCCCCCTCCAGCCGGGCGGTGGTCCGGGTGGCGCCGGCATCGGACCCGCCGCCGGGCTCGGTCAGACCGAACGCCCCCAGCATCGTCCCCGCGCACAGCCGGGGGAGCCACTCCTGCTTCTGGGCTTCGGTACCAAACCGGTAGATCGGCATCGCCCCGAGGCCCACGCCGGCCTCGAGGGTGATGGCGACGGACGAGTCGACCCGGGCCAGCTCCTCCAGCGCCAGGCACAGGGCGAAGTAATCGCCCCCCATGCCGCCGTACTCCTCCGGAAAAGGGAGACCGAACAGCCCCATCTCGCCCATGCGGGCCACGAGTTGATACGGGAACTCACCCCGCTCGTAGAGCTCGCCGATCACCGGGGCCACTTCCCGGCGGGCGAAACGTTCGACGGTGCGCCCGGAGTTCCTCGTGCTCCGGCGTCAGGAACCCCGGAATGGCCGCGCCCGGCCGGACCCACCCGGGTCCGTCACCTCGCTCCCTCCGGCCAGGGCCTGCACCACCCGGGACGGGCTGGGCCGGCCCAGCTGCCCGGCCATCCAGACGCTGGTCGCCACCAGGGCCTCGAGGTCCACTCCGGTGTAGATGCCGAGCCCGTGCAGCTGCCAGACCAGGTCCTCGGTGGCCAGGTTGCCGGTGGCGCTCTCGGCGTAGGGACAGCCGCCGAGCCCCCCCGCCGAGGCGTCGATGGTGGTGACCCCGGCTTCGAGGGCCGCCAGGGTATTGGCCAGGGCCTGGCCGTACGTGTCGTGAAAATGGACGGCGACGTTGGCCGGAGGAATGCCCACCTCGGCCAGGGCCCCGATCAGCTCGGCCACGTGGCCGGGCGTGGCGACCCCGATGGTGTCGCCGATGCTCAACTGCTGGGCGCCCATAGCGACCAGACGGTCGGCGACGTCCACCACCTGGCCGACGGGAACCTCGCCCTCCCAGGGATCGCCGAAGCACATGGAGACGTAGGCCCGGACCCACATGCCGTCCTGCACGGGCTGGCCGTTACTACCGGGGCGAACATCTCCAGCGACTCGGCCACGGTTCGATTGAGGTTGCGTCGAGCGAAGCTCTCGGTGGCGGATGCGAAAACCGCGATGTCACGGGCTCCGGCGCGCCCGGGCTCGTTCGAGGCCGGCCAGGTTGGGGACCAGCACCGGGAAGCGAACGCCGGGTTCTGGCGCATCCAGCATCGGAAAGAGGACCTCGGCGTCGCCGAGCTGCGGCACCCATCTGGGGGAGACGAAGCTGGTGGCCTCGACCGTCCTCAGCCCGGCGGCAACCAGCCGGGCAATGAACTCGGCCTTGGTGGCGACGGGCACGACGGCGGCCTCATTCTGCAGGCCGTCGCGCGGCGCCGACCTCGTAGATGTCCACCGCGGCCGGGAAGGTCCGGCGCGGCCGGTGGGGGCTCGGGCATCCGGACGGTCACGGCTGCTGCGCCGCCGGGGTGATCACGGCCAGCGGCTGATCGAGGCGGACCGATTCGCCCGCCCGAACCAGCAGCTCAGCGACGGATCCGTCCTGCGGGCGCGGTCACCACGTGCTCCATCTTCATGGCTTCCACCACCACGAGGGCCTGTCCGGCGTGTACCGATTCGCCGGGCTGACGTACACAGCCAGCACCGTACCGGGCATGGGGCTGGTAAGGCGGCCCGAGGCCGAGCCGGCCGGGCCGCGGCCGATCGATCCGCTCCCGGCGTGGGGTCAGCTTCCAGCGTCGCCGTGGTGTCCGAGCCACACCGCCGGCCCGTCGCAGGCGTAACGAAGCGGGTCTCGGTGCCGTCCGTTTCGAACACCAGGTCGGGACCGGCCAGGCGGGCCCGGGCGGCCATCGGGCGGCGCCGCCGAGCCCGGACGCACACCGTCGGCGCGCCAACGGCGGCCTCGACCACCTCGCCGCCGACCTCCCACTCGGTGACGAACTCGGCCGGGCCGGCCACCCGCCAGCCGTCGAGACGATCCCACGGATCGACGATCGGGCCCGGGGCGCCGCCAGCAGACCTGACAGCAGGGCCGCCGGCCGCCACGACCACGGCCGGGGCCGTCGCGGCCGGCCAGGGTCGGGGGCGACCCGTTCCACCAGCTCGGTGTCGAGCCGGCCAGCCACGACCTCCGGATGGGCGAGGAGGCGGCGCAGGAAGCCCACGTTGGTGGTGACGCCCAGCACCTGCGTGGCGGCCAGGGCGGCCTGCAGGCGGGCCAGGGCCTCGGCCCGGTCCCGGCCCCAGGCCACCACTTTCGCCAGCATCGGGTCGTAACTGGTGCCGATGACGATGCCGGCTTCCCGGAGCGCCGAGTCGACCCGCACATGAGGGCGCGACGAAGGCTCCGCCAGCCGCAGGACCGTGCCGGCGGCGGGGAGAAAGCCTCGGCGCGGATCCTCCGCGTACACCCGGGCCTCGATGGCGTGGCCGTGCGGAACGGGTGCAGCCTCGGCCCAGGGCAGCCGTTCGCCCGGCGGCCACCCGCACCTGCCACTCGACCAGATCGAGTCCCAGCACGGCCTCAGTCACGGGGTGCTCGACCTGGAGACGGGTGTTCATTTCCATGAAAAAGAACTCGTCCGGTCGGTCGGCCGACACGATGAACTCGACTGTTCCTGCCCCCACATACCCGCAGGCCCTGGCCGCGGCCACGGCCGCCGACACCGATCGACGACCGGGTCCGGTCGTCGAGCAGGATCGAGGGCGCTTCCTCGACGATCTTCTGGTGGCGGCGCTGCAGGCTGCACTCCCGTTCGCCCAGGCTGCAGACCTGCCCGATAGGTGTCGGCGAAAATCTGCACCTCGATGTGGCGGGGGTGGGCCACGTACCGTTCGACCAGCAGGGTGCCGTCGCCGAAGGCCCCGACGGCCTCCCGGCGGGCGCTGCGATGGCGCCGGCGAGATCGGCGGGGTCGGTCGACCGCCGCATGCCCTTGCCGCCGCCGCCCGCGGACGGCTTGAGCAGCACCGGCAGGCCGACGTCGAGGGCGGCCGCGGCCAGTTCGACGTCGGTCAGGCCGGCCTGGCCCCGACCCGGGACCACCGGTACGCCGGCCGCGGCCACCATGCGCTTGGCGTTGATCTTGTCGCCCATGGCCTCGATGGCCCGGGCGGGGCCCGATGAAGTCACCCGCCGGCCGCGGCCGAGCGGCGAGCCAGCCGGCGTTCTCCGACAGGAAGCCGTAGCCGGGATGCACGGCGTCGGCCCCGCTCGACGATGGCGCGCCTCGAGGATCCGATCGACGTCCAGGTAGGCGGCGGCGGGGCCGATGGGCACGGCCACGTCCGCGGCCGCGACGTGGGGCGCAGTCGCGGTCGGGGTCGGTGTACACCGCCACGCTGCGGATGCCCATGGCCCGCAGCGTGCGCATGATCCGCATCGCGATCTCGCCCCGGTTGGCGACCAGCACGGTCTCGAACATCGTCACATCCGGAACACGCCGTAGCGCACGCGGCGCCAGGGGGGCTTCACCGGCCGCGGCCAGGGCCAGGCCCAGGACCCGGCGGGTGTCGGCCGGATCGATCACGCCGTCGTCCCACAGGCGGGCCGTGGCGTAGTAGGGGTGACCCTGGTGCTCGTACTGCTCGCGCATCGGGGCCTTGAAGGCCTCGATCTCGGCCTCGTCCCAGGTGCCGTCCCGGTCGGCGACGGTGGCCAGCACCGAAGCGGCCTGCTCGCCGCCCATGACCGAGATGCGGGCGTTCGGCCACATCCACAGGAAGCGAGGGGAGTAGGCCCGCCCGCACATCGAGTAGTTCCCGGCGCCGAAGCTGCCGCCGATGATGACGGTCAGTTTGGGCACCCGGGCGCAGGCCACGGCGGTCACCATTTTGGCCCCGTGCTTGGCGATTCCGCCGGCCTCGTAGTCCCGTCCGACCATGAAGCCGCTGATGTTCTGCAGAAAGACCAGGGGGATGGCACGCTGGTCGCACAACTCGATGAAATGGGCCCCTTTGAGGGCGGACTCGCTGAAGAGCACGCCGTTGTTGGCGACGATCCCGACCGGATACCCGTCCACGTGCGCGAAGCCAGTGACGAGGGTCGGGCCATACTCGGCCTTGAACTCCAGGAACCTGCTGCCGTCGACCACCCGGGCGATCACCTCGCGCACGTCGTAGGCGGTCCGGGAGTCCGTCGGGACGACTCCGTACAGCTGGCCGGGGTCGATCGCCGGCTCGTCGGTTGCGATCACCGGCCAGGGTGGATCGGGCGCCGGGCCCAGGGTGGCGACGATGGCCCGCACCATCGCCAGGGCCTGCCGGTCGTCGTCGGCCAGATGGTCGGTGACTCCGGATTGCCGGGCGTGCAGGTCGCCGCCGCCGAGGTCTTCGGCGCTGACCACCTCGCCGGTGGCGGCCTTCACCAGCGGCGGTCCCCCCAGGAAGATCGTCGCCTGGTTGGCCACGATGATGGCCTCGTCGCTCATGGCCGGGACGTAGGCGCCGCCTGCCGTGCTCGATCCGAGCACCGCCGCGATCTGGGCCACGCCCGGCTGCCGACAGGTTGGCCTGGTTGTAGAAGATGCGCCCGAAATGGTCGCGGTCGGGGAAGACCTCGTCCTGGGCGGGCAGGAACGCCCCGCCCGAATCGACCAGGTAGATGCACGGCAGCCGGTTGTCGGCGGCCACCTCCTGGGCCCGGAGGTGCTTCTTGACGGTGATCGGGTAGTAGGTGCCGCCCTTCACGGTGGCGTCGTTGACGACGATCACGCAGCGGCGGCCGGCCACCCGGCCGATGCCGGTGATGAGCCCCGCCGCCGGGCATTCGTCGTCGTACATCCCGAGCGCGGCCAGGGGCGACAGCTCCAGGAACGGTGAACCGGGGTCGAGCAGGTGCTCCAGCCGCTGGCGGGGCAGCAGCTTGCCCCGGGCCAGGTGGCGTTGACGGGCCGGACTCCGGCCCGCCGAGCGCGGCCCGGGCCAGCCGGGTGCGCAGGTCGGCGACCAGGGCCCGGTGGGCGGCGTCGTTGCGGCGGAAGAGATCGGACGACGGGTCGGCCGCGGTGCCGAGCACGGGAAACTCGCGTGCAGGCGCGGCCGGTTCGGCGAGCATCGCCCGGCATGTTACGGCCAGGGGTGGGAAACAGGCGTGGCTAGCCTGAACGGCCAACGCGTGCCACATCCATGGAGGGGGAAACACCGTGTACGCAGCCCGGCTTCGCCCGAGAGAACCCGGACCGGCCCGCCCTGATCATGGCCACCACGGGGGAAACCGTGACCTACGCCGGGTACGAGCAGCGTTGCAACCGGGCCGCCGCATCTCCTGCGCGACGCCGGGCTGCGACCCGGTGACCACATCGCGATGCTTCATGGAGAACAACCTCCGCATGCTCGAGATCGAAGGCGCCGCGGAGCGGATCGGCCTGTATTTCACCCTCGTCAACGCCTATCTGGCCCCCGACGAGGTGGCCTATATCGTCAACAACTCCCGGTCGCGGCTGTTCTTCACCTCGGTGGCCAAGCGGGACGTCGCCGAGCAGGCGGCCCTGGCCTGCCCGGAGGTGGAGCGGTTTTTCATGGTGGGTCTCGACGGCCCGGCCGGCCCGTGGGAGCCCTACGAGGATGCGGTGGCGGCCTGGCCGGCGGATCCGGTACCCGGATGAGCGGCTGGGGGCAGCCATGCTGTACTCGTCGGGGACGACCGGCCAGCCCAAGGGCATCCTGCGACCCCTGCCCGACGGCTCGCCCGACGAGCCGCTGGCGATGTTTGAAGGGCTCAAGTTCCTTTTCGGCTTCCGGCGAGGGAATGACCTACCTGAACCCCGCCCCGCTGTACCACTCCGCCCCGCAGGCCAGCGTGGCGGCCACCCTGCGGCTGGGGGCCACCGCTGTGATCATGGAGCATTTCGACCCCGAGTACTGGCTGCAGCTGGTCGAGCGCTACCGGGTGACGAACTGCCAGATGGTGCCGACCATGTTCAGCCGGCTGTTGCGGCTGCCCGCCGACGTCCGGGCAGCGCTACGACCTCTCTTCGCTGGAAGCGATCGTGCATGCCGCCGCCCCCTGCCCGATCCCGGTCAAGAAGGCCATGATCGAATGGCTCGGGCCCATCATCAGCGAGTACTACGCGGCGACGGAAGGCAACGGCTTCACCTACTGCGACTCGCCGGAGTGGCTGGCCCATCCCGGGACGGTGGGCCGCGGCCTGGTGGCGGAGCTGTTGATTCTGGACGAGAACGGCAGCGAGTGCCCGCCCGGGACCGACGGAACCATCTGGTTCCGCGGGCCGACCAACTTCGAGTACTTCGACGATCCGCGGAAGACGGCCGAGAACCGCAGCGCCGACGGCCAGACCAGCACCGTTGGCGACATCGGGCACGTCGACGAGGACGGGTGGCTTACCTGACCGACCGCAAGAGCTACATGATCATCTCCGGCGGGGTCAACATCTACCCGCAGGAGACCGAGAACCTGCTCGCCACCCATCCCGCCGTGCTGGACGTGGCGGTGGTGGGCGTGCCCAACGAGGATCTGGGCGAGGAGGTGAAGGCGGTGGTGCAGCCGGTCGACCCGGCCCGGGCCGGCCCGGAGCTGGCCCAGGAGCTGATCGCCTTCTGCCGCGCCCATCTGGCTCACTTCAAGTGCCCCCGCAGCGTCGATTTCGTCGACGAGCTGCCCCGCCTGCCTACAGGCAAGCTGTACAAGCGGCTGGTCCGCGACCGGTACTGGAGCCGGCCACCAGACGACGATCCTCTGAACCGCCTAGGCGGGCAGTCCGCTGAGCCGCCAGCGGTCGGCGCGAGCGGCGTCGAGCCCACGTACTCTGGAGCATGGCGACGTTGAGCGCGCCGGCCCGCGTCCGGATCCTGGTTGAAAGCGGGAGTCCCGGTCCGGGCGACCCGGCACCGCGACGTCCAGGGCAGCGCGGCCCGGGCCGCCGTGCTGGGCGCCGGCGACGGGCTGATCACCAACGTGTCGCTCATTCTCGGGCATCGCCGGGGCGTCGACCAACGCCTCCGCCGTGCGCCTGGTGGGGATCGCCGGGCTGCTGGCCGGGGCGTTCTCCATGGCCGCCGGCGAGCTGGTCTCGGTTCGGGCCCAGCACGAGCTGGTCGAGCGGGAGCTGCGGGTGGAGCGCGAGGAGCTGGCGGAGGAGCCCGACGCCGAACGGCGCGAGCTGGCCGCCATGTACCGGGCCCGCGGCGTGCCGCCCGAGGACGCCGACACCGTGGCCCGCATCCTTTCGGCCAACGCCGGAGTGGCCCTGGACACCCACGCCCGCCTGGAGCTCGGGATCGATCCGGACGCGTCCGGATCGGCCGGGAAGGCGGGGGTGGCGTCGTTCGTCGCCTTCGGCGTGGGGGCGCTGCTGCCCCTGCTGCCCTGGTTCTTCGGCGGCGGCACGCGGGCCCTGGTCGCCTCGATCATCATCGGCGGCGTGGCCGCCCTGATCCTGGGCGGCGTGATCGGCGTCCTGACCGAGCGAGGCGTGGTCCGTACCGCCTTCCGGCAACTGGCGGTGGTCGCGGTGGCGGCGGCGGTGACCTACGGGGTCGGCTCGCTGCTCGGGGTGTCGACGTCGTGACCGCGCCCGACGGTCGGGAGCGCTGACCCGGGCTGATGCTGGCCTCCGGTATCCCTCCGGGCGTCGGAGCGGGCGGTACCGCTCGAGGACCTGCGCATCGGCGAACTGCTGGCGGAGGGAGGCGAGGGGCGGGTCTTCGAGCTGCCCCTGCAGCCGCACCTGGTGATCAAGCGGTACCGCCAGCCGGCGGCCCGGGAGTTCCTCGACGACATCGTGGCCTGGCCCGATCGCCTCACCGACCCCGCCCTGGTGCAACGGGTGCGGGCGGCCACGGCCTGGCCGGCCGCCACGGTGGTCGAGGCGGTCCCGGCCCCTGACGGCCCGGACCGGACCGGCTCGGTGCCGGCGTGCTGCTGCCCCGGCGCCCCGCCGGTTCGCCCTGCGCCACCGGGACGGCACCACCCGGCTGGCCACCCTGAGCTACCTGACGGCCGATCCGGCCCACCGGGCCGTGGCCTACGGACTGTCACTTGCCCGACCCGGTCAGCGCGGAGCGGCTGGGCCTGGTGTACGCCCTGGCCCGGGTGCTGGAAGCGTTCGACGCCGGGCCAACCCGTGGTCGGTCACGGCGACCTGTCGACCAAGAACGTGCTGTGGTCGTTGCAGCGCGGTCCCGAGGTGTTCGTCCTCGACTGCGACAACTGCGAGCACTTCGGCCCCGATGGTCGGCCGCTCACGCCGGCGGGGCGGCGGCGGGCCATGACACCGAACTGGGACGACCCCGCGGTCGCGGCGGGCCGCAACCCCACGCTGGCGTCGGACCGCTACTCGCTGGCGTTGATCTTCCTGCGGGTCGTGGGGGCGGCCAACTTCCCGATCCAGGCCCGTCAGCGCCAGGGCGGGCCCATCACCGTGGACTTCGCCGTGCCGAGCCGGCACTTCGGCGACGCCCTGCTCGGACCCGGGAGCCCAGCTGTGGGATCTGTGCGAGCGGGGCTTGAGCGTCTCGGACCCGGCCTGGCGGCCGCCCGGCCTCGGCGTGGTTGGCGCCACTGGAGGCGGTCCTCGACGCCCTCGGGGCGGCGGCGCTCATGCGCTCGGTCTGGGCCGCCCAGGGCGGCGGGGCGCCGTCCGCCCCGGTCGGGCTCGAGCCGCCTGGTCGTCCCCTCGGACGTGATCATCCGGCCGGTGCTGGCCCAGCCGCGGCCCGCCCCCGGCGGACGCTGGCTACCACTCCGGTCCGGGCTGGCGCCCCCGTGGCGCCGGGTCCAGCCGGCGCGGCTCGAGGCGACCGCTGCCGCTGGCGGGTCCTGGGGAGCCGGCGGGTTGGCGGCGGCAACCGGGCCGGGCGGCCCCGGCCCCGGTCCCGGCGACCGGGGTACTGGCCTGACCTTCGGTCCGACCGGCCCCGGACCCGCCGCGTGGCTGGCCGACCGGAGCGCGGCGTCCCGGTCTGCGGAGCGCCCGGGCCCGCTCGCGCCCCCGTCGGCGGTCCGCCCGCCGTCACCGCCCAGGCCGGCCGCTATCTGGCCCAGGCCAGCGCTTGGTGGGCGGTCCTGCACCGCCAGATGCTGCGGGCCCTGTGGACCTCCGGCCATCGGGCCGAGGGGCCCGCCGGCTGGCGGTTTGCATCCTGGTGGACGTGGTCGTGGCTCTGGTCGGGTTGTTCGTGGTCGGCATGATCGTGTCGCCGGTGCTCGGGATCTGAGAGTCCCGAAGCCGCAGGCCGGTAGCGTGAGGGCGATGACTACAGGGAACGCTGGGAACGTCAGCGTCGAGGAGCGCTACGCGGTCTTCCCCTTCTACCTCTGCCTGGACGTGTCGGCGTCCATGGCGGGCGCCCCGCTCGACAGCGTCAACCGCCAGATGCCGCTGCTGCGGGCCAGCATCGGCGAGGACCCCGCCATCGCCGAGGTGATCCGCTTCGGGGTCATCACCTTCAGCGACGTGGCCACCACCCTGCTGCCGCTGTGCGACCTCAGCCTGGTCGAGGCCGTACCCGAGCTCACGCCTCAGGGGCGTACCTCCTACGCGGCCGCGTTCCACCATCTGCGGCTGGTGATCGAGACCGACTACCAAACCAGCCGCTCCGGCGGCGACCGGTGGTACCGGCCGGCGGTGATCTTCATCTCCGACGGCCGTCCGACCGACGACACCGAGAGGTGGCAGGCCGCCCACCGCCGTCTGACGGACCCGACCTGGAAGCGCCGGCCCAACATCCTGGCCTTCGGCTTCGGTGACGCCGATCCGGGCGTGCTGGCAGTAGTCAGCGAGTCCAAGCCCAACCGGGCCTTCATCGCCGTCGAAGGCGCCGAGCCGAGCAAGGTGGTGCCGGAGTTGATGGCGGGGTTGATCCAATCGATCGTCAGCTCCTCGGCCAGCGTCTACAGCGGGGAAGCCCAGCTGGTTCCCCCCGAAGTGCCGAGCATGACCCCCATACCGGTCGATCCCCTGGACTGAGGCCGTGGACCGCGAGCTCGCCGGTTCTGGGGCGGCCCTCGACGGCCGCAGCGGAGACCGCCGCCCTCGCGCCGCAGCGGGGCTGGGCGCCAGCGCCGCCTTCCGGGCCGATGGCGGGGACTCCGGGTGGTGCGCCTTGCGGGCGGCGTCGGTCGCCGGCGTCCGTCACCGCCTGTCCGGCCCAGCCGGGACAGGACAGCTTCGCCTGGGATCCTTCTCGAGGACCGGCTGGTCGTGGCCGTGGCGGACGGGCTGGGAGGCGTGCCCGGCTCCAACTGCACCGCCAGCCGGGCGACCGCAGCCGGCGTGGAGGCCGTAGCCGGGTGCGCCGGTCTCCGCCGGACGCCCAGTTGGCGGCCGGTCTGGCGGCCGCCAACGCTGCCGCGGCCGAGGGCGGAGCCACCACGCTCGTGCTGGCCGTCATCGATCCCGGCGGGGAACTGCGCCTGGCCCGGGTCGGCGACAGCACCGCCTTTCTTATCAGCGATGGGGGCGGAGTCGTGGCGGGAGCTGTTCAGGCCCCCGACGACGACGCCCTCATCACCGCCACCGCGGCCCTCCCTGCCGACGTGGTGGACCCCGAACTGGTCGCCGTCACCACCACCCCGGAGGACCTGCTCCTGCTCGCCACCGACGGGGTAGCTGACCCATGGCGGGACGGGCCGGCGACGGTGGCGCCGACGCTGGCCGCGGCCCTCTCCGGGCGTCCCGGCCCGCTCGAGCTCGCCCACCTGGCCGGCTTCTCCCGTCGGGGGTGTCACGACGACCGCACCATGTTGGTGGTCTGGCGTCGCCAGCCGGCTGACTGACACCGCCCGGCCTGCGGATCAGGCCGTTAGAGCACGTCGGAGAGGGCGGCCACCCTGGCCCCGCTGAGCGCCCAGGCCTCAACCACGTAGCCGCCCCCCGGGATAAGGCCGGCCACCAGGATGCTGAGGGTGGTGAACAGCCGCCAGCGCATGCGGGCCCGGACGAGCAGGACCAGGAACAGGTACACGGTGAAGACGCAGCCGTGGGTGAACCCGACGATCACCAGGGCCGTCTGCCAGCCGCCCGTGAGCTTGTAGCCGGTGAGAGATACGACCCAGGCCAGGCAGAGCACCACGAAGAAGGTCGCTTCCCAGAAGGCGACCTTGCGAAGCAAGCGGATCATCCTCACGGTGCTCCCACTGTATTGACCCCCGGCCCGGCGCCGGCCGCGGTTTACCGGTGCCGGCCGCCGAAGCCGAGCGCGGCCACTCCGGCGGCCCTACCCTGGCAGGGTGAACCACGGCACGCTGGAGCGAGAAGTCAAGCTGGAGGCAGGCATCGGGTTCCGGATCCCCGATCTGGACGGCCTGTACCCCGGGGTCACGGTCCAGCCCCACGCCGAGCAGCACCTGCAGGCTGTGTACGTCGATACACCGGACCTCCGGCTGGTTCGCAACGGCCTCACCCTCCGGCACCGCTCCGAGCGGTCGCCGTCGTCCTCACCGGGAGAGTGGACCCTCAAGCTGCCCGAGCCGTCGTCGGGCGAGGGCCTGAGCCGGCTGGAGATCAACTGGCCGGGCCGCTGGGGTCCCGTTCCGACGGAGATCTCCAATCTGCTGCGCGCCTACCGGCGCGGCGAGGCTCTCGGACCCATCGCCCGGCTGGTCACCCATCGCCGACGGGCCGTGCTTTCGGGCCGTCAGGGAGAACCCTTGCTCGAGATCGACGACGACGTGGTCTCGGTCATGGACGGCCGGCGGCTGGCCGCCCGCTTCCGGGAAGTGGAGGTCGAGGTCGTCGGCTCGGCCCCGCCCTCCCTCCTCCACGCCACCGTGGCCCGGCTCGAGGAAGCCGGTGCGGTCGTCGGGGAAGCCCGGCCGAAGCTGGTCCGGGCTATCGGCTTCCGGGCCTCCGAACCCGGGGACGTGGTGACCGTGCCGGTCAAACGGACGGCGCCCATCGGCGAAGTGATCCGGGCCGCGATCGCCCAGGGCTACCTGCGCCTGCTCGCCCACGACCTCGGGGTCCGCCTCGATGAAGATCCCGAGGACGTCCACCAGGCCCGGGTGGCCACCCGGCGACTGCGATCGGACCTGCGAACCTTTCGTCAGTTTCTGCCCGACGCCTGGTCGCTGGAGACCCGGTCAGAGCTCGGCTGGGTCGCCGATGCCCTGGGGCGGGCCCGGGACGCGGACGTCTTGTTCGAGCGCCTCCAGCGCGAGGTCGATGACCTGGATGGCCGCGACGCCGGCGCCGGGGCCACCCTGCTGAGCCGGTTGGTGGCGGAGCGGGATCAGGCTCATGTGCATCTGATGGAGGTCTTCGACAGCGATCGCTACGCCGCCCTCCTCGACCGCCTGGTCATGGCGGCCCGGGAGCTTCCGCCGCTCAAACCGCCGGGTGAAGTCGAGCAACCGGGGATCGCCCCGGACGCCGGGGAGCTGCCCACGTCCGGAGCCGGAGCCCACCACCCGCGCCCGGATCGGGACGCTCCCGCCCGGGAGGTGGCTCCGTCGGTCGTATCCGGGCCCTGGCGGCATCTGGCCCGGGCGGTGGCGGCCCTCGGCCCGACTCCCAGCGACGAGGCCTTGCACGAGATCCGCATCCGGGCCAAGCGGCTGCGCTACGCCTCTGAGGCGGTGGCCGACGTGGTGGGGCGGCCCGCGGTCGACCTGGCTCGATTGGCCGCCGACCTCCAGGGCGTGCTCGGCGACTTCCACGATGCCATCGTCGCCGAGGAGTGGCTGCGCCACGCCAGCGCGTCGGCCTCTCCGGCCCAGGCCCTGGCCGCCGGACAGCTGATCGCCCGCCAGCGCCAGGACGCCGCCCACGGCCGGGAGATCTGGTCCGAGTCCTGGAAACGGCTCAATCACAAGAAGCAACGGGCCTGGCTGAAGTAGAACGCCGCGGCCGCGGGCGGCAGTCCGCGAGGGCCACCCTTGCGGGCGTGTACGGTCGGCACCCGTGCGGATCGCGGCGTTGGATCTGGGTAGCAACTCGTTTCACCTGCTGATCGCCGACGCTCATTCAGACGGGACCTTCGAACCCCTGGTTGCCGACAAGGAGATGCTGCGGCTCGGCAGCGTGGTGGCAAGCACCGGAGCCATCGGCCCGGCCGCGGGTCCGGCGGTCGAGGTGGTCCGCCGCTTCCGGGCCCTCGCCGAGTCCCTGGAGGTGGACGAGGTGGTGGCGTGCGCTACCGCGGCCCTCCGGGACGCCAGCGACTCCGCGGCCATCGTCGATCGCATCGAGGCCGAGACCGGGGTCAAGGTCAGAGTTATCAGCGGCCGGGAGGAGGCCCGGTTGATCTTCGAGGCGGTGCGAGCCAGCGTGGTGATCGACCCCGCGCCCGCCCTGGCGCTGGACCTCGGCGGCGGCAGCCTGGAGTTGATGATCGGTGACGCCCAGGGGATGGCCTGGGCCAGCAGCCTCAAGCTCGGTGTCGGCCGACTCACGGCCGAGCTGGTCCGCAGCGACCCGCCGACCGGCGGCGACCGCCGGCGGGTGGTGCACGCCGTCACCAGCGCCATCGGTCGGGTCCTTCCCGACATCCTCAGCTTCAAGCCCCGGGTGGCCGTTGGGAGCAGCGGCACCCTGGAGACTCTCATCGCCCTGGCCGCCGGGCGGCGGGGCGGGCCGCTACCAACTTCGGTCAACCAGATGAGCGTCACGGTCCGCGAGCTCGACGCCGTCTGTCAGGACCTTCTCCGCATGACGTCCGCGGAGCGGGCCGCCCTTCCCGGTGTCGATGCCCGCCGGGCCGACCTGCTCCCCGCCGGCGCCCTGCTGGCCGTCACCGTGCTCGATCTCACCGCCCTGGACGAGCTGATGGGCTGCGAATGGGCCCTCCGGGAGGGGATGGTCCTCGACGCCATCGGGCATCACTCCCGAGCGGAATGGACCGGTGACCCCCGGGCCATGCGACGGGACTCCGTGCTCAGCCTGTGCCGGCGCTGCGGCTGGAACGAGGCCCACGCCCGCAAGGTCAGCCAGCTCGCCGACGAGCTCTTTGACGGCTGCGCCGGACTCCACCATCTCGACCCCGCCGACCGCGAGCTCCTCGAGCTCGGGGCCCTCCTCCACGACATCGGCGAGCACGTCAGCATGGAGGGCCACGAACGGCATACCGCCTACCTGATCGAGAACGGGCGTCTGCGGGGGTTCCGGCCCGACGAGGTGGCCGTCCTGGCCTGCCTGGGCCGCTTCCACAAGCGCGGTTCGCCGAAAGCCTGGTACGAGCCGTTCGCCCAGCTGTCAAACGACGACCGCGACCGGGTGACCCGCCTGCTCGCCCTGCTGCAGGTGGCCGACGCCCTGGATCGCAGCCACAGCGGGGCGGTGCGGGAGATCGAGGTTTACCCCAGTGCGGGGCTCGTCGACGTGGTCGTGCACGCCGACGACGACATCGACCTGGAGATGTGGGGGCTGCGCCGCAAGCGGGAGTTGTTCGAGCGGGTGTTCCGGTGCCGGCTCGAGACCGTCGAGGCCCAGCTGGCCCTCCCGCTCTACGGCGAGGGCTCGCCGGCCCCGGCTGAGGCCCGGGCCGGGCGCCTGTCCCGGGTGCCGGGCGCCGGGCAATAAACGCTCGCCTCCGGCGGTGGGCGGCCCGCTGCTCTTTTGCCCGCTGCTCTTTTTGCCGCTGGTTCCTTGCCCGCGGCTCCGCCGCCTTGCCCGCTGCTCCGCCACCCGGCCCCAATCGTCGCTGCCGGCGCCCCACTTTTGGCCCATTTTTTCACCTTTGGACCAAAAACCACGCCACACGTGGTTTTCCTACCAAAGGTGGCGGAAATGGCCAAAAGTCGACCGACGGGGGCAAAAGTGGCCCGTCCGCCGACGGGGGCAAAAGTGGCCCGTCCGCCGACGGGGGCAAAAGTGGCCGCGCCTTCCATCGGGTTGGGCTCGGCCGGCCTCAGCCGATCAGTTGCGCGGCACCTGGGACCAGGGCAGGCCCTTGTCGGTCCGGATGTCACCCGGCAAGCCGAGCACCCGCTCGCCGAGGATGTTGCGCATGACCTCCGAGGTGCCGCCTTCGATGGAGTTGGCCCGAGAGCGGATGAACAGGCGCTGCACCGGCCCCGACCCCCCCGCTCCCTCCGGACGGCGCATCTCGTAGCTGTCGTACAGCATGCCCTGGGGGCCGAGCAGGTCGACGCACAGGTCGTAAATGCGCTGGTTGAGCTCGGCGTAGGCGAGCTTCGCCGTGGACCCTTCCGGTCCGGGCGTCCCGGCCCGCGAGTTGGCCGCCGCCCGCTGGTTGGTGATGCGCTGCACCTCGGCGTCAACCCAGAGGCGCACCAGGCGGTCCTGGATCACCGGGTCCTTGCGGTCGGGTGCCAGTTCTTTCCATAGCTGCACTGCGACGGCGATCGGACCGCTTCCGGTCGGAGCGATGGCCCCGCCGATCGAGACCCGCTCGTTCATCAGGGTGACAATGGCGCCCCGCCAGCCGTCGCCCGCCGCCCCCAGCCGCTCTGAGTCGGGCACGCGGACGTCGGTGAAGTACACCTCGTTGAACTCGGCGTCGCCGGTCGCCTGACGCAGGGGCCGAACGTCCACGCCGGGTGCGTGCATGTCGACCACGAAGTAGGTAATCCCCTTGTGCTTCTCGGCCTCGGGATTGCTGCGAGCCAGGATGATCCCGAAGCTGGCGGTGTGGGCCAGGGTCGTCCACACCTTCTGACCGTTGAGGATCCACTCGTCGCCATCGCGCTCGGCCCGGGTCGCCAGGCTGGCCACGTCCGACCCTGCCCCCGGTTCGGAGAACAGCTGGCACCAGATCTCCTCGCAAGTGAAGAGGGGTCGCAGGTAGCGCTGCTTCTGGGCTTCGGTCCCGATGGTCAGGATGGTCGGGGCGGCCATCCCGTACCCGATGGGGTTGCGGATTCCCAGCATGGGTGCCCCCGCGGCGCGCAGCCGATCGGCGATGACCGACTGGAGCTGGCGCGACAGCCCCAGCCCCCCGTAGCCGGGCGGAAAGTGCACGAAGGCCAGGCCGGCGTCGAACTGGGCCCCCAGGAAGTGGCGAGCTTCGGTGGTCGCCGGCGGGTGGGTCTCGAGCAGCTCGCGGATCTTGTCGGTGACAAGCTTCTCGTCGCTGCTGGCAGCAACTTCGTCTACAGCGGTCATGCCATCCCTCCCGAGCGCCACGCTACGCCGGGCCACACCCTACCGGGTGCCCTCAGCCGCTGCGGGCGCACGGGTAGGCTGGCCCGGACGTGTTTCGGCTGATTCGATTCGTGGCCATCACCGCGGCCGTCGCCCTGTTGATCAGCGGGTTCGTGGTCGGCATTGCGGTGGCGGGATCGGGCCTTTACCACCACACCGCCACGGCTGACGCCGTGCCGCTGCCACCGCTCAGCGCTCAGACGGCCCTGGGCGGGTCGACGGTGTACGCGTCAGACGGCAAGACGGTACTGGCCGTTCTCCACGCCTCGGAGAGCCGCAAACCGGTGTCGTTGACGAAGGTGTCCCGGGTGTTGGTGACGGCTGTCCTCGACACCGAGGATCATCGCTTCTACCTGCACGGGGGCTTCGATATCCCGTCCACCATCCGGGCCCTGGCGGCCGACTCGTCGGCCGACGGCGGCATCCAGGGTGGTTCCACCATCGCCCAGCAGCTGGTCAAGCAGACCTACCTGACCTCGGTCCGCAAGCTCTCCCGCAAGGTCAAGGAAGCCGTCCTGGCCGACCGCCTGGAGCGCAAGTACACCAAGGATCAGATCCTCCAGGCCTACCTGAACACCATCTATCTGGGCAACGGCGCTTACGGCATCGAGGCCGCCGCCAACGTGTACTTCAACGAGCACGCCACACAGCTGACCCTGCCGCAGGCCGCCCTGCTCGCCGGCCTCATCCAGAACCCGAGCGGCTACGACCCCATCCTGGCCCCGGACGAGGCCCGAACCCGCCGCAGCCAGGTGATCTCCCGGATGCTGCACTACGGCGACATCACGGCCGCTCAGGCGGCCGCGGCCAACCTGGTCCCGCTGCCGACGTCGGTCGTCGAGCCGGCCGTCACCACCGACCCCATCAGCGACTACTACGTGCAGGAAGTCCAGACCGAGCTGCTGTCACCCGGGAGCCCCCTGGGCGGCACCTACGACCAGCGCTACGAGACCCTCTTCGAGGGTGGGCTCAAGATCTATACCAACCTCAATCCCGGCCTGCAGGCCACGGCTGAGCAAACCATTGCCAACGACACCCCGGCGAACAGCCAGGGCTTCCAGCAGGCCATGGTCACGATCGATCCGGCCACCGGGAAGGTGCTGGCCATGGTGGGTGGTCAGGGTGTGCAGAACTCCCATTACGACATCATCACCCAGGGGACCCGGCAGCCCGGCTCGGGCTTCAAGATCTTCACCCTGCTGGCCGCCCTCCAGGCCGGCTACTCGATCTACGACACCCTGGACGCCCAGTCACCCTGCGCCATCGACTTCCCCACCGATCACGACCTGGTGTCCCACCCGGCCCGCAACGACGAAGGCAATGGCGGTGGGGTGGTGAACCTGCTCAACGCCACCGCCCAGTCGCTCAACTGCGCCTACATCCGCCTGGCCCATGAGGTCGGGCTGGGCAACATCATCACCATGGCGCACAGCCTCGGGATCACAGAGACGCTTCCCGAGTACCCCTCGATCGTGATCGGGTCGATCGCCGTTCATCCCATCGAGATGGCGGCCGCCTATGCGGCCGTAGCCGACGGCGGCGTCTATCACGCCCCTTCTTTTATCGACCACATCGTCGACCGGTCGGGGTCCACCATCTACGTGGGGCAGAGTCCCGGCCACCAGGTGGTGTCGCCCCAGATCGCAGCCGAGGCCACCGTGGCCCTCCAGGCCGTGGTCCAGTACGGCACGGGCACCGCGGCCGGTCTCTACGGTCGGCCGGTGGCTGGAAAGACGGGGACCACCAACAACAACGTCGACGCCTGGTTCAACGGCTTCGTCCCCCAGCTGGAAACCACCGTGTGGATGGGTAACGGCAACGCCGAGGTGCCGATGGTCGACGTTGGCGGCGTTGGCGAGGTCTATGGCGGCACCTTCCCGGCTCACACCTGGAGAGATTTCATGGCGTCCGCCATTGGTGGCCAGCCGGTGCTGCCGTTCCCGGCGGTCAACTCCGGCCTTCTGCCGGCGCCCCACTACATCACGTCACCCTCGCTCGTGGCGGCCGATGTCCTCGATCACAACGCCGTCTACGGCTGCTATGGCTACAACTCGTATAACGGCTGCTCCGGCGGCAGCCAGAATGCCGGCGGCAGCCAGAATGCCGGCAGCGGCCAGAATGGCGGCGGATCCAGCAACGGCAGCGGCAACGGCAACGGCAACTCCGGTTCGCCCCCTACCACCGCTTCGACCGGCCAGCCATCGCCGACGTCGCAGCCGCCCGCGTCTCCGGCGCCAACCGTTCCGGCCACCTCACCGACCACCACCAAGCACCGACACCCGTGATTGGTGCGCAGCTCCAGGCCCTGCTCGCCCTCCAGGAGGTCGACACCAGCCTTGACCAGCTGCGTCACCGGCGTGCGCATCTGCCAGAGCGCGCCGACCTGGACACCATTGACCGGGTCGTCCGCGAACTGAATGAGGCTGCCAGCCAGACCAGCCGGGATCGCGACGAGATGGCGGCCGAGCAGCTGGGCCTCGAGCAGGAGCTGGCCGCCACCGAGGCCCGGGCCGACGCCGTGAACCGGCGGCTCTACGGAGGCACGGTGAGCGCGTCCCGGGAGCTGCAGGCGATGGCCGCGGATGTCGAGTCACTGAAGGTCCGGGCCTCGGCGCTCGAAGATGAGGTCCTCGAGGTGATGGAGCGGCGCGAGCCCCTCGACGCCCGGCTGGCGGAGGTGTCGAGCCAGCTCGAGGAGCTGGCCGCTCGGCGCCAGGTGACGGCCGGGGCCCTCCGGGCGGCCGAAGCGACCGTGGACGAGGAGCTGGCTCGCCAGGGGGCGGCCCGGGCCACCGCGGTCGGGTCGGTGTCCCCTGAGCTGCTGGCGAACTACGACCGGCTGCGGTCCCGCCTGGACGGCGTGGCGGTGGCCCGGCTCATCGGCACCCACTGCGATGGATGTCATCTGACCCTCCCCGCCATGGAGCTGGACCGGATCCGCCACCTGACTTCGGACGACGTGATCACGTGCGAGCAATGCGGTCGGATCCTGGTGCACGACTAGCGCCGCCCCAGGGGGGGAGTAGCGTCAGCCGCCGTGCTGATCCTGGTTCGCCACGGCCGGACGGAGGCCAACGCATCGCGGCGCCTCCTCGGCCGGGCCGATGTTGCTCTCGATGAGCTCGGCCGGCGACAGGCTCAGGCGCTGGGACAATCCCCCCTGCTCCGCACGGCTCGCCGGGTTGTCAGCAGTCCGCTCCGGCGGGCTCGCGACACCGCCATGGCCCTCGGGCCGCCGGTGACCGTCGACGACCGCTGGACGGAGCTCGACTACGGCATCTACGACGGTCAGGGGGTTGATGCCGCCCCGGAGTTGTGGCGGGAGTGGAGCCGGGATCTCGGTTTCGTCCCCGAAGGTGGCGAGTCACTGGCTGCTATGGGGGCCCGGGTGCGAGCAGCCTGCGACGACCTGTGGCCCGACGCCACAGACGAAGACGTGGTGGTGGTGACGCACGTCTCCCCCATCAAAGCTGCGGTGGCCTGGGCGCTCGGCGTCGGCGACGAAACCAGCTGGCGAATGTTCGTTGACGTCGCCTCCGTGACCTGCATCGGTCCGGGCCGGTCGACCCAGGCGGGTCCGACCCCCTCCTTGCGGTCGTTCAACGACACCCAGCACCGCCCCTCGGACTAGGCCGGCGACGTATCGTCGCACCATGGTCAACGCCGTTACCGGTATCCCGCAACGCCGCCACCTCGTGACCGGGATCCCAGGACCGCAGTCCCGGGCTCTGGCGGCGCGGCGCCAGGTGGCGGTGGCACCGGGCGTCAGTTCGGTGCTGCCCGTCTACGCGGCCCGGGGCGAGGGCGCCATCCTCGTCGATGTCGACGGTAATGCCTTCATCGATCTGGGTTCAGGCATCGCGGTCACCAGCGTCGGGCACGCCCTTCCTGCCCTGGTGGAGGCGGTGAAAGAACAGGCCGCCCGGTTTGCGCACACCTGCTTCATGGTCGGCCCGTACGAGGGCTACGTGGCGGTGTGCGAGCGTCTCAATGCCCTGACGCCGGGTGCGTTCGCCAAGCTGTCGGCCCTGTTCAACTCCGGGGCCGAGGCGGTGGAGAACGCCGTCAAGATCGCCCGCCACGCCACCCGCCGCCAGGCCGTGATCGTGTTCGACCACGCCTACCACGGCCGAACCAACCTCACCATGGCCCTCACCGCCAAGAACATGCCGTACAAAGACGGATTCGGCCCCTTCGCGCCCGAGGTGTACCGGGTGCCGATGTCGTACCCCTTCCGCGATCCCGACGGGTACTCGGGTGCCGACGCCGCCGGCCGGGCCATCGAAACGATCGAAAAGCAGGTGGGGGCGGCGAACGTGGCCTGCCTTCTGATCGAGCCGGTCCAGGGTGAGGGCGGCTTCGTCGTTCCCGCCCCGGGCTTCCTGCCCGGGCTGGCCGCCTGGTGCGAGCAGCACGGCGTCCTGTTCGTTGCCGACGAAGTCCAGTCCGGGTTCTGCCGGACCGGAGCCTGGTTCGCCTGCGAACACGAGGGGGTGGTGCCCGACCTGGTCGCCACGGCCAAGGGCATCGCCGGCGGGATGCCGCTGGCGGCGGTGACGGGCCGGGCCGAGCTGATCAGCCAGATCCACGTGGGGGGTCTGGGCGGGACCTACGGTGGGAATCCGGTCGCCTGCGCGGCGGCCCTGGCCGCCATCGACTACATGGCGCAGGCCAACCTGGCCGGGGCTGCCAACCGGATCGGTTCGGTCGTGGTCGAGCGGCTGCGATCCCTGCAGGCCGATCTCCCGGCCGTCGGCGATGTCCGGGGCCGGGGAGCCATGCAGGCGATAGAGATCGTCCAGCCCGGCACCATGATCCCCGACCCGGCCGCTGCGGCCGCCATCGCGGCGACCTGCCATGCCCAGGGGGTCATCGTGTTGACCTGTGGAACCTGGAGCAATGTGATCCGGCTGCTGCCACCGCTCATGATCGACGACGCCCTCCTGGCCGAGGGTCTCGACGTGGTGGCCGCGGCGGCCCAATCGGTGCTGTCGAACGGGTGACCCTCGGGAGCTCACCTCCACATCTGGTCTGCCACCTCGACAATGAGGCGGAGCTTGGCGACCTGCTCGTCGTAGGTGAGAGCATTGCCTTCCATGGTGGATGCGAATCCGCATTGTGGCGACAGGCAGAGCTGTTCCAACGGGACGTACTGGCTGGCCTCGTCGATGCGCCGCTTGAGCTCGTCGGCTGACTCCAGTTCGCCCCGCTTGGTCGTCACCAGTCCCAGCACCACCACCTTTCCCGCCGGGACGAAGCGCAGCGGCTCGAAACCGCCCGAGCGGGCATCGTCGTATTCGAGGAAGAAGCCGTCGACGTTGAGCTCGTTGAAGAGGGCTTCGGCCACGAAGTCGTAGCTCCCCTCGGCCACCCAGGAAGACCGGTAGTTGCCGCGGCACATGTGGGTTGTCACCGCCATGCCTTCCGGCCTGGCCCTCAACGCGGCGTTGATCTGCTGAATGTAACGAAGGTGCTGGTGCTCGGCGTCGTCGCCCCGGGCGGCCAGTTCCCGGCGTTGCTCGGGATCGTTGAGGTAGGCCAGGCTGGTGTCGTCCAGCTGAAGGTAGTTGCATCCCCGCCCGGCCAGGGCGGCGATCTCGGCGGCGTAGGCGGCAGACAGATCGGCCCAGAACTGCTCGATGTCCGGATACACGGCCCGGTCGATCGCGGCCCGGCCGCCCCGGTAATGCACCATGCTCGGCGACGGAATGGTCAGCTTGGCGGTGGCCGTGGTCGTCGCGGCCTGAAGAAACGCGAAGTCCGAGGCGAAAATCGGCTCCTCGAGACCAACCGGGCCGTGCACGCGCAAGGCGGCGGCGGTGAAGTCCAACGGACCCGATGCATTGTGAAAATGCACGGCCATCTGCTCCGAGCCGGGTGAGATTCCGCCCAGGCGGTAGATGAAGTCCATGTGCCAGGAGGCCCGCCGGAACTCGCCGTCAGTCGCCGTCTGGAGGCCGACGTCCTCCTGCACCCGGACCACGCGGGAAATGGCCTCATCCTCGATGCTGCGCAGCTCGTCGGCGGTGATGCGCCCGGCCGCCACATCCGCCCGGCCCTGGACAACGGAAGCCGGCCGCAGGAGGCTGCCGACGTGATCGGCCCGGAACGGAGGCCGGGAGCGCCAGCTCATCGCTCGCCCGGGTCGCTCCCCTCGGCTGGCCGGCCCACTAGGCGGGTTGGCTCAGTGCGGAGGCCAGTTCCTGCATGGCAGGAGCCAGGGTTCGCCACTGTCCGGCCGGGACCTCACGGCGGGCTGCGGGCAGGGGCTGGATGCACACGTGGTCGGCGCCGGCTTCGAAATGGGCTTGCACCCGGCCGCTGATCGCCTCCTCGTCACCCCAGGCGACGATGGCGTCGACCAGGCGGTCGCTGCCCCCGTCGCCGAACTCGTCATCCGCGAACCCGAGGCGGCGCAGGTTGTTTTGATAGTTCGGCAGGCGAAGGTAGACGGCGGTGTGCTCCCGGGATATCTCCCGGGCCCGGGTGGGATCCGTCTCGAGGAGCACCGCCTGTTCGGCGTAGATGGCGGGCCCCGCACCCATCTCCTTCCTGGCCGCGGCCGTGTGCTCGGGGGTTACGAAGTAGGTATGAGCGCCGTCGGAGCGGGCTGCGGCCAGGGCCAGCATCCTGGGGCCGAGCGCGGCCAGGGCCCGGTGTACCGGAGTGGTGGGACGGGACGCGGTATAGGGGCTGGCGTCGAGCGCATCCAGGTAGGCCGTCATGGCCGCCAGGGGCTTGTCGTACTCATGCCCCCGCAGCTCCTGGACCAGGGTGTGGTGGCTCACCCCGAGGCCCAGAAGAACCCGCTCGGGAAACGCCTCGGTGAGTCCTTTTACCCCTCCTGTCATGGTGACGGCGTCGCGGGCGTAGATGCTGGCGATTCCGGTGGCGCCCACCAGCCGTTGCGTCGCCGAGAGCAGCAGGCCCAGGTGCAGTATGACGTCGCGGCCGGCAACCTCGGGGAGCCAGACGGCGGCGTAGCCGAGCTCCTCGAGCTCCGCCGCCAGCTGCTGGGCCTCCGCGGCGGGCGGGATGTCCAGGGTGCCGGTCCAGATCCCGATGGGACCGAGGGGAAGATGAGGTTCCTGTGCCATGTCTCTCACCGTATGACACCCGACCAGCCGGCTCCAATACCGCCCGCGGCGGCTGCGGTACCAGCCGGGAAGGGGCAGGCCGGTGCCCGCCACAACCGGGGCGCTATGGTGTCGCACATGCGAGTAGTTGTCGATTTCGACCTGTGTGAGAGCAATGCCCTCTGCATGGCGGCAGCCCCCGAGGTCTTTGAGGTCCGCGACGACGACTTCCTTTATGTGCTGCAGGAAAACCCGCCAGAGGCTTTGCGGGCCAAAGTCGAAGAAGCGGTCCAGCGCTGCCCGAAGCAGGCCATCACCCTCGAAGACTGAAGAACAGCTGAGAGCGCCGGGCAGCCGAGATCGCTGCTGCTGGGCCGCTTCCCAATTCTTTCCCACCAATTGCTAAACCGCGGACGCAACAGGCAGGGGTGGGGCTATGCTCCGGTTTGCGGCACGTAGTCACAACAACTCAGAGCCGCCGAGCGAGCCCGGCCCCAGGAGACCACCCGCCACCTGGCCGGGCTCGTTGTGTTGCCGGGGGAAGTTGCGGGCTTGAGGGCTCTGGGGCCGGTGCGTGGTTCGCCCGTCAGCCGGTCGCCAGGTTGTAGATCGTCACCCCGTCGACCGTCGTCGAGACGAAGTGGGCCTCCACCCAGGTGGTGATCTGGGCCGCGGCGGCAGATTGACCGGTGCCGCCGGCCCCGCCTCCGGGACCGCCCCCACCGGCAATGAAGTAATGGATCTTGCCGGCGGCAACCAGCTTCTCGAACTGGGCCAGGGTGGGCGCCGGGTCAGTGCCGTTGAAGCCACCGATAGCCATCACGGCCCGCCCGGTGGCCAGCTGGTAGCCGGCGGCGTCGTTCGCTCCAACGGTAGCCAGCACCCATCGGTACCCGCCGGCGCCTCCTTCCAGGTACCGCACCAATGCCGCGCCGGGGTTGAGGCCGTTGAGGAGGCCCCCGGCGGCCCCGCCGGCTCCTCCACCCCCGGCCCCGGCGCCAGCCCCCCCCCGCCCCGCCCGCGAAGCCGCCGCCCGGGGCGCCGGCCGGTCCGGCCGCCCCGAAGGAGCCCGCCCCCGGCCCGGCTGCGCCGAACCGGCCGGATGCCCGGCCCGCCTGCCCGCCGCCTCCGGGGCCGGTCCGGGCCCCCGCCGTCACCGCCGGCCCAGCCGTCGGAATGGCGCCCGAGTGGGGCGTGGCCACGGTGTCCAGGGTGTAGGCGGCCGGACCCGCCAGCGCCGCCACCAGAGCGGTGGTGGCGACGGTGCGGCGGGCCCAGAGGTCGATCGACGTCCATGCCAGCAGGCCCAGCGCCGCGGCCAGGCCGGCGACCAGGACCGCGCCCCGCAGCTCCGGCAGCCAGGTCGGGCTGCGTCCCATCAACTCCCAGGCCCAGACCGCGGTCAGGCCCACCGCGGCCGCCAGCACGCCGCGCCAGCGGAAGTCGTGGCGGCGAGCCCACACCGTCGCGGTGCCGACGCCGATGAGGCCGCCGATCGCTGGAGCCAGGGCCACGGTGTAGTAGGGATGGATGATGCCCTGACCGAAGCTGAACGCCGCCCCGGTCACCAGAAGCCAGCCGCCCCAGAGCACCAGGGCGGCCCGGGTCCGGTCTCGCCGTCCGGCGTGCCGGCGCAGGATCAGACCGGCGACCAGGAGCACCAGGCCGGCCGGAAGGAGCCAGGAGATGTCGCCGCCCATGTCCGCGCCGAACAGCCGGGTCAACCCGGTGGGGCCCCAGGGGCTGGCCCCGCCTCCGCCGCCGACGCTGCCGGTTTCGTTGCCGGTCAGCCGGCCGAAGCCGTTGTAACCGAAGATCAGGTTCCAGAGGCTGTCGTTCTGCGAGCCGCCGATGTAGGGCCGGTCGGCGGCGGGCGTGAGCTGGACAGCCAGCACCCACCATCCGGCGGCCGCCACCAGGGCCGCGCCGCCGCCCGCCAGCTGCCAGAGCCGCCGGCGTACGGGTCCGGCGGCAGCCAGCAGGAAGACGCCAGCAAACGCCGGAACCACCAGGAAGGCCTGCAGCATCTTGGCCAGGAACCCGAAGCCCACCAGGGCGCCGGCCAGCACCACCCAACGGGTCTGGCCGCCTTCGACGGCGCGAACCATCGCGTAGGCGGCCACGGTCAGGAGGAGGACAAGGAAGGCGTCAGGATTGTTGTACCGGAACATCAGGGCCGCTACCGGCGTCAGGGCGACGACGCCGCCCGCCAGCAGGGCCGCGCCGGGTGAGAACCAGCGCCGGACGGTGGCGTACAACACGCCGACGGTTGCCACCCCCTCCAGGGCGTTGGGCACCAGGATGCTCCATGAGTTGACACCGAAGATCCGGGCCGAGAGCTCCATCACCCAGAGGGCGGCCGGGGACTTGTCGACGGTGATGAAGTTGGAGGAATCAAAGGACCCGAAGAAAAACGCCTTCCAGCTCTTGGTTCCGGCCTGCACCGCGGCCGAGTAGAAGCTGTTGGCCCACCCCGAGGCACCCAGGTCCCACAGGTAGAGGGCGCCGGTGGCGATCAGCAGAAAGAGAAGGGCAGGGCGGACCCAGGGCGGGTCGTCGGGACGCCCGCCCAGCCAGGCGGGGCCCCGGCGCGGAGCGACACGGGAAGGCGCGGCCGCGCCGGCTGGCTGGGGCCGGGTCGGCGCTTCGACCGTGGCGGTGCTCAACGCGGATCACCCAAACTGCTGAGGGCGGCCTGGCGGGCGGCCGGACGAAGGCGGGCCGGGGCCGGGGCGGGCCGGGGCCGCCGCAGGCGCCGAATTCCCTTCAGGTCGTCCCACGCCGTCCGGACGATCCTGACCCGGGAGTCGGGGTCCTCCACCCAGTTCACGGGGACCTCATGGATACGCAGGCCGTGCCGCTCGGCTTGCACCAGCAGCTCGGTATCGAAAAACCAGCTGTCGTCCTCGACCATCGGGACCAGAAACTCGGCCACCTCGGTCCGGAGAGCCTTGAATCCGCACTGCGCGTCGCTGATCCGGGCTCCCAGGGCCGCCCTGACGATCAGGTTGTAGCTCCGCGAGATCACCTCGCGTTTCAAGCTTCTGGTCACCCGGGCCCCGCCAGCCAGGCGTGACCCGATGGCCACATCCGCCCGTCCGGACAGGAGGGGAGCCACCAGTGGCGGCAGGGCGGTGAGATCGGTAGACAGGTCGACGTCCATGTACCCGACTACCGCCGCCCCGCTGCCAGTCCACGCCGTGCGCAGGGCGTGACCGCGCCCCTGGCGTGCCGTCCGGATGGACCGCACCCCTCCGAGTTCGGCGCTCAGGCGCTGAGCCACCAACCAGGTCCCGTCACTGCTGCCGTTGTCCGCGATGACGACCGCGGCGCTGATTGGTAGTTCGTCGTCCAGAAATTGGCGCAGGCGTCTGATACTGCTATCGAGGACCCGCTCCTCATTGAGCACCGGGACGACGATCTCGAGGGCGGCCCTCTCGACGTCCGGGTCAGCCTCGAGGTCCGGATCAGGCTCCACAGATGCGACTTCGGTGATGGACATGGACGTCAGAATGCGAACCGGATCTGGGCCTGTGCTGGGGCCGCCCTGGGATCTCGCGGACAACCGCCCGGGTCCGGTCGGATCAAACGGCCAGCCTGATCAAACGGCCAACCGGATCAAACGGCCAACCGGATCAAACGGCCAGCCTGATCAAACGGCCAGAGCCCGGGCCGGCCCTTCAGCCGGAGGCGTTCTGAGCCTGGTCGACAGCCACCGGCAAGCGGATGGTGAACACCGCTCCGTGATCGGGGGCCGCGGCCGGAGCGGCGCTGACAGTCCCTTCGTGGGCGGCCACGATGGCCGCCACAATCGACAGCCCGAGCCCGGCCCCGCCGCGGGCCCGCGATCGGGACGGGTCGGCCCGGAAGAATCGCTCGAACAGCCGGTCGGCGTCGTCGGCGGCTATGCCCGGCCCGTTATCAGCGACCTGGCCCACCGCTTCGTCGCCCGCCCGGGCGATAGTGACCGTGGCGGTGGTGCCGGGCGGAGTGTGGGCCCGGACGTTGGACAGCAGGTTGTCGAACACCTGCCGCAGCCGGCTGGCATCACCGGAGACGATGACCGGCCCGGCTGAGTCCATTCGAAATCGCCATTCCGGACCGACGGCCTGGGCCGCCTCGACGGCCTCGGTCGCCACCTCGACCAGATCTACGGGCATGCGCTCGATGGGCCGGCTTTCGTCCAGGCGAGCCAGGAGCAGCAGGTCCTCGACCAGATGGCCCATGCGGGCGGTCTCCCCCCGGATTCCGCTCATGACCCGGGCCAGATCCTCGGGCCGGCTTTCCGCGCCACGCTCAAACAACTCGGCGTACGCCGATACGGCTGCGACCGGGGTGCGCAACTCGTGCGAGGCGTCGGCCACGAACTGCCGCAGCCGGCCCTCCGACTGCCGCAGCGCCTTCTCGGTGGCGTCCCGGGCCGAGAAGGCCTGCTGGATGCGGCCAAGCATCACGTTCAGGGCCATGGCCAGGCGACCAACTTCGGTCTTGCGATTCTCGCCCGGCACCCGGTGACCGAGTTCTCCCTGCGCAATCGCCCCCGCGGTGCGTTCAATATCCCGTAACGGTCGCAGCCCCAGCTGGACCAGCCAGGCGCCAACCAATCCCGCCAGGATGAGGGCGGCAACGGTGACGGCCAGTTCGGTGAGCAGAAAGTGGTGCAGGGTGTTGTAGGTCTCGGAGAGAGGAACAGCCAGGATCAGCTGCTGGCCGTTCGACAGCTCCGAGGCCCGCACCCGGAACTCGGGGCCCCCGGCCTGCAACGCGGGTGCATTGAAATACACGGTCGGCTCACCGTCCGGGTCGTTTTTCACCGAAAAGCCGGTGATCTCCGTCGGCAGCTTCGGTGAATAGGTGGCGCTGCCATTCGGCTGCTCGGCCAGATAGTCGCAAACGGGTTGGGACCCGGTCCGGATCTGGAGATAGGTCTGCGGGCTGAGTCGTACCGGGAGGTTGCACTCACTTGATCCGGCATACGACGCGCCGGGTTGAGGGTTCGGACCATTCTGAGCGCCATGGCCGCCCGGACCACCCTGGCCGCCGGTGAGGGCCGCCTCCACCGGCATGTGGGCAGCCTGGAGGTCCTGGTCGACCTGGCTGAGGAGAAAGGTGCGCAGTTTCGAGTAGGTGGCAACGTCGGCCACCAGGAGGGCCGCGACCACCGCCACTCCCAGGGCAAGCAGCAGCCGGGCCCGCAGCGACATCCCTAGCTGGGCTCCCGGAGCGCGTACCCGACCAGGCGGATGGTGTGGATCACCGGTGGTCCGACCGCGTCGAGTTTCTTTCGCAGGTAGCTCACATAGGTCTCGACGATGTTGGCATCCCCGCCAAAGTCGTAATGCCAGACATGATCGAGGATCTGACTCTTCGACAGGACCCGGCGCGGGTTGAGCAGGAAGAAGCGCAGGAGGCTGAACTCGGTGGCGGTGAGCTGGACGGCCTGGCCGGCCCGCCACACCTCGTGGGACTCCTCGTCCATCTCGATGTCGGCGAAGCGCAGGCGAGCGTCACGCCGGACGTCGCCCGTGGTCCGGCGCAGGATGGCGTGGATGCGGGCGACGATCTCCGCCAGCGAAAACGGTTTGGTGACGTAGTCGTCGCCGCCGACGGTCAGGCCGGCCACCTTGTCCTCCAGGGCGTCGCGGGCCGTCAGGAACAGGATCGGCACCCGGATGCCATCGGCTCGCAGCCTCCGGGTCACCTCCAGCCCGTCCAGATCGGGCAGCATGATGTCGAGCACGATCATGTCGGGCGTGCGGGCCTGGGCGGAGGCCAGGGCGGCCCGGCCCGACGCGGCCTCGTCCACATCGAATCCCTCGTACCGCAGCGAGGTGGCGACGGCATCCACAATGGACGGCTCGTCGTCAACCACCAGGACTCGTTGCTTGGCACTTCCTATCGTCACCGCTCTCGACCTCCTTGATCCCAGCATGGCGTCTTTCGCCGTCCGTCGCCTGAATGCCCGCTGAGACCTGGCTGTGAACGTCAGGCCCGACCTTCTACGGAGACGGGCAGCCGGTTCCCAGTCCGGCCCAAGGTGCAGGCGGTCGACTCACTGGCAGTGGGCCACCCGGGCCCGCGCAGGAGGACAGCACATGAAGCTGAAACGCCCGTTCGTGGCGGCAGGGATCGCCGCCAGTGCCCTGGGATTGAGCCTGGGCCTGGGGATCTCCGCGGCCACGGCCAATACCACGTCGTCCGCGTCGACAACGGGACAAACCGCGAACGCCTCGACCACGGCCGCTTCGACCGGGTCGACGTCCAGCGGGTCCACCGGTAGTTCGTCGACCACCCCGACCCCGGGGTCCTCCTCAACCACCCATAACTGCCCCAACATGGGTAGCAGCGGCAGTCAGGGCACCCGGCCGGCGGCACCTACGACGCCCCCCGCGGCCTGAGCTGACGCCCGGCCTGCCTTCATCGATTCGGCCGGTCCTCTCCGATTCGGCCGGTCCTCGCCGATCCGGCTGGTCCTCACCGATCCGGCCCGGCCGCTCCGGGCCGGATCGCACCGGGGGGTCTACGGCGAGGACGAGGACACGGAGCCGGCCGCCCCGATGAGCACCGAGACCAGGATTCCGAGAGGAAACGTGCCCCAGTAGCTCAAATGCTTGCCGATATTGCCCAAAAAGAGCATGAGCAGAAAGGTGGCCGGAAAGGTGACGATAAGGAAAAGGATCACCCCGATGATGAGTGCTCTGATCATGTTGACCTCCGTTTGTCCGGGGACAAGTACCGATCAGGGCGCCAAGATAATGATGGGCAAGCAACCAGGGGTGGATGCTGGTACATGACTGGTAGTCGACGACGTCAGCGGCGCCCGACCCGGACGCCCCCTTTTCGACGAGGGTAGACTCCCCGGTATGCCCACTGTGAGCGTTGTCACCGGGGCCAACTCGGGCATCGGGCGGGCCATCGCCATCTATCTGGCGCAACAGGATCACCGAGTGTATGGCACGGTCCGGGATCCGGACCGGGCCGGAAAGCTGCACACCATGGCTGCGGATGCCGGTGTCGAGGTGCGACTGGTGACCATGGACATCGGTGATGACAGTTCTGTCCAGCATGGCCTCGGCGAAGTCCTGGATCGGGAGGGCGGCGTGGATGTGTTGGTCAACAACGCCGGTGTCGGAGGCAATGCGGTGGTCGAGGAAGCCACCCCCGCTCAGATACTCGATGTCACCAACGTCAACGTGTGCGGTGCCGTGCGGTGTCTGCAGGCGGTGTTGCCGGGCATGCGGGCGCGCCGCCGAGGCGCCATCGTGAATGTCACCTCGGTGGCAGGGCGATTCGGTGCCATCGCCCAGGCGCCCTATGTGGCCTCGAAGTGGGCGCTGGAGGGATTGAGTGAGCAGCTGGCTCTGGAGCTCGCGCCGTTTGGTATTCGAGTGATAATTCTCGAGCCCGGTGTGACAAAATCGGCCATTTTTGCCAAGAACATAACGGCCCCGAATTCGACGGGAGCTTATGACGAACAGTACCAGCGCATGTTCGACTTTTACGCGGCGGGTTTGGCGCACGCTACCGATCCGTTCGAGGTGGCGGCCGTGGTGCACGAGGCCCTTACCTCCGACACGCCTCAGCTTCGCTATAGCTGCGGCTGGGGCGGCGCGGAGATTGTCGGCCGGAGGCCAACCCTGAACGACGAAGAGTGGGTGGCGCTCGGCGCCGCCCCCGACCAACAGGCCTACCACCAGCGCTTCGCGGCCTCGTTCGGCCTCGATATCACCCCGCCCGGCTGAGCACCTGGCGCCTGCCAGCCTGCGTCTCCGGGGATGCCAGGCCGCCTGTCGGAGATGGCAGGATCCTTACGGAGTTGGTCTGTTCTGCCACTTCCGGAGCCGTTCGCCCGGGTGGACCATGGCGGTATGAACGAAACCGGAAGCCTTCAGACCAGTCCCGAAGAGAGCCCCCAGGCGTCCGGGCCCGTGACCCGCTTCGTCCGCCGGGTGCTGGCTGGGCTGGCTCGCAACTGGCGCGACACCGTCTATCTCCACCAGCGGTTGCAGGAAGCCCAGCGTCCCTGGGAGCAGCAAGCCCCGCTGCACTGGCGGCGCCAGCTCGGCGGCGGCTGGCGCATGGCGGGCTCCCATCTCCCCGAAGCTGCCTATCTCCCCGAAGCTGCCTATCTCCCCGAAACCGCCTGTCCCCCCGAAACCGCCTGTCCCCCCGAGACCGGCAGCACCGGTTCCCCGGCTGTGTCGTGCCGGTCCCCGTCAGGGAACGCCCGTCCGGGCCGAACGCCGGGCCGGGAGCCCTGAGCCGCCTGGGGCCGGGGCCCCGTGCCGGGGTCCCGTGCCGGTGTCCCGGTTTTGGGCCGGCCCCGTCGTACACTCGGAGGCATGGCCGACGAACCCGAGTCTCCGAAGACCCATGGGCCGGTTCGCCGCGTGGCCGGCGTGCCGGTGACAAGGCTGGTGGTGGGGGCGGTGGCCGCCATCTACGCCATCATTTTTATCGTTCTCAATACGGGCCGGGTCCGCATCCACTTCGTGTTCTTCACGGTCACCACCCGTCTGTGGGTGGGTCTCCTGCTCTGCCTGGTCATCGGAGCCCTGCTGGGACAGGCCATCGGGACGTACCGGAAGCGGGCGGCGCGGTCCCGGCACTCGTCCTGAGGGCCCGGACGATCCCGCCGGCGCGGCGCCATTTCGGTCAGCGATGAGCGACCTGATCGTCGGTGCGGATGGCTGGGCCCGGTGCCCGTGGGGCGCTTCGACGCCCGAGTACGAGGAGTACCACGACGCCGAATGGGGGAGACCCGTCGGCGACGACAACCGGGTGTTCGAGAAGCTGTGCCTGGAAGGTTTTCAGAGCGGTCTTTCGTGGCTGACCATCCTGCGCAAGCGCGAGGGGTTCCGCCGGGCCTTCGCATCCTTCGACCCTGACCGGGTGGCGCGCTTCGACGACAGCGACGTGGATCGCCTGCTGCACGACGCCGCCATCGTCCGGCACCGGGCCAAGATCCTGGCCACCATCGGGAACGCTCGAGCCACCCTGGCCCTGCGTGAGCAGGGGGTCTCGCTGGCCGGCCTGGTGTGGGCCCACGAGCCGCCGAGCCATCGGGCCCCCCGGTCGACCGGCGACCTGCAGGCCTCGACCCCGGAGTCCGGGGCGCTGTCCGCCGAGCTACGAGCCCACGGCTTCCGGTTCGTGGGGCCGACGACGGTGTACGCAACCATGCAGTCCTGGGCGTTGTCAACGACCATCTGAGCGGCTGTCATTTCCGGACGGTCAGCCAATCGGCCCGGGACCGGTTCACACCGCCGGCCTGAGCTGGACTACCCGACCAGAGCCTGCCGGAGGCGCTCCAGGGTGGCCGGGGTCATGCCGGCCGGCCCGGCCAGGTAGGCGGCCGCCCCATCGTAGGTGTCGTCGAGTTCCTGGAGGGTCTCCTCCATCGCCCAGCGAGGAGTGCCGAGCACCGCCCCGGCCGCTTCGGGCCCCATGCCGGCCGCCCGCAGGCCGTCGTACGACTCGTTCTGATGCTGGCGCAACCGGTAGCGGGACGTCAGCTCGTAGTCGTCCAGGACGAGCTGTCGGGGCACCCCCAGCAGCTCCAGCAGCAGGGCGGCGCTCATTCCGGTCCGGTCCTTGCCACCGGTGCAATGAAAGACAGCCGGCAGCTCGTCGGCATCGGCGAGGCTCGCTGAGCAGGCGGCCGAAGGTGGGCCCGGCGTTACTCAGCAGGCCCTGATACATCTCTCGCAGCATGCGCTCCCCGCCGGCGGCATCCTGCCGGTCGGAGCGGTCCGGGGGCGGCATCGGCCGCAGCCGGGTCCCGGGACAGGAGGGCCAGCTGCTGCGAGGGGAACGGGTTCGGATACCGTTCCCGCTCGATATCCCCTCGCAGGTCGTAGACGGCATGCAGGCCGAGGGCGTCGTAGTGGCGCCGATCCTCGGGGGTGAACCGGTGCAGGGCATCGGAACGAAAGACCCGGCCCCACCGGGTCCGTTTCCCGTCTGCCGGTGGGATAGCCGCCGAGGTCCCGGAAGTTGGTGACGCCGCGAAAGGGAGCCGACGCTCGGCGGCGACCACCGCCCCGCCGCCGCCGTGCGGGGCAACCGAGACATAGTACGACCGGTCCCCGACGCCCTCGAGACGCGCCGAGCGGGGCCCGGGCCCGACCGTGATGGCACGGGCGTGGTCAACGTGGTCAGGGCTGGGGCCGACACCGATATCGACGCCGACATCGTCGCCCTGGAGGACCCACCGCACAACGAGGGTGCCGGCGTCAGGGTCAACCGTGGCGTCTGTAACCGTGCTGCCCACCGGCGTGAGAGTAGCGGACCCCGGGTGGGCGGCCTGCCAGGGCGGCGGTCGCCAGGCCGAGGTGCCGGCGAGCCGGCGGTCCCGCTACGGTCGTCATCACATGCCTGACGACGTGAGCCGAACGAGGAGGCGGTAGGACGATGTCGACTCAGGGGGTCTCGATCCAGGCGGGCGCCGATTCCGGGCTTGACCGCCGGCTGCGGACGCCGGGTCCGCATTACAAGTGGGTGGCGCTGACCAACACCACCATGGGCGTGCTCATGGTGGTCATCAACGGCTCCATCACCATCATCGCCCTGCCCGACATCTTCCGGGGGATCCGGCTCAATCCGCTGGCTCCGGGCAACAGCTCGTATTTTCTCTGGGTCCTGATGGGCTTCCTGCTCATCACGTCGGTGCTGGTGCTGACCTTCGGCCGCCTCGGGGACATGTACGGCCGGGTCCGCATGTACAACCTCGGGTTTGCCATCTTCACCGTGTTCTCGATCCTGCTGTCGGTCAACTGGATGACGGGCTCGGCGGGCGCCCTCTGGATCATCCTGATGAGGGCGGGCCAGGCCATCGGCGGTTCGCTCGAGTTCGCCAACTCCAGCGCCATCCTCACCGACGCCTTCCCCGAGGACCAGCGCGGCCTGGCCCTGGGAATCAACAGCGTGGCGGCCATCGCGGGGTCGTTTATCGGCCTGGTGCTGGGCGGGCTGCTCGCCCCCGTCGACTGGCGCCTGGTCTTCCTCATCTCGGTGCCGTTCGGGGTGTTCGGAACGGCGTGGGCCTACCTGAAGCTGGTCGACAACGGCGTACGGGTTCCGGCCCGAATCGACTGGCTCGGCAACATCACCTTCGCGGTCGGCCTCACCGCCCTCCTCACCGGCGTGGTGTACGGGATCCAGCCGTACGGCGGCCATCCCATGGGCTGGACCAACCCGTTCGTTCTCGGCATGGTCGTCGGCGGTCTGGCCTTGCTGGCTACCTTTCTGCTGGGTCGAGACCAGGGTTCCGAGCCCGATGTTCCGTCTCCATCTGTTCAAGATCCGTTCATTTACGGCGGGCAACGTCGCCGGCTTCCTCGGGGCCCTGTCTCGCGGCGGCCTGCAGTTCATGCTGATCATCTGGCTGCAGGGAATCTGGCTGCCTCGCCACGGCTTCAGCTTTTCGCAGACCCCGCTGTGGGCCGGCATCTATATGGTTCCCCTCACCATGGGGTTCCTCATCGCCGGGCCCGATCGCCGGGATCCTGACGGACCGCTACGGGGCCCGACTGTTCGCCACCCTGGGCATGCTGGGTACGGCGCTCGGCTTCGCCCTGCTCGAGGTCTTGCCGATCAACTTCGGCTACCAGTGGTTCGCGCCCCTGCTGCTTACTGATGGGACTGGCCATGGGCCTCTTCGCCTCTCCCAACCGGGCCGCCATCATGAACAGCCTGCCGCCCGCAGGAACGCGGCGCCGGCGCCGGGATGACAACCACCTTCCAGAACTCGGCGACCGTGCTGTCCATCGGCATCTTCTTCAGCGTCGTCACCCTCGGGCTGGCGTCGTCGCTCCCCGGCCACCTCTATGCCGGCCTCACCGCCCAGGGCGTCCCATCCGGGGCGGCCACCCAGATCGGTCATCTCCCTCCCGATCGGCGTCCTGTTTGCCAGCTTCCTCGGCTACAACCCCATCCAGCAGCTGCTCGGTCCCTCGGGCGCGCTCCAGCATCTCAACCCGCACCAGGTGACGGCGCTGACCGGTCATGAGTTCTTCCCGGCCCTGATCAGCAGCCCCTTCGCCCAGGGGGTGCACTACGCCTTCGACTTCGCCATTGCCTGCTCGTTGGTGGCGGCGGCGGCCTCGTGGATGCGGGGAGGGAAGTACGTGTATCACGCCGGTCCGATCGTCGGTGACATCGAAGAGGGCTGGATCGACGAGCAGGGCCTCGCGGTTGCTTCGGCGGACAGCGGTTCGAGCGCCGCCGGCGCCTATCCCTCGCCGTCGCCCTCGTCCTCGCCCGGCGGTCGCCCGACGTCTACGATGCCGTCGACGAGCGTAGGGGGGGCGGGCCAGAGCAACCAGAGCAAGGAGCCAACCGCGTGAAATGGGGGATCGTTTTCTCGAGCACCAGGTGCCCCGATCCGGACTCGGCGGCCGCCCTGGCCGAAAGCGCCGAGGAGGCCGGATTCGAGTCGCTGTGGGCGCCGGAGCACATCATCATCCCGGTGGAGTACGAACCGCTCTATGAGGCGTCGCCCACGGGGCGGATGGACCGCCTGGTGAGTGGGGTCCCGGACCCCATCGTGTGGTTCGCCTACGTGGCGGCCCGCACCACCCGGCTGCGCTTCGGCACGGGCGTGGTGATCCTGCCGGAGCACAACCTGCTCGCCTTCGCCAAGTCGTGCGCCACCCTGGCCGTGCTTTCGAAGGGTCGGTTCATGCTGGGCTGCGGGGTGGGCTGGAATCGCGAGGAGTACGAGGCCCTCGGCATGCCGTGGGATCACCGCGGGGCCAGGTACGACGAGTACATCTGGGCCCTGCGGCTGCTGTGGCGGGACGAGGAGCCGTCCTACGACGGCGTCTACGTGAAGTTCCCCCCGGTGCAGTGTGATCCCAAGCCACCGGGGGGAGCATTCCGATCGTGCTCGGCGGCACCTCGGCTGCCGCGGTCAGGCGGGCGGGTCAGGTCGGGGACGGCTATTTTCCGGCCATCTTCCCCACCGAGCGGGTGTACGAGGACCTGCCGAAGCTGATCACCCTGCTCCGCGCCTCGGCCGAACAGGCCGGGCGCGACCCCGACACGATCGAGGTCACCTCCGGCGGAGTCCGCACCGCCGAGGAGGCCCGCTGGTTCGCCGACCTCGGAGTCAGCCGGCTGACCGTGGCGGTCCGGGGCAAAACGATTCCCGAGATGCGAGAGGAGCTGCTTCGCTTCGGCGAGGAGGTCATCGCGACCACCACCGACCTGTAAGGCTGGCGTCCGCCGGCCTCCGCCGACCGGCCCACCCGTGGGGCCCATCATTTCTTGGTGACATTCAAGTTCTTGGCGACGAGGACGACACAGGAGGGTGTCCCTGTCGCCGAAAACGGCTGTCACCGAGAAAACGGATGTCACCGAGAAAACGGCTGTCACCAAGAAAACGGAATGTCACCAAGAAAACGGCTGTCACCAAGAAAACGGATGTCACCAAGAAAACGGCAGGCCGGGCCGGCCTCGCCGCCGGCGCTACGACGTCGGGACGTAGAACTGCCGGCCCAGCTCCTCCAGCTTGGTCACCGCCGCCGGCCCGAATCGCGTCGTGATCTGCTCGGCCACATACGGTGCGTTGACAACATCGTCAAACGTGTTGCGCTGACCCTGGATGATGACCAGCAGCGCCCCCTCGGTGTCACCGACGTTCTTGAAGGTGCGCACCACGCCCTTGGGGACGTGGATGAAGTCCCAAGGTTCGAGCACCACTGACTCCTCTCCCCGGGGGCCCCACTCGATGGCAAACCGCCCCGACAGGCAGAAGAACGCCTCGACGGTGTTGAGATGGGCGTGCAGGGTCGGGCCCCGGCCCGGCGAGCACACCGCCAGCGATACGGAGATGGCATCGCCGGCATCGCCTCCCGCCATGGCCGCATAGCGCTGGATGATGCTCTGGCCTTCCATCGCCGGCGCCATGTACGAGTAGTTGGCGTCTGCGGTCATGAAGTCCACTACCTCCTCCGGGAGCTGACCGGCGCCGGGCTTCGGCCGGGGGGCCATGTCCCTGAAGCGCACGATCCGGGTCGCCATCTCCTCGGGGCTGACGGTCAACGATGCATCGTCCATTTCGCCTCTCCCTCACCTCACCAGCAGCGGTCGATGGCGCCCACGCTACGTCAGCGGCCGCCGGCCTGCCGAAGCCCTCAGATGGCGCCCTCGACGCCCAGGGCGGCCAGCTCCTCGTCATTGAGTCCCAGTTCGCGGCGATAGACCCGGTCGTTGTCCTGGCCCAGCCGCGGCACGGGTCCGGTGCCCATCGGGACGCTGTCCACCCGGAGGGGAGGGCGGGGCCAGCGCAGCGGCCCGACGCCGGGATACTCGCCCTCCACCCAGCCGTCGATGGCCTGCAGGTGAGGGTCGGCCAGCAGATCGGCGGGCTCGTTGACGGCCCCGCAGGGGATGGCCCGGCGCTGGGCCTCGATGAGGAACGCTTGCTTGGTGTAGCGGGCCGCGAGCTGCTCCACCCAGCTGTCGATGAGCTCTGCAAACGGGATCCGCACCGTGGATGAACCGCGAAACGTCTCGATGGTGGCCTCCTCGATCCCGAGCTCGTCGCGGATCCAGACCGCCAGGGCGTCCCACTGCCCGGGCATGAAGGGCACCAGCTCTACCAGCCCGTCCTGGGTCCGGAACAGACCCTGGGCCGGGGCCCGGCGAGCTCCCACCCGTCGCTGTATGCCCCCTTCAAGGGGAAAGAACGGGCCGCTCTCCATGGTCACGCTCAGCACGGCCTCCTGCAGGGAGATGTCCACCATCTGCCCATGTCCGAGCCGGCCTCGAGCCCGCAGGGCCAGGACCGTCCCGGCCACTGCGTTGAGGCTGCCCGCCTGGTAGGCCAGATCACCCCCGGGCGCCACCGGCCGGCGGTCCGGGTCGCCGATGCTCGCCAGGGCGCCGCTCGATGCCCAGGCCACCAGATCTGAACCCCGCCAGCGCCGCCGCGGGCCGCTGGCGCCGAACGGCGTGAGCGAGGTGAAAATCAACCGGCTGTTGATGGCGCGGAGGGTGCGATAGTCAAGGCCGGCCGCTCTCAGGGTCTCGGCGTCGTCGGTGACGAGCACCACGTCAAACCGGGGCAGCAATCGGCACAGCACCCCGTAGCCGGCGCCCGACGCCAGGTCCAGGGTGATCGATCCCTTACCCGCCGCCGTATACAGGAAGTGCGGGCTGATCTCATCTCCACCTGAGGTCAGCACCAGCGGCGGGACCCGCCGGGCCGGAGACCCGCCCGGCGGCTCTACCAGCACCACCTCGGCGCCCAGGTCGGCCAGGATGCGACCGGCGGCCGCCAGCGGTTCTCCCGACAGGTCGAGCACCCGGAGTCCCCCGAGCAGCGATAGCGTCACGAGCCCGGCTGGCTGGCCGCGGATCCTGGCTGCCCCCGCCCCGGTGGCTCGACCCGCAGGCGCTCATACATCACGGTGGCCGGGTCGAGGGTCGATTCCGGCCAGGCCCGGGGCATGAGGTGGCGAATCCAGTGCAGATAGGGGCGCTCGAGATGGACCTCCGGGTATCGCATCTGGTGGGCCACGCCCGAACCGAGCAAGGACCGGATCTCCTCATCGCTGCACCCGGCCACGTCCCGCAGGATGTCGACGGTGTCCTCGCCGAAGGCCGGGGCAGCCCGGACGAATCGGGCCTCCGTCTCGGAGAGAGCGATGGCCTGCCCGTAGCTGAGCTCGGCTCCGAAGCGGGCGTGGGGGAGGACCCGGAAGAAGTCCCGCGCCTCCAGCTGGGTATCCAGCAACACCTCCCAGTTGTTGACAACGGGGGCGGCGGGCACGCCTGCGGCCTGCAGCTCCGAAGCCGCTTCCCAGGCGGTCAGGCGGACGCTCCACCCGGAGATCAGGTCATCGAGGTCGTCCTGGTGAGCGACACGGGCCGACAGGGTCAAGAAGCGAGGGTCCGATGGCAGTCCCTCGAGCCCATCCAGGCGTCCCAGCCCCTGCCACATGGTCTCGTCCAGGACCGAGATAGCAATCCACTGATCGTCGCCCCGGCAGGGGTAGACGCCGTGCGGGGCTCGCCCGGGTCGCCGGTTGCCCAGGCTGCCCAGTCCGGTTCCCCCCAGCATGGCCTCCATCACGGTCGGACCCAGACAGGACAGCGCCACCTGGTACTGCGACACGTCGATTTCGCAGCCCTCGCCGGTCAGGTCTCGCTGGATGAGAGCACACACCACCGCCACCGTGCCCCACAGCGCCGACACGTAGTCGGGAAAGTTCACCAGCATTCCCACCGGGTCGCGGTCGGGCCAGCCCACCAGCCGGGAGATGCCGGCCATGGCGGCGATATTGCGTCCCCAGGTCCGGAAGGTCCGGTAGGGACCGTCCTGGGCACCGAACGACGGCATGTTCATCCAGACGAGCTGGGGATTGATCTCGCCCATGGCGGAGTAGGAAAGCCCCAGGCTGGCGACCGCCTCCACGCTCATGTTCATGATCAGAACGTCGGAGTGGGCGACGAGCCGCTCGAGGACCTGCTTCCCCTCCGGTTGGTCAACCTCCAGCCCGATGCTTCGCTTCCCCGGAGAGGTGAAGTGCAGGGAGGTGCCGGTATCGCGCATGATCTCCCAGTCCGTCTCCAGCGGTACCCATCCGGCCCCCACCGTTCGCAGGGAGTCCGGGCGGCGCACGGACTCGATCTTGATGGCGTCGGCCCCGAAGTGACCCAGGTTGCGGCAGGCCACCGGGGCGGCCACCCCGTAGCCGAACTCCAGGACCCGGATCCCGGCTAACGGCAACCCGGCTGCGCCGGCCTCGTCAGTCATCCTCCGACCTCTCCCCCCGGTGCATTCAGGATCGGGCCCTGGGGTAGCGCTTCATGCGCTCGACGGGCCCCTTGACGTCGGGGTCGCCGTCCCGGGAGAGCTCCTCGATCCAATCGATTTGCTCCTGCCACTCCGGGTCAGTCGAGCAGTCCCAGGCCATGATCTCCCCTCATCACTCGCGAGGCTGGCTCTCAGCCGTCGCGGGTCCCGAGCGAGCCCGGATTGATAGGGGTGTCCATTGCCTGCACCGCGGGCAGCACCTTTTCAGCAAACAGCTCCAGGCTCCGCTTGGCTTTCTCCAGGGGCATGCCGCCATAGAAATAGTGGATGACCAACGTTTCCAGGCTGATCGCCCACTGCACCGTTTTGATCTTGTCGATGATCTCGTCCGGAGTCCCGATGGGCTGGGTGGCCCGGCGAGCGGCCAGGGTGGCGTCGGCGCGGCCCACGTCGGCGGTGTGGCGCTGTTCGTACTCCTCGTAGCCCCTGATCCCCTTGAATCCGGGGTTGTTCCACTCGAAGTAGTGGTGCTGGGCGGCGAGCAGCTGGTTGTGGAAGTACTCCCAACCCTCCTCGGCCGCCCTGGATGTCTCGGCGCAGTACATCCACAGCAACGTGGTCGGCTGATCCGGGGCCAGGCCGAGTTCGGCCCGGATCTGGTTGAACTTCCCCACCTTCGCGGTCATGACATCGAGCTCTTCGCCCGCGACGAACATCTGGCCCAGACCGTTTTCCGCCGCCAAACGAGCAGAGGTCTCGGTGGAGAAAGCTGCTTTGATGCTGGTGGTGACGTCGCCTTTGTGCCGGGCCTGCGGCCGGATGGTCGTCGGGGGAATCTTGAACACCTGCCCTTCGAAGCTGAACCGTTCGGCGCCGTCCGCGGCCCGAATGGCATTGACGACGTCATAAAAATAGGTGTGCGACTCCTCGATGGGGACGCCGAGGGACGCGTACTCGTGGGGCGCCACCCCTCGCCCGATTCCAAGGTGCAGGCGGCGGCCCTGGAGGAGGATGTCCAGCATGGAAAGCTCGCTGGCCAGGCGCACCGGATTCCACCAGGGGGCCACGATCACGGCCGTGCCCACATCCACCCGCCGGGTGCGGCCCGCCCAGTACGCCAGCCACTGCAGGGGGTTGGGTTGCATCGAGTACGCCGAGCCGTAGTGTTCGGTGGCCCAGATCGAATCAAAGCCGAGAGGCTCGACGAGTTCGCCGCCGGAGATGGTGTTTTCCATGTTGACGTAGTCCGGGATGTCCGGCGGGCGGTCGTAATCCCCTGCCATGAGCCGCGGCCAATCCCCCTGGTTGTAGCCGGTAACCATTACGCCGCAGTGCATGTGATCCTCCGGGCGATCGTCGGGCGGGGGACTCGGTCCGGCGACGTTATCATCCGCTCCTGCGGGGCGGTCGGCCGCCTCCCACCGCCTCGTTCACGTCGACGATGCGGACCAATCACGACCCGCCGTCCGGCTCGGCGTCAAGCTCGGCCAGAACCTCCCGTGCCACCTTGAACGAGGTCAGGGCGGCCGGCACGCCGCAATAGACAGCGGCCTGGAGCAGTACGCCCCGGATCTCGTCCCTCGTACAACCGTTGCGGCATGCCCCTCGCACGTGCAGGCGCAGCTCGTCCGGTCGGTTGAGGGCGGTCAGCATGGCGATGTTGATCAGGCTCCGGGTCCGGCGAGGCAGGTCGTCTCTGGTCCAGATGTCGCCCCAGCAGTATTCGGTGACCAGCTGCTGGAAAGGAGCCGTGAACTCATCGGCTTCTCGCAACGAGCGCGCCACGTACTCATCGCCCAGCACCGCTTTCCGTACCGCCAATCCGGCCTCGTAGTCGCCCATCCCGGTCCTCCTCCTGTGCTCGACGGGGCTGCGGGTTCCCCGGCTGCCATCATGGCTGAGCGAACATCAGCCTGACGCCACCAGCCTGAGACCACGAGCCCGGAGTAAGGGCCTATCCGGCCTGACGGCGGCGACCCGGGCCCTCAGGACTCGCAGCCATCTGGATGGCGCCGTCCTGCGCCAGGGTCTCGATCTCGGCCGGGGTGAAACCGGCCTCGCTCAGCACCTCGACCGTGTGCTCCCCGAACCCCGGCGGGGGGGTCCGGATCTCGCTCGTCGACCGGCTCATCTCTATCGGCTGGCCGACGAGGTGCGTCGGTCCTCGCTCGGCCGAAACCACCGGGCGGGCCATCCGCAGGTGACGAACCTGGGGGTCGGCGAAGACCTGGTCGATGGCGTTGATCGCACCGCACGGCACGCCGGCCCCATTGAGGGTGTCGATCCACTCGGCCGACGGCCGGCGGCGGGTGTGCTCCTCGATGAGGGCGTTGAGGGCGTGCCGGTTGGCAGAGCGCGACTCCGGATCGGCGAAGCGAGGATCGTCGAACTCCTGATCGTCGAACACCGACTTCAACCGGCGCCAGATCTGCTGGCCCGCGCACGCGATGTTGATGGCGCCGTCAGCGGTCCTGAAGACCCCGGTGGGTATCGAGGTCGGATGGTCGTTGCCGGCCTGGCCCGGGATATCACCGTCGACCAGCCAGCGGGCCGCCTGGAAGTCGAGGAGGAACACCTGAGCCTGCAGCAGCGAGGTTCGTACCCACTGGCCTCGCCCCGACCGGGCCCGTTCCAGTAAGGCCAGGAGGATGGCCTGCGCAGCCAGGAGCCCGGCCGCCAGATCCGCGACCGGAATGCCCGCCCGCATGGGTCCCCGACCGGGCTCGCCCGTGACCGACATCAGCCCTCCCATGCCCTGAGCGATCTGATCGAAGCCGGGCCGGTCGCGGTACGGACCGTCCTGACCGAATCCGGAGATCGAGGCATAGATGAGCCCGGGGTTGCGCCCGGACAGGACGTCGTAGCCGATGCCGAGGCGGTCTTTGACGTCAGGCCGGTAGTTTTCGACCAGCACGTCGGCGCTGTCGACCAGCCGGAGCAACACGGAAAGCCCGGCCGGCGACTTCAGGTCGATGACCGCGCTCCGTTTGTTGCGATGGAGGTTCTGGAAGTCGGAGCCGCCCCGAGCGCCGCCGAGGGAGCCCGACGCGCCGACGTCTGGAGCCTCGATCTTCACCACGTCCGCCCCCCAGTCCGCCAGCTGGCGCACGCAGGTGGGCCCGGCTCGCACCCGGGTGAGGTCGAGAACGCGCAGCCCTCCGAGAGCCTCGCTGGCCGCGACAAAGGGCATCCTGGTCCTCCTTCTCATCGGGTCGACGGCGCCAGAGTAGGGTTCGCCTCCGTGCGTCTGCTCATCCTCGGCGCCGGTGGCGTCGGCACCGCCGCGGCCCGCATCGCCGCCCGGCGGCGGTTTGCTTCAGCAGTCGTCGTCGCTGACTATGACATCTCGAGAGCCGAGAAGGCGGTGGCGGCGGTGGCCGACCCCCGGTTCCGTTCAATCCGGCTCGACGCCTCCAATGAGACGGCGATTCGGGCTGCGCTTTCCGAGCTTCGCATCGACGCCGTACTCGGTGCCACCGATCCCCGCTTCACCATGCCGATCTTCCGCGCCGCCCTGGCCGGCCGGGTCCATTACATGGACATGGCGATGTCGCTGTCGCAACCCCATCCCGGCGACCCGTACCGCCAGACGGGGGTGAAACTGGGGGACGAGCAGTTCGCCCTGGCCGACGCATGGGCGGGAAGCGGGCGGCTGGCGGTGGTGGGCATGGGCGTCGAGCCGGGCCTGGCTGACGTGCTGGCGCGCCACGCCGCCGATCATCTGTTCCGCCGCATCGAGGAGGCCGGTGTTCGCGATGGGGCCAATCTGGTGGTTGAGGGCTACGACTTCGCCCCGTCTTTCTCCATCTGGACCACGATCGAGGAGTGCCTCAACCCGCCCGTCGTCTACGAGAAGGAGCGGGGCTGGTTCACCACCGAGCCGTTCAGCGAACCCGAGACCTTCGCCTTTCCGGAAGGGATCGGACCCGTCGAGTGCGTCAACGTGGAGCACGAAGAGGTCCTCTTGATGCCGCGCTGGATCGACGTCCAGCGGGTTACGTTCAAATACGGGCTCGGGAACGAGTTCATCGACGTCCTCAAGACATTGCACAAGCTGGGCCTGGACCGGGTCGAAGCGGTGAAGGTCGGGCTCGCTGGAGGTCAGTCCCCGCGACGTGGTGGCCGCCTGCCTGCCGGATCCGGCGACGCTCGGGGACCGCATGACCGGCAAGACGTGCGCCGGCGTGTGGGTTCGGGGGACGGGCCGGGACGGCCGGCCCCGATCCACCTACCTCTATCACGTGGTCGACAACGAATGGTCCATGCGGGAGTACGGGTCCCAAGCGGTCGTCTGGCAGACGGCGGTGAATCCCATCGTGGCCCTGGAGTTGATCGACGGCGGCATCTGGACCGGGTCGGGGGTGTTCGGGCCGGAGGCCTTCGACCCGGCACCGTTCCTTGCGCTGCTCTCCGGCGCCTACGGGTCGCCCTGGGCCCAGCAGGAGCTCCCGGCCTGACAAGCCCGGCAGGCGCCACCCGGCCGTTGCCTACACTCAGCCCGTGCCAGCCGGGTATTCGGGTACGCCCCTCCCGAAAAAGCTGGGCGTCAAGGACGGCAACCGCCTTACCCTGGTCGGCGCTCCGCCGGGATGGACGATCGACGGTCTGCCGGCAGGCGTCCAGGTGGCCAGGAAACGAACCGTCCGCCAGTCCGATGTGGTGGTGGCGTTCTTCCGGGATCAGGCCACCCTGCGCCGACAGGTGCCCGGCCTGTCCGGCGCCATCACCGCAGACGGGGCGCTGTGGCTGGCGTGGCCGAGAAGAGCGGGTGGGCACCGAAGCGATATCACCGACAACACGGTCCGCGACCGCGGCCTTGCCCCTCGGCCTCGTCGACGTGAAAGTGGCCGCCCTCGACGAGGACTGGTCAGGCTTGAAGCTGGTGTGGCGCAAGGAGTTGCGACCGGGAAAGTAGGAGCCTGGCGGGCCCCGCCGGCACGGGTTCAGAGCCGGCGGCGGGGGAGGAGGGCGCCGATAAACCAGAAGAGCGGGATAAACAGCCCGATGATGAACATCACCCAGTGACCCTTGCGCAGCGAAATGATCCCGAGGGTGATGAGCAGAACCACGTAGATGACCGTCCACAGCCCGATGAAAAATCCACCCGTCACATCGGCGAACAGCACTCTGGCATGACCTCCTGCGGGGGCGCCCGGCGGATCCGGACGGGACGGGGGGCGATTATCGCGCTGGCGTCCCGCTGGGCCGGGCATCCTGTTCGCCCGCGGTCCGGTCCGCCCTGGACGGGCCGCGGCCGCTCAGGCGACGGGCGGGGGTTTGCTGTCCGCGCTGGCGGCCAGCGCCGGGTCCCATTCGCACACCTCGCAGGCCTGGCGAAAGGCAGCCCGGGCGAACTGCAGGGCCGTCCCGTGCGGGTCGGGACTCGAACGCACGTCGTCCCAATCCAGGAGATACTCGCCGAGTCCGGGTTCCCAGCGAGCCTGGGCCGGCTCCATCCGCATCTGGTCGAATCCGGGCCCGGCCGGGTGGGCGTAGGCGTAGAAGGCGGCCCGGCCGTACCGCCCGTCACCGGGCCACCAACCGACGGCCACCTCCTGGCTGTCCATGGCGTTGCGCATGATGAAGTCGTGGGACGGCGGATCGGCCGGCAGCCCCGAGAACAGGCTGACCGCAAGGTCAAACGAACCCCACCAGGCATTGACGGGCGTCGACCGGCCCCGGTAGGGGGCCCGGAACGCGGTCAGGACCTGAGCCGCCTGGGTCGCCGCCGCGAAGTAATCGGCGACCTGATCCGGGTCGTAGCGGGCATGGTCCCGGTCCTGGTCCAGCGGGGCGGTCCAGGCCACCTCCTGCGGCGTGGGATCGATCTGGACGGGCCCCCCCATGTCGCCGACCGCAGCCAGAACCTCCCGGGTGACGCCGCCCACGTCGCGGTTCGGGGTCAGCGGCACCCGCTCGCTGCGGCCGCCGCTGTGCTCGATGACGACCTCGTGCAGGCGGAGGTCCAGGACCACCACCAGCGAACCCGAACCGTTCGGCGCCGGCAAAGGAGCGGTTTCCCAGCCACGGGCGGAAAGGCGCAGGGCGGCGTGCTGCAGCTGCGGCTCGGGCGGGGCCAGCTTGACGGCCAGCTTGCCCAGCACCTGGCTGTGGGCATGCAGGGTGTCGCAGGTGTCACTCCACCCCTCGTAGGAGACCGCCGGCCAGCCCGACACACCGCCACGCTACCCAAGCGCGTCCGGACGCTCAACCGGCGCGGTCGGGCCCGGTTCGGCCAGGAAAGGTGGTCGTGACGACAGTGGAGACGGCTCGAGGACCGGTGGACACGGCGGGGCTCGGACGGGTGCTCATGCACGAGCACGTGTTCGTGCTGAGCCATGAGTTTCACGTCAACTACCCGCAGCTCGTCGGCTTCGACGAAGAGCGCGAGGTGGGCGTTTCCGTGAGCGCCGCCAACCGCGGATCAGCGTCCTCCTGACCCGGCTCCTCCTTCCCGTCGGAGGGTATCGAGCACGAGCACGTCGGTGGGAAAGGCCAGTTCGGGTACGTCATCCAGGTCGAAGAACCCCGCCTCCACGGCGTCGTCGCCGGCCCGCAGCTCGCCATCGGCCCACCGGCCCGTGAACCAGATACCGACCGTCTGACGGTCGGGACGCCAGAAGTTGCTGTGGGCGGCCAGCACGTCCACGACTTCGACGACCAGCCCGGTCTCCTCCCGCACCTCGCGGGCAGCCGCGGCCCGGACGTCCTCGTCCCAGCCGACGTGGCCACAGGGGATGCACCACAGGCCCGCTTTGGCCCCGTACCCCCGTCGAACCAGCAGTATCTTGCCGTTCTCGACGACGACCACCGCCACTCCGACGGTGGGCCGGCGGAAGTGCCGATGCCCGCAGTCGTCGCACTCCCAGGCGGCCTCGCCGTGGACGACCACGGCCCGCAGGCCGTGGCCGCAGGCGATGCAGAAGCCCGGGACGACGTAGTCGCTCATCGGGCGGAAATGGACCTCACCCTCCCACCGTAGAGGGTGACCTCCCGCAACCGGGCGGGGCTGCGCATCGGTGCGGAGCGGAGGCCGGGCCGGGTTCGCACCAGGGGGCGGCATTCCTGGCGGGGTACGCTCGCGCTGGTGAGGGCGGGATCCGACCCCGACACCTATACCCACGGACACCAGGAATCGGTGCTGCGGTCGCACCGCTGGCGGACGGCTGACAACTCCGCGGCCTACCTGCTGCCGCTTCTTGGCGTCGGGGTCCGCCTGCTGGACGTGGGCTGCGGACCCGGCAGCCTGACGATCGACCTGGCCACCCGGGTCGCTCCTGGCCCGGTGGTTGGGGTCGACCTGGCGGCGTCTGTGATCGCGGAAGCCAGCGCCGCGGCCACCGCCGCGGGGGTTGAGAACGTCCGCTTCCAGGCTGCCGACTTCCGGACGGCCGGGTTCGAACCGGGGTCGTTCGACGTCGTACACGCCCATCAGGTCCTCCAGCACCTCCGCGATCCCGTCGGCGCACTGGTCGCCATGCGCCACCTGGCCGCCCCGGATGGACTCGTGGCGGTCCGCGATAGCGACTATTCCGGTATGACCTGGGCGCCGGCCTCGCCGCCCCTGGACCGCTGGCGGGCGATCTACCTGGCGGTCACCCGCCGAAACGGCGCCGAGGCCAATGCCGGGCGGTGGCTGCTGGGTTGGGCCCAGGAAGCCGGCTTCCGGGACGTGACGTACGGCTCGTCCACGTGGACCTTTGCCACCGAGGACAGCCGGCGCTGGTGGTCGGAGCTGTGGGCTGAACGAACGGTTGGCTCGTCGTTTGCCGAGCAGGCGGTCGACTACGGGATTGCCGGGCCCGACGAGCTGGCGGAGGTCGCCGCCGGGTGGCGGGAATGGGCAGCCGAACGCGCCGCCGTGTTCGTCGTCCCCCATGGCGAGGTCATCGCTCGGCCCTGACGCCCGCTCCCCTCCACACCAGGTCGAGGGCGCCATCGACCCAGCCCGGTTCGAGCGGCCGCCCGCTCACCGCCCGGGCGATGACAAGCCCGACGAGCATGTCCAGCGCCACGTCGAGGTCGGCGCCGGGGTCGAGGTCGCCCGCCTGGCGGGCCCGCTCGAGAAGAGCCCGGGCATATGCCCGCCGGGGCTCGATCACCCGCTCGCGATGCAGGGCCAGGGCGGTCGGGTCCTCCCGGTCGGCCAGCAGCCCACCCAGGACCTCGATGCACGAGCGGTTGAAGCGGTCGTCGAAGTCGAGGAGAAAGCGCCCGAGCCGGGCGCGGGGATCGCTCACCCGGACGGGATCGGCGTCGCCGTCGGCGTGGTCGGCAATGGCCGCGGTGACGAGATCGGCCTTACCTTTGAAACGGCGATAGACGGTGGCCCGGGCCACGCCGGCTTCGCTGGCCACGCTCTCCATGGAAAGCCGGGCGTATCCGACCTCCATGAGCTGGCGGAGGGCGGCCGTGGTGGATGGCCCGGGTGGCCCGCTCGATCGCGCGGCCGGCCCCGGACCCGCGACCGGAGCGGGCCAGGTGGCCGGGGTGGCGTCGACCAGTCGTGGGCTGGGCCATCGGGTCAGTGCGAGGAGGCCGCCGGCGCGTCGACACCGGCTGGGCCGGACCCGGCGGCACTCCCGGTTTCTCCCCGGGGGCGCCGGTGAGATTGTGGACGAAGTCCCGCTGGCGCACCAGCACGAGGGTGAGCACGCCCCCGGCCAGGGCGACGAGGGCCCCGATGACCATGATTTCGTTGAAGGTGTGCGAGAACCCGATGCGATAGGCGTGCAGCAGGGTGGTCCGGGCCGGCTGTGGCACCGAGGCGGCCGCCTCACGGACGCTGCCTGACTGCAGGGCCGCGCCGAGGGCGGCCCCGCCGCGGTGCAGCACCTCCTGACCGGTGGGTGTCGAGTTCAGAACGGCAGTCGTTTTGTGCTGGATCTGGCTGGCGAAGACCGCACCGAGGCCCGCGATACCGGTGGCGATTCCGATCTGGCGAAACGTGGAGTTCGCCCCCGACCCCATGCCGCTGCGCTCGACGGGCACCACGGCCACCGACGACGAGGCCAGCACCGGGTTGACCATTCCCACCCCGGCTCCCGCCACCAGGAAGCCGGGCAGCAGCTGGGTCCACCCCGAAGCCGGGGTCGTGGTCGCCATCCACAGGAGACCTCCGCCCACCAGTATCAGCCCCAGGCCCATCGGCAGGCGGCTCTGGACCCGGACGGTGAGGCGACCGGCGACGGGAGCCACCAGGAAGGACATCACCGTGATCGGCAGAAACCGGACGCCGGCGGCAAAGGGGCCGTAGCCCAGGCCGTCCTGAATATAGAAGGTGATGTAGAGAAACAAGGCGAAGATCGACCCCGCCAGGGTGAAGGCGGTAATCGACACTCCGGTCATCGCCGGCCGTCGGAACAGCGAGCAGGTCGAGCATCGGGTAGGCGACGCGCCGCTCGGCCCCGATGAACAAGGCCATGGAAACGGCGCTGATCACAAACAGGGTGATGATGATGGCGCTCCCCCAACCGTCGGCGTTGCCGCGGATCAGGGCCAGCACCAGCGTGAACAGCGAAACCGAAAAGGTAGCCACCCCGATCCAGTCGACCCTGTGGCCGGTAGGGTCACGGGACTCCTGCACCTTGGCCAGGGTGAGCGCCACGGCGACGACGCCGATCGGGACGTTGACAAAAAAGATCCAGCGCCAGCCCACTCCGGTGGTGAGGGCGCCGCCGATGAGCGGTCCCACCGCCACCGCCCCGCCGAGCACAGCACCGTAGATCCCGAACGCGGTGCCTCGCTCCCGGCCCTGGAAGGCCGAGGCGATGAGGGCCACCGAGGTGGCGAACATCACGGCCCCGCCGGTGCCCTGCACGGCCCGGGCGATGTTGAGCATGAGAGGAGTGGTCGACAGGCCGCACACCAGTGACGACACGGTGAAGATGCCGAGCCCGACGGCGAAGACCTCCCGACGGCCGCGGATATCACCGATCACGCCTGCCGTCAGCAGAAACACGGCCAGGCTCAGGGCGTAGGCGTCGACCACCCATTGCAGGTCGCTGAAAGAAGCGTGCAGAGAACGCTGAATTGACGGCAGCGCCACGTTCACCACGGTGATGTCGAGCAGCAGCATAAAGGTGGCCGTGCACACCGCCACCAGGGTCCACCACTTGCGGTCGAGCGCCGGCATTGGAACTCCTTTTCCTGGGCCCGGGCCGGGCATGAGCGTCCGCCCGGGCCCTAAAAGCAATCCGAGTCGTATCGTATTGAAATGTCGGCAGGTTGTCCAGGGTGGATTTGCCCCCGGCCCGGCCGGGATCGAGTAGACATCTCCACCGGACAGGTAGCTTGAGCCCACCTCGAGCCCCGGCTCGGGACACGAAAGGAGCGTCAGCTGTGCAACCCGCTCGATCACAGGAGCGACGCGAGGAGGTGCCGGCGTGAGCATCGGGCCGGTTGAGTACATCCTTATCGGATTCCCCGGCAACAACTTCCACGGTGAGATCGCCCCGGCGCTGGCCCGGCTCATCGACAGCGGGACGGTGCGCGTCATTGACCTGGTGTTCATCAGCAAGGACCTCGAGGGCAACATCCTCAACCTCGAGTTCGATCAGCTCGAGGAGTTGGCACCCTTCGCCGCCCTCGAAGGCGAGGCCGGTGGCCTCGTCACCGAAGAAGACGTGGCGTACGCGGCGGCCGGGCTCGAACCCAATTCGTCGGCCCTGTTGATCCTCTGGGAGGACACCTGGGCCACCGACTTCGCGCGAGGCGGTTCGCAACGCCGATGGCGTGGTCATCGAAGGGGCGCGCATCCCGTACGAGCTCGTGGAGGCGGCCTTCGCCGAGCTGGCGGCTGCCGACTGATCCGTCAACAGCCGATTGCATCCCGGCACCGACCAGATCCGAACGACCAACTGCATTCCGCAAGACCAACTGCATCCGATAGACCAACTGCATGCGATAGAACGGAGATCCAGCCCATCATGATTCGACGACCCATTGGCCGGACCGTGGCTCGCACCGCCGTAATCGCGGGCACGGCCACGGCCGTAAGCGGCCGGGTGGCCCGCCGCCAGGAAGAGCGCTACGAGTCCAAAGAGGCGGCCCAGGCGCCGCAGGCGCAATACGTGGAGGCGCCGCCGGAAGCCGAGACGGCGAGTGTCGGCCCCTCGCCTGAAGCCATCGAGCAGCTCAAGCAGCTGGCTGCGCTCAAGGACCAGGGCATTCTGACCGAGGAGGAGTTCTCGGCCCAGAAAGCCAAGATCCTCGGTAGCTAACCGGCCCCAGGCCGACCCGGGCGACCTGCCTGCACCGCCCTGACCGCCCGCATCGCCCTAACCAGTGGTGCGGCGGCGGAACAGGTGGGCCGCCAGCGGGGCGAACACCACCAGGATGCCGACCGACCAGGCCAGGGCGGCCGCCACCGGGTGCTGCATGGGCCAGGCCGACAGGGACTGGGACGGGTTCGGGATTGCCGAACATGGTGCGCACCGCGGCGGTGACGGCGCTCACCGGATTCCAGTCGGCGATGGTCTTGAGCCAGGCGGGCATGCCCGTGGTCGGCACCATGGCGTTGGACACGATGGCGAGGGGGAACAGGATGATGAGCCCCACGCCCTGGGCCGACTCGGGTCCCTTCGACACGATTCCGAGGCAGGCGCACGCCCAGCAGAGGGCATAGCTGAAGAACAGGGCGATCCCGAATCCGGCCAGGATCGAAGCGGCACTGGCATCGGGTCGCCATCCGATGGCCAGGCCCGTCAGAGCCACGATGGTGATGCACAGCGCGGCCGACAGCAGATCTGCCACCGAGCGGCCCACCAGGACTGCGGATCGCCAGATCGGAAGCGTCCGGAAGCGGTCGATGGCTCCCGTGGTGAGGTCGGAGACCAGCCCCACGGCCGTCCCCATCGCCGAGGTGGTGAGGTTGAGCAGCATGAGCCCGGCGATGGCGAAATCCTTGTAGCTTCCGCCAGGGATAGGAACGCCCGAACCGAACACGTAGATGAACAGCAGCGTGAACAGGACGGGCTGGATGGTGACATCGGAGAGCTGAAGGGGCTCCCGGGTGATATGCACCAGGTTGCGCCGGGTCAGCACCAGCACGTCGTGGACCCGGGCCGCCAGCCAGCCGCGGTCGACGGCCGTCCCGGTCTGCACCGGCAGGGCGGGGGCGGTCATACCGGGGCTCCTGTCCACAGAGCCTGCAGATCATCGGGCGTCTCGACCTCGTCGGTCACGCCGTGCCCGGTGAGGGAAAAGAACACGTCGTCCAGTGACGGGGGGCGGACCTCGACGTCGTCGACGACCACGCCGGCGGCGTCGAGGGCCCGGACCACGGTGGTCGCCAATCCCGAGGTGCCGCGGACCGCGGCCTGGAAGCGGCGGTCGTCTTGACTCAGATGGATCGGTCCGTCGACGAACGGCTCGAGTGCGTCCCGGGCGGCCGGATGGGGTGCGGCCAGGGTGATGGTGAGCCGGGCCCCACCCGTGGCTGCTTTGAGCTCTGCCGAGGTCCCCTCGGCGATAACGGTGCCGTGATCGATGACCACGATGCGGTCAGCCAGCTCGTCGGCCTCCTCCAGGTACTGGGTGGTCAGCAGCAGCGTCGCCCCATCGGCGACGAGCTCCCGAATCACCTCCCACATGCGTAGCCGGCTGGTCGGATCCAGCCCGGTGGTGGGCTCGTCGAGGAAGAGGACCGGGGGCCGGGTGACCAGGCCGGCGGCCAGATCGAGGCGGCGCCGCATGCCACCCGAGTACCCCTTCATGACCCGATCGGCCGCGTCGGTGAGCTCGAATCGCTCCAGGAGCTCGGCGGCCCGGGCCTTGGCGCCGGCCCGGCGTAAACCGCTGAGCTCGCCGACCATCACCAGGTTCTGCCGTCCGGTCAGCAGCTCGTCCAGGGTGGCATCCTGGGCGGTCACCCCGATCTGCCTGCGCACCTCGCCCGCCTCGGACACCACGTCGTGACCGGCGACCCGGGCCCGGCCGGCATCGGGAACGGCCAGGGTGGTGAGAATCCGGACCGCGGTCGTCTTGCCCGCCCCGTTGGGTCCGAGCACGCCGAGAATCGAGCCCGCCGCCACCGACAGGTCGACCCCGGCCAGCGCCTGGGTCGAACCGTAACGCTTCCTGAGGCCCTCGGCTTCGATCATGGGAATGGTGGTCAACGGACGGTACCCCTCGAAAACTTACTTGTCGGCAGGCTAGGCACTGCCAACGATACGTGCTAACTGGCCGGCCGTCAAGTAAACTCTAGGGGATGGCGCGGCCACCACGATCATGGGCCGATGACCGCGGCTCGGCCCGCCCGGCGCCTGAAGTTACCCGCCCAGCCCCGGAAGTCAGTCCCGGGTCGCGGGGCGGGCGCCCGCAGCAGGCGGCGGGTGGGGGACGGCCCCGGGGTTCCACCCGTCAGCGCATTCTCGACGTAGCCCTCGACCTGTTCAACGAGCGCGGCTACGACAAGACGTCCCTGCGGGAGATCGCCGACAGCCTGGGCTTCACCAAGGCGGCCCTCTACTACCACTTCGAGCGCAAGGAGGACATCCTCCTGGCCCTGCACTTGCGGCTGCACGCCCTCGGTCATGACCTGCTGGACCGGCTGACGCACTCGGACCAGGTCATGGACACCAAGGTCTGGATCGGGCTGCTCGATCAGTTCATCGATCAGGTGATGGCCAACCGCAAGTTGTTCCTGTTGCATGCCCGCAACCAGAACGCGCTGGGCCAAATCGTGTCGCACGAGCACAACGCGGCCGATCACGAGGACATGGAGGAGCAGCTGCAGCAGCTACTCGCCAACCCGGGGATTCCGTTGACCCTGCGGGTGCGGCTGGCCTGCTCGGTCGGTGCCGTGCTGGGCGCCCTGATGGGGGCGAGCGGTCCGTTTGACGATGTGCCCCCGGAGCAGCTCGCCGGCCTGGTTCGCGACGCCATACGCGACCTCCTGGACCCCACCCGCGGCGAGACCCGGCCCGGAGGCCAGGCAGTTCCATAAGAATCGGGGCAGTATCGGATCATGGACGATCTGATCCTGTACTCCGTCGCCGAGCGGGTGGCCCGTATCACCCTCAACCGGCCCGAGAAGCGAAACGCCCTCAGCTTCGCTCTGCGCCGCCAGCTTGTCGACGCGGTTCGTGAAGCGGAGCGAGATGACCGGGTGACGGTGGTGCTCATCGATGGGGCCGGTCCGTCGTTTTCGGCCGGGTACGACCTGAGCGACCCGCGCCTGGACAAGCCGCCCGGTTGGGTCGACTCCGAGCACTTCGATGGCTGGACTGACCAGTACGCCCGGAGCATTCACCGCGACTGGCTGGTGCTGTGGGACCTGCTCAAACCGGTGGTTGCCCAGGTCCACGGCTACTGCCTCGCCGGCGGCACCGAGCTGATGTCGATGTGCGATATCGCTTTCGTTGCCGACGATGCCGTCATCGGCTATCCGCCGATGCGCGCCATGTCCACGCCCGACACCCTGTACTTTCCGTGGAAACTGAGCATGGCCCAGGCCAAGTACCTCCAGCTCACGGGCAACTCGGTGAGCGGCAAAGAAGCGGCTGCCATGGGCTGGGTGGCGAAAAGCTTCCCGCCCGCCGAGCTCGAGGATCAGGTCCAGCGCGAGCTGCGCCCCCTGGCCCAGATCGATCCGGCCCTGCTGGCGGCGAACAAGGCGTCGGTCAATCAGGCCTACGAGATCATGGGGATGCGGACGCACCTGCAAGCCGGTTGGCAGTGGCACCAGCTGAGCTCGCGCGACCGCGAGCGGGCCGGTGAATTTGGCGCCGTGGCCCGTCAGGACGGTTTGCGCGCTGCCATCGAGTGGCGGGATGGGCCGTTCCGGCGGGAGGGCTTCCAGCCCTAGGAGCCCGGACGAGCCGCAGGCCTGGACCGGGTGGGGCGTGCCCTTGGCGACGGGGCCCGGGCCGGTCATGGGCTGATCGGGTCATGGAATCCGGCTCCTGCGCCGCGCTACCGTCCGGGGCGTGCTGTCCCGACCCAGGAGGATTCCCCGTGGCTGTTGACACCTTCTTCGCTTACTCCGGCGTCTACGCCGACGTCGACGACGCCCTGGCGGACTATGACGCCGTCCACGCCCTCCACACCCAGGCGGGCCTGATCGACGCCTACGACGCGGCCGTGATCGAGCGCAAGGACAGCGGCAAGGTCAAGATCGTCAAGAAGCACGAGACCCCCACCCGGGTGGGTGGCGTGCTGGGGGGCGGCATCGGACTGGCGACGGGATTGGTCATCGTCCTCTTCCCGGCCGCCGCGATTGGTGGCGGACTCCTGCTCGGCACCACCGCCGGCGGGGCGGTGCTGGGCTCCATCGCCGGACACGCCGCCGCCGGCATGAGTCGCGGCGATCTCAAAGAGATGGGCGAGGAGCTCGACGCCGGGCAGGCCGGCCTGGTGGTCGTGGCGGTGGCGGATATGCAATCCAAGATCGAGGCCGCCATGAAGAAGGCGGAGAAGGTCTCGGCCAAAGAGATCAAAGCCGATCAGGCTGCCATCGAGGCCGACGCCCAAGAGGAGGCGGCCAACGGCGGCGGCGCCAAATCGCCTTCCTGACTACGACTTCACGTTTGGTTGACGGCGCCCCACCCGATGAACCACCTGGCCGGCCGGGGCCCGCTCGCCAACCGCTATTTCGTCATGCGGCACGGCCGCTCGCGGCCTAACGCCGCCGGCTTGATCGTCAGCGACCCCGGCTCGGGCTGTCGGGCGGAAGCCGGACTGTCCGCCGCGGGCCGGGCCGAGGTGACCGCCGCGGTGACAACTCGCCCGGCCGGGCTCGGGCCGGCGACGGTTGTCCTGTGCTCGGAGTTTTCCCGGGCCATACAGAGCGCCGCCATCGTGTGCCGGGGTCTGCAGGCGGCGCCGGCCCGCACCGATTGGCGGCTGCGCGAACGGGCGTTCGGGGAGCTCGAAGGAGGCCCGGACCAAAACTATGAGCTCGTCTGGGCCGCCGACGGGGTCGACGGCTCGCATCAGCTCCTGGGCGTCGAATCCGCCGACGCCGTCCTGGACCGCACCACCGGGTTGGTGGTGGACCTGGAGCAACGGGCCCGGGACGCCACCTTCCTGCTGGTCTCGCATGGCGACGTCCTGCAGATCCTGCAGTGCGGGTTCGCCGGCCTGGCAGCAGGCCAGCACCGGGCCGTCAGCCCTCTGCATACGGCCGAGTTACGCGAGCTGCGGCAGTCCCGGGCCACGTAATCACGGGGCCCGTCCATCAGGGAGTGCGCCCCTCGGGTCCGGGGCGGCAGGATCGGGGCGTGTACATAGATCTGTTGTTCGACCCGTTCGATGCCAACTGGCCTGATGTGGGCGAAGGCGCCCGGGTGGCTGAAGGGGAGGGCTTTGACGGGGTGTGGTTGTATGACCACCTGGCCGGGTCGGTGCACGGCCAGGACCGGGTCCTGGAATGCTGGACAACGCTGACGGCGATCGCAGCCACCGTTCCCCGTCTGGCCATCGGACCAATGGTCCTCAACGTCGCCAATCGCGATCCCGGGACCTTGGCGGTGATGGCAGCCACCCTTCAGCATGTCAGCGGCGGCCGCCTGCTTCTGGGCCTCGGCGCCGGAGGCGGTCGGGCCACTCCCTACGCGGCCGAGCAGCACGCCATGGGCCGGCCGGTGCCCGGCGACCAGGCCCGCCGGGCCGCGGTCGAGGCCGCGGTGGCGACCCTGCGGGCTGCCTGGTCCGGGCGCGTCGGGGGCGTCGGCGGCTTCTGGCGGCCCGAACCCCCTCCGCCCATCATCATCGGCGCGTTCGGGCCCAAGATGGTCGACCTGGCCGGCCGGGTCGCGGACGGCGTCAACCTCGGCGGCGGTCCGGGCCTGGCCCGGGCCCTGGACGTGCTGCGGGACGCCCGGCGGGCGGCGGGACGCGACGCAGCACCGTTTGTGCTCACGGTCTCATCGCCGCCGACCGCGGCCGCCCTCGAGCGTCTGGCCGAGCACGGGGTCGACCGGGCCGTGGCCCTGGTCCGGCCACCCTTTGCCGACTCCGTCCGACGGGCGGCCGCCGGCAGGCGTTGAAGAATCCGCGGACGTGAAGCTGCTTTCTCAACAACGACCAACTATGGTGCCGAAGGTGCTCTACCAGGCTTATCAGGCGCAACGCGATCTCACCGCGCCGGCGACGTCGCTGGCCGCCCTGGCCAGTCGCGGCCTCACCTGGCTGCCGCCCGCCCTCACCGAGACCGTGCCGGCGCGCTGGTATGCGGCGACCAGCGAGATGGTGGGGCGCGCCCGCCTGACTCATTCCCGCCCATCGTTTTCCATTTCTGCGGTCACCATCGACGGTGACACGGTGCCGGTTCGCGAGGAGGTGGTCGACGCCACCCCGTTCGGCAGCCTGGTGCACTTCGGCAAAGAAGGATTCGACGGTCAGCCGAAGGTGCTCATCGTGGCCGCCCTGGCCGGGCACTTCTCCACCCTGCTGCGCTCGACAGCCCAGGCCCTGCTGCCCGAATTCGACGTATACATGACGGATTGGCACAATGCCCGCGACATACCCCTCGACGAGGGCAGCTTCGATTTCGACAGCTACGTGGACCACGTCATGCGCTTTGCTCGCAAAGTCGGGCCGGCCGCCCACGTCTTCGCCGTTTGCCAGCCCTGCCCGGCGACGCTGGCGGCGACCGCCCTCCTGGCCGAGGACCGGGACCCGGCCACGCCCCGAACCCTGACCCTCATGGCCGGCCCGGTCGACTGCCGCATCAACCCGACGGTGGTAAACCGGCTCGCCACCCGCCGCCCGCTGTCGTGGTTCGAGCGCAGCGTGATCACGACAGTCCCATTCCGGTATCCGGGTGCCGGCCGGCGCGTCTATCCGGGCTTCCTCCAGCTGAGCGCATTTGTTTCATTGAACTGGCGCCGCCATCTTGACCGGCAGGTCGAGCCTGTTCGCGGATCTCATCGGTGGCCGCGCCGACCGGGCCTCAACGACAAAGGCCTTCTACGACGAGTACTTCGCGGTCCTGGATATCCCGGCCGAGTTCTACCTGCAGACCGTCGACGTCGTCTTTCAGCGCTTTCTCCTGGCCCGAGGTCAGCTGGAATGGCGGGGGAGGCGCGTGGACCCCGCCGCCATCCGACGGACCGCCCTGCTGACGGTGGAAGGCGAGCGTGACGACATCTGCGGGGTGGGCCAGACCATGGCCGCCCAGGACCTCTGTGCGTCTATTCCCGCCCCCCGCCGCCTCCATTACGTGCAGCCCGGGGTGGGGCACTACGGAGTTTTCAGCGGCCGGGCCTGGGAACAGCAGGTGGCTCCCATGGTGCGCAACTTCATGATGGCGAACGGCTGAGGCGCCGACCGCCGGCCGGCCCCGGACGCCTTCGGCCCGAGCTCAGAACTCCACGTCGAGCGGCTCGAGCTCGGCCAGCCCGTCAGGTTCAGCCCCGGCGGCGGAGATCCACTCCCGGACGTCGGGCAGGGCCAGGATCGTCTCGACATAGGTGGCCGCCCGGGCCGGGAGGTCGACGCCGTAGGTGACGAATCGGGTGCAGACGGGGGCGTACATGGCGTCAGCCATGGTGGGGTCTGAGCCAAACAGATAAGGGCCGCCGGACTCGGACAGGCAGTCAGACCAGATCGACAGGATCCGGTCGATATCGGCCTGGGCCCCGGCCCAGAGCTTGAAATCCTGGTGCCGGGCCTTGATGTTCATCGGGAGGGCGGCGCGCAGGTTGGCAAAACCGCTGTGCATCTCGCCGCACACGGAACGGCAGCGGGCCCGGTCGCCGGGCGGGTCCGGCAGCAGGCCGGCCCGCGGGAACCGCTCGTGCAGGTACTCGGCGATGGCCAGGGTGTCCCAGATCACCAAACCGTCGTGCTCGAGTCTTCGGCACCAGGATCGACGGGGAAAGGAGGAGCAGTTCGGCCCGCACCCCCGGCTCGGTGCTGTCGACGATGCGTTCGACGAAATCCAGGCCCGCCATTCGGCACAGCAACCAGCCCCGGAGCGACCAGGAGCCGTAGTTCTTGCTGTTGATGGTCAGGGTGGCGACGGTCATGGCGGGGCTCCTTCCGGTCAACCTCATCAGTTTGGCGCGCCGGGCGAGGCTCCTCGAACCACGGCGGGGCCGACCCACCGCGGCCGGGGCTGGGGCCGGGCCGGTCGTCAGGTGGTGGCCGGCCGCCGGGTCGTCCGGGCGGGCGCCGGTGCGGGGCCAACCGGGGCTCGGGGGCTACCAGCCGCCGTCGTGGGCGTGCTCGCCGGCGCCGAGGCGATGCCCAGCAGCTCGGAGACGAAGGCCCGATTGGCGGCCAGCAGGCGCTCGGCAAAGCCGAAGCTCACCTTCATGGCGTCCTCGCGGGCGTGGGCAGGGCGTCGCTGAACGGCAGGGCGGAGCGGGGCGCCGGTGAATCCGTCCAGGGTGGAGGTAAAGGCCTTGAAGGCTCCGGCCGTCCAGCGCTGGCTGTTCTCGACTGCGGCCAGAACGCTGTCCTGGATGGACTCGGTGAGGGCGGTGGCGGCGGTCATGGCGAATTTCCTCCTGCGGCCTGGCTGCTGTGGGGGCTTGCGGCTGGGCCGGCAGCCGTGGCGCAAACTATATCAAGCGGCGGGGGGTGCTCCCGTCGGGCGCGCGGCCCTCCGGGGCGGGCCCTCGCGGTGCGGCACAGTTTGCCGGCGCTGCCTACTATTTGGCGCCGATACCGCCTAGCCCCAAGGAGACCGCTGTGTCCACGACCGACGAGCTTGTTGCCAACAACGCCGCCTATGCTCGCCAGCTTCGACCGGGGCGACCTCGCCTGCCGCCGCGCCAGAAGGTGGCCGTGCTGGCCTGCATGGACGCCCGTCTCGATCCGGCCAAGGCGCTGGGCCTGCAGGAGGGTGACGCCCACGTGATCCGCAACGCCGGCGGGGTCGCAACCGACGACGCCATCCGGAGCCTGGTGATTTCTCAGCGGCTGCTCGGCACCGAGGAGATCATCCTGATCCACCACACCGATTGCGGCATGGAGACCTTCAGCGACGATGCGGTGAAGGCGCAGATCGAGGCGGATACCGGGCTCCGGCCGGCCTTCGCCCTGGAGGCGTTCCCCGACGCCGAGGCCGACGTCCGTCAGACGGCGGCCCGCATCCAGGCCAGCCCCTTTGTGCCGAGCAAGTCCATACGCGGCTTCGTCTACGACGTGCACAGCGGCAAGCTCCAGGAGGTGGCCGCTCGGGTAGCCGGTCTCAGCCGGGCTTCGGCTCCGGGGTGGAACGTCCGCCGGCTCGCATCGGCCTCTTCGAGCTCGGGCACGTACCGCTCGCCACGCGACCACGAGGCGACCGCCGCGATGGCGCAGGCCAGCGGCCGCGAACGCGAACGCCTCGTGCAGACCGGAGCGGAACGCGGAGGAGATCAGAGCCCGGGAAGAAGCTGCGGCTCGACAGCTGGGCCACCGCCGAGCTTGGCAAGCGTGGCCATGGCGTGGGCGCCGAGCAGGTGCTGGATCGGGTTGTAGCCGAGGAAGGCCGCGAAGAGGACCGATACCGGCGGCAAGATGGGCGGCCTGCGTCGGCGACCGCCTGCGGACACCCCATGCGCACTGGAGGCCGGACGACGAGGGACGTGCGACAGCACCGAGGACGATCCCGAGGATCATCAGCGTGAAGAAGACCCCGATGGAGAGCACCTGGGCGGAGTTCTGGAACGTGGTGTTCATGCCGCTGCCCGCACCCCGGTGCTGGGCGGGCAGGCTGTTCATCACCGCGGCCCGGTTCGGGGAGGCGAAGCCGCCGTTTCCGATGCCGCTGAGGAAGATGATGCCGGCGAACACCACATAGGCGAAGTTGATCGGGAGGCAGGTGTCGAGGAGGACAAAGGCCACGCCGGTGACGATCATCCCGCCGGTGGCGAAAGGCGGGACCCGTACCGGTCGGACAGGAAGCCGGAGAGCGGTCCGGCGATCAGGATGCCGAGCGACAGGGGCATCATGGCGATGCCGGCCCACAACGGGGTCTCCGAGAAGTCGAAGCCGTGCAGGGGCAACCAGATCCCCTGCAGCCAGATGATCAGCATGAACATCAGCCCGCCCCGGGCCAGGGCGGCGAGGAAGCTCGACAGGGTCCCGAAGGTGAAGGCCCGGATCTTGAACAGCTGCAGGTCGAACATGGGGTTCTTCACCCTGGTCTCGATGACCACGAAGACGGCCAGCAGGATGCAGCCCGACGCGCCAGGTCCGCCGATGACCTTGGGGTTGGTCCAGCCCATGACGTGGCCGCCGTAGGGCCGGATGCCGTAGGTGATGGCGACCATCACCAGGACCAGGCCGACGCCGAAGGTGATGTTGCCCCACCAGTCGATCGGAGCCGGCCTGCGGATGCCCCGCTCCTCCAGCTTGAGGTACGACCACACCGTGCCGAAGATCCCGAACGGCACCGACACGAAGAAGACCAGCCGCCAGCTGATGGCGGCCAGCAGCCCGCCCACGACAAGACCGAGGAAGCGCCCGGCGATGCTCGAGACGTTGTTGATCCCGAGGGCGAAGCCGCGCTGGTTGGCCGGAAAGGCGTCGGTGAGGATGGCGCCGGAGTTGGCCGCGATGAAGGCCCCGCCGATGCCCTGCACGATCCGGAAGCCGATGAGATAGGTGGCCCCGGCCCGGCCGTTCATCCAGTCGACGCTCAACAGGATCGAGGCGATGGTGAAGATCAGGAAGCCCAGGTTGTACAGGCGGACCCGGCCGTACATGTCGCCGAGCCGGCCGAAGCTCACCACCAGGACGCTCGTCACGACCAGGTAGCCGAGCATCATCCACAGCAGGTAGAAGCTGTTGCCCGGCGAGAGCGGATCGAGATGGATGCCCCGAAAGATGGCCGGCATGGCGATGAGCACGATCGACGAGTCGATCATGACGAGCATCACGCCGACGTGGTGTTGGTGAGGGCCACCCACTTGTAGCGGTCCGGTTTCGGACCGACCGAAGCGCCCGGTGTCAGACCCTCGGGCGTACGGTAAGTGGAGACCATGGATATCCTTCCGGCGATCTTTCGCAGAGGTAACAGTTTGCCGGGCAAAGGTTAGCGCCTAGGCCGGGAGGTGGGATGGGCAGGGCGCAGCCTCGCCCACCGGGCGCCGGCTCGGGCACCCAGCGGCTACGATCGGGCGCCCCGACGTGCGAGGAAGGGATGGGCGATGGGCAGGCTCGACCAGCGAGTGGCAATGGTGACCGGCGCCAGCCGGGGCCTCGGCAAGGCGGTTGCCATCGCCATGGCCCGGGACGGGGCCGCGGTAGCGGTCGTGGCCCGCACCCAGCAGCAGTGGGACGAACGTCTTCCCGGCACCATCGGCGAGACCGTGGATCAGATCCAGGCGGAGGGAGGCCGGGCCATCGCCATCGCGGCCGACCTCCTCGATCGGGACGACCGGGCCCGGCTGGTGGAGGAGGCCCGCGCCGCGCTCGGGCCTATCACCGTCCTCGTCAACAACGCCGCCTTCACCGCACCGGGCCGACCTCCCCAGCCCGGGGCGGCGAGGGATCGGGCTCCGGCCGGCGTCGCAATCGTCCCGACCGAGCGGGGCGGCGTCCACCGCCGGCGACGGCCAGCCGTTACCCAAGAGTGGACTGGCCGACGTTCCTGACGACGCCACTCTGCTGCCTACGAACGGCATTTTGCGATCGGCCCTTTCGCCGCTTACGAACTGATGCAATGCGTGGTTCCGGACATGACCGCGGCCGGGCACGGGTGCGATCATCAACGTCACTCCGGGGCGTCGCGGATGCCGGGCGAGGGCCCCTACCCGGACCGCAGCGAGGGCGTGCTGGCCGGCTACGGGGGCGGCCAAGGCGGCCCTGGAGCATCTCGACCCGGTGCGCGGCGTACGAGCTGGCCGACCGGAATATCGCCGTCAACTCGCTGGCTCCGTCGAAGGCCATCCTCACCCCCGGCGTCGCCTATTACTCGAAGGAGTTCGAGGATCTGGCCCCGGAGGAAGATTTCGCCGAGGCAGCCGTGGTTCTGGCGGCTGGCAGATCCGGTGGTCGTATCAGCGGGAAGGTCGTCGGGCACGCCGACGTGCTTGACGGCAGCTTCCGCCCCTACCAGCGCTAGCGCTGGCCATTTATCAAAGGATGGGTTTGTGAAATACGTAAAGTTCGGCGGGACCGGCATGGACGTGTCGCGTATTTGCCTCGGCTGCATGAGTTACGGCGACCGGCGTCCGGGGCGGTCACAGTGGGTGCTCGACGAGGAGGAGAGCCGGCCCTTCATCAGGACGGCCCTGGAGCCCGGCATCAACTTCTTCGATACCGCCAACGTGTACTCGGGCGGCTCGAGCGAGGAGTTCCTGGGCCGGGCCCTGCGAGACTTCGCCAACCGCGACGAGGTGGTCATCGCCACCAAGGTGCACGGTCAGATCGCGGCCGGGCCCCAACGGCGCCGGTTTGTCCCGCAAGGCCATCATGACGGAGATCGATCACAGCCTCCGCCGGCTGGGGACCGACTACGTCGACCTGTACCAGATCCATCGGTTCGATCACCGCACTCCGCTGGAGGAGACGCTGGAGGCGCTGCACGACGTCGTCAAGGCGGGCAAGGTCCGCTACCTCGGGGCTTCGTCCATGTACGCCTGGCAGTTCGCCACCGCCCTCTACACGTCGGAGGCCCACGGGTGGGCCCGGTTCGTCAGCATGCAGGACCACTACAACCTCCTCAATCGAGAGGAGGAGCGGGAGATGCTCCCGCTCTGCGCCGACCAGGGGGTCGGCGGTGATCCCCTGGAGTCCGCTGGCCCGGGGCCGGCTGACCCGCGACTGGGACGACGTCACCGAGCGGTCCGAGCAGGACCCCTTCGGATCCCGCCTCTACGACCCCGCCTCCGACCGGACGGTGGTCGAACGGGTCGCCGAGGTGGCCAAGGAGCGGGGCATCACCCGGGCCCAGGTGGCGCTGGCCTGGATGCTGTCCAAGCCGGTGGTCACCGCCCCGATCATCGGCGCCACCAAGCCGCATCACCTTGACGACGCCATCGCGGCCGTCGATGTCGAGCTGAGCGACGAGGAGATCGCCCGCCTCGAGGAGCCCTACGTGCCGCATCGGGTGGCTGGCTTCGTGTGAGGCCCGGCTCTTCCGGGGCGGGTTTACTGTTACTGCAGCCGGGCGGCCAGGTCCGCCACCAGCCCGACGATCTCCTGGGCGCAGGCCGTGAACTGGGGGATCTCCCCGCCGGCCGGATCATCGATCTCCTCCCAGCTGCCCAACTCGACCGCGGCCAGGTCGAGGGCCGCGACCCGGGCGTCCAGGGATCCGTCGATCGTCAGGTCACGCGCCAGCCGCTTCAGGGTGGCCGTCCGGGGCGAGGCACCGGGATGCTCCCGCCGGACCCACCGGACGTGCTCAGGCGCCAGCCCGATGACAACGGTGGCTCCGTCCAGGTGTGCGGGGGTGACCTGCCGGCTGCGATGCTGCCGCAGCTCGAGCCCGACCGCTTCCAGTGCGGCCCGGGTGCGGAAGCTGGCCGGCTGGCCCTCGATGGTCAGGGTTCCGGCCGTCTCGATGGCGATGTCGGGCGCCTGGGCGGCCAGGGCGACCCCCGCCATCACCGAGCGAGCCGCGTTGCCGGTGCACAGGAATAGGACCCGGGGGGAGGTGGTCGCGGTCAAGCGATGATTTTGGCACGGGCGCCCCCCCGTCCGCCCCTTGACACCTTGCCGTCGCCCCGGTCCGGGACCGGAGCGCGAGACTGCTTGACGTGCACGCCATCGAAGTCGAAGGCCTCTATAAGGCGTACGGCGGCGTCGAAGCCGTCCGCGGCATCGACTTCGACGTGGCCGAGGGCGAGGTCGTCGCGGTGCTCGGCCCCAACGGCGCCGGCAAGACGACCACCGTCGAGATCCTGGAGGGATACCGACCCCGCGACCGCGGCCGGGTGGCGGTGCTGGGTGCCGATCCGGCCGACGGCAGCAGCGAGCTGCGTCAACGCATCGGGATCGTTCTTCAGGAGTGCGGTATCACCCCCTACCTCACCGTGGCCGAGGTGCTGACCATGCACGCCGGCTACTACCGCCGGCCCCGCCGCATCGACGAAGTTATCCACCTGGTCGGTCTGGAGGAGAAGGCCAACAGCCGGATCAAGACGCTGTCCGGCGGGCAGCGCCGCCGGCTCGATCTGGCCCTCGGTCTGGTTGGCGACCCCGAGCTGCTGTTCCTCGACGAGCCCACCACCGGCTTTGACCCGTCCGCACGCCGCCAGGCCTGGGAGCTGGTCCGCAACCTCGGCCAGCTCGGCAAGACCATCCTGCTCACCACCCATTACATGGACGAGGCCCAGGCGCTGGCGGATCGAGTGGTGGTCATCGCCGCCGGCCGGGTAGTCGCCGAAGGATCGCCGGAGTCGATCGGCGGGCGGGCCCAGGCGGACGCCCAGATCCGGTTCGCTCTGCCAGCGGGTATCGCCCTGAGCGACCTGCCGATCGCGGCCACCGTCGGACGCCGCCGGGCTGGTGGTCGCGGTCACCGCCGAGCCCACCAAGGCGCTGTATCAGCTGACCCGGTGGGCCGTCGACCGGGGCCAGGAGCTTGAGTCCCTGTCCGTGCGACCCCCGTCGCTCGAGGACATCTATCTGGAGCTCACCTCCTCACCCGGTGATAGCCGGGAGGCCGGCTGATGGCCCGACCGCGGTCGCGACCCCGACCGGGATCCGCGGTGGCGGTGGTGGCCCGCCAGCTGCGCTGGGAACAGAAGCAGTACTGGCGCAACCCGGCCGCGGCTGCGTTCACCTTCGCCTTTCCCCTCATGTTCCTGATCATCTTCGTGGCGATCAACGGGAACGGAACCGTGTCGATTGCCGGGGGACGGGTCCGGTTCGCCCAGTACTACGTGCCGGCCATCCTGGCCTTCGGGCTGATCTCGGCCTGCTACACCAACCTGGCCTTCTCCATGTCGGTCAATCGGGAGAACGGCATCCTCAAGCGGGTACGCGGTACCCCGCTGTCTCCATCGGCGTACCTGGCCGGCGTGGTGTCCAACGTCATCGTCATCGGCTTGATCCTCACCGCGCTTACCACGGCCCTGGGCTTGCTCTTCTACCGGGTGACCTTCCCGGATCGCTATCTGGGTCTGGCCGTGGCGGTGGCCGCGGCGGCCTTCTGCTTCAGCGCCCTCGGCATCGCCGTCTCGACCTTCGTGCCCAACGAGGACGCCGCCCCCGCCATCATCAACTTTCTGCTGTTTCCGTTGCTCTTCATCTCCGGGACCTTCGGGGCCATCAAGGACAGCTCCGCCCTGGCCAAGATCGCCAACTTCTTCCCGATCCGGCATTTGATCCTCCTGCTGGTCGACGTGTTCAACCCGCGGGTCTCGGGTTCGGGAATCGGGCTGTCCAACCTGGGGGTGCTGCTGATCTGGGGTGTTATCGGCATCGCGGTGGCGTTGCGGCGATTCCGCTGGGAGCCCCGCCACAGCTGACCGCCAGCCCGGCCGGGCGCCCCGGCCGGGTGCGTTGAGGTCGTGACGACGGCTGGAAGGCGACGGGCCCCGGGACCTCGGGGGGGACCGGTGCGGTCCCGGGGCTCCTGTCGCGATCCCCGGGCTGCACACCGGGGGTGGTTTCCATCCAACCAGACCGTCGCGAACCGCCTGTGGCCGGACGATGTCGGCTGTGTGAACTCTGTGCCGGTCCGCGTCCCGGGGTGGCGCCGGCATCGGCGTGGCGCCTGTCATCCTTTGGGGGTGCGGATCCTGGTGGTCGAGGACGACGACGGCATTGCCGAGCCGCTGGCTGAAGGTCTGACCCGGGAAGGCTTCGAGGTCAGCCGGGTGGCCACGGGCACGGCCGCCCTCGGGGCCCCGACCCCCGAGGTGATCCTGCTGGACCTGGGTCTTCCGGACATGGACGGCTACGACGTATGCCAGCAGCTGCGAGCCCGCTCCACCGTCCCGATCCTGGTCCTGACAGCGCGCGGGGCCGAGGTGGACCGGGTGGTCGGCCTGGAGCTGGGCGCCGACGACTACATCGTCAAGCCGTTCGGCTTCCGGGAGCTGGTGGCCCGGATCCGGGCGGTCATGCGCCGCAGCGCCGAGCCGGCCGGGCCGGACCAGGTCCAGACCCTGGGGGCGTTGACTGTCGATCGCCGGTCCCGGCGGGTCCTGGTCGAGGGAGCGGAGGTGACGCTGTCGCCGAAGGAGTTCGACCTGTTGGCCCTGCTGGCCGAGGACCCGGGGGCGGTGGTGAGCCGCCAGACCATCCTGGAGGAGGTGTGGGACCCCCACTGGTACGGGCCGACCAAGACGGTTGACGTCCACGTGGCGTCGCTGCGGCGCAAGCTGGGCCGGCCGGAATGGATCGAAACCGTCCGCCGGGTGGGTCTCCGTCTCGGCGACACCCGATCCCTGGCCTCCGCCGAAGGCGAGCCCCGGGGTAAGGGGGCGGCGGCCGACGTCTCCGGGGAGCTATGACCCGGAGGCTGGTCCTCTCCTACCTCGGCCTGGCCCTGCTCATTCTGGTGGTCCTGGAGACTCCCCTGGCCCTGCTGGCCAGCCGCCACGAACAAGACCTGACGGCCAGCCAGGTGGAGCGCGAGGCGGACGGGCTGGCCGCCATTACCAGCGAGGATCTCGAGAACGGACGGATCGCCGACCTCACCGCCATCCTGGCCCGGTATCACGCCCGGACGGGCGGCGAGGTGTTCGTCGTCAACGGCGCCGGTCAGGTGGTGGCGATGTCGGCGGGGGACAGCGACAACGACGCCACGGGCGAGGACCGGGGGTTGGTGCAGCAGGCCCTGCTGGGCCGGTCGGCCACCTCCTTCTCGTCCGACGAGGGGGAGCCCTCGGCCAGCGCGGCGGTGCCGATCAGCGCCGAGGCCAACGCCCGCGGCGCGGTCCTGCTGGGACTCGACGCCTCCTCGACCGAGGGGCGCATCCACGACATCTGGCTGGCGCTGGCCGGGCTGGCTGCCGGTGTGCTGGTGTTCACCACCGTGGTGGGGATGCTTCTGGCCCGATCCCTGTCGCTGCCGCTGGGCCGGCTGGAAACGGTGGTCACCCGGCTCGGGCAGGGCAACCTGGCGGTCCGGGCCCAGACCGACGACGGCCCCCCGCAGGTGCGGTCGCTGGCTCATCAGTTCAATCAGATGGCCGCCCGTCTCGAGGACCTGGTCGACGCCCAGAGCCGGTTCGTGGCCGACGCGTCCCACCAGCTGCGCTCGCCTCTGACCGCCTTGCGGCTCCGTCTCGAAAACCTGGAGGCCAGTTCCCAAGGGGCCACCGCGGAGGACATGGCTGCCGCCAGCCGGGAGGTGCAGCGCCTGTCGCGGGTCGTCGACGGGCTGCTGACACTCAGCCGGGCCGACGCCACCGGCCCCACACCGCACCCGGTCGACGTGGACGAAGTGATCGAGGATCGCTGCGAGGCCTGGTCGGCGCTGGCGGAGGAGCGCCGGATCGACCTGTACTCTCAGTCGTTCGTCGACCACCCCGTGGTCTCGCTGGTCCCGGGCGATCTCGACCAGATCGTCGATAATCTTCTGGCCAACGCCGTGGACGCCAGCCCGGAAGGCGGCCGGATCCGGGTGCAGCTCACCGCCGGCGAGCCGGGGTGGGTGGAGCTCCACGTGGTCGACGAGGGTCCCGGCATGAGCGCCGAGGACCGCCGGCGAGCTTTCGACCGTTTCTGGCAGGGAGCCGGCGCCCCGGCAGGCACCAGCGGGCTGGGCCTGGCCATCGTGCGCCAGCTGGTCGTCCGCAACGACTCCACGGTGGAGCTGCGACCCTCCGAACCGACCGGGCTCGACGTCGTCATCCGCATGCCGGCCCGCTTCGACCTGGACGGCTCCAGCGGAAAACGGGCCCGGGAGTCCCGGGTCGGGCCCCGCTGAACTTCCCGGAGCCGCCTGCGGGTGGCCTGAGGCCGGTTCCTTAACAAAACCTTTGCCTGGCTCTCGGCTTGGTCTTAACTCCGAACTGGATACTTGTGATGTGCCCAACCGTGCCAGTCGCGACCTGGGGCTGCGGCGAATCAGCACCAGCACCCGTTACCTCGCCGCGGCCGCCGTGGTGGCCGGCGGCCTGCTCTCCGCGGCTGTGGCCAGGGCCCTCCCGGGCCGGACGTCCCATTCCTCTACCAGCGGTACCGGCGTCCCGGCCCAGCCGGGCTCCTCTTCGACCTCTCCTTCCTCCTCCTCGGGCGGCGCCGGAAATCCGGTGACTCCGGCGACCACGGTTCCCCCCACCCAGCTGACCACCCCGGCCCAGGTTCCGCAGCCGGTCAGCGGTGGGACTCCGGTGGTGTCATCGGGCGGATCGTGACCCCGCCGTTCACGGCGAGCTTCCCGACCATGGGGACCACCGCGGTCCTGGTCCTCAGGGAGGCAACCGCCAGCGAGCAGGCCCTGGAGATATTGACGGCACAACTCGCGGCCATGGATCTGGCCGCCAGCCGCTTCCGTGCCGATAGCGAGCTGAGCCGGGTCAACGGCGCAGGGGGCCGGCCGGTTCCGGTGTCCGCCACCCTGCTCGACGCGGTGGCGGTGGCGTTGCGGGCGGCTCGCATCACGAACGGCCTGGTGGACCCCACGGTGGGCCACGCCCTGGAGGCGGCCGGGTACGACCGCGATTTCGCCGCCGTGGCTGCGGACGGCCCCGGCCTGCGGATTGAGTTACAACCCGTCCCGGGCTGGGAGCGGGTGCGGATCGACCGCGCCGCCGCCACCATGCAGGTCCCGGCGGGCGTGGTCCTGGACCTCGGGGCCACGGCCAAGGCGCGCAGCGCCGACCAGGCCGCCCGGGCCATCGCCGCCGCCACCGAATCCGGGGTGTTGGTAAGCCTCGGGGGTGACGTGGCCGTGGCCGGGCCGCCGCCGGAGGAGGGCTGGATCGTGCGGTTGGCCCACCATCACGCCGAGCCGCCCGACGGCGGCGGCCCGGTGGTTTCGATGCACTCGGGCGGGCTGGCCACTTCCAGCACCTCGGTGCGCCGGTGGATCCGCGGCGGGGCCACCCTCCACCACCTGATCGACCCCGCCACGGGGGCGCCCGCCGCCGAATACTGGCGGACGGTCAGCGTGGCCGCCGGATCCTGCGTCGACGCCAACATCGCGTCCTGCGCCGCCATCATCATGGGGCCCGCCGCCCCGGGGTGGCTGGCGGACCGCCAGCTTCCCGCCCGCCTGGTGGCCCCCGGGGGCCGGGTGACGACGGTGGCGGGCTGGCCGGATGAAGCCGTTCCGGCGGGGGTCACCGGCGCCCGTCCGGGATCGGACGGCCGGTGATCCTGGTCGCCAGCCTGACCACCAACTCCCGGGCCCTGTGGTACCTCACCCGGGGGTTCGGTCTGGTCGCCCTGATCCTGCTCACGCTCACCATGGTGCTGGGCCTGACCGAAGCGGTGCGGTACGCCCGTCCGGGCTGGCCCCGGTTCGTGGTGTCGGCGCTGCATCGCAACGCCGCCTTGCTGGCGGTGGCGGCGGTGGCCGTGCACGTCGTTACGTCGCTCCTGGACAGCTACGCGCCCATCCACATCGCCGACGTGTTCCTGCCGTTCGTTTCCGCCTACCGGCCGATCTGGATGGGATTCGGGGCCCTCGCCGTCGACCTGATGGTGGCCCTGATCATCACCAGCCTGCTCCGGGATCGGTTGGGCCACCGGGCCTGGCGGGCGGTCCACTGGGCGGCGTACGCCTGCTGGCCGGTGGCGGTGATCCACGGTCTCGGGACCGGATCCGACACCAACCTCGGCTGGGTGCAGGTCGTGTACGTACTGTGCGTCGTCGCCGTGCTCCTGTCGCTGTGGTGGCGGCTGGCCCGGGGGTGGACCTGGACCAACGCCAGCCAGCGGGGTATTGCCGTGGTGGCCAGCGTCGTCCTGCCCCTGGCCGCCGGGGTGTGGGCGGCGACCGGCCCCCTGCAGGCCGGTTGGGCTCGTAAGTCCGGGACCCCCGTCGCCTTGCTCGGCGCCCGGTCCGCGACCTCCAGCCTGAACGGGTCGAGCGGGTCGTCCCCGCCGCCGGCCACCTGGGCCACCCCTTTCACCGCTGGCTTCCAGGGCACCCAGCAACAGACGGGGCCGGATGCCAACGGGGTCGTGACGGTGAGCATCGCCGGGGAGTTCTCAGGCCGCGCCCACGGCCACCTCGCCATCGTCCTCACCGGGCAGCCCGCCGCCGGCGGCGGTGTCCAGCTGACCGGCAGCCAGGTCACCATGGGACCCGACACGGCCCCATCCCAATACCAGGGCCAGGTCACCCGGCTGGAGGGCACCACTCTGGTCGCGGCCCTCACCAACGCCGGGGGGCAGTCCCTGCGCGCCACGGTGGCCCTGTCGCTGGATGGGGCTGCAGGTCACGTCTCGGGCACGGTCGAGGTGGCGGCATGACGCCAGCCCGGGCTCGGCCCGGCCCGGGCCGGTCGGCGTTACCGCCCGATCCCCGCCGGCTGCCCAGGGTCCTGCCCGCCGGCTCCGATCCGGGCTGGCCGGCCCACGTCGAGCGATGGGGCCCGGCGCCGTCTACCCGCCCCGCCCTCATCGACGAGGTCGAGCAAGCCGGTCTCCGGGGCCGAGGTGGGGGCGGATTTCCCACCGCCATCAAGCTGCGGACGGTCGCCCGGGCTGGTCGCGCCGTGGTGGTGGTAAACGGAACCGAGGGCGAGCCGGCCAGCACCAAGGACAACGCCCTGCTGGTGGGATCGCCCCACCTGGTCCTCGACGGCGCCAGCTTCGCAGCCGACCTGGTCGGCAGCCGCGACGCCATCATCTGCATCGACGGGGCCGAAACCCCGGCCCTGACCGCGGTCCGAACCGCCCTGGCCGAGCGGGCCCGGGCCGGCGCAGACCGGGTCGCTTTCCGGCTGGAGGCGGCTCCGAGCGGCTACGTGGCCGGAGAGGAATCGGCGCTGGTGCACTGGATCTCCCGGGGCGACGCCCGACCCACCTTCGTGCCGCCCCGCCCCTACGAACGCGGTGTCGGCGGCCGCCCCACCCTGGTCAACAACGTCGAGACCCTGGCCCACCTGGCCCTGATCGCCCGGTTTGGAGCGCACTGGTATCGGGGTCTCGGCACCGTTGAGGACCCCGGCACGGCCCTGGTCACCCTGACCGGCGACGTACCCCGTCCAGGGCTGTACGAGCTGCCGTTCGGGCTGCCGTTCGTCGAGCTGATGCACGCCGCAGGTTGGGATGGGGTGACGCCCCAGGCGGTCCTCATCGGCGGCTACGCGGGGACCTGGGTGGATGGGCGGGCCGCGGTCCAGCTCCGGGTGGACACCGCCTCATTGCGGCAGGTCGGTGCCAGCCTCGGGTGCGGGGCCGTCTCGGTGCTGGGCCCCGACCGCTGCGGGGTGCTGGAGGTAGCCCGGGTGGCGAGATGGATGGCGGGCCAGTCGGCAGGCCAATGCGGGCCCTGCTGGCACGGGTTGCCGGCCGTCGCCAGCGCGGTGGAAGGCATCTTCGCCGGCGACCGCACCGGCCGGTGGGAAGCGCAGCTCGGCCGCTGGCTCGACATGGTCAACGGGCGGGGCGCCTGCCACCACCCCGACGGGGTGGTTCGGTTTGTGCGCAGCGCCATGGCCGTCTTCGCAGCCGACATCGACCAGCATCGCCATCGCGGTCCGTGCCAGCCCCGCCCGGCCCTGCTTCCGACGCCAGACCTGACCGGAGCCCGGGCGTGAGCCGGCATCTGGTGGTCAACCCCATCGCCTGCGACGGGCATGGCCTGTGCGCCGAGCTGCTGCCGGAACTGGTGCGCCTGGATGACTGGGGGTACCCCATGATCGCCCCCGGCCCCATTCCCGCCGGGCTGGAGGCCCATGTCCGGCGGGCGGTCAAGGCCTGTCCCACCCTGGCCCTGATGGTCCGCGAGCAGCCGGACGGGGGGCGCTGAACTCGTCGCGGCGGGCCAGGCTCGGCGGTGCGAGGCGGGGGCGGCCGGGCCGCAGCAGGGGCCGGCGGGCCGGGGCAGGGGCCCGCGGGACGCCTTTCCTGTTGCAAAGGGCGCGCTTTCGGGGCGGTTTGCGGCTTCTCTACTGCAAAAGCTGCCCTGTTAGAGGGGGCGGTGCAACAGGGAAGGAAAAACGAGGGGGCCCGAGCCGCAGCCCGGACCCAACTCTCGCTCGGCGGTGGTGGCCCGGTCCCCTCAAGGCGGGGTCATGTGCGCCAGCGACGCCGCGGTCACGATGTCCCGGGTCTCCGCGCCCAGTTGCCGCCGCAGATCCGGTTCGAGCAGACCGGCCGCGTCGCCAGCGGCCATCACCACCCGGACGACGCCGGGCTCCGCGTACGAGCTCCGCCCGTGAACCTTGGCGAACACGGCTCGCATGGCGACGTTGTCGGAGACGACGTTGCCGACCAGCTCGGTGATCCCCGCCTCGATGGCCGCCACCGCGATCGCCCCCACCAGGAGGGTCCCGATGCCGCGGCCCTGCAGGCGGTCGATCACCTCGAAGGCCACCTCGGCCGAGCTCGGCTTGGTGTCGCTGCGGACGTAGCGCGCCGACGCCAGGCCGGTGTGAGCTGCCCGGGCATCGAGCACCAGCCAGGCGAAATGGTCGACGTAATCGATATCGACCAGATAATCGATCAAGGCCGGGCTGGGTCGGACCGGCGAAAAGAAACGGCGCCGCCGGGAGGCGGACGACAGCTGCTCGAGAGCGGCTCCGAACTCCTGTCGGTCGGCGGGCAGCAGGGGACGGAGCAAGATGTCCACGCCGCCGGCAAGGGTGATCGGGCGGGCCGGAAGGTCCCGGGCCAGGTGGGTGCTGGCCAGATGCTGGAGCCGCGGCTGCACCGTCGGCTGGTCCAGTAGATCGAGAAGGACCTGCCGGTCGCCGAATGCCGCCACCGCCGGTGTAACCGCCGTGACGGTCGCGGTACGGGGCCGGCCCCGCAGGACCGCCAGCTCGCCGAGGATAGAACCCGGGGCCGCGTCGGCCAGGTGTTCGACCCCGGCGGGACTGGCCCGGGTGATGGTGACCTGTCCGTGGATCAACAGGGCAAAGGCGTCGCCGGGCTCACCCTCGCGCATCAATACGTCGCCGGGGGCGAACCGTTTCGGCTGAAGCGCGATCGCTATCCCGTCGAGATCGGCGATCTGGCAACCCCGTAACAACTCCAGCGACGCCAGGTCATGACCGTGCAGGCGAGGTGCCTCGCCAGCCCCGGCCTGGCGCTCAATGTCGACCTGGCGCCTGGAGCGGTTGCCATCCCGACCCGGGTTCGGCACTCCGGCTGCAGCCAAGTGCTCCAAATACGGGTCGCAGTTTGAGCGTTGCCGCGCTACTGGGCCGGGCCGGTGGTGAGCGTCACCGTGGTTTGATGACTGCGGCCCGCGGTGTCCGACCACCCCACCACCACCTGCTGGCCCGGGTGATAGAGGAGCACCAGGTTGGTCAGGGTGGACGGCTTGTCGACCGAGTGTCCGGCGAGAGAGGTGATGGTGTCGCCCGTGGTCAAACCGGCTTCGGCAGCCGGCCCGCCGGGCACTGCGTTTGCCAGCGTGGCGCCCGGTCCCGAAGCGCTGGCTTCGCTCACCAGCACACCGAGGAAGGCGGTCGGCCCGATGTGGATCGAGCTGGTGTTCTGGCCCGACTCGATCTGGTGAGCGATGGTGACGGCTTCGTTGATCGGGATGGCGTAGCCCTGGCCGCCGGACTCCGGGATATCGAATCCGGCTGAGGCCGCCGTGTCGATACCGACGACCCGGCCGTTGGTGTCGACCAGGGCCCCCCCGGAGTCGCCCGGCTGAATATCGGCGTTGACCTGAATCAAACCGCTCAGCTGCTCGCTGGTCCCGTCGCCCTCGTCGGTGGCAGTGATCGACTGGTTGAGCGCCGTGACCGTTCCGGGCGCGCTGCTCGGGGCGCCGCCGACTCCGCCGGCGTTGCCCAGACCGACGATTCCTTCACCCACCGTGACCTGGGAGGAGTTCCCGAGCCTGGCGGTCCGCAGGCCAGATGCCCCCTGCAGCTGGACCAGGGCCACGTCCAGAGCCCGGGCATACCCGACGACCGTGCCGGAATAGTTCTGGCCATTCCCGACATCGGTCACGCGGATCCGGGTGGCGCCGGAGATCACGTGATTGTTGGTGAGCACCAGCCCGTCGGAGGTCAGAACGATTCCTGTGCCGGCCGCCTCGCTGCTCTGGTAGCTCAGATCGGTATCGATGTCGACCAGCGCCGGGGACGCTTCAGCCGCAATGGACGCGGCGTTGCTCGGCGCGGCCGAACCCGACGACCCCGAGCCGCTGCCGCTGCCCCCGTTGCCGCTGGCCCCGCTGCCGAACGGGTTCTGGCCGAAGCCGTTGCCTCCTGATCCGCTTCCACCCGAGCCGTTGCCGACCGACTGCGACGAAGATGAAGTGGATCGCCAGACGCTGTGCCCGAGACCGAGGCCGACCAGCACCGCAACGGCGAGCAGGAGGGCCGTGATGGCGCTCGGGAGCGTGTGCCGCGGTCGCGACGGGTCGCCACCGGGTGACCAGGGCGTTTCCCATCCCCCCGGCGCCAGGGGTGGCGGGGGAGGGGGACCGCCGGGCTCGCCGGGCCAGCCACCCGGCCAGCTTCCTGACCAGGCCCCCGGCCCGGGGGGCGGCCCACCGTAGGGGTTGACCGGCTGCTGGTTGGACCACGTCGGGGATCCCAAACCTGGCTGGTCCGACGCCGGAGGAGGTGGCCAGCTCGAGCCCCATCCCGGGTCCTGCGCCGGCGGCTGCGCCGCCGCCCACCGGTCGGCGGACCAGGAATCGGGGGGCCAGGGCTCCGGCGCCTGCGGTTGGGAAGGGTTGTACGGTGCCCCGAAGGCGGGCGCCGGCGGCTGGTTTCCGGGGGGCGGGGCCGGGGTACCAGGGTCAAAGGGAGGGCCGTAGGCGGGGGCGGCGGGCTGTTCGGGGGCGCCTGCAGCGGCGGCGGCGGCCTCGGACCCGTAGCCAGGGACCGGGCCCACGCCTGAGCCATCACCGGGCTGATCGGGCGCTCCCGCTGCCGACCCCTCGTGGTCCCTTGGTGGTTCTTGTGCGTCTTCCATGGCTTCCTCAACGACCCGCTAGGTCTGGTGCCGGTTTACTCCACTGTTCAGTAAACGACGCCTTGCTGAGCATTGTATGAGACCGGGTGAAATCATCGATCGGGCTTCGATCGCGCTTCCCTCGAGCTTCGCTCGCGCTGCGCTCGGGCGTCGAGTGGGGTTCGGCACGGGTGGCCGCGCTCTCACCGTACAATCGGCCATGACGATGTCGGTCGAACCCCGGTTGGATGCCTGGTTGTCCGAGTTGCACGATCGCAACGGCACGGACATCCTGCTCACGCATGGCTCCCCGCCCTTTCTCCGGGTCGACGGCCGGCTCGGGGTGCTCGAGGGGGCCGGGCCGCTGACGGGCGAAGAGATCGAGCAGATCGCCCGCACCCAGATCGACGACCCCTACGGGGACCGGCTGCATTTGGGACGCGAGGTGGATTTTTCGTTCGGGTGGCGGGATCAGGCCCGGGTCCGGGTCAACGCCTTCTACCAGCGGGGTCAATGCTCGCTGTCCCTGCGCCGCATTCCGGTCCGGATTCCCGGTCCCACCGAGCTGGGGATTCCCAGCGTGATGGCGGGCATCCTGCACAACCCGAGTGGTCTCATCCTGGTGACCGGCCCGACCGGCTCGGGCAAGTCGACGACGATGGCGTCGATGGTCGACGCCATCAACCAGCACCGGCCCTGCCACATCGTCACCATCGAGGATCCCATCGAATACGTGCACACCAATCGGCTGGCGGTCGTGAGCCAGCGCGAGGTCGGGACCGACACGGCCTCGTTCGAGACCGCCCTCCACGCCGTCGTCCGGGAGGACCCGGACGTGGTGATGGTGGGTGAGATGCGCGACCTGGAGAGCATCTCGTTCGCGCTGACCATCGCCGAGACTGGCCACCTGGTCTTCGCCACGGTGCACACCAACGACTCCATCCAGACCATCGACCGCATCATCGACGTCTTTCCTGCCGAGCGGCGCCCCCAGATCCAGATCCAGCTGGCCAGCACGTTGCTGGCCGTGATCTACCAGCGGCTGCTGCCGAAACGAGGGTCCGGGATGCTGGCGGCCTACGAGCTGATGATCGGCGTTCCTGCCGTCCGCAACCTCATCCGGGAGGGCAAGACCCGTCAGCTCCGCAACGTCATCACGACCCATCGGGCGGACGGCATGCAGACCCTGGAGGCAGCCCTCAACGGCCTCCTCCGGGATGGATACATCGAGTACCAGACGGCCGTCGATGCCAGCCTCTACCCCCAGGACGTGGAGGGCCCCCGGCCCAGCGTGGTTCGGGCCGGCCCGGCCGGCACGCGCCGCTGATGCGGCCGGGATTCGGCGGCCACCGGGCCTCGGCCCTGCCGTATCAAATCCTGGTGGGCGTCGAGCCCTGCCCCGGGGGCTGGCTGGTGGTCCCGGGCAACATGCAAGGGATCAGCATGGCGCCCCAGCCCGCTTACGTGCTGTCGTCGCTGGCCGACGTGCTCGATAACCGGCCGTCCTTCTCGGTGATCGCCCTGCACGCCCCGGTCGGCTTGACCGAAGAACCCGCCGAGCGTCGTCTCTGCGACACCACGGCCCGGGCTCTGCTCGGAGCCCGGGCCGGAGCCGCCGTGCCCGGTCCGTCCCGCCGGTTGCTGGACGTCCGCACCTACGAAGAGGCCAAGGCCATCGACCCCAGCCTGGACATCGTGCGCTGGCGGTCGTTGCCCAAAGCCGTGGAAGCGATCCGCGAAGTGCAGTCGTGGCGGCAGCGGGCGGTCTGGGAGGTCAACCCGGAGCTGGCCTTCCGCCAGATGAACGAAGGTGACCCTCTCCGCTACGGCCGCCGCTCGGTCCACGGACTTCAAGAACGAAAAGCCTTGCTCGACGCCAAGCTGCCCGGCACCGAGCGGGTATTGCGCGATCGCCCCAAGGGGGTGAGGGAAGCCAAGCTGCTCGACGCCCTGGCTGACCTGTGGACGGCCCGGCGCATCATGGCCCGCGCCATCACCCGGCTGGCCGACCCGCCGGCCTGGGACAACGACGGCGTCCGCATGGACATCGTCTGCTGACCGTTTGTCAGGCCCGACGCGCCGGTGACGGATGTTGCAGACTGACAGCCGGAGAATGCGGCCGTGAACCTCGACCACCTGCGCGACGAGCGAGTCCTTTCCGCCAACGTGGCGGACGTGGGTATGACGCGGGAACATTCCCGCCAGCGGCGCCTCCACCGCCTGCTGATCGTCGGGGCCGTCGTCGGCGTGTGGCTCTGGGTTTCGGTGCTCGTTCGCCACCTGTTCGGCACCCCCCACCTGACCCACAGTGAGGGCCAGATCCTGCCCCTGGTGGCCCTGGTCGTCCTGGTGGCGGCGGTCATGGTGATCCCGCTGGTCGCCGCCGGCCGCTCGCCGCACATCCGCTACCGACCCGAGGAGATCGATGTCTCCCTTGACGATGTAAAAGGGCTGCCCGTGGTGGTCGAGGAGGCGGTCCGCACCCTCAACCTGTTCCTGGCTCACGCCACCTTCCGTTCCCAGATGGGCGGGACACCCCGCAAGGCCATCCTGTTCGAGGGACCGCCGGGAACGGGCAAGACCCACCTGGCCAAGGCCCTGGCCCGGGAGGCGGGGGTGCCGTTCTTCTTTGTGTCGTCGTCCGCCTTCCAGTCCATGTTCTACGGTCAGACAAACCGGAAGATCCGATCCTTCTTCGCCGCCCTGCGGAAGGCAGCCCGGTCGGAGGGAGGGGCGATCGGCTTTATCGAGGAGATCGACGCCATCGGGGCCACCCGGGCAGGGATGGGTATGGGGGGCGGTCGGGAGGGCATCGCCGGCGTCGTCAACGAGCTGCTGATCCAGTTCCAGTCCTTCGACCAGCCGCCGTGGCGGGTGCGCTGGTGGGGCGGCGTCATCGACGGGATCAACCGGCTGCTCCCGGCGGACCGGCCACTGCGCAAGCCGCACGTCCAACCGGCCAACGTGCTGGTGATCGGGGCGACCAACCGGGCCGCCGATCTCGACCCGGCCCTGTTGCGGCCGGGCCGCTTCGACCGCACCATCACCTTCGATCTTCCCAGCCGGGCCGGCCGGAAGGAGATCCTGGATCACGAGCTGGCCCGCCGTTCCCATGAGCCGGCGATGGACGCCCGGACCGACCAGCTGGCGGCTCTGACATTTGGCTACAGCCCGGCCATGCTGGTGCACCTGCTGGACGAGGCCCTGGTGTGGGCCCTGCGGCGGGGCGACACCCGCATGACGTGGGAGGACGTGCAGCAGGCCAAGCTGACCGAGGAGGTCGGCATGGCCCAGCCGGTCGAGTACACCGAGGCCGAGCGCCGCCTCATTGCCACCCACGAATCGGGTCACGCCACCGTGGCCTGGCTGGTCGGCAAGTCCCGCAAGCTGGAGGTGCTGTCGATCATCAAGCGCAGCTCGGCCCTCGGGCTGCTCGCCCACTCCGAGGCCGAGGAGCGCTTCACCAAGACCGAATCCGAGCTGAGGTCGCTGGTCCAGATCGCCCTGGGCGGGATGGTGGCCGAGCAGGCGTTTTTCGGGGAGCGCAGCTCCGGCGTGGCCAGCGACCTCAACTACGCCACCACCGTGGCGGCCCAGATGATCGGCACCCTCGGCATGGGCGACACCCTGGTGTCCTACGAGGCCATGCAGGCCGGGTCGGCCAACCTGGTGGCCAAGGTGCTCTCCTCCGACGAGGGCCGGGCTGAGGTGGCCCGGCTGCTGCAAGCGGCCCGGGTCGAGGTGACCGGCTTCATCGAGGCCAACCGGCACGTGGTGGAGGCGTTGCGGGATGCCCTCCTGGCCCGGGATGAGCTGGTCGGTGACGACATTGTTGCCGTCATCGACGGGGTGGTGGCCCAGCCGGCGTAGGTGCTGTTCGGGCCGGCGGCGTCCTGCCTTTCGGGCCCGGCCCCGTCCCGCTTGGCCCGGCCTCCCGGAAGCCCGCGGGAGGAGCGGTGGTCGAGACCTTCCCTCCTTCACCGGGGACTGCCGAGCCCGAGGGGTGGCGGATCCAGGGGCCACGGGTCCGTTCCCTGTCCTGCCGTTTTCTTGGTGACATCCGTGTTCTTGGTGACGAGGACGACACCACAGGTTCAATTACGCGCCAAGAAACAGAAACGCGCCCAGAATCCTGGCGGAAAGATCATGAGAGGTGCTGGAGGGCGCTTCGATCGCCACCCCGGGCGGTTCCTCGGTGGTCTCCGCCGGCCCCGCCCCGCCGAAGCGGGTCGGCTGCCTCCAGGCCGGCGGAGGCCACCAAGATGGCCCCAGCCCGATCAGCCTCGCCCCCAAGGCTGATCGGGGGAGCACTTGATGAATAGCTTGACATCCGTATCACACCTCCATCCCGCAATAATCCCAACGGGAACCCAACGTTCTTGGCCAATCACGTCGGTAGACATCTTGAATATGGCGGCGCTCGCAACAGGTTCGCTCAGCCGCACGTCAGCGCGGTATCTCAGGCGCTCACGCGTAGGCGCAGTTGGTGTTGCCAGGCTCGGCGGTATGGGCAGGACTGACCGACTGCACGGTGACATCGCCATTTCCGTCAAGGCCGATCACATAGCCGTTGCTGTTTGTCGGTGGTTCCTTCAACCACACGCCGACAAGCTGGTTGATGGAGGTCACGCGTGTGTCCGACTGACTTTCGTAGGCTCCAACGGCAGTTTCGACCGTTTTGTAGTCCGCTTTGCATGCCGCGATGGCACTGGCCGTGCCCATTGAGCTGACCGCGTACACCACAGTGGCCGCCAGGATGCCGAGGATCACGATGACGATGAGCAACTCGAGCAAGCTGAAGCCACCTTCGTCCCGCCACCCCAGGATGTGGTTGCTCGGCCTTGTGATGGCGGGTGCTGAGGACCCCATCGCTGCATGTCGAGACTGCCTCATACAGCCTAAAATGATGAACTGCCAGGCCTGTAAATACCGACTAATGAGCCGGATTGCCAGCCGGTCCCGGTCGTTGAGCGCTACCTCTTGTCAGCCCGGTCCCTGGCATCGTCGTGGCCGAGAGGCCGGACGTGCCGAGGGGAGCGCCCGTAGCGGCGCTCCCCTCGTTGATCGAGTGGCGGGTTGGATCAGAGGCCGGCGCAGGCCGCTGACGTGGTGCCCACGACCTGGGGGGGGGTAGCTGCGTTTTCTACGCTGATCGTGCCGGTGCCGTCGTTGGAAGCGGTGATGGTGTAGTGGTTGGGGTTGGACGGCACGTCCTTGAGCCAGGGGCCCACCTGGTTGTTGGGCGAGTTCGGCGAGATGAGGTTTATGGTATTAATCACGGCAACGGGGGGTGGGCCCGGTTGGGCCGGCACGGAGCTGCCCTCCAGGAGCGGCCCGAGAGCCGCCGCCGCGTTCGTTCCGGCAACGACCTGAGTGTCGGTTCCCGCCGTGCCAGATGTCGTCTGATTATTGGCAGCTGCTACGCCGCCCATAGGGTACGAACCCATCTCCGCCTTGTAGGCCTCGAGCGCGATCTCGACGGTCTTGTAGTCAGAGCCGCAGGACGCTGTGGTGCTGCTGCCGGTCAAATTCTGGACGGCGAAGACAACGATGGCCGCCAAGATGCCGAGAATGACGATGACGATAAGAAGCTCGATCAGGGTGAAGCCTTCCTCGTCCCCCTCCTCCCGGCGCTTGCGAAGCCTTTCAAGGGATGCTTGCACTGGTGCTCTCTTTCTCCTTCAGCGGCTTGACGCATGCCAAGCGCCTGCTCTTCCTGGAAAGACTCGCAGTCTGTTCACACAGGCATCTCTCACGATTCACAACGCTTGCCCAACCTGCGGACTCTTGAGCTGCTAGGTGTCAGCGCTGACGACGTTCCAGAGGTCCACGTTCATCGTCATCCCGCAGCTCGTGGTCACCGTAGTGCTGCCTTCGACGTAGCAGTCGTCGATCCCCTGGACGTTCAGGTCGTTGTAGACGACTTCGGCCTGCAGGATCAAGTTGGAGGTCTCGCAGGCCGACACCGAGCTTCCCCAGCCGCAGGCATAGAACTCCACCACACGCGTTTGCGGCTCGGTAGGCGAGACCGTCACTGTGCAGTAGACCTGGACCGGGTTGGTAGCGCTATTGTTGGGGTCCGCCGACAATATGGTCGGGTTGGGTGGCAGGCACGATGGTGCCGCGTCCGGGTCGGGGGCGGGGTTGTAGCGGAGATACTGCATCGCAATGGTGATGGCGTTCTCCGCGTCCTGCGCCGACGTTCGTTCGGCACGACTATTCGATGTGTTCAGCAGCGCGTTGGCGGCGAGACCGCCGAGCGCCACCAGGACCATCCCTATGGCGAACACGAAGACGAGGGCGAGGATCAGCGAGGTACCGGTTTCATCTCGCCGCAGTGACGAGTGTCGACGGGTCATCATGAGATCGGGAGTGGGTCGCTGGTGGCGGGCATAACGGCAGGATCGGTGGCGTCGGTCGCCGTGAGGGTGTAGGAACCGATCGGGCCGGTGATCGAGCAGCCGGTGAACGAGACCACGCCCGACGTCGCCGGCTGAGAGGGGCCCCCTGCGCAGGTGAGAGTGCCCCCGGGTGATCCGGGACCGATGGTCAGAGTGACCGTGTCGCTGGAGGAGGCCACGGGGTTGCCGCCTGCATCCTCGACGGTGACCCGAGGCTGGCCGGTCCATGCGAGCCCGCTAGAGCCACCGCCGGGTTGCATCGTAAACGCGAGCCTGGCCGGCGGGCCCAGGGTGATGGTGAAGGAGGCGCTGGTGACGGTGAGGCTGGGATCGTCGGCGTCGGTGGCGGTGAGGGTGTAGGTGCCGGCGGTGCCGGTGATGGTGCAGCCGTTGAAGGTGGCCACGCCGGCGTTGACCTGCTGGGTCGCACCGCCGCTGCAGGTGAGGGCGCCGGCGGGCGAGCCGGGACCGATGGCCAGCACGATGCGGTCGCTGGAGTTGGTGACAGTGTTGCCGCCCACGTCCTGGATGGCGACCTGGACGGGTGGATTGGGCCACGAGACGCCGTCAGTTGCCGTGGTCGGCGGCTGGGTGATGAACGCCGCCTGGGTGGCCGCGCCAACGGCGATGGTGAAGGAAGCGCTGGTGACGGTGAGACTGGGATCGTCGGCATCGGTGGCGGTGAGTGTGTAGGTGCCGGCGGTGCCGGTGATCGTACAGCCGTTGAAGGTGCCCACTCCGGCGTTGACCTGCTGGGTGGCACCGCCGCTGCAGGCGAGGGCGCCGGCGGGCGAGCCGGGACCGATGGCCAGCACGATGTGGTCACTGGAGTTGGTGGTGACTGTGTTGCCGCCCACGTCCTGGATGGCGACCTGGACCGGTGGATTGGGCCACGAGACGCCGTCCGTTGCCGTGCTTGGCGGCTGGGTGGTGAAGCCCAGCTGTGAGGGTGCCCCCAGGCCGAGGGCGACTGGAGTGCTGGTTGCCGAGAGCACGCCCGGATTGCTGGCGTCGGTCGCCGTCAAGCTGTAGGAGGTCCCGGGGGCGCTGGCCGGCCCGGTGATCGAACATCCGGAGAAGGTGGCGATCCCGGCCCGGACCCGCTGGGGACGGTTGCAGCTCAGGCTGCCGGTGGGCGAGCGGGAGGCGATCGCCAGCGAGATACGGTCGGTGGAGTTGGTGGTAATGGTATTGCCAAAGATGTCTTCGAGGCTGACCAGGACTGGTGGGTTGGGCCAGGAAGCGCCGTCGGTGGCACTGGCAGGAGGTTGGCTGGCGAAGGCTACCTGGTAGGGCGAACCAAGGGTGATGGTGAAGGGGTTGCTGGTATCGGTGTTCAGGCTCTGGGTGGTGTCGGTGGCGGTCAGGGTGTAGGTAGTCCCGGCCGCGCTGGCGGGGCCGGTGATGTAGCAGCCCGCGAAGGTGGCGATCCCGCCGACGGCTTGTGCGGGGGCGCAAGAAAGGATGGCCCCGGACGGACCGGAGGCGATGGACAATTGGACATAGTCCGTATTGCTCGTGGCCAGGTAGCCGTGGACGTCCTGGACTTGCACGACTGGCTGGACAGGCCAGACCGCACCGTTGGCTCCACCGCCCGGCTGGGTCACGAATTTCACCTGATACGGGGGAAAGACCGTCAGAGGCAGCCCGGGCTGCGTGGTTGGCGCGTACTTGCGGTCCCCTGAATACGACGCGGTCGGCGTGTAGGTGCCGGCTGGAGCCCCCGAGATCGAACAGCTGACCTGGAGTGTTGATGGGAGCGGCGGGCCAGTGGACTGGGGTGAACACGGGACCTGAATCGACGGCTGCGTGCCGACCTGGTACATCACTGACCACGAGATACTGCCTGTTGGGGGCGGTTGACCGGTGGGCGTGAGGTTGGCGGTGAAGGTAAGGGTGTTGCCGGTGGTGGCGTGCAGCGGCGTCTCGCTGATCGTCAACGTGGTCGGAGGCAGAATGAAGCCCGGGTTGGCGACGGAGAAGTTGAGCTGGTCGCGAGTGCCGTCCGGCGCGGTCGCGGTGACCGTGAGCAACTGGACCTGATCCGCCCGGTTGAAGTCGCCCGCGCACGATCCCGAGAAACTGCTGCTCGTGTGGGCGTCGTCAGGCTGCGTGGTCCAGTACTGGATCTCGCTGATGCCGACCTGGTACCCGCTGAGAGGGGTCGTGCTGGCCGATCCGGTGCTGCCCGCTGTCACGGTAAACGGAGCCGCCGCATCGACGCTGGTTAGAGTAGGGCCACTACCGTCGGTGATGCCGATTGTGACGCTCTCACCGACAGGCAGGGACGGCATTACAAAGGTGAAGGTGACGTCCCCGTTGGTGATTGGGTTGGTCTGCGTGGGAGCAGCCGTCCCATTGAGGGTCATTGAGGGGGTGGTACCGTTCGGGAAGCCGGAACCGAAGAGTGTGACCGCGGTGCCCGGCGGACCGCTGCTCGGATACGGGACGCTCAGCACAGGATAGTCGGTGGCGGTGGCGCAATTCTGGAAGATCGGACCATTCCCGGGGTGACCATTGATCGTCCATCGCTGACTCGCAGCCTGGTTCTGGATGTCGTATTTGGCTGTCTCCACGAAGCTCCGCACGATGGCGTCGAGATTGGTCTGGGTGCGGTGCGTTCCCGAGCTGCCGACGACCGCCGCCAGTCCGCCGAGGATTCCGGCCGCGCTGATCCCGATGATGGCTACTGCCACCAGGATTTCGATCAGGGTGTCGCCGCGGTCGACTGACCCACGGGCCGCCTCGCTGGCCGGGGGGCGGCGGTGGAACATCCGTCTCACTGCCCGGTGACAAGCAGGCTGGTGCCGCCGGGGGAGGTCCCGTCCATGGTGATGCCATTGGCGATGATCCCCCCGATGGCGTCGTTCCCGCTGCTGTTGGAGAGATCGATGGGCGCCATCGGGGCGTAAGCCATGCCATCTGTTTGGCCGCCCGACCCATTTCCGATCAGGGTGGTCCCGGGCCCTGTTGAGGCCTGCCAGAACCAGACGTCCTGCAGAGCCGTACTCATGCCGCCAGACGCGGCTAGCGCTTGAGACGCGTTGAGGGGATCGAGGTCGACGGTCGCGCCGCTTGCGAAGGTGGCCGTCTCTGAGCAGTTGTTGGCCGTGCACGGAAGGTAAAGGAGCACACCCCCGCTGGCGGACAGTGTTGCTCCGCCGGCTACGGAGATGCCGCTGTCCAGCTGGTAGACGCCCGGCCTGAGCGTAATGTTGTCGCCGTTTTGGAGCTCAAACGGACACTGGTACTCGCCCGGTGACATCATCGGGTTGAGCGGGCATGGTGAGGAGGCGGAGCCGTACGGGCCCCCCGTGGTCGTCGCCGAGCTCGGAAGAAATGGAGCAAGCGGATCAGTTATCGGGCTGCCGATGCTCTGGTGGCCTGTCGCCGTGAGGCCACCAGAGCTCAGGTTGCTCGTGTCCAGAGAGCCGACGATGTCGACGCTCCCCAGCACGTTGAGAGAGGCGGTGCCCGAGAGCGTTACGTCAGACAGACTGACGAGCGCGGCTCCAGCTCCGCCTGCCTGCCCCCCGTCTCCACTTGTTCTGGACGCCCAGGAACGCGGCGACGCCTGCAAGCTGTAGGTGTAGGCACTCCCCGGCTCGGTTATCGACATGCTGATCTCAGAGATGCTCTGCTGCTGATACATCACCGTGCCTTGAACGATGGTTCCCGTGGCGGAGCTGGTGCAACCCGTAAAGGCGACGGTGGGCGGTTGCGGTGCCGGACAGGTGACAGTCTGACGGCCGGTCGATGTTCCGACCGTCATCGACCCTCCGGTCAACCCGCTCGTCGACGTCACAGGAAGGGTGAAAGGCGACCCCGGGGGGTTCGGAAGGGTTACGCTCGAGGTCACCGTCGTGGCCGCCGTAGTCGGGGTCCATCCGTAGGCGGCATCGGTCGCAAAGATTGCGGGGGTGATGGTGACCGAGACGCCCGAGGCAGAGATGTCGTCCGACATCACCACCTGATCGTTGTAACCGCTCAAGCTGCAGCTGTCGCGGACCAGTTGGGGCTTCGGACCGCGGGTTTCCCAGTAGCCAACCGAAAATCCCGGGGAGGTGAGGGTGGAGTGCAGTCCGAGGACGAGGAAAGGGTTGTTGAGAGCCGGATTGACGCAAACGGACGGCGATGATGCCGTCGAGAAGGTGGTCACGTATTGAGCGCCCTGCACGTCGCGGACGTAGTACTCCGAGGTGATCTGGGCGTTCGACGAGTCAGCAAGTCGGCTCCCGGCCGCCCCGGAGTCCTGCTCGCTGATGATGATGGCTCCCGCGATGGCGCCGATTACGAGCGGCATGATGACCAGCACCACGAGCAGCTCGACCAGGGTGAATCCAGCCTCGGACTGCCGAGCCTTCACGAACCCACCTTGACCTGGTTGAAAATGCCATACATGGCAGACACCAGGGCAATGGCGACGAAGCCCACGATGAGTCCGACGCCGATGATCACGGCCGGCTCGATCAAGGCGGTGAAACGTCTGATCTTGTAGTCAAGCTCTCGATCCAGGTAACTGGCCGCGGCCTGGAGCTGGTCGTCGAGATCACCCGTATTCTCGCCGACGGCAAACATCTGACGGGCCGCGCCCGGGAACAACCCGGTGGCCGCGAGAGGCCCGGCGAGCCCTTCCCCTCGCATCATGGCAGCTCGGGCCTGATTGAGCCCCTTCCGGAACACGGCATTGTTCGTCGCCGCGGTAGTGACGGCAATCGCCTCCGGCAGGGCCACACCGGCTATCGTCATGGACGCCAGCAGACGGCAGAACCGCTCGACGATGGCAGTATGGATGAGCGCACCGATGATCGGGCGTCTTGAGGATCAGCTGGTCCCGGACTTCCTTACCTCGTTCGGTTCGGGCCGCCACCATCGCGGCGATTACCAACAGCAGGATCACTGCCCCGAGGATCAGACCCCAATTCGAGAGCCACTTGGCGATTGCGAGCAAGATCCGAGTTGGTAGCGGCAGTTTGGCGTTGAGGGAGGTAGAAGAAGGTGTGAAACCTGGGGAGCACGTATACGACGAGAACCGTCGATACCACGACGGCCAAGGCCATCACCACCATCGGGTAGGCCATCGCTGATCGGACCCGATGGCTGGTCTCGATCTCGCGGTCGAGGTAGTCAGCAAGCTGGTCGAGCACTTCGTCCAGGTTCCCGGTAAGCTCTGCGGAGCGGAGAATCTCGACCGCGTAAGTGGGGAAGAGCTCGGGGTGCTCGGCCGCAGCCTCAGAAAAGCGGGCCCCGCTCTCCAGGGACACCCGCATGCCATCCAGGGCGGATTTGAGCAGCTTGTTGCTGTTCTCGTCGGCGAGCACCATGAGCGCTTCCAGCACGGATACGCCGGACCGGAGGAACACCGAGAGCTGGCGGCAGAGGTGCATCAGTTCCCGCTTCTTGACCTTCTTCTGGGTGATCTCGAACTGGAGAACGCTCTTCTTCTCCAGGATGGAGATCGGCTGCAGGTTGCGATCGAGAAGCCGTTCTCGCAGGTCACCAATGGCGGTCGAGGACTCGACGCCGGTGATCACCGTCCCATCGGGGGTAGCGGCGCGGAAGCGGAACTTCGGCACGGAGACTCCTACCTCTGCCTACAACGCGTAGATACTTCGGATGACTTCGGAGATGGTCGTGACGTCTTGGTCGACCAGGGCCAGTCCCTCGGTGCGAAGAGTGCGCATCCCCTGGTTGATGGCGACTCTGCCGAAGCTCGTCCTGGGTGGCCCAGCCCGACGAGCAGGCGACGGATCTCTGGGGTCATGCGCAGGTACTCGTACACGCCAATGCGATCCAGGTAGCCAGTGTCGGCGCAGATGTTGCAGCCGGTGCCCCGCACGAAGGTCGTCTTGTCGGAGCCGCCTGACTCTTCGTAGAACGCCAGCTCCTCTGGTGTCGGCTGGTAGGGCGCCGCACACGACTGGCAGATGCGGCGGACCAGCCGCTGGCTGACGACGCCGAGCATCGACGACGCGACCAGAAAGGCCTCGATGCCCATGTCCAGGAAGCGGTGGAGGGCGGCAACCGAGTCGGTGGCATGTAGCGAGGACAGGACGAAATGTCCGGTCAGGGCCGCCTGGACGGCGGTTCGGGCCGTATCGATGTCGCGAATCTCGCCGACCAGGATGACATCAGGGTCCTGGCGCAGGATGGCCCGCAGGCCTTCGGCGAAGGTGATACCGGCCAGCTCGTTGGTCTGGATCTGGTTGATCGAAGGGAAGACGTACTCGACCGGGTCTTCGATGGTGACGATGTTGCGGGACCGCTCGTCGATCTCGTTGAGGGTGGCGTACAGGGTGGTGGTCTTGCCGCTGCCGGTTGGGCCGGCGCACAGAACCATGCCAAACGGCGAGCGGACCATGCGGTCGTACTGAGTCTGGGTGTCACGGGGCATGCCCAGCTGGCCGAGCCGGTAGAGGGACCGGCTCTTGTCGAGGACTCGCATGACGCACTTCTCCCCAAATACGGTTGCCATGGTCGAAACCCGGACATCGATGCCTCGGCCGTCGACCTCGGTGGCGAACTGGCCGTCCTGGGCCTTACGGCGCTCGACGATGTTCATGTCGGCCAGGATCTTGACCCGGCTGACCAGGGCGCCAGCCATGGTGATCGGCAGGGTGAGCACGTCGTGCAGAGCGCCGTCGATCCGGAACCTGACCCGCAGCTCCCCGTCGCTCGGCTCGAGATGGATATCCGAGGCCCGGTCCCGAAGCGCTTCAGTAACCAGCATGGTGACCACCTTGGCGACGGGAGAATCGGCGGCGATCGGTCTCGTCGCGTGCCGTTCCGGCGACCAGTCGCGGCGCGTCAATGGCGGTAAAGGCCTTGACCATGCGATCGACGTCGGCCAGGGCCCGGTAGGCCCGATCGAGAGCCTGGCGAGCCGCGGTTGCCGGCACGGCATACAGCTGGACCGGGCTGCCCAGGGCCGCCCGGATCTCGTCTTCCATCCCCGGGCGGGGATTGCCGACAACGACGTCAACGACGCCATCGACCTCTCGCAGTGGTACCGCCATGTAGTTGCGGGCGACGCCTCGCTCAGCCGGCCCGCCAGCTGAGGATCAGGGGCTTGCCGGCTCAGATCTCCGACACCGATACCGTACTGCTGGCCAGGGCGGCGGTGAGCTGGCGCTCGTCCAGGAACCCGAGCGAATGAAAAGCTCGCCGAGGCGGAGACCAGATCGTGGCTGCTCCGCGAGGGCCTCTCCAGCTGCTCCTGATCGACGAGCTGCTTTCCGAGCAAAATGCTCCCGAGTAGCGGAGCGTGCGGGTCTGGCTGCTCTATGCCAGCGGGCTCCCCGAGGCTGCCGACGGCTCGTTGGCGGCGGACTCGGGGGGCCGGTCGGCCGGAAGCGAAGTGGCCGTGCCGGTCGGGCGGGACACACCAACGGCTTCTGTGACTGGCCGTGGTTGCCGTTGGCCTGACCGGCGACAGACGCCGCTCCGGCCGAGGGGGACATGGAGCGTCGGTGTCGGTGCTCTCCCTACGGGGCTGCTCGACCGCTACGGGTGCCAGGCGGCAGCGAGCGTCCCGTTGGGCCGCGCTCGAACCGTGACCTGCGCCGCGCGCGGGCTCGCCCCGGCCGAACAGCCGGGCCATCAGCCCTGGTCCTGAAGAGCGCGCTCACCGGTCATGGGGTACCTTTCCGCCGGCCGCTTACTGAGCCGCGGAGATTCGAAACGACTGTCGAGAGGTTTGCATCTGCTAAGGGGATTCGAGCCCACGACGCGCAGATACAAGCCATTCCAACCATGGTAGGCCCGGCCTGGGTTTGGCGTGGCCCGGCCTGAACGACCTCGCGAGTCCACCCTGTGGAATCCACCTGCACCGTGTTCGGAGCCAACGGTGGTTCCGGATGACGTTCAGGTAGCCGAGGGGCCTGATTGCGATGCTCCACCGCGGAGAGTGTGACCGGACCGTGTCACCGCCACCCCTCATGTATCACAACAGAAGCACAACTCAGGTAATCTGCTGCTGGTCATGGTGGAGCGGCGAGATGCCCGGATTCTGGTCGTCGACGACGACGAGCAGCTGTCTGCTTTGCTGGTGCTGGTCCTGGAGGGGGAGGGCTACCCGGTGACGGTGGCCCGTGACGGCGAGAGCGCCATCGCCGAGGTCAAGCGGGAGTGTCCGGACTTAGTGGTGCTCGACGTCTCTCTCGGCTCCGACGACGGCCGCATCGTGCTCTCCCAGATCCGCGAGCTGGTGGAGCTCCCCGTCATCCTCATCAGCGGCAAGGGCGACACCGCCGATCGGGTCCTGGGCCTGCGGTTGGGGGCCGACGACTTCCTGGCCAAGCCGTTCTCGCCGGTCGAGCTGGTGGCCCGGGTGGAATCGGTCCTCCGCCGGGTGAACCGGAGCCAGGCGGCCGTGCGCGCCCCCGAAGCCGTCCAGACCGAGGGCCTCCATCTCGATGAGCGCACCCGCGAGGTCAGCATCGACGGCACGCCGGTGGAGCTGACCGCCAAGGAGTTCGACCTGCTGGCCTTCCTGGTCCGCTCCCCCCGGCAGGTGTTCAGCCGGGGTCAGCTGCTCGAGCACGTCTGGTCGTCGCGATCGGACTGGCAGGACGAGGCCACCGTGACCGAGCACGTCCGGCGGGTCCGCCACAAGGTCGAGAAGGATCCGGAGCATCCCAAGTGGATCACCACCGTGCGTGGCGTCGGCTATCGCTTCGAGCCCTGACCAGGAGCGGCGACCGGCTAGGGCGCGGCCTCCTGCAATAGTTCAGCCACCTCGAAGCGAAGGTCATCGGGTCGGTAGGGCTTCCGGAGCACCCGTTCCCCGGGAGCCGGGGTGCGGGTCGGGTCCGGCGGACCCGAGTATCCGGTGGCGTACAGCACCCTGAGGTTGGGGTGCGCCTCGCGGGCGGCGTCGACCAGCTGCACCCCGGACCGGCCTGGCAGCACGATGTCGGTGACCAGGGCATCGAACGGGCCGTCCTGTTCCAGGGTGGTGAGAGCCTTCTCGGCCGACTCCGCCGCGACCACATCCAGGCCGATGGTGGCCAGCGATTCCTGACCAAGCCGGCGCAGCTCGGGCTCATCTTCGACAAAGAGGATGCGGCCGTCCAGGGTGCGGTCGACCGGCCACGTAGGGCTGTTGGCCGGCTCGTCCTCGGACTGCCCGTCGTCGTGGCCCGGCAGCCAGACCGCGACGGTGGATCCGCCCCCCGGCGCCGGTTCGACCAACAGGCGCCCACCCCGCGAACTGACCAGCCCGAGCACATCAGAGAGCCCGGAACCCCAGCGGCCCGGATCGGCACCGACGCCTTCGACCGCCACGCTCAGAACCGCTCCGCCGCCCCCGCCTACCTCCTGGTCGACACGGACCATCACCGTCCCTCCCGCGCCGGCGGCCTCCGCCGCTGCGACCACCAGGCCGATCACGATCTCGTCGGTCTCGCTGGGCGCCATCCCCACCGGGACCGGCTGGTCGGGGCGAGCGACGCCAACCGAGACGTGGGGTCCGGTCAAGCGATCGAGCACGGGCTGGAGCTGGGCCGTCTCCGCGCCGAGGTCGGTCACGCGGGTCGGATCGGCGGGTCGGCTCAGGTCGAGCAGCGTGGCCGCCAGGTTGCCAGCCTGGCGGGCCGCTCCCTCGATCAAGTCGACCAGGGCGCGCAGCTGCGGGTCGGCAAGGCCGCGGTTGAGCAGCTGGCTGTAGCCGATGATGAGGGTCAGCGAGTTGTTGAGGTCGTGCGCCACCTGCCGGACGGCTGAGCCGGGCTCCGGGGCCGGGGCCTCGATGCGATCGGCGGGCTCGTCCACGGCCGGGCGACGCTACCAGCCGGTGCGGCCCAGCAGGCAGAGATCACCACTCCAAGAGGATCCGGACCGGCCCGATTACAACCAGGTAACGGGGGAGGCCCGGGCCTGGCCCGTTCTGTCCAGGTTGGTGCGAGTGGGCCCGTCTGGCCCCACACGCCGAGGGGAGCCCCGCCCACGGTTGCCGGGGCCCGATAGTTGCGCGGCGTACAGTGTGGCGCGGCGCCCTTCACTTGGGCCGATTTTGCAACAGGGAACGGCGTGAAGGCCCCGTTCGGGCCCGTTTTGGAACAGGAAACGACGGGCAAGCCCCGTTCGGGCCGATTTTGCAACAGGAAACGACGTGAAGGCCCGGTTCGGGCCCGTTTCGCAACAGGAAACGACGGGCCGCTCCGGATCGAGCCGAAGGCCAACTTTCGCAACAGGGAACGGCTGAAGGCCGGCCCGCCGCTCAAACGGGTCGCATCGTTGCCCCCTGACGCTCACGGGAATACCGTGCGCCAATGACCACGACCGCTGCCGAGTCGCCTCGCACCGTCGAGATCCGCTGCGTCGCCGACATCGTCCGGGCGCACGCCGCCGTACGGGGCGACCGCCCGGCCCTGACCTGCGGAGGCAAGACAGCGACCTTCTCGGAGTTCTACGCCCGGGCCCAGCAGGTCGCCGGCGCCCTGCTGGCCGCCGGCGTGGGGCCCCAGGATCGGGTCGCCCTCGTCGACCGCAACGGCATGGAGGCGGCCGAAATGGTCATGGGCGCGGCCCTCCTCAACGCGGTTGTGGTCAACGTCAACTGGCGGCTGGCGCCTCCCGAGATCCGGCAGATCCTGACCGACGCCGGGACCGACCTGATTATCGTCGGGCCGGAGCTGTTCCCCGCGGTGGCTGCCATCGAGGACGAACTGGGGGCAGGGGCCCGCATCATCGCCGTCGGCGAGCACGACCGGTGGGAGGGCTACGAGGCCTGGCTGGCCGCCAGCCCGCCGGGTGACCCGGGCACCGTGGCCGGGCCCGAGGACGTGGCGTTCCAGCTGTACACGTCCGGGACCACCGGCCTGCCCAAGGGCGTCATGCTCACCACCGGCAACCTGTTGACCCTGTTCTCCCATTTCGGGGAGTTGCTCGGCCTGGATGCCGATTCGGTGAACATGGTGGTCATGCCCATGTTCCATATCGCCGGCCTGGGCTGGGCCACCACCGGTCTGTACAGCGGTTGCCGCACCGTGATCGTGCGGGACATCGTGCCGGCGGAGGTCCTCCGGACGATGGCCGAGGAGAAGGTCACCCACACCTTCGTGGTCCCCGCCGTGATCCAGATGCTGCTCCAGTGCCCGGAGGCCGAGAGCACTGACTTCACCAGCCTGGAGAGCCTCAGCTACGGGGCCTCTCCCATCTCGGCCGCCGTTCTGGAACGGGCCCTGGCCGTCATGGGCTGTGATTTTGTCCAGATGTACGGCCTCACCGAGACGACCGGAACGATCGTCCAGCTTGACCCGAAGGACCACGATCCAGTGCACCGCCCCGGCCTGCTGCGCTCCTGTGGCAAGCCGTTTCCGTGGGTGGAGGTGCGGATCGTCGATGCTTCCGGGGCGGACGTGCCCACCGGGCAGGTGGGGGAGTTGTGGGTCCGCAGCCCCCAGAACATGGCGGGCTACTGGAACAACCCGGCCGCCACCGCCGCCGCCGTCACCCCCGACGGCTGGCTGCGTACCGGGGACGCCGGTTACTGGGACGCCGACGGATATCTCTACTTGCACGACCGGGTCAAGGACATGATCGTCACCGGGGCGGAGAACGTCTACCCCGCCGAGGTGGAAAACGCCCTCATGCGTTACCCCGGCCTCATCGACGTCGCCGTCATCGGCGTGCCCGACGAACGCTGGGGGGAGGCTGTCAAGGCCATCGTCGTGGCCGCCCCGGGGGAGGCCCTGAGCCCGGACGACCTGATCCGCTTCTGCCACGAGCAGCTGGCGGGCTTCAAGTGCCCGAAAACCGTGGACTTTGCCGACACCCTGCCCCGCAATCCGTCCGGCAAGTTGTTGAAGCGGGAGTTGCGGGCCAGGTTCTGGGAGGGCTCGGATCGCCAGATCGGATAGCTGCCTGTCATGACCGCCGGCCGGACCACCGTCCACGAGCACCAGGTCCGTTACCTGGAAGCTGACCAGCAGGGCGTGGTGTTCAACATGTGGTACCTGGGTTACTTCGACGAGGCCATGGCCCAGTTCCTCGCCGAGGGCGGACTGGCTTACCCGGACCTGCTGGCTTCGGGCTTCGACGTGCAGCTGGTGCATAGCGAGATCGATTGGCGGGCCCCGCTGCGCTGGCCCGACCGGGCCCAGGTGGAGGTGGGGCTGAGCGAGGCGGGCACGACCTCATTTGTCCTGGGTTTCGAGGTCCGGTCCCGTGCCGAGGTGGTGGCCACCGGCCGGACCGTCTACGTGGTGGTGGCGACCGACGGCACCGGCAAGCGTCGCCTCCCGCCGTCGCTGCGAACGGCCCTTGGTCTCGCAGTCGAACCGCGGTGACGCACCCGACCGCCCCCGATCCATCCGGCGCTGACCGCCAGGTTGCCGCGGCCGCCGAGCAGCTGGCGGGCGAGCTGTGGGCCGAGGCCGAGGCCCGCCGGGGTCCCCTGGAGCGGGCTCGGGCGGCCCGCGTCGGTCGTATGCTGACCCGCCCGAGCGGGCTCGACCTGGTCCTGGCCCTGACCGACGAGGTGCTGCGTATCCGGGACCCGGCCCGGGCCGCCGAGGTGCTCGCCGGGCTGGTGCGGGACAACCCGCAAACCGCTGCCCTGGGCGGGTTCGACCGCCTGGCCCTGGAGGTGGGAGGCCGGCTCGGGCTCTGGCTGCCCGGACTGGTCGTTCCCCTGGCCCGTCAGCGGGTGCGGGCCGAGATGGCGGGCGTGATCCTGCCCGCCAACCCCCGGCGGCTCGCCCGTCACGCCGACCACCGGCGCCGGCAGGGCATCCGGCTCAACGTCAACGTGCTCGGCGAGGCCATCCTCGGCGAGGACGAGGCGGAGCAGCGCTTGCGGCGGGTCCTCGACGTGCTTGCCCATCCGGCCGTCGATTACGTGTCGGTCAAGATTTCGTCTATCTGCTCGCAACTCGACGTGTTGCGCTTCGATCAGGAGGTCGAACGCATCGCGGCTCGCCTCCGCCGCCTCTACGACGCCGCCAATGGCTTCCGCCCGTCCAGGTTTGTGAATCTGGACATGGAGGAGTACCGCGACCTGGAGCTCACCCTGGCCGTCTTTCGCACGGTGCTCGACGAGGATGCCTACCTCTCCACGTCGGCCGGCATCGTGCTGCAGGCCTACCTGCCCGACTCGCTGCCGGCCCTGGAGGAGCTGTGCTCGTGGGCGCGTCACCGGCGCGATCGAGGCGGAGCCTGGGTCAAGGTTCGGTTGGTAAAAGGGGCGAACCTGGCGATGGAACGGGTGGACGCGGAATGGCACGGTTGGCCCGCGGCACCCTTTCCCGACAAGGAGGAGGCCGACGCCAACTACAAACGCCTGCTCGACGTGCTGCTCGACCCGGTCAACGACGGTGCCGTTCGCGTTGGCATCGCCAGCCACAACGTCTTTGAGGTGGCCTGGGCCGTCCGGCAGGCGGAAGCGCGCCGGGCCCGGCACCGGGTTGAAATCGAAATGCTCGAGGGCATGGCCCCGGCTCTGGCCGCGGTGGCCGCGGCCCGCTTCGGCGGGCTGTTGCTGTACGCCCCGATCGTGGGGCGTGGCGACATCGAGGCTGCCATCGCCTACCTGGTGCGCCGGCTCGACGAAAACAGCGGCCCCGACAACTTCCTCACCCACTCCTTTTCTCTGGAGGTTGGCTCCCCCACCTGGGAGGTGGAAGCGGCTCGCTTCCGGTCGGCGGTCAGCGGCCGGCACCGGCTGGCCATTTCCACCCGTCGAGTCCAGGACCGGGCTGGCGAGGGGGGCCGGATGGCGGCTGGCCCGCATTTCGCCAACGAGCCCGACACCGATTTCTCTATCGCCGGCAACCGCAAGTGGATCCGTGGACACCTGACCGCCATCCGGCAGGCTCCCTGGCGGGAGTACCGGCCGGTCGTGGCGGGGCGGACAGTTGACGGCCCTCCGGGAGAAATTGGCGTCGACCCGAGCGGCAGCGGGGCGCCCGCCTATCGCTGGTTGTCGACCGACCTGGTTCACGTCGATGCGGCGGTGGCGGCGGCCGGCCCCGCCGGAGCGGAGTGGGCGGCCAGGCCGCCCGGTGAGCGGCGCCGGCTTCTGGAAGGGGCCGCCGATGCCCTGGCCCGCCACCGGGGCGAGCTGCTGGCGGTGATGGCGATCGACGCCGCCAAGACCGTGCGCGAGGGCGATCCGGAGGTGTCGGAGGCCATCGACTTCGCCACCTATTACGCCGAGCACAGCCCCGCCCCGGAGACCAGCTTTCGGCCCCTCGGCACCGTGGTCGTGGCCTCGCCCTGGAATTTTCCCTGTCGATTCCGGCGGGCGGCATCCTGGCCGCCCTGGCGGGCGGCAACGCCGTTATCTTCAAGCCGGCGCCCGAAACCGTCGCCACCGCCGCCGAGCTGGCCGAGGTGCTGTGGGAGGGGGGGATACCCCGGACCGTCCTGCAGTTTCTGCCGTGCGTGGACGGCGACGCCAGCCGCCGGCTGATCACCCACCCCGGGGTGGACGCGGTCGTGCTGACCGGTTCGTGGGACACGGCCCGGATGTTTTGGGACTGGCGGCCAGAGCTGGCGCTGCACGGCGAAACCAGCGGAAAGAACGCCATGGTCATCACGGCCACCGCCGACCTGGACGAGGCCATCGCCGACCTGGTCCACTCCGCCTTCGGTCACGCCGGTCAGAAATGCTCGGCCGCCAGCCTGGCGATCGTGGAGGCTGCGATGCACGACGACCCCCGCTTTCTGCGCCGGCTGGCGGACGCGGTGCGCAGCCTGGTGGTGGGGCCGGCCTGGGATCTGGCGACCACCATGGGGCCGCTCATACGGCCTCCGCTGGATCCGCTGCTCGACGCCCTGACCCGGCTCGGGCCGGGGGAGCGCTGGCTGGTCCCGCCTGCCGCCCTCGACGATCCGCGCTACCTGTGGTCCCCGGGCGTCAAAGTCGGCGTGCAGCCCGGGTCGCCCTTTCACCTGACCGAATGCTTCGGGCCCGTACTGGGGATCATGCGGGCTGCCGACCTCGATGAGGCTATCCGCTGGCAGAACCAGCCCGCCTACGGCCTGACCGCGGGGCTGCACGCCCTCGACCCGGCCGAGATCGACCGCTGGCGGAATCAGGTCCGGGCCGGCAACCTCTACGTCAACCGGGGGACGACCGGGGCGGTCGTCCGGCGCCAGCCCTTCGGGGGCTGGAAGCGATCCGTTGTCGGCCCCGGGGCCAAAGCAGGCGGTCCCAACTACGTGGCCAGTCTGGGCAGCTGGCCCCTGGTGGGCGACAGCGGCGCCACCCCGGAGGACTACCGGGCGGCCTGCCAGCAGGCCTGGGACGACATGCGGGTGGCGGTCGACCCCACCGGGCTGGTTGCCGAAGCCAACGCCTTTCGCTACCGCCCCCTGGCGCGGGTCAGGCTGTGCCGTGGGGCCGGGGTCACTGACCTCGAGGTGGCCTGCGCCCGGGCTGCCGCCGCGGTGGTCGGGGCCAGGGTCATTGACGGGACCGGCGGGGGAGAGGGAGAACCAGGAACCGGAGAACTGGAGGTCGACAAGGTCCGGCTGCTCGGGGCGGTAGCGGACTCGACCCGGCTGGCGGTCCTGGACGCCGGCCGCTGGCTGGACGACGTCCCCGTGGCGGCTGACCCCCGCCGGGAGCTCCTGCGCTGGGTCCGGGAGCAGGCGGTCAGCGAGACCCTGCACCGGCACGGCAACGTGACGGGCCGCCGGACCGGCCTGCCCAGGCGGATCGGCACCCGTGACGGATCCTGACCCGGCCGACCCCGGAGGGGGACCGGCGCGGCTGGCAGCGGTGCGCGCCGCGGTGTGGCAGCGCCGGCCCGTCGATGGCCGCGAAGCTCGATCGCGCCACCGCATCCTGGTCGCCCTGGATCGCCTGGCCCGGCCCTTCGACCAGCACGCCGATCTCACCCACGTGACCGGCTCGGCGCTCGTAATCGGGCGGCGCGGGGTGATCCTCCACATCCACAAGCGGTTGGGCATGTGGCTACAGCCGGGCGGCCACCTCGAGCCGGGCGAGACCCCGTGGGAGGCGGCCGTCCGGGAGTCCCTGGAGGAGACCGGCCTGCAGGTGAAATGGGAGGCCGGCGACCCGGCTCCCGGGGCGGCCCCGCCGCTCGCCCACGTCGACGTGCACGAGGGGGGTCGAGGGCATATCCACCTCGATCTTCGCTACCTGCTGACGGTGCGCGGATCCGACGAACCGGCCCCTCCGGCGGGCGAAAGCCAGGACGTCCGCTGGTTTGGATGGGCCGAGGCGATGGACGTGGCCGACCCCGGCCTGACGGGCTTTCTCCGGGCCTACGCCCCGATAGCGTTACCGCCGTGACCGCCCCCGCCGACCTGCCCGCGCCACCCGCCGAAGTTCACGGCACGTGCGACGAACGCTTCACTGCGCTGCGGGATCTCCTGGCGGCCAGCCTGGCGGCTGGCGCCGACCTGGGCGCCTCCGTCGCCGCCAGCCTCGACGGTGAGCTGGTCGTCGATCTATGGGGAGGCTGGGCGGACTGGGCCGGCACCGTGCCCTGGGAGCGCGACACCATCACCAACGTGTGGTCCACCACCAAGACCATGACCGCCCTGTGCGCCCTGATGCTGGTGGACACCGGCGACCTCGACCTCGACGCCCCCGTCTCCCGCTACTGGCCGGAGTTCGGGGCGGGGGAAAGGAGGACCGGGTGCTGCTCCGGCACCTCCTGGGTCATACGTCGGGGCTGCCGGGCTGGACGGAGCCGATCGCCGTCGAGGATCTCTACGACTGGGAAAAGGCCACCAGCCTCCTCGCCGCCCAGGAGCCCTGGTGGGAGCCGGGTACCAGGTCCGGCTATCACGCCCTGACCCAGGGGTACCTGGTGGGCGAGGTCATCCGGCGGGTCACGGGCCAATCGGTGGGGACGTTCTTCCGGGAACGGGTGACCGGACCGTTGGCCGCCGACTTCCACATCGGCCTGGACCCAACCGACTTCGACCGGGTGTCCAACGTCGTCCCGCCCCCGCCGCCAGCCCTCATCGGCGAGATCCCCGAGATGGCCCTGCGGGCCCTCGCCAACCCGCCCATGAGCGCCGAGGCAGCCTGGACTGATCCCTGGCGCCGGGCCGAGATCCCGGCGGCCAACGGGCACGGCAACGCCCGGTCCGTGGCCATCATCCAGGCCGCTATTGCCAATGGCGGCGAGGCCGGCGGGGTCCGGCTTCTCTCCGAGGCGGGCTGCGACCGCATCCTGGCCGAGCAGGCCTACGGCACCGACCTGGTCCTCGGGGTTCCCATCCGCTTCGGGGTCGGTTACGGACTGCCCTCACCGGAGATGCCGGTCACCACTGACCACCGGGGCTGCTTCTGGGGTGGCTGGGGCGGCTCCGTTGTGGCCATCGACATGGACGCCCACCTGGTCATCGCCTACATGATGAACAAGATGGGTGAAGGTCTGGTCGGCGATGAGCGCGGCATCGGTCTGGTGCTGGCGGCCCAGGCCGTGGTCTCGGACTCAGGGAACCGCTGAACGCTGCACCGGATCCGGGCGGCTACCCCTTCGGCGCGGGCCCATCGAAGCGGTCGACGGTGGTGAAACCCTCCACCGGCGTGCGGCGCAGGCGGGTCGGGCGCTTGCCTTCGGCGGGGTAGCCCAGCATCAGGGCTCCGGCCACGGCCCACTCCGGCGGCACGCCCAGCACGTCGCGGACCTCGTCCTCGCTGCGGACCAGCATGGTCGTGATCACCCCGCCCAGACCCGCCCCGTGGGCAGCCAGGAGGATGCTCCACGCCATCGGGTAGATGGACGCCCCACCCACGAACGAATAGCGATCCATGTCCCTGTCGACCGACGCCAGCCCCCGCAGATCGGCCAGCAGGACCAGCAGGACCGGCACCCGCTCCAGCTGCTCGGCGAAGCCCGGCCTGCGGGCCGCTTCGGCCGCGACCCTGGCGGCCCCCTCGACCGCGGCCCGCTCCGCCTCCCGGTCCGTGACGGGCGCCCACGGGACCAAACCCGCCCGGGCCATGGCCAGATACTCGTACCACCCCCGCAAATACAGGTCGCGCAACCGGACGCGCCGATTCGGGATCCTTGACCAGGATCACCCGCCAGGCTTGCCGGTTGCCGCCGCTCGGGGCGTAACGGGCCAGGTCGAGAATGTGGTGGACGACCTCGTCGGGGACCGGGTGGTCCGAAAACTCCCGAACCGCCCCGGTCGTCTGCAGCGCCCTGTCGAGGTCCATGGAAGCAAGCTATCGCTCGCCCTGGCGCCTGCCCCGCCCCTGGCGGCGCCCCCGGGGCGGCCGGGCCACCCGGCCGGCGACGATCTCGACCCCCTCGGCCCGGAGGCGGCCGGAGTGTTCGGTTTCGTGCCCGGGTACCAGCCGGCCCGCGGCCGTCACCACCCGCCACCACGGCAGGGGGCGGTCCGGCTCCGGGTGGGCCAGGACCGCCCCCACGGCCCGGGCCGCCCCCGGGAAGCCGGCTTCGGCCGCCACGTCGCCGTAGGACACCACCTCGCCCGGTCCGAGGGACGCCACCACATTCTCAACCCGGGCCCGGAAGTCGCCGCCACCACTCGCGCCAGTCACCGGGGCCCGCCGCCTTCGAGAGAGCCGGACCCCGGGCCCCCGGGCGCCGCCCACAGCTCGACCAGCCCGACGCCGAGCTGGCCAAGCAACCGGCGCAGCACGGGAATCGAGAGCCCGGTGATGGTGCCGTAGTTGCCGTCGATGCTGTCGATCCAGGCCGCTCCGAACCCCTCCAGGGTGAAGGCCCCCGCCACCTGCAGCGGCTCCCCGGTCGCGACATAGGCGTCGATCTCGGCGTCGGTCGGGTCGCCGAAGCGGATCAGGGCGGTGTCAGCGGCCGCGGCCTCCATCCCGCCCACTGCGTCGATCACGCAGTGCCCGGTGTGGAGCAAGCCGGTGCGGGTACGCATGCGCCGCCAGAGGGCGACCGCCTCGGCTGGCGAGGCTGGCTTGCCTTCGGCCCGCCCGTCGAACTCGAGCAGCGAGTCGCAGCCAATGACGAGCACCGGATCGGTGGGGTCGAGGCGGGCGACTACCGCCCCGGCCTTGCGGCGGGCCAGCTGCACCACCCGCTCCACCACAGGGACCGACTCCAGGCCGTCCTCGTCGACGCCGCTCACCATCACCTCCGGCCGCAAGCCGGCCCACTGCAACACCCGCAGCCGGGCGGGCGAGGCTGAGGCCAGGACCAGGCGATGGATCACGGCCCGACAAATTGGCAGACACGAGGCCGATTGGCAGGTCGGGGTGGCGACCAGAACATCCGTGCAGGGGCAGTGCGCTTCGGGCATTCGCCCCCTCCGGTCGAACGCGTGTTCGATAGCACGGCTAGGCTGGTCGGCCATGGGCCACCCCGAGGCGACGGTTGCCCCCTGGGCCGCCGGCCTGGACCCGGTGCAACTCGCCGCGGTGGAGCACGACGGGCCCGCGCTGCTCATCGCGGCCGGGGCGGGTACGGGCAAGACCCGGACCCTGGTGGCCCGCCTGGCCCGGCTCGTCGAGGCCGGGGTGGCGCCCGAGCGCATCCTGCTGGTCACCTTCAGCCGGCGAGCAGCCGAGGAGCTGGTCGGCCGTCTCGGCCACCTGGTGGGCACCGAGGCCGGACGCCGGGTCCACGCCGGCACCTTCCATGCCATCGCCCACCGGTTGCTGCGTCACAATCGGGATCGCCTCGGCCTGGCGGCCGGTTTCAGCGTGCTCGACCCGGGCGACGCCGCCGAGTTGATGCAGCTGACCCGGCAGTCGGTGGCGGCCCAGATGCCCGACGAGTCACGCCGCCGGCTGCCTCGCAAGGACACGCTGGTGGATATCTACTCGCGCGTCGTCAACGCCCACCAGCCCCTCGATCAAGTGCTACCCCGAATGTTCCCGTGGGTGCAAGAGCACGAGGCGCTTATTGCCGCCGTGTTCCGCGAGTACACCGCCTCCAAGCGGCGGCAAGGCCTGCTCGATTTCGATGACCTGCTGCTGTATTGGCGGGCCGCGGCCGGCGACGCCGTGCTGGGCCCGATCCTGGCCGGAGCGCTACGACCACGTGTTCGTCGACGAATACCAGGACACCAACCTGATCCAGGGCGACATCGTCCGGCTGCTGCGCCGGGACGGCCGTCCGGTGACGGTCGTCGGGGACGATGGACAGGCCATCTACGCCTTCCGGGCGGCCACCGTCCGCAACATGCTGGATTTCCCCGACCAGTTTCCCGGCGCCGCGGTCGTCACCCTCGAGCGCAATTACCGCTCCACTCAACCGATCCTCGATCTGGCCAACGCCGTGCTCGCCGGGGCGGCCGAGGGGTACTCCAAGCGGCTGTGGACATCCCGGCCCGCGGGGCCCGAGCCGGTGCTGGCCACCTGCCCGGATGTAGCCGCTCAGGCCGGGGCGGTTGCCGACGTCGTCCTCGAATACCACGAGTCCGGAGTCGCCTTGCGTGAGCAAGCGGTCCTCTTCCGGAGCGCCCATCACAGCGACCTGCTGGAGGTGGAGCTGCGCCGCCGGCACATTCCGTTCGTCAAGTACGGCGGGCTGCGCTTCCTCGAGGCCGCCCACGTGCGCGACCTGCTGGCGGCGCTGCGAGTGCTGGACAATCCCCGGGACGAGCTGGCCTGGTACCGGCTGCTCCAGCTCCTCGACGGAATCGGCCCCGCCGGAGCGCGCCGGGTGATGGCGGCCCTGGGGATCGGCGACGGGAGGTCAGATCCGCTGTGCGGGTTCGTCGCCCCGGGGGCGCCGCTCCCACCGAGAGCCCTGGTCGCCGCCGCCCCCCTGCAGGACGCCCTCCGGGACTGCCAGGCCGGCTGCTTGTCCGTTTCCGCCCAGATCGACCGGCTGCGCCAGGCGCTCGATCCGCTGCTCCGCCATCGCTACGACAACGCCGAGGTCCGCCTGCGGGACCTCGATGCCCTGAGCCGGCTGCACGGCCGGCTACGAGACCAGGGCCCGGGCTGTCGCCGAGCTGACCCTCGACCCGCCCGTGTCGACGGGCGATCTGGCCGGGCCCCCCACCTCGACGACGACTATCTGATCCTCTCGACGGTCCACTCCGCCAAGGGGGCCGAGTGGCGGGTGGTGCACCTGATCCACGCCGCCGACGGGATGTTCCCGTCGGACATGGCGACCGGCGATCCCGACGGCATCGAGGAGGAGCGCAGGCTTTTTTACGTGGCCCTGACCCGGGCCCGGGATCGGCTGCACCTGTACGCCCCTCTGCGATTCCACCACAGCGGGCCGTTCGGGCGCGGCGATCGCTCACAGCTACAGCCAGCGGACCCGCTTTCTGCCTCCTGATCTGGACGGGCTGCTCGACCACCGGGCGGTACGGGCCGTGGAGGCAGACACGGCGCTACCGGCGCCCTCGGTGGCCCTGGGCCGCGCCGTCGACGACGCCCTCGACGAGCTGTGGTGAGGAACCGCCCGGGCTAGCGCAGGCCCAGGGCGATCGAGCAGGCCGGCCAGGACCCCCAGCCGGCCTCGGCCTGGAGGCGTACGGCGGCGGCATCCTGGGTCTGGGGCGACGCCTGATCCGGGCGGCCGGCCAGGCCCAGACCGCTCCAGGTCTGCTGGCTGAACTGATAGGCGCCGTAGTACCCGTTCCCGGTGTTCTCGGCGTAGTTGTCGCCCGACTCGCACTCTCGCAGCTGCAGCCAGACGCCGCCCAACGGCGTGTATCCGGGGGCGGGGGCCGGGACGGTGATGACGACGACAGGCGGGCTCGGGCGCGGCGGGGTGGTCGTGGGCGGCGCCGTCGGTGCAGGCGCCGGGGCGGCCTTTGCCGGCGCCGGGGTTGGGGCCGGCGCTGGGGTCGGGGCCGGCGGGGCCACGATGGAGTGCACCACCGCGACCAGGCCGTTGTTGACCGGCAGGCCCTGGGCCGCAACCGTCGTCGACGTCGCGGCAGCCGCGGCGGCAGCCGCCGCCTGGGCCCGCTGGTGGGCCGCCGCGACCGTGGCCGCTTCGATGTCCTGGTTGAGCTGTTGCTGGAGCTGGTTGACCTGATTCTGGTCGGCGGCGGCCTGGGCGAGGGCCTGCTGGCGGGCGGACAGGGTGGCTTGGGCCGCGGCCTGGCCGGCGCGCTGCTGGGTGACCAGGACCGATTCGGCGCCGGACAGCTCCCGGGTCGTGGTGCGGTACTGGTCGACGTTGTCGGTGATGTCACCGGTCGCCACCTGCAGGTACTCCACCCGCACCGAGGGGTCGGTGGTCGGATTGGTGGCGACGAAGCTGACGCTCCCCGCACCCGTGTAGCTCAGGATGGCTTCCCGACGCAGCAGCGACACGCTGTTGGCGACCTGGGCCTCGAGGTGCTGGACCTGCATCTGGTCGGCGTGGACCTGCTGGGCCAGGTTGGTGGCCTGGAGGTTGGCCTGCTCGTAGGCGAGGGTCAGCTGGTGGATCTGGGCGGCCCCGGCCTCCGCCTTGGCCTCCAGCGCCGTGAGCTGGTCTTTCGTGCTGGTGATGGGGTCCGCGGCAGCCCGGGCCAGCGGCACCAGGGCGGGCGCGCTGGACAGGACAACGGCGACAATGATGCCGACCATCGTCCGCTTCACGACACAGGCTCGTCGCGCCCCCGGCAACGCCCCTGCTCGTAGGAGCTTGGCGATGTGATGCAAGACGGAGGGCGACCCTAGCGACTCCCTGCCAGGCGGACAACCCCCAAAGTCGCCGGCCGCCACAGAAAGTGGTGGCCGGGTGAATTTGGCCGGGCCTCTCCCGGCCCCTACGGTGGGTCGACGATGGGTGCAGATCGTCCCGACGGGCCGGGTCTGGTGCCGCGCCTGCGCAGCTTCGGCACCACCGTGTTCGCCGAGATGTCGGCGCTGGCCGAGCGGACCGGGTCCATCAACCTGGGCCAGGGATTCCCGGACCGGGACGGCCCGCCCGAGGTGGCCGAGGCGGCCATCGCCGCCATCCGGGCGGGCCGCAACCAGTACCCTCCGGGTCCGGGCGTGCTCGAGCTGCGCCAGGCCATCGCCGCCCACCAGCACCGCTTCTACGGCCTGGAGTTCGACCCCGACGGCGAGATCCTGGTCACCGCTGGGGCGACCGAGGCCATCACGGCCGCGGTGCTGGCCTTCTGTGACGCCGGCGACGAGGTCGTCCTTTTCGAACCGTTCTACGACTCCTACCCGGCGGCGGTGGCCCTGGCCGGGGCTCGCCGTCTGGTGGTACCGCTGGAGCCGCCGGCGTGGACCTTCGATCCCGACCGCCTGGCGTCGGTCGATCACGCCCCGGACCCGGCTGGTCCTCCTCAACACGCCCCACAACCCGACCGGCAAGGTCTTCACCCGGTCCGAGCTCGACGCCGTCGCCGAGGTGTGCCGGCGTCACGACCTGCTGGCCGTGACGGACGAGGTCTACGAGCACCTGATCTTCGAGGGCGAGCACGTGCCGCTGTGCAGTCTCCCGGGAATGGCAGAGCGCACCCTGACGGTGTCGAGCGCCGGGAAGACGTTCTCCTTCACCGGTTGGAAGGTGGGCTGGGTCTGCGGCCCGGCGGCCCTGGTCGCGGCGGTCCGGACCGTCAAGCAGTTCTTGACCTATGTCAACGCCGCCCCGTTTCAGCCCGCAGTAGCCGCCGGCCTGGGCCTGCCCGACGCCTACTTCACCGAGGCGGCTGCCGCCCTCGGCCGCGGGCGCGACCGGCTGTGCCCGGGCCTGGCCGACGCCGGCTTCGAGGTCTTCTGGCCCCACGCCACCTATTTCACGGTGGTGGGCGTCGAAGGGTTGGGTTCCGCGGACGGTGTGGCGTTCTGCCGGGACCTCCCGGCCCGCTGCGGGGTGGTGGCGGTGCCCGCTGCGGCGTTCTACGGCGATCCCGCCCAGCCCCGGCCCCTGGTCCGGTTCGCCTTTTGCAAGCAGCCGGAGGTCCTCGACGAGGCCATCCGCCGGCTGGCCGGTCTCAGGCCCGGGGAGACCGTCGCACCCTGACAGCCAAGCTCCCCGTGACAGCCAGGCGCACCCCTGACAGGGCGGCTCAGCCCGACACCCAGGCCTCAGGGTTGTCGACCAGCTCGACCACGTGGTCGGGCAGCGGCCCGTGCACCAGGTCGGCCAGGCTGACCTCCTCCAGCACCTGGCGCATGCTGACCCGCACCGCCAGCCACACCTCCGCCAGCAGGGCGGCCGAGCCGTCGTAGCGCACGGACTCCGGCGGCTCTCCCCGGACCGCGGCCAGGGGCCCGTCGATGGCCCGCAGGATGTCGGCCAGGCTGATGGCGGCAGCCGGTCGGGCCAGGCGGTACCCGCCTTCGGCACCTCGCTGACTGAGGACCAGGCTGCGCTGGCGCAGCTGCAGGAGGATGTTCTGGAGGAATCGGGTCGGGATGTCCTGGGCCCCGGCCAGATCGGCGACCGTCAGGGGCCCACCTCCGGCGCTGGCCAGCTCCGCCATGGCTCGCACCGCATATTCGGCCCGGGCGGAAATCTCCACGTCGAGAGTATGACTCGCCCCGCCGGGCCTGACGAAGTTCGGGTGCCCATCGGGGGCCCGCCGCGACCGGCGGGCCCCCGGAGACCTGCGGGCCCGGTTCGCTACCCTGACGCCGCAGCCGGATCCAGCGCTGACGGGAGAGAGCCAGTGACACAGCAGTTCGGTGACGTGACCGTGGACGTGGGCGACGACTTCGTGGCCCTGGTGGAAATTCACCGCCCCCCCAGCAACTTCTTCGACGTCAAGCTGATCCGCAGCCTGGCCGAGGCCTACTTCGCCCTGGACGCTGACACGTCGTGCCGGGCCATCCTGCTGGCGTCCGAGGGGAAGCACTTTTGCGCCGGGGCCGATTTCAGCGCCCAGAGCCGCGCCGAGGCCCTCCCGGAGGACGGGGCGTCCAGCCTGTACCGGGAAGCGGTTCGGTTGTTCCGGGCCCAGACGCCGGTCGTGGCGGCCGTGCAGGGCGCAGCCGTCGGAGGGGGCCTTGGCCTGGCGTGTTCCGCCGATTTCCGGGTGGCCGCGCCGGAGGCCCGTTTCGCGGCCAACTTCGCCCAGCTGGGCTTCCATCACGGCTTCGGCCTCACCGCCACCTTGCCGCTCATCACCGGCCATCAGCGGGCCCTGGAGCTCCTCTACCTGGGCCGGCGCATCTCCGGCGAGGAGGCGTATCGCATCGGCCTGTGCGACCGGCTGGTGCCGCTCGCCGAGCTGCGGACCGAGGCCAGAGCGCTGGCCGCCGAGATCGCCACGTCGGGGCCGCTGGCAGTGCGTTCCATCCGCCAGACCATGCGGGGGCATCTCGCCGACGCGGTGGCGGCGGCCACAGACAGGGAGGATGCCGAGCAGATTCTCCTCCGCCAGACCAGCGACTTCGCCGAGGGCACCCGGGCCATGGCTGAGCGCCGGCCACCCCGCTTCACCGGCCAGTGACGCCGGGGCGACGCCCCGATCAGGGTTAGTGGATCCGGTGATAGGCGTCGACGCTGCCGAGGGCCACCGCGCTGACCAGCAGGACCCCCATGATGATGGCGAAGATCAGATCCGCCTTGCGAGTAATCAGGCCGTAGATCCCGAGCAGTTGGGCCGTCACCAGGCACGCGCCAGCTGCGTACAGGGTGACGTCCTCCATCAGATCGAGGCTAGCCGCGCCGACCCGGACGGGCGGCGGAGGGGCTCGGCGTCGACGGCCCCGCCGGTCGTGGTCGCCGGCGCCATCCACGCCCCGGTGCCCCGGTCGTAGGCGGCCGCCTCGGGTGCCATCCAGTCCCGCCGCCCGGCTCGAACCGCGGACGAAGAGACCCCGTCGTAGTCGCCGCTCACCGCCAGCCGGAGCGATGTGTCGGGGAGCTTCACCGGCAAAGGATGAGGCGGCCTGGCTACCAGCAGGACGCGGGGCAGGCCGGCGACGGCCTGGTCCCTGGCTTCCAGGGACCCTCCGTACCAGGTCGGGTCGATGATCTGGAGCCACTTGTCGACGCCGATCACCACCGCGTCATACCCGGCGGCCACCTCGGATATGAGCTGACGATCGGTCACCCGTACGCCCAGCCAGGGCCGGCCGGCCGCTATCGCCTCCAGCACCGACACCCGGACCTCGAGCGGCGGATCGGGCCGCGCTTTGCCCAGAGGAACGGTCGACACCACCAGGTCGAGCCGGTCGAGGCTGCCTTGCTGCCAGGCCGCCTCGGCGATGGCGAGATGGGCGACGGTCGGCGGATTGAACGTCCCGGGGTAGGCGCCGACCGTCACCGTGCGCGCCGCTGGCGTCAGTACCGGTACGACTCGGACTTGTACGGGCCGCCCAGCTCCACACCCAGGTAGGCCGCTTGCTTGTCGGTCATCTGGGTGAGCTTCACGCCCAGCTTGTCCAGGTGGAGGCGGGCGACCTTCTCGTCCAGGTGGCGAGGCAGCACGTACACCCCGATCGGGTAAGCCTCGGTGCGGGTGAACAGCTCGATCTGGGCCAGCACCTGGTTGGTGAAGCTCGACGACATGACGAAGCTGGGATGTCCGGTAGCGCAACCCAGGTTCACCAGCCGGCCCTCAGCCAGCACGATCACCGAGTGCCCGTCGGCAAAGTCCCAGGCGTCGACCTGGGGCTTGATGTTGGTCCGGTGAATGCCGGGATAGCGGGCCAGGCCGGCCATGTCGATCTCGTTGTCGAAGTGGCCGATGTTGCAGACGATGGCGTTGTGCTTCATCCGGGCCATGTCAGCGGCGCCGATGATGTCCCGGTTGCCGGTGGCCGTGACGAAGATGTCAGCGCTTTCGACGACGTCGTCGAGGGTGAGCACCTGGTAGCCCTCCATGGCGGCCTGCAGGGCGCAGATGGGGTCGATCTCGGCGATGATCACCCGGGCGCCCTGGCCCCGCAACGACTGGGCGCAGCCTTTGCCGACGTCCCCGTACCCGAACACCAGCGCCACCTTGCCGGCAATCATCACGTCGGTGGCCCGGAAAATGCCGTCGATGAGGGAGTGGCGGCAGCCGTAGAGATTGTCGAATTTCGATTTGGTGACCGAGTCGTTGACGTTGATGGCCGGGAACAGCAGCTTCCCTTCGTCGAAGCGCTGGTAGAGACGATGCACCCCGGTCGTTGTCTCCTCGGTCACTCCTTTGATCCCCTGGGCGATGCCGGTCCACAGCTTCCCGTCCTCGCGGAGGGTCCGGCTCAGGGTGGCGAGGATGAGGCCGTACTCCTCGGAATCGTCCGGCCCCAGCTCCGGCACCTTTCCGTCGCGCTCGCACTCCGCCCCGAGGTGGACCAGCAAGGTGGCGTCGCCACCGTCGTCGAGGATCATGTTGGGACCGCCCCCATCCGGCCAGCGCAGGGCGGCCTCGGTGCACCACCAGTACTCCTCCAGGGTCTCGCCCTTCCAGGCGTAGACGGGCACACCCGCAGCCGCCACCGCGGCCGCGGCATGGTCCTGGGTCGAGAAGATGTTGCAGGACGCCCAGCGGACCTCAGCACCCAGGTGGATCAGTGTCTCGATCAGGACGGCGGTCTGCACGGTCATGTGCAACGACCCGCTGATGCGGGCACCGGCGAGCGGCTCGGGTGTCGCCGTATTCGGCCCGCAGCGACATGAGCCCCGGCATCTCGACCTGGGCGAGATCGATCTCCCGCCGGCCGAATTCCGCCAGGCCCATGTCCGCGACACGGTAGGGGGGACGGCACGCTGCTCGCCGCTATCGGCGCTGACCAGCACAGTGGTGCGGGTGAGGGAATTCAGCCACGGGAACTCCTTAGGAACAGAAGGGTGAACGGAGGGTCAATCAGGGACGGCCGAACACCGGGCCGCCTTGCAGCGTCCGCCAGGCCGGGGCCGTCAGGCCCTTCCCTTCTGGTCAGCCCGAGCCCCTCCATCATACCGGCTCCTGATGTCGGATCCCTGCGTCACTCGGGGCGGCCCCAGGCGCCGGTCCGGCCGGGCGCCTGCGGTACCGTCCCCAGGGTGACGCACACCGACGGCGTGGCCGAGCGCATCCTCACCGTCACCGCCCACCCGGATGACATCGATTTCGGAGCGGCCGGCTCGGTGGCGGCCTGGACCGCGGCCGGCGCCAGCGTGACCTATTGCGTGGTCACCGACGGCGATGCCGGAGGCTTCGATCCGTCCGTCCCGCGCCGCGAGATCCCGGCCATCCGCCGGGCCGAGCAGACCGCGGCCGCCGCCGAGGTGGGGGTCAAGGACCTGGTGTGGCTGGGCTATCCCGACGGGCGGGTGGAGGCGTCGCTTTCGCTGCGACGAGACCTGGCCCGGGTGATCCGCCAGGTTCGGCCCCAGCGGGTGTCTGTGCCCGAGCCCGGACCGCGTCTGGGACCGGCTCTTCGCCAGCCACCCCGACCATCTGGCGACAGGGGAGGCAACCATCTGCGCCGTGTACCCCGACGCCCGAAACCCCTTCGCCTTCCCGGAGCTGGCCGCCGAGGGCCTCGAACCCCATGCCGTCGAGCGAGGTCTGGGTGATGGCGGACCCGACGCCAATGCCTACGTCGACGTCACCGATACCTTCGCCGCCAAGCTGGCCGCCCTGCGGGCCCACGTGAGCCAGGAGATCGACCGGGAGGGTCAGCTGGAGGGGAGAATCCGGGGCTGGCTCACCTCCAACGCCCGGAGGCGGGCTGGGAGCCCGGCCGGCTGGCCGAGGCGTTTCGCCGGATCGCCACGGCCTGAGCGGCCATGGCCCCCGGGCTCAGCTGTCCGAGCCCCGGTCAACGCCCGAGCTGCGCTGTCCGAGCCCCGGTCGACGCCCGGAGCTGCGCTGTCCGAGCCCCGGTCAACGCCCGAGTTGGCGCGCGGGCGAGCTCTGGTGCCGGGGCTGAGCCGCCAGGGGTCAGCCCGCCTCGGGGCGCCCCGAGGACAGCCGCGGCTGCACGGGCAGGCCATCGGGCCGAGATCCCCCAGAGCCACGGGCGGCCGTCGGCCGTCCGCCTCCTCGACGAGATCGCAGATCATGGTGACGAAGCGGGGATCGGTACCCGGGGTAGGGGTCCGGACGAGGCGGATGCCGCGCTCGGCGGCGGTGGCGGCGGCGGCCCGGTCGAGGTCGTACACCACCTCCATGTGGTCCGAGACGAACCCGATCGGGCACCACGATCACCGCGGCGGCGGCCGTCGAGGGCGCGGATGCGGTCGTTGACGTCGGGGCCCAACCAGGGCTGCTGCGGCGTCCGGACCGGCTCTGGAAAGACCAGCGTCCAGCGGTCCGTCCGGCACCCCGGCCGCCGCCGCGACCAGGTCGGCCGTCTCTCGCAGCTGGCGCTCGTAGTCGCAGACGGCGGCCATCGACACCGGGATGCTGTGGGCGCTCATGAGCACCGGGGCGTCGGGTCCGGCGTCGAGCCCGGGCCGCCCGGAGACCATCGGCCAGGGGGCCGACAAAGCCGGGATGGTTGAAATACGGCCGCAGCTTGACGATCTCGGGCGCGTCCGCGCCGACCGCTCGCCGGGCCCGGCCCAGATCCTCGAGATATTGCCGGCAGCCGCTGTACGAGGAGTAGGCGGACGTCACGAAGGCCGCAGCCCGGCGGACCCGTCTGTGGCCATGGTCGCGCACCACATCGTCGAGGTAGGGATGCCAGTTCCGGTTTCCCCAGTAGACCGGCAGGGCGGCGCGCCGTCGCGCGAGGGCCCGGCCGAGGGCGCTCGACCAGGGCCCGGTTCTGGCCGTTGATGGGGCTGATGCCGCCGAACTCCGAGATAGTGGGCCGCCACCTGGTGCAGCCGCTCCTCGGACACCGGCCGGCCCCGCAGCACGTTCTCGAGGAACGGCTTGACGTCGTCGACGCCCTCCGGCCCACCAAACGACACGAGCAGCACGGCGTCGAAACCCACGCTCGGCAGCCTAAGGGCGACGCCGGTTCCGCGGCGCGGTGCCAAGTGCCCCGTCGGCGGGAAGGTCTCCGGCGGTGGCAATGGACCAGACGCCGGCCGGCTGCCCTCGGGTCGTGCCGCCGGCCACCGGCACAGGTGACCGAACGCGGCTGTGCCGGCTCCGCGGGTCAGGCGCGCCGAGCAGCACCCCCGGGTTCAGCAGGCCGTGCGGGTCCAGGGCCGACTTCAGCGTCCGCATGGCGGCCAGCTCGGCCTCCGGACGCGACAGGCCGAGCCAGCTGACCTTGGCCCGGCCGATGCCGTGCTCGGCGCTGATGGAGCCGTCCAGGCCGGCCACCAGGTGAAGCACGGCGTCGTCGACAGCCTCGTCGTCGGGGGCGGGCCCGACCACGTTGACGTGCAGGTTGCCGTCGCCGAGATGGCCGAACAGGATCAGCGTCGACCCCGGTGCGGCGTCGGCGACGACCTCGCGGACCCGGGCTTCGAACTCGGCCAGGCGGGACAGGGGGAGGGTGACGTCGAGCTTGTGGGGGATGCCGAGGGCGGAGATGGCCTCGGTGTGCCGTTCCCGGTAGGCCCACAAGCGGGCCCGGCCGCCGGCATCGGTGGCGACGGCCGTGGCCGCTTCGGGCAGGTCGAGCTCGGCCAGCACCTCGTAAGAGGTCATCGGTCGGATCGGTCAGACCGGCGCACTCGACGAGTGAGGTAGGCCGGCCAGGGTCGCGGCAGAGGGGCCGGCAGCCCGCCGTGAGACCTGGACCAGCTCCAGGCCTTCGTCGTAGAACAGCTCGGCGGCCTGCAGGCCCTCGAGCCGCCGGCGCAGACGACCGTCAGGACCTCGAGGGCGGCAGTCGGTGCCGGCCAGACCCAGCAGCGCCACCACCTGCTCCCGGATGTGCGGGTACCAGGCGCAGGCGGGCCGCGGTGATGATCCCCAGGGTGCCCTCCGAGCCAACCAGCAGCTGCGACAGGTCGTAGCCGGTGTTGTCTTTGACCAGACCGCTGAGGCGGAGCACCACCTGGCCGTCGGCGAGTACAGCCTCGAGGCCGATGACCTGGGCCCGCATCGAGCCGTACCGCAGTACGTGCAGGCCACCGGCGTTGGTCGCCACCATGCCGCCTACGGTGGCGCTGTCCCGAGCCGCCAGGTCGACGGGGAAGGTGAAGCCCTCCCGCTCGGCGGCCTCCTGCAGCCGGGCCAGGGGCACGCCGGCGCCGGCGGTTACCTGGGCCGCCACGCAGTCGATCGGATCCAGACGGTCGAGCCGGACGGTGCTCAGCACCACCGGCAGGCCTGACGCCTCCGGTTCAGCCTCCGGCCAGCCGGGGGCGGAACCGCCCCGCCGACCAGGCCGGTGTTGCCACCCTGGACCACGATGCGAACGCCTCGAGCCGCGCAAGCTCCCGAACGACCGCAGCCACCTCGCCGGTCGACCCCGGACGGGCACAACCAGCGGCGAGGGGCCGCCGAAGCGCCGGGTCCAGTCCGTCTCGAAGGGCGCTCGCAACTCCGGATCGGCCAGCACGTTCGTCGCCCCCACGATGGCGGAGAGGCTGGTCGCCAGGTCGCGGCGGCGGGGGCGGCCTGCGGCGGGCCGGGGCGGGCTGGCTCTTCTGTGTCGGCCGGCGGCGGCATGCCCACATCCTTGACTGACTGAACTCAGGCCTTGCTGGCAGAACCCCCGACCGCGGCACCATCTCGCGGCCCCCCGAATCGTGGCGGGCGAGCACTGTCGCAGGGGCCCTTAGCATGAGGAGCCACGAGTGCAAGGAGGTGCCGGTTGCCGACCGAGCCCCAGCCAGCAGGGTCCGCGCCGGACCCGTCCCGGGTGACCATCAGCATCACGTCGGGGGTGGCGGACGTCCGTCTCAACCGGCCCGAGAAGCTCAACGCCCTCGATCCCGCCATGTTCGATGCGCTGGTCGAGGCCGGCCAGCGCCTCGGCGCCGACCCTTCGGTGCGAGCCATAGTGCTGTCGGGCGAGGGCCGGGGCTTCTGCTCCGGCCTCGACTTCGCCTCCTTTGCGGCCATGGCCGGCGCCGACGCCGGGGCCGGCGTCACCCGTCCCCTGGGCCGGCGGGACGAGGGGAGCATCGCCAGCCGGGGTCAGCAGGCTGCATTCGTCTGGACCGAGCTCCCCGTCCCGGTAATCGCGGCCGTCCACGGGGTGGCGCTCGGCGGGGGATTCCAGATCGCCCTGGGGGCCGACCTGCGCATCGTGGCCCCCGACGCCCGCCTTTCGGTGCTGGAAATCCGCTGGGGCTTGATTCCCGACATGACGGGCACCCACATGCTGCCGCGCCTGGTCCCGCTCGACGTGGCCAAGGAGCTGACCTGGACGGGGCGGATGGTCTCGGGCGAGGAGGCGGTGGGACTCGGCCTGGCCACCCGGGTCAGCGATGACCCGCATGGGGACGCCATGGCCCTGGCCGCCGCGCTGGCCGCCGCCAATCCGCATGCCATCCGGGCCGGGAAGCGCCTGCTCAACCAGTCCGGCTTCGTGAGCCAGGCGGACCAGTTCCGCGACGAGGCGTCGACGATGGCAGCCCTGATCGGCAGCCCCAACCAGGTGGAGGCGGTCGCGGCCTATTTCGAGAAGAGATCGCCGGTGTTCGCGGACCCCACCGAAGTTGGCTGATTTACCGGCCCGAAACGAAGAACGGGATCAGGCCGCCTACTCTGGTAACTGTGACCGACGCCCCCGAAGCTCCAGCTCCTGATCAGACCGAGGCCGCCATTGCCGCGTTCCGGCGGCAGCTGGAAGGCCAGATATCGGTCTCGGCATCGGTGGTTCAGGACGGTCTCCTGGATCTGTGGGGCCTCTTGCCCGAGGGGGACAGCCGCGCCCAGGTGGAGCGCTGGCTGATCGAAACGCTCGATCGCAATCTCTACGCCGTGTCTGATATCGACGCCCGGCTGGCCAGCGTCCTTCCCCAGGACTGATCCCGCCCCAGGACTGATCCCGCCCCAGGACTGATCCCGCCCCAGGACTGATCCCGCCCCTGATCCCGCCCCAGGACTGATCCCGCCCGACTGGATACGGCCCGCGGTCGCATACCGGCCCGGCGGGCGGTACGGTGCCGTCGGTTTTGGGTGACCCCACCCCAGGGAAGGAAGGGACCATGGCCAACACCCCCAACCCCCGGCAAAACGTCAGCTTTGCAAGCAACGGGGCTCAGGCCCACGGGTATCTGGCCCTGCCGCCCAGCGGCACCGGACCGGGCCTGGTGGTGATCCAGGAATGGTGGGGGTTGACCTCCCACGTGGCCGACCTCACGGATCGGTTTGCCGCGGCTGGCTTCGTCGCCCTGGCCCCGGATCTCTACGGGGGACCGACGACTCACGACGCCGAGGAGGCCGGACGGCTGATGTCGGAGCTTCCCCCCGCCCGGGCGGCGCGCGACCTGGGCGGTGCGGTCGACTACCTCCTCGCCAGTGACGACGCGGTCGGAGACCAGGTCGGGCTGGTCGGATTCTGCATGGGAGGGGCGTTCGTGCTCAATCTGGCCGTGCAGGAAGGCGGGAAGGTCGCGGCGGCGGTGGCGTTTTACCCGGTCGGGCAGCTGCCCGACGACTATTCGGGGCTGCAGGCCGAGCTCCTCCTGCACTACGCCGAGGAGGACGCCTTCGTACCGATCGACACTGCGGACGAGCTCGCCGGCAAGATCGAAGCTGCCACCGGCCGGCGCCCACAGATCGACCGATACCCCGCCGGCCATGCCTTTCTCAACGACGAGAATCTGCTCGGCACCCACGACCCGGAACAGGCCAAAACGGCCTGGGACCGAACCGTCGCCTTCCTCCACCAGCACCTCGGGTAGCTCCGGGCGTCTCCCCGCCGCCGGGGTAGCCATCCGACCGCGGGAGCGGCGCCGGAGCAGGCCGGCCGCCTGTCAGCCCGGATTCCTGTCAGCCCGGCATTCCTGTCAGCCCGGATTCCTGTCAGCCCGGATTCCTGTCAGCCCGGATTCCTGTCAGCCCGGATTCCTGTCGCCCGGATTCCCGTCCGCCCGGATTCCCGTCAGCCCGGCAGGTCCATCGCCCCGCCACGCCCTCCAGGACGAGCGGCAAGCCGAACGTCTCCGACAGACCCGAAGCGGTGAGAGTCTCCGCCAGCGGACCGGCCGCCATCACCCGCCCCTCTCGCAGCAGAAGCACGTGGGTGAACCCGACCGGGATCTCCTCCACGTGGTGGGTGATCATGACCGTGGTCGGCGCCGTCACGTCCAGGGCCAGCCGGCTGAGCGTGGTGACCAGCCGCTCCCGGCCGCCGACATCCAGGCCGGCAGCCGGCTCGTCGAGCAGCAGGAGGGCCGGGTCGCTCATCAGGGCCCGGGCCAGCAGAACCTGCTGGCGCTCACCGTCGGAGAGCACGCCGAAGGGACGATCCGCGATGGCCACAAACCCCGCCGCGGCCAGCAGGCCCCGGGCCCGGTCCCGTTCCGACTCGCCATACCGGTGCCACCAGGGCTCCAGCGCCCCGTGCACGGCCGACACGACCACGTCGGTGGCGGTAATCGCCGGGACCAGCTTTTTCGCCACTGCCGTGGACACCAGTCCGATGTGCTCGCGCAGCCGGCGCACGTCGACGTGGCCGAGCCGCCGGCCGAGAATGTCGACGGAGCCCCGGGTCGGGTGCAGATAACCCGACGCCAGCTCGAAGAGGGTGGTCTTGCCGGACCCGTTGGGGCCCAGCACGATCCAGCGTTCGCCCGGGCGGACCTGCCAGTCGATCCCGCGCAGCACCGGGGTGGCAAGACGGTCGAGGTCGACGGCGGCGAAGCCCAGGGGGAGCGACGAGGCTGCGGTTGATGCCGCGGTTGAGGCTGGGGTCATGACGGCCGGCACGGTAGCGGGGCCAGCGAGCAGGCCGGCAGTCGGGTCCAGGCCAGACCTGGCACCAGACCTGGTGGACGCCGCCCGAGCAGCTGGCAGCCGAGGCGCGCGCAGAGCCTCCTGGCTGGCGGAGCAGTCTCTAGGATCCGGGCATGGGCGCGCCTCGCATCGCCATCGGACCCAATCTTTCTCCCTTCGCAGAGAAGGCGGTGCGCGCCGGGGGAGGGCTCCCGGTCAAACTCGGTGAACAGGCTGACGCCCTGGTCTGGCTCAACGCCCACGACCTCGACGGATTGACCGCCGTTCTCGAGGGTCAGCCCGACCTGCGCTGGGTTCAGCTCCCGTTCGCCGGCATCGAGAACGCGGTGGAGGCCCGCATTATCGACGACCGCCGGGTGTGGACGTCCGCCAAAGGGTCCTATGCGCAGCCGGTGGCCGAGCACGCCCTGATGCTGGCCCTGGCGGGGTTGCGCCTCCTGCCGGAGCGGATCCGGGCCCACTCCTGGGGCGTCCCCGCCGGCACCTCCATCTACGGGGCTCCCGTCACCATTCTCGGGGGTGGCGGCATCACCGAGGAGCTGTTGCGACTGCTCCAGCCGTTCGGGGTACAGGCCACGGTGGTGCGCCGGCAGGCCGAGCCCCTGCCCGGGGCGGCCCGTACCGTGACGACGGCCCGGCTGGACGATGTCCTGCCCGGGGCGCTGGTCGTATTTCTGGCTCTGGCCCTGACCCCGGCAACCCAGGGCATCATCGGACCCCGCCAGCTCGAGGCCATGGACGAACGAGCCTGGCTCGTCAACGTGGCCCGCGGCGGGCACGTGCAGACTGACGCCCTCGTCGACGCCCTGCGAGCCGGCACCATCGGGGGGGCAGCCCTGGACGTGACCGACCCGGAGCCGCTTCCGGACGGGCACCCGCTGTGGTCCCGGCCCAACTGCATCATCACGCCCCATACCGCCGACACCTGGGACATGGTCATGCCCCGTCTGGGGGCGAGAATCGAGGCCAACGTCGCCCATTTCACCGCGGGCGAACCGCTGGAGGGCCTCGTCGACGTCCACGTCGGCTACTGACCGCCCGCCATGGATGCCGGCTGGATCCAGCTCTGCCGGCGCTGCGGCCGCGGCGTGAGCCCGGCCGAACCGGCCTGGACGTGCCCATGCGGCGGCCTGCTCGATCTGCACGGACCGGCGGCTGACCCCATCCCTGTCGCCGGGGGGTGGTCGCTGTGGCGCTACCGGGCCGTTCTGCCCGGCGGTCCCTCCTGGGAAAAGGTGACCCTCGGTGAGGGTCTGACCCCGCTGGTCCCGGTTCGGCCGGGGCTGTGGTGCAAGCTGGAGTACGTATCACCGACGAGGTCGTTCAAGGACCGGGGGGCGGCCGTGATGCTGTGCGGGGCGGCCGATCAGGGGGTGGAGCACGTCGTGGTCGACAGCAGCGGCAACGCCGGCGCCGCGGTAGCCGCCTATTGCGGACACGCCGGCATGGGTGCCGAGGTATTCGTTCCGGAAACGACCGCCCCCTCCAGGGTGGCCGCCATCGAGGCCTTCGGCGCCCGGGTGGTTCGGGTGCCCGGCGATCGGGCCGCCGCGGCCGCGGCCGCCCAGGAAGCCGTGCACCGAAGCGGGGCCTGGTACGCCAGCCACGTCTACCGGCCCGCCTTCGTGCACGGCGTCAAGACGCTGGCATTCGAGCTGTGGGAGCAGCTCGGTGGTCGTGAGCCTGGCCTGGTGGTGGTGCCGGCGGGCAACGGCACTCTGGTCCTCGGGTTGTGGCTCGGCTTCCGGGAGCTCGAGTCCCACGGGTATTTGCGCCGGCCACCGGCGATCCTCGCCGTGCAGGCAGGGCGCTGCGCACCGCTGGCGGGGCTCCAACCCGCCGGCCCCACGGCCGCATCGGGCATCGCCATCACGGCCCCTCCCCGGGCCGGCGAGGTGCGCGCCGCCGTGCTGGCGAGCGGAGGGGCCGTCGTAACGGTGGCCGAGCAGGAACTCGAGCCGGCCCGCCGCGACCTGGCCCGCATGGGCATGCCTGTGGAACCAACGGCCGCGGTGGCGTGGGCCGCCGCCCTGAAGCGAACCCGGCCCGACCCCACCGTGGTCGTGCTGAGTGGCGCGGCCGGCTAGCGATCCAGCGCAGAGGCGTCGAGGCGCGCCGTCGCCACCGTCCAGGGCGGCAACGCGAACCCCGCCTGCCACCGCTCGAGCCGCCGGCCTCTCAGATCGACCAGCCAGCCTGTGTGGCCCGGGACCTCGACCCGGGCGGGCTCCGCCGTCGGGTTGAACACTCGCAGCTCGATGGCCGCGTCGCCCTCGGCCCGACGCAGGGCCGATACCTCCGCACCCCTGACGACAAGACGGCTGCCCGTCGTTGGCAGCCGGCCGGTGCCGCTGGCGGACACCGGGCGCAGCGGCAGCCAGGCGGTGTCGGCCAGCCGCCAGGGGTTCACCGGCGTCAGCGCCAGGGCATAGCGCAGGCGCCGCGGGCCCAGCATTTGGGGAGCCTCCAGGCGGTCAGCCGGCCCGGCCGGATTGGGCCGAGCCGCGGGCGCGGGACGGGACAGGACGCCGGTGCAACGCAGCAGCGTGAGCGCCAGGGCGGATCCGCCGTCGACCAGCTCATACTCCAGCAGACCCTCGTGGGTCAGGGTTAACCCACCTGCCGTCACGAACCGCCGGGCCGGATACGTTGCCAGGGCCGGCTCGTGAGGGCCGCCCTCGGCCGGCCCGCGCCGCACCGTCGCGAAGGCACACTCGGCGACGCTGTGGTCGGCGGTCCGCGGCAGCGGAAACCAGGCCCGGAGCCGGTGATCCCGGGACGGATTGTCGAAACAGGTGACCACCCGGATCAGCTCCTCGCCGGCGTGCAGCTGAACGTCGCTGACGACCTCGACCCGCCGCCGCCCGACCCGCCGGCCTCCCTCGACAGCCAGCGGCCAGACGAAGTGGCGGGTGACGCGCAAGGTGGCCCGCACCGGCCCCGACTCGATCAGCTCCACGCCAACTCGCTCCGGGCGGTCGACCACTGTGTCTACGCCGGGCCCCGAATGGTTGTAGGTGTCCCCCTCGTCGCCGTCGTCGACGAGCCGGCCCAGCCCCGCCAGTCCATTGACGGAGAGGGTGCCGTCGTCAGGATCCACCTCGACCCGCACCCGGGCGTTCTCCAGCCAGCCGTGACCGCCCCCGACTGCCGTCCCGTCGAGGGGAGTCGGGGCGAACGTCTTCCATCCGTAGCCGGGGACCCCGCTCACCCGGGCCGCGACCCGCTGGGTGGGGCGCCGCTCCACGCGCACCCGCAGGGGAGAGTGACGCCGGGCCCCGGCCCGGGCCCAGGCCTCGGCCATCACCGACGCCACCCCCAGCGATGGACGCCGGCTGGCGTCGGCAACCAGGCTGATCTCGAGGGCGTCGTCGCCATCGTGAATCTCGGCGTCGACGGGCCGGCCGCCCGGGAGCCATCCGGCCGCGCTCAGCTCGCCGATGAACCGGGCGAAGTCGACACCGGTCCCGGCGCGCCCCTCAACTCCGGCGGGCACCCGCTCCAGGACCTGGGCGCCCGTGACGGGCCCGGTTCCCGGCAGCACCAACTCGACGGTTCCGCTCGCCTCTGCCGGACCCGGGTTGATGATGACCGGACCGCCGGTATCGGTCGCCACTGCGGCCAGCGCCAGGGCCCGTTCCGTCACCTCGGCGGCCAGCGCGGTGGCGGCGTCATAGCGATGACGCACCGCCCGGCCAACCGCGTCGGCCGAGCAGCCGCACACGGAATCGTGGGCCGAGTTGTGAATCAGGGCCAACCAGGCCTCGTCCAGCAGGTCGGCCGGCCAGGCCTCGGGCGGCAACCACAGCACCGCCAGAGGCTCGGCCAGGCGCTCGATCTCCCGCTCCGCGACGGCAGCCGCGACCTTGATGTCGACCCGGTTCGAAAGCACCCCCATGAGGAGGTTGGCCCGGGCGCCGCTGCGCAGCTCGCCCCGCCAGCGCGGCAGCAGGTCGCGGGGGGCGCCGGCCAGGAAGTCCGGGAGGGCCATCTGGCGGAAATGGAAGCGGTCCTGCAGCTGATTGACCCCGGCGAGCAGGTCCGGCAGCCCGGCCTGGGGTCGTTGCTGGTCGGTGCCGTTCATGAGCAGGATCGGAGTGGCCGCGTCGGCGAGCAACGACGACAGCTCTTCCTCGTGGGCGGACATCCGCCGCCACAGGGCGTCCGGGCTGTCAGGGAGGTAGGCGCCGTTGGCATAGCCAACCGGGAGGTACTCAGCCCGCACCGTGCTGCCATCGGGGGCCTCCCACCAGAAGGCCGTCCGGTCAACGGCGGCCGGAACGCCCCTCCAGACCACGGCCTGATCAATCCCGGCCAGGTGCAGGAGCTGCGGCATCTGGGCGACGTGTCCGAACATGTCCGGCAGGTAGCCCACCAGCATCGACCCGCCGAATTCTTCCGCCCGTCGCATCCCCCGGCGCAGGTTGCGGACCAGCGTCTCGCCTGACACGCAAAACTCGTCCATCAGCACGTACCAGGGACCGATCGACAGGCGTCCCTCCACACCCAGGCGGCGAATGGTGCCGGCGGCCGCCGGCCGCACCTCGAGGTAATCATCGATCATCGCCATCTGGCCATCGAAGAGAAACCACGCAAAGGCCGGATCCCGTTCCAGGATCGCGAGCACTTCGTCAACGACTTCCACCAGGCGAGCCCTGAAACGCTCGTACGGAATGTGCCATTCGCGATCCCAGTGGGTGTGTGCCACAACAGCGACCAAACGGGCCATTTGGCGCCAAGGCTACGCAGGACCATCGGCGGGCGTGCTAGCTTCTTCGGCCACGAGGGTGCAGCATCGATACACGAGCAGATCCCTCCCGGCTTCGGCCGGAGGCCGCCGGTCCCGTTTGTAGCGAGGTCCGGTCCGGCCAGGAAAGGAGGGATTGCGTGTGGCGTCAGAAAGAGCGACTAGAGCTACGGGCACCGTGAAGTGGTTCAACTCGGAGAAGGGTTACGGCTTCATCTCCCAGGAGACCGGTCCTGATGTGTTCGTGCACTTCAGTGCGATCGAGGGGAACGGATACCGAAACCTCGAAGAGAACGAGAAGGTGGAGTTCGAGGTCAATCAGGGCCCGAAGGGTCTGCAGGCCGCAAACGTGAGGCGACTCGGGACGTCCCGGGACGCAACCGCCCGGGGCGTGTAAGCCCAGAGGCTCCGCCGGCACGGTGCCGGCGGAGCCGCAGGGGCAGTAGCTCAGCGATCCAGAGCGAACCGCTCCGGGTGGGAATAGACGTTGAACGAGCTGCCGCGCACAAAGCCGGCCACCGCCACTCCCAGGCGATCGGCGGCGGTCACGGCCAGGCTGGACGGCGCCGACACCGCGGCGACGATCCCGATGCCGCAGAGGGCCGCTTTCTGGACGATCTCGAAGCTGGCGCGCCCCGAGATCAGCAGCACCCAGCCGGCCAGCGACGGGCCGCTCCATCGCGTCAGCACCAGGTGCCCGGCGACCTTGTCGACGGCGTTGTGCCGGCCCACGTCCTCGCGGATGCAGCAGGCCTGCCCGGACGGATCGAAGAGGCCGGCCGCGTGCAGGCCGCCGGTCCGCTCGAACACCTGCTGGGACCGTCGCAGCTGGTCTGGAAGGGAGGGGATGATCGACGCGGCCACCGGGTCCGCCGTCCCGAGCACCGGGCAGCTCAGCTCCACCTGGTCGATGCTGGCCTTGCCGCAGATCCCGCAGCTGGTCGAGGCGGCCAGGTGCCGGGCGGGGACGTCCGGGGCCCAGGGGATCGAGAGGTGGACGGTGACAGTGTTGAAGCGCCCGTCCTCCACGCTCACGGCATCGCAATAGCCGACCCCGGTGATCTCGGCCCGCCTGACGAGTCCCTCGGTGACGAGAAAGCCGGCCGCCAGCTCGAAGTCGTGACCCGGGGTGCGCATGGTCACCGCCACCGGGACCGCGGCCTGCCCCGGCCCGGCGGCCCGGATCTCCATAGGTTCCTCCGTGGCCAGATGCTCGGGTAGCTCCACCTGACGGTCGGGCCGAACCTTGATGGCGCGCACCGCCGTGACCGGCCGCGGCATGGTCGTCACCGCCACACGCGCAATCTGCGCAGATCGTCCGGCGTGTCGACGTCCAGGAGGGCGCCGGCATCGCCGCCGGCGGCTTCCCATTGGTCGGGTCCGGCCAGCAGGGCATCGCTGCTGTCGAGCAGGTCCCGCATGGACCGCCGGCCCCTTCCAGCCAGCTCCACCGCCCGGTCGAGATCAGCCGGGCCGTAGCGGGCACACAGCGGCTGCGGTGCCCCCTCGGCGACGGGGATGACGGACCCGCCGTAGGGGTGATCGGCCAGCCAGGACAGCAGGGCGGCAGTCAGCCGGGGCAGGTCGGTAGCGACCACGATGGCGGGACCGGCCCATCCCCGGGCCAGGAGCGCCCGGCGGCCGGTGGCCACCGCCGCCAGCGGGCCCAAACCGGGCTCGGCTTCGACGACGGCGGGCAGGCCGCTGCGACCGGGGCCGATCTCGAGGGCCGGAGCGGCCGTGGCTGCAAGCAGCCGGCCGGTGCGCACGGCCAGGGTTTCCCCGGGCTGGCCCCCCGGGAGGGTGGCTTTGTCGCGGCCCATGCGGCGGCTGGCGCCGCCGGTGAGCAGCAGGCCGGCGGCTGGCATAGCGACCATTATGGGGCTCGTCAGGCTGGGTCCAGGGCGGTAATCGCCATGGGGCTTTTGGCCCGGCGTGGCAGGCTGGTCCGGTGCCATCCCTCTTCGACGACCTGAGCTGGCGGGGCCTGGTTCACCAGCTGACCGATCCGGAGACCCTGCGGGGTCGTGTCGACGGGTCGGGGATGGTGCTGTACATCGGTTTCGACCCGACCGCGGCCAGCCTGCACGTCGGTCACCTTCAGCAGCTGTGCCTGTTGCGGCGTTTTCAGGACGCCGGCCACCGCCCGATCGCCCTGGTCGGCGGCGGCACCGGGATGATCGGGGACCCGAGCGGTAAGGGTGAGGAGCGCACCCTGCTCAGCCCCGACGAGCTGGACGCCAACCGGGCGGGCGTGTCGGCCCAGATCACCCGGTTCCTCGGCCTGGAGGCCGGCGGCGGGGGAGAGTCGGGAATCCTCCTGGTCGACAACGCGGCCTGGCTGGGCACCACCGGACTGCTCGACTTCCTGCGGGACGTGGGCAAGCTCTTCAGCGTCAACGAGATGATCCGCAAAGAGTCGGTGCGGGCCCGACTGGAGGAACGAGAACAGTCCCTGTCGTTTACCGAGTTCAGCTACATGCTTCTCCAGGCCTGGGACTTCCTCCAGCTCTTCGATCGCCACCATTGCGAGCTGCAGCTGGGCGGCAGCGACCAGTGGGGCAACATCACCGAAGGCATCGACCTGATCCGACGGCGCCGGGGGGCAGCCGCCTTCGGGCTCACGTCGCCCCTGGTCACCAAGGCGGACGGGACCAAGTTCGGCAAGACGGAGGCGGGCAGCGTCTGGCTGGATCCGGCCCGGACCAGTCCGTACGAGTTCTTCCAGTTCTGGCTCCGGACGGGGGACGCCGAGGTGAGCTCCTATCTGCGCCGGTTCACGTTCCTGCCGCCGGCCGCCATCGAGGAGCTCGATCGCGACACCGCCACCCACCCGGAGCGACGGCAGGCCCAGCGGGCGCTGGCGTTCGAGGTCACGGCCCTGGTGCACGGTACCGACGAGGCCCGCCGGGCTGAGCAGGCGGCCGCCGTTCTGTTCACCGCGGAGATCGCCGGCCTCGACGCCGAGACGCTGGAACTGGCCCTGCGGGATGCCCCGACGACCCCCGTGACGCGCCGGGAGCTCAAGGGTGAGTTAACGGTGGTCGAGGCCCTGCTGCGTTCCGGCCTGGCCACGTCGCGCCGCGACGCCCGCCAGCTGCTGTCGCAGGGGTCCGTTCACATCAACGGCAACCGGCTGTCGGAGGACCGGCCGATCGATGACCGCGACCTGCTGCATGGCCGCTGGGTGGTGCTGCGGAGGGGACGGGCCCGCCAGTCCGTGCTGGTGGCGGCGGACTAGCGGCCGACTAGGAGACGGCGCCGGCCCCGGCCCCGGCCCCAAGGGTCTCGCGCAGCTGCTGGGCGACCGCGGCCGCGGCCGCGTCGTCCTGATAGCGGGTGCGGGGCCACATGAAGCCGCGGAGCCCGTCGCCTCGCCGGCGGGGGATGACGTGCAGGTGCACGTGCGGGACGCTCTGGCTGACGACGTCGTTGAGGGCGAAGAACGTGCCGTCGGCACCCAGGACGCTCCGCTGGGCGCTGGCCACCCGGCGGCCCGCTTCGAGGAGCGGGCCGAGCAGATCCGCGGGCAGTTCGCCGATGGTGCTGACGTGCCGGCGGGGGACCACCAGGGTGTGACCCTCGAACACGGGCCGGGCGTCGAGAAACCCGACCAGGTCGGGTTCGTCGAGCACGAAGAAGGCCGGCCGGGTGCCGGCAATGATCTCGTCGAAGAGGCAGCCATCGGTGGGGCTCATCGCCGGCCAGCGTCGCGCGACGATGCTGGCCATGGCCAACGACCTTTCTGTTCCCTTCACGTCCGGTCCGCCCGAAACCGTGCTGCCGCCCCCGCCCCCCGATGCGGCGGCCGGCCTCCTGGCCGCCATGGCCGGACCTCCCGAGGAGCGCCGGGCCGCCCTCGCCGAGGTCGTCGCCGGCCATCCCACCTACCTGGACGGCTGGGCCCGCCTCGCCGGCGCGGCCCGGGATGACGTGGAGGCCTACGCCTACGCCCGGGTCGGCTACCACCGGGGCCTCGACGCCCTGCGGGCCTCGGGGTGGCGGGGATCCGGGTACGTGCGCTGGCATCACCCCGACAACCGTGGCTTTCTGCGCTCCCTTGACGCCCTCCGCGCCGCGGCCGCCGCCCTTGGCGAGGAGTCCGAAGCCGAACGCTGCGCAGTGTTTCTGCGCCAGCTGGATCCCGACTGGAACGGGGTCGAGGAGCCATAGCCAGGGCCGGCCGGTCCGGGGGGTCCGGCGCCGCCGGGGCCCGCCACCCCGCCCGCCCGGGCCTCGCCAACCTGGGCGCAGTTCGCGTCCTGGGCGTGATGGAGTCGATTTTTCGATAGCAGCCGCGCCCGATGCGCGAAGTGCGCCCCGGTTCGCGGTGACCGGGGCGCTCACGGCCCGGCGGGGACCCCGCCGCTCCCGGGGCCCCACTCCGCCCGGGCCTCGCCAGGTTCGCGGGGGTTGGCGGCAGGTCGGGACCCGCGGACCGGACCTTCGTCACCTGCTGCGGGCCGGCGCACCCCGGCTAGCCTCACTCCGATGGCGACTGAGGCCCGGCTGGTCGGTCCCTTCCCACCCGATGTCGATCCCGAGGCCTACGACCGCCTCCGCCGGCGCATCCTGTGGAGCATGCCGAGCGGCCTGTACGTGCTCGGCACCCGGGCGCAGGGCCGGCGCAATCTCATGACGTGCAACTGGGCTACCCAGGTGGCCGTGGACCCCAAGCTGGTGGCGGTCAGCGTGGAGGCCGGCGCCGTAAGCCACGCCCTACTGCAGGACGGCCAGGTCTTTTCCCTCAATATCCTGGCCCGGAGCGAGCGAGCCATCGTCCGCAAGTTCGTCAAGCCGCTCGACGACGAAGGCCACCCGGATCGGCTGGCCGGCTTCGCCCTTCAGCCGGCCCGCACCGGCGTGCCGATCCTCGCCGAGGCCGCGGCCTGGATCGAGTGCGAGCTGCGCCACCACTTGCCGTGTGGCAGCCACACCCTTTTCGTCGGCGAGGTGGTCGGCTGCGGCGGCGACATCACCGATGAGCTCGAGATCCTGCGCATGCAGGACACCCGTATGAGCTATGGGGGCTGAAAGCGGCCGGGCTAGATGTAGTGTCGGCCGCCGAAGGAGGGCCGAGGTGGAGCCCCTAGTCGTGACGGGGCCGGCGGCCCTCGACGCATTGATCGAGCGTTTGCTGGTGGTCGACCAGTACGCCCTCGACACGGAGTTCCACCGGGAGCGGACCTACTGGCCCCGTCTGGCCCTCCTGCAGGTGGCGTGGCCGGTCGGGCCCGGCGGGACCGGCCGGGGTGGCGCTGATCGATCCCCTTGCCGTCGACGTGGCCCCACTGTCGAAGGTGCTCGCCGCTCCCGCCACCATGGTCGCCCACGCCGCTGAACAGGACCTCGAAGTTCTCGAGCGGGCGTGCGGGCGGGGCCCGACCCGACTGTTCGACACTCAAGTGGCGGCCGGTTTCGTCGGTCACGGTTCGGCGAGCCTGTCCTCGCTGTCGCTGTCGTTCCTGTCCCTGACCGTCGCCAAGGGCGACCGGCTCACCGATTGGCGCCGGCGTCCACTGACCGAGTCGCAGCTGTCCTATGCGGCCGCTGATGTCGAGAACCTCCTCGACCTGGCCGCGGCCATAGGAGACCCAGCTCGACCACGAGGGGCGCCGGCGACTGGGCTGAGGAGGAGTGTGCCGGGCTGCTGGCCAGACCCCACGGGGCGCCCGACCCGGATCGAGCCTGGTGGAAGCTCCGCGACGCCCGCCAGCTGCGGGGCTCGGCCCGCGGCGTGGCCCAGGAGGTGGCGGCCTGGCGGGAACGTCGAGCCCAGGTGGTTGACCTCCCCGTCCGCACCGTGCTGCCCGATCTGGCCCTGCAGGCGATCGCCCACCGGCCGCCGTCCTCGGCTGAGGCCTTACAGCACCTGCGAGGGATGGAGGGCCGACGGCTGCGGCCGGAAGTCGCCAGCGAGCTGATGGCCGCGGTCGAACGGGGCCGGGTCCTGCCTGCCGAGGCCCTGCAGCTGCCACCCGCGGATGACGTTCCCAGGGAATTGCGCGCCGCCGTGTCCCTGCTGGTCGCCTGGGTCGCCCAGCTGGCCCGCGACCAGCGGGTGGACGCGGCCGTGCTTGCCACCCGCGGGGACCTGGCTGCCTTTCTGCGAGGCGATCCCGGCGCCCGGCTGGCGGAAGGATGGCGGGCTGGCATGGTGGCCGAGCCGGTCCAGGCCCTGGTCGACGGCCGGGCCGCGCTGGCGTTCGACGCCGCCGGCCACCTGACCCTGGAGGAGCGGTCCGGACGGCCTTTCCGAGTTCCCGACGGCGCCGACCCGGGCCTGCCCTGACGGACCCGGGATCAAGCTCTAACCAGCCGACCCCGTGACCGGCCGAGCCGGGGAAGCCGGCGCCTACCCCGGCTCGGATGCCTGCTGGGGCCGCAGATCCACGGTAAGGGTGAGCACCCCGCCGTCCAGCTTGGCCACCGCGTCGCCGATCATGGCGTAGTCCTGAAAGTCGATGCGGGCCTGGTCCAGGAACCGCTTGCGTTCCACTCCCTCGAGAGGGGGCAGGCCGCGCTGACGCACGGCCCGGGCCCGGGCCTGGAAGCGCCCAATCATGGCGTCGGGATCGAAGTCCTCGGCGATAGGTAGACTTTAGCTTCCGGGGACGAGGATCCCCGGCTGGGCCCCCGGGGGGCGTCATCCTGGAAGGCCGGGCCGGGCGATACAATAGGGGCCGGTCACGACCTGTCTCGACCACCGAAAGACCACGGGAGCGGCACGTGAAAAAGGGAAGGCATCGGCGCTTCGAAGAGGCGCGTGCGCTGAAGCGCTCAACCGAAGAGATCGTCGAGCCCTGCGCCGAGTGTGGCGCGGAGCCCGGGGACGATCACGCGTCGTGGTGCCTGGCCATGGAGGATGACGAGGAAGAGGAGTACTCCGACCCGGAGCCGCGCCGGGCCTGACCGCCCGGGAGCAGTTCTTCGGGGAGCTCAGCACTCAGGGGCTCAGCCAGTGCCAGTGGGGCGTCGCTAGCTGCGGGGCCGGGCCCGCAGTACGGGGTGGGGGAGCGGTATGCCCGTGGCGTGGCGCGCCTGGAGATAGGCGGCCAGGCGGTCGTAGATCTCGGCCCCTACCATGGCGATGAGTTCGGGCCGCAGGGTCTGAGTAGACGGGCTGACGGCTTCGAAACGCCTCGGGGGCCTCGGTGCACCACCAGTGAAACTCCTGGCCGCCGTCGCCCCAATGGCGCCGATCCCACTGGCTGATCGTCGAGATGACCCGGCCGGAGTCCTCGCTGGTGTCCTCCCGGCGCAGCGGCAGCTGCCAGCACACGTCCGGCTTGAGCTCGAGCGGTGGCCGGCCCCGCCCCAGGGCGGCTCGATGGAGGGCGCAGCCCGGCCCGCCGGGAAAGCCGGGGCGGTTGAGGAACACGCAGGCCCCGTCGACCAAACGGGTGATCCGGGTCCCGTCGGGCTGGGTGCGAATCACACCCGCCCGCCGGCCCGTGCCGGCGAACTGCCAGTCCTCGTCGGTGAGCGTCCGAGCTGCTGCTTTGACCCGGGCCACGTCATCGTCGTCGGTGAAATGCGCCCCGTACGAGCAGCAGCCCTGTGCCATTTCCTCGGCCGGGCCGGTCAACACGCCCTGGCAACCCCGTCCGTAGATGCACTGCCAACCGGACAGCAGGAAAGTGACATCGAAGACCCAGGTGCGCTCCTCCTCGGGATCTTCGAAGCTCACCCACTCGTGGGCATCGGCCGGGGCCTCCCGGAACGCCTTCCTGGCCTCCGCCACTCCGCCCGACCCGGTGCAGTGGCGCCACGGCTCCTGCCTGCGCCGCCCGCCGCGGCCTGCTTCCGCGATCCGGGCGGTCGCCGCCGTCCTCAACCCTGGCCGAGCTCGAGGAGCAGTTCCCCGGCGGCCAGGAGCCCCTTCCAGAACTGGTCCATCACCATGCGCTCGTTCGGGGCGTGAATGCGATCGCCCGGCAGCCCCACGCCGAGGAACAGCACGGGGGCGTCCAGGACCCGACCCAGGGCCTCCTCCGGCCCGCTGCCGCCTTCCCGGGTGTAGAGGGGCGGCTCACCCCAGACCGCCTCGATGGCCCGCCCCAGGGCGCCCATGGCCGGATGGTCGATCGGGGTGAGGGCGGGGGCGACCCCGCCTTCGGGTGTGATCTCGGTCGCGACACCGTTCGGGACCCGGTCGGACAACCAGGACCGGAAGGCGGCGTCAATAGCCTCGGGGCGTTGATCGGGCACCAACCGGAACGCCACCTTGAACCCGGCCGTGGCCGGCACGATGGTCTTGATCCCGGGGCCGCCGTAGCCGCCATGCAGACCGACCACCTCCGCCGTCGGCCGCACCCCGATGCGCTCGAGGGGGGTGTAGCCCGCCTCCCCCTCCAGGTAGGCGACGCCGCCAGCGGCGGCCCGAAAGGCCCGCTCATCGAAGGGTTGGGCTTCCAGGGATGCCTGCTCCGCCGGCGACAGCGACCGTACCGCCTCATAGAAACCGGGCAGGGTCACCCGACCCTCGTCGTCGTGTAAGGAGGCTGCCAGCCGGGCGGCCACCAGGGCCGCGTTCGGCACCGTCCCGCCCCACATGCCGCTGTGCAGATCAATCGCCGCCGTCCGCACGGCGACGTCGAAGGCCACCAGACCGCGCATGCCCACGGTCGTCGAGGGGACGTCCGGAGCGATCATGCCGGTGTCCGAAACCACCACCACGTCGCACGCCAGCCGTTCCCTCTCCGCCACCAGCAGGTCCTCGAAATGAGGACTGCCAACCTCCTCCTCGCCCTCGATCAGCAACTTGAGGTTTACGGGGAGACGACCGTCCACCGCCAGCAGCCCCCGGGCCGCCTCGATCTGGTAGAGGGTCTGGCCCTTGTCGTCGATGGCGCCCCGCGCCAGGCACTCCCCGGCGACAATCACCGGTTCGAACGGCGGCGACGTCCACGCCTCGATGGGATCCACCGGCTGCACGTCGTGGTGGCCGTAGACGAGCACCGTCGGAGCGGCCGGGCCGGCGTGCAGCCAGTCGGCGTAGACGGCGGGACCTCCGCCCGTTTCGAGGACGGCAACGTGTTCGAGGCCGGCCTGGCGGCATAGGTCGGCGCCAAACTCGGCCGAGGCCCGCGACATCGCCAACCCGCTCCGGATCGGCGGAGATGGACGGAATCTTCAACCAGGAAAAAAGGGCGGCCAGGATGCGGTCCCGCTCCTGTTCGGCGTAGCCCGCCAGCGCCAGATCAGCCATCGCCTGCACCGTACAGCACGGTTACCAGCGGTACCGTTGCCCGTCATGTCGGAGTACCGGCGCCGGCCGGCCTCCGTGCTGGTGGTCCTGATAGCGGTGTCGCTGCTGGCAGCCTGCGGGGGCGGTCGGCACATCCAGTCCAGCCCCACCATTCCGCCTTCGCCCCGTCCGCAGAGCGCGCCCGGGGCCGGGACCGCGCCGGAGTCGTCCGTGAGTACCGCCCGTCCCGCCCCGACGGTGACCTGGTCGGCGTGCCACGGGGCGGCCGGGCCGCAGGGCTACCAGTGCGCCACCGTGATGGTGCCGAGGGATCCCGCCCGCCCCGCAGGCGCTTCCGTCGCCATGGCCATCGACCGCCATCGGGCCACGGGCCAGAAGATCGGCTCGCTGCTCGTCAATCCTGGAGGTCCGGGGGTATCCGGGGTGGACTTTCTGCCCACCGTGGTGGGCGAGCTGCCCGCCAGCCTGCTGGCCCGGTTCGACATCGTCGGCTTCGATCCTCCGGGCGTGGACCGCACCGCTCCGATCGCGTGCCTGAGCGGCACCGGCCTGGATCGAATACTTCACCACCGACCCGGAACCGCCCACCCCGGCCGGCTTCGCGGCCCTGGTCGCGGCCGACCGAACCCTGGCTGCCGGCTGCGCGGCTGAAAGCGGCGCCGAACTGCCGTATGTCAGCACCGTCGACGCGGCCCGGGATATGGACGTGCTCCGGGCCGCGCTCGGGGACGCCCAGATCACGTATCTGGGCTTCTCGTACGGGACGTTGCTGGGAGCGACCTACGCCGATCTTTTTCCAACTCATGTGCGAGCCATGGTTCTCGACGGGGCGCTCGATCCCGCCTTGCCCACCATGACCGAGATTGACGAGCAGGCCGCCAGCCTCGACGCCCAGCTGCAAGCGTTTTTCGCGGCCTGCACCCAGCCTGGCCAGAGCTGCCCGTGGCAGCCGGCCGGAAACCCGACCACCGCCTATGAGGCGCTGGTGAACCAGGCGCGGGCCCATCCACTCTCCGCCAAAGGGACTTCCCGTCGGGTGGGACCGGCCGCCGTGCTGTGGGGGACAATCGACACCCTGTACACGCCGGCGGCCTGGACCGAGCTGGCCGAGGCCCTCCAGGCGGCGAGCCGCGGCGACGGCACTGACTTTCTCGCCCTCTACGACCAGTACACCGGCCGGAAGAGCAATGGCACCTACAGCAACCTGTTCGAGGCCAACGCCGCCGTCGACTGCCTCGACACCCCGCCCCTTCCCCTGACGACGATCCAGGCCAACGCCTCAGCCACGTCGCGCCAGGCGCCGGTTTTCGGGCTGCTGGACCTGTACGGAGAGGCGGAGTGCTCGGTCTGGCCCGTACCGGCCACCGGATCCATCGGGCCCATCCAGGCCGCCGGGTCTCCACCCATCGTCGTGGTCGGGAGCACCGGCGACCCGGTGACGCCCTACAGCTGGGCCCAGGCCCTGGCCCAGCAGCTGAGCCGGGGCGTGCTGCTCACCCGGGTTGGAGACGGGCACACCGCCTACGGGAGCAGCTCGTGCATTCGCACCCAGGTGGACCGGTACCTCGTCAATCTGGCCCTGCCGGCGCCCGGAACGCGCTGCCCCAGCAACTAGCGCCAGACTGTGGGTCGATGACAACCTCGATTGACGTCACGGCGGCCCTCATCGAAGATCTCTGCGCCGCGGTCGCCCCCGAGCGGGTGCACGCGGAACGGACCGAGGTGAGCCTGTACGGGCGGGACGCCTCCATGATCACCGGTCAGGCGGCGGTGGTTTGCTTTCCGACGACCACCGAAGAAGTGGCGGCCGTCGTCGGGGTGTGCCGGGATCACCGCCGTCCGTTCGTCCCCCGGGGATCGGGCACCGGCCTGGCGGGTGGAGCGACACCGGCCGGCGAAGTGCCCCCGGTCGTGATCGTGACGACGAAGATGAACCGCATCCTCGAGGTGGATCCCGTCCAGCGCCTGGCCTGGGTGCAACCAGGGGTGCTCAACCTCGATCTGTCCCGCGCCGTCGCCCACCTGGGGCTGCATTTTGCCCCCGATCCGTCCAGCCAGCAGTCCTGCTCGGTGGGCGGCAATCTGGCCAACAACTCCGGCGGCCCGCACTGCCTCCTGTACGGCGTCACCAATGCCCACATCCTGGCCGTGGAAGTCGTCCTGCCCGACGGATCGGTGACGATTCTCGGCGGCCTGGATCCCGAGCCCGACGGGCTGGATCTTCGGGGCGCCTTCGTCGGCAGCGAGGGCACCATGGGAATCGCCACCCGCATCGCCGTGCGCCTGACCCCGCTCCCTCCGACGATCGCGACCCTGCTGGCCGACTTCGAGGATCTGGGCGACGCCGCCGCCGCGGTGACCGGCATCATTGCCGCCGGGATCATCCCGGCAGCTCTCGAAATGATGGACGCCGTCATCGTCGACGTCGTCGAGGCTTACGTGCACGCCGGCTTTCCGACCGACGCCGCGGCCGTGCTGCTGGTCGAGGTCGACGGCCTGCCGGGTGGCGTGGACGAACAGACCCACCGGGTCCGCGATGTCCTGCACGCCCATCACGCCCGCACCGTCCGGGTAGCCAGTGGACCCCCCGAGCGGGCCCTGTGGTGGAAGGGCCGGAAGTCGGCGTTCGGGGCCGTGGCCCGGATCGCGCCCAACTACTACCTGCATGACTGTGTCGTTCCCCGCACCAAGCTGGTCGAGGTGTTGACCGAGGTGCGGGCGATCGCCGACCGGTACGGCCTGATCCTGGGCAACGTCTTCCATGCCGGAGACGGCAACCTGCACCCGCTGATCGTGTTCGACCGCAGGGCGCCGGGCCTGCTCGACCGGGTCCACGCCGCGGGCCAGGAGATCGTGGAAGCCTGCGTCGCGGCGGGAGGAACCCTGTCTGGCGAGCACGGGATCGGGCTGGAGAAGCGTGACGCCATGCCACTGGTGTTTTCGGCCGCCGATCTCGAAGCCCAGAAATGGTTGCGGGACGCGTTCGATCCGGCCGGGCAATGCAACCCCGAGAAGGTGCTGCCGCGGGGCGGCTCGGGCTGTGGGGACATCGCCGCCCTGCCCGCCGGGGCCTGGGTGTGAGCGAATCGCTGGACCCGCTGAAGGACTTCGCCGCCGAGGTGGGGCCGGCAGCTTCAGGACCGGTGCGGGTCGTGGGCGGCCGCACCCAGTGGGAAGTGGGGGGCACCCCGACGCCCGGCATTCGGGAGCTGCCCGCCCCGGCCGGAGTGGTCGCCCATGAGCCGGCCGAGATGATCGTTCGGGTTCGGGCCGGCACCAGCCTGGACGAAGTGCGAGCCGCGGTGCGCTCCGGCGGCCAGGACGTGTCGCTCGACGCCGCCGACCCCTCGAGAGCCACTGTGGGCGGGATCCTGGCGGTCGGCCACAGCGGGTATCGCCGCCTCGGGCTGGGCCCGGTCCGGGACGCCGTCCTGGAGATCACCGCCGTCAGTGCCCGCGGCCAGCTGATCCGTTCCGGGGCGCCGCTGGTCAAAAACGTGACCGGCTTCGACCTGTGCCGGCTACTGGTCGGGTCCCTCGGCACCCTGGCCCTGCTCGGTGAGGTCGTCCTGCGCTGCCGCCCGTTGCCCGAGCTGGAGACCTGGTGGGTGGCCGACGATGCCGATCCTTTCACCCTGGCCGACATCCTCTATCGACCCCTGGCGCTGTTGTGGGACGGCACCCGAACCTGGGTGGGCCTCGCCGGCTACCAGGCCGACGTGCGCGGTCAGGCCCAAGCCGTACTCGGGCCGTCGTTCGTGCCTGTCGACGCACCGCCCACGCGTCCCGGCGCGGTACGCCGGTCCCGCCCGCCGGGAGCCCTGCGGTCCCTGCCGAAGGAACTGGGCGCCGGCGGGGGCTGGCTGGCCGAGGTCGGGGTCGGGGTGGTGCACTGCACGCCGGAAGTTTCCGCCCGGATGGCACCCGTCCCCGAGCCGGCGTCCACCCTGGTCGAACTGCACCGGGCCCTGAAGGAGCGCTTCGATCCGGACAGCCGGCTCAACCCGGGCCGCTCCGTGCTGACAGGAGTGGGTTGGTGACCGCGCTCGACTCTGGCGATCGGCCCATCCGGGTCGATCCCGACGAGCTGGCCGCCTGCGTGTCGTGCGGGTTGTGCCTGGCCCACTGCCCGACCTACCGGGTCAGCGGCGAGGAAGGCCTCTCGCCCCGGGGCCGCATCGCCGCCATCCGGGCCGTCGTGGCCGGTGCAGAAGTCGACGACACCTTTGCGCGCCTGATGCAAACCTGCGTGCAGTGTCGGGCGTGTGAGACCGCCTGCCCGGCGTCGGTCCGGTTCGGGCGGCTCATGGAAGGGGCGAGAGAGCGCCTGGCGCCGACTTCGGTTCCCCCCTGGCAGCGGGCCGCCTACCGGCTGCTCGGCTTCCACCGGATCCTGATCGTACTCACCACCGTGGGGGCGGTGGCCCAGCGGGCCCGGCTGGTTCCCAAAGCCCTATCCCGGCGCATGTCGCTGCCCACCCTGCCGGTGCGTCAGCCCCCCCTGGTCGCGACCGGGGACGACGTGTGGCTCTTCACCGGGTGCGTGATGGACGCCTGGCAGCGGGACATCCACCGGGCTGCCATCGCCGTGCTCGGCGCCTGTGGGGCTGGCGTGGCGCTTCCCGGGCGCCGGGCCGCCTGCTGCGGAGCGCTGCATGTCCATGCCGGTCTGCGCCCCGAGGCGGCCCGCCTGGCCCGGCGGGTGATGTCCGCCTTCCCGGGATCGGCGCCCATCCTGGTGGACTCCGCCGGCTGCGGGGCGGCCCTCCAGGACTACGGGCATCTGCTCGGCACCCGCCAGGCGGAGCGGTTCTCGGCCCGGGTCATCGACATTCACCAGTGGTTGGCGGGGCGGGCCGATCGGCTGCCGCCTCCCGCGCCCGGCTCGACCCGGATGCGCGTTGCGGTCCAGGACCCCTGCCACCTCCGCCACGTCCAGCGCTCGGAGGCCGGCGTGCGCGTCGTGTTGGCGCCCTACGCGGACCTCGTCGAGCTCGATGACGACGGGCGTTGCTGCGGGGCGGGCGGGGCGTTCAGTGCCCTGCAGCCCGACCTGGCCGGCCGCATTCGGACCCAGAAGCTGGCGGTCATCGCAGCCGGATCCCCCGACGTGGTGGCCAGCGCCAACCCCGGCTGCGGGTTGTGGCTGGCCAGTGCCGGGGTACCGATCCGTCATCCCATCGAGATCGTGGCGGCCGCCGCCGGCCTGGACGTCGGGCCGCAGGTAGCTGGATCGCCGGGGGCTGACGGTGGCCGGTGAGTTCGAAGACATCCGGGGCCGACTCCTGCAGATCTCCGAGGAGCTGGCGGACCTCGCCATCGTGCGCCTCCGGGAGTCCATCGACGCCGGGGGGGTCGAGCTGCCGGTGGACGAACGGCGGTTGACCCGGGCCCGCCGGGCCGTCGAACGGGCGGCGGCGATCCTGGCCGAACCGGACGACCTGGACGGCTGACACCGGCCGCCGGCCCGTCGTTTGCCCTGTCGTCCCTGCCCCCGGCCCGTCGTTCGCCTCGCCGCCCTGCCGCTCGCCCGCTGCTTGCCGCCGGCCCCTCGCTTACCCCGCTGCCCCGCCGCCCCCCACCCACTCTTTCTGTTGTAAATCGTGCCCTTTGGACGTTCCCTGTTGCAAAAGGTGCCCTGTTAGAGGGGCTGGTGCACCAGGGAAGGCGCGGGGCGGCCGCCGGCTGGTCGTCCGGAGCGCTGCCGGCTGCCCGTGCCGCCGGACCACCTCCGAGCCGCGCCCGCCACTCTTTTCTGTTGCAGATCGTGCCCTTTGGACGTTCCCTGTTGCAAAAGGTGCCCTGTTAGAGGGGCTGGTGCAACAGGGAAGGCACGGCGGCCACCGGGACGGACCTCCACTCAGGCCAGCGGGGCGCGATCAGGGTGGCGGTCGGCCGCCCCGCGCTTGCGGGTCGAGGTAGCCGTGGTGCACGAGGAAGTCGAGCAGCTCGTCGACCGCTCCGTCCGCGTCGATCGGGCCGACCAGCCGGGGGGGGTCGTGGTCGACCAGGGCCCCGGTGAGGGCCAGAAGCCGCTCCCGGGTCGAGCCCACCGGCGGCGGGACAACCCGGGGCCGGGGCCGGTAGGGGCGGGGCGCGCCCACCCGCCACCCGAGCCGGGGCTCCGCCCCCGCGCCCGCCCCGACACCAGGCCCGCCGGGCCCGCCGGGTCCGCCTGTTCCCGCCTCGTTGCCGTCCGTTACCGGTATGGGGGCCTCGGCGGCCCGCAGGGCGTCAGGCAGAGACGCCCGGCGCAACCGCACCCCGGCGGCTTCGACCGAACACACGGCCGGGATAGCCAGCCGGAGCCGCTCTCGCCAACCACCGTCGAGGCGGCGCTCGACCACCACGGTGTCGTCTTTCACCCGCAAGGACACCAGCCCCAGGGCTTGACCCGCGCCCAGGTAGTGGGCGAGCAGCGCCGGCACCGAACCGGTCCCCCCGAGCGACGACCGGTCGCCACAGATGACCAGGTCGGGCGGCCCAACCCGCATGAGCACCATCGCCAGCTGGCGAGCCAGATCAATGGGATCGCCCGTCAGGGCCCGACCGTCGAGGGCGTGGGCAGCCGCAGGCGCGTCCGGGACGGGCCTCGAAGCCAGGGTCAGCGCCGTCGCGCCGCGGGACGTCGCGGGGTGGCGTGGACCGTGCCCGTTCCCTCCGCCCCACGGCACCCGCCAGACCTCGGCGCCGACGGCCACCGCCTGGCGCAGGGCGTCTTCGATGCTTGGCGGTCCGGCCGCCACCGCGACCAGGCGCCCGCCCCATTCGTCGGCGGCGCGCCTGGCCAGCTCCAGGGCGGCTGCGTCGGAGGCGGTCAGATCGGCCCTTCGAGGATCGACCACGACCTCTCCGGTGAGGGGATCTACCTCCGGACGCAGGTCGGCGGGGGCCAGGCAGGCGACCGCGACCCGCCGAGGTTCGCGGCCGACGCCAGGCCCGGGCTCTGCAGGCCCCCCCTCAGCCACGGCGGAACACGACTCCCTGACCGCCGTCGGGGTAGGTCCAGGTCAGCGCCCCCTCGGAGTTGCAAACCAGGTAACACGTGCCGCACTCGAAGCACTGCTCGTAGTTGAACAGAATCCCGCCGTCCGCCGTCGGCGCAAACAGATTGGCCGGGCAGGCGGTGACGCACGCTTTGGTCGTGCAGGACCGACAAACGTCCGAGTCCACCGTGATATGGGCGCGCTCCCGACGCGGAACTCCACTGTGCTCATCCGGGTCTCGAACGACGTCTCCGCCCAACGGTCCGTGTCCGTCATCGGAACACCCGCAGGGTCTCGAGGCCGTCCCGGGCCAGGTCTCGCCACCGCACGCCGCTGGCCTTCACCGTCTGGCGCAGCAGGCGGGCCAGGCCGGGCTTGGGGTCGGGGTTGGTCACCGTGAACATTTGCTCCGCGATATCGCACATCAGGTGGGTGTACTGGCGCTGCATCCGGTCGGAAAGGATCAAGTGTGGCGCGGCGCGCAGGCGACGGTGATCCTGGAGCACAAAGTTGGCATCCAGGGCCTTCCGGTAGCCCGCCAGCCCGGTGGCGCTCACGTCGCCTGAGCCGATCGCGGCCGCGGCCACTTGACCGGCAGCCAGGCCCGAGCCGATGGCGAAATTGACGCCCTCCAACCAGATCCCGGCTGCCAGGGTGAGCCCGGCGGCGTCGCCGGCCACCAGCAGGCCGTCACCGGCCAGCGTCGGCATGGCGTCGTAGCCGCCCTCCGGGATGAGGTGGGCGGCGTACTCCTGCAGGGTGGCCCCCTTGAGCGAGGGGGCGATGGCGGGATGCGCCTTGAAGTCGGCGATGAGGTCCTCTGGGCGGACTTTGGCTGCGGCCAGGCCGGCGACGGAGACCACCACACCGACGCTCACCGTCTCGCGATTGGTGTAAAGGAACCCTCCTCCCGGGATTCCCCGGGTGCAGCCGACCACCTCGACATCCACGCCCTGGTCCGGCCCCAGCCCGAAGCGCTCCTCGATGACCCCGGCGGGCAGGGCCAGAACTTCCTTCACGCCCAGGGTGTGCTGGGCGGCGTCGGCCGGCGCGGCCAGTCCCGCCTCCCGGGCCAGGAACGAGTTGACACCGTCGCAGGCGATGACGACCTGAGCATCCAGATCGCCATCAGGGCGGTCCGTCCGGATACCGATCACTCGTCCATCGGGATCGCGCCGTAATCCGGTGGCCACGGTCGACGTGATCAGCCGGGCCCCGGAGGCAACGGCTTCGCCGGCCAGCCAGCTGTCGAAGTCAGCCCGGTAGGTGGTCATCCCGTTGTAGGGCGCCTCACCCCAGGCCTGGGTGCGCACATCGATGGTGACTGCCTGGGTCGGCGTCATGACCATGGTGGATCTCCGCACCACCCACCGCTGAACGGGAACCCGCTCCCACCACCCGGGAATGACTTCGTCGAGGACCCGCCCGTAGACCACCCCACCGTAGACGTTTTTGGACCCGGGATACGGCCCTCGCTCGAGCAGGACGACCGAACGCCCGGCGCGAGCCAGCGCCAGCGCGGCGGCGGAACCGGCCGGGCCGGCTCCGACGACCACGGCGTCAACCGGTTCAGGCACTGGAGGCGCCATTGTCAAATGGGGCGCGTTCAACCCGTCGCCGGTGCCCACGGGTGCGCCCACTATCAGGCTGGTATCGCCCTCCCGGGGGGCGAGCAGGCCAGCCAGGCCGGCAGTCGCCCGGACCTCAGGTGCTACCGGGACGCTCAGCCGGTCGGCCAGGCGCACCAGCAGAGCCGGAGCGTCGCAGATGAGGCCGAGGTCGGCGATGGCGGTCATCGGGCAGGACGGGTCGGTATTGACGCTCACGACGTGTCGGGGGGCGCCGAGCCCACCGGTGTGCTGGCTGGCACCCGACACCCCGAGGGCCAGGTAGAGATCGGGATCGATGGTCACCCCGGTGGTGCCGATCTGACGCTCGGGTCTGGTCCAGCCCGCGTCGGTGACCACCCGGGTGGCTCCGGCCGAAGCTCCCAGGGCGGCCGCCACCTGGACGAGCAGGGCGAAGACGGCCCGGGCCTGCTCCTCACCCGCGCCCCGGGGCACCAGGCCGGCGCCACCGCCGAGCACCCGGGCGGCGTCGGCGAGATCCATGGTGGCCGGGTCCGGGCTGATCAGGGCCGGGGCGTCGACGGCCGCGTCGTGCCCATCGGGATCCGGTTCCAGCGACGGGCAACTCCCGGCGGCCGGGCGCGGCCGGTTCGCCCACCGGGGCCGGGCCCCGTACCCCGGGCAGCAGGGTGGCGACTGCCGGGAGAGGTCCCTCTACCGGCACCACCACCCGTCCGTCGACCCGCAGCAGCTCGGCCCTAACCCGGCCGCCGGTCAGCTCCACCCGCGTCGCCCCCGCCAGTAAGGGCCGGCCCAGTCGGGCCGCCAGCCGGGGCGCCAGATCCCGGCCGTCCGGGGAGGCGGGCAGGAGCAGGAGGGGGACGGTTTCGAGCACCGGGGCCAGGCGGCGGCTCAGGGCCCCCGGCTCGGCCTCGGTGGGGGCCCACCAGCACGGCGGCGGCGCTCGGGAGGGCCGCCGCCGCCTCCTCGCTGCCGGAGCCGACCACCAGGACACGACCGCCTGCCTCGGCCACGGCCTCGTCGGCCCCGGCCGGGAGCCGGCCGTCTCGCGCCACCACGATCGCCGAGCATTCCGGGGTGATCCGCCAGCCCGGCAGGTCCGTCGTCACAGGGCCATCGCCACCCGATGGCCTTCGATGACCGCGGCATGGGCCCGCCGGGGCGCCAGGCAGTCCCCGATGCGATGGACGGGAAATGCGGTATCGGCCAGCGCATACCAGAGGCCGTCCTCGGGCTGCTGATGCACGCGACACACCACCCAATCGCAGACCCGGTTGCGGTCCTGGCCGGTGGGATGATGCTGGAGCTGGAGGACGACCGCGCCCGGGCCCGGCCCCTCCGCCCCGTCCGCCCCTGCCACGAGGTCCGCTTCGGCGTCGGCCAGGCCCAGGGGTACCAGGTCCGTTGCTTGCCGGATGCCCTTGGCGTGGGCTCGCACATTCCACATTTCCAGATCGAGGGTGATGCCCAGATCCTGGCCCACGACCATCCCGTTGGTGACGATCTCCACCTGGCAGCCCCGGTCGGCCAGCAGCTCCGCTACCGACGTGGCCTGGTGGAAGCCCAGCTCGTCGACCACGACCACCCGCCCGCTCGGGCGCGGCCCGACCCTCCAGCACGTCACGGACGTCCACCACCCGGGGGTGGCCCCCGGCCCACCAGGGCGAGGCCGGCACGGCTCCGGTGGCGAGGATGACGACATCCGGGCCGACGGCCCGGATGCCGGCCTCGTCAGCTTCGATGCCGAGCCGGAGGTCGATCTCCAGCCGATCGCGCGTGGGCAGCCAGGTTGCGGGTGATGTCGAGAAACTCGGCCCGGCTGGGCACGCTGGCCGCGGCCAGGACCTGGCCCCCGAGGCGGTGCTGGCGCTCGTAGAGCACCACCCGGTGGCCCCGATCGGCGGCGGTGACGGCGGCCTGCAGGCCAGCCGGGCCGCCGCCGACCACGAGCACCCGGCGCCGGGTCCGACCGAGCGGAACCCGCACCGAGCCCGTCACCACCGGCCCCGACCATGCCCGCACCGAGCCCGTCACCACCGGCGCCGACCCGGCCGGCCCCGACCCGGCCAGCCCCGAGCCCGTCACCACCAGCCCCGACCCGGCCAGCTCCGCCTCCCGTCCGGTGCGCGGGTTCTCGATGCAGCCCAGCCAGCGATTGAGCCCCATCCGGCCGACGCACTCCTGATTGCACGACAGGCAGGTCCGGATGTCGGCCCCGTGCCCCGACCGGGCTTTGGCCGCGAAGTCGGCGTCCGCGATTTGGCCCCGGACCACCCCGACCAGATCACACAGGCCGGCCTGCAGGGCCCGGTCTGCCTGCAGGGGATCCTTGAAGCGGCCCACCCCGACCACCGGCAAACTCACCGCTTGCCGGATGGCGCTCGGGATGAACATGGCGTAGCCCGGTGGGATCTGCATGCTTGCTTCGATCATGTACAGGGTGGCGGTGGCCACCCCGATCGAGGTGTTGATGTAATCCACCGCCCCGGTGGCTTCGGCCAGGCGGGCGACCTCGACGGCGTCGTCGATGGTCGTGCCGTCCTCGATGAGCTCGTCCCCGCAGAGCCGCACGCCGAGCGCCGCGGTTGGCCCGATGGCGGCGCGCACCGCGGCTACCAGCTCCAGCAGCAACCGGGCCCTGCCACCCAGATCCCCTCCGTAGGCGTCGTTGCGGCGGTTGGTGGCGGGGGACAGGAAGCCACGCACGATCGAGGAATGCGAGCACTGCAGCTCGATCCCGTCGAACCCGCCGGCCATGCAGTGTTCGGCCACCAGGGCGTAGCCGGCGATGATCTCGGCGATCTCGTGCGGCTCGACCGCCTTGGGAACCTCCCGGAACAGAGGATCGGGGACCGGGCTGGGGGCCCAGACCGGCAGGCGGGTGTAGAGGCTGGAGGCCTGCCCGCCGTTGTGATTGATCTGGGCCAGGATCGGAACCCCGTGGGCGTGCACGGCGTCGGTGATGCGCCGGTAGTGGGGGATGACCTCGGGATGAAAACCGTGGATGAGCTTCTCGTACGGCCAGTCGGTGGGGTGGGTGGAGTGCTCCTCGGTGATGATCAGCCCGGCTCCGCCGGCGGCCCGGGCCGCGTAGTAGGCGGCGTGCTGGGCGCTCGGGAGGCCGTCCTCGGTGGCGTAGTTGGTGAGGTGGGCGGAGAACACGATCCGGTTGGCCACCGTCAACGGGCCGACCCGAAGCGGGGTGAACAGCTGCCGGTACTGACCCGCCTCGCTCATCGCGGTAGCCCGACCCGGGCTGCGTCAGCCCCGGCACCGAGGAGGGCGACCGCGATCCGCCGTCCTTCCAGGATGGCCTCGTGGACGGTTCGAGGGGCGACGCAGTCACCGGCGCGCCACACCCGGGGGTCGTCGATGGCCAGGTACAGGGCTTCGTCGGGAAGGCGATGGCCGCAGTCGACGAGGATGGCGGCGGGCAGGTCGAAGGGCTCGCCGGTCCACACGTCGACGCCGGCGACCGAGCCGGCGCCGACCGTGGTGATGCGGGCCCGCAGCCGTCTGGTCACGCCGGCCCGCTGCAGCCGCACGTTGGCGTCGGCCAGGTCCCCGGTGCGGGCCAGCAGGGTGCCGGCCACCGGGTCCGGGCTGATCAGGGTGACCGGCCGCTCGCTCCCTGAGACAAGCGATTCGGCGGCCAACCACTCGGCGATTCCGACGCCGACAGGTCCGCCAACCGGGTCGTCGACCACCGTCGGGCCGTCCGGCAGCAGGCTGGGTCCGCCCCGCAAAAGCGCCAGGGCATCGATCACCAGCGGACCGGCGCCGGCGCCGGGGTAGCGGTCGGGAAAGGGACGTGACCCGGTGGCCACCACCACCTCCCAGCCTTCCGCCCGGGCTGCGGCCACGGCCCTGGCGTCGACCGCAACGCCCAGGGCGACCTCCACCCCGAGCCGGGTGCATTCGGCCGCCAGCCAATCGGTGATCCGTCGCAGCCGCTCCCGGCCGGGGCCGACCGCGGCTCCAGCCAGGGCCCCGCCGAGGGCGTCGGTCCGCTCGGCCACCCCGACCCGCCGGCCGGCCGCGGCCAGGACGCGGGCGCACTCCAATCCGGCCGGCCCGCCGCCCACGATGAAGACGGCGGGCCCCTCCTCGGCCGAGCCGGGCCGGTCAACGTCGGGCCGGTCAACGTCGGGCCGGTCAACGTCGGGCCGGTCAACGTCGGGCCGGTCAACGTCGGTGTCGGTGGTCTCGTGGCCCGAGCGGGGATCGCCGACGCAGGTGACGATGGGGTTGCGGTTGTCGCGGACCTGGCACGTCTGGTTGCACAGCAGGCAGGGCCGGGCCCGGTCGCGGTGACCGGCCCGGGCCAGGGCGACCAGGCGGGCGTCGGCAATCTGGGCCCGGGTCATTTCCACCAGGTCGGCGGACCCGTCGGACAGGGCGGCCTCGGCCTGCTCGGGATCGACGACGCTGCCCTGCAGGACCACCGGCACCTGCCCTGCTGCGGCCTCCCGCATGGCCCGGCACAACCCGAGGTTGGTCGTCTCCGGGGTGTGGGCGTCGGGCCGGTAGGCCGTGGTGGCGTAGGGGCCGGACCGGATGACGGTGAGAAGGTCGAGAGCAGGGGCCAGGGCCGCCACCTGCTCGCCGGCGGCTTCGGGCGTGATCCCGCCCCAGGGGGCGAGCTCGTCGCAGGAGAGGCGAAGGGCCAGAATCCGGTCCGGGCCGATGGCGTCGCGCACCGCCCTCAGCACTTCACGGGTGAAACGCAGACGGTCCGCGCCGTAGCCGTCGGCGCGCTGGTTGGTGAGGGCGGACTGAAACTGACGGAGCAACGACCAGGCCCCGGCGTCGACCTCGACCCCGTCCAGGCCGGCGGCGACGGCACGCCCGGCCGACCGGGCGAAGGCGGCCACGAGGGCGGCGATCCCGGCGGGGTCCAGGGCGGCGGGCGGCTCCCGGGACACCACGTCGGCAACCCGAGACGGGGCCCACAGCACCGACTGGGAGTAGGCGCTGGAGCCCTGGCCTCCGGCGTGCCCCAGCCCCGCCAGCACCACGGTGCCGTACGGCCGGCAGGCGTCCGCCAGTCCGGTCCAGCCGGGTCCGCAATCGGTTGCGAGCGGGGCCCGCTCGTAGGGCCAGTCGTCGGCGATGACGGATGCGGTCTCGGTGACGATGACTCCGGCTCCCCCCTCGGCCCGCCGGGCGTAGTAGGCCAGGTGCCTGGCGCCGATGGACCGGCCCCGGGCCAGGTTGGTCTCATGGGGACCGAACACCACCCGGGACGGGGCCAGCCGGCCGCCGATGGCAAAAGGTTCGGTCAGCAGGCTGGAGTGGGTCGGTGGGGGGCTCATCGGAGGCGTCTACCGGGAGGCCGTCCCGACCAGGGGCGCGGGTGGGGCGGAGGGGAGGGCGTTGAGGGCGTCGATGAGCTCCCGGAGGCGGGCATACGACACCCGATCGAACCGGAGGGCTACCCGGGCCAGGTCCGGGAAGTCCTCGCTGCGCCGTTCGGCGGGGAGGGGGGCGTCGAGGAGGCGGATGGGACGGTGCAGGGCATCGGCGAAGCGCTCCGACAGGGCGTCCACCTCGGCCGGGGTGGGCTTGGCTTCCAGGCGGAGGACCAGGGTGTCGCCGATCCAGCGCAGGGAGTGGTAGTTGCGGTAGAAGCCCAGGATCTCGGCCGCGGCGTCCTCGACCCGGTCGACGATCCGGTACAGGCTGACGTCGCCGGGGTTGATGAGGCCGCGAGTCGCCACTTCTTCGATGACAAAGCGCTCCCAGCCTTTCCAGTAGCTGCTGCCCGGCAGATCGAGCAGCACGACCGGGGCCGGCTCCGCCTTCCCGGTCTGGATCAGGGTGAGCAGCTCGAAGGCCTCGTCGAGGGTGCCGAAGCCCCCGGGCAGCACGGCGTAGGCGAAGGACTCCTTGATGAGCAGCAGCTTCCTGGTGAAGAAATACTTCATCGACACCAGCTTCGGGTTCTCGGCGATGAACTCGTTGGCGCCCTGCTCGAAGGGCAGCCGGATGTTGATGCCGAAGGCATGGTCCGGTCCCGCCCCTTCCAGGCCGGCGGCCATGATTCCCGGCCCGGCGCCGGTGACCGTCGACCAGCCGTGCATGGCCAGCAGGGCGGCCAGGTCGCGCGCCTGGGCGTAGAGGGGGTCGGTGGGGAGGGTTCGGGCCGAGCCGAACATGGTCACCTTGCGCACGTGCCGGTAGGGGGCGAACACCTCGAACCCTTCGCACATCTCTTTCAGGGCGGCGTTGGCGATCTTGAGGTCCAGCCGATCCGTCCGGTCCGAGGCCAGGCGGACCACCGTCTCCAGGATCTCGAGGAGCTGGTCGCGGTTGGCGGTCACCCCGATGGAGTCGAGGAGAGCGGTGAGCGATTCGCGAGGGATGTCCCGGTTGGCCATGGCCCGGCCCTCAGCGGGGGGCGGCGGCCCGGTCGACCAGCCAGATGACCTGATCGGAGGTGACGTGGGCGGCGGGGAGATCGGCGCCGTCGAACAGGGCCTCCAGGACCGGCCGTTTGTGCTGCCCGGTCACCGTGAACAGGGCCATCCGGGAGCGGGCGATCCCCGCGTAGGTGAGGGTCAGCCGGGGCAGCCGGTTGCGGCCGGAGGGGTCCTGGTTGCGGGCCACCAGCTGGCCGGGGTCGGCATGCAGCGCCGGCGACTCGGGGAAGAGGGCGGCCGTGTGGCCGTCGAGGCCCAGGCCGAGGTGGATGAAGTCGAGCTTGCCGATTTCCCCCAGCCGGAGCTGATAGGCGTCGGGGCCTTCATCGCAGCTCATGGGATAGACCGCGTTGGCGGTCCCGACCCGCTCCAGGAGGGCCTTGCGGCCGAGGAGCTGGTTGGAGTCGATGTGGTGCGGCGGCACGCAGCGCTCATCGCTCCAGTACACGTTGACGGAGAGCCAGTCGATGAGATCGGTACTCTCCGCGGCCAGCCGCTCGTAGCACGTCCGGGCCGTGTTGCCACCGCTCAAGGCCAGGCCGAACAGCTCGTCGGGCCGCTGCGTGAACGCCGCCATGACCTGGGCCGAGAAGGCCCCGGGCAGGTCGTCGACCACGATCAGCTCTCCGTTCACGCCGAGCAAGCTACACACCGAGCGCGGTGGCCGCCGAAAGGGCGAGCTCCCAGGTCACGTCGGGTTGAAGGTTGGTCAGGGCGTTCGCCAGCGAGGTGGCGAGCGGGTCCTCGGCCAGAGGTATGGGCTGCAACCCTTCGGGTACCGGAGGTCCGGCCTCGACTCCGCCCGGGATCTCGGCCCGGGCCGAGACCGTGCGGTTGAGCTCGCCCCGACCCACCTCGAAGGTGGCTCGCTGGCCATCGCGCCGGCAGATGAGCCGGATCTCCACATGTCGGGAGTCGACCAGGCGGACCTGATGGGGCTGGAGGTCCAGTGTGGCGGTCAGCCAGCCGCCCAGCAGATAGCGAGGCCCGATCTTGCCGGTGACTTCGACGGAGGTCACCGATTGCAACCAGGGGCGGCGCGCCACCGGCTGAAAGAGGGCGGCCAGCAGCTCCCGCCACGGCGCCAGCCGGATCCAGGACAGGTCCACGACCGTCCGGCGCCGGGCCAGCTCCAGGACGGGGCGCATGCGCCCGCTACCGGCCGCGTCGCGGGTGTCGATGAGCACGGCGGTCGCCACCGACAGGAGCGGATCCGACGGGTCCGGGATGTCGCCGGCGTACCACACCGGCACCGGGAGGTCCGAGAGCGTGAACGCCTCGACCAGGGAGTCGAGATGCCGGGCCGCCTGGCCGCCGACGGCGAGGGTGACTTCCTCGAAGTTGACCTGGTGGCCGTCCTCGTCGAGGGCGTACAGGGCCGCCCGCCCGTCGAGGGTGGCGACCTGGTCGGGGTCGGGGCGGAGCAGCACGATGCGGGCCGGGTGGTGGCGGCCCAGGGCCCGCAGGGCCCGGGTGGCCGCGTAGGCCTGCTCGTCGTTGGGGAGCACGGTCACCAGGGTCATGACCGCGGTCCGGGCGGCGTGCTTATTGATCGACTGGTGGCGCAGATCAGCGAGGGCTTCGACCACGTCCCCCAGCCGGACCCCCTGGGCGTCCCAGGTGTCAACGGCTACGGCGCCCGCCACTGGCGCCCGTCTCGCTCGATGAGCTGATCGGCCTGGCGGGGTCCCCACGTCCCGGCCGCGTATCCGGCCAGGGGCACCTGCCCCTCCTCCCAGGTGGTCAGGATGGGCTGGACGATCTGCCAGGCCTGGTCGACCTCGTCGCTGCGGATGAAGAGGGTGGGATCGCCGACCATGGCGTCGAGGAGAAGGCGCTCGTAGGCGTCGGGCGGCTCCTCCAGGAACGACGCCCCGTAGGACATGTCCATGAGGACGTCCCGGACCTTGAAGGCCTGGCCGGGCACCTTGGCGCCGAAGCGCAGGGCCACGCCCTCGTCAGGCTGGATTCGCATGACCAGGGCGTTCGGACGGAGGTCGTGGCTCTCGGCGGCGGTGAACGCCAGGTGCGGCACCCCCTGAAACTGGAGGGCCACCTCGGTGACCCGCTTCGGCAGCCGCTTGCCGGTGCGGATGTAGAACGGCACCCCCGCCCAGCGCCAGTTGTCGACGTACAGCTTCATGGCCACGTAGGTCTCCGTCTGGCTGTGCGGATCCACGTCCGGCTCCTGCCGGTACGCAGGCACCGCTACGCCTTCGCTCCAGCCGGAGTCGTATTGGGCCCGCACCACATCGGTGAGGACCTGCCCGGGGGTCGGGATCATCACCGACCGCAGAGCCTTGACCTTCTCGTCGCGAATGCCCTGGGCGTCGATCGAGCCGGGCGGCTCCATCAGGGTGAGCGACAGCACCTGCATGACGTGGTTCTGCACGATGTCCCGCAGGGCGCCGGCCCGTTCGTAGAAGCCGCCCCGTTTCTCGACGCCAAGGGACTCGGCCACGGTGATCTGGACGTGGTCGACGTAGCTGCGATTCCAGAGCGGCTCGAAGATGGCGTTGGCGAAGCGCAGGGCCAGTACGTTCTGGACCGTTTCCTTACCCAGGTAGTGGTCGATGCGGTAGATCTGCGACTCGTCGAACGTCTGGTGCAGGGCGGCGTCGAGCTGGCGGGCGCTCGCCAGGTCGCGGCCGAAGGGCTTCTCGATGACGAGGCGCACGGCCGCCCCCGGCTGGGAGGGCTGGTTGAGGCCGGCCCCGCCGAGTCCGGCAGCCACGTGATCGAACATCGCCGGGACCGTGGCCAGGTAGTAGGTCCGGTTGCCGGGCAGCCCCAGCTCCTCGTCGGTGTCGTCGAGGGCGACCTTGAGCCGGGAGAAGGTGTCCGGGTCGTCGTAGTCACCGGCCAGATAGCGGCTGTGTTTGACGATGTCCTCCCAGCCGGGGCCGGCGTCGGGCACGGCTGAGATCATCAGGTCCTGGAATTCCTGGTCGTCGAGAGGGGTCCGGGCTACCCCGATCACCGCGAATCCCGGTTCGAGCAGCCGGCGCCGGCTCAGCCGCTCGATGGCGGGAAGCAGCTTCCGTGAGGTCAGATCGCCGGACGCTCCGAAGATGACCAGTACGCCGGGCGGCGCCCGCCGGGTGGTTTGCAGGCCTTCGGCCAGGACGTTGGGCATGACCGCCTCGCTCCCGGAGGCGGCCCCGGAGTCATCCCGGGCTGATGGCATTGGCCTTGTCATGCAGGGACTGGAGCAGCTCGTCGTAGCTCTTGGAAAAAGAGGCCACTCCTTCGTCCTCCAGGACCGCGGCCACGTCGGCCATGTCGATCCCGACCCGTTGCAGGGCCTCGAGATGTGCCTCTGCACCGGCCACGTCAGTGTCGACGGTCCGCGCCACCGTGCCGTGATCCAAGAAGGCGGCGACCGTGGCGTCGGGCATGGTATTGACGGTGTCCGGGCCGATCAGGCTGTCCACGTACAGAAGGTCCGGGTAGGCCGGGTTTTTGGTCGAGGTCGATGCCCACAACGGGCGCTGGCGGTGGGCGCCCCGGGCGGCCAGCGCCTCCCAGCGGGGTCCCGAGAAGCGATCCTGGAACAGCCGGTAGGCCATCTTGGCCTGCGCCACCGCGGCCTTCCCCTCCAGACCGGCTCCCTGATCGCCGGCTTTCTCGAGCCGCCGGTCCACCTCGGTGTCAACCCGGCTCACGAAAAAAGACGCCACGCTGTGCACCTTTGACAGGTCCCCGTCTTTTTCCGCCAGCGCCTCCAGACCCGAAAGGTAGGCCTCGATGATCTCGTCGTAGCGGGGGATGCTGAATATGAGGGTGACGTTGATATTGCGCCCCTCCGAGATCATCTGCCGAATCGCGGGCACGCCCTCTGCAGTGCCGGGGATCTTGACGAGCAGGTTGGGCAGGTCGATGCGCTCGTGGAAACTGCGGGCCGAGTCGATGGTGGCGGCCGTGTCTCGAGCCAGCAGCGGGGAAACCTCGATGGACACGAACCCGTCCCCCCCGGAGCTTTCGTCGTACAGGGGGCGCAGGACGCCGCACGCCTCGGTCACGTCGTCGATCGCCATCTCCCAGAAGGCTTGCTCGACCGACATCCGCTTGATCAGGGCGCGGAACTGGTCGTCGTAGGCATCAGAGCCCGTCATGGCCTTCTGAAAGATGGTCGGGTTGGAGGTCACGCCCCGTATCCCGCTGTCGACCAGCCCCTGCAGCTCCCCACTGCGGGTGGAGGGCCGGGAGACGTTGTCGATCCACGGGCTCTGGCCCTCGTCGCGATAAAGATCTTGTAACCGTGTCATTTATTCGTCCTCCAGGTCGTCGATATCGTCCACGTCGTCGAAAGTGTCGAGCTCCTGCAGCAGGACCCGGGCCCGCTCCGCCACGTTCTCGGCCGTAAAGCCGAATTCGGCAAGCACCTGCGCGCCCGGGGCGGACGCGCCGAAATGATCGAGTGCCACGGAGTCATCTGCCCACCGTGACCATCCAAACGAGGCCGCCGCTTCCACCGAGAGAACGGGTGCGCCGGGGCCCAGCACCTCGTCCTGGTAGTCATCGTCCTGCTCATCGAAGAGGTCCCAGCACGGCATGGATACCACCCGGGTGGTGAGCCCTTCGGCGCTCAACAGCTCGGCTGCGGCCACGCACACCGCCACCTCCGAACCGGTGCCGATGAGCACCAGGTCGGGATCGTCGCTGCCTTCGACCAGGACGTAGGCGCCTCGTTCGAGCTCGGCCGCCCGGGTGTCGGTCCCCTCGAGCACCGGCAGGTTCTGGCGGCTGAGGATGAGGGCGGTCGGCCCGTCGCCTTCGATGGCCACCCGCAGAGCCTGGGCCGACTCGTTGGCATCGGCCGGGCGGATGACCCGCAGTCCGGGCATGGCCCGCATGGCGGCCAGCTGTTCGACGGGCTGGTGCGTCGGGCCGTCCTCGCCCAGCCCCACCGAATCGTGGGACCAGAAGTAGATGACCTTCGTGTTCGAAAGGGCGGCCAGGCGCACCGAGCCCCTCATGTAGTCGCTGAAAACGAAGAACGTGCCACCGATGGGGATAGTCCCGCCGTGTCGGCTGAGCCCGTTGAGGATTCCGCCCATGCCATGCTCACGCACCCCGAAAGCCAGGGTTCGCCCCGCCGGGTGCTCGCGGCTCTGCAGGGGAGTGTCGTCGAGGCCAGTTCCGGTATTGCCGGTGAGATCGGCGCCGCCCGAGATCAGCCCTGGGACTTCAGTGCGGACGGCGTTGAGGGCGGTGTGGGTGGAGTGGCGGGTGGCCACCTGCTCGCCAGGCGTCCGCCACACCGGCAGCTTCGCCTGCCAGCCCGGGCGGCCCCGTCCGGCCCACACCGTTTCCCACTCCTCGTGATCGCCGCTCCAGGCGGCCAGCCGCTTCTCCCAGGCATCCCTGGCGGCCTGACCTCGCGGGATGGCCTGCCGGTAGAACTCGCGTACCTGGTCTGGCACCCAGAACGTCTGATCCGGTGGCAACCCCAGGATTTCCTTGGTGGCCTTCACCTCTTCCTCGCCGAGCGGCGAACCGTGCGCCTTGGGGCTGTCGGTCAGGTGAGGTGCCGGCCAGGCGATATGGCTGCGCAGGATCAGCAGGCTGGGCCGGTCCTCGACCGCCATGGCCCCACGCAGGCCGGCCTCCAGGGCGGCGGTATCGTTGGCCACCTCGCCCAGACGGTCGACATGCCAGCCGTAGGCCTCGAAACGGCGGGCCGCGTCATCGGTGAGCGCGATCTCGGTCGGGCCGTCGATGGTGACGTGGTTGTCGTCGTACACGTAGATCAGCCGGCCCAGGCCGAGATGGCCGGCCAACGAGGCCGCCTCGTGGCTGATCCCCTCCATCAGGTCGCCGTCGCTGCAGATGACGAAGGTGTGGTGGTCGACGATCTCGGGGCCGAACTGAGCTCGCAGCACGCGCTCGGCCAGGCCCAGACCCACACCATTCGCGAACCCCTGGCCGAGCGGCCCGGTGGTGACCTCGATCCCGGGCAATACGTGCACCTCCGGATGACCGGGCGTCCGGCTGTGCAACTGCCGGAACTCTCGCAGATCCTCCAGCTCCACCCCGTAACCCGTGAGGTAGAGCATCGAGTACAGGAGGATGCACGCGTGGCCGCAGGAGAGGACAAACCGGTCCCGGTCGGGCCAGGTCGGCTCGCTCGGGTCGTACTTCATGATCCGGGTCCACAGCACGTGCGCCAGGGGGGCCAGCGCCATGGCGGTGCCGGGATGCCCCGAGTTGGCCCGCTGGGGTGCATCCATCGCCAGGCCGCGGATGACGTTGATGCCCAGCTGCTCCACATCGTCTGGCATAGCTGAACAGTACCCACGCCGCAGACCCTCGCCGGCACCTCCGGCCCGGAGATGGGGACACGGCGAAACGGGGGGCTACACGGGTGGCAGCAGAGTGAGCGGCACGACGGTCGGCTGGCCGTCGGGCAGCAACCGGCAGTGGGCCTCGATGGTGCCGAACTGGGCGTACTCCAGCTCCCCGCGCACCAGCCGGTACGTGAATTTTCCGGGCTCGACCTGAAACGGTGAAACGTTGCGGGCCACCTGGGCACCCCGCTCGTCCCGGAACACCACTTCCAGGATCCCCTGGCCGTCCTCGTCGGGGCGGCACCGGACGAACACGATCAAATGCGGCGTGACGGTGACCGGCGGGGCGCCCGGGGCCGGCATCGAAAACATGATCCCGATCAGGTCGATTCGGGTGGACGGGCCGGGAACAGGTCGCAGGTCAATGTTCTCGGCAAAGAGCGCGGACACGATATCCATGACTCGACCGGGCTCTGTCAGACGGGCTGGGGGGTGCGGCGGGCCCGGGCCGTGACCCGCGGCTCGGTGTGGCGGACCCGGAGCCAGCGCAGCCTGCGGGCCGAGGAAATCATCCACCACGCCGGATCGATCTCGCCCCGGTGAAACGACAGCCGGGCTGAGGTCGGGGCGGCGTGGTGGTTGCTGTGCAGGCCCTCGCCGGCGGTGAGCCACGCCAGCCACTGGGCATTGGCGGCCAGCCCGAGAAACGGCCGACGCCCGAACGTATGACCGACGGCGTTGATCGCCGAATTGAGCAGCAGATAGGAAACGGTGTGGGTGATGGCGGCGATGGCAGCCAGCTCCCAGTTTCCCCAAAACACCAGGAGCAGGATGCCGACGCCGATCCCGAGGCCGACGTAGCCCCGATCGAACAGGGCCCGATCCCAGCGGTCAGCCGGTAGATCTTTGGCGTATTTGGTGACCGTGACCGAATCGCGGGCGACCCGGCGGTAGAGCACCACATTTCCGATCTGGACGGTGGCAAAGCCTTCCAGCAGAGGGGAATGCGGGTCGCCGTCCACGTCGGTGTAGGCGTGATGGCGCCGGTGGACCGCAACCCACTCCCGGGGCTTGATTCCGGTCAGGATCCACGTCATGACCCGGCAGGTGAACTGGAGGGCCGGGGCCATGGTGATGGCCCGGTGAGCCAGCGTCCGGTGGAGGAACACGGTCGTCAAATAGAGGGCGACCTGGCAGACCAGCAAGCCGGTCACCACGGCGACAAGAATCCCGGGCATCCTCTCACGCTAGCCGGGCTGACCAGATGGTAGAGATCTACCCATGCCCATTTTCGGCGAACCCGGCCGCCTACGCTGGCGCCGATGGGTCGGCACGGGCGGAGGGGCGGTCGGCTCTCGCTGGCACTGGCCGCCAGCTGTGTGGCTGCCGGCCTCTCGGCCATTCCGCCCGCCGCCGCGACCGCGCCCGCCGCACCGGTGAGTTCGGGGATCACGGCCACACCCATCCTGTCGATCCGGCGCCTCCCCGGCTGGGTGGCCGAGACCGTCGCAGCCCAGCGCCTGGCCCCGGCCCTGTCGACGATCCTGGCCGAGCCGGGCCTCGGCCCGGCCGCCAGCACCAGCTGCCTCGAGGTGAGCCAGGGGGGGCGGACGCTGTATGCGGATCACACCCTGGAGAGCCTCATTCCGGCGTCGAACATAAAGCTGCTGACTGCCACCGCCCTCCTGGACCGGCTGGGACCGGCCCATCGCCTGACGACCACGGTGGTCGCGGCCCGGCCGGTGGCAGGGGTGGTCACGGGCAACCTGTACCTCGTCGGCGGCGGGGATCCTCTGCTGGCCACCAGCCCGACGGCAACCGGTCTCGGCTCGGGCCAGACCCTGTACACCTCGTTGAATCAGCTGGCCAGCCAGGTCCGGGCCGCGGGCGTGAACGAGGTGACGGGATCGGTCCTCGGCGACGACAGCCGCTACGACCAGCTCCGGACCGTGCCGACCTGGGCCCCGGAGTACGAGGCCGAGGGTGACGTGGCGCCGCTGAGCGCCCTCGAAGTCAATAACGGTGCCATCCCGGCCGGGGCGTCGTCAGCCCCGACGGGAGCGTCGGCCGCCGCCCTCCAGGCCGCCGCCTCGGCCGACCCCGCGGCCCGGGCCGCCGCCACCTTCGCCGACCTGCTGGAGGCCGACGGGGTGCGGATCCGGGGGCCGCGTCGAGCGGGAAGGCACCGGCCGGTCTCCCGGTCCTGACCAGCATCGCCAGCCCCCCTCTGGGCGACGAGGTCGATGCCATGCTGACCGTGAGCGACGACACCGCCGCGGAGCTTTTCACCAAGGAGCTCGGTTACGACACCGCCGGCGCCGGCACCACCACCGCAGGCACGGCGGCTATCCGGGCCGACCTGGCCGCGGACGGCCTGCCGGTCACGCAGCTGGTCGGACTCGACGGCTCCGGGCTCGATCGCGGTGATCGGGCCACGTGCAACCTGATCGAGTCTGATCTCGAGCACGTCGGCATCAGCAGCGGGGTGGCCAGGGGACTGCCGGTCGCCGGTGAGACCGGAACATTGGCCGCCCGGATGCGCGGCACCCCGGCGGCGGGGCGACTGCGAGCGAAAACGGGAACCCTCGACGGGGTGGTGGCGCTCAGCGGGTTCGTGCCTCCCGCCGCCCGGTCGAGCGTGGCCGGCAGCGTCCTCGGGCAGCCCCTCGTGTTCTCGCTTATTTTCAATCAGGTGGCCAGCATGACCGCGGCTCGCGCCGTCGCCGATCAGGTGGGTGTGGCGCTCGCCACCTATCCCAGGCTGCCGCCCATCGCCGACCTCGAGCCGCGGCGGTGACCCGCCACTTGCCCATCTTCCCCCTCGGCTCGGTCCTCATGCCCATGCAGCTGCTGCCGTTGCACATCTTCGAGCCCCGTTACCGGGAGCTCATGCAGCGGCTGACCCAGGCCGGTGCCTCCGCCGAGCTGGGTGTGGTCCTGATCGAACGGGGCCACGAGGTCGGCGGTGGCGACCAGCGGGTGGAGATCGGCACTGTGGGCCGGCTGGTCGCAGCCGAACAGACGCCCGACGGACGCTGGATGGCCCTGTTCGCCGGGACGGGTCGATTCCGGGTGGTCGAATGGCTGCCGGACGATCCCTTTCCTCAGGCCCACGTCGAGGAACTCCCCGAGCCGGAGTGGGATCCAGCTGACGACACCGTCCTGAACAACGCCGAGGCGCTGATCCGCGAGACGCTGGCGCTGGCGGCCGAACTCGGCGAGGCGACCGTCCCCGCCGGCTTCGAGCTGGCCGGCGATCCGGCCCACCGGGCCTGGCAGCTGTGCGCGGCTGCGCCCCTCGGCCCCTTCGATCGCCAGCGGCTCCTGGAGGCGCCCCGGGCCGTCCGCCTGGTCACCTTGATGCAGCAGGCGGCCGAGGCCAGGGAGACGCTTGCATTCCGTCTCGGCGGCGGGTAAGGATCGCGCCCTTGTGACCGGAGCTGCGCCAGAGGATGTCCGGGGGCGATCGTTCGGAGCCCTGGTCGACGAGTTCGTCAGCCTCGTCGTCGCCTACGCCAAGCAGGAGACCCTTGACCCCATCAAGTCGCTGGGGCGGTTCGTGGCCTTCGGCGTCGTGGGCGCCCTCCTGCTGGCCCTCGGAGGAGGCCTGCTGGCGCTGGCAGCCGTCCGGGCCGTACAGGCCGAGACCGGCCGGCACCTGACCGGCAGCCTGACCTGGATGTCGTACTTCGGCGGGTTCCTGGTGGCGGGTGTCGGGGCGGGCTGGGCGGTGTTCCGCATCACCAGGAGCACGGGCCGAAAATGACGTCAGGATCGGCGCCATGAACCTCAAGCTGCCGGGCGTCAAGCTGGTCCCGGTTTCCGGTAGCGGACCCAACGGTCGGGTCGAGCTCACCGACATCCGGGCCAAGCTGGGCCAGATCCGGGGCGAGGTCGACGAGACCGCCGAGGCGGCCAAGCCCATGGCCTGGTACGTCGGAGTGGGCGGCGTGGTGCTGGTGGTGATCGTGGCGTTCCTGCTGGGACGCCGTCGGGGGCAGCGCAAGTCTTCGTGGGTCGAGATCCACCGGCTGTGACGGGCCTGCCATGACTGGCATCTGGCGATGACCATTCCTCTCCCATGACCGGCCTCTTGCAGCGGGTGCTACGACGGGGCATGCGCAACGGCTTCGACCGGGGCGTCCTCGGAGGCAGCCCGGTCTGGCTGGTTCTCGGCGCCATGGCCCTGCTCGCCCATCTGGCCGGGCGAGCCATGGAGCGCCATGAGCATCTGCTGTTCAGCAGCGACATCGAACCAGGGGAGACCTTCGAGATCAGCGGCCTCAAGCGCTAGCCCTCGACACCGGCGGGCCGCGGGTCTCGGCGGGCCGCCCGACGCCGACGTCGGCCGGGCGTCAAAATGGGATGGTGAAGGTCGTCTTGCGCAACCCGCGTCGGGAGGTAGAGGTCACCGGCCCGCTCGCGGTGCAGGCCCTCCTCGACCACCTGGAGCTCAACCGCGAGTCGGTGCTGGTCATCGTCGACGGGACGCTGGTCACGGGCGACGCCATGCTGGGGGAGGCATCCACGGTCGAGGTGCGTCCCGTGATTTCCGGTGGGGCCAGATGAAGTGCCGGGCCTGCCGGCAGCCGGCCATCATCGACGTGCGCCGGCACAATGCCGCCTTCTGCGCGCCCTGCTTCATCCGGCACTGCCAGGAGCAGCTGCGCCGGGCCATCGAGGCGTTCGACATGATCCACCCGGGGGACCGGGTGCTGGTTGCGGTGTCCGGTGGCAAGGACTCGCTGGCGCTCTGGGACCTGCTCCTGGAGTCCGGCGTGGCCGCCGACGGCCTCTACCTCGGCCTGGGCATCGGGGACTACAGCGACGAGTCGGGTCGGTACGCCCGCGCCTTCGCCGAGCACCGGCAGGCCCGCCTGGTCGAGATCGACCTGCAGGAGCAGTTCGGCTTCGATATCCCGACCGGAGCGGCCGCGGCCCGGCGGGCTCCCTGCTCGGCGTGCGGCCTGTCGAAACGGCACCTGTTCAACCAGGCTGCTCTCGACGGGGGCTACGACGTCGTCGCCACCGGCCACAACCTCGACGACGAGGCGGCCGTGCTGTTCGGGAACGTGCTGCGGTGGGATCTGGCCTACCTGGGCCGGCAGTACCCCGTTCTGCCCGCCAGCCACGGGTTCGCCCGGAAGGTCAAGCCGCTGATCCGCCTGGGCGAGCGCGAGATGGCCGCCTATTGCGTCGTCCGGGGTATCGATTACATCGTGGAGGAGTGCCCGATGGCCGCCGGCAACCGGCACCTCGGGTACAAGGACGCCCTCAATGCCATCGAGGTGACCTCGCCGGGCTCGAAAGCCGCCTTCTACTTCGGTTTTCTCGACCGGGTGGCCGCTCTGGTCCAGCCCCACGCCGAAGAGGAGCGGGCTGGCCTGCACCCCTGCCCCGGCTGCGGGGCGCCGACGGTCAGCGAGCTATGCGCCTTCTGCAAGCTCATCCAGCGGGCCGCAGGCCGGCCGCCGGGACCCTCGTGAGCCGTCCGTTCGAGGCCGGCGAGCGGATCCTGCTCTTCGACACCAAGGGCCGGCGCTACCTGGTCCAGCTGGCGGAAGGCGGGGAGTTCCACACCCACTCCGGCCCGGTGCCCCACGACGATCTGATCGGACGCCAAGAGGGCTCGCTGGTGCGTTCGAGTCGCGGGGCCCGTTACATCGCGGTGCGGCCGACCCTGGCCGAGGTCGTGCTCAAGATGCCTCGCGGCGCCCAGGTCATCTACCCCAAGGATCTGGGACCCATACTCATCCTCGCCGACGTGTTCCCCGGGGCCCGGATCTTCGAGTCCGGGCTCGGGTCGGGGGCGCTGTCGATGGCCCTGTTGCGGGCCGGCGCCGAGGTCACCGGCTATGAGCTGCGCCCGGATTTCGCGGCCCGGGCCCGGACCAACGTGGCCGCCTTTCTCGGCGCCGGCGCCCTGGACCGCTACCACATCGAGGTGCGCGATGCCTACGACGGGGTGGTCGAGACCGGCTTCGACCGGGTCGTCCTGGATTTGCCCGAGCCCTGGCGAGTGGTGAAGGCGGCCGAAGCGGCCCTGCACCCCGGCGGCATCCTGGTGTCGTATTTGCCCACCATCGGGCAGGTCAGCACCCTGCGCGACACCCTGGACCGCAGCGCCTTCGGCCTGGCCGAGACCATCGAGGTGCTGCAGCGCAGCTGGCACGTGGAGGGGCAATCGGTCCGCCCGGACCATCGCATGGTCGCCCACACCGGGTTTTTGACCTCCGCCCGCCTGCTCGGGGCCATCACCGGCCCGGCCGGCCCGGCCCCGCCCCCGTCCGCCGCAGGGGCGGCCCCGCCCGGGGCTGAGGTGGACGGCGACGTCCCGGGCCTGGGGGACCGCTCGGCGGGGTCGGTCGACCCCGCCGCCCTTGCCGACGGCTGAGCCATGGACGCCCTCGACCTGATCGTCATCACCGTGGCGGTGGTGGCCGCCGTGGGCGGGTACCGGCTCGGGTTCTTCGGCCGGGTCGCCTCCTGGCTGGGCCTGGCCCTGGGGATCTACCTTGCCATTCGCATTCTGCCGTCAGTGCTGGTCCGGCTGTCATCCGATTCGCCCGGCACCCAGCTGGCGGTGGCCGTGCTGCTGCTGGTCGGGGGGGCCGTGCTGGGCCAGATGCTCGGCCTGGTCATCGGGTCCCGGGTCCACCGGGCCCTGCCCGCCGGCCCGGTCCGCCAGGCCGACCGGGTGTTGGGAGCGGGGACCGGGATGGTAGGGGTCATCGTCGCCCTGTGGTTGCTGCTGCCGTCGATTGCGGCCGTCCCGGGCTGGCCGGCTCAGGAAACCGCCGCCTCGGGCATCTCCCGGTGGGTGTCCGGGGCCCTGCCGAACCCCCCCGACGCGGTGCAGGTGCTGCGCCGCCTGATCGCCCAGGACGCTCCGGAGGTGTTCGCAGTCCTCCATCAGGGGGCCCCGGCCGGCCCGCCACCGACTGCCAGCCCCCTGTCGGCAGCCGTCACCGAGGCCGTGTCAGCCTCCACCGTCAAGGTCCAGGGCCAGGCCTGCAACCGCATCTACGAGGGGAGCGGCTTCGCGGTGTCGACCGACCTGGTGGTCACCAACGCCCACGTGGTCGCCGGCGAGGCGGCCGGTTCCACCCAGGTGCTGCTCCCGTCCGGACGGCAGCTTCACGCCCGGGTCGTGATGTTCGACCCCCGCCGGGACCTGGCCCTGCTGTCGGTGACATCGCTCGGCGAGACCCCCTTACCGCTCCAGGTGGCCCACACCGGGGCGACCGGGGCCGTGTTCGGCCATCCCAACGGCCAGGACCCGATCGCGGTCACCCCCGCCCGGGTCGCTGAGGAGATCGAGGCCGTCGGCAAGGATCTTTACGACAGCGCCAACACCAAGCGCGACGTGCTGGTTCTGGCTGCCGCCCTGGCCCACGGGGACTCGGGGGGGCCGCTGGTGAACACGTCCGGCGCGGTCATCGGCGTGGCGTTCGCCATCTCCGCCGACCAGTCGTCCACGTCCTACGCCCTCAGCACCACCGAGCTGCAGGGAGCCCTCAGCGAACCCCGCAATCCCGCCGGGACCTCGACCGGACCCTGTCTTACCAGCTGAGTAGGGTCTGACCAGCTGACAAGGCCGATCGAACACCATGCCCGACCCGCACCCACGGTGTGAACCCCCGGTCCCCCGGGGGCTACTCCTCGATGAAGATGCACTCCCCGGGGCACTCCTCGGCCGACTCCCGGGTGGCGTCCTCCATCCCGTCCGGCACCACCGCCAGCCCCTCGTGCCCGCCCGGGTTGTCGAAGATCTTGTCGCCTTCCTTGACGTACGACAGGCCGTCATCGAGCAGGGTGAACACGGCCGGCGCAATCTCTTCGCAGAGCCCGTCGCCGGTGCAGAGATCCTGATCGATCCAGACCTTCATCGCCTTGCCTTCGCCTCGCTGTGTGGTCGTCGCCGGTCGGCGCCGGGTGGTCGTTCGACGTTCAATGCTAGCGGACCGACCGTACCGACCGCCCCGTTCCGGTGTCAATTATCGCGACGACCGCCGCGGAAACCCGTTGGACACCATCTCGCGATTGTGGCGGCGATGGAGGTAAGTTCACAGCGCAAGTCAGGGAGCGAGGTACACCAGTGAGCGACGCCGATGCGGAGACCAGGATCGTCGCCTACGAGCGTGAGGTGGCAGAGCTCCGCGACCAGGCCAAGGTCCTCGAGGAAGAGGTGCTCGGTCTGCGTCGCCGGATGCAGGACGCCCCCAAACGGGTCCGGACTCTCGAGGAGAAGCTCCTCGAGACCAAGGGCCAGCTGCAGCAGGCGATCTCACAGAACGAGCGGCTGACCTTCACCCTGCGGGAGGCCCGCGAGCACATCGCGGCCCTGCGGGAGGAGGTGGACAAGCTCACCCAGCCGCCCGCCGCCTACGGCACCTTCCTGGCCCGCAACGACGATGGCACCGTCGACGTGTTCTCCGGGGGCCGCAAGATGCGCGTGGCCCTGCACCCCGAGCTGGTCGCCAGCGGAGAGTCGGAGCTCCAGCGGGGCGCCGAGGTGGTCCTCAACGAGTCGCTCAACGTCGTGCTGGCCCGCTCGGCCGAGCAGTCCGGCGAGGTGGTCACCCTCAAGGAGGTGCTCGACGACGCCCGGGCCATCATCGTGGGCCGGGCCGACGAGGAGCGGGTCGTGGAGCTGGCGGACAGCCTGCGGGGCGTCAAGATCCGGGCCGGCGATTCCCTGCTCATGGACTCCCGTACCGGCCTGTTGCTCGAAAAGCTGCCCCGCCCCGAGGTTGAGGAGCTGATCCTGGAGGAGGTGCCCGACATCTCCTACGCCGACGTGGGCGGCCTCGACAACCAGATCGAGGCCATCACCGACGCCGTGGAGCTGCCGTTCCTCTACCGGGAGCTGTTCGTGGAGCACAAGCTGCCGGCCCCGAAGGGGATCCTGCTGTACGGCCCGCCCGGGTGCGGCAAGACGCTCATCGCCAAGGCCGTCGCCAACTCCCTGGCCAACAAGGTGGCCGACGTGTCCGGCGACAAGGCGGCCCGCAGCTACTTCCTCAACATCAAAGGCCCCGAGCTGCTCAACAAGTACGTCGGTGAGACCGAGCGCCAGATCCGTCTGGTCTTCCAGCGAGCCCGGGAGAAGAGCGAGGAAGGCGTTCCCGTCATCGTCTTCTTCGACGAGATGGACTCCCTGTTCCGGACCCGGGGTACCGGGATCAGCTCGGACATGGAATCGACGATCGTCCCGCAGCTGCTGGCCGAGATCGACGGGGTCGAGACTCTGCGCAACGTGATCGTGATCGGGGCCTCCAACCGGGAGGACCTGATCGATCCGGCCATCCTCAGACCGGGCCGCCTGGATGTGAAGATCAAGATCGAGCGGCCCGACAGGGAGGCCGCAGCCCAGATCTTCGGCCGCTACCTCACGCCTGACCTCCCTCTCGACCAGGACGAGATCGCCGGGCTCGGAGGCGGCGACCGGGCCAAGGCGGTGCAGGCCATGATCGAGCGCACCGTCAGCGAGATGTATCAGGCGGACGAGCGCAACCAGTTCCTCGAGGTCACCTACCAGAACGGTGACAAGGAAATCATGTACTACAAGGATTTCTCGTCCGGGGCCATGATCGAGAACATCGTCCGGCGGGCCAAGAAACTGGCCATCAAGCGGGTGATCGCTGGCGAGGGTCGGGGCATCCGCTCTCAGGATCTCATCGACTCCATCAAGCAGGAGTACAAGGAGCACGAGGACCTGCCGAACACCACCAACCCCGACGACTGGGCGAAGATCTCGGGCAAGAAGGGCGAGCGAATCGTGTATATCCGCACCCTGATGGCCCAGGGGGACGAGACCACCGGCGGCCGCTCCATCGAGCGGGTCACGACGGGCCAATACCTCTGAGCCGACGCCAATCCTGCCGGCCTGGCGCGCCCGGGTGAATATCTCAGCGGTTAGTCTCCCCGCTAGGGGCTCGTGGGGGGATAACGTCGGCTCGTGGCCATCGTCAAGGTGCTCGGGATGGAAACCGAGTACGGGATCATCATTCGAGGTGCGGCCGATCCGAACCCGATCGCGGCTTCCTCGACGCTGATCAACGCCTATGTGGCCGAGCTCAACCGCAAGGTGCAGTGGGACTTCGAGGACGAAACCCCAGGTCGCGACGCCCGTGGCTTTGCCCGGGAGGGGTCGATGCCGCCCGAGGTGGAAACCCATCTGGTCAACGCCGTGCTCACCAACGGGGCCCGGTACTACGTCGACCACGCCCATCCCGAGTACTCGACACCCGAGTGCGCCAACGCCCTCGACGCCATCCGCTACGACAAGGCCGGGGAGGTGATCCTGGCCCGCTCGGTGACCGCCGCGGCCCGGGTCCTGCCGCCGGGCCAGAGCCTCCTCGTCCTGAAGAACAACTCCGACGGCAAGGGCAACTCCTACGGGGCGCACGAGAACTACCTGATGGACCGGTCCGTCCCCTTCGCTCGCATCGTCAACCATGTCATGCCGCACTTCGTGTCCCGGCAGATCTATACCGGGGCCGGGAAGGTTGGCTGCGAAGCTTCCTCCCCGGAGCCGAGGAGATCCACTTCCAGCTCACCCAGCGGGCCGACTTCTTCGAGGAGGAAGTGGGGCTCGAGACCACCCTGAAGCGGCCCATCGTCAACACCCGGGATGAGCCCCACTGCGACTCGCAGAAGTACCGCCGGCTGCATGTCATCGTCGGCGACGCCAACATGTCCGAGGTGGCCAACTTCTTGAAGGTCGGCACCACCTCCCTGGTGCTGGCCATGATCGAGGACGAATGGTTCGCCCGGGCCAACCGCGAGTTCACGCTGCACTCGCCGGTGAGCGCCATGCGCCGGGTGTCCTACGACCTGTCCCTGACGCGTCCCCTCGACCTGGCCGACGGCCGGACCATGACCGCCCTGGAGCTCCAGTGGGAGCACCTCGACCTGGCCCGCAAGTACGCCGAGGAGCGGGGTCTGGACGCGGTAGGCGGGGTCGAGATCGGCCGGGACATCCTCCGTCGCTGGGAAGAGGTGCTCACCGGTCTCGAGTCGGATCCCATGACGCTGGCCAAGCAGCTGGATTGGGTGGCGAAATACCGGATCATCAACGGTTACCGGGAGCGACACGGACTGAGCTGGCAGGATCACAAGCTGGCCGCCATGGACCTCCAGTACCACGACGTCACGCCCGAGCGTTCCCTGCATGCCCGGGTCGGCACCGAGCGGCTCCTCGACCCCGAGTCGGTCGCCCGGGCCGTGAGCGAGCCGCCCGACACCACCCGGGCCTATTTCCGGGGGAAATGCCTCCAGCGCTGGTCGTCCTCGATCGCCGCCGCCAACTGGGACTCCCTGGTCTTCGATCTCGGGGGCGACCCTCTCCGGCACGTCCCCATGATGGAACCCCTCAGAGGAACCAAAGATCACGTCGAAGAACTGCTGAACAGCGTATCGAGCCCCGCCGAGCTGCTCGAACGACTGGGCTCGTAGAAGGAAGAGACATCCCCATGCCAGAACGCGAACAGATCCGCAAACAAGCTCCATCCCGGACCGAGGAAGAAACGATCGAAGAGGTCCCCGCCTCGAGTAAGAAAGGCGAGGAGCTGAAGGCCGAGCTGGACGATCTGCTGGACGAGATCGACGAGGTGCTCGAGGAGAACGCCGAGGAGTTCGTTCGCTCGTACGTGCAGAAAGGCGGTGAATAGGACTGAGATCCGCCGGACCGGGCGGGGCGGTGACGTCGTTGAGCTGATCTGCGGCGATTGCGGCCCGGCGCGGGTAGGGTGCCTGACCCTATGAGCCTCCCGATGTTTCGCCCTCAGGACGATCCGGGGCCGAACTTCACCGAAGTGCTGCGCCGGATCGGTCTGGATCCCTTTGTTCCACCGAGCGAGCCCGTCCGACCGTCCGGATCGATGCCCTTTGCGACGCCGCATGGCACCACCATCGCCGCCATCTGCTATCAGGACGGGGTCGTGATGGTGGGGGACCGCCGGGCTACAGCCGGATCGTCGATCGCCCATCGCACCATGGAGAAGGTCCACCCGGCTGACCGCCACAGCGGCGTGGCCATCGCCGGCGCGGCCGGGCCGGCCATGGAGATGGTGCGCTTGTTTCAGCTGCAGCTGGAGCACTACGAGAAGGTGGAGGGGGCGCCCATCAGCCTGGAGGGCAAGGCCAACCAGCTGTCCCAGATGGTGCGCTCCAACCTGACCATGGCCATCCAGGGGTTCGTGGTGGTCCCCCTCTTCGCCGGGTTCGACGTGCGCCGGGGGGTGGGCCGGATCTACACCTACGATCCGACCGGTGGTCGCTACGAGGAGACCGACTTCCACGCCGATGGGTCAGGGGGTCGCGACGCCCGCACCACCATCAAGCTGGGCTGGAAGCCCGACCTGTCCCGGGCCGATGCCATCGCCCTGGCCGTGCAGGCTCTGTGGCAGGCGGCCGACGAGGATTCCGCCACGGGCGGTCCCGACGCGGTGCGGGGCATCTATCCGACGGTTGCGACGATCACCGCAGCCGGCTTCGCCCGGGCCGACGAGGCCGAGGTCGCGGAACGCTTCGCGGCGGTGGTGGCGGCCGAGGGGGCGTCCCAATGAGCATGCCCTTCTACGTCGCGCCCGAGCAGTTCATGAAGGACAAGGCCGACTTTGCCCGGAAGAACATCGCCCGGGGCCGGCCGCTGGTGGCCACGGTGTACGCCGACGGGATCCTGATCTGCGCCGAAAACCAGTCCAAGTCCCTGCACAAGGTGAGCGAGATTTACGACCGCATCGCCTTCGCCGGCGTGGGCCGCTACAACGAGTTCGACTCCCTGCGCCGGGCCGGGGTGCAGCACGCCGACGTCAAGGGCTACCAGTTCAGCCGCGAGGACGTGGACGCCCGTTCGCTCGCCAACCTGTACGCCCAGTACATGGGAAATGTCTTCACCCACGAGATGAAGCCCCTCGAGGTGGAGATCCTGGTGGCCGAGGTGGGGGTGTCGGAGGGCAACGACCAGCTGTTCCACATCCTCTACGACGGCTCGGTGGTCGACGAGGACCATTACTCGGCGCTCGGCGGCGAAGCGGAGGCCATCGCGGCGCGCATCGAAGGGGCGTTCCAGCCCAACTGGGACCTGAGCGGAGCGTTGCGAGCCGCCGCCGAGGCGCTGGCCGGTCCCGACCGGACCCCGGTCGCGGCGGACCTCGAAGTCGCCATTCTGGCCCGGGCTAACGGCCGGCGGGCCTTCCAGCGTCTCGACGACATCGAGGTCGCCTCCGCCCTGGAGCCGCCGCCGGCGTAGCTACCCCGCGGCTGAGCGGCCCGCTAGGGGAGCAGCCGGCCGGCCACGATGGCGCCGAGCATGACGACCACCGCCACCGCGGCCAGGAGCTGACGGGCGGTCCATCCCAGCAGCACGGTGCGGCGCGATCCGGCCGGTTCCCATCCTTCGGGCACCTCGTCGAACAGGGCCTCCAGCTCGTCGGCCAGCAGCAACTCGCAGGCGATCTCCTGGTCCGCCGGCGTCACCCACACCGAGACCGAGCCGAGGGGATACGGACCACCGACCGCGCCGCGCAGCTCGGTCACGATGCCGTCGGCCCCGAGACGGGCGGCGATGACCCGGGCGTGGAACACGTCAGGAACGGTGCGAAGGTGCACCATGGGGACGTAATCGCCCCGCCGCGATGAAGTCGCGGTCATCGAAGATCCAGGCTAGCGGCTATGACTCCATCAGGTTGGGCTGGTAAGGCGATAGCGTGCGCCTCGGAATGGACCGGCGCATCTTCGGACTGGAGAACGAGTACGGGGTCACCTGCACCCTGCGGGGTCAGCGCCGCCTGAGCCCGGACGAGGTCGCCCGCTACCTGTTCCGGCGGGTGGTGAGCTGGGGCCGCTCGTCCAACGTGTTCCTCGAAAACGGCGCCCGCCTGTATCTGGACGTCGGCAGCCACCCCGAGTACGCCACCCCCGAATGCGACTCCATCGCCGATCTGGTGGTGCATGACAAGGCCGGGGAGCGCATCCTCGAGCACCTGGTCAACTCCGCCGAGGCCCGGCTTCGAGAAGAGGGGATCCGCGGTGTGGTCTTCCTTTTCAAAAACAACACCGACTCCGCCGGCAACTCCTACGGATGCCACGAGAACTATCTGACGAGCCGCCGGGACGACTTCGGCCACTACGCCGAGGTGCTCATTCCGTTTCTGGTGTCCCGCCAGATCTACGCCGGGTCCGGAAAGGTGCTGCAAACGGCGCGGGGGGCCATGTACTGCATCAGCCAGCGGGCCGAGCACATCTGGGAAGGGGTGTCGTCGGCGACGACCCGCAGCCGGCCGATTATCAACACCCGCGACGAGCCGCACGCCGACGCCGAGCGGTTCCGTCGGCTGCATGTGATCGTCGGGGACTCCAATATGAGTGAATACGCCACCTTTTTGAAGGTGGGGGCGACCAGCATCCTGCTGCGGATGCTGGAGGACCCCGGGGTGGTCCTGCGGGACATGACCCTGGAAAATCCGATCCGGGCCATCCGGGAGATCAGCCACGACACCACCCTGCGCCGAAGGGTGCGCCTGGCCAACGGGCGGGAGGCGAGCGCCCTCGATATCCAGGGCGAGTATTTCAACCGGGCCCGCCGGTATCAGGAAACCCACGGCCTCTCGCCCCTGGAGGACCAGGCCCTGCTGATGTGGGAGCACTGCCTCAAGGGGCTCGAGAGCGACCCCTGGTCGCTGGATCGAGAGTGTGACTGGGTTATCAAGCACCATCTGATCGAGCACTATCGGCGCCGGGAAGGGGTCCCGTTGACCCATCCCAAGGTGGCGCTGATCGACCTTCAGTACCACGATGTCAGCCGCGACCGGGGCCTGTTCTACAAAATGCAGGCCCGCGGCCTGGTCGAACGGACGTGTCGGGACGAGGATATCGATACGGCCATGGACCAACCCCCTCAGACGACCCGGGCCAAGCTCCGGGGGGAATTCATTCGCCGCGCCAAAGAGCGCCGGCGGGACTTCACGGTGGACTGGGTGCACCTCAAACTCAATGACCAGGCCCAGCGCACCGTCCTGTGTAAGGACCCGTTCAAGTCGCGCGACGAGCGGGTCGAGAAGCTCATCGCCTCCCTGTAGGCCCGTGGATCGCCTGGAGCGACTCGTCAATCTGGTCGCCGCGCTCATCGACACTGCCCATCCCCTGACCCGCCAGCAGATCCGCGACCGCATCGACGGCTATTCGAGTGACCCCGAGGCCTTCCGGCGGAATTTCGAGCGGGACAAGGAACTGCTGCGGCAGATGGGACTCCCCCTCGAGACCGCATCGCTGGATCCGGCCCACCCCGACGAAGTCGGCTACCGCATCCCGCGTGAGGATTACGAGCTGCCCGACCCCGGTCTCAACGAGGACGAGCTGGCGGCGCTGCGGCTGGCGTCGGCCGCCGTCCAGCTGGAGGACTCCGGGGGCCGGCAGACCTCGGTTCGGGCCCTGCGGAAGCTGGCCGGCGCCGCCACCGCCGGACCCGGCCCGGCCGGCGATCACGGCCCGGCCGGGCCCGTTGCCATGCCGGCCGAAGGGATCGGGGTGGCCGCCCTCCCGGGCGGGGAGGTGGTGGCCGCCGCCTTCGGAGCGATCGCCGAACGGCGCCAGGTCCGGTTCGGGTACCGGCACGAGCCCCGGGTGGTTGACCCCTGGCGGCTGTCCTTCCGGCGCGGTCAGTGGTACCTGGCCGGCTTCGACCACGGGCGGGGTGAGGAGCGTCTCTTCCGGCTCGATCGCCTGGCCGGGCCCCTCACCGTCGACGGACCGGCCGGGGCGTTCGACCGGCCGCCGGCCACGGCGTCAGTCCCGCCGCCCGCCTGGCGCCTGGGCGATGACGACGAGATCCGGGCCGAGCTGCTGGTGGACGCCGATCAGGCCCGGTGGGCGATGGACGCCCTGGGCGCCGAGGTGGTCACCAACCGCCGGCTGGACGGGTCGGTCGTGTTCGAGGTGGGAGTGACCAACATGCCGGCCTTCCGTTCGTTTGTCCTCGGCTTTCTCGACCACGCCGAGATCCTGGGCCCTCCGACCCTGCGCCAGGACCTGGTCGACTGGCTGACTGACCTGACTGACCCGGCCGGCCCGGCCGGCCCGGCGGGTCCAGTCGGTCGGCCCGGGTTGGCGTCCCCGCCCCCCGGACCGGCGCCCACCGCCGCTCCGCCGGTATTCGACCATGAGTAGACCGTCGGCTGAGGACCGGTTGGGCCGGCTGCTGGCCATCGTGCCCTGGGTAGCCGCCCACGACGGCCCGACGGTGGCAGAGGTCTGCCGGCGCTTCGATGTGGAGGAAAAGGAGCTGCTCGACGATCTCGGGTTGCTCTTCCTTTGCGGCGTCCACCCCTTCACGCCGGACGTGCTGGTCGACGTGGACGTGGCGGATGGCCGGGTGTGGATCCGCATGGCCGACTTCTTCCGGCGGCCCCTGCGGCTGAGCCCGCAGGAGGGACTGGCTCTGCTCTCCGCCGGTTCCGCCCTGCTGTCGGTCCCCGGCGCCGACCCCGAAGGGGCCCTGGCCACCGCCCTGGCCAAGCTGGAGGACGTGCTCGGCGTCGGCGCCGACGACGGCCTCGACATCGAACTGGCCCAGGTGACACCGGCCGTACTGGGCACCGTCCGGCAGGCCGCCGACGCCGGCCGCAAGGTGGAGCTGGACTATTACTCCTTCGGCCGGGACGGCCACAGCACCCGGATGGTCCAGCCCTGGCGGGTCTTCAACGCCAGCGGCCAGTGGTACCTCTCGGGGTAGTGCGAGCGGGCGGCCGGCGAGCGGCTGTTCCGGGTCGACCGCATCAGCCGGGCCGAGATCCAGGCCGCCGGGTTCGAGCCTCCGGCCGGGGCGGCCCGTCCGCTCGCTCTGTACCATCCGGGGCCCGAAGATCCCCTGGTCGTGCTGGACCTCGACCCACCCGCCCACTGGGTCGCCGAGCAGTATCCGCACGAGGCAGTGCAGCTCCGGGACGGGAACGTGCTGCGGGTGGCGCTGCGCAGCAGCCAGCGGGCCTGGCTCGAGCGGCTCCTCTTGCGGGCCGGGCCGCACGCCCGCGTGGTCGAAGGCGACCCCACGGTGGCCGGGACGGCCGCGGGGCGTCTCCTCGCCCGATACCGGACCTAGCGGGTCGTTCGATATGGTCTCACGTCGTGTCCGTGCCCCTTCCTGCCGAACCGGCTGAGGAGGCCCCGGGGCCGGTCGTGAATCCCGCCGGCCCGCAACCCGGCCGGCGCCGGGTCCGGGTGGCGGTCGAATGGGCGGCCATCCTGGTGGTGGCGGTGCTGGCCGCCATCCTGATCCGTAGCTTCGTCGTCCAGCCCTTCTTCATCCCGTCCGGGTCGATGGAGCCGACCCTCAAGATCGGCGACCGGGTCCTGGTCAACAAGCTGAGCTACGACTTCCACAGCGTTCACCGGGGCGACATCGTGGTGTTCGAGAAGCCGCCCGACGACAACACCCCCGGCGTCACAGACCTCATCAAGCGGGTCATCGGCCTGCCCGGGTGAGACCATCTCGGCCCAAAACGGGCACGTCTACATCAACGGGCACCAGCTGAACGAGCCGTGGCTGCCGAAGGGTGACTGTCACGGCCGACTTCGGGCCGGTCCAGGTCCCGAAAGGCGAATACTTCATGATGGGCGACAACCGGGGCGACTCGGCCGACTCCCGGATCATCGGGCCGATTCCGAAGAAGCTGTTCATGGGCCGCGCCTTCCTACGGGTCTGGCCGCTGTCGCGCCTCGGTTGGCTCTGACGCGTCCCCGTAGCTTGCCGCCGCCCGGCCGGCCTATCACGGCCGGGCCTCGATCGAGCCGCGGCCAGCAGCCCGGCATGATCGGAGTACACCCCGTCGATGCCGGCGTCGAGGAGGCTGCTGATCTCGGCCCGGGTCTGGGCGTCCCAGCCGAAGGCGCCCAAGCCCGGCGGCGTGCACCGCCGCCACTCGCTCGGGCGTCCACTCCCGACGGTGCAGGTTGAGGGCATCGATGCCCGCCTCCCCGGCCGCGGCGACGCCCGGCCTCGAAGCCGCCCTCAGGCGCGCCGACCGCCGTCGACTCGACCAACCGGGCCGCGCCGGCCCGGCTTCGCCAGCCCGCCAGCAGCCGCCGGTCCCCGTGGCACGAGCCAGAGCCGGTGCCGGGCCGCGGCCCGATCCGCGGCGTTCAGGATCGGCTGCAAAGGCGGCCGGGTCATTGACGTCGAGCGACAGCTCGAAGTCGGCCCCCACGGCCTCGGTACAACTCGACCAGCGACGGAATGTGGGACGGGAGCGCCGCCCGCGAGCTGGGCGGCGATCGGCCGGCGGCGCCAGGGCGGACCGGTGACCCCGTCATGGTCGAGCACCACCTGCGCCGTCGGCGGTGAGCCAGGCGTCGCTCTCCAGGCCGCTGGCGCCCAGCTCCAGGGCCAGGGCGAAGGCCTCGAGCGTGTTCTCCGGCGCTCGGACCGGGCCCCCCGGTGGGCGAACCCGATGGGGCCGTCGGCCGGGCGGAGGGGATGCACCGGCCCATGGCTGGCGGATGCGCTAGACCACTGCACGTGCGCCGCTCGGGCCCAGCCCACCGCCCGGCCGCGGCCCGGCCCCGGAGTCCGGATGAGCCCCCTCTGGCTGGTGCCGCTGGGCGTGGCTGCGGCCGGCGCGGTGGTGCTGGCCGTCGTTACCGTGGCGGCTGGCGGGCGAGGTGGTGGCCGAGCTGCGACGGGCCCTTCCGGAGCCGCCTCCGGCCCGGCTCCGAGTGGCGCTCCCGGCGGCCGGTCCCGACGCGCCCCATAGGCGGCGGCCACCACTACACTCGCCTCGATGCTGAACTTCAGCCCCGAGAAGCTGTTTCTCGTGGGGCTCATCGCCCTGGTCGTCCTCGGCCCGAATCGCTTGCCGCAGGCGGCCCGGACGGTGGGTCGGTTCATGGCCGAAATGCGGCGCATGTCGTCGAGCTTCCAGGACGAGGTCCGCGACGCGCTCGGCGAGCCGACTGAGGCGATCGACTCGGTGATCGCGGAGTTTCGCCCGCCGACCAACTGCGGCGGTCGGTGCGCGACGCCATCACCACCACGCTCTGCCCACCGCCGGCTTCGGGCTCGGCCGCCGCTGCCGCCTGCGCCGCATCGGCCAGGCTCCGCTGGCCGCCGTCCGGGCGCTCAGCCGCCGCCCGTGACGGCGGCCCCGCTGACCGGCGCCCGACGATCCCGCCCTCAACTGAGTGGCGCAGCCCATGGCTGTCACAGATCGAGCCAGTCGGGCCGCCCCAGGAGCCCGGCGACGAGGACCCGGGCCAGATGACGCTGTTCGAGCATCTCGCCGAGCTGCGGCACCCGGGTGATCATCTGCGTGGTGGCCGTGATCGTCACCACCGTGGTGGCCTGGTTCTTCTATGGCGACGCCGTGCACTTCATGACCCACCCCTACCGGGAGTACCTGCGCCACCACCCCAGCCAGGACGTCAGCAAGGGCAATCTGGTCATCACCGGCCCCCTCGAAGGATTCACGACCCGACTTGAAGATCAGCGCCTACCTCGGGATCGCCCTGGCCTCCCCGGTGCTGTTCTGGGAGTTGTGGCGGTTCATCACCCCCGGCCTCCACAAGAACGAGAAGCGCTACGTCGTGCCCTTCGTCCTCGGCGCGGTGGTCCTCTTCGCCGCCGGGGTCACCACCGCCATCCTGGTGTTTCCCAAGGCCCTGGACTGGCTGATCTCGGTCAGCGGGCCGGGAGTCGCCACCCTCTTCTCACCGGGCCGCTACTTCAGCCTGTACGTGGCCATGTGCCTGGTGTTCGGAGTGGTGTTCATGTACCCGCTGGTGGTGGTGTTCCTCGAGATCGCCGGGGTGGTACCGAGCGCCAAGTGGCGGAAGTGGCGCCGGCCGGCGATCGTGGTCATCTGCCTGGTCGCGGCGGTGATCACCCCGAGCAGCGACCCGTTCTCGTTCCTGGCCATGGCGGTGCCGATGTTGCTGTTCTACGAGGGATCGATCATCATCGGCCGAGCGCTGCACAAGTAGGCGCGAGCCGGTGCCGACCCGGGCCCGCTTCGCGGCCGAGCTGGGCTTTGCGCTCGACGGGTTTCAGCGCCGAGGCCCTCGACGCCCTCGACGCCGGCGGCAGCGTGGTGGTGGCGGCGCCGACCGGATCGGGCAAGACGGTGGTGGCGCAGTACGCCGTGGCCCGGGCGCTCGACGCCGGCGCCAAGGCCTTCTACACCACCCCGCTGAAGGCCCTTTCCAACCAGAAGTACGGGGAGCTGGTCCGCCGCCACGGCCCGCGAGTCGGTCGGCCTGCTGACCGGCGACAACGCCATCAACGGAAACGCCCCGGTGGTCGTGATGACCACCGAGGTGCTGCGCAACATGATCTACGCCTCGTCGCCGGCCCTCACCGGGCTGCGCTACGTGATCCTCGACGAGGTCCACTACCTCCAGAACGCCTACCGCGGCCCGGTGTGGGAGGAGGTGATCATCCACGCCCCCCACGGGGTGGACCTGGTGTGCCTGTCGGCGACGGTATCGAACGCCGAGGAGTTCGCCGACTGGATCCGCACCGTCCGGGGCGAGACCGACCGCCGTCATCGAGGACCGCCGGCCGGTGGCGCTTGCACGATCTGTACCTGCTCGGCGACAAGGGATCCGAGCGGCTGCTGCTCCTGCCGACGCTGGTCGACGGCCGGCCCAATCCGGAGGCGGTGGCCCTCGACTCCAAGACGTTGCGGCATCCGGGTATGCGGGGCCGGCCGCGGGGCCGGCTGTTCACACCCCGGCGGGTCGAGGTGCTCGAGCTGCTCGAGGAGCACGACATGCTCCCGGCCATCTACTTCATCTTCAGCCGGGCGGCCTGCGACGACGCCGTGGCCCAGTGCGTTCGCGAGGGCAAGCGGCTGACCACCGTGGAGGAGCGCCGCCAGATCCGGACCATCGCCGAGGAGCACGTGGACGCCCTGTCCGACGACGACCTGTCCGTGCTCGACTACGCCGGCTGGCTGACCGGACTGGAGGCCGGCTACGCCGCCCACCACGCCGGGCTGGTGCCCCCCTTCAAGGAGGCGGTGGAAGCCTGCTTCGCCGCCGGCCTGGTCAAGGCGGTGTTCGCCACCGAGACGCTGTCGCTCGGCATCAACATGCCGGCCCGCTCGGTGGTGATCGAGAAGCTGACCAAGTTCACCGGCGAACGCCACGAGTTCCTCACGCCGGGTGAGTACACCCAGCTGACCGGCCGGGCGGGCCGGCGGGGCATCGACGAGGTCGGCTACGCGGTGGTGCTGTGGTCGCCCTTCGTGCCCTTCGAACAGGTGGCCGGGTTGGCCGGCGCCCGCAGCTACGCCCTCACCAGCAGCTTCCGTCCGACCTACAACATGGCCGCCAACCTGGTGCGGCGCTACCCGCCCGGACATGGCCCATCACCTGCTCAACCTGTCCTTCGCCCAGTACCGGGCCGACAGCGACGTGGTCCGCCTCGAGGCCCAGCTGGAACGCTCGGCGGCGGCGCTGAGCGAGGCCCGCGAGCCTGGCGGCCTGCGACCGGGGCGACGTCGAGCGAGTACCGCCGACTGCTGCGGGCCAGCGAGGAATCGGCCCGGCAGCGGCCGTCGATGACCGCCGAGGTGGCCGCCGCCCTGGAGCGGGTCCGTCCCGGCGACGTGCTCATCGTGCCGGGCGGCCGGTCCGGCGGGCGGGTGGCGGTGCTGTCGACCACCGCGCCGGCGGCGGCGGCGACATCCGGGTCCGGGCCGTCACGCCCGGATCGCCGGCTGGTGTCGCTCGGGCCCCGTGACTTTCCGGCCCCGCCCGAGGCGGTGGCCCAGGTCGGGCTTGCCGGTGCCGTACGCGCCCCACAACGCCGGGTTCCAGCGCCAGGTGGCTTCGGCGCTGCTGGCGGCCCGGCTGGGCTCGCCGCCTACCCGGCGTCGCTCGCCAGGGCGCCCGCCGGCAGTGGCGCGGCGAGGTGGCCATGGCCCAGGCGACCGCGGCGGCCGGCCACCCGGTGGCCGGCTGCCCGGACGCCCGGGCCCATCTGCGGGCGCTGGAGCGGGCCGACCGGCTGGCCCGTGACATCGACCGGCTGGAGCGGCGGGTCAAGGGCCGCACCGAGTCGCTGGCCCGTCAGTTCGACCGGGTCCTGCGGGTGCTGGAGGCGTGGGGATACGTGGACGGGTGGTCGTTGACCGAGGCGGGTGAGCGCCTGGCCCGCCTCTACCACGAGTCGGATCTTCTGGTGGCCGAGTGCGCGGGTCAGGGCCTGCTGGACGACCTCGACCCGGCGGAGCTGGCCGGGCTGGTCTCGGTGTTCACCTACGAGGCCCGGCGGTGCCAGCGAGCCGACCGCCTGGTTCCCGACCGCCAAGCTGCGGCTGCGCTGGGCTGAGGTCGACGGCCTGGCCGCGGAGCTCAACGAGGCCGAGGAGGAGGCCGGGTTGCCGCTGACCCGGCGACCCGACCCCGGGTTCATCGGCCTGGCCTACGGCTGGGCCGCGGGGGAGCACCTGGCCGACGTCATCGCCGACGAGGAGATCTCGGGGGGCGACTTCGTCCGCAACGTCAAGCAGCTCATCGACCTGCTGCGCCAGCTGCAGGACCTGGCCAGCCGACCCGGCACCGGGCCGGCGGCCCGGGAGGCCGCCGAGGGACTGTTTCGGGGGGTGGTGGCCGCCTCGTCGGTGCTCCGCGGTTGAGTGCCGGGGCCGCTGGCGTCGCCGCGGCCATCCCCCACGCGGGGTCCGGCCCCCCCTTAGGCTGGGCCTCCGCAATGGGGTACTGGGAGAGCGGCACCTACGTCGCCGAAGAGTGGACGGCCGAGGAGGGCGAGATCCTCCGCCGCTACTTCACCAATCTCGACGGGCCGGTGTTCGCCCTCGTCAACCTGCCCGAGGTGGTGAAGGGCGCCCTCTTCGCCCGCTACTCCCGCACCAGCAAGAGCCTGCGGCGCCTCTTCCTCGACGAGTTCGTCGGCGATCTCGACATCAGCGGCGACCACGGGGTGGACGCCACCGTGGGCCTGGCCCGGGCCGAGCAGCTCTACGACCGGGTGTTCTTCGAGTACGGCGACGATTCGGTCGCCCAGCTCGGTGGGGTCCACCTGGCCTGCGAGCAGGCCTCCAACCTGCTCACCAAGGTGCTGGAGCGGGGCCGGCTGATGTCCTACATGGAGAAGTCCACCCGCTACGTCGCCTACGACAGCCGGCTTTCGAACGGCCGGTACCGCTACTACCGGGCTCCCGGAGATCCTGGACTCGCCGCTCGGGGCCCGCTACGTCGGCGACATGGACCGGCTCTTCGACGCCTACGCCGAGCTGCTCCCTGTGATGCAGTCCTGGTTCGCGGCCCGACATCCCAAAGCCGCCGGGCGACTCCGACTTCGTCTGGCGCCAGTCGGTGCGGGCCAAGGCCTTCGACGCCCTGCGCGGCCTGCTGCCCGCCGGCGCCACGTCGAATCTCGGCATCTATGCCAGCGGCCAGGCCTACGAAGCCCTCCTGATCCGCATGCGGGCCCATCCCCTTCCCGAGGCCCGGTCCTACGCCGACCTCATGCTGACCGAGCTGCGCAAGGTCATTCCCTCCTGGGTCAAACGGGTCGACGTCGACGACCGGGGTCAGGCCCACTCGCAGTACCTCGAGCGCAACGACCAGCGCATGCAGCAGCTGGCCGGCGCCCTGTTCGGCGACAGCCGAGGTCTGTCCCGTCCGGCCCCGGGCGAGCGGCCGGCGGGCGGCGATCCGGTGGTGACGTTGCTGGACTGGGACCCCGACGCCGAGGTCAAGGTCGTGGCCGCCATGCTGTACCCCTACACCCACCTGCCCGAGCATCGCATCCAGGAACGGGTGGCGGCCATGTCCGAGCAGGAGCGCCTGGCCGTGGTGCGCGCCTACGTGGGGGAGCGAGGCAACCGCCGCCACCGTCCCGGCCGGGCCCTGGAGCGGGGCGATTACCGCTTCGACATCCTCTCCGACTACGGGGCCTTCCGGGACCTGCAGCGCCACCGGCTGCTCACCGTGGAATGGCAGGATCTGACGCCGGCCCACGGCTACACCATGCCGCGGGCGGTGGCCGAGGCCGGCGGGGCCGCGACCTACGGGCCGCCATGGCCCGTTCGGCCGGGCTCCACCACGCCCTGGACGGGCAGTTCGGGCGACCCAGGCGGCCTATGCGGTGGCCCTGGCCTACCGCATCCGCTACGTGATGCAGTTCAACGCCCGGGAGGCCATGCACCTCATCGAGTTGCGGACCAGCACCCAGGGCCATCCCGAGTACCGCAAGGTGTGCCAGCAGATGCACCGGTTGATCCTCGAGAAGGCCGGTCATCGCGCCATCGCCGCCCTGATGACCTACATGGATGCGAATGACTACGAGGACGCCGGCCTGGAGCGTCTGGCCGGCGAACGGCGCGCCGACGACCGCCGCCAGCAGAGCCAAACTCTAACCCTCTCTATCTCAACTTCAGGTTCACTGTAAATCCGTGAATAATGTTGAAAGGGGGGTTGATGAGGCTCCTGTTGATATTGTACGTTTACGCGCCGCGGGCGGAGGGATTGGACCTCCTGGAGTCATGCGCCTTCACATCCCTTCCTGTTCGCCTGCCCGCATGGCCCGGATCAATGGCCCGGTGCGCGGGCCCGGCGATCAGCTCCGAGCCGACCGTCCGGCTCCGGACGCCGGCCCGACGGACTCGGCCTGATCCGGGTCCGGGTCTCGATCGCGGTGGCGGTGCTCAGCCTGGGCCTGCTGGTCGGCACCGGGGCGGCCGGGTTCGCCAGCGGCTCGTCCGGGATCTACGTCGTCCAGCCGGGCGACAGCCTGTGGGCGCATCTCGCGGGCCGACGGCCTGACGGTCGCCGAGCTCGCCGCGGCCAACAACATGAACCCCAACGACCTGCTCCTGATCGGGCGCCATCTGATCATCCCGGCTGCCGGTACCGCGTCCTCCGGGTCCCCGCCTCCGGTGGCGGGTCGAGCTCCTCGTCGGCCTCGACCACTTCGAGCTCGGGGACCAGTCCCTCGACGTTCTGCTCGACGTTCGTCGCCGAGGGCGGACCCTGGGGCGTGCTGCCGGCCCTGCTCCGGGAGTCCCCGGGCCGCCTGGCCCTCCAGCCGATCTTCGAGCACTGGGCCCGCTACTACAACCTGTCGCTGCCCCTGCTCGAGGCCATCGCCTGGCAGGAGTCCGGCTGGCAGCAGGACGTGGTCTCGTCGGTGGGAGCCGTCGGTGCCGGGCAGATCATGCCGACGCACCGCCACCTTCATCACCAACTCGCTGGTGGGGATGCCCCTCAACATCAACTCGGTCTCCGACAACATCCGGATGTCCGCGGCCCTGCTTTCCTATCTGGCGGACATCGAGGGCAACAATCGCTGCGACACCATCGCCGCCTACTACGAGGGCGCCCTCAACCTCAGCAAGTACGGCGTGTTTCCTGAAACTCAGGTCTACGTCGCCAGCGTGGAGGCGCTCATCCCCCGCTTCGAGTGAGGCCCCGGCGCCGGCGGCTGGGACCGCGCCGGGTTACGGCCGCCCGGCCCGGGCGCGCGGCCGGGGGGCGAGGCGGCCGGTTCGCCGGCTGCCGGCTGGTGGCCGGGATAGGTGCGGGCGGCTTTTTTTATCCGGCTGACCAGCACTTACGCGCGAACACGCAGGTCAGGGGGCCGGCCGTCCCTCTTGACGGCGCCGGGGTGCGACTGGGCACCATCGGGGCGCATTACTCGGGTGGCGTTGAGGATGGTTGCCACCTCGAGGGCAGGGTGGTCACGGACCAAGTAGACAACGTCGGTCCTTCGCCGGTGGCCCGCAAGCCGGGGGGCGCGGCACCAGACGGCACCAACGGTCCAGGTTGGCCACCCTGCCTGCCGTCCCGGCTCGGTCGATGAGGATTCTTCCAAAGGGAAATATCGCGGGCGGACCTCGCGTTTGCCGTGTGACTGATCGGCACTCGGGGGGTCTAGTATCCGCCGCCGACGAGCCGACCGACCGCCCTGCCTCCAGCGATGCGGGTAAAGGACGCTGCACATGCCAACAGACGATCTAGACGACGACATGCTTGACGAGCAGGCCAACTTGCCTGACGATCTGGACGAGGAAGACCTCGAGGACCTCGAGGACGACGACGAGGCGATGATCGACGATGAGAGCGATCATCGACGACGACCTCGAACACGACGACATCGAAGACGACATCGAGGACGACGACCTCGGTGACTCGACCTCGAGGACGACGCGGCCGCGGTCGTCGAGGCGAAAGCCGGGCCGGGAGGACGAGGAAGAGGAAGACGAAGAGGAAGACGAGGACTCCGATGACGTGGAGGCCAGCCTCGACGTCATCCTCAAGGAGCGGCTGGTGGTCGTCGACGATGACGACGACGACGACGACGACGAGGAGGTCGGAGACCCCGACGAGCGCGGTGACAGCCCCCTGCGGGTGCTTCCGAAGCAGCCCGGCGAGTTCGTCTGCCAGTCCTGCTTCCTGGTCAAGCATCCCAGCCAGCTGGCCGACGCCGCCCGGATGCTCTGCCGGGACTGCGTGTGACCTGGTGGCTAACCCCGGCCGCCCGGGCAGGATCGGTGCGTGACCGAACGGCGATCCGCCGCTGGACACCTTGCTCGACCTGTTCGTCTACGCCCCGGTCGGGCTGGCGCTGGTGGCGACGGAGGAGATCCCGAAGCTGGCCGCCAAGGGACGGGCCCAGCTCGGAGGGCAGCTGGCCATGGCGAAGGTGGTCGGTCAGTTCGCGGTCGCCCAGGGCCGCCGGCAGCTGGCGCCCCGCCCGCCGTGCGGCTCGCCGTCGCCGGGCGGCCGAACCAGGCCCCGGACGCGGCCTCCGCCCGAGCTGGGCCAGGCCGCGGCGGCCCCCGGTCGGCGGAGCGCCGGTCGGACGGGCCGGGCGGGATCGAGGCCGGCGCCGACCTCGTAAGGCGCGACCTCGCGGACACCGCCGGCAGCGGACGACGGGCACCGCAGCTGCCGTCCGTCGGAGCAGCTGAGGCCGGCTTCCGGGCCGCCGACGACGTCGGGCCGGGGCCGGGGCGGCTCCCGGCCCGGCGGCCGACCGGCCGGCCTGGCCATCCCCGGCTACGACTCCTTGGCCGCTTCGCAGGTCGTGCCCCGCCTGGCCGGACTCTCCGCCGCGGAGCTGGCCGCGGTCGGGGCCTACGAGAGCGCCCACCGGGCCCGGCGGACCATCCTCACTCGCGTCCGCCAGCTGCAGGAGCGCTGACGGCGGCCGCGATGGAGCAGGCTCGGGCCGCGACCGCCGCCGACCTACCGACCCTGGCCACCCTGTGGGCGGCCGCTCGACGACGAGATCGAAGGCCAACGGGGGGGCGCGCTGCTGGTGGACAGCGTCATCACCTCCGGGGCGCCGGAGAGAGGCCTCGCGAGCCGCGGTGGCCGACCCCGACCGACTGGTCGTGCTGGGCACCCTGGACGGCGTCGAGGTCGGATTCGCCACGGCCCGGTATCAGCGCGGGGGAGCCAGCCGCTGGGCGTCGTCGAGTCGATCTACGTCGAGCCGGCGGCCCGGCAGGTCGGGGTCGGCGAGGCGATGGTCGACGCCATGCTGGCCTGGTGTGCGGCGCGAGGCTGCCACGGGGTGGACGCCCCGGCCCTGCCGGGCAGCCGGCCGGCCAAGGCGTTCTTCGAGGAGCACGGGTTCGTGGCCCGGCTGCTGGTCATGCATCGGCTGCTGCCCGACTGCCGCGGCGATCGAGCGACCGATGGACTGAGCGCCGGCCCGAGCTGTGCGTCGGCGCGGTCGCGCGTCGAGCAGGACCAGCATCCTGCTGATCCGCCGGGGCCACGGGCCCGGCCGGGCCGTGGTCGGTGCCCGGCGGGCGGGTGGAGGGCGGGGAGACCATGGCGGAGGCGGTGGTGCGGGAGCTGCGGGAGGAGACCGGCCTGGAAGGGGTCTGCGACGGCCTGGTGGGCTGGGTCGAGCGCATCGGCGACGGACTACCACTACGTGATCGCCGACTTCGGGTCACCATCGTCGCCGGGACGAACCGCCATGGCCGGCAGCGACGCCGCCGAGGCGGCCTGGGTCCCGCTCGAGCGAGGTGGCCGGGCTACCCCTCGTGGACGGCCTCGCCGAGTTCCTCCACGACCACGGGGTCTTGCGCACCTTCAGCTGACGTCGGACCCGGATCCGGTGCCGGCTGAGCGTCGGTCGCCTCGGCGGCGGCTCGGCTCGGGTCCGGCGGTGGCTCGCGGCTCGGCGGTGGCCTCGGGCTCGGCGGTGGCTCGGACTCGGCGCCGGCCGCAGGGTGGTCCACGTCGGCTGCGGGCTCGGCCGCGGGCGTCGCGGCGGGTTGCGGGGCGGCCTCGGCGGTGGCTCGGGCTCGGCGCCGGCCGCGGGCCTCCACGCCGGCGTCGGACTCGCCCGCCGCTTCATGTTCGCCTGAGGCGTCGACCCCAGCAGGCTCGCTGGCAGCCGGCCTGCTGTCTGCCCTGGACCGGCCTGCCGGCCCGGGCCCCGACCACGTCGGGCCCCGGCGAGCCGGCGCAGGCGGCGGAGGCGGAGGGATGGCGATGCCGAGCATGGCGGCCAGGGCCGGAATGCGCCCCGACTGCTGGTGGGCGACCCTGCGCAGCTCCGGGGTCGGGGTCGGCCGGCAACCCGGCCGGCTTCACCGAGCGGCGGACCGGTGACGCGGCCACCGCGTCGATCAGCGCCAGCCAGCGATCCGCGGGCGTGTCCGGCCCCATGGCTTCGCCGGCCGCGTCGCTGAGCCGCTGGGTGCAGCTCGGGGTCCATGCGGGCCGGCGGCTCGGGCGGCCGGGCGGCCAGGCGCAGGGCCCGGACCACCCGGTGCTCGTCGAGATGCTTGGCGATCTCGTCGGTCCACTGCTGACGCAGGCCGTCCACCCGGCCGGTCCAGGGCTTCCCGCAGGGTGGCGGCCAGGGCCCGGCTCTCGTCGTCGCGGGCCGCATCGGCGCCCGCCACCACCGATCGCAGGTCCCGCAGGGAGATCTCGTCGACCTCCTTGGCGGCGGCCTCGGCCCGGTCGCGCCACTCGGCCGCCTTCAGCCGGGGCAGGAGCGATTCGGCCATGGCGATCAACTGGTCGGTGTTGGGCGGCGGACGGCCCTCGGCCACCGCCTTCTCCCGCTCGAGGTGCAGGGCGGTGCGAACGGCCGGGATCCCGCCCCGCAGCACCTGCTCGGCGATGGGCTGCTGCTCGGGGGGCAGCGAGGCCATCACCGCCTGGCGGTGGGCCCGGCCCGGGTTGAAGCGGCGCGGCCGGCGCTCGGCGGCGCCGACCGGCTCGGGGCTGCGCCGGGCGTCGCGCCGGCGCCGGCCGGTCGCCCTGGCGGGCCCTGGCCGGTTGCGAGCCGCCGGCCTCGCCCGCCGTCGGCCCCGGACGTGTACGGGGGCTGCGAGGGTGCCGGTCGGAGCGCTCGGCCGCGGTCGGTCGGCTCGGTCGAGCCGGTCGCGGCCGGTCGGCGCGGTCGGGTCGAGCCCGACCGGGGGCGTTCCGGCCCGGTCGCGGCCCGCGGCGCCTGGTCGCCCGACGGGCGGCCGGATCGGCTCGCCGCGCGGCCGGCTTCGCCGCCGCCCGTCCCATCGGGGCCAGGACCGTCCCGGCGGGGCCGGCGGCCGTCCCGGCCGCTCCGGGACCGGCCGCCGTCGCGGTCGCGGCGGGGACGGCCCTCGTCCCGGTCGCGCCGGCGATCGCCGGGACGCCGGTCGCTCCGGCCGACCAGCTGCGTGGTCACCGCCGGGCACGTCGGGGCGGCCGGAACCGATGATCTCGATGCGCTGCGGATCGGCCGGTTGCTCTCCCTGGGGGCGAGCACGGCGACGATGGTGATCCCCTCGATCTCGAACTCGGCCTCGGCCCGCAGCACGTCGCCGGGCTTGGCGCCATCGGGCAGCAGCTCGCCGTCGAGCACCCCTCGCGGCTCCCGGGCGCCGGCGGCGCGCCAGGTCCAGGAGCCGTCAGGTCGCGAGCTAGTCAGCTCGATCTCGATGCGGCGGGCCACACGCTCACGCTACTGGAGAGCGGCCGAGCCTGTGCTGCCATTGGCGCTCGCGGGCTACCCTGCCCGGATGGCCGATCCTCCCGTCCTGCTGGTGCACGGCTTCGCGTCGTCATTCGAGCGCAACTGGCGCGAGCCCGGCTGGGTCGACCTCCTGCAAGAGGAGGGTCACCAGGTCATCGGCGTCGACCTGCTCGGGCACGGTGAAGCCGAGAAGCCCCACGATCCGGCCGCCTACGCCGGCCTCGAACAGGACGTGGTCAGGGCCCTCCCGGCGACGGGGCGGTCGACGCCATCGGCTTTTCGCTGGGCGCCCAACTGCTGCTGCGGGTGGCGGCTGCCGATCCCGACCGATTCGGCCGGCTGGTGGTGGGTGGCGTCGGCGCCAGCCTGTTCCGCGGCGGGGATCCCGAAGCGGCGGCCCGGGCCATCGAAGCGGGCGAGACAGCCGAGGGCGATCCGGCCGTGGCTCAGGCGTTTGCCACTTTCGCCCGGGCTCCCGGCAACGACGCCGCCGCCCTGGCCGCCTGCATGCGCCGGCCGTCCACGCCGCTCGATCCGGCCGATCTGGCCAGCATCGACCGCCCGGTGCTGGTCGTCCTCGGCGACCGGGATTTCGCCGGTCCGGCCGACCCGCTGCTCGAGGCCCTGCCGAACGCCACGCTTCGTGTCTCTTCGCGGCTGTGACCATTTCGGGACCCCGAAGGACTTCCGCTTCATCGACGCCGCCCTGGAGTTCCTGCGGAGCTGACGCCAGCCCGACCGCCGCCGACCGGCCCGGCCAGTGAGCGCCCTGCTAGGGTGCCCGCCCCATGGGCCGAGGCGCACGTTCGACCGTCAGATGGAAGCACGACCGGATCCGCCGCAAGAAGGCCCGCGACGCCCGGCTGCGGGCGACCAAGGCCACGGCCCGCAAGCCTGCAGCCTGAGCCGAACCGCAGTCCGCTCGCCGTTCCTGTTACAAAGCGTGCCCTCGGGCCGGAATTGCGCTTTCCACTGATAGTGCCCGCAAAGGGCGCCGCGCACTGTACGCAGCGCAACTACTCAGCGGAAGCGGTCGGTTGGGCGGCCGGAGGCGAGCCGGGGCGGCTGGCCCCGGCGCCGCGCTCAGACGGCCTGGTCGAGCTGCATCCGCTCGTACTCGGCGCCGGTGTCCTCCCACGTTTCGTACTCCAGCACCCCGAGTTCGCCGAACTTCTGCCGCAGCCAGCCGTCGCCGGCGTCGAGCAAGCCCAGCTTCTTCAGGTTCGGCACGATCTTGGAGAACAGCACCTTGCGGAACTCGAGCTGGAGCGGGATTGTGCAGCATGATCTCGCAGCACTCCTTGACCGGCATCCCGAGCGCCTCCCAGACCTCCTGGCTCAGGAACCGGTCCCGCATCCGCACCGCGGCCTCGTAGCAGAACTCCTGGCGCTCCCGGATCTCGGCCGCACCGAGCTGCTGGTAGGCCTCCTGGAGGGACAGCACCCCGAAGGCGACGTGGCGAGCTTCGTCGGACATGACGTAGCGGGTGATCTGCTTGAGCAGGGGATCGGGGCTGAACTGGTACTGAAACCCGAAGGCGGCCAGGGCCAGGCCCTCGACCATGATCTGCATCCCCAGATAGGTGAAATCCCAGCGGGGATCGGCCAGCACGTCGTCGAGCAGCTCCCGCAGGTGGACATTGACGGGGAACTCCCACTCCAGCTTGTCTCGCAGGTACTTGGCGTAGACCTCGACGTGGCGAGCCTCGTCCATCACCTGGGTGGCCGCGTAGTACTTGGCGTCGATCCAGGGCACCGAGTCGACGATCTTGGCCGTGCAGAGCAGCGCCCCTGCTCACCGTGCATGAACTGGCTGAGCGTCCAGGCCATGCTGGCGTGCCCGAGCCGGGCCCGCTCCTCGGCGTTCAGCCGCCCGAACGGGCCCTCATCGGTGGCCGACATGGTGTTGAGGGGGTTGGCCGGGTCCCGGGCGGCGTCGATCTGGCCGGTGATCGACCAGTCGATGTCGGTCTCGGCGTTCCACTGCGACGACTTGGCCTTCTCGTAGAGCTTGTTGAGCGCCTGACGCTTCCCTTTCTCATAGTCCCAGCTGAAAATGGAATCGAAGCTGGTCTCCACCGACCGGATGAGCGCCAGCTGGTCCTCCTGTGAGACCGTCCGGGCCAGCTCGTCGATGCTCCCGCTCTGGATGGGGGTCCCGGTTTGCTGCGCCATGGTCACCTCGATGTGCGTTTGGCTATCACCGCTAAGTCTGGACCCTGGGACAGGCTGCGTCAACGCATTGTGACCGACGTTGGGCCCCCCGGCCGAGGGTTAGAACAGGGGCACGATTCCGCCGGCCCGGTACCAGGTGGTGGTAAACGCGTCCAAGGCCGGGCGGAACGGTCCCACGTTGTCGAGGGAGATGAACCCCTTGCTCAACGGCTGGACCATAAAGATGGCGTAGTTGGTGAAGGCCGAGACGGGTTTGGCCGTCCCGCCCACGACGCCGGCCACGTCGCCGGTCATGGTGGTGGTCCGAAAGTCGGCCAGGGCGGTGATGTAGCAGAAGGCGCTGTTGCACAGGGCCGGCCGCTCGACAATCCACTCCGCCGACGACCGGGTGCACACGCCGCAGACGGCCACATTGCTGGAGGTCCGCCCCGACGACAGGTCGGACACCGTCAGGGTGAACTTCCCGCCGGCGTAGCTGGCGGTGGTGTCCATGACGTCGCCCGCGTGCACGGGGAACACGAACACCGAGGGATTCGGGTACATCTCGTACCAGGCCTCGTAGATGGGCGTGGCTGCCTTCGGTCCGCCGCAGTGGGCGAAGGTTCCGTCCTGCTCGACGGTGCCGTTGTTGAAGCCGTCAAACCCCACCCAGTTGGCGGTCCAGCGGTTGTGCGCCCCGGTACAGCTCACCGCGGGCTGGACGAACTGACTGTGGACGTAGTTGAACGGCTGGCTGGAGGTGACGGCGTAGCCCGACCAGTTGTAGCTCAGGGTGGGAAGTCCGGGCCCAGCGACGGCGCCCGCGGCATGGAGCATCGGACCGCCGGCCGTCGGGGCCGAACTGATCGCGGCTGCGCCGGCGGGCCCGCCCCAGGCCCATCCCGCCCCGACCAATGCCAGCGCAGCCACCCACGAGCGTTTCATCAGGATCCTCCTTGTCGCGGCTCCGAATCTGCGGATTTGACCACAATTAGCGCGGTGTGTGTCACGCCCGTGACAGTAGCACCGGAGCTGCCGGGGAGGCCCGGTTGCGTCCGGATCGGCGGAGGGGATCCGGGCCCGGTCAGCCCGTCGCCGTTTAGAGCTTCTGCACGAAGGTGACCCCGTCGCCGATAGGAATCAGCACCTCGCGAACCCGTGGGTCTGCCGCCACGAAGTCGTTGAAGGAACGGATCGCCGTCACCGATTCGTCGTCGATGCGCGGGTCCAGTACCTGTCCGGCCTGGAGGGTGTTATCGGCGAGCAGCAGGCCGCCAGACCGCAGCCGGGGCACGATCTCCTGGTAGTAGGCCAGGTACCCGGTCTTGTCGGCATCCACAAAGGCCAGGTCGAACTGCTCGCCGGCCGGAAGGGACCGGAGGGTGTCGATCGCCGGACCGATGCGCAACTCGATGCGATCGGCCACTCCGGCTCTCGCCCAGTACTCCCGGGCGATGGATGTCCATTCCTCGCTGACATCGCAACACAGCAGTCGACCCGATGGCCCCATGCCCCGGGCGACGGCAAGGGCGGAGTAGCCGGTGAACGTCCCGACCTCAAGAGCGGCCGTGGCGCCCATGGCCCGGGCCACCAGCTCCATCAGCACGGCCTGGTCGTCGCCGATCTGCATGCCGGCGGCTCGGCCCGTCCGCGCCCGGGTTACCTCCTGCAGGGCGACCTGCACCTGGTCGGGGCCGCTGGAATGGGCCGAGGCGTACTGCACCACCTCGTCATCGATGAAACGACTCCTGCTGCGAGTTGCCATCTGCCCTCCTCCGTGGACCCGGGTACACGGAGGACGATATCGGGCCGGGGCCTGGAAACCGGGTCTGGATGGAGCCCTTGGGCTCCGGCCGGTGGCGCCGCGGCTTACCTCGGCAGGGTGCCGATCCGGCGGGCCAGGTTGACCGCGTGATCGCCCAGGCGTTCGTAGAAGCGGGAGAGCAGCGTGACCTGAGCGGCCAGCGCGGCCGTCATGCCGCCGCTGGCGACCTCGTTGGTGAGTTGCTCGTGCAGGACGTCGAGTTCCTCATCGGCCTCGTCGAGTTCGACGCCCTGGGAGGCGTGTTCGGCGTAGGCGCGGGCGGCCATGTTCCACATGGCGAGGGCCACTTCGGACATGTGCTGTACCAGCCCCCGGCTGACCGCCGTCATTTCCCCTCCGATTCCGGTGAGCGACCGCTGGGCGATGTGCTCGGCCAGGTCGGCACTGCGTTCCAGCTCGGGGAGGATGAGAAGTATGCCAATGGCATAGGGGAGGCCGATCGGATTGGGGGAGTCGCCGGTGATGCTCTCCCAGATGGTGTGCTCGACCTGGGCGGTCAGCTCGTCGATGGCGTGATCGCCGTCGACCACGGCTTGCCCCCGTTGCTCATCCTGGTCGAGAAGGGCCATGGTGGCCGAGGCCAGCGCTTCACTGACCAGCGCGAACAGCCGTGACACGGCGGCATCGATGCTCGGCCCAGCAGTCACGCTGCGACGCTAGCCAGGCTGCGCTCGCCGCTCACTTCAGCGAACTACATCGCACAATTATATAAGCTGACGATATAATTGTGGCCGTGGAGGAACTGGACGCCGCGGCTGGGGGATCGACATGAAAAGGGACGCAGAAAGGGACACCGAAATGGTCGACAGGGGCGAGGCCCACGAGATCGACACCGTGGCCTGGGCCCTCGACCGGCTCGGCACCTGGTTGCGCCGGGTAACGCCGGTCAGCGAATGGAACACGGTGGCCCTGAGCAGCCTGGACCGGCTCATCCGCCAGGGGCCCCAGCGGGTAACCGACCTGGTGGCCGCGGAGCGCATCTCCCAGCCGGGCATGACCGGTCTGATCGGGCGGATGGAGGAGGCCGGACTGGTGACCAGGGGACCCGACCCCCGGGACGGCCGGGCCACGCTGGTGACCGCGACCGAGGCCGGCGTGGACTACCTCGGCGCCTCCACCGGGAGCGGGCCGGGGCCATCGAGTCCCGGCTGCAGCGGCTGCCGGCCGCCCACCGGCAGGCTCTCACCCAGGCGTTTGCCGCCATCGACGCCCTGTGCGATCTGCCCGTTGCCTCGCGAGGAGTATGAACATGGCCGCCACCGCGTCCCTTTCCGCCAGCCGAAGGCGGTGTTTGCCGTCGCCCTGGCCTGTGTCGTCTCCTTCATGGGTATCGGCCTGGTCGACCCCATCCTTCCTGCCCTGGCCCAGAAGCTCGACGCCTCCCCGAGCCAGGTCGAGCTGCTTTTCACCAGTTACCTCGTCATCACCGCCGTGGCCATGCTCGTCACCGGGTGGGTGTCGAGCCGCATCGGGGCCAAACGCACCCTCCTCATCGGCCTCACCCTCATCGTGGTGTTTGCCGGGCTGGCCGGGGCCAGCCACACCATCGGCCAGATCGTGGGGTTCCGGGCCGGGTGGGGGCTCGGCAATGCCCTCTTCATCGCCACCTCGCTGGCCGTGATCGTCTCGTCGGCGGCGGGCGGGTTCGCGGGCGCCATCGTGCTCTACGAGACCGCCCTTGGCGTTGGCATCGCCTCCGGGCCGCTGCTCGGCGGTCTGCTCGGCAGCATCAGCTGGCGGGGACCGTTTTTCGGGGTGTGCGTCCTCATGTCCATCGCCTTGCTCGCCACCCTGATCTTGGTGCCGCCCACACCGCGTCCGGCTTCCACCTCGTCGATCATCGAGCCGCTGCGGGCTCTGCGCCATGGCGACCTGGCCCGAACCAGCGTCACCGGCCTGCTGTACAACTGGGGTTTCTTCACCATCCTGGGCTACGCCCCCTTCCTCATGCACCTGTCCCGCCCTCAAGCTGGGTGGGGTGTTCTGCGCCTGGGGCGTGCTGGTGGCGCTCTGTGCGGTCTTCGCGGCACCGTGGTGCCGGGCCCGGTTCGGGACCTCGTCAACCCTCATCGTCAGCCTCACCTTGATCAGCGTGCTGCTGCTCGCCATCGGGCTGTTCACGTCGCACCGGTGGGTGGTCATCGTGGCGGTGATCACGTCCGGAGCCCCGATCGGCCTCAACAACACCCTGGTGACCACCGCCGTCATGAGCATCTCGCCGGTGGCGCGGGAACGTGGCCTCGGCGGCGTACGGATTTGTGCGATTCATCGGCGGCGGCCTGGCCCCTTACGCCGCCGGCCGCCTGGCCGCCCGCTACAGCCCGCACGTCCCGTTCCTGATCGCGGCCGGGGTGGTGCTGGCGGCAACCGGACTGGTCGTGAGCTTGAAGCGAGCGCTGGACATGGCCGACACCTTCGACCACGCCGAGCCTGCCTCCACGTCCGGGGTGGCGCCAGAAGTCGAGGCGCTCAGCTTCATCCCGGGTGACCCGGAAGACGCCATCCTGGCGGAGCAGGTGCTGCCCGAGCGGCGCTGACGGGGTTGGGGTTGCTTCGTTCCCCCCACATACTTCACGGATAACTTCACGGATAACTGTGATTATCCGGAATACACAGGTGACCTCGGGGACCGCCCTCACCGGGTCACTGCCGGTACAGGAACGGGATCGGGTTCGAGGTGCCCGTGTCGGTCGTGACGGTGACCGTCACCGGGCCCGAACCTGCGGACGACATTGACCCGGGCACCGTCGCCTGGCACGCCGTCTGCGACGGGCACAGCACCGGAGCCTGGTAGGAACCGAACTTGAGGGTGATCACCCCGCTGCGGCTGAACAGCCGGGCGCCGCTGATCGCCACCGTCTTGGCCCGGCCACCCCGATGCCGGCGAGATATCCGCCAGGATCGGGCTGATGCTGTCCGCCGGAGCCTCGAGCCGCCACCACGCTCGGCGCCCCGGTGCCTGGGGCTGGGGCTGGACCGGAGGGGACCTGGCGGGGGGCGAACCCCCCCGGCCCGGCTCCTGGCGGCGGGTGTGGACGGCCGGGGCCCCGGCGACGCCAGCCGGGCCGGGGCTGACCTCCCGGTTGGTGACGTCGGCCTGGCCTCTCGATGGCCTGGGCTGGTTGCCGTCAGGATCACCGCCACCACGGCAGCCGCCACCGAAAGCACCGCCCCCGCCCAGAGGAACTGGAGCCCGGTCGGCGCCCCTGACCCGGGATTCCCCGGCGGCGAGCCGGCTGGCCGGCTGGCGGGAGTCAACCAGTGGCGGAGCGGGGTCACGCCAAAATCACCACGACCGACCCGCCGAAAACGACCAGAAGCCCGATCACTGGCTGGTCCTCCGCTCAACAAGTTTCCGCGCCGACAGCGTTTCCCGCCCACTGACCTTATTCCTTATTGCGCCGGCACCCCGACGTCGACCGTGGATCGGCCTGCCCACGTCGAAATCCTCCCGTAGGTCGGCGCCGGCGGCGACCCCGAAACCAGCCGCTGCCACTGGTGAGGAAATTTTTTTCCGTCCCGTCCGCATTTAGACAGAGAATGCTATCTTTATTGGCAACGGCCGAACCGCCGCCGCATCCAGGTGAAAGCAGGACCGCCATGCCGACCGCAATTCGTGGACCGGAGCATCAATGGGACTCGGACAGGCCTTGGCCCACGGCCTGGCCCGGGCGGCTGGTCGTTGGTGATCGACGCCCGGGGCGGGCCGACGTTGTCCCGGGCCGCGGCGGGCATCGAGGCCGAGCTGACGGCAGGCGCGGCCCTCCTGGCCCTCCCCGGCGACGTGACCGACGCGGCCCACCGGGTGCAGCTGGCCCGGGCCACGGCGCAGCTCGGTGGCCTCGAGCTGGTGGTCAACAACGCCAGCTCGAGGCCACCGAGCTGCGCCGCGGCCCGGGCCAGCTGCACCCGGTGGGCCGCGTCGGTCACGTCGCCGGGGAGGGCCAGGAGGGCCGCGCCTGCCGTCAGCTCGGCCTCGATGCCCGCCGCGGCCCGGGACAACGTCGGCCCGCCCCGGGCGTCGATCACCAACGACCAACCCGCCCGGCCAGGCCGTGGGCCAAGGCCTGTCCGAGTCCCATTGATGCTCCGGTCACGATTGCGGTCGGCATGGCGGTCCTGCTTTCACCTGGATGCGGCGGCGGTTCGGCCGTTGCCAATAAAGATAGCATTCTCTGTCTAAATGCGGACGGGACGGAAAAAAAAAATTCCTCACTAGTGGCAGCGGGCTGGTTTCGGGGTCGCCGCCGGCGCCGACCTACGGGAGGATTTCGACGTGGGCAGGCCGATCCACGGTCGACGTCGGGGTGCCGGCGCAATAAGGAATAAGGTCAGTGGGCGGGAAACGCTGTCGGCGCGGAAACTTGTTGAGCGGAGGACCAGCCAGTGATCGGGCTCCTGGTCGTTTTCGGCGGGTCGGTCGTGGTGATTTTCGGCGTGACCCCGCTCCGCCACTGGTTCGACACCCGCCAGCCGGCCAGCCGGCTCGCCGCCGGGGGATCCGGGTCAGGGGCGCCGACCGGGCTCCAGTTCCTCTGGGCGGGGGCGGTGCTTTCGGTGGCGGCTGCCGTGGTGGCGGTGATCCTGACGGCAACCAGCCCAGGCCATCGAGAGGCCAGGCCGACGTCACCAACCGGGAGGTCAGCCCCGGCCCGGCTGGCGTCGCCGGGCCCGGCCGTCAACCCGCCGCCAGGAGCCGGGCCGGGGGGTTCGCCCCCCGCCAGGTCCTCCGGTCCAGCCCCAGCCCCAGGCACCGGGGCGCCGAGCGTGGTGGCGGTCGAGGCTCCGGCGGACAGCATCAGCCCGATCCTGGCGGATATCTCGCCGGCATCGGGGTGGCCGGGCCAGACGGTGGCGATCAGCGGCGCCCGGCTGTTCAGCCGCAGCGGGGTGATCACCCTCAAGTTCGGTTCCTACCAGGCTCCGGTGCTGTGCCCGTCGCAGACGGCGTGCCAGGCGACGGTGCCCGGGTCAATGTCGTCCGCAGGTTCGGGCCCGGTGACGGTCACCGTCACGACCGACACGGGCACCTCGAACCCGATCCCGTTCCTGTACCGGCAGTGACCCGGTGAGGGCGGTCCGAGGTCACCTGTGTATTCCGGATAATCACAGTTATCCGTAAAGTATGTGGGGGGGGGGGAACGAGCTCTAGACCCTGTCAGCGCCGCTCGGGCAGCACCTGCTCCGCCAGGATGGCGTCTTCCGGGTCACCCGGGATGAAGCTGAGCGCCTCGACTTCTGGCGCCACCCCGGACGTGGAGGCAGGCTCGGCGTGGTCGAAGGTGTCGGCCATGTCCAGCGCTCGCTTCAAGCTCACGACCAGTCCGGTTGCCGCCAGCACCACCCCGGCCGCGATCAGGAACGGGACGTGCGGGCTGTAGCGGGCGGCCAGGCGGCCGGCGGCGTAAGGGGCCAGGCCGCCGCCGATGAATCGCACAAATCCGTACGCCGCCGAGGCCACGTTCCGCGCCACCGGCGAGATGCTCATGACGGCGGTGGTCACCAGGGTGTTGTTGAGGCCGATCGGGGCTCCGGACGCGATCACCGCCACGATGACCACCCACCGGTGCGACGTGAACAGCCCGATGGCGAGCAGCAGCACGCTGATCAAGGTGAGGCTGACGATGAGGGTTGACGAGGTCCCGAACCGGGCCCGGCACCACGGCGCCACGAAGACCGCACAGAGCGCCACCAGCACGCCCCAGGCGCAGAACACCCCACCCAGCTTGAGGGCGGACAGGTGCATGAGGAAGGGGGCGTAGCCCAGGATGGTGAAGAAACCCCAGTTGTACAGCAGGCCGGTGACGCTGGTTCGGGCCAGGTCGCCATGGCGCAGAGCCCGCAGCGGCTCGATGATCGACGAGGTGGAAGCCGGACAGCGGTGTGGGCGGCACCAAGATCAGGGTGGCGAGCAAGGCGATGGACATGAGGACGCACACCCCGAAAAACGGTCCCCGCCAGCTGATGCTGCCGAGCAGACCGCCGAGCAGCGGCCCGGAGGCGATGCCAACGCCAAGGGCGGTCTCGTAGAGCACGATGGCGCCCGCGAACCCGCCCGCCGCCGACGAGACGATCACGGCCAGCGAGGTGGCGATGAAGAGGGCATTGCCGAGCCCCCACCCGGCCCGGAACCCCACGATCTGGCCGATGGTGTGGCTGGCCCCGGCCAGCCCGGCAAACACCACGATGAGGGTGAGGCCGATGAGGAGGGTGCGTTTGGCCCCGATGCGGCTCGACACCCACCCGGTGACGAGCATGGCCACGGCGGTGATGACGAGGTAACTGGTGAAAAGCAGCTCGACCTGGCTCGGGGAGGCGTCGAGCTTCTGGGCCAGGGCAGGAAGGATGGGGTCGACCAGGCCGATACCCATGAAGGAGACGACACAGGCCAGGGCGACGGCAAACACCGCCTTCGGCTGGCGGAAAAGGGACGCGGTGGCGGCCATGTTCATACTCCTCGCGAGGCAACGGGCAGATCGCACAGGGCGTCGATGGCGGCAAACGCCTGGGTGAGAGCCTGCCGGTGGGCGGCCGGCAGCCGCTGCAGCCGGGACTCGATGGCCCCGGCCCGCTCCCGGTGGAGGCGCCGGAGGTAGTCCACGCCGGCCTCGGTCGCGGTCACCAGCGTGGCCCGGCCGTCCCGGGGGTCGGGTCCCCTGGTCACCAGTCCGGCCTCCTCCATCCGCCCGATCAGACCGGTCATGCCCGGCTGGGAGATGCGCTCCGCGGCCACCAGGTCGGTTACCCGCTGGGGCCCCTGGCGGATGAGCCGGTCCAGGCTGCTCAGGGCCACCGCGTTCCATTCGCTGACCGGCGTTACCCGGCGCAACCAGGTGCCGAGCCGGGTCGAGGGCCCAGGCCACGGTGTCGATCTCGTGGGCCTCGCCCCTGTCGACCATTTCGGTGTCCCTTTCTGCGTCCCTTTTCATGTCGATCCCCCAGCCGCGGCGTCCAGTTCCTCCACGGCCACAATTATATCGTCAGCTTATATAATTGTGCGATGTAGTTCGCTGAAGTGAGCGGCGAGCGCAGCCTGGCTAGCGTCGCAGTGTGACTGCTGGGCCGAGCATCGATGCCGCCGTGTCACGGCTGTTCACGCTGGTCAGTGAAGCGCTGGCCTCGGCCACCATGGCCCTTCTCGACCAGGATGAGCAACGGGGGCAAGCCGTGGTCGACGGCGATCACGCCATCGACGAGCTGACCGCCCAGGTCGAGCGCACCATCTGGGAGAGCATCACCGGCGACTCCCCCAATCCGATCGGCCTCCCCTATGCCATTGGCATACTTCTCATCCTCCCCGAGCTGGAACGCAGTGCCGACCTGGCCGAGCACATCGCCCAGCGGTCGCTCACCGGAATCGGAGGGGAAATGACGGCGGTCAGCCGGGGGCTGGTACAGCACATGTCCGAAGTGGCCCTCGCCATGTGGAACATGGCCGCCCGCGCCTACGCCGAACACGCCTCCCAGGGCGTCGAACTCGACGAGGCCGATGAGGAACTCGACGTCCTGCACGAGCAACTCACCGACGAGGTCGCCAGCGGCGGCATGACGGCCACGCTGGCCGCTCAGGTCACGCTGCTCTCCCGCTTCTACGAACGCCTGGGCGATCACGCGGTCAACCTGGCCCGCCGGATCGGCACCCTGCCGAGGTAAGCCGCGGCGCCGCCGGCCGGAGCCCAAGGGCTCATTCGAGACCCGGTTTCCAGGCCCCGGCCCGATATCGTCCTCCGTGTACCCGGGTCCACGGAGGAGGGCAGATGGCAACTCGCAGCAGGAGTCGTTTCATCGATGACGAGGTGGTGCAGTACGCCTCGGCCCATTCCAGCGGCCCCGACCAGGTGCAGGTCGCCCTGCAGGAGGTAACCCGGGCCGCGGACGGGCCGAGCCGCCGGCATGCAGATCGGCGACGACCAGGCCGTGCTGATGGAGCTGGTGGCCCGGGCCATGGGCGCCACGGCCGCTCTTGAGGTCGGGACGTTCACCGGCTACTCCGCCCTTGCCGTCGCCCGGGGCATGGGGCCATCGGGTCGACTGCTGTGTTGCGATGTCAGCGAGGAATGGACATCCATCGCCCGGGAGTACTGGGCGAGAGCCGGAGTGGCCGATCGCATCGAGTTGCGCATCGGTCCGGCGATCGACACCCTCCGGTCCCTTCCGGCCGGCGAGCAGTTCGACCTGGCCTTTGTGGATGCCGACAAGACCGGGTACCTGGCCTACTACCAGGAGATCGTGCCCCGGCTGCGGTCTGGCGGCCTGCTGCTCGCCGATAACACCCTCCAGGGCGGACAGGTACTGGACCCGCGCATCGACGACGAATCGGTGACGGCGATCCGTTCCTTCAACGACTTCGTGGCGGCAGACCCACGGGTTCGCGAGGTGCTGATTCCTATCGGCGACGGGGTCACCTTCGTGCAGAAGCTCTAAACGGCGACGGGCTGACCGGGCCCGGATCCCCTCCGCCGATCCGGACGCAACCGGGCCTCCCCGGCAGCTCCGGTGCTACTGTCACACGGCGTGACACACACCACGCTAATTGTGGTCAAATCCGCAGATTCGGAGCCGCGACAAGGAGGATCCTGATGAAACGCTCGTGGGTGGCTGCGCTGGCATTGGTCGGGGCGGGATGGGCCTGGGGCGGGCCCGCCGGCGCAGCCGCGATCAGTTCGGCCCCGACGGCCGGCGGTCCGATGCTCCATGCCCGCGGGCGCCGTCGCTGGGCCCGGACTTCCCACCCTGAGCTACAACTGGTCGGGCTACGCCGTCACCTCCAGCCAGCCGTTCAACTACGTCCACAGTCAGTTCGTCCAGCCCACGGTGAGCTGTACCGGGGCGCACAACCGCTGGACCGCCAACTGGGTGGGGTTTGACGGCTTCAACAACGGCACCGTCGAGCAGGACGGAACCTTCGCCCACTGCGGCGGACCGAAGGCAGCCACGCCCATCTACGAGGCCTGGTACGAGATGTACCCGAATCCCTCGGTGTTCGTGTTCCCCGTGCACGCGGGCGACGTCATGGACACCACCGCCAGCTACGCCGGCGGGAAGTTCACCCTGACGGTGTCCGACCTGTCGTCGGGGCGGACCTCCAGCAATGTGGCCGTCTGCGGCGTGTGCACCCGGTCGTCGGCGGAGTGGATTGTCGAGCGGCCGGCCCTGTGCAACAGCGCCTTCTGCTACATCACCGCCCTGGCCGACTTTCGGACCACCACCATGACCGGCGACGTGGCCGGCGTCGCGGGCGGGACGGCCAAACCCGTCTCGGCCTTCACCAACTACGCCATCTTTATGGTCCAGCCGTTGAGCAAGGGGTTCATCTCCCTCGACAACGTGGGACCGTTCCCGCCCGGCCTTGGACGCGTTTACCACCACCTGGTACCGGGCCGGCGGAATCGTGCCCCTGTTCTAACCCTCGGCCGGGGGGCCCAACGTCCGTCACAATCCGTTGACGAGCCCGTCCCCGGGTCCAGACTTAGCAGTGTTAGCCAAACTCGACATCGAGGGGGACCAATGGGGAGCACGACCGGGGCGTCCGTCCAGAGCGGGACCATCGAGGAACTGGCCCGGACGGTCTCGCAGGAGGAGCAACTGGCGACTATCCGCTCGGTGGGGACCAGTTTCGACTCCATCTTCAGCTGGGACTACGAAAAAGGGAAACGCCAGGCCCTCAACAAGCTCTACGAGAAGGCGAAGACGTCGCAGTGGAATGCCGAGACCGACATCGACTGGTCAGTCACCGGTCAGATCGACGCCGCTCGGGATCCGGCGAACCCTCTCAACACCATGGCCGCTACCGATGAGGGGCCGTTCGGGCGGCTCAACGCCGAGGAGCGGGCCCGGCTCGGCCACGCCAGCATGGCGTGGACGCTCAGCCAGTTCATGCACGGTGAGCAAGGCGCCTTGCTGTGCACGGCCAAGATCGTCGATTCGGTGCCCTGGATGGACGCCAAGTACTACGCGGCCACCCAGGTGATGGACGAGGCGCGCCACGTCGAGGTCTACGCCAAGTACCTGCGGGAGAAGCTGGAGTGGGAGTTCCCCGTCAACGTCCATCTGCGCGAGCTGCTCGACGACGTGCTTCCGATCCTCGCTGGGACTTCACCTATCTGGGCATGCAGATCATGGTCGAGGGGCTGGCCCTGGCCGCATTCGGCTTTCAATACCAGTTCAGCCCCGACCCGCTGCTCAAACAGATCACCCGCTACGTCATGTCCGACGAAGCCCGCCACGTGGCCTTCGGGGTACTTTCGCTCCAGGAGGCCTACCAGCAGCTCGGTGGGGCGGAGATACGAGAGCGCCAGGAGTTCTGCTACGAGGCGGCGGTGCGGATGCGGGACCGGTTCTTGAGCCAGGAGGTATGGGAGGCGCTCGGGATGCCGGTCAAGGAGTGCTGCCAGATCATGCTGCACAATCCCGTTGCAGCTCGAGTTCCGCAAGGTGCTGTTCTCGAAGATCGTGCCCAACCTGAAGAAGCTGGGCCTGCTCGACGCCGGCGACGGCTGGCTCCGGCAGAAGTTCGGCGAGCTCGGGGTGCTCGAGTACGAAACGTGGGAAGACACCGGGGCCGAGTACGAGCGCATGCAGCTCGACCAGGCCGGTCTAAGCCGCGCGGTCGCCGGGGTCAGCGAGGCGCCGCCGGGCTAGCGCCGGCCGGCCTAGCTGGCGGCTTCCGCGGTGTCGTTGGCTGCGCACGGTGTGTCGCGCGCCTCTTCCCGAATCCGGTCGTGCTTCCATCGAACGGTGGAGCGTGCGCCGCGGCCCATGGCCGCGCACCCTTGCAACCGGACCGGGCCGGGCGGCCTGCCGGTCGGGCCGGGCTGCGGGCCGGCCGGGCCGGTCGGCCGGGCGCCCGCGGCCGGGCGGTCGCGGGCGACTTCTGGCGGCCCGGAACGACTTATGGAGCGAAATGTCCACCTGGTGTACATCTCCCTCCATAGGTGGTGGGATTTACCAAAAGTCGTCACCCCGGTTACCCGTCGGCCCGCCGGGCCCGCGCCCTCAGTCGCGGAGAAACTCCACGGCGGCGTCGATGAAGCGGAAGTCCTTCGGCGTCCCGAAGTGGTCACAGCCGCGGAGAGAAACGAGCTTGGCGTTGGGCAGGGCCTCGAGCAGCGGGTCGGCGGGGCCGGCGAAATCCTGGTCGCCGAGGACCACCAGTACCGGGAGGTCGATCCCGGCCAGTTCGGCTGGCGCAAGGGCGTGGTGGGGCGGCGCATGCAGGCGGCCAGGGCGGCGGCGTCGTTTCCGGGCGCTCGAGCAAAGGTGGCGAAGGCCTGGGCCACGGCGGGATCGCCCTCGGCCGCCTCGCCGAATTCGATGGCCCGGGCGGCCGGTTCCGGATCGTGCTGCCGCGAAAGAGGCTGGCGCCGACGCCACCCACGACCAGCCGGCCGAACCGGCCTGGATCGGCGGCGGCCACCCGCAGGAGCAGCTGGGCGCCGAGCGAGAAACCGATGGCGTTGACCGTTCCGGTCGCCGGGAGGGCCCTGACGACGTCCTGCTCGAGATGGGCGTAGGCCGCGGGATCGTGGGGTTTGGCGGCCTCGCCGTGTCCGAGGAGGTCGACGCCCAGGACCTGGTGGCCCTCCTCGGTCAGGATGTCGACCCAGCCCGGCTCGCGCCAGTTGCGCTCGAACGACGAAGCGAAACCGTGGACCAGCAGCACGGGGAGATCGGCCATCCGGGCAGGCTAGCCCTCGCGCGCCAATGGCAGCACGGGCTCCGCCTCACTCCAGTAGCGTGAGCACGTGGCCCGTCGTATCGAGATCGAGCTCACCAGCGCCCGACCGGACGGCTCGTGGACGTGGCGCGCCGCCGGTGCCCGGGAACCCCGCGGGGTACTCGACGGCGGTCTCCTGCCGGGCGGCGCCAAAGCCGGCGACGTGCTGCGGGCCGAAGCCGAGTTCGAAATCGAGGGGATCACCATCGTGTCGGTGCTCGCCCCCAAGGAGAGCAGCCGAGCCGACCCGCAGCGCATCGAGATCATCGGCTCCGGCCGTCCCGACCTCCCCGGGGTGACGACCCAGTTGGTCGGCCGGACCGACCGGCGATCCGGGCGACCGGCGTCGTGACCGCGACGAAGGCCGTCCTCGCCGGGACCGTGACGCCGGGCGATCTCAGGGCGGCCGGGATGGCCGGCGACCCCGCCGGGAGGGCCCTCGCCAGGATGCCCCGAAGCAGGCCGACGCCGACGCCCACGTCGACGAAGGGGCCGGCGGCGAGGGCGGCGCCCGAGTCCCGACCGGGCCGGGCGACCTCGGCCGGGGCCGCGACCCGACCGGCGCCGGACCGGCCCGACGGTCCGATCGTCGGGACCGTCCGACGGCTCGCCCGGCGCGGAGCGAGCGGGGCGCCCGCGGCCCGCGTCAGCGGTCCGAGGCCGGCCCCGGGCGGACGGGCCGCGACCGGCGACCGCAGGGCGACCAGCCGGTCGCCGGCGGAGGGGCGGGCGCAGCCCGAACCGGTCGGCGTCCGCCGAGCGTCGGCCGAGGCGCTTCAACCCGGGCCGGGCCCACCGGCAGGCGGTGATGGCCTCGTTGCCGCCCGAGCAGCAGCCGATCGCCGAGCAGGTGCTGCGGGGCGGGATCCCGGCCGTTCGCACCGCCCTCCATCTCGAGCGGGAAAAGGCGGTGGCCGAGGGCCGGCCCGCGCCCAACACCGATCAGTTGATCGCCATGGCCGAAGTCGTTGCTGCCCCGCCTCAAGGCCGCCGAATGGCGCGACCGGGCCGAGGCCGCCGCCAAGGAGGTCGACGAGATCTCGCTGCGGGACCTGCGGTCGGTGGTCGCGGGGGCCGACGCGGCCCGCGACGACGAGAGCCGGGCCCTGGCCGCCACCTTGCGGGAGGCGCTCGAGCGGCGGGTGGACGGGCTGCGCCAGCAATGGACCGAAGAGATCGCCAAGCATCTGGACGAGAGCCGGGTGGTGCGGGCCCTGCGCCTGGCCGCTCGGCCGCCTGAGCCGGCCGCCCGCATGGACGCCGACCTCACCAGCGGCTCAGCGACGCGGCCGGTGAAGCCATGGGGCCGGACACGCCCCCGGATCGCTGGCTGGCGCTCATCGACGCCGTGGCGGCTTCACCGGTCCGGCGGTCGGTGAAACCGGCGGGGCTGCCGGCCGATCCGACGCCCGAGTTGCGACGGGTCGCCCACCAGCAGTCGGGGCGCATTCCGGCCCTGGCCAGCCATGCTCGGCATCGCCATCCCTCCGCCTCCGCCGCCTGCGCCGGCTCGCCGGGGCCCGACGGGTGGTCGGGGCCCGGGGCCGGCAGGCCGGTCCAGGGCAGACAGCCGGCCGGCTGCCAGCGAGCCTGCTGGGGTCGACGCCTCAGGCGAACATGAAGCGGCGGGCAAGTCCGACGCCGGCGTGGAGGACCCCGCGGCCGGCGCCGAGCCCGATGCCACCGCCGAGGCCGCCCCGCGAACCCGCCGCCGACGCCCGCGGCCGAGCCCGCAGCCGACGTGGACCACCCTGCCGGCCCGGACGCCGAGTCCGATGCCACCGCCGAGCCCGACGCCGGCCGCCGAGCCCGACGCCGACCGCCGAGCCAGCCCGCGCGCCGAGCCGGACCGACGCTCAGCCGGCACCGGATCCGGGTCCACCGTCAGCTGAAGGTGCGGAGGACCCCGTGGTCGTAGAGGAACTCGGCGAGGCCGTCCGCGAGGGATAGCCCGGCCACCTCGTCGAGCGGGACCCAGGCCGCCTCGGCGGCGTCGCTGCCGGCCTGCGGTTCGATCCCGGCGACCGATGGTGACCACGAAGTCGGCGATAACGAAGTGATATCCGTCGCCGATCCGCTCGACCCATCCAAGCAGCCGCTCGCAGACCCCTTCCAGCCCGGTCTCTTCGCGCAGTTCCCGGACCACGGCCTCCGCCATGGTCTCCCCGCCCTCCACGTGGCCACCTGGCACCGACCACGGCCCTGGGCGGGCCCGTGGCCCCGGCGGATCAGCAGGAGCTGGTCCTGCTCGACGGCGACGGCGCCGACGCACAGCTCGGGCCTGGCGCTCAGTCGCATCGGTCGCCCGATCGCCGGCGCGTGTCGGGCAGGGGCCGGTGCATGACCAGCAGCCGGGCCACGAACCCGTGCTCCTCGAAGAAGGCCTTGGCGGGTCGGCTGCCAGGCAGGGCCGGGGCGTCCACCCCGTGGCATCCCCGCCCGGCGCACCAGGCGAGCACCGCCTCGACCATCGCCTCGCCCACCCCGACCTGGCGGGCCGCCGGCTCCACGTAGATGGCCTCGACGACGCCCATCGGCTGCCCACCGACCAGCTGGCATCTCGCCAGGGCAAATCCGACCTCGATCCCGTCGACCGTGCCCAGCACCACCAGCCGGTCGGCGTCGGCCAGAGCGGCTCGCAGGGCCTCGTCTGCCGGCGCCCCGGAGGTGATGACGCTGTCGGCCAGAGAGGCCCGCCTCGTTGGCGTTCGATCTCATCCCGAGCCGTCGCCCACAGTGCGGTCAGGACCGGCAGGTCGGCGGCCGCCGCGGCCCGAGCCTCCTCCATGGGGCCGACCGTCAGCGCTCCTGCAGTTGCCGGATGCGAGTGAGGATGGTCCGTCGGGCCCGGTGGGCGCTCTCGTAGGCCCCGACCGCGGCCAGCTCGCCCGCGGATAGGCCGGCCAGGCGGGCTACCACCTGAGATGCGGCCAGGGAGTCGTAGCCCGGGATCGCCAGGCCGGAGGGGTCGGCCTGCTTCCGGGCCGGGAGCCGCCCCGGCCTCCAGACGCCATCCCGTCGGCTGGCCCCGAATCCGGCCTCAGCTGCGTCGACGGACCAGCTGCGGTGCCCGCATCCACTACCAGCGGTTCCGAGAGGTCCGCCTGAGCGAGGTCCGCGCCAGGCTCGTCGATGCCCTCCGGCCCCTCCGACCGGCGCTCCACCACCGGGGGCCGCCTCGGCCTGGCCCAGCTCGGGGCGGAGGACGTCGTCCGGGGCCTGGTTCGTCCCCGGCGCGGGAGCCAAACGGCGGCCGGGGGGCCAGCTGCCTGCGCCCCTGGGCGACCGCGAACTGCCCCACCACCTTGGCCATGGACAGCTGGTCTCCGAGCTGGGCGCGTCCCTTGGCAGCCAGCTTCGGAATCTCCTCCGACGCCACCAGGGCCAGCCCGACCGGGGCGTAGAGCACCAGGTCGAGGACCGCGTCGATCGCGGATCGCCGGTCCGTCATGCGCCGATCCTCCCCGGACGGCCGGGGTTCCACCAGGTCACACGCAGTCCCGGCAGAGCATCCGCCCGGCGTCGGCCAGCTGGCTGGGATGCTTGACCAGGAAGCAGGACTGGCACACAAACTCGCCGGGCTGCTTCGGCAAGACCCGCAGGGGGCTGTCGCCCCGCTCGTCGGGATCGCCGACTTCCTCGTCGTCATCTTCCTCGTCGTCGTCGTCGACCACCACCAGCCGCTCTTTGAGGATGACGTCGAGGCTGGCCTCCACATCGTCGGAGTCCTCGTCGTCCTCCTCGTCTTCCTCTTCCTCGTCCTCGCGTGCCGCTTTGGCCTCGACCGCGGCGCCACTCTCCTCATCGAGGCCATCGGCGTCAACGTGGTCGTCCTCGAGATCGTCGTGCTCGAGGTCATCGTCGATGATGCTTTCGTCGTCATCGATGATCGGCTCTTCGTCGTCCTCGAGCTCCTCGAGGTCCTCCTCGTCGAGATCGTCGGGCAGGTCGGCCTGGTCGTCAAGTATGTCGTCGTCGAGATCGTCTGTAGGCATGTGCAGCGTCCTTCACCCGCATCGCTGGAAGTTAGGAAGGTGAATCGGCTTATCGGCGGCGGATACTAGACCCGGCCGCAAGCCGATCAGCCACCCCTCAAACGCGGGGCCCGCCCTCGATATTTCCCTCCCGGAGGAATCCCGGAAAGGGAGGCCGGGCAGGGTGGTCAGCCTGGACCGTTGGTGCCGTCTGGTGCCGCGCCCCCCGGCTTGCGGGCCACCGGCGAAGGACCGACGTTGTCTACTTGGTCTCTGACCACCCTGCCCTCGAGGTGGGTAACCAACCTCAGCGCCACCCGAGTAATACGTCCACGATGGTGCCCAGCCGCACGGGTTCCGTCAAGAGGCAGGGCACCCCCTCTGACCAGCACGTTTCGCGCGTAATTGCAGGTCAGTCGGCCGAAAAAAAACTGCCTGCACCTCAACCGGCCCCGAAGCCGGCAGGCCGTCGATACCAGCCGCCCCGCCCCCCGGCGGGCGTCCGGTACCGACGGCCGTATCCCCGGCGGCGCTCCCAACCGCCGGCGACCAGGAACTCCTCACTGGAAGCGGGGGATGAGCGCTTCCACGCTGGCGACGTAGACCTGGCTTTCAGGGAACACGCCGTACTGGCTGAGGTTGACGGCACCTTCGTAGTAGGCGGCGATGGTGTCGCACTGGTTGTTGCCCTCGATGTCCGCCAGGTACGACAGCAGCGCCGCGGACATCCGGATGTTGTCGGACACCGAGTTGATATTGAGGGGCATCCCGACGATCTGGCTGGTGATGAACTGCGCCGTACTCGGCATGATCTGCCCGGTCCCGACGGCGCCAACCGAGGAAACCACGTTCTGCTGCCAGCCCGATTCCTGCCAGGCCACGGCTTCGAGCAGCGGCAACGACAGCCCGTAGTAATTGGCCCAATGTTCAAACAGGGGCTGCAAGGCCAGTCGGTCCGGCGACTCCTGGAGGAGAGACGGGAGGACGCCCCACGGCCCGCCCGCGGCGACGAAGCTGGAGCAGAACGTAAATGGATTGGCAGCCGAGCCCGAACCGTTTGAGGAGCCAGAGGAGCTCGACGAGCCCGATGAGGCCGACGAGGATGCGCTGGAGGACGCCTGAGCAGGTGTCGGGATGACCAGCCGGCGACCGATCAGAAGCAGATCGTTGGGGTTCATGTTGTTGGCGGCGGCCAGCTGGGCCACGGTGAGACCGTTCGCCCGGGAGAGCGCCCACAGGGTGTCGCCCGGCTGGACGACGTAGATATCGGACCCCCCACTCCCGGAGGCGGCCGCCCCGGCAGTGACGAGCAAGGCCAGGCTCAGCGTCGCCAGGGCGATAGAACCGGACCGGAACAGGCGGGTCCGATCGGGGGCGTCGGAGGGACGGTGGCTTTGCCGCTGACGCAGGGCCGCGCACCTGGCCTTGATCCAGGCGTACGGGCGCGAACAGGAAAGGAGGTGAAGGCGCATGACTCCAGGAGGTCCGATCCCTCCGCCCGCGGGCGTAAACCTACAATATCAACAGGAGCCTCATCAACCCCCCTTTCAACATTATTCACGGATTTACAGTGAACCTCAGGTTGAGGTTCAGATGGAGGGTTTAGAGTTTGGTTTGCTGTCGCCGATCGTCGGCGCGGCGCTCGCCGACCAGCCGCTCCAGGCCGGCCTCTTCATAGTCTTCGGCGTCCATGTAGGACATCAGCGCCGCGATGGCGGCGTGGCCGGCCTGCTCGAGGATCAACCGGTGCATCTGCTGGCAGACCTTGCGGTACTCAGGATGGCCCTGGGTGCTGGTCCGCAGCTCGATGACGTGCATGGCCTCCCGGGCGTTGAACTGCATGACGTAGCGGATGCGGTAGGCCAGCGCCACCGCATAGGCCGCCTGGGACGACCCGAAGCGACGCTCCAGGGCGCAGTGCAGCTCGGCCGAACGCACCATGGCGGCCCGGTAGGGGCCGGCCCCCCCGGCGTCGGCCACCGCTCGCGGCATGGTGTAGCCGTGGGTCGGCGTCAGGTCTTGCCATTCGACGGTGAGCAGCCGATGGCGCTGCAGATCCCGGAACGCCCCGTAGTCGGAGAGGACGTCGAAGCGGTAGTCACCCCTCTCCAGGGCCCGGCCGGGGCGGTGGCGGCGGTTGCCTCGCTCCCCCACGTAGGCGCGCACCACGGCCAGGCGCTCCTGCTCGGACATGGTCGCCACCCGGGCCTGGATGCGATGCTCGGGCAGGTGGGTGTATGGGTACAGCATGGCGGCCACCACCTTGACCTCGGCGTCGGGGTCCCAGTCCAGGAGGGTGACCTGGGGATCGCCGCCCGGGGCCACCCCGACGGCAACCTCGGGGTCAGGACCGAACAGGGTGGCGGCCAGCTCGTGCATGCGCTGGTCGTTGCGCTCCAGGTACTGCGAGTGGGCCTGGCCCCGGTCGTCGACATCGACGCGCTTGACCCAGGAGGGGATGACCTTGCGCAACTCCGTCAGCATCAGATCGGCGTAGGCCCGGGCTTCGGGGAGCGGATGGGCGCGCATGCGGATCAGGAGGGCCTCGTAGGCCTGACCGCTGGCGTAGATGCCCAGATTGGAGGTGGCTCCGGCGGGCAGCAGACCGCGCAGGGTGTCGAAGGCCTTGGCGCGCACCGACTGCCGCCAGGCGAAATCGGAATCCTCCGGAGCTTTTGGATGCCGGGCCGCGAACCAGGTTTGCAGGATCGGAAGCAGCTCGGCGTAGGCGTCGAAGAGCCGATCCATGTCGCCGACATAGCGGGCCCCGAGCGGTGACTCCAGGATCTCCGGGGCCCGGTAGTAGCGGTACCGGCCGTTGGGAAGCCGGCTGTCGTAGGCGACGTAACGGGTGGACTTCTCCATGTAGGACATGAGCCGGCCCCGCTCCAGCACCTTGGTGAGAAGGTTGGAGGCCTGCTCGCAGGCCAGGTGCACGCCTCCGAGCTGGGCGACCGAATCGTCGCCGTACTCGAAGAACACCCGGTCATAGAGCTGCTCGGCCCGGGCCAGGCCCACGGTGGCATCCACCCCGTGGTCGCCGCTGATATCGAGGTCGCCGACGAACTCGTCGAGAAAGAGGCGCCGGAGGGTCTTGCTGCTGCGGGAGTAGCGGGCGAAGAGGGCCCCCTTCACCACCTCGGGCAGGTTGACCAGGGCGAAGACGGGGCCGTCCAGGTTGGTGAAGTAGCGGCGGAGGACCTCGGCCTCCTCGGCGGTCCACTCCTCGGCGACGTAGGTGCCGCTCTCCCAGTACCCCATGGCGGAGGCCCAGCCTAAGGGGGGGCCGGACCCCACGTGGGGATGGCCGCGGCGACGCCAGCAGGCCGCCAGCAGTCAACCGGAGAGCAGCGACGACGCGGCCACGACCCCCCGGAACAGTCGCTCGGCGGCCTCTCGGGCCGCGGCCCCGGTCGCCGGGCGGCTGGCCAGATCCTGCAGCTGCCGGAGCAGGTCGATGAGCTGTTTGGTGTTGCGGACGAAGTCCCCACCCGAGATCTCCTCGTCCGCGATGACCTCGGCCAGATCCTCCCCCGCGGCCCAGCCATGGGCCAGGCCAATGAACCCGGGTTGGGCGCCGGGGTCAGCGGCAACCCGGCCTCCTCCTCGGCCTCGTT
>CAWHFG010000005.1:0-1384343 GCA_963828435.1 uncultured Acidimicrobiaceae bacterium
TTAGCTCTTCGACCCGCTTCGGTAGCGTAGCTAGTGGTCCGTCGCTGAAATGACTTGGCCAAAGGCACATTGCCTTCTGGCTACGACTTTGTCGCTACGAGGGCTGGGTGCATCGAGGTCATTGAGCCCAGGGTGGGACGATCCGTGTGCCGTCGGCTGTGACCGCCTCGAGACCAGGAGTTGTTGTGACCCACGCACTTGCATCAGAGCTGCCGCCGTCAACAAGAAGTTCGCTGTCGGCGAGCACCACGATGACGTCCCCGGCGGTAACTTCGAACGTCGCGTGGTCGAGGGTCACCCGTAGGTCACCGTCGAGGATTAAGAGAACTCCTCGCGGCTCGGCCGATGCGCCACGCCTTGCAGGCCGGCAGGGACCTCGAGGCGCCAAGCGCACAGTTGCTGGCTCCCGCGAGAAGGAGCAACGTAGGCGGAGAATCGGGATCCGTGGGTTTCGAACGGGGTGGCGTCGGCAGGGTGAAGGACGGTCAACTCATACTCCTTTAGACAGGCTACTTGTCTACTAAGACAAGCAGACTGTCTACCGCCTGTCAAGATGGTGCGATGAGCAGCGACGATTGGACTACAGCGGTCGCAGTGCTGGGTCTGGCAACAGAGCTTGTCGAGGGGATCCAAGAGGGGGTGGCACGCGCGGGTTCGGTGACGTGCGGCCAGCTCACGGCTTTGCGTTCACGCGCATCAGCTACGGCGACACGACCACAGCGAAAGTCGCAGAGCACCTTGGAGTGACCAAGCAAGCTGGTGCTCAGCTCGTGGAGTACCTCGTGCAGCATGGTTACGTCGAACGCCACCCGGACCCGTGCGACGCAAGGGCCCGGCTCTTGGTCCTAACCGGCCGCGGCCGTGCGTGCACAGAGGCCGCAGAGGCCGCGGCTGTCGAGACCGTTGACCGTTGGAGGAGCCGAGTGAGCGAGTCGGCTTTCCGGCAGTTGACTGCGACCCTCCACGTTCTTGCCGACCAGGGTCGACTTCGACCTACCTGGTGACCGTCCAGTGCAATAAAGGCAATTCTGCAACCCGGAAGCCATTTCTGCGACAGACCACTAGCCCACGCGACCCTCTCTGGGCCAACCGTTGGCGGCGCGAGGCCAGGTAGGCCCCCACCAGGGCGGGGAGGGGTTCGGGAACGGGCACCGTGCGAGGTTTGGCCCCCTTGCCGATCACCCGCACCATGGCGTCGCCCTGGGCGGTCTGGTAGGAGCCGAGGTTCAACCTGAGCAGCTCACCGGGCAGACCGGGGTGACGCAGCCCGTTGGTCAGCATGATGGTGACCGACCCGCACCATGTCGGTCACTTCCACAACCGTCATGAGTGCCACCCGGGGTGCGAGCGGGAGGGAGAAGTGATCGGGAAGGGTCGCGACCGCGAAACCGGCGCTTTCGGCGAAGCGGGCGGGCGCGACCAGAGCCTCGCGCCTAGAGATCTCGAAAGGTCCTCCGACCGCAAACCGGAGAGCGGCGAACGCCTTCGTTCATGCCCCGGGAAGCTGCTCCAATATTTCCGCGGTATGCTCCCCGACCAGCGGTGGGCGCCGGCGCAGGCTCCATCCGTCGGTGCTCGACTTGAACGGCGCTCCCGGATAAGGGATCTCTCTACCGAGATCGGGATGCGACACGGGTGTCGGGAACCCACGGGCGACAAAGTGCGGATCGGTGAACGCTTCCTCCGGGGCGTAGACGATGCCGCACTGGAAGTCGCGCCGCTGTGCTTCGAGGAAGAAGTCGTAGGCGCTGAGCCGCGAGGCGATGAAGCTGAGTGCTTCGCGCCCGGCCCCGAAAATGGCGGTGGCTTCCGGGTCGGTGGCAAAGGTCCGTGGGTCGACTCCACCACGCTCGACGCCGAGTTGGAGCAGGACCGAATCCTCGAAGTCGTCCTTGATCTTGAGCTGATCCAGCCAATCGAGCATCGCCTGATAGTCCTTGGCGTCGTGAGGCGGGAATCCAGTGGTCACGTACCGCCCGTCGGCCGCGCGCACCTGGGTTTCCATGGTTTGGACGGTCATGGCGTGTCGGCCCGTCTGGCGCTGGACCGTCTGGCTGGCGACCAGCCACTGGAAGGATCCGCTCTCGGTGGTGACGTTGGCCGCCGCGTACATGCTCACGTCGACGTGCTGGCCGTGGCCGAGGTGGTCCCTCGCGAGCAGCGCGGTAAGGGTCCCCAGGACCGCAAATGTGCTGGCGATGTGGAATCCCTGGTTGCCACCCCCACGGACCGGCGGGACTGAATGGTCGTCGTATCCGCAGTTCCACACCGGCCCACCGCCGGCCAGGATCGTCAGGTCGGTCACCGGATCGTCCCGCGTGGAGCAACGCCGCCCGAACGGGGTGATCGACACCCATATGAGTTTCGGCGTCTCCTTTCGCAGCTGGGTGTGGTCGAGCTCGAGCGCTGCCAGCCGCCCGGGCGGTTCAGCCTCGAGAACTATGTCGGCGATGGAGGCAAGATGCGAGATCGCCCGCCGGCCGGTCTCGGATTCGAGATCGATGACCGCCGAGCGTTTCGAGGTGTTGTAGTACCACCACCAAAGCGAAAAATCGGGATCGCCGTCGTGTCCCTCGACGAACGGTCCGTACGTGCGAGTGATGTGGCCTCCTGGAGGCTCGATCACCACCACGTCGGCGCCGAGATCAGCCAGCATCTTGCCCGCCAGCGCGGCCGCCTCGCTTGCTAACTCGATTACTCGGAGTCCCTGCAGCATCAGGACCGCCCTTCGCTCTGTGACGTCGGAGCAATGCCCACCCGTTAGATCACCCCCTCGCGCGCCAGGCCGGACAGCTCCTCGCTGTCCAGGCCCAGGATCTCACCGAAAACGAAATCATTGTGCTGGCCCAGCGCAGGTGCGCCGCGAGCTATTACCCAGTCGGTCTCGGAAAGACGTACCGGCACGCCGTCCACCCGGACCCTCCCTCCCCCGGCGTGGCGCACGGTCGGCCACAGCCCCCAAGCCGCGGTGGCAGGATCGTGATCGATGCGGTCCTCGGGTGTCGCGACCTGCGCGGCCGGCACGCCGGCCCCGCGCACAACCTCCTGCACGTCGTGACGGCTACGGCGAGAGGTCCATCCCGCGAGACGAGCTTCGAGCTCGTCCCGGTCGGCCACCCGACCGCCGAGAGTTTTCAGCCGATCGTCGCGGGTCCACTCCTCCCCTATCACTCCTGCCAGGCGCTCCCAGTCGGTGTCGTCCCGGCAGGCGATGGCCACCCACGAGTCCTCCCCCGCCGCCGGGAAGATGCCATGCGGCACCATTACTGGATAGTTGGTCCGGTTGGAGTTGGGGCTGCCCGGGCGTCGAAGCGGCCGACCGTTGACTGTGAAGTCGAGCAGCTCAGGCCCGGCCAGCATCAATCCGGCCTCGGTACACGACATGTCGATCCACTGGCCAGCACCGGTCCGGTTGCGGTGGATCAGACCCGCGAGCACTGCGACGGCCATCAGGTTCGCCCCCATGTGATCCATGTAGGAATAACCCCACCCGGCCGGGGGCAGGCCGGGCAGACCCGACGAGAAGGTGAGACCGCAGCAGGCCTGGACGATCGGACCGAACGTTTTGAAAGCCGAATATGGTCCGGTGTTGCCGAACCCGCTGTTGGAAACGTAGAGGATGTCGGGCTTCAGGCGACGCAGCTCGTCGTAACCGAAACCCAGCCGCTCCATCACGCCAGACGAGAAGTTCTCGGTGACTGCGTCGGAGATTGTGACCAGGCGGCGGAGCAGCTCTTTCCCCCGGTCGTCGCGGAGATTGATGGTGACCCCGAGCTTCTCGACATTGTGATTGTTGAAGGCTCCGCCCGCGTTAATGCCCTCCATCCCCTCCAGCAGCGGGGGCGAGCCCCGGATGATGTCCCATCTCCCCTGATTGGTTGGATCTTCGACCCGGATGACCTGTGCCCCGAACGCTGCCAAGAAGCGGGTCGCCCCGGCTCCCGCCAACTGACCGCTGAGGTCGCAAATGCGCACGTGGCGCAGCGCGGCCGACGGGGGCGGCGGAATCGAGTCCGGATCCTGGTCAGCACCGGGCCGCTCCGTCTGCTGGCCTCCACCGGCAGGCAGGGTACTCAACTGAGATACGCCTGGTGAACGAGCGTCTCGAGCTCGGGGTTGTCCGGAGGGGTGCTGGCGACGATCCGGCCCTTGCTCATGATCTCGATGCTGTCGACCACCGCCACCGCGACGTCCACCCGCTGCTCGACGAGCAGCACTGTCAATTCCCGCCGCCGCAGCTCGTGGAGGACATCGACCACACGCTCAATGAGGAGAGGCGCCAAGCCGTTGGTCGGCTCGTCGAGCATGAGGACGCGGGGCTGCCCGCAGAGCGCTCGGGCGATCGCGAGGAACTGCTGTTGCCCTCCGCTGAGCGCGCCAGCCTTGCGGTCGAGCATGTTGAGGAGCTCCGGGAAGAGTGTCAGTGCCAGGTCACGCCCCCAGGCTTCCTGGTCCTTCCCGGCCCGATGCTGGTGGGCCACGGCCAGGTTCTCTCGCACCGTCATGCCCGGAAACACGTGCCTGTTTTCGAGAACCTGGCCCAATCCAAGCCTGGTGCGGTCCGCGGGGTCACGCACTCCGGACAGGTCGAGGTCGCCCATATAGACCTTGCTCCCCCTCCTGGCACGCGCCAACCCACCTATGGCATGGAGGGTAGAGGACTTCCCGGCGCCGTTGGCGCCAACGATGCCAACGCAGCCTCCCGCCTCGACGGTCAGGCTCACCCCGGAGACGGCACGCACCCCGCGGTAGCTGACCGACAAATCTGACACCTTCAGCTCCGCCGACCCCGTACCGCCCATGCGCCTCCTGGCGGGAGCCCACGTCGCTCTCATGCCAGCCGGCCCAGGTAGGCGGCGCGAACCTCCTGGGACTCGGCCAGCTGGTCCGGGGGGCCGACCCACAGGAGCTGGCCCAGATGCATCACATTGACGATGTCAGCGACCTTCCTTACCACGTCCAGCTGGTGCTCGACGAACATCACGCCTACGCCTTCACGTGCCACCTTGTCCATCGCCCGCACCAGGAGCGCCGACTCCTCGGCGGAGAGACCAGTAGCGGGTTCGTCGAGCAGAATCACGGACGGATGGCGGGCAATGGCCATGGCGACCTCGAGGAAACGCCGCTGACCGTGCGACAGCATGCGGACTTCGGCGAGCGAGTGGTGAATGTCGATGCGGGCTGCGTCCATAAGCTCGTATCAGATCTCCACCAGCCGATCGTCGGCAGCGTCGCGACGCCGAGGCAGGCCGCTGGCCATGCCAAGCGCGATGTGCTCGCAGCCGAGATGTCGGGGAAGACCTTCGGCGTCTGGAATGTGCGCCCGATGCCGGCGCGCGCCATACCCCCGGCTCGCCGGACCCGTGATGTCCGTTCCCGTTCAGCCGAATGGTGCCTGCAGTGGGGATTAGAAGCCCGAGGCGACGTTGAGCAGCGTGGTCTTGCCCGATCCGTTCGCGCCCACAATGGCCACGACCTCCCCGCGCCCGCTCGTATAGTCACCTCGTCGAGCGCCAGGAGCCGAAGGACACCGAGACCCCGACGCACTCCAACAGATCCCTCGTGCCGATCTCGGGACTCGCTCGTCGGCGCTTCCAACCGGCACAGGGCGCCGGGTCGGGCAGCGACACCCGGACCCCGGTACGGCCGAGGAGGCCCCGTGGCCGAACCAGCACCACTACCAGCAGCAGACCGGCATAGAGATAGGTGTCGAGGCCGGGATACGCGGAGAGATAGATCGGTACGGCCCCAATGACCGCTGCGCCGACGAGCGGGCCCATAGCGGTTGCCCACACCGCCGAGCACGATCATGATCACAAACAGGAACGAGAGGTTGAGGCTGGTGATGTCGGGGGAGACGAACTGGGCGGTGAATGTGTAGAGGCTTCCAGCGAGGCCCCCCAGGGCGGACGCACGCGACGCCGAGCACCTGCATCCGGGCCACGCTGATGCCGAGCGCGCCGGCCCCGAGGGGTTCTGCCCGCACCGCGAGCGACTTGCGACCCAGTGAGGAGGCCCGATAGAGCGCATGGACCATGTAGGAGACGAATAGAGGACAGCACCATGATCACGAACGAGTTGGTGTTCGTACATCGGATTGGAGCTCGACCCCCAGCCGACGTGCGGGACCACTCCGGCGATGCCTTGGTTGACCGCCGGTCAGGGACTTCCAGTTCAGCGAGAGATCGCCGATGACGAGAAGGAATCCGACCGAGACGAGTGCAAGCCCGATTCCGCCGAGCCGGCTCGCCGGAATGCCCATCACAGGCCAAGCACGCCACTCAACGCGACCGCGAGCAGGACGCTCAACCCGACGGCGGTGCCAAAGTGCTGTGCCCAGGATGGCGACGGTGTAGCCGCCGACAGCGAAGGCGGCGCCCGCACCGAGTGAAAAGACCCCGGCGTAGCCGGTTGCAATGTCGAGCCCATAGGCCGCAATGGCGTAGATGGCGACGCTCTCGATGACGAAGGTGTGATAGCTGGCGAACCCGAAGAGGCCCGAAGCCAGGATCACAGCAGCCAGGCCGACAACGCCGGAGACCCAGGCGTTCCCGAGCCACACGAGCGGCGCCCGCTGAAACGCAGCCGCAATCTCAGGCGGTACCCTCGGCATCCGGCGCTCGCTCGACGCTCCCGGCTCCTCGGCATTCCCGGGCGACGATCCGACGACACTCCTCGATCCTGCGACCACACGTTGGGCCATCAGACGGCTCTCACGGTCACCCGGCCCGAAAAGACCGTGCGGGCGGAAGCCGAGGATCACGATCAGCCCAATGAAAAGGAAAGTATTGATCCACTCCGGGCCGAGGTACACGGAAACGACCTGGATCAGGAACCCGGCCACGAGCCCCCCGGCAGTGCGCCCTGGAGACTCCCGATTCCTCCGATAGTCGCCGCCACAAAGCCGCTGAAGAGAATGGTGAGACCCGATGCGCCCGTGGAGACCTCGGTGATGGGCGCCGTCACGATGCCGATGGAGAAGGCGATCAGGGCAGACAACGACGGCCGCGATCTGGGAGGCGCGGCTGACCGAGATGCCGATCGCCGAGGCACCCATCGGATCCTCGGAAACAGCCGTCAGCATGCGGCCGACCGAGGTTTTCGAGTGGAAGAGAAGACACGGCGATGTACACCACCAGGGCGACAGAACCACCGTGACGTTGGCCCAAGTGGTGGTGATCGGTGCCGATCTTAAGTGGGTTCTCGCCGAAATCATAAGGGAACGGGAGCGTCTGGCCGTTGAACGGGATCTCCGCTACCTGGGTGAAGATGAGGCTGGCGGCCAGCGTCGAGAGGATCCACGGGAGCGGCGGTGCCATGAGCCAGGAAAGGACGCAACGTGATGCCGCTCCTGGATCAGCGCCAGCGCTACCACGACGAACAGACGCGGCAGGAAGAGGGAGACCCCGAGTGGAAGGTCGAACTTTTGGATCGCCGACGAGTACGGCCAGCGGCGCGAAGCCGAGGAGGTTGCCGAAAGCGAAGTTCACGATCCCGGTGACCCGGGCGAGCACGTTGATCCCGAGGGCGACGAGGGCGAACTGAGCACCCGGTGACGATGGACGGGACGACGATCGTGTTCACTTGAACCTTCCCGTCTCAGACCGACGCATCGCAGGTAACCGCGCCCGCGCTCGGTACTTCTCAGGCGTCAGGAACCGTTGTATTCGAGACAGATTCCGTAAGGACACGAGGGCGTGTACTTCTGGAGCTTATACGTGGATGACACTGGGCCGTATCGCTGATCGGCGCCGTACTGGTATTCGCCTCGCGAGGCATGGAAGATTGTGCCCGAGTCGAGGGCCTTCTGAACTGCCGAAGTCGAGGTCGATCCCGCCTGCGCGATGGCCTGGTCGAGGATCAGCGCCATGTCAAACGAGTAAGTGCCAAGGGTCGCCAGGTTGTCGAACTTGCCGGGGACTTCGCCGGCCAGGGGGGCGTAATATTTGAAATAGGCGATGGTGTTCGGATCTGTGGCCATCTGATTGGCCGTCGGGGCGAGGAGCGTGGGCGGCTCCACCTGGGTGACTATGTTGTCGACGAGCTTGCTTGGCAGGGTGGCGGCCTGTGCCGCCGTTTGCGGGGCGGATCCCACGACGTATTTTGGGTACCAACCGATCTGCACCAGGCCCTGCAAGATGGTGTAAGGGTTGACCACGGAATAGATTATTAGCGTGTCAGCGCCCGACGACTCCAGCGTCCTCAGTTCGGCAGTGTCGTCGGTCGAGGTGATGGAGACGCTCTGCGTCGCGACCTTGTAACCGTCTTTCTTGGCCAGGGCAGTAGCACCCTGACCCCAGAGGATGATGTCCTGGTAGTCCTCGTAAATGACAGCGATCTTGCCATTGGATTTGGGGCCGAAGGTGTTGACCGGCGGGTCCTCATAGGTGCTGTCGGTGGGCCCGATGCCGTAGGCCCAGGGGTACAGTTTGCCGATCCCGGCATGGTCGAACACACCCGGGACGGAACTGAACGAGATGGCGTGGACCTGGTCGAACGCGATCTGCTCGGCCGCGAACCCGGTACTCGTGATGTTATCCCCGAGGAAGTAGCGCACGCCGCTCTGCGTCAACTGGCGGGCGTCGGCTTCGTCGGTGACAGGATTGGCGCTCGTGTCACGTGAGACAACGGCGTAGTGGACGTTCTTCGCCTTGGCGTTGCCGGCGTTCAAATAGTCGACCGCCGCGTCCAAGCCCTTGAGGAACAGGACCTGAGAGGGCGCTAGCTGGCCGGTGAGAGCCCCGAGGTACCCGATCGTCACGGTCTTCTCGCCTGACGTGGGCTGGGCGTTACCAGCCGGAGTCGAGGTGGCACTACTACTACCGGTACTACCCGCGCTGGGCGTGGAGGTGCTGGTGCCGGAGGCCGAGTGGTTCGAGCTTCCGCACGCGGCGACAAGCGCCGCCAGGACAGCCGTGGAAACCACCAAGCGCCATCGGCGCGCGAATGGGCTGCCACTATTCGACGCCACCTGCGTCGTCCCGCTTTGCATGAGAACCCCCCTTTTTGGCGCTACGCATACTTACCGGAGTTCACGTATGACCGGAACCGGCCGACGCCGACCCTCCCTGGCCAGCGCCGCACAAATTAGCACGGTGTCTGCTAGCGGTCAACGGGACTGTTGCCCGCAAGGCGTGGAGCGTCCCGGATTCGAGCCGCTCGGGAGTCGAGAAGGAGCCAAATCGGGGCGGGCACATTGTGCTGAGAGTGAGAATTTACGGGCCGAGGTCGATCGGCGCAGAGGCTTGATCTAAAAGGGCGCGCCGCGCCCGGAACGATGGCCGTCGGATTTGCCCGTTCCGCCGTCAGTCGGATGAGATCACTGGCGAGGTGTCCCCCAACACATCCACCGCGGCGGAATCCGTCTCTTGTCCGCCGTTTGCTCGATCCTGGGTGAACTCTCCCTCCATGGTGCAAGCGGATAGCATTGCAGGCTAATTCATTCGATCGGAGACCGATCCGCCCCGCCGTTCCACAAGTCCGTGTCCCCGACTGCCCGCCCGGTGAAGGCGACGAGCCTGCTCTGGGCGTCGTCGGAGGCGGCGGGCACCGCCGCCTCGAATAGCCGACGTCGGGCCTTATCACGCGCCAGTACCACCTCGAAAGTGTCGAGCCCGAACTGAGCGGCAACAGGATCCATTGTCGAATTCTGGCCAGTCGCTGTCGCCAGATCCCATCCGTGGACAAGGGCGTCGGACGCATGGATGCTCAAGGCGTAGAAGCCAGGAACACTGCCAGCGATGGAGTGCGAGCACGGCTGATCGAGCGCTCCGGGGGCCGCCCAGGCGCGGAGGCCGCGGGCCGTGGCCTCACGATAGAGGGGCGCAAAGGGCCCATTCACATTGGGCCATGTGACAAATGCGGTGTCGACTTGGCGTTCCTCCGCCAGGAGCGCGTAGTAGACGGAAGTGGTTAGCAGGTGGTGTAACAGGCCCGCGACGTCCCATTCGGTGCAGGGCGTTGGTGCGCGAAGCTGCTCGACGGTGGTGCCGGCCACGCGCTCGACCACCCACGGGACAATTATTCGATACGCCTCCAAGGCGTTGACGCGCCGGCGCTCTTGCACCCGAGACAAGCGCTCCCATGGCAAGCCGGCTGCTGTCAAGTGTGACTCGCTTTTGGCACGCTGATCTTCTTGAGGGCGGCCCAAGAATCGACAATCCCGAGCTCAGCTTTCATTATCGCACCTTTCATCCCCCCGAGCCAAACACAATCGTTGACGAACGGCGGAAACGAACGAGCAGATCAGTTTGATCGCACGTCGCCTCAATATATGGGTCAGTCACCTTCCCGGCCGTTATTGCCGGTCGATGTTGGAGCCAGTTGGGCTCACGCCGAATGGGATAGTGAATCCTTTGTGAAACCTGCCTCCCGCAAGATCTCCGCCGTATCCTCCCCGCGAGAGTGCGACCACGCCCGGTCCGCAGTTGCCGCCCGTCCCCAATCCGCGTAGCCGCGGACAACCGTGATTTGGCCGTGTTCAGTGTCACGGACCGAAGCAAAGAAATCATTCTCGGCCAGCCATGGATCATCGAATACGTCGTCGCGACCGACGACCTTCGCGGCTGGGATCGAGGCGGCTGCGAGGTCGTCAAGCGCCTCCTCGACCGAGGCATTGGCGAACCACTGCTCGACGTCGTGCTTTGGTCCCGGTGACAACGCCACGGCGCGACGCCAGGTCTTCTCGGGCTGGGCTTCAGCGCTGACCGCGATCCACCCGTCCAGACACCTGTACAGGCGACGCCTCGGTGATGGGCCCAAGTAGTCTTGGCTACCCCGGAGTGGTGTCGGCGATCCAGCAAACGTTGTCAACTCGCCGGCCTGCTGCAGTAATTCGACGCCTGCGTCAATGATGTCTTCACCTCCTGGCCAGCGCCGACCGCTCGCCGGGCGGTCAGCGCGGCGACGGTGCCGAAGGCGCCGAGGGTCGCGGCACCGACGTCGTGGGGTGGCATGGCGAGGAGCACAGGGTCACCGTGTCCGCCCTGCGCAGCCATTAATCCGCTGCGCGCCTGCAGCAGAGGGTCGAAACATGGTGTTTCCTTGAGTGGTCCTTCCCCCCACGCCGTCACTGTGCAGCGGACGAGGCCAGGGTTCACCGCTCGCAGGGCCTCATAGTCAATGCCTAATCGTTCCGGCACGCCAACACGTGCATTGTCCACCAGCACGTCCGCCTGTCGCGCCAGCCGCAACAGCACGTCGACCGCCCCCCTCTCCTTCAGGTCGATGGAGAGGTTGCGCTTCCCCTTGTTCATGGCCGCATAGGAGACAGGGCTCATTCGATAGCCGTCGCCTGCGGGATGCTCGATCTTTATGACACTGGCTCCAAAGTCGCCGAGCAGGTCGGACACGAACGGCCCCGCCAGGAACTGGCCCAGGTCGAGGACCTTCAACCCCACGAGCGGCAGTGTGTCGTCCGGGTCGAGCTGGCCCGCGGCCCGCCGTGGGTACGAAGGCGAATTCGCCCACACATCGGTGGCGCCTACCATCGCCTTGCGATCGATGACGCGCTCGACGCGGCCGGGAGTGGCGGATAGCTCGACGAGGATCCCTGGCAAACGTACCGGTCCGAGATCCGGGTGATCGACGGTAACGACGCCTTTGTTGGCGACCACGGTCTCGCTGCGCAACCACTCCTCGCGCTCTTCGATGGGTGCGTTCGGCACCCCGGCACGGTCGAAGATCGTCAGCCAGTCGGAGCGGTCCATATCGCGGATGCGCGCCTCCAGCGGCTCGGCAACCAGGGGCTGCCAGCGCGGATCGCGAAGGTTGCGCATGTCGCCATCGATGCCGGGAAGCTGCATCACGTGCCGCATTCCCATCGCTTCGAGTGCTCTGTCGAAAAAGGCGCGAGTCATGCAGGCCAGCATGAGCCATTTGCCGTCTCGGCACTGGTACATTCTACTGCTCGGCGCACCGACGACGTTGGCCTTCGGGCCGCCAAAGGCACGAACCGTGCCCGGGAGATACCCCAAAAATGAGGCGTTCAGAGCCCCCGCCGCATGGAGCCCCGACACGGTGACGCCGCGCCCCAGACCCGTGCGCTGGCGGCCCAGCAGTCCGGCCGCTATGGCGATAGCCCCGAGCGCACCGTGCTCGTAGGTAAGGTGCGGTACCACGGGCGCGACGGGGCGGTCAACACTGGCCGGCTGCTGATCGGCCACCCCGGTAGCGGCCGCGAGGAGGAGGTCGTCGGCTGGCAAGGAGCTACCGCGACCTCGAGCGGCGTGCGCCGGCATCCAAACGTGCACCAGCTGCGAATTGGAAGCGCACAGCGTCGTGGCGTCGAGCCCGTACCGGTCGAGCAGCCACGCCGGGCTGTCGATGACGATCACATCTGCCCGGTGCACGAGGCGCCGAAGCTGCCGCAAGCCGCCGGCCGACGTCAGCGGCAGCGACGTCACCCGCTTGTTACGATCGGCAAACAGCCGTAGGGGGTCGCCGGTCATTGGATACTCGCTGGTGGTGTCCACCCTCACCACGTCACCGCCGAAATCGGCGATGTACATCGAGGCTATGGCGCCCGCCGGTGTCGTCGTGGTGTCGAGAACGCGGACGTCGTCAAACGGCCTGGCCCTACCGTCGAGAGCTCCACTCATCATCGACCTCCTGCGTTCGCCGGCGATATCCCGCTCCCGAGGGCGCCCGTCGGGTGGTGCCTCCGTGAGCACTTCGTTGTTTCGGCTGCTGTTCCTCAACCGTAGCGGAACACCGGGTCTCTGACTGGCCGGGCCCGGCGCGATTTACACAACTGGCGTCTCGATTGTCTGCCAGTCGCGGGCCCTGCGGTACGGCTCGAAGTGGGCACCAATGTGGTCCCAGTCCCTCTGCACCTTGGGCCGCCGCAACTCGTAGAGGTGCGGGAACTCCGACCAGGCGATGACAGCGTCCCACAGCCTTGCCGCCTCCTCTCCCTGGGGGGCGGGGACGATGACCGGACCGAACAGGATGTGCTGGCCATCGATGACGAGTGTCGGCACGCCGTAGCCCCCTCTGTTTAACGCCCGCTGGTGGTCGGCCCGCACGTCCTCGTTCGTCCTCTCGTCATGCACGGCTTGCTCGACCAGACCGGGATCCCTCCCAAGCAGGGTCAACACCGACTCCATCCCGTCAGGGGTGTGGACCTTCACACCGTCCTCGTGCAGCATCCGTCCTGCAAGCTGATAAAAGCGGTCGACCTCTGCGTTGCCGTCGGGCTCGCGCCGGAGTCGAGCGGCAACCCGCATCATCGACCAGCCATAGGACCATGGCCGCTCCCAAGGATGCTTTTTCCCTTCGGGACGATTGACCTCCTCTAAGGAGAAGAAGCGCCACGTGACTGCGATATCGCGATGTAATCGAACCTCACGGATCCACTTGCTCGTCTGGTAAGCCCAGGGACAGAGCACGTCAAAGTGGAAGTCGACTTTGGTCATTGCTGATACCGTCCGTGAAAATAGGAAGACGAATTCGTGAAGAAATGGTCACAAGAATCCCCGTCGCGGAGAGCTGCGCCGGATCAAACGTCGCCCGTTGATCGTGCTGAGATCTCCGATGCTCCGTGTCTGGGCCTCCGTTCGCTCCACCCCATGTCGGCCGCTTTCGCGCCGTCTCCACTTCGGAGCTGATGGCAGCTAGACGTCCTGCCAGACCGGGGCCCGTTTTTCGAGGAAGGCCTTCGGACCCTCGACCGCATCTACGCCTGCGAATACCTTCTGGCCGGTCTCTTGCTCGAACTGGTAGGCGTCGGACCGATCCATGCCGAGCCCCATGAGCACGCTCCGCTTCGTCGCTTGCACGGCACCCGGCGAGTTGGCCGCGATGAGCTCGGCCGTGGCGAAGGCAGTATCGACAAGCTCCTCCTTTGGCACAACTCGGTTGATGAGCCCGACCTGCACCGCTTCATCAGCGGTGAGATATCGCCCGGTCAGCAAAATGTCCATGGCGTGTACAAATGGAATTTGCCGTGGCAGCCGCACGGTGCTGCCACCGGACGCGAAGAGGCCTCGGCAAACCTCGGGAAGACCGAACACGGCGTTGGGTGAGGCGTAGCGGATATCGGTCCCGAGCAGCATCTCCATTCCGCTCGCCACGCATGGTCCATTCACCGCAGCAATAATCGGCTTGGTGTTCATGAACTCGATGTTTCGCAGCACGGCAATCGTGCCTCCGGGGATCGGGCGCTCGCCGTCCTCGGACAGCGGCTCTGGCTCGGGCTCCGTCGTCCCCGATTGTGCGTCCCGGGCTCGGTTCGCCACCTGTGGAATCAACGACTTGAGGTCGGCCCCAGCGCAGTAACTTGTCCCTACCCCAGTGAGAACAGCCACGCGGACCGTTGGCGTATCGAACGCCCGTCTCCAGCAATCAGCCAGCATGTCGTAGTGCGGGAAGTCCATAGCGCCCCTACGATCGGGCCGATCGATCGTGATGAGCGCGACGTGGCCCCTCTCCTCATAGTGCACAGGCACAGCAGTCCCCCTTTGCCCAGCCTCAATGGTCTCGGATGACAGCGTCAGATTACGACAGCCGGGGTCGGAATGTCAACGTGTACGTTGATCTCGGTTACTTTGGCCACCCGGGACCGGCACCCTCGGTATTCGTCCACGGGGCAGAGCCCCTTCCGGTTAACCACACCTCTGTCCAGAACGGCATCTTTGCTTCACATTGGCCGTCCCCTCACCGCTGGGCCTGTCACCCACGAGGGGAGCGGCCTTCTCATGACGGCAGGTGTTAGAGTTGTAGCCCTCGGCTAACTACTTGCCGGAGTTACGAGCTTGACGAAGGAGGGTCTTGACCGATGCGAATGGGGAGATCGACGACGGACTCGTCGACTTCTTCCTCCCGTTCGGTCCGCGTGTCAATATGTAGGGGCGGTTACGTGCGTGGTGGTGCGGTCCAGCCCGACCCGATCTTGTTGCCAGTGAAGGTCTGGACGACCCGCTGCGCCGACCGAGTTCGCATGTCGACAATTGCGAATACCCTCAGCGAGAGTCCCACGGCCCGGTCCGTGTCGAATAGAGATAGGTAGATGGCTTTGGCTTCGCCGGAACAACCCCAAAAAGGGAGCAGGATAGCGCGCCGCAGAGAGGCAGCTAAAAATAGTGCCAGTCTCGAGTACATAGCCCGGCAACAACGGGTTCTCGGGGCTGCCGCGGCAAGGTTCCAGAAGGAAGGCTTTGACAGTGCAGACCTCGCCGATATCGCCGCCGACGCTGGGATCGATCGCTCAAATCTATACTATTACGCAGAGGACAAGGAGGATCTGTACCTTCAGGTGCTTCTCGCCGTGAAGGCTGACGTTGTTCATGCCGCTGAGCGTGTGGCAAAATCGGGTGCCCCGGCTTCGGAGCGGCTCCGTGTGCTTATGGTAGACTTGATGTCTGAACTCGATCGACAGTACCCCTATCTGTACCTTCGCTACGGGCAGGTCATTCAATCGTTCGCCGAACGTTACGCAGACAACGCACAGGTGAGAGAAATGCTCCGTTTGACTGAGCGGCACTTTCAGGCGTTCCGAGCGGTCGTTCGAGATGGATTGCGGGATGGCACCCTTACGAGTGGGCTATCGCCTGGGATCGTCGCCGAGGCCGCCATTGGCATGGTCCTGCAGTCAAACCAGTGGTTCGATCCCAAGAAATCTCGCTACTCGGGTGCCCACCTCGGAAATGAGCTTGCCAATATTATGCTAAACGGGCTCTCACGAGCTACCGAACAGACGAGATAGATCTCGACTGACTGGACGGCGCTATGTGTTGAACCCTGGCGATAATGACACGTATTAAAGCCACCCGGAGGGGGCAGGAAGGCGCTGACGCGACTGTCCCATGCTCTCTCAGCCCGAATGCGTGGTCGAGGTGGTCCGGAAAGGCCGCTGCATCCGTCTGAGACATCGCCACCGAGACCGCCGCCGCATTGGGTGGCCCGGACCGCCGGGAAGAACCTGCCGCCGATAGAAGTCCAGTTGCCTCATGGCCACTGGACTTCAACACCCAATTGCGGCGGCCCACGAGCGCCCCGATCGCGGCTAAATCACTTAGCCATACTCACTACCGTCGAGCAGAACATGCCGCCCCGAACGTCGCTGCGGCTCGACCCTTGCCGAAAACGCAGAATCACGGACTGGAAGGCCCGACGGGCTTGGAGTTGGCCCGCTGGGGTGCAGATCGCCGAGTATGGAGCGATCCGCGGCCGATGGCGCGGGGTGATTCGTTACGCGCTTACGACCACGTAGAAGCGACCTGAGAACAAAGGCCGGCCGTCGATCTCGGCTGCGAGCGCTTCAGATTCGAAATGGCGTCGGAACACCCTAAAGGTCTCACCGCCGAGGGTACGGCGTTGCCAGTGCTCAGTGGGGACTCCGAGCGGTCTGCCTGCGTCGACCACGACGAGTTCCTCGGCGATCCGGCGGACCTCGCTCAGGAATGATCTGCGCTGTTCTTCGGTAAGCAGACCATAGATGTGGGCTGCGAACACTCGGACGACCGCTCGATCCCTCACCGGAAGTCGAAGAGTGTCTCCTCGAACAATAGGGACGTCGGCAGGACCCGACCGAAGGACTCGCAGGGCAGCCTCACTCTGATCGAGCGCGATTCCACATCCCGAGAGGTAAGCCGTGAATGTGCCAGGTCCGGCGCCGACCTCCACAAACGGAGAGGGCGGCATCGAACCAAGCAGTCGACGAACCTGGACCGCTTCCGCCTCGATGTCGGCGGCCGTTGCTTCGACTCCCAGCCCTGTCCAATACGCCAGGGCATGATCGATCGTTCTTGTCCCCTCGACCGCACGACGGTCGTAGTACTCCCAAGAGCGTGGCCTCTTGTCGGAGTGTTCGCCATTCATCGCCAATCAGTCTGGCCGCGCCAGTAGGACTATGGTGCCTCCGCGAAAGTTTGTGCAGGGGCAACGAGAACGATCATTCGACGTCGGATGCTCACGACGCCCCACCGTGGCAAGTCGGGTCAGATCTGTGGCTCGTCCCATGAATGCTCATTCCCCTCGGCGGGAGTGAGCCAGAGCATGGTCACTCCCGTGGGCGCGTCGTTGGAATGCCAGTGCCCCCGCGGAACGATGGCGAGCTGGCCGGCTGAAAGGGTCCGGACGGTTGAGCTCCCGTTTTCGATCACCGTGAGTTGAGACTGTCCGGCCAGGATGAACAGCAGCTCGTCGCCGGCACTGTGGAACTCCCACGGTGGCCGGCCCCGAAATGCGCTAACTCCTCCAGTACAGCCGTGGAAGTTGAAGTTTCCTATTTCGCTGTCTGGCTCAGAATTCAGCGTCGCGAGATCGACCTGCACCATCCTTGCGACCGACTCCGGGTCCAGGTCATGAACTATCACTGTCCCCTGCCTCTTCGTTGTTTATCTCTCAAGGGAAAGATACCAACGACCCGCCTGGGCGTGCACGGCTCCTATGGTCAACCTGACTCGGGCCGAGCATATCGACGTCCTTGAAGAAGCGCTGTGCCGCTTTTGCGTGACATCAGCTACGGGCCCTTCCACACCCAGATCAGGACATCCAGGAGATCGAGTGCCGGTTGTGTGCCGGGACACTACGCCAAGGCACCGGTTGTGCAACTTTTCTGTACACGCACCAAAAGGCGCCGGCTGCGCGGGCGCCGACCGCTCTCGTCTCTGCCCCCGGCTCGGCGGTGCGGCCTGAGATCTGACTACGCCAACCTCACGTAGTGACGAAGCCGTCCGACTGGCCTCCGCTATGTTATCCGGACTAACCTTGTCCGGGCTATCAGTTAGAGGCCAGCCCGCGTACCGGGCTTCGACCTAAGGGGCGCGTGTTGGGAGGATATTGGACTATGTGCCGGGTGCTGGTCGGCTTGGCGAGGAGGGCCTCGAAGCCGAGGCTGCCCCAGACGCTCCGTTTGGGAGCGACTGCGGCAGTACTGGCTGGCTTGCCGCTCCTGGTTCTCGGCGTCCCTTCGGCGGCTGCCGCGCCGTCAGGGGTAGGGAGTGTGACCCTGTATGGCAATACCGGCATCGACCAGCCTGACGCCCTTGTGGTTGGTCCGGACGGAGCGGTGTGGTTCACCAACTCGGGCAACAACTCCATCGGGCGGATCACCACGGCTGGCACCGTCACGAACTACACCGACACAACCATCGACCAGCCTGACGCCATCGCGGCTGGTCCGGACGGGGCCCTGTGGTTCACCAACTCGGCCAACAACTCCATCGGGCGGATCACCACGGCTGGCACCGTCACCAATTACAGCGTTGGCGCTCCCTTGTTTCGGGGGCCGCAGGCCATAGCCGCCGGTCCGGATGGGGCTATGTGGTTCACTGACTCTGGGAACAACTCGATTTGGCGCATCACCACCACCGGGGTGATGAGTCTGTACCCGGACTCCAGGATCGCCGACCCGGATGCGATCGCAGCTGGGCCTCAGGGGCTGTGGGTCACGAACCGTAGCGACAACTCAATCGGGAACATCACGACCACCGGGACGATCACCAAGTACACCGGTACCGGCATCAACGACCCGGACGGAATGGCAGTTGGATCCGATGGGGCACTGTGGTTCACCAACTATGGGAACGACTCGATTGGGCGCATCACGACCGCAGGTATCATCACGCAATACAGCGGGCCGGGTATCGACTACCCGAGCGGGATCGTCGCCGGTCCCGACGGGGCGCTGTGGTTCACCAACCGCGACAGCAACTCGATCGGGCGGATTACCACGAGCGGGATGGTCACGAACTACACCGACCCGAGCATCAACGACCCCTACGACATCACCGCCGGACCCGACGGGGCCTTGTGGTTCACCAACGACACCGGACCTGATGTCGGAACCAGTTCGATCGGCCGGATCACCACTGCTGGTGTCGTCACCAACTACACCGGAACGGGTATCGATTCTCCAACGAGAATCACGACTGGCGCTGACGGGGCTTTGTGGTTCACCAACGAAGCCAACAACACCATCGGCCGAATCACCACCGCTGGTCTGGTCACCGACTACACGGGAAACGGCATCGCATCACCGAGCTCCATCACGGCCGGACCGGACGCGGCCTTATGGTTCACGAACCTGCAAAACGGCTCACTAGGACGGATCACGATCTCCGGATCCGTCACCAACTACACGGGGCCCAGTATCAGCCAGCCTGATTGGATCGCGGCCGGACCGGACGGGGCCTTGTGGTTCACCAACTCCGGCAACAACTCGATTGGACGGATCACCACTACGGGCCAAGCCACCGACTACACGGACACCGGCATCGACCATCCATACGCCATCACTCCCGGCCCAGATGGCGCCATGTGGTTCGCCAACGCCGCAAGCACGATAGGCCGTATCACCACCGGCATGCCGGGGCCTCCCTTTCTTCTCCGGCCCGGCTCGGCCAATGACGTCGGAGTGGGCGCCAACGGGTCCGTCTGGGTGGTCGGCACCAACCCGGTGGCGGGCGGTTTCGGGATCTGGCACTGGACCGGCAGCGGGTGGACGCCCGCGCCGGGGGGAGCGATCGCGATCTCGGTGGATCCCGAGGGCCGCCCCTGGGTGGTCAACTCGCGCCAGCAGATCTTCGAGTGGACCAGCGCCGGCTGGCTGCGTGTGACAGGGTCGGCGCACGACATAGGGGTGGGGGCCGACGGCTCCGTCTGGGTGGTCGGCACCAACCCGGTGGCGGGCGGATTCGGGATCTGGCACTGGACCGGCAGCGGGTGGACGCCCGCGCCGGGCGGAGCGATCGCGATCTCGGTGGATCCCGAGGGCCGCCCCTGGGTGGTCAACTCACGCCAGCAGATCTTCGAGTGGACCAGCGCCGGCTGGCTGCGAATGACTGGGGCGGCGCACGACATAGGGGTGGGGGCCGACGGCTCCGTCTGGGTGGTCGGCACCAACCCGGTGCCGGGGGATTCGGGATCTGGCACTGGACCGGCAGCGGGTGGGCCGGGCTAGCAGCCGGTGCAGTCAGGATCGCAGTCGATCTCAACGGCTTCCCATGGCTGGTCAACTCCAACAAAAGCATCTACGCCTACTGACCCCGACACGAAGGTCTGGTTGATTCGCCCTTGGCTAGGGTGGAAGCGGTGAAGCGACGTCGCCCTGACCCCCAGGAATGGGTACCGAACGCAGACTTGGCTATATCCGCTCTGGCCTGGCGAGCCATCGAGCCCGGCCTGCGCAAACGAGGATCCGTTCTCGCCGTGCTGGGACGTATGACCGGAGCGGGCGGGGCCACAGGCCGGTTCGGGATTGGATCCGGAGGCAGCATGTTTAGTGGCAGCCCGGCCATGGAATCGCTCGCCCGGGCAGAACAATCGGCCCTTCGCGACGCTCACGAGTTGTCCAGGGATGCCACGAGTGGTCGGTTGGCGCCGTACCAACTTGCCTGTGTGGAGTTGTCGATGCGCCTCACGCACGATGAGGCATCTGAGCTTCGGGCCAGCGGCGAGTTGCCAGCGTGGTTCCGCCCCGAACTGGACTGTCTTGCCGGTGACATTCGCCGGGATCTGCGTCGCAGTTGAGGCAACTCACTGCCGGAAGAGCGAGCTGCCTGGGGTGCTGTGCGACGAATTTTTGGGAGACACCCGACCGATCGCGACACAGTCGTCGACCACGGAGCGTCGAGCCTCGACTCCCGCCCCCGTCGAACACTAGTTTACACGAGAGACCATCAAGGTTGTGAGTAACTGGTTGAGCACGCTGAGGAAACTGCCGCGGAACTCAATGGAACCATTTGACGCTCAAATGCGTCAGACTGATGATCCGCAAGGCTCGACGAGTACCTGGTGACTCAAAGTGATGGCTGTGCCACCCAACAAGGGGGGTGTGTTGAGGGCAGCTCTCGCCCTTGCTTTCGTTGCTGTCGTCCTGGCGGCCGTGGGATGCGGCAGGGCGAGAAATACCTCGCGAGCGATCCCCACAGCTACGTCTCCGGGAATCGTGACGCCGGTGTCAAGGCCGCTTCCGCCGTCGACTGATCGGGCTGCCTCCTCTCTGCGTACTGACCTGGCCACGGCGAAGCCTTGCACTGCGAACGACGTACCCGCGGCGGAGGGGGTCCGCAACGGGGCCGGCGGAACGACGATCGTCCCGGTCGACTTCACCAACGTTTCGTCGAGCCCGTGCCTGCTTGAGGGTTACCTGACCATCACCGCCACCGAGCCCGGACGCCAATCCGTCACCGCGTCAGAGGGACCATTGCTCTTTCTCGGACCTGCGTCGAACATCGCTCCCCGCCGAGCGGCGACTGTCGTGTTGGAGACCTTCGCCGAGTGCGCTGCCCTCCCCGGCGGAGGCAACCCGATCTGGTACTCCCGGGTCACCGTGACGTTGCCTGCTGGCGGATCGCTCGACGTTCCCTTGGAGCAGCTGGATCTGGCCTGCGGGTTGCTGGAAACTCCGTTCGGCTTCGCTGGCAGCATCGCTGCGACGCCGACAACAACCGTCGTAATCCCGGTTACGAAACCTACCGTGCCTCCGATCGTTTCAACGACAAGCACTCCGCCGGGATCCCCGACGACGATTCCTACCTCTGTCACCACCGTGCCCTAAGCCAGCTGCCCCTTCACCCTCACTCCTCTGCGAGTTGGCGTCGCCGGCAAGTCAATCGCGTTCGAAGTTGCAGTGCTTGCGGCCAACTCGACCAGTTGTACCGTCCGCACCGTTGCCACGATCCAGATCACCGACGCCGCCAAGAACCCTGCCGCCATCCCGAACAACGGCGGTCAGATACTGACCGACTCGACGCTCCCCCCAAACCAAACTCTTCCTGGTAGGCACCCACAGCTACGCGGGAGCGGCGCCAGTGGCCCGGCATCGAGAACCCCCTCACTCTCCGTGTGGTTGACGCCAGACTGTAGGCCCGGGAACCGCAAAGGAGTAGCAACGGAGTAGCAGAAGAGCCGAGGCATAAGAAGAGGCCCTCCGAAGAGGGCCTCTGACCAGCTATTTCGTGGAGCGGACGACGGGATTCGAACCCGCGACCCTCACCTTGGCAAGGTGATGCTCTACCAACTGAGCCACGTCCGCAGCGCCGAATACGTTAGCAGAATCGGCTTCGCCGACCCCGGCGCTCACCCGGTGGCCCGGACCGCCTCGACGCAGAGCACGTGCAGGTACCGGACCCCGGGGTAGGGCAACTCCACCCCGATCGTGCCTGCCGGGCAGAAGGGGCTCCCGGGTGTGCTGGGAATCACCTGGGCCACCCGCACGGTGGCCTCTGGCGAGTCACACGGCACCGGGGTGGCGCGGTACTTCGGGTGCCCTCCTGAGGTTCCGTCCTGGGCCAGGCACTTACCGAGCAGGGCGGCGGTGGCCTTCGCCTCAGAGTGAGCTTGATGGCCGGATGGGCGCAGGGCTTGCACGACGGCGATCACCACCACCACGACGATGAAAAGGATCGGGATCAGCCGCCACCGACTGCGCAACGGGGGCCGCTCCAGGCCCCGCGGGGCGTTCCGCGGCACCCAGTCCGGAGGGAGAGGAGGCGCGTCGACTTTCGGTCCCCAGGTGACCCAGCGGGCCCCGTCCGCGTCGTAGAAGCGAAGGCGACCTCCATCGTCCCGCTGCCACCGGACCCCGCGGTGCGTGGTCTCCTGCACCGTCATTTGAGCAAGCGTGACAGGCGCCGATCCGCCAGGGGTTTGCCCCCGGTCTGGCAGGTCGGGCAGTACTGCAGTGATTTGGTGGCAAATGACACCTGGCGGATGGTGTCACCGCACACGGGGCAGGCTTCGCCGGTGCGGCCGTGCACCGCCAGGCCGCTACGTTTTTCCGCCTTGAGACCCCCGGCCGGCAAACCCAGCGACCGCTCGACGGCGTCGCCCAGCACTCCGACCAGGGCCGCATGCAGCGCGGCGACCTCGTCCGGATCCAGCTTGCCCGCCGGCTTGAACGGCGACAGCTTCGCCCGGTGCAGCGCCTCGTCTGAGTAAGCGTTTCCGACCCCGGCGAGGACCGATTGATCGGTGAGCACGGTCTTGAGGTTCCCGGGCCGGCCGGCGAGCAGGGCCTGAAGTTCGGCCACCCCGAAGCCGGGGTCGAGAGGGTCGGGACCGAGTCGGGCCACCCCCTCCACGTCGAGCATGTCAGCGACGACCCAGAGGGCCAGGCGCTTCTCGGTCCCCTGCTCGGTGACGTCGAACCCACCCCCGTCTGACAGCCCCACCCGGAGGGCGAGCGGCCCCTTACCGGGACGAGCCCACGCCGGCGGCGTGACGTCTCGCCATTGGACCCAGCCGCCACGAGCCAGATGCATGACCAGCCAGTATTTCCCGGCCTGCAAACCCAGGTACTTTCCCCGGCGAGCGGTGCCCTGCACGACCTGACCGCGCAGGACGTCGACGGGCGGTCGGTAGGTTTTGAGGGCGGAAAGGGCGGCCACTTCGGCCCGATCGATCGTTTGTCCGGAACATTTCTCGTCGAGAAAGCGGGTCAGGGCCTCGACTTCGGGTAGCTCTGGCACCGGACTTACCGACCGCTGTGTCCGAAGCCACCCAGGCCCCGGGCGGAGGCAGGCAGGTCGGCGGCGGGGCGGAACGACACCTCTTCGATCCGCTGCACCACCAGTTGGGCAATCCGGTCGCCACGGTGGATCTCGAAGTCGACCGCCGGGTCGGTGTTGATGACGATCACCGCGATCTCGTCGCGAAAGCCGGCGTCGATGAGACCCGGACTGTTGACCAGGGTGATCCCATGGCGCCAGGCCAGCCCGCTGCGAGGCTGCACGAAACCGGCGTAGCCCTCCGGGATGGCGACACGCACGCCGGTTGGCACCAGCGCCCGGCCGCCTCCGGCCGGCACGACCGTCCCGATCCGGGCCATCAGGTCGGCCCCGGCGTCGCCGGGTCGAGCGTAACGGGGCACGCCCATGTCGTCGTCGACGAGCACCGTCGGGATTTCGAGCACCCTCCCAAGGTACCGACCGGGATCAGCGGAGACCGGTTGGGTAAGTTCGCCATGATGCTGGCGTGGATGGACCTGGAGATGACCGGACTGGATCCGAGCCGCCATGTCATCGTCGAGGTCGCCACCCTGATCACCGACGACAACCTCGAGCTGATCGCCGAAGGTCCGGACATCGTGATCTCCGCCTCCGAGGAGGAGCTCGGCGGCATGGACGAGGTGGTGCGGGCCATGCACTCGAGAAGTGGTCTTATCGAAGCCGTTCAGGCGTCGACGGTCACCCTCGAGGAGGCGGGCGAGGCCACCCTGGCGTTTCTGCGCCAGCACATCCCCGAGCCCGGCACGGTCCCGCTGTGCGGGAACTCGATCGGTACGGACCGGCGCTTTTTGGCCGCCTGGTTGCCGGAGGTCAACGACTACCTGCACTACCGCTCCATCGACGTGTCGACCATCAAAGAACTGGCCCGGCGCTGGTACCCAGACGCCTACACCAACGGACCGAAGAAGGCCGGTACGCACCGGGCGCTCGATGACATCCTGGAGAGCATCCGGGAGCTGCGCTATTACCGCGACACCATCTTCCGGCCCCGTTGATGTCCAGTATGTGATGTATCTGAAGAGGCCCTGAAGGCCTCCTGAAAGTGGCCCAATCGCCCTAGCGTCCGCGGGGCGGGCATGGCACCATGAGTCGTGAGGAACCGATGCTCGACCGAGTACCGGCTCTCTGGCAGGGAGGTTCTGTGAGCGAACCGCAGGTGAGTGGACCGGCCGCCAAAACGACTGATCCCGCCGCCGAAGTTGCGCCCGACCACCGCCGACGCACCACCCGACAGGTGCGTCACAGCGCCCGGGCAACATTGCACGTACTGGCCGGAGACGAGGAGGCCCTGGAGGACGCCGATCTGCGTTGCCCCCAGGTCCCCCGCGACCTGGGCCGAAAGACCTCGTCCAAACCCCGGGGCGACCCCAAACCGGGACGACGGCCGGGCTTCAAAGTCTGGAAGACGCCGTTTTGGAAGCGACGCCGGGCCCTGTGGGCGTCCCGCAACGCCGCCGCCCGGCGGCTGTCCGAGGAGGACTGACCCGGGCGGGCCGGTAGCGCGCCCTCAGGTCCGGGGCTCGAACTCCAGGGACAACGAGTTCATGCAATAGCGCTGTCCGGTCGGCTGCGGCCCGTCATCGAAGACATGGCCGAGATGGCCCCCGCAGGCCCGGCAGCGGACTTCGGTCCGGACCATCCCGTGGCTCCGGTCCCTGATGAGTTCGACCGCTTCGGCGACGGCCGGCTGGTAGAAGCTCGGCCAGCCGCTCCCCGACTCGAACTTCGTTGCCGAGTCAAAGAGGACGGCACCACAGCCGGCGCACCGGTAGGTGCCGTCGTCGTGGTTGTGGACGTACTTGCCTGACCAGGGCCGTTCCGTTCCGGCCCGGCGCAGCACCTCGAACTGCTCGGGGCTCAACTGAGCCCGCCACTCCTCATCGGATTTGGTGTCGTCAGATGCCATGCGACCAGACTACGGCGCGCTCCCCGCCTACCACGTGTCCACGCACGGCCGCTTCTTGCCCTCCCGGGCGGGCGGCGAGGGCGCCAGGCCGAGCGTGGCCACGATGCGGGCCCGGGTCTCGGCCGGGTCGACGACGTCGTCAATCTCGAACTGGGTGGCCGCTTTGAGCGCCTTGCCGTTGCGATAGGCAGCCGCCACCAGGCGGTCGTAAAGGGCCCGCCGGGCCTCGGGGTCCGGCTCAGCATCCAGCTCGCGGCGGAAGCCGAGCTGCACCGCACCTTCGAGACCCATCCCGCCGATCTCACCGGTTGGCCAGGCCACGATCAGGGCCGGCGAGCGAAAGCTGCCCGCAGCCATGGCCTGGGCTCCCAATCCGTACGCCTTCCGCAGCACAACCGTCACATACGGCACATCCAGGCTGCCACCCACCACGAACATGCGGGCGAAATGGCGAACCTGGGCGGAGCGCTCAGCCTCGGGGCCGACCATGAACCCCGGGGTGTCACACAGGGCGACGACGGGCAGATCGTGAGCGTCGCATAGCTGCAGGAAACGGGCTGCCTTGTCGGCCCCGTCGGCGTCGATGGCGCCCCCGAGGTGGCCCGGGTTGTTGGCGATCAGGCCGATCGGGCGACCCTCCAGCCGGGCCAGAGCGGTGACGATCCCGGGCGCCCACCCCGCCCGTAGCTCCAGTACCGACCCGGCGTCGGCGAGGCCGTGCACCACGCCCCGCACGTCGTAGACCCGGAGACGGTCCTCGGGCACCACGCTGCGCAGCCGGAGCTGGTCAGGACATTCCCAATCGGTCCGGACGCCCTGGAAATACCCCAGGTACTGCTTGGCCGCCAGCACCGCGGCCGCCTCGTCGGGCACCAGCACGTCGATCACCCCATTGGCGAATTGCACGGCCGCGGGCCCCACTTCGTCGGGGTGGTAGCGGCCGAGACCGCCGCCTTCGATCATGGCCGGCCCGGCCATCCCGATGCTCGAGTCCTCGGTGGCAATGATCACGTCACAGCAGCCCAGCAGGGCGGCGTTCCCGGCGAAACAGCGCCCCGACACCACCCCCACCAGCGGCACCAGCCCGCTCAGCCGGCCGAAGAGGGCAAAGGCCATGACCTCGAGGCCAGACACCGGGGGCGCGGCCGTATCGCCGGGACGCCCACCGCCGCCCTCGGCGAACAGAACCACAGGCAAGCGGAACCGCTCGGCCAGCTCGAAGAGGCGATCCTTCTTTCGGTGACCCTGATAGCCCTGGGTGCCAGCCAGGACGGTGTAGTCGTAGGACATCACCACACAACGCGACGAGGTTTCGCCAAAGAGATCGCCGTTGACGTGGGCCGTGCCGCCGATGAGACCGTCGGCCGGGGTGTTGCGCACGAGATCGTCGAACTCGCGGCGGTCCTGCTGGGCGGCGATGGCAAGGGAGCCGTACTCGACGAGGGAGCCGGGATCGCACAGGTCGGCCAGGTTTTCCCGGGCGGTGCGATGCCCACGGTCGTGCCGGCGGGACACGACCTCGGGCCGGGCCCCGTCCAGTACCAGCGCCTGGCGGTCGAGAACCTCGGCCAGGTCCGCTCGAACCTGGGGCTCGTCCGGGGTCTCCACCCGGGCCTCGGCCGCTTCCTCCAGCACCCCATCCTCGATGACGACCAGTTGATCGCCCGGAGCCACCGTGTCCCCGGGCTTGACCGCCACCTGGCGCACCGTACCGGTGGCGGCGGCCGGCACCTCGTGTTCCATTTTCATCGATTCCAGAATGACCAGAGGATGCCCGGCCCGGACCGTCGCCCCTGGCTCCACCAACACCTCGACCACCGTGCCGGCCAGCGGCGAAACGGTCGGCGTCATGGGCGCCAGTCTGGCTCAGACCAGGGCGGGGAAGGACACCCCCACACCGCCTCGCGTCGATCCTCCGTAGCGAGCTTTCTCGGCGGCCAGATCCAACGGGGCGGTCATCATCTTGATGTCGGCCGGCAGCCGGTCGGCGGGAACCAGCCAGGACACCTCGAACTCGAGCCCGTCGGGATCGTGGGCGTACAGGGCTTTGGTGGTGCCATGGTCGGACACGCCCACCAGGGCGCCGGCTTCGCGCAGCCTTCCGGCGATCCGCTCGAGCTCGTCAAGGGTGTCGACCTCCCAGGCCAGGTGGTACAGGCCCACGGTGGCGCGGCCCGCCTCGGACGGGCCAGCGTCGGCGCCGATCTGAAAGAGGCCGAGATCATGATCGTTCTGGCTGGCCGGAGCCTGCAGAAAGGCGGCCCGGCCGGGGATCTCGGCCTTGACCCTGAAGTCGAGGACGCGGCGGTAGAAGTCGACGCTCCGCGCCACGTCGCGCACATACAGCACGGCGTGATTCATCCGGGTGATGGGCATGAAAGAAGGGTACGACGGCCGGGACGCTACGGTTGCGGCATCGTGGCTGGACGCGGGCGCCGGGCGGCACGGGGGGCGCTCGCCGCGGGAGTGGGCTGGCTGACGGTGGCCTGCGGAGCCGGTGGCGGCCCCGCCCGGGCCGATCGCCTCGCGGTGCCGACCGTGCCGGCGGCGGGGCCGTCCGGGCCGGTAGCGGGGCCGTCCGGGCCGGTGGCGGCGCCATCCGTCCCGACGACCCTGCCGGAGGTCGCCCCCGGCACGACCACCACCAGCCTGGCTCCGGCGGCGACGACCTCGCCCAGCTCGCCGTCGTCAGCCCTGCCGACCGAACCCCCGTATCCGGTCAGCTTCGTCACCGTGCCGCTGGTCGACCGCACCCGGCCGACGGTCGACATGGGGCGCCAGCTCAGTCCGGTCCGGGCCTTGACCACCCTGGTCTGGCTACCACGGGCGCCCGGGCGCTGGCCGCTGATCGTGTTTGCCCACGGCTTTCAGGTCGGTCCGGGGCCGTATTACGCCCTGCTGGGCACATGGGCCGCCCACGGTTACGTGGTCGCGGCCCCGGAGTTCCCTCTCACCGACGAGGCCCTGGCCGGGGCCAACCTGGACGAGGCGGACATCGTCAACCAGCCGGCCGACGTTCGCTTTGTGACGGACGCCCTGGTCGGGCCCGGAAGTCCGATCGCGGCCCGTATCGACCCGGACCGGGTGGCCGTGGCCGGCCATAGCGACGGAGGCGAGACCGCCCTGGCAGCCGGCGTGGTCGCTCCCCCACCGACGGAGCCGCGCTACCGGGCGGTGATCGCCATGTCCGTGCAGCCCCTCCCCGGATTGGGGCCGACCGCCAACCCGCCGATCCTGGTTACGCAGGGCGACGCTGACACCATCAACCCCCCGGCCCTGGGCGAGCAAACCTGGGCCCTGGCCGAGCCACCGAAGTACCTCTTGACCCTGCGGGGCGGCGGCCATCTGCCGCCCCTGGAAGCAGGCAGCGCCTGGCTGCCCGGCGTCGAAGCGGTCACCGAGGCCTTTCTGGACGCCTATGTGGCCGGCGACGCCTATCCGGCCGCGGTGACCCGGGCGGCCGGGAACGCCGGTGCGGGCCTCTTCAGCCTGCGATCGGGATGAACGGCCCGGACGGGCGGGGCCGAGCGGGCCGGGCGGGTCCACGCCGTGGCCGACGGGCCGTCACGAGCAGCCGCTGGTCGTCCCGCACGTGGGGCAGGCGTGACAGGTGCCCGAACGGATCATCTGGACGCCGCACTGGAAGCAATACGGGGCGTCTGACTCGGCGGTCATGGGCACCACCTGGCTGGTGGTGGCGGGCTCACGGGCGGTTGCCGTGGCGGCCAGGCCCGCCGGCGCCCGCTCGTCGCGCAGGGGATCGACGTCGACGACAGGCCAACTCGGCGTCACCGCCTCGTCCACTCCGGGCAGGGTCGGCTGGGTCCGCTCGGCCGAAGTGAGCACGCCCAGTTCGGCCCGCTCCTCGAAGGTGAGGTAGTCGACTGCCAGCCGGCGGAAGATGTAGTCAACCAGGGATTGGGCGATCCGCAGCTCGGGGTCATCGGTCATGCCGGCTGGCTCGAACCGCATGTTGGTGTACTTCTTGACGTAGGTCGCCAGCGGCACCCCGTGCTGCAGGCCGAGGCTCACGGCGATGGCGAAGGCATCCATTATGCCGGCCAGGGTCGATCCCTGCTTCGACACTTTCATGAAGACCTCGCCGGGCCGTCCATCCTCGTACTCGCCGACGGTCACGTATCCTTCGCAATCCGCCACCCGGAATGCGAACGTCATCGATGTTCGCCGGCGAGGCAGGCGCTCCCGGATCGGCTGCTTGACCACCACCGTCTGGCGCTGGAGGGCGCGCTCCAGCTCGGCCACCTTCACGGCCAGCTGGGCGTCATGGGCCTCAGCGGCAGGCGTGCCGGGATCGGCGGCTGTCTTCCTGGCGGTGGCCAGGGGTTGGGCCACCTTGCAGTTGTCCCGGTAGATGGCAACGGCCTTGAGGCCCAGCTGCCAGGCGTCGATGTGGAGCTGCTCGACGTCTTCAACCGTCACGTCTTCAGGCATGTTGACCGTCTTGGAAATGGCGCCGGAGATGAACGGCTGTACGGCGGCGACCATGCGCACGTGGCCCTGGTAGTGAATGGAGTTTTCGCCCATCGAGCACGCAAACACGGCCAGGTGGTCGTCGGTCAGGCCGGGCGCACCCACAATCGTGTGGTGCTCGTCGATGTAGGCGACGATGTCGGCGATCTGATCGGGCCGGTAGCCCAGCTGCTCCAGGGCCCGGGGCACCGTCCGGTTGACGATGGACATGGTGCCGCCGCCGACCAGCTTTTTCATCTTTACCAGGCCCAGGTCGGGCTCGATTCCGGTGGTGTCGCAGTCCATCAGGAGGCCGATCGTCCCTGTCGGAGCCAGCACGCTCGCCTGGGCGTTGCGCACGCCGTACTGCTCACCGGACTCAACCGCGTCGTCCCAAGCCTCCTGGGCCGCGGAAAGCAGCTCGGGCGGCACCAGCTCCTCGTCGATGCGGGCGACGGCGTCGCGGTGCATGCGCAAGACCTTGAGCATCGGCTGGCGGTTTTCCTGATAGCCGGCGAAGGGGCCCATGCGAGCGGCCGTTCGGGCCGACGTGGCGTAAGAGTGCCCGGTCAGCAAAGCGGTGATCGCCCCCGCCCAGGCCCGGCCGCCATCCGAGTCGTAGGGCAGCCCTTGGGCCATCAGCAAGGCCCCGAGATTGGCATAGCCAATACCGAGCTGGCGGAACCGGCGCGAGTTGTCGGCGATCTTCTCGGTGGGATAGTCGGCGTTGCCTACCAGGATCTCCTGGGCCGTGAACACCACCTCGGTAGCCGCCCGGAAGCCGTCGACATCGAACCGCCCGCTGCCGTCGACGTAGGTCAACAGGTTGAGGCTGGCGAGGTTGCAGGCTGAGTTATCGATGTGCATGTACTCCGAACACGGGTTGCTGGCGTTGATGCGACCGGTGTTGGGAGAGGTGTGCCACTTGTTGATGGTGGTGTCGAACTGCATCCCCGGGTCGGCGCACTCCCAGGCCGCTTTGGATATCTGACGAAACAGGTCCCGGGCCGGCAGGGTCTGCACCACCTCTCCGGTGGTGATGGCGCGCAGCTCCCACCCGGCGTCGTCGAGCACGGCCTGCATGAAGTCGTCGGTGACCCGGACCGAGTTGTTGGCGTTCTGGTACTGGATCGAGTGGCTGTCCTTGCCGTCGAGATCCATGTCGAAGCCGGCGTCACGAAGGGCGCGGGCCTTGCGTTCTTCGATGGCCTTGCACCAGATGAAATCCTCGACGTCGGGGTGGTCGGCGTCGAGGATGACCATCTTGGCCGCCCGCCTGGTCTTGCCGCCGGATTTGATGGTGCCGGCCGACGCGTCAGCGCCGCGCATGAAGCTCACCGGGCCGGAGGCGGTGCCCCCGCCGCGCAGGCCCTCGCGTGAGGACCGGATCCTGGACAGGTTGACTCCCGCGCCCGACCCACCCTTGAAGATGGTTCCCTCCTCCGTATACCAGTTGAGGATGGAATCCATCGAGTCGGCCACGGACAGGATGAAGCAGGCGGAAGCCTGCTGGGGAACCCCGTCGACGCCGATGTTGAACCACACCGGCGAGTTGAAGGCTGCCTGCTGGTGGATGATGAGGTACTTGAGCTCGGCCCGAAAGGTCTCCGCTTCTTCGTGGTCGACGAAGTAACCGTCCTTCACGCCCCAGCGGGTGAGGGTGTCCACGACCCGATCGGCCACCTGCTTCAGGGACCACTCGCGCTCCGGGGTCCCGAGGGTGCCCCGAAAGTACTTCTGCGCCAGGATGTTGGTGGCGTTGACGCTCCAACCGGCCGGCACCTCCACGCCGGCCTGCTCAAAAGCCACCGCCCCGGTGGCGTAGTTGGCGATGCGGGCGTCGCGGCGTTCCCAGTCCACCGTGAGGTACGGATCCTGCCCCGGCGCCGTGAAGTGCCGCTGGATGCCGATGCCCGTCCGCTCGGGGGCGATAGCCATCCCATGTACCTCCTGAGGGTCTCGTACCACTACCGGTTGTGGTCCCCGACCGGCTCGACCGTTCAGAACCACAAGATGAGGACCAAATTACATCACCGTAGTTCCATCGGTGTCAATTGTCGGTGGGGGGGAAAAGTGCTGGTCAGCCGGTGCTCGCGAAGGTTTGCACTCTGCTAGCGGTAGGTCCCATCCTGGCCCGGCTGGGGCTGGGGCCAGGCTAGGACCGAGCTCCGGGGGATCAACAGGGCCGACACCTGTGTATTTCCTGCGGAAATTCGGCTAGTTTTCCACAGGTAGGCCCGGCGTCGGTTCGGGGAGAAAAAAAGTTCAACTTTCGGCGTGATGAACTGCCGTCCCAGGGGTAAAGTCAGATAGAGCCGCCGAAGCTGCCCCCTCGGCGGTCATAACCCTGGCGCCGGCCCCCTTGTCCCCGCCCCTTCGACAGGGGGCCGCGCCGGGGATACACCGGTAAGCGGGCTGGCTGGGCGTGGGCGACGTGGGTGAGGGATAACGTCTGATCCCCATGGCCGTGGTCATCGCCATTGACGCTGGCACGACGGGCGTGCGCTCGATGACGGTCGGCGAGGATGGCAGGCCCCGGGCGGCGTGTTACCGGGAGTTTCCGCAGTACTTTCCCCGACCGGGGTGGGTGGAGCACGACGCCGACGAGATCTGGGGCGCGGTGTCGTCCACCCTGGCCGAGCTGCTGGAAGGCGTGCACGAGCCGGTGGCGGCGCTCGGAATCACCAATCAGCGGGAGACGGTCGTGGCCTGGGACCGCCGGACCGGCGCGCCCCGGCACCGGGCCATCGTCTGGCAGGACCGACGAGGCGCGCCTCGGTGTGCGGCCCTCGAGGCGGCTGGCCATATGGCCCTGGTGCGAGCCCGAACCGGCCTGGTCCTGGACCCGTACTTCTCCGCCAGCAAGGTGGAGTGGCTGCTGACCGAGGGCGGGTTGGAGGCGGGACCCGACCTGGCCGTCGGGACCGTCGATAGCTGGCTGCTGTGGCGGCTGACCGGCGGCAGGCTGCACGCCACCGACCCGACGAACGCGTCCCGCACCCTGTTGTTCGACATCGAGCGGCTGATGTGGGATGCCGAGCTGGCCGACCTTTTCGGAGTTCCGCTGTCCGTCCTGCCGGAGGTCGGTCCGTCGAGCGGCCGGCTGGGCACCACCGACGCGGGCGTGGTGCCCGGGTTGCCGGGGGGCGTGCCGATCAGCGGGGTGGCCGGGGACCAGCAGGCTGCCCTGTTTGGCCAGGCCTGCTTTCACCCCGGCATGACGAAGAATACCTACGGCACCGGCAGCTTTGTATTGATGCATGTCGGCGCCCACCCGCCCCCACCTGTAACCGGGCTGCTGACGACCGTGGCCTGGTCGTTGGATCGACCGGTCGAGGTGGCCTACGCCCTCGAGGGCTCCATCTTCGTCACCGGCGCCGCCGTGCAGTGGCTGCGAGACGGGCTCGGGCTGATCGGCTCCGCCGAGGAGATCGGCCCCCTGGCCGCCTCGGCGCCGGACACCGGAGGCGCGTATCTGGTGCCGGCCCTGACCGGACTGGGGAGCCCATGGTGGGACCCGCATGCCCGGGGCACGTTCGTAGGCATCACCCGGGGAGTTGGCCGGGCTCAGCTGGCCCGAGCCGTGGTGGAAGCCATGGCCTTCCAGACCCGGGACGTGGTGGAGGCGATGCAGGCGGGAGCGGGCCGCCTTCTCAGCGAGCTGCGGGTGGACGGCGGTGCCGCCGGGCTGGACCTGATGCTGCAGTTTCAGGCCGATCTGCTCGGTGTGCGGGTGGTGCGCGCCGCGGTCCGGGAAACCACCGCCCTGGGCGCAGCCTGGCTCGCCGGCCTGGCGGAAGGCGTGTGGGCATCCCTCGATGACATCGCGGCGGCCTGGCGGAGCGACACAGCCGTGGAGCCCGCCCCGGACCGCACGGCCGCGGCCGCCAGGTACCAGACCTGGTTGCGAGCTGTTCAACGATCCACCGACTGGAGCCCGCCTTGACCACGAACGACATCCGCATTGGCATCCTCGGGGCCGCCCGCATCGCACCCGCAGCGGTCATCCGGCCGGCCCGCGGCCAGTCTGGAATCACGGTGGCCGCCGTGGCGGCCCGGAACCGGGAGCAGCGCGGTCCAGTTCGCGGGCAAGCACCACGTTCCCAGGGTGGCGGACTCGTATCAGGCCCTGCTGGACGACGCCGGCATCGATGCCATCTACAACCCGCTGCCCAACGGACTGCACGCGGAGTGGACGTTGAAAGCCCTGGAAGCCGGCAAGCACGTGCTCTGCGAGAAGCCGTTCACCGCGAACGCGGTTGAAGCCGGGGAGGTGGCGGTTGCGGCGGCCGAGCGCCCCGGGCTGGTGGTGATGGAAGCCTTCCATTACCGCTACCACCCCCTCGCCATGCGGGCCGCCGAGATCGTGCGGAGCGGGGAGCTGGGCACCTTGCGGCGAGTCGATGCCGCCTTCTGCTTCCCACTCCCCCGCTTCTCGGACATTCGCTACCAGCTGGACCTGGCCGGCGGGGCGACCATGGACGCCGGCTGTTACGCCGTTCATCTGGCCCGCCTCCTCGGCGCCGGGGAGCCGACCGTCACCTCGGCGGTCGCCAGGCTGCAATCCGAGCAGGTCGACCGGGCCATGCGGGCGACCCTGGCCTTCCCCGGCGGCCACGTCGGCCGCGTCACCTCGTCCATGTGGTCCTCGTCGCTGCTGCGGATGTCCGCCCGGGTGTGGGGCGACGCCGGCCGGATGGCGGTCCTCAATCCGCTCGCTCCGCAAGTGTGGCATCGCTTGACCGTCACCGTCGGCGAGTCCCAGCGGGTCGAACACTTCCCCCGGAAGGCCACCTTCAACTACCAGCTCGCCGCCTTCCGGGCCGCCATCGCCGAGGGGACGCCGACGCTCACCCCGCCGGCGGACTCGGTTGCCAACATGCGGGTGATCGACGATATTTACCGGGCGGCCGGGCTTCGGCCCCGGGGCCTCGAGAGCTGACCGGCGGTTGGGTGGGAGGGGCCGGCGGTTGGGGGGGGCGGCGGTTGGGTGGGAGGGGCCGGCGGCGGCTGGGTGAGACCGGCCGAACGGCCCAGCCGGACGGGCCGGCTCGACGGCTCGGGCCGAACGGGTCGGGGCCGGCGGCGGCCGGGTGAGACGGGCCGGACGGTCGGCCGGATGGCTGCGGGCCGGACCGGCCGCCGGCTGGACGGGTCGGGCCGAACGGGTCGGGGCCGGCGGCGGCCGGGTGAGACGGGCCGGACTGGTCGGCCGGACGGCTGAGGGCCGGACGGGTCGGACGGGCCGAAGCCGGCGGGGGCCAGCTGGGCCGGGCGGGCCACCTCGCGGCGATAGTTGCGAGGCGTACTGTGTTGCGCCAGCCCCTCTACATGGGCCGGTTTTGCCACACAGAAAGCGCCTCCGACCCCGTTAGGGCAGGTTTTGCAACAGTGAACGCACGCCGAAGCCCGCCGGGGGCGGCCCGACTGGGCCGACTCGCCGAGCCGACCGGTGGCGCCAGGCCCCCCGGGCCGCGCCCCGCCCTCAGCCGCGGCCGGCTAGAAGGACATGGCGCTCGGGTGTGCCAACCGGCCCGCCCGGGTGTGCAACTCGGCCCACCGGTGGTCGACGATCCGAGCCAGGGCGGTCAGCTGGCGGCGCTCCCGGGCCCGAAAGGGCCGGCCCTTGCGCCCCAAGACCACCACCAGCCCGGCCGCGTCGACGTCGGCCCACGCCACGTCGTCCGGCCCACCCTCCGATCCCGGATCGACCGAAGCCCGGCTGCCGGTCACGAAGGCGGATAGCCAGGACGCCGGTGGGGTGGCCCCGACGGTCACCACCTGGCTCGACGACTCGAGATCGACCACCGCCACCCAGTCCGATTGAAAATCCGACAAGCTCCGCCTGGCCAGAGCGTCGAGCAGCGACCCCACCTCGGCGTGAGCCACCAGGGAGGCGGCCGTCTCCAGAGCATCGACGCGGGGATCGACCGAGGCTTCAGGGGCGGGACGCACGTCCTCGACGTCCACGCCGTCGACCTGCGAGACCTCCGACACGAGCAGGTCCACCAGGCCCGAATGGGGCAGCTCGACCACCAGCTCGTCGATAGCCCGCCCGCCACCACGCTCGAGAATGTCGATGCCAACCAGGTCCCCCCGTACGGCGCCGATGCGGCTGGCCACGGCGCCAAGCGCTCCCGGCCGGTCCGGCACCCAGACCCGAAGGATGTAAGAGGGCACGCCGCTACGGTAGCGCTCCCAATGTGAACCAACTGTTTCCGCCGGGCGACGGCGCGATTACTTCCTCTACTTCCACCGAGCACTCTTCCGGGCTCACGCTGGCGCCGCCCCCACCCCGGCCGCCTGCGCCTCGGGCGGAGAGGGCTCAGCCTCGGAACCGGGGGCGGACAGGCGACCCTTATCCCGGCTGGCGTACCGATCGACCCTCTCCTGTCCCGAGAGCGCGGCGATCGCTTCCATCACCCGGTCGGTGAACTGGCGCAGCTCGCTCGACCCTTCGGTCTGCTCGTCCCAGCACAACGGCACGCCCATCTTGACCTCAACCCGGCGGAACAGCTTGGGCCACATGCACCCGATGGGCTGCACCGCGGCGGTACCTGACTGGGCCACGGGAACGATCGGGGCGTCGCACTGCATCGAGAGCCGAGCCATACCGGTGTGTCCCTTGTAGAGCCGGCCATCCGGAGAACGGGTCCCCTCCGGGTAGATGCCGAGCACCCCTCCACCCTCGAGTACCTCGCGAGCGGCGGCGAGCGCCCGGGCCGACGCCGGCCCACCACCTCGCTTTAGAGGGATCATCCCCACGGCCCGTAAGAACCAGGCCGTCTTCCAGCTCTCGAAGTATTCGGCCTTGGCGACGAACGTGACCCGCCGATGGACGACCAGCGGCAGGAACACGCTGTCGATAAACGACTGGTGATTGGAGGCCAGAATTACCGCTCCTTGGCGCGGCACGTTCCTGGTGCCCGCCGATCTGACCTGAAAGATGAACCGCAGTACCGGGGTCATGACGACCTTGAGCACCCAGTAGGTCATGTGATGAACGCTAGGCGTTCGAATCCCGGCCTGCTTCTCCGGCCCCTCCGCCGTCGTCCCGAAACTTGCCGCCGCCGGCCGCCCGGCCGGGGTGCGGCTCAGTCCAGCTTCGTCAGGACCCGGCGCAGGTTGCGGACACCCTGCTGAATGCGCTGCTCGTTTTCGATCAGGGCGAAACGAACGAAGCCCTCCCCACCCCTCCCGAATCCAACCCCTGGAGAAGTCGCCACCTCGGCCTCGGTAACCAGGTGCTTGGCGAACTCCAGCGATCCCATTTCCCGGTAGGGCTCCGGGATCGGAGCCCACACGAACATGGTGCCTTTGGGCCGTTCGACCTCCCACCCGATCCGCTGGAGCCCGTCGCACAGGGCGTTTCGCCGGGACTGGTAAATCTCGTTGACCACCTTGGGATAATCGGGGGCTTCGTTGAGGGTCACGATCGAAGCGATCTGGATGGGTTGGAAGGTTCCGTAGTCCAGGTAGCTTTTTAACTTGGTCAGGGCTGCCACCATTGGCGCGTTCCCGACCATGAAGGCCACCCGCCAGCCGGCCATCGAAAAGCTCTTGGTCAGGGTGTACAGCTCGACAGCAACGTCCTTGGCGCCCGGAACCTGCAGGATCGATGGTGGCTGGTAGCCATCGAACGCGGTATCCGAGTAAGCAAAGTCGTGCACCAGGGCGACGTCGTGATCCCGGGCAAAGTCCACGATCCGTTGCATCCAGCCCAGATCCACGCACTCGGTCGTGGGGTTGTGCGGGAACGAGAACACGATCACCCGGGGCCGGGGCCACGTCGACTCCCAGCTCTCTACGAGGTTGGCGAAAAAGTCCTGATCGGGTCCCAACCGCACCTGCTGGACGTCGGCTCCGGCAAAAAGCGGGGCGTAGATGTGAATGGGATAGCTCGGCGTCGGCACCAGGGCCGTGTCGCCCGGGCCCACCAGCGCCCACATCAGGTGCGACAATCCCTCCTTGGCGCCGATGGTGGTCACTACCTCCGTGTCCGGATCGACCTCCACGCCAAAGCGACGGAGGTAGAGGTTGGCGATGGCCAGGCGCAGCTTGGGAATTCCTCGGGACGCCGAGTACCGGTGATTGCGGGGGTTGCGAGCCGCTTCGGCCAGCTTCTCGACGGCGATGTCCGGGCTCGGGATGTCGGGGTTGCCGAACCCCATGTCGATGACATCCCGTCCGGCATGTCGGGCGTCATCGCGCAACTCGTTGATGATGGCAAAGACGTACGGGGGCAATCCGTTGATGCGGCGAAACTCCACACAAGGAGGTTAGTAGACCGGTTCTTCGGGTCCGTCTCTATTCGAGCCGGGCCAGGAACTCCACCGGGAGCCTGACCAGGGCAGGGCCGCACCGGCGCCAGCCCCGCCCGGACCCCCTACGGCGTGGGCGCGGCGCTCGCCAGCAGGCCGGCGCCAATGGCTCCGGCCTGGGCACCCAGGACAGCCGGCTCGATCCGGACCGGAGACCGGGCGTACGGTGCTTCGACGAGCACCTCGAAGGCACGCCGGGTTGGCTCGATCAGGACGTCGCCGGCGGTGATCAGCCCCCCACCGATCACGATCAGCTTCGGATCGAAGGCGTTGGCGAGATTGGCCAGGCCGAGGGCGACCCACCATCCGAAGCGGTTCATGATCTCGATCGCCGAGACGTCCGCCTCGGCGGCCGCGGCGGTTACGTGCTCGCCACGGACCGCCTCGGCATCACCGCCGGCCAGGGCTACCAGGCGGGGGGCTTCGCCGGCGATCGCCATCTCGCGGGCGATGGCACCGAGACCGCTGCCTGACGCAAAGCGCTCCCAGCACCCTTGCTTGCCGCAAGGGCAGCGAGGTCCGTGCGGATCAACGACCATGTGGCCGAACTCACCGGCGTATCTGTTCGTCCCCTCGATGAGCTGTCCGCCCGAGATGATGGCGCCCCCGATGCCGGTTCCCAGGGTGATCACCAGCACCTCGCCGGCGCCCTTCGTGGCGCCCCGATCGTGCTCGCCCCATCCCGCCGCGGTGGCGTCGTTACCTACCCAGACCCGCCATCCGGGCAGGGCCGCGGCGAGATCCCGGGTGAAGGGGGTGCCGACGAGGCCTTGAAGGTTGGGAGCGAAACGCACCGTGCCAGTTCCGTCCACCAGGCCAGGAACGCCCACGCCCACCGCACCCGGACCTGCCGAGCCGGCCAGCCGGCGGGCCGCGGCGGCAACTTCCTCCACCACGCCGGGGCCGTCGATGGGACTGGCCTGTACTGAATCGGCCGTCACCCGGCCGTCGGGATCCAGGCGTACGGCCAGGAGCTTGGTCCCGCCCACGTCGACCCCGACCACCGGCCCGGCCAGAGTCGGGCCGGGTGGAATCTGCCCGGCCGGAATCTGCCCGGCCGGAATCTGCCGGCCGGACCCCGCCGGAATCGGCCCGGCCGGAGTCGGCGCGGCGGGATGAGCGGTCGCCATCTAGCCGTTGATCCGGGCTCGTAGGCGGCGCATGCCCGCCAACCAGCGATCCCGGTCCTCCACCTTGAGCTTCTCGTAGTCGTGCACCTGAGGGTGAGGCAGAACCAGAAAGCGGTTGGCCCGGATGGCGTTCAGGACCGCGTCGGCCACCTCCGAAGGCTCGATGATCCGACCGCTCGACGCCACCTCGGTCTCGCTTTGCGGGTCGCTCGACACCATCGGGGTCCGTACCCCCTGCGGGCACACACAGTGCACCTGCACCCCTGGTCCGGCGTAGTTGACGGCCAGCCATTCGGCCATAGCGACGGAAGCGTGCTTGGTGACCGTGTAGGGCGCCGACTGCATCATCATCAACAGCCCCGCCGCCGAGGCGGTGATCACCAGGGCCCCGGAGCCACGCGCCTCCATGGCGGGCATCACCTCCCGGGCGGCATACAGGTGAGCCAGCCCGTGTACCCGCCAGCTGCGTTCCCAGGCCTCGTCGTCGCTAAGTCCCCCGGCGGTCCCGATGCCCGCATTGGAGCAGTAGATGGCGATGGGACCGAGCTCGGCCTCCACCTGGGCGACCATGGCTCGCACTGCCAGGGCGTCGCCGACGTCGGCTCCGAGTCCGATGGCGCCGGGCAGCCCGGCCGCGGCCGCGGCGGCGGCGGCGCCGTTGAGGTCAACGACAGCCACTCTGGAGCCTTCCGCAGCGAGCCGATTCGCCAGGGCCCGGCCGATGCCGCTGGCCCCACCGGTGACCACCGCCACAGCGCCGTCGAGGTTGATGTCGCTCACAGCCACACCCTAAGCGGCGGGACCCGACGAGAGCCGATCCGCACCCGCCGGAGGCGGGACGGGGTCAGGAGGGTGCGATCAGTCGGTGGAGGGCGATAGCCAGCGCGGTGGCCACATTGAGAGAGTCGACTCCACCCGTCATCGGGATGCGGACCCGGTGGGCGGCCGCGGCGCGTGCCGCCGCGCTCAAACCGTCGCCCTCGGCCCCGACCAGCAAGGCCAGCCGGCGACCGGCGGGAACCGAGTCGATGGGCGCAGACCCGGCGGGGTCGAGGGCGACCACGGTGAAGCCGGCCTCGGCCAGTCCCGTCAGGGCTGCGGGCCAGGGCGTAAGTCGCGTAAACGGGATGCGCAGGACCTGTCCGACCGACACCCGGACCGAGCGACGGTACAGCGGATCGCAGCAGCCGGGGTCAAGCAGCACGGCGTCCGCACCGAGGGCGGCCGCGTTACGGAAGATGGCCCCCATGTTCTCATGGTCGTTGACCCCTTCGACGATCACCGCCGCGCCGGCTCCGGCCAGCAGGCTCATCGGCTCGGGCTGATGGAGAGGCCGGGCGGCCAAGGCCAACACCCCCCGGTGAACGCGAAACCCGGCGATGCTGTCGATCACGGCGGGGGCAGCGGAGTAGACAGGCACGCCTCGCCTCAGGGCGGGCCGGACCACGTCGGCCAGCCCGGGAACCCGGTCAGAACGCAGCAGGATCGACACCACCGCGAACTTCGAGCCGGCGAGGACGCGAAGGGCCCGCGCCCCCTCTACGACCAAGCAGCCGTGTTCGCTCTCGATCTGCCGGCGCAGCACCGCGTCGGGAAGATCCCGATATAACGCCAGGCGAGGATCGTCGGGGTCGTCGATCGGGGTCGACTCCACCCCGCCGCTCCTCCGATCCTGCGGCCCCGCTAGGGGAGGTTCGCCTCGATGGCCTCGACCACTTCGGAGGAACCGGGCTCGACTGGGGGCCGGAACCTGGCCACGATTTCTCCTGCGGGTGAAACGAGGAACTTCTCGAAGTTCCACTGAATGTCGCCAGACTCACCCTTGGCGTCTGCGAAGTCGGTGAGCGCCTGGTACAGAGCGTGCCGGTGGGCTCCGTTCACGTCGACCTTCTCGGTCATCGGAAAGGTGACACCGTAGGTTGTCGAGCAGAAGGTTTCGATCTCCTCGGCGCTGCCCGGCTCCTGGCCGCCGAACTGGTTACACGGAACGCCGAGGATGGTGAAGCCCTTCTCACCGTAACGCTTCTGCAGCTGTTCGAGACCCGTGTATTGCGGGGTGAGGCCGCATTTGGAAGCCACGTTGACGACCAGGACTTCCCTGCCCTCCAGGGCCTTCAGATCAAAAGCCGAACCGTCGAGGCCGGCGATGTTGACGTCGTCGTAGATGGACATGGCCCCACCCTAACCGGCCGCACCCGGCACCCGGATGGGCTGCCCTTCCTGCGGCCGGAGCGGGGGTGCCGCCGAACGATCAGGGCGCGCTATCCCTCGACGCGGGCCTTCAGTTCCCGCAGAGCCGTGCCCATGATCCGCCCTTCGGCCCGCCGTTTCACAAAGCCAGGCAGAGGAACCTTGAGGTCGACGACGAGCCGATAGGTGATTTCGGTATCTCCGTCGCCCGAGGGCACCAGCTGGTAGGCGCCGTCGAGGCGCCGGGTGATGTCCCCGGCCACCTGGGCCCACGACAGCTCGTCGGGCGCGCTGTCGTAGTCATAGCGAAGGGTGTATGACGTGCTCCGCCCGAAGGCGGCGGCCCGGAAGGTGACCTGCACGGCTCGCCCCTCATCGTCACGTTCGTCGATCGACACCGACTTGATGTCGGCGGCCCACTCCGGGTACGACTCGAAGGAGGTCAGCACGTCGTAGCACCGCTCAGGCGCGCCACGGATGATCATCCGTTCGGTGACCTGCTCCTCCACGTCCGCGGAACCTCCTGACTCGGCGAGGATGCCGAATCAGGACCGTAGTCGGCAGGCCCGGTCGGCGGGAAACGTCAAGGGCGGCTGCTGGCGCCCAGGCGATCGAGCGCCTCGCCGAGGCGCACGACCAGAACGTCATAGGCAAACTCGGTCTCCGCCCGGTGCCTGGCGGCCTGGCCCTGCCGGCTGGCGAGGGCGGGATCGGATAGGAGCCGATCGAGGGCGTCGGCGACGGCGAAGGCGTCGGAAGGGTTGTTCAACACATAGCCGGTCTCGTTGTTGACAACCGCCTCAGCCGAGCCGCCGCTGTCGCCGGCTACGGCGGGGATGCCGGCGGCGGCGGCTTCGAGGAGCACGATGCCAAATCCCTCCTGCTCCAGCCCGCCCCAGCGGGACCGGCAACAGAGGGCGAACACATCAGCGCAGGCATAGAGCCCGGGCAGGTCCGGTGAGGGCACCCGGCCCAGGAGCCGCACGGGCGCGCCCGTCTTGTGAATGGCGCGTTCGAGCCGGACCCGGTCGCGCCCGCCGCCGGCGATGGCGACGGTGAGCTGGGGATGCCGGCCGGATCGGGACAGGCGGGCAGCCGCCTGGATCAGGGTGTCCATACCTTGCGCGGGACCAGCCGACTCACGCTGAGCACCAGCGGGCCGGCCGGGGGCAGACCCAGCCGGGCCCGGGTGCTGGCCCGTTCGATCGGGGCCAGCGGGACGAAGCGGGAGGTGTCCACGCCGGGGGGGATCTGGGCGACCGGTGGCAGCCGGGTGGTGATGCGCTGGGCCTCGGCTTCGGGGTATCGGCCCGCCGCGATCACGAGGGATGCCCCTTCCAGCACCCGGGAGAGCAGCGCTCGGCTGCCGGGGAGCCGGCCCGGAACGGTGACCTCGGAGCCGTGCAGCACCACCGCATAGGGCAGACCCAGGTGCGGACCGATCAGGCCGAGAGGGACGGCCGGATCGATGATGACCGCCTCGGCGCCGACTTCCGCGGCCAAACGGCGCACCCGTCGGGTGAGGACTGGCTGGGGCAACAGCACGGGCTCCCGCGTCCTCAGGATCCGGAAGGGCTGATTTCTGTCGAAGAGATCGTCATCGGGGTGTGGGCTGGTGAGGACGGTCACGTCACCGGGCGGCAAGCGTCGCCACAACTCCCACAGATAGGACTGGATGCCACCGATCTTCGGCGGGAAGTCGTTGGTGACCAGCAGATGCCGGGTCATGGCAGATGCCGGGTCATGGCGGCGGCGCGCTCGACTCCGGTCCGGCGGGTGTTACCACCGAGGCCACCCGAGCCAGCTCGGCCTCGATGAGCGGATCGGTGTCGCCGGCGACGGCAATGAGCAGATCCCGCCGTCCGACACGAGCCGCCGCCCAGACCGCGTGCGACCGCACCACCGGGTCGGAGTCGTGCAGGGCCCGCACCAGGGCCGCTTCGACGGCGGGGTCGGATGGATCCCCGATGTTGCCGAGGACGATCAGCGCGTTGCGCCGCACGTAGCGAGGCTCCCGTCCGGGGATATACCAGCGGCCGACCAGTTGCATCACGGCGTCGTCGCTGCGGCCCAGCAGGTCGAGAACGTCAACCAACGGCTGGGCGCCGGCTTCGGCTTCCTCAGGAGGTTGCCGGCGGGTCGCCAGCCGATTGATAGGGCAGACGGTCTGACAGTCGTCGCAGCCGTAAAGGCGGTCACCGAGGGCGGCCCGGAACTCGACCGGGAACGACCCGGGCGCTTGAACCAGCCAGGCCAGGCAGCGCCGGGCGTCCAGCTCTCCGGGGTTGACCAGAGCACCTGTCGGGCACGCCGAACGGCAACGGTCGCACGACCCGCATCCGTCCGCCACCGGCGGGGGCGAAGGCCTTCCGAGCGTCAGCGGAGCATCGGTGACGACGGACCCGAGGACGAACCACGAACCCCGACCGGGCAGAAGCACGTTGGTGTTCTTGCCGTACCAACCCAGACCTGCCCGGACGGCCGCGGCACGATCCACCAGCGCGTTGTCGTCGACGACGACCCTGGCCCGCCAGCCGGCCTGCTGGAGGTGATCGGCGACCACGCCGAGGGCGTCGCGCAAGGGGCTGTAGTGGTCAACCCAGGCGTACATGGCCACCCGGCCTTCCGGCGGCGGACTGGGCGATAGGTTTGTTAGGCGACAGGTTTTGGTTGGGTGACAGGTTTTGGTTGGGTGACCGGGATGGGTCGGGCGCCCCGGCATCGGGCCAGGATTGCTCGTCGGATCGGCAGGCGTGGCCGGCGCCATCGCTGGCGTCGGGCGGGGAAGGCCTCGAGCGGGTGGACCGGCGTTCGTAGCGGCGGGCTCCGACCACGACGGCGGCGGCGCCGGCGACGAGCTGGTCCGGGCTCGTCGACCGGTCGGGGTTGCGATACGTGAACTGCATGCCACCGGCCAACCCCCGGGCGGCCCGATCCCGCAAGACTTGCCGGGTGTCGGAAAAGGGCTGAGCGTCGCAGATGGCCACCGCCTCGAGTCCCGCCGCTCGGCCGATCCGGCACAGCTCGTCCGCCAGTCCGGTGGGACCTGTCAACATCGCCATCCTGCCGTGGGCTGGCTCGAGCTGACCGGGCCGCGCCACCGGACCCGGCGCCTGGACGCTCGCCTGGCGCAGCAACGGAACCTCGCTCGGATCGATGGCGGTCTCGCAGTTGCACCCATCTGCCCAACAACCACCCTAGGACGATCATCCGCATTCCCGGCGGTCCCCGGTGCGGAGCTGATGGCGTAAGGGCGGCACCAGACCGGTCCGTTCCAGGAGCTTCAGGGCCCGGACTTCGGCCACGTCGGCGACGACCGCGGTGGCATCACGATCGCAGATGAAGCTCACGACGCACTCTGCGCAGGTGGCGGTGTGCTGCATGCGGCATTCGTCGCAGCTGATGGTGAAGACGGGCATACCGTCATGCAATCAGGAGCCTGTGACAGGAATCGCCGGGCGGGCGCCCACCGGGTGCAGCTCGTGGGTCGGCGCGAACGCGGCCCGAGCGGCTAACCGATCTGGTCGTCGGCACCCGGGTCAGGACTCTGCCAGGCGATCAGCGAGCGGCGCTGCCCCGGTCGGCATTTCTCTCGCTGCCCCCTCCGGGGAGCCGCCCGAGCACAGCCAGCAGCTGCACGACCGAGATCACGTTCGCCCCCCGCCGAACCACCTCGTCGCGCACACGACGGTCGTCGGTGGCAACCACGACAGGCTGACCAGGCTCGAGCTGGTCGACCAGTTCAACGATCACCTCATCGGCGTCGATCCCTTCCGACGAGAACGTGACGGCAACCTGATGGCGGGCCGCGTTCGGCGGCCTGATCCGCCCCCCCTCGTCGGTCCCATCGAAGACGACACGGACAGACGTCCCGATGCGCATGGCCAGCTCCGCCAGCGCATCGACGAGTCGCTGCCGCTGGCGGGGCAACTCAAGATGCGGCCAGGAGGAGATCGTCACGTTGTAGCCGTCGACGACCAGAAGCACGCCGGGAAGCCGAACCAGGTACTCAGCGGCCTCAAAAGAGTCGTCGAACACGGCGGGAGGCAACCTGGCAGGCCGGCGGCGTTCGGGAAGGACGCGGCGAGGAGGCTCGAAGACCGGAATCGCCGGGACGAGGGCAGCCACGGGAGCGGGGCCCGACCGCTCCACCTCTACCGCAGGGGGAGTCGGAGTGATCAGCCGGGCCACATCGGCGAGGGACTGGCCGAGCTGAGAAGCGGCGGCCGCGGCTCGAGCCACGGCCGCCCCGATGTCGGCCCGGGTCCGCTCCGCAGCCTCCATCGAGCGAGCCGCCTCCGCCTTGGCGTCGTCGAGCTGCACGCGCAGCTGATCCCGATCCGCCAGCACCAGGTCACGTTCCTGGCGGACCTCGCTCAGGCGGCGGCCTCCCTCGTCGACGGCCACGGCGAGGTTCGAGATCCGGGCGTCCATCTGGGTCATGTTCTGGGCCAGTTGCGACAGCTGTGTTTCGGCCGAGCGACGGGCCGCCTCGAGGTCCTCGCGTTCGGCTTCCGACCGGCGCCGGTTCTGGCGCTCTGAGGCGACCTCGGCGGCCAGGTCGGAGTTGACCTGCTGGATCTGAGCCAGCTCGGCCTCGGCCCGAGCGGCTGAGGCCTCGGCGGCGGCGAGGCGCTTGAGGGCGATGCGCTCCTCCCTTTCCGCCTGGATTTCGACCGCTGCCGCGTCAGCGGCCTCCGTGAGGGACCCCAGGTCCTCCGCCCATCCATCGGGGCGCATGAGCCAGATCCAGGGCGCGCCTTCCAGCCCGCCTTCCCTGGCCACGGCGGTGACCCGGGCCCGGAACTCGCTGTCCTCCTCCACCACCTGTCGTACCGTCGAAAGGGCCCGATCCGGGAGCTTTGCGAACCGCATCAGGGGACGCAGCCGTCCGGGCGGCGCCACCGGGGGTCGGGCCTGGCTGCCGAGCTTCGCGACGGCCCAGGCCAGCTCCAGTGCCGGCCGAATCATGGCGTTGGGAGGCGCGGCGGCCACGCGCGGATGTTAGCGACGCTCACCCTGCATTCCCCTGGCAAGTTGGGGAGTCAAGGTCGCTGATCCTCAGGTTTTTGCTCCCAGCCGCGGTCGGGGTGCCGTCACCCGCCCGGTTGAGCGGTCGCACGGCTACCCCGGGTAGTGGCGGGGCTGCCGAGGCCCCAGCTGACCTCATGGCCCGCCTGAGCCCGGGCCCGATACCCTCGGGGGCATATGGTGCACGCCTTCGTCCTGATCGACGCGGTGCCGGCACGGGTCGCGGACCTGGCCATCGAACTGGCCGAAGTCGATGGCGTCACCGAGGTGTACTCGGTGGCAGGCCATGCCGACGTCGTCGCCGTGGTTCGGGTTCGGGAGCACGAGGATCTGGCCAACGTGGTCAACCGGGGGATCGCCCAGTTGCCCGGTGTCACCGACACCCGGACGTTGATCGCCTTTCAGGCCTATAGCCGCCGCGATCTCGAAGCCATCTGGGATCTGGGGGCGCAGTAGTGGGCGCACCGACCGGTGGCCGCGATGTTTGCACCGGCCGCGGGTCCGGGGCCGGCCTTCCGGGTTAGCGGCCCCGGCCCCCTTCCTGATTCGACACCTCAACCAGACGGCGAAGGACAGCCTCGGCTTTCCCTTCGTCGATCGCGGCTGCGGCCCGCTGGAGGCCCGCCGCTAAATCGGCGCTGACTCCGGCGGCCACCAGACCGGCGGCCGCATTCAGCACCACCACGTCGCGATGCGGTCCTACCGCGCCGGCGAGCACCCGGCGGGCCATGCCGGCATTGGTAGCGGCGTCGCCGCCGAGCAGGTCGGCCAGCCGGGCGGGCGGGAGGCCGAGTTCGGCGGGATCGACACGTTTGGTCTCCACCTCGATCCCGGCCCGGGCCGATGATGAGGCGACCGGTCCGACCGAGTCGGGCGAGGCCGATGCTGGCGAACCAGACCCGGACGAACCAGATCCGGACGAATCTCGGGCCCGCCACTCGTGAATGGTCGAGGGCCCGGTGGTGGACAGCTCGTCAAGTCCGTCCGCCCCGTGCACGACCATGACGTGCCGCGCCCCACCCTCGGCCAGCACGCTCGCCATCTTCGGAGCCATGGCCGGGTCGCCAACCCCAATCACCTGCCGCCGAACCCGGGCCGGATTTGCCAGGGGACCGAGGAAGTTGAAGGCCGTCGGCACTCCGAGCTCTCGCCGGATGGGCACGGCATGGCGCATCGCCGGGTGGTAGCGGGGAGCGAAACAAAAGCCGATCCCCGCCTCCTCGATACACCGCAGCACGCCGATCGGGCCCAGATCGATCACCACACCGAGGGCTTCCAGCACGTCTGCAGACCCGGCCTTCGAGGACGCGGCCCGGCCTCCGTGCTTGCACACCGGCACGCCGGCCCCGGCCACGACCAGCGCGGCGATGGTCGACACGTTGATGGTTCCCGATCGATCCCCCCCGGTGCCGCAGGTGTCGATCAACCGATCCGCCAGCCCTTCTGGAACGACGACCCGCTCCGACGCCGCCAGCATGGCCGCCACCAGGCCGGTCATTTCTTCGACGGTTTCGCCCTTGCAGCGCAAACCGAAGATGAACGCCGCGATCTGCGCCGGCGTGGCATTGCCTTCGAGTACGTCGGCCAGGGCCGCGCCCGCTTCGAGCCGGCCCAGATCGGTACCGCTGGCCAGATGCCCCAGCACCGTGGGCCAGCCGCCCACCTCGGCGAGGGTCAACGGCTGGTCTGTGGCGGAGTCGAGTGGCGACACCCCAGACCCCGACGGCCGATCGTGGCGGAGATCAGGCAGAGCGGCGACGGCGGCGAATGATCCGCCGCCGCTCGCGTTCGGTTGCGCCGCCCCATACGCCGTCGCTCTCGCGGTTGGTCAGCGCCCATTCCAGGCAGGCTTGCTGCACCGGACACTGGGCGCAGATGGCTTTGGCATCCTCTGCTTCCTCGTCGAACATCGGATAGAAGATGTCCGGATCGACGCCGCGACAGGCCGCTCGCTGGCGCCAAACGAGAGTTTTCGTGGTATTTGTGTTCATCTTGTCGTCCCGTATCCGGGGGGCAGGTCGGGCCCGCTTCCCGGCACTCTTCGTAGTCTGGCCGAGGCGGTTCTGACCTGTCTACCCCAAATGGTCCCTGTGTACGCGGCACCGGGTCTGCCCGGTAGTGGAGGCTGGCTGGATGCCGAACGTGGTGGGCTGGTGGCGTCGCTACCCCGCTCGAACGGCAGCGACCCGTGGCTGGTCCCCTCAGACGCACGGCATATACCGGACAAATCGGTGCGGAGCCGGGTCGGATGTGCAGACAGGCGGGCCGGGAAGCCGGTCGAAACAGCGGCGGTCCGTCAAAGCGACCCGACCCGCAGTTCGAGGGTCCTGACCGGGTGGCCCCGGGTCACCCGGGTCCGGCCTGACGCGTCGACCGCTCGTTGGGGTGAGGTGAAGGCGCGCCCCCGTGAGCCGATTAGCGCATGGACGGTCGGTAGCGTGTCTGGCCGTGGCGTCGTCCGTCCCTTTTGTTCGCCAGGACGCGCTTTCCCGCCTGGCCGCCGAGGACTTCGATGTCCTGGTCGTTGGCGGGGGCGTGACCGGCTGCGGGGTGGCTCTCGACGCCGCCAGCCGGGGACTGAAAACGGGCCTGGTCGAGGCGCAGGACTTCGCCTCGGGAACGTCATCGAAGTCCTCGAAACTGGTGCACGGCGGCCTGCGCTATCTGCAACAGCACGATTACCGCCTCGTCTACGAAGCGCTGCGCGAGCGTCAGCGCCTGCTGACGAACGCCCCGCATCTGGTCCACCCGTTGCCGTTTGTGATCCCGCTATTCGGTCACGACGGGATCGCGACCAAGAGTGTGGCCAAGGCCTACTCGGCGGCCCTGTGGCTCTACGACGTCACCGGCGGAGTCCGCATCGGAAAGCGTCACCGGCGGATCGACGCCGCTGAGGCCCTGTCGCATTTCCCGGTCTTGCGCCCGGACCGCCTGGTCGCGGCCTTCCAGTACTGGGACGCCCAGACCGACGATGCCCGGCTGACCCTGGCGCTGGCCCGCACGGCGGCGGCCCACGGCGCCAGCCTGGCGAACTATGCGCCCGTCGAGAAGCTCCTCGACGACGGCGGTCGCGGCCGGCTGACGGGAGCCCGGTTGGCCGACGGCACTGTCATCCGGGCCCAGGTGGTCGTCGACGCCGGGGGGGTGTGGTCCGAGCAGATCGCCCACCTCGCCGGGCCCTCCGCCGTCAGCCCGGTGTCCATCCGTCCGGCCAAAGGGATCCACGTCGTGGTGCCGGCGGAGCGGCTGCCATGCGACTTCGCCGCAGTCCTGCCGGTGCCGGGTGACCGGCGATCGATCTTCGTTGTTCCCTGGGCGGCCCACAACCTGGTTGGGCTGCCCGCGGGCACCGGGACCTTCACCTACATCGGAACCACCGATACTGACTACCACGGATCGCTCGACGATCCGCAGTGCACCGCGGAGGACATCGAGTACGTCCTGAGGGCCGTCAACGCCTGGACGACCGCGGCGCTGGAGCCTCGGGATATCACCGGTGCCTGGGCCGGGTTGCGACCACTGGTGAACGACGCCCGCAGCGCCCGCACCGCCGACCTCTCCCGGCGCCACACGGTCATCGTGTCCGGAAACGGTCTGGTCACGGTCACCGGGGGCAAGCTCACCACCTACCGGCGGATGGCAGCCGACACCGTGGACACCGTGGGCCGCCTGCTCCCCGACCGGAAGCTGCCGGCGTCTCGAACCAGCCGCCTCCTGCTGATCGGCGCAGCCCCGGCCAGGAGCCATGCCGTGGCCGCCGCCGGGAATCCCGCAGATCCCGCCATGCGGGCCCACCTGGAAGGTCGGTACGGCTCCGAAGCAGGCCAGGTGCTGGCGCTGTGCGACGGCGATCCGTCCCTGGCCGGGCCCGTGGTGCCGGGGCTCCCGTACCTGCGCGCCGAAGCCATCTGGGCGGCCCGCCACGAGATGGCCCACACGCTGACGGACGTGCTGGCCCGGCGCACCCGGGCCCTCATTCTGGATCGGGAGGCGACGGCGATGGCCGCACCGGGCGTCGCTGCCCTCCTCGCCCCCGAGCTGGGCTGGAGCCAGGCGGAGCAAGATCGTCAGGTCAGGGAGCTCGAACGCCTCGTCGAAGCCGAGGATGCGGCCGCGACGGCCAAATCGGAACCCGTCGGCCCGGTCGGCCCGGTCGGCCCATCCGGCGCCGGTCGGCCCGCCCACCGTGCTACCGCAGCCGGCGCGGCCGGCACCCCTGCCCCGGCGTCGTGACCCCGCCTTCGCGGCCACCAATCCCGGTGGTGATCGAGGTCGCGGCCGCAGCGGCGCGCACTCGACTGGGCCAGGAGCACCCGGCCCCCGACGATGCCTTCCTTTCCCGGCTGGGGGCCGTGTGCGCCCATGTGGACACCAGCGACCAGGGCCGACTGGAAGCCGGGCGAGACTGGTGGCCGCTGTCATTCGTCTGGGCGACAGGAGGCACCGTGCCGGCCCGGCCGGCCGCGGTGGCCCGCCCATCCAGCGCCGCGGAGGCGGCCGCGGTGCTCGAACTTTGCAGCCGGCGCCGGGGTGCCGGTGACGGCCAGCGCCGGCCGCAGCGGAGTCTGCGGCGCCAGCCTCCCGGTCTTCGGCGGGGTGTCGCTCGACCTGACCGCTTTGTGCGGGATCGTCGATGCTGATGACCGGTCCGGACTGGTCGACGTCCGGACCGGAACGTTCGGCGACGTCTTCGACGCAGACCCTGCGGGACGCCCATCACCTCACGCTGGGGCATCGGCCCCAGTCGATCGCCCTCTCAACCGTCGGCGGCTGGCTGGCCTGCCGCAGCGCCGGCCAGTACTCGACTCGCTACGGAAAGATCGAGGACATGGTCGTCGGCCTCGAGGTGGCCCTGGCCGACGGCCGCCTGATCCGCACCGGCGGCACCGCGCCGCGCGTCAGCCACCGGTCCGGACCTGACCCAGCTCTTCGTCGGCAGCGAAGGCACCCTCGGGGTCATCACCGAGGCCCGACTGCGGGCCCACCCTCGCCCACCGGCCGAGCGGCGAGCCGCGCTACGCGCTTCCCGGCGTTCGGGGCCGGCCTGGACGCCTGCCGGCGCATCCTGCGCCGGGGCGCCACGCCGGCGGTGCTGCGGCTCTACGACGCGGCCGAATCCGGCCGGTCTTCGACGTCGACGCGGCGCCGTCCTGATCGTGCTCGACGAGGGCGATCCCGACCATCATCGACGCCGCCATGCGGGTGGTCGGCCGAGGAGTCCGCGCCGGCGGCTACCCTGGACGGGGACCTGGTCGGCCGGTGGCTGGAGCACCGCAACGACCTCCCCCCGCTCGAGTCCCTGGTCCGGGCCGGCATCGTCGCCGACACCATCGAGGTGGCTGCCTCGTGGACCGCCCTGCCCCGCATCTACCGACACCGCCGTGGCTGCCCTGACCGCCATCGAAGGGACGATCGCCGCGTCGGCCCACCAGTCGCACGCCTACCCCGATGGTGGCTGCCTCTACTTCACCGTGGCCGGGCAACCAGCGTCGCCAGGCGAGGACGCGGCCGAGGCGCTACTACCGCCGGGCCTGGGATGCGGTGATGGCGGCGACCACTGCCGCGGGCGGGGCACTGTCCCATCACCACGGCATCGGCCTCAACCGGGCCCGCTACCTGCCCGGCTACCTGGGCGCCGCCTTCGACGTCCTGGTTGCGGTCAAGGCAGCCCTCGACCCGGCCGGGGTCCTCAACCCGGGCAAGCTGGGTCTCCCTTCGCCGTTCGGCGCCCGCCCCCTGGCCGTGAGCGGGCGTCGGGTCGGGTTCGGGCTCATTTCTTGGTGGACATCCGGATTCTTGGTGACGAGGACGACACCACAGGTACATAAACGCGCCAAGAATCAGAATCGCGCCCGGGATTCTGAGTCATAAAGGGGCGTGTAACAGCATGGAGAGCGTCGAAGGCGCCGGCGCCCGGCTCCGGACGCCGCCCGCCACGAGGGACCCGCCGGCGATATCGGGCCCGCCGGGCCACGAGGGACCCGTTGGCCACTCCAACGGCATCGGACCCGCCGGCCACCGGTACCGGGCCCGCCGGCCGCATCGTCGCCGAGGTAGCCTCGCCCGCCATATCGGAGTCCGCCGGAGCGGAGTCCGCCAAGACGAAGCCCGCCGAGTCGGAGTGGCCAGGGAGGGACGCCATCAGCATCCTGGTCATCGACGTGGGGACCAGCAGCGTCCGGGCCGCCATCGTGCGGCCCGACGCCACCGTCGAGCACGTCCACCGCCGGCCGCTCCCGCCCCACGTGCCGATGCCGGGCCTGGTCGAGTTCGACCCGGCCGCCATGGCCGAGCGCGGCCATCGAGGTGGCCCGGGAGACCATGCGCTCGCCGGCGGCGGCGCCGCGTCGAGGCCGTCGGCATCACCGCCCAGCGGGCGTCCGCCATCGCCTGGGACGGCCGCACCGGCGCACCCGCTCGGCCCGGGCCTGGGCTGGCAGGATCTGCGCACGGTCGGCACCTGCCTGGAGCTGCAGGCCGAGGGCATGCGCTTCTCCCCAGCGAGTCGGCCACCAAGTTCGCCTGGCTGCTCGACCAGGTCGACCAGGCCGACGCCAGCGGGAGCACGCCAGGCTCGGGCACGGTCGACAGCTGGCTGGCCTGGCAGCTCAGCGAGGGCGCGCTCCACATCACCGATGCCAGCAACGCCGCGGTCGACCGGCCTGTACCGCCTCGACGGGCACCGGCTGGCGCCAGGAGGCCCTCGAACGGCTCGGCTTCCCGCTCACGGCCCTGCCCGACAGTCGTCGACTCGTCCGGGCTCTCGGGCGAGGCCACCGCCCTGCCCGGCAGCCCGCCCCTGCTGCGCCCTGGTCGGCGATCAGCAGGCCTCCCTGATGGGCAGGGCTGCACCCGGCCCGGGCTGGCCAAGGCCACCTTCGGGACCGGGCGCCATGCTGGACGTGTGCGTGGGCGACACCCGGCCCGGGTTTCGCCCACCGGGGCGAGGGGGGCTGCTTCCCGATCGTCGCCTGGCAGCGCCACGGCGAGCTCGACCTGGGGGGTCGGAGGCGATCATGCTGGCGGCCGGCACCGCCGTCGACTGGCTGGTCGAGGACCTCGGGCTGATCGCCAGCGCCGGCGAGTCCGAGGCGGTGGCCGCGCGCGTGCGACGACACCGGCGGCGTGGTGGCGGTCCCCGCCCTGCTCGGCTTCGGCACCCCGCAGTGGGATTTCGGCGCCCGCGGCGCCCTCTTCGGGCTCACCCGGGGCACGGGCCGGCCCGAGGTGGTCCGGGCCGTGCTCGAAGGCGTCGCCCACTCCGGCGCCGACCTGCTCGAGGCGGCCGAGCGCGACGCCGGCCTGGACAGTCGGCCACCTGCGCATCGACGGCGGCATGAGCGCCAACGCGGTGTTCGTGCAGGCCCTGGCCGACGCGTGCGGCCGGCCGGTGGAGGTCTCGCCCCAGCTGGAGGCCACCACCCTGGGCGCCGGCTTGCTCGCCGGGCTGGCCACCGGCACGTGGGACGGCTCGACGACGTGGCCGACGACCTGGTCGCCCCGGACGCGTCGTCGAGCCGTCGGGGCGGCCCAGCCGACCGGGACCGGTGGCGCCGGGCGACCGAGCGGGCCGGCCAGTGGTACCCGGAGCTGAGCGCCCTCAGCTTTTGAAGCCTAGCTGTCGCGGGCAGCTCCTGGCGCACCTCGAGCACCGGCTGGTGCAGGTCGCCCCGAGCCGGGCCACCCGGTCGAGCACCTGGCCCGGGTCGAAGCGCAGCGCGGCGGCGTCGCCGCCGGCCAGGGCGTCGTCCAGCTCGTCCCACGTGACGGGGGTTGAGACGCTCGGCTGCGGCAGGGCCCGGACCGAGTACACGGCCACCGTGGTCTTCGACGCGGTGTTCTGACTCCAATCGATGAACACTTTCCCCTTGCGCCTCGAACGCTCCATCACGCTCACCACCAGCTCCGGATGGTCCCGCTCGAGCAGCCGGGCCACGGCGTGGGCGAACGGCTTGGTCTGGGCGTAGGTGGCCCCGCTGTTGAGCGGCAGGTACAGCTGCAGGCCCTTGCTGCCCGACGTCTTCGGCCACAGCTGCAGCCCGAGCCGGCCGAAGATGTCCCGCACGAGCAGCGGCCACCCGGGCGCAGGTGAGCACGTCCGCCGGCGGGCCGGGATCGAGATCGAACACGACCGCGGTCGGGCGACTCCAGGTCGGCGCCGGTCGCCAGGCTGGGGTGCAGCTCGATGGCGGCCAGGTTGGCGACCCACACCAGGGTGGCGGGCTCGTCGAGCAGGCAGTAGTTGACGTCGCCCATGCGGACGGCGTCGACCCAGGGGGGCCGGTGCGAGGGGCAGTTCTTCTCGTAAAAAGACGCCGGCGTCGACGCCGTTGGGCCATCGGCGCAGGGTGATGGGCCGGCCGCTGCAGATGGGGCACCATGACGTCGGCGATGCGGGCGTAGTAATCGATCAGCTGGCCTTTGGTGAAGCCGGTCTCCGGCCAGAGCACCTTGTCCAGGTTCGACAAGCGCAGGGTGCGGCTGCCGACCGTGACCTCGGTCCCGGCGGCGCGGGGTCACGCCGAGTGCTTGCGGGCGGCGGCCAGGCTGGCTTCGAGGGCCGCCATCAGATCGACGACGGGCGCCGTCGGCGCCGGCGGCTTCCGGCTGGGCGATGATCTCGCCGTCGGCCTTGGCCTCGATCAGGGCCAGGACCTTCTCCCGGTAGTCGTCGTCGTACTTGGACGGGTCGAACGGTGCCGACAACGACTCCACCAGCTGGGTCGCCATCGCCACCTCCCGGTCGCTCGGCGCGGTGTCGGCCGCCGTCGGCACTTCGAGATCGTCGGCGGCGACGACCTCGTCGTCGTAGAGCATGGTGGCCAGCACCAGCACCCCGTCGTGGGCCCGCAGGGTGGCCAGGTACTGCTTGGTGCGCAGCACGAACCGGCCGATGGCCACCTTCCCGGTCCGGGTCATGGTCTCGACCAGCAGGGCGTAGGGCTTCTCGGCCCGGCCGTCCGGCACCAGGTAGTAGCTGCGCTCGAAGTACACCGGGTCGATGTCGGCCAGGTCGACGAACTCCTCGATGTCGATGGTCCGGGTGGCGGCCACGTCGAGGGCGGCCAGCTCCTCGGGCTCGACGACCACGTACCGGCCGCCGCCCAGGTCGTAGCCCTTGACGATGTGCTCGAAGGCGACTTCCTCGCCGTCGACGGAGCAGACCCGCTTCTGCTGGATGCGGCCGCCGTCGGCGTCGTGCAGCTGGTGGAAGCGCACGTCCTTCGGCGAGGTGGCGGACACCAGCTTGACCGGCACGTTGACCAGCCCGAAGCTGACCGATCCGCTCCAGATGGCCCTGGGCATGTCACCATTCTTCCCCATGGCGGTCCCTGAATGCGCACCCCGATCCGACCGTCGACGCCACCGCAGCCCGCCTGGCCCAGGCTGTTGACCGCCGGCGGAGCGGAGGGATCGGCGATCCGGGCGGCAGCGGCCTGGTGTTCGAGGATGCGCTGGAGTTGCGGCCGCTGGCCCGGGCCCGAGCCCCGGCCGACGTGTGGGCCGTCGACGGCGGCCAGGGACTGGTGGCCGACGCCCGCTGCCTCCAGGTGTATGTGACCCGGGCGGCCCGGGTCCGTTGGCGGCAGGGCCACGCGTGGTCGAGGAAGCCGGGCCCGGTGCGAGCCCATCTGCTGGGGCTGGGCGAGGAGCGGGCCGCCCTGGCCGCGTCCGGGCGCACCCGTCGCCGCCGGACGGCGCCGGTCGACGTCAATCTGCTCCGCGACTGGGAGGAATGGCGGACCGTGTCGGAGTGCGTGGCCGGCGTGCGACCCGGCGGGCATGGTCCTGGTCGACGGCGACCTCCAGCCCGATTGGCGCATCCCCTCGTCGTGGCTGGCCGATCTGCTGGCCGTGGCCGCCGGACGGCGGGTGACGGTCGTCGGCGTGACCAAGCACTCATCGCTGTCTCGCGGCGGCGGGACCGCTGCTCGGTCAGCTCGAGCGGCAGGCGGAGGCGAGCCCTCGGCCCCCGGGCCTGCTGGTGGGTGCCGGTGGCCCGGACCCGCCCGGACGTGGAGCCAGGGATCCAGGTGGTGGTCGCCCGCCTCGACCCCGACGCCCGGTTCTCCTTCCGAGTGGACCTTCCCGGCGGACGCTGGAGGCGCCCGCCGAGGTCCTGGGCGCCCTGGCCGCCCTGTCCGACGACGCCGCCTTCCCCGGCTACCCCTACCCGCTCAGCGTGGCCGACCGCCTGGCGGCCTGCTCCGGCTGGGTGCGGAACGAGGTGTGGGATCAGATCCGGTCCGGATTGGACCGGGCCGGTGTCCCGCTCGACGTGCTGGAGCGGGCGTTCGCGGACCGCCACCGGCTGATGGAACGGAGTTGACGTGAGCGAACCTGACCATGGCTGAAGTTAACCGCAGCCCGGACCCAGGGGCCGGCTGTTCGGCCGGAACGTGCTCGAAGGACGTTCCGGGCCGCGCCGGACGAGGACCTGTTCATCGGCGAGCTGCTGGTCGGCGTGGACGAGGCCACCGGCCGCCGCTACGTGTTCCGGGTCGTCGACGTCACCTACGGCAGCGAGCACCGCGAGCCCGGCTGGGCCGAGCGGGTGGCCGGGACCCTGCTGGCGGACGACGAGCGCGGCGAGACCGGCATCCATCCCTTGCACGAGCAGGAGCGGCGCACCTACCGGGTGGCCGAATGCCGCTGCCTCGGGTATCTGGCTCCGCCGGAGGCGGGGCTCGGACGGGCCCGGACGGTGTTCCGCAAGCCCAAGAGCCTGCCCAGCCAGTTCTCGGCGGTGGTGGCGCCGACGGCCGCCGACTTCGCCTTCCTGGCCGAGCGCATGGGCGACCTGCCGGTCGGCAAGCTGCGCAGCGGCGAGACGGTGGTCGACCTGGCGGTCGGCATCCCCGGCTCCAGCCTGGCCACCCACGTCGGGATCTTCGCCACCACCGGCATGGGCAAGTCCAACCTGATGCAGGTCCTGGCCGGCGGCGTGATGCAGGCCAACGGCCGCTACGGGCTCCTCATCATCGATCCCGCACGGCGAATACCGCACCGCCCTCGGGCCGCCATCCCTGGGCTGCGGCGTCGCTGCGGGTGTACGCCAACCGTTCGCTGCCGGGCTCCTCGGCCTTCCGGGTCAGCCTGGCCGAGCTGACCGTCGACGACCTGCGCACCGCCTACGAGTGGAGCCGGCCCCAGGAGGAGGCCCTGTACGAGCTCGAACGCCACTTCGACACCGCCGGGCTGGCCTGGCTGGCGGACTTCGCCCGCATCGACGACCTTCCGGGCTTCCGCGACGTCGAACTGTCCTCTCGGGTGGCCCTCAACACCTTGCAGGTCGTGCACCGTCGGGCCCGCCGGATCGTGGACCTGCGCTGCATCGCCGCGGACCCCGGGGTGTCGGTCGGCGGCCGCATCGTCGACGACCTGCTGGCCGGGAAGGTGGTCCTGGTCGACGTGAGCGGGCTCGGATCGACCGAGGAGGTGCTGGTGGCGTCGTTCCTGGCCCGCCGGGTGCTCGAGACGTGGCAGGCGGCCTACCTGGACGACCCCGACCGGCACGGCCGCATGCCGGTGGTGTCGCTGGCCCTGGAGGAGGCCCAGCGGGTGCTCAGCGCCGGCAAGGACCGGGAGTCCAACGTGTTTCCGCGGGTGGCCCGGGAGGGCCGGAAGTTCGGGGTCGGGCTGTGCGCCATCACCCAGCAACCCAAGCTGCTCGAGGACGAGCTGCTCAGTCAGTTCAACACGTTCTTCATCCTGGGCCTGGCCGACGAGAAGGATCGCAACATGCTGCGCGCCGCGGCCAAGCAGGACATCAGCGCCCAGGGCGCCGAGATTCAGACCCTGATGCCGGGCGAGTGCCTGATCGTCAACCTGGCCGCCCCGTTCGCCCTGCCCGCCATGATCGACCTCTACGCCGACCTGGTGCGGATCACGCCGCCCCCTCCGGCCCCTCGCCCGGCGGCGGCGACCAACGTGTCGGCCCTGGTGGACTGACGCCGGCTGCTGATGGCCTGACACGGGATGGCCGGCGGGCAGTCCTCAGCGGCGCGTCGGCCGGCCCTCAGCGGGAGCCGGGTGCGGCCCGGGAGTCGGTCGGCTGGGCCGGGCCGGCCACCTCGAAATCGCCGGCCTGGCGACGAAGCTCGCCAACCACGTCGACCAGGGCGTCCACCGCGGCGGCGTCGAGGCCGGGCTGCTCGAAGACGTCCCGGTTGACGGCCTCGGTGGCCTTTTCGGCCAGGCGCCGGCCGAGGGGGGTAATGGTGGCGAGGGTGGTTCGCCCGTCGCTCGGGTGGGGAACCCGGGTGATCAGGCCCTGCTCCTCCAACCGGTTGACCGCATTGGTGACGCTGGTTGGATGGACCTGCAGGCGGTCGCCCACCTTGCTCAGCGGCAGCGCCCCGGTCCGGCTGAACAGCAGCAGCATGAGCACTTCGTACCGGGCAAAGGTAAGACCGAGCGGACGCATGATGGCGTCGATGCGAGCCAGATAGATCTGCTGGGCTCGAAACACCGAGGTGACCGCTGCCATCCCGTCCGCGGCACCTTCCCAGCCATGGGCTTTCCACTGGCGGCGGGCTTCGGCGATCGGATCGAAGCGCAGGGCGCGAGCAGCGACCACGGCGACGGACGTTACTGCAGCCGTCCCCGGCCGCGAACCTGCTGGTCGAGACCGGGGCCGGCGGTTACGGACTGAACTCGATGTGCCAGTCGGCGTCGTCCATCCACAGCCGGCGCCGCGGCCCCGGGCGGTCCGCATCTCCGTCCCGATAGCCTGCGTCGCCCTCCCAGAGCGCCGCTCTCGGCCGGCCTTCGGCGCCCAGCGCCATCCGGGTCATGAAGCGCTCGGGGGACCGGGTCTGAGCGGCGGCGAGCGCCGCCGCCACCCGATCGAACTGCAGGAGCCACCACAGGGTGGCGAAGGTGGGAGGGACCAGCTCGATCTGCCCGGCATTGCGGGCCTGGATGGCCGCGGCCGGGGTCTGCCAGCGATGCTCGTGGATCTCGTCGGCGTCGACGACTACCGGGGGGTGATCGTGAGCCGGCGCCAGGAAGAACCAGGTGGCGAAGCGCCGGGGCGCCTCGAGGGGGGGCAGCCAGAACGACAACGTCACCAGCTCGGCTTCCACCAGGTCCAGGCCGGCCTCCTCCTGCGCCTCCCGGACCGCGGCCTTGCGGGCTGCCGCCACCTCGGCTTCTTCGGCGACGCCTCCGTGAGCGGCGGGCTCGATGTCGACGGGGTCGACCTGCCCTCCGGGAAAGACCCACATGCCGCCAAACGCGCCCCGGGCGGATCGGCGTAGCAAAAGGACCTCGAGTCCATCCTGGCCGTCTCGCAGCGGGACCACGGTGGCCGCCGGCGTCGGCACAGCCTCCCGGCCTGGCGTCGAGGGACTATCGGCCACGGAGGGCGGCTCCTTTGACCTGAGAAGCCGCAGCCGGGAAGAGGGCGGCCGCGGCCTCGGCGGCCTGCACCACGCCGACGCCGTCCAGCCGGCGGCCGCGCCAGGGCCGCCGCAAGCATCGCAGCAGCCGATCCGCCGGAACCACCCGGACCCCGCCAGCCCGCCCGCCCCGTCGGCGCAACCGGTCGTCATGGACGACGATGAGAGGACGCACGGGCAGACCCAGGCGGTCGGCAACCACCTGCGCCTCCCATCTGGTCGGACCGCTGTCAAGACGGCGGTCCCCGAAGTACACCGCCCGCCACCCGGCCCGGACCCGGGCCCGGGTCGACTTGGTGTCAATCAGCCACACTCCGCTGGGGCCGATGACGAGATGGTCGAGGTTGGCGCGGCTCCCCGGTACCCGCCGGTCGTGGAGAACAGCCCACGTCCGGGGAGGCAGACGATCGAGGAAGGCGGCGGTGGCGATCTCCGCCGCCGCACCACGCAGCCAGCGTTCCGGGTCGCGGCCGGACCTCAGCGTCAGGCCCGCCAGGATCAGACCCAGGAGGCTGACAGCCCCGAGGGCGACCCGGGCCCGGCCCTGAGCCACCCCCGCCGCAGCCCCCGCCAGGCCGCCGGCCAGGACCAACAGGCTCACTCCCGCGGCCATGGCGTGGCGGCGGCGGGCCCGGGCCCGGTGGTATCCGTCCAGCGCCGAGGTTCCAGCCGGGCTGTCCATCACCCCGAGGATAAACCACATCCTTGGTATTCGTCCTCCCCCTCTGGTTTGCTGGATACATGCGCGTGGCTGCGATCGGCGATGCCCACCTGGGCCGCTCCTACTATCCACTGACGACGCCGTCGGGGATCAACCAGCGGGAGCTCGACTTCGAGCTGGCTTTCGAGGCCGCGGTCGAGCTGGCGCTGGCCCAGAGCCCGGACCTGGTGATCTGGTTGGGCGACGTCTTCGATCACCCTCGCCCGACCTACCGGTCGTTCCGGGTGGCCCAGCGGTCGCTGGCTCGCATCCGCGCCCACGGGGCCCGGGTCGTGGTGATCAGCGGCAACCACGACACACCCCGGCTGCCGGGCACGGGCAGCCCGTACTCGGCTCTGGCGGACAGCTTTCCGGAGTTCCACTTCGCCCACCGGTTGGCGTACGAGCGCTTCGAGCTGCCGGGCCTGATCGTCCATGCCGTCCCGCAGATGCTCACCGTCGAGGCCGCCCTCGAGGCGCTGGATGAGGCGGCCCGCCAGCGCAGCGCCACCGCCACCAATCTGCTGATCACCCATCCCCGCCTGACCCAGCTGCAACCCCGGCATGCCGATGTCAACGAGATCGAAGTGGACGCCGGTCGGTTGCAATCAGACCTGGTTCTCCTCGGCCACTATCACGCCCACGCCCGGGTGTCGGAGGGGATGTGGTACGCGGGGTCGACCGACACGTTCAGCTTCGCGGACGACCCGGAGCGAGCCAAAGGCATCGTGGTTCTCGATACCGATTCCGGTTCCTGCCGTCACGTTCCCTTGACCGGTCTGCGACCGTTGGTCTCGTTGGAGCCGATTTTCGCTCTGGGTCTCTCGCCTGGCGAGCTCGAACAACGGGTGCTGCAGCGAGCGGCCGCCGTACCCGCCGGTGCTGTCGCTCGGCTGTATCTGGAGCATGTCGACCCGGAGGTCTACCGCCTCATCGACCGGCAGGCCGTCCGCGAGGCAGGCTCGGCCGCCTTGCTGCTCAAGCTCGAGCCGCAGTTCGTGGCCACCACCATGGACGCCGAGTTGCCGACCATGACCAGCTTGACCGGTCAGTGGGACGGCTACCTGGACGCCCAGGACCTCACCGGCCTGGACCGCGAGCGGGTCCGCCGGCTCGGACATGAGTACATCGGCACCGCCATCGAGGCAGCGGGGGCCGGGGCCGGCGGGGCCCCGTGACGAGCAAGCAGGCGTATCAGTTGACCTTCCGTGTGCGTCCGGTGGACCGGTGTTGGACCCGGGTACGTCATCAAGGTACGCCGTCGGTTGGCTGGTCTCACCCGGCCCCATCTGTCGTTGGGCACCGGCGGGCGCCGTGCTGCTGACCCGCCTCTACCTCCGCAACTTCCGGGTGTACGAGGACGAGCTTGATCTCGAGCTCCCGCCCGGCCTGGTCGGCATCTATGGCCCGAACGGGGCCGGGAAGTCGACCCTCCTCGAAGCGATCCTCTGGACTCTGTTCGGCAAAGCCCGTACCACCAAAGAGCAGATCCGTTCCTCCGGGGTCGGCGGGGACTGCATCACCGAGGTGGAGTTCGAGCATGAAGGGCACCTGTACCTGGTGCGGCGCACTCTGAGCGGGATTAATGCCACTCCCCGACTGGAGGCCTGGTGCGACGGCCTGGTGATGTCCCAGGGGGTTCGCGACGCCGAGCGTTACATCGAGTCGATCCTGGGCATGGACGACAGCGCCTTCCGAGCCTCGGTATTCGCCGAGCAGAAGCAGCTGGCCGCGTTCTCCAGCCATTCCCCTGCAGATCGGCTGCGCCTGGTCCTCCGCCTCCTCGGGATCACGCCGCTCGACGCGGCGCGCGACAGCGCCCGCAAGCATGCCCGTCAAGCCTCGGGCGATCACGCCCGGCTCCGCGACACCCTCCCGGACGTCGATGCGCTTCGGGTCGACGCAGCCGACACCGAAGCCCGGGCCGACGCGGCGTCGACGGCCGCGGCCCGCGAGCAGCAAGCCGCGGCCGTCGCCGAAGAGCGGGCCCGGGCCGCGGCCGCGGCGCTGGAGGCGCTCGATCGACGGCGGCAGGATCATGACGCGCTGGTCATCGAGGGACGCGGCGTCCGGGCCGAGTTTGATTCGGCCAACCAGATGGTTGCCCAGCAGCAGGCCGAACTCGAGGCGCTCGACGCCGCAGCCAAGGAGCTGACCGCCGTGGAGGTGGCGGCCGCCGGGGTGGACGACGCCGAACGCGAGCTGGAGGTGCTCAACGCGGCGGCTCTGGCGGCCGCCGCCGCCGAGAGAATTCGTGTCCCGCCCGAGCCGCCCGCAGTGGATGGGGCCGGGCTGGAGGCGGCCCGGAGCTCGGCGGCCGAGACGGCGCAGCGCCTGGCCGGGTTGGACAGCCTGCGGGCCGCGGCCGGAGGGGAGGTTGAGCGGGCCCGGGAGGTGGCGGCTCGTTCGTTCGGTCTCAGCGACGAGGCCGACTGCCCGCTGTGCGGTCAGGCTCTGGGTGCCGCTTTCGAGCAGGTGCAGGCCCATCGAGCCGCCGAGGTCGCCGCCCTCCAGCAGCGCGTGGACGAGCTGTCACCAGTGGTAGTCCAGGCCCGCCGGGCCGCGAAGGCTGCCGCCACCCGGCAGGCCGAGCTCATGACGGCCGCCGAGGCAGCCCGGACCAGGCGCCAGGAGTGGGAGCTGGCCAATCAGCGGTACTGCGACGCGGCCACGGTCCGACACCGCGCCTGGGAGGCGGTGTTGGAGGTCGTGCCCCAGCGGGCCGGCGCCCGCGGCACGGCCGGGGGGCCAGGCGCGGCCGCCCTGGCTGACGAGGTGGCCCGGCTCCGGGCCCAGGTGGGACGGCAGCGGGCTGCCGCCGCCGAAGCCCAGCGCCTCCAGGCCCGTCTCGAACGGCGGTCCGCGGTCGACGCATCCCTGCTGGCGCATCGGGAGCAGGCCGGCGTGGCCGACGGCCGGCTGCAGGCGCTGCGGGAGAAGGTGCGCGCCCTGGGCTTTGATGCGGAAGCCCTGCGACAGGCCGCCGCCACCCATGCGGACGCCTTGCGCCGCAGCCAGGAGGCCCGCGACGAGTCCCATGCCGCGGCCATCGACGCCGCCCGCCAGCGCGCCGTTCAGGAGGCCGCCGCCGTCCGGCTGGCCGACGCCATCGACCAGCACGCCCGGCTGGCGGGAATCGAATCGGACGCCCGCCACCTGGCGCGCCTCGCCGACCTGCTGTCCGAGTTCCGCAACACGGTGGTGGCATCCGTCGGCCCGCGCCTGGCGGTCCAGGCCGCCGAGCTCTTCTCCGAGTTGACCGATCACGAATACGACGGACTGCAGGTCGACCCGGACACCTACCAGCTGCAGATCACCGATGGGGGGAAGGTCTACGGCCTGGACCGGTTCTCCGGATCGGAGATCGACCTGGCCAACCTGGCGCTCCGCGTCGCCATCAGCGAACACGTCCACCTGCAATCCGGCGGTTCCATCGGGTTGCTGGTGCTCGACGAGGTGTTCGGTCCGCTCGACGAGGAGCGCAAAAACCGCATGCTGCTGGCCCTCGAGCGCCTGCGCGGCCGATTCCGCCAGATTCTCGTCGTGACCCACGACCCGTCCATCAAGGAGCAACTGCCGAACGCGATCGAGGTGACGAAGCTGCCGGGTCGCCGGGCCGGGGCCCGGCTCCTGTCCGGGTAAGCGGGTCTTGCCCGCCGGCGGGCCGACGCGGCGGGCAGTGGTCGCGGCCCCGACGCCAGCCGGGCCCGCCGGGGCTGGCCGCGGCGGGCCGTCACGCCGCCGGCGCCAGCCGGGCCCGCCGGGTGTGCCTCCGCTCTGCCCGCCAGCCCATCCTTCCTCACGGTCCCAAGCTCCTTTCCTGTTGCAGCGCGCCCTCTAACAGCGCACATTTTGCAGTACAGAAGGCGCCGCGGGCCTCGTTAGGGCACGCTTTGCAACAGAAAACGCAGTGGGCGTGGTCACGGCCCTGACTCGCTGGATCGCCTAGGGCCCACCCGTCCTGTCACCTGGATCAGCAGATCCCGGGGGTTTGGCCAGCGGCCGCCAGCCATCCGCCTTCTGCTGGGCCAGCAAACGCCGCACCAGGTCCGAATCCAGGCCCTCGCCGAACCGTTCTTCAGCCGGGATGGCGCGGGCCAGACGACGCCTCCGGTTGTTTCGTTGCCGGCGGCGAAATCCGATGGCCACGAAAACGATGCCAGCCAGAAATGGGCCGATCACGGTGACGATGTCGATCGCCCTGGCCACCGTGCTGTTGAGGATGGCGTTCGCTGGATGAGAAGGATCGAGGTAGACGCTGCGGGTCCGTGTCTGCCCCGAGCCCGGCACCTGCCGGGAACCGGTGTCGTCCAGGTTGTAGCCCACGCCGCGGTACGAGTAATAGACGATCCCGCCCTGTTCGGTTCCCCGGACCGGCTGTCCGGTCCACAACAGCCAGCTCGAGCCGTACCTGGTTCCGATCAGAGACAGGATCCCGATGACGATGAGCGCCAGCCCGATCCACGGGTACGGCCCGGTGCCAGCGAACCAACCGACCCGGAACTGCACCGGGGGGCGATGGTAGCCTCTCGAGCGCCGCCGGAGGCCCTTCGCGGTTCTTGTCCGATTTCTACCACCCTCGCAGCCCTCTGCCGCTCCTACCTTTCCCTCCACCGTCCGGCCAGGTGGCGCATCCGTCCCGGAGGCGGATGTCGGCAGCCGCTCCGATCGGCCCAGGATTCGCCCATAACGGGCCTAACTGCAAGCAGTGCCTTCGGTGCTAGTCTCCGGGTCAGTCTTCCGGCCTCAACGCCACGCCGGTCGGCGCCTGGGGGGATGTTTCATCAAGGCGAAGAATCAGCCACCAAACCGTGGTGCCGTCCGGTTTCCGTGCTTCGATGGTCTGCGGGCGTTTGCGGCCCTGACGGTGATCGCCGTTCACACCAGCTTCGCGTCAGGCTTTACCGGCCGATCCCCTCTGGGTCTATACACCAGCCGGCTGGAGATCGGGGTGTCGGTGTTCTTTGTGATCTCCGGCTTCTTGCTCTACCGGCCATTTGCGGCGGCCCACTTCGAGGGCCTCGCCCCGACGCCGATGCGGAAGTTCTGGTCCCGCCGGCTGCGCCGCATCGTCCCCGCCTACTGGGCGGCATTTCTGGTGGTGAGCTACTTCCTGCACGCCGACGTGGTCCGTTCGGGTTGGGGCTCGCTGGCCATTTACCTCGGGTTCGCCCAGATCTACTCTCCCTATCACGCCCTCACGGGTATTACCCAGGCGTGGTCGCTCTGCACGGAGATGAGCTTCTACCTCATGCTGCCGCTCTGGGCGGCGGCGCTGGGCCGGCGGCGTCGGGGGCCGGATGATCAACTGCGGGTCGAATTGGGGGGCCTGGCCGGGCTGGTCATCGCCAGCGTCGGATACCGCGCCTGGGTCTTGCAATGGCACAACCCGATCGCGCCGACCATGCCGAACTGGCTGCCGGCCTACACCGATCTCTTCGCCATGGGCATGTTGCTGGCCGTTGTCAGCGCCTACCTGGCGACCACCGACCGCCAACCCGCCTGGCTGTGGCATCCAGTCCTGCCGTGGGCCAGCTGGGCCCTGGCCGCGGCGGCCTTCTGGGCCGTCAGCAACATCGGTCTGCCCATCACACCGCTGACCGCGTTCTCCGGTCCCGCTCAGCCTGCTCCGGCAGACGCTGTACGGCCTCTTCGCGTTCTTCGCGGTCATGCCCGCCGTCTTCGGCCCCCAGGACCAGGGCTGGAGCCGGCGCGTGTTGCAGTTCCGCCCCGTCGCTCTCATCGGCGTGGTTTCCTATGGCATCTATCTCTGGCACGAGGCGGGCCTGACGCTGTTCTTTCGCTGGACGCATGACCGCGAGTTCGCCACCCCCATGTGGGAGCTCACCCTGGCGGCGACGGCGTTCGCCATCGCCGCGGCTACCGCGAGTTACGTACTCGTGGAACGACCGATACTGCGCAGCCGGCGGCTGTTTCGCCGGGCGCCGGCCCGGCGACGCACCGCGCCGGTTGCCCCTGATCTGCGCTCCGCTGACCTCCACTCCCGCGACCTGTGCTCCCGTGAACTCCGCTCCGCTGACCTCCACTCCCCTGCCCTTGATTCCCCCTCCGTTGACGCCGGCCACCCGGCCTCCCTTGCCCCGGGTACATCGTGAAGGCGGTCGAAAGCGCGTCCGGGGCCGGAACCGGCCCGCCGGTGACGGCTAGGGCAGGCTCTCTGGCCCGGCCGGAGCGGCTCCCGGGCCCAGACGACGATGCAGCCGGGGACCTCAGGCAGCTGGAACCATCGGGCCCGGAGAGGCGGGAGCGACAGGAGCGACAGGAGCAGCTGGGGCCGCGCCAACCCCGGGAGCGCCTGGCCATCATGGCCGCCAACGCCGGCCTTCGGCACATCGAGATCGTGGCCTGGCGGGACCTCGATCACCCCGAGGCCGGCGGATCCGAGGTCCACGCCGGCCGCATCGCCGAGCGCTGGGCCGCGGCGGGCATCGACGTCTGTCTCATCACCTCGAGAGCGCCGGGCGCGCCCCGGCTCGCCCATCGGAATGGCTACCGCACCTTCCGTCCCGCGGGCCGATATCTCATCTTCCCGGCCACGGTGACAGGTGGTCTGACCCGACGGCGGGCTCGGCCCGACGGGGTGGTCGAGATCTGGAACGGAATGCCGTTTTTCTCGCCGCTCTGGGCCCGGCACCCGAGGGTGACCTTCCTTCATCACGTGCATGACGGCATGTGGGATCTGGTCCTGCCACCGCAGCTGGCCGGGGTGGGCAAGTGGGTAGAGCGCCGGCTGGCGCCGCCGCTCTACGCCGGTACACCCGTGATCACCCTGTCGGAATCGTCGCGGCGGACGATCATCGAGACCCTGGGCCTGCCGCCGGCGCTCGTCAGCGTGGTCCGGCCCGGAGTTGACAGCCGCTTCCAACCGGCCGGGCCGAAGGACCCCACCCCCCTGGTCGTGGCGGTTGGACGCCTGGTGTCCTACAAGCGATTCGACCTCCTCATCGACGTTCTCGCCCGTGTGCAGGCTTGCCACCCCAACCTGCGCGCCGTGATTGCCGGCGAAGGCTCGGATCGGCCCCGGCTCGAGGCTCTCATCCGGGCCCACGGGGCCCAGGGGTGGCTGTCCCTGCCCGGCCGCGTCACCGACGATGCCCTGGTAGACCTCTACCGGCGGGCCTGGGCGGTGGTGTCGACCTCGGCCTACGAGGGGTGGGGCATGACACTTTCGGAGGCCGCGGCCTGCGGAACACCGGCCGTGGCCAGCCGGATCGATGGGCATCTCGATGCCGTGCTGCACGGCGAGAGCGGCGTCCTGGCCGAACCCGGCCCCGAGATGGAATCGGCGCTCGACATGGTGCTCACCAACCGCGTCGTGCGGCAACGACTCAAGGCAGGCGCCCAACGGTACGCCCGCTCGCTCACCTGGGATCAGACTGCGTCAGGGACGCTGCAGGTGCTGGCGGCCGACGCCCGTCGGCACTCGCCGGTCCCATCCGAACCGGGCCGGCCCGTCGCCACCTGACACACCCGTCGACAGCCACCGCGGCCAGCAGGGCCAGCACCGGTTCGAGGGCGGCCCGGAACCGGGTTTGGCCATACGTCAACAACACCGCCACCACCACATCCGCGGCCACAGCCAGCATCGGGTAGACGATGGTCCCGCGCCGCCGCAGCAGCCAGCCACCAAGAACTGAGAGGGCCGCCAGCGCGTAATACAGGCCAAGACCGACGAATGCCCAGAATCTGGGGTGACCCTCGATGGCCACGTCGAGCCGCACCTGCTGGATGGGGTGGTACAGACCGAACGTCCGCCCGAGACGCTCCAGCTCCACCCCGGGCAGCCCGCTCAGGTGGTGCTCGATGTACTTCTCGGCCACCCTGCCGGTGGCAACGTCCTGGACCGACTCGTCGCCGGGCCCGCCTGGCGACGCGGCCAGGGCACAGCTGTACGACCAGTAGCCCGCCAGCGGCCCGTGCCAGGCCGGGTCGCAGTTGGCGGTGGCCAGGGCGGCGCCGAAGCGATCGGTGATGAAGACCGGGTCATGGAAGCGGGTCATGTTGTAGCCGACCCAGGGACCGATCACGGCCAGGCAGGCCAGGCTGCCGGCGGCGAGGATCCGCAGCCGCGCCAGCCTCGGGCGAGGTGGAGAACCCAGGGCCAGCGGGATGAGCAGCAGCGGCGCCAGCAGGATCAGCTCGTCGCGCCCCAGGGCGGCCAAACCGACGGCGGCGCCCAGCCCGGCAGCCGGTCCCGGTCCCGGGCGGCGATGCAGACGGTAGGCAGCCCACAGGACCAGGAGCACGAGCACCGGGGTCAGGGTCTCTGACATCCCCAACGAGTCGTTGATCCAGAAGTTGGGATAGACCGCCACGACCAGGGCCGCTAGCAGGCCGACCCGCCGTCCGGCGATCTCTTTGCCCGCCAGAGCGGCCAGACCGACGGCAGCCGAACCGATCACGGCCGACCAGATGCGATGGGCCAGAAAGCTTTTGAAGCCGGCGAGCGAGCAGATCGCCAGCACCATGATGTAAAGGGGCGGGAGTTTGGCCGTTTGCACCGATTGATGGGTATTGGCGTAGATGATCGGCTCGATGAACCCCTTCCCCTCGGCCAGCAGGTTGGCCTGCCCCAGGTATTCGAGGGCGTCGCCGCCCGCCGGGAGATGGGCCCGGACCAGCACGGCGGCGAGGCGGATGGCGAGGCCGAGGGCGACCAGGGCAGCCACCTGGTGACGCCAGCGGCGGGTCGGGGCGGCCCCATGGGCCGCGCCGGCGCCGTCCGCCGCGCCCGCTTCAAGGGTCAGGGCGGCCCGGTCGGCCCCGCCGGCGCCAAAGGTCTGGGCCCCCCTGGCCCCGCCGGACCCGCCAGCCCCACAGGTCAGGCCGCCGGCCCCGTCAGTCACGAGGGTGGCATCGGTGCTATCGGTGACGTTGGTCCCATCGGTCCTGTTGCTGCCGTCGATCACGGGCTGTCAGGCCCACGCCGGGGCGACGCCAGGTTCTTCCTCGCCGGCCAACACCACCACCGCCACGAGCACCGCCGCGAACGCCAACCACCGGGGCAGTGACCACCAGCCGACGGGCATGAGCAGCTCGCCGAACACCACCGAGGCGCCGACGATCGCACACGCCGCTGGCGACCACGTTGGCGAGAGGAACCATCAACGACGCCGGTTGCCGCTGCAAGCCCGCCTGGAAGACGCACCATCCCGGCCAGGGTGGCCACCACGAACACCCACGGATAGGCCGTCGCCCAACGACGGCCACCGCCCCGCCGACCACGCCGTGGCCGACCAGATCGGTCGCCACCGCCTTCTCGGACAGGGCGCCGATCCCGTACAGCAGCCCGGCCGCCACCGCCAGCGCCACCGCGTCGCGCCGGCGCGGTCGCGGCCCGGCCCTGGCCCGGTGGCCCAGCCACGCCCGACCGGCCGCCACCAGCACGACGACGCACCCGATCATGACCGAGAACCGACCCGGCGGAGCCGAGCCGAGCCAGCCTGGCGCCCGGCCCCGAGCCGAGACGACGATGGCGGCCACGGCCACCAGCACCAGGACCACGCGCCGACGCCGCTCGCGTCGCCCAGGCGCTCGCCGAGCACGACCCGGCCGGCCACCACCACGCCCAGCACGCCCGGCGGCCAGGACCGGCTGCACCACGCTGACGGGAGCCAGGGTCAGGGCCACCACCTGAAGGGCCAGCCCGACCAGCATGGCCGCGAAACCGGCCACCCAGCGCCGGGACCGGGCCACCGTCCGGATCAGCAGGACGGGCCGGGCGGCCAGCCGGGGCAGGGCAGCCAGCGCCTGCTTCTCGAGGATGTAGCCGGGTCGTAGCAGGCCGGCCGAGCACAGGGCCACCACGACGCCCAGGGCCAACCTGGCCGCCCCCGGCGGCCGAACCAGATGTGATCACGAATGGGCCCTTCTGAGTCGGCCGTTCCTGGCGTGGAGCGTAGACGCCGGGCCGTAGCGGACGCGCATCACGCCCGGCCACCACGTCGGCGCCGAGGAGGGCGAGGCCCAGCCAGGCCAGGTCGTTGGCGGAGCTGAGATCGGCCGGCCAGTCGATGGTCGGCAGGTAGTGGTAGCGGATCTGCTCGGCCGACCACGTACACCCCGACGCCGGCGAAGGCCGCCACGGTCGCGACCCGCACCGCCAGACGTCCGCCCCGCCACCAGCAGGCGGCCGCCACCGCCAGGCCCGGCCACCAGGCCGATCGCCGGCCGGCTCACCACGCCGACGGCGACGGCCCACCCGAGGGCGGCCGCCGACCAGCGGTACGGGCCGGGGCCGGCTTCCCGCCAGGCCAGCCACGGCCGCCCACGACACCGGAAGGGGACCGCTGCCCGCCGGGCCGCCAGGCTGAGCCGCGCCCGGACTCGCCGCCCCCGGCGCGAGAGCCGCCGGCGGCGGCGGCCGGCCGGCCACACCGCGACCAGGGTGGCGCCGACCAGGGCGGCGGCCGACACGCCGATGGCGGCCCACACCACCCGCTGCGGGGTCCACGTCAGGTGGATCACCGTCGGTCCGGTCGACCGCGCCGGCCGGCACGTACCACCCGTTGGCGTAGCCGTCGACGAGCTGGGACGGGCCCAGGCTGCGGCCGCCGGGCAGGGTCGCCGACCACCCGGCGCTCTGGCTCTGCCCGAGCACCAGCCAGAACGGGCTGCCGTTGCCATCCACGGTGACGGTCCACGAGGTCCGGTTCTGGTGGTCGACACGTGCAGCCGGCGCGGCGCAGGCGGTGGCGACGCCGGCACCGAGCGGCCGCGCCGCCGCGGCAGCCGTGGTGCGGGACCTCGGCCCCGAGGCCGGCGCCCGGTGGCCGCGCCCCCCGCCGGCCGACGTCAGGGTCAAGGCGTGTCGATGGACCAGCCGCTCGGAAGCCGCGGGCTGGTCTGCACCAGGTGGGACCGGCGCTCAGGTGGATGCCGTCGGCGGCGTTGCCGCAGCCCCGCACGGTAAGCGGCTGGCCCGCCAGGGCGGCAGCGGTGGTGCCGGTGATCTCCACGTCGACGGGTTGCCCGTCGATGCGGAGCAGCCCGGCCTGGCAGGTCGGCCGGCAGCTGGGCCGGGGGCGGCGGCTGCGACGACCGGCAGACCCAGCTCGGCGATGCCGACCGGCAGGATGTCGGTGGCTCCGGTGAACGTGGCGTAGTAGTCGAGGGCGCGCACCTGCTGCACCGCGTCGATGGTGACCTTGACGTGGCTGCCCGTCAGGGCCGGAAAGCTGATCGGGCACGGTCGTGGTCGACCCCTGCGGCCGCCCGTAGCCGACCGGCGACCGCGGGGCAGGTCCACCACCCGGCTGCCGGTCCTCGGTGCTGATGGTGATCCGGGTAGGGAGCGAGTGACGGCCGTCGTTGACGACCTGGAGGTCGAGGTGGTCGATGGTGATCGGCTTGTCTGAGGCGTGAAGCTCAGCCACTCGCCCGCCTGCGGGCCGGTCTCGGCGATCCAGGCGGTAGTCGGGGTTGCCGTCGACGGCCGCGTTGGCGCGGGCCTGGCGGTCCTCGTCGAGTCGGGTGGACGAGTTGGCGGCCACGACGACCGCTGGACCGGGCGCCGGCCCCGGGGCGCGGCCGCATCGGCCCGGCAGGGGTCAGCCCGACCAGCTGGTTGATGAGGTAGTCCGAGTCGCCGGCGTTGATCTCGGCGGTCCCGCTGATGGCGAAGGTGCGGGCCGTGGGCAGGGTGAAGGTCCGGGCCATCGTCGGCTCGGGGTCGTGGCGGGGCGGCTCGATGGCCCGGCTGCGGGTCATGAGGATGTACAGGGGATGGCCGAGCGACGCCGGGCCGGCCTGCTGCAGCAGATCGGTCGGCAGCCGCAGCGCTTCGGCGGCCGGACCCACGCCCGGTATCCCGATCTCGGCGAAGCCCACCTGGGCCAGGCCGTCGTAGCGCTTGTCGGCGCCGCCGGTGGCGCCGTCGATGGTGACTTCGAGTTGGTGAAAGGTCCTCGCCGGAAAGCTCACCGTCTGACCCGGGGGATCGGTACGACGCGGCCGTGAGCTTGACCGGCTGCGGATCGGACCCGTCGAAGCGAAGGGTGACCGCGGTGATTCGGCGGTTGGGTCGTTGCAGCTGGGCCTGCAGCAGCGTGACGTGGTCGGTGGTGACCGGCTGGTCGAGATTGATCTGGATGGTCTGCCCGGCCGCCGGCGAATGGGCACAGCAGGTCCACGCCGTCGCGGGGTCGCCGTCGACGGCGTTGATGGGGCGGTTCTCCGGGCGTGTAGGTGAGCGGGTCGCCATAGCTGGTGGCCCGGACCGAGGCCACCCCGCTGACCTCGGCCACCGTTCGGGTGTCGTCGCCCGGCCCCGGGGAACACCGGCAGCGAGTAGTCGGAGGGGTCGGAGGTCAGCGGGGTGACACCGGGCTGGTCGACCTGGCCGAGGTTGTCGCGGAGGCTGCCCCACCGCTCGCCCTGTAAGGCGTTGGTGTCGGTGAGGACCAGGGTGGCGCCGTCGGCCATGGCCCGCTCGAACCCGCTCGGGTCGTGGGCAAACGAGGCGCTGTACAGGATGGTGGGGTCGCCGGCCAGCAGCCCGGCGGCGGCCGCGTCCACGACCCCTGGCCGTCACCGGCGAGCAGGAGCGGCGCGTTGGCCGACTCGGTGCGAACCAGGGGCCGGGGGTCGGCCACGTTGAAGACCGCCAGGGCCGGCGGCTGGGGCTCGCCGGCCGGCAGGCCCAGGCGAATCTCGCTGTCGAGCGGGTAGCGGATCTGCTGGGCCGGGTTGGGCGCGCCGAACGTGACCGGGCCGCTCAGGCCGACCGGCGGCGGCACCAGCTCATTCCACAGGTACTGCGGCAGGGGCAGGTGGTACCGCTCGTACTGCAGGTCGGACTGCAGCAGTATCTGCCCGACGCTCATCAGGCGGGCCACGGGCGCCAGGGCCTGCATGTCGAGCGTGCCTTCCTGCAGCGGCTCGTCGAGGGCCTGGAGCAGGTTGGCGGCGGCCGGGGTGCCGGTCGGCACCACCTGGCGCTGCACGTAGGGGCGATTGAGCAGACCGGCGGCGACCGGATCCTCGGTGACCCCCCACGAGTAGGCGGCGAAGTCCTCGCCGGGCAGCCCGAGCACCCGGCTGGCGGTGCCGGACGGCGTTGAGGTAGGCCATGGCCTCCGTCTCGTAGGCGGGCAGCTGTTCGGGCCGATCGAGGTTGGACGCGATCAGGTCGCCGGTCCACAGGGGCGGGAGGTCGGCGGCGACCAGGGCCAGCAGGCCAGCCCGGCGACCAGGCCGGCCCGGGGCGCCCGCAGGCGGATGGCGCTGACGCCCGCCCCCATGAGCAGGGCCAGGCCGAGCACGACGAGCGGCACGATCCGGTCGACCGATCGCAGCGCCAGCCCGACGGTCCCGCCCGACGCCCGCTTGAGCAGGGCCCCGAACAGCGACGGGTGGCCATACGGATAGGCCCCGACGGCGATGACGGTGCCAAGCCCGACCAGGCCGATGGCGAAGGGCCGGTAGCGCCAGCGAGCCAGCAGGCCGAGGGCCACCGCCACCGCCGGCACGGCGAAGCTGACGGCCAGCAGCCACGGCGACTGGGTGTAGCTGACCGACGCCAGCGTCCAGGGCTGCACCTTGTCCCACCCGTAGAAATACCAGTAGCCGAGGCCGCGGAGCACCTCGGCCGCCGAGGAGGTGCGAGCGACGGTCGGGACCGTTTCGGTGACGCGGAGGACGTTGATCCCGTACTTGCCCTCCGCCCACAGGCCGGCCGCCCACCAGAGCGAGACCAGCAGGCTGAGACCGCCGATCCGCGCCGGCCGTGGCCGCGGCCCGCCGACCGGTCGCCTCGTGCGTCCCCCAGACCGCGAAGAGCAGCCACAGGGCCGGGCCGAGCAGCACCAGCAGGATCGAGGTGGCGTTGACGCCGCCGACCAGGGCGACCACGACCGCGAAGGCGGCCGGGTAGCGCCAGCCGCCGTGGCGAGCGGCCATGGCCGTCAATCCGATCATCCAGCCCAGGGCCGCCCAGGGCATGAGGATGGCGGAGGTCCGGCCCAGGTAGTCGATCATGTAGGGGCTGAGGGTGTAGGCCAGAGCGGCCACGGCCGCCCCGCTCCGACCAGGCCCAGCCGCCGGGCGCAGTACAGCACCCCGAGGCCGGCCGCCAGGAGCAGCGATCCCATCCAGATGCGCTGCCCGACCCAAACGGGGACGCCCAGCCACTGGATCAGCGTGTAGTAGGGGCCCATCGGGAAGAGGTAGCCGATGTTCTGGTGGGTGACCGTGCCGAGGCCGGTGTTGGGATCCCACATCGAGGCCGCCCCCGTGGTCAGCCGGCCCGGGTCGAGGTAGAGGTACTGCTTGGTGTCGGCCGCCACCATGCCGGGTTTGGTCAGCAGCAGCGGGATGTAGCTGACACCGGCCAGGACCAGCCAGAACAGCCGGTCGTGGCGTCGGCTTCGCACCGGGCGGCAGTGTAGGGGGGACTGGAACCGCGGCTGACGGCGCCCCGGCGGTACGCTTGCAGTTGTGGTGAGCCCCCCTGCCCCGGCACCACCCGGCCCCGGCTGTCGCTGGCGGTGCTGTCGCTGGTGCTGTTCGTGACTTTCCTGGACAACACCATCGTGGCCACGGCCCTGGCGAACATCCAGACCGGCCTGCACGCCGGGGTCAGCGCCTTGCAGTGGGTGGTGAGCGCCTATGCCCTCACCTTCGCCGCCCTCATGCTCACCTTCGGCACCCTCAGCGACCATCTGGGCCGGCGGCGGGTGATGGTCTTCGGGCTGGTGGTCTTCACGCTCGGCTCGGTCGTGGGCGCGGTCGCCACCAGCAGCGGCATGCTCATCGGGGCCCGGGTGATCATGGGCGTCGGGGCGGCGGCCTCGGAGCCGGGCACGCTCTCGATGATCCGCCAGCTCTACCCGGACCGGGGCGAGCGGGCCCAGGCCCTCGGCGTGTGGGCGGCGGTCTCCGGCCTGGCCCTGGCGGCCGGACCGGTCATCGGGGGCGCCCTGGTGGGGGTGTGGTCGTGGCGGGCCATCTTCGTGTTCAACGTGGCCGCCGGCGTGGTGGCCCTGGCCGGGGTGCTGATCATCCTGCCCGAGCCCGCCAACCTGGACCGGCGCAAGCTCGACCTGCCCGGATTCGTCCTGGGCGCCACGGCCCTGATCGCGGGCACCTTCGCCACCATCGCCGGCGAGACGGTCGGTTACGCCACCTGGTGGATCGCCCTGCTGTTCGCGGGGGCGTTGGTGGCGGCGGCTGGCGTTCATCCGCGTCGAACGCCGGGCCGAGGAACCGGTGCTGGACCTGCGCTACTTCCGGGAACGGGCCTTCGTCGGCGGCAACCTGGTCGCCTTCACCGGGTACTTCGCCACCTTCGCGGTGTTCTTTTTCATCCCCTTGTACATGCAGCTGATCGGCACGGCGTCGCCCTACGACATCGCCGTCGACTTCCTGCCGATGGCCACGGTGATGATCCTGGCCTCGGCCTTGAGCGGTCGCTGGGTGGCCCGGGCCGGGCCGGGCATCCCCATGACCGCCGGTTGCGTGTGCGCCGGGCGTCGGGATCCTGGTCACCAACGCCCTGCTCACGTGCCAACTCCGGGGTCGGGCTGTTCGGTTGGTCGCTGGTGTTCGTCGGCGCCGGGCTCGGCGTGGTCATGGTGGCGGTGACGTCGTCCGTGCTGGGCGTGGTGCCGGCGGCGCGGTCCGGGATGGCGGCCTCGGCGGTGAACACCAGCCGGGAGCTCGGGGCCGTGGCCGGCGTGGCGGTGCTCGGCTCGATCGTCAACGGGCTGCTGGTCACCAACCTCAACGAGCAGCTGGCCCGCATCCCCGGCCTGCCCGGCTCCCTGCGCAGCACGGTGATCACGGCGGTCACCACCGGTTCGGCCAACACCTCGGCGTCGACCCTGCCGAAGACCGGCCCCATCGCCCGCATCGTCAACGAGGTCCTCGCCGCCGCCAACAGCTCGTTCTCCGACGCCCTCAACGTGGTGCTGATCCTCGCCGGGGTCCTGCTGCTGCTTTCGGCCGGGGTGGCGGCCGGGCTGGTGCGGGGCCGGCCGAGCCGGCGCCGAGGACTTCTAGCAGCCGTCGACTGCTGGCCATCTGGCACACTGGACGGCGACGGTGAGCCGGTCGGGTGGCCGCGGCCGGGCCTGGACCCGGTCGAGGAAGGTCGGGACTCCGCAGGGCAGGGTGCTGGCTAACGGCCAGTCGAGGCGACTCGAAGGAAAGTGCAACAGAAAGCAGACCGCCGATGGACAGCCGAACACTCGGTGCCAGGCCGTCACAGGCAAGGGTGCAACGGTGCGGTAAGAGCGCACCAGCGCCCGGGGCGACCCGGGCGGCTCGGTAAACCCCACCCGGAGCAAGGTCAAGCGTGGGACGGTCGGCCCGGCCCATGTCCCCAGGTAGACCGCTCAGATGGATGGCCACCCGTCCGGCCGGCAACGGCCGGACGACAGAATCCCGCCTACAGACCGACTCACCGTCATTTGACCCCCTGAGCAGGACTGAGGCCCGATCGTGTCGGCGTCATGCCGACGGCCGACCACTGGTGGTCGACCAGGGTGCTCTCCGAGACCCGGCGGGGCAACACATTGGTCAGCCAGTGCTCCAGCCAGTCACCGGGTAACAAAACGTGGCGGATCCGCCACTTTTCGGGTCGGTGCGTGCAGCCCACGCGTTCTTCGCCAACATGTCCTTGGCGGGACTGGACATCGAGCGTATCCGAATGATCCATGGTGGAGATCGTGAGCGCTCCTACGCTCGTTGATGACGGAGTGCGCAGGTTGGATCCTCGGAGCGCTTGAGCGACACGGAAGTGTTGGTGCGTCGAGCCGTTGTGCCAGTGGTGGTCGAAGTCGCACCCGAGTGGAGGACATTCGGCCGACGCCAGCCGTGAGGACGCCTTCCGCCTCCACGTCGAAATGTACACGGCCCGGGCGCTCGAACTTCTCGACGGCACCCTCGACGTCATCGACGGCCCCAGGATCCGGGAGAGGCGGGTGGAAGCTCGGCGAAGGCCGTCCTCGATGTGCCCTGGGCTGTCGTGGCCAAGAAGAACGCCGCCGATGGCGAGCCGTGCCGCGGTGCCAGGGCTGCTCGCTCACAAGTACTCGCTGGCGGGGCGCTTTCGGGCTAGGAACTATGCCGGGCCTGACCCGTGAGGTTTAGCGGGGAGCGGGTCGTTCGCCTGTTGGCCGTTGTCGGCAACAAAGTCGGTCCAGGCCTTCCCGTCGAACCAGCGGTACTGGTGGTGGCCGCCGGGATCCTTGGCCCACATCGGTTTCGGGGGCGGCGGCAAGCTCGCCAGTGGCGTGGGTGATGTCTCAGAAGCCTCCGGGTTGGCCGGGGTTGACCGGTCGTCAGGCGTGAGTGCAGCCGGAGCGGAACCGCCCGCCTCGAGAGGAGAGTTCGTCTCGTAAGCTCCTTGGCCACCTCCTGGCCTTCGCCGTTGAAGATGGCGATGGCCACGGCGAGGCGGAGCCTGACCGGCTCGGGAGCCAGCCCGGAGTAGACGATCCCGGAGGTCTTGTCCCGGTTAGACACCCGGATGGCCGTCCACGGCTCGCGCACATCGTGGGTGACCCCGATCAGTTTGGAGAACAGCCACTCTCGGGTGTACTTGGCACCCTGGAACACAGCCCGCTGGGTCGTGAAGCTGATCTCGCCCTGGTCGATGATGGTAGGGTTTTCTGCCCTTGGACGTAGGTGCCCCCGGACTTGCCGATGCGGAATCTGACGCCGTCCACGACTGGCACCGAGAACCCGGCAGACTGGCCCGACCAGTGCCCCGGTTCCCGGCGGGGCTCAAAGAGCCCGCCATTGACAATGGTGTACACCAGCCGCTCGCCGGGGTGAAGCACCAACGAGGAGCCCATGGTCGGTGCCGCACCGCCCTCAGCGATAGGGATCAAGTCAAGGATGGCGGCGTGAAGCTCGGCGTCGGCCTGCGCCTTCTCGGCGGCTTCTTTCTCGTCCGCGGTACTTCTTGAAGAACCCCAACAGACACCTCCCCGAGCATCGTTGCACTCCGGACCTCCGGCTAGGACGGCTCCCACCGCCAGCCGTCATTGTTGCGACAGGTGATCGGCTTTCCGTCCCCGGCTACCCCACTGGCACCGTGGTCGGAGTTGCGACAGAACTGGCCTGGCTCGTAGCAATTCCCTTCGTTTGAGAGCGGGCCGCAGCCTCCCGGTCCGGTTGCCGGCGGCGCAGCCGGTGCGGCAGTGACTGGCGTAGTGGGCGCAACCGGAGCCGCCGTAGTTGGGGGGGGCGGGGCCGCGGTCGTCGGCGGAACAGTCGGTGCCACCGTGGTCGGAGGCAGCGTTTTCGGCGGCGCGGTCGTGGGGGCGACGGTAGTGGTGTGATGCACCGTGGTCGTGGTGGCCTTGGCCGTGGTTGCCGGTGTCGTCGGGTTCACGGTGGAGACGTTCTTCTTGTTGGTGTTGCCCCCGCCGGTCACTCCGACGATCACGAACAGGAGGACGAGGGCGGCGACGACCCAAGCCACCAGCTGCTTCCACACGGCCAGGCCGCGAAACCGCCGCCACAGGTTGGGGTTGGCCGCGGTGGCTTGCGGCAATGGTCCGTCGGCGGTGTGGCTCCGGTGAAGTTCGGGTGCGTTTCCCGCGGGTACCACTTCCCGTCCGAGGCTTGCCACCATCCCTCACCCTGCGAGCTATCACTCATTCCTGCCACCTCCGCTCTGCGGACCGTTGCTCATGTTTGCTGACGGCTCAGATCCTGAATCGAGCTTGAGGTCCCCTTCTTCTATTCCGTCGGCGACGTGCGTCCCCGAGATGGCCAGGATTCGCGTCACTCCCGCATCCACCTCCGACAAGCGAGCTTCAAGGACGCCAAGACGCTGAAGGATCAAGTCCCCTTCTGGGACCGATGACGGTGACGAGTCGCTCTCCGCTGACTCGCCCTGCCTAACCACCGACTGCACGAACCAAGCCGCTACCGCGGCCGTGATGATGCCGACCAAGGCGATCCCGGCCAGCATGAGCAGAAGCGCCGCCGCCCGTCCCCCGTCCGTGACGGGATAAATATCCCCGTACCCGACCGTGGTCACGGTGGAGATCGCCCACCACAGAGCCTGCGGGTAAGACGTGATGGTGGCATGCGGGTTGCCTCGCTCTAAGATCAAAACCACGCCCGCCACGGTCAGGACCAGGATGAGCGTGACTGCGGTGACCAGGAGGACGGCACGACCCTGGAGGCTGCGGCGCGCCAGGCGGTTCGCCACCGTGCCCAGTCCACCCAGACGGAGCAGGCGAAGTACCTGCAACGAGCGCAGCGGACGCAGTACCGGGACGGCGATGACCACTAACTCCGGGATGTGAGTCCAGAAGAACCGCCAGCGTCTCGGCGCCAACAGGAACCGGACCAGGTAGTCCACTGCGAAGACGATCCACAGGATGGTCTCGACCACGGTGAGGAAGTTGCGCACCCCGACGCGAAGGCCAGTGAAGACCACCGGTACCAGGATCACCACCAGGAACAGGACCGAGACGATCAGCATCGGCTTATCCGTGCGGCGCTGCCACTCGTCGTACACGCCAACCTCTCGGGCCTTCTTCAGGCGCTGAGTTACGACCATGGCGGCTCCTCTCCCGCCTTGCGCCATGCTGGTAACAACCGATGCATCATCCCGACGCCTCGATCATCTTGAGACGCAGGACCTCACCAGAGTGCCACATCGCGGTCACCACGTATCAAGACGTCTCAGAGCTTGATTGAGATGGCTGGCTGGCCCGGCAGTATGGTGCCTCGCGGCATGCCAAGAGGGACAGAGCTTCCGAGATCCGGCGCGTCCACCTCTTCGCCCCGGACCCTGGTGCTGTCTTGTACGTGATCGACTTCCCGGACGACTACGACCGCCTTGTGAAGGCCTATCCCCAGCGTCGCTCCGACGTTCCAACCCACCCCAAGGTCTGCCGTGACTTGGGACGCCTGGCAAACGAGGGACGCTTCGACGCCAGCCACATGGCCTCCGCCGCAATGGTCGACAAGAAGCTCTGGTCGGCCCGGCCGCTGGGAGGTCGAGTCCAAGCAGTGGCTCTGTCGGACGTTGACGCCCCCGCAACACCGGCTTGCGTCCCGACCGATATCGGCGGTCGCCTCTTACCCGGCCCAAATTCAGTTTTGAGCTCAGGCGCGATGGCCAGCCGGAATGGCAGACCGGAATGCGGTGGGATCGGGACGTTCGGCCGCCGATGACCAGGCCGCCACCAGGCCAAGGCGATGCCGGCACCATGCCAGGCCCAGGCGAGGCCGACCCGGCGGCGCGCTACCGTGGTCGGTCGCCACAGTGACGGGGGTGAGGCGATATGGGCACCTTCGATGTGAAGCCCCTCAACCAAACGACATGGCCGGACTTCGAACGACTGGTCGACCGGCATCGGGGCGTGTGGGGCGGCTGCTGGTGCATGTCCTTCCACCCTGAGGGCGCGGGACGAGACAGGACGCCGGCGCAGAACCGGGCGGAAAAAAGCGCGTCGGGTCCAGGCGGGCCAGGCCCACGCCGCCCTCGTCTACGAGGGCGCCACCTGCGTGGGTTGGTGCCAGTTCGGCTCCCGTGACGAGTTGCCTCGCATCAAGAACAAACGCAGTTATGAGCAGGAACTCGTGATCCTTCCCGATTGGCGGATCACTTGTTTCTTCGTCGACCGGGACCATCGCGGCCGGCAGGTGACCGCCACCGCTCTGCAAGGCGCCCTGGACGAGATCGCCCGCCTGGGCGGAGGCACCGTGGAGAGCTATCCCGAGGACGTGGCGGGCCGTTCGGTGTCGGGATCCTTCCTCCATAACGGCACGGTTTCACTTTTCGAGCGCCACGGCTTCGAGCGAACCCGGCGGATCGGCAAGAACCGTTGGGTGGTAGCCAGGATGGTGGCACCGGCCCGGTCGTCGAGGCCGACGTAGGCCTCAACGGTGCCCGGGCCGAGTAATACGGCCCGGAATACGGTCCGGGAGGTGCGACAGGTCCGCCAGCCGCGGTCCGAGGTGTTGCCAGAGCCGGTCGAACCGGGGTCGTCGCCGTTTGTCCGGAAGCCGGGAAATATCGCCGCTGTCCGCCAGCTCCCGCAGGGCGCCGACGAGGAGATCGATCACCTTGGTCGCCTCGGGCAGCCGGACCGGAGTAGACGCCGTGCACACCGCTCCCATCCAGTGGCTGAACACTACGGTCGATGAGGACGGGTGCCAGGTGACGCGGAGGTGTCGCTCGCTGCCCCGGGCGTCCCCGAGCACAACCGTCCGGGTCCTCGTCGGCTCCACTCACTCAAGTATGGATCTGAATCCAGGTCCTGGCTACTCGGACGCGGTGGTGAGCTCGGCCTGGCGGCGCTCCAGCCAGCGGCGCTCCGTATCGTCAACGACCAGATCCAGAGCCCGCCGGTAGGAGGCGCCGGCCTCGTCGGTCCTACCCAGACGGCGCAGGAGCTCGGCCCGGGCGGTATGGAGGTAGAGGTATTCGTCCAGAGGCAAGTTGTCGACGATCCGCAGGCCCGCTTCCGGCCCCTCGCTTTCGGCGACAGCAACCGCTCGGTTGAGCTCGACAACCGGAGAACCAGTCAGGCGAGCCAGCTCACCGTAGAGGGCGGCGATCTCGGCCCAGTGCCTCCGTTCGTCGGCGTGCAGGGCGGCGATTTCGGCCTGGATGACGTAGGGACCGCGCCCGCCCAGGACCCGGGCTCGGTCCAGAGCCTCTCGCCCTCTGGCGATCTGGTCAGAGTCCACCGCGAGCGGTCCTGGTCGGCCAGCAAGACCAGGTCGCCGTCTCGAAACCGGGCGTCGCGGCGGGAGTCGTGGAGCAGCATCATGGCGAGCAAGCCATGCGCTTCGGGTTCGTCGGGCAGCAGTTCGACCAGGGCCCGTCCCAGCCAGAGCGCCTCCGCCGCCAGCTCACCCCGACCGCGGTAGCCCTCGTTGAAAATCAGATAGACGGCCGACAGGACGGCGGCCAGCCGCTCCGGAAGGAGGTGACGGGGCGGCACCCGGAACGGAATGGCGGCCGCCTTGATCTTGCGCTTGGCCCGCACCAGTCGCTGCGCCATCGTCTGTTCCGGCACCAGAAAGGCCCGGGCGATTTCGTCGGTGGTGAGGCCACCGAGGGAGCGCAGCGTCAGGGCCACCTGAGCCTCGACGGCGAGCGCAGGGTGACAGCAGGTGAAGATGAGCTCCAGGCGCTCATCAGGAAAACTCACAGCTGGCATGGTGCTCTCCGTGGTGGTCTGGCGCTGCAGGAGGACCGTCTTGGCCGCCAGGGTCTGGTCGCGGCGAATGCGGTCGATGGCACGGTTGCGCGCCGTGGTCAGCAGCCAGGCCCGTCGGTTGTCGGGATACCCATCGCGGGGCCAGCGCTCGGCGGCGATGGCGAAGGCCTCCTGAGCGGCCTCCTCGGCGAGATCGAAGTCACCGAGGAGGCGGATCAGGGAAGCGACGACGCGGCCCCATTCGTCTCGGAACGTCTGCTCGAGGATTGCTACCACTCCATGGTGGGCCGTACCTCGATGGCGCCACCGAGCCTGGCCGCCGGGATCCTGGCCGCCAGCTCGATGGCCGCGTCAAGGTCATCGGCCTCGTAGATGAGGTAGCCATTGAGCGCTTCCTTGGTCTCCACGAAGGGACCGTCGGTCGTGACGGTCTTGCCGTCCCGAACCCGCACGGTGGTGGCCGTCTCGGGCAGCTGGAGGCCCTGTCCCGGAGTGACTCCGGGCGTCTGGTTGATGGCCTGATAGTCGGCGTACACGGCCTGCTGCTCCTGCTCGGAGAGGGTGGCCCAGGCCTCCGGGTCGAGCGGCGTCGGCGAGCTGCCCTGCTGGATCATCAGCATGTATTTCATTGCTTCGTTCTCCTGTTTCTCTTGCGAACGGTCGGCGATGAGACGAACAGACCGCAGAGAAATCGACAGCTCCTCACCACAATCTCACCATTGTGGCCCGACCCGCCGGCGCTGGGACGATGAGCAGGCCGGCCCGGGCGAACAACCGGGCCCGACAGAACAACCGGATCGACAGACCTCGGCGGCCGCGGGTGGACCGGGCACCGATCAGGCGTTGGGCCACGGAGTATGGTGACCGGCCATGGAACTCGGCCGCATCGGGGTCTGGACGGGTCAGGCCCATGCCATCGATCCCGCCGCCGTTGCCGACCTCGCTGCCGAGGTCGAAGCGCTCGGGTACAGGGCCCTGTGGATCCCCGGCCGCCTCGGCGGCGACGTGCTCGACCGGTGCGAGTCGGCTCTCGGCGGCACGTCGACGTTGGTGGTCGCTACCGGCATCGTCAACGTATGGCGCCAGGAAGCCGGCGACGTGGCCCCCGTAGCAATCCGGCTCAACCAGCAGCACCAGGGCCGCTTTCTGCTCGGGCTGGGGGTCAGTCACCAGCCCGCCATCGGGGACAGTTACGTGGCGCCACTGAAAAAGATGAGCGACTACCTCGACCAGCTCGACGCGGCCGGACAGCCCACGGGCGATCGTGTGCTCGCCGCCCTGCGGCGGCGGATGCTCGAGCTGGCCCGTGATCGGACGCGGGATCACATCCGTACTTCGTTCCACCGGAACACACTGCGGCGGCCCGGGCCCTGCTCGGCCCCGGCCCGTTGCTGGCGCCCGAGCAAGCTGTCCTCATCGAGACCGACCCGGCCGCGGCCCGAGAAACGGGCCGTCTCTTTTGCGAGCGGTACCTGCAACTCCCCAACTACACCAACAATCTGCGGGCCCTGGGCTACACCGACGAGGACCTCGAGCCTCCCGGCAGCGACCGACTCGTCGACGCCATCGTGGCGTGGGGAGACGAGACAGCTATCGCCGCACGGGTAAAGGCCCATCTGGACGCCGGTGCCAACCACGTCTGCATCCAGGTCGTCGGCGGCGACCCCGCCGCGCTGCCTCTCGAGTCCTGGCGGCGCCTGGCGCCGGTCCTGACCTGACCGGCCGCCCGAGGAGCCACAGCCAGGATCCCGGTACGGTTTTCTTGAACAGCCTCAAACTCGAAAAAAGAGGCGGCCAAAACTGCACCGAGTCTTCTATATACGCCGGAACGTTAATGACAATAAGCGGTATCTTTTTACCCACCCCTATTCAACCCTGACACGTCTGATCAGTTGATCGCCACCGGGTCATGGAGAGAGATCAATCCGGGCCGCACTACCCGACCCAGGACGCCCAGAGTTCCCTCTGCCGCCCGGTTGAGGTGGGTGAGGACACCAAGCTGACGCGTCACGCCACCCGGTTGAGCCCGGGTCGTCATCACGCAGCGTCCACAGGGTTTGAATATCTCCACCTCCACCTCCCCAACCGAACAGTGCCGGCCCACCCAGGCATCCTCGACCCGTTCGTCGCCGGGCACTTCGATCAGCAGGTTCGGCCGGAACCGGCTGACCTGCCAATCCAGGTCCGACCGCTGGCAGCGCAAGGCCCGCAGGCTGGCCGTCGTCAGCAAATGGACCGGGCTGGAGTCCACAAAGGCGCCGGGGGGGCCTTGCCAGGTGACCGTGTCCGAATCATCGTCTGTCTCGTCGGCCTGACTTTCGAAGGTCGGCGTCGTCTGCAGGTCAGCTTCGACCAGGTGGACCGGCCGCTCCAGCCACCGACTCAGGATGGCGTCGGTCCTGGTCCCCGCCCCCATGATGCGGTCGCCCGTTGGCAGCGAGATCAGGACGGTGTGGCGCGTCGCGGCCCGAGCCATCAGGAGCCGGCCCTCGCGCTTGGCGGACAGAATCCGGCCCGTCTCGGCGTCCTGCACAGCCCACCGGCGGTCGCCATCGATTCCGATCCGTCCCAGCTCGCCCCGGTTGAGCGGCTCGCCCTGCATGGATTTCACCGGGTAGCGCCACAGACCAACCAGCTCCACGGCCGAAGGCTACTGCACTACCCCCTACCCCGGGCTGGCTGCCCCCGCTTCCAGTGCGGTCCAGGCCCGGCGCAGCACGATCAGCATGGTGTCGGCGTCCTGGGCTCCGGGGATCCCGAACCGACCGCCGACCAAAAAGAACGGAACACCCGTGATCTCCCGCTCGACGGCCTCAGCTTCGTCGACGCGCACCTCGTCGCCATACGCGCCGCTGTGGAGCACCTTCTCGACTTCGGAGGGGTCCAGCCCTACCGCCCCGGCCTGGGCCACCAGGACCTCGGGGTCGCCGATGGCTGCCCCCTCGCAAAAGTAAGCGGCCAGGAGCCGTTCCTTGAGCTGATTTTGCACGCCGCGGTCGCCAGCCAGGTGCAGGAGGCGGTGGGCCATGAAGCTGTTGCCAGGCCGGGTCGCCCCGAGCTGGTAGTCCAGGCCTTCTGCGGCAGCCAGGGCCGTCATCCGTTCGTGGGCCGCTCGGGCCTCATCGACAGTCATGCCATATTTGCGAGCCAGACGGCTGGCCGGGTCGCCTTCCCGCACCGACGGCGCGCTTGGATCCAGCTCGAAGGACCGCCAGTGGACGTCGACCTCGTCGCCGTGCTCGAAGTCGGACAGGGCTCGCTCGAACCGTCGCTTGCCGATATAACACCACGGACATACCACGTCCGACCAAATGTCAATCCTCACGGCAACCACGGTACTGCCCGGCCAGGCGATCGGGAGACGATCAAGGCCACCCGGTCCCGGGGGGTGTCACGCTGCCGATGGAGATGGAGATGGAGGTGGCGCGGCCGGTTCGGCTTCAAAGGAGGGCGCGGTCTTGGCCAGAAAGACCACGCCAACGATCATGGCGCCGAAACCCAGGATTCCCACGGTGATTTCCAGCGGACCACCGATGAAATGCTCGCCGTACAACCAGATCCCGAGGATGATGCTGACAAACGGGTCAATGATCACCATCAGCGGCTGGGACACCGCCAGGGGCCCATAATGAAGGGCGGCCTGCGTCAGAATCGTCCCGAAGATGCCCGCCGCTATGAGGCCGTAGATCGCGCCCTGTTGCAGCGTCGCCACCACCCCGTGCTCCTCGAGCACGTCGGTCGTGGACTTCATGAACGTTGCCAACAAGGCCCAGACGATCCCGGATGAGCTGGCATACAGGGCAGCTCGGCGCACCGGCGATCCCGCTCGGGCCAGGATGGTCAGCACCGCGGTGACAACGCCGAACGCCAGCAAGGCCGGCAGCCACGCCTGCGACGGTCGCCTGGGCGTGGCCGCCCTTGGGTTCGGACATGATCAGGAACACGGCCAACCCCAGCGTCGTCAACGAGGCCGACGCCCAGGCAGCGGGCACCACCTGGCGCCGCAACCACAACCGGCCCAACACGAGGGAAAAGATCAGCTCCGTGACGAGGATCGATTGCACCACCGACAGGCGGCCGTTGTAGAGCGCGACCGCCTGCAGGACGAAGCTGCCGATCATGGCAACCACACCGAACAGCCATAGCGGGTTGCGGACCAGATACAGGGCCAGCCGCCAACCCTTGTCCCGGGCCGGGGCCGCCGTGCTGGCGACGTGTTGAGTGACGAGATTGAGAGCGTTGGCAAACGCCGCCGCAAAGGCAAAGAGCACGCTTACCACAGCCCGGATTGTAGGCCTTCGATGGACGCCGTCCCGCAGCCGGCCCCTGGCCCGCCTTAGCCGCTCCAGCCGGGGCGGGCTACCGCAACCGGGATCTGGCCGCGCTTAGCTGCTGTGAACCTGTTCCCGGGCGAGCGGGCCCCGCACCAACCGGCCCGGGAGATCGCCGGTGCAGGCTCCGCCCAACCAGGTGACAGTCCCGTTGACAATGGTCGTTTCGAAACCGACACCATGCTGGACGAGCCGGGGACCGCCGTCGGGCAGGTCCCGCACCACCTCGGGCAGCGCGGAGCCAACCGTGTCCGGATCGAAGACCACGATGTCCGCGGCATAGCCCGCATGGAGGAGACCGCGGTCGCGAAAGCCCCAGACCGTGGCGGGCTCGTGGGTGAGCATGCGAACTGCTTCCGGCCACCCGAGCAGCTGGCGCTCGCGCACCCATTGCGACAGCACGTAGCCCGGGATGTTGGAATCGAGGATCTGCGACACGTGGGCCCCGGAATCGGACGCGGCCAGAACGGTGTCGGGTCGGCGCAGTAGGGCGACCCGGATTTCGGCTTCCTCGGCCGGCGTGACGTTGGGCGCCAGTCGGGAACTCTGCGTGAAGCACTGGCGGAAGTCGGTGGCGAGGGCCCGATCGATGATGAGATCGACCGGGGTGGTGCCGGCCGCCTCGGCCAGGTCGGCAACCGATCGAGCGGCATCCTCGCCGCCGACCGGGTACAGGAGATCGAAGGTCGGAGGACGCGGTTCGGCCCCGTACACCGGGCCGTACTGGGCATGCATGGCTTCGTCGACCAGCCGACTGCGTACGCCGAGGTTGGCGAGCTGCGCCTTCTGCTCCTCGAGCGAGAGCTGGCGCAGGGTCCGCCAGGACGGGAGCCGGTCGAACGGCAATGAGGTCTCGAAGCTGTACACGTTGGCCAGACCTCGCACGTGGACCTGGCCGACGATGCGCCCGCCGGACGAGTTGACCTCCGCGGCCATGCCGTCGAGCATGCGAATGTCCGTGGTCACCATGAAGGTCGCCGGGCGCCCGGTCGCCCGGGTCAACCCGACCAGCCGCCGCTCGAAATCAGCCCGATCGTCGGGATCCTTCAACCGCTCCGGAGCCAGCTGGAAGACCCCTTCGCCCAGGCGGCCGAGGACTCCCGCCAGGGCGGCAACCTCAGCCCACGACGCCCACCGGCTGGCGACGGGCTGATCGCCGAAGGTCAGAGTGGTTGAAGCTGCGCGAGGTGCTGAAACCCAGGGCGCCGGCGCGTAGGGACGCTTCGACCTCGGCCGCCATGGCCTCGATTTCCGCCTCGGTGGCGGCCGCTTCGAACGCTCGATCCCCCATTACGTGGGCCCGTAATGCGGAGTGGCCCACGTAGCCGCCGCAATTGAACGCCTTCGGGAGCGACTCGACGGCATCCAGGTATTCGGGGAAGGTTTCCCAGCGCCACGGGACGCCAGCCATGATGGCGGCCCGGGACATGTCTTCGGCGCGCTCGATGCTGCGCAGAACCAGGTCCATTTCGGACACCGCGGCCGGAGCCAGCGTGAATCCGCAGTTGCCCATCACCGCCGTCGTCACGCCATGCGACGACACCGAGGCACAGACCGGATCCCAGAAGATCTGGGCGTCAAGGTGGGTGTGCCCATCGATGAACCCCGGTGCCACGATGCACCCGCTGGCGTCGATCTCCTTCCGGCCTCGTTCCTCGACCTCTCCGACCGCCACGATACGGTCGCCCGACACCGCCACGTCCGCCTGGCGGCCCTCGCCTCCCGAACCGTCCACGACCAGGCCGCCTCGGATCACGATATCGATCACGACCGTCCTCCTCCGGGGGTTACCGGCACCGACCCGGTGCCGCCGCGTTCAGCCAGAGCCCTGAGCCAGCATAGTGACCTCGCTCCGGCCGCCTGGCGGCCTGCAGGGCGACGGGTGTCTCCGGCGCGGGCGCGGTGGGTGCCAACTGGTGCGGCGAGGGAGGCCTGCCTGGCGGGGTGGAGCCGGATCGGGGGTCCGGGTCGGCCGGGGGTGGGGCCGGGCCCCGGGGCGCGACGGCGGCGGGCGACTCCAGCCAACCGGGCAGCGGGGGCCCGGGCCGCCGGGGCTCGGGCCGGGCCGCGGGGGTGGGGCCGGACCCCCGGCGCGACGTCGAGGGGCGCTTCCAGCCAACCGGGCAACGAGGCAACCTGGGCGCACTTCGCGCATCGGGCATGGCCACTATCGAAAAATCGACATCATCACGCCCAAGACGCGAAGTGCGCCCAAGTTCGCGGGCCCGGGCCGGGCGCCCGGGGCGCGACCTCGGAGGGCGGCTCCAGCCAACCGGGCAGCGGGGGCCCGGGCCGCCGGGGCTCGGGCCGGGCCGCGGGGGTGGGGCCGGACCCCCGGCGCGACGGCAGGGGGCGACTCCAGCCAACCGGGCAACGGGGCAACCTGGGCGCGGCTGCCGGCGGGCGCCAAGGGCCTCGCCCCAGCCCCGACCGGCTAGCCGTCGGTCTTGACGAAGCGAACCGCGGCGGCCGCTCCGACGGCGGCGGTGAGGGCTACCAGCAAGCCCAGCCCGGCCCAGGGACCCAGGGTGTGGGCCTGATGGACGACGTTGAGCATCTGTCCGCCCGCCTGGGTCGGCCAGAACTTCAGCATGGGGTTCCGCCAGGACGAAGGCAGGACCTGCCCGAGGCCGGGCAGCACGAAGATCAGCGCCACCATGACGGCGACGCCAGCGGTGGTCGAGCGCACCAGCGCCCCGACCGCGACACCGAGGGTCCCGATCACCGCCAGGAATAGCCCGGTTCCCGCCACCGCCCGCAATACGCCCGGGGTACCGAGCGACGCGGTGGGCGCCGCCCCGGCGATGACCGCCTGCCCGACCACGAACGAGGCGAAGCTCAGCACCTCCCCGAACACCAGCCCGATCACCGCGAAGACCGCGGTCTTGGCTGCCAGCAGGCGTCCCCGGCGCGGCACCGCCGACAGGCTGACCCAGATCAACCCGGTCGGGTACTCAGCGCTCACCACCATCACCCCGAGTACCGCCAGCGCCAGTTCAGCCACGCCGATCCCCATCAGGCTCACCGAGGTGGGGTCCCAGGGCCGGCCGCCCTCCAGACCGTGCCGGTAGTGGCTCGACGTCGCCATCGCCAGCAGCGCCCCGATGGCCACGGTCAGCAGGGTGGCACCGGCCAGGGCGGCCCGGTTGGAGTTCAGCGACCGAAACTTGATCCATTCGCTCCGGCACGCGGCCAGAAATCCGGCCAACCGGCTGGGCCGGCTGAGAACGAGAGCATCGGCAGCGGCGGCCAGGTTCCCCGCCCGGCCCGGAATGATGATGGCGGACGTGGCGGCGCTCATCGGTGCACCAGCCGGGCTTCGTAGTCGAGGCTGTCGCGTGTGAGTTGCATAAACGCTTCCTCCAACGATGCCCGGACCGGGGTCAGCTCGTGGATGGCGATCCCGGCAGCCAGGGCGGCGTCGCCGATCACGGCGGGCTCGGCCCCGATCACTTCCAGCATTCCGTCGCCGGTAGTCGTGTAGGCGCCGAGCCCGGCCAGGACTCCCGCCAGGCGACCCGGGGCCGGGGTCCGGACCACGACCGTCTCGGTGGAAGTGCGGGCCACAAACGCCTCCAGCGGCTCGTCCGCAATCAGGCGGCCGCGGCCGATGACGACCAGGTGGTCAGCCGTCAGGGCCATCTCGCTCATCAGGTGGGAGGACACCAGCACCGCCCGCCCTTCGGCCGCCAGCTTGCCCATCAGGGTCCGGATCCACACGATGCCCTCGGGATCCAGGCCGTTGGTCGGTTCGTCGAACAGGAGGACCGCCGGGTCGCCCAGCAGCGCGGCCGCGATGCCGAGGCGCTGGCCCATGCCCAGCGAGAAGGTGCCGGCCCGCCGCCCGGCGACGCCATCGAGTCCGACGAGGCCGAGGACCTCGTCCACCCGGCCCCTGGCCAGCCCGTTGGCGGCCGCCAGGGCCGCCAGGTGAGAGCGGGCGTCCCGGCCCGGGTGGGCCGCCCGGGCGTCGAGCAATGCCCCGACCGCCTTGAGCGGAACGGGCAGGTCCCGGTACGGGACCCCGCCGACGGTGGCCCGTCCGGAGGTCGGGTTCTCGAGCCCCATGATCACCCGCATCGTCGTGGTCTTGCCGGCTCCATTCGGTCCCAGGAACCCGGTGACCACGCCGGGTTGGACCTCGAAGCTCAGATTGGAGACGGCCTCGACGCGCCCGAAGCGTTTCGAGAGGTTTTCGACGACGATCACGGCTGGTTGCGTTCCAGGAAAGAATAAGTCGTGGACCTCATGTACGCCCCTTACGAAATCGACGGCGGCTGTCTTGGGACTCTCCGCCATCGCGGACCGCCACCATTATCTGCCCGCGGCGAGCGCGTGTAGACGCGCTCGCCCCCAATCTTCAGCAGACTTTCATGTGGCGCACCGCCCGCCGCCCGGCGGCACGCTCAGCCGGGGGGCGGCGTAGGGCGAGCCGCGGCGGGGTCGAGCCGGATCCCGGTCTCCTGCTCCGAGACGGCCCAGAGCACGTCGATGGCCCTCTGGAGGCCAATCCGGCGCAGAACCGGCCGCCGTACCGGCGGTCCGAAGTTGACATAGAGCGGCCCGTAAAACTCTCCGCCGCGGGCCCGCGAGTCCGTGGCGGCGCGGAGCTGCGGAAGCGCTCCGTCCGCGGCGGACATCCCGGTCAGGGCGGCCGCCTTCTCAAAAAGCCGCGACCAGAACCCACCCTGTTCGGCCGCGCTGACGACCTGCAGGTCGGTGCGGGAGAGACCAGGGTGGGCGATCAGGCTCCGGGCGGAAGTGCCCGCGGCGCGAAGACGCTGGTCCAGCCCGAGTCCGAAGTGAAAGTTGGCCAGCTTGGCCTGGCCGTACGCCTTCCACGGTCCGTAGCGGCCATCAAGGTGGGGGTTGTCCGGGTCGACGGAGCGGCCCATGTGGTGGGCGGTGCTCGTGACGGTGACGACGCGAGCGTCCGCGGCCTCCAGCAGCCGGGGCAGCAGGAGGGCAGTCAACGCATAGTGGCCGAGATGGTCGACCCCAAACTGCATTTCGAACCCATCGGCAGTTCGTCGTGGTGGCAGTGCCATGACTCCGGCGTTGTTGACGAGAATATGGATGGCGGCATGCCGTTCTGTGACGCGGGCTGCGGCGGCAGCAATGGACTCCAGGGAGGCCAGATCCAGCTCGACCACCTCCAGGGACGCCCCGGGTGTCGACCTCTGGATATCGGCCTCAGCCGAGCCGGCCTTCACCTGATCCCGGGCGGCCATCACCACATGGGCGCCGGCCCGGGCCAGGGCGCGCCCCGTCTCCAGGCCCAGGCCGCCGTTGGCGCCCGTGACCACCGCGACGCGCCCGTCCAGTCGCGGAATATCAGCCGTTGTCCAGGACACTGTGTCTTTGTGGTTTTTGGTGTGGGTTTCTGGGGTATGGGTTTCTGGGGTATGGGTCGATGCGGTATCGGTATGGCAAACAAACATATCCGCCTGGCGCTCATCTCTTTGGAAAGGAAAGACGACCCGGCTGCAGCACTAGCATTTAAGTCGCTATGGAGACTGTCGAGGTGGAAGACCGGCAGGGATTCGCCGTTGTACGGCTCAATCGTCCACCGATGAATGCCGTCAACCGGGTGATGATGCGTGAACTCCGCGCCTGCTTTGAGAGCCTGTCACAGGACCGGTCGGTGGGGTCGGTGGTGCTGGCCGCCGCTGGAGATCGGGCCTTCTGCGCCGGAATCGATATCAAGGACTCACCCAGCCGAGAGGATGGCGCCGGAGAGGGCGATCTGCGGGCTGTTCTCGATCCGCTCTGGGAATGGCGGCAGACGCAGTATGCGATACGGGAGTGCCTGGTACCGGTGATCGCAGCGGTGGAAGCGACCGCCATCGGGGCGGGCTTCGGGCTCATCGGCGTGTGCGATCTGGTCATCGCCGGGGAGAAGGCGACCTTCGGACTCACCGAGATCAACGTTGGCGCCCTCGGTGGGGCGAGCAAGGCCCTGCGCCTTCTCGGTCCCTCGAAGGCCAGAAGAATGCTGTTCCTCGGCGAGCTCTTTCCGGCGGCCGAGCTCTATCGCCTCGGCGGGGTCGAGGAGGTGGTGGCGGCCGGCTCAGCCGAATCTCGAGCCATGGAATTGGCGACCACCTTGGCCACCAAGAGCCCGATAGGCCTGCGCCTGGCGAAGGAATCCATCCTCCGCATCGAGGATGACGACGTCATGCGCAATTACCGGACCGAGAATGATTACTCCAGCCGGCTCCGGCGCTACCACGACTCCGGGGAGGCCATGGCGGCTTTCCTGGAAAAGCGGCCCCCCAACTGGACCTGGTCCTAGGCTCGGGCCCCGCTGCCCAGCCCTCACCGAACAGCCCTCACCGCCCAGTCCTCCCCTGCCGACCCCCCGCCTTTCACCAGGCCCGGCGAGGCCCGGCCAGAGCCCCGCCGGGCCCGACCCTCCCGTGCCGGCGGGTCGAATTGGTAGGGTGCCCGTGTTCGACGGAGGGAGGCGCGTTGTACGACGTGATGCAGGGAGTTCGGGTGGTGGAGGTGGCCGAGCACACCTTCGTGCCGTCCGCCTCGATGGTCCTGGCTGATTGGGGCGCGGATGTCATCAAGGTGGAAAAGGCGGCCGGTGGGGGCGACGCGGCCCGCACCATGCGGGTCGTGCAGCGGCCGGGGCTGCGATCGAATCCGTTTTTTGAGGCGGCCAACCGGGGTAAGCGCAGCCTCGGACTCGACCTCACCCAGCCCGAAGGCCGGGAGCACCTGTACGCGTTGCTGGACGGGGCGGACGTGTTCATCACCAATATGCGCGACGACGCCCGGGTGAAGCTCGGTATCGAGCCGTCCGACTTGATGACACGCAACCCGAGGCTCATCTATGCCAGCGGTACGGGCTACGGCCGGCAGGGGCCCATGGCCAGGACCCGGGGCTTCGACTTTCCGTCGTCGTGGTGCCGGTCGGGATCCGCGTTCGTACAGACCCCGGCCGATGGGGGACCGCCGCCGAGCCAGCCCGGCTCGGTGGGGGACCTGTGCGGCGGGGCCACTCTGGCGGGCGCGATCGCGGCAGCCCTGTACCGCCGGGAGCGCACCGGCCACGGTGCGGTGATCGACCATGCCCTGTATTTGATCGGGATCTACATCATGAGCCAGTCGCTGATCAGCGCCAGCCTCGGCTGGAAGGTGGCCGGGAAGGCCGGGTCGAGGACTGACGCGCCCGACCCGGCCAACAATATGTACCGGACCAAAGACGGTCGGTGGCTCGTGCTGTGCCTGCTCTACGACCAGTGGTGGCCGGATCTGGTCCGCACCCTCCAGCGCCAGGAATGGCTCTCCGATCCGCGGTACGCCGACCCCGACGCCCGGGCTCGCAACAACGTGGAGCTGATCCGGGAGATGGACGCCATCTTCGCCACCCGCACCCTGGCGGAGTGGGAGAAGGAACTGGCCGACCTGGAGGGGGTCTGGGCGCCGCTCAAGAGCCCGGACGAGGTCATCGAGGATCCCCAGGCCCTCGACAACGGCTTCGTGACGCCGGTCAGCTACCGCGACGACGGCTACTACCTGACCGGCGCCTCCCCCGCCCAGTTCGACGGTCGGCCGATCGGGGCCCTGCGGGCCGCCCCGACCCACGGCGAGAACACGGACGAGATCATGCGCGAGCTGGGGTTGACCGACGAGCAGATCGGCGGCCTGCGCCAGCGGGGCGTTATCCGGTAGTCGACAACAGCCCGGCCAGCCAGGGCGGCCGGTCAGCCCGCCCGCAGGACCGCGGCCGCCTGGTGGACGGCTTTCAGGATGCCCTGATAGCCGGTGCAGCGGCAGATGTTGCCCGACAGGGCCTCACGAATCTCTTCATCGGTCGGGTCGGGGGTCGACTCGAGGAATGCCGTCACCGAGACGATAAAGCCGGGGGTGCAGAATCCGCACTGCAGTCCGTGGTTGTCGATGAACGCCTGCTGGACGGGGGTGAGATCACCGTTGCCGGCCAGTCCCTCTACCGTGCCGATGTGCGCCCCGTCCGCCTGGACTGCAAAGACCAGACAGGACCGAACGGCCTGGCCGTTCATCACCACGGTGCACGCCCCGCACACTCCGTGCTCGCAACCGAGGTGCGTGCCCGTCAAGCCGCAGTCATCGCGCAAGAAGTCGGCCAGGGTCTTGCGAACGTCGACAGCATGGCGGTGCTCGGAGTCGTTGACGGTGACGGTAACGGTAGTTTCATGCACGGGCGGTGGCCTCCTGAAGTGCGGCGCGGAGCGCCCGTTCGACAACGACTGCAGCGATCTGGCGACGGTAGGCGCCGGACGCGTGAATGTCGCCGGGGGGATCGAGTTCCGATGCTGCCAGCTGGCCGATCTCAGTCAGGTCGGCCGTCCCGGGTGACGCGCCGACCAGGGCGGTCTCGGCGGTCACGGCCCGGTACGGCGTCCCGGCCACCCCGAACAGGGCCACGGCCGCCTTGCTCACCCGGTCACCGGTGATGGACACGCCGGCCATGGCCCCCACCAGCGCGAAGTCACCGTGACGCCGGGCCACCTCGTAGGCGCCAAAGCCGGTCGCCCCCTCCCAGACCGGGAACTCGATGGCCGTCAGTATTTCGTCGTCGGAAATGGAGGTCATGAACGTGGACTGGAAGAAGTCGGTCGCTGAGACCCGGCGGGATCCCGATGCGCTGGAGAGCAACAGGGTGGCCTCAAGGGCAGCGGCCACCGCGGGATACTCGGCGGACGGGTCGGCATGGGCAATGGAACCGCCGACGGTGCCGCGGTTGCGGATCTGAAAATGCCCGATGAGCGGGGTGGCCTTGGTCACCAACGGCGCTCCCGCCGCGACCACCGCGCTCGACCCGACGTCAGCCTCGGTCGTCATGGCCCCGATCGTCACCGTGCCATTGGCACGGTCGATACCTCGGAGCTCATCGACACGACCCAGATCAATGAGGTGCTCGAACCTGGTGAGGCGCAGCGCCAGCAACGGGATCAGGCTCTGACCTCCGGCCAGCAGCTTGGCGTCGCCGAGGCTCGATAGGAGCTCGGCGGCCTCCGCGACAGTGGTGGGCGCGTGATACTCAAACGGAGCCGGCTTCATGGGTGTGTCTCCTGGATCAGCTCGAAGATCTGGCTCGGACCGAGGGGGGTTGACGTGACGGTGACGCCAAAGGGCACCAGGGCATCGGCGACGGCGTTGGCGACGGCGGCGTGCGATCCGATGGCTCCTCCCTCGCCCATGCCCTTGAACCCGCCTGGATTCGACGTGGCCTCGGTCACGATGTGACCGATCTCCAGGTCGGGTACCTCGGTAGCGGTCGGCAGGAGGTAGTCCATGAAGGTGGTTGTCAGCGGATTGCCGTCGGCGTCATAGACGAAATCCTCGAGCAGGACGCCGCCGAGACCCTGTACCACCCCTCCGGAGATCTGTCCCTCGACCACCCTGGGGTTGATCATGCGACCACAGTCTTCGCTCACGATGTAGCGCAGCACCCGGGGAGCCCAGGTCCGGCTGTCCACTTCCACCACACAGATGTGGGTGGCGTTGGACCAGGTCGGAAAGCGCTCTGGACGGAACCGCTCGGTGACCTCGAGGCCGGACCCCAACTCGGATGGCAGGGTTTCGGGACTCATGTAGGCGGTCTTGGCGATTTCACCCAGCGTGAGGCCTTTGGACGGGGTGCCGACCACCGAGGCCCGCCCGCCAGCCAGCTCGATGTCCTCAGGGGCTGCCTCCAGCAGGTGGGCCGCAATAGCGGCGATCTTGTCGCGCATGGCGACGCTGGCGTGATAGGTGGCGCCGCCGGCCAGAGTGGCGGTGCGGCTACCGCCGGTCCCACCCCCGTAGGGGGTCGACCTGGTGTCGCCCTGGACGATGGCGACATCTTCGTACTCGACCCCGAGCTGGTCGGCCACGAGCTGCGCCATGGTCGTCTCGACGCTCTGCCCGTGCGAGCTGGTTGACAGGTACACGGTAACTTTCCCGCTCTGCTCCACCTTCACGGTGGCACCCTCGGAGCTACCCCCGGGAAAGACCATGGTGGTGGGCTCGACGTAGCAGGCGATGCCCACACCCAGGTATCGGCCCTGCTCCCGGGCTGCGACCTGCTCGGCGCGGAACGCTTCGTAGCCGAGCATCTCCAGCGCCTGGTCCAGCGTCTCGCCCGGGGTGATCTCCTGGAACTCCTTCATGCCCGGGCTGGTAAAGGGCAGATCGGTCTCCCGCAGGATGTTGCGCCGGCGTAGCTCGGCCGGATCCATGCCGATCCGGCGGGCGACGATGTCGAGCGCCATCTCGCGAGCCGTCGTCTCGAACATCCAGGGGCCCCGGTATGGGCCTTTCCCCATGGTGTTCGACCAGGTCATCTCCATGGAAAAGCCCAGCCGGGGGATCTTGTACGGACCGGGCAACAGGGTGGCGTCCATCGGCCCCGCCGCGGCCGGGTAGGCGCCCATGTCGCACTGGCTGTCGGCCGCAATGGCCTGGATCGTCCCGTCATCATCGACGGCCACCCGGACCACGGCTCTCTCGTTGCGAGAATGCGGGGCGGCGATGAGGTTCTCCCGCCGATCCTCGATCCATTTGAGGCTGGCTCCGAGGCGGCGGGCAGCCAGGATAGTGGCGGCCTCCTCGCGTCCGATGAGCATCTTCGAGCCAAATCCACCGCCGACGTCTCGCATGCTGACGCTGACGTTGGACTCGGGAATGGCGAGCATGCGGGCACAGAAGGCCCGGGTTTCGTGGACCGACTGGGTGGAGATCACCAGGTCCAGCTCGTCGGTCCCCGGATCCCAGGTGGCCAGCGCGCCTCGGGGCTCCATCGGCACCGCGATGTAGCGGTGGGATTCGATGACGGTTTCCACCACCTGGTCCGCTCCCGAGAACGCCTCCTCGATATCCGGCGACATCGGTGTGAAGGGGACAGAAGCCATGGCATTGCTGCCTGCCTCGGGATGGACCAGATGGTCCGTGATACCGGCCGCCTTCCGGTAGTCAACAACTGGCGTCTCGGGCTCGTATTCGACCTCGATGAGGTCAATGGCGTCCTCGGCGACATAGCGCGATTCGGCCACAACCAGGGCCACCGGATCCCCGACGTACAGGACGCGGCCGGGGGCCAGCGGTCCGGTCATCGGCATGTCGGGGCCCATGATGCCCCAATAGATCTGGTGGGCATCCTGGTTGAGGTCCTCGCCCGTGTACACGGCCACCACGCCCTCGAGCGCGGTTGCGGCCGAACTGTCGACCGACCGCACGGTGGCGGCCGCCACCTCGCTTCGAAGGAAGGCAACGTGCAGTTGACCGGGACGGCGAACGTCGTCGACGTAGCGCCCGTGACCGGTGACAAGGCGCCTGTCCTCTTTCCTCGGTACCGACTGCCCGGTGAAGCGGGCTGCCATCGGCTGGCGCAGGTCCGTCACTGGTATCTACTCCCTCCCTGGTCTGGTGCCCGGGTGATCCCGGAGTGCTGTGGTCTGGCCGGGCGGCTCGCGCCGGCTCTCAGCAGCAAGCTAACCGGCATCAGCAAACTAGCTGGGGGCCACTGAGCGCCAGTCAGGGTAGAGACCTCGTTCGACGGCGAGCGGTTGGGCGTCGACGTTGCTCCTCTGAAGGGCATCAGCGTCGGGCGAGGTCACCAGCCAAGCCACCGCGGCTCCGATGGCGGGCGGTGGCCCGGCCAGGTTGGAGTCGAAGCCAAACTCACCCGCGTCGAGGGAGTTGCGTTCGGTGAGCACAAAGCCGGGGTTGACGTTGAAGGCCCGGATGCCCTGATCGCCGTGCTCGGCCTGGATGCTGCCGACCAGGGTGTGCCCGGCGGCCTTGCCGATGCGGTAGCCGAGACCGGGGCGTGGGCTCGTCGGGTAGAACTCGTAGCCGGCCCCCGAGCTGACCGTCACGAAAGTGCCGCCGCCCCGTTCCAGCATGGAGGGAATCAGCCTCTGAGCAATCCGGATCGGGGCCACTCCGTGGGCCATGAGGAAGAGTGGATACTGCTCGATCGGGGTCTCCAGGATGCTGTCCATCAGGCCCGGACCGATGTGGCGACCATTGTTGACCACCACGTCCACGCCGCCCCACGCGGCCAGGAGGGCATCCATGGCGGCGTCGACCGAGGCCAGGTCCGTCAGATCGAGCTTCAACGGCAGAGCCTTCCGGCCGGCTTTCTCGACCAGCTCGGCCGTCTCCTCAATGCTCCCCGGGAGCGGTCGAGTGTCCTTGTGGTGCACGGTCTGACTGTGCTCGGCCGTGGGATCGGACGACCGCAGCGTACGGGCCGCCAGAGCTACGTCGAAACCGTGCTCGGCAAGGGCGACCGCGATCGCTTTGCCTATCCCCCGGCTCGCGCCGGTAACCAGTGCCTGTGCAGTCATGACAACTCCCATCGGTCGGCATCGCCGGGTCGGCGCGGCCCCATCAGGCCCGACCCCAACGTAGCGGCTGCTCGATCCGGCCAGCCACTGGTCCGGCCAGCCACTGGTCCGAACCGCGACTGGCCCGCCGCATGTGGCATCGTTGTAGCGTGACTGATGACCTGATTCTCCGAGTCCAGGACCTCGACGTCCGCTACGGACCGTTCCGGGCTTTGTTCGACATGTCGATGGAGGTCACCAAGGGGAGCATGCTGGCCCTCCTGGGCCCCAACGGGGCCGGTAAGAGCACCTTCGGGCGGGCCATAGCCGGGCTCATCCCGATCCATAGCGGGACGATCGAGTTCGACGGCCACAACGTCACCAAGTGGGCCCCGCACCGCCGCACCATCGGCGGAATCTCCTACATCCCTGAGGGCCGCGGCATCTTCCCCGGGCTCTCGGTAACGGACAACCTGAAGATGGCGGTCCGGACAGCCGGCGGTCGTTCCGAGCGGGATGAGGCGATCCAGAAGGCGATCGACCTGTTCCCGGTGCTTGGCACCCGACGTTTCCAGCGAGCCGGGAGCCTCTCCGGTGGCGAGCAGCAGATGCTGGCCCTGGCCCGGGCGTTGGCCGTCACCCCGAAGGTCGTCATCGCCGACGAAATGTCCCTCGGCCTGGCCCCCCTCGTCGTCGATGTGGTGTTCGAGGGGCTCGAGCAGGCCCGGAACTCGGGAATCACCGTCATCCTCATCGAACAGTTCATCCACCGGGCCCTCGCCATGGCCGACGAGTGCATGATCCTCCAGCGGGGGGTCGTGAGCTGGTCCGGGCCGGCCGCCGCGGCCGGGGCCGAGGTGCTGGACCGCTACCTCGGCGAGGCGGTCTCCGTATAGGCCCGGCCGTTAAATACCAACAGGCCGTTAAATACCAAGGGGCCGTTAAATACCAAGCGGATACCCGCCGCTCACCTTGAGGGTCTCGCCGGTGATAAACGAGGCCTGGTCGGAGCACAGGAACAACATCACGTTGACAATGTCGTCCATGGTCCCGGTCCGATGGACGAGCTGGCGGTTCTCGGCGAAATCCCGCACCATCTCGGCCGGGAGGTCGACCAGGGCATTCTCGGTGGCCATCAGGCCGGGCGAGATAGCGTTGACCCGGATGCCGTCCGGCGCGAACTCGGTGGCGAAAGCCTGGGTCAGGGCCCGCACGGCCAGCTTCGACATCCCGTACGGGGTCGTCGGGGAGTGGCCCGAGATGGACGAGATGTTGATGATGGCCCCGTGACCCCGCCGGGCCATTGACTCCCGGCACGCCAGCGAGCAATTCACGACGCCGACGACGTTGACTTCGAGGAGGGCCCGCAACTCGTCACGGGGCAGAACCGAGTACGGCTGGTTGTACTTCGTCAGGTGCAGTCCGGCATTGTTGATGAGAATGTCGATTCCGCCGACGGCCGACACCGCCTCCGCGACCGACCGCTCCACCTCATCCTCCCGGCTGACGTCGCACCGCACCGCCACTGCCGAATATCCCTGACCGGTAAGGGCCGCGGCGGTCTCTGCCGCGCTATCCAGGTCGATGTCAGCCAGCACCACCGCGGCGCCCTCGCCGCAGAGGCCCCTGGCGAACGCGCGGCCAAAGCCGACCGCACCTCCGGTGATGAAGGCAACCCGGCCCTCAAATCGGTTGGCCATGTCATGTCCCCCTGGTGAGCTGGGCGGTGTGGCCGGCGGTAGCATAGGGGGGCTGCGACCGTACCCACGATGCGCCACGGAGGGTGGGGCTGACCATGAAGGTTCGAGTCGATCCGGACAGGTGCCAGGGACACACGCTATGCGCCATGGCCGCTCCCGAGGCCTTCCGTCTGAGTGAGGTCGACGGGCACTCCACGGCCATCTACGAGGACGTGCCACCGGCTCTGGAGGAATCCGTCCGCGACGCCGCCTCCACCTGCCCGGAGCAGGCGATCATCGTCTCCGACTGAGAGCTGATGGAAAAAAATACCGACCATCCGGCTTCAGCCCGAGCTTCGAGCAGGTACCTCCATCCGGAACAGGTCGCTGGCGTGCCCGCCGAGCAGGCCGTCAATCACTTCCTCGCTGACCGCGGCGTCGACAAGCATGGCCCGGGCCTCGGCCGGCGTGGACGTGTCGTGGTGCGGATACCGCGATCCCCAGGCTGCCTTGCTCCCGATGCGATCGCTCATCCGACCGACCGGCTTCTCCCAGCCGTCGAAGCTGACCACTACCGGGTGCCGCTCCCAGACCTCCTCCGGCTCCAGACAGACATCGGCGTGACCGAACTGGGGCGAGAGCCACAGATACGTCTCACTTTTTTCCAGTGCCAACGGCACCCAGGTGACGCCGCTGTGCAGGATGGCCAGGCGCAGATCGGGGTGGTCTTCGAGGAGCCCGTGGAAGAGAGCAGCAGTCAGGAACAGGTCGGCGTCCTGCATATAGGCGATGGGCTCGGCGACGGTGTGCGTGGCGCCCAGGCGCTGCGAAACCCGCTCCGCGAACCCGCCGCTGGACACCGCATCGGGCCCGGCGATGCCAAGGCTCGGGTGAACGCACGCCGCCAGCCCGAGGTCGTCAATATGACGCCACACCGGCCGGTAAGGGATGTCCTCGATGAAGGTCCGGGCGCCCAGATCGGCGCCCCCGCTGGCGGTTGTTATCAGGCGCCGCATCGCCTCCCGCATGCGGGACTGGGCGCTGTGCTCCTCGATGCCCGGTCCGACGTAAAACGCCGGGCGGATCATGATGGAGGTGAAGCCCTTCTCGGCCACCCGATCGAGCTCGCGGTGAGCCAGCAGCGGGGCATGCATAGGGATGAGGGCCACCGGATGCAGCCGGCCCCGGCCCTGAGCGGCGAAATCCCAGATCCAGTCGTTGTAAGCCCGGGCCAGGGTGGCGGCCGCGTCCGGATTCTCGACCAGAGGCAGGTATTCAGTCAGCAGGGTAGGAAAGACGACGGCAGCGTCGACACCCATGACATCCATATCTGCCAGACGTGCCTCCGGATCGCTGGCCCCCGGGTTGAGGGGCTGGAAGACGTCCGGGTCGAGGGCGCCGATATCGTCGGGCGTCATCCCGGGCCGCCAGATGGCCTGGCGGACCAGGCGGGACCGGTTGAGCTCGCGTCCGGCGCGTCCGTTGAGGACGGTCAAGCGGTTGCCCTCCGAATCCACCTCGTGATAGAAGGCGGCCCGGACCGTCCCCCGCATTTCGGCGGGGACGTACTCGTCCCAAATCGCCGGAGGCTCGTAGACGTGGCTGTCGACGTCGACGACCGGAGCCATCAGTAGCCACCCTGGCGGGTACGCATGCCGCCAGCGGCGATGGCGCTGCCTTCCACCTCGCCGGCGGCAACCAGGGTGGCCCGGTTTTCCCGGGGATGGGCCACCCGATCGGCCCACTCCTCCAGCTCGGCTCCCTGCGGGAACCATTCGGGGCGATCGATCGGGTCGGCCTCCTCGGTGACAAACAGCTTCGCCTCGATGCCGTACATGCGCCGGGCGGTCTCGCCCAGGAGCTTCGCCTGGGCGTCGGCTGGCACGCCCGCGTCGGTCATATTCCGGATGGCCGACCACGAGTCGGCACCGTCGTGATGGTAGGCGTCAGAAGCCCAGATTCCGATGTTCTCGTAGTCCTGCCACTGGCGGAACACACCGATTTCGTCGGACTCGAAGCTGATCACGCACTGCTCATGGAAGGCCTCAGAGGGGAGCCGCTTGGCGTGGGCCGGGCGCTCGTTGGCATACAGCCGGAAAATCCGATCGCACGTCTCCAGGGTGTAGACGAGCCATTCGGCATTCGATTCGAACACCGCCATCTTCAGCTTCGGATAGCGATCAAGGAACCCGGTCAGCAGGATCTGAGCCAGCCAGACCTGCATCTCGTGGATGAACGAGAAGGTCTGGGAGTCGGTCATGGCCCGGGTGAACAGCTCCCCTGGCGACGCCAGGTAATCGGTGCCGAGGGGATGCGGGTACGACGGCGCCGGGAAGGTGTGCATTCCGAGCACCATGCCGGTGTCCTCGAAGGCCCGGAAGACCGGGTCGAATGGACCGCCGCTGGCCACCAGGGACGGGGCGTCATCGTTGGGGTAGAGAGCGTTGGCGTCGATGGGCCGGATGAGCCCCACCGGGTGACCTAGCTGGGAAGCCCGGTGGATCTCCCGGGCAGCCCGCTGCGGATCCTGGATCGGGAGCAGAGCGGCACCGTAGAGTCGCCCCCGCTCCTCGCCGCACCAGTCGACCAGAAAGTCGTTGTAGGCCTGGCAGAACGCCTCCACTCCCTCCGGGTCGCGGGCGAAGGGGAGGTGCATGATCACCATGGTCGGGATCACCAGCACCTGGTCGATGCCCATCAGGTCCATCTCCTTGACCCGGGCGTGCGGATCGAGCGCACCGTCGTGATGGAGATACGCCTTCTGTTCATCGGTGAGCGCCAACGTGTTGAGCTTGCGCATGATCTTCTTGTTCATCTGCGGGCCCGCGATGCAGATGGGGTTGTACCCCTGGAAGTGGCCGTTGCCGCCGCCCATTACCGGCTGGGTGCCGTTGAGCCACGCCTCAGAGTCACCCCGCCAGTAGGTGTTGCGGACCAGCTCCTTCTTCGACTCCGGGACATAGTCCCAGATCTGAGTGGGATCGTTGATGTGCGCGTCACAATCGAACACCGGGAAGGATTTCGTCGACCGGGTCATAAGGGAACCCCCCTATCTCGTTGACAGCCGCGGCGAGGCTCCTCCGATCATAACCCTGGCCCGGCCGGATTTGCACCCCTAAACTTCACTGCGCCTAAATTTCAAGTTCGGCGCCCGGTGCCGCGCCTGACGGGCGCTACGCTGCCCGCACGCAGCGCAAACGGAGGGACATCACCATCGTGGCAGCCCGGCCTGACGATTGCCCCCGACCACCGTCAGACCGCCACCGGCCGGTAGGGCCGGCCCGATCCGGCCTGAGGCCCAATCCCCCTCTGAAGGCCCATCCCCCCCTGAGGGCCAATCCCCCCCTGAGGACCAGACCGTGAGCGAACCCGAGACGGTCGCCACGGGGCTGGGCTTGCTGGAGGGACCGGTGTGGCGCCCGGCGCACGGGGACCTGCTCCTCACGGTGGTCGGGGCCGGCGCCATCCTGCGGGTCGATCTGGACTCGGGCCAGGTCTCCCCGTTTGCCCGCACTCTGGGCGGCCCTAATGGGGCCTACCCGTGCGCGGACGGTGGGGTCCTGGTGACGCAAAACGGTGGGCTCGACTGGGCCGCCATCAGCATCCCGGTTCCCGATCCGTCCGACCCGACGACAGCCGGTATCCAGCGCGTCGGACCGGACGGTGACGTGCGACTGCTGACGGAAGGAGAAGGCCCCTTTCGGGCTCCCAACGACCTCTGCGCCGTCGCCGACGGCACCATCTGGTTCACCGACCCTCCGCAGTTCCCGCCCCCGGCCGAGCCGGTGGGACGGGTCTGGAAGTGGGCCCCGGGCGGCCGCCCTCAGGTGTACGCCGCCGGATTCCAGTACTGCAACGGGATCGGAATCGACCAGCAGGGTCGCGTCCTGGTGGTTGAGAGCCGGGGACTGATGCACGTCGACCCGTCCGGCAGTCGCAGCTGGTTGATCGAAGAGCTGCCCAGCGGCGGTGACGGTTTCGCCTTTGATATCGATGGCAATGTGTACGTGGCCGGCGGCCGCAATGTCACCGTGATCTCACCGGAGGGGCGGGTCCTCGAGGAGCTGGCTGTCCCCCCCGGCCCGGCGATGGTGACCAACTGCTGCTTCGGAGGGGCGGACCTGCGCACCCTGTACGCCACCGACGGCCGCAGCGGTCGAGTGGTGGCGTTCGCCGAGATGCCGGTTCCCGGCGTCGAACTCAGCCCCTTCGCAGGCTGATCTGGCTGACGGGCTGGAACGCGCCGACCGCTAGGGCAGTCGGGTGTACCCTGCTGATACAGCCTCGACGTAAGGGGGAATCCAATGCAGATAGAGGACATGATCCTCGTCAGCATCGACGATCACATCATCGAGCCGGCCAACATGTTCGACAACCACATGCCGGACAAGTTCAAGGATCAGGCGCCCCGCTACGTCCGTGAGCCGAAGACCGGCCGGGGCTACTGGGAGTTCCAGGGTCAGGAGACAGGAATGTCGGGCCTGGGTGCGGTGGCGACCTGGCCGCGCGACGAATGGGACATGGATCCCGTCGACTTCGCCGAGATGCGTCCGGCGGTCTACGACGTCGATCTGCGCATCCGCGACATGAATGCCAATGGTCAGCTCACCGGTATGTGCTTCCCGACCTTCGCCGGTTTCAACGGTATGTCCCTGGCGAGGTCCACCGTGGACCGCGAGCTCACCAACGTGGTGGTCGCCGCTTACAACGACTGGCACATCGACGAGCTGGTGGGCGACCACCCGGGCCGGTTCATCCCGCTGGCGATCGTCCCGACCTACGACCCCCAGGCCATGGTGGCGGAAATCAACCGGGTGGCCAAGAAGGGTTGTACCGCCATCTCGCTACCGGAGACGCCGTACGGCGTCGGCCTGCCTGCGTTCAACGAGGACGGCTACTGGGATCCGGTGTTCCAGGCCCTGTGCGACCACGACATGGCCATGTGCCTCCACATTGGAGGGGCGTTCGGGTTGCTCAAGCGGGCCAATACCGCCAAAGAGGACAACCTCATCATCATGTCGCCCCAGCTGTCGGCGGTGGCGACGTCGGACCTGATGGCGGGGGGTACGTTCAACCGCTTCCCCAGCCTCAAGGTGGCCATGTCCGAAGGCGGCATTGGGTGGATCCCCTTCTTCCTCGACCGCATGGACCGGCACGTTTGGAATCACCGCTGGACCGGTCTGAAGGTTGCCGATGGCAAGACACCGACCGAGCTGTGGCGATCCAACTTCCTGGGCTGCTTCATCACCGATCCCAGCGCCCTGCGGATTCGGGACCGCATCGGACTCGAGACGCTGGCCTGGGAGTGCGACTACCCCCACTCCGACTCCACCTGGCCCCGCTCTCCCGAAGACCTCTTGATGGAGCTCAACAACGCCGGCTGCTCCGACGACGAGATCGAAGCCATCAGCTGGAAGAACGCCTGCCGCTTCTTCAATCACGACCCGTTCGCGGCGATCCCGCGTGAGAAGGCGACGGTGGCCGCACTCCGGTCCCTGGCCACCGACGTCGACACCGGCGAGGTTTCCAAGGTGGAGTATCGGCGTCGCTGGGAGGAGGCCCACCAGGTCGCCTGAGGGCCGCCTGCGTCGGGCCACCCCGTCCTGCCCTGGCTCCTTTCCTCGTCCCGGCCCTCTGGCCTCTGAGGCCCAAGCCGGTCACGCAGTTCCTGCGTCTGGCGCGACGCCAGCATTGACCAGGAAGTTCAACCCGGTCATACTTTGGTGAACGGGCCGGGAGGCGCCTTCTGGCGAGATGCTGGCGACCCACGTCCAGCGTCATCCGGACGTCGGATCAGGTCAGCACTCGGACCGGCGGGGCTGGATTGCCGTCGGAACACCCCTGGTATGTCGGCCCCCGCCCGAGGAACCCCTGGCGTCATCCACGCCGGCCCGTGACCCGAAAAGGAGACGCCGCAGTTGACCAAGCCGCTGGAGGGCATCAAGATCGTCGAGATCGCCACCTGGGCGTATGTGCCCTCGGCCGGCGCCGTCCTGGCCGACTGGGGGGCCGAATTGGTGAAGATCGAGCCCCCGACGGGCGACCCCATCCGGGGGCTGGTCAACGCCGGCGTGGGGCCCATGGACGGAATCACTTTCCCCTGGGAGATTTTCAACCGGGGCAAACAGGGCATTGCTCTCGATCTGACCGTCCCGGAGGCCCGGGAGATCGTCTACCGGCTCGTCGAGCAGGCTGATGTCTTTCTGGTCAGCCTTTTGCCGCCCGTCCGGGAAAAGCTCGGCGTCGACCTCGATCGCATCCGGGCCCGCAACCCCCAGATCATCTATGCCGCCGGCACGGGGCAGGGGGCCGGGGGGGAGGAATCCAACCGGGGCGGCTACGACTCCATCACCTTCTGGTCGCGCGGATCCGTGTCGGCATCGGTGACCCCGCCGGATTACCACCGCCCGGTTGGCATGCCGGCCGGCGCCTTTGGCGACTCCATCAGCGGCATGGCGCTCGCCGGCGGCATCGCCGCGGCCATCGCCGGCCGGGCCCTGACCGGCACCCCGACCGTCGTCGACGGGTCGCTGCTGGGCACGGCCATGTGGGCCATGCAGATGGGCATCGTGGGGGCGGCAGTAGCAGCCGAGGCGGCCGGGGGGACGGAGGCGCCCGAGGCGGCTGGGGCGCCCGAGTCGGCCAGCCCGGGGAGGCAGCCAGCCGGGCCCGGGTCAGAGGGCAGCACGCCGGCGGCGGCCGGAGCGCCCCTCCCGGTCGCCCGGAACCCCCTCGTCAACAACTATCGGACCTCCGACGACCGTTGGGTAGCGCTGTGCATGCTCCAACCCGACGTGTACTGGGAGGGCTTGTGCCGGGTGATCGACCGCGACGACATGCTCACCGATCCGCGTTTCGCCACCCCTGCGGATCGGTCCGAACACGCCGACGACATCGTCGCCGAGCTCGACGAGACGTTCGCCACCCGGCCGCTCGCCCACTGGCTGGAGGCGCTGGCCCGCCAGAAGGGGCAGTGGGACGTGGTCCGGCTGGTCACCGAGGTACGCCGGGATCCCCAGGCCGTCGCCAACGGCTTCATCCAGGAGGTGCCCTACTCGCGCGGCCGCAGCCTGCCGATCGTGGCCAACCCGGTCCAGTTCGACCGTGTCGCCCCGCAGCTCAAGCCCGCTCCCGAGTTCGGGGCGGATGCGGATGCGATTCTGGCGTCTGTGGGGATGGACGCCGACGCCATCATCGAGGCAAAGATCGCCGGGGCGGTCATCTGACGACGCCCTGACACCGTCCCGGGAGGGCTCGATCGACCGGGTGCGCCTGCACAGGCAGTGGGATGGTGCGTCGCCACCGGGCCGGAGGTGGCCAGGGGCCCGACTCCCGACTTTTGGTAACTTTTTCACTTCTGGCGTAAAAACCACGGCGTGGCTGGCTGCCCAAAGGTGGTCGCCGGGGACAAAAGTCGAGCGCTGGTATCACGCGTCGGGGGCAGTGGGCGATCAGCGGGCCCGTCGGGACGCTCCCTGTCCAGCCCGCCGCGCCCGGGGCCCCGCTTTACTCCGATGTGAGGATCATGGCCCCGGCGAAGGGGCCGACCGCGTTGGACCACACCGCCGCCCTGGCACCGGGCACCTGCCTCGCCCCGCACTGACCGCGGAGCTGCCGGGTCGCCTCGATGCAGAAGTTGGCCCCATGGCGCCGCCCCACGTTGCAGGCCCCACCGTCGGTGTTGGTCGGCAGGGCCCCGCCGAGGCGGGTCTGGCCGGCGGAGACAAAGGGACCGGCCCCGCCCGGCTCACAAAAGCCGAGGGCCTCCAGCCACTGGAAGGTGATGAACGTGAAGCCGTCGTACAGCTGAGCGCAATCGATATCATCTGGCCGCAGTTGGGACCGGGACCAGAGCTGGTCGGCGCAGTGTTTGGGGGCGGTGACGGCCATGTCCTCGAGGATCTCGAAGTTGAGATCGCTGATCGCCGACAGGGCGTAGGAGTCCACGTAGACAGGCTTCTGGCGCATGTCGCCAGCCCGCTCCTCCGTGGTGTAGATGATCGCCGAACCGGAGTCGCAGGGATAGTCGCAGTCAAGCAATCGCAGTGGTTTGGCCACATAACGGGATGCGAAATAGTCATCTCGCGTCAGCAGGTCCCGAAACAGGGCATCCTCGTTCATCGAGGCGTGGTAGCGCTGAGTGACCACGTGGTCGGCGAAGTTGTCCTCGGTAGCGCCGAACTGCTCCATGTAGCGGCGCGTGAGCATGCCTGCCCACTGGGTCGGGATGCCACCGCCGAGAGGGCTGGTGAACTGCATGTCGCCGCCCACGCTCGTTGGTCCCGCCCCCGCAGCCAGGCGATCGGCGCTGCTGGGCTGCTGCATCATGATGCGAGTGGTGACGACGGTATGGGCGAAGCCGCTCTTGATCGCCGCCACGGCCATCATCGCCGGGTGGACATACGCCGGGCTGATGCCACCGGAGAAAAAGAAGTTGAGCGGCTCCATCCCGAGCATCTTGGCGTCGGACAGCGCTTCGCCTCCCAGGGTCGAGAAGCCGTCCACGTCGCCCCGACCGAGACCGGCGTCATCGAGCGCCGCCTTCACGCACTGGACCGTCAGCTGGGCGGCGCTGAAGCCCGTCCGCCGGCCGATGGTCGAGTACCCCACCCCGGCGATGGCAACACGGCTGTGATCGGCGGGCATGAGCCACTCACCCCTCAGTCGGGTCGGGTCGGTTCATTCGGGTCTGATCGGCCGGAACAGGGGAAAGGTCAGATCCGGGGCCGCATCCTCGTAAACGACCTCGAAGGGTGCTCCGATGGCGATGGCCTCTTCCCGGCATTCGGTCAGCCTGGTGAAAAACATGAGCTGGGGCTGCTCGACCAGCTCGACCGTGCCGATCAGGTACGGCAGCTTGTCGAGGTAGTAAGGGTGAAAGGCCTGGTTCACGAGGGTGTAGGTGTACAGCGTGGCCCGGCCCGAGACGGCTTCCGGTGCCAGGTCGGTGCTCAAGCAAAACCGGCACACTGGCCTGGGCCAGTGGATGTAGTGGCCACACGCCCGGCAACGCTGAATGCGCAGCTGGTGCCGCCGGCAACCGTCCCAGAAGGGGGCGGACAGCTCGTCAGGTCGCGGCCTCGGCGGTTCGACACCACCCGGGTCGCGGCCGGAGCCGCCCGAGTCCCCGGAGTCCGGGCGCGCCGGCGCCGGCTGACCAGGCGGGCCGGTCGAGCCGGCGGGGGTCACCGCGGCCAAGCCGTCCCCCGGATATCCAGTCGGACCCTCAGCCCTGCGGTCCGTTGGGGAACTTCAACAGCGAGCCGGCGTCGACGCGGATCTGCTGGCCGGTGATGTACCGGGACTCGTCCGAGGCCAGGAACACGCCCAGATTGGCGATGTCCAGCGGCTCCACGTAGGGAATGGGCATGGCCTGGAAATAGGTGAATCTTGGCTCCACCTGCTCGCGGCTCGGGTTCTCGATGTCGGGCGCGAAGAGGTTGTAGAGGCCGTCGTTGTGCAACAGGTGGGTGTTGCAGTTGGTGGGATGGATGGTATTGACCCGAATGAACCGGCCGGCCAGGTGCAGGGCCATCTGCTCGCTGTAACTGATCAACACCCGCTTGGAGTAGCTGTAGCCGGCCCCGCCCGGGCCCATGACCGGATTGTCGGCGGCACCGGGCATCATGCCGGCGGTCGACCCGGTGATGATGATCGACCCGCCGTCCGAGATGTGCGGCACGGCCACCGCCACTGCGTTCATGACCCCGACCAGATCGACGTCCACGGCATCGACGAAGTCCATGGGATCGGGCTCGCCCATCGCCATCGGCAATATCCCGGCGTTTGCCACCACTGTGTCGAGCCGCCCGAAAGCCCGGATCCCGCTCTCCAGGGCGTCTCGCAGCTCCGCTCGCTCGCGTACGTCAGCCTGCACCGCCAGAACCTGCCGGCCCAGCTCCTTGATCTGACGCTCCGTCTCGGCCAGGTCTTCCGGGGTCGAAAGCGGGTAAGGGTTTGACTCGATCTGGCGACAGATGTCGACCGCGATGACATCCGCCCCCTCCTCGGCCTGGCGTACCGCGTGGGCACGGCCCTGACCGCGACCAGCCCCGGTAACGAACGTGACCTTGCCTTCCAACCGACCAGCCATCTGGTCCTCCCTCGCTCCGGACATCCCGTCAAGCCATGATTAGCACAGCCCCAGCGGCGGACGCACGGTGGCCCGCGCTCAGGCTGAGGCGGTTGACCGATGAGCGCGTTCGAGTAGCCAGATCGCCACGCTGTGTAGCCGATCACCGGTCTCTTCATCGGCCAGTCCGGCCGTCGCCCGGGCGTGCGTTCCTTCCAGGATGATGCCGAGCTTGTAGCACGCCAGGACGAAGTACCACGGAAACGACCGCACGTCCCTTCCGGTCAGATCGCCGTACAACGCCACCAGCTCGCTCCGGGTGGGCAAATCTCCGTTCGGTTCGAAGCTATGGTCCCGCCCGGGTGGGTCTCCGGCCTCAATCAGGGCGGTCAACATCCAGGCCATGTCGAGCATGGGATCGCCGAGCGACGACAGCTCCCAGTCAACCACCGCGGCCAGGCGGGGTTCGTCCGGGGCGAACATCACGTTCGCGAAATTGAAAGTCTCCATGCAGGATCCCGATCTGGCCTTCGGCGGGACGGTTGCGATCCAGCCAGTCGCCCACCGACTCGACGTGCTCGATCTCCACGGCGTCGTACCCGGGCAGCTTGAGGTAACCCTCGAGCTGGCTGCGCCACCGTCCCACCTGGCGCTCCGACCAGTTGTCGGGCCGTCCGAAGTCGGAGAGGCCGACGGCGCCATGATCGACTCGGGCCAGGGCGGCGGCAGCTCGCACCATCTCGGCCAGGAGCTCCTTTCGCCATTCCGGACTGGCGGCGTACGGCGGGGGAAGCTGGCCTCGGGGCGTAAACCCGTCGACAGGTGCCATCAAATAAAAGCAGCAGCCGGTCACGTCGAGGTCGTCACAAGCACCGAACAGCTCCGGGTGGGGTACGGGAGTACGTGCCAGGGCTCGGAGCACCCGCGCCTCTCGTAGCATGGTCTCGTTGCTGTTGTCACGAAGGTGGCGAGGGGGACGCCGAAGCACCATCTCGGCGCCATCGCGCTGGATCCGGAAGATGTTGTTCTGCGACCCTCCCTGCAGCTTCACGACATTCGTGATCGGCCCGCGCCCGGGGAGATCCTGTCCCAGCATCCAGGCGCTGACCCGATCGACATCGAGAAGCCCTCCGAAGGTCCTGGCGTCGTCAGCGCCCGGTTCCGTCATGCTGTCGTTTCTCATCAGTTCGGCCTCTCTCGTCAGCCCGACGGCCCTCTTTGCGCCTGGCGCGGAGCCACCCGGGCGGCGGGGACCAACCAACCCAATCTTCCCGGCCGCGGGCCGACGACGTCAACCTCGACGTCACGAAATTGCCCGCCGGGTTGCAGGGATCCTCATATTTGTACCGGGGCCAGGTATTCGTTACGCTTCCGGGCAAGTGAAGCGCAGGAGCCCGGAATCGCGCCCTGATCGGTGCGGCCCACGCAGGGGGGGAGGACCCGGTGAGTAGTGTCGAATCCTTTCGCTACGACGGCAAGAGGGTCTTGGTGGTGGGCGGAGCGACCGGCATGGGTGCCGCCGCCGCCAACACCGCCCGCAACCTCGGCGGTGAGGTGGTCGTGATGGACTACGCGCCCGTCGAGTTCGAGGTGGCGGCCGCCATACGTGTCGACCTCCGGGATCGAGCTTCGATCGACTCGGCCCTGGCCGAAGTTCCCCGCCCGATCCACGCGATCTTCTCCGCCGCGGGCGTTGCCGACGGCACGCCGGGTCTCATGAACATCAACTTCATCGCCCATCGCCACATCATCGAACAACTCCTCGACAGCGGCTCGCTGCCGCCCGGCAGCGCCATCTGCATGATCTCGTCGGTGGCCGGACTGGGCTGGGAGAGCAACCTGGAGACGCTCCTGGACTTCCTCGCCACGCCCAACTTCGAGTCGGCCGAGTCCTGGATCAAGAGCCACGACGGGACCGACAGCTACGGGTTCAGCAAGCAGGTCATGAACTGCTACGTCGCGCATCGGTCCTACCCGATGGCGTCCAGGGGGGTGCGGATCAACGCCATCTGTCCCGGGCCCACCGACACCCCGCTGGCCCGCGCCAACGCGGACGTCTGGCTGGCCTTCGCCCAGGACTACCGCGATGCCACCGGGCAACCACACCTCACGCCTGATCAGATGGGCGACACCATGATCTTCCTGAACAGCGATGCGGCCAGCGGCATCAGCGGTGTCAACCTGCTGGTCGACGCCGGGCACGTCATGTCGTCCTTCACAGGCTCCTGGCAAGCGGGAAACCCGATGATCAGGGCGATGATGGCCCGGACATGACGATCGGCCCGGACATGACGATCGGCCCGGACCTGACCAGCGGCCCGGAAATGTCGATCAGGTTGTCGAACCTGGAGCGCAGGTGCCCGGTCGTGGCGCCGGATAGGGCGGAAACGTTGAAACCGGACCTTCCACCCAAGCTGCTTTTACCGACCAGCAGTCTTTTGTACAGTATGCCAGGACTCGATCGGGGGAAACGAACGTGCTGCAGTATGTGATCGCCGGGCTGGTGCTTGGAGGGATCTACGCCATCGCCGCGTCCGGTCTCGTCGTGACGTACCAGTCGGCCGGGATCCTGAACTTCGCATTCGGCGCCCTGGCCTACTTCATCGCCCGGATGTACTACTACCTCAACACCCAGCATCATTGGAACATCGCGGCCGCCGGAGTTCTGTGCATCCTGGTGGCTGGCCCCGCTATCGGTGTATTCCTGTACTTCGCCCTGTTCCAGTACCTGCGCCTCTCAACGACGTTGGTGAAGATCGTGGCGACGCTCGGTCTGTCGGTCACGCTGCCACCGCTCGCCACCGTGATATTCGGCAACGTGACCATCATCAAGGCACCCGGCCTGGCTCCCCAACCGGTAAAGGTGTTCAAGGTCGACGGGGTGCCCGTCACCATGGACCAGATCATCGTGTACGCCTGCGTGATCCTCATCGTCGTGGTCGGTGCCATCGTCCTTCGCTACACCGACGTGGGCCTGCGGGTGAGGGCCATGGTCGACTCGCCGGCCATGACCTCACTGTCGGGCTCCAACCCCACGTCCGTGTCCGTCGGAGTGTGGGCGGTCAGCGTCACCCTGGCCGGCCTGGTCGGCATCCTGGCTGCGCCGATCATCGGTCTGGACCCGGGCACCGACACCTTGCTCATGGCCGCAGCCTTCGCGGCGGTCATCGCCGCCCAGTTGCGCAACCTCCCCGTGGCGGTGATCGTCGGCCTGCTGATGGGTGTCGCCGGCGGTCTGGTGACCAAGTACCTGCCTCCCGCCAGCTCGTTCACCACCGCGGTCATCCCCAGTATCCCGTTCGCGGTTACCGTCATCTTCCTCGTCTACTTCCTGATCCGGCGGGGCAGCATCAACGAGGAATCCGGGGTGGGCGGCGCCCTCGATCGAGCTATCGCCGTCAACGGTGACGTCCTGGCCGAAGACCCCAACAAGGACACCTCCAGATCCCTGGGCTATGCCCCGTCGATCGTCGGAGTGATCATCGTGGCCCTCCTCCCCCTGTTCCTCCACGCCTTCTGGGTCACCCAGGTGGCGCTGGGCGTGGCCTACGCGGTGGTCCTCCTGGGCTACAGCCTGGTCGTCGGCGAGGGCGGCATGGTGTGGCTATGCATGGTCACCTTCGCGGGCGTGGGTGCCATGACCGCCGCCCAGCTAGCGACCGTCCACGGGTGGCCCATCCTGGCCGCGATGCTGGTCGGGGGGATATTCGCCCTCATCATCGGGGCCGCCATCGGCATGCTCACTATCCGGCTTGGGGACCTCTACGTCGCCCTGGTCACGCTCACCTTCGGCCTGTTAATGGACAACCTGGTCTTCAGCCGCAATACCTTCCTCCAGCAGGGGCTGGGCGTCACCCTCAACAAACCGAGTTTCGTCCGGACTGACAAGGCCTTCGTCTACTTCGGCCTGGTGGTGTTCTGCCTGGTCTCCGTCTTCATCGTCAACCTGCGGCGCTCCACCACCGGCATGGCCCTGACCGGGGTGAGGACCAGCGAGGCGGCGTCCAAGACCCTCGGGGTGAGCATCTTCCAGATGAAGGTCATCATCGCCGCCCTCGGCGCGCTGGTGGCCGGGATCGGCGGATCGCTGCTGGCGATGGAGCAGCAAGCCACCGCCCTGCCGGCCAACTTCGCCACCCTGCTCGGCGTCATCTGGTTGGCCGTGCTGGTCACCCAGGGCATCCGGTCCAACATGGCCGCCCTGATCGCCGGGCTGGCGTTCACCGTCTTCCCGGCCCTGGTCCAGGCCCACCTGGCGCCCAAATGGGGCAACATCCCGCCCATCCTGTTCGGGCTGGGCGCCATCGCCCTGGCCAAAAACCCGGACGGTGTGCTGGTCATGCAGGCCCGCCAGATCCGCAGCCTCCTCAGCCGGATCCGACGCCCCCGGCCCGATCGCGAAGCGCCTGCCGGGACCACCCAGGCCGGCGTTCCGGCCGGGGTGAGCCGGTGACCGCCACCGAGACGCCGGCCGAGGTGCCCGTCCTCGAGGCCCGGGACGTGGTCGTGCGCTTCGGCGGTTTGACCGCCCTCGACAGCGTGGATGTCACCATTCCGCCGGGCGAGTTGATCGGATTGGTCGGACCCAACGGCGCGGGCAAGAGCACTCTTTTCGGCGTGTGCAGCGGCCTGCTGCGGCCGACCCGGGGTTCCGTCTCGCTCATGGGTGAAGATGTCACCGCGGCCAGCCCACAGGCCCGGGCCCGGCTGGGACTGGCCCGCACCTTCCAGCAGCCGGAGATGTTCCGGGGCCTGACCGTACGCCAGCATCTCAGTCTGTCCTTCCGGGTCCACCAGTCCCGACCCCGGCTGTGGAAGGACATGTTCACGGGAGCCGGTTTCCGCAGGACCGGAAAGGCCGAAACCGAGCGGGTCGGCGCCTTGCTGGAGCTTCTGTCCCTCACCCACCTGGCGGACAGCCTGGTCGACAATCTGCCGCTCGGCACCAGCCGCCTGGTCGAAGTGGGCCGGGCCCTGGCCAGCGAACCGAGGGTGGTCATGCTCGATGAGCCCATGTCCGGGCTGGACGCCAACGAGGCCAAGCGGCTCGCCCAGGCGCTGAAGTCGACCGTCGCCCATGACGGGACATCCCTCCTCGTCGTCGAGCACGACGTACCGATGGTCCTCAGCCTCTGCAGCCACATTTTCGTGCTCGACTTCGGCCGGCTCATCGCCCAGGGCGGTCCGGACGCCATCCGGGATGACCCGGAGGTCAAAGCCGCCTATCTCGGCGACGAGCCGATTCAGCGGGTTGATCTCGAAGTCGACTCCGCCGAGACCGAAGCTACCGAAGCCACCCCCAGCTCCTGAGCCCGGGCCGGGGTCGGTCTCCGCTTGCCGCGCCCTCCGGTCAGCCGGTTACAGTGCGAAAAACTGGCCTGTCCCCCACCTGATCCCGGAGTCGCCCGATGAGCTTCGTCACGGCCGGACTCGTGAACCCCACGACCGGCACCATCGCCAGGCACCCGATGTCGGCCCGGCGGACGAGCCACATCGACATGCTGTTCGAGGGGTCCGCGGGCGGCTCGCTTCGCCTGCGAGGTTCGGGGCGCGATCTCTACACCGACGTCGAGGGAGCACCACACCTGCTGGCGGCGGCGGCCGTTGATGCCAGGCTCGGAGACAACAAGCAGTTGCTCGACCTGGTGACGGAACCGCGGGAGCCGGCGGCCCAGGGCCTCCTGGGGCACGAGGTGGGCCGGGGTTTCCGGGCCGCCCTGGAGGGCATCGAGTGGCAGACCACCTCGGACCGCGATCCCCTCCACCTGCTGCTCGACGACCTGCCGGTGGCGGCGCTCATCTCCGGCTATGCCACTCTCTACGACGGTGACAGCCCGTCCCGGCGCCGGCCTGCGAACTCTGGCGCGGGCCCGGACGGGACGGCAGCCCGCCTGGTAAAAGAGGACATCTGCTCCGGCTGGCGCCGCGACGGGACCATGATGGTGGCGCTGCGGTCGGGCCGTCCCCTGCCGATTCCAGTGGGACCGCCCGCACCCCGCCTGGACACGGCCGACCCGATCGGATGGCACCACATCGACGATCTTCCGCTGCGATCGATGCGGCGGCGCCGCCTCATCGATGTCGTCGCCGGCGATCCCCTGACCGTCTACGCCACCTTTCGTGACACCCATTCGGGGCCGGACGGGATTGAGCGGGTCCTCCACGAGTACAGCCTCGACGCCACCGTCGATGCCGACACCCTCCGGCTGGTGGAGTGCCGGGCCACCCCTCGATCGCTGCCGTGGACGGAATGTCCCGCCGCGGCCGACAGTGCCAGGCGCCTCGAGGGTGAGGCGCTGGTGGCGCTCCCGACCATGGTGCCGCGCCAGTTCCGCGGCACGTCCACCTGTACCCATCTCAACGATTTGCTCCGGTCCCTGGCCGAGGTCGCCACGCTGGCGGCCATGGTGGCGGGGCCGGGGCGAGGCTGACGGTCCTCAAGCCTCGTAGAGCGCTCAGTCCTCGATGGATATGGCCCGCTCAGGGCAGTTCTGAACGGCCATCCTGGCCTTGGGAAGCAGATCATCCGGAAGCTCTTCATGGATAACCATGCTATTTCCGAAGTCGTCAGCTTCGAAGACTTCCGGCGCCAGGCTGTAGCAACGACCATGCCCGGTGCAGGCGCTCTTATCGATAATCACGCGCATAAATGACTGCCATCCTCATCAACTTGGTGCGATTGGGCCCGGCCGGCCTCAACGCCGGCCGGGTCACATCGACAGGTGTCTTTACCGGCCGCCCATGAACCTCGACGGCGTTGTGATCGAGTCCGTGCGAGTGGTCGATGTCCCCGTACTCGCGGGGCGTGGTGTCGACGTCGGGGGCGTTGGCCCGCAGGGCTGCCAACCGTGGCCTGCTCGCGGGTCCGATGCTCGAAGGGATCGAACTGATACCAGCGGGCCGCGTTTTGCCAGGTGACCTTCTCGATCTCCTCGTCGCGAAAGCGGCGGCCGCGACCAGGGACTTCATCAGCACCTCGGGCGCCTGGGGCCAGGTGGAGTCCGAGTGCGGGTAGTCGCATTCCCAGGTGATCTGGTCGATACCGATCCGGTCGCGGTTGCGCGAGCCCGGTCACGTCGTCGATGAAGCAGCCCTGGACGTGCTCGCGGAAGACCTGGGACGGGAGCTTGTCGCCGAAGTCGGCGCCGGTCCAGCGACGATGGTGGTCGTAGACGAAATCGGCCTTCTCGAGGAAGTACGGCATCCAGCCGATGCCGCCTTCCGCCAGGGCCATGCGGACGTTCGGGAACTTCCGCATGATCGGCGACCACAGCAGCTCGGCGGCAAAGATCGCCGTCTGGAACGGCATCACGTGGGGGATCACGTCAAAAGGCGCCCGGGGCATGAAATTGGGCGCGCCGCCAAAGTGGAACACCATGACGGTGCCCACTTCCTCGCACGCCGCCCAGGCCGCGATCCCACTCGTCGCCGTGATAGTCCGGGAAACCCGGCCCGGTAAGTCTCGGGGTGGAGAGAGACGGCGTGGCAGCCCTTGTTCGGCGACCCGGCGGATCTCCTCGGCCATCCAGTCCGCCGCCCAGCGGGAATCCGGATATGGCCAGCGGGATGAACCGGCCCGGGATACGTCCCGCACCACTCGTCGATGTGCCAGTCGTTATAGGCCCGGATCATCGCTGCGGCGTAATCCTTGTCGTCGCTGGCCACGAAGAACTGACCGCGCGATACCCGGCCAGGACGGGAAGCAATCGAGGCCAGCACGCCATTGACGTCCATGTCCTGGATCCGCTGCGTGGATGTCGTAGGTGCCCGGCCGGACCTGGTCGAAGTTGGCTGGATCGCTACCCCAGTCCTCGCGGGGCCGGCCTGCGACGGCGTTCAGCCCGAAGGTCGAGATCTCCTTGCCCTCGATCAGCCAGGCGTCGGTGCCGTCGTCGCGGCGGATCACCTTGCGGCACCCGGTCCTTGTACTTGCCGGGCACGTGGTCCCGAAAGAAGTCGCTCATCGATGGCGGCTCGACGACATGGTCATCCACGCTGATGAGCACCATGTCCTCGATTTGCATCAGAGCCCTCCCTTCTCCTGGAGCTTGTCCCAGACGGCAGGTGGACCGCCTCGTCGGGAGGCGGCTGCCGTGGTCACTCGATGCTAGGCGCGGAACGCCACGGTGGCAAAGAAGCGCCGGGCCGTTGGCTGCCGCGGCATTGGACGAGACCGCACCGGATCAGGAAGGGTGGTGAGGGTGGGTCAGGGTGGGTCAGGGTGGTGACGGTGATGAGCAGGTGACGAAGCCGCATCATCCCGGACTCGTGCTGGCTGCCGTGTGCATCAGCCTGACCGCGATCACGGTGAACATCTCGCTGCTCAACGTTGGGCTCCCCACCCTGTCGCGGGAGCTAGGGGCTTCCAATACCGGGCTGGAGTGGATCGTCGACGCCTATGGCCTGGTATTCGCAGGATTTCTCCTTGCCGCGGGCTCCCTGGGCGACCGCGTGGGCCGGAGGAAGGTGATGGCCACTGGCCTGGTCATCTTCGGATGCTGCTCAGGTCTGGCGGGCCTGTCCCATTCCGTCGGGCAACTCATCGCCGCTCGCTGCGGCATGGGCCTTGGCGCCGCCCTGGTGATGCCAATGACGCTCTCGATCCTCACTGGCATCTACACCACCGAGGCCAGCTTGCGCCGGGCGATCGGCATCTGGGCGGCGACGGCCTCTGCCGGGAGCATCATCGCGCCCCTGCTGGCGGGCGTTCTGCTGACTGCGTTCTGGTGGGGGTCCCTGTTTCTGGTCAACGTTCCCTTGTCGTTGTCGATGGCGGTGGCCGTGATCCTGGTGGTGCCGGAATCCGCGCCCCGAAGGGGCATCAGCATGGACTGGGTTGGCGCCGTTCTGTCGGTGCTGTTCTCGGCAGGATTGGTGTTCGCCCTCATCGAGGGTCCGGATCTGGGCTGGGGCGACGCCCTGGTGGTCGGTTCTCTGGTCGGGGCGATCGTGGCCACGGTGGCCTTCTGCCTGTGGGAATTGCGCTGCGACCAACCACTTGTCGACGTTCGGTGTTTCCGCATCGCCGGGTTCTCCGTGGGGTGCAGCGTGGTCGGCATGCAGTACTTCATCAGCTTCGGAGTCGGCTTCGTTGTCACCCAGTACCTGCAGTTGGTGCTCGGATACTCGGCGTTGGCCGCCGGTACGACCCTGGTGCCTGCGGCCGCGACCGTGATGGTGGCCGCCCCCCTCGGAGCCAGAGCGTTCGGGCGCTTCGGTGCCCGCAACGTAACGGTGATCTCGCTGCTGATTGCCGGCGTGGGCGCCGCCGCCATGACCTGGGCGGATGTCAACAGCACCGTGGTTCCGATCCTGGTAACCCTGATTCTGATGAATCTCGCCGTCGGCTTGATGGCCCCGGGCACGACCTCGATGGTCATGAGCGCGGTGCCTGCGGACAAGGCCGGAATGGCGTCAGGTACTCAGAGCACCACCCGGCAGCTGGGCGGAGCACTCGGCATCGCGGTACTCGGAAGCATTCTGGCCGCCCGCTACGCAACCAACCTGGCCCACGCCCTGCCCGGTACCGCGGCCCAGCGTTACTCGTCAACGGCCCGGAAGTCGTTAGCCTCGGCGCTCCAGGCCGTGCCGGGCGGCGGGGTGATCCAGGACCTCCTCACCAGGGTCGCCCGGGAGGCATTCGTCGGCGGTCTCCACGTGGTGGCCTGGGTGCTGGCGATCGTGTGTGCGGCCTCCGCGGTGGTCGTCTTCCTGGTGCTCCGAGCCTCCCCGGCCCCGGCCCGGGCGGAAGGCTCAGATCGGGCCGAGGGCGTCGACCAGGCGGCAGCCTTCCCGACGACTGCGCTGTCACCGGACGAAGTGTGACTTGGCGCCGCCGCCACCGGCACCGCGTCGGCGGGCGGCGGGCGGCGGGCGGCGGGCCGCGGCAGCGGGCAGCGGGCAGCGGGAGCCCCACTTTTGGCCTCTTTTTCCACTTTTGTCGCGAAAACCACGTGTGGCGTGGCTAATCGACCAAAAGTGAGCGATCGGGCCAAAAGTCGCTGGCGTAGCGGGGCTGCGGGTGTCCTTGCTCCGGGGATGGCCGCAAAAGCGCAGGTCAGCGGGCGTACGGTTTGTCCCCAGCCGATGTTGGGTAGGACCAATCATGACGTCGTGTCAGGTCTCAGAGCCCGGTGTGCGCGCAGCAGGCCCGCTGTTGAAGGAGTGGGATTGGCTGCAGGAACAGGTGATTCCGCCGTTGCTGGATCCCGGCGCCACAGCGCACCCTCGGGTCTGGTCCATCGGCTCCACAGCCGACGCAGTCGCGGTCACCGTGGCGTTCGCCCATGCCGCCCCACCCCAATCCCCTGGCGTGCAGGCGTTCGTCAGCGGTGTAGGCGAGCAGGCCGCCACCGTCAGCTTTGCCCGGGCCGAGCTCGGCGCCGTCCCGGCTGCCGAGCGGTCGAGATGGTTTCGCCGGGAGGATCAGGGCTGGGTTCCGGACCGGATGATCGCCAACCAGGTATGGATGGGTGAGCCGCCGGGAGCGGTTGATCTGGTCACGATCCGGGACCCCGCCGACTACAGCGATGGGTCGACCACCGCGGCGGTAGCCGGGCAGCTGCGGACCGGTGGGTACCTGTTGTTCGTGGACCCCCCGAACGTCCGGCCCCGCCATCTGGAGCCCATCGACCGGGCTGGCCGTCTCTTTCGCCAGCCAGCCGGCTCGGCCCCATCTGACCTGGGGATCCAGCGTGATCTGAGGGCCCAGCCTGATCTGAGGAAGGGTGGCACCGACGGATTTGACAGCCTCGCTCAACGTCAGTTTCAGCAGCAGCTGGTGCATACCCATCTCCGCCTGGCCCGAGCCCTCGCCCACCGCTTCCTTCACCGGGGCGAAGCGCCCGAGGAGCTCGAGCAGGTCGCCCTCCTCGCCCTGGTCAAGGCCGCTCGCCGCTTTGACCCGGGCCGCAACAACACCTTCGCCACCTATGCCACGGTCAGCATTCTGGGCGAGCTCAAACGCCATTTCCGGGACAAGACCTGGATGCTGCGCGTGCCGCGCTCGACACAGGAGTTGTATCTGGCCATCAAAGAGGCAAGAGAGGAATTAGGACACCAGCTGGGACGGGTACCGACCGTCGCCGACATCGCCAACCACCTGGGAGTAGCTGAGGAGGCGGTCCTCGAAGCCATGGAAGCCGGCAGCAGCTACTGGACGACCTCGCTCGACGTACCGGGATCCGATGGTGAGCGCGGCATCGACATCCCGGTCGTCGACGCGTCCCTCGACCGGGCTCTCGACCGGGAACGCCTTCGGGCCGTCCTGCCCCGGCTCGACGAGAAGGAACGTCTCGTGCTGCGGCGGCTGTACTTCGATGGATACACCCAGCAGCGGGTTGCGGATGAGGTGGGAGCCAGTCAGATGCAGGTGTCCCGGCTGCTGGCGCGCACCCTCGCCAAACTGCGCCGCTGGTGCAGCGACGACGACACGGCGCGTCGCGACGAGTGGCTCGAGCAGCCTGCGTGAGCCTGGATGGGCTCGTTCGATCAGCTCGTTCTCCGTGGTGACCCGGGTGGGATCCGCCGCGCCAGGCGCTTCGCGCGGACCAGGGTGGGCCCGGCCAGCGCTGACGCCGACACGGTAGAACTGGTAGTTGCCGAACTGGTCACCAACGCCGTCCTTCACGGCGCCCCTCCGATCGTCATCCGGATCCGGATGCTGGACACTTGCATCCACATCGACGTCGCCGATCTCGGTGGCCGCCTGCCAGTGATGAGGCGAGCCGCCCGCGACGGCATCACGGGCCGGGGCCTCCGTATCGTCAACGCCCTCTCCGCGGGGTGGGGCGTCAGGCGCCTGGCTCGGGGCGGCAAGGTGGTCTGGGCCGAGGTGGCCCCTGGGACCACCGACCCGGCGCCGATCCCCCTTGGGACCTAGCGCTCCGCCTGGACGGGTCCTGATCCAGAGGACTGAATACAATTCTGCACCTCAAGGTTCGGACCGGCCCCGCCGTGGGTATATCCAAAATAACCTCGTCCTCGTTCGTCGACGGGGCGTGGCCAAACGGAGATTAGATCATGGGTGTGGGAACCAGCATTGTGGTGTTTGCGATCGGAGCGATTCTAAGGTTCGCAACCACAGTCCATTCGTCCAATTTTAATGTTCATACCATCGGGGTGATCCTGATGGTGGTCGGCGCCATCGGTTTCGTCATTTCGATCATCTTCTGGTCGTCGTGGGGTGGATTCGGTGGATTTGGCGGCACCCGCCGCAGCCGCCGCGTCTACCGGCAATCCGACGGGACCGTCGTGGAAGAAGAGCGGGGCTCCTCGTACTAGGTATACCGCTGCGAATCGCTCACGCGGCAGTGGGCAGCTAACGTGTCGGGTGATTTTCCCCCCCACGTACTGCGCGATTATGCCTTGCTCGCCGATGGCGAGCGGGGAGCCCTCATCGGGCCCCAGGGCGACCTGGCCTGGATGTGTGCACCACGGTGGGATTCCGACGCCGTCTTCTCCTCGCTGATCGGCGGCCGTGGTACCTACGCCGTCACCCCGGTGGGCCGGTACGTGTGGGGTGGCTATTATGAGGAGGGCTCGCTCATCTGGCACAGCCGCTGGATTACGAGCAGCGGCTTGGTCGAGTGTCGAGAAGCCCTGGCTTTCCCGGCAAATCCGCATACCGTCGTCATCCTGCGCCGGGTCATGGCCGTCAATGGCGAGGCGGCGGTCCGCATCGGGCTCGAAGCGCGAGCCGGATTCGGACAATGCCCGATGGATAGCATCACCCGCCAGGATGGAGTGTGGGGTGCTCGCAGCGGCCCGTTGTATCTGCGGTGGTCAGCGGGACCGGGAGTGCGCCGCAACCGGGACGGAAGCCTGGCCCTGCTGCTCCGCCTCGACCCGGAGACTCACCGAGATCTGGTGCTGGAGATCTCAGACCGCCCACTGCAGCCAGAGCCGGTCGCAGCCGAGCCGGCCTGGGATGCAACCACGGCCGCCTGGGACCGGGCCACCCCCGCTCTCGACGACATCCTGGCGCCTCGGGACGCCCGGCACGCCTATACGGTGTTGCGCGGCCTGACCGCCGCCGGCGGAGGCATGGTTGCCGCCGCCACCATGTCCCTGCCTGAGCGGGTCAAAGCGGGCCGCAATTACGACTATCGGTACGCGTGGATCCGGGACCAGTGCTACGCCGGTCAGGCCCTGTCGGCCGCCAAGCCGCACCCGCTTCTGGACGACTCGGTCGAATTTGTGGCCCAGCGGATCCTCGCGGACGGCCCCACTCTCAAACCGGCCTACCGGGTCGATGGCGGGGCGGTGCCCGACGAGCGGGTCTTGACCCATCTCGAGGGTTACCCGGGCGGATTCGACAAGGTCGGGAACTGGGTCAATCACCAGTTCCAGCTCGACGCATTCGGTGAGACGTTGCTGCTCTTCGCCGCGGCTGCCCGCCACGACCACCTCAGCACCGACCACTGGCAGGCTGTCGAAGCCAGCGTCGGCGCCATCGAAGCCCGCTGGAGGGAGCCCGATGCCGGGCTCTGGGAACTCGACAATCAGCACTGGGCCCACTCCCGCCTCACCTGTGTGGCGGGCCTGCGAGCCATCTCGGGCCACGCCACCCAGGGCCAGGCCGCCCGGTGGACGCTGCTCGCCGACGCCATGCTGGCCGACGTCGGCGCCGACTGCACCCATCCGAGCGGCCGGTGGCAGCGCGCCCCCGGCGATCCTCGCGTGGACGCGGCCCTGCTGCTCCCTGCCATCCGGGGGGCAGTCCCCCCTTCCGATCCCCGCAGCCAGGCCACCGTGGCGGCCGTCATCTCAGAGTTGACGCGCGATGGGTTCACCTATCGCTACCGCCACGATGACCGGAGGCTCGAGGACGCCGAGGGAGCCTTCCTGCTGAGCGGCTTCTGGGTGGCGCTGGCCTGCTTCCAGATGGGCTGGGAGTCCCGTGCTATCGCCAGCTTCGAGCGGAATCGGGCCGCCTGCGGCCCACCCGGCCTGCTGACCGAGGAATACGATGTGGCTGAGCGGCAGCTACGGGGCAACGCCCCGCAAGCCTTCGTTCATGCCCTCCTGCTGGAATGCGCCACCCGGCTGCCGCCGGTGTGGCGAATGGAGTAAGCCGCCCCTGCTGGCCCCCGGCGTTTGCCGGACCCGGGAATTGGGAAGAACCTCTACGTGTACCCCTGTCATCACGGGTAGATCGGAGCGTGACCGCGACGAGGCGGAGATCGTGACTGTTGCTGAGGCACGGAAGAAGGTGAAGCGCTAGTCACCGCGGCGGATGGAAGCAATCGGCTGGCTGATTCTGATCATTGCCATTTTGGTCATTTTGGGCGTGATTCTGAACGTGATCCGGAGGCGTCGCCGCGGAGGCGGGGTGATAGCTACCAAGGGGAAACCGTGAGGCTGCTGCTCACGGCCAAACAGCTCCTCGGGCTTCCGGTCGTGACGGTCCGGGGCGGCGACGACATCGCCGAGGTACGAGAGGTCATTTACAACCCCGACGCCGGCCGCCTGGTCGGCTTGACGCTCAACGGGCGGGGATTCTGGGCCGGCCGGCATCCGGCCGTGCTGGCCGCCGAGGCCATCCATGCCATCGGGCGCCACGCCATCATGGTCATGGATGAATCCTCTCTTACGGCCCGCGAAAACGCCCCCGGCGACATCGCCGATCCCCCCGTGGAGCGAGATGTTATCGGCGACGACGTCCTGACCGAGGGAGGCGTCAGAATCGGCGTGGTACAGGATCTGGTGCTGCTCGCCGGCCCACGGCGCGACACGGGTGAACAGCGCGGTGACGTGATCGGCTATCAGATCGCCAGAGTCGGCGGCGGCAGCGGGTTTATTCCACTGCCCACCCAGGTGGCAGTCTCCGGTACGGCCCTGGTGGTTCCGAACATCACGGACAGCTTTCAACGCGACGATTTGGTCGGCCTCGGCGCGGCCATGGACGAATTCCGGGCTCGATTGGGAGTGGGATGAGCGAGTCGTATCGCCGTGCCATTGGCCGCCGGATCGTGAGCCGGACCAGTGCCGAGGATCTGGGTGCTCTCACCCATCTTCTTTTTGACCTGCCTGCGGCGCGGGTTGTCGCCATCGCCCTCGGTATCGGCAAGAAGGCGGCCTTGATCGATTGGTCCGGGATCAGCGGGTTTGGCCCCGACGCCATCCTGGTAGTTGACGAGGGCGCCGTTCGCGGCCCCAAGGACGAACGCGAGCGGGACGCGGTCGACGGCAAACTGGATTTGCTCGGCAAACGAACTCTGACCGAACTGGGCAGCGAATTGGGAATAATCGCGGATGTAATCTTTGACCCCCGCACCGGGGTCATCGAGCGCCTGCAAATTGGCGACCACTACATCCCGGCAGCTACCTCTCTCGGCAGCGGCACCTATGCCCTGGTCGTTGACGCCACCCAGGAGCCGGTCCCATAGCCGTGTTGCCGGTGCCGGCGACGCGCCCAGGCGCGCCGGTCTCCCCGGAAATCGCGGAGAGAAATGGACTCGATCGGGGTAAGTGATATCTGACATCGCTGTCGGGTTGACATGAGGAGAAGCACATGGCTGCCACGATTCAACGAGAGAGTCAGTCGGAAGGAGTCATCCGCAGTCTGATTCCGGCCCGCCTCGACCGGCTGCACTGGTCCCGATTCCACACCAGGCTGGTCATGGCCCTCGGCGTGGCGTGGGTCCTCGACGGCCTGGAAATCACCATCGCCGGAAATGCCGCCAGCCTCCTCAGCAGCCCAAAGTCGCTCAATCTCTCTTCCGCTGGAGTGGGCTTCGCCGTCGGCACCGTCTACCTGCTGGGTGAGGTCGCCGGTGCCTTGTTCTTCGGTCGGCTCTCGGACCGTTGGGGGCGGCGGAATCTGTTCATGGTCACGCTTGGCGTGTACCTCGTCGGTGGGGCCATGACCGCGCTGACGTTCGGTCACGGGGAAGGGTGGGTCCTTTACCTCTACCTGTGCCGGTTCATCGCCGGTATGGGAATCGGAGGTGAGTACGCGGCCATCAACTCCGCCATCGACGAGCTGATCCCGTCCCGATACCGTGGTCGCGTTGATATCGCCGTCAACGGCACCTACTGGGGCGGTGCCTTGCTGGCCACGGTGGTGACCCTGCTGGTGATCAACCACTTGCCGGTCAGCTACTCCTGGCGTATCGCCTTCCTGGCCGGTCCCGCGCTCGGGTTCCTGATCATCTTCATCCGGCGCAACCTGCCCGAGAGCCCGCGCTGGCTGCTGATGCAAGGCCGGGTCGAAGAGGCGGAGGCAGCGGTCGCCGAGATCGAACGCAACACCCTCGAGGGCGGCGGCAGCTGCGACGAGGTCGATGAGTCAAAAGCCATCGAGATCCGGCCGGCCCAGCAGATCGGCTTCGTGGCCCTGGCCCGCACCCTGTTCGCCACCTATCCGAGGCGGTCGATCCTCGGTGCGTCCTTGATGATCACCCAGTCGTTCCTGTACAACGCCATCTTCTTCACCTACTCGCTGGTCCTCACGAAGATCTACGGCGTTCCGAAGGGGTCGACGCCCTACTACTTCATGTTCTTCGCGGCCGGCAACCTGCTCGGTCCCCTCTCGATCGGGCGCCTCTTCGACACCATCGGCCGGCGCAAGATGATCACCGGAACGTACCTGCTCTCCGGCGTCCTGCTGGCAATCAGCGCCTTCCTCTTCAAGGCCGGCGCTCTCGACGCGGTCAGTCAGACCGTCTGCTGGTGCGTGATCTTCTTCTTCGCCTCGGCCGGAGCCAGCGCCGCTTATCTCACCGTCAGCGAGATCTTCCCGGTCGAGGTTCGAGCCAAAGCCATCGCCGTGTTCTTCGCCATCGCTCAGTCGTTCGGTGCCTTCGGGCCATGGTTCTACGGGAAACTGATCGGCAATGGTACGACCACTACAAGCTGTTCATCGGCTACCTCATCGGCGCCGCTGTCATGATCGCCGGAGGCCTGATCGAGGCTTTCCTCGGTATCGACGCCGAAGGCCGGTCGCTGGAAGACCTGGCCCTGCCACTCGGTGCCACCGGACCGGCCCGGCACCCTGGCCAACGTCACCGGCGCCCCTCGGCCGCCGGCGGCGCGCACCCTCGCAGGCGGTCAATCCTGGGCGGACGTGAGCGAGACAGCTGCGGCTCGGCGCCGGCATCGCTCCCGGTCCGCCCCTGGGGGGATTGACCGGATCGATGACACCTCGGAACAGTCGTTCCCGGCCAGCGACCCGCCGGGCGGATACTAACGTCCGTCCCGGCGGGTAGTACTACCGCATGACCACACGAAAAGTCGCCCTCGTGACCGGTGCCTCCGCCGGGGTGGGCCGAGCCACCGCCGTCGCCCTTGCTGACCACGACTTCGATGTGGCCCTCTTCGCCCGGGGCGAAGCTGGCTTACGGGGCGCTGCCGCCGAGGTCGAGGCCAGAGGCGGACGCGCCCTCACCATTGCCGGCGACGTCGCCGATTATGCCGACGTGCAGTCGGCGGCGGCCGCGGCAGAGGAACGGCTCGGTCCGCTCGACCTGTGGGTCAACGACGCCATGGTCACCACGTTCGCCCCGCTGTCGCAGATCACGCCCGACGATTTTCGCCGGGCCATCGAGGTGACGTTTCTGGGCCAGGTCTGGGGCACCATGGCCGCCCTCGAACGCATGCGACCTCGAGATCAGGGGCGGATAGTCAACGTTGGTTCGGCCCTGGCCTTCATGGGCATCCCCCTCCAGTCCGCTTACTCCGCGGCCAAGTTTGCGTGTCGTGGCTTCTTCGAGTCAGCCCGGGCCGAGCTCATCCACCAGAACAGTCATGTGGAGCTGTCGATGGTCCACCTGCCAGCCGTGAATACGCCGCAATTCGACTGGTGCCATACAACCATGGACCGCCATCCCCAACCGGTCGCGCCCATCTATCAACCCGAAGTGATAGCCCGCCACATCGTGGCCGTCGCCCTATCGGGCCGCCCCTCGAAGGTGGTCGGATCATGGAACAAGCTCTTGGTGGCGGCCGGGTCTATCGCACCCCGTGTGGCCGTCCAATACGCAGCCCGGGCCGCCTGGGATGCCCAGCTCACGACCCAGGCTATAGAAGCAGGCCGGCCCGACAATCTCCGCGGTGCCGCCGATGCTCACGCCGACGCCGGCGCCCATGGCAGCTTCGATGCCAACGCTCGCGGCTTCGTCGACCCGAGCTTTCTCAAGACCCTGCCCCGGTCAGGGCAAACCTTCGTGGCCGCAGCCATGGCGGCCGGTCGCGAGCGATTCCGCCGCCCCCAGAGCCCACGCCCCTGACAGGCTCCCGAAAGCTCTCCATCCGGGCGTCTCGATGCCCGCTGGCTGGGTAGGCATCAACGCATGTACACCATTGTGAGCGTCGATGGACAGCAGGAAGCCGAGAAGTTACTCAACGACACGGTCGGCCCGGGCGTCGAGCTGGTGCACTCGCACATCGAGACGGCCCGGCAGGAACCGGACGGGGCGCAGGAAAACGTCATGCTCGGCGTGCCGGTGATCCGCTTCACCTTTATCTTTCGCCACCGCTCCGGCTAGACGATACCCCGTCGAAATGGACACGCCCGGGGGCTCCGCTCCGGCGCCGCAGCTCCGGGCCCCCCGGGTCGCTCTCGGCATGTCCGAATTGTTGTTTCCCCGAGCGATCCTCCTCCCCTTCCTTCGGAGCCGGCCATTCGATTGCAGCCGGCCATTCGATTGGAGCCAGATCGACGGCCGGGCGGTCTGGGTCGTTCGGGTCCTGGGCGCCCGCCAGCTCGGGCAGGCCGTGCTGACCGGGACGGAGCCAAAGTTCACCGGCTTGGGGGCTGTGGTCGACGCAATCCACGGTGCCAGCATGGTGGCCCTGGCCGTCCGTTCCCTCCGGTGGCGCCGGGCCGCCCTTTCGGAAGCCGCGATGGCGGCGGCGCTGTCGATCGCCGGTGGATGCGCGGCGTGGCGGCGGAACAGAGGGTGACCGGCGGCCGGCGGGTTTGGCGTAGCGGCAAGAAGTCGAGCTAACGCCTGCCACCGCTACGGGCTCCGACCCCGCTCATCGGTCCGTCCGCCCGTCCAGGAACTGCCCGACGACCCGCCCGGGCCTGCCTTCAAGCGGCCAGTATCGTCAACACCGGTAGCCGGGTCGCCACCGGTTCAGCCTGGTTTGAATCCAGCCCTCAGGGGTACAACGACCAACGTGGCGTCGCCGCGAACGGACGACGGGTCATGGGAGCGCAGCCGGGCCCACAACGATCCCGGACGTGATGAGTCCGAAGCCGAGCGCCTGGACCGAAATCTGGGCGAGCTCCTGCAAGAGCTCCGCGTGGCCGGGCTGGGCGTCCAGGTGCTGTTCGGCTTTCTGCTTTCCCTCCCATTTACCAACCGGTTTTCGCAGTTGTCGTCCCATCAGCGGACGGTGTACCTGGTCGACCTTCTGCTCGCCGCCGTCGCCAGCGCCCTCCTGCTGGCGCCGGTCGCCTACCATCGCCTGCTCTTTCGCCGTCACGAAAAGCGGGCCTTGATGCGAGTCGCCAATACCGCCGCCCTGCTCGGTCTGGTCGCGGTGGGACTGGCCATCACCGGGTCCGTGCTCCTCGACGTCAGTTTCGTCGAACGGGGAGCCATCGTCCCGGCCGCCGCCATCTCGATCTTCGCCCTCTTCGCCGCCCTGTGGTTCGTTGTCCCGCTCTGGCGCCGGGCTCGACTCGATCGCCTCGATCGGGCCTCGGGATAGCACTCCGGCCGACCTGGCCGCAAGGCGTCAGGCGAGCGCTAACCCTCGCCCTCGGCCCCAGCCCGCCGGCTCAGCCGTGCGGCGCGGCGCGCCCCCGAAGGGGCGTCTGGGCCCGCCCGCCCTCGCTGGCGCCCTCAGGGCACCGGAAGGTGCTCGGCGACGTCAGCCCACACCTGGCCGGCCCGATGCACCCCGCTGGCGACCACCGGCTCCGCAACTCCCAGAGCCTGCGACGCAGCATCCCGACCGTGCGACACAGCACCCCGAGCCTGCGACGCAGCATCCCGCGCCTGCGACGAGGCCCGGTCCCCGGCTGCTCGGGCGACCCGCCGGGCGGACCGCCCCGTCGACCGCGACAACTTCACCAGCTGGTCCTCGACCTTGGCCGCGGCGTGTTTGCCGGCCCGTCGACCCGTGACGACCCGGGCGACCTGGGCGACCCTAACGGCCCGGGCCGAGCCTGAGCCGAGCCGCCGGGCTCCCCGCGCCCCGCCTTTGGCCCGCCAGGCCAACGAAGGGCGGCCTTCGGTGTCCATCGCAGCCAGGATAAGTCCCCCGAGCAATCCCAGGTTCTTCAAGAAGTGGATCCGCTGCTGGGCCCGGGTGGCCTCGTCGGTTTCCTCCCAGAACCGGTGCCCGGCATAGGTTGTGGGGAGCAAGCTCGCAATCAGGGCGGCGGCCGCTACCCGCCGGAACTTGCCCAGGGCCAGCAGCGTTCCTCCCGCCACCATGACAGCGCCGTTGACTCGCACCAGGGTCTCGGTGTCGGTCGCCAGACCCGGGACCCGCTCGGCGATCGGTCCGGCCACAGGCTCCGCCGTTTTGACCTTGGTCTCGGGATGCCGCACCGCGTCAAGGCCGCCGAAGACGAACATGGACGACAGAAGCGGCCGGGCTAGGGCTCGGGTCAGGGTCATATCCCTGTCCTACCCCGGTGCGAGGGCCTCACGCGCCTCCGCCGGGCCGCCGGGCCCCCACGCGCCGGCCGCGGGGGCTGTACCGCCAGACATGGCGACAGGCGAGTCACCGGGCCTCACAACGCAGCAGTAGAACGAACTGGCGGACAGCGTGTTCGGCGTGTTCGGCATTCCCAAGGAAGTGTAAGGAGCCTCTGATCGATGCCGACCCCGTTTGCAACGCCACCGCATTTCATCGCCCCGGACTGGCCGCCAGGTCATGTCGACTGTCTTGCACGGAGAACGCAAAGCGGGTGGGTCGGTTCGCCAGGTGGGCCGGCCGCCGCGAAAGATAGTTGCGCGGCGTACAGTGCTGCGCCAACCCCTCCAACCGGGCCCACTTTGCAACCCAGAAAGGCGGCCAACCGCCGTTAGGGCACCTTTTGCAACACAGAACGTCAGGCTCCGGACGCCCCGGCCCGAGGCCCGGCAACCCGTGGCACATCGACCCCCGGCCGGGCCACCTCCACCGGCCACGTTTACCCCGGTCTGGCCAATCCGCCGGCCCGACCCGCAGCCGGTCGCATGCCCACTGGGACCGGGGCGGTCTTGACGCGCCATCATCTGGGCATGAGCGATGAAGAGCTCCTGCTGGTACGGGTCCGGGTGACCCGTACCAGCGGTAACGACGACCGGCAGGGCGAGGGAGATCCAGAGACCGCCGCCGCGGCCCTGTGGGCGGAAGGCGCCACCGCGGTCGAGGTGAGGGAGGATGCCGAGGGTGTGACGCTGCTGGCTGGTTACCCGACCGCGGCGGCCGCCAGGACTGCGGCGAAGCGCTTGAGCCATTCGCTCGGAGCCCGGGTCGAGCCGGTGACGGATACAACGTGGCGGGATGCCTGGCGCGTGTGGGCGCAGCCCGTGGCGATCGGGGACCGGCTGCTGGTTGTCCCCTCCTGGAGGCCGGTTGCCGTTGGTGCGGGGCGAGTCAGCCTGGAGATCGATCCCGGCCCTTGTTTCGGCAGCGGCACCCACGCCAGCACCCGAATGCTGCTGGCGTGGCTGGATACCCACCCGCCCGTCGGTGCGGAGGTGGTGGACGTGGGCACCGGGTCGGGGATTCTGGCCGTGGCCGCGGCCCGCCTGGGAGCGCAAGCTGTGATCGCCGTGGACATCGACCCGGCTGCCGTCGTCGTGACGGAGGCCAATGCGACTCGCAACGGCGTTCGGGAGCGGGTGCACGTTTCGACCATCCCGGTGGGCGACCTGCCCGCCGATTGCGCCGACCTGGTTCTCGTCAACGTGACAGCCGGAACCCACGCTCTCGTCGGCGAGCGCAGCTCGGCGACGCTACGGAGCGGGGGGATCCTCCTGGTCGCCGGCCTGCTCCCCGGGCAATGGCCGCATGTGGCCGACGCCTACCGGGGCCTGACCGAGGTCGAGCGCCTGGCTCTTGACGGCTGGGAGGGCGCCGTCCTGAGGCGAGACTCGCTCACATCCAGTCCGGGAGCTGGAGCAACTCACGGGCGGCCGTCGTGAGCACAACGAGGTCGTGGTGCGGTTCCGCCAGCAGAACCTGGAATCGACCCAGGCCGGCTCGGGCCGCGATGCCCTTCTCGTTCAGGGCCCACTGCCCGGTGGCCGCCAGCCGACCCTGGGCAGTCGCCAGCACGGCCTGAGTGAGGTTGGCAAGGCAACCGACACGGTCGTTGCGGCGGGCGTAGACGTCCGCAAAGTAGACGGCTCCGGCCGCCAGGCGGTACCACATCGGGGGCGCCGTCTCCTGGAGCCGCACCGGAAAGGACGGCCTGGGCAGTTCGCCTGCCAACACTTTCCCGACGGCGAGTTCACCGGCCAGGATGTAAGTGGCAATCCCGGCCACATAGCCGACCTCGCGGTGTATCTCGAATCGACCATCCTCGGCTTCGGCGGTCCAATGGCGCACCTCGTCGAGATCCCGATAGATGAGGTCGACTCGCACGCCCTCGACGTCGAGCCAGGCCCCGCCATTGACGATCCGCCCCCAATCCCCCGGACCGAAGACCTGGCCAGGCCAACCGAGGGCGGCGACGTGCTCCGGCTCGAGGTGACCCTGGTAATAGAGCCCGAAATCCCAATCGGAGTCGGGTGTCGCCGTACCGGTAGCCCGGGAACCGCCCAGCGTGACCGCGACGACCCCGGGGATTTCCGCCAATCGGGCCGCCAGATGTTCTACGGTCGCCAGTGTGCCCGACTGACGGGAGGGCGGTCGCATCGGCTCTGCGAGGCGCGGGGCGAGTCAGAGTGCCGGCCGCGATGGCACCTCGGGCTGGTACGGCGGTTCACGATCCGTGATGACCTCACCCGGGCCCGAGCGTCTGTGGTTCCCCGCCGCTTCGCTCAGGCTGCTGGCCCTCGCTGGGCCCAAACGGCAAAGAGCGGATCCCCCCGATGGAGCGGAGCTGTGCGGCGCTGATAGACCACGTCGCACCAGCCGCCGGCCAGGTCAAAATAGGACTTGACGATCTCGCAGTGCTCGTCATCGGTCGACGCCAGCCAACCCCGAACGGCCTTGGTGGGAAAACAGCGGTTGGAGAATGTACACACATACATCCCGCCGGGGCGCAGCACTCGGGCCACCTGGCGGAACACCTCGACCGGACGGGTGAGGTAATCCACGGATACGCAACAGACTGCGGCGTCGAAGGACGCATCGTCGAAGGGGAGCCGAGGGTCGCTGTTGAGGTCGTGGATGACGGTGGCGGCGGCGGCCTCGTTGGCAGCGAGCTCGTCGGCGTTCAGCCCCAGGACGGTGAGCCGGGCAGGCGGGGTTCGGAAATGCGATATCCACGAACCCATCAGATCGAGCACCTCGCCTGCGATCCCCAACTCCTCATACAGCGCACCAACGACCGCGATGGCATGCGTATCGATGTGGGTGACCAGGCGGGGCCACGAGTAGAAGGCCGCGTCCGAGGATGAGTCAGCGCGGTCAAAGAATCCGGATGGAAAGGCGGCACTGTCCACGTTTGCCAGTCTCGCAGCCGCACCGGTAGGCCGTCGTATTCACGACCCTGGCCGGTGGGGGCCCTGGTAACGGACGCGTGCTCAGCCACCCGATCCAGGCCTCGTTGTCGCCCGATACCCGGGCGCCGGTGCTGGCTGGTCACCTGTTGGCTGCCTCGGTCAGCCGCTCTCCCCTCGGCCGGCTGGACCCCGACGCCGCGGCGACCCCACCCGGTTCTTGTTAGGGTCCGACCGGGGTGGCGACCGCCCGCCCCACCAGGGGGTGCCGGACAGGATGATCGATGGCTCGATGTTGGCCGATCCAACCTTCTGGCACCGGCCGCTCGCAGACCGGATGCGTTCCATCGTCGAACTGCGTGAGCAGGCTTCGTTCGCCCCGGTCCGGATCGACAGTTTCGATGGATCGGAAGTCCTGTTCTTCGCCGCCCTTCGTCACCACGAGGTGACCGAGATCAGCCGCCGTCCCGGCGACTTCTGCTCCGGCCGCGGATCGACGTCGATCCTGGACCTGCCCGTGGACGCCCTGGAGTACTTCAGCTCGTTCATCGTGATGGACGACCCCCGCCATGCCCGGCAGCGGGGCATCGTGGCCCGGAAGTTCACCCCCCGCCAACTGGCCGGCCTGCTCGACTCGGTAGAGCGGATCTGCGCCGAGGTCATCGACGGCGTCTGTGAGCGAGGAGAGGTCGACCTGGTCGAATCGATCGCCGAGCCGTTCCCCCTGCTCGTGATCTGCGACATGATCGGCATCCCCCGCAGCCAGTTCGAGACCGTCCTGCGAGCCACAAACGTCATTCTCGAGCGCGGGAGACCCGGAGGTCCTGGGCGGCCGCGAGGACGTGCTGGCCGCCCTGCTCGATGCGGGCATGGAGCTAACCGCCTTGATGAACGACCTGGCTGAACACCGTCGGAAACACCCGGCCGACGACCTGACCACGGCGCTGGTGCACTCCGACGTGGGGGATGACTGGCTGGCACCCGAAGAGCTCGCCCCGTTCTTCATCCTGCTCACCACCGCAGGCAACGACACCACCCGAAATGCCATCAGCCACGGCGTCCATCTGCTCGCCCAATGGCCAGATCAGAAAGCGGTCTGGAGCTCGGACCTCGATTCCGTGACGCCTACCGCAGTGGATGAGCTGCTGCGGATGGCGTCGCCGGTGACATTTATGCGCCGTACTGTCACCCACGACCTGACGCTGAGCGGCTGGGACTTCTGCGCAGGCGACAAGCTGGTGATGTTCTATGGCGCGGCTAACCGCGACCCCCGGGTATTCGACGATCCCGAACGCCTGGAGCTGCGGCGGACTCCTAACCCGCACCTCGCCTTCGGGGGCCCCGGTCCCCATTTCTGCCTGGGGGCCCACCTGGCTCGCCGGGAACTGTCCGTGTTGTTTCGCCAGCTGCTCACCCGTTTGCCCGACCTGGAGCCGACCGCGGAGCCGGAGCTGCTGCAGTCGCTCAGCATCCCGCTGGTGGGCGGGATCAAGCGCCTGCCGGTGCGCTTCACGCCGACGGCAGCTCGGCCGGTCTGAGTCGCGGCACCCCCCCGGCCCGAGGCTTTCCCGGCCGCCCTTTCACATCACCCTGGTGTAGTCGAGCCCCATGGCCTCGGGTGATGTCTCGAAGCCCCGCAACAGGGCCTGGACGGTATAGGAGGCAACCAGCCCTCCGGCCTCCGTGTAAACCCGCCCGACCCCCTGACACAAACCGTGTCCGGCCCAGATCGCCGGGTTGGCATAGAGCAGCCACTCGTCGACCGGGGCGTCATCGTGAAAGGCGATGGCGATCGACATGATCCCGGTAGAGAGGGTGACATGAGCTTGAGCCTCACCGAACCCCGGATGCGGCCGCATGGCCGCGGCCAGAGTCCAGTGTCCCGTCGCCTGGGCGACCAGGGCCTGGCGGAGGTACCGCTCAGCAGGTGAACGGCGGAACCGAATCCAGGCGTTGATCTCGGGGGGCCCGACCCGATCGGGGTTCGGGTCGTAGGCACCGTCAACGATACGCAGGTCCCGGCCGCTGACCCGCATGTCAAGCGGCTCCGAATCGTAGGGACCCGGTACGTCCGGCATGGGTTCCACGGATCGAAGGGTGTCCGGCGCACCGGCGTCGAGCAGCAGCAGACCCGATGCCCGCCGCGTACCCGTCTGATTGACCTGAACGGAGACCGACGTCATGGTGCGGCCCTGATGCAGCCGGTCGAGGTCGAAGTCGAGCGGGTCATCGTAGGTGGCCGACTTCGAGAAGATCATGTAACCGGACGTCACGGTCTTGCCCGGCACCGCTTTGGAAGCGGCGACGACGGCCTGGCCCAGCATCTGGCTGCCCTCGACGACGTTCCGAAGCTGCTCGGGATACGCCGGAACCACGTAACGGTCGGGCTGGGCCTCCTGGACGTCGAGCAGGTGGGTCAGGAACTCGGCATCGCCCCAGATCGGGAATCGGTTGTGGACCCGGTCCCGCCGCTCGACGGTGCCCGGCCACTGCTCCTCCACGTCGACCCTGAGCCGCTCGTGGTAAATGCCGATATACCCCTTGATGCCGGCGACCTGTTCGAAGGTGTCGCGGTAGGTCCAGATGACGTTTTCTTCCTCCTGGCCGCCCGCGACGAGGCTCCAGTAGTCGGCCCGGCCCTTGAAGGGGCAGATCGTATGGTGGTCGGTGGGCTCAAAAAGCTCCAGCCTGACATCACCCTCGGGGATATAGACCCGATCGACGTGGTTGGTCTCCTCCAGGCGAATACCCGCTGCGCTCTCGGCCACCAGGAGGTCGCCGTGCCACACCCGAACCGTTGCCAGGCACCGCCTCAGCTCGATGCGGTAGTCGGGGTAACGCCCCCAGGCTGATTCGAAGTCAGGCATCCCATCCCCCATCGTCACCGGTGCCTGCAATCTACGGCGTTCCAGCTCGGCCCGACGACGTGGCGGGGACGGTGGCGGCAGCTGGCACCGACCGCGAGCGCCGTCGCCCTGAGCCGTCCAGGCCCTACCCGCGATGGCCAGAGCCGTGCAGGCCGTACCCGTGATGGCCAGAGCCGTGCAGGCCGCCGCCCCGGTGCCAGAGCCGATGGCTGGCTTCGGCACCGACTGGACCGACCTGCCGGCCGACTGGACCGACCTGCCGGCCGACTCGACCGACCGGACCGACTCGACCCATTTGCCCGCCTACCGGACCGATCTGCCGGCCGACTCGACCGATCTGCCGGCCTACTGGCCGCCGAGCGGTTCGGCGTGGTGAATGCGAGCCTCGAGATCGTCGATCGATATCGCCGGAAGCGTCACGATCTCAACCGTGCCCCGAGCCCCGAGGTCTACCGAGAGCAGCGCCGCGGTGGTGTTGTCCGGGGCGTCGATGACCGTGACGAAGTCGTACTGACCAAGCACCGCGAACTGGATGATCACCCGGCACCCGATGGCCTCGATCTCCTGATTGACCGCGTCGAGTCGGCCCGGGCGGTCGTGCAGCGTCTTGCGACCCTCGGGAGTGAGGGTGCTCAGCAGGACATACATGGGCACGGCAGACTCCCTCCCGCAGGTAACTCCGTCCCCGAGCATAATCACGGCCAGATGTCATCAAGCGATGTCATCAGCCGATGATACGCTCAGCACCAGTGACAGCTCCCCCGTCCCGCTCTACCTCCACCGCCGAAATGCCGACGCCGCGCCCGCTGGCCCGGCGCCACCGCGACGCGGCCGCGACGAAGCAGGCCCTGCTCGGCGCCGCCCAGTCTCTGTTTGGCCAGCGCGGCTTCGAGGGCGCCACCATCCGCGACATTGGCGAGTGCGCCGGCGTCGACGCGGCATTGATCGCTCGCTACTTCGGGAGCAAGGCCGACCTGTACATCGCGGCCGTGGTCGCCGAGGGGCAGGGCGACCATCCGACTCGAGAGTTGGCGCGCTTGTCTGATATGGCCGAAGCGATCGTGAGCCGTACCGATCTGTACGGACTCGGCCCGGTGACCCAGGCCCTGATCCGATCGGACACGCCCGAAGAGATTCGCCAGGCGGCCCGAACCCATTTGGCCCGGCGCCTGGTGGCGCCGATGGTGGCCGAAATGACCCGGCGCGGCGTCGATCGTCCTCAGCTGCGGGCCGAGGCGGTGGTCGCCGCACTGCTCGGCATCAACCTGGGGCGCGCCCTGGGCTGGTTCGCAGACCTTCACGCCGAGCCCAGGGAGGACCTGATCGAGCTCGTCACGACCATCCTCGACGGCGGCTCCGGCCCGGATGTCCAACCGACCAGACCTCCGCGGTGATCCGCCGATTCGCATCACCGCACCAGCCAGTCATACCCGCCCTGCACAAGGAGAACAACCAATGAGCGCCGGCACACGACTCCCATCAACGCCTGAGCCGATGCACTACTGGCCCGGAGCCGGCCTGACCGTCGCCGCCGACTCGTGGGGCGATCCAGGCGGACCCCTGGTGGTTCTCCTGCACGGCGGTGGCCAAACCCGCCACGCCTGGAAAGGTACGGGCCAGCGTCTGGGGGCGGCGGGCTACCACGCAGTGGCTTTCGACGCCCGGGGCCACGGCGACTCGGATTGGGCATCCGATGGGCTGTACACCCAGGACGCCATGGTGGCTGATCTGGAGGCCGTGCTCGTTGCCGTCGGCCAGCCCAGACCGGTGCTGGTTGGCGCCTCCATGGGTGGCGGCACCAGCCTGGTGGCCGTTGGCGAAGGTCAGGTGGATGCCACCGCCCTGGTGCTGGTGGACATCGCCCCACGAATCGAACAGGACGGGGTGGTCAAGATTCGGGCCTTCATGGCTCAGAAACCCGATGGCTTCGACTCCCTGGAAGAGGTAGCGGAAGCCATCAGCAACTACCAACCCCATCGCGAGCGGCCCCGGGCCCTCGACGGGCTCGCCAAGAACGTTCGCCTCGGCGCCGACGGCAGATACCACTGGCACTGGGACCCCAAGTCCCGGCCGCAAGGATCGGATTTCCAGGGCCGGGAATCCCGCCTCGAGGATTGTGCCCGCAACCTCACCCTGCCCACCCTTCTGGTCCGGGGCGGGCTATCCGACATACTCAGCGAGGAAGGGGCCGCCCAGTTTTTGAGTCTGTGCCCCCAAAGCGAATATGTGAACGTCACCGGGGCGGCACACATGGTGGCCGGCGATCGCAACGACATCTTCGCCAGCGCGGTCATCGATTTTCTGTCCCGATCGGTGCCCGTTGATGGACCCCCCGTGCAGCCGCCGACCGGAGCTCACCCTCACCCGGCTGCCCCCAGGGACATCGTGGACGTCCCGTAAGCGGTCAGGCCTGTCGTTGGGCCGGCACCATCACCGCTTCGCCGCTGGCGGTCCCCGGGTCTGATCGGTGATCGTCGTCCCGAGCGGCAGCTTTGGCCCTGGCCCGCTCGTCGATTCGCTTGAGGGCGGGCCAGGCGGCCAGCCCGATCAGCACGGTTGGCAATCCGCCGATCACCAGCGACCAGCGGGCCCCGAACTCCTGGCCGACCCAGCCGACGATGGGTCCGCCGATCGGCGTCGATCCGAGCCAGGCCAGGGCCCATAGGGCCATGACGCGGCCTCGCATCACCGGGACGGCCGCGAGTTGCAGCGTGGTTTTGGCCATCGAGTTGAACGTGATGCTGCCGTAGCCCACGAAGAGCAGAGCAGCCAGCTCGAGCGGCAGGCTCGGGGCCCCGGCTGCGGCCAGGATGGCGACCCCCCAGCCCATGGCCGCCAGGGACAGCGCCCGGGCGCGCGGATTTCTCCGCGAGGCGGTGATCAGACCGCCGACCACGGCCCCGGCGCCCATCACCGACGCCATGAGCCCGTACGCTCCCGCCCCCCGGTGGAAGGTGTCGCGGGCCATGAGCGGCAGGCTGACCTGGAACTCCCAGGCCAGGGTGCCGATGACGGCAATCATGACGAGGGGGACGATCAGCTCCGGGGTGGCCAGCGCGTAGCGAATACCGGCCCGGACCTGGCCTTTCTCCTTCGGTGCGGGCCGGGATGGGTACAGGTCGCCGCCGCGCATCAGGAGCAGAGAGATCAGGACGGCCGCAAACGAGACCGCGTTCAGGGCGAAACAGGTCGCCAGCCCGAGGGCGGCCACGAATACCCCGCCCAGGGCGGCACCGAAGACCCGGGCCATGTTCATGGCGACTGAGTTCAACGTCACGGCATTGGATAGGTGGGCAGGTGGGACGAGCTCACCGATGAAACTTTGCCGGGCCGGATTGTCGAAGACGTTGACGCAACCAAGAGCCAACGCCATCAGGTAGACCATCCACATCTCGATGGAGCCAGTGGCGATCAGGATGGCAAACACGGCTGCCAGCAGCCCGGAGATGGTTTGGGTCACATACAGGATCCGCCGCTTGTCCAACCGGTCGGCGACCAGCCCGCCAAGCGGCCCGGCGAGGAACATAGGCAGAAAACGGACCGCGGTCGCCAGCCCCAGGGCTGTGCCGCTACCCGTCAGCCGGAGCACCAGAAACGACTGGGCCACAGTCTGCATCCAGGTCCCGGCCACCGAGACCAGCTGGCCGAAGAAATACAGGCGATAGTTGCGCACCGCCAGCGAGCTGCCGATGCGGCGCGGCTCAACCGGCCGCCGCCGTCGCCTCCACATCTGATTCACTCCAACCTTCATCGTCGGTCAGCCATAGTAATTAGCCTCGCTAGCTAATTATAGACCGCGTCAATGCGTCACACCAGATCACGCCGCTGATGCCTGGCCGGTCCCGTGCTGGACCGGGGCGAGGGCTTCAGCTCCCTTCCAGGCAGTCCGGCTGCTCGGCCAGAATCCAGTCAAAGAGGGGCTGAGCGCTGAACCATCCGGCCAACGGCGTGCCAACCACGTCATAGGCCTGCCTGGCCACCTCGTCGGGGATCGGCCTGGGGTCGCCAGCAGCCATGGCCAAAAGCTCCGCCTGGCACGTCCGCTCCATGCTCACAAACCAGAAGAGCGCCTCGTCGACGGACTGACCGACGGTGATGAGGCCGTGATTGGCCAGGATGGCGGCCTTGTGCTCCCCGAGGGCGGTGGCGATGCGTTTGCCCTCGTCGACGTCGTTGGCGACCCCTCCATAGCCCTCATAGAGACCGTGGTCGTCATAGAAGATACACGCATCCTGCGTCAGCGGCCGCAGATGCCGGTGCAGTGAGGCAAAGGCCTTGCCATGTACGGAGTGGGCATGGGCGGCGGACACTGCCTCCGGCCGGGCCGCGTGCACCTGTGAGTGGATGGCGAAGGCGGCCTGGTTGACAGGCCACTCGCCCTCTACAACGGTCCCGGTGTGATCGACGGCTATCAGGTCCCGGACCCGAAGCTGCTTGAAGCTCATGCCGAAGGGATTGACCCAGAAGCGGTCGGGGTGTTCGGGATCTCGGGCGGTGATATGACCGGCAACGCCCTCGTCGAAGCCGAGCCGACCGAAGATCCGGAAGGCGGCGGCAAGTCGCTCCTTGCGGTGACGCCGTTCGTCTTCGATGGAGCGCTCGATGAACGGATCGGGAGGCAGGCGATCAGTCATATTCGCAGGGTACTCCCGCACCTGGCCCGAGGCCGCGGCTGGCGGGCCGGTCAGAAACTCGACGGCGGCCCGCTAGAACGCGCTCCGGATCGTGCCGCCGTCGATATTGATAGCCGCCCCGGTAAGCCAGGCGGCCTGTTCCGAGCAGAGGAACGCCACCACGGCAGCGACCTCCTCGGAAGTTCCCAGCCGGCCAGCGTCGATCGGGGCCCGCTCGAGCATCTTCGAAAGGAGCTGATCATAGGGCCGGCCCGTGGCGGCCATGGCCTCCTCGAAGCCAGCGCGGGTGCCTTCCGTGTCGATCAATCCCGGCAGGATGCAGTTGGCGCAAATGCCGTCAGGGCGAAAGGAACGGGAAAGGTTGCGGGTGGCGTTGACCAGGGCGGCCTTGGCGGCCGCGTACGGAGCACAGAACGGTTCCGGCACTCGGGCCGTGTACGAGGAGACGTTTACCACCCGACCCCAGCGCCGTTCTCGCATGAAGGGTAGGGCCGCCACGGTGAGGCGCATGGCGCTCACCACGTTGAGCCGGTAGGACGCCTCCCAGTCGGCGTCGGCGAGCCGGTCGATCGGGAGGTGGCCGGAGTCACTGCCGGCGTTGTTGACGACAATGTCGATACGGCCGAACTGCTCCACAGCTCTCGCCACGAGCGCATCGGTGGCGGCCGCGTCGGCCACATCGCCCGGAACCGCGACGGCTTCAGCCCCGACCGAACGCAACTGATCCACCTTGTGGTCGAGCCCCTCGGCCCGGCGCGACATCAGGGCCAGGCGCACCCCCTCAGCCGCCAGCGCGTCGGCGACGGCCGCACCGATACCCTGGCTCGCTCCGGTGACGACCGCCACCCGACCTTCGATCCCCAGATCCACGGCGACTGAGCCTATCGCCGGCTATTCCGGGCATCAGGCACCGAACAGAGCGGACAGCCCGAACCAGACGCTCACCCGTGCGGGCACGGAGATGGCGGGCGGCGCGACACTGTGACTGCGACGATTCCGGAAGGGGGCTCGCGATCGTGGGAGCGCCGAGCATGAATGCAAGGCCGGCCGTGGACTCGGGTCCCACCATCGACGGACGCCCACTCTCCCCGGCTGCCGATATGCCCCGCATGCGATCAGAGCGCTTCGCCAAGCTCCTCGCCGAGATGGAGCGACAAGACGTGGACGGCGTGGTGCTGTTCGGCTCCGGAGCCGTCTCGTACGCCACCGGGGCCCTGACGCCTGGCTCGGATTCGAGCCAGGCCCTGCTCGGTGGTCCGGTCGCGGTGGTGGCGCCGGGCTATCCAGCCGCCCACCTCCTGACCGACTACCCGGAGGGCGTCGCTGGCGACCTTGAATCCGAACTGATTCAACCAGGAATCGGGTCCGACCTCGACGAGGGGGCGGCGATGCTTGCCAGCGTGCTGGCCGACTTTTTCCCGGCTGGGTCCCGGGTCGCGTTCGACGACGTGCCCCATCCGCTGCGACGCCGGTTGACCGATCGCGAGATCCTCCCGGCGTCGTCCATCCTCGGGCCAGCCCGACTGTGCAAGACCGTCGACGAGTTGGCGTGCATTCGCACCGCCCAGGCGATCAACGAAGCGGCGATGGTCGAGGTCTACGACCTGCTCCGTCCCGGGGTGCGTCAGAATCAGCTGTCGGCTCTGTTCCTCCGCCGGGTATTCGAGCTCGGGGCCACGGCCAACTGCATTGACCCCATCTGGCAGCCCATGCCCGCGACGCTCGAGGCCGGACCGTGGACGACGCACGGAGGGGTGGCCTTCCCCCTGGCCAGCACCGACGCCTTCCTTCGGGACGGTGACGTCGTCTGGGTCGATAGCGGGATTTCCTTTCACGGCTACGCCTCAGATTTTGGCCGGACCTGGATCGTCGGTCTCGACCCACAGCCCACCAAACGTCAACAGGCCGCCTACGAGCGCTGGACCGACGTCACCCGGGCCGTCCTCGAGCGCTGCCGACCGGGGACCTCCGCCCTCGGGTTGGGCCGGGCGGCCACGGACGCCAATGGGGGGATAAAGCCCTGGATCGACCACTTCTACCTGGCGCATGGGGTCGGGACCGAGAGCGCGGAGATGCCGCTGATTGGCACCGACCTCGGAGAGGACTTCGACGCCGGCCTGGTGCTACGGCCTGGCATGGTCCTCGTCCTCGAACCCGTAATCTGGGACGACGGAGCGGCGGGCTTTCGCGCTGAGGACATCTTCGTCGTCACCGACGCCGGCTGGGCCCCGCTGAGCGACCACCCGTTCGATCCGTTCGGCAGATCATGACACGCGCCGTCGGAGTCGGAACGGGTCCGCTTCGCGAAGGCGGGAGGGTCGACTTCGCCCGCCTTCGCGAGGATCGCCGCCACCGATTGCTGACCTCGATGGAAGGCGAAGGAATCGACATTCTGCTCCTGGGCCGACCCGCGAACATCGCGTTTGCGACCGGGGCCCGGACCCTCTGGACCGCCGGCAACCGGCCGTTTTCAATTGGATGCGTGGTCGTGCGGCGAACGGGCCGGATTCACCTCCTCAGCACGTGGGACGAAGGCGTTCCGGAGGAGATCCGTCAGGACGAGCTGTTCGGACTGTCCTGGAATCCGTCGATCGCGCTCGATCGCCTCAACCAGATCGACGGAACCGCCCGCGCCGAGACGCTGGCTTCCGATGGATGGAGCCCGGGGAGCCAGACGACCATCGACGCGGTCTTCCCGAACGCCACCTTGCAGGATGCCGGTCCGATGCTGCGGCACGTCCGCGGTCCGAAGACCGCGGCCGAGCTGAGCTGCATCTGTACCGCCGCGGCTCTAGCCGAAGCCGTGCTGAGCGCCATCCTGGTCGCGGTGCGGCCGGGGGTCTCGAGCCGGGAGCTCATCGGCATCTACGCCGAAGCGGGCGCCTCGCTGGGATCGTCCAGTCCACCGACAGAAGCCGTGATCTGGATCGCCCGCCCCGAGGGCGGCCCGGTCCCGGCGCCACGTTGGCCGTGGCGGCTCCCATCGGCGCGACCGCTGCAGGCCGGCGAGCTGATAGCGATCAACCCGGGCGCATTTTACGGAGGTTACGAGGGGGTTCTCGGCCGAACCTTCGCGGTAGGCGAAGCAGCCGACGTCGGGGCGCTGGCGCTGCGAGACCGTTGCCAGTACGCCCTGGACGCCACCATTGGCATGTGCCGGCCGGGATCGACGGGTGCCGACCTGGTTGCGGTCTGGACCGAGGCGAGCGGCTGCGCACCTCTGGGAGTGCTGGCCAGGGGTGTCGGCCTGGGCGTCGAGCCTCCTGTGATCGGCCAGAACACCGGATCAGCGGAGGTGCTTGAGGAGGGCCTGGTGCTGGCGGTGAGCGGTTCGATGCGCATGCCTGACGGCAGCCCGGGCGCCGTCGGTGGTGTGTTCTGTCAGGACATGGTTCTGGTTGGCGCAGCCGGGCCGACAGTCCTCACCCGTTACGGCGAGGGTTCAGGCGGCCCGGCGCGTTCCTCCCGTGTAGGGTGAACGGCCGCGCCGATCGAGCCGGGGGAAAAGTGGCCGAGCCTTTTGTGGTGGATTTCGATCATCACTCCGGGGACTACCTCGACGACAAACTCACGGCATGGCACGGGTTGCGCGCCACGCCTGTTGCCCGCTCGGAGCGCTACGGCGGCTTCTGGGTCGTGAGCGGATACGACGAAGTCAACCGGGTCTCGCGCGACGAGCGGGTGTTCACCAGCGAGTTCGGCGAACGCGCCGGACTCGTTTGCCAGGGGATCGCCGGCATCCCGCGGCCAAGAGGGATACCGCCGGTCGGGATCGCCGAGGCCCCTCCCCGGCTCCACCAGGAACTCCGCCGGGTCCTTCTGCCCTATCTGCTTCCAGATGCCATGCGGACCATGCGCCCTTTCGCCGAGACCCTGACGAAATGGTTCGTCGACGAAAAGATTGAGTCCGGAGGCATGGACTTCGTCGACGATCTGACCAACCCGGTCCCCGCCATCCTCACCCTGCGTCTCATCGGGCTGCCCACCGATCGGTGGCGGCACTACGCCGCAGTGTTCCACGCCATGATCGCTCACCAACCCGGAACAGCCGCCTACGACGCCGCGGTCGCGCTGGTCCCGGCGATGATGGAATCGTTGTTCGAGGAGGTCCGGCAACGCCGGAGCGAGCCTCGCCAGGACCTCCTGACCGCGCTGGTTCAGCTTCGCGACGACGAAGGCCAACCCCTGGCCGATAACGACATCCAGGCCGTCCTCTGGAATCTCATCGGCGGCGGGCTGGACACCACCACCTCGTTGACCTCGCTGAGCCTCTTCCACCTCGGCACCCATCCCGGGTTACGGGCCCAGCTCCTCGCCCACCGCGACTGGCTGCCCACCGCCACGGAGGAGTTTCTCCGCTACTACTCCATCAGCGAGACGCTCACCCGTACCGTCACCGAGGACGTGGACCTCGGAGGGCGTCACTTGAGCCGGGGCGACGTGGTGCTGATCAGTTGGCTATCAGCAAACCATGACCAAACGCGGTTCGCCCGAGCCGGAGATGTCGTCCTGGACCGGACGCCCAATCCCCACCTGGCATTCGGCGTTGGCACCCATCGGTGCGTCGGCATGCACATGGCGCGGATGGTCTACCAGGTAATGCTGAACGAGATTCTTGACCGCCTCCCCGACTACGAAGTCGATGTGGCATCCACCCGGTTCTACGAAGGAAACCCTCTGCTGGCCGGTGTGGTCACCCTGCCGGCGACCTTCAGTCCGGGGGCCCGGGTCGGCCCAGCCGTGCTGCCCGTTTGACCTTTTGGCCCAGACAACTTGGGCCAGACAACTTGGCCCAGACAACCCGGCGTATCAGCGCCGCTCCTCGTGGGCCGCGGCCGAGCTCCCATTCTCGGCGGCGGCCCGGCTCTCGGCGGCGGCCTCCTGATCCCGCAGCACGGCCTCGCTAGCTGCCAGCGTGAGATTCTCTGGCCGGGGTCCGTCCCAATCGAGATACCAGTGCCGGATGATGCTCGCCAGCCACATGTCACCCGCCGGGAAAAGAGTGAAACGGGAGATCGTTCGCTGGCGCCCGACCTGATCGGAGTACAGCAACTCCACCGTGATGGGCTGACGCGTCTCGATGGCGTCGACGACGGGGGCGCGCACCAAATCGGCGGGGTTGCGCAGCGCTCCTTGCCACATCCCGATGTCGCCGGCCGGGATGTACAGGTCGCGCGATTGCAGCCGGAAGTCCTCCAGGGGCGCGTGGGTCGGAAAGTTGCGAGAGGAAATTTCCCCACGCGGACCGCCCAGCCTTGGCAGACGGCGATGCCGCTACCGACGTTTCTCAAGCTGATGGCGAGATACACGATCCCGTCGATGTGTTCGACGGCGGCCCGACCTCCCTCGGCGCTGACCCAATGCCCTTCGACGAACATGATCTTCTGCCGCGGATCTTCCATACGGGAGGGCGCGAGGACAGGTCGCCGTTGCTCCTGCAAGGCGGCCTCGGCGATGCCGCGCCGACCGGTTGGAGGATCGAACCGAGGCGAAAGTGGCGACTCCCAGCACCAGCGTGCCCGCGGCGGTGGCCAGAGAAGAGATCGTCGCCCAGTCGGCCGCCAGCAGAATCATCGGCCGTCAGTCTTGCACCCCCTGCCCGCTCACGCGCCTCCCCGGGGATAGGAGAACGGCTGCCAGTCATTGTCGCGACCCAGACTTGATATTGACATCAGGGTCAGTTTCTGCCATAGTGGCGACGCTGCCCGAGACCGAAGGAGACGCCGCCCCGTGGCCAACACCAGCCAGGATTTCATCTACGTCCATGAGCGGCGCCTGCCGTATGAGACCTTCGACGCCGACAACCACCTGTACGAGAACCGGGATGCGCTGACAAAGTTCCTTCCCGACGAGTACGACGGGGCGATCAAGTACGTGGAGGTCGGGAGCCGGACCAAGCTGGCCGTGCGGGATCACATCAGTGAGTACATCCCCAACCCCACGTTTGGCAAGGTGGCGGCGCCGGGCAGTTGGGGTAACACGGCCGACAATCACGGGCACGGGAGTGTGGGCGCCCACACCGGAGCAAAGCCGAAAGTGATGCCCAGCCTGGACGCCTTCTTCGATCCCGAGCCGCGCCTGGCGTTGATGAAGGAGATGGGCATCGATCGCACCCTGTTGTGGCCGACGCTGGCGAGCGTGCTCGAGGAGCGGGTGGCGGACGACCCGGATCTGGCCGTGGCTGTCGTCCACGCCCTCAATGAGTGGATGCACGAGCACTGGAGCTTCGTCTATTCCGACGCCATTTTCTCCACCCCGATCATCAGCCTGGCCGCGGGCATCGGCCCGGCCCTGGAGGAGCTGCAGTACGTGCACGAACGCGGCGCCAGGATCTTCTTGATCCGGGTGGCCCCCGTGCCGACCTGGAAGGGGCGCAAGTCGTTCGCCCTGCCCGAGTTCGATCCCTTCTGGGCCGAGGTGGTCCGTCTCGACCTGGCCGTGGGCATGCATTCCGGCGACGCCGGCTATCAGCGCTACCTCAACGAGTGGGAGGGCATCCCTACCGAGACCCTGCCTTTCAAAGCAACCGGATCGCCGGCGTTCCAGGCCATGGCTTCGGACAAGAACGTCATCCACGACGCCATGGCCTCCATCATCGGCCACGGCCTGGCTACCCGTTTCCCCACCCTGAAGTTCATGCCCGTCGAATACTGGGCCGAGTGGGTCCGGCCTTTCGTCCATCGCATCCAGGCCGCCTACGAGACCTCGCCCGTGCTCTTCGACGAAGACCCCTTCGAGGTATTCAAGCGCAACATCTACGTCCACATTTTTCACGAGCCTGACCCGCAGGGCTTGCTCGATCTGGGCTTGCCCGCTGACCGCCTGATGTTCGGTTCTGATTTCCCTCACCCCGAAGGCATTGCCGACCCCCTTGCCTACAGCGAGGTGGTCGGCGGCCTGACCGCCGGCCAGCAGGAGCTGATCATGGGCGGCACCGTGGCCCAGGCCCTCAAGGTGGGGAAATACGCTACGGCCTGAGCGCCGCCCGCACCTATCAGCGCCGAGTGAGTTCGCGCCTCGACCAGGGGGCGCGAACTCAGGTGCTGATCACGACCTGACCGTCGGTCAGCTGGCCGGCATCTGGATGAGCTCGATCGTCATGCCGTTGAGCAATGGAGATTCGAGATAGGCGAAGGACACGCCCCCGGTGCCGCCCTGCACGCTCAGGCCGAAACCGGCGGCCTCCATCTCCCTGCGGGAGGCGTCGATATCCGCCACGGGGTATCGGAGATGATGCAGTCCCTCGCCGTGGATCTCGAGCCAGGCGATCGTGGGCCAATCACCTGACACCACCTCGACCAGTTCGACTTCGATATCACCGGTGCGGCCGAAGGCGAGCCGGAGTGAGGTCGTACCGGGACGACCGCGGCATACCACCTCCAGGCCGGGAGCATCCATCACTGCGAATGGCCCCCCGAACATGGCCCGGTAGCGAGGCACCGCCTCATCAACGCTCCGCACCGCGAATGAGATCTGATCGATAGGGCCCAGCCCGAACCGGGGTTCGATCGGCGTCACCACGTCCATGGCTGTCGTACCCTAGTGGGCCGCCTGCGAACAGGCCGGCCCCCTAGATCCGGTAGCCCGCCTTGGCTACCGTCTCGATCAGGGGCGGGTCGCCGAGCTTGGTGCGCAAGCGACTGACGGTGACCTTCACGGCGTTGGTGAAAGGGTCGGCAGCCTCGTCCCACACCCGCTCGAGAAGCTCTTCGGCCGACACGGTGCGCCCCTGGGAGGCGACAAGCAGTTCGAGCACCCCGAACTCCTTGGGAGCCAGGTCCAGCGTCCGGCCGGCCCGACACGCCCGCCGCTGGGAGGTGTCAACGATCAGATCGGCATGGCGAAGCACCGGGGGATGTGCCGGCTGGGCCCGGCGGGCCAACGCCTGAAGACGGGCAACCAGGACCGGGAAATCGAAGGGTTTCGGAAGGTAATCATCGGCGCCGAGGCCCAGACCGTCGACCAGATCCTCGGTGGTGGCGGCAGCGGTGAGCATCAAGATCCGGGCCCGGCAGCCCCCCGAGACGAGCTCGGCGCAGATGTCGTCCCCGTGGACCTCCGGAAGGTCGCGGTCAAGAACGATCAAGTCGTAGTCAGTCACGATCGCCCGCTCCAGGCCGGCCCGGCCGTCGTAGACCGCGTCAACCGCCATCTGATGGCGGCGCAGGCCGATGGCGATGGCGTCGGCCATCTCCCGGTCGTCCTCGATCACCAGCACCCGCACGGCGCCTCCCTCTCGATCGCGAAGCCCGTTTACACCGGCCCATCTCTGGGCGCAGTCCCGGCCGGGACCAGCGGCTACAGCATGCCCCGCGGCCGGTTTCAAAAAGGTTGCACCCGGTCGAGTGGGCACCCGGAGCGGTTGAAACCTTTTCGCAACCGCTGATTCGGTATCACCTGGGAAAGACGCAGCCGTCGATCTTTGAAGGAGCGCTGATGTACCGGTACACGATCCCTGAGGCGGACGCCAACCAGCGGAGGCAAAGACCATCTCCCCGGCGGGCGTGGTACGCGCTGGTAGGTCTGGTCGGGCTCGCCGTCCTCGCAGCCGCCTGCTCGGGCGGTTCGAACGGGCCGGGCGTGGCTAGCGCCGGCACCACCGCCACGACGAAGCCGGCGCCGGGCTCGTCAGCCACGAACGGGTCGTCTGGCTCGAAGAACCCGTCCCTGGCGCTGGAGTACTCGCAATGTATGCGCTCACACGGCGTCGCCGACTTCCCCGACCCCAACAGCAGCGGGGATATCTCCATCAGCGCCGGCCCGGGCAGCGACCTCAATCCCAATAACCCGACTTTCGAGGCCGCCCAGCAGGCCTGCCAGAAGTACACCCCCGGGGCCAACATGACGCCGGCCCAAAAGGCGCAGGCCCAGGCCAATCTGCTCAAGTACGCCCAGTGCATGCGCGCCCACGGGATCGCCGACTTCCCCGATCCGACGACCGGCCCGGATGGAGCACCCGGCATCCGAATCCAGTCCGGTCCCGGCAGCGACCTCGATCCCAACAATGCGACTTTCCAGGCCGCCCAGCAAAAGTGCCAGAAGGAAATGCCGGGCGGCGGGAAGGGCGGCATCCAGATCAGAAGTACCGGGCCTGCCCCCGGTTCCGGTGCTGGCTCGGGTAGCGGCACTTGAGCTCCGCCACCTCGCAGACCGGGCTCGGTTCGCCCACCCTGATCGGGGTCCCCGCCCCGGAGCGGGGCGGGCGCAGGGTTGGCGGACTGATCGTTGCGGCCGTGATCGTGGTCGCAGCCGCGATCACTCTTGCCATCACCGACCCGTTCACTTCGTCCGGAACGGGCCGGTCCGGTGCGGCCGATAACGCCTATCCGACCTCGCTGACAACCGTGACCGAGCGGTCGCTGTCGTCGCAGACCCCGGTGGCAGCCACCTTGGGGTACGCGGGGAACTACGGCGTGGTCAACCAGGCGCAAGGCACCATCACCGCCCTGCCCGCGGTCGGGCAGGTCATCCGGGAAGGTCAGGCCCTGTATTCGGTGAGCGGCTCCCCCGTCGTCCTCCTCTACGGTGCCACGCCGGCCTATCGCACCTTGTCGGCCGGGATGACCGGCGCCGATGTGCAGGAGCTCAACGCGGCCCTGGTGGCACTCGGGTACGCCGCCAGCTCCCAGCTGACTCCGACCTCCGATTACTTCGGTTCGGCTACCACCAGCGCGCTGGAGAAGCTCCAGGCAGCCCTGGGGGTCTCCCCGAACGGAACGCTCACCCTGGGCCAGGCCGTATTTTTACCGGGCCCGCTGCGGGCGACGACCATGTCCGCCACCCTGGGCGGGACTGCCCAGCCCGGACAGCCGGTGATCCAGGGAACCTCCACCGCCCGTGAGGTCACCATCGCTCTCGACGCCGCCCAGCAGTCCGAGGTGAAGGTGGGCGACAAGGTCACCATCACCCTGCCGAACAACAGCATCACCCCGGGCGTGGTGGCATCGGTTGGCACCGTGGCCACCAACCCGCCGTCTGGCCAGAACCCCAATTCGAATAACAGCACCCCGACGGTGACCGTAGATGTCACGCCCACCGACCCGGCCGCGACCGGCAATCTGGACCAGGCCCCGGTCGAAGTATCCATCACCACCGCTACCGTCAATAACGCCCTGGTGGTACCGGTGTCGGCCTTGCTGGCCCTCTCCAGCGGCGGCTACGCAGTGGAGGTCTCCGACTCCTCCGGCACCCACACTCTGGTCCCCGTAGAGGTCGGGCTCTTCGACGCGGCCGACTCCCTGGTCCAGGTGAGCGGGGCGGGCCTGTCCGCTGGCCAGCAAGTAGTCGTTCCTGCCTCATGAGCACATGGCCCGCCAAACCCGAGCAGGTGGCCCGCCTTATGAGCAATTGGACCGGGACCGCCGGGCCCACGTTCGCTGGATCACCGGGATATGACGGCCCCGGACCCGACCGGGGGGAGCACCTGGTGCTCGAGGTCGCTGATGTCACCAAGATCTACGACAGCCAGCCGCCGGTGGCGGCGCTGCGGGCGGTGACCTTCGGCGTGGTCGCCGGGGAATTGGTGGCCATCGTGGGGCCGTCCGGGTCGGGGAAAACCACCCTGTTGCACGTCATGGGCAGCCTGGATCGGCCCACCACCGGCTCGGTCCGCATCACCGGCCTCGACCTGGCCACTCTCAACGACCGGCAGTTGTCGGTGCTGCGGGCGACCCGGATCGGATTCGTGTTCCAGCAGTTCTTCCTGGCCGAGCACGCCACCGCGCTCGAGAACGTCGCGGATGGACTGCTCTACGCCGGGGTCGCCACCCCGGTGCGGCGCCGGTGGGCTCTCGACGCCTTGACGCGGGTCGGCCTCGGCGACCGGGCCGGCTCCCGGCCGACCCGGCTATCGGGCGGCGAACGCCAGCGGGTTGCCATCGCCCGGGCCGTCGTGGGCGCCCCGGCCATCGTGCTGGCGGACGAGCCCACCGGCAACCTCGATCAGACCACCGGTCAGTCGATTCTCGCCCTCCTGGACGACCTGAACCGTCAGGGTACGACGATCGTTGTCATCACCCATGACCGGGCCATCGCCGAGCGCCTGCCCCGACGGGTCGAAATGCTCGACGGCCGCATTGTGGCCGACACCGGTTGTCCTGATCGGACCGCCCCGGGCCGGATGAGCAACCACGGAGGCGGGATGAACCCGCCGCCTTCACGGCACGGGCCGCGACCGTGAGCGCCGTCGCCCTGACGGCCCGGCGGCTCCATCCTGCCGACCTGGCCCGCCTCTCCAGCGTCGGATTGCGCACCCGCCGGCTGCGAGCCGGCCTGTCCGCCCTGGGAATCGCTATCGGAGTGGCAGCCATCGTTGCAGTCCTCGGGCTCTCGTCGTCTTCCCAGGCCGGGCTTCTCAACGAGATCAGCCAGTTGGGCACGAACCTGCTCACCGTCACCAACGGCCAGAACCTGTTCGGCCAGACCGCCGAGCTTCCCACCACCGCGCCCGGCATGATCGGCCGGGTCGGACCGGTCACCCAGGTCCAGTGCATCGGAGGCGTCGGCGGGGTCAACGCCTACCGGAGCCCCCTCGTTCCGACCATCGATACCAATGCCTTGAACGTCGACGCCGCCAGCCTGGGTCTACCCCAGACCGTCGGCACCAGCGTGGCCCAGGGGGTCTTCCTCAACACCGCCACCGCGAAAGAACCTGTTGCGGTGCTGGGCGCGGTCGCGGCCCAGCGCCTCGGGATCGACCACATCTACCCGGGGGAGCGGATCTGGCTCGGCGACCAGTGGTTCTACCTGGTGGGCATCCTGAACCCGGCCGTGCTGGCCCCCGAAATCGACACCGCCGTGCTGGTTGGCTTCCCCGCCGCCGAGACCTATCTGGACTTTGACGGCCACCCCTCGGAAATCTATGTACGCGCCCGCACCGACCAGGTCAACGCGGTCGACGCCGTGCTGGCGGCCACGGCCAACCCGGCCGTACCCAGTCAGGTGACCGTGTCCCAACCATCCAACGCCCTGGTGGCCGAGCTAAAGGCCAAAGGCGCCCTCAACAGCCTGTTCCTCGGGCTGGGCGCAGTGTCGTTGCTGGTCGGAGCGGTCGGGGTGGGCAACGTGATGCTCATCGGAGTGCTCGAACGCCGCAGCGAGATCGGCCTGCGCCGCTCACTGGGCGCCACCAAAGGCCACATCCGGGCCCAGTTCCTGAGCGAAGCCATCCTGCTCGCCGTCCTGGGCGGCGCGGTGGGTGTGGCCGCGGGCGCGGTCGCGACCGCTATCTACGCCTCCGCCCAGCATTGGGCCATCGTCATCCCCACCGTCGCCTGGGCCGGCGGCTTCGGGGCGGCCCTCGCCATTGGCGCCATCGCCGGGTTGCTTCCCGCTCTGCGCGCCGCCCGTCTGTCACCGACGCAAGCCCTCTGGTCGGTATGAGAAAGCGGCCATGACCCCGACAAGCCCCCCGCAGCCAGAAGCCCCGCAGCCAGAAGCCCCGCAGCCAGACGCCCCGCAGCCAGACGCCCCGCAGCCAGGCCCGAACCGGCGTCCCGGCGGTCGGATCGAGCTCCGGAATGCCCTCCTGGCCGGCCTCGTCCTGGCGCTTGCCATCGGAGCCATGGTGCTGTGGGCAACCGACCCGTTTACGGTCCCCGGGGCGGCCGCCCGGGAGCAAAACGCCGGTACGCCCACCACCCGGATCACCAAACAACCGCTCTCCGCCCAACTCATCCTGCCCGCCACCCTCGGCTATGCCGGCAGCTACACCGTCGACTATCTGAGCCCAACCTCCCCGAACTCCAACCACGGGCCACCGTCCTCTTCCACTACCGACCCTCCCGCCGATCCGCCGCCCACCGATAACGGCGCCTCACCAACGGACCCTTCGAGCCCTGGTAACCCTTCCGGCCGCAGCAACCCGGCCTGCTCCAGCCACCCTTCCACCCCGACCACCACCACGATCCCGCCGACGACCACCACGACCGTCCCGCCGACGACCACGACCACCACTGTGCCGCCCACAACGACCACCGTGCGGCCCACGACCACCACCGTCCCGGCCCGGAATACGACGACCACCACGACAGCCCCGGGTCGCACCACGACCACTGCCGCTGCCGCTCCCTCGGCCACTACCACCACCCACCACCCCTCCCCGGGCAGCAACCCTCAGAACCCGGCCGGCCGCGCCCCTTCCCCTTCGACCCCCCGGTCCCCATCCGGAGGGGAGCCGGCCTGCGGCAGTCCGCACCCGGGCACCGCCAACGGTCCGGGCACCGGCAGGCCAGGCCCGTCGGGCCAGCAGGGTCCGGGTCCGGGTTCCCAGAGCCCCCATGGCAGCCAGCCGTCGGGTTCCAGTGGCAGCCCCTCCGGTTCCAACCAGCCCCCGGAGGTCTTCACCGACCTGCCCTCCGCCGGCCAGGTCGTTGAGCAGGGTCAAAGCCTCTACGCCGTCAACGGAACATCCGTGGTACTGCTCTACGGCAGCACCCCGGCCTGGCGGACCCTGTCCGAAGGCGACAGTGGCGTCGACGTCGAACAGCTCAACGCCGACCTGGTTGCCCTGGGCGACGCCACCAGGGCTCAGCTCGATCCCACCAGCGACTACTTCGGGACGGCCACCGCTGTCGCGGTCGAAAAGCTTCAAGCCACCCTGGGCGCACCCCGGTCCGGAGCCCTCAGCCTGGGCCGGCTCGTGTTCTTGCCCACCCCGGCCCGCATCACCAGCGTCACGGCCGGCGTCGGCGCCAGTGCCCAACCAGGCGCCTCCGTGCTGACCGCTACTTCCACGACCCGCCAGGTGACGGCCACCATCGACGCCACCGAGGTGGCGGTGGTAAAGGTCGGCGATCACGCCACGCTTACGCTTCCGGACGGGCAAACCACCCCGGCGGTGGTGGCTTCCATCGGCACCGTCGCCACCGCCCCACCGGGCGGCAACCCGGGATCCTCGAGCACCCCGACCATCCAGCTCGGCCTCACGGCGGCCGACCCGGTCGCCACGGGCCGCGTCGATCAAGCCCCCGTCACCGTCACCATCACCACCGCCACTCTCAACCGCACCCTGGCCGTCCCGGTCACCGCTCTGGTCGCCACTCCCGACGGCCGGGTGGCCATCGACGTGATCGACTCCGACGGCTTGACCCGACCCGTCGACGTCACCCCTGGGCTCTTCGACGACGCCAACGGCCTGATCCAGATCAGCGGCCCCGACCTGGCTGCGGCCGAGCGCGTCGCCCTCCCGGACCAGGGCAAACCCACCTGACGAGGCCAGCCGCATGCATCATCTCGTGTCGCTTCTGCTGGACCGGCTGGCGGGTCAGACAACTGACAGTCGCCAGGCCCCGCCCGGTGTCGCACTCCCGCCGAATGACCCCGGCGGGTTCACGTCGCCGGACTTCGGGAACGTCCCCACCTGCCCGGGCTGCGGCTCCGTCCGGACGGCGGAGGGCGGACCTTCGCAACCCGATCCGGCCGGCGTCTCGACGTGTGCCCGCCGGTGCCGTTCCTGCGGGCCCACGTGGGACCAGCCCGCCCGACCGACCGCCCACCCGTCCGCCCGCGAGCTCTCTAACCGATCTGGTCCCGCAGATCGTGGGGTGGGAAGTCACCGCTGAGGCTGACCGCGCCTGGGGGCCAGCCGCGATTCACGGTCAGGACCCGAAGCCGACCCGTCAACCCGGCGGGGTGCGCATGTGCAGGACGATCTTCCCCCGGGTGTGACGCGTCTCGAGTTGTCGGTAGGCCTCGCCCACGTCCTCCAGGGGGAAGGTGTGCGAGACCGGGACGACAAGGTTCCCGGCGGCGATCAGTGAGGCCAGCTCCGAGATGGCCGCCGCCGGATCTGTGACCGCCGACATACCCTCTTGCCTGGTTCCCAACCGCTCCGCAGCCGCCCAGTCGATGATGGTGTTGATCCGACCCTTCGGCACACCGAGCTCAACAGCCAGGTCCACGTATCCGCCGCCGAAGCAGTCGATAAATGCGGTGAGACCGTTGGGCGCCGCGGTCCGAAGCCAGTCCGCCAAGCCGTCGCCGTACGCCACCGCCACGATCCCCAGGGATTGCAACCAGACCGCGTTATCCGGCCCGCAGATCCCGATGGCCTCGGCGCCGCGATGCTGCGCCAGCTGGACGGTGATCGAACCCACACCGCCGGCGCCTGCCGAAACCGCCACCACATCCCCGGACCCCGGGCCAACGGCGCGGACGTTGGCGACGGCCGTCACACCCGCGACGTAGAGCGAGGCGGCCGCATCCCAGGGCACACCCTGGGGTTTCGGGACCAGCTGATCTGCAGGCACGCTTACCGCCTCGGCGTGACTCGAACGCTCGTCGCTCCATCCGATGACCTCGTCCCCTGGCGCCACGGTGGTGACCCCGTCGCCCACCTCGGCCACCACCCCGGCCAGGTCGCTCCCCTCTCCCTCCGGAAACGTGGCCGGCCAGCGATCGTGGAGCACCCCGCTCCGCACGGTGGCCTCTCCGGGGTTGATGGCGGCCGCCACGACATCGACGACGGCTCGCCCGGGCGCCGCCACCGGTCGGGGAACGTCGACCACGTGCAGCTCGTCGATCCCCCCGTACCGGTCGAATCGGACAGCACGCATCGTCTCAGCAGCCATGCCCGCTCAAACCCCCGGAGCACCAGCCCCATTCCACAGATCGCTTTCATGCCGGATCATCGGACTGAGGGGAACTTCTGGGTGCATTCTGAATTCTTGGCGCGATTTTGAACCTGTGGTGTCGTCCCTGTCACCAAGAATCCAGATGTCACCAAGAATGGGAAATGGGAAGGTCGGTGGTGAGTCACCGGGGCGCCCGGGCCCACCAGCCCCCCGCCCGGCCGGGTCGCAGCAGGTCGATGACGAGTCACCGGGGCGCCCCGGCCACCAGCCCTCCGCCCGGCCGGGTCCGGGAGCCGCCGGTCAGGGGGCGTCAGGAACGGGAGGTAACGGTCCGCCCGGCTGGAGGGTGCCGGCGGCGATCTGTTGGACGGCCCAGTCGATCCATTCGATCTGGGTGGTGAAGAAGCGACGGCCGAACTCGATGGTCAGCCGCGACGCCCGGGTGGTCGGGTTGACGCCCCAGTCCTGGTTGGCGATCGCTTTTTCCAGCAAGCCGAGGTGCCGAACGTACTCGTCGCGGTCGCGCTCCAGGTGGGCCAGGGCCTCGTCGGTCGGGAGGACCCAGAGGCAGAAGATCCGTAACAGCGGCTCGGCCCGCACCGAGTAGTCGGGCCCGGTTTCGCGGAGCCAGGTCCGCAGGGCTTCGATCCCGTCCGGGGTGGTCTGGTAGACCTTGCGACCTCGGGGACCTTCGCCCGTCTGGGCGATGAGCCCATCGGCGACCAGCCGGGCCAGCTCGGGATAGATCTGGCTGTGCTGGGCGGGCCAGACGTTGCCCATGGACCTGGCGAAGTAGCGAGAGAGGTCGTAGCCGCTCATTGGCTCGCCAGCCAGGAGGTCCAGCAGCCCGTAACGCAATGACATAGAAAAATTCTAACACGTCTCTCTTGACATATCCATCCCGACATTATTGAATTGACCTGTAGATCTCTACATGTCAAGGAGGACGGATGCGTAGCTTCACCCCCGAGCAGATCCAGGCCCGGCGCGGGGCCACCCTCGGCGTGCTGTGCCTCTCCCTGCTGGTCATCGTGGTGGACGCCTCCATCGTCAACGTGGCGCTTCCCACCATGGTCCGCCAGCTGCACGCCTCGACGGCGTCGCTGCAGTGGGTAACTGATGCCTACACCCTGGCCATGGCCGGCCTGCTTCTCAGCTTGGGGAGCCTGGGCGACCGGATCGGCCGGCACCGCACCCTGGCCGGTGGACTGGTGGTCTTCGGGCTGGGCTCCGCCCTGGCGGGTCTGTCCACCTCGGCCAGCGAGCTCATCGCGGCCCGGGTCGTCATGGGCGTCGGGGCCGCCGCCATCATGCCTGCCACCCTGTCGATCCTGACCAACGTGTTCACCGTTCCCGCCGAGCGGGCCAAGGCCATCGCTCTCTGGTCCGCCGTGTCCGGGCTCGGCGTGGCCATCGGCCCGACCCTCGGTGGCTGGCTCCTCGAGCACTTCTTCTGGGGTTCGATCTTCACCGTCAATCTGCCCATCGTCGTCGTCGGCCTGATCGCCGGACGGCTGGTGGTGCCCCCTTCGAGAAACCCCGAACCCCAGGCGCTCGACCCGATCGGGCTGTTGGCCTCGATCGCCGGAGTCGTTGCGGTCGTCTACGCCGTCATCGAGGCCCCCACCTACGGCTGGCTGAGCGCCCACACCGTGGGTATCGCCGTGACGGGCGTGGCCATCCTGGCGGCCTGGGTGGTCTTCGAGCTGCGCAGCTCCCACCCCATGGTGGACCTGGGCGTGTTCCGTAACGCCCGATTCAGTGCGGCCAGCTTCTCGGTCACGATGATCTTCCTGGGCCTGTTCGGCTGGCTGTTCCTGTTCACCCAGCAGATGCAGTTCGTGCTCGGCTACGACGCCCTGCAGACCGGAATCCGGGCCCTGCCGTTTGCCATCGCCATCGGAGCCGTCTCGCAACCGGCCGCCAAACTGGCGGGGCAGATCGGCACCAAGCGCGTCGTCACCGCCGGCCTGGCCCTGATGGCGGTGGGATTCGGACTCATGGCGACCTCCACCGTCCACACCGGGTACTCGTTCCTGCTCGTCGCCAGCGTCATCATCGCCACCGGCATGGGCCTGGCCATGGCGCCGGCCACCGAGTCGATCATGGGTTCCCTTCCACCGGCTCAGGCTGGGGTCGGCTCAGCCGTCAACGACACCACCCGTTCGCTCGGGGCGCGCTCGGCGTGGCCGTCATGGGGTCTGTGGCCTCGTCCGTGTTCACTAGCCAGGTGCAGCCAGCCCTGGCTCACGTGCCGACCGGTCTTGCCACCCAGGCGAAAGCCTCCATCGGTGCCGCGGTTACGCTGGGCCAGCACAGCCCGACGACCACCGGCCACACTCTCGTAGAAGCTGCTCGCCATGCCTTCGTCACCGGCTCGGATCAGGCCATGCTCGTGGCCCTGGCCGCGGCGCTGCTCGGCTCGCTGGTGGCGGCCCGATTCCTGCCGGCACGGCCCGCCGCTGGTGCCCAACTCATCGAAGACGTGGGGCTGGTCGAGGATGCTGGCCTGGAGCCGGCTCTCGGCCTGGGCGCCATCGAAGTCGCCTGATACCACCTGACCAGAACTGGCACCACCCTGACCGAAACTGCACCGACCCAAGGAGGTAGACCCTGATGCAAACCCACAAGCAGCTGGACGGATGGGACATCCGCCAAGGAGCCGAGGCCCAATGGCTTCCCTGGGGTGGGGGAGGGAAGGCCAGGGCGCAACTTCTCGGGCAAGCCGACGGATACACATTGACCTTGATCGAAGCGGAGGCCGGTTACATCGGCACCGACCACGAGCACACCTACGCCGAGTTCTTTTACCTGATCGAAGGTGAGATCCGGAATCAGGGCCAGGTGATCAAAGGAGGCGACGGCTACGCGGCCCGCGCCGGGTCAGTTCACTCCGACTTTGAGGTGCTGGCGGCCGCAAAATACCTGATTGTCTGGCGGATCTGATGGTGACCAACGAGGCAAGCTCACCGCCGCGGCCCGGGTCCGCTGGCAGCAGTGGAATTGCGGACGTTGCCACCTGGCCGCCATCCGTGATGGCCTCGGGGCGAAGCTGGAGCCGGACCGATGAAAAGGTCGCGCTGCGGTCGTCGGTACGGATATGACCGCTCACGAGCCGATCGCCACCAACCTGGCGGACCTTTACAAACTGGCTCCACTCGATTGGGACGATGTCGGGGCCACCCTGGCGGCCAACCTCAGCCAGGCACCGGGAACCGGAGGCCCCGATCACCACACCTTCTGGTTGTCGACAGCCGACGCCGACGGCCGGCCCCACATGACCGCGGTTGGCGCCTTCTGGGTGGATGGAAGCTTCTACTTCTGCGGCGGGCCCCGGTCCCGCAAAATCCGCAATATCGAACGTGATTCCCGTTGCGCCTTCGGCGTGGCCATCCACGGCTATGACGTCGCCCTCGAGGGTCGAGCCGCACGGGTCACCGGCGAGGCCCGCCTGCAGCAGCTGGCCGGGGTGTTTGCCCGGGGCGGATGGGCGCCGACCGTGGCCGAGAGTGCATTCATCCACGAGTTCAGCGCCCCCAGCGCGGGCCCGCCGCCCTGGTACGTCTACGAGTTCACGCCCCAGGATGCCTATGCCGTCATGACCATGGAACCCGGTGGGGCCACCCGCTGGACCTTCTGATCGTCCGCGGTGGGGAGTTGAGGGCGGTGGCCTGACCGCCCCTACACTCGGCTCATGGACCATCCGGTCATCCCGTCCTCGCATCGCGATCTGCTCGACGCCCCCATCCCGGTCGCGCTGGCGACCATAGGTCCCACCGGCCATCCCCAGGTGACCGCGTATCTGGGCGATCCTCGACGGCGACACGGTCGTGACATCGCTCGCCGGTATCCGTCAGAAGCTGAAAAATCTCCGGGTCCGATCGCTGGCCACCATCTTTGTCATAGACCCTGCCAACCCCTACCGCACCCTCGAAATTCGCGGGAGCGTGACTATCGAGCCCGACCCTGAGCTGGAGACGCTCAGCAAGGTCCTGGCCGCGTATGGCACCGACCTGGCCTCCTTCCCGGGGCCGCTCGAGGGCCGCACCACGGTCACGGTGCAACCCACCCACATCGTGGCGCAGGGATGAAGACTCGCGTTCAGGGGAACGAGCGGCTCAACACCCAGTCCTGGACAGCCAGGAGGAGGCGATGCCGCCGTCGGTAGTGGCTCAGCCCGGTGGGGGTGACGCGGATGACGTTGCGGTGCATGTCGGATGGGTCACGTCGGGCCGGCCGGCCGCCCGGGCCAGCGTCTCGACGAGACCTGAAAGAGCCAGGCGGGACGCTTGATCGTCGACGAGGCCGTCCGGGCGGACCATCGCGGTGGAGACGGAAACCTGGACGCAGGCCGCGTCGACAACCCGGGCCTGGGCGTAACCGAGCACCGAGCGCAGCTGTCCGTAGGCACCGGCGGCTTCTCGGGGCGAAGCGTTGATCCATCCCACCGGCTTGTCGTAGATCGAGCCGGGCTGGTCGTCACCGATCGTCCAGTCGAGCAGGTTCTTGAACCCGCCCGGGAGGGCTCCGGCGTACTCCGGCGTGGAGAAGACGAGTGCGTCGGCGCCGTGGATGGCGTTTCTGAGTCGCGCCACCTCCCAGGGCAGCGGCGGCCGGTCGGCGTCGGGATTGAAGGCCGGGAGGGCCCCGAGGTGTTCATACATCCGGCAGTCGATGGCGGCCGGCGCCACCTCGACGAGGGTGCGCAACACCGCCGTGTTGGTGGAGGCCAGGCGGAGGCTGCCTGAGATGAGCAGGAAGCGGAGTTCCACCGTCGCGTTCAGGCCCATGGCGGGGAAGCCGGTCCTTCGCCAGTGGCGATGAGGCCCCGCAGACTCCCGTTGACATAGAAGCCCCAGGCGCTCGAGCAAGCTTCGAAGCACTCGAATGCGGGGGTGAGGCCGACATGCGCGAAACGCACCCCGGTTTGCCGATCCTGTCGGGAGATCTCGAAGGTGATGTGCGTACCGGTCCACTCGCCGGGATCCTCGCGGCCGGCGAAATGGGAGTCCACCACCTGCCACACCACCCTCTGTCCCGGGACAAGCTCGGAAACTCTCTGCCTCGAGTAGTGGATGTCTCCGTAGCGGTAGGAAAACTCATCGCCGACGGCTTCGGCGGTCCCCTCGAATTCGCCGGTCCACCACTTCCGGGGGTTGGTGATGGCCGCAAACACCTCTTCGGGCGACTGCGACACGACAAACGTACTGTGAAAGTTCTGACTGGTCATGAGAAACCTTTCTTTGCGCTCTAAGGGCCAGACTGCTGATGGCCCGGTTGTGCTGCTTGCGCACCGAGAGATCCGCGCCCTCGGCAGGCGCCGCGTCGGGCCCACCGCGGGGCGGATCGGGCGGTGTGTGCCTATGAGGCCGTGGCCACCGGATCGACGAGGGTCGCGAACTGGCGCTCGAGGGACTTGATCTCCCCGCTTCGCCATCCCCGGGCAACCGCTTCCAGCATCGGATGGGGAAAGATCTCCTCCTCCCCGGCCTGCACTCCGTCGAGGATGGCCGCCGCCGCGTACCCTCGGGACACCTTCGGTACCTCGAAGCCCCGGGACATCTCGGTGTCGGTGGGCCCGACCAGGGCGGCGTGCATGGTCACGCCGCGACCGGCGAGCAGCGGCCGCAGGTTCTGGGTCAGAGAAAACGCCGCAGCCTTCGACACGGAATAGGACGGGATGATCGGAAGCGCGGCCAGAGAGGCGATCGACACCACGTTGACGACCGCGCCGTGGCTATTGGTGAGAGCGGGCAGGAAGGCCTCGATCATGTCGTAGGCGCCGAACAGGTTGAAGGCCAGGTGCGTTTCGAGCGCGGCCCGGTCGCTCAGGTCGTCGTAGAACCCGACGCCGGCGTTGTTGATCAGGAGGTCAAGTGAATCGACAACCCGGGCGGCTGCGTCGATCTGGGACCGGTTGGTGACATCCAGACCGACGGGCCGAACCCGCTCGTCGCCGTGTGCCATGGGCTGGCGGATGCCCGCGTACACCCGCTTGGCGCCGCGCTCCAGCGCAGCTATTACCAGGGCCTGGCCGATGCCGCGGTTGGCGCCGGTTACCAGGATGGTCTTGTCGGTCAACGTATTTTCCATTGGATTCTCCTCAGGTGAGATGTTGCTGGTGAGTGGTTGGGATACAGCTCAGGCGGTCACCGGGTCGGCGGCTCGCGGGGGTTGGGCAGGCCCTGGCCCGTCCGGATCAGGCCGCGCAGACTGGTTTGCAGGTAGAAGTCCCACGAGTTCGAACAGACGTCGAAGCACTCGTGGTCCGGAACGAGACCGAGATGGGTGAAGCAGATTTCCGTCCGTGCCCCCGCGGCGCGGATATCGAAGGTGATGTCGGTGCCGTTCCATTCGGCGGGATCATTGGTGAAGTTGAAGTAGCTGTCGACGACATGCCACACCACCCGGGTCGGGCTCGTCATCTCGCTGACCCGGAGCGTGCAATGGTGCACGTCGCGGTGCCGGTAGGTGAACGCTTGGCCCGGATGTCGGTGGGACCGTCGATGTTTTCGGACCACCACCCGCGCCCGTTGACGATGGCCGCGAAGACCTCTTCGGGACTCTGGTCGACCGACAGCGTGGTGGTGAAGCTGTGACGCTCGGTTGGCGCGGGCATGTCACACTGCCTTCTACGATGCGGACCGACTGGGACAACTCCATCGTCCGCCTTCAAGGCGCCCCCGCCATCGGTGGCGCCCTACGACACTTCCCCGGCCCGACTACGTACCCGGCCAGATGCAACCCGGTCGGATACGTAGCGAGGGTCAGCTGGCCGGGTCGATCCCGACGGAGTTGGCCAGCTGCCCCAGCTCACCGCGGGTGGAGCCGGTCTTGATGAGCAGCCGTTCGACGTGCTTCTCGACCGTGCGCACCGACAGGTATAGGGCGTCGGCGATTTCCCGGTTCGAGCGGCCCGCGACGAGCTGCGCCATGACCTCGACCTCCCGGGGCGTGACACCCTGGGCCGCCAGGGCCCCGGGAACGGCCACCGCGTCTGGTCGGGCCCGGCGAGGGACGGGCTGGTCCATGGCGCGCAGGGCCTCCCGGCACCGGTCGGCGAAGTTACCCAGACCCAGGTCCTCGAAGTTGGCCAGCGACTCCCTCAACCAGCCGGCCGGTTGTCCCCAACCGTCTCGATAGGCGCAAGGCGCCACCATGAGCCGGCTCAGGCTGCGGAGAAATCCGGCTTTGAACTGGCTCAGGCCCTCATCTGCGACGGCGAAGATCGACCGGGCATCCTGGCCGTGGCGCCCGGCTGCCACGGCATCGGCAGCCGCCAGGGTGGCCCGGCTCATGGCGGTGTCGAAGTCGAGCGCCCGGCACTCGGCTCGGGCCTCGGCACCGCCGTCGTCGGCCACGGTGCGCAAGAGAGCCCATCGGCCAGGAAAGGGGTGGGCCCCGCCGCCGGCGGCCCGATGGGCCTCCATGGCCCCATCCAGAGCGGTGATAGCTTCCGCGAGGCGCCCTTCTCCGAGATGGTAGAGGGCAACCCCGTTTCCCAGCGAGACCATTTCGACCGTCTCACCGTCTCCACCAGTGGCCCGCGCTGCCGCCACCGCCTCCTCCATCGCCGGGCGGTTGCCAGCCAGGCCGTGGGCCACGCCCTGGAGGGCGAGGCTCATTGGCAGGGAGGCCAACCCGAACCGGCGCGACACCTCCTCGCAGCGGGCTGCGGTCGACAACGTGCGGGCGGCCTGGCCCTGGCAACTCAGTGTGGCCGCCAGCTGCAGATCAACCATGGCCGCCGTCGACAATGCCCCGACCGCCAGGGCCGCCTGGCGGGCCTCCTCAAGCCGGTCCGTCGCCAATGTCTCGAACATGTCGATCGTGCCCAACTCCAGCAAGGCCCGGGTCCGGTACACCGCCAGCCCGTGCCGCGACGCGTATCCGAACGCCTCCTCGAAGGCCGCGGACGCCGCGGCCGTGTCCCGCCCCCGCTCCACCCGGCCGATCAGCCACAGCGCACGACACGTCACCTCCACCAGCCCGCCGGCCTGCCCTGCGGCCAGCGCGGCATGGGCGAAGTTGAGCGCCGAGGTCCGGTCATTGCGGGCCAGGGCCACCTCCGCCTCCCCGATCGCCAACCGGGCCGAGTCTGCGGGAGTTAATCCCCCGGCGTTCCGCAAGCTCTCCAGATAATTTTCGGCGTCGCCCCGGTGGCCGGCGTCGATCATCACGTCCACCAGGTCCAGGCGCACCTCCGTCGCCAATCGAGGGTCGACCCCCGAAGAGAGAATCCGGTGGCCCGCGTCCAGCGCACGGCGGGGCTGGCCCGACAGGGCCCAGGTCGAAAGCAGCACCCGGTCTGCTTCGACGGGACGGGCCCCATGCCCTCGAAACGCCAACGACTCGGCGCTACCGAGTGATCCCTCCTTGAGGGCCCGCCCGGCAGCCTGCAACCACAGGTCGGCCGCCCGCCCGGGCTCGCCGGCCCCCTCGGCCAGGTTGGCGCCGAGTTGGCAGAGCTCCCCATCCAGACCGGGATGGAGCGCCTCCAGCGTCGCCGACAGACAGCCACAGATTTCACCCCGCTCCTCGGGAAGCAGACCGCCTTCCACCGCGTCCACGGTCAGAGCGTGGCGGAACCGGAAGCCGCCGGCATCTGCGTCGATCAATTGGGCGTTGACTGCCTGGCGGAGTCGACCGATGGCGTCCTCGGGCGGACATCGCAAGGCGGCGGCCACCACGTGCCAGTCGAACTGCCGGCCCAGTACGGCGGCGTAGCGGAGAAACTGGGTCACGCTATCGGGTAGGGACCGGAGTCGAACTTCCAGGGCGGCGCCGATAGACGCCGGGACTGTCCTCCCCTGCGGGTCCGCCAGCGCGGTAGCCAGGAGTTCCTCGATGAAAAATGGAATGCCGTCGCTTCTGGTCACTACCGCGTCAACCAGCTGGCGCGGCACGGCCGCCACCCCCAGGCATTCGCGGAGCACGGCTTCGGACTGCGACGGATCGAGAGCACGCAGGTTGATCGCGTTGACTGCTCGACGAGCTTCAAGGGCGGCGATCACATCGACGCCGGCGCCGTGTTCGCCATCCCGGATGGTGGCCACCATTGCGATTGGCTGTCCATCCAGATTGTCGGCCAGGTACTCGATAACTTTCAGCGTTTCGGGGTCCGACCACTGCACGTCCTCGACTACCAGCACCGTCGCTCCACCGGCGTTCGTGGACCATTCCGTCATCAGTCGCAACAGGCCTTCGGCCAGAACGATGGTGGCCTGCTCGGTCGCCCCCTCAGCCGGGCCAGCCCACTCGGGAACCACTGCCCCCAGAGCCGGCAGGAATGGCGTCAGGTCCCTGGACGGGCGAAGCCCGCTGCGAGCGGCGGCGAGCAGCGCCTCCCGTAACGGGCGCAGCGGCACGTCGGCGGCGGTGGGGCTGCACCGGCCCACCAGCACGATGCCGCCTTCCTCCCGCACCCCGGCCGAGAACTCCCGCATGAGGCGGCTCTTACCGATTCCGGCGGTGCCACGCACCACCACCGCCCGACCAGCTGTTCGCCGTGCGTCGTACAGGACCCCGAGCTCGGGTTCGCGCCCCACCATCACCGGGCACAAAAGGACGCCCAGGCGGAGCCCCGGCGAGGGGGTGGTCACGGCGCTCACGTTACGCAACACCGGGCCGGTTGCGGGGGCTACCCGTCCGGGCCTGCTCAGAACCAGTGCAGCCGGGACAGCGGCCAGACCCGGGCCTCGGCGCGTCCGATGATGAGCGAACCGCGGACCGGACCCCAGAAGCGGCTGTCACACGAATCTGAGCGATTGTCCCCGAGCACGTAGTAGTCGCCGGCGGGGACGGTCGTCGCGGGTATGGGCGGGCCCAACTCGTCGTGGCGCGGCAGCCAGGGCTCAACGAGCGGCCGGCCATTGATCTCCACCGTGCCGTGGCGCGAGGAGATCCGCTCCCGGGGCAGGCCGATTACCCGCTTGACCAGATACTGAGCCTGCGGGCCGCCGCAGTTTTCGTTGGCCGGCCGGCGGAACACGATGATGTCCCCGCGCCGCACACCGTGCAGCTCATAACTCAGCCGATCAACCGCGATCCGGTCACCGACGTCGAGGGTCGGCTCCATGGACCCGCTCGGAATGGAGAAGGTGGTGACGACATGGGCTCGCAGGAACCAGGCGAAGACGATCACCGACCCGATGGTGATCACCCAGGTAACCCACGCCGGGATCCGGCGGCGGGCGGACGCCGGTCGGGCAACCTCCACTAGTCAATGGGCAGGGGCAGGCGCAGTAGCCAAGACGGACAGAACGGTCGCCCCCGACGCCGTCAACGCGACCAGCCGGACGAGCCAGAGTCGCTTGGCGGACAGGCGGGGGCTCGCGGGCGACGAGGACGGAGCAACCGTGGCGACAGCAACGGTGCGGGCCAGAAGCTCGGCGGCCACCGGGGAGCTCATCAGCTGGGCCAGACGATCGTCCCGGGGCGACGCCAGAGCGGCGACGCGGCGGATACCGGGGCGGGTCATGGTGCCGGAATCGCCCAACGAACATCGGCGGGCCCGGGGATCGAGGGACGGGCGGACGGCAGCCCGGTCGGCTGGGGACACGCTTCCTCCAGCAGCCGCTCGAAGCGCCGGCGGGCCCGGTAGAGGGCGATGCGGGCCGCGTTGGTGCTGCAGCCGAGAACCGCGGCAAGCTGCCCCGACGTCAGGCCCTCCCACCCGACCAGGGACAGGATCTCGCGGTCACCGGGGCTCAAGCGGTGAAAGGCCAGAGCGGCGATCAGGGCATCCTCATCAGGGGGCTCGGATCGCGACCCTCCCAGGCGGCCAAGCTCTCGACCGAGCTCCTCAACCAGCCGGTCCCGCCGTGACTGACTGCGCCGACCGTTCGCCAGCACCCGGCGGGCGGTGGCGTAAAGCCAGAGCCGCGCCCGGGGGTCGAGCGGGACCGCGTCCAGCTTCGTCCAGGCGATGAGAAACGTCTCGGCGACGGCGTCGGCGGCATCGTCTGCGCTCGCCGTCCTCCTCGCAAGGCGTACCCCGCCACCGCAGACAGGTGGTTGTGGTACAGCGTCGCGAACCGGGTCTGACGCAGGTCGTCCATCGGCACCATAGGAGTAGATGTCCGCCCGCGGCGGAGAATTTCAACCTATCGCGGACCTCCAACACCGGCCTGCCCGGGGTCCTCGCAACAATCCCTCAAATAAACAGGGGCCTCAAATCACAGGGTCCAGATCACAGGGTCCAGATCACAGGGCCCCAGATGAAGGCGCCGAGACACGACGCAGCCCCGCGTCCCGGGGCAGCCGCGGCCCCGGTAGCGGGTCTGACGTCGACGATTGATCGCTCAGTGGCCGAGCGACAGCGGGATGAGGACGTGGTTGAATGGTGCTGTAACTCGCAGTGGCGCACGACCGGTCACGGCCGCCCGCCCGGGCTGCATGCGAAACGCACAGAGGTCCCGCCGGTCGACTGCGGTCCGTCAAACTGGACGAATCGGAGTTATCCGTTTCTTTTCCCTGGAGCCGGACCTCAACGCGCCGCCGACCAGGCCGTGTACGCCGCCAACAACAAGAGAATCACGGCCGTGACCTTGCGAATGGTGGCGATGTTGACGAACCGCAGCAGCGTCTGGCCGCTGGCCACCGCCAGCGCGGCCACCGACCACAGGGCCAGAATCGATCCCACTGCCACCGAGAGGCCTGAGTGGTAGCGGGCCGCCAGATTGGCGGTCAGGATCTGGGTCAGGTCGCCCCACTCGGCCAGGAAGATAACCACAAATGCAGTCAGGATGGCCCCATGCCTGCTGGTCTCCTTCTCAGGGACCGGTGACTCCTCCCTGGTGCCTTCCCGCCAGGCGTAGACGGCACCGAACAAGAACATACCGGCCACCACCGCGTCCAGGGCCCGCTTCGGGAGAATGGCAAAGAGGGCCACCCCCACGGTAACGGCGATGATGACATGGACCACGAACGCTCCCGCCGCCCCCAGCCACACCTGACGGGGCCGCCCCTTGGTGGCCATGACCAGGCTGGCGAACATGGTCTTATCCGGCAACTCCCCGATGAAGATCACGGGGAAGGTGACCAGAACGATATAGGGATCCACCCGACCCGGAACCTCCTTGCCGGGCGGGAGGGCGATCCTCCGTTCCGGCCACGACAATGGCACACGAACGGAAGGTCTGGCCCACCTGCGAAGCGCAGGCCCGGCGACCGGGCGCTCATCACGCCAGCATGTCGATCTACCGGTGGCGGGCTACTCCCCAACCACTCGACATCCTAGTTCGGGGCCGGGGCTTTTCGGCAGAAAATTCGCGGATCGTCGATGGCGCTCGAGTCAACCCCCGGTAGCGCGACGCTCATCGTGAATATGCGGTGAACGGACCTCCCGCGGCTTGCCTGAATCGTTCGCCACCTCGCTCGAGCCCAGCGGGGCGGGCCGCCCAGCCATCCGGTTCCCCCTGATGTGGGCCCCGGCTGAGGCGGCAAGCGCAGGAGTTTGAGTACGCCCGCAGCCACGATGGCGGGGGTGTCGAGCAGGAACCCGAACCGAGCGGCGTCCTCGTGGTCGAGCCCTCGCCACAGGTCGCCTCCAGGCCCAACAGGGGGCGTCTATCGGGGCCGCGTTTCGTGGTCTGTCGGGTGGGCGAGGCCATGTCAGCTCGGCGCCGGGTCGCGATGGGACCCGGCGGGCGACCGGGGCGATCCAGCCGACCCGACGCCCTCCCGGTTGGATCAGGCGGGTTATCCGTACTGACCGGGTTGGTAGTCGCCGGCGGGCTGCCGGGTGATGACGTTCATCCGGTTGTAGGTGTTGATGAGAGCGATGAGCGATACCAGGGCGGTGAGCTGGTCCTCGTCGTAGTGCTTGGCAGCGTTCGCCCAGGCGTCGTCGCTGACGCCGCCGGCCGCGTCGGCAATGCGGGTGCCCTGCTCGGCGAGCTCGAGGGCGGCCCGCTCGGCGTCGCTGAAGACCGTGGCCTCGCGCCACGCCACCACCAGATTGAGCCGAACCGCGCTTTCCCCGGCGTGGGCGGCATCCTTGGTATGCATGTCGGTGCAGAAGCCACAGCCGTTGATCTGGCTGGCCCTGATCTTGACGAGCTCCTGCGTTGCCGCGGCCAGGCTCGACTCGGAAATCACTCGACCTGCGGAGTTGACGTACTTGACGAACCGGGTGGCAACGCTGTTGCCGAAAACGTTGAGGCGGGCCTCCATGGCGAGCTCCTTATTGATGGTGGCTACACCCAGGTTGACGTCCCGGATCACCTGGATGTGACAGCCGCCGCGGCAACGTTCCCCACCACGGCGTCAATGGACTGGACCCGATGCAGGATGGATTGCCTGACGCACCCACCCTCGTTGGGGACGGCGGCTTCTGTTAGTCTCCCTCGGCATCGGATCGGTGGAAGGTTTTGAAAAGGAGCAGAAGATGGCACAATGGGAGCCCGGGGCGGCCAGCGACCTGATGACCTTCGCAGCTAACAATTCCCTGGACGCGGAAGTGGGCAATTTTCAGGCCCAGATCGACGCCTGGGCGGATGGACTCGGCGGCCCCGCCAATCAGCGCTTCCCGTTCGGACGCTATACGGCGGAGGTGACGGCGAGCGCCGGGCAGGTCCTTCGAATTGAGTTCGATATGTGAAAATAGGTGGGGCGTGCTGCACTCCATTCCATCGGCATCCGGGCTGGCCCGGCTCGGGAAAGGACGTCGAAGCATGCGATCAAGGTTGAGGGGCACCGTGGCACTCGTGCTCACTGTGGTGGGCGTGCCGGCCGGCCTGGTCCTGGCCTCCCCCGGGCCGGCCGGGGCAGTTACCCGCACGTTTCAGTCGCCCGTCTATGCCGGCGACTTCCCCGACGCCTCGGTTCTTCTCGCCGGAGGGGTCTATTGGGCATATGCGACCGGGAGCGCGGGCCGCAACCTGCAAGCAATGAGCTCACCCGATCTCCAGTCCTGGACCGGGCCGGTAGATCCCCTCCCCCAGCTTCCGACGTGGGCAATCGCGGGGTACACCTGGGCGCCAGGTGTGATCCAGATCGGCGGGCGCTACATCATGTACTACACGGTTCGAGATGCCGAGCTGGGCAAGCAATGCATCTCGGTGGCGACATCAGCCACGCCCGCGGGACCGTTCGTGGACACGTCGGCTGGACCGCTGATCTGCCAGACCGCCGACGGCGGATCCATTGACGCCAACCCCTATCTCGATCCGGTCTCCGGCAACCGCTATCTGATCTGGAAGAGCGACGACAATTCGATAGGGCAAAGAACGCATCTGTGGGCCCAGCAACTCGCACCCACCGGTCTTTCCTTCGCCCCGGGAAGCACTCCCTCACTCCTGCTTACGGAATCGGCGACCTGGCAGTACCCCACCGTGGAGGGGCCGACCATGATCCGGCACGGGGGCAGGTATTACCTCTTTTACGGGGCCAACAACTACGACACCGCCAGCTCCGCCATCGGGTACGCCACATCGAGTTCGCTTCTTGGGGCGTATACGAACCGGTCCCGAGCCGGCCCGTGGCTGGGAACGAGCGGGAACGCCCAGGGACCACAAGGACCGATGATCTTCACAGACGCCTCGGGTGCGACCCGGATGGCATTCGCCGCCTGGTACGGCCTGGTCGGATACGAGAACGGCGGTGTCCGGTCGCTGTGGACCGGAGTCCTCGGCTTCACTCGAACGGGCACCCCGACCCTCAACTGAGCCGGCGAAATCCCCCGCCACCGCGTCGGCGGGTGTGGAGGTAAAGAAACAGTTAAGCCTGGCGAATGACCCTTGACCGCCTCTGCCGCGGCTGTTTGCATTCTGATGCCGACAGTGCAGCGGGAACAGGGGTGTACACCACACAACAAGCGGTTGAAGCAACCGGGCTCAGCAGGCGTCGGCTCCAATCGTGGGTTCACGTCGGCATCCTGCAAGCCGAGATCCCCGGCCCGAAACCAAATCGCTGGATGTTTCCGGACCAGGAGGTCCGGATCGCCCAGGTCTTGCAGCACGCCCCGGAGTATTGGCGTCCGGCTCGATCGGCTGCGCCTACTGGCATCCATGCTGCGCAACCACACTCACCGTTCGCTCGACGGCGACTGGGTGATCCTGGTCGACCCGGCGCCAGGTGATTTCGAAACGCTGGACCAGCCCATCCTGGCTGTGTGCCCGATGGCCAAGGCCAACCGGTCTTGTCCTGGTGGCCGGGCGGGCCGGAACCAGCGGGGTATCCCTTGATACTTCGCCTACCGGGCCGTTCCGGGAAGCCAGGACGTATCTGACCGGAAGGGGCCTCCCTCACCCCTCCCGCCCGCTGCCCGCTGCCCGCTGCCCGCTGGCCGCTGCCCGCTGCCCGCTGGCCGCTGCCCGCTGCCCGCCATCCGCCGCTTAGTTAGTCAACTCACTTGACACGTCGAGGACATGCGACCCAGACTGAGTCAGGTAACTAACTCAGCTCAGAGGGGTGTTTGTGCAGCCATGGAGACCGGTCAGAGTCAGCCCCTTTCCCGGAACGACCGCCTTGTCCTTCGATCCAGGCTGGGTGCCATCACCCTGATATTGCTGTGCGCGGTGCAGTTCCTGGATATTGTCGACTCGGCCATTGTCAACGTCGCCCTCCCATCCATCCAGCACAGCTTGCACTTCTCGCAGCAGAACTTGCAGTGGGTGGCCAGCGGCTACATCCTCACCTACGGAGGCTTCCTCCTGCTCGGCGGCCGCCTCGCCGACCTGCTGGGCCGTCGCCGCATGCTGCTGACCGGCCTGACGGTATTCACGCTAACGTCACTGGCTGCCGGGCTGGCTCACAACCCGGGGGTTCTGGTCGCCGCTCGGCTTGTTCAGGGTATGGGCGCCGCCCTCATGGCCCCGGCGGCGCTCTCTGAGCTCACGACCAGCTTCCGCGAGGGCACGGACCGCAACACTGCCCTTGGTGTGTGGGGAGCGATCAGCGGGATGGCGGCCGCGGCGGGCGTCTTCCTGGGCGGACTGATTTCACAGGGCCCGGGATGGCGGTGGGTGTTCTTTGTGAATCCGCCGATCTGCGTCCTGGTGGCGGCGGGCGCCGTCATTTTGCTCGTCGACGACCGCGGCTCCAGGACCGATGGGACAGCGTTCGACACCCAGGGGGCGGTGCTCATGACCGGTGGCATGCTGTTGTTGGTCTACAGCCTGGTGCGCGCCCCTCTCGTCGGTTGGGGATCGATCCAGACCGTCTCCACCTTGACCACGTCCGCCATTTTGATCACGGCCTTCGTATTCAACGAACTTCGTAGCCGCAACCCGTTGGTTCCTTTTGCCATCGTTCGGGTAAAGGGGCTGGTCGCCGCCGATCTGACCCAGCTGATGGCGTTTTGCGGTTTCTTTTCCATGTTTTTCTACGCCACCCTGTACATGCAGGAGGTCCTCCACTACTCACCCCTCGAGGCGGGAGTCGCCTATCTCCCGATCACGGCCGGATTCGCCGTGGCGGGAGGCGTGGCTTCACAGCTGATCACCCGCCTTGGCAGCCGCCCCGTGGTGGTGGCCGGCTGTTTGATTGCCGCGACCGGGATCTACCAGGTGGCCAGAGTGCCGCTGCACGGTTCCTATGTGAGTGATCTGCTTCCCGGGTTCGTCGTGATGTCGCTGGGAGCAGGAACGGTATTCGTCTCAGTCACCGCCTCTGCCAACGCCGGCGTGCCGTCCGATAAGGCGGGGCTGGCGGCAGGACTGCTGAACTCCTCTCAGCAGATTGGCAGCGCCCTCGGCCTCGCCATCCTCTCCGCCGTCGCCATCAGTCGTACCAATCACCTGGTCGCGACAGGGGCATCCCACATCGTGGCGTCGGATGCCGGCTACCACCGGGCCCTGCTGGTGGGCAGCATCATGATGGGAGCGGCGGCCCTGATCGCCCTCCGCATCGACAACACCCGGCAGGCGGCCCCCCTGGTGATGGTCGACGCCGCGGCGGTGCCGCCCCCGCAGCCCGCGACCCCCTGAACTGCCTTTGGCCAAGCACCACCGCGCCGGTATTCTGACCAGTTAGATGACTGACTCAAGAACGGACCAAGTCGCCGACGTCGCCCTGCCGCCAGGTAAACGAGAGCGGCTGATCGCCGCCGCGATCCTGCTGGTACACGAACGCGGCGTCGAACGGACGACCCTGGCGGACATCGCCCAGTCCGCGAACGTCCCCGCCGGCAACGTCTACTACTACTTCAAGGCGAAAGACGATGTGGTGGCGGCAGTCATCGCAGCTCATGCCAGGGAGGTCAAGTCCACTCTCGCCTCCATCGACGCTCGCCACCGTTCACCAAAGGCTCGATTAAAGGCGCTGGTTCGGGAGTTCGCCGGCCGTAGTGAGCTGGTGGCCGAGTACGGCTGCCCGCTCGGCAGTCTGTGTTCGGAACTCGACAAGCGCCTCACCGGGTCGAGCTTCCAGGGCTCCGAGCTGATGCGCCTCCCCATCGAATGGGCTGAAGCGCAATTCCGGGCCATGGGTCGTCGCGACGCCAACGATCTCGCCCTCGATCTCATGGCCGCCTACGAAGGCAGCGCCCTGCTGGCCAACACCCTGAGAGACCCCGACCTCCTGTCCCGGGCGGCCCGTCGCCTCGACCACTGGATCGAAACCCTCTCACACTCTGACGGCACCTAGAGCCGGGCCGGGTCCCGAGCGGGCGGCCGCCTGGACACCCCTGGTCAACCTGGCGGCCGTCCCCATCTGCTCGACTGCCCGCGGCCAGGGCCAGGGAGCGCCGTCAGCGCCCAGTTTCGCCCCCATCTCACCGGCCCGGTGGTCTCGACCGCGGGTTGCTCGATCGTGGCTGGCGTCACAGCAACCACCGTTCCGCGACGACGCTTCCATCGACATGGAAACGTTGGCCCGGCACGCTGGATGCATGCCTGCAACCGTGACCGGACCGGATCCGCCCGGCCCCGGAGGCGACGCCGATCTGGCCGCCGTGGCGGGCCTCATTGCGGAGCCCGCCCGAGCGCGCATCCTGCTCGCCCTCATCGACGGCAGAGCTCTGCCCGCCAGTGAGCTGGCGGGCAGAGCGGGTCTATCCGCTCCGGCCACCACCAACCACCTCAACCGGCTGCTCGATGGCGGCCTCATCACCGTCGAGGCGTCCGGTCGCCACCGCGACTACCGCCTCGCCGGCCCCCAGGTCGCGGCGGTGCTCGAGGCCCTGGCCACCATCGCCCGCCCGCACCCGGTCCGTTCCCCTCCGCCAGGACACCCATGCCGTCGCCCTCCGGTACGCCCGGAGCTGCTACCACCACCTCGCCGGCCGCCTCGATGTCGCGGTCACCGCCCGGCTCCTGCGCCACCAGGTCCTGGTGGCCAGCGACGGCGTCGAGGACACCAGGAGACGCCACGGCGAGCGCTACGCCGCTCCCGTGCCCCACCACCCCCAGGTGCTTGGACCGACGGCCCAGCCGGTCCTCGCCGCTCTCGGCGTTGACCTCGACAGCCTGGTCCGAAACCGCCCCGGGTCGCGACCGCTGCTGCGTTTCTGCGTCGACTGGACCGAGCAACGGCACCACCTGGCCGGGGCCCTCGAAGCGGCTCTGCTCAGCGCTCTCGGCGACAAACAGTGGATCGTTCGGCATCCCCACCGGCGTGCGCTCACGCTCACCGACAGCGGGCAGCCGCCCTCCATCATCACCTTGGCGTCGAGCTCGGGGATCCTCGTGACCCCACCTTCTGCGCGCGTGGGGTGCCCGGGCCGCCGGCGCTCCACCTTTGGCCCGGGCGCTCCACCTTTGGCCCGGGCGCTCCACTTTTGGGACATTTGCCCACTTCTGGGCACCCAGCCACGTCCGGCGTGGTTTCTGTACCAAAAGTGAGAAAAGTGGACAAAAGTCGGCCCACCCGCCCGCCGCTGCGGCCAACGCCTGTGGCCTGGATCTATGGTCGAGGCGGCGGTCGGTAGTCGGGCCGCCGGCACCACGCCAAGGAGGAGTCTCATGATCAAACCCCTAGACGACCTGCCCGACGGGGTGATCGGCTTCGAGTCCTCGGGCAAACTGGAGGCCCAGGATTATCGCGATGTCTTGATACCCGCCATCGAGCATGCCGCCGAGGGCGGCAAGGTCAGGGTCGTCGTCGTGATCGGCGACTTCGGCGGTCTGTCCGGGGGCGCCCTGTGGGAGGACCTGAAGCTTGCTGCCCACCACATTCGGTCGCTCGAGCGCTTCGCGCTGGTTACGGATAGCGATTGGATGCGCCATTTCGTCACCGCCTTTGGCTGGATGATTCCCGGCGAAATCAAGCACTTCCCGATGGCCCAACGGACAGAGGCCATTCAGTGGGCAGCGGCCAACTGACCCTGGAGCCGGACTGGCGTCGCCTTCACCGATGAGTTGAATCGTCTGCCGCCGTCCTAACCACGGGGCCGACGGTAAGAGCCCACGCCCAGGAGGTAGCCAATGACCAGCAATCTGCCGCCGGGGATCGACCTGGTCCAGCTCGTGACCATCCCCACCAGCGATCAATCCCGATCCCTTGCCTTTTATCAGATGCTGGGCCTCGAGGTGCGCTCCGACTTTCCGTGGGGCGATGGTCACCGCTGGATCGAGATCTATCCTCCGGGTACATCGACGGGTCTGGCCCTGGTGCCGGCAGGACCGGATCCGGTAGGCATTCGTACGGGAATCATCCTCAACACCAAAGACATCGAGGCGGCCCGGGCGCGCATGCAACAACTGGGGGTCGACGTCGACGCCGGCATCGCCCGCCCAGGGTCACCTGTCAGCGTCCGCATCGGCGCGGTGGAGCAGACGGAACCCCAACCGCCCATGTTCTGGTTTCGTGATCCGGATGGGAACGAGCTCCTCCTCGTGGAGCCCCATCTCGATTAGAAGGCCGGGAGTGTCAGCGCAATTGCCGGATTGCCGGCTCACCCCCGATGAAGGCTCCGCCAGCAGACGAAGACACCCAGCCCGCCTGCATTCAGGACTCAGGACGACGGTCGGGTGGCCCGAAGCGGGGACCGGCTCATCCCAGCCGATCGAGAAAATCCCGTGATCGGCGCAGGACCAGGGCGGCGGCGCCCGGGTCGTACGACGGCAGCGAGCTATCCAAAAACAGGTGCCTGTCGCCCGGGTACAGGAACAGTTCGGCCAGTTCCGAACCAACCGTCGCCACCAGCTCACGGGCGGCGTCGATGTCCCCCTCTCCCGCGAAGATAGGATCGCCGTCCATACCGTGGATCTGCACGGGCACGCCGTCTGGCCACGGCCCGACGGCCCACTCCCCGGACATCGGGAGACAGGACTCATAGAGCAATGCGCCGCGCCCCCCTGGTCGGGTTTGGGAAAGCCGCTGGGCGATGGCGGCCCCGAAAGAGAAGCCGGCATATACCAGGCCCCCGGCCAGGCCTTCCACCACCTGGTAAGCGCGTTTGCTCAAATCTTCATCCCCGATGCGCTGGACCAGAGCGATTCCGTCTTCGATGGTTCCGGGACGCCGGCCGTCAAACAGGTCAGGGGTATGCACCGCATGCCCGCCCGCTCGCAAATCCGCCGCGAACGCACGCACCCCCTCGGTGAGGCCCCGGACATGGTGGAAGACCACAACTTCTGCCATATCTCAATCTTGTCAGCCCGCCCGCACGCTGGGACGGCTCTCACGGAATACGGCGGTCAGTTTTGCCTGAAGAAGCGAGACCCGGGCCGGTCCGGCCAGGGCGGCGAACCCCGGGGAGCAGGGGGGCCTGTTCGAGTCGTAGTAGCCTGAGAGCGTCAGATCCGCTATCCAGGGAGAAGACCCGTATGGCACGAGTAAGAGCAGCGGAGATCCCCGGCGTGGACGTCGGGGCGTCGGATCAGGCCACCCGGGTCAATATGGGGGTGGGAGGCATCCTGGCCCAGCGTCCGGAGATGGCGTCGGCACTGGGCACCTTCTCTGATGCTGTCATCCATTCCGGGACCCTCCCGCGCCGTCTGATCGAGTTGATCCGGCTGCGCATCGCCTTCCACAACCAGTGCCGGAGTTGTATGGCCATCCGCTATCGGGAAGCGGTGGACGATGGCGTCACCGAGAACCTGGTCTGTGCCCTGGCCGAACCAGAGGTAGCTCCTGATCTCAGCCCGGCCGAGCGGGCCGCCCTGCGCTTCGCTGATCTCTTCGCGACCAATCACCTGGCCATCGACGATGCCGTCTACGACGACCTCCGCCAGTACTACACCGAGGGAGAACTGGTGGAGATCGGGCTCAACTGTGCCCTCGATGTTGGCGTCGGCCGCCTGGCGGCCACCTGGCACGTCACGGACCATCTCTCCGAGTACTTCAAGGATGGAGACGGCCAGGTGCTCGCGCCATGGGGCCAGGCCGCTCCCCTGCTTGTTTCCTGACACGCGGCACGCTCGCGTCAGACAGACGCCACCGTGATCATCGAGGGCTCGAGAGGTGGCGGCCGGGAAACTGGTAGTCAAAGGCCGTAGGGTGGCCCGGTGCGCCGGACGTTTACAACCGCTACGGGGACGTGGTGGAGCTGTACGTGTTCACCGGGGCGACCAATGGCATACCGCTTGTCGTGCAGGTGGCCGATCTGGGCGCTGAGCGCACAGCCCCGATCGGGGGATACGGCCCGTGACAGGTGTGGCCCCGTCGAAGCGTCGTTGGGTCCCCGAGCAGGTGTGTGGTGGCCGCCCAGCCCACTCACGAGAGCAAACTGGCTCCCTGACGCAGCGCGTGCGGCTGGGAAGCTGGCTAGCCGGGGAGCGCCCGGCAACAGTGCCAGCCGTCGCTGTCCGGAATGCGGCCCGCCGTTGTTGGCCGCAGGTGACGGCAACATCCAATCCCGGTCACCGCTCAACCGCGGTGGGGGTGTGAACCGGCATTCGAAACCACGGCCGGCAGTCGCCCCCGGACTTGCGAACGCGGATCGGATCTCCTACCTTAACACTTCCCAACCTTAACCTAAGCAATTAGGCATTTGTCGAGACCGGCGATCTATAGGGGTCTACGATCGCGCGCACATCTGTGGAGGCTCGGTTTCGCAGCGGCAGTCGTAACCGGACTGGTTTCCGCCGTATCGACAGGGCAGGCGCGGGCAACCGTGCCAAACGACGAAGTGGTGGTGACCGTATCGGGGTCGCTCTCCGCATTGACCACCACCCCGTCCTTCAGTCCCGCCTTCAGCACATCAATACACGATTACGTCATTTATTGCCAATCGGGCGTCAACACCATCTCTTTCGGCTTCGGTGGTGTGACGCCGACCAACGCGACAGTGAGTCTCGGCGAAAACCAAGCGGCAGTCGTCGAGGCCGGCAACGATCAATCCTACTGGATCCGGTGCTTGCCCCATGACTTTCCAAAACTGCAAGTCACCGGATCTGCTGTTGCCGACCCGGGCTGGTATCTGACAGGCAACGCCTCCTCCGCCACCAACGGCCAGACGGGGACGTACGCCATGGTCCTCGACAGCAATGGCACCCCGGTCTGGTATCAGAAGGCGCCAGGCGGGGCGATCAACGTCGAAGCTCTACCCAACGACACCATCGCCTGGATGCCGGTCACCGGTCCGGGGGTGGGTGCGAACGCCTCGGTTGGCTACAACCTCTACAACCTGGACAGCCAGACGACGCAAGTCCTGAAGGCGCCGATCGGCCCGACAGATCCCCACGAGCTGTGGCCAATGCCCAACGGAGACTTCCTGATGTTCGGCACGCCGGTCACCCAGCTGGCTTCCCCGTACGACGGCTATCAGGCGATCGTCGATTGCGTGGTCCAGGAAGTCACCAGCAGCGGCAACCTGGTCTGGTCGTGGCGAGCGAGCGATCACATTGCCCTCGCCGAGGGAATTCACGGCAGCCCGGTGACGATCAACGGGCAGACCGTCTTAGACGACTATCACTGTAATTCGCTCGACCTCGATCCGACCAGTGGGCAGGTGCTGCTGTCGGTACGGAATGCCAGTGCGCTCTACCTTATCGAGAGGGTGAACGCCAGTGGCTCCCTTGTTCAGAACGGCCCGATTCTCTGGAAGCTTGACGGTTGCGGCAGCGGGCAGGTCGGCCCGGACCAAGAACCGGTACTGCAGGTGGAGAGCGACCCGGAAGGGTGCTTCGATGCCCAGCACGATGCCCGCTTTGAAGCCAACGGGGACATCTCCGTGTACGACGACCACACTTACCAGCAGGGAGGAGGCGCCCGCGGCGTCGAATACGCCATAAATGTGCCAGGCGGCACCGCCACCTGGGTCGACCAGTTTCCCACCCAGCCCAGTGGTCAGAATGCGACGGCGACCGGAAGCTTCCGCAGCTACGCCAACGGAACCGACAACCTGGTCGGGTGGGGCTTCCTTCCCGGCTCCGGATTCACCGAGACCAATTCGACCGGTGATCCGTTCTTCTCGATGACCTTCCCTAACGGTGAACTTGAATACCGGGTCGTAAAGGTGCCGCTTGGTGCCCTCAGCATCAATTCGCTGCGGGCGACCGCCGGCCTGCCCCGCCAGGTCTTTCCGACTGTCGAGTGGGCAACACTCGGAGGTGTCTTGACGTCCAAGCCCGCCGTGGCCTCCCCGTCGAGCAACCGGCTCGACGCCTTCGTCCGGGGCACGGATGGTCAACTCTGGTATACCTCGGGGAACGGCGCCAGCTGGAGTCCGTGGTCGCCGCTCGGCGGACAGCTCTATCCGGGTACCGGCCCTGCCGTCACCTCATCGGCACCGGGCCGAGTTGATGTGTTCGTCGAGGGCACGGATCGGGAGTTGTGGTACGGCTGGCTGGACTCCGCGGGCTGGCACGGCTGGCAGCCTCTCGGCGGCACCCTGTCGTCGGGACCGGCTGCCGCGTCCTGGGGGACAGGCCGGATTGATGTCGTGGTCGAGGGCACCGATCAGGCCGTCTGGCATAAATGGCTCGCCGGAGGGCATTGGCTTGGCTGGCAATCCCTCGGTGGTCAGACCAGCGTCGACCCGGGCATCACCTCGTGGGGAACTGGGCGGCTCGACGTCTTTACCAAGGGGCCCGACAATCAACTCTGGCACACGTTCTACGCATCGAATACCTGGTACGGCTGGGAGACTCTGGGGGGATACCTCACCGGCGGGCCAACCGCAACCTCCCTAGGCGCCGGCCTGATCGACGTGGTTGCGGCCGGAGCAGGCAACGAACCCGAGCGGCTCTCCTACAACGCCGGATGGCAGATCTGGCAGCCCCTCGGCGGCGCCACCACCGAACCACCGGCCGTGGTGGCGTTCGAAGGCAGGGACGACGTGTTCGCGACCGGAACGAACAACGCCCTGTGGTTCGGGGTTGTACCGGTACCCTGAGCAGTTTCCCCTGGCGAGGGCGACCTGGTCAGGTGACGTGGCGGCGCCTGGCCGTGAGTGGCGCTTCCCGGGGGACGGGCCGACACCACCTCAAGCGTCCGAGGGTTCGGCCGCCGTTACACTCAAGCCGAAGTTGACAAGAGAACCGAAATCGACTTTGCTAACAGCGGCGAAAGGAGCGGGTGTCATGCCGATGCTTGGGGCAGTTACCGTCACCGATGGAAATGGCAATGTCGTCGCGACAGGCGATGGCAACCATGAGTACGACCCGGACGTCCAGGTCGCAAACGTCAACAACATCAACTTGCAGCAAGGTGCCGTCTACACCCTGACCGACCCGAACGGGCATGGATGGCAGGGATTGATTTTCACTGGTCTGGACGGCAATATCGCCAACTTCAACAACCAGGCCGCTAACGCCTTCTGACAGTTTTTTTCCGTCCCAACCCGGGTCGGGGGCGGCTCCGCAGTTATGGGTCGCCGCCGAAAGAAGGCGGGCTATAAGCGGTAGCCGGACGCCGGGTCGCGTCACTTCTCTGGACGTTGCCCGGCGAGCCGGTGGCCATAGCGGCAGGCTCATGGGCGCCTCGCGGCCGCTTTCAAACCTGACTGCGTGGGCCGCGAGCGGTCCCCTGCCGGTACCGACGTGGTCGTATCGGAATGGTTTCGGTGCCTAGCATGCCGGGGTGGTGAACGGACGCTTCGATGGCGCTGCTCGCGCCGCGGTCGACGGCGCCTGCCTGGCCGCACGCCAGCTGGGGCATGGCCAGGTGCCCTGCTCGACGCCGGAGCGGACCCGCAGGCCGCGGATTCAGACGGCATCTTCCTCCACGACGCGCCGCGCCAGCCTTCTGGGCGCGACCAGGGTGTAGGACGTCCGGATCCACTCCTCGATCTCCTCCCAGCGCCTCCTGGTCGTCCGTCCCACGATCCGCACCGACACCCAGCCGTGCCGCCCCAAGCCGTATCCTGTCGGCTCCACCAGTCGGTCGTTGGCGACGACCGCCCTGGCCTCCTCCGGCGACAGCTTCACGCTAATGGCGGTCGCCTCGGCGTCGGTGAAGATGAAGTTCTTGCCGTTGACACGAAAGGTCGGCTCACCGCCCCAGGCCTCGATATCCACCCGGACGGCCTCCGGAAGTCGGCCCACGATCGCTTCCAGCCGCTCCATGTTGCCCATAGCTCTCCAGGATCGCTCAAATCTGGGCGCCCTTGGCGCCTGCCGAGCTGGTGGGTCGGAGAGCCGCTCCCCATCTGCGGGCGAAGCCGTCCGAGTAGTTCGCCCGCAAGTGTTTCATTTCCTGTGATCCCGACGAAGACCTGGCTTCAGTCCTCCGGGGAGAGGTGGACCGGGGACGGCAACCCCGACACGTCCATCTGCCGGCGAGCGGCCGCCACCCGGCGGGCATGCATGCGCTTGCCGCCCAGGGCCGTCCGGAGGGCAAGCAACCGGAGGGTCCACAGGACCAGGCCATACTCGGTCGTGACCCCGATGGCCCCCGACACCTGGTGGGTGTTGGCGTAGGCCAGTTCCGCGCTCTCGCAGGCGTAGGCCGCGGCCGAGGCGGTCACGAACTCCTGGTCGTGGAACCAGGCGGCCCGACGGGCCAGCCACTTGCTGGCCTCGGCGGTCACGTACGCCTGGGCCAGTTTGTGCTGCACGGCCTGGAACGACCCGATGGGCCGGCCGAACTGATGGCGGTCGGTGACATACTGGACCGTCTTCAGGATGGCCGCCAGCATGGTGGAACCCATCTCCACCGCGATGCCGACCTGCCAGGCCCGACGCAAGCGTGCGGTCGCCTCCGGGCCCAGATCCTCTCCGTTTCTGACAGTCACCAGGGCATAGCCGGGCCCGAAGGAAGCAGCTACCGGACGCACCTCGACGTCGTCGGGTCCGGCCAGCACGGCGCCTCCGTCGCCGAGGGCGTCGAGGACCAGAAACGCCTCGCACTCGGCCCCGTAGCGGACCATGGCCTCGGTCCGGCGATCGGCGAGCCCCACTGCGGGGGGCAGGTCGTCGATGCCGGCCAGCGGCCCGACCAGGACCCGGGCGGCCACCGGGGCGCAAGCCAGCGCCTGGGCGGCCCGTTCGACTACCAGCACTGCCTCGACGGGTCCGGCGGCCCGGAGAGTGTCCAGGAAACCGGAATCGGCCAGGGCATCGAGCAAGGCCCGGTCCATCTTTTCGCCCAGCTGCCGGGCCCGGTCAGGGCCGGCTTGCCGGGACATGAGGGTGGCCACCGCCTGGTCGAGTTGTTCGTGCTCTGAGGAAAGCTCCAGGTCCATCGGTTCAGCCTTTGGGGAGGTCGAGTACTTGTCGGGCCACCAGATTGAGCTGTACTTCCAGGCTGCCAGCGGCGATGGGGGCGGTGGTGCCGGCAGCCAGCTGCCGCTCGGCCGGACTCCCGAGTCGGAGGGCCTGCTCCCCGAGCACCTCGAAGCACGCTTTGGCCACCACACCCTCCATGGGGCCGGTCAGGGCACGCGACACGGCTGCCACCGGACGGGGTCCGCTGCGCACCGTGACCCGCTCGTTGACTGCGGCGTAATTCATGGCCCGGGCCGCCTCGCAGGTGGCGTACGCCATGCCGACCACCTCGGAAAGGGTTGGATCGTCCACGTCCGTCCCGGCTGCTTCGGCTGCCGCCACGGCCCCGTCGAGGGTTCTCTCCGCGGCTTCGTGGCGGGCGACGCCGACCCGTTCGTTGGCGAGAGCCTGGCGAACGATCTCCCAGCCGTTGTTCTCCTCGCCGAGTCGGCATCCCACGGGCACGGCGACATCGTTGAAGTAGAGCTCGTGGACGAGATGAGGGACCCACGGGTTGGGGATGTCCCGGACCTCGATGCCGGGCAGGTCCATCGGGACGAGCAGGATGCTAATGCCCTCGCCGCGCAACGCATTGGGATCGGTCCGGACCAGGAGGAAACAGAAATCGGCTGCGTGCGCGTACGACGTCCAGATCTTCTGGCCGTTCACGACGTACACGTCACCGTCTCTCACCGCCCGGGTCCGTAGCGAGGCCAGATCGGAGCCGGCGTCGGGCTCGGAGAAGCCCTGGCACCACATGGCCTCGCCCCGGGATATGCGGCCGAGGTGGAGTTCCTTCTGCTCGGACGTCCCGGCCAGCATGATGGCCGGCCCGATCCAGTTGGTGTTCATGTACTGGGGACCGCGGGGTTCGCCGGCGCCCCACATCTCTTCGCTGATGATGGTCTGTTCCCACGGCGAAGCCTCCCGTCCGCCGTACTCGCGAGGCCAGTGAGGGGTCATCAGACCGCGGGCCCCCAAAGCGGTACAGAACTCCAGCACTGCCGTCCGGTCCTCCGGGGCCGGCATGTCTCGCTGATGGTGCGTCCATCCCGGGCGTCGGTTTTGTTCGATGAAAGCAACGAGCTCAGCGCGAAAAGCCCCTTCTTTCTCCGTCCAATCGAAGTCCAACTCACCCTCCTTTACCCGACGCGCCAGGCGCGCCGCAACAACCATACCCTCTGGTTGGCCGGCGGCGAACTCCGGCGATCGAGGTGGTGGCCCCTGTTCAGGTGTCGGTGCGGTATCTGGGCAGCACCTGCGCCCCGAACGCCTCCAGCTCGGCGGCCCCGTCGACGGCCATGATCACGTGGGTGTACGGGATCTGCCCTGCGAGGAACTCGTCGAGGGCGGCGACACAGGTGGCAGCATCGCCGATGACCCCGCTTTTGCGTACCGGCCGCGCCGCGATCCGGCTGACGTCATCCTCAAGGTCCGGTGCCTCCCCGTACCACTGCTCGTACAGCCGGGCCCGGTGGGCGGCCCCGGGCCGGACCCGGGCCCGGTACGCCTCAGGATCGTCGGTGACGACCACGTTAAAGCTTCCGCCCACCTCTGATTCGGGCCCAGATGCCCCTGAATCGCGGCGCGCCTCGGCGTAGGCCTGGTAGACGGCCTGTTCATCTGCCACGTAAGGAGGCGGGGCCAGAAGAAGGGGAGCCCCAAATCGCCCCGCCCTTCGGGCCGCCACCACGCTACGGGCGCTGATCCACAGAGGGGGGTGCGGCCGCTGTACGGGTTTCGGATAGAGGGACACGTTCTGGAGCTGGAACTGACGGCCCAAATGGGACCAGCGGTCCTCGGTCCAGGCCCGCAGCAGAATCTCACACCCTTCGTCCATGCGCTCCCGCCGGGAGGCCCGGTCGATGCCGAAGGCCTCGAACTCCTCGGGGCGATAGCCAGCGCCGACGCCCAGTTCGGCCCGACCGTTGGAGATGATGTCGACGGTGGCCACGTCTTCTGCCACCCTCAGGGGGTGGTGGAGAGGGAGGAGAAAGACGTAGGAGCTGATCCGGATTCGCTCGGTCCGGGCCGCGATGGCGGCCGCTATTGGGAGCAGCGAGGGAGAATGGCCGTCCTCCACGCCATGGTGCTCGCTCAGGTAGACGTAGTCGATGCCCAACTGGTCGGCCAGTGCGATCAGCTCCAGAGTTTCGGCGTAGATGTCGGGGAAGGTGCGCGTCCCCCCTGGAACATTGCGGAAATCGAAGACCACTCCGAAGTGCACCGGGCGTCGAGGCCCGATCTCGGATCGATCTGGCGGCCCCGAAGGCCGAGGCTCTGGCTCTCGTCCTGAATCTCCCGCCTGCGCTGGACCGCCTACGTCGGGCATTTTACGGCCGGGAGCGAAGATCCCGTAGCGGGACGATGAGGAGCTGAATTTGGACGCACCTTAAAGGGTCCACAAAACTGGCTTGCAGTCCCGTGACCGCTTCCCTGTTCGATTGGTCCAGGGGTTTCATCTCGATCGGAAGGAACTCTGGCAGGCGGGCTCGGTAATACAAGTCGATCCCCCACTCTAGACGATCCGAGGTCGGAGAATCGGGCGTCACCCCCTTTGCTGCTCGCTGCCTTCGCTCTCCGGTTGTCGCTGCCGACCACGGGTGATGGCGCCGAGGATGACTTTGGCTCCGACGCCGAGAATGACCAGATCAACGATCATCTGCCCGGTCACGATGAGTCGGGTCGTTTGGGCCGTGGCGACGATGTCACCGAACCCGACGGTCGAGAACGTGGTGACGGTGAAGTACAGGGCGTCGGTGTGCGTCAGAGGCTGGTTGAAATCGCTGGTAGCTATGGCGGACATGACAAGGTAGGTGCTGGCGAACAGCAGCAGAAAGAGCGGGAGGCTGGTAGCCAGGGCCTCGAGGGCCCGCAGGCCCGGAAATGGTGACTGAATGATCCAGTGGATCTGGACGCTGACCAGGGCGATGAGGGCCACCAGCCCGACAACCAGCGTCGTGGCCGCGACAAAGGTCGAGGAGTGGTCCAGGGGCAGCGCATAGTAGATGACCACCAGGGCCACGGTTGACACCATCGCCCGCAATACAGCCTTGACTATCGCCCGGTACGTCGGTCCGGTCTCGCCGGGAGTCCCGCTTCCCGGGGTTGGCTTGTCGGTCATGCGGCGAGGCTAGGGCGCCAATCGGCGCCGGTACCGACTCCCGGACTCATGCCACCCCCTGACTTCATCGGCTAGGTTAGCGCTGTTATCGTAGTCCGCTTGCCATCCGACCTGACCGCCCTCTCTTATGACGAACTGTTCGAGCGGTACAAAGCCGCCGTGGCGTCACTTCGCGACGCCAGCCCAACCGATGCCAGGCGCATCGAGAACGACCTCATCACCCCGCTCAACGAAGAGTTGACCCGCCGCTCTCAGCAGCGCCACAAGGGGTGACTGGCGGGACCGAGACGCCGGTCGGGGTGGGAGGGTCAACCGCGACACCGGCGACACCCGGCCCGCCGGGTGCGCACCCCGTCAGCTCCCGTGGTGCCACCGCCACCGTCGGGGCGGCCTGACGGCGTCGGATGAGTCGAAAGGCCACCGGGATGGCGACCAGCGCGGTCACTCCGGACACCCTCAGAGCCAGCTGAAAGCCGCCCGTGAGCGCGACCGGGGTTGCGTCGCCATGGAGGATGAGGGCGTGGAAGTGCGAGGCCGCGAGGGACGAAGCGACAGCCACTCCGATGGCGCCGCCGACGTTCTGCGAGGTGTTGATAAGGCCGGATGCGACGCCCGCGTCACGTTCCGTCACCCCGGTGAGCGCCCCGATGGAGATCGGGATGAAGGCGAAGGCGGTGCCGATGCCGGCGATGAAGAACGGCCCGGCCAGGTCCCGCCAGAAGCTCCCATCGGCCGGGGCCTGGGCGGCCCACAGCATCCCGGCCCCGATCAGCCCCATACCAACTGCCATGACGGCCCTGGCCGAGGTGCGAGTCACCATCTTCTGGGAGAGACCCGCAAACGCCAAAGAGGTCAGCGACGCCGTCATCCAGGCCGCCCCGGTGGCCAGAGCGGAGAAGCCGAGTACCTGCTGCATGTAGAGGGTCCCCAGGAACACGAAGGTGTAGAAGCTGGTTCCGAGCAGGAACCCGACGGCATTCGATCCGGCCACGCTGCTCAGCCGGAACAGCACCAGCGGCAGCAGCGGCAGCTCTACTTTCGTTTCGATGACGAAAAACCCCACCAGCAGGGCGGCTCCGACCACGAGCAGGGCGACGCTTTGCCCGGCCGCCCAGCCGACCTGGGGCGCCCGGGAGATGGCATACACCACGACCAGCAGAGCCGCGGTGATCGAGACAGCACCGAAGGGGTCGTAGCGGCGCCTGGCGCTGCCAACCCGGCTCTCGGGTACCACCCTGGGAGCCAGGACCAGAACGGCTGCGCCGATGGGGACGTTGAAGAAGAAGATGTATCGCCATCCGACGTAGGTCGTGAGTATGCCGCCGGCGAGGAGGCCGACCGTGCCCCCGAGGGCGCCCACTCCCCCCCAGATGCCGAGCGCCCGGTTGCGTTCGGCGCCCTCCGGGAACATGTTCATCACGATCGACAGCGCGGCGGGGAGCACCAGCGCCGCTCCCAGGCCTTGCATCCCCCGCATCATGATCAAGAGGGTGTCCGACGTGGCGAGGCCGCCACCGAGCGAGGCACAGGTAAAGACGACCAGGCCGGCCATAAGGAGGCGGCGGCGCCCCAGCAGGTCGCCAGCCCGGCCGCCGAGCAGCAGGAATCCGGCGAAGGTCAACCCGTAGGCCGTGACCACCCATTGCAAGTCGGACTCATGGAAGTGGAGGCTGCGACCAATGGTTGGCAGGGCGACGTTGACGATGGTGAAGTCCACGATGGTAATGAAGTAGGCGACAACCAGGAGTGCGAACGCTCGCCAGCGCCAGCCTGACGCCCGAGCATGCCCGCTGGTCCCGAGGCGGGCTACGAATCCGTCGCCCCCTGTACCACTCAGCCGGGCACCGGTCCCATCCTCGTCCACCACGTTGTACATGTCGCTCTCCCTGGTCGATATGCAACCAACGGTAGCACGTCCCATCGGGATATGCAACTGCTGGTTGCACACGCTTGGCACAAAACATGCAATTACTGGTTGCACGTCTTCGAATGACGTGCTACTGTGAGTTGCAGTTCGAGAGCGGGAGGCGCGATGACTGACATGGGAGGGCTGGTGGTGGCGACAGCCGCCGTCGGCAATTGCGGGCAACGGCCTCAAGACGGGAGCGAGCCCTCATGCCCGGCCTGGTGATCGAGCGGGAGGTTCTGATCGAGGCGCCGGCCGATGTGGTGTGGCGCACCATTACCCAACCCGATCAGATGACGCAGTGGTTCGCCGATCGGGTCGAGCTCGTGATCGAACCGGGTGCCCATGGCTACATGGGGTTCGGGGACCAGGGCGGGCCGGTCGTGGTGGAGACGGTCGATCCGCCGACTCGTTTCTCGTTCCGCTGGAACCATCCCCAGGGCGAGGAGCCGGTGGCCGGTAACTCCATGCTGGTCGAGTTCACGCTGACGGCCGAGGGGGAGGAGCGCACCCGGCTCCGGGTGTCGGAGAGCGGCCACGAGCGACTCGACTGGCCCGATGCCGGGAGAGCACAGTATGCCGACGAGCACCGGGGCGGCTGGGCTGAGTACCTGGACCGCCTCGCCAGCCTGGTCGCCAAGCACCAGCCGGAATGACGGCACCGACCGATGACGAGTTGTGGTCGGCCATCGCCGACCCCTCTCGTCGCCGGGTTCTCGACCTGCTGGTGACAATGGTGACGTCAGCGCCAGCTGGTTGGCCGGCCGCGTACCCTTCTCCCGCCAGGCTGTCTCCAAACATCTGGTGGTGCTGGAAGAAGCCGGGTTGGTCAGCCGACGCAAACAGGGTCGAGAGGTTCTCTACCAGGTTGAGGCGGATCGTCTCGATCAAGCGGCCCGAGCCATGGCTGACCTGGCCGCGCAATGGGACCGGCGACTCGACATCATCAAACGCCTCGCCGAAGGAGCGCACGAAACAGCCAAGAAGAAGCGACAGCCCTAGCGAGACTATCGCCGCGACATAGGGGAGAACGCCATGAAGGATGAGTCAACCGACACCGGCGGCCAGACCGCCGGCGCCACCGCGCACCGAGCCTGCCAGTGGCCGTCGACCGGGCCACGTTCCAGGTCGAAGTGGACAGGCTGCTGGTCCGGGAGAAGGCCCATACCCGGGAAGGCGACTCCATCGCCGCGGCCAGACGGCGCCTGCCCATGGTCGAGGTGGATCCCGGCCTGGTGTTGATCGGGTCCGACGGACCGCTCACCCTCCTCGATTCGTTCGAAGGGCGCCAGCAGCTCATCGCCTACTATTTCATGTGGAACCCGGGCCGACCGGCGGCGGAGCAATGCGAAGGCTGCACGTGGGTCACCACTCAGGTCGCCGAGCTGTCCTACCTTCATTCCCGCGACATCACCTACGCCGTGTTCTGTCAGGGCCCCTACGAAGAAAGTATCCGCTACCGCGACTTCATGGGCTGGGACATGCCGTGGTACTCAGCCCAACCCTCCGTCGACGCCCTGCTCGTGGGGCGCCAGGTCGGCCTGTTCCACCTGGTGTGCTACCTGCGGGATGGCAACCGCGCCTTCGAGACCTACTGGACGACCCGTCGCGGTGCGGAGGCCATGGACTACAGCTACGCGTTGATGGATCTCAGCGTGTACGGGCGGCAGGAGACGTGGGAAGACTCGCCTCCGGGGTGGCCTCAACGGTGGCCGGTGGACAGCTCTGTGACCCGGTCCAACGGACGGCCCACCGCCCAGTGGTCCCGACTCCAGGCTGGACGCTCTGACGACCTGACCGGCGTCCAACACTGAGCCGCGCTTCCGAATCGGTGATATTCGGCCGCTTACCCGGTTACTCCTTCCCCAACATGACTTCTGTCGCCTTGACGACCACCTGTACCTGGTCGCCAGGAGCGAAGCCCAGTTCGGTAGCCGACTCCCGGGTGATAGCGGCGGTGACGTGCTGCCCATCGGGAAGAGTCACCTTGACCAGCGACATGACCTCGCCGTGAGTGACACTATCCACAGTGGCGTTGAGCTGGTTGCGGGCACTGAGTCGCATTGCTGTTGCTCCTTCGGTTTGTGGTCGCGGATTGAATGCGCCCCTCGTTACAGCCGGCGCCGTTCCCGCTCCCGCTCCCTCTCCCTTTCCAGCTCTCTCTCATCCCTCCCTACGTCCCGCTCCCGCTCGCGCTCCAATTCCCGTTCCCGTTCGCGCTCCCGCTCCCGTCGCTCCCTTTCGATCTCCATCGTCGCCTCCTCGGTGGTCGTGTATCGGAACTACCCTATCGTTGGAGAAGTCACCCGGCGCCCGTCTGGCCGGTCCGCCGGAGCAACCAACCGTGGCATTTGGTCAGTGCACTGCCTCCCGGGACCTAACGCGATATTGACGGAGCGATGCTGACAAACCGGGCAACCCGGAAAACTCACCCCGTTCGGGTGGTCTTTGGCAGCGGCACGGGGGAAACCGCGTTCGCGCCGATCACGGGAGCCAACCCGATTGGGTCACGGCTGCACCCGGAAGCCGGCCGGGACCCTTGGTCACCGGGGGCTGTCCGGCGCATCTACAATCACCGTCACCAGGCAGTGACCGTTCGGCTATTCATGGGAAACTCCGTTACGGATTCTGCCATCGTTTTTAATGACCCCGAAGGGAGGATCCGTGAGCAACCAGAGCTGGAACATCGTCTATCAGGTCCCCGGCATGTCGCAGCCCACCCCTTACTCGTGCTGGGCAACGTCGTTCGCCATGCTTATCAACTACGCTCAGGGGGCGAACATCACACCGAAGGACGTCGCGGACAAGGTCGGCCGTGACATCGAGCACGGCGACGACAACGCCACCGACCACCAGGTCGCGACTGCATTCGGTCTGAGTGTTGACGGCTGCACGTGCATGAATATCGACGGATGGGGAACCATGCTCACCAACTACGGTCCCCTGTACATCGGGATCAACGGCAATACTCACGCCGTGTTGGTAACCGGGATGACCAGCGATGGCACCCCGGATGGCACCACCTTCTTCATCAACGATCCCTGGGACGGGGCGGTCCAGAAGAGCTTCAAGACGCTAACCCAAATCTACGAGAGCATCGACAACGAGACCGAGTTCTGGATCGTCCACCGCTAGCCCTGCCTCGTCGGCGACGCCGCAGCCACAGATCCGGTCGAGGCTTAGAATTCGGGGCTCGAGGGGACCACCTCGTCGAGCAGGTTTCGAACCCGCCCGTCGATGTTGTCGACGATAGGACGCACCTGTTCGACAGGAAGGCCGGCCGGGTCGGGTAAGTCCCAGTCCAGATAGCGCTTGCCGGGATAGAACGGGCAGCTGTCGCCGCACCCCATGGTCACCACCACGTCGGCCGCCCGGGCGTCGCCGTCGGTCAGCGCCTTGGGGAATTCCCGGGACGGGTCCAGACCTCGCTCCCGCAGGACGTCGACCACGGACCGGTTGAGCTGGTCGGCAGGCTCCGAGCCCGCGGACCGGACGTCGACCCGGCCCCGGGCGTAGTGGTCGAGCAACACCTTGGCCGCCAGGCTACGCCCGGCGTTGTGGGTGCACAGGAACAGGACGACCGGTCGATCGGTCATGCGTCACCCTTCACCTCGGCCGTCGCCGGCAACGGGCTGGCTGCTCCGGTCGGGGTTGGCATCACCGTCGGGTAGAGGAACTTGAGCAGGCCGTAACCGACCAGGCCGCCGATGGCCTGGGCGCCGATGAAGGTGGGGGCCGAGGATGGGGCGATGCCCGCGAAGGTATTGGAGAACATGCGGCCCACGGTGATGGCGGGGTTGGCAAAGCTCGTCGAGCTGCAAAAGAAATAGGCGGCGCCGATATAGGCGCCGACGGCGGCCGCCACAGCTGGCCCGGCGGTGGGTCCGGGCCAGGGCGAAGATCAACACCACCAATCCAGCGGTGGCCACGATCTCAGAGAGGAAGTGGGCGGCGGTAGCCCGTTGATGGGTGGAAATCGACACGGCCGGCTCGCGAGAACATCAGGTTGGCGAGCACGGCTCCGGCCACGCAGCCGGCCACCTGGACGGGCAGGTAGACCAGGGCTACCCGCCAGCGCACGCCACCCAGAGCGGCGTCCACGAACGAGACCACCGGGTTGAAGTGCGCTCCCGACACCGGGGCGAACATCAGGATCAGGGCATACAGACCGGCCGCGGTGGCCGCCGCGTTCTGGAGCAGCTCCAGGCCCGGGTTGCCGGGCGAAAGCTGCTGGGCAGCGATCCCCGACCCGATGACCACTGTGGCCAGCAGGGCGCTGCCCAGTCCTTCGGCAGCCAGTCGGCGCCAGAGTTCACGGTCAACGCACGGTGACCTCTCAGCAGCAGGAGCGGCCCGAGCCGGACACGATGACCGTGACCGGCTCGGGCTGGCACGCCTCGGTCGAACAGCCCAGGCTGGTCTCTCCGGGCGCATCGGCGAGCACGGTATAGACCTCCCAGGGGGCGCCGTCGGGGTCATCCACCCAGGCCTTGTCCTGCACCGCGTAGCAGCAGGTCGTCGACTCCTGAACCTCGGGGTCCAGACCCTCACCGGCCAGCCGGGCCGTGGTCGCCTGTACCTCCTCGGGGGTCTCGACCTCGACTCCCAGATGGTTGAGCGCCCCGGCGATGCCATGGCCTCGCCCGGCCCGGTTCTCGATCAGCACCAGCTTGAGGGGCGGTTCGTCGATGGCGAAGTTGGCATAGCCGGGACGGCGCTTGGCCGGCTCCCTGTTGAACAGCTTGGTGTAGAAGTCCACAGCCGCATCGATATCCGCCACATTCAGCGCCAGTTGAACCCGAGACACCTTGCTACCTCCTGATAGGATCAACCATCATCAATACGTTGATGATGGTCGATACATTAACGGATGTCAATAGGAGAAACATGGCGAGAGGCCAGAGCTGTGATGGAGGCCACCGACACCGACGGATGCTGCCCCTCGCTGGTGGCCGCGCCCCTCGACGCAAGCCGAGGCCTCCGAGCTGGCCCGCGGCTTCACCGCCCTGGCCGATCCGGTCCGGCTCCGGCTGCTGTCCATGCTGGCCGTGGCCCCGGCCGGGCGAGATATGCGTCTGCGAGTTCATCGCACCTATCGGCAAGACTCAAGGAACCATCTCCCACCACCTCAAGATCCTGGGAGAAGCCGGACTGGTCCACGGTGATCGTCGTGGCAAGTGGGTCTGGTACTCGCTGGATCGGGACCGTCTGGCAGATCTGCAGTCGGCTTTAGGGACCTGACCCTCGCCCCCGGGCGGGGCAGCTCTTCGCCCGCGACACGAGCTCTCCACCGCCATATCATCTCAAACCGCGACCCGGCAGCAGAGTCCGCCGATGTTGTAAGGCGTGCATGAGTAGGAGCTTCGCTTCGACGGTGAGAGAGGGAGCTGGCGTGGTATGACAGGACATGGTCACACGCTCTGAGCGGATCGCCAAATGGTGGCGAGACCGACCGCTTCGGTCAAAGGGTTTGGCCGTCCTGGCTACGCCTGTCCTGGTCCTGGTTGTCACGGTGGCGGCCTCCTTCATCGCGGTGAGTTATCAGGTGGCATCCTCCGAGAGCCATCAGATAAGCACTTTGCAAAAAGTCGTCGAGATTGTGGACGTCGCCGGGCTCGTTATAGGGGTCATCGGGGGAGTCACCGCCATGGTGCTCTTTGTCCGCTCCGTGGTGCGCCGGATCGGCGAGGTTGGCGACAACGCTGACCGGCTGGGCGTTCTTCGAGCCGTTGTTGCCGGTGACACCCGCCGAGGATGAGATCGGCCGTCTGGCCGAGCAACTGCAGGCGGCGTCCACACTCCTGACCCAGCGCAGCGTTGACCTGGTCCGAGCCCACGCCGCAGCCGTTGGGGCCGCGGCGGCGGCCGATCAACTTCTGGCCAGGGTCAGCCACGAACTAAGGACCCCGCTCACGGCGGTCATGGGTTTCGGTCAGTTGATGAAGGGATCCGAGCTCAGTGAGGAGGACGCAGAAGCGGTCGAGCAGATTCTGAATGGGGGCGATCACATGCAGCGGATCATCGAGGAAGGTCGTTTCCCGGCGGACACAGCGCAAGTCGATCAGTACGGACCTCGGCCCGGTGGCCGTGGGACCCCTCGTGCGCGAGGTGCGGTCCCTGCTGAAACCGCTAAGCGCCCGTCGCGGCGTTACGGTGACGAGCTGTGACGATAGCCACCGCCGAGGTGATGGCCGACTATTACCGTTTCAAGCAGGTGCTGATCAATCTGCTGTCCAACGCGGTGAAATACAACCGCGTGGGCGGCAGCATCACTTATGTTCTTGTGAGCCGTCCGAAGCTGGGCGCTGGCGGGTGGCGGTCGCGGACACGGGCCACGGCATCGCGCCCGAGCTGATCGACCGGGTCTTCGTGCCGTTCGACCGGCTGGACGCCGAGGCGCGCGGCGTGGAGGGCACTGGCATCGGCCTGTCGTTCAGCAAAACTTTCGTTGAGGCTATGGGGGGCACGATCGGAGTGGAGAGTTCCGTCGGGCAAGGCTCGACGTTTTGGGTCGAGCTCCCGGCTGCTCCCGGCCCAGACGTCGCCGCGCACCGGCTAGCTGGTAGCGATGGCGCCCAGGATGTCGAGTTTGGCTGCCCGTCGGGCCGGCCATCCGGCCGCCAGCAGGCCGAGTCCGGCCGACAGGACGAGGAACAGGATCAAGCTCGTGACCGGTACGACGGTCTCGGTGATGCCCTGTGACCGCAGCGATGACACCAGGGCGACGCCGGGGCGGTGCCGATGATGATGCCGACGACGGCGCCGAAGACGGCCAGGATCAGCGATTCGGAGCGGATCATGAGCCGGATCTGGCGCGGTTTCATGCCGACCGCCCGGAGCAGTCCGATCTCCCGGGTCCGTTCGAAGACCGACAGCATGAGCGTGTTGACAATCCCGATCAGGGCGATGATCACCGCCAGGGCGAGGAGGGCGTAGACGAGGCCGAGGAGGGCGTTGACTTTGGCCGTTGAGACTTCTCGAACTGGGCGCGGCTCTGGACCTGCACGTTGGGGTAGGGCACCAGCACAGCCTGGACGCCTTGCTCCACGGCGGGGGGGTTTCCTGCGATGTCGAGCAGGACGCCGCCGGGGAGCGGGTCCTGGTAGTGGGTGAGGTGGAACGACTGGCCGACAAAGTAGCTGCCGACGAGAACGTTGGACCTGAAGATCCCTCCGACGCGCATGGTGGATGAGCCGGTCAACGCGAACTTCACCGCCACGGTGTCACCGACCGAGAGGTGGTCGGACCTGGCCGTGGAAGAGTCGATGAGCAGCTCGCCAGCGCTAAGCGACTGCGAGCTCCGGGAGGTCACGTGCAGGACGATCGTCTTGGACAGGTGCAGAGGGAAGTGAAGATGAGGCGATCGGCGGGCGTGGAGGTGGGAACGGCTGCTCTACTGGCCTGCCAGCCACTCCTCGAAAGTCGGGCCGGCCAATACGGCGTGTGGGCCGGGCAGCATGCCGCCACTCTCGTAGAGACCGCCCGGATCCGACGGATCGCTCCCACCTTCGACGCGCACCGGGATCCCGCGCCTGGCTACGAATAGCTTGGCCGCGTCGACCATGCTTTCCTCGCCTGGTCCGGCGATTTCGGGAAACGGCGGCTCCCGTTCGGTGAAGTCGGCCGCGGTCGCCAGATCCACCAGGGCCTCGGCGACGGTCCGGGCGGCCACCAGCTGGGTACGCATCTTTGCGACGTAGCAGACGTCGCCCTGGGTTCCCCACTCAACCAGCTGGGGCACAAACTCGTGGAACTGAGCGGCCCGCAGGACTATCGCCGGGATCGGCCCCGACAGCATGGCCCGCTCGTGCGCCAGCTTGGCGGCGCTGTAGCCGCTGGTGAACTGGTCGATCCCGATGATCGACACCACCACCAGGCGCGGCACACCTGCCCGCTCACCAGCTTCTTGCAGATTCCGGGTGGCGGTCGTGAAGAACTCGGTTGCCGCGTCCTGGTCGGGGGACGGTCCCGTCGAGGTGTCGACGATGCAGTCCACGCCGATCAGGGCAGCCGCCAGCCCGTCACCGGTGATGACATCAACGCCGGTGGCACGCGACATCGAGACCGCGTTGTAACCCCTCTCCGTGACCACGTCCACGACGTACCGGCCGACCCGACCGGTCCCCCCGGCAACGGCAATCTTGCCTGGTACTGCCATGATCGTCCTCCTCCTCGGGTGCCGATACTGCACTGACACACGCGGAGGGCCAATTGTGACCGGGATTCCGCCCGATCCGCCTGCGCCGCAGCCCCGGCCCGGGCGGATCCAGGCGGAAACCCTCAGGGTGAAAGTTGGTGACGAGCCGTCGCGATTCGGGGTGCTCTCATTCGGCTGAAGAGAGTCCCGTCGTATCCAGGAGGTACGCAGGGCGGGTGTAGGAGTCGTCCACGGCCAGGTCAGCGATGCACTCGCCCACCTGCTCGGTGCTGAGCGTCCCTCCGAATCGACCTTCGAGAAACTGCGCTTCGCTCATTCCGGCCATAACGGCGTACCGCTCGGTGTATATCTTCCCGAGGCCCGTAGCCGGCGTCAGCTGGGGCAGGACGGACACGAAACGGATGTCCGCTCCGAGGCGCTGGGCTTCGAGCCCGGCATACGAGCTGATGAGCTTAATAGTGGCCTTGGCTCCCGCGTAACCTCCGCTCAGCGGCGATCCCACCAATGCGGCTCCGCTGGACAGGCTGACAACCACCGACCCGGGGTCGAGGGGCGTCGTCAGGATCGCCCGGGTGAAGTTGAAGACGTGCCGGACATCCACGTCCCAGTTGGTACTGAACATCTCCCAGGTTTGCTCCCGAAGCGATCCGATCGGAGGGGTCACGCCGGCGTTGAGTATGACTATCTGGGGTCGATAGTCCGCCAGCATTTGTGTCGCCACGGTCGGGTGAGCCACGTCGGCGACCTCGAGGGTAAAGGCGTCGCCCAGCTGTTCCTTGAGCTCGGCGAGCATTCCCTGGTTGCGAGCAACACCCACGACATGGGCGCCTCGCGCCACGAGCGAGACGGCGATCGCCCGCCCGAAACCCCGGCTGGCGCCGGTGACGACTGCAATTGTTCCTGCGAGTTGACGAACAGACATGATGCTTAGCTTCTTTCTGGTTGATTGTTGGCTCTCGGGAGGGGGAAGCGGAATCCGCCCTCCCTGCTCGGCGGGGTCTGAAGGGGCCGGACCAGCGTCATCGTGTCTCCTGTCTGGTTGTTTGGTCCTCCCACCGTTGAAACACCGGGCCGCAGCCGGACTGAGCGATGAATCTGCGGCACGCTTGGTGTTGCTCACTCTGTTGTCCGCAGGGCAAGCACTCGATCGCTTCGACGAGAGTCCGCTCGAGCGTGGCTGGACCGGATCGCTACCAACCGGTGCCTCAGCCATCTCCGCAACTCCTCGGAGTTCGTCACGGCGGCGTCCTCCCAATCGGCGGCTCCGGTGTTCCCGGCTGCCTCGGATTCGTGGCGCACCCCATTCAGGACCGCCACGCCGAGGAGTTGCAGGCTCTGGGCGACGGTGCGACGGTGCGACAGTGCGACAGTGCGACAGTGCGACAGTGCGACAGTGCGACAGTGCGACAGTGCGACAGTGCGACAGTGCGACAGTGCGACGGTGCGACGGTGCGACGGTGCGATGGATGATGTCCTGGTCGCCCTGACGGGCCAGCTAACGAGGCCCGGACAGCTACCGATAGGTAGACAGGTAGCGCCAGGCCCGCCGGACCTTTCCTGTTGCAATTCGTGCCCTTTCGGGCCCGAAATTCCCTTCTCTACTGCAAAAGGTGCCCTGTTGAAGGGGGCGCTGCAACAGAGAACGTGAAAGGAGGCAGCCCCGGGCGCTCGGAGTCTGGGGCGCCGAGCCCGATCCACGTCTCCCTCGTCGGGCAGATCGACCGGCACCACCAACGATGAGTTTCCGCCAGCCTGATCAGTCAACTAAGTAGCATTCGAGACCAATCGGAAGGTGGAGGCCGTGCGAAAGATCGTCGTCTACGAGTTGCTGTCCCTCGACGGGGTTGCCGAGGACCCGGATAGTTTCTTCGCCGACTGGGATGGCGCGATGGAGGCCAACCTTGCCGCGGTGATCGCGACACAGGATGCGGTCATCCTCGGCCGCCGTAGCTACATCGAGTGGGCGCAGTTCTGGCCGAGCAGCCAGATCCAGCCGTTCGCGACGTTCATCAACGGGGTCACGAAGTATGTCGCGACATCGACGCCACTTGATCCCGACTGGGCCAATGCGACGGTGCTCGACGGCGGGCTGGTCGAATTCGTTCGGGATCTCAAGCAGCGGCCCGGTGGCGACGTCGGCGTCCACGCAAGTATCTCCGTCGCCCAGGCGCTGCTCGCCGCCGACGTCATTGACGAACTCAGGCTCGTGATCGCGCCGAGGATCGCCGGCCGCGGACGGCGACTCCTCGACGGCTTGCCATCGATTCAGCTCAAGTCGATCCGAAGCGAGCTCTCCCCGACCGGCTATCTGCTCGTGGACTATCTCGTTGTCCGTTAAGGCCAGTACCGGGGCGGCTCATATGGATCCTGCGCCGGTCACAAGGGGGACCTTGGCTGAAAGAATGTCAGCGTGGTCTACCGCCGGAGCCGCCGCGAACAGCTCTGAGCCCTTGGCTCTCACCGCCTCGCCGAACTGCGCCAGGTGGGGTTCTCAACTGCCATATGCATTCGTCGCTTCGATTTAGCCCTAGCTAGGCGTCCCTGACAACCTCGTAGGTCACGAACACGAGGCCGTCACCGATGGTCTTGGCATCGACGAGGCGCAGGGGGGTCTTGTCGCTGGTCTCGTCGAAGAGGTGCTCGCCGGCCCCGATCACTACTGGGAATACGAACAGTCGCAACTCGTCGACCAGGTCGTGCTCGATCAAGGTGCGCCCGAGCTGATAGCTGGCGTAGACGACGATGTCCCCGTCCAGCTCCCGCTTCAGCTTCGAAACCTGGTCCACCAGGTCGCCCGTGAGCACCGTGGAGTTGCTCCAGCGAGGACGCTCCAGGGTCGAGGACGCCACGTACTTGGGCAGGCTGTTCAATCTGTCCGCCCACTCGCCGCTCTTGGCTAGCCACCGCTCGGCGAACCACTCGTCGCTGCGCCGACCCAGCAGCAGGGCCTCAGTGTCCAGCGCCTCGTGGAACTCGATCGTGCCCCACGCTTCGAGGTCCTTGCCCCCATACTGGCCGAACCAGCCGCCCCGCCTGAAGCCCTCTTGACCGTCCGGGTCCTGGACTACGCCGTCGAGCGAGACGTTCGTGCTGATCACAATCTTTCCCATTTCAGTTCTCCTTATAGTTGCCATCGTTGGCAGCGTCAGTTACCACTGGTGTAGACACCGGGATCCGGAAATTTGGTCGCTTACCGAGCGCCCAGTTCGCCCCCCGGCCGGTGTCTGTATGAGGATGGAAGCCCGACAAGGCGAAGGGAGGCGGAAGCGATGGCTCACTTCACAGCCGATTTAATCTCGAGAGCCCGGGCCGGGGACGGCCACGCCTTCCAAGAGCTGACCGAGCCGCATCGCCGAGAGCTCGAGGCGCATTGCTACCGGATGCTCGGATCCTTTCAAGATGCCGAGGACGCCCTTCAAGAGACGCTGCTGGCCGCCTGGCAGGGCTTCGGAGGCTTCGAGGGACGCGCCTCGCTGCGCACCTGGCTCTACCAGATCGCCACCAACCGATGCCTCAACGCCCGTCGATCGGCCAGCCGACGCCCGGCCAAGGAGTGGGACGTGCCCAAAGTTCAACCGCCCGAACCGACCCGGCTGGGGGAAGTGCTCTGGGTCGAGCCGTATCCCGACTCCCTCTACCAGGGTACCATCGACATGCCGCTCGGCCCGGAGGCCCGCTACGAGCAGACCGAGTCCATCTCCCTGGCCTTCGTGACTGCCCTACAGGTCCTGCCGCCACACCAGCTCGCTGTGCTGGTCTTGCGCGACGTGCTCGGATTCCGGGCCAGCGAGGTGGCCGACATGCTGAGTTCGACCGTGGAATCGGTCAACAGCGCCCTCAAACGGGCGCGTGCCACCCTGGAGCGGCGGCGACCGCACGGCGCGCCCGTCGAACCGTCCCCCGCTCCCGATTCACCGTCGGAGGATGCCATCGTGGAGAAGTTCGTGAGCGCCTGGGAATCCGCCGACCTCGACGCGCTAGTGGCCCTTCTGACAGACGACGTCTTCATGTCGATGCCGCCGATGCCCTTCGAATACGAAGGCCGAGCCGCGGTGGCTCGCTTCTGCGCCAGCATCTTCGGCTCGGGCCGGCGCTTCGACCTGGTGCCAACCCGGGCCAACCGTCAGCCGGCATTCGGGGCGTACGTGCGCACCCCTGACGGCATCAGCCACGGGGTGGGCCTCTTCGTCCTCGCCCTCTCCGGCGACCGGATCAGGGCCCTGACCCGTTTCGAGAACACTGTGCTCCCCTGGTTCGGGCTACCGAGATCACTCCCGAGCCGGTGAGGAGCCAGACAGGAACATCTCGAATCCGGATCCATCGGCCTGTTAAGCACGAATTCCCGAAAGCTGGCCTACCGACATATCGATGGCCCTGATTCTTGGTTCGGTGGTCGTTCGGGATTGTCTGGGTGTGATGTAGGTGGCGGGCCGACCGGGAGGTGGCTGAAGTGGCTCCGCCCCGGCCCACTCCCGCGGTAGCAGCTGTTAGTCGCCGGATACGGCGATCGCTGCCTCTTGGGTCTGGGAGTTTGCGGCTGCGGCTATGTCGGCGCGTCGGATGAGCAGGAAAGTCACGGGGATGGCGACCAGACCGGTCAGCCCGCAGACCCACAGGGCCCACTGGAACCCGCCGGTCAGGGCGGCGGCCGGGCCGTAACCGTGGTGGACGAGGGTGCGGAAGTGCGAGGCGACGATGGAGGAGGTGACCGCCACTCCGATGGCGCCGCCGAGCTGCTGCGAGGTGTTGAGCAGGCCTGAGGCTACGCCCGCGTCTCGCTCGGCGATGCCGGCGAGAGCGCCGATCGACACCGGGATGAAAGCGAACGCCGTGCCCATGCCGGCGACGAAGAACGGTCCGGCCAGGTTGTGCCAGAAGTTCCCGTGGGTCGGGATCTGGGTCGCCCACAGGATGCCTCCTCCGATCAGAGCCATACCCAGGGCCATGATGATCTTGGCTGAGGTCTTGGTGACCAGCATCTGGGAGAGACCGGCAAAGGCTACCGAGGTGAGTGACGCCGTCAGCCAGGCGACTCCGGTCTTGAGCGCGGAGTAGCCCAGTACCTGTTGCATGTACAGGGTGCCGACGAAGATGAAAGCAAAAAAGCTGGCTCCGAGCAGAAATCCGACCGCGTTTGATCCGGCCACGGTGGTCAGGCGGAAGAGCCGCAGCGGCAAGAGAGGCGCCTCGACTCTGCTCTCGACAACCAGGAAGGCGACGAGCAGCGCGGTCGCGGTTGCGAGCATGGCCAGGATCTGCGGGGCGGCCCAGCCCACCTGAGGCGCCCGGGAGATGGCATAGACGAAGACCACCAATGCTGAGGTGACGGTGACCGCTCCGAAGGGGTCGTAACGGCGCCGTTCGCTCCGCAGCCGGCTCTCAGGCACGATCTTGGGAGCCAGCCCCATGGCGGCCAAGCCGATGGGCACGTTGAAGAAGAAGATGAATTGCCATCCTGCGTAACGGGTGAGCAGACCACCGGCCAACAAGCCGATGGTGGCGCCGGTGGCGCCCGCGGCCCCCCAGATGCCCAGGGCTTTGTTGCGTTCCGCCCCTTCGGGGAACATGTTCATCACGATCGAGAGGGCTGCCGGCAGCACCAGCGCCGCCCCGAACCCCTGGATGCCTCGCATGACGATGAGGAAGGTGTCGGACCTCGCCAGACCGCACGCGAGCGAAGCGGCGGTGAAGATGGCCAGGCCCGTCAAGAGAAAGCGTCGGCGGCCCAACAGGTCGGCGGCTCGGCCCCCGAGCAGGAGGAAGCCTCCGAAGGTCAGCCCGTAGGCCGTGACTACCCACTGCAGATTTGACTCGGGAAAATGAAGTTTGGCGCCGATGGTCGGAAGGGCGACATTGACGATGGTGAGGTCCACGATGGTCATGACGAAGGCCACCACCAGCAACGCGAATGCCGGCCAGCGCCGGACCTCCGTCTGGGCGGGCCCGACACGATCTAACGGAGCCCGAAGAGCCGTCGCCTCGGGTTTCAGGGCGTCGTCCGGCCGCCGGTCTTCGCCGGGCACATGGTGAGTGCAGAGCAGGTCCATTTCACGTCTCCTGGTTGCGGTTGGGCCGTATGGCCGTTCAAACACCGACGAGTTCGCAGGTTGGAACACCAACCGGGACGGAGATTCGAGCGCGCCAGGGGCGCTTAGTTGGGCAGGCCACTGGTGTTGTTACTCTCAGAGACCGCCGTCCGATGGAAGGAACAGCCCCGAGGCGCCATGACTGAGACAACTCTGGCTCGGGCCCAAGCGGGCGATGGCGATGCCTTCAGGGAGCTGACCGACCCGTATCGTCGCGAACTCCAAGCCCACTGCTACCGGATTCTCGGGTCGGTGCAAGACGCCGAGGACGTGCTCCAGGAGGCCCTCTTGTCCGCATGGCGCTCAATCGGCAGCTTCGACGGCGGGGCGTTGCGGGCGTGGCTGTATCGGATCGCGACCAACCGCTGCCTCAACCAACTGCGCGACCAGTCCCGCCGCCCTCGCCCGGCGGGCGGGCTCCCCTTCTCCACAGCAGCACAGCCTTCGCCAGCCGAGGATCCGCCGTGGCTCGAGCCCTACCCCGACGACTGGGTGGACGATGTGACAGCAGGCCCCGAGGTCCGCTACGAGGGGCGCGAGTCGATCGCCCTGTCGTTCGTATCCGCGCTGCAGCGCCTGCCCGCCCAGCAGCGGGCTGTGCTCGTGCTTCGCGACGTCCTCGGCTTCGCCGCAGCCGAAGCGGCCGACGTCCTGGGCACCACCCCGGCCTCGGTCAACAGCGCCCTTCTGCGGGCCAGGGGCGGTTTCCGTCCGCCCGATCGCGAACTCGTCCCCCTGCCGCGCTCGGCGGAGGAAAAAGCCCTGGTCGACCGCTTTGTCAAAGCCTTCGAGAGCGCCGACGTCGACCAGGTCGTGGGGCTGCTCACCGAAGACGCCCGGTTCGCCATGCCACCCGAGCCCATCGAGTTTCGCGGTCGTACGGCCGTCGTCGAGTTGCTCCAGTCCTTCTTCTCCTGGGGCCAACAGCTCAAGCTCGTCGCTACCCGAGCGAACGGCCAGCCCGCTTTCGGTTACTACCTCCTTGACCCCGCTACGTCGACTTTCCTTGGCAACGGGCTCCTGGTCGTGGCCCTACGGGAGGACCAGGTCTCCAGCATCACCCGGTTCGGGGGCCCCGAGCTCCTGGGCCGCTTCAACTTGCCCCCGGTGCTGCAGCTCTGAGCCTGACCGATGCGGTACATGCAGTGGCCAAGACAGTCCTCTGGGACCGAGGTCCGACCGCTGTTACGGTCGTCGGACCGATGCTCTCCCCGTATCATCCCTTCGCGAACTCGATGATGTCGGCCGTCAGACGAGCGCCGTGGGTCAGGTACAGCCCGTGAGGGGCGTTCTCGTAAACGAAGAGCTCGGACCCTTCGATGAGCGCGGCGCAGACCTGGCCGGACAACTCGATTGGGATTGACGCGTCGTGGTCGCCCTCGATGATGAGGGTCGGCACCCGGACCTGCGTCACGCTTCCTGTCGTGATGCGGCTGGGAAGCAGGTTCTCAGCCGCCAGAGCAGAGCCATCGCGGGTGAGGCTACCTGCCCCTTGGCACCCCGGCACGATTCAGCTGCTGGCTCGCCTGACCGTCGCCGTTGGCGAACAAGCGCCGCACCCGACCGCGGCAGGAGTCGAATCCGACTCCCGGCGTGAAGTCGCTCACCCCCCCGAGCGTGGACCAGGATTAGCTGGCGGTACCGGTGTGTTGCCGGATCGCGCCGAGAAGTTGGTCGGGGGTCTCGATCTGGGGCATATGGCCGGTGTCGGTGAGCAGCTGGAACCTGGCCGTCGGGATGGCGGCCGCGTAAGCCCGCCCGTAGTCGGGGTCGACGATCTGGTCGCTGTCACCCCACAGCACTAGCGTGGATACCTCGATGGTCGAGAGGCGCTCACTGAGTGTCGGGTCGCTCATGGACCTGCCCGCGTACACGGCCAGGGCGTCCCGGTTGCCAGCTGCGATCGCCTGCGCAGCAGGGGGCAGGGTGGTGGGGTCGATTCGGTACGGGTCGGGGTTATGGAAGCTGAGCTGGAACACCTGATCCATGGTCAGTGAGAAAAAGTCGGCCACGGGATGCCCAGGAACGTCGATCCCGACGGCGTCGACGAGGACGAGCCCGCTGATCCGAGGTGACCCGAGCACGGCCATCTCGGCCGCGATCCAGCCGCCGATCGAGTTGCCGACGACGGTGACGTCATTCACATCGAGCAGGTCGAGCAGCGCCACGTAGAGAGCGGCGAGCCCTCCGATGGAATCCAGCGCTCCCGGACGGGGGGTGCCGCCGAAGCCCGGATGGACGGGGCTGATGGCTCGAACCCGATACGCAGTAGCGAGCAGTTCGCCCAGGCCGGTCACGGTTTGAGGTCCGCCCCCGCCGTGCAGCAGAAAATAGGCTCGACCGTCGCCGTGCTCATCGATGGTGACCTCGACTGGGCCGATGCCATCGAGATTCACCATGCAAGTGGTGGTGGTCACGATGTCTCGCTGGTCGAGGGAACTGGATCCGGTTCAAAGCGATCGGTGGGGGGCTCTGCATACGTGTTGGCAGGAACAGTGGCGTAACGGCTCATCACCGCGACGGTCGCTTCAGGGGTCAGTTCCCGACCGCCGGCGATCATGTCTTGGAGATCCCGGAAGTACTGGACATAGAGGTCCGGAGTGAAGGTATTGAGCAGCACCGTGGTCTCGTCGCCGGGGTTGGCGAAAGTGTGCGGAGCGCCCGGTGGGACCATGACCAACGTGCCCGCGGGGGCGTCGTAGTCGGTCTCCCCCACGGTAAAGCGAGCCGTGCCCGCCACCACGTAGAAACCCTCATCGTGGCGGGCGTGACGGTGTTGAGGCGGGCCGTCAGTATGGGGCGGGAGGGTGATCTCACCCACCCCGAGACGGTGACCGGTCGTACCGCCATCCTCGAGGATCCGCATACAGATCGGACCGATCTGGATGGCTTCCCCGCCGTCCGGTCCAACGATCGTCACGTCCAACTTTCAGACCTCCTCATCTTGTGAGAGCCAGCTCTCACAAGTGACCATACTCCGGACGGTAGCTTTATGCAAGTAGACTCTTATCGTTGCGGTTTGGTATCACCGTCGGATGGAGGTGGCATGGCAATCGCCACGGGCAGGGGACGGACCAACCAGAAGGCTCGCACCCGACAAGCCATCGTCGAGGCCTGCCGGAAGCTCATGGGCGACGGCCGGCCGGTGACGATGCCCGAGGTCGCCAGGGCGGCCATGGTCTCAGAAGCCACCGCCTATCGGTACTTCCCGGACTTGGCTTCCCTCCTGAGCATGGCCCTTGTTGACGATTGGCCCAGCCCAGCAGAGGCGCTCGAGCCGGTAGCGGCGTCGAGCGACCCGGTCGAGCGGGTCGCATTCGCCGCCCGGTTCTTCCTCGAGGGGGTAGCCACCCGCCAGGGCGCGGTGCGGGCCATGATCGCCGCCACCATCACCCGGCCCGCTCTGGTGAGCGACGCCCGACCGGGGATCCGCTTCGGCCTGATCGACCAGGCGCTGGCCCCCTTCGTCCACGGCCTCGGCGCGGCGCGGGCCACACAGCTGCAGCGTGACCTGGCGGTCGTGGTCAGTGCCGAGGCCCTTTTCTGTCTCACCGACCTGTGCGGACTCAGCATCGATGAGGCCATCGACAGCGCGGCGCGGACCGCGGCCACACTCACCAAGGCCGCCTGCGCGGAAACACGCTGAACGGCTGGGGGAAGACGTGCCGGCATCGCGCTGACCCAGACTCGATGTCTTCGGCACACACAGTGTTCGCCTCGAGCGGAACGGCGCGCCGAGGAACCTCGCGGCCAGGGAACTACGTCACCCATCTAGCCCTGACCGTGCGTAGTGGGCGACGCTGGATGGCTAGCCGGGCAGGAATTTGGCCAGGCGGTTGTGGAGCTCGTCGCCGCTCAGCGCCTCCAACTCGTCAGGCACGACCAACTCGTGGGTGGACTGGCCTGCCTTCTCGATGAGCCTTGGTTGGGCATACATATTGAAGGTCTCGTCGTAAAAGGGTCCTTCGCTCAGATGAGCCTTGATGCATGCCATCACTTCGCCATTCTCGGCCACGATGGTTACCTTCATGACAGGCCGCCCCCGTACAAGGTGTGACTCACGGGCTCCGTGCCCTTCGGGGCGCCGTTGGTGATGGTCACGAAGTAGATGACACCGGTGATGCCCGGATCTGACGTCTCTGCCTCGTAGTGGACGGCCTTGGCTTGATCGGTGGCGATCATGGGTGAGTTCCATGGATCGCCCGTTGATTGGGCTCCGGCGATCTGTACCCCGTAATCGGTTCCGCCGAAGTAGACGCCGTTTTCTCCCCAGTAGTACGTCCATTGCGTTGCCTGACCCGGCTTGAGGCTCGCCGGAGGGCCGAGAGGACCCCATGTCATGTGTCACCTTCCTCTGATCGCTTGCTACATCCACCCGGACGGTAACAGCCCTGGCCGGACTCCCGGCGTATACGGCCCACCCGGGCGTGTCCTTCGTCGACAGCGACGGCAATCAGATCGGCAACCCCGCCATCGAATCCACCTGCCCCCATTTTCGGTTCCCGTCCCCCCGGGTGAGAGGGCGACGGGTTCGATAGTTAGCGGTAGCAACTGACCCACGTCCGTGCGGTAGAATGCGGGGACAGCCGGCACCGAGGGGTCGAGTCCTCCTTGGAGCGGTCGGTCAGCGTGTCCGAGGGTGCCGCTTGGTTCCCGGTCACCCCCCGACGGGTGCCTGGACCCGGACACGCTGACCGCAACTTGGCGCACCGTGCCGGCCGGTGGGCGGGTCTCGGCGTTCACGGCTCCCTCAGAGGTTTGACGACCTCGCCCGAGACGGCATGTTCCAGGTCGAGCTTGGCCTGAAACGTCTACTCGTCTCTGATCAGGCGTTTGATCATGTCCAGAGAGGCAGCCATCGCCGCAGGGATCCAGCCCTGCATGTCTTCCTGCAGGTCATCCTGCCAGTGTTTTGACGATCGTGAGCAGTCGAAGAACTCCGTGACCAGAGTGTCGGCTGGGCCTACCGCTTCGAGCTCGTACCCCCACCGGTGATGCAGGCTCTGACCGATATTGGGCTTCGCCTCTTCCCGGGAGGTGGCGCTGAGGACGGGCTCCCACGCAATGCGCCGCTCCGAATCGAACTCGACCACATGATTGTCGATGGTGTAGTGGCCCAGAAAGTCGTTGTGCATGTGCATGGTGAATACGTTCCCGACGTTTGTCAAGGTGCCGGGTGTGACCAAATCCACGAGCATCCCCGACCCGTCGAAGTCCAGATGGCGCCCCGGATCGGACAAGAGAGCGAACACCGCCGCCGCGGGGGCCTCGACCCTGCGGGTAACCGTGACATGGTTGCTTCTACTCATCCGATTCCCCCAATCTGTCGAGCCTTCCGCTTGAATATACGACGTCACCACGGGGTCGAACTCATCGCGGAAAATCCCGGGGACTGCCGCGAGCAGGAAGGCGGGCACGGCCTCGGGACGACGCCAGCCGATCAGAGACTACCGTCGCCATCGCTCGGCCCTCCGTTGTTGTCAGCGTCGTGGTCGCCCCCGTCGCCCTGAGTAATGCCATTGATGACCGCCGGCGCGGTCGTAGTCGGCGGGGTCGTCGCCACCGGGGTCGTCGGCGGCGGGTGTGGCGCGGAGCTCGGAGGGGTCGTCACGGGCGGCGGGTGTGGCGCGGTGGTCGGAGGGGTCGTCACAGGCGGGGTCGTCACCGGCGGCGGAGTCGTTGTCGGCGGTGGGAGTGGCAGAGTGACAGGCGGGGTGGTTGGCGGCGGCGGTGTGGTGGTCGTGGCGATGGGGACGTGGGCTGCCGGGGTGGGCCTGGCGGTCGCGGCATGAGGGCTCGACGTGAGACCGAAGCCGAGCGCCAGGCCTCCGGCTACGAGGGCCGCGATCACTGCGAGGATGATTCCCAGTCGTTTGGTCACTTGACGTCCTTTGAACCTGTGGTGGGCGGTTGCCGTGTCTTCGCCGGCGCGATCTGAGGCTGCCGACAGATAGTCGGAGGGGTTATGGCACCCGTTTCCTCGCTGTTGCAGGGCCTCCGGCACTCTCACTACGGGGGAAGCGGCCCAAGAGTTCATCGGCGACGTCGAGAGTTGGTCGATGCGCGTAAGCAATCCTTTCGAACTGTGGTGGCGTATGTCGAGGAGTGACCCGCCTGGTTCGATCCTCGGAGCAGCCTGCCGGTCAGTGGCCGCTCACACGGCATCCGGCCATCCGGCCATCCCCACGCCTGGTGATAGGGATCGTCTCGGCCGCGGTGTTGGTAGCGCTCGCCGCCGGGATCGCCTGGGCCGTGCAACCGCAAGCGAAAGCCCGAGTTGCCATTCCGACCAAGACGACCCCTGCTCATCTCGGGTCTGCGAGATCGGCGCCGCCAGCGTCGTTTGATTGGCTGGCGTCAACAACGGCGCCGGCGACCTGGGCCCGGCTCACCGTCCCTTCCGGGCTCGGGACATTGTCCTCGCCGCCCGGGTTCGGCACGGTCGACGGCGATCCGGGGACCCTGTCGGTGGCCCTTCTCAACCCGTCCGGAACCTACCTTGGGTACCTCAATGTCACTCCCCGTCAGGGGCCAGAGACCTTACGGAACTGGGCCACGTTCCGTACCACCCACTTACTGGGCGACGACGCCGTCTCCGTCCACGAGGATGCCATGGTGCAATCGGTCCCAACCGGAGCGGCAGTTCGGTCCTGCGTCACCGACGATTACGTGACGACCGTGGGTCATCACCTCTTCCATGAGGTGGCCTGCTACGTCATGAACGGGTCCGTCGGCAGCGTGGTGGTTGCCGCCACTCCTGCGGGTGATCCTGCCCACGTCTGGACCCAGCTGCAGCGCGCCGTCGCCGCCTATCCATTTCAGTAGGGCGGTCCCCGACACCGATCGTGGTGGGCCTGCCGGGCCGGGGCGCTCCCGCTCCTTCGAGGGTCCCGGGTCAGCTTCTCTAACGCGGGAGAGGCGCCAATGGCCCAGCATGGCAGTAAATCCGGGAATCTCGGGACAACAAGGCGTGACACGGGTGCCGGCGGGGAGCAAGCGTACCCGTGGCACGGCTGCTCGATGTCGCCGATCCCGTCCCTAGCCTCAGGCGTTGAAGGCTACAAGCGCGAGACGAGTTCGGCCACGATGTCTGCTGCTGGTTGTGGCTGCCGGGCGAGCGCAACGCTCTGCCCGGCAAACAAGGAGAGCGCTTCGATCTCACCGGTGGTACCGACCATCGGCGCCCCCGGCTCGTAGCGGATGATTGCTTCGCCAGAGGCAAAGTGGGCGATGACGTCGCCCTCTCCCGATCGACTCCCCGGCGGAGGGCGGCCGGCAGCCTCCCACGCCTGGGCCGTCGAGTTGCGGAGGACACGGTGGGGAGATGGGTCGGGCCACCCGATGTAGTACAGGTCTGGATACCACTGGGCGTCGGTCTCGGCCGCGTCGATCAGACGACGGCGGTACTCGTCGTGGGTGGGCATTTCCCGGGCCAGCAGAAACCGGGTCCCCAGCCAGGCCGCTTGCGCGCCCAGCGCCAGCACGGCGGCCACTCCCCGAGCGTCGCCGATGCCCCCGGCCGCGATCACTGGCACCGGCGCCACCGCGTCCACCACGGTGGGCACCAGGGGAAGTGTCGCCACCTGACTCCTCACGTGTCCCCCGGCCTCCCACCCCTGGGCCACGATGACATCGACTCCGCTGGCCGCTGCTCGGCGGGCTTCTTCGGCACTCCCCACGGTATGCAGCACGATTCCATTGGCGTCGTGGACCTGCTCAACGTAGCCGGCGGGATCGCCCCACATCAGCGACACGATCCGCATGCCAGCTTCAAGGGCCTCCTCCACGCGGCGGTGATGATCGGAGGTGAGGATCAGATTGCCCCCGAACGGACGATCGGTGAGCGCCGCTGTCTCACGAACCACGTCTCCGGCGGGAGTGGACCACGTCAGGGCCAACATGCCCAGCGCCCCGGCGTTGGAGACAGCGGCTGCCAGTTGGGGCACCGCCGACATCGGCGCCTGGACGATCGGCCGTTCAATCCCGAGCAGCTCGCACACCGGTGTTCGCACCACTACCTCCTACCTGTTCGCACCAACTCTTATTCGCCTGCCATCAGTCGCCACGTGGGCCCGTCTCGCCCGCACCGGCAAATCCACAGTCAGCCAATGCTTCAGAGCTATCCTGCCGAGCCGGGCTGGCCCGCCGCCCCGATCTGCTTGCGGAGGGCTTTGAGGGCGGCGACATAAATTTCGGAGAAGGTTGGGAACGGCTGGATGGTGTCCCGCAGCGCTTCGAGTGACACTCCGGCCCGGATGGCCAGCGTGGCTTGCTGCAGCCACTCACCGGCTTCGGGTCCGAGGGCGTATGCCCCTGTCAGCCGGTCACTGTCGCTGAGCAGCGTCAAGAATCCGTTCGACTGTGCGTGGGTGTAGGTGGCGGTCTTGGCCACCTCGGAAAGGGCGATGGTGGCGCTGAAAGGGGCCTCCGTGGCGCCCACCGACGCCGCTTGGGGGTCGGTGTAGACGACGTCGGGAATAGCCTCGTAGTTGGCCTGGCGGGATTCACCGAGGATGTTGGCCGCGACGACCTCGCCCTGGTACTTCCCGACGTGGGTCAAAAGTCGCACCCCGGTGACATCGCCGATGGCCCACAGGCGCTCCCCGGCGCGCAAGTGGGCGTCGACCGGGATGCCGTGCCGGTCGGCATGGACGCCGACTGTGTCGAGGCCGATCCCATCCACGCGGGGGCGCCGGCCGGTGGCGACCAGCAGCCGGTCGCCGCGCACCTGTCGGCCATCCCCGAGCGCCAGGACGTAGTCCTCGCCGTCGCGCCGGGCCGCCGTCGCCTCGACACCCAGCATCAGTTCGACGCCCTCGCCCCGTAGCACCTCGCCCAGCGCCTCGCCCAGGGGCGCCGGCTCACGGGCGAGCACATGCCCGGACGCCTCGACCACGGCCACCTCGCCGCCCAGACGGCGCACGGCCTGGGCCATCTCGGCACCGACCGGCCCACCGCCCAGTATCAGCAGGCGTCGTGGCACCGCCTTCATACCGGTCACCTCACGGTTGGACCAGATACCCTCCAGCCCGGCCAGGCCCGGCACCGGCGGCACGACCGGATCCGATCCGGTCGCCACGACAACGTCGCCTGCAGTATGGGCCACACCGTCCACTTCGACCACACCCACCCCGGCCAGCCGGCCGGTGCCGCGCAGCAGGTCGATGCCTCTGTCCGTCAGCCAGCGCTCCTGGCCAGCATCGGAGTAGTTGGAGACCATGACATCGCGATATGCCAGGGCCGCCTCGACGTCGACCTGGGCGCTGGCCGCGGCCTGGCGCGCCTGCTCGGCCGCCTCCCCGGGGCGCAGCAGCGTCTTGGACGGGATGCACGCCCAATAGGAACACTCGCCGCCGGCCAGCTGGCGTTCCACGACCGCGACCCGCAGCCCACCGTCAGCCAACTCTCCTGCGCAGTGCTCTCCCGGCGAGCCCGCGCCCAAGATGATCACGTCGTAGCTGGTCATCTGATCGCCCACGGGCTGGCGTGCTCACCGAGCACGGACTGCTCGTCCACTACGTGGAGAGCGGGCCTCCCGACCCGGAGTGGCCGGACTGGCACACAACCTTTCTGGTGGCGGCCGTGAGCGTCCGCGGCCCAGCGGAAAACGGCGGCCCCATCGCTGGCGGAACCGTAGCGGGTTGACATCGGGATACCTCCTGATGAGTTTGACCTGCCGACCGGAGGGGCGGTGGGCTCTTCGTGTGGTCACCGCCCGGGAAGGCGCGTCGTGATCCCCCGGAGGAGCCAGTCGTTACCGTCCGCTCGGTTGCACCCCCGCTCGACCGGCGGACCCGGCCGCTCGGCCCCGACGGCCGCTGTGTCCAGAGGGAGCGATGGCACGACAAAAGCCCCGAGGTAATGCAGCTTGAGCGCCAACGCCGCCCCAAGTGTCCTGGCACAGCGCACGCCGCCGCGCCAACGCTTTCAGGCACGGGACTTACGAACCGGCAACGGTGCCCCCGTTCGAGAACACTTCGCTGAGCCGCCCCGTGTGGACGTCGTAGACGAACCCCCTGACAGGAACGTCCTGAGAGATCCACGGATGCGACCTGGCCTTCTGGATCTGCTCCTTGGTGTTCTGCTCGGCGTCGGTGAAGCTGTAGAACCTGGCCGGCGCGATCGGGGCCAGCCCCGTCTCCTTGCGGAGCCGGTCCTCCAACTCGCCGTCGGTGAACCTGAGCATCCCGCAGTCGGTGTGATTGATGATCATTATCTCACGGGTACCCAGCAGCCTGGTCGAGAGAACCAACGATCGGACCGCGTCGTCGTCGATCACCGTGCCGAAGTTCCTGATCATGTCGACATCGGCGGAGGCGAGACCCAGCATGTGCTCGATGTTGCTCAGCCGAGGATCTGCACACGTGACGATGGCAATCTTGGGCGCGGGCGGCTTCCCGAAGTCGGCATCGAAGTCGTTGGCGATGGTTGCATTGGCGGCCAGCGCCTCGTCGATGATGCTCATGACTCTTTCTCCCTCTGCGCGAGGGTACCGGTTTCAGCCGGCGCCCCTGTCAACGTCACGACCTTGATGCCTGACTGTTGATGACCTTCATTTGATTGCGACGGGTGAGGCGCAGGCCCAACTCCTCGGGGCCTGATAGAGCTCGTCGGGAAAAGACGCTAATGGCAAACGGAATAGTCATGGGCTTGGCACCGAAGACGTCCGCCTTGTTCTCCCAGTACATCCGAGCCGAGGAAACCCCGGTATTGGCAGACAGTAGAGCTCCGCCTCCGGAAAACCGACCTGGAAGGGCCAAGTGGTTGCGTTGCCGCTACCCGCCTGTTCTCCACCAGCAGTCGCGGACATCTGCTCCTCCTAGAGTCGTGTCGCGCCTCGGTGTCACGGTCCGCGGCTCGTCGCATCGTACACCGCACACAATCCTGTCTGTTACGGCTGGTCCCGCCCGTGAACGGCCCGGTCGAAACCTCGCCGGGACGTGGGGCTCGGCCTCGTTTGTCGTGGGTCGGGTCCTCCGGTAGAGCTCATGGCTGCGTTTCCCACCTCACCGACCGTGAAGCTCTCGAAGAGCTGTTCGTGGCTATCAACTGAGGTTGATCTGACACGGAGATGACCGGCTCCCGGAGATGACGGGCCACGACCCAGCCCTGGGCGGAGATCGCCGGCTCGGCTGGCGTCAGCCCGCAGGCATTACACAAGAAGTACGTTCAATCATTGAAAGATAGTTCACAGCCGTCGAATTGGCCGATCGTCGCCATCGAGCAGCACGGGGAGTTCATCGCCGACATGAAGCAGGCGTGCTCATCCGCTCCGTTCGGCGATCATGGCTCCCCGGTAGACCTTCCCCGCTTCCGAACGCGGGATTTCCTCGACGAACTCGACCGACTTCGGGACCTTGTAAGGAGCCAGCCGGGCCTTGGCGTACCCGATGATCTCCGCCTCGCCAGGCGACGAGCCTGAACTGGCCCGCTGCACGACCGCGTGCACCCGCTTGCCCCATTCCTCATCGGGCAGGCCGAGGACAACCACGTCGCTGATGCCGGGATGCTCCGACAAGGCGGCCTCGACCTCGGCGGGAAAGACGTTGGCACCTCCGCTCTTGATGAGGTCGACCCGGCGGTCTGCGATGTAAAGGTAGCCCTCGTCGTCGATCCACCCGAGGTCGCCGATCGTCGTATATCCGTCGGCCGTAACAGGAGTCTGCGGGACGTCGCCGAGATATTTGTGAATGAGCACCCCGTCCCCAGGTCGCATATAGATCTCTCCGACTTCGTTGGGCGCGGCCTCGTCGCCGTCAGGACGAAGGATCTTGACGCCGGTACCGCCGAAACCCTTTCCGATCGTGCCCGGATGTTGCAAGTACTCATCACCGCGGATCGCGACGACACCGGCCGCTTCCGTCGAACCGTAGAGGAGGATCATGCGCTCGGGGCCGATCAACTCGAACCACGTTCGGGCGACCCATTCGGGCAGCAGGGCGGCACCTTGCAGCACCCATTGCAGGCTCGAGAAGTCGCGCCCGGTCACGTCCGGGACCTGGGCGATTCGCTGCAGCAACGGGGTCGCCGCGACCATGCCGGTCGGCCGGTGTCGCTCGATCAGATCGACGGCGCGCCCGGCGTTGAATCGTTCGAGGAGGATCACGCTGAACCCGGAGAGCAGATCGCTGATGGCGATGAACCCGTTGGTGTGGTACATCGGCCCGCACACCAGGGAGCGCTGCTCGACGGTGTCGACGGCGCCGAACGCCTCGGCGATAGCCGTTGATCGGGCGTCCTCGGACCAGATCGCGGGCGTGTTGCGAATGATCACCTTCGGAGTCCCTGTGGCTCCTGAGCTGCAGATGCCCTGCGCGACCGGCGGTTCGGGGAAATCGAATGCGTCGGCGGACTCCATATTGGCTTCGGCGAAGATGTCCAACGTCTCAGGCCGGATCTCCACCGCCGCGTCGATGACCGACCGAACCCGCTCCAGCTCCCACTCGGGCAGGTCCCACCGAGCCGGAATCGCCGTGGCTCCCGCCTTCCAGGCCGCGAAACAGCCGATGACGAATTCGGGCGAGTTTCGGAGCTGGACGGCTACGCGGTCGCCGATGGAGACCCCTCGCCGTTGCAGCACTCGGGCCAGCTGAGTCGAGCGACTGTCGAGATCACCCCAGGAGCATTGGCTCTCAGTCCCGTCCTCGGCCGCGAATATGATGGCCAGCCCGGTCGGCTGCGCCATGGCGATGCGGTGGAGTCGTTCACCGTATGAGATCAGAGCCCCGGCCACGTCCACTCCCCTCCCTCTCATGTGACGAGGATGATATTGTATGTCGCATGCGTAACCCAGGGCAACCGGCTCCGGCGGACCTGGATCAGGACCTTGGCCCGGAACGCCGGGGGGACACCGAGACCCGAGGGCGGATCCTCGATGCCGCCATCGCCTGCTTTACCCAGTTCGGCAACGACAAGACGACTCTCAACGACGTGGCTCGGGTGGCTGGGCTATCCCGCCAGACGATCTACCGCTACTTCCCCGACCGAGCCGCCCTGTTGGAGGAGGTCGACGGCCACGAGGCCCGTCGGCTCCTCGACGATGTCGAGCGCATGGGTGCTGACGCCCCCTCGCTCGAGGTGTTCCTGGCCCGCCTGATCGAGAACCGGGTCAGTCTCAACAACCGTTACCGGGTTCGACAGCACCTGGTCGAACAGGATCTCGGCCTCTTCAACTCGATGCTGCTGTCCCGCGAGCGCCAGGCGAATCGGATCCGGGACCTGGTGATCCCGCAGCTGCAGCGGGCCAGGGATCGAGACGAACTTCGTTCTGATATTGAGGTATCGGAAGCGGCGGAGTGGATTGCGATCAACCTGGCCTCCCTCAGCACTCTGGTGGGGGCGAGCTCGTTCGACATGGACGACCCGGGTGCGGTCGGGCGCTTCTTCGCCAGGCACATATGTCACGGACTGGTTTCGAACCAATGATGCAAACGAACGAAGGGAGGTGGCCATCGTGGACCTGGAGCTCACCGATGACCAGGAGTTGTTCCGGGAGACCACCCGCCGGGCTCTAGACGAGCGCTCTCCCCTCACCCGGGTCCGGGAGCTGATCGGCGATCCCCTGGGGTTCGATCCGGCCTTGTGGCGGCAGGGTGGCGAGTTGGGCTGGTACGCCACGCTCGTTCCCGAACAGCACGGGGGAGGGTCGGTCTCGGGCCATGGGTTGCTCGATGCCGCCATCGTCGCCGAGGAGCTCGGTCGGATGGTTCACCCCGGACCTTTCCATGCGACCAATGTGGTGGCGTACGCGTTAGCTGAGTCCGGCACGGCCGAGCAGCGGGAGAAGTACTTACCGGCCCTCGCCAGCGGCGAGCTCATCGCCACGTGGGCATTCGCAGAGCCTGATCGGGACTGGAAGGCGGAAACAGTCGCTCTGGCTGCTGTCGCTTCGGGCGACGGCTATGTGCTGGATGGCGTCAAGACCTACGTCCCTTATGCGCATGCAGCCGACCTGATTCTGGTAACGGCCCGGACCGCCGAAGGGCTGGCTCAGTTTGTCGTCAACCGCGGCATCCCCCGGTGTTTCCATCGACGCGCTTGAATCCCTGGATGTGGCCCGGCGCTTCTCCGTCGTACGCTTCGAAGGCGTCAGGGTCGGAGCGGAGTCGGTGGTTGGCGTGACGAGGGCGACCGCGGCAGCGGTCGAACGCCAGCTTCAGGTGGCGCTGGTGCTGCAGTGCGCCGAGAGTAACGGCGCCACCGAGGCGGGCTTCGGTCTGACGGTCCAGTACTGCAAGGATCGGGTAGCTTTCGGCCGGCCCATCGGCTCGTACCAGGCGCTAAAGCACCGAATGGCCGATCACCGCATTTGGCTCGAAGGGTCGCACGCGGCCACGACCTACGCCGCCCACGCGGTCGAGGCGGGCCGGCCCGATGCTGCGATCGCGGCTCGAGTGGCCAAGGCCCAGGTCGGGAAGTGGAGCACCGTGATATTGCACGATTGCATCCAGTTGCACGGAGGGATCGCTATGACGTGGGACTACGATCTCCATCTGTACTTCCGCCGGGCCATCGGCAACGAGGTGATTTACGGATCGCCCTACGAGCAGCACCGAGCACTCGTCGACGTCGCAGAGGGACAGGTAGCGTGACTAACACCGACCAGATGACCATGATCGGCCTGGACGAGTTCCGGGCCAAGGTGCGGTTGGAGCTGGCCGAACGCATCCCGCTCAAGCAGCCAGGCGAGAGATTCCTCCAGTGGGACGACGCCGGGGTGGCTCGTTCCAAGGCGATCCAGCGCTCCCTGTGGGAGGGAGGTCTCGCCGGGATCACCGTGCCCGTCGAGTACGGCGGTCTCGGCCTGTCGGCCGCCCATGACCAGATCTTCCGCGAGGAGGGGGCGGACTACCGGATGCCGGAGGAGTTCGGCAACGCCTTCAACGTGGTACTCCCGACCCTCCTCGCCCACGGCAGCGAGGAGGTGAAGAAGGCGTACATTCCGCACATCCTCAACGGGGATCACATCTGGTGTCAGTTCCTGTCCGAACCGAGCGGCGGCTCCGACCTGGCCGGCCTGTTGACCCGAGCCGAGCGCGACGGCGATACGTGGCGACTCAACGGGTCGAAGATCTGGACCACCGGTGGCAACTACTCGGACTATGCCATCTGTCTCGCCCGCACCAACCTGGAGGTCCCCAAGCACTCCGGCCTCACCATGTTCATCGTGCCCGTGAGGAGCCCTGGCATCACGGTGGTACCGCTGCAGCTGCTCGATGGGAGCGTCGACTTCTGCCAGGAGTACATCGAGGACGCGGTCATCCCGGTCGACAATGTCGTCGGTGCCGTGAACGATGGTTGGCGGGTCGCCACGACTCTGATGATGAACGAGCGGAGCGCGATCGGGCGAGGCTGGTCCCTCGCCGGCCGCAAGGGGGAGAACGAGGAGAAAGGCATCGAACTCGACCCAGGTCTGCTCGAGCTGGCCCGGGCGGTCGGACGGAACCAGGACCCGCACATCCGAGCCCTCATCGGGGAGAGCTGGGTACTGAGTGCGGTCCAGGCTCAGACGGTGAAAAGGGTTGGCGCGGCCATGAAGACGGGCGCCCTACCCGGCCACGCCGCGGCGCTGTTGAAGGGCATGACTGGACTCACCGGGCCCCGGCTCGGTGAGATAGACCTCGAGGTAGCCGGATCCCTCGGCGCCGCTTGGCAACCCGATTCCAGGTCTCGGTGGGGTATCCACCGCCTGTCGAGCCACGGCATTGGCGGGGGAACGACCGAGATGCAGCGCAACGCAGTCGCCGAGCGGCTTCTCGGGCTCCCCCGGGAGCCCTCGGCCGACCGCGACCTGCCGTTCAACCAACTCCGGCAGAACACCATCCCGGCCAAAGCCGACATCCACCGGGATTGATACCTGGTCACGGGAAGCGATTCCTTCTGATTAGAGGGGAAACCAGACGTTCTTGGGCTGGGTGAATTCGGCGATGGCGTAGCTCCCGCCCAGCCGGCCGAAACCGGAATTCTTGACTCCGCCGAACGGGGCACCGACGGGCAGGTCGAAGAACCCGTTTATCCAGACGGTGCCAGCATCGAGGTCCCTGGCCAGCCGGTGGGCCCGCCCGAGGTCGGTCGTCTCCACCCAGGCGGCCAACCCGTACTCGGTGTCGTTGGCCAGGGCTACCGCCTCTTCCTCGGTCTCGAAGCGCATGAACGCCTGGACCGGGCCAAAGATCTCCCGGGTGTTCAGCTCAGCATCGTTGTCCAGCTCGGAGAAGATGGTCGGCTGGATGAAGTAACCATCAGCCAGGTCACCACCTATCCGATCTCCGCCCGTGACCAGGCGCGCCCCGACGCACGCGTTCGCTCGCTCGATGAAGCCCATGATCCTCTCCACCGCGCCGGCGCTGATGACCGGCCCCATGAACACGCTGGGATCACGGGGATCACCGATCGGGGTGCTCTCGACAATCTGTTTGGCCTGCTGGAGGAGCTCATCGTAGACCCCGGCTTGCACCAACACCCGTGACCCGCAGATGCACTGCTGGCCGGAAAGACCGAGGATCGAGCTCACCGCGTGCCGGGCCGCCTGATCCAGGTTGGCGTCATCGAAGATGACCCGAGCCGACTTGCCACCCAGTTCGAAGCCGGTTGGCGTGAGGTTGGGAGCCGTGGCCGAAATGATCCTCGAAGCCGTGGCCCCGCTGCCCGTGAAGAAGATCTTGTTCACGTCCGGATGGCTGGTCAAGGCCGTTCCTGCCACCGGGCCGCCCGGAATGACGTTGATGACTCCAGGAGGAAAGCCGACCTCGTGGGCGATCTCGGCGAGGCGCAGGCAGGTGTACGGGGCCAGCTCCGGGGGCTTGATGACGATCGTGTTACCTGCGGCCAGAGCCGGAGCCAGAGTCTGTCCATATGAAACGAACGGGCCGTTCCATGGGACGATGACGGCCACCACGCCGTAGGGTTGATCGATGGTGTAGTCGAAAGCAGGACCAGGGAAGGTGGAAACGACTTGACCCCCGATCTTGTCCGCCCACCCGGCGTTGTACTCGAAAAGCTCCGCCACCCAGGTCGTGTTGTAGGCGGTGATGGCATAGGCCTGCCCATTTTCCGCGGTCTGGAGCTGGCGGAGTTCTTCGTCCATAGTCCGTAGCTTCTGGCCGTACTCGAACATGAGACGGCGTCGCTCATTCCCGGGCAGGCGTTTCCAACCGGGAAACGCCTTTCGCGCCGCGGCCACCGCCGCGTCGACCTCCTTGGTGCCGGCCATGGGGACATCGTTCGTCACCTGGCCGTTCGCCGCGTAACGGTGAGGAAAGGGGTCGTCGGATCCCGACGTGACCTTTTCCCCGCCGATCAGAAAGCCCGGCTCCGGCAATACACTCCGGTTCACTTCGAGAACTGGCATTTCGCTCCTTTGAGCTGGATAGCTTCACAACCATGCGTTCGCAGCGAGTGGTCGCGGCGCGTTAGTGCCGTGTGGCGCTGGGCCGACTTCAGCCTCGAGGCCTACCCGGCCGCCTGGACGGAGTGAGGACGGAACCGCTCGGATCCGACTCCTTACGGCTTCGGCTCCTCCTTGAGCGGCGCCATTGGGTCCCTGGGAGATTGCCCCCCATAGGTCCACGGGGTGCGATCCTCCTGCTGCGGTAGCGGGTTGAGGGGCCCTTTCAGGTCCTGTAGCGGGATGCTGAACGCGCTGTCACCGGTCGTCTTGTAGATCCTCCAGCCCTCAGGGGTCCGCCGCAGGTAGTTGATCCGGCGGGAGAGGCTCAGCATCGGCGCCGAGTTGCGAGCCTGAAAGATCCCGAGCTGATTCGAATATTGCACGGCGGTGTCCCCGTCGACCTCGACCTTCTGGTCCAGGCTTGTCTGGAAGACATACGGGAGCGGGCCGGCGTCACCGAAGTAGAAGTCCCAGTACCGGGTGTACTCTTCTCGGCCTTTGGGACCCGTTGCCCGGCTCGTGCAAGGCCTGGATCTCGATCGTCGCGTCTTCCGTGAGGACGTCAAGCGCTTCCATGCGCCCGGCCTGTATTCCGTTGAACCCACCGGTACAGGCGTAGTGCCAGCGGCGGAACACCTCGTTGATCTCCCGGATGTCCTCGAGCTCGCGAAGTCTCGCTTCCAGCTCCTTGATCTTGCCCGCAAGGGTGTCCACTTCGAGTTCAGCCATAGATCGACCCGCCTCCGAGCGTCAGGAAGTCACCGAGATGCCGGGCCAACCATGGGTGGTGAGGTCGAATCCGACGCCGTCGGGCGCCTTCATCTTGATCTCCCAGGTGGCACCCGCACCCGCGGCGGTCGGGTCGTTTTGTGGAACGGCACCGAGCGAGGTCACCCGAGCCACCGCGGCGTCGACGTCGTCGACGACGAATCCGATGTGGTTGAGTCCCTCCGGCTTGTAGTTGGGGAAGTCCGGGTCCGTGATCTTGATGAGAGCGACGTTCACTACACCGTCGCTCAGGTAGACCGCTCCGCCCTTCTCCATGTCCCCGACGCGCCCAACCTCCTCCATCTCGAACGCCTCGGCGTAGAACTTGGCTGACTCGTCAAGGTTCTCGCAGTTGATCGCAACGTGCCGTAACTTTGCCATTTGAGCATTCCCTCCTGTTTCTTTAAGTTGGCTAACCGAAAATCTGTACCTTTGCTGTTTATCAAACCGCCACGGGTTGCAATGCGACTGTGGCCTTGCCCTCGGACGTGCGCACCCCGTTCTGATTCTCTGTCCACACATCCAGGTCCGCCATCCTCACACCATCGGCCTCATAGCAGTCGGTGACGACGCCCTTGCAGGTCACCGACTCCCCCTTGAGCGACGGTCCCCGAAACCGGCACTGCACCTTGACGATCCGTCCGTCGAAGCCCAGCCAATCCCGCAACATGCCGTACAACCAGGCGAAGGTGAGATTGCCCATCTGGATCGCCCCGGGGTACCCGGCGGCCTGGCCGGCCTGGTCGTCCATGTGGATGTCGACGAACTCCGAGTTGACCGCCGCGTACCGGTTCCAGTGGTGGAAGTTGGGTGTCCGGCTCCGGGTCGGCACTTCGAAGCCGATGACCACTTCCTCTCTATTTAGTGCGGCCCTGTCGGCCATGTCGTCTCCTGGTCCCCGTTAGTACCTGATCAGCGTCATTCGATCGATTCGCACCAGCTCGTCCCGCTGGTTGGTCCATCGTGACTCGCTGGTCGTAAACAGCATCAAGCCGAGCCGGCCTTCTCGTTCGGAATAGTCGGCGATTGCGACGCGACTGGTGATGACGTCGCCCGGCCGCATCCGAACCCGTGTGTGTTCCACCTCGAGACCTCCGTTAAGGGCCCGGCGGAGCTCAGGTGGCCGGACACCATATCGGTGCTCAGTGGCCCCCACTGCCACCAGGGCCGGATCCGGTTGGAGGGCCGGCTGCGGGGGCTCGACGCTGAACGTATCCCGTGCCCCCCAGGCGAACGGATTGAACTCCTCCGGGGCCACGATTCCCCCGTGCGGCGTGCTCCTGGCGTATTCCTCGTCCCAGAACAAGCGAGGCGCCGGATCGGGGTAGTACACCGCGATCGCCCACCTCCGGATGTCGGAATCGGTGATGGGATAGGAGATCGAGCCTCCGAGCGAGAGCCCGAGAATCGACCTCATGTCGTCGGTGATTACCGACGAGGTCATGCGTCCCTCGGACCGAACCGCCACATCGTGGTGTCCTCGCCCGGGATGTCGTCAAAGACGATCTTGATCGGCAGGCCGACTTCGAGGTCCTCGTTGGGAAGACCCCGGGTATTGCCGAGCACGATGCAGGCACGCGGCTCCTCGGCCAGTTTGGCCATCACGATCGCGTAGGGCGCCTCGTCGTTGAACTGGCCGTGACCGCGATGGACGATGGTGAACGAGTACACGGTGGCGTCCCCGCTGACCTTGGTCCAGGTCTGCGCCTCCGAAAGGCAGGAGCGGCACGCCGGGTACGGCACCCAGTTGTAGTCGCCGCAGTTGTCGCACCTGGGTACGAGGAACTCCCGGCGTTTGAGGCCGTCCCAGAACGGCCGGTTGGCCTCGGACACCTCAGGGAGTGGTTTGAGATAGGGGGTGTCGGTGGCGGTCATGGTCAGTCGACTCCCAGGATCAAGGCGCTACCGATGCCGTGGACCGCGAAGCCCTGTTGAAGCGCCACACCGATCTTCGCATTCGCAACCTGGCGGGCTCCGCACTCGCCGCGCAACTGCTTGACGACCTCCGTGACCATAAGACCGGAGGGGTCCCCGGGATGACTCCCTGAGAGCAGGCCGCCGTCAGTATTCACCGGCATCCTCCCTCCGAGCCGGGTGTGGCCCTCCCGGACGTAAGCCGCTCCCTCGCCGATGCCACAGAAGCCCATCTCTTCGAGGTTGCGCAGACCTGTCACGGTGAAGCAGTCGTAGCTCCCCACCACGTCCACGTCGTCACGACTCACCCCGGCCAGCGAGAAGGCCCGGTCCGCGGCCTTGCGAATGGACTTGCCCTCGTCACCGAACCACGGTTCGCTGAAGCTCACATAGAAGTCGGTGTAGACCGCTTCGGCGCCGCCGAGGACGTAGACGGGCTTCTGACGAGCGCTCCGAGCCCGCTCGGCCGTGGTCATCACCACCGCATAGCCGCCGTCGGTGTCGAGCGAACAGTCCAGAAGGTGCAGCGGTTCGGCGATCCAGCGCGAGTTGAGCACATCGTCGACGGTGATCTCCCCCCGGCTGCCCATGACCGAGTCCGGGTTGAGGGTGGCGTGGTAACGGTCTATGACTGCCACCTGGGCCAGGTCCTCCGAGGTGACCTTGAACTCGTTCATGTAGCGCTGAGCCCACAGCGCGTAAAAGGGGATCATGTAGGCTCCGTGGATCGAGAACTGCCATTCGGCGACACGCGGGGCCCGGTCGGGCATGGCGCTGCCTCGCGGCCCGACGGGCCGGCCGGCCTTGCCGTAGAAGAGGATCGCGGTCTCGCACATGCCTGCCGAGATCGCCGCCGCGGCCTTCGCCAGCTGCCCGGACGCCCCCCCGACTTCCATGAGACTGATCGGCCGGCCGCCCAGCTGCTCGGCCCAGAACTGGTGGGCGGCGGTAGGCCCGTCGAACCCCGCCAGGTGGTTGGATCCCGACATCGGCAACAGACCGTCGATGTCTTCGATGGTCATCCCGGCGTCGTCGAGGGCGCCGCGGATCGCCTCGAGCTGAAGGGAAAAGGACGTCCGGTCCGGCAGCTTGCCCTGCTCGGTGTTGTACACCCCCACGATCGCGGCCTGGCGCTTGGGAAAGCCCATCCATACCCTCCGAACCTACCGATGTGACGCTGGAGATAGGATATGTCACACGCGTAATCGGTGTCAACCGCACGCAGCCTCGCGGCGCCAGCACCTCGAGCCGGACGAGCCCGGCCCCGACGCCACCCGCGCCCTGGGGAGGACACGGCCCGCGGGGTCGAGCCGGTCCCGATTCCCCCTGCGGCGTGGACTTCCCATACCACCCGAGCCGGCCGGGCGGCACAGAATCATCAGGGCTTAGCGAGCGGTCACGGCTCACCCCACGATGGGGCCGCAGATCGCCTTTCCGTTGTTGAGGGGAACGAAGGTCGTTCCCTTCAAGGTGACAAAGTACTGACAGGCCGTGCTACTGGTCTCCTTGCCGAAGTCCTTCAGGCTGAGGTCGAGTGGCTGCGGCAGGAGGCCGTTGGCCGTGTATCCCGTGACGGAGCGCACCGCGGTCAGGAACGAAGCGTGCGTGGGATTGTTTCCAGCCCTTTTGAGGCCCTGGATCCACAGGTCGGCTGAGATCCAGCCCTCTGTCCAGTTGAGATTGGGCACGCCGCTGAAGTGCTCGTAGGTCTCGAAGGCGCTCTGCTCCGCTTTGGTGGCGGCCGTGTTCTCTTCGAAGGGAACCTGCTCGGTGGCGAAGATCCCGCCCTGGGCAGCTTGGACAGCGGAAGGATCATTCAGGAGAGCCTGGTCGTACCCGGTGGGAAGCAGGGAGGCGACCAGCTTCATGCCTTCCTGCTTGGCGCCTTCCATGATGGCGAGGTTGGTGTTGATGAGCATCTCCGAGTTGAACCCGTCGACTCCCGCTTGCTTCATGGCGAGCACGGCCGCCGTCACGTTCACTGAGCCGAGGGGAATGCTGTCGCTTAAGTACCCCACCTTCAGACCGACACTTTGTGCCGCTTTGGCAAAGTTCTGGGCCGCGACATCCGAGGGCGGCTCGTTGCCGATCGCCAGATCGGCCATATTCTTGGCGCCGACCAACTGGGCGATCTTGGCGTACACCGTCGTGATGGGAGGATTCGCAGTCTGGTCGCCCCAGGTGGCAACCATGTTGGTGTTCGGCTGCTCAGCCCACTCGGGGCCGTCCGTCGGAAACCCGACCACGGGCACTCCGAGCTGCTGGGGCAGCCGGTAGGCTCCGGCGGCGGTCAGGTCCGAGATGAAGATCAGCCCGAATACCTTGCGTTCTTGGACCAGCTCACCCACAGCCGTCTCCGCGCCACTCGGGCTGCTGGTGTCGTCGCCAGACAGCAGCTTGAGCTGGTGGCCATTGACTCCACCCTGAGCGTTCTGCAGGTCGAATCGGGCTTGAGCGCCCTGCACAGCCCCGGTGAAGTTGGCCGACGCCGGCCCGGTCAGTGAGGTAACTATGCCGATCGTGATGGGGCTCGACGTGCTGTGGCTGCCACTTTGAGTGCCGCTCTGGGTACTTGAGCTGGTCGACTTCCCAGAACTGCCGCACGCCGACATACTGACCGCGGCGGCAACAGTCAGCACCAGAGCTTTTCTTCCGATTCCCCCAAATGTAATCATGGGTCGTGACGCTACTGCACCGGTAGGTGGTGATGCAGGGCAGAGCGAAAGGCCTTGCCGGCTGTCACCAACGAGAAACTGGCGACGTGAATCCCAGGCTCTCTGGGGTGATCCGTGTGCCGTGTTCGCAGGCATCGGTATGACGCTGCGCCCGCGTTGCTCTCAACGATGCCACCTGGTAGTGCGACGTATCCTGCAAAACTGTGACCGACACGCGTTTCTCGCACCCGACTCGGCTATTCATCTTTGCCCGCCATGCCGAATCGGCTGCCAACCGAGCCCATGTGCTCAACAGCGATCCGTCACGTCCGGTCACGCTGACAGGGCGGGGAAGAGAACAAGCCCGGGCCCTGGGCAAACAGCTTTCGAACCTCGACATCGACCTCGCAGTGGCCACCAGATTCCCCCGTACTCGACAGACCATTGAAATCGCTCTCCAGGGCCGGCAGGTCCCGGTCGTCATCGATGCCGACCTTGATGAGATTCGGTCCGGCGACCTGGATGGCGTGCCGATCGAGGCGTACTGGTCGTGGCAGCACCACCACTCCTTGAACGCCCAACTTCCCCACGGGGAAAGCGTGCAGGAAGCCCTTCATCGCTACGCGACCGCCGTCAGGCGTCTGCTGGACCGGACTGAGAGGGTCACCTTCGTGGTCATGCACGGATTGGGTTTGGGGTCTCTCGTCATGAGCGCCGCGGGCGTCTCATCCTCGGCCGCCGAAAGACCTACGTTCGGGAACGCGGTTCCGTACCTGTTCGACGAAGGCGCGCTTTCGCGCTCGCTATCACGCCTGGAGGCCCTGGCGGCGTCCCGACGGGCTGACTCCTGACAATGTAGATCAGACGTGGACTGGTCCGCTCGTCCGGTATCGAGGCGTAGCGACGCCATGATCTGGAGCGTGGTTGATCTGCGTCGAGACGTCACGTGATTGCCTACCTCTCACTCAACTCCGGTTCTGCGGCCGGCTCCGCAAGGTCCGGCGCTTTGGCGTTGACCAACACCGCGCTGGCGATAGCGCCGGCGGCCACAATTCCCGCCCCGACGGCGAAGGCCACGGTGAAGCCGTGCACCACCGCGTTCGGCGCCAGGCGAGATCCGTGCGATGCCAGGTAGTTGGCCGTGGCGGTGGCGGCGACGGTGTTGAGCAGGGCGGCACCCAGGGAAGCGCCGACTTGCTGAGTGGTGTTGACCATGGCACTGGCTACACCCGAGTCTTGCTCTTGTACCTTGGTCAGGGCGGTGCTGCTGAGAGCCGGAAACGCCAAACCCAGCCCGAGGCTCATGACGATCTGTTGAGGGAAGAGATGGGTCCAGTACGACGTGTGCACCCCGATCTGGGTCAGCCACAACAGGCCCAACGCAGTCGCCGAAAGGCCGACGGTCATGGCGGCGCGAGGCCCGATTTTGGGCACCAAGTTTGTCCCCACCGTGGCCGCCACGATCACGCCGAGCGCGAAGGGCAGAAAGGCGACGCCGGCTTTGGCTGCCGAGTAGTGAAGGATCTGCTGCATGTAGTAGCTCACGAAGATGAACATGGCGAATAAGCCCACCGTATTGAGCAGGGTGGCCAGGTACGAACCGCCCCGATTTCGTTCCGCGACAACCCGCAGCGGGAGCAGTGGATGGGTCGAGCGAGCCTCTACCACGACGAACGCCGCCAGAAGGATCACGCCCACCGCGAGCAAGGTGAGGGTAGGCGCCGATGACCAGCCGTCGCTGACGGCCTTGGTGAACCCGTAGACCAGGCCGACCAAACCACCAGTGGACAGCACCGCGCCGGGGATGTCGTACCGGGTTTTCCCGCTAACCCGGCTCTCACGGATAACCCGCAAGGCCGCTCCCGCGGCCAGCACGGCAATGGGAACGTTGATCAGAAGGGTCCACCGCCACGATGCGTACTCTGTGAGGACACCGCCCAGGAGGGCGCCCACGGCGGCTCCGGCACCCGAGACGGCTCCATAGGCGCCGAAGGCTTTCGCTCGTTCCCCAGCGTCGTGTTGAAAGGTGATGGTGAGGATGGATAGTGCCGCCGGCGCCATCAGGGCGGCAAAGGCACCCTGCAGCGCTCGGGACCCGAACAGCATGGCTTGATCGACAGCCGAGCCGCCCAACGCCGAGGCCGCCGCGAAACCGATAAGTCCCACAATGAACATCCGCCGCCGGCCCCCGAAGTCGGCGACGCGACCACCTAGAAGCAGCAGTCCGCCGAAGGCCAGGGTGTAGGCCGTGATGGCCCACTGTCGGTTGGCGACCGAGATATGGAGTGCTCGCTGAATCGACGGCAGTGCGATGGTCACGATGGAGGCGTCGAGCACCACCATCAGTTGGGCGATGACGACGACGGCCAGGATGAACCAGCGTCTCGGGTCAGGCGTGACCTCGGCCGCACCGGCCGACAGCGTCTCGTTCGTCGCGCTCAGGCGTCCAGCTGGAGCCTCCGAACTATTTGTAAACACGTCCCGCCTCGCTGCTGCCTGATCTTTACTGCTCATGTTCTTCACTCCTTACACCGGGCGTCCGCCAATAGGTGACGTGCAATGGCTCCGATCCGGTGGACGTGACCTCATGTAACGCACGGGCCGAATATTCGCGCCGATCCAGGTGATTCGCCCTCACCGGATGCTGGCGATATTGCTCAGTCAGGGCCATAGCCCGTGGATGGCCCGACCTGGCGGAGTTCGAGCAACTCGAGTCCAAGCGCTTCTATCTGCGCCAGAGCCCCGTACACCGCTGACCGATCCTGAGCAGGCCCGTGAGCACGGTATCGCCGCCCCGCACCTCCGACCCCATGGTCGGAAACGCGGACAGAGCAGTAGCTCCAAGCCGCCCCCTTATCCGGATCATGTACTGGCAGCCGGGCTGGGTCGCCACGCCGTCATCCTGCGGTTTGGCCAGTGAGCGGTCGTCACCGGAATCTGATGATTTGTTCTGGCGAGAACCGAAATTCACTTCGACGGGGTTGCGGCCCGCCCCATGGCAAGCAGTCGCAGCTGGCGTGCTCGGCGAACCGCCGAACTGCGATCGGTGCGCCGAGCTTGGAGTAGATACTGCGGATATGCGTGTTGACCGTATTGACCGAGACGTGAAGCGATCGGGCGATCTCGGGCCGCGTCAGGTTCGTCGGCAGGTACCGTAGCACCCGCAGCTCGCTCGGGCTGAGCTGTTCCGTTTGCGGTAGACGCGCCCGCTCCATCGCGGTGCCGGGGGGCTCGAGAAGGTCAACGGCATCGGCGAGCAACGCCCTATGCGCCGTTTGGTGACTGGGAGGATGTCGAGTAGATCGGCCGAATTGGACATCGCGAACGGGAAGATCAGCCGATCTGGTTCTGCAGCGGCGAGCGCGGCCTCGGTTGCGGCCGCGGCGGCGTTCCGATCGCCCAGCGCCAGGTGCGCGAGGCCAGCGAAGCACCGTGCTTCGACGAGTGCGTACGCCGGGAAGCCGGGCGGCGGCATTGTGAGTCTGAACGTCTCCGAGGACAACCAGCGCGGTGGCAGGGTCTCCCTCCATCAGGCGGATGGCGGCTCGCGCCAGGTCCTGCCGCACCACGGGATTCAAATTGATGTCAATGGCGGCGAACTGTTCGTTTTCAGTGGAGAACCCATCAAGCGTTGCTCTCGCTTCGTCCGGCATCCCGAGACGAGCTTGCGTGACCGCGAGCCATTCGGACGATCACCGGTGCGAGAATGTGCACGCCGGTGAGAAGAGACTGGGCCTGTATCGCTGCAGTTAACGCCTTGAGTGCCGGTCGGTGCTCGCCGCGACCGGCATGCAACAGACCCGTGACCATGTGCAGCTGCACTGCGAGCAGCAGGGTCAATGTCGGCCTGGACGACGTCCCAACCGCGGCGGAGCCAACGCTCTGCCTCCTCGAACTCGCCCATCCATGCCCTTATGCTGGCAACCGCGCCCAGACGCGGGCGCGAGCACCGGACGATCGCCCAGGCCATAGTTCTCGCCCAGGGCTAACGACTGACGACCGAGTTCACGCGCCTCCCGAGCGAGACGTGCGTTGACGGAAACGCTTGATACGCCCGACAGGCGACCTCGATGTAGGGTCGGCCGATGGTCTGGGCGAGCGTCGCTCCTTCCGTCACGTGCCGCTCGGCATCTGCGAAGTGGCCAGACCAGGTTTCGACGATCCCCAGGTTCATCAGCGCCACAGCGCGCAACTCGGTGTCCATCCCGATCAGGTCGCCCGACCCATCTGCGGTCGAAATGCCGAGCAGATTCACTTGCTCGACTACTTCCTCGAAGTGGCCGCTGCGCCGGGCGAGCGCCAACCTCAGGGACGCATTTGTTATCGCCAGGCGTCGGCGGCGGACGGGCGATGCGTTCTGTAGGTGGGACTTCCGCGAGCGCCAGCTGAGCCGACGCCTCCTCGAGCCGTCCCTGGGCCAGTTGCGTGGCTGCGTGAGCCAAAGCCAGCTCAGGATGCTCAGCCGACGCGCCGGCAGGGAACGACCGCAACAGGGCGGCGATGCTGCCCTCCTGACCGTCGAGCGTCAGACTAAACAAGTGGTCCGCGAGCAGCCTGGCCGCATCGGGCCAGTCGCCGGCCGCCAGCGTGTGCCGAATGGACTTGACGACCTCACCGTGATCCAAAAACCACCCGGCGGCCTTACGGTGCAGGTCAGGAACTTTCTCCGCCAACGTTCGGCGCAGCTCCAATCCCAGGAAGTCCGCCAGAAGTTGGTGGTAACGGAACCACCTGCGCTGGGCGTCAAGCGAAACGACGAATGCATTGGCGTCCTCAAGCGCCAGCAGCATCTGCTCACAACCTGGGCGACCGGCCAGCAGGTCGGCCAGTTCGCCGTTCAACCGATCGGCCACCGAGGTCCGCAACAGCATGCTCTGAACCTCGTTCGGCTGGCGTTCGAACATCTCGGCCATCAGGTATTCCCCGATGGCCCTGTCAGTTCCGGAGAATTCATCCACGAAGAGCTCCGGGTCCGGGTGACCGCGCAGAGAGATCACGGCCAGGCGCAGCCCAGCCGCCCAACCCTCCGTGCGTTCGTACAACGCCGCGGCGCCGGACTCGGACAGAGTGATCTCAGAAGCCGCGAGCAGCTCGCGTGTCTCGCTGGCGGTGAAGCGCAGATCGCCGGCCCGGAGCTCGGCGACCTCGTCGGCCAGCCTGAGCCGGTGCAGTCTGATCGGCGGATCGCGGCGGGACGACAACACCACACTCGCCGATTCCGGAAGAACGTTGAGCAAGTGTCCAAGTTCGGAGAGGGCGTCAGCGGAACGCAGCTCCTGTAGATCGTCTATGACCAACACCACGATTCCTGCCACACTGGCCAGCTCCGATACGACCGTGTCGACCATCAGGTCGCTGTCAACCATTTCGCCGTCAACAACTGGCGCAGCCGCCTGCCGTCCGAGAATCAGCGACGGCGTCCGTATGACGAATGGCGTCCAATACGGCGAGCCAGAACTGCTGAGCATCCTGCTGGTCCGGGGGCACCGAAACGAAGGCGACCCGGCGGTCCTTGCTCGCTCGCTCAGACCAGGCATGCAGTAGTGAGGTCTTCCCGCTCCCTGGAGGCGCCGAAATGATGGTCACCTTCTTCAGCGAGGCGCGATCCAGGGCGGCCAGGAGGTCATCGCGACGAAGCAGACCCGCGGAATGCGGGAAGCCCGTCGAAGCCGGCCAGGACGAAGGCCCGACCCGCGGTATGGCCGTCACGATCGTGATGCTCGCCCGTCCCGGGCTCCTGGGCAACACACCTCCTGAGGACCTCCGCCGAACTGTGCGGAGGCCGTCCTGCGGAAGAACCCGAGACCGGAACCTCGCCAGCCACGAAACCTCACCCGACCGGGCCAGTTCGAGCATCCACGACCCGAGCCTGAGGGGGTGTCAGAGCCGGCGGCGCCGGAGAATCACCACCATCCGGTGATGGCGGCTCACCTGGATACACCGGATCGTCGGAGTATTTGTGGGCGACCCCAGCCATGTGGGTCCGATTCACGGCATGCCGTCGGTAGCTTTCCTGTTGCAATCTGTGCCCTAACGGCGCTCATTTTTTCTTCTCTACTGCAAAATGTGCCCTGTTAGAGGGGCCGGTGCAACAGAGAACGCACGGGGGCAGAGCGGTATGCTCATGAGTGGCTGTCAGGCCGAGCGTGGAGCTATCAAGTAGCTGCAAGCTGATCGACCTGGTGGGCACAAAATGCCATGGAGCGTCCTCTCCCTCTGGCGGAGCGGCATGGCAAAACCGCGGACCGGGAGCCACCTCATCCGCAGTTACTGTGGTTGCCCGAACTGCCGCCTGGGCCCCGCCGGGCCCGGGATGGCCTTGAACGCCATCCCGGGATTTCCTCGTGTTGTGTTAGGCGGGGTCAGGGGAGAGTTCCAGGTTTTGCTGGGTTTCTGGTGTGACGGCGGGTTCGCCGCGGGTGTTGGAGGCGCGCAGCGCAATGGCTCCGGCTGCCACGAGGCAGAGGGCGCTGACGAGCAGGGCCCGTTGGAATCCGGCGGTGAGCGCCTCCGGGAGTGGGGTGTGGCCGGCCAGCAGGTGGCTGGTGCGGCTGGTCGCGATCCCGCTGAACACCGCCAGGCCCAGCGCGGACCCGAGCTGAAAAGAGGCGGTGATCAGAGCCGCGGCCAATCCGGCCTGATTCTCCGGCACGCCCGCGTTGGCGGCCGTTTGCACACCGGCATACAGCAGCCCGAGCCCGGCCGCCATGACCACCAGCGGGGCGAGCAGGTTGCCGAGATAGGTGCCATCCGCTGGGATGCGGGACAGCCAGAAGATGCCGGCAGCGGCGAGCAGCGCACCGGAGACGATGATCGGACGGGTACCGGTCCGGACGAACATCTTCGTCGCCACGGTCGAACCCAACCCGACCCCGACGGTAACCGGCAGATACGACAGCCCGGTCCGCAGCTGGGAGTAGCCCAGGACGTTCTGCATATACAAAGTGACGAAGAAGAACATCGAGTAGAACCCGGCCCAGGCGATCACCTGGGTGGCATCGGCCGCGGCCAGGCCCTTGATCCGGAAGATCGACATCGGGACCAGCGGATGGGCGCGCCGCTGCTCGTTACCCACGAACGCGGCCAGCGAGCACAGCCGAGGCGGCCAGTCCGCCGATGGTGCGGCCCGCACCCCAGCCGTCAACCGGCGCCTTCACCAACGTGAAGATCAGCACGAGCATGCTGGCCGTGACCAGCACCGCGCCGACCGCGTCGAAACCACCCGGCATGGACCTCCGGCCGCGGTCGGGCTTCAGGATCCGGGACGCCCCGAACAGCACCAGCGCGCACAGCGGGAGGTTCACGAAGAACACCCACCGCCAGCCGAAGTCCTCGGTGAGCAGCCCGCCGAAGAACACCCCGACCGCGGCGGCCAGCCCGCTGATCCCGGCCCACACGCCCAGCGCCTTGTGCCGGTCGGAGTCCTGAAAGGTGGTGGTCAGGATAGACAGCGCGGCCGGGGACATCATCGCCGCCCCGAAACCCTGGGCGAGCCGGGCGCCGACCAGCAGCCCCCGGCTGTCAGCCAACCCGCACGCCAACGAGGAGACCGCGAACAGCGCGGTCCCGGCGATCAGCAGCCGCCGCCGCCCCAGCAGGTCCCCGGCCCGACCGCCCAGCAGCAGGAACCCGCCATAGGTGATCAGATAGCCGCTGACCACCCACTGAAGGTTCTGCACCGAGAAGCCCAGATGGGTACGGATGGTCGGCAGCGCCACGTTCACGATCGAGCCGTCCACGACGTCCAGGAACGTCACCGCGCACAGCAGCGCCAGCGTGAGCTTGCCGCGCCGGCTCGCCAGGAACGACCCCTCCGGCCGCGCCGTCGATGCGGCCATGGCGTCGCTCACGACCCGGCGGCTTCCATCACGGGCCCGACCTCGACCCCGCCGCCGACCCGCATCACCGGGCAGTCCTTGGCCAGCGCCAGCGCGGAGTCCATGTCGTCGGCGGACACCACCGAGTAGGCGACCATCCGGGAGTCGCGGCCGCCGACCTCGCCGAGCGAGGCGTAATCGGTCACCGCGTTGCCGACGTCCACCAGGGCCGAGCCCAGCCCGCCGAACCAGGCCTGCCACTCGGCCGGCGTCCCGGGGTGGGGCGCGTAGTCGGAGGGCACACGGAAGGAGAAAACGTACTTGGTCATGATCTGTGGTCCTGTTCTGTATCCGGGGCGGCCCCGGACTGGGACCGCCTGTAACGGGTAGACGCCACCGCCCGCCCGGATTGGGCGCGCCGACACCGCCCAATTGGCGGGCCCGGCGGCGTCTATATCGTTGAACGAGTCGAGCGCGCCCTGTGGAAAGAAGAAAAGCGAGGATGCATGCCGATGGAGATCGACACGACCGACCTGATCGCTCGGGCTCGGGCCGGCGACCACAATGCGTTCCGCGACCTGGTCCAGGGCCACTCCCACGAGTTGCAGGTGCACTGCTACCGCATCCTGGGATCCCTGCAGGACGCCGAGGACGCACTTCAAGAGACCCTCGTGTCCACCTGGCGTAACCTCGGCGAGTTCGGCCAGCGGTCCTCGCTCCGGACCTGGCTGTATCAGATCGCGACCAATCGGTGCCTGAGCATGTTGCGCGCCGACAGCCGACGCCCCCGCATCGCCCCCCCGCTGCCCGAGCCCACCCTGCCCGAACCCACCGGCGCCGGCGACGCCCCGCCCTGGTTGGAACCCTACCCCGACGTCCTGCTCGACCACCTCGTCGATCAGCGCCCTGGACCGGAAGCCCGCTACGAGACCACCGAGGCCATCTCCCTGGCCTTCATCACCGCCCTGCAACTGCTGCCCCCACGCCAACGCGCCGCGCTCGTCCTTCGCGACGTCCAGGGCTACCACGCCGCCGAAGTCGCCCGGATGCTCGACACCACCCAGGAAGCCGTAACCAGCGCCCTCAAACGCGCCCGCGCCACCGTCGACAACCACCTCGCCGACTCCAGCACAACCGGCAGCAGCAACAGTGGCCCCGGCAGCCGCAGGCCTGCAGGCCAACCCGACACCGCCGCCGAACACCGGCTCGTCGCCCGGCTCACCGATGCCCTGGAACGCGCCGACCTGGACGCCCTGATCGAACTGCTCGCCACCGACGTGAGACTCTCCATGCCCCCGGCCATGCTGGAATACCGCGGCATCGAATCAGCCCAGCGCGTCTTCGCCGCCGTCAGCTTCCGCCCCGGCCGCACCTACCGCGTGATACCCACCCGCGCCAACGGCCAGCCCGCCTTCGGCCTGTACCTGGCAGACCCCCACGCCAGTGTCTACCGCGCCTACGGTCTCCTGGTCATCGCCACCGGCGGCGACCACATCATCGCCATGACCGCCTTCGGCACCAACGTCATGACGCGCTTCGGACTACCCCGAACCCTCTCCGAAACAGATTGACAGACCGTTCTCTGCGTAGGACCCAAGAGCCCCAGGACGGCCCCGCACTCAACTGCGGAACAGGCAGCCGCCATTTCGATGCCATGGCTTTTCAGCTTGTTGCGGCCGGAGATATGGCCGTCACGGCATCGGGCCGGCGGCCACCGTCAGCCACAGGACGAACGGCTGTATAGTGAGCCGATCGGTGCACTATCGACAACGCTCGACGCGACGTTCTTCGCGCTCTCGGACCCCAAGCGGCGAGGGATTCTCGAGCGCCTGGGCCGCGGTCCCGCGACGCTGAGCCAGCTCGCGGGGCCGTCGGGCCTGACCCTCAACGGGATCAAGAAGCACGTCGGGATCCTGGAGCTCGCCGGCCTCGTCGAGACCGAGAAGGTGGGCCGGGTGCGCGAGTGCCGGCTAGGCCCGGCCACAACGCTCGATGAGGCGGGCGAGTGGATCGAGGCCCATCGCCGGGCCTGGGAGGGCCGCTTGGACCGTTTCGAGCGCTTCGTGGAGGGCGCCACGTGAGCCGCAAGCTCCGCTACGAACGCCTGATCCAGGCGTCGCCCGAGCGCGTGTTCGATCTGTTTACGAGCCCGGCGGGCCGGCGGAGACCGTACTGGCGTCGAAGCGCGCTCACAGTTGCGCTAGGGCATCCTCGTTGGTTATCTTCCGGGACTTCCGGGACCACAGGGCCATCCCGGACACGGTATACCCCTCAACGCAGGGCAGTATGACCAGAGCGGGCGTCGCCCATTCGGCCGTCTGGCCCCGAATGATCGCTCCGGGACCGGCCATTCGGGCACTCCAGTGTGGCTATCGGCTCTGTCAGTTTAGGTTGACATATCCAGTTTGTCAGTCTATACTGACGAGCGTGGACGTCGAAAAACTCAGCGCCAATCTCTCGTCAGATGACCCCGCAGTTGGGCTTCGCGCCTCGTTGGCGCTGCATCGCCTGGCTGAGAGGGTCGAAGCGAACCACGTCGCGTCGGCCCGGGCAAAGGGCTGGTCGTGGCAGCAGATCGGAGACGCTTTGGGCGTCACCCGCCAATCCGTGCACACCAAATACAACAAGGAGTCATCATGACCACCGAATCTGTTGTGCCAGAGGTGCTTCACGTCTGGAACATCTATTTGCGGGCCAGTGAGGAGGCGCGTCGCCGAGGTGATCGCCGAACCGGCACTGATCACATCTTGCTCGCCTTGTTGGAGGACCCCTCGATCGAAGGCGCGTTGGGCGTGAGCCTGCAGCAAGCTCGCCAGGCCCTCGAGTCGCTCGATCAGGAAGCCCTGGGTGCCCTGGGCCTGGGGTCCGCCACCGCCGCTCCGGCCCTGGCTATGCGCGCCGTGCCGAAGAAGCCGACGATCAGAGCCATCATGCAAAAAGATCGCCTCCGCCCGACGCCGGCGGCAAAGAAAGTGCTTGAGCAAGCGGTCAAGCCCAATCGCCGGAAGACCCAGGTTACAGCCCAGCAGGTGCTGGCCCAGATCCTCACTCTCCAACCACCAGATCCTGCGGCGGCGCTCCTCCGCGCTCTCGGCGTGAACACGTCGGAGGTTCGGCGCCGATTGGATGCGGTCATGTCCGACAGTTGAGTCCCCAGCGACATTCACGGTTTCGAGCAAAAGGGTGCCCGGATCGGGCCGTTCCAGGCTGGGGGAACAGTCGCGAGCACCGGACCAAATGATTGCCTCCCGGGGGTGCTGAAGATCCGCCGGTCGGCTGCCAGACCGTGACCGAGAACGGCATTGATCGGGAACGTTCGACTACGTGAGGTGCCCCACTTTGACGCCGCCGTATGGGACCCCTCCTGCGGCGGATGGGTCGGCGTCAGTCCTCGGCGGCGAGGGCCACGCCGGTGTCCTCGACAATGTTCCAGCGGACCGAGGTGACGCTGGGCTCGAGGCTGAGCCGGCTGACCGCACTCTCCAGGGCGACGTCGTCGCGGCCGTTTCGTTGCAGTTCGGCCTCGACCTCGACCAGGTCGGTGCCAAGTTCGAGGTTCTGGCTGCGCACGGCTCGCAGGACGAACTCGTCGCGGGTAAGGGCCTGGACGGTCAGGGCCCGGATGTGGGCCTCGTCGGCCGAGTGGCACACCGCCCGGAAGCTGTAGATGGTTTCGATTTCGGTCTCCTCGGTGGCGGGGATGCGGTCGATGCGCCGGGCCACCGGTCGGAGGACAGCGTGGGCGGTCACGACGAGGATGGCGCCGATGATCGCCTCGACGACGTAGCCGCCGCCGGCTAGCACGCCGACGGCCGCTGAGCACCAGATGGTGGCGGCGGTGTTGACCCCTCGGACGTTGACGCCGTCGCGGAGGATAACGCCGGCGCCGAGGAACCCGACGCCCGAGACGACGTAGGCGGCGATCCTGGTGGGATCGACGCCAGCCTGGCCGGCGAGCAGGTCGCCGAAGAGGACAAACAGGGCGGCCCCCAAGGCGACGAGGGCGTTGGTGCGTAGCCCGGCCATGCGCTGACGCCACTGGCGCTCGACACCGATGAGGGCGCCGAGCGCCAGGGCCACCGCGGCCCGGCCGGCAAAGTCCGCCGTCTCGGCGGCAGAGGGGGCGATGAGGAAGGTGGAGATGCCCTGGGTCATGGCTTCACTCCCTCACTTGAGCGCGACCTCGACCACCTTTACCACGACCAGGCTAAAGGCGACGAGGAGGTAGCCGCGCAGGGTGATGAGTCCGAGTTTGCGCTGAGTGGAGAAGGCCGGCTGGGCCAGCAGGCGCAGGGCCGGCATGCGCCAGGTGTCCCGGCTCTCCCACTCGACGGGCACGGTGAGGATCCGCCTCGCCCGGCGCCAAGCCTGGAGTCCCAGGAAGGCGCCGACGATCAGGCCCAGGGCGCCGCCCGCGCCCAGGACGGCGTCGATCTGGCCGCCGGTGATGCGGGGGAACAGCACGCTGGCGGTCAGCACGACGGAGAGCAGAACCAGCACCCCGACGATGGCCCCGGCCAATGTGTTGAGCTTGCGACCGTTCACCCAGGGGCCGAGCACGGCCTTGTCGTTGCAGAGCAGCAGCAAGAAGACCACCGCGCTGGGCAGCAGCACCCCGGCGAGGGTTTGTACCCCCTCTGTCAGGAGGCCGAGGGGCACCCCGGGCAGGAGGACGAGGGCGCCGGCCAGGGCGATTAGCCCGGCGTAGCAGGCGTAAAAGCCCTTGGCCTTGGTCACTGGCCGGTGCAGCGAGTGGCTGACCCCGAGCACGTCGGCGCCGGCATAGGCGGTGGCCAGGCCCACCGCCGAGGCCCCGATGAGGCTGGCGTCGAGCAGGGCGATGGCGAACAGGTCTCCAGCGAGGGGCGACACGTATTTGCCCAGGCCGGCAGCCACGCCGGCGGCATCGGTGAAGTTTCCGGACTCCGGGCGCCCGGCAAATACCGCCGCCGCGAACCCGAACATGGCGGCCGCCCCGACGACCACGATGGCGATGCCGATCCACAGATCGGCCCGCTCGTAGTTGATGAAACGGGGCGTGATGCGCTTATCGATCACATACGACTGCTGGAAGAACAGCTGCCAGGGGGCAACGGTGGTGCCCACGATGCCGATGATGAGCAACATCACCGTCGAGACCTGGGCGCCGCCCGGGAAGCCGGGCACGACGAAGTTGTGGACCATCTGGCCGGCCGGCGGGTGGACCATTAGGTAGATGGGGATGAGCACCAGGGATCCGGCGACGAGAACCAGGCAGATGCGCTCGAAACGCCGAAAGCTGCCGGTGCTGACCGCTCCCACGATCACGACTCCAGCCAGGATGACGGACGGGATCTTGGGCAGGCCCAGGTAGCCGACGGCCAGGGTGACGCCGATGAACTCGGTCACGATGGTCAAGGCGTTGAGAATGAACAGGTCGATGACACTGAACGCCCCCCAGAACCGGCCGAAACGTTCCAGGATGAGCCGGGCGTGGCCGACACCGGTCACCGCCCCCAGGCGCAGGACCATCTCCTGGCACACGTAGAGAACCGGCACCAGCAGCAGCAGAGTCCACAACAGGTGGGTGCCGTAGTTCTGGCCGGCCTGGGTGTAGGTGCCGAAGGCGCCGGCGTCGTTGTCACCCACCATGACGATCAGCCCGGGGCCGATTATGGCCAGGAGGGTCTTGGCCTTGGCCGACAGGCGGGGCCGGGCGACCACATCGCCGTGGGCGATGGTGCCCAGGGCGCCGCGGATGTCGCCGACGTGCTCGGGGTCGAGGACGGCGACCTCGTCGAAGGACGTCTTCGTGCTCATCGCCGGCACCGCCCGTTCACGTGACGAGGCGTGCGATCCGACAGCCAGGTGGCCGGGCGGGCTGATCCCGTCAGACGTGCCGGGTAGTGGATGGAAATGGAAACGGAACAGATCATGGGGACTCCTTTCGAGGCCCAAGGCGCGCTCGTGGCCGGGCGCGCACCTATAAAGGTCGAAACCTTCGGAAACACGACGACGGTGAGCGGCGCAACACGGCGCGGCGTCACTCGTCGCCAAAACGGGAAATGTGGCCCTCCGAGGCTGCGGCCACTTTCGGCCGGCGCTCAGCGACGAATCAGAATCTCAGCCCAGCAGCCAGCGCGAGACGGAACGTCAGCTCAGCGAGAGCACCGGAGGGGCCAGATACTGGGAGGGTCGTTTCTCATCTGGCTCACCTCCTCGGACTCGGGTACGTCACATTTCCCCAAGATTCTACCATATCGACTCTTGAGCTGGCATATCGACTCTTGAGCTGGTCAAGCCAGCACCTGTCGGTCCGAACGTAGAAATCCGTATGTCGAATATCCCGGCTGCCGGGTGTGGGGAGATTCAAAGGGAGGAGTGGGTCGTGCTGATCGGGGTACGCGGTGGCGAACCCATGGCCTCAGATAACGACCAGCAGGCCGAAGCCGCCGACGAGGACGACCACTACCCAGCCGGCGATGGCCAGTCGGCCGGAGATGGGCTGGGCGCCCATGACAGCACGATCCCGGGCCAGGAGGACAAGGATGACCAGGCCGACGGGTGTTCCGAATCCCCCGATCACGCTGGCCGCGACGAGCATGCCGATGACAGAGACGTTGGCGAGCGTCACGGCCAAGGCCAGTCCTATCGAGGCGACCAGAACACCGTAAAACCGCTGGGCCTGGCGGACCGGTTCGGACAGCCCGCGGCGCCAGTCGAACTGGGCGCCGACCACATAGGCGGTAGTGGCCATGAGCACCGGCAGGGCCACTACCGCGGAGATGACCAGCCCGAAAGCAAACAAGTTCGCGGCCTGCGATGCGGCCAGGGGGCGTAACGCTTGAGCGGCGGCCTGGGCTGAGGTGACCGTCTGGCGGTGTTGACCGAGGGTGGCCGCCGAGGCCACGAGCATGAACCACAGGATCACCGCGGTGAACACCGCGCCAATGACCGCGCCGATCCTGGCCCGCGCCGGCCCCTGGGCTCGGCCGGCAGGATCGGGGGGTTCCTCCACCCCTCGCCCGATGGTCTCCCAGATGTAGACGTAGCTGGTCAGGGTGGTGCCGAGCAGGGCCAGGCCGCCCGCCACCACGGGCCGTCGCAGCGACAGCGAGGGGACCAGACTCGCCCTGACGAGCCGGGACCAGTCGGGATGGGCGAGGAACGCGGCCACCCCGAACGCAAAAAAACCCAGCAGCACGTAGCGCAGCACGCCCACCACTTCGTCGTACTTTCCGACCAGCAGCAATCCGACCAGAGCCAATCCCAGGGGCACCACCAGCCAGCGGGAGTCCACTCCGGCCAACAGCCCGATCCCGGCGGCCCCAGCTTGCAGGTCAGCCGCGATGGTGACGACGTTGACAACCACCACCGACACCAAAAGGAGAGCGGCCACGCCACGGCCGTATCGCTTCACAGTGAGCGTTTGCAGGTCGTTGCGGGCCACCGAGCCGACCTGGGCGGCGACGGTTTGGACCACTCCGAGCAGGGGCGCGACCAGCAGCGCCAACCAGGCCAGTTGGTACCCCGTGGTCGCCCCGACGCCCACAGCCGTGCCAACGTTGGTCGGGTCGTTGTCCGACGCCCCCGACAACAATTCGGGACCGATGCTCCCCAACCATCCCGCGAAGCGACGTCGCCGACGCCTTGGCCTCCTCGCCCTCACGTTGGACATGCTCTCAGATCGTCACCCCGGCCCTAAGGCGTGGGACACTGAGTGCCGACCTCTTAGAAGACCCCCGAAGCGATCGCGGCGCCCCGGAGTATGAGCACGATGCCTCCGGCCTCGGAACGCCACGTCTTCACGGGCGGGGCGAGGCGGGCACCGACCTCAAGACCGGCCCGCGACATCGAATCGGCCACCATGGCCTGCCAATCCTCTCCTCGCTGGCTACTCCTGTCAGCCACCGCTGACGGCCTTGACCTGGACTAGCTTCCCGCACACCGGCTTGCCACTGTTGTAGGTCTGGTAGCCGGAGGAGGTGATCGTGAACACGTACCCACAGCTGGTCTGGGGGAGGTTCTGAGCCGTGCCAAAGTGCTGGAAGCTGGTCGGGCTCGGGAATATCCCTCCGGCGTCGTAGGAGCTCACCGTGCGGAGGTTGGTGATGAACGACTGTCGGGTGGGGTTGGCTCCGGCCATCTCGAGGCCTTTGATCATCAGGTCCGCGGCGGTGTAGCCGAACACGATGTTGAGGCTAGGGATGCCCGACTTGAACGGGGTGTACTTCGCCAGGTTGGTCAGCATCTGCTGGCTTCCCGAGCTGGGCGTCGTGGTGTTGTACATCGACACGGCGTAGGTTCCCGTCATGGATGCCAGCGCCTGCGGGTTGCCGACGAGGCTCTGATCGTAAGTGGTCGGATAGATCTGCTTGATGTTCGTGAGGCCGGCTTGCTTGACCGCGGTGCTGAGGGCGACGGCCGAAGCGAGCAGTGCGGTCCCGTAGAGCCCGTCGCACCCCTTGGCCTTCAGGGTCAGCACTACTGCGGTGAAGTCGGTGTCACCGAAGGGGATCGAATTGTTGACGTAACATTGGCTGATCCCCAGCGGTATGGCGGTCTGGAAGGTGTCGGAAAGGGCCTGGATCGCCGACTCGATTGCGTAGGCGATCCCGCCCAGTTTGGTCACTCCGATGCTCTTGAACAGGTTAGCTGTCGAATCGTAGGTGTAATAGTTGCCCTGTATCGCACCCTGGTCGGCCGGGATCACGCTGAACATGTTTTCGAAGCCCGGCGTATTCCACTCCGGCCCGTCGATCGCCGCACCGGTGACCGGGACGCCCTGTTGGGCGAGGGTCTTGTAGGCGCCAAAGGTAAACGATGAGTCCTCGATCAAGCCGAACGCGCCGTCGCTCACAAGCTGCCCGGCGGCCGTGCTGTTGCCGCTGATGCTCGACTGGTCATCGAGGACCTTGAGCTGCAGCGGGTGTCCGTTGACCCCGCCTGCCGCGTTCTGCGCGTCGATACGGGCCTCTGCGCCCCACTCGGAGTTGACATAGGAAGACGACGCCGGTCCGGTCTGGGAGTAGATCATCCCTATCTTGATCGGCGTTCCGGTCGGCTTTCCCGCGCTGGTGGCGGAGCTACCACCAGCCGTGGACTGGCTCGCCGTCGTCGGCGACGAAGACGACTTGCTGCTGCCGCAGCCGGCGGTCACGACGGCAGCGATCGCCAGGACCGCCGCGAGGCTCTTCACTGACTTGCGCATCCTTCCCCCTCCTGACGGCTAACCAGGGCGTTCGGCCGCGGGTTGTTCCCATGGCCGACCCTTGAAACCTAACACAAATGGCGGACGAGCAAGAGTGGCGTTATTGTTCTGGCACTCGCAGCGCGACAGGCCCGATGAGAACTCCGCGTCCGTACGGCGTTACCCGACAACCGACGCTGCTCTTCGCCGCGCCACTCCATGGGCGGATGCACGATCGCCCCGCTATACCATCAGACCATGACTTCGTCACGTTATTGGCAGGACCGGGTGGTCGCCCGCTCCCTCGAGCGCGCCGCTGCGTCGCCGGGAGACCGGCGCTCTCGGGAGTCGGTAGCCCGCAGGGCCCTCAAACCGGCTACCAAGATGGTCGCGGCTGGGACTGAGCTCCTCGAGGAGACCAGCTCGTCGTCTTTCACCGTCCAGGACGTCGTGGCCCGAGCGGATACCTCATTGCAGACCTTCTACCGGCACTTTTCCACCAAGGACGAACTGCTGCTGGCGGTGCTGGAAGAAGTTGTCAGCACAGGGACCGAGGTGTACCGAGTGCGAGCCCGGCGCAACAGGGATCCGGTCGCGCAGCTGGAGATCGTGGTCAAAGGTCCCTTCAGGGCGAGCAGATCGGTCGGCCAGGCCAGACTCATCGTCCGTGAGCACCTCCGCCTGGTCGAGAACTATCCCGACGAGGTGCGCCTCGCCGACCTGCCTTTCAAAGACCTGGTCGCGGACGTGATCCGAGCAGCTCAGGCCATCGGTCGGTTCCCGGGCATCGCCGCAGACGATGAGGCGGAGCTGATCAGCGACTTCGTCCGGGTCCGGTTCCACGGGATGACCCTCGGCACCGCCAGGTGGTCCCGCGCCGCGGAAGCCGAGATGGTGTGGAAGTTCTGTCTCGGAGGCCTCTCGAGAAACGAGCTGGCTGCCGATCAGCAGGCGACCGGGGACGTCACCTCGATCAGCTGGTCGAGCCGCCCCGGGTTGCCAACAACTCGGGCCGTACGGGTGAGGGGCTGACGCAACCGCCAGCGACGAGGAACAAGAACCCGCTTCTCTCGATCCACCCCTTCCCGCTGGACGAGAAGCCGCTTATTCCTTAATGTTGTCACGACTACGGATGGTTCCGCCCCGACTCGGCCGGGTGGCGGGCCCTTCAACATCTCTCCAAACTGATCGGAGGAACGAGATGGAGTTGGATTCGCCTGAGCTGAACTGGCTGGTGTCGGTCGATGACCATGTGATCGAGCCGCCCAACGTCTGGCTGGATCGACTGCCCGCGAAGTATCGCGGCGTCGGTCCCCGAATGCTCGAGGACGACTGCTGGGTATACGAGGACAAGAAGGTACCCACGGCTGGCCTGTCGGTAACGATCGGCAAGACCAAGGAGCAGTTCTCACCCGACCCCATGCCGTACTCAGAGATGCCGCCCGGCGCTTACGACCCGATAGCCCGCGTGGTGGACATGGATCGTGGCGGCATCCTGGCGTCGATCAATTTTCCCTCCTTTCCGAGGTTCTGCGGGCAGATCTTCTGGGAGGCGAAGGACAAGGAGCTAGCCCTGCTCTGCGTCAAGGCATACAACGACTGGATGATCGACGAGTGGTGCGGTGCGGCCCCGGATCGCTTCATCCCGATGATCATCATCCCGCTGTGGGACCCACCCGCGGCAGGCAAAGAGATGGAGCGCTGCGCGGCCAAGGGCGCCAGGTCGTTCACATTCTCCGAGAATCCGGAGCCGCTCGGCCTCCCGACTATTCACGACCCGGGCCGCTACTGGGACCCGGTCATGGCGGCTGCGGAAGATACCCAAATGGTCGTGTCCATGCACGTCGGCTCTTCGTCCACGATGCCGGTCATCTCCAGGGACGCCCCTGGTCTGGCCAACCTCACGTTCGGCGCGGTGCGAGCGGCCGGGACGATGCTCGCCTGGCTCTTCAGCGACTACTTTGAGCGCATGCCGGGGCTGAAGATCGCCCTGTCCGAGGGCAACATCGGCTGGATGCCGTACTTCATCGAGCGCGCCGAGCAGGTGATAGACAAGCAGCGGCACTGGGCCAAGAACGTCAATACCGCGTTTTACAACAACGAGGTCAGGACCGCTCAGGTCATGGCCGACCTCGATAACCTCAACGTGAGGGACACGGTCCGCAAGCACATCTTCGGATGCTTCATCGAGGAGTCCTCTGGCCTGCGCTCGCTCGATATCATCGGTGAGGACAACGTGATGATCGAGACTGACTATCCCCACAGCGACACGACCTGGCCCGACTCCATCGGGGTGGCCAGGAAGCTCGTAGCCGGGCTCCCGGTCGAGACGCAGTACAAGATCCTGCGGGGGAACGCTCAGAAGCTGTTCCGCTTCGAGCCAACCACACCCGGATAGATTCTCTATCGTGGGCCGGCGCGTGTTGCTCAGTGTGGCGCCCCATCCCGGGGTGGACAGTCGCCAGACGGGTACGGCCTGCATCCGGTGATGGGAGCTTCCGGGAGCCCGATCAACCTCATCGCGATCACATAAGGAGCACGACATGATGCAGCAGGTCCTGGCCGGGGTGAAAGTCATAGATGTGACCTCGTTCGCCTTCATGCCCGTCGCCGGCGGTGTCCTTTCCCACTGGGGTGCTGATGTGATCAAGATCGAGAGCCCCAGCTCGCCGGACCCGATGCGTCTCCTGTTCGGTGGGAGCACCAAGCCGGGTGGCGCCTACATGTCCTTCAACAACTACAACCGTGGCAAGCGCGCCGTTGCGATAGATCTGGCTACTGACGAGGGCAGGGGCATTCTGTACAAGCTGGTGGAGCAGGCGGATGTCTTCCTCACCAGCAACCTTCCAGCCGTCCGGCGCAAGTTGAAGATCGACGTCGCAGACATCCGGGTCCACAACCCCGCCATTATCTATGCCAAGGGGACCGGGCTCGGCCCGACAGGCCCGGAGAGCGAGAGGCGCGGCTACGACGCCGCCGCCTGGTGGGCACGGGGCTCCCTTGCGGACTCGGCCATGTCGGTGTCCGGGGCGGAATGGCCCACCGGCATGGTGGGGCACGGTGACACAATTTCGGGGACGGTCCTCGCCGGGGGCATTTGCGCCGCGCTGCTGCAGCGCGAGCGGACCGGTGTGGCCGCGGTGGTCGACGGTTCTCTGCTGGGCACGGCCATCTGGTACAACCACCAGCCGATTGTCGCCGCCGGGCAAGGCCTCACGTGGGGCGGAGGCCAGGGCGACCGGAGCAGCCGGAGCCCCAGCATGGGCGCCTACAAGACCCGGGACGGACGGTTCGTCAGCCTGGTCTTTGTCAACGACCCCGACGGTGACTGGGCCGATCTCTGCCAGCACCTCGGCCGCCGGGAGCTGGCGACAGACCCCCGCTTCGCGTCCACGGCCGATCGCTCGGCCAATAGCGCCGAGGGGGTGAAGATCCTCGACGAGATATTTTCCGAGCGCACCCTCGACGAGTGGAGGCAAGCGCTGGCAACGACTCGAGGCGTATGGGAACCGGTGCAGACACCGGCGGACATCCTCGTCGATCCCCAGACGATCGCCAACGGGTTCGTCCGCCCGGTCGATTATCCCAACGGTTCGATCAGGCTTCCCGTGCCGCCGGTCCTCTTCGACCAGGAGGCTGGCGACATCGCCCGTGCGCCTGATTTCTGCGAGCATACCGACGAAGTGCTACTCGAAGCAGGACTGACAGCTGAGGAGATCGCCCGCCACCGCGACGCCGGAATCATCGCCTGAGCAAACTCCAGCGACAGCGGCCCGCTCCTGGCGTCGACGTGCCGTCTGCCACCTCGAGCACTCGCCAGCCGGCCAAGTTACCGCTCACAGTCGGTTGGTGTACATCACTGCCCCCCCGTAATGCGGGGACGAGTGGCAGGCCAAGCCCACCTCGATTCCGGGCAGCTGCCGTTCGCCGGCCCGACCAGACAGCTGAAGGTAACATTCCAGCATCTGCGGTATCCCGTGCAGCCGGCCATTGCCGAGCGCGCCTCCACCTGAGGCGATCGGGAGCCCGCTGCCAGTGGTGATGGCGCCGTCCTGGACAAAGTTATGGGCCTCGCCCGGCGGGCAATAGCCTAGCGACTCGAGCCACAGATAGATAAAGGGCGAGAAACCGTCGTAAAGCTGGGGCAGGTCGATGTCACCGACACCGAGCCCCGAACTCTCCCACAATCGTTCGCACGCCACCCGACCGCCCGCCATGATCTCGTCGAGCGTCCAGACCGTCCCTGACGTGAGGGTGATCGGGCTGCCTTGACCAAAACCGCGGACATACACAGGACGATGCGGTAAGTCCCGGGCTCGCTCTGCGCTGGTAAAGACGAACGCAGCTACACCGTCGACGGGGATATCGCAATCCAGGATTGAAATCGGGTCAGCGATAATCCTGGCATTCATATAGTCGTCCACGGTGATCGGCATACCCCGCCAGTACGCCCAGGGAATCGTGGCCGCGTTGCGACGAAGCTCCACTACCACGGTCGCCATCTCCTCCCGGGTTGCGCCATAGCGCTGGAGATACTCGTTGTACGGCAACGCAATCTGGGCGGGAGGCCCCCAAAGACCGTGCGGGGCCGTCCACTGGCTCGGTCCTGCCGCCCGGGTCATGGGGTTCTCGTGATAGCGACCCATCGGATTAGACAGAGCCCGGTGCATCAGCACGAAGTCGGCCGCCCCGGACGCGATCGCATTGACCGCTAGCATCACGGAACCAGGTAATTGGCCAAAGCCCTGGAAGCCCGACACCCACCGCGGCCGTATGCCAAGGTGCTCGGCAATCCAGGTAGCCGAGACGATACTCACCCCGTCGACCACGGCTTGTCCCCCCGCCGCCGGGAGAATTGCTCCCGTCGTGAAACCGTCGATGTCGTCCTTGGTCAGCCCGGCGTCACCGATCGCCTGTAAGGCCGTCTCGATAGCCAGAACTCCGAGGGGCCGGGGTGATCGCCGGGCCACCGTGCTGATCCCGTAGCCGGCGATCGCCACGCGGGATCGCCAGGCGGCACCACCGGTGCTCATCTGACCACCCTCAACACTGGCAATGCCAACCCGGGAGCGACGTCCTCGAACACGGTCTCTACCCGGAGTCCGCGCCACAGCGGCTGGTCAGCCCCGCCCTCGAGGCGGGCTAGCAGGCGCAATCCCGCCGGTTGGTCCAGTTCGGCCTCGGCGATGACCCAAGGAATGTCCTCTTTGAATCCGGGCAGAAAGGCGTCTCGCATGACGGTCCAGGCCGCCAGCCGTCCGGTCCCCTCCACGGGAACGAAGGTGAACTCGGCCGCCACCGACAAGCAGGCCGGGCAGATCAGTACTGGTGGATGAGCAATACGGCCGCATGAGTTGCAGCGCTGCAAGGCCAGCACATGTTCTGCAGCCGCCCGCCAGAAGCCCTCCGACTGATCGTCCGGGACGGGCCGCGGCTTTGCGACGACGACGGCCGGCGCCTCTTCGTTACTCATCCGATTTTGCGGGCGTCCCTCAAGCGCCCGATCTCCTCCCAGCCCAGCCCGAGCTCCAGGAGCACCAACTCAGTGTCCTGACCGAGCTCCGGCCCCCGCCTGAGGGTGGCGGGCCGCTCGTCGAACTGAACCGCCCCGGTCGGCATCCGAAACGGGTCCCCGCCATCCACCCCGACCTCTCCGATATAGCCACTGGCCACAACCTGGCGGTCCTGAATGATCTCGGTCAGCCTCTGGAAGGGCGCCCACGGGAATTGCTCGTCCTGTAAATCAGCCCGCCACTCGTCGAAGGTCCGGGAAGCGAAGATCTCGTCCAGCACCGCGACGCACTCCTCTTTGTGCTCGGCCCGCCCGTTCATATCAGAGAATCGAGCGTCGCTCGCAAGGTCCGGCCGGTCGACAGCGCTTCGGTCACCACATCCCTCTCCGGTAGATAGCCGGTGTTGTCATGAGATTGCCACGGGGTTGAGCGGACTGCCTGCCGCCCCGGTCACCGGGAGCGGAGCAGCCACGAACAGGAACTCGTGAACCTGGTCTCGGGCCAGGTCCGCCAGGTAGAGGTGCTCGAGTAGAGGGACCCCGAGCCTGACCAGCAACTCAGTGTGCACCGCCAGAAAGGTTCCGTTGTCGAAGGGGATGACTTCGACGGCGGAATTGTCGGCCCCGACGGCTGCGATATCGTGATCTCTGACGAACGCGGCCGCCCCGAGACCAATGCCAGGCTGACCGACCCCGCCCTCTCCGGCAGCCTTCTGGCGCCAGGACTCTACCCATCCGGTGCGAACGAGCAGGATATCACCGGGACGGACATCCACGTGCTCTCGAGCTGCGCAGGACTCCAGGTCCTCCCCGGTAATGCAATAGCCCTCGGGAAGCGAGTCCACCCCCATATGGGCGGCAATGTCAAGAAGCACCCCCCGCCCGACGACGGCACCGAGCTTCTCGATGCCCAACCTGCCTGCGCCCGAAAACGACTTAAACGTCGAACTCTCGAATCCGTTGTACATCACACGATCGGCGAACACGTGCGACAGGGCGTCGATGTGAGTCCCGTGGTGCGAGGCAAGCATGAGAACATCCTGGTTTGCCCCCACTCCAGGAGCGGCCCCAAAGCTTGCATAACGCTCATCGTCCGAGTCACAGGTCAGGGTCAGACGTCTCGGCTCGCCTCTCCCGTCGACGATGGGGGCGCCATCGGGATCAATCGGCAGACCGAGGCTGTAGACTCTCCCCCGGCGAACAGCCGCCGCCGCGCCCAGGATGGCGGCGCTGGTGATGAGGTTGAGTGCGCCCCGTTCGTCATCGGCTCCCCACCGGCCCCAATTACTGCCCTGCACCTGGCTTGCCGGCGCGGACGAACGCTGTCCCTGGTCGGTCATGCGACCTCTCCATCTTCATCCGGTCGCAGGACCACGACGGGGATCTCCCTGGTCGTCCTCGTGACGTAGACGTCGTAGTTGGGCCAGATCTGCCGCATGATGTCCCAGAGCCGCGGGCGCTCGTCGTCATCGGCCGCGTGGGCATGAGCCGCAAATCGGCGGTCGCGAACCTGGACCTTCACCTGCGGATCGTCAACCAGGTTGCGGTACCACAGCGGGTGCTCAGGGCCCCCGCCTTTCGATGCGACGACGAGATAGTCTTCACCGTCCTGTCCATAGATCAGTGCAGACGTCCGAGCGGTACCGGTTTTGCGCCCGGTTGTGGTGAGGAGGAGGATCGGAGCACCGTTCCAGAGATAACCCTCCTGTCCAGCTGTCTCAAGATATCGCTTGACATGCTCCTCCCCGACCAGGGACACGTCGGGGGGATGGTATGCCGGCTGGTTGGTCATCTGGTCATCGCTTTCATGTGTGGCGTCACCAAACGTCTGGTCGGCATATCCGGGAGACGTACCGGGCCCATCTCGAGGTCCCGGTCCATCATGGTCCCCCCCTTAGCCACGGACCTCAGAGCTTGAACAGTTCGGCGCAGTTCTTCCAAAGGATCTTGTCCTTGTCGTCCTCACCATATGGGGTGAACCATTCGTCGGTCAGACTCTTGGAGTTCGGCCACGTGGTCTCGGAGTGCGGGTAATCGCTGGCCCACATGATGTTGTCGATACCGATGTGGTGCCGCTCCCGCAAGCCAACGGGGTCCTCCATGAACGTCGCGAAGACCTGGCGACGGAAGTAGTGACTTGGTGGTTCCTGTAACTCGCTTTTGGTCCAGTACCGGTGTTTCTCCCACAGGTGGTCCGAGTAGTACTCGAAGAACGAGATCCAGCCGATCTGGCCCTCGACCGCAATGAACTTGAGGTCCGGATACCGTTGCATGACGAGACCATGAATGAGCTCTGAAACCGACTCCGCCATGGTCATCTTGCTCATGATCAGACCCGTCATGAACCGCGGCGCGCTGTCGAAGATGTTCGCCAATGGCGTCCCCGGGCGACGGCCGCCCACGTGCAGGCCGACGGGCAGTCCGGTATCGAGAAAGGCCTCCCAGAGCGGATTCCAACGTTCGCTGCCGTAGTCGTCGTCGGCGGAGGGAAAGAGCGGGATATAGGCCCCGGCGATCCCGGGAAGGTTGGCCGCCCGGCGCAACTCGGGTATGGCCACCTCGGGGGCGTCAAGGGGCACACACGCCATGCCCAGCAACCGCTTCGGAGCATGCGAGCTGAAGTCAGACAGCCAGTTGTTGTAACCCCGTACGCTGTCGAGGCGCAGACCCGGGTCACGCGACGCGAGGGGTCCGCCAACATACAGAACTTCCGCGTCCACTCCGTCAATATCCATGTCCTTAATGCGCTCGGCCGGGTCAGACGCCCCTGGACGTGGATCGTTGAGCTTCCGGACATTGAGGGTGAACTCCTCCGGCTTCTTGCCGGCGAGATTGTTGAGAGTGTTGATGGGAGCACGGGTACCTTCGAACACCCGGAACACACCTTCAGCGGTCTCCTCGATCACCGGTGCCCGGTCCCGGTACTCGAGGGACAGATAGGTCCGCCACGCCTCATCAGGCATGGTGACATGGCTGTCAGAGGAAATCAGATGAAAATCGGACACCTCACTCACCTCCATCCCTCGCGACGGATCATCTGCGCTCCTACCCTAGTTGGCGTGGCTCTTGCTGACAAGAGTCGCGTTCTACCGGAGTCTTCCGTTTTCATGCCGGGTTGCCTTCGGAGTCGAGGTGGTCGCTGACACTGATCCTGGCCGCCACAGACGGTCGTGGGTTTGAATGGCGTCATCGCCCCGAAGAAGCGGACCGGCTAGCCCCACACGACCGGCAACTGATCCGGGCCGCGCTCGTACATGCCGATGATCCTGGGAGGCTCAGCCTCGGGATCGAGACGCAAGTTGGGCAGCCGGTCCAGCAGGGCGTTGACGGCGGTTGCCATCTCGGCCCGTGCGACGTGCATTCCCAAGCAAATATGGGGTCCGTTGCCAAAGGCCAGGCTGGGAAGCATGGGCCGGTCGATATCGAAGGTATCGGGATAGGCCCAGCGGTCCGGATCCCGGTTGGCCGCGCCGAGGCACATGTGCATCACCGAGCCGGCCGGAACGGACACGCCGTAGAAGTCCGCGTCGCCGCGCCACATACCGGGCGAACGTCGGATCGGTCGAAGCCCAGCGGAGGGACTCCTCGACGGTCGGCCGAAGCAGCGAGCGGTCTTCCCGGACCCTCCCGAGGGTATCCGGGTGGGTCAGCAGCGCCGTCAGGGTGATTCCGAGCTGCTTCCAGGTCGTACCCGATCCAGCCGCGAGAAGGAGGTAAGAGAATGAAAAGATCTCCGGGTCCGACAATCGATGAACCCCCTCATCATCGGTGAGCTCAGCCTGGCAGAGCACACTGATCAAGTCGTCTTCCGGGCTCTCCCTCCTGGCGGCGATAATGGGCATGAGAATGCGATGCATGGTGGCCAAGGCCGCGCCCGGGTTTCCACCTTCGCCGCGCGAGATAGCCGCCCTAATGTCGAGTGCATCTTTGACGTCAACCCCGAAACTACCCGTGATCGTCAGCATCGGAATGGCCGCGTCGAAGTCGACATTGAGCTCCGCCCGACCGTCCGCCTCGAAAGTATCGATCAGTGCATTGACAGTGGTGGCGATCCAGCGCTCGATCCACCACTTCGCTTGATTGGGGACGAAGGAGGGCTGGACCAGGTTGCGGTATCGCCGATGTCGTTCGCCGTTCATGGTCAGCATGCTCGTGTGCACACCGACGCCTTCATCGGTGTGGACTTCCGTCGGGGAGGAGGTGAAGAGTCCGTCGTCTCGAAACGCCTCGGAGCACGAAGCGTAGCTGAAGGCGGAGAAATGGGGACGGTCAGGCTCGGGAAGGCCCTGGAAACCCCCGTCCATTTCGAAGTTCAACAATTCGTGAACGGTACCGGCATGGACCGGGCCGGTGTCCCGCAGGCCATGGAAGCCAGGATACGGGTCGGCCTCGTAGAGGGGAGCGTTCCCCTCCCCGCGCCGACGCAGGTCGAAGAGGTCTCGAATTCGCGATCGGTCCAGCTTCGGAATGTTCGATGGCATGACCCTCCTTCACGTGAAGCGGGAAACTCGAGGACGTCGAGCCGGAGCCGGTCCTTGCTCTCGAGACACTATCTCGACCGCCGGCCAGATGTTCGCTGCGCTTCACACCCAGTCCTAGCCCCCCTCGATCGATCACCCCCCCACGCAGGAGCCCTGCTCCGACGGCATCGAAGCCCATGTCACCAGGGCCACCTGGTAGAGCATCGTTCTATCAAAACATATCAGGCGATAGTCGTCAATGGCGAAATCTGGTGACTTCACCGCTGCGCGTGGGGTTGCGGGCAGCCAGGATCGGCTTGCCACCTGTCCCGGCGTCCGTACCGATGGTACGGTTCAGGAGATGACGGCCACGGGCAAGCGTCGGTTGGTCCCTGCTCGGGACCTTCCGCCGAAACAATGGGAGCTGCGGGCCAGCCAGCGTGGTGGCGGCCGCACCAGCGAGATCACCGGGCGCGACTTTGCCATGGATATCATCGACGCCGCCTGGGCGCTGGTAGAGCAGGACGAAATCCTGGACTTCACAGTCCGGCAGGTAATCGATCGTGCTGACGTGGCGCTACAGACCTTCTACCGCTATTTCGGCAACAAGGACGAGCTGGTCCTCGCCATGTTCGAGGAGTCGATGCGTCGCGCCGCCGAGCAATACGGGGATTCCGCTACCGAGGACCCCGTCGAGCGGCTCCGGCACATCGTCAGCACGCCTATCGTCATGCACTTCGGTGAACAGGGTCGGCGAATGGTCCGGTGGCGGGGTCGGGAGCGCCAGCGCCTGCTCGAGTTTTTTCCTGACGCCGTCGAAGCGGTGTACGAGCCCTATCGGGCGGCGATCGCGAGCGCCATTGTCGACATCTGCCAGTGCGGCAGGGGCGAGTGCGCCGCGCCCGACGTCGATGCCAAGCTCATTCTTCACCTGGTCCAGGAGATGGCCCATGGCGTCCATGGTGGGGGGATCGGCGACCCGCCGGAGTTGGTGGCTGAGCGCGTCTGGCACATGGTGTGGTCCGGCCTCTCGCCCAGGACCCCGTCAGGACGAGCGACGCGCCGGGCCCGCGGATAGAACTATGCTCTACCGGTCTCGAACCGTCAGGAGGAAACATGCTGCTCTCGGGCAAATCCTGTGTCATCACCGGCGCCGGTTCGGGCGTCGGGCGCGCCTCGGCTCTGGTGTTTGCCCGCGAGGGTGCCCAGGTTGTGTGCGCCGACGTCATGGAGGAATGGGCGAAGGAGACCGTACGCCTGGTCGAACAGCAGGACGGCACGGCAGTCGTCGCGGCCTGTGACGTCACCAGGGAGACCGACGTCGCGGCAGCCGTAGCCAGCGCGGTGTCGAACTTCGGCCGCCTCGATGTCATGCTCAATAACGCCGGCGTATCCACCCCGCCCGGCGCTGGACCCTTCGAGACCTACGACGAGGCCGCATGGGAGCGGTTGATGAGCATCAATCTACGAGGCGTCTTCTTCGGTATGAAGCACGCCATCCTGCAGTTCAAGGCCCAGGGCACCCCGGGAGCCATCGTCAACACCGGGTCTGCGGCGGGCATGGTCGGCTGGGGCGGAACCGTGTACGGCACCACGAAAGGGGGGGTGCTCCAGATGACCCGAACTGTAGCTATCGAAGCTGCGCCGTTCGACATCAGGGTGAATGCCATCTGCCCGGCTGCCATGCCGACTACGAACTTCGGTGTGGCCGACCCCGCAAAGGCCTTTCAAGAAGAAGCCGGAGCAGTTCATCACGGGTGCCGGCCAGTTCCACCCACTGGGCCGAATCATTACCCCCGAGGACTGCGCCGAGGCCGCCGCCTTTCTTGCCTCCGACCGGGCTCGCAATATCACCGGCGTTTTCCTACCGGTGGACGGCGGCTATACGGCACGCTGACTTTTGCACAGTGTTTACGGGCGTCGCGCTTCAGTCGCTCTGCCAACCGCTCCTTCACCTCGAAGGTCATTATCGGCCTGAAGGTCTCCTGGCGTGGCTGCATCAGCCTTCTTGGTTGACAGACCGGCGGCGTTGTGCTTTGGTAGAACGATGCTCTACGAGGCGGCTTCAAGGTGACCGGGGCGCTAGTCCTTGGCCTGTTCGTGAACGACCTGCTCAACAGGCGGTAATGTCCGCCCGATGTCTCGGCTGCCGATGACGGGCATTCCCCGGACGCGTGAGGAACTCCTCGACCCGGCCTGGCTTCATACTGCGCTCGATGACATCGATGACGACGACACCATCGTGACCGTCGAGACCACCGGCACGTCGAAGACACGACTGGAGAAGCTGCGGTTCGCGGTGACGGTCAACGGGCCTCGAGGGCGGCGCGTCGGCAACTACTGCGCCAAGGCGAGCCTGGACGGCTCCGGTGGCGGTAGCGCCACCGAGGCGCTGTTCTACATGGACGTCGCCCCTCGCCTCGACATCCGGAGGCCCCGGGTGCACTTCGCGGCGGTTGAGGGTTCGGCCTCGATCATCGTGATGGACGACATCGTGGCCCTGGGCGGGAAGTTCATGAACCCGCATTTCCCGTTCACCCAGGACATCGTGCGAGACACGCTGTCCCAGCTCGCCCGGCTACACGCCACCACCTGGGACCTCAGGCTCGTGGCGAACATTTCCTGGCTCGGCCATGGCGTGGAGCGATTCGTCGCCATGCAGGACGCCGACGCCCTCCAGAAGCTGCTAGACGACGGCCGGGCCGAAGGCTTCGCGCCGGAAATCTGTTCCGGGGAAAACCTCGTCGCTGCCCTGCGGGTCCAGCAGGAGCTTGGCGTCACCTGCCTCCTCCATGGTGACACCCACACCGGCAACGTGTACCTCGATCCCGAGGGTCGTGGCAGCTTCTTCGACTGGGAGGTGGTACAGACCGGCCACTGGGCCCAGGACGTCGCCTACCACCTCGGCACGGCGTTGACGACCGAGGACCGTCGGACTTATGAGGAAGACCTTCTCCGGTTTTACCTCGCCGAACTCGCCGCCAACGAGGCGCCAGCACCGTCGTTCGACGAGGCGTGGGCCCTGTACCGGCGGAGCTTCAGTTACGGATACCTGCTGTGGGTCATCACCATGATCCGCGGGCGCGACGAGGTCTTGCAGCACATGCCCCGACTGGGGGCGGCGCTGACCGACCACGAGACCTACCGTCTGCTCGGTGTCACCTGACCCGGGCCCAGCCAGACCGGCCGACAGACAACCCGACAGACAGCAGGGAAACCCAACTACCAGGCCACCCCGGATAACCACAGGTTCCTTCGACCGACAGAACTTCGGGTCGAAGGACTTCGGTTGGCGGAGCTCATGGAGCACCGCATCCGGTCGCCGGGCCCCTACGACGATGGTGCGGTGAGCGTCTGGCGTAGCGTAGTGAGATCCGCCCGGGAGACGCCGGCGGCACCGACGAGGTAGTCCTCGACCGTGCCGTGCTTCTCGCGCACCAGAGTGATCGCATCGGCCAGGGCGGATCGACTGGTACCCAACAGGCCGGCGACGACCGCCGGCGGCAGACCCGACCCGGATAGCTTTTGCGTCAACTCCTCCACCCGGGTCGCCGCCGCGTACTCAGACGTAAGCTCGTAGTCATCGAGCACCGTGGCGTCATCAACCCCGAGCGCCAGCAGGAGCACCGCCGACACAACACCCGTCCGGTCCTTGCCGGCGGCACAATGGATGACGGCCGGGAGCCCGCCTTCTCGGGCCAGCGACTCGACGATCACGCCGATGTCAACGGCGCGGTCGAGCATGATCTCGCGGTATCGGTCCCGGAGGTAGCCGTCGCCGTTCGCGAGAGCAGACGGGTCACTGGTACGCTCGCCCCGCATTAGCGGGACGGGAACGATGCGTAGAAATGGCGCGTTCGTCGGCTCCGCTGCCCGCTCCTCAGGCGGGCGCAGGTCGACAGCCACCCGAACCCCTAGCTCCCGTAGCCGCTTTTGGTCGGCCTCAGTCAAGGCATGCAGCGCGCCCGACCGGAACACCAGGCCGGTGCGCACCACGCCCCCATCGACGGTGGGGTACCCGCCCAGGTCACGGAAATTGCTGGCGCCTTCGAGAAGGCTGCGACGGTGGGGGGACTCGCTACCGATCACTCAAAGTCAGACTACCAGCCGCCGGACAAGGTCAACGACGCCTTGGTGAACAACCTGTCTCGACCTCAAGATTCCATCTGCACATCATCGGCCACCTTGGGTCCGCCACCAGGCGACCGGTTGCCCCTTCGGCAACCCGCAACCGGATAGGTCAGAATGCCACAAGGTGACCGGCAAATCCGGATCGAACGTTTCTCGTCGCCGGTCACGACCAAATTGGCGCCGGCTCGTTCCGCCTCACAAATGAGGCGCAAGCAATCGGGTCGCCAGTCATGCCGGCTCATCGAGGATGATTACCGTGCGGGTGCCAAGCGGCGGCTTGCCATGGTCGATCCGTCAGACCGGCGAAGCAATGGTGTGGGATTCGTCGATGTCCGCTTCGCGGGCCGGATGCGGCGGCCTGACCTGACCTCGCCGTACCGACCACCTGAAAGCCGAACTTCTCGAATAGTTCTGGTCGATCGAGGAGGTGAACCACCGACAGCGGTGCACTGTTGCGTGCCCTGCCAACCCGCTCAGCCCGATCGACGCACGTCCGGCAGATGGCGGATGTTATCGGGGTCGGCGCATGCCCAGGATGGGTCTGTCGAAAGCCGCGATGATGCCGACCCAGCGGAAGCCGTCAAATACCCACAATTCGTATCCGCACGCCCGGGACAGCTATCCTGTCCCGGGGATCCCAGCCGCCGATCCGGCCGGCGTGGGGAAGGGGACAAAGCATGTATCAACGCCTTGGACCGTTGTCACCGGCGGCAAGCGTGCTGCTCGGCGGGAGAAGCAGTGCCTGTCGGTGGCGATGGGCGGTATTCGCTGTGGCGGTATTGACCGTCATTCCCTTGCTCAGCGCCTGCGGCGCGGCCTCCACACCTTCCGGCTCGGCCAAGACCCGTGCGACCACGGCAGTCACCGGCACCACCACCGCCGCGACGACGACCACCCCCACCGCGGTGGCCACGACCATCCCTGCCGCGGTGGCCACGACCACCCCCACCGCCATCGATCTGCGGACCATCAACTGGAACGACATCACCGTGCCCGGCCGGGCCTGTGGTCCCGACATAACCTCGAACATAACCCTGCACAACGGCCAGGCCATGGTGCAAGACCCCACCGTCCACGCCACGGTAACCCTGCCGGGGGTACCCCAGGTGAGCGGCGAATACCCGCTGAACATCAGCATCCAGCCCCAATTCGGGCAGCTGGCCGGCGGGCCCCAGGTAGCTGTGCTCGCCCTGACCTGCTCCCTGAGCGGTGTCGCCGCGGGACTGTATGAGACCACGGCCGTCTTCGACGCCCCCGACGGCACTCCCCATCTGCTAGCCCTGCTCAGCGATGAAGAGTACGGGCACATCCCTGGGGTCGATTCGGCGCTCGTGCCCACCGCGTACCAGGTTACCGACGGGGTCATCGCCGTCGACGGCTCCTACCTGCAAGGCGACGACCCCATCGCGAACCCCACCGGGCGCGGATCGACAACCATCGTCTATCGCGACGGCACCGTCGCACCCAGCGGCATCATCGCTGTACTGCCGCCCGGATCAGCCTCGTCCCCGACCACTACACCCCCCACGTCCACCACCACGCCGCCCACGTCAGGGACCGGAAGCGGCCGGACCATCACCGCTCAGGGATACTCCGGACGGACCTACACGGCTACCGTTGTGGCGGAGGACCAAGTCGCCAACTGCGCCGCGAACTCCTCCGGAACGGCGGTGATCGAGTATTTCCAGCAGCATCCGTGTCCCATGGGAGCCTCTCGTCGTCTGCAAACCATCCCGTATCAAGGGCGAACTGTGGCGTTGTCGATAATCGAGGTGGCGGCCCCGGCCGGTCCTCCCGGCAACCTGTATGAATATGCCACCCAGCTAGACGAGCTCGAGAACGCCCCCAACACAGGTGGGCTGGACGATCTGCTGCAAAGTGGGGTCCGACCAGCCGGCTGGCCGTCGGCTATACCCGGCAACGAGACGTTCCTCGTCATAGGAGAAGACACCACGGTCTACATCTTCGACGCCTGGTACCTCCAAGGCGCGACCGTCCCCCAGGACCCCGTGCTGGTGAACCTGATCCACGACATATTCCTCACGCCGCTGGCGATCCCCCAGGAAGGATAGGAAGCCCCGGTACGGCCCTTAGCCAGAGGATTCGTCGGCCGGGTGTTCTACGATGGCGACCACTCTGCTGGCCATGAACCGAGCCGAGCGTACCGGTCGACCGGATCGGGTCACCTCCGAGACTTCAACCGTCCCCCGAACATTGGAAATGTCCACCCTACGACCGGCCCGGGTCGCCGTGATCTCGAAGCGCTCCACGGCTCCACCGACGTCTACCAGGACTTCCACTCGATCACCTCGCATCACCACGAAACGCTAGGCCGAACTGCCTGTCTTGTCATCTTGTCTTGTCCTCCGTGTTCCCGGGCCGTTCTCCGGCCTGACAGCGCCGCGGCCACGTCCCACGCGCCGCGCACGTGTCTGATTCGGTCCTGGCCCGCGCCTTTGTCCCCACCGGGACGCAACGCGGCAGGGTAACCGCCCGTGAGACTCTGGCCACTGCACGGCTCGGCCCCCCTGGTTCCTGGGATACCACGCGCTGCTGACCCTTGACCACGACCTCCCGCCGAGTTGGAGCGGTGCGGACCACCACACCCTTTTGACGAGAACACCTGCGCCAGGAACGGCTGCTGGCCAGACAGCGCCGCCCGGGGCGTATCCCGACTTCGAGTATCGATCACGCCGGTCGGCTTGACTCTCCTCGTACCTGACTGCGTCGTCGATTATGGCATCGCTGGCGAGAAGAAGTTCCGTCCCGGCCTGCTCTCCGTCGCGGTTCCCCAGCGGTGGTCAGCCGTGCGTGAGGAACGGCACCTGACTGAAGCCGGCGACGTTCGCCATGTGAACTCGCTCGAGTCCCGACTCGTCGACTGAATAGTCGGGAAACCTGGTGACGAGTTCGGTAAGGGCAATCCGGCTCTCCGTGCGGGCCAAGGCCGCGCCGATGCAGTAATGGACACCGAAGCCCAGCCCGAGGGGAGCGGGCAGGTCCGTGCGGGCAATGTCGAATCGATCGGGATCGGGGTAGGCGCGGGGGTCGCGGTTGGCCGACCCGGTGATCAGGAACACTGGGCTTGACCCCGGAATCGTTACCCCGTGCATCGTGAAGTCGGCCATGGTGTACCGGCCCTGGAGGTGCGAAGGGGCCCAGTACCGAAGGATCTCCTCGACGGCAGCGGGGACGCGAGTCATATCCTGGACAAGCAGCTGTCGCTGGTCACGGTGGCGATCCAGCAGCACCGCGGCGTTGGCCACGAGCTTCGTGACCGTCTCGGTGCCGGCCGCGCCCAGCACGTAGGCGAAGTCCGCGATCTCCTCGTCGCTGAGACGGGTCGTCGCGCCCTGATCGTCCAGGACCTCGGCCTGGACGAGCGTGCTGATCATGTCGTCGCCGGGATGGCGGCGTTTCTCGACGATGAGGGATCGGAAGTACTCGATCTGCTGACTGAACGCCCGGACCGTCCGGTCGCTCAGGTCGCTCGTACCTTCCTCCCGCCCGAGGATGTCATCGGTCCACTGGCGGACCAGGGGACGGTCGGCCGCGGGTATTCCCAGGACGGTGCTGATGATCTCGTTCGGGAAGATGGCAGAGAAGTCCTCCACCAGGTCGAACCGCGACCGCTCCTCCAGGGTCGTCAGTAAATCCGTGACCACCTCGCGGACCACGCTCTCCATCCTCGCTATTCCCCGAGGGGAGAACGCCCTGCTCACCAGGGACCGCAGCCGCTTGTGGTGCGGGGGGTCGATGTTGATGATCATCCCCCCTGCCTGATAGTCAGGGTCCGTCAGCTGGCTCAACAATGAGCCATGCGAGCTTGAGAAGACCTCCCAGTTCAAACTGGCGTCGAGAACGTCCTGGTAGCGTGAGAGCGCCCAAAAGCCGTACCGCTCGTTGAAGTACACCGGGGCCTCGTCGCGCAGCCGCGCGCGTACGTCGGGAACGGGTCCTCGAAGAACTCGACCGAGTGCGGGTCGAAGACGACGGGTAGTGGACGCTCCTGGGTCGCGGATTCGGACACAAGCTCCCTCCGATCATGAGCCGGGTTATGACGGGCAGGAAGGGCTCCCGTTTCCTGCTATCGGCGCCACAAGTGTTACTACCATACAACGTTGGCGATCAGCTGACAGTCGCCGGTAGCGGTCCGGCGCCCCGATGCAAACTGGGTGGCTTCACCATCTTAGTCGGGCTCGGCGCCGTATCAGGCAACCACCAGAACCCTCCACTAGCTGGCGTATCCGGCTGCCGGACCTGTGCCGTTCGGCCTCATGGCCGGTCCTCTAGCGCTCCAGAGATAGCGTTTCCCTCTACGAACGCCGTGACCAACTCACACCTGGCGATAAGCCATCGGTTATCTGTTTTGCGATATTTGTCGTAGTAGTGACCAACTCCGGTCGTGCGCCCCTTGGCCTGTACGAACATACAGGCCCATATCGCCGTGGCGGTGCAGTCGTCGACGAACGTTATCTCAGGACAGAATGACTGGTGAGAGCTCGGTATCTGGTGCATTTCCCGTTCCACCATCGCTCGTATCGCAGGAGGCCCTACCTCGTTGCCGCCCGCGGTTATTAGCTCGGCGTCATCGGTGAACAGGGCCTGCCAATCGTCCCATCGTTTCTGATCGATGAAACGGCCGTATCGCGCCTTGAGTTCCTTGATCTCTTCTCTGGCGAGAAGCTGCTCGACGGCGTCCATGGTGTCCTCCTGATTATCGCAGTTGGTGGTGTTGGCCCCGCTCGTAGCGCCACCTGTCGACTGCCCGGGCGGGGACGAAGAGGTACGGCTCGTGCAAAGGCCAGATCTGACATCGCGGGGTGGCGCTGCCGGTGCAATCGAGAATGCCGTTGACGGCGCGGCGGGCCGCTTCGTTGGCCCCCTCCATCGTGGCCAAGTCTGTAAAGGTCCGCACGTAATCGGATGCCAAGAACAGGTTCTCGGATCGGCGTCGCGGACGGCTGGGGTTGCGAGGCGGGCCATGTGCTCGACCGGCACCGCCGCCACATACCATTCGGCTTGGAGGTCGACCTGATCGCCGTCGGGACCTCGGACACCCACGGAGGTGATTCGTTTTCCAGAGCACCGGATGGCTTCGAGGCGTGTCCCGAAACGGAAGTCCACCCCCAAGGTGCGTAGATAGTCGAGCCACGGGTCGATCCAGACGTCGCTGGTTGGTCCGTCGAGCAGGCGGTCGGCGACGCGGCCCGGCTCTCCGATGTCGAACAGCAACTGGAGCAGGATGTAACCGCCCGTTCGGGCGCTCATCTCCCGGGCCCGGGCTGCGACCAGCGTGCGGGTGAGCCCGTCGGCAAGGAACTGTTGATAGCGGGGGGAGCGACTGGCAGCTCCGGAGAATTCCCACCAACTCTGCTGCTCCCACTCGCCGAAACGCCGCGCCTCGCAACTGGTCAGGAGGACCAGGAGGCGCTCGCTGAAGTAGGCGAGATCGTCGGGGCGCAACCCAAGGTTGCCTCGAGTGGTGTCCTTTACGATCTCGGTGATATCTGAGACGGAGTGCGGAAACCGGGCGGGAAGCAGCAGCGGCATCCGCCCTCCCGCTCTTGCAATCTCTGCCTGGGTGGCGTCCCGCAGATGGCCCAGAACCCCCTTGGCATAGAACCGGAACGGGATCCGGCGCATGGTGTCGGGCAAGTGGCGGTAAAACCCGGGAAAGAAGCGAAACCCGTGCTCGGCAGGTAAGTCCTCACGCCGGTCCTGACCGGTGTGAGGAACCGGGATAGATCGGGCCTTTCCACCCGGGACAGCCCGGTCTTCGATCACCGTGACCAAGAAACCTCTTTCGGCTAGCTCCTGAGCCGCGGTCATGCCCGCCACCCCGGCCCCCAACACCAGCACCGGCGAAGTCACGACCTCCCCCGTCCACCCGCATTTCCGGCATGGTTCGAGCACCGCGAAGTGGTAGGAGGGAGTGTCCAAGCCGAGCCGTGGTTAAGCGGTGCGGGACAGGCCCGGAAGACGTCCTCAGGCACCTCGACGCTGGCCCGACACTGCTTGCGCACCAGGTCGCCATCGCTGCACCCAGCCAGCTGATAGAAGGCACGCCACTGCCCAAGGTGCACACGGCCATCCACGCCGAGACCTTCGAGTCGGTCCAGACTGCGATAGGTGGTGGACAGGTTGGTGTCGAGCGCGCCCAAGTGTACCTCGTCGTCGGTCCCGATCTGTGGCTTCCGGCGGCTTGACCTGCAGCTATGTCTCGTTGGCCGGCATTTCCAGCCCCTGTTTAGGGTCGCGCCGTCCGGCTCCGCTGCCTCGCGGATCCGGCCTACGGGCAGTCCGTCAGCAGTCGGTCGGCAAGATGTCAACCACTCCCCTGCTGCTCCCCCGCGTCCAGTATGTGACGTCCGGGGTCGGCCTTGTCCTCATCACCGTTTCAGACCCGGCGATCCGGACGCGATCGGTCGGAGATAGTGGGACACCTTCTGGCCGGGATCTCAGGGGCGCCGACGGGCGTCGCGCAACCAGCAGCTTCAGTATGAGGTTCGTCGGAGCGTCGACGCCGCCATAGTGCAGCAGGGGCGTCAACCGACCGCTGTGCGCCAGCCGCTAGCCGCGGTGCCGCCCCGGGTTATGCCTCACGAGATACTCCAGTTGCCCGGAGACGATCTATGTCGCGCCGGAGCGGTAACTTCCAGCCGCTCGGCCGGCTCGGCACCCTCCCGGAAGGCCGGCCGCCAACAGGCCGAGCAGTTGAAGCGCGCGGACCCGAGGTGTTACCGATGTCACAGGGACAAGCTCACTAAACCGGCCAGAAGTTGTCCGGTTTTGGATTTTAGGGTTCTGGTATGACGACTGAAACGGTGACCCCCCTACCCGACCGTCGACGGTGGACGGCATTGGCCGTCATCGCCCTGATCCAGTTCATCTTGGTGCTCGACATCACCGTGGTGAACAATGCCCTCCCCCACATCCAGTCGTCTCTCCACTTCAGTCGGGCCGGCCTGGCGTGGGTGGTGGATGGCTATGTCCTGACCGCCGGCGGGCTGCTACTGCTCGGCGGGCGCCTGGCCGACCTGCTCGGCCGCAAACGCATGTTTCTGATCGGCGTGACCCTCTTTGCGGTGGCGTCGGTCCTGAGCGGGGCGGCGACCAGCTCGGGGATGATGGTGGCCAGCCGGCTCCTGCAGGGCACGGGTGAGGCGCTCTCCTCGCCGGCAGCCTTCGGCTTGGTGGCCCTGCTGTTCACCGAGGCCAAGGAGCGGGCTAAGGCCATCGGCATCATGGGTGGCGTGGCCGGCCTCGGGGGGACGCTCGGACCGGTGCTGTCCGGGCTGTTCATCTCGGTGGCCACCTGGCGCTGGATCTTCTACGTCAACGTCCCGGTCGCCGTCTTCTCGGTCATCGCTGTGAGCCGCCTGGTGGTGGAGAGCCGGGCCGCTCGGCCTGAGGGGCGTCGCCAGGCCGACGTGACCGGAGCCGTGCTGGGCACGGCCGGCTTGAGCGGCGTCGTGTTCGGGTTCATCTCCGCCGGCAACCACGCCTGGGGCAACCCGCAGGTCTGGGTGCCGCTACTGATCGGCGGCCTGGCGGCGGTGGCGTTCGTGGTGCGGGAGCGCACCGCGGCCGAGCCCCTGGTACCGGCCGGCTTCTTCCGCAACACCACCCGGGTGACGTCGAACGTGGCCAACATGCTGTTCGCCAGCGTGTTCTTCACCCTGTTCTTCCTGCTGACCCTCTACTGGCAGCAGGTGCTGCACTGGTCGGCCATCAAGACCGGCCTGGCCTACCTGCCCTTCGGTGTGGTGATCAGCCTGGGGATCGGCCTGGCCAGCGCGCTGGTCCCAAAGGTCGGCGTCAAGTGGATGATGGTACTGGGTGGCGCCTTGTTCGCCGTCGGCATGCTGCTCGTGACCGGCATCACCGTGCGCGGCTCCTACGTGACCCAGGTCCTGCCCGGGATGCTGGTCATGGCGCTCGGATCCGGCATCAACTTCGCCACCTTCGGCATCGCCTCCGTGTGGGGGGTCTCGGAGCAGGACGCCAGCCTGGCCGCCGGCATCCAGTCGACGGCTCAACAGGTCGGTGGCGCCATCGGCCTGGCCGTGCTCGCCACCATCGCCCTGCGCCACGCCACCGCCGCCGTTGCGCACCACACCTCAGTAGCTCTCGCCCAGACCAACGGCGCCATCCTGGCCTTCAGGGTCGGCGTTGGCATCGCCGCCGTGGCCACCCTCCTGCCCTTGCTCGCCCCCATCGGCACCGCCGGTCGGCAGGAAACGCCCGCCGAGGAGATCGACCTGGAGCCAGCCGCCGCCTGATCCGCAAACAGGCTCCGCGTCGACGCGCCGCGCCATAATGGTGCGAGTCGGTACCGTCAAAATGCGTCGAGCAGGTACCACCTGCAGGGCAGTCGCGGCCGCGGATCACATCTGGCCCGGCCGGCGCATCCTCCCAGCCGGGGCTTCCTGCCGGGGGCCCCGCCGGGCGAAAATCGTCGGCCCGTCGGGCGGGCGGGTCACGTTCGGCCGGGCGCTTCCCGAACGCCCAGTTGCTGGACGAAGAACAGGCCCTCGGCGTTGGCCGGTACTCGACCACTTGGCCGTCGCCGATGCGAAGGGTGTCGGTGGCGGTGAACGTGATCACCCCGCCGACCGCGTCGGAGGAGGCGCCGGGGAAGCCGCCGTGGTAGGTGCCGCTCGCCCTCCTGGGCACGACCGTGCGCTCGTTGCCGGTAAGAACGACAGCCCTGCTTCGCGTCGCCCCGCACCGCGCTGGCCCGCTCCTGGTCCGCAGCTCCCGAGCGCGAAGCCGGGCCCACTCCTGGCCTACGATTGTCGATTGTGGAGCCGACGATCTACGAGGCAATGGGTGGCGCCGACTCTCTCCTGGCGCTCGCTGAGGCGTGGCACCGACGCTGCCTCGCCGACCCGGTCCTGGCTCACCCCTTCGAGGGCGGGATCCATCCCGAACATACCCGGAGACTCGCCGCCTACTGGTCCGAACAACTTGGCGGACCTGCGACATACACAGGCTCACTCGGTGACTACTCCCACGTCGTGCGTGTCCATAGCGGCAATGGACCCCATGAGCAGATGGACGGTCGGGCAGTCGCCGCGTTCGTGGCCTCGCTCGATGACGTCGGCATCTCGACCGAACCGCGTCTACGGTTCCAGCTCATCACCTGGTTCACCTGGGCGACAGCCATGCTCAATCACCGGTGGGCCTCGCCTGACGACGTCCCGAGCGACCTCCCCCTGCCCTCGTGGAGCTGGGAAGGAACCGAAGGCTGGTAAGACCGGAACAGCTCGATCTCTTCATCGGCGTAATCCCTAGAAGAGCCTTCACGAGGACTGATAGCCTTCACCTACCCGGCGACCGGGGCGCCCAGTCGATTGCGACAATGGGACGCTCAGATTTGGGTCATCGGGAGAGCTCAAAGGACGCGGCTGGCGGCACCGTCCCGCAACCGCGCAGAACGCACTGCCGAGCCGGCGGACGATGACACGGCGTCGCCTCCTTTGACCGGTGACTTTTCGGGGCACCATGACGGCTCTTGCCCTCAGCATCGGATCCTGGCCGCACAGTCCCCGCCGTGAGAGCGCCTGGCCCGTCAATGCGACGCGACGAGATGCCGACGTCTTCGAGTGCGGCCCCGGCCGCCACCCGGCTCGGCGACACACGAGAGCTCGCATCGTTCGACCGATGAGCGGGAGGCACTCCGGTCGTCAAATAGGCATGGCGAAGGTGCGGACTCACATGTGCATGTCGCTGGAGGGGTTTGTCGCCCAGCCCGACGACAATCCGGCGGAGTTGTTCGACTGGTACTGGGGCGGCGACGTTGTGGTACCGAGTGCCCAGGAGGGCATGAGCTTCTCGGTCGACGCCGCGAGCGCTCCGATGCTGGCCGAGCTGACGTCCGGTTGCGGCGCAGTCGTCGCCGGCCGCCGGCTGTTCGACCAGACCGATGGCTGGGGCGACAACCATCCCGCGGGCGCCCCAGTAGTCGTGGTGACCCACCGCCCGCCGCCGGACGACGCCGCAAAACGCTTCCCGCGGACGACGTTCAACGCAAGCGTCGAGGAGGCGCTCACCACTGCGAGGAGGATCGCCGGTGAACGGTTCGTCACGATTGCCAGCGCTGACATCATCCAGCAGGCCCTCAACCTAAGCCTCGTGGACGAGGTCTGCGTCAGCTTGGTGCCGGTACTGTTCGGTACGGGCATCCGCCACTTCGTGGAGCTCGTCGGCAGACATCTCCTACTTGAAGACCCGGTCGTTGTCCCAGGTGCCCGGGCGCTCCACCTCTGCTACCCGGTGCGACGCTGACGATGCCGATGACCAGGTTCGTGCTGATCCCAGGCGCCGGCGGCGCGGCCTGGTACTGGAGCCACGTCGTCGAGCGCCTGCGAACCGCCAGACATGACGCGACCGCCGTCGACCTCCCTGGGGACGACGAGAAGGCAGGGCTGGACGACTACACCGAGGTATCGTTGTCGGCGATCGACGACCGGCTCGGCGTGGTCCTGGTCGCCCAGTCGGTCGGCGGGTTCACCGCAGCCCAGGTGGCAGGAACGGGCGGAGCCGTTCTCCAGATTTGGACGACGGGTGCGGCGTAGGTAGCCATCAATGATCAGGGTGACCCGGCCCAGAACATAAGGAAGGCGACGACCAAGACTCCGATCCCCGCCCTGACTCTAGAGCCTTCCCGCATCCGGACCAAAGGGAGCCTGGCGGCGGTCGAGGGATCGCGACTGCAATGTTGTCGGTTGTCGCCAAGTGTCAAAGGATTGTCGCCAGAGGTACACGTTTTTCCCCTCCTCCCGGTGTTGGACATAGCGACGGGCAAGTGGCCCGCAAAATATTCGGGAGGAACCAGTGGAAAACGACACGGCACATGCTGTACCGGGTTGGTGGCAGGGCAACGACGGCAAGTGGTATCCGCCGCTTGGGGGTAGCCAGGGGGCTGCGCCTCAGCCACCTGCCAAGACGAACCCCCTGCGGTCGTTCTGGAGCTGGACCAACAAGTCCTGGACGCGGAGGATCCTGGTAGGAATAACTGCCCTTGTAGTGCTAATTGGCATAGCAAGCGCAGGTCACTCCCGCAGTGGCAGTAGTAGTGGCGGTAGCGGCTCCAGTTCCTCCGAAACCGCGCTGCCGTACTGCCCAGTGGGATTCGTACCCGACACCCCGAACCCGACGTGTCTTGAGAACCCTGCGACGCAGCAGGACATCCAAAACCAGATCGATCAGGCCCAAGCCCAGAACCAGTCGGAGCAGGAGCAGCAGCAAGCCCAACAGCAGGCCAACAACAACTCGTTTGAGCAGGGCCTGGGCTACTCAGGATCCCGGTGACAGCCAATGCCTGAGACTCCAAGAGCGCCGTCGGCACGAAGCTGGCGCCTGCACAAAGCCACGGGAGGTTGCGGGCAGCCAGGGTACGACGGGTAAGGGCCTAACTCTCGATGTCGTGGCCCCAATGAATCTTCTTTGCCTTGGGGTGGGAAGCGAGAAGGGCACCGGATCCTCCCCCGGTGCCCTTCTTGTCGTTCAGCATTCCTCCCTGTTGTGTTGGAGATGTGACCAAGGCCGCCTCTTGTCGCCAAGTGTTAATGGATTGTCGAATCGACCTGTTCGCCTACGCCCGCGAGGTCGAGCAGCTTCTAGGCCACCGTGTCGAGGTTGGCACAGAAGTTCATCCGCTCATCAGGGACAAGGTGGAAGCCGAATCCGTCCCGCTGTGACAGACCACGACGATCTGCTCGCGATGGAGCCATTCGGGTGGGCAGATTGGCCTGGACGAGCCGCCACAAGGCGGGCCAATGAACGCAGATTCGTTGCCACGACAGGCCCCCGACCTGGACCTCCTCGCGGCGAGGGGGGGCGAGGGAGGGCGAGGCGGGGGTGATGACCGGGCCGGTGTAACCCCGCAGTCTATTTGATGCCAGCCAGTTTCTCATCGGAGGTAGTCATGCGACGTTCTAAGCAGCTCCTGTTGGCGCTGGGTCTCGGCGTGGTAGTAGCCGGAGGCGGCGTCGGTTTAGCCGAGGCCGGGAGCTCGTCGTCTACGGCGGCGTCCTCGACCGTGTCCAAGACGGTGTCCGCCCCGGCCGGAACGGCCACGGTCGACGTCACGAGTGCCACGGTTGGCGGCATGTCCGAGCAGGTCCTGGTCGACGCCAGGGGGCTGCCGTTGTATACCTACGGTCTCGACACTTCCACCCAGTCCCATGTCAGCGGCGGTCTGGCCGCCCTGTGGCCCCCGCTGGATTCCGGCTCGCCCAGCGAAGCAGGAGCGACCGGCAAACTGACCGTGCTGGCAGACAGCAACGGACAACAGGTGTTGTATAACGGGCATTTCCTCTACACCTTTGTCGACGACACCCCGGGCCACGTCACCGGCCAAGGCGTACAAGGCTTCTCGGTTGCCACCCCGGGTCTAGGCGCCGGGTCCGCCAACGCGGCGCCATCCTCGCCGGTCACGCAGTCCAACGGCAACGGCAGCGGCTATAGCTACTGACTGCCGACCCGACCCTCGAGCCGGGATCGCTTACCAGCGGGACTGGGCGGAAACTACTTGGGCGGAGAAGCCTCGCCGCCCCCGGGACTGCGCACGGCCTTTGGCCGGCGCCCGCCCAAGTAGTCTCCCACCAGTCCCGTACGGTAGCGGTCACTTGGTCGAGCCTGGGCACGGCAACTTCTGTCGGCAAGATTGCCCGGGTGCCGGTCCCCTGTTCTCGAGAAAGGGGCGGGGTGCTGGTCACCGAATCCCTCCGGCTCGCCGGGTCGTGGTCGTCCCCTTTACTGAATCCATGAAGCGAAGCAAACCTGTTCCTTTGGTCCGTACTTCCCGGCGAACCAGGCCATGAATCATCTCGGGCCCAAGCACAAGGATACCCACGGTCCCCAATTGCGGATCGTGACCGGTCACGGCAGTGTGGTGAACCCGTTCAAACAGATCGCCGCGAAGCTGTCCCTGGACCTGCGGTGGGGCGCAGATCAGCGAGGAGGGCGCGACCAAGCGGGGCACCGCGTTGTCGGTCCAGGGAGTGGCCGTGTTCAAGGTCGGCGATGACCAGCAGTCGATCGCCAACGCGGCGCGCCCGACGGCGTCAATCTGGTCCTCACCGTCGTCGCGGGCCGAGCCTTCACCGTCTACGAAATCCTGCGGACCGGATTCGACACCGTCAGGGACGCACCCATGAGCCCCGCTGGCCCCACGGACACCGCCCCTACCGCACCTCGGTCCAACCTCGACCCATCCGCAAAATGGCGTCGTGATCGGTTCCGGCGACCAGACGGCCCCGCCAACCGCCAACCGGGTAGAAGCCTCCTCGCCCGACCGCATGCCTGGCCGCGGTGACCGCCCAGTGGCGGCGGGCCCGGCGAAACGAACGGCATGCGACGTGCATGACCGGTCGCGACGGCGGATGTGACGCCCGTGGCGGCTGCCGACTACGACGAGCAAGGAACGGCCGGCTCTCCGCACCGGACCGGTCATCCCGTAGTGGCCTGCCGGCGAGGATGGTTCTTAGTGGAGCGGCAGACAGCGCCCAGCGCGGGAGCGACCCGGGGCCTCCAAGCGGGTAACCGCTACCTTGGGCGGTGGACGGCGGCCCGGTCAGGGCAGTGGGGTGGCTTTGGCCGAACGGTGGCCGTCGCCGATTCCGAACAGGTGGTCGGCCACCGTTGCCACCCCGTCGAGGTCGTGGACGTCGCCGGCCAGCAGCGGCACCCGGGCCACGGGCGCGGGTGCGACCCGGGCGCCCAGGACGGCTACGAGCTTCTCCTCCCCTTGGGCCACGGCGCGCAGCTGCGCCCAGTTGTTCTTGAGGGCGGTGAAGGCCTGGGTGTTGGCGCGGTTCGGGGTGGGGCCTGACCTTTCACCGGGACGATGATCCGGCGCTGCTGGATGAGGGTGAGCAGGTCGCTCACGACGTTGACCCTGTGCCGGCGAAGGCCCGTCGGCGGACTCGGGTTCGTGCCATCGGTTCGGTCGGGCCGGCACGACTGGCCCGCCCGCACTGTTCTCGAAGGCGGAGCAGTCCAGTCTCCAGGGCGTCGGCGAGCAGATCGATCTCGGCGGGGCCGATCTCTCCTGTGAGCAAGTCGGGTAACCACAGCTGGGGCAGGGGTAAGGCCCGGGCGAGGCGGGCGGTCTGTTCGGCCTGCAGCTCCTCCCGGCGGCGGCGGAAGGCGGCGGCGGCTCGCATGGCGTCGGCCTGGCCAGGGCCAAGGGTGACCCCGGCGGCAGCCGCGGCGTCGTCGGGGTCGGCGTCGAGATGGTCGAGTCGGGGGCAGAGGCCGTTCACGATGACCGGGCCGAGGTGGGTGCCGACCCGGTCTTCGAGGCTGAACGCGGTCTCTACCGTCTCGTTGACCGGGGTCTCCTCCGCCAAGGTCACCAGTGCCACCTGGCATCGGGCCGGGTCGGACAGCAACTCCACCACCTCGGCGGCCAGGGCGCGGACGGGTCCGGCTCGGCTGGCGTCCAACATTCCTTGGGCGCTGGTGAGAAAAGTGGTGGCGTGGCCGGCACCAGGGCCGTCGACCACGATCAGGTCGGCGGTACCGGACCGCTCCAGATCGGCGATCTGGCCCAGCACCAGAATGTCGCGGACACCAGGGATGGCTGTGGCCACCACATCGAGGGTCCCCGAGCTCGCCAGGCGCCTCGCCGCCCAGCGCCACCCGTGATCGATCAGGTACTCGACCAGGGCGTCGTCGGCACTGAGGGTCCGAGCCCGGATCAGGGCCGGCCGATTACGGCTGGCGCCGGACCCGGCCCCGGCGGGCTCGACCTGGTCGCGGGTCCACAACCGATGACCGAGCGCCGCGTTCAGGCCGCTCTTTCCCTCGAGTTCGACCAGCAGCACCGACAGGCCGTGACGAGCCGCCAACCTGGCCACCGCCGCACTCACGGTGGTCTTGCCAACCCCGCCTTTGCCGGCCACGATCACGACCGAGCTGTCGGCGCACAAAGCAGTGATGTCCATGTGAACCCTTATATCCGGTGGGGTTACATCTCGATCCGTCGTCGCAGCCGAACGGCACAGTCCGACCCGGGGCGAAGCCGACGGGCGCTGTAACCCTTCGGGCTATCCCTGAGCAGACCTGACCGAGGGAGGATGTTTTGCCGAGACCACCGACCGCGCCCAGCCAGTTTGAACATCGAGGCCAGGAACTTCAGTTTCAACTGACACCCGAGGACCAACCGGCGAACGTGACCGCGCCCGCGGGCGACACGGCGGCGTAGCGGCCATGGCGGACACCAAGTTGCCCACGGGACGCGGCCGGGCGCACGGTTCGCCTGGCCGGGCTGGCCGGGCACACCGTGGCCACCAGAGCCCAGACCCGGATACACCGTCGCGGCTCGCGGCGAAGCAGCCGAGGCTGCGGAGCGGGCCCGCCAGGAGCGGCTCGCCGGCCGCTACGCCGAAGTGTTGGGCGATATGAAAGGGGCGGTCATGAAAGTGGGCCAGATCCTCTCGTTTGTCGACGTCGACGGCGTGATCCCCGCCCCCTCCCGCCAGCTGTTCCAGTCGACCCTGGCCCGCCTCCAAGCTGACGTGCCCCCACTCGCTCCCGACGAGATCGCCGCGGTCATCCACGCCGAGCTCGGGGCGCCCCCGGAAAAGATCTTCGCCTTCTTCTCGCCCCGACCGGTCGCGGCCGCCTCTATCGGCCAGGTCCACCTGGCCCGGTTGGCCGACGGCACCGAACTGGCTGTCAAAGTGCAGTATCCCGGCGTGGCCGACGCGGTACGAGCCGATCTGGCCAACAGCGACCTGCTGGCCTCGGTCATCAAAGCCGGACTGGCTCTGCTTGGCCCCCAGGGCCCCAGCCTCAACCCGAAACTGATTGTGGAAGAAATACGCGACCGGGTCGGCGACGAACTCGACTACCGCATCGAGGCGGCCAACCAGCAGGAATTCCACGCCCTCTACGACGGGCACCCGTTCATCCACATCCCCGCCGTGCACTCCGAGTTCTCCACCGGTCGGGTCCTGGCCACCGACTTCGTCCGCGCCCAGCCGTGGTCGCAAGCGACCGCGGCCACAGAAAGCCTTCGCTCGCGCTGGGGCGAGACCATCTTCCGTTTCGTGTTCACGAGCTTGCATCGACACGGACTGTTCAACGCCGACCCCCACCCAGGAAACTACCTTTTCCACCCAGACGGCACCGTCACCTTCCTCGACTTCGGCTGCGTCAACAGGTTCCCCGCCCAGCGCGTCTCGGTCATGTCCGCCCTGGTAGACGCCGCCCTCGCCTGCGACGCGCCGACCGTGTTGCGGGCCTTCATCAACATCGGGCTGCTCGCCGAGGACAACGCCGAAGGGCTCGACCCCGACCGGCTGCTCGAGTTCTACCGCGCCGCCCTACGGGACCGCTGGGACGTCCAACCATTCACCTACACACCCGAGTCGGTGGCGCAGATGGTGGCCGCCACCTACCAGCCCTCAGGACCGTCATACGACATCACCCGACGGCTGCAGATGCCCAAAGACCTTCTCTACCTCAACCGGATCACCATCGGCGCCAGCTCCATACTCGGACACCTTTGCGCCACCGCCGACTGGAAAGCCATCGACGCCGAGATCCGCCACCACGCACCACCCGCCACCAACCTCGGTCGCCTCGAAGCCGCCTGGCGGGCCCAACGCGCCACCAATGCCCACACGGCCCGAACCTCCACGACCAACCTTGGCCAAGCTGCGGGCTTCTAAGCTCCCGAGGCGAAACTTGGTCCCACCCCGCGGCAACCCGTGTCGACCCTGAAGTGCGGGCATGGCGCCGGCCAACCGGCTCGGCCCGTACGTCGCGAAGGTAACTTGGACCGTCGCGGCTTAGTGGGGCTCGGCAACCAGAGTCTTGGTGGTCGGGTCGAGGACGTAGCCATTTGCCAGGGGAGGTCTTCGCCGTGGGTCCCTTCACGGTGAGTCTCAATCGATGGTCTGTGTCTCACTTCAAGTCCGATGCAGCCCACGTGATCTCCTGAAGATGGGATCAGGGCGATGGGTCACCAATTGCAGCCAGTAGTCCGTCGAAGTCCTGCGAGCACGGTCCACACGCCTTCAGGTGCGCGGCGATACCGGGGTAACGCTCCTGCGCGGCAGCATCGGAAGCCACCAGTTCGGCGTAGATGTGCAGAAGTTCCATGGCCTGCTCGCATCCCACGTCCTTGGGGTCGGTCGCCAAGAAGCGCTGAAGTGCGGAATCGCGGTTCATGCCCTCTCCGGGCTCTCGGTGTCCATCAGGCCTTTAGCGACCAGAGCGGTCCGTAACTTACGTCTTGCATCGAACAACGTCTTATAGATGGCGTTACGATTGGAACCTAGCTCGAGGACCAGCACGTCAAGAGGGACCGCATTGAGAACGATGGCGACAAAAATTTGCCGCTGCCGATCAGTAAGCACCTCGTCCACGGCCCTGTGAAGTGATTCTACCAGGTCTCGCCACTCTAGGTCGTGGGCCGGATCCAATCCGAACCGGTCGGGGAGTTGGCTCCAATCCTCGGCGTCCATTGCCACGGTCCGATGGCGCCAGAAATGCCGACCGATCTTGGTCGAAACCTCAAAGATCACGAACTTGTACGCCCAGGTGGTAAAGCGACTTTCGCCTCGAAACTGGCTTATCTTGGCGATGATGGCCACCATGGCGTCCGCCGCAGCCTGATGTGCGACATCGTCGAGCTCAGGACCCGAGATCTGCAAACGGTGGCTGCGCCGCCGTACCTCGCTGCGTGCGATCCGCAGCAGCAGGGTATGCAGCCGGAGCCGAGCCGCTTCCCTCGCCGCTTCGGTGCCCTCGAGAGAGCGCACCCAGTCGGCCGAGTCGGGATCAATTGTTCGTGTCCGGTTACCCTCTTCGGCATCCGCAGGAGCCATGACCGGAAATCTTAGAGGGCTGACCACCAGCATGCTCCCACAACGCCTCGCGTCCCAATCCAGGGGAGGTCATACCGCCCTTCACCGAGGGGGAGGCAAGACCGGTCGAAGCTATGCCATAGCATTGGCGAGACGCCAGCCGGACGATCACAAGATGTCGCGTCGTGGCGGCTATCTGCGATCGTTGCCGGCAGAGATGCAGATGAGTAGGTCTCGCCCCCGTAAATCGGGCCTCTAGATGACTTCAACTTCGTCGCTCTCGTAGCCCGAGTAGTCAACTGCCTGATGGTTCGCGACACACCCCGAGCCTGATGAGTCGGGCCAGCGCACCTATTACCAAGCAAATCTCCCGCGTCGGGCGCGGTCGGTCTGGTCGTTAGCGCAGCGTACGCCGACGCTCCCGCCCGGATGTGCCACCCTACACAGCGTGATTCAACCCGTTTTCGAGGGCATAGGCGAGGCATGCACGCTTCACCGGACAGATCGCGGAAATCTGCTGCGCCTGTCGGACACCGGTACCGTCGTGCGGAAAGAACAGTTCCGGCTCCATGGTTTTGCATTTGGCGAGGGCGATCCATCTTTTGTTGCGCCAAGCGATCTCGGTGAAGGTGGCTCCGTGTCGGCCGGGGACAAGTGCGGGGTCATGGATCTGAACAAGTAAAGGCCGGGAGCTATCCGCTCCCGGCCTTTACGATGAACGAGGAGCTGACTAGTTGGCTACGATGCCTGCGGGCGTGGCGCCGCCGGGGAGCGCGATCGGCGAACCGGCCACTTCGGTGAGGTTTCCACCGCTCACGGCGAAGACGCCCACGGCGCCGATACGGCTCTCGTCCACGAACAGGAACTTACCGTCGGGGCTGAGGCGGGCGTCCACCGCACCGACCCCACCCGTGTTGCCGACCGGCGTGCTGCCGAGCAGCGTCAAGGTCCCGTCGTGGGCGATCGAGTACCGGGAGATCTCACCCGATCCGGTGTTCACGGTGAACAGGAACTGGCCGTCGTGCGTGATCTCAATCCAGCACGGTGCAGTCTGGTTGTCCGCGAACGGGGTAGCCCCGATCGACGACAGCGACCCGTTCTGGGCGACTTTGAAGGCGGAGATCGTTCCGGTGCCGGCGCCGACGTTGTGGGCGTTGGACACGAACAGCTGGTCGGGGTTGGTCGGCCGGAACTCGCTGCCGAATGGTCCGAGCCCCTGAGCGGGCAGAGGCGAGTCCGGAGCGGCGGTCAGCAACCCGTTCCGACCGACTACGAAGCTGTCGAGCTCCGAGGTGCCGGCGCGGGTACCGACCAGGCTCGTTCCGGGCCGGTTGAAGAGGACGTCGGCGGGTTGGGAACCGAGAGGCAAGGTGACGGTCGAGTTGGGCAGGGGCCGGAGGTGCCCGCCGAAGTCGAGCGTGAACCCGGTGTAGTTCGGGTTGGCCCCGTTGGCGTTGGCACCGGAGGCGGCGTTGGCGACGTACACGAGGTTGTCGCTGACCGCTGCGCTCACCGGCGTAGCGCCGCCCGAGGAGACGACTCCGTGGGGCACCAGTCGCAGGCTCCCGTCATGCCTGATCCGCAGGACCGAGATCTGGTTGCTGCCTGCGTCCACGGCGATCAGGTAGTGGCCGTCGCTGCTGATCTGAATCGCGCCCTGTGATGCCAGGCCGGAGCCAGTGCCGGCGCCGCCGGCCACGAAGGGAGACCCCGCAAGCGGCGTGAGCGATCCGTTGAGGCGGCGGTCAAATGCGCTGATGGTGTTGGTTCCTGCCGTGTTGTCGTCGAGATAGACGTGTCCGACCACCGGATTGTCGCCATGTGCAAACGGCGGAGAGCTGGTCAGGGGCGTCGTTGCGGTGACATCAGCCGCACTGGCTGAGCCAGCGCTCAGGGTGCCGAGAACACCGACGCCACCCAAAGTGGCGACGCCGAGCGCCAGGCGCACGGCCCGATGGATACGTGTTCGCATGGTGAAGCAAACCTCCGTAGCTTTTTCGAGGGAACAACTTGTCCAACCCAAAGCGTCAGTCGAGCGTTCGGTCTTACCTCAAGAGGTGACTTTTTTGTCGAAGAGACGCCGAGGCAGCGTTGGCCATCGCCCACTGACTTCAATAAGTCCGCGTAGCTCGAGCCGCTGCCCCGACGTGAAGGCCGCGACCACAACGGGCAGGTAGAGGTCGGCCTGCCCCAACCCCTCAGAAGGACCTAGCAGCCGGTGCTTCGCCGTCCCCAAAGTGTCCCCCGAGCGGGCCCGGGCTCCGAAGAGGTATGTCAGCCAACCCACCGCGATGACCATCCAAAAGCGGCGAAGGGTACCGAGGACGATAGGGCGTTACCGGCATACACGGTGGCCAGCACCGCACGCAGTCCGACCCTGGCCGTTCCAGCCTTCAGCAGCCGGCATTGCAGATGAGCGAAGCTTGCCATCGACGCCCATTCGAGCAGCACGGCCACGACCAACCAGGCCCATTTGAGGTGACCGACAACTCGCAACGACGAGGCGATGAGGGTCCGCTCGTCGATAAGGAGCGCGACCGCCGCCGCCGCCGCCGTGGGCTGCAGCCCGATCCGGACGCCACGCCGGGAGCAACTTCAGCGACGTCATCGTTGCGGCTGCTGCGTCGGTCGTGTCGCCGGCCGGGTGTGGCGACGCGGCGGAGTCCCCTCGGACGGGGTCGCCTTGGGCGAGCGGGGACGCCGCGGACCGTGACGGGATGGGAGCGTGCCGCCGTGCCGGGCCCGGCGGGGCGGGCCCTCGCCGGTCATCTACGAAGTTCACTGGCGACCTGATCGTCGACGCCGATGTGGTCGTGTCAAGGCCAGTCCGTCCCGCCTGGCGTTCTCCCTGGTCTGCTCGGGCTGCACCCCATGGCGGTGGCCCACGCTGATGGACATGCTCGGTCGGCGTCGAGGGCAAACGGCGCCATTGGCTGGCGCCCTGGGGCTGCGCCCCGGTTCGCACCGCTTTTGTACATCGGCGCTCCTCCAAACCGTGGTGGCGCCGAGCAACGCCTGGTACATAGGGCCCGGAGTTACAGGTCGCGCCTGGTTTCGAGAGGTGACAAGACGCTGGGCGGGTGCGGGGCGCCACTCACCTGTGCCGGCTGAGCTCTCCGCCCGGACGGCGACTCGCTCGGAGATGCTGGGGGTGACACTCATGCCGGCGGTGGGCCGGTCGCGTCTGTAACCCTCGCCTCTATTGCTATCTGAGATGACCACGACTTCTGACCCTCGCCGACGACCCTCGGGCCATAGGGCCTCCGGCCCGACCGGTTCGGTCCGGCCCGGCGTCGGGACAACCCTGCTGTGACCCGGCGGATCCGATGAACCCCTCGCGGTGGAGGCGGGGTCCCCATGATGTCCAATCAACGGAGGCACGCGGTGAACAAGAGCGTGCCCGCGTGGTCCCCTTGACGCCCCTCGATGACAGCGCCTATCCGGACTGGGACTCGGCCTATCTCGACAACGTCGGCCGTCTGTACCGGCTCATGTACGCCAAGGTGGGAAACCGTCCCGACGCCGAGGATCTCACCTCTGAGGTGTTTCGGGCCGCCCTGGGGCCGCTGCGGTTGACCGCGTCCAAAGGCGAAGTCCGCGCCTACCTGCTGACCACCGCCCGCACCGTGTTGGCGTCGCACTGGCGGCGCCGGCTCGGCCTCGAAGTGACCCATATCGAGCCCGACGCTGACCTCAGCTATGTGGCCGCCCCGGCCCCCGACAGCGACGCCGGCCCGCTGGCCCGCCAGATCCTTGCTGCTCTGCCCGACCATTATCGGCGCATCCTGGAGCTGCGGTTCCTGGAAGGCTGCTCCATCAAGGAGTCAGCCCGGGCTCTGGAGGTCGGCGTCAGCAACGCCAAGGTTCTCCAGCACCGCGCCCTGCGGATGGCCGCTCGAGTGGCGGAGGAGCTGGACCAATGACCGACCGCGGCGTCGAGGCCTTTGTGGAGGCCATCTTGGCTGACCGGTCGCCCAAGCATTTCCGCGCCGCCCCCGAAGACACTGAGGTCCTGCGGGTGGCCCTCGAGCTCCGGGCCGGCCGATCCGAGTTCGCCGGGCCCGACCCGCAGTTCGTCGAGGCCCTCCACCGTCGGTTGGCCGATACCGGCGCTGGCGGAACCCGGATTCTGCCGTTGCGTGCCCGCGGACGGCGTCGCCGCCAACCCGAGCGGGTGACCCCATGGCCCGACGCGCCGTCGCATCCGAGCCGGAGACCACGGTTCGCGGCGCTCGGCAAGGCGGCGGCCGCGGTAGCGCTGGTGGCGGGCACATTTACCGCCACCAGCCTGATCGGCGCGCAGTCGCCGGTGCCGATAGCTCAGCATTCACCAAATGCCACCACCGTCCGCTCCGGTGATCTGCTCACCGCCGCCGGGCGTCCTTTGGGCCGGGCCTACGCATACAGCGGGAACCCTTCCTGGGTGTTCATGGACGTGCAGGCCAGCGGCCTCAACGGGACGTACACCTGTGAACTTCAGCTCGCGGACGGCACCACCGTGCCCGCCGGAGTCGTCATGGTCTACGACGGAACCGGCGACTGGGCCCACACCGTCACCGTACAGGCCAACCAACTCCAGCGCGCCACGCTGGTCACCTCCACCGGTGTCACCGTGGCCACCGCCACCTTCCGCTAAAACAAATCACCCGGGCTGCGTAGTTTCGTGACACCAACCTGGCGTCGACGTACCCGTTTCGGATTGTCGCCGAGCTCGCCGACCTCCCGGTGGCCGAGCACCGAGTCGCCCAGGATGGCTCCTAGTCCTGGAAAGCATCGGACACCTTCGTGTCCGGTACTGGTCGACCCGCGTTGCCCGACGAGGAAATCTGGGCGGCCATGGTGTGATCACGGTGGCACTGGCAGCCCCAAATTGCCTATGGCGGTCGAACGGCGGCGGGATCGCCGAGCCGGGGCGGCTCCCAGGGCAATGCTCACCTGCCCGGAGGCTCAGCTCGTGTCATCGAAGCGGAAGCGCTCGACGGGCCTAGCTCAGTCGAAAGCGCCCGACGGTCGATCCCTAGGGTCGGTCGCCGTCGAACCGGATCTCGGTCACCTCGGTCATCTTGTCCGCCTCGCTCGGTTGGCCTGTATGGAACGAGATGGTGAACTCCCGCACGGGATGGGGTAAACGTAACCAGACCGTCGAGCACCACCTTCGGTGGGTCTTGAGCACCAGCCGCCGTTTCGTGAGCCTAATGCGCTTCACCCGGGTGTCTGCGCCCACTACCGCGTGAAGGTACCTGGCCGCCGGGGAGTCATCGCCGCTCGAAGACCGAACCCCGACCCCCATCGAATGGAGGGACGTGGCGACTTCACTGGCCGTCCCCCCCAACTCGTCAAGCAGTCTGGCCGCGTCCTCGCGGAGCGCGGTCCGTTCCGCCAGCAGAGGCATGACTTCTTCCTTTCTCGGTTCGTGGCGAGAACCTGCAGCAGCCGACACCGGCACGCCGGTCATTTCGAGAGGACGTCTCGCTGTGATTCTCTCTCCATAAGATATAGCCCGTCAGGTTACGAGCTGGCCGCCCCGCCTGTAACAGCAGCCACGGTGCACAGGCTCCGTGGCGCGGCTAGCGAACGCGGGCTTGCCGTTTGAAACATTGCCCAGTAACTCGTAATCGTATCCACCTCGCGAACAATCCACCGAGTGAGGAGAGTCACTTTTCAATGCGCCTACCAAACGTTTCCAGTGCCTGGCGGGCAGCTTCACCACGCCACAGAACAACCGACCTACGCGGTGACAGGGTGGAAATCCTGGCGCTATTGCTCCGGCTCGTCGCGGTCGGCTTGTTGGGCGCGGTCGGGTGGGTTCACCTGCACTTGTGGCAGCAGGGCTACCATCACATCCCGACCATCGGACCGTTGTTTCTCGCTGCCGCCGTGAGTGCCCTGGTCTTTGGAGTCGGCCTGTTGGGACGGCCCAGTCGTCTGATCGGTCTGTTGGGGTTCGGGACAGTCATCGGCATCCTGGCCGGCTTGATCATAAGCGTCAATGTCGGCCTGTTCGGGTTCACCGAGTCGCTAACGGCCCCCTTTGCGGTCGAGTCGATCGTCTTGGAGATCGCCTCGGCGGTCACCCTCGCGGCCTGGATAGCCGTGGACTTGCTGGCGGAGTCCCGCCATAGCGACCAAGCGGCCCAGGCGGCCGACGCGCCCCCGCCGACCCGCATTTACGACCCGGCCGGCGGCCGGAGGTAAGGCCAAGCCGACCGACAGGTCCGCTGCCGACCAGCGGGGCCGCCTGCGCGGCCATGGCCTCAAGCAGTCACTGAGCCATCGCTGGTCCCGGCAGTCCCGCCCCACGCCCGGTTGAGGTTGGCGGTTGGCCGTTGGCGGTCGGTCGACCAACTACGACGATGACCCATTCACGCACAGCTGCGCGAAGGACAGCAGGGGATGGATCCGACTAAAGAGTGCGCCGATAGGGATCCCGACGCCGGGGCCGATGTTCGACCTCGGCGGAGCGTAACCAACGTGGCTATCTCGCGATAACCAGTTCAAAGCGGAGGCACTCGTGCGACGTTCGAAACAGATCTCTTTTGCATTCGGTCTCGGTCTGATCGCCGCGGCCGACCGCTCTCACCGGTATCAGGGTCGAGGCAGCATAGACGAGCGGCAGCACCATGGAATGCAGTGGTGATGCACCGCCTCTTTGCCACTCGAAGGTCCAGCCACTTCGAGACGGAGACACCTCACCATCGCCCTCGACTGAACCCTGAAAAGCCGGTCCTAAGCGATCCCAGGTCAGACGTGACAGAACAAACGAACCTTCGTGTCAATAGGCGCCCGATTGGCCCATACTCCGTATCGCCTATCGGTTTGGGGGCCATGCGCCTCACAGGGCCGAACGCCTTCGGGCCACCCAAGGATCGCGATGGGGCCATCGCCGTGCTGCGCGAAGCCGTCGACCGTGGCGCAGACCACATCGACACCGCCCAGTTCTACGGCCCGAACATCGCGAACGAGCTCATTCGCGAGGCCCTCCACCCATACCCCGACGAGCTCGTCCTGATTAGCAAGGTCGGAGCACGACGAGACCGGCACCGCGGCATCCTCATTGACGACCAACCCCATCGGCTACGCCAGGGCATCGAAGACAACCTACGAACGCTCGGTCTCGAAGTGCTCCCGGTCGTCAACCTCCGGGTCATGCGAGACACCGCACCGGACGGCTTCTTCGAAGATCAACTCGCGGCCATGATCTCCGCCCGTGACGACGGCTTGGTCAAGTCCATCGGTCTCAGCAACGTCACACTCGCGCATCTGCATCACGCCTTGCGGTTCACGGAGGTGGCCTGCGTGCAAAACGCCTTTAACCTCAAGAACCGCCTGTCGACACCCGTTCTGCAGGAGTGCACTCGGCGGAAGATCGCCTTCGTGCCGTTCGCGCCGCTCGGATCCGGTGCGTCCGGCCCGAACTCTGTTCTGGGTAACCCCCAAGTAATCCGGGAGGCCGGGCGATTGGGCATCACCCCGGCGCAAGTCGCCCTGGCGTGGCTCATGGCCGCTTCCCCAAATATCCTGCTCATCCCCGGCACGTCCTCTCGGCATCACCTTCGGGAGAACCTGGCGGTCGCGGAAGTCCACCTCGACTTTGAAGCTGCTCGCCTCCTTTCCCTTCTCAGATGACCAACAGCCGGTAGGTCGTTCGTCCTGGTCGACCCGCCCGCCATAGACGGCCCCCTCCGAGCCCAAGCAGCCTCGGCGCTCTCGGCGACCAACTGTCGCACTGGTAGACGATGACGGCCGACGCGGTCGGGCTATCGGGGACGATGAGGCTCGAGTGGCCAGCGTCGCGTCGTCAAGGTCGAAGGTAAGCGAGCAGGAGTTGATGCACTAGCGCTTAGCGGTCCGGCGGGACCGTCGGTTGAAGGCGGCCCAGGTGCCGCCGCAACAGCGGCAGTGCAACTTCGTGCGCGGGATCGGCATTCTCCTATCCGGCGACGCCTCTACGACGTCTCCGGCGGCGGGCTCGAAGAAACTGGGCCCGCTCGTGCTCAGAGTCGAACTTGGTGCCTGACGTGACAGCTCAACGTCGCAGCCCGGCCGGGCCAAAAGCGCTAGCTGTTTTTCAAGCGGGTCCTGATCGGCTCGAGCCCCGTCCAGGGTCACCGTAACGCCAGGGCCGAGCCATCGACCACCGGATCCGACCGGCCGGACCGCCCGCTACCAGCCTGGGCCGCGCCGAGGCCGCATGGCGTTCGGGAAAAGTCCCGTTCTGCGTGTAACCCGCAACGCTATTAGTGCAAGGTGGCTGACCGATCCAGCCCCCCGGGGACCAGCCAGCGATACCCCGGACAGCACATGTCAGGAGAAAGCATTGATCAAAGCACGCAAGAGACCTCGTTGCCGCGCTCGCGGCCGTGGCGGCCGTATCGGTATCGACCGGGCTCTTCGCAGCAGCCCCGTCTGCGGTGGCCGACAACACGATCGCCAGTCGGTCCTACCAGCAGAACAACCTCGTGTCTGACATACCCGGCCTGGCCGCCCATACCGACCCCAACCTGCGCAACTCCTGGGGGACGTCAACCGGCCCGGGATTGCCCATCTGGGTTTCCGACAACGCCACCGGCCAGGCCACCCTCTACGACGGGCAAGGCAACCCCCAGCCGGGCCCCGGAAATCAAAAACTGGTCGTGTCCATACCGGCTCCGCCGTCAGCCGGCGCCGGCGCCGTCGGGGCGCCCGACGGGACCGCCTTCAACCCGGCGTCGAGCGGATTTGTCATCTCAAAAGACGGAGTCTCGGCGCCCAGCCGGTTCCTGTTCGCCACCGAGGACGGCACCATCGTGGGCTGGAACCCCGCCGTCGATCCGACGCACGCCGTCATCGCCGTGGACCGCTCCACCGCCACCGACCCGGCGGGTGATAAAGGCGCGGTCTACAAGGGCCTGGCCCTGGTAGCCACGCCAGCCGGCAACTTCCTCTACGCCACCAACTTCCGCTTCGGGACCGTGGAGGTCTTCGACAGCAACTTCAACCTGGTGAACACCTTCACTGACCCCACCGTCCCGGCCGGTTTCGCCCCGTTCGGGATCCACAACATCGGCGGCGACCTCTTCGTCACCTTCGCCAAGCAAGACGCGGCCAAATTCGACGACGACGCCGGCCCCGGCCATGGCTTCGTGGACGTGTTCGCCCCGAACGGCGACCTGCTCCAGCGGTTGGCCAGCCGGGGAAGGTTGGACTCACCCTGGGGCGTTACGCTGGCCCCCACCACCTTCGGCGCCTTCGCCGGCGACATCCTGGTCGGCAACTTCGGGAACGGCCGCATCAACGCCTTCGCACCCTCCTCCGGCCAGTTCCTCGGCCAGCTGAAAACCAGCCACGGTCCTCTCAGGATCCCCGGGCTGTGGGGGCTACGCTTCCCGACCGGTTCACTCAATGTCGTGCCCGGCGCCCTCTACTTCACGGCCGGCCTCAATCACGAGGCCGATGGACTGTTCGGCGACATCATTCCCCAGTCCTGAACCCACCTCAGCGACTCCGATCCGGAGGCGGATCGCCCCCCGGCCGCCTCCACACCGGGCCGGTGCACCCTGCGGTGGGGTGCCCGGCCCGGTCTCTCATGTAACTCAGGCCGCTATCTAAAGCGAGAGCCGCACGCTCCCACAGCCCCCCGGCCGAGGGGCCGCCACGTAACAGCAAACCCTCGGCGGTGTCACACGCCACTCGCCACAAGAGGAAACCTGGGACATCTCACGCCTCAAAAGATGCCCGCCCACAGTTTCCAGCTGATCGCGACGGTGGAGGCACCGACCAGTACAGGCACCGTCATCGGCAAAAGGCCGCGGCCGCATGGATCCGATCCATGGCGAAGGACAACTCGGCAGAGCACCGGGCGCTGATGAAACTCCGCGGCCAGACCGTTTCGAAGACAAGCAGACACATGCGGAATCACTGTGGTGTCGGGATCATTCCATAGGGCTGTAACCCGCTCTCCTATCAAACACAGGCACAACGCCACTACTACAGCCACTGCTCGAGTCTCTATTACCGAAGAACCACGCCACTTGACGCGGCCAGCCATCGGGGACGAGCCATCGCTCTGAACCGTTCCGCGCCCCGGTCGTACCCCGATGACAAATCGTCGACACCCGACGTCCCGACAACTAGACCCCCGTCATTACCGCCCGAAAGGATCCCGTGTCCACCATTCGACGTTTACTCGCCACCGTCTTCGCCGCCACTTCTATCGCTGCGCTGACGTTGACCAGCCCCGCCGGGGCAGCCACCCCCTCGATCTGGACCGTCCAGACCACCCCCGACCCACACGCCAGCCAGTTGACCGACTCCAGCTTCGCCAGCGTGTCGGCGTCCGGTCCCGGCGAGGCCTGGGGCGTGGGCACCTTCTCCGACCAGAAAGCCCTCGACCATCCGCTGGTGGAGCACTGGAACGGCACCACCTGGGTCGACGTGACCGTACCCCAGCCCAAAGGCCGGCAGGCGGTCTTCTCGGCCGTAGACGACCTGAGCCCCGACAACGCCTGGGCCGTCGGCGAAGGTTTCGCTGGCGGGACCGGCGAGAACCTCGACGGGCGGACCCTGATAGAGCACTTCAACGGGACCACGTGGTCGATAGTGCCCAGTCCCAATCCCGCCACCGGCGTGGCCGGCGACTCTGACACGCTGACATCGGTCGCCGGCACCGGTCCCGACGACTTGTGGGCGGCCGGCTCGGACCTGAACGAGAACACCCAGACCATTTCACTGCTCTTCGAGCACTGGAACGGAACCACCTGGACGGCCGCGGCCTCCCCCACCCCGCTGTTCTCGTCCCAGTTCGCCCTGGCTATCACCGCGGTCAGCTCCACCGACGTGTGGGCGGTGGGAGAGGACTGGACCGGAAACCAGAAGACCCTGTCCGCTCACTGGAACGGGACGACCTGGTCGATCGTGGTCACCCCGAACCTCGCCAACGCCCCGTCCCAGAACCTCCTGACAGGGGTCAGCTCGAACGGCGCCGGAGAGGTGTGGGCCTCCGGCTTCGCCCACAATGTCGACCACAGGAATCTCGACGTGCCCTACGTCCTGCACTGGACCGGCGCCGGATGGACGATGACCAAGGTGCCCACGGTCGGATCTGGCGGCAGCATACTCAACGGCATCGCGGTCCTCTCGGCCACTGACGTTTGGGCGGTGGGCCAGACCCAGGAGAGCAAGGGCGGACTGCTGACCCTGGCCGAGCAGTTCAACGGCTCGACCTGGACTATCTCCGACACCCCCGACCCCGGCAAGGAGGGGAACCTGCTCGAAAACACCCTCCAATCAGTGAGCGGGGCGGGCGGCCACAACGTCTTCGCGGTGGGGACCCAAGACATCCCCGGCCAGCTCGATTACTCGCACCCTGGCCATCAACACCGCACAAGGCTGAAGCGGCTGCCCCTACGCTCCCCTCACCGGGCTCGATGGCCACACCTTCTGCATGTTGATGGTGCAATGAAGCGGGACCGCCCCCAGGCTGAAGCGTCCACCCGGGAAGTCGCGGGTGTCGTTGACAGCCATCTCTCCTAAGCCGCTCGGCGCCGGCTATTGCTTCTGAGCTGGAGAACTCGACCTTGTGCCCGAAGGCATCCCGCAAAAGTACCAGCGGCTTCGCTGGCAATCCGGATGCGAGCACCGGATGCACGTCGCGGATGATGACCGTTCGGAAAGGGACTACACCGTGACTTTCCGAGTCCACATACCGTCTACCACGATGGGGGCGGACGGGAAGTCTGCCGAGCGCTCGGGAGCCCGACCCCGATACGGGGAATCGTCTGGATGGGTGCGGTAGGTTCGGTCGGACCTGAAGCCTCTGGGGGTGTGCGGTGGCGAGCGATTCGATGAGGAAGTTCACAGCAAGGTTGTTCGAGCAGCGGCGACAGGTCGGTGGCGCTCCTACATCCTCAGCCGAGGAGATCAGAACGTCTTTTGCCGCCGCGATGGCGACAATGCCCGAGGTAGCGGGGGCGCAGGTGGAAGCGGTGGACGCCGGGGGTGTGCCCGCGGAGTGGACCTTGCCCGAAGCCTGGAGGGAGGTTCGGGGGACGCTGCTGTACCTGCACGGTGGCGGCTACTTCGCCGGTTCCCCGACTACTCATCGACGGCTTGTCACTTCGCTGTGCGGGGCGGCGGGGGTTAGGGGGTTGAGCGTCGACTACCGGCTGGCCCCCGAGCACCCTTTTCCCGCCGCGGTCGAGGACACGGTGACCGCCTATAGGTGGCTGGTCGGTGCCGCTGGTGAGAGTCCCTCCCGGGTGGTCATCGCTGGCGACTCGGCAGGCGGGGGTCTCACCTTGGCGCTCCTCGTCGCTCTGCGCGACGCCGGCGACGCTTTGCCTGCGGGCGGTTTCCTAATAAGTCCAGGGACCGACCTGGCCCAGACCGGCGACTCGTTTATCACCCGGGCGGATGTCGACCCGATGATCGACTTGGAGGACCAGGACCGTCGGATCGCCTGGTACGTGCCTGACGGCGACGTGAAGAACCCTCTGGTGAGCCCGCTGTACGCGGATCTGGTCGGGCTGCCGCCGCTGCTGGTGCACGTAGGCGACTACGAAGTGCTTCTTGACGATGCGACTCGGGTGGCTCAGCGCGCCGAGGACAAAGGGGTTCACGTGGAGTTGAGGATCTGGCCAGAGGCGTTCCACGTCTTCCATGTGTTCGCCGGGATGATCCCTGAAGCCGACCAGGCGATCTCGGAGGCCGCCTTCTGGATAGTCCAACGCGTCGCAGAACACCCCTCGTAGGCGATATCGACACCGAGACGAGAACTCATCGAGGTGAGCGACACAACCGTCCCGATATCGCCCGACGGCGGCCCGAAGATGGTCAACACCGCCCGAGATGCGGCCAGAGCTCAATCCTGCTGTAGACCTCAATGCCCAGCAGGGAACCGCCCCTTTGCAAAAGGCCGCCTTGGAGCTGGTGGTTCATTCGATGGACGTCCCCGGATCCCACGAAAACCTATCTTCGATTCCCGCGGAGACGCTGATCCAGGTACCGAAGCGCACACTTTAGTTGGCCTGGCGAAGTTCTACAGCCGTCGATCTGCGTCGCTTCAGGAAGCGACCCTGACAGCCGCGACAGCGCTCCAGATCGGACGCTCCGCGTTCCCTGTGTCGTGGCTTTCACCCGGGACCGAGACAGCCTCCGATCCTGCGGCGGCTCAACCCGGAACTCGCTCAGCCACCATGTTCGACAGAAGATCCGCGAGGCGGAGTTGAATGGAAGCCCCATGCGGCCTACTGCAGGACCGGCTAGGCTTCAAGCGCTCTCCGTGGTCGACAGCGCCGCCGTAACCGCGCGGTCGCCACGGGTTACGGGTTGGTGAGGCGGGAACGCAACATCTGGAGGAGGACGGTTGCGGCGAAGAGAGGTCGGTAATGAGAGTCAATCACCTTGACCACCTAGTCCTAACGGTCAAGGACATCGACGCGTCGGTGTCGTTTTACACTCGCGTGCTCGGCATGAGGGAGGCGACTTTTCGCGACGGCCGCAAGGCTTTGATTTTCGGGTCGAGCAAAATCAACCTGCATCAGGTCGGTCACGAATTCGAGCCGAAGGCCGCGTTGCCGACCCCAGGGAGCGCGGATCTCTGCCTGGTCGTCGATGACGACCTGGACAGCGTGCAGGCACAGCTCGCAGCCGCCGGGGTATCGGTCGAGGTCGGACCGGTCGAGCAGACCGGCGCTGTAGGCGAGATGATGAGCGTCTACATCCGTGACCCAGACCAGAACCTGGTCGAGCTGTCGAACGACCTCAGCTAGAGGCCAGCAAGGCTGGCTCGTGGTCGAGCGGCATGACTTCCATGGATCTCAGGTCACGGTTCTTGCCTACGGTGACGTTCCGACGCTTCCTGACGAGACGCTGCCGCTGGGTCAGGTACCGACTAGGCAACTATCTTCGGACGCCGCCCGCCGAGAGTGGGTTGACGAGCCACGTTGGCAGCCAGATAAGGCTCTATCCCGAACGCCCCCGCTTCGCTGGAGCTGCCACGATGGTGAGCACGTAGTCGGCAGGGCTATGCGTGCTACGGAGAGTTCTCTGCCCCCGAATGGCACGGTTCGAGCCTCGGCTTGCAGAAGGTGATGATGACCTCCGGCACGTCGATCCCTGCATCCATAGCCCTGCTGACATCTCGGTCCGTCAGCCCAGCCTCCACGTACCGCTTCATCGGACCATGACGGCGCCCGAAGAACCAGTAGTTCTCGATCGGGGTGAGGCCCTCGGGCGACGCGGACCCGAGTGGAGCGCCGCAGTGGGGACAGACTGTCGGGTCGGTGGGCGGCACAGAGGAAATCATCACGGTTTGGGCACAGAACATGCGAGCAGATTCGGGGCGGTCGCCGCGGCCACCCGCGCCCGAGTCGGCGGGATGAGTGCTCCGGATACTGGCCTTGGGCGCCAGCGGATGTCTGGCTGGCGCCCAGAACGCCAGTCAGCGGGCGGCTCCAGCGATGTCGGTGGACACGATGTAGGTGGCGTGGCGATCGAGGGAGACCCTCGCCCGGTCGTAGCGCATGGTGGTGCGGGGGTCGGCGTGCGAGGCGGCCTCTTGCACGTCGCGCAACGGGACCCCGGCGTCGAGCGCCACCACCTAGGACCTGGCCGACGAATCGTTCGCAAGACAAGCCAGCTGACCGTCAGCCGGTTCTGGAGTCAGACCAGACCCAGGCGAGCTGAACGTAACTCCCACCCATCACCAGCTGGTGGATACCGAACAGCCCCACCTACATCCTCTGTGCCGAATCTGGCGGGTTCTGGGGCTGGGACCCAAGGTGCCAAGCCACCCGAGATCGAGTGATCTGTGTCACCGTGCCAGGATGTCGTCGTGAGCTTCTTCGACCCACCTGAGGAACCCGATGGAGCCCTATGGGCCGAGAAGCGGCCACGCAGGCCGGACTGGTGGGACGAGCACGATACCGTCCTCGGCGGGGTTGTTACTACTCAGTTCGTCCTGGCAGGAACTGACACATTGGCTATGGCCGTCCGTCAGATCGTCGCGTACCCCGCTGGCTTTAGCCTGGGACTGATCGTTGTTGCCCGCGACGGTCATATGCTGCCGGAGGATGGCCCTGGGCTTGCCCTCGGTCCCCGTAGTCGGCACGGCGGAATATCCGAAACGGCCTTTCGCTTTGGGTTGCGGCACGCGGATGGGACCAAGCTGGAGGCCAGCTGGCAGACCCGATACTTCGGCGGGAATCTCAATCGGCCTCCCGACCTCGATCATCTCAGCGAGTTGGACAAACCACCGCAACCGTTCATTGCCCCCTCGGGAGGCAGTGGAGGTACCGGCCTTCAATGGTATGGAGGTTACTGGAGTGCGCCATTGCCTCCCCCTGGCCCGTTAGGATTCGTCGTGCAATGGCTCGATGGGGGCGTTCCCGAGACCACAGTGACTATCGGGGCGGACGTCATTCTCGATGCAGCGAAGACTTCGAGGTCCATCTGGGACTCCTAGAAACCGCGCTTTCGAGCGCCCATATCGATGCTCAAGGTAGAGACACGGCTTTCGAATGCTGAAGCCAAGTGCATCTCGATTCTCAGCCGAGCTCGCCGTCAGTTGCCGCGGGTCGAACGAGATCGGCGAGGACCTCTCGACGAACCGCCGGGTAATCGGCACCCAGGCTGACCAGTAACGAAGCAGCGGCACAGTTTTGAAGGCGACCGATGGCCATAAGAATGTCCTCGGTATGAATAGCCGGGCCGTGCCCAAACTCCCACGACTGTCGAAGAGCTAGGCCCAGCACCCCTTGTGCCTGAGGAGAGAGGGGCAGTTCCTCCGTGGGAGGCTCGGCTCGCACTTGGCTCTGTGTCTGGACCCTGCTGCGAACCGCCGAGAGTCCAACACCGAGCGCAGCCAACACCTGCGCGGCAACACCTTCGCTCTGCCCGAGAAGTCCGAGCAAGAGGTGCTCAGTCTCGATCGAGTCCTGGTTGAGCCTCTTGGCCTCGTCCTGGGCAAGGAACAGGGCGGCTCGAGCGGACTTCGTCATTCGTTCCTCCACGCGAACATGATCGCGCTCCGAGAGGTGCGCAGCTTCTTGGATCAACGCGACCCGGGGGTCGATACCTACTCAGCCCGCTCCGCCAGGACCCGAAACCGGGGTCCACAGAGTCAGTTTGGGTAGACCGTCACCATCGTCGGGCCGTTCATCGCACCCGATTGTCTCATCTGCGCCTGCCCACTCTCGAACCGAGCACGCTCGAAGCTGCGCCGGATCGACGGATCTGGCTCGGGTCGCCGCGTCCGAGCGACCGGTACAACTACCGTGCCATCTCGCAGACCGAGCACTAGTGCGGGGATGTGGGGCGTCGTGCGACCAGCCAATAGGCAACGGCTCCCAGGGTGTTCACGGCACTGGCCATGCGCCAGAGGCGCTTGCTGCCGCGCAGCTGATCGGCGGGGCGGCGGTCGATGTCTCGCCAGGTGAGCGCCACCGCGGCGTGGGGCTTCTCACTGGTCATGCGCCGCATTGGCCTTCGGAGGTGCTATTGCAAAAGAGGCTGGGCCCGCGGGCGCTGATCTCAAGGTCGAGAATCTGACCTGGCGAGCCCGCGGTCAGCGTGACTTGTACGGGCTCGCCGAGCGTGTAGTTCCTTAGGTCTGAGCTGGCGGTCACACTCCCGGCGGCGATGTTGTTTGTGACCGAGGTCAACACGAAGACGAGGGTGCGTCTTGGTGCCGCCGCGAAGGAGCAGCTCGCACAGAGCGTGAAATCCGGGTAGTTCAGGTGACCGGATCCGGTCGCGTCGAACACGAGGCTCACCTCGTGTTGTCCCCAGGTGCCAGCTAGATAAGCGAGGGTCAGGCTTGGTGGTGACTGGATCCCCTTGATCTGATCCACCTGTTGTGCGTGTTCGGATGCCCATGATGGGCAGGGAGGACACGACGACGATGAAGCGACGTAGGCACACGCCGGAGCAGGTGATCCGCAAGCTGGCCGAGGGCGAGAAGCTCCTCGGGCTGGGCAAGGACCTGGAGGAGGTGTGCCGGCATCTGGAGATCACCGAGTCGACCTGGAACCGGTGGCGGAACCAGTACGGCGGGATGAAGGCCGATGACGCCAAGCGGTTGAAGGAGCTGGAGCGGGAGAACTCCCGACTGAAGCGGATCGTGGCCGACCAGGCGCTGGATATCGACATGTTGAAGGAGTTGAACCGGGGAAACTTCTGACCCCGAACCGCCGCCGGCAGGCCGTCAAGGCCTGCAGGAACGGTTCGGGGTGTCCGAACGGCGAGCGTGCGCGGTGGTCGGCCAGGCCCGCTCCACCCAGCGCCTGGACCCGCCGGCAGCCGACAGATGACGAGCTGGCGTTGCGGGCGTGGCTTCGGGACTTCTCCCGGCGCCGGCCCCGCTGGGGATGGCGTCGGGCGGCCACTGAAGCGGCCAAGGCCGGCTGGCGGGCCAACCGCAAGCGCATCCACCGGCTGTGGCGGGAGGAAGGCCTGCGGGTGCCGTATCGCAAGCGCAAGAAGCCGCTGCGCGGCATCGGCGTGGCGGTCGGGGCGATGTGCCCGATCCGGCCGAACGTGATCTGGGCGCTGGATTTCCAGTTCGACCAGACCGCCGATGGCCGGCCAGCTGAAGCTGCTCAACGTGATCGACGAGTACAGCCGGGAGTGCCTGGCCATCGACGTGGACCGCTCCATCGACGCCGACGGCGTCGTGCGCTGCCTGGAACGTCTACGCCGGCGAGCGGGGCGCTCCGGCGTACGTGCGCTTCGATCACGGCCCCGAGTTCATCGCCTACGCGGTGGCCGACTGGTGCCGCTTCAACGGCACCGACACGGTGTTCATCGATCCCGGCTCGCCCTGGCAGAACGCCTGGATCGAGTCCTTCAACGGCCGGCTACGCGACGAGTTCCTCAACGGCCAGCTCTTCGACACCCTCCTCGAGGCCAGGATCCTCCTCGAGGACTGGCGCGTCGACTACAACTTGAACCGGCCACACACGGCCCACGACGGACTCAGCCCCACCGAGTTCGTCCAAGCCTGGCTCAACCAACAACAGCTACAACACGCATAGCAACTGGACCAGCTATCGGGGTCCCCTCAGTGGCGCGGTCGTCGGCGCATTGACATTGGGAGAACTGGTCGTCGCCGGCGAACAAGGGCTCAGCCCGAAATCAGCGAGCACGCTAGACGGAACAGAGCTGAACCACGAAGGGGGATGCCCGGGCCGTCGGGTACTCCGCAGAAGCCGATGTTTGTCGGTCCGATTAACTGGTGGGTGGTCAGATTGTAGATGAGAGTATCCAGGTCGCTAGCGAGTTGATTCTGTGCGTTGTAGACGCCAATTCCGGCGTATACCCAGTCTGGGTCCACGGTGGATACTTTCACGTTGGTCACCGCACAATGGTCTCCGTCGCCGCCCCCGTTAAGAGAAGCGGCACCGCATAGGGCGCTCTGAATCGAAGCAACCGACGGCGAACTCGGCGCCGGGCTCGTGGTCGGCGGCGCCAGGGCCGGGGTTGGCAGCTTGGCTGGTATCACCGGCGGATTGCAGGTGATCGTGTCGATCTTCAACGTGCCCGATTGGTCGACGACCATGAATCTGGTCGTGTACGGCTGGGCGAAGCCCTCTTCGGTCACCGTTCCCGAGGCCTTGTTCGCCGTGGTGGTCACGCCCGACACCTGGACGCCGGTCGGGGTGTTCTGGGCGCACAGGATGGGGTCGACTTGATATGCGTAGCCGGCTGCGGGTGTGTAATACGAGTCGAGGTTCGCCGTGCCGTACTTTTTCACGACGCTGCTGGCACAGGTGATGCCTTGTTCGTTCCTACGCAGGCCCGATACTGGTTGTAGAAGGTCGTGACGAGCTGGGTCACCGAAGACGCGCTCATGACCGGGGGCGTCGTGGTCGTGGATACGCGCGGACGCAGAGCCTAGAGTCTTGGTGGCAGGTGCAGACGTAGTGTCGGGTACGGGCGTGCTGATGGCCTTTTCACTTCCGCCGCATGCCGCTATGCCGACGACCAGGACGAGCGTCCCGGCTACCGCTAGATTTCTCACGGCGCACCCTCTCTTTCTGACTAAAGCAGCACGCAGGGCGGCCCACTCCGCCGAAGGGCTGTCGGCCGCGATATCCGGCCGGGATTAGCTTTTATAGATCTGGTTGGCGCTGTTTATGACCCAAGGCAGGCCGTTGGGTCCGACCGCGATGGCGGTGGCCCCGCCGGGTTCGAGGGTCCAGCCGGCACCGTTCCACCGGTAGAGGGGGTGGCCACCGGCCACGCTGGCGGTACCGGTGACCCACACCGCCCCGTCAGCGCCTTCGCTGATGGCCGTGGCCGCCCCCGGCTGGAGGTGCCAAGCGGTGCCGGTCCACTGGAAGATCTGGTGGGCGCTGTTTATGACCCAAGGCAGGCCGTTGGGTCCGACCGCGACGGCGGCGGCCCCACCGGGTTCGAGGGTCCAGCCGGCACCGTTCCACCGGTAGAGGGGGTGGCCACCGGCCACGCTGGCGGTACCGGTGAGCCACACCGCCCCGTCAGCACCTTCGCTGATGGCCGTGGCCGCCCCCGGCTGGAAGTGCCAAGCGGTGCCGGTCCACTGGAAGACCTGGTGGGCGCTGTTTATCACCCAGGGCACGCCGTTGGGTCCGACCGCGACAGCGGCGGCCCCACCGGGTTCGAGGGTCCAGCCGGCACCGTTCCACCGGTACAGGGGGTGACCGCCGGCCACGCTGGCGGTACCGGTGACCCACACCGCCCCGTCAGCACCTTCGCTGACGGCCGTGGCCGCCCCCGGAATTCGGCTGAACCCGGGGACCACGACAGACGGGGCCGGGGTGGCCCATCCCGACGGCGCCGAGGGTGGTCCGGTTCCCTTCGCGTTCGTCGCCGTCACGGTAAAGGTGTAGGCGGTCCCGTTGGCCAAGCCTGACACCACGCACGATAAGGCCCCCGCGGTGCTGCACGTCCGACCGCCGGATGAGGCGGTCACGGTATAGGCGGTGATCGGCGAGTTGCCATCAAACTGGGGGGCGGTCCATGACACCGTCGCCAGCCCGTTGCCGGCCGCTGCCGTAGCGCCCCGAGGCGGCCCCGGTACCATTGGTGGCGCAGCCGTCACCGTTTCCACCTCACCAGTTGCTCCGCACGGGCTGGCCGACGAGGCGTTGGCGCTGTCGCCGCTGTAGCTGGCCTGCCAGTAGTAGGTGCCAGCCGTGCTCAGGGTCACCGAGCTAGAGGCGGGCAGCGTGCCCGGCGTGGTAATGGTCTCGGCCGTGCCGGTGCTCACGGCGGTGGTGCAGCCGGAGTCGGAGTACACGCTGTAGGTGACCGTTCCCGTGGCCGTGGAGGCGTTGGTCCCCGACAGGGTGGCCGTGTCGGTCACCGCCGTGCCTGCCGCAACGGTAACGCTCGGGCCGGACTGGCCACCACCCGACAGCGAGGTGGTGGTGGTCGTCGGCGCCGGTGGCGTCGGCGTATAGGCGTAGATCTCCCCGTTGCCCGAGACGTTGATGTAGACGACTCCATTCACAACAGCGGGCGATCCGCCGCCGATGAAGCCGGTGACGGCGCCCCAGAGGGGCGCGCACGTCTTGGCGGTACTGGATAGTGAGCAGTTCAACGATCCGGCTGCGTCATATCCGTAGGTCCCTCCGTTTGTCGAGGAGAAGTAGACGACGCCGTTCGCGACGGCGGGCGACGAGCTCGTCACGGATCCGCTTCCACCGGACGCAGACGCCCAGAGCGGAGTGCAAGTCTTCGCTGTCGCGGTGCCCGAGCAGTTCGTCGACCCGGCAGCGTCGAAGGCGGAGAGTGTGCCGCCCTCCGACACGGTGTAGACGACCCCATTCGCCACGGCGGGCGTCCCACCGGTTCCACCGGTCACTGCAGTCCAGAGGGGTGAACAGGACACCGACCCGCACCCGGCAGCATCATAGGCGTACAGAGGCCCGTTCCACGTCCCAACATAGACGGTTCCGTTTGTGACGGCTGGCGCCGAATAAGTGATTCCGGCGACTGGCGTTGTCCATATAGGTGGGCACCCAGTCGTCGGTGCAGGAGAACAGCCGCTTGCATTGAACGCGTAGAGCGCTCCGTTCGCGATGTAGATCACGCCATTGTCGACTGCGGGTGAACCAGAGTTGCCGGTACTGGCGGGAATGCCGGTGGTCGTCCACATCGGAACACAAATCGTCCCGAACGTCGCATAGAGTGTGCATCCGCTTGATCCCGCCGGGTCGAAAGCGGCAACGTACGCCCCGCCAGCACTCGGGGTGATACCGTCACCGTATCCTGGAACGTACAGGATTCCGTTGGCGACCACCGGTGAGCCCCCACCGGGCGCGAATCCCGGGCCAGTCGCCTCATTCGTGCTGGTCGCCCACAGTGGCGCACAGACCTTCGGCGTGCCTGAGCAGTTGGTCACGCCAGCGGCGTCGTAGGCTTGGACGCCTTCCGCGTCTGTGACAAAGACGACTCCGCCCGCGATAGCCATGCCGTCGATATAGGCAGCTGGCGCCGTCCACAATGGGGTGCAGCTCGTAGGTGCAGTCGAGCAGTTGGTCGCCCCGGTGGCATCGTACGCAATAAGTTGATTGGTGGCTACGTAGAGGATCCCGTTGGCAATCAACGGCGCCGTATCGCCGGCGTAGGTCCTCGCCTCCGAGAGCGAACCAACGTTGCTCGTGCCAATCGTCGTCTCGTCAGGCTGGTACCCAGTCCGGTCCGGGCCATAGTGCAACTGCGGCCAGCCGGGTTGCGCCGTCGCCGAGCCGGAGGCGGGTCCGGAGAATCTCGCCTTGGTGACATTGACGGTGGCCGCCCCGGCCCCCTGGGCGGGGTCGACCGCCAGGAGCGCCCCCACGGGCAGAGCCACGGCGCAGGTCAGCGCGGCGAAACGGGCAACCGTCTTGCCGAAGGCACGATCACACATTATGAGCCCCTTCCCTCCCGGCCCTTTTCTAGCGGTAATGGCACCCTCTACGGGACGGGTGCACAACGCTTGGGCAGGAGGTCCCCTTCTTTGACTCCTGTCTACTACACCGACAGCATGCGCGCAACTCGTACCACCGCACCCGTCCACGGTCTGCCTGCCACGGTCTGGCCGACTTTTGTCGGCTGGTTCAGCCGACCGGCGCGTGCGCCAACCCCTTCCCATCGATCCCATTTGCGGCTCCTTTGGCTCGCGGCCCCCGCCTTGGTGGCGGATCAGCAGACCCAGCTTGAGCCCGGCCCGGACGTGGCGTCAGGGGCCGGGCGGCCCCATGGGGCGTGACCAGTGTGGGCCGAACGGCCCCTCGATGGCCCGTGAGGTAGATGTAGACGAGTTCGTCCGGGTGCTGGCCCCACAACAGCGGATGGAAGTCCAGGCCGCCTTGGACCCGGGGCGCAGGCATGGCGCTGTACCGCAACGGACGTGGGAGCGCGGTGGTGGCGGTCAGCTACGGGACCCGTGATGCTGACATCGTGGGGTACCGCCAAAGGTGATGGGCAGGGCGAGCTTGATGTGTTCGTGTCGCCGAGACGAGCACCAGCCAGTATGCGGAGTCCTCGACTGGACTACCAATCACCACCCCAGGTGTCCCGTCCCAGGGTCGCGCCCAGTACTACCGCCCACCCGGAGGTTCTGTTGGGCGGGAGGACCTCCTCGCACCCCCGTGGCAACTCGGAATACATCACGCCTCTGCGTCCTGGCCGAGAACCACAGCAGCCAGAGGCTCAAGAGCCAATGAGTGAAAGTCAGGCGTGGTGGGCAAGGCGGCTGTAGGCCGGGAGAAGAACCATGAGGTCGGCATCCCTGGCGACAGATACCGGGTCGAGGTGCGGGGTGCGAGCCTGTGGGTAGTCGACGCCGCCACAGGCGGTGTGATGGGTGGGCCGTGGCGGGTGAGGGACGGACGGGCCGGGGAGAAAGCGCAGGAGCGGGCTGATGTGCTGAACATGACTTTCTGGAGGCGACATGCCTAGAGGCGAATACGACGCCCGCAATGAGATTCCTGGCCCTACTTACGTGCTTCGGCTTAGTGAGCAACGCCAAACTGGTGATCCGACCCCTCATGGTGTCCCGCCCGGTTATGATCACCCGCAGCCTTTGGACCGAGACGTGCTTGACCCTGGTGGTCCCGGCATCCTTCCCGTCACGCAGCAGATCACCCACGGCCCACAGCAAGGCCGCGAAGAGGCGTTTGACAGAGAGGCCAGGGAGGCTGCTGCTGGGATGGCCGAGTTCTATGGCTGGTTGGGGTTCAAGGATCGCCGGGCCTTCTGTAGAAGGTATCGGGCGACGGACAACATCGAAGACCTGGATGGCCCCCAGGAACCTCCTCCCAGAGGCGGATGGCAGAGGGACGTTCCCTTTGCGCGATATGGGAGGAGCATCTAACGGCACGAAGGACAGACAAGTTCGGGCAATACTCCGCTGACGAAGCCGTGCCTTCTATCGAAGATCCCCGGCTCCAGTACACATCGGACCGCCCCACCACGACCAGGGGCGATTTCGGCTAAAGGAATCCTCGGCATCCTCATGGCCCTAGCGGGGCACCCAGAGCGAGGTCGATCTCTCTTGGTGGGGGCACCGCTGGAGCAGGTGCAGGAGGAGGTAGCGTTGCCGCGCCGACAGAACGGAAGGACCTTTTGCCAGAGACGGTGGGCGATAGGTTTGAACGGCGCTGGCGGCAAAGCGAGGAAAGGGCAGAAAGGCTGCGGCAGCAATACGAAGCATCTCGGCCCTGGACCGGCTCGCCAAGCGATTATGAGGATGTGGTTGGACCAAATAGAAGCGGGGGGCTTGGGAAGGTGACCACCGGACCTCGACAGACCGGTTTAGGTCGTGATGGCGACTTCGGGGCTGGGGCCAGCCCGGTGCGGGCGACGCCGAACGGTAACGGCGACGGCTTGAGCGGAGGCGCAGCCCGGAAGGTACTCGTGAGCAAGACGGGTACGCCATACCTCTAAGGAGGCCAAAATGGCTCAGCCACGCCGTGCCGGGCAGGACAATCCATACATGACCCCGGTGTCTCCCAGCGGGTATCCGATCGTTCAGACCCTCAACCGGATCGAACCGCCCGTCAACCCCCCTGCCGCGGCGGTCGTAGATCCCAGCATCATCTCCGACACACTGTGGTGCGCTTCGCCAGCCGGGCAGGTCGGTCCGATCGGTCGGAGTATGCAGACTTTCGGCGACGCCACCAAGCAAGAGCGACAGGATTGCGCCGACGCGGCGCAGCCGCTGCCGTGAGCGTCGGCTTCCTCCCGCTGGACCAACATCTCGATGTCGCGCTCGGAAGGTTCAGTCGCAGGCACGCGCCTATCGCCTAACGGGCTGCTCGTGCTATCTTCGGCGGGTCCACATCAAGAGCGCCTGAGAGACCTGGCTCCGTGACGGCGCAGCAACCGGCCTGACGGTGCGGTGCTCCTGCCAGGAACGATGGAGGTGCTGCACATGACTTACTACGGGTTTTCCATCGTGCTGACACTGAAGTTCTCCTGTGGCTGCACCAAGAAGCAGGGTCCGATCCTGGAAAAGTTCGCCTATCAATACGCTCGGCTTGGTGCCAAGCAGAAGTGCAAGAAGCATGGCGGTCACGAGGTGGATCGGGTCGTCACCAAGATTGATGGTCCGCACGGCTGGGTGGAGTTGGGCTTCTGGCGGCGTGAGAACGGGACCTGGATCTTCCTGACGTGGACGCCCGCTACGGGGTCCGTAGACCTGTGGGACGGCGTGGTGAACCCGGACAACCTGATCAACATCGGTAGCTTCACCGACATCCGAAATCTCGTTCACATCAGCGACGACGACACCATCTGGCGGGTGGTTGGGAGCGGGCCGAGGGCCGATCACCTGGGCGGCAAGTGGACCCACGAACGGGCAGAGGCGATCCTGGCTCGCCTGGAAGATGCTGCCTCCACGGCGAAACCGAAGCACCATGATGACGCTTCCGGGCCATGAGCGGCTCATGAGGCAGCATTCGAGGCTTTGTAGGGCGCGTACGGCGACTCGCCCCGGCGCAGTGAGCCCAGTACGCCCTCGGTGCTGGATCAGCGGTCAAGAGGTGCGGGATAGGCACGGCAGGGGCTGAAAAAGCTGGCAACCCCTCCGACCTTCGCCAGCCGTCAGAGCACGGAGGGGCCCAGGCCAGGGGAAGCCACACGAGCCCGCAGTCCTTTGGGTGTGGTGTGGAACCATCGCTGGCAGCTTCTTCCGAGGGCCGACTGATCCCCGTAGTCGAGGAGGGCGCTAACCTGCGTTAGGGGCAACTCGGCATGAGACAGATAGCGTTGGGCCAGATCTCGGCGCGTCTCGTCTTTGATGGTCTCAAAGGTGGTGCCTTCTTCTCGCAGCCGTCGCTGAAGGGTCCGAGGGTGCATATGCAAAGCACGAGCCACTTGGCGGTAGCTGCACGTACCTGTGCCCAGCAATGCTTCGGTAGCTTGGCGAACCTGCACCTGTAATGGCGTGTGTGACGGCAGGAGTTGCTTGTCGAGGTAACTGAGAGCCAGGTCGTGTAGCTGATCGTTGTGCTCGCTGATGGGCAGGTCAAGATCTCCTGCCGGGATGAGCAATGCGCCGTGCTCCGCTCCGAACGTCAGCGCAGCATCGCCGAAGCGACGGCGATAGTCGGCCTCTGCTCCTACCGGAAAGTGGGGGAACCAGACCTCCAGGAGGCGGCTTCGCCCTTCGGAGATGAGGCTCAGGATCCGCCACCCCAGGCCCAGGCCGTGTTCGGCGGTTTGCGCCCATTGCGGCGCATGTTCGACCAGAACGTCGAACTTAAGCAGCACTGTACTGTGCCGCTTCCGGGGAAGGACGGCGAAGGCGATAGCCGGGTTGTGTACATACAGGTACTTGGACGCGCACCGACCGGCCTCGCCGAGCGTGGTCGAGTTCCGTATGGCCACGGCCAGGGTCTCCAAGATGCCGATGTCCTGGCGTTCGGCCAAGCGTAGGCCGAAGTCCGGGCAATCCAGGTCGGTCGCCGACCATTCCAACAGCGTGATCATGCTGGCAAAACTGATGAAGCCGGTCAGTTGGTCGAGCACGGCCGGGTCGATGCCTGCTTTCCGTAACAGCCGGATAGGCTGGCCACCCAGATCGGCGACCAGTTCGCGGTAACCCCGCATGGCCTGGGCTCGCACCATGGCCGTCACCATCCCACCGCCTCCTCGCCTTGTCGCCAGATGTCGAAAGTCTGTCGCTTGGGGACGAGATTTTCAACCACCTCCTTCCTCACAATCGCCTATTGCGATGTGCGAACGAGGCCCTGTCGGATCGAGGGGGGACCCATGGCGAACACGACTCCGTACACTCCATCAGGTTTGTGGCAGCCAAGTGGCAGAAACTGGTCAGCCCACGAGGACCAGCAGGCCCCGCCCGATCCCGGTTGTCGCCAAGTGCATACGGGTTGTCGCCTGTAGTCGACATACGCGGTGGCCCGCTGCGGTTGAACATAGATGAACCCACTCGCACCGAAGGAACAAACAAATGCAGTTCACGAAGTCCTCGACGCAGCAGAACCGACGTGATCGCAAAGAGGAGAGGAAAGCGGCACGCCAGGAAGCCCGGCAAGTCCGTGAGCTTGCCCGTCAGCAAGCCGAGTTCGCTCGGCAGCAAGCCATTGCGGCTGAGGACGCCCGCCGGCAAGCTGCCCAACAAGCGCATTATCAAGCCTTCATAAACCAGTGGGGCGACGACATCCGTCGTTTCCATCATCGTGGTCCAGAAACCCTCAATCGGGTCCTGGGTAGCACAATCTATGAGTTCTACCCGGTCAAGCCCGGCTATTTCCATAACTGGTTCGTTGATTGGGAGTGGGTCGACTACGTGGGCGGGGAGGTTCGGATCAATGTCTTTCAAGACAAAGTAGAGGTGACGCAAGCGGAGATCCGGCGCCAGGAACTCAACAATCAGGCCAGCAACCAGTTCTGGAACACCGTTATTCTCTCCAACGCCATCCGTAGCCACAATCGCTGATCAGCGACGACTATAGAAAGCAAGAGAACAGCCAGTGAAGTATTGGGAACCAGTCAACAACAACAACCCTCTTGTCGTCCGTTCCTCCGACCTCCCTGCCCCCTACACCCCGCCGATCAATCTCGGCGCACGTACGAGGTTCTTGATCTGGTGGGACGGCCTGGCCGTTCGCCGCAGGGCCGTCATCGCCCTGATCGGCTACACCGTCATCTTGTTCGCCACGAACGGATTCACATTCTGGGCCATCGGTGGTGACGCTGGCACGAACAGCAATACAGATGCTGCCCTGACGTGCCTCCACATGTACCTGTGGTGCGTGGCGCTGGTGGGCTGGTCGCTGTTCATGTGGACGAAGTACCGCCCGCTGGCCAAGGGCACCATCGTGCTGTGGATGGTCTTCGGACCAGTCGCCTTGTTCATCGTGCTGGCGCTGCTGGTTATAGCGGCTAGTGGGACCGGCGGGAATAGCAACACAGACTATCGACGCCGGTACTGAAAATCTGCCAGAAAAGCCGTACACGAAGGAGGAGATCGCCAGCTACGAGACCTACATCTGATGGCGGTCTGCGACCCAGAATGGTCACCTCTCACCGGAGAAGCAGGCCGAGTGGGACCGCCTGGGCATCACCGAGAGATTGATGTGGGAGTCAGGACTCGATCACGAGAAGACCAAGCGGGCCTACGAAGCGATCACGGCAGGGTTGGACGTCAGCGAAGGCTGAGGGGTTCCACCGCTATGGGGATTCGAGTGCTCCCCAAGTGGATCGGCGCTTCAGTCGTAGGGCTACCAGAGCGGCCTGGTCTTTCCGAGAGGAATACATAGGTCGGTGCGGATTCGGTGGCGCTGAGGGAGGCTCCATAGGCTTCCAACTCACCAAAACCGCGTTGACACTGTCAGTGTCGTCCCCCCAGCCCTGGCTGGTGTTCTCGGCTTCCTTCAAGCGAGCTACGGCGTCCTTGATGGATTGGGAAAGCGGTGCTGCCAACACTCTTGCCTTGCGTACCTCCAGGTTGCCGTTGCCAATGCACTTGAGCCTGTCTGCCGGGGTGGTGTACGACCAGGTGGCCTTGGTGAGTTCTCGCCGCCTCGTGTCAAGGCAAAGCATGAGTTCTTGGGCGGCGTCTTGACGCCGCGACTGCTCGGCTAGGTGCCGCTGGTGGCGCACAAGGAAATATGCCGTGACGATGCCGACAACCGCACCGACGACGGCTCCGCCGAAGCCGCTCAGGAGCGTCCAGTACCAGGCCGACCCGACCGTCGCATGGACCGGGGGCGTGAGGGCGATCAAGGGTAGCGATTACGAGAAGAGAGGGATGACAGGAGGCTAGGAGGTGGCCAGTTTCGGCTGGTGGATCTCCGGTGAGGTACTACCCACAAAGGCAAGATGTAGGTAGGTGGGTGGTGAGGGGAGCCTCCCACCAGGAGTTGCCTTAAGGGGGGGGCTTATGACGTACCCCTACTGCAGATTCCTGGCTCTCCTGAGGCTCTCCTCGTCAGTCACGCAAGACCAACCGCAACCGCCTAGTCGCCACGGGTGTGAGGCTCAACATTGAGGGGAAGGCGGGGAGGTGGTGGTCACCATCGTGGGGAAACCAGATGGCTTCGCCGCCATGCCTATCGGAAGCATCACCTCTGCGGACGTGCAACGGCTAGTTGACGGCTGGAAGACCACTCACAAGCCAGCGAGCGTGCGGGGCATGTATGGCGAGGTACGGGCTGTGTTGCATTACGCAGAGAGGAGCAAGGCGATCCCCAGGAGAAGCTCTCCTTGCGAAGACATCGACCTGCCAAACCTGCCAAAGACACCACGTCCGGTTCATCGCCCCGACGATGCCGACCTGGACGACTTCGTGGGGGTGTGGTCTCTCTCCAACGACGACCTGATCCGACTAGCCGATGAGTTGGGCGCCGATTACGGCCTCATGGTGTGGATCGCTCTCTGCTTGGGCCTGCGATTCCAGGAGATCGCCGGACTCACAGTGGCGTCGGTCGAGAACGTGCTCCAAGGTGAGATCAAGGTCAACCAGGCTCTGAACCGCCAGCGCAAACTGAAAGGACCTAAGTCCCTGGCTGGTGATCGCTACTTCGTAGACCGCGACCTGGCTCCAGACATCGCAGCCCAGATGACCCGCCGAGGCTTCAGTCGTGACGACCCCGATTAAGAAGCCCAACGGACAGTATGTGGGGCATCACGATCTGCGCTCGATGAACGCTTCAATCATGGAGCACCAGGGCGTGGACGGCGTCAGAGCACGGTTCCGTCGCGGTCATTCCGGCGGGCTAGATGATGACCGGATGGCGGCTGTGTACATCCGGACCATGCCCCGACAGAACCGGCTGGCCTCGGAGAAGATCCACTCCGTCCTGCGCCGTCAGCCACGGGCTGCCGGTTGAAACCGGGGATGGACCGGGGATGGATTCCTCTTCCGGACGCCGGCCGGGACTTCAATCCCTGTAAAACACCTGGTCAGAAGGGGTGTCGGAGGGGGGACTTGAACCCCCACGTCCTTGCGGACACTAGCCCCTCAAGCTAGCGCGTCTGCCTATTCCGCCACTCCGACGTGGCTCGCCGGCACCCAGGCCGGCAAGGTAGAGCATCATACTGCCCTGCTGACCGCCAGGCACCCGGTCTGGTGGGCCGGCGATGAGCCATCGCCACCGCCCCCGGCGGTGCCCGGAGCTTCACCCACGGTGGCCACCAGCCGTCAGTAGTGCCAGGGGAAGCCCGACCAGTTCGGCGGGCGTTTCTCCAGGAAGGCGTCGCGGCCCTCGGTGGCTTCGTCGGTCCCGTAGGCCAGACGGGTCGCCTCCCCGGCGAACAGCTGCTGGCCAACCAGCCCGTCGTCGATCAGGTTGAGGGCGAACTTGACCATGCGCTGGGCCGTCGGGCTCTTGCCGTTGATCTCGGCGGCCCACTCCAGCGCGGTCCGTTCCAGCTCGAGCGTGGGGCACGACCGCGTTGACCGCGCCCATGGCGTGCATCTCCTTGGCGTCGTAGGTGCGGCCCAGGAAGAAGATCTCCCGGGCAAACTTCTGGCCGACCTGGCGGGCCAGGTAGGCCGAGCCGAAGCCACCGTCGAAGCTGGCCACGTCGGTGTCGGTCTGCTTGAACCGGGCGTGCTCGGCGCTGGCGATGGTCAGGTCGCGACACCACGTGCAGGCTGTGCCCGCCGCCGGCGGCCCAGCCCGGGACGACGCAGATCACCACCTTCGGCATGAAGCGGATGAGCCGCTGCACCTCGAGGATGTGCAGCCGACCGGTGCGGCCCGGGTCAACGCTCTCGGCACCCTCACCGCTGGCGTACTGGTAGCCGTCGCGGCCCCGGATGCGTTGATCGCCGCCCGAGCAGAACGCCCAGCCCCCATCCCGCGGCGAGGGCCCGTTGCCGGTCAGCAGCACGCAGCCGACATCGGTGGTTTGACGGGCGTGATCGAGGGCCCGGTAGAGCTCGTCGACCGTGTGGGGTCGGAAGGCGTTGCGCACCTCGGGCCGGTTGAACGCCACCCGCACCGTGCCTTGCTCCGCGGCCCGGTGATAGGTGATGTCGCTGAAGGAGAAGCCATCCACCGGGCGCCACGCCGCCGGGTCGAAGATGGCTGACACCGACGGGGACTGCACGCCGTCCGGACCTCCTGAGTTACCTCCTGCCATGGCGGGGGATGCTACGTCACCCGGTCCTGGGCCATGACCGGAACGAGACCGCAACAAGGACCCTGTCGTCGAGGTGGGCCTAGTGGGCCGCCTGCGAACTCGATGCCGGAAACTCGCGGCGCGTTTGAGCCTGCGACGTGCTCTCTCGGTTGTCGAGCTTCCGGCATCGAGTCTCTGGCCGGCCCACTAGTGCAGCCGGACCCTCGGGTCGAGCACGGCGTACAGGATGTCGACCATGATGTTGGCCACGACCACGCCGGCCGTGGCGATGATCACGATGCCGATGATCACTGGCAGGTCCTGCTTGCTCGATGGCGTTGACTGCGGTGTAGCCGAGCCCGGGCAGGCCGAAGACCGTCTCGGTGAGGATGGCCCCGCCGACGCAGGGTGCCGACGTCGATGCCGAACTGGCTCACGACCGGGGTCAGGGCCGAGCGCAGCCCGTGGCGGTAGATCACCCGCCGCTCGGTCAAGCCCTTTCGACCGGGCCGTGCGGATGTAGTCCTCCCCCAGCACATCGAGCATCGACCCGCGCGTCAGCCGGGTGTAGACGGCGGCCGAGACCAGGGCCAGGGTGATCCACGGCAGGACCAGGCCCTGGAACCACTTGACCGGGTTGTCGGTGAAGTAGGTGTAGCCCTGGCCCGGGAAGAGGTGCATACCGTGGATGGTGAACTGGTAGTAGAACACGTACAGCAGCAGCAGCCCGAGCACGAACACCGGCATCGAGTAGAAGAACAGGGCCAGCGCGGTCGCCGTGCGGTCCCACACCGATCCTCGCCGCACGGCCGAGAGGACGCCGGAGAGTACTCCCGAGCACGAGCCAGATGACCGACGCCCCCAGGGCCAGGGACAGGGTGATCGGGAAGCGCCTGCTTCGAGCACCGGCGGTGACCGGCTGGCCGTGGATGTACGAGTAGCCGAGGTTGCCGTGCAGCAGGCCGCTGAGGAAGTGCCAGTACTGCTCGATGAGCGGCTGGTTGAGGTGCAGGCGCTGACGCGCACCTGGTTCACGATCTGCGGCGTGGCCTGCCGGCCGGCCAGGCGGCGGGCCACGTCCGCCGGCCCCGGGCCGACGAAGAAGATGCCGAACACCAGGACCGTGACCATCCACATCACGAACAGGCCCGAGCAGCGATGCGGCGAATGAGGAAGCGAGCCATTGCGTGCCTCCTACAGCCGATCGAACCGGGGATCGAGGGCGTCGCGCACGCCGTCACCGAAGATGTTGAACGCCAGGGTGGTGATCAGCAGAGCCAGGCTCGGGAAAGATCAGGAACCACCAGGCCTGCTGGTACACCGGCTCCGACTCGGCGATCATCTGGCCCCAGTCGGCGGTGGGCGGCGGGATGCCGAGGCCGAGGAACGACAGGCGAGGCCTCGAACACGATCGTCGACCGGGATCAGCAGGGTGGCGTAGACGATCAGCTGGGCGGTCAGGTTCGGCAGGACGTCGACGAACATGATCCGCCAGGAACTGGCCCCGAGCGATCGGGCCGCTTCGATGTACTCCTTCTCCCGGATCGACAGGACCTGGCCGCGTACGATGCGGGCCACCGCCGCCCAGCCGAAGATGGCGATGACGATGATGATGATCTTGCAGGCTGGGCCCTGACGATCGAGACCAGGGAGATGGCGAAGAGCAGATAGGGCAGGGAGAGCACGACGTCGATCAGGCGGGCGACGACCGTGTCGACGATCCCGCCGAAGTAGCCGGCCGCCAGGCCCAGGACGGCCCCGATGATGACGATCAGCAGGGTGGCGCCGACCCCGACGCCGAGCGAGATGCGGGTCCCGTAGGCGATGCGGACCAGGATGTCGCGGCCCTGGTCGTCGGTGCCGAGGAGGAAGGTCCGGCTCGGCCCGACCGGCAGGCCGTCCGGGGTCAGGCCGGTGGTGCGGAACTGCTGGTTGACCCCGTGGCCGGTGATGGTGGCGAACACCGGGGCGAAGATCGCCACCAGGATGATGAGCACGATGATGACCGAGGGAGATCATGGCGGCCCGGTCCCGCCGTCAGCCGGGCGTAGGCCAGCTGCCAGGTGCTGCGGCCCTCGATCTTGCCGCGCGGCTTCCTCCGGCAGGTGCACCGATGGGTGCATAGCCGGTATCCGCCGGCCTCTACACCGAGATCCGTGAAGCTCACCGGGTCCTCCTTTCGCCTCACGAGCCGGCTACCACGTCGGGCTCGATGATGCGGTCCTCTTCCGAGATCGTCGGCCGGGCCTTCGTCAGGTCCTCGCCGAGCCGCTACCGGGAAGTGGCAGGCGACGCTCGTGCTCGGCGCGGGTCGCCCAGTCGGGCTGACCAGCTCAGGATCGTCTTCGACGCAACGCGGCTGGGCCTTGGGGCAGCGGGGATGGAAGCGACAGCCCGATGGCGGGTTGATCGGTGACGGCACGTCGCCGACCAGGATGATGCGCTCGCCGCTGGTCTGCGTCGAGCCGGATCGGGTATCGGCACCGCGGACAGGAGGGCGTTGGCGTACGGATGGCGCGGCGACTGGTAGATGTCCTCGACCGGGGCCAACTCCACCACCTTGCCGAGGTACATGAGGGCCACCCGATCGCTCACGTGGCGGACCACCGACAGGTCGTGGGCGATGAAGATGTAGGTCAGGTCGAGCTGCTCCTGCAGGTCGGACAGCAGGTTGATGATCTGGGCCTGGATCGACACGTCGAGCGCGGACACCGGCTCGTCGCAGATGATGCAGCTTGGGATGCAGGGCCAGGGCCCGGGCCACGCCGATCCGCTGGCGCTGGCCGCCGGAGAACTCGGCCGGGAACCGGTTGTAGTGCTCCGGGTTGAGGCCGACCAGCTCCATGACCTCCTGCACCCGGCGTTTGCGGTCGGCGCCGCTGGCGACACCGTGGATGGCGAAAGGGTCGCCGATGATGGACCCCACCCGCCGCTTCGGGTTGAGCGAGCCGTAGGGGTCCTGGAAGATCATCTGCATCTCGCGACGCAGCGGTCGCATCTGGCGGGTGCTCGAGCGTGCTGAAATGTCCCGCCCGTCGAAGATCGACCTTCCCCGACGTCAGGTCGAAGAGGCGGGCGATGCAGCGGGCCAGGGTGGACTTGCCGCATCCGGTCTCGCCGACCAGCCCCAGCGTCTCGCCCCGGCGGACCTCGAGGCTGACCCCGTCCACGGCGTGCACGAAGTCCCTGCTGCGGCGCAGCTTGCCGGACTGCACCGGGAAACTACTTGACCACGTTGTCCACCGAGACCAGCACGTCGTCGCTCATGACGCCACCGGCTCGCCGACGACCCGGGCCCGCACCTCGGCCCGTTCCGCCGCCTCGTGGGGCAGCCAGCAGGCCGAGCGGTGCCCGGGATCGGCCGTCCACCTCGGTCAGGGGTGGGTCCTCGACCCGGCAGCGGTCCATGACGTAGGGGCAGCGGGGATGGAAAGGGCAACCCGACGGCAGGTTGATCAGGCTGGGCGGCTGCCCGGCGATGGGCTGGAGCCGAACCCGCTCCGAGCTGTACGCCGGGCAGCGAGCGCAGCAGGCCCTCGGTGTAGGGGTGGTGATAGCTGGTAGAAGATGTCGTCGCGCGAGGCGCCGTCTCCATCTCCGCCCCGGCGTACATCACCACCACGTCGTCGGCTACCTCGGCGATGACGCCCGAGATCGTGGGTGATGAGGATGACCGCGGTGCCGAACTCCTCCTGCAGCCGCTCGATCACGTTGAGGACCTGGGCCTGCACGGTGACGTCGAGGGCGGTGGTCGGCTCGTCAGCGATGAGCAGGGCCGGGTTGAGCGACATGGCCATGGCGATCATGGCCCGCTGGCGCATCCCGCCCGAGAACTGGTGGGGGTAGTCGTCGACGCGGCGGTCCGGCTGGGGGATGCCGACCAGCCGCAGCAGATCGACGGCCCGCTTCCGCGCTTCTTTCTTGGAGGTCCCCGGCTCGTGGGCCCGGATCATCTCCACGATCTGCCAGCCCACCCGGTAGTAGGGATGGAGGCTGGACAGCGGGTCCTGGAAGATCATGGCGATCTCGGCGCCGCGGATCTCCCGCAGCTCCTTCTGGGTCATGGTGAGCAGGTCCCGGCCCTGGAACAGGGCCTGGCCCGAGATCCGGGCGCCCGCGGGTGAGGCCCATGATGGTCTGGGTCGAGACGCTCTTCCCGAGCCGGACTCCCCGACGATGCCGAGCGTCTGGCCGCTGTCGACCGTGAAGGAGACCCCCCGAACCGCCTGCACGACCCCGTCAGTGGTCGGGAACGACACGTGGAGGTCGTGGATTTCCAGCAGCGCCACCCGGCGCCCTCCCCTCGGCGGGTCGTGGTTGTCGCTGGCGTTGAGATTGCCAAACGCTACATGTAAATGACAAGTAGGAGATGGGTATCGGCCCGGCGGACAATCCGCCGGGCCGATGCACTGAAGTGTGACTGGGTTGCTGCCCTCCCGCTGCTAGCCGTTGCTCAGCCAGACGTTGGTCGGGTCGGTCTCCTCGATAGCCGGGACGTAGATGGCGTTGTGCACCTGGGTGCCGCGCATCAGGGGCAGGTTGGGATCGGTGATCGGGTAGATCGCCGCCTGGGACATGGTCTCCACGTCGGCCTGATGCCAGAACTTGGCCGCATCGGACGTGGTGGGAGCGGCCAGGGCCTGGCTGACGATGTTGTTGAGCGTGGGGTCGTTGAACAGACCGAAGTTGCTCGACGTCGGCGGCAGCACGTTCCCGTTGAACAGCGGCTCGAAGAAGGACTTGGCCGCGTCGCCGTACCAGTCGGGCGACCAGCCGGCCAGCGACAGGTCCCACACGCCCCGCTCCGCCACGCTCGGTACCTCAAGGTACTTGGTGTAGAAGTCGGAGTTGGTGGCCGTCACCCCGGTGAGATGGATCCCGAGCGCCGACAGCTGGGCCTGCACGGTCCTGGAACATCTTGGCCTGGGTCTCCGAGGAGGGCCGGTACAGGAACTTCAGGGTCAGCCCGTTGGGGTAGCCGGCGGCAGCCAGCATCTGCTTGGCCTTGGCTCGTGTTGTACGGGATACATGTCGTACGACGGCGACGACCCGTTGATGCCGGGCGGGAGGACCTGGGTCAGCGGCGGGGACACCTGGGGACCGCCCGCGTCCTGGATCAGGGAGGTCCGGTTGATGGCGTACTCGAGCGCCTGACGGACCTGCACCTTGCTGAGCGCACCCGCGTTGTTGGGTGACTTCGTGTTGAAGATGATGTACGGGTTGGTCGAGTACTCCGACTGCAGGTTGAACCGGTTGTCCTTCGTCGTGATCAGGTTGGGGATGCCGCTCGGGGGCACGAACGAGTCCCACTCCATGTCCGCGGCCGAGGTGTTGGTCGAGATCTCCTGCTGGATCGGCCTGCTGGTTGCCGGTCTCGGTCACCTTGATCTCGTTGACGTAGGCCTTGCGGATCGGATCGGTGCTGGCCTTCCAGGCCGGGTTCCGCACGTAGGTGATCGACACACCCGGGTCGTAGCTCGACACCTGGTAGGGGCCGTCCGCGATGGTGTGCTGCGCCAGGGCGTTGCTGCCGGGCAGGTAGTTGAGGATCTCAACCGGGGCCGGGGCGAACGGCGGCAGCGTCAGGATGTCCGAGAAGTACGACGCCGGCTTGGTCAGGGTGAAGTCAACCGTCAAGGGATTCGACGGGTCGACGGCGACGCCGGTCAGCGCCTTGGCGCTGTTGTTGATGTAGGTGGCCTGGGCGGAGGCATTCGTCGACGACACGCTGCTGAAGCCGCTGCAGAAGCTCTGGTAGCCGGCCAGGATGTCGCTGTAAGTCCGGCTGGCCACCGAAGGGCTGAGTCGGGTTGCAGGATCGCTCGACGCCGCGCACCACGTCGGCGGCCGTGACCTGGCGGGGCGGGTTGGTGTTCCAGTCCGCTCCGGACCGGATGGTCACCGCGTACTTCAGGCCATTGTCAGTGACGACCGGGGCGGCGGTGGCCAGGTCCGGCATGGCGGTCGTGGTCTGGTTTTCGACTGCCGGGTAGCTGTAGAGCTGCCGGCTCCACATGCGCAGGTTCAGGTAGCCGATCGAGTAGTAGCTGATGTTGGGGTCCATGTAGTCGACGTCACCGGTCCCCAGCATGGTCAGCGTGCCGCCCGTCACCGGCGGAGCCCCCGGTGTTGGGGTTGTAGATCTGGCTCGACAGGCCGGCGCTGCTACTGCCACCGGAGCTGCTCGAGCTGCTGCCTCCACACGCGGATACGGCCAGAGCTATGGCGGCCACACCGGCACCCCATAGCAACGTCCTTTTCTGGATGCCTTTCACCTTATTGAGACCCTCCTCGTCTCTTGACCGGCAGCGCTGCCGATCGTTTGTGCCGTCAATCCCATCCCGCTCATCCTACTGCAGGCGGATGCCCAGGATGATCGTGGTAAAGAAGAAGCAGACGGCGCAGACGATCGTGGCCCGGTCGAGGTTGCGTTCGGCGACGGTGGATCCGGCCGCGGCTTGCCCGAGGCCACCACCGAACATCTCCGACAACCCGCCACCCTTACCGCTGTGCAGCAAGATCATGCCGATCAGCAGCAGCGAAACGATGACCTGGATTACGACGACGATGGCGGTGAGAATCAACCTGATCCGCCTCCTCCTCCTCTTTCTGCCGCTAGCGCTTCGTCAAGCGGCGGTCGAAACATAGCATCGGTACCCAACGATGGCGAGACAGCTGTGTTAAATCCTCTCAGCGTTGTCACAGCTGTTCCAGGATGGACAGGTATCAAAGGTCCGCGAATCCGACAATCTGCGCGAATTCGTCGGGATCGAGGCTGGCGCCCCCCACCAGCGCCCCGTCGATGTCCGGGCGGGCCATCAACTCGGCGATATTCGACGGCTTCACCGACCCTCCGTACTGGATACGGACCGCGCCGGCGGCCTCAGTTCCGAACTCCGACTTCACCGCGGCCCGCAGCGTGTGACACACGGATTGGGCATCCTCGGCCGTGGCGTTGCGGCCGGTGCCGATGGCCCAGATGGGCTCGTACGCCACCACCAGGCTGGCCACCGCCTGGGGATCCAGACCGGCCAGGCCGAGGCGCAGCTGGCTGACGACCTTGCCCTCGGTGGAACCAGCCTCGCGCTCCTCCAGGGTCTCGCCCAGGCACATGATCGGGGTCATGCCAGCCCCGAGGACGGCGGCCACCTTGCGGTTGACCATCTCATCGGTCTCCGCGAAGTACTGCCGGCGCTCGGAGTGGCCGACGATCACGTAGGACACGTTGAGCTTGGCCAGCATCGGGGGGCTGATCTCCCCGGTGTAGGCGCCTCGATCCTCCCAGTACACGTCCTGGGCTCCCAGGAAGATGGGGATCCCATCGGCGTCAAGCACGGTCTGGACTGACCGCAAGGCGGTGAAGGGCGGATGCACCGACACGTCGACGCCCCGGCGCTCGGGGCGTTCCAGGCTGAATGCCAGCTTCTGGACGACGGCGATGGCGTCCAGGTGGGTCAGGTTCATCTTCCAGTTGCCGGACACGAGGGGACGGCGGCGGGGGCCTGTCACCGTTCCATTCCTTCCCGAAGCGCGGCCAGACCGGGGAGGTCGCCGTGCTCCAGGAACTCGAGTGACGCGCCGCCTCCCGTCGAAACGTGGTCGATACGGTCCTCCACTCCGAAGCTGGCCAGAGCGGCCGCGGTGTCACCACCGCCGACCACGGTGAACCCGGTCGCATCGGCGACGGCCTCGGCGACGGTCCTGGTCCCCGCCGCGAACCTGGGGTCCTCGAACACGCCCATGGGCCCATTCCACAAGATGGTGCGGGCCTCGCCGATCACGTCCGCGAAGCACGCCGCACTACCGGGGCCGATGTCCAGGCCGATCCAGCCGTCGGGCACCTCCGCCCCCACCTGGCGGACCTCTCCGGAGCGGCCGGCCTCGCCGAAACGCCCGCCCGGGCTCAAGACGGTGAGATCGCTCGGTATCAGGATCCGGCCTGAGGCCAGCAGCCGCCGGCAGCCGTCGACCTGCTCGGGTTCGAAGAGCGACTCCCCGATGCCGTGCCCCTGGGCAGCCAGGAACGTGAAGCACATCCCGCCCCCGACCACCAGCGTGTCCACCCGGGCCAGGAGAGACCCGATCACGCCCAGCTTGTCGCTCACCTTCGACCCGCCCAGCACCGCCACGAACGGCCGGGCCGCTCCGTAGAGCAGCCCACCCAGCACTTCGACCTCCGTCGCCAGCACCCGGCCGGCGGCGGACGGGAGGAGTCGGGGCGGCCCCACGATCGAGGCGTGGGCCCGGTGGCTGGCGCCGAAGGCCTCGTTGACGAAGAGGTCCTGTCCGGCCACCAACTCCCGGGCCAAGGAGAGGTCGCCCGCCTCCTCCCGGGGGTCGAAGCGCAGGTTCTCCATGACCCGAACCCGCTCGGCGTCCGCACCGGCGAATTCGAGCAGCTCCTCGAGTCGCCGCCGCACCGGCTCCATGCCGAAGGCGGGATCCGGCTGGCCTTTTGGCCGGCCGAGATGGCTGGCCGTGGTGACCCGGGCCGCGCCCCGATCGAGCAACCAGGTCACGGTGTCGAGGGCCACCCGGATCCGGAGGTCATCGGTGACCCGGCCGCCGGACATCGGCACGTTGAAATCCGTGCGAACCAGGACGGCCCGCCCCTCCACCGAGGGCAGGTCCTCGAGGACCGGGACACTTTTTCCCATGAAGACGCGGTCAGGCGTTCTGGTTGGCCGCGCCGACGATCACCGCCAAATCCACCAGGCGGTTGGAGTAACCCCACTCGTTGTCGTACCACCCGAACACCTTGACCATCGATCCCAGGGTCATCGTCAGCAGGGAATCGAAGACGCAGGACGCCGGGCACCCGACGATGTCCGACGACACGATGGGATCCTCGGTGTAGATCAGGATGCCGCCCGCCAGAGGGCCGTCGGCGCCGGCAGCCCGGAAGGCGTCGTTGACCTCCTCACAGCTGACTTCGCGCCCCAGCACGCCCGTGAAGTCGGTGATGGAGCCGTCCACCACGGGCACCCGGAGGGAGCTGCCATCCAGCTTGCCCTTCATAGACGCCAGGACCAGGCTGGTGGCCCGGGCCGCCCCGGTCGAGGTGGGCACGATGTTGACCGGCGCCGACCGGGCCCGGCGCAGGTCCTTGTGGGCCAGGTCGAGCAGGTTCTGGTCGTTGGTGAAGGCGTGGACCGTGGTCATCATCCCCTTCTCGACCCCGAAGGCGTCGTCGAGCACCTTGACCATCGGCACGAAGCAGTTGGTGGTGCACGAGGCGTTGGACACGATGTGGTGCCGGGCGGGGTCGAAGGCGTCGTCATTCACCCCGACCACGAAGGTGGCGTCGACGTTGGTCGCCGGGGCGGAGATGATGACCCGGGGCGCCCCGGCGTCGATGTGGGCGGCCGCGGCCGCCCCGTCGGTGAACAACCCGGTGGACTCGATGACCACATCGACGCCCAGGTCTGCCCAGGGAAGCTCCTTAGGATCACGCTCTGAGAACACGGTGAAGGTGAGGCCGCCGACGGAGATAGACCGGTCGGTGTGGCTGACGGCAGCCGCCAGCGTGCCGTGCGTGCTGTCGTACTTGAGGAGATGGGCGTTGGTGGCCGTCGGGACCAGGTCGTTGACGCCCACCACCTCCATCGTCGCCTGGTTACCCCCGGCGCTGGCCTGGTGGGCGAGCGCGGCCCTGAGAAAGTTGCGCCCGAATTCGCCCAAACCCGTTGATCCCTACTCGAACCGCCATCGATCACTCCTTGGTGTCCCCGATAGCTGCTACTGGGCAGATGCCCCCGCGGCCACTATGTCAGCAAACGCAGCACGGCGGCCAGCCTGTGGGCGTCGTGTCCGCTGCCGTCGGGCTGACCGAGGTCGCCCGGCGGCACCATCACGTCGATCGGCACCCCGTGCTCGCGCACCGCCCGAAGATGGTCGTCGGCGGTGAAGCCCGCCGTCTCGGGCTGCTGGGGGCGCAGGTTGCAGATGTAAATCCGACCCCCGTGGCGGGCGGCCAGAGCGGCCCGGATGTCCGGCACCACGCAAACCGCCAGCACGCTGGTGAACAGCGACCCGGGACCGATCACGACCTGATCGGCCTCGAACACCGCCGTGCGGACCTCGTCGGGGGCGGGGGCGTCGGGGGGGACGATCGACACGGAGGTGATCGGTCCGGCGGACTCGGACACGTTGACCTGGCCCAGCACCTCGGTGCCGGCCACGTCAGCCTTCAGGACTACCGGCAGCGTGGTGGCGGGGAGCACCCGCCCCCGGGTCCGAAGCATCTCGGCCGCCAGGTCGAGGGCCCGCCCGAAGTCGCCGGTGACGTTGGCCAGGCCGGCGATGATGAGATTGCCCAGGGCGTGGCCTTCGAGGTCGCCTGCACCGAAGCGGTACTCGAAGGCCTCGGCCCAGGGGGAGTCGGGGGCGGCCATGGCCACCAGGCACCGGCGCAGGTCTCCCGGGGCGGGGATGCCGGCGATCTGGCGCAGCCGGCCGCTCGACCCCCCGTCGTCAGCCACCGACACGACGGCGGTCACCCGGCCGGCGTACTCCTGCACGGCGCGAAGGGTGGTGGCCAGGCCGTGACCACCGCCGAGGGCGACGACGTGGGGGCCGGGGGGACGGCCGGGTTGGCCCGTCTCGTGAGCGGCGCCGCGGTGGTGACCGGGGCCACTTGTCACCTCGGCACCGTCCTCACTTCCACACCGTCCTGAGCGCCCATCGTCCTCAGCGCCCATCGTCCTCAGCGCCCATCGTCCTCAGCGCCCATCGTCCTCAGCGCCCATCGTCCTCAGCGGTCGATGTCCCGGTGGTAAACGACCGGCTCGTAACCGCGCGCCTGGATGCACGTGGCCAGCTCCTCCACCAGCGACACGGAGCGGTGGCGTCCGCCGGTACAGCCCACCGCCACCGTCAGGTACGACTTGCCTTCCTTGACGTAGGCCGGCAACAGGAACCCGAGCATGTCGTCGACCCGGCGCACGAACTCCTTGGCATCGGGCTGGCCCAGCACGTAGTTGCGGACCGGCTCATCCAGTCCGGTCAGAGGTCGCAGCTCGTCGATCCAGTGCGGGTTGGGCAGGAACCGGGCGTCGAACACGTTGTCGACGTCGAGCGGCACCCCGTTCTTGAAGCCAAAGGACATGACCGAGATCTGCATCCGGTCGTTGCCGTTGGCGGTGAACAGATCGATGAGCCGCTCCCGGAGTTGGTTGACGTTGAGGTCGGTGGTGTCCACGACCACGTCAGCCATGGCCCGAATGGGCCCGAGGCGCTTGCGCTCGATGCCGATGGCCTCGGTCACGCCTTCGAGGCCTTCCTGACCGACCGGGTGACGGCGCCGGGTGCCTTCGAACCGCCGCACAAGTACCTGGTTGGAGGCTTCCAGGAACAGGGTGCGAACCACCGAACCACCGGCCCGCAGCTGGTGGATGGCGGCCTCCAGCTCCTCGAGCTGTTCGGCGTCCCGGCCTACCACCAGCACCACCCGGTCCGTGGTCGAGGCCGGGTTGGCGATGAGCTCGGCGACCTTGGTGATGAGGGCGGTTGGCATGTTGTCGATCACGAACCAGCCCAGGTCCTCCAGGGTCGCCCCCGCCTGCGAGCGCCCGGCCCCCGACATCCCGGTGATGATCAAGAACTCGGCCACATAGCCATTGTGCCGTCCGGGGGGCAGAAGACGTGGTGGATGATGCAAGCCGGGTCGGGGCCCGCCGGGCCAGAGGTGGCCGCGGGGCCCGGGCGCCGGGGGCGGCCGGGGGGGCGGGGCGGCGTCATGGCCTGTCCGCTGCGAAATCCTGGGCGCACTTCGCGTCTTGGGCATGACTGCTATCGAAAAATCGCTGCTAGCACGCCCAAAGCGCGAAGTGCGCCCAAGTTTGGCAGACTGGCGCGGGGCCAGCGGCGAGGAGCCTGGCGCGACCAGGGCTGTCCTCCGGCGAGGAACCCGGCGGGACCAGCGCCGGCGAGCGCGGCCGACCCGCCCGCCCGGCGGCGGCCCGGGGCGACCAGCGCCCGGGACGCGGCGTCACGAGTGCCGTCCCGGCGGCGGCGGCCCGAGGCGGCGTAATGGCCTGGACGCCCGACCATCCTGGGCGCACTTCGCGTCTTGGGCATGACTGCTATCGAAAAATCGCTACCAGCACGCCCAAAGCGCGAAGTGCGCCCAAGTTCGGCCGGCGGGCCCGGGGCCAGCGGCGGGGAACCCGATGCGACCGGCGCCGGGGCCCGGGGCAACCAGCGCCGGGACGCGGCGTGACCAGTGCCGTCCCGGCGTCGGCCCGGGGCGGCGTAGCAGGCTGTCCGCCGGGACATCCTGGGCGCACTTCGCGTCTTGGGCATGACTGCTATCGAAAAATCGCTACCAGCACGCCCAAAGCGCGAAGTGCGCCCAAGTTTGGCGCCGGGCCCGGGGCGACCAGCCGCCGGGGCCGGGGGCAAGCGGCGTCGAAACCCTGGGGCCAGCGACGAGGAACCCGGCTCGACCAGCGCCGGGGCGGGAACAGGCGGGGGCGCTGAGCGCCCGCGAGGCCCGAGCGGCGTAATGGGCTGGTCCGCCGGAACACCCTGGGCGCAGTTCGCGCTCGGGCATGACTGCTATCAAAAAATCGCTACCACCATGCCCAAAGCGCGAACTGCGCCCAAGTTCGGCGGCGGCCATGGGCCAGCGGCGCGGGGCCCGGGGCGACCACCCGCCGGCGCCCGGGGCGGCCGGCCCGTCCCGGCGGCGGCCCGGGGCGGCGTGTCCACCGGAACATCCTGGACCGCCGGCCTTGTCAAGACATCACACACGGTGTAATATAATGAAAATGACTAAAAGCGCGCTAGTGGATCCTCGCATCTCGACCTGGTTCGCGGACCACTACGGGATCATCAGCCGGCGCGACGCCATCGCCCTTGGCCTGACGTCGGCCCAGGTGGCCGCCCGGGTGCGAGGGGGCGCCTGGGAGGTGGCGCATCGCGGCGTCTACCGCCTGGCGGGCTCGCGCCGGGACGAACTTGCCAGCCTGCAGGCGGCGGTGCTGGTCGGAGGGCCCGAGGCCGCCGTGTCCCACCGTTCGGCGGCCTGGCTGTGGGGGCTGACGCCGACCATGGCGGGGGCCGGCGCCCCGACCCTCCCGGCCTTCGACCTGCCCACGATCACCGTCCCCCGTAATCACGGGGCGCACGCGGCCGGCATTCATATCGTGCGCTCCCGCCGACCGCTGCAGACGGTCCTGCGCCATGGGCTCCCTTGCACGACCGCGATGCGCACCGTTGTCGATTGCGCCGCGGTGATGGACCCGGACGAGTTCGACGGCCTCGTCGATACCGGCCTGGCGCACCGGGTGGTCGACGTCGACGCCCTGTCCCGGGTGGTCGGGGATCGCCGGCTCAGGTACCACGACGGGCGCCGATTCCTCGAGGAACGCCTGGCCGCCCGGGGCATGGTGGGATCGCCGCATCCGAGCGTGCTGGAAAGCCGGATGGCACGCCTGTTTCACCGGCATCGCCTCCCGCCACCGAAGGCGGAGGTGGTGTGGGGACCGAACCGGCGCTACCGCCTCGACTTCGCCTTTCCCGAGCTCCGCTTCGCCATCGAGGTCGATGGCTGGTCGGCCCACTTCGCACCCGAGCAGCAGCGCCACGACAACCAGCGTGCCAATGTCCTGGCCCGAGCCGGCTGGACGGTCCTCCATTACGACTGGTGGGACGTCACCTGCGCCGCCGAACGCGTGGCCTTCGAGATCGGCGAGACCTACATACCCTATTTTCAGACTTCTCTTTATTATTATTTTTTGGCAGACAGGGATGAGCCGCTCCGGCCGGAGGGCAAGCTCTTACTAGGACAGCGGCCCTGGTCGTCGATGCGAAGGGGATGGGGGGCTCGCGGCGGCCGGCCGGCAGATCGTTAGCAGGACAACCCACACAGGGTGTCAGCCGGCTGAGGGGCCAGACCGACCGCCGCGGGCGGCTTTAGGTGCGAGGCAGCTGTTTGTAGACCTCGCGGGCGACATAGCGTTTGAGGACCCGGATGATTTCCGGTTTTGATCGGCCTTCCTCCAGGCGGCGGGCCATGTAAGCCTGGGTGCGGGGGTCGGATCGCAGCCGGGTGATGACGACACCCCACAGGGCTGAGTTGGCTTGGCGGTCGCCGCCGCGGTCGAGCGGAGGCGGGTGACCTTGCCCGACGACGCCTCGATGGGCGACACCCCGCACAGATGGGCCCAGGCCGCCCGCAGCGCAGCCGGTCCGGGTTGTCGCCGGCGGTGACCAGCAGGGCGGCGGCGGTGTCGACTCCGACTCCGTGCAGCTCCAGCAGCCCGGGGGCGACTTCTTGGACCAGCTCGCCCAACAGCGAGTCGAGGGCGCGCTTCTCTGTGTCGAGGGCCAGGACCCATCGGCCCAGGCTGCGTAGCGCCGTCTTGGTGGCGAAGACGACCGGGTCGCCGTGGGCGGCGGGCCGCGGGCGCGCCTGCTTGGCGATGTGCTCGCGAGCCACGCCCTGCAAGGATCGACGGATCTCCTCCGGGGCGGTGAAACCCAGGTGGCGGATCTGGTTGAGCGCCTTCACCTTGGTGGAGCGGGCCGAGCGTTTGGCCACCATCAGCGCCCGGATGGCCTCCACCGTGCCGTCGCGGTGTTTGGCTTGCCCCAGCTGGCGGTCCCCTTGGGCGGCATGGGCGGCCTGGATGGCGTCCACAGTGTCGGTCTTGCCTCTGCGACGACGCTCCTGGCGCCGGGCGGTCCACCTCTACCACCTCCACCCCCGCCCGGCGCAGGTAACGGGCCAGGCTGGCCCCATAGCTGCCGGTGCCCTCCACCCCGACCCGCACCACCGTGCCGAACCCGGCCAGCCCCCAGCAACTGACGGTTACCCGCCGGCGTCGTCTAACTGCTCCACCCCCAGCAGCCCACCGATCCCGTCCAGCGCCGCGGCCACGTTCACCTCCAAATGGATCGACACCACCCGTAACCGGGCCGCAGTCTCTACAGTTGTCACGGCCATCCCTTCCTTGATCCATTGGTTCGGGGTGGCCGGCCGCCCTCGTGCGGCGGGTGTGATCGTCCTGTTGGCGCAGGACGATCCGCCGCTCAGTTAAGCGAACCACCACCCAGCTGCCGTCGACCAACCCCATCCTAAAGAAGACCCACCGTCGGGCCGTCTTCTCCAGTCAGACCACACCCAGGCAAATCGACCGTAACCTCCACCAAACAGGTGGTGGATAGCGATCAGCATGCTACATACTCCTGCCGGCTGCGGGCCGCCGCCTAGTCGGGCGAGCCCGACACGCCGATGCCCGTCAGCGGCGAAGCTTCTCCGTTCGCAACACCAGAAGACGGGGGATGGTGGCGGCTTCGCCGTACTCCCGGGCCCGTTCGAGAAAGCCCGGCGGGGGCACGGGTTCGTCCATCCAGGTCAGATAGAGGCCGACGGCGGCCATGGCGTTGATATAACGCGACAGCGGCCGGTGGATGAAGCGGATCCATACGTCCTTCTCCACCTCCTCGAGCCGCGAGTCCTCGACCAGGTAGGGCCCGATGCGCCAGTACTGCTCGTTGAGGATGGTGTCGTCGATCCACCCCGACCCCGGCGCCTGTAGCAGCGGATGATTGAGCAACAGCAGGAAGCGGCCGCCGGGTGCCAGCACCCGGGCCACCTCGGCGATCGACTGGTCGAAGTCGGCGATGTGCTCGAAGACCAGGCAGGCCACCACCGCGTCGAAGCTGTCCCGGTGAAAGGGAAGCCCGGCGGCCTCAGCCCGGGTTACGGTCACTCCCCCGCCGCGCTCCGCCGCCACCTTGATCTGGGCCCAGGTGGGATCGGCACCGACGACGAACCGGACGGTGTCGAGGGCGGCGGCCCGTCGTCCGACCTGGCCCTCTCCGCAGCCCACATCGAGCAGGCGGGTCGCCCCCTGGAGGTGGGCGGAGAGGATGGGGAGGATCTGTTCCTCGTACTCGGCGTCGGCCCCGTCAGTGAAACCCTGCTGCCACCAGGCCGCGTGCTGTTCCCAGAGGTCGGCGTCGTAGGAGTCGGTCACCCCTGGACGAGAGCGGCGACCCGATCGGCGAACTCCCCGAACAGCTCGGGAGGCAGGTCGTGCCCCATGCCGGGAATCGTCCAGAGGCGGGCTCCCGGAACCGCCGCTGCGGTGGCCCGTCCCCCGCTCGGATCTACCAGCGGGTCGCTCTCACCGTGGATCACCAGCGTGGGTATCTCGACTTTGGCCAGGTCAGGCGTCCGATCGGGGGAAGCCACGATGGCGACGATCTGCCGGGCGGAGCCCGCCGGGTGGAAGGCCCGGTCATAGGCGGCGCCGGCGCTGGCCCGAATCCGGTCCTCGTGCAACGGAAACCCGGGTGAGCCGATCACCTTCCACGTCTTCAGGGACTGCTCGATGGCGGCCTCCCGGTCGGCGGGCGGCGGGAGCAGCAAGAGCTCCAGCGCCTCGGGATGCGGTTGACCGACGGACGGGTCGCCGGTCGTGGACATGACCGAGACCAGCGTGCGGACCCGGCCCGGGTGCCGGATGGCCAGGCTCTGGGCGATCATTCCGCCCATGGAGGCGCCGAGCACGTGAGCCGACGAGATCCCGAGGGCATCGAGCAGGCCAGCGGCATCGTCGGCCATGTCCGCGAGCAGATAGGGGACCTCCGGGATGGCGCCGGCGGCAATCGCCAGCAGATCGGGAACGCCTGCGTCGTCGAGCCACGTGGAGCGGCCCACATCCCGGTTGTCATAGCGGACCACGTAGAGCCCGCGCCCGACCAGAGCGGTCACGAACTCGTCGTCCCAGGCGATCATCTGGGCGCCCAGTCCCATGATCAACAACAGCGCTGGATGGTCCGGGTTTCCCGCCGTTTCGTACTCGAGGCTGATCCCGTTGGCTGCGGCGGAAGGCATGAAACGACAAGCTAGTGGGCCGGCCAGAAACGCGGCCCGCTAGCCGTGCAATTTGGCGTACACGGCCTCGGCGACCCGGTCCGGCAGCCACGACAGATCCCGCAGGGTATCCAGCGACGCGGCCCTTGACCGCGTTGACGCCCCCCAGCTCGCGGACCAGCCGCTTCTTGCGACCCGGTCCCAGACCCGGGACGTCGTCGAGCACCGAGGCGGTCATCCTTTTTCCCCGCAGGTTGCGGTGGTAGGTGATGGCGAAGCGGTGGGCCTCGTCCCGGATCTGCTGCAGCAGGTAGAGCGCCTCCGAGGTCCGGGGGATGCGCAGCGGGTCGGCCCGACCCGGGAGGTAGACCTCCTCGAACTGCTTGGCCAGGGCCGCCACCGGGATCTCCTCCTCCAGCCCCAGCTCCTCCAGGACCCGCAGGGCCACGTTGAGCTGGCCCTGGCCGCCGTCGACGAGCAGCAGCTGCGGCGGGTAGGCGAAGCGACGGCGGCGGTCCTCGACCGGCTTGTCGCGTTCGGCCAGGTAGGCGCGCAGGCGGCGGGTGAGGACCTCGCCCATGGCGGCGAAGTCGTCGTTCTGCTCGACGGTGCGGATCTTGAACCGGCGGTACTCCTGCGGGCGGGGCAGGCCGTCCTCCATGACCACCATGCTCCCGACGTAGTCGGTGCCCTGGAGGTGGCTCATGTCGTAGCACTCGATGCGCAGCGGGGCCTCGGGCAGGTCGAGGGCGTCCTGGAGGGCGTTGAGGGCCCGGGCCCGGGCGTTGTGGTCGGCGGCTCGCTTGAGCCGGTGCCGGGTGAACTCCTCCCCGGCGTTGCGGGTGACCATCTCCAGCAGGGCCTTCTTCTCGCCCCGCTGGGGGACCCGGATCTCGACCCGGCGCCGGCCCGGGCCGTCGGGGTTGACGCTGCGCTCGACCCGGTAGCGTCCCGAGGCCGCCCACCACTCGACGTCGGCCAGGACGCTTCGGGATGCCACCGGCAGGTCGCGCATCCGGTCCGGTCTCGCCGTTGGTGGCGGCGGCCCCGGTGGGCGCCGGTCCGGCCCGCAGCAACGCCAGCCAGGCCCGGACGGTGTCGGGGTCGTCGGGCGCATCCGGGACCAGCACCAGCGGCGGCACGCCGAGGGGCGCGTCGGCGTAGTGCTGCTCGAGGACCTGGGCCACCAGCTGGGCCCGGCTCAGGTCCTCGACCTTGTCCACGATGAAGCCCTTGCGGCCCACCACCCGTCCCCGGCGGACGTAGAAGACCTGGATGGCCGGCCTCCAGCTCGTCCTCGACCAGGCCGAAGCAGTCGAGGTCCTCGGCCCGCTCGGTGACCATCTGCTGCTTCTCGATGGCCTTGCGGACCGCGGTGAGCCGGTCGCGCAGCCGGCCGGCCCGCTCGTACTCCAGGCCGTCGGAGGCCTCGTGCATCTCCGCCTCGAGCCGCTTGACGACCGGCTGGGTGTCGCCGTCGAGGAACGCCACCAGGTCGCCGACCAGTTCCTGGTAGGGCGTCTGGTCGATGGCCCCGACGCAGGGCCCGGAGCACTTCTCGATGTGGTACAGCAGGCAGGGCTTGCCCAGCCGCTGGTGGGTGCGGAACTTGTTGTCGCTGCAGGTGCGGATGGGGAAGGTGCGCAGCAGCGAGTCGAGGGTCTCCCGGATGGCGTAGGCGTGGGCGTAGGGACCGAAGTACCGGCTGCCCTTGTCCTTGGTGCCCCGCCGGACCATGGCCCGGGGCCACTCGTCGCTCACCGTCACGGCCAGGAACGGATAGCTCTTGTCGTCCCGCAGCCGCACGTTGAAGCGGGGCTTGTGCTGCTTGATGAGGCTGTACTCGAGCATGACGGCTTCGACGTCGTTGCGGACCTGGATCCACTCGACGGTCTCCGCCTGGGCCACCATCTGGGCGGTGCGGGGCAGGGAGGTTGGCCGGGTTCTGGAAGTAGTTGGACAGCCGGCTGCGCAGCGACTTGGCCTTGCCGACGTAGATGACCCGCCCGTCCCGATCCCGGAACTGGTACGAGCCGGGGGCGTCGGGGATGGTCCCGGCCGGCGGTCGCGTGCAGCACCCTTCCACTCTGCCGCAGCACCATGGGTTCGCGGCTTTCCGGCCGTTGGCGGGACTTCGGCACGAAGCGCCACCGGGTCGTATGATGAACGGTACGCCGGCCCGGTATCCGGCGACATATCCACCTCGAGGCCGACATCCCCGCGGATGGGCGACCGGGCTGTCCCCGCCGACCACATCGAGGTGCTCCGTCACTGGAGGTCTATATCAGTGCTTCGGCTCCAGACGCCCCTCCCGGGGGGCTATACCAATGCAACCACCGAGGATCTGGCGCGCCGCATCGCCGCCGCCAAGGCCGCCCTCGGGTCCCGGTTGCTGATCCTCGGCCACCACTACCAGCGGGACGAGGTGATGCGCTGGGCGGACGCCCGGGGCGACTCGTTCGGGCTGTCCCGGCTGGCCGCCGCCGCCCAGCGACGCCGAGTTCGTGGTGTTCTGCGGCGTCCATTTCATGGCCGAGTCGGCCGACGTGCTACACGCCGCACCAGCAGGTGATCCTGCCCGACCTCAACGCCGGCTGCTCGATGGCCGACATGGCCGACCTCGAGTCGGTGGAGGAGGCCTGGGAGGAGCTCGCCGAGCGTCACCGACATCGACGCCGTGGTGCCGATCACCTACATGAACTCGTCGGCCGCCCTCAAGGCGTTCGTCGGCCGCCACGGCGGGGCCGTGTGCACCTCGTCCAACGCCCGGGCCGTGCTGACCTGGGCCCTGGCCACAGCAGCCCGGCGCCGACGTCAAGGTGCTGTTCTTCCCCGACCAGCACCTGGGTCGCAACACCGCCTTCCAGCTCGGCTATCCGCGCCGGGACCATGGCGGTCTGGGACCCCCGCCGGGACCTCGGCGGCCTCGACGAGCGGACGGTCAAGGAGGCCCGCTTCCTGCTCTGGAAGGGCCACTGCTCGGTGCACCAGCGCTTCCGGCCCGAGCACGTCGCCGCCTTCCGGGCCGGCACCCGGACGGGCGGGTCATCGTCCACCCCGAGTGCAGCCACGAGGTGGTGGAGCTGGCCGACGAGGTCGGCTCGACCGACTACATCATCGCCGCCGTCGAGCGGGCCCCGGCCGGCGCGGCCCTCGGCATCGCCACCGAGATCCACCTGGTGCAGCGCCTGGCCGCCGAGCACCCGCGAGCTGACGAGTGGAGTCGCTGGACCCGCTGATCTGCCCCTGCTCGACCATGTTCCGCATCGACGCCGCCCACCTGTGCTGGGTGCTCGAGGAGCTGGTCGCCGGCCGGGTGGTCAACCGGATCACCGTCGACGACGACGTGGCCGAGTGGGCCCGGGTGGCGCTGCAGCGCATGCTCGACATCACCTGACGCCGGTAACAGCCCGGTCGGAGCCGGGCTCGTGCGCCTGGTGCCGCTACGGGCTGGCCGGACCTGGCTGCGGGGCAGCTCAGACCCGGTCGAGCAGCGGCTCCAGGAACTGCCCGGTGTAGCTGTCGCGGGTCTTGGCCACCTTCTCCGGGGTGCCCTCGACCACCACCCGGCCGCCGCCGTCGCCGCCCTCGGGGCCGAGGTCGATGATCCAGTCGGCGGTCTTGATCACGTCGAGGTTGTGCTCGATGACCAGCACCGTGTTGCCCTGGTCGACCAGGCGCGACAGCACGGTGAGCAGCTTGCGGATGTCCTCGAAGTGCAGGCCGGTGGTCGGCTCGTCCAGGAGGTAGATGGTGTGGCCGGTCGACCGCTTGGACAGCTCGCTGGCCAGCTTGATGCGCTGGGCCTCGCCGCCCGACAGGGTCGGGGCCGGCTGGCCCAGCCGCACGTAGCCGAGCCCGACGTCCACCAGCGTCTGCATGTGGCGGGCGATGGCCGGCTGGTTGGCGAAGAACTCGAGCGCCTCCTCGCAGGGCATGTCGAGCACCTCGGCGATGTTCTTGCCCTTGAAGGTGATGTCCAGGGTGTCCCGGTTGTAGCGGGCCCCCTTGCACACCTCGCACGGCACGTAGACGTCGGGCAGGAAGTGCATCTCGATCTTGATGGTCCCGTCGCCGGCGCAGGCCTCGCAGCGGCCGCCCTTGACATTGAACGAGAACCGCCCCGGCTGGTACCCCCGCACCTTGGCCTCGGTCGTGGCGCTGAACAGCCGGCGGATGTGGTCGAACACGCCGGTGTAGGTGGCCGGGTTCGACCGGGGCGTCCGCCCGATCGGGCGACTGGTCGATGCTGATGACCTTGTCGAGGCTCTCGGCGCCCTCGATGCGGGTGTGGCGCCCGGGCACCTCCTTGGACCGGTAGATGCGCTGCATCAGGGCCCGCAGCAGGATGTCGTTGACGAGCGTCGACTTCCCCGACCCGGACACGCCGGTGACCGCCACCATGCAGCCGAGCGGGAAGTCGACGTCGATGTCCTTGAGGTTGTGCTCGCGCGCGCCCCGCACGGTCAGCATGCCCTTGGGCTCGCGCCGCATGGACGGCACCGGGATCCGCCGCTTGCGGGTCAGGTACTGGCCGGTGAGGGACGCCTTGGACTTGAGCAGGGCGCTGACCGGGCCGGACACCACGATGTTGCCGCCGTGCTCGCCGGCGCCCGGGCCGATGTCGACCACGTGGTCGGCGACCCGGATGGTGTCCTCGTCGTGCTCGACCACGATCACCGTGTTGCCGAGGTCCCGCAGGCGCAGCAGGGTCTCGATCAGCTTGTGGTTGTCCCGCTGGTGCAACCCGATCGACGGCTCGTCGAGCACGTAGAGCACGCCCGACCAGGCCGCTGCCGATCTGCGACGCCAGCCGGATGCGCTGGGCCTCCCCGCCGGCCAGGGTGCGCGGCCGAGCGGTTGAGGCTCAGGTAGTCGAGGCCGACGTCGAGCAGGAACTGCATCCGGGCCTGGATCTCCTGGAGCACCCGGTCGGCGATCAGGTGGTCGCGCTCGGACAGCTCCAGGCTCGTCATGAGCTGCGGTGGCGTCGCGCAGGGACAGGTCGCACAGCTCGAAGATGTTGCGGCCGGCCACCGTCACGGCCAGGCTCTCCGGCTTGAGCCGGGCCCCGCCGCACACCGGGCAGGGCACCTCCCGCATGTAGCCCTCGATGGTCTCCCGGGAGTGGTCGGACTCGGCCTCGGCGTGGCGGCGGGCCAGCCACGGCACCACCCCCTCGTAGTGGGTGTCGTAGCTGCGGACCCGCCCGTAGCGGTTGCGGTACTGGACGTGGACCTTCTTGGTCCCGGACCCGTAGAGCACCACCTTCTGGTCGGCCTTCTTGAGGTCCTGCCAGGGCGTCGGTCACGGAGAAGGAGTTGGCCGCGGCCACGGCCTCCAGCACCCGGCCGAAGTACTCGCCGCGCCCGCCGGCCCAGGGGGTGATGGCGCCGTCGTCGATGGACAGGTCCGGGTCGCGCACCACCAGCTCCGGGTCGACCTCGAACCGGGTGCCCAGACCGTCGCAGTTGGGGCAGGCGCCGTAGGGCGAGTTGAAGCTGAAGTTGCGGGGCGCCAGCTCGTCGAACGACAGGCCGCAGGTCGGGCAGGCCAGGTGCTGGCTGAAGGTCAGGGTGTCGTCGTCGAGCGGCGGCTCGCCGTCGCGGGCCACCAGCTGCACCTCGGCCACCCCCTCGGCCAGCCGCAGCGCCGTCTCCAGCGAGTCGGTCAGCCGCCGCTCGATGCCCTCCCGCTTGACCAGGCGGTCGACGACCACCTCGATGGTGTGGATCTCGTAGCGGGCCAGCTTCGGCGGGTCGGACAGCTCGTGGACCTCGCCGTCGATGCGGGCCCGGGCGAAGCCCTGCCCGGCCAGCTCCTCGAGCAGGCTCTGGTACTCGCCCTTGCGGCCCCGGACCACCGGGGCCAGCACCTGGAAGCGGGTGCCGTCGGGCAGCTCCAGGATGCGGTCCACGATCTGCTGCGGGGTCTGGCGCTGGACCACGGTGCCGTCTCGCGGGCAGTGCGGCACCCCGACCCGGGCGTACAGCAGCCGCAGGTAGTCGTAGATCTCGGTGATGGTCCCGACCGTCGAGCGGGGGTTGCGGGACGCCGACTTCTGGTCGATGGAGATGGCCGGCGACAGGCCCTCGATGAAGTCGACGTCGGGCTTGTCCATCTGGCCGAGGAACTGCCGGGCGTAGCTGGACAGCGACTCCACGTAGCGTCGCTGCCCCTCGGCGTAGATGGTGTCGAAGGCCAGCGAGCTCTTGCCCGAGCCGGACAGCCCGGTGAAGACGATCAGCCGGTCGCGCGGCAGGTCGAGCGAGACGTTGCGCAGGTTGTGCTCCCGGGCGCCCCGGACGACCAGCTTGTCGCTGTCGGATCGAGGCCGCTCCGCCCGGAGCGGGTCGGACCGGACGGCTGCGGACCGCAGCCCTCCGGCCTCGACCCTTGGATCGCTGGCCGTGTCGCCACCTTCTCCGGCACCAGCCCAGGGTACCAGCGAACAGACGTTCGACTGTGCATTAACCGTCCGGTAAGAGGTACAACCTGGGTATGTCCGTTCGCCCCCACGTCGTCATCGTCGGCAGCGGCTTCGGGGGCCTCAACGCCGCTGACCCGCCTGGCCTAGGCCCCCGTCGACATCACCGTGATCGACCGGGACAACTACCACGGCTTCTGGCCGCTCCTCTACCAGGTGGCCACCGCCGGCCTGGCTGCCGACAACATCGCCCATCCCATCCGGTCCATCTGCTCGCGCTACCCCAACATGCGGGTGCGGCTCGGCACCGTGACCGGTGTGGACCTCGACGCCGCGGCTGGTCGAGATCGACGGCGAGCTGGACGTGCCCGTACGACTACCTGATCCTGGCGGCCGGGTCGTCGACCAGCGACTTCGGCATCCCCGGGGTGGCGGAGCACGCCTACCCGCTCAAGACCCTCCCGGACGCGGTGCGCCTGCGCAACCACGTGCTGCACACCTTCGAGCAGGCCGACGCGGCCGGCGGATCCGGCGCCCGACCCGGGTGGCGCTGACCATCGTCCTGGTCGGCGGCGGCCCGACCGGGGTGGAGATGGCCGGCGCCCTGTCGGAGTTGATCGGCCACAACCTGGCCAGCGACTTCCACCACCTGGACGTGACCAGGGCCCGGGTGGTGCTGGTGGAGATGACCGACCATCTGCTGCCCGGGTTCTCGCCCGCCTCGCAGCAGGCCGCCCTGCGGACCCTCGGACAAAGGGCATCGAGGTCCGCTTCGGGCTCAGCCTGGCCCAGGTGACGGCCGAAGGGGTCAGCTTCGACGACGGGACCTTCCTGGCGGCTCGCACCGTGGTCTGGACCGCGGGCGTGCAGGCCAACCCGCTGGCGGACCTGATCCCGGGCGACAAGGGCCGGGGCGGCACCATCCCGGTCGGCGCCGACCTGTCGCTTCCCGGCCATCCCGAGGTGTTCGTCATCGGCGACCTGGCCGCGGCGACAGGCCGCGACGGCCAGCCCCTCCCCCAGCTGGCCCAGGTGGCCATCCAGGGCGGCCGCCACACCGCGATCAACATCCGCCGGCGGCTGGCCGGCAAGCCGACCCGGCCATTCCGCTACCACGACAACGGGATCATGGCGACCATCGGGCGCCGTCGGCGGTGGCCGAGCTGCCCGGCGGCATTCATCTCCGAGGCACCGTCGGGCTGGCTGGCCTGGCTGGGGGTCCACCTGGTGTTCCTGGTCGGCTTCCGCAACCGGCTGGTGGTCCTGGTCAACTGGGCGTGGAACTACCTCACCTGGGACCGGGCGTCGCGGGTCATCCTCGACGACGGATCCCGGACCACCGACCGGCGAGACCGGGCCTGAGCGCAGCCGGCGTCCGAGGCTGCGCATGACCAGCCGGCGGGTCGCCCGTGGCCGCGGCCGACCGGCATCGCGGCCGCGCGCCAGCGGCCGGGCGCCCGGCCGGCTCGGACCCGGACCCGACCCGGCCGCTCCTAGCGGGGCGCGAGCTCCTTGAGCTCGCCCTTGAGATCCTGAGATCTCGTCGCGAAGCTTGGCGGCGTACTCGAAGCGCAGGTCGGCCGCCGCCTCGCGCATCTCCTCCTCCAGGGTGGAGATCAGCCGGGCCAGCTCGTCGTGGGGCAGCTCGGCCAGGTCGCTGCGGGCCCGGTCCCGGCGCCGGCTCCTCCGATCCTGGCCCGGCACGGGCGCCGTCCCGTCCCGGGAGCCGAGCATGACCAGGATGTCGGTGATGGCCTTGCGGATGGTCTGGGGGTCGATGCCGTGCTCGGCGTTGTAGGCCTGCTGCACGGCCCGGCGGCGGTGGGTCTCGGAGATGGCCCGCTGCATGGAGTCGGTCATGCGGTCGGCGTACATGATCACCTGGCCGTCGACGTTGCGGGCGGCCCGGCCGATGGTCTGGATCAGCGACGTCTCGCCGCGCAGGAAGCCCTCCTTGTCGGCGTCGAGGATGGCGACCAGCGACACCTCGGGCAGGTCGAGGCCCTCCCGCAGCAGGTTGATGCCGACCAGCACGTCGAACTCGCCCAGCCGCAGGTCCCGCAGGATCTCGATGCGCTGGATGGTGTCGATGTTGGAGTGCAGGTACCGGACCCGCAGCCCCATCTCGAGCAGGTAGTCGGTCAGGTCCTCGGCCATCTTCTTGGTCAGGGTGGTCACCAGCACCCGGTCGCCCCGCTCGGTGCGGTCGCGGATCTGGGCGATCAGGTCGTCGATCTGGCCCTTGGTCGGCTTGACGATGACCTCGGGGTCGACCAGCCCGGTCGGCCGCACGATCTGCTCGACCACCTGGGTCGACTGCTGGATCTCGTACGGCGACGGCGTGGCCGACAGGAACACGCACTGGTTGACCCGCTCGTAGAACTCCTCGAAGCGAAGCGGCCGGTTGTCCGCCGCCGACGGCAAGCCGGAAGCCGTGCTCGATCAGGGTCTCCTTGCGGGAGCGGTCGCCCTCGTACTGGCCGTGCAGCTGGGGGACGGTCTGGTGGGACTCGTCGATGACCAGCAGGTAGTCCTTGGGGAAGAAGTCGAGCAGGGTGTGGGGCGGCTCGCCGGGCTGGCGGCCGTCGATGTGGCGGCTGTAGTTCTCGATGCCGGAGCACACGCCGACCTCGGCCAGCATCTCCAGGTCGTACGAGGTCCGCATGCGGAGCCGCTGGGCCTCGAGCAGCTTGCCCTCGGCCTCGAACCAGGCCAGCCGCTCCTGCAGCTCGGCTTCGATGCCGGCGATGGCGACCCGCATGCGCTCGTCGCCGGCCACGTAGTGGGTGGCCGGGAAGATCACCAGCTCGTCCGGCTCCGCCAGCTTCTCGCCGGTCAGGGTGTCGACGGTCGTGATCCGCTCGATCTCGTCGCCGAACAACTCGATCCGGACGGCGTGCTCCTCGTAGGCGGGGTGCACCTCGATGGTGTCGCCCCGCACCCGGAACTTGCCCCGCACCAGGTTGGCGTCGTTGCGCTCGTACTGCATGTCGACCAGCCGGCGCAGGATGGCCCGCTGGTCCTGCTCGGCGCCCCGCTGCACGTGCAGGATCCGGTCGGCGTACTCCTCCGGCGAGCCCAGGCCGTAGATGCAGCTGACCGAGGCCACCACGATGGTGTCCCGCCGGGTCAGCAGGGCCGAGGTGGCCGAGTGGCGCAGCCGGTCGATCTCGTCGTTGATCGAGCTGTCCTTCTCGATGTAGGTGTCGCTCGAGGGGAGGTAGGCCTCGGGCTGGTAGTAGTCGTAGTAGCTGACGAAGTACTCGACCCGGTTGTGGGGGAAGAACTCGCGCATCTCGTTGGCCAGCTGGGCGGCCAGCGACTTGTTGGGGGCGATGATGAGCGTCGGGCGCTGCACCGCCTCGATCGTCCAGGCGATGGTGGCGCTCTTGCCGCTCCCGGTGATGCCCGAGCAGGGTCTGGAACCGGTCGCCCCGCAGCACGCCCTCGGACAGCTGGGCGATGGCGGCCGGCTGGTCGCCGGCCGGAGCGAAGTCGGAGACCATCTGGAACTCGGGCATGGGTCCGATGGTACCGGGACCCTGTGACGATCAAGCCTGCCGGGCGGCTCGCTGCCTCGAAGCCAGACCCAGGCCCGGTCGATCTCGGCTTCGAGGGCGACCGGTCCCCGCTGTTGTCGATGACGAGATCGGCCAGCCGGCGCCGTTCCTCCCGGTCGATCTGGGCGGCGACCCGGGCCCAGGCGTCTTCCTCGGTGAACCCCCGGTGCTCGACCAGGCGGGCACGGCCACGTCCTCGGGCGTGTCGACCACGACCACCGCGTCCAGCCGGAACCGATCTGGTGACGATGCTGAGCAGCGCGATGTCGAGCACCACGATCTGGTGGCTGGCGCCCAGGCCTGCGGCTCGCTCCGCCATGACGCTCGCCGATGACGGGATGGGTGAGCTGGTTGAGCGTCGGCCAGGGCGTCGGGGTCGCCGAAGACCGATGCCGGCCAGGGCCGGCCGGTTGATGCTCCCGTCCGGCCGGACCACGCCCGGTCCGAAGTGGTCGACCACCGCCTGGTAGGCGGCCCCGCCGGGCTCGAGGATCTCCCGGGACCGATGGCGTCGGCGTCGACCACCGCCGCGCCTCGTCGCAGCCAGGCCGGCGGCGACGGTGGATTTGCCGGAGCCGATACCGCCGGTGAGGGCGACGAGCAGCATGCGCCGTCACGGTAGCGCGGCCCGTCGACCCGGCCCCGCCGGAGGGGACTCCGGTTCGGCCCTCGCGCCCGGGCTCCGCTCGCCGCCCGCTCCGCTCCCGCCCGCTCCGCTCCCGCCCGCTCCGATCCCGCCGGCTCCGATCCCGCCGAGGGTTCCGGCACCGAGACTTCACCCGCGGGCGAGTCGCAAATAGCGCGTTCGGGCCATTGCGGCGAGCGGGCGGGCAAGGAAGGCTCGAGTACCGGCGGCTCCACCTTCCAGTCTGGGGCGAACCGATGGAGTCAAGGGCAGAACATGACTGACAACGTCCAGGAAATCCACCGACACCAGCTGCTCGGCGTCCTCTTCGGGTCGGAGGTGCCACAGGCCCTCGAGGGGCAGTTGCTGCGGACCTCGGACGTGGCGATGTTGTTCCAGGTGTCGGAGCGCACCGTGTCGGAGTGGGCCAAGCGGGGCCAGATCCCGTCGGTGCGCACGCCGGGTGGCCATCGCCGCTATCCGGCGGAAGGCATCCGGGCCCTGCTGCAGAGCACCGCGACCCGGCGAACGACGGCGACGCCGAGCCACTCGGGCCCCGGCGTCGGTCACGGATCTCAACCAGCGCCGGCCGGCCAGCGCCTGAGGCGCCCGACCGCACGCCGCCCGATCCGGCCGGCGCCTGGAACCCCTTCCGGTCCCGGGCGTCCAGCGCCCCAGTCGCCCCTGCGGCACGGCGCCGCCCCGGTCGGCGCCGGACCGCCACTCACGGGGCCGACGCCCACCTACCCGGTCCGGGTCCGCCCATCCCCGTCAACCCCGCCGACGCCGGGACCGCCTAGGCCAGCACCGCCTCCAGCGACACGGCCGGCAGGCCGTGGGCCTCGGCCACCGACGGGTAGGTGATGTCGCCGTCGTGGGTGTTGAGGCCCAGGGCCAGCACCGGATCGGCCCGCAGGGCGTCCCGCCAACCCCGGTCGGCGATCTCCAGCGCGTACGGCAAGGTGACGTTGGTCAGGGCGTAGGTCGAGGTGTGGGGCACCGCGCCCGGCATGTTGGCCACGCAGTAGAAGAGCGACTCGTGCACCTTGTACACCGGGTCGGCGTGGGTGGTCGGCCGCGAGTCCTCGAAGCAGCCGCCCTGGTCGATGGCGATGTCGACCAGCACCGAGCCCGGCTTCATGCGGGCCACCAGGTCGTTGCTGACCAGCATCGGCGCCTTGGCCCCCGGCACCAGCACGGCCCCGATCACCAGGTCGGCGTCGAGCACGGCCCGCTCGATCTCGTAGGCGTTGGACGCCACCGTCTGGCAGTGCCCCTGGTAGATGCGGTCGGCCTCGCGCAGCTTGGCGATGTTGCGGTCCAGCAGCAGCACCTCGGCCTGCATGCCGAGGGCGATGGCCGCCGCGTTCATGCCCGACACGCCGGCGCCGATCACGACCACCTTGGCCGCGTAGACGCCCGACACCCCGCCCATCAGCACGCCCCGGCCGCCGCCGTCGCGCTGCAGGTGGTGGGCGCCGGCCTGGGGGGCCATGCGCCCGGCCACCTCGGACATCGGCGCCAGCAACGGGCAGGGACCCGTCGGGCAGCTGCACCGTCTCGTAGGCGATGGCGGTGGTGCCCGCCGCCAGCAGGGCCTCGGTGCACTCCCGGGACGCGGCCAGGTGCAGATAGGTGAACAGCACCAGGTCCTTGCGCAGCCGGTGGTACTCCTCCTCCACCGGCTCCTTGACCTTGAGCACCAGGTCGGCCTCGGCCCACACCTCGTCGGCGCTGTCGATCATCATCGCCCCGGCCGCGACGAAGTCGGCGTCGGGCAGTGACGAGCCGGTGCCCGCCCCCCCCTCCACCAGGACCTGATGGCCGTGCCGCACCAGCTCGTGGACTCCGGCCGGCGTGCACGCCACCCGGTACTCGTGATTTTTCACCTCTGAGGGAACGCCGACTCTCACCGCTGGTTCCTCCTCGAACTGTCGGGATCCTGCACCAGGATCGGGGTGTCCTTGTTGAGTGTCTCACCCTTGAAGAACGGCGGGTTGACCGCACCGGTAGATGAACATCAGGATCGACGCCGACCACCAGCGCCCCGATCCCGGTCAGGAACACGCCGCCGATCTTCCAGTGAGGCGAGAAGGGCATCGTCCAGTAGCTGCTGCCGTAGGTGTAGTTCCAGAAGTCGTAGGCGCCCTTGAAGAAGAAGTAGGCGAGCGCCACCGCCCCCACGAAGGGCAGGATGCCCTTGAGCCAGCAGGTCCCGGCCGCCGTTGCGCAGGTCCCGGCGGAACCACCACACGCAGGCGAAGCCGGTCAGCCCGTAGTAGAAGGCGATCATCAAGCCGATGGCGGAGATGGTGTCGCCGAGCACGTTCTCGCTGACGATGGTCATGAGCACGTAGAAGCCGATCGACACCATGCGCCATGCCGATCGTCGACCAGGTCGGGGTCAGGTACCGGGGGTGGATGCGGGCGAACTGGCCGGGATGCTGCGGTAGGCGGCCATCGACAGGGTGGTGCGGGCCGTGGGCAGGATGGTGGTCAGGGTGCTGGCCGCCGCCGAGCTGAGCACCATGAGGACCAGCAGCTTGGCCAGGAACCATCCGAAGCCGTTGGTCCCGAAGACGCTGCCGCCGAGCACCGAGAGCACGTCGCCGGAGTTGTCCGGGTTCTCCAGGCCGATGCCCTTGGTGCCGACGCCGGCGAAGGCCTGGGCGGCCACCGTGACCAGCACGTAGATGACCAGCAGGACGACGGTCGAGGTGACGGCGGCCGTGCCGGGCGCCCGGTTCTTGTCGCGGGTCTCCTCGTTGACCGAGACGGCGGTGTCCCAGCCCCAGTAGATGAAGATGGCGACGAGCATCCCCGAGGTCAGGGCCGAGAAGCTCAGGTGGGTCGGGATTGAACCACGACCAGGCCGGGTGGATCGTTACCGGGCGGGCGCGCTGCCGCCGTACACCTTGGCCAGGGCGGTGATGCTGAAGACGATCAGCATGACCAGCTCGATGCCCAGCAGGCCGTACTGGACCGCGGCGCTGATCTCGATGCCGATGTAGCAGATGGCGCCATGACGATGATCCAGGCCACGCCGGCGCAGGAGCGTCCACCATTTGCTGGCCGCCAGCCCGTAGGCGCCGAAGAACGGTGAACATGTAGCTGGCCGGCGATCTGGGCCAGGTTGGCCATGACGATGACGTCGGCGGCGATGATGCCCCAGCCGCCCATCCACCCGATCTTGGGCCCGAACGCCTTGGTGCCCCAGGTGAAGGTGGTGCCGCAGTCGGGCATCGGCCTTGTTGAGCTGCTGGTAGCCGATGGCGATGAACAGCATCGGCACGAAGGCCAGCAGCATGACGATCGGCGCCTGCAGGCCGACCGCCAGCACCACGAAGGCCAGGGCGGCGGCCAGGCTGTAGGCCGGCGCCACCGAGGCGATGGCGATGACGGTGTTGGACAGCAGGCCGATGGCCCCGTCCTTGAGGCCCTTGCCCTCCTCGCGGCTGACCCGGGGCCGGCGCCGGCTCCTCGATGACTGCTGGTCATGAATGGCTCCCCCCTGTCGATCTACTCGATGTTGCTCATGACGTGCTTGATGCGGGTGTAGTCCTCCAGACCGTACATGGAGAGGTCCTTGCCGTAGCCGGAGTGCTTGAAGCCGCCGTGGGGCATCTCGGCCACCAGCGGGATGTGGGTGTTGATCCACACGCACCCGAAGTCGAGGCGGCGCGAGACCCGCATGGCCCGCCCGTGGTCCCGGGTCCACACGCTCGAGGCCAGCCCGTACTCGACGCCGTTGGCCCAGGCCACCGCCTGGTCCTCGTCGCTGAAGCGCTGCACGGTGATGACCGGCCCGAAGATCTCGGACTGGGCCAGCTCGTCCGTCTGCTCGACGCCGGCGATCACCGTCGGGGGAAAGAAGAAGCCCGGACCGCCCGGAGCCTCCCCTCCCGCCACCACCTGGGCGTGGCTCGGGGTCCTTGCCACCATGCCGCTCACCCGCTCAAGCTGACTGGCGTTGTTGAGGGGGCCGAAGGCCACGTCGGGCTGGTCCAGGCCGCCGAACGTCGGTGCCGCGGGCCTGTTCGGCCAGGGCGTCGACCATGTCGCCGTAGGCCTCGGCGCGGCGAGGACCCGGGTGGCGGCGGTGCAGTCCTGGCCGGCGTTGAAATAGCCGGCGATGGCGATGGCCTCGGCCGCCTTCTCGACGTCGGCGTCGTCGAAGACGATCACCGGCGCCTTGCCGCCCAGCTCCAGGTGCACCCGCTTGAGGTCCGCGGCCGCGGCCAGGGCCACCTCCCGGCCGGCCCGCACGCTGCCGGTGATGGCCACCAGCTGCGGGATGGGGTGGCTGACCAGGGACCGGCCCGTGTCCCGGTCGCCGCAGATGACGTTGAACACGCCCGGCGGGAAGATCTCGCCGGCCACCTCGGCCAGCATCAACGTCGGTGACCGGGGTGGTGTCCGACGGCTTGAGCACGACCGTGTTGCCGGCGGCCAGGGCCGGGGCGATCTTCCAGACCGCCATCATGAGCGGGTAGTTCCAGGGCGTCACCTGGGCGACCACCCCGATCGGCTCGCGCCGGATCCAGGAGGTGTGGTCCGGCCAGGTACTCGCCGGCGGACCGGCCTTCGAGGACCCGGGCCGCCCCGGCGAAGAACCGGATCTGATCCAGCATCGGCGGGATCTCCTCCGAGCGGGTCAGGGCCAGCGGCTTGCCGGTGTTGCGGCCTTCGGCCGCGATGAAGTCCTCGGCCCGGGCCTCGATGGCGTCGGCCAGCTTGAGCAGCATCCGGCTGCGCTCCGACGGCGTGGTGTCCCGCCAGCCGCTCGAACGCCGTCGCCGCCGCCTGGCAGGCCAGGTCCACGTCGCTCGGGCCCGGAAAGCGGCGCTTCCGCGTAGGCCTCGCCCGTGCTCGGGTCGACGACCGGCGTGGTCCGGCCGTCCTTGGCCTGCACCGGCGCCCCGTCGACGAAGTTGTGCAGCCGTTCGCGTCATGGCACAGTCCCCCTGTCGATGCATCGATCCGATCCGGACCGTCGCGACATCATGGCACATCGCCCTGGCCATGCAAAGGAATCCTTTGCCGCAGGGGTATCATATCGCTAGAATCCGTGGTTGTGGGGCCGGCTGACACCCCGATCCGTGAGATCGACGACACCCGCGAGCCTGGAGCGTCGATCCGGGACAGCAGGGGCGGCCTCGACCAGCTCAGCAAGCGGATCATCGAGCAGCTCCAGGAGGACGGCCGGCGGTCCTACGCGGCCATCGCCCGGGCCGTGGGCCTCTCGGAGGCGGCCACCCGCCAGCGGGTGCAGCGGCTGCTCGACGAGCGGATCATCCAGATCGCGGCCGTGACCGACGCCGCCGCCGTCGGCTTCCACCGCATGGCGCTGCTCGGCATCAACGTCGAGGGCGACATCCGGTCGGTGGCCGACAAGCTCGCCGGGCTGCGAAGAGGCCGAGTACGTGGTGATCTGCGCCGGCCAGTTCGACATGCTGGTCGAGCTGATCTGCGAGGACGACGCCCACCTGCTGCGCACCATCGACGAGTCGGTGCGGACCATTCCCGGGGTGCGCAGCACCGAGGCGTTCGTGTACCTGCGAGTCGCCAAGGAGACCTATCAATGGGGGACGCGATGAGCACCCAGAATCGACGACCAACATCTGCAGGACGCCGCCCGCCGGCACCTGTGGATGCACTTCACCCGGATGAGCACCTACGCCGACCACGACGTGCCGGTGATGGTCCGCGGCGAGGGCCCCTGGGTGTGGGACAGCCGGGGGCGGCGCTACCTCGACGGCCTGTCGGGCCTGTTCGTGGTGCAGGTCGGGCACGGCCGCCGGGAGCTGGCCGAGGCCGGGGCCGCGCCAGGCCAGCCAGCTGGCCTACTTCCCGCTGTGGAGCTACGCCCACCCCAACGCCATCGAGCTGTCGGAGCGGCTGGCGGCGCTGGCGCCCGGGGTCGATCAACCGGGTGTTCTTCACCACCGGCGGCGGCGAGGCGGTCGAGTCGGCGTGGAAGCTGGCCCGGCAGTACTTCCGGGCCATCGGCCAGCCCGGCCGCTACAAGGTGCTGTCCCGCGACATCGCCTACCACGGCACCACCATGGGCGCCCTGTCGATCACCGGCCTGCCCGCCATCAAGGCGCCGTTCGAGCCGCTGGTGCCGGGCTCGGTGCGGGTCGCCAACACCAACTTCTACCGGGCCCCCGAGCACGGCGACGACCTGCACGGCCTTCGGCCGGTGGGCCGCCGACGACATCGAGCGGCACATCCTGATGGAAGGGCCGGACTCGGTGGCGGCCGTGTTCCTGGAGCCGGTGCAGAACTCGGGCGGCTGCTTCCCGCCGCCGCCGGGCTACTTCCAGCGGGTGCGGGAGATCTGCGACCGCCACGGCGTGCTGCTGGTCTCCGACGAGGTCATCTGCGCCTTCGGCCGCCTGGGCGCCTGGTTCGGCGCCGAGCGGTACGGCTACCAGCCGGACATGATCACCTGCGCCAAGGGCATGACGAGCGGCTACTCCCCTCTGGGGGCCCTGCTGGTGGACGACCGGATCATGGAGCCGTTCCTCGACGGGACCGACGACCTTCACCCACGGATTCACCTTCGGCGGCCATCCCGTCTCCACCGCGGTGGCCCTGGCCAACCTGGATCTCTTCGAGAAGGAGGACCTCGTCGGCGGTGTGGCGGCCCGGGGGTCCGACTTCCGGGCCGTGCTCGAGGGGCTGCGGGACCTGCCGATCGTGGGCGACGTCCGGGGCGACGGATTCTTCTACGGCATCGAGCTGGTCAAGGACAAGGACACCCGGACCACCTTCGACGACGACGAGTCGGAGCGGCTGCTGCGAGGCTTCCTGTCGGGCGCCCTCTTCGACGCCGGCCTGATCTGCCGGGCCGACGACCGGGGCGACCCGGTGGTCCAGCTGGCCCCGCCGCTGATCTGCGAGCAGGAACACTTCGACCTCATCGGGGAGATCCTGCGGTCCGTGCTGAGCGAGGCCTGGTCCCGGCTCTGACCCGGGTGGCAGGGGCCGGCGGGGTGCGCCGGCGCCGCCGGCGGGTTGTGGTCTCGGGCGGGCCCCCCGGCCCCGCGGTCACCGCGGCATCCGGGCCGGCGGTCGTGTGGGCGGCTGGTGGTCTCGGGCGTACCCGCCGACCCCACGGCTACCGCGCATCCGGCCGGCGATTGTGTGCTGTTCAGCGCCCTATGCGGGCCCGAAGTGCACACAATCGGTGGGACGGGGCCAGAGAGGCTGAGGCCCCGGCTCGGTTCCAGCCGCGGCCGTAATGATCAACGGCGCCGTCAGCTTCTGGCAGACCTCGCTTGGACCGCCGCCCGGGCGGCCCAGCCTGGAGGGGTCCGTCGACGCGGACGTCTGCATCGTGGGCGCCGGCTACACCGGCTTGTGGACCGCCCGGGCTCTGTTGATCGGCGACCCCGGCCTGCGGGTGGTGGTGGTGGAAGCCGAGCACGCCGGCTTCGGGGCCAGCGGCCGCAACGGAGGCTGGCTGTCCGGTTTGATGCCGGGGAACCGGGACCGGCTGGCCCGGGAGTCGGCCGGCCGGCCGGGCGGAGGGCGCCGGGGCGTGGTCGCCCTCCAGCGCCAGCTCATCGACGCGGTTGGCCAGGTGGTCAAGGCGTGTGCCGACGAAGGCATCGACGCGGACATCCACCCGGGTGGGACTCTGGCCGTCGGGCGCAGCGCCGCCCAGCTCAGCCGGCTTCGGGGCTCCCTGGAGGAGGATCGCGGCTGGGGCGTCGGCCCCGACGACCAGTGGGAGCTGACCGCCGCAGAGGTGCGCGACCGCCTGGCTGTCTCGGGCGCAACCGGGGGTGTCTACAGCCCCCATTGTGCCCGCATCCACCCGGCCAAGCTGGTCCGGGGTCTGGCCGATGCGGTGGGGCGGCGCGGGGTGGTTATCTACGAACGCACTCCGGCCTTGAGTCTTGGGCCCGGACTGGTTCGTACCGCCGGCGGTGACATCCGGGCCCGCTGGGTCGTCCGGGCCACCGAAGGTTTCACGCCCACGCTGCCAGGACTCCGGCGCCAGCTGCTGCCCATGAACAGCTCGATGATCGCCACCGATCCCCTCCCTGCGGAAACCTGGTCCCGCCTCGGGTGGGAGGGAGCAGAAACGGTGCGCGATGGCGCCCACGTGTACGTGTACGCCCAGCGCACCGCGGACGGCCGGATCGCCCTGGGCGGCCGGGGGGTCCCCTACCGGTTCGGCTCCCGCTACCCGGCGACGGGGACCACCGCATCTCGTACCGCCGCCCAGCTGTCGGCCGCCCTGCGCCGGTTGCTGCCTGACGTGCGGGACCCACCGATCGCCCACGTCTGGAGCGGCGTGCTCGGGGTGGCCCGGGACTGGTGCCCGGCCATCGGCGTCACCAGATCGGACTCGCGCACTGGCCCGGAGCGGGGCGGGGGCGGCGGATCGGGCGGGGGCGGCGGGCTGCTGTGGGCGGGGGGCTACATCGGCGACGGGGTCACGACCTCGTATCTGGCCGGGCTCACCATGGCGGACGTCATCCTGGGCCGGGACACACCGCGCCGGACCCTCCCCTGGGTGGGCCACGCCAGCCGCAGGTGGGAGCCTGAGCCGCTCCGCTGGCTCGGTGTCCGCGGCGTATACGGGCTGTACCGCGCCGCCGATCGGGCTGAGATGGGCCTGCCGGCAAGGGCGACTACCTCGCCATGGGCCGCCATCGCCGATCGCCTGAGCGGCCGGCCCCACTGACAGCAGCATGATCTCGGCGGTACGGCGCCCGGCGCCCGGCCCCCGCCCCGCCTGCCCCGCCCCACCCCGCACTGCCGAGAGGGTGACGATCCCTTGCATCCGCCGCGGTGCCTGCCCCATGCATCCATCCCTGTTGCAAATCGTGCCCTTTTGATGTTCCCTGTTGCAAAAGGTGCCCTACTAGAGGGCGCGGTGCAACAGGAAACGAAGAGGACAGGCAGAAAGGGCACAATTTGCAACAGGAAAGGTGACCACCGGTGATCTCCGACCGGCTGGCGGGCAGGCTGCGTGGTGGCGCACCCACCCGGAGCGGTCACCCGTGGCCGAACAGGCCGCCACTGGCCCCGACCAGCCCACCCAACCACCCACCACCCACCACCCACCAGCAACCCGCACCCCCCACCCCCCACCGCACTCGAACCGAACCGCCCGGCCCCCGCCCCGCACCCAGCCCCCGCGAGCAACCCCGCACCACCCGGCCCGCACCACCCGGCCCGCACCACCCGGCCCCCGCACCCAGCCCCCGCGAGCAACCCCGCACCCGGCCCCGCACCCGACCCAGCACCGCCGGCCCGCCGCCCGCCGGCCCGCGGCCCGCCGGTCCGCCGGGCTTAATGCCGTGGAATAGCCGGACATGTCGGGCAAACTATGCGCCGTGGCCTACCGCAGCGCCCAGGTCCTCGAAGCCGGGTTGGAATACATCCGCCAGTCGCCCATATCCGATGGGACCCTGGAGCTCATCGTCCGCCGGCCGGCGGTCGACGCCCGGGAGGTACTCGACGAGGGCCAACTCGACCTCGAGGTCGGCCTCACCGGTGACACCTGGAGCGTCCGGGCCAGCACCTCCACTCCGGACGGGTCACCCCATCCGGATGCCCAGGTCACACTCATGAACGCCCGGACCGCCGCCCTGGTCGCCGGCCAGCGCGAGCGCTGGGCCCTTGCGGGGGACCAGCTTTATGTCGACCTCGACTTGAGTGAGGTCAACCTGCCGCCGGGTACGCGGCTGGCCATGGGTGGTGCCGTCATCGAGATCACCGCCAAGCCGCATCGGGGCTGCGCCAAGTTCGCGGCCCGGTTCGGTCCCGATGCCCTGCGCTTCGTCAATACCGGCGCCGGACGGGACCTCAACCTGCGTGGCCGCAATGCCCGGGTGGTGGTACCCGGAACCATCCGGCGGGGCGACCGGATCGAGCGTCGGCCGGCCGGGCCGGGCCGGCCGGACGAACTACCCGAGGCCATCCAGACGCCGAGAGCCTCCAGCCCGGGGGCCGCCCGGTCCACTCTCGGCGCCGACCAACCCAGGGCGGTCAGCGCGACCGGCTAGCCCTCGTAGGGAAGATCGCCCCCGTCGGATCCGACCTCGGCGGTCTCGTCCTCGTGCGGCGCGGCGTCGCCACCGCTCTCGAGATACTCGGCCCACGCCGCCTGCGCTTCGGATTCCGGCTCGAAGCCGCCGAAGCCGGCCGCCCCGATGTAGTTCCCCTGCTCGTCGTAGGCATGCTCGCCGAAGGCCTCGCGGTACTCGGCCGCCACCTCGCCGCCCTCGGCGGCTTGCTTGATGGACAGGCTGATGCGCCGGCGCTGCAGGTCGATCTCGATGATCTTGACCCACAGCTCCTCGCCGGGGTTCACCACCTGCTCCGGGAGATCCACATGGTGGTTGGCCATTTCGGAGATGTGGACGAGGCCCTCGATCCCCTCCCCGACCTGCACGAAGGCGCCGAACGGGACCAGCTTGGTGACCCGCCCGTACACCAGCTCGCCCACCCGGTGGGCGTTGGCGAACTCCTGCCACGGGTCGGACTGGGTGGCCTTGAGCGACAGGCTGATGCGCTCCCGATCCATGTCCACGTCGAGTACCCGCACCTCGACCTCGTCACCCACCGCCACGACCGACGAGGGATGATCGATGTGCTTCCACGACAGCTCGGACACGTGGATCAGACCGTCCATGCCGCCGAGATCGACGAAGGCGCCGAAGTTGACGACTGACGACACCACGCCGCGGCGAACCTCGCCCGGCTTGAGGTTCGTGAGGAACTCGTCGCGCTGCTCCTTCTGGGTCTCCTCCAACCAGGCCCGCCGGGACAGGACGACATTGTTGCGGTTTTTGTCCAGCTCGATGATCTTGGCGTCCAGGTGGCGACCCACATAGGGCTGCAGATCCCGGACCCGGCGCAGTTCCACCAGCGAGGCCGGGAGGAAGCCCCGCAGGCCAATATCCAGGATGAGCCCGCCCTTGACGACCTCGATGACGGGGCCGGATACCACGCCGTCCCGCTCCTTGACCTCCTCGATGGTCCCCCAGGCCCGCTCGTACTGGGCCCGCTTCTTGGAAAGGACCAGCCGCCCTTCCTTGTCCTCCTTCTGGAGCACGAGCGCTTCAATGCGGTCGCCGAGCTGCACGATCTCGTGCGGGTCCACGTCGTGCCGGATGGACAGCTCGCGGGCGGGGATCACGCCCTCCGACTTGAACCCGATGTCCAGCAAGACCTCGTCGTTGTCGACCTTGACCACGGTGCCTGAGACGATGTCGCCGTCCTCGAACTCCACGATGGTCCCGGCGATGGCGTCCTCCAGCGAGGTGCCGTCGAGGTCATCGGCCACGACCTGGCGCGGCGTGTACTCACCGGCCTCGTCGAAGGTCCCCATCTCCGCTTGGGTGGGGAAAGCTTCGGGGCCGGGTTGAGCCGGCGGAGCAGGGTTGGTGGTCGTGTCGGACATGAAATCGTCGCCTTCTTTCCGGGCAAAAACTCCCCCCGGAGAGGTTGTGGGAGGAGGAAGCAGCAATCCGTTCGCCGCACTACCAATCCTACACCTCGGCCGTCAACAGGAACTCCGGGTGTTCGAGGTCGGGCGGTCGCCGGGCGTAGGCCCCCGGGGTCACCGCCCACAGGCCGGTGACCCGCAGCCCGGCCGCCGCAGCGAGCAGCCGGAGCTCGCGAGGTGTGAAGCAGGTGGTCCACAGATCGAACGTTGCAGTCCCGCCGTCCGGGTCCCGCACCTCGGCCCGTTCGTGGTTCACGCCGGCGGAGGCATCGAAGGTGTCGCCGGACTCGAGGTGTCGCACCGCGAAGTAGGCGGAGAAGGCGGTGACCGCGACCCGGCCGCCCCCCTTGACCGACCGGGCCATTTCCGCCAGCACCAGCCCGTCGTCGTCGCCTCCAAGCAATCCAAACCCGCCCTGGCAAAGGGAAATGGCTGCATCGAAGCTGCCTCCCGCAAAGGGCAGGCGGCGGGCATCGGCGCGCACCCAGGTTCCCGCGCCGGCCACAGCCAGGAAGGCGGCGGCGATATCGATGCCCACCACATCCATCCCGTGCCCGGCCAGAACGTGCGCATGACGGCCGGGGCCGCAGCCGACGTCGAGGACCCGCATCCCCGGTTCCAGACCCAGGGCGTCGATCAGGAACTGCACTTCGCGCCCGGTGCCCCGGGTGAAGGAGTAGCGCAGATAGGCCTGCCGGGCGTGAGCGGCCAGCGGCTCGAACTCTCGCCCGGAGACCTCCCGTGCCGACGGCGTGGGACCTGGGTCTGCCTCAACCCCGGTTTCGCCCTCGGGTCGAGCTCCGCCGTCACCGGCGCGGCCGGACCTCAGGAGCTGCTGACCCCGGCCCGGTCAGCGGCCACGGCGTCGTAGGCCTCGAAATCGGTGGCCGTGTCCTCGGCGAACTCGAACTCCAGCAGACCTGCCGCTCCCCACTGCTCGCGCAGGTAACCGTGGTTGGCGTCGAGAAGCCCGAGCTTGCGGACATTCGGGACGAGCTTCGAGAAGAAGGCCCGCTGGAAGCTGGCGAAGGGACCGAGGTTGACCAGGCCGGCGGCATCGCGGAGGTTGGGGAGGACGGCATCGAGGCTGAGGCCAAGGCGCTCCCAGACCTCCGGCGTCGCCGACCGCAGCCGGTTGCGCACCGTGTTTTCAACCAGGAATTCCTGGCGCTCCTTGAGTTCGGCCGCGCTCAGATCCCCGTAATACTCGCTCAGGCTGACGATACCGAAAGCCACGTGACGGGCCTCGTCCGCCATCACGTAGCGAAGCAGCTTGCGCAGCAACGGTTCCGAGGTCCGGCGCAGCAGGTCCCCGAACGCAGCCAGCGCCAGGCTCTCGATCACGATTTGCATTCCGAGGTAGGCGATATCCCACCGGCTGTCTTCGAGTAGCCCGAAGATTTGCCCTTGCAGGAACGGTCCCATTGGATAGGGCTCGCCGATCTTTTCGTGCAGGTACCGGGCGAACACCTCGGTGTGGCGGGCCTCGTCCATGGTCTGGGTGGCGGCGTAGTACTTGGCGTCGATCCACGGCACCGTCTCGACCAGCTTGGCTGCCGTCATCATGGCCCCTTGCTCGCCGTGCATGAACTGGCTGAGCTGAGCCTTGAACATCTCGACGCCCAGTTCCGCGAACTGCTTCTCGCCAAAGTTGGCCATCGGGGAGCCGGGCAGGGTGGCCGCCGCCCGGGCCAGGCGCACGGCTGGCGCCTCGTCGGCCGTCACCCGCTCCGGGTCCACCTCGGTCGCCCAGTCGAGGTCCGTGACGCTGTTCCACTGGGACGCGGCCGCCTTGTTGTAGAGGGTGACAAGCTGAGGGCGCTCCCGCTCGTAACGCCAGCTGAAGAGCCGGTCGGCCTGGTCGTGGATCACCCGGATGTCGGCGGTCGGTCCGGGCCCGGGCGCCGGGCCGGCGTCGGATGCGGTCATTTGTTGTCCTCCGGGTGGGTGCGTCACACCCGCCGCGATCGTTGCTCTTCGGTCATCTTTGCTGGCCGGGTCACTTTGCGGGGCGCGGGGAGAGGCGAGCCCTCCGCCGGCGGCCTCCCGACGGCGTCACCCGCCCCGGCCGGGCCACCGGACCCGGCGGCGGCACCCGCCCCGGACGGGCGAGGGAACGGTGCCGGGTCACGATGGCGTCCGGCAACGCCACCAGGGCCTCAACCTGATCGGTGCCGACCTGGCGGAGGTCACCACCTCCAGGCAGCTTCGCCACAGCGGAACGCTACCCCTTGGCGTCTGCCCAGGTGTCGCCCCAGGAGAGATTGATCGTCAGAGGGACCCGCAAATCGGCCGCCCCTGTCATGGCCTCGGTGACGGCCACGGCGGCGGCATCTTCTTCCTCGGGCGGGACCTCGAGAATTACCTCGTCGTGCACCTGCAGGACCAGCCGGCTGGCCATGCCTGGCTCGAGCCCGTTCGCTGACGTTCGTCCGGGGCCTCGCCGGCGGCCAGGGCTGCCGGCACTCACCGGGACGCCGGCGCCGAGGCGGGCGTCGAGACGGACCAGGGCGACCTTGAAGATGTCCGCCGCCAGGCCCTGTATCCCGGCATTCATGGCCTGGCGTTCCCCCGCGGCCCGGACCTGGTACCGGCCTGACTGCAGCTCCGGGATGAGCCGACGCCGCCCGAACAGGGTCTCCGTGTAGCCACGGTCGCGGGCCTCGGCCACGACCTGGTCCATGTAGGCCCGCACGTTGGGAAACCCCTCGAAGTAGGCCTTGAGGATGGCGGCCGCCTCCTCGACCGGTACCGCGAGCCGCTGGGCCAGCCCGTAGGACTCCATCCCGTAGGCCAGCCCGTAGGACACCATCTTCGCCTTGGAGCGCATGGCGATGGTGACGTCCTCGGGAAGCACGCCGTAGATGCGGGCGGCGGTGACGTTGTGGATGTCGGTTCCGGACTGGAACGCGTCGATGAGCCCGGGGTCCTCCGCCAGATGGGCGATGACCCGCAGCTCGATCTGGTTGTAGTCGGCTACGAGAAACCGACACCCTTCGGCCGGGAGGAAGCAGGACCGAAACCGACGGCCCTCCTCGCTGCGGACCGGGATGTTGTGGAGGTTCGGCTGGTCCGAGCTCAACCGACCCGTACGAGCGACCGTCTGGTTGAACGTGGCATGGATCCGCCCGTCGGGGGCGACCTCGGCGAGCAACGATTCGCCGTAGGTCGACCGCAGCTTCTCCACCTCGCGGTACCGCAGGAGGGCGTCGACAATGGGGTGCTCACCGCGCAGCTTCTCGAGCGTCTGGGCATCCGTCGAGTAGCCGGTCTTGGTCCGCTTCTGCGGCGTGAGACCCAGCTTGTTGAAGAGAATTTCCCGTAGCTGCGGAGTGGAGTTGACCACGAACTGCGTCCCCGCCAGATCCTGGATCTCCTCCTCCAGCCGGCGGGCCTCGGCGGCCAGCTCCCCGGCCAGCCGGCGCAGCAGGTCGACGTCAACCCGAACGCCGATCTCCTCCATCTTGGCCAGCACCCGCACCAGGGGCCGCTCCACCTCGTCGTAGAGCCTCGACATCCCGCGGGCGGCCAGGGCGCCGCTGAGCGGCTCCACCAGCCTGGCGACCGCGGCCGCCCTGCGCACCGCCTCGCCGGCGACGTCGATCCCGGTCCCGGTCAGGTCCAGCTGGCCGGGAGGCGGGCCGTCCGGGCCCCGCAGCTCGAGGCCGGCGTAACGCAAGGCCAGATCCTCGAGCAGGTACTGGTCGCCGGCCGGATCGACGAGATAGGCGGCGACGGCGGTGTCGAGCTGGAGACGGGAGACCACCGCATCCATCCGGGCCAGCCCCCGCATCAGGGCCTTGGCGTCATGGGCGGACACGTCGACCCCGTCCTCACCGAACAGATCCCGGAGGACGGCTTGAACACCGGGATCGCCGCAGACGGCTTCTCCCATCTGCACCACCTCGACCGGACCGACCGCCGGCGGCAGCGGAGCAACCGCCAGCCCGCGCAGCGGCGAACGACCCTCGCGGCCCTCCCACACGCCGGCGACGGCGAGGGGTATACCACGGGCTACCCACTCGCTACAGCGCTCGATGGCCGCGCCGGGATCGGCCAGGTCCTCGACGGCGACCTCCAGGGAGACACCTGCGGCCGCCTCGGAGGCGGCCCCTCTTTCTCCCTGATCGGTGGCTTCCAGAAAGCGGTCCCACAGAGTCCGGAACTCCAGGAAATCGAAAAGGCGGCGGACTTCGTCGATGTCCCACCCCCCCACCACGGCCTCCGCCGGGTCGACCCCGACAGGGACGTCGCGCCGGAGGGGGGTCGCGGCGGCGTTGGACCGGACCACGGGCTCGGCGTCCGCCAGGCTCTGGCGCAGCTTCGGCGTCAGCTCGTCCAGGTGGGCATAGACACCATCGAGATCGCCGTAGGTATTGATCAGCCTGGCCGCGGTCTTCTCGCCAACACCGGGAACGCCGGGAAGGTTGTCGGACGGGTCGCCTCGCAGAGCCGCAAACTCCGGATAACGGGCAGGCGTCACCCCGGTGCGGGCCTCGATACCCGCCTCGTCGTAGAGGGCGTAGTCGGAGACCCCCCGCCGGTTGTACAGCACCTTGACGTGGGGATCCTCGACCAGCTGGTAGGTGTCGCGATCGCCCGTCACGATGAGCACATCGTCGCCTCGGGCCGCGGCCTGCGTCGCCAGGGTGGCGATCACGTCGTCGGCCTCGTAGCCGCTCGCCTCCACCAGGGGGACGTGCAGCGTCTCGATGAGCTGGCGGACCAACCCCATCTGCTGACGCAGAATGTCGGGCGCCTGGGCCCGGCCCGCCTTGTAATCGGGAACCATCTCATGACGGAAGGTGGGCTCGGGCCGGTCGAAGGTCGCGACCAACTGGTCGGGGCGGTGGTCCTTGAGCAGGTTGACGAGCATCGAGGTAAAGCCGTACACCGCGTTGGTCACCTGGCCCGACGCGGTCGCCATGTCGGTCGGCAGAGCGAAGAAAGCCCGATAGGTCAGAGAGTTGCCGTCGATGAGCATGAGACGAGGCATCGGGACCGAGCCTACGCCGGTCCTGGGACGGTTCCTCGAGGGGCGGCGCCGGAGACCAACGCTGCCTCGGCAACGCCCAAAGTTGCCTCGCCTAAGCAAGCTTCGAATCCCGAAAGGCCCCGCCGACCGGGCCCGGCGGACAGCATGAGCGGAGCCCGGCGGCGGTACTGTGGTCGTCATGCCTGAGGGGTTCCATCCGCCGCTGGAGGAATACCTCGAGGCCATCCACGAGCTGGGCGAGGAGGGCATGGTCGTCATCCAGGCCCGTCTGGCCGAACGGCTCGACCACTCCGCGCCGGCGGTCTCCGAGATGATCCGGCGGTTGCGAGACGAGGGATACGTGGAGGTCCGGGGGCGGTCGCTGTCGCTCACCTCGCAGGGCCGGGCGGTTGCCGAAAGCGTGGTGCGCAAGCACCGGCTGGCCGAGCGGCTGCTGACCGACATCATCGGGCTGCCCTGGGAGAAGGCGCACCTCGAGGCGGGTCGCTGGGAGCATGTCATCTCCGACGAAGTCGAGACCCGCCTGGTCGAGTTGCTCGGGCATCCGACCACGTGCCCGCACGGAAATCCCATCCCCGGCTCGGGCGGATCGGATCGCCACCTGATCGCCCTGTCCGAAAGTCACCGCGGCGACCAGGTGCGCCTCGAGCGGGTCACCGAAGAGGTCGAGATCGACCTCGACTCGCTGGCGTACCTCTCTGCGCACGGCTTCCTGCCAGGCACCGTCGCCACGGTGTCATCCCGGGCGCCCGACGGGACGCTCATCCTGGACCTCGGGCCCCGTTCCATCGCCCTGGGCCAATCACTGGCGCAGCGCCTGTTCGTCACCGCGGCGTAAGCGGCGTACGCAGAAAGGGCGACGGGGTGGCACGGCCCGGCAATATGTACGGACCCGACGCCACCTTCGTCGGGGTCCCCGCAGCCGACCTGGCTGAGCCGGCTTCGTACGCCGGGGCCAGGGCCGTAATCCTGGGCGGCCCCTACGACGGCGGAACCTCATTTCGCCCCGGGGCCCGCTTCGGACCCCAAGCCATCCGCCTCGCCGACTACCTGCCGCACGATGGCAGCCGGCCCCACCTCGCCCTCGGTGTCGACCCGCTCATCGACCTCGGTGTGGTCGACGTCGGCGACGTGGAGATGCCGGCCGGGGAGATCGAAACCTCGATGTCCCGATTGGAAGCAGCCGTGCAGCGGGTCGCGGCGGCCGGAGCCCTGCCCGTGATCCTGGGCGGGGATCACACCATTGCCTGGCCGGACGTGACCGGGGTCGCCCGGCACGTGGGCTGGGGCCGGGTGTCCGTGATCCACTTCGACGCCCACGCCGACACCGGCGACACCCAGTTCGGGTCCCTCATCGGCCATGGCACGCCGATGCGCCGCCTGATCGAGTCAGGCGCGGCTCGCGGCGACCGGTTTCTGCAAATCGGGCTGCGGGGGTACTGGCCCGAGCCGCCCACCCTGGCCTGGATGGCTGATCAAGGCATGCGCAGCTTCGAGATGTCCGAGGTGGTGGCCCGGGGCCTCGACGTCTGTCTGACCGAAGCCATGGCCCTGGCGCAGGACGACTGCGAGGCGGTGTTCCTGTCCGTCGACGTCGACGTGGTTGATCCCGGAGCGGCGCCGGGGACGGGCACTCCCGAGCCCGGCGGGCTTACCAGCCGTCAGCTGCTCGACGCCGTCCGGCGCATCGCTATGGAGGTGCCGCTGGCCGGCCTCGACGTCGTCGAAGTCTCCCCCCGTACGACCACGCCGACGTGACCGCCTTCCTCGGCAATCGGATCGTACTCGAAGCTCTGTCCGGGGTGGCCTGGCGAGGGAGGAAACCGGACGCCGCGGACCCCTCCGGTGTCACCCGGTCACCCGACCCGGCGTGGCCGCTGCTCGATCCGCGGCGCCTCCGGGGCGTCGACTGACCGCGGGCGGGCTGGGGGTGGGGTGGGCGGTTAAGCCTGCTGGGCCCCGGCCGGCTCGCCGTCGGGCGGGCGGCGGGATCCGTCGATGATCTGATTCGCCACATCCACCATGCGGATCCGCTCGTTCATCGCCTGGCTGCGAATCCAGGTGAAAGACTCGTTTTCCTTCCACCCCAGCTCGTCCATCAGGATGCCCTTGGCCCGGTCGACGGCCTTGCGGACCTCCAGGCTCTCTTCCAGGGTCTTGACCTGCTCGTCCAGGGCCTTCATCTCCGCGAAGCGGCCGATGGCCATCTCGATGGCGGGCAGCAGCTCGCTCTTCTGAAACGGCTTCACCAGATAGGCGAGGGCGCCGGCGTTGCGGGCCTGTTCGATCAGGTCTCGCTGGCTGAAGGCGGTGAGAATCAGGACCGCGGACAGGCGCTCGGCGCTGATCTCACGGGCCGCGGCGAGCCCGTCGGCGCCGGGCATCTTGATGTCCAGGATGGCCAGATCAGGCCGCTCGGTCCGGACCAGCTCGACGGCTTCGTCGCCGCGACCGGTCTCGCCGACCACCTCGTAGCCCTCCTCCTCCATGATCTCCTTGAGGTCGAGTCGCACGATGGCCTCGTCCTCGGCGATCACGACACGTACTGCCACGGCCCTCGCTCCTTGGGGATCAACGACACTCGTCCAGCCTGCAATCGTCCGGCCTGCAATCGTCCGGCCTGCAATCGTCCATCCTGCCCTCGTCCATCCTGGTCTGGCCCTCCCAATCCGTCCGCCGCCCGGCTCACGACCCGGGGCGGTCACCGATGATCAGCCGGTCGAGCAGCTCGTCCTGGGTCGCCTGCAACTCCTCGACGTCTGCTTCGACCATCCGGCGGCTACGGGCCATGGCGTCGGCGTGCCGGGCCGCCTCGGTGTACTCACGGTGCGCCAGCGATGTCTCGGAGACCAGGGACTTGATGCGGGCCTCGTCGGCCGCATCGGACAGGGCCGCCAGCTGGTCATCGATGACGGCAAGCTCCTCACGGGCGCGCTTCAGTCGCTGGGCGACGTCGATCAGGCGGCGCTCGATGAGGGCTCGCGACATGGTTTTGGAAGACTACTGGAGCGAGTGACGCCCGCCTAACGGATCTGTTGGGAAGCCGGGGTGGTGCGTTTCAGCGCATTCTCATCTCGTTCCGTCAAACTGGAGGAGATGCGAGTGCTGGTGGTCGATGACGAACCCGCGGTGCGCCAGGCTCTCGACCGCGCTCTGCGGTTTGAGGGCTACCAGACGGAGGCTGCCGAGGACGGCCCGTCCGCGCTGGGCGCCCACGCCGAGCGTCCGGCCGACGCCATCGTCCTCGACGTGGCCATGCCCCGAATGGACGGGCTCGAGGTGTGCCGCCGCTTGCGGCAGGCAGGCGACCATACTCCCGTGCTCATGTTGACCGCCCGGGCCGCGGTCAACGACAGGGTGGCCGGCCTGGATGCCGGGGCCGACGACTACCTCGTCAAACCTTTCGCGCTGGAGGAGTTGCTGGCTCGCATCCGGGCCTTGCTCCGCCGCAGCGCGCCGGCCGGGGACAACGAGATCCTTCGCTTCGCGGATCTGTCCCTTGACCCCGGCACGCGCGAGGTGCGACGGGGCAACCGGTCGATGGAACTGACCCGCACCGAGTTTCTGCTCCTGGAGCTGCTCCTGCGCAACGCCCGGCAGGTCCTGCCCCGGGAGCTCATCTTCGACCGGGTGTGGGGCTACGACTTCGGGGCCAACTCGAACTCCCTCGAGGTCTACATCGGCTATTTGCGACGCAAGACGGAGGCCGGCGGCGAGCCCCGTCTCATCCACACCGTGCGCGGCGTCGGTTACGTGCTACGGCAGCCGTCCGAGGGCTAGCGGCGATGGCGGGGTGGCTGCGACGACAGAAGTTCCGGGTGCGGCTGGGCGCTCTGGTCGCGGCGGCGGTAGGGCTGACCATCACGCTGGCGGCGTCCGCCACCTACCTGTTTGTCCACCACCAGCTCTACCACCAGGTCGACTCCTCGCTCAACGGCGAGGTCGGCGTGCTGGCATCCCCTGACGGCGCCTTCAACGCCAACCGGGTGGCGGGCTTCTTCCGCCTGTACAACAACAGCCTCCTGCAGGTCATCGATCAGAGCGGGAACCAGCTGCAGACCCCGTCCTCCGGGCCAGCCCTGCCGGTCAGCGGCAGTGACATCGCCGTCGCCACCGCCGGCGCGGGCGCCGGACCCCGGTACCGCAACATCACCTACCAGGGCCACGCCTATCGCCTCATCACGGTCGGGGCGGTCAGCGAAACGCCCGGCACGACTGCCACACCCGCGGCCATCCAGATCGCCGTGCCCATCACCGACATTCAGCACAGCCTGACCGACCTCCGCCTGATCCTGTGGCTGGTGACCCTCGGGGGGATCGGCGTGGGCGTGGCGCTCGGGTACGTGATCGGCCGGGACACCATCCGGCCCGTCGAACGGTTGACGGCGGCCGCCGAGCACGTGGCGGCTACCCAGGACCTCGACGCCACAATCGACGACCGCGGCGAGGACGAGCTGGCTCGACTGGCCCGATCGTTCAACTCCATGCTGCGCGCCCTGGCCGCCTCCCGCCAGCAGCAGGCTCAGCTGATCTCCGACGCCGGTCACGAGCTGCGCACCCCCCTGACCAGTCTGCGAACCAACATCGAGGTCCTCCTGCGGATCAAGGACCTGCCCGAAGCGGACCGGGCGGAGCTGCTGGCCGACGTGCACGCCCAGCTGGAAGAGATGACGACCCTGGTGGGGGACGTGGTCGAGCTGGCCCGCGAAGACGAAGCCCAGACCGAGCCCATCGAGGTCCGCTTCGACCCGATCGTGGAGCGGGCGGTCGAACGGGTGCGCCGGCGGGCCCCCTCCATCGCCTTCGACGTCCAGGTCATGCCGGGCTCGATCCGGGCCCATCCGGCCCTGCTGGAACGGGCGGTGCTCAATGTGCTGGATAACGCCGCCAAATGGAGCCCTTCGGGCGGGACCATCCAGGTCCGCCTGGACCGGGGGGAATCGTGGCTGCTGGAGGTACGCGACCAGGGCCCTGGCATCGCACCTGGCGACCTGCCCCGGGTGTTCGACCGCTTCTACCGGGCCGAGACCGCCCGGGCCCTGCCGGGATCCGGCCTGGGCCTGGCCATCGTGCAGCAGGCCATCGCCGCCCACGGCGGGACCGTGACCGCCGCGTCTCCCCCGGGCGGAGGCACCATGATCCGCATCGAGCTCCCGATCGTCCCCGAACACGAGCCCGAGGCGGAAGCCACGCTGGCCGGGCCCGGGACAACCGTCCCGCCCGGCGCGGCGTCGCATCCGGCCTCCGCAGCCGCGGGGTGGGGGTCGACCTTTGCGCCAGCGGCGGAGGCCGACCTCCAGCCGTATCTGGGCGACCTGGCTGACGCTGGCCCGTCGGAGCAATATGCGCCGGCACACCTCCAGCCTCATCCCGAGCTCCTCGACCCCAACCCCTACGGCGAGCCGGCCTCGTGGGCACCAGCCTCCCCGCCCGACGACCCCGCCGACGCCGCCGCCTACGGACCCCGGGACGACCGCGGGAAGGCCGACGCTGGGCCGGAAGCAACCGAAGCAGCCCAGAGCGGCCCGGGCCGGCGCCGCGGCTGACCACCGGCCAGGGAGCAAACCAGGCCGCCTCGACCTCACCAATAGACCCAATCGAGCTCGGGGCCGCTGGTCATAACAAAGGCGCAGTTGAGCGGTGATATCCGAGTACGCGACCGCTCCCGGTTCCCTCACCGGTGGCAGCCGCGATCCGGTCCTGAATCGCCCCGCCGCCAAGCCCGCCCCAAAGCCAGCCCCGAAAAACGCCACATCAGACCGGTTCACGACGGTTTCGGCCAGGAGAAGCGGGCCGAGAGCGAGTCGTCGTTTGACGCCGATATTTCGCGTGTATCACCGTCCGGGGTTGCGGATATAGCGCTCAAGCTCGCTGGCCTCTACTCCGCTATCGCGTGGCTGCCTTTTGCTTGCAACTCGGGAAGGGTAGCCAGCGCGGGAGGAACGGCCCCACGGCCCGATGGCGTCCGCCCGGGTGTCGAGCTCGCTCACCGAACACCGGGTCGCGGCCACGGTCGACCGGTCGCCGGCCGGGCCCCGAATCGGGGGCGCCGGACCGGCCGGACGGTTCACGCGGAAGTCACCACCGCGTAACGCGCCGACACTACAGTGGGCCAACTCTTGTGACGAGATAGTGACCATGGACTGCATTTCGTGTCATCCAGGCCAGGCCTTGGCCGGGTCGACCTGCGAGAACGTTTCAGAATCCCGTGCCCGGAGCGGGATTCGAACCCGCATGCCCTTTCGGACAATGGTGTTTGAGACCATCGCGTCTGCCTGTTCCGCCATCCGGGCGGGAGCCGCAAGTTTAGCTGTTACGTATTGATCCCCCAGCGGGTCAGACCTTCATCGGCTGACACCACCGTTCCCAAGCCCCCCTACCCGCAGGAGGTTCTGCGTAGTGCCTGCCTTCGTCTTCCCCGGCCAGGGTTCCCAACGGCGGGGGATGGGCCGTCCCTGGATCGATCACCCATCCTGGGAGGTGGTCGCGGACGCCTCCGAGATCGCCGGCCGTGACATCGGCCGCCTGCTCCTCGAAGCTCCCCTCGATGAGCTAACCGAAACCCGGAACGCCCAGGTGGCCACGTTCACGTTCAGCCTGCTGGTGATCGACGCCATCGAGCGACTGGGCATCGAACCAACGGGCGTCGCCGGCCACTCGGTCGGCGAATACAGTGCCCTGGTCGCCAGCGGTGCGCTCGGGTTCGAGGACGGGGTGCGGGTCGTCGCGGAGCGGGGCGAAGCCATGCAGGCGGCCGCCGATGCCCAACCGGGGGTGATGAGTGTCATCCGGGGCTGCGACGCCGACACCGTCGACATTGCCTGCCGGCTTGCGGACGGCGACGTCTGGGTGGCGAACTTCAACAGCGCCGCGGAGACCGTGATTGCCGGCGAAGCCGGCGCGGTCCGGCGGGCCGAGGCTGGCGCCATCGAGCTCGGCGCCGTTCAGGTTCGCCCCGTGGCGGCTGGAGGCGCCTTTCATACGCCCTTCATGAAGCCCGCCCGGGGCCGGCTCCGGAAGATTCTCCACACCGTCACTTTCCACGATGCCGAGATCCCGGTCATCGCCAACGTCGACGCCGGTCGGCACACCGGGGCCGCCGATTGGGAGCGATTGCTGTCAGCCCAGCTGGTCAGCCCGATCCGCTGGCGCCAGAGCATCATGCGCCTCGGCGGGTTGATGGATCCCAGCGGCGAGGCCGAGTCGCTGTTCGTCGAGCTCGGACCCGGCGACGCCCTCTCGTCCATGATCCGCAACACCCTCCCCAGCGTGTCGACCGTGACCGTGTCGGTCCCCGCCGACCTGGACCGCCTGGTAGACGCCGTCTCCGGGAACACCGCCCTGCACACGTACGCCCTCGGCCATCAAGGCGAGCATCTGTACGTGTCCGAGCGGGTGGTCATCAGCCCCGGAGCCGGGATCTTCCAGCCCGCGGGCGTCCCCGATCTTGAGCCTGGGTCCAGTATCGAGGTCGGCACCCTGCTCGGGACCGTCGGGGAGAGCGAGGTGCGATCCCCGTTCGCAGGCCGCCTGGAGGGCGCCCTGGCCCGACCGGGTGAGCGGGTGCAAACCGGACAGCCCATCGCCTGGTTGCACGCGTCGTGACCGGAGCCGCAATCACCGGCTGGGGCACCGCCCTGCCCGACCGGGTCGTCACCAACTCCGACCTGACCGCGTTGTTCGAGACCAGCGACGGGTGGATCTTCGAGCGCAGCGGGATCCGGACCCGGCGGGCTGCCACCGGACCGTTCGTGGAGGAGCAGCCGCCGCACCACCCCGAGGGCGGCCTCGGGACGACCGCCGCCCTGGCCGTCGACGCCGGGCGCCAAGCGCTGGAGCGGGCCGGCCTGCGGGGGTCGGACATCGGCCTCCTCCTGCTCTGCACCACGACGCCGGACCAGCTCATTCCGGCCAGCAGCGCGGCCACGTCGGCGGCGCTCGGAATCGCGGGCGGCGCCATGGACCTCAATGCCGCCTGCGCCGGCTTCACCTACGGTCTCGTCACCGCCGCCGGGCTGGTCGCCCTCGGAGCGGACCGGGTGCTGCTTATCGGCGCCGAGACCCTGAGCCGGGCCACCAACTGGTCTGATCGCAGCAATGCCTTCCTCTTCGGTGACGGCGCCGGCGCCGTGGTTGTCGAGGCCGTGCCTGGAGACGGCTCGCTGCTGGGCTGGGATCTGGGCGTTGACGGATCGCTGGTGCCGCTGCTGTACGCCGATCACGGCTCCGGGATGGCCATGCGAGGTCAGGAGGTGTTCCGCAAGGCCGTGCGGGTCACGGTCGACTCCGCCCGGCTCTCCCTCGAACGGGCCAAAGCCACCATCGATGACGTCGCCCTGTTCGTCCCCCACCAGGCGAACGTCCGGATCATGGATGCGGCCGCGTCGCGCCTGGGTCTTCCTCCGGAGCGGGTCGCCTCGGTCATCGACCGTACCGGCAACACCAGCTCGGCGTCGATCCCGCTCGCCCTGGTCGACGCCATCGAAGGGGGCCGCCTCCACGACGGCGACCTGGTGCTCCTGGCGGGCTTCGGCGCCGGTATGACCTGGGCCTCGGCGGTATGGCGATGGGGTCGTTAGAGGAATACAGGCGCCGAGCGCCTACTACATTCCGTTCCACACCACTACCGGATGGAGGATGCCATGTCCGACCAAGAGGCTGATCAACAGCCTTCTGCCCCCCCCAAAGCGCCTGCTCCCGAGGCTGCTGCCGCGTCCAAAAAGGCTGCCCCGGCAGCTGCGGACAAATCCGCCCAGGCGGACGAAGAGGCGTTCGCCAAGTTCAAGGAGTGCGCCATCGAGGTGCTGCACGTGAAGCCCGAGAAGGTGACCCTCGAGGCCAACTTCGCGGACGATCTCGACGCCGACAGTCTGGACCTGGTCGAACTGGTCATGGCGCTCGAGGAGCAGTTCGGGATCACGGTTGACGAGTCAGAGCTCGAAGGAGTCTCGACGGTCGGTCAAGCGTTCGAGCTGGTGTCCTCGAAGCTCTGATGCTGGTCGTCCATCCCTCGCCCGACGGCCGGGAAGGCCAGCACGGCCGTCGTGTCGTGGTGACCGGCATCGGGGTAGTCGCGCCCTGCGGGATCGGCCGTGACGCCTTCTGGGACGGTCTGCTCGGACCGGCACCGGAGGGGCCCCGACGGGTGGGCGCCAACTTCGACGCCACTCCGCTCTATGGACCCAAAGAGGTGCGGCGGGTCGACCGCTTCACGCAGTTTTCCGCCGTGGCCGCCGCCGAGGCCATTGAGGACGCGGGCGGGCTCGAGGGCGAGACCGGGCTCGGGGTGGACCCCGACCGCATCGGAGTGATAATCGGAACCGGCGTCGGCGGCATCGAGACCCTCGACATCCAGGTCGAGCTGCGCCTCGAACGAGGCCCCCGCCGGGTAAGTCCGTTTCTGGTCCCCATGATGATGGGAAACCGGGTGGCGGCCGACGTCTCCATGCGGTACGGGTTTCGGGGCCCGTGTGAGACGACCGTAACGGCGTGCGCGGCCGGGACACACAGCGTCGGCAACGGCGCCCGCCTGGTGGCGACCGGTCGGTGCGACGTCGTCGTCTCCGGATCTTCGGAGGCGGCCCTCACCCCCACCAGCATGGCGGCTTTCTCCAATATGACCGCCTTGTCGAGCAGCGGGGTGTCGAGGCCATTCGACATCAAACGAGATGGCTTCGTGATGGGCGAGGGCAGCGCCATCCTGATCCTGGAAGACCGGGAGCGGGCCCTGGCCCGGGGCGCCCACATCTATGCCGAGGTGGCCGGAGCCGCCAGCACCGCGGACGCCTATCACATCACCGCACCCGCCCCGCACGGCGTCGGGGCCGTGGCATGCATGGAACTCGCCCTGCTCGACGCCGGCCTGGCCCCCGAGGACATCACCCACATCAACGCCCACGGGACGTCCACACCCGCCAACGACCTGCCCGAGTCCGAGGCCATTGTCAAAGTGTTCGGGTTACCGGGTCCGGCCGTGACCTCGATCAAAGGCATCACGGGCCACTCACTCGGTGGCGCCGGCTCGCTGGAGGCGGCTGCCCTGGCGCTTACCATCGACCGGAGCCTCATCCCGCCTACCGCGGGCCTGACGGAACAGGATCCCGAGATCCGCATCGATGTGGTCACCGGGGGACCCCGCCCGTGGACGCCGGCCCCCGCCCTGTCCAATTCGTTCGGCTTCGGGGGCCACAACGGGACCTTGGTAATGATCCCGCCCGGCTAGTGGGCCGCCTGCGAACTCGACGCCGGAAAACCCGCGCCCCTTGACCCTGCGACGTGTTCTTTCGGTTGTCGAGTTTCCGGCGTCGAGTTTCTGGCCGGCCCGCTCGGGCCTGGCCGGGCCTATCCGGCCAGCGCGGCCAGCAGGTTCTTGGGGGTGTCCTTGGCCGAGATCTTGTACCACACGTCCGCCAGCTTCCCCTTCTCGTCGACCAGGAACGCGGAACGGACGATGCCCATGTACTTGCGCCCGTAGTTCGACTTCTCTGCCCACACGCCGTACTCCTCGGCGACGTGGTGGTCCTCATCAGCCAGCAGGGGAAACCCCAGTCCGTACTTCTGATCGAACCTTGCCTGTTTGGACGGGGCGTCCGGGCTGATCCCCAGGATGGCGGTGTCGCCGATATCGCCCAGGATGTCCCGCAGACCGCACGCCTGGGTGGTGCAGCCGGGTGTGTCGGCCCTGGGATAGAAATACACCAACACCTTCCGGCCCTTGAAATCCGACAGCTTCACCTGCGTTCCCGATTGGTCCACCAGGGTAAAAGTGGGAGCCTTCTCGCCTGCGGTAAGCACGTTGTTACCCTAGCCAAGCGCGGCTCCGGCCGGGATCCACGTTCCGTGCCGTCGGGATGTGGCATGCTGCCCGGCAGGCGGAGAGCACCTTCCCTGGAGGTTCTCGACATGCACACGCGGAAGCTCGTTGCCGAATTCATCGGCACCTTCTTCCTGGTCTTCTTTGCCGTCGGTGTAGCGACGCTGAGCTTCGGTTTCAAGTTCTTCGGGACGAGCGCCTCCGCCGGCGTGGTGACGACCGCCCTCTGCTTCGGCCTGGTCCTGCTGGCGCTGGCCTACACCATCGGTCCGATCTCCGGATGCCACATCAATCCTGCCGTCACCATGGGCTTTCTGGCCTCGAGCCGCATGTCGCTGATGGAGGCCGTGGAGTTCTGGATCGCCCAGTTCCTGGGAGGCATCGCCGGCGCTCTGGTGCTGTGGGGGATCTTCTCGGCCTCCCCGGTCTACTCCCGTCACGTGCAGGGACTGGGCGCCGACGGCTTCGGGAAGCTGTCCATGATCAGGATCAACGCCGTCGGCGCCTTCTTCACGGAGGTCATCCTGACCCTGCTGTTCGTGTATGTGGTTCTGGCCGCCACCAGCAAGCTCATGGCGTCTCCGGCCCTGGCCGGCCTGGCCATCGGTCTGGCTCTGACCGTCGTCCATCTGCTGGGCATCTTGATCACGGGCACGTCAGTCAACCCGGCCCGCAGCCTTGGTCCTGCCCTGGTGGTGGGCGGGCTGGCCCTCAGTCAGGTGTGGCTGTTCATCGTGGCCCCGCTGGTCGGCGGCGCCGCTGCAGCCATCCTGTACCGCTACTTCAGCGTCGAGGAGAGCGCCGCGACTTCGGCTGCTCCAGCCGCCCCCTGATCAGGCCGCGGTAGCGTGGGCGGGGATGACCTCGGTCTCCCCCGCCGACCTTTCCGTCGGATCGTTCAGCACCACTCCGCCCTGGCTCATCGATCCTGCCGAGCTGCCGTGGCGCACCGGGGCGCCCGGACTGCGAACCGCGACGGCGGCTCAGGTGCCCCGCCTGCTGCGCCGAAGCCGGCTCCCGCCCGGGCGCCGCGTCGTCCGGGTCGGCGCCGAACTGGTCCGCGCCGTAGGCGGCTGGTATCTGATCGAACGCCGGCAGGGGCGTCGAGAGGGCCGGCCCGAGCTGTCCCGCGCCGGGCTGTCGCGGCGGCTGCGGGTGGCGTTCCAGACCCTGGGACCGACCTACATCAAGCTGGGCCAGATCCTTTCTTCGGGCGAGGGGGTCTTCCCTCCGGAACTGGTCAGCGAGTTCCGCCTGCTGCGGGACCGGGTCCCGCCGGAATCGTTCGAGGCGGTGCGGGCCGTGGTGGAAGCGGACCTGGGCCGCCCCCTCGAGGACCTCTTCCTCCGTTTCGACCGGGCCCCGCTGGCCGCGGCGTCGATCGCTCAGGTGCATGCCGCCACCCTCCGGACGGGCGAGGAGGTGGTGGTAAAAGTGCAACGTCCTGCGGTCGCCGCCACCGTGCGAACCGATCTGGCCGCCATGAGCTGGATCGCCCCCTACCTGATCGGCCGCATCCCCGTCTCCGCGCTGGCCAACCCGCCTGCGCTGGTCGAGTTGTTCGCCGAGACCATCGTGGAGGAGCTCGACTTCCGCCTCGAGGCCGACAACATGCTCGACATCGCCCGGGTGCTGGCCACCACCGGCCAGCGGTCGGTGGTCGTGCCCCGACCGCATCCGGACCTCGTCACCCGCCGGGTCCTGGTCATGGAGCGCCTGAGCGGATTCTCCTTCGAAGACGTGGCGGGGATGCGGGCGGCGGGCATCGACACGGCTGCCGTCGTCCGGGCCTTGATGATCTGCTTTCTGGAAGGCGCCGTCCTCTTCGGCGTGTTCCACGGCGACCTGCACGGCGGCAACCTGTTCGTCCGCCCGGACGGCACCGTGGCCCTGCTCGACTACGGCATCACCGGCCGCCTCGACGAGCCCCGCCGGTTGGCGTTCCTGCGCATGCTGATGGGCGGCACCATCAACGACCCCAAGCTCCAGCTCGCCGCGCTCCGCGACCTGGGCGCCCTGCCGGCGGACACCGACCTCGATGCCGTCATCCGCGACCTCGGCATCGATCAGCCGGTGAAGGACCCGACCACCATGGCGCCCGAAGAACTGCTGGCGGAGATCCGGACCATCATCAAGCACCTGCTGGCCTACGGGGCCCGGTTCCCGAAGGTGCTCATGCTGTACGTCAAGGACCTGCTCTTCCTCGACGGTGCCCTGGCCACCCTGGCGCCCGACGTCGATCTGTTCCAGGAGGTCACCCACATCGCCGCCTATTTCACGGCTCGCTACGGCGAACGGATCGCGGCCGAGGTCGGCATCGATCCCCGCCAGCATGGGGTCGACCTGGACGGGATGCGGGCCCAGCTGGGGGTCGACCTCCGACGTCGAACGCATGAGCTACCGGGACCTGCAAGCCCGGCGAGAGCTCATTCGCAAGCGCATGGAGGACCACCGCCGCCGGCGATAGCAGCTCGGACCGGTAGTCTGACAGGGTCGCCGTGACCCTCACCGCGGCCCCCCTTTTTCCAGCTGACCCTGCCCATGCAACGCGCCGATCTCCGCAACGTCGCCATCGTGGCCCACGTCGACCACGGCAAGACCACCCTGGTCGACGCCATGCTCCGCCAGTCCGGGGCTTTCCGCGCCAATCAGGCGGTCGCCGACCGGGTGATGGACTCCATGGACCTCGAGCGGGAAAAGGGCATCACCATCCTGGCCAAGAACACCGCCGTCCACTACGGCGACCTGACCATCAACATCGTCGACACGCCCGGTCACGCCGACTTCGGCGGGGAGGTCGAGCGGGGCTCTGACGATGGTGGACGGCGTGCTGCTGCTGGTCGACGCCAGCGAGGGTCCCCTGCCCGCAGACCCGTTTCGTGCTGCGCAAGACCCTCGAGGCCCGGCTCCCGGTGATCTGCGTGATCAACAAGATCGACCGCCCCGACGCCCGAGCCGCCGAGGTCATCGACGCGGTCTACGAGCTGTTCATCGATCTCGGCGCGGACGAGCACCAGATCGAGTTCCCGATCGTGTACTGCAACGCCCGGGCCGGGCAGGCGGCCCTGGCCGCCGAGGACGTCGCCGACAGCCCGGACCTCAAGGTGCTCTTCGACCTGCTGGTCGAGCGAATCCCGGCTCCGAGCTACGAGGAGGGCCACCCGTTCCAGGCCCTGGTCACCAACCTGGACGCCTCCCCCTACGTCGGCCGCCTGGCGCTGTGCCGGATCCGCAACGGCCGGGTCAAGAAGGGCGACAGCGGTGGCCTGGTGCCGCCACGACGGCAGCATCGAGCGGGTTCGCCTGTCCGAGGTGTACGTCACCGAGGCCCTGGACCGGGTCGACGCCCCGCCGGAGGGGGCCGGCCCGGGCGACATCATCGCCGTGGCCGGCATCGCGCGAGATCATGATCGGCGACACCCTCGCCGACCCCGACGATCCCCGGCCCCTGCCGGTCATCACCATCGACGAGCCCACGCATCAGCATGACCCTCGGGGTCAACACCTCTCCGCTGGCCGGTACCGGCCGGTGCGCGGGCGGCGCGGCGGCACCAAGCTCACGGCCCGGCTCATCAAGAGCCGGCTCGACGCCGAGCTGGTCGGCAACGTCAGCATCCGGGTGCTTCCCGACCGAGCGGCCCGACACGTGGGAGGTGCAAGGCCGCGGCGAGCTGGCCCTGGCCGTGCTGGTCGAGCTCATGCGCCGGGAGGGCTTCGAGCTGACCGTCGGCAAGCCGCAGGTCCTGACCCGGGAGATCAACGGCAAGCTGCACGAGCCGATGGAGCGGGTGTCGGTGGACGTCCCCGAGGACTTCATGGGCGTGGTCACCCAGCTGCTCTCCCTGCGCAAGGGCCGCATGGAGACCATGACCAACCACGGCCACACCGGCTGGTGCCGCATGGAATGGCTGGTCCCGTCGCGGGGCCTGATCGGGTTCCGCACCGAGTTCCTGACCGAGACCCGCGGCACCGGGCAGCTGCATCACGTCTTCGAGGGCTACGAGCCCTGGCACGGCGAACTGCGCACCCGGCCCAACGGGGTCATGGTCGCCGATCGCCGGGGCCCGACCACCGCCTACGCCCTGACCAACCTGCAGGAGCGGGGCGCCATGTTCGTCGGCCCGGGGATCGAGGTCTACGAGGGGATGATCGTCGGCGAGAACGCCCGGGCCGAGGACATGGACGTCAACCCCACCAAGGAGAAGAAGCTGACCAACATGCGGGCTGCGGCCGCCGACGAGACGGTCCGGCTGGTCCCGGCCCTGCAGCTGTCCCTCGAGCAGGCCCTGGAGTTCATCCGCGAGGACGAGTGCGTCGAGGTCACTCCGGCGGCGGTCCGGCTGCGCAAGGTGATCCTCGACGGGGCCGAGCGGGGCCGCCAGCGGGGCTGCGGCCCCGGGGGTCCGCGCAGCCTGACCGCTCGGTAACCTGCCCGCAACACGGCCCTGCTATACCGGTAGCACGGCATGGGCGATCTCTTCGACGGCTACGCCCCCGCCGACATCCTCGGGGTGAGGGCGTGGGACGAGATGTTCGAGTCAGCCGGGGTGCCCCGACCGGCCGCCCGGACCCTTCGGGACGCCCTGCAGGCGCTGGCGGTCGACGAGTTCGAGTCGCGGTGCGCGGCCCGGGACCGCAGCTTCCGGGACCGGGGCATCACCTTCCAGCTGTCCGGCGAGGAGCGCCCGTTCCCTCTCGACCTGGTGCCACGCATCATCCCCGAGACGGAGTGGTCCGTCCTCTCCGCCGGGGTCGTCCAGCGGGTCAAGGCGCTGGAAGCGTTCCTGGCGGACGTCTACGGGCGGGGCGAGATCCTCGACGACCGGGTCGTTCCCCGGCGCCTGGTGACCACGTCCGCGCAGTTCCACCGGGCCGCGTTCGGCGTCGATCCCGCCAACGGGGTTCGGATCCACGTGGCCGGCATCGACGTGGTGCGAGGCGCGGACGGGCGGTTCTACGTGCTGGAGGACAACGTCCGCTGCCCGTCCGGCATCTCGTACGTCATCGAGAACCGCCGCATGATGGCCCGGATCTTTCCCGAGCTGTTCGCCAGCCATCTGGTCCTGCCGGTCGACGGCTACCCAGCACAAGCTGCTCGAGGCGCTGCGGGCCGCGGCGCCGTCTGGAGTCAACGATCCGACCGTGGTGGTCCTCACCCCCGGCGTCTACAACTCGGCCTACTTCGAGCACTCGTTCCTGGCCCGGCAGATGGGCGTCGAGCTGGTCGAGGGCCGGGACCTGATCTGCCGGGGCGCGGCGGTCTTCATGCGCACCTCGACCGGCGAGCAGCGGGTCGACGTGGTGTACCGGCGGGTCGACGACGAGTTCCTCGATCCGCTGCACTTCCGGCCCGACTCGCTCGTCGGCTGCCCGGGCATCCTCAACGCGGCCCGGGCCGGGCAACATCACCATCGCCAACGCCGTCGGCAACGGGGTGGCCGACGACAAGCTCACCTACACCTACGTGCCCGAGATCGTCCGCTACTACCTGGGCGAGGAGCCGATCCTGCCGAACGTGGCGACCTACCGGCTGGAGGATCCCGACCAGCTGGCGCACGTCCTGGACCACCTGGACCGGCTGGTCCTCAAGCCGGTCGGCGGCTCCGGCGGGTACGGCATCCTGATCGGCCCCCAGGCCACCGACGAGAGCTGGCCACGCGCCCGGGCCGCGGTGGAGGCCGACCCGCGGGCGTGGATCGCCCAGGAGGTGGTGGCGCTCTCCACCGCGCCGACCAGCGTCGGCAACCGTCTGGCCCCCCGCCATCTCGACCTGCGGCCCTTCGCCGTCAACGACGGCCGCCAGATCTGGGTGGTGCCCGGGGGCCTGACCCGGGTGGCGCTGCCCGAGGGCGGCCTGGTCGTCAACTCCAGCCAGGGCGGCGGCTCCAAGGACACCTGGGTCACCCTCGACGACCGCCGCTCCGCCCTCACCCAGACGGCCCGGACCGTCGCGCACCGCTCCGGCGGGCGACGGGTCGCCGGCTTCAACCCGGATGACAGCCGGACTCCCTCCCGGACGCCAGCCCGAGCCCGGGCCCCGGGCTCGGGGATCAGCACCCGCCAGCAGCAACAACAGCAACAGCAGCAGGAGCGAGGGCGGGATGCGCCGGACGGCGCAGCCGGCCAGGCGGAGTGCGATCGTGCTGAGCCGGATCGCCGAGAGCCTGTTCTGGATCGGCCGCTACATGGAGCGGGCCGAGGACACCGCCCGCATCCTCGACGTCCACATCCATCACCTGCTCGAGGCGCCGGCCAGCAGCGAGACCGAGACCTGCCAGGTCCTGCTGGACGTCATGGGCGTGCCCCGATCGGCCGCCCGGCCGGGATTGCTGCCGGCGCCGACCGGAACAGCGCCGGTGACGGCGACGGCCCCGACGCCCGGCTGGTCACCGAGGTGCTGGCCTTCAGCGACGACAATCCCAGCTCCATCGTGTCGTCGCTCACCGCGGCGCGGGCCAACGCCCGGGGCGTCAGCGAGGCGATCAGCTCCGAGATGTGGGAGGCCCTCAACACCACCTACAACGCCCTGCCCGGCCAGGTGGGCCTGGGCCGGCGCATCGGACCGCACGGCTTCTTCCGCTTCGTCCGGGAGCGGGCCGCCGTCGATCGCCGGCCTGACCGACTCGACCATGAGCCGGGACGACGCCTGGCGCTTCTTGGTCCTGGGCCGCAGCCTCGAACGGGTCGACATGCTGGCCCGGCTGCTCTCCACCGCCGTCCGCAGCAGCGACGACGACGCCCCGAGGTCGACTGGGTCCTCCTGCTGCGGTCCTGCTCGGCCCACGAGGCCTTCCTGCGCACCTACCGCCGCGAGCCCGAGCCGCTGCTGGCCGCCGAGTTCCTGCTGCTCGACCGGCTGTTCCCCCGGTCGGTGTTCTGCGCCCTGTCCACCGCCGAGGTCTGCCTCGCCGAGCTGGACCCCCGTTCCGATCGGGCCGGCCTGGCCGACGAGTCCCGCCGCATCCTGGGCCGGGTCCGGACCCAGCTCGAGTTCCGCCGGATCGACGACCTCCTGCAGGACTTCACCGGGCAGCTGGACGCCGTGCAGGCCGGATGCGGCGCGGCCAGCGCCGCTCTGGCCGCCCGCTACTTCCGCCAGACCAGCCCCATCGAATGGACCCGGGAGGGCCTCGAGCCAGGACGCCGCCTGCGGGACGGGGGCGCGATCGTGACCTGGCGGATCCGGGTCGAGCACCACAGCCGTTACGAATACGCCGACGTGGTCTACTCGTCCTACAACGAGGCCCGCATCACGCCCATGACCACCCCCTCCCAGCTGGTCCTCGACGCCCGGCTGGAGGTGGACCCGGCCCACCAGCCCTTGCGCTACGTGGACTACTGGGGGACGGTCGTCCACGCCTTCGACCTGCATCAGCCCCACCGGGACATGGACGTGGTCGGTCGGTCGGTGGTGGAGACGACCGCGCCGGCACCGCCACCGGATCGCACCTGAGCTGGGCGGACCTGCACAGCGACGCCGTGCGCGACGACTTCGCCGAGCTGCTGGCCCCGACCACGCAGGTCCCCGTCGACTCCGCGGTGCTGGAACGTCGCCGATGAGCTGCGGGCGCGACCACTCCCCGCCGACCGCCGGCCGGGCCGCGGTGGCCTGGGTACGCGAGCAGCTCGCCTACGTGGCCGGCACCACCGCCGTGCACACCTCGGCCATCGAGGCGTGGGACGGCAGGCAAGGGGTCTGCCAGGACTTCGCCCACCTGGCTCTGGCCGTCGTCCGGGCCATGGGCATCCCGGCCCGCTACTGCTCGGGGTATCTGCATCCCGATCCCGACGCCGGGGTCGGGCCGACCCTCGATGGTGCAGAGCCACGCCTGGATCGAGGTCTGGACCGGCGAATGGGAAGCGCTCGATCCGACCATCGGCTCGCCCGTCGCCGACCGTCACGTGCTGGTGGCCCGGGGCCGGGACTACGCCGACGTGTCGCCTGTCAAGGGGATCTTCCACGGCGGCCAGACGACCCGGCTGGACGTGTCGGTGCGCCTGACCCGGCTGGCCTGAACCAGCCTGCTCACCCGAACCAGCGTTGCTCAGTTGTGGCGGGGGTCGTCGGGGTAGGACGCGACCAGCGCCAGCGATCCGGTCTGGCGGCGGAGCACCCGCTTCCACAGCGTTTCGGGCTCCTCGGAGAAGGGGTCGTCGGGCGCCGGGTCGAGGATCCACCAGGCGCCGGCCGCGATCTCGGCCTCCAGTTGCCCGGGGCTCCATCCCGCGTACCCGGCAAAGACCCGAACCTGGCTGAACGCAGTCTGCACGTCCTCCGGGTCGAGGTCCAGGTCGAGGGTGCCGACCTCGGGAATGACAGCTGTCCAGGCCTCAGGCGACACGTCAGGGCCGCCGCCCGGCCTGGGCCCGGGCCAGGCAGATGACCGCCTGATGCTGGACGGGCCCGCCGACGAAGACCACCGCCGGTGAGGCGGCCAGCGGCTCCCAGCGCGGCAACGGCCCGGCCAGACCGGTCTCGCTCGGCCGGTTGAGCACCAGCCCCAGGGCCCCCTCCGTGCCGTAGGCGAGCAGGAGCACGACGGTCCGGTCGAAGTTGGGGTCCGGCAGCAGCGGGTTGGCGACCAGGAGCCGGCCGGGGCGCACGGCCTCAAGGCCGGCGCTCTCAGAGCCGCCGTCAGACATGGCGGTCAGCCATCGTGGTCAGTCACCGCGGGGTCGGCCATCGTGGTCGGACATCGCCGTCAGCCATCGCCGTCAGTCATCGCCGTCAGTCATCGCCGTCAGACGTCGCGAGTCAGTCATCGCCGTCGGACCTGGCTTCGGGCATGGGGCCGGGCCCCCGCTGCGGTCACGTCCGGGCCTCGGGTTGCTGGCGGCCATGGGGTTCCACGGTGACTAGCTTGCCATCCATGCGTGCCGTCACCGTCGTTCCTCTCGCAGCCGGTACGGTCGATCTCACCGAACTGGACGAGCCGCCTCAGGCCGACGGACCGGTACTGGTCAAGACCCGGGCCATCGGAGTGTGCGGAACGGATCTCGAGATCATCGGAGGAGAATACGGCTGGGCTCCCCCCGGCGAACCGCGTCTCGCCATCGGCCATGAATCCCTCGGTGAGGTGCTCGAGGCCCCGTCCGACAGCGGGCTGGCGGTGGGCGACTGCGTGGTAGCCATCGTGCGCCGCCCTGATCCGGTCCCGTGCTCGAACTGCGCCGTCGGTGAGTGGGACATGTGCCGAAATGGCGAGTACACCGAGTGGGGAATCAAGGAGCACCACGGCTACGCCCGTGAGCGGTACCGGATCACCCCCGACTTTGTCGTCAAGGTCGACCCCAAGGTGGGCAACCTCGGTGTCCTGCTGGAACCGACCACCGTGGTCGCCAAAGCCTGGGACCACATCGAGCGGATCGGAGCCCGGGCCCGCTGGCAACCCAGCCGCGCCCTTATCACCGGGGCGGGGCCCATCGGTCTCCTGGCCGCCCTGCTCGGCGTCCAGCGCGGCCTCGACGTCCACGTCCTCGACCGGGTCACCGATGGGCTCAAGCCGGATCTGGTGGCTGCCCTCGGGGCGACGTACCACCACGGAACAGTCAGCGATGTCGGAGTCGAGGCCGACGTGGTGATCGAGTGCACCGGGGTGGGGCAGGTCATCCTCGACGTCATGGAGGCGACGGGCAGCAACGGGATCGTCTGCCTCACCGGCGTATCCTCGGCCCACGAGTTGCCGGTCGACGTCGGCCTCCTCAATCGGCGCCTGGTCCTGTCCAACGACGTGGTCTTCGGTTCCGTCAACGCCAACCGGCGCCACTACGAACTGGGGGCCAAGGCCCTCGCCGGTGCGGATCCGGCCTGGCTCCGCCGGCTGATCACCCGCCGGGTGCCCCTCTCCTCGTGGCACCAGGCGTATGAGCGGCAGCCGGACGATGTCAAGGTGGTGCTGGAGTTCGACGGCGGAGGCTGAGGCCCGGCCGGGTCGGAGCCGACCACATGGGGGCCGGCGCCCCGGCGGCCGGCGCCGGTCGGGCGGCTGTCCAGGCCGATCGGCGAGTCCGCTCAGGCCGGTCGCCGGGCCAGCCAGGCCGGTCAGCGGCAGCCCAGCCGTTCAGGCCGATCGGCGAGTCCGCTCAGGCCGATCGCCGGGCCCGGTCGGTGGCCTGGCGCAAAAGCTGGGCCAGCTCGACCTCCCGGTGCGACAGCTGCCGCCAGTTGGTCACGTAGAGGTCGATGCCGCAGAGCTTGAGGTGGTTGCGCCGGTCGTGGTCGCGGTCCTGGTGCTCCGGGCTGAAATGCCAGACGTAGCCGTCGACCTCGAGCATGACCGGAGGGACCAGGCTGAAGTCCACCCGGTACTCCCCGTCGGGACCGACGACCACCTCGGATCGCGCCACCGGAATTCGATACCGGGCCAGGAATAGCAGGGCTCGACTCTCGAGCACGCTCGGGTGGGGGGCGCCGATATAGCCCCGAGTGGCCAGACGCTGGCGAAGAATGCCAACACCACGCCGGCCCTGCTTCGACTGGCGAGACAACTCGAGTTCGATCGCTTTCATCGTCACCAAACGCTTGGCCAGGGCTCGATCGATGGCGCGGTCAACCAGCGCCCCATCGTCGACGGCGCCCAGGCTGGCCAGCGTCCGCAGAGGGTCTGTGCATGGGATCCCCTTTTGGTGCCGCACCCGGGCCCAGTCCAGCTCGACGGCCCGGTGCAGGTCGAAGCCGTGGGGGCGGGGGCTGGCTGGTCGCTGGACGGTGACTGCGGGCCGGCGCCCGGCTTCGGGCCAGGCCAGAAGGCCCCACAGGTACGCGGCGGCCTGGTGCGACGCGGCCGCGCCGGGGCCGGCGGCCAGGACTGCCGCCAGGATCTGCTGTTCGGGCGTCACCGGGTGGCTGGCGTGGCGGAAGACGCCCGGGTGGATGGCGATCCACAGCCCCGATGCCAGCCGGTACTGGATGTGTCGGTTCGAGAGTCCAGCCGCCAGGGCATCGGTCCGGCTGATCACCCCGTGTTGACGGCGAAAAAGGTCGTTCGTGCCATCTTTCATGCCATTTCATGATAGACCGCCCACGATTCTTGGCGCGCTCAGGATTCTTGGCGCATTTTTGAACCTGTGGTGTCGTCCTCGTCACCAAGAATCCGGATGTCACCAAGAAAACAGGCCCGGGCCGCGCCTGCTGGCATGGCCGCCTCCGGAGGCTGCGCCGCTCAGCCCTGATCCAGGGCGGCCCGCAACGCCGCCACGGTCCTGGCGACCTCCGAAACGCCACGGCCCTCGAGCAGGAGCCGCATCAGCGCCGAGGCCACCACCACCCCGTCCGCTTCGGACGCCACCGCCACCGCCTGTTCGGGCGTCGAAACGCCGAACCCCATGACCACCGGCTTGTCCGTAGTGGCCTTGAGCCGCTTGGCCAGCACGGCCGCCGAATCCGCCAGGGACTTGCGCTCGCCGGTGACGCCCATGATGTTGACGCCGTAGACGAAGCCGCGGGAGCGGCGGCACAGCTCCGCCAGCCGTTCGTCCGGGGTGACGGGGGCCGCCAGCAGGACGGTCTCGACGCCGGCGGCGGCGGCATGGCGCTCCCAGGGCGCGGACTCGTCGAGCGGCAGGTCCGGCACGATGGCGCCGTGTACCCCGCCCTCCGCCAGCAGGTGGGCGAAACGAGCGTGGCCGGCCCGGAAGACCACGTTGTAGTACGTCATGGCGACCAGCGGGACCGGGACCTCCAGCGGCCGGAGCGTCTCCAGGATCCCGCCCGGGGTGGCGCCGGCGGCGAGGGCGCGCACCGACGCCTCCTGGATGGTCGGACCGTCCATGACCGGGTCAGAGAAGGGGATGCCAACCTCGACCAGATCGGCGCCACTGTCGATCATGGCGGCCAGCGTGTCCACCCACTCGGATCCCAGGCCACCGGTGACGTAGGTGACGAGGAGCTTGCGACCCTCAGCCCGGGTGGCCCGCAACGCCGCTTCGACCGGCCCCACGCCAGGTAGTTCGGCCCCCGTCACTCCAGCACCCGCATGACCTGCTCGGCGTCCTTGTCCCCCCGACCCGACATGGTGATCAGGACGGTGGTCCCCGCCTCCACCGCTCCCGAACGAACCGCTCCCACCAGCCAGGCCAGGGCGTGGGCGGGCTCCAGGGCCGGAATGATGCCCTCGGTCCGGGAGAGCAACCGCAACGCATCCAGGACCTCGGCATCGGTGGCGGTGTAGTAGGACGCCCGGCCCCGGTCGGACAGGTAGGAGTGCTCGGGCCCGATCCCGGGGTAGTCCAGGCCGGCCGAGATGGACTCGGCCTCCAGGATTTGCCCCCACTCGTCCTGCAGCAGATACGAGTGCATGCCGTGCAGGACGCCCGGCACGCCCCGCCCGATCGCCGACCCGCCGGCCGCCTCCACCCCGACCAGGCGCGCCGGCCCGTCGACAAAGCCGGCAAAGGTGCCGGCGGCATTGGAGCCGCCGCCGACGCAGGCCACGACCAGGTCGGGGTCGCGGCCGTCAAGCCGGGCCCGGCACTGCTGGCGGGCCTCCTCGCCGATGACGCGCTGGAACTCGCGGACCATCCAGGGGAACGGATGGGGTCCCATCACCGAGCCCAGGCAGTAGTGAGTGGTCTCCACGCTGGCGACCCAGTCCCGCAGGGCCTCGTTGACGGCGTCCTTGAGCGTCCGGCTGCCCGACGTGACGGGCCGGACCTCGGCCCCGAGCAGCCGCATCCGAAAAACGTTGAGTGCCTGGCGCTCGGTATCGACTTCCCCCATGTAGACGACGCACTCGAGGCCAAACAGGGCGGCCGCGGTGGCGGTGGCCACGCCGTGCTGGCCGGCGCCCGTTTCGGCCACCAGGCGAGGCTTGCCCATCTCCACCGTGAGCAGCCCCTGCCCGAGCACGTTGTTGATCTTGTGGGAGCCGGTGTGAGTCAGATCTTCGCGTTTGAGCAGGACCCGGACGCCGAGCTCCTCGGATAGCCGTCCGCACTCGGTAACCGGGGTGGGCCGCCCGGCGTAGTCCCGAAGCAGACCCGGCGTAACGATCCCGGAAGCCGGCGTCGGACCAGGCCGCCCGGAACGCCGCTTCCAGCTCCTGGCAGGCCGGAATGAGGGACTCCGGGATGAAGCGCCCGCCGAAGCGGCCGAAGCGACCGTCCGGGCCCGGGTCACCCATCCCCACCTCGACCGGAGCAGCATCGCCGGGCTCGAATGGCGAGGGGTCAGCGGCCACCCCGGCCCGGCCACCGCCCGACACCGCCGCACCACCGCCCGACACCGCCGCACCACCGCCCGACACCGCCGCACCACCGCCCGACACCGCCGCACCACCGCCCGACACCGCCGCACCACCACCCGACACCGGCCGGGCCGTCGCCCGACGTCACCGGGCCACTTCCCTGTCCGGCGGCCGCTCACGCCTCGTCCTCCCAGTCATACACGATGCCGTCGGGCTCGAGGTCGGAGCTCTCGAGGTCGGCGCCGGCGGCCCGGGCCGCGGCGATGAATTCCCGGATCTTGATGGGGTCCTTGTGCCCCGGTTCGCGCTCGATCCCCGACACCGCATCCACGCCCCAGGGGCGGGCCCGGGCGATGGCCGCGCCGACGTTGGCGGGCGTGAGGCCGCCGGCGATCATCAGACGCTGGCCGGTCGGCAGCTCGGCTGCCAGCGACCAGTCGAACACCTGACCGGATCCGGGGTACGGGGCGTCGAGCAGGATGACATGAGCGTGGTAGTCGCGAGGCCTGGCTTACCCGGGCGTCGCCGGCGCGGAAAGGCCTGGATGACCATCGGCAGGCGGGTGCTCAGCCACCGGGCGGTTTCGACCGGCTCTCGGCCATGCAGCTGGACGCCGCCGCAACCCGGCCGCGTGGGCGATGCTGAGCACCCGCTCGGGGGGCTCGTCCTGAAACACGCCGACCGTCACGATCTCCGGCGGCAGCCGCTTGACGATATCGCCGGCGATCTGCGGCGCTATCTGCCGGGGGAGGGCGCGAACACGAAGCCGACCGCGTCGGCGCCGAGGGCTACCGCCAGCAGGGCGTCATCCTCATACGTGGTCCCGCAGACCTTGATGAACATCAGCGACCCGCCCGCGACCTCGCCCCGCTGCGCAGTTGCTCGCACCGCGCCGGCCGGGTCGGGCGACGAGACCAGAGCCTCGCCGACCAGCACGGCGTGGAAGCCGGCCGCACCGAGCCTGCGCACGTCGTCGCCGCCACGGATCCCGGACTCGGCGACCCGGATGACCCCGTCGGGCAGCATCCGGGCCACCCGCACGGCCCGGTCGGTGTCGACTTCGAAGCTGTAGCAGGTCCCGCTGGTTGACGCCGATGAGGCCAGCCCCGGCGGCCAGCGCCACGCTGCCGCCTCGTCCTCGTCGTGCACCTCGACCAGGGCGTCGAGGCCGACCGAGGTCGCCAGCGCCATCAGTCGGGGAGCTCACCCGGAGAAAGCGCGGCCGCGATGAGCAGAACCGCGTCGGCGCCCATGCACCTGGCGTCGAGGACGTCGGCGGGCGCCGACGGTGAAATCCTTCCTCAGTACCGGCAGCGCGGTGGCGGCCCGGGCCGCCACCAGGTCGTCGGTCGACCCCCGAAAGAACTCCCGGTCCGTCAGGACCGACAGGGCGGCCGCCCCGCCCGACTGGTAGGCGGCGGCGATGCGGCGGGGTCGAGGTCGGGCGCCAGCAGTCCCTTGCTGGGGCTGGCCCGTTTCACCTCGGCGATGACGGCCACCCCGTCCCCGGCGGCCAGGGCCCGCGGCGAAGCCGCGAACCGGGCCGCGGACCGGGCCCGAGCGGTCCAGGGCATCGAGATCCCGGTGATCGCGGGCCGCCGCGGCTCCGGTGGGCGGCGAGGATGCGGTCCAGGTAGGTCGCCATGGCGAGGCGAGCCTACCGGGAGGGTGGCCGGGTCCGGCCGACAGGCCGCGAGCCGGCTCAGCACGGCCCGGGTTCGACGTCGAGGTCGGGGCGGTGGGCTGGCCGGGGAGGGCGGTCGTGGGTGGCACCAGGTCGTGGTGGTCGGTGGCGTCGGCCGGCACGGGTGGTCGTCGTCGAGGTGGTCGTGGTCGGCGGCGGCCCGAGGCAGGCCGGCAGCTGCAGCGCCACCGGCGCCCCGCCGCCGACCGCCACGCTCAACGGGTGGACGCCGGCGGCCTGGCAGCCCACCTCGAAGAGCACCGTGCCGTGGGCCCGGTGGTCAACGGGTTGCCGTTGTAGACCTGCCAGAGCGGGCCGTCGGTCAGGGTGACGCTCACGCCCGACTGCCGGCAGGTCGCGGACCACGCCGTCCGAGCCGACCGTCGGGTTGGTGACCTGGACCACCAGGTTGGCGGTCTGGTCTGACGACCGGCGCGGCCGGGGCGATGGCGGCGGCCACGTCTGGGCCCGGTGAACGCGGTGAGCTGGATCGTCAGCGACATGGTCTGGGTGCCGTCGAGGAAGAAGATCTGCGGCGTGGTGACGGCCAGACTGGGCTGCTGCCAGGCCCGGACCCGGTAGCGGCCGCCCAGGATGGCGCCGATGGCCCAGCTGCCGTCCGCGGCGGTGGTCGTCTGGGTGCGTCGCGACCTGGTCGCCGGCCAGGCGGTCGGCCTCGACCGTGGCGCCGGCCACCGGTCCGGACGGGCCCAGCACCGTGCCGTTGAGCGACGCCCCGCCCGGGCCGATCCGCGGGCGGGACCGTGGTCGTCGCGCCCGGCACCGCCGGACTCGACCGTCGCCGGCAGGTTGGCCGGAAGGGTCGGGCCGACCGTGATGGGCGGCGAGGTGACCGCAGGCGGGTTCGGGAAGGCCAGCGTCTCGACCCCGCAGCCGGCCAGCGAAGAGGGCCAACCCGACGGCGACGACGGCCGTACCTACCCTGCCGCGTCACCCAGGCCGGCTCCCGCACCTCCACCTCCGGACCGTCGGGGCCGGCTCGCAGGGTGGCGGGGACCTCCACGCCGCGGCGCACGTAGCCCAGCCCGACCCATCCCGTCGCCGGGGTGTGCGCCACGCTGGTCACGGTGCCGGCGGTCCCCCCGGCTGGGTCCAGCAGGGTGGTGCCGGGCTCGACCGGTCCGCCAGCCCCAGGCGTCGCAGCCGGCGGGGCACGTTACCGCCCCGCGAGTCGATGCGGGCGACCAACTCCTGGCCGGTGTAGCAGCCTTTGGTGAAGCTGACCGTCAACTCGATGAGGCCGGTCTCGCCGGGGATGGTCTTGTCGGTGAGCTCGGCGCCCATCTTCGGCATTCCCGCCAGCGATGCGGACCGCCTCGTATTCGACCCCGGGCATGACCGGCCAGCCGTCCGGAACCGTCGGCGCCGGCCCCATGCAGTCGACGCCGGTCAGGCCGGGCCAGGCTGGAACCACCGCCACCGCTCACCGCCGGCGGCGTCGTTGCCCCGCAGGCCGAGGACCTGCCAGGAGCGGGCGGCTCAGCTCGACCTTCGTCCGCAGCTTGAATCGGTTGAGGCGCTCGATGACCGGCTGTCCCCATCCCAGGTCGGTGTCGAGCAACCAGTCGTCGTCGGCGAGGCGGGTGACCCGGACCAGGGCCTCAACTTTTCCCGTGGGGGCCAGGAGCCACGACCAGGCGGTCCCCCGGTCGGGCAGGGCCAGTACGTCCTGGCTGAGTTGGCCTTGCAGGAAGGTGCCCGCCTCGGGTCCGGTCGCGCCGATCACGTCGCGGTCGAGCCACACCGCGTACCGGTCAGGCATCGGGCACCACCCCGCGCCGGGCCGCGCTGATACGGCGGGCGCCCGGCACCGCTGCCAGCAGGGCGGCCGCCTTGTTGCGGCATTCGAGGTCTTCGTCGGCAGGGTCGCTGTCGGCCACGATGCCGGCGCCGGCCTGCACGGTGGCCGTCCCGTCGGGGTCCACGAGCATGGTGCGGATGGCGATCGCCGTGTCGAGGTTGCCGGAGAAGTCGAAGTAACCGATCACGCCGGCGTAGGGACCTCGCTTGGCTGGTTCGAGCTCGTCGATGATCTGCATGGCCCGGACCTTCGGCGCGCCCGACACGGTCCCGGCGGGCAGGGTGGCCCGCAGGACGTCGATGGGACCGAGCCCGTCGCGAAGGCGGCCGGACACCTGCGAAGTCAGGTGCATGACGTGGCTGTAGCGCTCGAGCGTCATCAGCTCGTCGACGACCTCGCTGCCATAGTCGACCACCCGGCCGACGTCGTTGCGGGCCAGGTCGACCAGCATGACGTGCTCGGCCCGCTCCTTCGGGTGTTCGGTGAGCTCCGCGGCGAGGCGCCGGTCGTGCTCGTCGTTGCGGCCCCGGCGGCGGGTGCCGGCGATGGGCCGCGAGACCACCCGTCCCCCCACCAGCTGGACCATGGGCTCCGGTGAGGAGCCGACCACGCACAGCTCCGGATGGCGCAGGAAGTACATGTAGGGACTGGGGTTGACCTGCCGCAGCGAACGGTACAGATCAAAGGGGTCGGCGCCGAGATCCACCTCGAAGCGTTGCGAGAGCACGACCTGAAAGATGTCGCCGGCCAGGATGTACTCCTTGGCCACTTCGACCGACTTGGCGTACAACTCCTCGGAGGTGCGCCGGCGCACCTCGGGAGCTCGTCATCGCGCTCGGGCGGGGCGATGAGCGGTTCGGCCAGAGGCCTTGCTCCTTCGGCCGCCAATCCATCGAGGCGGGAAACGGCGGCGTCGTAGAGGGCGTCGCAGGCGGCGGCGTCACCGGCGGCTTCCGGCGGGATGGGCACCGACTCGATGAGGGTCACCCGTTGCCGCCAGTAGTCGTAGGCGACGGTCTGGCCGACCACGGAGAGGATGGCGTCGGGAAAGCCGGCCTCGTCGGCGGGGACGGCGGGGAGCCGTTCGATCTCGCGGACGACGTCATAGCCCAGGTAACCGACGATGCCGCCGTGCAGCGGAGGGAGATCCTCGATGGGTGGCGACCGGTAGGTCGGAAAGGAGGCTCTCCACCGCGGCCAGCACGCCCCGGTGGAGCGGCGTCCCGCCCGGCACCTCGCCCTCTACCGTGATCCTTCCGTCGCGAGCGATCAGCGTCGCCGACGGGCGGCGACCCACGAACGACCACCGGCCCCACCGTTCGGCGTGCTCGACGGACTCGAGGAGAAAGGCCCGGCCGTCGGGGTCGGCCCCGGCCAGACGGGAAAAGGCCGCCACGGGCGTCGTCAGATCCGCGAGCAGTTCCCTCCATACCGGGACCACGCTGTAACGCCCGGCCAGGGACGCAAAGTTCTCCCGGCTGGGCTGATTCACGGCGCAGCCCGGTCCGGCGCGGGGCCGAACGGGCGGTAGAAGCAGCTGTGCTCGCCGGTATGGCAGGCGCCCGCCCCCTCCTGCTCGACCATGAAGAGGAGGGTGTCACCGTCGCAGTCGTAATAGGCGGACCGGACCCATTGCCGGTCGCCGGAGGTGTCGCCCTTGCGCCAGCGTTCCTGCCGGCTGCGGGACCAGAACACGGTGCGACCGGTGGTGAGGGTCTCGGCCAGGGCGGCCGGGTTCATCCACCCCATCATCAGCACCTGGCCGCTGGATCCTTCCTGGACAATGGCGGCAACCAGCCCGTCGGCGTTGTAGCGGACCTCGGCGAGCTGTTCGGGGGTGGCGGCGATAGGCGTAGCGACCGGCATGCCTTCATGGTAGGCAGCGGGGTGCGACAGACCTGGGCGATTCCCGGCCCGATCCGGCCCGGCAGAACGCCACCGGCCACGAGTTGCCAGCGGCTACCAGGCGCTACAGGTACAGCCCGGTGCCGTCGTCGACTCGTTCGGAGGCCACCGCGTGGATGTCGCGTTCGCGCAGGATCAGGTAATCCTCTCCCTGGACCTCGACCTCGTAGCGGTCCTCCGGGTTGAAAAGGACCTGATCTCCGGGCTTGATCGATCGAACGTGCGGCCCGGCCGCCACCACCTCGGCCCAGGCCAGACGACGGGCCACCTGGGCGGTGGCGGGGATGAGGATCCCGGCCCGGGACTTGCGCTCTCCCTCACTGGTGGGGATCTGCACCAGCACCCGGTCCGTCAGCATCTGAATCGCCTGCTTGGACGAAACGGAGTTGCCTCCGGGGGTAGTTGGCATTGGAGCCACCCTACTCAGGCGCGGCGGGTATGGGACGCACGAGGACCCCTGCCGCCTGCAGCCGGGCTTTGGCTTCGGCCACGGTGGCCTCCCCGAAATGGAAGATCGACGCGGCCAGCACCGCGTCCGCCCGTCCGATCAACGCCCCTTCGACCAGGTGCTCGAGATGGCCGACGCCGCCACTGGCAACCACCGGGATCCCGGTCGAGTCAACCACCAGCCGCGTCAGCTCGACGTCGAAACCGTGCCTGGTGCCGTCGCGGTCCATGGAGTTGAGCACCACCTCCCCGGCCCCGCGGCGTTCGCATTCGACGGCCCAGGCGATGGCGTCGATGCCGGTGGCCCGGCGCCCGCCGTGGGTGTAGACCTCAAAACCCGAACCCGAACCCGAACCCGAACCCGAACGCCGGACGTCGATGCCGACCACCACGCACTGAGCGCCGAAGGTGTCGGACAGCTCATCGATCAGGGCCGGGTCGGCGACGGCCGCGCTGTTGACACTCACCTTGTCGGCGCCCACCCGCAGCAGCGACCGGGCATCATCCAGGGTGCGCACCCCCCCGCCCACGGTGAGTGGGATGAAGACCTGTTCGGCCGTTCGGGCCACCACCTCGATCATGGTGTCCCGGCCGTGGGCGGACGCGGTGATGTCGTAGAACACCAGCTCGTCGGCGCCCTCCCCGTCGTAGCGGGCAGCCAGCTCCACCGGGTCGCCGGCATCGCGGAGATTCTGGAACTTCACCCCTTTGACCACCCGTCCGCCGTCCACATCCAGGCAGGGAATGACCCGGACCGCTCTCACCGCGGTCCCGCCGAACACTCCGCCAGGGCCGCCCGGACATCGAGCCGGCCTTCGTAGATGGCCCTGCCGGCAATCACCCCGGTCAACCCGGTCCCTCCCGGGGCCGTGATCCCGGCCAGGGCCCGGATGTCGTCCGTGTCGCGGACCCCGCCGGAAGCGATGATCGGGGCCCCGGTGGCATGGAGGAGGGCCGCCAGGCCGTCCACGTCAGGACCCTGGAGCCGGCCATCGCGGCCGATGTCGGTGACGATCACGGCCGCCGCCCCGGCTGCGACAACCCCGGGCACCAGGTCGGCGACCAGCCGGCCGCCGCCTTCGGTCCAACCCCGGACCCGCAGCTCGCCGTCGCGGTGGTCGAGGCCGACCGCGGCCCGCCCCGGCCAGCGGGCGACGATCTCGGGGAGGAGGTCGGGCCGGTCGAGGACGGCAGTGCCGAGCACGACCCGGGCCACGCCCGCGGCCAGGAGCTCCTCGGCATCATCGACGTCGCGAATCCCGCCGCCCGCCTGGACCCGCAGGGGTCCGCCCGCAAGGGCCCGGGCGATGCGGACGACCACGTCCCGGTTGGCCGGTTGGCCCGAGAGGGCGCCATCCAGGTCGACCACATGGACCCAGCGGGCGCCGGCTGCCTCGAACGACCGGGCCACAGCGACGGGGTCGTCGGAGTAGGTCGTTTCCCGTTGGAAGTCGCCCTCGACCAGACGCACGCAGCGTCCACCGCGGACATCGATGGCCGGGTAGAACTCCACCAGCCGGACTCAGGCGGTCCCGGAGGGGAAGGCGGTTGTCCAGTTCGGGGATGCGGCTGGCCCGGTCGGGAATGCCGCTGGTCCGGTCGGGGATGCGGCTGGCCCGATCGGGCCGGCTTCTAACTCCGCCACCGCGGCCACGAAGTTAGCGAGCAGAGCCAGGCCCACCGGGCCCGACTTTTCGGGGTGGAACTGGGTCGCCCACACCCGGTCGCGGGCCACGGCCGCCACCACCGGACCCCCGTACTCGCAGGTGGCGACGAGGCCGGCACCGGCCGGAGGGGCGTAGGAGTGGACGAAATAAACCCAGGGCTCCGGGCCGAGCCCCCGCACCATCGGGTGGGATGGGTCGAGCAGCGATAGCCGGTTCCATTGCATCTGGGGCCGCCGGACTCCCTCCGCCAACCGGCGCACCACCCCGGGCAGCACGCCCAGGCCCGCCACTCCGGGGGATTCCTCGGAGCCCTCGTACAGCATCTGCATACCCACGCAGATCCCCAGGAACGGCCGGCCCGACCGCACCGCCTCCTGGGCCACGGCGTCGAAGCCCCCCTCCCGCACCGCCTCCATGCACCGGCCGAAGCTGCCCACGCCGGGCAGCACCAGCCCGGCGGCGGTGGCGGCGGCCCCGGGATCCGAGACCAGCGCGGCGTCGGCCCCCAGGCGCTGCAGGGCCTTCTCGGCCGAGCGAAGGTTGCCGATGCCGTAATCGAGGACCGCGATCAACGACCGTCCCTCCCAGCACGCCGATGCCTCACAGCACCCCTTTCGTGGACGGGACGCCCGCCCCCTCGACGCGAACGGCATCCCGCAAGGCCCGCGCCACCCCCTTGAACGACGCCTCCAGGATGTGATGGGTGTTACGACCGGAGAGCATCCGCACGTGGAGGGTGATGCCTGCCGCGGTCACCAGGGCCCGCCAGAACTCCTCGGCCAGCTGCGGGTCAAACGGCGGGGAGCCGATCGGGAAGGCTTCGCCGCCGGCGCCGGGATCGACCTGGTACACCAGGTAGGGGCGGCCCGACAGGTCCAGGGCTACCGCGATCAGGGCCTCGTCGAGCGGGACGTCGATGGACGCAAACCGGCGCACACCGGTCTTGTCCCCGAGGGCGTCGCGAAGGCATTCGCCGAGCAGGATGCCGCAGTCCTCGACGGTGTGGTGGGCATCCACGTCGAGGTCGCCCTCGGCCAGCAGCCTGAGGTCAAAACCGGCGTGCTTGCCGAGCTGGGCCACCATGTGATCGAAGAAAGGAAGGCCGGTGGACACCGACACCTCACCCGAGCCGTCGAGGTCCAGGCTGATCTCGATGGAGGTCTCTTTCGTCTTCCGCTGGCGCTCGGCCAGCCGCCGGGTCACCGGAGCACCTCGGTCAGGGCCTGGAGGAAGGCGTCGTTTTCGGCGGGCGTTCCCACCGTCACTCGCAAGCAGTCAGCCAGGCGCGGCCACGACGACGTGTCGCGCACCAGGACGGACCGGTCCAGAAGGCCCTGCCACACCTCTGCGCCTTTGCGGCCGGTGGGCCGGAACAGGATGAAGTTGGCTTGGGACGGCCAGGCGATGACGGGCAGCCGCTCGAGAGCCGCCTGGATCCGGTATCGCTCCCGGACGATGAGCCCCACCCGCTCCTCCATTTCTCCTACGAAGCGGATGGCAAGTTCGCCGGCAGCCTGCTTCAGGGCGTCGAGGTGGTAGGGCAGGGCAACCCGTTCCAGGTCGGCGATGACTGGCGCCGGGCCCACCAGGTAGCCCAGGCGAGCAGCAGCCATTGACCAGGTCTTCGAGAAGGTCCGGGTCACCACCAGGGGGGCCTCGTCGTCGACCAGTGTCAGCGCCGACCAGTCCGAGAATTGCCCGTAGGCCTCGTCGACGGCGACCAGACCGGGCGCCATAGCCAGCACCGTCCGGACCGCGGCGGGATTCTCGGCGAGCCCGGTCGGGTTGTTGGGCGAGCAGAGAAACGTGATGGCCGGCCGCTCCCCGACCAGCACGTCGTTCACCACTTCCAGGTCCAGGGAAAAGTCGGGCCGACGCTGGCCCTCGGCCACCGCGGTCCCCGTCAGATGGGCGATATGCGAGTGAAGGGCATACGTCGGTTCGAACAGGGCAACCGACCGGCCCGGGCCGCCGTAGGCCAGGCACAACGACTGCAGCACTTCGTTGGATCCGTTGGCGCAGAAGATCTGATCCGGCCGGACCCCGTGCAGGGCGGCCAGGCCCTGGCGCAGGGCGGTGGCCTCTCGGTCCGGGTAGCGATGCCAGCGAACCTTGCCGACCTCCTCCTGCAAGGCCTCCACCCAGCCAGGCGGCGGCGGCAGCGGCGACTCGTTGGTGTTGAGGCGCACGTCCACCTCGACCTGCGGGGAGTGGTAGCCCTCGCGGAGGCCAAGGTCGTCCCGGGGCGGCGGGAGGGCCATCAGGGTGCGTCCTCATCCATCCGGATGCGGACCGACTCGGCGTGCGCGGCCAGCCCTTCGGAGTCCGCCAGTGCGATCACGTGCGGGGCCAGGAGGGCCAGGCCGTCCCGGTTGACAGCCACGATGTGGATGTGCTTCCGGAAGTCGTCAACTCGCAGGGCGCTGCCGTATCGGGCGGATCGGGCGGTTGGCAGCACGTGGTTGGGGCCGGCGATGTAATCACCGATGCTGGCCGGGGTCCACGGACCGAGAAACACCGCACCGGCGCTGCGAATCAGGGGGACCAGCGATTCGGGGTCGTCATTGAGCAGCTCGAGATGCTCGGCGGCAATGACGTTGGCAACGTCCATGGCCTGGCGGGGTCCGTCGACCAGCACGGCGAAGCCGCCCCGTTCCAGGGTGGCAAGAATCTCGGTCCGCCGAGGTGAGGCGTCGGTCAGCCGCATCACCTCGGCGCTGATGGCGTCCGCCGCCGCCTCCGACCAGGTGATCAGATAGGCCAGGCCATCGGGCCCGTGCTCAGCCTGCACCACCAGGTCCACGGCGGCGTAGGCCACGGGCGTGGCGGCGTCGGCGACCACCGCCACCTCCGAGGGACCGGTGAACGCCGATGGCACCCCGACCAGACCGTCGCCGGCCACCAGGCGTTCGGCGATCGCCACGTAGCGGTTCCCCGGACCCACGATCACGTCGACGGCCGGCACCGTTTCGGTCCCGTAGGCCAGGGCGGCGATGGCCTGGGCCCCGCCGATCCGGTAGACCTCGTCGACTCCGGCGATGGCGGCTGCCGCCAGCACGGCCGGGGGGAGCCGGCCGTCGGGGCCGGGCGGGGAGCAGAGCGCCAGGGCCGCGACCCCCGCCACCCGGGCCGGGCCGGCGGTCATGAGCACGGTGGACGCCAGGGGGGCCCGTCCACCGGGGACATAGAGCCCGGCCCGGGCCACCGGGACGCTCTTGTCGCGCACTTCGACCCCATCCCCGACCAGATGGGGGTCGACGTGCAGCTGGGTGCGGTGGTAGGCGATGATTCGCTCGTGGGCCACCTCCATGGCGGACCGCAGCGCCGCCGGAATAGCACCGAGGGCGGCGTTGACCTCGTCGGGGGGAACCCGCAGGTCGTCGACGGCCACCCCGTCGAACTGCCAGGTGAGCTCCCGGACGGCGAGATCCCCCTCCGAGCGAACCCGGTTGAGGATGGCCCGGACGGCGGCGGTGGACTCCGTCAGGTCCTCCCCCGCCACTGCCGGGGCCGGAAGCAGCCGGTACAGATCACCCGTGGCCCCCCGGAGGTCCAGCCTGGTGAGCACGTCCGGCGGGGCGGCCGGCGAACCCAGGCCCGACGACCCCGGGCTGGATGGAGGCGCAGCTGGGGAGGACATCGGGTCCATGATGGTACCGATATGTCCGCACGCGCCGAATTGAGTTCTGTAGCAACCACCCTCGACGAGCTGGTCGGTCGGGTCAGCCGAATCGCCGAAGGGCTGACGGGCGAGGAGCGGGATGTGGTCGGACCCGACCTCTTCGAGGTGGAACGATTGCTCCGGGCCGCCCGGCGGCGCCTGAGCGCCCTTCAGGAAGCGACCTGGGGTGAACGGCGGCGACGACGATAGCCACTCGATGGCGCCCACCGGCCCGGCCGGCGTCGGAGCCGTTGGGCCGCCACCGACCGCGGCGGCGGCTCGACGGTGCCGGCGGCCTCCGTCAGAGGTCCTGGCGTAGCCCGGTGGCCGGCCCGGCCGTGGCTTCCCTGCTGCCCCGGTCCGAAAAGTCCTGGCGACGCCGGAGGGACGGGGGCGGGCCGCTCGGCCGAACCGGCAGTTGGACCGACGGGCAGAAGTCGGCCATCACGCACTCGGCGCAGCGGGGCCGGCGAGCCACGCACACCCGGCGGCCGTGCAGGATCAGGCGCAGGCTGAAGGCTCCCCACTCGGACCGGGGCAGCAGGGCGGTGACGTCGCTCTCGATGCGGACCGGATCCGTCGACTCGGTGAGTTTGAGCAGTTTGGTCAGCCGGGCCACGTGGGTGTCAACGGGCAGCCCTGGCAAGCCGAACCCGACGCTCAGCACCACGTTCGCCGTCTTGCGGCCCACCCCCGGCAGGGTGACGAGCTCTTCCATGGTGCGGGGTACCTCCCCCCCAAAGCGCTCGTCGAGGGCCGTCCCGAGGCCGATCAGGCTCCTCGCCTTCGAACGGAAGAAACCGGTGGAGTGAATGAGCACCTCCAGCTCCCCGGGGTCGGCCTGGCCCAGGTCGGCGGCGGTGGGATAGCGCGCAAAGACCCGGGGCGTGGTCAGATTCACCTGTTCGTCGGTGGTCTGCGCGGACAGGACAGTCGCCACCAAAAGCTGGAACGGATTGGTGAAATCCAGGGCGCAAAGGTCCTGGGCGGAGCCCGGGTACTCATATGCCAGGCGGACGGCCGCCTCCCGGGCGCGGCCTTTCGGGGTTCTGGGTCGGGCCACGGGGTACAGGCTACGGATTGGGCCATCGATGCGGACAACTGCGGTCGGGCCCGGCTCTCGTCGGGCTCCGCGGCCCGCCCTCCACGCGGGTACTGGCCGCGGCCCACTCCCGCGCAGCTGTCTGGCCCGAGCGTGCGGCCGATACCCTGCCTGCGGTGCACCGCATTGAGCTCAAGACCCACCTGGGGCACGGGGACATCGACGCCGTCCGGGGTCTGCTCGACGCCGCGGCTGCGGCCGACGCCCACGCCGCCATCGACGAGCACGCCTGGCTGGACCTCGTCCAGGGAGGCCGGGGGGACTTTGCCGGACTGGTGGCGTGGGAGGACGGGCACGACCATCCCGTCGGCTACGCCCAGGTCAACCGGGGCGCCGAAAGCTGGGCCCTGGAGTTCGTGGTGGATCCGCACCACCGGGTTCCCGGCAACACCATCGGGCTGGATCTCGTTCGCGAGGCCATCCGGATCATCTCCGCCGAGGGCGGCGGTCATGTCCACATGTGGGTCAACCAGCCCCGGCCGGAACATAATCGCATCGCGGCCGCGGTCGGATTGGCGCCGGGCCGGGTCCTCTACCAGATGCGCCGCCCTCTCCCGGTGCCCGAGTCGTTGCACCACAACGGCCGGTCCACCGGGCCCGGGAAGCATTACGACCCGCCCGTTCCGCGTCGGCGTGGACGAGGATGCCTGGCTGGAAGTCAACAACCGGGCCTTTGATTGGCACCCCGAGCAAGGTGGCTGGGATCGCACCACCCTGGGCCAGCGCGAGATCGAACCCTGGTTCGATGCCGCTGGCTTTCTGCTCCACGAGGACTCCGGGGGTCGGCTCGACGGCTTCTGCTGGACGAAGATCCACGCCGACACCGACCCGCCCCTCGGGGAGATCTACGTGATCGCCGTCGATCCCAACCGGCGCGATCGCCAACCGGGGCTCGGCCGGCAACTGGTCCTGGCCGGACTGGACTATTTGCACGGGCGGGGGCTGGCGATGGGAATGCTCTACGTCGACGCGGACAACTCGCCTGCGGTCAAGCTCTACGTGGACCTGGGGTTCATCGTCAACCACCTTGACCAGGCGTACGTCGGCGATATTCCGCCGGCGCCGTGATGCCGGGACCATACGACCTGGACCGCGCCGGGCTGATTGCCTTGCTGCCGGATCAGCCGGCGTACCGGGTCAATCAGATCTGGCGAGGTCTTTACGCCGAATGTCGCCGCCCTGCCGAGATGACCAATCTGCCCCGGCTCCTGCGCAGCCGCCTGGATGACGCCCTGGCCCCCTCCTTCCGGCTGGCGGCCGAGTCGCTGTCAGAGGACGGCAAAACGGTGAAGTGGTCGTGGGCGCTGTCCGATGGAGCCCGTCTCGAGTCGGTCCTGATGCATTATCGCCGGCGAGCCACGGTCTGCGTCTCGAGCCAGGCCGGCTGTGCCATGGGCTGCACCTTCTGCGCCACCGGCCAGGCCGGCTTTACCCGCCAGCTGACCACGGGCGAGATCGTCGAGCAGGTGGTAGCGGCCCGGCGGGCCGCCCGCCCGTCCCGGCTGTCCAACGTGGTGTTTATGGGAATGGGCGAGCCCCTCGCCAACTACGACCGGGTGTGGGGCGCCGTCGAACGGATCCACTCAGATCTCGGTTTGTCGGCCCGACATCTGACCATCTCCACCGTGGGTGTGGTCCCCGGGATCCGGCGGCTGAGCCGCGAATCCCTCCCGGTGAATCTGGCCGTATCGCTGCACGCCGCCAATGACCGCCTGCGCAACACCCTGGTGCCACTGAACCGCCGCTATCCCCTGTCGGTGCTGATGGAGGTTTGCCGCCAGTACCTCACCGCCAAGGGCCGGCGGCTCAGCTTCGAGTGGGCTCTGATCGACGGCATCAACGACGGCCCCGACGACGCCGCCGAACTGGCCGGATTGGTCCGGCCCCTCGGGGCCCACGTCAACGTCATCCCCTTGAATCCGACGCCCGGATACCCGCTGCCGTGGCAGCGGCCCGGCCGGGGTCCGGCAGTTTCGGCGACCTGCTCCTGCGCCCACGGCGTCAACGTCACGGTCCGGCGCAATCGAGGAACCGATATCGACGCCGCGTGCGGGCAGCTGGCTGCCCGGTCGGCCACCGTGGGGGCTGATCCAGGCGGGCAGATGGTGTGACAGCCACTATCGCGAGGCTTCTGCCAAACTGATACCCATGCCGTCCAACCGCTGGGTCGATCGGACCCAACCGCAGACGTTGATGATGGCGACGGTGTTGATGTACGTCAACGCCGCCCTGGACTTGTTGCTCACCCTCGGCGGCACTGTCGGCAGCTCGGACTGCTGCTGGTCGTCGGCCAGGTCGGGGCGGATGGGGCATCGCCAACGAGAAGAAGTGGGGCTACTGGCTGGGCGTGGCGCTGGCCGTCCTGCTGGTGGCGTTCACCGTCGTGTCCTTCTCGTTCGGCTCGATCGTGAGCTTGCTGTTTTACGGGGCGTTGGTGGCGCTTTTGCTGCACCCGCAGAGCCGCGCCTACCGCCGTACCTGGTTTCGATAACGCGGGCTGGTCCTGGCCTAGCCTGCTGGCCATGACGACGACGATCGACGGGATCGGCGGGCTCAACCAGCTCGTCGGCGAGCACCTCGGCTACAGCAAGTGGCGTCAGGTGACCCAGGACCAGGTCAACAAGTTCGCAGACGCCACCGACGACCACCAGTGGATCCACGTGGACATCGAGCGGGCCAAGGCCGGGCCGTTCGGCGGCCCCATCGCCCACGGCTACCTCACCCTGTCGCTGGTCCCGGCGATGCTCCAGGAGATCTTCGATGTCATCGGCACCTCGATGTCCATCAACTACGGCTTGAACAAGTTGCGATTCCCGGCCCCGGTGCCGGTCGGTTCACAGCTTCGGGCCGGCGCCACGCTGTCCCAGCTCGAGGAGGTGAGCGGCGGCGTGCAGGTCACCATCACGGTGACGTTCGAGGTGGAGGGCGGGACAAAACCGGTGTGCGTCGCCGAAGTCGTGTTCCGCTACTACGCGTGAATGCCGATCACGGCCCGACGGGCGCCTCAGACGACCGCGTGTACCGACGTCCCGGGATTCCCTTCCCGAAGGGGCGGCCAAGGTCCGCGCCGTGCGGTCCATGTTCGACACCATCGCCCCCCGCTACGACCTGGTCAACCGGGTCATGACCTTCGGACTCGACCGGCGCTGGCGGCACACCACGGTGCGCTCGCTCGAGTTGCCGCCCGGTGGGCGGGTGCTCGACGCGGCCTGCGGTACCGGCGATCTGTGCCGGGATCTGAGTCTGGCCGGTTACGAGGCCTTCGGCGTGGACCTCTCGGCCGGGATGCTGGCCCACGCTCGCACGGCGGCGCCGCTGGTCCATGCCGACGCTCTCCGACTCCCGCTCCGTCCCGCCAGCCTCGACGGCGCCGTGAGCGGATTCGCCCTGCGGAACTTCGCCGCGCTCGGGCCGTTCTTCGCCGAACTGGCCCGCGTCCTTCGACCCGGCGGTCGCATCGCCTTGCTGGATGTGGCCGTTCCCTCCAATCCCGCTGCTGCGGACCGGCCACGCCGTGTACTTCGGGCATGTCGTCCCCCGTATCGGCGCCCTCCTGTCGGATGGCGACGCCTACCGCTACCTCCCGAAGTCCGTGGTGTACCTGCCCCCACCCGACGAGTTGGTCGGCGAGGTGGCCGCGGCGGGCTTCGAGCGGGTCGAGCGGCGTCTGCTCTCGGGCGGTGTCACCCAGCTGATTACGGCCACCCGGAGTTCGACGTGACGGCAACCGACCCAGGACGAGGTGCGACGGCGCCGGCCACCCCGCCAACCGGCCTGGTGGCCCGGACGGTTGCGCTCACCGATCTCCCCGATCTCATCGAGGTGGCGGGCGACGACGGGCTCATGTGGAGGGACGAGCACGGCGGCCTGGCTGCTCGGGGGGTCGCCCTCCGGCTGGAGCTGCCGGGCGGACTGGCGGACAGGGACGGGGTGGCCAGAGTCGCCGAGACCCTGGCCGCCATCGAGGTCGCCGACGAGGTCGGCTTACCCGGCTGCGGGCCGGTGGCCATGGGTGCGCTGCCGTTCGACCCCACGTCGCCAGGAACCCTCGTCGTCCCCCGGTGGATCGTGGGCCGTCTCGCCGACCGAAGTTGGTTGACGACCATCGAGCCGGCGAGTCTTCCTGAGAGGCGGTCTGCGCCGGACGGACGCAGCCCGGCGCAGACCGCCACCTCTCCCGTCAGCGCCTGGGGCGAGGGCGGTGGGACCCGGCTGGCGCCGGGCCTGACACCCCCCGGCGAGCCACCCGATGAGTTCAGCCTCACACCGTCGCTCCCGCACGCCGAATGGAAGGAAATCGTCGCCGCCGCCATCAAACGAATCGCGGCCGGGGATTTCGACAAGGTGGTCCTGGCCCGGCGGGTCGACATCGCCGCCAACCGGCCGTTCATCAAGAGCGACGTCCTGGCCCGGCTGGTGGCCCTGTATCCGTCATGCATGGTGTTTTCCGTTGACGGGTTTATCGGCGCCAGCCCGGAGCTGCTCGTCTCTCGGGCCGGCGACCAGGTCACCAGCCACCCCCTGGCCGGAACGGTCGCCCGCAGCGGAGACGCCCACGCCGACGAGGCGCTCGTCGCCGGGCTGATGGCGTCCCCGAAGGCCCGCAGGGAGCACGGGGTGGTGATCGACGCCCTGCGCGCCGCCTTGACGCCGGTGTGCATCGACCTCGACGTGCCGGACCGCCCGTCGGTTCTCGGCTTGCGCAACGTGTCGCATCTCGCCACCCGCATCACGGCCCGGCTCCACCCGAGCACGCCGCTGACCGCCCTGGAGCTGGCGGCCCGCGTCCATCCTTCTCCCGCCGTGGGCGGCAACCCGACGCCCGCGGCCTTGCGCTATCTGCAGGAGGTCGAAGGGTTCGACCGGGGCCGCTACGCCGGCCCGGTGGGCTGGGTCGACGCCCGGGGGGATGGGGCCTGGGCCGTGGGGATCAGGTCAGCCGAGCTCGCCGGGGCCCGGGCCAGCATTTTCGCCGGCAACGGCATGGTGGAGGGCTCCGATCCGGCCGACGAGCTGGCCGAGACCCAGCTCAAGCTCCAGGCCCTTTTGGCTGCCCTGGTACGGCCCTAGGGGGAGGGTGCAAGCGGGGCCGGGCGGCCGGGCCGGAGGCGGCGCCGGCGCGGCGAGGCGGGGCGGCCCGGGCGGCGAGGCGGGGGCGGCCCGGGCGGCGAGGCGGGGCGGCCCGGCAGCGGCCGCCGACGGCCGGGGCCCCTGCCCCGACGACCCGTGGTGACAGCCGGCATCTGGTCGACGGCGGCACACCAGACGTCATGAACGGCCAACGAAACTGAACCGCACCTGGAAACCGGAATGAGCACCGGCTGCAAAACGCTAAGCGGCCACCCGACCCGACCCACCAGCCAGAGCCCCACTCTCTGGAGCAAACTGAGCCCACCTGGACCGCAGCACCCTCCACAAAGTGACCACCCGCCCCGACGACGGGCCCCTCCCCCTCGCGTTTCGCCCGGAGACGAACCGGTGCCCGACACGCCTCGCCCTCGCAGCCGCTACGGCCCCTGCCCCCGCCCCTAGCACCGACGCCACCGCCTCCGCAATGGCACCGTGCAACCGATCGTGGGCGGCCACGTTCGCCTGCCGGACGACTTCACTATCGCCACCCGGACGCCCGGTCGAGCCGCTTCCGCCACGACCGGCATCCAGGGCGTCGCGGTCGCCGACCTGCACCACCTCGACCCCGTAGGCGGCTGCGATGGCGGCCAGGTCGCCGCCGTGCGGTGTCCCCCAGAACCGTTCGAATTGGGCTTCGGGAAGCGCCGCGGCCTGAGGCAGGAAGGAAAAGATCCCCCCGCCGTCGTTGTCCACCACCACGATGGTCAGCGCCAGCGGCCGCCGGCCCGACCCGAGCAAGGCGCCGGCGTCGTAGAGGAAGGCGAGGTCGCCGACCAGGGCCACGGTCGGTGCCCCGCCCGCGAGCGCCACCCCGATCGCCGTGGAAAGCACCCCGTCGATCCCGTTGGCCCCCCGGTTGGACAGCAGCGTCACCCGGTCGCGGGGCGCCGAGTACCACTCCACGTCGCGGACGGGCATCGACGACGACGCCAACAGCAGGGCCCCGTCGGGCAGGCCCGGCCACCAGGGCTCGGGCCACGCCCGGCTCGCTCAACGCCAGGGGACCGCCGCGCTCCGAGCTCGGCGTCGAGGGCGCCCTGGGCGGCTCGTTCCGCGTCGGCCCACCGCCGGGACCAGCCCGGGCCGAGCCGGTCAGCCCTCACCCCCGCTCGGAGGAAGGGCGGCCAGCAGGGCGTCCGCCACGGCGGTGGGATCGGCCGCGACCACTTGTCCGACCCGGCGGTCCGGGTCCGCCCAGCGCCCCCAGGGATCGACCAGCACTTGGGCCACCTCGGGACCGAGGCCGGCCAGCCACTGGGCGAGCACCTTGGACGCCCAGGGCGCCCCGAACCGCAACACCACGTCGGGTCGGCACCCGGCGATTTCCGGGATCCGCAGCAGGGCGTCGGCCGCGGCCACGACCGGTCTCGCCCGGGACCCGGCAGCCCGAGCGGGGCTCGGCCAGGAGCGGCCAGTCGAGGGCCCGGGCCGCGGCGACCACGAGCGCCGCCGGGTCCCCCGAGCCGGCCCCGGCCACGATCACGCCCCGACCGCCCGAGTGGGCCGCCAGCGCCTCGATCACGCCGCCGGCGGAGGACCGGCCCCGGCGACGAGCCGCTCATGCCACGGGCGCGCCGTCCGTCCCGACCGGCGGGGATGACGCCGCCGGCCGCGGCGCCGTACCGAGCAGCGGATCCCGAAACGCCAGATTGAGGTGCACCGGTCCCGGACCGGCCGGCGCCACCCGTCGCCGCCGCGACCGCCCGGGCCGCCAGCGGACGCCAGCTGCCGGCCGCCGCCACCTCCGCCACGCCCGGGTGACACCGCCCAGCGGGGGCTGCGAACCGTACAGGCCATCCTGGTCCACCGTCTGCGGGGCTCCCACGTCATGCAGCTCGGGAGGGCGGTCGGCGGTGGCCGCGATCAGAGGGACACCTGCGTGTGACGCCTCCACCACCGCCGGATGCAACTCGACTGCGGCCGTGCCGCTGGTGGTCGACCACCACGGCCGGCCGGCCGGTCGCCATGCCCATCCCGAGCGCCACGAAACCGGCTGACCGCTCGTCGAGGACGACGTGCACCCGAACCCGGGGGTCGGCGTCCAGCGCCAGCGACCAGCGGCGTCGAGCGGGATCCCGGCGCCACCACGGCGTCGGTGACTCCGGCCCGGGCCCACTCGTCGACAAGCACGGAACAAAAGGCGGCCTGGAGGTCTGCGGCGCGCCGGATCGGTCATGCCAGGATCATGCCGTGCTGCACGCCGAGACCTGGGGAAAGGGTGACCCGGTGGTACTCATCCACGGCTTCACCCAGTCGGCGCGGTCGTGGGGCAGCGGTTGGGGCCGCCTTGGCCGAGGAGCACACCGTCATCGCCCTGGACGCTCCCGGGCATGGCCAATCCGCCGGGTCGCCGCGGATCTGCCCACCGGGCGCCGACCTGATGGCCGAGTCGGCGGGCGAGGCCAGCCTGGCTCGGCTACTCGATGGGCGGCCGCTACGCCCTGCACGTGGCCCTGCGCCATCCCGACCTGGTCCGCCGGCTGGTGGTGGTGAGCGCCACCGGAGGGATCGACGATCCCGGCGAGCGGGCCGCCCGCCGGGACGGCGACGAGGTGATGGCGGCCAGGGTCGAGAGCGAGGGGGTGGCCGCCTTCGTGGCCTGGTGGCTCGAACGGCCGCTCTTCGCCACCTTGCCCCCGGGCGCGGCGGCCCTGGAGAGCCGGCTGGGCGGCACCGCGGCCGGGCTGGCCTCCAGCCTGCGCCTGGCCGGCACCGGCACCCAGGAGCCCTTCTGGTCCGAACTCCGTCGACTGGCGATGCCCGTTCTGGTGGTCGCCGGCAGCCTCGACAGGCCTATATGGCTCACGGCCGGCGCCTGGTGTCAGTATCGGCAGGAACGCCGCCCTGGCCGTGGTCCCCAAGCCGGTCACGCCTGCCATCTGGAGCAGCCCGACGCCTTCCTCGACATCGTGCTGCCGTTCCTCGATGCGGCGTCAGCCGGCCATCAGATGCGCCAGCGCCGGCCGCCAGCAGGCCCGAAGGCCAGCTGCAGCCGGCCCGGTCGCGCCCCGAGCACGGGATCAAGGCCTTGCCCTCGACCCCGCCCAGACCAGACGGATCAGGCGGCGATCGCCAGCGGCAGCGGCCAGGAGAGGCGCCAGCAGCGCCGCCGGCCGCCACACCGCCAGCACGGCGGCCACGCCGAACGGCACCAGCACGGTGGCGGCATACAGCTTCCGGGTCGCGGGGGCCCCGATGCCGCACCGCCAGGGTCCGTTTCCCGCTCGCCGTGTCGCCCGGGATGTCGCGGAGGTTGTTGACCACCAGCAGGGCGACGGCCAGCAGCCCGACGGGAACCGCGGCCCCCACGGCCAGGCCGGTGATCCGGCCACCTGCACGTATTCGGTGCCGACGGTGGCCACCAGGCCGAAGAACACGAAGACGAACAGCTCGCCCAGTCCCGGCGTACCCATAGGGCCGGGGCCCGCCTGTGTACAACCATCCGGCCGCGATGCACGCCGCCCCGACCAGGATCAACCACCAGCCGGCCGACCGCCGCCAGAGCCAGGCCCCCGGCGGCCGCCACCAGCGAACGCCGCCAGCGCGGCCCGCCGCACCGCTGGCGGCGACGCCAGGCCCGACGCGACCAGCCGGACCGGGCCCACCCGCACCGTGTCGGTGCCCCGCAGGCCGTCGCTGTAGTCGTTGGCGTAGTTGGTTCCCACCTGCAGGGCGACGGCGACGACCATGGCCACCGCGGCCCGCCACCAGATCACCGACCCCGCCGCTCCGGCCGCGGCGGTGCCCACCACCACCGGGACGGCCGAGGCCGGGAGGGTCCGGGGGCGGGCCCCGGCCAGCCAGGGATGACGGGGGCCGGGAAGTTGATTGGCCGGTCGGCTCATACGGACCGCAAACTAGTTGTCGTGCCGGACCTGGTGGCAATCGATCTGCCGGCCGGCCCGGACTTCGTGACCGCCCTCCGGTCGGCCTGGGAGGACGGTGACGCCGTGCTGCCGCTCGACCAGCGCCTGTCCCGCCCGGCCCAGGAGGCCGTGCTCGATCAGCTGCGCCCGGCCCGGGTCATCGGCCCCGACGGCGAACAACGCCGGCGCCCCGGTGTGCCGGTCGAGGCCGGTGACGCCCTGGTGATGGCCACCAGCGGCACCACCGGCACAGCCAAAGGGGTGATCCTCACCCACGCCGCCGTGCTGGCGTCGGCCCGGGCGACCTCGCGCGCGGCTCGGGGTCGACCCCGACCGGCACCGCTGGCTGGCCTGCCTGCCGCTCAATCACGTCGGGGGACATGGCAGTCGTCACCCGGAGCCTGCTGACCGGCACGCCGTTGACGGTCCTGCCCGGCTTCGACCGCGACGCGGTTCGGGCCGCCAGCGGGGCCGGACGTGCTGGTGTCCCTGGTGGCGACGGCCTTGGGCCGGGTCGGCGCCGAGCATTTCCGCACCGTGGTGCTCGGCGGGTCGGCGCCGCCCGGAGGCCTTCCCCCCAACGTGGTCACCACCTATGGGCTTACCGAAACCGGGAGCGGCGTCGTGTACGACGGGTTCCCCTCCCGGGTGTCGAGATGGCGGTCGATGCCGACAGCGCCGAAGTGCGCCTGCGCGGTCCGATGCTGCTGCGGGCCTACCGGGACGGGACGCCGGCCGTTGGCCCGAACGGCTGGCTGGCGACCGGCGACGCCGGGGAAATCGACGCCGAGGGGAGGCTGCGCGTCTACGGTCGGGTGAGGGAGCATGATCATCAGCGGCGGGGAAAACATGTGGCCGGCTCCGGTCGAAGCGGCCCTGCTGACCCATCCGGCTCGGTGGCCGAGGTGGCGGTCGCCGGCGCCGCAGACCCGGAGTGGGGCCAGCGGGTGGTGGCCTGGGTCGTCCCGGCCGAACCGCGCCGACCCACCGGCGCTCGACGAGTTGCGGCCGCTGGTCGCCGAGATGGTGGCCCCCTTCGCCGCACCCCGGCAGATGGTCCTCGTCGAGCGCCTGCCCCGCACGTCCATCGGCAAGGTCCAGCGGGACCGGCTGCCCGGACTGCCCAGAGGACCAGCCCTGAGCCCGATGGACCGAGCCCTGACCCCGATGGAGCAATACGCCCACGACGGCCTGACCTTCGACGTGACCGACACGGGGGCCGCCGGACGGGCCGGCCGTCATCCTGCTCCACGGCTTCCCGGAAGATCGCCACTGCTGGGAGGCGCTGGCCGGCCCACTCGCCGCGGCCGGCTACCGCACCCTGGCGCCGGATCAGCGGGGCTACTCCCCCGGAGCCCGCCCGCGGCCGGCGCGGTCCTACACCCTGGAACGGCTGGCCGGCGACGTCCTGGCCCTGGCGGACGCGGCCGGAGCGGCCCGCTTCGACGTCGTCGGCCACGACTGGGGGGCGGCCGTGGCCTGGTACCTGGCCGGCGCCCACGGCCACCGGGTGCGCAGCCTGACGGCGCTGTCGGTCCCCCACCCCCGGGCCGTGGTCGAGGCCTCTGCCGCAGCCGCCAAGCCGCTGCGGTCCTGGTACATGCTGCTCTTCCAGCTCCCGGGGCTGCCCGAGCTCGTCCTGTCGCGACCGGCGGCGGCCGCTTGTCGGCACTGCTGCGACGCCTGGGGCTCGACGCCGACTCGGCCGCCGGTACGCCCGGCGGGCAGCCACCCGCCGGCGCCATGACCGGGCCCCTCAACTGGTATCGAGCCCTGCCGTTCGACGTCCGCAGCCGGCCGGCCCCGTGACCGCGCCGACGCTGTTCGTCTGGGGCGAGCGGGACCGCTTCGTCACCCGGGTCGCCGCCGAGCGGTGCGGGCGCCACGTCGGCGGACCCTTACCGGTTCGTGCCGCTGCCGGAGGCCGACCACTGGCTGCCCCGGCTGCCGTCACGGGGTCGCCCCGCTGCTGCTGGAGCACCTGGGCGCCGCCGGGTCCTGACCCGCTCCGGGGTCGCAGCATCCTCGGGTCAGGCCCACCCGGCCATCACCGCCACCGCACCCCGGCCTAGCCTGGCCCCATGAACCGTCTGGCCGACCAGACCAGCCCGTACCTGCGCCAGCACGCCGACAACCCGGTCGACTGGTACCCGTGGGGGCCGGACGCCTTCGCCGCCGCCCGGCTGCGAGACGTCCCCATCCTGCTCTCGATCGGCTACTCGGCCTGCCACTGGTGCCACGTGATGGCGCACGAGTCCTTCGAGGACCCGGCCACCGCGGAGGTGATGAACGCCGGCTTCGTCAACATCAAGGTCGACCGCGAGGAGCGGCCCGACGTGGATGCCATCTACATGGAGGCGGTCCAGGCCCTGACCGGGAGGGGGCGGCTGGCCGATGACGGTGTTCCTCCTGCCCGACGGCCGTCCTTTCCTGGGCGGGACCTACTTCCCCCGGGACCGGTTCGTGGAGCTGCTCGGCCAGGTCAGCCGGGCCTGGCGCCAGCGCCGGCCGGACCTCGAAGACGGCCGCCGCCCGGCTGGCCGACGCGGTGCGAGCCGGGACCGCCCTGCCCGGGACGGGGCTGGGCCGCATGCCGGCGACGCCCGGGCGACCGGCCGGCGCCAGAGCCGATCCAGCGCCCTGCTCGGCGCGGCCACGGACACCCTGCTGGCCCGTTTCGACGCCGAATGGGGCGGCTTCGGCGGGGCGCCCAAGTTCCCGCAGCCGGCCATGCTGGAGCTGCTCTTGCTGGCGGCCTGGCGCCCGGACGGCGCCGGACGTACCTGGCCGCGCGGTCACCACCACCCTGGACGCCATGGCCGCCGGTGGCATCTACGACCACCTCGGCGGCGGGTTCGCCCGGTACTCGACGGATCGGCGCTGGCTGGTCCCCCATTTCGAGAAGATGCTGTACGACAACGCCCAGCTGGCCCGGGTCTACCTCCACGCCTTTCAGCTGACCGGGGCGGAGCAGTACCGCCAGGTGGTCACCGAGACCCTGGAGTACCTGCTGCGGCCCGCCCGTGCGCCCTGCCTGGCGGCGGCCTGGCCTCGGCCGAGGATGCCGACAGCGAAGGGGAGGAAGGCCGCTTCTACGTGTGGGACCGGGCTGAGGTGCTGCGAGGTGGGCGGCCAGGCCGCCGCGCGACTGGTACGGGGTCACCGCGGCAGGGAACTGGGAAGGCCGCAACATCCTGTTCCGGCCGCCCGGCGGCGGCCGCTGCGCCCGTCCCCCGAGGTGGAGACAGGCCCGGGCCGGCGCTGTTCGCCCGCCGGGAAGGCCGGGTTCGGCCCGGCCTCGACGACAAGGTGCTCACCGAATGGAACGCCATGGCGGTGGCCGCCCTGGCCGAAGCCGGCGGCTGGCTTTGCCAACCACGACTGGCTCGATGCCGGTGAGGAGCTCGGCGACTTTCTGCTCGCCAACCTGCGCCGGCCCGTCGGACGGGCGATGGTTGCGCAGCTGGCAGGCCGGAGCCGGCCGGGACCGGGCCCGGCGGGAGTGGACCGGGGACCCGGGCTACCGCCATCTGGCCTACGCCGCGGACTACGCCTGGCTGGTCGGAGGCCTTCGTGCGCCTGGCCGAGGCGACCGGGCGGGCCCGCTGGATCGACGGCCGCCACCGGGACTGCAGATGCCCTGCTCGAGCTGTTCGTCGACGCCGAGATCCGGAGCCTTGCTCATGACGGGCCACGACGCCGAACGCTCATCGCCCGGCCCGTCGACAGCCAGGACGGGGCCGTGCCGTCCGCCAACTCGGTCGGCGCCGCCGCCCTGCTGCGCCTGGCGGCGCTGAGCGGAGTCAGCCGCGCTACCGCGCCCGGGCCGAGGCCATCATCGACGCCATGAGACCCGCCCTGGCGCGGTGCCGGTCGCCTTTACCGGTCTGGTGGCGGCCGCCGAGCTGGCCGGCGGCGGGCTCACCGAAGTGGTCGTGACCGGCGACAGGCCTGACCTCGTCGAGGTGGTGAGCCGGCGATACCTGCCGGGCACGGTACTGGCGTGGGGCGAGCCGTACCCGTCCCCGCTGTGGGAAGGGCGGACGGCTCCGGAGCAGTCGAATCTGGCCTTCGTTTGCCGGGACTATGCCTGCCAGGCCCCGACCTCCGATCCCAGCCTGCGCCTGGCGTCACAGCTGTAGAAAGCTGAGCTACTAGGATCCCGGGGCGGGGCATCCACCTCCTGGGGTCCATCGATTGGCAACTATGAATACCCGTGCCCGCTAGTACCGCTCCTGACTTCTATCCGGTCGTCAAGGATGTGCCCCGGGTGGCCGTCGCCCCGGGCGCGACCCTGGAGCTGCTCGTCCTGTCGGCTGATGGCAATCACTGCGCGGGTGTCGACATGGCCTCCGGGGCGCTGGTCCGGGCCTGGTCGCCGGCTCCATCCCCGCACGGGCTGCGCCCCTACGACGTGGTGACGGTCGATCCTGGACGAAAACTTCGATGACGTACCGGACCCCCACGAGCCGGAGGCCCTGGTGTTGAGCGGTCCGCCCGAGCCGGTGCGACGCCTGGCCGGCCGGCGGGTGCAACGGATGCTCCGGCCGCTGGTCCACCCGGGCGGGCAGCCGCTGCTCGGCGTCTCGTCATCGGCGGTGCCGTTCTGGGAGCGGCGGCCCGATCATCCGTCCATCGCCGTGGTCGAACCAGAGGGCCCGATCAGCTTCTGGCGGGACGGCCCCTATCTGGCCTGCCGGTTCGAGTGGCTGCGGCCACGAGCGCGAGCTGCCGTGCCTGGACCGCTACGTGGCCACGCTCATGGATCGATCGGGGCGACGGCATCTGGTGGCAGGCAAGGGCGACCGCCTGCTGGTGGCCCTGACCCCGCCGATCGACGGCCGCTGCCACAAAGTGGTCGAGGCGCTGCTACCCCGGCCCTAGACCCGGTCCCGGCGCCTCCGGGCGCTCCTGCCCCCTTCTGGTGTGATGTCCCCCCGGCGACCCGGATCAGGTCGGGATCAGGGCGAGTATTTGCTGGCCAGATCCTCGGCCATGGCCCAGCCGAAGGCGATGAGCACGTCGCCCCGGGCCCGGTCGAGGGGCTCGAAGAAGGCGGCGACGTCCTCGGCGACGGTTTCGGGCTTGGCGGACGCGAAGTCGAAGCAGCCCGGCGCGCTGCCGTCGCCACCGAGGATGAACGTGCGATCGTCGATCCGGCCTTCGCGCGCCGAAGCGCTTCGCCAGTCGGCGGCTCCAGGCCCGCTCCTCGCCGGTCGGCTTGTGCCCCGGTCGGGGGCAGATGTCCTCGAGGTCCTTGAAGGCCTGGAAGGCGCCGGCGTCGATGAACCGGGTGCCGATCAGCACGTCCTCGTCCGGAAAGGCCAGCACGGCTCGCCGGAACTGGGCCGCCACGATGGCCTTCAGGACCTGATCCCGCTTGGCGGTGCGCTTCACCGAGGCCAGACCCCAGAGCAGGCAGGGCGTGCCGCCGATCCGCTCCAGGGTGCAGAACGAAAAGCCGACCAGCTTTCCGGCATCACGAACCTGGGTGATCAGGACCCACTCCTCGGCTTGCTTCGAGACCAAGCCGATGTCGAAGCCAGCCGGGACCGTCGGTGACAATGTCGGCCATATCGGCCAACTCGGCATCGGCCAGGGCGGTGCAGTCTTTCGTTTCGACAGCGAACGTCATACCGCGTGAACTCTCCTCACCACATCGTGACTGAGCAGCTAGTTTAGCGCCCGCAAGAGATGTACCTCCGCGCCGGAGCGCTCAGCGAGCCGCCAGGCAGGCCGGACCGAGCAGGACCCGCAGCTCGGCCAGTAGGCCCCGGGTGGTGTCGACGCTCCACTGGGATGCCAGCTGAATGCATTTCGTGCCGACGTGAAGCAGTACCGGCGACGGTCCGGGATGCTCGCTCAGCAGGCGTTTGAGCGACTCCACCCGGTCGTCGGTGAGGGCGTGAATCGGCAACTCGACATGGAGCGGCTGGTCGGACGGGTTGAGCTCCGGGCGCTTGATCTCCATGCACACCAACTTCGCCGGCTCCTCACGCAGATCCAACCGGCCCTTGACGCACACCACCGTGTCGTCGGCCAGCAGGTGGGCGACCTCGGTCATGGTCCGGGGGAAGACCCACACCTCGATCGACGAGACCAGGTCCTCGAGCGTGAAGGTGGCCATCAGATCACCTCGTTTGGTGTACTTCCGGACCACGCCGGTCACGACGCCGCCCACCCACCGCAGCTCCCCGTCCCGGGCTCCGTCGCGCAGTTCGGCGATCGCGGAGTCGACGTGGCGCGCCAGGGCGGCCTCCAGGCCCTTGAGCGGATGATCGCTCAGATAGAGGCCAAGCATCTCCTTCTCGAACGCCAGCCGCACCGTCTTGGCGAACTCCTGGTCGGGGATCGGCACCCGGGCCTCGTCGAACACCGGCCACTCGGTCCCCCCCGGGTCGCCGAACAGGCTCATGATCCCCTGATCGGCTTCGCGGCGGCGGGCCAGGGTCCGGTCGACGATCTGCTCGAATACCAGGCACAGTCCCTGGCGGGGATGGCCGAGAGCGTCGAACGCCCCGGCTTTGACGAGCGACTCGACGGTCGCGCTTGTTGAGGACCGCCGGGTCGACCCGGGCGCAGAAGTCGTAGAAGTCGGTAGAACGGGCCCGCCACGCTCCCGCTCGGCGATGATCCGCTCCACCAGGCCCTCGCCGACGTTGCGGATGGCCGACAGGCCGAAGGGGATGACCGTCCGGGTCGGACCGGCGCCGCGACGTCCGACTTCACCGGCAGGGCCGGGCTCGGCGACGGCAGAGAAATCCGAGCGCGACAGGTTCACGTCGGGGACGAGCACCTCGAGGCCCTGGGCCCGGCACTCGGCCAGGTAGACAGCGGTCTTGTCCTTGTCGTCCTTGACGCTGGTCAGCAGGGCGGCCAGGTACTCGGCCGGGTAGTGGGCCTTCAGCCAGGCGGTCTGGTAGCTGACCAGGCCGTAGCCGAAGGCGTGGCTGCGATTGAACCCGTAATCGGCGAACGGCTCGATGATGTCGAACAGCATCTTCCCGATGGCCCGTCCATAGCCGGTGGCCTCGCAGCCGGCTTCGAACTTCTCCCGTTCCTGCCGCCATGATCTGGCGCACCTTCTTGCCCGCGGCCTTGCGCAGGTTGTCCGCCTCGGCCAGCGAGTAGCCGGCGAACTTTTGGGCCAGGAGCATCATCTGTTCCTGATACACACACAGGCCGTAGGTGTCGCCCAGCACCTCCGCCATGTCGGGATGCTGGTAGGAGACCAGCTGCCGGCCGTTCTTGCGGTCGGCGTAGTCGTTGTGCATGTTGGCGGCCATGGGCCCGGGCCGGTAGAGGGCATTGAGGGCGCCGACATCCTCGAACTCGGTGGGGGCCAGGGCCCGCACCAGGTTGCGCATCGCCCCGCCTTCGAACTGGAAGATCCCGACGGTGTCCCCCCGCTGCAACATCTGGTAGGTCAGCTCGTCGTCAAGGGGGACCCGGTCGATGTCGGGTCGCTGGCCGGTGGCGGCTTCGATGAGGTCGAGGGCCCGCTCGATGACCGACAGGTTGCGCAGCCCCAGGAAATCCATCTTGAGCAGGCCGAGGTCCTCGACCCCATGCATCTCGTACTGGGTGACGATAGGGGCGTCCTCGACCCGACCGCCGGGCTCGGGCTTGCGCTGGATGGGAAGGTGCTCGGTCAGCGGCTCGCCGGAAATGACCACCGCGGCGGCATGGATGCCGTCCTGACGGCGCAGGCCCTCCAACCCCCGGGCCACGTCGACCACCTTGGCCGACGTCGGGGTCGGTCAACGCACATCTGGCGCAGCTCGAGGGCCGCCTTGTAGCCGTCGGCGAACTTGGGGTCCTCCTCGAAGCAGGCCCACAGGGGGGTGTCCCGGCCCATCACCAGCGGCGGCATCGCCTTGGCGATGCGGTCGCCGACGCTGTAGGGGTAGCCGAGGACCCGGGCCGCGTCGCGGACCGCAGCCCGGGCCTTGATCGTGGAGAAGGTGACGATCTGGGCGACCCGATCCCAGCCATAGCGCTCCGCCGCGTAGCGGATCATCTCGCCCCGGTAGCGCTCGTCGAAGTCCATGTCGATATCGGGCATCTGCTTGCGGCCCGGATTGAGAAAGCGCTCGAACAGCAGCCGGTAGCGAATGGGGTCAATATCGACGATGCGCAGGCAGTAGGCGACGCAGCACCCTGCCGCGCTCCCCCGGCCCGGGCCCACCCGGATGCCCTGCTCCCGGGCGTGACGGATGAGGTCCCACACCACCAGGAAGTAATCGGAGAAGCCCATGGTGGAGATGACCCCGAGCTCGTAGGCGAGGCGCTGGTGGACTTCCGCCGCGATCGGCTCGCCGTATCGCTGGGCCGCCCCGGCCAAGGCCAGATGCCGGAGGTAGGCGTCGGCGTCGGCGAAATCCGGCCGGGCGAGGAAAGGACGGCAGCTTCGGTTTGCCGAACTCGATCTCCACGTCGGCCCGCTCGGCGATCCACAGGGTGTTGATCGCACGCTTCGGGATAGTCCCGGAACAGGTGCCGCATCTCGGCCGCGGTCTTCAGGTAGTGCTCGTCGCCGTGGAACTTAAAGCGCTTTGGATCGTCTTTCATCGAGCCCGTCTGCACGCACAGCAGGGCGTCATGGGCCTCGGCGTCGTGCCGTGAGACGTAGTGGCTGTCGTTGGTGGCCAGCAGAGGGGCTCCGATGCGCTGGGCCAGCCGGACCAGCTCGGGGTTGGTGCGGCGCTGCTCTTCGAGACCGTGATCCTGGAGCTCGACGAAGAGGTGCTCCCGCCCGAAGATGTCCTGCAGCCGGGCGGCCAGGGCAACGGCCCGCTCGGTGTCGCCCTTGAGGAGAGCCTGGGCGACCACTCCCCCCAGGCAGCCGGTGCTGGCGATCACTCCGTCGTGGTAGCGCTCGAGCAGCTCCCAGTCCGCTCGCGGCTTATAGAAGTAGCCCTCGAGATAGGCGGCCGACGACAGCTTGAGCAGGTTTTTGTAGCCCGCCCCGTTCTCCGCCAGCAGGGTCAGGTGGTAGTAGAGCTTGTCGCCGCTCTCGCCCTCGCCGCCCCCGTCGTCGATCCGGCCCCGCCGGACCGGCCGCTCGAAGCGGCTCTCGGCGGCCTGATAGGCCTCGATGCCGATGATCGGCTTGATGCCCGCCTGGCGGGCCGCCTTGTAGAAATCCAGGACGCCGTACATGTTGCCGTGGTCGGTGATCCCGACCGCGGGCTGACCGTCGGCCACCGCTCTGGCGATGACGTCGGGCACCCGGGCCGCACCATCGAGCATGGAGAACTCGGTGTGCTGGTGCAGGTGGGTGAACGATGCGCCCACAGGCGACTCCGCCTCCCTCGTGAGAATCTGATGATCCACAGCGACTGTGCACGACCTGTGGATGAACTACAGAGCTGTGATTTCTGGCTCCGAGGTTAGCGCCCCGAACTACCCGATGTGGTCTCCGGTACGGCGACCGTGGACCGGCGCCGGACCACTTTTTGGCCTTGCCGCATCCTGGCCTTCCGGCGACCGGGCCGGGGGGTCACAAATAGGTGCCCGGCCCCGGTCGATCATCCTGGCCGGGAGGAAGGCTGCGCTGGCGCATGTGCTCGAGCTGGGCCCGGGCGGCCATCTGCTGGGCGAAGAGGGTGGCCTGGATCCCGTGGAAGAGCCCCTCCAGCCAGCCAACCAGCTGGGCCTGGGCTACCCGGAGCTCGCCTTCGCTCGGCACCTCGCCGGGTCCGAACGGGGACGTCATGCGGGCCAGCTCGTCCCGCAGGTCGGGGGAAAGGCCCTCGGACAACTCGTTCACCGACCTGTCATAGATCTCTCGCAGCCGGGCCCGGCTGCGCTCGTCGAGGGGCGCCTGCCGCACCTCCTCGAGGAGCTGCTTGATCATGGAGCCAATCCGCATCACCTTGGCGGGTTGCTCGACCGCCTCGCGCTCGGGGTCGGCGTCGGTGTCGGTCACCACCTCCCCCCGCTCGGGCGGGGCGACGATGATCACGTTGTCAGGACCTGGCCGGTCCGGCTGTCTCGGATCGTTGGGTATCACAACCCCAGTTTGCCCAGCCCGGCGATGAGGGGCACGAACATCTCGTCGGGGGTGAGGGATCCGTGCCGGCATACCAGCCGGACGTCGCCGCCGTCTGCAGGATCGAGATAGGCGATCGGCTGGAACGGGATGAGGGCCACGTCGCCGAGGCGGGCCCGGAGCGCCGGCTTCAGGGGCCCCCCGAACCAGCCCTCGTCGTCCATCCGGTCGAGGGTCACGACCCAGGCCTGGTTGCCGTACAGCTCCTGCGCCAGCGCGGTGAGCTCGTCGATCGCGGCGCCGTCACCCGGGCGGGCGTGCAGCCAGCGGAACCGGGCCTCCCCGCTCTGCATGACTGCCTCTGCCGCCAGCCCGGCATCGATCATGATGGCGCGCGATCCCACCTCCACCTGCCCGTGGTCGGCTGTCACCGCCAGGCTGGCGCCGGCCGGCAGAACGTCCAGCAGATCGCCCACCATCCGGTCGACGGCCACCAGCTCGGCGTCGTAATGCGGGCCGAAGCCCCGCAGGTGAGCGATCTTGTCGATGCCTTCGTAGTAGGCGTAGACAAACGGTTCGCCGGCCGCCAGCAACGCCCCAACCTCGACGGCCAGGCTGGACGAAACCGACCAGCTGGCGACCGGCGCGTCCCTCTGGTGGGCCTGGGTGAAACCAGTCCCCACGAACTCGTATTTGCTGACCACCGGGACCGGCCGGCCCAGAAATGGAGGGAGGGGCTGAAAACTCTCGGGCTCGACAAACGACCGGGCGTCGCCGGAAAGCGTCCTCCAGCGCAGCACGTTGAGAACCTCGGATCCGGTCGGCCCGTCCACCACCAGCCGGTAGCCCACAATGCCGTGGGAGGCCGGGGGCACCCCGACGGTAAGCGACGTCAAGGCGGTCGCGGTCGTGCTGGGCACCACCGTGGTGATCGGGCCGCCGACCAGGCTGGCCAGTCGAGGGGTGAGGTGCCGCCGCTCCTGCAACTGGAGCCAACCGAGGCCGTCGACCACCAGCATCACGACCTGAGCCGCAGCTCGGGCTGGCTCCGGAAACCAGTCCGGACGGCGGTCGGGCGGTTGCAGCAAGCCCGGGACCACGCCGGCCAGATTGGCGCCCTCGTATGCCGGCAGGATGGGCGCAGGAGAAGTCATCGCGGACCACCCTAGGGGTAGAATGCGACCGTGAAGGTCTCTACCCGGGGCGATTACGCCAGCCGGGCTTTATTGTCCCTGGCGCTGCATGCCGGGCAAACCCAGCCCACCTCGGTCCGTGACATCGCGGAGCGCACCGGCCTCCCCCAGCCGTATCTCGAGCAGATCCTCCTGGCCCTCAAGGGGGCCGGTCTGGTGCGCTCCAAACGAGGCGTCGGGGGTGGCTACATCCTGGCCCGCTCGCCCGCGAACATCACCCTCAGCCAGATCGTGAGCGCGGTCGAGGGCCCCATCGTGGCGGGCGATTTTGGTGAGCCGCATCAAAACGGCGCCTGCGATCACGAGGGCCAGTGCGTTCTGCTGGCGGTATGGGCGGACGTCGGCGAGCACATGCGGCGACATCTCGACTCTTTCACGTTGGCTGACATGGCCGTGCGGGCCCAGGGTGGCGTGCCGGCTGCTCCTGCTGCTCCGGCCGCGCCCGCTGCCGTCCCGTCCTGACATCGACCCCCGCCGGCGTTCACGACGGCGCCGGACCATTACTCGTCGTGGCTGGGCCGGTGGGCGGCGGCCAGATGCGAGTGCCCCACCCCGATGGCCTGGCCCACCCGCGCCTCCCGTCCTGGCCACGGGGCCCGGTAGGCGCAGGTGTCGCAGTTGACCTCGACGCGACCAGCGAGGGCCTCCTGGTAGCGGTCGACCACCAGTGGCACCAGGGCCGGCCGCGGTCCAAGGTGCCCGGCGTCGAGCACGTCCACGCCCGTACGAGCCGCGAAGCCGGCCAGGTCCTCCCGGCCTCTCTCGATCAGCTTGCCGTGGCACAGGTACCACCACGCCACCGTCAGGCGCGGGTGACCGAGGCGGGCGAAGACGTCCGCGGCCTCCGGCACGGACGGGGCGGTGACACCACTGAAGCCGACATGAACGAAGGCGGCTCCGGTCCATTCCGAGATCAGACGGGCTGCCTTGTAGGCCTCGGCGTTGGCGTCGGGGTCCGACGTGCCCCGGGCGATCAACAGCAACGGCAGCCCGGCGCCGCCGGCTGCCACCACCGCCTTCCCGAGCAACTCCACGGGAGCCCGGGACACCCCGAGCGGCCGCCCGAACCGGAACTGGACCTCCGGGTAACGCCGGCGGGCTGAGACCACGATCGCCGGAACATCGCTTTTGGCGTGGCCGGCGTCCAGAAGCACCAGGGGGAGCACGACCACCCGGCGGCAACCGTGGGCCACCAGTGCATCCGCCTGCCGCCCCGCGGGCGGATCCGACATCTCCAGATAGCCGACCTCAACGGCCACCTCTGGCAGGGCGGCTCCGACCAGGTCGGCCAGGGCGTTCATCTCCTCTGCGCTGCGGGCGCATTCTGAGCCGTGGGCCACCAGCAGCAAGCCCTCGACCGTGGTACGGGGTCCCCGGATCGCACCCCCCGTGGATCGGATCGGGATGCCCTCCCTTGGCGTCATCGCCCGACAACGTAACCGAGGGCGGGTCACCGGGTCGCTCAGGTCAGCCCGGGCCTGGCAGCCTGGACACCATGAGCAGTCCGGCCCTGGGCCCCCGGGTGGTAATCGCCGGGACCCACTCCGGCGTCGGCAAGACCACCGTCGCCACCGGGCTGGTCGCCGCCCTCCGGGAGACCGGTCACCGGCCCGCGGCGGCGAAGGTTGGCCCGGATTTCATCGACCCGGGGTACCACGCCCTGGCCTCGGGCCGGCCGCCCCGCAACCTCGACGCCTGGCTCTGCGGCGAGAGCGCGGTCGCCCCGCTGGCGGCCCGGGCCGGGGCGGACAGTGACCTGCTGATCGTGGAGGGCGTCATGGGCCTCTTCGACGGGGCCGGCGACGGCACCGTCTCCTCGACGGCCGATGTGGCCCGACTGCTGGAGGCCCCGATCCTGCTGGTGGTCGACGCCTCGGCGATGTCCGCGTCGGTGGCGGCCGTTGTCCACGGCTATGCCACGCTCCAACCCGACCTGTCGATCGCCGGGGTCGTTCTCAACCAGGTTGGCTCGCCCACCCATGAAGAAATGCTGCGCGACGCCCTGGGCCCCCTCGGCATGCCGGTCCTCGGCGCTCTCCCCCGCGACGATGGCCTCCGCTGGCGCGACCGGCATCTCGGGCTGGTGCCTGTCGCCGAGAACCCCGTCGGGGTCGGCGAGTCCCTGCGGGGGCTGGCGGCAGTGGTGCGTCGCCACGTCGACCTGGAAGGCGTGATGGCGCTCGCCTGTTCGGCGCCGGCGCGACCAACCGGCCCGGTACGGCTGCCGGCGCCGGGGGCACCGGTCCGGGTGGCGGTCGCCGGCGGAGCGGCCTTCTCTTTTACCTATACCGACACCCTGGACGCCCTGGCCGCGGCCGGGGCGGAGATCGTCCCTTTCGATCCACTGACGGCCGGACAGCTGCCCGAGGCCATCGACGGTTTGGTGGTCGGCGGCGGCTTTCCGGAGGTGTACGGGACCGCCCTTTCCGCCAACCGCCCCCTCCTCGACGAGCTTCGCCACCGGGTGGCTACCGGCTTGCCGACCTGGGCCGAGTGCGGGGGACTGCTGCTGCTCGCCGACTCCCTCGACGGGCACCCGATGGCCGGCGTCATCGCCGGGCAGGCCGTCATGACCGACCGCCTGACTCTGGGGTACCGCCACGTTGTCACCGCCACCCTCTCGCCGATCGGCCCCGCGGGCACCCGCTGCCGGGGGCACGAGTTTCACTATTCGGCGTTTCACCCGCCCGGGGAGGCCCTCGAGCTCAGCAGCAGGTGGGGCCAGCGCCTCGAGGGATGGGCTACGCCCACGCTGCTCGCCACCTATGTCCACCACCACCCCGGCGGCGACCCCGCTCCGGTTGCGGCCTTCGCGGCGGCCTGTGCCCTACGTCGTACCCTACGTAACGTCGGGGGAACCTAGGCTGGCGCCGGTGCGCAAAAGCAGCGTCTACCTCACCGACCGGTTGAAGGCCAGGCTGGCCAGCCGGGCCGCCCTGACGGGCCGGTCCGAGGCCGAGCTCATCCGGGCCGCGCTCGACGTCGCCCTGACCGAGCCCGACTCCATCCCGACCGCCCCCCGGCCGGCCGAGGCACCGGTGCCGGGACGCCTGGTGGGTGTCGGGGTGGGCCCGGGCGAGGCGGATCTGCTGACCGTGCGGGCCGTGTCGGCCCTGCGCCGCGCCGACCGGGTCGTGGCCCCGACCACCGCCGTCGATGCCGTGGGCCGGGCCGAGGCCGTGGTGCGGGAAGCGCTCCCGGGGTTGATCGTGGAGCGGGTCCCGTTTGCGATGTCCGCGGACCGGACGGACCGGGAATGCTCGGTGAGCCAGGCCGCCGCGGTTGTGACTCGTCATCTGTCGTCGGGTGAGGAGGTGGCGTGGATCACGCTCGGCGATCCCCTCACCTACTCCACGTTTGTGGCCGTGGCCGATCAGGTTCGTCAGTGGCGACCGGCGACGATCGTGGTGCAGGTGCCGGGGATCATGGCTTTCCAGGCCCTGGCCGCCCGGACCGGAACCGTCATCGCCGACGAACGCAGCCGGGTGACCATCCGCACCGCCCTCGACGGGGACGAACTCGAGTCCGACCTGCGGGATCCGGCCACCACCCTGGTGATCTACAAGGGCGGACGCCGTTTGCCGGAGCTGGCGGCGCAGGCCGTCGCCTGCCATCGCAGCGCGGATGCCGTGGCGGGGGAGCTGATCGGCATGCCAGGCGAGCGGATCGCTCCTCTCGAGGAACTGGCTACGAGCGGGCCGGCTTCCTACCTGGCCACCGTGATCGTGCCCGCCACCCCGGCCAGCGCAGCTGCCACCAACGCGGCTGCCAGCAGCGAGGGGGCCCGATGATCTCCTTCGTCGGCGCCGGACCGGGAGCGCCAGACCTGATCACGCTGCGGGGAGCCCGGCGTCTGGCCGAGGCCCAGGTGGTGGTATGGGCGTCGTCGCTGGTGCCGCCCGCCCTGCTCCAGCACTGCTCGGCCGACGTGGTCGTGCACGACTCGGCCACCATGACGCTGGAGGATGTCGTCGGCGTCTACGCCGCTCACGCCGACGCGGCCCGGATCGTGCGCCTGCACTCCGGCGATCCCACCATCTACGGCGCCATCAGCGAACAGATCGATTGGTGCCGATCGGCGGGGCGATCGTGGAGATTGTCCCCGGCGTGTCGTCGCTGGCCGGAGCCGCAGCCGCGCTTGGACAGGAACTCACCCAGCCCGGCGTCGCCCAGAGCGTGGTGCTCACCCGGCTCGCCGGGCGGACCCGGGCGTCGATGCCAGCCGGGGAGTCGGTAGGCGCCTTCGCCGCCCACGGCACCACCATGGCGGTGTTTCTCTCCGCCGCCCGCCCCGACGAATTGGCGGCCGAACTCCAGGATGCCCGCTCCCGGTATGGGCCAGAGACTCCCGCGGCCATCGTGATCCGGGCCAGCTGGCCCGACCAGCGGATCATCCGGACCACGGTGGGCAATCTGGCCCAGGACCTCCGGGCTACCGGCACCACCTTGACCGTGCTCGTCCTGGTCGGCGATGCCGTGGCGGAGGGGGCGGTGGCCCGTCGCTCGCGGCTCTACTCCCCCGGCCACAGCACGGCCTACCGGCTGCCGTCCCGCCCCGGGTCCACGGCAGGCCGGCCGTCAGCCCGGCGACGGTGAACCCCGAGCCCCGTGAACCGGCCCTCGCTCCCGAGGTGGCCAGGGCCAAAGGGCTGCGCACCGGCTGGACCACGGGAACCTGCGCGGCGGCGGCAGCCAAAGCCGCGGTTGCCGGCCTGCTCGAGGGCGACCCGCCTGCCGAGGTAGAGGTGGGCTTGCCCCGCGGGCAGCGGGTGCGCTTCGCGGTATGCGATGTCGAAGCCGGGCAGCCGGGTCATCCCGGCCGGGCGGCTGTCGTCAAAGACGCCGGCGACGACCCCGACGTCACCCATGGCGCTCACATCACGGTGACGGCACTCTGGCTCCCACCCGACCGGGCAGCCGGCACCGTCGAGTTGCACGCCGGCGCCGGGGTCGGGACCATCACCCTTCCGGGCCTCGGGCTCCCGGTCGGGGCTCCGGCCATCAACCCGGTCCCGGCCCGCATGATCCGCGCCGCGGTCAGAGAGCTGACCGATCGTCCGGTGGCGCTCACGGTCTCCGTTCCGGGCGGGGAAGCCATGGCGGCCCGGACCTCCAATGGTCGCCTTGGCATCATCGGCGGGATCAGCATTCTGGGCACCACCGGGATCGTCCGGCCCTTTTCGACCGCCTCGTGGCGAGCCAGCGTGGTGCAGCAGGTGGAAGTGGCCGCCGCCCAGGGGAGGGATCACATCGTGCTGTCCACGGGCGGACGCACCGACGCCGCAGCCCAGCGCCTCCTGCCGGAGCTGCCGGCCGTGTGCTTCGTCGAAGTCGGCGACTTCACCGGAATTGCGCTGCGACGCGCCGTGGCAGCCGGAATATCGCAGGCCACGTTCGTGGGCATGGCCGGCAAGATCACCAAGCTGGCGGCCGGGATATTGATGACCCACTACCGGCGATCGAAGGTTGACGGCCGCTTGCTCGAAGAGGTGGCTCGCTCCACCGGCGCCGGACCGGAGGTCTTGACGGCGGCCACGGCCACCGCCACGGCTCGTCATTTCGCCGAGACCTGCGTGTCGACAGGGAGGACCGACCCCTTGAACGAGCTGTGCCGCCGGGCGGCCGAGGCCTGCCGGCTCTACGTCGACGGCGCCCTGGCGGTCGACGTGGTCATGGTCGACTTCGAGGGAGAGGCGGTGATCGCCCGTGGTTGAAGGCGCCGGGACCATCTCGCTGGTTGGCGTGCTCGGGGGCGAATGCTTCGGGCCCGCCGCCAGGCAGGCGTTGGCCGAGGCCACCGTCCTCATCGGCGCGGCCCGCCATCTGGCCGCCCTCCCGACCGCCCTTCCCGGCCGGCGGATGGAGCTTCAGGGCAGCCTCGATGGCGTGCTCACCCGGGCTGAAGAGCGCCGCGTCCACGGGGAAAAGGTGTGCCTGGTGGTCTCCGGCGACCCCGGTTTCTTCGGCCTGGCCCGGCTGGCCCGGGCCCGCTACGGGGCTACGGAGATCAGCGTGCATCCGGCGCCCTCGTCGGTGGCCATGGCCTGCGCCCGGGCCGGGGTGGCCTGGGACGACGCCGTGGTGGTGTCGGCCCACGGGCGTCCCCTGGATGGCGCCATTGGGGCCATCCTGGCCCACGAGAAGGTGGCGGTGCTGACCTCGCCGGACCACCCGCCGCAGGCAGTAGGGCGAGCCCTGCTCGCCGGGGGCGGTCCCGCCCGGGACGTGATCGTGGCCAGCCGCCTCGGCGAGGCCGGGGAGGAGGTGTGGCGAGGGGACCAGGCCACCCTGGCTGCCGGCGAGTTCGATCCGCTCTCTGTGGTGGTATGCCTGGCGCCTTCCCCGCGGCCGGGTGGGCTGGGTAGCCGCCGCGAGCCGGGCCAGCCGGGCGAGCCGGGCGAGCCGGGCAGGCCGGGCGAGCCGGGCGAGCCGGGCAGGCCGGGCAGGCCGGGCGAGCCGGGCAGGCCGGGCAGGCCGGGCGAGCCGGGCAGGCCGGGCGGGCCGGTCTGGGCGTGGGGGCTGCCCGAGGCCGCCTACCGGCATCGCGACGGCATGATCACCAAGGCCGAGGTCCGGGCCATCGCCCTCGGAAAGCTCCGGCTCCCGGCTGCAGGCGTCCTCTGGGATGTGGGAGCCGGATCGGGTTCGGTGGCCGCCGAATGCGCCCGGCTGGCTCCGGGCCTGCGGGTGTTCGCGGTAGAACGCCGGCCCGACGAGACCGCCCGGCTGGAGGCCAACCTGGCTGGCACCGGCGCCACGGTGGTTGCCGGCGAGGCGCCAGCCGCCCTGGCCGGCCTGCCCGACCCGGATCGGGCCTTCGTGGGCGGCGGCGGACTCGGCGTCCTTGACGCCGTGCTCGGCCGGCTGCGCCCGGGCGGGACCGCGGTGGCCACGTATACGGCCATTGACCGGGCTGCTGCCGCCGCCACCCGGCTCGGCAACCTGGTACAGGTCGCCATCGGCCGGGGGGTGCCGGTCGGGGGAGACGGATCGCTTCGCCTGCAGGCCGAAAACCCGGTGTTCGTGTGCTGGGGACCGAAAGAATGAACCGGGTCCTGTGTTGTTCGGTGACCGCAGCCGGGGCGGAGGTCGCCCGGCGGCTGCCCTACGAACACCGGGCCGGCCGGTTGGTCGACACCGTCCGGGCCGAGTGGTCCGCGGTCGACGCCCTGATCCTGATCGGGGCGGTCGGAATGGCCGTTCGGGCCGTCGCTCCGGTCCTGGCCAGCAAGCTGACCGACCCGGCTGTGGTGTGCGTCGACGACCAGGCCCGCTACGCGCTCGCCCTGTGCGGCGGCCACCACGGCGGAGCCAACGATCTGGCCCGCCAGGTAGCCGCCCGGCTGGACGCCGAGGCGATCATCACCACCGCCACCGACGGATCCGGCCTGGCCGCCCTCGACGACCTCCCCGGGTGGAGGGCCGAGGGCGATATCGCCGCTGTCACCCGTGGCTGGCTGGACGGGACCCCGCCGTCGGTCCATGCCGATCCGGGCCTCGGGGGCTGGCCCTTGCCCGCCCCCCTGGCTCAGCTGGCTGCCGGACCGCTGGAGGGCCGTCACCCCGCCGGAGCCGCCGTGCTGACCGTGACCGACCTGGCTCGGTCCCCGGGGCCATCAGAAGTGCTCCTGCGGCCCGCCTCCCTCGTGGTCGGAGTCGGGTCCATTCGCGGTGCCGACGCCGACAGCGTCTGGTCGCTGGTCGGGAACGCCCTCGATCGGGCCGGCGTGGCTGCGGCGGCCGTCGGTCTGGTCGCCACTCTGGATCGCAAGGCGGACGAGCCGGCCATCGTGGCTCTGGCCGCCCGCCTCGGGGTGGAGGTTCGGACCTTCGACGCCGAAACTCTGGCCGGGGTGGTCGCCTCTGGCCGGGTGCCCAATCCGAGCCCGGCGGTGGCCGCCGCCGTCGGGACCCCTTCGGTCGCGGAGGCGGCCGCCCTGGCGGCTGCCGGCCCCGGGGCCGCCCTGGTGGGGCCCAAGCGGGTGGCGGAGGGCAGGGACGCCACCGTGGCCGTGACCCGACGGGCCCGGCCCGAGGGGGGACTGGCTGTGGTGGGTCTGGGCCCGGGCGACGCCGGCCTGCGCACTCCGGCCGCCACCGCCGCGGTCCGTCATGCCGACGTGGTCAGCGGCTACGGCCCCTACGTCGACCTGGCCGCCGAGCTGCTTCACCCCAGCCAGGTGATTCTCCGCTGGCCCATCGGCGCCGAAGCGGAGCGCTGCCGCGACGCCCTGGCCCGGGCCGGGGCGGGAGCCCGGGTGGCGCTGGTGTCCTCGGGCGACGCCGGGGTATACGCCCTGGCGTCGCTGGTGTGTGAACTGGCCCCCGGAGCCGGCGACCCGCCCGTCACCGTGATCCCCGGGGTGACTGCGGCCCACAGCGGCGCGGCGGTTCTGGGTGCGCCGCTCGGCCACGATCACGTCGCCATCTCGTTGTCGGACCTCCTTACCCCGTGGGAGGTCATCGCCCGACGTTTGCACGCCGCCGCGGCCGGCGACTTCGTGGTATCGCTCTACAACCCGCGCTCGTCGCGCCGGACCAGCCAGCTGGGCGAGGCCCTCAGCATCCTCGGCGCCGGACGCCCACCGTCCACGCCCGCGGCGATCCTCACCGACATCGGCCGTCCGGGTCAGCAGGTGATCCGCACCACCCTCGCCAGCCTCGACCCGACCGAGGTCGGGATGCGCTCGCTGGTCATCATTGGCGCCTCGTCCACCCGGTGGATCGGAACGCGCATGGTGACCCCGCGCGGCTACCCCCACGGAGCGTCGTGACCGTCCAACTTCGGAGCCGACGCCATCGACGTGGCCTGGTCACCCGGCGACGTCGTGACCGTCCCCATCGAAGCGTCGTGACCGCCCGCATCGGAGCGTCGTGACCGTCCCCATCGGAGCGTCGTGACCGTCCCCATCGGAGCGTCGTGACCGTCCCCATCGGAGCGTCGTGACCGTCCGCATCGGGGTGTCGTGACCGTCCGCATTGGCGCCGGCGCCGGCTGTACCGCCTGCGGGGCGTGCCTGATCACCTGCCCGGAGGGGGCCCTCGCCGCAGCCCCGCACCGGCCGGCAGTCGACCCGGGACGCTGCACCGACTGCCTGGCCTGCGTTGAGGTCTGCCCCACCGACGCCATCGCGTTGATCCGGGTGCCGGCGGCCGGCGTGGTGGGCACGTGAGCTGTGTCAGCTGCGAGGATGTGGTCATGACGATCGTGCGGATCAACGCCATCCAGGTCGGTGAGGGCCGAGGTGAGGAACTGGCCCGGCGCTTCGCCGCCCGCGCCGGCGCCGTCGACAACGCGGACGGCTTCGAGGGCTTCGAACTCCTGCGCCCCACCGACGGGCGGGACACCTGGTTAGTAGTCACACGGTGGCGGGACCAGCAGTCCTTCGAGGGCTGGGTCGCGTCGCCCGCCTTCGCCCACGGACATCGCGGTGCCACCGCAACCACGGAGGGCCCGCCGGTCGCGGCCCACAGCGAGCTGTGGTCCTACGACATCATTGATCTGAGCGGTCCACCTGGCTGAGGGCCCCGATCTCACCGGCCCGAGCGCCGGCGCCGGCACTGGCGCCACGCCGGCTGCCAGGGAGTCCGCGCTGCCCGCCGTCCTCCCGGTTGGGACGGTCCACCCCGATGAGCCCGTCCACCCCGATGAGCCCGTCCGCCCCGATGAGCCCGTCCACCCCGATGAGCCCGTCCGCCCCGATGAGCCCGTCCGCCCCGATGAGCCCGTCCGCCCCGATGAGCCCGTCCGCCCCGATGAGCCCGTCCGCCCCGATGAGCCCGTCCGCCCCGATGAGCCCGTCCGCCCCGATGAGACGGTCCACCCCATCGAGGTCGAGTCGTACCGCCTGCTCGCCGCCCGGGTGGACCTCACCGGCTGGCCCCCCGGTGCCCGGGAGGTGGTGGCCCGGATGATCCATGCCACCGCGGACGAGTCGTTTGCCGAGTCGGCCCGGGTGGGCCAAGGAGCTGTCGATGCCGCCATGGCTGCCCTGCGACACGGAGCGACAGTGGTGTGCGACACCCGCATGGTGCTGGCCGGGATGCCTGCCGTCACCACCGCCCGATGCTTCCTGGACCGGGTCCCGAGCGCCCCGCCCGGCGACACCCGGTCGGCGGCCGCGATTTCGGTGGCGGCGGGGGAGCACCCCGACGGCGCCCTCTGGGTGATCGGCAACGCCCCGACGGCCTTGGCCCGACTCCTGGAGCTGCACGCGGCCGGCGCCCTGCGCCCGGGTGCGGTCGTCGGCCTCCCGGTCGGCTACGTCGGAGCGGCGGAAGCCAAAGCGGCCCTGTGGGCCTCCCCCTTGCAGCCCATCACCATCACCAACGTGGGCTACCGGGGGGGCAGTCCGGTCGCGGCTGCCGCCGTAAACGCCCTGGTGATGCTGGCGGCCCGGACTGGCCGCGGTACGGCGGGCGGCACTGGGGGCGGGCCAGGCGCAGACCCGTCGTGAGGGGGCTGGCGGCCACGCTTTCCTGCTGCAAAAAGCGCCCAACTCAAGGGCGCCGCGCCACACAATACGCAACGCAACCATCCACCCGAGCGCCGACGGCGGCGGAGCCAGGAGCTCCGGGGCCCAAACCCTTTCCTGCTGCAAAAACTGCCCAACTAAAGGGCGCCGCGCCACACAATACGCAACGCAACCATCCACCCGAGCGCCGACGGCGGCGGAGCCAGGAGCTCCGGGGCCCAAACCCTTTCCGGCTGCAAAAACTGCCCAACTAAAGGGCGCCGCGCCACACAGTACGCAACGCAACCATCCGCCCAGGAGCCGGACCGGATCGCCAGCCGGAGCGGGCGGCCAGGCTGCGCAAAGCGGGAGCCGCTCCACACAGTACGCAACGCAACCATCCACCCGAGCGCCGACGGCGGCGGAGCCAGGAGCTCCGGGGCCCAAACCCCTTTCCTGCTGCAAAAACTGCCCAACTGAAGGGCGCCGCGCCACACAGTACGCAACGCAACCATCCGCCCAGGAGCCGGACCGGATTGCCAGCCGGGGCGGGCGGCCAGCCTGCGCGAAGCGGGAGCCGGCATAGGCCCGCCCGGTGCGACAGCCCGGCACGATCGCGGCCGGCGGCACCCGCGAGGGCCGGGTCACCCCGACCGTGACCAGAGCTCAGGTGGCGGCGCCCACCTGAACGATCTTTTGGTCCTTGACCTCGTAGATATAGGTAGGAGCCCCGCTCAGGTCCCCGTCGGGCAGGAACTTGATGCTCTTGGTGAGCCCGGCATAGCTGTTGGTATCCAGATAGTCGTTGATCGCCCAAGGGGTCGTGAACCCGGACTTGATGGCCGCCAGCACGAAGTCGGTAGCGTCGTAGGCCTCAGCGGCGTACGGGCCCGGGGCGGTGCCAAAGGCGGCCCGGTATGCGGTGGTGAAGACCTGGGCCGCCGGGCTGCCGTTCTGGGTCTCGTCGGGGCAGGGGTAGCTGAGGTAGGCGCCCTCGGCCGCCGCACCGGCGGCGGCGACGAACTGGGCGGCGCCGGCCGCGACGTCGGACATGAACACGCCCCGGTACCCCGCCAGGCGGAGCTGCTCGACCAGGCGACCCGCGGCCGCGGCGGAGCCGCTGAAGAAGACGGCCTGGGCCCTGGCGTGGATGATCCGGTCCACGGTCGGGGCGTCGCTGACCGTAGCCGGGGGGATGGATTCGTCGAGCACGTCCCGCCCGCCGTCGCGAGCCAGAATCACCCTCACCTCGTCGGCGCGAGCCGCGCCCGCCGCGCTCGAGTCGTCCAGGACGGCCACCGCCTCCTGGCCGAGTGTCTTGACGAGGTAGTCGGCATCGGCGGATCCCTGGTCGGAGTCGTTGGCAATGACCCGGTGGAAGTAGCTCCAGCCGTTGCGGGCCAGCTGGTCGGCGGCCGCCGAGGCGGTCAGGTTGGGGATGCTGGCGGCCTCGAAGAGGGGATCCGCGGCGGCCGACTCGCCCGACGTGGTCGGCCCGATCACCGCCACCACCCGGTCCTCGATCAGCCTGGTCGCGGCCGCGACAGCTCCCGCCGGTGCACCCCGGGTGTCATAGGCGTCGATGACGACCCTGACCGCCGGGTTGTCGACGTCGTAACGGCTGACGGCCAGTTGCTCACCGTTCTCGATGCTGGTGCCCACCGCCGCGCTCGGACCGGTCAGACCACCGATGTAGCCGAGCCTGAGGACCGGCGCCGGCGCGCCGGGGCTGCCAGGCCGGGCGGAGGAGGAACTGGTCGTGTCACTTCGGCTCGAGCCACACGCCGCGATCCCCAAGGCGGCGAGGCCCAGCAGCGCGCCGGCCTTGATCCGAAGCGACCTGACCATTGTTAGTCGTGTTCCTCGCACAACAGCTTTCCCCCGCGGGGGTACGGGCAGGATACGTCTACCCCCCCGCCGCCGGTCCAATCACGTCCAGGACCGCCTGCAGGTCTGGAGGAAGCGGTGAGGAAAAGGAAAGCCTTTCTCCGGTGACCGGGTGGTTGAACGCCAGCCAGGCCGCGTGCAGGAACTGACGGCCGGTCGGAAGCGGACGCCAGCCACCCAGGAGCCTGCCCCCGTAGCGGTCGTCGCCGACGACCGGATGGCCGATCGATGCCAGGTGCACCCGGATCTGGTGGGTCCGTCCCGTTTCCAGCTGGCAGCGCAACCGGGAGGCTGACCGGGGCTCCCTGAAGCGCGCCTCCACCCGGTACCGGGTACGGGCGGGTCGGCCCGCGGCCTGCACCCCGATGCGGGTGGGATCGTGGGTGGTCCGGCCCAGGGGGGCGTCGATCAGCCCCTCGTCGGACTCCACGATGCCGGCCACCAGCGTCTCGTACTGGCGTCCGACCTGGCGGGCGGCCAGCTGGGACGTCAGGGCGGCCCGGGCGACGGGGGTCCGGGCCACCATGAGGAGCCCGGATGTGCCCTTGTCGAGGCGGTGCACGATTCCGGGTCGGTCCCGCTCGGTGGTCCCGTCGGCGACCGCGGCGAGATCGGCGAGGTCCGGGAACCGGGCCAGCAGCCCCTGAACCAGCGTGCCGGTGCGATTCCCGGCGCCGGGATGGACCACCAGGCCAGCCGGTTTGTCGACCACGATCACGTCGGCGTCGCTCCAGACCACCGCCACCTCGACGGCGGGGTCCGGGGTCGGGGCGGGGTCGGGCGAGGGCCCGAGCGGGCCTGCAATTGACAGCCGCTCGCCCGCTCGGACCCGGCGGGCGCGGGATGCGATGACGCGATCATCAACGCTAACCCGCCCTCCGTCAATCATGACATCGGCCTGGCTGCGGCTGCACCCGGTCAGGAGAGAAACGGCGCGGTCCAGACGCTGGCCCTCCAGGGCGCCGGGCAGCGTCCAGCCGTCAGGTCCGTCGGCGGTCCGGGTCATCAGGGTCGGCTGCGCCGGTCGCGGGCGGCGGGAGCGTCCGGGACGGCGGGATCCCCGGTCGGCCGGCGCCGGTACGACAGGACCAGGGTGATCACGCCGACCACGATGGCCGCGTCGGCCACGTTGAACACCGGCCACCAGTCCCGGGACCCGAACCGGGCCGCGTCGATAAAGTCGATCACCGCGCCGTGGTTGTGGCGGAGGACCCGGTCGATGAGGTTGCCGGCGGCGCCGCCCAGGAGCAGCCCGAGCCCGATCGCGGTGGGAACCGAGGCGGCCCGGCTGGCCCGTCGGCTGAAGACGAGCAGCCAGACCACCAGGATGATGACGACAGCCTCGATAAACGGTGTGACCCCGCGGCCGAGACTGAACGCGGCCCCGCTGTTGAAGGTCAGGACCCACCAGAGCGATCCGATCACATGACGACCGCCCGGCGCGGGCGGGGCGTGGTGGAGCGCCCAGGTCTTGGTGGCCTGGTCCGCGGCCACAACCGCTACCGCAACCGCGGGAATCAGCAGTTGGCGGGCTGACAGCCGCCCCCTGACGCTCAGCGCCGTGAGGACAGGCCGCCGCTCTTGCACGCCACGCAGAGGGCGGCTTGCGGCAGCGCCTGGAGCCGAGCGTCGGGAATCTGCTCACCGCATTGCTCGCAGACGCCGTAGGTTCCCGAGTCGATCTTGGCCAGAGCCCGATCGATTTCGGTAGCGGCGGCCCGGGCTTGCGCCGACAGGACCAGATCAAGTTCGCGGTCAACATTCGAGGTACCGCCCTCCCCGCCCTCCTCGTCGAACTGCACGTCCCCTGGCTCGTGCTCGAGAGCCAGAGAATCGGCCTGGGCCTTGAGGACCGCCGCGGAACGGATGTAGTTGGTTCGCTCGTCCAGGAGAAGCTGTCGCTGGCTCTCCAGGAACTCCCTGCGGTCCTCCGGGGTTACCCCGTCGGCGTCCGGTTGGGCCCGGGCCACGGCGGCTTCAGCGGTCGGGGGGGTGGGCTTGGGCGGGGCCGCCTTGGCGGCCTTCGCGGTCTTGGCGGTCTTCACCGGCGCTGCTTTGGCGGTCTTGCCGGGAGCCTTTGCGGAGGTGCTGGAAGTGGAGGAGGTCGTGGGTTTTCTCGCCATCTCGTCCTGCCTTGCGGCGATCGTGGGTGCCGTGGGGCTTCCGGGGGAGCCAGGAACCCTACCACGGGTGCACTCCTTTGCGGTCAGCGGTGAAACGCTGCCAGCGTGCGGCTTGTTCCCTCCTATCGTGGAGGAATGCCCGCCGGCCCCGATTCTGGCTCATCCGATGCTCGACGGTACCCCGACGTCTCGGGGTCCCCCCGCTTTCCGGAGATCGAGGAGAGGATCCTGGCGGCATGGGACGCCGAGGACACGTTCCGGAGGTCAGTCGAGTTCCGGCCCCGGGAAAACGAGTTCGTCTTCTACGACGGTCCACCTTTCGCCAACGGCTTGCCGCACTACGGTCACCTTTTGACCGGGTACGTCAAGGACGTCGTTCCCCGCTACCGCACCATGCTGGGCCAGCGGGTGGAGCGCCGTTTCGGATGGGACTGCCATGGCTTGCCGGCCGAGACCGAGGCCGAGAAGGAGCTCGGCGTGTCCGGGCGAGGGCCGATCACCGAGTACGGGATCGCCCGCTTCAACGAGCACTGCCGGACGTCGGTGCTGCGCTACACCAAAGAATGGGAGCGCTACGTCACTCGACAAGCCCGCTGGGTCGACTTCGCCAACGACTACAAGACAATGGATCTCTCCTATATGGAGAGTGTCATGTGGGCCCTCAAGCAGCTGTATGACAAGGGGTTGCTCTACGAGGATTACCGGGTGCTCCCCTATTGCTGGGAGTGCGAGACCCCGCTCTCCAACTCCGAGACCCGCCAGGACGACGCTTACAGAGATCGGCAAGATCCGGCTGTCACGGTGGAATTCAGCCTGCAGCCGGCGGAAGGCGAGGCACCGGAGCTGATCGCCGGACCCGTGCAGGTATGGGTCTGGACGACCACGCCCTGGACCCTTCCGTCCAATCTGGCTTTGGCGGTCGGGCCCGATGTCCGGTATGCCGTGTTCGAGCGCGACGGCTCCCGTTCTCTCCTCGGCGAGGCCGTGCTCGGTGACTTCGAAAAGCAGCTCGAAGGCGCGACCCGGGTCGGCACCGTCAACGGCCGGGACCTGGCCGGTCGGCACTACCGGCCGCTGTTCCCGTATTTCGCCGATATCCCGCGAGCCTTCGTCGTCCTCACCGAAGATTTCGTCACCACCGAGGAGGGCACCGGCGTGGTGCACATGGCACCCGGGTTCGGTGAGGATGACCAGATCGCCTGCGCCGCGGCCGGAATACCGGTGGTCTGTCCGGTCGATTCGCGTACCCGTTTCACCTCGGAGGTGCCCGACTTCGAAGGCCTGCAGGTGTTCGACGCCAATCAGCCCATCATCCGGACGCTGCGCCAGCAGGGGACGCTGATCCGCTCAGACTCGTATGTTCACGCCTATCCGCATTGCTGGCGGACCGACACCCCGCTCGTGTACCGGGCGGTGACGTCCTGGTTTGTGAAGGTGAGCGCCATCAAAGAGCGGCTCCTGGCCCACAACCAGGAGATCCGGTGGGTGCCCGAGCACGTCCGGGACGGGTCGTTCGGCAAGTGGCTGGCCAACGCCCGCGACTGGTCGATCTCGCGCAACCGGTTCTGGGGATCACCGATCCCGGTGTGGAAGAGCGACGACCCGCGCTACCCGCGCGTCGATGTGTACGGCAGCCTCGATGAGCTGGAGCGGGACTTCGGCGTCCGGCCGGCCGACCTTCATCGGCCCGCCATCGACGAGTTGACGCGACCCAATCCCGATGACCCGACCGGAGCGTCGACCATGCGCCGGGTGTCCGACGTCCTCGACTGCTGGTTCGAATCCGGGTCTATGCCCTTCGCCCAGGTGCATTATCCATTCGAAAACCGGGATTGGTTCGAGCAGCACTTCCCCGGCGATTTCATCGTCGAGTACATCGGCCAGACCCGGGGTTGGTTTTACACGTTGCACGTGCTGGCCGTGGCCCTGTTCGACCGGCCCGCCTTCACCACCTGTCTGGCGCATGGAATCCTGCTCGGCGACGACGGCCTCAAACTGTCGAAGCGTCTACGCAACTTCCCTGACCCCGAGGCCATGTTCGACACCCATGGGTCTGACGCCATGCGGTGGTTCCTCATGTCGTCGCCGGTACTCCGCGGCGGCGACATGATCACGGACGAAAAGGGGATCACCGACGCGGTCCGCAGCGCCCTGCTGCCATTGTGGAACGCCTGGTATTTCTTCGCCCTCTACGCCAATGCCGACCAGCGCCGGGCCAGGCCCGGCCGGACCGAGGTCACGGGGACGCTGGACCGTTACATCCTTTCCAAGGCCGGCGAGCTCGTCGGTCGGGTCACCTCGGCCATGGAGGCGTACGACCTGTCGGGCGCGGCTACGGCCATCGAGTCCTTCCTCGATGTCCTCAACAACTGGTACATCCGGCGCAGCCGGGACCGGTTTTGGGGCACAAGCGGCGGCGACCCAACGGCCACCCAGGACGCCTTCGACACGCTGGCGACGGTCCTGGAGGTCGTGTGCCGCCTGGCCGCGCCCCTTTTGCCCTTCGTGACCGAAGAGGTGTGGCGGGGATTGACCGGCGAGGGAGAGGGCGCATCGGTGCACCTGACGGATTGGCCGGAGCCGGCGTCCATGCCCGCGGAGCCAGAGCTGGTCGCCGATATGGACTGGGTTCGGGATGTCTGTTCGGCCGCCCATTCGATCCGCAAGGCCAACGGCCTCCGGGCCCGCCTGCCGCTGGCGATGCTGACGGTCGCGGCAGGCGATGCGCGGCGCCTGAGTCCATTTGTCGATCTGATCAAGGACGAGGTCAACGTCAAGTCGGTCACCCTGACTGAGGCCGAGGATCGCTTCGCCTCCCGCCAGCTCACCGTGATTTTCAAGGTGGCGGCGCCACGGCTGGGATCGGCGACACCCGCGGTGGCGGCGGCGGCGAAGCGCGGTGACTGGGAAGTGCTCGATGGGGGGCGGGCTCGGGTCGGAGAGAGCGTCCTCGAGGCCGGCGAGTTCGAGATGCGGGTACAGCCGATGGATGCGGCCACCACCCGCGCCCTCGACGGACGGCACGGCCTGGTGCTTCTGGACCTTGGCGTCACCGACGGGCTGCGCCTGGAAGGCCTGGCCCGCGACCTGGTTCGGGCCGTGCAGCAACACCGCAGGGAGCTGGGCCTGGACGTCACCGATCGCATCGAGCTGGAGGTGGCGGGGGACCCGGCTGCGCTGGCTGCCCTGGACGAGCATCGGGACTGGATCGCGGCGCAGGTGCTGGCGGTCGAGGTCCGTTCTGGGGCCGACCCGACTGGTGATGGCTGGCAGCCGGCACCCCTGGCTGACCTGGTCCAGGCAGTCATCCGGGTCACCCGGGCCGCCACCTGAGACCCGACTGCGCCGCCAGAGCGGATCAGCCGGGCGGTAGGTCGCGGGGTGGTGACTCCCGGGGTGGAGACTCCCCGGGTCGGTGCTCTTCCGGCGGAGGGCCAGCGGGCGGAGGGCCAGCGGGCGGCGCGTCGGCGGGCGGCGCGCCAGCGGGCAGAGGGCCGGCGGGCGGCGCGCCGGCGGGCAGAGCGCCAGCGGGCGGAGCGCCGGCGGGCAGAGCGCCAGCGGGCGGAGCGCCGGCGGGCAGAGGGCCAGCGGGCGGAGCGCCGGCGGGCAGAGGGCCAGCGGGCGGAGCGCCGGCGGGCAGAGGGCCAGCGGGCGAGGGGCCAGCAGCGGGCTCGGCCGGGGAGGCCGGTTCAGGCCCCGCTGCGGGCCCGGCCGGCGACGACGGCGGGCCGGGCGACCCGGCCGGCGGAGCGCTGGCAACCGGATCGCTCGGTCCGGAAGGGGCGCCGGGCCCGGCCGGCCGGGAGGCGTCCGCCGGCTCGGCGGCGGGCGCCGGGTCGAATCCTTCGCCCCCACCAGGCAGGCGGACGGCCCGACGCCGGCTCAGCCGGCTGAACACGATCAGGCAAACGCCGGCGGCTGCCGTGCAGGCGATCGACAGGTACAGGATGTTCATGCTGCTCTGGACGAACCCGACGATGAGCAGCGCCAGCCCGGCCAGGATCAGCACAACCGTGACCGCCAGCAGGCCGCGCTCGCGGCCGGTGCCCGCCGCCAGGACAGGGGCGGGGCCCGCTCCGGCGGGAGCGGAAGGGTAGCCGCCAGCCGGAGAGTCGCCTGCTGGGGAGCCCGCTGGCGGGGAGCCGGCTGGCGGGGAGCCGGCTGGCGGGGAGCTGCCGGCCGAGGAGCCAGCTGCCGGGGAGCTGCCGGCCGGGCTCACGCCGGCGGCCGGGCTCGCCGCGGGCGGTGCACCGGCATCCGACGGGAGACCGCTGCCGGGGGGAGGATCAATCGACGACACGGGTCACGTACGTGCTGATCAGACCCGGAGCGGGGGTTTCGGGGCCCGGCCGGTCTCCTCGGGCGCGCGGCTAGCGCCGGCGCCGCAGACGGCCACCGAAGCGACGGTCCTCGCCGATCTCGTCGCTGTCCTCGAAGAAATCGTCGAGGGCCTGATCGTCGGGCGCCCGGGCCGCCTCGGGCGCCCTGGCGGCTTCGGGCGCCGACGCCGGGCCGGCGGGGGAAGGGGGAGCCTGGGTGGGGGCGGATGCGGCAGCCTCAGCGGGAGCGGGCGGCGCCGGAGGGGGGTTGGCCGAAAGGGGTTGAGGTGGCGGGGGGTCGAATCGCTCATCCTCGGCGGGCGTCCACATGGCGGTGTCCGGACCGAGCGGGTCCGGATCGACGGGGGGCGCCAACGAGCTGGGGGCAAACCGGGTGAGGGGCGGCAGGCCGGCGACGTCTACGGGCCGGGTGGAGGGAGCGGGCCAGAGCACTCCAGTCCGTTCCACTGCGGCAGTCGCTTCGGCCAGGGACTGCAGAAGGTGAGCTTTGTGCTCGTCCAGCCAGCGGTTGAGAGTGTCAACCTCCTGTTGAGCTTGAGCTCGCGACGTCTCGAGCCGGGCCAGCTCGGTGCGCGACTCGGAGGTGGCATCGTCGAGTATCCGACGGCCGCGCTCCTCGGCGTCGGCCAGCATGCCCTGAGCCTGCTGCTCGGCGCCGGCCAGGATACGAGCGGCCTGCTCCCGGGCCTCCTGAACGGCGAGGTCTGCGGTGCGCTGCGCCAGCACCAGGGTCTTGCGGAGCGTCTCGTCGTTGCCGCCGGCCTCGGAGGCGGCCGCTTCGGCTCGCTGGGCCCGGTCGACCGCCTGTCGCAGCCGTTCCTGCTGTACCTCGAGGCCTGCGGCCACCTCCTCCAGGAAGTGGTCGACGTCCTCCGGGTGATATCCGCGCATCTTCTCGCGGAACTCCACCTCACGCAGGGTCTTGGGCGTGACGTCCATGGAGCCATGCTAGTTCGGGGAAAGGGCGGGGTCCGTGACTGGGGCTCCGGCCCCCCGACGCGGCGCGGGCGGCTACAACCGCGACAGCACGTTGCTCACGATCAACTCGACGACGATGAAGGCGACGAGGAACGACAGGTCGAACATTCCGACCGGAGGGATCACCCTCCGGAAGGGGGCGAGCACCGGCTCGGTGATGACGAAGATCACCCGGCGAACCGGGTTGAGGGGGGAGTCGGCACTGTACGGGAACCAGCTCAGGACCGCTCTCAGGATCAGGATCAGGACGTAAATCTGACCCAGGACGTAGAGGATGTTGCCGCCGTGGAAGCTCAGCACGAATCAGCACTTCGCGTTGCTGGGGACGCCGGCCGGCCCCGTTGGCCTCGGCGGCCCGGGCCCGCCCGGCCCCCGCGGTGGACGGCGCGGGTGGTTTCCCCCCCACCTGGTACGTGCCCGGGTCTCAGCAACGTGCCTCTCAGGACCGGTACAGGCCGCGCTCTTGCAGCCGCCGCTTCTCCTCCGCGGACACCTCCACGTTGGAGGGCGTCAGCAGGAAAACCTGGTCGGCGACCTTGTCCATGCTCCCGCCCAGGGCGTAGGTGACGCCGCTGCAGAAGTCGATCATGCGTCGGGCCAGCTCCCGTTCGTTGGCCTGCAGGTTGACAATGACCGGCTGGCCGTTCTTGAACCGATCCCCGATCTCCTGGGCATCGGCAAACTTGGCGGGTGCCACCACGTGCACCTTGGCGCTCTGCATCGGGGTAATGGGACGCACCACCGCGGGTCGCGGCGTGACCGTCACGCCGTTGGAGGGATCGGCAGCATCACGGCCGAGGGGGCGCACCGCTGACACCTGGCCAGACGTGGCTTCGACGGGCTCCGGGTAGCGCCGGGACGGCGCCTGTCCTCCCTCGTCGAACCCCTCATAGTCCTCGTACTCGTCGTCGGTGAGACCCAGGTACACCATTGCCTTCCGCACGATCCCTGATGCCATCAGAAGCCTCCCACTAAACGCAAAATTCTACCGTGGTGCCGTCCGCAAACTCGGTCGGGAACCGAAAAGGACGCGCCCCAATCGAAGCGTGGTCGATCCCTCCTCCGCGGCCACCTCGAAATCGTCGCTCATGCCCATAGAAAGCTCTCGCAGCCCCAGCTGCTGGGCTCGCTGGGCCAGCCAATGGAAGCACTCTCGAGCCCGACCCAGGTCACCCGCGGGGCCGACTGTCATCAGCCCGCTCAACGCCAGCGGGCGGCTCCGGCAGTGCTCGACCAGCGCGGCTACGTCCTCCGGCCGGCAGCCCGGTCGTCCGGGCCCGCCCGTCAGGTTGACCTGGACAAACACTTCCACGCCCGGGCTGGCGGAGGCTACCGCGTCGGCGGCGACCTTCCGATCGACGCCGTGCCAGGCGGTGACCAGAGGGGCCAGGCGGTTGACCTTGTTGCGCTGGATCGGGCCCAGAAAATGCCACCGCACCCGGTTCGAGCCCGCCGCGTCAGCCACCGCGGCGGCCTTGGAGATCAACTCCTGGGCGTAGTTTTCGCCCACGTCAGGGAGCCCGGCTGCCCGGGCCGCCTCCACCGTCTCCGTCCCAAAGCCTTTGGTCACCGCCACGATGCGGAGCGAGTCGGGATCGCGACCGGTTTCCTCGAGGCGCCGTCGCACGTCGGCCAGGCGGGCCGCCACCGCCTCCGGGGAGGGGGAGGGGGAGGGGGAGGGGGAGGGGGATGTCACGCTCGCCACACGACCGTCGCCTGGCGAAACGGAACGGCGGATCGCCGCCAGGACCAGTGATCGTCCGAACAGCTGGTGCAGGTGTCGGAGTCGCCGACCAGGGCCGCGCCCGACGAATGCAATACGGCTCGCACGCCGGCGGGCAGGTCAAGGGCAGGCGCCCCGTTGCGGTCGACGGCCCGCACCGGCTCGCCGAGACGCGCCGCCAGGCCCTCCAGCTCAGCGGCGCCAAAGGCGTAACAGCACGGGTGGATGCAGGGGCCCAACACTGCTTCGATCCGGGTCGCGCCCAAGCGGCGCATGGCGGTGACGGTCGCCTCAACCACCCCTGCCCGCAACCCCCTCCACCCGGCGTGGGCGATGCCCAGGATGCCCTCCGGGCTGCCAAAGGCCACGGGCACGCAATCCGCGGTGAGGACGGCCAGGGCCAGGCCCTGACCGGTCGCCACGGCGGCGTCGGCTTCGGTCCCGTTGGCGCTGCCCGGGCGCTCGACGACGACGACCCTGGCCCCGTGTACCTGGGACAACACGGTCCAGGGCAGGTCGACGATCGCCCGGCGCCGGCGGTCAACCCGCGGCCCGTCGCCGCTCAGGTCGCCCTGGGCGCATCCGGTGCTGCGCACCCGAATCCCGGCTGCCAGCTCCCAATCGGCCGGGTGCGCGCCGGCCCCGGCGCTCGTCACTGCTATTTGAGGAAGTCCGGGACGTCGAACTCGTCGCCAGCCAGCCCGAGCTCTTCCTCGTCCCGTAGCTCGCGCTCGGTCTCGAGCAGCCCGATACCCGCAGCCGTCGACCGCTCCCGGGTGGGTTGTTCGTCCCAGCGTTCGAAACCGGCCGCGATCACCGTCACCCGGACCTCGTCGCCCATCGAATCGTCGATGACCTGACCGAAGATGATGTTGGCATCGGGATGGGCCACCCCATGAATGATCTCGGCGGCCTCGTTGACTTCAAACAGGCCGAGATCGCTGCCGCCGGCGATGTTGAGCAGGATCCCCCGGGCCCCCTCGATGGAGGCTTCGAGCAGCGGCGAGGTGATGGCGAGCTTGGCAGCCGTGACCGCCCGGTTGTCGCCCGCCGCGGTCCCGATTCCCATGATGGCGGTGCCGGCGTTGCTCATGATCATCTTGACGTCGGCGAAGTCCGTATTGATGAGCCCCGGAGTGGTGATCAGATCGGTGATGCCCTGGACGCCCTGCAGGAGGACCTCGTCCGCCATCTTGAACGCGTTCACCATCGACGTCTTGTCGTTGGAAACCGTGAGGAGCCGGTCGTTCGGTATGACGATAAGGGTGTCGACCTTCTCCTTGAGGCGCTGGATCCCGGCTTCGGCCTGGACCGAACGCCGCCGCCCCTCGAAGCCGAACGGGCGGGTGACCACGCCGATCGTCAGGGCGCCAAGCGATTTGGCGACCTCGGCCACAACCGGCGCTCCGCCCGTCCCGGTCCCGCCGCCCTTCCCCGCCGTGATGAAGACCATGTCCGCGCCCTTGAGGACTTCCTCGATCTCGTCCCGGTGCTCCTCGGCCGCGGCCCGGCCCACCTCGGGGTCGCTCCCCGCTCCCAGCCCCCGGGTCAACTGGCGGCCGATGTCGAGCTTCACGTCGGCGTCGCTCATGAGGAGAGCCTGAGCGTCGGTGTTGACGGCGATGAACTCGACGCCCTTGAGACCGGCGTCGATCATGCGGTCGACCGCGTTGACCCCGCCGCCGCCGATCCCGACGACCTTGATGACGGCGATGTAGTTCTGGGCGGCAGCGGCCATGTGGACCCTCCCGGGCACAACACCAGATCGGCGTTCCGCCGGCTGGCTCTCGATAGCTATCAATGCTGGGTGTCGGTGAAACTGAATTCAGGGGAGAAACGGAGAAAGGGGGAGAACCTTGTGAGGGTCACAAAACCGGCGACGAGTGACCGAAGCCAACGAACGTCGATCGGCAGGGCCTTGGGCGACGATCTATAGCCCACGAGCGTGCCACGTGGGAAGACTAAAACGGGGGATCCTCCAACAGAAACCGCCACAAACCCTTGACTTCAACTAGAGGGTTATGTCAACCTACGGCGAGGGTTGAGACAGTATCGGGAGTTTGGCGCGCCGTCAAGACTGCGGGGCGGTCGGGCACGGTCAGATTGATCCCGGCTGCCCCCGACAGGTTGGCGTTGGCCAACAAGGCGGCCAGGGCGGTCAGCTTCGCACCGAGCTGTGAACCATCCCCGAGAGTCACGGGAATCGATCCGGCCGCGATGCTGAACGGGAGTACCGCGAGCGTCAACTGGTTGCCAGGCCCGATCCGGACGGTAACCACAGCAGACCGCACCGATGCGGGCAGGGCGGCGGCGATGGCGACGGCGGCTGCGGTCGGGTTGGGAACGGAAGGCGTGTCCGACTCGGCGTTGAGGTCTACCAGGGATGGCCCGTTGGCGGCCGCACCGCCGGCAGGCGGTGGCGGTGGAGGATCCACCCGCGGGCCCGCCGTGCCGATCAGCCAGTCCCCCACCGCGGGGACCTGGCCGACCCCCTGGAGGACAGGGAGGCCGGGCAGGGGGGCGACGCTGTCGGCCAGGATTCGACCGGTGGCATCCACGGTCGCCCATTCGGCGGCGGCGCCAGGCGCCGCCGCCCTGGCGACCACGGCTACAGGCGTCCGCTGGATAACCCGGACCTCGATGGTGCTGGGCCAGGATCGGCTCACCCGGGCCCCACCGAGGGTCGGCACTGCGTCCAGGCGGGCGGCCGCGGCGCCGGTGTCGACGGCGATGAGCGGCCGTCGGTGGTTCAGGCCGGCCACCGACAGCACTTCGGCCCGCGACACCGCACCAACGGTGGTGACCCGCACCTGACGCATCGACAACCAGGGCGAATAGAGCGACACCGCGGCAGCCCCGACCACCACCACCACCGCCGCCAGGACGGCCACGATCCGCAGCCGGCGCCGGCCCTGCTCCCGGCGCACCTGTGTCCAGCGGCGGGCGAAACGGGGGTCGATCGGGAGCTGGCCCGGGGCCGGAACTCGCCCGGTGGCAGCCGGACCCATGGGGTCGGGTGGGTGGGGAGCGCCACCGCGCCCGCCCAGAACGGCCCGGGCGAGGCGATCCCGGGCCGATGAGGGGGCTCGGGGCGAGGCCGGGCCCGGCGCGCCCCGGGGGCTTCGGGGCGAGGCCGGGCCGGGAGCGGCGCGGGGCCGTCGGGGGGCGGTAGCGGGTCGCTCTGGCGGTCCGTCCATCTCTTCTACCCCGTCTACAACTCTCTGCTTGAGGTTGAGACTTTGGCGAAGCCAACCGCCCGGACCTCCGGGTGCAGATCGATGCCGTGCACCCGCCGGACCTCCGCCCGGACCAGCTCCATCAGCTGGCCCACGTCGTCGGCCGAGCCCCCGTCGTCAGCCTGGATGAAGTTGGCGTGCTTGGTCGACACCATGGCGCTCCCCCACCGCCGGCCCTTGCAGCCGGCGGTGTCGATCAGCCATCCGGCCGAGTTGGCCGGTGGCGGGCCGGGCGGGTTGGTGAACACCGAGCCGGCGTTCTGGCCACCCGGCTGATGTTGGCGCCGCCAGCGCACGATGTCGCGGATGGTGGCCCGGCCGCGCTCGCGATCGCCGGGGCCCAGATCGAAGACGGCCGTCACCACCACCTGGGTGGCGCCGATGGCTGACCTGCGGTAGCCGAGGTGCAGATCGGCCCCGGTCCGGCACACCGCCCCGGCGGGCACATGGCGGCCCAGGTCGACGACCCGGCAGGCCCGGAGGCAGTGGGCGATATCGGAACCGTGCCCTCCGGCGTTCATGCGCACTCCACCCCCGACGGAGCCGGGAACGCCAACCGCCCACTCCAGGCCGGTCAGGCCGGCGTCGACCGTTTGACGAGCCAGGGCCGGGAGGGGAACGGCGGCCCCGGCCCGGACTGCGGCGCCCTCGATGGTGACCTCGTCGAACCCCGCCGGGTCCAGCACGACCGCAATGCCGGGAAAGCCGGCATCGGCCACCAGAAGGTTGGATCCGCGCCCCACGACCAGCACTGGCAGGCTCGAGGCTCGTACTGCGGCGGCGATGACGGCCAGGTCGGACTCCTGCCGGACGGTCACCAGTAGGGCAGCCGGTCCCCCGACCCGATAGGTGGTCAACACGCCGAGGTTGCCCCCGGCGATGACCTGGTCACCCAGTGGGGCCAGCCGCTCGGACGCGGCCCGGATCGTCTCGGGGCGGGCCTGCTCAGCCATCTGCCCCGGTCCCTGGTGACGCCCGCCCGGGTTGCGACCGGGGGTGGTTGGCCCCACCGCCCTGGTTGCGGCCCGGGTTGACGAAGCGATCAGGCAAGGTGGTGACATCGCCGGCGCCCAGGGTGAGGCAGAGGTCACCGGGTCGGAGGATCCCCGCCAGCACGCAGGCCGCCTCGTCCAGGGTCGGGACGTAGCGGACGTCGGCCCCGGGGTGGGCGGCGTGCGCCGCGTCGGAGATCAGTCGGCCGGTCACCCCGGGTCGGGCTGCCTCTCCGGCCGGATAGATGTCGGTGACAAGGAGGACGTCGGCGTCGACGAAAGCGTCGGCAAAGTCCTGCCAGAGGGCTTCCGTGCGCGAATAACGATGGGGCTGGAACACCGCCACCACCCGATCCCATCCGGCGGCCGCGGTGGCCAGCGTGGGCGCCACCTCCCCCGGGAGATGGCCGTAGTCGTCGACGAAGGTGACGCCGTCTCGCTCGCCTCGCCGCTCGAAGCGCCGGGCCACCCCGGCATAACGGCCTACCGCCGCGCCAGCCACAGCCCATGGCACCCCTATCCCCTGCGCCATGGCCATGGCGGCGGTGGCGTTGCGGACGTTGTGGAGTCCCGGGACACCGAGCTCCACTCTGGCCACGGTGGTGTCGCCGGTGGCCAGGGCGAACACCGACCCGGCCCGGCCCAACGTGACCGCCTCGATGCGGATCGAGGCCTGCTGGCTGGTGCCGTAGGTCGTTACCGGTCCGGCGCCGGATCCCACCGGGTGGCGGCCTGGCGTCCCCGCATCCGCTGAGCCGGACCGGGCCGGAACCGGCCCGAAGCGGGCAGCCACCGACATGGCTCCAGGCTCGTCGGCGCACACCACCCGGGGGCCCGGCGCCGCCTCTGCAAAGCGACCGAACGCCTGGCGCAGAGCGTCCTCGTCGCCGTAAAAGTCCAGGTGATCGGGTTCGACGCTGGTGACTACGACCGCTTCCGCCCCCAGGTCGAGGAAGGTTCCGTCGCTCTCGTCCGCTTCCACGACCAGCCACTCCCCGTCCGGCTCCCACGCCGCCCCCGAGCTCATGCCGACCATGTCGCCGCCAACGATGAAGCTGGGGCGCAGCCCGGCCTGGCGCAGGATCACCGCGAGCATGGCCGAGGTGCTGGTCTTGCCGTGGGTGCCCGCCACGGCCACGGTCCGGCGCTGGGCGCAGATGGCCGACAGCAGCTCGGCCCGGCGCCAGACCCGCAGGCCCCGCCGGATTGTCTCCACCACCTCGACGTTGCTGGCGGGGATGGCGGTGGAGATGGCGACCACGTCGGCGTCGCCGAGCCAGCGCCGGTCGTGGCCCACGTGGACGTCGGCTCCCGCCGCGGCCAGGCGGCGGAGGCGGTCCGAGTCGGCTGGCGTCACTGCCGCTCACCCGGTGGCCCATGGTCAGCAGCACGCCCGCGATGGCGCTCATGCCCGCCGCCTCCGATCCCGACGATGTGGACGGCGCGGGGCCGGGACAGGTCGGGCCGACCCGGTCCGCGCCGGGCCCGGTCCAGCCCGCGTCCGGTTTGGGCGGAGCCGCCCCGGCAGCGCGGGCATCGGCGCCTCAGCCACGGGCGTGGTCCTCGGCCAGAACGCGCCACCGTCGACGGCGGCCTCGGGCCGGCCCAGCGGTCCGGGCGGCAGTGCCCATGGCGTGCCGGGCCGCCGTGTCCTGGATGAGGCGGTCGAGCTCAACCCCGAGCCGGCAGGCGTCGAGCTCCTCGTCCGGTATGAGCACGGCGGCCCCGGCCGCCGCCAGCCGGCGGGCGTTGGCGGTCTGGTGGTCGCCGGGCGCGCCCGGCAGGGGAACCAGGATCGACGGGCACGCCGGCCACGGTCAGCTCGGCCACGGTGCTGGCCCCGGCCCGCTGCACGGCCACGTCGGCGGCCGAGAGCAGCAGGTCCATCCGGTCCTCGAACGCGGACCTGCTGATAGATCAGCCCTCCGCGGACAGGCGCCGGTGCGGCCAGGTCTGGGGCGCCGAAATCCCGCTCCCCGAGCACGTGGCGGATGGCGACGCCGGAGCGGCCTGCCCACAGGGCCGCCAGCCTGGTCACGGCCTGCGTTGATCCGCCTGGCCCCGAGCGATCCGCCCGCGACGGCCACGATGAAACGATCAGGGGGCAGACCCAGGGCGGCGCGAGCCGCCGCCCGGCCGGAAGGACTCCGGTCGGCAGTAAGGATCTGGCGCCGCACCGGGTTTCCGGTGACGACGGCCCGCCGGAGCGGCGTACCCGGGAACGACACCGCGCAGGCGGCCGCGAACCGGCCGGCCAGCCGATTGGCCAGGCCCGGCACTGCGTTCTGCTCGGCGACGACCAGCGGGACCCGCCACACCACCGCGGCCAGGGCGCCGGCCACGCTGGCGTAACCGCCGACGCGATGACCACGGCCGGGCGGACTCCGGCCCAACAGGGCAACCGCCTTGACCAGCGCGGCGAGCAGACCGGCAACGGCGCCCACGTTGTCGACGGTGAGCCGCCGGGCGATGCCGCGGCCCGGGGAGCAGGGTCACCGTCGAACCCGGCATCGGGCACCATCGTCCCTCCGATGCCCCGGCTGGACCCGAGGAAATGGATGGTCTCGGGCTGGTGTCCCCGCTCCACCAGGGCTTGCCCGATGGCGATGGCCGGGACGACGTGGCCGCCCGGTACCGCCTCCCGCGATCATGGCCCAGGTCCGACCCGCCGCGTCGGCCGGTCACGGCTGGGCTGGCGATGTTGGCCAGCATCCCGGCCCCGAACATGGCGATGACCAGCGAGGATCCCCCAAACGAGACAAACGGCAGGGGCACTCCGGTGACGGGCAGGAGGCCGACCACCGCGCCGATGTTGATGACCGCTTGGCCGACCAGCCAGGCGGTGACGCCGGCCGCGACCAGGGCCGCATACCGGCGACGGCGCCCGGCAGGTGATCCGGGTACCGACCAGCGCCAGGGCCAGAAACAGGCCGGTGAAGACCAGCCCGCCGACGAAGCCCGGTCTCCTCACCGATGACGGCGAAGATGAAGTCCGTCTGGGCGTTCGGCAGATAGCCGTAACTGGCGATGCTCGCCCCGAGCCCCTCGCCGAGCACGTGCCCGTGGCTCAGGGCGAGCAGCGCCTGCACGGACTGGTAGCCGGTATTGCTGGCGTCTTTGAACGGATGGAGAAACGACGTCAGCCGCCGCCAGCGGTACGGGGCCGCGACGGCGAGGAAAGCCGCCGCCACTCGCCCCGCCGGCCAGCAGGGCGCCCGAGCGGCTTGAACGGAATCCCCGCCGTGATCATCATGGCCACCCCGATGCAGGCCAGCACGATGGCGGTGCCCATGTCGGGTTGGGCCATGACCAGCACCAGCAGCAGGCCGAGCACGGCGATGACCGGGACCATCTGATAGCGCCAGTCCCGCTTGCTCGCCCGGCGATCGAGGATGTCGGCCGCGAAGACGATCAGCGCCAGCTTGGCCAGCTCGGCGGGTTGGAGCTGGATGCCCGACGTGCCCAGCCACCTGGAGGCCCCCGAGGCTCGCACACCGATCCCGGGACCAGCACGGCGAACAGGAGGCCGACGCGTGAGGTACATGGCGACCGGCGCCAGCCGCCGCCATCGGGCCGGGTCGACCCGAGCGGGCGACGACGAAGCCGACGGTGCCGATCGCCAGCCACATCAGCTGCCGTTCGAAGAAATACCAGGGAGAACCGAACTGCTGCAGGCTGACGATCGACGAGGCCGACAGGACCATGACCACGCCGATCAGGCACAGGATGGCCACCAGGATGACGAGCACCCAGTAGGTCCCGCCGCGGCCGGAGCTGGGACCGGGGTCGGGTCGCGACGGGCCGCGGCTGTCGGACGTAGCGAGCGGAGAAAGGAGCGGGCGAGTTCGCGGGTCAGCACGGGCACTCTCCTCCGCCGAGTCTGCGGGTCACGATGGAGGCGAAGTGGTCGCCGCGGGCGGCATAGGACGGGTACCAGTCGAAGCTGGCGCATCCCGGCGACAGCAGTACCGCGTCACCCGGATGGGCCAGCCGCACGGCCGCGTCCACCGCCGCTTCCATGCTGGTGGCGCCGGCACACGGGGCCAGGCCCTAGAAGGCGTCTTCCACCTCGCCGGCCGCCTCGCCGATGGCGACGACGGCGCGCACAGGCGGCACGGCCTCACGCAGGGCGGCGAGGTCGAGTCCCTTGTTGCGGCCGCCCGCGATCAGCACGACCGACGAGAAGCCGGCGACGGCGGCCAGCACCGACGCCGGGGTGGTGGCCTTGGAATCGTCGTACCAACTCACGCCGTCACGCGCATGCGACCAGGGTGACCCGGTGCGGAAGCGGCGGGGTGGAGGTCAGCCCGTTTCGCCATCCGGCCCGGGTGGCGCCGGCGGCAGAGGCCACCGCCGCGGCGGCCAGGGCGTTGGCCAGGTCGTGGGGCAGGGCCCGGGGCAACGCGGAGACGGGGATCACGGTGGCGTCGCCAGGACCGACCAGCCGGTCGTCGATCGAGGTGATACTCCGCCTGCGTGGCGAGGGAGAACGTCACCCGGTCGACCTCCCCAGGAATACAGCCGGCCGCGGCCCGGACGGCCGGGTCGTCGGCGTTGAACACCGCGGTGTCCCCCGCCCCCTGGTTGGCCCAGACCCGGGCCTTGGCGGCCCGGTAGTGGTCGAGGCTCGGATGCCAGTCGAGATGGTCCGGGGCCAGGTTGAGCCAGCAGCTGACCGGTGGGACGGAAAGTCTCGGTGAAGTGCAGCTGGAAGGACGACACCTCCGCCACCACCACGTCGCGACCCGCAGGTGACGGCTTCGATCATCGGAACGCCGATGTTGCCGGCCGCCACCGCCCGCAGACCGGATGCCTGCAGCATGGCGGTGACGAGGGTGGTGACGGTGGTCTTCCCGTTGGTGCCGGTGATGGCGACCAGGCGGGGCCCGCCGGGGCGGTCGGCGAGCGCGGGCCGCCAGCTCGATCTCGGCCTGTACCGGCACCCCGGCCGCGGCGGCGGCGATCAGCAGCGGGTGGCGGACCGGACGCCCGGGCTGGGCACCACCAGGTCGCAGCCCGCCAGCCGGTCGGCGAGGGTCGGGCTCCGGTCGGCACCGGCTCGACCACCACGGCTGCGTCCAGGCGGCCGTCGGGATCGCGGGGCCGGGCGGTCGTCGAACACCACGACGTCGTCGCCGGCGGCCAGCAGCGCCCGGGCGACCGCCCGGCCGGTTGTCGCCGAAGCCGACGACGGCAACCCGGCGGCCGGTCACCCGTTGCCACCTTTGGACAGGAAATCGGCGTAGAAGGCGCCCAGGGCCACGGCCGTGCACAATCCGGCCAGGATCCAGAACCGGATGATCACGGTCGTCTCGGGCCAGCCGAGCAGCTCGAAGTGGTGGTGGATGGGCGCCATGCGGAAGACCCGGCGCCGGAATAGCTGGTAGCTGGCGACCTGGATGATCACCGACAGCGCCTCGATGACGAACAGCCCGCCGATGATCAGCAGCAGCAGGTCGACGTTCTCCAGCAGGGCCAGCGTGGCGATGGCCGTGCCGATACCGAGCGATCCGGTGTCGCCCATGAAGATGCGGGCCGGGGCGGCGTTGAACCACAGGAAGCCGGCGCAGGCGCCGATCATGGCCGCGGCGATGGCCGCCTCGTCCAGGGCCGCCGGGTTGCGGTAGATGGCGAGGTGGCGGAGCTGGTAGAAGCCGATCACGGTGAACGCCGCGAACGCGAAGATCGCCGACCCGGCGGCCAGGCCGTCCAGCCCGTCGGTCAGGTTGACGGCATTGCTGAACCCGACGATGACCAGCACGGCCAAGATGACCCAACCGACCTTGCCCAGCTCGATGCCGAGTCGAGTTGTACCGGGTAAAGGACAGGTGGGTGTCGACCTTGAGCCAGGTCACGCACAGCACCGCGAAGGTGATGGCGATGATGAGCTGTCCGGCCAGCTTGGCCCGTTTGTTGAGGCCGAGGCTGCGTTGGCGGTGCACCTTGATCCAGTCGTCGACCAAGCCGAGGCCCGGCAGCCGCGCAGACCGCCAGCATGGCGACCAGCCCTCGGGTGGTGAAGGTGCCCTTCGACGTGCTCGACCAGATAGCCGATGACGGCGGCGCCGATGATGGCGACGCCGCCCATGGTCGGGGTCCCGGCCTTGGTCAGGTGGCGGACCGGTCCGTCCTCGCGGATCTGCTGGCCGATCCCGCGAACCCGCAGCCAGCTGATCAGCAGCGGGGTGGCGACCATGGCGACCAGGAGGGCGATGCCGCCCGCCAGGAAGAGGTCGGTCATGGCCGCTCCGCGCATCTGGATCCCCCGGATTCGCAGTCAGCAACGCCGCTCGGGTCACCTCCGCGTCGTCGAAGGGCAGGATCCTGCCCGGCGATCTCCTGGCCCGGCTCGTGGCCCTTGCCGGCGATCAGGACCACGTCGCCGGGTCCGGCCTGGACCAGGGCGCCGGCGATGGCCGCGGCCCGGTCCGGCTCCACGACGAGCGTTCGACCGGTCCGGCGACGCCTGCCACGACCGTCCTCGATGATGGCGTCGGGGTCCTCGGAGCGAGGGTTGTCGGAGGTCACCACCGCCACGTCGGCGAGGCGGGCCGCGGCCGCACCCATGAGCGGACGCTTGTCGTGGTCCCGGTCACCTCCGGCCCCGAACACGACCAGGACCCGGCCACCGGGTGAACTCGCGAGCCCCCTGCAGCGCCTGGGTCAGCCCGTCGGGCGTGTGGGCGTAGTCGACCAGAACGGTGAAGGGCTGGCCGGCGTCGACCGGTTCGAACCGGCCCCGCACGCCCGGCACCGTGGCCAGCCCCTCGGCGACGGCCGGCAGGGTCGACGCCGAGGGCCCGGGCGCAGGTGGCCGCGGCCACGGCGTTGGCGACGTTGAAGCGACCGCCGAGATGGATCGCGATGCGCTGGCCGGCCCAGGTGAAGCGGGCTCTGGCCCGGGGACAGCTCGACGTCAGTGGCGTCCTCCGGCGCGAAGGTCTCGGCCGCCACGCCGGTCGCCGGCCAGTCGCTCGAGCAGCCGGCGGCCCCAAGGGTCGGCCCGGTTGACGACGGCCAGTACCGACCCGGCTCGGGAGCGAAGAGGCTGGCCTTGGCCTCGAAGTAGTCGTCCATGGTGTGGTGGTAGTCGAGGTGCTCGGGGGTGAGGTTGGTGAACACGGCGGCCGCGAAGCGGACGGCGTCGACCCGGTGCTGGACGAGGGCGTGGGAGGAGACTTCCATGGCGACGGCATTGCCACCGGCATCGTCGCCATTCGGCCAGCAGGCCGTGCAGGTCGGGCGCCTCGGGCGTGGTCCGCGGCTGGGTGAGGGTACCGATGGTGGCGGTCCGTCCAACCAGCCGCCTCGAACGCCCCCTGCAGACAGGGCGCAGGTCGTGGTCTTGCCGTTGGTGCCGGTGACACCGGCCACGGTCAGGTCCCGGGAGGGATGCCCGAAGAAGGCGTCCGCAAGCGGCCCCAGGGCCCGGCGCGACCGAGGTCACCACGATCTGGGGCACGTCCAGGTCGAGCGGGCGCTCGCATCAGGACGGCCACCGCCCCGGCCGCGACCGCGGCCGCGCGCGAAGTCGTGGCCGTCGCGGTTGTGCCCGGGCACGCAGGCGAACAGGCTACCCGGCACCACCCGGCGGGAGTCCATCGTCAGCGCCAGCACCTCGGTCGCCGGATCGCCGGTCACGCGTCTCGAGCAAGGCCCAGTTCCGGCAGGCTCGCCTCCGCTACCAACCCCGCGAGACGCACGCCGGCCTCAGCCGGTCCCGGGGCTGGATCGGGACCGGGCCGCGGCGGACGTCGTTGGCGGCGCGATCGTGGTCGGTGGCGTGGTCGTGGCGACGGGCGCCGATGGAGCCGGGGCCGAACCGTGACCTGGCGCCGGCCCGGCTGGCCGGTGGCCCCGGCCTTGGGCACGGCGGGCGGGGTGGCCAGCCCGGGAAGCGGGGTCCCGGCGACCTCGCCGGCCCCGGTGGCCGACTGCGCTGGTCGCCAGCGGCACCCCGGGGCGGGGGGCTGCTTCGGCAGGGGCGGGATGTTGAAGGCGTGCAGGGCGTCGCGTGCGATGGTCGCGAAGGTAGGAGCCGAGGCGGCGGCGCCGTAGTCGGGCGTGTCGTCGATCACGACCATGCCGGTGATCTGCGGGTCTTCGGCCGGCACGAAACCCGGCGAAGCTGGCCACGTAGTGCCCGGCCTCGTAGCCCCCCTGCGGTGAGGGCACCAGCGCCGTTCCCGTCTTGCCGGCCACGGTGTAGGGATCCAGGTTGGCGGCCGTGCCGGTCCCGACCCGGACCACCTCGTCGAGCATGGTGGTCATCTCTTTGGCCACCGTGGTGGACACCACCCGGTGGGGGCTCGCCGACGGCAGCGACGTGCTCGTGGCCCTTGGCGTCGATGGTGGCGTCGACCAGCTTCGGGGGCACGTAGACGCCGCCGTTGGCGATGGCGTTGTAGGCGGCGAGCATCTGGATGGCGGTGACGGCGATGCCCTGGCCGATGGGCACGTCGGCGATCGACGTGCCCGACCAGTAGGTCGGCAGCAAGCCGTGCGGACTCGCCCGGGAAGTCGATGTCGGTGGCGGAGCCCAGCCCGAAGGCGTGGATGTAGTTGAGCAGGTTGGTCTTGCCCAGGCGCTGGGCGATCTGGATGGTTCCGATGTTGGACGAGTTGGCCAGGATGTCGGTGACGCGTCCAGTGCTCGGTGGCGTGGTCCTCGGCGTCGTGGAAGGTGGTGCCGGCCACCTGGTAGCTGTCCGGGATGGTGAACATGTCCGACGGCACGATGACGCCGGTGTTGAGGGCGGCCGAGATGGTGATCAGCTTGTTGACCGAGCCGGGCTCGTACACGTCGGTGAACGACGTCGCGGACGGCGCCTCGACCGGCGCGACCGACGGGGCCGCTCCCGAGGAGGTCGCGGTCGAGCTGAGGCTGACCGGCACCGCCGGGGGCTCGGTGTTGCCGGGAGCCGGCATGGTGAGCTCGGCGTCGGCCAGGATCTCGCCCGTCTTGGAGTTCATGAGCAGGGCGATGCCCGTCCTTGGCCTTGGCGGCCACGATGGCCTGGGCCAGGGCCTGCTCGGCGTCGTACTGCAGGGGCTCGTCGATGCTGAGGACCAGGTCCTGGCCGGCGACGGGCGCCCGGTACTCCTGGCGACCGCCCGGGATCTCGTGGCCGTACGGGTCGATCTGGGTCACGGACTCGCCCGCCCGGCCCGCCAGCGCGGCGTTGTACTGGTACTCGAGGCCGCCCAGCCCGCCTCCCGTCGGTGCCGACCGTGCCGAGCAGGGGCTGGGCCAGCTGCCCGGCCGGGTAGAACCGCTTCGGCTCCTTCAGGCTGTAGATGCCGGCCAGGTCGAGCTTGGCCACCTTGGCGGCCGTGGCGTCGTCGACGGTGCGGGCCAGGTAGACGAATCCGCTGTTCTCGGTCAGCAGTCGCTGCAGCGTGGTCGAGCGGCATGGCCAGGACGGGAGCCAGGGCCGCCGCTTCCGCGGCGGGATCGCTCACCTGGTGCGGATCGGCGTAGATCGTCGTCTGCGGGATGGACATGGCCAGTTCGTCGCCATTGCGGTCGAGGATGCTGCCCCGCTCGGCGGGCAGGGTGATGGCTTGTTCCCACTCCGATCCGCCGGCGGCCAGATACTGGTCCGAGTCGCACGCCCTGGATGACCACCAGCTTGAGCCCGATGGCCGTGAAGGCGGCGGTGATCGAGCAGCAAGCAGGACAAAAGACCGGAACCGCCGGACGGCCCGAGACCGCGGCGGGGTGCGCCAGTCGTGGCCGGCGGCGCCCGGCGCCGCGCGTCCCGGTCGAGCCGCGTCGTGACCCGCGTCGGTCGGGGGGAGCCGGCGCCGGCGGGAGGACGGCCCCGTGCGGGGGCCGTCGGGTCATGGGCTTCCCGCCAGCTGGGCTTTGATCTGCGGCCAGTCGGCGTCGCCGGCGGGGGCCGGCCCGGAGGACTCCCGATGCGGCCGCTGGTGCCGCGAGCCGGGCTGGCCGACGACCCGCGATCGTGACCGGTCGGGGTCAGGTAGGTGACCGAGGCGGGCTGGCGCATCCCGAGCTGTCCCTCCGCGGTGGAGATGATCTGCTGCGGGGATCCCAGCTGGGCCACCTGCAGGCGGAGGTTCTGGTAGGTCGTCTGCTCGGCCTGGACCTTCGACGTGAGGCGGTCCAGGGCGAACTGGCGCTGGGCCAGGACGACGTGGAGATAGACCAGCCCGAAGGCCACCACGAGCAGCCAGACCGGCTGCCGCCAGGGCCAGGACCCGGCGCCGGCGCCGGCGCTGGGCCGGCGGTCCTGCCGGACCGGGACGACCCGGAGGTGGCGAGATTCCTCGGCACCCTCGAGCTCCGGATGGCAGTGACCCGGGCCACCGGAGCGCTGGACGGCGGCCACGCCCATGGCTCGGGCCGCGGCCGCGGCCCGGCTCCGTGAGGGCCGGGCCCCCGCGGGAATGGCCGGGCCCGGTCCCGGCTGGCCCGGGCGGCGGTGCGGCTCGCGGGCCGCGACAGCCGGCCCTGGCCAGGCGAGCCCGGTGCCGCCGCTCAAGTGGGCGGGATGGGCGGGTCGGGCCGAGATGGCCGGACCGGGCCGCACGGGCTGGCAGGGCTGGCCGAGCCCGGATCGGCTGGCCGGTCGGGACTGGCGCCGGCCGATGGGCTGGCCGGTCTGGATGCCGGCCGGTCGGACGGGCCGGCAGGCAGCAGGACGGGGAGCGCTCGAGGGACGGAGGTGGGTTCATGACGAGGCAGTCCAGGTCGAGCCCGGTGGCCGGCAGGCCCGCCGGACGGGGCGGGCGAGACGCTCGGCCACGCGGAGGCGGGCGCTTTCGGCCCGCCGGTTGGCCGCCACCTCCTGGGGCTCGGGCGCCGGCGCCCCCCGGGTGACCAGGCGGACCGGTCGGTACCGCCCCGCAGACGCAGGGCAGCCCGGGGGGCACTGGCACCCGCCCGTGGCGGCCAGGCGAAACCGCTCCTTGACGATGCGATCCTCGCCCGAGTGGTAGGAGATGACCGCGCACCGGCCGCCGGGGACCAGGGCTGCCAGGGCGGCGTCGATGGCGTCCGGGCAGGATCTCCAGCTCCTCGTTGACCGCGACCCGCACCGCCTGGAAGACCCGGCGGGCCGGATGGCCGCCCGTCCGGCGGGCCGCGGCCGGGATGGCCTGGCGCACCACCTCGGCCAGGGCGCCGGTCGTCTCGATGGGGCGGGCGGCGACCACCGCCCGGGCGATCCGCGACGCGAAGCGGGTCTCGCCATGGTCGCGGAACAGCCGGGCCAGGTCGGCTTCGGTCCAGCCGTTGACCACGTCGCGGGCCGATGGTGCCCTGGCCCGGATCCATCCGCATGTCGAGCGGGCCGTCGTGCCGGTAGCTGAACCCTCGTTCGGCCCGGTCGAGCTGGGGTGAGCTGACGCCCAGGTCGAACAGGACCGCGGACACGCCGGCCGATCCCGAGGTCTCGAGCACGGCGGGGATCTGGTCGAAGCGGGACCTGCACGACCCGGGCCCGGGCCGCCGTAGGGTGCCAGCGCCGCCGTGGCCGCGGCCACCGCGGCCGGGTCCTGGTCCAGGCCCACCAGCGTCAGGTGGGGGGCGGCGTCGAGGAGGGCCCGGGCGTGGCCCGCCCCGCCGAGGGTGGCGTCGAGCAGCACCCCGGGCGGGCTGGGAGCCAGCAGGGCGACCACCTCGTCGACCATGACCGGGCGATGGTCGAACGAGCCGGACCCGAGGTCGGTCCCGGTCATGGCTCGGGGCGTGCCGGCGGCCAGCCGATCCGCAGCCCCTCGACCAGCGTGCCGTCGGGATTTCTCCCCGATCGTGCCGAGTGGAAGCGGGCGGAGAAGGGGACTTCCACCCTGCCAGTCGAAGGGCTGCGCATGAGCCGGCCGGAGCCGGGCAGATAGCCGAGACGGGTATCGCGAGTCAGCGGTCACGCTCCGGCCGAGGGTCGGACGGCGGTGGTCCGGGAGCGGGCTCGGAGCCCGGCCCGGGCCGATCGGACCGGGCCGGCGGATCGGCCAGCTCGGCGTCGCCGGGCACCCCCCGCACGGCCCACTCCTCGGGATCCCACAGCTCGATGTGGGTGATGGCCCCGTGGATCAGCACCGCGGATTCGAGGCGGGCGTACTCGCGCAGGTAGCCCGGGATGGCCACCCGGCCCTGCCGGTCCAGCTCCACGTCGGTCGATCCCGACGCCCAGGCCCGGACCATGGCCCGGTCCTGGGTGCTGCGGTCGAAGATGGCCTCCATCTCGTCGAGCTTGCGTTCGAAGGCCTCGGGTGTCCACAGGGCCAGGCAGCGTTCGGTGTGCTTGGAGAGGTAGGCGAGGGTGTCGAAGCTGGCTCGATAGCGCGCCGGAAGGATGATCCTCCCCTTCACGTCCAGGGAGTGCTCGTGCCTCCCGACGAACCGCATCGCCACTCTTCACTCCGCTCCGTCCTCAGTGGCGTCAGGGCCCCTCCCCTTCGAACCACTTCCCGCCACTATATGACTCCTTCCCTCCACAGTCAACCACCTCGACCACTCCGCGTTCGCGCCGAGGACGGGCGCCGGGCCGCCGGCCCCGAGTCCGGCGACCAGGTCGCAGCCGTCGAAGCCCGGGCCGGAGCGGCCGTCAGCCTCGTCCGGCCGCGCCCGACCGGCGATCGGTCAGGCTGCCGGGCGATCGGCCGGGCTCGGGAGCCGGCAGGGCCGTCCAGCACGGCGCCGTCAGGGCCGACGGCCCGTTCGCGACCGATCCCGCCCGCCCGGTCCGCGATGTCGGCCAGGGCGCCGCGGCCCGGGTCGGCTCGTCGAGTCGGAAGCAGGGCCAGCAGGGCGCCGGATCCCAGCGCAGCAGCGCCGCGGTCTGAAAGAGGACGCCGTGACGGGTGCGACGCTGGGAGATGCCGACCACCTTCGCGGCCTCGACGCAGACCTCGCCCGGGCCCCAGCCCGGCAAAGCACACCCGGGCCGACCAGGCGCTCGGTCCGCATGCCTCCCCGCCATACCCGGGCCGGGCCGGCCCCGACCGCGTCCAGTGCCGCGGCCCAGGCCTCGCCGACCCACCAGGCGGCTCGCCGCACGTCGGCGTCCCAGAGCGGGTCGCCGGCCGGGATGATCAGGTCGATCCAGACCACCGCTGCCGGGATCGACGAGCACGGCGCCTCCACCGCTGCGCGCGGCGGACCACCGTCGACGCCGGCGGCCGCCGGCCGCGCCGGCATCGACATCGGACTCCGGCTGGCCGCTGCCGAGGACCAGGGCCGGCCGATCGACCTCCAGGATCCGGGCCAGCCGGACCGCGCCGCTCGTTCGGCCTCAGGGCCAGCCGAGCCATCGTGGAGCTGGCCGGCCGGACCACGTCGGCGTTCGATGTGCCAGCGGCCCGCCGGTCAGCGCTCAAGCGGACAAGCTGGCGGCTCTCGACCCCAGGTACGGCTCCCAGTCGGAGCGGATGGCGCCGGTGGCGACCAGGATCCAGGTCCGCTCCCGCGGGGCCGTCGGCCGGCGCCGGAGCCGCATGCCGCTGTCCTCGAGCAGCCGGTCCCGCTTGCGGGTGTTGCACGGCCGGCACGAGGCCACCACGTTGTCCCAGCGTGCAGTCCGCCCTTGCTGCGCGGGATCACGTGGTCGATGTTCTCCGCCGACGCCCCGCAGTACTGGCAGCGATGACCGTCACGGGCGAAGACGGCCCGGCGGTTGAGGGCCACCCGGGCCTGGTAGGGAACCTTGACGTAGTAGCAGAGGCGCACGACCGACGGCTCCGCCACCGCCACCCGCTCGGCCCGGAACATCCGCTCGGTGGCGTGCAGCAACTCGGCCTTCTCGTCGAGGATCAGCATCAGCGCCCGGCGGCTCGGGACCACGCAAAGCGGTTCGTAGGTGGCGTTGAGCACGAGTGCCTGCGTCATCGCCGCCCGGGTCTCTCCTACCGGCCCGGTGGCCGCCGGTGGGCTGCGGCGGGGTCCCCGCCCTCTTCCCCTGGTGGTGCGCAGCGCACGGCCAGACGTTACCGCGCCCGTGCCCCCATCCGGCGACACCATTCGAGGTAGGCGACCAGGTCGTGCGGCATCGAGTCTGTCCGTCGTCGCCGTACATGGTCTGGGTCCGGAAGCGGACGTAGTCGGCCGGAGGCAACGGACTGGGCGGCCAGCGCCGCCACCATCCCGGCGGCGCCAGTCGGGCCGCGCTCGACCACAGCCGGGGCCGGGCCAGCACAGCGCCAGCGGCTCGCAGGGACGGCCCCAACCGATCAGTCGACTGAGGACGGCCGGACTCGTTCACCGTTGCGGCCGGCGGCCGTCGTAGCCCCGCCAGCCCACCGCGGCGGCGCCGATCAGCGGACCGGCCGGCCCCAGCCGGCCGGCGACGATGCGGCAGCGGCCCGGAGAACTGCAGGCGGGCCCGGGCCGCCAGCTCCGTGCCGGGCCGCGGCGAAGAACGGCTCCCCGAAGCCCAGCGCCACCGAGCCGCTGACCGACGCCAGCTGGAGGTCGAGCAGGTTGGCCACGCTGGCCACCGCCCGGCCGACCAGCGTGCCGGTCCGGGCCACCACCTCCGGGCCGGCCTCCGCCGGGGGTCGGCCGGTGATGGCCGCGATGGCCGTGCCCGGACGCCTCGGCCTCCAGGCAACCCTGACCGCCGCACTCGCACCGCCGGCCGTCGGGCTCGACGACCACGTGGCCGATATGTCCGGCGTTGCCGTCGTGCCCGTCGAGCAGCCGGCCGTCGAGGACGATGCCGCCGCCGATCCCGGTCGAGACCACCATCGAGAGGTAGTTCGCGCACGCCCGACCGCCTCGCCCACCCACCCGTCGGCGAGGGCCAGGGCCTTGGCGTCGTTGTCGATCCAGGTGGGCAGGCCGGTCAGCTCGGCCACCCGGGCCCGGAGGGGAAAGTCCCGCCAGCCCGGGAATGTTGAGCGGCGAGACCAGCTCGCCGCCCGACGACATGGGCCCGCCGCATCCGATCCCGCATGCCACCGGGCCGGACGGCGCGGCACGCGTCCGGAGCAGAGCCTCGAGGGCCGACCAGATGGTCTCGGCCGCGCCCGACCGGCGTGGGCGCCTGGGCCGCCCAGCCCAGCTGGCCGGTCCGGTCGACGAGGCCCACCGCCAGCTTGGTCCCGCCGATGTCGACCGCCAGGACCGACTTCGCGACCGCGGCCGCCGCGCCGGCGCCGGGACTGATGAAATCATTTCGAGCAAGGTACGCTAGCCGCCAGACCGTTTCTGGAGGCCTGATGGCGAGACAACCGGCGGTGGGCGATGCAGACCGTCGGCGCCTTTGCCGAGACCTTCGAGGCGGTCATCGACAACGTGGCCCAGGTCCTGCAGGGCAAGGAGGACCCGACCCGGCTGGCCCTGGTGTGCCTGGCCGCCGAGGGCATCTGCTCCTCGAGGACGTGCCCGGGCGTCGGCAAGACCAGCCTGGCCAAGGCGCTGGCCCGGTCCTTCGACCTGCAGTGGCGGCGCATCCAGTTCACGCCCGACCTGCTGCCCTCCGACGTGACCGGCGCCAGCGTGTACGACCGCGACACCGGGTCGTTCACCTTCCGCCCCGGCGGGGTCTTCGCCAACGTGGTGCTCGGCGACGAGATCAACCGGGCGTCGCCGAAGACGCAGTCGGCCCTGCTCGAGGCCATGCAGGAGGGCCAGGTCACCGTGGACAACGTGACCCACCGCCTGCCCGACCCGTTCCTGGTGATCGCCACCCAGAACCCGGTCGAGCACGAGGGCACCTATCCCCTGCCGGAGAGCCAGCTCGACCGGTTCCTGCTGCGGGTCCGGATGGGCTACCCGGATCGGCACGCCGAGATGGCCATGCTCGACCGGCCCGAGATCGCGGACCGCCGTGGACGACCTGCCGCCCGTGGCCGGCCCCGACGCCATCCCGACCATGGTGGCCCTCGCCAGCCAGGTGCACGTGGCGACGGCCCTCAAGGGCTACATCGTGGACCTGGCCACGGCCACCCGCAACCACCCGGCCTGTCGCTCGGGCATGTCCCCGCGGGCCGCCCTGGCGCTGCAGCGGGCCGCCCGGGCCCTGGCGGCGTCCACCGGACGCGAGTACGTGGTCCCGGACGACATCAAGTACCTGGCCGGACCGGTCCTGGAGCACCGTCTGGTCCTTTCCCCCGAGGGCGTCGTCACCGGCGTCGACATCGCCGAGGTGGTCGCCGAGGTGCTGCGCACCGTGCCCGTGCCCACGGGCGAACGGGCGGCTGATGAGCGCCGGCCGGGTCGGCCTCACCCAGCGAGGGTGGGCGCTCCTGACCGTCGCGCTCGTCGCTCGTCGTCGGCGGCCTTCCTGTTCGGCATCGAGGAGCTGTACCCGGTCGCGGCCGCCGCGCTGGTCCTGGTCGTGGCGGCCCGGGTGTGGGTCGAGCAGCCAGCGCTGGGACGTCCGGGTGGTCCGCCACGTCCGTCCGGCCCGGGTGCCGGCCGGAGTGCCGGCCCGGGTCGAGCTGGCGGTCGTCAACCACGGCAGCCCGGGTGTCACCCGATCCTGGCCGCCCAGGACCCCTTCGACGGCGGCCGGCGGTGGGCCCGCTTCCTGGTCGCGCCGCTCGACCCGGGCGAGGTGCGCTGGGCGGCCTACTCCTTGCCGACATCCCGGCGGGGGGTGTTCGACGCTCGGCCCGCTGCAGCTCGAGCTGTCCGATCCCTTCGGCCTCGCCCGGGTCGGCACCATCGGGTGTCCGACCTCCACGCTCACCGTGCACCCGCGGGTGGATCCCATCGGATCGCGGGCCTTGCCCGCCGAGCCGGATCCGGACATGCGGGTCCCGCAGCCGGTCGTGGGCCGGGTCGGCGACGAGTTCTACGGGCTGCGCGAGTACCAGGACGGCGACGATCTGCGCCGGGTGCACTGGGCGTCCACGGCCCGGACCGACCAGCTGATGATCCGCCAACCCGAGAACCTCCTGCAGGGGCGGCTCACCGTCGCCATCGACCTGCGGTCGGCCGTCCACGATGCCGCCACCCTGGAAGCGACGCTTGTCGGCGGCCGCCAGCGTGGTCATGGCCGGGATACGCAGGCGCATCCACGTCCGCGCCATCACCACCAGCGGCATCGACAGCGGGTTCGGATCGTCGGCGCCGCACGGGGCCGCCATCCTGGACCTGCTGGCCGCGCGCCGAGCACCCGCCCGGGAACGACCTTGATCGACGATCTGCCCATCGGGGCACGCGCCGGCCCGCTCGTGCTCATCACCACCGAGTCGGCGAGCGACGCCGAGCTATCGGCGGTCGCCCGGGCCGAGCCGCAGAGATCGCTTCACCCTCGTCGTCTTCGAACGCGCCGGTCAGGGACCCGGCGCCTCGGGCTGGACGCATGACCATGGCCCACAGCCGGGTGGTTGCGGTGCCGGCGGGCGGTTCCTTCCGGGCCGCGTGGGAGGGCGTCCCGTGCTGACCGCGGGGGCGGCGTCGGCGACCGCGAGGCCGCACTCCCGGTCACTCGCGGCCCCTGCCGCAGGGACCACCTCGACCTGCCCCGCCGTCCCGGCAGCCGTTCATCGTCAGCGAGCGAGAGGCTTATCCGTCCGCCACTCTGGCGCTCACCGCCCTGACCGTGGTATCGGCGTCCGGCCTGGTCCGGGTCTTCACCGACCACGGCTGGCTGGGACCGGTCCTGCTCACCGCCGTCGGCGCTCCACGCCCTCGGCTGGGCCGCCCGGCGGTGGCGGATGCCCCGCCTGGCGGCCCTCGGCCTGTCGGTGGTGGCGCTGTGGTTCCTGACCGGCTGGACCGTCCTGGCCTCGTCGACCGCCTACGGCTTTCCCGGCCGCGCCACTGCCAGCGCACCTCTGGACGGCGCTGGACGCAGGCCCACGCCGACTTCGCCGCCGCGGTAACCCCGGTCGACCACCACGACCGGCTACAACGCTGCTGGCCGTTCTGGGCGTCGGGCTGGTTGCCATCCTGGGCGACTGGGCGGCCTTCCGATGGCGGTCAGGCGCTGTACGGGGTGACTCCCGCGTTCGCCTATTTCGTGGTCTGCTGCACCCTCGGCGCCGGGCCCGGGGCGGGAGTGGGCGGTGACCCTGGAGGTGGCCGCCCTGCTGGTCGTTCCTGGTCGTCCACCGGGCCACGGTCGGACGGGCCGACCAGGCCTGGTTCGGCAACCAGCGGGCCGGTACCGCCCGCTGGGCCCTCCGCGCCGGGTTCGTGGCGGGAGCGGCGGCGCTGGTGGCGGCCATCGCGGTCACCCCGCTGGCCGGAGGCACCGAGGGACGCGGGCATCTTCGGCTGGCGAGGCGGGTTCGGGGATGTCGGCTCCGGCCCCCGTCAGGTCCCCAACCCCATCGTCGATCTGCACACTCGCTTGCTGCTGCAGAGCGACACCCCCGTGTTCACGGTGCAGAGCGCGGTGCGCGTCCTACTGGCGGCTCACCTCGCTCGACACCTTCACCGGCCAGGACTGGATCTCGACCAACTCCTACCGCAGCTTCGGTGACCAGCTGCCCGGGTCCAGGCGGTGCCGCCTGACACCCGGACCATCCAGGAGCAGTTTCAGGTGCAGGGGCTGGGATCGGTGTGGCTGCCCGACGCCTTCACCCCGGTGTCCGTCTCCGGGCGTGCGCCACGTCAGCTACGACCCGGTCTCGGGCAGCCTGATCACCTCCCATCCGACCTCAGACGGGCTCGACTACACCGTCGAGTCCTACCAGTACCTCTCCGACCTCAGCCCGGCCCAGCTCAACAGCGCCCCGCCCGTCGCCGTCACCAGCTCGCTGCGCCGGTACCTGCAACTGCCCGAAGTCGATCCCCGCCGAACGTGTACGCCCTGGCTCGCACCATCACCGCCGGCCAGACCACCGAGTACGGCAAAGCGCTGGCGCTGCAGAACTTACTTCCTCGGACCCGGCCTTCACCTACAGCCTGAACCCGCCCGACGATGGCTACGGCATCAGCGCCCTGACGACCTTCCTGTTCGACACCCGCACCGGCTACTGCCAGCAGTTCGCCGGTGCCTACGCGGTGCTGGCCCGGGCCATCGGCTTGCCGACCCGGCTGGCGGTCGGGTTCGCCACGGGCACCGACGAAGGCAACGGCAACTACCAGGTGCTCAACGCCGATGCCCACACCTGGCCGGAGGTGTACTTCGGTCCCAAATACGGTTGGCTGCCGTTCGAGCCCACCAAGAGTTACGTCGACCCGCTATCCGAGGGTTATGCCCCCCCTTCCAGCACAGGTGGGGGCAGCGGAGCCGCGACGCCGAGCGCACCCGTAGCGCCTATCCCCAAGGGCGGCCTGGGGCTACCGTCCGGCCTGATCGGCGGGGGCAACACCGGCCCCACCACCACGCTGGGAAATCAAAATGCGGGCTCCGGCGGCAGCCACCACCACAGCCTCGGCTGGCCGACGCTGCTGGTTCTGGTGGCACTCCTGGTGGCCTGGACCTGTGTGGTAGCCATCCTGCGCCGCAGCCGGTGGCAGGTCCGGCGGTGGCGGGCGCGGCGCGATCCCGGAGCCATCGTCCGGTCCCACTGGGCTGACGTCACCGAGCTGCTCGAGCTGGTGGGACGCCAAGCCGACCTCCGGCGAGACGGACGAGGAGTTCGCCGACCGGGCCGCCGAGCTGCTCGTTCGGCGGCTGCGCGAACCCTCACCCTGGTTGCCGGGCGGGGTGCGCCGGTTGGCGCACCTGGCGACCGAAGCGACCTTTGCGTCGTCGGTCCCCGAGACCCGCGCCCAGGAGGCGGCCGCGGTGGCTCGGGAGATCCACCAGGGGCTGTTTCGCAGCGCCTCGGCCCGCCAGCTGCTGGTGTGGGCGCTGCTCCCATGGCCGGGACTGGGCTCGGATACCCGATCCCGGGCGAGTTCCCGCCAGCCGGAACCAAACCGGGCGACCGCCCGCCGGCCGTGGCCGATCAAGCCCGCCGGCGCCCGCGGCCTGTCGTAGCTGTCGTAGCTGTCGCAGCTGTCGAGGCCTCGGGACGCATTCCATGGGATAGGGGCCCGCGGGTGCAGGTGGCGCAGCGGCTGCGAGTTATCCGGCGAAACCCGGTGACGTCAGGCTAGGAGTCGCCATCGCCGCGAAAACGCCGGCGGAACCGGCGGGCCGCGTCGTCGATGGCCTCATTGAGATTGCGGCCCCGCATCGACTCGCTCAGCTGACGGAAGCCGTGCTGGCCCATGCGGCGCAGGTTGTGCGTCAACACGATGGCGCTGACGAGCATGATCGCAAAGCCGAACACGCCGACCACCCAGCTCGAGGCGAAGCCCACCAGCAGCACGACCAGCCCGGCCAGGAATCCGAGGGCGGCCCACTTGCAGTTGCGGGCCAGGTACTTCGTTGAGGGTGGTGGAGCCCAGCCGGTTGGCCGACTCGGGATCGTTGGCGAGGAAGCGCTGCTCGATCTCGTGCAGTATGCGCTCTTCGTTCTCGTTCAGCGGCACCTTGAGCCCTCCGTCGACGCCATCTTCGCGCCCTCCGCAACCTACAGCAACGCGTGTGGTTATTTCTCCCGGCTCGCCTTGTTGCGCTCCTTTTCGTTCTCTACCGGGACAGCGCCGGCAGCCCCGGGTTCGCCGGAGGGCGAGGGTGCGCCGGCATGGAGGCGGTCGGGGTCAGCGGGGGTGAGCCCGGCCGCCCCGGGCTCGGCGCGGGTTGGGGGTCCGCCGGCAGCGGCTCCCGGCTCGGCGCGGGTTGGGGGTGCCCCGGCGGCGGCTCCCGCCTCGGCGCGGGTCGGGGGTAATCCGGCCGCCGCGGGTTTGGCGCCAGACGGGGGTGCGCCGGCGGCGGCTCCGGGCTCGGCGCGGGTTGGGGGTGCACCGGCGGCGGCTCCGGGCTCGGCGCCGGGTCGGGGGTAATCCGGCCGCCGCGGGTTTGGCGCCAGACGGGGGTGCGCCGGCGGGCTCGGTTTGACCCCCCGCCCGGGGTCCCCGCGCCTCGTCATCCGCCGACTCGTCGCTGGTTGCCGCGCCGGCGAGCGGCCCCCACCGGTTGTCCCCTACCTGGTGCGCCGGTCCTCCATCCGGTCTGATCAGGGTGGCGGGTCCGACGGCCCCATCGCCGAAGCGACCCCGTACTGCATCGACGGCTTGGGAAGCCCTGTGCCATGACTCGCCGGCGAAGCCCTCGCCGAGCACAGCCGGAGCGTCGAGGTCCAGTCGCATCTGCAGCTGCTGGGCTGGCTCCGCTCCGGTCGCGGTGAGATTCGAGACCCCTACTCCGAGCAGGCGAATGCCCGGGCTCAGGTCTTCATCGTCGAGCAGGGCAAGAGCCCGCGCCGCGATGGTCGGCCCATCCGAGAGGTTCTCAGAGCCGCTACGCGATCTGGTGTGGGTCACAAAATCGGAAGAACGAACCTTCAAGGTGACCGTGCGCCCAACCAGTCCGGACCGCCGTAACCGGCTGGCCACCGAGTCCGCCATTTTCACCACTTCCTGGCGCAACTCGACCCGATCGTACCGGTCGATGGGATAGGTCTCCTCATGGCTCACCGACTTGGTAGCCCGATCCGGCTCAACGGGGCGGTCGTCGATCCCCCGGGCCAGTTGGCCCAAGTGCCGACCGTGGGCTCGGCCGATTGCGGCCTCGAGCACGTCGGGCGACAGTTGGGCGAGGTCGCCGACCGTCGCCACGCCCAGGCTGCGGAGGCGGGCTGCAGTGGCGGGACCGACCCCCCAGAGTGACTCGATCGGCAGCGGATGCAGGAAGCGCAACTCCTCGCCAGGCCGGATGACGACCTCGCCCGGGCCAGGAACTGCGCCTTGCACACTGGCCGACGGCTTAGCCGCTTCAGAGGCCAGCTTGGCCAGAAACTTGGAGGGAGCGACCCCGACCGAACAGGCCAGGCCCAGCTCCTGTGCGATCCGCGTCCGGATGGCGGCCGCGATCTGTGGCGCCGGCCCGAACAACCGCTCCGAGCCGGTCACGTCCAGGAACGCCTCATCCAGCGAAATTCCCTCCACCAGGGGGGTGTAGTCCTGAAACACAGCATGAATGCTCCGGCTTATCTCCGCGTAACGGTGGAACCGGCCTGCCACGAATACCGCCTGCGGGCACAGCTGGCGAGCCCGAGCCGACGGCATGGCCGACCGAACCCCGTAGGCCCGGGCTTCGTAGCTGCAGGAGGCCACCACGCCGCGAGGTCCGGTTCCGCCGACAATCACCGGCTGGCCCGCCAGCTCGGGGTCGTCCAGCACCTCCACGGCGGCGTAGAACGCGTCCATATCGACGTGGAGGATGACCCTCGTCGCCGGTTCGGGCGGCACGGTCGCAGTCTGCCAGAGGACAGGGACAGCGACGGGGGCGCCTTTGCCACGGTGGCCGGGGCTCCCCTGCCCCTGCGGCCCGAGGTCAGCCGCGCTGGACCAACGGTCAGGCCCTGGGCGAACGCCACCAGGACGCGGCAGCCGTCATCCTCACCCTTCGGTCGTCAGTCGAGGCGGACCAACCGGTAGGCCTCGGCAAAGCGGACTGCCGCGCCGCGGCCCGCGTCCTCGGCGCGCTGGCGGACGGCGCCCCGGAGCCATTCACCGCCGTCGCCGACCTGGCTGGAGTGGCAGGCGATGGCGGCCGCCTTGACGTCGATGGTGTCGGAGATATCCACCAGTACGTCGGGCTCCAGCGTTCCGGACAGATAGACGAGCGCGACATGGTGGGCGGGACCGGCCTCCGGGAAGTAGTGGGGATTGGCAGCAGCCGGGGAAACGGCATCGAGTACGGCCCAGCCGACCACCCGATGATCCCGGTGATTGACGTAATGCGAACCGAAGTACACCGCAGTGGGATCGGGCGCCACGACCGCGTCGGGGCGAACAGCCCGCACCAGCGCCACCAGCCGGCCCCGTAGCTCTCGATTGTCTTCGAGTTCGCCGTCCAGGAATCCAAGCCAGTGGTGCTCGGTCACACCGAGGATCGTGCCCGAGGCCTCCACCTCACGCCGGCGACGCGCCACCAAATGAACGGGATCCGTGGCCGGATCCAGCGAGCCTTTGTCCCCGTCGGCACAAATACATACGTGGATATCTGCGCCGGCGGCTGCCCATCGGGCCAGGGTGCCGCCCGCCGACACATCAGGATCGTCGGGATGGGCATACACGGCGAGGACCCGGTTGGGCACCCCGCTCACCAGGTCGGCCACGGCCTGACCCTAATCTGCGCCGGCGGCGGGCTGATCCGGCGCAGAGCCACGGGCGCGCCACCGGGAAGCCGGAGAACCGGGAGCCTGGCCGGGCCGGCGTCGCACCGGGCTCGATCCAGGCCCGAACTTGGGCGCACTTCGCGTCTTGGGCATGACAGCTATCGAAAAACCGCACCAGCGATGCCCCGAAGCGCGAACTGCGCCCAGGTCGGGAGAGCCCACCGCGCCAAGGCGCCCCGCCCCCGGACCGCCCGGACCGCTCCCGACTACCTCGCCGACCGCCCCGAACCTGGGCGCACTTCGCGTCTTGGGCATGACAGTTATCGAAAAATCGCACCAACGACGCCCGAAGCGCGAACTGCGCCCAAGTTGGGAGAGCCCGCCGCGCCAAGACGCCCCGCCCGGACCGCCCCGGGCTTCGCCGACCGCCCGGACCGGCCCCCCTCCTCCGGCCGCCCCGCAGTCCACCTCGGGGCCGCCACCCGCAGCCCCCGCTTCATCCCACCGACGGTCCGGCGATCCAAGTTGGAGGGGCCGCCGCGCCGTGGCGCCCGCCCCGGAGCCGCCTCCCCGACCTCCCCCAGACCGCCCCGCAGTCCACCTCGAGCCGTCGCCCGCGGCCCCACTCCATCCCACCCACGGTCCGGCGATCCTGGGAGAGCCCGCCACGCCATGGCGCCCGCCCCGGACCGCCCCGACCGGTACCCCTCAGCAAACCCTCACCACGATGGCCCACCGGCGGCGAGTAGCTCCCGCCGGGACGCAGCTGTCGTCCGCGGCTCGCTCTCACGGAGCCGTGGCGATCGACCGGCACGCCACCTCGATGCCCTCGTCGTTGACATCGGCATGGGTGACCAGGCGCACCACTCCGGGTCCAACGGTGCCGGCCAGAACTCCGTCAGCCTCGAAATGGGCTAGAAGGGCGGCGGGATTGTCGTGGGCGAACACCACGATGTTGGTGACCACCGCCTTCGGGTCCAATCCAGCTGCCGGCCAGCGCTCGGCCACGGCACCAGCCAGACGGTGCGCCCGCTCGTGATCCTCGTTCAGCCGCTCGAACCCTCGGCGCATCGCCACCAGGCCGGCGGCGGCGATGACCCCGGATTGCCGCATGGCTCCCCCCAGCCGCTTGCGTTCGACCACGGCCGCGGCCATGAGGTCCGCCGGTCCAGCCAGAATCGATCCGATGGGTGCGCCCAGCCCCTTTGACAGGCAGCAAGTGACTGTGGTCGCCGGTGCCGCTCGCTCCCGGAGCGTCTGACCGCTCGCCACCGCGGCATGCCACAACCTGGCTCCGTCGAGGTGGACCGGCAGACCGTGACCGCGGGCGACCTCGCCCACGGCGGCCAGGCGGTCCGGATCCCAGACCGTTCCGCCGGCGGCCATATGGGTGTCCTCCACGGCGACGGCCGCGACCTGCGGTTGGTGGTGAGCACCGCCCTCTATCAGCCGCTCCACCGCAGCGGCTCCGAACGAACCGTCCTCGTCGGGAACGGTGAGCCACGTGACCCCGGCATTCCGCGGGCCGGCTCCGGCTTCGTACAGCACCAGGTGCTGGCGGGCGCCGGCGACGACGGCGTCGCCCGGCCGGGCCAGCACCCGCAGAGCGATCTGATTGGCCATGGTGCCGGACGGCACGAACAGGGCCGCTTCGGTGCCGGTCAGGGTGGCAAAGGTCTCCTGCAGGAGATTGACTGTCGGGTCCTCGCCGTATTGATCGTCACCAACCTCCGCCTCGGCCATGGCCCGGCGCATCTCGGGCGTCGGACGGGTCACGGTGTCAGAGCGCAAGTCGACCAGCACGGCGCCAAAGTACGCTACAACTGGATCCTGTTGGCTTCCCCGGATACCCCTCTGCCGGCCCCGTCTGTCGCCGACGTTTTTGGTGAGCCCCTCGAGAAGGCGCCTCGAGATCCGTTGCTCATCGAGTTGGCCGGAGTCGCCGTGGCCTGCGCCGAAGCCGCGGCTGCGGTCCTGCGCCAGGGCATCGCCGGCCCCCCCCAGGAGGTGGGCACCAAGACGTCTTCGACCGACATGGTGTCGGAGGTGGACCGGGAGGCCGAGGCGGCGGTATCCCAGCTGCTGGCAGCGCTTCGCCCCGATGACGGGTTGCTCGGTGAGGAAGGGACGGCTCGACCCGGGTCTTCGGGGATTCGTTGGGTTGTCGATCCCCTGGACGGGACCACCAATTTCCTTTTCGGCATCCCGCAGTTCGCGGTCTCGGTGGCGGCCGAAGCGGACGGCGCCGCGCTGGTCGGGATCGTCGTCGATCCCTCCCGGGAGGAGACCTGGGCTGCCGTCGCCGGATGGGGAGCCCGCCGCAATGGGGACCGGTGCCGGGTCGCATCCGGTCGGTCCACCCTCCCGACCGCGCTGGTCGGAACCGGCTTTGGCTACCTGCCGGCCCGCCGAGAGTGGCAGGGTGCGGTGGCGGCGAGGCTTTTGCCCCGGGTCCGTGATATCCGTCGGGTCGGCGCCGCATCCCTCGATCTGTGCTGGACGGCGGGAGGCCGCTACGACGTGTACTACGAGTGGGGCCTCAATCCCTGGGATCTGGCCGCTGGCGCCCTCATCTGCCAGGAAGCCGGCGGGCGCGTCGAGTCGTTACCCGGGCGGCTGATCGTGGCCGCGACGCCGGAGCTGTTCGAACCCTTTTGTGCCCTGCTCGCCGAGGCTGGCGCGACCGATATCCCTCCGGGGCCGGAGCCCAACTTCTGGTCGGAGTAAACAGGACGGCGCCGAGTATCCGCTACCCGTAGAACACCTCGGCCACATGGTGCAACAGGTCGCGATCGACGGTCTTCAGGGTGGCCAGGGCTTCGGACAGCGGCACCCGCACGATGTGATCGGCCTGCAGCGCCACCATCTGGCCGAAGGCCCGGTCGTGGACGGCGTCAATGGCGGCGATCCCGAATCGTGTGGCCAGGACCCGGTCGTACGCGGTCGGGGTGCCACCTCGCTGCACATGGCCGAGCATGGTCACCCGGGTTTCGAACCCGGTGCGGGCCTCGATCTCGGTGGCGAGCAGGTTGCAGATGCCACCAAGGCGTACGTGGCCGAACTGGTCGACCTCCCGGGACAGCACCTGCATGGTGCCTTCGGCGGGCATCGCCCCCTCGGCCACCACCACAATCGAGGCGAAACGCCCCTTGGCGTGACGAGCCTTCAGGTTGCGGCAAACCTCGTCGATGTCAAATGGCTCCTCTGGAACCAGGATTTCGGCGGCGCCTCCGGCAATCCCGGCATAGGTCGCAATCCAGCCCGCGTGCCGGCCCATGACCTCACAGACGATCACCCGATCGTGGGACTCGGCGGTCGTGTGCAGACGATCGATGGCCTCGGTGGCGATCTGAACGGCTGTGTGAAAGCCGAACGTGACTTCGGTGGCCGCCAGGTCGTTGTCGATCGTCTTCGGAACGCCGACGATCGCCACCCCCTCGTCGGCTAGTCGCCGGGCGACGCCGAGGGTATCCTCGCCGCCGATCACCACCAGGGCGTCGATTCGCTCCTTACGCAAGGTATCGAGGGCCTTGGCCGCGCCGTCATCGATCTTGTACGGGTTGGTACGCGACGTCCCCAGGATCGTCCCGCCTCTTGGCAGGATGCCCCGGCACCGTTCGACGTCAAGGACCATGGTCCGATCCTCGATGACCCCCCGCCAGCCGTCGAGAAAGCCGACGAACTCGTCGCCGTAGCCAACCTCGCCCCGCCGTACGACGGCCCGTATGACTGCGTTGAGCCCCGGGCAGTCTCCGCCACCGGTGAGCACACCAACTCGCATGGGCGTCCTCCTTGCTCGCCACGACCCTGCGCCGCTCGGCTGGCCGCGATGCGAACGCTACCCCGTCCGCCGCCCGATCCTTTACGACCGCGGGACCCGGTGCCGCTTCGGTGCGGTGGCCTTTGTCAGCAGGACCACCTCACGTTCGAAGTCGACGGCTCCCGAGAAGTCCTTGTAGACGCTGGCGAAGCGCAAGTAGGCGACCTCGTCGAGGAGGCGCAACCGATCCAGCACTGCGACGCCTATCTGCTGGGTGCTCACCTCGTGACCGCTCAGGCGCAATTCTTCTTCAACGTCCGCGGCCAGCCCTTCCATGTCCGTCACGCTCACCGGACGGTTCTTGGCCGCGGCTGCCAGACCGGCCACGATCTTTGCTCGATCGAACGGCTCTCGCTGCCCGGAACGCTTGGCGACCACGAACGGCACCTCCTCCAGGCGTTCGTAGGTCGTGAAACGCCGTCCGCACACCAGGCACTCCCGCCGGCGCCGGATGGCGCTGCCCTCCTCCGCGGCGCGCGAGTCAACGACCTTGTCGTCCATGCTCGAGCACTGGGGGCATCGCACCGTCCCGAATGTATCCCCGTCGTGGGCCAATCGGACGGCGATGGCATGGAACCGAACGGCAATAGTCGAGCCGGGCGGGGTCGGCGCGACTCGATGACCTGATTGGCAGTCGTCGGCGCAGCCTGATTGGCAGTCGTCGGCGCAGCCTGATTGGCAGTCATCGGCCGGGCAGGGGCACGTGCTCGCCCGGGTAGATCGGCCGTCCCCCTGGCTTCGGCCGCCAGACGGTCGACGAGCGGGCGGACATCCCCGTGGGGGTCGACCGCCTCGGCGATCGACCAGAGGGTGTCGCCCGGGCGGACGACCCAGACCCGGGTGGCCGCAGGCCGAACGCCGCCGGGCGCACCGGTGGTGGCGAGGGGTCCACCACCGATGCGTCCCAGGGCCGCGCGCAGAGGCGATCCAGGTGCACGAATATCACGACCATCGCGAGCAGCGCCACGGCGACCGTGCGCCGGAGCCGAATGGCGCCTGGCGGTCCAGTTGGGCCGGGCGGCGGCTCGCCGGGAGAGCTGCCGGGCGAGGTCGGAACGGAGTACCGCTTCCGGTCCAGGCCGCGGGCGACGGGACTGGCCTCGTACTCGTGGGCGGCCTGAGACAACGGTCGCTGACGATTACCATCCGCGGCGGGCACCCGGCCCCGTCGCCGCAGCGGGTGGGCACCGAATGGCCCGCCGGCGATCCGTCAGGACGACGCGCTGAATTTTCTGCAAGCACGGCTACCACGGCGGATCCTAACTGCGAGATCAGACTCTTTATAGAGGGGCGAAGGCCTCGGGGGACGCCATCGCCGACTCGGGATACCAAGCGATCGAACGGGTGTTCCCCCTCATCTCATCACGAACACCTGTTCGTTGTCAACCCGGGCACTACGAACAGGTGTTTGCAATCCGACCCGCTGTGTCGGCTACGATGAAATAACGCGAGGGATCGCCAGATCCACCGTAGGAGGTCACCGTGATCGATACCGAGCTCACCGGCAAGCGGAGGGAGATCCTCGACTTCATCGCCGCTCAGCTGCGCGAGCGGGGCTACCCGCCGTCGGTCCGGGAGATCGGCGAGGCGGTGGGGCTCACGTCCTCGTCGACCGTGCACACCCACCTGACGACACTCCAGCGCCAGGGCTATCTCCGACGGGATCCGACCAAACCCCGGGCCATCGAAGTCCGCTACGACACCAACTCAGGCATCGCCATCGATCGGCGACCGGCCCGCCACGTGCCCCTGGTCGGTGAAGTGGCCGCCGGCGTCGACGTGCTGGCCGAGGAAAATATCGAGGAGCTGCTGCCCCTCCCCGAGGATTTCACGGGCGACGGGCAGCTGTTCATGCTCAAGGTGCGGGGCGATTCCATGATCGAGGCCGGGATTCTCGACGGCGACTACGTCGTCGTCCGCCACCAGAACGAGGCGGAGAAGGGCGACGTGGTCGTGGCCGGCATCCCCGGCGGGGAGGCGACCGTCAAGACCTATAGCCGACGGGGCGGCCAAGGTGGTGCTCACGCCCGCCAACTCCACCATGGCACCGATGATCTTCAGCCCCGACGAGGTGGACCTCTACGGCAAGGTGGTCACCGTCCTGCGTCGGCTGTAGCGGCGGGCCGGCGAGGTGCGACGCAGCCGCCGACTGGTCTGCGCCTGCGGCCGTGGCCGACCCGTCAGGCCGGAGCCGACAGCAGCTCGTGCAGGATCGCGATAGGCCCGGCTCGATGTCCGCTCGTTCCAGCCGCTCGCCGGCGGTGTGGGCCAGCTCCGGGTCGCCGGGACCGAAGTTGACGGCGGGTATGCCCCGCTCGGCGAAGAACGCCACGTCCGTCCAGCCCAGCTTGGTTTGGGCGGCGCACCGGTGCCCACCAGGAGCCTTCAACACCGGGATGCCCGAGCGAAGGAGCGGCCGCCGGCTGGGCTTCGACCACCTCGATCTCGGTCCCCGAGGGCCGGGTCCAGCACGCGGCTGCCAGCCAGCCGCGCAACCATTCCTCGGCGGCGTGCGACGTCGCGGTCCGGCGCGAAACGGTGATTGATGGCCAGCGTGGCCCGGTCCGGTACCACGTTGCTGGCCACTCCTCCGGCGACGGCGACGACCTGCAGGGCCTCCCGGTAGCGGCAGCCGTCGATCACCGGTTGGCGGGCCTGGTAGCCGCTGACCGTGGTCCACAACCGGCGCCAACCGGTGAATGGCGTTGGTGCCCATCCAGGGTCGGGCGGCGTGGGCCCGGGCTCCCCCGACTTCGACCTCGAGCTTCAGCACGCCCTGGCAGCCCGCTTCGACCCGGCCGTCGGTCGGCTCGCCGAGCACGGCCACGTCGCCGTGCAGGAGCTCCGGGGCGGCCGCGGCGATCGCCAGCAATCCGTTGTGCTCTCGAGCCACCTCCTCGCCCGCGTAGAACACGTAGGTGACATCGACGGCCGGCTCGACCAAGCCGGTGGCCAGTTCGAGCATGACCGCCAGGCCGCCTTTCATGTCGGCGCTCCCCAGCCCCCAAAGGGTGTCGCCGTCCAGCCGGGGTGTCTCGTTGCCGTTGGCGGGCACGGTGTCGAGATGCCCGGCCAGCACGACTCTCGTGCCCCGCCCGAGATTCGGTCCGGGCGACGACGTTGGCGCCGATGCCGATCGACGCGCAGGGCCGACCCGGCTCCGCAGCATCGACTCCACCCGATCGGCGAGGGCCGACTCGTGGTGGCTCACGGACGGGACCGCCACCAGCTCGGCGGTAGGCCGCAGCAGATCCGGCGCCGGGCTCAGAGGGTGCCCCCGTGCTGGCGCAGGATGTCGTTGAGGCGGGATTTGTCGTGGCGCTCGCCGGGCTCGAGGCGCTTGATCACCAGGGCGCACGCCAGTCCGAACTCCCCACCCGGATAGGACCGGGCCCGGCTGGCCGGGACCGCCACGCACCAGGGCGGGACGACCCCCCTGGACAGCTCCTCGCCGGTCTCGGCGTCGATGACCGGAATGGTGGCGCTCAGGATGCAGCCGGCGCCCAGCACGGCCCCGTCGCCGACCCGGGCTCCCTCGACAACCATGCTCCGGCTGCCGATGTAACACTCGTCGCCGATGAAAACCGGGACGGCCTGGGGCGGCTCCAGGACGCCGCCGATACCGACGCCGCCGGACAGGTGGGTGTTGCGGCCGATCTGGGCGCAACTCCCGACCGTCGCCCAGGTGTCGACCATGGTCCCCGACCCCGACCCGGGCGCCGATGTTGACGTAGCTCGGCATGAGGATGACGCCCGGCTCGAGGTAGCTCCCCCAGCGGGCCGAGGCTCCGGGTACCACCCGGACTCCCGCGGCGGTGAAGTCCCGCTTGAGCGGCAGACGGTCCACGTACTCGAACGGTCCGGCCTCCGTGACCGACAGCTCCGAGACCCGGAACAACAGCAGCACCGCCTGCTTGCACCACTCGTGCACGATGGGCGCCCCGTCGGGATCCCAGCTCGGCCACCCGGGCCTCTCCCCGGTCGAGCAGGTCGACTGGCCGCGTGGACGACCGCCACGGCCGCGCTATCGGAGGGATCCAAGCCGATCCTGTTGCTCCCATAAGTCCCGGATCTGTGATTCGAGATCAGCCATGGTCAGCGACGCTACCCCAATCCCGACGGTCGAAGCCTGACGACGCCGGCGCGGCGGACCCGGTCGGGGCGAGCCGCCATCCTGTCGAACCGGCCCATCGCCGCGCCCGGACGCGCGGGGTCGCCCGTGTGGAAGAATTCGGCCGTGGATCTCAACCACCTCAATCTGAGGGTGGCTGACCCGGGGCGGGCCCGGGGGTTCTACGAGCAGTGGTTCGGCTTCCGGGAGAAACTTCTGCGAGGACGGCGCCGTGTTCCTGACCAACGACGACCGATTCCTGCTCGCCCTCTTTCCCGCCGAGGCGGCCGCCACCATGCCCCCGGGTTATCACTTCGGGTTCAACCTCGATGATCCCGCCGCGGTCCGGCGGATGCACCAGGCCATGACCGAAGCGTGGTGTCGGACCCGGCGAGCTCGAGGAGTGGGAGGATTACGTCAGCTTCCGCTGCCGCGATCTGGACGGCCACGAGGTCGAGGTGTTCTGGGAGCCCTGAGCGGCTCATACGAACGGTCTCGCCCGAGCGGGGCTGGCCGGCGCTACACGCCCGAGCCGGCGGGCCACCAGGTCGAGCCGCTCGAGAGGCGCGACCATGGCCAGGCGAACATGGGCGGCTGCCGCCTCGGACTCCCCGTAGAAGGATCCCGGCGACACCAGCACGCCGCCGTGCTCGGCCAGCCACGTGGTCCAGGCCCAGCCGTCCCCATCCGGCGCCGGCGCCCACAGGTAAAAGCCGCCGCCGGGAGGGCACCGCAATCGACCCCGATGCCGGCCAGGATCTCCCGGGCCCGGACCAACCGCTCCCAGTAGCGCTGGCGCTGGGCTTCGACGTGGGCGCGTCCGCCAGGGCGGCGGCGGCGGCCTGCTGGACCGGGCCCGGGAACCATGAAGCCGGCGTGCTTCCGCACCTCTCGCAGGTAGGCCACCAGCTCCCGGTCGCCGCTGTACCACCCCACCCGCATGCCCGCCATGTTGGAGCGCTTGGACAGGGAGTGGACGGCCACCACCCCGCCCAGGCCGTCCGGGCCGTGGCCGTGGCCGAGCACGGTGCGGGGCGGGCCGTCCCACGTGTAATCGACGTAGCACTCGTCGCTGAACACCAGGATCCCCCGCTCCCGCCCCCAGCGGGCCGCTTCGGCCAGATCGTCGAGGCCACCAGCCGGGTTACCGGGCGTGTTGACCCACAGCAGCAGGGCCCGGGCTGCGTCGGCGGGATCGACGGCGCCCAGGTCGAGCCGCCAGGCCTCATCGACCGGGACCGGCACCGCCCGCAGCCCGGCCAGCAGCGCCCCCATGGCGTAGGTCGGGTAGGCCACGGTTGGGTAAAGGACGGTGTCGCGGCCGGGATCGCGTAGCCGGCACCAGGCCGGCACCCCGGCCACCAGCTCCTTCGTGCCCACGCAGACCGCAATGGCGTCGAGAGGGACGTCGGCGCCGAGGGTGTCCTTTTCCCACTGCTGGATGGCGTGCCGCAACTCGATCGGTGCCGATGGAGGGCGGGTAGCCTCGCACCCCGCCGGGGTCGTCCGGTCCGGCCACTGCCCGGGCCAGGGCCTGGAGGGCAGCCGCCGGCGGGGGGTCGGTCGGGGTGCCGATCGACAGGTCGACCACGCCGCCGGGCAGCTGGGCCGCCGACCTGGCCCGCCGCGTCGAGTCGATCGTAGGGATAGTCAGGGACGACGAAGCCGGCGGTCATGCCGGCTCCGCCACGAACGCCTCGAAGCGCGACGCTCCGGCGCCGTCGACGCGGACCCGCAGCCGGGCCGCGTCGGTCGTCGTGCGTCTCGACCAGCACCTCGCCTTCGCGGTGCACGGCAGCCAGGATGTCGCCCCGCTCGTAGGGCACCACCAGCTCGAGCACCCGGGCGGCGGCTCGCAGCCGGTCGCCAATGGCGGTGAGCAGCTCCGGGATGCCCTCGCCGCGTCAGCGCCGAGATGGCGACGGAGCCGGGGTGGCGTTGGGTCAGACGGGCGGCCTCCGTACTGACGTCGCCCTTGTTGAAGGCCAGCAGCTCCGGAACCGAGCCGGCCCCGATCTCGTCGAGCACCGATCGCACCGCCTCGATCTGGCCTTCGGGATCGGGGCTGACGCTGTCGACGACATGGACCAGGAGATCCGATTCGGTGACGACCTCCAGGGTGGACCGGAACGCCTCGACCAGCTGGTGCGGCAGCTTGCGCACGAATCCCACCGTGTCCGACAGCAGCACCGTCTCGCCGCCGGGCAGCGCCAGGCGCCGGGTTCGGGGATCGAGGGTCGCGAACAGCCGATCCTCGACCAGGACGCCGGCGTCGGTCAGCTGGTTGAGCAGCGTGGACTTGCCCGCGTTGGTGTAGCCGACCAGGGAGACGGTGGCCAGCCGGCTCCGACGCCGGGACTTGCGCTGCAGCCGCCGCTGCTCGGTGAGCCGGCGCAGGTCGCCTTCCAGCCGGGTCATGCGCCGGACCAGCCGGCGGCGATCGACCTCCAGCTGGGTTTCCCCGGGGCCCCGGGTGCCGATGCCACCGGCCTGCTGGGACAAGCGCCAGGCCCCGGCCCCGCAGGCGGGGCAGCCGGTAGCGCAGCTGGGCCAGCTCCACCTGGGCCTTGCCTTCCTGGGTGGAGGCGGTCTGGGCGAAGATGTCGAGGATCACCGCGGTGCGGTCGATGGCGGTGCGGCCCAGGATCTTTTCCAGGTTCCGGGACTGGGCCGGGGTCAGCTCGTCGTCGAAGACCACCGTGTCGGCGTCCACCGCCATCGAAAGGTCCCGCAGCTCTTCGGCTTTGCCCCGCCCGACGTAGGTGGCCGGATCGGGCCGGTCCCGCCGCTGCAGCACCCGGGCGGCCTCGTCGGCTCCCGCCGTGTCGACCAGCAAGGCCAGCTCGTCCAGGTGGCGCTCCGTCTCCTCCTCCCGCTCGGGCGGGACGCGTCACCCCGACGAGGACGATCTTCTCCCGGAAGCTGCGCTCGATCAGGCTCATCGAGGCACCCGGCAGGCGGCGACGTGGACACGCTGGGACCGCCGAGCGTCACCGATCCGTCGGCACGCAAACTCGACGGCCGCCGGCCCGCCGGGCTGGTGGACGGTGACCGACCGCCCGACCCGGCCCCAGTGGTGCAGGGCGGCCGCGGCGGCGCAGGCGCCGGTGCCGCAGGCCTGGGTTTCGCCCACGCCGCGCTCCCACACCCGCATGGTGATCTCGTCGGGACCGGGGCCAAGGGCGACGAACTCGACGTTGAGGCCGGCCGGGTCGGTGGCCTCGAGCATCGGGTCCGAGCTAGCCACATCCACCGTGGCCGGGTCCGGTCCGAGTACCACCAGATGCGGGTTGCCGATGTCGACGAGCAGCTGCCCGTGCCCGACGTTGCAGCGGTCGACCTCGCCCCGGACCTTGGCCTCGCCCATCTCCACCGTCGCCCAGGTCGAGCCCGGCTCCGGCGTGCGGCGGATGGTGACCTCCCGCCGACCGGCCGGGGTCATGACCCCGAAAGGGGTGCCGCTCGGACACCCAGCCGGCGTCGAGGGCGGCGTGGGCCAGGCAGCGGATTCCGTTGCCGCTCATCTCGGCTTCGCTGCCGTCTGCGTTCCACAGCCGGAAGCCCGAGGACGGCGCCGGCTCCGCTGCCGGGTGGGGCGGGGCTGGCCTCGCCGGCTCCTGGTTCGAGCCTGGTGCCGAGGATCAGGCCGTCTGCACCGATCCCCAGATGGCGATCGCAGAGCCGACGGGCCAGACGGGCACCGCCGAAGCTGGCCGCCCGGTCGCCCGGCCAGGCTCGACGCCGGAGGCCGGGTCCCCGGCCGGGATGGTCTCCGCGCCCCGATCCCGCTGGCGGGCAGCCGCACCCACGGTTCGGCGGATCCCGGGTGGAGCACGACGAGGAAGTCATTGCCGAGGCCGTGCAGCTTCGAGACAGCCAACTCGGTCTCGGGCAGCTCGGTCTCAGGCCACAGAGGGGTCATGGTTGCTTCCAGTCTCCCAGCAACTGGGGCATGACGGCGAACGGGTTATCGACCGCCCCGTACCACCGTCACCCGGGGATCTCGTCGCCACCACACCCGCTGGCGGCGGGCGAACGCCCGCGTCCGCCGGTCGGTGTCCGCCATGGCGGTGGCTAGGGGAACGCCGTCCTCCAGGTGGGCGAGCACCTCCCGGTAGCCCGAGGGCCTGGCGGGCGGTGCGGGACAGCCCCCCGTTCCTGGCCCGCGAGGCCGGCCACCTCGTCGACCAGCCCGGCGCCGGGCCATGCCGGCCAGCCGAGCCTCGATCCGGAGCGCCACCTCGGACCGGGGCAGCCACAGGCCGGCGATCCGCCACGTCGTGGCCGGGAACTCGGCCAGGCCGGGGCCGAAACTGGAGAAAGGGCGGCCGCTCCCGAGGGTCACCTCCAGCGCCCGCAGGACCCGGCGCCGGTTGGACGGTTCCATCCGCGAGGCCGCCGCACGGGGTCGAGCGCCGTCAGCCGCTGGTGGAGGGCCGTGGTGTCCGGATCCGGCTCGAGCCGGGCGCGCACCGCCGGGTAACGGCCCGGCGGGCACAGCCCGTCAACGAGGGCCTGAAAGTACAGGCCGGTTCCCCCGACCAGCAGGGCCCGGCGCCCCCGGGCTTCGATGCCGGCGACCGCCCGCCGGGCCTCGGCGGCCCAGCGGGTCAGGCTCCACTCCTCATCGGGGTCGGCCAGATCGAGCAGGTGGTGGCGGATCTCGGCCTGCTCGGCGCGGGTCGGCTTGGCGGTGCCGATGTCCATGCCCCGGTAGACCTGCATGGAGTCGACCACGATCACCTCGACATCGCCCAGCCGGCGGGCCAGCTCCAACGCCAGCGCCGACTTTCCGGACGCGGTGCAGCCCACCAGGGCCAGATGCCGGGTCAACGGCCAGTGCCCCGACCGGCGACCGACGCTCCCGGTGGGCACCGCCAGCGAGATGAGATGCTTCAGCCTGCCACCACCGGGATGCGGGTGCGATGGGTGGGGCGGGCCGTGACCGCCAGCCAGCTCACCCGGCGAGGAAGTGAGGCGCGGCCCGGGTGATGCGGACGTCCGCCCAGGTGCCGGCCGGCAGGGTACCGGGCGCGGCGGGCACGTGGACCAGCTTTCCCTGGGCGGTGCGGCCGCTCACCACCGCCGGGTCGCGCTTGGAGGGGCCCTCGACCAGGATCTCCTCGGTTCGCCCCACCCGGGCCTGGTGGCGAGCCAGGGCGCTGCGCTCGACCACCATCCGCAGGCGCTCGAAGCGGTCGGCGGCCACGTCGGGAGGGATCATCGCTTCCACCTCGGCCGCCGCCTCGGTTCCGGGGCGGGGCGAGTAGACGAAGGTGTAGGCGCTGTCGTAGCCGGCTGCGGCCGCCACTTCCAGGGTCTGCTCGAAGTCGGCTTCGGTCTCGCCGGGAAACCCGACGATGATGTCGGTGGTCACGGCCAGATCGTCGACCGCGGCCCGGGCGGCGGCCAGCCGGGCCAGGTAGCCCTCGGCCGTGTAGCCGCGGTGCATGCGGGCCAGGATGCGGTCGCTGCCGGCCTGCAGGGGGAGGTGCAGCTGCGGGCAGACGGCCGGCTCCGTCGCCATCACTGCCGATGGTCTCGGGCCGGAGATCCTTGGGGTGGGGCTGGTGAAACGAACCCGCCGGATGCCGTCGATGCGGGCCACCGCCTGCAGCAGGTCGGCGAACAGGGGGCGGGCCCGGGGCCGCGGCGCGCCGCGGCCCAGACCGGTCCGGTCAGCCTCGGCGTGAGCCGCCAGTCGGCCGCGCTCCGCAGCCGGGTGGTCAGGTCCCGGCCGTAGGAGTTGACGTTCTGGCCCAGCAGCGTCACCTCGACGGTGCCGGCGCGGCCAGGTTCGACCTCGGCCACGATCTGGCCGAACGGCCGGCTGACCTCGGGACCTCGCACCGCGGGCACGATGCAGAAGGCGCAGTTGTTGTCGCAGCCGATCTGGATGGTGACCCAGGCCGCCCAGGCCTGTCCTCGCCGGACCGGGAGGGCGGACGGGAAAGGTCTTCGCCGTCGAGCGCGGGCGCGGGCGGGGCGTCGAGGATCTCGAGGACCGGTGCACCCGAGGCCGCGGCCGCGGCGAGCAGGTCGCCGGCCCGGTCCGACGTTGTGGGTGCCCCAGACGGCATCCACCCAGGGGGCCTTCTCCTGGATGGTGGCCCGGTCCTTTTGGGCCAGGCAGCCGCCGACCGCGATCTGCAGATCGGGCCGCCGGTCCTTGACCGCCTTCAGGTGGCCGAGGTGCCCGTACAGCTTGTTGTCCGCGTTCTCCCGGATACAGCAGGTGTTGAGCACGACCACGTCGGCGTGGTCGATGCTGTCGGCGGCCACCAGGCCGTCCTGCTCGAGCAGCCCGGCCAGGCGCTCCGAGTCGTGCTCGTTCATCTGGCAGCCGAAGGTGCGGATGAAGTAGCGGCGGGGTTCGGCAGACGGCACGATCGACGAGTGTACGCCGGGATGGCTGGTTCGACGGGGCCGGGCGACCGCTTCGAAGCCCCGCCGCGACGGGATCGGGCTGACGTCGAGCCCCGGATCGAGATCGAAGCCCAGGACGGCCCCGCCTCGCGGGCCACCGGCCGACGGGGCGACCGGGCGGCGGGTCGTTGAGGTGCTTCAGTCGTCGAGGCTGATGGGCTCGTCGTCGCTGGGATCGGCACCGAGCGGAAGGTCTCGCCCCGCTCTTCGCCCAGACCTACCTGCTGGCGGACCCGCTCGGAGATCTCGATCATCACCTCGAGGTTCTCGGCGAGAAACACCTTGGCGTTCTCACGGCCCTGGCCGAGCTGCTCGCCCTCGTAGGTGTACCAGGCACCCGATTTCTTGACGATGCCGAGGTCAACAGCCACGTCGATCAGCGATCCTTCCCGGCTGATCCCCTTGCCGTACATGATGTCGAATTCCGCCTGTTTGAACGGCGGACTGCACTTGTTCTTGACCACCTTGACCCGGGTCCGGTTGCCGGTGACCTCGGCGCCGTTTTTGATGGATTCGATCCGGCGGATATCCAGTCGGACCGACGAGTAGAACTTGAGCGCCCGGCCACCCGGGGTGGTCTCCGGAGACCCGTACATCACGCCGATCTTCTCTCGCAGCTGGTTGATGAAAATGGCGATGGTGTCGGACTTGTTGAGGGTGGCGGTCAGCTTCCGCAGGGCCTGCGACATCAGGCGGGCCTGCAGCCCGACGTGGGTGTCGCCCATGTCGCCCTCGATCTCGGCCCGGGGAGTAAGGGCGGCCACCGAGTCGACGACGATGACGTCGAGGGCTCCGGAGCGGATCAGCATGTCGGCGATCTCGAGGGCCTGCTCCCCGGTGTCGGGCTGGGAGATCAGCAGATCATCCACGTTGACCCCGATGGCGCGGGCATACACCGGGTCCATGGCGTGCTCGGCGTCGACGTAGGCGCAGATCCCGCCATTGCGCTGGGCCTCGGCCACCACGTGCATGGCCAGCGTCGACTTCCCCGATGACTCCGGCCCGAAGATCTCGACGACGCGGCCGCGGGGCAGCCCGCCGATGCCGAGGGCGATATCAAGGGCAAGGGCACCCGTCGGGATGGCCTCGATCTGCATGCCGAGGTTTTCGCCCATCCGCATGACGGCACCCTTGCCGAACTGCTTCTCGATCTGCCCCATCGCCATCTCGAGGGCCTTGTCTCGCTCCACCGGAGTCCCTTCCTGTCGCATTGATCGGTACCGGGCTCACCTTACGAAGGGGGTGTGACACTTCCCTTCGTGACCAGCGGGGTGCCGGGCAAATGACACGCCTGTGATCCGGGCTTCGAGTGTAGACCCAAACACCTGTTCGATGGTGGATGGTTACCCGGGATACCGCTCGAGGGCAACCGGACAACCCGGGCCAGCTCCGGACCTCCGCGAGGACCGTCCGCTGCCCGTTGTCGCTCGGGCCCTTGGCTGGGCGGCCCCGGTCAGATGTCGGCGTCGGCGGCCTCGGGTCGCTCGGTCGCTTCCGGCCCGGGCAAGGTCGTCGAACACCGCAGGCGGATCCCGCCACAACGGTCGTGCCGGCCACCCGATTCTCCCTGGCGCCGCGGCCACGATCGCCCGCCACACCCGCTGCGGCGTGCACGGCATGTCGACGTGGCGGACCCCAGGTGCGAGAGGGCGTCGACAACCGCGTTGTGCACCGACGGTGTGGAGCCGATGGTCCCCGACTCGCCGATGCCCTTGGCCCCGAGCGGGTTCCGGGGCGTGGGGGTCTCGGTGTTGGCGGTCTCGAAGGACGGGAACTCGGCCGCGCTGGGCATGGCGTAGTCGGCCAGGTTCGAGGTCAGCGGATTGCCGTCGGATCGAACACCACCTCCTCCCACAGCGCCTGGGCCATCCCCTGGGCGATCCCGCCGTGCTGCTGGCCCTGTACCAGCAACGGGTTGAGGATCCGTCCGCAGTCATCGACCGCCACATGACGTAGGGCCGGACCTCGCCGGTCTCCATGTCGACGTCAACGATCGAAACGTGGGCGCCGAAGGGGAAGGTGGCCCCCTCCTGGCTGAAATCGACCGCCGCGGCCAGCGGTCCGAGGGCGTCCGGGGCCGGCCCAGACGCCGCACCGTTCCCTGCCGCGGGCGGACCCCCGGGGCCGGCCGCAGGCGTGGCGAAGGCCGCCGATCCGTCCCCGGCCGCCGCCTCCGCAGCCAGCCCGGCCAGGTCGGCCCAGGACAGAGCCCGGGCTGGCACGCCGACCACCCCGACCCGGCCGTCAGCGTGGACAACCATGTCGTCGACGCTGGCCTCGAGGTGAGCGGCAGCCAGCTCCTTGGCCCGGGCCAGGACCTCATCGGTCGCGGACAGCACCGCGCTGCCGCCGATCTGCAACGACCGGGACCCTCCGGTTCCCCCTCCCCGCGGCACTGCGGCGGTGTCGGACTGGACGAAGCGGATGTCGTCAATAGGGATGCCGAGGCGATCCGAGACGATCATGGCGAACGCGGTGGCATGTCCCTGTCCGTGCGCCGACGTGCCGACCCGGATGGTGGCCGTGCCGTCCCGATGTACCTCGACCGAGCCGAACTCCTGGCTGCCTCCGCCCGCCGTGATCTCGACGTAGACCGAGACCCCGACCCCGATCTGCCACCGGTCGCCCGCGGCGCGCCGCCGGGCCTGTTCGGCTCGCACCTCGTCGTAGCCGGCCAGACGCACCGCTTCGTCGAGGGCCTTCTGGTAATCGCCCGTGTCGTACGTCGTCCCCATGACGGTGCGCACCGGCTCGACGAAAGCGGGCATGAGATTGCGTCGGCGCAGCTCCAGGGGATCGATACCCATCCGGGCGGCGGCGATGTCCATCATTCGCTCCAGGAATTCGGCGGCTTCGGGCCGGCCCGCACCTCTGAACGCCCCCATGGGGGTGGTGTTGGTGACGGCAACCGCGACGTCGTAGCGAATGCTCGGGATCCGGTAGACGCCCTGCGCCATCATCCGGGTCGGACCGATCGCCAGTGCGCCTCCAAAGCCGGCGTAGGCGCCGGCGTCGCTGAGCACCCGGCAGTGCATCCCGGTGATGCGAGCCGGCGGCATCGAAGCCCATCTCGATCCACTGCACCTGGCCGCGTCCATGCGGCATGGCCACCAGGTTTTCGGATCGGTCCTCCACCCAGGCCAGCGGCCGCTCCAGCAGACGGGCGGCCGCGATGACCGCGGCGTGTTCGTATCCCACGCCCGCCTTTCCACCGAACGCCCCGCCGACGTGGGGGGCGACGACCCGAATGCGGTCCCGATCGAGGCCGAGGATACGGCTGACGGACGCCGCGAAGCCGTGGGGCATCTGGGTGGAGACGTGGATCGTCAGATCATGGCCCCGGCCGTCATCGCCGGGAATGACGGCGATCGAGTTGCCCTCCATGGGTACCACCGCGATGCGCTGGTTCTGCAGGGTGGCCCGCACCACGGTGGCGGCCCCGGCCAGCGGGTCCGATCCGTCGGCGCCCCGGTTGCCGGCGACCACGTTGGTGCCGATCTCTTCGAACTGCAGGGGGGCGTCGGGGGCCACCGCCTGCTCGGGGTCTGCGACTGCAGCCAGCGGCTCATAGTCGACGTCGACCAGCTCGGCGGCATCCAGGGCGGCGGCTCTGGTCTCGGCGACCACCATCACCACGCCTTCTCCAACGAAGCGCACCTTGTCGGTGGCAAGGGGCGGCCGGGCGCACGCCGGGTTCAAGACCATGAAACCGTGGAAGGGCTCCACGCCCAGGTCGGCCGCGGTGTAGACGGCGAGCACCCCGGGGGCAGCCCTGGCGGCCTCGGTATCGATCCCCAGAACACGGGCATGGGCCAGGGGAGAACGGACAAAGACAGCCTTTGCCAGGCCGTCGACCCTGAGGTTGCCGACGTAGGTGCCGCGACCCATCAGCAGGTCAGGGTCCTCGACCCGACGGACGTGGGTTCCAAGAAGGGATCCGGGCATGGTGGCAAGCTACCCCGGCTTTCGGCCCATCCCGGCTTCCAGAGCCGCCGGCACCCTCACCTGGATGCCGCCTGCCGGTACATGCAGCGCGGAGGGGAAATGGGTCGGCCGGGGTGCGGTCCACGCCTGCTGGCTGAGACGACGCCGATCCCCATTAGCCGCCCAGCGGCCAGGTTCCGATGACCTGGTAGCGGGCGCCGCCGGCGTCCAGGTGGCTGAGAACCAGGGTGACGTGGGTGACCGTCCAGCGTTCGGTCAGGCGAACTTCGGGCAGATCCTGCAGCAGCCCCGGCCGCCGGGCTCGAGCCAGCGTCAGATGACCCCGGAAGAGCCGGCTGGGCGGCGGTTGACCCAGCTCCCGGGTGACGCCTCCGAGCCGGGAAGCGAGGGGGCCCAGGCCCTCCACCGGGAGCACCCAGGCGCCCGGGCCGAGCGATCGCGCTCCAGGGCCGGCCGCTACCTCGGGAGCCGTGGCGGCGGCCGAGACTTCTGCCAAAACCCGGCGCAGCGCCTCCTCACCGACGGCGTCGATCTCACCGAGAAACCGCAGGGTGATGTGCCACTGGTGTTCGGTCGTCCAGCGCAAACCGGACCGGGCCGGGCGTTCCAGGGCCCGCAAGCGGTCCACCAGAGAGGCGGGGGGCCAGACCGCCACGAACAGCCGGCTCAATCCCCTCCCGTGGCCAGCAGGTGACGGCGCAACAGATCGAGGGCAGAGATGGTGGCGATCTGGCGGATCTGCTCTCGGTCGGCGCCGGCGCCCATCTGGAGCAGTTGCGCTTCGGGTTCATCACCAATGAGCAGGCCAACCCACACCGTGCCGACGGGCTCGCCGTCCTGCTCGGTTGGTCCGGCCACTCCGGTCAACGCCAGGCCCACGTCGGCGCCCAGAGCCGCGGCTGCCCCGGCGGCCATCTCGCGGGCTGCCGACGCGCTCACCACCGGGCCGTCACTGACCCCCAGCAGCTTTCGCTTCACGTCACTGGCATACGCCACGATCGAGCCCCGGAACCATTCGCTCGCCCCCGCAACCGCGCTGAGCCGGCTGCCCACCAGCCCGCCCGTCAACGACTCGGCCACCCCGAGCGTGAGCCCCCCCGCCAACAGCAGCTTCCCTACGGCGGCCTCCATGCCTTCGTCGTCGGCGCCGAACACCGCCGGGCCGAGCAGGGCCCGGATGGTCCGCTCCTCGTCGCCGAGCAACGCTTCAGCGGCCTCCGGGGTGGCGGCTTTCGCCGTCAGGCGGACCTTGATCCCCTCGATCCCGCTGGCCAGGAAGGCGATGGTGAGTCCCTGCTCCGGGGCGGCGTCGAGAGCCGCCATTCGGCCGGCCAGCAGTTCGTCCAGGCCGGATTCGGAAAGGCCCCAGGTGCGCAGGGTGCGGCTGCGGATGGTCGAGACCACGCCAGCCCGGGCGGCCAGATCGGGCAGTACGGCCCGGGCCACCATCTCCCGCATCTCGCCGGGTACCCCGGGCACGGCGTAGATGCTCCGGTCCCCGAGCCGGCAGATCAACCCCGGGGCGGTGCCGCGGACCTGGGGGATGATCTCGGCGCCCTGAGGCACTTCGGCCTGGCGCAGGTTGTTGCGCGGCATGGACCGGCCCCGGGCCGCGAAGAGTCGTTCGATCCGGGCTGCTACCTCGGCGTCGACCTCCAGAGCTACCCCGAGGACCTCGGCGATGGCATCGCGGGTGATGTCGTCCTGGGTCGGGCCGAGTCCGCCGCAGCAAATGACGGCATCGCTGCGCGCCAGCGCCTGCCGGATGGCGGTGACAATTCGGGCCCTGTTGTCGCCGACTTTCACCTGCAGATAGGAATCGATGCCGGCCAGCGCCAGTTGTTCGCCGATCCACGCCGAGTTGGTATCGACCACCTGGCCCAGCAGCAGCTCGGTTCCGATGGCCAACACCTCGCAGCGCACCTCGAAAACCGTCCGGGGCTCAGGACTTGACCACGACAAGCGACGGAGGAGACAAGCGCGGAGGCGGACAAGCGCGGAGGGCTCTCGCACGCCGAAGAGTGTAGAGGCGCTCACACGGCGGCGAAACGCTCAGGTGGGGGGGAGGTCGGCCAGACGGGGCTGCCGGCTGTCGAGCAGATACTGCGCCCCGCTGATCACGGCCAGACCAGCCGAGATCCACAGCAGCGCCTGGCCGATACCGGGGTGGTAAAGGCCGATAGGGGGAAGAAGAATCAAACCGATGGCCAGATCTTGAGCGGAGGTTTTGCACTTGGCCAAAGGACGAGCCGGTACCGAGATGCCATTGCGGCCGACCACGGACCGGTAGATGCTGATCGTGATTTCCCGCCCGGCGATGATGACAACCGGAACCCAGGACGCCAGACCGGTGGCTGCCAGGGCCCCCAGGGCGCCCAGCACCAGCACCTTGTCGGCCAGGGGATCGAGAAAGGCGCCCGATGTGGTCGCCCCCTGGCGACGGGCCACCCAGCCGTCGAGAAAGTCGGTGCTGGCCACCGCGGCCCAGGTCAAGGCGGCGGGCCACGAAACCCCCAGGTGCACAATCAGCAGCAAGACCGGGGGGGTGGCCAGCAGCCGGACGGCGGTGATGGCGTTGGCCGGCGTCATCAGCGCCGAGGGGGCGAATTTTCCCTCGATCTTGGTAGCCATCTAGGTCACCGCCGCGGCGACGAGATCAGCCTCGAGATCGGGGCCTTCCGCACCGGTCACGGTGACGTCCGCCCACTGGCCTGCCGGCACCGCATCCGGGATCCGGATCACGCCGTCGATTTCTGGAGCCTCCATGTGGCTGCGGGCGACGCCGGGTTCGTCCACGAGCACCCGGAAGGTCCGTCCGATCAGGCTCCGGCGCCGACGGGCGGTGATGCTGTCCTGCAGCTCGAGGCACTCGGTCAGGCGCTCGAGCGCCAGCTCCGGGGCGACCTGGTCCGGCAGGCCATCGGCGTAGGTCCCCTCCTCCCGCGAAAAGGGGAAGAAGCCGGCCCAATCGAGCTCTGCGGCGGCGAGAAAGGCCAACAGCTGGTCCTGGTCGTCCTCGGTTTCGCCCGGATAACCCAGGATGAACGACGAGCGCAGGGCGGCATCGGGATACGCGCTCCGGATGCGGTCGACCCGGGCCAGAAAGCGGTCTCCATGGCCCCACCGGCGCATGCGGCGCAGCAGGGGGGCGGCGACATGCTGGAGCGAAAGATCGAAGTACGGGCATCCGGTCCCACCCATGCAATCGATCAGACCGTCGGTGAGCTCAGAGGGATACAGATACAGCAGACGGGTGCGGGTGACCCGGTCGGACACCTCCCGCACCAGCTCCTCGATGGGTGCGGGTTGACCGGGGCGGCGAATCCCGAGGTCCCGTCCGTAGGACGCCAGGTCCTGGGCGACGAGCACGATCTCCTCCACACCCAGAGATTCCACCTCCGCCAGGATGTCGGTGCCGGCCCGGGATCGCTGCCGGCCCCGAAAGGACGGAATGGCGCAGAAACCGCACTTCCGGTCGCAGCCTTCCGCCACCTTGACGTAGGCCCACGGAGCTTCGGCCGGGGGCCGGGGCAGGTTGAGCAGATCGAACGACGGCCGCGGCGGCTCGGGCGACGGGCGGGGTCTGAGGGCGACCGGAACGCCGAACCCGGCCACCAGATCCACCTCTGGCAGGGCCTCCGCCAACTCTCCGCCGTAGCGCTCCGCCAAACACCCGGTCACCACCAGCCGGGCGCCCGGCTGGCGAGTGTCCGCCAGGGCCAGGATGGTGTCGATCGACTCCTGGCGAGCAGCCTCGATGAAGGCACAGGTGTTCACGACCACCAGGTCGGCCGCCCCGGGATGGTGGGCGGGCTGGTGGCCGTCGGCCAGGAGGGTGCCGGCCAGCTTGTCGGAGTCCACCTGATTCTTTGGACAGCCGAGCGTCTCCAGCCAGTACCGCATCCGGAGCAGCCTACCCGTCCGGGGGTGGCGTAACCGGGCCGGTGGGGCCAGTGGCAGTCCGCCCGGTTGCGGTTACTTCTTGCTGGCGAGCATCCGGTTCATCTTGGTGCCGCATACCGGGCAGGTCCCCTGGGCGGCTGGGCGCCCGTTGGCGAGAGTGACCTCCTCACCTTCAAACTGGCGCTTTTCCTTGCATTTCACGCAATATCCTTCGTAGGTTGCCATGCCCGTTCCTCCTCAGTCAGGGATGGGACTCCGCCACGCTACTTAGCCGGGGAGGACGATACGGTGACCCCCCCAGATCGGCCCTCAGGAGCCGCACCTCGCCGGGCACGCCGTGAGCCTCCAGCAGGCGCTCGCCGGCCGTCGCCACGGGGCCGGCCGTACCCTCGATGCACACCGCCAGCAGGCTCGGACCGGCGCCCGACCAGCACGACATCAGGGCGCCCGCGTCGCGGAGTCCTTTCAGGATGGGAGTGGCTTCGGGGAACAGGGCGGTGCGGGGACCCTGGTGCAAGCGGTCCTCGCCCGCCTCGGCGAGGAGCACGGTGTGATCGGCCAGGCCGGCGATCAGCAGGCCCAGCCGGCCCAGGTTGAACGCCGCGTCCGCATGCCGCACCACGGCGGGCAGGACGGCCCGGGCCGCCGGGGTGGGGAGCTGGCGGTCCGGGACGACGACGACGAAGCGAAGTTCGGGATCGAGCGGCAGACCCAGACCCACTGGACGGGCGCAGATCGTGGCCGCCGCGACCAGGCCGCCCCGGGCCGAAGCGGCCGCGTTCTCGGCATGACCGTCGACAGCCGCTCCCGACCCGAACGGGTCCGCAGCACCGGCGGCGGCCGCCGCGGCCACGGCCACGGCGGCCGACGAGCCCAGCCCGCGCCCGACCGGAATATCCGAATGGACGTCGATACGCAGCCGATCATGACCAACGATTCGGGTGGCGACCCTCGCCGCCAAGTGACTCTCGTCGGCCGGCAGGTCGGCACCGCACCCGCTGGTATGGACCTCCAGCCGGGCCGCCGGTTCGACCGAGACCTCCACGTAGCAGGCCAGCGCCACCGCCAGGGCGTCGAAGCCGGGGCCCAGGTTGGCGGATGAGGCGGGGGCACACGCTCGCATGCAGGGGACCGTAGCGGGAGTCGTACCGGGGGAGGGGCCGGGGCAGGAGCCGGGTCGGGCGCCGGGGTGAAGATCCCGCCGGTGGCCGCTCAATCGGCGTCGATGTCGGCGCCCTCGTACTCTTCGATGGTCATCAGCACGGTCCTGGCTCTCGAGCCCTCTGAGGGGCCTACCACGCCGCGGCGCTCCAGCAGGTCCATGAGCCGGCCGGCCCGGGCGAAGCCGACCCGGAGCTTGCGCTGCAGCATCGAGGTCGAGCCCAGCTGGGAGCGGACCACCAGCTCCCTGGCCTGCTCGAGCAGCTCGTCGTCATCGTCGTCAGCGCCGGAGTTCGGTCCGGCCGGACCGTCCTCGCGTCCTTCCACCCCCTCGACGTAGCGCGGCTCCGACTGGCGCCGCCAGTGGGCGACCACCTTGCGGACCTCGTCCTCCCCCACCCAGGCGCCCTGAATCCGTCGGGCCACGCTGGACGAGGCGCTGAGCAGCAGCATGTCCCCCTGGCCGATGAGCCGCTCGGCGCCGGGCTGGTCGAGGATGACCCGGCTGTCGGCGAGCGACGACACCGCGAACGCCAGGCGAGAGGGAATGTTGGCCTTGATGACGCCGGTGATCACGTCGACCGACGGTCGCTGGGTGGCAATGACAAGGTGAATCCCGACGGCCCGCGCCATCTGGGCGATGCGGCAGATCGATTCTTCGACGTCGCGGGCCGCCACCATCATGAGGTCGTTGAGCTCGTCGACGACCACCAGGACAAAGGGCAAACGTTCGTAGGAGCGCGGCTCCTCCCCGAGCGCGGGCGGGCTGTCGAGCTCGCCACGGTCATAGGCGGCGTTGTAGCCGGTGATATCGCGTACGCCCACCTCGGCCAGCAGGTCGTAGCGTCGTTCCATCTCGTGCACCGCCCAGGCCAGGGCGTTGGCGGCCTTCTTGGGGTTGGTGACAACGCCGGTCAGGAGGTGCGGAAGCCCGTTGTACTGATTGAGCTCCACCCGTTTGGGGTCTACCAGGATGAGCCGCACCTGATCCGGGGTGGCTCGCAGCAGGATGGACGTGATCAGCGAGTTGATGCACGACGACTTTCCGGCCCCGGTGGCGCCCGCAATGAGGATGTGCGGCATGGTGGCCAGGTTTTCCAGGACCGGGCGGCCGCCGATGTCCCGTCCGAGGGCTGCTTCCAGGGGATGCGTGGCCGCGTGGGCTTCCGCCGAGGTCAGGATGTCCCCGAGCGCGACCAGCTGCCGCTGCTGGTTGGGGACTTCCACTCCGATGGCCGACCGGCCCGGGATGGGCGCCAGAATCCGCACGTCGGCGGCCGCCATGGCATAGGCGATGTCGCGCTGGAGGTTGGTGACCTTGGCCACCTTGACGCCGGGGCCGAGCTCCAGCTCGTAGCGGGTAACGGTCGGACCGACGGTCATCCCGACCAGCCGGGTCTCGACGCCGTGGGCGGCCAGGGCGTCCTCCAGGACGTGACCCAGGGTTTCCACCTGGCGCCGGTCGATCTCTGTCGTCCGGGATCGCTTGAGGAGGGCGAGGGGCGGGAGCCGCCAGGTACCCGGCTCGGCAGCCGGACCCAGGGCGATGGCGAGCTGCTCGGGGTCGCCGGCGGTCGTCAGGGCCGGGGCGTTGCCCCCGGCGCCGGCACCGGCGCCGGCTGCCCCGCTGGCGGCGACCTCGGCCGCCCCGCTGCCCAGTCCGCTCTCGTCAGCCGACAACGGGTCGGGGTCTGCGCCTGGGTCACTGGCTGCGTCGGGGGGGCGGCCCTTTCCGGCCCTGGATCGAGTCGACGGCTGCGATGCCATCCCCTCCCCCACTTCCTCGTCCGCCTCCCGGTCGTACGGCCGGACCCGGCGCCCGTCTGATCCGGGCGCGGATGGATGGCGCGCCGACGCGGCCCTTCGCTCGGCCCGCTGGAAGGAGAGGATGGTCCAGCGGCCGGCGGCGAACGCGGCCCGAGCCATCTGGTGCAGCCCGGTCCGCACCAGGCGGGCCGCGTCGCGGGCCGGGGTGGCCGTCATGATCAAAACCCCCAGCGCCGCCAGGGCCACCAGCACCACTCCCGCCCCCCACGGGCCGATCCCGGCCCGAAGGGGAACGCCGGCCCCGGTCCCGATCAATCCCCCGCCCGACCGCAGATGGGCGTCGAAGCCCTCCCAGTGGCGAGGGCCGTCGAGCTGGTCGATGAGACCGGCGCCAGCCACCAGCAGCAGGGCCGAGCCGGCGGCCACCCGGCCCGGACCGGGGGCGAGGACGGCTGGGCCCGGGCTCCTCCCCCCGACGCTGCCGGCGCCAGCCGGCGTCCGCCCGGTGCGGCCACCTCGAGCCGATCCATCGGTGGTCAGGCCGTCGGCGGCCAGGCCACTGGTGGTCAATCCGCTGGTGGTCAGGCCGTCGGTGGCGCCGTGAGCGGGCCGGCCCGCACCGGGCCGTCGACCGCCCGGGTGCGGCCCGAAGGCCAACGGGCGGTCCCGACCCCGGATGATGACCCAGCCCAGATACGCAAGAGCCAGGGGAATCAGGGCCCGGGCCGCGCCGAGCAGGTCGGCGGTTCCGTGGTTGAGGCGCCGACCGGCCGGCCCGGCCAGCCCGCTGTAGATGCTGAGCGCCGACAGGATGGCCAGCACCAGGAATGCCACCCCCCACACATCCTGGAACTGGTGGCCGAATAGACGGCGAGCGAAGCCAGGGCGGCCCGGCGATGCCGAGGCGCCCCGTGCCCCCGAGGCCCGGGTCCGGGCGCCGGTCCCAGCCCGGGTCGATCGCGAGGTCTGAGCCGGGCGGCCCGGGCGGGCCGGGCGGGCCCGGCGAGGCCGGCGCCGAAACCACCCGCCCCAACGCCGGGATCGCCTGGAACGACGGGAGGCCGCGGCCCGTCGTTTGGACGGGCGCCGAGTCGCAGTAACCACAGTAGCAACGAGACTAACAGCAGCCACTTGAGTCACAGCAGACCCGGCGCCCACACCCTCCTGCGGCCCCGGACGGCGGCGCCCAACCCTGGCGATTCGGCCTGGACCTAGCCAGGTTGCTGCTCTACAGTGATTTTCATGCTATTGTATTCGCGTTCTTGGTGCATTTCGGGTTCTGGCGCGTAATTGCACCTCTGGTGTCGTTCTCGTCACCAAGAATCCGGATGTCACCCAGAAAGTCGGATGATATAACATAAAAGGGGATGGGACCCCTACCTGCCGCGACCAGCATGGCCCGCCGCCGCCGCCAGACCACCTCCAGCCATCCAGCCGGAATCGGCCCTCGTCACACCTCCATGACGACCGGCACGATCATGGGCCGGCGCCGGGTGCGCTCCGCCACGAACCGCCCCAGGGCCGAACGAACCCGCCGGCGAAGGGTCTCGAAATCAACCGACCCCGAATCGGCCGCCTCTTCCAGCTCCGTCAGGACCGCCAGGCGGGCCTCTTCCAGGAGTTCCTCGGCTTCGGGGGCGTACACCCAGCCCCGGGTGATGATCTCGGGGCCGGTCAGCACCTCACCCGACTTGGCGTCCACGGTGACGACCACCACGACCACGCCCTCCTCGGCCAGCACCCGCCGGTCCCGCAGCACCCCTCGGCCGACATCGCCGACGATGCCGTCCACATAGAGGTAGCCGGCCGGCACCTCGGCGACGAAGTCGACACCGGAACTCGTGAGCTCGACCACGTCACCGTCCTCGGCCAGCAAGACCCGGTCGGATGGCACTCCCATGTCGCGGGCCAGTCGGGCGTGGTGGGAGAGGTGGCGGAACTCGCCGTGGACGGGGATGAAGCATTCCGGGCGGGCCAGCGACAGCAGGGTCTTGAGCTCCTCCCGCTTGGCGTGGCCGCTCACGTGGACCGGCGCCAGGCCCGAGTGGATGACCTCCGCCCCGAGCCGGCTCAACCCGTCGATGACCTTGCCGACGTTGGTCTCGTTGCCGGGGATGGCGTGGGACGAGAGCACCACCAGATCCCCGTCACCGACGGAGATCCACTTGTTGTCGGCCGCGGCCATCAGGGCCAGGGCCGACATGGGCTCGCCCTGCGAACCGGTCGAGATCACGCAGACCCGGCGAGGGTCGTGGTGGCCAATTCGCTCGATGTCGACCAGATCGTCGTCCGCGATGCGGAGCAGGCCCATCGATCGGGCCAGGGCAACGTTTTTGGCCATGGAACGACCCAGCGTGGCCACGATGCGTCCGTTGGCCACCGCGGCGTCGGCGATCTGCTGCACCCGATGGATATGGCTGGCGAAGCAGGCCACGATGATGCGCTTGTCGTGATGGGCTGCGAACAGACGGTTGAGCACCTCGCCGACCCGGCGCTCGCTCTCGGTATACCCGTCCTCCTCGGCGTTGGTGGAGTCCGACAGCAGCAACCGGATTCCGGGCCCATCGGCCAGGGCGCCGATCTTGGCCAGGTCGGTCGCCCGCCCGTCGACCGGAGTCAGATCGATCTTGAAATCCCCCGAGTGGAGAATGACGCCCTGGGGGGTGTGAAAGGCGGTCGCAAACCCGTGCGGCACTGAGTGAGTGACGGGAATGAACTCGACATCAAAGGGGCCGATCTGCCGGCGCTCCCCATCGCGGACCGGGATCATCTCGGTTCGGTGGAGCAGCCCGGCCTCCTCGATCCGGCTACGAGCGAGGCCCAGGGTGAGCTCAGAGCCGTAGATAGGGAATGACAGCTCCCGCAGCAGGAAGCTCAGGCCTCCGCAGTGATCCTCGTGACCGTGGGTGATGATGCAAGCCTCAAGCCGGCTGGCATTTTCCCGGAGATAGCTGAAGTCAGGCAGCACCAGATCGACGCCCGGCATCTCGGTGTCGGGAAACATCAGCCCGCAGTCGAGCATGATGATGCGGCCCTCGACCTCGACGCAGGCGCAGTTGCGGCCAATCTCACCAAGACCGCCCAGGAAGACGATCCGGACCGGGTGATCAGCCACGGAGCTGAGAAAGGACCTCGCGAGCGGCAGCCTCGACCCCCTCGGGCGCCGGACCCAGCGGGAGTCGGCACTGGCCGGCGGGTAGCCCCAGGGTCCGAAGCATGGCCTTGGCCGGGATCGGGTTGGGGGCTGTATCGCTGGATTGGTATTGATGCGAGGGCACCAGCCGGGCATTCACGGCCCGGGCGTGGTCCACATCGCCCTTTACGAAGGCGGCCACCATCTCCCCCACCTCCTCGCCGGCCCAGTGGCTCTCGACCGAGATGACTCCCGCGGCGCCTATCGCCAGCAACGGCAGGGTGTCGCCGTCGTTGCCGCTGTAGCACTCGAATCCTGGTGGCGTCTGGGTCAACAGGGCGGCGGTCCCGGCCGGGTTGGCGGTCGCGTCTTTGACCCCGTGGATCACGCCCTCGCGGGCCAGGCGGATGATGAGATCCACCGCCAGCTGCCGCCCGGTTCGCACCGGGATGTCATAGACAAGCACGGGCAGCCCGCCCGCGGCCATCGCCATCGCTCGCAGGTGAGCCTCGATCCCCGCTTGCGGCGGCCGGCTGTAGTACGGCGTCACCGCCAGGATTCCGGCCACCCCGGCGGCCACGGCCGCTCGGGTGAGCTCCACCGAGTGGGCGGTGTCGGCGGTGCTGGTCCCGGCTACAACCGGGATCGTCACCGCCCCGGTCACGGCGCGCCACAGGTCCGCCTTTTCGCCATCGGAGAGGACGGGGCTTTCCCCGGTGGTGCCGCTGACAACGAGAAAGTCATTGCCATGCTCGGCCAGCCACCGGGCCAGCGTGGCGGCGCCATCCAGGTCGAGCCCACCCCCCGGGTCGAAGGGGGTGACCATGGCGCAACCGACTGCGCCGAAGCGTCCGATCGCGGGCATGTTCAGAGCCTACCGGCCAGCCGGGACGATACACCGGACCGGGCCAGGACCGACCCGGGTTCGCCCGCGGCGGGGGTCGAGGGGACCGGCGAGACCGGGCCCGGATCGGCCGGCTACGCCAGCTGGAAGGCTTCGAATTCCTCGCCGGTATCAGCCAGGGTTTCGAACTCGATGACACCGAGCTCGGTGAAGCGCTCCCGCAGCCAGGTGTCGCCGTTGTCGAGCAAGCCCAGCTTCTTGCAATTGGGCACGATCTTGGCGAACAGCATGCGCTGGAACAGCTGCCGCTCCGGCGACCGGGTCACTACCGAGATGGCTTCCTTCACCGGGACGCCGAGGCGCTCCCAGACCTCTTGCTGCAAGAAGCGATCGCGCATCCGCACCGCGGCCTCGAAGGCAAACTCCTTGCGCTCCATGAGTTCGGCTCGCGACAGGCCGGCATAAAACTCCTGCAGCGACAAGACGCCAAAGGCGACGTGTCGGGCCTCGTCGGACATGACGTAGCGGAGGAGCTGCTTGAGCAGCGGCTCGGTGGTGGTCTCGTGGATGAATCCGAAGGCGGCCAGCGCCAGCCCCTCGACCATGATCTGCATTCCCAGGTAGGTCATGTCCCACCGATTGTCGGCGATGATGTCGTCGAGCAGCATCGCCAGGTGGGCGTTGACGGGGTAATGGCCGGAGAGCTTTTCGTTGAGATATTTGCCGAATACCTCGACGTGCCTGGCCTCGTCCATGACCTGGGTGGCGGCGTAGTACTTGGCGTCGATCCACGGAACGGTCTCGACGATGCGGGCGGTGCAGATCAGGGCGCCCTGTTCGCCGTGGAGGAACTGCGACAGGGTCCAGTTCTGGCTCTCGAGCCCGAATTGCAACCACTGGGCTTCGCTCCAGTGCTCGAACGGTGTTCCGGTGACATCGACATCCATGCCCCGGGCGCCCATCAGCTCCTGATTGGCGACCACCACCGCCTCCTGGTCGACCTCGGTGTCCCACGGCAGGTCCGTCTGGGCATTCCACTGGGCGGTCTTGGCCTTCTCGTAGAGCCGGTCGAGACGGGCCCGGGTTCCCTTGTCGTAATTCCAGGTGAAAAGGGTGTCGTAGTGGGAGTCAACCCGGTGGTCGGGGGCACCGGGATCCGGGTTGCTGACGGCCAGGATGGCCTCCAGGTCGTTCACGCTCGCCCGGCCGATGAGTTGATCGTTGCTCACGGTCACTTGGACACCTCCTGACGCCAGTCCGGAGCGCCACCGCGGGGCGGTGCTGACCCCGCCCACCTTTTTGCTATCAGTGTTATCTTACAGCCGGGCCGCCCGGAGTCAAGAACGTTTCGTGGCACGGTTGTAGGCGGTGGCCAGAAAACCAGCAGGGGGGCCAGCACTGGAGGTAACCGGTCGACCTGGAGGTGGCTCGGAGCGGCGGCGGGGTTCCCCAGGCGCCCGGTCCCCCGCCGCCCGCAGCCCCCGCCGCCCGCAGCCCCCGCCGCCCGCAGCCCCCGCCGCCCGCAACCCCCGCCGCCCGCCCGCCGCCTGCCGTCCGCAGACCCCGCCGCCCGCAGCCCCCGCCGCCCGCAACCCCCGCCGCCCGCAACCCCGCCGCCCGCCCGCAGACCCCGCCGCCCGCAACCCCGCCGCTCGCCCGGCGCCCGCCGTCCGCCTGCTCAACTTGGGCGCACTTCGCGTCTTGGGCGTAGTGGTACCGATTTTTCGATAGCAGCCATGCCCGAAGCGCGAAGTACGCCCAGGTTGCCCCGAGGGATCCGGTGGCACCCGGGCCGTGGTGGCCCGCCTCGGGCTCGCGGACCCGGTGTGCTGGGCCAGGTCGGGTGACCCCAAAAAGGGCCAACTCAAGTTCCTCGAAGCTGGGTGGCACCAGACGGAGACGGGGGTCGGGTGCATATGTCCCCGTGATGGTCCGAGGACCAAGGGTGGTCAGGCCGGCCGCAGCCGGCGCGGCGGCCAGGTCCGTTCGCCGGTCAGGCACGCCGCCGCCGACGCCGCTGCCGAACAGCCGGCTCAGCCCCGAACAGCGGCTCAGCCCCGAACAGCCGGCTCAGCCCGCCGAGGAGCGGGCTCAGATGCCGAGCAACGCTTCGAGCCCCACCGTCAGACCAGGCCGGCTCGGGACCGACCGCACCGCCAGCAACACGCCCGGCATGAACGACCGGCGGTCGTAGGAGTCGTGCCGGATCGTCAGGCTCTGCCCCTCGGTGCCGAGCACCACCTCCTGGTGGGCGACCAGCCCCCGCAGGCGGACCGAATGGATGCGGATGCCCGCCGGCCCGCTTCCGCCCCGGGCCCCCTCGACCACCTCGACCCGGGTCGGGTCGGCGGCCCATTCGGGCGAGGCCGCCGCCATCCGGTTGGCGGTGAGCATGGCCGTGCCGGAGGGGGCGTCGATCTTGGCGTCGTGGTGTAGCTCGATGATCTCGCCGGTCTCGAACCAGGGGGCGGCCAGCTCTGCGAATCTCATCATGAGGACCGCGCCGATGGCGAAGTTCGGTGCGACCACGCAACCGACGCCGTCGGTGGCAGCAAAGGCGTCGGCCAGGGTGCGCAGGGCGGCGTCGTCCAGCCCCGTGGTTCCGATCACGGCGTGGACGCCGTGGGCCGCGCACCAGGCCACGCTGGTCGTGGCCGCCGGGGCGACCGTGAAGTCGACCACTACCTCGGTTCCGGCGGGGATCAACGCATCCAGGTCGGCGGCGATCTCCAGCCCGTCCCTGACCCGACCGCCGGCGCCTTTCGGGTCGACGGCGGCCACGAGGGTGAGATCATCGGCCTCATCGACCGCCGCGCACACGGTCGATCCCATGCGGCCGGCCGCGCCCAGCACCCCGACGTTCATTGCAGCCGACAGTAGCCCCCGCCCACCCCCCACCCCGCGGCCCGGCCCGGCCGGGTGCGGATCGGCCCGGGCGAAGCGGTCGGCCCGGTGGTGCTACTCGCGGCCCTCCAGGCGGTCGGGGTCGATCGGGCCGACGCACGCCACGGTGGCAGGCCGCGACAGCCAGCCGGACCCAACCTCGTTGACGTGGTCGAGGTCGAGGGCCGCCAGCCGGGCATCGATCTCGTCCAGGCTGAGAACCCGGCCGTGCACCATCTGGCTGTGGCCGATGCGGCTCATGCGGGCACCGGTGTCTTCCAGTCCCAGGGCCATGGAGCCCCGAATGTGGCCGCGGGCATTTTCCAGCTCGCCGGCGGTCACACCCTTGGTGACGACGCGCTCGACCTCCGCTTTGATGAGATCGAGCACCTCCCTGGCATGGGAGGGCGCGGTGCCCGCGTAAATCGCCAGGGCCCCGGCGCCCTGAAAGGCCTGCCGGTAGCTGTACACGGAATAGGCCAGGCCGCGCTCCTCGCGGATCGATTGGAACAGGCGGCTCGACATGCCACCTCCGAGCACGTGCTCGATGATCGACATAGCGTGCCGGTCTTCGTCGTCGCGATCAGGGGCCGGAGTCCCCATCGCCAGGTGGACCTGCTCCGTCGATCGCGTCAGCACCACCTGCGACAGCGGAGGCAGCGACGGTCGTTCCCGGGCCGGGGCACCGCCGCCGCTACGGCCGTCCACCCGGCTGGCCAGTCCTTCGACTATTCGCTCGTGGTCGAGGCGGCCGGCGGCAGCGACGACAACGTTAAGGGGCCGGTAATGGGCGGCGTGGAAGGCAGCCACGTCGGCGACGCTCATGGCCTCCACGGTGACCTGCTCGCCGAGGACCTCCCGTCCCAGCGGGTGCTCGGGGAACAGGGCGCTGGCCAGAACGTCGTGGACCAGATCGGCGGGGTCGTCGGCATGCATCAAGATCTCCTCGAGGATGACTTGACGCTCCGATTCGAACTCCTCCAGCCGGAATGCCGGCGACCAGATGATGTCGGAGAGGATGTCGAGGCCCAGCTCGTAATCCTCCGCCAGCAACCGGACGTAGAAGGCCGTGTATTCCTTGGTCGTGAAGGCGTTCATGTCGCCCCCGACGGCGTCGACTGCCTCGGCGATGCTCCGGGCGCTCCGCGTCGGCGTCCCCTTGAACAGAAGGTGCTCGAGAAAATGGGATGCCCCGGCCTGACCCGGCGACTCGTCCACCGAGCCGGTCCCGACCCAAAATCCGATGCTGACCGAGCGGACATCGGCCATCCGCTCGGTCACCACGGTCAGGCCACCGTCAAGAGTGGTGGACTGGATGCTCACGGGAGGCCGGGGCGGCACTCGCCGGGGCCGGACGACCTCCGGGTCACGACCGGCGGCGCCGGGGGTTGCGGCGGGGGCCGCGGTCGGCATCGTCGCCCCGGGCGGCGCCCGAAGGCGCGTGCGACGGCCCCAGGTCACCGAAGGTGGCCTGGGCCTCGGCCTCCCAGCTGTCCTCGAAGGACGCCACGTCACCGTCACCGTTGGTCGCCGCCGCCCTGGCCGGCCGGCTGTCGGCTGGCGGGCCGGCCGCGTCCCCGGCGCCGTTCCTGTCGTCGCTGCCTGCCAGGGACAACGACACCTTGCCCTGAGGATCGATGTCATCCACCCGGACTTCGACCTCGTCGCCCAGGTCGAGCACGTCCTCGACCCGCTCAACCCGGCGGCCGCGGCCGAGCTTGGAGATATGGATGAGGCCGTCCCGGCCGGGCAGGAGGTTGACGAACGCTCCGAACTTGGTGACGTTCACCACCTTGCCGGTGTAGACGGCGCCGACTTCGGCCTTCGGCGGATCGAGAATCATCTCGATGCGACGCTGGGCTTCCGCCACTGCGCCGCCGTCGCGGGCACCGATGGTGACGGTACCGATGACGCCATCGTCGTCGACCGCAATGTCAGTCCCGGTCTCCTGCTGCAGCGAGTTGATCACTTTGCCCTTGGGGCCGATGACCTCGCCGATCTTGTCCAGCGGAATCTCCAGGCTCACGATCTTGGGGGCGGTATCGCGTACGTCAGGCCGGGGCTCGGCGATGGCCCCCTCCATGACGGCCAGGATCTTGAGACGGGCCTGGCGGGCCTGCTGGAGGGCGGCGGCGAGGACGTCTGCGGGCAGGCCGTCGATCTTGGTGTCGAGTTGCAGGGCGGTGACAAAGTCCGCCGTGCCGGCCACCTTGAAGTCCATGTCGCCGAACGCATCCTCGGCGCCGAGGATGTCGGTCAGGGTGATGTAACGGTCATCGACCTTGACCAACCCCATGGCGATACCGCCGACGGGAGCCTTGATCGGCACTCCAGCATCCATCAACGACAGGGAAGATGCGCACACCGAGGCCATGGACGTGGAGCCGTTGGACGACAGCACCTCTGAAACCAACCGGAGGGCGTACGGGAACTCCTCTACCGGGGGTACCACCGGAAGCAGGGCCCGCTCGGCGAGCAGGCCGTGGCCGATCTCGCGGCGCTTCGGGCTGCCAACCCGCCCGGTCTCACCGTTGGCGTAAGGCGGCATGTTGTAGTGGTGCATGTAGCGCTTTTTGTCATCGATGCCGATGGTGTCGAGGAGCTGATCCATGCGCGGCATGCCGAGAGTCGTGACGTTGAGCACCTGCGTTTCGCCCCGCTGGAACAACCCGGACCCGTGGGCGGTCGGGATCACCCCGACCTCGGCGGCCAGCGGACGAATGTCACCAGGACCGCGGCCGTCGATACGGACCCCCGTCGACGCGATGCGCTGCCGGACCAGCTGCTTGGTCAGCGAACGCACCGCCGCCTTTATCTCGGCCTCACGCCCTTCGAACTCACCGGCCAGCTCGTCGACAATGGCCCTGGTGACCTGGTCAGTGGCCGCCTCGCGCTCGGCTTTGGCAGTGATGGTGGTGACTTCGTCGACCTGCTTGGTGCCGACCTCGGCGACCCGCTCGGCGACATCCCGGCCGTAATCGACCTGCGGGACGAACTCCAGAGGCGGGCGGCTGCCGGCGTCGGCCACCAGCTGACGTTGCAGCTCGATGCTCTCCCGGATCCAGGTCTTGGCCGACTCGAGGCCCGCCGCGATCTCCTCCTCGGTGACCTTGGGGGCACCGGACTGGAAGAGCTGCCACGCCGATTCGGTGCCGCCGGCTTCGACCATCATGATGGCCACGTCGCCGTCCTCGAGCTGCCGCCCGGCGATGACGAGCTCGAACGCCGAGTCGTCGCCCTCCTGGTAGGTGGGGTGGGGCACCCAGTCGCCTTCGGCGTTGAAGGCCAGGCGCACCGCGCCTATGGGGCCCTCGAAGGGCAGACCGGAGAGCATGAGGGCCGCGCTGGCGGCATTGATGGCGAGAACATCGTGAGGGTTCTCCTGGTCAGCCCCGAGGACGGTCACGACGACCTGGGTCTCGTTGCGGTACCCCTCGGCGAAGCTGGGCCGCAGCGGCCGGTCAATGAGCCGGGCGGTGAGGATGGCCGTATCGGAGGGCCGCCCTTCCCGACGGAAGAACGAGCCTGGAATCTTGCCGGCGGCATACATCCGCTCTTCGACGTCCACGGTGAGCGGAAAGAAATCAATTCCTTCCCGCACGCCGGAAGATGCGTTGGCCGTCGCCAGTACGACGGTGTCGCCGAGCTGGGCGACTACTGCGCCCTGCGATTGCTGGGCCAGACGACCCGTCTCGAAGGACAGGACCTTGGTGGTCCCGCTCACCGGGCCTGTCACTTTGGTCGGGACTCTGGTAGGTGTTGAAAAACTGCCGGCCATGTGGGCCGCTCCTTTCTGGGGCCCGGAAGATCCGGGCGGCGGAAGCGGCGGTGGGGGCCAGTTCCCAGTCGGCGACCTCAGGGCCTGCACTCCCGGCTTCTCGCCCGGGGATCCTCGACTGGCAGCTGACCTTGTGCGGTCGCCGCTTGTGATCTGTGGTGCTCCTCAGCGCGGCCACCGGGGCTGTGCTGAGGCGTGAGTGGCAGCCGGAGGCTGCCACTCGGGGCTGAACCTAGCGGCGCAACCCCAGCTTGGCGATCAGCTCGCGGTAGCGCTCGACATCGTTGTCTCGCACGTAATCGAGAAGCCGCCGCCGGCGGCCGATCATCTTCATCAGTCCTCGCCGGGTGTGATGATCACCCTTGTGGACCTTCAGGTGCTCGGTGAGATGGGCGATACGCTCACTGAGGATGGCAACTTGCACCTCAGGTGAGCCGGTGTCCGTCTCGTGGGTGCGGTACGCCGCGATCGTGGCGGCTTTATCTGGCATAAATGCAGCGGTTCCTTCAGGTGGGATCGAAGTGTTGGGATGCGCCACGCACGGTTGACGCAGATGGAGGTGACAAACATCGGGTGGATCGGATCCAACCATCGCCAGGAACACCTCTCCGGGCGCGCCCAAACCAGGTTGGTCCAGTTGTCCATTCTAGCAGGCGACCCGGGATGACCGACGCTCGGGCCCCGGGGAGCGGGCCAGACCGGCTTGCCATTGCACCTGGCGTGCACATCCCGGTGGCCGAGCTGACCTGGCGATTCTCGGCGTCCAGCGGCCCGGGCGGCCAGCATGTCAACACGTCGAACACCCGGGCCGAAGTACGGTTCGACGTCGCCGCGTCGCCCAGCCTGCCGTCTTGGGCTCGCGATCGTCTCCTGGCTCGCCTCGGCCCCGTGGTCACGGTCACGGCCAGCGACAATCGGTCACAGGCCCGCAACCGGGCGGCTGCCCTCCGCCGCCTGGCGTCCCGGCTCGCCCGCGCCCTCGAGGTCGACCCGGCCCGAACCCCGACCCGGCCCACCCGGGCCTCGCAGCGGCGGCGGGTGGAGGGGAAGCGCCGGCGCGGAGCCCGAAAACAAGAGCGCCGGTTCCAGCCCGGGCGGGACGACGGCTGACGCCCGGCTCCGGGGATCCGGCCCGGCCCGAAACCCTGAGGACAATAACGCTCAGGCCGGATCCGCAACCCCCAGGATTTCGCGGGCGACGGCCACGTCCCGACCCATCTGGCCGATGAGGGCCTCGACGGACGCAAATCGGGTCTGACCCCTCAGGTGAGCCACGAACTCAACCCGGGCGGGCTCGCCGTAGAGGTCGCCGTCGAAGTCGAGCACGTAGGCCTCGAGCAGCGACAGGTCCGCCTCCTCGTAGAAGGTGGGGCGGCGACCGAGCGACAACGCCGCGGGCCGGCGGGCCCCGTCGGGACGGAGATACCACCCCGCGTAGACGCCGTCGGCTGGCACCGCGATTGTGGTGGGCAGGGCCACGTTGGCGGTCGGGAATCCCAGCTCGCGCCCCCGCCGGTCGCCGGGTGTGACCACGCCACGCACCTGGTGGGGCCGGCCCAGCAACACCGACGCCTCCGAGACCGCGCCCGCGGCCAGCAGCTCCCGGATCCTGGTCGAAGACACCGGCTGGCTGCCCGGGCCGGCCGCGAACAGCCGGAGGCCCGTCACATCGAATCCGAGTTCGGCACCCATGGCCTGCAGCAGGGCCACGTTTCCTCGCCGCTGGTAGCCGAAATGGAAGTCGTGGCCGACAACCACCGCCCGGGTGTCGAGGGAGCTGACCAGGACCTCCCGGACGAAGTCCTCAGCCGACTCCCGGGCCCGTTCGTGGTCGAAGCGGACCACCAGGGCGTAGTCGACACCGGTGTCCTCCAGGAGCTCGAGCCGCTGCTCCAGATCCGTTAACAAGCGGGGAGCCGATTCGGGGCGGACCACCGCGGCTGGATGCTGGTCGAACGTCACCACCGCCACGGCCAGATCCTGTTCGGCAGCCACTCGCTTGACGCGCTCGATCACCAATCGATGCCCGATGTGAACGCCGTCGTAGGCGCCGATCGTCACCGCGCACGGGCGCCCCGCCGTGCCGCCGCCGGGATGGTGGAGGACCCGCATCGACCTGCAGGTTACGGGCCCGGTTCCCGAAGCGTCGACCTGGCCCGGTCCGGGGGTTCGGGTGCCGGCTGGCCTGCTCCGGCCGGGCCTGCTGCCGCCTGGCCTGCTTGCTCCTGGCGCGCCGGGGTCTGGCCGGCTTCCGGGAGAACGACCGCTGGCTTGACCTGCCCCGCTCCGTGGGCCTGGTACACGGCCAGCAACGTCCCGGTGGAGTCGAGGACCCGCCACGGTCCTTCCCCCGGGCCTCCGAAACCGGCCCGGTCCAGGACCCGGCCATTTTCCACCTGGGCGGCGCCCCCCTCGTCGACGACCACCCCGTCCAGCCAGGGCAGCGATTCCGCCGGCGAGATGACGTCGGCCGCAGACAGGGCGTCCAGGGGGTGAGCCATGGCCTCGGTCCACGGTCCGACTGCGGTTCGCCGCAGCCGGCGCACGTGGGCACCGCCGCCGAGGGCGGTCCCCAGGTCAGCCGCCAGCACCCGGATGTACGTACCGGCCGAGCACTCCACCCGTACCGCCAGCACCGGGCCGGCACCGGTGGTGTCGAGACCCGGCGGCGAGGGTCCCGGCCCGCCGGCCTCCTCGACCGGCTGCCCCGGTGCAAGGTCGGGCCAGCTGGCATCGATCTCGAACGTGGTCACCTCTACCCGGCGAGGAGCCCGCTCGATCTCCAGTCCCTGGCGGGCCAGCTCGTGCAGGGGCCGGCCTCCGACCTTGACTGCAGACACCATCGGCGGGGTCTGCCATGACGGGCCGGTGAATTGCTCCCCCGCCCGCCGGGCGTCGGCCAGAGTCACGTGCCGTTGATCCCAGCGTCCCGTGACCTCGCCGCTGGCGTCCAGGGTGGTGGTGGCCACCCCGAGGACGATTTCGGCTGCGTAGCACTTCGTCAGGCCGCTATGGAACTTGAGAAGCCGCGTCGCCCGGCCCAGACCCACCACCAGCACCCCGGTGGCGTCGGGGTCGAGGGTGCCGGCGTGGCCGACCTTGCGCTGCCGGAAGATGCGCCGGCAGCGGGCCACCACGTCATGACTGGTCATCCCGGCCGGCTTGTCGACCACGACCAGCCCGTCGATCACCGGCCCGGCCCCACTGTCACGGGCGTCGCACGCGATTCATCGGCCCGCTTCGGAACCCGGTTCCGGGCCGGACAGGCCGCGCAGGATGTCCTCGATGCGATTGCCGGCGGCGATGGCCGGGTCGGCCTCGAAGCGGAGCTGGGGCGTGCGCTTGAGGCGAACCTGCTGCGAGATGACCGCCTGCAAGCGGATGCGCGTTTCGGTCAACGCGGTGCGCTCGTTGTCGTCCAGGGAGGAAAACAGGACCCGGGCGTGACGCAGGTCTGGATCGCACTCCACCGCCGTGATGGTGAGCATCCCCAGGCGCTCGTCCGTGTCCGTCAGGCGCTTCAGGGCGTCGGCGAGCACTTCGCGCAGGCTTTCGTTGACCCGGGCGGCGCGCGGAAACTGCCGGGCAGCGCTTGATGCCGATCGCCGGCCCCCCGTCGATCCGCGCCGATGGCGCGCCCCCGCCATGTCAGCGCTCTCCGGCGAGCAGCCAGTCGCGCTGGCTGGCGGTGACATCCACCTCGGGAAACGACCACACGAAGCGCTCGGCCGCGTCGAGCACGTCCCGGGCGTGTCCCGCCGAACCCGAGACCGCGGCCAGGCCGACGGTGGCCCGCTGCCACCGGTCCTGGTGGTCTACCTCCGCCACCGCCACCGCGAATCGGCGGCGGGCTCCTTCGAGTATCGGTCGCAGCACCGCCCGCTTCTCCTTCAGGGAATGTACGTCGGGCAGGTGCAACTCCAGCGTGAGACACGCCACGTGCATCACCATCGCACCGCGCTACGCCCTGGGGATCTCCCGCTCGTCAAAGGTCTCGATGACGTCACCCTCGCGCAGATCCTGATTGTTGGAAAGGCCGATACCGCACTCGAAGCCCTCGTGCACCTCCCGGGCATCGTCCTTGAACCGTTTGAGCGACGTAATCGAACCCTTCCAGATGACGACGCCGTCGCGGAGGAAACGCACCTTGGAACCGCGGGTGATGACACCGTGGCGGACGTAGCACCCGGCGATGGCGCCGACCCTCGGGACCCGGAAGATCTCCCGCACCTCGGCCTCGCCGGTGATGACCTCCTCGAACTCAGGGGCAAGCATCCCGACCATGGCGCTCTCGATGTCCTCGATGAGCTTGTAAATGATCTCGTAGGTGCGGATCTCCACGTCGTGGACGTCGGCGAGCTCACGGGCCCCCCGATCGGGGCGGACGTTGAAGCCGATGATCGTGGCGTTGGAGGCAGCCGCGAACGTCACATCGTTTTCGCTGATGCCGCCGACCGCCCGATGGATGAACGACAGCTTCACGTCGTCTCGTTCGAGCTTGCGGAGGCTTTCCGTGACGGCCTCCAGCGAGCCCTGGGTGTCGGCCTTGAGAACGAGGTTGAGCGTGGCGGTTTCGCCCCGCTGGATCTGCTCGAAGATGTCTTCGAGCTTGGCGCCGGTCCCCGTCGCGGACGACGTCCGGCGCTGATCGGCGGCCCGGAAGCGCTGCTCGCGCTGTTCGGCGATGTCCCGGGCTGTCCGGGCCTTCTCGGTAACCCGGAACTCGTCGCCCGCTGACGGCACGCTGTCGAAGCCGAGCAGCTGAACCGGGGTGGACGGCGACGCCTCCTTGAGGTTGTCGCCGGCGTCGTCGAGCAGAGCCTTGACCCGGCCCCACGCCGCTCCGGCCACGACCGAGTCGGCCACCCGCAGGGTGCCGGACTGCACGATCACCGTCGCCACCGGGCCCTTGCCTGGATCGAGGTTGGCCTCGAGCACGATGCCCCGACCTCGACCCTCCGGGTTGGCCGCCAGCTCCTCGACCTCGGCCACCAGCAGCACCTGCTCCAGGAGGTCGTCCATCCCGAAGTTCTGCAAGGCGGAGATCTCCACCATGATCGTGTCGCCACCCCACGCTTCTGGCACCAGCCCCTGGTCGGACAGCTGCTGCATGACCCGGTTGGGGTCGGCGTTGTCGCGGTCGATCTTGTTGATCGCCACGATGATGGGCACTTCGGCGCCCTGAGCGTGATGGAGCGCCTCGATGGTCTGGGGCATGACGCCGTCGTCGGCCGCCACCACCAAAATGACGATGTCGGTGACCTCGGCGCCCCGGGCCCGCATGGCGGTGAACGCCTCGTGGCCGGGCGTGTCGATGAACGTGATCAGCTGGCCGTGATAATCGACCTGGTAGGCGCCGATGTGCTGGGTGATGCCACCCGCTTCTCCGGCGACCACGTTGGTCTCCCGGATGCGATCGAGCAGCAGGGTCTTGCCGTGGTCGACGTGGCCCATCACCGTGACGACCGGAGGACGGGGGCGCAGGAGGGCCTCGTCTTCCTCCTCGTCGTCGAAGTACTTGGCCTGCAGCTCGGCTTCCTTCTCTTCGCCCGGGTCGACCAGGCGAATGACGGCGTGAAGCTCGGCGGCGAACAGCTCGATCATGTCGTCGGAGAGCGACTGGGTGGTCGTAACCATCTCGCCCTGCTGGAACAAGAATCGCACCACGTCGGCGCCGGAGCGGTTGAGCTTCGGGCCCAGCTCCTGGGCGGTCGAACCCCGCTCGACGATGATCTCCCCGTCGGGGACGGGCGCGTTGGACGGGGTGTAGTGGGTGATCTCCTGAGCTTCGAGCTCCTCGATGTTGCGGCGACGCCGGCGAGCCGGGCGCCGGCCGCCGGGCCGGCCACGGTTGCCGAAGGCCGGACCGCTGCGCGCTCCTCCGGCCCCACCAGGAGGCCCGCCCGTGCCGGTCCCGGTCCCGGGACCTCGATACCCACCGCCCTGGCCGCCGCCTCCACCGCGGTAGCCGCCGGTGCCTGTCCCGGCTCCGGAGGGCCGGGGCCCGCCCCTGAATCCGCCCGCGCCGGTGCCGCCGCCGGGTCGTCCGGACGGAGAACCGCCGGGGCGGCCGCCGGACGGCGCTGGGCGAGCGGACGGACCGCGTCCGGGCGGCGGCGGGATGGGCTTCCCCGACGCCGAGAGGGGCGGACGGCGCAGCCCGGGAGGAGGCGGGATCGGTTTCCCGGACGACGACAGCATGGGGCCGGACGGGCTTGATGGCGCGCGGGGACCACCAGCCGGAGCGCCGGCGGGTCCGGGCGCCGGGCGCGGCGGGGCGCCGGCCGGACGACCGGGGGCGGCGGTCGGAGCTGACGGCGCCGCCGAGGCAGCCGCGGCCGGAGCCTCCACTCCCGCGGGCGGCGCCGATCGGGGCTGGGGACCAGGTGCGGGCCGAGGGGTCGGGGCTGCGGCCGGACGGGGCGGAACGGCCCGTCCGGGCTGGGCGCCGGCCGGGCCGGACGGCGAGACCGGTCCGGTCGGAGGGGGAGGTATGGGGGCCCGCGGAGTGGCCGGCCGGGGCGGGGGCGGGGGCGCGACGGGAGTGGGCGACGGGGCGGGCGGAGCCGCAGCCGGGGGGCTGGCCGGGGCCGCAGCCAGGGGGCTGGCCGGCGAGGAAGGGGCCGCCGAGGAAGGGGCCGGCGAGGAAGGGGCCGGCGAGGGAGCGACGGCAGGACCAGCGGGAGCGACGGAAGCTGCCGGGGCAGCCGCAGCCGGCTCCTCAGGGACCGGGAGTCGAACGGGGCGCTCCTCGATCGCCGGACGCTCGGCTGCTGGCGGACGCTCGGCTGCTGGCGGACGCTCGGCTACTGCCGGGCGCTCGGCTACTGGCGGACGCTCGGCTACTGAGGGGCGCTCGGCTGCCCCATCGGCGGGCGTCCGGCTGGAGACGACCCGGTTCGGGGCCGGAGCCGGTTGGGTGATGGAAGGGGCCGGAGAGCCGGCCGCCTCGGCAGGCGGCGCTGGTGGAGCAGCCGGGGCGGCTTGCGTCTCGACCGGGCGGCGCAGACCGTCCTGGTCGGCGCGACGGCGGACGCGGTCGGCCTGCTGCTCCTCGATGCTCGAGGAGTGGCTCTTGACACCGATCCCGAGCTGCAGGCAGAGATCGAGGGCTTCTTTGTTGGTTAGGCCGAGCTCACGTCCCAGCTCGTACACCCGGATCTTCTTCGGCAAGTTCCTGTGTCAGTCCCTTTCCCATCACGGCCGGTCTGGTGGCAGAACCGGCATCTATGTTCGCACGTTCGGAAGAGCCCCTTGGAGCGCCTTCCAGGCCTCGGCCGCGACCGCTGTCTTGAAGGCCCTGTCAAAAGCGTTCCGATGGGCGGCCGCTTCAAGGCAACGGTCGCTCACGCCTCCGGTGGCCGGCTCCTGGCAGAGCCAGGCGCCCCGACCGGGGGCGTCCCGGCCGATGACCAGCGACCCGTCGGCAAGGCGGGCCACTCGTACCAGGTTATCGGCTGAGACCCGGATGCGGCACCCGACGCACGTCCTGGTCGGCCTGGCCTGCCGGTGGCGTCCTACCGCTCGACCTCCCCGCCCCGGCGCGCCGGCCCGGCCCGCTCCGGTGGCGCCGACCCCTCCGGGGGGCCCGAACCCGTACCAGGTTGGCTCAGTTCTCCGTCTGCCGCCGCCGGGACCCGGTCGGGCCCGGGTTCGTCGTCAGCGGACTCACCCAGCGACCACTGCTCAGCCGACACTGCCTCCCCGCCCTCGGCGGGCTGCCAGACCATCTCGCCGGCGTCGTTTTCCACCCACTCGCCTTCCGCCCACTCCTGGTTGGCGTAGGCCTCCTCCTCGGCGATCTGCGTCTCGCTCTTGATGTCGATGCGCCAACCGGTCAGGCGGGCAGCCAGGCGGGCGTTCTGCCCCTCCTTGCCGATAGCGAGTGAGAGCTGGAAGTCGTGCACGACGACCGTGGCGGTGCCGGTCAGGTCATCAAGATGGACTTCTTTGACCTTGGCCGGCTGCAGGGCCCGCATGACGAACTCTCGGGACTCGTCCGAGAACGGCACGATGTCCACCTTCTCGCCCCGGAGCTCGTTGGTGACCATCCGCACCCGGGCGCCCCTGGCGCCGACGCAGGCACCTACGGGGTCGACGTTGGGATCGTTGGACCACACCGCGATCTTGGTGCGGTGTCCCGGCTCTCGGGCCGCGGCTTTGATCTCGACCACACCGCTGGAGATCTCGGGCACTTCGAGCTCGAAGAGCCGTTTGATCAGGCCGGGGTGGGTCCGGCTGACGACGATCTGCGGGCCCTTGGTGGTCTTCCGCACCTCAACGATGTAGGCCTTGAGCCGGGCCCCATGCTCATAGCGCTCGTAGGGGACCTGCTCGGCCTGGGGCAGCAGGGCCTCGACTTTGCCGAGATCCAGCAAGGTGTAACGGTTGTCGCTCTGCTGGATGATGCCGGTGACGATGTCGCCTTCGCGGCCGGCGTACTCCTCGTACTTCAGGTCGCGCTCGGCCTCCCGAATGCGCTGCGTCATGACCTGCTTGGCCGTCTGGGCCGCGATCCGCCCAAAGTCCTTGGGCGTGTCGTCCCACTCACGGATGACAGTGCCGTCCTCGTCGAGCTCCTGGCCGTAGACCCGGATGTCGCCGGTGTCGGGGTCGATGGTGACCACGGCCTCCTCGGCCGCGTTGGGGAGCCGCTTGTAGGCGGCGACGAGGGCGTTGGCCAGGGCGTCGAGCAGGGTGTCGACGCTGATGCCCTTGTCTTTGGCGATCTGCTGCAGGGCGTCGAGAAAAGCGAAGCTGTCTTTCATGATCGGGGGTCTTTCGATATGTGGGCCGTGGTGGTCCGGGCCTTCGCGGCCTTGCGACCCGCGGCCGGGCCGGACCGGGAACGAGGCTGCCCGGCAGGGGACGCCCATGTCATCACGGTGCGGGCCCGCTCCATCTGGTCGAAACGAAGCTGCAGCCGGTCGTCGGGCGCCTCGTCGGGCGCCAGGTCGATGCCGGCGGTGCCGACGTCGAGGAGGCGGCCCCGGTGGCGGCGGGCCCCGGCGACCGGCTCGGACGTCTTGACCGTGATCTCGGAGCCGAGGTAACGGCGGAACTGCTCAAGAGTGCGCAGGCTGCGCTCGATGCCGGGGCTGGATACCTCCAGCTGGTAGCGGCCCGCGGGAACGGCCTCCGGGTGGTCGTCGAGCACCGGAGACAGCACCTGGCTGGCGTCCGACAGGGCTTCGAGATCCACCCCCGAGCGGGGCTCGGCCGGGCTGGACTGGCCGGCTGGGCTGGACTGGCCGGCTGGGATGGACTGGTCCGGTGGGATGGTCTGGTCGCCGTCCGACCCTGGAGCGGCGGCGCCGGCGCCCGCGGGACGTTCGACCATGAGCGGACGTTCGACCATGATGCGAACCACGTCCCGGGTCACCTCGACGTCCCACAACTCCAGACCGACGGAGGCGAGGACCGGTTCGACCAGCTCGCGGATGCATTCGGTCGACACCATTTCCACCTCCTTCGGACTCAAGGATCGCAAACAAAAGCGTGGGCACCCTGCCCACGCAGGTACAGCCCACGCCAGCAACCGCCCGGCCTGGACGGTTACCCAATTATAGCCGTCGCAGGTCGCTGACCCGGTTCTCAGTACGCCTTGCCGACCACGGCCACCAGACCGGTGTCCTCGTCACCGGCCGGCAACGATCCGTCGGGGGCCTGCAGACACCGGACGCTGCAGCCTTCGGCCGCGAGCGCCTCCTCCCCCGCCAGACCCACCGCATCCCAGGGCACGACCGCGAACCCCTCGGCAGCGGCGGCCGCCGCCTCCGCCACCGTCTGGGCCTCGACGGTGCGGTCGGTCTGGCGGGCGAGGGCCTCGGTGTAGAGGGCGGTCTGGGCTGCCTCCAGCCCGGTCGCGGCCTCTGTCACCGCCGCGCCCAAGGGGATGGTGCGCTTCTCCCGCAGGTCCCGGCGCACCAGGGTCACCTGGCCGGCGGCCAGGTCGCGGGGGCCGACCTCGATGCGGATGGGCACGCCCTTGAGCTCCCAATCCACCGAGCGCCACCCGAAGGAGTTCGCCATGCGGTCGTCAAGCCGGACCCGCATGCCGGCGGCCCGCAGGTCGTCGAGCACACTGGTGGCCGCTCGGCGGGTGCCCTCTTCGTCGCGCACCAGCACCACCACCACCTGGACGGGCGCCAGCCGGGGCGGCAGGCGCAGGCCGGCGTCATCTCCGTGGGCCATGATGAGCGCCCCGACCAGGCGGGTGGACGCCCCCCAGGACGTCTGCCAGACGTACTCCTGGGAGCCCGTGTCCGACGAGAACTGGATGTCGAAGGCCTTGGCGAAGTTTTGCCCCAGCTCGTGGCTGGTACCCATCTGCAGCGCTTTTCCATCGCCCATCATGGCTTCCAGGGTCCAGGTCCGGATGGCTCCGGCGAAGCGCTCCCGGGCCGTCTTCACCCCGGCCAGGACCGGTACCGCCAGCACGTCCACCATGGTCTCGCGATAGACGTCGCCCAGGATCCGCAGGGCGTACTGGCGGGCCTCCTCCTCGGTGGCGTGAGCGGTATGCCCCTCCTGCCAAAGGAACTCGCTGGTCCGCAGAAACAGGCGGGGTCGCAGCTCCCAGCGCACCACGTTGGCCCACTGGTTGACGAGCAGCGGCAGGTCCCGGTAGCTCTGAACCCATTTGGCGAAGAAGCTATTGACCACGGTCTCGCTGGTCGGACGGACCACTACCGGCTCTTCGAGCTGACGGCCACCCCCGACGGTCACCACAGCCAGCTCAGGGCTGAACCCCTCCACGTGCTCCGCCTCGCGGCGCAGATAGGACTCCGGGATGAGGAGCGGAAAATAAGCGTTCTCGGCCCCGGCCGCCTTGATGCGGGCGTCCATCTCGGCCTGCATCCGCTCCCAGATGGCGTAACCCCACGGCCGGATCACCATGGTGCCCCGCACGGGACCGTTGTCGGCCAGCTCCGCCTGAGTGATCACATCCTGATACCAGCGGGGGAAATCGGTGGCGCGGGGAGTCAGAGGGGTGGCCATGTCGTGTCAAGGTAAGGGATAAAGGGCGGCCTGCTCAGAATCCGGTCCCGGTCAGGGGAGCGGGCTGGGTCGCAAGCAGGGCGTCGGCCCGATCGAGGCTTCCGGGCCGAACCTCTTCGACCCGGCCGGCGGAAGCGAGCGTGGACACCGCCACCCCGCCCAGGTAGGCGGCGCCGAGCTCGGTGACGCCGAGGCGCAGGTCGGCGTCCTCCCGGGTCGGCCGGCAGCTGGCCCCATCCGGCCCGGCCTCCAGCACCCATCGCCCGGGCACGGGATCGGCTTGTCCGTCCAGCTGATCCTCGGGGGGAAGCACGTCGAGGACCAGCCGGCCCTCCCGGCGGTAGGCCCGGCTCTCGAAGGCAGCCGGCACGTCGAGGATGCGGAGGTACAGGCGGTCACGGACCACCGTGACCTGCAGCTGCCTCGGATCGGCGAGGCGCCAGCGCAAGGGCTCGTCGACCGGCCGCCGCTTGGCGACCACCTGGCCGACCAGGTCCAGATCGAAGACGAATCGCCACAGGGCTGCCTCCACCTCCGGCGTGCGGCCGCGGAGCTCCTCGATCACGACCCGGGCGTAATCAGCCCGCATGATGTCGGCGCCGTGGGCCCGATACGACACGTACCCGTCGTCGCAGACCGCCACGAACAGGCCGTTGGCGCCGTGTCGATGGTCGGGGGGGTCCTGGAGGAAATCCTCCCAAACGGCCGCGGTCCGACTCGCTTCGCCGGCCCGGGCCCGGCGCAGGTGGTCGAACAGCTCGGGGAGGATCTTGAGGGCCTCGTCGCCGTCGACCAGGCGCAGGTCGACCGGCGGCGCCGGGACCAAGAACTCCGACCGGGTGCTGTCGATGCGCGCTTCCATGCTCGTGGTGGCATGGCCGAAGCCGAAGCGCCCGTAGATGACCGATTCGGACGCCAGCAGGCCAGCCAGCGCCTCCCCGCGACGGCGAGCGTCGTCGAGCATGACGGCCATGAGGCGGCGCAGCAGGCCCCGGCGGCGGTGGGTCGGGTGGACGCCGACGCCGCTCACGCCGGCCATGCGGTGGACCGGGGCGGGCTGTCCGGTCGGGGCCGGAAGAGTCAGGGAGAGGCTGTAGATGTTGCCGTTGCCGACGAAGCGCCCCTGATCGGCCACAACCCAGGCCCGTTCCGGCTCGAGGTGCCGGGCGGCGCGCTCGTCGGCGCGGCGTGACCCGTCATCGTCGGTGGCGGGGTCGAGGAACGGGACCCGCTCAGACTGAACGAAGGCCAGCTCCTCTCCGGGCTGCAACGGTCGTACCTCGAGATCCATGTCCCCAGTCTGGCGGGCGCCGCCGGCACCGGCACAGCATTTCGGGCCGGGCTAAGCCTCGCGAAGGCGACGGTCGATCAGCTCGACCCGGGCCTCGCTCCGGTTGGCATCGGCGCCCTTGGCGTCGAGCAGCGCCATGCGGTCCGCCTCGGCCTCCGCGGCGGCCCCGGAGTCGGCCGCGGCCAGCCGGGCCGCAACCCCTTCTTTCACCAGCTTTTCGGCTTCCTCCACCAGGGCGGCAACCATTTCGTCCTCTGGCACGACCCGCACGATCTGGCCCTGAATGAAAAGGTGGCCCCGGCGACGACCGGCCGCAATGCCCAGGTCCGCGGAGCGAGCCTCCCCCGGACCGTTGACAACGCAGCCCATCACGGCCACCTGGAGCGGGATCTCTTTGCCTTCCAGGGCCGCCTGGGCCTCCTGCGCAACCCGGTACACGTCGATCTCGGCCCGACCGCACGCCGGACAGGCAATCAGATCGACGTTGGAACGCTCGCGCAACCCGAGCGACTCCAGGAGGGTCCGGCCGGCCTTGGCCTCATCCACCGGGTCGGCCGTCAAGGAGTAGCGAATAGTGTCGCCGATCCCCTCGGACAGGAGGGTGCCGATCCCGGCCGTGCCTTTGATGGTCCCGGCCGGGGGAGGGCCGGCTTCGGTCACGCCCAGGTGCAGCGGATGGTCGGTGACCTCGGACAGTTGACGGTAGGACTCGATCATGAGCGGGACATTCGACGCCTTGACCGAAATCTTGACGTCGTCGAAACCGACCTCGGCAAACAGGCCCAGCTCGATCTGGGCCGACTCGACCAGGGCTTCCGGGGTGGCCCCCCCGTATTTCTTGTACAGGCGGGGATCGAGCGAACCGGCGTTGACACCGATGCGCACCGGGATCCGCCGGTCCTTGCACTCGCGGGCGACGAGCTTGATCTCTTCGGTTTTGCGCAGGTTCCCGGGGTTGAGCCGGAGGCAGTCCACACCGGCCTCGATAGCCGCCAGGGCCATCTCCACGTGAAAGTGGATGTCGGCGACGATCGGGACCGGGCTGCGGGGCACGATTCGGGCCAAACCTTCCGCCGCCTCGCGCTCGTTGCACGTGCAGCGCACGATGTCGGCGCCCGCGGCTTTGAGGGCGTAGATCTGGGCCAGGGTGCCTTCGACGTCGGCGGTCTTGGTGATCGTCATGGACTGCACCGTGATCGGAGCTCCGCCACCGACCGGCACCGACCCGACCATGACCTGCCGGGTGTTCCTGCGAGGGAACCGGGTTTCAGCCACGACCACCGAGCCTACCCTGGCTCGCCGTCGATCAGGTGACCAGGTCGCGCAGGTCGAGGAACAGGGCGCTGGCGCCGAGGAACAGGACCAGGGCCAGGCCGACGTAAAACAGCGGCAGCAGTTTCGCCACGTCCGCCTGGTAGCGATGCCGGCGACTGCGCACGCCCTCGTACAGGGCGACGACCACGTGGCCGCCGTCCAGCGGGAAGAACGGCAACAGGTTGAAGATGCCGAGGGACAGATTGATGACCGCCAGCAGCCACAGGACTGACGGCAGGCCCGTCTGCCCGGCCTGGTGCAGCAGTCGCACAATCCCCACCGGCGACTCAAAGCGCACGCTCCCGGTGCTGGGATTGTCGGCTGCCTTCTGGTTGGAGAGCATGTGCAGGTAGGAGCTGGCGCCATGCAAGCTGAACAGATGCCCGAAGGCGCCCAGGGTCAAGGCCGAGACGTGCACCCATGCTCCGCCGGCCCGGCTGAGCGACGCGCCCAGGCTGGAGTGGATGACCGGGCTGGGGCCGATGCCGATGAACCCGACCGCGGGAGCCCCGGCTTGCGCCGACGGAAGCGACCCGGCGTTGGGCCCCGCGAGGCGCACGTCGTTGCGGTTGATCGGCACCGGGAAGAGCTGCAGGAGCTTGCCGGCCCGCTCCACCGTGACGTCGAGGCGACGGCCGGCATGGGCCTGGATGTAGCTGCTCAGCTGATCCCAGTTGGCGAAGCGCCGCCCGTCGACGGCGACGATGCGGTCGCCGAGGTGGAAGCCGGCCACCTGCGCCGGACTGGCGCCCGTCGTCAGGCCGTCGATCTCGACGATCGGGTTGGAGGCAGGCAGCGAGGCTGCCGACGTCAGGTAATTCCCGTTATCTCCCGCCCAGAAGAACATGACGAACAACACCAGGGCCGCGATCAGAAAGTGCATGGCTGAGCCGGCCACCGCCACCGATAACCGCCGCCACAGCGGCGCCTGGCGGTAGGTGCGAGGCTCGTCGGCGGGGTCGACCTCCTCGAGGTTGTTCATGCCGAGGATGCGGCAGTAACCACCCAGCGGCAGGCCCTTCACGCCATATTCGGTTTCGCCCCGCTGGACTGACCACAGCCGGGGACCGAAGCCCACGAAAAATTCGGTGACCTTGATGCCCGCCGCTTTGGCGGTGGCGTAGTGCCCGAACTCGTGAGCGACGATGCAGCCGATGAGCGCCAGCACCAGCAGCACGGTCTCGCCCGCCCCGGCCGCGAACCCGAGTCCGACGATGATGGCCACGATCACGACCAGGCGGAGGAGGGCCAGTCGTTGCTCAGCGGGTGGCGGCGCGGGTGGTTCCTCAAACTTGCGATGGCTGGCCAGGCCGAGCGGATCGGATTCGATACTCTCCCGCCACCCCGGGCGGGTGGCGGTCATCGGGGCGCGCGGGAGCGCCGGCGAACCTCCGCGAGAGCCAGGTCGCGCCCCGAACGATCTGCGTCGAGCACGTCACCCACGGTACCGGGAACGGCGGCGGGACACTCGTCAAGGACCACCCCCAGGATCTCGGCGATGTCGACCCAGCGGATCCGCCCGTCGAGAAAGGCGGCGACCGCCTCCTCGTTGGCGCCGTTGAGCCAGGCGGGCGCCACCCCGCCGGCCCGGCCCGCCCGGTAGGCCAGATCGAGGCAAGGAAAGGCTTCGCGGTCCGGCGCCTCGAACTCGAGCGGTCCGACCTTGGCCCAGTCAATGGCGCCGAAGGGCACCTGCAACCGGTCCGGGTACGCCAGGGCGTAGCCGATCGGCAGGCGCATATCGGGCAGGGAGAGCTGGGCCAGGGTGGCCCCGTCGGTCGTCTCGATCATCGAGTGCACGATCGACTGGGGGTGCACCACCACGTCAACGGCGTCGTAGTCGACGCCGAACAGCTCGTGAGCCTCGATGACCTCGAGCCCCTTGTTCATGAGGGTGGACGAGTCCACCGTGATTTTCGGGCCCATCTTCCAGGTCGGGTGAGCCAGGGCGTCGTCGATCGTCACCTCCGCCAGCGACCGCTGATGCCGGCCCCGGAACGGACCCCCGCTGGCGGTCAACACGAGTCGGCGGAGGGGCATCGAAGGCGGGTGCGGCAGTGCGGCCATCCCTTTTTCCCCGAGAATGGCCCGCAAGCACTGATGAATGGCGCAGTGCTCCGAGTCGACCGGGACAATTTCCGCTCCGGGTGTCGTCCGGGCCGCCTGCACCACCGGGCCGCCGGCGATGAGCGACTCCTTGTTGGCCAGGGCGAGGCGGCGGCCGGCCTGCAGGGCGGCCAGAGTGACCGGGAGGCCGGCGAAGCCCACCACCCCGTTGACGACCACCTCGGCGCCGGTGGCAATCTCGGCCAGGGCATCGCGGCCGACGAGCAGTTCGATCCCGTCCGGCAGCTGCTCAGCCAGCTCGGTGGCCCGGGCCGGGTTCGCCAGGGCGACCCGTTCCGGCTGCAGGGCCTGAGCCTGGGCAACCAGGGTGTCGACGGAGGATGAGGCGCCGATGGCGACCACCCGATACTGGCCTGGCGACGCGCAGATCACCTCGACCGACTGCGTCCCGATCGACCCGGTGGAGCCCACCAGGCTCACGGTCCTCATCGGCTCGCCCTACTTGACGACGTTGAACAAAGTGGCGAGGTAGTAAGCGGCAGGCAGCGCCAACAGCAGGGAATCGAAGCGGTCGAGCAGGCCGCCGTGCCCGGGCAGCGAGGCCCCGGAGTCCTTCACACCCAGGTCGCGCTTGATCATCGATTCGAACAGGTCGCCGGCGGGAGCCACCAGGCCGACGATCACGCCCAGGACCAGCCCGTGGCGGGTCCCGCCCCACGGGGTGATCTCCTTCCCGACGATGGCGCCCACGATCACCGCCGCGATGAGACCGCCGATGAAGCCTTCGATCGTCTTGCTCGGGCTGATGCTGGGGGCGATAGGCCGCGATCCGATCCAGCGGCCGACCACGAAGCCGGCGATATCGGCGGCGACGACGACCAGGATGACGCCGAGCAACAAGCCCTTTCCGTGAGCGGCGCGCAGCATGACCCCCGAGTAACTCCCGAGCACCCCGACCCACACGAAGGCGGTGGTGGTCACGGCCACGTTCGCCAGCGGTCGGGCCTCCACGATTCGCAGCAGATACCAGGTCATCGACCCGGCGAACACGAGCACCACCGCCAGTGGTAGCGCTTCCAGCCCCTTCCAGTAGGCGCCGAACACCAGGCCGAGCGCGGCGACGAGCCCCAGGAGGGTTGCGGGCCGGAAGCCGGACCGCTGCAACATTCCGTACGCCTCGGCCGCCGCGGCCACTACCACGGCGGCAGACAGCACGATCAGCGCTTTCGATCCGATGGCGTAGGCGATGACGAGAAGCACGATCAGCGCCACGCCCACCACGACCCGGGTCACCAGGTCGTCGTCACCGCCCGAGCTGGTCGGTCCGGTGCGGGCTGACGGCTGGCGGGCCGGTCCGTGAGCCCCGGTGCGAGTACGGCCTCGCGACGAGGTGGCCGCCTGGGCCTGGGCTCCGGCGGCCTCGGGCTCGAAGTCGTCATCGAAGTCGGCCAGCGAGGGGCCAGCCCCGGTCCGCTGGGCCTCGACCCGCTCGAACTCCTCGTCGAAGGAGTAGAGGTCCGATCGCTCGGAACGGGTCTGGTCTAGGGCGCCTACCGGTGGGACATCTCCGGCCAGCTCGCCGATCTCGTCGACGTCATCCCAGTCGTCGGCGTCGTCCCGCCAGCGGATGCCCCTGGCCCCCAGGGCCTTCCAGGCTTCCAGGTCCTCTTCGCCCTCTTCGTCCCGCCCGTCGTCGGGGAGGATCAACGGGACCTCCCCGGTCGGCGGATCGGTCCAGGGCGGCAATTCACTTCCTCCTCCAGTCACGGTGATCCCTTCCTCGGGGGGAGCGAGAGGCGAGGCTTCGACGTTGCCGAACGACGCTGCCGCCGGTTCCCCGGTGGGTGTTGACGCGGATGGGCCGGGGGTCTCCGGCAGGTACGCCGGGCGGGGTGGTTCCCCGGATTCGGGAGGCTCGGACCCACGCCCCGGACCCGGCCCGCTGGAAGCCTGCGGCACCACAAACTCCGCAGTGCGATCACCGACCTCCCAGGTTTCGCTGTACTGGTTCGCTGCGGCCGGAGCGGCATAAGCAGCGGGAGCGGCCGGGGCGCCAGGAGTGGCCGGGGCGGCCGGAGCGCCAGAAGTGGTGGGGGCGGCCGGGGCAGCCGGGGGCAGGCCGCCCCAGGTGGCGACCTCGGGGGGCTCGGGAGGCTCGGGGGGCTCGGTCGGCCCGGTCCCGGCTTCGGCCAGTTCGTCGTCGCCGCCGGCGCCCGCCAGCGGCGGGAGCGGCACAGCTTCGGCCGGGTCCATGGAGACCGGAAGGGGGAAACGGTGCGGAGGACGGGGCCCGCTGGGCGCGGGAGGGACGTCGCCGAAGCGCAGCTGGTCGTCAGGGCGACGCCCGGTGGCCTCCCCGGCATCGAGGGCGGCCTGGGCCTCGTCGGCCCGGATGATGCGCACACCCTCGCTCGAGCGACGCTGCGGTGATCGATCGCTCCGATTTTTGCGCTCGTTCACGGCATCCTCCTCACTGGCGCTCCTACCCGTGCCGGCCCGCCGCCGGCCTCATACGGCGAGCAGCTCTTCCTCCTTGTGGTGCAGCACCCGGTCAATGTCGGTGACAAAGTCATGGGTGACCCGCTCCAGCTCCTTTTCGGCTCGGTCCAGCTCGTCGCTCGAGATGTCCCCGTCCTTCTCGAAGGCCTCGAGATCCTTCCGGGCCGACCGCCGCACGTTCCGAACCGCGACCCGCCCGTCCTCCGCCTTGGAGTGGGCCACCTTCACCATCGCCTTGCGCCGCTCCTCGGTGAGCGGAGGGAAGACCAGCCGGATGACGGTGCCGTCGTTGTTGGGGTTGACGCCGAGATCGGAGTTCTGAATGGCCCGCTCGATGGCCTTGAGCGACGACTTGTCGTAAGGCGTGATCACCATCAGCTTGGCCTCCGGAACCTGGATCCCGGCCAGCTGCTGGAGCGGCGCCTCCGACCCGTAGTACTCGACCCTGAGCTTCTCGACCAGGGCGGGGGCGGCCCGGCCGGTCCGGATGGTGCTGAACTCGCTGCGGGTGTGTTCGAGTGCTTTCGTCATCTTCTCCCGGCAGTCCTCGAGCACTGCCTCGACGTAGTTGTCCTCCTCCATCAGCGGATCAGCGTACCTATCGGCTCCCCCTCCAGGGCGCGTCGCAGGTTCCCCGGCTCCATGATCGAGAACACGTGGATGGGCAGGTTGTTTTCCTTGCAGAGGGTGATGGCGGTGAGGTCCATGGCGCGCAGTTGTCGGGCGATGACCTCGTCGAAGGTCACCTCCCGTAGCAGCCGGGCCGCGGAGTTGGTGCGGGGGTCGTCGTCGTAGACGCCGTCCGCACCGCCATGGGTCCCTTTGAGAAGAATGTCCGCCTCGATCTCCACGGCGCGCAGGGCGCCGGCGGTGTCGGTGGTGAAGAACGGGTTCCCGGTCCCGGCTGCGAACACGACTACCCGCTGCTTCTCGAGGTGGCGGATGGCCTTCAGCCGAATGTAGGGCTCGGCGATCTGCGACATGCCGATAGCCGTCTGGACCCTGGTGGGTTGACCCTGCCGTTCCAGGGCGTCGCGGAGGGCGAGGGCGTTGATGACCGTGGCCAGCATGCCCATGTAATCAGCGCTGGCCCGGTCCATGCCGGTGGCCGAGCCGGTAGCACCCCGCCAGATGTTGCCGCCGCCCACCACCACCGCGATCTCAGTGCCGAGGTCGGCGCGGACCTCGGCCAGCTCCTTGGCGATCCGCTCGACCACGGCACCGTCGATAGTCTCGTCGGCGGCGCCGCTGGCGAACGCCTCGCCCGAGATCTTGAGCACGACCCGCTTCCACAGCGGTGGTTTATTCACGAGACCCCCAGCCTAGTGCGGGCTCCCCGGCCCAGGTGCGGACCGCTGATCCGGGGGCCAGGTGGGCGGGATGCCGGGCTGGTGACAGACCGGTGGCGTGCCCCGTGGCGGGCGCTGGCGAGGCTTCTGTCGCCAGCGCGCGCTGCTCTCGCCGGCCCGGGCTGCTCTCGCCGGCCCGCGCTGCTCTCCCCGGCCCGGTCTGCTCTCGCCGGCCCGGTCTGCTCTCGCCGGCCCGGTCTGCTCTCGCCGGCCCGCGCTGGTCTCCCCGGCCCGGTCTGCTCTCGCCGGCCCGGTCTGCTCTCGCCGGCCCGGGCTGCTCTCGCCGGCCCGGTCTGCTCTCCCCGGCCCGGTCTGCTCTCGCCGGCCCGGTCTGCTCTCGCCGGCCCGGGCTTCTCTCGCCGGCCCGGGCTTCTCTCGATTGTGTGCAGTTGGGTACCCCCTCAGGGTGTGTAGTGCACACAATCGGTTTTCCGTGCAGCCGGGTGGGGGCGCCAACCCTCCCGGCCGTCCGGGCGCCGGACCCGCGGGGACCGCCAGATGCCCGGCGGTCAACTGGAGCCCGGCTCCGGGCCGCTCGACCCGTGACCGGTCGCGCCGTCGCGGCGTGGAACTTGACGGATCAGACGCCGACGACGGCTTGGGCGATTCGGACCACTTTGGCGTCGCCCAGCAACTTGGCCACGGACTGCTTGTCGTCCCTGGCGTAGGGCTGCTCGAGGAGGACCCCACCGGGCACCCGCTTGTACCACCCGTTGAGCTTGCCTTCCACGATCTTGGGGATCGCCTGCTCCGGCTTGCCCTCGTTGAGCGTTTGGGCTTCCAGTGCAGTCCGCTCGGCCGCCACCTCGTCGGCAGGCACTTCTTCCCGGCTCACGTGAGACGGCCGGCCGAAGGCGATGTGTACCGCCAGATCGTGAGCCAGCTCGGCGCTGCCGCCCGCGATCTCGACCAGGACGCCATTGACTCCACGTCCGTTTTGCACGTGGAGGTAGGTGTCAAGGTAGTGGCCCGCCTCGCCGACGAAGCGGGCTACCTGGCCGACCTCGATGTTTTCCTTCAAGCTGAGGCGCAGATCGTCGATGGCGTCTTTGTGGGCCTCAATGGCCGCCTCACCGTCGGCTGCGACGGCGCGTGCCAGCTCGTCGGCCGTGCTGACAAATTGCGGCGATTTCGCCACAAAGTCGCTCTCCGCCTTCAACTCGACGAGCGCCGCCACGTTGTCGACCAGGGCGACCGCGACAGCTCCTTCGACATTTTCACGTCCGGCTCGTTCCGAGGCCTTGCCGAGGCCGCGCTCGCGAAGCCAGGATGCAGCCGCCTGCCGGTCGCCATCCGTGGCCACCAGGGCCTTCTTTGCGTCCATCATTCCTGCTCCGGTTGCGTCCCGAAGCGCTTTCACATCCTGGGCGGTGAACTCTGCCATAGCCCTGTCTTTACTCCTCTGTGGTGGTGGACTCGGCCGAGCTGCCAGCCGCTCCGGCGGATCCGCCGGGCACGGTGGCCAAAGGTTCGGCCGTCCCGCCCGGTGTGGCCGGGGCTTCCGGCGCCGCGGCTGGCGCGGCTACGGAAGCGGCGGGGGGTTGATTGGTTGACGTGACCGCCGGCGCGGCGTCCTCGGGCGAGGCTGCGGATTCGGGTGCACCTCGGCGCCCGGTGGCCAGGCGGGCCTCACGCTCGGCCTGCGCCAACGCCGCTTGCCGGCGGGCATCGCGCTGCTGTTCGGCCCGTCGGGCCTCTTCCTCAGTATCAAGCGGAGGCGGACCGCCAGCCGCCGGTCCGCCGGCCCGGGCGGCGCGTCGAGACGAAATAAAGCGCCCCTCCTCCACCGCATCGGCGATGACCCGGCACATCAGAGTGCCGGCGCGAATGGCGTCATCATTGCCGGGGATCACGTAGTTGATGACATCCGGGTCGCAGTTGGTATCGACGACCGCGACGATCGGAAGTCCGAGCTTGTTGGCCTCGGTGACGGCGATGTGTTCCTTCTTGGTGTCGATGACGAAGATGGCGTCGGGCAGCTTCGTCATATCGCGGATGCCGCCCAGGTTGCGCTCGAGCTTGTCCAGTTCCCGGGAGTGGATCAGCGCTTCCTTCTTCGGCATGGCGTCGAAATCGCCGGCACTGCGCATCCGCTCGAATTCCTGCATCTTCTTGACGCGGCCCGCGATGGTATTGAAGTTGGTGAGCATTCCGCCCAGCCACCGCTCGTTGACGTACGGCATGCCGCACTGGACGGCATAACGAGCCACGGGATCCTGGGTCTGCTTCTTGGTTCCGACAAACAGGACGGTCCCATTTTCGGCGACGAGGTCCCGGACGAACGAGTAGGCGACGTCGATACGGTCGAGCGTCTGGTTGAGATCGATGATGTAGATACCGTTGCGCTCACCGAAAATGAAACGCTTCATCTTCGGGTTCCAGCGCCGGGTCTGATGACCGAAGTGGACTCCGGCCTCGAGCAACTGCCTCATGGTGACGACAGCCATGTGAACTCCTTCCCATCGGTTGATCGAGACCCGATGCGCACGCTGACAGCAAGCCGCAGCGACCGTGGGTGCACCGGGTGTGGACGGATCCCGCCTGTTCGGGACTGCATTTCATGGTAGCGCAACTCCGGGCCCGGGCAGTCTCGTCCAGCGATCAGCGGGTCGTGACGGGTGTCACTGGGCTGGGGTCGACGAGCCTGGGGAGAGCAACGCCGCGCCCGGCCCCACTGCGTCGGCGCTCATGGAGCGGTGGGCGAGCGGGTCTGAGTGCAACCAGCGAGAGCTCAGCTCATCTTCGCCCACCTCAGCCAGCCGCCTTCCTCAGCCGCGCCTTCCTCAGCCATCGCCGTTCCTCAGCCGGTGCGGTTTCTCCGCGAGCGCCTTCGTCATCCATACCGCCCGGCGCCGAAGCAGCCGTCCCTCACCGTCGACGGGACCGGCGGACCCACCACTGGCCGGTTCTATCGACCAATCCCATCATTTCGAGCCGATCGAGCGCCTCGGAAGCGGCCCCGACGGCCAGGCCGGTGCGGTCTACCACCTGGCTCAGCGACGTCGGTCGCCACGCCACGGCTTCAAGGGTCGTCCTGGCCCCGGAGCCGAGTCCGTCGGCGTCGCGCTCACCCCGGAACCGGGACCTGCGGCCTTCGGAGGTCGTTGCGCCGGTTCGGAGCCCCGGTTGCGGTGTCGGCGACCCGGACCTCCCGGGTCGTTTCGCCGGCGAGGGCAAAAAGATCCCCAAACCGTCGAGGACGTCCTGGGCATTGCGAACCGGTCCAGGACCGTCATACATCAACTGATTGCTCCCGGCACTGGCTGAACTGTGCACCGGCCCCGGAACAACCCGCACCTCGATGCCGCGGGCGATGGCCGCCTCGGCGGTGATCAAACTCCCGCCGGCGGCGTGCGATTCAACGACGACGACCATCGACGCCAGAGCCGCGATGACCCGATTCCGGGCCGGGAACCGCCAGGCCTGGGCTGGCCGTCCGGGCAGGGTTTCGGACAGCATGACCCCGGCACGGACCACTCGTTCCCACAACACGGTGTGACGGCGAGGATAGGGAACATCGACGCCGCTGGCTGCGACCCCGGCTGGCCCGGCGGACCCGGTGGCCTCCCCGGCGGTGGAGCACCCCTGGGCGGCGAGCGCACCGGCATGAGCGGCACCATCGATCCCGAGCGCGAGACCGGAGACGACACAGATGCCCACCTCGGCAAGGTCCCGGCCAAGCTCAAACGCGATCGCTCGTCCATCGGGGGTGGCCTGGCGCGTGCCGACGATGGCGACGCACGGCCGGCGCAGATGGCAGAGTTCTCCCCGCCAGAACAGGACCCCGGGCCGCTCGGAATCTGTCAGCAGCGCGGTCGGGTAATCAGGCTGGCCCGGCCAGGTCACGCCGATTCCGGCCCCGGCGTAGCGAGCCCACCAGCGTGGTGGGTCGAGGCGGCGAGCCACCTGGCACCACGAGTCGTCGAAAGGTGCTCCTCTTCTGACGTCACCCGGCACCACGGTGCCGTCTCCGGGGTCCGACCGATCGGAACCCGTACCGAAATCGAGGCCGAGTTGGTGAGCGCCCGGTTGGAGGCAGGCTGGGGTCGGGTCAGTCGCCGGTCCCGGATCCTTCGCCACGCTTCCTCCGGGGTCCAGTCGCGCCAGATGCGGCCGAGGACAGCGGGGCCGGCACCGGGTAAGCCGGCCAGCGCAGCTGCGTACGCGCCACTATCAGAGCCGGCGGGACTGGCACCTGCTGAGCCTGAGGTCCCGTCGGCTGCTTCGGACCGGCTGCTGGGCTCGGCGCTCCGAACCCGGTCGGCCGGACTCGAGCCGGATCGGAAGTGGAACGGCGAACCAGCGCGTCACTGGGCCGCGTCCTCGCTTGCGAAGACGTCTGCTCGCAGAGCCAGAGCGCTATAAACCTCGTGTTCCCTCAACGGTCCTTCCTGATCGGCGAGATCACTGAGCGTCAGCGCCACTCGTCGAATGCGGTGCAGGCCGCGTGCCGATAAACGACCCTGTCGTAAACGGATCTCGAGCAGCCTCCGGGCCGCGGGATAAAGAGGAGCTGCCTCATCCAGTCGGTTCGCCGGAAGGGCTGCGTTGCACGCCACGCCCCGCTGGCCGGCCCGGACTCTGGCCGCCGCGACCCGCCCGGCGACGTGCTTGGTCGTCTCAGCTGTCGAGGGTCCGACGCCGTCCACCGCTAGCAACTCCGAGACCTCGGGACGGTCGACGATCACTCTGAGGTCAAATCGATCGAGGAGCGGACCCGAAACTCGCGACGCGTAGCGGGCCTTGGCCGCGTCTCGGCACCGACACGACCCCGGCCCGCCGTCGCTCCCACAGGGACAAGGGTTCATGGCTGCCACCAGGAGGACCTCGGCCGGAAACAGCACGCTGGCGCGGGCCCGGCAGACCAACACTTTTCCCTCCTCGAGTGGCTGCCGGAGAGTGTCGAGTACGTCGGAGGGGAACTCCCCGAGCTCATCGAGGAATAACACCCCGTGGTGGGCGCAGCTCAGCTCGCCGGGACGCATGACGACGCTTCCGCCGCCAATCAACGAAACCAGCGAGGCGCTGTGGTGAGGCGCCCGCATCGGCGGCCGTCTGATCAAAACCCCGGGCGGAAGTGAGATGCCAGCCGCGGAATGAATCCGGGTCACCTCCAACGCCTCCCTGATGCCTAACGGCGGCAGCAGCCCCGGAAGTCGCTCCGCGAGCATGGTCTTGCCCGCGCCAGGCGGTCCGACCAGCAGCAGGTGATGGCCACCCGCGGCCGCCGACCTCCACCGCCAATCGCCCCAGCGCTTGGCCCCGTACGTCGGCGAGATCCAGCCCTGGTGGGTCCGACCCCGCCACTGCCGGCAGGGTCTCAAGGGCGGGCCAAGCCTCCTCACCTCGAACGACGGCAGCCAAACTGCGCAAGCTCGTCGCGGCCCGAGCCGAATCCCGGCGGACCAAGGCCGCTTCTTGAGCGCACCCGGCCGGCACGACGACGCAACCCGCCTGTACTGCGTCCACCAACGGGAGCACCCCCGGCACCCTGCGGATGCTGCCGTCCAGTCCGAGCTCCCCGATGAACCCGAGGTCAGAGATTAAGGCAGCCGGTAGCTGTCCGTCGGCGGCCAGCAGGGCGATTGCGATTGGCAAGTCGAGCCCGGCCCCGCTCTTGCGAACCCCTGTGGGCGCCAGGTTGACGGTGACCCGCCGTTGTGGCCACTGGAGACCGCTCGACAAGATGGCGGCTCGGACCCGATCCCTCGCCTCTCGGCATGACGCATCCGGCAGGCCGACCACGGTAAAAGACGGGATCCCCGGCGATACGTGCACCTCGACTGAGATCGCCTTGCCGTGGACGCCGACCAGGATGGCGGATGGCACGCTGGCTAACACGACGACCCTCCTCTGCGGAAACGGAATCCGAAAGGGCCGTGTCGCCGGCCGCCGAGCAAGAAGAAAGGTAGTGCGAGGCTGCGACGGTTACCCGGCTTGGTCGACGAGAATCTTGGTGTGGATGGTGAGTTGATCGATCGAGGCGAGGTTGACGTCAGCCAGGTCCACCCTTTTCAGGCCCGTAAGTCCTACCTGTGCCCGGGATGCCAGCAGGAGATCCCCATCGGCCTCGGCCATGTAGTCGTCGTGCCTCGCCGTTCCCCTGACCTGCGCCGACACTGGCATCGGTCGTGCTGGGATCACCGGGATCGCCGCCGCCCGGGGCGTTAGCTGTCCTTCGGGCACCCCTCATGGGAAGAGGTTATGGTCCCACCCTTGTCGTAGGGTTTGGTGTATGGCCATGTCTACGAGAGCGACCGGGGTGGTGGAGGTTATTGACGCCCTGGCCGCGGTGGTGGCTGGTCTGGACGTGGCCGTGGTGTCGGGCGACGACGCCGCCGGGCTGACCGAGCTGTTCGCCCGGGGCGAGCGGTTGTGCGCCACCGCCAAGGCCATGGCCGCCCGGCGAGCCGCCACCTGTCAGGCCTGGGCCCGGGCCGGCCATCGCGGCCCCGACCAGTGGCTGGCCCAGCTGTCCGGTTCCAGCCCGGCCGCGGCCCGGACCAGCCTGGCCGTCGCCGAGCAGATGGAAGCCCAGCCGGCCTTGGCCCAGGCCTGCCAGGCCGGCGCGCTGTCATCGGACCAGGCCGGCCACATCGCCGCCGCCGCCCAGGTCGACCCGGCCGCCACCCCCGGCCTGGTCGACCAGGCCAGCCGGCACGGCCTGTTCGGGCTGCGCGACTCCTGCCGCCAGGTCGTCCACGCCGGCCGCTCCGCCCCCCACGACCAGGCCCGCCGGGCCGGCCTGCACGCCCGCCGCTACCTGCGCAGCTGGATCGACCCCGACGGCGCCGGCCGCCTCGACGCCCGCCTCAGCCCCGACGCCTACGCCCAATTCCGAGCCCTGCTCCACCCCTACCAGACCGCCCAGTTCGCCGCCGCCCGCCAGGCCGGCCGGCCAGCACACCCCGACTGCTACGCCGCCGACGCCCTCCTGGCCGCCCTCACCGCCGCCGGATCCCCCCGCCCGGGACCCGGCCACCGTTCCAGCCCCGGTGACGAACACCCTCGAGTCGGCCCGCCCGCCACCGTCATCGCCGTCATCGACCACGCCGCCCTGGTCCGCGGCTACACCCAGCCCGGCGAATGCTGCCGCATCAACGGCGTCGGCCCCGTCCCGGTCGCCACCGTGCGGGCCCTGCTCGACGACGCCTTCCTGGCCGCCGTCATCCGCGACGGCATCGACATCCGCACCGTGGCCCACCTGGGCCGCTACCCCACCGCCGCCCAACGCACCGCCCTGTACGTCCGGGACCGCACCTGCGTGGTACCCGGCTGCGACACCCAACACGGCCTCCAAGCCCACCACACCCAGGGCTGGCAACCCACCCAGGTCACCCAACTCGACCACCTCGCCCTGCTCTGCCGCCACCACCACGACCTCATCAGCTACCACGGCTGGACCCTCACCGGCACCCCCGGCCACTGGCACTACCAGCCACCCGGCCCGGTCCCACCCAGACCCTTCGACCCCCACGACCCCCACCCCCCACCCCCAACCCGGACCACCAACCGCCACCCACCCCCACCCGCCCCACCACCTCTCACCAACACCCGCCCCAACACCCCCACCGGCACCGGCACCGACCACGACCCCCTCGGACTCTTCGACCCCTAACAGGAACACCACCAGCCAACCAACCGGCCCCAACCTTCGACCGCTCACCCCGCGGGAGCCTCCGAGCGCCCGATCCGACTCGTCGGGCCGTGAACCCCGGCGACCGGCCTCCTCGCGACTGCGGGGCTCCGGCCGGGCAGCCCGTCTAACCCGAAGATGCCCGGAGGGCGGAGTCGAGGTCGCGCCACAGGTCCTCGACGTCCTCGATGCCGACCGACATGCGCAGCAGTCCGGGCGGGAGGCCCGCTTCGCCCGCCCAACGACCCCGCCGCTCGATGAGGGTCTCGACACCGCCCAGGCTGGTGCCCGGCGGTCGCCAGCCGGACGGCGGCGACCACGGCCTCGGCCGCCGCAGCGCCGCCGGCCACCTCGAACGCCACCATGGTGCCGAAGCCGCGCATCTGGCGAGCGGCCAGCTCGTGGCCGGGATGGTCCGGCAGCCCCGGGTAGCGGACCATCTTGACACTGCGGGTGGGCGACCAGGCGCCGGGCCAGCTCGCCGGCGCTGGCCTGGGCCCGGTCCAGGCGCACCGCCAGGGTCCGGATACCCCGCAAGCGCCAGCCAGGCCTCCCAGGGCCCGGCGATGGCTCCGTGCAGCGAGCGCCGGAGCGCCAAGGCCTCGACCACGTCGGGCCGCCGCGCCACGGCCGCCCCGAGCACCACGTCCGAGTGGCCGGCCAGCAGCTTGGTGGCGCTGTGCACGACCACGTCGGCGCCCGAGATCGAGCGGCCGCTGCAGCAGCGGGGTGGCGAAGGTGTTGTCGACCGCCACGTCCATGCCGAGCTGGTGGGCACCCGCGATGAGCGCCTGCAGGTCGGCCACGGCCAGCAGCGGGTTGGTGGGCGACTCCAGCCACAGCAGTCCGCCGCCACCGAACTGCTGCGGCGTCGCCCGACGGCCGGCCGGGTGCCTCGACCATCTCGGCGCAGGCCGCCAGGGTGGCCGCCGTGTCGGCGACGTCGACGGTCCGGAAGCGCAGGCGGCCCCGGCCGGCGACGTCGGTGAGGAAGCGCCGGGTCCCGTTGTAGGCGTCGCCGCCGACCACCACCCGGCCCGGGTACCGGCAGGAGCTCCATGACGGCCGCGATGGCGGCCATCCCCGAAGCGAACACCAGGGCCGATCCACCCTTCGAGCCCGCCGAGCACGCTCCTCCAGGGCCTCCCAGGTCGGGTTACCGTCCCGGCCGTAGGTGAGCGGGCCGCCCTGATGGAAGGTCGAGCTGAGCACCACGGGCGGGTTGACCGGGCCGCCCGGCGTGCCTCGGGGGCCGGCCCAGGTGAACGACGGCGCTGGACGGGCGCCAGGCCCGATGTCCAGGTACTCGGCTCAGAAGGCCGCCTCCAGGATCTCCAGGTCGGTCCTCGAGGAGGGCGGCCACGTCGAAGCGGATCACCGCCGGCCGGGTCTGCGAGCCGGTCGCCAGTGCTCGCCCAGCCACCGGGCGGCCAGCCGGCGAATCCGGGCCTGCTTGGTCGGGCTGACACGCCTCGGCCGGCACTCCGAACGCCGTCCCGGAACGGGCCTTGACCTCGCAGAACACGACCGTCCGGCCCCGGCGGACGACGAGATCGAGCTCGCCGTCCCGGCACCGCCAGTTGCGGTCCAGGACCTGATAGCCCCGGCCAGGTACCAGGCCGCGGCCCGGTCCTCCCCGGCGATGCCGAGAGCGCGCCGATGCCGGGCCGCCCGCCGAGCCCGGAATCGCTACAGCTCCTTCTCCGGGAGCTCCTCGACGTTGACGTCCTTGAAGGTCACCACCCGGACCGAGGACACGAACCGGGCGGGCCGGTACATGTCCCACACCCAGGCGTCCCGGAGCGCGATCTCGAAGTAGGTCCGGTCGCCCTCGCCTTTGGCCTCCATGCTGACCTCGTTGGCCAGGTAGAAGCGCCGCTCCGTCTCGACCACGTACTTGAACATGGCGAGCACCGCCCGGTACTCCTGGTAGAGCTGGAGCTCGATCTCGGTTTCGTACCGCTCGAGGTCTTCGGCGCTCATCGGGGAGACCGCTCCGGGGGGACGCTGGCCGGGGGGCGCTTCGCCGGTCGCTGTGCCGCGACTCGCTCATCGATCCCATCGTAGGTCGCCGGTGGGACCAACACGGCCAGATCCTCCGGGTGGGTGGCCGGGTCGGCGGTGAGGGGCCCGGGCGACGACCTGGAAGAGGTGGACGGGAGCCCCGGTGCGCCTGAACCCGACGCGGGCCTCCGGGCCAACCCGACCGACCTTGCGCTGCGCCTCACCCGAGACGCCAGGTCCTCAGCGGGGAATGCCGCTTCTCCTTGATCTTGGCGGCCTTACCGGTCCGGTCCCGCAGGTAGTACAGCTTGGCCCGGCGGACATCGCCCCTGGTCACCACCTCGATCTTGGCGATCACCGGAGAATGGACGGGAAGGTGCGCTCGACGCCGACCCCGAAGCTCAGCTTGCGGACGGTGAAGGTCTCCCGCACGCCGGAACCCTGGCGGCGGATCACGGCCCCCTGGAACACCTGCACCCGCTCCCGGTTGCCCTCGACCACCCGCACGTGGACCTTGAGGGTGTCGCCGGGAGCGAACTCGGGAACGTCGTCGCGCAGGCGGTCGCGATCTACGAGATCGGTCGGGTTCATCGGGGCTCGGGCTCCTGCCGGTCGAGGACGGAAGCGTTCACGATAGTGCGTCGAGCCCGAACTCGGCCAGCAGGGCCCGCTCCTCCTCGGTGAGCCCGCCCCGGGCCGCGATCAGGTCGGGCCGGCGGGCCTGGGTCCGGGCCAGGGCCTGGGCCCGCCGCCACCGGTCGACCCGGCCGTGGTCGCCCGAGCGCAGCACCTCGGGCACCGGCCAGCCCCGGAACACGGCCGGCCGGGTGTACTGCGGGATACTCGAGCAGGCCGTCCGCGAAGCTCTCGTCGCGGGCCGAATCGTCGTTGCCCATCACGCCGGGGACCAGGCGGGCCACCGCCTCGATGACCGCGATGGCCGCCGCCTCGCCGCCGGCGAGCACGAAGTCGCCGAGGGAGAGCTCGCCGTCGGCCAGGTGGTCGGCGACCCGCTGGTCGACCCCCTCGTAGCGCCCGCACAGCAGCGAGAAGCCCGGCCGCCGCAGCCAGCTCGGCGGCCCAGGCCTGGTCGAAGCGCCGGCCGCCCGGGCCGAGCAGCAGCAGCGGCCGGGGCGGGCCGACGGCCTCGACCGCCGCGAACACCGGTTCGGGGCGCCAGCACCATCCCGGCCCCGCCGCCGAAGGGGCTGTCGTCGACCGAGCGGTGCGGATCGGTGGTGCCGGCCCGCAGGTCGTGGACCCGCAGGTCGAGCAGCCCGGCCCGGGCGGCCTTGCCGATCAGGCTGGCCGTCGGTCCAGGGCGCGACCAGATCGGGAAAAATGGTGAACACATCGATGCGCACCGCCGGCGGTCCCACCCGGCCTGGTCACAGCTCCAGCAGGCCCGGGCGGCAGGTCGACCGTCAACCGGCCCGGCTGCCTGCTCCGACGACGAAATGCAGCGGGATCAGCGCCCCGTCCGTCAGCACCAGCAGATCGCTGGCCGGGTTGGCTTCGACGGCCTCGACCACGCCGATCGGCGAGCCCGGCCCGGTCGACCACCTCGGCGCCGATCAGCTCGTGCACCCACAGGGCGTCGGGTCGTCGAGCGGCGCGGCGCGTCAGAACGGCGCCCCGCAGGGCCTCGGCCTGCCTCCCGGCTCTCGACCCCCGAACGACACCAGCCAGCGCTGCCGGCCGCCCACGTCCCGTTGCGGGCGTGGCCTGCAGCACCTCGAGCTCGCCCGTCGCGGTGCCTGCAACCTGGCGCCCGGCGGCCATCCGCTCCGCCCGGTTGGTCCACAGCTCGACCACGACCTGACCGCGCAGCCCGTGGGGCCGCACCACCCGGCCCACCTCGAGCAGACGGCCGGCGCGGTGTCACCGACGCCGTCAGTCGACGATGTCGACAATGACGTCGACGCCGTCCTTGGCGCCGGCGGCGCGCACCACGCTGCGGATCGACTGGGCCACCCGGCCCCGGCGGCCGATCACCTTGCCCATGTCGTCGGGGGCCACGTGCAGCGACAGCTTGATCCCGTGACGGGTCTCGCCGGTGTCGATCGCTGACGGCGTCCGGGTCGTCGACGAGCTGCCGGGCCAGGTACACCAGCACCGCCTTGGCCCGGCCGCCGTCGACCTGCCCGTGGTCGTCCCACTCGTCCTCGACGCCCGGCGCGCCTCGAGCCGGCTCCGTCGCCGGCGGTGCTCACGACCGGGCTGGCGCGCCCGGCCCGACTTGAACTCCTCCATGGCCCCGGACTGGGTCAGCAGCCGGGCCACGGTCTCGGTCGGCTGGGCCCCGTCGCGCAGCCAGCGCACGGCCTTGGCGTTGTCGATCACGATCCGGGTGCGGCTCGGCCCGGGGCTCGTAGGTGCCGAGGATCTCGATGAACCGACCGTCCGCGGGCGACCGGCTGTCGGCCGCCACGACCCGGTAGACCGGCTGCTTCTTCTTTCCCATCCGCATCAGGCGGAGCTTTACGGCCATGTGCTTGACTGCTCTCTCGCTCGTGGGCGGGGCCTAGCGGCCCCGCTTCTTCTTCTTGTTGGACTTCTTGCCGCCGGACGCCGCCCGCCGGGCCACCCGCCCGCCGAGCCCGGGCATCCCGGCCATCTGGCGCATGTAGCCCTGCATCTGCTTGAAGCGGTCCAGCAGCGCGTTGACCTCGGTGGTCGAGGTGCCGCTGCCGTTGGCGATGCGGAGGCGGCGGGAGCCGTTGATGATCGAGGGGTTCTGGCGCTCCTCGGGGGTCATGGAATGGATGATGGCCTCGATCGGGCCCATCAGGCCGTCGTCGATCTCGGCGTTGCGCAGCTCCTTGGGGAGCCCGGGAATCATACCCACCAGCCCGGACAGCGGCCCCATCTTCTTGACCTGCTGCATCTGCTCGAGGAAGTCCTCGAGGGTGAAGCGGCCCTCCTGCAGCCGGGACGATGGCTGCCTCGGCCTGCTGCCTGGTCGACGTGTGGCCTCGGCCTTCTCGATGAGCGTCAGCACGTCGCCCATGCCGAGGATCCGGTCGGCCATGCGGTCCGGGTGGAACTGGTCGAAGTCGCCCAGCTTCTCGCCCGTCGAGGTGAAGACGATCGGGCCGGCCGACCACCTCCTTGACCGACAGGGCGGCGCCGCCGCGGGCGTCGCCGTCGACCTTGGTGAGGATCACCCCGTCGAGCGCCAGGGTCTGGTGGAAGGCCTCGGCGGTGGCCACCGCGTCCTGGCCGGTCATGGCGTCGATGACCAGGAACGTGTAGTGCGGCTCGACGGTCGTCCGAGATGCGCCGCACCTCGTCCATCAGCTCGGCGTCGATGGACAGCCGGCCGGCGGTGTCGACGATCAGCACGTCGCGGCCCGAGGCGGACGGCCTCCTCGAGGCCCTTCTTGGCCACCGTGACCGGGTCGGACGGCTCGCTGAACACCGGGACGCCGGCCTGCTCGCCGAGGATCCGGAGCTGCTCGACGGCGGCCGGGCGCTGGAGGTCGGCGCCGACGAGCAGCGGGTTGCGGCCCTCGCTGCGCTTGTACCAGCGCGGCCAGCTTGGCCGCGGTGGTGGTCTTGCCGGATCCCTGCAGGCCGGCCAGCAGCACGACCGTCGGCGGGCGGGAGGCGTAGGTGAGCCGGAGGGTCTCGCCGCCGAGGATGGCGCGCAGCTCGTCGTGGACGACCTTGACGACCTGCTGGCCCGGGGTCAGGCTCTGGGAGAGGTCGACCCCGACCAGCTGCTCCCGGACCCGCGACACGAAGTCGCGGACGACCCGAAGGTTGACGTCGGCTTGCAGCAGGGCCAGGCGGATCTCGCGCAGGGCCTCGTCGACGTCGGCTTCGCTCAGCCGGCCCCGGCCGCGCAGCCGGCTGAAGACGGCGTCGAAGCGGTCGGTCAGGGACTCGAACATGGCGGACTCGAACACAGCGTAGACGACCCGCTCCGGCTCGCTCGCCTCGCCCGCAAATCGCCAGCGTCGGCCGAGGCCATGGGATAGAAACGACCGGGTGCCTGGCGAACCGCTCGATCTACGCGCGCGGCCTGACGAAGGTGTTCGGCGCCCTTCGGGCCGTCGACGGCAGTCGACTTCGCGGTGAGCCCAGGCGAGGCGTTCGGCTTCCTCGGGCCCGAACGGCGCCGGCAAGAGCTCGACCATGCGGATGATCGCCTGCCGTCTCGCCCCGCAGCGGCGGGGAGCTGCGGGTCCTCGGGCTCGACCCCGACCGCGACGGTCCCGCCATCCGGGCCCGCCTCGGCGTCGTGCCCCAGGAGGACAACCTGGACCTCGAGCTGACGGTCCGGGAGAACCTGTACGTCTACGGCCGGTACTTCGACCTGCCCCGCCGGGAGCTGCGGGCCCGCATCGAACAGCTCCTCGACTTCGCCCAGCTCACCGAGCGGGCCGACGACCGGGTCGATCCCCTGTCGGGCGGCATGAAGCGGCGCCTGACCATCGCCCGGTCCCTGGTCAACGAGCCCGAGCTGCTGCTGCTCGACGAGCCGACCACCGGGCTCGACCCGCAGGCCCGCCACGCCCTGTGGGACCGCCTGTACCGGCTGAAGGCCGAAGGGGTCACCCTGGTGCTGACCACCCACTACATGGACGAGGCCGAGCAGCTCTGCGACCGGCTGGTGGTCATGGACGGGGGCCGGATCGCGGCCGAGGGCTCGCCGCGCCGATCTGATCGACCGCTACTCGCACCCGGGAGGTGGTCGAGCTGCGGTTCGGCCCGGGCGAGAGCGAGCGCATGGCCGGCAAGGTGGCCGACCTCGCCGAGCGGATCGAGGTCCTGCCCGACCGGCTGCTGCTCTACACCGACGAGGGCGACGCGGCGGTCGACGGCGGTCGACGGCCCGCGGCCTGGAGCCGGTCGAGCGTCCTGGTCCGCCGCTCGCACCCTGGAGGACGTGTTCCTGCGCCTCACCGGCCGCCACCTGGTGGACTGACGCCGATGGCCACGCCCCCTGGTTGCGGGCCGTCGGCTACTTCGCCCTGGCCTACCGCCGGACCTGGCGGGCGTCGATGGTGACCACGTTCGTCAACCCGATCCTGTACCTGCGGCCATGGGAGTGGGGCTCGGGTCGTTCATCAACAAGGGCGGCCACACCGCCGCCCTCGGCGATCTGAGCTACCTGCAGTTCGTGGCCCCCGGCCTGGCCGCCACCACGGCCGCCACCATCGCGCGCCAGCGAGGCGATGTTCCCGGTCATGGGCGCCATCAAGTGGCAGCGGACCTACTTCGCGATGCTGGCCACCCCGCTGCGGGTCGGTGACGTGCTGGCCGGCCACCTGATCTGGATCGCCGCCCGGGTGGCCACCGCGGTGGCCGCCTACCTGGTCGTCATGGCCGCCTTCGGCGCCACCCCCTCGCTCGAGACCATCGCCGTCCTGCCGGCCGGCGTGCTGGTCGGGATGGCGTTCGCCGCCCCCCTGGCCGCCTTCGCCGCCACTCAGGAAAACGAGGACGCGCTTCACCCTGGTCTTCCGGCTCGGGCATCGATCCCGCTGTTCCTGTTCTCCGGCGTGTTCTTTCCGATCAGCCAGCTGCCGGCCGGGCTGCGGGTGATCGCCTACGTCACGCCCGCTGTGGCACGGCGTGGACCTGTGCCGGCAGCCTGACCCTCGGCCAGCTGAGTCCGCGGCGCGGCTGATCGTCCACGTCGCCTATCTGGTCGGCTCTGACGGCGGTCGGGGTGCTGGCCGCCACCCGCACCTTCACGGCCGGTTGCGCACATGAGCGGCCGAGCGCTGGCGCTTGCGGGTCGTGCCGCCGGCGCGTTCGGGCTCGGGCGGGGCCGGCGCCTGATCGAGCGCAACCTCCTGGTCGCCCGGCGCACCTGGTGGATCCCGCTGTCGGGCATCGCCGAGCCGGTCTTCTATCTGCTGTCGATCGGCATCGGCATCGGCAAGCTGGTCGGCGGGATCCCGGGGCCGCGACGGCACCACCATCCCCTACGCCGACCTACGTGGCCCCCGGCCCTGCTCGCCGCCTCGGCCATGAACGGCGCCGTGTACGAGAGCACCTTCAACGTCTATTTCAAGCTCAAGTACGCCAAGGTCTACGACGCCGTGCTGGCCACGCCGCTGGAAGCCACGGACGTGGCCCGGGGCGAGATCACCTACGCCCTGATCCGCGGCGCGGTCTACGCCGCCGTGTTCGTGGTGATGATGGCGGCCCTCGGCGACATCGACTCGGCCTGGGCCGTCCTGGCCCTGCCCGCGGCCGTGCTGATCGGCTTCGCGTTCGCCGCGGTCGGCATGGCGGCCACCACCTACATGCGCGGCTGGACCGACTTCGACCTGGTGCAGCTGGTGCTGCTGCCCGCTGTTCCTGTTCTCGACCACCTTCTACCCCCTGTCCATCTACCCCCGCTGGCTGCAGCTCGTCGTCGAGTGCACGCCCCTCTACCAGGGCGTCAGCCTGGTCCGGGCCCTCACCCTGGGCGAGGTCGGGCCGGCCGCGCTCGGCCACGTCGCCTACCTGGCGGCCATGGGAGCCGTCGGGCGTGGCCGTCGCCGGCCGGCGGATCCGGATCCTGCTGCTGCGCTAGCCGGTCGACGCCGACCGGCTGACGCCCGGGTGGCCGGCTCAGCGCTCGGGCCGATCAGGGCCTCGACGAACTCGGCGGCGTCGAAGTCGACCAGGTCGTCCGGTCCCTCGCCCAGGCCGACCAGCTTGATCGGAATGCCGAGCTCGGCCCGGATGGCCACGGCGATGCCGCCCTTGGCCGTGCCGTCGAGCTTGGTCAGCACCACGCCGGTGACCCCGGTCGCCGCCGCGAACTGCTGGGCCTGGATGAGCCCGTTCTGGCCGGTGGTGGCGTCGATGACGAGCAGCACCTCGGTGACCTGTCCGGGCGGGCGCTCGGCCACCCGGCGCACCTTTTTCAGCTCCTCCATGAGGTTGGTCTTGGTGTGCAGGCGCCCGGCGGTGTCGGCCAGGACCAGATCGGCGTGGCGGGCCGCGGCGTGCTGGACGGCGTCGAAGACGACCGCGCCGGGATCGCCGCCCTCGTTGCCCCGGATGATCGAGGCGCCCGACCCGCTCGGCCCACAGCTCGAGCTGGTCGGCGGCCGCGGCCCGGAAGGTGTCGCCCGCGGCCATCACCACCCGGTGGCCGGCGCGGACCTGCGCGCATGCCGAGCTTGCCGATGGTGGTGGTCTTGCCGACCCCGTTGACCCCGACGAACAGCCAGACGTTGGTGGCGTCCGGGTCGCAGGTGCAGCTCGCGGTCGCCCTCGAGGATGGCGACCAGCTCGGCCTTCAGGGCGTCGACGAGCGTCGTCGGGGCGGCTGATGCCGTCCTGCTTGACCCGGCCGCGCAGGTCGTCGAGGATGCCGGCTGGTCAGCCCGGCCCCGACGTCGGCGAGGATCAGCGCCTCTTCGAGCTCCTCCCAGGTCGCGTCGTCGATGCGGTCCCGGGACCGGACCGAGGTCAGGTAGCCGGCGAAGAGCGACCGGGCCCGGCCCAGGCGGTCCCGGAACCGGGGCGGCGCCTCGGCGCCAGCCTCGACGGCTCGGCCTCGACCGGCGCTGCCTCGGCGGCGTCGGCCGCCTCCAGCGTCGCCTCGGCGCCGCGGCGTCCTCGGGCGCGGTGCGGCTCGACCTCCGGCGACGGCCGGCGCCTCGACCGGCCGGCGACCGGCGGGCGCCGGACGCCGGCGGTCGGGCCGGCACGGGCGGCTGGACCGGCGGCGGGCGGGGCCTGGCGGGGCGGCGGAGGGCCCGCCGGCGCCCGGTCACGACGAAGCCCGCCGTCACCAGGACGACCACGGCCACCGCGATCAGCACGATGATCAGGATCAGCATGGCCGCCGAGCCTACCGGGGACGGCGCCGCCGGCGGTCACGCCGGCCGTCGACGCGAGGCCGGACCGCCACCCGCTCGCTGACGACCCGGGACGACCCGCCCGGGGCCATGGTCACCCCGTAGAGGCAGTCGGCCGCCTCCATGGTGCGCTTCTGATGGCTGACGATCGAGCAGCTGGGCCTCGGCGCGGAACTCGTGGACCAGGTCGAGGAAGCGGTGCAGGTTGACGTCGTCGAGGGCGGCCTCCACCTCGTCCATCAGGTAGAACGGCGACGGCCGGCTGCGGAACACGGCGAAGAGGAACGCCATCGCCGTCAGGCTGCGCTCGCCACCGGACAGCAGCGACAGCCGGCGCACGTTCTTGCCCGACGGCCGGGCCTCCACCTCGATCCCGGTCTCGAGCAGGTGGTCCGGGTCGGTGAGGCGCAGCCGGCCCTGCCCGCCGGGGAAGAGGGTGGCGAACAGGCTCTCGAAGTTCTCGGCCACGTCGGCGTAGGCGGCCCGGAACACCTCGACGATCTCGGCGTCGATGGCCCGGATGACCTTGGTCAGCTCCCGCCGGGCGCTGCGGACGTCCTCGAGCTGGGCCTCGAGGAACTGGTGGCGCTCCAGCAGGGCGGTGTGCTCCTCCAGGGCCAGCGGGTTGATCGGGCCCATCAGCCGCAGCTCCCGTTCCAGCTCGCTGCGCCGGCTGGACGGCGCTGGTCCCGGGCGGCAGCGGCGGGCACTCGGCGCCGCGCACCGCGTCGGGCTCGCAGTCGAGGTCCCGCCGGATGGCCTCGGTGAGGCCCTCCAGGCGGACCCGGGCCTCGGTGCTCGTCCAGCTCGACCCGGCTCGACCCGCTCGCGGATCTCGGCCAGCTGGCGCTCGGCCGCGCTGCGCTGGCGGCGCAGCTGCTCGAGGCGCTCGGTGCGGCGCCCGGGCCGCCTCGGCCTCGGCCCGGCGGGCGCTGCGCGCAGCCGGCCGAGCACGCCGTCGAGCTCGGCGCTGGCGGGCCTCGACCAGGCCGGCCAGCCGGTCGGTGACCGACGCACGGCCTGCTCGAGCCGGTCGCGGCGGGCCGCCGCCTCGTCCCGCTCGGCCACGTTGCGCCGGAGGCGCTCCTCCACCTCCTCGAGGCGCGGGCGTCAGCGCCCGGCGCTCCTCCAGGCCGGCGGCCCGCACCTCCAGGTCCCGGCGCAGGGCCGCCACGCTCGGCGGTCCGCTCCGCCAGGCGGGATCGGGCGGCCCGCTCGGCCGCGGCCCGCTCGGCCTCGGCCGCCGCTTCCGCTTCGAGCACGGGCAGCAGCGCCTCCAGCTCGGCCGACTCGGGCCTGCTCGCGCTCGCGGCGGGCGGCCAGCTCGTGCCGCTGGGCCGACGCCGACCGCGTGCTCGCTGGTCGGCCTCGGCCAGCTCGGCCTCGACCCGTCGAGGGCGTCGGCGGCGGCCCGCTGGCGGGCGGCGTTGGCCTCGACGGCCCGCGGCTGCGCCGGTCGCGCTCGGCCCGGGCCGCTCGGCCGCGCCGGCGGGCCTCCTGCCAGGCCGCTGTCGGCCGCCGCGGCAGCCGCGGCCGCCGCCTCGGCCGCCCGTCGCGGGCCTCCTCGAGGGCGGCGCCGGTCGCCCCCGGCCTGCCGGCGCCCGAGCTGCCACAGGCCGTGCGGCGCAGCGGTCGCCGGCCGCGGGTGACGACCACCAGCTCGGGGTGGGCGACCGCCAGGTCGACGGCGTCGCTGCCAGCCGCCGTCGACCACCACGGCGCCGGCGAGCAGCTGATCCAGCCAGGCCTCGACGCTCGGCAGCCGGGCCCGCACCCGGCCTCGCAGCCGGGGCGCCGGCGGCCCAGCGCCGGCCGGGCACGCGCAGCCGGCCCGGCCGGGATCGGCGCGCGCCGTCCGGCCGGTGCCGCCGATCGGCGCCAGCTCGGGCAGGGCCACCACCGCGCCGGCGACCGCCGCCCGCTGCAGCTCGGCCAGCCCCGGCGGGCCGCGTCGACGCCGTCGACGACCACCGCGGCCAGGACCTCGCCGGCGGCCGCCTCGAAGGCGGCTTCGAAGCCCTCGTCGACCTCGACCAGCTCGAGCAGGGTGCCCATCACGCCGGCCGATCTCCGCCAGCCGCTCGGCCCCGGCCCGGGCCCGGGCCTGGTCGAGGGCCTGGGCCAGGGCCTCGGCCCGCGCCGCCCAGCGGTGGCGCTCGGCGTCGGCCTGCCGCTGCGGCCGCGGCGGCCGCGTCGAGCTGGTCGCTCGGCGCGGCGCCTCGGCCTCGCGGGCCGGCCGCTCGGCCTCGGCCAGGCCGCCGGCGGCCGCCTCGGTCTCGGCGACGACCGCCTGCAGGCGCTCGCGCTCGGCCGCCAGGCGGGCCACGCGGCGCTCGATCGAGTCCGAGGCGGGCCTCCAGCCGGCGGGCCTCGTCCTCGGACCGGTCGAGCGGCGGAGCGCAGGGCCGCCAGCTCGCCGCGCACCTCGGCCGCCGGGTCGGCGCCGGCGGTCGACGTCGCGCGGCCACGTCCTCGTCGACGTGCGCGGCGTCGCCGGCCAGCGCCTGCCTCGGCGCTCGGCCAGCTCGTCGGCAGCGGGCAGAGGCGGGTCGGCCTCCTCGTCGGCGCCGGTCAGGCGCTCGGTGAGGGCGGCCGCTTCGGCCTCGAGGCCGGCGATGACGTCCTGGTCGACCGTGGCGGCCAGCGCCCGCGTCGACCGACCGGTGCCGCTCGGCGAGCAGGGCGACCAGGCCCGCGGCCCGGGCCTTGAGTCCCCTCGGCCCGCGACACGCGTCTCGGCCAGGTCGACCGGCGGCTCCGCGGCTGCGGCCGGCCTCCGACTCGCGCTTCGGCCGCCAGGAGGTCGGCGTCGAGGGCGGCCAGGGCCGCGCCGCAGCTCGTCCTCGACCCGCGCCAGCTCGGCCCGGTCACGGCGCCGCGGCGGCCAGGCGGGCCTCGACGGCGCCCAGCTCGCGGCCGAGCAGGTAGCGGCGCACGGCCGCCAGCTCGGTCGACCAGGTCGCCGTGGCGGCGGGCCGCCTCGGCCTGCTTCTCGAGCGGTCGCAGCTGGCGGCGCACCTCGCGCAGCAGGTCCTGCAGCCGGACCAGGCTGGCCTCGGTCGACTCGAGGCGCCGCTCGGCGCGCTCCTTGCGCCGGCGGAACTTGAGGACGCCGGCCGCCTCCTCGATGACCAGGCGGCGGTCCTCGGGTCGGGAGTTGAGGATGGCGTCGAGGTTGCCCTGGGAGACGATCACGTGCTGCTGGCGGCCGACGCCGGTGTCGGACAGCAGCTCCTGGATGTCGAGCAGGCGGCACGGGCACCCGGTTGATGGCGTACTCCGACTCCCCGGTGCGGAACAGGGTGCGGGTGATGGTCACCTCGGAGAAGTCGATCGGCAGCAGCCCGGCGCTGTTGTCGATGGTCAGCGACACCTCGGCCCGGCCCAGCGGCGGCCGCTTCGGGGTGCCGGCGAAGATGACGTCCTCCATCTTGGCCGAGCGCACCGTGCTCGGCCCCTGGGCGCCGAGCACCCAGGCCACGGCGTCGACCACGTTGGACTTGCCGCTGCCGTTCGGGCCGACCACGACCGTCACCCCCGGCTCGAACTCCAGGGTGGTCGGCTCCGCGAACGACTTGAAACCCTTGAGGGTGAGGGACTTCAGGAACACGCGCGCGATCAACCTAGCGGGGTGACCGGGCACGGCTTCGGCGATCCCCGCGGCGACGTCCGGCCCGGTCGGCTCGGGCCGACCTGGCCCGTGGCCGACGCCGTCAGATCTGGCAGTGGGGACAGAAGAAAGCTGCTCCGCCCGTTGGCCTTGACCCGCACGATGGTGCCGCGGCAGCGGGGGCAGGCCTGCGCCCTCCCGGTCGTAGACGTTGTGGAGGCGCTGGAACTCGCCGACGTCGCCGAAGAGGTCCCGGTACTGCTCGTCGGCCAGCGACGAGCCCCGGTGCTTGATGGCCTCCTGCAGCGTCTCGACCATGGACCGGTACAGGCGGCGGATCTCCTGCGGGGTGAGGCTGTCGGAGCTGCGGTCGTGGCGCAGCCCGGCCGTGAAGAGGATCTCGTCGGCGTACATGTTGCCGATCCCGGCCACGAAGCGCTGGTCCATGCAGCAGCGGCTTCAGCTTGGTCTTGCCGGGCCGCCAGCAGGTCGCCGAAGCGGGTCCAGGCCATCTGGTCGTCGAGGGGGTCGAAGCCGAGGTGGGCCAGCTCGGGCACCTCCTCCTCGAGGCGCTCGGGCGCGGTGACGAACAGCTCGCCGAAGGTCCGGGGATCGACGAAGCGCAGCTGGGGCGCCGCCGACGAACGACAGCACCACGTGGGTGTGCTTGTCCACCGGGTCCTTGGGGTTGGCCCGCAGCAGCTGGCCGCTCATGCCCAGGTGGGCGACCAGCGACGTCGCCGTTGTCGAGCTTCAGCAGCAGGTACTTCCCGCGCCGGCGGGTGCCGAGGAGCTTGCGGCCTTCGACCCGGGCGACGAAGTCCGTCGGAGTCGTCGTGGCGGCGGACCGAGCGGGCGCCGGTGACCTCGACCTTCTTGATCCGCTTGTTGACGAACTCCTTGTCGATGTCCCGGCGGATGGTCTCGACCTCGGGCAGCTCGGGCATCGGCGCTAGCCCCGCGTCCAGCCCGTCGGGGCGTCGTCCGCCGGCTGCCCCGTCGTCGATCAGGCGCCTCCCACGCGGCCCGGGCCGCGGCCTGCTCGGCCTGCTTCTTGGAGCGGCCCCGGCCCGTCCCCTGGGCCCGGCCCTGCACGTGCACCACGGCGTCGAACTCCTTGGCGTGGTCGGGACCCTCGTCGCTGACGACGTAGACCGGCAGCTGGTCGAACGAGCGGGCGCACAGCTCCTGCAGCCGGGTCTTGTAGTCCTGGCCGCCCGGGTCCGGCCGCGGCCGACTCGATCCGCTCGCCGAGCAGCCGCATCACCATCGCGCTCCGAGCCCGACCAGCCCTGGTCGAGGTAGACCGCGCCGATCAGGGCCTCCATGGCGTCGGCGAGGATCGACGGCTTCTGGCGGCCACCGGATTGGTCCTCGCCCTTGCCGAGCAGCAGGGCGTCGCCGATGTCGAGCTCGGCGGCCACCTCGGCCAGGGCGGCCGAGTTGACGACCGACGCCCGCACCTTGGCCAGCTCGCCCTCGGGCATGTCGGGGTAGGTCCGGTACAGGTGGTCGGTCACGACCAGCCCGAGGACGGCGTCGCCCAGGAACTCCAGCCGCTCGTTGGAGCCGGTCCCGGGTTCTCGGCGCACCACGACCGGTGGGCGAGCGACCGGGTCAGCAGGTCGGCGTCGGCGACCGTCCAGCCCAGGCGGCCGGCCAGCTCCGTGGCCGGGGAGGCGATCGGGTTCGGGCTCGTCGGGCAGCGTCGGTGTCCTCGCCGTCGGATGGCGGCAGGTACTGGCCGAGCGGCCGTCAGGCCGCGCCTGCAGCTTCGCCACCACGTAGTCGACCGCGTCGCGAACCGTCTTCAGGTCCTCGAGGTCCTCGTCGTCGATGCGAAAGCCGACGGTGCGCTCGGACAGCTCCTCCTCGAGGGCCTCGACCAGCTCGATGAGGGCCAGGGAGTCGGCGCCCAGGTCGTCGCCGAAGGACGCCCCTTCGGTGATGGTGTCGGGGCTGATCTCCAGGATGTCGGCCAGGCAGCCCCGGATCAGCTCGAACACCTGCTGGCGGTCGAGTGGGCTGCGTTCGACGTGGGTCTCGGCGGGCAACGTGGTCTCCTCGGATCGCAGAGCGGATGCTATCGCTGTCCGGCCCGCGTTGCTCGCACTGCGGCGGCCGGCCGGATCAGTCGCCGGCCGGCTCGCCGTCGGCCCAGGCGAACCGGCGGGTCGAGCGCTAGACCCCGACGGGACCGTGATGGCGGCCCGCAGCTGGTCGACGAGGCCCTCTCGACGGCGTGATCGGCGACCCCGACGGCGTTGACGATGGCCCGGGCCGAGGACGACCCGTGGCTGATGATGCACACCCCGTCGACCCCGAGCAGCATGGCGCCCCCGTAGGTCTCCGGGTCCAGCTCGGCGGCCAGCGGCATCAGGGCGGCCAGCAGGGCGGCGGAGGCCGGGTCGTCACCCGGCGCCGGCCGGCAGGGCCCCGAGCACCGCCTTGAACGCGAACTTCATCGATCCTTCGAGGGTCTTCAGGACCACGTTGCCGGTGAAGCCGTCGGTGACGACCACGTCGACGGCGTCGGACATCACGTCGCGGCCCTCGACGTTGCCGATGAAGCGCACGCCGGGTCCGGCCTCCGCCGGCGTCGAGCAGGGCGAAGGTCTCCTTGACCAGCGGGCTGCCCTTGCCCGGCTCCTCGCCGATCGACAGCAGGCCGACCCGGGGATCGGCGATGCCGAAGCGCTGCTTGGCGAACGCCGAGCCCATCTGGGCGAACTGCACCAGCCAGGCGGCGGTGCACTCGGCGTTGGCGCCGGCGTCGAGCAGCACGGTCGGGGTGGTCCCGGGCACCGGAATCGGGGTGGCGATCGCCGGCCGGGCCACGCCCCGGATGCGGCCCATGCGAAACAGGGCGCTGGCCATGGTCGCCCCGGTGTTGCCGGCGCTGACCATGGCCGACGGCCGTGCCGTCGCGGACCGCCTCGGCCGCCCGGACAAGCGACGAGTCCTTCTTGGTGCGCACGGCCCGGCCGGGATCCTCGTGCATCTCGATGATCTCGCGGGCCGGGATCACCGGCAGCCCGCCGGTGTCGCCGAGCCGGTCGGGATCGCCGACCAGCACCACGGCCAGGCCGGCCTCGGCGGCCTGGATGGCGCCGGCGACGATCTCGGCCGGGGCCCGGTCGCCGCCCATGGCGTCGACGGCGACCGGTCGGGTTTCGCCGACGGGCCGGGCGGAGCGAGACCGGGCCGCGCGCCGGGTCGCCGGGTTCCGCCGACGGCTCAGCCAACGTCGAGGGCCTGGCGGCCCTTGTACCACCCGCACGTCGGGCAGACCACGTGCGGCAGCTTGGCGTTGTGGCACTGGGGGCAGACGCTGCGGGCGGGCGATCGAGCACCCAGGCGCTGGCCCGGCGGCTGCGGCTCTTGGCCTTGGAGGTCTTCTTCTTGGGGACGGCCATCGGAAAGGGGGGTCCTTGTCGCGGGTGAGGTGAGACGAGCAGTACGCGGTACCCGGCTCACGGCTTGCGGCGCCGCCGGGTGCCACGCTCGCTGTGGGCGCGAGCAGTCTAGGTGATGGGCCCGGGCTGGTGCCGTCCGGGCCGCTCCGGGACGACTTTTGGCCCATTTTGCCACCTTTGGTGGAAAAACCACGTGAGGCGTGGCTGACGTACCAAAAGTGGAGAAAAATACCAAAAGTGGGCTGCCGGCGCCCGTGGAGTCAGCCGGCACCGGGCCGAAGCCGCCGCCGGGGCCGAAACGGCCAGCCGGGCCGAGCTGCCAGCCGAGCCGAAACGGCCAGCCGGGCCGAAGCTGCCGCCGGGCCGAAGCCGGGCAGCCGGGCCGAAGCTGCCGCCGGGGCCGGACCGCCCGGTCTACCGGGGCCGGACCGCCCGACCGCCCCCGCCGTGCCGGAGGCCAGCGCCAGGCCCCCGCCTCACAGGGAGGGATCGGCCGCCTGGACGGCTGGATCCTGGTCGGGTTCCCCGCCCCGCAGGACGTCCAGCGCCGCCCACCGGGGGTCCACCGGCCCGGCGGGCACGCGCACGGGCCGGCGTTGAGGTCGGCGCCGCAGGTCGGGCACAGCCCCTGGCAGTCGTCCCGGCACAGGGGCGCCAGCGGCAGCTCGAGCAGGAGGGCGTCACGCACCAGGGGCTGCAGGTCGAGGTGGTCACCCTCGAGCGGGTAGGTGTCCTCGTCGGCGTCGGGCGGTTCGTGCTCGGCCCGGGCCCGGTACAGCTCGCGCACCTCGCAGCGCAGCTCGCCGCTCCAGGGGGCGCAGGCAGCGCCGGCACTCGCCCCGCCATGGGGCCCGGATGTCGGCGGCCACCTCGATGCCACCGTCGATGGAGTCGAGGCGCACGTCGGCCGCCACCTCCGCGGTGGCGGGCACCACGCTGCCGGCCACCGTCAGCTCACCGATCCGGCCGGCTCGGCGCTCCTCCCGTCGCGCCCCGGGCTGCCGGCGGAGGGTAGCGTTGACGAGCCACGGGTTGGCCGTCACGGGACGCCACCAGCTGCCGAGGGCCCGGCCACGGGCCTCGCTTCCCCGGTCCCTGGTCGGCGGTGAACCTCCGGCCCGCTTCAGGTCCGGTCCTGATCGAAGAAGGCGTCCTCCCCCGCCAGGGTGTCGTCCATCTCGATCCCGGCGATGCCCGCGTCCGGGCCGTCGAGCACCGGCGTGCGGGGCGATCGACAGCCTCTCGCGCCCGGCCGCCACCGTCTTGATGGTCCGGTCCAGGACCACCTCGAAGGCGGCCAGCTTCTGGTCGCAGTAGTCCTCGGCCTCGAGCCGCAGCCGGCGGGCTTCGTCCCGGCCGGCCTCGACCGTCCGCCGGGCCGTCGCCTGGGCCTCCCGGACGATCTCGGTCCGCTGGACCATGCGCTCGGCCTGCAGGCGGGCCGCCTGGAGGATGTCGTCGCCCTCCCGCTGCATCTTGGCCAGGTACTCCTCCCGCTCCTTGAGCAGCCACCGGGCCTGCTTGGTCTCCTCCGGGAGGCGGTGGCAGGCCTCGTCGAGGAGCTCGAGCACCTCCTCCTTGTTGTCGAGCTTGACCGACGACGACAGCGGCAGCGCCCGGGTGCCCTCGATGATCTCGATGACCCGGCGGAGCAGGGACTCGGTGTCGGGAGCGAGCCGAGTTGCCGTCGAGCAGGCTCATGGCGACGACCGACGCGGAACGGCGGCTCGAGTCGCTCACGCGAACTTCTCCTTGAGCTTGGCCAGCACCGGCTCGGGCACCGTGGAGCCGATCCGGTCGGCGCCACCGAAGCGGGCGAAGTCCCGCACGTACTTGGAGGCGATGAACGAGTACTCGGACGAGCAGGGAATGAAGAGGGTCTCGATGCCGGCGACCCGGCGGTTCATCTGGGCCTGCTGGAGCTCGGCCTCGGCGTCGGACGCCACCCGCAGGCCCTTGATGACCACGTCGGCACCGACCTTCTGGGCCAGGTCGACGGTGAGCACCGAGAGCGAGGTCAGGGTGACGTTGGGCAGGTGGGCGACCGAGTCGGTGATCATCTGGATGCGCTCCTGCAGGGTGAAGAGCGGCTGGCCCTTCTGGGTGTTGCGCATGGGCGCCACGATCACGTGATCGAAGAGCTTCGAGGCGATCTCGACGATCTCCAGATGCCCGTTGTGGAAGGGATCGAACGATCCGGGGAACAGGGCGGTCTTCAACTCTCACCTTCTTGACGCAGTCGAGGCCTGGACCGGGCGGGGGTTGCGCGATCGTCACCACGGTACCGCCGTAGCGCCTCACTTTCACAGTCTCCCATGGTGGGCCAGGGGTCCACGTGCTACCCGTCTCGGCGACGAGGAGGCCGGTGCGGTCCGGCCGAGCGCGGTCGAGTAGCTCCGGCCAGGCCGCGAACACGGTAGGGGGGGTCGGCGAACGTCACGTCCACCGGGCGGGCGGTGGCGACGTAGCGCAGGGCGTCGGCACAGACGACCGTTGCCCGGTCGGGCCCGGCTCCCACCACCGCCAGGTTGGCCCGGATGGCGGCCACGGCGGCCCGGTCGCGCTCGACGAAGGTGGCGGCCGCCGCGCCCCTGGAGAGGGCCTCGATGCCGAGGGCCCCGCTGCCGGCGAAGAGGTCGAGCACGGTGGCTTCCCTTCGATGGTCTCCATGCTGGTCGAGCATCGAGAACATGCGCCTCGCGGACCCGGTCGCTGGTCGGCCGGGTGGTCCGGCCCGGCCGGGGCGTGCAGGGGCCGCCCCGGGCGCTTCCGGCCACGACACGCACAGTCTAGAAGGTACCGGCCGATCAGCTCTTGAAGAGGAAGTCGCGGTCCTCGTCGTCGACCAGGAAGCGGATCTCGTCGGCCAGGTCGGGCAGACCGTCCAGGCCGGGGTCGGCGTCGACGAGGTCGAACGCCACCTCCCGGGCCGTCGCCACCAGGGCCTTGTCGCGGCGCAGGGACGCCAGCTTGAGGTCGGTGGCGCCCTTCTGGCGGGTTCCGAGGATGGTGCCCTCCCCTCGCAGCTCCAGGTCGACCTCGGCCAGCTCGAACCCGTCGGTGCTGCGCTCCAGGGCGGCCAGGCGGGCCTCGCCGTCGGTGCCGGGTTGGCCCCCCAGCAGGTAGCACCAGGCCGGCTGGTCGCCGCGCCCGACCCGGCCGCGCAGCTGGTGGAGCTGGGCGATCCCGAAGCGGTCGGCGTCCTCGATGACCATGACCGTGGCGTTCGGGACGTCGACGCCGACCTCGACCACGGTCGTCGCCACCAGCACATCGATCCTGTCCGGTCCGGAAGTCGGCCATCACCGCGTCCTTGTCCTGGGCGGGCAGCTGGCCGTGCAGCAGCCCGAGCCGCAGACCGGCCAGCTCGCCGGCCGCCAGGCGATCGCGCTCCTCGGCCGCGGATCGGGCCTGGACCCGCTCGGACTCCTCGATCAGAGGGCACACCACGTAGGCCTGATGGCCGGCCGCCACCTCGGCCCGCACCCGCTCCCACGCCGCCTGCTCCTCGAGCGGGCCGCGCGCCCAGCGGGTCGTGATCGGGGTCCGGCCGGGCGGCAGCTCGTCGAGGACGGTCGTGTCCAGGTCGCCGTAGACGGTCATGGCGGCGGTCCGCGGGATCGGGGTGGCGGTCATCACCAGCACGTCCGGCACCACCTGGCCGGGACCTTTTTCCCGAAGGGCGGCCCGCTGCTCGACGCCGAAGCGGTGCTGCTCGTCGATGACGACCACGCCCGAGCGACCGGAACGCCACCGCCTCGGTGAGCAGGGCGTGGGTGCCGATCAGCATGTCGACGGTGCCGTCGGCGAGCCCGGCGTGCAGGCGGGACCGCTCCCGGGCGGGAGTGCGGTTGGTGAGCAGCGCCGACCCGGAGGGGCCGGTCCGGCCAGCAGGGTGGCCGGCGCTCGGCAGGGTGAAGCCGCGCAGCAGGTCGCTCACGCCGGCGTGGTGCTGCTCGGCCAGGACCTCGGTCGGCGCCATCAGCGCGCCCTGGTGGCCGCCCTCGACGGCCGTGAGCAGGGCCGCCACCGCCACGACGGTCTTGCCTGAACCGACGTCGCCCTGCAGCAGCCGGTGCATCGGGTGCGGCCCGGCCATGTCGGCGCGGATCTCGGCGATCGCCCGCTCCTGAGCTCCGGTCAGGTGGAAGGGAAGGCCGCCGACGGAAGCGATCGACCAGCTCGCCGTCCAGCCGGTGGCGGATCCCGGCCGCCTCCCGTTCGACGGCCCGCTTGCGCATCACCAGGATCAGCTGGAGCCGCAGCAGCTCGTCGAAGGCCAGCCGGCGGCGGGCTATGCTGGCTGTCGCCCATGGAGTCCGGGGCATGGATCTGGTGCATCGCCCAGTCCCGGTCCGGCAGCTCCAGGCGACGCCGCCACGGTTCGGGGAGGGGATCGCCGAAGGACCGGGCCCGGCGCAGGGCCTCGGACACCCAGTCGCCGATCTCCCAGCTGCTCAGGCCGGCCTTCTCGGACTGCGGATACACCGGGACGATCTTCCCGGTCCGGTCGCCGACCAGGTCGACGACCGGATTGGTCATCCGGAGGCGGCCCCGGAAACGCTCGACCTTGCCGAAGACGACCACCTGGGTGCCCTCGGCGCAGCTGCTTGGCCCGCCAGGGCTGGTTGAAAAACGTGATCGACAGGTAGCTGGACCCGTCGAAGAGCACCACCTCGACCAGCGTGCGGCCCTGGCGGGTCCGGCGGGCGGACTGCTGCGCCGGACCTTGCCGAGGACCATCGACTCCTGGCCGTCGACCAGATCGGCGATATCGGCCTGGTTGGTCCGGTCGATGTACCGGCGGGGGTAGTGGGTCAGCAGGTCCAGCACGCGAGTCGATGCCCATGGCTGTCGAGCGCCGCCTGGTGCTTCGGGCCCACCCGGTGGAGCCGGTCGACCCCGATCCCGGCCAGGCGGGACAGCGAGGTGGACGTCCTGGACTCGGTCACCGACGCCGCCGCGAGAGCCACCGGGCATTGCGCCACCGTACCGGTGGCCGACCCCGTTGGTGGGGACCGGGCCCGCTCGATCTACGCGCTCACTCGATCGAGAAGAGGTAGGGATAAGCGGTTGACCGCCCGTGGTGCACCTCGCTGGCTGAGCCCGGGATGGTGGGCGTCGATCCACTCGGTGATGCGCCGGGTGTCGGCGGCGCCGGCGCCCTCGCCGGCGATGATGGTGACGATCTCGTGGTGGTCGGCGTCGATCAGGCGGTCGAGCAGCTGGCTGGCCGCCTCGGCCAGGCCGGCCGGCGACGACCTCGATGCCGTGCCGGGACAGACCCGAGGTAGTCGCCCTCGGCGATGGGGCCGGCGTCGCAGACGCTGGCCCGGATCGGCCCGGGTCACCTCACCGGCCACGACCCGCGCGCGAGCTCTCCGCACATGAGCGCCCGTTGGCGTCGGCGTCGCCCTCCGGGTCGTACTCGAGCAGCGCCGCGAACCCCTCCTGGATGCCCGGCGTCGGGATGACCCGAACCGGCTTGTCGGCCTGCCGGGCGGCCTGCTCGGCGACCGGGATGATGTTCTTGTTGTTGGGCAGGAGGACGACCTGCTTCGCCGGGGGCGGCGTCGATGGCGGCCAGCAGGTCGGCGGTGGACGGGTTCATCGACTGGCCGCCGCTGCACCACCTGGTGGACGCCAAGCGACCGGAAGATGCGCCGGATGCCGTCGCCGGTGCAGACCGCCACCACGGCGCAGCGCACCGGCTCCGGCGGCGGGCTCCGCGTCTGCGGCCCGTGCCGGCCGCCTCGCGCACCCAGCGCTCCTCCTCGACCTGCTCCCACAGGTCGGAGACCCGGATCCGTCGGGGCCGGCCGGCCTCGAGGGCCGCCTCGATGGCGGCGCCGATGTCGTCGGTGTGGATGTGGCAGTTCCACAGGCCGTCGCCGCCCACCACCACGATCGAGTCGCCCAGACCCGCCCACACCTCCCGGAACGGAGGGAGGGACTCCTCGGGCGCCTCCAGCAGGTACATGACCTCGTAGCGCAGTCCGGCCGAAGCAGGGTCTCGGCCCGTCCGGCCCGACCGGCCCGGCCAGCCGAGGCCGATCGGACCCGGCACCCGGACCATCGGCGCTGTCGGGGAGAGGGCCGGCCGGCCGTGACATGAAGCAGGGCGTCGAGCAGGAGCACGAACCCGGCCCCGCCGGCGTCGACGACCCCCGCCGCTCTTCGAGCACCGGGAGCAGGTCCGGCGTGCGAGCCAGGGCCTCGGCCGCGCCCCTGACGCGCCGCCTCGAGCACCGCGACCAGGTCGGCGTCGCCGACGCCGGCGTGGCCGCCGCTTCGGCAGCTCGGCGCGCCACGGTCAGGATCGTCCCCTCCACGGGTTCTGGACGGCCTGATAGGCGCCGTCGGCCGCCCGGGTCAGGCCGTCGACCAGCACGCCGGCGTCCATTCCATCGCGCGTCCCGGACGGCGTCGGCCAGGCCCCTCAGGATCTGGGACAGGATCACCCCGGAGTTGCCCCGCGCCCCCATCAGCGACCCGTAGCTGATGGCCTCGGCGACGGTCGGGCATGTCGCTCGCCTCTCGCTCGGCCAGCTCCCGCACGACCGACTCGAGGGTCAGGGCCATGTTGGTGCCGGTGTCGCCGTCGGGAACGGGGTAGACGTTGAGCCGGTTGATGGGCTCCTGATGGGTCGCGCAGCGCGTCCCGGTACGCCGTGACCGCGGCGACCAGGTCCGCCGCGGTCAGGCGCTCCAGCGTCTGCATGCCGGGATGCTAACCTGGTCGGCCGGCCCAGAGGCTCGGTCCGGCCCGCTGTACCCCATGGCCCGGATCGGATCCGACGGGTCCGAGGCGTTCCTGGCCCCAGACCCGGCGGCCCTGAAAGACGAGGTGTGTGTCCCGATGGCAGCGGTGTGTGAGGTGTGCGGCAAGCGGCCGTCGTTCGGCATGAGCATCAGCCACTCCCACCGGCGGACCAAGCGGCGCTGGAACCCCAACATCCAGCGGGTGCGGGCCATCGTCAACGGCTCCCCGCGCCGGGTGCACGTCTGCACGTCGTGCATCCGGGCCGGCAAGATCACCAAAGCCGTCCACTGAGACCTCAGCGACCGCGCCGGTCAGGGCTCGCCGCACTGTCCCGACCGGCACCGGTGACCGGCGGCCGCCGCCAGCCCGGGTTCGACCGGCCCCACGCCCCGCCCGACGTCACGCCGGCCGCGATGGCGGCGGCCACGAACGCCTTGGCCGCGACGGCAGGCAGCCGGCAAGGACTGGCCGACGGCCAGGTGGGCGCAGATGGCGGCGGACAGGGTGCAGCCGGTGCCGTGGGTGATGGCGGGCCGGCTAGGCGGGGCCCGTCCAGCCACTGGGCCCGCCCTCCATGCCAGAGCACGTCGGGCGAACGGGGGCCGCCGAGATGCCCGCCCTTGAGGAGCACCGCGCCGGGACCGAACGACGCCAGCTCCGCGGCCGCCTCCTCCATGGCCGCCAGCTCCGGCGATCGGGCGCGACAGCAGGGCCTCGGCTTCGGGGATGTTCGGCGTCACGACCGTGGCCAGCGGCAGCAGGAGCCGGCGCGAGCACGCCCGATGGCGTCGGGCTCGAGCAGCAGGTCGCCGTGGCTGGTGACGAGGACCGGGTCGACGACGAGGGGAGCCAGGCCGTGATCGGTCACGGCCGCCACGACCGCCTCGATGACCGCCGCCGAACCCAGCATGCCGGTCTTGGCCGCGGCCACCCCGCAGGTCGTCGACGACGGCGTCGATCTGGGCCCGCACCAGCGGCGGGTGGCAGGACCAGGGCGTCGTGCACGCCGACGGTGTTCTGGGCCGTCACCCCGGTCAGGGCACAGGTTCCCCACACCCCGAGGGCTTCGAAGGTCTTGAGGTCGGCCTGGATACCTGCGCCCCCCCGGAATCGGAGCCGGCGATGGTCAGGGCCACCGCGGGCGGGCCGCTCACCACGAACCCCGCCGGCCGGGGCGTCCCCCGGCGCCGCTGGCCCCGCCCGCGGATCAACGGCCCGAGCCCTCGGGGCCGGGCGGAGGCGGCTCCCGACGACCACGCTGCGGGCGGCCGAAGGGACGGAGCCGGGCCGGGCCGGGGTATCAGTTCGGCGGGGTGGATCTCCGTCGAGATATGGACAGACGTGGCCCGGGGACGCCCGCCAACTCGCCATTACGAGGTCGATCCGTTATCGTCGTCCACAGGGGGAGCGTAGGCAGAGATGCAACCCGCAGTGAAAAGGAGAACCTCCAGCCGTGACCTCCACCAAACCCCTGACGAGCCACCCGCGACTGCTCGAGTGGGTCGACGAGTGGGCTGCCCTCACCGAGCCCGATCGGGTGCTCTGGTGCGACGGCAGCGCCGAGGAGTACGACGCCCTGTGCGCCGGGTTGGTCGAGGCCGGCACGTTCCGGCGCCTCTCGGAGGCCAAGCGCCCCAACAGCTACTGGGCCCGGTCCGATCCCGGCGACGTGGCCCGGGTCGAGGACCGGACCTTCATCTGCTCCGAGCGGGAGGACGGACGCCGGCCCCACCAACAACTGGCGCGATCCGGTCGAGATGAAGCAGACCCTGCGCGACCTGTACCGGGGTTGCATGCGGGGCCGCACCATGTACGTGGTGCCCTTCTCGATGGGTCCGCTCGGGTCGCCCGATCGCCCACATCGGCGTCGAGCTGACCGACTCGGCATACGTGGCCGTCAGCATGCGGATCATGACCCGCATGGGCCGGGGCGCCCTCGACGTCCTCGGCGCCGACGGCGAGTTCGTCCCCTGCGTCCACTCGGTCGGTGCCCCGCTCGAGCCGGGGCAGGCCGACGTGCCCTGGCCGTGCAACGCCGACAACAAGTACATCGTGCATTTTCCCGAGACCCGGGAGATCTGGTCGTACGGGTCGGGCTACGGCGGCAACGCCCTGCTCGGCAAGAAGTGCTTCGCCTTGCGCATCGCCTCGGTCATGGCCCGCGACGACGGCTGGCTGGCCGAGCACATGCTGATCGTCAAGCTGACGTCGCCCGACGGTGAGGTCCGCTACGTCACCGGCGCCTTCCCGTCCGCGTGCGGCAAGACCAACCTGGCCATGCTCATCCCCACCCTGCCCGGCTGGAAGGTCGAGACCATCGGCGACGACATCTGCTGGATGAAGTTCGGCGCCGACGGCCGGCTGTGGGCCATCAACCCCGAGTACGGGTTCTTCGGCGTGGCGCCCGGGACCAACAACCAGACCAACCTCAACGCCATGCTGACCCTGTCGGCAACTGCATCTTCACCAACACCGCCGCTCACCGACGACGGCGACGTGTGGTGGGAGGGCATGACCGACGAGCCGCCGGCCCACCTGACCGACTGGAAGGGCCAGGACTGGACGCCGGCCTCCGGGACCCCGGCCGCCCATCCCAACGCCCGCTTCACCGCGCCGGCGGCCCAGGACCCGGCCATCGCCCCCGAGTGGGAGGATCCGGCCGGCGTGCCGATCTCGGCGATCCTCTTCGGCGGCCGCCGCTCGTCGGTGGTGCCCCTGATCACCGAGGCCTTCGACTGGCAGCACGGCGTGTTCCTGGGCTCGATCATGGCCTCCGAGACCACCGCCGCCGCCGCCGGGGCCGTCGGGCAAGCTGCGGCGCGACCCGTTCGCCATGCTGCCGTTCTGCGGCTACAACATGGCCGACTACTTCGCCCACTGGCTCGAGATCGGCCGCCAGGCCGATGCCGCCGAAGCTGCCCCGTCTTTTCTACGTCAACTGGTTCCGCAAGGGACGCCGACGGCAAGTTCCTGTGGCCCGGCTACGGCGAGAACAGCCGGGTCCTCGAGTGGGTGTTCGAACGCTGCGCCGGCCGTGGCGACGCGGTCGAGACGCCGATCGGCTACCTGCCGGCGCCCGGCGCCATCCCCACCGACGGGCCTCGACGTCGCCCCCGAGGCCATGGCCGAGCTGTTGAAGGTCGACCCGGCGAATGGCGGCAGGAGCTGCGAGTCCATCGCCGCCCACTTCCACAGCCTCGGCGAGCGCGTCCCTGCCGAGTTGCTCGATGAGCTGGCCCGCTTGGAGAAACGCCTCGGCTGAGGCTCCGTGGCCTACCATGCGGCGCGAGTGTCCCGGCGTCGAAAGGAGACGCTGGTGGCCGTCAACGCCTACGTCTTGATCCAGACCGAGGTGGGCAAGGCCGCCTACGTGGCCGGCCATGTCCGCGACATTCCGGGGGTGATCGCCTCGGACGACGTGACCGGCCCCTACGACGTGATCGTGCGGGCCGAGGCCGAGTCGGTGGACGAGCTCGGGCGGATGATCGTCAGCCGCCTGCAGATGATCGAGGGCATCACCCGGACCCTCACCTGCCCGGTCGTCAACCTCGAGTAATCGGCGCCGGTCAGCGCACCGCCCCGGCCGCTCGCAGGGCGGCGACCTCGTCGGCGTCGAAGCCCCAGCTGCTGCAGCGCTTCGTCGGTGTGCTGGCCGGGTCGGGCCGGCGGACCGGCGATCTCCGGGCTGACGTCCGGCTGAAGCGGGGGGCGGGCGACGGCTGCACCACCCCGGCGATCTCGGTGAAGGTGGCCCGCTGGCTGGTTGTGCGGGTGAGCGGCGCCTCGCCGGGGCCCAGGACCGGGCGCGAAGCAGGCGTCGGTGCCTTCCAGCAGCTCGCACCACTCGGCCCGGGTGCGGGTCTTGACCACGGCCGCCAGGCGCTCGCTTCATGGCCGGCCAGGCCGACTGGTCGTTCTGGTCCGGCACCGGACCCCGGCCGTCGACGTCGGCAGCCAGCCCGGTGATTCGCAGCATCTCCTGGAGAAACTGCGGCTCGATGGAACCGAACGAGATGTGGCCACCGTCGGCCGTTTCGTAGACCTCGTAGTACCAGGCCCCGGTGTCAAGGAGGTTGGTACCCCGCTCCCCCCACGTGCCGCTGGCCCGGAAGCCGTGGATCATGGCCGCCAGCAGGGCGGCACCGTCGACCATGGCGGCGTCGATGACCTGGCCCTGCCCGGACCGGCTCGCCTCGAGCAGACCGCAGACCACTCCGAAGGCCAGCAGCATGCCGCCGCCGCCGAAGTCGCCGAGCAGGTTGAGCGGGCGGCAGCGGCGGCTCGCCCGGACCGGCCGATCATGGCGAGGGTGCCGCTGAGGGCGATGTAGTTGATGTCGTGGCCGGCCATGGCGCAGTACGGCCCTTCCTGGCCCCAGCCGGTCATGCGCCCGTACACCAGCCGGGGGTTGCGGGCCAGGCAGACGTCGGGGCCGAGCCCGAGCCGTTCCATGACGCCGGGCCGGAATCCCTCGATCAGGGCATCGGCCTGCTCGACCAGGCGGAGGACGGCGTCCCGGCCCTCGGCGTGCTTGAGGTCGACGCCGATCGACCGCCGGCCCCGGCCCAGGACGTCGTGGACGGGCACCGGGCCGTCGTCGCGGACGGCCTGGGCCCGGTCGACCCGCAGGACCTCGGCGCCCATGTCGGCCAGCATCATGCCGGCAAACGGGCCGGGGCCGATCCCGGCCAACTCGATGATCCTGAACCCCTGCAGCGGACCGGTCAACGATCGCCTCCTCTAGGTGCGATTACGTCCGACTCGTGCGCTGCGTGGGACGTCGACGGCGTCGACGTTTACCGGCCGGCCAGGGCCGCCGCCAACTGCCGGAGCCGGGCCAGGGCGGCCGGCGTCCGGCTACCCCACCAGAAGAGGTCCTGGCCGTCGACGAAGACCACCGGCGCCACCGCCTCGAGCTCGCGTCGATGGCGCTCGGCGAAGGCGTAGGGCTCCGATGGCGCCAGGACGACGTCTGGCCGCAGGGCCGCCGCCGCTTCGAGAGTGACTGGCGGGTAGGGATCCGGGGCGTCCGCCGCAGACGTTGTCGATCCCGGCCGCGGCCAGGATCGACGAGCCGTAGGTTTCGCCGCTGATCGTCATCCATGGCCGCCGCCAGATCGGTACCCAGGCGCGGACGGTGGCGGTGGCGGCCGGCCGCCGGTGGCCGGCGCCTCGGCCGCCGGCGCCGGCGCGGCGAGGCCTCGGCCGCGGCCGGCGACGGCCGCCGGACCCCACGGCGCGCGGCCAGGCGAGCCAGCGTCGGCGCCACGTCGTCGACGGTCCGCACATGGGTGACATGGACGACCACCCCGTCTGCCTCCAGGGCCTCGGCATCGACGGCCCGGTTCTCCTCTTTGTCCATCACCACCACGTCGGGCGCGCAGGCCACGATGGCGGCCACGTCGGGGTTCTTGGTCCCGCCTACCGTCGGCACGCCGGGCGCTTCGCAGAAGCGGGTCACGGCCAGCGGCGTCACCCCCCAGGCCAGCAGGGTCTCGGTGATCGATGGAACCAGGCTCACGACGCGGGGCGGTCACGGTCACAGCCGATCGAGCAGCTCGGCTTTCTTGGCCTGGAACTCGGCGTCGGTGATGAAGCCCCCGCCGGCGCAGCCCGTCGAGCTCCTCGATCTGGGCCGGTATCGACCAGGCTGCCGGGGGCGGATCCCCGGCTGCCCCGCTGCGCCGGACTCCGGTCGACCTGGGTGGCGATCACCTGCTGGATGCGGGCCGGGCCGGGCAGATCCGGGAAGACCTCCTGGCCCTGGCGACCGGCCGACTCCAGCAGCAGGTCGCCGGCGCCGATGATCCGCTGCAGGAGACGCTGGTGGTAGCTGATGTCGGTGAGGGCCGCCAGCGGGATCTCCCGCCCGCTTCTCGACAGCACCCCGGTGCGCCGGATGAGCCGGCTCGTGGTCACGATCAGACTGGTGGAAGCCCATCGGATGTAACGCCCGACCAGCCACAGCACCGCCAGCGCCAGGGCCGCGATCGCCACCCAGTTGACAGCGGCAGGCAGAGAGTGGACGGCGATCACCACGGCCGCCGGCGATGACGCCGACGAGCACTGCAACCGGTCCGGCCAGGTACCACCAGTGGGGCCGAACATCGATGATCGACCTCTTCTCCCTCGTGAAGCAGCGGGCCGGAAAACGGCATCGGAGCCAACGGTAGGCGACGGCTCCTCCGCATCCGGCGTCGGAGTGACTGCGGCGAGATGGCTTGACGCCGGGTTCTGCACGGGGCACACTCCTGGCCTCGAAAGGCTCCGGTTGCAGCGCCGGCTGGATGGTTCGGGGGGATCATCCGCCAGGCGCGCAACCGGAGCCTTGTTCGATCCTCGGCGGGGATCCACCAGCCCGTCACACCCGGTTCGTATCGTCACTCCGGTGCAAGCAGGCGGCGCGAGACGTCCGACGACCTGCTGGCCGGCCTGACCGCCGCCCAGCGCGCCGCGGTGACCTCCGACTCCGCCCCCCTGTGCCTGCTGGCCTCCGCCGGGTGCCGGTAAGACCCGGGTGCTGACGACCCGGATCGCCTACCGGGTCCGTACCGGCACGCGCCGATCCGCGCCACTGCCTGGCGGTGACGTTCACCCGCAAGGCTGCCGGCGAGCTGCACGATCGGCTTCGCCGTCTCGGCCTCCGGGAGCAGGTCAACGCCGGGACCTTTCACGCCCTGGCGTCGGCGCAACTGCACCGCTGGTGGGCGGATCGGGGTCAGCAGCCGCCGGCGCTGCTCGACCGGAAGGCGCGGCTGCTGGCGCCCGCTGGCCGCCAGCCGGCCGGTGCTGGCCCGGCGTACCGCTCGCCGACCTCGCCGGTCACATCGAGTGGGCCCAGGCCCGGCTGATCCAACCGGAAGACTTCGAAGCCGCGGCCGAAGCCGCCGGACGCGCGCTTCCCCCGTCAGTGCCGGCCGCGGCCATCGCCGGCTTGTACGCCCGCTACCAGGACGAGAAGGTCCGCAGAGGCCTGGTCGATTTCGACGACCTGCTGGCCCGTTGCGCCGACGCCATCGAAGGCGACCCGGCGTTCGCGCAGATCCAGCGGTGGCGCTGGCGCCACGTGTTCGTCGACGAGTTCCAGGACCTCAATCCGCTGCAGCACCGGCTGCTCCTGGCCTGGCTGGGCTCGTCCACCGACCTGTGCGTCGTCGGTGACCCGCACCAAGCCGTCTACGCCTGGAACGGCGCCGATCCCGACCTCCTGGCCCAGGTTCCCGAACGGTGGCCCATCGACCGAGGTCCTGTACCTCGACGACAATCATCGCTGCACGCCCGCAGATCGTGGCGGCGGCCGCGGCGGTGCTGGGTAGCGGGCGGCACCCACCTGCGCTCGGCGGGCGAGGACGGCCCGCCGCCCGAACTTGCGGGCCTTCCCATCGGAGAAGGCCGAGGCCCACGGGATCGCCGCCGGGCTTCGGGCGGCCAACGCCCGCGGCCGGCGTTGGGCGTCGTTGGCGGTGTTGACGCGCACCAACGCCCAGCTGATTCCGATTCAACAGGCGCTGGCCGCCGCCAGAGTGCCATTTTGGTCGCCGGCGCAGGGGGCGCTGCTCCAGGACCCGGTAGCCCGCAGCGTCCTCTCGGAGATCCGCCGGACGCCCCAGGCCCCCATGCAAGCGGTGGTGGCGGACCTGGTGGCCCAGGCGGAGGAGCCAGCCTCGACCGACGAACAGCGCGCCGTTCTCACCACCCTGGCGGACCTGGCTCGCACCTTCCAGCGCCAGGAGCCGCACAGCCCGGCGGGCCCATGGCTGGCCTGGCTTCCGACTGCCCTCTCCGACGACCCCCGCGGCCCTCGCCCCGCCGACGCAGTCACACTGTGCAGCTTCCACCGGGCCAAGGGCCTCGAATGGGACGCGGTATGGGTCGCCGGGCTCGAACAGGGGCTGGTGCCGATCGGGCGGGCCACGTCGGTGGCCGCCGAGGAGGAGGAGCGCCGGCTCCTGTACGTGGCCCTCACCGCGGGCCGCCGTCGAGCTGCACTGCTCCTGGGCCCGCCAGCGCACGTTCGGCACCCGGCCGTCCGGCGCGACGCCTCGCCCTGGCTGGAGCTGGTCCGGGCCAGCTGCTCCGGCGGCGCCCGACCGGGAGTCCCGAGCTCCCCGGTCGGTTCTGCACCGTGGCGCGACCGGCTCCGCGATCAGCGCCAGCAGCTACACGCCCACGGTCGACGGGTCGCAAGCGCGGGGTGAGGACAGCCGCCCGGTCTGCCCGCGGGGTGGCCGGAGCCTGACCCCGACCTGGTCAGCGCCCTCCGGGCCTGGCGCTCGGCGACGGCCCGAGCGGGCGGCGTCCCGGCGTACGTGGTGCTGCACGACGCCACCCTGGCGGCCCTGGCCTCGCGGCGACCCCGGACGACCCAGGAGCTGCTCGGCGTGCCCGGCCTCGGCCCGGTCAAGGCCAGCCGCTACGGCCCGACCCTCCTGTCGTTGCTCTCCGACTGGGCCGAAGCGGGCTAGCCGGTCAGGGAATCGCCGGCGGATCCTGGGCAAATCACCTGGGTAGCTCCGGCCAATCGCCGGGCCCGGCCCCCCGGGCTCGGCGACCGGCTTGTCGGGCCGCGGGAAGGCGCCCGCGCTCCCATCGCCCGGGCCGCCGGCGGCGGCGGTCCACTCGGTCCGAGATTTCTCCGGCGTAGAGGTGCGGTCCGGCCCGACTCGGCGCTACGCTGAAAAACCGTGAGCGCGTGGTACTCGATCGAGGTTTTTGACGGGTCCACCGCGGCGTCGGTGTGGGCCGAGGCGTACCGCGACGCCCTGATGGAGACGGCTCTGACGCCACGGGGCGACCGACTGGTCGTGGCACCGCCATACCTGGGGAGTCGTCTTCGAGGTCTCCTTTGACGACGAGAGGCGTGGGAGTCCTTCACGCAACCTGCCGATGGTCCGGGCCGCCCTGGACGCGGTTCCTGATCCGGTGACCGGCCTGATCGTGTATCGAGGCCGGGGCGGCAGCTCGGGGGCGTCGTTCCCCCGCCGGCCGCGGCCCTTGGTCGGCTCGGGTTCGGCCGCCCTGCCCCTGCCGTGGGATCTGGGTCTGGACGAGCTGCCGGCCGGTCACCTCGCTGGGGCTGCCCCACCCTTCTCTGGTCGGCGCCCAGTCCTGACCCGCCGTCCCGGCCCGTCGGGTCGGCCGGATTTGCAGCTCGGGCAAGCATGAGCGCCGTCGTGGGCCCCGCGGATTCGCAGTCTTGGGTTCGACTTTTGTCGATTTTCTGACGTCAACCGTGCCCAAGGCTGTAGAGCGCAGCCGCCCCGCCAGGCTCCGGCTGTAGGGCGGATGCCGGAGGGGCTCGGTGCAACACGGAGCGCCCCGGGCGCCGGGCGCGGGCGTCCGGGCGCGGCACGATCGTGCCGGCTGGTCAGCCGGGCTCGCCGCCGAGCCCCCTCAGGAGCCGACGGCGGTCAGGTCCACGTCCACGTCGACGAAAACCGGAGCGTGGTCCGACGGCAGCTTCCCCTTGCGGGCGTTGCGATCCACCAGGGCCCAGGTCAGATGGTCGGCGAGGGGTGCGGGACAGCAGCACCAGGTCGATGCGCATGCCCCGGTGCTCATGGAAGTCGCCCGCCCGATAGTCCCAGTAGCTGAAGAGCTGGTCCTCCGGATAGCAGCGGCCGGAAGGCGTCGACCAGCCCCCAGCCCTCGAGGGTCTGCAGCGCGGACCGCTCGGGCTCGCTGACATGAGTGGCGCCCACGAACGCCTTGGGATCCCAGACGTCGTTGTCGTCGGGGGCGATGTTGAAGTCGCCGCACACCGCCACCCGATCGTCGGGGGTGGTCAGGGCGTCAAGATGTTGGCGTAGCCGGCCCAACCAGTTCAGCTTGTACTGGTAGTGCTCGGAGTCGAGGCTCCGGCCGTTGGGGACGTACACGCTGCTGATGAGGGCCTCGCCGCAGCGGGCCGTGATGATCCTGGTCTCGGCGTCCGGCATCGACCGGACCGGCGAAGCCACAGACCACGTCGTCGATGCCGACCCGGGACAGGATGGCGACCCCGTTCCAGCGGCCGTCGCCGTGGTGCACGCTCTCGTAGCCCAGCGCCGAGAAGGCCAGATGCGGAAAGGTGGCGTCGGCCAGCTTTGTCTCCTGAAGGCAGAGCACGTCCGGGTGGGCGTAGCCGAGCCACTCCTCCACTCGAGGAAGGCGGACTTTGAGGGAGTTGACGTTCCAGGTGGCGATCCGCATGATGCCCTCATCGTAGGGAACGGACGTTCGACCTCGGCGGCTCGGTCAGGCGGAAGGAGTCGGCCTCCGATGCGCTCCTGGGCCGACCGAAGGCGGCATCGAGGCGGCCGCTTCCTTCTCCGCCTCCGGCCGGCCGTCTTCCTGGCCGGGAGCGCCCTCCCAGACCTTGGGGCGGCCGGCGGGGATCCGGCGGCCTCCGGCCGGCAGCGGCCTCCCGGCCGGTGGACCGGCCTTCGCCTTCACCGCGGACCCGGCCGGACTCGGCGCCGCCTTCTGTACTCCGGAGGTGGCGCCGCCCGCCTTGGCCGGCCCCTGGCGGCCTCGCTCACTTCGGTGTGGCCTTCCGGGCTCGCGCCGACTCCCCGGCGGGGCCGCGGGCCGACTTCTCGGCGGGCGCCGCCTTCTTGGTCGCCGCCGGCGCCGCCTTCTTGGGCCGGCCGACTTCTTCGCCGGCACGACCTTGATCGCCGGTTCGCGCCGGCCCGCTTCTGCGGCCGGCGGACTCGCCGGCTGGCTCGCCGGCGCCGCCTTCTTCACCGGCCGGCCTGGCCGCCGACTTCTTGCCGGCGCGCCTTCTTCGTGGGCGGCGGCCTTCTCGGGCCGCGGCCGACCCTTCCCGGCGGCCGCTCGGGCACGGCCGCGGCCCGGCCCGGCCGCCTTCTTCACCGGGCCGCCTTCTCGCGGGAGCCGTCGGCCTGCGGCCGTACCCGGGGCCGCCTCCTCCGCCGGCGCCGCCTTCTTGCCCGCTGGGGCCTCCTGCCCGGACCGGCGCCCGGCGTCCGGACGCGGCCGGCACCCCCGGACTCCGGCCGGCTCGTCCGGCGGCCCCGTCGCCCGCCGGCGGCGCCGGCCCGCCGCAGGGCTGCCTCCGACGATCGCCGGCCGGCGGTCCTCATCGGCCGATGCTCGACCGACCATCGCCTGCCGGCCGGCTCGGCCTTCTCCCGACGCCGGCGCTTGGGCGCGGCTTCGCACGGTCGGATGAATCTCGGCTTCGACGGTCTCTTCGGTCGGGCCCCCGGCGATCCGGGCGTAACCGGGGAGGGCCAGCTCGATACCCCGTCGCTGCGGGTCGAGGGCCTGCACCACAAACACCCGCTCCTCCCCCTTTCCCACCACCTCACGGGCCCGGCGCGGCGGTGGGTCCCCCATCGCCGACAGCGGTAGGTAGCACCGAGCCCCGCCCGCCTGCACAAACGCCCCGTGGGAGGAGAACTCGAGCGACGGTTCCGACCACCTCGGTGCCAAGCGGATGGGCCGCAATGAAGGTGATGAAGGCCAGCGGCTCGTTGACCGCCTCCGCGGGCGGCTGGCCGGAGGAGCGACGCCGGGGGCGGACCTTCGGCCTTCGGCTCGACCGCCTCCTCGGTGGCCCGGGCAATGGCCCGATCCACCTTCTTGGGCCGGCCCTTCGACCTTGACGCGGCCAGATCCAATCCTCGTCTCGCTCGCGGCGCCGTCTGCGTCGTCGTCGGCTCGCTTCTTCCGCTTGGCCTCTTTGACCACCTCACGGCTTTTCTGGCCACGCACCGGCGTGCGGGGCAGGAAGATCCAACCCACGCCCGGAACCGGCTTGCCCCCGATCAGCCGACCGTCGTCAAAGAGCCACTGGTGCTCGCCGTGGAACTCCTGAAAGGAGTCGTTGGACAGCACGGTGGCGCCGGCTTTCTCGGCGATACGCAGCAGGAAGGCGTCGCCCCGGCCGATGGCACCTGCTGGTGGGGACACCACTTCGCCGGCCGCCTCGGCTTCCTCGAACATCGGCACCTCGGAGGGGTCGATCCGATGTCCGAAGGAGGCATCCACCACGACCGTCACCACGTCGGTCGGGTTCTCGGCCAGGAACTCCCGGACGGCCTGGTCGAGCTGCGACCAGACTCGGCAGCGATCGTCCCTCGGTGGCCAGATTGGAACCGTCGACGATTACGTGGCGAGGAGGCATGACGCCGTAAGTCAAGCAGCCCCGGGGCCGCTGGCGAGGGAGCCTCGGGCCTCAGCGGCCCGAAGGCGGCCTGTCGACTGCTCCGCGTTCGGGCCCGAGCCGGGACGGCGCCCCGGGCCGACCGGGCGGCGGTCGGGCCACCGAACGGAGGGCCGGCACCCGCAGCGCAATGGGAATCAACCCAGGGCTCGGGCCAGCAGGTCGGCCTGCTCCAGCTCGTGCATGGCATGGCTACCGGTTGCGGGCGAACCCGAGGCCACCCGGGCCACCCGGTCGAAGCGGAAGTCGGCCCCGAGGAGGTCGTGGAGGCGGTCCCGCACGAAGTTCCAGGCCCCCATGTTCTCCGGTTCTTCCTGCAGCCAGACGACGTCCTCGGCTCTCGGGTAGCCGGCCACGAACGGCCGCGATCTGGTCGGCCGGCCAGGGGTAGAGCTGCTCGATGCGGACCACGCTGACGTCGTCGCGGCCCGCCTTGGCTCGAGCCGCCGAAGGCGTCGAGGGCGACCTTTCCGGTGGCCAGGACCACCCGGCGGACTGCCGCTCGGTCGGCCGACATCCGGGTCGTCGAGCACCTCCCGGAAATGGCCGCTGGCGAACTCGGCCGCCGGGCTGTACGCCTCCTTGGCCCGCAGGTACCGCTTGGGAGTGAACAGGACGAGCGGCTTCCGGGCCGACCGCAGCACCTGCCGGCGCAGCAGGTGAAAGAGCTGGGCTGCGCGTGGTCACGTCGGCCACCTGCATGTTGTCCTCGGCGCACAGGTCCAGGAAGCGCTCCATGCGGGCCGAGGAGTGCTCCGCGCCCTGCCCCTCGTAGCCGTGCGGCAGCAGCAGGGTCAGTCCCGACGTCTGCCCCCACTTGATCTCGGCGGCGGCGAGGAACTGGTCGATGACGATCTGGGCGCCGTTGACGAAGTCGCCGAACTGGGCCTCCCAGGCCACCAGGCCGTCCCGGGCCACCAGCGAGTAGCCGTACTCGAAGCCGAGCGGCGGCGTACTCCGAGAGCAGCGAGTCGTAGATCGAGAACCGTCCCGGTCCCAGAGCAGCCAGCGGCACGTACTCGGCCCCGGTCAGGTAGTCGACCACGGCGGCGTTGCGGTGCCCGAACGTGCCCCGGCGGGTGTCCTGGCCGGCCAGGCGCACGTCTCGGCCCTCGAGCAGCAGCGTGCCGTAGGCCAGGGCCTCGCCCAGGGCCCAATCCGCCTCGCCACCCGCCCACAGCTTGGCCCGGTTGTCGAACACCCGGACCAGCTTCGGGTGCACGGTGAAGCCCTCGGGGAAGGTGCTGAGCGCGTCGACCACCTGCTGCAGCATCGGCCGGCGGGACGCCGGTCTCGATCGGGGGCAGGACCGGCGCCGGCTCCGGCGGTGGGGGCAGCACGGTGGGGAGCGGGGGCGCGGCGGCCCGGGTCTCGTCGAGGGCGGCCTGCAGCCGCTGCGAGAAGTCCCGCAGGACCTCCTCGGCCTCGGAGATGGTGATGTCGCCCCGCCGGACGAGCGTCTCGGTGTAGAGCTTTCGAACGCTGCGATGCTCCTTGATGAGCTGGTAGAGCAGCGGCTGGGTCAGGCTGGGGTCGTCCTGCTCGTTGTGCCCGTAGCGCCGGTAGCAGACCAGGTCGATGACGACGTCCTTGTGGAAGGCCTGCCGGAAGGCGAAGGCCAGGCGGCCCACCCGGACGCAGGCCTCGGGATCGTCACCGTTGACGTGGAAGATCGGCGCCTGGACCATCTTGGCCACGTCGGTGGCGTAGACGGACGACCGGGCCGACGCCGGGTTGGTCGTGAAGCCGAGCTGGTTGTTGATGACCAGGTGCACGGTGCCGCCGGTCTCGTAGCCGGGCAGGGCCGACATGTTGAGGGTCTCGGCCACCACGCCCTGGCCGGCGAAGGCCGCATCGCCGTGGATGAGCAGCGGCAGGACGGGGTGACCGCTGACGCCCTCGCTCTTTTTCCAGCTGATCCTGCAGGGCCCGGGCCATGCCCTCCACGACGGGGTCGACCGCCTCGAGGTGGGAGGGGTTGGACGCCAGCACCACGTCGATGGTCCGGCCCGAGCGACCGGTGAACTTGCCCCGGAAACCCTTGTGGTACTTGACGTCGCCGGAGCCCTGCACGGTACCCGGGGTCGATGTTGCCCTCGAACTCCTCGAACAGCTCCCCGTAGCTCTTGCCGACGATGTTGATGAGCACGTTGAGCCGGCCCCGGTGGGCCATGCCGAGCACGGCCTGCGCCTGGCCGGCCACGGCGGCGTCGTCGAGGACGGCGTCGATCAGCGGAATGGCCGCCTCGCCACCTTCGAGGCCGAAGCGCTTCTGGCCGATGTACTTGGTGTTGAGGAACTGCTCCAGCGCCTCGGCGGCGTTGAGCCGGTCGAGGATCCAGCGGTGCTCGTCCGCGCTCAGCTGGGTCGAGACCCCTCGACGTGTTCCTGGATCCAGCGCTTCTGCTCGGGCTCCTGGATGTGCATGTACTCGACGCCGACCGTCCGGCAGTAGGCGTCGCGCAGCACGCCGAGGATGTCGCCGAGCCGCATGCTGCTCCGGTGACCGGCCGCCAGGCCGTTGGTGAGGAACTCCCGGTCCAGGTCCCAGACGCGTCAGGCCGTGGGTGGCCGGATCGAGCTCGGGGTGCATGTGGGGCTCGGACCAGTCGAGCGGGTCCAGGTGGGCGATGAGGTGGCCCCGGACCCGGTACAGGTTGATCAGGTTGTCCACCTCGATCTGCTTCTGGGCGTGGACGCGTGGAGCCGTCGGCGAGGTCGTTGACGTCGCGGTGCTGGCGCACCGGCTCGTAGGGCACGCCCATGGCCTTGAACACCCGCTCGTAAAAGGAGTCCTCCCCGGTGAGCAGCCGGTGCACGCGCTGGAGGAACAGCCCGACTCGGCCCCCTGGATGATCCGGTGGTCGTAGGTCGAGGTAACGGTCACCACCTTGGAGACGCCCAGCTCGGCCAGCACCCTCGGGTCGGCGGCCTGCCACTCGGCCGGGTAGTCGATGGCGCCCGACGCCGACGATGACGCCCTGGCCGGGCATGAGCCGGGGCACGGACTGGACGGTGCCGATGGTGCCCGGGTTGGTCAGGGTGACGGTGGCCCCGGCCAGGTCGTCGGCGCCGATCTTGTTGGTCCGGACCTTGCGGATCAGATCCTCGTAGGCGCGCCCAGAAGCCCCGGAAGTCGAGGGCGTCGGCGTCCTTGATCACCGGGACGAGGAGGGTGCGGCTGCCGTCGGGCCGCTCGTTGTCCACGGCGATGCCGAGGCCGACGTGCTCGTGGTGCACGACCGACGGCGACCGCCTTGGGGTCGCCGGGATCGGCGGGCACGAACGTGGAGTTCATCACCGGCGTGGCCTTGCAGGGCCTCGACAACGGCGTACCCGATGAGGTGGGTGAAGCTCACCTTGCCGGCGCTGCCCGTGCGGCTGAGCTGGTTGTTGAGGATGCGGCGGTTGACCTCGAGCAGGCGGGCCGGGATGACCCGGAAGCTGGTCGCGGTCGGGACGTCCAGGCTGGCGGTCATGTTGGCGACGATGCGGCCGGCCGCCCCCCGCAGAGGGGTCGGCCACCTCGGCAGCGCCGGTCGGGCCCGGCCGGGACGGGCTGGCCGCCGTCGGCCCGGACGGCGGGACGTCGCCGGGTCCGGATGGGCCGGATGCCGGCGGGCGACGGCCACCGGGCCGGGACGGCGCCGGGGCTGGCCGGGGCGGCGGCCGCGATGCCCGCGGCTCCCGCCGCCGTGAGCCGGGCGGGCACGCCGGCGGGAACCGGATGCGGTGGCCAGTCCGCCGGTGACGCCGGGACCAGGAGCCGCGGTGGTCACCTCGTCGGCCGGCGGCCTTGACCTCGGGCGACGACGGTCGGGCCAGGTTGGCCCCTCCCGGTCGGTAGTCCTCGAAGAAGTCCCGCCAGCTCTCGCTCACCGACTGCGGGTCCTGGCGGTACTGCTCGTACATGTCGTCGACCAGCCAGGCGTTGGCGCCGAAGTTGTCGGCATTGCGTTGGGCGTCAGTCATCGCACTACCAGCGTACGTGGCTCGGCCGATCGACCGCGAGCCATCGCGCGACCGGTCACGGCCGGCGGCCAGGCGGCGCCAGGCCGGCCGCTGTCAGCGCCCGACGGGCCGAACCGGCGGCCCGGAGGCGGCAGACTGGAGGCATGCCGGCTCAGTACATCTTCACCATGCGCGACCTCAGGCGCTTCTACCCGCCCGACCGGGAGGTGCTGAAGGGGCATCAACCTGTCCTTCTTCCCCGGCGCCAAGATCGGCGTGATCGGAGCCAACGGCTCCGGCAAGTCCTCGCTGCTGCAGATCATGGCCGGGGATCGACGACGGCTTCACCGGCGAGGCCCGGCTCACCGCAGGGGTTCACGGTCGGCTTCCTCCCGCAGGAGCCCGTGCTCGACCCCGCCAAGGACGTGGCCGGCAACGTCACCGACGGGGTGGCCGAGATCAAAGGCCTGCTGGTCCGCTTCGACGAGGTGTGCGCGGCGATGGGCGAACCGGATGCCGACTTCGACAAGCTGCTGGCCGAACAGGCCCAGCTGCAGGACCGCATCGACGCGGCCGGGGCGTGGGATCTCGACCGCAAGCTCGAGATCGCCATGGACGCCTTGCGGCTACCGCCTGCCGACGCCGAGGTCGGCCACGCTTTCCGGCGGTGAGCGGCGCCGGGTGGCGCTGTGCCGGCTCCTGCTGTCCAGCCCCGACCTGCTGCTGCTCGACGAGCCCACGAACCATCTCGACGCCGAGTCGGTGGCCTGGCTGGAGCGGACCCTCCAGGACTATCCCGGCACCGTCGTGGCGGTCACCCACGACCGGTACTTCCTCGACAACGTGGCCGAATGGATCCTCGAGCTCGACCGGGGCTTCGGCATCCCGTGGCAGGGCAACTACACGTCCTGGCTGGAGCAGAAGCAGGCCCGCCTGGCCGGCGAGGAGAAGAGCGGACCGGGCCCGGCAGCGCACCCTGGACCGGGAGCTGGAATGGGTCCGGATGTCGCCCCGGGCCCGCCAGAGCAAAGGCAAGGCCCGGATCACCGCCTACAACGCCCTGGTCGCCGAGGCCGAGGCCGAAGCCGCCGCCGACGCCGGCGACCACGGCGACAAGCTCGAGATCACCATCCCGCCCGGACCCCGGCTGGGCGACGTCGTGGTCGAGGCCCGACCGCGTGGCCAAGGGCTTCGGCGACCGGCTGCTGGTCGAAGAGATGTCGTTCCTGCTGCCGCCGGGCGGGATCGTCGGCGTCATCGGACCGAACGGCGCCGGCAAGACCACGCTTTTCCGGCTGATCGTCGGGACGGAGCCGCCCGACGCCGGCGAGCTGCGCGGTCGGGGACACGGTGCGACTGGCGTACGTCGACCAGTCCCGGGAGTCGTTGACCGGCGGCAACACCGTGTTCGAGGAGGTGGCCGACGGCCAGGATCGCCTCGTCGTCGGCGGCCGGGAGCTGCACGGACGGGCCTACGTGGCCAGCTTCGGGTTCAAGGGCAGCGATCAGCAGAAAAAGGTCGGGGACCTCTCCGGCGGCGAGCGCAACCGGGTCCATCTGGCCAAGGTGCTCCGATCGGGCGGCAACGTCCTGCTCCTCGACGAGCCGACCAACGACCTCGACGTGGACACCCTCCGGGCCCTCGAGGAGGGCCTGCTGGCCTTCCCGGGCTGCGCCGTGATCATCAGCCACGACCGGTGGTTCCTCGACCGGGTGGCGACCCACGTGCTCGCTTTCGAGGGCGAATCGGAGGTCCGCTGGTGGGAGGGGAACTTCTCCGACTACGAGGCCGACCGTCACAGGCGTCTGGGCGTCGAGGCCGACCAGCCGCACCGCATCAAGTACAAGCCGCTGGTCCGCGGAATAGCTCCCCGCCGACCCCGGCGGGGAGCCGCTGACGGCGGCCGGTTGGGAAGCCTGGCAGCGGTGCCGGCAGTTTGGGCTGCTCTCAGACCGGGGCGCCGGCACCGCTTCGGCCGGGACGGCAGCCGTTAGCGTGCACGCCCGGTGCCGTCATCCTCATCGTCGCTGCGCATCCTGCGGCGCGGTCCGACGGTCGCCGGACCGGCCGGAGGTGAGCGGGTCGTCCTGGTCCACGGATCGATGGATCGGGCCACCAGCTTCACCCGGCTGATGGGTCGGCTCCGGGACTGGAGCATCGTGGCCTACGACCGGCGCGGTTACGCCGGATCGGCCGGCGGCCGGACCGCCGGCACCTTCGAGGACCAGGTCGCCGACCTGGTCGAGGTGGTGACGGGCAGCCCGCGGTGGCCTTCGGACACAGCTTTGGCGGCACCGTGGTCCTGGCCGCGGCCGCCGCCCACCCGGAGCTGGTGCCGGCCGCGCTGGTGTGGGAGCCGCCTCTGCCCTGGCTGCCGTGGTGGCCCGGCCCGCGAGATGGCGCCGGGCGCCGAGCCCGGGCAGACCGGCCCGACCCGCCGCGACCAGGCCGACCCGCGCCGACCAGGCCGACAAGGCCGACCAAGCTGACCCGGCCGGCCCGGACGAGCCGTCAGCCACCGACGATCGGGCCGACCGGGCCGAGTTGTTCATGCGCCGCATGGTCGGCGACCGGATCTGGGAGCGGCTCCCGGCGTCGACCCGGGCCCAGCGGCGAGCCGAGGGGCCCACCCTGCACGCCGAGATGATCAGCCTGGCCGAGGGACCCGCCTTCGCCGCCGAGGCCATCACGCGCTCCGGTGATCGTCGGTCGGGGTGGGCATTCGTCCGGCTACCAGCGACAGGCGGCCCGCCACCTGGCCGCGGAGTTGCCCCGCGGGGAGCTGGCAGATATCGCCGACGCTGGGCACGGCGCCCATCTCACCCATCCGGCCCAGGTGGCCGATCTGCTGCGCCGGGTCGCAGCCGAAGCCCGGGGCTGACCGCTGGTCGGGCTGACGCCAGCTGCGATTCGGTGCGACGATGATCGAACGAACCCCCGCCGCGGCTCACCCCGCGCCGCGTTCCGATGCGACCAGCATCCAACGAACTCCAGGTGCCTGACCCCCAGCCTTCTGACCTCTCCCCCAGCCTTCTGACCCCTCCCCCAGCCTTCGGGGACCCGATGCGACGATGATCGAATGACCTCCCCACCCCGCCGCCGACCCGGCCTCGACGCCGAGATCATCGTGGTGGGCGGCGGGCCGGCCGGAGCCGGCGGCTGCCATCACGCTGGCCCGGGCGGGACGGCAGGTCGTGGTGCTATCGACAAGGCCACCTTTCCCCGGGACAAGTGCTGCGGCGACGGCCTGACCGTGGCCGCTTTGCGCCGGCTCGAGCAGCTCGGTCTCGATCCGGCCCTGGTGCCGTCGTGGGAACCCGTCGATGAGGCCGTGGTGGTCGGCCCGGCCGGCCGGCAACTGCGCCTCCCGCTGCCCCGGAACGCCGGCCAGTTCGCGGCATCCGCCCGCCGGGTCGACCTGGATGCGGCCCTGCTGGCCCGGGCCGGCGCTGCGGGCGCCCTGGTGATCGACGGCTGCGCGGTCAGCGGGGTGCGGGCCGACCGCGGTGGAGATGAGGTGGTGGTCGAGGTGGCGCGCCGTCTGCATCGGGCCGAGCCCGGCGACGGGGCCCGGCTTCGGTCCCGATACGTCATCGCCGCCGACGGGATGTGGTCGCCGGTCCGCAAGGCCCTCGGACTGGGCCAGTCGGGCTACCTCGGGGACTGGCAGGCGGGCCGACAGTACTTTCACGGCGTTGGCCCGGGAGCCAGGAAGCTGTGGGTCTGGTTCGAGCCGGATATGGCGCCGGGTTACGCCTGGTCGTTCCCGCTACCCGACGGAACGGCCAACGTCGGCTACGGCGTGGTTCGCTTCCCGGGTCAGGCCGCCAGCCCGCTGCGAGGGCAGCGGGTCGACCTTCTGTCCCGCCCCCACATCGCCGCGGTCCTCGGGCCGGACGCCATCCCCGCCGGGCCGTGGAAGAGCTGGCCGATCCCGGCCCGCATCGGAGCCACGACCCTGGCCGGCCTGGGCGGGCGGGTCCTCTTCGTCGGCGACGCCGCCCGGGCCTGCGACCCCATGACCGGCGAGGGGATCGCCCAGGCGCTCGAAACCGCCGATCTGGCGGCCCGCGCCATCTCAGCCGCCGGTCCGTGGCGGCCGGAGGCGGCCGCGGCCAGGTATCAGCGCCAGATCCGGTGGGGGATGGCGCGTCGACGAGCGCCTGGCCCGGGACCTCTCCAGGATCCTCGCCCACCCGAGAGGAGGAGCCGGCGGCGTTGCGCATCGCCGACCGCGGCCCATGGCCGCGGGGCCAGTTCGCCCGCTGGATGTTCGAGGACTCTCCCAGGGCAGTCCTGGTGACCCCGCATCGGTGGCAGCGCCGACTCTTCAGTCGCCCGGGCGCCTTGCGCGACGGTCGTGAGAGCCCGCTGCGCCATTCGGCCGCCAACCGCGCCGCAGCCTCACCCCAACGCCCGCCCAAGGCCGGCCCAACCCTGGCGAAATGGTGGGTCGAATCCGGCTACCCTGGCTGGCCGTCCCGGGAGATGGGAAACTACCCTCGCCGCCCATGACAGATCTCGGATTTGACGGGAAGGTCGCGATCGTGACCGGCGCCGGCGGAGGGCTGGGCAGGCAACACGCCTTGCTGTTGGCCTCGCGCGGCGCGCGCGTGGTGGTCAACGATCTCGGCGGTTCGGTCCACGGCGAGGGCGCCGACGCCGGACCGGCAGAGGCGGTCGCCCGGGAAATCCGCGACCTCGGCGGCGAGGCGGTCTCCGACGGCAACAGCGTTTCGACCCCCGCTGGTGGCGAAGCGGTGGTACAGACCGCGCTCGACGCCTTCGACCGCATCGACATCGTCGTCAACAACGCCGGCATCCTCCGCGACAAGACCTTTCACAACCTGACCCCCGACTTGCTCGATCCGGTCATCGACGTCCACCTGAAAGGCGCCTTCTACGTCACCCGGCCGGCGTTCGGTGAAGATGCGCGAGCAGGGCTACGGGCGAGTGGTCAACACCTCGTCCAACTCGGGCATCCTGGGGAACTTCGGCCAGAGCAACTACGGCGCGGCCAAGATGGGGCTGGTCGGCCTGACCCGGGTGCTGGCGGCAGAGGGGGCCCGGTACAACATCAAAGTGAACGCCATCGCCCCGCTGGCCCGAACCCGCATGACCGAGGAGATCATGGGCGAGGCCGTCGCCCAGCTGGACCCCGAGTTCGTGTCGCCGGTCGTGGCCTGGCTGGTGCACGAGGACGTGCCCGTCACCGGCGAGATCTTCTCGGTAGGCGGGGGCCGGGTGGCCCGGTTCTTCATCGGGATGACCCCCGGCTACTACAACCCCAAGCTGACCATGGAAGACGTTCGAGATCACTTCGCCGAGATCCGCGCCGAGTCCGGCTACACCGTGCCGTCGGGCCCCGGCGAGGAGCTGAGCCTCCTGTTGAAGACCCTGCAAGAGGGGATGACGCCCGGGCAAGCCGGGTAGCCGGTTCAAACCCAGACGGGCCCGGGGCGGGCGAAGGCCGGGGGCCGGTGTGGCGCGTGTGGCCCGCCCGCCAGGTCAACCTGCCAGCTTGACCCGGTGACGCCGCTCCCATCGCATCCCGTCGCCAACCATCACCCACACCTCTTCGCCCGGCACGCCACCGGCAGGCGGCCGGACAGATCGGCGGCCACCGGCACCAGCTCCACACCGTCGCTGGCGTGGGCCACGGTGAGGTGGGGCACCACCTCGTCGAACTCGTCCTCCCAGGGCGGGGTACCGAAGTGGTCGGCCAACCGGTCCGTGAGGCGCAAGGAACGGAGCAGCCGGTTCGGGAGCCACCCAGAGCACCCGTCGGCCGAACCAGTCCACGTGATCGAGGACAAAGTCGAAGGCCTTGACGTCCTCGAGCAAGCCGTCCAGTTCGGCCAGGTCGGTACGGTGATCTCCCCGGGCGGCAGCCAGGGAACGATCAGGGTGATGTGGGCCGGTACCCCGGCCGCGGCCACCGGGTCGTGCTGCTGGCGCCACCGCCCGACGACCGCGTCGGCTTCGGGAACGGGAACCAGCACCGCGCTCTGCGGCCGGCCGCTGCTCGTCCCGGCGCTCATCGGCCCCGCCAGCCAGTCCGACCCGTGAGGCGGTCGCCTTCACCCCCGGGCACCGAAAACCTCGGACAGCAGCGATGGGACGGCGACGTCCATCTGTTCGTAGGTACAGCTACGAGGGTCCCGATCGGGCCGCCAGCGGCGGAAGCGGGCCGTATGCCGCAGGCGTTGACCCTGCAGGTGCTCGTAGGCGGCCTCGACCACCAGATCGGGCCGGAGGAGGACAAAGCTGAGGTCCTTTCCCGCGTTCCAGCGGCTGATTCCCCCGGGCAGGCGCCGGCCGTCGTCAGCCGCCTCCGCGGCCCAGCCGGCCCAGTCCGCCCAGGGATGGTCGTCCGGGTTCACGATAAGGGGCCAGCTCGTCGACGAGCTGGCGGCGCTGGGCGGCCGGGAAGGCGCCGATCACCCCCACGTGCTGGAGCTGGTCGCCGTCGTAGAGACCGAGCATGAGCGATCCCACCACCTCGGGGTTGGCCTGGTACCAGCGGAAGCCGGCCACGACAAAGTCGCCGGTCCGTTCGTGCTTCACCTTCAACATGGCTCGCTGACCGGGCAGGTAGGTCCGGCCGGCCGGCTTGGCGACGACCCCGTCCAGGCCCGCGCCTTCGAAGCGCTCGAACCAGGTCCGGGCCACGGCCGGATCGGCCGTCAGCGGCGTGAGGTGCATGGGCGGTTCGACGCCGTCGAGGGCGACCTCCAGCTCTGCTCTGCGTTGAAAGAACGGCACCTGGCGCAGGTCCCGATCCTCCACCGCCAGCAGGTCGAAGGCGACGAACGACGCCGGCGTCTCCCGGGCCAGCATCGTGACCCGCGATGCGGCCGGGTGGATGCGCTGGGACAAGGCATCGAAGTCGAGGCCGTTTTCACCGGCGATGACCACCTCGCCGTCGATGACGCATCGATCCGGAAACTGGGCCCGCACCGCCTCGACGACGTCGGGGAAGTAGCGGGTCAAGGGCCGTTCGTTGCGGCTCCCCAGCTCCACCTCGTCGCCGTCGCGGAAGACGATGCCGCGGAATCCGTCCCACTTCGGCTCGTAGCGCATGTCCCCCACGGGCAGCTGGCGGGCCAGTTTGGCGAGCATCGGTGACACCGGCGGCATCACGGGAAGGTCCACGTCCGGCGATCCTACGGTCCGGTGCCGGCTTCAGGTGGTATCGGCGGCCGTCGCCCCGGCCCGGGCTGGGCCGACGGAGCCTGGCGGCGATCTGCCGGGGCAGGTCCATCTGCTCGAGCTCCTCCAGCGGGCGCGGCAGCGCCAGGCGCCAGTTCGGGCGTTCGTCCTCGGTTCCGGGCAGGTTGGGGCGCTCCTCGACCCCGGCGGCATCGTCCAGGGTGGCGGTCAGCAACACGCAGGGCGCCGTCCCCAGGTCCTGGTACACCCGGGTGATCACCTCCGTCGCCGGGGTGGTCTCGTCCGATCCGGTCCGGCCCAGGAGCTTGGCCCGCAGCTCGGCCACGGCCTCCTCATTTGGCTCCAGGTGCAGCCGGCGTTGCTCATCCAGGTCGGACCCCGTCGCCATCCCGGCCACGGTCGGCAGATCGTGGGTGCTTACCGCGCCGAGGGCGAGGGCGGGCCATTTCGCAGGCGGGTCGGCCTCGAACCACCACACCTTGTACGACAGGAGCTGACGCTCGGCCAGTTCCTCACCGACGCCCCGTTCGACCGTTCCCAGGTCCTCGCCGACGACCCAGGCTCCGGCCCGGTGCGCTTCGAGGGCCACGATGTCCAGGAGGTCGTCGGTGGGGGTAGCGGACGTACGCCCCCTGGTCGGGCGTGGCGCCGGCCGGCACCCAGTAGAGCCGGAACAACCCCATGACGTGATCGAGTCGCAGTCCCCCACCGTGGCGCAGGGCGCCGCGCAGGGATTGGATCCACGGCTCGTACCCGGCCTCCCGCAGCCGCCAGGGATCGAACGGCGGCAGCGCCCAATCCTGCCCCAGGGTGTTGTAGCGGTCGGGCGGGGCGCCGATCCGCATATCCGATACCAGGCTGTCCTGCCACATCCAGGCATCGGGACCGCCCGGATCGACGCCCACCGCCAGGTCGGACACGACCGGAAGGACGCCGGCCGCGTCCGCCAGCTGCCGATCCAGCAGCCATTGCAGCCAGGCGTGGTACCGGACCCGGGCCGATCCGGTCGCCGACGCCGGCAAAGTCGCGCACGGAGGGCGAGGAGGGGTGCCGCCAGGGCGCCGGCCAGGATTGCCACCACCCAGAATACCGCTCGGCCAGGGCGCAAAAGGTGGCGAAGCCGAGCAAGGGTTCGCCGCGCTCGGCCACGTAGGCGTCGAACCCGGCGTCGCCCTCGAAGTCGGCGAAGCAGGCTTCGAGGGCGGCCGATTTGAGCTGCCAGACCCGCTCTCGATCGATGAGGCGGCTGCGGTTGAGCTCCCGGGCCCGGCCTGGCCAGCGCCGACCACGTCACCGCGCCCGGCTGCGCCCGGGATCTGCTCAACGGCCAGGTACAGAGGGTTCAGGAAGCAGCGGCTGCCCGGGAAGTAGGGGCTCGGTTCTGGGCCGGGTTTGCGGGAGAGGCGGCGTGCAGCGGGTTGATGAGCACGAACCCGGCACCCAGCCGGCTCGACCACGTCGCCAGGCGTTCCAGGTCGCCCAGATCTCCGAACCCCCAGCTCCGGCCGGACCGGGTGGCGTACAGCTGGGCGGAAAAACCCCAGGCCGGGTCGGCGGGGCAGCGGGCATCGTCCCGGGCTCACGATCAGGCGCACCGGTGCTCCCTCGTCGGGCTCCAGGCGGTGGTAGCCGGCGGGCAGTCCGGGCGGGAGCGAGCCCCCGACCCTGAGGCTGGCGCCGTCGTGGAGGACGAGCCGACCGTCAGGAAGGTCGACAGCAGGCTGGTCCAGGCGGACCGTCAGCACCGATCCGGACGGCGGGCCGGCCGCGGTGGCGCCCATGCCGGCCAGGATGGCTGCCACGGTGGCCGGCGGCGCCGGCCGCCAGCGCCGTTCCACATCCTCGAAGCCGGCGGCAACACCCCAGTCGGCCGGGTCGAGCCGCGACCCCTGCGTGCCGCGCCTACGCTCGGCCAAAATGCCCGAAGACCTGGTCGGGGCGGTCCACGGCTCCGATGATGACCGATCCACTCCCCCGCTCGCACTGATTGACATCCAGGGCGGCCAGGTCCTGGTCGGCACCACGTCGTGGGCAGATCGGGGTCTGGTGAGCAGCGGGGCCTTTTACCCCCGCCGCTCCATGACCGCCCGGGCCCGTCTGGGGTTCTATGCCACCCGTTTCCCGGTCGCCGAAGTGGCCACTACCTACCGGTTTCCACCAACGGCTGAGATGGCGGCCCAGTGGGTGGAAAGGACGCCGCCCGGGTTCACCTTCGACGTGCGGGCCTGGTCGCTTTTGACCGGGGCGCCCACCCTGCCGGATTCGTTGTGGCCTGACCTCCAGAGCGAGGTTCGGGACCGGTCCCGGGATCTGCGCCGCCTGTACCCGGCCCACCTGTCCGCCGACGCCCTGGACGAATGCTGGGCCCGGTTCGATCACGCCGTCCGCCCCCTGCATCAGGCTGGAAAGCTGGGAGTCGTCATCCTGCAGTATCCGGGCTGGTTCGGCCCCCGGCCCGAGGCGTGGTACGAGCTGGGATCGGTCCAGGCCCGCCTGCCGGACTACCGCCTGGCCGTGGAGCTGCGCAGCCCAAAGTGGTTCGAGGGCGACGCCTGTGAGGGAACCCTGGAAGGCCTGGAGGAATGCGGCCTGTCGCTGGTCTGTGTCGACGGGCCGGCGCACGGACCGCGGGCCATTCCCGGGGTGGCCGCGGCCACCGCGGATCCGGCGGTGGTCCGCTTTCTCGGCCGCCGCGTGGTCGAGGGGGAGACGTGGACGACTCCCTATCGCTACTCCGGGACCGAGCTTGGCGACTGGGTGCCGCGCCTGGTGCAGCTGGCGTCATCGGCGTCAGCCGTTCACGTCCTTCTGGATAACGGCTGGGGTTCGGACGCCGTCGACAACGCCACCCAGCTGGCGGCGCAGCTGCGGATGACTATTCCGGACTGAGGCATCCCGGACTGGCGGCGCCCCGGAGTGAGGGGCGATGGTCGTCACGCCGCCAACAGCCCTGGCCGCAGGGGCGGTGTCGCCGGGCGCAACGGGCAACGGCGGCGGGGGGGCAAGCGGGCGGACGCGGGGTACGAGCCAGGACGGTCGGGTCGGGTCGGGTCGGGTCGGGTCGGGTCGGGTCGGGTCGGGTCGGGTCGGGGGCCGGGGTCAGGCCGCGCTGATCGGGGGCCGGGGGCGGACCCGGGCGGGCCGGGTCGGGGGCGGCCCGGGCGGTCTGGTCGAGGTCGGGCCGTGCGGTCTGGTCGAGGTCGGGGCCGCTGGTCAGGTCGGGCCGGGTCGGGCCACGGCCGGCTGACGCCAGCGGGGTCCACATTCCATGCTATTTCACGTTTTTGACGCTATTTCAATCAGATTTCTTGGCGCGTTTCAGAATCTTGGCGCGGTTTTGAACCTGTGGTGTCGTCCCTGTCACCAAGAATCCGGATGTCACCAAGAAACTGCCGCCGAGGGAGTCGTTGGCGGAAACGCCGAGGTGGGGGGCGAAGCCGGAGATCGGGAGGGACAGGGCGGCGCCGCGCACCGGGTGGCGCCGAGGCCCGCTGGCCACGGCCGCCGGTCCGAGGTCACCTGCTGAAGTGGTCCGCCCGCATCAGGGCCGGCCGGGACACCGACCTCCGGCGGGCAAGGGAGCCTTTCCTGGCCGCGCCTACAGTCCCCGGCCCTTGTCGACGGTCACCGGCCATCGTCTACCGTCGCTGGCCATGACGCCCCCGATCCCGGTCCGCGCATCCGGGGTGCCGGCGGAGTCGAGATCGCGACCTACCATCTCGGCGGCGACGGCCCGCCGGTGATGCTCCTGCACGCCACCGGCTTTCACGGCCGGTGCTGGCTGCCGCTGGCGCCGGCGCTGGCCGACCACTTCAGCGTGTGGTCGATCGACCAGCGCGGTCACGGCTCGTCGGGCAAGGCCCCGAACGGCGACTACGCGGACTGGAGCTATCTTCGTCGACGATCTCTTCGCCGTGCTCGAGGCCCTGCGGCCTCGAGGGAGTCGAGGATGGCGGGGAGTCGGTCACTCCCTGGGCGGGGCCGTCCTGCTGCTGGCCGAGCAGCGCCAACCCGGGACCTTCCTGGACCTGTGCTGTTACGAGCCGGTCGTGATCCCGCCGCAGCCTCCGACCGACGGCTTCGGCGGCCGCGATCTCGATGAGCGACCTGGCCCTCAAGCGTCGGCCCCGGTTCGCGTCGCGCCAGGAAGCCCTCGAGAACTTCGCGGCCAAGCCGCCGATGAATCGGTTCGACCCAGCCGCCCTCGACGCCTACGTGACGTTCGGGTTCGTGGACGACCCGGCGGGCGGGGTGACTCTGGCCTGCACCCGGGAGGACGAGGCGTCCGTCTACGAGGGGGAGCTTCGGGGACCACGCCTGGGAGCGACTGCCCGAGGTGCGCCCCCCGGTGACCCTGCTGGGTGGAGAGGACCCCCGCGACCCGGTCAGCCGTTTCTCGAGGACGCGGCCCGCCGACTCCCGAGGGGCAGCGCCATCCGGATGGAGGGGCTCTCCCATTTCGGTCCGTTCGAGGACCCGCTCGCGGTCGGACGGATGGCCGCCGCAGCTCTGGCGCCCCGTCGCGCCGTCGCGTCCGTGCACCCGGCGCTGAGCCGGTCCACCATGGATGTCGCACCCCGTCGTTAGTGTCTGTGCCGATGGCTCTGCCGCTGCCGACATCGCTCTCGCCGTCAAAGGTGTCGTCGTTCAAGGACTGCGCGTTGGCGTTCCGGCTGTCCGCCATCGACCGGCTGCCTGAGCCACCGTCTCCTCACGCCGCCAAGGGCACGCTGGTGCACCGGGCGCTCCAGCTGCTGATGTGGGAGGAGGAACCGTCCGGGGCGCACACCGGAGGCGGCCCGGGACGAAGCTGGCCCGGGCCGTGCCGGAGGTCCTCGACGGACGAGGAGTACGCCGGACTGGCCCTGCACGGGGACGAGCGAGCCGAGTTCGTCGCCGATGCCGCCCAGCTGCTCGACAACTACTTCGCCCTGGAGGACCCCCGCCAGGTCCAGGTACTCGGCACCGAGCTTCGCCTGTCGGTCGAGATCGGCTCGCTCAAACTGTCGGGCATCATCGATCGCCTGGAGATGGACGACGGCGGGCGAACTGGTCGTCACCGACTACAAGACCGGCCGGGCGCCGTCGATCGCCTACGAGCAGGCCCGCCTCGGTGGGCGTCCATTTCTACGCCTTCCTGTGCGAGCAGGTTCTGGGCCGGCGACCGGCCCGGGTTCAGCTGCTGCACCTCCGCGAGCCGCTCGCCATCTCCACCGTCCCGTCGGACCAGTCGATCCGCGGTCTGCGCCAGCAGACGCTGGCCGTATGGGCCGCAGTGGAGCAGGCCTGCGCCCGTGAGGACTTCCGGCCCCGGCCCGGGCTGGCTCTGCGGCCACTGCGCCTACCACGCCTACTGCCCGGCGGTTGGGGGCGACCTGGCCCGGCTCGCCAGCGCCGACCACGGTCCCGAGTCCTCGACCGGAGAGCCGCTCCCGTCGCGTGGCCGCGGCGGGAGCCGCTCCGCCATGAGCGCCGTCCGATGGCGATCCCCGACGGTTCCTATTCCGGCGGGGGTCGACCGCTTCGACGCTGATGATCGACGAGTGGTTCGAGGCCCATCTGCGCGGCCGGCCGGCCGTCGACCGGATCATGTACACGCCAGCGCCCTCGGCGATCACGGCCTCATCTGGCTGGCCCTGGCGGCGGCCCAGGCGGCCCGTCGCCGCGCCGGAGTGGCGGCGCCCGCTGCTCCGGGCCGCGGCCGGGCTCGGGATCGAATCGGCCCTGGTCAACGGCCCGGTCAAGTGGCTGTTCCGGCGCACCCGGCCGGTTCACGACGGACCCCGCCCCCTCCACCTGCGCCAGCCGCTCACCAGCAGCTTCCCGAGCGGGCACGCCACCGCCGCCTTCTTCGGGGCGGCCCTGCTGCGAGACGACGACCGGCTGGCCCCGCTGTACTACGCCATCGCCGTGATCGTGGCGGCCAGCCGGGTCCACGTGAAGATCCACCACGCGTCCGACGTGATCGGCGGAATCGCCCTCGGTATCGGCGCTGGGCGAGCTGGCCCGGCGCCTGGTCCCGGTGGGGCGACCCGGCTGATCGGAGCCTCGCAGCCGGGTCCGGAATCGCCGAGCCGGCCCGGCGCGCGGTTGACCAACGACATGAGTGCCTCCTTCGCCGTGACCTGGGACTACCGCTGTCCGTTCGCCCGCAACGCCCACGAACATCTGCTGACTGCCGTCGACGGCGGAGCCGACTGGGACGTGCGCTACCTGGCCTTCTCGCTCGACCAGGCCCACGTCGAGGAGGGCCAGCCGCCGGTGTGGGAGGAGCCGGATCGGTATCCCGGGTCTGCTGGCCAACCTGGCCGGCGATCGTGGTGCGGGACCGGTTCCCCGAGCAGTTCGCCGCCGCCCACCGGGCCTTGTTTTCGGCCCGTCACGACCAGGCGCTCGACCTCCGCGACCGCGACGTGGTGACGAAGGTGCTCGATCGGGTCGGACTGGATGCCGGCTGCCGTGCTGGCCGAGGTCGACGCCGGCTGGCCGCTCGAGATCCTGAAGGCGGAGCACACCGCGCGCCGTCGATGACCATCAGGTCTTCGGCGTTCCGACGTTCATCGTGGGCGACCGGGCCGTGTTCGTTCGGCTGCTGGACCGCCCCGGCGAGGACGCCGTCAAGGCGACCGACCACCATCGACCGGGTGCTGGACCTGCTCGGCACGTGGCCGGAGCTCAACGAGTTCAAGTACACCTCCATCCCCCGCTGACGGCCCTGATTGGCACGACCCGCCGTTCGCCTGGTGCGCCTGGCGCCATGGTTTCCGAACGCCGTGGTCTGGCTGGCCCTGGGCCTGCGAGCCGGGCGAAACAGTCCGGTGGCGTACGACGGCGGGCGGCCGGTGGCAGTTCGGGACGGTACCCGCCGCGAGCGGGACGGGAGCGTCGGCGTGACCGACGACCGGGGCCGGGCCCGCAGCCTGGCGGTGGCCCGCCTGGAGGTCGGTTGCGCCGGGCCGCGGCGGCGCCCAGAAGTGGGAGCCGCTCGTGGCGCGCGCCGGTCGCAGCGAGCAGCTCCGGCTGCTCTAGCGTTACCGGTTGCCGGGGATGGCCGATCCAGCCGGGCGGGTCCGGCGTCACCTGCTGATCGACGGCCGGGTGCAGGGGGTCTGGTTCCGCGAATCCTGCCGGCGGCAGGCGGCCACCCGGGGCGTGGCGGGCTGGGTCCGCAACCGGATGGACGGGCGGGTGGAGGCGGTCTTCGAGGGGAGCCAGGCAGCGGTCGACGCCATGGAGGCGTGGTGTCGCGACGGTCCGCCCCGAGCCGAGGTCACCGGGGTGGAAGTGGTCGGCGAACCGCCCCACGGCGAGGTCGGCTTCGCGGTCCGGTAGAGGGCCAGGCCCGGGCCGCCACCAGCCGGCCCGCTCGGAGTCCGGTCGACACGTCACCATCGCGACCCGGCCGGCGATAGCGTCACACCCCCCTGCGAATGCCCGCATGACGATGCAACTGGTTCTCCGCCTCGAGGTCACCGGACGACGACTGGCGCCTCGACGAGCACACCCGTGAGGCCGGCCGGCGAGGCGTGGCCGAGGCCCGGCGGGCCCTGGCCGACGGTGCTGCGGCGTGTCGGCGGCCTCGGCAGTGTGCCCGGTCAGGCGGACGGGGCCAGGTCGCGGCGGCCTGGCGCAGATCGATCCCGGTGGGAGCGATCTGCCAGCGCCGGCGGTGGTGACGCCGTTGTCGACGTAGCGCTGGATGCCGCCCGAACCTGGGCCGGCGAGCCGTGGAGGACCAGGTCGTCGACGACCTCGTCCGGCATGGCCTCCAGGGCCGCCTTGCGGTCGCCGGCGCTCCACGCCGCCCACATCTCCTTCAGGGCCGGACCCCGGCCCAGCCACTCGTGGAACGCCGCGTACACCGGGACGTTGAGGTAGGCGGTGATCATGCGCCGGGCCACGGCTCGGGCCGCGTCGGCGTCCTCGATCGGAAGCACGAAGATGCGGGCCACGATCTCCTTGCCGGGTCCGACCTCGCGCACCACCCGGGTCACGTCATCGGCCGACAACCAGTTGATGATCGCTCCGTCTCCCTCCCGGCCGGCCAGCCGCAGCATGCCGGGCCGGAGGGCCGCCAGCAGGATCGGCGGCGCCACCTCGGGCGGGCCGGCCCAGCCGGAAGCCCTTCGACGGTGAAGGTGTCGAAGGCGGCGTCGACCTTCTCGCCCGCCAGGGCCAGGCGCAGGAAGCGGATCAGGTCGCGGGCCCGCCGGTACGGCTCGTCGAAGGGGATCCCGTTCCAGCGTTCGACGATGACATTCGACGAGGTTCCGATCCCGAGGGCAAACCGGCCGGGCGCGGCTTCGGCCAGGGCGGCCGCGCTCTGGGCCAGCAGGGCCGGGCCACGGGTGTAGGCGGGCACGATGGCGGTACCGAGGCGGAGGCTGGGCGCCCACGCCGCCGCCAGGGCCAGCGGAGTGAAGGCGTCGGTGCCGTCGGCCTCCGAGGACCAGGCGTCGGTGTAGCCGAGATCGACCAGCTCCTCGTAGCACTCGCGATGCTCCGAGAGTGGGATGCCGTCCAGGGGAACCGTCATGCCGTAGCCCATCTGGCGATGGTAGCCAGAACGATGGCCGGACCCGATCGGCCGCTGCGGCAGCGGACGGGCCGGTCGAGGTGACCGGGGTACCATCTGGCCATGCCTGACGCCGGTCACCCATCGAGCGCCGGGTGACCTCCCTGGCCGAAGCGCTCGGCCACCCGCCCGGGCGCGTCCCTGCTGATCGTGACCTGCGACGAGCTTGGGAGTGACCCACGCCAGCAACTCGGGCGTCTACAGCGCCCTCCGGGAAGGCATGGGCCGAGGTGGGAGGCCTGGTCGTACCCGGGCCGTGGGCCCGCGAGGCCGCGGCTCGCTACCGAGGCGAGGACGTCGGCGTCCACCTGACGCTCAACGCCGAGTACGACCTGCTCCGCTGGGGTCCGATCACCTACTGCCCGTCGTTGCTCGACGGTGACGGCGGGTTCCCGAGAACGCTGGAAGACCTCTGGGACCACGCCGACACCGACGAGGTCCGCCGCGAATGCCGGGCCCAGGTGGAGCGGGCCATCTACTGGGGCTTCGACGTCAGCCACCTCAGCGCCCATCTGGCCGCCCTGGACTTCCGGCCCGAGTTCTTCGACATCGCCCTGGAGCTGGCCGTCGATTTCGCCTTGCCCTTGCGGCTGCCCGACGCCTCGGCGGAGCGACCAGTGGGGCTTCCCGTTTCGGGCCCTGGCCGCCGCCGAAGGGGTGGTATCCCCCGACTACCTGGTGCGGGTGAGCCGGGGCCGGAGCACGCGGAGCGCCCTGGATCAGCTGCTGTCGGAACTGCGGCCCGGCGTCACCGAGGTGGTGCTGCGCCCCGCGATGGACACGGCCGAGCTGCGAGCCGTGGCGCCGGACTGGCCGGCCCGCGTCGCCGATCACGACCTGGCCATGACCGCCGACTCCCTGCGGGTGCTGGCGGCCCGCTCGGGGGTGCAGCTGATCGGCTACCGGGCCCTGCGCGACCTGCAGCGCCGGGCCTGACCTGACCGCCGGTTGGCGGTCAGTCCGGCTCCGGCGCCGGCGGGCAGGGGTGCGGCCGGCCAGCAGGCGGGTGGCCACCCGCTCCAGGCCGGCCACCCGGCTGGCCTTGACCAGCACCGCGTCGCCTGATCCGAGCGACCCAGGGCCGCCACCGCCTCGTCGATGCCGTCCACCGGCGCCACCCCGTAGGCGTCGGTGCCGACGGCTAGAGCTCGACCCCCAGCCGGCCGGCCAGAGCGGCGACGGCCTGGTGCTCCGACAGGCTGCGGGCCCGAGCTCGGCCATCTCCCCCAGGACCGCCACCCGCCGCCGGGCCGGCAGGGCGCCGAGGGCCTCGAGGGCGGCGGCCATGGACGCCGGGTTGGCGTTGTAGGCGTCGTTGAGGACCGACTGCCCCGCCCGGCGATCGGCGGAGCTCCATGCGCCAGGGCGACAGACCGGGCGCCGGCCAGGGCCGCGGCGGCGGCATCGAGGGGAACGCCGCAACACAAGGCGACGGTCAGCGCCGCCAGGGCGTTGCCGACCTGATGGGCGCCCCGAGCTTCGAGCCGGACCGGCGGCGCGGCCCCACGGGGAGCGGACCACGAACCGAGGGCGCAGCTGGTCGTCCAGGGCCACCTCGTCCGCCACCACGTCGGCGGGCCCGTCGCGGCGGCCAGAGGCCGGGGGCGGAGTAGCGCAGCACCCGGGCGGCGGTGACGGCCGCCATGGCCGAGACCCGCGTGTTGTCGGCGTTGAGGATGGCGGTCCCCCCGGCCGGCAAGCGCCCGCACCAGCTCCGCCTTGGCTGCCGCCACCGCGTCGAGGTCGCCGAAGGCCTCGGTGTGGGCGGCGGCGACCGCGGTGACCACCCCGATGTCGGGCCGGGCCACCTCGGCAGAGCCGGGCGATGTGGCCCGGACCCCGGCCCCCATCTCGATCACGGCCGCCTCGACATCCGGCTCGGCGTTGGCCAGCGTGAGGGGCACGCCGAGCTCGTTGTTGAAGGACTTCTGGCTGGCGGTCGTGCGCAGCCTGGACGAGCCAGGGCGGCGGCGGCCATGTCCTTGGTCGAGGTCTTGCCGACCGATCCCGTGATGCCGACCACGGTGGCGGTCAGGCGGTCCCGGGCCGGCCCGCCCAGGGCCAGCAGGGCCGCCGAGCCGTGTCGTCGACCGAGATGACGGGACCGTCCAAGCCGGGCTCCAGCCCGACCCGGGCTGCCAGGCCCGATCGACCAGCACGCCCCCGGCCCCGCGCCTCCACCGCAGCCCGCGATCCACTGGTGGCCGTCCCGGGCCGCTCGCAGCGCCACGAACAGCGCCCCGGCCGCCAGCAGCCGCGAATCGATGCCGACCCCGGTCAGGGCCTCCTCACCGGCGGCGGCGCTGACGGGATCCGGATGGACCGGATGGAATGGCCACGGAACCGCCGGCGGCCTGCGCCACTGCCGCGGGAGACCAGCGCATCGCGGTCGATCTTGCCAGACCGGGAATCGGTCCCCGACCGCCAGGAGGCCGGCTCCGGGCGCCAGCTGGCCCGGGCGCGGACAGGCTCACCCTCGACCAGCGAGCTGATCGCGTCCCATTAGCGTCGGCGCTGTGTCGGCCGGCGTTCCTCCGTCCTCGTATCCGCCTGCTGGTCCTCTACGGCGGCCGTTCGGCCGAGCACGAGGTGTCGTGCGTGTCGGCCCGCCACGTCCTGGCGGCCGCCGACCCGAACCGCTACGACCTGCGGGTCGTCGGGATCACCACCGAGGGCCGTTGGGTGGATGCCACCGGCGGCCCTCGGCCGGGGTCTGCCAGCCGGGGCGCTGCCGTCGCCGGACCTCCGTTGCCAGCCCCGGACGGAGCTCGGTCCGCTGCGGTCGAGCCCGTCGAGGCCGTCACCGACGCCGGGCGCCGGGCCGCTGGTGGTGCTGCCGCTGCTTGCACGGTCCGATGGGCGAGGACGGCTCGGTGCAGGGTCTGCTGGAGGTGGCCGGCGTCCCGTACTGCGGTCCGGGGGTGGCGGGCTCGGCCGCGGCCATGGACAAGGGGATGGCCAAGGCGCTGCTGACCGCGGCCGGGCTTCCCCAGGCCCGCTACCTCTTTTTCCGGGAGACCGAGGTCGACCCCGACCTGGCGGGCCGCATCGACGCCGAACTGGGCTGGCCGGTCTTCGTCAAGCCGGCCAACATGGGATCGTCCATCGGGATCTCCCGGGTCCCGAGGCCGCCGGCGAGCTGGACGCCGCTTTCGGACCTGGTTCGCCGTTTCGACGAGTACGTCATCATCGAGGAGGCCGTCCGGGGCCGGGAACTCGAGATCGGCGTGCTCGGCTGGCCGGAGCTGCGGGCCTCCGTGCCGGGCGAGATCATCCCCAGCCACGACTTCTACGACTTCGACGACAAGTACGTCGACGGCGCCGCCGGCCTCGAGGTGCCCGCCCAGCCTGCCCGCCGGGGTGGCCGAGGAGATGGGCCGCCTGGCGGTGGCCGCTTGCCGGGCCCTGCGGGTCGACAGCATGGCGCGGGTCGACTTCTTCTTCGAGGAGGAAGGTCGGGGCCTCCTGTTGAACGAGGTGAACACCATTCCCGGTTTCACCCCCATCTCCATGTACCCCCGTCTGTGGGACGCGTCGGGGGTTCCTTATCCGGCGCTGGTCGACGAGCTGGTCAGCCAGGCATTGCGGCGATCAGCCCGCCGGGGTGCCTTCGAGACCCACCGGCCCTGATGGGTGGCGGCCGGCGAGGGCGCCAGGACCGGCGGACGCCGGGAGACGCACGAGGCTCCCGTCCGGCCCCGGCGCCCAGCAGCCACGCTCGTTTGACCCGTCCTGGCCGTCAGATCTACCCCGTCTTCTTGATCGGGCCGACCGCCAGGGGGCTCTGGGTGGGGCTGGTGGCCCCGCCTGCCTCCTCGGCGGTGATGGCCAGATCGGCGGCGCCCGAGCCGACCCGGAAGGCGGTGACTTCAGCCGGGACGCTGCCAATCAAACCGTAGGAGATGGCCTCGGAACCGGCGATCCCCCACAGCTGATACGTCCGGGAGGGAATCAGCGGATCAAGCCGCGACTCGTAGAGGTAGCCGGATCCGCTGGGAAGGATCACCGCTTCGATAGTCACCGGTCCGCCCGTTGACGGCCGGAGCGCGATCAGCTGCGCACCCGGCTCGGCCAGAGCCCGCTGGACCGCGGCCATGGTCGGCTGCGGTCCGTTTTCGATGGACGCCACCTGGCTGCTGAGGTGATTGGTGCGGCTCTGCAGCCGAACGACCTGCACGCCAGCACGGCGATCACGATCACGGCTGCGGCCGCCAGGGCGAGCACGACCCGGGCCGTCAGCCGGCGATCCTTCGGGGGTGCCGGCGGGCCTGACACCGGCCGCAGCGTGGGGGCGGACGAGCCCGGGCCAGCATCGTTGATCTGCTCGACCACCCGGTCCCACAGGCCGGGGGGCGCGTCCTGTCCTGAGTAAGCGAGCAGCCCCACCACCTCCCGGTGGTTGCGCAACTCGTCGCGGCACCGGGGGCAGCTGTCCAGGTGATAGTCGACGAGCGCCTTCTCGTTCGGTTCGACGGCGTCGAGGGCGTACGCGCCGAGCAGCTCCTGCACCTCCTCGTGGCTGATCATTCGCTCCATGTGACCCCCAGAGCGGTATCACCAAGCACCACGCGCATGCGGCGCAAACCGGCCCGGATCCGGCTTTTGACCGTCCCCTCGGGCGCGCCCAGCTCGGTGGCCACCTCGCGATAGGTGCGTCCGCCGAAGTAGGCCAGCTCGATGGCCCGGCGTTCGTCCTCCGGCAGGGCGGTCAGGGCTTCGCGGAGTCGCTCCGCCACCGCCAGGTCCCAGACCTCGTGCTCGACGTCGTAGCCGGCCTCGGCCGCGGCCCGGGCGTCACGATCCTCCCGGTTACGCCGGGCCGTGTCCGAGCGCAGCGAAGTCGACCGCCCGCCCGTGGGCCTGGGCGAGCAGAAAGGACCGCAGCGAGCCGCGCTCGGGGTCGAAACGCTCCGGTTCGTTCCAGAGCCGGATGAAGATCTCCTGGACGATCTCCTCGGCCTGGCCCGGGTCGCCAAGAACCCGGCGGGCCAGCCCGAACACGGCTCCGGCGTGCCGTCGAAAGACTTCGGCCAGGGCGTCCTGGTGCCAGCGGGCGACGGAGACGACCAGCGCCGAATCGCTGGTGTCGGTCAGGACGCGAGTCACTGGCTGAGGATTCGTTGCCGACGTGAATTTCGGATTACGAACCCGGTGAGTTGGCGTCCGTCAGATCCAGCACCTTCCGGCGCCACTGCTCATAGCCCGCACCCGCCGTCGACTTCAGCAGGTCCAGGAGCAGCCCCCCGTTACCCGACGCCTTCAGCCGGCCCCGCATGTACGCCACGCTGGGCGCCACTTCGCCTTGCAGCACCGCCCAGGCGTCGGCGCGCTCGATGATCAGGGCGACGGCCGCGTCGGCCGCCGCGCCGACTCCGCCCTCGCCGGGCTTTCCGTCCTGATAGCGCCAGTGGTAGGCAACGTCACGGCCCTTGCCGAGCACCACGCTGACCGAGACCGTTCCGTCGCCGCCGGGCAGGGCGGGCCGCGAGCCGGCCAGGCCAGCTACTTCCTTGAGCCACTCCTCACTCAACCACTCCGCCATACGGGGCGCCCCCTTTCATCCCTTTGATCGGGCCGGGATTGGGGCGACCCCGGCGAACACATCGTCGGACGGCTCAACCCCGGTGAGATCCCGGACCACCTCGTACTCGTCATACGGGTACAGCTGATCGGACACCTCGCTCGGCAGGCCGAACCAGTGCCGGGAGGTGGGATCGACCTGGGTGGCATGGGCGAGCAGGGCGTGGCGGGTTACCGACCCGTAGCCGCTGACGTCGACAATAACCTGGGGATTTGGCACCCGGGGAAGCCCCGCCGCGGCGTCGGTGGCGGCCGCCTCGGTGGCGGCCGCCTCGGTGTCGGCCGCCAGCAGGCGGGCCAGGCGTTCGTCCTGGTAAGGGGACTCGAGACCGAGCTCGAGGTACTTGTCATGGACGGCTCGCATGCGACGAACCGACCACCGCACGTAACACAGACGCAACGGCTGCCAGCAGGGTCCGGCCGATGGAAACCGATCGGGATCCCCGGCGGCGTCGAACGCCAGCTCGGAGATCTCGTTGACCCGGAGATGATCAGGATGCGGATATCCCGACTGATCGCGTGGATAGGTCACGACCACCTGCGGTCGGGTCCGGCGGATGACGGCCACCAGCCGCTCGACGGCCTCGTCCAGAGGGGCGGCTGCGAAGCTGCGTGGATCGGAATTGGCGGGACTGTCGGGCATCCCGGAGTCCCGGTAGCCCAGCATGACGACCTCGTCGTAGCCGATGATCTGGGCGGCCCGGTCGAGCTCGTGGCGGCGCACTTCCGGCAGTCGGTCACGGATACCCGGCCGATCCATGGCCGGGTTGAGGATGTCGCCTTCCTCTCCACCCGTGCAGGTCACCAGCACGGTGTGAACGCCCTCAGCGTGGTAGCGGGCCACCGTGCCGGCTCCCTTGGACGCCTCGTCGTCCGGATGGGCGTGAACGGTCAGAAGGCACAGCGAGGACATTGATAGAGAATACGGCGGCCGGCCACCGAAGCGGGTCGCCACGGAACGCAGGCCGGGCCGGCTGGCGATCAGCCGGGGCCGGAGGACCCGGACGGCTCCTCCAGGGCGTCGATGGCCGCAGCCAGATCGAGATCCAACTGGGTCAGACCGCCGGCGGAATGGGTCGAGAGGGTAAGGGTGACCTGGTTCCACGAGATGGCGATATCCGGGTGATGGTTGCGGGCCTCGGCCAGCGCCGCGACCTGGTTGACAAACACCATGGCGGCGGCGAAATCCCGGCGAACCACGGTCCTGGTGATGGCCGCCCCGTCACGGGTCCAGTCCAGATCCTGGAGACCCGCCGCGACCGCGTCATCGGAGAGCAACTGCGCCATGGCTCCAGTTATAGCGGGGCCGTTAGTGTTCTAGGGGTTTTCCCCGGCGGCGAGCCCCGACGCCCCGTCTCCTATCGCCAGCGACGCCCCGAGGGCGATCCCGGCCCGGCGACGACCGACGTGGGAGAGCCCGGGTGTCGAACCCCGACCATCAACTCGAACGCTTTCGCCGTCACCTGGCGGCGTCGGGGGCCCGGATGTACCTCGGCACCACCTCCGGGGGTCTGGCCCTGACCGATCCGCAACAGGCGCTGCTCGTCCTCGGGCCACCGCGTTCTGGAAAGACGACCGGGGTGGCGATCCCCAACGTGCTGGCGGCACCCGGGGCGGTGGTGGTGACTTCGACCAAACCCGACCTTCTGGCCACGACGGTATCGGAGCGCGCCGCCGTGGGTCGGTGCTGGCTGCTCGACCCCAGCGCCACCGTGGCCGAGCCCAGCGGAGTGACCCGCCTGCGCTGGTCGCCGGTCGTTTCCGCCGACAGCTGGGACGACGCTCTGGTGCTCGCTCGAGCCATGGTCGGGGCCGCCCGCCCCGATGGCCGCACCGGGGAGTCCGCCCACTGGACCGAACGGGCGGAGGCGCTCCTGGCCCCCTTGCTCCACGCCGCCTATCTGGCCGGGGCCGGCGTGGAGCTGGTCCTGCGCTGGGTGCTCCGCCAGGACCTGCAATCCGCCCGTGCCACCCTGGCCGGGGCCGGGGTGGACACCGCCGTCGACGTGCTGAGCGGGCTGGCCGCCACGGACGCCCGCGAACAGTCCGGGATCTGGTCGACCACTGCCGGTCTGCTGGCTGCCTACCGCTCGGACGCCGTCCTCGACAACGCGGCGGCGCCGAACTTCGATCCCCGCCGGCTGGTAACCAGCCGGGACACCGTCTACGTGTGCGCCCCGGCCCGCTACCAGGACCTGGTGGCCCCGATCGTGGTGGCATTTCTGGACCAGGTGCGGGCCGGAACCTATGCGGCCTGGGCGGGCCGGCCGGAGGGCCGCCCGCTTCCCTTGACCCTGGTGCTCGACGAGCTGGCCAACATCGCCCCCCTCCCGGACCTGCCGGCCATGGTCAGCGAAGGCGGCAGTCAGGGCCTGCTCACGCTGGCGTGCCTGCAGGACCTCTCCCAGGCCCGACAACGCTGGGGCCGGGCCGCGGACGGGTTTCTTTCCCTGTTCGGGACCAAGCTGATTCTGCCGGGCATCGGGGATCTGGCCACCCTCGAGCTGATCTCGCGCCTCGGCGGGGAGATCGACGTGCCCAACCGCAGCGTGACACACAATCCCTGGCGGTGGGGACCCGGCAGCGTCACCTGGTCGACACACCGCCAGCGACGCCTCCCCCTCGACACGGTCAGCCAGCAGCCGCCGGGCGGCGCCCTGGTGCTGGCCGGGTCCCGGCCCCCGGAGCGGATCTGGCTGCCGCCGTGGTGGGCGGTGCCGGAATTCCGCCCGGCCCGGCCGCTCCCGACCAGGACCGGCCGTAGCATCGATCAATGACCCGGGACGTACGGGCCCAGCTGCGACACCCGCCGGCCGCGGCCCTGGTCGCGGCGGGGGCGTTCTCGGTGCAGTTCGGCGCGGCCGTCGCCATCCGGCTGTTCGATCAGGTCGGGCCGGCCGGGGCCGCCACCATTCGCCTGGGCGTCGCAGCCGTGCTGCTGGTGGGCTGGGCCCGGCCTCGACTCCGGACGATCCGGCGGGGCGATCTCGGAGTCGCGGTGTCCTTCGGACTGGTGCTGGCGGCGATGAACCTGTTGTTCTACGAAGCCATCGCCCGTATTCCGCTCGGCGTGGCGGTGACCATCGAGTTTTCGGGACCGCTGGCCCTGGCGCTGATCGGGTCCCGCCGCTGGCTGGACCTGTTGTGGGCCGCCCTGGCCGGCACCGGCGTGGCCCTCTTCACCTCAGGCGGCGGGCATCTGGATCCGGTCGGCATCGGCTTCGCCTTCCTCGCCGGGGCGGCCTGGATCGGCTACATCCTGTTGAGCCAGCAGACCGGGCGCCGCTTTGATGCCCACAGCGGCCTGTCGATCGCTATGGCCGCCGGCGCCCTGGCCATCCTGCCGATCGGGCTGGTGGCCGCCGGGACGACGCTCTTCCACCCGCACGTGCTCCTGGTCGGCGCGGCGGTGGCCCTGCTCTCATCGGTGGTGCCGTACAGCCTCGAACTGGTGGCCCTCCGTCAGGTCACCCCTCGCGCCTTTGGAGTGCTGTTGAGCATGGACCCCGCGGTCGCCGCCATCGCCGGCGTCGTGGTGCTCGGGCAGCACCTGACCACCCGCGAGCTGATCGCCTTGCTGCTGGTGAGCGCGGCCAACCTCGGCAATGCCCTGGTCGGCCGGCCCGGGGTGGTCGCCACCACGCCCTGAGACCGCATCCCGCCAGCCCCGATCGGTTACGACGCGGGCAGCATGGTCGCGCCCGCGGCAGGCCCCGGCCACGATGAGCAGGGCCAGAGCGTCGCCGATCCGGGGCCGCCGGGCCCGGGCCGCGATCAACCCGGTACCACCCCGGGCGGTGATGGCTTCGGCCAGCTCACCGGCCCGACGCATGGAGACGGCGAGGGCGGCCACCAGCAGATCGACCGGCTCGTCCAGCCACCGCTGCAGGGTCGACCGGCCCGGGCGGGGCGGGGCGGGCCGGAGGCGCCGAGCCGCCACCAGGGTGCGCAGCTCGTCGACCAGCAGGGGCAAGCTCCGCACGCACAAGGCGACAGCCACGGCCCATTCGTCCACCGGTACCCGAACCAGCCGCAGGGGGGTCAGCAGGCGCGACACGGCCGGGGCGATTTCTCCCAGCGGCGTGGTCCATCCGACCAGAGCGGCGCCGAGCAGCAGGGCGGCGCCCACCGCCACGAACCGCCAGTAGGCGTCCAGGCCGCCGAAGCCCAGGACCACGCCGTTGACGGTGAGATGCGGAGAGTGGCCGGCCAGGGCCGCCAGGGCGGCTCCGAGCAGCAGAGCGATCCAGAACCACTTGGGAGGCCGCGGCCAGGCGCCCCTCGGCACCCGGGCCAGGGCCGCCGTCGCCAGCAACAGGCCGACGATCAAACCAATCGACCCCCACGACGGGAAGTAGGAAAGGGTGACGCTGAGGGCGGCAACCGAGATCAGCTTGGTTCCGGCCCACAACCGGTGGACGGGCGAATCCACCTTGATCTCGCGAAGCAGGGTGATGCGAGCCGGTCGGTGCTCGCGCTCGCTGCCGTCCTCCGCCCGACGGGGCGTCCTCAGCATCGGACCTCCCCCTCCGCAACTGCGGCCAGCCGGCCCGCACCCGGCCGGCAGCGGGCGTCGTCGAGGCCCGGGTCGGTCAAGGCGACACCGCCAATCGGGTGGCATCGGCAACCACCCGGCCGCCGTCCAGGCGAACGACCCGGTCGCACACCCGCTCCATCCCCTCGAAGTCGTGTGAGATGACGACGACAGTCAGGCCGGTTCGAGAACGTAACTCGGCCAGCAGCCCCACCAGCCCCTCCTGGCTGGGCTGGTCGAGACCGGCAAGCGGTTCGTCGAGGACCAGCACCTTGGGTTGCCGGGCCAGGATGCCGGCCAGGGCCACCCGCCGCTGTTGCCCGCCGCTGAGCGCGTCGACGCGCCGCTCGCCGATCTCCGCCAACATCGAGGCCGACCGATGCCAGGGCCGCGGCCACCCCGGCGTCGTCGGCGGCCCCGGCGGCGCGCAGGTCGGCGCTGACGGTGGCTCGCTGCAGCTGCAACCGGGCGTGCTGGAAGGCCAGCCCGACCGACCCCACCTGGGCCGTGATCGGCTGACCGCCGAGCAGGGCGACCCCCCGTGAAGGACGGAGGACACCCGCCATGATCCAGGCCAGGGTGGACTTCCCGGAGCCGTTGCCCCCGACCACCAGCACCCCCTCCCCCGGACCGACGACGAGGTCGATCCCCCGGAGGGCGGGCTGCGCCCATGGGGTTCCGGCCCCATAGGTGTGATGTACGCCCCGGATGTCCATAACACCGATGGGGCTGGGCCCACCGATGGGGCTGGGCCGAGCGATGGGGCTGGGATCCTCTGGGCGTCGAATGGCGCCGGCGCCGCCACCGTGCGGCATGGTGGCGCCGCCTGCGCCAACGTGGCCGTTCGAGTGAACGGCTGTCGCCGGCGGTCGCCCATCGACCAGCACACCGGCCGCCAACCGGAACGACCGGCGGGCGGCGGCCACCTCTTCCCGGCGATGGGTGATGTGAACGACCGTCATGTCGAGCCGGGACGGCAGGTCGGCGAGGAGGGCCGTCAAGCGCTCCCGGCCCTCGGCGTCAACCATGGCGGTCGATTCGTCTGAGATCAGCAGCCGGGGCCGGCGGGCCAGGGCGGCAGCGACGGCCAGCCGCTGAAGCTCGCCGCCCGAAAGGGTCGACGTCTCGCGATCATCCATTCCGGACAGACCCCACCGTGTCCAGCAGCCCCGCCACATCGACCCCGGCCGCGTCGTGTAGACCCCACACCACGTCGTCGGCCACCCGCACCCCGAGGATCTGGGTCTCGGGATGCTGCATCACCATCGCCGTCCCGCCGGCCCGGCCCAGGCCCGCGCTGCCCGGACGGCAGATCTCCCCGGAGGTCGGCGGCTGACCGGCCAGGATGCGGGCCAGGGTGGACTTCCCCGATCCGTTGTCGCCGAGCAGGGCGACCAGCTCGCCTGGAAACAGATCGAACGACACCCCCCCGAGGGAATCGGTGGTCGCACCCGGGTAGCGGTAGCGGACGTCGCGCAGCCGGGCCGGCACCGGGCCGACCGGCCCGGTATCGACGGCGAACTCCAGACGGTCGACAGCCCGGATCCAGCGCAGCCGGTCGAGGACGGCTCCGAGCACCACCCAGGCCAGCACGGTGAAGCTGACCGTCCCCACTATCACGATCACGCTGACGCTGATCCACCAGTCGCGAAGCGCGACCGCGATCAGGTGGTTGAGCCGGTGCGTCACGCCGGCCAGCCCGGGGATCCGGTCCAGGATTTTGGCGATCCCGATCCAGGTGTTGGAGATCTGCTGGATCGTCAGCTTCCGCAACTCGTGGAACACCGACAGCAGGGCCACGGAGATCAGCGCCAGCACGGGGGCGATCACCGCAATCGCAGCCAGCACCCTGACGAACGACCAGCCCCGGCGGCGGGCTATTCCCACCAGTCCTCCGACGATGGCGCATTCGACGACGTTGGAGAAGGTCCCCGTCCCGGCCACCAGGAAGCTGACCAGGCTGGCGGCGAAGGTGGCCGCCACCAGGGCCCGGAAGCGGTGTCGGTGGGCGACCACGCCGAGCGGGACGACAGCCATGGCCGCGATGGGTCCCAGATGGGGCAGGAACCAACCAATGACGACCAGAGCCACGCTGACCCCGGCCATCACGGACGCAGTGGCAAGTTCGATCGGCCGAAGAGGCCCGGTAGCGCGGGGCTCTTCCGGCACCACACCAGACTGCCACTGCCGGCCTGGCTCCGGGGCTCGCTCCCGGGCCCGGATCGGGACGGGGTGAGAGCGCCGCTTACACTCCAGGGCGTGACAGCCATGGCAGCCGGGGCCCGCCGGGCGCCCCCAGGAGTCAGTTGACGACAGCCACGTTTCTCGGTACCGGCAACTTCCTGGTGCCGGGCCGGTACTGGAATGGGTTTGTGCTCGACCGACAGGTCCTGGTCGAGCCGTCCCCGACCGTGTTGCCTCACCTCCGCCGGTGCGGGTTGTCCGCCGCGGACCTCGACGTCGTCGTCATCTCGCACTTCCACCCTGACCACACCTTTGGGTGGCCCTTCCTGCTGCTGGAGGTGGTGCGGCTGCGGTCAGGCGATCGACCGTTCTGTGTGGTTGGCCCACCAGGCGTCGAGCGGTTCCTGGCCGAGATGATGGCTCTCGGGGCCGTCAGCAACATCGTGACCGACGCCCACCGGCTCCTGGACATGCGCTTCATCGAGGTCGATGGTTCGTGGCAGGAGGCCGGGCCGTTGCGGTTTCGGGCCATCGAGGTCGAGCATGTTCCCGATCTGCGCTGCTTCGGTTACCTGCTGGAGCGAGATGGCCGGCGGGTCGGCTACTCCGGCGACGTCCGACCGTGCCAGGGGCTGGACGAGCTTGCCGGTGCCTGCGACGCCCTGATCCTGGAATGCAACGGACCGCACCCTCCTCCAGTGACCCACATGGACGTGGATTCGGTGGCGGCCCTGCGCCGGAGGTTCCCGGCCGTGCCGTTCGTCCTCACCCACCTGGGCGAGGACGTGGACGCGGCCGGGATTCCGAACGTGATCGTGCCCAATGACTTCGACCAGCTGACTCTCTGATCCGGGGAAATCGTCAGGCGAGACCCAGCTGGCTAGCGGAAATCCCGGGCGCGCAGGTTGGTACCCGGCCGCAACGACAAAGGACGGATGCGTTCGGCCACCACATTGATAACCGTCTCGACCCGTTCCAGGCGCCCGTCGACGATCAGGGCGGGGCTGGAGCGAGCCACCCGGCGATGACGGAGCCACACGCCGGTGGAGCAAATCACGTTGATCAATCCCGTCTCGTCCTCCAGGTTGAGAAACGTGACGCCCTGAGCGGTCGCCGGCCGCTGCCGGTGGGTGACCACCCCGGCGACCGTCACGTGTGACTCCGGAGCCAGTTCGGCCAGCCGGGCGGCGGTAACCACCCCCGCCGCGTGAAGCTCGGAACGAACGAACTCCGTGGGATAACGATCAGGAGACAGGCCGGTGGCCCACAGGTCCGCCTGGGTGGCCTCGACCGGGTCCATGGGCGGTAGGGGCGGGGCGTCTGCCCCGGTGATCAGTCCCGCCAACCGGGGCGCCCCGGCCGCCTCCTTTGCGGGCATCTCCCCTGCGAGCACCTCCCCCGCCCCGGCCGCGGCCGCCGCCCCCGCTCCCCACAAGGCAGCCCGCCGACTCAGCCCGAAGCACTCGAACGCCCCGGCCGTGGCGAGCGCCTCCGCCTGGGGCACGGTCACCCCGGTCCGGCGCACCAGATCCTCCACGTCGCGGTAGGGCCGGCCGGCGGCGATCCGCTCCGCCATGGCGTCGCCCACTCCCCGCACGTAGGAGATCCCCATCCGCACCGCCGCTCCCCCGACGCTCGACGAGGACGGCTCCAGCCGGGACGCGGCGGCGCTGCGGTTGACGTCCGGGCGCAACATGGAAACCCCGTGGCGGCGAGCGTCGGCCACGATCGTCTGGGGCGACCAGAACCCCATGGGCTGTCCGTCCAGCAAGCCGGCGCAGAAGGCGGCCGGGTAGTGGTGCTTGCACCAGGCCGACGAGTACACGAGGTAGGCGAAGCTCACCGAGTGACTCTCCGGGAATCCGAAGTTGGCGAACGCCACCAGCTTGTTGTAGATCTCGTCGGCCACGGCACCCGTGATGCCTCGGGCAGCCATCCCCTCGTACAGTCGGGCTCGCAGCTGCTGCATCTTCTCCACGCTGCGCTTGGACCCCATGGCCTGGCGCAGCTGATCCGACTCGGCGGGGGTGAACCCGGCCACGTCGATGGCCATCTGCATCAGCTGCTCCTGGAACAGCGGCACCCCCAGGGTCTTGGCCAGGCTGCGCTCCAGCAGCGGGTGCAGATACGTCACCGGCTCCGTACCGTTGCGCCGGCGGATGAACGGATGCACCGATCCGCCCTGGATCGGACCGGGCCGGATCAGGGCCACCTCCACCACCAGGTCGTAGAAGGTCCGGGGCTTGAGCCGGGGCAGAGTGGCCATCTGGGCCCGGCTCTCCACCTGGAACACCCCCACTGAATCCGCCCGGGACAGCATCTCGTACACCTCCTTCTCCTGATCCAGTTGAGCCAGATCCACCTCGACACCGTGGAACGCCCGGATGTGGTCGACGGTGGCGTGCAGAACGGTCAGCATGCCGAGCCCGAGCAGGTCGAACTTGACCAGACCGGCGGCGGCACAGTCGTCTTTGTCCCACTGCAGGACGCTGCGGTCGGTCATGCGAGCCCACTCCACCGGACACACCTCGGCCACCGGGCGGTCGCAGAGCACCATGCCCCCGGAGTGGATGCCGAGATGCCGGGGAAAATGCTGGATCTCTCCGGCCAGGCCCATCACCGCATCCGGAATGTCGTGGTCAGCCAGGGCGGCGGTCGCCGACAGCGGGCCCCAGCCGTCAACCTGCTTGGACCAGGCGTCGAGCTGACCGGGGGCGGCACCCAGCGCCTTGCCCATGTCCCGCACCGCCGAACGGGGCCGGTAGGTGATCACATTGGCCACCTGCGCCGCGCACCCCCGGCCATAGCGGCCGTACACGTACTGGATCACCTCCTCCCGCCGGCCGCTCTCGATGTCCACGTCGATGTCCGGGGGCCCGTCCCGCTCAGGGGAGAGGAACCGCTCGAAGAGCAGACCCAGCGCCACCGCGTCGGCGTTGGTGATCCCGAGGGCATAACACACCGCCGAGTTCGCCGCCGACCCCCTCCCCTGACAGAAGATGTCGTGGGTGCGGCAGAACTCCACGATGTCCCACACGATCAGGAAGTAGCCGGCGAAGCCGAGCTGCTCGATCAGGCCCAGCTCGTGATCGATCTGGGCCCAGGCCCGGGGGTGGCGAGCCGCGCCCCGCGGCCCGTACCGCCGCACCGCACCCTCCTCGGCCAGGTGCCGCAGCCAGCTCATCTCGGTGTGCTCCGCGGGGGTCGGCCACGGCGGCAGGTTGGGCGCCACCAGGGCCAGGTCGAAGGCGCAGGCCCGGCCCAGCTCCGCGGCTCGTTCGACCACGCCGGGGTAGCGGGCGAAGCGGCGGGCCTGTTCGGCCCCGCCTCGCAGGTGGGCCGCGGCTGCGGCCGGCAGCCACCCGTCGATATCGTCCAGGCTGCGCCGGGCCCGCACCGCGGCCAGGGCGGTGGCCAGGGGGCGGCGGGAGGGGTGGTGGTAATGGACGTTGTTGGTGGCCACGATCTCGGCGGCGCAGCGGTCGGCAAGGCCGACGAGGGCGTCGTTGCGGGCCGAATCGAGCGGGTCGCCGTGGTCCCACAGCTCCACCATCACGTTGTCCGGGCCAAACAGGGTCTGGAGGCGGCGCAGCTCGACCGCGGCCCGGGCCGGCCCTTCAGCCACCAGAGCAGCCGGGACGGTTCCCTTGCGGCACCCGGTCAGCACGACCCAGTGATCAGCGCGGGCCTGTGGAGGTTGACCAACGGTCACCGGATGGGCTCCCAGATCGGGCCGCGCCCCCGCTCCGATGGCGGCGAGGGTCTCGAGCTCCACCAACGGGCGCCCCTTTTCACCTCCAGACAGATGAGCCACCGAGAGGGCCCGGCACAGGCGGGTGTAGCCGGTCGGGTCCCGGGCCAGAATCAGGAGGTGGGTGCCCTCAGGGTCGGCCACCCCATTTTGGGGACGGGTCAACCCCAGGGACAGCTCGGCACCGAACGCGGTCGGCATCCCCACCGCCCGGGCCGCCTCGGCGAAACGGACCACCCCGTACATGCCGTCGTGATCGGTGATGGCCAGGGCCTCCAGCCCCAGGCGGGCCGCCTCCTCGACCAACTCTTCGGGATGGGATGCCCCGTCCAGGAAGCTGAAGTTGGAGTGGCAGTGCAGTTCGGCGTAGGGCTCACTCCCCGGGCGGCGGCCCAGGTCCACCGGGGGGCGGTAGGGGGCCCGCTTGTACGACCAGGCCGGGCTGTCCCCGCCGTCACCCTGCGACGGGAAGGGTCGGGTCCGACCGGATAGAGCTGCCTCCAGCTCCCGCCACGGCACCGGGGGATTCTGGTAGCCCACATCCGCACCATATCGAACACCTGTTCGATACACCAGGGGAAAGAGGGGGACGCCGGGACGCCGGCAGTTGTGCCAGGCTGCCCGGGCGATGGCCACCTTCATTACCCGTTTCGAGCCGACAGCAGCCAGCCCGGGGGCCACCAGAGTCGCGGTCAAGGACCTCATCGACATGGTGGGCATTCCCACTACCAACGGCTCGAAGGTCATCGCCGCCAGCGCCCCGCCCGCCGGTGCGGACGCCCCTTGCCTGGCCGGCACCCGGGCCGCGGCCGCCAACGGCGAGGTGGTCGTGGTCGGCAAGACCAACCTGCATGAGCTGGCGTTCGGGGTGACGGGGATCAACCCGTGGTTCGGGACACCGGTCAACCCGGTGGACGCCCGGCTGGTGCCGGGTGGTTCATCCAGCGGCTCGGCCGTCGCCGTGGGCGCCCACGAGGCAGATGTGGCCTATGGCAGCGATACCGGCGGCTCGATCCGGATACCGGCGGCCTGCTGCGGGGTAGTGGGACTCAAGACGACCCGGGGCCGGATCTCGCTGGAGGGGGTCCTGCCACTGGCGCCGTCCCTCGACACGGTCGGGCCCATGGCGCGCACCGTGGCCGGAGTCGTCGAGGGCATGGCGCTCCTCGAACCGGGCTTTGCGCCCGCCTGGCCCGGCGGGGACCGCGAGCTGCGCGTCGGCCGAGCCCGGCCGAATGCCGAGCCCAGGGTGGACAAAGCCCTCGACGCGGCCCTGGCGGCAGCCGGGCTGGGCGTCATCGACGTGGCCCTGCCCGGATGGTGGCCGGCGACCGGGGCCGTCATGCGAATCCTGGCGGCCGAGGCGTGGCAGGTGCACCGGGCCTTGTGGGAGGAGCACGCCGACGAGCTGTCCCCCGACGTCAGCGCCCGGCTGCACGACGCCTCCAGGGTGACGCCGCCGGACGTAGCCGCGGCGTGGGAGCGGGCCCGGAGCTGGGAAGCGGAGCTGGCCGAGCTGTTCACCCACATCGACGTGCTGGCCCTGCCCACCATCGCCGGCCCGCCCCCGCCACTCGAAGACGCCAGCAGGTTGACGGACATCCGTTACGTGGCCCCCTTCAATCTGGCAGGCCTACCGGCCCTGGCCCTGCCCGTGCGGGCACCATCCGGAGTCCCGCCCAGCCTCCAGCTGGCCGGGCCGGCGGGGAGCGAGGAGTTGCTGGTGGCCGTGGGCGCCGTGGTGGAAGCGGCCGCCGGGGTCGACCCCTAGCCGGCTCGGGGCTCGCCCCGGCGCTCACCGCACCGCCCCGCCTCGCACCCCCCTGCCCGCCTCGCACCCCCCGCCCCGCCTCGCACCTCCCTGCCCGCCTCGCACCCCCCGCCCCGCCTCGCACCTCCCTGCCCGCCTCGCACCCCCCGCCCCGCCTCGCACCTCCCTGCCCGCCTCGCACCCCCCGCCCGGCCTCGCCCCGCCCCGCCTCGCACCCCCCGCCCCGCCTCGCCCCCGCCCCGCCTCGCACCCCCCTGCCCGCCCTCGCACCCCCCGCCCCCCTCGCACCCCCCGCCCCGCCGCTCACTTTTGTCCCTTCCCGCCACCTTTGGTACAAAAACCACGTGTGGCGTGGCTGACGCACCAAAAGTGAGCGAACGGGACAAAAGTGGGCCGAGTGGCCGAGTGGGCCGAGTGGGCCGAGTGGGCCGAGTGAGCGAGGGGCGAGGGCCGAGGCGGCGAACGGGACAAAAGTGGGCCGAGTGGCCGAGTGGCCGAGTGGGCCGAGTGGCCGAGTGAGCGAGGGGCGAGGGCCGAGGCGGCGAACGGGACAAAAGTAAGCGAGTGGGCGACCGGGCGAGTGGGCGACGGGGGCGACCGGCGAGGCGCCCGGGTTGGGTCCGGGACGGAAGGATGGGGACGCCCACCCGGGCGGGGCGTCAGGCGAAGCGCAGGGTGACCAGCTCGAACGGCCGCAGGGGGATCACCACGTCGCTCCCCTCGTGGGCCACCGCACCCAGTGGGCGCTCCAGGAGGTCCGTCCGGGTGACCGCCTGGAACGGAACTCGAAGGGTCACCCGGGCCGGGGCCCGCCATCCCCACACCTCGCATAGCCGCACGATCACCCCGGGGGATCGGTCCGCCCATTTGACCGCCTCGACACTGACCCCGGGGCGGTCGATCGCGATCACCTGGCCGCTCGCCCGCCCGCGGCCGGCGACATACGAGACAGGCAGATTGAACCACTCCGCCTCCGCCACCACTCGCTCGTAGTACGGCCCCGGGTGGGGTAGCAGGGCGTAGGCGAAACGATGCTCCCCCTGGTCGGCCTCGGGATCGGGGTAACCCGACGCCCGCAGCAGCGACAGGCGCATGACGTTGCCGTGGATGTCGTAGCCGTACTTGCTGTCGTTGAGCAGCGCCACCCCATAGCCGGACTCACTGAGATCGGCCCAGCGGTGCCCGCACACTTCGAAACGGGCTTCATCCCAACTGGTGTTCGCCACCGTGGGGCGCTCGATGTGGCCGTGCTGGATCTCGTAGGTCGCCCGGGTGGCGCGCACGTCGACTGGAAAGGCCACCTTGAGGAACCGATGGCGCTCGTGCCAGTCCACCTGAGTGTGGAACTCCAGGCGCCGCGACCCTGCCGCCAGGCGCATCACCTGGGTAATCCTCGACTCGCCGAAGGCGCGAACAAACCGGACGCCGCCTCGCAGAGGCTCGTTCTCGGCGATCTCGATGGAGTCAAGCTTGTCGAGGTCGGTAGCCCGAGAGAAGGACTCGCGATCGACGTTCCAGGCGTCAAACGCCTTCGGGTGGTCTTCGTGCAGCTGGAACAGGTTGCCGCGTCGACCCGGTGCCAGCACCTCCCGTCCCGCGTCTCGATCCCATACCGAGGTCAGCAGGCCGTCGCCGTCCCAGCTGACCCGGAGGTGGCCGTTGTCCATCCACCCGTCCCCGATTTCCACGGGGGTCTCCCCGACCGCGACGGGCGACCCCTCCCCTTCCCCGCCGACCGGGGCCCAGCCGCAGGCCGGGACAGCCACGACCGCCAGCCGGCCGTCGGGTAGCTCAGCTACCTCCCGGCGGTCGTACGACGCGGCGTTGAAGGCCACCCAGCCCGCCGGCCCGTCGCCGCCCGGACCGTCGTCGCCGGCACCCTCGCGCCCGTCGGCCAGAACCGACCGGGCTTCTGCCACCACCTCCCCGGCGAGCCGCAGCACCTCGGCATAATCCCGGACCGCGTCCAGGTAGACCCAGTGGATGCTGGAGCCGGGCAGGATGTCGTGAAACTGCTGGACCAGGAGGAGTTTCCAGGCCGCCTCCAGCTGCTGCCGCAGTTCGAGGCCGGCCGCCACGGACCACAACTCCGCCGCCCGCAATGCTTCCTCGCTGCGGCGGTTGGCCCGCTTGACATCGGCGTGGGTTGTCAACGTGGCCCGGTGGGTCTCCAGGTACAGCTCGCCGACCCAGGTGGCCAGCTGGTGGGCGTCGCCTGCCACGCCGGTCAGGAAGTTGTCGACCGTGTCGACCCGAACCTTTGGAAGCCCGTCCACGGTCGCCAGCCGCCGGGCCCGCTCGAGCATCTCCTCGGTCGGCCCGCCCCCACCGTTGCCATACCCAAAGGGATAGAGGCTCCGCTCGGAGCGGCTGTGGTCCTTGTACTGGCGCTGGCTGAGAACCAGCTCGGTCACGGAGAACTCGCCGTTGTAGGTGTTGGCCGGCGGGAAGTGGGCGAGGATCCGACTGCCGTCGTGGCCTTCCCACCAGAAGGTGGAATGGGGGAAGACGTTGGTGTCGTTCCAGCTCATCTTCTGGGTGACAAGGGAGGTCACTCCGGCCTGGACCGCGATCTGCGGCAGGGCGGCCGAATACCCGAAGACATCGGGGATCCATAGCTCGTGGCTTTCGATGCCGAACTCGTCCGCGAAGAAGCGCTTGCCAAAAACCAGCTGTCGGACCAGCGACTCGCCGGAGGGAACATTGGTGTCGGGCTCGACCCACATGCCGCCGACGGGCTCCCAGCGGCCTCCGGCGATCCGGGCCCGGATTTCCTCGTACAGCGTGGGGTAGTCGTCTTTGATCCATTGATACTGGACGGCCTGACTGCACGCGAATCGATGTTCGGGGTACCGGTCGAAGAGCCGCAGCTGGTTGGCGAAGGTGCGGGCGCATTTGCGGGCCGTTTCTCGCCGCGGCCACAGCCAGGCGGTGTCGATGTGGGCGTGCCCAACCGCGGTCACAGTGTGCGGCGAGGTGCTGGCGGCGGCCAGTACCGGGGCCAGGCGAGCCCGGGCGGCCGGGGCCGCCGCGGCCACGCCGGCGGTGTCGAGCATGGCGACCGCGTCGCGGATGGCGTCCAGCAAGGCGGTGGCTCGTTCCGGCACCTGATCGGCGACTTCGAGCAACACCTGAAGGTCAAGGTGCAGGGCCTCGATCTCCCGGTCGATGATGACCAGTTCGGCTTGCTCCAGCCGGTATAAAGGTGGGCCGTCGTGGACGGGCATCAGCAGGGGCCAATCGGCCCGATGCCAGGCAGGAATGGGGTTGGCCGCCGCCTCCACGTGGAACTGAATCACTTCGCCGCCGTCCACCCGGCCGAGCAGGTAGTGCCGGTGCCGGTGGTGCAAGCCCTGCACGGGCCGCCCTCCCACCCAGATCAACCCTTCCGCGCTGAACCCGACGGCGCGGCGCCCGCCCAGGTGAACCTGGGCCGCCACCTCTTGCCCGGCCCAGCCCGGCGGCACCCGGCCCTCGAAGCGGAACCAGGTGGTGTCCCAGATCGCGCCCCAGGGTTCGCCGACCGCAAACGGCGTGTACTCGGCCCGCAAGGCAGCGGAGGCGGCGATGGGTTCCCCGTGGACGTGGTTCGCGGCCACGGTCAACGGCTGGCGTTGCGGATACACGGCCGGGCCGACCACGTCGGCCACAAACCGGTCGAGCTCCACGCGTCAGACTCTCCCACATATGACCGACGCCACCTTGCCGGGCCAGCTGGCCTGGATCGACCAGTTATCCGGGCGGTTGAACGGGGAAATTCTGGCGTTGCCAGCCGGGGAATGGGACCGGGTCACCAACTGTGCCCCCTGGCGGGTGCGTGATCTGGCCGCGCACGTGGTCAGCAGCGGCGAAGGGTTCGCGCTGAGCGTCCGTCGGGGACTGGCCGGGTCGGCCGAACCCACCGGTCCTCCTGACGCCCGCCGGCGCCGGCAGGACGAGCTGGCGGCGACCGATCCCGAGACCGTGGTGGCTGCCCTGGGCGTTGCCACCGACGAGTTCGCCGCCCTCTACCGGGGGTTGACGGACGATCAGCTATCCGCCCTGTGTTTTCACCGTCGCGGGCCGCGCCCGGTGCGTTGGTACGCGGCCCACCGGCTGGCCGAGGTGGCCTTCCATCGGTGGGACCTGTTGTTGTCCATTGGGCACGAATCACCGCTCAATGAAGAAGCCGCCGCTCTGCTCCTGCCAACCCTCATCGAGAGCAACGCCCCCAGCAGCTACGCCGCCGGGCAGACACCCGGGCGCGGCGCCGGGGAGCGCTACCTGTTGGGCGTTACCGGCGACCCCCTGGCGAGCTGGCTGGTAACGATCGAACCGGACGAGTTACACGCCTGCGTTAGCCGGGAGGGCAACCCCGTTGACGCCGACCTGGCGATTACCGGATCGGCAGACGCCATCGCCTTGCTGGTGTACGGCCGGGCCGAACTGGCGGGCCTGGCTGCGTCCGGCGCCCTCCATTTGAAAGGCGACCCCAAGCTGGTCGACCGGTTCGGGGCGACCTTTCCCAAGCCGTGAGCGCCCCGCGTCGGCCCACCTCACTCAGTCGCCTCACTCGGGTCGCACCGACGGCGGTCTACGCTCGCCGGACGAGGCGAAGCGGAGCCAGCGGACGGAGGCCGATCACGGTGCAGGGTGCGAGTTGATGGCTGCCCTGCGATCGGTGTGCGTCTTTTGCGGGTCCTCGACGCCCGCCGGAGACGAGTATGGCGTCGCCGCCCGGGAACTTGGCGAGCTGCTGGCCAGCAGAACCATCACCGTGATCTACGGGGGTGGGAGCGTCGGGCTCATGGGCGAGGTGGCCGACGCCGCCCTGGCCGCCCGGGGCCGGGTGATCGGCGTCATCCCGGTGGGAGTATTTCGCCGTGAGGTCGGGCACCCGGCGCTCACCGAGCTGCACACGGTGGGGTCCATGCACGAGCGTAAGCAGCTCATGTACGACCTGGCCGATGGCTTTATCGCCTTGCCGGGTGGGCTCGGCACGCTCGAGGAGCTCGCCGAGGTGGCAACCTGGTCCCAGCTTGGACTGCACGCCAAGCCTGAAGTCCTCCTCGATATCGACGGCTTTTGGGAGCCGCTGGTGGCGCAACTCGACCGCATGGTGGCGGCGGGTCTGCTGTCCGCGCCCAATCGGGGCCTGATCCGGTACGCCGTCACTCCGGCCGGTGCGCTGGCCGCCCTCGAAACGGCCGCTCTGGTCGACGCCGACACCGGAATCACGCCCCGGGAGCGATGACCGAAGAAAAAGGTCAACCCTGCGCCCGGGGTGGGTCGCCTTTCACGCTGGTGCCGTACATCTCTCGCCGCATCCCACCAGCTGTTCAGGGCGTTGTGCATGCAGCGGTTGTCCCAGATCGTCAGGGTGTGGCGGGCCCAGCGCAGACGGCAGGTGAAGTTCTCGTTGGTGCTGCGCCGGTGCAGGTGGGCGAGCCGGGCCTGCGATTCGACCCCGGTCCAACCCTCGCACCGGGTGGTGTAGACCGGGTTCACGTACAGGGGCGGCCCGGTGGGTGACGGGGTGGGCGACAACAACAGGTTGCACCTCCTCCCGATATGCGTCCGGAGACGGGGCAACAGCCATCGAAGAGAGGTCTTTGACCTGGTCCAGATAACCGCCCGTCCCGTAAGCCGCCCCGGCGGAGTGCACGGCCCTTAGCCCGGTGAGGGTCCGTTTGAGACCGGACGACGGTGTCTCGTACGCCAGGTACCTGGTTGGCCCACACCGTGTCGCCGCCGTGGCCGGGTACCTCCCAGGGCGGGCAGCAGCGGGTCCGGAGTCGGGGCCGGCAGGTAGCTGAGGTAGCTGGGCCAGGCGTTGGCGAAGTTGAGCTGGTCCCCAGGCTCCTTGATCACCCGGATCACGTGGGGGCGGCCTTCGACGGGCGTTACGAACGGGGTGGCGTCACGCCCTCCGAGCGGGTCGGTGATTCGCTCCAGGTCGTCGAAGCTCAGCTGCTGCTCAGGGAGAAAGATGACCAGATACGCGGCCAGCGCCTCTCGCACCCCGTCCAGCTGATCGCGGTCGAGGACGGTCCACAGGTCAGGCCGGAAACCGTGGCACCGAACGCTAGGGCGATGGGCTCGACGGCAAGGGAACGGGCGCGGCTGCCCGGGTGGCGTCGGCTGTGGGTGGTCGGCACGGCACCCCCTTTCGTGCCCCGAAGCCTAGGACCGGGGGCGCGGCTCCTACACTGGCCGCTTCGTGACTGCGCCCGCAGCCAACGCCGCGCCCGAGGGGAGCGACCCTGCCGCGCCTCTGGCGACCGGGGCGACCGCCGCCCTCGCCGCCGACGCCCGCCGGCCCCGGTGGTGGCCGGAGGTCCTGGTGATCGTCTGGCTGTGCTGGGTCTACGACGACATCAACAACCTGGCCCCTCTCCGCCGCCAGGCCGCCTACGCCCACGCCCGCAGCATTCTCCGCCTGGAACAGCTCACCCACCTTGACCCGGAGGCGGCACTGAACCAGTGGCTGGCGGCGCATCACACCCTGGCCGTCTGGGTCTCCAACTACTACGACAACGCCCACTTCGTCGTGACCCTCGGTCTGGTTGGTCTGCTGTGGTGGCGCTACCCGGGGCTGTACCGGCCCCTCCGGACCAACCTGGTGCTCATCAACGTCGTCGGCCTCCTGGTGTTCTGGAGCTATCCCACGGCCCCGCCCCGCCTGCTCGACCCCGGGCGATATCTCGACATCGTGGCGAACACCCATGCCTTCGGGTCATGGCACTCGGGGACGCTCGCGACCGCCGCCAACCAGCTGGCCGCCATGCCCTCGCTGCACATCGCCTGGGCGGCGTGGTCGTCGCTGGCGGCCTGGCGGATCCTGGGTGGGTTTCGCCACCGGTGGACGCTGCTGGTGTGGATCTACCCCGTCGTGACGACCGTGGCGGTGCTGGCGACCGGCAACCACTTCCTGCTCGACGCGGTGGCGGGCCTGGCGGTCATGGCGGTCTGTACGTTGATCGCGGATCGCTGGCAGGGTTGGTGGACTGCCCGCCTGGCCCGCCGCGCCGTGGGCCGGGCGGCCGGGGTTGGTGCCCGTCCGGTCGATACGGGAGAGCCCACCGCGGGGGTTGCGGCCGCGGGAGCGGCGGCCACTGGCGGTCCGGCCGTCGGGGCCACCGGTTCGCCGGCCGATTCGGGCCCGGGTTAACCGGCCGACCCTGGGATCGGGGCGGGTTGTCCGGTCGGCCTGGGCGTCGGCCTGGCGGTCTACTCATACGCGGCCTCCGCCCGCCACTGGCCTCCTTCCCGGGCGAGCAGGTGAGCGGTCCCGTCCACCAGCACCACCTGGAGCAGAGCCTTCCGGCGCCCACCTGCATCCCACCATCGCTCCTCGACGGGCCAGGGACCGGCCCAACCGACCACGGACTGGGCGCGGCCGCCGGCAAACGTCACCGAATCGGGCGGGGCGCTGATCATCCCTCGTCCGCTCACCCCGACCGGGATGCCGTCCTGGTCCCGCACCTCCACCGGCAGGGGCAAGGGATACACCACGGCAGGGGAAGGATCGACCAGCCGGCCCGGCCAGGGAGGCGCTTCAGGGGATCGTCTCCCATCCCGACGGGGCCGGACCGCGACCCCGGCCACCCGCTCGCCTGGCTCGCCCCGCTCGTCTCCCCAGGGCACCAGGCGCACCTGTTCGGCTGGCGTTCGTCCACCCGCCGGTACGGCCGTCAGCACTTCCTCCGGGCCCAGCATCCCCTGCACCCGGGCCAGGGCTCGGGCTGCCCGGGAATCGGACCCGGCCTCGCCCCCCCAGAACCTCAGCTGACGGCCGTCGTCGGGTCGAACCTCCTCGGGAGCCAGACGCAGCCACGTCAGACCCCCGGAGGGTCGGCCCTCTCCAGCCAACCAGCCGTCAAGCTGCCAGCGCGCCCGATCTGCCAGCGCCGCCGCCGTGAGGGCACCTTCATGGCGCCAGCGCCGGATCAGTTGCTCGCCGTGCTCGGTCTCGGCCTCAATGGCCACCATGGTGCAGGCCAGGCCCCGGGCTGCCAGCCGGTCCTGCAGCTCATCGGCCAGCGCCTTGGCCACAAAGGCGGCGGTGTCGATCCGCTCGGCCGGAGGGTCGAGCTCGGCGGTCACGGCGAGGTCCGGCGGGGGTGGGCGAGCCGCCAGCAGGCGCTCGTCGTGACCCTTCGCCAGGTTGCGGGCCCTGGCCCCCATCCGTCCGAAACGGCCCAGCACGGACGGTCCCGGCAGGGCGGCCAGGTCGCCCAGGGTACGAATCCCCAGCCGCACCAGCAGATCCGACAGGGCCTCGAACTCCAACCCCAGGGCGGTGACGGGGAGGGGGGCTAACCAGGCCGAGCTGCAACCGGGTGGCACCACGGTCACCGGGCCGCCAGCCGGGTTGGCCGCCCGGGCCGCCAGCCGGGCGGCAAAACGCCCGTCGGCCACGCCCACCCGGCAGCCCGGTTGGCCGACCACCCGGTCCACCTCGTCGGCCACCCGTGCGCCCAGCGCCTCGTCACCGCCGAAATAACGGGACGGACCCCGGGTAGCCAGGGCGGCGGCACCTGGGGCCAGGATCTCCACGGCCGGCGTCAACTTCTCGAGAGCCACCATGGCCGGCTCCCACTGGCGGGCATCCCGGCCGGTGTCGGCAGGGACGATCTCCAGCTCCGGGCAGCGGCCCTGGGCTTCCCGCCGCCGCAGGCCGGTCCGTATCCCCTCGGCCCGGCCTGCCGCCGTGACTGCCATCACCCGGTTGGCCCGCACCACCGCGGCGGGTACCTCCGGATGGCAGCCGGCCGCGACGACCGGCCAGTCCGGATACCAGGCGACCAGCTGGCACGTCATCAGTCCCCTTCAACTGACCCGGATCGCGGTGAGCGGCGGGGCCGTGGCGGTGGCCGTGACCAATCCGGCCGCGGAGGGTTGGGGGGCTACAGATGGGAGCGGCTGGGCGGCCCCGTCGGGCAGCCATACCGTGGCCCGCCGCTCCCGGGTGGCTGCCCGCCGTCCCCTCACCACCACGTCCAGCCGGCGGCGGCAGAGATGGCCGTGCCCGCTACCCAGCCCTTCCCATCTGGCGTTGGCAACCGACAGGCGGAGGTCCGGGACCTCTGGCCATTGCGATCCGGATGGCTCGAGCACCACCAGCACCGTGCCCCGCTCCCGGCTGCGGGCGATCAAACGGCGGGCGTCAGCCAGCCTGGCCCGGCCGGGCCAGCCGAGGAGCAGCAGGTCCATCCCGTCCAGGAGGGCAGCAACCACGACCGGCCAGCGGTCCCCGGGCACCGGCACCAGGGCCAGCCGCTCAAGCTCGACGCCGAGCTCAGCCGCAGCCCTTAGCCCCAGGGACGGCAGTCCGACTGCAGCGGCCCAGGCCCCTTGCCGGGTGGCTGCCGCGGCCAGGGTCAGGGCCAGTGAGACACCACCTGCGGGGGAACCGACCACCAGGGTGCTGCCCCGGCGCACTCCCCCTTCCAATAGCTCCCCCAGGGCCCCGGGAACCTCCAGGACCCGGGTGTCGGCCATGGCCACAGGCCGGCTTCGAGCGGCCGCCAACCGCAACGACGCCGCCTCTTCCATGCCCCAATCTTAGCGAGAATTCCGATCGTTATCGAACGTGTGTTCGACTGGCCGACGGCGCCGATGGCGCTGACGGGCCGGACGACTTCCGGGCCGCTAGCCCTCCATCTGACCGTCGCCGAGGGCGAGAGCCCGCAGGGCGCCGACCTGTTCGGCATCGCCGATCACGATGAGGACCTCGCCGCCGACGATCTCCGCAGTCGGCGGCGGGTTGGTGCGGAACTCCCGATCGGGATGTCGCATGGCCAGGACAAGGGTGCCCGTGCGGTCGTGCACCCGGGCGCTGCGCAAGGTCTCACCGGCCAGCGGCGAGCCCACCGGGACCTCGACCTCCTCCAGACGGAACTCGAGGCTGCCATCGTGCATGACCACGTCGAGAAACTCTGCCACGTGGGGCTGCACCGCGAATGCGGCCATGCGGGCACCGCCCAGATCCTGGGGGTTCACGACCCGGTCGGCACCGGCGTACACCAACTTGGCCACCGCGGCCTCTGACGCGGCGCGCGACACGATGAACAGCCGGGGCGCCATCGACCGGGCGGTCAAGGTGACGTACAGGTTGTCGGCATCGGTGTTCAGGGCGGTAACGAGCACCCGGGCTCGATCGATGCCCGCGGCTCGCAGCACCGCTTCGTCCGTGGCGTCGCCCAGCACGTACGGCGCATCGACGGTCGCGACGCGCTCGGGGGAGGCGTCGACAACGACAATCTCGCCCTCCGAGGTGCGCATGTGGCGGGCGATGGCCTGACCGACCCGGCCCCATCCACACAAAATCATGTGCGCCCGCATGGCGTTGATCTCGCGTTCCATCCTGCGCCTCCTGTAGGTCCCGCCCAGATATCCCTCCACAAAGGTGTCGATAGTGACGCCGAAGGTGTACGCCGCCATCGCCACTCCGACCAGGATCAGGAAGATGGTGAAAATCTTCTCGCCCGTCCCGAACGGACGAGACTCCCCGAACCCCACCGTGCTGACCGTGATGACCGTCTGGAACAGGGCGTCGAGCACGCTGAGCCCGAAGCCGATGAAGCCCACGGTCCCGGCAATGACCACCAGCACCAAACCGACGATCCCGACGTACAGCCTCCGGTGCGGATCGAGGCCACGCCGGCGGGATCGGCGGAACCAGCGTCGGGGCATGCCACATTCTGCAGCGCGCCCCGGCCCCGGCACCGGGACGATGCCCGGCCCCGACTTTTGGCCCCCGCCGTCACTTTTGGAGCAAAAAACCACGCCCCACGTGGTTTTCGCGCCAAAGGTGAGCCGATGTCCCAAAAGTCGCCCGCCGGTGCGGGCCGGCGCCGCCCCCAGGCGACCCGGGCCCCGGGCGACTCAGGCCGTCAGCGGGTCAGGCCGTCAGCGGGTCACCCCGTCCGCGATCGCCGCTTCGGCCACCGCCGCCGCCACCGAGGAGGCGACGCCCGGGACGAACACGCTCGGCACAATCTCGTCCGCCCGGACCTGCTCGAGCGGCACGGCGGCCGCGATGGCTTCGGCCGCCGCCAGCTTCATGTTCTCCGTGATCCGGGTGGCGCCGGCGTCGAGCGCCCCCCGGAACATGCCGGGAAAGCACAGGACGTTGTTAATTTGATTCGGGTAGTCGCTCCGGCCGGTTGCCATGATGGCGACCACGCCTTCGGCTTCCTCGGGAAGCACTTCCGGAACCGGGTTGGCCAGGGCGAACACGATGCTCCGGTCGGCCATGGTCTCCAGATCGGCTCGGTGGAGCAGTCCCGGGGCGCTGACGCCGACGAACGCGTCGGCACCCCGCAGCAGGTCCGGCAACGACCCGGACCGACCCTCCGGGTTGGCGTGATCGGCCAGCCACTGCTTGGACGGATCGAGCGCCTCGCGGCCTCTGTGAATGGCGCCCTTCCGGTCCGCGGCTGCGATGTCGCGGACCCCGGCCTGCATGAGGATGCGGGTGATCGCCACCCCGGCCGCACCGGCTCCGGAAAGCACGACCCGCAGGTCCGACAGCTTCTTGTCCACCAACAGGCAGGCGTTGCGCAGCGCGGCCAGCACCACCACCGCAGTTCCGTGCTGGTCGTCGTGGAAGACGGGGATGGAAAGGGTGTCCGTCAGGCGGTCCTCCACCTCGAAGCAATGGGGGGCCGCAATGTCCTCCAGGTTGATGCCCCCGAACATGGGCTCGATGCGCTGCACGGTCTCGACCAGCTCGTCCGTCGACGACACCCGCAGGCACACCGGCACGGCGTCGACGCCGCCGAACTCCTTGAACAGGACGGCCTTGCCTTCCATCACCGGCAGGGCGGCGTCGGGCCCGATGTCGCCGAGGCCGAGCACGGCCGTGCCGTCGGTGACCACGGCGACGGTGTTGGCCTTCATGGTGTAGCGGTGCGCCTCCCTGCGGTCCGAGGCGATGGCCATACAGACCCGCGCCACCCCGGGGGTGTACGCCATGGCCAGGTCGTCGCGGTCACGGAGAGGGCGTTTACCGTCGATGGTCAACTTTCCCTTGTCGTGAATGGCAAAGGTGCGGTCCTCGACCTCCAGGATCTCGATCCCCTCCACGGCCCGGGCCGCGGCCGCCACATCGGCGGCGTGCCCCTCGGACCCGCAGAAGACGACGACGTCGCGGGTCACGGTGGCGCCATCGGTGGCCACGATCTCGATGCCGACCAGGCTTCCGCCGGCGGCGCCGATGGCGGTCGCCAGCTGGCCCAGGACTCCAGGTTGATTGGGGATGCGGGCGCGTAGCCGCAGGGAAAAGGCGGCAAGGGGCATGGCCATATCCGGAGACTACCGACCTGATCGCGCTTGGGCGTCCGGGCCCGAAACCCGTCATTCCCCACCTTCCGGATCGCCGCCGGGCATCGAACGGACCACCGGACGCGACGAAGGACCGGCGGGGGGGTGCCGGTCCTTCGTGAGGCTCAAGGGGCGAGGGGGGAGGCCGCCCCGAGCAGTTTCATTGTGGGTCATATCGCGCTGGCGGGTCAAGAGACATATGTCACAAGCGACATGACAGGCCCCGAAACTCACCTGAATGCATGATCTCGCACCGGGCTGCGAACCTTGAGCTGGCGATGATCCTGGTCTGGCGGGCGACACCGGGGCCAAGCCAGGCGTCCGCCCCTCCGATTACCCGCGCCTCACGCGAGTGGCCCAGCGAAGAGGGCGCGCCGGGGGGGCCCGACGGGTCAGGCCGAAAGGCCTGGGGCCGAAAGAGTCAGGCGCCCTCGGACGCCATTCGCTCGAGCAAAGGCACGACCTCGGCCAGCAGGGCTTGCTCCTCGGGGGTGAACTCCTGCAGCCGGGCGGCCAGGAAGGCGTCCCGCTTGGTACGGGTATCGGTCAGGAGGGCATCTCCGGCCGGCGACACCGCCACCCGCGCCACCCGCCGATCGGAGGAGTCGACCCGCCGTTCGACCAGGCCCTGCTCCTCCAGCCGAGCTGCGATGCGGGTCATCGACGGGGGGGCTATGCGCTCGATGGCAGCCAGCTCGCCGAGCGAGACCTCGCCATGCTTGGCGATGGTCGACAACGCCGACAGCTGTGAGGCCGTCACGTCGCCGGCGGTTTGCTGGCGCAGTCGCCTCGACAGCCGCAGCACGACCAGGCGTATCTGACTCTCGAGGGTCGGGGCCGTGGTCGCCGCCATCGCCGAAAGTGTAGCGACATTGCATCCCCGCCGAGCACCACTGACAGGCGCAAATGCGTGCAGACCTGCCACCATGGGCAGGTGACGATGCGTGAGGATTGCCGGCACTTCCAGAGCCGGACCTACGACACCGGCGAGGTGGCCCGCTTCTGTGTCCTCAACCTGGCGCCCGAGGCTCCCTGGCGCTGCCCGGAGAACTGCCCCCGCTACGAACGAGACATCATCGACGGAAGCTTTGTTGTCGGGTCGCTGCGGCGGCCGGCGGTCGAGGACGAGCCGGAGGAGCCACCCGAAGCGGTCGCCGCCGTGCTCGAGGAAGCAGACGCCATCGTGACGTCGGCCGGACCGGAGATCGTGGCCGAGGTGGAGGCCGAGCGCTCGGGCCGGCGGTGGTGGCAGCGCTGGAAGCGGCGGGGCGACGACGGCGGGATTCATTTGAGCAACCGGTAACCCGTCGCCATGCCCGCCAGGATCCGACCTGCGGCGGCCGCGGCTCGGATCGGGGTGGCCCTCCTGGGAGCGGCGGTCGCCCTGGCGGGATGCGGCAGCGGCCATCACGAAACGAGCGCCACCACGACCCCGCCGGCTTCGACGGCTTCGACGGCCGGGACGACGGCGCCCCCCTCCACCAGCACCTCGGCGCCCGGCGCCGGGTCGTACGACTGGACCCGCGACGCCAGTGCCACCCTGGCCATTGGTGGGGGGGCGTCGAGCACCCTGGCTGCCGTTCTGCCTGGGGCGGCCACATCGCCCTGGCTCATCGCCGGCACCCGCCTGAGCCCGGATGGGGCCAGCACGGCCACGGTGTGGACATCTGCGGACGGCACCGGGTGGCAAGCGGCGGCGCTGACCGGTCCGCAGGTCGACAGTCAGGCCGAAGCGGCCACCAGGTGGCGGGCCGGCACCGTCGTGGTTGGATCGGTGGGGTCGCCGGCCGATCGGCGGGCCGCGGTGTGGATCTCCCCGGGTCCGGGCGACCCGTTTACTGAAATCAGCAGCGCCGCCCTCCTGAGCAGCGATTCGACCATCACCTCGGTGACCAGCGGGACTCTGGGGCTGTTTGCGGCGGGCACCACCGGCGGCCGGGTCGCACTGTGGTACTCCACCAACGGCCGGCGCTGGGCGAACCTCTCCGGCGCCGAACGAGTGATTGATGCGGCCAACGACCCGCACGTCGATACCTTGCTGGCCACCACCACCCAGGGCGTCTACGCAGCCGGGTGGGTCCACAACGGAACCTCCATGGCCGCGGCCGTGTGGTCTTCCGGGGACGGAATCAACTGGCACCAGGTGCTCTCAGCCCAGGAGTCCTTCGCCGAACCTGGCGACCACCTCATCACCGCCCTGGCCCAGCTGACAAATGGGTCATCCCCGCTCGGCGCTGGGCTCGTCGCGGTGGGAGGGACCTGGACGGGCTCCCGTTGGTCGCCGGCCTCGTGGATCTCGCCCAATGGCGCCAGCTGGAGCCAGGCTTCAACCGACTTCGCCCTGGGCGCCCGGCCCGGAGCGGGGTCTGCCGACGCCGTCGTGCGCGCCCTGGCGGCGGTCCCGACCGCGGTCTCCTCGACCGCCTCCCTCTCCACCACCTTGATAGCCGTGGGCGGAGGGCCGACGGCCCAGCGGCTCTGGGAGTCAACGGATGGGCTGCGCTGGGGTGAACTGCCGCTTCCTTCGGGGGCGGCCCTCTCGGATCAATGGCACGCCACCATGCTGGCTGTGGCCGGGTCGACGGTCGCCGTGGCCGACGGCGACCCCGGCCAGCCTCACCTGCTGATCAAGCACGGTCAAAAGGGGTGGGCGCAGCCATCAGCCGATCCTCTGGTCTTCGGCGCCGTGCAGTCCGTGGCCCGTCCGACCGGGCTGGTGGCCACTCCTGACGGGTTGACCATGGCCGTTTCGGTGGACGACCCGGGCCAGGTACTGGGCCCCGGCCGCTCAGCCACGGAGCTGCTGGTTTCGCGGGACGGAACCACGTGGAGCACCGTGCCCACAGGAACGGTGTTCGCGGCTGCCACCGTGACCGGCCTGACGACGGTGCCCGGCCTCACCCCGGGGACCGCGGGCCTGGTGGCAGTGGGGCGGCGCCAGGTCGGCAGCCAGGTCCGGGCCGAAGCCTGGACGAGCCCGGACGGCACCACGTGGGAGGCCGGGGTGCCGCTCGACGCCCGCCCCGAGGCCGGGCCGGATGCGGCCAGCCGGGTGTGCTCCAGCGGCGCCGACCTGGTCGCGGTCGGGTCCGCCGGGGGGGTGGCTCGGGCCTGGGTGTCCCCGGATGGGAAAACCTGGGCCGAGGCGCGGGTCGCGCCGGCCGGCCAGCCCGCGGCCTTCGAGACCATGGCCGGCTGCAGCGCCTCGCCTACCGGGGAAACCAGCTCGGTTGGCGGATCCACCTCGTCCTCGGCCACCACCTCGCCGTCGGTCTCCAGCTCTCCGGTATTCGAAGCGTTCGGATCGGCCGCGTCGCCTGGAACAGGCGTGGGGCCGGCGTACTGGGTCTCCACGGGGGGCGCCTCGTGGACCCGCCAGGCGGCCAGCCCGTTCGGACCGACCCTGCCGTTCCCCATCGTGGACATCGCCCGGACCGGCTCCGTCTGGCTGGCAACGACCAGCGCTCCGGATCCCGCTCTGGGGTCCGCTCCGTCGGGCGGGTCCACCCTGTGGCTCTCCAGCGACGCCGGATCGGCCTGGCAGCGGGTGAACACCACCAGCGCGACCTGGCAGGGAGTGCAGCCGCCCGACCTGGGCCGGGTCGCACTGCTCGGAGCGACCCCGGTGGTGGCCGGCGCGGTGGACGGGAGGCTGACGGTGTGGGTTGGTGTTCCCGCCTAGGCGAAGCAGATTCAGGAAAAAAGGGTGAGGCGGTCGTCGAACTCGTCCACCGGTAGCCAGGGCCGAGGCGCGGCCCGGGCCCCGGCCACCCCCCACACCAGATGCTCCATGAAAATCCAGGTTCGACGGTGGATGGCCGAGGGTCCGTACGCCTGCAGGGCCATCTTGTGCCGGGGGCACGGATAGCCCTTGTTGGAATCGAACTCGTAGCCGGGGTAGTGCTCGGCTTCGGCCCGCATCAGCCGGTCGCGGGTCACCTTGGCCAGGATCGATGCGGTGGCGATCGACAGGCAGGTGGCGTCGCCCTTCACGATGCGCTGCGTGCAGCCCAGGCCGACGAAGTCCCAGTTGCCGTCCACGAGCACCTGGTCGGGTGCGACGCCAAGACCATCCAGAGCCCGACGGGCCGCCAACCGCTGCGCCTCCGCCATGCCGAGATCGTCGCATTCCGTCTGAGAAGCGGACCCCACCGCCCAGGCTAGGCACCACTCACCCAGCCGGTCGAACAGCCGCTCGCGTTCGGACTCACGCAGCATCTTCGAATCCCGCACCCGATACACACGCCGATGGCGCGGCAACACCGCAGCGCCGACCATGATCGGCCCGGCCCACGAGCCGCGCCCCACCTCGTCGACGCCAACGACGACCTGATGGCCCAGGTCCCACAGGCCGCGTTCAACCGAGAGGCTCGGCGCTCGATTCACGGCTCACCTCCACGCGAGTAACGGGTCAGGATCATGCCATCACCCTCGAGTACGGCGGTAAGCCGCAAAGAAATGGGATCGGGAAGCGGCGGGTCGCCCAGGAGACTGCGCTGGCCCGATCCGACCAGAGCCGGGGCGGCCGTGTAGCAAAGCTCATCGAGCAGGTCGGCTGTAAGCAGAGAATGCAACAACGTGGGACCTCCTTCGCAGAGCACCCGGCCCAGGCCCCGGGCGCGCAGGGCGTCCAGAGCGAGCGTCAGGTCCACGTGCTCATCGCCGCAGACGAGCACCTCGGCCAGGTCACGGAGATCCGTGCGGGCCGCCGCGGCTGCGGCGGTGGTCACCAGGAGGGGCCTCGGGCCGGTAAACACCCGGGCGCCCGGGGACAGATCCGCACGATCGCTGACGATGGCCAGGAGCGGGAGGTCTGACTGGCTCCGTGTGAGCCGGCGATTGGTGGCGCCCGCGTCGAGCTGCACCGGCCCGTAGTTTTCGGCCCGCACCGTACCGGCTCCGACCAGGATGGCATCGGTAACGGCGCGCATCGCCATGAAAGCGGCCCGATCAGCGGGACCGCCCAGTCGCGAACTCCGGCCGCCCACCTCCACCTTCCCGTCGAGCGACACCACGAAATTGGCCCGAACGTGACGACCCGTCGCGACCAGATACTCCTCCTCCAGGCTGGCCGCGTCGGAGAGGTCCCCGGTCGTCGGATACAGCCGCTGCATCAATCGAGCTGGGCAATAGTGCCCGCCTCGCCCGGATCCGGGTCGGTGACGAGAAAGGCGTCGAGGATCTCGGTGGCAACCTGCTCGCTGGTCAGACGGAGACTGAGGGCTACGACGTTGGCGTCGTTCCACCGGCGGGCACCGCGAGCCGTTTCGGCGTCCACACAAAGAGCAGCCCGGATGCCCGGCACCTTGTTGGCGGCTATCGACACGCCGGTCCCGGTCCAGCAGCACACCACGCCCCGATCGGCTCGCCCGCTGGCTACCGCCTCCCCGACGAGGCGGCCCACCTGAGGCCAGGCGGCCTGGTCGGCGACGACCTCGACGCTATGGCCGGCCGCCGCCAGGTAGGCGGTCACCGAGCCCGCCAGCGGCGTCGTCTCGTCGGCACCGAAAGCCACTCGCACGCCTGGAGCCTACCGGGCGGCCTCCGGAGGAGAGATCCTCTGTCCGGGTCGTAGGATGCCGGCATGGCAGAGGCGACGCCGTCGGGCCGCCCCTTCGGGGAAGGCTGGTTCGGCCGCGAGGCGGTGCTGATCCCGGTAAAGGCGTTCCGGGAAGCCAAGCTGCGCCTGGCGCCAGCCATGTCCGCGCCCGAGCGGGCCGCCCTGGCCCAAAAGATGGCGACCCGGGTGGTGGCCTCGGCCGCCGGCCTGCCCGTGGCGGTGGTGTGCGACGACGTCGAGGTGGCGACCTGGGCCCGCCAGCTCGGTGCCCTGGTCATCTGGGAACCGGGACGGGGGCTCAACGGGGCGGTCCAGGAGGGCGTGGCCCGGCTGGCGGCGGCCGGCGCCGGCCTGGTGGTGGTGGCCGCGGGCGACCTGCCCCTGGCCACTGATCTGCGGTGGATTACCCACTTTCCTGGTGTCACCATCGTTCCGGACCGCCGGCGCGACGGCACCAACGTGATCGCGGTCCCCACCAATGTCGGCTACACGTTTTCCTACGGACCGGGATCGTTCGCCCGGCACCTCGACGAAGCCCGTCAGCTGGGCCTTCCGATCCGGGTGGTGCATTCCATCCCCCTGGGTTGGGACGTGGACATCCCGGACGACCTGGCCGCCGTCACGGCATGACCGATCCGATGGGTCGGGGCCCGTTCCTGGGTCCGCCAACGGTCGACCTGGCCCCACCAGCGGTGGCGTTGGCGATTGGCGCCCATCCCGATGATGTCGAGTTCGGCTGCGGAGGGACCCTGGCCAAATGGGCCGCCACGGGCTGCCGCATCCATCACCTGGTGTGCACCGACGGCTCGAAGGGCTCCTGGGATCCAGACCAGGACCGGGCCCTGTTGATCGCGACCCGGCAGGAGGAGCAGCGGGAAGCCTCACGGAGGTTGGGCGGCACCGGGGAAGTCATTTTTCTGGCCTGGCCCGACGGGGAGCTCCAATCCGGACTCCGACAGCGATGGGAGATCGCCTTCTGGATCCGGCGTTTTCGCCCGGATGTCGTGCTCGGGCACGATCCGTGGAAGCGATACCGATTGCATCCCGACCATCGCCACGCCGGGTTCCTGGCGACGGACGGCATCGTGGCGGCCCGAGATCCGCACTTCTTTCCCGAGCAGGCGGAGCCACCGCATCGTCCGGCGGCCCTGTTGCTGTGGGAGGCGGACGAACCTGATCACGTGGAGGACATCGAGGGGTTCGAGTGCCGAAAGCTCGATGCTCTGCTGGCGCATCGCAGCCAGTTTCGCTCGACCATGCATATCGATGGACCGCCAACAGACGGGAACAGGGACGGCGCCAACGAGGAGCATGCCGCCTTTGCTGTCCGGCTCCAGCGTCGCCATGCCGACGCGGGCGCGTCAACCGGCCTGGCCGCGGCCGAGGCCTTCAAGGCCATACGCGACCTGTAACCCGGCTCTACCCGGGCCTCATGCAGCCGAACGACCTACACCTTCTTTGCTGGTGCGGCCCTCCTGGTCACGACGCGCTTGGCTGCGGGAGCGGTCTTCGGGGCGGGAACGGCAACCTTGCGGGCTGTTGTCCTCTTGGCCGGGGCGGCCTTTGTGGTCGTCTTCTTGGCGGCGGTGACCCGCCTGGCAGTGGTCTTCTTGGCCGGCCCGGTCTTCTTCGCCGGCACGGCCTTCTTGGCGGGAGCCGTCTTCTTGGCCGCCACGGGCTTCCTGGCGCTGACAGTCCGCTTGGCTGGAGCGGCTTTCTTGGTGGTGGTCCGTTTGGCAGTAGTGCGTGTTGCGGTGCTCCGCTTGGCCGCACTGACCTTGGACGGCGCCGCCTTGCGAGGCGGCGCCGTCTTTTTGGCTGCCGCGGCCGTCTTCTTGACTGGGCTCATGTCCCCTTCTCTCAGCGCTTCTTGGCTGCCTTGGTCGCTTTGGTCGCCGTCTTCTTGCTCGCGGCTGCCTTCTTGGCCGGCCCCGTCTTCTTGGCTGCTGCCGTCTTCTTGGCCGGGGCTGCCTTCTTGGCCGCCGCCGCCTTGCCGCGGCTATTGAGCGACTCCTTGAACGCTGAGGCGGGAGCGAAGCGCACACCTCTTGACGCGGCGATCTTCACCGGGGCACCCGTCTGGGGATTACGGCCCATCCGGGCGGCCCGGGCGCTCGGCGAAAAAGTGCCGAAGCCGAAGATCGCTACCTTGTTGCCGGCTTTGGTCTCAGCCATCACCGACTCGGTCACGGCACCTACCGCCGCTTCTGCCTGCTTCTTGTCGAGTCCAGTCTTGCTGACGACTGCGTCGACGAGCTCTGTCCTGTTCACCGGCACCTCCTGGCGCTGTTGGGGAAGTTCCCTGATATACAAGAGGTTCTGGAGCTGCAGGTCAAGCATTTCCCTTGCATGACAAGGGCTTTCGAGCCGGTTAGCCCGGAATTTCCTTGCTACACAAGGACTTCCTGCTTCAGGGCGTGTTCAAGAACTTCGCCGACTTCGGCCGCAAAGTGGAACTTCATCTGCTCGCGGACCGCTTCCGGCACGTCTTCAAGGTCAGGCTCGTTGCGGGCGGGCAGCACCACTTCGGTCAGTCCAGCCCGATGGGCGGCCAGGACCTTCTGCTTCACCCCTCCGATCGGCAGCACCTTCCCCTGCAGAGTGACCTCTCCGGTCATCCCGACTTCGGGTCGAACAGGCCGATCGGTGAGAAGGCTGACCAGTGCGGTTGTCATCGTGACACCCGCCGACGGGCCGTCCTTGGGTATGGCGCCGGCGGGCACGTGGATGTGGATCCGCAGACGATCGAAGGTGTCCGGCTGCAGCCCGAAGGCAGCGGCGTGGGCCCGGACGTAGGAGAGGGCAATCTGCGCCGACTCCTGCATCACCTCGCCGAGTTGTCCGGTGATGGTGAGGCCCGGTTCGCCCGGAGCGGCGCTGGCCTCCACGAAGAGGACATCACCGCCCACGCCCGTCACCGCCAAACCGGTAACGACGCCAGGAACTGATGTCCGCTCGGCCACCTCGGGCTGGTGACGGGGGCGGCCAAGCCATTGGGTCACATCGGGCTCGTCAATGACCAGAGGCGTATCGGCATTGCCGGCCGCCACTTTGGCTGCGGCCTTGCGCAACAGCCGGGCCAGCTCGCGCTCGAGGCTGCGGACCCCCGCTTCACGGGTGTAGCCGGTTACCACGGCGCGCAGGGCGGCGTCAGTGACCGTAACTTCACCTTCGAGCAAACCGGCCCGCGCCCACTGCCGGGGCAGCAGATGGTCCCGTGCGATGGCGACCTTCTCGTCCTCGGTGTAGCCGTCCAGACGGACAACTTCCATCCGATCGAACAACGGCGCAGGGATCTGTTCGGCCATATTGGCGGTGGCGAGGAACAGCACATCCGACAGGTCCAGGTCGAGATCGAGGTAATGATCCCGGAAGGTGTGGTTCTGAGCCGGATCCAGCACTTCGAGCAGGGCCGAGGAGGGGTCACCTCGCCAGTCGCTGCCCAGCTTGTCGACCTCGTCGAGGAGGATGACGGGGTTGACGCTGCCGGCGTCTTTGATGGCCCGGACGATCCGCCCGGGCAGGGCGCCGACATAGGTGCGGCGGTGACCGCGAATTTCCGCTTCGTCACGCACCCCACCCAGGGCCACCCGGACAAACGAACGGCCCATGGCCCGAGCGACCGATTCGCCGAGCGAGGTCTTGCCCACACCTGGCGGCCCGACCAGGGTCAGAATCATGCCGCCGCGACCGCGTCCGCGGCCTGGGACAGGGGTCTCGTCGAGCTCCCTCTCCAGACGCAGCTTCCGAACGGCCAAATGCTCGATGATGCGCTCCTTGACGTCGTCGAGACCGGTGTGATCGGCATCCAGCACGGCGCGCGCCTCTCCGATATCAAGGCGATCCTCGGAGCGAACGCCCCACGGCAACTCGAACACCAGGTCCAGCCAGGTCCGGATCCAACCGTGTTCCGGGCTCTGCTCGCTGGTGCGCTCCAGCTTGTCGATCTCGCGCTCGATGGCGGTCCGGGTGGCGTCGCTGACAGTGAGCGCCTCCAGACGGCTCCGGTAGTCGTCGCTGTTTTCGCCATCACCCTGCTCGCCGAGCTCCTTGCGGATGGCCGCCAGCTGCTGGCGGAGGAGGTACTCCCGCTGGGTGCGTTCCATGCCTTCCGCCACGTCGGAGCGGATGCGATCCTTGAGTTCGAGCTCGGCCAGCGCCTCGCGGCCCCAGGTCAGGGCCAGCTCCACCCGTCGCGTCGGGTCGAGGGTTTCGAGCAGCTCGACCTTGCGCTCAACGGACAGGTCCGGCCAGTAGCCGGCGGTGTCCGCCAGACGACCGGGGTCCGTCACGCCGCGCAGGATGTCGCCGAGGCGGCCAACACCGCGGTGCTCGGCGATGGCCTCGAACACGGCGCGCAGCTCGCGGGCCGCCTCGATGGCAGCTTCGGTGGGAGCGGGCTCCTCGACGGTCTCGACGTTGACCCAGAGGGCCTCGCCGGCCGCCGCGGTGGCCGCGCCGATGGTGGCCCGCTCGAGGGCCTGCACGACAACCGCCGGGGTTCCGCCCGGCAGGGCGCCGGTCCGCTCCACCTGGGCGACCGTTCCGACCCGCGCGAAGCGGCCGGAACTGGCATCGGGCCCGGTGGTACGGCCCAGGCGGGGCACCAGCACCAGGCGGTTGCCGGCCCCGCTGGCCGCCTCCGCGGCGGCCCGGGCCTCGGGCGTCTCCAGGGCCAGCGTGATAGTCATGCCGGGTAGTACCACTCCGGCGTCCAGGGGGAGCAACGGCAGAGCGGAGGTGGCAATCGGTGACATGAGCGACCTCTCCATCTTGGGTGTAATCGTGTAAGTCGCTTCAGGATAACGATGATGGAAGCAAAGTTGTTCCGATGGGACTCAGGTTTGCGTTCGCCCCGCCCCGGCCCCGTCCCACCAAGAGGTTTGACCCTTCAGGATACCCGATCGGTGCATGTTTCATGATGTTTAAGGGTATCTGAACCAGATTTCTGGGTGCGTTTCGTGTTCTTGGCAGCGTAATTGCACCTGGGGGGTCGTCCTCGTCACCAAGAATCCGGATGTCACCAAGAACGGGCGGGTCGCGGCCCGGACCCCGGACCGGTCGCTCGTGGGGTAGAACAACGGGGTGGCCCGGCGCAGCCCACCCCGAACCGGCTCAACCGCCCAGTCCGAGGGGGCGCAGTCCGCGGGCGATCGACTCGAGGCCTACCGGGCCAAGCGGGACTTCAACCGCACCGCCGAGCCCGCCGGTGACGTCCTGGAGGCGACCGGGCTCGACGGCGAGCCCCGCTTCGTGATCCAGAAGCACGCCGCCCGCCGGCTCCACTACGACGTCCGCTTCGAGGCCGAAGGCGTGCTCATCTCGTGGGCGGTCCCCAAAGGGCCGTCCCTGGACCCGTCGGTCAAGCGGCTGGCGGTTCACGTCGAGGACCACCCCCTCGACTACGCCTCCTTCGAGGGCACCATCGGGGCCGGCGAGTACGGCGCCGGGGCCGTCATCGTGTGGGACGAGGGCACCTACCGCAACCTGACCGAGAAGAACGGCCATCCCCTCTCAGTGGTAGACGCGGTGGCGGCCGGCCACCTGTCGGTGTCGCTTGACGGGACGAAGCTGCACGGCGGCTGGTCGCTGACCCGAACCGGCGCCCAGGGCGACCGGGAGTCCTGGATCATGGTCAAGCGCAATGACGATCAGGCCAGCCGGTCCCGCGACATCGCGGTGGAAGCCCCCGACTCGGCCATCTCCGGGCGAAGCATCGAGGCGGTGCGGGGGGACGAGGGGGGCCGCCAGTGGCACGCCGGCCAGGCCACCTGGCACCCTCCCATGCTGGCCCAGCCCGCCCGGGTCCCCGAGGATCTGCGGGCCGTCGAGGGACCGGGTTGGGTCTACCAGCGCAAGCTGGACGGGTTGCGTTGCCTGGCGGTCCGAAACGGCCGCCAGGTGGAGCTGTGGTCCCGCAATCACCAGCCCTTTACCGATCGCTTTCCGGCGATCGCGGCCGCCCTGGCGGCGCTGCCGCCGGACAACTTCACCGTCGACGGCGAACTGGTGGCGTTCGACGGGGAGCGGACGAGCTTCGCTCTGCTTCAGCAACCCAACTCTCCGGCCCGGCCCCGGCTGCTCGTGTTCGACCTCCTGCACCTGCTCGGCCGGGACACCACCGGCCTGCCGTTCTCGGACCGGCACCGGTTGCTGGCCCAGGCCATGGACGGGGTCGCAGACGAGGTGCGCCTGGTCGATGTCGTCGAAGGTGACCCCCGCGGCTTGCTCGACAGCGCCTGTCGTGACGGGTGGGAAGGGCTGATCGCCAAACGGTCGGACAGCGGGTACCGCAGCGGGCGCTCGCCGGACTGGCGCAAGCTCAAGTGCACGACCCGACAGGATCTGGTCGTGGGGGGCTGGACGGAGCCGTCCGGTCAGCGGGTGGGTCTCGGCGCCCTGCTGGTGGGGTATTACGACGAAGAGGGGCAGCTGCGCTACTCCGGCCGGGTCGGTTCCGGGTTCGACGACAAGGAACTTGCCGTGCTACGTAAGGCGCTCGCCGGACTGGCCGTCGACCAGTCGCCGTTCGTCGATCCCGAGCGCATCAAGGGATCGCACTGGGTGAGGCCCGAGCTGGTCGTAAACGTGGTGTTCTCGGAATGGACGCCGGAGGGCCGGCTCCGTCACCCCCGCTTCGACGGTTTGCGGACGGGGGCGAACCCGCGGGACATCGGCCGCCAACCCGCCGGGGGCTAGCGGTCAGTTGACCCGCTTCTCGTAACCTTCCCAGTACGGCGCCCTCAGCCTGAACTTCTGCAGCTTGCCCGTCGCGGTGCGGGTCAACGACTCCCGAATTTCCACGGATGTCGGGCATTTGAAATGGGCCAGCCGATCCCGGCAAAAGCCGATCAGCTCGCTCTCGTCGGCGGACTGTCCGGCTCGCAGCACCACCAGGGCCTTGACCGTCTCTCCCCAGCGTTCGCTCGGGACGCCGATCACGGCCACCTCTGCCACCGCCGGGTGCTGGTAAAGGCAGTCTTCGACCTCCACCGAGCTGACGTTTTCACCCCCGGAGATGATGACGTCCTTCTTGCGATCGGAGACGACGAGATAGCCGTCCGGCTGCATCTGGCCCTGATCACCGGTGTGAAACCAGCCGTCCGCAAGGGCCGTCGCCGATTCGTCCGGCTGCTCCCAATAGCCGGCGAACACATGGTTGGAGCGGGCCAGGATCTCGCCGTCCGGCCCCGTCCGGATCCGGACCCCGACTGCCGGCAACCCGGCCTGGGACTGCAGCCGGGCCCGGGTCGAGCGGTCGAGCCCATCCCATTCCCCCCGGGCCCGGTTGATCGTCAGCAGCGGCGAGGTCTCGGTCAGCCCGTAGATCTGGATGAACTCCCAGCCCAGCTCGGCCTCGACCCGCTCGATGGTCTTCGACGGCGGCGGGGCTCCCGCCACGACGATCCGGGTCCGGTCCCGGCCCGGGAATGTCCTCCCCACGCGCCCGCCGGGCCGCGGCACCGTCCAGCACGGCGGCCACGACGGCCGGCGCCGCGCACAGCAGGGTGACCCCGTGGCGCTCGATGCGGCGCAGGATCTCCTCGCCGTCGATCCTGCGGACCACCACCTGGGGGACGCCCATGGCGGTGACGGCGTACGGCATACCCCATCCGTTGCAGTGAAACATCGGCAGCGTGTGCATGTAAGGCGTCGCGATCGGTGACCGCCACGTGCCAGCCGAAGATGGCCGCGTTCAGCCAGCAGTTGCGGTGGGTGAGCTGTACGCCCTTAGGCCGGGCGGTCGTTCCGCTCGTGTAGTTGATGCTGGCGGTGGCAGCTTCGTCGGGCTCCCAGGGCCGGGGCTCGGCTCCCGGGGGGGCAGGCGCGAAGAGCTGGGCGTCGGCGACTCCGTCCAGGACGATGCGGTGCTTGGCGGTGACGTCGGCCAAGGCGGCATCGGACTCCGGGTCGACGAGCAGCACGGTCGCGCCGGAGTGCTCGACGACGTAGCGGATCTCTTCCGGTCCGAGCCGGTAGTTGATCGGGCACCAGCACCCGGCCGTAGCCGCTCACCCCGAAGAAGGCGATCTGGAAGCGGGCCGCGTTCGGACTCACGATGGCCACCCGCTCGCCGAACCCGACGTCGAGCTCCTCGAGAGCCAGGGCCATGCCGCGGGCCCGGGCGTCCAGCTCCCCGTAGGTGAGAGTCCCGAGAGAACCCGGCACGCCGGGCTCGTCGATGACGGCGGGGCGGTCACGGTACGACGGTGACCGCCCGATCGAGAAAGTCGCCGATCGCCAGCGGCACGAACATGGCAGTCCCCCAGGTGGAAGCGTCTTGGTGGACCCAAAGCTAGCCGCCGGGCCGGTCGGCCTGACCCGCCAGAGGACGCTCCCCGCCGGCTGTCTGGCCGACCCCCGGATCGGGCCCCGGAGGGTCCCCGGAGCATCCCCGGACGGCCCCGTGGTGTGGTCACCCCCGGGGCGCTCCTGGCCGGCCGTGGACATGGGCCCGCCCTCTCGTGGTTCCCGGCCAGCCGGGACAGGGACGCTACGCTGCCCGGTCGTGCGTAGGCGCCGGGAGCGACGACCGCCCGTCCGCCCCGGCGAGCCCACCCGGGTGCTGGTGATCTCGGCCAGCATGGGCGCCGGCCACGATGGGGCCGCCCGAGAGCTGGCCAACCGCTTGACGCGGCCGGCCACCACGCCGAGGTCCGGGATTTCCTCGACAGCGGGCCGCTGCGATCTGGGGGCCGCCCTCCGAAGCGGCTACGAGTTCGAGCTGAAGCACGTTCCGTCCGCCTACGAGGCCACCTACCGGCTGTGGTACCGGGTGCCGTGGCTGTGCCCGGTGGTGGCCTGGTTGGTGACCGTGCTGGCCCGGCGCCGGGTGCTGCGCTGGGTGCGCCAGTCGGGAGCCGGGGTGGTGGTGTCCACCTACCCGCTGGCCACCCTGTGCCTCGGCCGGCTGCGAGCCACCCGTCGCCTGGCCGTCCCGACGGTCAACTTCATCACCGACTTCGGGGTCCACCCGCTGTGGGTGCACAAGGCATCGACGTCAACCTGGCCGTCCACGACGGCCCCGCGGCTATGGCCGCCCGTCGCACCGGCCGGCCGGCCGTGGCCTGCGGGCCGGTGGTTCGCCGAGGCCTTCGATCCCCCGACCCTTCCGGCCCGGGAGACGGCGCGGACGGCGCTGGGCCTCGGTCCATCCGACCCGGCCGTGCTCGTGGTGGCCGGCTCGTGGGGCGTCGGTGGCGTGGAGTCCACCTGGCGAGCGATCACCGCAGAGGCGTTTCACGCCCGTGGTGGTGTGCGGTCGAGACGAGCGGCTGCGGGCCGAGGTGGCCGCCCTGGCAGCCGGCGCCGCCGGCAACTCGGTCATCCTCGGGTGGACCGACGACATGCCGGCGCTCATGGCCGCCTGCGACGCCCTGGTCGAGAACGCCGGCGGACTGACCTCCCTGGAGGCGATGCGAGCCGGTTTGCCGGTAGTGAGCTTCCGGCCCATCGCCGGACACGGCCGGGAGAACACGGCCCGAATGGCCGAAGCGGGCGTGAGCCGGCTCGCCCACGATCCTGACGAGCTCATCGCTGCCCTGCGGGCCGTGGCACTCGCCGGGACCGGTCCGAGCGGCCCAGGTGGAAGCGGGACGAGCCATGTTCCGAGCCGGCGCGGACGACCTGACCCTCGAAGGCGGCCCAGGCGGCGCCGGTTCCGCCGCGCCGCCGTCCCGTTGCTTACGTCGGACGGGCCGCAGCGGCGATCGTCCTCACCGCGGCCGTGGTCTGGACGGGCCTGACCAGCGGCGTCGAGATGGCCGCTGCGGCCGTCGGCGCCGGGGTCGCCCACCCGGGCGCCGGGCGCCGCCATGGTCGCCTACGTTGGCGTGCGTCTCAATGCCACGGAGCTGGCGAACCGCAACGATCGCGGCCGACCTGCAGCGCATGAACCTCACCGCCGTCGTCGACAGCGCCACCGCCCTGGCCGACCCGCAGGCCGTTGCGGGCTCTGGCCGGATTGGGCGTCGATGTGGCCAGCGGCGGGCGGGGCGATTGGCCGATACCGACCCGGCGCGACCGGACTCCACGCCGTGGACCCGGGCCCGGGGCGACGCCACGGCCGGGCCACTGCTCGAGCAGTTGACCGGGCTCCGGTGACCGTGGTGGTGCCGGGCCGGCGGGTCAACGCCTGGGATCTCATCGACTGCGGGGACACCCACAGCTCGCTGGTCGTGCCCAATCACGTCGTCGACGCGGATCATGCGCGCCCTCGATCCCACTCCGATCCATGTCACGCGACCGCCGGATCTACCTGATCAACGGCCTCGACGCCACGCCGGCGGCAGCTCGGCGCGGTCCTCAACCGGCTGGCCGCCGGGCTGGCGGTCGCCCACCTGACCGCCGTGCCCCTCGACACCCTGGCGTGACCGGCCGCGATGGCTTCGATCGGTTCGATCGCTTCGATCGCCGGCGGGGACCGGCGGGGGCGCCGCACGCCGCCGGTCCCGACCGCGCCCCGATCGAGGCGGCCCGGTGGCGCGGCCGGCGTCCCGGCCGGGAGCCGGGGTGGCCGTCAGCGCGGCTCCCGGGTTGGCTGCCGGGGTGGCAACTGCAGCGGCTGCCGGGGTGGTTGCCCACCTGCTACCCGGGGTGGTGGCCTGGCGGTCAATGCGCTGCCGGCTGTTGCCCCGGCTGTCCGGCGTGGGCGACGCCGACCACGTTGCCCTGACCTTCGATGACGGACCCGACCCCAGGTCGACGCCTCCGATCCTGGACGCCCTCGACGCCCTCCGGTGGCACGCCACCTTCTTCTGCCTGGGCAGCCAGGTCCGCCGATCGCCCGGACTCGCTCGCGAGCTGGTGCAGCGCGGCCACGAGGTGGCGGTGCACGGCGACAGCCATCGCAGCCATCTGCGCCGCCCGTTCACGTCCACCGTCCCGGACCTGATGCGGGCCCGGACGACGCTCGAAGACGTCACCGGGGTCCCGGTCCGCTGGTTCCGCCCACCGTACGGGGCGGTCTCGTCCGCCACCCTGGTGGCGGCCCGGGAGTCAGGTCTGCAGCTGGTGCTGTGGACGACGTGGGGCCTTGACTGGCAACCCCGGGCCACCGGTCGTACCGTGGCCGCCAGCGTGGCCCGGACGTTCCGGCCCGGCGCCACGGTGCTGCTTCATGACTCCGACATCACCTCGATCCCGGGCACGTGGCGCTCCGCCCTGGCCGCCCTCCCCATCCTCGGCCGGCAGTGGACCGCAGCGGGGTTGAGGGTGGGAACCCTCGGCGACCATGGCGTGGCCACGACCGGGCCCTGATGCCGGCGTCCCGGCGGGGGCGCAGAACCCGCCGCCGGGACCGGAGCGGACCCGCCAGCCCGCTTCGGAGCGCCGCCGCAGGGCACCTGCGCTCGGTGCTCGCCGCCGCCGTGGCCCTGGCGGCAGTTTTGGCGGCCGGGGGGTGCGGGACGGGGACCGCCGCCCCCGAAGGAACGCCGACCATCCACGTGGTCACCGGGCTGTTTCCGCTGGCCCAGGCCGTCCAGCGCATCGGCGGCAGCACGGTCGATGTCACCGACGTGGTGCCTGCGGGCACCGATCCCCGCACCTATCAGCTGAGCCCCGCCCAGGTCGACGCGGTACGCGGCGCCGCCCTGGTGGTCGAAGTCGGCGCCCTGCAACCGTCTCTCGATGCCGCCGGGGCCGGGACCCACTCCGTCCTTGACGTCCAGGCCCGCCTCGGCACTCCCGATCCCTACGTGTGGCTGGACCCTGGTCTCATGACCCGCGCCGTCACGCTGATCGGCACCGCCCTGGCCGCAGCCAACCCGGCGGCCGCGAGCGTGTACCGCAAGGACGTCGAGGGGTATGCGGCCGAGATTGCGTCCACGGGAATCGACTACGAGAGCACCCTGTCCACCTGCCCCCGGCGCACCATCGTCACGGCCGACGACGCCTTCGCGGCGGCGGCCCGTCAGTACGGCCTGACCGACGTGGTGACGGGGGCCGCCGCCGACCCCAATCCAGCCCAGGTGGGGGTGGACGTGGAACGCGTCAGCGCCGCGGACTTGACCACCGTGTTCTCCGAACCGTTTGTGCCCACCGACACGATCGACGCCGTCGCAGCCGCCGCCCACGTCAAGGTCAGGGTGCTGGATCCCCTGACCGGTCCGCCCGCCGGGAGGGTGGCCCGATCACGCCGACTACGTGCAGTTGATGGAGGCGAATCTCGGCGCCCTCAGCAACGCCCTCGGCTGCGCCAACACCGAGAACGGGATGTGAAAGCGTGAAGGACCCGCTGGCAGCCGTCTCGGGCTGGCCCGTCGAGGCCGCGGCCGGCGTGGCCGGGGCCGGATCCGGGGAGCTGCGGGCCACCGGGCCCGATCCAGGACCGGTTCCCCTGGGCGTCGGTGACAAAGGTGCTGACTTCGCTGGCCGTGTGGATCGGCGTTGAGGAAGGCACGGTCGGATGGGACAACCCGGCCGGCCCCCCGGGCGCCACCCTGGCGCACCTGCTGGCCCACGCGTCTGGCCTTTCCCCCGACAGCGACGCCATCCTCACCGTTCCGGGGAGGCGGCGGATCTACTCCAACCGGGGCATCGAGCTGGCGGCCGCCCACCTGGCCGAACAATCCGGGATCCCCTTCGACACCTATCTCTCCGAAGCGGTGCTGCAACCCCTGGGGCTGGACGGGACCCTCCTGACCGGCAGCCCGGCCTGGGGGGCGTCGGGACCTCTCACCGACCTCCTGAAGCTCGGCCACGAGCTCCTGGAGCCAACCCTGATCAGCCCGACCACGCTGGCCCACGCCACCTCGGTCGCCTTTGCGGGCCTGGCAGGAGTCCTCCCCGGCTTCGGCTCCTACGACCCCAACGACTGGGGCCTCGGCGTCGAGGTCCGGGACAACAAGCACCCCCACTGGACAGGGCAGCGCAATTCGCCGCAGACGTTTGGGCATTTCGGGCGCTCAGGGTCGTTCCTCTGGGTCGATCCAGTGCGGAGGCTGTCGTTGGCGTCCCTGGCTGACCAGCCGTTCGGACCCTGGGCGACCTCGGCCTGGCCCGCCCTTTCGGACGCCGTCCTGGCCGTTGAGAGCCCGAACTGATCAGATCCGGACCTCGGGCCCTTCCCGCCTCCACTTCGCTGACGACTCATTGATCCCGGGTCAGCACCTCCCGGAAGGCAGCGAAGGCGCGGGGAGCCCACACGGTCCCCGGACCACCGTTCATCATGATGGCCACGCCCATGGCTTCGGCGACCTCCTCCTCGGTGGCGTTGCGACGAGCCGCGCCCAGGGCGTGAGCGGCGATACACCCATCGCACTCGCGCGTCACCGCGATCGCCAGGGCGATCAGCTCTTTGATCCGGGCTGGAAGGGCCCCGTCGCTGAGCACCGCCCGCTGCATGGCCGCGTAGCTGGCGACGACATCGGGAATCTGCTCGCGCAGCTCGCGGGCCGGGTCGCGAATCTCGCCGATCACCTCGAGGGGATGGATCATTCGTGGGCCTCCTTGGACGGCCATGGGACGACGACTCTTTCACGCCCGGGTCCCGGGGAGCGTAACCTTCGGCCCGCCCGGGACGGATCACCTGCGCCCTCTCCAGCCGGAGCCGGGCGGCGCCGGGGTAGCGTGACGGTTTGGCCAGTTCATCGGTATCTCCAGGTTCATCGGTATCTCCAGGTTCATCCGCCTCCCCAGGGCTGGCGGCGCCCTCGGGACCGGGCGCACCGGGCCGGGCCGCAACTCTTCCCCCGGCATCCGACGGCCACACCGATCCCCTCGATCTGACCTACGACGACCGGCTCCGGGCGGGTATCGAAGCCAACCTCGGGCGTCTCCTCCGGCTGAGCATCCCCCTGGCCGGGCGCCGGCACGCCGCGGTGGCGGTGGTGGTCGTCGACAGCGACGCGGTGGTGCACGCCGAAGACCCGGCTCCGCCCTCCGCCGAGCGGCTGCAACGGATCCCGGGGGCAGCGGCCGGCAGCCTCAACGGGAGCGTGGCCGGCACCGCCGGAGGTCCGGCCGTGCTGCTCACCCGCCGGGCCGAACGACTCCAGTCCCACGCCGGGCAGTGGGCGTTGCCCGGGGGCCGGCTGGAAAGCGGCGAGGAGCCCATCGACGCGGCCCGGCGCGAGCTGCACGAGGAGCTGGGCCTGGAGCTGGGGCGGACGGATGTGCTCGGGCTCCTGGACGACTATGCCACCCGATCGGGCTACGTCATCACCCCGGTGGTGTTCTGGGGCGGTCCGGATCCCGACCTGGCGCCGGACCCGCTGGAGGTGCGCTCCGTGCACCGGGTGTCGCTCCGGGAGCTATGCCGTCCAGACTCGCCCCGCTTCGTGTCCATCCCGGAGTCCGATCGTCCCGTCGTCCAGCTGCCCATCGGGGGCGACCTCATCCACGCCCCGACCGGCGCCGTCCTGCTGCAGTTCCGGCGGGTGGCTGTGGAGGGTGTGCTCGAGCGGGTCGTCGACTACGAGCAGCCGGTGTTCGCCTGGCGGTAGCCGCCGTCACTCCGCTCCCACCCGTCGTGCATCGAAGCGTCACCCTCCTGCAGCGGCTCCCGACCGAGGCCCGGGCCTTCCTGACCCTGGTCAACGCCGGGGTGTTGCGACCCGACCGGCCAGACCGGCTGTTCGCGATATACCGGGCCTGGGAGCGGTACGGCGTCATAGGAGCCACGCTGCCGGTAGCCGCCCTTCGCCATGGTGACCGGCCCGGATTGATCGACGAGCTCGGTTCGCTCACCTTTGCCCAGCTCGACGAGCGATCCAACGCGGTGGCCAATGCCCTGCGAGCCCGACAGATCGGACCCGGCGCCGGCGTGGCCATCCTGTGCCGCAACCACCGCGGCATCTACGACGCCAGCTACGGGGCGGTCAAGGCCGGCGCTCGGGCCCTGTATCTCAACACCGATTTCGCCGGACCGCAGGCAGCCGAAGTGTGCGCCCGGGAGGGCGTCGACGCCCTCATCTACGACGAAGAGTTCACCGACGTGGTCGCCGGCGTCCCGGCCCCCAAGGGCCGGTTCGTGGCCTGGGAGGAGGGTGACCGCCGGTCCGGGAACAATCCCTCACTCGAGTCCCTGATCGCGGCAGGCGAGACCGGTCCGCCACCGCCCCCGGAATCACCCGGTGCGATCGTCATCCTGACCAGCGGCACCACCGGCACCCCGAAAGGCGCCAACCGGTCCGAGCCCGCGGTCGCTGGCTGCCGCGGCGGCCATCCTGTCCCGGATCCCGCTGCGAGCGACGGGCTCGGTGTACGTGGCTCCGCCAGTGCACCACGCCTGGGGCCTGGGCATGTCAATCATGGCCATCAGCCTCGGCTCGACGGTCGTGGTCAGCCGACGTTTTGAGCCCGCAGCCGTGGTAGCCGCGTTGGCCGATCATCGCTGCCGGGCGCTCGTGGTGGTCCCGGCCATGCTCAACCGCCTCCTTTCCCTGGGGACGGAGCCCATCGGCGCTGCCGATTTGGGCTCCCTGCGGGTCGTAGCCAGCAGCGGGGCTCCCCTGGACGCGGCGCTGGCGGAACGGGCCAGGGAGCTGCTCGGCGACGTGGTCTACAACCTGTACGGCTCGACCGAGGTGGGATGGGCCACCATCGCCACCCCGGCAGACCTGAGTGCCGCCCCCGGCTGCGCGGGCCGGCCGCCGCTGGGCACCACGGTCCGGATCCTCGACGACCACGGCCGCCAACTGCCGGCCGGGACGACGGGAAGGATCTTCGTGCGCAGCGGCGTCGAGTTCGCCGAGTACACGGGCGGAGGGGGCAAGGAGGTGATCGACGGACTGATGTCGATCGGCGACGTGGGCCATTTCGACGGCGACGGGCGGCTGTTCGTCGATGGCCGGGACGACGAGATGATCGTATCGGGCGGAGAAAATGTCTTTCCCCGTGAGGTGGAGGACCTTCTCGCCGGCCACCCCGCAGTCATGGAGGCGGCTGCCATCGGAGTACCAGACCCCGCCTTCGGGCAGCGACTGCGGGTCTACGTCGTCGTTCGGCCCGGCCAGTCCCTCGACGCGGACGGAGTACGGGACTACGTCAGGAGCAACCTCGCCCGCTACAAAATTCCTCGTGATGTCGTGTTCGTCGCCCAACTCCCTCGCACGCCGTCCGGCAAGGTCGTGAAACGACTCCTGGACACCGACGGAGCCGCGGCGGGAGACGTCGGGCGATGACCGGGTCGGGACGATCCGGGCCGGTCGGGCTCGAGGACCTGGACGCCACGATCGCGCCCCTGATCCAGCACGCCGGTGAGATCGCCCTCCGATACTTCCGGGCCTCGCCTGCTGTCCGGGACAAGGGGGGAACGAAGGGATTCGATCCGGTCACCGAAGCCGACCGGGGAATCGAAGCGTATCTGCGCGGCGAGCTGTCAACCCGGTATCCGTCGGCCCGGATCACCGGTGAAGAGGGCGGGACCACCGGGGCGGACGGCCCGATGCAATGGCTGATCGATCCCATCGACGGCACCAAGGCCTTCGTGACGGGCGTGCCGTTGTGGGGGGTGCTGCTCGGGCTGGTCTTCGGAGGCCGCCCCGTTGCCGGCTGGTGCCGGCAGCCCTATCTGGACGAGACGTATGCGGCCGTGAACGGGCAGGGCTGGCTGGAGCACGGTGGCCGGCGCCGGGCCCTTGGCACCCGGCCCACGACCGACCTGAGTGAGGCCTCCATGTATTCGACGCACCCGAGCATGTTCGCTCCCGGGAGGGACCGTGCCGGCTTTGACAACCTGACGAGCCGGGTCCGGCTCCAGCGCTTCGGCGGCGACTGCTACTCGTACTGCTTGCTTGCCTCCGGACACATCGACCTGGTCGTAGAAGCCGGCCTGCAGGCGTATGACATCGTGCCGTTGATTCCCATCGTGGATGCGGCCGGAGGAGTGGTCACCACCGCCGACGGCCGGCCTCCCCTCGAGGGCGGGTTCGTGGTGGCGGCCGCCACCCCGGCACTCCACGCCCAGGCCCTGGCCTGCCTCGGCGGCTGATCCCGGAGAGGCAGCCAGCCCGGGCGGGCCGTTCGGGGCGGGTGCGGTGCGACAGAACGTTCCCTGCTGCACGGCCCCCTTCAACAGGGCAGTTTCTGCAGCAGGAAAGGAAGACGGGGCCGGGTTAGGGCAGGTTTTGCAACAGGAAACGCACTGCGGCCGGGCGGGCCGGGCGCGGTGTCAGAGAGCGTTCCCTGCTGCACGGCCCCCTTCAACAGGGCAGTTTCTGCAGCAGGAAAGGAAGACGGGGCCGGGTTAGGGCAGGTTTTGCAACAGGAAACGCACTGCGGGCCGGTCGCCCTCGCCGCCTGGGGGGCCGCCTGCGAATTCGCCGGTCGCCCTCGCCGCCTAGGCCGCTACCCGGCTGCGGGCCCGCAGCATCCGGGATCGGATCAGATGGGGCATGCCCGGAGGAATGGTCACCACCGGCCGGGGCAGGACCGCCAGGATCGACCGAAGCCGGTAGACCTGCCGCTCGAACCGCGCCTGGTCTGCGGGCGTCCACGGAACCCCGATGCGCCCCCGCAGCACGGGCGGCAGGACCCCCAGCGAAAGCAACAGGGACAGCTCCCCCGCCCGGCCCGCGACCGGGTCCCACACCCGGGCCGGAACGACGGCAAACGGGTTCTTGGGGTGCGCCACGGCCGCCAGCACATCATCGACGGCCCGATTGGCCTCGAGGAACCGCTCGACGGTGTCGTCGAAGTGGAGCCGGAAGTCGCTCCAGCTCTCCGGCAGCCGGCCGTCGCGGACGCCCAGCACCCGGCCCACCTGACGCCACTCGAGGTAGAGGGCCCCCTGCTCAGACGGGGTCAACGGCGCACCGAACACTCGCTGCACGTCCACGAACAGCTGGAACAAGGTCAGATGAACCCAGGCGTAGGCCTCAGGGTCGAGCCCGTGGTAGGAGCGCCCGAGTTCGTCGACTCCCCGGATGCGAGCGTGCAGGCGCTGGAGGCGACGGCCTTCGGCCGCCGCGACCCGGTCGGAGCCGAACACCACCCGGTCCACGGAACGCATGGTCCGGAGCAACCGGCCCCAGGGCGCGGCGGTGAAGTTCGAATGGGCGGCGACGCCGGCGCCCACCACCGGATGGGCAACCTGCAGGAGCAAGGTGGCCGGGGCTAGCAGCACGCCCCGGGTGTCCGATGCGCAGCGCCAGGTGAGTGATCCGGCGCCGGGGCGCCCCGTTACCGGATCGGCCCTGGTCGCCGAGCCGATTGACGGCAAATCAGGCGGGCCCGAGTTGCCCGTAGGTGATGCAGAGGCCGAGGGCGTTGATCAGAAGAAACCCGGCGACGATGGCGACGACAATCCACGTGCGCCACCCGCGCTTGGCGCGCGCCATCACCGGGGGCATGTACCACAGCGGGAGCGCGCCGCCGACGGCGGCCGGATACAGCGCCAGCGGACGGGCGTCACCATCCAGCGGCTGGTCGGGGTCGGCGGCCAGCGCCAGCTCGGTCAACTCTGCGTCCGTGAACTCGGCGTCGCCGTCGTCCTCCGGGTCGCCCAGCAATAGCGATGGTGGGGTATGGCTCAGCCCAGCAGACACGAGCGAACTCCCTTTCCGTAGGCCGCGAGCCGAGCTTACCGCCGCCCCGTTCCTTCGGGACTGCGGGGCCCGAAGGCGGCCAACTCGCAGCCGAAGGCCCGGACTCGCAGCCGAAGGCCCGAACTCGCAGCCGAAGGCCCGACTCGCAGCCGAAGGCCCGGACTCGCAGCCGAAGGCCCGGACGCGCCGGCGGATGCGGTGGTTAACGTGGCCGCATGAGCCAGGTTGCGGAAAGCATCGAGGTCGAGGGCGCGGAGGGCATCCGTTTGCGCGGCGACAGCTACGGTCCGGCCGACGGGCTTCCGGTCATTCTCCTCCACGGCGGCGGGCAAACCCGCCATTCGTGGCGGACCACGGCCCTGGCGCTGGCAAACCAGGGATGGCGGGCCTGGACGTTCGACCTGCGGGGCCACGGCGACAGCGACTGGTCGGAGGATGGCGACTACAACCTCGATGCCTACGCCGAGGACGCCCGGCGACTGATACAGAGCGTGCCAACCCCACCCGCGGTGGTGGGCGCCTCGCTCGGCGGCATTGCCCTGCTCGCCGCCACCGGAGAGGAGCCACGCGCCGAGGTGCGCGCCCTGGTGCTGGTCGACGTGGCCCCCCGGATCGACGAAGCCGGCGCCCGCCGCATCGGCGACTTCATGGGGGCAAACCTGGAAGAAGGGTTCGCATCACTCGACGAAGCCGCCGACGCCATCCAGGCCTACAACCCGCATCGACCCAGGCCTACCGACCTGGAAGGTCTGCGAAAGAACCTGCGCCAGCGTCCGGACGGACGCTGGGTCTGGCATTGGGATCCCAGATTCCGGCGCCCACCCGAGGGCTCGCCGGACGAGACCAGAGTGTCGCTGGTGCCCCCGGAGCGGCTGGAAGCGGCGGCCAGATCCCTCGATATGCCCGTGCTGCTGGTCCGGGGCCGGCTGAGCGACATCTTGAGCGTCGAAGGCGCCCAGCAATTCCTGGCCCTGGTCCCTCAGGCCGAATTCGTCGATGTCGAGGGGGCCGGTCACATGGTCGCCGGCGACCGCAACGACGCATTCAACTCGGCCATCGTCAGCTTTCTGAGCCGGCTGTCGAAATAAGGGAGCGGCGCCGGGCCGGCCAGCCAGGGGCGGATACCGCCCCGGCCGGCGCACTGCGGATGCCGGGTCAACGGCGTCTTCCGGGACAACCGGCCGAAGCGAGTTGGCCCCGGCCCGGCCGGTAGCATTCGCCGGCGTGCGTCGGGGCATCGCAATCGTCGCCGCCGGGATGGCCGCGCTGATGGCAGCCGGCTGCGGCGGATCCTCCTCGGCCTCCAAGGTCAATCCTGAGGTTCTGCTCCAACAGGCCAAGGCCAAGCTCGACGCCACCTCGTCGGCGCACTTCACCCTGACAAGCCAGGGCGTCTCGGGAGGCGGAACCAACCTGACCGGTGGCGAGGGGGACCTGGCCCGGCCGGATCAGCTGCGGGGATCGTTCACGGTGACCATCGACGGCTTCAGCGCCAAGGTCAGCGTGGTGTCGAAGGGGGGGGTGTTCATGGCCCAGCTGCCCTTCCAGAATCACTACACCAAGACCAACCCGGCAAACTTCGGCCTGACCGACCCATCGGTCTTGCTCGACCCCGGCCACGGGTTGAGCAATCTGCTCACCGCAGGCAGCGACCCGCGATACACAGGGCAGGAGCGCATCAACGGCGAGCTCCTTGACGAGATCGCCAGCACGGTACCGGGGACCGCCATTCCGGTCCTGCCCGACGCCAAACCCTCCGAGACGGTGATGCTGGTGGCGGCCATCAACCCCAGCAGCCACGAGACCCGCCAGATCAGCCTCACCGGACCCTTCACCACCGCCAGTTCCCAAAGCACCTATATCGTCACGCTGACCGCCTACAACGAGCCGGTAACCGTGACGCTGCCGCCGGCCTGATTCGCCGGCCGGGGCGGGCTCGACCACCGACCACCAAGGAGGTGACGGATGCGGTTGACCGAGAAGTCTCGATCTGGCTGGCGGGGCCGGCCATGAGTGCCAGAGCCACCACAGGCGGCGCCACCACAGTCGGCGCCACCACAGTCGGCGCCACCACAGTCGGCGCCACCGCCGCCCTGACGCCCGTGGGCGTGACGGTGCCACAGCCCGGGTGACACTCGGCCGGGGAGAGGCACGCGGCCAAGCGGCCGGACAGCGCGATCGCTGGCGCCTGGCGCTGGCCGCCATGGCAGTACTGCTGGCAGCCGCCGACACCTACGTGGTGGTGGTGGCGCTGCCGTCGATCATGAGCGGTGTAGGGGTCAGCCTGGACCGCCTGCAGCGGGCGACGCCGATCATCAGCGGGTTTCTCCTCGGATACGTCGCGGTCCTCCCCCTTATCGGCCGCCTGGCGGATCTGGCGGGCACCGACCCGGTGTTCGCCGGCTGCCTGGCCGCCTTCGGGGCTGGTTCGGTGGTCACCGCCACCGCCCACTCCCTGCCCGTGGTGATCACCGGCCGGGCCCTGCAGGGGCTCGGGGGAGGCGGGTTGGTGCCCGTCACCCTGGCCATGGTGGCGGGCGGTGGCCGCCCGACGGCCGCGGCCTGCCGCTTGGCATCGTGGGCGCCATCCAGGAGTTGGGCAGCGTGATCGGACCGCTCTACGGTGCCGCCATCGTGGCGGTGGCGTCGTGGCGGGCCATCTTCTGGATCAACGTGCCGATCAGCATCGTCCTGGGCCTCGGCTTCTGGCTGACCCGATCGAGCCCGGCCCGATCGAGCCCGGCCCGATCCAGCCCGACCCGAGCCAGCCCGACCCGATCCAGCCCGACCCGATCCAGCCCGACCCGATCCGGCCCGGCCCGACCCAACCGGTCCAGCCCCGGAACGGGGAGGTCCGGGCCGGCGGACGGCCGGGCGGCCCGACGTGGTCGGCATGGTCCTGATCGGGGTGGCCACCGTAGGTCTGATCATCGGGCTCGATGCGCCCCCGAGCCTGGCCACCAGCGCCAGCTTCGGGCAGGCCTGGTCGCGGGTGGCCGGGGGTCCGTGGGCGCCGTTCACCACCCCCATCGTGCTGGCGTCCGCCGGCCTCCTGGTCGTCTTCGTCTGCCTGGGAACGCCTGGCCCCGAGCCGCGTCCGGGTGTTGGTGCGGTTCGACCGGGTCCGGGCCGTGCTGGCGCAGGCCGACATTCCCGGCGCGGTCATCCTGGCCGCCGCCCTCGGCTGCGTGGTCGTGCTGTTCTCCACCGCCGACCCGAGCCGGCAGGTGGTTGCCTCGAGCGCCCCGGTGCTCGGCTCCCGTCCTGGTGGTGTTCATCGCCCTGTTCTGGTGGCGGGAGCGGCAGGCGGCGGTGCCGCTGATCGAACCCCGGGTCTTCGCGGCCCGGCCGGCCTGGGGAGCGCTGGTCGTCAACCTGGCGGTGGGGGCCGCCCTGATGGCAGCCCTGGTGGACGTGCCGCTGTTCGCCCGGTCGACCGTGGACCCGACCTCAGAGGTGTCTGCCGCCCTGGTCCTGGTGCGCTTTCTGGTCGCCGTTCCCATCGGCGCCGTGGCCGGCGGGGCCCTGTGCCGCCGCCGGTCCCTGGCGCCGCTGGTTGCCGCGGCCGGCATGGGGATGGCGGCGGTGTCGTTCGTGGCCATGACGTCGTGGTCGGCGACGGCTCTCGGCGGCGGCCCACGCTGGAGCGACGTGGAGCTGGTCGTCTGCGGCCTCGGCTTCGGGCTGGCGATCGCCCCGGTCAACGTCGCCATCCTCGGTGCGGTGCAACCGACGCGTTCACGCCCTGGCCAGCGCCCTGGCGGTCGTCGCCCGCACCATCGGCATGCTGGCCGGCCTGTCGGCCCTGACCGCGGTCGCCCTCCACCGCTTCTACCAGGCCCAGGCCCGCATCGGCTCGCCGTTCGTGCTCTGCCCGAAGAATCCGGCCTCGTGCCCGGCCTACGACAACGCCACCACCGACGGCGCTGATCCGCGAGCTGCACACCATCTTCGCGGGCGCCGCCGGGTGCGCGGCCGTGGCCGGCGTGCTGGCGCTGCTGCTGCTCGGCGGCCGGGCGGTCACCGCTGATGCCGAGGACACCACCACGTCGTCCGCCCTCCCACGACTGCTCGGCTGAGCTCGGCATGGTCGCGGGGGCAGCGACCGCCGGGGTGCCGCTCGGGCTGCAGGTCGCCGGTATGAGACCCTCCCCGGCGGATCAGCTCGGCCAGCCCGGTGGTCAGGTGCCGGTGCAGACGGCGCACCTCGTTGGCCGTGAGGGACCGCGATGGCCGGCCCGGTGCCAGGCTCGCCCGCCAGAGGACCTCGTCGGCGATCAGGTTGCCGACTCCGGCCAGCCGGGATTGGTCGAGCAGGCGGGCCTTGACGGCGACCACGTGCTGTCGGCCAGGGCGGCCCGAATGTCTGCCAGGGTGGCGGACAGGGCGTCCGGCCCGAGACGCGTCTCGTCGGGATCGAGCTCGACCGCCCCCAGACGTCGGGCGTCGCGCATCGTCAGCCAGCCGCCATCCGCGAAGCGCACGGTGAAGCGGTCGTGACGGGTCTCATCGCCTGGTGGCGAGTAGAGCAGGCGGTCGACGCTGGCCCGGCCGTCGACGATGAGCCGGCCGCACATCCCGAAATGCAGTCCCAGCACGACATCGACCTCATCGCCAGCGGCACCGGCGTCGAGCAGCATGAGCTTGCCCCGACGGCGGGCGCCGATGAACTGGCGGTCCACCAGCGCGGCCTCCGCTTCGGCGGCGACCAGGCCCCGCTTCGAGATACCAGGCGTCGGGAGCGTGGACCCGGGCGATACGCCGCCTCAGGGCCGACCGCTCGGCCAGGGCCCGGTAGCCCTCGACCTCCGGGAGCTCGGGCATCAGTCCGAACCTCGGGCCAGCTCCCGGGCCCGGATGAACACGGCGTCGAACATGGCGGCGGTCAGCTTGCCGGTGAAGGTGTTCTGCTGGCTCGGGTGGTACGAGCAGATGACGGTTCGCCCGTCGCCGGTCACCGCTTCGACGCCGTGGCCGAATCGGGGCCGCCGCCCGAGGGGCACGATCCGGGCCAGCCCGTCGTAGGCGAACTGCCCCAGCGCAATCAGCACCCGGACCGAGGAGAGCATCTAGGCAGCTCGCGCTCGAGGTACGGCAGGCACCGGTCCCGCTCGGCCGGCGTCGGCCGGTTGGCGGGCGGGCGCACACCGCACGATGGCGCTCACCCAGACGCCATCGAGCTCGCAGGCCGTCATCGGCCCGCACCGAGGTCGGCTGGTTGGCCAGGCCGCACCGGTAGAGCGAGGCGAACAGCCAGTCCCCGGAGCGGTCGCCCGTAAAGACCCGGCCGGTCCGGTTGCCACCATGGGCGGCCGGCGCCAGCCCGACGAGAAGGATCGAGGCGTCCGGATCGCCGAAGCCCGGGACCGGGCGGGCCCAGTACTCCTCGTCCCGGAACGCAGCCCGGCGGGTGGCGGCCACCTCCTCCCGCCAGGCGACCAGGCGAGGGCAAGCCCGGCACGCCACCATCTCGGATTCGAGCTGCGCCAGCCCTGGAGCGTCGCGGGCGTGGCGGGTAGACACCCCGGAGACACTAGGTTGACGAGGCAAGATGCCGCCTGCGAAGCCCAAGCTCCCGCCTCCCACGCTGGTGCTGCTGGTGCGGCACGGCACCACCCCGAGCACCGGGCAAGTACTGCCGGGCCGCGCGCCCGGGCCTGCACTTGGCGGACGCGGGACGGACAGCAGGCAAACCGGCTGGGGGAGCGGCTGGCCGCCTGGGCTCCCACCGACGGGGTCCGGCCCCGGATCGCGGCGGTCTACGCCTCTCCCCTGGAACGCACCCGCGAAACCGCCGCCCCGCTTGCCGCGGCACTGGGGCTGCGGGTCCGGGTCGCCCGTGGGCTCATCGAGTGCGATTTCGGCGAGTGGACCGGGGAGGCGCTCAAACAGCTGATGAAACGGCCTGAGTGGACGACGGTGCAGCGCTATCCGAGCGGGTTCAGGTTTCCCGGCGGCGAGTCATTTGTCGAAATGCAGGCCCGCATGGTGCAGACCATGGCGGACCTGCGGGTCCGCCACCCCGGCGAGACGGTGGTCGCCGTTTCGCATGCCGACCCCATCAAAGTCGTGGTTGCGGACGCGGTGGGCACTCATCTCGACCTCTTCCAGCGGATCGTCATCTCCCCCTGCTCGGTGACGGCCATCAACTACGGGCCGGTGGCCCGACGGTTCTGGCCGTCAACTCCACCGGATCGCTGTCCGAGCTGGTGCCGTCGTGAGGGGGCGCGGTGAGGAGGCCGGGGTGAGCCGGTCGTTCGAGCTACTGGACGTCGAGTGGGCCACAGTCGGCACCGTCGGTCCGCCGGGCCAGCGCGTCTTCTACCTGCAGGCTCGCCAGGGCAAGGAACAGATCACCTTGAAGCTGGAGAAGCAGCAGGTGGCCGCCATCGCCCAGTTTCTCGGCGAGATTCTCTCCGACCTACCCGTCGCCGATCCGCTCCCTGACGACGACGCCATGGCCCTCGTCGAGCCGGTACTGGCCGAATGGGCGGTGGGCGGGCTCCAGCTCGCCTACGACAGCGGCGCCGACCGCATCGTGATCCTGGCCGAGGAGACTCAACCCTGAGGATCTCGGCGAGCAGGAGGAAGCTCGATGAGGACATCGCTGCGTCGGACGATCCGGACCTCCCGAGATCGCCTCGACCGGCGGGTCCAGCCGGGCTCGATTCCGAGCGATCGCGGGGTGGGCCGGCTCAGCCTCACCCGGACGCAGGCGGCGGCCATCGTCCGGCGCGGCTGGGACCTGGTCCAGGCCGGGCCGACCGACCTGTGCCCTGTGCGGGCATCCCATCGATCCCGAAGGTCATTCGTGCCCGCGGACCAACGGCCACCGCCCCCCGGGCCTTGAGCGGGGCCGCGGGCTGCCACCGGCGGGAAGTCGCCCCGCCGGGGCGGCGTGAACTCGACGGTGCTGGCGGGGCAATCGAGATGGAATTCCCGACTCGTTGAGCGGCGAAGTGCTGGACCTGCTGACGTCCGGACAGATCGAGATCCAGGGACGGATGCCCTGGAGCAGCAACGGCACCTATCTCGTGACCGTGACCGACGGTGAGCAGACCACCGTGGCGGTCTACAAACCGGGGCGGGCGGAACGACCCCTGTGGGATTTCCCGGACGGGCTCTACCGCCGAGAGGTGGCGGCCTACGAGCTGGCCGAGGCTCTGGGCTGGGGGCTGGTGCCCGGAAACGGTGGCCCGGCCCGACGGCCCGCTCGATGCCGGGTCGCTCCAGCGGTTCGTCGACGCCGACTTCGAGCAGCATTACTTCACCTTGCTCGAGGTTGACGCCCACCGGGCCGCCCTCAAACGGATGGCGACCTTCGACGTCATCGCCAACAATGCCGACCGGAAGGGCGGCCACTGCCTGATCGATGCCGACGGCCGGGTGTGGGGCATCGACCACGGCCTCTGCTTTCACGTCGAGCCGAAGCTGCGGACCGTCATCTGGGACTTCGCCGGCGAGCCGCTGGCCCGTCGGGACCGGCGCGATCTGGAGCAGCTGGCCCGGGCGGGCTGCCACCGGCCCTGACTACCCTGCTCCACGGCGAGGAGCGGCAGGCCCTCGAAACCCGCATCGACGGATCCTCAAGGCCGGGCGACTACCCACGCCGCGCAGCCACCATCCCTACCCCTGGCCGCTGGTGTGAGCGGCCGCGCTCAGCGGCGCTGCTGCAGCGCCTCGATCAGCTTGGGCAGCACCTTGTTGACGTCGCCGACGATGCCGAGGTCGGCGATCGAGAAGATGGGCGCTTCCTGATCCTTGTTGACGGCGATGATGTTCTTGGCGCTCTTCATCCCCACCATGTGCTGGGTGGCGCCGGAGATACCGGCGGCGATGTAGACGTTGGGCTTGACCGTCTTGCCGGTCTGGCCGACCTGATGGGAGTAGGGCACCCAGCCGGCGTCCACGATGGCCCGCGACGCCCCGGCCGCACCACCCGAGCAGCTTGGCCAGCTCCTCGATCATCTGGTAGCCACCGGCCTCGCCGAGGCCCCGACCGCCCGACACAACCACGGCCGCCTCGTCGAGCTTGGGACCCTCGCTCTCCTCGACGTGGGACGACTGAACCGTGGCCCCGGCCTCGGCGCCGAGAGCGGGAACCTCCCACGTGTCGACGGCGGCCGGACCGCCGCCGCTGGGCTCGGCCGCGAACGACTTGGCCCGGATCACGAAGATCCCCGGGCTGCCAGCTGTGAACCGGGCCTTCAGCACCTCGGTTCCCCCGAAGATGGCGTGCTCGGTGACGAGCACCCCATCGCTCGCCTCGAGCCCGACGATGTTGGTCAACACGGGCCGGTCGATGCGCACCGACAGGCGACCGGCGACGTCGCGGCCGTCGTAGGTCTGCGGGATCAGGATGGCGTCCGGGACTGTTGCCCGCCGTCACCTGAGCGGCGATGGCGGCCGCCACCGCCGGGCCGGGCAGGCCCGGAACCGAGATCACCGATGGTGTGCAGGGCGGTGGCGCCGTGGGCTCCGGTCTCAGCGCCAGCGGGGCCGGCGTCTCCCCAGGTGATGCCTTCCACGGTGCCGCCGAGCTGCGCGGCCTTGCTCAGCAGTTCGAGCGAGACTGGCTTCGCGCCTGTCACCGGTTGCGGTCGACGAGGACCCAGATCTTGTCCAATGCCATCAGTGGATCGTGCCTCTCTATGCGTGTCGGAGTGTCAGGCGGTGCAGGTGTCAGGGGGTGCAGGTCCGTGGTGGGTGCCGGACGGGTATCAGATGACCTTGAGCTCCTCGAGGAACGCCAGGATCTTCTCGTGCCCGTCGCCTTCGTCGACGACGATCTCCCCGGCCTTGCGGGCCTCGGCCGGCTGCACCGAGACCACTTCCTGGCCGGACCCGGCCGCGCCCACCTGGGCCGGGATCGACGCCGAGATCGGCCACTTTGAGCTCCTCGACCGGCTTGCCCTTGGCCGCCATGATGCCCTTGAACGACGGGTAGCGGGGCTCGACGACGCCGGCGGTGACCGTGATGAGCGGCCGGCAGCGGCACCTCGACCTCGTCATAGCCCGCTTCGGTCTGCCGCTCCACGTGGACCTTGCCCTCGGAGACGGTGACCTTTTTCGAGAAAGTGACCGACGGCAGCCCGAGGAGCTCGGCGACCTGCACCGGCAGCGTGCCCGTGTAGCCGTCGGTGGACTCGGTGGCCGCGATCACCAGATCGGGCTCGGCCCGCCGGATGGCCGCGGCCAGCACCTTGGCGGTCCCGAGGGCATCCGATCCGGCCAGCTCCGGGTCGCTCACCAGGATGGCCCCGGCCGCCCCCATGGCCAGCGCCGTCCGGAGGCCGCTGGTCTCGTTGTTGGGGGCCATCGAGACCAGGGTCACCTCGCCCCTCCGGCCTGGTCGGCCAGCTGCAACCCCATCTCCACGCCAAACGAATCAGACTCGTCCAGGATCAGCTTGCCCTCGCGAACCAGTGTGTGGGTGTTGGGGTCGAGCCGCGGCGGGGCAGCCGGGTCGGGGATCTGCTTGACACAGACGACGACGTTCATTCCTTCATTGTTCTCCACCGTCCCGGCGGGCGCCAACCGGAGCGGTCCGTGGCGTCGGTCCGGAAGACGGGACGATCAGAAGCGGAGCCAGGATGCTACGGTCCGCAGGTCGTGGCTGCGAGCGACGAAGTACGGCTGGTGGTCCCGGCCTCGCCAGAGTTCCTGCGGCTGGCCCGGGTCACCGCGGCCGGCCTGGCCGGCCGGCTCGGCTTCAACTACGACGAGGTCGAGGATCTGCGACTGGCCATCGACGAGCTGTGCTTCGGGTCTGACCGGCCCCACCGGCCGGCCTGGGACGGTCGAGCTGCGCTACCTGCTCGGCGAGGACACCCTGGTGGTCGAGGGGCAGGGGCACTTCGTCGACGATCCGGCACCGGTCGGACTCACGGAGCTCTCGCGGGTGATCTTGAGCGCCCTGGTCGACGATCACCGACTGGGAGCCGGCCCCAACGGCCCCGGGTTCCTGCTTGTCAAGCAGCATCACGACCACCCGGCAGAACCGGATGGCTGAGCGGGACTCGCTCCGGGAGGTGTTTGCGGCGTACGCCCGCACCGGCGACGTCGTCCTCCGCGACCAGCTGGTCGCCGCCCACATGGGCCTGGCCGCCTACCTGGCCCGCCGCTTCGCCAACCGGGGTCAGCCCCTCGAGGACCTGGTCCAGGTGGCGTCGGTAGGTCTGTTGAAAGCGGTCGACCGATTCGATCCTGGCCTCGGCGTCGAGTTCTCCACCTACGCCACCACGACCATCGTGGGCGAGCTGAAACGTCACCTCCGCGACCGGGGCTGGGCGGTCCGCGCCCCTCGCCGCATGCAGGACCTGTATCTGACCCTGAGCCAGGTGATCGACACCCTGAGCCAGGAGCTGGGGCGCTCCCCCAACATCGCCGAGCTGGCCGCCGAGGTCCAGGTCTCCGAGGAAGACGTGCTGGAGGCGCTCGAAGCCGGCCAGGCCTACCGCTTCGCCTCGCTCGACGCCCCCGCGCCCTCCGACGTCCGCAACCGGCGATTTGGGCGACCGCCTCGGCCGGGAGGACGAGCGAGCTGGCTCGCGCCGAGGAGCGGGCCACGCTCGACCCGCTTCTCGCCCGGCTTCCCGATCGTCAGCGCCAGGTGGTGCAACTGCGCTTCTTCGACGGCCTGACCCAGTCGGAGATCGCCCGCCGCCTCGGCATCTCACAGATGCAGGTGTCGCGGCTGCTGACCAAGAGCGTGGCCCAATTGCGCTCGCTGGCTGAGCAGCCCAGTGCGGCCCCGCCCGTACGACCGGTGCGGCTGCTCCTCATCGTCAACGCCTCGGCCTCGTCGGTCACGGCCCGGGCCCGGGTCGTGATCCAGAAGTCGCTGGCCGCGGACCACGAGGTCACCGTGGCCGAGACCAGCCGGCGGGGCCATGCCACCCGGCTGGCCCAGGGCGCGGCGAGCCGGGGCACCGAGGCGGTGATCGTTCTCGGCGGCGACGGGACCCTCAACGAGGCCGCCAACGGGCTGGTCGGCACCGAACTGCGCCCTCGGCGTCCTGCCCGGAGGGTCGACCAACGTCTTCGCCCGCACCATCGGCATGACCAACGATCCGATCGAGGCCACCGGCGAGTTGCTGGCCGCCCTCGGATCCGGTCCGGGTGGCATTCGCCCCATCAGCGTCGGCAACGTCAACGGCCGGCACTTCCTCTTCCATGTCGGCGTCGGCTTCGACGCCGCCGTCGTCGCCCAGGTCGAAAAACGGGAGCGCGCTCAAGCGCTATCTCGGCCACGCCTTCTTCGCCTACGCCGCATTCGACACCTGGGCCCGCCACTACGACCGCCGCCACCCCCACTTCGCGGCCGAGCTGCACCGCCGCGACGGACCGAGCGTGACCGTCGAGGACGGCTACTTCGCCATCTGCCTGAACGTCAACCCCTACACCTTCCTCGGCGAGCGTCCCTTCGACATCGCCCCGGGGACCGGGCTGGACACCCCCCTGAGCGTGGCCGTGCTGCGGTCGCTCAGTGCCGCCACCCTGCTCGGCCTGATCGCAGCCGCCCTGCGTGGTGGGGAGGGGTTCAGCCGGCGGCGCAAGGTCACCGTGGTCGGGACGTGGTCCGGGCCGTGATCAAGCCCTACGGGCCGGTTCCCTATCAGGTGGATGGGGACTACCTGGGTGATACAGAACATCTGACGTTCGGCTGGGAGCCCGACCACCTGCGGCTCGATCGTCCCGGCTCGCTGACCCGCCGCACCCGGCGCCACTGCCACCAGGGAGTTTCCCCAGAATTTCGGGGCACCGAAGCCTTGCATTTGCTGTGGTCGCGCTTTACGCTGTCGCAACGCTGCGGTGAACACAACCCTTGGATTGCTGCAGCGTACGTGAACGGATTCACAATCTCCCGAAAAGAGGTGGCGTGGCGTGGCCCTCGCCTGGAGTCGCAACATCGAGTGGGACATCGACGACTGGCGAGACCATGCGGCGTGCCGCGACACCGACCCTGACCTCTTCTTTCCGATCGGCAGCACCGGCCCGGCCGTCGAGCAGATCGACGCGGCCAAGAGCGGTGTGCATGGCGTGCGAGGCTCAACAGTCCTGCCTCGAGTTCGCCCTGGCGACCAACCAGGAGTCCGGCATCTGGGGCGGCACGTCCGAGGACGAGCGCCGCAAGCTGCGCAAAGCCTGGCTGGCCCGGCAGCGCCAGGCTTCCTGACCTTCGGGCCACCCGGCGACTTGGCGTCGGAGCGGGGATGGCGGGGGCGCTGGCCCGATGCCCGGATCGCTCGCCTCGGATCCCCCCGCTGAAGCTCTTCCCATCGGCTGGAGCTCTCGCCTAGAGGTTGACCAGGTCGTCGGTGGGGTGATCGACGGGGATCACCACCTCGACCACGGTGCCGCCGTCGCTGCGCATGGTGATGACCCCGCCGAGCTGGGTTCGAACCAGGCTCCGCACGATGGACAGGCCCAGGCTGGAGGTGTCGTCGATGGAGAAGCCCGGGGGCAGGCCCACGCCGTTGTCGCGGACGGTGACCCGCAGCTCGTGCGTCGGTGCGGTGCAGCTCGACGGCCACCATCGAGCGGTTCCCCGGGCCGGGCCGATCCCGTCGACCGGGCGCGGTTCGCCGATTCCCCCTCCCGCCTCGATCCCATCGCTTCCGGTCCGGTCGGGCCAGGCGTGCTCGGCCGCGTTCTGCAGCAGCTCGGTGATCACCACCGCCAGCGGGGTGGCGACCGAGGCGTGAAGCTCGCCGGCCTCGCCCCGGGAGGTGATGCGGACCGGCCGGTCGGCGCGCCCGAGGTCCTCGGCCATGCGGACCAGGGCCGGCAGGATGTCGTTGAAATCGACCTCGTCGGCGGTGTCCCGCGACAGGATCTCGTGCACGACCGCGATGCTGCGAACCCGCCGCTCGGCCTCCTCGAGGGCCGACCGGGGCTGACCGGTCGGCATCCGCCGGGACTGCAGACGCAGCAGGGACGAGATGGTCTGGAGGTTGTTCTTGACCCGGTGGTGCACCTCCCGGATGGCGGCGTCCTTGGACAGCAGCAACCGGTCCCGGCGCCGCAGCTCGCTCACGTCGCGCATCAGGACCAGGGCGCCGGTCACGTTGCCGCTGTCGAGCAGCGGCATGCACCGCACCACCACCGTGGTGTCGCTGCCGTCGCCGATCTCCTGCGTGACCGGCAGCCGGCTTTCGAAGCCGAGCGTCACCGCCGACTGGTCGAGGCCGGCCTCGTCGAGGCGCACCCCTTCGATGCCGGAGTACACTCCCAAGCGGTGGAGGGCGTTGACGGCGTTGGGCGATGCGTAATCGACCCGGGCGCTGGCGTCGAGGACCAGAGCGCCGTCGCCGACCCGCGGCGTCTCAGCGGTGACCATCTCGTCGACCGGGTACGGGAAGGTGCCTCTGAGCGATCATGCGGGCCAGCCGGTCGAACACCTCGACGTAGACCCGCTCGAGCTGGCCCGGGCCGCCGGCCGACCGAGAGCGCCGACTCCCGGGTCAGCAAGGCCACCAGGCGGCCCCGCCAGCGCACCGGGAGGCACACCAGCCGGGCGTGCTCGCCCCGCCTCGGGATGGCCACCTCGCCCTCCACCACGCTGCCCAGCTGCCAGGCCCGGGCCAGCAGCGGACGGTCCTCGAGCCCCGAAGACCTGCCCGACCAGATCCTCGAGATGCAGCGTCTGGCTGGTGGTCGGCCGGACCTGGCCCAGGACCACGAACTCGTCATGGCGTCCCCGGGTGGGCGCAAACAGCAGCAGGTCGGCGAAGCACAGGTCGGACAGCACGCCCCAACCGGCCACGAGACGCTGGAGGTGTTCGACGACCGGGTGCTCCAGGTCGGTGTATTCCTGCGCCAGCTCGGCCAGTGTGGCCATCGCAGCCCGCCTCTCCAGCCCTAGGCCCACACCTGCTCGCCGAGCTGCAGCAGGCCGGGCAGGTCGTGGATGTCGGCGTCGAACTCGGGCACGGTCGCCACCACCTCGGACCGGACCTCGAGCTCGTGGCGCTGGGCGGCCTCGCGCCGGGCCACGACCGCGAAGTTGCGGAAGTTCTCCCCGACCTCGGCCAGCACCCGGCCGAGCTGGGCCTCGTCGGTGCCGAGCAGGCCGGCCAGGGCGTCGCTGGCAAGCCAGCTCGGCGGCTTCGTCGCACAGGCGGGCCGCTCGGACTTCGGCGGCATCGTCGAGGAGGTAGTCGGGCAGGACCCGGTTGAGCACCAGGGCGCCCACATGGAGCTTCTTGGCCGTGAGCACCTGGAGGAAGAACTCCGCTTCTCGCACCGGCGCCGCCTCCAGACGTGCTCACGACCACAAACGTGGTGCGCCGGTCGAGCAGGAGGCGTTCGACCGCCCGGGACCGCTCGACGAAGCCGGGGTACATGGTCTGGAACAGGATGAAGAACTCGGCGATGTCCTGCAGGAACTGCGAGCCGAGCACCCGATCGGCGACCTGGTAGAAGGGCCGGGAGGCGACGTTGATCATGCGGCTCCGGTAGGGCGCAATCAGCAGCCGCAGCAGGCGCGAGGAGAAGAACTCGGCCATCCGCTGCGGGGGCTTCGATGAAATCGATGGCGTTGCGGGTCGGCGGGGTGTCCACCACGATCAGGTCGAAGTTGCCTTCGGAATGGAATCTCGTACAGCCGCTCCATGGCGATGTAGTCGTGGCTCTGGACGAACCGCCCGGAGATGTTCTGATAGAGCGGGTTGGCCAGGATCCGGGCCGCCGTGTGCCCGGTCCGGGGCGTGGCGCCGGACCAGGTCGTCCCAGCTTTGCTTGGTGTCGAGCATGGCCGCCCACAACTCGCCCCGGGGCCGGACGCCACTGGACTTGAACGCGTCGGCCGGCACCTGCTTCTCGACGTTGCCGAACCCCTCGAGTCCGAGGGCGGCCGCCAGCCGCGGGCCGGGTCGACGGTGACCACCAGCACCTTGCCGCCGAGGCGAATCGCGGCCATGGCCGCCGCAGCCGCCGCGGTCGTGGTCTTGCCGACGCCGCCCGAACCACAGACGATCACGATCTCCTTGGCCGCGAAAAGGGCCTCCAGCGTCTCGGGCGGCGCGGCTGATCCCGGCGCGTCGCTCGGCTCGGCCGGCCATCAGTAGCCCAGCTCCGCGGAAAGGGCGTCGGCGAGTTGGTGGGTCGCCCGCAGACCGTGGCTGCGGAAGAAGAGGTACGGGAACGTAGAGCAGGGGCACCGACGGGTCGACGGCGGCCCGCAGCGTCTCCAGGTACTCGGTCCGGGAACGCCGCATGGTGACGGTGAGGCGGGCGGCCTCCATGAGCGAGGCCGGTCGGACCGCCGAGCGGCGGCGTCGAGGCAGCGTTGCGCCTCGGGCGTCGACCAGCCGGGCGAAGACCTCCTCCTCCCCTCGGCCGAACAGCTCCGGGAGCACCCGGTTGACGACCACCGCGGCCAGGTCGACCTTGGTCTCCTGGCGGAGCCGGGCCGTGAGCTCGAGGGTCTCGCTCACCGGCATCTCCGCCGGCGTGGCCACCACCACCAGCCCGGTCAGTGGCCGGATCGTCGAGGATGTCGAGCATCCAGCCGGTCTGCTGGCGGATCGGCCCGACCTGCACCAGCTGGTTGATGGCCTGCGGGCGCAGCCAGCTGGCTCACGATATGACCGCTGGCGGAGGCGTCGACGATGACCGTGTCGTAGTGGCGTGCCTTGACCTCCCAGCACAGCTTGCCCACGGTGACGATCTCTTTGACCCCCGGGGCGGCGGATGGCCACGAAATCGAACATCTTGGCCAGCGGACCGACCCGGGCCACCAGCGGCAGCCGGAGCTGCAGCGACAGGTACTGCTTGAGCGACGCCTCGGTGTCCATCGACATGGCCCACAGCTGCGGGCGCGATCTGTCGCTCCTCGAAGCGGATCGGGGCGGTCTCGAAGAAGTCGGCGAGGTTGCCTTTGGCGTCCACCTCGCACACCAGCGTGCGCTGGCCCTGGCTGGCGGCCAGCCAGGCCAGGGCGGCGGCGATGGTGGTCTTGCCGACGCCGCCCTTGCCGGTGACGAAGATCAGCTTGCGTTCGAGCAGGTCGACCAAGCGCCCGCCTCGCCTGTCAGCGCCGCGCATCAGCGCACGCCGGCGCCGAAGCCGACCCGGCGGTCCTCGCTGCTGGCGTTGAGCTCGACGTAGGCGACCCGGTCGGAGGGGACGCCGACCCGGCGGCCCCGCCGGTCGGTCAGCCACAGCACGCCACCGCCGGCCAGAGCCTCCTCGATCTGGGCCGCCAGGTCGTCGGCGTTGGTCCCCTCGGCCAGCTCGACCTCGATCTCCTTGGGGGTGTGGGTGACACCGATGCGGACGTCCACGGGTGGTTTCTCCTTCGGGCGATCAGAGCCAGGCCATGGTAGGCCCCAATCGGGCCCAACAACCGGCCGGTCGTCGGGAGTGAGGGGCGCCCGGGCCAGCGACCAGCGACCAGCGCCGGCGGGCGCAGTCCCGCCGGGCCGCCGACCCCCCCGGTGGCGCAGTCCCGCCGGGCCGCCGACCCCCCAGTGGCGCAGTCCCGCCAGGCCCCGGCCGGCGGGCGCCGCCCCGCCGGCCCGGATGGTGTGCACTGCGCGTCCATATAGGGCACCGAAATGCACCATCAGATCTGGCGGGGCCTGGCGGGGCCTGACCGGTCTGGCGAGGTCGACCGGTCTGGCGAGGTCTGGCCGGTCTGGCGAGGTCTGACCGGTCTGGCGAGGTCTGGCCGGTCTGGCGAGGTCTGGCCGGTCCGGGCCGCCCTTCATGTCACTCCCGAACCCGTACATGGTCACAGGGTGGGGGTAGCGTTCCAGGGGTGAAGGACCTGGGCCGGAGCCGAGCTGATCAGTGGGCGGCCACGATGGCCGGCCAGCGGGTCAATGGTGCGGTCCGACAGGCCCACGCCGGCAGTGAGGCCTGGCCCGTCGGGCCGGTCGAGGTGCTGGACCGGGAGGCCCGCGAGGCGGCCGAGGAGCGGGGCCTTGGCCCCCGGCGCCACCCGGGCCGCCGGCGCCGGCTGGCGGGCCGACCCGGAGGAAGCCGACCCCTGGCGGACCTGCTTCGAGCGGGATCGGGACCGGATCCTCCACTCGACCGCGTTCCGGCGCCTGGCCGGCAAGACCCAGGTGTTCATCTTTCCGGCGGACCACCAGCGCACCCGGCTGACCCACGCCCTCGAAGTCGCCCAGGTGGCGAGCCGCCGTGGCCCGGGCCTGCCGGCTCAACGTGGCCCTGGTAGAGGCCATCGCCCTGGGACACGATTGCGGCCACGGTCCAGGGGGTCACGCCTCCGAGGATGCTCTCGGGCTGTTCGTGCCGGCTTCGATCATGCCGTATGGGGGGCTGACGTCACCGTGGCGCCGCTCAACCTGTGCGCCGAGACGGTCGACGGCATCCGCAACCACTCGTGGTCGCGCCCCTCCCCGTCCACGCCGGAGGGCCAGCTCGTCGGCCTGGCGGACCGGGTCGCCTATTGCGCCCACGATCTCGAGGACGCCATCCACGCCGGGGTGGTCGACGCCGGCCGACGTCCCGGCGGAGGTGACCGGGGCGTGCGGGACGACCCGATCGGCGCAGCTGCGGACCCTGATCACCGACATGGTGGAGACGACCACCACGACCGGGCTGGTCGGCCTGTCCGAGCCGGCCGGCGGAGGCGCTGGCCTCGCTGCGCCGGTTCAACCACGAGCGCATCTACCTGCGGCCCGACTCCAGGCATCAGGCCGCGGCGGTTATCGACATGCTGCGGGCCCTGGTCGAGCACTATCTGGCCCGTCCCGACGACCTGCCGCCGTCGGCCCGCAGCGCCGATCCGGTGCAGGACGCCGTCGCCTACGTGGACGGGATGACCGACCGCTTCGCCTGCGCCCAGGCGGTGGGGCTTCTCGATTGGCCGGTCGACCGGCTCCCCCGCGGCCTCGACCTCGGCTGAGGGGCGGGCCGGCCCGGGCGGGCCCGGTCAGGCCGGTCGCGTCGGGTCGGGGGGCGTGCAAACGCCGCGGGGAGGCCGTCACCTCGCCGGCGCCGCCCTGGACCGGAGGGCGTTCGCAATCATCGTAGGATCGCCCCGAATCTTGCCCAACCAAGGGAGGCGGCAACATGGGTCTGGTCCGCAAGGCGAGCCCGGAGGACCTGGCGGCGAGAGCGAGGGCCGGTCTGGTCCCGCCCGAACTCTGGTCAAACCTGCCACCAGGCGCCCTGGCCGGCCTTCCAGCCGAGGTCCTGGCCGCCCTGCCTGAGGAAGCGCGGCTCGCGCCGCCAGCGACGAGGACCGGCGGCGCCCCGCGCCCGCCGTCGACCAGCCGCGGGTGACCGGCTACCCCATCACTGAGCGGGTCCATCTGCCCGTCCACTTCCTGCCCCGGGCCGGCACCGGTCCCGACGACGCCTACGAGCTGATCTCCTGTGAGCTGTTGCTCGACGGCAGCGCCCGCCTCAACCTGGCCACCTTCGTGACCACCGCCATGCCACCGATGGCGGCCCGGCTCATGGCCGAGACCGCGGACAAGAACATGATCGACAAGGACGAGTATCCGCAGACCGCGGAGATCGAGGCTCGCTGCGTCAACATGATCGCCAACCTGTGGAACTCCCCCCACTCCGAGAGCGCCACGGGCTGCTCGACTACCGGTTCCAGCGAAGCGGTGATGCTGGCCGCCCTGGCCCTCAAGTGGAGGTGGCGGGCCCGAAGGCAGGCCGAGGGGAAGCCCACCGACCGTCCCAACCTGGTCACCGGCGCCAACGTCCAGGTCTGCTGGGAGAAGTTCTGCCGTTATTTCGATGTCGAGGCCCGGCTGGTTCCGGTCGAGGGCGACCGCCTCCACCTGACCGCCGACCAGGCCGTACAGCATTGCGACGAGAACACCATCGGCGTGGCCGCCGTCCTCGGTTCGACCTTTGACGGCAGCTACGAACCGGTGAAGGAGATCGCCGCGGCTCTCGATCAGCTCCAGCGGGACACCGGGCTGGACATCCCGATCCATGTGGATGGGGCGTCAGGCGGGTTCGTGGCGCCGTTCTTGCAGCCCGATCTGGAATGGGATTTCCGGGTCCCGAGGGTGCAGTCGATCAACGCCTCCGGGCATAAATACGGCCTGGTCTACCCCGGGGTGGGTTGGGTCATCTGGCGCAACGAGGAGGCTCTGCCCCGGGACCTGATCTTCGACGTCAACTATCTCGGCGGGCACATGCCCACCTTCACCCTCAATTTCTCCCGGCCCGGCAGCGAGGTCGTCGCTCAGTACTTCATGTTCACCAGCCTGGGCTTCGAGGGGTACCGCCGGGTGCAGCAGCGATCCTCGGATATCGCCCAGTACCTGGCGGCAGCCATCGGCAAGATAGGACCGTACCGACTGATCAGCGACGGGAGCGAGCTTCCTGTGTTCGCGTTCGCACTCGATCCGGCCGTCAGCAACTACACCGTGTTCGACGTCTCCGACCGCCTGCGAGAACGGGGCTGGTTGGTGCCGGCCTACACCTTCCCGGAAAACCGGCAAGATCTGGCGGTGTTGCGAATCGTGGTACGGGCCGGCATGACCTATGACATGGCCGACCTCCTGCTCACCGACCTGCACAGCCGGACCACCGCCCTGGAATCGCTCGACCGGCCCTTGCCGGCCGCCACGGCAGGCTCGACGAACGTGTTCACCCACTGAGCCAACGACCGGTTTCTCATGGCGCCTGCTGACTCGCCCCACGCCGAGCTCCTGGCCCGCCATCGGCGGGTGCTGCCGGATTGGCTGACGCTGTTCTACGACGAGCCCATAGAGCTGATTTCTGGCTCGGGACGGCACGTGACCGACGGAGAAGGCCGCATCTATCTTGACTTTTTTGGCGGCATTCTCACCACCATGACCGGGCATGCCGTTCCGGAAGTGGTCGATGCCATCCGCACCCAGGCCGGTCGCATGGTGCACACGTCGACGCTGTACCTGGTGCGGCCCATGGTGGAGCTGGCCGAGCGCATCTCCGCGCTGTCAGGGATCCCCGACGCCAAGGTGTTTTTCCTCAACTCGGGGAGCGAAGCCAATGACACGGCCCTCCAGTTGTGCTGCACGGCCCGGCAATCCAATCAGGTGCTGGCCCTGCGCAACAGTTATCACGGGCGGTCGTTTGCGAGCATGGCCATCACGGGGCTGCGAACCTGGTCGGCGTCGAGCCTCACCCCGGTCAACGTGAGCTACGTGCACGGCGGTTACCGCTACCGGAGCCCGTTTGGCCAACTGCCGGACGACGAGTACATCGCCGCCTGCGCCGCCGACCTGCGCGACGTGATCCGCACGGCGACGGCCGGCGACGTGGCCTGTCTGATCGCGGAGCCCATCCAGGGGGTGGCGGGGTTCGTGACCCCACCCGACGGTCTGTTGGGAGCCATGCAGGACGTGCTGGCCGAGCACGGGATCCTGTTCATCTCCGACGAGGTCCAAACCGGCTGGGGTCGCACCGGGGATCACTTCTGGGGCTACCAGGCTCATGGCGTCGCGCCGGACCTGTTGACGTTTGCCAAGGGTTTGGGAAATGGGCTCGCCATCGGCGGCATCGCCGGACGCGGCGATCTCATCGACGCGGTGCACGCCAGCTCCATCTCGACCTTCGGGGGCAATCCACTGGCAACCGCCGGCGCCCTCGCCAATCTGGACTTCCTGCTGGCCCACGACTTGCAGGGGAACGCCGGAGCGCGGGGTCGGCAGTTGATGGCCCAGCTGGCCCCCCTGGCGGGGAAGCTTCCGACGGTCGGTGAGGTCCGCGGCCGCGGCCTGATGATCGCTATCGAGCTGGTCCGGGCCCACAGCCGCGACCCCCATCCGGAGGCTGCCAGCGCGGCCCTGGAGGCCTGCCGGGCGCGGGGCCTGCTGGTGGGCAAAGGCGGTGTGTTTGGGAACGTGCTGCGCATCGCCCCACCGCTGTCGGTGACCGCGCCCGAGATCGACGAGGCCGCCGCCCTGCTGATCGATTCGCTGGTGGAGGTGGACGCGGCCCGGTCCTGAGCTGCGGCCCCGCTGATTTCAGTGGCGCAAGTCGGCTGGCGGGGTGGTCGCCGCAGTCACTTCCACGTCCCGGTCGTCGACCTCGGGCCCTGACGGCTCCGGGGGGAGCGGAGGCGGGCCGTCCTCGCCGTCGACCCAGGCGGGGGCGTGTCGTCTGGCCCACGATCGGCTGATGGTGCCAACCAGCATCGAGCGCAAGGCGTCCCAGTCCCGCACGGCCATACCGATGTGCCCGAGGATCACGATCCCGATGCTGATGGCGAGCCAGTCGTGCACGAAAGTGGCCCCGGTGCGCCAGCCGAGCGGCCAGGGGTGATACCAGCGCATGATGACCCCCGTTCCCAGCATCACCAGGCCGGCGCCGGCTACGAAAGCGGCATTGAGCTTCTGACCGGCATTGAACTTCCCGACCCGCAGAGTGCGGAGCTCCATGCGCCGCTCGGGTCCGGGTCGGAACAGAGCCCGTATCCAGGTGCGGTCATCCTTTGACCATCGATTGAATCGCCGGATGTCGTCCCGGAGGGCCCGGCCCCACGATCCGCACAGGGCGACGAGCAGGGGAACCGGGAGCGCCAGTCCGCTGTAGACGTGGATGTCCTCAATCAGGGCCCGCCGGCCGATAGCAGCCTGGAGAGGCTCCAGGTACAGGATGGCGCCGGTGACCACGAGGATAAGAAACAGGGCCGCGTTCACCCAGTGAACGGCTCGCTCCACGCCATCGAAACGCAGCAGGAGTGCGGTGGCGCCGCGGCGGCGCTCAGGTCGCCGGGTCGTTGCGGCCATTGCTGCGCCCCACCCATCCTTCCACCGCGTAGTTACCCACCGTCTCCCAGTAGCCCGGCTCCACCCGGTCAACCAGCTCGATCTTCGACATCCACTTCAGCGATTTGTACCCGTACATGGGGGCCACGTAGAGGCGAACCGGCCCCCCGTGCTCCCGCGAGACCGGCCCGCCAAGCATGGAGTAGGCCGCGATCACGTCCGGCCGGTACGCCTCGGCGAGGGTGAGGCTTTCGGTGTACACGCCGTCAAACGACTCGAAGCGCAATGCCTTCGCCGAGGGCTGGACCCCCGCCCGGTCCAGAAGCACCGACAGGGCCACTCCCTGCCAGTGCACCCTCGGCACCCGCCACCCAGTAACACACTGGAAATCGCGGACCAGCTGTGTGGCCGGCATGGCCTGCAGGTCGGCCACGGTCAGCACCATGGGATGATCGACCAGGCCACCCACCGAAAGGCGGTACGCGGCGTCGCTCTCAAACGGCAGGCCGTCGGTCACGGTGTAGATACGGAAGTAATTGCCCGGCAGGAGCCCGGTGAGCCCGGTCGGGTCCAGCCGCTGAATCGGCTGCAGGACGGCGTCGAGACCGTTCTGCACCTGCTTGCCCGCCACCACGCCAAGGGCGCCGAGTCCCAGCATGCCCAGGACGATCCGGCGGCCGATGGGTGGGCCCGACCGCCCGGGTCGGCTCGACGGATCCTCGCCGGCGGCACCGGCCGCCACGGCAGCATCGTCGATTTCGGTCACCGATGATGTTCTACGCCCTGTGCCCCCGGAAAGGAGGTCGGGAGCGGCTCAGTTCAGCGAATCGTAAGCTCTGACCGGAAAATGCGGGCCGGGCCCTTGGCCACCAGCTGATCGGCAATGGCCGTGAACGTCTGGCCCGCTTCCGAGTCGGGGTCGGTCACGACCAGCGGGCGGCCCTCGTCGCCCCCAATCCGCAAGGCCGGGGACAGAGGGATCTGGCCGAGCAGGGGTACGCCGAGTTCGGCCGCCAGGGCGGCCCCGCCTCCTTCGCCGAACAAGTGCTGGCGGGTGCCGTCCCCGGAGGTCAGCCAGCTCATGTTTTCAATGACGCCGCGGAGCGGAAGGCGGATCTTTTTCGCCATGTAGGCGCTGCGCTGGGCCACCCGCCGGGCCGCCAGCTGGGGGGTGGTTACGACGTACACCTCGGAGGTAGGCAGGTATTGCGCCATGGAAAGCGCCACGTCGCCGGTGCCGGGTGGCATGTCGATCAGCAGGAACTCGGGCTCGTCCCAATCCACGTCCACCAGGAACTGCTCGAGGGCCTTGTGCAGCATGGGACCGCGCCAGATGACCGGCTGATCGTCGTCGACAAAGAAACCCATCGACATGCAGCGCACCCCGTAGGAGTCCGGAGGCACCATCTTCATATCGCTGACCGTCGGCTCCGAGTCGATCCCGAGCATCCCGGGGATGGAAAATCCGTACACGTCGGCGTCGAGGACGGCGACGTCGTGGCCGCCGCGAGCCAGGGCGACCGCCAGATTGACCGTGACCGAGGATTTGCCCACGCCGCCTTTCCCGGAGGTGATCCCGATGACGCGGGTCGAGCTTTGAGGACCGAAGGGGTTGGGCCGGCCCGATTCGTGGCCGAGGGGAGCGGAGGGCCGGGCCGATTGGCTGCCGGTGCTGGTACTGGCGGTGCCGGCGCTGGCGGCCTTGCCGGCACCGGCGGCCGCGGTCGAGGCCGACCAGGCGGCGGGATCGTGGCTGTGGCCGGCGGGACGGGACGCCAGGCGGGCCCGGACCGCCTCGAGCTCGTCAGGCGTCATGACGGTCAGGTCGACGGCAACGTTCCGCACTCCCGGCAGCGGGGCCAGGGCCGAGGTGACCCGGCGGGTGATCTCATCCCGCAGCGGGCATCCGGGAACCGTGAGCGCCACGGTCACCGTCACCCGGCCCCGCCGGATGTCAACCCGGCGAACCATGTCGAGCTCGACGATGCTGACGTGCAATTCAGGATCGGTCACGGGCCACAGGGCTTCCATCACCTGGTGCTCGCTCAGCGCCATCCAGTCTCCTTTGGCGGGTGCGTGGTCGCGACGTCGGGCCAGACGGCGATTTGCACTACGTAGGTAGGTAGAATAGCCCCGTGGCGTCTCTAGCCGACCACCCCTGGGCTGGCCAGGTCCCACCCGACGGGGATCCGGGGGACGCCGCGGTCAACGCCGACGCCCACGTCGCCCCGGATGCCGCCCCGTCCGGAGCCCCCGAGGACGAAGCAGACGCCGGCGAGATGAGCCCCGTGCGAGGACCGCTGACGGACACCCAGTTCTCGGCCGCAGTGGCGGCGGTCACCTCAGCCTTCGGTGACCCGACCCGCCGCCAGATCTACCTGTTCGTGCGGGAGCACGAGGACGGGGTCACCGCCTCCGAGGTTGCCGACCGGTTCGCGCTGCACTCCAACGTGGCCCGCCACCATCTCGACAAGCTCACCGCCGGCGGCTATCTCGAGGTGCACGTCAACCGGCCTCCGGGTGGCGGCGCCGGCCGGCCATCGAAGCGCTACCGCAAGTCGGCCCAGGACACCGGCGTCGAAGCGCCCCGGCGCGGCGACGACCTGCTGGTCATGCTGCTCGGCCAGGCCCTGGCCCTCATCCCTCCGGGGGATGCGGAGCGGATGGCTGAGGCGGTGGGCGAGGATTACGGCCGCCGGCTGGCCGCCCAGATGTCGACCGGTGAGGGACACCGGTCCTTCCGGGTGGCCCTCCATGCCATCGCCGACGCCCTGACGGCGCACGGGTTCGAGGCCCACGCCGAGGCCCGCGGTGGCTCGCTGGTGCTCATCAAGGATGCCTGTCCGTTCTTCGACACGGCCAAGCAGCACCCGGTGATCTGCGCGGTAGATCGGGGCATGGTGCGGGGCATGCTGTCCGGCTTGTACGGCGAGGCGGTCAACCCGACCGAGTCGTCGCGGGCTCTCGGCGACGACGCCTGCGTCAGCCTGGTCTGAGTCGTTCGGGCATCGAGGTGGCCGGGGTAGCACCGTCAGGTCGGGCCTATCAGGCGGGTCGGGCCTATCAGGCGGGTCGGGCCTATCTGGATCACGCCTCCACCGCCCCGGTCCGGCCGGCCGCCCTGGAGGCCATGTGGCCCTGGATCAGCGCGGCCGACCCGGGTCGGGTCCACACGGAAGGCCGGATGGCGAGGGTGGCGCTGGAGGATGCCCGGGAACGGGTGGCGGCCCTGTTCGGGACCCGGCCCCGTCAGGTGGTCTTCACCTCGGGGGCAACCGAGGCGATCAACGCGGCCGTGTACGGCGCCCTGGCCGCGGCCCGGGAAAGGGAGCAGAGACCGCCGGGCGCCGGACGGGGGGTGGCCCTGGCCGCCGTCGAGCACAGCGCGGTCAGGGAAGCTTCCGAGCGGTGCTGCGGACCGGGAGGTGGCATCGAACTGCGGGTGGACGGGACCGGACGGCTCGATCTCGAATCTGTACGCGCCTCGTTCGCGGAGCACCGCCCGGCCCTGGTGCACTGCCAGTGGGCAAACCACGAGGTCGGAACCATCCAGCCCGTCGTCGAGGTGGTGCAGGCGTGCCGCGAGCACGGGCGTGTTCGTGCACGTCGACGCGGCCGCCGCTGCCGGTCACGTCGCCATCTCCTTCGACGAGCTGGGAGCGGATCTGCTGTCCGTGTCTGCCCACAAGCTGGGTGGACCGCGGGGTGTGGGCGCCATGCTCGTCCGGCGCGGCCTGCGGGTGCCGCCGCTGCTCGTCGGCGGGGCCCAGGAGCGAGCCCGGCGCGGCGGCCTGGAAGACGTCCCGGCCGCGGTGGGCTTCGGGGCTGCCGCAACCGAGCTGGCCGATGGCCAGCGTCTGGAGACGGAGGCCAAAGCGGCAGCCGCGTTCACGCAGCGGTTACGGGCCACGGCCCTCGGCATACCGGGCGTCGAGGCGTACGGCCCGGGCCGGGAGGAGGACCGGCTTCCGCACCTGCTGTGCCTCGGGGTCGCCGGCGTCGAAGCCGAGGCCATCCTCATCGGCCTGGATCAGGCCGGCATCGCCGCCCATTCCGGCAGCGCCTGCTCGTCGGAGCTCCTCGAACCGTCGCCCGTGCTGGTCGCCATGGGTGTCGACGGCGAGCGGAGCCTCAGGTTGTCGGTGGGGTGGTCGACCACCGACGCCGAGGTGAGCATGGCGGAGCGGGCGCTTCCGGAGGTCATTGGCCGGCTGCGGGGTCTGGCCGGCGGCTGAGCGCCGGCGGGCCACCGCTTCGGCGCCCCGCCCTCGGTCCTGCGCCCGGCCCCGCGCCCCGCCGGGCCAGCGCTTCGGCGCCCCGCCCTCGGTCCTGCGCCCGGCCCCGCGCCCCGCCGGGCCAGCGCTTCGGCGCCCGGCCCCCGCGCCCGGCGGGCCGGCGCCCGGGCCCCCGCGCCCGGCGGCCCGCCCTCGGCGCCCGGCGCCATCCGATAGCGCTTCTCGGCCGGGGACTGACCATTTTCCCATTTTCTTGGTGACATCCGGATTCTTGGCGACGAGGACGACACCACAGGTTCATGAACGCGCCAAGAAAACGAAACGCGCCCAGAATCCGGCCCCATTTGACCGACGCAGCCACCGCCTAAGGCCAGTTGGACCCCCGGAGCATCCACACGCCCCGATCGAGTCGATTAACCGCGCCCTATCCCTTTGGGGTCTTTGCGGTCGCGGCCACCTGGGCTTCGGCCTGCTGGAGCGCAACGCGCACCCGGGGGGCCAGCTGCGGGTCAGGGTTGTGAGCCAGATACCACTGGAATTCCGGAATAGCCCCGGTGTAATCCCCTTCGCTCAGGAGGCTGATACCCCGGTAGACGTGAGCGGGCGCATAGGTCGGGTCGGACCGCTCGGAATCCTGCAGCATGGTGAGCCCCTGTTGCAGCAACGCCGGCTGCTGCGTTTGGGCCAACACCCACCCCTCGCCGGCGAGCGCCTCGGCCTGGTTCGGATCGCTGCTGAGAATCTTCTGGTAATCCTTGACCGCAGTCAGGTCGTCACCCCGGTCGGCTGCCTGCTGGGCCTGTTGCAGCGAGTTGGCGACCTCCTGCGGGGCCAGGGCCTGCCCGCTGATTTCCTCGCCTGGCAGCCGGGTGGCCGAGGACGCCGCCACGGCCCAGGCCGCCGACGCGGCGACGGCAACCACCCCGACCGCGAGCAAGACGCCCCGCCCGCGGCGCCGTCGGCGTGCACCTTCCGGGGGGTGGCGGGCGGGTTCGGAAGGCACGTCGTCGTCGTCGGATGAGGGGCTGCCTTCGGGATCCCCATCGCTCGCCCGATCCGGAGCGGCTGTCGGGGCCGAACCCTCGAGGGCGTGGATGGCCGCGGCGGCCCGAAGCGTGTAGGAATCCTTGAGCCCCTGATAGTCCGCCTCGTCGATATCCCCGGCGAGTCGCTCCGCCTCCAGGTCGCGAAGCGAGCGCAGGCAGAAGTCCCGCTCCTCTTCGAGCCCGGTTCGGTCCCCGGGCGCGGCGGGTGGCGCCATCGGAGACGCCGGCCGGGGTTCATCGGCGCGGGGGGCGCCTGCGGGCTCCATGGCAGCTGCGCCCGGCTCGCCCGGATCGCCCCGCTCCCCCCGTTCGCCCGGCTCGGCGGCCTCCAACCCCAGCCCGACATCCCCGGCGCTGGCCCTACCCATCCTGGCCATCCCTGGCCTCCCGGCGCGACGAGCCCGGCGGCACCGGGTCGGAAGCGGTCGACTCCGTGCCGCGGTTCAAGGCCGCCTCCACCAGAGCCCGGTCGTCGTCGCTGACCGTCAACGATGGGCGGGCGCGCCACCGGGCGAATGCCAGCGCCAGGCCGGCGATGGCAAGCACCACGGCGATGACGGGTACCACCCACACGATGAGATCCACTCCGCGAGCCTCAGGCTGTTCGAGAATGCCGGGGCCGTAGGCGGCCACCAGTCCGGACAGAATCTGGCCCTGATGTTCGCCGGCTTGCAGCTCCCGCTGGATCTGCGCCCGTATCTGCACTGACGCGGGCGCGTCCGACTGGGCCGCCGACTGTCCCTCACACACCGGGCAGCGGACCATGGCGGCAATGTGCAGCGTCTCGGCGGCGACGGTCGGGTGGCCACGGTCGCGATGGGTTCCGACCACCAGGATGCCCACCGCGACCGCGCCGAGGAGCACCCAGGGAATCCACCGCACCCACCGCGGTCCGGGTGGTCTCCCGGGAGCCGTCATCCGCTGCCGTCCGACGCCTTCGCGATAACGGCGTTGAGCTGTGAGGCGACGACCCCGCCCACGTATTTGGCCACGACGGTGCCGGACGGATCGATCAGGTAGGACTCCGGGATCCCGCTCACCCCGTAATCAACGACGGCTTGCCCGTCATTAACGGCAGGCCAGGTGGTCTGGCTGGATCGCAGGAACGAAGTCAGATTCGCCACGTCACCCTCGTCGTAGGCGACGGTCAGAATGGTGGCGTCGCCGGCCTGTCGGTGATCGCCGGCGAAGGTCAGCAGCTGGGGTGTCTCCTGGCGGCACGGGACGCACCAGCTGGCCGCAAAGTTGACCAGCACCCACTTGCCGGAATACGAGGAAAGGGTGACGGCGGGACCGCCGAGGATCGACGGTCCGCTGATGGCTGGAGCCGGTTTCCCGAGCAGGGGGCTGCTGGCAGTCACCTGGCTGGCCGACCCCGAGGTGGCCAGGATGGCCACCAGGATGGCCAGGCCGATCGCGGTGGCCAGCGAGATCCACAGCACCAGCCGCGGTTTGCGAGTGGGGCTGACGGCGGGCGCGGTCATGCCGGGCCGCGACACGGTACGACGGCACCGGAAGCGGCGCCGGCAGCGGAAGCGGCGGAAACCCCGGCCGGTTGGCGGGACGGACCGGCCCGGGAGTCGACGTCATCCACCCCGACGGGCGCGCTGACCGGGTCGGTCGGCCGGCGTCGTCGCCGTCCGGGCCAGGCCGAGAGGGCGGTGCCGACCAGCATCACCCCGCCACCGATCCAGATCCAGATGACCAGCGGCTCGACGATCACGCCGATGGTCGCCGGGCCGCCGGTCTGGGCCGGGGTGGAGGCGAACGTCAGGTAGATGTCCTCGGTAGGCCGGCTGCGCACCGAAGGGGTGCCGATTTCCTCGCTGGCGAAGGGGTAGTCGCTGATCGCCGGGGCATAGACCTGGCCGCCGTCGACGCGGACGCGAGCCTCGATGGCGGAGTGCGTGGACGTGGTCACGTTCTTGGTCCCCAGATAGGTGAACCGGTGGCCGTCGAAGCTGGCCGTCTGCCCGGGCTTGAGCGAGAGCTGGGTGCTGCTGGCGTAGGAGTGGCTGGCCGCGAACGCCACCGCGATCATCACCACCCCGAGGTGGACAACCATGCCGCCGTTGGCCCGACCCACCACGCCCCGCCACCCCTGGCGGCGGGTGGCCAGAATCAGCTGGCGCAGCGCCGACGCGGCCGGCGAACGCCCCCAGCCCGAAAGCCAGGAGCGGATTGAGACCGCGGATGCCCGCCGGCCACGCAAACCGCGAGGACCACCACCGCGGCCACCGCAGGCCAGAACAGCCGGCGGCGCAGCAGCTCGGCCGACGCCTTGCGCCACGGCAGCACCGGGGCGACCGCCATGAGGAACAGCAGGCAGACCACGATCGGCATCGTCATCCGGTTGAAGTACGGCGCCCCGACCGTGATCTGCTCGCCGTTGACGGCCTGGGCGATGAGCGGGAACACGGTACCGAGCAGCACCACCAGGGCGAAGGCCCCGAACAGCAGGTTGTTGGCGAGGAACGCGCCTTCCCGCGACACGGGCGAGTCGATGGCACCGGGCGAGCGCAGCCGGTCGCCGCGCCACGCCAGCAGCCCGACGCCCGACGCGGCCACCACCCCGAAGAAGGCGAGCAGCGCCGGCCCGATGCCGGTGTTGTTGAAGGAATGGACCGATTCCAGGACGCCCGATCGGGTCAGGAAGGTGGCCAGGATGGTCAGGCTGAAGGTGGCGATCACCAGCGACAGGTTCCAGACCCGCAACATGCCGCGCCGCTCCTGCACCATCACCGAATGCAGGTAGGCGGTGGCGGTGATCCAGGGCAGGAAGGCGGCGTTCTCGACCGGGTCCCACGCCCAGTAGCCGCCCCAGCCGAGGACCTGGTAGCTCCACCAGGCGCCCAGGATCACCCCGACGGTGAGGAACCCCCAGGAGAACAGGGTCCACCGCCGGGTCTCGATCAGCCACCCCTCGCCCACCCGGCCGGTGATGAGGCTGGCACAGGCAAACGCGAACGGGACGGTGAAGCCGACCAGGCCGAGGTAGAGCAGCGGCGGGTGGAAGGCCACCAGGATGTGGTTTTGCAGGAGCGGATCGGGTCCCGGGCCGTCGGTCGGCGTGGCGCCGTGCACCGTGGAGAAAGGGTTGGACACCGTCGCCATCAGGCCGAAGAAGAAGGCCGCCACCACGTACATGACCGCCGTGGCCCACGCCACCAACGGGATCGGTGATCCGGGACCGGAAGTGCACGGCCACCGCGGCCAGATAGCCGGCGAGCACCAGACCCCACAGCAGGATCGAACCGGCCAGGTTGGACCACATGGCGGTGATGCGGAACAGCAGCGGGGTTGCCCGGCTGTCGTTGTTGGCGACGTACTGCAGGGTGAAGTCCCGGGTGATCAGGGCGTGCTGCAGGGCCAGGGTGGCGACGATCGCCCCCAGCAGGATCACCCAGGTGTAGGTCCGCCCGGCCCGCAGCAGGTTGTCCCGGCCCTGGACCAGCCCGATGACCAGCGTGACGCAGCCGATCGACGGCGCCGCCGAAGGCCAGGAGGACGGCGCTCTCGCCGATGGCGGCGTTCACGGCAGGGTGGTCGGGCTCGGCAGCTGCGACTTGAGCCGGTCCGGGTGGGCCTCGACGTAGCTGGCGCGTGTGCTTGACCATGATCTGGTCGCTGGCGTAGACGGCGCCGTCCCAGTGACCCTCGAGCACCACCGGGATGCCCGGCTTGAACAGCTGGGGCGGGTCGCCGGTGTCGACCACGGCCACGTGCACGCCGTTGGCGATAGATCGAGAAGTCGGTCGTGGTGCCGCACCTGGTGGACGCCCGGCTCGACGGTGCCCTCGATACGGAACTGCCGGGTGCCGAGCGCGGCCTTGTCGGCCACCGCCTGGTCGGCGGTCTTGAAGTACACGGTGGCGTTGTTGAGTCCCTCCAGCAACAGGAAGCGAGATCGCCCCGGCGATCACCAGGCCGGCGACGACCTGGCGCCGGCGGCTGCCGAGCAGGGCCCGGCGCCGGCGGAGAGCCGGTGGCACGCCACCCGGAGGAGCCCCACCTGGACCAGCCCCGTCCGGACCAGCCCCATCCGACCAGCCCCAGCCGGGGTGGCGCCGGTCGATATCGGGGCGTCGCCGGTCAGCGCCACGTCTTCTCCCGCTCCGGGAGGCTGCGGGCGAGCACCCGGCCCCGGCGCAGGGTCCGCCAGGCGTAGAGCGCCACGATCAGGGCGGTGGCCCCCCAGCCGCCGGCGACGTAGCCGTTCATGGCTGGCCCGCCGGTTCCCGGGTCGGAGCCGCCGACGGAGCGGAGCGGGACAGCCGGAGTCCGACCCCTCGGCCCGTCGCTCGGCGAGCGCCACCGCCAAGCCCTCGTCCTCGAAGCGGTCCTCGAGCACCTCGACCCGGTAGCGGTGCACCAGCAGCCAGGCGAAGAGCAACCCGAAGGCCACGAACGACACCAGCATCCCGACCAGCTGCCACCCGTGGATCAGCGGGTTGGCGCGCAGCAGGGTGTTGCCCTGGTGGAGGGTCTGCCACCAGGTGGTGGCCTCGTGGTCGACGGGAACGACCAGGGCGCAGAGCACGCCGGCGACCGCGCGACCGGCGGGCCCGGGCGTCGGGATCGCCGCCGGTGCGCCGCAGGGCCAGGTAGCCGACGAACACGGCCAGCAGCAGGGCGGTGAGCGTCAGGCGGGCGTCCCAGGTCCACCACACCCCCCAGAGCCGCGGCCCCAGATGGAGCCGGTGATCAGGGTGATGGCGCAGAACACCACGCCGACCTCGGCCGAGGCGCCGGCCAGCGGTCCCAGCGCCGGCTGCGGGTCCGGGGCCACAGGTAGGCCAGGCTGGCCAGCGCGCACAGCCCGAAGCCGACGTAGCAGGTGGTGGCGGCGGCGGGGTGGACGTAGATGAGCCGGACCAGGTCGCCCTGGACCACGTCCGGAGGGGAGACCACCAGGCCGATCCAGGCGTTGGCCGCCACGGCCACCAGGGCCGCCGACCCCGAGGATGCGGGTGGTCCGATCGCCGGTGCCGCGTCGCCCGACGCCTGCCGCGCCGTCATGCGTCCTCCACCAGGGTGGAAAAGCAGCACCCCGAGGGTCACGTAGATGGCCGCGAAGCTCACCAGCAGGACCAGCCACTTCCAGCCGTCCGTGGTCGACAGGCCGAGGGCGGCCATCCAGGCCTGGGTGGCGCCAGCAGGACGGGGGCCACCACGGGGAGCACCAGCAGCGGGAGCAGCGTCTCGCGGACCCGCAGCCCGGCGGCCATCATCCCGTAGACGGTGCCGGCCGCGGCCAGCCCCAGGGTGGCGGCCACCGCGCCTGGCCACGAGCAGGCCGGGATCCCGGAGGTCGGCGCCGAAGAGCACGACCACCCCGATCGCCGAGCAGGACCTCCAGGGCGGCCAGCTGCACGGCGATGGCGGCCGCCTTGCCGAGGAAGATCCCGGCCGGGTCGAGGCCCGAAAGGCGCAGGCCGTCGCGGGCCCCGTCGGCGGCCTCGACCGCGAAGCTGCGCTGCACGGCCAGCAGGGCGCACAGCAGCACCGCCACCCAGAACAGCCCGGGCGCGGCCTGGGTGAGCAGGGTGTGGTTCTGGTCGAAGGCGAACCCGAACAGCAGCAGGACCAGCACCGCGTACGGGGCCACCTGCATGGTCGTGACCCGGCTGCGGAGCTCGACCCGGAGGTCCTTGCCGCCGACCAGAGCGGCGTCACGCCACATGGATCGCGATCGCGGGAGCGTCTGGAGAAACCGGAGAAAGGGGACGGGATGTCGCGCGTGACCATGCCGCCGGCGACGGTCACGATCCGCCCGGCCAGGGCCGTGGCCCGATCGTGCTCATGGGAGGCCAGCACCACGGTCGCGCCTCGCCGGACAGCGTCGCGGACCAGCTCGTCGAGGAGGTCCCGGTGCTCGGCGTCAAGGCCGGCGTGGGGTTCGTCGAGCAGCCACAGCTCGGGGTCGCGCGCCACCAGCGCGGCCAGCGCCACCCGCCGCCGCTGGCCGGCGGACAAGCGCCCCCACCGGCGTGGTCGCCAGCCGGCCCGCGAGGCCCAGCCGGTCCAGGGCGGGGCCGACCGCGGCGACGCGGACCGCCCGCGGCCCGCACCGCGAAGCGGACGTTCTCGGCTGCGCTCAGGTCGTCGTAGAGGGCGGTGGCGTGGCCGAGCAGGCCGACCCGCCGGCGGACCGCCCTGGGGTCGGCGACCAGGTCGGCGCCGAGGACCGTGGCCTCGCCGCTCGCGACCCGCAGCAACCCGGCGCAGGCCCGCAGCAGGCTGGTCTTGCCGGCCCCGTTGGCCCCTTGCAGCAGGACGATCTCGCCCTGGGCGACGTCCAGGTCGACGCCCGCCAGCACGGGGAAGCGGCCAACCAGGGCCACAGCGGAACGGAAGCGGATCACGGGGTCCATGACGGCCACCGCAACGGTAGCGAGAGCAGGCCGTCTATTGCCATCCGGGGCCACCGGACGCCCCGGCGTTAGCTGGTCGACAGCCGGCCCAGAGCCCGAGGGCGCTGAGCAGGTCGGAGAACCAGGTGGACAGCACGTGCAGGTTGTCGGTGAGCAGCAGGACGCCGAGGGCGGCGAGCAGCAGCCCGGAGACGAGGTTGATGGCCCGCAGGTGAGCGCGGGCGAAGGCCAGCACCCCGGTGAGGCGACCGAAGGCCACGCCCGGCCACCACGAACGGCACCCCCAGCCCGAGCGAGTAGGCGACCAGCATGGCCTCACCCCGACCCAGGGTGTGGGTGTCGCTGGCCAGGCTCAGCACGGCGGCCAGCACCGGTCCGATGCACGGCGTCCACCCGAAGGCGAACGCCATGCCCATGACCGGTGCGGCCCACTCCCCGAGCTGCGAGGGGGCCACGTGCCAGCGCCGTTCCCGCATGAGCCAGGCCGGCCGGAGCAGCCCGGCGAAGATCAAACCGCCGGCGATGATGACGGCGCCGGCGATCTGGTTGAGCGACTGCTCGTGGGATCGCAGCGTCTGGCCCAGCCCGGACGCGGTGGCCTCCAGGGCTGCGAACACCACCGTGAAGCCGGCCACGAACAGCAGGGTGGCGCGCAGCAGGCGGCGCTGGTCCGGGCGGGCCGCCGTGGCCAGCTCGGCGCTGCTCACCCCCGACATCATCGACAGGTAGGCCGGCACGAGGGGCAGCACGCACGGCGAAAGGAACGAGATGATCCCCGCCCCGAACGCCACGACGAACCCGAGCCGGCGAATGGAGGATGAGGTGGTTGCCATCCATGAGCCGCCGCCAATCATGGCATCCGGCGATCCGGCAGCCGGCCGGCAGGCGATCGGGCGCCGGCATCCAGCTTGTCCACGGTTCAGCCGCTCGGCCTGTAGCGTCGACGGGCGATGTCGCTGGTGGTTCTGGCCCTGGTGGCCGGCGTGGTGGCCGGCTGGATGCGGGGTGGGCGGGTCCGCTATCGTGGCCGGGGCCCGGCTGCGGTCGGTCGGGCTGCTCCTCGCCGGGGCGGGGTGCGAGTTCGTGGGCTCCCGGTGGGATGGCGGGAGCCGCCGGTACCGGCCTGTTGATCGCCGGCTACGGCTCCTGCTCGTCGGCTTCGCGCTCCGCAACATGGCCGTGGCAGGGATGGTCCTGGTGGCGATCGGGCTGCTGGCCAACCTGACCGTGATCGCCGCTGGACGGCGGCATGCCCGTCCGGGGCCTGCCGGCTGGTGCTGCCTCCGGCCCGCGCCACCACCGGTCCGGCCCGGGGACCACCTGGTCGGGCTGGCGGACGTGGTCCGGTGCCGCCTCTCGGCGAGATGGTCTCGGCCGGAGACATCGTGCTGGCCCTGGGCGTGGCGACGGCGGTGTCGGAGCTGATGCGCCCGCGTCGCCGCCGGCTGCCCGCCCTGGCGCGGGTCGAACGCTGAGCCGGGGTCGGAGCTGATGCGCACCCTTCGCCATCTGGGTCCGCCCCGGCCCTGACCCCGGCGCTGACTGCCGCCGCCCGGTGGCCGTGAGCCTCTCCTACCGGCTGGGCGGCGCCGACGGGGTCTCGATCGAGGCCGAAAAATGGCAGTGGGCGCTGCGGACGCTGGGTTTCGAAGTGCGCACCGTGGCCGGGTCGGGTCCGGTCGACGTACTCGTGCCCGGCCTCGACGCCGGGACGTGGCTGACCGGGCCACCCGGCACCGCCGCTTGACCGGGAGCGGCCCTGCACGATGCCCTGGACGACGCCGAGCTGGTCGTGGTCGAGAACCTGTGCTCGCTTCCCCTCAACCCCGCCGCGTCGGCCGCGGTGGCCGCGGCCCTGGCCGGCCGTCCGGCCATCCTGCGCCACCACGACCTGCCCTGGCAGCGGGATCGGTTCGCGGCCGCCCCGCCGCCGCCCGACGATCCGGCCTGGGTGCACGTGACGATCAACGAGCGGTCGCAGCACGAGCTGGCCGCCCGGGGCATCCCGGCCACCGTGGTCCGCAACGCCTTCGACACCCGGGTGCGCGCCGGGCGACCGGGCCGCCACCCGGGCCAGCCTCGGGATCGAAGACGGGCCGGCGGCTGGTGCTGCAGCCGACCCGGGCCATCCCCCGCAAGGACGTGCCCGCCGGGCTGGCCGTGGCCGAGGCCCTCGGACGCCGACTTACTGGTTGCTCGGCCCGGCCGAGGAGCACTACGACGACGAGCTGGACCGGGTCCTGGCCGCAGCCCGGGTCCCGGTCCACCGCGGACCGGTGCGCCCATGCGCGGACCGGCCGGCGTCGAGCACGCCTACGCGGCCTGCGACGCGGTCGTCTTCCCCTCCCGCTGGGAGGGGTTCGGCAACCCGCCGGTCGAGGCCGCCGTCTTCCGCCGCCCGGTGGCGGTCGGGCCCTATCCCGGTCGCCGCCGAACTGCGCGCCCTGGGCTTCCAGTGGTTCGACACCGCCGACCCCGGCGCCCTGGCCCGCTGGCTGGACGACCCCGACCCGGCCTTGCTCGCCCACAATCTGGCGGTGGTGCGACAGCACCTGGACCTGAGCCGGCTGCCCGGCCGGCTGGCGGATCTGATCCGGGCTGCGGGCTGGGAGGTCGGGCCGCGGCCGGGCGCGGACCCGGCGGGGAGCCATCGCCCCGGGTAGGCTGGTCCGGCCGTGGAACGAGGCCGATGAGTCGCCCCGAGCGGACGGCGTGAGCGTCCCGCCCAGCCCGGCGCCGGAGTTGCGCAAGCGGCTGCCGGCCGCCCGCCGGCGCAGCCAGCTGCTGGAGGTGGCCCTCGACCGCTTCGCGGCGAGCGGCTTCCACGGCACCTCGATGGAGGAGATCGCCGACGCGGCCGGGGTCACCAAGCCGGTGCTGTACCAGCATTTCGGGTCCAAGCGGACGCTGTACCTGGAGCTGCTGGAGACGGTCGGGGAGGAGCTGCTGCGAGGCCGTCGCCACCCGGGCCGCGGCCGAGGCGGACCCCTACCAGCGGGTCCTGGCCGGCTTTCGGGCCTACTTCCGGTTCGTCGTGGGAGCGGACCAGCGCCTTCCAGGTGCTGTTCGGCAGCGGGGCCCGCCAGACCGACGAGTTCGCCGACGTCGTCGCGGACGGTGGAGGCCAGCGTGGCCGCCACCATCGCCGCCTTCATCGACGCCGACATCGAGGACAGCCACCGGGATCTGCTCGGCTACGCCATCGTCGGCCTGGGCGAGGTCACGGCGCGCCTGTGGGTCAGCCGTCACGACGAGGCGACGAAAGCGGCGACCGCGGCGACGACCGTCTCGATCCGGCCGAGGCCGAGGTGCTGGCCGTCCGTTTGGCCGATCTGGTCTGGGCCGGGCCTGCGCGGCCTGCCGGGAGGAGCCCGCCCGTGAGCCGTCCGAAACCGCGCGTGCCGCCCAGCTGCGACCTGACGCTCGGGCATGACCTGCATCGACAAGTCGCAGCCGGGCGTGACGGTGTGGGAGATGGCCGCCGAGGAGCACCTGGCCAACCCGGTCGGTGTGGTCCAGGGCGGCTTCCTGGCCGCCTTCGCCGACTCGGCCATGGCCACCGCCGCCATCACCAACCTGCAGGGGCGGCGGGCCTACGCGGCCAACACCGATCTCAAGATCAGCTTCTGCGCGGGCGCGCCCGTCGGCGCCCCGCTGACGTGCACGGCCCGGGTGATCGGCGGCGGCCAGCGGGTGACCTTCGTCGAAGCCGAGATCACCGACGCGGCCGGCCGACTGGTCGCCAAGGCGTCGTCGACCTACCTGCTGACGCCCGGGACTGAGGACGCGCTCAGAGCTTCGCCAGCACCTCGTCCGCGCTGCTCACGTCCAGCCCCAGGGTCGTCCTCGACGGCCAGGTCGGTCACCACCCCGTCTTGCAGGATGGCCGCGTACCGCTTCGATCGGACACCCAGGCCGCCTCCGGTGAGATCGACGTCCAGCCCGAGCGCTTTGGTGAACACCGCGGACCCGTCGGCCACCAGGGTCACCTTTTCTCCCACCTCATTGGCCTCGCCCCACGCCTTCATGACGAAGGCGTCGTTGACGGCGACGCAGGCGATCCGATCCACGCCCTTGGCCTCCAGGTCCTCGGCCCGCAGGACGAAACCGGGCAGGTGATAGTCGCTGCACGTCGGGGTGAAGGCACCCGGCAGTCCGAAGAGCACCACCTTGCCGTGTCCGAGCAGCTCGCCGGTCTGGGCCGGCGACCGGGCCGTCGGGTCCCGGAACCTGCACCTTGACGTCGGGGATCTTGTCGCCGACTGCGATGGTCATCGAACCTCCTTGATGATGGCGGCCCTGATCCGGGCGGCCGGCGCCAGCCTACGGGGCGGACGCCGGGACGCTTCAATGGGAGAATGGCCGGGTGAGCACCCTCGAAGACGTCGACCTGAGCTTGCGGCTGTCCCGGGCCGAGGAGGCGAAACGGCTGGCCGCCGGGCAGCGCCGGCTGCTGCAGCTGCGCCTCGTCAACGGGGGCCAGCTCTCGGAAGGGCGGCTGGGCCCGCCGGTGTGCGTGATCTTCGAGGGCTGGGACGCGTCGGGAAAGGGTGGCGCCATCAAGCGGCTCGTCGCCCCCCTCGACCCCCGCCACGTCCGGGTGGCGTCAGTTCGCCGCCCCCACCCCGGACGAAAAGCGGCACCATTTCTGGTGGCGCTTCTTCCCGAGCCTCCCCGGCTGGGGCGGCATGGCCATCCTGGACCGCTCCTGGTACGGCCGGGTGCTGGTGGAGCGGGTCGAGGGGTTTGCCACCGAGGAACAGTGGGGACGGGCGTACGACGAGATCGCCGGCTTCGAGCGATCGCTGGCCCTGGAGGGCATGGTGCTGGTCAAGCTGTGGCTGCACATCTCCCACGACGAGCAGCTGCGCCGTTTCGAACGGCGCCAGGCGGACCCGCTGCGACGATGGAAGCTCGGCCCCGAGGACTGGCGCAACCGGGAGAAGCGCCACGCCTACGAAGCCGCCTTGCGGGACATGCTGGCCCTGACCGACCAGGAGCTCGGCCCGTGGGACGTGATCGCCGCCGAGGACAAGCGCTACGCCCGGGTCAGCGTGCTCGAGACCGTGATCCGCCGCATCGAGGACGGCATGCGGCGGGAGGGCATGGATCCGCCGGCCGAACACGACCACTGGGAGACCCTCCCCTAGGGGTTCGTCCCGTCGTAGCGTGGGATCATGGCAGAAGAACATCCGGTCCCTGACGGCGAGTTGCCCCGCTGGCGGGGGGTCAACCACCTGGCCCTCATCACCCCCGACATGGACGCCACGGTGCGCTTCTACCACGGAGTTCTCGGCGCCCGCCTGGTCGCCTGCCTGGGCAACGAATTCTTCCGTCACTACTTCTTCGAGCTGGGCCCGGAGAACACGGTGGCCTTTTTCGAGTACCGCACCCTGCAGATAACGCCGTTCGCCAAACCGGCGGGCGTGCCGGATCCGAGGGCGGTGCAGTTCGACCACGTGTCGTTCAACCTGGCCGACGAGCAGGCCTTGCTCAACCTGCGCGCTCGTCTCAAGGCGGCCGGGTCGGAAGTGACCGATGTGGTGGACCACGGCTTCATCCGTTCGATTTACTTCACGGACCCGAGCGGCATCGCGCTGGAGGCCTCCTGGTGGGTCACCGATGCCACCGGACGCGACGCGGATTACGGCGACCCGGGCCTGTTCGCCGACGCCGACCCGGTGCCAGCGGTGCGCGAGCTGCGAGCTACCGGCCGTCTGGAATCGGTTCCGGCCACCCGGCTGAGCTGAGGCTCGGCGGTCCCGTCTACTGGAGATGCAGGCCGGAGATGGCCCGGGCGATCACCAGGTGCTGGATCTCGCTGGTCCCTTCGAAGATGGTGAAAATCTTGGCGTCGCGATGCCAGCGCTCCACCGGATGGTCCCGGACGTAGCCGGCGCCTCCGAGGATCTGGATGGCATCGTCGGTCACGCGCACCGCCATCTCGCCGGCAAACAGCTTCGACTGGGAACCCTGGGCGGCATCGAAGCCCGCCCCGCTCTTGCCCCTCCAGGCCGCGTTCCAGACCAGCAGCCGGGCCGCGTCGGTATACATGCGCATCTCCGCCAGCTTGAACGCGATGGCCTGGTTCTCGATGATGGCCCGGCCGAACTGCTTCCGCTCCTTGGCGTAGGCCAGGGCGTACTCGTACGCAGCCCGGGCCACGCCGACCGCCTGAGCGGCGACCGCGGGCCTGGTGGTCTCGAAGGTTGACAGCGCCGCCTGGGAGCGCTCACCCGTCTTCCCCTCGCGAGCCCGGGCCAGCCGCTCGTCGAGGCGGTCTTTTCCGCCCAGCAGGAGCCGGCCGGGCACGCGGACGTCATCGAGCACCACCTCAGCCGTGTGCGAGGCCCGGATGCCCATCTTCTTGAACTTCTGGCCCATGGCCAGCCCCCTGGTACCCGGCGGCACGATGAAGCTGGCCTGGCCGCGAGCCTTCAGGGCCGGGTCCACCGAGGCCACCACCACGTGAATATCGGCGATACCCCCGTTGGTGATCCAGGTCTTGACCCCGTTGAGCACCCATTCGTCGGTGGCCTCGTCGTAGACGGCCCGGGTGCGCATCGAGCTGACGTCCGAGCCGGCATCCGCCTCGGTGACGCAGAAGGCCGCCAGAGCCACCTTCTCGGGAGTCCCGAAGCACTGGGGCACCCACTCGGCCACCTGCTCCGGCGTCCCGTTGCCGAAGATGCCAACCACCCCCAGCGTGGTCCCGAAGATGGCCAGGCCGATGCCGGCATCGCCCCAGGCCATCTCTTCCATCACCATGGGTACCGAGATCCCGGTGGGATCGCCGAACATGGAGGCGACGAAGTCCAGGGAGTACAGCCCGATGCGGGCCGCTTCCTCGATGATCGGCCAGGGCGTCTCCTCCCGCTCATCCCACTCATGGGCGGCGGGTCGGACCACGTTCTCGGCGAAGTCGTGGACCCATTTCTTTAGCTGGCGCTGATCCTCGTTGAGATCGTTGGAAAAGTCGGTCATCTCCCGGCACCCTCCCCGCGAAGGAATGTAGTTACTGCATGGTAACAAGCTCAGGCCGCATCGGGGTGAGCGGCGGCGCCGACCGGGCCGCCGGTGGCCAGCAGCAACCCGATCGCCACCACGCTCAGTGCGGCACCGACCACGTAGGGTAATCCCGAGGCCATGGACCCGAGCAAGACCCCGCCGAGGACCGGACCGACGACCCGGGCCAGATCCGGCCGCCGACTGCTGGGCTCCCAGCGCCTGGCCCCGCCGCCCCGGCCCGGCCCGGGCCGGCCACCGACGTCACCATCGTCGTCTGCACCAGACCCTGCCCTACGGTGAGCCCGACCAGTGCCGGCGCCGCCAGCGCCCACGAATGGGCCGGAGCCAGCAGCGCCAGCCCGCCCGCGTTGCTGATCAGGCCGGCCAGCAACGTCCGTCGCTCGCCCCAGCGAGCCACCACCCGGTGCACCGCCCGCCCTGAACCGCCACGATGGCCGCCCCGACGGCCGTGAAGACCGCGGCCGACGAAGCAATGCCAAAGCCCAGATGCCGCTCGCCGAAGAGGGCAAAGGTGGCCTCGAACCCGCTGAACGCCACCAGCGCGCAGAACCCCACTACCAGCAGCGGCGCCAGCCCGGCACCCCCGGCCAGAGCCGCGATCGGACCGGGACGACGCCGCACCGGCGGGCCGGGCCGGTGCGTCTCCGGCAGCCGGCGAGCGGCGACGACGGTGTTCGCGGTGGCGATGACCGCGGCCAGGAAAAAGGGCAGCCGCGGCCCGCCGAGGGCGGCCAGAGAACCCAGGGCCGGGCCGGCCACGAACCCCACCCCGAACGCCGCGCCGAGCAGCCCGAACAGTCGATGCCGGTCGGCGGGTCCGGCCAGATCGGCCGCGGCCGCCTGGGCGACGGACACGCTGGCGCCGGAGGCACCGTCGATGATCCGGCCCACCAGCAACACCGCCAGCCCTCCGGCCAGGCCCGTGATCAGGCTCCCGGCCGCCGTTCCGGCCAGCGAGACCAGCAAGACCGGCTTGCGCCCGAAGCGGTCGGACACCCGCCCCCACAACGGCGAGCAGACGAAGGTGGCCGCCGAAAAAGCCGCCACCAGCATGGTGGCCTGGAAGGACGTGGTGTGGAAGCGCTTGGCGTACAGGGGCAGGATCGGCAGCACGATGCCGAACCCGATGAGATCGACCGCGACCGCAGTCCAGATGGTGCCGAAGCCCGGAGGGAGGGGTGGGCGGTCACGGGGATGCCGACGCCACCGCCCCGGCTTCAACGGGTCAGCACCATCGCCAGCTGGCGGGACAGGGCGATCGGGCGTCCCTGGCTGTCCCACAGCTCGCCATCCTCCTCCAACAGCCCGTCGAGAAGAACGCGGGTCCGGAACGTGCCGAGCAACCAGCCCGGCGCGGGCCGGCCCCGGACGTGCACCGTGAGCTCGACGGTCGGCACCCAGCCGGCCGCGACGGCGCCGAGCAGCGTGGGCGGGAAGGCATCGGCAAAGGCGACCGCCGAGATGGCGCTCGGCTCGGTCCCGTCCCGGAACCGGATCCAGCCGGTGATCTCGAACGGGTCCCCGTCGCCGGGCCCGCCCCATGGGCTGTCCGGGGGCAGGCGGAGGTCGAAGCGGTTCATGATCTCGGGAATGGGCCGACCGGCCTGCCGGGTCAGATGGGCGAGGCTGACGCACTGGTCCGGCGGCGGAATGTCCGGCGGGCGGGCGCTGACCCGGGTCGGCCCGTGGTGGGCGGCCAGGTCGCCGAACGCCCCCAGGACCCGCACCCGCTCCCGCTGCCCCTGGACCACCTCGGCCATGACGGTGGTAAACGTCCGGCCCGGCTTGACGACCTGGGTTCGAATGGCGACCGGTCCGTCCGACGGCGGCGAGAGGTAGTGGGCCGTGACGCTGACCGGGTCCGGCTGGCCGGCCTCCTCGAGCATGGCCCGGACGGCAATGGCCAGGAGGTAGCCGCCGTTGGGGTTGTTCCCGACGTTCCAGCGGGGCTGCAGGTCGGCGGTCCAGCCGTCGCCGTCGCTGTCGCGGCGGATGGCGGTGTCCCGCTCGAAGTCGTTCACCGCGAAGGGTCGTCCCGTCGGGCCCGTCCTCGACGATCCACCCTTCGGCTTGAAGCTCGGCCCGGAGGCGGTCGGCGGTCGGCCCAGTCCCTGGCTGCTCGGGCCGCGTCCCGCGCGGCGGCTTTGGCTTTCGCCTCCGACGGCACCACCCGGGTCGCGGCCCTCGAGGCCCAGGGCGTCCTCGAAGATGGTGAACACCGCGGCCGCCAGCCGGGCGGCGGGCTCGCTCGCCGTGGCCGATCGGGCGTCTCGGAGCAGATCGAAGGCGCCGGCCACGGCGCCGGGCGTGTCGAGATCGTCGTCCATGCGCTGCCCGGAATCGGTCCAGGGCGGCCGGATCGGCGGCGCGCCCCGGGCGGCCGCGAACTCCCGGGCGAAGGCGTCGAGCCGCTCGACGGCCGCCGGCGGCCGCCGGCGAGCGGTGGACTCCCCGACTGACATCGGCGAGCGGTAGTGGGATTGCACGACCTGCAGCCGGAAGGCCCGGGGATCGTGGGCATCGAGCAGGTCGAGCAGAGGAGAGGGTGTTGCCCAGCGACTTGCTCATCTTTTCCCCGCCCATGGCCACGACCATGCCCGAATGGGCCCAGCGGCGGGCGAAGGTGCGGCCTGCCGCGACGGCCTGGGCCCGCTCGTTCTCGTGGTGCGGGAAGGCCAGGTCCTGGCCCCCGCCGTGGAGGTCGAACCCCTCGCCGAGCAGGTCCAGGGCCATGACCACGCACTCGGTGTGCCAGCCCGGGCGGCCCGGGCCCCACGGCGAGTTCCAGCTGGGCTCCCCGGGCTTGGCGGCCTTCCAGAGGGCGAAGTCGATCGGGGCCCGCTTGCCGGCCTCCTCGCCCACCTCGACCCGGGCGCCGACCCGAAGGCTTTCGATGGGCTGGCGGGCCAGCAGGCCGTAGCCCGCGACGCGTCTCGGCGCCGAAGTACACGCCATCGCCGCCGACGTAGGCGTGGCCGCCCTCGACGAGGTCCGTCGATCAGGCCGATCATGTGTCCCACGTAGGCGGTGGCGTGAGGGGTCGAGTTGGGCCGGGCTACGCCGAGACGAGCCATGGTGTCCCACCACACCTGCTCGTAGTGGGCCACGACCTGTCCGGCGCTCGTCCCTCCACGGTGGCCCGGGCGATGATCTTGTCATCGATATCGGTCACGTTCGACACGAAGAGGACGTCGAGGCCGGACCAGGTCAGGTAGCGGCGCAGCACGTCCCACGCCACGTTGAATCGCCCGTGACCGAGGTGGGGCTCGTCGTAGACGGTCGGACCGCACACATACATCGACACCTGACCGGGCTGGCGCAGCTCGAGCGGGGCGATGACGCCCAACGCGGTGTCGTGCAGGCGTAGCACGCCAGTACCGTAGCGGGATCATGTCCAGCGCCGTTCCGGATAAACCGACCCTGGCGGGTCTCGAGGAGAAGTGGGGCTCCCGCTGGGAGGCCGCGGGCACGTTCCGCTTCGATCGGGGCGCCCCGAGGGAGCAGGTCTACTCGATCGACACCCCTCCGTTGACCGTGAGTGGGTCGCTGCACGTGGGCCACGTCTTCTCGTTTACCCATACCGACACCATGGCCCGCTACAAGCGGATGCGGGGCCTCGCAGGTCTTCTATCCGATGGGCTGGGACGACAACGGGCTGGCCACGGAGCGGCGGGTGCAGAACTACTTCGGTGTGCGCTGCGACCCGTCCTTGCCGTATCAGCGCCGGCTTCACGCCGCCCGCCGCCGGCGGACTGGCCAAGGGCCAAGAGGCGGTCGCGGTGTCGCGCCCGAACTTCGTGGAGCTGTGCGAGCGCTGGTCGCCGAGGACGAGAAGGCGTTCGAGGCGGTGTGGCGGCGGTTGGGGCTGTCGGTTGACTGGACGCAGTACTACACGACCATCGGAGCGAAGCGCCCAGCGGGCGTCGCAGCGGGGCTTCCTGCGGATGCTGGCCCGGGGCGAGGCCTACTCGGCTGAGGCCCCGACCCTGTGGGACGTCGACTTTCAGACCGCGGTCGCCCAGGCCGAGCTGGAGGACCGGGAGCGTCCCGGGCGCCTACTACCGCCTGGTGTTCCGACGGTCACCGACGGCTCCGAGCTTCTCGATCGACACCACCCGGCCCGGAGCTGCTACCGGCCTGCGTGGCGGTGGTGGTCCACCCGGACGACGGCCGCTTCGCCTCGGTCGTCGGCCCACGGTGCGGACGCCGCTCTTCGGCGTCGAGGTGCCGGTGCTGGCCCACCCCTGGCCCAGCCCGACAAAGGGACCGGGGCGGCGATGGTCTGCACCTTCGGCGACACGACCGACGTGGTGTGGTGGCGCGAGCTCGGCCTGCCCGTGCGGGCCGTGGTGGGTCGCGACGGCCGGCTGCTGGCGGCCGCACCCGCCGGGCTGGACCCGGCGGCGGCGGCCATCTACGAGTCGGAGCTGGCCGGGCGCACTGTCCGCCAGGCCCAGACCCGGATCGTCGAGCTGCTGCGCGGAGTCGGGTGAGCTGCGGGGCGAGGCCCGGCCCATCCAGCACGCGGTCAAGTTCTACGAGAAGGGCGACCGGCCGCTGGAGATCGTGACCAGCCGGCAGTGGTTCTTCCGGACCCTGGCCCATCGGGCCGCAGCTTCTCGAGCGGGGCCGCCAGCTGCGGTGGCACCCGCCCTACATGGAGGCCCGGTACGCCAGCTGGGTGGAGGGGCTCAACACCGACTGGTTGATCAGCCGGCAGCGCTTCTTCGGGGTCCCGTTCCCGGTCTGGTACCGCCTGGACGAGGCGGGCCTCCCGGACTACGAGCATCCCCTGCTGCCGGATGAGGAGGACCTGCCGGTGGACCCGACCACCGACGTCCCGGCCGGCTACACCGAGAGCCCAGCGGGGCCGGCCGGGAGGGTTTGCTGGCCGACCCGGACGTGATGGACACCTGGGCGACCTCGTCGTTGACCCCGCAGATCGCGGGCAAGTGGGAGGACGACCCCGACCTGTTCGCCCGGGTGTGGCCCATGGACCTGCGACCGCAGGCCCACGACATCATCCGGACCTGGCTGTTCGCCACCGTCGTCCGTTCACACCTGGAGTTCGACCGGCTGCCCTGGAGCGACGCGGCCATCTCCGGGTGGATCCTGGACCCGGACCGCAAGAAGATGTCCAAGTCGAAGGGCAACGTGGTGACCCCCATGGCGCCTGCTCGAGCAGTACGGCGCCGACGCGGTGCGCTACTGGGCGGCCAGCGCCCGGCCGGGTACCGACACCACCTTCGACGAGGGCCAGATGCGGATCGGGCGCAAGCTGGCCATCAAGATCCTCAACGTGTCCCGGTTCGTGCTCGAGGCCGGCGCCGGGGGCACCGGCGGAGGGGCCGGGCGGCGGCCGGCGGGGCCGGGGCGGCCGGCCGGGGCAGCCGGGCGGCGGCGGCCGTCGGGACGCCCCACCGAGCGAGACACCCGGACGCCCCGGCGAGCCCGGCCCCGAGCCGCTGGACGCCTCAGTGCTGGCCGCCCTGGCCGCCCTGATCGACGAAGCCACCGCCGCCTTCGAGGGCTACGACTACGCCCGGGCCCTCGAACGGACCGAAGCCTTCTTCTGGTCGTTCTGCGACGACTACGTCGAGCTGGTGAAGAGCCGGGCCTACGGGCCGCTCGGGGAGGACCGGGCCCGGCGGCCCGCCAGACCCTCGCCAGGTCCTGTCGGTGCTGCTCCGTCTGTTCGCCCCGTTCCTGCCCTACGTCACCGAGGAGGTCTGGTCGTGGTGGAACCGACCCCGAAGACGGCTCGATCCACCGGGCCCCTGGCCGTCCGTCGAGGAGCTCGGTGCTCCGGCCGGAACCGTTGAGGCCTGGATCGCGGCCAGTGCGGTGCTCGGAGCCGTGCGCAAGACGAAGACCGAGGCCGGGCTTTCACTGCGGGCCCCGGTGGCGTCGGTCCGGGTGGCGGCCGCGAGGCGGAGCTGGCCTGGCTCCAGTCCGCCGCCGACGACCTCCGAGAGGCGGGGGTCATCGCTGACATCAGCTGGACCGTTGCCGGCAACGGGGCTGACACCCGCGTGGACGTGGATCTGGCCTAGTCGCGCCCGCCTCTGCCTGCCCTGGCCCCCCACTTTTGGGAAATCTGTCCACTCTTGGACCAAAAACCACGCCAGGCGTGGCTATCTGACCAAAAGTGAGCAAAAGTCCCAAAAGTGGCGAAGCGGGCTGGCCGGGCCAGAGGGTGGCGGGCAGGCAGGCAGGCGGCCGGCCGGGCGAGCCTTTCCTGTTGCAAAACCTGCGCTAACGGGGGCCAGATCACCTTTACTGCTGCAAAATGGGCCCATGTAGAGGGCGCGGTGCAACAGGAAAGGCCACGACGGGTCGAGGTGGTGGGACGGGGAGCCAGCTCGACCCCGGTCCTGACGCAGCCCCACCGACATGCGCCAGGCGCCACCGGAGCCCGCCCCGACGGAGGTGCAGCCGCGACCGGACCCCGCCTACAGTCCCCAGCATGCCGATCAACCCTGATGCCGCCGGCTTCACCGGCGAACCCCACCAGGCGTCCTGGGACTCGAAGGACTGCCTGCTCTACGCCCTGGGCGTGGGCGCCGGCGCCCTGGATCCCACCGGGTTCGAGCTGGAGTTCACCACCGAGAACAGCCGCGAGGTGACCCAGCGGGTACTGCCGACCTTCCCGGTGGTCGTGGGCGGAGGGGGCGGGGCGTACGCCCAGATGGGCACCTTCAACCCCGCCATGCTGGTGCATGGCGAGCAGTCCGTGGAGCTGCACGGCGCCCTGCCGGTGGCGGGCACCGTGGAATCGGTGACCACCATCACCGGCATCTACGACAAGGGATCGGCCGCGGTGGTGGCCACGAGCACCGTGGCCAGCGACGCCGCCTCCGGGCAGCCGCTGTGGACCACCACCAGCTCCGCCTTCATCCGGGGTGAGGGCGGCTGGGGCGGCGACCGGGGTCCCTCGGGACCGCCGCCGGTCCCGGACCGAGAACCCGACCACTCCATCACCTACGCCACCCGCACCGACCAAGCACTGCTCTACCGCCTCTCCGGCGACCGGAACCCGCTCCATTCCGACCCGAAGTTCGCAGCCACGGCCGGCTTCGACCGGCCCATCCTGCACGGACTCTGCAGCTTCGGCTTTACCGGGCGTGCCCTGCTGCACACCCTGTGCGGGTCGGACCCGGATCGCTTGGTGTCGATGGCGGCCCGTTTCTCCAAGCCGGTCTTTCCGGGCGAGGAGCTGACCGTCTCCATGTGGCTGACGGGCGACCACTCGGCGATGTTCCGGACGGCCACGCCGGGCGGGGTGGTCATCGACGCCGGGCGGCTGGAGTTCAAGGCCTGACCAAGGCTGCGAGCCACCTCAACACCCCGTAGCCACCCGCCGACCAGGTGGGCGCACCCGCACCTTGGGGGCATTCCGCGCCTTGGGCATCGTGGCTATCGAAAAATCGCTACCAGCACGCCCACGGCGCCAGGTGCGCCCAGGATTGGCGGGGCCGGGGCTGCCTCGGCACCGCCTCTGGTTGCCGTTAGTTGCTGTGCTCCGACGCCGGGCTGATTCCCATCTCCGCAATCACTGATTCGTCGACGTAGATCTCGGCTCCGGGGGCCCGCAGGGCCAGCGCGATTCCGTCGGACGGTCGGGCGGAGAGGACCCGGCGTTGACCGTCGCGTTCGAGCTCGAGGTTGGCGTAGAAGTGTCGCTTCTCCTCTACCGCCGTGATCACGACCCGATCAATGCGCCCTTCCAGGACCGTCACCGCCGACAGGAACAGGTCCCAGGTCGCCGGCCGAACCGGCGTCGTTCCGGACCAGGCGGCCAGGATCGCCCGCGCCTCGGGTTGGCCGATCACGATCGACATGTCGCGAAACGGCGGGGCGTCCTCCCGAAGCGTCACCATGCCGGCCTCCACACCCGGCCCGGTCGCCACGGCCACCCGGACATTGGTCACCGAGACTCGCACCAGGGCGTCGGGCACCGAAGAACCTTAGGGCGGGCGTCCCCGCGGCGACGGCGCGGGCACGGCGCGGGCCCCCGAGCCGGTCGTCAGGGGCTGTCCCGCCACGCCGGCCGGGCCAGCACCAGCCCGGCGACCTCGCGCGCCCCGGCCCGGCGGAGCACGTGGGCTACCTCACGGAGCGTGCTGCCCTCGGTGAGGACATCGTCGACGACCAGGACCCGGGCGCCGGCCACCCGCCCCGGGGCGGGCACCACCAGCGAGCGCCGAAGCGGCCCGGATGCGACGCGCTGGCGGCTGGTCCAGGGCCGACCCTGCATGGCCGGAGTCTCGGCCCGCTTGACGACAGCCCCAGGTGCCGTCTCCCAGAGGGGCTCGACCAGTCGGCTCAGCCGGGCAGTGATCTCGCCTACCGGGTCCCAGGCCCTCCTTGCCCCCGGCCCGGTGTAGGCCGGCATCGGGATAAGCACGTCGAACTCCTCGAACCAGGTGGCGTGGGTCCGGAGATGGTCTGCCAACAGCCGGGCGAACACGTCGGCCCACCACATCTCGCTCCGGTACTTGTAGCGCAGGACGGCCCGCCGCAGGGCGGCCCCATGGACCCCGACCGCAAACACGACCGAGAAGCCCCGGTCCGCCCGGTGGCACCAGTAGTTGGGGCACCGGCCCGGGGCGGGCAGGGCCTGCCCGCACACCGGGCACCCGGACGGCCCGGACCCCCCGCCCGGCCCGGACCCCCCGCCCGGCCCGGACCCGCCGCCCGGCCCGGACCCGCCGCCCGGCCCAGACGGGCCGGCGGGGTCATGATCGTCTTGCACCGCTTCCACCGCGCCTCCCTGCGCCGGTCCCCCGCCGATCCCCGACTGTCCGACTGTCGGCTCGGCTGCGGCGCCGGGCAAGCCCGGTTACGAGTGTCGCGCCGGCCGGGTCCGGGTGCGGTTCAAATGAGGCCGTGACGCAGCACGATGGCGACGGCGTGACAGCGGTTGCGGGCCTCGAGCCGGGTCATCAGCTTGGCCAGCACCCCTTTGATGGTGCTCTCGGAGTAGGCGAGCTCAACCGCCACCTCGGCGGTGTCCAGCCCATCGGCGACCAGACGCAGGACCTCCGCCTCCCGCCCGGACAGGCGGGGGGACGCCACGGCAGCCACCGCCGGGGCCTCCTCCGGCCGGAGCTCCACGCTCATGACGTCGGGTCTTCCGGGCAGGGCGTGTAGCTGAACCGTGGCCGCCCGGCGCAGCAGCCCGTCCGGCAGCTGGCAGCCGTCGCGGTCGGCCTGGCGGATCACCTCGACCAGCCGGGCGGAGGTGGCTTCGGCCCGGCGCAGAAAACCGGTGACCCCGGCAGCCACGGCGGCGATCACTCCAACCTCCTCGAACCGGGCCGCCACCAGGACGACCTGGGGGACGCCGTCGCGTTGAATGGCCCGGGCCACCTTGGCCACGGACTCATCGGCGGCCTCGGCGACCACCAGGGCGACGCGGGCCCGGTCGAGATCGACAGGGCCCACCAGCTCGATGTTCGGCTCGCCCAGGAGTTGAGCTTTGGCACCCGCCGCGGAGAGCGGGTCTGCCGCATAGATGAAGACCGGCGTGCGAGTGCTCACGAGTGCTGACGGTAAGGGGAGCGCACCGGTCTGGCATCAGTACCCGTTACGGAATTTTCCACGCTCAGTGGTGAGGCTGTCGTAGCTTCTGGGTGCCTTCAAGCAATTCTCAGTGTTGAAAGTGTGCTCACGACGACAGAACGGGCGGGACCGTCGGGCCGCGTGCTAGTACCCCACCATGGAGATCGAGGTGGTAGTGGAGATTCCCAAGGGAACCCGAAACAAATACGAAGCCGACGAACACGGCACCATCTGGCTCGACCGTCTGTTGTTCACGGCCACCCGGTACCCGGAGGACTACGGCTACGTTCCCGAGACCCTGGCCGAGGACGGCGACCCGCTGGACGCCCTGGTGCTCCTGGAGGAGCCCACCTTCCCCGGGTGTCACATCCACGCTCGTCCCGTGGGCGTGTTCCTGATGCGGGACGAGGAGGGCGTGGACGCCAAGGTCCTGTGCGTCCCCGCCAGCGACCCGCGCTCCAATCACGTCACCGAGCTGACCGACGTGCCCGAATACGAGCGGCGCGAGATCGCCCACTTCTTCGGTATCTACAAGGACCTCGAGCCCGGCAAGGCGACAGAGCCGGGCGGGTGGGCCGACCGCGCCACCGCGGAGGCAACTGTCGAGGCGGCCCGGGCGCGCCGCCGGGCTACGACCCCGGGGTCGTGACGCCCGGACGGGGCCGGCCCTCCACCCCGACCAGCTCCGCCACCAGGTCGAAGGCCTGGCCCACGGTGGAGAATTGTTCGGGCTCGACATCGGGGATTCTGATGTGGAAGGCGTCGTTGAGCGCCAGGGTGATCTCCACCACGGCCAGGCTGTCGGCGTCGAGGTCCTCGCGCCAGCGCGCTTCGGTACGCACTTCGCCGGGGTCGATATCGAGCACCTCCGCCACGCAGTCCTGGAAGGTGTTCAACGCCTCGCCGCGATCCATCCACTCAAACTACCGTCTGAGCCCCCCGGCCCTAGGGTGACCACATGTCCGGACTTCTCGCTGACAAGCGCCTGGTCGTCACCGGGGTGCTCACTGACGACTCGCTGGCCTATGCCGTAGCCGAGCTGGCCCAGCGCGAAGGCGCCCAGCTGGTGCTTACCGGGTTCGGCCGGGGCCTGTCCCTCACCCGGCGCGTGGCCCGTCACCTCCCCTCACCGCCCGACGTGCTCAACCTGGACGTGACCGTCCCCGATGATGTGAACGCCGTCGCCGGCGAGCTGCAGTCGCGCTGGGGTGCGGTCGACGGCGTGCTGCATGCCATCGGCTTCGCCCCGCCGGCCTGCCTGGGCGGCGGCTTCCTCGAGGCCGGGTGGGAGGACGTCCGCGTCGCCCTGGAAGTCTCCGCCTACTCGCTCAAGGTCCTGGCGGCCGGCCTCCGACCCCTCCTGCAGGCTGCCGGTGGAGGCTCCATCGTGGGCCTGGACTTCGATGCCACCGTGGCCTGGCCCGGATACGACTGGATGGGCGTCGCCAAAGCCGCCCTCGAGTCCACGGCCCGGTACCTGGCCCGCGACCTCGGCCCCGACCGCATCCGCGTCAACCTGGTCGCGGCGGGGCCTGTCAGGACCCTCGCCGCCAAGTCCATTCCGGGATTCTCCCGCTTCGAGGAGGTGTGGGATGACCGGGCGCCGCTGGGCTGGAACGTCACCGATCCGGTGCCGGTCGCCCGGGCGTGCGTCGCCCTGTTGTCCGACTGGTTCCCGGCGACCACCGGGGAGATGGTGCACGTGGATGGCGGTTACCACGCCGTGGGGGTGTGAGCGGTGGCGGCACCGGCTGAGGACAAGCCCGGTCCGGAGGCTGGCCGGGTGGTGCTGGTCACCGGCGGCAACCGGGGCATCGGGCTCGCCATCGCCCGGGCCTTCGCGGCCCGCGGCGATCGGGTAGCCGTGACGCACCGGTCCGAACCCGTGGAGGGATTCTTGTCTGTGCCCTGCGACGTGACATCGGAAGCCGACGTGGACGGCGCCTTCACCCGCGTCGAGGAGGAGCTCGGGCCGGTCGAGGTCCTGGTCTCCAACGCCGGGATGAACGCGGATCAGCTGTTGCTGTCGATGAAAGAGGAGGCGTGGACGCGGGTGATCGACGCCAATCTCACCGGCGCCTACCGGGTGGTCAGGCGGGCCACCTCAAAGATGATCCGGGCCCGACGGGGCCGCATCATCCTGATCTCCTCGGTGGTGGCGCTGACCGGGTCGCCGGGCCAGACCAACTATGCGGCGTCGAAGGCGGGGCTGATCGGCCTGGCCCGTTCCCTGGCCCGTGAGATCGCCGGGCGCGGCGTCACCGTCAACGTGGTGACGCCGGGATTCGTCGCCACCGACATGACCCTGGCCTTGCCGGAGGCCCGCCAGGCCGAGATTCTCAACCAGATCCCGCTGCGGCGGATGGCCCGGCCCGAGGAGGTGGCCGGGGCGGTGACCTGGCTGGCATCGGAGGACGCCGGTTACGTCACTGGCGCGGTGATCCCGATCGACGGCGGACTGGGAATGGGGCACTGACGATGACAGGCGAATCCAACCCCGAGACGGCTGCCCTCCCGCGACCTCCCGCGGTCCTGCCCCACCGCCCGCCGTTCCTGTTCATCGATGAGGTCACCGAGCTGGTGGCGTCCCGATCGGCCCGGGGCATCTGGCGTTTGACCGGCCAGGAGGCCTTTTTCGCGGGCCACTTCCCGGGCCGGCCGACCCTCCCCGGCGTGTTGATGGTGGAGGCGCTGGCCCAGCTGGGCGGGATCGCCGTGCTCAGCGACCCCCGCTATGCCGGCAAGCTGCCGCTTTTCGGCGGCATCGACCGGGCCCGGTTCAGGCGCCAGGTCGGACCGGGTGACACGCTCGAGCTGGAGGTCGAGCTCGACCAGCTGGGGAGCAATGCCGGAAAGGGCCACGGGACAGCCAGGGTGGGAGGGCAGATCGCCTGCCAGGCCAGCCTCCTGTTCGTGATCGTGGCCGCGGTAAGGGTCCGCCCGCCGGTCTTCCGTCAGATCCGGCGAAAGATCAGGCTCACGTTGTGCCCACCGAAACCGAAGCTGTTGCTCATCACGGCATCCAGCCCGGCCGGCCGGGCGTGGTTGGCCACGTAGTCGAGGTCACAGTCCGGATCGGGCTGTTCCAGGTTGATGGTGGGCGGCACGAGCTGGTGGTTGAGGGCCTGCACGCACGCCACCGCTTCCAGGGCCCCGGAGGCACCCAGCGTGTGTCCCGTCATGGATTTGGTCGACGACACCGGGGGAACCCTTTCTCCAAACACCCGCTTCAGGGCGAGAGTTTCGACCCGGTCGTTCGGCGGCGTCGAAGTCCCGTGGGCATTGACGTACCCAATGCGCTCGGGCGGCGTCCCGGCATCCTGGCAGGCGCCGCGCATGGCCCGGGCCGCGCCGTTGCCTTCGGGATGGGGTTGGGTGATGTGGTGGGCGTCGGTGGTGGCCCCGTAGCCAGCCAGCTCAGCCAGGATCGGGGCGCCCCGGCGCCGGGCCGAGTCGAGTTCCTCCAGGACCAGGGCTGCACTCCCCTCCCCCATCACGAAGCCATCCCGTCCGGCATCGAAGGGCCTCGAGGCGCGGCCCGGTTCGTCGTTGCGAGCAGAAAGGGCCTTCATGGCCGCGAAGCCGGCCATGGCCACCCGGGTGATGGGCGCTTCGCTGCCGCCGCACACCACGGCATCGGCACGTCCGGCCCGGATCACGTCCAGGGCCTCGCCGATCGCGGTTGCGGAGGCGGAACAGGCGGTCACGGGGCACGAGCTGTGGCCCCGGATCCCCCACTCCATGGCGATCTCGCCCGCGACCATGTTCGGGATCATCATGGGCAGGGTGTAGGGGCTCACCCAGTCGGGACCTCGCTCATTGAGAACCGCCAGGCCCTGCTCCAGGGAGCCGATGCCGCCAATCCCGGTGCCAAAGATCACCCCCACCCGTTCCGGGTCGGCGCCCACGTCGAGCTTGGCGGACTCGACCGCCTCGGCCGTCGCCACCAGGGCCAGCTGGGTGACCCGGTCCAAATGCCGGGCCCGGCGGCGGCCGAATAGCGCCTCGGCCTCAAAGCCGCTGACCTCAGCTGCGATGCGCACAGGGTAGCCGTCCGGATCGAACAGCGTGATCGGCCCCACCCCGGACCGGCCGGCGACGAGGCCCTCCCAGGTTGACGCCACCGTCAGACCGAGAGGACTCACCGCGCCGACCCCCGTGACAACCACCCGGCGTGCACCCATATCCGCAGATCCTACGGTTTGCGGCGGAGACGGTCCGGGCTCGCCCGGGGTCACCGGACCGGCTAGACAACAGGATGTGGCCGTAGTCACCCAGCGGCGGCAGAGCCGCCCGGAGATCCCGGAGAGCTTCGGCTACCGGTTCAAACGGCGGGTCCTCGGCCCCCCGTTGGTCACTGAGCAGCTCAGCGAGGAGCGGCTGACCAACCCCATCGCCCTCGGGGTCCTCAGCTCCGATTGCATTTCCTCCACGGCCTACGGCACCGAGGAAATCCTCACCATCCTGGTGCCGTACGTCGGCCTGGCCGCCTTCAGCCTGGTCCTGCCGATCACCTACGTCGTCCTTGGCGTGCTGATCCTGGTAACCCTCTCCTACCGCGAAGTGGTCATGGTGTACACCAAGGCCGGCGGGTCCTACGTGGTGGCCCGCGACAACTTCGGCGTCAGGGTGGCGCAGATCGCCGCCGTGGCCCTGCTCATCGACTACACGGTGACCGTGGCGGTGCAGACGGCGGCCGGGACCAACGCCCTGACCTCGGCGGTGCCGTCGCTCGTGTCCTACCAGGTGCCGATCACCGTCGGTGTTGTGTTCGTCATGCTGTTTCTCAACCTCCGCGGTCTGCGGGAGGCGGGGCGGCTGTTTGCCATCCCGGCCTATTTGTTCATCTTCAGCACCGGGGTGGTGATCATCAGCGGACTGGCCCGGGAGGCGATCAGCGGACTGCCCCAGGCCAACGACCATGCGCCCGGCGCCCTGCCGCTCGGCACCCACACCGGCAACGGCTTCCTCATGGGGGCCACCGTGTTCATCATGCTGAAGGCGTTCGCGAACGGCGGCTCGTCGCTGACCGGGCTGGAAGCCATCTCCAACGGGGTAGGCGCCTTTCGTCCCCCGGAGGGTCGCAACGCCCGCCGGGTGCTGGTGGTGATGAGCACCATCCTCGGGTGCCTGGTGTTCGGGGTGTCGTGGCTGGCGCACAAGACGCACGCCATTCCCTTCGTCAACGGCTCGCCGACGGTCCTGTCCCAGGAGGCCAAGCTGGTGTTCGGGACCAGCGCCGCGGGCCACATCGGCTTCCTTTTCGTGCAGTTCGCCACGGTGGCGATCCTCTACACGGGCGGCAACACCAGCTTCAACGGCTTCCCGTATCTGGCCAGCTTCGTCGCCGAGGATCGCTTCCTCCCCGCCAAGCTGACCAAGAGGGGCCACCGGCTGGTGTTCTCCGACGGGATCATCGTCCTCACCATCGTCTCGGTGGCGTTGCTCCTCATCACCCGGGCCCGGGTCAGCGACCTGGTCGCGGTCTATGCCATCGGCGTCTTCACCGGCTTCACCATGGCCGGCGCCGGCATGTTGAAGCATCATTTGCGGCTCAAGGAGCCGGGCTGGCGGAGGCGGGCCATCATCAACGGAAGCGCGGCGGTGACCTCGGGTGCCGTCGTCATCATCTTCGGCGTCACCAAGTTCTTCGAGGGGGCGTGGGCCGTCCTGGTCCTGTTTCCGATCCTGATCTTCACCCTCATTCGGCTCAACCAGCGCTACCGTGAAGAAGCCTCGGTGCTCGGCGAGACGGCCGCCGCCGCCGCCGCCGAAGCCCGACCGTTGCCCCGCCACGTCGCCCTGGTGATGGTCGATCGGCTGGACCTGGCTACGGCGCGCGCCATCCAGTACGCCAAGTCCCTCAACGTCGACGACATACGGGCCGTGCACTTCGCCATCGACACGGCTCGGGCCCAGGCTCTCGAAGACCGCTGGGTGCGGCTGGGCATGTCCCGCCTGGCGCTCGAGCTGGTGGAGTGCCCCGACCGCCGGGTGGTGCGGGCCGCCCTGGAGATGGCCGACGAGGCGGCCTCGGACGGCCAGACCGAGGTCAGCGTGCTCCTGCCCCGCCGCTCCTACACGCTGGCCTGGAGCCGTCTCCTGCACGACTCGGTCGGTGAGCGCATCGCGGCCGCGGTGAGCCGTCTCGAGCACGTCAATGCCACCATCGTCCCGTTTGACGTCGAAGGCGAGCTCCGGGATCGCCGTCGAGGTGAGACAGCAAATGCAGGTTCTACTTCGGAATCCGATGACACGGATCGAGCCGAGCAACACCTCGACGAGCAGATGATGGGACACCTCCACGGGACCACACCTATCCCGGCCCTGCAGGCCCGCCAGCGAGCCCGGGTCGCGGGGCGGGTCAGGTCATTGACAGTTCAGCCGTGGGGCGACGTGCCGACCCTTCAGGTCCAGCTCACCGACGATCAGGGTCGCCTGACGGTGGCGTTCCTCGGCCGCCGGCAGATCGCGGGCCTCATCCCGGGCAGCCGGATCCTGGTCGACGGCACGGTGACCGATCGCCGCGGCCAGCTGGTCATGATCAACCCGGACTACGAGTTTCTGCCAGCCGCCGACACCAGCTAGTGGGCCGGCCAGAAACTCGACGCCGGAAACTCGACAACCCAAGAGCACGTCGCAGGCTCAAACGGCGCGAACATTTCCGGCGTCGAGTTCGCGGGCGGCCCGCTAAGTGCTGCCGCGGTCCAGGGCTAACGAAAGGACGCCACCCGCTCCTCGGTATCGGTAATGGGGTACTCGGTGCCGGCTTCGTACGCCAGCCCCTCCATCAACCCGCGATCGAGGGCCTGGCGGTACAGGTCCTTGTAGGCAACAACCGATCCGGCGCTGTTCGCGGCGATGGCCCCGGCCAGCTCCGCCACGGCCGCGTCCAGGTCGGCAGCCGGCACCGAGCGGGTGGCGAGACCCCACGCGGCGGCGTCCGATCCGGTGAACGTCCGGGCTGTGTAGGACAGCTCCCGGGCCCGGCCGATGCCGACCAGCCGGACCAGGCGCTGACTCATACCCCAGGTCGGCCGCAGCCCCCATTTGGCGTGGGTATCGGCCAGCCGGGCCTCGTCGGCCACGACCACCAGATCGCATGCGAGCACCAGCTCCAGGGCCCCCGTGAAGCAGAAGCCGTTGACCCGGGCGATGACGACCTGCGGCATGGTGGTGAGGCGGCCGATAACCGAGCGGGCAGGGACGTCCAGCAGATCGCCGACGGATCCCTGCGGCAGCGGTCGTCCCCCGAGGGCCTTCAGGTCGACCCCGGCGCTGAAAGCGCGTCCTTCGCCCGTCAGGACCACGACCCGGATGGCGTCGTCGGCAGCGAGCTCCGCCAGGGCGCCGTCCAGCTCGACCAGCATGTCGCGGGTGATGGCGTTGAGCACGTCGGGACGCCACAACGTCACGGTGGCGACCGGCGGGACTCGCTCGACCCGGACCACGGGCCCGGTTGGCTCGGCTGGCTCGGTTGGGTGGGCTGGCTGGGCTGGCTCGGCTGGCAGGGCTGGCTCGGCTGGCTGGGCTGGCTCGGCTGGCAGGGCTGGCTGGGCTGGCTGGGCTGGCATCGGGGGCGAGGTTAGCGACCACGAGAACCCCGTTACCCGGAGAACGGCACCGCCGGGTTGAGGGGGGAATTCCACGCCGCGGCCGCTTCCCCGGCGGTCAGCCGGTGGGTGTCAACCAGACGAGAAAGGACATGGGCCTGGCGGTTGCGAGCCAGGCTGAAGTGGCCGTGGGGGTCGTACTTGCTCGGGGCTTGCACCAGCCCGGCCAGGAGGCTGGCCTGGGCCCACGACAGCTGACCGGGCGTCACCCCGAAGTAATGGACCGAAGCGGCGGTGATGCCGTAGGCCCCGTCCCCGAAGTAGGCGGCGTCAAGGTACATGGCCAGAATCTGGTTCTTGCTGAAGTGCTGGTCGAGCCGGAACGCCACCCCGACCTGGCGCAACTCCGCCCCGAGCGAGGTACCGGGGGCGTAGAGCATCTTGGCCAGTTGCTGCTCGATCGTCGCCCCGCCGTCGTTCCCGTTGTGGGTGACCACGCCGACCGCGGCCCGGACCACCCCCTGAGGGTCAAGGGCCGGGTCCCCGTAGTAGCGGCTGTCCTCGGTGGCGAGCAGGGCGGCCGCCAGCTTGGCCGGGATGACGCCGTTGTCGCTCGGCGCGTCGTGGTCAGCCAGGATGGTCTGGACCCGCTGCGGCGCGTCGCTGACCGAGGGGCTGGTGAGAATCACGGCCAGCAGCCCGACCGCAGCCAGGATCATGAGGGCAACCACTGCGACGACGAAGCCGAGCAGCCATCGCACCCAGCGCGGCCGCTGACGACGATGGGCCCCGACCCGCCGGGTCGCAGGTCGCAGTGGAACGTCGGTGGCGCCCAGCGCGGTTGTGCCCATGGCGGCCCTGCATCTTCGCGCCCGCCTGGCCGGTGGTGGGATCATCGACGCCGACGGGGTGCTCCCGACGCAAAGGAGAGGCGCTGATGGCTGTCTACAAACTGATCGAGATCATCGGTACGAGCAGTCAGTCCTGGGAGGATGCGGCGCTGTCCGCCGTCAAGACTGCCCGCCGGACGTTGCGCGACCTGCGCGTCGCCGAGGTCATCGCCCAGGACATGGACATCGCCGAGGGCGACGACGTCACCTACCGCACCAAGCTGCGAGTGTCGTTTCGCTTCGAAGGCGAATAGGTCGATTCGAAGGCGAGGTGGCGAGTCCCCGCCTTCCCCGCACCGGCCGTCAGCGAAGCGGGGCTGGACGCCGCGCCTCTCGGGCGGCGGGGCCGGGACGCGGCCGTCTCGGCGCAGGCAATTGGAAAAAGACGACGGGAAAAAGATGACCGGGCGGCCGCTTCATCGAGTGGTGGAATACACGTAATCGAGAAATCGCTCCACCGCTCGGACCGTGTGCAGGGTGCGCACCGAGCCGCCAACATCGAAAGAATGCTGGGCGTAGGGAAGTTCGGCGTAGACCACCGGCTGCGAGGACTCCTTGCGTAGATCGACCGCGAAACGACGGGCCTGGGCCGCCCTGGTGAACACGTCATTGCCACCCTGGACGACAAAGAAGGGCGGCGCCTGCGGACCGATGTGATATTGCGGGGACGCCTGCTCCCACCCCTCCCGGTCGTCAGCCAGGCGGGTCTTCAGCACCGTGCGCTCCAGATGGCGGCGCAGATCGCCCACTCCGAGACCGTCCGCGTCCACGAAGTCGTACACCCCGTACAGAGGGACAGCGGCCTGCACCCGGGTGTCCGCCTCCTCGAACCCGGGCTGGAACGGCACCAAGCCCGGCGTGAGGGCGGCGAGGGCACTCAGATGGCCACCCGCAGATCCGCCGGTGACGGCGATGAAGCCGGGATCGCCGCCGTAGTCGGCGATATGTTCCTTGATCCACACGATGGCCCGCTTCACGTCGACGATGTGGGCGGGCCATTCCGACCCCGGGCTGAGCCGGTAATTCATGGCGACGCACACCCAGCCGCGCTCCGCCAGGTGCGACAGGAGCGGATAGGCCTGGCCCGTCTTGCGACCCATGACCCATGCTCCGCCGGGGATCTGCAGCAGCACAGGCGCCCGGGCGGCGGGCCCGAGGTCGGCCCGGCTCCAGACATCCAGGCGATTGGCCTTCCCGAACTCGCCGTAGGACTGATCGGCCAGGCGCAGAAACCGCCGCCGGGAGCCGCGCCGCGGCAGGGCCACCTGGGCCCGGGTGATCGGCACATCGACGGCCACCGACTCCGGTCCAGTGATGCGCGCCCGGTAGTCCGGGCCCAGCTCGGCGACGAGAGCAGCCTCCAGCACCGATCCAGACCGCGATGCCACCCGATGCAGGTTGACCAGTGCCACCCAGGAAGCCACCGACGCCGCCAGCGCCAGCCGGCCTGACCGGCTCCGGAGGGCTCCGCCCCGGGCCAGACCGACGGTTGCCAGTTGTTGCCACCCGACCGTTTGCAACGGGAACTCACTGGTGAGGACGCTGCCGACCATCACCGGCAAGCTGGCCGGGGGGCGATCGGTCAAGGGGCGGTATGCATTAACAGTGTTAACCACCCCTGCCGCACTGGCCCAGAGAAGCCGGGTGCCGCTGCGCATGGCTGCACAATAGAGGAGGGGCGGCGACCGGCCTTGCCCTCCGGGTAGCAGCGGGCGCTACGGTGGCGCGGTGTGGGTCTGCCTCTGCGAAGCGGTGACCAGCGGGTCGATCGTGGACGCGGTCGATGCCGGCGCCCGCACGGTGAGGGAGGTCGGCCAGGCCAACGGGGCCGGGACGGCTTGCGGTAAGTGCGCGGTTAACATCCGCGTGCTGATCGAGCAGCATCTGACGCAAACACCACCTGAAATGAAGGGACGGCGATGGAGACAAATCCGGAGGTCGTGAAGCTGCTCAATGGAGTCCTGACCACCGAACTCCGCGCCATCAACCAGTACTTTCTCGACAGCAAGCTGGCGACCCACTGGGGCCTGGAGTTGCTGGCCCAGGAGTACCGAGATCTGTCCTTCGAGGAGATGCGCGACGCCGAGACGCTGACCGATCGCATCCTGTTGCTGGGGGGGTTACCGAACCTGCAGCGGGTGGAACCGTTCGCGACCGGCGAGACGGTGCCCGAACAGCTGCGCCTGGCGGTCGATCTGGAGGAGAAAGCCATCACTCAACTGCATGCTGCTATCAGCCAGGCCGAGGCCACCGGCGACCAGGGGACGGCGCTCATGTTGCGGACCATGCTGGTGGAGGAAGAGCGGCAGCTGGATTGGTTCGAGGCCCAGCTTGGCCTTATGGATCAGGTCGGCGAAGCCAACTATTTGAGCCAGAAAATGCACGCATGAGCAGCCGCTTCCGGCTCACGATTATCTATCCCGTGCCCGACTACGAGCGCTGGGTTCAGGCCATCCGGGAGAGCCGCCGCCACGTCCCCGGGGTGACCAGCATGTCGGTGTTCCGGTCTATCGACGATCCCAACGAGGTCATGGTCGATCTGGAGCTCGATTCGAGTGAAATGGCGAAACAGTTGATTCCGAGCACGGATTTCCGCGATGTGCTCGACCGGGCTGGCGTCGAGATCTACCCGCCGGTCTTCATCGGAGAGATCGTGGACGACCTGTCGAACGCCTGATCCCACAACCGTCCAATCGCCTGGTCCGCCTGAAGCCAGGTCGGGCCCGAACTTGCTCAAGCCATCGCCACCGCGCTGCCCTGGCAACGCTCCGCGGCGTGGCGCGTTCACGTGGTGGCCAGCAACCGGTTCATGAACTCGGCAGTGCGAGCGGCGTCATCGGATTCCCGCCTCGCCACTCGAATCGGGACCAGATCCGAGACTCCGGCAGCTTCCAGAGAAACGAGACGTTCTTCCACCTCGGCCTCGGTCCCGGCGACCAGGGCCGGACCTCCCTCGCGTTCCAACATGGCGGCGTAGGACGGCAAGGAGCTCATCCCCCCGAACACCTGCTCGGCCCGGCGCCGGGCACCGGCCACATCATCGGTGACGCAGACCGCCACCATGGCGACCACCCGGGGCCGGGGCCGGCCCGCACGTTCGGCCGCTTCGAAAATGGTGGGGCAGGTAAAACCGGTCAACGTCCGCGGCCCCGTCATGAACGTGACGGTGCCGTCAGCCAGTCGACCCGCCAGACCGAGCATCTGGGCGCCGAGGGCGCCGACCAGCACGGGGCACGGCGCTCCATCGGTCACGAACAGCTCGCCATGGGCGGAATGCAGGTCCCCGTCGTAGGCCACGGCCCCACTCGCGACCAGCGGGACAAGTATCGACAGGTAGTCGCGCATGTGGACGATGGGCCGCGCCAGGGAAAGACCCCATCCCTGCTCGATGGCCGCTTGGTGCGAGAGCCCGACGCCCAGGGCCAGTCGGCCCCGGATCAGGGCGTTGACCGTCAGCGCCTGCTGGGCCAGGGCCATCGGGTGTCGGGGCGGAGTCCTCACCACCGCCGTCCCGAGCTCGATGTCCGGCACCACGCGGCCGACCGCGGCCAGGGTGGTAAGCGGCTCCATTCCCGACCCGTCGGTGAGCCATACCGAGTCGTAGCCCGCCAGGCGGCTGCGGTTCACGTTGTCGACGATCTCGTCGATCGTCATCCCCCGCACCAGGGCCCCGATCCGCATTGTCTAGGTCCTCCCCCAGGGGGGAGTGGGCTCCCCATCGGTGGACCAGCCGGCCAGCCAGTCCCGATGTTCGGGCGCGGCCACCAGGGCGATGCGTCGGGCCCGCTCGCGGTCATCGACACCGCGCAGATCGGCGGTGCCGTGTTCGGTCACGACCATTTCGACATCGCACCGGGGTGTCGAAACGACCTCCACCCTGGGGACGATGGTGGACTTCCCGTCCCGGGTCCTGGACCGGAGGGCGATGACCGAGAGGCCGCCGCCAGATCGAGCTGCGGCCGCGCAAAAGTCGGCGTGACCGCCGATGCCGGCGACGACGCGGTTTCCGATCCGCTCGACATTTACCGACCCGTCGAGACCAACCTGCAGGGCCGTGTTGCAGCCGACAAAGCGGTCAATGCTGGCCACCCGGCTGATGTCGTGGGTCTCCTCGACCGGGAGCAACCGCAGCCGACCGGCCCCGGCCAGAGCTGCGATGGCCGGGCCGCCCCAGACATACCCGGCCGTGATGGTCCCCCGCAGCAGCCCGCGGTGGTGAAGACCGGCGACCGCTTCGGTCACCAGTCCAGACCAGATCCCGACCGGGCGATTCAGCGCCGCGACCACGCCCTCTCCTATGCCACCCGGCCCGAACTGCAGGGTGGGTTCCTCGGGCAGGATCGACACCACGTGGCGCCCGACGGCCAGGTCGATGTCGTCGGGGCCGCGAGCCAGCGGGGGCGGCCCGGACGGGCGCGCCACGGTCGCCACGATGGCGCCGTCGATCGGGGGCGCGCCCAGATCCGGCCCCCGGTCGTCGACCTCGACCACCACGACCCGGGCCGAGCGGGTCGCGGCCGGACCGATCCCGACCGTCCCGCGGTACACGAGGTCGGCGCCGCGACGCACACCGGCCACCACGGCGACGTCAGGCCGGAGCGCAGCCAGCAGACGAGGCACAGCAGACAGCCGGACGGGAAGATAGTCCAGGCGGCCGGCCCCGACGGCGCCGGCCGCGGCGTACCCCGCCATGAATGTGCGCCCCCGCACCGCCGGGTCTGACAACCAGGCGCGTTCCTCCGGAGTCCACCCCAGCAGCACCTCGCCACCGCCGATCCCGGCGGCGGCCGCGATGACAGCAGGCGCGGACCGGGCGCTGTCCACACCATCCGCGTAGGCGAGGAGCGCGGCCCCCGGCGTGCCCATCCCGGCAGCCTACTGCTCGGCATCATGGCCTGACCTGGGCCGCCTGGTCAGCTCGATGAAAGGCGGTGCCGGCCGAACGCTCCGGACGGCCGGGGAACGAGGGTGATTTCGGGATATCACCCCGGTCCGGCGAGAGTCATAGACCGCAATCGTCGCGGCCTGGTTAACCAGCTTCGTTTACCGACCATTTCGAACTGGACCAGGAATTCCTCGCGGCTACGGGAACCGTCCGCAATAGTAGACATTGAACTGCAGCCCTCCCGCCGCTTTGGCCGGGCCCGCTCCCAGCGACCGACAGTGGGTGGCGATCCACTGCAAGCGGGGATCCGCGACCCGGGGCGCCTGGACAGCAATATGGAACGCCTGGTTCGCAGCCAGGGAGCGGATCTTCGCCAGCGTTGGTTCCGGGATAGTCCCCGTGTAACCGCCGATCGGGAGGACCTCCTGGCCGGTGTCATAGATAAAAGGGGCAGCCACCGCGGCAGTCTGGGTGGCCATCAGATCCGGCTGATTGGTATCCGCCGCCTCCAGGGGCGGCAACAGCGCCCGGGTCTGCTCGGCGACGGCCCCCAGCTGGCGGGCCAGCGCAGACGAGGAGGACGCTTCGAAAGGGGTGTCAAAGGGCCCAAAGCCCTCGGCCACCACCGCGACCGATGCCACGGCAGGGACCGCCAGCACCGCCACCCCAGCGATGACGAAGGAGCCGGCTGGCCGGACCACGGCCAGCCGTAGCAGCAGGACCACCACTCCTGCCACGCCCAGGACAACCACGCCCACCCGGAGACCAGCGACGAGCCCGACTCCCTGTCCGGGGACGAGCCAGGCCGCGTATCCAGCCGTGGCCGCCACGGCTGCGGCGAGGCCGTACCGGGTCGCGGGGCGGATGCGCTGCTCCCAGGCCAGGGCCCCGCCGATGCCGACCAGCGCGGCGATGGCCGGCGAGAGCGCGGCCGTGTAGTAGGAGTTGATGCTGGAGCTGCTGCTGAAGACAACCACGAGCACGATCAGCCAGGTTCCCCACAACAACGATCCGGACCGGAGCAAACGCCCGTCCTCCGCATGACGGCTGCCAACCAGGCCGGCCACGAACGCCATGAGCGCAGCCGGAATCAGCCACGCAACGTCCCGGCCGTAGGCTCCGCTCAGCAGTCGGTGCCATGAGGCCGGTGCCGAACCGAGCTGAAGGCCGATGGCCTTCGTCAACAGCTGGTTGGGCGTCGCCTCGTCGATGCGACCGAAGCCGTTGTAGCTAAAGACCTGACTGAACAGCGAGTTGGACTGGCTCCCGTCCACGTACGGACGTCCCGACGCCGGCCACAGGGACACGATCGACATCCAGCAGAGCGATATCATCGCCGTGACCACGCCCGTCAGCGCCAGGCGCCCGAGCCGGCGGGCCCACCCACCGGGAGCGGCCACCAGGTAGGCGAGGGCAAGGGCCGGGAGAACGAGCCAGGCCTCGATCATCTTGGCCTGGAACGCCAGGCCAACCCAGATCGCGGCCCCGATCAGGCCCCCCAGCCGCCCGGACCGGATGGCGCTGACGGTAGCGTCGGCCGCCAGCACGAGGAGCAGGACCATCAGCGTGTCAGGGATATTCCCCCGGTCGAGCGCCACGGTTGCAGGCGACAGGGCCAGCACCCCGGCGGCAAGAATGCCGGCGAGCGGGCCTGCCACCCGCCGCACGACCCGGTACAGCACCAGCACCGTCAGCATTCCCTCGACGACCTGCGGAGCCACCACGGCCCAGGTGTGGACGCCGAGGAGCCGGATGGCGAGCGCTTGCAGCCACAGGGCCCCGGGCAGCTTGTCGACGGAAATGGTCCCGGCCGGGTCAAACGCGGCGAAGAAGAAGTTGTGCCAGCTCATCGACATGGTCCGGGCCGCGGCGGCGTAATAGATCTCGAGGTTCCCCGCTGCGCCCCAGGCGTAGAGAATGCCCGCCACCGCCGTGAGCGACAGCAGGGTCGGGCGAGCCCAGGCCGGTTGGTCATCGGGCGAACGCCACACGTCCCACCACGTCGATTTCATACGCCAGAACGTACTAGTACTGCGGCTATCATCCCGCATTGCAAGGACTTAGGCTGAAATGATCGTTCGCCTTCACGTAAGATCTGATCCGTGGAGGATCCTGACCTTCTGGCCACCGCAACGATCGTGAGGCAGGGCGCCAATCAGCTGGCCCGCCGGATGCGGCGAGAGCGAGGCGAAGCAGCCCTTCCCCAACAATCGTTGAGCATCCTCGCCCACCTGCGCCGATCAGGACCCAGCACCCCGGGCGACCTGGCGGCCCTCGAGCACATCCAGCCGCAGTCCCTGACCCGTACCCTCTCCAGCCTCGAGCGAGCCGGGCTGGTCGACCGGCAACCCCACCCCACCGACGGTCGGTCGACCCTGCTGGCTCTTACCGAGGCGGGCGTCCGGGCCTGGCGTGACGACATGCGCCGCCGGGACGCCTGGCTGGCGGCCGCCATGTCCGCCGAGCTCACCGAGTCCGAGCAGGGACTCCTGCGTTTGGCGGGGGAATTGATGGTCCGGTTGGCGAGCTCTCCGGTCTGCCCGTAAGCCGGCCTGAGGCGGGGCGGGCGGGCCGGGGGCCAAACCGGCTGGCGGCGGCCGCCACCAGGGCCGCCACGAGGAGCACCAGGATGGCGAGGCGGTCCCCGGCCCCGCCGGCGTGGGCCGCGCCGAGGTGGAGCGCCAGCGTGACCACGGCCACACCCAGCGCCGTCCCCAGCCCCCGGGTCAGGTTGAGAAGGGCGCCGCCGGTCGCGGCCGCCCGGGCCGGAAACGCTCCCATGATGACGGTGTTGTTGGACGGGGTAAACACTCCCAGGCCGATGCCCATGAGGGCCAGCAGCGGGACGAGCCACCCCGGGCTGAACCCCCCGACGAGTGCCACCGTCAGCGCCGCGCCACAGATGACCGCGCCGAGCATGGCCCGGTGATCGTCGCGGCGAGCGGCCGGTCCCACGGCCGGGGCGGCTACCGCGGCCAGGGCGAAGCCGGCCGGCAAGGCCGTAAGGACCAGGCCGGCAGTCAGGGCGGAGGCGCCCCTCGTCGCGAACACGATGGGAATCAGGACCAGCGGGCCGAACAGGACGAGATACCCGCACATGGCGCTGGCCAGACCCCAGAGCAAGCCCCGGTCGGCAAAAAGCCCCGGCTCGACGAGAGGATGGCTGACCCGGCGCTGGCGGGCCACAAAGACGCAACCCGCCAGGGCAGCCACGCTGAACAAGCCCAGCATCACCGGGATCGGTAGGGACAACCCCGAGGCGGACGAGATCCCGAGCAGCAAGCCGGTACTGGCCAGGGCCAGCACCGCCACGCTGGGCCAATCCAGGTCGGTCAGAGCATGGCGCTCCCGGGTGCGCGGCAGCAGGTAGTGCCCGGCGACGAGGGCAATGCAGCCCACGGGCACATTGATGAAGTAGACCCACCGCCAACCGACGGTGGCCACCAGCAGGCCTCCGATGCTGGGGCCCAGCGCCAGACCGAGAGCCTGGGCGGCGGCCTGGACTCCCAGGGCATCGCGACGGCGGGTGCCGGGGGCGCTCGTCGTCACCAGGGCCACGCTGTTGGCCTGCAGGAGCGAGGCGCCCGCGGCTTGCAGCACGCGCCAGCCGACCAGCAGCCCCAAACTGGGGGCCAACCCGCAGGCGGCCGAGGCGGCGGTGAACACCACGAATCCGTACAGGTACATGAGCTTCCGGCCATGGGCGTCGGAAAGGCGGCCCACCGGGACCAGCAGGGCAATCAGCGTCAACAGGTACGCCAGCGACACCCACTCGACGCCGGCCAGACTGGTGTGGAACTCCGCGGCGACGGGTCGGTAGGTGAGACTGACCACACTGGCGTCGAGCTGACCCATGAAAGCTCCGAAGCACACCGTGGCGACAGCCAGCTTCCAGGCCCACCGGCGGTTCCGGATGCGTTCCGGGCGGGGTCGCTCCCGGAGCAGCCAGTGCGCCCTGTGGCTCCCTGAGCCCGGCTCTACTACGGACACCGAAACATTATATATCGGTGACAGAACTATTTGGCAACCTATCTAAACGGCAACCTGTTTAACCGCTGCAATTCGGGTACACCTACAGTGCTGGCATGCCGACAGGTCGATCCGGCCGTACCGACGTCGACACGGCCGGGCGACCGCCAAGCGTCGAGACGCACGCCCTGACCGAGGTCGTCACCCGACTGCGGCGAGCGCTGCGGGCGAGCATCCGTACCGATATCCCCTGGGAAGCCTTGCCAATGGCTCAGGTTGAGCTGCTGCAAACCCTCGCCGAACAGGCTCCTACCCGCATCAGCGAGCTCGCTGACCGCCTCCACCTGGCCAATAGCACGGTCAGCGGACTGGTGGCGCAGATGATGGAGGGCGGGCTGGTCCAGCGTGAGACCGACCGGGCCGATCGGAGGGCCGCGGTCGTCACCCTTACTCCGGCCGGCCGGGCCCAGCTGGCTGAGTGGGAACAGGCCCATGAAGCGCGCTTGGGGCGGGCGTTCGCTCGCCTATCCGCCGCGGATCGTCACGCCATCGGCGCCGCCCTGCCCGCCCTGGCCCGGCTTACCGAACGGCTCGTGGATCCCGGCTCGGGAGGCGACCCGCAACCGTGATCGACGCCAATGAGTGCAAAGAAACAGTTCCCCTTTATCAGCCTGCTCCTGGACCTTTCAGCCGAAAGATGGGCCTTTCCGTTTTTGTCAATCACCCCGATCACAACCACTAAATGGCAACCGCAGCAATCCGCGAACAAATGGCCGATACCCCGGTACGGGTCGTCATCATGTCATGCTGAGGACATGGCAACTGACGATGAAATCAGACAGGCTCTCAGCGAGGCGATCGCCAAAGGAGTGGAGTGGGCCGAGGGACCCCGGCAGGTGCTCGATCTGGTCTGGGGAATGGACGCACTTGGTCTGACCGAACAGCTCCATGCGATCAAGTCGACGATCTACCGTCACGCCACCAGCCGCGCCGCGACCAACGGTTCCATGGCCGCCGAGGACCTTCGGGCCCTGTGCGAGGCCTGGGCCATCGTCGCCGCGACTCCATAAGGACCGGCCGGGCCAGTCCGGCCGGGCCATATTCCGGACGCCAAATCAATCCGACGGATCGGGCAGGCCGAGGCCGGTGCAGCAAAATCGCCAGGCCTGGGCGGCAATGCGCTCCAGGACATCAGGGTCGTCCTGATAAGCGGCATCGACAAGATGACGACTGACGAGGTGAAAGATGCCGCGGGCGGTCAGGCCGGGATCGTCAAGCTCGACGTAGCCGCCCGCCACCAGGTCGTCGATGACGTCCCGGAAGGCAGCCACGATGAGGCCCCGGCTCTGGGTGGTGCGCTCTGGATACAGGGCGACCAGGCGCTGCGATTGCTGGGTCCAGGCCCGGCGTACGGCGGGACTGCTGTACCGGTCCGGGAGGCCCACGTACGCCAGCACGCAGGCCCGGAGACGCTCCACCGGCCCCTCGTGAGCATCGATGGCCTTGCGAATGAAATGCGCGGCGATCGACAGCTCCTCCTCGAGCACGGCGAGAAGGAGCTCATCGCGGGAGGCGAAATGCCGGTAGAACGTCTTGGTGGACATCCCGGCCCGGGCTACCAAGGCCGGGACGGTGAGATCCACGTCCTCGTTGACCATCCCCTGGGCCGCCCGGAGAAGCCGGAACAGTTGATCGTCGGTGCGGTGGCGCGCCCCGGCGAGTGCCCGCTGACGGGCTCGATCCTGCCAGGTCGGAGGCGGGGTCGGCGGGGCGCTCGGGGAACTTACATTTTCCATTCTTGGCAGGGGCGTGTCAGGTGTGTCAGTATGTCCGTGCACACTATCCACGGAGCGCTCGGGGGGAACGCCGTTGACCGGCGAGCCGTCGCTGAATTCCCGGCCGTCGGTCCGGATGACCGCCTCCCTTCAAGGGATGTCGATTGCGCCCCGGCCTTCCGGCGGTCCCCTACCAACCTCACCCTAGGAGTTGCGTGTGACGGACACAGGCCCTGATCCGGGCGATGCCGGGGCGAACGATGCCGGGGCGAACGATGCCGGGGCGAACGATGCCGGGGCGGGCGACGCCGGGGCGGGCGACGCCGAGGCCAGGCTCGCCGAGCTCATGGACATGGCTGCCCCCCAGCCGCGATACGCCGGCATGGTCCGCGAGGGGGTCGTCATGCCGCTTCCCGGCTTCGCCATCCCGTCGAGCCGGGAAGCGGTCGACACGGTGCTGCGCCACCATGAGGTGTTCACGTCCGAGTTCGGGCTCGATCTCGGCAACGTGCGGCCGCTTATCCCGCTCTCGGTCGATCCGCCCCGACATTCGAAGTACCGGAAGATCCTCGATCCGCTCTTTGCCCCCAAACGAATGGACGCCATCGAAGCCGACGTGGCCCAGCGCGTCGACCACTTCATCGACACGTTCATCGATCGGGGGGAATGCAACTTCACCGAGGAGTTCGCACAGCTGTTTCCCGCGTCGGTCTTCCTGGGCCTCATGGGCCTCCCCTGGGACGAGCTGACCACCTTCCTCCGCCTGCGCGACGGCATCCTGCGTCCGCAGGCCATTGACCCGGAGGCGGCCCTGGACATCCCGAAGCGGCAGGCCATCGCCCGCGCCACCGGCCAGGAGATCTACGCCTACTTCGGAGAGATGCTCGATCAGCGCCAAGCTCGACCCACCGATGACATCCTCACCCACTTTCTCGCCGCGGAGATCGACGGGGAGAAGCTGACGCGCGATGACATCCTCGACATCTGCTTCCTGTTCCTCATCGCCGGTCTGGACACGGTCAGCGACTCGCTGACCTGCTTCTACGCCTTCCTGGCCACCCACCCGGACCACCGCCAGCAGCTCGTCGACAACCCCGCCGTTATCCCGGCTGCAGTCGAGGAGCTCCTCCGCTGGGAGACGCCCGTGCCGGGTGTCCCCCGCATGGCCAAAATCGACTACACCGTCACCGGCACCGTCATTCCCGCGGGGACGATGCTCAGCGTCAACGTCGGGGCGGCCAACATCGACCCCGCCGAGTTCGCCAACCCGGATGAGATCAGCTTTCAGCGCCAGGGAAACCGCCACCTGGCCTTCGGGGGCGGGGTGCACCGCTGCCTCGGGAGCCACCTGGCCCGCCGGGAACTACGCGTCACGTTGCGCCAGTGGCACCGGCGAATTCCCGACTACCGGATCAAGCCCGGACACGAGCAACTCGAATACTCCCCCGGCCTGCGCCATGTCAAGGACCTCACCCTCACCTGGCTGACCTGAAGCGCCGCCCGCGCGGAGCGGCCACCGATGGCCCGGCCCGTTACCTGGTGCGGGCGGATGCCCGCCGCCAATGGGCCGGTCGCCAATGTGCCCGCCGCCGGAGCCGTCGGTACATTGTCCCCGGCCGATGAGAGGAGCCTGGCGTGCCGATTGATCTTGATATTGCGCGGAGCAGCGATCCCGGCCGGCGCTTGACCGGATGTGTGGCCATCGTGACGGGGGCGGGCGGAGGTGATGCCCTGGCCGGAACGGGAGTCGCCACCGCGGTCTTGCTGGCGAGCCAGGGCGCGGCCGTCGGCGTGGTCGACATATCGGCTGAGCGGGCCCAGCGCACCATCGAGCGGATCGAAGGGATGGGCGGTCAAGGCCTGGCCGTCGTCGCCGATATCACCTCCGCGGCCGATTGCGAGCGGTCCGTGCAGCAAGTGGTCGACCGCTTCGAGCGCCTCGACGTGCTCGTCAACAATGCAGCCGTGGCCGGGGGCGGCGGCGACGCCAGCACCATCGACCTGGAGGGATGGAACCGGGTGGTGGCGTTGAATCTCAACTCGGTCATGCTCATGAGCAAGAGCGCGGTAGCCCATCTCCGGGCCGCCGGCGGCGGATCGATCATCAACGTGTCCTCCATCGCGGGAATGCGGGGGTTTGGGTCCGGGGCCTACGCGGCCACCAAGGCCGGGGTCATCGGGCTGACCTATGACCTGGCGTACTCGTACGGCCGGGATGGCATCCGGGTCAACTGCATTGCCCCGGGTCACCTCTTCACCCCGATGGGCGACCAGGGCGGACCGGAGATGCGCGACCGGCGCCGGCGAGCGGGCTTGCTCGGGACGGAAGGCACGGGCTGGGACGTTGCCTGGGCGGCCCTGTTCCTGGCCTCCCAGGAGTCACGCTGGATTACCGGTGTCGTTCTACCGGTCGACGCCGGAACCACCTCCTCGTCGGCCCTGGCCGTCCAGACCCTCGAGATGCGTTCTCCGGCCCCTGATATGCTGACGTAGAGCGCTCATCGAGGAGGGTGCATATGGGAACACGCGAGTACAAACTCGTGTCGGCCGACTCTCATCTGAGCTTGCCGCCCGGGTTCTTCCGGCGTTACCTGCCCGAGCAGCACCGGGATCACCCCTGGGTGCAGATGGTCGAAGCCGGCAGCAAGCAATCGCTCAAGATGGCCGGCATGGGCCTCGGCCACATGGCGGGCAAGCGCTACGAGGACTTCAAGGAAAAAGACATTACCGAGGACGACATCCGTGTCGGCGAGTTCGAGCCCACCGCCCGGCTCAAGGACATGGATCTCGACGGCGTCGACGCCGAGGTGCTCATCTCCGGCGGGGCGGTGCCCGGTGGCGAGGGCATCGACGTGGAGTTCCAGCGCGCCGTCATTCAGTCCTACAACAACTTCCTGTCGGAGTTTTGCCAGGCAGACACCGCCCGATTGATCGGGCCGGCGACCGTACCCTTCCAGAACCCCGAGCTGGCGCTCGAAGAGATGAAGCGGGCCGCCCGGTTGCCGGGCATCCGGGCCTTCCTCTTCGACGCCTTTCCCGAGGTCAATTACTGGGATCCGATGTACGAGCCGTTCTGGCAGATAGCCGACGAGCTCGGCTATCCGATCCATTTCCACATCGGGGCGCCCCGTTCGAACGCCTTCACCATGGGCTCGCTGGCACCCAACCAGCAGGGGACGGCGATGAGCTTCATCTCCCTGTCTCCCCTCGGGCTCTCCGAAACGCTCGCCATCATCCTGTTCTCCGGTGTCATGGAGCGGTACCCGAACATCAAGTTCGTCTTCACCGAAGCGGGCGTGTCGTGGCTGATCTACTACCGGGACCGCGCCGACGACACGTTTCGCAAGCACCGCTACTGGACAAAATCCGAGCTCAAGGAAAAGCCCAGCTTCTATATCGACCGGCAGGTGGTCAACACCTTCATCCACGAGGACGCGGCCATCCGGCTCCGCCACGAGGTGGGGATGGACAACATGATGTGGTCGACGGACTATCCCCACTCCGACTCCACCTGGCCGCATTCATGGAAGTACATCGAAGATGCCTTCGCCGGCGTGCCCGAGGCGGAAAAGGTTCAGCTGATCGCCGGGAACGCCATCAGCCTGTATCGACTCTGATGGCCGCTTGGGCCGCCGGAGCACCCTGCGACTCGGCGGCCCGCAGCACTCCGTCGACGATGCTCTGGTAGCCCGTGCACCGGCAGATGTTGCCGGAAAGCACGTCCCGGATCTCGGCCTCGGTCGGGTGGGGGTTCTCCTGCAGGAGAGCGACGGTCATCATGACGAAGCCGGGGGTGCAGAAGCCGCACTGGAACGAGTGGCTCTCCCAGAAAGCCTGCTGCACGGGGTGCAGCTCGTCGCCGTCGGCCAGCCCCTCGACGGTGACGACTTCCTGGCCGCGGGCCTGCACGGCCAGCATCAGGCACGAGCGCACCGCCACGCCGTCCACCAGGACGGTGCAGGCACCGCACACGCCGTGCTCGCAGCCGAGATGGGTGCCGGTGAGCCCCAGCGTGCCGCGCAGGAAGTCGGCCAGGGTGACGCGGACGTCGGCTGGCGGCCTCCCGGCGCTCGCCGTTCACCACCAGCTCGATGTCCTCGCTCATGTCTCCTCCTCCTGCCTTGCTGGCGGCCGCCTCGAGCGCTCGCCGCACGGTGACCCGGGCCAGGTGGCGCCGGTAGTCGCGACGAGCCGTGGATATCCGACGCCGGCGTCAGGTCCCGGACCGCCTCCTCCGCGGCGGCGGCGAAGGCATCGGCGGACGGCTCGGCTCCGGCCAGGGCCTGCCTCCGCGGCGGCGGCCCGGACGGGCCGGTCAGCCACGCCGATCAGGCACAGGCGGGCTTCGCCCACCCGACCGCCGGGATCGAGGGCGACCATGGCCGCCACGCCGACCATGGCAAAGTCGCCGTGGCGGCGGGCGATCTCCTGGAACGCCCACCCGGCCCGAGCCGGGCCGGTCGGCACCCGCACCTCCATGAGCAGCTCGTCGTCGGCCAGGGCGGTGGTGAAATGGCCGAGGAAGAACTCCTGCGGCCGGGACCGACCGCTGCTGCCCGGCACTGCGTATCACCATCTCGGCGCCGGTGATCACGGCCACCGCCGGCAGCTCCGCCGAAGCGTCGGCGTGGGCCATGCTCCCGCCGATGGTGCCCCGGTTGCGGATCGACACGTGGCCGATCTGGGGAAGCGCCTCGGCCAGTACGGGTAGCCGCTGCCGGACCAGGGCCGACGACTCGGCCGCCCGCTCCCGGGTGGTGGCCCCGAAGGCCACGACCCCGTCGTCAGCGGTGATCCCGGCCAGGCCGGCGACATCGTTGAGGTCCACCAGATGGCCGGGTCGGGCCAGGCGCATGGCCAGCAGCGGGACCAGGCTCTGGCCGCCGGCCAGGACCTTGGCCTCGTCGCCGTGCTCGGCCAGCAAGCCCAGGACCTCGTCGACCGTCCGGGGGGCGTGGTACTCGAAGTGGGGGGTCTTCATCGGGCCGCCACCGTGCCCAAGCAGCTCGAGCATCCGCGCCGGGGGCAGATGCTGCTCGCGAACCCGCACCCCGAGGGGCGCCAGGGCGTCCTCGATGGCGTTGGTGATGCACGCCGGCGCCACGATCATCCCGCCCTCACCCACCCCCCGGAAGTTCACGTCCGGGTCGGTGGGCACCGTCTCCACGTGGTGGATCTCGAAGTTCGGCACCACGGTCGTGGTCGGCATCAGGTAGTCCATGAACGTGCCGGCGAGGAACTGCCCGTCCTCGCCGTAGGCCGAATGCTCGAGCAGGACGGCACCGATGGCCTGGGCCACGCCACCCCGGATCTGGCCCTCGACGATGGCGGGGTTGACCGGCACCCCGCAGTCCTCGACCACCACGTACCGGTCGATGTGCACCAGCCCGGTCTCGACGTCGACCTCGACCAGGCAGCAGTGGGTCCCCCCGGACCAGCCGCTCTGACCTCCGTCGTAGGTGTAGGTCACTCTCAGGTCGGTGTCGGTCCCCTCCGGCAGCCGGCCGGGCTCGTCGGTCACCGTCCGGACCAGATCGCGCGAGCGCCAGCTGCACCTGGGGCGTTCCCCGGACGCTGATCACGCCCTCGATGATCTCCAGGTCGGCGGGGTTGGCCTCGAGCAGGTCCGCGGCGACCGACAGGATCTTCTCCCGCAGCTGCCGGGAGGCGTGCAGCACCGCCCCGTTGGCCATGGTGGCCGCCCGGCTCCCGCCGGTGCCGACCAGGGCGAACGGAGTGACGTCGGTGTCGCCGAATACGACCCGGACGTCCTCGAAGCGCACGCCCAGCTCGTCGGAGGCCACCTGCGCCAGCGTCGTCTCGTGGCTCTGGCCGTGCGGCTGCTGGCGGGTGACGACGACGATCTTGCCGTCGTCGTCGACCGACACGTGGGTCGTCTCGTCGCCGAGGATGGCCGCCGCCAGGTCCTGTCCCGGGACCTTGGGGCCGGGGGCCGCCTCGAGGTAGGAGGCCATCCCGAGCCCGAGGTAGCGACCGGCTGCCCGCAGTTCCGCCTGGCGCGTGCGGAAGCCCTCCCAGTCGACGAGCCGGGCGGCCTGCTCGACGCACTCCCGGGTGGTCACCGCCGTGAACGGCTGGCCGCTCAGCATGGCCAGCGGCGGCTGATCCCGTTCGACGTAGTTGCGCCGGCGCACCTCGAGCGGGTCGATGTCGAGCTCCCGGGCGACGATGTCGAGCAGGCGCTCCCGCATGAAGTCGGCCGTGGCCCAGGGCCCGCGGTAGGACACGTAGGTCGCCTTGTTGCTGAACACCGACGTGTTCCGGGCCGAGATCCCCTCGATCCGGGTGGGGCCCTGAAACACCCCGCTGATGCTGTTGACGAACATGGCGCCCGGGAACGGATCACACGGATACGCCCCGGCGTTGAGCTTGGCCTCCATCCGCACTCCCAGGAGGAGCCCGTCGGCCGTGACGGCCGCTTCGATATCGGCCATCTCCTCTCGGGCCTGGCCGCCGGTGGCCAGATGCTCGAGGCGATCCTCGATCCACTTCACCGGCCGTCCCAGGTCGATCGCTGGCGGCCACCACCGCCACGTCCTCCCGGGACACCCCGTTCTTCAGCCCGAAACCGCCTCCGACGTCGCCGGCCAGCACCCGGATGCTGCTCCATCGGCACCCCGATCTGCGGCGGCAGCAGCATCCGCAGCATGTGGGGGGACTGGGTCGAGGAGTGGATGGTCAGGTGCTCGCGGTCCGCGTCCCAGGTGGCCACCAGCCCCCGGCACTCCATCGGCACCGGCTGGTGGCGGTGGACGGACACCGTGGCCCGGATCACCCGGTCCGCCCTGGCGAAGGCGCCGTCGACGTCCCCGAGCGCCATCTCGCCCGAGAAGGCGATGTTGTCGCCGAATCTCCTCGAACAGCGGGCGGCTTGGCCGGGTCGAGAGCGTCCTCGTAGGTGACGATGGGATCGAGCATCTCGATGTCCTCGACGATGAGCTCGAGGGCGTCCTCGGCGACGTAGCGGTCCTCGGCCACCACCATCGCGATCGGGTCCCCGACGTAGCGAACCTTGTCGGTCGCCAGGGCGTAGAACGCCGGCGAGCGCATCCCCGGCATCATGTGTGATGCCGATGGCCGACTCCGGCCTGCGCCGGTTGGGTCAGCCGGACCATGTCCTCGCCGGTGTAGACGGCCACCACCCCGGGCAGCTGCCTGGCCTCGGTCGACGTCCACGGAACGCAGCCGGCCGTGGGGGACCTGGCTGCGCAGGAACGCCGCGTGCAGCATGCCCGGTAGGACGATGTCGTCGACGTAGCGGCCCCGGCCGGTCAGGATCCGCGGATCCTCGGCGCGCAGGACGCGTGCTCCAATAGCGCGGGCGCCAACGTCGACCCGGTGCTCCAGCATGTCGTTCTCCCTGTCTGTCACGGGGCTGGCCTCGACGGACTCAGCCCTTCCTAGCCCAGGATGGCCAGCCCCGGTCGGGCGCCGGCACTCAGCCGATCACTCAACCGATGCCGTACAGGGCGATGGCGGTCTCCGAGGTGATCTGCCGCTTCTGCTCGAAGTTGAGCCCGTCCAGGGCCTCGGTCAGCTCCTCGGTCACCCCGGGGAACTTGGCATCGGGGTGCGGATAGTCCGACGCCCAGATGATCCGGTCGGCCCCGACCAGGGCGGAGTCGGCCGTGGTGCGCAACATGGCCTCGTCCGGGTCGAAGCTGATCCAGCACTGCCGCTTCATGTAGTCCGATGGCAGCATCGACAGGTCGGTGACTTCCCATTGAAACTTGCGGCAATGGTGGTCGAGCCGCTCCAACCAGGGCACCAGCCAGCCGCCGTTCGCCTCCAGGAAGATGAACTTGGCCTCCGGGAATCGCTCGCACACGCCGCCGGCCAGCAGGTAGGCGATGCAGCTCATGACATCCACCGGGTTGGCAATGGCCTGGGTAAACAGCGTGCTCGGACGGCGCTCTGGATGCTCGAGCTGGTCTTCCCTCGTCAGGGTCCGATCGGGGTCGAAGCCGTCCAGGTAGGAGCCGTCGGGATTGCGGGGTCGGGCCAGGCGCAGGCCCTTGCACGCACCCGGCAGATCCGCAGCCAGGAACGGGTGGAGAGCGATTGGCAGGCCCGTGTCCGACGCCGCCTGCCAGATCGGGTCGTAGACCGGGTCGTTGAACGGCCGCCAGTCGACCGCCGGATTGGGTCGCATGAAGATCGACACCATCCCGGGCAGGCTGGCCACCCGGCGTATCTCGGCGGCTACCCGGGCCACGTCTTCGGGTTCGTGCATTGGCGGCACGGCGCCGGCTCCGAACAGGCGGCCCTCGCCTTCCGTCACGTGATCGGAGCACCAGTCGTTGTACGCCCGCGCCTGGGCCTCGGCGAAATCGACGTCGTTTTCGCTCTGCAAGCCGAGCAGCATGGTGGGATACAGCACGGCCAGGTCGATGTGATCCTGGTCCATATCCTGGAGGCGGGCCTTAGCATTCCAGGCCGCCGGGCGCGTCTCGGTGTAACGCATCTCGCCCCGGAAGGCCCGGGCCCGATCCTCGTCGCTCGCTCCCGCCACTCCGGCCGCCGACAGGGAGTTGGCGGGCATCCGGGTTCCGTTGAACAGCAGCCACTCCTCGCCGGCATCATCCGTTTCGATATGCCAGATGCGATCCCGATACTTCACCGGGGCGTAGTCGGGCATCGCGGTCGGATGTTCGAGGATGTGGCCGTCCGAATCGATGTAGCGCAAGCCGTCAGCCGTCGTCATACCTGGGTTCCTCCCCTAGGCGGTGGTCTGCTCACCCCGAGAATAGCAGGCGGTTTTGGGCCCGCGCCGCGCCCCGGTCCAGGATGGGCGCGGAAAAGTCGGCTGTTCCCATGGCTACCGCCGCCGGTAGCATCGCCGCCAACGGGATGAAGGAGAGGGATGCCGGGCGCGCTTGGAGGGAGTGCGGGTGATCGACCTGACCACCGGGCTGGCGGGACCGCTGGCGACCATGACCCTCAGCGATCACGGTGCCGACGTGGTGAAAGTCGAGCCGCCTGGTGGCGACCCGCACCGGTCCTACCTCGGGTCGGTGGTCATCAACCGAGGCAAGCGCAGCGTGGTGCTGGACCTCGATGATCCGGGCGACCGGGAACGCCTGGTCGAGCTGGCCGCGGCGCGCCGACGTGCTGGTCGAGAGCTTTGCGCCGGGTCACCTGGCCGCCCGTCGTCTCGACTACGAGACGCTGGCGGCCGAGTTTCCCGCCCTGGTCTACTGCTCGCTGACGGGCTACCCCCGGGCCACGGACGCGGCCGACCGTCCCGCCATCGATCTGCTGGTCCAGGCTCGATCGGGCCAGCAATACGAGCAGCCCGGTTTCCGGACTGGGCCGATTTACCTGCACGCCCCGCTGCCGAGCATTGCGGGGTCCTACCTCACTGTCGAGGGCATCCTGGCGGCGCTGTACGCCCGCGAGGTCACGGGCCAGGGGCCAGTGGGTGGAGACGTCGCTGTATCAGGGCGTGCTGGCGTTCACCACCCAGCTCTGGCAGGACGCCGAGATCAAGCCCGAGCCGTGGGTCGAGATCGCCCGCGAGCCTCAGCCAAGCATCTATGAGTGTGCCGACGGGCTGTGGGTCCATTCGATGCACATGGCCGGCGGGCGGGGCAAGGACCGCAGCATGATGTGGCGGATCCTCGGCATCGATCCGCCCCCGGCGAAGCTGGACATCGCGGCGCGGGCCGCTCACGACGGTCTGGTTCGTCAGGCCATGAAGCGCATCAAGCGGCAGGACCTGCTGGACCAGTTCTGGGCCAACGAGATCCCGATCGCCCCGGTCCGGCACGCCCATGAGGCGCTCGACGACGAACAGGTCGTCAACAACGGCATGTCGGTCGAGGTGGCCGACCCGATCCACGGCCTCATCCGGCAGGCGGGGATCAGCTTCCGCCTTCACGGGGCACCGCCACCTTCGGTCCAGGGTCGCCGCAGCCGGCGGTCGGCCAGCACAGCGGTGATGTGCTGCGGCCGCAGCCCGATGGGTGCCGAACGCGAGCCCGGGCGACCCGGCCACGCCAAACGGCCGCTTGCGCACGCCCTCGAAGGCATCAAGGTCCTCGATCTGGGCAACTTCCTGGCCGGTCCGTTCGGCCCGATGCTGCTGGGCGACCTCGGCGCGACCGTGTACAAGCTCGAGTCGCCGGAGGGCGACCAGATGCGCCCGGTCACCCAACCGTTCAACGGATGCCAGCGGGGCAAGCTCGACGTCGTGGTCGATCTCAAGACGCCGGAAGGCCTCGAGATCGCCCATCGGCTCATCCGGGCCGTCGACGTCGTCCACCACAACATGCGGCCCGGCGTGGCGGAGCGTCTCGGCGTGGACTACGCCGACCGCCAAGCAGCTGAATCCGTCCATCATCTACTGCCACACCACGATGTGGGGCAACGACGGGCCCCGCGCCACCTGGCCCGGCTTCGATCAGCTGGCCCAGTCGTCGTGCGGGCTCGAGATGGAGCTGGGCGGCGAGGGCAACCCGCCCAACTGGTATCGCTTCGGCATGTGCGACCAGGGTTGCGCCATCCAATCGGCACTGGCGGTCCTCATGGCGCTGTACTGGCGTGAGCGCACCGGTAAGGGCCAGATGGTCGACACGTCGATCGTGAATGCCGGGGTCCACTTCAACACCGACGCCTGGATCGGCCCCGATGGCTGGTCCGCGCGACCGCGCAGCGATCAGCAGCAGGCCGGCCTCGGACCGTTGTACCGCCTCTACCGGACGACCGATGGCTGGATTGCGGTGGCCTGCCTCGGCGAGTCCCACTGGTCCGCCCTGGCGAAGGCCGTGCCCGCCTCGACCGGCGACAGCCGCTTCGCCAACGCCGCCGGCCGCAGTCAGCACGCTGGCGCGCTCGCCGAGATCTCCTGGGCGAGTATCTTCGCGGCCCGGACCGCAAAGGAGGCTTTCGAGCAGCTGGACGCGGCCGGCGTACCGGTCGAAATCGCGGACCCGGAGGCGGGCCGGACCTGGTTCGACCAGCCCGACCTGATCGCCGCCGGCCTGGTCGCCGACTACCAGCACCCCCGGTATGGACGGTTCCGGCAGTTCGGCGAGCTCATCCACTTTTCCGACACGCCGGGGCGGATCGGCGGGCCGCCTCCCCTGCTGGGCCAGCACTCCTACCAGGTGCTGACCGGGCTGGGCTACTCGACCGGGGAGATCGAGACCCTGCGCCACAAGGGTGTCACCCTCTGGCCGGAGTGAGCCGGAGTGAGCCGGCCTGGTTGCGCCCGGCGCCCCGGGCGCCCCGGGCGCCCCGGGCGGCGCCAGGTGCGTCCGGGACCTCCCGATTCACGGCAACGGCATGATCCCTGATCTTCTCTGTTGCACCGCCCCCTCTCACCGGGCACTTTTTGCAGCACAGAAGGGAATTTCGGCCTCGATAGGGCACGATTTGCAACAGGGAAGGACGAGCAAAATGGAACGGTCACACCGGGCTGGCCACCACCGACCCACGGATCGACAGGAGAGGGCTACTTTGTTGCCAATGCGTACGATTCAGAGGGTGCAGCCGTGACGGGGCCGGCCACGGAGCAGAAGATCACCATGGAAGGCGCCCAGCGGCCGCTTCCCGTGGTGGACGAGGAGTCCAGGCCGTTCTGGGAGGCGGGCCGCGACGGGGTGCTGCGCTTCTCCGCCTGTCAGGACTGCGGGGCCTTGCTGCATCCGCCCGTGCCGGTGTGCCGCTACTGCCGGTCCGACAACATCGGCCGGCGGGACGTGTCTGGCCGGGCCGTGGTGGTGGGCGTCACGGTCAACCACCATCCCTGGGACCCCCGTTTCCCGACCCCGTTTGTCATCGCGACCGTCGCCATCGAGGAAGATCCCCGGGTCCGCCTGGTCACGAACTTGATCAATGTCACGGCCAGCGAGGTTCGGGTCGGGATGCGGGTGAAGGCCCAATTCGAGGCCCGGGAGGATGTCTGGATCCCGCTGTTTGTTCCGCTCGACGAGCCCGACGCACCCCTGCCCACCGACGAGATCCCACCCGACGACCACCGCAGCTGGCTCCGGCCGAGGATCGGGACCGAGCGTCTCGAGGACCGGGTGGCGATCACCGGGATCGGGATGTCGGCCATCGGCCGGCGTCTGATGCGGCCGCCCCTGTCGCTGACGGTGGAAGCAATCAAGGCGGCTGTCGCCGATGCCGGGTTACGCCTCGAGGACATCGACGGCCTCTCCACCTACCCGGGCAGCGCCCCGACCGGCGGATTCAGCGAAGGGGGCATCAGCGCCCTGGAAGACGCGCTGGGCGTGCGACCAACCTGGTACAACGGCGGGGGCGAGACGTTCGGCCCGGCCGGGTCGGTGATCGCGGCCATGCTCGCGGTCGCCGCCGGCCTCGTCCGGCACGTGGTGTGCTTCCGGACGGTCTGGCAGGCAACGTTTGCCGCCCGTCTCCGCGCCGAGAACCCGATGGCCGCGAATCCGTACGGCGGTCTGGGCGGCGGCGGGGCGGCCCGGGTACCGGGGTATAGCGGGCCCTACGGGCTCGGCTCCGCCGCCAACAACCTCGCCATGTACGCCTCCCACCACTTCAAGAAGTATGGGACCAACCGGGAGACCCTGGGCTGGATCGCCCTCAACCAGCGAGCCAACGCCGGGCTCAACCCCAAAGCGATCTACCGCGACCCCCTCAGCATGGACGATTATCTGTCCGCCCGGCTCATCAGCACGCCGTTCGGGCTCTACGACTGCGATATCCCGGCCGACGCCTCGATCGCGGTGATCGTCTCACACATCGATACCGTCAAGGATCTGAAGTCGCGGCCCGTTCTGGTCGAAGCGGTCGGCACCCAGATGACCGAGCGCGTTATCTGGGACCAATCGACCATGACCCATGAGCCTCAGGTGCTGGGGCCGGCCGCCCATCTGTGGACGCGAACCAGCATGGGCCCCGACGATGTCGATGTCGCCCTCCTGTACGACGGCTTCACCTTCAACTGCCTGTCCTGGCTGGAAGGCCTGGGATTCTGCGGGATCGGCGAGGCCAAGGATTTCCTGGACGGCGGCAAGAACATCGCCCTCGAGGGCGGCGTGGTGGCGCTCAACCCCCACGGGGGTCAGCTGTCGGCCGGACGGACGCACGGCATGGGCTTCATGCACGAGGCGGTGGTGCAGTTGCGTGGAGAAGGCGAGGCGCGCCAGCGGCGCGGGGCCGAGGTGGCCGTCGTCAGCAGCGGTGGGCTCACGCCGTCAGGGGCGTTGCTGCTCCGCCGGGGTTAGCGACCAGGCCCCTAACCGCCAGCGGACGAGCCGGACCCGAAGCGGCGGGACCCGAAGCAGCGGGGCCCAAAGCAGGGGGCCAGAGCCGCTCAGGTCACCGCCCCGTCGATCTTGAGCTGGATGATCTCGTCTTCGCTGCGACCCAGATCCCTCAGGATGTCATCCGTGTGCTCGGCAAACTGGGGGGCGCGGGTCAGCACCGGGGGGCGTTCGTCGAACTGCACCGGGTTGGCGATCAGCGTCCGCTGGTTGCCTTCCTGGTCGGTGACGGGCCGGGTGTAGCCATTGGCTTCCATCTGGGGATCGCTCAGGATCTCGAGCGGGCTCTGGATGGGAGCCCACTGGCCTTCCATGGTCTGCAGGTGCTCGATCCAGTAGGAGTACGGCTTGGCCGCGATGGCGTCGGCCACGTACTTCCCGGCGTCGAGGGCGTTGGCCATCAGCTTTTCGGCCGTGTCAAAGCGGTCGTCCTCGATCAGGTCTTCGAGGCCGAGATGCCGGCAGACGTCAGCGAAGTACCGCCCCGGTTGCAGCATGGTGAAGTTGATCCAGCGTCCATCCGAGGTCCGGAAGGTGCCGATGGTGGGGTTGACGGCCAGGTTCATCGGCGAGTCCAGCGGGGCCGGAGCCTGCTCCTCGCCGGACAATGCCGCGTTGCACAGGCTGAGGGCGAAGGCCCAGGCGCCCACGCTCATCAGCGACACGTCGATCACCGAGGGTTCGCCGGTGCGTTCACGGGCGAAGAGGGCCGCGGCGATGCCTCCGGCGATGGTCATGCCGCCCATCGAATCCCCGTAGGCGCCGCCGGGCTGGTTGACGATCCGGGGGCTGTCCGGCGCGGTGGTGGCCCAGGCGCTGCCCATCCGGCACCAGAAGGTGGAGCCGTCATAACCGCCCTTCTCGGCGTCGGGCCCGCGCTGGCCATGCCCGCTGCCCCGCACGTAGATGATCTTCGGGTTGGCCTTGCGGATGTCCTCGAGTTCGAGGTGCAGCCGCCTGCGGGCATCGGGCAGGAAGTTGATCAAAAAGATGTCGGCGTCTTGGCACAGGTCCATCAGCACGGCATGAGCGTCGGGATGATCGAGCGCCAGCCCGATGCTGCGCTTGCCCCGGTTGGGATGCTCCATGAGCGGCTGGAAGGAACCCGCCGCCACGCCTCCAGTGCCGAGGCGCAAGCCCCGCTGAGCATCGCCCGCAACGGCGTGCTCGACTTTGATCACGTCGGCGCCCCAGTCTGCCAGGACCGCCCCGGCCGATGGCGTGAAGGTGAACTGAGCCACCTCGACCATCTTCACGCCCTTCATCGGCTGCTCCACTGCATCAGACCTTTCCTGCTCAGGGCCAGGCCGCCCCAGCAGGGCGGCCGGCCGTGTTGTCTTGTCGTTTCGTGTGTCGGGATTGCTGGTCGTTGTGTCGGGATTGCCGGCGCCTGCTGGCGTGGGCAACGGTCCGAGATTAGGCGTACCTTCCGACCCGCATGGCCTTCTCGACCGAGCCGCCCATGATCATGGCCTGCTCCTCCCGGGCCATGCCAGCCACCACTTCCGAATAGGCGAGCGGGTCGGCCATGCCCTCGGGATGGGGGAAGTCCGAGCCGAACATGATGTGGTCAACCGGAATTCCGAGCTCGATGAGCCCCCTGGGGTCGGGCTCGTGAAAGGCGTGCACCCATACGTTGCGGTTGAACACCTCGACCGGATCCTCGTCGAAGACGACCGGACTGGCCTCGTAGGCCCGGGCCAGCTTGGCGTAAAAGGGGCGGATCCAGGTGCTGGAGAACTCCACCGGCAGGAACCGCAACCGGGGAAATCGGGTGGCGAGGCCGTGGCCGATGATCGACGCCATGGCGTCCACCAGGTTGTCCTTCTCCGAGGACAGGATCATGAATGCCGGCGACGCCCGCCTGGCCTCCTTGGCGATGCTCATCTCCAGGTTGCCCAGCCCTTCCCACTCGTTGGTGTAACGGGTGTAACCGGAGTCGCCGGAGTGCATGCCGACCGTGACGTCGAGCTCCTGGACACGCGCCCAGAAGGGATCGAATTCGGGCAGCGCGAAGGACCGCCGCCCCCGCCAGGTAGGCACCGGGGCCACCCGGAGCAGGAAGACCCGGGCCCCTCGCTCATGGATGAACTCGAGCTCCTCGAGGGCCCGCTCAGTCCCCAGGGCCAGCGAGATGATCGGCGTGGGGTAGATGGCGTCCGAGTAGACGTAGCTCCAGTGCTCGTACATCCACTCATTGAGAGCGTGGACGACAGCACACACCGCGTCCGGATCGTCGGCCAGGCGCTCCTCAATGGCGCTGGCCAGGGTGGGCCACAGCAGAGTCCGGTCGATGCCCATCTCCTTCATGAGCTCGAGTCTGGGCTCAGGATCGAAGAAGGCGCCGATGCCCGGCATCACGACCAGCTTCTTGCCAAGCTGGCGGGTCCGGTCGCCGAAACCCTTTCCGCCCTTGGTGACGTCGAATCCCGAGCCACCGGGGACGGCCACCTTCACAAAGGTGGGATTCGGAATGTAATTGCTGATCTGGTCCCGGATGGCCAGCTTGGTCCGGCCGGCCACCTCCACGTACCTGATGATCCCGTCGTACTCGGACGGCAGGAACTTGGTGAGCGCGTCGCGGTTCTCGTAGAGGTGGTTGTCCGCATCAAATGTCGGGTAGGGCAACTCGCGGTGGGTGACCTGGATGAACTCGGTGTCTGTCATGAAATCTCCTTATCGCCTTCCCTGGCCGATCGTCTCGAAGCAACCAGCGATCACAGAACCCCGATACCTGCCGCCTCGTTGCGGCGACGCCACTCGTCGCGGGTCATGCGGGTGGTGTCGACGTCAGCGGACAGGGCCCGCAGGGCCCCTACCGTGGTCTGCTCCTTGGGCAGGTGGGCGAAGGGATCCCAGTCGAAGAAGCGGGCGGTGTTTTCCCAGGTGATCTTGTGAATCTCTTCGTCCGTCACGCCCGCGTCGCCGAGCTCACCCCAGAGCAACTCCGGCGAGTTGGGCCAGGTGGTGTCGGTGTGGGGATAGTCGCACTCCCAGGCCAGAATGTCGACGCCGATCTGGTCCCGCGCCTTCAGGCCGGACGGGTCGGTGATGAAGCACGCCAGCACGTGCTCCCGGAAGATGTCCGACGGCAGCTTCCCGCCGAAATCATTTTGAATCCAGCGCTGGTTGCGGAAGTGGCGATCCGCCCGCTCCAGGTAGAAGGGGATCCACCCGATCCCGCCCTCGGACAAGGCCACCTTGAGGGCCGGATACTTCCGGAAGGTGGGACCGAACAGGAGATCCTGGGCCACCAACATGGTGACCTGGGTGGGGAGGACGATCTGGTGGTCGATAGGCGCCTCGGGGGCGAGTTGGATCAGACCGAGTGCCCCCCCGATATGCAGGCACAGAACCAGGTTTTCGTCGATGATCGCCTCGAGCATGGGATCCCAGTGCCCGGAGAGGAAGCTCGGCCAACCCTGAGCGTGGGGCGCCTCCAGGAAGCTGATGGCCTTGAAGCCCTTCTTACCGAGTCGATGCACCTCGGCGACGGCCAGGTCGACGTCCCACATCGGCACGATGCCCAACGGAATGAAGCGGCCCGGATAGGCGCCACACCACTCGTCGATGTGCCAGTCGTTGTAGGCCTGGAGCATCACGTAGGACAGGTTCTTGTCACCGGCCTCCGTGAAGGTACGGGCGTTGAACCCGGCCATGGTGGGAAAGCACATCGAGGCCAGGACCCCGTTGACGTTCATGTCGCGCACCCGCTGGTGCACGTCGAAACATCCCGGACGCAGCTCCGAAAACGCACCCGGGTTGAATCCCCACTCCTCCTGCGGCCAGCCCACGGTGGCGCACATTCCGAATGGCGTTGAGGTGGCTTGGCCCTGAAACACCCACTGGTCGATCCCATCGGCGTTCCGCACGATCTTCGGAGCCTGATCGCGGTATTTCGCCGGCAGGTGCCGATCGTACATATCCGGGGGCTCGATCGAGTGGTCGTCGATGCTGACCAGGATCATGTCCTCCATGCGCATCGTGAGCTCCTTTCCTAGCTGGTGATAACCGGGAGCCGCTCCCAGCCCCGGACGGTTGAGGTGTGGGCCTGCACGGCATTATCCCAGTCGACTTCCCAGTCCGGGAAGCGCTTGAGAACCTCATCGAGCGCCACCCGACCTTCGAGGCGCGCCAGGTGGCTCCCGAGGCAGAAGTGGATGCCGTAGCCGAAGGTCAGATGGTGGCCGATCCGGCGGTGGATGTCGAAGCGGTCGGGCTCGGGAAACTCACGTTCGTCCCGGTTGCCAGAACCGTTGATGAGCACCATCACGCTGCCCTCCGGAACCGTCGTCCCGTGGTGCTCGACGTCACGAGTCACGTATCGCGACTGGACCGGCGAAGGCGCCTCGTAGCGAAGCAGCTCCTCGATGGCGTTTGGTAGCAACGAAGGGTTGTCCACCAGCTCGCGGCGCTGGTCGGGATGCTCGGCCAGCAGCTTGCCGGTCCAGCCGATCAATCGGGTGGTGGTCTCGTTGCCGGCCCCGGCCAGCAAGCCGATGTAGTTGAGGATCTCCTCCCGGGTGAGGGTGCGGACGGTTCCGGTGACATCCTCGAACTCGGCGTTCAGCAGGTCCGTCATCAGGTCATCAGACGGATGCTTGGCTCGCCAATCGACGTAGTCCCCGAAGTCCTCAGTGGCCAGGACCCCGTAGGAGTCCTCGGGCCCGGGCATGGTGCCCTCCTTGAGCCGCAATCCCTCGTCGGCGCGATCGCGAATCCGCTCCTGGTCCTCTTCGGGGATACCGAGAAGCATGCCGATGGTTCGCATCGGCATCTGGGCGCCCAGATCGCGGATGAAGTCAAAGCCACCGCTACCCACCAGGGGATCCAGAGAGCGGGCGCAGAATTCACGGACTTTGGGCTCTATCGCGAGCATGCGCTTTGGCGTGAACACCCGCGACAACAACCCGCGGTGATGGTCGTGGGCCGGGGGGTCCTCGAACAGGATGCTCCCCGGCGGCATCTCAAAGTTGGCCTTGATCATCTCCAGCACGGAACCCTTGCCGGAGATGTAGGTCTTCCAGTCCACCAGCCCCTTCTCGACATCGTCGAATCGAGTCAGGGCATAGAAGTCGTAGCGTTCGTTGTAGTAGAGCGGGGCCTCATCGCGCATACGCCGCCACCGCGGGTAGGGATCAGCATCGATCTCGTAGTCGTAAGGATCGTAATAAATCCCGGTCGCCTGAGCGCCCATGGCAACACCTTTCCCGTCGTGTCAAAAATAGCACGCCATTATAGATCTTCGCCACTGGCCGGGAAACGCGGCCCATCTCACCGCTCGATCTGACCGGGTCTAAGCCGGAAGGCCGTACGTCTTCGTTTCGAGGTACTGCTCGAAACCCTCGAAGCCATTTTGCCTGCCCACGCCGCTGTTCTTGTAGCCGCCGAACGGCGACGCCCCGCCATACCAGTTGCCCCCATTGACGCCGATCACTCCCGCCCGGATGCGGGTGGCGACCGCCATGGCGCGCTCGAAGCTGGCCGATGACACGGCGGCGCCGAGCCCGTACTGAGACTGGTTGGCGATCCGTACCGCATCGTCGTCGTCGTCGAAGGCGATCATGACCAGCACCGGCCCGAAGATCTCCTCCTGGGCGATGCGCATGCCATTGTCGACATCGGCAAAGAGGGTCGGCTCGACGAAATAGCCCACGGGCAGATGGGCCGGACGAGCCCCACCGGTGACCAGGCGGGCCCCCTCGCGCTTGCCAATGTCGATGTAGTTGAGCACCCGCTCATGCTGGCGGGCGCTGATCACCGGTCCCATCAGGTTGGCGGGGTTGGTTGGATCGCCGTAGGGCACGGCCTCGAAGGCCGCCTTGGCTACCTCGACGGCCTGGTCGTAACGGGTCCGCGGGACCAGCATCCGGGTGGTCATCACGCAACCCTGCCCGGCGTGGGCGCACACTCCCGCGGCCGCGGGCAGCAAGGCGTTGAAGTCAGCGTCATCGAGGAGGATGTTGGCGGATTTGCCGCCCAGCTCCAGGAAGAGCCGCTTGAGCGTGGCCGCCCCCTGCTCCATGATCCGTTTGCCGGTGGCCGTCGACCCGGTGAAGCTGATCAGGTCGACTCGCGGGTCGGTTACCAGCTGCTCCCCACGCAGATGGTCTGAGGACGTCACCACGTTGAGCACACCCGGTGGCATCTCGGTCCTCTCGGCGGCCAGCCGCCCGAGCCGGGTGGCGTTGAAGGGCGTGTCGGGGGCCGGTTTGAGGATGACGGTGTTGCCGGTGGCCAGAGCCTGGCCGAGCTTGTTGAGGGTCACCTCCAGTGGGTAATTCCACGGGACGATGGCGCCGACGACCCCGGCCGCCTCCTTGACAACCTTGCGGCGGCTCTTCTGTCCGAACGCCTCGCCGATCCCGAGGTCCCGCTCCCAGGGAAACTCGTCGATGTACTTCATCGGCCACAGGAGCGCCTCCTGGAGCGGAGCGTCGAGCTGGGCGCTGTAGGTCATCATCAACGGGGTACCGACCTCCTCGACCAGCTCCGTCCGGTAGTCCTCCCGCTCGGATTCGAGCGCATCCTGCAGTTGCTGGAGACACCGCTTCCGGAGCTCGCGGTCCGTCGACCAACCGCTCTCGTCGAACGCCCGCCTGGCCGCCCCGATGGCCTGATCCATGTCCGAGCTGGTTGCATCGGCGACCTCACCGATCGGCTGCTCTGTGGCCGGATTGATGTTGGTGAACGTCCCGCCGGTCGGACTGTCGACCAGCTTGCCGTCGATGAGCATCCGGGATTCGTGCGACTCCGTCATCGGGGCCCTCTCTTCATCTCGATGGAGCAGCCGGGCAGGCCCATGGCCGCGAGGTTGACGCCACTCTAGTGATATTCGCCGCCTATTTTCGGTCGACGGCGAACGGACGTCGGGGCCATCTCAACAGAGCAGAGAGGTGGTCCCGATGCTGGGGAGGGCCGACCTGCGGCCTGGTGGCGCCTGCTGGGGCGGAACCCGCCGAGCCCAGCAGGCGCCGGGGCTCACGGCAGCTGGTTGGAGTTGGGGATCAGGGTCCCGCAGAGCGGTTGCCCGTTGTTGACCGTCAGGAACGAGGTGCCCTGCAGCTTGGTCAGGTAGCCGCACAGCTGAGGCAGGGCGGTCCCGAAGGCGGCCAGGGTCAGGTTGGCCGGGTTGATGAGGGCGTTGGCGTTGTAGGCGCTCACGCCGTGCAGATAGCTCGTGAACGACGCCCGGGTCGGGTTCCTCCCGGCTCCCTGAAGCCCATAGATCATGAGGTCGGCACCCAGCCAGCCCGTGTACCACCCGAAGTCGGGGATGCCGGTGTAATGGGCATAAGTCTTCAGGGCCCCGGTGAAGTTCTGGGTTGCCGGGGTGTTGGCTTCCACCGGCTGGCCGACCGGGGTGAAGTACACGCCCTGCGCCGACTGCACCGCGGTGGGATCGTTGAGCAGGGCCTGGCCGTATCCGGTGGCCGAGTCGACCACCTTCAGGGTGGCTCCGGCCTGCTTCGCCGCGCTGATGATGGCGAAGTTGGTGTTTTCATCCAGGGGCAGCCACATTCCGTCCGTACCCGAGTTCTTGATGCTCAAGGCGATGGCGGTGACATCCACCGACCCAAACGGCAGCGAGGTGTTGAGATACCCCTTCTTCAGGCCCACCTGCTCCGAGGCGAAAATGAACCCTGTCGCCGAGGCCGACGACGAGGGCGACACCCCGTAGCCCACCGACGCCACCGTGGCCACCCCGTTCTGCTTCATAAACGTCGGGATGGTGGTGTACTGCGGATCCTTGGGATCCTGAGGATCGGTGTAGGAGAACATGTTCGTGTAGGGCTGCATCCCCCACTCCGGACCGTCGAAGGCGCCACCCGTCACCGGCACACCCGCCTGCTGCATGGTCTTGGCCCCGCCGAATACAAATGGCGACACGCCGATGATCCCGAACACCCCCTGGGCGATCAATGACTGGGCCGAAGCGCCGAACCCCGTCGGCGAGGATCCGTCATCCGCGGTTACCAGCTTGATTTGACGCCCGTCCACGCCGCCTGCGGCGTTGAGCTGGGCGATGCGCGCCTCCGCGGAAGGAATGATGCCCGTGTACTCCGACGACGCCGATCCGGTCACCGAGGTGATCAAGCCGAGCTTGATGGTGGTGGGGCTGATCCCGGGAGCGCTGGCCGTCAGGGCCTGCCCACCGCTCGTCGGGGCCGAGCCCCCTGAGGTCGGCGTCTGGGAACTTGCGGTGGTGGCCGTGCTCGAGCCTTTGCTCGAACTCCCACACGCGGAGACTGCGAGCGCGGCTGCCGTGACCACCGCGATCATGCGCCAGGTCCTGGACATTTGTCCCCCCTTGAGTTGTTTGGCCTTAAGCTGTGGCCTTTGGCTGTCAGCCGTTTACTCGGCCGGGCAACACCACCATGCAATTTTCTATTTTACCGACGGCGAACAATAGGCGCAACGGGCAGCGGCTACTCGTCCGGACCCGCTTCCGGGCCGCGACGAGCGGGCGGACTCTCCGGCGGTGTGTCTTTCAGCTGCAGTGCGTTCATGAAAAGCACCGCCAGGTGCTCCACGCCTTCGTCAAAACTGCAATCGAGCAGGCCCTGCGTTAACCACATCTCCGGAAAGCGGTTGGTCATAGAGCCCAGCACGGCGGCCGTGATGGCCGGATCTAAGCCGGTGTCAGCCAGCCCGTGGCCCTGGAGCTGGCCGATCGACTCGGCCACCAGGTCCAAAGAGCGCTGTTGACGTTCCGCCCGGGTCGTATGCAGCCGCTCGTCGTAGCGGGACACCTGCTCGATAACCCCCATGATCCGCGCTTCCTGCTGATAGCTCTCGAGGTGCCGGCGCATGGCCTCGCGGATTCGCTCCTCGGGTGTCGCTCGCGACCCGGGCGCCAGGATCACCTCGACCACCGGTGCGCTCAGCCGCTCATCCACCGCCACCGCGACTTCTCGAAAGATCTCATCTTTGGATTCGAAGTAGGTGTAAAACGACCCATGGGATAGCCCGGCTCGCTCGGCAATGTCCGAGATTCGGGCGTTCCAGAATCCGTCCTCCTCGAACACCTGCTTGGCGGCCGCCAACAGGCGGGCTCGCGTCCGCACTCCCTTGCGGGTGCGGGGCAGGCCCGGTCCAGCCGGGAGACTCGCAGCCGTTGCCGATAAGGCCCCGACCTCCCCGCTCAGGCGGCTGCCGCCATTTTCATCACATGAGACCGATTTCTGCCCGTAATCGGTGCCACGCCGAGCCCATATTCCATCTGGGCCCGTTGCATCTGGGCCGGTTGCATCTGGGCCGGTTGCATCTGGGCCGGTTGCATCTGGGCCGGTTGCATCTGGGCCCGTCGCATCTGGCCTCGACAACTTGGCACCGGTGGTCGTCGGTCTCAAAAACGACGAAGTCGACAAGGCCATTCGCCATCGCTGTAGCCAACCGGGCGCGCCCGCCGTAGCGACGGCGACAGCTCACCATACAGAATCTGGACGCCGGGAGCTTGCGCCACCCCGCGCTCGACGCGGCTGAGCCTACCAGGAACTAACATCGACGTCAATATTATGCTACCGTGCTCGGCATGGGGAGACAGGCCCCGCGACGCGCTGGTGGGGGCCAACGCCACCCGGGTGGGGCGACGAACCGGCGCGGTAGTCAGGTCGGCGAGAGGAGCGTCAGGTGAAGCTGGGAATCGCGGCTCGGTCCGGTGACTCGAATTCCATCTCTCCGGGTCCGCCTCTGGCGCCGACCACCACGGCGCCGAGGGCCCCTCACCGGGAGTCGGACTCGAGCCTGCGGGTCTTGACCGGGCGGCTCAGGCGGCACACCTTTCGCGAGCAAGGCATCAACCGGGACCATGTGGAGTCGCTGGTAGCGACAGGGGGTCGGTGGCCTCCGATCCTGGTCGCGGCGGGCACGCTCATCGTCATCGACGGGGTTCACCGCGTGGAGGCTGCCCTGGCGCTCGGACTCGACAGCATGGACTGCGAGTCTCTACAAGGGCGACACCAACCGGATGTACCTGGAATTCGTCTGTCGCAATGCTCAGCACGGATTGCCGCTGAGTTTGCGAGACCGTGAGCAAGCCGCGACACTGCTGTTGGGCCTGGAACCCGATTGGTCCGATCGCCGCATCGGTGAGTTCTGTGCCATCTCACCGCATACGGTAGCGGCCCTGCGCTCCGGGAGTGATGAAGCGGGGGTGGAGGCGGCCCGGCGCGAGGGCGGCCCCCGACGACTGGGCCGGGACGGGAAGCGACGACCGGTGGATACGGCCAGCCTGCACGAGCGCATCGCGGCGGAGATACGGCTCCGGCCCCGGGGGTCGCTCCGGGAGGTTGCCGCCGCGGCCGGCGCCTCTCCGGAAACCGTTCGCACCGTGAAGCGCCGTCTTCAGCTCGCCCAGGGGCCAGCACTGGTCGAGTCGCCGGCCGAGCCTGCCGGCGGCCCGGACTGGCAGGAGGACCTGGCTCTGCGAGCCATGGACGCCGGGCCGGAATTCCTGCTCTGGTTTGATCGCACCGCGGTCGGCAACGAGTGGCGCGAGCACGCCGGCCAGCTTCCGCTCAACCGCGTCTATGCGGTCGCGGACGAAGCCAGGCGTCGGGCTTCGGCCTGGCGGGCCTTCGCCGAGGCCCTGGAGCAACGAGCCCAGGCGCCCGTGCGCTGACGGGGCGATCCCGACTCCGCCGCCGGTCCGCCAGGGCCGGCCGGTCTGAGCCCGTCCAACTGAGCGGAACGCGCGCTTAGACGGACCCGGCGTAGGGAAGACCGATTGCCGCCTACAGCCGGTACAGCTTGGCGGCATTTTCGCCCAGAATTTTGCGCCGGGACTCCGGACGCAGGGTCAGCATTTTCTCCTCGATGGTGTCGAGCGGGGATGGGTAGAGGCAGGTGGGATGCGGAAAGTCGGTCTCGAAGAGGACGTTGTCCTCTCCCACCGAGTCGATGAGACCCTGCACGTCACCCCGGTTGCGCTCGAACCAGAAGGTGGCGTACCAATGATCCTTGAAGTACTCCGAGGGCATGCGGGACAGCTCCGCGGCCTGCGTCGGCGCGTTCTCCCACAGCTCGTAGTCCATGGTCTCGAGGATGAAGGGGATCCAACCCACCCCGCTCTCCACCGACACCATCTTGAGCTTCGGGTGCCGATCGAAGATGCCCGCGTAGATGGTGTTGATGACGACCCGGGCATTGTTGATGAACAGCATCGAGCCGCCGATGGCCGGCTTCACATACTCGTGCTGCGACGGCCAGAAATAGTTGCCGAAGAAGTTCATGGCCGTGAGGCTGGCGCCGATGTGGAAGTGCACCGGGCAGGTTCTGGTCGGCGCAGACCTCCCAGAGCGGATCCCAGGCCCGGTTGGCCAGGTCGGGCGAGCCGAGGTCCTGCGGGTCCGAGGTCATGTTGACGCCCCGCAGCCCGAGGCCTGCGATGCGCTCGGCCTCCCGCACGCACTCGTCGACGTCCCACGCCGGGAGAACGGGCATGGGAAGGAAGCGCAGGCCTGACTGCTCCTGCAGCTCGGCCGCGGCGTCGTTGTAGATCTCGACGCACAGGCGTCGCAGCACGCGGGTCCTGAACCGCGCTCGGAAAGGCCCTGGCCGCCGAGACCGATCGAGTTGGGGAACAGCACCTGGGCGTGGATTCCGCAGGCGTCCATGACCTGAAGGCGAACCTTGGGGTTGTAGGCGGCTTCGTGGATCCGGTCGATGCCCCACACGACCATCGACTCGGCGAACGGGAACTTATCGCCCTCGCGGTCGATGACGCCCCCACCGCCGGCGAAGCCCAGCGTGGCGACCCATCGACCACCCAGGTCGGCTGGCCGTCGATCTCCTCGACCCTCGGCACCCGGTCCTTGTATTGCGCCGGCGCCCGCTTGGTCCACAGGTCGTGGGCCTCGGTCAGATGGGTGTCGGCGTCGACGACCCGTACGTCCTCCGCTATCTTGCTCATCGCCTCGATACCCCCTGCCTGACTCCCCGAATGCTGACGACGACTAACGTCCCTATTGGATCACGTTCGGGACCCCATGTCGACCTCCCTGAGGGCGAGAAAGGCCAGAGCGGGTTACAGCTTGGCGATGATCTCGTCACCGAAGCGGCGAAACCCTTCGGCCGCTTCACGGGGGTTGGCGAATGGCGATACCAGCAGACGGGTCGCACCGGCGTCTTCATAGCGCCGGGCGTCATCGACCGTACTCACCCGGGCGCCGACGGTGACCTGGAATGGGCCCGTACGCCCGGCGTCGGCCCGCATCCGGCCAGGTCGGGCCAGATTGCCGGGCAGCGTCTCGAGCGGTCTGTTGCATCGGGATCCAGCCGTCGCCTAGTTGGGCGGCGCGGCGCATGGCGGCCGGCGAATCACCCCCGATGTGCATGGGCGGCCACGGCTGTCTGCACGGGCTTGGGCAGGAATCCGACCGGCTGGAAGCGGAAGAACTCACCCTCGTGCTCCACGACCTCATCGGTGAAGAGCTGCTGGATGATCCGGATCGTCTCGTCGACTCGCCGGCCGCGGGTCTCGAATGGCAGCTCCATGGCCTGCCATTCCTGGGACAGCCAGCTGGCTCCGATACCGAACTCGAGCCGTCCGCCCGATACGGCGTCGAGGGTGGTAAGCGAGCGAGCCGTGCTGAACGGGTGCCGGAGACCGATGTTGTAGACGTTGGTCCCGAACCGCAGAGTCGAGGTCTGCGCCGCCATGGTGGCGATCTGGATCCACGGGTCGTACGCCGGGGTCGACGCCGAGATGGGCGGCTCGCCCTCGTGCGGGGTGTTCGGCGCGCCGGTCATGGTCACCGGCATGATCAGGTGCTCGGGCACCCAGACCGACTCGAACCCGGCCTCCTCAGCGGCCCGGGCGACGTCGCCCCACCGCCGCGGGTCCAGCCATCATCGTCGTTCCAAATACCACCACCGGGGTTGACCTCCTCGAGCTCGTGCGGGGTTGCGGCCTTGTCAGCGATCAGCGCCCGCGACGACGGGAACCTTTTTCGTCGGGCGGGTCGCGCAGCTGGAGGGCGTTCATGTACAGCACGGTCAGGTGCTCGACGCCATCGTCGAAGCTGCAGTCGACCAGACCCTGGGTCAGCCAGAGCTCAGGGAACCGATTGGTCATCGAACCCAACACGGCCGACGTGATGGTCGGGTCCAATCGGGGATCGGCGAGGCCGTGACGCTGCAGTTGGGCGATCGACTCGGCCACCATTTGCCCGTAGCGCTGATGCTGCTCCAGCCGGGCCGCGTGCAGGCGCTGGTCATAGCGCGACACCTGCTCGATGACTCCCATGATGCGGGCTTCCTGGCGATAGCTCTCCAGATGCCGGCGGATTGCTTCCCGCAGCCGCTCGTGCGGAGTCGCCGTCGACCCCGGCGCCAGGATCACCTCGCTCAGCGGCGCGCTCAGCCGCTCCTCCACCTCTATCGCCACTTCCCTGAAAATCTCGTCCTTGGACTCGAAGTAGGTGTAAAAGGAGCCGTGCGAGAGCCCGGCCCGCTCGGCGATGTCCGAGATCCGGGCATCAAGGAAGCCATCTTCCTCGAAGATTTCCTTGGCCGCCGCCAGGAGTCGCGCCCGGGTCTGGAACCCCTTGCGGGAGCGCGGGCCACCCGGCTTGTCGGGGACCCTGGCAGCGGTTACCGACACAGCCCCAACTCCTTTTCCTGAGGTCGAGATACCACGGGCAACAGGCAACCGTACCGCCATCGCCGGCGCAAGCCGCGAACCGGGGTGATCCGTGCCGCCTGAGGTCCGGTGCCGGGCGCCCGGAGCCGGTGCGAGCGCGTCACGCCGGGTCTACCTCGATGCGCCCGTGGCGCAGGACGCTCCGACCGGCGGAGACGGCCTCGAAGGCGTATGTCAGGCGGCCGTCGGCCGCGAGACCCGCCTCGTAGACGGAAACCTCGATGTCGTCACCCGGAAAGGTCGGAGCCGAAAAGCGCACGGCAACGCGCCGCACCCGTCGGGGATCGCCACCGGCGGCCAGCTCGACGAGGCCCCGGCTGCTAACGCCGAGGGTGCCGAGACCCTGATTGAACTTCCGCGGGAACCCCATGGCCGAAGCCGATTCGTCGCTCACGTGGATGGTCGCCCGATCACCGGAGGCGCCGGCGTAGCGGAACGTCTGATCGCGAGTGGTATGCACCACCGCGGTGCCGATCGGACGGTCGCGGGCCCCGTCGGGGAAGCGGTGATCGGCGCCGGGCGGGCCCTGGTCCCCGCCGATCACCTCGCCCAGGAACAACGTGGACCAGTACTGCTCGAGCACTGGCTTGCCGTCGTCATTGGTACTCGTCAGGCGAACAGCGACGCTCATGCCAGGCGGGCTCGTGGTTACCGACCACCGCTCCGCCACGGTGTGGAGATGGGTCCCTGGTTCGATCGGTGCATGGATGTAGAGATCGTGTTCACTGTGGACTCCCCCTCGCATCCCGACGGTGGCCGGGGCCGGGAGGGACGCCAGGTCCAGAAACGCCCGGAAGGCGGGTACTACGGCGTAGGTCGGGGGCACAGCTTCGCCGGCCAGATAGAGAGGGTTGTCATCGTTGATGGCCAGCGCAAAGGCGTAGATCTCGTCTTTGTCGCAGAACGCCGTCACCGGCTGGGCCGGCGGCCCGAGCGGAACCAGAGTCGTGTCCATGCCCCACCCTTGCAGATCGCGGCCGTTGCAGATGGTGGCAACGACCCGCGAGCGCGTTCCGGTGAACGATGGGGCCGATGGGGTTCCCTAGTATGGGCGGGCAACTAACAACGCGGGAGGGAAGCAACGTGGCGACATCTGACGGGCTCCGCTACATCGACTCGGACGGGCACATCCTCGAGCACCCCACCGCGATGCTCGACTACGCGCCGGCGAGGTTCCGGGACCGCATCTGGCACGTGGAGACCGACGCGGACGGAGTCGAGAATGGCAGTGCTTCGACGGCGAACGCCGACCGCGCGGTCGGGCTGTCTGGCACCGCCGGGTTCAGCGACGAGGACGTGGCGAAGGTGCTTCGCGGCGAGATCCAGTACAGCGAGGTGCGCCCCGCGGCCTGGGACGCCAAGGCCCGCCTCGTCGACATGGACACCGATCACATCGACCTGGCGGTGCTCTATCCCACCTCGCTCCTCGGGCTGCAGAGCAACCTCGACGTGGAGTTCGGCCAGGCTCAGGCCCGCGCCTACAACGACTGGTGCTCCGACCACGTAGCCGAGGGAGAGGGCCGGCTTTTCGGTGCCGGCGCTCTCCCGCCCATGCACCATCCCGAGGACGTCGAGGGCGTCGTCGGGGAGATCTACCGCGTCGCCGATCTGCCGGGGATGGTCTCGGTGTTCATGCGGCCGAATCCGGCTATGGAGTGGAAGCAGTTCAATGATCCGGTCTACGACCCGATATGGGCGGCCGCCCAGGAGACCGGGCTGCCGATCGGATTGCACCCGTTCCTGGCCCCCGATCTTCCGGGCGTGTGCCAGGGTCTGCGGCTCGGCGAGCTCGATCGGCCTCGACCGGCCTGGCTGCACCGACTTACGGAGAGTCAGGTGAGCGAGGGGCCGGCCTGCACGCCATGAGCAACATCTATTTCACGCAGGCGATCTCCAATCCGTTCGATGTGATGAGCTCGCTGTGCTTTCTGACGTCAGGCGGGGTGTGCGAGCGATTCCCCGAGCTGAAGCTCATCTTCCTGGAAGCCAACGGCGGGCTGGCTCGTGCCATGGCTCGAGCGTCTGGACCACCACACCGAAGAAGTTTCCGTGGGACGTCCCCTGGCTGAAGATGCTCCCCTCCGAATACTTCCGCCGCCAATGCTGGATCAGCTTCGACCCCGACGAGGCCATGCTGGCTACCACCGCCTTGTCGCCCCTGGTCGGTGCCGAGCGAATCATCTGGGCTTCGGACTATCCCCACCCGGACGCCAAGTTTCCTGGGGTGACCGAAGAACTGGCCGAAGCCATGGGCCGGCCTGTCGATGGAGCAGCGCCGGCATATCGCCTCGGAGACGGCCATGGCGCTGTACGGAATCTCCTGAGTGGAGTCCACGGCGCCTCCCATCCGCCCCTCGGCGCATCACAGGGCGTAGGTGTATCCCCCGTTCACGGGATAGACCTGTCCGGTGATCCAGCTGCCCGCCTCCGAAGTGAGCAGGAGGACCACGGGGGCGACGTCCTCGGGACGTCCGGGCCTCCGGATGGCGTAGCCGCGAAATCGGCGCGCCTCTTCCTCGGACAGCGGCACCGAGGGGTCGTATCCCGGCCGCATGGCGGCAAGGGACACGCAATTGACCGTGACGCCATGCCGGCCGACCTCAGATGCGAGCACCCGGCTGAAGCCGGCGGCCGCGGCCTTGGCGCCCGCGTATACAGCCTGACGGACGTCACCAGCCCGGGACGCATCCGAGATGATGGTGACGATCCGGCCCCAGCCCCGCTCGACCATGCCCGGCAGAAAGGCGCGGGTCATGTGCATGACTGCATAGAAGTTCAGGTGGATCACCGGCTCCCACTGCTCGGGCTCGAGCTCGAGGAAGGGCTTGAGCTGGAACATTCCCGGTGGCAGCCCGGCATTGTTGACAAGAATGTCGATCGGACCGATCATCCCGGCCATGGCCCCGATCTGCTCGGGGCTGGTTACATCGCAGACGGCGGCGTCGGCGCGGCCGCCGGCGGCCCGAATGGCGTCGACGACGGCCCCGGCCCTCTCGGCCACGAGATCGTTGACCACCACATGAGCACCCTGGGCGGCGAGCAACATGGCGATGCCCTGCCCCACCCCTTGACCCGAGCCGCTCACCAGGGCGGACCGGCCGACCAAACTGAACTCGTTCATCTGTGCTCCAGGAATCGCCGTTGACGGTACTGGTGCCGCTGGACTGACCGTCGACGTCTCGAGGGCGGCGACGGTGTCTTCTGGTGGCCCGGGCGGGTCACACCGGGAACGGGTAGTCCCCTTCGGGCCACCGCACGATGCCGCGGGCCTGGTAGTCGGCGACCGCCGCCTCGTCGTAACCAAGCTCCGCCAGCACTTCTCTGGTGTGCTCGCCAAGGAGGGGGGCGGGGCGGTCCGGCCGACCCGGGGTATCGCTGAACGTGATGAGGTTGCCGAATTTGGCGAACCCGGCCCAGCAGCGGATGTTTGTATTCGGTGACGAGGCCCAGCCGTTCGAGCTCGTCGTCGAACAGGATCGTCTCGCCGTCCCAGGTGTCCACCGAGATGTCGCACGGCACGCCCCCGGCCAGCAGGCCCCGCCGCCAGTTGGTTGCCACGTCGTCGAGGAACAGCTCCTGCAGCGTCTTCGTCAGCTCGAGCCGGTGGGCCTTGCGGTCCGCGGGCGCCTCGAAACGGGAATCTTCGAGCAGGTCGGGTCTGCGGATGGCCCGGCATAGCCCGGTCCAGTGTTCGGCCCGAACGGCCGCCAGCTGCAGCCAGCCGTCCTGGGTTTCGTACAAGCGGTACAGGGGGTCCACCCCGAGTTGCTCACGATCGAGCTGCGGACGAGCCGACGGGGTTCCGTCCGCCGCCAGCCAGGAGTCCGCGGTGTACAGCATGGAGCCGTTGAATATCGACGCCCACATGAATTGTCCTTCGCCGGTGCGGTTGCGGTGATACAGGGCGATCAAAAGAGCAGTGACGGACGGCATGGCCGCGGCCACGTCCCCATGACCGTACCGGTACCACATGGGCGGATTTCCTTCGGCGACGGGACCCTGCTCCCATTCGATGCCGCACGCGGCCTGGCCCAGGGGATCCAGGCCCCCGAGGCGGGCCAGCGGTCCGACCGGACCATACATAAAGGTGTTGCAGTAGAGGATGTCCGGCTTGACCGCCTTGCAGTGCTCGTAGCCGACACCGAGGCGATCGGCCGTACCCAGCGTCATGTTGTGGTGAACGATGTCAGCCGTGGCCACCAGCTCGAGGGCGATGCGCAGACCCTCGGGCTGCTTCAGGTCGACCGCGATGTCCCGCTTCCCGCGCTGGCACCCCATGAACGAACCAACCACGGCGCCGCGCATTCCGTCCCCCCGGGCCGGTTCGACCTTGATGACCTCGGCGCCGAGATCGCCCAGCAGCATGGGACCGAAGGGCCCGGCCAAAAACTGACCGAAGTCAACGACCCGGAGCCCTTCGAGAGGCCCGGCCACCTCAGATCACCCCGCCGGCCCGCAGGGCTTCGATTTTGGCGTTGTCATGGCCCAGGGCGCGCAGCACCTCGTCGGTGTGCGCTCCGGGGAGGGGCTGAGGTCCCTTGACCGCACCAGGCGTGCCGTCAAGAAAGATCGTCAGCCCCAGCTGAGTCGTCGGTCCGACCTCCGGGTCCACGACTTCGACCACGGCCCCGGTCCCTCGCAGCTGCGGGTGATCGAACCGCTCGTGCGGGGCGACGATGGCTTCGCCGCCGAGCCCCGAGGCGTGCAGCTCCTTGATCAGCTGGGCTCGGTCCCAACGTTTGAACGCGGCCCGCTTGCTCGTCTCATAGCGTTCCCGGTCGGCAGGTTCCATCTGCAGCACCAGCAGCGGCGCCACCTCCTCGATGCCGAGGATGGACGCCTCGGAGCGGGAAGGGGTCACGCCCGCCGTGGTCGCGGCATGGATCCATTCCCCGTTGGCGCATTCGTAAATCGAGGCCTGGTGCACGCCGGCGGGATGGGTCTTGGGCAGATTGAACTGGCCCTTGTCCGTCCAGTTCCAATTCTGGGTGGTAAGCGAAAGCACGCCCTGCAGCAGGGACACCTCGACGTGCTGGCCACGACCGGTGCGATCTCGGGCCACCAGGGCCGCCATGATCCCGATGGGGACGAGGAACGCCGCACCGAAGCTGGCAACCGGGCTGTGGAGAAAGGCCGGGCCGGGACGGAAACTGGTGTTCTCCCACTGCTGCCCGGTGCGGGCATGGACCAGGGCTTCATAGCCAGGAAGGGCGGCGTACCGCATACCCGCCGGCCAGGCCGGCACCGAGCAGTACACCAGGCGCGGGAAGTGATCGCTCAGCGCCACGTAGTCCAGCCCGAACTTCGCCATGGTTCCGGGCGCGAAGGCTTCTACCACCACGTCGGCCGACGAGCACAGCTCGCGAAACAGAGCCTGTCCCGCGGTGCCCGCCAGGTCCACGGTGACCGAGCGACGGCTGCGGTTGTACACGCGAGACGCGGGCGAGCCCCGGTCGGACCGGCCGCCCGGCGGCTCAATCTTGATCACGTCGGCGCCGTGCTCAGCGAGCTGGAGGACGCCCAGAGGGCCGGCAATCCCGCCCGACAGGTCGAGAACGCGTACTCCGTCCAGGGCGTCCACTGCTCAGCCGCCCACGCCGGGCGCTCCGCCGGCGTAGGGCCGGTCGGGCCAGGAGACGACGGGGCTCGTTCCGGTCGCGCCGCCTTCGGTGCCGGTCACAGGTTGCCGACCTCGTGCTCGAGGTAGTCGGCATATTTGGCTTTGGCTGCGTCCAGCTTGCCGGGAATCCACTCCGTGGGCCACATGTCGCCGGTCGGGCGGTAGTCGCGCAGTAGCTGCCGCGCCACGGTCACCTTGTGCACCTCGCTGGGACCGTCCGCCAAGCCCATCACGCCCGCGCCATGGATCATCTGGAAGAACGGCATCTCGTTGGTCGTGCCCAGGGCCCCGTGCACCTGCATCGCCCTCCAGGCGATGTCGTGCAGCACCGTGGGCATGACGATTTGGCAGTGGCGATGTCCTTGCGCACCCGCTTGTAGTCGTTGTACTTGTCGATCTCCCAGGCGACGTACAGCACGAAGAGGCGGAACTGGACCAGCTGGGCGTAGGAGTCGGCGATATAACCCTGCACGAACTGCTTTTCGCCCAGTAAGCCGCCCGCCGTCTCGCGGCTCAGGGCCCGCTCGCACATCATGTCCAGGGCCTTTTGGGCCAGACCGATCGTGCGCATGGCGTGATGAATCCGTCCGCCGCCCAGGCGGGTCTGGGCGATGACAAACGCCTGGCCCTCCCCTCCCAGCAGGGCGTCCTCCGACACCCGGACGTCCTCGTAGTGGATCAGGGCATGGAAGCCCTCGTTGAGGGGCTCTCCGTACAATCCCACGTTGCGGACGATGTTGACTCCGGGCGTGTTGGTCGGCACCAGAAACATCGACATGCCCTTGTACGGGCTCACGTCCGGGTTGGTCACGGCCATCACGATCAAAAACGATGCCGTTTTGGCGTTGGAGGAGAAGTATTTCCAGCCGTTGATCACCCACTCGTCACCGTCTTTGACCGCCCGGGTCTTGAAGAGAGTCGGGTCGGCCCCGGCGTGGGGCTCCGTCATGGAGTAGCAGGAGAACATCTCGCTGTTGAGAAGGGGTTCCAGGTAGCGCTGCTTCTGCTCGGGGGTGCCGTAGTGGGCAATGATCTCGGCGTTGCCCGTGTCAGGCGCCTGGGTACCAAACACGGTCGAGGCCCAGGGCGACCGGCCCAGGATCTCGTTGAGCAAGGCCAGCTTGAGCTGGCCGAAGCCCTGACCACCAAGCTCGGGTCCGAGGTGGGTGGCCCACAGCCGCTGGCGGCGCACCTCGTCCTTGAGGGGATCGATGATCTTGCGCTGCGAGTCGCTCATGGGCACGTACTGCATGTGCGGGAAGAGGTAGTCGAGTGGCTCCACCTCCGCCCGGACAAAGTCGGCTGCCCAATCAAGCTTCTTCTGATATTCCGGATCAGTCTCGAACTCCCAGGCCATCACTCATCCCTCCTGCATTCCATCAGACGCTCATTCTGGCAATACAGAACGAGGCAGGCAAGCGCCGGTTCGACCCCCTCGATGGCAGCATCGCCTGTGTCGCCGGCGCCGCGACCGGCTACGAGGGGCCGCCGGTCAGAGCGATCGTCTCGCCGTTCATGAATCGCGACGCTGTCCGTGGCGAGATAAAAGATCCCGTTGGCGATGTCCTCGGGCTGCCCGGCCCGGTCAAGGATGCCCTTCTCGATCAGGCCCGCCCGCGTCCAGGACCGCAGCGCCCCCTCGGACGCGATGGCACCGACCGCGATGCAGTTGGCCCGAATCCCGCGCCCTCCCCACTCCATGGCCACCACCCTGGTGAGCATCTGCAAGGCGGCTTTCGAGGCGCTGTACGCCACGCCACCGACGACGCCGGTCAGGCCCGCTGCGGAAGAGATGTTGACGAATACGCCGCTGCCCTGGGACAGCATGTGACGGCCTGCCGCCTGGGTGAGCATGAAAGGTCCGCGAACATTGAGGGCGAAGCTGTTGTCCCAGCGGTCGACCGGAGTGTCCTCCATCGGGAAGAGGTAGGAACCGCCCGCGTTGTTGACCACGATGTCCACCCGGCCCAGCTCGCTCACCGTCCTGTCGACGAGCTCGTCGATATCATCCTCCCGGCGGACGTCCGTCGGAACGGCGATGCACCGCCCGCCCGCACCGAGGATGCCCTCGGCGACGGCCTCAAGCCGCTCCACCTTCCGAGCCCGCGATGACAACGGCGGCGCCGGCGGCAGCCAGAAGACGGGCCGCAGCTTCCCCGATTCCTGTCCCTCCCCCGGTGACGATCGCGACCTTGCCAGCGAGTTCCTCAGGGTTTGGGTCCACGAGCGCACACTACTCCCGACGGCCCGTGGGCATCCGGGTCCCGGTTGCGGGCGTCCTGTCGAGCGTCTCGCCGGCCCGGCCCCCTCGAGCAGGGCAGCGGGCCTGCCCTGCTCGAGATGCTGCCACCCGACGGCAGAGTCAGTAGCTGCGAACGTGGACCACCTCGAGCTTCTGGCCCCGGGGCCGGGTGACGAGGAAGACGTGCACATCGGCAATCTGATCCACGGTTTGCGCCATCTTGGATACCCGGTTGAGCCAGCCGCCCTCTTCCCAGAGCTTCATGGCGACCTCGGCGTGATGCGGATCCCAGACCCAGCCCGTCGAACCGCCACCTTCGCCGATGGCCGATCCCTGGACGAGGGTGGTCACCCGGATTCCGTCCGGTTCCACCTCCGAGCGAAGGACCTGACTGAACGCCTCCAGGGCCGCTTTCGTCGACACGTAGACGGAAAGCATCGGGTACGGGTCGAGGGTTGACTCGCTCGACGTGTTGACGATGTCGCCTCCCCCGGCCGCCTTGAGCAGCGGTATGGCAGCCCGGCTCGTATACATCGGACCCAGGAAGTTGGTGCGAACCTGGGTGAGGATGTCAAGGTCGGACAGCTGCTCGACCGGGCAGGGCCGGTAGACCGCGGCGTTGTTGATGAGAATGTCCAACCTGCCGAAGCGATCGCGAATGACGTCGAAGGCGGCGCGCACGCTATCGGGGTCGCCGATATCGGTGGTGAGTCCGACCGTCGGCTCCCCCACTTCCGACTCCATGGCCTTCAACCGGTCCTCGCCGCGCGCCAGCAGCACCACCGTGGCACCCTCCCCGGCGAAGCGAAGGGCGATGGCCCGCCCCGAGCCGCTCGTCGCCCCGGTCACGGCGGCGATCTTGCCGTCCAGCAGACCCATGTACGTTGTTCCTCCCTCGGAGCCAGGCCCTCACACTAGATGGTCCCTCTCTCGCAACCGGCCGGCCGCCAGCCCCGTCGGGTATGCTCGGGTTGAGGTCTTGATTCCGAGGGAGTACCGGCTCTGACGTGGTTTGATGGTGTGCCGGAGGGCGATACCGACTGGGACAGGCTGGCTTCCCTGTGCCCTGAGGCTTTTGACGCCCTGGCCGGCGTGGTCCGCAGCGCCTGGGAGGAGACGGACCCGGTGCTGCTCGAGCTGGCCCGATTACGGATCGCAACCCTGCTCGGAAATCCGGAGGAGCTGGACCGTCGCACGGCCGTAGCCGCGGACGCGGGCCTCCCCGAGGCGAAGGTCGCCGAGTTGACGGCCTGGCCGACCTCGCCCCGGTTCTCCGACCGGGAGCGAGCGTGTCTGGCCCTGACCGAGCAATTCGTCATGGACGCCAACGGTGTCACTGACGCCCAGGTCGCGGCGGTGACAGAGCATCTCGGTGGGCCTGGCTGCTATGCGTTCGTGCAGGCTGTCTCCGTGCTCGAGACGTTCCAGCGGGCCTGCCTCACCCTCGGTATCCGGACCGCACCCGGCGCCGACGAGTTCCTGCGGCGCAAGGGCCGCGGCCAGTCCACGGTGGAGGTACCGCGATGAAGCCGAGAATCCCGTTGCCTTCGGATGCCCTCACGGAGTCGGGAGTCCCCGACACCTCGGGACTGGCGCCAGGGATCGCGGCGGCGCGGGATCATCTTCGGCGGGTCGCCTACCGCATGCGCACCGTCGATCCGGTGACCACGGAGCTGGTGCGGATCCGGAATGCGCGCTTTCAAAATTGCTACTTCTGAATGAGCGCCGCGCAGCGCAGTTGCGCTGCAGCAGGGCGCCGACGAGGAGATGCTCGACGCCGTCGATCACTATGAGACCAGCGACCTTTCGCTTGCCCAGCAAGCCGCTCTCCGTCTGGCCGACGCCTACCTGACCTCACCCGGCGAGACAGGCGAGTCCGTCCGCCAGGAAATCGCCGTTCACCTGACTCCGGCCCAGGCGGTGGAGCTGGCGCTCAAGCTGATGGGCTTCAGCAGCGACAAGGTGATGGTCTCGCTCGGTCTCGATCTCGACGAGGTGGGCGTCTTCACCATGTGACCCCGGGGCGGCGCCGGCTCAGCCGAGCACGGCGCTCAGGATTTTCACCAGGTCGATCTCTCCGGTCGACACCCCGCCCATGGTGCCCCCGTCTGTGATGAGGTTCTCACCGGTGATATAGGAGGCCGCCCGGCTGTTGAGGAAAATCAGCGGATAGGCCTGCTCTTCCGGCCGGGAATGCCGTTCGAGCGGGATCGGGTACCGCTCGATGATCGCCTGCGGGAAATCGGGCATCATCGGCGTATCGGTTGGTCCGGGGCTGATGCAATTCAGCCGGATGCCTTTGCTGGCCAGGCCGACCGCGGCCAGCATCGTCCAGATGATCATGGCCTGCTTCGAAGGCCCATATCCACCGGCGATCTCGTCCGGATGGGCTTCGCACCACGCCTTGCCGGCTTCGAAGCCGACGGTCCTGACAAGCGGCAGCCACTTGTCTACGTTGCCCTCCCAGCCCCTACCTGCGGTCGAGGAGATGCTCGCAATCGCCCCGCCGGGCTCCATGTGGGCGACGACCAGCTCGGCCAGGTGGCGCATGCCGACGAAATTCACCAGCATGACGTCCAGGTCGGGGAACCGCCCGCCGGGCAGCCCGGCGCAGTTGAAGAGGGCATCGATGCGGCCGCCGATGTTGTCGACGGCTGCCGCCACCGCGACCGGATCGCGCAGATCTGCGGCTTGATAGCTGGCCACCTCGACCGGGGGCTCCCTCAGGTCCAGCACGTGGACCTCGGCCCCCAGTTCGCTCAGCTCCCGGACGGCCGCCGCACCCATGCCCCCGCCGCCGCCACCGCTCACGACCACCCGCATGCCTTCATAGCTCCAGACCGAAGCCACCATGAACCTCCCCTCGGATCATCCTTCCCGGGACACTATCAGCGGTCCGCCGACTCGCCAGTGGCCACGGGAATCGTTGGCGGGATCTGGCACCTGGTACCGCCATATGATCCGCGGCATGGATGCACAACCTGTCCGGGGTGGTCCTGATGCCCTGGACGGCTGGCTGAATTCGCTCACCGTGGACGAGAAGGCCGCCCTGACCGCCGGCCAGGATTTCTGGAGCCTGCCCGCTATCGAGCGGGCGGGCATTCCGAAGTTTGTCATGACCGATGGCCCAAACGGGGCCCGGGGGCCAGTGGTTCCGGGTCAGGCGGCAGTGACCACCACGTGCGTTCCGTGCGGTGCTGCCCTGGGTGCCACGTGGGATCGCGACCTGGTCCGTCTGGTGGGCGAGCTCCTCGGTCAGGAGGCCCGTGCCCATGGCTGCCGGGCCTTGCTGGCACCGACGGTCAACATCCCCCGCTCGCCGCTGGCGGGACGCAACTTTGAGTGCTACTCGGAAGATCCCCTGCTGTCGGGCCGTCTGGCCGCGGCATTTGTGGAGGGGGTGCAGTCCTGCGGGGTGGTCGCCGTCATCAAGCACTTTGTGGCGAATGACGCCGAGACCGATCGCATGACGGTGAGCTCGGTCGTCGACGAGCGAACGCTGCGGGAGCTGTATCTGCTGCCGTTCGAGATCGGGATTCGCGAGGGAGGCGCCCTCGGTTTGATGACGGCCTACAACCGGCTCAACGGCATCTGGTGCTCCGAGCATGCCGATCTGCTGTCGGTCGCCAAAAACGAATGGGGATTCGCCGGAGTGACCATGACGGACTGGTTCGCGGTGGCTTCGACCGAAGGATCCTCGGCGGCCGGAGTGGACATCGAGATGCCGGGTCCCGGGAGGGCGTACGGCCCGGCTCTGGCTCGGGCGGTGCGGGAGGGGCGCGTCCCCGAGGCGCGACTGGATGGCCAGGTTCGCCGGATCCTGTCTCTGCTCGATCGGATCGGCCTCCTCGCCGATCAGGCCGAGGGATCGGCGCCGCCGCGCCCGCCGAAAGCGCGGCGGCGGTCGGTGGCGTACCGGGCGGCGGCCGAATCCCTGGTGCTCCTGAAAAACGAAGGGCTCTTACCGTTTGGTCCCGACCTGCGCCGTCTGGCCGTGATCGGTGCCAGCGCGGGCCATCTGGCGCTGATGGGAGGTGGATCCGCGCAGGTGCAGCCGGATTCGACCGTGTCGTTGCTGGACGCGTTGCACGAGCGCTTTGGGGAGGCCGTCACCATCGGCTACGAGCCGGGGGTGGAGCTGGCGCGCACCACCCCGGTTCTCGACATCCCGATGGTGGTTGAGCTGCACACCGGCGTGTCCCTGGACGGCGACATCGTGGATCGCGCCGAGCACCGGACCGCGGAGGTCATCTACGCCGGCCCGCCCCACCCTGCCATCGCCGGTGCGTTCTCCTTACGCGCCGCGGGCACCTTTACGGCCGCGACCGACGGACCCCACCACTTCACCATGACCGAGGTGGGACGGGCCCGGCTCCTCGTTGACGGGCGACCGGTCCTGGATGGCATGGAGGGATCCCGGCCCAGAGGGTCCAGCTTCTTCGGAGCCGGCCGGGTCGAGATCGGTACCGACGTCGAGCTGGCTGCGGGCCAGACCGTGCCGATAGTCGTGGAGTACTGCAGCGGCCGTTCGCAGGCGATCAACGCCTTTCGGATCGGATGCGCGCCACCAATCCGATCCGATCTGAGGGAGAGGGCGGAGGAGCTGGCCGCGGCATCCGACGCAGTCGTCCTCGTGGTCGGAACCACACCCGAATGGGAATCGGAAGGCTTCGACCGCGACTCCCTGCGGCTGCCCGCGGCCCAGGACGACCTGATCCACGGAGTCCGGGCGCGCAATCCTCGCACCGTCGTGGTCATCAACACCGGATCGCCCATCGAGATGAGCTGGGCGGACCGGGTTCCCGCCGTGCTGCAAGCGTGGTTCGGCGGCCAGGAAATGGCAGCCGCGGTCGCCGATGTCCTCGCCGGCGCCATCGACCCGGGTGGTCGACTGCCGGTCACCATCCCAACGTCCATGGAGCTCACACCCGCGTACGGCAACTTCCCGGGGGATGGCGACAACATCGTCTATGGCGAACGGCTGCTGGTGGGCTACAAGTGGTACGAGGGCCGGGGGCTCCCGGTACGTTTTCCCTTCGGCCACGGGCTGTCTTACACCTCGTTCGCGATTGACCGCCCCGCGCTCTCGAGGTCCACCTGGTCGGCCGGCGGGGTACTCGAGGTCACGGTGGCCGTGAGGAATACCGGAAGCCGCCGGGGGTCCGAAGTCGTGCAGTGCTATATCGAACCGCCGCCAGGACCGGCGTTCCGGCCCCATCGCGAGCTCAAGGCGTTTGCCAGAGTCGACCTCTCGCCGGGCGAAACCACGCACGTGACGCTTCGACTCGACGGGCGCAGCCTGGCCCGCTGGCATCCTGGCGACGAGCCTGGCGCCGAGCTGCGTCGCCGTCTGCCGATGCCATTGCTCGCTCCGGCGTCGTCTCCTGCCGACACGCCGGCCGGTTGGCGCGTGGATCCCGGCGCCTACGTGCTCCACGTCGGCCGATCCTCTACGGACACGGCATGGCGCGTTCCAATCGATGTCGAGGCCGCGGACCTCGGCATCTGACTGACATGGTTGCCGTCATCCAGTATCTGTGTGTCATCGAGACAAGGGAATCAGGAGCCAGGGCTCAGGCCACGCGGACAGCCAGGCCCTCCTGACCCGGGACGGCCGGGAAGCGTGTCATGACGGCAGGATCGTGGCCGGCCACCAGGAGGCAACCGGGCTCCGACTCCATTTCCCGCAACAGATCAAAGGACCGATACATCGCTTCCAGGTCGGTCACGATGGCGAACGGCCGGTCGCGCTCGATTTCTTCGTAGTAGTGCATGGCATCCGACGCCAGGACAACCGGGCCGGTGGCGCTGGCCACCCTGATCACCAGCTGCCCGGGGGTGTGACCACCCACCTCGATGGTGTCAATGCCGGGAGCCAGAGCATGGATTCCGGCCACCAGGCACAACCGCGAATCGTGCCTCAGAGCCTCCAGGTGGTCGATGTCGGCGGCTTCGGTGTGATGTACGAACTGGGTCCGGGTACCAAACGGTCCGGTCCAGAATTCAAACTCTCTCGTCGCCATGATGACTTCGCCGGACGCGAACTGCCGAAGATTGCCAGCGTGATCGTAATGGGCATGAGTCAAGACGATCTGGGACACCGTGGCGGCGTCGACGCCGACACTTCTCAGGCCGATCACCGGGTCTTGCAGCACCGTACGCAGACGTCTGGCGCCGATCTCGGGGCTGAATCCTGTGTCGACGACAACGGTGCGCTCGTCATTTCGGACAACCCACACGAAATAGTCCATGACCAGATCGGCATCCGGTTCGTTGTAGATATGGAAGTTTAAGAAACACTCGCGCTTCGAGGTACGCCGGGTGGCGTATCGGACGGCGAATACTTCGTACGTTCCTTTTGTCATAGCGTGAACGGCGCGATCTCAGTGAGGCGGCTCAGATGACCTCAGAAATGGGTAGCTCTCCGATGCCCGGCAGCAGCTGGGCCCCGGCCAGCTCCATATGACGACGCCAGAAGGATTCGGCGTCGTGGCCCCGGCCCGCCGCGATGAGGTCAACAACCTTCTGGTGCGATCGGTAGGCGCTCCGCCACATGGTCTCGTCCCACCGGGTGGAGGCCAGCCGAGCGGCGTGGCTTTGCGAGATGTGCTGGAGGGTGGCCGACAGGACGGCCAGGGTGGCGTTGCCGGAGAGTTCGGCGAGCTCGGTGTGGAATCGCCAGGCCACGATGGGAAAAAGGATGCGGTCGTCCGCGTCCAGTTCGCGGCGCAGGGTGTCCCGCAGCCGCTCGACACCTTCCGGGGTGCCGTGCTCGGCCGCCAACCGGCAGGCGGGCGGCTCGAAGATGGTCCGGGCCGCGTAGACGTCGCCCAGGGTGGCGCCGCGCAACTCGAGCAGCATGGTGAGGTTGCGGGCTGTTAGAGACGGGTCGGGCAGGCGAACGCGCCAGCCGAGGTGTGAGCCGCGCCGGACCTCGAGCAGTTGGTCGTTTTCGAGCAGGCGCAGGGCTTCGCGCAACGTCGGGCGGGCGATCTCGTAGGCACGGATCATCTCGGCTTCCGGAGGGAGGCTGGTGCCGGGCGTCAACTGGCCGGAGACGATCTGGCGCCGGATGTCCGCGGCGACCAGTTCGGCAATCTTCGGAGCCCGCAACCGGTCCCGCCGATCACCTGGTGCTGCCGGCACCAGCTGTCGGGCGGGCGCAAACGAGGACGACGACGGCGACCCATTCCGGCGGGCTACGGCGTCAGCCATCGAGAGCAGCCTGCAGGTCGGCCCAGAGCGAAGATGCCAGACGGTCCGCGGCCCCTGCTTCGAGCCGCAGACCCTCCAGGCGCATGGCAAAGTGGTGCACAGGGAAGGCCAGCGTGAAGCCCCGGGCTCCGCAGAGCTGGACGAGTTCGGGCGTCATGGCCGCGGCGAGATCGCGGGCGTAGCCTAGGGCCGTGGCCGCAGACACGAGGTCCCCGTGCCAGGCCGCTTCTCGCCCCAGCCAGGTTACCGCCTCCGCCGACACCGCCAGCTCGGCCAACCGATGGCGCAGGGCTTGAAAGCTCGAAAGGCGCCGTCCGAACTGCTCCCGCGAGTCAAGGTGGCGGGCAGTCAGTCGCAGGCCCGCCCGGGCGGTGCCGGCGATCTCGGCGACCAGCGAGAGGTACCAGAGGGCCCGGACGGTGAGGCCGCTGCCGTCAGGAAGCGGCGTCCGCGAGCAGGCGCCCAGCTCGGCATAGGGGTAGCCGAAACTGGAGGGCACCGGGACCACCGAAGTGGCATCGACCTCGCTGACCCAGGCGTTGGGACCATCAAAGCGCAGCACGAGCCCACCGGAGGGAGGAAGGCGCAGCGGACCGCGCTGATCGGATGGGGCCACCGCCACGGGCCGGTCGGGAACCGACCCGAGGACCTCCGGCGCGACAAGCAGGCGCGGCCCGGGGAGGGCAGCCAGACCCGCGTCGGCGGCTTCTTCCACCACGAGCAGCCGGTGAAGCCGCGAATCGGTCGAGACGGGAATGGCGGCCAGATGGTCGTCGGCGGCGGGGTGCCAATCCGCAATCCAGTCCGGGTGTTGATCTGCCGCGTCGGCGACCCATTCGACCAAACCGCGTTCGGTGGCATCGAGGGCGTAGTCCACGGCTAGCTATCCTCTTTTTCCGAGCCGAAAAGGGCGCGCGCCACCCCGTTGAGCTGCACCTCGGCGCTACCGCCACCCAGGCCGGCGATCATGGCCGTCTTGAGCTGGGCGTTGCCTATCGACCGCCGGGCCAATCCTTCGCCTTCGAACAACTCGAGCGCCATCTCCGCGGCAGCCCGCTCGGCCCGGACGATGGCAACCCGAGCCAGAGCCACGGCCCGCCCTTGAGGAGCGCCTTTCACCCGGAGGTCGATGGCCTGATGAACGAGGGTCCGGGCTGCCTCGCACGCGGCGCGGGCCGCCAGGTATCGAGTACGCAGCTCGCTGCGCCCATCGGCGGTGGCCGCGGCCACCTCCCCCCTGAGGCGCTCGAGGACAAGCGCAGCCCGGGCGTAGCGGGGACCGCCAATCCGTTCGTGGGAGAGCGCCAGTTTGACGACCTCCCAACCCCGGCCCCGTGCGCCGAGGAGGCTGGTGGCCGGGACCCGCACGTCTTCGAACGTCAGGCGGTTGAACTCGTGGATGTCAAGCACGCTCGGTATCCGATCGACGGAGAGCCCGGGCGCGGGCATCCCCACCAGGAAGACGGAGATGCCGTCGTTGCCTGATGAGCCCGGTTCGGTCCGGGCCAGGAGGAAGCAAAACTCGGCCTTCTGGGCGTAAGACGTCCAGACCTTGGTTCCGTTGATCACGAACTCGTCTCCGTCAGCGACCGCCGACGTGGTCAGTCCGCCCAGATCGGTGCCGGCCTCAGGCTCCGAAAACCCCTGGCACCACAGGACGTCGCCCCGGCTGATCCGGGTGAGGTGGTACGCCTTCTGCTCCTCGCTGCCCGCCAGCATGAGGGCTGGTCCGATCCAGTTCACGTTCATGTACTGCGAACCCCGGGGCTCGCCCACTCGCCAGAGCTCCTCGCCCAGGATGATGAACTGCCAGCCGGAGGCGCCGCGCCCACCGTAGGCGGTAGGCCAATGGGGCGTCAGCAGACCGCGCTCACCCAGCTTGCGGCAGAACTCCAGGGTGAAGTCCGAGGCGTATTCCTCACCTGGTATCAAGCCGTACCAGTGGGGCGGCAGCTCAGCGGCGAGAAACTCCCGGATCTCGGTGCGGAAGGCGGCATCGGACGGATCCCAATCGAAGTTCATCGGGGATTCCTGGTGGTGGTGTTTCCCGCCATAAGCGCTCATAGTACACTACGAGAGCCTGGGGAAAGGAGACGGGTCGAGTCGCCGGCTACTCGACCACCGTCGGGGCGGTTCGGTCACTCGCCCAGCTCACCCTTGCCATCCCGGCCCCTGGCGTCATAGTATAGTATGAATGAGACGGTGAAAGGGGGATCGAGCATGAGCACGGTCGAGAAGCCGACGGTCAGCCAGGAGCAGAGCCCGGACCAGTGTCCGGCCATCCAGTTTGACGATGTCAACCGGCCCACCAAAGTAGAGGCCCTGTGGCATTTCGACAACTTTGATCGGCTCCGCGACGAAGGTCGCTTTCATCTGGGTGACGCGGCAGGCACGCCGTTCTGGATGATGACCCGTATGGAGGACATCCGGGCCGCCCTGCAGAACCCGGGCCTTTTCTCCAGCACGGCGGTCGTCCCCACGGATCCCAACCCTCCGTATTCCTGGATCCCCGAGATGCTCGACCCGCCGATCCACACGGTCTGGCGGCAGCTACTTGGCCCCACGTTCGGCCCGGCCGCAGTCGGCAAACTGGAACCGTGGGTCCGCCAACGGTTCGCCGAGATCCTCGAGCCGGTGGCAGGTCGGGGCGAGTGTGACTACGTCGCCGACGTGGCTCTGCTCTTCCCGAATACCATTTTCATGGAGATCATGGGACTGCCGGTGGCCGATGCCACCCAGTTTCAGACCTGGGAGACCGACATCCTCCACACTGGCGCGCTCGGTAACGAAGCCTCACTGCGCGCCATGGGCGAAGTCGTCCAGTATTTCTCCGACCTCATCGCCGAACGCCGCCACAACCGGCGCGACGACCTCGTCAGCGCCGCCCTCGACTATCGCATCGACGGCTCACCGGCCTCCGACGACGACCTCCTGGCCCTCTGCCTTCTGTTGTTTATGGCCGGCCTCGACACGGTGGCGATGCAGCTCTCCTATTCCATGCTCCACCTGGCCACCCACGATGATGACCGGAACCGGCTGGTCGCCGAGCCTTCCCTGTTTCCGTCGGCGATCGAGGAGTTCCTGCGCTACTACTCATTCGTGACACCGGGTCGTAAGGTAATGCAGGACAGCGACTTCCACGGGTGTCCGATCCACCCCGGCCAGATGACCTATCTCCCGCTGGTAGCGGCCAACCGGGACCCGGCCGAGTTCGCCGATGCTGACCGGGTCCGGATCGACCGTTCCGAGAATCGCCATATTGCGTTTGGTGCGGGCCCCCACCGGTGCCTGGGCTCCCATCTGGCCCGCCAGGAGCTTCGCATCGGGCTCACGGAATGGCATGCCCGGATCCCCCACTATCGTCTGGCCGAAGGAGCAACTGTCCGCGAGCACGGCGGTCAGATCGGACTGGACAACCTCCCTCTCCGCTGGGATACCTGAAACCTGACCCGGCTCGTCGGGCCGGTCGCCGGCATCCAGGCTCCCCGGCCCGGCCACCCCATAAGCCGGTCCCGGCCCCGTCCGGCCCCGCCGTTGCTATGGCCCTGAGGGACGGGGCTCCGATCGGCGCACCAGCTCGCCGGCCAGGCGGGTGACCGTGGGCTTGTCGACTTTGCCCATCGGCAGGCGGGGAAGGGCGGCCACGCTGAAGATGTGGCGGGGCCGCTTGTAGGGGACCAGGCGATCACGGACCCACGCCAGGACCGCGTCGACGTCGGCAACGGGCTCCACGATGGCCACCGGAATCTCTCCGAGGCGCGGATCGGGGAGGCCGACCACCGCAGCATCGGTCACCCGGGTCCCATCAATGATGGCGGCTTCCACCTCCTCGGGAATGACGTTGAACCCACCGCAGATGATCATGCTGCGGAGCCGGCCCGTTATGTAGAGGTAGCCCTCGTCATCAAAGTGACCGACGTCTCCCGTCCGCAGCCACCCGCCCGGGCCAGCGACAGGTGCGCCGGCGTCACCAAGGTAACCTATGGTGGAGGCCCGGGACAGGACCGTGATCTCGCCGTCCTCCCCGGCCGGCAGCTCGTTTCCATCGGCGTCGCGGATGCGGACGTCCATGCCCGGGAGAGGTTTGCCAACCGAACCCGGCCGGCGCTTCCCGGCCAGCACGTCGCGGGCGTTTTCGATCGCAATGGCACCGCTTACCTCGGTCTGACCGTACGACTGAAGCACGGGTACGGAGAACCGGGCCTCAAACGCCTCCCGCATCGCCGGCGCCAGGGGCGCGGTCCCCGACGAGACGTATCGAACCGGCCCCAGGTCCTGTCCGGCAGGCAAACCGTCGAGCAGCATCTTCATCATCGACGGGTTGATCGTCAGGTTGTTGATGCGATGGCGCCGCACCGCCCGCACTGCCATCTCGGGATCGAACTTGCGTAACAGCACCAGCGGACGGCCCACGTACAGTCCGATGAGGAGACGGATGAGCCCGCCCGTATGGGAAAGCGGGTTGGCGACCAGGTTGGGAGTAGGCGGAGGGTCGGTCAGCGGCTTGGGGCCGCCGTCCCGGCTGAACGACAGTACCGTCGAGCGCAGACTGGCCCACAGGTTGCCGTGACTGAGGGTGACGCCCTTCGGCTTACCCGTTGACCCGGAGGTCAGCAATACCACCGCGGCCTCCTCGTCGGCCGCCTCGGGGACTGCGATGCTCACCGGCCGGGAGGTCCGGGGGTCAATCGGATCGACGGTGATCGCCCGTGGACCCAGACTGGCACCCAGCAGATCCGTGGACGCACAGATCAGGACCGAAGTCCCCATCTCGGCGGCGATGTCTCCGGCAGCCACGGCGGGAGTGGACGGGTGCATGGTGACCGCCAGCGCCCGTCGCAGCCACACCGCGACCAGGGCGGCCAGGTATCGCTCGTCATTGCCGAGCCGCACCAGGATTCGATCGCCCGGGGCCACGCCCTCGGCCGCCAGCCGCTGCTCCAGATCCGAGGCGGCTGCCGCCAGCCCGGCGATGGACCAGGGGCCATCGTCCTCGACCCACAGAAAATGGAAGTCGGGCCGTTCGGCCAGGCGCCAAGCCAGGAGCTGCGCCAACGAGCCGTTCGGAATCACGCCCCGCCCCCACCTGGCTGCTGGTCTGGCACCGGTCCCGACATCCAGCCCGTCAGGCTAGCACAGCACCGAGCACCTAAAGGTCGAAGATTCATCGGATAACCGCACCGGCCCCACGAGGCAGCCGAAACCGGAATGCGGTAGTCAGCGGGTCGCCCTCGCACCACCGCCGCAGCAGTCCTTGTGTCCGGCCGAAAACCGATATATTATTAATCGATAGGTGTCAGCGGGCGGCCACCGGGTCGCTCATCTCCTCCCATGGCGAACCCTTCAGAACGAGCGTCAGCCGTCATCGTGACCGACATCCGACGCAGGATCATTGCCGGAGACCTTGCTCAGGGGGAAACGCTGCCTCCGGAGGGTCGGCTCATGGAAAAATACGGAGTCTCCAAGCCCACCATTCGCGAGGCGTGGCGAGTGCTGGAGTCGGAGGGCTTGATCAACGTACGCCGGGGCGCCCTCGGGGGCGCCGTCGTCCAGACTCCCTCCTCGACCGCGGCCTCCCGTCAGGTGCGCCTCTTCCTGGAGCGGCGGCGTTCAACGCTGGCGGACGTGCACGGGGCCCGTGATTTCATCGAGTGTTCGGTGGTCAGCGACCTGGCGGACTCGACCCGGTCCCGATCCGGTCTCGTCGCCCTGCACAAACTGGCCGCAGCGGAGGAGGTCGCACCCAGTGACCTCTCCGGCTGCGCGGCGGGCTCCGGATTCCACCAGGCTCTGCTGGCCGCTTCCGGAAACAAGACCATGATGCTCTATCACTCGCTCATTGCACCCATTGTGGATCAGCACCTGGCCAGGTTCGGCGTGGGGACCGGGGCCGAGCGCCTGGCCGGCCTCCCCACCAATGCCCGGGTCATCCATGCCGCCCTCGTCCGGCTTATCGAGAGCGGAGACACCGTCCTCGCCCGCGACTTCTGGCACGAGCATCTCGTGGCCGTGGTGGGCGTCGTGAGTGACGTGAGGCTCACTGCCATCGCCGATCTGGCCGAGGCATGACTGTCGACCGAGTGGCTTGAGATCGTCCGCCCGGTGACCAGATCTGATGCCATCCGGATCCCCAAAGCGGGTGAGCTGGTAGCCGACGAGCTACGGCGGCGCATCGTGACCGGCGCCCTCGGGCCAGAAGACCAGCTTCCCTCAGAGCGGCACCTGGTCGAACAGTTCCACGTGGCTCGCACCAGCGTCCGCGAAGCGCTGCGCATCCTGGAGTCCGAGGGTCTGGTGACCGTTCGGCGTGGTCCGTCGGGTGGCGGTCAGGTGCGAGACCCTGACCCGCGGATCCTGGCCCGATACGCCTCGTTGCTCCTGCAGTTCGAAGGTGCGACGGTTGAGGACGTGCACCGGGCCAGGATCATGCTCGAGCCGCCGGCGGTGCGGGGACTGGCGGCGCGCCCGGATCGAGCCGCCGTCGCCGAAGAAATGGCGAGCCTGCTCGACGCGGAGGACGCCAGTCGCGACCACCCCCAGGAGCTGGCCCGTATGGAAGGCCGATTCCACCAGCTGGTTATCCGGCTGGCCGATAATGAGACGCTGGCCCTGTTGTGTGCCATCGGCAACCTCATCGTGGCCCACCACGTCAACCGGATGCTCGTCGACCGACGTCAGGGCAATGGGGGCGCCGGACCGGAATTCAAAGCTGCCCACCGGGCCCACGCTCGTCTGGTCGAGCTGGTGGCTACGGGCGACGCCGACCGGGCGGACCGGTTGTGGCAACGTCACCTGGAGGGGGCTCTGTCAAATCTTGGCTCGGCCGGCCGCATCACCGTGGCCGACCTGATGGCCTGACGCACGGAGGAGGAGCAGTTGCTGGGACGCTGGGTTTCCGATCTCGAGGTCGGCGATGTGCTGGGGCCGATTGACCATGTCATCACGCCGTTTCTGATCCGGGAGTACGCCCACGCAGTCGAGGAGTCCTCGGAACGGCATCTCGGGTCGGCCGGACTGGTGGCTCCCCCGACCATGGTCCATGCCGACAAGAAGCGATTGTTCGAATTCGCCTGTCCCGAGGGGGCGGGAACCGACGCTCGCCTCCACCTGGTGTACGACGCCACCTATCACAAGGTCATCCCGGGCGGCCGGGAGCTGACGGTGACGGCTGAGGTGACCGATATCTACCAGCACAAGGGGCGTGAGCACGTGATCCTGCAAATTGAACTGCGCGACAAAGAAACGGGACAGCTGTACACGACCTACCGCGACACTTCCCTGGTCAGCTTCCGGACCCGGGACGGAGGCGGCCATGTATAGGCTAAAGATTCATCTATTTGAGGGTCGTCTTACCAGTGCACATGCCGGTCTTCCTTTGACAATCCCCCGCTAACCGGTTAATATTCATCTCAACAGGAGGTCCCCGTGGCCGCGGAAGAAGACGACAACGTTCTCCAGTTCGGACGGCTCAACACCGTCGGTATCGAGAAATTTCGGGAAAAGGTTGGCCTCGACTGGCCGTACAACCGTTGGACCACCTGGAACGAGGAAGCCACCCTCGACGGTATACGGCATTATGCCTACGGCTTTGGAGACGATAACCCGCTCTGGGTCGATCCCGAGTACGCCGGCACCACCCGGTGGGGCGGCGTCATCGCTCCACCTGGATACCTCGAGGGAGCGGGGTTGACCCCGAAGCTGGCGCCCGTTCCCGACGCCAGGGGTCGGGGGAGGGGGGGCCTGTCCGGCGTGCACATGTACTGGGCCGGCGACCACACGACCTATTTCCGTGCCGTCCATCACGGTGACCGGATCTGGGTACGGCGTTTCTATGTCGACATCAGCGAAAAGACCAGTTCGCGCTTCGGGGGCAGGTCCGCCCTATCTGTACGCCGCCGCGTGTACTGGAACCAGCACGGGGAGCTGATCGCGGTCTGGGACGCCGACTTCGTCCATGCCGAGCGGCACCGCTCCGGCTCCTCGGAAGGACGTCCCCAGTTTCCCCCCACCACTACACCGACGAGGAGCTGGCGATGGTGGACGAGCACTACGCCGCAGAGACGGTACGGGGCTCGGACATCCGCTACGTCGAGGATGTCCATTCCGGTGACGACCTCGGTACGCGATACCGAGGCCCGCTGGTGATCGGCGACATCATCGCCTGGCTGATGGGCAACGGACGTCATGAGATCTTCCCCTACCGGCTCAACTGGAAGAACCGTCAACGCATGGGAGGTTTTTACACCCGGAACGACGCCGGGGCCTGGGACTCCGCCATGCGCGTCCATTGGGACGATGCCTACGCCCAGTCCGTAGGAGCCCCCCGCGCCTACGACTACGGGATGCTGCGAAATGCCTGGCTGATGCAAATGGTGACGGACTGGATGGGTGACGACGCCTTGCTGGTCAAGGTTGACGATCGCATCAAGGGCTTCAACACCATCGGCGACCTGTCCTGCCTGCGCGGCCACGTCATAGACATCGACCGTTCCGGTGACTGGCCCGAGGTGCTGGTCGAGGTCTCCTGCACCAATCAACGGGAGGAGGTCACCGCCTCGGGAGTGATCCGGGTACGTCTGCCTTCGCGGGATCTGGGCCTGCCAGGGTTTCCCGCGCCACCGCCCGACGAGGGCGTGTTGCCGGGTATGCCCGAGCCTGTGGAGGGGCCTTGGGCCAGGTGAGCCCGCATGGCGACTGATACCGGGGACCGGTGGAGTGCGGGCTACGAGCCCCCGAGGGTGGTACGGACGATGACCGCGGAGCGTATGCGGTGGTACGCGGACGCCCTCGAGACCGTGTCCACCGCGGCCCGCGTGCCCGTGTCAGCCGAGCCGAATATTCACACCGACGACGAGCTGGCCCGGGCCAATGGTCTGCCCGCTCGCGTTGCCGACGGGATGGTGTCGACCAACTGGATCCAGTCGCTGCTCGCCGGCATCTACGGCACCCACTTCCTCGAGGGAGGATCACTGCGAACCCGGTACGTCCGGCCCATCTTCGTCGACGAACGCATTGAAGTGACCGTCCGGGTGACCGCCCGGGAGCGCCATGCCGACGGAGGCGAGCGCATCGTGTGCGAAGTGCAGTGCGTGAAGGCGGATGGCGAGGTGGCCACCGGCGGGGTGGCCACCATCCCCGTTCCCGTCGGGTAGGCAGAAGGGTGACAACGAGGATCGGGCCGCCGTCGACGGACGGAGAGTTCCGCCAGGAGTTTCGCAGCTACCTGTCGAAACATCACCCCGGCCGGCGTCCGAAAGGACGGTTACCGTCCTTGCAGTGGCAGCGGGCCTGGACCGCGCAACTCTATGACGACGGCTGGGCCATGCCGTCGTGGCCGAAGCGCTGGGGAGGTCTGGATCTCCCGTTCACCCGGCAGGTGATCTACCACGAGGAGATGGCTCGCGCTGGCCTGATCGGACAGCCCACCAACAATGTCGGCATCGTGGGGCCCACCCTTATCCGTCACGGTTCACCCAGCCAGCAGGAGCGGTTCTTGTCCCGTATGGCTCGGGCTGATGACCTGTGGTGTCAGGGGTTTTCCGAGCCCGACGCCGGATCCGACCTTCTCTCGCTGAAGACCGTTGCTTTCCTCGAGGGTGACTGCTACGTGGTCAACGGCCAGAAGGTGTGGACGTCGCACGCGGACGTCGCGGACTGGATGTTTGCGCTGGTGCGCACCGGTCCGGCCGGTTCGCGCCAGCACGGCATCAGCTATCTCCTGATCGACATGCGATCGGAAGGGATCGAGGTCCGGCCCCTCCGTGATATCACTGGTGGCGCCCGCTTCAACGAAGTATTCCTCGATCAGGTGCGGGTGCCAGTCGATCTGCGGGTCGGCAACGAAAACGGCGGCTGGTCGATTGCCCGGACCTCTCTCGGGCACGAGAGGTCGACGGCCCATAGTGCCGCCGCCCTGCGCTACCGCCGCATCGTCGACGAGCTGATCACCCTGGCCCGCACCACCGGCCGAAACCAAGATCCGGTGGTGCGCCAACGACTGGCCGCCGCCGAAACCGACGTGCGCCTCGTCATCTGGAGCGGAATGCGCATGATGGCCTCGGTGCTGGCCAGCGGCGATCCGGGTCCGGCGTCGTCGGCGACTCGCCTGTTCTACTCAATCTTCGAGCAACGCTTGCATGAGCTCGCCGTTGCCATCCTGGGTGCAAACGCCACCCTGGCCCGGGACGAGCCCGCGGCCATCGAGCGGGCCCGGTGGCAGTGGGGTCTCCTCTCGACCCGGGCGTCGACGATCGGGGCGGGGACTGCCGAGATTCAGCGCAACACCATCGCCGAGCGTCTCCTCGGCTTGCCGCGCCACGACCTCCCGAACCCGGCGGAACACCACGGACCACCTCGGCAGGACTGACGCGGAGAAGGAGCCCCGATTGGATCGCCGGTCACGGCTGGCCCCCCAGAAAGTCGGGAGATCGCTTCTCCCGCAGGGCGGCGACACCGAGCCGGAAATCCGGATGCGTCATGGCGGCATTCATGTCGTCCACGGAGCGCCGGTAGGCATCCTCGAGATCGCCCCAGGCGTCCTGAAAGATCTGTCGTTTCATAATGCGAAGGGAGTGAGGCGAGCTGTGCCGGGCCAGGTCGCGGGCGTAGGCCAGGGTGGCGTCGATCAGCTCCTCGGGAGGAAACAGGCGCTGGAGCCATCCCAGTCGGAGCGCCTCCTCAGCCGCCAGGGGACGCCCCGAGTAGAGGAGCTGGGCGGCATTGGCGGTGCCGACCAGGCGGGCCAGGATCCAGCTGATCCCGTACTCGGCCGGAAGGCCGATGTTCGCGAACGACGACATGATCCTGGCGGTGCTGGCCCCGAAGCGAATGTCGGCATAGGTGGCCAGGACGAATCCGGCCCCGGCGCAGGCTCCGTTGACCGCGGCAATTACAGGAACCGAAAGCGACAGCGGAATGGTGTGGTTGTGCCGCAGCCCCGGGGGCACTTCGGGGGCAATCGGCGGCAGCTCCATCGTCTGGCGCTGATAGTTGCCACCACTCCGGTCGATGTCTTCCAGCGTCGCACGATGGGCTCCGATACAGAAGTCGGGACCCGCCCCCGTGAGGACCACAACATGGACGGCGGGGTCTGTGTCCGCGTGATGAAGCGCCCAGCGGTAGTCGACCGACATTCTCCCGCTCCAGGCGTTTCGGCGGTCGGGTCGGTTGAGCGTCACGACCGCCACCCCATCGCTAACGGCATAAGCAATTTCTTCGAAGCCCGAGGGTTCCACGAGCAGACGCTACCAGCTCCACCAAATACCGGAAGACCGCGCCCCGGGGCACCAGGCAAGGACCCCAACGATTCGCCCGCATGGGACTCGATGGTTTATGCTCCCACGGGTGACGGTGCTCCACGGGCCACGGGAGGCGCACGTGAAGGGCAGCTTTGGCGATCGACGACGTATCGAGGAGGGTCGCTGGCGCGCCCTTTATCGACCGGGACCGTGCCAGGTCAGACGTTGACCGACACGGGCCCGCACGTATCGGATGCGGCCCGGGCCAGGATCGGTCAGGAGACGCTGCGAAAGACCTTCGAACCCGTGTCCCTCCGGCACATCAAAGAATACCTGGCGGGCACGGGGGATTGGAATGAGCTCCATTGGGACGACGGAGCGGCGGCGGCCTCACGGCACCAGACCATCATCGCACCAGCGTTGATGTTTCAGGCCGTGTGCCGTGAGGTGGTGCCAGAGTCAACCCTCCTGGGCGACGGCCAGCACCCGAATCTCGGCGTCGAGGGGGTGACCGGACGCACCGTACTTGCCGGCCAGGAAATCGAGCTGGGCGAGCCCGTCCACGTTGGTGACGTGATCACCCTTCGTGAACGGCTACTCAGCATCGACGAGAAGCAGGGCAGAAGCGGGCCCCTGGTCGTCGTCACGACCGAAGAGACGTATACCAACCAGCGTGACGCGGTGATAGCAAGGACCGTCACCACCAGGATCTTCCGATGATCTCCGCTCACGAAGCAGCGGAGCAGGCCAGACGTCTGACGACCGGTAGCGCCCTGCCGGCGCTCGTGCGACACCCACTCGCGTCACCTGTTTTCTCTTTGCGGTGGCCTGGTGGACGCCCCACCGTGTGCACTACGACGTGGAATGGGCCCGGGAGGAGGGCTACGAAGACCTCATGGTGCCCGGCCTCCTGATCAACGAGTATGTGGTGACCGCGGTCACGTCCTGGACCGGCGATCCCTCCAATCTCCGGCGGCTGACGATCCGCAACACCGGTCCGGCTTTCGCCGGCGACACCGTCACCGTTGCCGGCGAAGTGGCGGAGGCGGTCCGGCAGGAAGATCGCACCGTGATCACCTTTGATTTCACGGTCGTCAAGCAGGGTGACCAGCCCGTGGCAACGGGCCGAGCCACGGTCGAGGTGCCCGACCCGATCGACCGCTAAGTCCGCCAATCAGGCGCTGCGAATCTTCCGGTTGTCCCAGGACAGCGTCCGGTGATCCGCGACGACCTCGATAATCGCCTCGGGACGCGAATAGTGCTGACGCACCGCGGTTGGCATCCCCCCGTGGGCCTTGCGGAAACTCCCGTACTTCTCCCCCAGCGCCGTCGTCACCGATGATCTGAGGTCAGGATCAGTCACCTGACGGGCGTGGCCAACCAGCACGGCCGCCTTCAGGTCCACCCAGTATTCTCCGCCCTCGACCAGGAAGCACACCCTGTCATCGTTGGTGATGCGCCGCGATTTGGCGGCCGTCTCGAGGGTCCTCAGGTACACCCGCTTTTCGATGACCACATGCCACGTCGGGAGCGAAATCGGATATCCCTGTTGGTCGAGCGTGGTCAGGATGCCCGTGTGGGACTCGCCCACAAACGCCCATAGCTCGTCATCACTCAGTTGCACGCCCACTTGTGACCCTTCCCTTTTAGCCGTCATCTTGACCGGTCTGGTGGGGACATTCTATTCTCGGTTGATGCCAGCGCGATCATTCGGCGGTGTGCTGGACGATCTCGCCCACGAGCACCCGGGAGCGCCCGCCGTGACGGTCGGAGACACGACCTGCAGTCGGAGCGAACTGGCGTCGCGAACCAATCGCCTGGGGCGCTGGATTGCCGAGAACGGGGCGTCGGCGGGAACACTGGTTGCGATCGTCCTCCCCAACGGCCTGGGGCTGGTGGAAGCGGTGATCGCCACCTGGAAAATCGGTGCCACTCCGCTCGTCATTCCCGGGAAGATGCCGGCGGCCGAGCTGGCGGCGGTCCTCGAGCTGGCCCGGCCAGGGCTGGTAATCGGTGCCCACGGCTTGATGCCGCCTGACGACCGGAGCGCTCTGCCTGACGACCGCCTACCCGCCGTGACGCCCAGGTGGTGGCGGGCGTCGGTGTCGGGCGGCAGCACAGGACGCCCCAAGCTGATCATCTCGTCGCGGCCCGGGACCGTCGACCCCGACCAACGTATGCTGCGCTTAGGGCGCGACGGTTGCACCCTGATCCCCGGTCCTCTCTATCATGGAGCCCCATTTTTGGTCGGGTTCCACAGTCTGTTTCGCGGGAACCATCTGGTTCTGCTCGAGCGCTTCTCGGCCGAAGAGGCGCTCCACGCCCTGGACCGTCATCGGGCCACGTACACGCTCATGGTCCCCACCATGATGAGCCGCATCTGGAAGCTGCCGGAGGATATGAAAGCGGCCGCCGACCTGACCGCGCTAGAGGTGCTCCTCCATCTGGGTGCGGCGTGCCCGGCCTGGCTCAAGCAGGCCTGGATCGACTGGATCGGCGCCACCCGGGTCTTTGAGCTGTATGCCGGGACCGAAGGGCAGGCGATGACGTGGATCCGCGGCGACGAATGGCTGCAGCACCGGGGGTCGGTCGGAAAGCCGATCGGCGGAGCGCGGATGGCAGCCTTTGGTTCCGACCTCCAGCCGCTGCCACCGGGCCAGGTAGGCGAGATTTTCATGAAGCCACCGGATGGGGTCCCTCCGACCTACGAGTACGTTGGGGCCGAGCGGCGGGCGGCCGGCGCCTGGGAGTCGCTCGGTGACATGGGTTATGTCGACGAGGACGGTTACGTCTACATCGCCGACCGGAGAGTGGACATGATCGTCACGGGAGGAGCGAACGTGTATCCCGCCGAAGTGGAGCAGGCCATCGACGAACACCCTTTGGTGGTCACGTCGGCGGTCGTCGGCTTACCCGACGACGATCTCGGCCACCGGGTCCACGCCATCGTGGAAGCCGACGCAGATCTGCGCGTCCAGGATCTGGTGGAATTCCTCAGTTCGCGTTTGGTCCGATACAAGATTCCCCGGACCTTCGAGTTCGCGGCCGGCCCGCTTCGCGATGAGCAGGGGAAGGTGCGACGGGCCGCCCTGCGAGATGAGCGGATCGGCCCGGGCCACGCTCCCGCCCCGCCGGCCGGAGAAGGCAGGTGAAGCTCGGGATCATCCTCGGCACCTGGGATGGGTCCGGAGCGCAAGCGGAGGAGATTCTCGGAGTCGTCCACGAGGCCGAGCGCTGCGGCTACGACATCGTCTGGGTTCCCGAGCTATACGGCGTGGACGCGGTGTCGCTGATGGCGTGGCTGGCCGCCAGTACCTCAACCATCCGGATCGGCAGCGCGGTCATGCAGATTCCCGCCCGACCGCCCACCACCACGGCCATGTCGGCCGTGACGCTGGCAGCTCTGTTCGGGCCGCGCATCGTCCTGGGGATGGGGATCTCTGGACCGCAGGTGTCGGAAGGATGGTATGGGCAGGCGTGGAAGGATCCCCTGGGCCGGACACGCGAGTACATCGAGGTGGTGCGGATGACCATGCGCCGCCAGCCGGTCGAATACCACGGGGCCCATTTCACTCTCCCCCTCCAGTCCGAGCAACGGCCGTTACGACTGGTTATCAAAGAGCCGGTGGAGGTACCGATCTTCCTGGCCGCCATCGGGCCGCGCAACACCCGGCTGGCCGCCGAGATCGCCGACGGGTGGCTTCCTGCCCTGGTGCTGCCTGAACAGTTCGACAGGAGCCGCCAGCAGTTCGAGGCGGCGGTCCGCGAGGCGGGTCGGCCCGTTGAGGACGTCTCGATCGCCTGCTCCACGGCCGCCGTCATCAACGACGACCTGTCGACGGCTCGCGACGTCTATCGGCCCTACCTGGCTCTGCTGATTGGAGGCATGGGCACTCGCCGGCAGAACTTCTACCGGACCCTCGTGTCAGAGTACGGATTTGCCAGAGAGGCCCAGGAGATCACCGATGCCTATCTCGGCGGACGCCGGCCCGAGGCCGAGGCCATGGTACCGGCGGACCTCATTGACAGCCTCGCCCTGGTTGGATCCAGGGACCGCATCGCCAACCGCTTGCGCGCCTTTGCCGATGCCGGGATCGACATTCTGTCGATCGCTCCGGCGGGACGTACCGCCGACGAGAAATTGGAGGTGGTGCGCGCCATCGCCGAACTCCACGGAAAGTAAGACGCGAGCCGACAGCGCCGGCGCCTCCGCACCTATGAGCGGGGCAACCCCAGCCCGCGCTCCGCGATGATATTGCGCTGGATCTCGCTGGTGCCACCGGCAATACTCGGACCCGGGGCGCCCAGGAGGTGTCCAGTCCATTCGTAGGTTCCCTCCGTTCCGGCATCGGCGGTAATGGCCGGGCCGAGAAGTTGAGCGGCCTCCTCTCCGACCTCGGTCAGGCGGCCGGTGAACAGTAGTTTGCCGATCGACGCCCTGGCCGCTCCGGTCACGCTGCCGCTCCGGCCCCGCCAACTGGCAAAGAAGGCGTGGACCCGATGGTCGGTGTACAGGGCCGCCAGCCTCTGGCGAACCAGGGGATCGTCATCGACAGCGAGGGTCCGGGCCAGGGCGATGAGATCCCGGTAGGTGCCTCCCCCGAGCGTGGCTCCACCGCCGCGCTCATAACCGAGCGTGGCCTGCGCCACTCGCCAGCCCTCTCCTACCGCCCCCAGCCGCGAGCCGTCGTCCACCGGAACAGCATCGAGGAACACCTGGTGAAAGGACGCTCCGCCGGTCATCTGAAGGATCGGCCTGGACTCGACTCCCGGGTGACGCATCGGCACCAGGAAGACCGTCAGGCCGGCATGACGCTCGTCCTCCCGGCTGGTCCGCACGATCGCTTCACCCCATTCGCAATGCGGGGCACCGGAGCACCACAGCTTCTGCCCGGTAATCAACCACCCATCGCCGCTCGGGATCGCCGTGCTGTGGAGCGAGGCCAGGTCCGAGCCCGCCTCCGGCTCCGAAAACAGCTGGCAACAGAGCGCATCCCCCCGAAAAAAAGCGGGCAGGAATCGGCGTTTCTGCTCCTCGGTTCCGAAGTCCCGCACGGTCGGGGCCACCATCCCCAGCGTGACATGGAAGACCTCTGTCTGGCGGGGTGTCTCGAAGTCCCGCTCCAGCCGGTCGAAGGCCCGTTCGTGGGCGGCAGAAAGGCCGGCCCCGCCCAGGTCGGCCGGCCAGGAGATAGCCGCGAACCCGGCCTCCCACTTGCGTCGCTGCCACTCGCGGGCCTGCGCCACCTCAATGGCGGACTGCTCCGGATCGGGGTCGACGAACACGCCCAACCGGTCAGCGGACCCACCGGAGGCGTTCAGCCGGCCGGAACGTCCCCCCTGCGGTTCGGCGTTGGCCTCGAGCCAGAGGCGGGCCCGGCTCACAAACGAGGCGACCGGCTCAGCCTCAGGACCGGGTTTCGGCGGTGGGCTTGTCACCATGGTGGCGCCGGCTAATCGCTCGGCGCCCCGCTCGGACGGGGTATGTCCGTGCGGCCCACCACCGTGAGCTGCAGCCGGTCGATCCTCCAGTCCGCGGCGACCTTTACCAGGGTCAGGTCATACAGACACGTGAAGAGGGCCCGGCCGAAGAGCACCAGCATTTTGAGGCGGGTCCTCGCCCGGCCGTCCGGCTCAAAGGAGGTAGAGACGCCGGTGGGATGATGTCCGGTGGCGACCGGAGCCCCTTGGTAGAACTTCAGGATCTCCTCCGCACCCTGGTACGTCCGGCCGTAGACCGAGTCAGCCTCAAACACGGCCGCAGGCGTGAACAGAGCCGTCAAGGCCTCCCAGTCCTTCTGGTCGGCGATATCAGCGTACCGGGCCGTGAACTCCAGTATCGCCAGGCGCTCCTGCATCTGCTCCAACGCTTCCATCGCACCTCGACTCGCATTCAACTCTGATCATCTGACGACTCGACGCCGCTCCCGCATGCTACCCCGCCTCTCTCCACCTACGAGTTCGGAGGCCCATTGACGCAGAATACCTTCCCTCCGTGTGACCAACCCTGCGCTCAGACCAGCACGTCCTGGCCGGCGTCGATCCGCGCCAACCGTTCGTCGAGGTAGGCCCGCGCCGCTGACCTGCGGGTGGGAAGGTGCTGCGTCGGCCACAGCCCCGGTGCCGGCCGGTACTCGCGCAGGACCTGGCGCGCCACCACCGACTTGTGCACCTCGCTCGGGCCATCAGAGAAACCAACGACGAACTGGCGGATAAACATGTGGCCGAGCTCCAGCTCGGCCGATGTCCCGAGGGCGCCATGCACCTGGATGGCCCGGCCCACCACATCGTCGATCAGCTTCGGTGCCGCTGCCTTGATCGCCGAAATATCCTTCCTGACCCTCAAATAGTCCTGGAATTGATCGATCTTCCAGGCGGTCTGCAGGACGAGCAGCCGGAACTGCTCGATCTCGACCCACGAGTCGGCCACATATCCCTGCACGAACTGCTTCTCGGCGAGCAAGGAGCCTTTCGTACTCCTGCTCAGCGCCCGTTCACACATCATGTCGAACGCCCGCTGGCACATGCCGATCGTGCGCATGGCGTGATGGACCCTTCCACCCCCCAGCCGGGTCTGCGCCACGACAAAGGCCTGCCCGGGTTCGCCCAGGCGGTTGGCGTCAGGGACCCGCACGTTGTCGTAATGGATCAGGGCGTGCGAGCCTTCCTCCTCGGGATCCCCGAAGACCGGGATATTCCGGACGATGTGGACGCCCGGAGTCTCCCGCGGCACGAGAAACATCGTCATCCCCTGGTACGGACCAGCGTCAGGGTCGGTCACCGTCATGACGATGAGAAATGAGGCCCAGCGGGCGTTCGAGGAGAAGAACTTCCAGCCATCGATTATCCACTCGTCCCCGTCCCGCCTGGCCTGCACCTGGAACGTGCCGGGATCTGAACCCCCTTGGGGCTCGGTCATCGAGTAGCAGGAGACGATCTCGCCGTCGAGCAGCGGCTGCAGATAACGCTCCTTCTGCTCGTCGGTGCCGAAATGAGCCAGGATCTCAGCATTCCCGGTGTCGGGAGCCTGGGTGCCAAAAATTCGGGGGGCCCAGGTGGAGCGGCCCAGGATCTCATTCAACAGGGCCAGCTTCAGCTGTCCGTAGCCCCGCCCGCCGAGCTCGGGGCCCAGGTGGCACGCCCAGAGCTCTTCTTCCCGCACCCGCGCTTTGAGCGGAGCCACCAATTTGCGCTGCTCCTCGGTCGGCGGCTTGTAGTTGTCGTGGGGCCAGATGAGGTCGAGGGGCTCCACCTCCGTGCGCACGAAATTCTGCCGCCCAATCCAGCTTCTCTTGAAACTGCGGCTCCGGTGAAAAGTCATAACCCATTGCTGCCTCCATGTCCAGGTGTCCGTACCGATGGTAATGCCTTAGTTGACCCGTCTCTAACTAGTGTCAACCCACTGGTGAGACAGCGCCCCGGTCCGGGCCGGCTTCGAGCTGGTCGGGCGGCGTCCACCACGGGGCCGGGACGACAGCTGGAGGCCACGACGGTTGGGCCTCGGTGCGTTACCATCGTCCCATGGCAACCGCCGGGAACGCGGGCCGGGCCGGCGGGCCCCGCCGGGCGACATTCGAACGTTCTCGGTCAGTGCAAACGAAGCGGGCCCTCGTGCTCGCGGCAACGTCGCTCTGGCGGGTCAACGGCTACGACCGTACTGCCGTGGCGGACATCTGCCAGGCCGCCGGGGTATCGAAAGGACTCTTTTACTTCTACTTTGAACGCAAGGACGACCTTCTCTACGAGATTGGTCTCTTCTCCTACGCGTCTGTGGCGCGCCAAGCGGATCGGCTCCTTAAAGGGGACTACGAGGTCGTGGCCGTGATGCGGTCCATGCTCGAGTCGTTCGAGCGCGACATGCGGCGGAACCCTGGCGAGATCGTCGTCCGCGCCATCCTGGAGGGATACCGCCGCCTGGCGCAGGACCGGGACCGCTATGACCAACCCCCACCCATGCTCCAGGTCGTGCTCGAGCGAGCCGTACGGGACGGGAAGCTCCCGGCCCACTTCGATGTCACCGCGATGGCCCGGATGAGCCAGATCGTGATCAGCGAAGGGGCCCGGGTATGGGCATCAGGCCTATCCGACAACCCGTCCTTCGCCGATGAAGTCCTGTATCAGCTCGTCGTGATGCTCCGGGGCGCGGCCCAGGAGCCGTCGGCCCCTCTCAACGGGGGCGTAACCCGAAAGGCTCGGGTCTCACGAGCACCCCGGCGGGCCTGAGTGCCTTTACCGCCAGGGGAGCCTTTTGCCAATGGGGGCCACTTTCAGGCGATGATGCCGTTGCGCCGGGCATCGTCGACGAGGTCCCGACTGACGCCGTGCTCGGCCAGAACTTGTCCGTGTGCTCACCGAGTTGTGGTGCGATACCCGGGACGACGGGAGACCGGTCGTGCTGGACCGGCGCGGGAATGATCGGTACCTCCCCGCCGACTCCAACATCGGTCCGCTGGACGTAGGCGTTGGCGACAGCCTGGGGGTCCGCGCCAGCTCCCCCAGGCGCTGGGCGACGTCCCACTGGCCGTCCTGCTGGATGAGCCGGGTGCGCCATTCTGCCAGCGGACGCTCTGCGAAGATCCGGTCCAGCGTCTCGACGCACGCCTGGCAATGGCGGCCCCGGTCCTCAGCCGTGAGGAACCGTGGGTCCCCGGCCAGCTCTGGATGCCCAATAGCGTCGCAAAAGCCAGCCCAGTATTTCTCGGGCTGCAGCATGCCGAGGGCGACCACCCGATTGTCGGACGTCCGGTACAGGGCGGAAAGCGGATTCTGGCCCAGCGCCCGTTCTGCGGCGCGTCCCGGTCACGTCGGCCTTTGCGATCGATGACGCCGCGACCCCCGGGGCCATAGCCCAAAGGGACGTAGCGAGAAGGGAACCGTCGACGACGCTGCCCCGACCCGTCCGCGCCTTCCTCGCCAGGGCGGCGGCAATCCCGCCAGCCAGGGTCATCCCGCTCAACGTGTCACCAAAGCCGCCAACCGGCATGCCGAGCGGCCACTCCTCGCCAGGCGGCGTGACCGACTCCCCGACGCCTCCTCGATACCAGAACGTAATACCGTCGTAGCCACCACGATTCGCATCGGGCCCGACGTATCCTTGCCCGCTGCCGATGGCGTACACGATCTCCGGGTTGTGGGCCCGAATATGGTCGACGTCGATCTTGAAGGCCTGGCGCGTCTCCGGAAGCAGACTCACCAGGAAGACGTCGGTGTCCTTCACCAATTCGTACAAGAGCCCCTGACCTTGCTCCCGCCGGAGGTCGATGGCAATGCTCCGTTTCCCGCGGTTGTACAAGCCCCACATGAACGAGCCTGCCGCAGTCGGCGGAATGCCGCCCCACGTCAGGGTTCGAAGCGGGTCACCATGCGGTGATTCGACCTTGGTCACGTCGGCACCCCAGTCCCGGAGCACGACCCCGGCCGCCGGAACGTAGACCCACATGGCGACTTCGACCACCCGGGTGCCGGCCAGCGGGCCGTCCGCACCCGGGCCCGAGCCGGTTTCCGTTGGGACGGTGTCCTCGCTCATCGGGGCACCGTGCTCATCGCCACCTGAACTCCGCGTCTCGCCCGGCACGAAATGCCTTGCTCGCTTCGACAAAGTCGTCCGTCCGGGAAGCAAGCACCTGGGTCCGGTTCTCGAGGTCGATCGAGGCGCTGAGGCCGGGGATTTCCAGCGTGGTCCACATGACCTGCTTCGTCATCATCACACCGAACGGTGAGTTTCGCACGATGAGCCGGGCCGCCTCCAGCGCCCTCTCAACCACCCTCCCATCCTCAACCACTTCCAGGACGATGCCCATGTCCCGGGCCTCGGCCGCGCCCACGATCCGCCCGGTCAGGAGCAAGTCACTCGCGTAGCCCCGCCCTACCAGTCGACTCAGGAGCCAGCTCGTCCCCATATCGCACCCCGAGAGCCCGATGCGAACAAATGAAGCCACGAATACTGCCGACTCTGCCGCGTAGCGCAGATCCGCGGCCAGGGCAAGTGTGAATCCGCCGCCCGCGGCCGGACCGTTGACTGCGGCGATGATGGGCTGCGGGAGGGATCGCATTCTCAGCGTCACGGCCGAGTAGGCGGACTGGACCTCGAAGGTGGCGACCGGGCCTCGGTCCCACGATGCCGGGACGCCCGATGCATCACTACCCCCACGGATGTCGTTTCCCGCGCAGAATCCTCTTCCCCCACCGGTAAGCACGACCACCCGGACATCTCGATCCTCCGCAGTGTGATCGAGGCACCGGTGCAACTCCTGCATGTCGGCCAACGAGAAGGCGTTGAGCCGCTCGGGGCGGTTCAGCCGAATGAGCCGGATCCCTTCGCCCGCGTCTTCTTGCTCCACGTAGGGGGACGGGGCTGACTCGGCCACGACACCTCCTTGGTCCGGGCGGTGACCTGCGGGATCAGGGTCTTGGTCCTTTGTCCGTGTCAACGCCAACCCGTCCGGGACCGCGTCGCGATGACGCTCGCCCTGGATCCTAGACCGGGACGCGGCCGGGAAGCTCCTCGACGCGGTCAACACGGCTGGCTCCGACCGGTCATTCCGACTTTTCATGGCGCTGACCGCGGGTGGCCCGGAACTGCTCGATGGCCATACCGATTTCCCCGCTCTGGGCAGCCAGTGTCTGGGTGCGGTTCTCGAGCAGCAGCGTGGACTCGAAACTGGACCCTGGTCCACCCCCGGCGGTGATCATCTCCTTGGTGAGGCTGACCGCGAACGGCGGGTTGGCGAGGATCAGTCGGGCCAGATCCACCGCCGCCGGGATCGTCTCCGATCCGGCCACGACTCGATTCACGATCCCCCACCGTTCCGCCTCCAGTGCGTCCAGCGTGCGACCAGTAAGCAGCAGTTCCGCAGCTCGACCGCTACCAACCAAACGCGGCAGGAAATAGCTGAGACCCATCTCTCCCCCGGATAAGCCGATCTTCACGTTCGCTACCACGAATACGGCGTCCGTCGACGCCACCCGCAGGTCCGCGGCCAGGGCCAGAGCAAAACCGCCGCCGGCCGCGGGACCGTTGACCGCGGCCACCACCGGCACCATGAGACTGCGCAGGTGGGAGACCAGCGACCCCCAGCGCTGCTGATCCCGGTATTGCCAGACGACGCGGCCCTCGTCGGAATCAGAAGCGGCCACCTCGCTCGCCATGTCGGACTGCAGATCGAACCCGGCGCAGAAACCCCGGCCGGCGCCGGTGAGAATGACTGCCCGGGCCGTGCGATCGGCCGCCAACTCGTCCACCTTCGAGTGGAGAACCTCGACCAACTCGGGCGTGATGGCGTTGAGACGTTGCGGGCGGTTCAGGGTGACCAGCTTGATGCCCGCCTCGATCTCCGACAGTTCGACGATCTCACTCATCCTGCTTCCTTCCCTCTCAACCGGCCTCGACCGGCCTTGACCTACCCGCTCCGACCCGAACGCCGAACCCGGGCAGCTCTTCAGGTCCGACCGGCTCGATCAGTCTCCTGGCGAATCCCAACCCTGACGAACGCCCGGGCTCCTCTATGGTGCCACAAGCACCGGAAGCCATTGGTCTCCGATGATCAATACGGGTAGGACAGAGACCGGCGGGCTGGAGCTCCCTGTAGGTGGGTCCGGTGTCCATGTGTCCATATCAGACAGTTGACAGTTGACAGTTGACAGTGGCAAAGCGGATGTTTTGCCACCTGAAAGGCCGGCCACCCTGGCGCCCGCCTGGCGCTTTTCTCTGGCGCTCCTCGACTTTTGGGACTTCTACTCACTTTTGGTCAGATAGCCACACCTGGCGTGGTTTTTGGACCAAAGGTGGACAGATTTCCCAAAAGTGGGGGCCAGGGCAAGGACCGTTGCGTCACCCCCGGGGCTGCCACGGCAACGGGTGACATGGGTCAATTTGAAGCGCGATTGTACGCCGTGCGCCGTGACTCACACCCCCGGTGCGGCTCCCTCAGGCAACGCAGGCAGGAGCCGGGCCGAGCGGGTATCCGTCAACTAATATAGACGATTTGTGATCGTGTAGGGTGCACGGTGAGACCGGGGCGCCCGGACTCTGGAGTTGTACCATCGGACTACTGGGCCTGCGGGCCCCTGTCAGCGATCGGAGAGGGGATGGGGTGGGCGTGAGCCCGGCAGGACCGGTACGACTGCTGGCGAACTGTGTGGTGGGATTGGGGTTCTCCCGTCGCGGCTTCCGGCTGGGCCTGGAGCGGGAGCCTCACACGATCGGGTGCGACGCCGGCAGCGCTGATTTCGGGCCCGGCTTCTTGGGAAGTGGGCGAGACCCCAAGTCTCGCCTGTCGGTCGAGAGGGACCTGAGCATCATGATCCAGGGTGGCAAGGAAGTCGGGGCCCCGGTCGTCATCGGCTCGTGCGGGGGAGCCGGCGGGCGTCCTCATCTGGACGGCTTCCGCCATATCGTCACCGACATCGCCCGCGAGCACGGGCTGCGCCTGAGGATTGCGCTGGTCCACGCCGAGCAGGACAGGGCCGATATCCACCGGGCCCTCGATGAGGGTCGGATCCACCCGCTGGGTCCTGTCCCCCCGCTCACCCACCAGGCCATCGATGCCTCAACCCGGATCGTGGGCATGGCGGGAGCAGGTCCCATCGTCACAGGCCTGGACGCAGGGGCGGACGTGGTCCTGGCGGGACGGTGTGCGGATCCGGCTATCTTCGCCGCTACCCCCCTCCGCCTCGGCCTCCCCGCCGGACCGGCCTGGCATGCAGCCAAGAGCATCGACAAGGGCTATCTGGCCACCACCTCACCGCAACACGGCTCTCCGGTCCTCGCCACGGTGGACACCGACAGCTTCACGGTCGAACCCATGCTGCCCGAGGCGGTCTGCTCAGTACAGTCCGTCGCTCGCATTACCATGCACGAAAACCCCGACCCCCACGCCATCACCCTTCCGACCGGAGCCATCCTGACGGCAGGGGCCCGCTACGAGCAGCTGGACCCGCGCCAGGTGCGGGTGACCGGGAGCGAGTTCGCCTTGACTGCGACGCCTTCCATCAAGCTGGAGGGGGCGTCGCTGGTTGGCTACCGCTCCGTCATGATCGCAGGCATACGGGATCCTCGTCTGCTTGAGCGCTTCGACGACTTCCTCAGCGCCTACCGGGCTCTGCTGGAAAAGGTCGTGGCGTCCATCGGAATTCGACCGGAACAGTGGTCCGTCCGTTTTCGGCCCTACGGTCATAACGCCGTCCTCGGCCCGGTCGAGCCGCAGGCCGGTACGGATATGCACGAAGTCGGACTCGTCGTCGACGTCGTAGCCGAAACCGAGCAGATCGCCGCTGCCGTCTGCGGCCGAGCCGGGGCCACCGGGTCTCGGCTTGACATCACCGGCCAGCTCGGTGGTGGGGGAAACTTTGCCTATCCCTTCTCGCCGAACGTTCTCTCCGGGGGACCCGTGTACGAATGGTCCGTGTGGCATATCCTCGAGGTAACGGACGAGGGCGACCCTTTCAGACTGGAAGTCATCGACATTTGATGGCCACGCTCCGCCAATTGGCCGAGACCGTCAAGAGCGCCAACGCGGGCGCGTCCTGGCTCACCTTCGATATTGTGTTCTCGGACGCCGCTCGTCTCCAGGAGGTCTGGGACACCGAGGTGGTCGGATCCGCGTTGTTCGCCCAGCTGTATCGGGTCGACGCCGACTCGGTCCGCGTATTCAGGTGCGATCCCATCAACACCATTAAAGTGACCATACCCCGGCGGTCCGGCATGGGGGGGCCGGACGAAACTGACTTCGACGGCGTGCAGCAGTTCGCTCCGCTGCTCGACGTTGAGGTGCCGCTCCCGCCAGACATCGGCTAAACCCGCCAGACATCAACTAAAGAGATCGACCACGGTCATTTTCCCGTAGTCGCGGAGGAGATACCCGCCCGCGACGACCATGTGTTTTCGCCAAAAGGCTTCCGCGGCAGCACCGTCTCTGGCCTCGATCAGGGAGACGAGCCTCCGATGAGCTTTGAGCCCGGTCCGATTATCCGACAGGCGCTGTTCGCGAGAATGCTTGGCGCCCACCTCCACCACCAGATGGCGCTCAAAAATCGATGCCAGCATTCGCGCCACCACAGCCAGCGTGGCGTTGCCGGACCCATCGACGACCAGCTGATGAAACCGGGCCGCATGGGACGCATACTCGCCCCGATCAGCCGCGATGGCCTGCTCTTCGATCTCGAGGCAGTCCTTGAGATCGCGCAGCTGGCGGGCCGTGCGATGCTCGGCGCAAGCGCGAGCCATCGGTGGCTCGATCACCTTCCGGGCCTCATAGACGTCCCCCAGGGTGGTACCCATCACCTGAAGCAGCAACCCGGTGTAGTTGGCTGCCACCGACACATCCGGCAGGTGGACGCGGGCTCCGCCGCGAGCTCCCCGGCTAACCGTGATGAGGCGCTCTGATTCCAGGATGCGAAACGCCTCCCTAAGGGTTGGCCGGGAGACGCCGAAATACTGCATGAGCTCGGACTCAGGTGCCAGCGGCTCGTCCTGTGAGATCTCACCTCGCACGATCTGGCGTCGCAGTTCGCCCGCGACCAGCTCGGCCGCCTTCGGAACCCTGACCGCGGCGGGGCTGGGCTCCCGGTGGCGACCGGGTCGGGGCGACGCCGTCTGTGGAGTGGTCATCGTGCTTGCCTCCCGAAACCGTCACCACGTCACAACGTCACACACCGTTGACGTCCTGATCTCATTCGCGGCCGTTGATTGAGTTGATTCATCAGACTAGCAACCCGGGGCATCGCTACGAGCGAACAGCCACACGGGCCGCGCCGAGCGGCCCCGCCTCGGCGGCGGCTTGACGACCCGGACCGGGTATCAGTACAATCCGTTATACATTTCGGAGGATCAGGGGACAGGATCAGGGGTTTGGCCGTGACCGTCAATGAGCCGCGCTGGCCTGTCGCCGTCAGCCCGTTCTCCGAAGCGCTGGTCGAGTTGGGCCGGCGGCGACCAGACGTGGTCGTACTCACCGCCGACTTGATGCATTGGACCGACACGGCCGCTTTCGCGGCCGCCTTCCCTGATCGCTTCTTCAACCTCGGTATGGCCGAGCAAAACCTGGTGGGGGTCGGGGCCGGGATGGCGCGGAACGGGTGCTACCCGGTGATCGTCACGTACGGGGTCTTCGCGACCCGGCGGGCTTACGACCAGGTGGCGATGGGACTCTGCACCGGCTCGGTCAGTGCCCTTGTGGTCGGATTCCTCCCGGGGATCAGCAGCCAGTTCAAGGCGACCCACCAGGCCATCGATGACGTGGCGCTGATGAGGGTCCTGCCCGGCATGACGGTGGTGGATCCCGGCGACGCCGCAGAGCTCGTCGCCTTCACTCTCATGGCCCCGGAGCTGGCTGGGCCGTTATATCTCCGCGCCTCTCGCGGTCAGGTTCCGGTCCTTTTCTCGCCCGAGGCCACCTCGGCGACATCGGTCGCACGCCAGGCGACGGACGGCCATCAGGCGTGGGACTGGCGTACGGCTGCGGCGGGCTGGTGCCCCTCGACGCGGGTGGTGCGCGCTGGCCCGGACGCCGCCTTCGTGGCGTCGGGGCTGGCAACCGGATGGGCGTTACAGGCGGCCGAAGCCCTGGAGTCGCAAGGGATCAACAGCGAGGTGCTCCACGTTCCCTACCTCAAGCCGTTCGCCGCTACCGCCATACAACAACTGGCGCAGCGTCACTCCGTGGTTCACGTGGTGGAAAACCACTCCGTCATCGGCGGACTTGCCTCTGCCGTGTGTGAGACGGTGGCGACGCTCGGCTTGCCCGTGCGCGTCATCGCTCACGGTTTGCAGGACCGCTGGGGCGAGTACGGCAAGGTCGACTACAACCGGCGCCGGCTGGGTATGGACACCGCTTCGCTCTCGGAAGCGGTGACGGCGTCCCTCCACCGACCGGACGCGGAGAGATGACCGCCGACGAGGTCAAGCAACTGGCCCAACAGGCCCGCCGATTGGTGGTTGAGATGTGCATGGGCACGGGTCAAGGCTACGCGGGTCAGGGGATGGAACTCGCCGATCTGCTGGCGTGCCTCTACGGTGCGGTCATGCGCAGGCGTCCGGACGGCAGCTGGCAAGACCGTTTCGTACTCTCCACCGGCCATGCCGCCATCGGCCTGTTCGCCATACTGGGGGCGCTCGGGCGCTTCGACCGTCAGGAGCTCCTCTCCTACGGCACCGACGGCACCCGGATCGAGGAGAGTCCTCTGGCCGGGACCGAAGGCTTCGAGATTACGGGCGGGTCGCTCGGTCAGGGCCTATCCCAGGCACTCGGGATGGCCCTCGCCAGCCGCGCCAGGGGACGGACCAGCACATCTTCTGTGAGGTGTCCGACGGAGAGCTGCAAGAAGGGCAGGTCTGGGAGGCGATCATGGCGGCATCCCATTTCCACGTCGACAACCTGGTGCTCCTGGTCGACAACAACGACATGCAAGCTGATGGGCGCACCGCCGACATCATGGCGGTGGAGCCTGTCGACCGGCACCTGGCTGCGTTTGGCTGGTGGGTCAGGCGGGTCGACGGGCACGATACGCCGGTGCTGCTGGAGGCGCTCCGCGACGCCACCGCGGTCCGGGGACAACCGGCTGCGCTGGTGTGCACGACCGTCCCCGGCAAGGGCTGCCCCACCCTGGAGGCCTATCGGAGGGTGCACTACATCCGCGCCGCTCCCACGGTGTGGGAGGCCGCCCTGGCCGAACTCGACGCCGCCGCCTCGTCGGTCAACCGGGGGTAAGGCGTTGGCGAGGCCGAGGATCCCCGTGGCCAGCGGCTTGCAGGTGTCTCGTCTGGAGGACTACTATACGTTGATATCAGCTATACCATTTAGCGACTTGCTGCGCTCGACCCGGATCCGGGGTTGGAGTCGGCGTCTGGGGGAGCAGTGATGGCACAGGAGCGGCTGGGGTGTCCCGTGGTCGAGGATTTCGACTATGTCACGACAACAGGCGCGACTGAGCACATGGCGATATTCGACACCCTCCGTAACCAGCATCCGGCGTTCTACAGCACCTTCGGTCGAGGCTTCCACGTGTTCACCTCGGCTGAGCTCCAACGTGACGCGCTCCAGAATCCCGGCGTGTTCTCGAGCACGGCCAACAACGTCCAGATGCCGGACCAGGTAATCCAACTCATCCCCGTCACCATGGACCCGCCCCGCCACACCGTCTGGCGGCATCTGCTCTCGCCGCACTTCTCCCCTGCCGCCGTGGAGGCGCTCGAACCCCGCGTCCGCGAGCGCTGCATCCAGATCATCGACGGCCTCGCCACGAAGGGGACCTGCGATTTTATTGCTGACTTCGGGCGCGAGTTTCCTACCACCATCTTCATGGGCCTGATGGGGCTTCCTCTTGACGACGCCCAGCGTTTCATGGCCTGGGAGGACAAGATCCTGCACCGCACGAACGAGACCGACCCTGACGCGTCCGAAATGCTGAAGGCTCAGACGGAAGTTATGGCCTATTTCACGGACCTGGTCGAGAAGCGACGGGTCGAGCCGGCTGACGACCTCGTCAGCGCCGCGCTCACGTGGACAATCGACGGCCAAAAGATCCCGGCTGATGATGTCCTGTCCATGTGCTTGCTCATGTTTATGGCGGGTCTCGACACGGTGACCGCGCAGCTCGGGTACTCGTTTCTGCATCTGGCCACCCACCCCGAAGATCGCCGACGCATCGTGGACGACCCCGCCATTATCCCGATGGCCGTGGAAGAGTTCCTTCGTTACTACGCCATCGTGTCGCCGGTGCGAAAGGTGGTAGATCAGGTGGACTTCCACGGCTTCACCCTGATGCCCGACGACATGGTCGCCCTGCCCCTCTGCGCGGCGGCACGGGATCCGCATGAGTTCGAGGATGCCCACCTCGTCGACTTCGATCGTCCGGCCAACCGCCACACCGCCTTCGGCGCCGGGCCCCACCGCTGCCTCGGCTCCCACCTGGCCCGCCGGGAGCTCCGCATCGCCTTCGAGGAGTGGCACAAACGGATTCCGGAGTACCAGCTCGCCCCCGACACGTCTACCGACGATCTGCACGAGGTGACGTCTGGCGTGCTCAGCTTCGACCGGCTCCCCCTGGTCTGGGCCGCGTCCCCGCAAACCGGGTGAGCACAGCACAATTATCGTTCAGTGAATTCGATTCCACGAGGAGAAAAAACAGGCATGGTTCCCAGTAAGCGGGTGACGCACCGTGCGGCCGCGGTGCTGATCGTGGCAGGTCTGGTCCTGACGGCGTGCGGCAGCTCATCGAAGAGCTCCTCCCCAACCACCTCGGCCTCGTCGGGCGGGAGCGCCACGACGGGCTCGAGCGCCGGTAACAGCGCCAGCGCCCCCGGCGTCTCAGCGAGTACCATCAAGATCGGCTTCGTCACGTCGGTCACCGGGAACGCCTCGTCCACCTTTGCGACCAGTGAGATCGGGGCCAAGGCCTATTTCGATGCCGTCAACAAGGCGGGCGGGGTCGACGGGCGGCAGATCCAGCTCGTCACCGCCGACGACACATCCAGCCCAACCGGGGCACTGGCCGCCACCCAGCTGCTCCTCAGCGAAGGGGTCTACGGCATCGTGGCCGACAGCGCCTATTTCTTTGGTGCCTACAAGGTCACCACCCAGGCCGGCGTGCCGGTGACAGGTTCTGGATTCGACGGGCCGGAATGGGGCGAGCAGCCCAACACCAATATGTTCAGCACCACCGGTGGGATCAACCCCGCCCATCCGGAGGTGCAATCGGCCGTTCCGCAACCTTCGCTCTTCAAGTCCATCGGCGTCAGTAACGTCGGCGGGCTGGCCTACGGCATCTCGCCCTCGTCGACCTCGGCCGTCAAGGACCTGAAGACGGCACTGGAGGATAACGGGCTCAAGATGGGTTACGAGAACCTGTCGGTGCCCTTCGGGACCACAGACGTGTCAGCCGACGTGCTGGCCATGAAAAATGCCGGAATCGATATGGCCGTGTGCTCCTGTGTGCAGTCCACGGTGCTGGCCATGGTGAGCGGGCTGGGCCAGTCGGGTTCGACGGCGAAGTCCTTGTCCGAAGCGTCTGCCGACTCTTCTCTGTTCGCTGACCCCACTGCCGCCCAGGCAGCCCAGGGTCTGTACTACACCAGCAGCACCCCGCCGCTGGATATCAACAATGCCGCTTCGAATACCTTCGAAGCGAACATCAAGGCGGTCGACCCCGGCTATGTCATGGGCACCTATCCCAGCTTCGGGATCACCGCGGCCTATCTGGGGTCCGTCCTCATGGTGGAGGGCCTCCAGGTGGCCGGCCACAACCCCACCCGCCAATCCTTCATTACCAACCTGACCAAGGTTACCAACTGGGACGCCCTCGGGCTGCTTCCCCAGGGCGTCAGCTTCAACCATTTCGGCACGTCGGAGCCGTCCTACTGCGCCTTCTACGTCAAGGTCTCGGGACAGCAATTCGTGGCCGTCAATGGCGGGAAGTCCTTCTGCGCCCCCCTGCCCGCCAACCTGAAGTAGGGACGGAGAGATTGGTAACTCAGGCCCGGTGGCCCGAGGTGCTGTCTCCCGCCACGGCGCGGAGATTCCTCGGCCGGGCCAATCCCGAGAGGTCAGCACCGGCGAACTGTTGATTGAGTTCTCGGTAATGTTCCGCAGCCACGTCGGCGAAGTGGCTGGTATCTGACCGGATCCACTCCCGAATGATGAAACTGTGCGCTCGCAAGACAACCGATGCCAGCAGCAGGTCCGATGGGGTGGGCTCGCTATCGCCTCGCCGTCCCGCCAGTGCTCTGGCTGCCGTTGTGACGCACAGGTCCAGATAATCACCAAGCCGGCCGCGGATAACCACCGAAGTTGAGCTCGCCTGCACCAGGAGGCGCTGGGTTCCCCGCTTACGCTCCATATCACCGAAGCGGAGGTACCAGCGGGTCACGGCCTGTTCCAGAAGAAGGGCGTCCGAAAGGTCCGAGCGCTCCTCGAGGATCATGGCCTCGAGCATTTCCAGATCTTCCGGAGGGAGGTCGACAATAGCGTCGGCCTTCACACTGAAATGCTTGAAAAAGCTCCGCTCCGTCACGTGGGCCGCTGCCGCGATCTGACGCGTCGTCGTCTCGTCATAGCCCTGGGTTGCAAACAGCGCCAGGGCCGCCTCCGACAGCCGGCGACGGGTCGTGGCCTTGTTTCGCACCCTTCCAGTGTGACCCGGCCGACCGTCGAGGGCCAGTTCTCCCGGGGGACGTCTCGCCCGAACCTCCGCAGGATGACATGGGATGCGTTGGAAGGCAGCCGATCCCCTGAGCTCCATCCCGCCGCCCTGGCGCCCCGGCGACGGGCGACCACCCTGATTCAGCGCCGGCGTGGACAGACGGAAGGAGAGCGGTCGGAGAAGGTTCAGGCTACTGTACCCGGCGTGAGGACGTCGCGAACGGGCTCGTCAGCTGCTCGCCCCCGACGCCACCCGGCCATCGTCCTACTCCTGAGAGGGACTTCGAAATGATCGATGACACCGTTCCGGTTACCTCGCTGCACACCCATACCGGCGAGGGCGAGATGCTGTCGACCCTCGAGTTTGTGGACAGCCTCCGCGACCAGCACAACTTCTACTGGAGCGACCATGGTTGGTGGGTGCTCACCGAGATGGACGAGATACGTGAAGCCATGCAACGACCCGACATCTTTTCCAACCGTCTCGGCGGCGTCATCGACCCGAATCCGGACTACCTCTGGATTCCCGAGATGCTGGACCCGCCGGAACACACCAAATGGCGTCAACTCCTGGCCCCGGTCTTCTCTCCGGGACGGATGTCGCAGCTGGAAGACAAGGTTCGCCATCAGGCCGCGGCGTTGATCGACAGCATCGCCAACTCCGGTGGGTGTGACTTCAAAAGGGACTTCGCCGAACCCTATCCGTGCACCATCTTCATGGAGCTCATGGGTCTGCCCCTCGAAGAGAGCAAGCAGTTCATGGATTGGGAGAACGCCATCCTGAATATGCCGGTCAGCGAGGACCCGGATCACTCGATTTCCACGACCGCAATCCGCGACGTCATGCAGTACTTCTCCGATCTCATCGACGAACGTCGGGCATCTCCGCGGGATGATCTGGTGTCGACCGCGTTGACCTGGAAGATTGACGGCGTTCCAGTTGCAAGCGAGGATCTGCTCTCGCTGTGCTTGCTGATGTTTATGGCGGGACTTGATACCGTGACCTGCCAGCTGGGTTGGGCGTTTTGGCATTTCGCCACCCACCCCGAGGATCGTCAACGAATCGTGGCTGATCCCGGCCTCGTTCCCGGTGCGATCGAGGAAATCCTCCGCGTGTATACGATTGTCCGGCCTGGCCGCAAGCTGACACGTGACATCGACTTCCACGGTTGTCCCATGAAGCAGGGCGACGTCCTACTTCTTCCCCTTAGCTCCGCCTGCCGTGATCCGAAAGCGTTCGCTGACCCTGATGAGGTGGTCATCGAGCGCCCGACAAACAACCACATTGCGTTCGGAGCAGGACCGCACCGATGCGTCGGGTCGCACCTGGCCCGCCGGGAACTTCGCATCGCAGTCGAAGAGTGGCACAAGCGAATTCCCGACTACCGGATCCCCGAAGGGGTGGCGATTCACGAGTTCGGCGGCTCGCAGCTGGCGGTGGCCGATCTGCCGCTCGTCTGGGGCTCGTAAGACGCCGAGCCCAGGCCGACCAGCCTCGCCCGGCTTGACGGGCTCACCGAGTCTGCTCAGCGGGCTGGTCCGGTACCGACGTAGAGATCGACCACATCCGACACGTACCGGCCACCTTTGATGTCGCCGTCGGTTATCAGGCGGGGCTGGGCCAGAACGGCGCCGTCCTCGATCAGCGACAGCTGCAACGGCCGACCGCCCACCAGCTGTTCGGCCGGTGTCACGGTGGCGACATAGTTGTCGTCACCTACGGCGGCTACCCAGGTGTTGAGGGTCGGGAACACACCGGCCAGGGCCAGGACCTGAAGCAACGGAGGGCCAACCTCGGTATGAGTCTGGGGACCGCCGGGACCTTCGAATGACACGGAGAGCGACTCGGCCGGGAGCCGAGCCAGCAGGGAGGCACTGAGCGTCACCTGCCGGGTACCGTCGATGATTTCAACCGGACTTCCCGGCGACGGACTGGTGGTCGTGGCGGGGGCCGTCGCGATCCCGACGGTCACTTCCTTGACGCCGGAGACGTCCCGGATGGGGAATCGGTCGCCTGGCACCACCAGGGCCGGGCCAAAGGGAATGGGACGTCCGTTTTGAGTCAGCGCCAGCAAGGCCGGATGGTTCCCGAAATTGGGATCCAGCTCCCCGAGGGCAACAGTAACTGAGTCGCCCCCGACGGCCCGCACGGTGGCAGTGACGCGCAGGAGCTCATTTTTGCTGTTCAACAGGCTGGCAGGGTAGGCCGGCCCCGCGTCGGTGACCAGCGTCTCGAGCAACACGCCGGTGTCCGTGAGCTGGGTGGCACCCACCTTTACGGTGACCGTCGTCTGCGGAAGTGCGGCCAGCTGGCCCAGCGTGAAGACCGTCGGTGTGGTCACCTCGCCATCCACGGCCAGAGTGGGTGAAGGTGGCTGCCATTGGGCCCCCGCCGGGACGGCGCTGGCCAACGAGCCGAGGATGGTTGCGACCATCAAGACCAATAGCCAACGTCGCATCGCTCATAACCTCCATTTGATCACGCCCACGATGGGTGGCCGCGTGCGAGTTTATGGTCCGGGCAGACAAGATCAAACGAAAATTCTCGCCGAGGGGTGAAGAAGCGCCCAGTATCACGAGCCAGGAGACGGTCATAGTCTCGACGCAACCACCGTATGCGGGGCCACCCGGAGGATGCGGGAACATCACAGTACGACCATCGCCGAATGGCGACGAACTTTTGCGCGTATTAGTCTCACTGCCACTACGTGACGGTTGTGATCCCGTCATGATCGGAGTGCTGGGCGTGACGGCAGGCAAGCGTGTACATCGGGTGGTGTCAGCCGGCTCCCACCGCGTGGAGTTCGGCGACGGCTACGCGCCGCGCTCGGGCACAACCACCGACGACGCTCCAGGCCGGCCCCGTGGCGACTGACAGCTACGTGGGCACGGTCGAATACCTGATTGACGAGGTGATCAGCGATCAAGTCCTGCCGTGTCGAGAGGCACTCGCACTGGGAGCACCCCCATGGTTTGTCCATCGTCTGGCCGCGGAAACCGATGCAGAACTTATCCAAATGGCCGACGGGATGGATCTGGTGTTCGTGGCGGAGATGCCGGTTGTCGGGGTCGCTGTCCTCGACCGCCAGCCGCTGGGCCGGTTTGTGATCCAGGACCTGCTCGACGGCGGCTTGTATCGTCTCCCGTACTACTGCCATCCGGCGATCGAACCGGCTCGCTGGCAGTCATTGAGTCTCGCAGTCCAGGACGGTCTTCACGTCGAAGCCGCCCTCACCCTGGCCGCCCTGGAGCCATAGGTCCTGGCGCCCGCCACCTGGAACCGCCCTGGACCCGGGTTGGTAAGAAGCGGGCCGATCCTAGAGCTGGGTGCAGACGGCCTTGACCTCGGTGTACGCCTCGAGGGCCTCATGGCCCATCTCCCGCCCCCAGCCCGACTGCTTGTAGCCGCCGAACGGCAGAGCCGCGTCGAAGATGTTGTAGCAGTTGATCCACACCGTACCGGCCCGCAGTCGCTTCGCCATGGCGTGGGCCTTGGAGACGTCCTTGGTCCACACTCCAGCTCCCAGGCCGTAGACGGAGTCATTGGCAACCGCGGCGATCTCATCCAGGGTCTGGAAGGGCTCGGCAACCACGACCGGGCCGAAGATCTCTTCGCGAACGATCTTCATATCGGGAGTGGTCTTGGAGATGACCGTGGGCTCGACGAAGTAGCCGCGGTCGCCGACGCGGCCGCCTCCGGTGATGACCTCCGCTCCGTCGGCCCGACCCGAGTCCAGATAGCCGCTCACCCGGCGAAGCTGCTCGTTGGACACCAGCGGGCCCATCTGGGTATCAGCCGCGAAGCCATCGCCAACCTTGATGCCTTTGGCGATCTCGGCCACGCCTTCGACCACCTCGTCGAAGCGGTCCCGCTCCACGTAAAGGCGAGATCCGGCCACGCAACACTGGCCGTGATTGAAGAAGATGGCGTTGGCGGCGCCAGCGACCGACGCCTCGGGGTCGGCGTCGGCGAATACCACGTTGGGGCTCTTGCCACCGAGCTCCAGGGTGACTTTCTTGAGGTTGCCGGCCGCGGCTTGCACGATCATCTTGCCGACCTCGGTCGAGCCGGTGAACGCCACCTTGTCCACCCCGTCGTGGGCGGCCAGTGGGGCTCCGGCGTCTTCGCCGAAGCCGGTTACCACGTTGACCACCCCGTCGGGAATCCCGGCCTCCTGGATCAGCCGAGCCAGCAGCAGGGCCGACAGGGAGCGTCTGCTCGGCCGGCTTCAGAACCACGCAGTTGCCCGTGGCCAAAGCCGGGCCGAGCTTCCACGCTGCCATCAGCAACGGGAAGTTCCAGGGGATGATCTGGCCGACCACACCGACGGGCTCCCGCAGGGTGTAGGCGTGGAACTGGGCCCCCGGGGCGTACGGGACGGAGATATCAATGGTGTTGCCTTCGATCTTGGTGGCCCAACCTGCCATGTAGTGAAACAGGTCGGCAGCCAGCGGGAACGTCGGCAGCCCGAGCGATCGGAGAGCGGCTTGCCGTTGTCGAGCGACTCCAGCTGGGCCAGCTCCTCGAGGTGTTCGAGGATGAGGTCACCGATCTTCCACACCAGTCGACCCCGCTCGGACGGAGTCATGCGACTCCAGGGGCCGCTCTCGAACGCCGCCCGGGCCGCCCGGACGGCCCGGTCGATGTCTTCCGGACCGCCAGCCGCGATCGATGCCAGCTTCTCCCCGGTGGCCGGGTTGGGGGTGTCGAACGTCTCTCCTGACACGGCGTCCACCCAGGTACCACCGATGAACAGCTGATGGGCCGACGTGGTGAACTGCTCGACCTCCCGGTCCACGACGACAGCGCTCATGGTGTCACCCCCAGCGGTGAAGGGCCCGCGGCTCCAACCGCGGGCCAGGCTCATCGGCTAGTCGGCTCATCGGCTAGTCACAGTCGTGACCAACACTACCCCGGCGGAGCCGGTTTCGCCAGAGGGCGAGCGATGGTCGGGCGCAGGACACCGGGAGGGGATGCCGGTCCGGTGGGACCCACGGAGCCGGCCCCTGACCGTGAGGTCGGCTCAGACCAGAGATAATGGACGCCGTGGCAGACCCGCCCGCGACCTCGCCGCCCCGGGCAGCCGCCCTCGAGGTGCCGGTCCGGCTGTCACTGCTGGAGAACCTCGTACTGGCCCTCATCGTTGAGGGTCCTACCCATGGGTTCGCGATCGCACGCGACCTCGGGCGCGACGGGGACGATCGGGCGGGTCTACGAAGTGCCCCGACCCCTCGTGTACCGGGCTGTCGATCGCCTGGTCGAATCCGGTCTGGCCCGCCCGCTGCGGGTCGAAGCCGGCAACCATGGCCCGCCCCGCACCGTGGTCGTGGCCACCGCCCCAGGACGGCGGGTGGCCAGGAGCTGGCTGAAGACGCCGGCCCAGCACGTGAGGAACGTCCGGACCGAACTGCTGGTCAAGCTGGCCCTGCTCGATCGATCCGGCCAGCGACCCGGAGCCGCTGCTCCGGGCCCAGCAGCGCTTGCTGGCACCCATCGTGGCGGCCCTGGCCGATCAGTGTGAGATGACGCAGGGGTTCGACAAGACCGTCGCTCGGTGGCGCTACGAGACCGCCCGGGCCGCGCTGCGCTTTGTCGAGCGCCAGCCCTAGCGCACCGGCGTCAGCCGGGCTCGACAATGAGGCTCGCTGGCGCTCGTATTCACGCCCGACTGACCCTCCCCCGCGATCCCAACCCGGAAGGGTGACCGGGTCCCGCTCACTTTCGATGGCTACCGGGGAGGTGCTACGGTGACGTTCGAGACGGGCAAGCGCTAAGGGAGGAGTCCATAGTGGGTGCGCCATGGAAATTCGATCTTTATATCGACGGTAAGTGGACTTCTGGGGAAGGGTCGGGCGTCATCGACGTGATCGACCCCGCGACGGAGGACTCGATCGGGCAAGTGCCAGAGGCGACAGTCGGGGATGCCCGCCGGGCGATCGAGGCGGCGCGTCGGGCCTTCGACGAGGGGCCGTGGCCGTGGCTGAAGCCCAAGGAGAGGGCAGCCGTACTCGTGAAGATGGCCGAGGTGCTGGAGCGGCGGGCCGGAGAGCTGCGCGAGCTCATCGTGGCGGAGACGGGCTCGGTCGGCTTTATCACCGACTTCGTGCAAGCAGGTGGATCGACCGGCCTGTTCCGGTCGAATGCGGAGCAGATCGTGCACGAGGTCGAGTGGGTCGTGTCCGAGCCCCCGACCGGCGGCCCAACCGGCATGAGCGGCAGCACCCTCCTGCGGGAGCCGGTGGGAGTCGTGGCCGCCATTACGCCGTTCAACTTCCCGTACTATCTCAACGCCATCAAGTCCGCCTCGGCGCTCGCGGCAGGCTGTACGGTCGTGCTCAAGCCCCATCAGTGGACGCCGCTGGATGCATTCCTCATCGCCCAGGCGGCCGAGGAGGCCGGCTTGCCGGCCGGTGTGCTCAACGTGATCACCGGTGCTTCCGATGTGGGTGACGAGCTGACTGGCAGCCGGCTGGTCGACATGGTGACCTTCACCGGTTCTACCGCTACCGGCCGGCGGATCATGGCGAATGCTGCAGATACCGTGAAGAAGCTGCAGCTCGAACTCGGCGGCAAGAGTGCCCATGTGGTTCTCAAGGACACGCCGGAGTCGTACGCCGCGAACTATGGCTTTGGTGGCGTTGTCACCCATTGCGGCCAGGGTTGTGTGATCCATACCCGGCTGCTGTTGCCGGAGCAGATGCTGGATGCATACAAAGAGGGGGTCAAGAAGGCCGCCGCCATGATCAAGGTCGGCAACCCTCGAAATCCGGAGACGACGCTGGGGCCGCTGATCCGCGAGCAACAGAGGGCCCGGGTGGAAAGCTTCACCCAATCCGCCATCGAAGAAGGGGCGGAGATTGTCGTGGGAGGCAAGCGGCCGGAAGGTCTGGACCGGGGGTTCTTCTACGAACCGACTGCGTTTGTCGGCACCAACGAGATGCGGATCTCGCAAGAGGAGATCTTCGGCCCCTGCCTGACCGTGATCCCGTATTCCGGGGATGACGCCGACGCGGTGCGCATTGCCAACGACTCCATCTACGGTCTCGGTGGCGGAGTGGTCTCTGGCAACACGGCCCACGCTTTCAACGTCGCCCGCCAGATCCGGGCCGGATCCATGCAGGCGATGGGTGTTCGGAGCGACGGGGGGACCGTGCCGGCGAGTCCCGGAAACGGCCAGGGGCCGGGCTGGGGAGCCTCGCCCCCCACCGGGGTCGGGCAGTCCGGAGCGTTCGGCGGCTACAAGCAGAGCGGTATTGGCCGCGAGTGGGGCAAGGTCGGCATCGAGGACTTCTGCGAGATCAAGTCGCTCAACTGGAGCTAGTGGGCCCGCACCTGAGCGGCTCAAAGATGTTGGTGAACGCACAGTCGAATGCGGCTGTGCGTTTGCCACCAGTCCTGGTCGACTGTCCGGCTCACTGATAGCGTCCACCACGTGAAATACCGCTATCTCGGTAATACGGGTGTCCGGGTCAGTGAGCTCTGCCTGGGCGCGATGATGTTCGGGGCGTGGGGCAACCCCGATCACGACGACTCCGTCAAGATCGCCCATTCCGCCCTTGAGAGAGGGATCAATTTCATCGACACCGCGGACGTCTACTCGGCGGGCGAGTCCGAGGAAATCGTCGGCAAGGCCATTGCCGGCCGGCGGGACCATCTGGTGGTGGCGACCAAGGTGCACGGCTCGATGGGCGAAGACCGCAACATGATGGGCAACTCCAGGCGATGGATCATCCAGGAGTGCGAAAACAGCCTGCGTCGCCTCGGAACCGACTACATCGATCTGTACCAGATCCATCGACCCGATCCGCACATCGACATTGACGAGACGCTCGGCGCCCTGACCGACCTGGTGCGCCAGGGGAAAGTCCGCTACCTGGGCTCGTCGACCTTCCCGCCGTCGGAAATTGTCGAAGCCCAATGGGTCGCCGAAAGGCGGGGGCGGGAGCGGTTCGTGTGCGAACAACCGCCTTACTCGATGCTGGTTCGGGGTGCAGAGGCGGAAGTGCTGCCCGTCTGCCAGCGACACGGAATGGCGGTCATTCCCTGGAGCCCGCTGGCCGGTGGATGGCTGTCCGGCCAATGGCGGACCGGTGCAGACAACCTGACGAGCCGCCGGGCCGCCCGCCTCCCCTCGCGGTATGACCTGTCGAGACCGGAAAACCAGGCCAAGCTGGTGGCAGCCACCGAACTGGGCGAGTTAGCGGACGAGGCCGGTATCAGCTTGATCCACCTGGCCCTGGCCTTCGTGCTCCGCCATCCCGCCGTCACCTCAGCCATCATCGGACCCCGTACCGCCGACCATCTGGACAGCCAGATCGGGGCGACTGACGTCGAACTCTCGACGGACCTGTTGGACCGCATCGACGCCATCGTGAAGCCGGGCACCAACTTCTCCCTCGCCGATGCCGGCTACGAGCCGCCCGCCGTGGCCCACGCGCCTGCCCGACGTCGGCCGGCGTAGCGCCTCTGTCTCAGACGACAACGTGCTCGTTGCCACCCGATCCGTTTCGAGCGGGCCGCTCCAGGGGTAGGTGTTCAAGGTGGCGCCGAGGTCGACCTATCGCGTCCAACTTCATGCCGGCTTCGACTTCGATGATGCGGCCCGCATCGTCGGGTACCTCGCGGACCTGGGTATCAGCCACCTCTATTGCTCCCCGTACCTCCAGGCGATCGCCGGAAGTACGCACGGATACGACGTGGCAGACCCCACCACCATCAATGCCGAGTTGGGGGGGCCAGCCGGGCGGGCCCGGCTGGTTGAGGCTCTCCAGGTCGCGGGCATGAGCCACATTCTGGATATCGTGCCCAACCACATGGCGGCCGATCCTGCCAACCCGTGGTGGTGGGATGTATTGGAAAAGGGCCCGGGAAGCCGCTACGCCCGCTTCTTCGACATCGACTGGACGGGTCCAGACGGGACGGCCGGCTTCAGGGTGTTGGTCCCCATCCTGGCAGACCAGTACGGTCGGGTGCTCGAGGCCGGGGAGCTGGGCGTGGAGCGCGACGGAGGAAACTTTCGGGTCCGTTACCACGATGAGTTCCTGCCGTTGTCGGCGACGTCTCTGGGGGAGCTGCTCGGCTCGGCTGCCCAGCGAGCCGGTGACATGGAGCTGGCCGCCGTGGCCCGAGGCTTCGCCGCCACGCCTCCCGCGGTGACGGACGACCCGGTGGTAGCCGGCGACCGCGACGACCGTGCTCGTCGGCTTTCGGCTGATCTGGCCCGCCTGCTGGCCGGGAATCAACAAATGGTGCAGGCCATCGACGAGGAGCTGAGCGCCCTCAGTGCGGATGTGGATCGACTCGATGAGCTGCTGCGCCACCAGAACTATCGATTGGCGTATTGGCGCACCGCCAGCGAGGAGCTCGACTACCGGCGCTTCTTCAATATCGAGACCCTGGTGGGCGTCAGGATCGAGGATCCGGACGTTTTCGCAGCCACCCATCAGCTCGTGATCAACCTGGTGCGAGATGGCAGCATCGATGGCCTGCGGATCGATCACATTGACGGGCTGCGCGACCCCGAGGGCTACCTCATCGCCCTCGCCGAGGAGTGCGGCGGCGTGTACACGGTAGCCGAAAAGGTCCTCGACTACGAGGAGGCACTCCCCGCCACCTGGCTCGTAGCCGGCACCTCCGGCTACGACTTCCTCAACCGGGCGAACAACCTGTTCGTGGCGACCCGTCACGAGCACGCCATGTCCGCGTGCTATGCCGAGTTCACCGGTGAGTCGGCCAGCTTCGACGAAATCGCCTACCTGGCCAAGCAACAAATCATGAGCGAAGACCTTCGTGTGGAGCTGGAGCACCTGGTCCGCCTGCTGGCCCAGATTTGCGAAGGGTTTCGCCGCCATCGGGACCATACCCGCCGGCACCTGCGCGACACTCTCCGGGAAGTGGTGGCCCGCTTTCCCGTCTACCGCACGTATGTGGAGGCGCGGCGGCCATCTGGTGAAGCCGACCGAGCTCACGTGGCGGCGGCGGTCGCTACCGCTCAGGCCTCCCGGCCTGATCTCGACGCCGAGCTGATCGACTTCATCGGCCAGCTGGCGCTCGGGCTCATGGCTGGCAATCAGGGCATGGAGTTCGCCCAACGGCTCCAGCAGTTCACGGGCCCGGTCATGGCCAAAGGCGTCGAGGACACCGCTTTTTATCGCTATAACCGCCTGCTGTCCCTGAATGAAGTCGGCGGCAATCCCGCCGTCTTCGGCCGTCCCGTGGAGAGCTTTCACGCCGACACGGCCCTGATGGCAGCGCACTGGCCGGAGGCGATGCTGACTCTCTCCACCCACGACACCAAACGGAGCGCCGACGTCCGGGCCCGGCTCAACGTGCTCTCCGAGGTGCCGACGCCGTGGGCCAACGCGGTAGCCCGGTGGGGCGAGATCAACGACCGGCACCGTCGCGGCCACTGGCCCGACCGCAACGCGGAGTACCTTCTGTACCAGACGCTGGTAGGGGCCTGGCCGGTCGACGCGACGCGGGCGACGGCCTTCATGACGAAGGCCACGAAGGAAGCCAAGGAGCACACGTCCTGGGTTGATCCGGTCGCCGAATACGACCGGGCCGTGTCGGGGTTCGTCGGCTCGATCCTTGCCGACGAGGTTTTCGTCGCCGACCTGACCCGGTTCCTGATCGGCCAGCGGGTCGTGGGGCGAGGGCGCCGCAACTCCCTGGCCCAGACCACCCTGGCCCTCACCTGCCCTGGTGTACCCGATATCTATCAGGGAACCGAAACCTGGGATCTGAGCCTTGTCGATCCCGACAACCGCCGACCGGTGGACTACGACCTGCGCCGTGGGCTCCTGGCCGGCATGCGCTTTGGTCGTTCCGTCGACGTCGTCGGGACCGCCGACGAGGGCCACCCGAAGCTCTGGCTCATTCACGCCCTGCTGCAGGACCGCCGGCGCCGACCCGAGCTCTACCTCTCCAGCAGCTACGAGCCCCTCACGTTTCGCGGGGCGCGTGCAGACGATCTCGTCGGGTTCAGCCGGGGCGCCCTGGCCGTGGTGGTGCCGCGGCTGGGTGGCGACCGCTGGGAAGAGACCGCGGTCCAGCTACCGGCAGGACGATGGACGGACGTGCTGACCGGGGCCGACCACGACGGCGGCCGACAGGCTCTCGATCGGCTGTTTCCTCTCTTTCCGGTGGCCATCCTGGCCCGCAGCAACGGATGATGCACCGGTTCGCCGTCTGGGCCCCCCGGGCGGAACGGGTCGAACTGCGGCTCGACCAGCGCACCCTGGCCATGAAGTCGTTCCCGGATGGATGGTGGCGGCTATCGGTTCGGGAGGCCCGGGCTGGCACCCGCTACGGATTCTGCCTTGACGGTCGCCAGGCCCGGCCAGACCCTCGTTCCGCCTCTCAGCCTGAGGGGATCGACGGACTGTCGCAGATCGTGGACCACGACGCCTTTCCTTGGTCCGATCGCGCTTGGCGGGGCGTCTCGTGGCGCGGCCTGGTGCTTTATGAGCTGCACATCGGCACCTTCACTGCCGCCGGCACCTTCGACGCCGCCATCGACCGCCTGGGCCATCTGGTCAGTCTCGGCGTCGGCGCCATCGAACTGCTTCCCGTGGCGGAGTTCTCCGGGGCCAGGGGATGGGGCTACGACGGAGTCGATCTGTTTGCCGCTCATCACAGCTACGGGGGTCCCGAAGCCCTCAAGCGGCTGATCGACGCGTGCCACGCGGCCGGGATAGGCGTGGTGATTGACGCCGTGTACAACCACCTCGGACCGGCAGGGAACTACCTGGACGAGTTCGGCCCGTATTTCTCCGACCGACACCGAACCAACTGGGGTGCGGCGGTGAACTTTGACGGACCGGGCAGCTATGAGGTCCGCCGGTTCGTCTTCGATAACGCCCTCATGTGGCTGCGGGATTACCATGCCGACGGGGTGCGGCTGGATGCGGTCCACGCCATTGTCGACAACTCCGCGTATCACATCCTGGAGGAGCTCGCCGAAGAAGTCGACGTGCTCGCTACCCAACTGGGCCGGCCGCTCTTCCTCATTGCGGAGAGCGATCTCAATGATCCCCGTTTCGTACGCAGCCGGGCGGCCGGCGGGTATGGACTCGACGCGGCATGGGCCGACGAGTGGCATCATGCCTTGCACGCCAGCCTCACCGGAGATCGCCAGGGCTACTACGAAGACTTCGGACCGTTGTCACTGCTGGCCAAGGGTCTGCGCCAGGCCTGGGTCTACGACGGCACATGGTCACCCTATCGGCAGCGCCGACACGGCCGCCCTCCGGTCGGACTGACCGGTTCGCAGTTCGTGGTGTTCACCCAGAACCACGACCAGGTCGGGAATCGGGCCCTGGGCGAGCGAAGCAGCGCCCTCATGAGCCACGGACGACTGAAGGTCGCGGCCGCCCTGTTGCTCACCGGCCCCTTTACCCCGATGCTCTTCCAGGGTGAGGAGTGGGGGGCGAGCTCACCATTTCAGTACTTCACCGACCATCGCGACCCCGGGCTGGCCCGGGCCGTGAGCCAGGGCCGGCGCCACGAGTTTGCCGATTTCGGCTGGGATCCGCAGGACATACCCGATCCCCAGGATCTCTCGACCTTCCAGAGATCCCGGCTCAACTGGGACGAGATCGAACGCCCTCCACACTCAGATCTCCTGCCCTGGTACCGCCAGCTGATCGAGCTTCGACGGACGAAACCAGGCCTGAGCGATCCGCGGCTGGACCGCATCAAAGTCGAGGTACACGAGACGTCCGCCGCCCTGGTCGTCCGGCGCCCTGGCTTCTGCATCCTGGCGAACCTCGGTCCGGAGGACCACTGTTTCTCCCGTCCATCCGGAGCGGCGATTCTCGCCGCGTCCAACCCGGTGGGCGCCGACGGCGGCGGCTCACTGGTTGTTCCCCCTGACGCAGTAGCGATCATCGAGGGGCCTGATGCCTGAAGGCTTCGGGGTCGGTGTCCGCCACGACGCCCGGCGCGGCCGGATTGGCGATCAATGCTGTCAGGGCCACCAACAACCCGAGCCGGCGACGTGATGGACGACATCGACGCCTGGCCCGGGCGGCCCTATCCGCTTGGCGCCACCTACGATGGAGCGGGCACCAACTTCGCCCTTTTCTCCGAGATCGCCGATGCCGTCGAGCTGTGCCTCTTCGACGACGATGGCCACCAGACCACGTTGGCTCTGGAAGAGGTGGACGCCTTTGTCTGGCACACTTATCTGCCCAACACCGGGCCGGGTCAACGCTACGGGTACCGGGTGCACGGACCCTGGGATCCCGGCGCCGGTCGTCGCTGCAATCCGGCCAAGCTCCTCCTGGATCCGTACGCCAAAGCCGTCGACGGTGAGGTCGATTGGGACCAGGCCTGCTTCTCCTACGACTTTGGTGACGAGTACTCCCGCAATGACGACGACAGCGCCCCGCATCTGCCCAAGGCCGTGGTCCACAATCCTTATTTCGACTGGGGCAACGATCGAACTCTCGCCACACCTCTCCATGAGACCGTGATCTACGAGACGCACGTCAAAGGATTCACCGCTCGCCATCCGGACCTTCCCGAGGCCCTCCGGGGAACCTACGCCGGTTTCGGCCATCCCGTCTCCATTGACCACCTGACCCAACTCGGGATTACGGCGGTGGAGCTGATGCCCGTCCACCAGTTCATCCACGATGCCCATCTCCTGGAACGGGGCTTGCGCAACTACTGGGGATACAACACGATCGGGTTCTTTGCTCCGCACAATGGGTACGCGTCGCGGGGTCGAGGTGAGCAGGTCCAGGAGTTCAAGGCCATGGTCCGTTCCCTCCATGCCGCCGGCATCGAAGTCATCCTCGACGTGGTGTACAACCATACCGCCGAGGGCAATCACCTGGGACCGACCCTGTCCTTCAAGGGCATCGACAACCAGGCCTATTACCGCCTGGTGCCCGACGACCCGGGCCATTACTACGACACCACGGGCACGGGTAATAGCTTCAATGTCCGCCACCCCCGGAGTTTGCAGCTGATCATGGACTCGCTGCGCTACTGGGTGGGAGAAATGCACGTGGACGGGTTCCGGTTCGATCTGGCCGCCACTCTCGCCCGTCAATTTCACGAGGTGGACAGGCTGTCGGCGTTCTTTGATCTCATTCAGCAGGACCCCGTCGTCAGCCAGGTCAAGCTCATCGCGGAGCCGTGGGATCTGGGCGAGGGTGGTTACCAGGTGGGCAACTTTCCCCCGGTCTGGTCCGAATGGAACGGTCGCTACCGGGATACTGTCCGGGACTTCTGGCGGGGAGAGCCGGCCACGCTGTCAGAGTTCGCTTCCCGGATCACCGGCAGCTCCGACCTCTACGAGGCCGATGCCCGCCGCCCCGTCGCCAGCATCAACTTCGTCACCGCTCACGACGGCTTCACCCTCGCCGACCTGGTTTCGTACCACGAGAGGCATAACGAGGGCAACGGAGAGGACAACAACGACGGGGAGAGCTACAACCGATCCTGGAACTGCGGGGTGGAAGGACCGACTGAAGATCCCTCGGTGCTCGGATGCAGACGCCGCCAGCAACGCAACTTCCTCACCACTCTCTTGCTGTCCCAGGGTGTACCCATGCTGCTCGGCGGCGACGAGCTTGGGCGCACCCAGGACGGCAACAACAACGCCTATGGTCAGGACAATGAGCTGTCATGGTACGATTGGGGCGGCATCGATACATCCCTTCTCGCCTTTACCCGTGAAGTCATCAAGCTGCGCCGGGACCACCCCGTCTTCCGGCGCCGCCGCTGGTTTCGGGGCCGGCCCATCCGGGGCAGCGTGGACATCAGCTGGTTACGCCCCGATGGGCAACAGATGGACGACGCGGATTGGGAGATCAGCCTGGCGCGATCGGTCGGCGTGCTGCTCAACGGCGGAGGAATCACCGAACGGGACCAACGCGGGCGGGCGGTTACCGATGACTCCTTTTTGCTCCTATTTAATGGGCATGAGGATAAAGTCGATTGGACACTACCGATCGGGTGGGCCGACGTGTGGCACGTCCTGGTCGACACCGGCGGCCTTCTCCAGGATACGGAAGTCGACGGGGAGAAGATCATCGTCGGGACCGACAGCATTGTTCTGCTGCGTGCTGTGCAGTAATCCGCCTTTTGCAGCCATCAGCCAACAGAACGCCACGGCTGGGAGAGGACAGCCCGGTACCCCTCCCACCCGGTCACCCTTCGTCGACCGCACCCTGGGCAGTCTGGGGGCTCTGACGGCCCTGGTCACCATCGGATCCCGGGGGTTTACGGCCGGCGCCCGCGGGGAAGAATTCAGGTAGACGACCTGCTGCGAACGACAATGACAGAACATCCTTTGCGTGGTGGCGATGACGCCGCAAATCCAGCCGATGAGCAGTCTCCGCCGCCCGCGGATGCTGGGTTTTTGCCGCCCGCTCCGCCGCGAGCGACCGCCGAATCGGTCGTTGTCCGGCTCATCGCCACGACAGGAGTCATAGGGATCGGGACCGCCGTGGGGGCCATTCTGGCTGCCAGCGACGTCGCCGGCTGGGTCACAGGCTTGGTCGTCTCAGCTCTGAGCGTGATTCTCGCGGCTCTGCTCTGGCGGTCCCGGAGGCTGTGATCTCCCGCACCGACGCCTGGTGCGCAAATGAAGATCTGGACAGCCCGGAGTTGGACGCGGGTGTGGTGGGGTCGCTGGCGGAGCGCTGCTCGGGGGTATTGTAGAGGGTGTCTGGGGCCGGCGGGACGGCGCCGTCAAGCAGAGGATCCCCGGTCCGGAGCATCCAGTCGTGGAGCCGGCGTTTCAAGTCCAGCACCACGTTGGCCAGGGCAGGGTCGTCGATCCGGTTGCGGCCTTCCCCGGGATCCAGCCACAGGTCATAGAGCGCTTCCGACGGCTGGTCGAGGTCGGCCCACCCGCAGGCGAGCATCACCTCCTTGGTCAGGCCGTCGTCGAGATTGGCAAGAACCCGGCCGGGGTGTTCATCGTCGAAGCGCCTGGCGTACTTGTACCGGGCTGTCCGCACGGCCCGCTGGGGCTCGTAGGCGGCGTGATAGGTGACCTCGGCGAACACCTCCTGGTGCAGCTCCTCGACCTCGCCCCGCACCAGCGGGGTGAGGGACACGCCTTCCAACCAGTCGGGCGGGTCGATCCCGGCCAGCTCGCATATGGTCGGGTAGAGGTCCAGCTGGGTCACCAGGGCGTCGTACACCCGGCCCCGCTCGAAACCGCCTGGACCACGCACGATCAGCATGACTCCGATACCCCGGTCGTACATGGTGGCCTTGGCATCGGGAAAGGCGAGGCCGTGATCCGTAGTAAGGATCACCAGCGTGTTGCCGACCATTCCGTTCTCTTCCAGAGCGTTGAGTACCGCGCCCACCCCTTGATCCAGAGACCGGGCGCTGGCCTTGAAGGAGGCCATGTCCCGCCGGGTCATCGCCGTATCGACGATGTTGTCGGGCGGGCGGGAGTACAGGGCGTCGCGCACCGAAGAGGGCTCGAAGTACTCACGGTGGGTCTCAAAGAACCCCACCGAGAGGAACCAGGGTGGGGCCCCGAGGGCTCGATCGGCGATGAGGCGGCAGGCCGCCGGGGCCACGTCACGCACCGTGGTGCTGTCGAGGTCGACCACCTGGTCATAGCCGAGATCGGCCGGATGGCCCGAAACGTGCTGCTCGCCGATCAGACCTGTCCAGTACCCCGCGGCGCGCAGCACAGGCGCGAGGTGACGCTCCGGGTGACGAAGGCGGTAGCCACGGTGGGCCAGGCCCAGCATCCCGCTGGCGTGGCTGCTCTGACCGGTCAGCAGGGCGGCCCGCGAGCCCGAGCAGACCGGTGCGGCACAGAAAGCCTGGCGGAACAGGACCCCCTGGTCGGCCAGGTGCTGGATGTTCGGGGTCGGGACGGGGTAGCCGTAGGGCTGAACGTAGCGCCCCGTGTCGTGGGAGTGAAGGTAGACGATGTTGGGCGGGGTCATCGTCCCCTACTTTAGGTCGCTTGTTCTCTACTTTTACGATAAGACTTGTGTGGTATGACGGACGCCTACCCTTGTACGGAAGGTCTCGCTTACTTTGTCTGTGCCACCCAGCGCAGTGGCAGCACGCTGCTGTGCGAACTGCTCAAAGGGACCGAAGTAGCAGGAGTGCCAGACGAATTCTTCGAAGCGCTCCGCTCGTCCGGTCTACCCCGCCAGCCCCGACAGTACTTCGGGGACCCGGCAGTCGCCGACATCGCGGCCCGCCTCGGCCCCGGCGAGCCCGGTCGGCCCGAACAGGCCGGCGCCTTCCAGGGCTGGTTCACCTACGCCCTCCAGCGGGGCACGTCCCCGAACGGCGTCTTCGCCACCAAGATGATGTGGAACTACTTTGACGACTTCCGCAACCGGGTCCGGGAGCTGCCCGGCCTCGGCGACATCACCTTCAACCAGGCCCTCGACATCCTCTTTCCCCAGCTCCGCATCGTGTTCGTCCGCCGGCGCGACAAGGTGGCCCAGGCCGTGTCACTGTGGAAGGCTATCCAGACCCAGCAATGGCGCAACGAGGCCGAACCGTCGCCCGAAGAGCTCCCGGCCGAGTACCACTACCGGGCCCTGAAGCATCTCGTCAACGAACTGCACCGCTGGGACGCCCGCTGGGAGGACTGGTTCCACGCCACCGGCCGCCAACCGATCCGGGTCATCTACGAGGAGTTCGTCCACGCTCGAGCCGCCACCGTCGGTCGCGTCCTGGACGCCCTGGAAATCGACCCCCCCGAGCTGGGGGGCCGCGGCTCCATGAAACGCCAGGCTGATGACCTCTCCGAAGACTGGGTCTCCCGATTCCGCCACGACGACGCCGAGCATCAGTTCACGGCCTGACCCACCGGCCCCACCCCCTACCGTCGAGTGCGTGAGGTAGCGCCGACCGAACCAGAGCAACCGGGGCCTGCTCGGGCGAGTCCGGCCGCGACACGCCTTCCGATCTACCCGGCCTCGATCACGTTACCAGGCTGGGGCCGGGCGCCGGGTGCATGGGGGTTGGCGCTGGTAGTCCGAGGTGATCTCGTAACGTGGCACCGCGGTAGTCGGCGCGAAATACCCCTCTTTCCTGTAGCAGGGGAACGACCCGATCAACGAATGGCTCCAGTCCGGTCGGGGTGATATGCGGAACGAGAATGAAGCCGTCGCTGGCATTCGCCTGTACCAGATCGTTGATCTCGGCCGCGATGGTCGCGGCAGAGCCGATAAAGCTCTGTCGGGCGGTCACTGCGATCATCAATTGCCGTATGGACAGATGTTCGGCCCAGGCTCGGTCCCGCCAGTCTCGGGCGGTGGCCACCGGGTCACGGTACATACGCACGCTGGCCCGGCCCCGGGCTACCGCATTCTCGCCCGGCCGGGGATCGAAATCGGGCAAGGGTCCATCCGGATCGTATGCGGAGAGGTCGCAGTTCCAAACCTGTTCGAGGAAACGAATGGCAGTCTGGCCGCTGACTTGCTGCAAGCGGACCTGGTGGGCGAGGTCGTGAGCCTCGTCGTCGGTGTCGCCGAGCACGAAGGTGGCGGCAGGCAAGATCAGCAGCTGTTCGGGTTGCCGACCATATCGGCCGAGTCGCCCCTTTATGTCATTGTAAAAGGAACGTCCGGCGTCGAGGGTGGCGTGGCGGCTGAAAATGGCATCGGCGCTCGCCGCCGCGAACTCCCGCCCTTCGTTGGAGTCGCCCGCCTGGAAGATGACCGGACGACCTTGCGGACTGCGGGGCAGGTTGAACTGGCCCTCGATATCGAAGTGGGCGTCGTGGTGGGCGAAACGGCCCGCGTGGGGGTCGGCCAGGAAGCGACCGCCCGCCTGGTCCGCAACAACCTCACCCTCTGGCCAGGAGTCGAGCAGCCCGCAGACCGCCCGGAGGAAGGTCGCGGCCCGCTCATAGCGGTCATCCTCGGCAAGGAACGCGCCACGGCGAAAGTTCTCCCCTGTGAAGGCATCCCAGGATGTGACAACATTCCAGGCGGCCCGACCGGCGGAGAGGTGGTCCAGGGTGGCGAACTGGCGGGCCACCTCGTACGGCTCGTTAAAAGTGGAGTTGATGGTGCCGGCCAGTCCGAGGTGTTCGGTCACTGCCGCCAGGGCCGCCAGCACGGTGAAGGTGTCGGGACGGCCGACCACGTCCAGGTCGTAGATCAGACCGTTCTGCTCTCTCAGGCGGAGTCCCTCGGCCAGGAAGAGGAAGTCGAACTTTCCCCGCTCAGCTATCCGGGCGAAGCGGGCGAAAGAGTCGAAGTCGATATGACTGCCGGACTCTGGATCACTCCACACGGTGGTGTTGTTAACACCAGGAAAATGGGCAGCGAGGTGTATTTGCTTCTTCGGCCGGTCCACGTTGCGGTTCCCTTCACGAACGCCGGAGTGTGTGACAGTCGACTGTGTCCCCATGGTCACAGGAGGTTGGCCTCATATCCAGTTCGATACGAACCCGATTGCCAACAATCCATCCGCCTGACGGGAGGGCGAGGTTGAAGTCCATAGCCACATACCGTCGAGGTCGCGAGAGGGCAACGAAGGTCGTGGTCGTGGGGTCGCTCACCGTCGGATCCTTTCACGAACTCGGTCTGCAGGCCCCTCCAACGTAACTCATGTCCGGTCTTGGGCTCCGCGGGGTGCGAGGTCAACCGTGTCCGCTACTCCTTTCCGCCCTGTCGTTCACTGGCCAACGCCTTGACAGTACTCTCCTATTCCCATAAGTCTGATGCAGTGACTAAACTTTCTGCCAGCGCACCTGCAAGACCGCACGGCGCGAGCGACCCGGACCCGCCATGAGTGACCATCCCCAAGTCTGCTGGGCAATCCGTCGCCCGTTTGTGTCCACCTGCCGGCCTGACCGTTGCAGTTGCAACCATGTGCCTGGCCCCCTGCAGTTGGACCGGTTCTCACCGGTCCTCGAAGCCCAGGACTGGCGTGACCTGACCTGGCTGCGGTGCCGCCAGCCGGAGGGCGGGCGGATCGGGTTCGTGCTCCAGCATGCCCTCACCTGGTTGGATGCCCGGCGGCGGGCCGGTGACAAACTACGGGCCAGTGACAAACTAGCAGATATCGCCCCGGTCCTGCGCCGCCACCTTGCCGACCCTTCGCGGGAGTGGGGCCCTGTCACCGCCCAACCCGCCGTTTGCGTTCCCGAGTGATCCGAGTGGAGGAGTAGATCATGGCCGCCGTTCCCCTGGCCGTTCTCGACCTTATCCCGGTTTCCTCGGGATCCAACCCCAGCCAGGCTCTGCGCAATACTGTCGACCTGGCCCGACAGAGCGAACGGTTCGGGTACACGCGCTATTGGTTCGCCGAGCACCATCTGAACCCGGGGGTCATCGGCGTCGCCCCTTCCGTGGCCATCTCTCTGATCGCCGGCGTCACCTCCGCCATCCGCCTGGGCTCCGCCGGGGTCCAGATCGGCCACCGCACCCCCCTCTCGGTCGTCGAGGAGTTTGGTCTGATCGATGCCCTCTACCCGGGGCGGCTCGACCTGGGCATCGGCCGCTCCATCGGCCGTCCGGCGCCGACCCCCGAGGGACCTGAGCCCGGACTGGCCGCCTCGGCGGCCGCCGCCAGCTATCGGGCCCGGGGCGGCGGTGGCGCCCACACCGTCGAGGAGCACACCGACAACGGACTCCTTCTCCCCAAACGTTTTGATTTCACCAAGCTGGCCGGATCGCCCCGCCTGGCGCTCAGCCTGTCCCTCCTGCAACAACCCAACGCCTACACCCCGCCCTACGACGAACAGATCAGCGACCTGCTCGACCTGCTCAAGGGCACCTACCGATCCGCCGATGGTCTTGAAGCCCACGCCTACCCGGGGGAAGGCGCCAACCTGGAGGTCTGGATCCTGGGCGCCTCCGGCGGCGAGAGCGCTCAGGTAGCTGGCGCCCACGGTCTGCCCTTCGCCGCCTCTTACCATCACAGCCCCAGCACCGTGCTCGACGCGGTCGACGCCTATCGAGCCGCCTTCCAACCGTCGGACGTGTTGGACCAACCGTACGTCTCCGTGTCCGCCGATGTGGTCGCGGCCCCAGATGACGACACGGCCAACTGGTTGGCGTCAGGATACGGGCTTTGGGTTCGCAGCATCCGCTCCGGTACGGGCGCTATCCCGTTCCCCACCCCCGAAGAGGCCTCGGCCCACCAGTGGAGCGACGAAGATCGGGCCCTGGTGAAGGACCGCATCGACACCCAGTTGGTCGGCTCCCCCCGAACCGTGACGGACCGGCTTGACCAGCTCCAGCAGGCCACCGGAGCCGACGAGCTCGCCATTACCACCATTGCGCATCAACACGCAGATCGGGTTCGCTCCTACCAGCTCCTGGCCCACGAGTGGCAGCGGCGGCATCCGTAGTCGACAACAGAAAGAGCGTCTCTCATGGCCAAATCCACGCCCTTGCACCTGGCGGCCGCTCTCGACGGCGCCGGGTGGCATCCCGCCGCTTGGCGCGAGCCGTCGGCGCGCCCCGCCGAGCTGTTCACCCCCCGCTATTGGGTCGACCTGGTCGCCGAAGCAGAGAGAGGCCTGCTCGACTTCGTCACCGTCGAGGACTCCCTCGGCCAGCAGTCCTCCCACTTCGACGGCCCCGACGGCCGCACCGACCAAGTCAGAGGTCGCCTGGACGCGGTGCTGATCGCGGCCCGCGTCGCGCCGGTCACTACCCATGTCGGACTCATCCCCACCGCCACGGTCACCCACACCGAGCCATTCCACATCTCCAAGGCCATCGCCACCCTCGATTACATCAGCAACGGCCGGGCCGGTTGGCGGGTGCAGCTGTCCCGCCCCGCTGAAAACGCCCACTTCGGACGCCGCCCGCAAGCGTTTCCCCTCGAGGACTATCCGGGTCGCGTACCGCAAGACGTCATGTCGGCACGCTTCGACGAAGCCGCCGACTTCGTCGAAGTGGTCCGACGGCTCTGGGACAGCTGGGAAGACGACGCCGAAATCCGCGACGCCGCAACGGGCCGTTTCATCGACCGGAACAAGCTCCACTACATCAACTTCCAGGGCCGGTGGTTCAATGTCAAAGGACCGTCAATCACGCCCGCGCCCACCACAAGGGCAGCCGCCGGTCACCGCCCTCGCCCACGCCAGCATCCCCTACCGCTTCGCCGCCCAGGCCGCCGATATCGTTTATATCACTCCGACTGACGCCGACCACGCCGCGGCGATCGTCGGCGAGATCCGCGCCGAACAAGTGGCGGCCGGTCGAAGCCGCGACACCGTACACGTGTTCGCAGACCTCGTCATCTTCATGGACGATAGCCGCGGCCAAGCCGAGGATCGCAAGGCGCGCCTGGACGATCTGGACGGCACCACCTACCAAAGCGATGCTCTGACCTTCATGGGGACTCCAACCGAGCTTGGCGATTTGTGCGAGGAATGGCAGCAGGCCGGCATCTCGGGATTCCGGTTGCGGCCAGGCGCCATACCGCACGACCTGGAAAGAATTGCTCGAGACCTGATCCCGGAACTGCAGCGCCGGCAGATGTTCCGCCATCACTACCAGGCTGGTTCCCTCCGAGCCCGACTGGGTTTGGCCTACCCCGCCAACCGCTATGCCCCCACCTAGACCTGGCCAGGCCTCACGTCCCGGGAGAACACATGACCGTTCACACCAATCCCCCAACCGTCGATGCTTTCACTGCCGAATGGGAAAGCTGCCCGCTATGTTCCGTTCGACCAGCCACGACCGACCACGGTCGGCGCCGCGGTTGAGGGACTGCAACATGTCTACGACGCGCCTGGTCAAATTCTTCCCTGTGCCTACACCGACCTGGCCACCTGCCCGCTTCCGCCGCCCGGCGACCGACTACCCGTCGCGATTGCCGCAGGCCAAAAGACGCCCTGCGAGCGCGCCGAAAGCTAATCGCAGACAACGCCCGGCCGGCACGCACTGGCCCGCTTCATCTCGCCAACGACCGGAAGGTACTCTTTCTCGTCGGCGGGGTCAGACCTGGTCGCCAATCCTGATAGGCCGGGTCAATGCCCCGGGAGCGTTCCAGATCGGTTGAGCCCGGACGGATAGCCGGCGGGATAGCGCGACCAGATATCTTCGCAGGCCCGGCAGGTGGACCGTGGGACAACGCCGACCCTCATGGCGAACGCGAAAACCTTGCATCCAAGACAGATGCCCAGCCCCGCCTCCAGGCCGGCCGCGGCGATGAGCAGCATCAGCAGCCGGTGGGCGGCACGACGCCTTCCGGTGACAACGCAATACGAGGAACCCAGCGTCACGACCAACCCGATCGCTTGGGCCAGACGCTTGGGAGGCCCCGGAGAATAGCGGTCGTTGCGCTTCAGTCGGGGAGTCACCAGCCGGGTGGCTACCAGTCCGAGCGGACTGTACCGAGGACCGGCCAGGGCCCGAGCAGCAAAGCCGTAGGTGAGTGGTGCCAGCAGCCAGGCCTGGTCGGTCGCGACCGCGGCGAGAGACATGGCGAGCACTCCGCTCGCGACCACTCGGGCAGAGGTCTCGTTGACCGGGTTCGGGAACGTAGGTAACGTCACGGCCCCAAATCCTATCTTCCTGATCGGATTTCGAGAGGCGGCGTCGGCACAGAGTCCGTCAGGGTCGGCGACTGACGTTTCCGGGTCCTGGTGATAGGTCCGGGCCAAGATGGCGTGGCGGGTTTGGGCCGCGTGTCATAAGGGAAGCACTATGGGCAACAGAAAGGTCCAGTCATGTTGATTCTGTTGGGATTGCTCTTGGTGCTCTTGTTCTTCGGTCTCGGCTTTACGCTCCATGCACTTTGGATAGTCGCGATCGTGCTCTTCCTCGCCTGGTTGATCGGTCTGGTCATCGGAAGAGGCGAGAGCGCGGGCAGAAACCGTTTCTATCGTTGGTGAAGCAGCCCGCCGGACTCCGGCTGCGAAGGTACCGCCCTTTCCCGGGCTGCTCGCCGCCTGTAGACCCTTGGCCGACGGAGCCGCTTGCTCGAAATGGGTATCGGGATCCGGGTCGCGGGCAGAAGCACAGTCAGGCGCTACCCGCTGCTGCTGCGCCCGGACCGGCGGTACGCGACAAAGGGCGCGGCGCGCTGGATCCGACCCGGTAGTGCTGCTGGCCGGTCTCGAAGGGCCTGCTGGGCTTGTTCGGCTGGAGCGCCGAACCGCAGGAGCCGGCCGCCGAAGGCGATGGAACAGATGGCGAACCACGCCCACCCGAAGGCCAGACCCGCCAGCACATCAGTGAGCCAGTGCACCCCCAGGAAGACCCGGCTGGACGCGATGCCGACGGCGAGCGCCACGGCGATGCCGGCGAGGATCGCCTTGGCCCGCGAGGACCGGCCGATTCCGGCCAGGAGGGCGAAGGCCGCGAAGGACGCCGCGGAGGCGGCCGCGTGACCGGAAGGAAAGGAAGGGCCGCTGAAGCCGGTGAGCCGATCGATGTCCGGACGGGTTCGATCGACGATCCACTTGATCAGGTCAACGACCGCGAACTGGCCACCGACGGTCAGGGCAAGGAAGCAGGCCACGGCGGGGAGGCGCTCCCGTCGCACCACGGCGACGCACATTACGGCCGCGAAGGGCCCGAGGAAGGCGGCCCCGCCCAACACGGAGAGATCGCGTAGCACCCGCGTGGACGCCGGGCTCGCATGGGCGGCCGCGAAGCGGGCTGCGCTGAGGTCGAACCGAGCGAAGCCGATGTTGGTGCGGATCATCCACACCAGCAGGCCGAAGGCTACGACCCCGGCTACCAGCAGGATGAGGCCGGCCGTGAGGGCCAGCCCGGTAGTGGAGTTCGGGTCCAGACGAGAATCAACCAGGGCCGCGGCGCGGGGATGCCGGCGTACTTCACCCCGGATGTGCTCCGGCTTCACCCGGGGCGCCAGCTGAAATGCGGTCCAGCGGTGCGCCGCCAGCCAGACCGAAGTCCCGGTGACCGCCATGAGGGCCGCCGTGATGCCAATAATCAGCATGGGGACGTCTGGCGGCGTCTACGTTGGCTGGTTCCGGTCATGACCCGACCGGCACGGGTGTCTTGCCCGCGCCGGGCTCGGACTCGGCCACCTTTTCCTGGTCCTGGGGCGCGGGCTCCCCGACCCGGACCGACTCCAGCTCGGCCGCAACTGCCGCCCCAAACAGCAGCGCCATGGCCGAGAACAGGCACCACCACAGCAAGGCGATGAGGCCGGCGAGCGGGCCGTAGGTCTGGCCGAACGACGAGCTGAACCGGTAAAACACGCCGAGTCCGATGGTGACAGCAGCCCACAGCAGCACCGAGACCCCGGCCCCGAAGGCCAGCCAGGACAATCGAGGTTGGCGGCGGCGGGGGGACCACCGGAACAGCAGTGTCACCGCCACGGTGATGAGCACCAAGCCCAGCGGCCACCGACCGATGGCCCACGCGGTGTTGAGGTCGGTGTTGGTCGTGTGCAGGATCTCCCGGCCGAACGCCAGGCAACCGAACGACACCGCCACCAGGGTGCCCGCGCTGAGGGCGAACAGCAGCGCGAGCCCGTATTTCTGAAGACTGGGACGGTCTTGCTCGACTCCGTACAGGCGATTGAGGCCGCGTTCCAGCTGCCCCATGACCGTGGTACCGGTGACGAGGCATCCGGCCACACCGAAGATGAGGGCGCCGTACCGGTGCTCGAGGGCCGTCGTGTGCGCCTGCACGACGGCGCTGGTCAGCACCTGACCGGCCGGGCCGGGCACCGCCCGCCTGACCGCGGCGACGACTGTGCTGCCGATCTGGCCCTTGTCGAAGAGGCTGGCCAACCCAACCAGCCCGATCACCCCCTGGACGGCCACGAGGGTGGTCATGAAGGCAACCGAGCGGGCGTGGCTGAAGCCGTCGGCGACTCGCATCCGCTGCCAGGCGTCCTTCAAGAGCTGCCGCTTACCGGCCCGCGACAGCGTGGTCCAGGCGTCGTCGCCGGACAAACCCACCGTTTCCGGAACCAGGCTGGCCGTGCTCAATGCCGGCCTGTCTCAGCAACACACACCGTGATGGCGCCCGCCTCGACCCCGGCGTGCAGGCGCCGGGTCGCCTTCCGGGCGCCCCCGTCGAGTTCGTACGCAGTCGGCCTGCTCATGTTCACGGTAATACTGCGGCCCCGCCCTTTGCTCACGAAGCGAGACCGGTCGGTCCTGCCTGCTGCCAGGGCTGTGAAGAGCCTGGCCCACTCGATGGGGCGGCTCGCGGTCACCACCGCCACCTCGAGAAGGCCGTCGTCGGGTTCAGCGTCGGCGAAGATGGTGAGTTTTCCTGTGATGGTGCCGAAGTTGCCGAGCAGCAGGCAGCTGGCCCGGCCATCGAACCAGCGCTTCCCCTCGATGTCGATGCGCATCCTCACCGGCTTCGACCCGATGGCGCGGGTGCCGCTCCACACATAGGCGAAACGGCCCAAACGGTCCTTGAGGGCCCGGTTGGTGCCCTCCATCAAGACGGCGTCGAAACCGGCGCCGGCCATGACTGCGAAGCGCTCACCGTTGAGCACCCCCACGTCCAGCGGGCGTCGGACCCCGTCGAGGGCGACCGCCAGCGCTCCCGGAAGGTCCATCGGAATGCCCAGGTTGCTGGCCAGGAGGTTGGCCGTGCCCGCCGGCAGAACCGCTATCGGCACGTTCGATCCCGCCAGCACGTTGATGCAGCGCTGAATGGTCCCGTCCCCACCCCAGAGCAGCAAGAGGTCGGCCCCATCTTTGATCGCCTGGCGGGCCATGGCCGGCGCTTTACGGCTCTTGCTGACCTCATACCAGATCGGATCGTTGAAACCCCTATCGGCGAGAAAACCACGTAGCTCTGCCAGGCCGCCACCCAGCGACTTCCGCCGGTGGGCCACCACGGCAATCGACGTCACCGCGGCCCCGATCTCGATCCGGCGAGGGTCGGCGGCGAGCCGGCTGGAGCCGCTCGTCCGGCGCGGCGGGTCCAGACCTGGATGACGAGGATTGCCGCGCCCAGGGCGGCCCCGCCCAGGCAGAAACCGGCGATGGTGTCGGTGGGATGATGCTCGCCACGGTAGATCCTCGATAGGGCGACGCCGATCGTGAGCCCGACCGCGGCCGTCCAGGCGGCCAGTCGCGGCAGGCGTCTGGAGGTTGCGACCATGACCAGGACCGCGATTCCTCCGTAGAGCACTGCGGTGGCGGCCACATGGCCGGAGGGCCAGCTCGAGGTCGACGGAGTGGAGCCGAGATGTGCCACCTTGGGGCGCGGCCTGTCAACGACGTAGTTCGTGGCCAGGAATACGGAGAGCTCCACGGCCAGTCCCGCGCCCAGCAGCCACGCCAATCGACCCCAGTGGCGCAGCAACAGCCACAGCGTGACCACGGCAGCCACCGAGAGGACACCTACGGTATCCGCCAGCACCGTGAAATCGCCGCTCAGGCGATTCCAAACGGAAGCCCGGTGCCCCGCGAACCACTGGTTCACGTGCTCATCCCACTGACCCAGCCGGTCGTGGACGCCAAAATGCACCATCAGCAGACCGCCTCCGATCAGCACCGCAGCGATCAGGAGGAATGCGCCGATGAAGAAATCGCCGACCGCGATCACCAGGTGCTTGTCCTGCAGCCGGGAACGAACTCTCGTCGGGAGCTTCCAATGCCCGCCAGTCCCCTCCAGAAGGATCCGGTTCGGGGCCCGGCCATCGGCTGGAGGACCCAGAGCCCAGCCCGCCGGGCCGGGGGACATGAGGCGAGCAGGCTGCAGACCAAGGTCCATACCACCCTTTTCGCCGGCCCGGGTGCCCTCGTCGCCGGCCCGGGTGCCCTCGTCGCCGGCCCGGGTGCCCTCGTCGCCGGCCCGGGTGCCCTCGTCGCCGGCCCGGGTGCCCTCGTCGCCGGCCCGGGTGCCCTCGTCGCCGGCCCGGGTGCCCTCGTCGCCGGCCCGGGTGCCCTCGTCGCCGGCCCGTGTGATAGACACAAGTCCCCTCTCGTCGTCCCAAGAAGCACTCTGGCTGACTTCACGCATGAGATACCCGTCCTGCCAGTGCGGCAAACCGTGGCGGTTGTCCGCGGCGGGGAGGTGAATCTGCTGCGCATCGGAGGGGTCGAGGTCGGGTAGGTAGGCACAGGTGATGGCTGGCGAGGATTGGCTGCTACTGGCGTCCGAGCGGGGTAACGACGCCACGGACCTGGACCGCCGCCACCGTGACGGCCTGGCGTGGACAACAGGCAACCAGGTACGGCCGCTGATCCACGGCGCTGAGTACTTCGCCGCTCTGGCGGCCGCCATCGGGAGGATGCGGTCCGGTGACGTGCTGTTCTTCACAGACTGGCGTGGCGATCCCGATCAACACCTCGACGGCGAGGGCATCGAGGTCCGGACGGTCCTGTGCCGGGCAGCCGAGAGGGGGGTGATCGTCCGCGGTCTGATCTGGCGGTCACACCTGGATCGCTTCCAGTTTTCCGAGCGGGAGAACCGCCATCTGGGGGAGGAGATCAATGCCGCGGGAGGGAAATGCCTGCTCGACATGCGGGTTCGGCCCGGCGGCTCACACCACCAGAAGTTCGTCGTACTGCGTCATCCCGGCCGGCCAGAGCTGGACTGTGCCTTCGTCGGCGGGATCGACCTCTGTCACAGCCGTCGAGACGATGCCGCCCACGCCGGAGACATCCAGACGCAGCCTATGGCCGCGGTATATGGGCCTCGGCCTCCCTGGCACGACATCCAGGTCCAGCTGCGCGGCCCGGCGGTTGCGGATGTCGAAAGCGTGTTCCGGGAACGGTGGGACGATCCCTCCCCTCTCTCGCTCAACCCGATCCACCGGCTGCGCGACCTGATGGGGCGGGCTACGTCCCGTTGGCGGCCCCTCCCGGACCGGCTGGACGACCCCTCGCCCTGCGGGAGCCGGACCGTACAACTGCTCCGGACCTATCCCCCTCGACTCCGGGCCTCGCCGTTCGCCCCCGAGGGTGAACGCAGCGTGGCCAGGGGTATCACCAAGGCCCTCGGCCGGGCCCGCCGCCTGGTGTACGTCGAAGATCAGTACCTGTGGTCGCGCCAGGCGGTGGCTGCCTTCTGCCGGGCCCTGGAGGATGAGCCCTCCCTGCGGTTGGTGGCGGTGGTGTCGAGCTACCCGGATCAGGACGGCCGCCTGTCGATGGCTCCGAATCTGATCGGTCGCGCCGATGCCATGGGCGCCCTGGACGAGGCCGGGGGGACGCGCGTGGCGATCTATGGTCTGCAAAACCACGCCGGCTACCCCGTCTACGTGCACGCAAAGCTGTGCATTATCGACGACGAGTGGGCGAAAGTCGGCTCCGACAACATCAATCGTAGGTCGTGGACTCACGACTCGGAGCTGGCCTGCGCGGTGGTCGACAACGCGCCGGCCGACCTGTCGGGATCCGGTGGAATGTCGTTTGGCCGGGATCTGCGTCTGCGCCTGGCCCGTGAACACCTCGACCGGGTCGACGGTGACGATGACGACCTTATGGACCCGGACAGGTTTTTTGCGGCCTTCGAGACCGCAGCCGCCGGGCTCGACGCTTGGCATGCGGCCGGACAGGTCGGGCCGCGCCCTCCGGGGCGTCTTCGACGGTTGTCGAGGCCCCATCTTTCCGGTTGGGGCCGCCTGTGGTCGGCGCCGGTGTATCGCAGGCTTTACGACCCCGACGGGCGACGCCGATCATGGCAAAAGGCCGACCGGTATTGAAGTCCCGGTAGCAATGAGGAGCGGTGGAGCGTGAAGTTGGGCCGGGCCGGGTAGAAACCCCGAGGACGCCAATCGCGGCGAGATCCACGGAGGTCAGATATGAAGCGGCTGTGGTTCCTGGCAGGCATCGCCCTCGGGTTTGTGCTGGGTTCCGCGCCGGTACGGGCCCTTACCGGCAGCTCGAAGCCAACGTTCGGAAGATGGCTGGCCAGCCCGAAGTGCAGAGTACGATGGCGCAGGTTCGTATCACGGTTCAGGACAAGGTGAACGAGACAGCCGGCAAGATCGGCGACGCCCTGCCAAACCGGCCAGAGGAGGCGACCACCCTCATCGGCCGGTAGGCCGGGGTGGGCCCCCCGCGTCGCCTGCCTGCAGTGCCGACATACCGGAGAGAGTTCGGCGCCAGTCAACCCGGGCTTAGGGGTTCGTCTAGGCTCGATTCATGCCCAGGGTCTCCAGCACGGACGTGGTCAGGAAGTCTCCCGGACCCAGCGGCGCCGACACGTCAGCAGCCAGAAGTGCGGTTTCGCGGCTGGCGATTCTCAACGCGGCCCGGGAGCTGTTCTCAGTTCGGGGTTACAACGCCACTTCCATAAGCGACATCGTGGCTCGGGCAGGGACCAGCGTCGGGCTGCCTTACTATCATTTCGGCAGCAAGAAGCAGATCTTCCTCACTCTCTGGAATGACTACCAGGTGTCCCAGGAGGCTCACGCCCGGGCCGCTGTCGCCGAGGCGCGGACGGTGGGGGTGGCCGGCAAAGATCTCCTCCTGGTTGGTTCACGGGCCTACCTTCGAGGTGCCTGGGCCGCTCGGGACATCGTGCCGCTTGTGCACAGCCGCGATGCCCCGCCGGGTTTCGAAGCGGTGGCCCGCGAGGCCACCAGGAGATGGGAGCGGCAGAACCGCGCCCTCCTTTCGAGCTACGACCCCAAGTATGTGAAAACAGCCACCGTTCTGATGGAGGGAGTTCTCGGGTCTATCTCCCTGGAACTGGCGAAATGCCGGAACGAGCTCGAAGCCAATGAGTTGATCGAAAACTCGCTGACATTGATCGGAGGCATGCTGAGCCGGCTGGACTAGATGACTCCTGCGGTGAGCTGTTCGTGCCGGGCGGGGCCTGTGGTTCGCATGTCGGTGCGTTCCGAGTGGGTCGTTGCGGAACGCGAAGTAGCCAGGTCTTAGCGGGTGACCGCGACTGTGGGGCACCCGCGCCCCCCGGCCTTGACGGGTCTCAGCGGCTCTCGCTATGCTCCTGAAGTACATTCAGCTTCCGACAGCCCGACTGGCGGAGCACGGCAGGACTGACCGAAGAAGTCGAAGGGGGGTTGGGTGGTCTTCAGGAACGCATCTCCGCAGACCCGTCAGCCAGCAACGGTGCTGGTGACGGCCTGGCCACTCACTGGCAGATGCGCCGGGCGGATTATGTGACCGTGATCGGCGACCTGGTCGACATCTGTTCGCTCTCCGCCATTCGTCTGGAAACAGACGCGGAGCCGATGCCGACCGATGGTACCGCAGGCATATGCGTTGCCCAGATCGAAAGCAAATGCTCCAAACCAGGTTACTCAGGGAGGACCGATGCTCGAAGAATTTAGAGCCTTCAAGACCTTGGTTGTCCAACAGGACGGCCGACTGCTACGTGTAATGCTCAACCGCCCGGAGTCGCTCAATGCCGTCGGTGGCGAAGGAATACATCACGAGCTGGCGGAGTTCTTTTACCTTGCTCGGCATGACTCCTCGATTGGAGCCATACTGCTTACCGGTGCAGGCCGGGCATTTTGTGCGGGGGGTGACATCAAGGGAATGGCGGAGTATGCCAGTACCGAGCAGGAGACCTCCGACGCAGAGCGATCGGGGCGCTTGCTCGGAGGCTCGAAGACGCTCGTAATGAACATGCTGGAGTCGGACCGCCCGGTGGTTTGCGCGGTCCAGGGCTATGCCATGGGGATCGGCGCAACGATCGCTCTGTGCTCCGATGTGGTGATCGCGGCCGAGGACGCCATCATCGCCGACAACCACGTGCACATCGGGGTTGTTCCCGGAGATGGAGGCACCCTGCTTTGGCCCCTGTTGCTTCCACTTGGCGTGGCAAAGTACTACCTCATGACGGGTGACCGCCTCACGGGGGCAGAAGCGGCCCGGATGGGGCTCATCCTGAAGGCGGTGCCCGCTGACGAATTAATGTCGGCCGCGGAGGAGATCGCCATGCGGTTGGCGAACGGACCCACGCTGGCTATCCGGTGGACGAAAACTGCGGTGAACAAGGTGCTCCTCGAACGAGCGAATCTGCTCTTCGATGTCTCTCTTGCTTTGTCAGGTGCGACGTATATGGGCGACGATCACCGGGAGGCCACGAAGGCGTGGGTGGAGCGTCGGCCGGTCGAGTTTCGCGGGCGCTAAGTCACGCCCGACGCCCGGGTCGTTCCAGGCGCCCCCGTCGGCGGAGGTTTCAGGTGGCCCGACGCTCTGCGGCGGCTCAAAGCAGACTGCTTGACCAGGCCTGAGTCCATTGATAGCCTGCTGGAACTGAATAGCCCTCAGTACTTCAGTACCTCAGTACCCGGGCCCCAGTAGAGGGGGGTGCCGCGTGAGCGGTGTGGAAGGAAAAGTCGTTGTGGTCTCTGGAGCCGGTGGCGGCATCGGCCGCGGCGAGGCGCTTGAGTTTCCGCGCCGCGGTGCCCACGTGGTGGTCAACGACCTCGGGAAGGATGTGCACGGCTCCGGATCGTCTTCAGATTCGGCAGAAGCGGTGGTCCAGGAGATCCGAAGTCTGGACGGAACCGCGGTGGCCAACGGTGACGACGTTGCCGACTGGGACGGCGCTCGTCGGTTGATCGAGACCGCCATCGACACCTTCGGGGGTCTGGATGTTGTCGTCAACAATGCCGGGATTCTCCGGGACCGGACGCTGGCCAATATGGAGCCCGATGAGTGGGATGCGGTCATACGGGTCCACCTTCGCGGCACCTTCGCTCTGTCCCGACACGCGGCCGCTTGGTGGAGGGATCGAGCTAAGGCGGGCGACACCGTCGACGGTCGCATTATCAATACCTCGTCCGGATCGGGCCTCTACGGGAATCCGGGCCAGTCCAACTACGGCGCCGCGAAAGCCGGTATCGCCGCCTTCACGATCATCGCGTCGCAGGAGTTGTGGCGCTACGGGGTGAAGGTCAACGCCATTGCACCGACCGCGCTGACTCGGATGACCGAGGACCGTCCTTTCACGGAGGAGGCCCGCAAGCTCCGTGACGCCAAGCCCGACGCGTTCAACGAGTTCGCACCTGGCAATGTGGCTCCGCTGGTGGTCTGGTTGGGCACGGACGAAGCCCGTGAGGTGACCGGCCGAGTCTTCAACATCAGCGGCGGCCGGGTCAGCGTCGCCGAGCCGTGGTCGGTAGGGCCTCAGGCTGAAAAAGGGGGACGATGGGAGGTGGAGGAGCTTGATGACATCGTCCCGAAGCTCCTGGCTCAGGCCACCCCGGTCAAAACCCTCAAACCACTTCGGACGACCTGATGCCAGAGGGTGCCCCCCACGTTCCACCAGCGCTCGACTGGGTGTTCCAAGCGGGGTCGGTCGCCGTCGCCGGAGCCTCGGAAGCGGCGGGCTCGCTCGGCGCCATGGTGTACGGGAACTTGAGGCGTGACTTCCCGGGACCCGTATATGCCGTTAACAGTCGCCACCCCTTGGTCATGGGCGATCCTGCCTACCCCGATGTCCGGGCGCTACCCGAAGCAGTCGACTTAGTGGTCCTTCTGGTACCAGCGCGAGACGTCGCCGATACGATACGGGATTGTATAGAGCGAGGCCACAGATCTGTCTGCATTCTGAGCGCCGGTTTCAGCGAAGCGGGATCAGCCGGGGCCGAGCTTCAGCAGGAGCTGTCTCATCTGGCCGTGGACACCGGGCTACCGATAATTGGCCCTAACTGCATCGGCATCATGAATCTCCATCACCGGGTAATGGCCAATTTTGCCCTGCCCCCGGATGGGGACCGGCCGGCGGCAGGACCAGTAGGCATCGTTTCGCAGAGTGGCGGTTTTGGCAGCTATATCCTCAACCGGTCGGTGATGAGCGGCGTTCGGGTCGGGATGTTTGCCAGCACTGGAAACGAGTGTGACGTCTCGGTCGCCGACGTGCTGGCCTACTTTATCAACCAGCCCGAGATGCGGGTGGTGAGTGTGTTCGCGGAGGCGATCCGCAATCCAGCCGCGTTCCTGGCTGCTGCCGAGCGGGCGCTCGAGCTCGACAAGGTGATCATCTGTGTCAGCCCTGGTGGCTCGGAGGAGGCGGCGAGAGCAGCTCTGAGCCATACGGCCACAGTCATCGGATCAAGCCAGGTATTCAGTGCCGTATGCCAGCAGTTCGGAGTGCTGCAGGCACGCACGATCGATCAGCTGATCGATCTCGCCCTCATGTTCCAGGACGGTCCTCGTATGGCGGGCAACCGGATCGGAATCTTCACCCCATCCGGCGGCGCGGGGGTACTCGCATCGGCCCACGCGTCCGAAGCGGGGCTTCAGGTTCCTGAGCTAACACCTCAGACACAGGAGCGGATCGCGGCCATGATGCCCGCGTTCGCCAGCGCACGGAATCCCGTAGACACCACTGCAGGGATGGCGGCCTACCCTCCTGAGATCCACACCCAGATCCTCGAAGCCCTGCTCGAAGACGATGTCGTCGACGGTGTGGTCGCCATCACGTGGGGAGGCGACAGTGCGATCGCGACGTCAATTGCCGAGTTGTACAAGTCATCGTGGAAGCCCATCGCGCCGGTGATAACGGCTCGCGGCGAGGCGCTCGCCTGCCAGGGCGTCCCGGTGTTCAACGACCCAACCCGCGCCGTAGAGGCGCTCGCGGCCATCGCCCGGTTGTCACGCCGCCGCCGTGAGCTGCCGCACATGGCGGCAGGGGGCGCCGTTCAAGCGCAACATGCTCGCACCCTCCTGGCGGCCGCCTCCGGTCGCGAATTCGTACTCGAGTCGACGGCGAAGGACGTATTGGCCTCATACGGTTTACCTGTCGCTCGAGAGTTCGTCTGTGCCAACGAGGACGCCGCTGCCAAGGCGGCCGCGGATCTCGGCGGCCCGGTCGCAATGAAGGTCCTCTCTTACGGACTGCCGCACAAATCCGACACGGGTGCACTCCGGCTAAACGTTGAGGGGGAAGGAGACGTTCGGGCCTGTTATCAAGAACTCGTGACCACGGTGACCGAAAGCCATCCCGGTCTTGTCATCGAGGGCATTCTGGTGCAGGAGATGGTTCCGGTCGGTCTCGAACTGCTGCTCGGGTTGCAGCGGGACGCAGTCTTTGGTCCCATGCTGTCCGTCGGCCTCGGCGGCGTCCACGTTGAGCTGCTCGCTTGCGTGGAGCTCCTTCGAGCTCCGTTCGACTTCGACCAGGCGCTAGCGGCGCTGCACCGCATTTCGGGCGGGCGCCTGAGCGAGGGGGCCCGGGGCATCTCGGCGCGCCAGATGGAGACTGTGGCTCGAGCCACGGTCAGTTTGGGTGCCCTGGCATTGGATCTCCCCGAGGTGCACTCCATAGATATCAATCCCGTGATGGTTTCCAGAGAGGACGTAAGGGCGGTGGACGCGCTGATGGTAATTCGGCCAGCCGGAGAAAGGGTAGGGTAGGTCTGTAATCACTACGAGGCGCTAAGTCGCAGCCACAGCATTTGTTTGCTCGCACTGGTTGCAGACGGTCAGCGTACGGTAGTACGATATAACTGACAATCTCAGAGCAGGTGTCACACAGGAGGGGGAAACGTGGCCCGTTTGCGCGTACGGAATCCAGCGCTCGCGAGAGGACGCTGGTTGGTGGGTGTCCTGGCAGCATTGGCCCTGATTGGGTCCGCCTGCGGATCGTCCGGCAGCAAGTCGAGTTCTGGTACGTCTGCGCCGAGCGCCTCGGCTGGTGGAGCGGCTACGTCGTCGACTGGCTCGGCTGGTGGAGCCTCGTCGTCGACTGGAGCTTCGTCAAATGGATCGTCGTCGGCGAGTCCCGTCAACGTGGCACTGCTCAACGAGACGTCCGGTGAGTTCGCCTCGCAGTTCGCGCCAAACTTGCCGGGCGTAAAATCGTGGGTGGCATACGAGAACGCGCACGGAGGGGTCGCCGGCCACCACATCAACCTGAAGGTCTACGACAATGAGTCGAGTCCGTCGGTAGCGGTCTCAAATGCTCACCTGGCGGTGGAGCAGGGCGCGCAGGCATTTATCGATACTGATTCGCTGTTCGACAGCTACGCGCCCTACCTCGAGGCCCAGGGGATGCCCGTGTACGCGTTCGGCATCACGCCTGGCTTCTACGGGCCTAACAACTTCTTCTCGTTCTCAGGGAACGTCACCAACGGCAAGAGCGACACGGCCTACAAGTTCGCTGACCAAATCCACCGGACCAAGTGGGCGGTGGTGTCCGACCCGAGCCCTGCCGACTCGATCGACTCGAAGGGCGTCTCCGCGCTGGCAAAGGCCAACGGCATCGACGTGGTCTACACGAACTTCAGCCTGGACGCCAGCAACACCGCGTCGCTCCTGGCGGTAGCGCAGGCTATCAAAAGCTCTGGAGCCAACCTGGTTTCCATCGCGTCGACAGGCAATAGCGAGCCTCAACTACAAGTGGACCTGTCCCAGGTCGGGGCATCCAACGTCTGGGTTTTGAGCGGATCCAATTTTGCCCTCAACCTGCCTAAGCAGTTCGGCACCGCCCTGAACGGCTACATGTTCGAGTCCTTCGTCGCCCCGACCACGGTTTCGGCTTCGGGCGTACAGACCTATCTGTCGGCCATGAAGCAGTACGAGCCGAGCTCCGACCCAAGTATCTTCAATTCGGAGGTGGGCTGGGGGGCCGCCTCGATGCTGGGAGCTGCGATTCAGAAGATCGGAAGCGGGCCGGTCACGAAGGCCAGCATCGTCCAGGCGTCGAACAGCCTCCAGAACTTCAATGCCGACGGCTTCCTGGCTCCGGTCAGCTTCCCTGCGTTCCATACCGAGGCGACCCAGTGTCTCTCCTTTGTCCAGGTCATGAACGGCCAGTGGAGCCTCATCAGCGGCAGCCAGTCAAGCCCGTTCTTCTGCGGGTGACGCGCATCGATAGCTCCCTGGGGTCCGCTCTACTGGTATCGGAGTCGGAAGCCGGAGGGCGGTGCTAGTCGGTGCTGTACATCTTCCCCGGGTTGGTCATAGGAGCGGTATACGCCATCCTGGGCGACAGCATCGCCCTCACCTACAGCGCCACCGGGGTTCTCAACCTGGCGACGGGCGCCATTGCCTACCTGGTTGCCGACACATTCAACTACCTGGTGGCGATCCATCACTGGTCCCTCATCACCGCAGCCCCGGTCTGCCTCGCCATCGGCCCAGCCCTTGGCGTCGTCCTCTGGGCACTCATCTTCCGACGAATGGAGCAAACCGACCTGGTCGTTCAGGTCGTTGCCACCATCGGGGTGGCCGTGGCCCTGCCCGCGGCCGCCGAGATCTGGATGCCCGTGGGCGAGACCCAGCAGGCGCCCGGTATCGTTCCCCACGGGCTGCACACGGTTCACTTCTGGTTCGTCACCGCGACGCGCGATCAACTGGCCGCGGTTATCGGAGCAGCCATCTGCGTGATTGCCCTCGTGCTCCTGCTCGATCGGACGCGACTCGGTCTATCCACCCGTGCCGTCGTGGATCGACCGGTGCTAGCTCAGACACGAGGAATCAACACCGCCACCGTGAGCGCAAGCAGCTGGGCTCTTTCTGGACTCCTCATCGCCATCGGCGGAATACTGCTTTGCCCCCTGATTGACCTGGACCCGGGCGTCTACATCGAGTTGACGGTCGCGGCACTCAGCGTCGCCCTTGTCGGGCGATTCAGGAATCTGGTCGTGACCGCAGTCGCCGGACTGGTCCTAGGCGTCGTCAACTCTCTCCTGATTGGTTACGCCCCTCAAAACAACCAGCTGATCCAAGGGATCGCCCCGGCCCTCCCGTTTTTCCTTCTCACCGCCCTGCTGCTGCTGAGATGGTCACCGAGCACGGCCAGACGCGATGCGGTCCAGGTTCAGGCAGCCACCCACCGGTTCCACGCCACGATCAGGCCGACTCCCACGGTCGCGGTCACGGGGCCACCTTCGTCCGAATCAGGATCGCCACCACGGGCGGCGAGGCCCAAGGTCGGGTGGCTGATCTCTTATCGTCCCCTCATGCTGAAGGGCTTCGCCCTGGTAGGACTCTTGCTCGTCGGCATGTTTGCCTTCAGCGACTTCTGGACAACGGCGATCGCGGTTGGGCTCGCTTTCTCGGTAATTTTTCTCAGCTTCACGATCGCGACGGGTGAAGGAGCAGTTGTGTGCCTCGGTCAGGCCGCGATCGTCGGCGTCAGCGGGTTCCTCGCCGGTCGCTTGTTCGCCGCGGCCGGCGTTCCACTACTCCTTGCGGCGGTAATCGCAGTGCTGGCGGCAGGCGTGGTGGGCGTGATCATCGGCGTGATCGGGGCACGTCTGGATCAGATCGGCTTCGCCCTGGTGACACTGGCCTTCGCCCTCTTCTGCGAAAAGTTCGTATTCAACATCACCTCCCTTGACCCGGCTGAAGGTGTGCCTTATCCGATTCTGAAGTTCCCCGGGCTGTCGCAGGCTCGCAGCCTCGTCTTGCTCGGATTTGCCGTCTTCGTCGCAGTGTCGGCGCTCGTCGGAGCTCTGAAACGACGAAGACTCGGACGCGTCTACGCGGCGCTGCGCGGCAATCCCGTCTCTACCGAGAGCCTGGGCCTCAACGTGCGAATGCTACGGGCCGCCGCCTTCGCCGTCGGAGCCTCCGTAGCGGGGGCCGGTGGAGTGCTGCTGGGCCTGAACGAACAGCAGCTCGGCCTGCCTGACGTGGCGCTTGCCACCGGCCTGGTGTGGTTGGCAGTTGTGGTGGTCTTCGGCGTGCGAGGGCCGCAGGGCGCGTTGCTCGCCGGGCTGGCCACCTCGCTGCTACCGGCGGGCATAGCCCTCATCTCATCAGCCGGATGGGTGGGCAACCTGCCCACCCTGCTGTTCGGCCTCGGCGCCATCGGTCTGGCAACCGAGCCTCGAGGTTCGCTGGCGCCGCTGCAGGACAAACTCCGGGACGTTGGCGAGAAGTGGTTCCCGAGCTTTTTGACCGCCCCCGTCGGCGGAGCATCCGGCAGCAGTCACAGACGACGATTGCCCCACCGCTACCGGGCTCGAGTTGCTGCTCCACTCACTGGATCTCGTCCCGCCGCCGACTCGCCGGTCGAGGCGTTGTCCGTGAGCAGCGTTACGGTACGGTTCGGGGGCATAGTTGCCCTGCACGACGTGAGCTTGATTGCCTGTCGGCGCGAGATCATCGGGCTTATTGGGCCCAATGGCGCAGGCAAGACGACGCTGCTCAACGTAGTCAGCGGTATCATCGCGCCCGAGAGCGGGACGATATCAATTGACGGCACCACGGTCGAGGGGTTGTCTGTACATCAGCGTGCTCGATTGGGCATGTCGAGGACATTCCAACGGGTCACATTGTTCGGCGAGCTCTCGGCGCGACAACACTTACAGCTGGCATCTGAAGCCGCGGCGCGTGCTGCTGCCCCCCCTTCAGGCAACGGCTCCGAGACCGGAGCCGTACGAGATCGGTACAGCGATCCGGCCGCGGCCGACGCCCTCCTTGCGAGGGTCGGCCTGACGATCGGTGGAGACGCGGCCGTGACCGACCTGCCACTCGGACGAGCGCGGCTCGTCGAACTGGCCATGGCTCTCGCTGCCGAACCAAGGGTCCTTCTCCTCGACGAACCCTTTTCAGGACTGGCGAGCAACGAGCGGGACCACCTCAGTATGGTGCTGGCTCGCGTGCGGGATCAGGCCGAGATGGCTATCGTGCTGGTCGAGCACGACATTGACGTCGTATCCCGTCTCGCTGACCGAATCGTGGTCCTGGACTTCGGCGAGGTGATCGCCGACGGCGTTCCAACGGATGTCCTCGCCGATACGAAGGTTCGGCAGGCATACTTCGGCGTCGTCAGGGCGGACTGACGGAAACGCGGAAGCACGCAGCGTATGACCGGTTTCCCGCCGCAGCCTCTGAACGGTGCTCTGATCGGTCACCTCGCCGTCAGGAACCTTTCATACTCATACGGCGCGCTCAGGGCCATTGATGACATATCGCTTGAAGTTCAGGCTGGCCAGATTTGCTGTGTTCTGGGCCCAAATGGCGCAGGTAAGTCGACTCTCGGCGCCGCCATCGTGGGTGGCCTGCTCACGCCTCCCGGCTCCATCTACCTCGGCGGCCGTGATGTTAGCGGAGAGAAACTCTACCGGCGGGCCCAACGAGGAGTGGCCTACGTGCCCGAAGGAGGGGCGGTCTTCCCTGCGTTGACGGTAAGCGAGAATTTGTGCCTCGGTACCAAAGGTTTGACCAAGCGCAAACGGGCTGATATCACCGAACGGGCCGCTTCGGTCTTCCCCTTCCTCGGTACTCGGCGCGACACACGGGCGGGAATGCTTTCGGGCGGCGAGCAGCAGATGCTCGCACTCGCTCGAATCCTCATCAGCGAGCCGGTACTGGTCGTCGTCGATGAGCTGTCTCATGGCCTGGCCCCGGCCATCGTGGAGCAACTCTTCCAGACCCTGGCAACCTTACGCGGTCGCAGCACCTTCGTGTTGATCGAGCAGTACCTGGGACGTGCCTATCAGCTGGCGGATTCGATCCTCGTGCTGTCCCAGGGCTCGCCGGCGTACTGGGGCGCGGCGCGGGACATTTCGATCGCCGAGTTGGAGGCGCTCTACCATCTCCTGGAGTAGCGGGGCTGAGAGCCGCGACAGGGGCTGGGGTCAGGCGGTCACCCGGACATGACGCGGCCCGCATCAACCACAAGTGACTGACCCGTGATGGTCCGGGCGTCTTCGGACGCGAGGAACAAGGCCGCACGCGCCACCTCCTCCGGGGTGCTGATGGTTCGCAACGCCGTATCGCCCACCAGCAGTTCGTGCTGCTCATCGTCCGACAGACCGTTCTCGCCAGCGATCCTGTGGACCCAATTCCGGTACAGATCCGTGTCGATGCCGCCGGGTACCAGACAGTTCACGCGCACTCCGTACTGCCCAGCTTCCAGGGCCGCCACTTTTGTGAAGGTGCGGAGACCTGCTTTTGCCACACAGTAGTGGCTCTTTCTGGGCATTCCGTTCCAGCTGGCGGTCGATGAGAAGTTCACAATCGACCCGGACCTTCGCGCCATCATGCAACGCCGAAGGACCTCCCGCGTGCACAGCATGGCTGCCGTCAAGTCGACACCAATGGTCGCATTCCAGTTGTCCAGCGTTTGCTCCCAGATAAACTTATCGATCCCCGGTTGAGCCGCATTGTTCATCAATATGTCCACCGCTCCGAAGGCGTCCAGCGCGGCCGCTACGAGGGCTATCACGTCGTCCTCGTTGGTCACATCGGCCCGTACCGCAAGCGCGGACTGGCCGAGTGGCGCAACGACGCCCTGCAGCAGTTCCAGCCTGCGACCAGCGAGCACCACCCGGCCACCCTCCGCCACGAGCATGGCCGCCATGAGGGCACCGACACCGGTACCAGCCCCGGTCACTATGGCCACTTGGCCGGAGAATCGCGACATTCAGCTCACACCCTGGCGCAACACCGAATGCGATTCCTCTGATCCGTCGAGCACCCGGTTATGGCGGAGTTCTATCCGCCATCCGCTGCCCGTGCGGCGGAGAGTCCAGTGGTTGGCAGATGCCCTCCATACTTGGTGGCCGTCGGTCGTGCGCAGGAGAACAAATGAGTAGCCCACCGCGTCGGCGCGATCGCCATCCACGGTTATGCGCGGAATGGTGGTGACGTGGCCCGAGCCCTGGTGAATCAAGTCCTGATGCTGCGAACCTTCGTATAGGGCGGCTATTTCGCTGCGGCCGTTGGCCCGATGGCGGCCGCCCACATCGTACGTGCCGTCTTCGAGCCAAAGTCGGGCCGCGGCCTCCGACGAACCGCTGTCGACCGCTGGCCCGTAGCTGGCCAGCAAGCGCATGATTTCGAGTTCGTCCTCCACACGGCGAAGGCGAGCCTCCAGGGCGTTGTCTCTGTGACTCGAAACCAATTGTATTACCTCCTGGAGTGGCTCACGGGAGCCTCACCTCAGTGATCGGGCGTAGGCGTCATGGAAATGTTGTGGTGTGAATCCGGGTTGGCGGCACATCTCCACCACGCCCCGCTCGAACTCCTCGACGGCCCTGATGGCCTCCGGAAGCCGTTCCGCCAGCTCGAGCGGAATCTTCGCCACTCCGTGGCGATCGCCGTGCAGGAGGTCGCCGGTCTTGATGGTCACACCAGCAATCGCAACCGGCTCACTTGCGGCCAGGAGATCGACGAAACCGCCTCCAACACCCGGGCCGCCGGCAAACGTCTGAAAACCGGCGGTCTCCATCTCGTCAAGATCCCGGACGGGTCCATTTGTGATTCCTGCCGCACAGCCCATGGCCAGGTTCATGTTGGCGGCGACCTCACCCCAGATGCACACCGGGCCGCGCCAGTCCCCGACATTGTGGGCCACGAGGATTCTCGGTTCGGGGAGAGAGAGAAGATCGTCCTCCGCTCGGCGCATGAGGTCACGGCTCCGGTCCTGTGCTTGCGTCGACCCGAAGCGGCTGGTTGCCAGCGTCCGCGTGGCGGCGAAACCCACCCGGGGACCGAGCGTCGGCGACATGCAACTGATGATCGACCGATCCAGACTCTCGAAGTCGGCGGGATGACACCCCAGCCTTTTGAGTCCGTTCAGCACTGACGGTGTGCTGTACTGCCCGAGCTCTTCTATGACCAGCGGATCTATCGCCATCATTCCTCCTAAAGCGTCGCTTCGGATCCAAGGACGGCGGTGGCTTGACTCGAGAGCTGACCGCCGTTTCCGTGGGCGACGGCAATGTTGACATCGGGCTGCTGCCGGGCTCCGGTCTCGCCACGAATCTGGCGAACCGCCTCGATTATCGTGAAGATCCCGAACATACCGGGATGACAGTACGACAGCCCGCCACCGTTGGTGTTTACGGGCAAGGACCCGCCGGGGGCGATCCGTCCCCCTGATACAAAAGGTCCACCTTCACCCTTCTCGCAGAATCCCATGTCCTCGAGGAAGAGGATGGCGTTGATGGTGAAGGCGTCGTATAGCTGGACAACGTCGACATCCTTGGCCGTGATGTGTGCCATCGAGAAGGCCCGATCCGCCGATTCCCTGGTCGCGGTTACGGTCAAGTCCGGCATCTGAGAGATCCACCGGTGCCAATGGGCTTCACTGGCGCCCAGAACGTATGCGGCTGGACGAGGAAAGTCCTTCGCTCGCTCGGCCCTGACCATGACCACCGCTCCCCCGCCGTCGGTCACGAGGCAACAGTCGAGGGAGGTGAACGGTGTGGATACGTAGGGACGACTCAATACCTCTTTGAGAGTGAGCGGTTCCCGCTTGAATGCTACGGGGTTGAGCGCCGCCCAGGCCCGGGCGGCGACGGCCACCTCCGCCAGATGTTCCCGGGTGGTCCCGTACTGGAACATGTGCCGTTGGGCGGCAAGGGCATATCCCGAGATGGGGCTTCGCGGTTTGTACGGGGCTTCGTAGTTCGGCTCCTCGGGCTGGCCGCCTCCGAGTCGACCGCGGCCGCTGTCAGACCTGACCGTGCTTCCGTAGAGGATCAGGGCCACGTCGCACGCGCCGGCCGCCAGTGCGAGCGAGGCATGGTGCAGGTGCGACAAGAACGCGCTGCCCCCGATCATCGTGCTGTCAGTGTAACGCGGCCGTATTCCCAGGTATTCGCCCATGTCGAGCGTGGACATCGAACGTCCCGCCACCACGCTGAATAGGCCGTCGACATCATTCTTGGTCAGGCCCGCGTCGCGCAACGCCCTCGACGCGGCCTGTGCCGCCAGATCGACAGCGTATCGACCGGGTCCCACTTCCCCGAGATCCGACTCGGCTACGCCAACGATCGCGGCCTTGCCTCGCAGGTCAAGATGGTCAGCCAACTCCGTCCTCCGGATAGAAAACCAGCCTGGCGGCCTGCTCCGCGTCGGCGGGCTCGAACCCGGCCTTGACGCGCATGCCGATAACGACCTGCTCGGCCTCGATCCCTAGCACGGTGCTCATGACCCGGAAACCCTCATCGAGGTCGATCAAGGTGACGGAGTAGGACGGCTTGTCCCGCACCGTGATCGCCGTCGTCGAATAGACGGTGCCCAATCCGGCACTGCTCTCGAAGCTCAGCTCATCGCTCCCGCAAGTGTTGCAAACGACACGCGGGTAGAACACGGCCACCCCACATTCGCCGCACCTCTGAAACAGGAGCTGACCCTCGGCCAGGCCTTCGAGGTACGTCTGGCGAGGTCTCAGGACACCGCCGTCGGTCATGGGCTGGCCTCCTGGCCGACCAGCGCTTGCTTGTCCACGTCGCAACCTCAGCGACCACGATACTCGACCGACCGGCGGTCGGGTTGGACGTCCGCGGTCTTGAACGCCTGGAGTTCGTCAAGCATTAGCTCTCCTTATGGAAAAATTGAACTTCGGCGAGTGCGCGTGCTCACGGCGGGTCCGTCGCGCCGGTCGGCGACGAGGCGGTGTTGAAGATACGGGCAACTGTGGCTGCTCGGGCATCGGCCCTCTCCGGCGAGGCGACAGCAAGAACCTGATAAGCCGCCTCCGACTCGAGCTGATCCGGCAGTGAACTGTACGTACTTCTATGCAGCAACGCCTTGGTGAGGCTCAGGGCCGTCCCTGGCATCGTGGCCAGGGCCCGCGCCCGGCTCAACACTTCCGGGAGCAATTCGTCCGGTGAGACCACGGCCGATACCAGACCCCATTCCTTCGCCGTGGCCGGATCGAGCTCGAACCCTGACAGCAGCCAATCCACGGCGCGCCCGTACCCGACAAGGCGCGGGATGAAGTAGGTAGCGCCGGCGTCCGGAACCACCCCCACTCGACCGAACGCGGGTACGAACCTGGCTGCGGTCGATGCGATCCTGATGTCGGCGGCGCAGGCCAATGCCAATCCGGCACCCGCAGCCGCTCCGTTGACGGCCGCGATGACGACCTGCGGAAGATTGGCGAGAGCCAGCACGTGCGGATTGCTCGAGTGGCGCAAGCCGGCCGGATGGCCGGCGTCAACGGCATATCCACGCAGGTCGGCGCCTGCGCAGAACCCCTTGCCCGCGCCAGTGATGATCACGACCCGGATATCGGTATCCCCGAGTCGAGACCATATCCGGGTCAGGGATGACACGGTTGCGGCGTTGAGGGCGTTCAATCGGTCGGGGCGATTCAACTCAACGGTCAATACCTCACCGTCCGCTTCCAGTCGAATTCCTGACAGGGACGAGACGTCGATCACGTCGGTGACACTGGTCACGATCTTCTCCGCCCCCACGCGCCCACGATGTGCAGGTCGGTCACGAACGCGTTTGCAGCTCGAGAAGGTATCTCGATATTCCTCTGAAACCCACCCCGACCCCCTTGCGCTTTCATGGGACCCGTCTCGTGCCACGACGGGTTTGACCGTTGTTGCATCTCGCTGAATGTGCTTCAGGAGGCTACTGGAACCGCTGAGATCCGTCAAGACCCTCCAGCCTGGCGGGCGCCACGAGGAGCGCGAATCGAATCGAGTACTGTCCTGACGTCACGGCTTCTAAGAGGAACGAGATGGAACAACTACTCAGAGACCGGGTCGCCATCGTTACCGGCGCCAGTCAGGGCATCGGCCGCGGAGTTGCGCTGGCCTTTGCGAATCACGGCGCCTCCATCGTGGCTGCGGCGAGGAACGCGAACATGATCGAAGATACGTGCCGAGCGATCGAGCAACGAGGTGGCCAGGCGCTACCGGTGCCATGTGATGTGCAGAGATTGAGCGACATCGAGCACTGCGTCGCACAGGCCGTTGACGGGTTCGGGGGCATCGACATCCTCGTGAACAACGCACAGAACATTCGTACCTTGCGCATTCTGGACACCGAAGATCGGGGAATGGTCGACGCCCTGGAGTCCGGGCCGTTGGCAGTTTTTCGCTTCATGCGGGCTGCTCATCCCTACCTAAAAGCCCGTGGAGGGGTCGTGGTGAACGTGGGCTCGAGCTCCACTCACCTTCCCACCACCATGCGCTACGGTCCCTACAACGGCGCCAAATATGCAATTGAGGGATTAACCTACGCTGCCGCTGACGAATGGGGCGAAGACGGTATCCGGGTCTTTCAGCTTCATCCCGCCGCCGAGTCAGCGATGACCGAAAGGTGGAAGTCTCTCGAACCGGAGAAGTACGCGGCGGCCATGTCGGCGCTGCCCGCCGGTCGTCTCGGGGACGCCGAACTGGACGTTGGGCGCCCGCTGGCCTGGGTGGTGGCCAACGCAGACGCATTCACACGGCGAACTGTCAATCTCAGCGCCTCGGGAGCCTACCTGCGGGCCGAGACGTTCTTCCAGGAGCCAATCTCCGTGGCTCTCCCACCCGGTTGACTGGCAGAGAGTGCTCTGATATAATTCGAAATTGAAGTTCGTTCAACTCCAGAAAGCGGGATGTGTCATGGCCAAGCTGAGGCATGTTGCCATCAAGTGCGACGATCTTCACTGGGCGGCCAAGTTTTACTCCGAGATCTTCGAACTGGAGGAGGTAGGCCGGGTCGGCAATCTCAACGACTCGGGTGCCGTCTATTTGAGCGACGGCACGGTCAACGTCGCCTTGATCAAGGTTCATCCAGATTTTGTGAACGCCAAGCCAGAGGGTCTCAACCACATCGGATTTGTCGTCGACGACATCGACGCCGCAGTCGAACGGGCCATAGGACTGGGGGCCGAGAGCCTGATGGACCCGGGCCACGAGCAGGCTGGCGTCACCTGGGAGATGAAGATGCGGACGCCGGACGGCGTCTCATTCGACTTCTCCAATCACGGTTGGCCGGGCGTCGGCGCACTCGACTGATCCGCCTGGACTCAGTCATCGAGACGTAGCGGCGACCAGAGCCAGGTCGGCTGTTGGGCGGACAGGTGCAGAAGTGACCGTTGACATTCCGCCGATCATCTCTGTCGATGATCACGTCATCGAACCCCCCGATCTATGGGAACGGTGGCTTCCCGATCGGTACCGCGACCGAGGACCCCGGGTCGTACGGGCACCGTACGAGATGGTGCCCGAGGACGAAATCGACCGGAGCTCCCGGTCGGGATGGAACGCCTACCGTCCCGCCGGCGACGGCCCTTTGACCGACTGGTGGGTGTACGAGGACGAGATGTCCGCCACCCTGCTGGGAAACGCAGCGGTCGGGCTGCCGCGGGAAAAGTGGTTCCTGGACCGATCAGCTTCGAGGACATGCGGCCCGGTTTCTCGCAGGTCACAGGCCGCCTGAAGGACATGACGATCAACCACATTGAGCGGTCCTTGTGCTTCCCGACCTATCCGCGCTTTGCGGGCCAGAGGTTCCTCACCGCCAGGGACAAGGATCTGGCCCTGGCCTGTGTCCAGGCTTACAACGACTGGATGATCGACGAGTGGTGCGGCGAAAGCGGGGGGCGTCTCATCCCGTTGTGCCTGATCCCGCTCTGGGACGTCGAACTGGCGGCGGCCGAAGTTCGCCGCAATGCCGACCGCGGGGCGCGCGCCGTGGTGTTCAGCGAGCTCCCCGCCTCGCAGGGTCTGCCGAGCATTCACGATCGTTACCGCTACTGGGATAGGTTTTTCGAGGTTTGCAACGACACTGGGACGGTCATCTGTATGCATATCGGTTCGTCAGGGCTGAGCCAGGTGACGTCCGGTGATGCCCCGCTGCTCGTGCCGATCGCACTGACCACCATCGCTTCGCAGTTTGCCATGGCTGACTGGCTCCTGTCGGGGCTACTGATCCGTTTTCCGAAGCTGAAGCTGGCCTTTTCCGAGAGTCAAATCGGCTGGATGCCCTTCTTGTGGGAACGTTTGGACAACCTCTGGCACAAGCACAACTACACTGACGACTGGAATCCGCTCATCACCGAGCCCCCCAGCCATTATGTGAGGGGACATATCTGGGGCTGCTTCTTCGAGGACGAGTTCGGGCTGCGTTCCCGCCACGAGATCGGGGTTGACAGCATCACCTTCGAATGTGACTACCCCCATCAGGACTCGACCTGGCCCAACACCAAGGCCTATGCCGAGAAGATCTTCGCCGACGTGGACCAGCAAGACGTGAACAAGATCGTCAGGGGCAACGCTATTCAGATGTTCCAACTGGCGGCCGATCTGCCGGAAACCGTCCGTAACGCAGAAGGGGCGTGACATGGAAGCGGGAAGGCAAGTTTTCGAAGACCCGATCCCCCCGGTCCCCGAGAACACCAAGTGGTTCTCCGCCGGCGAATTGACATTCGGGGTGGAGTACCGCTTGCTCGACACCGAGATCCTGAAGCAGGCGTATCCGGACAATCCACCGCAGGCGTCCATCGACGACTCGGGAGTTTCTCTGCACGTGGTGGATTCGGTTGACGGAGCCGAATACTTGCGATTCGACTGCTTCACGGAGTCGCCTCACTATCACTACGTCATGCCCGGCAAGGAGTATCAGCAATGGGTGCCCTATGACAACGTGGCGAACGGACCGGTGCTGGATTGGGCCCTGCGGAGCCTGCGAACCCGTCTAGACCCCATGCTGCGAGAGGCCGGCGGGGCGCAGGTGGCCGACAGGTGCGACTACAGCGCAATTTCGGGCGTCCTGGAGCTGGTCGAATCGCAGGCTCGATCGGTGACGGGGGTCGCCGAAGATCCCCATACCGGATAGCCACGGGCGCGTATACCCTTGAAATGCGAGGCCCATCGAGGTGCCCCCCCGGGAGGCCCTCGATCGTGGCTAGCTCAGCACGAGCAGGCCGTCGACAGCCGCCATCCGGTCCCGGGATACTCGAATCGGGTTGATATCGACCGACGTCACCTCGGGAAGCTCGAGCGCCAACTCGGATAGCCCCATCATGGCCGCGGCGAGGGCATCGACCTGGTCCTCGGCGAGTCCACGCCTGGCATGCCGGATGAGCCCGTCAGCGATATTGTTCACCGCCCGGCGAGACTCCTCCACCACGAAGGGAGCCCGCAGGAGCACCGGTTTGCGCATGAGCTCAACCAGGGTCCCACCGAGCCCGATAGCGACGGTCGGGCCAAAGACCAGGTCGCGCTGGAAACCCAGGGCTATCTCGATGTTGGCACCGAGCATCTCCTGGACCAGCACACCTTCGATCACCGCCTCCGGGTGGGTGTCGGCCAGCTCGCCGACGAGCTCACCGTACCCTTGCCGCACCTGGTCGGCGTCCTGAAGATTGAGCCGCAAACCGCCCGAGTCGGACTTGTGAGGGAGTTCGTACGATAAGGCCTTCAACGCCACGGGTCCGCCGATCTCCACAGCGGCGCGGGCCGCCGACTCTGCGTCATGGACGGTGATTTCACGGCAGACGGGAATGCCGTACAGCGCCAGGATACGCTTGGCGGTCGACTCGAGCACGAAGGAATGAGCGGCTGCCCGGGCTAGCAGATCTCGAGCCTGGGTGGCCCGGTCCGGGTTGCTCTGGAATAGCCGCGGGCGAGCCGGCCTCCGGCTGGAGACCCTCGCCAGGGCGCTCACCCCGCCTACCGCTCGGGTCGGGTCTCCGAAGGTGGGCAAGCCCGCTTCGCTCAAGTGCGATGCAGGCTGGGTGGTGACCGCCACGATCGGCTTCTTCGATGCCCGATCTATCTCGACCACCGCGTCAACTTCCGGACCGGTGGCACTCCAGAGCAAGGTCAGGATGCAGTCGACGGCGTCGCTGTCGTCGAGCACCCTGACGAGCTTGCCGTACGTGTCGGGGTCTGGGGAGTAGCTACTGAGGCCTGCGGTAGTATCCACCGGATTTTTCACACTTCCGAAAGCTGGGATCAGCGGCGCCAGGGTGGCCTGGTCCTGTCGAGGCAACTCCGGCACGCTGAGGCCCAACTTGGTGGCGGCATCGGCGATGAGCACACCGGCACCCCCTGATGGCGTAACTACGCCGAGCCGCTTACCAGTCATGCGTTTTCCGCTCTGCAACAGGCTGGCGAAGTCGATCATCTCTTCGATGGAGTTCGCCCGCAGGATCCCGTACTGACGACAGACGCTATCAAACACTTCCTCGGAGCCAACCACTGAGGCGGTGTGGGAGAGAGCGGCGCGCGCCGCCGCTTCGGAGTTGCCGGTCTTGACGGAGATGATCACTTTGTCCAGCTCGGCGGCCCGCTCTGCAGCCGCGATAAAGGCTTCGGGGTCTCGGAGCGCTTCAGAGAAGGTGAGAAGGACCTGCACCTCGGGTCGCTCGACCAGATAACGGAGGGCCCTGGACACGTTCAAGTCGGCTTCGTTGCCAGTCGACACGTACCACCCGACCTGCAGAGCACGCTCGACTGCTTTTACGACTATGTAAGCGCCGAACCCGCCGCTTTGAGATACGACGGCCACAGAGCCGGCTTTGGGCCGGGCCGCGCCCGGCGGAATCGCGAAGGTGGGATAGGTGCAGGCATGCCCATTGAAGTAGCCGTTGCAGTTGGGGCCGAGAACGGGCAGTTTATGGGTCCTGGACGATTCGACGACGGCGGCTTGGTAGGAGCGGCCGGAGTCTCCCGCTTCGGCGAACCCGGAACTCAGCAGCACCACCCCGCCTACGCCACGCTCGGCACACTCCTCGACCATCCCGGGGACGAGTCGGGCCGGCACGAGGAAGACGGCCAGGTCCACGGGTTCGGGAAGGTCGTCGAGTGACCTCACCGTGGGCACACCAAGAACCGAATCCCGATTGGGATTTATCGGGTAGGCATCTCCGGGGAAGTCCTGCAACATGTTGCCGAACGTCATGCCCGCCAGGCCATTCTCAGAGGCGCCGACAAATGCGATCGACCGGGGACGAAAAAGCCGATCAAAGGTGTTGATGGTCGGCATCGTGCTGGACGAGAGGGCGACGTCATTACGGGTCACTCGGTCGAATCCTCCCTGTCTCGAGCATCGTGTTGACCAGGTTCTCGTATTCCGGGATGGGCTATGGGCCGGAACCAGCTGCTTCGGCCACGTCTTCGGTACCTCGAACGATGGCGAACACTCGCTCGTCCAGGGCGAGCTCTTTGGACGGACCGGCCATTACGATACGGCCTCTTTCCAGCACGTACGTTCGGGAGGAGTTGTCGAGCGCTCTCTGTACGCTCTGGTCGACGACGAGCAGGCCCACGCCAGCGTCACGCAGTTTGGCCAGGACTTCGATGATGGTGCGGATGACCATCACCGATAAGCCAGAAGTGGGTTCGTCGAGCAATAGAATCTTGGGGTCGCCCATGAGGGCCTGGCCGATGGCGACCATCTGCTGCTCGCCGCCACTCAGGTAGCCCGCGCTGCGGGTGGCGTATGTTTTGAGGATGGGGAACAGATCGAAGACTTGTGCCATGGAAGCGTCCGTCGCGGCCCGGCCTGCCTTTCTCCGGACGTGCCGGCCGATCATGAGGTTCTCGGTGACGGTGAGCCGGCGGAAGATGCGGTGGCCTTCGGGTACAAGGGCAATGCCAGCTTCGACAATGGCGGCCGGCGAAGCTCTGGACAGGTCGAGTTCTCCGATGGTGACGCTCCCGCCGCTGCGTCCGTAGCGCACGCCGCCGATGGCCAGAAGGGTGGTGGTCTTGCCGGCGCCGTTGCGGCCGATCAGCGAGACCGCCTCGCCGGGGGCCACTTCCAAAGTAACGCCGGAAACCACTTCCATGGTGCCGTAACCGGCGCATAGCCCGGACACCACCATTGAGCTCGGTGTACTCATGTCACGACTTCGGTGGGATCGACTCCGAGGAATGCTCCGGCCACCCGCAGGTCGGATCGCAGCTCGGCCGGAGTGCCTTCGAACAGTTGGGTGCCCTGGTGCATGACAGTGACCATCCGGGCGATGGACAGGACCAGCGGCACGTTGTGCTCGATCAGGAGTACCCCGACCCCCTCTCTGGCGGTGGCGGCGATGACCTCGACCAGAAGTTCGGACTCGGTGGGGCTCAGCCCGGCAGCGGGTTCGTCGAGCAGGAAGAAAAGGGGGTTCAACGCTATGGCCCGGGCCACTTCTACCAGGCGACGGGTGCCGTGCGGAAGGGCGCCAGCCGGGTCGTTGGCTATGCCGGTCAACGACAAACGCTCGAGGGCATCCATGGCCCGCTGGCGGGACTGGCGGCTGGTCCGCACCCCTCGAGGCAGCCGGAACACCGATTCCAGTCCGGTCACTTTGAGTTGGCGATCGACGGCTGGCATCACATTCTCCAGCACCGATGCCCCCAGGATCAGCTTGGGAGTCTGGAACGTCCTGGCCACCCCCAACCGGGACGCGAAATAGGCGGGATGGTCGCTCAGTACCGCGTCACCGATCCGGATAACGCCTTGATCCACTTTGTAGAAAGCCGAGATCAGGTTCAGGAGCGTGGTCTTACCTGAACCGTTCGAGCCGATGAGCCCGTGGATGGACGCCGGCTCGACCCTCAGGTTGATGTTGTCAACCGCCCGCACCCCGCCGAAGGAACGACTCACCCCCACCGCCTCCAAACTGGCGGTGGGGCGCTCGCCCATATGATCGAAGTCCGGACCGGCCGCCCGGGCGGCCGTCGCGGCCGGCCGGGAATCGCCGGCCGCGGTGGTCGGCGCTGCCGGGCCACCAACCACCGGCACCGACCGGACCCGGATGAATCCCAGTCTCTCGGCCAGCTTCCTGGCCTCCGCGGTGATGCCTTGGGGCAGGAACACGGCGAACACGATCAGAAGGGCGCCGAACAACACGCCGCTGAGATCGGCCAGCCCGGTCAGGAACTGGTTGAGCCCCAGGATCAACACCCCACCCACCACCGGTCCGGCGATCGTCCCGGTGCCGCCGATCACCAACGCCGCCAGCAGCAGGGTGGCCAGGTTGGCGCCGCCACCGCCACCACCGCTGGTGGGCCCGAACGACTGCTGCGAGTAGACGAACATCGCCCCCGCCAGCCCGGCGATCATCGATCCGAGAACGCTACCCAGAAGCTTGGTGCGATACCCGCTGATGCCCAGGCCGGCTGTCAACTCCTCGCTGGCGGCCAGAGTAATGAAGCGACGACCCACGGTGCTGTGACGGATCAGCCAGCCCACCGCGCCTACCACCAGCGTGATGCCGATGAAAGTGGCATACAGGCCGTAACCACTGGCGAAATGGGTGGCAAACAGGGTCAAGCCCCCATCTCCTCCCACCGCCGACCACTGATCGGCCACAGCCGGGATGACCAGGGTGGCGTACAGCGAGACGAGGGCCAGATAGAAATGACCCACGCGCAGCGAGGGAATCCCGAGGATCAGGCCGGCCACCCCCCCGGCCAGCGCCCCCAGGATCAGCATCGGTATGAAACCGATACCACTCGGATGGTGAGCCACCACATAGCCGGTGGCGTAGCCACCCACCGCGAACACCGCCACGATGCCCAGCAGAAACTGTCCCGCCATCCCCATCGTCACGTTGAGCCCGATCGTCACCACGATCATGGCCAGAATTTGCTCGTACAGGCTGAGCCGGTAGGCCGGGGTGTGCTTCAGGTACGGAATCAATAAGGCGGCGGCCAGCACCACGGCCAACCCGACCGGGCTTCCCCATATCGATCGAGAAGCGGTAACGCGGCTGAACACCGGGCTCACACCTCCCGCAGGACGGCGGTGTTGAACAGCCCTTGCGGTCGGAACGCCAGCACCAACAGAATCAGCACCAGACCAGCCAGTATCTCGTAGTTCGCCGAGCTGTAGGTGTCGAACAACTGCTCGGCGACCCCAAGCAGGAGGCCGCCGACGGCGGCCCCCTTCATGCTGCCGAAGCCGCCGATGGCCAGCGCGATGAAACCCTTCAGGCTGTAGATGAGCCCCGTCGAGACGTCCGCCGAGATGATCGGGGCGATCACGAACGCCGCCAGACCAGTCACCACCGCGGCCAGAACGAACGCCAGCTGTCCGACCCGGATCACCCTCACCCCCCGGAGCGATGCCACCTCGCGGTCCTCGGCGACCGCCCTCATCACCGTCCCGATGTCGCTCTTCCTGTAAAACAGTTCAAGCCCGAACCCCACGATCAACAGCAGGATGAACGAGGCGATGAACTTGGGGGCGATGGACAGGCCGCCCACCCTGACTGCCGACGACCCGAACGCGCTCGGGATGGCGAACACGGCCCGGCTGCCGTAGATCTTGATGCAGATGGTCGACAGGATCAACCCGAAACCCAGGGTCGAGATGAACCAGGTGATACCGCCGCTACCCCTGGAAATGATGGGACGTACGGCCACGAATTCCTCGACCAGGCTGAGCACCACGATCACCGCGATGATCAGGAACAAGGCCACGACCTGGGGGACCTTCCACAGGTCAAGGGCGTAGTAGGAAACGAGCACACCGACGATCAACAGGTTGCCCTGGGCCACATTGAATATCCCCGACGACCCGACCACGATCGAATAGCTGATCGCGATCAGCCCATACACCGAGCCTACCGCCAGCCCGGCGATCACCGCCGTCCAAAAGACAATCACCTCACCCTCACCTCAGCCATGCCGCGCTGCTGCGTCCCGTCACGATTGGTTTGCATTGCTCAACTGTTCCTGTGCTGTCCTGGCGTGGAGCTGACCCCGTCAAACGGGTTCCGTCTACCCGCCCCCGAGGATCGGAGGCGGGGCAGGGCGGGTGCTGGGTTTCAGGGTGCCAGATAGGTGGCCTGGAAGGGCCCCAGCGTCAACTGGCACATGTCGATGGGCTGCTGCCAGCCGGTGTGGTCGGTGGGCGTGAAGGTCTCGGTCACACCCGGCCAGCCGGCCTGGACATTCGTCAGGCTCTCGGTTGCTGCGATCAGCTTGTTGGAATCGAGCGATCCGGCCTTCTCCACCGCCGCCTTTGTCATAAGCAGCTCGGTGTAGATCTGCCAGGCCCCGAAGGTCGAAGCTTTTCCTTTCTCGGCCGCATACACCTGCTCCAGGATGGTCTTGGGCGGGTCGGTCAACCCGGCCAGCGAAGACGGAGCGTCCGAAGCCGGCAGGCCCACGTCGCAACCGTCGACCGTCCCTGGCGGAAGCTGACTCGGCTGAATGAAGAACACCAGGTACGAACCCGTGCTCACCGTCTTGGTGGGCCAGCCCAACTGGTGCATGCCGGCCACCAGGGCGGTGATACCGCTGTACGACAGGGGCACCACGACCTGGGCACCCGCCGACTTGAGTTCCTGCAGGGGAGCGGTCAGGTCGACCGCGGTCGGCGAATAGGTCACGGTCTTGGAGATGGTGAGCCCGGCCGTTTGGGCGTCCTTCAGGAAGTACGGGGTGACGTCATTGCCGAACGTGGTCCCGTCGTTGAGCACGCCGATGTCGTTCCAACCCTTGGCCTTCAAGAAGTTCACCACTCCCTGGGCGTACTGGGCGTCGCTCGGCAGCACCGAGAAGTAGGAGGGGTTTTGGGCCGGGCTGAGGAGACTGGTGATCCCGGCAATACCCATAATCAGCATCTTCTGCTGCATCAGGTAAGGCTGGATGGCGGACTGGCTCGGCCCCAACGACGGGTTGAACATGATCTTGATGCCTTCGGCCACCATCTGGCGGGCCTCGCTCAGCGAGGTGGCCGGATCGCCATGGTCGTCTGCGTAGACCATCTGCACCTTGTGCCCACAGATCGAATTGTTGGCGTTGAAATAGCTGACGTTGATGTTCGTCGACGTCTCTGTAACCGCTTCGACCTGCGAGTACGGATTGTTGCTCAACGGCAGGATGTCGCCGATCTTGATCGGACCGGACGGGATGTTCGAGCAGCTGGCGGTCGCGGCGCCGCCGGCGGTGGTGCCACTGGCCGCGGCTGTAGACGAGCTGCTGCCTGACGTAGTCGCGGATGACGAGCTGCCGCCTGACGTGGTCGCGGAACTCGAGGACTTGCTCGAGGAGCCGCAGCCGGCCGCCAGCAGGGCGGCGGCCAAGGCCACAATCCCGACGCCCGACCGAAGCCGGACATTCCGAATTATCTCCATCGGTTCTATTTTCCCCCTTTTCGTGTCCAGAGTCCGAGGACCCAATCCCCGGTCGGTGACGTCCCGGCTCGCAGGTGGCGCCGGGGCTTCCCCCTCAGCAAACGGACCGCCGTCTCAGATTTGTCGGCCGACTGCCTGACACAGGTCACCTGAGTTGCCTCGGACGAAGCCAGCGCGGGAGGCGGAAGGAGCAACTCAAGGTCGGCAGTGACGACCAGCCTTACATGCGCAGTTAGTTCGAGTCCCCCTCCTTGACCGACTCGCGTTCGTCCGGCCTCGCGACACTTCGGCGAGATTGAGCTTGATTCAGTCGGGACGATACCAACCTGTTTCCGCTCAGTCAAGGCGGGAAACACAATCAGGCGTCCCGCTATTCGCCACCCGGCTCGACCTGCCGTCCGCGTCCGCCAGCCGGCGCCCCGACCAGGCCCGCGACGACTACATCGCCAGCCCCATCCCGGGCCCAAAGCCTGATCTGCAGTCCCCTGCCACCCCGGACTGGTCCGAAAGTTGTTCCGCCCGCCGCCCTAACCGCTCGGTATCGTCGTCGGGGTCATCGACTCGGGGCGATGACCCCGGCGGCAAATTGCTCGATCATCCGCGCCGCGTCGTCGGTAATTTGTCGAGACGTCGGAAATGTTGACCCAGGTGATCCCCATTCCGGCCAGAATCTCCACCTCCTCGAGGGGTGTTCCGGTCAGGCCGATCGCCCCCAAAGGATGAGCGACGTCGCGCCGCTCAGCCGACCGCCCCGCCTCATCGGCGTATTCCTCCAGCCGCGCCAGCAACGCCCTCAAATCGCTGAGGTTCTCCATTGGCGCGGAATGCCTGCTCACTGCGGCGCCCCGCTTGTAGGGCATCGACACCCATCCATATCCATGGGCGGCTACCCGCCTGAGGGCTCGCCTGGAATTCCCACCCACCCAGATCGGCAGATCGCGCCCCGCATGCGGCGTGGGCAGGCAGCGGATGCCCCGAGCGGTGAAATGCCGACCGCCGTAATCGACCGGTTCGCCGGACCACGCTAGTCGCATAACCTGCAAGGCCTCATCGAACAGCTCGTTGCGCTCCGCGAAGTCGACACCGAGGGCCGCGAACTCGTCTTCGAGATACCCGCACCCCAGCCCAAGGATACACCGGCCGTCCGACAACACGTCGAGCGTCGCCGCCGATTTGGCGGTCAGAAACGGATTTCTGAAAGGAGCGACGGCGAGATAGGTGATCAGTTGCGCACTCCGAGTGGCGGCCGCCACTGCAGCCAGACCCACGAACGGATCGACCGCGTCGTGCCCGTTGCCGACCCGTCGCCAGGACTCCGGAGCGGCCGGATGCTCATCCAGCGCGAATCCGTCGAACCCGGCATCCTCGGCTAACACCGCCAGGCGGGTAAGGACCTTGGCCGAAAGCATCGACGGCACCGCCGGCAAGCCACGGCCGGGAAGGATGAGGCAGAACTTCACGATGTTCCTCTCACTGCAGCCATCCGGTGCGAGACGTGTCGATCTGGTGACCTCTCGCTACTTCCCGGGTCGCGGCATTCCCATGAACCGTTGCGACAGAAGGTTGCGCTGGATCTGGATGGATCCCCCGTACACACTCGCGGGCCGCGAATGAAAATAGGTGGATACCGTCGCACCACCGTCCGCGCCGGTCAAGGCGAGCGGGCCAAGCACATCGAGCCAGGCGTGACCGACGGCCTGATCGGCGTGGGCCCAGAGCATCTTGGCCACCGGCCCTTCGGCTCCAGCAGGTCGCCCAGCTTCCCGGAGCGACACTTGGCGTATAGATTCGAGGTGCAGGACTTGCACCATGACATACGCCTTCGTGAGAGCGTGTCGCACGTGCTCGAACCGGTCCAGCCCCGCGGCCCGGGCTTTCGCCTCCAGCCGGCTCAGGCTCCTCAACAGCGGGGGGACCACTCCGATGTCCGCCGGTCCGCGCTCGAACGACAACGCCCACATCGCTATGTTCCAGCCCTGGCCCCGTTCCCCCAGGAGACGGTCTGCCGGAATACGGACGTCGTCCCAGAACGTCTCGCACGTATGCTCCAACCCATCCGTCGTTCTGATCGGGCGTACCGTGACTCCCTGGGTCCTCATATCGATTAGAAATACGGAGATGCCCTTGTGCTTGGACGCCCCCGGTTCGGACCGGGCCAGCAAAAAGCACCAGTCAGCTTCGTGGGCACCGCTGGTCCACAGCTTCTGGCCATTGATGATCCACGAGTCGCCATCGAGCCGGGCGCTGGTACGCATGGACGCGAGATCCGACCCTGCGCCCGGCTCACTGAAGCCCTGACACCACTGTGTTTCACCACTCAGAGTCGGCTTCAAGAACCGTTCCTTCTGGGCGTCAGTACCGAAACGGAATATCGCCCGACCAAGATAGTTGGGGTTGGCGGGCGCCGGCCGGGCGCCCGCTCGGGCTACTTCCTCATTGAGGATGACGTCGTAGATCGGTGGAAGTCCCTGGCCGCCCTCCTCTTTGGCCCAGGTCTGAGCGATGTACCCGGCGTCGTAGAGCGCACGGTGCCACTGACGCTGGTCGACCTCATCCATACGGTGACCGCTCACATAGCCAGCGAGCCACTCCGCCAGGCTTCGCCGGTACTCGGCCTCCTCAGGAGTGTCGCGAAAATCCATCAGAGAGCCCCTTCACGCAAGGCGTACAACCGGTCGAGCTGATAGTGCTCACCGCCGAGGAGGTCGGCATCCATCATGGCCCGGCGGGCATAAAGGTGGGCAATGTGCTCCCACGTCTGGCCGATGCCTCCGTACACTTGCATCACCGTTTCCACCACCTCGCGGGTGACTGAGCAGATCCAGGCTTTGGCCGTCGTCGCCGCCAGCAGCGCCTCCCTCCCGCTGAGCTCGTCGACCGCCCACGCCGCGTAGCAATTGGTGCTGAAGGCGGCCTCGCACGAGGCGTAGGCATCGGCGCACATGTGCTGGATCGCCTGGAATGACGCGATCGGAACACCGAAGGCGATTCGGTCTTTGGCGTAGGCGACCACACCCTCCACGGCCGCCCGCATGGCCCCCACGCAGTCGGCGCACAAAAGGGTCAAGGCCAGGGCGCTCCAGCGGTCATGATCCTCGCCGGACACCCCGGCACCGATCAGTACCGGATCGCCGTCCGCTGGCCTTGGGTGGCCGAGCGAGATGGACGCGGTCAGATCGGCCGCACCAGAGCGGCTGAACCCAGATAGCGGCAGCGTCGCCAGCCGGGTAACCTCGCCTGACCGGTCAAAGCACAGCCCGAACTCGCCGTCGCCCCATGCCACGCTTGACCCCAGCTCGCTCACGTCAGCCAACTGTTCGAGCCTGGAATCCAGCATCAGCGCGAACCTGGTCTGGCCGGCGGACACCGGGTCGATCTGGTCGACCACGCCCGCGGCGACCAGAAGCTCAGTGGCGAGCAGGGCGGAGGGTATGTAGGGCACAGGCGCGAGCATGGCGCCCAGCCCTTCGGCCACTACCATGGCGTCCACCCCTGAACCCAGGGGCCTGCCGCTGGCGCGGGCCCGAAGGCCAGTGAGGCCGGCCTGGGCCAACGCCGCCCACGCGTTGTCCGTATCGAAGGTTCCGAGCTCCTGGGGGTTCTGAATGCCCAGCAATCCGGCCATGGATTTGACCGTAGAAGCCAGGAACTCCTGTTCGTCCGTGAAGATCGCGAGCACTCATACCACCCGAGACTGAACTGATTTCAGTGCCTCTTCATAACAGGGCTCAGGCATCTCGTCAAGGCCGACCGGGTCGAAGTCGGCTCGGCGGCGTTCCGAACGGGGTGGTGGTGCCGGCGGTGGCTGCGTTCTGCCCGGTGATCACCCATTCTTCGGCGTCGGCGACCGCTGGTGGGCAAACCCGCCAGGACTGACTGCGCCCGACTCGCTGACGTCAGACCGAGGGTTCCAGGACCCCTCAGCCCTGACGCCCGTGGGTGATCCTGTGCGCCAGGTCTTTCCTCATGACCTTGCCGACCTCGTTGCGCGGCAACGAATCCACGTGGTGCACGGACACCGGGACCTTGTAGGGCACCAGGTTTTCCCGGCACAAGGCCTCCAGTTCGGAGTCGGCCACCTCGCCGACCACGAATGCGACCGGTACCTCGCCCAACCTCGGGTCAGGCACTCCGACGACAGCGGCCTCACGGACGCCTCGGGCCAAGAGGAGTACTTCCTCCACCTGATCAGGGAATACCTTGTTCCCGCCTCGATTGATCACATCGCTCGCTCGGCCCTCGATCCACACAAAGCCGTCCTGGTCGACGACCGCATAGTCGCCGGTGCGAACATACCCCTCGTCATCCAGTCTGTCGTCGAGAGGTTCGCCGCCAGCATATCCGGCAGCCATGCGCGGCGGCCGGACCAGCAACTCCCCTTGCTCGCCTGCACCCAGGGGCACCCCTCCCTCGTCGACCACCTTGATGTCGACACCCGGATGGGGCCGCCCTACCGCCCCGAGCTTGTCCGGATGAGCCTTGGCATCCGAGGCCGTCCAGCCGATCACCTCGCCGATCTCCGCCTGCCCGTACCCGTTCAAGACGGTAACCCCGAACTTCTCGATAAACCGCCGGGCGCCGAGCGGCGACAGCGGGGCGGTGATACTCCTCACGTAACGGAGCGGTTGCAGACTTTCCACCGCGGGATCATCGGTGAGCATCGTCATCGCAGCAGGAGGAAGAACGGTCGAGCGGATCTGATACCGCTGCACCAGCTCGGCGAAATCGTTGGTAACGAAGTGCTCCATTAGCACGACCGCGGCCCCCGCCATTAGACCGAAGAGAACGTTGTATATGCCAGCATTCAGCGCCACCGAGACGGGCACCAGGTTGGCCGAAGGCCGGTGGGTCTCAGTCGTGCTCCCAGCGCCCCCGGTTCGCAGCGAACCCAGCACCCGGCCCAGGATCTCCAGGTAGCCCGAGTGCGTCTGCAATATCGGTTTCGGTGGGCCCGTGGTGCCAGAAGTCCACGTCACGAACGCCGCATCCGGACCGTAATTTGCCGGCTCTCGAGATTGGCCGCTCAGGCCGGCCCCACCGAGGAAGGCAACGGGACGGATGACAGTGAGGACATGGTCGACCTCACGCCGCGGTTGACGGGCGTTGATAGGAACGAAGACCGCGCCAGCCAGCCACACGCCAAACATGGCTATCACCGCATCAGGACCGCCGGGAAGCTGAACGGCCACCCCCTCGCCCGGACGGACGCCCAGCTCTTCCAGCGCCAAGGCCACGTCCTCCGCGGCCTGACGCGCCTCGCCGAGGGTCACCTCCCCGTCGATCGTACACAAGAGGGGTTCTCGGGCGGTGAAGGGATGCTCCATCAGCAGGGCGGCCAGGCTCTGCCTCGTCCCGTCGTCCCTGGATTGATCGGCGCTGCGTGTGGGCACCTCCAAACTATACGCCGGTTGCTCGATCTCCTCCCTTGCTCGCAGGTGAGCGCCGATCAATCTGATTGGGTCGTCAACCAGTGGGCAATCCGCTCACCGATCATTATGGAAGTGAGGTTGGTCGGACCGGTCACGATCAACGGCATAAGCGAAGCGTCGGCCACACGAAGATTGCCGACCCCCCTGACCGTGCCGTGCTGGTCGCACACCGCGGTGGGGTCGTCCTCCGCTCCCATCTTGGCCGTGCCCACTGGATGGAACCCTGTGCCGGCCGTTTGTCGGGCATATTGGCGGAGACCCTCATCCGACGCCTCAGCATCCGGGGTGGGAGAGACGATCTGTTCCACGAAGCCCTTCAGATGGGGACCGCGGAGCAGGTCGAGGGCCATCCGGATGCCTTCTACTGTCAGCTTCATGTCGTCGGGATGGCTGAGGAAGTTCAACTGGATGTCCGGCGGCGCGGTTGGATCCTCGCCGGTAACCCGAACCATCCCACGCGACTGTGGCCTCCATGTCCCTCCGCTCACGCTAATGACCGGCGGGGACTCGGGGTCGCCGAAGAACTCGGCCAGCGGCCGGCGATCCCACAGGGTGAGAAGTGCCATGGCCCTGGGGCCGTCTCGATAGAAAAACTCGAAGTAGACGGTCGGGTCGCGCTCGGAATTCCCGGCGAGAGTAGGCGGCTACCGCCCCTCCGCTGTGGTCCATGAGGTTGGCCCCGACCCCGGGCGACTCGACCAGCACCTTGCGGCCGATGGCCGTGATGCACGCCTCGGGCCCGACACCCGATCGTTGAAGGATGCAGGGAGTGCCGATAGCCCCCGCGGCGAGCGTCACCCGGCTTCCCCGAATTTCTTGCCTTCTGCCGTTTACGACGGTCGACACGCCCACCGCTCGTCCCTTCTCGATGGCAACACTGTCGACGACAGTGTGGGGACGAATCTCGAGGTTCCGCCGGTCTCGCACCGGCGCCAGATAGGCGGCATTCACCGACCATCTGGTCCCGTTGCGGATGTTGTAGGAGCACGGCCCCACCCCGGTCCGACCCGGCTGGTTGTGGTCGTCGATGACGGGTGTACCCGTTGCCGCCAGCGCGGCCGCGAACGCGGCGCTGATCGGTTGCCACTCCTGGGAGCGTGGCGTCGTGATCCAGATCGGACCGGACGTGCCGTGATAGCTGGGATCGCCCCCTTCGACGGTTTCGAGCTTCATGTAGAAGGGAAGGACATGCTCGAAGCTCCACTCGTCGCAACCGGCCCCGACCCAAAGCTCGAAATCCTCAACCGTGCCGCGGGTCGCTACCGCTGCGTTCACCGCGGTCGACCCACCTACGACCTTTCCCCGAGGGTACGGGATCGTCCGGCCGCCTGTCGTTGCCGACAGTCCCCAATCATGGGCCGTCAGCGAGATCCAGGGATCCTTCAGATCCTCGGGCGTCTCGTCCAGTGACGGATAGTCAGGGCCGGCCTCGAGCAAGAGGACCTTCCGGCTCGGGTCTTCGCTCAAGCGGGCGGCCACCACCGCCCCTCCCGCTCCGGAACCGACCACGATGTCATCGACGTCGTCGAACTTCACCTGATCCTCCCCACCCCTAGCCTGAGCGGCGGGGCGAAACTGAGTGTCATTCAACCGGACGATCCCGGACAGTAATAGGGCACCGATCCTTCGTCAAGGTGGACGCTGCCCCGCCGGGCCCGGAGTACCCGTTGGGCGACATCAGCTGGTGACGCCGTTGCCTGGCCTCGCATGGAACGAGGATCGGTCGCCAAAAATATCAGCTGGACCCTCCTATCGAATCAAGTTCAGCACCTGTATGATGCGGAGCGCGACCGAGAAAGGGGGGAGCAGTGAAGCCGAGCGCGTTCGAGTACCACCCGGTAACCTCGCTCGAGGAAGCCGTCGATCTACTCGGCCGGTTCGGGAGTGACGCCAAAGTCATCGCCGGAGGAAAGAGCCTGGTGCCTCTGCTCGCCCTGCGGCTGGCGCGGGTCGATCACCTGATAGACATCAACCGGGTTGATGGTCTCGGCGGAATAACTGCGAATGACTCAGTGACGATCGGCGCGCTGACTCGGCATCGCTCGGCCGAGCGGTCTCCCGTCATCCTGGACGAGGCGCCACTGCTGGCCGGAGCTCTCGCCCACGTCGGGCACCTCGCCATCCGGACCCGAGGGACGATCGGTGGAAGCCTGGCCCACGCGGACCCTGCCGCTGAAATTCCCGCCGTTCTGGTTGCCCTCGAGGGGACCGTGACGGCGCAAAGCGAGAAGGGGTCTCGGATCGTCCAGGAAGTGGCTGGTCGGGCGGGACGCACGTCTGCGTGGTCGAAATCGACCTGGAGACCGGGCAGGTGAAGATCCTGCGCTACGTCGTCGTGGAAGACTGCGGCCAGCTCATCAACCCCGCGATTGTCGAGGGTCAAATACGCGGCGGGGTGGCGCAGGGTATTGCCGGCGTCCTCTACGAAGAGGCTGCGTACGACGACGATGGACAATTCCTCGCCGGCACGTTCATGGACTACCTCGTACCGACAGCGAGCGAGATCCCCACCATCGAAATAGAACATCTCGAATCGGTTCCCGCCGATGGTCTCGGCATCCGGGGAGTTGGTGAAGGCGGAGCCATAGTGGCCCCGGCCGCCGTCACCAACGCCATCGAAGACGCCCTGGCGCATCGTGGTGTCCGAATCACCGAGCCGTATCTGCCGCCGAACCGGATCCTCGAGTTGGCCGGGATCGTTCCGGCCTCCTAGCAACGCACGTTCACCACCGATTTACACCGAGTTACATTGATATCTGACACGAACCAGACCACCGAGAGGGGGGGCCATGATGGCTGACCAGAGCACTGAGGCGCTACAAACAAGGGTGCAGGAGCTCGAGGCTCGGGTCAAGGAGCTCGAGGACGTCCGCGAAATCAACGAGGTCTTTCGTGAGTGGCATTCCGGATGCACGGGAGGCTTCAACGGCATCCAGGCCGGTCGGATGGAAGCTCTCGATGTCCTGACCGAGGATGCCACGATCGAGATCCAGTCGCTGCATGAGCCAGGCAAGGGACCCAAGGGGCGTGAGGAGTACACCAAGTACTGGGATTACTACTTCGGAGACGCTGGTCCCTTGCCGTACGTGTTCCAGACGAGCCTGGACCAGAAGGTCGAGGTGACCGGTGATACCGCCATCCAGAGCTCGAACCAGCTCGGCATTTTCCAACCCAGGGACGCTCCGCCCAGGTTGAGCCTCTCCAGACGAGTCAACTACCTGGTGCGTACCACGGACGGATGGAAGATCCAGAAGACCACAGGCGACAGCGCATTCGCCACGACCCTGTCGGACTTGAAGGGCGCCCTCAACCAGCTTCCCCCTCAGGAAGAGCGGACGCCATGGACGTATGACGGCTGATAAACAAGGGTCGATCGATTGGAGCCCTGTCTGGAGAGGCGGCCCATTCATCCTGCCGGTCCCCTCATCGCAACTCCATCGGCCCGGGACGGACTCTGCTGAGCTCAAAGATCCAGGCCCGGAGGCTGGGTGCCCGTGATCCGAGGTCGCCCGACCCTCCGGCGTTGGATCTTCCACCCTGCGGCCGATCGGACCAGTAGGTCGTCGTAGTGGCCCATGACTTCCATCCACCTGTCCGAGTCGCCTTTGTCCACATTGAGTACGGCGTGCAGGTACGTCCGCGCCGTGGCGGAATCTCCATCGACTTCGATGCTGAAATTCGATAATCGGTGCCAGGTCGGCCCCATATCCGCATGGGCCTCGGTCATGTAGTTGGTGATCTCGTCCGCGCTGTGGAAGTGGCCGATCCCGCGGCCATAGTTGGCGTCGATGTCCTCCGCCCAGCAGGTCCGAAACAGCGCCCAGTCCCGACGGTCGATCCCGGTGGCGTACCGGACCAGTACGTCGGTGATGTCGGTCCGATCCCTCACAGAGTCATTCAAGAGGACCTCCCGTATCCGTCACGTCCAGGCAGTGTAAGTCCAGACCGTCTCGACCGTCGAGGAATAGGTGCGCCGGGTAGCCACCCTGGAGGGAACCAATTGAGATGCAATCGCCAGCGGGTCAGCGCTTCGGTCCAAATGGTGATTCACGATCGCCCTCACTCGTCGGTGGCGAGCGCAATCAGCTACGCCATCGTACGACGCAGGCCGGAAAAACGGTCCGTTGCCGGCGCCGCCTCAACCGGAGACTCCCTCCTGCGCCACCCGCGCCCAGAACTCTCCCCACGACGGGTAGGCCTCGGGAAGCTGGTTGGTGCTCAGGAACCTGCTGTCGGTGCCCTTCCCATGGGCCGGCCTGTCCAGCCAGTCCGTGATGTACAGGCGGTGCACCCTCCGGCGCTCGAAATACCATTCCCCGTCGACCCGCCGGTAGGTGTCCCAATACTGCAACTGGCCCTGGACCCACGTGCCTTCATCCGGGTGGTCGAGCTCGTCATGGCAGTACACGATCCCCGTGGCGTGGTCCGCGTCCTCGAAGTCGACGACATGGTTACCTACGAAGTGGCAACTGGATCGGGGATGGCTCATCGTCCTGGTGTACCAGCGTTTCAGCGCCTCCCGCCCGACTTCATTCTTGCCCACGCGCACGTCGGGAAGGAAAAGCTCCACCATCATGTCCATGTCCCGAGAGTCGATAGCCACGCCATACCGCTGAGCCAGTTGGTTGATCGCGGCCAGTGATTCCAGCCGGTCCAGCCGCTCTTCCACGCTGCTGGGAATCCAATGTCCCAATCGTGACACAGTGCCCTCCTGTAAATGTCCGGTGACCAAGAACGGTACTGCAGGATAGCTCCCGTATCATGTGACCTCACCACCGCGTCGGTCAGACGCCGCCAGAGTAAGGAGTGGCAAACCCGGCGGCCGTGAACAATGCTGATGCCGACTGCTCAGGAGGAGAGGACCGTCGCGCCACTGGACATGGAAGGGACGCTCCCGAGCAAGTATCTAGACGCGTCCTGGACGCGCCGCCTAGGATCGGTCCTGAGAAGCGAGACGCAGGCCCAAGAAAGATCGTCTGACCAGCACCGTTATGACCAAGCCCCCGTAGCTCAGAGGATAGAGCGTCGGTTTCCTAACTCATTCCGAGCCTTCTTGGTCGATGGCTTCAGGCGCAAAAGGGTAGGTCAGGATAGGTGCCCGTCCGATCGAGAAGGGTCGGGACCGACCAATATCGTCGGATTTCTAGTCCAAAGCTAGTCCAAGATCTGGGCTCCTCTCTGCGGCCTCCGACCCACGGTACGCTGGTTCTCGTAGCCATCTCGATCGAAGATCTCCGTGCGATTGCGGCCCGAGCGCGCGCCAAGGCTGAGGCCGATGGGGAATTGACCCGGAAGGGTCCAGCCCACCTCGACCTGCCCCCGTCGATCTGCGAAGCGATCTGGGAGGATCTCGCGTCAGGCGCCTACGAGAAAGCGGCGCGGGCGGCCACGGCCGGCGACCCAGAGATAATCCAACTCTGACCAATACTGGCAGCCTTTCCGGGACAGTCAACTTCCTGACTGCGGAGGTCGCAGTCAGAAACCCGTGGACATTTCGCGGAGATCAGGCACTCGATGATCCATCCGTCCACAGCTGGCGTCAGCTGGCGTCCGGGTTTCTGGGACATCCTCATTGGAACCTTCTGGGCTATGGCTTGGCAGCCCAAGGGGTGCCCTCAGGCCGGCGTTGCGGGACAATGTTTGGTAATTCTGTCCGCCGCTCTTATGGGGCGCGAACCTGCTGTCTGCCGGCGCCGCTCACAGGCTGCGTGAGAGCGGGCTTGCGAATAACACCAAGGCCGTGTTCACCATGTCGAGGGCGACTGAGACGAGGTCATGGTTGAGGCGGGGCGATGGTGGCGTGCATCTTTACGAATTGCATCACGGGGGCGGTTTCGATGTGGGTCAGGGCGTCGAGGGTGATCATTTCGTCGGTGAGGTACTCATAGAGGGAGCGGTCGTCTGGGCAGACCAGCGCTGCGACCAGGTTGGTGGATCCAGTGGTGGCGGCGACGAAAGGAAATTCGGGGCGGCTGGCCAAGGCTTGTCCGATGTTTTTCAGGTTTCGGGGGGCCACCGACATCCACAACAGGGCCTGGGAGCGAAGCCCAAAGGCGTCACTGGCGAGGTCCAGGTCGAAGAAGAGGACGCCCGAGGCCATGAGTTCTTCGACTCGCCGTCGGACGGTCGACTCGTGCCAGTGGGTGCGCGCGGCCAGCTGTCGATAGGGAGCGCGGCCGTCGTCGGCGAGGGCTTGGACGAGCGGCCAGTCGGAGTCCTGCAGCTTGGCCTTCGGGCGATGGGTCGACGGTCTTTCCCGTGCCGAAGAGAGGAGTTGGGCGATCTCCTCAGGGTTGAGGTCGCTCGGCCAAGGCGGAGCCGACAATCCGGTGGCGAATAGGTGGAGGAGACAGTAGGCCTGGTAGTCGACGACCTGTCGACCGACCGAGAGTTGGCTGAGCAGCAGTGGGGTTCGCTGTTCGCCGTCGCGTGACTGAATCAGGCTGAAGATCTCGGTTCCCCCCGAGGTCAGCTGCACCCAGGAAGTCTCCGGCCGCTGGGCGAGCCTGGTGGCGACGGTGGGTGCGGATCCTGGAGCGCAACGGATACGGACGGCCCAGTCGTACTGGTCGAAACGCTGGGAGTCGAGCTGGCCCACCACACGAAGAATGCGATCGTCGAAGAGACGCCGGTAGCGGCGGGAAACCGTCGGCTCGGAGGATCCGAGGACCTCAGCCAAGCGGCTGAACGGTGCTCGGGGGTCGAGGTAAAGGGCGTGAATGATGCGTCGGTCCAGGACATCAAGGGTGATGGATCCCACACACATCACCCTAGTTGATGGTCGAAAGCATGCGGATATCTACAAAGGTGTGGCGGGCTGCCCGTTCGCCCCGCAAGCTACAGGCCATGGAAAAGAAGTGGTGGACCCTGATCGTGGTGTGTGCAGCCACCTTCATGTTGCTGGTGGACATCACCATCGTGATCGTCGCCTTGCCGAACATCCAGTCGGAACTGCACGCCACCTTCAGCGAGGTGCAGTGGGTCATCGACGCCTACGCCCTGACCTTGGCGTCGGTGCTTCTAGCGGCGGGTTCGCTCGCCGACCGTTACGGGCAGCGTCTTCTGTTCAGCCTCGGTCTCATTGTCTTCACCCTCGGCTCGCTGCTGTGTGGGATATCCCATTCGCCGATGATGTTGATCCTGTCCCGCAGCGCCCAAGGCATCGGCGGAGCGATCCTGTTCGCCACCTCGCTGTCTCTTCTCGCTCACTGCTTCCACGGCAAGGAGCGGGGGATGGCCTTCGGAATCTGGGGCGCGGTCACTGGAGTGGCCGCCGGACTAGGACCAGTACTGGGCGGACTCATCACTACCGCCGTCAGCTGGCGGGGCATCTTCTTGGTCAACCTGCCCGTCGGTGTAGCCGCGCTAGTCGTCACCCGGTGGCGGGTCGATGAGTACAAGACGCCACACGCCAGTCGACCGGACTGGGCCGGGTTCGTAACGCTGACCGCCGGATTGAGCAGTTTGGTTTATGGCCTGATCCGTGCTGGCGAGCTGGCTTGGAGCGACACCGGGGTAGATATCTGTCTCGCCCTCGCCGTCGTGTTCTTGGTTGCGTTCGTCGCGCTGGAGCACCGAGCGGAGCACCCGCTGTTCGATTTGGCCCTCTTCCGGATCCCGACCTTCAGCGGCGGGTTGGCTGCGGCCTTCGCCTTGAACGGTTCCCTTTACGCGATGTTCTTGTACCTCACTCTCTACCTCCAAGACGACCTCGGCCATTCCGCCTTGGCGACCGGTGTTCAGCTCCTGCTCATGAGTGGGACGTCGATTGTCTCGTCGATGTTCGCCGGGGCGTTCAGCGAACGAATACCCGTCCGCTGGCTCGTCGGGCCGGGCCTCCTGCTTACCGGGGTGGGTTTGCTGCTCATGACCGGGCTCGACGGCAGCAGCTCCTGGACCCACTTGATCCCTGGTTTCATCGTGGCCGGCGTGGGCAGCGGGATCGTCAACCCGCCACTGGCTTCCACCGCCGTCGGTGTGGTCGCCCCGCAGCGCTCCGGCATGGCCTCAGGCGCCAACACCACCTTCCGCGAGATCGGCATCGCCGCCGGCACCGCCGCCTACGGGTCGATTTTCGCATCGGCTCTCCACCACAAATTGGGCCAGACCCTCGCCAACATCCCATCCCTAGAACGGCACCTGCCCGGAGTCGTCACCGCCGTTCAACAGGGCAACGCCGCTCAGGCCATAAACGCCGTGCCTGCCGCGACGCGAGCACCACTTGTGGCGGCCGTTCACGACAGCTTCGCCAGTTCGCTCGACATTCTGCTCGTCGCCAGTGCTGTCCTAGCCCTCGTCGGAGCGGCATGTTCGGTTGTCCTCATCCGACGTCGGGACTTCGTGGTCTCACGCCACCAGCCGGCACCAGCGCCGACAGACCCAGTCGGCTCGCGTGCGTGATGAGAACACCCCTGTACTCACCACCTTTTGACCCTGAACCGCTGGGCCACCCGTTCCAGCGAGGAGACTGAAGATGGAAGCAATCATCACGACGGAGGATCTCCGCAAGAGCTTCCGGGGCAGAAAAAGAACCGTCGAAGCGGTCCAAGGCGTTAGCTTCGAGGTCGGTCGGGGCGAGATCTTCGCTTTCCTCGGACCGAACGGAGCCGGAAAGACCACGACGCTGCGGATGCTCACCACGCTGTTGCCCATCGACTCGGGAACGGCGAGGGTGGCCGGCTCCGACGTCGGGCGCGAGCCGAAGCAGGTCCGTCAACGGATCGGCTACGTCAGCCAGGCGGGTGGCGCCGACGACATGTCGACCGGCTGGGAGAACCTCATCCTCCAGGGCCGCCTCTACGGAGGCGATCTTGACTCCGTGCGCCAGCGAGCCAAACAGCTCGCCGCCGTGCTCAACCTCACCGAATTCGCCGACCGGAAGGTTGCCACTTATTCGGGAGGCCAGCGCCGGCGCCTCGACGTCGCCCTCGGGCTCATTCACCAACCCGAGGTCTTGTTCCTCGACGAGCCGACCACCGGCCTCGATCCGCAGAACCGGGCCAACCTGTGGGATCACATCCGGGCCATCCAAGCGCGCGGGTCGACGGTCTTTTTGACCACGCACTATCTGGAAGAGGCCGATGCCCTCTGTGACCGGCTGACCATCATGGACCACGGGTCGATCGTCGCCGAAGGCACCCCCCGCGATCTCAAGCGTGAGGTCGTCGGCGATTCGGTGACACTCGGCCTGGTTGACGACGGGCTCGTCGAACGGGCCAGCGTCCTCCTGCGAAGCGAGCCGTTCATCCGGGAGGTTGGCGTCGAGGACGGCGGGCTGCGCCTCTACGTAAACGACGGCAGCGCCGCCTTGCCCGAGCTTCTCCGATTGCTGGATCGGGAGCAGATCGCGCTGAAATCGATCAGCCTGTCGGAGCCCACGTTGGACGACGTGTTCTTGCGGCATACGGGCCGGTCGTTGCGAGACACCGGGCATACCTAGGAGGTGGCGGCATGAGAACCCTGAAAGACATCGGTCTGCTGTTCCAGCGGCACTTCACCCAGCAGCTGCGCAATCCGACATGGCTATTCGTCGGGCTCTCCGCGCCGGTGCTCTACCTCGCGCTGTTCACGCCGCTGCTCAAGCACTTCACGCCAGCTGCGTCGACCGGAGCGGTGCTCGACATCTTTTTTCCCGGCATCCTGGCGCTCCTGGCGTTCGCCAGCGGCACCGCCCAGGGATTCGGCACCATCTTCGAACTTCGATCCGGCGTCATCGAGCGCCTACGGGTGACCCCGGCCAGTCGCTTCGCGATTCTCGCCGGGCCGCTCGTCTCGGCGATGACCTTCATGTACTTCTTCGACGCCATCGCGGTCGCGGTGGCGTACGGATTCGGCTTCCAGATCCACTGGGGCGGACTGCTCGTGCTCGCCGTGCTCATCGGGATCTTCATGGTCATGATGTCGGCCTGGTCGGTCGCCATGGCACTCACGACCAAGGAGATCGACGCCTTTGCCTCCGTCATCAACGGGCTGAACCTGCCCGCCCTGCTCCTCGCCGGCGTGCTCCTGCCGATCTCGCTCGGTCCGACCTGGCTGCGGGTGCTCGCCCACTTCGATTCCCTCTACTACGTCGTCGAAGGCGCACGGGCGCTCGGTGCCGGCGCCTTCTCCAGCGACCACGTCTGGCAGGCGTTCGCGGTCACCGTCCCCTTGTGCGTAGTGGTTCTGGGCTGGGCTACGAGCGTCTTCAAGAAGGCAGTCGCGTGACCCTCCGACGATCGACCCGTCCCCTCCAAATCACCCGCAACACCGCCACATAAAGGCGTGCTCAGTGTCTGAACGGCTTCCCGTCAGCACCCGTCGCCCTGTTCCGACGACACGTTCGGCGGGCGCTTGAAAGGGTCCTACCTGCTCGACCTCGAAGTGGTCAGCGTCGACGAGATCGGGCCGCACCTACGACTCATCACCATGGCCTCGCCCGATCTCGTGGGATTCGACTACACGCCAGGGCAGGACCTCTTGTTCGAGTTCCCCGACGGCGACCGGGCCCCCCGCCGTCGCTACACCATCCGACGATCGGATCCCGCCGAAGGCACCGCCGACTTCGAAATCGAGATCCACGATGGCCGCGGCCCTGCCACCCGCTGGGCAGCCAAAGCAAAGCGGCGCCAAGTCGCGCCCGGCGCCCGCTAGCGCGCCGGCGACCTCCGTCGTCTGGCTCGATCAACAAGAGATGCTCGAGATGCTGAGCGACCTCCACCCCGCAACCGGCACCGCCGCCTACCTCTTCGGTGAACGCCACCTCGTCCGCACAGCAAAGGAACACCTCGTCACGGCGGGTCTCGACCGCGACGCCATGGCGTCCAAGGCCTACTGGCGAACAGACCAGCCCAACGCCAGCCACGGCGAGCCGCCATTCAACTGAACTTCGGCTCCACCGGTAAGCGGACGCCGCCGGTTGTCGCGTGGCGCCGTCTTCGTGGCCCTGCTTCCCTTCCCTGCGGGACCAGAGGCGCCTGCTCCCTACCGGTAGGTGATATCCAAGTTGGGCACCGCCGGAATGTGCCGTCGGCGGGCACCCAGGGCACTCCGGTGCATCTCGTTCCTCGCGTCGGCTTCCCGACCCAGCTGATCGGGTCGCACCTGCCATCAGACGCCCCGCTCAACCCCAGAGGGTGATCCAGACCGAGCCGGTGCCTGTCTCACTGCGTTGCTTCGGTCGCACGCAGTCTTGCGCCGCCCGTTACAAATTGCGTTGCAAATTAGGCGCCGTTAGCAGCGACACCTAGCGCGCCGGACGGCGTGAGCGTCTGATCGGAGGGAGGGTACCGCCGTCCGAGCCAGTCCCTCCTGCCCCAGCGGAGCACAAAGAAGAAGTCCTTGAGAATATATAGGAAACCGTATGGGCTCGTCCCGCAGCGTCCCTCCTGTCGCCGCCACTTTTGCGCCTCCCGTGTCAAATCGCATTCCAAATTCGCCAGGCGCGAAAGGGGCTTTTCGGCTCGCTCAGGACCGGACCGTCTGGCTGAAAGCCAGACGGTCCGGCGGCTCTGAAGCGCCACCAGCAGCGAGCGGAGGGCCGTCGTCCGAAGCGGCACCTCATGATCCATTCGCGGCGTCCGTGTTCACACCGTGCCAACCCCCGGCAGGCGCCCCCTGACTTTTGAGTGGGCGCCCCCTTCAGGATTAGGCGCGGACTGCTTGAGTGGGAGCTGCCAGGGCGGCCGGTAGCGCGGTGCGGGCCTTCACGTCGAGCTTGTTGAACACGTTGGTGAGGTGGCCCTCGACGGTTCGGGCGGTGACGAACAGGGTTTGGGCAATCTCCCGGTTGGTGAGCCCTTCGGCGGCCAGCTCGGCGATGCGGCGCTCGCTGGCGGTGAGCGCTTCGAGCCCGCTGAGCAGCACCCGGCGCGGCTTGGCCCCGGTGGCGCGCAGCTCGGTCTCGGCCCGGCGGGCCAGCGCGGCGGCGCCGAGGCGGTAGGCGGCGTCGACGGCTTGGCGGAGCAGCTGGCGGGCCTCGACGCGGTAGTTACTGCGACGCAGGAGGGCACCCAGGTCGGCCAGGGCGCGGGCCTGTTCCAGGCGGGTGTCGGGGCTGGCGAGCAGGTCGATCGCCTCGGATAGCAGGGCCTGGCCGCGTGCTCCGCCCGCGACCAGCCCGGCGGCCCGCATGGCCACGCCCAGAGCCCGCGGGGCACCAAAGGCCCGGGCCAACTCGAGCTCCTCGTCGCTGAGGCGTCGGGCTGTGTCGGGTTCACCGATAGCCAGCGCGACCACCGCAGCCTCGGAGCGCCACGCCAAGAAAGAGGGACTGATGGCGCCGGTCCGGATGACGATATCACCGACCGCCCGAAAGTCGGCGAGGGCGTCACCGAAGCGGCGCTGGGCGACCCGGAGGCGCGCCCGGGCGTAGCGGACCGTAGCCGTTAGCAGGGACGTGGCCTGAAGGTCAGCGGCCAAGGGCCGGAACTGGAGCTCGCGCTCGGCCAGGTCGTACGCGCCCCGCTCGACCAGGACTTGGACCAGAACGCTGGTCGCGATCGGACGCAACAGGGGCTGAGCAAACAGGCCCGGCGCCTCCAGTACGGCACGGGCGTCGGCCTCGGCGGCGGTGAGATCGCCACGCCGGTGTGCCAGCCAGGCCCTCGGGACCAACAACGTCAGGACGAGCATCTCGTTGCTGACGGTGCGCGCCTCGGACACCGTAGCGTCGAACAGCACCTGCGCTTCGTCGTACCGCTCGGCCCAGAACAGCGCGAATGCGGCACTCGAGAGCCACCGTGACTCGCCCGGCCCCAACAGCGGCGGCCAATACGGCGGCCCCGCCCGCGGTGACGGTTCGGCTGCAAGGGCCCGCCGAGCCAGGTCGGCCACCTGGTCGGCGGACTGGTTAGTCAGCGCCGCTGCGTACGCAGCCGCGGCCAGGGCGGCGCGCGGGACTCGGCGGTGTGTCGCCTCTACGACCATGGCGTGGGCTTGTTTAGAAACGGATGGCGCGGTGGCGGCATCGAGCAGGCCGCACACGACCGCCATGGCCTCCAGCACCAGAAGGGCCTCGGTGTCGCCCTCGTTGAGGCGGGCGGCGGCGCTATCGCACACCTCGATCGCCTCAGCAAAACGCTGATGCATCCGCAGGGCCCCGGCGAACACCAGTGCGGCGGGGACCCGGGCGGTGTTGTCGCCAGCCGCCCCCACCGCCTCCTCGAGGTGGTCGTGCCAGTCCGGCTGGCCAGCGCTGAACTCGGCCACACCGAGCTCGAGCAGCAGATCGGCTCCGACCTGGGGCGGTGGCGGCTCGATCAGGGCCCGGCGCAGGTAGGCGGCCGCCGATTCCGGGGCACCAGTGGCCGTGGCCTCCCGGGCGGCGGACCGCAGCTGCTCGACCGTCCAGTCGTCGGCTGCCGGGGCGGTGACCAGTAGGTGCTCGGCCACCCGGGCCGAGCTGGCGTGGGCCTCGGCCAGCAGCCGGGCGGCGCGCCGGTGCGCTTCGGCGCGCTCGGCCGCCGCCATCTCCCGGTACACAGCGCCGCGGAGCAGGGGGTGGACAAAACAAAGCGGTGCCTCGTCCAGCACCCCAGCCCGGACCAGCAGCTCGGCGGCCCTGGCCCCGTCGAGGGGTGCCATCCCGGCCAGTCGGGCCGCCTGGTCCAGCTCGGCCCGCTCCAAAATGGCCACCGCCCGAGCCAGGCGGGCCGCGTCGGGACCCAAGTGCACCAGGCGCAGCATGGCCCAGCGGCCCAAGGTCGCGGTGGCGATGTTCTGCACTTGGGCTGCCGAGGACGTCACCGGGGCGATGCCCTCTTCACGCAGCGCCTCGACCAGCGTGCGGACCAGAAACGGCGTGCCACCCGTCGCCTCCCAGCACGCCGCCGCGAAGGCCGGTTCCGGCTCGACATCCAAGCCGGCCGCCACCAGCGCGGCCACCCCCCCGGCGGTCAGCGGGGCCACGGTGACCACCTCGGTCGCCGGGTCCACGGTCAGTGCCGCCAGCAGCTCCTGACCCGGTCCGGCCTCGGCCGGCCGGGCTCCGAGCAGCAGCGCGACGGCCAGCTCCTCCAAGCGGGGCAACAGGAAGGCCAAAAAGCGCAGCGACGCACCGTCAGCCCAGTGGACGTCGTCGACCACCAGCAACAGGGGACGCGCCGAAGCCAGGTTGGCGCACAGCCAGTACAGGCCGTGCAAGACCGCGAACGACGGGTCTGGAGCCACCGGCGTCCCCGTGGCTACCCCGTCGTCCAGGCCCGGCAGGCCCAGCAGCCGGGCCGCCACCCCCGGCGGCCCGTCCAACAGCCAGGCTCGCTCTTCCTCGGACGCCCCCGCCACCACAGGCTCGACCAGTTGGCGCACCACCCCGAAGGCGAACTCCCGTTCCAGCTCGGCGCCGCGCCCTCGCAGCACCCGGAAACCCTCGCCCCCGGCCGCATGGCGGGCCGCGGCCAGCAGCACGGTCTTGCCGATCCCGGCCGGCCCCTCCACCACGAGCGCGCCGCCGTGGCCCTGGTGGGCGCGCTGCAGGCACCGCCCGATCCGCTCCAGCTCTCGATCGCGCTCGAGCAGCAGACCATGGTGCTCGCCCTGGGCTGGGATCACCAACCCACCCTAGGTCCGCAGTCGACGGTGGGACGATGCTCGTGGTGTACTCGCCCGTGTGCTCGAGTACCAGACCTGCGTCGGTTCCTACCTGCCGCGGCGATCCGTCCCGACCCACCCATGGTTTGACGGGTCGAGCGAAGATCGCCGCTGGAGAAGTCAGGGGGATCCACGGGGGGGTGGCCCCGGTGCGAACACCGGGGTCGGCCGCCCACCCTTTTGGTAGCACCGACGAAAGGAAAGGAAAGGCATGAATCGCAGCAGACCCTGCGTCCCTGCCTGCCCTGGCGATTCTGACAAGATGAGCAGCATCGATAGGGGCGGTGAGCCGTCGACGAAGGTGTCCCTGGTTGGGTCAGTGGATGGGAAACTCGAGGCCGGCAGCACACCGAACCGTCTGACCGTGGGATCTATGAGCGCGGCAACGAGCCAACGCCGGCGTCGACTCGGTTCCCCGCCGGCGGAGGCTCTGGGTGCAGGCCATCGTCTACCCAGAACGGATTTGGAGCACCCCGGACCTCCGTGACCAGGCCGGCGGACATGGTTGCCGGATTGGCTGCGGGGCATCCGTGGGTAACGGGCAGATCTTGTCGCTGCGTACGGCGCGATGCCGCCTCGGCCTGCCCGACTTGCGGTCTCGCCTGGTTGGTGGAGGCTACAGGCGGCCGTCGTGTTCGGGAGGTTGACATGCGATTACCTGGATTGGGCAGAGGAACAATGGGGGCCGCGACCCCGTCAGGGAGGCCTTGGCTGCTGGCGGTGGCGGCCGTCGTGGCCATCCTGGTTTCTGGCTGCGGGTCCAGCGGTCGTCACGGCGCCGCCTCGCCCACCACGGCGTCGGGGCCTACGACCCCCACCTCCTCGTCGGGGGCCGGCCTGACTACGACCACAGCTTCCGGCACCGGGCCCGCCCTGTCTCTGCAACAAGCATTCGTGGCGGTGGTCGGCAAGGTGCGACCGGAGGTGGTCGAGGTCTCCACTTCTAGCGGTCTCGGGTCGGGGGTCATCTACGATGGCAACGGTGACATCGTCACAAATGACCATGTAGTCGGATCTGCCACTACTTTCCAGGTACAGCTGGTCAACGGGCAGTCGCTGGCTGCCACCTTGGTCGGGGCGTACCCAGCCGACGACCTGGCTGTCATCCGGGTGCACGGAGCGCGCCACCTTTCTCCGGCCAGCTTCGGTGATTCCGGGGCGTTGCAGGTCGGTGACATCGTCTTCGCGGTCGGCAACCCCCTCGGGCTGGCCAGTTCAGTGACGGAAGGGATCGTCAGCTACAACGGCCGGTCGGTGAGCGAGGGAAACGGCGTATCGCTGCCTGAGACGATCCAGACGAGCGCAGCCATCAATCCTGGTAACAGCGGCGGGGCTCTGGTCGACCTGTCCGGTCAGGTGGTGGGGATCCCCACCCTGGCCGCGGTGGACCAGCAGGTCGGCGGGGCGGCGACTGGCATCGGCTTCGCCATACCGTCGAACACCGTGAAGCTCATCGTCCCGCAGCTGATCGCTACCGGTCACGTAACCAACAGCGGCCGGGCCGCTTTAGGAATCACGGCCTCTGACGGCATGAACGCCCTGGGCAACCCGGCCGGGGTGATCGTCCAATCGATCACGCCGGGCGGGGCGGCCGCGAAGGCGGGCATCACGGCCGGAGACGTCATCACCCAGATCGACAACCAGCCCGTAACCGCACTCGCTGATCTGCAAGACGTGCTTGCCGGGTTGGCTCCGGGCCAGACGGTGTCAGTCAGCCTCATCAGCCAGGCCGGCTCGAAACAGACTCTGAACGTGGTGCTGGGCCAGCTCGCCGGGTGACCATAGTCAGCACCGAATTTCTGGCAGCGGCTGCGCCGCGCTCGACGGCAGCCACCGTGGCCATGCCATCGGCGCGGCCTGCGGGTGCGTCATCAGCGCCGTAATCATCGTGGCCATGTTGTTCGACAACTGGCCCAGCGCGCTGCTGCGCCCACGACAGGCCGTGGCCTAACCCTCGCCCTCATCACCTTGGTGGCAAGGGCGCTGAGCCGGGTCCTGGCCGCTTACGCCGACAGCGTGCACTGGCCCGGGCCACTCCCGACGACTGGATAACGATCACACCGCTCGGCTTCGCCGGAGCCGGCATAATCCTGCACACCGGCATACGACTGCGATGGCCGTTCAACGGAGGAGGAAACAGGACTCGTGAGCCACACCAAGGTCACGGCGAGGCGTGGCGAGCGGCGAAGCCCGTCCCAAACACCCCCCTCCTAGGAACAGTCCGGCGTGAGGACAACGTCACATAACTGATCGACGTCGGGTGACCACAACCAACGCCGGCATTGCCGCCCCGAGCGACGAGTTCGGCCAGTCGGTAGGGCCGAACGGGTCCCGTACTGCTGCAGGATCGTTGACTTCCCTTGAACCGTGCGCAGACCAGGGCACAGGTCATCCGCGAGCGGCTTCCGGAGCGAGACATGCACGCGAAGGGCGGGAACGCCTACGGCGTGCTCGAGGCGACTGACGGGGCTCGCCAAGACACCACAACAGTGTGCGGACAAACATGCAATGCGACTTCTGGACACTTTCACCTGAGTCCGCGCACTGGGTGACGATCGTGATGAGCGACCGCGACATCCCCGCCACCTAGCGGCACACGAACGGCCACTCCAGCCACCCGTTTATCGTGGTACGGGCGGCGAGAAGTTCTGGGTCCACTGCCAGGCCGAGACCGATCTCGGCATCGCTACAGTGACAGACTCCAACGGGTCTCGAAGTCCGATCCCTGCGGATGGTGGCGACGACATTCCAGCCTTCGACGGCGAACTTCCTCCCCGGGGGTCGCCCCATACCGCGTCGCCTACTCGCCCCATCTGCTCGATTCGACCTGCGTCCTTCCCCACCTGCCCCGGTGATCCGGCCCCGACCCCAACCAATTCCCTGGCGGGTCGTGCGCAGACCACCGTCGGAGAAGTCAGGGGGGTCTATCGGGGGGTGTCCCCGGTGCGAACACCGGGGCCGCTGGCGGATCCTTTTCGTAGTACCGACGAAAGGAACATCATGAATCGGATCAGACCTCTCACTCTGTTGGCGGGCGCGGCAGCGGCACCGCTGATCGTTCTGGCCGTGGCCGCCTGTGGTGGCGGCAGTGGAGGCGCCAGCGCCTCACCGACACCGCCCACGACACCCACCGGACAGCCGGCCACCGTCGGCGTCGCCAGCACCGGCCTGGGCCAGATCCTGGTCAACTCCCAAGGCCACACCCTGTACCTCTTCCAGAAGGACACGGGCACGACCAGCACCTGCACCGGCGCGTGCGCCACGTCCTGGCCCCCCCTCCGAGCGACCGGCCAGCCCACGGTCGGCAGCGGGGCGAACGCGGCCCTGCTGGGAACCACTTCCCGCTCCGACGGAGGTCCGCAGATCACCTACAACGGCCACCCGGTCTACCTCTTCTTCCAGGATCAGAAGCCCGGCGACACCAAGGGCGAGGGCGTGAACGCCTTCGGCGCCAGCTGGTACGCCCTATCCCCGACGGGCAACCAGGTCACCGCGGCGGCGAGCGGGTCCTCGTCCAGCTCAGGAGGCGCAGGTGGCTACTAGCCCGGCGCCGGCGCTAGCAGCGGCGGCAGCGGCGAACGCGTCGCGGGCCAGCGTCTCGGCCCACCAGCGGCAGCAGAAAGCCGGCCAGCCGGTCGTCACTGAACCGGCCAGACCCTCGTGTTCAGAAAGAAGGCGCCCGGTGATCGAAACGCAAGTGCTGTCGGACTCGAGCATCGTGTGTCAGCCCTCGGGCAGCCTCGACTGGATGGCCGCCGTGTCCCTGCGCGACGCCATCGGCGACTCACTCCGACCCGGCGTCGACGTCGTCATGGATTTGCGCCGGCTCGAGTTCATCGACGCGGTCGGGATAGGCGCCATGGTTGGGTCCGTGAGCCGGGTGCCGGCGGTGGACGGCCACGCGGAGAGATGCGGCGCGTCGGGGGAGGTTCGCCATCGCTTGGAACTGGCCGGCGTTTACCGGCCGGTGAGGCGATGCTCGGAAACGAACGGCCATGACGCCGCCTGAACGACCGGAGGGGCGGTCGCTGCCGTGGAGGAACAAGAGATCCCTATCCGCAGCCTCGCCGCGCCATCGATGGTCGGGTTTGCCCCGGTCCACCCGCCGGACGCTTGGGATTCTCGCTTCCTCGGCGGTGCTTGCGGCCGCAGGTTACGGCATTGCCGTTGCCGTCGGCTCGGCGCAGCCGCCAAAGGAGCCAGCTGCTCAGGGTGCCTCCGCCAGTAGCCGCGCCCCCGCTACCGTGCCCGCTTCGCTGACAGGCCCGTTCGCCTGGCTCGCCTCGACCGCGCCGCCGACCACCTGGACGCGCCTCACCCTCCCCGCCGGCCTCGGTTCGCTCTCCGTCCCCCCCGGGTTCCGTGCCGTTCCCGGCGATCCCGGAACGGCCTCGCTCGCAGTTCTGGGCTCGGACGGCACCTACCTGGGATATCTCAATGTGACTCCACGGCAAGGCGACGAGCGTCTGGCCGGCTGGGCTGCCTTCCGCCTCGCCCACCTCCGGGGTGACGAGACGATCTCGGCCACCCAGGACGGAGCCGTCCAGTCCGTGCAGACAGAAAACACCACGCGCTCGTGCGTCGCCGACGACTACGTGACCGAGGTCGGTCATCACCACTTCCACGAGGTCGCCTGCTTGGTGATGACCGCCTCCGCGGCCAGCGTCGTGGTCGCGGCGACTCCCTCGGGAGACCCCGCCCGCCTCTGGACCCAACTCGAACGCGCCGTCGCCGCCTACCCGCTCGCCTAGACCGCCACACGAGTCGGTGCGGTGTTTGGGAGTGGTTCCGACTCGCTGGGGCGGCACCGTTATCCACCTTTGCAGCAACTACGTGAGCCACTGTGGCACAGCGCCGCCGGATCAACGTCAAGGGGAACCAGTGACTAAACGAGTAACGATCATTTCTGTGCCAGCCCAGACACCCGCGGGCCAAGCCACCGGCGGACCAACGTCATCCGTGGCCCCACGGCCGCCGCCCCCTACCCCGCCGCCCACCGCACCGGCACCGCCCACTACGCCAGCTCCTCCTCCAATCACTACGCTACCGATAACCACCGCGCCGGCGTCCAACGACCGCATCCCGCAAGGCGATGGCGCCGACCATGACGTTGACAACAACGGCGGCCCGAACGACGGTCACGGCAACCTATGACCCCTCCCACCACACGTCGCACAGCCGACGCAGGCGCCCAGACGACCTCAAACCGAACCTCGCCAAACGGTCAGACCCCTCGCGTGAAACGAAGTCGTGTGGCTCACCTCGCCATCGCCCTGATCCGCCGTCCGGCGTCCCCTCCCCGGTCGCAGATCGGATGCCGGCGCGGAGCCGTCTACGTGGCCGTCTACCTCTGTATGGTCGTGCTCCGCCTGGCCGCTGCAGGACTCGTGGTATGGGTGGCCGCCATCCATCTCGATCTGTGGTCGGAGGGATACCGACATATTCCAACGGACGGCCCGCTCTTTCTCGCCGACGCCATCGCTGGTTTTGTATTGGCAGCCCTTCTGCTGGTCTGGCCCCGGCCGTTGGCCGGACTTCTCGGGGCGGGGTTCATGGCCTCCACCCTCGCCGCACTCATTCTCAGCATCAATGTCGGCCTATTCGGATTTCAAGAATCGATCCGGGCGTCGTTCGTGGTCGAATCAATCCTGCTCGAATCACTCGGCGTAGTTGCCCTTCTCGCCTGGACGATCATTGTCCTGCAAGCTCAACCCAAACGAACTTCGACCCGACTGGACCAGCGCTCTACTGCGCCTGTTTGAAATCCATCCGACTATTTGACCGCCACCGAAGATGAGCAACTCTATATATGCCCCCCATAAGCCTGGCTGCTCGGGGTTCCTGGGATCGCCGCCAAACCGCGCCGCGTATCTCGAGCGCCTTGTCGAAGTGGCCAACGACGTCGGTCTCTTTTCCGAGGAGTTTGACCCCCGCTACGGACGCCAGGTTGGCAACTTTCCTCAAGCACTCACCTCACGTCGCCCTCGTCGACTCCGCCAGGAACCAAACCAAGGCCGACGAACGAAAGATCCGCGACTGTTGTCAAAGGGCGACCGGGGTTACGTGCCCTCAGTGGCAGGGCGGCAGGAAGTCCTTCCGTGTCTGGGGTCCTACGATGTGGCCGGAGGTGGCATCCATTCGTGTTTGTCGAGAGATGGCGGCTCTCCGGCCGAACCCGTGCTTTGTCCCGAATCCGGCCTTGCAGTGTTGACGAGCAGTGATGGCGGCGAGTTGTCCCAGCAGCCAGGTCACGGCTCCCGAACCATATTGCCGCCGGTGGCCAGATCGCGCTATGTGATGGACTAGACAGGCCGGTTCTCCTTTCCGGTCCCTCCCCATCAGTTGTGGGCCGCGATCGAGAGGCTGGACCACTTCGAGCGGTGGTGGGGATGGTTGAGCGAGCTCCGGGTGAGCGGCGACCTGTCCGGGAACGCCCATCTACGGCTCCAGGCCGAGGGGGACGGGACTGTGACCGACGTGGCGTGGTCGCTTCAAACGCTACAGCGCCCGATGCGAATAGCGGCAAGGCTCGCCTATCCCCTCCTGCCCGATGCTGGTCAGATCCATTGCTTCTGCGGAGGGGCCACGATCGAGTGGTGGACGGAACATTCAACAGTTTCAGAAGACAGCTGCAGATCGGGTACGACCAGTAAAGAGGTCGGGGGAGGCTTCCTATCGGCCGCCAGTGGGTGTGAAGCCGACCGGGGCGGCAACGGTTCGCGACCGTTGCCCTATCCCAGCCACCTCGGTTCCTGCAATCTGGGCCGAAAGGTCGCTCTCCAACGCGGGTTACCCAAGTGCGTATTGGTGGCGCTTGGACATAACGGCGGCCCGAGCCGACCACGCCGGACGCCAGCCACCCAAGAGGCGCCCACCAGACTTTCAGGCCATCACCATCTGAGAAATCAGGGGGGTCTATGGGGGGGTTACCCCGCTGCGAACAGGAGGCTGCCGGGTCGATCCTTTTGGTATCGCCCAGGAAAGGAACGATCATGATTCGCAGTAGATCCGTCAGTTTGCTGGTCAGCACGGCTGCGGTACCACTTATTGTGCTCGCCGGGGCCGCTTGTGGCAGCAGCGGCGGGCGCGCCGGCGCCTCGCCGACACCGCCCCCGACGACCGCTGCGGCGGCGGCCACGGTCGGGGTCGCCGGCAGCGGCCTGGGCCAGATCCTGGTGGACTCTCAAGGCCGCACCCTGTATCTGTTCGGGAAGGACTCCAGCACCATGAGCACCTGCACCGGTGCTTGCGCCACGGCCTGGCCCCCGCTGCGGGCCACCGGCCAGCCCACCGTCGGCAGCGGGGCGAACGCCGCCCTGCTGGGAACGACTCCCCGCGCGGATGGCGGGACCCAGGTCACCTACAACGGCCATCCACTGTACCTGTTCAGCCACGATCAGAAGCCCGGCGACACCAACGGCGAGGGCGTGAGCGCCTTCGGGGCCAGCTGGTTCGCCCTCTCTCCGGCAGGGGACCAGATCTCCGCTCCGGCGTCACCCCCGCCGCCCCCCCCGCCGACCACAACGGCCCTGCCCCCTCCGACCACAACGGCCCTGCCCCCTCCGACCACAACGCCCCCGCCCCCACCGACCACCACTAACAACAACAACAACAACGGCATCCCGCAAGACAACGGCGGCGACCACGATGCGGACAACAACGGCGGCCCCAGCGACGGCGACGGCAACCTCTGATCCTCTGACGGTAGGGCCGCACGGGCGCCGCCCGAAACGGCTCCCGGTGCGGCTTTCCTCACGCCACCAGATTCCCATCGTAAAAGGAAACTCGTGTGACACAACTCGCCATCACGCTGATCCGGAGACTGGCCTCACCTCGCCGCCCTCGGTTCCGAACCTGGCCCGGATTCCTGGCGGCCCTCGTGTTCCGCCTCGCCTGCGCCGGGCTGCTCGTCTGGGTGGGCGCCGTCCATCTCCATCTATGGTCGGAGGGATACCGGGAGATCCCAACCATCGGCCCGCTGTTCCTCGCCGACGCCGTCGGTGGCTTTGTGGTGGCAGCCCTGCTGCTAGTGTGGCCCAGCCCGTTAGCAGGCCTGCTGGGGGCGGGCTTCATGGTGTCGACCCTCGCCGGGCTCATTCTCAGCATCAACATTGGCCTGTTTGGGTTTCAGGAGTCGCTGGGGGCCTCGTTCGTCGTCGAGTCCATCCTTCTCGAATCGATCGGCGCGGCCGCCCTCCTCGCCTGGGCGGGCCTAGCCGCGGCGACCCCAACCACACCACCAGCGGAGGACCAAACACCCGCCCCGACAGGCTTGCTCGACAATCCTGCCGGCCGTGGCCGTTGAGCTGAAGGGCGTGATCGACCGGCGCATCGAGGGTCGATGGGGGGGTGCGAATCGAGCGGACCGAGGTGAAAGACGAGGCTCTACCGGCACCATGAAGCGTTCGATGTCGTGGAAGACGCACGTCGAGCGCGAGCGGCGGGATGATTGCCTCGACGGCGAATTCCAGGCCTTCCAGAAGCTCTCCGAGGCAACCCACCGAGTGCAACAATCTCTAGGACGTGCGCTGGGCCTTGGCCCACCAATGCGGTTCGGCGCCGCCTAGCTGTGACGACCGGGGACGTTGTCCCTGTCGTGTCGGGTTGGGGTGATCCACCGATGATGTGAGCCCTCCTGCGAGTTTGTGGGTCTTCCACAACGCACAGCTCGCAAGGAGGGCTCATGGTTCAAGCTAGAGGCCAGCACCCCAACGCGGTGTTGACCCCGCAGGGGCGACGCCGGATGGTCGGCTGTGTGCTCGAGGGGGGCTGGACGGTCGAAGGCGACGGCCGAGCGGTTCCAGGTCGACGCCAAGACGGTTCGCAAGTGGCGGGATCGTTACCTCCGGGAAGGTGTTGACGGGCTGGGGGACCGTTCCAGCCGGCCGCGTTCCAGCCCGAGGCAGACGCGACGATCTTGCCAGCGACGGGTCGTCAGCCTGCGCCGGCGCCGCCGCTGGGGGGCGGCGCGCATCGCCGCCGAAGTGGGTATTGCCACCTCCACCGCCCAAAGCATCCTCAACGCGGCCGGGTTGGGCCGACTCAACCGGGGCGACCGGGCCAGCGTGGCGGTCGAACCCCGCCGCTACCAGCGGGACCGGCCGGGCGAGCTCGTCCACGTCGACGTGAAAAAGCTCAGCCGTATCCGGCCGGGGGCGGCTGGCGGGCGCACGGCTGGGGGGCAGATGGCCGAACCCGCACGGCCCGGGTCGGCTACGCCTACATCCACACCGCCATCGATGACCGCACCCGGCTGGCCTACTCGGAAATCCTCCACGACGAACAAGGACCGACCGCGGCCATGTTCTGGGCGCACGCCATGGCCTATTTCGCCGGCCGAGGCGTAGGCGTGGAACGCGTCATCACCGACAACGGCTCCTGCTACCGCTCCGAGCCTGGGCCCAGGCCTGCGAAGCGAGCGGACCGAGGTGAAAGACGCGCCTCTACCGGCACCATGAAGCTTTCGATGTCGAGGAAGACGCACGTCGAGCGCGAGCGGCGGGATGATTGCCTCGACGGCGAATTCCAGGCCTTCTAGAAGCTCTCCGAGGCAACCCACCGAGTGCAACAATCTCTAGGACGTGCGCTGGGCCTTGGCCCACCAATGCGGTTCGGCGCCGCCTAGCCGTTCGCAGTCCCCCGGTCAGGCCACCTCTTCGAGAAGCGTGGCAAGGACCTGCATGTGAGCATGGTGGCGATCCGGGTGCACCTGGAGGACCTGGCCGCCATGGCGTCAGTCGAAGGTTTGTCGCGCTTCTGGTTTGATCTTTTGTGATGTCATCACGAAGCGGAGATCGCTCCGGCGGCCAGGTTGAAGGCGGCGTTCACCAAGCCGACGTGGGAGAAGGCCTGGGGGAAGTTGCCAACCAGGCGATCGTGGCCCGGGTCGTACTCCTCCGACAGCAATCCGAGATCGTTGCGCAGGCCGAGCAAGCGCTCGTAGAGGCGGACTGCCTGGTCACGGCGGCCCAAGATGGCGAGGGGGTCAACCAGCCAGAAGCTGCACGCGAGGAAGACCCCCTCGTCACCGGCGAGACCGTCGGCATTCCCTCGTCATCGGTGCGGTAGCGACGAAGCAAGCCGTGGTCGGACAGCTCGCCTTGTACAGCCTCGACCGTGCGGACGACGCGCTGGTCATCAGGCGGCAGGAACCCCACGATCGGGAGGACGAGCAGGCTGGCGTCGAGCTCACTCGAGCCGTACGCCCGAACGAAGCAGCCGCGCCCGGGATCGGTCCCTCGCCGGCAGATGTCGTTGTGGATCTCGGTTCTGAGCTTTCGCCACCGGTCGACCGGGCCCTCGCGCCCGAAGCGCTCCACGGCCCGAACAGCCCTGTCGACGCACACCCAGGCCATGACTTTACAGTGGGTGAACTGTCGCGGACCGGAGCGCACCTCCCAAATACTCTGGTCTGGCTCGTGCCATTGGACCTCAACGTGGTCGACGAGAGCACGCAGCAGCGGCCACGCCGACGGGTTCGAGGGCATGCCCGCAAAGCGGGCTCGCTGGAGGGCGTCCAAGACCTCGCCGCAGACATCCAGCTGAACCTGCGATGACGCGGCATTGCCGATCCGGACAGGGCGCGACCCTTCGTAACCATCCAACCAATCAAGTTGGAGCTCTGTGACCCGGCGCTCTCCGGCGGGCCCGTACCCGATCTGCGTCATGGTCGTTCGTCGCTGAGCAAGGCATCAAAAGTCGGTAGACGCCGGCCAGCTCCAAGCGGCGGCGAACCTGCGGCGAGGCCCCGCACATCTGCGCCTGGCCGCCGACCGCCCGCACCCGGCGCACTGACCCGACAATGGCGCTGATCCCGACCGCGTCGATGAACTCGACCCGGCTCAAATCGATGATCACCTCGACGCCGGGTCGGAGCAAGCCGCCTAAGGCGTGGCGCAGGGACACAGCAGCGATCCAGTCCAGGCTGCCCGCGGGCCGACACACGATGGTCGAGTCGGCCAGCACTTGGGTTTCGATCACAGGGGTTCCTCCTTGCTGCACACGAGGGTCTGGCTACCGCTCCACTGGCGTCGGGCCGGCTGGCTGGCCTTTCTGCTGCCGTTGTGTGCTGGGGATGGTCGACGGGGAAAGCGTTCGGGCGACCAGGCCAGCGCCGGCGCTGGGCTGGTAGCCACCTGCGCCTCCTGAACTCGACGAGGAGCCGCTCGGGGCCGGCGCAGCGACCTGATTGCCGGTCGGGGACAGGGCGAACCAGCTAGCGCCGAAGGCGTTCACGCCCTCGCCGTTGGTGTCGCCGGCCTTCTGATCCTTGAAGAAGAGGTAGACCGGGTGGCCGTTGTGGGTGACCTGCGGCCCTCCGTCGGAGCGAGGGGTGGTCCCCAGCAGGGCGGCGTTCGCCCCGCCACCGGCCGCGGGCTGGCCGGTGGCGCGGAGGGGGGGCCACGCCGTGGCGCAGGCGCCGCTGCAGGTGCTGGTCATGCCGGTGTCCTTCGCGAACAGGTACAGGGTGCGGCCTTGGGAATCGACGAGGATTTGGCCCAGGCCCGTGCTCGCAATCCCGACCGTGGCCGGCTGTCCGGTGGGTGTCGTGGGCGGTGTTGGCGCGGCGTGAGGGCGCTAGGGCGTCGCGGCCTCCGCCACGCTGGCCAGCAGGGTGAGGGGTCTGCTGCGATTCACGATTTTCCTTTCGTTGGCGCTACGAAAAGGGTGAGCCGCCCACCCCGGTGTTCGCACCGGGGTGACCCCCCTATGGATCCCCCTGACTTCTCCAGCGGCGATCTGCGATCGACGCGCCAAGCCCTGGCGTGGGGTCCGGGCCGATTACGGAGGAAGGTTGGGAAGGATGTGGATTGTCCACTGTCGACGCCAGCCGCTGTCGGGCCGCATCGAAACGGTGCCGCGCCGAGCCGGGCGACCGCCGGGAAGGCGGCCCTAGGGTGGGTTGGTGATCTCGGCCGAGGGCGAGCGCGGTGGTGTGTTGCTCGAGCGCGACCGGGCTGCCTTTGGGTCCGACCCTCGGTGCTGACGTACCGATTGCGCAGGGCCAGTCGCGATCACAAGATCCGCGGCGAAGGGCCGTGGCCTTAGATCGGATCCGTCGACACCCTTGTTCTGCAGGGACCAAACCTGTGGAGGTGCAGAGAGAATCGGAATCACCCGCGCACAGCTTGCGTGGATGTTGCCAGGGCTGTCGGTAGTTCGGTGCGAGCCCTTACGTCGAGCTTATTGAAGACGTTGGTGAGATGCCCCTCCACCGTCCGGACGGTAACGAACAGGGTTTGGGCAATCTCTCGGTTCGTAAGCCCGTCTGCGGCCAGCTCGGCGATGCGGCGCTCGCTGGCAGTGAGTGCCTCAAGCCCGGTAAGCATCACCCGGCGTGGCTTGGCGCCGGTGGCGCGCAGTTCGGTCTCGGCCCGTTCGGCCAATGCAGCGGCTCCAAGATGGTGCGCCGTGTCGACGGCTTGGCGCAGCAATTCCCGGGCTTCCACCCGGCGGTTGGCCCGACGCAGGAGGGCCCCGAGGTCGGTCAGGGCGCGGGCATGCTCGAGACACGTATCAGAGCCGGCGAGGACATCGATCGCCTCTCGGAGAAGGACCTCGCCGCGATGTCCACCAGCTACGAGACCGGCGGCCCGGAGCGCGATACCTAAAGTGCGAGGCGCACCGAAAGCACGCGCCAACTCGACCTCTTCATCACTAAATCGTCGCGCCGTATCGAGTTCGCCGAGGGCCAGCGCCGCCAGCGCGGCGGCGGAGCGCCATGGCTGAAAGCAGGGGCCGACAGCGCTCGTCGCGGCCACAATATCGCCCATGGCACGAAAGTCGCCGAGGGCCGCACCGAAACGACGCTGAGCGAATAAGAGTCGGCCGCGCACATATCGAAGTGTCGCTGCCGACAATGAACTGCGCTGAAGATCGCTCACGAATGGCTCGAGGGCGTGCTCGGCCTCGTCGATTGCACCTCGCTCGACCAGTACCTCGACGAGGACGCACGTCGCAAGACCGGCAAGCATCTGAGCGAACAAACCCGTGGCATCGAGAACGGCGCGCGCGTCGGCCTCCGCAGCCGTAAGGTCACCGCGCCGAAGAGAGACTTCAGCCCGGCGACCCAAGAGCTGGAGAACGAGGATCCCGTCAGCTGACGCCCGCGCTTCGGCAATGGCAGCGTCGAGCAGCAACTGCGCTTCCACATACTGTTCGGCCCAGAGCAGCGCAACAATCGCCATCGGAAACCAGGCCAGCTCGCGCAGCGGCCGCGCGCCGGAGGCGATGGCTCGGCGGGCCAGATCAGCCACCTGGTCGGCCGGCCGGTTGGCCAGCGCGGCCACATATCCGGCGACCGCCTGCGCTCCGCGAGGGACCGAGCGCTCTGTGGCCTCGACAAGCAAAGCAGCTGCTCGGTCAGCCACGAGCGGCGCGGTAGCGGCATCGAGCAGCCCACACGAGACCACCATGGGCTCGAGCCGCCAATGGAATTCGGGTTCGCGACCGGCGAGGCGCTCGGCGACGCGATCGCATACCTCGATCGCCTCCGCCACCCGCTGATCGATCCACAATGCATTTGCCAACAGCAGCGTGGCAGCTATGCGGATCGTGTCGTCGCGGGCTGACTCCACCGCGTCCTCAAGATGCTCGTGCCATCCCGACTCGCTGGCGCTGAACTCGGATAGGCCGAGTTCCAATAGGAGATATGGCCGCGTCTCCGACGAGGGTGGCTCGGCCAGAGCCCTGCGCAGGTAAGCCGTCGCCGACTCTGGTGCCCCCCTGGCCATGGCCTCTTGGCCAGCCGCCCGTAGTTGCTCGACCACCCACCCGTCGCCCGCCGGGGAGGTGGCAAGGAGATGCTCGGCGACCCGACCCGGGCTGGCGTGTACGTCGGCCAGCAGCCTGGCGGCCCGACCGTGCGCCTCGGCCCGCTCGGCCATTGCCATGTCCCGATAGACGGCACCGCGCAAGAGTGGGTGCGCGAAGCCCAGGGATGCCTCGTCCAGCACGCCTGCCTGGACGAGCAGGTCAGCCGCCCGCACCGCATCGCGGAGCGCGAGTCCGGCTAGCTGGGCCGCCTGATCCAGCTCGGCCCGCTCCAAAACCGCGACCGCCCGAGCCATGCGGGCCGCGTCGGGACCCAACTGCACGAGGCGCAGCATGGCCCAGCGAGCCAGGGACGTGGTAGCGACCCCCCGGAGAACACTCCCAGCCGACGCGGCAACTGGCGCGATGCGCTCCTCTCGCAGCGCTTCGACGAGCGTACGGACCAAGAAAGGCGTACCGCCGGTCGCCTCCCAGCAAGCCTGTACGAACTCGGGCTCGGGCTCGACACCTAGGCCGGCCGCCACCAGCATGGCCACCCCGTTCGTGGTGAGAGGCCTTACCGTGACCACCTCGGTCGCCGGATCCATCGTCAGGGCAGCCAGAAGCTCCCGACGCTCTCCCGCCTCGGCCGGGCGGGCTCCGAGGAGAACCGCGATATGCAGCTCCTCGAGACGGGGTAACAAAAAGGCCAAAAACCGCAGCGACGCACCATCGGCCCAGTGCGCGTCATCGACCACCAGGGCCACAGGGCGTTCCGTCGCCAGGTTGGCGCACAACCAGTAGAGCCCGTGCAACACCGCGAACGACGGGTCCGGGGCGACCGCGGCCTTCGTTGCCCCCTTCCCCAGGCCGCGGAACCCCAACAGCTCCGCCGCCACCCCCGGCGGCCCGTCCAATAGCCAGGCGCGCTCGTCTTCGGACGCCCCCGCCACGACCGATTCGATCAACTGACGCACCACCCCGAACGCGAACTCTCGCTCGAGCTCAGCGCCGCGCGCTCGCAGAACACGGAAACCCTCACCCTCTGCAACATCCCGGCTAGCCGCCAACAACACCGTCTTGCCGATCCCAGCCGGCCCCTCCACCACCAGCGCTCCCCCATGGCCCTGGCCCGCCCGCTGCAGGCACGCCCGGATCCGCCCCAACTCCCGATCACGCTCAAGCAAGAGACCACCGCGATCGCCTGTGGGTGAGATCACAACACACCCTACGTCGCGCCTACCAGGGCCGCCCAGCCTGGCCCCATTCGCGGGCGTCAGAGTTCGGACCCCGCTGGCGTCACCCGCGCACAGCTTGCGTGGATGTTGCCAGGGCTGTCGGTAGTTCGGTGCGAGCCCTTACGTCGAGCTTATTGAAGACGTTGGTGAGATGCCCCTCCACCGTCCGGACGGTGACGAACAGGGTTTGGGCAATCTCTCGGTTCGTAAGCCCGTCTGCGGCCAGCTCGGCGATGCGGCGCTCGCTGGCAGTGAGTGCCTCAAGCCCGGTAAGCATCACCCGGCGTGGCTTGGCGCCGGTGGCGCGCAGTTCGGTCTCGGCCCGTTCGGCCAATGCAGCGGCTCCAAGATGGTGCGCCGTGTCGACGGCTTGGCGCAGCAATTCCCGGGCTTCCACCCGGCGGCTGGCCCGACGCAGGAGGGCCCCGAGGTCGGTCAGGGCGCGGGCATGCTCGAGACACGTATCAGAGCCGGCGAGGACATCGATCGCCTCTCGGAGAAGGACCTCGCCGCGATGTCCACCAGCTACGAGACCGGCGGCCCGGAGCGCCACACCAAGAGCACGCGGGGCGCCAAAGGAGCGGGCCAACGCAAGCTCTTCGGTGCTCAGATTTCGCGCCATCTCGTGTTCATCGACAGCCAGCGCAGCCAAGGCGGCATCGGAGCGCCACGGCAGGAAGCATGGGCTGACCGCCCCGGTGGCGACGACGATCGCACCGGCGGCAAGAAAGTCGCTGAGAGCCTCACCGAAACGGCGCTTAGCGAACAGAAGGCGGCCCCGAGCGTGGCGCACCATGGCCGCTGTCTGGGATCTGCCGTAGAGATTTGCCGTCACGAGCTCAAGCGCACGGTCAGCCCGTTTGAGGTGGCCTCGCTCAACAAGCGCGTCGACGAGCACACCAGTGGCCAGTAACCGGAAGAGCAACGGGGAAGACAGGATACTGACCTCTACCAGGGCACGTCCGTCGGCTTCGACCGCTGTTAGGTCGCTCCGCCGAAGGGCAAGCCATGCTCGGAGGGCTAACAATGGAGGAAGGAGCATTCCGTTGGCTGCTGCCCGTGCCTCGGCCACGGCGGCGTCGAGCAGGGCTTGCGCTTCGCCGTAGCGCTCGGCGTAGAACAGCGCAATGACAGCGTTCGGAAACCAGGGAGGGTCGTCCGACATCGGCAGCGACCGCGGGCCGGAGGCGATGGCTCGGCGGGCCAGATCAGCCACCTGGTCGGCCGGTAGGTTGGCCAGCGCCGCTTCGTCGGCAGCGACCGCCAACGCATAGCGAGGCACTGGACTGTGAATAGCCCGCACAACCAGCGCCGCGGCGCGGTCACGAAGTTGCGACGCGACCGCTCCGTCAATCGACCCGATGGCGACCGTCATGGCCTCCAACATCAAATGGCCGTCGGTGATTCGACCGTCGAGGCGCTCGGCGACGCGATCGCATACCTCGACTGCCTCCGCCAGTCGCTGATGGAAACCCAATGCATTTGCCAACAGCAGCGTGGCAGCTATGCGGATCGTGTCGTCGCGGGCTGACTCCACCGCGTCCTCAAGATGCTCGTGCCATCCCGACTCGCTGGCGCTGAACTCGGATAGGCCGAGTTCCAATAGGAGATATGGCCGCGTCTCCGACGAGGGTGGCTCGGCCAGAGCCCTGCGCAGGTAAGCCGTCGCCGACTCTGGTGCCCCCCTGGCCATGGCCTCTTGGCCAGCCGCCCGTAGTTGCTCGACCACCCACCCGTCGCCCGCCGGGGAGGTGGCAAGGAGATGCTCGGCGACCCGACCCGGGCTGGCGTGTACGTCGGCCAGCAGCCTGGCGGCCCGACCGTGCGCCTCGGCCCGCTCGGCCATTGCCATGTCCCGATAGACGGCACCGCGCAAGAGTGGGTGCGCGAAGCCCAGGGATGCCTCGTCCAGCACGCCTGCCTGGACGAGCAGGTCAGCCGCCCGCACCGCATCGCGGAGCGCGAGTCCGGCTAGCTGGGCCGCCTGATCCAGCTCGGCCCGCTCCAAAACCGCGACCGCCCGAGCCATGCGGGCCGCGTCGGGACCCAACTGCACGAGGCGCAGCATGGCCCAGCGAGCCAGGGACGTGGTAGCGACCCCCCGGAGAACACTCCCAGCCGACGCGGCAACTGGCGCGATGCGCTCCTCTCGCAGCGCTTCGACGAGCGTACGGACCAAGAAAGGCGTACCGCCGGTCGCCTCCCAGCAAGCCTGTACGAACTCGGGCTCGGGCTCGACACCTAGGCCGGCCGCCACCAGCATGGCCACCCCGTTCGTGGTGAGAGGCCTTACCGTGACCACCTCGGTCGCCGGATCCATCGTCAGGGCAGCCAGAAGCTCCCGACGCTCTCCCGCCTCGGCCGGGCGGGCTCCGAGGAGAACCGCGATATGCAGCTCCTCGAGACGGGGTAACAAAAAGGCCAAAAACCGCAGCGACGCACCATCGGCCCAGTGCGCGTCATCGACCACCAGGGCCACAGGGCGTTCCGTCGCCAGGTTGGCGCACAACCAGTAGAGCCCGTGCAACACCGCGAACGACGGGTCCGGGGCGACCGCGGCCTTCGTTGCCCCCTTCCCCAGGCCGCGGAACCCCAACAGCTCCGCCGCCACCCCCGGCGGCCCGTCCAATAGCCAGGCGCGCTCGTCTTCGGACGCCCCCGCCACGACCGATTCGATCAACTGACGCACCACCCCGAACGCGAACTCTCGCTCGAGCTCAGCGCCGCGCGCTCGCAGAACACGGAAACCCTCACCCTCTGCAACATCCCGGCTAGCCGCCAACAACACCGTCTTGCCGATCCCAGCCGGCCCCTCCACCACCAGCGCTCCCCCATGGCCCTGGCCCGCCCGCTGCAGGCACGCCCGGATCCGCCCCAACTCCCGATCACGCTCAAGCAAGAGACCACCGCGATCGCCTGTGGTCCGAGCCACAGACCACCCTACCTCGCGACCCCCGAGAACGCAACGTCGGCCCGTCCGGTTCGATGCGACATTCCGATCGCGTCAAACAACCACCAGAGAAAGTCAAGGGTTCTCTCGGGGGTGTGGCCCCGGTGCGAATCGGAGGCCACGCACCGACACTGGACTCAAGATCTAGCGAAGGAGTCGAGCATGACTCGCACGGAACACACCTCTGACGTTTCGGTCCGCAGTAACGCCCCGGGGACCAGCCACCCGGCTCCGGTGGACCGTTCTACCGCGACAGGTACGCTGCCTCCGACGTCAACACAACCCAATTCGAAGGCGGTCGACAGAGGCGCCGGTGCCGCCACCGATCCTACGGGGCCGACGGGCCGCCTCGCATCGTGGCTCGCAGCCACGACGCTCAATGACATTCCTTCTGGCGTTCGGGAGCGAGCAAAGTACCTGATCCTCGACGGCATTGCCTGTGCCCTCGTCGGCGCGCAGCTACCCGTCTCCCGCATTGGCGTTGAAGGCGTAACAGCGCTCGACAGCGCCGGGGATTCCGTACTGATCGGCTGGGACGGTCGAGCGACCAGTGCCACGTCGGCGGCAATGTTGAACTCCAGCTTTATACAGGGGTTCGAGCTCGATGACTACCACCCGCTGGCCCCGTTGCACAGCAACTCGATCGTCCTTCCGGCGATGCTCGCCGCCGCGCCACGCGTGGGCAAAGTCTCGGGTGAGCGCTTCCTTCTTGGTGCCATCCTCGGTTACGAGACTGGCCCTCGGGTCGGCGAAGCGCTCGGCGGCCTGGACATGCTCTCGCGGGGGTGGCACTCGGGCGTGGTTTTTGGCCCGATCCCCGCGGCCGCTGCGGCGGGAACGCTCTACGGGCTGGACGCTGCCAGTTTCGAGGACGCCCTCGGGATTGGCGCGACCCAGTCCTGTGGGCTGATGTCAGCGATGTACGAATCGATGGTCAAGCGCATGCAGCACGGGTTCGCGTCGCGCAACGGCCTTACTGCCGCCGCACTCGCGGCATCGGGCTACGTGGGGATCAAGCAGGTCTTCGAGAGACCGTACGGCGGATGGCTGGCCGTCTTCGGTGAAGGCCACCGCACCTATCCCGAAGCGATCTACGCGGGCCTCGGCCAGCTCTGGGAGACCGAACGCATCGCTGTCAAGCCGTACTCGGCCATGGGATTGCTCCACGCCGCGATCGACGCCGCCCTCGAGCTTCGGCAAAAGGTTGACGTCAGCGAGATCCGCCATATCGAGATCGACATGGCAGAGGCCGCCTACTCGCACGGCGGTTGGAAAGCGGAGCGTCCGCTCGAGGTGATCGGCGCTCAGATGAACGTCGCCTATGCCGTTGCGGTTGCCCTCCTCGACGGGGACGTGCTCGTCGAGCAGTTCTCACGGGAGAGGATCAACCGCGATGACGTCTGGGCGTTGATCGACCGCACGGTCACTCGCCACGAACGGGCTTACGACAACCTGCCCATGGACGAGCGGCTGACAACCCGGGTGCGCGTGACTCTCAACGACGGGAGCACGCACACCGCCAAGGTCGTCCACCCGCGCGGCACCGGTGACCGGAACCTCACCAACTCCGAAATCCGCGACAAGTACGCAAAGTTGACCCACCGGGCCATCTCTGCCGAGCGGCAAGCCGCCATCGAAAAGGCCGTTCTGAACATCGAGACTCTGGACAACCTCGCTCAGCTGACGGCCCTGCTGACTCCGATGGTCCACTCGCCACTCGACTGACGGACTTCGGAGGCGAACGCTTCGCCCGCTGACACGGCGGGCGGGCCTTCCGACATCGCCGAAAACAGTCGACGTGGCTCGCATGGCATCCGTATTGGCCTATTCCAAGTCCGCAAGGAGCCCACCAATGCCCACCACTCTTGACCCTCAGACTGCACTCATCCTGATTGACCTGCAAGACGGTATTACGGCCCTGCCAACCGTGGATCCATCGGACCAGATCGTCGCTCGCGGCGCACGACTCGCTGACGCGTTCCGAGCGCACAAGAAGCTGGTTGTAGCGACTCAGGTGGCATTTTCCGCGGACGGCGGCGACGTGATCACAACCCGGACGGCCGCAAACGGGGTTAAGCCCCTCTCGCCACCCGACTGGGGCGAGCTCCGTGGCGAGCTCAACCTCGGCCGACGGCGACATCCGGGTCACCAAGCGAGGCTGGAATGCCTTCTACGGCACCGAGCTCGACCTCGAGCTCCGGCGGCGAAAGATCACCGGGATCGTCCTCGCCGGAATCTCCACCAGCATCGGCGTCGAATCCGCGGCGCGGGCCGCGAACGAACGCGGCTACGAACTGACCATCGTGACCGACGCCGTTACCGACACGTCCGAGCGCGCTCACCGCAACAGCCTTGAGGTGATCTTCCCGCGGATCGCAGAGCTCGCCACGACCGAGGAAGTGCTGACCACCATCGACAACGGTCATCGACCTGAGGAAGCGCAAGGCTAGAAAGGGGAGCAGGGCGGAAATGAACATGCACCGAGCCCGGCAGCTGCCCTCGCGGCGCAACGCTTGCCAGCAGGAAACGGTGCTCGGGATCCTGGCGGCTGTGCGGACATACCTGCAGGGGATCTTGTCCTTGCACGCCCAGCTTCTCGGATCTGGCTTGTCCTTCACCCTCGGACGGGGGGCTGACGAACCATCGCGGCGGAGGAGATGATACCCGCCACATCTGTCCGGCTGCGACTGGACGTCTCTCCGTCGAAGCGTGCTCTATTTACCTAGTTCTGCCTAACTCCGCAGGAGGCATGATGACCAGAGGTATTCTGAGCATATTTCACTGTCTTTGAATGGTCACCCCACTGCTGGGTGGGTTTGGCACCGCTGTCCCTCGTCGATGAGGAGTCGCCCATAACCCTCGGGTTCGGCTCCAGGCAGGGCGCGTTCCAGGCTGACGAGCGCGGCAGTGGTATTGCCGGAGGCGTAGAGAGCGAGCGCCTCGAGCGCCAGTATCTCGATCGCGCTGCCGGCCCTGGCTCCCGCGAGAGCGTCCTGTAGGAGGCACCCGAGCAGAACGAGCGCGTCCGCGAATCGAAGCTCCGGTGCGGTCTGCCTTCGCCCGGGCCAATAGCAGTCGTGCCAGCGTGATGTACTCGTACTCGCCCAAGTGGCTGGGTTCGTCATCTGCGGATAGGCCGGCCTGGTGAGCCCAGGCGGTGGCGTCGCGCAGCTGCGAGTTGGCGATCCACAGGCGGGCCTTCAGCGCCGCCACGGGTCGAAGATTGGGAAAGAAGTCGCTGACATAGAGGCGCTCGGCCTCGTCGACGAGCTCCGCATTGCCGAACAGGCCGCCGACTGGCTCACCAACCGCGAGATCACCCAACCCCTGTTCGTCACCGGTCGAACCGTCGAGGGACATCTCACCCACGTGTTCGACAAGCTCGGCGTCAAGGGTCGCACCGGGCTCCCGGCCACCCTGAGAGCGCCCACCCAGGCAGTCCGCGCCTAACACCCCACCCACGAGGCGTCGCTCAAAAGTCAGGTGGCCAGCCGGGGGGGTCGCACGGTGCGAAGGCGAGCGCCGGGATGGATCCTGAGGTATCCGCCCACGGAAAGGCAGGACCGTAATCATGAAGAGCTTCGAGCCGGAGATCCTTTCGAATCCGTTGACCAACCGGGGAACCGCGTTCACCATCGAGGAGCGCGACCGGCTGGGTTTGACCGGCCAGTTACCGTCGGCAGTGGAGACCTTGGATGAGCAGGCGGCGCGGTCCTACGCCCAGCTGGGCGAGGAGTTCTCGGACCTGGCCAAGTACATCTACCTGGACGCGTTACACGACCGCAACGTGGTGCTGTTCTTCAAGGTACTGGGCGACCATTTGGCCGAGTTGCTGCCGATCGTGTACGACCCGACCGTCGGGGAGGCCATCAAAAGGTGGAGTCGGGACTACCGCCAGTCGTCCAACTCGGTCTACCTGTCGGTCGACCGACCCCAGGATGTGAAGACGTCGCTGGCCCGGCCGGGTCTCGGTCCCGATGATGTCGACCTAATCGTGGTCTCGGACGCCCAGGAGATCCTGGGGATCGGCGACTGGGGGGCCAATGGGATCGCCATCTCGGTGGGCAAGCCGCGGTGTACACCGCGGCGGCGGGGATCCACCCCGAGCGGGTCGTTGCGGTGAACCTGGATGTCGGCACCGACAACGAGGGGCTACTCAACGACCCTGCCTACCTGGGCAACCGCCACGCTCGGGTGGACCGCAAGACCTACGACGAGTTCATCGCCCTGTACCTGAGCACCGCCTCCGAGCTGTTCCCCAACGCCCTGTTGCACTTTGAGGACTTCGGGCCGTCCAACGCCCGGCGGATCCTGGTCGAAAACTCCAAGAAGTACCGGATCTTCAACGACGACATGCAAGGCACGGGCGCCATCGTCATGGCCTCGGTCTTCTCCGGGCTCAAGGTCACCGGCCAGAGGTTCGCGGAGCAGCGTCTGCTGGTCTACGGCGCGGGGACGGCTGGGACCGGGATGGCCGATCAGGTTCACGCCGCCATGGTCCGCGACGGGGTCAGCCCCGATCAGGCGGCCAGGCAGGTCTGGCTGGTCGACATCAACGGGCTGGTCACCGACGACATGACCGACCTGCCGGACTACCAGCAGCCCTACGCCCGCCCCGCAGCGGAAGTCACCGACTGGGGAACGAAGCCGGGGACGCCGATCGACCTGCTCACCACAGTGCAGCACGTGAAGCCGACGATCCTGATCGGCACCTCCACCAACCCTGGGGCGTTCACCCAACAAGTGGTGGAGGCCCTGTCAGCGGGGGTGGAACGCCCGATTCTGCTCCCGCTGTCGAACCCCACCTCTCAGATCGAGGTGATGCCGGACCAGGCGGTGCCGTGGTCGAAGGGCAAGGCGTTGATCGCCACGGGCATCCCGGTCCCGCCGGTGGACTACAAGGGGGTGACCTACACCATCGGTCAGGCCAACAACGCCCTGCTCTACCCTGGCCTCGGCCTCGGCACGATCGTGTCGGGTGCTACCCACGTCACTGACGGGATGCTGCTGGCCGCTGCGGAGGCGGTCGCCAGTCAGGTGAGCGTTGCCGCCCGCGGCGCGTCGCTGCTGCCGCCGGTGGACAACCTGCGGGCGTCCTCCGCCATGGTGGCGGTGGCGGTGGCCAAGGCAGCCGCGGACGACGGAGTCGCCACCATCAAACACGACAACCTCGTCCAAGCCGTCGAGGACGCCATGTGGCAGCCGGTCTACCCCGACCTCCCCGCCGCAGCCGACGGCGGTGATGGCTGATGGCGGCCGACAACGGCCACGCCACGACTCAGGACCAGCCGAGCGTCGAGCCCGACGAGGCGCCGGAAGTTCTGGACCTGCCGATCGGCTTGGACGCGAGGGGGACCCGCCACGAGACCGACTCGATGGGTGGGATCGATGTACCCGCCGACCGTTATTGGGGTGCACAAACCCAACGCTCCCTGGTGCACTTCTCGATCGGAAACGACAAGATGCCCCACGAGGTATACCACGCCTACGGTTACGTCAAAAAGGCGGCCGCCATCGTCAACGGCCAGACCGGTCGGCTACCGAAATGGAAAGCCGACCTCATCGCCCACGTCGCCGACGAAGTCGCCGCCGGTGCCCTCGACGACAGCTTCCCGCTGTATGTCTGGCAAACCGGGTCAGGCACCCAGTCCAACATGAACGTCAACGAAGTGATCAGCAACCGGGCCATCCAGCTGGTCGGCGGGACGCTTGGATCCAAGACCCCGGTGCACCCCAACGACCACGTCAACATGGGCCAGTCCAGCAACGATACGTTCCCCACCGCCATGCACATCGCCACGGTCATCGAGTTCACTGGCCGGCTCGTACCGAACGTCCAGGCCCTGCAGGCGGCGCTCGCCGACAAGGCACGCCAGTGGCACGACATCATCAAGATCGGCCGCACTCATCTCGAAGACGCCGTACCGCTCACGGTTGGCCAGGAGTGGTCCGGTTACGCGACACAGCTCGACCAGGCCCTGGACCGGCTCCGGTCCACCCTGCCCGGCCTGTACGAGCTGGCCATGGGCGGCACCGCCGTTGGCACCGGACTCAACGCCCCCCCCGGCTTCGCGGCCGACACCGCGGCCCGAATCGCCGAGCTCACCGGCCGGCCATTCACCACCGCCGCCAACAAGTTCGCCGCCCAAGGCGGCCTCGACGCCATGGTCGCCGCCAGCGCTGGCCTGCGAGCGATCGCGGTCCCGCTGATGAAGATCGCCAACGACATCCGCTGGCTGGCCTCGGGGCCGCGCTGCGGGATCAGCGAACTCGTCGTCCCAGCCAACGAGCCCGGCTCGTCGATCATGCCCGGCAAGGTCAACCCAACTCAGTGCGAAGCCATGGTCATGGTCTGCATCCAGGTCCTCGCCGAGGACAACTGCGTGGCTTTCGCCGGCAGCCAAGGCAACTTCGAGCTCAACGCCATGCGCCCCATCATCATCAGCAACGTTCTGCACTCAGCCCGAATCCTCGGCGACGCCTGCGAGAAGCTTCGCCAGTACTGCATCGAAGGCACCGAACTGCACACCGACCAGATCCGAAACTACGTCCATCGGTCCCTCATGCTCGTCACCGCTCTCTCCCCGGTCATCGGCTACGACAAAGCCAGCGCCATCGCCCACGCCGCCAACGACAAAGGCATCACCCTCCGCGAGGCCGCCCTCGCCAGCGGCGACATCAACGCTGCCGACTTTGACCGCGTCGTCGACCCCAAAACCATGGTCGGTGCACTGTGACGGTCTCCGCCCTAGACCAAATAGACCGCCGAGGTCGCGCCGATCGAAACGGTTGCAACCGAGCCTCCAAGTCCGACAGCAGACCAACCGGAGTGGCCGGACGAAGAGCAGTGGTCCGCACTTTCGAATTTCGGTTTACTCGCGGTCGCGGAACCGAGGTCGGTTTGAGGGTATGCGGCATGGCCGTCTCCTGTCTGTGCGCAGACGCTCAAGGCGAGCCGACGGTTCAGTTCCGAATGCGTGGCCCAGTATGCGCGGAAGCCTCTACCGATCAAGTGCCGTCGAACGCCGGACAGGTGGGAGAGACGAGATTCAAGCCGCTCCGAACCGGCAGTTCTGGGAAAATCCTCTTGCGCCGGCTGCATTCGAGCTACGTGCCCCGATGCCGGACGCGCAGAGCCGTAACCGACGGGACGAGCGACGCTCTGAGATCGTGACCCTCGGCCGCGGAGGACCTTGAGTACAGCAGCGGGGGCAACATCGCCGCCACCTTGCGCGTCGACTTCGGCCCTTGTCATGCCGTCGCCAGCGGCAAGCACCTCCACCGCCGCGCCGGCCCCACAGAGTACGACTTCTTCGTCGATCATGGATTGTATGTCTGATAAAGGAGATTGATATGATGCAAATAGGTATAGGACTTCCCAATCAGGTCCGGAACGTGCGCCCAGACGTAATCCCCGGCTGGGCGGGACGAGCCGAGGAGGCTGGCTTCTCGACGTTGAGCACCGTCGGCCGGTACGCCTACCCGGGACTTGCAGACACCGTCGCTCTGGCCGCCGCCGCTGCCACGACCAGCCGGATCGGGTTGATGAGCGGAGTGCTTCTGGCAACCACCTGGCCGGGACCCCTGCTGGCCAAAGAGCTCGCCGGTATCGACGGGCTGTCCGGCGGCCGCCTCACCCTTGGCCTGGGCGCCGGCATCAGGCCCGACGACTTTGTCGTGGAGGGGTACGGCATGACTGGCCGCGGCGCCCGGTTCGACCGCGATCTGGAGACCTTCCACAACATCTGGCAGGGCGATCCCGTCGGCAGCGGACCGAATCCTGCCGTGCCCGCGGGCACGCGGCAGATCCCCCTGCTGTTCGGTGGCTTTGCGCCGGCCGCGTTGGACAGGATGGCACGCCGGGGTGAGGGCTATATCGGGGGTTCTCTGCCCGCGCCGATGATCGCTCCGACCTTCGACGCGGCGAGCCAGGCCTGGCAGGGAGCCGGCCGCGCGGGCTCGCCACGGCTGGTAGCGCTCGCGTACTACACGCTCGGCGAGCCCGATACGGGCAAGCGAAACGTCTACGACTACTACAACGTGGCGGGCAACGACATGGCAAACACGATTGCCGGGGCGGTGTGCGACTCCGCGGCGACCGTAAAGGCGGCTATCTCATCGTTCGCCGACATCGGCGCCGACGAACTCATCTTCAACCCAGGAACCGACGACCCGGACGATGTAGCGCGCGCCTCGCCGAGATCGCCCTCTGACCGAGGGCGCGGTCGCGGACGGCGCGACTACGACAAGATGTGCGAGCTTCGTCGTCACTGGCGCGGGTTTTGCAGACGCGACCGGAGGGGCCCGTGCAGAGTTTGATCCGCGAAGCCAGAGATTGAGCGAACCGGAGATGACGTCTTGATAGAGGAAGCGTGCATCATCAATCTGGTATTCCTGCTCGCCTGACTCCCCTCCCGCGGGCCTTGTCGTTCTCGAGGTCGCTCCACCGCAGTCCGAGGAGCTCGCCGCGACGTACCCCGGTGGTGGCAGCCAACACGATCGCTGCGGCGAGCACGGGCTGGCCCCTGTCCTCGGCTGCCGAAATGAGCTGCTGGATTACTTCTGGAGTGGGGATCTTCTTGGGAGTTACCCGGAGCGGAGGGGGGCTGGTCCGGGCGGTGGCCGCTTGGGACACGATTCCCCATTTGACGGCCTGGTTGAGCGCGGCGGAGATCACGCCGTGGAGATGATGGACGGTCGTCGGGCTAAGGCCCTCCTCGAGCCACTCGCGGTAGGTCCGGTCCAACGTGAGAGGAGTCAGCTTGGCGAGCCGGATCCGGCCCAGCTTTCTATTGATGCGCTTCGCCTTCTCGCGGTAGCCGCGCACAGTCGTCGGTGAGCGGTTACCCGCGATGTGGTCAATCCATTGGTCGAGATAGTCAGAGACCGTGATCGACCCTCCGACCGGAAGTCGGCCGTTGCTACACTCGGCCACGAACTCGGCCAGCGCGGTCTGCGCCCTGGCGACCGCTCCGTCATCGTGCCTTTGATGGCCGCGCCTCCGTCGGATCTCGCGTTTACTAGTCCAAAGCTAGTCCAAGGTCGATCTGCTATGATAGCCATCTGATAAAAGACCAGGTCAGAATACCAAGCCCCCGTAGCTCAGAGGATAGAGCGTCGGTTTCCTAAACCGTGCGTCGCAGGTTCGAGTCCTGCCGGGGGCACCCTCCTTACCAGGCAGATTGCGGCCTGACCCGGGAAAGCGCCCGATATGTCGATCGACCACTGTCCGGCCGCGTCTGGGTCTCACGGGTTGTTTTCGGCTCCACGCGCCCTGGAGACACCGTGATTTAGCCGGCGCGTTGTACGGGCACGAGGTAGCGGGGCGAGGAAATCTGCTTTTGAGTCAGAAATGGAAGGACGGTTGAAGGCTCCCCACGGATTTAGATCAGCGAATCTCCCCATCTTTCTATTTTGGTTATACGGCGAGATTGATCAACGATACTCATGGGGTAAATATGCAGCCTCGCCACGTCGCTTACCTCCTGATAAAGGTCCGGGAACGGGGTGCATACCATGGAAGGAAGTCTCCAGGACGATGCTGCCGGGTGCGTTGTGTCCTGAGGAACTCGAGGAGCTTCAATATCGTTCCGGCTGTCTCCGAGAAGCAGACTGACCGTCGGGGATCAGGGTCGGCGTTGACGCCGCGGCTCTTGAGGGCGGTGTCCATCTGTGTCGATGACCGTTATTCCAGTTAATGGTCGTGGGTGAGCGACACCCTGAGGAAGCAGACAGCGGGTTGACAGGGGGAGAGTCCTTCGACTGTACTTGGCGGTATGCCGACAGGGATGGACACCGCGGAGCCGGGCCGCAGGGGTGGGGTGCGACGGATGGCGAAAGCCGCCGAGGCGGTGTCCGGGTTGCTCCACGACGGGATGTCTATCGCGGTTGGAGGTTTTGGGCTTTGCGGGGTCCCCGTCGATCTGATCGAGGCCGTCCGCGAATCCGGGGTCCGTGACCTTACGATCGTCTCCAACAATATGGGTGTGGACGGCAAAGCGCTTGGGTTGCTCCTGGAGACCCGCCAAGTCCGCAAAGTCATCGCCTCCTATGTGGGAGAAAACAAGCTGTTCGCCCGCCAATACCTTGACGGTGAGCTCGAAGTCGAGTTCACCCCTCAGGGCACCCTGGCCGAGCGACTTCGTGCAGGCGGTGCCGGGATCGCCGGCTTCTACACCCGAACCGGGGTCGGCACCCAGGTCGCAGCGGATAAGCCGACCGCTGAGTTCGACGGTCACACCTATGTTCTCGAACGCGCCATTACCACTGATTTGGCCCTCGTACATGCCTATCGGGGTGATATCTATGGTAATCTCGCCTTTCGTTATACGGCCCGCAACTTCAACCCGGTTGTCGCCACCGCCGGGAGCATCACCGTCGCCGAAGTCGAGCACCTGTCGGAGACGCCGCTCAGGCCCGACCTCGTCGTCACTGCGGGCATCTACATCGACCGGATTCTCCGGGCTCGCCGACGCAAAAAGGATATCGAGCAATTGACTCTCCGTGAACGGAACGTCGAAGAGATTGAGCGCCCCCAGGTGGTGACATGACTTGGACCCGTGACCAGATGGCCGCCATCGCCGCTCACGAGTTGAACGATGGCGACTACGTCAATCTCGGTATCGGCATACCTACCCTGGTGGCGAACTACATCCCGCCCGGGGTGCGCGTCACACTCCATAGCGAGAACGGACTCCTCGGCATGGGTCCATTTCCATACCCCGGAGAAGAGGATGCGGACCTCATCAACGCAGGCAAACAGACTGTGACGGCGAATCCGGGCGCCAGTTTCTTCGACTCAGCGCAATCATTCGCCATGATCCGCGGCGGCCACATCGACATCGCCATCCTCGGCGCCCTGCAGGTCTCGGCGAGGGGCGATCTCGCCAACTGGATGGTGCCCGGGACGGTAGTGAAAGGTATGGGAGGCGCGATGGACCTCGTTGCCGGCAGTCGTCGGGTTATCGTGCTGACCGACCATCAAGCCAAGGATGGTAGCCCCAAGATTGTCGAACGTTGTACCCTGCCCCTGACAGGAGTCAACGTGGTCGATCGCATTATTACCGACCGTGCCATTCTCGACGTCCAACCGACTGGACTGCAGGTCGTCGACCTCGCTCCCGGCACCTCCTTCCACGATCTCACCGCGATCACCGGCTGCCCGCTGCGTGCCGGAGCCGAAGCCTGAGCGTGCCCATCGCCCCACCGCCCGCCCGGCGTGATCAACTCGAACCTCGCGTGGTTATCGCCCACGTCGAGGATGCAGAGGTGGGGTGCGGCCGGCCGTTGTTGTTCACCGCGGCGGCTTTGCTGGCGTCTCTGGTTCCTTAGCCTGACTTCAGAGGTCCCAACGGGTAGTTATGGCGGCGGTCGTGGCGGGGGCGGTGACTGTTGGTAGTACCTCCGGCGCGGTCGGCGGCGAGAGGCCAGCAGGGCGGCTCCGCTGCCGGAGGCCCCAGCGCCCTGACGTGGGAGGCCCTGGGGGGGCTTTCCTGACCCCGTAACGGTCGATAACCAGCCGGTGACCGAGTTGGTGTGCCCCTCGGCGTCGACCTGCGCGGCGCTAGGGGCCGTGCATGGTCCTCCTGAAATTGACTTCTTCATCGTCACCACCGACGGGGCGCCACGTGGACCAGCCGGACCTCCCTCCCGTTCTCAACGAGCGAGGCCTACTCCGAGGCCTGTCCATCCACCACCACCTGCTACGTGGCCGGCGTCAATGCTGAATCTGCCGACGTTGTCTACAGGACGACCGATTTGGGCCAGACCTGGACGACCCTCTCCGTCCCTCCCGACACGAGTACGTACCTGTTCAACGATAGTGAGGCGCGCCTGGTTTGCCCCTCGACCACGACCTGTTTGCTGTACGGCGCGTTCAACGCGGTCTCGGGGGATAACGGCTTCCTGGTGACCACCGATGGCGGAGCCACCTGGCAGCCATACTTCACTTCGCTTGTCCCTCTCGAAAGCGACGGGTTCCAGGACCTGCAGTGTCCTACCACGACCACCTGCTTCTTCGCTTTTGGCCATATCTCGAACTCCACGGCCGTCATTCGCAGCGACAATGGTGGCCAGACGTGGCAGGCGGTGACGGCGCCACCGGGCTCTCTTGTCATGGATTCCACCGGCGGCCTGACCTGCCGCACGACTGCCACCTGCTACTTCGACGGTGAGTCGGGCGGATCGGCCTACGTCGATACCACCACCAACGCCGGAGCGTCATGGACCGGACCGACGCTGCTCCAGTCGCAGAAATCGCCGGCCGGCCTCTCGTGCACCTCTGCGACCACTTGCTACGCCGCTTTCCAAGGCGGACTCGGCTATAGCAGCGGAGTCGTGGCCACCACGGACGGGTGGGCTTCGTCGAGCGTCGAGCCGTTTCCGTCCGGTGACGACGCCGGATACAACGAGGGCGGTGCGCTCTACGGACCGCTCCTCTCCTGCCCGTCAAACGGGGTGTGCTACGACACGGCGATCAGACTCAGCAGCAGCAACCCCTACGGATACAGCTCCCTCATCCTCAAGGGCGCTTCTGCGTCCCCTCCGTCCGACTTCGCGCTGATCGCGGGCGCGGCCACCGACATCGCCGTCGGCGCTAACAACTCGGTGTGGGTGATCGGCACCAACCCCGTGGGCGGGGGCTACGGGATCTATCAAAGGAGCGGAAGCGGCTGGGCCGCGGTCACGGGCGGCGCCGTCACCATCGCCGTGGCCCCGAATGGGTCACCCTGGATCATCAACTCATCACACCAGATCTACGCGGGCTGAATCACCCGCAACCGTTGGCTATTAGATGTGCCGCTCCCGTTCCGACTCCAACCGATCCCCCCGGTAGAATCGCACGATGACCGTCTCGCGATTTGAGGTGATGTGCGAGGTCGAGCCGGCTACCAGCCCGGACCTGCGGCGGGTTCGCCACCAGATCGGCGTGCTGAGCGCGGTGACGTCAACGTTTCTGATTCCGGACAACCACATCGGGCGAGCCACGGTATCGAGCATCGCGGTGGCCCACGAGGTGATCAACATGGGCGGCCGGGCGATCGCCTGCCTCAACGCCCGGGACCGCAATACCCTGGGATTCCGCCGCGATCTGCTGACCGCGGCGGCCTACGGGGTGAACGAGTTCTTGTTCGTGTACGGCGATCGGCCCGAGTCGGGCCAGCGGTCAGACGATCTGACGGTGCGGGCCATGCTGGCGGAAGCCCGCCGCTTTGCGGACCAACACCGGCTCGCGCCCGGTGTGTCGTTGGGGGTCACGTCCAGGCTGGGCGCGCCGCTGCCGGCGTGGAAACGCGACGCCGACTTCCTGTGCGTGCAGGTTGGGTTCTCGCTCGACCAGCTTCTCGATTGGCGAGCACGTGTCGACTTCCCCGGCCCGGTGTACGCGGGCGTCATGGTGGTGGCGAGTGTCGGCATGGCGAGCAAACTGGCGTCGAGTGTCCCTGACCTTTCTCCACCCGGCTGGCTGGTTGAGCGCGTCCAGGCCGATGGGCAGGCAGGCATTGAGTTCGCCTGCGACCTGGTCTGCCAGCTCCGGGACTCCGGGGCGTTCGACGGAGCCCACCTGATCCCGGTCGGCAAATATCGAGAGGTAGCCCGGCGGCTGGAGACCCTGCTGTAGCCGCCGGCTCGCCCGACTCCTCCGGTTCGCCCGTCTCGCCGAGCGCCGCTGTACAACGTACCATTTCATCGAGATCCACGCGCTCTGACGCCGACAGACCTGCCGCCGTTCTCACCCGGGCGGATCAGCAGTTGATCAGCGGTTGATCAACTCCAGAGCGTTGTCCCGCATGATCTTCTTGACGTCGGCAGAGTCGAGCTTCTGGATGCACTCGATGTAGTCGAGCGGGGTGATATTGCCCTCGGGGTGCGGCCAGTCTGACCCGAACAGAACTCGGTCCACGCCGATCATCTCGGTAAGGCCAATCACGTCCTCCTCCGGGAACGGGGATACGTAGACGTGGGCCTTCATCACGTCCGAAGGCAGGTCGGTCATCCGCTGTCCCCAGGCCCGCACCTCCCGGGCGATGATGCCGCCGGCGTGGTCGAGGGCGTGCAGAGTAGCGGGGACCCACTGCATACCCATTTCGATCGACCCGACCCTTACGTCCGGGAAGCGTCCGAACAGATTGCCGAGCACCAGGGAGAGAACCGTCTCCTGAATGCCGCGGGTGGCGTTAAAGGTGTGCATCAACAGTTCGTAGTAGTACTTGTCGCTGTAGGGCACGGTGCCGTAGATGTCCTTGAAGGCGCCGTCGTAGACCGTCCAGCCGCCATAGGCGTGATAAGCGACGAAGGTCTTGGCCTCGTTGGCGATGGACCAGAAGCGATCGAAGGCCGGATCGGCCTGCGAACGCCCGGCGCCCGGCCCGGGCCGCACCGACACAATCTTGGCGCCCCGGTTGACGACGAACTCGAGCTCGTCGGCGGCCAACTCAGGATCGAGCATCGGGATGTAAGGCGGCGACCACAGTCGGTTCTTGTAGCCGTAGCCCCAGTCGTCTTCCAGCCACAGGTTGTAGGCGTGATACGCCTTGTGGCCGACGACCGGTTCGTCCATCATGAGCCCTTCGACGCAGTCACCGAGGGTCGGGAAGAGGAAGCACTGCTCGACGCCCTGCTCGTCCATCACGTCCAGGCGAACATCGCGATCCCGGTATGCCGCGGGCAGTGGCTCCAGCGATCCATACTGGGACTTGGCGAACTCCCAGTCGGTGTTGCGCCCCTCCCCTGATTCCAGGTCCTTGAGCCGCTGGTGAAAAGCGCCAGCCTTCGCGATCGGGTTGAACGTCGGGTTACCAGGCGTGTCCGCGATCCTGTCGCCAAAGACCAACTTGCGCTTCTTGCCCTCCTGAATCCAGCGGACAAAGCGCCTGACGTCCTCGTCCCCATGGCGGAGAAAGGCATCCTCTGCCTCGTAGTAATGATTGTCCGCATCGATCAGGTCGAAGCCAAGGTCCGCAGCGATCATTCCACTTCCATTCATAGGTGGCCTCCCACGTCGTGCTCTCGGGTGGCGTATCGAAGCCCAGTCTAGCCCGGGTGGCCTGGCCTGTCCTCATCGGCCGAGAAGCGCCCCGTCGGCGTCGGGGTCGGCGACCCGGGCGGCTGCTGCGAGCCGGCCTGGACTGTCGGGCGAGGCCGGGTGACTGCCTCCGGAGCCGACACCGGTGACGAGCGCAACGGTCGGCGCCGGCCAGGTTGTCGCGGCCCGCTCAGGATGGGGTCCGCAGCGGACCGATGGGACACCCAGGCGGCGGGCCAACCGTTGCTCTCAGCCCGGCAACCGGACCAGATCAGATCTTGTCGATGGCCTCTCTTACCTTCGCAACGTCGGGGCCCGGTCCGGTCCCCTCATAGAAGGAGAGGTCCTCGTCGATGCCGACCAGGCGCAGACATTGACCTCCCGGGGCCTGGAAGTAAAGGTGGGGATCCGGTATCTCGAGTTTTCTGACGAGACCGGAATTGAGAATTTGCCGGCGAGTTTCGGCCACGTTGTCCGACTTGATTTCCAACCAGACTGACCTGGCGCTTCGCAGGAACTCGCTCTCGTCAGTGACATCCCCGTAGAGAAACACGATATAGAAACTCTCTCCCAGGCGAACAAAGTCGCGGTCAGGGTCCGGCTGAGTGATCTCGCCGCCAAGGACATCACAATAGAAGCCACGAATGCTGTCTCGATCTTGTCGCCGAACCAGCACCGACGAATGATTGCCGAAGATTATCTTAGTCATGACAGCTCCCTATCTCGATTACCCGGTGCAGAGCCGGGCACGAAGGCTCGCTCGGATAGACACCGGTCCGATCCGGAAGTGGGCGCCCGACGGCCAACTTTTCGCCACCAGCATCATCTCCATCGAAACAGCGTAGGATTCGCTGGGCTCGACCGCGACAGCCCGGGAAGCCAGCCGCTCTGGCGCACTCCGGCCGGGTGGTCGCGCCACCCGGCCGGAGTGCGCCTGGACGTTGTTCGCCGTGGCCGGCGATCTCAGGGACGACTCCAAGCCAGGGCCAACGGCTACCTTGAAGACATCGAGTACGCCGGCGAACGTGCTGTCACGCTCCAGGCTGAGACCGAACGATATGCGGCTACACCCTGGACCGGCGACTACCGAGATACGGGCGGCTACGGAGATACGGCGGTGCCGAGCGAGTAGGCGGCCTCGAACCTGGGCGCGCTCTTCTCGTAGAAGACGTCCAGTTCGGTGATGGTAAAGCCCGCCGCAGTCAGAAGCTCGACGATAGGGCGGGTGAGATGACATCCACCGAAGACCCGTTTTTGCACCGGCTCGAGACGGTGCTGCCAGCGGCGTACGCTCTCGTCCGGGGCCAGCCCATGCTCCAGGAAATGCAGGGTTCCTCCGGGCTTCAGAACGCGGCGCACCTCACTCAGGGCAGCCCTGATATCGGGGATAGTGCACAGCGTCCAGGTGGACAGGGCCGCGTCGTAGCTGTGGTCCGCAAAGGGCAACGACTGGCCGTCCAGGCCGGAACGCTGCACAGGGACACCGGTGGTCGCCAGCCGCTTTTGAGCCAGATTCCAGGCCAGGTCGGCAGGCTCGACCGCGACAACCCGGGAGATCGCCGCCGGGTAGAAGGGAACGTTGAGACCCGAGCCGAAGCCGATCTCGACGACGTCCCCGGCGAGGCCTGCGCAGACGCGACGTCGCAGTGGCCCGGCCACCTTGGTGCCACAGGCGATGTTGATGATCCTCGGCAGGACTCGTTCGCCATAGATGCCCATACCATCCTCCACGGCTGCCACGATCGGCGGTCAATTATTCCTCGCCCTGCCGGTCGTCGCCCGGAGGACCCCGGCTCACACCCTCAGGCTGCGACCAACCGGGGCCGGACTGAGCACTTTGTCCGGCGCTAATCTGCGTCCCAGGCTACGAGGCAGAGGAGCGCGGTGAGCGACTACCTGGAAGATCTGAACCGCATTGTCGAGGAGGTGGTAGCTCCCAACGCCGTGCGGGTGGATACCGAGGGTGCGTTTCCCCGCCAGGCGCTGGACGCCCTCGGCGAAGCCGGGATACTGGGACTGTGCTCAGCCGGGGAGGTCGGCGGCGGAGGACAGGGCATCCGGGCCGCGGCCGAGGTGATCCGGGCCCTCGCTTCGGCTTGTGGCTCCACCGCCATGGTCGTGCTGATGCACTACGCCGGCACCATGGTCATCGAGAATCACGGCGACGACGACGTCCGAGGCGCCATCGCGGCGGGCCGCCACCTCACCACGCTGGCGTTCTCCGAGGTGGGATCGCGGAGCCACTTCTGGGTGCCGATTGGTACCGCCACCGAAGCTGCGGGGTCGGTACGTCTCGACGCCCGCAAGAGCTGGGTGACGTCTGCAGGCGAGGCTGATAGCTACGTGTGGTCGAGCGGGCCGTTGTCCGCCGAGGGGCCGATGACCCTGTGGTATGTGCCTGCTGGCGCCGACGGCCTCCGCGTCAGCGGACCTTTCGACGGACTCGGCCTGCGAGGGAACTCATCCCGGCCGATGACCGGCGATGGGCTCCTCGTAGAGCGGGGGGCGATGCTCGGCGGAGATGGCGCCGGTCTCAATCTGGCGCTGGCCGAGGTACTGCCCTGGTTCCTTGTATTGAATGCCGCCTTCTCGGTTGGGATCATGGAAGCGGTCACGGCCGAGACGGGCGCCCATTTGACATCCTCCCGCCTCGAACATCTCAACCAGTCGCTGGCGGACCAGCCCCTGCCAAGGGTCGACCACGCCCGCATGCGCGTGGCGACCGACCAGGCGACCGCCCTGCTCGGCGATACCATCGAGGCCATCGAGAAAGGTCGCCCGGACGAGACCTTGCGGGTCCTGGAAGTCAAGGTCGCCGCCAGCGAGGCGGCCAGATCCGTCACCGATCTGGCCATGAAGGTTTCCGGCGGGGCCGCCTTTCGCAAGGAGCTGGGAGTCGAGCGCCGCTTTCGGGACTCGCTTGCCAGCCGGGTCATGGCTCCGACCACCGACGCATTGCTCGACTTCATCGGCCGGGCCATCAACGACCTCCCCCTCCTGTGACGAGCTCCGGGGCGCGTCCGCTCCTTCTCGGTGCCGTCGCCTACGACCCCAAGGTCGTCAGCATCTGGAACGGCTTTCGCCAGTGGTTGGCCGCTCGTGACCTCGACTTCGACTACCAGCTCTATTCCCACTACGAGCGGCAGGTTGAGGACCTCGTCGCCGGGCACATCGACGTGGCATGGAACTCGCCGCTGGCGTGGCTGCGCACGCGGCGCCTCGACCCTTCCGCCCGGGCGCTGGCGATGCGCGATACCGACCGTGACCTCACTTCGGTGGTGGTTGTGCGAACGGATGATGCCGCGACCACGGCCGGCGACCTCGGCGGACGGCTGGTTGGGACCGGGCCGGTCGACTCGCCGCAGGCGACCCTGCTTCCGCTCTATCTCTTACGCGATACGGATGTGAAAGTCAGCCGCTTCGAAGTCGGCGTCGGCCTCCACGGTGACCACATCGGCGGTGAGCGCGATGCGGCGCGAGCCCTGGCCGACGGCAAGGTCGACGCCGCCTGCATGATCGACGCCAATCACCTCCTGTTCAGCAAAGAGGGAACCCTGACCGCTGGCTCGACGCGGGTGATCGCCCGCACCCCTCCCTTCGACCACTGCAACATGTCGGTCGTGGGCGACGACCATCCGCGGCTTGACCGGTTCATCGAGCTACTGCTCGGGATGGATTATGCCGACCCGGATGTGCGACCGCTGCTCGATCTGGAGGGCCTGACCAGGTGGTTGCCGGGTCGCACGTCGGGTTACAACCAGCTTGACGCCGCGGTCGACCACGTCAATTTCTACGACCGATCGGGTCGAGTGGTTGCCGACGGCTACACACCCTGAGGGGTCAGCGAAGCTTGATCTGGGGACGCTCGGGATCGACCGGGGCGCGCACCTGTTGATTCAACGCGCCCTGGATCAGGTCGAGCCGGGCCAGGCGCTCGAGGTGCGCGGCAGCGACCCTCATCTCCCGATTCATCTGGGCGCCTGGGCTCGTCAGCGGGGCCACACCATGATCGAAGGCGGCCTGGTGGTGCGCGGCGACACCGCCGAGCGGCGGGCTGCTGGCGCGGTTAGGGCGGGCACGCCAGCGGCCGTGGAGGACCGGGCTCCGGCCCGGTGGGGCCTGGCGGCACGCGGTGCCCTGGTAGAGGCCGGCGGGCCAGACCTCGACGTCGCGGACCTCGATACCAAGGTGGAGGTCTGGAGCGAGACGGCTCCACGCCTCTACGCTCAGGCGGCCGCTTCACAGTGGGACCCGGCAGCGGCGATCGACTGGCTGGACTCCGGGCCCGCTCAGCTTCCCCCCGACGTGGAGCAGGCGGTCGTTCAGGTGATGACTTATCTGGTCGAAAACGAGCAGGCTGCCCTCCAGGTACCGGCCCGGTTCCTCGCCCGCATCCATCCCCACTACCGCGAGGTCACCCAATTCCTCGCCACCCAGCTTGCGGATGAAGCGCGACACATTGAGGTATTCAGCCGGCGGGCCTCGCTCACCGGGCACGAACCCGGAGTGTCGTCCGCCGGCGGGCGGGCGTCCCTTCAGACCCTCCTTCAAGAAACCGACTGGGCCAACGCCTCGTTTCTCCTGTCGGTCCTGGGTGAGGGCACCTTCCTGTCGCTGCTCTCCTTCATCGAGCGCTATGCGCCCGACCCGTTGACCGGGCGGATCGCCCGCCTGGTGCTGCAGGACGAGGCCCGCCACGTCGCATTTGCCATGAGCCACCTGGCCGAGCACGCGGCCGCCGATCCGACCTGCCGCGACCGGCTGCGCGCCGCGATCGAGCGCCGCCACGACGCCCTCGCCAACACCTCGGGTCTCGGCGAATCGGTCCACGACGCCCTGGTGGTGCTCGCCGCGGGGGCATGGGACCCCCAGGCGATCGCCACAGGCTGGCAGCGGGTGCAGGATCTGCAGCGGGACATGTACGAGGGCAGGCGCCGGCGCCTGGTGCGACTCGGTTTCAGCGACGAACATGCCAGCGACCTGTCAGGCCTCCATACCCGCAACTTCATGTAGCTGATCCGCTGATCGCCTGTCGAGGATTGAGACCCGGGTTGACAGCAAACGCCGAGACTCCACCCGTGATCCACCCACGGGTTGACGACAACCAGCCCGGGACGGCCCACACTGATGGAGGAATCACCACCTGAGCGGAGGTATCCGCCATGCACATTGTTGACATCGTCATCGCCGTCGGGTGGGCCGGGTTTTGGATCTACTGGCTCGCAGCCGCGGTGGGTGTCAAATCCGGTCGTCCCCGATCAGCCCCCTTCATCGGTCTTCGCGTCGGACTGGCCCTCGTGGTCATCGTACTGCTCCGGGCCGGGGCATTCAGAGGCCACACCAGGACAGCCGATCCATGGTTGGCAGGCATCGGCTTGTCCCTGTTCGTAGTTGGCTTGGGGCTGGCCGTGTGGGCCAGGCGCTACCTGGGCCAAAACTGGGGGATGCCGATGACCCAGAAGGAGCAGCCCGAATTGGTGACAACCGGTCCCTACCACAGCGTTCGCCACCCTATCTACACCGGCATCCTCCTGGCCTTGATCGGAACCGCACTGGCGGTTAGTCCGTACTTGCTCGTGGTCGTGGTCGGCATAGGCGCATACTTCATCTACAGCGCCTTCTCTGAAGAGCGTTTCATGGCCACCAGGTTCCCGGACGCGTACCCGGAGTACAAGCGATCAACCAAGATGCTGGTCCCCTTTGTCTTCTGACGGAGTGCACAAACCACAAACGGGACGCCAACCGCACGCGGCCTTCACCATCGCCAAGCACCTTTCCCGGGCGGGGGGATGCTGGCGTCCACTGGCTGCCCCCACCAACGGCGCTGAGGCCCGGCACTCACCGGGACACCAGGGCGCCGGTGGTCCTGTTCCGGTGTCGTGGCTTGCATCGGTGGACCGCGGCTGGAAGTTTCTGCCTCCAAGCCGATGAATTCTGAACCCGGCCGGCGTCTCAATTTGCGTGCGGGACGGGTCGCGGCCTGCCACCCCCCGGGTGGGTCGGGCCCGTGACCCGCGGCCGGGCAGACCCGGCCGGTCGCGCTGACAGCTGCGACGGGGGCCGCCCCGGGCGCTGGACTCGGGCCCGGCCCGGCCCCGGTGTTTTATCCTCAGGCGCGGCTTGACAAGATCTATCCATAGAGGAGGCCACCGAAAATGCCCACCCTGGACACGATCCAGCAGGCGATGGGCTAGGCGACCAGGGGCGGCGAGCACCTGACCGCCGGGAACACCCGGAGGGCACCGTGGAGGGTCGTACCAGCGCCACCGGCATCGCCCGGCGCGGTCCACCTGGAGTGACTCCCGGACCATGATGGGGGCTGTGCAGCGGGTCTCGACGACGGTGGTGGCCCTGGTTGGCGCCAACCAGCCGACGCTGGCCCGGTTGGGTCAGATGGCCAACGTCGCCCTCTGCCACCCCGACGCATCCGCTCCGGCGTTGGACCGGGCGGCCTACGCCTGGGGGTTGGCCCGACGCAGCCAGGCCACCTATTTCGTGCACGACGCCGACCCCCTGGTCACGGTGGCTGAGGCCTGGGGTCGTTACTTCGAGGGGACTGGCCTGGTTGGCGAACTCGAGGTGGCGGTAAGCGACACGGTCGGTCGTTGGAGGGCAGGCTCTCTGGAGATTCCCGACTACTACGCCGTCTCCTCTCCGGACGGGTGGCTGCCGCCTCGCAGGCATTGGTACCTCGGGATGCTCGCCGACGCGTGCCCTTCCCGAGTCGTGGTCACCGAGGAAGAAGCTGCTATCGCCGCCCGGCTGGGGACGCTCCCTGCGGGGCGCTGGTGGCCGGAGCTCGATCGTCTCCTTGACGGGATTGGCCGGCGTGTGCCCGATCAGGCGAGACTGCCCGACGTAGGGGACTCCCCCGGGTCGGCCAAATCCGGCTTGTTCACGGCCGGCGGAATCGAAGGTTCACCAGCTACCGACACGCGGTGAACCGTCAACCCGATGGGGGCAACCCGCCAGCCCGCGCCTGTCCGGGGATACGGGAAAGGCGGGCGGCGGCCGCCCGGCTCTTCTGTAAGGAAAGAGTGGTGAGTGTTAGGCGGCGGGCCAGAGGTGACCGCCTCTTTCATCCGCCACCGTACCCGCCCCGGGCACCCCGTCTCTGTTGCACCACGCCCTTCAACAGCGCACTTTTTGCAGTACGAAACGCACTCCAGGCCCCGTTAGGGCACATTTTGCCACAGGAAACGCACACTCGGGTGAGTTTCGGGACGTGGTCGACGCTAAGTCAACGAGACACCCGGGAGGTGCACAGTCAGCCGGAGATCACGTCTAGCCCGGATTGTAGATCGCGCGTATGGCATGGTTGTTGGTGTCGGAGACGTACAGGTTGCCAGCTCCGTCAATGGCGATACCGCCCGAATAGGCGCCGTTGCCGCCATTGCACATGTGAGCGGCATTGGCGGCTCCCCCATCGCCGGAGTAACCGCAACTGCCAGGGATTCCGGCGATGGTCTGGATCTTCCCATCCGGCGTCACCTCCCTGACCACGAAGTTGCCCCAGTCAGTGATGAAATAGTCGCCGGTCGCATCGAACGCGACCTGATCAGGGTCGGCCAGCTCAGCCGAAGTGGCCGGGCCGCCGTCCCCACCGAACCCGCGGGTTCCGGTGCCTGCAACGGTGACGAGCGGCCCGCCGCCGTGAGGGAACTCTCGGACGATGTTGGCGTGGGGCTCGGTGATGTACATGTCACCGGCGCTGTCGAACGTCAGCGACGACGGGTCGCTGAGGGTCGTGCTCGAGTCTGAGCACGTCCCGGGCGTACCAAGGACCGGGGTGATATTCCCGTCGGATGTGTCCACGGTATTGATGCTGCAGTTACCGAAACGGCCGACCACATACAGCGTGCCGTTGTGGAAGTTGAGGTCCCAGGGATTGGTGAAATGGGGGGTCAGCGTCCTGATGTGGCCGTCGTTGAGGCTGACCACCCGGAGGTCACCGGTGATCTGGTCCGCGATGTAGAGATTGTTGGCTGGGTCGACGGCGGTCGCGATCGGGCAGTCGAGGGTGGCGCCCGTGGCGAAGCCCGTCCCGTCGCTGTTGCCGGCCACCCCGGTACCGGCCACGGTGGTGACGGTGAGGAGGCCGCCCGACAGGCTTTCCTTGAACACCTTGTTCTTGGCACAGTCAGCGACAAAGAGGTTGCCTGCGCTGTCGATGGTGAGTCGGGCGGGCGCACCCAGGACCGTGGCGGCGGGCCCATAGGTACCGATCTTGCCGGTCTCCTCGGAGATGTTGAGGTTGACGGCCGATCCGGCGGGAACCGAGCTGTGGGCCGCGGGCGTGGTGTTGGCCACATCGCCCTTGGAGACAAAGGAGAAGACCTGGTTGGACGTACTGCCCACACTGAGGTGGCTGGTGGCCAGCGCCTGGGAGGCCTGGGCGACGGTATCGCCGGTGACGTCGGGAACGGCGACATCGTTGGGGGCTCCGATGTGGACTTGCCGGGCAACGGACGCCGCGCTGCCGCTTCGGACGACGGTCAAGGATACCGTGTAGGTGCCGGCCGTGGACCAGGTGACGGTGGGATTGGCAGCCGTTGACGTCGCCGGGTTGCCGCTGCTAAACGTCCAGCCCGTAATCGTATGGGGACCTGGAGTGGTGTCGGTGAACGTGACCGCCTGTCCAGCAACGCCCGGATCGGGCGAGAAGCTGAACGATGGCGACGGCTTGACCGTGGTGGTGGGGGGAGTTGAAGGAGGTGTGGTCGGCGGCGAGGGTGGGGGCGGAGGAGAAGGCGGCTTCGACCCCGATGGCAGTGACGATGGCGACGACGGACTGGTCGGCGCGGTAGTCGGCGTGGTAGTCGCCGGGGAGGAGGACGACGCCGCGTTACTGGTGGCTGGTGCGCCTGCTGTTTGAGACGACGCCGGCTTGTGGGAATCCGATATACCGGCGGGTGGGGTTCCGTTTCCGCTCGGGGCGTGATCGGCCGGCCCCGGAGCGGGGGTAGGCGCCTTGGCAGCCCGCCCGAACTCGAGCTTTTTGCCGTTGCGGTCGCCCCCGGAGGTGCTCACGCCCACGGCGCCTTGCAAGGTCACCACCCCGGCCAGATCGGCGTGCGTATCGCTAAACCAGACAAAACCGTGATAGGCGAGCAACTGAAAGTGGGCGCCGGTCGGCTCGATTCGGGGCCGGCCCAGTATCGCCCCGGTTCGGGTGTTGACCACGATGACCGTCCCCGCCTGATAGTCCGGGACGTAAAGGTCGCCTGATGATTCGACGCCCTGACCGTAGCGATTGAAGCCGGCCTGGTCACCAAGGATGACGTCCTTGCAGGCGCCGGTGGCGAGGTCGGAGATCAAAAGAGTGCCGGTCCGGGGCGTGACGGCGAACGTCTTGGGAGTACCCGACTGCGTACCGGATAGGAGGGCCCCGGGATCGGTGGAGTCGAAGCAGCCGGTTCGCGTGGGGCGGCCCGACCCGGGATCGATTTCGACGGCGCGATGGGCCGTTGCGTCGAGGACCACCGGATGGCTGGAAGCCATGACCACTTGCGAGGCGGTGACGTCGCGGAGTTGCACGCTGGTCCGCACCCTGCTGCCGGAAAGCGAGCGGATCAGGCCGCCGTCGACCAACCACAGCGTGCCGTCGTCGCTCGACCACCGGGGTGCCGGCATGGCCCGGGAAGGCAATCGGGGCCCCCAAGGGGAAAAGGGTCTTCGGGTCGACCTGCTGCACGAGCGTGCCTTCGCGCTCCAACGCCCAGGTGATCTGACCGCTGGAGGCCAGGGCCAGGTGGCTGTCACCGGCCCCGCTCAACACTACCGGCGGGCCGGCCGTGAGCGATGAGCCGTCCACGGGCACGGCTTCTCCGCGGGTGGAATCAACCACGTAGGCGCCCGAACCGGCCTGTACCGCCTGGATATCATCGTCGGGCGGGAAGACCGTCACCTGGGCCACCCGGGTAACGGTGGTTCCGTCAATCAGCGCCACCGAACCCGCATCGGGCGAAGGAAACCAGGCCGACCCGGTCGACAGGGTTACCTGTGAGGACGGGTGCCCCTTGTTACCGAGGGTCCCCGCCACCACGGCCGCGACCAACCCCACCGCCAGCATCCCGGACCCCAGCTCCGTCCAGCGCGGACGGCGCCAGCTGGCGAGCGATGCGATCCATTTCATAAAGGTCATGACGATCACCTGACGTGCCGAATGCTGTCTATCGGGTTGGAACTGCGAGATTGGAGGCCGGTCGGTCCGGAGCCGGGCCACTCGGTGGGGCGATGCCAGCGGCCGGTTCGCGGGTGCCGCGTTCGCCGGCCCGGATCAACGGCCGTGGGTCGACGGCCGCCAGTACCCGCTGACGGGTGGTGGAGTTTTCCCGCAGAAAGGCCCGCAAGGACGCCTCCGCCTCCCAGGCGGCCAGGGCCAGTGCTTCATCGGGTTCAGTCGGGGCGTACAGCGTCGCGTTCAGGGCGGGCTCGAAGGCATGCACCCGCATGGCGGCGTCGTCGCCCATGGCACCCCGGGTTTCCCGGCGCGCCGCGTCGTCAACGGTCATGGCCCGGGACACCCGGGCACCATGTGACCGGAGATTTTCGCGTCCTTCCCGCCAGGCTCCTACCACCCGCGCCGCCGGCGGGCCACGCCGGGCCCGATGGCGGCGGCGCACAACCTTGAGGCCCACCACCACCGCCGGCGAGACGACGACAAGGCCGATCAGCACAAAGGCCCACCAATGGCTGCTCGAGTGATGGTGAGTTGATGGCAGCACGGCGCTGTGATTGCCCTGTCCGTTGCTGCCGGTCACCACCGGGACCGGTGGTGGCGGCGGGGGCGGAAGCGGCGCGGCCGGCACGGTCGAAGGGCGCGGGGTGGTATTGGTCGGATCAAAGGTGACCCAGCCGACGCCGTTGAGATTCACTTCGACCCAGGCGTGAATGTCCCGGGGCAGCACCGCGATCGGGACGCCCCTGGCAGCCGTGACCGGGTCGACGCGGTAGCCGACGACCACCTCGGACGGAAAGCCCTTCGCCCGAGCCAAAACCGCAAACGCAGCGGCAAACTGCTCGGCGAATCCGACCCGGGCGCTCGTGACCTGGGACAAGCCGGCCGGCGCGGTAAGAAAGGCACTCAGCACGCCCAGGCTGTGACCGGGACGGGCTCGCTTGTTGTAGCCGAAGTCACTGGACCGCAGCTCGTTCGCGATCGACTGCAAGCGTGGCGAAGGGGGTCCCGGCCGAGAACTTATTGGCGAAGTCAGTTATGGCCTTGGGCCACCCCTCGGGTGGGGGCAGGGCTAACGTCGCGAAGTTGGGGTCGTCGCCCGGCTTGACGGGCGCGGACGCGACATGGCTCTGGTCCGGCACCTCGGATTCAACGCTGTACCTGAACCCGGGCGGCGGAGGCGTAGAAGTAGCGAGCATCCCGCTGACCCGGTCGAAGGCCAGGTGGTTGCCGGTGATTCGAATCGACCGGCCCAGGGCGGGAAGGAAGGACAAACCGTAGGTTCCGATCTGATAGTCCTGCTGCACCAGCGGTCCGGGTTGCTGCGCGGAAGGACCGGGCGGCAGCTGGCTGCCAGCCAGCGCAAAAGAAGCATTCGTACCCCACACCGCGCCGTCGTAGGTGTCAAGGATGGCCACAGGCACCCGATCGATCTTGACCCCGGGAGGCACATTGCGGAAGCGGACCGTGAAGAGCGGCGCAGTGCTCTGGTTGTTGAGCTGACTCTGCAGCAAAGCCAGAGGGGATATGCCCTGGGCGATCTGGACCGGTGGGTGATAACGCTCCCGGAGGTCCACCCGTCGGGCAGCTGTCGTAATCGGGAGAACCGCGCCCAAACCGGTGCCGATCAGGGCCATGACAGCCAGGGCGGGCAACCCGACGACGGCGCCGATTCTGGCTTCTCCGGATACCCGATCGACTTCGCCCGCCCGGGATACCGGCCGTTTGCGCACCCGAACCAGCACCGTCAGCAACGTCAACAAAATGAACGACGTCACCAGGATCGGAGATGGAAGACGTCGACTGCCGGTGAAGAGGAGTGCGACCACCAGCACGCCGAGCGGGGCCAGTACCGGACCAACCTTCCACCCGGAGCGCAACGCCAACTCGGCTGCGACAAAGGTCCCGACCGCGGTGAGCGCCACTGGAAGGGCGACGTACGTTGAGGTGCTGAGGGTGGGAAGAGATGCGGTCAACAGCGTCGACCAGCTCTGCGTGATGCCGTCCCAGAGCGAGGCCGGCCGCATGGTATGAAACACCGTTACGGCTAGATAAAGAGCGGCGATCGCAAACTCGGCCGCGATAGCCGCCGGCAATGGCAGCCGGGGCGAAAGCAGGAGCGAGACGACGGCGGCGACAATCGCGGCGCCACCGGCCAGGACCAGATAGTGGTGGTCGGCATACAGCCGCCCGAATGGCACCACGGCCAGGGTGGCGGCCAGCGCCAGCACCATGACCTCGGCATTCCGCCACAGCTTGGCTACTGCAGTTGAGGCAGCTCGATGGGGTGTCATCCGATCCTGACCTTCCATATGCGAGCCCATTCGGCGCTGGTGGTCGCGTTGATTGACAGCACGCCGGTCACACTGAGAGGCGGACGCTCGAAACGCTCCCCGACCTGGACGATGGTGGCCATGTCGAAGCGACCCCGGACCAGGCCCACTGTCCGAGCCTGATCGACAGCCGGTTGACCTGTTACGACGCCAAGCGACACGCCACGATTGCGAGGAGGCGCCATCGCCGTCAAGGCCTTGAGGCCCGGATCGGCGTCGGCCGGCTGGACCGCCGCCAGCTTGTCCATCACGTCGCTCAACCCGGCGCCGGACGGGTCGACACTGCCGGCCACTCCGCCGGTCGTGCGGAAATCGGTCGGGTATCGCTTCTCGGCCCCGGCTGCGACCAGCGACGCCGCCACCCGCACGGCGTCCTCGAACGACTCCTCGTCGTACGACTCGCTCGACGTATCCAGAACGATCAGCAGCCGGGGCTCGTTTGTAATGACGGTGTGGCGGACCATAAGGGTGCCCGTCCGGGCCGTCGATTTCCAGTGGATCAGGCGCGGGATCGTCGCCGGCGACATACTCGCGCAGGCTATGGAAGGCAATTCCGCCTCGCGGCGCCGAGTTGCTGGTCGGCCCTTCCAGTTCCTGGGAGCGTCCCGTCGGGATGGGACTGGCCCGGTGGATGCGCGGTAGGACCCACAAGGACGCCTCCGCGCTGTCGGCCTGAGACACACTTATCAGGCGAAGGGGATCGCTTCGCCCGATTTGCAGCGGGCCGACCGTGTAGCACCCCCTCCGCTCTGTCGGCAGCCGGTAGGTTGCCGTGTGCGTGGTCCCCGGCGCGAGAGAGGGAAGCGATACCCTGATGGTTGACTTGCCGAGGGTTTCGGTAGCCTGGACCGGAGCCGATCGCCGCCGTCCGACGTTGGTGACGGTGACAATGCCGGACGCCCTGTCGCCCTCATTGACCCGGCAGGGGCTGACCTCCCGTTTCACCTCGACAGTAGGCCGCACCACCATCGAGACCGCCGCCGCCACCACACAACCCAGCCACGCCAGGCCGACCATGACCAGCTCGCGGTAACTGAGCGCCACACCTGCCACCAGGCAGGCGACGCCGAGCCCGACAAACCACCAACCGTTACGAGTCAACATCGAGACGTCAACCCCGGTCTTCGGGCAGCGGCACCGACGCCGTGATCTGCTTGAGGAGACGACTCCGCGGTGTGCCCGTTGAGCTCCGCCTCGGCCGTGAGCAGCATACGGTGACCGAGAACGTAAGGCGCTACCGCCTTGACGTCATCCGCGGTCACGAACTCCCGCCGCTTCGATGCGGCAAAGGCCTGGGCGGCGCCGACGACCGCCAGGCTGCCCCGGGGGCTCACCCCCAGCCGCAACTCGGGCAGGCGGCGGGTCGCCGCGCAGATGGTGACGACATAACTCTCCAGGCTGGGCGCCACGTAGGTCTCGCGGGCGATGCTGATCATCGATTGAACGGTGGCCGTGTCCACCACGGGCTTGACCTGGTCAACCAGGCTCCCGGCGTTGCGGTCCCGGATGACCTGCACTTCAGAGGCGTGATCCGGATAGCCCATGGACACCCGCATCATGAAACGATCGATCTGGGCTTCAGGGAGGTGATAGGTGCCGTCGAATTCGACTGGATTCTGGGTGGCGACCACCAGGAACGGGCGAGGGCACCAGATAGGGGGTGCCGTCCACCGTGACCTGCCGCTCTTCCATGACTTCGAGCATGGCTGACTGGGTCTTTGGCGAGGCGCGGTTGACTTCGTCCCCGACCACGATGTGGGCGAAGACCGGGCCCGGATGGAATCGAAATTCCTGAGCGCCCTGGTCCCACACCTGGGTACCTGTGACGTCCGAGGGCAGCAGATCCGGAGTGAACTGCAGCCGGCACATCTGCCCGCTGATGGAGCTGGCAATGGCCTTTGCCATCGATGTCTTCCCGACGCCGGGAATGTCGTCGACGAGCAGGTGCCCTTCTGCCGCCAGGCACACCAGGGCGAGCTCGACCACGGAACCTTTGCCCCGGATGAAGCTCTCGATATTGCGCTGGATGGTGCTGAACTGGTCGGCGAACCAGGCCGCACGCGAGGCCCTGGCCTCGAGTCCGCCGGCGGGCGCTTCGGGTACATAGCTGGATGTCATCTCTCGTCCTTCCGGGTTGGGCAAATGGCGGGTGGGTTCAGGGCTGGCGGAGAGGGGCTTTCGCCCCCGAGGACACAGTGACGTTCACCGTCGATCCGACGGGAACCGTCGCCGATTGAGCCGGTGATTGCGCGGTCACCAGACCCGCGGGCACGCCGGCGTTAGGTACCATGAGGATCCGTGCTTTCAAGCCCTCATTGCTCAGGGTGGCAACGGCCTGCTGCTGGGACAGCTGGCTGAGGTCACCGACGGTCACGGTCGGAGGCCCGGACGAGACGGTGATGGCGATGACGGTCCCCGGATGGCGGTGGGCGCCGGGAGACGGATTCTGCCGGAACACCAGGCCCTGGGCGACGGTGGCGTTCGCGATGTTGAGCGGCACACCCTTGAATCCGGCTTTGCTCAGGTTGGCGATGGCGAGGTCAACGGGCTGGTTGATGACGGACGGAACTGACTTCGGTCGGTCCTTGTACCAGGTCCAGCCCCCGAGGCCGGCAGTTATGGCGACGAGAAAAGCGAGGAGCGCCAGGACTTTTGGAGCCCATCCGGGCAGGAGCGGCTGTTGCGTCATCCTGACCTCAACCGGCTTCGCCTCTCCCCCTCCGAGGAGCTCGAACTGCACGGCGTGCGTGAGCGGGGGACCCTTCAGCAAGTACCTGGCCGTCCGAGCCTGAATCGTCAACGGCACGCACCCGCCTGGGGGAAGGGCCATTCGCCGGGGTTCGAACTTCAGCAGCACTCTCCCGTGAGCGGTGGAGCCGGGTTTGGGGTGGGCTTCGACGTTCATTTGGTCGTTGCCATTGTTGCGAAGACCCAGCTCGAACTCCGCCTTTCGGCGCACGGCCAGTTCGTGCGGGGCGTCCTCGACTTCCAGCTCGTTGTACGTGCCCACATCCAGGCGCAGATGCTCCGCACATCGAACCTTCGGACTGGAAACGGACCACACCGCGACCTCAACTTCAGCCGGACCCGAGCGGGTGGTAATGGCCCGGGGCGGAGCAAAACTGATGATGAGGGTGGCCTGACCGCCCACATCGAGATTGACCCTTGCCGGCACGACGCGCACCCAGTCTTCGGGAACGCCAAGGACCCGTATATCAACGCCCTCCACCACCGTGCCCTTGTTGGCCACCCTGGCCTCCACGCTGACCTGGCGGCCGGGCTGCACCGCGAGCACCTGCTGGTCGACTCCGAACCACAGCCCGTGCTTTCCGCTGGTGGCGGCCTGCCCGTGGGGCGGCTCCGAGGCAGGCTCGTCGACGGGTTTGACGGAAATCGGCGAGCTGGTCTCCCGAATGAACTCGTAGCGCGGCGGCCGTCGCGCCGTTTGGGGCAGAGGCGCCTCGACCGGGGGTCTCGGGGCGGAGGGCTCGATCAGACGTGGCGGCAGGGTGGGCGCCGCCGTGAGCGTGACGGCGCCGCCGTGTGGCGGCGTCTCCGCGCCCGCCCTATCGGGGTGGCCAGAGCGGTTGCCGCCGGGACGAAGGGACCCGGGTTTGACTGCAGCCGAGGCCGCCTGGCCGCCCGGGTCGGATGGAGCGGCGGGTAACGGGTGGCCGGGCGGCGGACTGGAGTCCAACCGGGTCCAGGCCAGATAAGCCTGACAGTGTGGATTCACGCAGAATCGCGTGCCGGGTGGATTCTCTGTCCCGCAGGAGTCGCAGATCACCATGGTGAAATTTGGCTCCAAGACGCATCGCCGAGTCCGGAAATAGATAGCCAGTCACCAACAGCCCGGGCGAATAAACGTGTACTGGGAATCATCATTCAGCGGACCCTTTTTTCGAACGCGCTTCGTCACGGGCGCGGTAAATAGCGGTTCGAAGTACAAGGAGCAGACGCCCCCGACCTCTGGCCCATTTAGAACGGTGTCCGGGGGTAAGCAGATTCGTGACATCGGTCACACCAGGCCGGTGGACTGTCAGTGGTCCGGAACGAACTGGCAGTCGCTGGCCGTTAGGTCAGGATTCAGAAGAAACGGTCGAGGTGGATTCAGCCGAGGTCGTTGTCGCAGCGCAAGTCGAGATTGCGGAAGACCGGAGGGACCTCGCAGAGGTCCGCCAGTTCCTGGGCGAACCTCGAGGTCTCGGGCAGGTTGGAGTTCTCCAACGCTTCCTCGCGAGTGGCGAAGTCGACAATCTGAAGGTAGGTGTTCGGGCGATCCCGGTCCGCGCTCAAGGTGGCACGGCGCGTTTTGCGACGACCTTCGGTATCGGTCACCCACCGGATGGTGAGGGCCTCGATCGCGTCTGGACGGGTTGTAGTTATTTCAATGATCTGAATGAATGGCATGGTGGCTTCTCCTCTCAGCCCCGGTCCTGGAGGACGATGTTGAACCGCGTTTCGGCCAACTCCAGGTCCATCGTCTTGGTCTCGTTCATGGTGAGTTTCCTTTCTTGACCAGATTGGTAGATCACAACTGCCAGATCGCTCGCCTTCTGGCTGCTTGGCGCCGCTCAGCCCACCTCAACGGGGGCGCCCGGCATCCGGCCCCACTCGGCCCACGACCCGTCATACACCCGAACGCCCCTGCGTCCGAGCAGGTAGGTCAGAACGAACCACGCCGTGGCGGCGCGCCCGCCAATGGTGCAGTAGGTGATCATCTCCCCATCGCCGGTGAGGTCGAGCGAGGAAAACAGGTTCTGCAATTCGCTCGGCGATCGATACGAGCCCCGCTCGTCGTAGAGACGATCGATGGGCCGATGAACCGCGGCTGGCAGGTGGCCGGCTCGACCGCCCGGCTCCTGAGCGCCTGACGGCCAGAACCGCTCGCCTTTGTACTCAGCGTCAGAGCGGACGTCGAGGAGGGACGCGCCAGAATGATCGATGGCGCGCTGGACCGCATTCCGATCTGCCCGGATTCGGTGGTTTTGTCCTCTGAGCCGATAATCCCCTGTGGGGGGCTGAGAAGCGGCCGTGCTCCACGGATGGCCGTCCGCTCGCCAGGCGCTCCGGTGACAGTCGAGGACGCGGACGTCCGGATGGTCGTACAGTTTCAACAACCAAAAGCCCAGGGCCGATGCGTACCCGTAAAAGACCACCGTTGAGTCCGCCTCGATTCCGGACCGGGCCATGACCGCTTCCAGCGCCGCGATGTCGACGAGGCGGTACTGGTCGTCTTTCAAGTCGCGATAGATATCCCAGAGCACGGCGCCGTCGATGTGCCAGTCGCCGTAGGCGGCGGGGCTGACGTCGACCTCGACCACCCGAACGTCGGGGTCGTAGAGATGGTCGGCCAGCCAATCCGAGCTGACGAGAACATCATCACCTGCCGTAGCGTTCCGTCCGTCCCTTTTGTTCTGTGACACGTTGCTCATCGGACCTCCCTGGTCTGCAACACTCCGGGTGTTGTACGACCGAGGGGTTGCCGCAACGTTGGCAAAACCTTGGCGGCAATACTCCCCCGGCCAGACCAGGCAACCGCTGATCGGGCCCCGGGAGGGCGGCGACCTGGCCACCGGTCCGCCGCCTCGGCCGGGATCGGCCCGCTCCGAGCCGGCGCCGACGGGCCCGCCTCAGGGCAAGGCGAAAGTCAGCGTGGTACCGGGAAGGCTGGCAGCCCGGGTCGCCTCGGAGGACCGGGTGCTAGTCGGTTTGGATCCAGCTGAGCAGGTCCTCCCTGGTCACGGTGTCGACCAGGGCCGGATGGTCGGTCGTCATATGCCCCCGGATCAGCCCCATCACCTGCTCATCGGAGTCGCCCCGGGCCACGAACCCGCACTCGCATCGGATCAGCTTTGCCATCGAACCTCCACTCAGCGGCCACACGCAGTGTATTGCCACAATGTTGGCGTGACCCTGGCGTCGTCCCCGCTCCTACGCATCCAGATATGCGGACCGCTGACGATCGAATGCGATGGACAGCGCCTCGAGTCCCGCCTGCCGGGGCGCCAGGGCCGACTTCTTCTCACTTATCTGGTCGTCAACCGTCATCGCCAGGTCGCCCGCGACGAACTGGCAGAGGCGTTGTGGCGAGAACCCGACCCGGTCGCCATTGACTCCCGGCTGAACCCGTTGCTCTCCAAGCTGCGCCGGGTCTTCGGTCCTGACGCCGTCGATGGTCGCTCCGCCCTGCGGCTTTGCCTCAACGCCTGGGTCGACCTCGAAGCCGCCACCGACGCCATCCACCGGGCCGAGTCCGCCGTCGCCCAACAGGAGTGGCCGCGAGCCTGGGGCCCCGCGCTGACGGCCCTTTTCGTCGCCGAACGAGGCTTCCTCCCAGGCGAGGACGCCCCCTGGATCGACCAAATTCGCAACCAGCTCACCATGCTGCGCCTGCAGGCCCTCGAGTGCTATGCGGCCGCGGGACTCCGGATCGGGGGAACCGAGCTGACAGCAGCAGTCCGGGCCGGTCGCCAGCTGATCGGGCTCGCCCCCCTCAGAGAAAGCGGCTACCGCTTCCTCATGGAGGCTCTGGCCGCCCAGGACAACCTGGCCGAAGCCCTCCGCGTCTACAGCCAGCTGGCCGACTGCCTGCCGCGACCAGCTCGGTGTCTCACCCAGCCCGGCCACCCGACGGCTCTACGAACGGCTCCTGGCTGAAACGTGACGGGGAGCTCCAGGATCAGAGGCTGGGTCGAGGAGAGGGGTGAGGTCATGACTGCCACCGCGCCAAGACCCAGGAGGTCATCGTTTCTCGCGAGAAGCCAGCAAGCTCTTCTCCTGTTGAAACCAGTCACGTTGTTCCCGGCAACACAGCCTTCCTCAGGCAACAGTTTGAAAGGCTTTACACTGACCTTCTGGAACACCTACAATCCACCAGCAGTCGACCGACACCACTGATTACACCGTTAATATCGAGCTCTATTCCAGATGTTGGAGTCAGATATGGCCGTTAGGAAGGCTTGGGTCGCGCTGGCGGCCATTTCCATCGTCGTGGCAGGGTGCGGCTCTAGCTCGCAACACTCCAGCTCGACAAGTGCCGTTGGAGCGACCTCGGGCACAACCGCCTCTGCGGCCGGGAACACAGCCAGCGCACCGGGGGTGACTGCGACCACGGTCAAGATCGGGTTGATCACCTCGGTGACTGGAGCGTCTTCGTCAACGTTTGGTGACACGGCCCAGGGTGCCCAGGCCCGATTCGACGTCCAGAACGCCAACGGTGGCGTCAACGGTCGCAAGCTGGACCTGGTGGTGGGCGATGACGCCTCCTCCGCCGGCGGTGTTCCGACCGCTGCGGAGGAACTGATCGAGGGCAAGCAGGTCTTCGGCGTGCTGGGCATCTGGCAATTCCTTTTTGCGGCCGCCAAGATCCTCCACGATCAGAATGTCCCGACCACCGGGCCGGGTTCGACTGGCGGCGCAGTCTGGGGTCAACAGCCCTATACCAACATGTTCGCGTTCACCGGTGGACAGGACCCACACGCCCCGGCGACGACGGTGGATGGGCAGTTCCTCAAGTCCGTCGGCGCCCACAACGTTGGCGTGTTCGCCTACGGTATTTCGCCCGGCTCAGTTTCAAGTATCAAGCAGGAGATAACTTCGGACAAAACGGCGGGACTATCTGTTGGTTACCAGAACTTTTCCGTACCGATTGGGGGCGTTGATTTTACCGCCTCAGTGCTTGCCATGAAGCCCTTGCACCTCGACGCCGTGGTCGGATCGTTCACGGAATCCACAGACCTGGCCCTCACCACAGCTATCAAGCAGGGCAGCCTCCCGGTCAAGAGCCAGCTCTACTTCACTGGCTACGACCAGCACCTGCTGGACCAGCCGACCGCCGTTCAGGCCGCCGACGGCGACTACTTCCGAAGTGTCTGGGTGCCCTTCGAGGAGCACAAGGCTGCCAGCGAAGACCTCATCACCGCCTTGCAGAAGTATGATCCCAGCTACAAGGGAGGCATCCCGGATCTCGGTTTGATCGATGGGTGGCTGTCCGCCGACCTCATGATCAAAGGGCTCTCGGTCGCCGGGGCCAACCCCACTCGGAGTTCCTTTGCCAGCGGGCTGTCGGCCGTTACCGATTACGACGGCGGGGGACTCCTGCCGGCATCGGTCGCGTTTAATCACTTTGGCAGTTACGACCCGAAGCAGTGCAGCTACTTCGTGCAGCTACAAGGCAGCAAGTTCGTTCCCGTGCCCGCGAATGGTGCACCCACGTGCGGAACCGTCATCCCGGGATCAAACACCGCCTAGTGGGTCGCCTGCCAACGGGCTGGACTCCTTGCGAAGACTGTATTATGGTTGGCAGAGCTAAGCTTCGGTTTCGCTGACTTCTGGCGACTCGTGATCGGAGGTATCCCATGTACATCGATGCCGATACACACGTGGACGAGTGCGAGGAGACCTGGGACTACTTCCCCAAGTCGATGGAACACCTCAAGCCAGCAACGATGGTCTTCGTCGAAGGGCAGACCCCGCCCTATCTGAAAGCGGGCTATAACCGGGTCTGGTTTATCGACGGCCAGGTCTTCAGACGTCAGATCCGGGACGACGCCCGGACCGGCACCACGGTCGCGTCCCGGGAGCTGCACGACATTTCGGTTCGCATCAGGGACATGGACGAGTTGGCCGTAGATGTCCAGGTCATCTATCCGACCATATTCATCAGTGAGCTCACGCGCCGGGCCGAGTTGGATGTCGCGATCTGCAAGAGCTACAACCGCTGGATCTCCGACCGACTATCGGATAGCGGCGGCCGTTTGCGCTGGGTCGCGGTGCCGCCCCTGCGGTCCATACCCGATGCCCTTGACGAGATACGTTGGGCCAAGGAAGCGGGAGCGGTTGGCATCTACAAGCGGCCCTACGAGTGCGACGACCGCCATCCGTCCGATCCGTACTTTCATCCGGTCTATGAGTTGGCCCAGGATCTCGAGCTGCCGATTTGCATGCACGTATCCAGCCCCTGGCGTCCGGTCGTGAGCCTTCTGACCACCCTCCAGAGCGAGATCACGTCGAACCATGTTGCCGGCGCCTTCTTCGACCTGGTGCTCGCCAACACGCCGGCGCAGTTCCCTGACCTGCGCTGGGGATTTATCGAAGCGGGCGCAGGTTGGGCAGGTCATCAGCTCTGGGCGGCACGGGCCAACGTTCACCGCGATACGAGGCCCGACGAAGGCAAATCCGAGTTGGCGGCGGCGCGGGCCCACAACCGGAACTACCTCAAGGAGAACGGGTTGTTCATCACCTGTGAGGTCACCGAGGACCTGCCCCGTATCATGGAGGATGTCGGGGACGACAATCTGCTGGTTGGGTCCGATTACGGACATCCCGATCGGGCGTCGGTGTGGGGGGCGCAGCGCTATATCTGTGAGCGTGACGACGTGCCGGCAGAGAGCGCCACGAAGCTGGTCAACGACAATGCCGCCGTCTTCTACGGGCTTACTTCCTGACTACGACCCGATCAGTTGTTGCTGGCGAAACCCGGCCGCGTTTCGCGCCTGTGGGAAGGCGTAGAAGCCGGCCCCCGTTGCTCCTGCGCGGTTGGCACGATCGGATCGTCCATCCTCGCCTCAGGGCGGGATGAAGTGCTGCGGCTCGTCGAATCGACGTCGAACTGGGTGTCGAATGGAGCGGTAACAGTTCTCGTTCTCGATCGCCCTACGGTGGCCGTCGCCGAAGAAGTCAAGGTTCGCGTCCAGACGCTTTATCAGTCGGACTCTCGAGGAAAGGGTGGCCGGCGATGTCCTTCTAAACAGTCGCCACGAGATCGCCGATCCGGGCACCGCTCAGGCCGTCCTGCTCCGTCAGGAGGGCCGTGTGCTAGCCTTACGCATGTACAACGTTCTCGACTGTCACCAGTATGTCGTTACGGATTTGGCTAACGGCATCCCTCGAGGGACCGGGGACAACCTGGGCGATGAGGCTCACGACCGCATCCGCGCCATGGACGACGCCCAATCCAACAAGCGGTGGTTATTCCTGGCCATACTTACCTGCGCCCAAACGGGATAGCGGACACCCGGCATGTCAATGATAGTATTGCCACTTATAGGGACGCGAATCGCCAGCGCTTCCCTGTTGCGGTTGGAGTCGTGGAGCCTCTCTATCGACGTGTCTCGCTCGGGGAGCTTGAAGGTGCAAACTGGATCTGGGTTTGGTGGGGATTAGCTTTCATGCCAGATTTCAAGGCGTATCAATGGATGACTCATGGGTCCAGAAGTATATTGAGGTGATGGCCAAGCTGGATCTTGTTCCTGTGATTCACGCTCATCCTGAAGCCACGGAAGAGGCCTTGTGGAAGACTGCGTCCATTGCTGATCGTTATCCCGACCGTCGATTTTAGTGCTTGACACGATGGCCTCGAATGAAGGTGCGAAGCACTGTATAGATGCCGCCAAGCGGAGTCCATGGCATCAAGGCGAATCCGGGTCCAGGCCGCGGATAGCGTTTCGACGGTGAACCTCGAGCATGTGCACTCGACGCCGGAAACTCGCCGCGCCATTTGAGCCGGCGAGGGGCTCTTTCTGTTGCCGAGTTTCTGGCCGGCCCACCGGGCGCCTCTGATGTGGATCTCAGGCCAGCACGGAGCCGCCCGCCACGTCGAGGACAACGCCGCTGATCCAGCCAGAACGTTCGGAGGCGAGGAACAGGGCCGCGTCGGCAACATCCTGGGGGGTGCCGAGACGGCGGATCGGGTGGGTCGACCGGAGCCGTTCCTGGATGTCGGCCGGGATTTGCTGCCGGTTGCGTTCGGTGAGAATGGTTTCGGGGGCGATGCAGTTGGCCCGCACTCCACTCGGACCGGCCTGGAGGGCGAGTTCTCTGGTGAGCACTTCTATGCCGGCCTTCGCGGCCGCATACGCAACGGGCGACTGGACGGTCGGTCGTCGGGCGGCGGCCGAGGAAATGGTGATGATGCTGCCCCGACCGCGTTGTCGCATCCCCGGCAGAAACGCTTTGACGGTGAGAAAGGTCGCGGTGAGATTGACATCGACGCATTCCCGCCAGTCTGCCTCGGACAGCTCGTCGACCGGGCCCGGTGGGACGGTATTGCCGCCGGCGTTGGCCACCAGGATGTCGACGGGCCCGAGGCCCTGTTCGATGTGATCGCGCAGCAGCCGGATCTGGTCGAAACGGGTCAGGTCGCAGGTGGTGGGGATGGCCCGCCCGCCCGTATGGACGATCTCACGGCACACTGACTCCACGGCTTTCACATCCCGGCCGTGAACCGCCACACCGGCGCCATGGCTTGCGAAGTGTCTGGCGATGGCGGCCCCGATGCCCCTGGAGCTTCCGGTCACCAGGGCCACCCGGCCGGACAGGTCACCCGTGGTGACTGGCCCTTTCATCGAGTCATCGGGCGGTCGGGTCATGGGGCGGTCGGGTCATCGGGCGGTCGGGCCGGAGGGACCGTCGAAGGCGACTCCCCTGCCACCGTAACGGTCCGGGTTGACGGCCGGCCCTGGGCGTCCGGGCGCGGGTCCAGGCGCCAGCGGACCACGCGGAAGCCGTGCTCGATCGCCGCGGCCAGGGCTGACCGGTCGAAGTGGCCATCGGCGGCACGAGGAATCGGCACGAAGCGGTAGAGCGTTGGATTTGCCCTACCCATGATGGACAGAAGGTGCTCGATCTGGTCAGGGTCTGCGACCAGCTCGGGCCGGACGGTCAGGTCGCGACCTTGGAGCCGGATGTGCACCGGCTCGCTGTCACGCAGGTTGCGCGTCCAGCGGCCACCTCCAGGGGTGAGGAGGGTGCCTTCGTGCTCGACGTAGCTCACCGGCTGGCGGTACCGCTTGCCGGTCCGGCGACCGATGTGGTGGACCAGCATGAGCCGCTTGCCGATCGGAGTTGGAACCGGAAGTCCCAGGAGCAGACGCATGGGGACGTTGACCACGCCGAATAGGGCAGCCTGGGCCCTCCGCCGGGCGGCGTTGGTGGTTGTTGTGGTCGTTGGCGGCACGGGTTTCTCCTTCTGGGCGGGTCGGGCATGGGCACCGGGTGCGACCGGTTGGCGTTTCATCTCGCTCACGCCCCCGATGAAGGAGCGCCGGGGATGGACGGAGCGCCGGGGGTTCCTGCGACAAAGCTCATGTGGACGGCGCCGAGCCGCCAACGTTGGCGGTCCGCGATAAGTACGTGGGTCGCTTGCAGCACCGATGGAATGGGGTTGCCGGCGAAGGTCCCCTGCTGGAGCTGGCGACCGATAACGATCGCCACCTCGCGGTAAGTGCGCACCTGCAACTCCTGGATCTCGAAGGCCTCGTACTGCAGCCCTTGGCCGTGACGGGCGAGCCAGGCTGGCTTGGGCAACTCGAACCCGAGTGGCCCGATGCCGACAAAGTCATCGGTGAGGAGCTGGTCGAGCTGGGTGGTATCGCCGGCGCGCTCGGCCGCAGGCCACTCGGCGAAGAAGGTGGAGACTGAGCCGGTTGAGCCGCTTGAGCCGGTCATGTCAATGCTCCTTTGCTGGTTGAACGACGCCGGAAAACTCGGTCCCCCGATGGGCCCGCCTGCATGCTGCTCATGCGGTCCTCCCTGGATCCTCCTGGTTAGGTGATGATCGTGCTACTAAATATTTATAGTCACACTAGATTTGATGTGTCAAGAGGTTTCGGGTAACCTGAGGCGGTGGACGCGGAAGTGGGTCTGAGGGAGCGAAAAAAGCTGCGGACCCGGCTACTCATCGCCGAAACGGCCCGGCGGCTTTTCGCTGAGCGCAGCTTTGAGGCGGTGAGCGTGGCGGAGATCGCCAGAGAAGCCGAGGTCTCCCAGGCGACAGTGTTCAACTATTTCCCCACCAAAGAGGACCTCGTATACCACGGGATGGAGGCGTTCGAGACGGAGCTGCTCGCCGCCATCCGGACCCGCCCGCCCGGCACGTCGGTGCTCGAGGCCTTCGGACGGTTCGTGACCCAGCCCCGCGGGTTCCTGGCCGCCGAGGACGAGGCCACTCAGCAGGCTCTGCTCGCCGCCTCGCGCATGATCGCGGCGAGCCCGGCCCTGCAAACCCGGGAGCGCCAGATTCTCAACCGCTACACGGAGTCTGTGGCTGCACTGCTCCGGACCGAGACCGCGGCGGCGCCGAACGACGTGCGGCCGTGGGTGGTGGCGAGCACCCTCGTCGGTCTGCACGGGGCGCTCATCGACTACGTGCGCCGGCGCCTGCTCGAAGGCCCCCCGGACATCCGGCGCCTGGCCCGTGAGATTCGACGCGAGGGTGAGAAGGCGGTTGAGCTGCTCCGCAACGGACTGGGCGATTACGCCGTCGCGGTCAGGCAGTCGACGTCACCGACGGAGGAGCCATAGTCCCCGGGGTCCGGCTCGACCTCGCCACCCGGGTGGCCACCCTGGTGAAGTCGGATAACCAACCGGAAGGCCAGATCGCCCAGGTCATGGGGAACGCCCAGACCACGGCTACCGGCGATCTCTTCGTCGGCTGGGGCGCGCTGCCTTACCTGTCCGAATTCAGTCCGTCAGGGAAGCTGCTCTTCAATGCCAGATTTCCCGCCGGGGTGAGCACCTACCGCGCCTACCTGTTGCCGTGGATCCCGCCTGGCTGATGGGTCCCCGGCCAGGGGCCTGCTGCCGAAAGGGGCTTCCGCACGGCGCGCCGACGGCCACTCCTGCCGGGACCGTGCCCCGAAAGGTCGCCATGGGGCAGAATTGGACCGATGAGCCCACCCGCGCCATATCGAACGGTGACGCCCCGGATGTTCGTGTCCGACGTCGATCAGGCCGTCGCCTTCTTGGCCACGGTATTCGAAGCCACCGCCCATATTGAGGAAGGACGGCCAACAGATGTGCACATCGGGGACTGCGTCGTCCTGGTCGGCTCGGCGCTTGAGCGGGAGGCATTCCCGGCCTTCCTCTATGTCTACGTTGACGACGCAGACGCCACGTTTCGGTGCGCCGTGGAAGCTGGAGCCGAGGTCCTGGAGGAACCGATGGAGACGCCGTATGGCGATCGGCGGGCCATGTTTCGCGACCCGTTCGGCAACGTCTACCAGGTCGCCCATCGACGGTGACATCAGCCTGATCCGGCCGTCACACCCGAGCCTTGGAAGGGGGGCGCCGGAGAAGGGTCGCCGGCCTCTACAGACCCTCCGTGAACCGACGTCTGGAAATTCCGTCGGCCGTCACTTGTCATTCGCGCAGTTGAGGCAGGTTGTTCACCGGGCCGCGCCAGGGTGGGGGGCATGGGCGAACTCCGAGCTCGCTTCGGCGCTATCCGTTGGGAAACCCAGGCCAGTCTCGAAGACGCCATCCGGTTGGTCAAAGCCTGTAACGACCCCGGTGACGCGGTGAGGGTCGCCTCAGACTCGTGCCGGGCGGAAGAACGGTGGGCAGTCGTCGACCTGAGAACGATGAGCGTCCTGGCAACCGGATCAAAGCGCTCGCCCGGTCGACCCGGGAGGCGGTTCGAAGATCGCCCGCCCGGCACATGGACGGCCGTGGACACGGGACCTGCCTGAGGGGCCGCGTCGCGTTTTCCGCGCCCCGGCCGGAAATCCTTTCTCCTCGACAATTCTTGCCAACGCACCGACCGCGAGGAGGTTGACTTTTGGGACTCCAAAGGTGGTGAAAGGGCCAAAAGTCGCCAGGGGCCCGCCACTTCGGTCCCGGGCGGGCGGCCTTGTCACGGATTGGCTACTCGGGCTGTTCATCGTCATCGAGAAGCGCCAACGCTCGCGAGGCATTACGTGCCGACACAAAGACCGGTACACCATCAGCGAAACTCACGGACGGGTACACGGAGTCGGACCCGGCCGTCGCCGGGATGCCCGCAGCCCGCAGACGAGCAGCAATCACTTCCGCCTCGAATGGCTGTACCCGCATCAGTTCCACGGGGGCGTCGCTGCCGGCCCGGAGCGGGGGATTTTTCTCATCATCCGTCACGGAGACCTCCTCGACGACATCCAGGTGGCGTGGGTCGACGCCAGGGCGCTCGAGCCGGCCAGCGCGCCTGGGGTGGAATGGTAGCGATTTGCGGGCGATCGACGTGGCGATGCCGATCGCCGCCGCCGCCGAGAAGCCCATCAAGCTGGTCACACAGGGCCCGCTGAGGGTTATCCCGGCGCACCCCCACGGCCATTACGGTGCCTATAAGGAGGTCCCCGACAGGAACATCCTGGCGTTCCTCCGCAGCGAGAGGCGGGCCGGGCAAGGGCTCAGTGGTTTCGGGGGTCGTCGTCGGGCTGCACGTAGTCGAGGCCAAGCGGCCCGATCGCCGTCACCTGGGTGACGTACTCGCCGGACTTTGCCCAGTGAAAATGAGGAGTGTCGCCAGGCAGGACGATCACCGCACCCGGGGGATACGCCTCGAGGGTGTCGCTGTCGAACTGCTCGCCCAGGCCAATGTAGAACACGCCGGAAATGACGGTGTAGACACGGTCCTCCGGATGACGGTGCGGCATCAACTTGACGCCGCCGGGCACCTTGACCCTGATGACATAGGGCGCCGCTTCGGCGGGATGGCCAACCACGATGGCCAGGCGCGCCGAGGGCGGGAAGGCCGGAAACGGCTCCCAGTCGATGTCCTCGGGCAGGACCGACCGGAACACGGCCTGGTCTGGTTGGTGGGTGTGCATATCGGGAACCTCCTGACTCGCTGGCAACGTTAAGCGAGGTGACCGGGGACCACGGCCGGGCGGGGCGACGGGTCAGGACCGTCAGGCCCCCGCCGCCACCTCAGGTGGCGCAGGGAGAGCCACGGGTGTGGGCCCCGAGCCGTTCTCACCCTGAGACAGACCGGCTCTGGGCAGCCGCCCGGGCTATCGCCCAGGCAGCCGTGTGGTGACTTCCTGCAGGACCCAGCCGTTGCCGTCGGGGTCGTTGAACTTGGCGAATGACGAATAACTACGCCGTTCGGGGGCCGGGCCGGCAACGCGTCCCTGTGCCCCCGCGACTTCAAACCGACACGCAAACCCGGCTTCACAGTGAAATACCTCGCTGACTTCGACACCGCTGCCCATTAACTCGCCACGCGCCGCCTCGATGTCGGAGACGATCAGGAAAAGATCCTGGAGCGATCCTGCTGAGGCGGACGTAACGCCGGTGCCGAACTGCACGGAACACCCCGAACCCGGAGGCGTGAGCTGGATCAGGCGGGAATCATCCCCTGGGGACACGTCTGCGTCGAGTCGCCACCCCAACCGCTGGTAGAAGTCCTTCGCCCGTTCGACGTCAGAGACGGGCAAGACCACCACCTCGAGCCTCATGTCCATGTGGGTCACTCCTCTCGATCCTCTCAATCTTCTGGCTTCTCAATCGTCCCGCGTGCTCACCGCCGGCCGCGTCGCTGGCGGTACGGAACCCGAGTTCGTGCAGGAGCTTACGCCGTGCGTTCGTCAGGCCCGTCGGGATGGGCCCGGCGCGTCCGGGTCCCACAGGCGCGAAAGTGGGCGCACTTCGCGCCCTGGGCATCCTGGCGCGGCGTTTTTGCGAGTAACTGCGCCCGAAGCGCGAACTCCGCCCAGGATGAGCCGGGCGCGAGGGCTGGCTGGCGCCGCCGGGGTGGCGAGACTTCGGGGGCGGGCCTGGACCCCAACCCACGGAAGTGGCCCGCCCGGGCGGGCCCGGGTCAGGGGCCCGCGCCGAGCCGGCAGGCGGGCCCGGGGGCGAACGGGCTGACCGGCCTGCGCCTCAAATGGCGCGGCGAAGCGAAGGTGGCCTCCTGGTGGAGGCGGCGCTCACGGCGCTATCTCAGGAACATCCTTCGTGACGGCGGCGGAAAGGGTACCGGTCGACTGGATCATCTTCTCGACGATGGCCTTGAGCTTGGAGAGGTTTTCGGTGTCGGGTCCCTCGGAGTAGATGGAAAGGGAGACGCCAGTATCGGCCCCGTCCTGGTAGACGGCGGCGGCTTGGGCCGTAACGGTGTCCAGCTTCTTATTCCGGGCGATATTCTGGATTACTTCGATAGTGCTCATGAGGGCGGTGAAGGCCACGGTGAGCTCGGCGATGGAGTTGCTATTGGCTTCGGTGCTGCTCAGTGATGACACGGCGATGCCGATTTCGGCCGCCTGCTTTTCCAGAGTATCGATCTGGTGCTGCGCCTCCTCCCGGATGGTCCGCTGCCGTTCGATGAGTCCGAGCCGTTCCCGATCGAGTTCCCGTTGCTTGAGTCGGTCCTGGATTCGCTTTTCGTCGCTGCGCTGGTAGGCCGCTTTGAGATCGGGGTCGGCCAGGACCATCTCTTTCTGCTTGAGGTCGTACTTGTCGACGTGGTCGGCGAAGGAGGCTTCCCCCAGCGCCTCCAGGGCCCGGCGGGCTTCGAGCACCGCCTCCGGAGTGGCCGCCCCACCCTTCTTGTAGTAGTCCTCGACGAAGTCTTTGAGCTGCTGGATCGAGAACAGCATCTGTCGAGTGGGCTCGCTCAGGGATTCGATCTGCTTGATCGCGGCGGCCGGGTCGGTCCGGCCCAGGGTCAGGAGCCTTTGCGCCTCGGCTCTTCTTTCGGCCGTGAAGTCCTCGCTGCTGTCGTGGCCCGTGTCATCGACCTGGGGGGCGCCCAGGCGGGCGGTGCCAGGATTCTGCTGACCCTGCACACCGCGGCAGGTGACGGAAAGCAGTTCTTCTTCGGGAACCAGGGCAAACAAGCCCTTGCAGAACATCGAGTGTCTGGGTTTGGTACGGGCGCAGGCCTTCGGGTTGGTGCAGAGAAATAGTGGACTCGCGAGCGTGTCCATGCCTATGAAATACGACTTGCCGTCGGTGAGAGAGGATTCCGACGCCATATGTTGGGCGATGGCACTGTCTTCGAACCGGGACAGGCCGTAGTTGTCGACCTCGGATTCGCCGGCGAACGTCTCGACCGGCGGAATGTCTCCAGCGTTGAGAGCTGCCAGTCCGTTGGCGCGGAGGGTGTTCTCGTCCACGTTGGAATAAAACGAGATGGATCTCCCCGCCGGAACGAAGGTCTTCTCGACCCCGGGAACTCTGATCCCGTGACCCAGGATGAAGGCGCGTGCCATGCGCCGACTATGACCCAGATGGGTCGAAAAAATCAAGATTCGGAAACGGACCTGCCCGATGGGGCAGACCCGGCTGCCCGGACCAGCGGCAGACTGCCGGAACTGCCGCGTCGTCGGGTCAGGGGACCGGCCAGCCCGGGTCGGTCCGCCGCCGCCGACGGTGCCAGGCGGCCGAGGACATGTCCGAACCGACGGGCTTCACGCCGCGCCTCGCACCGACCCATTCGGGCGCACGCCGAACCGCAGCCCACCACCCTGGCGATCATGCCCGGTTCGCCCTACCACGGCGATTGTCGCCAGGCCCTGCTCCAGTTGGCCGATGACACCGAGCGGCGGATGGCCTGAACCCCCGTAGGGAGCGCCCGCATGGTCCGGCCGACGGCACAAACCCTCCTCAGGCGAAGGCGCCGACTCCGGTGATATCGCGACCGACGATCAAGCTCTGCATGGTTTCTGTGCCCTCGTAGGTGTGGATGACCTCGATGTCGCCCATATGCCGGATGATGTGGTTCTCGAGGAGGATTCCGTTGCCGCCGAGCAGGTCCCGGGCTTCAGCAATGACCAGCCGGGCCTTGCGGGTGTTGTTGAGCTTGGCCAGTCCGGCGATGGTGTCGGTCAGTCGGCCGTTCGCTTCCAGGCGAGCAAGTTGCATGCAGTAGAGCTGCATACCCGTGACTTCCGCCAGCATCTTGACCAGCCGGTCCTGGACGATCTGAAATGAGCAAAGCGGCCGACCGAATTGCCGACGCTGCTTGGTGTAGGTCAGCGCTGTGTCGTAGGCGGCGACGGCATGGCCCAGGGCCGCCCAGGCGCACGTGGTGCGGGTGGTAATCAGCACCCGGCCGGCATCGGCGAATCGCTCCGCCCCGGGCATCCGGGACTCATCTGGCAGGCGGGCCTCTTCCAGGCTGAGGTCCGCCTGCCAGATGGCGCGGGCTGCTCCCTTCCCCTCCATCGTGGTGCCCATAAAGCCAGGATTCTCCTTCTCAACCAGAAATCCCTTTACCTCGCCATCCTGCTCCGACCGGGCCCACACCACCACCACATCGGCGATCGACCCGTTGCCGATCCAGCGCTTGGATCCGTCGAGCACCCAGTCGCCCCCAACCCGGCGCGCCCTGGTCTCGAGCGAGACCGAGTCCGATCCATGCCCCGGCTCTGTCAATGCGAACGCACCGACGGCGTCCAGGCGAGCCATGGGCGGTAACCAGCGGCGTTTCTGGTCGTCCGAGCCCAGCAGGGCAATGGACTTCATGGCCAGCCCGGACTGGACGCCGAGGAAGGTACCCAGACTTCCGTCCCCGCGGTGCAGCTCCATGTTGACCAGGCCCCGGGCCAGTGGCGTCATGCCCGGACACCCGTAGCCGGCGATGTCCTCCCCAACCAGCCCCAATTCCGGAAGACGTCGCAGCAACGGCCACGGCAGTTCGGCCGCCTCCCAATACCGGTTGATGACGGGCAGCACCTCCGTGTCGACGAATCGTCGGGTGGCGAGAAAGTGCTGCCACTGCTCATCGCTGAAGTCCTCGCGGACGTAGAAATAGTCGGTGGCGAGGGCATCGCCGAGATGCTCGAAGGGCATAGCCGGGGTGGACACAGGACCACACCTCCTAGGGCTGAGGGTTGTGCAGGAAAGCAGCTACCAGCGGTGCCATCTGATCGGCCTCGGTCACCAGGGCGACGTGACCGCCGCCGTACATATGAAGGTCGGCGTGCGGCAGAAGCCGCGCCATGATCCGGGCGTTGAGCGCGGAGACGATGGGGTCGTCGTCGCCGGCGAGAATCAGGGTCGGCTGTCGGATCAAAGGGAGCCATGGCAGGCTTACCCAGCCGAGACCGGCCAGGAGTTGATGGACGTAGCCGCGTCGAGACGCGGGCCGCATGGTGTCGCCCATGAGGCTCAGGACCCGGTCCGGGTACAGTCGAGCGCTGCCGCCGTAGAGGTCACCCACAACCGACGCCGCGTAGAGGGGGTCGTTGAACCTGCGGGGCGTGACCATCTTCGCCAGGACCCCCGGGCGGGCCGGCACCATCACCGACCCGGTGGCCGTGCTCACCAGTACGAGCTTCCGGATGAATCGCGGCGACTGAAAGGCCATCTGCTGCGCCAGTCCGCCACCCCACGACAGCCCGAGTACGTCAGCCCGGGTGTAGCCGAGCCGGCGCAACAATCGAACCGCGAGGTGGGCGTTGCCGTGGAACCCGTAGGGCACTGGAGCCGCGGGCGATCCGCCCACGCCTGGCACGTCGAAGCGCACCACTTCAATCCGGGGGTCCAGGGCGTCGACGAACGGCTGGAGCACTTCGAATCCCGCCCCGATCCCGCAGCACAGCAAAAGCGGTACACCCCGCCGACCCCCCGCGCCGGGTCGGACCCTTATCCTCAGATCCTGGCCGAGAACATTGACGACCCTGGTGGACTCAACGGTCGAACACATAGGTGCCGGGCGCGGCTTCGAGAGGGGGAAAGCTCAGGGCGCCAAGCGCGGCGGGCGCTTCTTTTTCCGCTCCTGAACGTTCACCCAACCAGGACGCATAATCGGGCCACCAACTGCCGCGCTCGGATCGGGCTCGCAGCAACCACTCCTCCGGGTCCGGGACGTTGTCATCGGACGTCTGGAACGTCGCCTTGGGATTGGTCGGTGGATTGACCAAAGCGGCGACGTGGCCGGAGTTGGACAGCACAAAACGAGGTTTGCCTCCGAGCAACTGCGTGGTGGCATAGCAGGACTGCCACGGGCAAAGGTGATCGGCAACGCCGGCGATCACGTAGGAGTCGACGTCGATCCGGGACAGGTCCACCGGGTGGCCGAGCATCGAGGCTGCGCCCGGTTTGATGAGGGCGTTGCTCATCGCCAGCTCAATGAAGTCGCGGTGGAGCCGGGCGGCCATCCTGGTCGTATCGGCGTTCCAGTAGAGGACATCGAAGGCAGGAGGCCGCTTTCCTTGCAGGTAATTGTTAACCCAGTAGTTCCAAATGAGATCGTTGGGTCGCAGCCAGGCGAACACCTCGGCGAGGGACCGCCCGTCGAGATAGCCGCGGCGAGCCGAGGCGGCGACGGCCAGCTTGGCGATCCGTTCATCGATCAGGGCGCCGGCGATTCCCGCCCGGGACTGATCGAGCACGGTGACGGCCAGGGCCAGACTGGCCACCTTGTCGAGGCCGCCCACCTCGGCCAGGTAGGCAGCCGTCATCGAGGCGATGATGCCGCCAGAGCAGAGGGCGGCCAGATGAGCCTGCTCCACATCGGCGATCTGTAGAACCGCGTCGAGGGCGTCGAGGACGGCCTGGCCGTAGGAGTCGATGCCCCACGACCGATGCCGGGCGTCGGGGTTGCGCCAGGACACGACAAACACTTGCTGGCCCTGTGACAGGAGGTACTCAATCAGGCTGCGGCCAGGTGCGAGGTCGATGGCGTAGTACTTGTTGATGACCGGCGGCACGATCAGCAGAGGCGCGGTCCGGACCTGGTCGGTCTGAGGCGTGTACTGGAGAAGCTCGTACATCGGCGTCCGCTGGACCACCGCACCGGGCGTCACCGCCAGGGTCTGGCCCACAGCAAAAGCCGACGGCTCGACCATGGCGGGAACGCGGGGCGACGTCGCCATGTCCCTGGCCAAGCTGACCACACCTCGCACCAGGCTGGATCCTCCGCTGTCGATGGCGGCCTTCCAGGCCGCCGGGCTGAGAATCGGGTTGTTGCTCGGGGCGGTGGCGTCGATGAAGTTGTCCACGAGGAACCGGACCCGAAGGTCGTCGCGGTAGTCAAGGTGGGCATCGGTGATGACGGTCTCAGCCGCTTGCGCGGTGGCCAGGTAGGTCTGAAGCAGGCGGCGCAGCAGGGGGTTGTCGGTCCACGCCACGTCGGCGAAACGCCGGTCGCTTTTGGCCGGCGCCAGCTCCGAAGCGCCGACCACAACCCGGCTGTACTGCCGCAGCAGGTCGGTGCCTCGCACCGCGAGCCGGTCGGGCCGCCGGCCGAGTTGTCGGGCCAGGCGGATGGTCTCCCACCCGGGCCGAAAACGACGGAACTGGCTCAGGGCCGCCCCCGTCAACACCAGATCCAGCGCTCCGGCTGCGTCCGCCCGATCGTCGTCGATTGCCTGCGTCACGTTGCGCTCGTTTCGTCCGGGGCCACCACCAGGCGGCGCATGATCTTTCCGGTCGGTCCCTTGGGCAGACTGTCGACCAACCACAGCCTGCGGGGGTACTTGTACGCCGCCAGCCGTTCCTTGACGAAGGCCTGGAGCTCCTCGAGCGATGCCGACTGGCCCTCCCGGAGCGCGATGGCGGCGCCGATCTCCTCTCCGAGCGAGTCATGCGGCAAGCCGATGACCGCGGCCTCGAGGACAGCCGGATGCTCGTAGAGGACCTCCTCCACCTCGCGGGGGTAGACGTTGAAGCCGCCGCGGATGATCAGATCTTTCTTTCGGTCGACGATGTAGTAATAGCCGTCGTCGTCCACCCGGCCGACGTCGCCGGTCTTGAACCAGCCGTCGGCGAACGCCGCAGCCGTCTCGTCCGGCTTGTGCCAGTAGCCTTTCATCACGTTGTGACCCCGGATGACAATTTCGCCGGGTTCGCCGGGCGCCGAGCTGTACCCGTCGTCGTCAAGAAGCCTGAACTCGACGCCGGCAATCGGGGTGCCGATGGACCCGACCTTGCGTTCCTTCTGCGGATGGTTAAATGACGCCACCGGGGATGTTTCGGACAACCCGTAACCCTCCAGGATCATGCAGTTGAACTCCGCCTCGAATCGGCGGTGGGTCTCGACTGGCAGGGCGGCTCCACCCGAGATGCCAAGCCGCAGCGACGCCGTGTGGCGCGGGAGGCGGGCCTGCTGCTCCAGCAGCGCGGAGTACATGGTGGGGACACCCTCAAACACGGTGACGCGGTCAGCGGCAATGATGTCGAGCGCCCGGGACGGATCGAAACGCGCCAGCAGGATGATGGTCGACCCGGCCTGGACAGCGGCATTGAGACAACAGGTTTGGCCGAAGGCGTGAAAGAATGGGAGACAGCCCAGGATGACGTCGGTGGGCTCGAGGCAGAGCAGGGTGGTGGCCGTCACCTGGGCGTTGCGGCTGAGATTGGCGTGGGTCAGTTCCGCTCCCTTCGGCGCACCGGTCGTACCTGACGTATAAAGGATGATGGCGGTGTCGTCCGCGGTGCGGCTGGCAACCTCAGGCTCGGGGTCAAAGGCATCGATCTGGCGCTCGAAGGCCCCGGGCGCCACCGTGACCACAACCGCCCCGGCCCCACGGGCGGCCTCGATCGCGGCTCCCGGGATCTCGTGCCAGGCAAACAGGTGGCCGGCTCCCGGGTCCCGGACGTAGTACTCGACCTCGCGCTGCTTGAGCAGGGGGTTCATCGGCACGACCACGCCGCCGGCCCGAAGCACGCCGTAATAGACGACCGCGAACTGAGGAACGTTCGGCAGCATGACCCCCACCCGGTCACCGGGCTGGAATCCATTGCACCCGAGGAGGCGGGCCACCCGGGCTGATGCTCGGTCGAGTTCGGCGTAGGACAGGGTGGTGTCGTCAAGGCGAACCGCCGGGTGATCGGGATACATGGCGGCGGTCTCGCGGAGGGCGAGGGCGAGATTGGGCATACCCAGATCATCCTCCGTCGAGGACGGATCGTCCACGTCGCGGCCCACACGTCTTCCGGGACCCGGTTGTTACCCGGAACAACGATCGTGAGCTACCCGCCATACAGCCGTCCGGAGTGTGGGGAACCACACCGGGACCCGGCCGGGCGTTGTCCGCGGCGACAACCTACGCTCAGGGCGATGGTCGCCGACACCAGTCAGCCGCTGCGTCATCCGGAGATCGTTGCCCTCGGGCGATCCCTCTTCGAGCGCCGCCAGGAGGTGGTCGAGGGGATGAGCGAGCGAATCAGGGGGGAGATCCCCTTTTACCGGAGCGGCGTCGTCACTCTCGACGATCTGCGGGCGTCGTGCGACCGGAACTTCGAGATGATCCTCTGGCCCCTCATCAACGCCGCAGCCGTCGACCTGCGCCCGCCTCGCGAGACCGGACGCCGGCGGGCCCGCCAGCGGGCCCCGCTACCGGAGGTGATGGCCGCCTACCGGGTGGGATTCCGGTTCGTGTGGGAAACCCTGGTGGCCGAGGCTCAACAGCGGGGACGCACGTCGAGTGACGCTCTGGTGGCGGCGGCGTCGGCGTTGTGGATCGGCCACGACGACTACACCGACGCCATGGCGACGGCCTACCGGGAAACGCTGACCGCCGACCTGCGCCACGACGAGCGCGAGCGGACTGCCATGGTGGAAGCCTTACTCGACGGCAACATCTCTAGCGGCTCCAGTTTCTGGGAGGTCGCCGAGCTGCTCCGGCTTCCGCCCAGTCCGGCCTATGTGGTGGTCGCAGCCGAGGTCCTTGATCTCGCCCGGGAGGCGCTGCCAGGGGCGGAGGAGCGCCTGGCGCGACGGGAGATCGCATCCGCCTGGCAGCTGCGACCGGAGATGCAGGTTGGGATTGCGTCGTTGAAGACTCCGGCCAAGCTGGATGCCCTGGTCGCAGTGCTGGGTGACGTTGGCGTGGGGCGGGTTGGAGTGAGCCCGTCGTATGCCGCACTCGATCAGACCGCAAACGCCCTGCGTCTGGCCCGTATCGCCCTGGCGGCGTCGCGTCCGGGTGCAGTCACCGTCTTCGACGCCGCCCCGATGCCCGTGACAGTGGCCTGTGCGGCAGAAGTCATGCCCCGGGTGGCGGCCTCCATACTCGGCCCGGTGCTCGAAATGCGGCCTGACGATCAGGGGATACTCCTCGAGACGCTGGAAGCCTGGCGCGACAACGACGGCTCGGCGACCGCGGCGGGAGCGAAGCTGTTCTGCCATCCGAATACGGTGCGCCATCGGTTGCGCCGGATCGAAACCCTGACCGGCAGATCGCTGTCTGATCCGCGTGCCATCGCGGAGCTCTGTCTGGCCCTGGAGGCGGTTCGAAACCGGCCCGAGTTGCTGGCGCCCTGAGCCGGCGGGCCGCCTGTGTTCGGCGCCGAGTTCAGGACGCGGAGACCGACTTCCCTGTTGCACCGCCCCCTCTAACAGGGCACATTTTGCATTAGGAAAGGAGAATTCCCGCCCGAATGGGCACATTTTGCAACAGGAAAGGGCGGGGGCAGGGCGGGCGGGGCCGCGCCCGGCCAGGTCAGGCGGGAGTCAGGTTGAGGGACGAGGTGATCCAGGACAGAAGCTGGGTCTCGGGCACGGCTCCGACCTGCCGGGCCACGATCTCACCCTGACGAAGCAGGAGCAGGGTGGGAATTCCCTGCACTCCCAGCCGCGCCGAGATGCCAGGCGCCTCGTCCACGTTGACCTTGACTACCTTCAGCCGGCCCGCGAACTCCTGGGCAGCTCGCTGCACCCCGGGCGCCACCATTCGGCAGGGGCCGCACCATGGCGCCCACAGGTCGAGCAGGACCGGAAGGCGGCTCTCGGTGACGGTGTCGAAGTTGGTATCGGTGGCTTCCACCAGCCAGGGCAGATCGGTGTGACAGGAGGCGCATCTCGCTACTCCCGAAGCGGCGAGGGGAACCCGATTGCGGACGCCGCATGAAGGACAGGCCACCACGAACGGGTTCATCGCTTCGCCGCCAGGGAATCGACGACAACATCACCCCGGCTTGCGGCGTCCGGGTAATCGAGAGCCAGGTTCGGGCCTATCCGGTGGTGCATTGGTCGCTCCTTGTCGCGGCGTGATGGCTGGGGTTCAAAGTAGGGATCTGGTCGTCTGAAATCCGCCGCGGAACCGAACCGGCGAGGGTTTGGCTCATCGCCTGGCCTCTCGCTCGACTGGCAGGAGAGCATCAAGTTGGGTCACCTGGCGGCGCAGGCTCCAGCACACCCGCTCGCACAGCTCGAACAGGCTCTCGTCGGCGATCGAGTAGTAGGCCCGGTTGCCGTCCTTGGTCCGCCGCACCAGGCCCGACTCCAGCAGCATGCCCAGGTGCTTCGACACGTTTTGCTGGGAACCTCCCGTGGAGGCTTGCAGCTCGGTCACCGTGGCAGGACCGTCCCGCAGGGCGTCCATCAACTTGATGCGGGTGGTCTCGCCCAGGATCCGGAATCTCTGGGCGATGAGCTCGACGAGCAGATCCGGCAAAGGTGACGGCAACGGGGACGGCGACGGCGCGGAGGGCATCACCGGCCACGTTACCACAACTTCACAACTTCACAACTATCCAGTTGTTGATTCAGTAGTGGCCGGGGGTCTCCACCTAACCGCGGTAAGGAGAGCCTGGGGCAGGCTCGGTGATTCTCCGGTAGTCAGTCTGGCGTCGGTGAGGCGGCAGCCATTTCCGCGATGAGCGGAGCCGGCCAGCGGCCTCCGCAGAAGGCGGTGTCGGACGCGACCTGCCCGTTCCGGAGACGAAGAATATGGGCTTGGTGGCACATATGGCTCACCCCGTCCTCTTCCCAGGTAAGGGTGAACTCGACCAGCTCCCCGTCATCAAGGCGGCCCCGACGGAGCTCCTCGAAGACACCCGGGTCGGCATACCACCGGGAGAGCTCGGCGCGAACGGCGGCACCACCCCGGGTGATAAACCGCCAGTTGGGCACGGTAGCGTCCAGCCAAGCATCCTCGCTGAACACGCCGGCCGGAACGGCGCCCGCCTCGATCCCGGCGATGAGGGCATCGACGGGGTTGCGGGCCGGCCCGTTATCCTTTGACATAGGAAAGCTTCTCGGCGATCTTGCCGTCACGGACCCGGAACACATCCACGCCCCGAACGTGCCCGGCCCCAAAGCTATACCGCCACCGTTGTACCACCCGGTCACCGGCCTGGAACGATTCCTCTTCATCGAATCGCGACGCGGAGTCGCCGAAAATCGGCGCCCACATGGCCCGAATAGCCTCTACGCCCACGCAGCGAGTGCCATCCGGGGCCGGGCCGGTGGCATCAAAGATGCAGTCGTCAGCCACCATGGCCAGAGCGGCGTCGAGGTCGTGGTCGGCCCACGCCGCCCCAAATGCTTCCACCACCTTGAGCGCATCCATCGGCTCGGGCCGCCCGGGCGGGAACTCTCTCAGCTCATCCGAATTGTCGGAGCTACGATTTTCGGTCTCCTGCATGCTGCGCCCTCCCCGGATGGGGCATGACTTGCCCCGACCATCAACTCTCTTCTATTCTGACTTACTAGTAGGTCAGATGTCAACCACCTACGAGCAATCGGCTCATATCCACGAAACCGTAACGAGCGACGAGGTAATCATGGCGGCCCGCAAGGACAGCGACGGCGACACAGCCTCGGCGATCCTCGACGCGGCGGAGCGGCTCGTCCAAACCCGAGGCTTTAACGCCTTCTCCTACGCCGATGTCGCCGCCGAGCTGGGCGTCACCAAGCCGGCCTTGCACTACCACTTCGCGGGCAAGGCCGAGCTCGGCGAAGCGCTCATCGCCCGCTATACCACCCGGTTCAGCGAGGCGCTCGAGACTATTGATTCTGGCAAGGAGAACGCCGTCCAAAAGCTGGATGCCTACGCCGATCTTTACGCCCAGGTGCTGGCCCAGAACCGCATGTGCCTGTGCGGGATGCTCGCGGCCGACTACCACACCCTGCCCGAACCCATGCGCCAGGCCGTCATCGCCTTCTTTGACGACAACGAGAACTGGCTGGCGAGCGTCCTCGACCAGGGACGACATGACGGGACCCTCGAGCTCGACGGATCCAGCCGAGAGGTGGCGCAGATGATCATCGGCAGTCTCGAAGGGGCGATGCTCGTCGCCCGCACCTACCGCGATCCTCACCGATTCGCCAGCTCCGCCAGACGAGTTCTGAGCGATATCACCACCCCCACGGGCCGGTCAACGCCGGGTGGTGGTGCTCGTCGGCGAGGCCGGGTTGGCCCGGACGGGCCGGTTGGCGTCTCTGGCTGACCAGGTCGGGACTGGTGGTGGGCAAAGAGCCCGGTGTCGCCGACGATGGGGGCAGCGAGGAGAGGTCGTCTGTGGTGATTTTCAGATCTCACCCAGTGCGGCGGCCAGTGGCTCGAGCACTCCGGGATCGTGGGGCGGTCGGAGGATGACGATGCCCAGCTCGACGCCTACCTCGGCCAGCGCGGCAACCTGCTGAGCGGTGGCCTTGGCGTTGCCAGCGAACATGACGTGACTGGAGAGCAGGATCTCCTTCGGGTCGCGGCCGAGCTCCTCGCAGTGCTGATACAGGACGTCGCGCTTGCGAGCAAACTCTTCTGGCGTGCCACCCACGAAGTTCCAGTGCTGGGCGAAACGGGCTGCCGTGCGCAGCGTCCTCCTTTCACCACTTCCACCGATGCAGATCGGCGGATGCGGACTCTGCACCGGCTTGGGCTCGCTACGGGCGTCGGTGAGCTGGTAGTACTGCCCGGTGAACGTCGTGCTCTCCTGGCTCAGGAGCCCGATGATCACCTCGCAAGCCTCCTCGAAGCGGTCGCTGCGCTGACCGGGAGTGCCTAACTCGATCCCGTAGGCCCCCGACTCCTCCTCATTCCAGCCAGCTCCGACCCCCAGCTCCAGACGCCCCCCGGAGACGATGTCCAGGGTGGTTGCCATATTGGCGAGGACGGCCGGGTGCCGATAATGGATGCCCGTCACCAGAGTTCCCATCCGCAGGCGAGTCGTCGCCTGGGCCAGGGCGCTCAGGGTGACCCATCCTTCCATGCAAGGGCCGGAGCTGTCGGAGAAGATCGGGTAGAAGTGGTCGAAAGTCCATCCCGATTCAAACAGGTCGATGTCGTCGGCCACCTTCCAGACCGCCAGCATGTCAGCCCAGGTCGTATCCTGCGGCGAGGTTTTGAAAGCGAAGCGCATGGGCCCACGCTAGGTGAGGCGGGCCGCCGGTCCTGCCACCTGACGGTGCTGCCAGGCGCTCCATGCTCGTCCGACCGTGTAGGCCAGAGCGCTCAGGCTACCGACAAAGAACCCGATGGGCAGATTCGTTTGGTAGGAGATGGCGATTGCCGCCCACGCCGTGGCCAGGGCGAACAGCACCGACAGGCCGATCGCGACCGGGGGGCGGTTGGTAAAGGATCGGGCCGCGGCGGGCGGCCCGATGAGGAGGCTGAAGATCAGCAGGGACCCGACGACAGGGACGGCCATGGTGGTGACCAACGCCACCACGACGAGGAAAGCCAGGTCCATCCATCGGGGGTTGATGCCGCGGGCCTCGGCCACGTCGGGGGCGACCGAGGAGAGCAGGAGCGGCCGGTACAGGACCCCGACGGCGAGGATGCACAGAGCGGCGATGAGTGCGGTGGGCAACAACTCGCTGGAGGAGACGCCCAGGACCTCGCCGAAGAGCAGGGCGAACATTTCCGGGGCGTATTCGGTGGTACGCGAGAGAAACAGGTCGCCCATGGCGAGCATCAAGACGATGGTGAGGGCGGTGGCGACGTCACTGCGAACCCGGCGGCCCAGCCCGGCAATCAGGGCCGCTCCGGCGAGCGAGAAGATACCCAGGCCGACGATGGTGCTGGCCCCGATCAGCACCGCGCCCGCGGCACCGGCGAAGGCGCCGTTGGGAAGCGAGTGAGCGGCGAAAGCGGCGCCGCGCAACACGGTGAAGAACCCGACGACGCCGGCCACGATAGCCACCAGGGTGGCCGCCTCCCAGGCGTTGACCATGAAGTTGGCGAACATCAGGCCACCTCGACCGGCTCGGCCACCATTGCTCGGGCCGCGACGATTTGCCCGCGGCCGGTGCGGGTTGCGCCGGGCCACGACCGCGGCCGCCATATAGAGGATGAAAATGATGGCCACAATGCAGAAGCTGACCGGCCAGCCGCGCCCGCCCGTCCAGTCGGTGCTGTCGTAGGCGACCAGGGTCCCGGCCCAGCAGGCCACCACCCCGACCCCTGACGCGGTGGCCACGGCGGCCCCGGTGCGGGACACCACCCGCAGGGCAATGGCGGCCGGTCCGATCAGCAGAGCGGTCGACAGGATGGCGCCAATGGTGACCGCGGACAACGACACAGCCAGGGCCAGAGCCAGGAGGTAGCCGGCGCCCACCAGACGGACGGGGACGTGGCGCGCCGCGGCCAGGTCGTAGCTGACGGAGCTGAGCAGCAGGGGTCGATACAGCAGGGCAACCAGCCCGACGGCAGTCACCCCGAGGCCAGCGATGACGGGAGTGATACCGGGTGGCAGTGTGAAGATGGACCCGAACAGCACGTTGACAGTGGCCCCGGTGGTGCTCGAGGAGAGGGTGTCCTCGTACAGGAACAGGGCCGCCAGGCCCAACGAGGCGCCCAGCACGATCCCCGTGGCCAGGTCGCGGCCTCTGGGCTTGCGAATCCCGATCAATTCCATCACGCCCGCGGCGACGACGTTGAAGGCCACGAAACCGTAGAGCGTGGAGGCTCCCACCAGCACCGCCGCCGAGCCGCCGGCGCTGCCGATATCGGCCAGGGCGTGACCGGCGAACGATTGGCCCCGAATAACCGTGAACACGCCCACGACCGCGGACACGACGGCGGCGATCCCGCCGACAATCACGGCGACATGGACCGGTTCCGAGGAGAAGAACCCCGGTTCGAAGATCGGAGACAGGAAGGCCGCGGCCGCCATCAATCCAGCCCGGGGTATGGGTCGCGGTCCCCGATGTGATGGGCCTGATGTTCGGTGCCGGAGACGACCAGCACCCGACCCTGAACGTGGATGACCTCGACGTGGTGTCCATACAGACGGCTGAGAGTGTCGGTTCGCACCACCTCCTCGGTGGTGCCCGACGCCGCTCGACCGTCGGCCAGATAGACGATCCGGTCCATCACCGGCAGCAGCGGGTTCATATCATGAGCGGAGAGCAGGATGGATATACGTTGTTCGGTTGCAATCCGTCCCAGCAGGTCGACGACCTCCCTGGCGGCGCGGATGTCAAGGTTGGCGAGCGGCTCGTCCAACAGCAGCAGCCTGGGTCGGGAAATAAGGGCGTGGGCGATCATCACCCGCTGTTGCTCCCCGCCCGACAGGTACCCGACCCGGGAGTCGGCGAACGGTGTGGCGCCTACCGCGTCGAGCATCTGGTCCACGGCGCGCCGGCGCCGCGCCGTGGACCGGGGAAGGCCGAAGCGCTGTCCGTCAATACCGAGGGCGACCAGGTCCCTGGCCCGCAAAGGCATATCCGCCTCGAGCACGATCTTCTGGGGAACGTAACCGATCTGCGGATCCCGACGCGACTTCGGGCCCCCCCGAGCGTGACCCGGCCCGCGTTCGGGGAGATCAACCCAAGGATCACCCGCAACAGGGTGGTTTTGCCTGCCCCGTTGGAGCCGATCAAGCCGGAGAACTCACCTGCCGCGATCGAGAACGAGACCCGGTCCAGGATCGGTCGCCCTCCTAACGACACGCTGACATTTTCGACGCTCAGCATCACCTCGGCCGGCTCCGGCGGGCGGGCGGCCTCGACGTCGGGGACCGCTGCCTCCCGAGCTGCCGAGCCGGCCTTCGACGTCACAGGTGCTCGGTAGAGGCGCCGGTCGTGATCGCTTTCTCGATGGCGGCGACCTCGGCCATCATCCACGACTGATAGTCATAGCCGGGGGTGGGCATCGTCTCGTACACGCCGACCACGGGGACGCCCGCCTTCAGGGCAGTCTGGCGGATCGAGTCGGTCAGCGGGTCGGTGACCTGCTGGTTGTAGCAGAACACCTTGGCCTGGTGGCTGGCGAAAAAGCCCTTCTCCAGCGACACGTCCTGGGGGCTCGGGTCGGTGCCGTTCATAATGTCGGCCTGGAAGCCAAACGGGGTGAGATTGTCGATCCCCATCGCCGTCAGCAGATAATCGGCTACCGGTTCGGTCGTCGCCGCTTTGGTCCCTGCGTACTTGGCCTCGAAGGTCGCTATGGCGTCGAACCACGGCTGCAATGAAGCCACAAACCTGGTCTGGTTGGCCCGGAAGGTAGCGGCGTGGGCCGGGTCGAGGACGGCAAGGTCCGACGCCAACGCCTGGGCCACGGCCGGCATGGTCTTCGGGTCGTACCAGAGATGCGGGTTCGGAGTGCTGTCGGGCAGTCCCAACAGGTCCTGCACCTTGATCACTTTGCGGACCGAGTCGGGGGACGCCGACGCCAGCTTGGTCATGAAGTCGTCGTAGCCAATCCCGTTCTCGATAAGCAGCTTGGCCTGGGCAATCTTGCGGGCCACCGCCGGGGTGGCCTCGTAGGTATGAGGGTCGGTGTTCGGGTTCGAATCCACCGAATACACCGTCACGTAGGCGCCGCCGATCTGCGCCGCCACGTCGCCATATTCGTTCTCTCCTGCCACCACCGGGACGGTGGTTGCGGACCGGGTGGCGGCCACGGGCGCGGTACTCGATTGCGACGAGGAGCCACAGCCCGCCGCGACCAGCAAGACCGAAACAACGGCCAGCCCGGCCACCGCCCTCGAGAACCCCAACACCGGTCGCCTCTCCCATTTTTTTCGTCGTTTGTCATGCGTCGTTTGTCATCGGTCGCTTGTCGTTGGTGCCGGCGACCCACGCCGTCCTGCACCAGAACCGAACCGGGTTGCGGCCCCGATCGACCGGCCGGCCCATGTCTGAACCGATTGCAGATAACCTTACCGCATATCTGGAGTCGTTGCAAATATAGTCGGAAGGCGGAACCCCGTCGTTGATTCATGGCTTGTCTCTTATATAAAGAGGTGCTAATGTTGTCCCGTGGTCGATACGACGGTGCCGGACGTCCTGGCCGGAGCAGTGGACTTGCTCAAAGCCCTGGCATCTCCGGTACGCCTGGCTGCCGTCGTCGAGCTGTCCAGAGGTCCTCGGTGCGTCCACGAACTGCAGACCGCACTCGACACCTCGGGCCGGGAGGTCAGTCAGCCGTTGCTATCGCAGCACCTCAAGGTGTTACGAGAGGCCGGCCTGGTAACCACCACCCGCCGGGGGACCGAAATCACCTACCAGCTTGCCGACGCCCACGTCGGCCACATTGTCAACGACGCCATCCGGCACTCGCAGGAGGAACACCCATGACCAGTACTCACGTCGAACATGACGACCATCCCCACGTGCATGGTGAGGGCTGTGGGCATGTCGCCATCCCGCATGGGGATCACATCGACTACTCCCACGACGGACACCTGCACACCGCTCATGACGGGCATTTCGACGAGTGCGGCCCGGACAGCCACACCGAGCATGCCGACCACGACCACGCCCATGGTGAGGGCTGCGGACACGTGGCCGTGCCGCACGGCGACCACGTCGACTACGTGCACGACGGGCATCGCCACGCCGCCCACGAAGGGCACTGGGACGATCACTGACTCTCCAGTCACGGCACTGGAAGTCGTGGCCACACCAGGACACCCGGAAGGTCCGCGGCGTCGGGCGCCGCAGGAGCGTTCGACCCGGCAGAAGCGCGCCCTCGCCGCCATCCTGGACGCCTCCGACGGCTTCCGCTCGGCCCAGGACCTCCACGCCGAGCTCCAGGCCCAGGGGGAGAACATCGCCCTCACCACCGTCTACAACCAGGTGCGGGCGCTCGCCGAGACGGGCCATCTCGACGCCCGGCGCGGGGAGGACGGCGAAACCCGGTACCGCCGCTGCGCCAGCGACGAACACCACCACCACCTGGTGTGCCGCCACTGCGGCAGCGCCGTCGAGGTTGAAGGACCCGAAGTCGAACGCTGGGCGGCCCGGACCGGCGGCCAACACGGCTTCACCAACGTGACCCACACCGTCGAGATTCTCGGCACCTGCCCGGACTGCGCCCGCACCAACGCACCCCTGATCGGCCCCTAGGGGCCGCCTGCGAACTCGGCGCCGGAAACTCGCCCCGCAGTTTGAACCTGCGACGTGCTCTTCAGGTTGTCGAGTTTCCGGCGCCGAGTTTCTGGCCGGCCCCTAGTTCGGCGGCGTCAGGTGCGCATGCCGATCGGGGGCGGCGGTGGCTGTGCGATGCGAATAGAGCCGGTCGGGAGGACCTCGGCGGGAAGGGCCAGCCCGGGCAGGAAGACGACCAGGACACGACTGGCCGGGCGGGCCGCGCTGGGGGCAAGCAGGCCTCGCCACCCGTGCTGGTGCAGTGTCTCGCCCACGGCCTGGAAAGGGGGCCAACTCCGGCGGCCCGGTTGTGGTGCGGGCAGGCCGACCCGGCGGAGCCGGGCCAGATCGGAGAGGTCGGCTACGAGCAGCGTCGCCACCTGGTAGTGCCACAGGTCGCGGGGAAGGGCCACCAATGGTGGCAGGGCCGCCTCGGCCAGGTGCCGGTACCACTCGGCCCAGGCGCCTTCCGGGCTATCGGCCAGGTACAAGGCGTCCACCGCGGTGCCCTGCTGCCACCGGTTGTCGCCCGCCGGGTCGGGGCGGTGATCGCGGTCGGCCCCCGCTGGCACGTGTCGCCACCATCTGCCCTCAACGATGGTGGCCTCGACGTCGAGTGCCAACCGGGCCCTATGCCGCGCCCGGCGACTCCAGCCCGCTGACGAGCCGGGCCACCTGCCGGGCCTGGCCGGCGGCGATCATCTCCACCGGGGTGTGGTCGTCGAGCGCCTCCACCGGCTTGACCATCCAGACCGGGATGTAGCGGGCGTCGATAATCCGGGCCAGGCGGTCGGTGATCTCGGCCAGCTCGGCCAGGCGCCGGGCCCGCGGACCGGTTGGCGAGGTGCGCCCGTTCAGCCAGTCGCGCACCGTGCTGGGCTTGGCCCCGACCGCCTCGGCCATCAGGGTGTCGGGGAGATGGGCGGTCCGATGGATGCGGACCGCTTCGTCGGCGAAGGCGGTGGTCATGGCGTTCAACCTACCGGGTCCGTCAAGATTCCGTCGAGAATCCGCAAAATGGGCGGGCCCTTCACCATCGCCGCACGGCCCCCTTGACAAAGTAGACAGACAGGTCTACCTTTCACCGGGAGGAGAAAGACCTGTCTACCTAGGACCGGAGGCGGCCATGCTGACCGACACCAGCTTCGCAGGGCGAGACCGGGGGGCTCGCCTGGCCGGATCAGCGGCCTGGACAACGATGAACGTCCCCGATGGCCCGGTTGCGGACGTGATGGCCACCGAGGTCGCACCGGCGCCAGTCCAGACCCGTGCTGCAGTCGAGACCGATGCTCCAGTCGAGGCCGGTACTGCAGTCGAGACCGGTGCTGCAGTCGAGGCCGGTGCTGCGATCCAGGCCGGTGCTGCGGTCCGGGCCGGTGCTGCGGTCCAGGCCCGTCCGGCCCCCGCCATCCTGCGCCTCGCCTTGCTGGCGACGATTATCGCCACGTTCCTGGCCGGGTCGAGCGCCCCGACCCCGCTTTACGCCACCTACCAGCATGCGTGGGGGTTCTCCCTGATCACCACGACGGTCGTGTTCGGTGTGTATGCCCTGGCGGTGCTGACGGGCCTGCTCTTTCTCGGTCGGCTCTCGAATCACGTCGGACCGCGGCCGGTGATCCTGGGTGCCATCGTCACCCAGATCGCCGCCATGCTCGTCTTCGCCTGGGCCGGCTCGATCGACGAGCTCTTCGCCGGCAGGATCCTGCAGGGGATCGCTACCGGCGCCGCGCTCGGAGCGATCGGAGCGGCGATGATCGAGACCCATCCGCGCCACGGGGCGGCGGCGAACTCGGCCGCCCCTGCAGCCGGGACTGGTATCGGGGCCTTGCTCTCCGGGCTGCTTGTGAGCTACCTGCCGGCACCGACCCACACCGTCTATCTGGTCCTGGCCGTGAGTTTGCTCGCTCAGCTGGTGGCCGCCACCGCGATCATCCGCTCGACCCGTCGGCTGCCGGGCGCCTGGCGGTCCCTGACGCCGCGGCTCGCGGTCCCGGCCCAGACCCGGCGCGCCGTGATCGTCGCCGCTCCCGTGCTCTTTGCCGTGTGGGCCCTCGCCGGTTTCTACGGTGCGATCTCCCCCGCCCTGCTCGGCGCCTTGTCCGGAAGTTCGTCGATTGTGCTCGGCGGCTTCGGCCTCTTCCTGCTCGCCGGCGTCGCCTCTCTGGCGACGGTCGCCTTGCGAGATGCCGAGCCGTCGACCGTCTTCCGCGTTGGCCTCCTCGGGCTGTCGGCCGGAGTGGCAGGCGTGCTGTGGGCCGTCTCGGTGCGCTCCATCGGTGGATTGCTGCTGGCGACCGCCATCTCTGGCGTGGGCTTTGGTAGTGGGTTCCAGGGCGCCCTGCGCACCGTCCTGGCTGAGACCCCGGTAGCCGACCGCGCCGCGGTCCTGTCGACGGTGTACCTCGTCTCTTACCTCGGCATGGGGATTCCCGCTGTGATCGCCGGCTGGTTGGTGGTCCACGGCCACGCCCTCGTAAGCGTCGCCCGGTGGTACGGGGTGCTGCTCTGGCCCTCACCGCCGTCACGGCTTTTGCCCTGCGCCGACTTCACCGGCCGGCCGCCTAAAATAGACCGGTCTGTTCACCAGGAGGTGACGAGATGCCCCGCACCACGGCCGTCGAGCGAGCACCCGCCCGGCACCCAGGAACTCGGCGCGCAGCGCATCCTGGCCGTCGCCAATGACCTCTTTTACCGGGAAGGGGTGCACAGCGTCGGTATCGATCGCATCATCGAGGAGGCAGGCGTCGCCAAGGCCCTCTATAACAGTTTCCACGGCAAAGATGACCTGGTGCAGGCTTACCTCGAGCGGCGCCGTCATCGGGTGGCGAGCCGGATCCAGGCCGCCATCGACGCCCAAAGCGACCCGAGAGAACGCCTTCTCGCCGTCTTCGACGCCCAGGCGGCCATGATCGACGAGCCCAATTCAACGGCTGCGCCTTTTCGAGCGCTACCTCCGAAGCGCATTCGGCTTCCGTCGATGAAGCGACCAGGGCGTATCGCGAGTGGTTCCGGAACCTGTTCACCACGCTCCGGCCGCCGCGGGAGCCGATGATCCGCCCCAACTGGGCCGACAGCTCCAGCTCCTCTACGACGGTGCCAGCCAGTGGGCAGCGCATGGACAGCGACAAGGGGGCGGCCACCACCGCCCGCGCCGCAGCCGCCCAACTGCTCAAGGCAGCCACACCGCGTCAGCGAATGATGTGCCGGAGCAGCCCGGCCATGACTGCGAGCGGGATGGAGGGCGGCCAGTCGATCGATCGCTTCGGGCGCCTGCAGGGCAGCGGTTGCTGTGCCGCCAGGCGGCAACTCAGGCCGTCTGCTTGCGCCCGGTCAGAAGCAGCCGATCCCCGAGTACTCGGTAATCGGGAATCCCGGGCACCTCGCCAGAAGTTGACAACAATAGACTCGACTTTTCTCGGAGAAGCAGGAGGTCGAAAGGGTGGCCGTGCGGGCCGATTGGCTGGAGAGGGATTTTACGCGGTGCTGGGCGTCGCGGATGACGTCGGACAGCTAAAGCCATCAGCCGCGCCTACCGCAAGCTGGCCCGCGAACTCCATCCCGACACTCATCCGGACGATGCCGACGCGGCGGAGCGGTTCAAGGACGTAACCAACGCCTATGACGTCCTGGGCGACGCAGCCAAGGCGCGCCGAATACGACGAGTTCCGTCGCGCCGTCGCTGGGGCTGGCCGGTCGAGGACCGGAAGGGAGGACTCGAACCTGGTCCGGTGGGGGTGACTTCGTCGGCGACGAGGGCCAGGCCTGGACGACCTTCGACGGCTCCACGTGGACGACGTTCGACCCGGGCAACCTCGGACGACCTGCTGAGCCGGGTCATGGGCGGGGCGACGCGCCGTCCGACGGCCAGTCGGCGCGGTGATCGACCTCGAAGCCGTCCTCGACTTGAATTTCGAAGCGCCGTCCAGGGCCTGACGACGGAGCTAACGCTCAGCGGGGCAGAGGGTGCGCAGACCTCAAGGTGCGCGTGCCCGGCGGGAGTGGATGACGGCCAGAGAATCCGTCTGCCCGGCAAGGGTGGCCCCGGGGTCAACGGCGGGCCGCCCGGTGATCTGTACGCCGTCGCGCGCGTGGCTGCGCCACCCGGTTTTCGGGCGCAACGGCCTCGACCTCACTGTCGAGGCTCCGATCAGCTGGCCGACGCCGTCCTCGGCACGGAAATCGACGTGCCTACCCTCGGCGGGTCGCCCGTTCGGGTACGGGTCCCGCAGCCCCGGGGCGGACTCTCCGGGTCCGCGGCCACGGTGTCTCTGCCAACAAGGGCACAGGAGACCTCCTGGTCCGGATCCGCCTGACGGTTCCCGAGCACATCACGGAGGAGCAGCGGCGGACCGTCGAGGCCGTCGCCACGGCCTTCGGCGCCGGCTCCTCGTCTCACGATCCCCGAGGCGCACCCTTCCCGACCCCGTTCAGGGTGATGACGATCAGGGCAGCCCGGCCTCCAGATCGTATCGTTCCCGGCCAGATTCGGCCGACCCGGCCAATCCCTCCCCGACCCACAGCCGTAATTGAGGTGGCGCGCCGTCTTCGCCGCGGCGCGGGACAAGGAGGATGGCAAGATGAGACCTTGGCGCATGGTGGCCGGTGTGGGGCTGGCCACTTCCCTGATGATCGGCATGGCGGGAGGCGGTTCGGCCGGTGCCCAGACGCCATTCTGGCCGGCAAGACGGTGAGCCCGAACCAGCCGTCGACCGTCCCCGCCACCGGCGCCGAGATGGGTGACGTCAATCCCTACGGCGTGGCCGTGGTACCGGCGTCAGTCGGCAGCCTTCGCAGGGGGAACGTCCTGGTCAGCAACTTCAACAACAGCAGTAACCAACAGGGCACCGGCTCGACCATCGTGCAGATCAGCCCGAGCGGCCAGCAGTCGGTCTTCGCCACCATCAGCCTCACGGCCCAGCAGCGCTGCCCGGGTGGAGTGGGCCTGACCACGGCCCTGGCGGTGTTCCGGAACGGCACGGTCGTGGTCGGTAGCCTGCCGACCAACGGCCCGAACGCCGGCACCTCAGCCGGCGAGCAGGCCGGGTGCCTGATCGTGCTCGAACTCCGCCGGCAAGGTCGTGCGGACGATCTCCGGCGGCCTCATCAACGGACCATGGGACATGACCGGCGCGCAGGTCGGCGACGACGCCGTCCTGTTTGTCACCAACGTTCTGAACGGTCTGTCACCCACCGCCCCTCCGACCACGGTCATCAACAGGGGAACGGTGGTGCGGGTGGTACTCGACCTGCGCACCGACCGGGTTGATTCCGAGACGATGATTGCCAACGGCCTTCCCGAGCGCAACGATCCGGCCGCCCTTGTCGTCGGGCCGACCGGCGTCGGTCTCGGCTTGAACGGGGCTGTCCTGTATGTTGCCTCGACCGAGGACAACCGCATCACGGCCGTCCCGGCGCCATTCTTGCTTCCGGGCCCAGCGTTCGGTCCCGGTTTCACCGTCACCTCCGGCGGGTCACTCAATGGCCCCGCTCGGCCTGACGGTGGCCCCCAATGGTGACATCATCACCGTCAACGCGTGGTGACGGCAAAGCGGTCGAGACCGTGCCGTTCGCCGGCAGCAGATCGCTACGGCCCAGCTGGACAACACCGTGGTCCCGGGCTGCCCAATGGCAACGGCACCCTGTTCGGTATCGCCCTTACCCCCAACGGAAAGGGCCTTTACTTCGTGGACGACGGCACCAACACCTTGAACCTGTTCAGCTGATCGACATACGGGGCGGACAGGGAAGCGGCTGCGGTCGCTCCGCTGTCCGCCGGGGCTGCCGCTCGATGGCCCGCCGTGAGAGGGACCCACCGCGCCGGCCTGGACGTCCCTTCCCCGGGGTCCTGGTGACGCACCGGGCCCCGCCCATCACGGGATGGTGTAAGCCACCAGTTGCGGGTTTCCACCGCTGTTGGTACGTGACGTCCGGGGGCCGCCCGCCGGGACCAGCACCGTGTTGCCGAAGACGGCGATCGGTGCGTTCGCCGAGGCGGGCAGCTGGCGGCGGTAGACGATCGCGCCGGTGCCCGGTCGAGGGCGATCAGGACGCCGTTGTAGAGCGTGGTGAAGACCAGATCGTTGGAAACCGTGGCCGCACCGAGGGGCATCGAGGGGACTTTGGTGTCCCATTCGACCTTGCCGGTGGCAAGGCTGAGCGCCTCCACTTCTCCAGTTGCAGGACCGGCGGCCTTGTCGCCGTCGACCGAATTCAGGCTGGTGTAGGTGACGGGACGTCAATAGTGGCCACATACACGCTGTCCCCCGCCACGGCCATGTTCGACAGCACGCCGCCCAGCGATCCGGGCAAGATGGTGTACGGGAGCTTGATCGTGAGCTGGTGCGACAGGCACAGCAGGGAGTCGTCGTCGTGCCCGTTGTGCTCGCCGACGGGTGTCTTCCAGAGCAGCGCCCCGGACCGGGCGTTCAGCGCGTAGACGATATCCCATCTTGCCGCCGTGATGATGGCTGGAACGCCGCCGATGGACAGCCGAGATCGGCGACGCCTGGAGGTCATGGTCCGTGAAGTCGTTCGGCACGGCCTGGTAGTACCAGCGCAGCTTGCCGGTCGCGGCGTCCAGGTTCACCTCGCTGTCGGTGTAGAGCTGCCTCGACGGATGCGCGATCGCCGACCCGATGCTCTGGTACGGGTTCCCGATGCCGAACGTCACCGATCCATCGCTCCCGACGAGCGGGGTCTCCCAGGCGCCGCCCGATCCGACTCCGAGAGCCTGCACGCCCTTTCCCTGGCCGAGAACCGTATTGAACATCCACAGCAGGCGGCCGGTTGCTGCGCTCAGCGCCATCAGCACGCCGCCGCCGGGACCCGAGCCGTAGGCGCTGGCCAGGTACACCCGCCCGTCCGCCACCTGTGGCTGGATCTCGAATGCCCCCTGGCCGCTGTTCAGCAGGTGGCCGTCCACCCAGATGGTCTTGCCGGTTGCGGCGCTCAGCGCGAACACCGAGGTCGACGTGTCCCCGTAGACGGCGCCGCCAGCGACCGCCACCCCGTCCGGACCCGGGCCGCTCTTCTCCGGAACGTTGACCTGGTACTCCCACTTCAGCTTGCCCGTGGCGAGCGCCAGCGCGTACACGTTGGCGTCTTCGTCCTGCAGATATACGACGCCATCCGCCACGACCGGTGTTGCGGTCAGCGAGCCGTATGGCGACGTACCGGCCGCGACCGGATCCCGTCAGCTTGAACGCCCAGGCCTCCCGCAGCCCGGCCACGTTCGCCGCCGATATCGTCGAGCCCGGGTGCGGTCCCGGGTGTTGGCGATGTCGCCGTTCGGGTATGGCCACGACCCGGACGGCACCGCCGCGCCCGGCAAACGCCTTGGTGGCCGGCGGCGGACTGCTTCCGCCGCACGCCGCGGCCACTAGGGCCACCGCAGCCACCACGACGACCACAATCGCCGGGGCACCCAGCCTGGCCCGGGGACCGGCAGGCCCGCTCGGCTTCGCTCGCGTGCTGCTCACCGCCCCTGGGTGGCCGGGGCGGGGCTGGTTCTGCTCGTGCGAGTCTCCCTCCCTTGTGGACTTTCCGTACCTATTGAGACGTCATGGGTGGTCCAAACTCATCGCAGCACCGGCGTCCGGCCCTGAGTCCGGCGCCCCGGTCGGGTGTCGATGGGTTTGCGTATCCGAACGTACCGCGCTGGTATCTCTTCTCCCAGACCGAAGTGTCTATATGAGCGTTGTCGTTCTGTCCGCGTTGTTCTGTCTGCGGCTCAAGCCGAGAGGTGAGATGTCAGCGATGTCCATGGTGATGACCACCCAACCCCGACCCCTACCCCAGCCCGGGGCCGCCCTGGCCGGAGCCCGGCGCGGCCGGGCCCGAGCCGCTGTCGCCGCCGTGGCCCTGATCCTGGGCCTGATGGCCCTGCTGGTCCTCCAGGCCGGCCGGGCCAACGCCGACGGCTCCCTGCTCTACAGCGCCTGGACCCCCCTGGGCGGCGTGGCCCAAGGCGCCCCCGCCCTGACCCACTGGACCGGCGGACGCCTCGACACCTTCGTCCGGGGCAGCGACAACAACCTCTGGCACAAATGGGACAACGGCACCTGGTCCCCCTGGGAAAACCTGGGCGCCCCCCCCGGCGGCCTGACCTCCGACCCCGCCGCCGTCGCCTGGGCCAACGGCCGCATCGACGTCTTCGCCGCCGGGGCCGGCGGCCAACTCTGGCACAAATGGTACGCCGGCACCTGGTCCGCGTGGCAACCCCTCGGCGGCACCCTCATCGGCGCCCCCACTGCCGCCTCCTGGGCCCCCGGCCGCCTTGACGTCTTCGGCCGCGGCAGCGACAACCACCTCTGGCACCTGGCCTACAACGGCACCTGGAGCGCCTGGCAACCCCTTGGCGGCACCCTCACCGCCGCCCCGGCCGCCACGTCCTGGGCCCCCGGCCGCATCGACGTCATCGTCCGCGGCAGCGACCTGGCCGCCTGGCACATCGCCTACACCGGCGCCTGGTCCGGCTACGAATCCCTGGGCGGCACCCTGGCCGACAGCCCCGCCCTCACCACCTGGGGCCCCGGTCGCCTCGACGTCTACACCACCGGCACCGACAGCCACCTCTACCACCAGTGGTACGACGGCGGTCCCAACTGGTCCGGTTGGCAACTCGCCCAAACCGGCACCCTCACCTCCGGTCCCGCCGCCACCGCCCCCACCGCCGGCAACATCCAGATCCTCGCCCGCGGCACCGACCTCGGCCTCTGGCAAACCAGCGCCCTGCTCCCCGCGGTGCAATGCTCCCTTGCCAATATCAGCGTGTCGCTGGGCCAGGAACAGGCGGGGCTCGGCAACCGCTACGTCCCCGTGAACTTCGTCAACACCTCCTCCACGCCTTGCACCCTCAACGGCTACCCGGGCGTGTCCTTCGTCGACAGCCACGGCAACCAGCTCGGCAATCCGGCCACCGAATCGTCCTGGCCCCATTTCGGACCGGTGCCCCTGGTCCCGGGCGCATTCGCCCAGGCTGTCCTCCACTTCGCGGTGGCTGGCGTCTATCCGCCTACCACCTGTCTGCCCGTGACCCCCGCAGGCATTCGGGTGTACCCGCCGGGATCGTTCACCTCGGTCATCCTGCCTTTCAACAGCGAGCAGGTGTGCTCCAACCCGGCCATGAGCGACTTCTCGCAAGTCAGCGAGGTCTACAGCCCCACCGTATTCAACATCTGACCCGGCTCGCCGTCCGCCAGGAGAGAGTCGTGAGCGTCAGGCGGCCTGCCGGAGGGTGAGTGGCTCTCGTCCGCGGTGGTGCCCGCGTGCCCGCCCCGGGCACCTCGTCTCTGTTGCAAATCGTGCCCTTTTGGCGTTTCCTGTTGCAAACAGTGCCCAGTTAGAGGGGCCGGTGCAACAGAGTAGGTAACGGGCCCCCTCGGATGGAGGGGGCCCGTCCCGGGCCAACCCCCGGGCCCGTCCCGGGCCACCCCCCGATCGCGCCCCGGTGGCGTCACGACGATGCCGGCCGCTCGACCGCCCGGACGGCCCGCAGCAGGGCGTCTTCCGCCTCGGTGGCCAGTCGTCCAACCAGGTCGGCTGCAGGCAGGGCTTCGGTGATCAGGTCGATCGCTTCACTCGCCCACACCGGGACAACCCCGAGATCGTCCCGGCTGGCCGCCCGGCGATAGGACGCTTTGGCCTCCTCGTCGGCTTCCAGCTCCGTTTCCCGGCCCCGCCACGTTTCGAGGAAGGTGTTGCGCAGGGTGCGAGCCGGATACCGGCTCGGCCACGGGGCGCCGCGGGCGATGTCAAGCACCCGGCGTCGCTCGGTGTTCTCACCCTTGCCGTCGACTATCGCCTTCACCACCTCGGAGTTGACGAGCGTCTCGGCGCTGGCCTGGAACCGGGTCCCAATGAGCGCCCCGGCCGCCCCCAGCGTCAGGGCGGCCGCGATACCCCTCCCGTCCGCGATCCCGCCCGCGGCAAGCACCGGCGCGGCGCCAGCGAGATCGACCACGATTGGCACGAAGGGCATGGTGGCCCGGCCCCCGCCGTGGCCCCCGGCCTCACCGCCCTGCGCCACGATGACGTCCGCGCCAATCTCGACGGCCGCTTCGGCCTCCCCCAGGTCGGTGACCTGGACGATCAGGCTGGTCCCGGAGGCCTGCACGGGTTCGGCGAGGGGCCGGGGATCACCAAAAGACAGCATCACCGCGTCGGGCCGATGTTCGATGGCCCGTTCAACTACTTCGGGCGTGGCCGACCACGACAGAAAGCCGACGCCCCACGGCTTGTCGGTTCGCTCCGTAACGATCGTCAGCTGGCGCTCCAACCACTCAGGGTCGCCCCGGCCGCCGCCGACCAGGCCGAGGCCGCCGCCGTTGGAAACCGCAGCAGCAAGCGCCCCACCAGCCGACCCGCCCATCGGCGCCAGCGCGATCGGATGACCAATGCGGAACAGCTCGGTGAACGGCGTGCGTAACGCCACACCCCATACTCGCATTTCACGCCCCCGCGTCCCCGACGTCTCAAGTCCACCGGCCGGCAGGTGTCGCCGTGGACGAGGAGCGAGAAGGAGCGAGAAGGACGGCCACGCGGTGCCCGTGACTCCCGTCCGTACTTTTTACATTTCCAGGACGATGGCGGTGTCAGGTCGGCTGCAGCAAATGAGGACTTCGCCTTCGGCGGGGAGCTCCAGCGGCTCGGGACGGTAGGAGACGGTGCCGGAAAGCAGCGGCGTGGTGCAGGTGTGACAGACACCGGTTCGACAGCTCCAGCGGGTGCTGATGTCGCAGGCTTCGGCCAGTTCGAGCACGCTCTTCCGGTTGACGTCGAATGGCGTGGAGATTCCGCTGCGAGCGAAGGTAACCAGCGGACCGGTTCCGGGCGGCCCCGGCGGCGGGTGGGGTGCAGGGTGGGTCTGGTCGGTGAGGCCGGGGTTGATCGACGGGAGGGCGCCGAACAGCTCCGTATGGATGCGAGAGGCGTCCAGGCCGAGGGCAGACAGGGCGGTCTGCATGTCGGCCATGAACCCTGACGGCCCGCAGATGTACGCGCTGGCCTCGGCCGGTACCGCGAGCTGCCGGAGCTTGTCCTCTGTGACGTGACCTGGATCGGCGTCGGCCCGGCGGCACTCCTCCGGGCTGGCGGCACTGTAGAAGAGGTGTTCGTGGGCGCGGGGCAACCCTGCGACCAGGGCGTGCGCCTCGTCGGCCAGGGCGTCGTCCTCCGGCCGGCGAGCCCCATGGATCCACCAGATGTCGCGCTGGCTTTGCTCGCCGGCGAGCTGGTACAGCATGGCCAGGACCGGGGTAACACCGATACCGGCGGACAGGAGCAGCACCGGGCTTGGGCCGGTATCCAGGAGGAACTCGCCGCGGGCGGCCGCCACCTCGAGGGTTGCGCCGGCCTTCAGCGTGCTGTTCAGGTACGTGCTGGCCCGGCCGTGGGGCTCACGCTTGACGCTGATGCGATAGGTGCCAGCACCCGGTGCCGAAGACAGCGAGTAGTTGCGCACCGGGGCGGGTTCGCCCGCGCCGGCGATGCGGACGGTGAGGTACTGGCCGGCCGGGGCCGGGGGAAGAGCCCCACCGTCCCGATCGGCCAGGTAGATCGAGGCCACCGCCCCGGATTCGGCAACCACCTTGGTCACCTTCAAGGTCCGAAAGCCGCTCCAGGCCGGCTCGAGCGAAACGCCGGCCTCGTTGGCAGGTCCCGGGCCGGCCAGCAGATCATGAAACGATTGCTGCCAGCCCGGGCTCAAAGCCGGGATCCGGACCGCAACCTGCAGCTTGGCAGTGTCGCGCCCGGGCAGGTAGAGCAGAGCGTCCGTGTCGGCCACGCTGAGCGCACCAGCACCGCTTCTGGTCTTCACGATCTGGTCCCCGGCCTGGATATGGCCCTCCTGGATGACTCGCATATAGAAGCCAGGACGGTGGTGGCTGACCAGGAGAGCCGGCAGTTCGGGTTGGCCCAGGCGCATTCCGACCCGGAAGCAGGTAACCCGGGGCTGGGTGACCTCGAACTCCGCCTCGCCGATCCGGTAGCGATCCCCGATGCACACCTGGTCATCGGGCAGGCCGTCCACCGTGAGGTTCTCGCCGAACTGCCCGTAGCTGAAGTCGTCTCGCCCGAAGTGCTGCTCCCAGTGGCGGTACGACTGGATCTGATAGACGAGGACCGCTCGCTGCTCCCCGCCGTGTCCCGCGGTGTCACCCTGGCCGTCGCCATCGATGTTCAAACGGCGGACCATCTGGGCGCCCCGCACGGGATGCTTCCAAACACCCGTGTACACGGTCTTGCCCTGCCAGGGCACGTCTTGAGGCATGCCTACGTTGACTGACAGCAGCCGGGCCGCGTCGGGATCCCGCTCTCGGGCCACATCCGCCGGGATTGGAGTGGCCGTGTCGCTCATGGCTGTCGGGGCGGGATCGCCACGTCGGCGGTCCGGTCTCGGTCCACGTCGTGGCAGATCACGTTCTGCCCGGCTTCAGCCTGACCCGCCTGTCGTTCAGGTGCACCGCCACCTTGTCCGGCTCGAAGGGTGGCCCGGCCATCCCCAGGATCGGTTCCTTTCGTCACCAGGTCAGAACCGCTAGCACCTGGGGAAGGGGGCTGATGGGATATCAGGTCAGGACTCGGTGCGGTCGAGGCCGGACCATGCCGGCCGGCCCTTCAGGAACGATGCCGGCCGCGAGGATGGGCGCCACAGGTTGGTCATCGTGCCGCAGGCCGGTGAGCACTTGCCAATCTGCTCCGGCTCGGCCCGGCTGGCGTCGATCACTGAGAAGGTTGCGACGCGAGACGGTGCCGGGGGCGGCGCGGGGCGGGCCGGGCGGGGCGGGGCGGGGGTCTCGCGTCGGAAGGAGGGCGTGCCGGGACCGCCGGCGCGGCAGCGCCCGGGCCTGCTGACCTGGGGCCGGCGACTTTTGGCCCTTTTTCTCACTTCTGGTCCGAAAACCACGTGTGGCGTGGTTTTCGCTCCAAAGGTGAGAAAAAAGGACAGAGAATGCGGGGCGGCCCGGCGATGGGCTGGCGTGGCCTGCCGGCGTGCCTGCCGGCGTGGCTGGCCGGCGTGGCTGGGCTGGCGTGGCCTGCCGGCGTGGCTGGGCTGGCGTGGCCTGCCGGCGTGGCTGGGCTGGCGTGGCCCGCTGGCGTGGCCCCCTGACGTGGCCCCGCTGGCGTGGCCCGCTGGCGTGGCCCGCTGACGTGGCCTGCTGGAGAGGCGTGGGCCCGGGCTCCGGGGCGACCCGGCGGTGGGACCGGGGCGCCGCCAGCCGGCCGGGGGCTCCAAACCGAGGTGCGGATGTTAACCCGCTAGCCCTGCTGCTTTCCCTACGCTGACCCGGTGTCCACTCCACCCCTGACCCTTATGGCCGTCCACGCCCACCCCGACGACGAGGCCCTCGGAACCGGGGGGGTCCTGGCTCGCTACGGCGACGAGGGCGTCCGCACCGTCCTGGTCACCTGCACCAACGGTGAGCTTGGAGACGGGCCGGGCGGGTCCAAACCGGGTGAACCCGGTCACGACGAGAAGGACGTGGTCGCTCGCCGCCATCAGGAGCTGCTGGCCAGCTGCAAGATCCTCGGCATCAGCCACCTGGAGATGCTCGGCTACCGCGATTCCGGCATGGACGGCTGGCCGCAGAACACGGCCGACGGCGCCTTCTGGACCGTCCCGGTCCCCCAGGCCGCAGCTCGCCTGGGCGCGCTGTTGGAGCGCTACCAGCCTCAGGTTGTCGTCACCTACGACGAGCACGGCCTGTACGGCCACCCTGACCACATTCAGGCCCACCGGGTGACGATGGCGGCGGTAGAGGCCACGGATATTCCCGACAAGCTGTACTACACCGCTGTGCCGAGGTCCGCGCTGGCGGGTCTGGCTGCCACCCTGCGAGCGCACGGGGTGGAGCCTCCCGAGGTGGTGGAAGAGGACCCCGACTTCGGCACCCCCGACGAGCTCGTCACCACCTATGTGGATTGCACGGCGTTCGCGGGTCGCAAGTACGACAGCCTGGCGGCACACGCCAGCCAGCAGGACAACGTCTTTTTCCTCAAAATGGGTCGCCAGGTATTCGAGCAGGTGATGCCATCGGAGGCGTTCGTCCGGGTCCGGGACAGTACGGGCCAGCCGGTGCCCGAAGACGATCTCTTCGCCGGACTGCGCTGAGCCGTCCACGCCACCGGGCGGACCGCCGCCGAGCCGCCCCGACCGAACAGAAGCAGTCCCCCTCAAGTCCCGGATAGCAGCCGCCGGCACTGGCCGGCGATCTCCAGGTCCTCCCGGGCGTGCACCACCAGGGTGCGGAGCCCAGCGCCGGGAGCGGAGATGTCGGCGTCATCGGAAGCCAACCTGGTGTTTGCCGCTTCATCGATCGCCACTCCGATCCAGGCCAGCGCCGCCGCCGTTTCGGCCCGGATGGTCGCCGAGTTCTCGCCGACCCCACCCGTGAAGACCAGAGCGTCCAGACCCCTCGAGAGCCGCGGCCATGGCAGCGATCTTGGCCACCAGCCGGTGCAGGTACACCGAGAGGGCCAGCCCGGCGGCCTCGTCGTGGGCATCCCGGGCGGCCAGCAGCTGGCGCATGTCGGGACTGCGCCCCCGGGACAGGCCGAACAGGCCGGACCGGTGTTCCAGGGCATCGTGGGCGTCGTCGACTCCCAACCCGTGCTGCAGGACCCACAGCACCAGACCGGGATCAATGTCGCCGCAGCGGGTGGCCATCACCAGCCCCTCCAGGGGGGTGAAGCCCATGGTCGTATCGACCGAGCGGCCCGCCGCCACGGCCGTGACCGATGCTCCCGCGCCCAGGTGGCACACCACCATGCGCAGGTCACCCGGTGGCCTGCCGACCAGCCCGGCGGCCCGCCGGGTGGCCCAGGCACAGCTCAACCCGTGGAATCCGTACCGGCGCACTCCCCAGCGGGTAACCCAGTCGTCGGGTACGGCGTAGGCAAACGCGGCGGGCTCGAGGCTGGAGTGGAAGGCGGTGTCGAAACACGCCAGGGTCGGCACCTCGGGGAGCAGGGCCCGCACGGCGTCGATGCCGGCCAGCGCGAAGGGGTTGTGCAGCGGGGCCAGGTCGTTGACCGTCTCGAGTCGGGCCCGGACTGCGGCATCGACGACCACGGCCTGGGTGAAATCAGGGCCGCCATGCACGACCCGGTGTCCGCTCACGGCCACCGGGTGGCGGAGCTGGCCCACGAAGCCGGCGATCTGGTCGGCCAGCCGCTCATCGGGCCGTTCCAGATCCGTGCTCGCCACCACCTGGTCGCGCTCGTCGATCACCCGCAGCTTCAGGCTCTGCGATCCGGCGTTGACCACCAGCGCGTCCATGTCAGTACGGCCACGTCCAGTCGCGCACCTCCGGGGCGTCCTCACCGTGCTCGTGGGTATACAGGCGATGGCGGATGAGATGGTCGGCCATTTCCTGTCTGAGGGAGAGCGGACTGGCCGTCAGTCCGGGCACCCGGTCGATGACGTCGATGACCAGGTGGAACCGGTCCATGTCGTTGAGGACCGTCATCTCGAACGGGGTGGTGGTGGTGCCTTCCTCCTTGTAGCCCCGAACGTGGAGGTTGTCGTGGTTGTGTCGGCGGTACGTCAGCCGGTGAATGAGCCACGGATAGCCGTGGTAGGCAAAGATCACCGGCTTGTCGGTCGTGAAGAGCGAGTCGAATTCCGGGTCGGAGATCCCGTGCGGGTGCTCGGTGTTGGGCTGCAGGGTCATCAGGTCGACCACGTTGACAACTCGCACCTTGAGATCGGGGCAATGCCGGCGCAGCAGGTCGGCCGCGGCCAGAACCTCGAGCGTCGGCACATCGCCGGCGCAGGCCAGAATCACGTCGGGCTCTCCGCCCCCGCCGGTGCTGGCCCACTCCCACATGCCCAGCCCTTTGGTGCAGTGCACCACCGCCTCGTCCATGCTCAGGTATTGCAGGGCCGGCTGCTTGCCGGCGACGATGACGTTGACGTAGTGGCGGCTGCGCAAGCAATGGTCCGCGACCGACAGTAGGCAGTTGGCGTCGGGCGGCAGGTACACCCGGATGATGTCAGCCTTCTTGTTGACGACGTGGTCGATGAAGCCCGGATCCTGGTGCGACAAGCCGTTGTGGTCCTGACGCCACACGTGGGAGGTGAGAAGGATGTTGAGGGAGGCCAGCGGCCGGCGCCAGGCCAGGTGTCGGGTCGTCTTGAGCCATTTGGCGTGCTGATTGAACATTGAATCCACGATGTGGATGAACGCCTCGTAACACGAGAACAGACCGTGACGCCCGGTCAGGAGATATCCCTCCAGCATTCCCTGGCACAGGTGCTCGGAAAGGACCTCCGTCACCCGCCCGTCGGGGCTCAGGTATTCGTCGTCGTCGGCTTGGGTGGCGCCCATCCAGGTGCGGCCCGTCACCTCGAACAGGGCATCCAGCCGGTTCGACGCCGTCTCGTCGGGGCCGAACACCCGGAAGTTTGCCGGGCCGGCATTCTCCGCCATCACGTCCCGCAGAAAGGCGCCGAGCACCCGGGTGGCCTCGGCCGGCCGAACCCCGGGCGTGGGCACATCGACCGCGTAGGTACGAAAGTCCGGCAGGCGGAGATCGCGGAGGAGCAAGCCGCCGTTGGCCCGGGGATTGGAACCCATGCGCCGTTGACCGGTCGGGGCCAGGGCAGTCAGCTCGGGGCGCAGCCGCCCGGTGACGTCGAACAGTGTCTCCGGGTTGTAGCTGCGCATCCATTCCTCCAGCTGACGCAGGTGCGCAGGGTTGGTGCGGGTCTCGGTCAGGGGCACCTGATGCGACCGCCAGGAGCCCTCCGCCCGCTTCCCGTCGACCTCCTTCGGCCCGGTCCATCCCTTGGGCGTGCGCAGCACAATCATCGGCCAGGCCGGTCGGGAGACGGCGGGGCCGGCCCGGGCGTCGGACTGGATGGCGGCGATGCGGTCCAGAACCTCGTCCAGGGTGGCGGCCAGCTGCTGATGGACGGCCAGGGGGTCGTCGCCACTCACGAACCGGGGGTCCCAGCCGTAGCCGGTCATCAGGTCGACCAGCTCCGACTCTGGGATGCGGGCCAGTAAGGTCGGATTGGCGATCTTGTACCCGTTGAGATGCAGGACGGGCAGCACGGCGCCGTCGCGAGCCGGGTTGAGGAACTTGTTGCAGTGCCAGCTGGTTGCCAGCGGCCCGGTCTCCGCTTCGCCGTCGCCGACGACGGTCGCCACGATCAGGCCGGGATTGTCGAATGCCGCACCGAAGGCGTGGGCCAGGGCATAACCGAGCTCGCCGCCCTCATGGATCGATCCGGGCGTGTCCGCGGGCGCGTGGCTGGGAATGCCGCCGGGAAATGAAAACTGACGGAACAGCCGGCGCATGCCCTCCGCGTCCTCGGCCACGTCGGCGTAGATCTCGCTGTAGGTCCCTTCCAGGTAGGTGTTGGCCACCATGCCCGGACCACCGTGGCCGGGCCCGCAGATATAGATGACATCGAGATCCCGTTGCACGATGGCCCGATTGAGATGGGCATAGATGAGGTTTAACCCGGGTGTCGTGCCCCAGTGGCCGAGGAGGCGGGGCTTGATGTGCTCCGGCGCCAGGGGCTCAGCGAAGCAACGGATTATCCAGCAGGTAAATCTGGCCCACTGACAGATAGTTGGCCGCTCGCCAGTACCGGTCGATCAGCTCGAGCTCCCTGTCCCCCAGGGGTCCCGCCATGGTGTCGCCTGTGGTCATGCTCCCCATGTTCACAGACGCCAGGGACGGCGCTGACCAAACGGAACGCTGGCGCCGGGCGCGGTAGCCCCAGGCCGCGTCCTACACTGGCAGCCCGGTAACCGCCTGACTGGTAGCGACCGTCCGACCGGGAAGAGGTGCGGTCGGGGGTGAGATTCGGAATCGACGGCGAGGCCGCCACCTGGCTGGTTGCGAGCCGCAGCCATGAAGTCCTGGGCCGTTGACCAGCCCGGAGCCATCGCCACCCATCCCCTGGCCGCGGTAGATCGACCGGTACCCGAGCCGGGGCCGGGCCAGATCCGGGTGCGGGTATAGGCCTGCGGAGTCTGTCGTACGGACCTGCAGCTCCCGGCGGTCTTCACAGACGAACAGGCTGCGCCGCGGCTGTGCGCCGGGATGATCGGTTATCGCGCCCTCCGGCAGGCCGAGCTTCCCGACGGCGGACGATTGGGCATCTACGGATTCGGGGCGTCGGCTCACCTGACCACTCAGGTGGCGATCGCCGCCGGCGCCCGGGTGCATGTGCTGACCCGACCCCGACAGGCCCAGCAGTTGGCCCTGGAGCTGGGCGCGGCCTCGGCGAATGACGCGGCCGCGGTCCCGCCCGAACCGCTCGACGCCGCCATCCTGTTCGCCCCGGTCGGCAGGCTGGTGCCGACCACGCCGGCGGCCCTGGACCGGGGCGGCAGCCTGGCGATTGCTGGAATCCATCTCAGCGACATCCCGCCGCTCAATTTCCAGCACCACCCTTTCGAAGAGCGGTCGCTGCGCAGCGTCACCGCCAACACCCGCCAGGACGGCATCGACTTTCTGGCTGTCGCAGCCGAGATCCCCCTGCGCATCCGGGACGGAGGCCTACCCGCTCGATCAGGCCAACCGGGCCCTGCAGGACCTGGCCGGTGACCGGGTCAACGGCGCCGCGGTGCTGTTGACCGGCTGACCGCGCTACGAGGAGCGATTGCCGACTCCACCCTCGCTCAGGACAGACGATGAGCGCTGGTTGTCATGCCCCCGGGTCGGGAGCGTCAAGCCACCGGGAGCGATAGCCGGGGACCAGCTCCAGTCCGGGGCCACCGGAGGAGGCCGGCTCCGGGCGGTAGGCCGCACCGATCAGCCGTGCCGCGCAGGCGCCGACCGACGCCCGCAGGGCCGGCAGGTCGTAGCCACCTTCCAGAAAAAGCGCCAGCCGACCGGGTCGGGCCAGGCCGGCCACCCGAGCCGTCAGATCGGCGAAATCACCGGCCGTCAGCTGCATGTCCGCCAGAGGATCGTCCCGATGGGAGTCGAAGCCGGCCGAGATCAGGATCCAGGTCGGGGCGAATCGTTCGATGCTGGGGCCGATGACCTCGTCAAAGAGGGACAGGTAGACGTCACCCGTTGCGCCCGGAGGTAACGGAAGGTTGATGGTTGCGCCCAGCCCTTTCCCGCCGCCGCGATCGTCGGGGCGTCCGGTGCCGGGGTACAGCGGCCACTGGTGGATCGAGAGGTAGAGCACCCTCGGGTCAGACCAGAAGATGTCCTGGGTGCCGTTGCCGTGATGGACATCCCAGTCCAGAATCGCCACCCGTTCGCCTGCCGCGGCGAGGGTGCCGGCACAGACGGCAATGTGGTTGACCAGGCAGAACCCCATGCCGACGTCGCGGGTGGCGTGGTGACCCGGAGGCCGGCCGAGCACCACGGCGGCCCGTCCGGCGCTGGCCTGGAGAGCCTCCACCGCAGCGAGACCGGCACCAGCAGTCATCCGGGCCGTCTCCCATGAGCCGGGGCTGACCGCGGTGTCGCCGTCGAGCGCTCCGCCCCCCGCTGCGCACAGGTCGGCCAGAGCACCCAGGTACCCGGGGTCGTGCACCACCGACAGCTCGGCCGGCAGGGCCACTCGGGGCGGCAGGTGCACGATCGCATCCCGATCCGGAATGTCGTCGAGGCCGGCGATGGCGGCTTTCAGCCGGGCGGCCCGCTCCGGGTGACCCGCTCCGGGGTCATGATGATCTTCGGCAGGCGTGGCGACCAGCAGGCTCACGCCCCGCCCGCCCTGGTGGCCACGCTCACGGGTATTTGCACCCCCGCCAGGGGCCCCGCCCCGGGCTGGGGCACCGGCACCAGAGTGATCCCTTTTGTTCCCATGGTTTCATTATGAGCCCTGGCCGGCGGGTGGCGGCACTGGCCCCCGGCGGGTGGCGAGCCACCATGACTGACCAGCGGGACCGGGTTCAGGGCGCCGTGATCGGCAACAGGAGCGCCATTGCAGTTACCGCACTCCCGGTGCCCGGCCGCCACCCTGCCGATTAGAGATCCACCCGTCCCTCGATGGCGGTGATCGTCCCGCCACCAACCCACACCGCGCCGTCATCGTCTGTTTCGATGTGGACCCGGCCGGCCGCGCCCACCGCCGAGCCCTGACTCACCACGTAGGGAGGATGGGCCCGCCCGGTGGCGATGAGCCACTGGGCCAGCGACGCGTTCAAACTGCCGGTCACGGGGTCTTCGGAGGTAGTGCCGTTCGACGCCACGAAGGCGCGGACCTCGAACGCGTGTGGCGAAGCCGAAGGGTGCGGTCCTATCACCCCGATCGAGCCCTGATCAAGGTTGGGCCGCAGCCGCGACACCGTCTCGGCGTCGCGGAGCAAAAACCCAAGCCAGCCCGGGCCGTTGTCAACCCACTGGGCATCGACAACCTCGGACCGGGCCACGCCCAGCCGGGTGGCGAGATGGGCAATGGTGGGCTCGTCAACCGGACCTTGCCGCATCAGCGGCGGGGCTGCGAACGCCAGCCCGTACGGTGTGCGGCGGATCCGGACGAGGCCGGCCGGGCACTGCTGCACGATCTCATCGGAGGTGTGCCCGGGATAGTGCCCCAGCCAGGCGTGGCAGGTCCCGAGCGTCGGGTGTCCGGCGAAGGGCAGTTCGACCGACGGGGTGAAGATCCTCACCTGATAATCAGCCGCGGGATCGGTGGGCGGCAAGACAAACGTGGTCTCAGAGAGGTTCGTCCAGCGAGCCAGCCGCTGCATCTGCTCGGTGCCCAGGTCATAGGCGTCCAGCACCACCGCCACCGGGTTGCCCGAGTAGACGGTGTCGGTGAACACGTCGATCTGGGCGAAGGGGTGCCACACCATCGGCCGTAGTGTGCCAGACGCTTCAACCCCCCCAGGACGGGACCCGACAGGATCAGTATGGAAAGGCCGTTTCCGACCGGGCTGATGCGGCGACGGGTCAGGAGCCTGGCGGCGGGTGCGGGGACGAGGGGGGCTGGTCCGCTTCGGTCTTCTCGGTGCCCAGGGGAGCGGGAGCCGCGGCGCCGATCCGGCCCGGGACCCAGCCGGTGCCGAGCGTGCCCTGAGCGGCGGCGGTAGCCGCAGCTCCGCCGCCGGGACCTCGCAGCACATGGGCAATGCCGACCGCAATGGCGCTCCCGAGCAACGGTCCGATCAGGTAGGCCCACCACGACGTCCAGTGGTTGAGCACCAGGGCCGGGCCCAGCGACCGGGCTGGATTCATGGACGCTCCGCTGACGGGCGAACCCCACAACCCGGCCAGCGCGATATAGCTCCCCACCCCGATCGCGGCCAGCGGCCCCAGCTGTTGCGCTCCCGACGCCGTGCCCAGGATTGTGCTGACCAAGCCGACGGTGAGGATCATTTCCCACAGCATCGCGGTGCCGGTGGAGATGCCCGACCCCGGCAACGTCAATCCGGCCGACCCCTGTTTGCCGATCAGCGCCCAGAGCAGCAAGGTAGCCAGAATGGCACCGAGAAACTGGGCCAGTATATAGGCGGGGACCCTTTTCCACGGGAAGTTCCCGCGGGCCGCGAAAGCGATGCTGACCGCCGGGTTGAGATGGGCGCCGCCCACCGCTCCCATGAACAGGATGACGGCCGCCACCATCAAAGCCGGTGCGACCACGCGGGCCCCGTAAGGAACGGCGCTCCCACCGAAGCGGGCGTTGACCATCCCTCCCCCGACCGCCACCAGAACGAGGAAAAAGGTCCCGAGCGACTCCGAGAACAGCCGGCGGCCCTCGAACCGATCATCCCAGAAATCGAATTGCCGGACGAAGGAGTTGGGTAGACCGAGCGAACGCACACCCGGGCCGGGCCGCATCGGAGGAACCATGCCTTCAGTCGCCACCGAGTTCACCTCCTGGTGATTTCAACACTACGCCCGGCGTGGTCGCCACGCCTATGTCGTCAAGTCGCCTTGGCAGCAGCCTGGGCCGGTGATGCCGCGCTCGGTGGCCGCCGGGGCGGTGGGCTCCGGCCGCGGCAGGATTGGAAGGTGGGCGCGCGCCACGTAGGCGACGACGACGGCCACGATGACGAGCGGCATGACGGCCAGACCGTCCGAGGCCAGCAAGAGCGTCGTAATCAGGACCGAGGTCAGAGGAAGGTTCAACATGGCGCAGGTCATGGCGCCGATCCCGACGGCCGCTCCGGCGACCATCGGCAAGCCAGGCAGATGCGAGAGGGCGATGCCCCCGACCGCGCCGATGAAACATGCTCGGGAATACCGGGCCGCCCCGGAAACTGCTGAGCGAACCGCCGTACGCCAGGCCCTTGCAGAGCAGGAGCAGAATGAGCGTCCCGACCGAAAAGGTGGCGCTGTTTTCGAGCAGGGTCGGGAGGGCCGACTGGCCGGAAAACAGGACGAGCGATGAACGATTTCCCGCTCCACTCGGCGAAGATCGCCGCCAGCCCGCCGACCGCCAGCCCGACCACCGGCGTGAGCAAGAGCAGGCGGCGCTCCACGAAGGGCCGGAGGTACAGCCCCAGCCAGCGGATGCCGAAGGCCACTATCGCGGCCGCCAGCCCGACGACGATGGCCCAGCCAACTCGGCGCCATCGGGGTGGCCGAACGGCGGAAGGTTGGGAACGGCGAGAGAGAATGTCCCGTGCCCGGTCCAGCTGTCGAACCCCACGAAGATAAGGGTTCCGATGCCTGCCGCCAGCAGGCCCGGCACCAGCACCAGTCCCAGCGTCGGGCCACCCAGCCCCGATGCCTCCATCAGCAGGAAGGCGCCCGCAATCGGAGAGCCGAGCAGGGTGCTGATGGCGGCAAAACTGCCGGCGGCGGCGACGACCATGATGGTCTGCGGCCGGGGCGTCCCGTTTGGCCGGCGTACGACGACCAGAGCGGCGAGCCCCCCTGCCGATGGCGATGAGGGGCGCTTCTGGCCCGAGTACGGCACCGAGCGCCAGCGTCGCCAGCGCGGCCAGAACCACGCCGGGCAGCTCGACCGGCAACGGAGCACCCCCCGGCGTGGAAGCCGTCGGCGGGTGAGTGGCCGCCCCGGCCCGGCAGATAGCGAATGGCGGCGCCGACCAGCAACCCAGAAATGCCAACCAACGGGATCGGCCACCAGATCGGGTGTGCCGTGAAAGCCCAGCCACTTCGGGAGGTACGCGGCCTGGTACAGCCATTTCTGGAGATCGCTGACCAGATAGAGGAACCAGTAGGCCGCGGCGGCAACCGGTGCCCCCAGGACGGCGGCCAGCAGCCAACAGCACCAGGTATTTGCGGCTGCGCAGCAAGTTCACCGCGTCGAGGGGCGTGGTCATGAAGGACGACCCGTCGTTCGGGCCCTTCCTTGCTGCGTCGACCCTGGCGGCGCGACTGCATCGCTCCTGAGGGAAGCCGGCTTTGGTCCATCCTGTGGTGGCGCGGCCATCTCCGGCTGGCGCGCCACCCTAGACGCCCATCTCGGCCGTAACCGTCCCGGCCGCGATGGCGTCCACCAGGGCCTGATGGTCGGCCTGGTTCTGGTCGGCATACGTGAAGGCGAAATCGGCGACGGCCCTGTCAAACGTGTCGCCGTTGCCTAGATACGACGCGATGGCGACGCTATCCCCGGATCGGGCATGGCCGCGAGCCAGGGTCCAGCCGCACATCTCGGCGTAGCTGGTCATGAGCTGCGGCGTCATGATGTCGACGTTGGCCGAGAACTTCCAGTCCCATAACTGTCGCACGTAGTAGTCATGGGAGCGCCCGTCGTACCCGTCGGTGACCCGCTGCCAGCCGAGGAACACGTCGCTGGCAGCCTGCATCAGCCGCTGGCCCTCCGTCACCCGCTGGCCCTGGTTGCTGAAGGCGCTCCTGGTCAAGAACCGCTCGAGCACCGAAGCCTCCGCCTCTTTTACCTGCAATATGAGGGTGTCGTCACTGTCGCGTCCTACGAACAAGGCGACCCAGGCCCGGGTGCCCACGCTGCCAACGCCGACGACTTTTCGGGCCAGGTCCACGAAGCGGTAGCTCTCCAGCAGGTGCCGGCGCTCGCCCGCCAGTGTGCGGCGGTAGTTGCGCAGCGACGTCGGATGGCTTTTTCCAGGGCCGGCCTCTCGACGTCGCCGTACAGCTCCTCGACCGGTACCAACAACGGGGGATCTGACACGAAGCGCTGCTCCCCATCGACCATCCGGCAGAGCTTGGCCCGGGCCTTTATCTGGTCCTTGCTCTGAGCCCGGGCTACGTTCCTTTGCACTTCGTCGGCCACCTTCTTACCAACGCTGCCCCCCCACCGGCTGATGACCTCGTTTACGTCGAGCCGGGCGTACCACACGGCCAGGTTGGACATGCCCGCAAACGACCTGATCGCCTGGCGGTACGACCGGACTCCGGCCACCACGAGGTTGCGGGCGGTGAGGCTGTCAAAGGCCCGGCCCCGGGCCGCCACCTCCAGGCTGGCGGCCAAGCGCTTCACGTCCCACTCGAAAGGGCCGGGCAGGGTCTCGTCGAAGTCGTTGACGTCGAAGAGCATCTCCCGCTCCGGGGAAGCAAAGCCGCCGAAGTTGGACAGATGGGCGTCCCCGCAGAGCTGCACGTTGAGATCCGTATGCGGAAGAGTGGCGAGGTCGGCCGCCATCGGCAACGCCGCGCCCCGGTAGTACGCAAACGGGGAAGCCGCCATGCGGCCATAGCGGATCGGCACCAGCTCGGGAACCCGAGTCGTCGCCTGCTCGGCCAGCAGGTCCAGGGGCTGCTGGGTCCGCGCGACTCGGGTTCCACGCCGCCTGGCTGGCGCGAGGCAGGGCGGTGCGGGCCGCCTTGCCCTTGGCCGCCCGCTCGTCCGCGGTTGGATGCTGAACCACTGTCGGCATGTGCGCCTCCTTGCTCGCGAGCTACCGGACGAGGCTGCGGGACCCGACGGCCGGTCTCACGGCCGACCGGGTGCCGCAGCTTTCCATGGTCATGTGGCTGCCTCCGGATTGGCTCGCCGGCATCATGGAGATGACCGGCACCTGGCCTGTTGGCACGAGTCTGATCGTCGACACCGTCGCGGGCCTCATCCCGATAGGGTGAGCCCGGGAGGCGCCTTGACCGCCGTTGGGCCCCGGTCGGCTGCAAACTCGAGACATCGGGCAGACGCTATCGCCTCCCCTTCGCGGCCCACCTCATCGCCCTGTCAGCCCTGGCTCGAACGCAGGGGATTCGGGCCTGCCGCGATGCCCGCAGAGGCTGCCGTGGCGGCGGAGGGCGTCCAGCCGGCCTGGCGCTCGGGTCCGGCGGCACCCCGGGAGCTTGAGCGATCCGGTGAGACCGCCGGCACCTCAAGGGTCGACAAGGACGTTGCGGTAGAACTCGCGGACAAAGCTCTCGGCTCGGGCCCGCACGGCCACGGCATCGAGGCTGCCGAACGGATGCGGGATGCGGGCCCATTCCTTGTCGGGGCGTCCGTGGATCCGGGCCAGTGCGGTCAGGGCGGTGGTGAAGGGCTCGGTGCAAAGGGCCAGGGTCGGGACACCCTTCCCTTCCAGCCAGATCGAGGCGAGCAAACTGCCCGCGCTGCAACCGCCTCAATCGCCGACGGCCACCAGTGCAGCGTCCAGGGGTTCGTCCCAGCGTTGCTCGTCGTTGAGGAGCCGACCAAAATCGATCCGATCCTCGAAGCGGAGGAACCGGGCCGGCCGAAAACGCTGCTGGATGATCTCGGCTGCTACGTCCAGGACCTCGGTCGCGTTCAGCTTGTTGTTCGAGAACAGGCCGATCACCGTGCCGTCCAGCGTCGACAACCGCCCCGGGGCGGCATGCTGCACCGTGGACGACGCCACGATGGGGTCGAGCATGCGGATCGAATCCGCTGTTGTCGTGGTCATGGTGGCTCCTTGCTCCTTGCTGCTGGACCGCGAATGTGTTGCCATTAGGTAACAGGAAGATCTATGGATTGTGACATGGCTCGCCGGCTGAAGCCCATCCCCGGAAAGGGGTGGATGAGGTGGACGAAGCCGCCGGCCGGCCCGCCTGCGACCACCGAGAGCACGTCCTCCGGACTGCCGGCCGCGCCGTACATCTTGTCCTCATCGCCTTCCTCCACGGCTTCGAGCCGGGGGCTGGCCGGGGACCACGTCTGCAGCCCGTTCTCTTTCATCCATTTCTTGGAACGGGTGGTGCCCTCGATGACGTAGCGGCCGACGTCGGCCTTGGAGAAGCCGCTGTCAACCAGATGAACAGCCAGCTCGGGTGGGAACACCAGCACCAGCGATCCCGCCCGCATCAGCAGGCCCTGGCGCAGGATGTGGTGGTTGACAGTGTCGAGCACCTCCTCCGCCCCCTTCTCCTCGTGGATGCCCAGCTGGGCGTGCCAGTGCACCGGCATGCCGGTGACGACGCTCTCGTCAGCCGCGAAGCCGCGCATCACGTGCAGGGGGGTGAGCGTCGGAAAGTCCTCTTCGTTTTCGACCAGGTGATACATGGTGTACTGACCTGGCTGTCCCAGGGTGGAGCGATCCAGCACGGACACGGGAATGTCCACCTCGTTCCCCGCTCCCCCCACGCTGCCGAAAGCATTGCGGTGGCAGAGGGCGATGGCCCGGCCGATGCTGGCGTTGGCCCGGTTGCCAGGGCCCAGCACGTCCCCCCGGTAGTTCATAGACAGCTGGTTTCGGACGGGACCGTTGACGACGAAGAGGTTGGTCCAGCCGCTCGTCGAGACCCCGGGCGACAGACCTCCCTTCAGCGTCAGCCGCACCAGCGCGACCACCACCGCCAGGTGCTCCGGCAGGCAACCGGCCATGACCGCGTTAATGGCGACTTTCTCCATGGTGATGATCTTGTGGCGGCTCTCGAACTCTCCGAGCACCTCGTCGGGGGCGGCGCCGATGCGGTCCAGGGCCGCAAGCACCCGCTCGGGCGTAGGCGGGACGATCGGCAGCCCGTCCGTCCAGCCCCGAGCGTGGGCCGTCTCGATGGCAGACAGCAGGTCGTCGGCCTCAATGATCTCGGATGTCAGCTGCGATCTGGCCATGTGCGGTTCCCGGGGCGCCCGGATGCCGACCCTATCTCAGCGACTCTGGCGACACCGGCGCGCGGGTGGCGCCCGGTGGCAGGCGCGGCGCCGGACCGCGGCGTCCCGGGCGTCGCCCGCACACACCGCCAGACCGTCCCGCCCGCCCCGCCCGCCCCGCGGGGGTGGTGCACCGGCCCGGGCGCGCCCGATGGCCGGGGCTCGGTACGCCAGACTGGAACCATGGCCACTGGCGACCGCGATCAACTGCTGGCGGAGCAGCGGGCGTTCTACCGGGCTCGGGCGCCGGAGTATGACGAGTGGTGGCAGCGGCGCGGCCGGTACGGCCGTGGCGACGCCGATCGAATCGAGTGGGAGGAAGAGATAGCCATCCTTGACGGCAACCTGGCTGCCTTCGGAGCGAACGGCGACGTCCTGGAGCTGGCCGGGGGGACGGGCTGGTGGACGAGGCGGTTGGCCGCCTCAGCCGATCGTCTCACCGTGCTGGACGCCTCGCCGGAGACCCTGGCTTTGAACCGGGAGCGGGTGCAGCGGCCGGATATCGAGTACGTCGTCGCCGACCTCTTCCGCTGGCGGCCGGAGCGGGCCTACGACGTGGTGTTCTTCTCGTTCTGGTTGTCGCACGTGCCGAGAAATGCCTTCGGTGCTTTCTGGACCCTGGTGCGCTCCTGCCTGGCGCCCGGCGGTCGGGTATTTCTGATCGACAGCCGCATCACTCCCCCAGAGGCGCCGGGAGTCACGGATCCGTACGTCGTCGGCGTCGGCCCGGATCTGCAGCTCCGCCGGCTCAACGATGGCGCTGAATACCGGGTGGTGAAGGTGCTGTACGAGCCCGCGGAGCTGGCCCCTCTGATCGAGGCGGAGGGCTGGCACAGCAGGATTGAAGGCACCCGACGGTTCATCTTCGGATCTGCCCTGCCCGTGTGAGTCACCGTGGTTGCGGTGTCCGGCCGGTTGGGCTGGCGTTCAGTCAACAGCGATAGAGAGGTACCGTGATCAGCGTCGACCCGTATCATCTCGACCGCTTCGTGTCGGCGCAGAACAACGCGGGCACCTACGATCGGGCCATCCAGGAGCTGCAGACGGGGCGAAAGTCGAGCCACTGGATGTGGTTCATTTTCCCTCAGATCGCCGGCCTGGGCCGGAGTGCAACGTCCCGCCAGTTCGCCATCTCCTCGCTCGCTGAAGCCGAGGCCTATCTGGCTCATCCCGTGCTCGGGCCGCGGCTGCGGGCCTGCGCCGACATCCTGGTAGCGACGGACGGGCTGACCGCTGAGCAGATCTTTGGCGACATTGATGCGGAGAAGCTGCGCTCGTCGATGACGCTGTTCCTGAGGGCTTCGCCCGAAGAGCCGGTGTTCGCGGCCGTCCTCGATCGGTATTTCGACGGACAGGCAGACCCGGCGACTGACCGCCGCCTGTAGACCGTAACGGCGGTCGGCGGTCGTCGGCGGTCGGGCCCCGAGGCGGCCCGCCGGGTCACCCGGCCCGGCGACTGCGTGGCCGGCACGACGAGGCCTTCTCTCCTCCCGGCCGGTCGACCCCGGGTGGCGGCACCTCGACCGGGTCGGCGCCGGGCCATCGGAACCAGCCGGTCGCCCCGCAGCCCTGCAAAAACGGGCCCTTCCTGGCCCAAACTTGTCTTTCCTGTTGCAGAATGTGCTCTTCCGGGCCCGAATTTCTCTTTGCTACTGCAAAAAGTGCCCTGTTAGAGGGGGCGGTGCAACAGGGAAGGAAAAACGGGCGGAAGCGTCGGGGCGGGACGGGGAGCGGGGGGGCGGGAGCCTGAGCGGCGGGGCCGGGCGGCCGGGCCCGTACCGCCCTCGGGCCATCGTGGGTCGGGAGAATCGAGTGACACCCCCGGGCCGCCCCCGCGCCGCCCGGAACCCCAGCGCCATCAGACCTCCCGTAGCTCGGGCTGGGTACCGACGTCATAGACCAGGATTCCTCCGTCCTCCCTGACCCCCTCGGTAAGGCGGTGAGCAACGACCCGGCCGTCGTGACCCAGGTGGGCGACGTCGGCGTGCCGGGTGATGACAGCTGCGTCCGCGATCAGCCGGCGGTGGCATCGCCAGTACACGGTTTCGGCGCACATGATGGCCGTGGGTGCCGTGGCCGCCGACGTCAGCAGGTCGTCGAGCGCCTCCCGGAACGGGGGCGTGCACATGTAGTCCGCGTAGCCGCGGAACGATTCGTTCCGCAGGGCGATGTTGGGCGACCCGGCCTCGGCCTTGCGCCAGCCGCCCAACCGGGGTTCCCAGACATAGGCGATGCCGGCCGCGGGGAGCCACTGTTCCAGGGCCGCTCGAGCCACGTGGGGTTGCCGCCGCGATCCAGGCGCGGTGCGCACATCGACGAGCCGCTCAACACCGGCACCCTGCATCAGGTCGGCCAGCTGTGGCTGGCTCAGGGTGCCGTGGCCAACGGTCAGAAGTCTCACCCTTCCATGGTGCCGCCGGCGGGCGCGTGGTCGTCGCGGACAAGGACCACGGAGCTATGGGAGAATTATCGCCGTGGACAGCACTCGGGTGGACCGCTGGTTGTGGTCCGTGCGGGCGTTCAAGACCCGCAGTATGGCTACCGCGGCGTGCCGATCCGGCCACGTGGCCGTGAATCGAGCGGTCACCAAGCCTTCCACCCCGGTTCGCGTCGGCGACGTGGTGACCATCCGGATCGATGGCCGGGACCGGGTCCTCGAGGTGGCCCGGGTCATCGCCAACCGCGTTGGGGCGCCGATCGCGTCCGAGTGCCTCGTCGACCACAGCTCGCCAGCGGCGCCCCGGGACGCGACCACGGCCGGCATCGTCCGCGATCCATCCACAGGCCGGCCCACCAAGAAGGATCGCCGGTTGACGGACCGTTTGCGGCCACGCTAAGGCCCTCATGGCGACCGGTCGGCCCCTCAACGCGGCCCTGTCCCGGCGCTTCTGGCGACGGGACAGGATCCTTCATGAGACAGCACGAAACTAGGGGAGAAATATCCGGTTCGTGCCGATTATGGAACGCTACTGACTCTCGCGGCTGGCCCGGTGGGGCAGCTTCCAGCCCGGCCGGACGAAATGACAGGTGTAACCGCTCGGATAGCGCTCCAGATAATCCTGATGCTCGGGCTCCGCCTCCCAAAACGCCCCCGCCGGCACCACCTCGGTCACCACCCGCCCCGGCCACAACCCCGACGCCTCCACGTCCGCGATGGTGTCCTCCGCCACCCGCTTCTGGGTGTCATCGGTATAGAAAATGGCCGACCGGTAGCTGGTCCCCACGTCGTTACCCTGCCGGTTCCTCGTGGTCGGATCGTGAATCTGGAAGAAGAACTCCAGCACATCCCGATACGACAACCGATCAGGATCGAAGACGATCTCGATCGCCTCGGCGTGGCCCTTATGGTTGCGATAGGTGGCGTTGGGGACATCCCCGCCCGTATAACCCACCCGGGTCGAGATCACCCCCGGAAGCTTGCGGATCAGATCCTGCATGCCCCAGAAGCAGCCCCCGGCCAGAATGGCCGTCTCAGGTGCAGAACTCACTGCGATGCTCCCTTCCTTGTGGTTGGTATGGTCTGGTCGTCATTGGTGTGGTCGTCATTGGTGTGGTCGTCGTTGGTGTGGTCGAACAGTCTGCGGTAGGCGCCGTAGCCCTCCCGCTCCAGGTCGTCGACGGGGATAAACCGGAGGGCGGCAGAGTTGATGCAGTACCGCAGCCCGCCCGCGTCGATCGGCCCGTCGTCGAACACGTGGCCGAGATGGCTGTCCCCGTCGGAGGAGCGAACTTCGGTACGGCGCATGCCGTAGCTGTGGTCCGCCTTCTCGATGACGCGGTCCGACTCCACCGGGGCCGTGAAGCTGGGCCACCCGCAGTGGCTATCGAACTTCTCAGTCGAAGCGAACAGAGGCTCGCCGGATACGATGTCGACGTAGAGGCCGGCCTCCTTGTTGTCCCAGAACTCGTTGTCGAACGCCGGCTCGGTGCCGTGTTCCTGGGTGACGTGGTACTGCTCGCTCGTCAGGCGAGAGATGTTCTCCGGGTTCTTCTCGTAGCGCTCGGGCATGAGAGACTCCTTCCGAGTCGTTGTTTGCTTGAGGTTGCTCGCTGATGGATCCCTGAACGCCCGCGGACTTCGGACCATCAACGCATTCAGAACAACAGCCCCGGCCGGCCGCATGTTCCCGGCCCTGGCGGGCGGGCGTCACCGGGGTAGGGGGCCGGTGACGGGACGTTGGCGGCAGATCGCTGGAGGACCGCCCCGATGCCGGGGACTCGGGGGCGGCGGCCTTCAGGCCGGAGACCGTGATGCCAAACCGCCGAGCTAGACCGACTGGCCAAACCGTCGATTGGATACATAACCGGTGTAATACGCAGGCCGGCTATGTATCAAAAGAACTGCCCGAGTACGACAGGCGACCCCTTTAGCGACGCGGGATTGGAGACCGGGGTCCAGCGTCGTTAAGCTTCGCCAGCGGTCTGCATTCTGCCGCTCGCGACCCAAACCTCGAGGACAAATGACCGACGGCTACTTCCTTCCAGAGTTGTTCCCCACCGAACCCCGCCTGGTACCGGGGGCCGGGGTGGTGGACGACCGAATCGAACCCGGCCGGCAGGGCCTGGTTCGGTGACCCGGGTTCTCATCCTCGGAGCCGGATTCGGCGGCCTCGAGTTGTCCACCCGCCTCTCGGCCGAGCTGGCAGGCGACGTGGAGGTCACCCTGATCGACCAGAGCGACGCCTTTGTGTTCGGCTTCTCCAAACTCGACGTGATGTTCGGGCGTCGCACCGCGGCCGAGGTCCGGTTGCGCTATTCAGACATCGACAAGCCGGGCGTCGAGTTCCGCCAGGAGACGGTGCTGGCGATCGACCCGACCGGCAAACAGGTCGTGACGGACGCCGGCAGGTACGAAGCGGACATCCTGGTGGTCGCTCTGGGCGCCGATCTGGATCCGGAGGCCACGCCCGGATTGGTCGATTGTGGTTACGAGTATTACTCGCCTGAAGGCGCCGCCCGGGCCCGCGAGGTCCTGGCCGAGTTCGATCGGGGCGCGGTGATCATCGCCGTGCTGGGAGGCTTCTTCAAATGCCCACCCGCGCCGTATGAGACGGCGTTCATGCTCCACGATTTCCTGTCGCGCCGGGGGATTCGAAAGGGCTCCGGTATTCACCTGGTGACCCCCATGCCCAAGCCGATTCCAGTCTCGGACGACGTTTCCAATGCCTTGCTCGGCCTGCTCGATGACCGCGGCATCGACCATTCGCACGCCTCGTTGGTGACCAGCCTCGACCCGGCAGCGCGGGTCGCCCACCTCCGGGATGGCCGCGCCCTCCCCTTCGACCTCTTCCTGGCCGTCCCCGTTCATCGGGCCCCGCCAGTGGTGGTCGAAGCAGGGTTGACCGAAAACGGTTGGATCCCCGTTGATCCCGGGACGCTGGCGACCCGGTTTCCTGACGTGTACACGGTGGGCGACATCACCAGCGCTCCGGTCCCCCGGGCCGGCCTTATCGCCGAGGGCGAGGCCGCAACGGTCGCTGACGTGCTCATCGCCCGCATCAAGGAGGGACCGTCGCCGGCACCCTTCGCGGGCGAGGTCCGCTGCTACATCGAAATGGGCAACGACGCCATCGGCAAGGTCAATGTCAACTTCCTGTCCGGACCGGAGCCCGTGGCCGTCTACACGCCCCCGTCGCCGATGACTGCGGACGAGAAGCGCGAGTTCGGGGCCTCTCGCCGGCGACGGTGGTTCGGACACCAGTAGTCACGACCCGGCCGTGTCGACCCGGCGGGAGACGTGAAGTCGTTGGTCACTTGCGGCCGGCGCGGGCCGGCAGCTGCATGTTGAATACGGCGCCCAGCAGGACCACGTAAACAGCCAGGTAGGTACCGACCATCCCGATGACCGCGCCCACGAACACCCCGTATACGGCGGTGTATCGGCGTGACCAGGCCACGTACACCCCGAAGCCGGCAACGAGGGCGATCACGCCCACTGCCGAGGCGAACGCTCCGGGAATCAGCGCCCGGACCTTGATCTGACCACCCACCGAAAACCAGTAGAGGAAGGCGATACCCACCGTCATTCCAGCCAGCACGAACGGGAACCCGATCATGAGCACCAGGGCCGGCGGCGTGTGGGCGAGGATGACCGAGAGGCTGAGCGCACCCAGGCCCAGCGTCAGCACCACCAGCCCGGCCCCTGCGAACGCCCGCCCACGAGCTTGCACATAGCTCTGATGGGGCAATCCGTAGGCTTGGCGGATGGCCCGGTCCAGGTTGTAGACCCCTGCCGATGCGCTCCAGATCGCGAACAGTACCGAGAGGGCCAGGCCCGCTGACAGGCCAGCGTGATCGGTGGCGGCGACCCGGCGCAGCTGATTGGTTACCAACGAACTCAGCGATGCCGGGGCTCCGGTGGCCAGTTTCCCGAGGTCAGCGGCAACCTGCTCGGGGCTCACGACCAACCCGAACAAGCTGATCGCCGCGATCGCGGTCGGAAAGACCGAAATGACCAACCAGAAGGCGGCACCGGACGCGGCCAAACCCACCTGCTCGACCCCCTGCTCGTGCACCACCCCACCGATCAGGCCGGCCACCCCGGCCAGGCGCGGACGCCCCTTCAGAGTGTCCCCGGCGGCCTGCTCCGCCGCCTCCTCAGCCGCCTCGAGGTCCTGGCGCGCCCCGTCTCGTATCCGCTCAGGCCTCGGCTCGCCCGCCGGGTCCGGGCTCATCGATTCCGGCCCGACGAGCTCGGCTGGCCTCTACGGCCCGGACGAGAAGGCCGTCGGCGACAGGTGGGCATAGTCGTTGAAGCGCACCAGCTTGACCTCGGGGTGCCCGTCACCCGACGGCGGGCTTTCCAGGCGCCATTCGGTGATCGAGGTGTTGACCGGTTCGAGGCGGGCCCGCTGTCCCGCTCCGGCGGCCGGTCGCAGCCCCAGCCAGCGGATCATGGAATGAACGATGACGCCGCCGTGGCAGACGATGACCACTGTCTGACCGGCATGACGGCGGGCCACGCTCTCCAGGCTTCGTCGGACGCGTTCGTGCATCTCCAGCCAGGTTTCGGCCTCCGGCACCCGCCGGCCGTCCGGCTCCCACGTCGCCGGGATCGGATAGCGCCGGTTGGCCTCCTCCCATGACAGGCCATCGGCCTGGCCGGGGTGATGCTCACAGAAATCACAGTCGCTTACGACGTCGCGACCCGCCACCGCCGGGGCGATGATGTCGGCCGTCTCGACGGCTCGAGCCATGATGCTGGCATACAGCGCAGCTGCGTCCATGAGCTCGCCCGTGGCAGCCAGACGATGCCGGAGTGCGGCCGACTCTCGCCGGCCTCGCTCGGTCAGCCCCTGGCATCCGCCGTGACCGGCCACGATCTGGCGCTCCTGGGCAACCGATTGTCCATGACGTATCAGGACGATCCGCGCCGCCTCCACCCTGGCAATGTAGCGCCGGGCGGCCTGATCCTCACCGAAGGGTGCCACCTCCGGACGGCCGTACTGGGTCAACGGCGGTCATGGCCCAGATCGACAATGCAAAACAAATTTCCCTCGGTATCCGCCAGCACCACAAAGTCCGGGTCGTCCGGGTAACTGTCCCAGTCGACCCGGGCCGCGCCGAGCGAGATCAACCGCCGCATCTCGGCCTCCTGCTCCCCGGCGTCGGCCACGTGCAGATCCAGGTGCAGGCGGGGGTGGGTGGGCGGCGGGGTCTGGCTCGCCTGCAAGGCGATCTTGACGCCCGTACCGTCGGGCGAGGTGAGCACCGTCGACCATCCGCCGAATCCGTCGTTGCGAACCCGATAGCCCAGAGCCCGGCACCAGAAGTCTGCGGCTCGCCCCACGTCGTCGACGCCAAGGACGACCGCCCCGATGGTCACCACCGCTTGGTTGGTCATGCCACGCTTGATTGTGTCAGCCGGGCCGCGGGCACCTCAACCATCGCCGCCCGACGCTCATCCAGGCGAGCGGCTTCGACGCCCCTTCGGTAAGGGGAGGGTTGCCCGGGCCGGTGGAAGTCCTGCTACCGGTACGGGGACATCAGGTAAGGGGTAAGGTTGAGAGACCTCAGGTAAGGTTGAGGTCAACAACCATGCCGAAACCATGCCGCAGGAAATGATTCCACCCAGCGAGCTCACGGTCGGGCAGGTGGCCGACCGCAGCGGTGTCGCGGTCTCCGCCCTGCACTACTACGAGGCCGAAGGCCTCATCTCGAGCCGCAGAACAGCAGGCAACCAGCGGCGCTATCCGCGGGAGGTGTTACGTCGGGTGGCCTTCATCCGGGCTTCCCAGAGCGTCGGCATCCCCCTCCGGCGCATCAAGGCAGCCCTCGACCACCTGCCCGACGGCCGGACCCCGACCCGCCAGGACTGGGAGCGTCTGTCCGCAGCCTGGCGCAACGACCTCGACGATCAGATCACCCAGCTCCAGCATCTCCGGGACCGCCTCAGCGGGTGCATCGGTTGCGGATGCCTCTCCCTCAAGCTCTGCAAGCTGATCAACCCCGACGACATCCTCGGGCGGCAGGGCCCCGGTCCTCGGAACCTCTGAGTCCCGCCGGTCGTGGGTCGAATAGCCCGAAGCCCCTATGGTGGCATCATGCAGTTGCGCATCTTCACCGAGCCGCAGCAAGGGGCGTCGTACGATCAGCTTCTGGCCGTGGCTGCGACCGCAGAGGAGTGCGGCTTCGACGCCTTTTTCCGGTCGGACCACTACTTGAAAATGGGAGCCGCATCAGGGCTTCCGGCCTACACCGACGCCTGGATCACCCTGGCCGGCCTAGCCCGCGATACCCACACCATCCGCCTGGGCACCATGGTCACGCCGGTGACCTTCCGTCCCGCCGGGACGTTCCCCGTCCTCGTCACCCAGGTGGATCATATGAGCCAGGGTCGGGTGGAAGTGGGGCTGGGGGCGGGCTGGTACGAGGACGAACACACCGACTATGGCTTGACCTTTCCCCGGCTGGGTAAGCGCTACGACCTGCTCGCGGACCAGCTCGCCATCCTGCACGGGGTATGGTCCACCGCCCCGGGCGAGCAGTTCGAGCTGGACGGGTTGACCTGGGAGGGTGCGCATCCAGGCCGACTCGCTCCGCCCCATCCAGCAGCCCCACCCACCGATCGTCATCGGCGGACGCGGCGGGCCCCGAACAGCCAGCTGGCCGCGACCTACGCCGACGAGTTCAACATTTCGTTTGTTCCCCCGAGACCATGCGCCCGGCCCACGACTCGGTACGGAGGGCCTGTGAGCGAGAACACCGGGACCCGGCAACGGTGGTCTTCTCGGTTGGTCTCGTCACGTGCTGCGGCACCAACCAGGCCGACATCGCCCGGCGAGCCGCCGCGATCGGCCGGGAGGTGACGGAGTTGCGTCAAAACGGACTCACCGGAACTCCGGCCGAGATCCTGGACAAGATCTCGTCCTACGCCCGGGCCGGCGCCCAACGGGTCTACCTGCAGATCCTGGATCTCTCCGACCTCGAGCACCTCCGTCTTCTCGCCGACGAGGTGCAGCGCCCGCTCCGGGCGTCATCGCGGGACCTCGCCTGAACCGCTGACAGGAGCGCCCCGGGGCGACCAGGCACCCTCCTCGCCCGGGGCGACCGTGCACCCCGTCGCCCCGGGGGGCGAACGCCGGGTCCCGCTCACACCGCGGCCCGTGCCACGTATTGCCGGGCGATGGCTATAGTCGAGTCGTCAACCAGTTTTTCTCCAGGGGGAGGTAGTACCTGTGGACCGGCTAACGAAGTCCTTCCCGGTCTTCGACTGTGACGCCCATATCAACGATCCCACCCAGATCTGGGACTACGTCCCGGAGTCGCAAGCGGGAGCTGGTGCGCAACACCTACTGGCGGGGGGAGAGCGAGGCCTGGCTCAACGGGACCCAGCCGGTGATGGGAGGTGGCAACGGCCACTTCGCGCCCTCGTACAACCCGATCTGCATCGCCGGACCGCAGATGAACAAGAAGATCATGCGCCGGCTGCAGTCCATGGTGCCCCTCACCGACGAGCAGCGGGCTTACGTCCACCACGACGGGGCTCTCGACCCGCACGCCCGGATCAAAGAGATGGATCTCATGGGGATCGACCAGGTGCTGGTCATCCCGACCATGGTGATCATGTACCTCCCGTTCGCCGAGAACGACGAAGGCCTCGATGTCTTCTGCCAGGCCTACAACGACTTCCTGGTCGACTGGTGCGGGGAGGTGCCCGGCCGGCTCTATGGCGCGGCTCTGCTGCCCGTCCAGGATCCGGTTCGGGCTGCCAAGGAGATCTACCGGGCCAAGGAACTCGGGCATCCCGTGGGGCTGATCCGGCCCATCGACGCCCAGGCCAAGTACCCCAACTCGCTCCGCCAGGCCATGATGGCCGGCGGCGGCGACTACGACGAGGTATTCCGTGCCTTCGAGGAAACGGGGATGGTGCTCGGGATGCACACCTTCCCGGCTCCGGGCATCCCCCACCCGTTGGGCCTTGACTACCTCGCCTCCCCGGGCGAGCTGTTCATCCGGGCCGGGGTCGACTCGCAGACGTTCTCGTTTATCCACGAGATGCAGGTCTGGCTGGCCCAGGTTCTGCTGTCGGGCTTCCTCGACCGCTACCGCCGGACTGAAGATGGCCGTGTTCGAATCGAACGCGGAATGGCTGCCCTATTTCCTCGACAGCTGCGATCGGCTCTGGAAGCTGTATCGGGCGCGAACGCGGCTACCGCGGCGACCGGCTCCCGTCGGAGGCGTTCAAGGAGCAGTCCGTGATCTCGTTCGAGTCCGACGAGACGGGGGTCTTCGACCAGTGGCCCGACTTCGAGAACATCGGCATCTGGGCATCGGACGCCTACCATCACGACGGAGCCGACGTCTGGAGCGCCATGCGCAACATGACCGGGGCCGGCGTCCCTGAGGCGGTCCAGCACAAACTGCTCGGAAGCAACGCCGCGACGTGGTACGGGATCGAGCCGAAGATGTTCGTGACCGACGAGGCCGGCCCCATCGAGCGGCCGGATTGGTTCCCGCAGGGTCCCGAACTGGACGAGTGGGCCGACCTGGTCGCCCATCCCAGGGAGAACAGCCGAGAGGCTCAAGGAACTGGGCTTCGACATGGAGAGCCTGGCCGTGATCCGCGCCGCCGGCAGCGGTCCGCAGCAGGGAGCTCGCTACTGATGGCCGAGGTGGTCGACGTCGACAGCCACGTCTACGAGCCTGCTGCCGTATGGGACGACTACGTGCCTGCGGCTGACCGGGACCGGGTGCGGCAGGCCTTCTCGTCGACCATCTCTGACGACGGGACCGTCACCACCACCCTCAACGGGCAGGCGGCCAAGAACCTCAACCGGACCAGGCTGGTGCGTCAGGCCATCTGGCGGCCGGGTCTGACCATCGACGAGATCGGCACCATGGACCCGGCCGTCTTCCAACCCCTCAACCCCGGGGCCTGGGATCCGGCCGCCCGGGTCGCCGACATGGATGCCCTCGGGATCGATCGGGCGGTCGTGTACCCGACCCTGATCAACGAGTACCTTCCGCAGATCACGGACCGCGACGCCGCGGTCCTGCTGTGCCGGGCCTACAACGACTGGCTGTGGGACTTCTCGGAGGCCGCCGCGGGCCGGCTGCACCCGGTGGCCGCCTTGCCCTTGCAGGATCCCGTCTGCCGCCCTCGAGGAGCTCGACCGGACCCACGCCAAGGGCTTCCGGGCCGCCCTGTTCCGCCCCGCCTTCTTCTGGTTGGAGGATCCCAGCGGGGCTCGTCGGCGCCATGCTGCTGCAGATGATGGCCCAGATGCAAAGCGGCGTGGTCGTCGACACCAGCAGCTTGCCGGTGTTCATCGAGGATCGAGCCGTTCCGGGCCGTGTTCGCGCGTTGCGCCGAGCTGGGAGTGGTGGCGTGCGTGCACCCGTCCAGCAACGTGACCGGCCCGGACGCCATGTCTCACGGAGGCTTTGCCGAGCGGGTATCGGAGCGGCTCGGAGTGCACCACAGCATCGTGGAGCCGATGGTGTACATGCAGGACGCGGACCTCTTCATGACGACCGTGTTCTTCCACGGCCTCTTCGAGGACCTCCCGAACCTCCGTGTCGCCATCGCCCACAGCGGCACGACGTGGGTGCCTCTGGCTCTGGAGAAAATGTGAGACCTATCTCTGGCTCGGGGGTGGGGGCGGCGCTCCCGTCTGCCTGGAGCCGGAAGAGGTCTGGGAGCGCCACCCGGTGTTGACCTCCTTCGACAGCTGGGAACGATCCGTCGGTCGCATGGTCAAGCGCATCGGCGACAAGGCGGCCTGGGGTTCGCGTTACCCCAACCACGACACCGGAACCCCGGCCGAGGCGCGCCAAATGCTCGAGGGGTTCGGAGTGGATGCGTCCACCATCGACCGCCTGCTGGGTGCCTACGCCGCCGACATCTACGGCCTGCCTGTCCTCGCCTGAGGCCTCATGGAGAGGTTCGGGGGGAAGCGGGCGGTTGTCACCGGGGGCGGGTCGGGGATGGGCCGCGAGCTGGTCATTCAGCTGGCCGCGGCCGGGTGCTCGGTGGCCACGTGCGACGTCAGCCCAACCGGGCTGGCCGACACGCTCGGCCGGGCCGAGGCCGACGCACCCGACGGGACCGCTATCACCACCCACCTCTGCGACGTATCCGACGAAGAGCAGGTGCTGCGCTTCCGGGATGACGTCGTCGCCGCCCACGGAGGCGTGATCGAACTGCTGTTCAACAACGCCGGTATCGGCGGGGCAGGCAGCTTCATCACTGAAAGCCGCCAGGACTGGGAGCGCGTATTCGCGGTCGATTGGTGGGGGGTGTACTACTGCACCCGGACCTTCCTGCCGCACCTCATGGCCGCCGAGGAGGCCCGGCTGATCAACACGAGCAGCGTCAACGGGTTCTGGGCCTCGATTGGGCCCGGAATCCCGCACACGGCGTACAGCACGGCAAAGTTCGCGGTGAAAGGATTCTCGGAGTCGCTGATCGAGGACCTCCGCGTCAACGCCCCGCACGTCCAGGTTTCCGTCGTCATGCCGGGTCACATCGGCACCGACATCGTGGCCAATTCCCGGCGCTACTTCGGCGGCCCGGAGCCTGACGCCATGACGGATTCGGACCTGACCGCGGTTCGAGCTGAGCTGGCCCGGCGCGGCGTTGCGGACGAGCAGCTCACCGCCGATCAGCTGCGCGGGCTGGTAAAGACGCTCGAGGACGGCTTCCGTGACGGCGCCCCCCTCGATGCGGCTGGCGCGGCAACGATCATCCTCAACGGTGTGCGCACCGGCCAATGGCGGATCCTGGTGGGTGATGACGCCTGGCGGCTCGACGAGCAGGTACGAGCTGATCCGGAACATGCCTACGACTACGCCGGAATCGGCCTCAACACCCTGCTGTTCGAGCCACGGGAGCAACAGCACCCCGGCTGATTGACCCCTCTGGCTGATTGACAATCCCGGGGGACTCTCACCCTCAGCTAGTTTGCCATCACCCGCCACTACCTCCAGGAGCCACCGTGCCCGTGCTTGTCGCCACCATCATCCCCGCTCCGGGCCAAATGGACGCGGTGGAAGCTGTCCTTCGGGACGTCATTCCCGCCGTACACGAAGAAGAGGGTTGTGAGCTCTACGCCCTGCAGCGGGGAACCGACCGGTTGGTCGTGCTCGAGAAGTGGCGCGACGCGGACGCACTCGGCGCCCACGGATCCGGAGACAACATTCGGGCCCTGGGTGGGCGGCTGGCCGGCCTGACCCAGGGGCAGCCTGACGTCCAGGTCCTGGAAGCGGTTCCCGTCGGTGACGCCGAGAAGGGCGCGGTGTAGCGGGTCACCCGGTGGGAGGTGCGGCCCGGGGCCAGCCCGCGACATCGGCGGCCTCGTCGAGGACCAGGAACAGCGACGCTCTTTCCTCGTCGCCGAGCTGGACCGAAGTGTGACCCTGTCCGGTGAGGTCATCCGCCAGCATGACATCACCGGGCCCGAAGACCCTGACCGTCCCGTCGCCACAGCCGACCTCGACCCGGCCGCTCAGGGTCACCACGAACTGGCGGCGAGGAGCAGGGTGGTAATCGAGACGCCATCCCGGCTGGTTGTGGCGAAACACGACGCCTTTCAGCCCCACCAGGTCTGACAACTGACTCCCGGCTGCAGATTGGAGCGGCACCTCAAGGTCCTCGAAGTGAGACTGGCCGTCCTCACCTGTATAGATGCGTGTCACGCGCACCGGGCCGGCCTCCCTGGATGAGCCTGCGGGTTTCCTCGCCAGAGGGTCAGGTGATCTCCGGGACGCCACGAACGCTCAGCGGCCATGGCCGGGGGGACTCTCTGCCGTCTCGCTTCCCGACAGGAGTCGTTCGATGCGGCTGTAGAGGGCGGTTAAGGCCTCGATCCGGGCGATCTCCGTGCTGGTGAAGGGGTTGGTCACGGAGCGAGCCACGAAGATCACCCGTTCCCCGTTGAGACGCTCGGGGTCGGGCACGGCGAGGACGCACACGTCGCCGGCCAGCCGTTCGGCGAGGTGCTCGGGCAGCTCGTTCGTCTCCATGGCGACCGCACCGTCGTGCTCGAGGGCCAACCGTCCCGCCTGGTATCGGCGGGCCTCCACGGCGCTGCTGACCCAGACCACGGGCGAGGAGCACAGTTCGGCGACGGCGTCGGCCAGCGGCAATACCGGATCGCCGGGACTGCCATCCACCAGCTGGACCACCCGGTGCAGGATGCCCACGATGGGATCGACCGGCTGGGTCTGCTGGTGCGAAATAACGGTGGCGGCCCCACCGGCGGAAAGCTCCTCGCGCAGCTGGAGCAGATCTGGCTCGCCGTCGAATTCCACCCCCAGGTCGTCGATGGCGGAGGCAGGGTCGACGAGCTGCACGTCAACGGAGATGATGTTGCCGCCAAAGCCAGCGATCGTGCTGGCGACCCGGGCGAGTGCCCCCGGGCGGTCAGCCAGGGCGACACGGAGCCGGACGAAGGTGGCCACCCGCTGGACCGTAGCATGTGGAAGGGACGAATCTACTGGTGCGATTCGCCCGGAGGGGCTGCTCCTGGTTGAGGTCCCGGCCTCGGCATCGGGCCTTACTTTCAGTAGTTTCTGAATGGACTGGAGGTGCGGATGACGACAGCGCCGGTTCGGACCGAAGGCTTGTCCAAACGCGACGGCACGGTCAATGCCCTCCAGGACAGCACCAGGCTGCTGCGCGGCGAGGAAGAGTCAGGACGCTGGGACCTGCTGCTGGCCGGTCAGACGACCCCGCGGCGGGCGGCCAGTCTGGCCCTGGCCGGGCTCGCGGTCGGGGCCCTTGCCCTGTGGGCCGTTACCGCCGTCACATCCACCCTGACCGGTCAGTACTCGAAGGTCAACATCGGGGCTGGTCCGATGCTGTATTTCTCGGTCGCCCAGGTGGCCACGGCCGTCATGTTCCTGGCCGTAGGTGCGCTTACCAGCCAACTGGCTGCGACCCGCCGTCAGGCGGTGCCCGCCGTGCATCCGAACTGGAGCGTAAACGGGGTCATGATCGTCCTGGGAGCGGCGGGCGCAATCGCCGGCGGGATCGCATTCCAGCACCGGGACGTGCAGGGCGAGTGAAGACCGTTGGGACGGGTGAGGCGTCACTGGATGCCGGTGTGATCACCCCTCAGACCCTGTCGGCGGCGACGGCGGTATACCGACGGGACGGGTATGCGGTCATTCCTGCCGTACTCGACAGGGGCCGGGTGGCCGCCTGCCTGCTCCATCTGGGCCAACTCCGGGCCCACGGATCCCTGACCGGCCCGGTCGTGATGGTGCCCTTCGAACGGGATGGATTCCTGGCTGAGCTGGCCGCCGATCGGCAGCTGACGACCATTGCCAGCTCCCTCCTGGAGACGGACCCGGCCGCGTTCGGCTGTAGCTATTTTGTCAAAGCGCCGCACCTGGGTCCGCCGGCGTGGTGGCATCAGGACGGCTATCTATGGCAAACCCGCCTGGGGATCGGGGCCACGGTCACGCTGTGGATCGCCCTTGACGCCGCCGATGACCACAACGGGGGGTTACGCGTCATCCCCGGCAGCCAGCACCTGGCCGCCCAGCCGTTACAACCAGGGCCCGATGAGCCGAGCGTCTTCGGCGCTCAGATCGATCCCGGGTTGGTCGATTCCTCCCTGGCCCGAACTCTGCGCCTGTTCCCGGGCGACGTGTCGGCGCATCATCCCAACCTGATCCACAGTTCCGGGCCGAACCGATCCGAACAGGTCCGGCGGGCCCTGGCCATCCGCTACCGTCCCGGGTAGTGGCCGTCGTCGGGTGGGGGCGTCACCGGCTGGAGCTACCCTGATGGCAGAGGACCAAATGGACAACGACCTGGTATGGATGTCGGCGGGACAACTCCACCGCCTGATCGTGGCCCACCAGCTCTCCCCTGTCGAGGTGGTCGAGGCCTGCCTGGCGCGGATCGAACAGCTCGAACCGACACTGCACGCCTTCATTACCGTCGCCGCCGACCGGGCCCTGGAGGACGCCCATCAGGCTGAGGGTGAGCTGCACCGGGGCGGTGAGCTGGGTCCCTTGCACGGCATCCCGGTCGCCCTCAAGGATGAGGCGTGGACAGCGGGGATTCCCTCGACCGCGGGGTCGCTGCTATTCAAGCGATTTGTTCCAGGCCACCACGGGACGGTGACCGAGCGGCTAGAACGGGCCGGCGCCATCGTGATCGGCAAGACCAACATGCCCGAGTTTGCCGCCTGGCCCCGGTCGAAGTCCCGCCTCGCCGGTGAATCGGTAAACCCCTGGGACGTGAGCCGTATCTCGGGGGCGTCAAGTGGCGGCTCGGCCGCCGCCGTGGCGGCAGGCATGGTGCCGCTGGCCATTGGATCCGACGGTGGCGGCTTCAACGCGTATCCCGTCCGCCCTCTGCGGCGTGATCGGTCTGTTTCCAACCCCGGGCCGTGTACCGAGCTATGGCAGTTTCAGCTACAGCCCGGCGGGCAGTCTGGGGCCCATCGGCCGCAACGTCTTCGACGTGGCCCTGCTCCAGCAAGTGATTGCGGGGCCGGACCGGCGAGACGCCACAGCCATGCCCCAGTCCGCCCCGGACGTGCTGGTCGGCCTGGACGCGGGCATTGAAACTCTCCGCCTGGCCTGGTCTCCGGACTTCGGGCGTATTCCTGTTGACGACCGGATCGTCGCGGCCGGACGGGCCGCACTGGTGACCATCGAGAGGGCCGGCGCCCGGGTGGAGGAGCTGAGCAGCAGAATCGAGCATCCGTGGGGCGACGGATTGGGGCAGGCCGAGCGGCAGGCGGAGGTGGCGGCCGGTGCGTGGGAGATCGACGACGCGGCCGAGATCCCCGAGACCAACGGCGAACAGCCGTGGATGTGGGATGTCTTCGCCGGTCGCACGCCTCTGACCGCCACGCCGGAGTTCCGATCGCTCTGCGAACGAAACGTCCCCCTGCTGACACCTCCCGGCCAACAGACGTATCAGTCGTCAGCACCCCCGGCGGGCGCGACAACCGGGGAACCCACTGCGGAGGAGTTGAAGGCCTCGATCGACAGCGGTGCTCGCCACCCACGACGTTCTCTGCTCGCCGACCATGTCGACGGTGGCCCCGACCGCTCCGCCCGGGTGGGCCACTCCGTACGCCGATCATTACATGGGCACGAACTTCACATTCATCGCCAATGCCACCGGTTGTCCGGCCGTCTCGATCCCCTGCGGCCTGGTGGACGGACTCCCGGTGGGATTGCAGGTCATCGGTCGTCCCGGCGACGAGGGCACCGTGCTCCGAGTCTGTCAGGCCCTCGTCAGCGCGGCGCCTGAATTCCCGCGGCCGGACGTCAACGCCTGAAACCGAAGCAGACGTTTGCGCCCCTTTCTTCCGGACCGTTTCAGGGTATCTCGAAGGTGCCGCCGGTACGCCAGTACCGTCCGTCCCGCCGGTCCATGAATCCCTCGTCCACGAGATAGCGCCGGAGCGCAGCCCAGTCCGGGTGGTAACGCCGGAGCACACCGTTGACGGTGGATTCGGGATAGACCTGACCGGGTTCGAACTCCTGGGCGAGCCAGTCGAGCACCAGGCGCCGCTTGGATTGGCGGGCGGGGATAACCGTCAGCCGGCCGGCCGCAAAAAACCGGCGAGCCACGGGGTCGGCGGGGAGGGGATTGTGCCCGGCAACCGTGTCATCACTCAACACTCCGCCCCCCTGTCATCTCGGCCGCGGCTGCGGTCACGGTTCCTCCCTCTTCGGGCATGGCATTTTTTTCCTCACTTTGGAGCGCCCGCACGGCAGAGTGGCCGCCCGTGACGCCCCGACTCTTGGCACTCCACTCGCCGTTGGAGCGTTAGCCACGATGGACATGCCTGCTGCCGTCGCAACCGAAGCCCTCGCTATCGTTACGCGGTGGGCTCGAGGAACGCCGCAATCGAGGCCGTGAAACCGTGCAGGAAGTTCTTGCCGCCGACCGGGCCGAGCTCACCGGCACAGAAGAATCCGGCCACCGGAACCTGGCCGGCCAGCTCTCCCACGAGGGCCGCGTCATGGTCAGGCTCGGCAAACATCCGTGATCCCCGGCCGTTGCACGTGAACAGCAGCGCACCCGAAACCCGGCGCCCGCCCAGGCCCACCTCGAGCGTGCGCCGAAGGTCCTCGTCGGCGGAGGCCGCGTCCCGTACATGAAACTGCACCGTCTGACCGACTTTCACCTCGTCGCCAATGGCGATCGAGCCCGAATCGGGATCGACACCGATCAGGCCGCGCATCAGGAAGTCCCCCACGCCCTGCTCGGCTTTGTACTCGTCGATGACGATACCCACCTGCAGCCCGTTGGCAAGCAGTTGCCGGTCGTGGTCTGAGAGGGTGCGAGCCAGCTGCTGAAGACGGGAGATCGGCGATTGTCCACCGAGTTCCCGGATCATGTTCCCGTCGCCCACGGTGATCGTGTACGGGCTGCCCACCGGACGGCACCCTTGCGATACGAGCAGCTCCACCCCCGTGCTGTGGGCCAGCCGGACGCCCACCGATCCGTCCGACAGCACCCGGTCGTCGAGGAAAAGGCGGCTCTGCCCGGGCCCGAGCCCACCACTTGCCACCCCGCCCATCACCAGGGCCCCGGGAACATGCTGGTTGAGGTGAGAAAGAAGGGAGTCGACCGGGAAGCTATAGGGGTCGGACACCATGAGGTGGACGCCCGGGTCGAACTGGTATCCAACGTAGGCACCCCCGTCGGAGGTGCGGAGGAACTCCATGGAAAAAGTCTCGACCGGACCCAATCCGGCCCCGAGCCACAGCGAAACGGCAGGTTCGGATTCCACTTCGCGACCCCGGCCCAGGACGGACTCGGCCACGCAGCCGATCAGCGGGGGGAAGTCGGCCCCCTCTCTGACAGTGGCCACCAGGACCTCGGCGTCGGCCAGGAAGTGGGGGGAAGCGAACAGCACGGCCAGGTCGGGCAGCCTGCCTTCGAGGGCCTCACTCGCCTGGGCCACCGCGCTGGTGGCCGCCAGGGTGGTGTCGGTTGTCAGCGCCAGCCCGGCACCAACCTTCATGGCCACACACTACGGCCGGCGGACGACTATCGCACCTGCGCCGGCCCGATCGGCCGCCAGGTCAGGGCAGCTGCGGCGCGGGCGGGCCAGAAGGGTCATGGCAGTTCGTCAGCCGACCAGCGGCCCGGCGACCTGGAGGGGGCCAGGGTTCTACTTCTGGAGGAGCTGGGCGACTGCCTGACGAGCCCGGATCTCCGAGCGGTGATTCGCCCTGCAAGCGCCGGTGACAGACTGAGCGCCATGATCCGTCTCAGCGTGTTCTATCCATCGAGCGAAGGCGCCACCTTCGATCACGACTACTACCGCGACCGCCATGTCCCGCTGGCCGTGGAGACGTGGGGGCTCGAGGGCGCCGAGATCGACCGGGGCGTGGATGGACCCTACGTCGCCGCCGTGCATCTCCTCTTCGCGTCCAGGGAGGCCCTCGACAAGGCGATGCAAGTCGAAGGGACCGCCGCGGTGCTGGCCGATGTCGCCAACTACACCAACATCACGCCGGTGCTCCAGACCAGCGAGGTCGTCAGCTAGACCCGGCGTCCTGGCCGGGCGCCCCCGGGGCGACAGTGAGCGGGACCGGTCCGGTCAGCCCGGGATCAGCTCGCCTGACCACTCGATGAGTTGGGGAACCAGGAGTGGCCACCGGATGAACCGGGGGGACGCCTGGTCGGCGCTGCGGTCGTTCCATTCGTTGTCACCCCACGGCGGCTCCGCCAACCGGGCGCCTGGAAGTCCGGCGGCGAGCCGCTCGGAGGTGACCCGGGGGTGGTTGATGTCCGTGCTCCCGCTCCGGAACACCAGGATCGGCAGGTTGAGCCGAGCCACGTCCTGCTCATCCAGGCCGGGCACGAGCGCGGTGTCGTCGCAGGGGTAATACGCCATCATCCAGCGCTCCATCACCTGGATGAAGGCCAGGGAATCCATGGAGAGGAAACGGTCCCGGTTGCCAGGGTTGCGTTCCAGCACCTCCTGCCAACCCGGCAGGGCCACGACCGCCTCCATACCTCCGTGCCAGGCGGCTGCCACTGACGGCGCGCAGTAGTACTGGGCGAGAACATGGAGCCCGTAGATCCCGCCGCTGATCCACCACATGGCCAGTCCGGCGCTGATATCGGGATTGCGGGCTGCCGTCAACAACGACACCCGGGCGCCCCCCGAGCCTCCGATGATGATGGTGGGCCCGACCTCGAGATGCCGCAGTAACGCCGCCAGGGCGTCGGCCTGCACCTCAGACTCGGACCGCCCCCGGAATTCGACGGACGAGGCACCGCAGTTGGGACGGTCCCAGATGATTGCTTTCTGGTGGTGCTCGGCCAGGAGGCGCGCCATCTCCGGGATGCCGCCGCTCTCCTTGTTGTACCGGCCGCCCGGAGTGATCACCCACGGCCGGCCTTCACCGAACACCTCGTAGGCAATGTCCAGACCGTCCAGTTCCGCGACCGGCATCTGTCCCCCTCACTCCTCCCGTTCGCCGGTCCAGCCCGGCCGTACGGGCCAACCTAGCCGGAACGGCACTCCCCGGCCCCGGGTCGAGCAGATGACCGTTGTCGGGGGAGCCGATGCCTGGTAGCCCGTGGCCACCACCGTCACCGGAAGAGCGCGCTGCTTTGAGCTACCTCGCGGGTGTGACACCAGGTCCTGGAAACACAGGAAGTGCAACTCTAAGGTTGCATATGATGTCCGCATGGATCTTCTGGTTCTGGGTGGCACCCACCATGTCGGGAGATCAGTGGTCGAGGCGGCCCTGCAGCGCGGCTATTCGGTGACGACTCTGACTCGAGGAGTGAGCGGCGCTCCGGCTGAGGGAGCCCGCCCGCTGTATGCCGATCGCACAGACGTCGCCGGTCTTCGCGGTGCGCTGGGCGTGCGATCGTGGGACGCCGTGGTCGACACCTGGAGCGGGGCGCCGCGGGCGGTTCGCGACGCCGCGTGTCTCCTCGCCGATCGTGTCGGCCATTACACCTATGTATCGAGCCGCTCGGTCTATCGCTGGCCGATCCCGGTCGGCCTGGACGAGAGTGGTCCAGTGGTCGACGGTGATCCGGCCTCGGTCGAGGCGGGCGACTACGCCCGCCGCAAGCGAGGCGGCGAACTTGCCGCCCTCGATGCCTTTGGCGATCGGGCCCTGCTGGCCAGAGCGGGTCTCATCCTCGGTCCCTATGAGCGGGTCGGGCGCCTGCCGTGGTGGCTACGCCGGATGGACCGAGGCGGTCGAGTGCTGTGCCCGGGGCCGCCGGGGCTACCGCTTCAGTACATTGACGGCCGCGACCTGGCTGATTGGCTTCTCACCGCGGCGGAGAACCGGCGGGGCGGAACATTTAATACGGTCAGTCAACCGGGACACGCCACCATGGAGACATTGCTGGAGGCGACCCGCCGGGTGACCGGCGGTCGGGCCCGACTGGTCTGGTTCTCGCCTGAGGGGATACAGCAGGCGGGCATCGCACCCTGGACGGAACTGCCGATCTGGGTTCCCCCTGAAGGCGAATTGGCCGGCTTGCATGCCGGCGACGTCTCGGCCGCGCACGCCAGCGGTCTTCGCTGCCGCCCGGTAGCAGAAACGGTCAGCGCCACCTGGGCCTGGTTGCTGGCCGAAGGCGACCCGGCGGCGGTCACCAATGGAACGGTCGGCCTCACTCCTGAGCGGGAGTCCGCCGCCCTCAGTTCCGGCCCGTCACCGTCCGGTCACGCCATCCGCTCCCCGAATGCCAGCCGGTGACCGCCAGGGATCTCCGCCACGAAATCCCTCAGACCCCAGGGGTGATCGGTGAGCGGGTTTACCACCCGCGCCCCCCGCTCGACGGCCGTGCGATGGAAGGCGTCGACGCCATTCACGCCGACGTAGCCCGCGGTGGTGGCGTTCACGCCCGGGTTGAGGGCGCGCACCACTGCCAGCGTCACGGTATCCCGGCGAAGCAGCGCCAGGCCCATTTCCTCCTCGTGGACTTCGACCTCGAACCCGAAGACATCCACCAGGTGGGCAACCGTCGGTCCGAGGTCGGCGACCTCCAGGTTGGGCCGCACGCTGAGAAACTCGGTCATACCATCGAGGTTAAACCGCAGGTAGAGTTGGTGGCGCCGCGTTCCACGTTCACAGGCAGGAGGGGCCAAACATGCGAGGTCCGGGCGCAGCCGGAGTTCAATGACCGGCTCGAACGACCCTTTTCACGACGAACCCGGAATGTGGTTCGCCATGGCCCACCTGTGGGCTGACATGGACGCCTGGCATGAGAGGGTGGCAGAGATCCGCCGCAGCACTCCGGTCCTGCCGGTGGAGTTGGACGGGTTCCAGCCGTTCTGGGTGCTCACCCGCTACGACGACGTCCTGGAGGTTTCGCGGGACAATCACCGCTGGCTCAACACAGCCCGGTCAGTTCTCGGCCGTGACGAGGACTGGGACAGGATGCTGGCAGCCGGCATCCCGGCGCCGCGCACGCTTGTCCATCTGGACGGAACGGACCACCGCGACCACCGGCAGGTCACCAACGATTGGTTCAAGCCCGCGGCCGTAAGGCATCGCCAGCCCCGCATCGACGCCCTGGCGGAACTGTTTGTGCAGCGGATGCGCGAGCTGGGCAACGAGTGCGACTTCGCCCGCGACATCGCCCAACCGTACACCCTCCGGGTGATCATGGACATCTATGGCGTGCCAGCGCGGGACGAGGCGTTGATGTGGGAGCTGACCCAGGGCCTGTTCGGAGCTGCCGATCCCGAGTATCTCGGCGGCGCCCCCGACCCGGAAGCCCGTCTCATCGACTCCGTCATGCGCTTCATCCAGTATTTCGATGCTCTGACCGACGATCGTCGTCAACGCCCCTCCGACGACCTGGCCACGCTGATTGCCAACGGCCAGCCCGGAGGCTGCCCAATGGGCGATCCGGAGCGGCTTTGGTACTACATCATCGTGGCCACGGCGGGCCATGACACCACTGCGTACGCCCTGTCGGGCGGGCTGGAGGCCCTGCTGCGCGGCCCCGACGGGCTGTCGACCCTGCGCGACGACCCGGGACTCGCCGTCAACGCGGCCGAGGAGTGCATCCGCTGGACGTCTCCCGTCCGGCACTTTCTGCGCTATGCCGTGGACGACATCGATATTCGCGGCACTACCGTCCCGAAAGACGGGAGGGTGCTGCTTTCCTATCCGAGCGCCAACCGCGACGAGGCGACGTTCCGGGATCCCATGACCTTCGACATCCGCCGGCAGGATGCCGATCGTCTGGTCGCATTCGGAGGCGGAGGCCACTTCTGCCTCGGATCGCAATTCGCGCGACGCGAGGTCCGTACCATGCTGTCAAGGCTGGCCGCAGACCTGGAGTTCATCGAGCCAAACGGTCCGGCACAATGGTCGCAGTCGGCGTTCGTATCCGGGGTAAAACATCTGCCGGTGAGGTACCGGTTCCGCTGAGAGCCTGTTGAGTGCAGGGCGAGCGCCGGCAAGGTGAGGGGCGTCGGGCCGGCCCCGCCCCGCTGCACCTACAGGCGGGGATCACGTCTCTGGCCGGGAGCGGCTGAAGCGCCGGTCGGGGATGAACCATACGACGGCGACCGCGACGTACAGCGCGTAGGCGATCCATGGACTTACCCAGGCCAGCCCGATGCCAAGGACGTAGAGCCCGACGGAGAGATTTCCTTTGGCGTCCGATCTGACCGCGGTTGCCACCGCCGACTGTCGTCCGTTAGCTCGAATAATCAGCTGCACGAGTATCCCGTACGCCACCGCGGCGCCAAGGGCAACCATTCCGTATACGGACGCCGGCAGGCTCGCCTGGTGCGCTTGTCCAACCCACTTGGTGGCGACCGGAATCAGGGATAGCCAAAACAGGAGATCGAGGTTGGCCCACATCACGCTGCCGCTGATGCGTTCCGTGGCCCTCAGCAGTTGGTGATGGTTGTTCCAGTAAATACCGATCATGATGAAACTGAGGACGTACACGAGCAAGGACGGCAGTTGCTGGCCCAGAGCATGCCACGTGGTGTCCTTCGGCACGTCGAGGCCGAAGGCCATAATCGTGATGACCACGGCCATCACTCCGTCGCTGAAGGCCTCGAGCCGTTCTGCTTCGCGCCGACCTTCGGCGCCACGAATGATCATATGGGTCCGCGCTCTATCGTGTCCGCACCTTACACCACGCCGCTGAACGGGCCTGGTCTTCGAATGGATGTGCCGGCCGACTCCCACCAGGCGGGCTGGTCTCTCGGGTCCGCGTCAGACCCTTGCACCTCGGGCGTCCGCACCCTGCCACCACGTCCGACCGCGTCCGACCCGGCGCGGCTAGCGTGAAGGCGGAAGAACGAGCGGCCGGCTGTCGCCTGGAGGTGAATGATGGGGATTCGATATGAGGGGCGCGATGGCATCGCGTACATCACCCTTTCGCGTCCCGAGAAGCACAACGCGCTGCGCAACGAGGACATCGAAGAGTTGTCCCAGCGCCTGGTGCAGTTCGACTGCGACGACGCGGCCGACGTCGCCATCCTGAGCGGCGAGGGCCGCTCGTTTTGCGCCGGCGTGGACGTCAAGGCTCGCCTCTTGTCTGTGGCGGACGCGGGAGTCCCGAGCCAGTATCTCCCCAATGAGACGGACGCCTTCCTTCGGTGCGCCCACTGGAAACCGGTCATCGCCGCCGTGCATGGGTACGTGCTCGGGCACGCCATGGGGACAGCGATGATGTGCGACTTCATCGTTGCGGCTGCGAATGCTCAGTTCCAGGCCACCGAGATCACCCTCGGGATACCGATGCCAGGTATGTGGGGTCATCTCGCTTACGCCGCCGGCCCCACCTTCGCCAACGATGTCATGATGACCGGACGCAGATTCGGAGCCGACGAGGCCCACCGGGTCGGGCTCCTCACTGCAGTTACGGAGGAAAACGAACACCTGGCTGCGGCCGAGCAGCTCGCCGCCACTCTCCTCGGGAACCCGCAACCTGCGGTGCGCGAACTTGTCCGGTGCCGGCGCAGCGTTGTCGCCGAGAACCTCCAGCACACCCGAAGTATCGGGGGGACGTTCCGCTGGGACCAGTCCGCCGATTTTCAGGCTGCCATCCATCAGAAGGCCACCTGAGCGGGGTCCGGCGGGGTGGCGTTCTGGCCGCCTGTCGCCTGGACTCTCGCCGCCTGGACTCTGGCCGCCTGGACTTCGCCGCCTGGACTCTGGGCACGGTTGGCGGCGCGGCGAGGCGGGGATCGCACCCGAGGGTCCACATCCTGGGCGCACTTCGCGCCTTGGGCATAACTGCTACCGAAAAAGAGCATCAGCCACGCCCAAAGCCGCGAACCACGCCCACTTTCCCCCTCAACCCCCCAACCCCACCGCCCACCCTGGCTCAAACTCGGCGGCTCCGACGCCACACCGGGCTCCGCCACATCCCCCGGCTGAAGGCGTGATCCCACACGTAGCAATCGTCGATCCCGAGTGAGCTGACGCGGTGATAGCTGCGGCTCTCCAGAAAGGCGCGCATCTTCTCTCGAGAGGGCAGATAGTTGTGTTCGACGGTGAGGACCCGGAATGCATACTGGTCAAAGGGAAACGATCGCAGGATGGCCAACTCCGAGCCTTCGGTGTCGAGGCTCCAGTAGTCGATCACGGAGGGGGCGCCACAATCGACAAGCACGGATCGGATCGTCCGCGCCGGCTTTGTCGTGCTGGATACTTGCCCGTCCGGTCCGATGAAGGAACGAGCCATGCGCCGGGCGTAGTCCAGGTGAAACGGGTGGTACTCGTCGATGATACCGCCGTAGACCTGGGCTGCCTCCAGGAACTCGACCGTTCCGTCCGTGTCGTAGAGGCAGCAGTCCAGGCAGATACAGGTCCGGTTGCGAACCAGCTCGGCGAACATCTGGGCGTTGGGCTCAATGCAGATCCCCGTCCAGCCCAGTGCCGACTCCAGCAGCTTGGTGTTGTTGCCCCGCACGCCGTTCGACGCCCCCGAGTCGAGAAAGAACCCGCCCCGCTGCTCATTGAGCGCATCCACCACGAAGAGGTCCTGTCCCTGGTAGGAAAAGCTGGACCACGCCATCGCTATCGGCGCCGGGCCCGGGTAAGGGATGGTGACCGCCAGGCTCGCTGAGTCCCGTCAACATGCTCGCCATGCAGCTGGTCCGGCGGGGAACCCGGGTAGTGGTTATCGTCCCGGCGGTCGCCGTACAGCATGGTGATGTTCACCCGTCGGTTCTCGTAGCCGGGGCGGAAGCGAACCTCGGCGGAGCCGTGGAAGAGATCGGAGTTGAAGATGATGGCGCGATTCTCCCGGTAGGGCACCGTGATCTTCCGAGCGCGCTGCTCTCGTAAATACGAGTGAATACGATCGAGTCGTCCGTTGTAGGTCGAGAACTCCCAGGAGAGCGGCGCATCGACGTCGTAGATCACCAATCCTCCACTACCTTCATCAAGGTTCGCCGACTCGGGAGTGATCCAGAAGTTCACGTTTACCGCCGCGAAGTCAGCATGGATAGCCGGAATTGGCCGGTTGACGCGCCGAACTCTTGAAACCCCAGACGTGCCGGAGGGGATGGCGATCGCCGAGGATCCACGGCAGTTGGTCGCGTACCTCTTCGGCGATCTGGAGCAAAAGCGGACAGTTGAAACCACTGAAGAAGAACGCTCCGACCCGTCCGTGCTGATAGCGGTTGCCCGTCCACACCGTGGCTTCGAGGCAGTACTGGCGCAGCACTGCGAGTGCCTCGTCGGAGAGGAAGTGGTCAACCACGACGACGCCTGGCTTGTGCTCCACATAGTACCGCTGGGCGAGAGAGCGATTCCACGCTGATGAAAGGGCGGCGTCGAGCCGATCAGGCCGCGGCGAGTACACCACCCGTCCGTAGACATCGCCGATTCTCTCCTCGTCGTCGGCTTGAAGTGGCACCTGGCCGTACGAACCGGCCTGGCGCAGCCGCTGTGCGGTGGCGTCATAGTCAGCGATGATCTTGTCGAAGGCATTGGAAAGCTGCCGCCGCGCTCGCAGATACCGGAACTGATCGGCATCGTGCGTCAGCTTCGAAATCGAAAGAAGGGTCTCCGACGCGGCGACAATGTCGGCTGAAGCCAGGCCGTCAATCGGACTCCGGAACCACCGGCTCCGGAAACGCACCGTCGTGAGGACCTCGGCCAGCGAACCAGCCAGGCCGAGATCGCGATCCTCCATCGCCCGCACGATGGTCTTGTTCAACCAGGTGAGTCCCTCGGCGTCGGTGGTCAGCTCGGCTCGGAAGAAGGTCAGACTCTCCGCCAGCCTGCTTGCCCGAACGAGCAAGATGGCGAGATTCCGTCGGGCAGACCGATTTTCGGGTTCAGTGCGGACGGCTTGTTCCCAGTGCTGGATCGCCCCGGTCAGGGCCGCATCGGAGCTGAGGGTCTGCGCGCTGCCCGTTTGCGTCGGCGTCTCCACTCTCATCTCTCCGGACCGAGCGAACTCCAAGCGGGCAACGCTGCTACTCAGACGAAACCAGGTCGAGCGCCCCGGCAGTACGCAGTTGACGAGCAAACTCGATCAAGGATGCCATCGTCGCCTGCAGGTGCCGCGGGAACACGATCTGGGCCCCGCCCTCGCCATTGTGCGAGACCCCTCCATCAGCGATATCGATGATCCCGGTGAGACCGCCCGGGCTGATCTCCGTAAGAGCCGTAATCTCGGTGATCCCCGGACTGATCTCCGTGAACTCCGTCACCCCCGGACTGATCTCCGTAAGCGCCGTAATCTCGGTGATCCCCGGACTGATCTCCGTGAACTCCGTCACCCCCGGACTGATCTCCGTAAGCGCCGTAATCTCCGTGATCCCCGGACTGATCTCCGTGAACTCCGTCACCCCCGGACTGATCTCCGTAAGCGCCGTGATCTCGGTGATGGCCGTAATGTCGGTTAGGCCGGGACTGATCTCTGTAGCCTCGGTAAAACCAGGGCTGATCTCGGTAAGTTCGGTCAATTCGGTGATGCCGGGGCTCCGTTCGGTAAACACCGGGCGTCGCTCGGTTACGGCTGCATGGGCGGCCGCTCCGGCGGGCCCCTGCCGGGCACCGGCCGCAAAGACGCCGACCGCCCCCCGGGGCGTACTGCTGCGCTGGGCGCCTGTGTGCCCGTTCTGCGCCGGCGGGGATTCTGGCAGCTGCGAAGATCCCAGCACGCCGATAAAGGCCAGCAGGAGGTTGGCGGCCGAGGCAAAGAAGTCGTCAGGCTTTTGGGCGCTCCTGATCAGTGCCCCGACCACTTGTCTGTCGCCATACGCCGATACCGCCTGGGCGAAATCGACTGCGAAGGTGCTCGAAGTCGTCGCCTGCCCGTTAGCGCGCTGGGCGTACCGGACCAGCCATTGGAGAAAACGGCCATTCGAGAGAACGGCGTATAACATCTGATTAGAAACGTCTGCCGCGTCTTCTGGAAGGCTGGACCCGGTCACATATTCCGCCATGATCTGCGCCGGATCGGTGACAAACTGCTCGCGGAGGAGAAAGTCCGTCGACATTGCCTTGAATAAAGCGTCAATACGTCGCGCTACACGAAGGTCAGTCGCCATTGTCTTCTCCCCGCTCGCTCCGAGCGACAGGCTCGCTGTCGAAGAAAACGGAGATTACCAGCGCCACTCCGGCGACGCAACTACTTCCCGGGGACCACCGCGGCTGCAGGCGGGGTCACCAAGAATGGCTCCGCTACTATCGCTCCATGGTCCCGGACCTGGTCGCGAACGGATACATCATAGCTCCGAACTTTCTCGACACCCAATGCGCGGACTTGCTTTACAAGATGCTGCTCGTCCGCCAGTGGCGAGGCGAGTTCAAGCGAGACACGCAGGTCCCCCACGCCCTGAGCTTCTGGGGAGATTCGACCCTCGACGCCCTCCTGGTCAGCCTCTTGCCGAAGATCGAGGCCATGGTTGGCGACCCTCTGCTTCCGACCTACTGCTACGCCCGCCTTTACTCTCATGGTGACAGGCTTCCCTGTCATCACGATCGGGACGCGTGTGAGGTGGCGGTAACGATCCACCTTGGGTCCAGCGGACTCCGACCGCCCCCGATTTGTTTCGCGCCCCGGATGGCGGTGACGCAGGAACCCGGCGATGCCGTGGTCTACCTGGGTCGGCTGGACCACTGGCGAGATGAATATCTGGGGACCAACTTCGGTCAGGTATTTCTCAACTACGTGCGGGCCAACGGCGAGGTTCGGCACCTGGCCTTCGATCGCAGAGAAAACGTCTTCCCTCAGTCCGTCTTGCCGCATCATGGGTGAAGTCGTACACCGGGACAACCAGCTGATCGTCATCGATGATGTACTGCCAAGCCACGAATTCGAATCCCTCCACAGCGAGATCGTTGCCGGCAGCTACCACTCCGTGCACGCCCGGGGGTGGGACAGGTCCTGGCGGCCTTGGGACGGCGCTCCCCTCCGCGGCGAAGCAGTCTACTACGACCCCGGGCAGCGATGGCGATGGAAGGGTGCTGCCTATCCGACCTCTACTCCCGTGGACTCGCTGGTCAATTACCTCTGTCAGGTGTCGCATGATCATCCGAGCCTGGTCGGAGTGGAGGGGCGTGACTGGGTGGCCCTGTTTCTGGCTCCGTGGCTCTATCCGGTCGGTAGCGCACTGTCACCTCATCGCGATGCAGGGCCCTACAGCGGTTCGTTTACCTTTTTCGCCAACACCTGTTGGCGCCCTGACTGGGGCGGCCAGCTTCTGGTCCTGCCGCACCCGGTATCCCGGTCAGGAGAAGTGACGGCTGGCAGCACTGCCAGCTGGATCGAAGATGGGGAAGCTGCTGATAACGGATCGGCACTCGGGGTAGCCGTGTGCGTCTTTCCTCGACCAAACCGGCTCGTGCTCATCGGACCCGAACGAGGCCACATGATCACGAGGGTCGACTCCAATGCCGGCGCCCGGGCTCGAGCCAGCATTGCCGGGTTCTTCTTGAGACCGCGCTGACGAGGGGACGAATGGAATATCGCCGCCTGGGTCAGTCTGGCCTCAAACTCAGCCTTCTGTCATTTGGGACGTGGGTGACCTTCGCGGGTCAGCTGGACCTGGCTGGCGCCATGGACTGTCTGGTGGTGGCCCGTGAAGGCGGTATAAACTCTTTCGACACCGCGGAGGTTTATGGACGTGGGCGGGCGGAGGCAATGCTTGGCACTGCCCTCCAGCGGCTGGGATGGGAGCGGGGCAGCTTCGTGATCTCGACCAAGCTTTACTGGGGCCTGCAAGATTGCGTCAACATGCGCAGGACCCTGAATCGCAAGTATCTCTTGCAGGCCATCGATGGTTCCCTCGAGCGGCTGCAGACGGCTTTCGTGGACATTTTGTTTTGCCACCGACCGGATCCCGACACTCCGATAGAAGAGACCGTGTGGGCGATGTCGGACATCATCGCTTCGGGCAAGGCCCACTATTGGGGAACATCGGAATGGTCACCGTCCATGGTCCTGTCAGCCTGGCGAATCGCCGACCGATACGGCCTGCGGAAGCCGGCGTGCGAGCAGGCTGAGTACAACTTGTTTGCCAGAGCCAGGGTGGAGCGGGAATATCGCCAGCTCTTCGATGAACTGGGCTTCGGACTGTCCACGTGGAGTCCCCTGGCATCTGGCCTGCTTTCCGGAAAGTACCTGGGCGGGGTTCCGGAGCGGTCGCGAGCGCGCCTACCCGGCTACAGCTGGCCGCACCGCCCGGTCCTGGACGAGGACCGGCGACAGCGAGTCGCCGCCCTGGGCGAGATTGCCCGTCAGCTCGATATCACCTGCGCTCAGCTTGCCATCGCATGGTGCGCCAGGAACCGCGACGTTACGACGGTCATCACCGGCGCAAGCAGTTCGACTCAGCTCCGCGAGAACCTGCGCGCCGTGGCGGTCGCCGGCGAGCTATCACCGGCGGTCGTCGAGGAGCTTGAGCGGATCTTTCCATAGGCCCCGACGGCACAGGCAACCTGGAGCGAACAGAAGCCGGCGGGGCCAGCCGTGGCCGCAACTGGTCGTCGCCACCAAGTGCAGGGGGGCCGCCTCGAGGCCGGTCACCGGCGCAGGCTCTCGCGGTTGGATTTTCGCGCTGAGCGCTAATGTGCTCGGACCGCACGCAGCGATCGACATGGGAGGGCGTATGCGCATCGAGGACATCGAGTACTCCGTCGCTGGAAGCCGCATGATCGGGCACCTGGCCATCGACGACGAACAGCCCGGGTCCCGGCCCGGCGTGCTGGTCTGTCACGAGGGCCCGGGGCTTGACGAGCACGCCAAGGGCCGGGCCGAGCGGCTGGCTGGACTCGGCTATGCCGCCTTTGCGCTCGACTACCACGGCGAAGGCAAACCTTTGCAACAGGATGAGATGATGGGACGGCTGGGCGCGCTGATGGCGGACCCCGACAGGATTCGGGAGCTAGCGAGTGCCGGCCTATCGATCCTGGTGGCTCAAGATGAGGTGGACCGAGCCAGAATTGCGGCGATCGGCTATTGCTTCGGAGGCACCGTGGCCCTGGAGCTGGCTCGCGGCGGTGCTGACCTTGGGATCGTCGTCGGTTTCCACTCCGGGCTCGGGACGCAGCGTCCGGCCCAGGCTGGTGAAGTCAAAGCCGGCATCCTGGTGTGCATCGGTGCCGACGACCCGATGGTACCGGCGGAGCAGCGAGCCTCCTTCGAAGAGGAGATGCGGGCAGCCGAAGTCGACTGGCGTATGAATCTGTACGGCGGGGCCGTGCACAGCTTCACCAACCCCAATGCCGAGCTGTCGGGATTCCCGGGGGTGGCCTACCACCAATCCACCGACGAGCGGTCGTGGCGGGCCATGCTGGACTTCTTCGACGAGCGATTCGGTCCGGTCTGATCGGATAGATCCGGTCAGCGATTGCCACGGGTGTCGGTCGTGCGGCCCGCCGGGTGACGAATCAGGGTCCTGCGCTCTCTCCCGTAGGCGAGGACATCGACGCCTGGTCCCAGATCCGGATCATGCGACCGTCGGGATCGGTCAGAGCGGGCCCATATCCCCAGTCATTTGCCTGCGGGGATGGAGGCAGGTGAGGCCCCGAGCGGCCGTCTCGGCAAGGGCGGCTTCCAGGTCTTCCACCTGGAAGTAAAGGTTGCAGAGGGATGGCGGCCCATCAGCCAGGTGCGGATCAGCCCAGGACTGTGTGCATGGCGTCCCGGGCCATATCGGCGGCGGCTGTCACCGGGCGGAGGGCGGCAGCAGCGAGCGGCGTGTTCGGCTGGTTCGGGTGCGGATGGCTCGGCGCGGCCGCCTTGGCATCCACATAACGGCGGCCGAACCAGGCTCGTCGGTCCGCGTCCAGAGCTCGAGCCAGCGGCCCGAAGATGAGGTTTTCCTCCTTCTCGGCGTGCTGCAGCACCGCCTTGCGGAGTCTCACCAACAAGGCGGGGAAGCGCTTATCGCCGGGCCCCGCCTTTTCCATCTGGCCCAAGAGTTCCTCGGCCTTGGCCTGCTCCTTCAGACGGGCGTTCGCCAGGCGCTCGCCGTTCGGGACCAGACGCCGCACCTCAGGATAGACGACTTCCTCTTCTGTCGTTTCGTGTCGTTTCAGCTCATTGGTGAGTTCCCAGAAGACCTCACCAGCCTCGGTCGGCGTGACCTCGTCCAGACGCACAAAAAGGGCTGCCACTCGCTCATGATCACGGAGTAGCTCACTGATGAGGTCGCTGTTCATGTCAGACACTGGTTCGAACACCTCCTGGAGGGCTGTCCTTCGGTTCTACCCCGGACGATCGTGCGTACTCACCCCGGCGATGCGCCGGGCGACCGGGAAGCTGCACCTGGTGCACGGCGTCCGAAGCCGGCCCAGGTGCTACGGTCCGGGCGGCACCATCCTGAGGGCCATTGAGGAGAGCGGGAGCGCCATGGATCATGACACCGGGACACCCCTGACGGTCCTCGACTACAACCCGCTCATGCCTGGGCCGCCCCTGTCCCACATCGCCGGGATCGATGCCCTGCGAGCCCAGCACCGGTCGTTCCGCTCAGATCTGGCCCAGGGCTTCTGGGTGATCACCCGGGGAGTCGACATACGGGCCGCCATGCAGGACGCGGGCACGTTCTCCAGCCGTGCCATTCAGCCAACCGACCCCGACCCACAGTATCTCCTGGTCCCCGAGATGCTCGACCCGCCGGAGCACACGGCGTGGCGCCAGCTGCTGGCCCCGTGGTTTTCGCCCCGGGCCATCGAGAAGATGGCCATTGGGGTTCGGCGCCGATGCGTGGAGTTGATCGAGCCCATCGCGACTCGCGACGGTTGCGATTTTCACAATGAATTCGCCTACCGCTACCCGACCTCGATCTTCATGGAGTTGATGGGGCTGCCCGAGGAGGACCTGCCTCGTTTTCAGAGGTGGAACGACGAGATCCATCACCTGCCGTTCGACGTGGATCCCCGGCGGGAGCGGGCTCTGGCCGCCCAGAACGAGGTCAAGGCGTATTTTGCCGATCTGATGGCCGCTCGCCGGGCCCAGCCGGAGACGGACTTGCTGACCGCTGCCATGTCCTGGCGGATCGGCGGTGAGCCCGTGCCGCTCGACGATCTGCTGTCGATGTACCTCCTGATGTTCCAGGCGGGGATGGATACCGTGTCGAGCCAGCTCGCCTACATGTTCTGGCACCTGGCCACTCACCCGGATGACCGCCGTGTCATCACGGCCAACCCCTCGATCATCCCGAGCGCCGTCGAGGAGTTTCTGCGCTTTTATGCCTTCGTCGCCCCAAGCCGAAAGGTCACCCGGGACCTCGAATATGCCGAATGCCCGATGCGGAAGGGAGACATGGTCTTTGTGCCCCTTTGCGGGGCTACCCGAGATCCGGAGATGTTCGAAGACGCCGAGACCTTCCGGATGGGTCGCGCCGTCAACAATCACATTGCCTTTGGGGCGGGGCCGCACCGATGCTTGGGTTCGCACCTGGCCCGCATGGAACTGCGCTTCGCGCTGGAAGAATGGCACGCTCGCATTCCTGATTACCGCTTGGCGGACGGACAGGACGTCGTAGAGCATGGCGGCATGTTCGGTCTGGATTCATTGTCACTGGTCTGGAAGGACGCTGCCGCCTCCTCAGGATGAAGCTCTAGCTCGGGCGCGCCGTTTCCTTGAAATCGTGGCGGACATCCTCAGGCGCTACTGTTGCGCTGACAACGATCCAACCAGGGGAAGGCAGCTATGGTTGAGCCGGTCACCGATCAGCCCCGAGTGCGGCCGACATACGTACTCGACGACCGAGAGCTTCTCGATGGCTGGCTGGAATTTCATCGGGCGACCCTGCTGGCCAAGTGCCAGGGGCTTACTGAGGAACAGCGCCGGTCCCGACCGATCGCCTCCTCGAAGCTGTCGTTGCACGGCCTGGTGCGACACATGGCAGAAACGGAACGCAACTGGTTCGGCCGCATCTTGCTGCGAGATCCACAGCTGCCTCGCATTTGGTCCGACCTCGAGGGAGGTGACAGCCTGCTCGTCCCGCTCGACGATGCCAGCTGGGAAGACGACCTGATTGCCTGGCAGCAGGAATGTCACGCCAGCCGTGTTACGGCCGCCGGACGAGGTCTCGACGACACCGGCATCTGGCGGGAAAAACAGGTCTCCCTCCGGTCCGTGTATCTTCATATGATCCAGGAATACGCTCGGCACAATGGCCATGCCGACTTCCTGCGAGAGCTTCTGGATGGCAGCGTAGGGCTCTAACGCATCCCGGTTGGCGTCCGCCGAGCGGGCGAGCGGGCGCTTCGTCCCTGCAGTTTCCGCCAAAATGCGACGCAGATGAATGCTCCCCCCAGGACGGGATCGTCCCTTCCAGTTGGTGGAGCCAGATCCTCCGTAGCTGACAACCAGGCCAGAGACGGCCACGATTCGCCAAGGAGAACGTCTCATGCCGGCAAAGCCCATCGACGAGGTCGAGCTCCAGGAGCGCGCCGACCACATTCTGTCCGACGTATATCCCGGCTGCGTCGTGGAGAAGATCACTCCGTTGCAGGGGGGCAACTCCAGCATCACCTTCTGGACCACCTTCACTACCAGCGACGGAGATGAGCAGAAAGTCGTTCTCAAGGTGGCTCCGGCCGGCCTCGAACCAACCAGAAATCGTGACGTGCTTCGTCAGGCCCGATTGCAGCGAGCGTTGGAGGAGACCGCGGTTCCGGTCCCTCGCGTGGTGGCCCAGCACCTGGGCGAGCCACCAGAGGTGCCCCCGTTTTTCATCATGTCGTTTGAGGCAGGCGACTGTGTCGAACCCAATCAGCTGGCGCCGGGAACCATCCCTCCCGAGCAGGTTCGGGCTCGTGAACTACAAGCGGCGCGGATTCTTGGTTCGCTCCACACAACCGACCCGATGATGGTCGGCCTCGGGGAAGAACCCGAGGGGACACTTCACGCCGAGGTTCAACGCTGGGTCGACGCATTCGCGGCGTGCGACGAGGATCTCAGGCAGGGCACCGAAGGCATCGCGGAGAAGCTCCTCGAGACGGCTCCGCCCCGAGGACGGACGACGCTGATCCACGGCGACTTTCGACTCGGCAACACCCTGTCACAATACGATCAGGTGGTGTCAGTCATTGACTGGGAGATCTGGTCGCGCGGTGATGCCCGCATCGACCTGGCGTGGTTTTTGATGATGGCGAATCCCGACGCGGCCCTGGGTCGACCGACCGCGGGCGGAATGCCTTCCAATCATGAACTCCTGTCGGAATACGAGACCTCGGCCGGCGCACCGGTAGAGGACCTGAGTTGGTTCAGTGCCCTGGTCCGCTACAAGCAGGCTGCGGCCGGCGCGTTCATCGTCCGGAATGCCCGACGTCGAGGGCAACAGAGCAGTTCGTCCAGCCAAAACCAGGGGCTGCTGACCTCGGCGCGCCACCTGCTCGGCATGACGGGGTGAGGGCGGGCCGAGCCGGCTTGGCCGTGAACGACACACCGTAGGTTGACGCCGGCGGCGCGTTACGACCTACGGTTCGGCGATGAAATCCAGGATGGCAGGCGCGCCCTGGACCCAGAAGCCAAAAAGGTGGCCTGTCCCAGCGGCCTGAGCCTCGGACCCACGCTCCCAGGCGTCCTCGGGCCATGGCGGCTCGATCAACCGGGATCCTTTGATCAGGCTGTGAATCTCCATGGATGTCCGCTTCGGATGGTCGTAATCCTTTTCCCCACCCCGGACGATCAACGTCGGCACCTTGATTTGCTCAAACTCCCAGTCAGGCACCCCGGGGATGGGCTCATTTGGCTTCGGGATGAAGGCGTCAAACCATCGGTTCATCACTCGCTCGAAGTCCTCGCTCCCAATCGCAAGCAGGCGCTCCCGGTTGCGGGGGTTGGCGGCGATCATGTCGGCCCAGCCCCCTGCCGGACTGGACATCTCCAGCACGCCCTCGATGCCCCGGGACCGGACCACCCGCAATTCATTCATGACGTAGACGTTTGCCAGCGACATGGTGCTGAACGTCCCGCCCACGATCGTCCATACCGCCAGCTTGCGGACCATCTCGGGCCACATCAAGGTGAAGATGATCGAGTCGCGAGCACCACCGGATCCTCCCGCGGCAATGACTTGCTCCACGCCGAGCTTCTTCAACATCAATCCCAGCGTCTCGGCTCGCATGTGCGACTCCGACTGGCCATACACCTGGATGTCCGATCGCCCGCAATTGGGTCGATCCCACAGCAGAACCCGCTTGCCGCCGTCAGCCAACGCGAAGGCGAGTTCGTGGACTCCCCCGAAGTCCTTGCTGAACCGCCCGCCCGGCGTCACGACCACGACCTCACCGTCCTCGGGACCCACGAACTCGTAGACGACAATCCCGCCGTTGACCTCGACCTCGCCCTCAGCCATGCCCTCTCCTTCGACGCCTGTCTTGTCGCCCACCGAGATCGACGGGCTCGGAACCGGACGGCATCCTAGCGTCCGTAACAGGAGCGCCTCGGGTGGCCGTCGGTCAGGGGTGACGGTCGTCGACTGGTCCCCGCTGTCGGCCTGACCGGCCGCCCCGGTCGACCGCCGCGACCTGTCGGGGCGCCCGCGTTTCAGTGTCTTTCATTACCCCCCTTCAACGACAGGTGGGTTGGCGGCCGCAAGACCGGTCCCGATCTTTGTTGTCTATTGCGGAATGTGCCCGTGTAGGGGGGGTGCAACAGGGAAGGCGGCGGGGGGCGGGCTGGCGGGTTGGGGGTTATTCGGTTTGGCCGAAGGCTTTGATTTCTTCGAGTTCTTCGGGGCTGAGGGGGCGGGGCACGTCGCCGTCGGCCACTTTTTGGCTTTGGACCTGGTGGCGGATGTCTTCCACGATCTCGGGGTTGGCCAGGGTGGTGATATCGCCCACGTCGGTGAAATTGGACACCCCGGCGATAACCCGGCGCATGATCTTGCCGGACCGGGTCTTGGGCATGTCGGGCACCAGCCACACCCGGCGAGGCCGGCCCACCTTGCCGATCTCGACCTCGATAGCCCGGGTGACCTTGTCGGCCACCGCCGGGCTGGCCGTCACCCCCGGCTTGAGCGACACGTACATTTCCACCGCCCGGCCCCGCAGCTCGTCCACCACCGGCACCGCGGCCGCCTCGGCCACCTCGTCCACGGTCAACGCCGCCGATTCCAGCTCCTTGGTCCCCAACCGGTGGCCGGCCACGTTGATCACGTCATCCACCCGGCCCAAAATCCGGAAATAGCCGTCCGCGGCCTGGGTGGCCCCGTCATTCGCGAAATACGGCCAGTCATGCCAGTCCGTGCTGTCCGGATCCCGGCAGTACTTAGCGTAATAGGTCGACACGAACCGGTCCGGGTCCCCCCACACCGTCTGAAAGATCCCCGGCCACGGGTTACGAATACAAATATTCCCGGCCCGACCCGACCCGGCCTCGACCTCCCGGCCCTCCTCGTCATAGATGACCGGATACACCCCCAACACCCCCGGCCCGCAACTACCCGGCTTCATGGCATCCAACCCCGGCAACGTGCTCCCCAAAAACCCGCCCGTCTCGGTCTGCCACCAGGTATCCACAATCACCGCCTCCCCCTTGCCCACCACCCGGTGATACCAGCGCCACACCTCCGGCTCGATGGGCTCCCCCACCGTGGTCATATGCTTAAAATGGTAATCATACTTGGCCGGCTCGTCCGGGCCCGCCTTCCGCAACATCCGGATCGTGGTCGGCGAAGTATGAAAAATATTCACCCCCAACCGGGCCACGATCCGCCACGGCCGACCCGGATCCGGATACGTCGGCACCCCCTCATACAACACACTCGTGGTCCCCAACGCCAACGGCCCATACACAATATACGAATGACCCGTAATCCAACCGATATCCGCGAAACACCAATAAGTGTCCTCCGGATGGATATCCTCATAAAACTTCGACGTCCCCGCCACATACGACAAATAGCCGCCGGTGGAATGCTGACACCCCTTCGGCCGGCCCGTGGTCCCACTCGAATACATAATAAACAACGGGGCCTCCGCCGGCATCGACACCGGCTCCACCACCGCCCCCGCGAACTCCCCCATCACCTCATCCACAAAAAAATCCCGGCCCGCCACCATCGGCGCCGCCGACGCATACTCCCCCGGATGGCGACGAAACACCAACACCTTCTCCACCACCACCCCCTCCTCCGCGGCCCGGGCCACCGCCTCATCCGCCTTCACCTTATGATCCAACAACACCCCATTCCGATAATAACCATCCATCGTCACCAACACCCGACTCTGCGCATCCGCCATCCGCCCCCCACACGCCGCCCCCGAAAACCCCGCAAACACCTGCGAATGAATCGCCCCCAACCGGGCACACGCCAACATCGCCACCGGCAACTCCGGCACCATCGGCAACTGAAACGTCACCCGATCCCCCACCCCCACCCCCGCAAACCCCCGCAACAACGCAGCAAACTCACACACCCGCCGATACAACTCCCGATACGTCACCACCACCGACGCATCCCCCTCCAACTCCGGCACCCAAATCAACGCCGCCTGATTCCCCCGCACCCCCAAATGCCGATCCACACAATTAAAACACGCATTCAACCGGCCCCCCACAAACCACTTCCAAAACGGCGCCCCCGACGTATCCAACGTCGTATGCCAATACTCATCCCAACTCAACAGATCCGCATACTCCTTAAAACACTCCGGAAACCGCTCCTCCCCAAACCGCTCCCGCACCCCCGGATCCGACACATTCGCCTGACCCACAAACCGCGCCGACGGAAAAAAATACTCCTCCTCCCGCCAATGCACCGCAATCTCCGACTCCGACACAACCTCCTCCACACCCTCACCCTCACCAACCACCACACACCCCCTTAACCCGGGAACCCAACCAACCCCACCACCCTAGCAACCCCCACCCACACCCCCACAACCCCCCAACCCGGCCACCCCCACCCAACCCCCCAACCCGGTCAGACGCCCAGCCAACCAACCGCCCAGCCCCCAACCGCCCAACCGCCCGGACACCCCAGCGCGCCCAACCGCCCGGGCCACCCACCGCCCCGGCGCCGCACGCACCCCACCCCCCCGGCCCTCAACGAGCCAACGGAAACACCGGCACAATCGGCCGCTTAAACGTCTCGTTCACCACCCCCGCAAACGACGCATACCACGCCGCCGCCGCCGTCGCCACCCCCACCCAACCCCCCGCCTTCGTCCAATTCGTCGACGTCTGAAACGCCCCCACCGTCAACAACACAAACGTCACCGTCAACAACACAAACACCACCGCCACCGCCCCACTCACCCGCAACGACGGCACAATCATATAAAACGTAAAAATCGTCCACCCCAACAAAAACACCCCCACCGCCTCCGGCGCATCCACCACCCGCACCCCCGGCAGCACAAACTTCACAAACACATAATAGGCAATCCAAAACGCCCCATACGACGAAAACGCCAACGCCCCAAACGTATTCTTCCGCACAAACTCCCACATCCCCGCCAACAACTGCACCCCACCCCCATACGCCAACGCCAACGCCAACGCCGCATCCGCCCCCGGCCCCCACACATTCGCATTCCCCAAACTCAACGCAAACGTCGTCATCGCAAACGCCGCCAACCCCAACGGCGCCGGATCAGCCACCCGCGGCCCCTCCACCACACCACCCCCACCCTGCACCCCACCCTGCCCGGCCAACGCCACAGAATCCGAGGCCATAACGACCACCCTTTCCACAAGACGACCACCCGAACACCAACAAACCCAACAATACCCACTCCACCCCCCCACCGGGAGGGATCCCTTCACCCCTACCTGACCATCAACAGCACACCCACGCTACCTGATGAAGCACCAGCCGTGCTGAGCGCCACTGACAGCAGACTGCCAGCTGCCCATCGACAGTGGCGTGAACGACCCTCCGGCGAGGCTTCTCTTCGATGGCCCCGCCGGAGGCCGTCTGGTGGGTAACCCGGCTAGCTGCGGCCGCCTAGGGGGCCACGATGTCGCCACATAGCAGGGGCCGGAAGAGGATAGTCGGCACTCCATTTATGGCGATCTGGTTGCTGTTGCCGAGATGCAGATTCAAATACCACCCCGTGGCTGGCGGCGGCGACGTCACACCAGTGAAGGTCGCCACCTCGTTGACATCGCCTGCGGCGTTGGCGACCAGGTCAGGCAACATGTACAGCACCGGTCCCTGCACCGCGCACGATCCTAGATGGATATGGGCGGCGTGCTGGGAGTACGGCGCCAGGCCGCTTGCCTGGGCGTGCACGGTCAAGGTCATGGCAGAGGCGTTGTACGACAGGGTGGCCTTGCCTTGCAGTGGCCCGGTCTGGTCCGAGATTGACTGGAAGGTAAGCGTCGGATGACGAGCGGACCAGCCCGCCAGGTTGGCGCAGGCGATCGGCAGCCCGGCTATCGGCGACGAGACGCTGGCCCCTAGATGGACAAACAGTGCCCCCGAACTCGGCACGGTGCCGCTGACGGGTTGGCGGCTCGCAACGGTCGCAACGACTTGTCCGGTGCCGCTCGCCGTCACGATCGGGAAACTGAAGGTCGGCGCCCCCAGGGTGTTGCAGCCTTCAGCCTGAATATCAACGGCATGCCGGGTCCCCGGCGCCACCCCGGCCAGATTCAAACTGGCGAGCAGCCGTCCGCCCGCGGCGACCCCTAGCTTCACCGTACCCACCGGCTGAGGGGTCAACGGAACCTTGATCACCATGTTGGCCGCACCGGCGGCGGCAGTACCGGCCGCAGACACCGTGGCGACGGTCCCTGCCAGTAGCGCAGCCCCGGCCAGACTCACGGCCAGACGCCGGCCCGGTTGCTTGCCAAGACCAAAAAGAGCAGACCTGATCGGTATTCGCACTCTCGATCCCTCGTTCTTTCTCGTTGTTTCCTCTGCAACTTTGGGACAGCAACTGTCGTCTGGTGTCGCCCCTCCCTGAGGCGTCGACGCAGTGTTGTGCTGAGTCGTATTATCGAACCAACGGGTGGCGAACATCCTGGACTTGCGCACCCGGGATGCTTGCTGACCACCTCCTTGCGCCCACAGACCCATTCACCCGACATGCACAAGCCCGGCGTGACCGCCGTGAAACGGCTTCCGGGCCGGGCACCTAACGGCATACACCTCAACGGAGTTCCCGTCAACCAGCCGGGACGCTAAGCGCCCAACCACCGCACAGATTTCTCTGGTCCGGGCGCTGCTTACGCTGGCGTTTGCGCTTGCGGCCGAGCCCCGAGGCGGGTGAGGTCAGGAGCCCGTGCCGAGTTCCTGCTCCCCCTTGTAGAGGTTGGCGTCATGTCGGCGCTTGACGCTTCTGGCGTATGGCGCGATCATTACGTCGGCCAAAGTAATGGCTGCAAAATAGGCGAAATATCCGAAATATATGGAGGGATTGAGATAGCGCCTTGAGCTTAACATCGGAATCTTACCGAGGGTAAGCCGATAGGTGCAAAGAATGGTGGTACCTGTTTTGGGCGCGTCCGGCCGGTGAGGTCGGGGGAGCGGGTATCGCTGACACGTGAGGACCGAGAGCTTGTTCGGTCGGCGCCCTCGTTGGCTGCATACAGCAATGATCCAGGTGTGCAGCGGACTATCCAGTTACGGCTAGAGCGGCTGCTATGAACAGGGCTCGACAGTCCAACAAGTAGTGCGTTGCCCCCCGAGGCGCTCTCGCCAAGTTGGTCTGCAATCGCAGAGCACAAGATCGCGGCCGCCGGTAATCCCGGCGGACGCCAAGGTGGAAGGTGGGAGGTTATCGATGTCGTTTCGAGATCGGGTTCCTGGTTCGCGGGCTGAGGACGCTTGGCTGAGTGATGAGCAGTTGCGGCAGGTGGCGCCGTCGGAGGCGGGGCCGTTCCATGGTCCGGTGCCGACCCGGATGGTGTCCAACGGCGAGTACATGCCGCACCCCCAGACGAATCAGCAGAAGCACGTGGAGCACCGGGTCAAGGAGCTGGCCGAGGGTGCGGCCAAGAAGCTGGGGATCAGCCGGCGGCAGTTCCTGGCCGGCACGGGCGGTATGGCCGCTTCGTTCCTGGCTATGAACGAGGTGTTCGGCGAGCGCTTCTTCAACGTGAATCCGATCGAGATGTTCGAGTCGGCGGCCTACGCCGAGAGCGCCGTCCCCTCTGATGTGTTCGTCTTCGACGACCAGACCCACATCGTGCGCACCGTCAACCCGACTCCCGGAGGCGCCTCCGCGGCCGGTGGCAACGGTCTGCGGGCGTTAGCGCAGGGGCCGGGGGCCGCCTCCACGGCGGCCGGGTTCACATCGAACCCGTTCAACGGCACGGGGGGCAATCCGGCCGGGGTGGACCAGCTGGGCAATGCCTGGACGGACTGGAACCCGGCTCAGCTGACCCCGGACTCCCCCCCCAACTCGGGGCCCGATACCACCGCCTTGAACGAGTTCTCCCTGGGCCAGTACATCAACCGGCTCTACCTGCAGGCCCAGACCAGCTGCTCGATGGTCAGCAACGCCAACATCGCCCTGTTCACCCCCCCTGGCGGCAGCGTACCGGAAGCTCCATTTAACATTACCCAGAGCTTGACCAGCGAGATCCTGACGGGCTGGCAGACGGCGCAGTGCCGGGATTTCATCAACAACCTGGCCGGCTCCAAGCGGGCCTTCGCCCACGCCCAGCTGTACCCGGGGCCGGGCAACCTGGCCGATCCGGCCTTCGGTGACTACACCCAGTGGCAGATCGAGTTCTGCAAGCCGGACTCCTGGAAGGGCTACAACATCGCCCAGGCTGCCAGCGCCTTCCCGGGGTCCCAATTCATGATGTGGCGGCTCGACGACGAGGCCATCGCCTACCCCATGTACGCCATCATCAACGCCAACAGCGCCCAGCTGGCCACCCACCCCGGGTTTTTCAACATCTGCATCCACAAGGGCCTGTCCGCCCAGGGCACCCAGCCGGGCGGCCCCAACAACACCCCGGACTGGGGCAATCCCGACGACATGGTCAAGGCCGCTTCGGACTGGCCCCAGTTCAACTTCCTCATCTACCACTCCTGCATCCGCCCCTCCTTCTGGGACCTGCAGGCCCTGCTGGACGTCCAAAACCTGCCCGGGGCCATGCCCCCGACGGTGCTGCGCGACAGCGACGGTCACTTCGTGCCCAACATCCGCTGGTCCACCCAGTTCGCCCAGATCGCCGGCGGCAAGTACGTGGCCGGGGCCGAGCCCACCTCCCAGTCGCCGTCCAGCCCCCGCCGCCTGCCCAACGTCTACGCCGAGCTGGGCACCACCCTGGCCTCCATGATCGTCACCTTCCCCACCGTCTGCGCCCACCTGCTCGGCCAGCTCATCTACTACATGGGCTCCCAGAACATCCTGTTCGGCTCGGACTCCATGTGGTACGGCGGCCCCCAATGGCAGATCGACGCCCTGTGGCGCTTCCAGATCCCCGCCGTGCTCCAGGACACCTGGGACTACGCCCCCATCACCGAGGCCGACAAGCGCAACATCCTGGGCCTCAACAGCGCCAGACTGTACGGCCTGACCGGCCGCAAGGCCATCGCGGTGGGCAACAAGGGCAGCGCCTACCGGCAGGGATCCCTGGCCGACTACTACCCGCTGCTAGGACCGGGCAGCAGACTGGACAACGTGCTGTCCGGGCTGGGCTACCCCACCCCGGTCACCCCGGTCAGCTCCCCCCTGATCCCCAACGACCGGTTCACCGCCCTGCGCAGCGACTACGTCCAGGCCGGCCTGCTGCGCAGCAACACCCCCCACGGCTGGATCCGGACCTAACCCCCGGAAATCAGCCCACACCAGCGGGGATCGCCCTCCACCCCCGGAGGGCGACCCCCGGCGGGTGGGTGGTGCCGACCACCGGCGGCCGCCCATCCGGCCAGTTCCAGTCAAGGAGCGTGACAACCGTGACAGCCAACCTTTTCGGGCCCGACCTCGGCTACATCGTCATCATCGTCCTGGTAGTCCTCGTCGGCGGCAGCCAACTGCCCAAGATCGCCCGCAACATCGGCACCGCCGGCAAAGAATTCCGCCAGGCCCAACAAGAAGCCGAACAAGAAGCCCAACGAGACCACGCCGCCACCAGCCACCCCGCCCCCGACCCCGCACCGGCCGCCCTGGCCGCCAACCCCCCACCCCCAGCCCCCCACGAGGCCGCCCTCAACCTGTCCCGGGCCGAACTCGACGCCCTCCTCAAAGCCCGCGAAGACCAGGTCCGCGGCGAGATCGCCGGCTGAACCCCCACCGTGCTCAGCTTCAGCCCCGAAAAACTCTTCATCGTCGGCCTCATCGCCCTCATGGTCCTGGGCCCCAACCGCCTCCCCGAAGCAGCCCGCACCCTGGGCCGCTTCGTCGCCGCCGCCCGCCGCCTCTCCTCAGGCCTCCAAGCCGAAGTCCGCGACGCCCTGGCCGAACCAACCAGCGCCTTCACCACCGCCGCAAACGACTTCCGACCACCAGACATCCGACGATCAGTACGAGACGCCATCACCTCCACCCTCAACCCACCCGTACCGCCGCGGGGTGAGACGCCGTCACCAGCCGGCCGGCCGGGATTGTCCGATGCCCCCTCTCTTCCGGGTCCTCCCGACGACCCGTCAATGAACTAGTCCGGCCACGGAATCGACCGCGCCATTGCCTGCCGAAGAATCGCCTGCGAGGGAGGAGCGCACCGCCCACTCTCCCGTCCCGGTTGAGCGGACCTCACTGTGGCGCTGACCGACGAATACCCCGGCCGCCCGAAGGAGCCCGACCACGGCGAACTCGGGAACATGTCGCTGTGGGAGCACCTGTCCGAGCTGCGCAAGCGCCTGATCATCGTCGTGATCGCCGTGGTGGTTGGCGCCGTCGTCTCGTGGTTCTTCTACGGTCACATCGTCGAGTTCATGCTCCGTCCGTATCACCATTTCCTTTCGGCCCATGAGCAGAAGAACATCTCCAACGGCCAGTTGGTGATCAGCGGCCCCCTGGAGGGGTTCACCACCCGCCTCAAGGTCAGCGTTTACGCCGGGCTGGCGGTGGCATCACCGGTGATCTTCTGGCAGCTGTGGCGCTTTATCACCCCGGGGCTCCACAAAAATGAGAAACGCTACGTGCTCCCCTTCGTCTCCGGAGCCGTGGTGCTGTTCGCGATCGGCGTCACCACCGCGGTCCTGATCTTCCCGAAGGCTTTGACCTGGCTGATCGACGTGAGCGGACCAGGAGTGGTTCCGCTGTTCTCTCCGTCTCGTTACTTCACCCTGTATATCGCCATGTGCGTGATCTTCGGGGTCGTGTTCATGTATCCGCTGGTGGTGGTCTTTCTGGAGCTGGCGGGCGTGGTGCCGAGCGCCACCTGGCGACGATGGCGGCGGCCGGCCATTGTCACCATCTGCCTGGTCGCGGCGGTGATCACCCCGAGCAGCGATCCCTTTTCCTTCACCGCCATGGCGATACCGATGCTGATCTTCTACGAGGCGTCGATCCTCATCGGTCGAGCCTTGCACAAGTAGCACCAGTAGCACCGGCACCTGACCGCCCGCCGTAAAGGGGAGGGACGACCCCACGGCATCCTCCTTGTGGCTCGCCCTCAGTGCGAACGAAATGCGATGAGCTCACGAATCGCGACCCCGCCCCCCGGTGCGGAGGACGGCCCGCCGGTAGATACCGGCAGCAAACACCGCCATCCCCCCGGTGGCGGCGATAGTAATCAGGACCGAGGCCACGAATTGCCACCAGGTGACTTCGCCCAGCGCCACGAGCACGGGCATACAGAACGGGGCGGTTGGCGGCACGTAGGCGAGGATCTTGAAAAACAGGTCGGCGTGACCGGAACTGGCTACGGTGATGGCAAAGATGTAGCCCAACAGAATCGGGATACTGAGGGGCAGGGCAAGCGTCTGTACCTGATCCTGCCGCTCGGCGGTCGAGCCGCCGGCAGCATAGACCCAGCAATAGAAGGCATACCCCAGCAACAGCCAGAGCAACTGGCAAGCCAGAACCAACGGCGCCGTGCCGCGCAGAAGGTCGGAACCGACCGCCGCGCCGACGATGAGCGCGAAGCCCACGATCACGGTGGCCTGGCCCAGCGCCACCAAACCGATGCCAAGAACCTTGCCGCCCAGCAACTGGATAGGGCGAACAGTTGCCAGCAGGACTTCTACGACGCGACTGGACTTCTCCTGCATGACCCCTATAAGAATCCAGGTGTTGTACTGCGTCAACATGAAGAAGAGCAGGACCAACCCGATCACCGACGCCGTCCTTGTCGTGCTCTTCGGTCCCGATTGGAGGGTGTTGACCGGAACGGGCGTGGCCTGGTCCACTGCGGCCGCCTGAGCCGGGGTAAGTCCCGCCGTCTGGTAGACCTTCAGCACGCCGAGGTATTCGGCCACGGCTTGAACGAAGCCGGGATCGGCTGAAGACTTGCTCGACGTGGCAGGCAGGTTGAGAAGAACCTGGGACTGGTCGATGATGGCGAGGTCCGCCCGGCCGGAGCGGAGGTCCGCCTCGGCTGCGGCGACGGAAGGTACCGGCACGAGTCTGACCGAGTCCTGGCTGCGTGAGCCGGCCGTGGACACCGCTTGCTCGGCCTTTGGCGACAACTGTCCGACGACTGCGACCGTCTGCGTCGACGCCGCCCCGCTGCTGTGGAACTTCGGAATGATGATCGCAGCTGCGACCACGAGCAGGATCAGGATGGTGCCAACCCGGAAGATGCGGCCCCGAACGCGTTCTTTGATCTCTCGCATGGCGACGAGCCCAACGTCGCCAAGCGCAGCGTCCATGGCCCGCCATCCGCGTGCGACCACGCCGGCGAGCGGGGGGCGGGGGCCTCGACGACTGACCCGGCTGTCACCCGGGCTCAGATCAGGAGACGGGTCCCCGACCGCCCGGCGATTGCGCCGGGTCCTGAAGATCCGCACCCGCACGATGATGATCACGGCCGCCACCAGGCCGAACACCACAAACCTCATGCCAGCGCCTCCCGAAACACCTCGGAGAGCCGGCGGCGTTCGAACGAGAACTCGGTGACCCGTCCCGCTCCCATGGCAGCCCGAAGCACGTCGTCACTGTCAACCCAGTTCTCGAGAACCAGACGGACCGCGCCGCCGCTGACCTCCGAGACCGTGACGCCGCCCAGATCGCGGGCCCAATCGCCGGTCCGGTCGTCCTCGATACGGACAACCAGTCGCCGAGCACCACTGGTAGCCAGCTCGTCGACCGTCCCCGACACGACCAGGCGGCCATGATCGATGATCGTCACCCGTTCGCAGAGGTCCTCCACCTGGTCGAGCTGGTGACTGCTGAAGAGCACGCAGCATCCAGCTCTGGCTTGATCGACGAGCACCTGTCCGATGGCGTCGATGCCGGTTGGGTCCAATCCCGACAGGGGCTCGTCGAGCACGAGCAGTTCAGGGTTGTGCACCAGGGCCGCCGCCAGCTGGACGCGCTGCTGGTTTCCGTGGGACAGCGTCTCCACCTTGGAATCCCTGCGATCGCCGATGTGAAGGCGCTCGAGCCAGGCGGTCGTGGCGGCCGCCGCCTGCTCAGGTCGTAGCCCGTGCAGCCGCCCGAGGTACTCCACCTGATCGCCAACGAGCATGCCCGGATACAGGCCGCGCTCTTCGGGCATGTAACCAAAGCGCCGGCGCTCCGCCTGGCCCAGAGCTGCCCCGTTCCAGCGGACGGTGCCAGCATCGAGATCGGTCAGACCGAAGATGGCCCGCATCGTCGTCGTTTTCCCCGCACCGTTCGGACCGAGGAAGCCGACCACTTGTCCGGCAGGCACGTCGAAGGAGAGGTTGTCGAGGGCAATCAGATTCCCGTATGTCCGGCGCAAGCCTTCGATCTCCAGCAATCCGCTCACCTCGGCAGGTTATTGCACGGAGGTCGGTCGCGATGTGCAGCCGGGCCAGCCCATCAGAACCCAACCGTGAAGACGGAAGCAGCGGGCTCCCCCGGTCGGCCCGGCCCAGACGGGATCGGGGCGTTGGAATCCGAAAACCACGCCGTCGTGTTCATCTGCATGATCGGTCGGAATCCGCCTGTCGCTCCAGGTTCTGGCCGCGTCTGGGTGGGAGGCCAGATCACGGTGACGGGCGCCGCCACCCGGCGAATGAACGTGGCGGCCAGCTCCGACCGCCTGACCTTCCAGGACCTCGTGCCCGGCTGGGAGGGCACCCTCGATGAGATCTTCACCACGCTCGGCGCCGAGCCCGCCCGGCCAGCGGGCCCGGCGGGATGCGTCGTAAGGGTGTCGTGGAGTGGTCTCTCTAGGTGTTGATGTCGAAATTCTTAAATGTAAACGTTTCGTTGACGTTTTTCGTCGAGACGAGCTCGACTCCATAGTCAATCTGACCGATCGTCGAAGTTGATGGCATCCACCCTTTAGACATCACATAGTCAAAAAAGCTAAGCAAGTTTATCTGACCCGATGTCACTCTCTTCGTGTTCGCAAAGGCGATGTAAGTCCCCGATTTCCACACGTTGTAGGTTTGCCCATTGAAGGCGACCTGCGCAACGATCGATCCACTCGGTGTTTGACCATTGTTGTCGGTCCAGATCATTATCTCGGTCGACCCATTGCTGGCCACGCCGTTGATCCAGCAGTCATACTCGAACTCCCAGATCCCAAATCTTGCCCCCACGCCGGGACCAATGTCCGAGAAGTCGCTGGTCAGGGTGCTGTAGGAGCTGATCCTGGGCTCGTTGAAATCCAGATGAACGTTTGGCGACGTTTTGACAGCCCCGTCTCCCGTATGATTATTCATCCTGGCTGTGACGTACCAGTTGTTGTAGTTGCAAACGTAGAGCGACTGAGAGACAGCATACCCGGACGCGTTCCACGTGTCGTTGGTGACGTAGTATTTCCCCTCATAAACACCACTCTGAGCGTTATTGCGAACGTATGGTACGACACTGGACGGATGTGAGCAAGTATTGGCTTTGGCTGAGGCCGGGGTGGCTGATGACGCGTGAGCACGACCGGGCCAGATGGTAAAAATACTTCCCGCGACCAGGGCAGCAGCGGCCAGGATTCCGAGATGAGCGCGGATATCGTTTCCTGCCATTTCTGACATGTAGAGCGTCTCTCCTCGCATCCGTCCACGTTAAATGCCGTCGAGGAATATAACCTGTGCGAGACCCGGGGTCAACGATCAATCTTCCTGGGTCGAGCTTCGTCATTCTGCCGTGGACAACTGGCCTGGAGCGATGCGATCCGGAACGTTCGCCTGTCGGGCATTCACAAATCCGACCTCGCCGTACCGCCTCGTTGCCGGGCGAGCCCCGGACTCCTCGGCACTGGACTCGACCGGGTCCTCGTGCACGTAGCGGCCGCCGCGAAGCAACGACGCGATGGCGGCGACGATTGAACAGCCAATGGCGAAGTCGAACGCGTAGTGCAGCCCGGTCTTGAACGCCGGGCTGATCAGGTTCGGGAAGAAGCTGCGCCCGGTCAGGTAGGCCGCGTGACCGGCCGGCAGGTGAGCCAGCACGCCGGCGGGGATGAGCTGCTGGATGGGGTTGTAGCCCAGGAAGGCGGCGAAGAGGCTGCCAACCGGCGGCAGGCCGGCCACCCGCTGGGCCGTGCTCGCCGGAACCCCCTGAGCGACGAGGCCGCTGTAGAGGTGGGCGGGCAGGCTGGCTGCCAGTCCGAGCGCGATCACCGAAAAGAAGACGCCGATCGACAGGACCTGCGCCGCGTTCTGGAACGTGTTCATCATGCCGGCCCCGGCGCCACGCTGGTCCGGGGGCAAGGAGTTCATGACGGCCGCCCGGTTTGGCGACGCAAACATTCCCATCGCCAGGCCCATCAGCAATAGCGCCAGGGCGAACCAGACGTAACCAAAGTTCATGGGCAGCAGTTCGAGCACCCCGAAGGCAGCCGCGGCGCCGATCATGCCCCCGGTGGCAAACGGACGAGCGCCGTACCGATCCGACAGGATCCCCGAAACCGGTCCGGCGATGAGGAAGCCGACGGTCAGAGGGACCATGTAGATGCCGGCCCACAGCGGGGTGCGCTCGAAGCTGTAGCCATGCTCCGGGAGCCAGATGCCTTGCAGCCAGATGATGAGCATGAACTGCAGGCCACCCCGGCCCAGGGCCCCGAGCAGGTTGGCGACGTTGCCGGCGCTGAAGGCCCGGATCCGGAACAGGTGCAACCGGAACATGGGATCCTCGGTGGTCAGCTCGATGTGGGCGAACACGGCCAGGAGCGCCAGGCCGCCAATGATGGTGCCAAGCACGAACGGGTTGGTCCACCCCATGGTGTGACCACCGTACGGTTGGATCCCGTACACGATTCCGGTCAGCACTGCGATGAGGCCGATCCCGAAGGTGATGTTGCCGGCCCAGTCGATCCGGGCGGGAACCCGCACGCCGTTGTCGACAAGTTTGAGATACGCCCAGATGGTGCCGAACACGCCGAAGGGCACGCTCACCAGGAAGACGAGCCTCCAGTCGATGGGCGCCAGGATGCCCCCGATCAGGAGTCCGAGAAAGGACCCGGCGATGGCGGCCACACTGTTGATCCCGAGGGCCAACCCGCGCTGGCTCTGCGGAAAGGCGTCCGTGAGGATGGCGCTGGAGTTGGCGAACAGGAACGCACCGCCCACGCCCTGGAAGACCCGCATGATGATCAACCACAAGGCACCCGCCGTGCCGCTCATCCAGGTCACAGAAAGCAGGATCGAGAACACGGTGAAGACGGCGAATCCCAGGTTGTACATCCTCACCCGCCCGAACATGTCGCCGATGCGTCCGAAGCTCACCACCAGCACCGCCGTTACCAGCAGGAAGCCCATCAGCAGCCACAGGAAGTACGACGTGTTGCCAGGTGCCAGCGGGTTGAGGTGGATGCCGCGGAAGATGTCCGGCAGGGAGATCAGGGTGATGGAGCCGCTGATGGTCACCATCAGCACCCCGATCGTCGTATTGCTCAGCGCAATCCACTTGTAGCGGCTCGCGGTCCTCTCTGATTGCACAGCCACCGTCCTCACCTCACAACGCTCTACGCCTCTCAGTGGGAACACTGAAGGAGGCGGATTACTTCCCTAGGCTAAGTAACTTTTCCCCGGGAGGTGGCCTGGGCGGGTGCTTTCTTGCTGACATCTGGATTCATGGTGACAGGGACGCCTTCCTGTGTCGTCCTCGTCACCAAGAATCTCCATGTCACCAAGAAACTGTCGCAGGGCAGGCGGGGAGAGGTCCTCTGTGACCAACGACACCCGCCGGGTCGGCGATGAGCCGACTAGCCGACGAGACAACCAGCCGACGATGGTCCGCCCGCTGGGTGGGCGGACCATGGAGGCGATGGTCGGCCGGCACACGACGTCAGGGTCTGACGCCTGATATTCAGAGGCTGTCGGATTCGGGGCCTGCTTGACTTCCTTCATGGAGGGATACGGACCCGCTACCTACGGTGATGCGATCGCCGAAGTCTACGACGAGTGGTACGGACCGGGTCTGATGGACCCGGCCGAGGCGGTGGACCTCCTGGCCGAGCTGGCCGGGTCGGGGAGGGCTCTGGAGCTCGGGATAGGTACGGGCCGGGTGGCGCTGCCCCTGGCCGGACGGGGCGTCTCCGTGTCGGGTATCGACGCCTCAGAGGAGATGGTCGCCCGGTTACGGGAGAAGCCGGGCGGAGCCGGGATTCCCGTCACCATGGGCAACTTCGCCGACGTGGCGGTGGATGGTTCCTTCTCCCTCATCTACGTGCCCTTCACCACGCTGTTCGCCCTCGACACCCAGGCCGAGCAGATTCGCTGCCTCCGCAACGTCGCCGGCCATCTGCTCCCGGACGGGCACTTTGTCATGGACGCCTTCGTGCCCGATCCTTCCCGCTTTCAAAACCGGCAGTCGGTCACGGCCCAGCGCATCGACCTGGGTTCCGTGGTGCTCGACGTCGGCCACCACGACTCGGTTCAGCAGCGCATCGAATCCTCCCATGTGGTCCTCCGGCCTGACGGCGTCCGCCTCTACCCGGTGTCGGTTCGCTATGCCTGGCCAGCCGAGCTCGACGCCATGGCCCTCGCCGCGGGCATGGACCTGCAAGCCCGCTATGGCGGCTACGACCGGCGCCTCTTCGATTCGTCCTGCGTCCGCCACGTCTCGGTCTACCGTCTCATCAAGACCGGCAAAGGCCCGGCCGGCTAGTTGGGCAACTGCGGTGTCTGCGGTGTCTGCGGTGTCTGCGGTGTCTGCGGTGTCTGGGCCTGATGCGGTCTGTTTCAATGGGCCGCCATGGTCCTCTACGCGCTCGGAGACGCTCGCCCCCGCATCCATCCTGACGCATACGTACATCCAGAAGCGGTCCTGATTGGAGAGGTGTGCCTGGGCCCGTATGCCAGTGCGTGGCCTGGAGTGGTGATCCGGGCCGACAACGGGCCAATCGTTATCGGAGCCCGGACGTCCATCCAGGATGGAACGGTCATCCACACCCAACCGCACAACCCGACACGGATCGGCGCGGACTGCGTGATCGGCCACCTCGTGCACCTGGAAGGTTGCCTGATCGAGGACTGGGTCCTGGTCGGATCGGGTGCGGTCGTGCTGGAGCGGGCCGCCTGCCGGACCCCGTCGCTCGTCGGGGCCGGCGCCGTGGTGTCGCCGGGGACGGAGATCCCGTCCGGCGCCATGGCGCTCGGTGTCCCGGCCAGAATCCGCCCTGACACCGTCAGCCAATCCACGGTGGCCGGCAATGTCACGTCCTATCTCCGGCATGTCGCGCAGCATCGCGACGGAAGCCGGGAAGTCGCCCTCCGTGACTGCCTCGAGCTATGAATCAACCGGGCCCGCTTGCCGGTCCGCCATCCATGACGCCTACCCGGAGGTCACGAGTTGTGCGGCGGCAACGAATCCGGCGTCGCCGGTGCTATCGAAGCCTCGCCGGCAGGCTTCGATGAGCTTGACCTGATGGGGGTCGTAGCTCTCCGCGGCCGCGAAGGCCACGCCGTCATCCCAATCCGGTTCTCCCAGATCACCGGCGACCGCAGTGCCGCGGTACAACGACCCGTGCTCGGCCTCGAGCTGAGCGAAGGCGAAGGCCACGTCGGCGGGTGCGAGGTGGGCGGAGAGCAGGTGCACCGCCATCGCACCTGTGACCCCGTGGAGGTTGAAAATCGTTGGCGCTGTCACGTAACAACGGGCACCCAGCGCGGCCGCCTCCGCCACCGCCGATCGGGGGTCGCCGACGGGACGAACCGCGTCGATCGATTGCCCCGAGCCGAACCAGCTGGCCCAGTTGCCGAGGGCGCGGGCTAGCTCCGCCCGCCGGGCGGGCGTGTCAGCAGCCTCGATGGCACGTACGGCGTGGGACGTCCGGATGACGCCATGGAACAGAGCGGCCGCCAGGCCGGGCACGAGCCTCGGGACCCAGACCCTGACGACGTCCTGCCATCCGTCCTCGGGGATAGCGCGCTCGAAATATCCCATCCACTCGGGAAGGAGCCGGTAGTCACCGAGCCGGTCCCTCCAATCGAAGTCGGCGGCCCAGCCAGGCGGAACCGGCCGGACTGCGTTGCCCATGGTGGCCTCGAACCGCCCGACCCAGCTATCGATGGTGGCCTCAAAGCCGAGTGCAGCCAGCGCCTCGCACGCCATCGGCCCATGATTGACGAAGGGATTCGGCACGTCGAAGTCCAGGGCTGATACCCGGTCGAACGCGTCGTCGAGTATCGACACCGAGGTTCGCATCAGGCCACCCGGGCTGGCCGGACGTGAATGAATGGCGCAGGGTCCATGCCTGTCACCCTAAGACCTCAACCAAGGTTCAGGTCAAGAGCTCATTCTGCTTTCCGGAGTCGTGGCCAACTATCGATGACCGCGAGACCCCGTCGGCCCCGGGGGCCGCCACCGCAGCATGGAACACCTTCAGGTGCGCCGAGGTCCGGTCCATCTCGCGGCCGGGTCTGCGGCGACGCCGGAAGGAGGCGCCGGGAGGATCAGCCTCCGGGGCGCACCACGCCAGGTGCGTGGCAGCCGTTGTCGCGAGGGACCACCCGCCGGTGGCGGTGCCGGCTTTTTGAAAGGTAGATTGTCAATCATGGTGTGTAAGGCGCGATCGAGACTCACGGGGGTGGTGGATGGCTGAGGGACGAAGGCCGTTGGAGGGTCTGGTCGTCGTCGATCTTTCGACGACGGTCGCGAGTGCCTTGACGACGTTGCTATTCGCGGATTTCGGCGCCGAGGTGATCAGCATCGAACGGCCGGGTGGAAGCAGGCTGCGGGAGCAGGCCGCCTGGCCGTACTGGTTGCGCGGCAAACGGAGCATCGTGTTGGACCTCAAGGACCCGGGGGACCGGGCCGTGGCGCAGCGCCTGGCGCTCGGTGCGGACGTGGCGGTCGAAGCCTGGGGTCCCGGTATTGCCGATCGCCTGGGCGTCGCTGATGCAGAGCTGCGGGCAGCCAACCCCGCTCTGGTCTATACCTCGGTCAGCGGATTCGGTCAGGAGGGTCGCCTCTCCCACCTCAAGGCCTACGAGGCGGTCGTGATGGCGAAGACGGGGTCGATGTATGGCAACACCGCCCCGCACCGGGACGGCCCGGTGATGACCAATCCGCTCGGGGCCATGGCATCAGCAGCTCTCCTGGCCATGCAAGGCACCCTTATCGCGCTGCACGAGCGGGCCGGGTCGGGCTTCGGCCAGCGGGTCGATGCGACCATGGCGCAGGGCATGATGGCCCAGGACCCGTGGTTCTTTTTTCTGCTCGAGCTGGCCGAGAGGTTCCCGGACGCGCTGCGCGCCACGCCCGGGCCGACGATGGCGGGCAAGCGCGCCGTGCCGCCCAGCTGGCTCAGCTTCGGGCTCCTCAACGGCGTCACGAGGGACGGGAAGTGGCTGCAGTTCTCCCATGCCACGCCGGTGCAGTTCGATGCTTTCCTGAAGGCCCTCGGACTGGGGCCCGAATGGAAGGAAAAAGCAGACGACGAAGACCCCGCCAGGCGCGACGAGTTGTGGACCGCCATGCTCACCGCCGTTCGCAGTCGCACCCTGGATGAGTGGCAAGCGATCTTCGACCGCGACCGCCACGTCTTCGCCGAGCAGTACCGGGGCGGTACCGAGCTGTTCGAGCATCTGCAGATCGTCCACGATCACCACGCCGTCGACTACACCCAGTTGGGGATCGGCACCGTGCGAACCATGGGTCGGCTGGTAAAGATGATCGATCCGGCCGGGTCGCCGTGGGCGCCCGCCGCCTCCGCCCCTGGTCTCGACGCCGATGGACCCGGCCTGAGGGCGCAGCCACCTTCGCCCCGGGCGGTTCCACCCGGATCCCCGCCGGTACCCCACCCTGCGCTGGAGGGGGTCACGGTCGTCGACCTGGGGACCTTCTACGCCGGCCCCTTCGGCAGCACCATGCTTACCGACCACGGGGCCCGGGTGATCAAAATCGAGGCCCCGGACGGAGATCCGATCCGATTCCAGATGCCGCTCCCCGAGTCCGCCGGTGTCCGGGTAACCCAGGGCAAAGAGAGCATCGCCCTCGACGCCACCACCCCGGAGGGTAAGGCCATCGCCATCGAGCTCATCAAGCGGGCCGACATCGTTCTTCACACCATGAGGGAAGGGGCAGCCAGGAGGCTCGGTCTCGACGCCGACGCCATGCGAGCGCTCAACCCGGATCTCATCTACCACCACGGGGTGGGCTACGGCATCGACGGGCCCTACGCCCGGCGGTCGGCGTACGCACCCACCATCGCGGCCGGGTGCGGATTCGCGGCTCGATCGGGGGGTACGGGTAGCGGGCGAGTCCCCGACGAGGCATCGATCGACGACATCAAAGACCGTTCGGCCACGCTGGCTGGTACGCCTTCCGGGCATCCCGATGGAATGGGCGCTCTCGCCGTTGCCGTGGGAATGACACTGGAACTGGTGGCCCGCGACCTCCAGGGGGGCGGCCAGGAAGGTCTCACGTCCATGATCTCAACCATGGGTCATGTGATGGGCGACTTCATGATCGAGTACCCGGGGAGGCCCGATCCGGCCTGGCCTGATGTCGATCAGCTCGGCTACCACGCCCTCTACCGCCTGTACCAGTCTGCTGACGGGTGGGTGGTCCTCTGCGCGCCGACAGAAGAGATCTGGGCGCGCCTGCAGCGAGCCCTACCGGAGCTCAAAGGGCTGGAAAGGGACGATCCGACCCTGGGGTCCGAGCTATCCACGCTGCTACGTACCCGTCCAGGAGCCGAATGGGAATACGAGCTGAGCGCCCAGGGGATTGGCTGCGCCACCGTGGTTCCGCCGCTGGGCGGCCTGGGGGCGGGCATGTTCCTTCCTGGCCAGACCGGCGATCAGCTCGGTTTCATCACCACCGTCGAGCACCCCATTTTCGGTCAGCACCGCCGCTCGACGGCGCTGGTCCGGCTGTCGAGAAGCACCGAGACGCTCGGCGCCGGGTGCACCATCGGCCAACACACTCACGCCATCCTTACCGAGCTCGGCTACCAGGAGAGTGAGATCGCCAGGCTCAAAGCCAGCGGCGTCATTGCCAGCTGAGCCCAGCGGCCTTACGATGTGGCCGAACCATGAATGAAAACTTTGCTTGCATATACCGGAGACGACTGGTAACGTGATCTGCTACACGCAACTGTCCGCGTGCGGGTCAACACGTGTCGAGGGAGAACGATCCACCGCATGACTATCAAGGACAAGGCAGCTGTGGTCGGTGTGGGCTCTACCCCCTATTTCAAACGGGGTCAGTCCTATCCGGAGAGCGAATTTTCCATGGGGTGTGCCGCCATCCTGGCCGCCCTCGACGATGCCGGATTGACGATCAGGGATCTTGACGGCTTCTCGATCTACTCCAACTCGTGCGACCCGGCGGCCGTGGCGGCCGAGCTGGGCGTGCCCGAGGTCAGATGGGCCACGACCCTGACCTCCGGAGGCGGCGGCTGCGCCGGCGCCCTGGGGGTTGCCGCGGCAGCCATCGAAGCCGGGATGGCCACCACCATCGTGACACTCATGACCCTCCAGCAACTCAACAAGCGACTCGGCGGGTCGGCCGTCGGGGGCATGCTGGCCTACGCCACAGCCTCCGAGGGCTCCAGCCCTTATGGCGGGAGCGGGGTCCCGCCGACGGCAGCGTTCACGGCCAACAACGGCCTGCTCTCACCGGGCCACAGCTTCGCGTTGCTGGCGATGCGGCACATGCACCTTTATGGGACCAAGCGGGAGCACTTCGCCGAAGTCTGCATCTCGCAACGGGAGAACGCCATCAAGCGGCCGACCTCGTTGCGGCAGGAGCCCTTGACGCTCGACGACTACTTCAATGCCCGGATGATCTCCGACCCGCTCTGCCTGTTTGACTACACCATGGAAAGCGATGGTGCGGTCGCCGTCATCACCGTCGCCGCGGAACGGGCGAAGGACCTCCGTCAGCCACCGGCCTATATCCTGGCGTCGGCGCACGGGGGTACGGGTCGGTGGGGCCCGGCCCTTTTCAAGTACTTCCAGATCCCCGAGGCCGAGTTTCCCTCCTCGGGACACCGACCGGTAGCCAAGCGCCTGTTCGAGATGGCCGGGGTCACCCCGTCTGAGGTTGACGTGGCGCTGCTCTACGACCACTTCTCTCCGATGGTTATCATGCAGCTCGAGGATTACGGCTTCTGTCCCATCGGCGAGGGGGGCCGGTTCGTCGAGGACGGCAACATCCGCTACGGCACCGGCACCATCCCGGTCAACACCCACGGCGGCAACCTGTCCGAGGCCTACATCATCGGTATGACTCACGTCCGTGAAGCGGTAGAGCAGATCCGCGGGACTGCCGTCAACCAGGTCGAGGGGGCCGAGATTGCCCTGGTCACTGGTGGCCCCGCCTCCCTGCCGGTCAGCGGCACGCTCCTGAGGAAGTGAGGACACCGTGAGCAGCTTCGACAACCTGACCCCGGGGGTCTTCCCGTCCATCCTGACCCGCACCTACGCCGATCCGCGGACGCAGCCCTTTTGGGACGCGGCCAAGGAGGAGCGTCTGATTGCGGCCAAATGCAGCAACTGCGGGACCTTCCGCATGCCGCCCACTGCCTACTGCTACAACTGCCAGCATCGCGAGACGGAATGGGTGGAGCTGGCCGGCACCGGCAGGATCGTCTCCTACACGGTCGTCCGCCACCCTTTGCATCCAGATCTGGCCGCGGCGTGCCCCTACGTCTCCGGGGTCGTCGACCTGGACGGAACCCAGGGTGCCGGTGCCCGGATGCTGGTCAACATCATCGACTGCGATCCTGACCAGGTTCGCATCGGAGACGCGGTCGAGATCGTGTGGGAGCATGTCAACGACGAGATGACCACCCCCCGCTTTCGACCAATCCCCTCGTGAGGGCTATTCCCTCGTCAGCACAGGGGGCGAACATCCCGCCATCGGATTTCTGGAGATGAAAACCCTTCGCGAGCTTTTCGACGACGTCGAGCCTGCCCCCGCTCGCCGGATCGCGGTTGGCGCCTTCCAGGAGATGTTCCCAACCGTTCCCCCGGCTCCCCGCCAACGAAGCCTGACGGCCTCACCCGGGCCAGTGGATCAAGGCCCGGCCGTCACCACAGTCTGCTGGTGGCGATAGCGGCGCCTTCTGCGAGGGCGCCGAGCTTCGCCCAGGCCACGTCGGGATCGACTTGCCGCATGTCCAGAGCGGTATCAAATCCGCAGTCGACGCCTGCGATCACGTTCTCGCGTCCGAGGACGCTGGCATAATCCAGGAGGCGCGCCGCGACGGCTTCGGGATGCTCAATGATGTTGGTGGTCGAATCGATGACACCCGGAACGATGACTTTGCCTTCGGGGACCTTCACGTCCTTCCAGACGCTCCACTCGTGGGCGTGCCGGCCGTTGGCGCCGACGACGGTCAGTCCCATGGGTCGGAGTTTCATCAAGATGTGGACCACGTCGGCGAGCTGCACATCCCGGTGGTGGGGCGCCTCATCGGCTCCACAGCACATGTGGACGCGGATCGAGTTGGCGTCGAGGCCACCCGTGGCGTGGTTGATGATCTCCACACAGCGCTCCAGGTGGGCGAGCAACTGCGGCATGCTGTAGTCCCGCTTTCGGTACGTGTTACCGAGGTCGGGAGCGTCGATCTGCAGGATCACTCCCGCGTCCACGATGGCCTTGAACTCGACCCGCATGGCATCGGCGATCGCGGTGAGGTATTCCTCCTCGTCCGCATAGTAGAGATTCGGGGGGGCGTAGCACGCCGGGGACAGGCCCGTCATAAACAGGTCCACCGCCGCGCTCCCTTCGCCTGCTGAGAGCAGATTGTCGATGTCGCGCTGTACCTCCGCGGTGGCGCTTGCCCGCCAGGTCACCGGACCGGTGCAGCAGAGGACCTGCGGGGCTTCGATGATCCCGCGACCCAGCCAGTGCGAGTAGAACTCCGGGAAGTCCGCCGCCTCCAGGGTGCTCATGGTATAGGCGGGACCCGCCTGGCTGGCGTCAACCAGTTCGAACCCGTCCAGGCGCTCAGTGCGATAGCCGCTGAAGCTCACCTTGCTTTGCTCGCCGTCATTGACGACGGTGAGGCCGCAGCCCCGCTGGCGGCGCACCACCTCGCCGACCGACCGGCGAATGGTTGCTTCGAATTCCTGCTCGTCGATGCGCTCGCCACGATCGTGGGCCCGTAGCAGACGAGCCAGTTCGGGCGGTCGGGGCAGGCTCCCGGTATGAGTGGTGAGGATGTTGTCGGTGCTTCGGTGCATGTGCGCTCCGGTTCAGGGTGCGGACGGGCGGTCTCGGTCAGTGGCGGGGCGGGGCGCCCTGAAGGGGACCGATCGTTCCCTCCTCCACGAGCTGAGCGACACGCGCTGCGGAGTAACCCAGCTCGAGCAGGATCTCCTCGGAGTGCTCGCCGAGCAACGGGGCACCCCGGCGGATAACCGGCAGGCTGTCGTCGAACTGGGCGGGGGCGGCCGGCAGCTTGAACGACGCATCCTGGGGGTGGGAGAGGAGATAGCCGTTGGCCCTGACCGCCCGGTCGGTCAGCACGTCCAGGGGCGAGTTGACGTACCCGAATACGCAATCCTGCGACAACAGCCGGTCGGCCGCGTCGAGGGCGGGTAGCGACGCGATGACGTGGGCAAAACGGGCCCGCAGCTCATCGGCGTGTTGGCGCCGCGCCCCGGAATCAGCGTAAATGGTGATCAGGTCGTCCAGCCCCAGGGCTCGGCAGGCCCGGGGCCAGTAGCGGGTCTCGTTGGTCATGGAGAGGGCCAGGGTGCGACCGTCTGCGGTGAGATAGTGGGAGGCCAGTGGACTGGCCCCGGGTGAGCTCGGGTCCGCCCCGGCCGGCGCGGCCCGCCGTTCGGGCACCTCGCCGGTGAGCGACGTCAGGGCAATATCAGGCGCCATGGTCCACATACCCATGTTGAGAAGGGAGGTATTGACCTCGACTCCTTTTCCCGATTGCCGGGCGTGAAGCAGTCCGGCCAGGATCCCAGCGGCCAGGGCGATGCCGCTGGGGCCGTCCCCGATGGCCCCGCGCTGGGGAATCAGCTGACCGGAGGTATTGCTCAGCATGTAGGCCACCGCCGCTCGCGACCAGAAGGAGAGATTGTCGTTGCCGCCTGCCTCGGCATCCGGCCCCCGCTGCCCCTGACCCGAGCCACGGGCGTACACGATCCCGGGATTGAGCGCGAAGATGTCCGCCGGGCTGGTCCTGAGGCGACGCTGGACGCGGGGCAGATGGTTGGTGATGTACACGTCGGCCTGGCGCACCAACCGCTCCAGAATCTCTCGGCCCGCCGGAGTTTCCACGTCGAGGGCAAGCCCGCGCTTGTGACGATTACACAAGGCGAAGTAATAGCTGAAGTCGCGGTCCGGAAGATGGCCGATGTCGCGCAGGGCGTCGCCCTCGCGACGCTCGATCTTGATCACATCCGCCCCCCACTCGGCCAGCACCGCGGCGGCCGCGGGGACGAAGTAGTGCTCGGCAAAGTCCACAACCTTGAGTCCTTCGAGCGGCACTGTCATACGCCATGTTCCTTTACTCGATGTTGACGGGTCTCCTGCGGTTGTGGATCTCGACCCTGGGGACGTTCCCGGGCCGGACCGAAGACGGGCAGCCACACGTCTTCTGCCGCCACGAACCTCACTTCGACAGGCAGACCGGAATAGACCTCCTCCGGGGCGCAGCCCACGATCTGAGAGAGCAGACGCAGGTCCCGCTGCTCGGCCAGCTCGACTATGGCGAGGGTGAATGGCACGTCCATGTCGGACCGCCACCGGTGATGGTTGACCGTGAAGGCGAACACCACCCCCTGCCCGGAGACAGTCTCCGGAGCGAGTCGCCGGATGTGGCAGCGCCGGCACACCGGCCCGGGAGGGTGGAGCCAGAACCCGCAGCCCTGACACCGCAGGAGGCTCAGCCTCCCCTCGTCTCCGGAGTGCCAGAAGTGAGCATTATCGGCATCGACGACTGGCAAGATGCGTCCGGGCCCCATCAGGCACCCCGGGTCAGCAGCATGCAGCCGGAGATGTGCCCGCCACCGTTGGACACCACCGCCACTTCGGCCCCGTCGACCTGGCGGACCCCGCAGTCCCCCCGGAGCTGCAGGACGGCTTCAGCCATCAGGCCAAACCCGTGCAAACGACCGGCTGAGAGCTGCCCGCCGTCCGGGTTGAGCGGCACTTGGCCCGTAAGGCTGATCCGCTTACCGCCTTCCACGAACGGTCCACCCTCACCCCGAGGGCAGAATCCCAGCTCCTCCAGCCAGGTCAGGGCCATAATGCTGAACCCGTCGTAGAGCAAGGCCACGTCGACATCGCCAGGCGTGAGGTCAGCCCGGGACCAGAGGTGCCGGGCCGCATCACGGGTTCCCCCGGCGGAATCGACCCATTGATCCCACCGCGGCCGCTGATGACGAGCGGTCCCCACCGCGTGGATATGGGCGCACCGGCGGGGCGCGTCGTGGGCGTAGTCCGCGCTGGACACGACCAGGGCCACCGCACCGTCGACCGGCACATCGCAGTCCAACAGGGACAGCGGCCAGGAGATCATGCGGGCCGCCAGATAGTCATCCAGGGTCATGGGATCCCGGTAGACAGCGTCCGTGTTGAGCCCCGCGTGCGCCCGTAAGGTGACCGGTATCCAGCCCAGTTGCTCCCGGGTGGTCCCGTAGCGAGCGAAATGCCACTGTGCCTCCAGGGCATGCCAGTTGGCAGGCGATAGGGCGTCAAATGGCAGTAGCCACTGCATTTCGCCGCTGACCCGTCCCGAGTCGGGGAAAAGCGGACCTGTCAATCCGGCCGCGCTGACGGTGTGATAGACGAGTACGTGGCGGCACAGGCCGCAGGCCACGGCCAGGCTGGCGTTGATCACCGCGCCCAGCTGGGCTGGGCCTTCTGCCCCGCCGGTGTGCCAGTCCAGCGCCAGGCCCAGGGCGTCCTGCACCACCGATCCGGCCGGTCCCGATTCGCCGCCCGGATAGGTCGACAGACCATCGATGTTGCCGGGCTGGAGGCCGGCATCGGCGATCGCGGCCAGACAGGCTTCGGCGGTCAGATCGAGCGCCGTCCGGCCGAGACGGCGCCCCACGGCCGACTTGCCAACACCGGAGAGCACCGCCTGGCGTTCGCCGATCGTGGTCATGTATCGGCGAAACTTCGGGGCGTGGTATCCACCCCGACGGCCTGGGCCCGCAACGCCCCTACCGTCGCGTCAGCGGGATCGACGTGCTCGAACGGCCTGAAGTCGTAGAAACGGCAGGCGTTCTGCCAGGTCATGGCCTGGATCTCTTCGTCAGTGCAAGCCGCCCGCTCAAACTGGGCCAGCACGTTCTCGGGCGACCGGGGCCAGGTGGTGTCCGGATGTGGATAGTCGCACTCCCAGGCGATGCTGTCCACACCGATGCGCTCGCGCAGCTGGAGTCCAACGTTGTCCTCGATGAAGCAGGTCAGCACCCGGCCGCGAAACACCTCGCTGGGGAGTTGATCGCCAAAGCTATTCTCCGACCAGCGCCATGGGTTGGTCACGTAGACATGATCGAGCCGCTCCAGCCAGTTGGGGATCCAGCCGATGCCCGCTTCTGCGAGGGCAATGCGTACGGATGGAAACTTTCGCAGGTATGGAGACCAGATCAGCTCCGCCGCAAACGCGGCGGTGCCTGCTGGCATGACCGTGGCGACAATGTCGATGTTGGCACGCGGCCCGAGGGACGGCTGCCCACCGAAGTGATACACCATGACAGTTCCCGTCTCCTCGCAGGCCTGCCAGGCCGGATCCCATTCGTCGCCCTGCAGATCTGGCATCCCCCAGCGCCAGGTGTCCGAGTGATGCGACACCGCCCGGCAACCCTTGGCGGCCAGCCGGCGTATCTCGTCTGCCATCCAGTCGGCGCCAAGCATGAACCCGGATAATCCGAGGGGGATAAATCTTCCCGGATAGGCTGCGCACCACTCGTCGATGTGCCAGTCGTTATAGGCCCTGGTGATGGCGGCCACGTAGTCCCGTTCGGCGTCAACAGTGGCGAAATACTGCCCGCTGATACCGGGCCAGGACGAGAAATTGAGGGACGCCACCACCCCGTTGGCGTTCATGTCGTGGATTCGCTCGTGAACGTCATAGCACCCGGAGCGCACCCGCTCGTAGCTGTTGGCGCCCGTCCCCCACTCCTCAGGGACCCGGCCAGCGGAGGCGTTCAATCCAAAGGTCGACACCTCGGTACCCTCGATCAACCAGGCCTCCGTACCGTCAGCCCTCCTGATGACCCTGGGAACCCGGGCCTTGAATCTGGCGGGCACGTGGTCGCGCATGTACCCCTGCATGGACGGGGGCTCTACCACGTGGTCGTCCACGCTCACCAGAATCATGTCACTGAGATCCATGCTGACCTCCCTCTCCAGAGGCCGCGACCGTAGACGGCCGGCCGTTGATAAACGACTTGTGCATCGCCAGGGACGACGCGGCCAGCTGCAACAAGCGAACTGCCCACGCCTTGGCCTCCCCTACCGGGTCGTCGGTCAGGGCGTGGAACGCTCCCAGCTCGACCGCCCGGGCGCCGGCAATCCGATCCGACGCCAGGAACAGCAGCTGGGCCGCGGCCATGCCCAGCCGGTCCCGAACCCTGCCCACATAGCTCTCATCGAGAACAACCCCCAGCCGGGCGGCCGGCACCTCCAGCCAGGCTTCCGGGCAGCCAATGCGGAGATCGCAGGTCGCCGCCAGGACCGCACCCATGCCGACGGCTGGCCCGTTCAACGCGGCCATCACCGGAGCGGGATACGCCAGGATGGCTTCGAACAAGGCATCGGCCTGGACCTTGAAGGCTGCTCCCTCGTGTCTGGTCCTCAGGTCGAACCCGGAACAGAATGTCCGGCCAGCCCCGGTGAGCACCACCGGGCCGGCGGGCCCGTCGCTGTCGGTGAGCCTGCTCCGCATGTCGATGACCGTGGCCATATCCAGGGCGTTGCGCCGCTCCGGACGGTCCATGACGGCTACCACCACGCCGTCGTCAACTGACCACTGAATCACCGGGACGAACCTCCACCCTTCGCGATGCCTCGGCGCAGCTTAGGGCGGGGAACACCAGCGAGCACTGCCGTTCGCCCTCAGGTGCCGAGGAAGGTGCCGCATCGCTTGGGCAGGGGAACAAACTTATTGCCCTGGAGTTGCACATAATAGGTGCACTGGGTCCTAGGAACGGTGCCGAACTCCGCCAGGCTGGAATTCACTGGATTTGGCAGCAGGCCTCCTCCCGTGTAGGAGGTGTCAGTTCGCAGGCCGTCAATAAACGAAGTGCGGGTTGGATTGGCTCCCGCCAGCTGCAGTCCACTGATCATGAGGTCAGCAGAGAGCCAGCCCTCCACCTGCCCGTAGTCGGGCACCGTCCCGGTGTAACCGACATATTGCTTCATGGCCGCCAGCATCTCGGCGGTTGGTGCCGTTCCCAGCTCGAACGGAACGGTGACCGTCGTGAAATACTGGCCTTGAGCGGCCGACACCGCGGCAGGGTCGTCGAGGGTTTGCTGGTCATAGCCGGTAGCCAGGATCTGCTTCAGTGCTACTCCGGCATCCTTCGCCGCAGTGGACAGAGCCAGGTCAGAGGACTCGACGCAGACGCAGTAGGCAGCATCGACGCCTTGCTGCTTCAGCTGCAGCATCTGGGCCGTGAAATCGACGCCCCCGAAGGGGAAATTGAGATCCTGATAGGTGTTCTTCAGGCCGGCCGCCAGAACGGACGTCTTGGCGCTCTGGGCGGCCCCAACAGAAGAGGGGGTCTGGCTGGCAAACTCGGCGACGTTGGTGCTGCCGATGGACTTGAAAAACTGTCCGGTGACGGTGAACGGCGGCGACCCCGGGTACTTGGCGTCCACCGGAGTAAAGGTGAACATGTTGGTATTCGGCTGCTCTCCCCATTCGGGTCCATCAAAGCCCCCACCGGTGACCGGCACGCCTTCGGTCTGGAGCTGCTTGTACGCGGCGAACAGGAAGGCCGAGACGCCCATCACCCCGAAGACATGATCGTTGTCGACCAGCGCCTGACTGGCGGTGAGGGCCTGGGTGGTGCTGGATTGGTCGTCTGCAGTGGTCATATGGATGGTCCGGCCATCCACGCCCCCGTGCGCGTTCTGGAGATCTATCCGGGCCTGGGCTCCCTGAGAGGTATCGGCGAACGTGGAGGCCGCGTCACCGGTCACGGACGTGAGAAGACCCAGGGTTATCGTCGTCGGTGTAACGCCGGGCGCACTGGCCGTCCGCGTCGCACCGGCTGTCGTCGTAGCACTGGTGCCTGCTACGGGGGCGGACGTTGGCGCGGAGGACTGGCTCGAACTCCCGCAGGCGCCACACACCAGAGTCGCGGTCGCGGCGGCAGCCATCGCTCGCACTCGCCACTTCGACATGTTTTTCCCTTTCGACAATCATCCGAACGCAAATGGCGCGTCTGGCCGCGTGGTCTGCCACCCCGTCACGACCGGATCGTCGGATCGTCGGATCGTCGGATCGTCGGGTCGCATCTGCGCTCCTCCCACGCCACACCCTGGCGCTCAGGGCTGACGAGCGCCAAGCCAGTATGACTCAACCGTTTCCGGTTGTCCAGGGGAATTGGGGGTGGTAGCCGAATTATGATCTCGTGAGTCAGGACGAGTCGTGTCCCTCAGCGCCCTTGTAGGATCAGGCTTGCATGGCGATGGAGACTGAGCCAGGATGCTCAAGTGGGGTCGGATGTCGAATGCCGCGACGAGATGAACCCGGTCGATGCACCAGGCCGGGACCACCTCTGGGCGCGCCCGGGAACCCGGTTGAGGGCGCGGCCGTGGGAGGCGAAGCCGGAGTCGGCGCCTATGCTGACGATCGTGCCTCGCAGGGCGTCACCAACCCCACGAACCGGACCAGCCGGGACGAATGTGCGCGGCGAGGCGACCCGGGAGCGGCTCATACTGGCAGCCGAACGGCTCTTCGCCAAGAAGGGCATCGCAGCAGTCACCTTCAGTGAGATCACCCGGGCCGCCGGTCAGCGCAGCAACGTTGCGATTCCGTACCACTTCGGGGACCGGGATGGCCTGCTGCTCGCCATTACGATCTATCGAGCCCGGCGTACCCAGGAGCGCCGTGGCCAGATGCTGGCCGACTTGCTCGATCAACCCGGTCGAGTGACTGTACGCGACGTCGTGGCAACCATCATCGGTCCGCTGGAAATCCACTTCGAGCCGGGCAACCACAATCTCGGGTTTCAGTCCAGGCTCTTGACGGAACGAGGCGCCTTCGCAATGGAGTCCGGTGAAGACCCAATGGGGATGGCACGAGAGTTGTTGTGCCGCCGTCTTCCCAATTTGCCGGCCACCCTGGTGAAGCTGAGGTTCCAGCTGGCCTTAACATCGGCGATCCACGCCCTGGCCCACTATCAGGATCTGCTGTCAGAAGGCCAGTTGCCGGCCCCGCTTGACACGGTCATCGAGGATCTCATCCAGTTTCTCAGTGCGGCTATCCAGGCGCCGGTGTCGCCGGTCGCGCCCTGGCCGCCACCCGATATCCAATCAGGCTCGGTACCCATGGGATCAAATCCATAGCGAGCCCGGATCAGTTCCTGGTCGACAACAATTTTGCACCTGTCGTGTCACACCATCGGAGGCAGTATGAAGCGCAGCACGGACCGAATCTTGACCACGCATACAGGCAGCTTGCCGCGTTCCGCGGCGGTGCTGGACATGCTCTACCAGGGGGCGGCGGGCCATCCTGCGGAGCGGGAGGCATTTGACGCCGCCGTGCGTGACGGAGTGCGCGACGTCGTTCGCCAGCAGGTCGAGTCCGGCGTCGATGTCGTCAATGACGGGGAGATGAGCAAGTTTTCTTTCGCCAACTACAACCTCGAGCGGTTGACCGGATTCACGATCACGGAGCTGCCAGCGGGGGCTGTCCCGGCACGGTCGCACGCCATCGCAGGGGAAGCCGACGACTATCCCGAGTTTTTTGAGCGCTGGGCCTTCAATGCCGGTTCGCAAACCATGCAAGGAGCACCCACCACGCCCGTCGGCCCGGTCTGTACCGGTCCGATTTCGTATGCCGATGAAGCCGCCCTCGAGCGCGACATCGCCAACGTCCTCGAGGCGGCCCGGGCGGCGGGGGCGGAGGAGGTTTTCATGTCGGCGGTTCCGTCGACGGGCATCGCCGGCATGTCAGGGGTCAACCAGTACTACTCCAGCCCGGAGGAGTTCGACGCGGCCATGGCCGACGCCATGCGGGTCGAGTACGAAGCCATCGTCAACGCCGGTATCGTGCTGCAGCTGGACTGCAACTGGGGCGTGTTCTCGCGCATCGGCAGCTCCGACTCCCTGGACGAGGTGCGCCGCCAGATCGCCCGGAACATCGAGGTCATGAACTACGCCACCAGGAACATTGATCCCGACGCCATGCGGATCCATCTGTGTTGGGGCGCCGACGAGGCCCCCACCACAAGGACCTGCCCCTGGAAGCAATCGCGGACCTGATGCTCACCGCCCGCCCTCATGGCCTCGGCGTGGTGGCGTCCAACGGCCGGCACGAGTGGGAATGGCAGGTCTGGAAAGACCTCGACGTCCCGGATGGCAAGGTGATCATCCCGGGCGTCATCGACTCGACCACCAATATCATCGAACATCCGGAGACCGTTGCCGAGCGGATCGGACGCTTTGCCGGCGTGCTCGGCAAGCAAAACGTCATCGCCGGAGTGGACTGCGGACTCGACACCCTGGCCGGCTCGGCCCAGGTTGTACCCCGCATCGCCTGGGCCAAGCTGGCTGCCCTCGGTGAGGGCGCCCGTCTGGCCAGCGGCCAGCTCTACTGACGAGGACCTGGCGACGTCCACATGACCTCGATTCGCCAGGATGGTGAGGCTCAGGGCTGAAATTCGAGGCGATCGGGTAGCCCGAACCGCTCAAAGGCGCCCGTGACCCGACGAGGATCCATCGGTTGTTCCGGAAAGCGGGCGAAGGCTTCCGAATCGGCGGTGCCCGTAGATCGAACGATGAAAGCGGTCACAGCGCTGATGAGCCCGTCGCGAAGGCTCAGGACGTTGAGAGCGAACGGGAAATAGGCGCCTGCTCTTTCGTCCCAGGCGTAGAACCCGAGGGCGGGCTGGGCGTTGGCCCGGGCCGGCCGGGTTCGCCACCGCCACACCCCTGACATCGACGACTCTCGGGCCCAGGTCACGATCGAATGCCTCGGTGCGTACCAGGTCGAGAGCGGCGGCATTGCAAAGGTGGCGTCTTCCACCAGGAGGGAGGCGAAGGCGGCAACGTCGCACCGTTCCCACGCTCCCACGTATCGCTCGACGACTTCGCGAACCGAGCGGTCGCCAAGTGCCCGTAACGTCGCCTGCTGGCTGGGTGCGGGTACTCGATCGCGGACGACCACGCGAGCGCGCTGGAGGGCGCTATTCACCGAAGCCACCGTGGTGTGGAGTATGGCCGCGGCCTCCTGGGCGCTGAATCCAAGCACCTCGCGAAGGATGAGGACGGCCCGCTGTTTGGCCGCCAGGTGCTGGATGGCAGCCACGAAGGCCAGCTCGACACTCTCGCGCTGATCGTACCTGGCCTCGGGAGCGGCCCGCCCAGAGGGAAGCCCGACCCCTTCGTCCGGGTAGGGCTCGAGCCATATCGCTTCGGTGACAGGAGCTCCGGGCGGGGTCCGCGGCTCGGCAGCCGGGCCGTAGTCGAGGGGAAGCACTCGCTTGCGTCGTCGCCGCAGCTCCGTCAGGCAGACGTTGGTGGCGATGGTGTACAACCACGATCTGGCTGAGTGGGCCGCCTGCGAACTCGACGCCGGAAACTCGCAGCGCAGTTTGAGCCTGCGACGTGCTCTTTCGGTTGTCGAGTTTCCGGCGTCGAGTTTCTGGCCGGCCCGCTGAGGCTGTCTCCCGTAGCCCGGCCACACCCCGCCAGGCCAGCAACAAGGTCTCCTGAAGGGCGTCGTCAGCGTCGTGGACCGAACCGAGCATCCGGTAACAATGGGCGTGGAGCTCCGGGCGGTGCTGCTCGACGAGATCTGCGAAGTGGAGCTCGTCGAAGGTCCCCCCGCTCAGGGCTGCTCCACCACCATCAGGGTGTGGCCGCTGGGATCCCGGAACCAGAACATCGGCGGTACGGGATCTCCCATTCGCGACACCTCGGCGTCAACGTCCACGCCGGCTCCCACCAGGTCGGCGTGCGTGGCGTCGATGTCCTGGGTAACCAGCGTGATTCCCGTCTCTGCCGGCTTCATTTCCGCGCCAGGAGGCGGGGGCGCCAGTGCGATACCGGCCGTCCCCTCCGGTGGGTATACCTCCACCCAGCGGTAGCTTCCGCCGAACGGCGTGTCGGTGCGCTTCTCGAAGCCGAGGGCCTCGTAAAACGCGATGGCGCCATCCTGGTCCGGCGTGGGCAGGCATACCAGCCCGATCTGGCGAATCCGGGTTGTCGTGCTCGTCATGGCGACCTCCGCATGCTCGATGTTCATACCTAAGACGCGCCGCACCTTCCAAACTCATCGGCCAGACAACCCAAACTTATCGGCCAGTCCGTGTTGGTCCGCATTCCAGTTAGCCTCGGCCGATGACCGGGCGGTCACTCACGCGGCAGGATCTTATGACGGCGCTGGCCCGGGCCGGTTTCGTCGACGCTCGAGAGGAAGCGGAGACGCTGATCGAGGCCGCCCGGGGCGATACCGACCTGCTGCACGGCTGGCTGCGACGTCGGCTGCAGGGTGAGCCGCTGCCATGGCTCACCGGTACCTCCACCTTCATGGGCGACGTTGTCTGCGTTGATCGCGGGGTGTACGTTCCCCGCGCCCAGACCGAGATCATCGCTCGCCGGGCCATCAAACGACTGCCGGAGGGCGGTCTGGCCGCCGATCTGGCCACCGGCTCAGGCGCGGTGGCCGTCGCTTTGCGCACCGCCCGACCTTCCGCCCGGATCGTAGGCACTGACATGGACGGCGACGCATGTCGTTGTGCCCAAAAGAACGGCGTCGAAATCTACCAGGGTGATCTGGGCCGGCCCATCCCTGGCGAACTTCGCGGCCACTTCGACGTCGTCGTGGCCGTGGTGCCATACGTCCCGACCGATGCCCTGGTCTTCCTACCTCGAGATGTGCGCCGCTACGAGCCGGTTGCCGCTCTCGACGGCGGCCGGCGTGGCCTGGAGGTGCTCGAACAGGCGGTGGAGTGGGGGCGGGAGCTCCTCCATGCGGGCGGGGCGTTGATCCTGGAACTCGGGGGGGAGCAGGATCGTGAGCTCCTGCCGCGGCTGGGGGACGCGAGTTTCGTGCTCAAAGAGTCCCTCTACGACGAGGACGGAGACCTTCGGGGTATCGAAGCCGCTCGAGCCTGAAGAGCCAATCGAACCTGAAGAGCCAGACGGGCCTGAGTGGGCCGCCTGCGAACTCGACGCCAGGAACTCGCCGCGCCGTGTGAGCAGCCGGCGACGTGCTCTTTCGTTGTCGAGTTTCCGGCGTCGAGTTTCTGGCCGGCCCGCTGAGGGGACCCTTGCGACCGACGGTTACCGTCGGGCGGCCACCCCTGGCGGTTAGCCCGTCACCCGCGGCCCGGGCGTCGGGGTGGCAACCGTTGGCTCACCCACAAATGTTGTGGCGCTCGACAAATCTCGGTCAACGGCTTGAAAAGTTGTCGGAGGCAACTTATGCTGCGTCAGAGAGACGCGATAGCCGGGTGCGGGGGGAGGAAACAGTCCGCAGCTGATGGGTTCGCGCCTGAGCCAACCGAGGGGTGCATGGAGAAGAGCCGAGACAGGCGCGTGGAAGTGCGCGGGACCACCCAGGACGTGGTCCGCCAGCACAACATGGCGACCTTGCTCGGCCATATCCACCGCAGGGGTTCCACATCACGGGCGGAGTTGACGAGGATCCTGGGCCTCAACCGGAGCACGATCGCGGCCCTGGTCGATGACCTGGCGACGCGTGGTCTGGTGGTAGAGCGCATCACTCGCGAGCGAGGAACACCCGGGCGCCCGTCACATCTGGTGGCCATCCGCACCGACACCATTGCCGCCCTCGCCGTCGTGCTCGGTGTGGATGCCGTGACTGTGGCGGTGGTGGCACCCGGCGGCCACGTGCTGGAGCGGACGGAGATCGGGCTCGATCGCGAACGGGATCGGACTCTGGAGCGGGTCCTCCGCACGGTCTGCGGCGTCATCAAGAAGATGGCGGCCCGTCTCCCTCCCGGACTTCGGCTGGCCGGCATGGGCGTCGCCGTGCCGGGTGTGGTCCGCGCTGAAGACGGCGTGGTCCACTTCGCCCCCAACCTCGGGTGGCGCGAGGTTCCCTTCGGCGCCCGCATGGCGACCCGCCTTCGCTCCCAAGTGGGCCTGTCGATCCCGGTGCTATGCCGCAACGATGCCAGCCTCGGCGCAGTCGCCGAGCACATTCGGGGGATCGGCAGCAGTGTCGCCAACCTGGTCTACATCCACGCCGAAGTCGGCGTGGGTGGGGGGATCATCGCGGATGGAAAGCTGCTCGACGGGGCGGCTGGCTACGCCGGTGAGATTGGCCACATCCGGGTCAATCCCGATGGGGCACCCTGCCGGTGCGGGTCTCGCGGCTGCTGGGAGACCGAGACCGGCGAGGACGCACTGGTGACCCTGGCCGGTCGCCGGCCAGGCGGGCGGGCCGCCGTCGACGAGGTGCTGGCCGCGGCGGCCGGAGGCGAGCCCGATGCCAAGCGGGCCCTGCAGCGAGTCGCCTGGTGGGTCGGTATCGGCTTGGCCAACATCGTCAACATCTTCAATCCCGACATGGTGGTGCTTGGCGGATTGCTCGCGGATGTGCTCGAATTGGAGCGGGCCGCGCTCACCGCTCAGATGCGCGCCGGCGTGGTGACGGAGGCTCAGCTCGACGTAGAGATTGTGCCCCCCTCGTTGGGCCGCGAGTCGGTGCTGCTCGGAGCCGCCGAAATCGCCCTCGAGCCGGTACTGCTCGATCCCGGCCGAATCCCGGCTGTGATACGGCCCGAGCTGCGCCGGTCGCTACCAGGCGAACCACTTCTCAGCGAGGAAGGAGCGTGACTGCCCATTGATGAAAGCAGCTAATAGAGTCCTTGGGCCCATTCACCAGTGGGGCCGTATTCGAGTGATCGATGTTCCGATCGGTACATCCATCAACCGACTGCTATCCGACCTCGATCCCATCCAGCTTTACGAAGAGGAGAAACGATGAGATTCATAACCAAGCCAGCGGTGGCATTAGGTGCCCTCGCCCTGACAGGCGGCTTGCTGTCCGCCTGCGGCAGTAGCAGTAAGAGCAGCAGCCCAACTACCAGCGCCCCGGCCGCGCCGGCGACAACGACCGCTCCCACGGCGACAACCCCCGCCCCGGCGGCCTCGAGTTCTCTGTCGGCCAGTTCCTTCACCAGCGACTTCTCTGCCATGGCGCAGCTCAAGTCGATCGCGTCCTCAGGGTCAGGAAAGGTCGCGGCCATTTTGCCCGACACCGTGAGCTCTACCCGGTACGTGGAGTTCGACGCCCCCGACCTCACCAAGGCCCTCTCGACGGCGGGGCTTTCGTCGTCCGACATCATCGTCCAGAACGCTCACGCCAGCGATGCAACCCAGCTGACTGACGCTCAGGAGGACATCACCAACGGGGCTACCGTGCTCCTGGTCGACCCCCTCGATTCCGGTGTCGGAAAGGCGATCGAGAGCTATGCCAAGGCCCATGGCGTGGCTGTCGTTGACTACGACCGGCTCACCCTCGGCGGCAACCGCGAGTACTACGTGAGCTTCGACAACGTCGACGTCGGCAAGGTCATGGGTCAGGGCCTGGTCAGCTGCGTCTCGGCCTGGCACGTGGCGAAGCCCGAGGTCGCGGTTATGCACGGTGCGGTCACCGACAACAACGCCACTCTCTTTGCCCAGGGCTATTACGACGTCCTGAATCCCCTCTTCGGCTCTGGATCGTGGACCAAGGTGATTGCCACCGCGGGGACCTGGGACCCGCCCACCGCGGAGACCGAGTTCCAGGAGGCCTACACGGCCCACCCGAACATCAATGCCGCACTGATTCCCAATGACGAGACTGGCGCACCGATCATCACGTATCTCAAGACGCTCCACATTGCCCCCAAGACATTCCCGACGACAGGGCAGGACGCCTCGCTGACCGGGCTCCAGAACGTGCTCTCCGGATACCAGTGCGGCACCGTCTACAAGCCCATCTACCTGGAGGCGCAGGCCGCCGCGGCCCTGGCCATGTACCTGAGGGCCCATCAGACTCCTCCGTCGGGCCTGATCAACGGCAGCACGCAGGACACCACGGCCAACGTGGCGGTCCCGTCGACCCTGCTCACCCCGGAGTGGGTGACCACGGCCAACATGAACGCCACCGTCATCAAGGACGACTTCGTGCCGGCGGCGCAGCTCTGCGCCGGCTCCTACGCGTCGGACTGCGCAGCCGCGGGCATCAGTGCCTGAGACCATCTGACCCGTTTTCATCTAGGTTCCTGGGCGATGACCTCCGATACCGCTCTTGACGCCGGAGCCGGTCACCGCCCGGGAACCGACGATGTCCCCCTGGTCCAGCTGCGGGGGGTGAGCAAGTCCTTCGGGCCCGTGCAGGCCCTCACCCGGGTGAATCTCGACGTCCCGGCGGGCCAGATAACGGCGCTGGCCGGCGACAACGGGGCCGGCAAGTCGGTGACGATCAAAACCATGTCGGGTCTGTGGGAGCCGAGTGAGGGACAGATCCTCTGGGAGGGGCGACCGGTTCGCCTGCACAGCCCGAAAGACGCTGAGATGCTCGGCATCACCACCATTTACCAGGACCTGGCTCTGTGCGACAACCTCGACATCGTGCAGAACATGTTCCTCGGCCACGAGCGGCTGAAGTACGGGCTCCTGGACGAGGACACCATGGAGCTGTCGGCTCGCCAGACCCTGGCCGACCTGCGCGTCACCACGGTGCGCTCCATCCGCCAGCCGGTCGCATCCCTCTCCGGCGGGCAGCGGCAGTCGGTGGCGGTCGCCAAGGCGGTCATGGCCAAGGCCAAGCTCGTCATTATGGATGAGCCGACCGCGGCCCTGGGCGTGGCCCAGACAACCCTGGTGCTGGACCTCATCCGGCGCCTTTCCAACCAGGGGGTGGCGGTGCTGATGATCTCTCACAACCTCAACGATGTGTTCAACGTCGCTGACCGTCTCGCCATCCTCTATCTCGGCCGCATGGTCGCCGAGGGCCCGGTTTCGGACTTCGACCTTCAGGTAGTGGTCGACTACATGACCACCGGCAGATCGAGCCGGGCGCCGGGCGGGACGCGTTCGGACCAGGCAGGAGGCTGACCGGTGCCTTCAGACGACCTGACACCCAGCCAGCCCACATCCACGCCGGATAGCTTGTCGGGTACGGGCACGGTTGACGACCCGGGGCAGGAAGGGGTAACCACAGGCCCGCCCGAGGACGAGGTCGAAGTCGAGGCCAGCCTGGCCCAATCGGGCGCCACCTCGCCCGAGCTGCTGGCTGACTCGCTCGGCGACTATCTGCGAGCCTGGCGAGACCGCATCCGGGCCGGCCAGAGCGGTGCCCTGCCGATCCTCACGGGACTGGCTGCCATCGTCATCATCTTTCAGGTGCAGAACTCCAAGTTCTTGACGGCGGGCAACCTGGTCAACCTCTTCGTGCAAGCCACCGTGTTCGTTCTGCTCGGTATGGCCGAGATCTTTGTACTGCTCCTCAGCGAGATCGACCTGTCCGCCGGCTACGTGGCCGCAGTGGGCGCTTTCATCATCGCCGAGTTGATCGCGGCGCCCTACAACTGGCCGTGGTGGGCGGGCATCCTGGCCGGGCTCGCCATCACGGCTGCCATCGGGGCCCTGCAGGGGACCCTCATCACCCGGCTGCGTCTGCCTTCTTTCGTCGTGACCCTGGCCGGCCTGCTCGGCTGGCAGGGGGTCATGATCTGGTTGGCCGACCGCGACAAGACAGCCGTCGGGGGGGTGATCACCATCAGCACCAGCAGTCCCGTCTACAAGCTCGTCAACAGCAATCTCTCCCCGCTGGCCAGCTGGATCATCCTGATAGTGGCGGTGGGGCTCTACGCCGTGGCGACGATCCTCCGCACGTCGCGGCGCCGGGCCCGGGGGCTCAGCGCGCCACCGCTCAGCATCACCATTCTCACCATCGTGGTGACCGCGGCCGCGGGCGTCGCCCTGGTCCTCATATGCAACGTCAATCGGGGCGTGCTCCACGTATCCTTGCGGGGCGTTCCCTACGTCATTCCGTTCGTGCTGGCCGTCGTCGTGCTGTGGTCCTGGCTGCTCGGTAAGACCCGGGTCGGGCGGTACATCTATGCCATCGGCGCCAGTCCCGAGGCAGCCCGCCGGGCCGGCATCAACGTGGCCATGATCAGGACTATCGGCTTCCTGCTCTGCAGCCTCACTGCAGGCATGGCGGGGCTCGTCTACGCGTCCCGTCTCGGATCCATGGCCACCGATATCGACGGTGGCACGCTCGTCCTGTACGCGGTGGCCTCCGCCGTCATCGGCGGGGCCAGCCTCTTTGGGGGCCACGGCAAGGCCATTCACGCTTTGCTGGGTGGTGTGGTCATCGCCGCCGTCGCCAACGGTCTCGGGCTGCTCGGCATCGGGGCGGCGGGTGAGGACGTGGTGACCGCCCTGGTGCTGCTGGCCGCAGTGACGGTCGATTCGCTGGTTCGCCGTAGAAGCACGGTCTGAGGACAGAGCGGCGACGAGTTGGTCGGCCATCGGCCTGAAGTGCTGGGCTGGCTCGGGCGCGACTGATTGACGCCTGGAGGAAACGTTTCACCCGGATCGTAGGAGCCGCTGGTCCTCGGTGCGTCGATACCGTCGCCCAGGACCGTATGGCCCGGCAGCGTGGTCATGTGAAGGAGGAACGCCATGAGCGAGGTCACAGAGCAGCAGCTCGAAGACATTGAGGCCCTGTTTGTTCAGACGGCAGGCAGCTTGAGCAGCGATGGGAAGGCGACGATCACGTTGAGTGACCTGTCCCCGTCGACGATCTATTTCGCCGACCGGCCCCAGCGAGAGGTCGGTCACATGTCCACCCAGCGCTTCGTTGACCTGTGGGGAGAGGGAGAGAACAGCTTCGAGACCGATCCGCCCAACGCCGTCCTGTCGTTTGCCGAGCCCGGGGATCGGACCCCGGAGGAGATTGTGGTCACTATCCGGAACCCCAGCCTGGAGGGAAACTCGCTGAGCTATCAGGTGGACGTGCTCGACGGAACCCTGCCGGCATCGACGGGACCGTGTGCGCTGTTCATCGATCCTTTTGGCCGCCCCCTTTCGCCCGTGTCGGTGGCTGGCATGCACCGTCGGGAACGCCGTCGCGAACGACGCTTCTAGGACGCAGGCGACCACAACCGCCCCGCCGGCTCTGCCGGATTCGACCCGGAGTCGGCGGCCGAGCGGTGGCGGGGCGCCTCGTCGCGGACTCCCGACGCCGGGCCTCGTTCCCGAAGCTGACTTTTGTCCCGGCCGCTCACTTTTGGAGCAGAAACCACGCCACCCGTGGTTTCCGCACCAAAGGTGAGCAGATGTCCCAAAAGTCGGCAGTACCGGGTGAATTGGTCCGGAGGGTGACTCAACCCGCAGTCGCCGGATCCAGGAGGCCGCGGTGCACCGTTCCCCGGGTTCGGGTTCCCGAGGTAGCAGGCCGTTCGGACGGTGACGCGGCTGGCGGGCTTCAGCCGGGGTGTCTGTCGGTGGGCGCTGAGGGACTCGAACCCCCGACCACCGCCTTGTAAGGGCGGCGCTCTACCAGCTGAGCTAAGCGCCCGGGTGGCTCGATAAGCGAATGAGCCTACTCGCCCTGGTGACCGGAGCCCTATCCGGCTTGTCCGGCTTGTCCCTCGACGGCGTCCGCCCGCAGGTCCTCGTCCGAGGTCACCTGGATGCCCGCTTTGATCAGGGCCTCGACCGTGACGCCGTTACCCTCCCGCAACACTCGCTGGTGGGTGCCGTCGTAGATCTGACCACAACCGCAAGAGGGCGACCGCGCTTTCATGATGGCCCGCGTGGCCGCCACGGCTCGGGCCACCGCCACCGCATGGGCCGCGCCCCGCTCGTAGAACGCGGTCACGTCATCACCCTCTGCCGTTCGGACCCGGCCGTCAGGATCGCGCTCGGCCGGAGGGCGCGGCGTGGACAGGCCCCCCACCACCTCCGGACAGACGGGCACGAGCCGGGCCGAGGTCGCCAGCCCCATCACCTCCCGACTCGGAGATCCCTGGCCGCGGTGGTTGCAAGCAACTCCAAGCAGGCAGGCCGAGACCAACACAGCCGGCCGGAGGCCTTGATCCGGGCGTTCGGGAGCGGACATGCCCCCATTCTGGTCACGAAACCTGGCCCTGACCACGCCAATCAGGCCCGACCCGGTCGGCAATCCCGCTGGTTCAGACCCGCCCGCAAGGGGCCGGGAGGGCGCCAACACCCTCCCGGCCCGGCTATGCCGTCAACTGGATGTCGTCCTCGGGCCGAGGATTCTTCGGAGGCCGTCCCCGACGGCGCTTCTGGGCCAGCACCTTCCCGTTGAGGAACAGCTCGCCACCCCAGACGCCCCACGGCTCGCGGCGCTCGAGCGCACCAGCCAGGCAGGGTGTGATGACCGGGCAGGTGGCGCAGATGCGCTTGGCTCGCACGATGTCGGGGATCTGATCTGAGAAGAACAGCTCCGTCAGGCTCCCGGCCTCGTCCTGGCAGCTGGCATCGACCCACTGATCGGCTGGCTCACTGGTGTTGATCAACTCCTGGAGCAACTCGATGGCGAACATCTCGCCGTTTCCTTTCCTCGTTGGTCCCTGCAGTGGTGTCTTGTTGGAAAACGAAAAGGCCGCCGGGGTTTCCCGGCGGCCTCTGAGCCCTGCTTCGGAACTGGTGGTGGTCCTATCCAGTCGACCAGTCCTGAGGGCTCAGTGGCCACACGTTGGTGTCGCAGCCGGTCATGGCAAAGCGCTCGTGGAGGCGCTTGGCTGCTTCGGCATGCACGTACGGCCCGGAGATACCGACAGCTTGCGACGCGGCGGAGGGGGCGCGCCTAATGAGCTGTCCGTTGAGGCCGCTCAGCGTCATTGCACTCCCTTCCGTGTCCAGGCCCGGCTGCACGCCAGCTGTCAGGGACCTTCCCTGCCGTGTGTAATCCCATCACGGGAACGAGGCGGCGTCAAACCATTATTCGCGGCCGAATCGTCACCCGGGTCGACGGACAGGTGAAAGTGCTGGTCGGAGGCCAGGTTCGGTCTCCTTAGCCGATCGATCATTGCTGGTTACCGGCGCGGAGTCCGGAGGGTGGTAGCCCGGGCAGGTCTCATTCGGCCGGGATGGTGGGACACCGCGCCCGGGCCGGGGCGAGGGTGACTTCCGCTTACTGTAACGGTGTCCGTTTTATCCAGCCATACCGATTTATTTGGCCAGACCGACGCGGGCGGCGACGGCCTCTGTCAACAGCTCCGGAGTGCGCCGCAGCCACAGGCGCCCGCCGGACATCCGGGTCGCGCACAACCAGCTCTCTGCCGAACGCCTCCTGCACAGCGGCACCGGCCTCCTGACAGATGAGCACTCCGCCCAGGTAGTCCCAGGGCGCGAGGGATCGCCAGGCGCAGTCGATGAAGGCGTCGACCTGGCCGGCCGCGACGGCACACAGATCCAGAGCGGCGGCCCCCAGGACCCGGTATTGCGACCAGCCGAGCCACTGGCGGGGGTAGCCGGACAGGGCCACGATGGCCTGGCGCATCGACCGGCACGACGACGGGGTGACCGGGCGGCCGTTGGCGCGCGCCCCGCCGCCCCGGGTCGCCTCGAAGCGCATGCCGGTGGCCTGATTGGCTACGACCGCAGCGAGGGGACCGTCGGCGTCGATGGCGCAGGCGCTCGTCGCCCACCAGGGAATGCCGCGGGCCGCGTTCGTCGAGCCGTCGACGGGATCGAGCACCACCCACACCGGCCGATCGGTGTCGTGCAGACCCGATTCCTCCGAGAACGCTCCGAGCCCGGCCCGCTCGATGACCGTCAGGGCAACCCGATCTGCGACCAGGTCGCTGCGGTACTGGCCGTCGCGGGTACCGGCCAGACCCCAGTCGTCCAGGTCCTGGAGGCTCTCGGCCACAGCCGTGACCACCTGGTGGAGGACGGGCAGGACCTCCGTCGGTGAACGGTGCGACCCGGACGAGGGAGAAGGCGCCATGGTCGGCGACGGTACCCGACCCCGGATGGCGTCCCGCCGGGTAGGGTTGCCCAAGTGGCGGTCATCGACGTCGCCGGATACGTAGCCGAGCTCAAAGACCATGCCGTGGACCACGGGTTTCACGTGCACGACGAGCGGCACTTCGTGGAGACCTATTCGCTCCGGCAGGCCTGGGAGGTGGACCTGCATCCCGAGGAAGGCTGTAACGGGCCCCTCGACCTTCACCTGGCCCTGGAGGTTGACCCGCGCGTACTGCTGGCCTTTGAGGACGAAGTCGTCGATCTTCCCGAAGGCGAGGACCCGAAGGACGAGTACCACTTCCCGTTGACCTTTACCTGGGCGCTCCCCCCACTGCCGCACGGCCCGGACCTGCTCCGCCTGGCGATCGATCTCGCCGGCGTCGGTGGCGTCGAGCTCCCCCTCGAATCATCGGCGATCGACAGCTACGCCTCGGCGACGGACCCCGCCGAGCGCCGCATCACCATCGTCGCCCGCCAGCAGGTCTCCCTGGCCCGGGTGCTCGCCGGGGAGGAGCTGCTGTGCGAGACCTTCGACCGGGCCCTGGCCGTCAGCCAGTTCCTGCTCGAACGGGCGCCGGCCTGGCTCAGCGGCGAATAGCGCCAAACTCGCCTCAGCCGCCCGCACGAGGAAGGGGCCGCCCCCTAGAATGTCTGCGGCCCCCTTCCTCTGCATGAGGTTGTCGTTCGGCTCGCCCAAAGGAGCAGCATGGCGAAACCGCCGCCCGCCAAGATCCCCCCCCGTGGCAAAAGCGGCCCTGCCCGCGGCTCCTCCGCGTCGCGACCCGTCCCTCCGCGCCGACCACCAACTCGCCGCCGTCGCGGCGGAAAGTCCCGGGGCTGGTTTTACGCCCTGATCATCGGGGTGGTCGTCGCCGTGGTGGCCGTGGTCATCGTGCTGGTCGTCAGCTCTTCGGGCGGCAGTTCGAGCTCGCCGGACAAGACTCAGGCCGCGGTCAACTACACCACCGCCGCCGGGGTGAAGGTGTACGGCAGCATCGGGCCGGAAGGCGTGCCCCTTCAGGTCGGACCTCAGCTAGCCCCGGCCAACACCGGGCTGACCGGCGCGCCCATCGTCGGCCTGCAGTGCAACACCACCGAGCAGCTGACCTATCACCATCACGCCCACCTGGCGATCTTCATCAATGGTCAACCCCGCTCGATCCCGTTGGGAACCGGAATGGTGCCCCCGGCACTGGTACAGCAGACCGCCAACGGCGATTTCGCCACCGGGAGCCAGACCTGCCTGTACTGGCTGCACGTCCACGCCCAGGACGGGATCATCCATATCGAGTCGCCCACCCCGAAGGTGTACGAGCTGGCCCAGTTCTTTGCCATCTGGCACGTGCCGTTCTCGGCCAATCAGATCGGGTCCTACAAGGGCACCGTGACGGCCACGGTCGACGGCAAGCCGTGGACCGGCAACCCGGCCCAGATCCCGCTCCAGGAGCACGCCCAGATCGTGCTCAATCTGGGCGGCCCCATCGTCACCCCGCCCCCGATCAACTGGAACGGCACCGGTCTGTAGCCCGCCCCCGAGGCCGGCCCGGGCCGCAGGCGCGGGCACACGCCTCCCCCTGACTACCGCAAGCGCCGGACCCGCAGCAGACTGCTGACTGATGCGCAACATGGGCCCCGGCAACATGCAGCCCATCCGGATCGACGTCCATACCCTCCTCCGGTATTGGCTGATCAGCCCCTTTACCTGCGCCGTGCTGGCGGCGTTGATCCTGGCCGCATTCTGGTACGTCCAGGCCAGCGGGGACGCGGCCGATCAGGGACAGTCGTGGCCGATCCAGCGGACGGTGGCGTTCTTCTCCGGCCTGGTGGCGATCGAAGTGGCGGTGCAGTCCTCGGTGGCGATGCTGCCGTACATCTCGTTCCCGATGCACGTGGTGCAATCACTCCTGCTGGTGATGGTCGCCGCCCCGCTTCTGGTCCTGGGCGCCCCGGTCAGGCTGGCCCTGGAGACCTCCAGCCCCCGACCTCGGGACTGGCTGCTCAGGGTGATGGAGTCAGCCCCGATCCGCGCTCTGGCGCATCCGGCGGTGTCCTTTGTCCTCCTGTACGCCGGGCTCCTCGCCTATTTCCTCACGCCCGCGTTGGCCTCATCGATGCAACACGTGTGGCTTTTGAACCTGATCAACCTGGGCTTCCTGGCCGTCGGCTTCCTCTTTTGGTGGGCGGTGCTCGGTAGCGACGTGGGCACGGAGGCTGAGCTCCGGCCCGGGCGCAACCTTCTGTTCCTGGCGGGGGCGATCGTGCTGGAGTCGCTTCTGGGGATCGCCCTGGTGGTCAGGTCCACGCCGGCCGCGGCCGATCTACACCCTGACCGGGACCCATCAGGGCGGCGCCATCTGGTGGACCGTCGCTGTCATCGGGACGCTGGTTGCGCTCTTGGCGGTGTTCTCGGAGTGGAACCGGGGTGACGACCTGCTCGAAGCCGCCGACGGCTCGGACCTGCCCGGCGGGAGCGAAGAGGCGTGGCGGGCGTCGCCGCGGCTCTCGCCGCCCGGGTGAGCCGCGGCCGATGGCGTCGATCCCCGGCTGGCCCCGTGGCTGACCGGGTCAGCTCCGGGCGGCTGTCGCCGTGATAACCCGGCGACTGATGGTCCGGGCCGGCGCCGCAGCCGCGCTCATCGTCGCCGGGGTGCTGGCCTTCGCGGCCCCGGCGTTCGCCCACGCCCAGCTCCTCGGCACCTCACCCGCCAGCGGTGCAGTTCTGATCGTCGCCTCCCCCTCAGGTCGTGCTCACGTTCGGCGAGACAGTCCAGGCTCCGCCCTCGGCCATCGAAGTGTTCGGCGTCCAACGGCCAGCAAGTGCAGACCGGGCCGGTTGAGCATCCTTCCGGGCATGGCAACCAGGTCGGCGTGACCTTGCCGTCGACGTTGAAGGGAACGTACGTCGTGAGCTGGCGGGTGATCTCGGCCGACACCCACCCGGTTCAGGGGGCCTTCACCTTCTCGGTCGGCGCGCCGAGCGCCGGGACCGGGGTGGGCTCCCTGGAACAGCACCTCCTGGCGTCCCGGCACCCCAGCCGGGCCCTGGGCTTCCTTACCGGAACCCTGCGCACCGTGATTCTGCTCGGCGTGATCGTGGCGGTGGGCGGCGCCGCCCTGCTGGTGGGCTGGCCGGCGGGGATCCGGCTCCGGATGGTGCGCAACGCTGGTGCTGGCGGCGGCGGCGGTGACGGGCATTGCCAGCGTCGGGGCGGTGATCGTGCGAGGGGCCCTACGACGCCGGTAGACACCTCGGTGACGCGTTCCGGTCCAGCGTGCTGTCGCCCGTGATCCACTCCAGCTTCGGCACCGGCGCCGGGGTGCGGATCATCGCCAGCCTGGTCATGCTGGCCGGGCTGGTGGCCGGCGCCATCGCCCACGGCGAGCACGGACTGTGGCATCCGACCGGCCTGGCGACCGGGGACCACCGGCGGGCCCGCGGCGGCGACGGGTCACTGGGACCGGCGGACAGAGACGGGCCGGGGGACAGAGACGGGCCGGGGGACAGAGACGGGCCGGGGGACAGAGACGGGCCGGGGACAGAGACGGGCCGGGGACAGAGACGGGCCAGGGGACAGAGACGGGCCAGGCGGCAAAGACGGGCCAAGCGGCAAAGATGGGCCCGGCGGCGCATCCCTCCGGGCCCGACCGGCGCTCTGGCTGCTGGTCACGCTGGCGGGAGCAGCCGGGCTGGTGGTCTCGCTCAGCCTGTCGGGACACGCCATCACGGGCCGCTGGGAACCCCTCGGCTTCATCGCCGACCTGGTCCACGTGTCCGCCGGCTCCGTCTGGGTGGGCGGATTGATCGTTCTGGCTGCCCTGCTTCTCCCGCCCCGACCCGACGTGGAGACGGGTGAGCTCGAGGAAGTGATCCAGCGGTTCTCCTCCACGGCCCTGGTCGCGGTAGCGGTGATCGTCGCCTCCGGGCGTGTTCCAGGCCTGGCGACAGGTGGGCTCGTGGGGACAGCTGACCGAAACGGACTACGGAACCGTTCTGCTCCTCAAGGTGACCCTGGTGGCTGCCGGGGTGGAGGCGGGCTGGTTCAGTCGCCGCTGGGTCAACCGTCGCTTCCAGCCCTCCCCGTCCGGGCACGTGATGGCGGCCACGGCAGCCGGTGATGTCGACCGGGACGCGGGCCAGCTCGCACCAGGATCGGGGCTCGACCGGGCGACCGCAACCGCCGGGGCGACCGCAACCGCCGGGGCGACCGCAACGGCCGGGGCGACCGCGGCGACGGGGGCAGCCCCGGGCACGGGCCCAGGTCGTCTCGCTGCGGACGCGGAGGCTAACGGGATTGCCGACGGAGGCGAACGCTTCGGAACCGGGGCCCGGTCAGGCCCGTCAAGCCAGTCCGGTCCCCTGACCCGGACCGGGTGGCCCGATGGATCGGGTCAGGCTGAGCCGCCGGCGCCCGTTGGCAGAGGACCCAGGGCACGGCGCTTTCGGCGGTGGCTGGCGTTCGAGGCGGCCATCGGGATCGGCGTGGTGGCGCTCACCGGGGTATTGGTGGACACCGCGCCCCCTCAGGGGGAACGGGTGGCGGCCACGGAGCGGGCCTTCACCGCTCACGCCGCAGTCGGAACCCAGTACGTGTTGTCGGTTGTCGTATACCCGCTGGTGCCGGGGACCGTCCACGTGGCGATTCAGATGACGAACCGGGCCACCGCTCCGGTCGACCCCTTCCAGGTCACCGCCCAGCTGGAGCTTCCGGCCCGGTCCATCGGTCCGCTGGCTGTGCCTCTCACGCATCCGTTCACCGGTTCGTGGGTGTCCGACAGCGTGCCGGTGCCATTGTCGGGACGGTGGGAGCTACTGGTGTCGGTGCTCAGCGACCCGATCACCGAGATCGACACCGCTTTCCACTTCACCATCTACGGATAGAGCCCCCAGCCTGGCGTTTCTCAGTCGCGCTGGGGAGGCGAGCGCCGCCCTCGCCCAGCACCATGCCCCGGATTCTTGGTGACATCGAGATTCTTGGTGACGAGGACGACACCACAGGTTCAAAAACGCGCCAAGAATCCAGAACGCGCCCAGAAGTTCGAATCAAATAGCATGAAACAGCATAAGGGGGGCGGGTGGGTGGGGCGCCGGCCGGGGGGCGGCCCTGGCGGGGCGCCAGCGGCCACCGGGCCGGGCGGGCGTCGGGCCCAGGGACCCCCTAGCCCGCCTTGCGCAGGAGCAGCCCGGGCGTGGCGTCGTCGTACGAAGCCAGAAACGCGCCCAGCCGATCCTCGAGCTCCGCCGCCGACGACCAGACGTACAGCACCGGCTGGAAGCGGGTGATGTCGTAGCTGGCCCGGCCCATGGCCAGCAGGTCGACGGGACGCAGGTCGGCGTCGCGGAAGCTCGACGTCTCCCCCACCGACGACAGGATGCCGGCCCCGAACGCCCGCAGCTCGCCGGCCTCCCGGACCACGCCGAACTCCATGGTGTACCAGAACACGTGGGACAGAAAGCGCAGGGCATCTTCGCCCCGGGTCCGGGCCACGGCCGCTCCCACCAGCCGATACAGGTCCGCGTAGCCCGGCGCCGGCCAGCTGGTTGGCATGCCCGATCACCTCGTGGATCACGTCCGGCTCGGGCGTGTAGAGCGGCACCGATGGGTGACGCAGATACTGGGTGGACCAGAACACGCCACCTGCGAACGATCCATAGAAATCGCGCAGCGGCGCCAGGCCGGCCACGGGCTGGTACCGGAACCCGGCGATCGGCTCCAGCCGGGCGGTCACCTCCGGCAGCTGCGGCACCTGATCGCCCGGCAGGCCGAGGGCGGCTTTGCCTTGCAGGAAGGCCCGGCAGGCGAAGCGCTCGTGCAGCTCCTCGAGCGAGTCGCTCACGGCCGCCCACACCCCGTGCTCCTCGTCGGTGTAGTCGGGCCGGGGAATCGGCTGGCCCTCCCGCCAGGCCGCCGCCAGGCCGGCAAGGTGATCGCGGCGGGTGCGATAGGTGGCGTCGGTAAACCCCGGGTGGTCGCCGGCCAGCTCAACGGTGACCTTGCCATCGGGCTCGGTTCGGACCGGTGAATAGCGGCTGGGGATGACACCCATGGTCGTGGTTCGATTGTCGGAAGAGTTCGCTGCTCACATCCAACACCTCATTCGGCGTGCAGCACATGGCGGCTGCGGGGCGCGATGCGGGTGGCCAGCACCAGCGCTGTCGTCGTCCTGGTTATACCCGGGACTTCCAGGATGCGATTGATGACCTGGCCGAGGTGGTCGTTGTCCCGGGCGACCACCCGGCACAGCAGGTCGGACGGACCGGTCGTCATGTACGCCTCGACCACTTCGGGAATCTCGCCCAGGCGGACATCGACCGACGAACCCCGCCCCTGGGCGATCTCGAGCGACACGAATGCCGACACCGCATAGCCGACCCTGCGCAGGTCCAGGTCGGGCCCGAACCCGGTGATAACCCCCACCTCGATCAGGCGATCAAAGTGGGCCTGGGCGGTGTTGCGGGCCACGCCGACCTGCCGGGCCAGCTGCAACATTCCGGCCCGGGGAAAAGACGCCAGGGCGGCGATCAACCGCTCATCGATGCGGATCGAGCTGGTAGGACTGCGTGATGGATGCAGCATATCGCCATCAGACTGATCAACGAGTACGGCAATCGCCGCTGATCTTGACCTTAGTGTCGTAGAAGCGGTACTTCTGGTGGTATGGCACAGATGACCCGTAGCGAGGCGACTTCAACCCCCACGGTGGCATCCCGGCTGCTGGGCTGGGATCATCTCGAGTGGTGGGTCGGCAACGCCCGGGCCGTCACCGCCTGGCTGACGTCCGGGTTCGGTTTCCGGGTGGTGGCCTACGCTGGTCCCGAGACCGGGGTGGGCGATCGGGTGTCCTACGTGCTGGCCCAGGGTGACGTCCGCTTCGTCGTCACCGCTGGCCTCGACCCGGACAGCGAGGTCTCTCGCCATGTCCTGCGCCACGGCGACGGCATCCGCCATCTGGCGTGGCGCGTCGACGACGTCGAGGCCACTGCCAGTCTGGCGGCAGCCGCAGGGGCGACGGTGGTGGCCGAACCGGCCTGCGTCAACGATGACCACGGATCGGTCACCACCGCGGCGCTGGCGGCCTACGGGGAGACGCGGCTCCTGCTGGTGGAGCGCGCCGGCGCCGGCGGGTGGGGTCCTGGGTTTGGCACCGACCGGCTGCCACCGGCTCCGGCGGGAGCTTCGGTCGGTTTGACCACCATTGACCATGTGGTGGGCAACGTCGAGAAGGGCCGCCTCGACGAATGGGTCGAGTGGTATGTCGGCGTGCTCGGGCTTCACGGAGATGCGGCATTTTGATGCCGAGCAGATCTCGACCCAGTACTCCGCCTTCGTTCCACGGTGGTGCACAACGGCGCGGGCATCGTGATGCCGACCAACGAACCGGCCCCGGGCCGCCGGAAGAGCCAGATCGACGAGTACCTGGACGCGTACCGGGGCCCGGGAGTCCAGCACATCGCCCTGGCCACCCCGGACATCGTCACTGCGGTGGCTGCCCTGCAGACCCGGGGCGTGCGCTTCCTGCAGATGCCCGCCGGCCTACTACGAGGAGGCCCGGGTCCGGGTCACCGGGTTTCGATCTGCCGTGGGCCGATCTCGAGCGGCTCCAGATCGAGGTGGACGTCGACACGGGGCGGCTACCTGCTGCAGATCTTCACCGAGACCATGGCCGACCGGCCCACCCTCTTCCTCGAGATCATCCAGCGCGAGGGGGCCACCGGCTTCGGCGAGGGCAATTTCAAGGCGCTGTTCGAAGCCATCGAGCGAGAGCAAGCCCGCCGCGGCAATCTATAACCGATGAGCTACTACGTACGGGTTGGTGACGTGCCCCGCAAACGCCACATCTGGCACAGGGGCGCCGATGGGCGTCGCCTGGCCGAGGAGCTGATGGGCGAGGAAGGCTTCAGCGGCGCCTCCAGCCTGCTGTACCACCTCCACTCCCCCAGCGCCATCACCGGCGTCGAACCGTGGCCGGTGGCGCGCTCGCCGCTCACCCCCAACGACCCCCTGCTGCCCTGGCACCTCGAGGCCCATCGGATGCGCGGCCGGCGGCGACCTGGTCACCGGCCGCCAGGTGCTGCTCGGCAACGGCAATGTCACCATCTGCTGGGCAACGGCCGGTCGCAGCAGCGAGCTGTATCGCAACGCGGCCGGCGACGAGCTCGTCTACTTGCTGGACGGCTCGGCGAGCTCCAATCGGTATTCGGGAGCCCTCGAGGTCGGGGCGGGGGACTACGTGGTCATCCCGGCCTCCACGACCCACCGTTGGGTTCGTGCCTGACGACCGCGGGCAGGCCCCGGTGCGGGCTCTGGTCGTCGAAGCGGCCGGCCACGTCAGCATCCCGGCGCGCTACCTGACTGCGACCGGCCAGCTGCGCGAGGGGGCCCCTTTCTCCGAGCGGGATCTCCGGCCACCCCGCGGAGCCGCTGGTCGTCGAAGAGGACGGGCCGGTCCCGGTGCTGGTCCGCACCGGGCAGGGTGGTCCCGTCACTGCCATGCCCACCATCCTTTCGACGTGGTGGGGTGGGACGGCTGCGCCTACCCGTTCGCCTTCTCGATCCGAGACTTCGAGCCGATCGTCGGGCGCATCCACCAGCCGCCGCCAGTCCACCAGACCTTCGCCGGTCCGGGATTCGTCGTGTGCAGCTTCGTGCCCCGGCCGTACGACTTCGATCCGGCGTCGATCAAGGTGCCCTACCACCACGCCAACGTCGACTCCGACGAGGTGCTGTTCTACGCCGGCGGGCGACTTCATGAGCCGGCGGGGAACGGGCATTCAGACCGGGTCGTTGACCCTGCATCCGGCCGGGTTCGTGCACGGCCCGCAGCCGGGCAGCGTCGAGGCGGCGGTCGACGCCACCCGCACGGAGGAGACCGCGGTGATGATCGACACCTTCGCCCCGCTCGAGATCAGTGAGGCGGCCCGGGCGGTTGCCGATGCCGACTATCCGTGGAGCTGGGCCCGGCACCGGACTCTCGACCTGACGCCCGGCCCGGGCCGGGCGGCCGCAGGAGGAACTGGACCCGCCGCTCGCCCGGGACCCTGCGAGACCTGGCCGGCACCTCAGGCCATGGTGGCCAGGATCTCGTCCACGATCTCCATGGTGGTGTCCGGGTGGAGGAAGCCATGCGGGCCACGGTCTCGCCCTCCCATTTCGAGGGGGTCACGAAGCCGATCTGGTCGGCGAGCAGCTTGGCCGACCAGGCGTTGTAGTCCTCGGCCGTCCAGCCTCGCCGGCGGAACAGGACGACGGACAGCTCGGGCTGGCCGCAGCAGGTCGAGATGCGGGATCTCCTCGATGCGCGCGGCGGCTTGCCGAGCCAGGTCGAGGGCCGATTCCACCGCGTCCCGGTAGAGGTCGGTGCCGTTGACCGCCAGCGAAAACCAGAGGGCCAGCCCCCGGGCCCGGCGGGTCAGGTGGTAGGCGTAGTCGCTGGGGTTCCACTCGTCGGGTGCGTCGGTGTGCAGGACGTCGAGGTAACTGGCGTCCTGGGTGTGCACGGCGCGGGCCAGCTGCGGATGCCGGTAGATCAGGGCGGCGCAGTCAAACGGCGCGAACAGCCACTTGTGGGGATCGACGACGAACGAGTCGGCCCGTTCGATCCCCGCGAAGCGGTCCCGAACGGACGGGGCGAAAGAGCGCCGCACCGCCGTAGGCCCCGTCGACGTGAAACCACAGCCGATGGGTCTCGGCGACCTCGGCCAGGCTGGCCAGGTCGTCGATGATCCCGGCGTTGGTGGTACCGGCCGTCGCCACCAGCGCCACCACGCTGCCGGGATCGGGATCGGCCGCCAGGGCCGCCGCCACCGCCGGGCCGGTCAGGCGATGATCGTCGCTCTCGACGACAAGCGCCTCCATCCCGATCGACCTGCAGGGCCTTGCCGATCGACGAGTGGGCCTGATCGCTCACGGCCGCTCGAAGCTGGGCCGGGCCGCCGGATCCCCGAGCTGGCGACGGCCGATCTCCCGCGCCACGACCAGGGCGGACAGGTTGCCGGCGCTGCCTCCAGAAACGAAGCAGCCGCCCGCCGATGGCCGGCAGGCCGGCCAGGTCGGCCAGCAATCGGAGGGTCTGGTTCTCGGCCGAGACCGCCCCGGCGGCCTCCAGCCATGAGGTGCCCTGCAGGGACGAGCAGGACACGACCATGTCGAACAGCAGCGACGCCTTGGTCGGAGCGGCCGGGATGAAGGCCAGGAAGCGAGGGCTGTCGCAGGAGATCACCGCCGGCGCCAGATGCTCGGCAGAACAGGTTGAGGACGTCGGCGGGGTCCTGGGGTCGGGAGCCCGAGCGCGCCCGCCAGGGCCTTGTCCAGGACGGCCTTCTCGCCGGGGAGGTCCAGGTCAACGGGATCGAGGGCCAGCCGCCACCGGCAGTAGTCGAAGATCAGCGACGCCAGACGGTCATCGGGAACGAACATCGGGTTGCGCACCCACTCAGCTTGCCGCACCCGAGGTCAGCCACAGCCGCGGCGCCTCGCGCAGCCCCTCGACCGGACGCCAATCAGGAGTGGCCGGCTCCCGGCCCCGACCGGCCCGGTACTCGCTGGCGGCGCGGAGATCATCGACCCAGCGAGGATCGAAGTAGGCGACGCCGCCGTCCTCGCCGACGACGACCGACACGTCCTGGCGGTTGCGCCGTTTGACGATGCAGCCCGCCGTCGAACCCGGTCACCTGACCGATATCGGTCGGCGGGTACCCGAGCTGGCCCAGCCGAGCGACCAACGGGCCGGTGAGCGAGCGTCCACCGGCACCGGGCGCGAGGTGAGGATCGGCGACCACCCGGATCTCGCCGCGATCGACGGCGGCATTGTGCCGGTCGGTGCGATTCTTGACATACACGGCGCTGGCCGCCCAGACCCCGGCGACCATGACCGCCGCGACCGCGCCCAGCCTGCACGCTGGCCGCGAGCAGCGCGATCACCACGAGCAAGGGCAGGACAACCAGCGGGAGCGCGGACCGCCAGGCTGACCCGCCGCCACTGGGTTCGCAGCGGCGGCAGCCGGCCCGGGTAGGGCTCGCCCTTGGGTAGCGGGTCGATCATCGCCGCTTCGAGCCGCCGACGCCAGCGGGGTCCGCCAGAGCCGACGGCAGCCACCTGACCGAACCTGCCGTCGCGGCCGGGTGCCCGAGACCTTCCGGGGCGGACTCGAGCCACATCGCCACGAACCTACTCGCGGTCAACCGGGCCGGCCTCAACGTTCCGGGGTTGCGCAGCAGGTCGCGGAAGGGCCGATCCACGATCCACGGACGGCTCCCGCGGCAAGCCCGAGGGCCCGCTCGCCCAGGATGTTGCGCTGGATCTCATCGGTACCGCCCGCGATCGACTGGGCCGGCACCGAAATCAGGATCTCGGCGATCACGCCGTCCAGCGGCGCCGTCGGGTCCGCTCAGCATCCCCTCGGCACCGGCGATCAGGGCGTGCACCCTGGCCGCCTGGCGGGCGACCAGGCTGGTCGCCAGCTTCCCGATGGAGCCCTCGGGACCGGGCGTGCGCCCGAGGGCCCGGGCCGCCTGGGCCCGCTCGGCCGTCCAGGCGCTGACCCGCTGCATCGAGAGGAGGCGGGCGATCTCCTGCCGGACCACCGGATCTGCGGCGGTGCCGGTGGCCCGGGCCCGGTCGACAACCAGATCGACCCGCCCGGCCCGCTGCGGGTACCACTTGTAGGTCTCGAAATGGGCGTCGGACTCGCGGCGGGCTTCCTCCAGGGCCCGGCCGGGCGAGTTGGCGTACCTCGGGCGCCGCATGGCGCCGAAGCGCCGCTCGAAGGCCAGCGTGGTCAGGGCCACCCGCCACCCTTCTCCGACGTCGCCCACCACGAAGTCACGGGGAATGCGGGCGTCGGTGAGAAAGACCTCGTTGAAAGACGCATGGTTGTTCATCTGCCGCAACGGCCGCGCCTCGACGCCCGGCTGCCGCATGGGCAGCACGAAGTAGGTCAGGCCCTTGTGCTTGGGAACATCCCAGTCGGTGCGGGCGACCAGCATGCGCGAGGTCGGCGTGGTGGGCGCTGGTGTTCCAGACCTTCTGACCGTTGATGACCCACTCGTCACCGTCGAGCTCGGCTCGGGTGACCAGCCCGGCGAGATCGCGAACCGGCGCCCGGCTCGCTGAAGAGCTGGCACCAGGTCTCCTCGCCGGTCAGGATCGGTCGCAGGAACCGCTCGCAGCAGCGCATCGGAGCCGTGGGCCAGGATGGTTGGGCGCGGCCAGGCTCACGGCGCTGCCGACCGGGACGCCCGCCGCGCCGGCGTCCAGCAGCTCGGCGTCGACAACCTCGTCCGCCCAGGAGGGGAGACCCCGCCCGTACCACCGCTGCGGCCAGGACGGCGCGGCCCAACCGGCCGCCACCAGGAGTCTGCCGCCATTCGACCAGCGACACGGTCCGGGTCCCAGTTGGCTTGGACCCAGGCGCGCACCTCCGGCGCACGGAGTCTGCATCGAGGATCATGTCAGGCATGCCGTGACGGTACCGCCTGAGCCCAACCGGATCCCCGCTGCCGTCGGACATCGGAGCACCATCGACCCGTAGCCTCCGGCCGGACGATCGGCCAGACTGGGCGGGTGTTCGTTCCCATGTTCTCGCCGGCAGGAGCCATCCGAAGGATCGCCGCTGGTCGTGGCCGTCCGGGGGGCCCAGGTGGCGCTACGGAGTCCGACCCCGGACGGCGGGCCGACCCGTCGACGGGCCGAGGGCCTGTTCGTCGGTACGGTCAGGGGACGGCACTGCTGGGCGGTGGACGTCGACAAAGGCGCCGCTCGAGACGGGGTGCAACGCGCGATACGGCCGCGTTCGTGGACCTGATGCGGCTGTTCGGCGACGTGGACGAGCCACCTGGGCGGCAGCCGGGCCGGGCCGTGCAGCTGGTCGAGTGGGCACGCTGCCACCGGTACTGCGGCCGGTGCGGCACCGAGACGGTGGACTCACCCGGCGAGCGAGCCCGGCGCTGCGCGCGCTGTGGGCTGCTGGCCTTTCCCCGGCTGGCCCCGGCGGTGATCATGCTGGTCGAGCGCGACGACGGGCGGGCCCTGCTGGCCCGAAACGCCCGCTGGCGAGGCGACATGTACTCCTGCCTGGCCGGCTTCGTGGAGCCGGGGGAGACGGTGGAGGCCGCCGTACGGCGCGAGGTCAGGGAGGAGGTCGGGATCGCCGTCGACGATCTGCGCTACCACGGCAGCCAACCGTGGCCATTCCCCCACTCGCTGATGCTCGGTTTCCACGCCCGCTACGCCGGCGGCGACATCCGCTGCGACGGCAGCGAGATCGCCGACGCCCGCTGGTTCGCGCCCGACGAGCTTCCCGAGCTACCGGGTCCGATCAGCATCGCCCGCTGGCTGATCGACGACTGGGTGGCCCGGTCCCGCGTCGCCGTCCCCGTCGTGCTGAACCGGGTGGACAGCACCCCCGGTCGCGGCCGGATCGGGGGGCGTAGGCCGATAGGCCGATAGGCCGATACGCCGATCAGGACGCCATCGTGGCGGCGCCGGTGAACTTTCGGTGAGCCGGGGCGTGGTGACTGTCTCCGGCACCGGGGCGGAAGGCGGGGTCGTGATGGTGGCCGGGTCGCTGCCTGCGACCAGTTTGGCGCTCATCTTGAGGGCCTTCACGGCACCGGTGGCGCCAGCCTGCAGGGTAAACCCGAAGGCGAGCAGGACGACCCCGATGACGAAAGTCACGCCCGATCCGAGCAGCACGATGCCGATACGGGCCACGACATAGGGAGGAGTGCAGACAATGGCGCCTACGGCACCACCGACGACCGCGGCCGTGAACTTGTCCCGACGGGACACGTGGGCCTTGATTCCCACCAGACGCGACGGGACGGTGACGTAGGTGAGCATCATGACGGCGATCACGATGCTGAGCGAGAACGATGAACCACCATCCGCCCCACCGGGGCACGATGATTGCGGCCGTGCCGAGGGCCAGTCCGACGCCCAACCCCCAGGCCAGGACCACAGCCGAGATGGTGGCGGACCGAGGTGAATGCCGGCCGGATCTCTGGCTTACCGGGGCGCGAGATGGCGAAGGCGAAGACCGCGTTCAGGTAAAAACTGGCCGCCGTGACCAGCGTGATCCCCAGCACCGCGCTCAGGGCGGCCGCCCCGTACCACAGGCGCAGCTCTCGCCCTTCGAGCACGTGCAATTTCAGGTCCAGCATGGCGGCCCAGATCCACATGGCCGGGACGATTTGAATCAGCGTCAGGCGCCAGTTGGCCACCAGCAGTCCTCAGGCCCTGGAAGAGCATCACGAAGGCCCCGACCGCCAACGCCAGCGGCGCCAGCCAGCGCCGGCGGCGACTCAGCTGCAGGACGGCTTCACCAACGTCGTGGTCATCGCCAGCATCGATGGCGCGCACCAGCTCCCGGACCTGCCGGATCAGCGCCCTCCGGCGGGGCGCCCTCCGTTGCTTCGCTGGCGCCTCCGGGACGGAGGCAGGTTCACTCATGAGAACCTGTCCCTCGCGGGCCCGACGACCCAGGTGCCGTCGGGCGGTCCTCGGCGGCCGGCAGTGAATGCTGTGCGCCGCCGGTTCTCATGACCTGATGCCTCGTCCTCGGTGCTCGATGCGTCCCTTTCCGGCGATCTCCCGCCGCCCCAAATGCTACTGCCACCGGGCCCGGCTTTGCCCGTCGTGGTCTTGCCCGTCGTGGTCTGGAGAACCCGTCTCCGATCCGAGGAGCCCACCCCCGTGGTGGGCCCGGCAGGGATCGAACCTGCGACCAAGGGATTATGAGTCCCCCGCTCTCACCACTGAGCTACGAGCCCGTCCTTTGTTTTAAAGGGTGTTTTCAGCTGGCCAACCCTAGCAGCGTCCACCACTGCCACCGGATACTCTCGGCGGCGCTGCGCCAAGCCGCGAAGTGGGGGTTTGGTCGGCGAGGGCGGCGCCGGGCCCGCGATTGGCGGGCGTTCTGTGTGGCAAAAGGTGCTCTAACGGGCCGCGCCCCTCGTTCTGTGCTGCAAAAAATGCCCATGTGAAGGGGGGAGTGCAACACAGTACGCTGCGCAACTATCGCCGCGACGGACGTGGCCGGGCGGGGACGGCACTGGTCATCTTCCTGCCGGTCAGGATGGACTCTTACCCGCCCCGATGAACTTTCATGCCATCGGCTGGTCCCCCGCCGCCCTGCCGCGCTCCTGGCCGGGATTAGCACAGCCAGGTGGCCGGTGACCTGCTGGTGGGCGGCGTCAGATTGGGAGCTCCCGATTATCTGTCGCGCCTTGACGGGGAAATGAGATAAGAAGGCGCTCAGGGAGGACACCTACTTGAGCGCGTGGCAGGTGAACGAGATCGGAGACGTCTTGAATCCCGGGTTGGACTCCGGGCCACCCAGTGTCCTTCCCGCGGCACGATCCGCGAGCCGCGGCGCTCGTCACGACACGGAGAAGACGTGATGGACAGGAAGTGGTGGACCCTGGTGGCGGTCTGCACCGGCACCTTCATGCTCCTGCTGGACGTGACCATCGTCGTCGTCGCCATTCCCAACATCCAGGACGGGCTGAACGCCACCTTCGGTCAGATCCAGTGGGTTGTTGACGCCTACGCCCTGACCCTGGCCTCGCTGCTTCTGACCGCGGGCGTGCTGGCCGACCGCTATGGCCGACGGTTCCTTTTCCTTATCGGTCTGGCGATCTTCACCGTCGGATCGCTGCTCTGTGGTCTGGCCCAGACGCCCTTGATGCTGATCCTGTCCCGGAGTGGTCAGGGCGTCGGCGGAGCCATCATGTTCGCCACCTCGCTGGCGTTGCTCGGCAACAGCTTCCGGGGCAAGGACCGCGGCGTGGCCTTCGGGGTGTGGGGCGCCATCACCGGGGTGGCGGTCTCGCTCGGGCCCATCCTGGGCGGCGTCATCACGACCGGCATCAGCTGGCGGGGAATCTTCCTGGTCAACGTCCCGATTGGCGTCGCCGCTCTCGCCATCACCGGGTCGCGGGTGGACGAATCGCGGGCCCCGCATCCGGGTCGGCCGGACTGGATCGGGTTCGTGTTGCTGACGACCGGTCTGGTCGGCCTGGTCTACGGTCTGATCCGGGCCAGTGAGACCAGTTGGGGGGATTCCGGCGTCGCCATCTCGCTGGTGGTCGGCGGGATCCTGCTCCTCGGTTTTGTCGTCGCCGAAGCCACCGTCGCCCAGCCGATGTTCGATCTGTCCCTCTTCCGGGTGCCCACCTTCGATGGTGGACTCCTCGCCGCTTTCTGCATGAACGGGTCCCTTTTTTCCATGCTCCTGTATCTGGTGCTCTACCTTCAGGACGCGCTCGGATACTCGGCTCTGCAAACCGGTTTGCGCCTGCTGCTCATCAGCGGCCCGACGCTCGTGACCGCGACCGTGGCCGGCCGGCTCAGTGAGCGGGTACCGGTCAGATGGCTGATCGGTCCCGGCCTGATCCTGGTCGGCGCCGGGCTGTTCCTCATGGCCGGCCTGAGCGGGACCAGTTCCTGGACCCACCTGATACCGGGCTTCATCATCTCGGGAGCGGGGGCCGGATTCGTGAACCCGCCGCTGGCGTCGACAGCGATTGGCGTCGTGGAGCCCGAGCGGGCGGGCATGGCGTCCGGGGTAAACACGACGTTTCGTCAGATCGGCATCGCGGTGAGCATCGCGGCCCTCGGGACAATCTTCAGTTCATCGCTTCGCCACAACCTGGATCGCCTCCTCTCCGTCACACCCCAGCTGAAGGATCACACCCAGCAGATCGTGACCGCCATCCGCCAGGGTCAGGGAGGGACGGCGTTCGCAGCCGTGCCCCCCGCCTTCCGGGGCCAGCTCGGTCAAGCCGTCAGGTCCAGCTTTGCCAGCGGGATCAACGACTTGTTGATTGTGACCGGAGCGCTGGCGCTGGTGGGCGCCATCGGCTCGTTGCTGCTGATTCGCAGCCAGGACTTCGTGAGCCGGCAGCCGGCGCCGACCACGGCCCAGGGGGAGCGCCAGCCCGAGCCGCGCCCGGCCTGAGCGGCCGCGTGGGCGGGCCGGTGTGGCGTAGAGCTTCAGGCCAGAACGGTTCGGGGCTCGCCGCGACAGTCGGGGCAGCGGCCCCGGAAGACGATGTCCACGTCGAGCAGGTCGAAACCGTGCTGCTGGGTGGCGGGCAGGACCAGCCCGTCCGTGCCGTCGGGGTTGACGTCGCGCAGGGCCCCGCATCCGACGCAGTACAGATGGTGATGCGGGATGGTGGTGTTGGGGTCGTAGCGCTTCGGGCCGTCACCGGTGGAGATCTCCAGCACCTCGCCCATGTCCACCAGCTCGTTCAAGGTGTTGTAGACGGTGGCCAGGCTGATTTCCGGCAGCATTCCCCTGGCCCGGATATAGACGGCGTCCGCGGACAGGTGGACGTGGTCGCCGGCCAGGACCTCAGCCACCACTCGGCGCTGGGCCGTGAGCCGCCATCCCCGGTCCCTCAACCGCTGGACCAATTCGCTGATGGTTGCCTCCTCGCGCTCTCCTGACCCGACACTACCGGACTCCAGCACTGGATGTGTTCTCGCTCTTGACTGATTCTAACCCTGTAGGTAGCGTATACCCATCAAGGACCCTGGTCGGAATTCGAAAGGGCATCATCGGGTGCACCAGGCCGACGGAGCCGAAGACGTGAACCGGAGCTACCACTCAGGTATGCGTCGCGGTCGGATGCGTTGCACCGGTACACCGCGAGACCAGAAGTACACCGCGAGAAAGGGAAAGGACCGATATGTCTGAGAGCGAGAGCCCAATACTTCCCTACCCGGCCCCGGTTCGAAACCGGACAAACCTGGACTGGTGGCCAAATCAACTAAACCTGCAGGTTCTTCATCAGCACTCGCCCCTGTCCAATCCTATGGGCAAGGACTTCAACTACCCGGAAGCCTTCCAGAGCCTCGACGTCGAGGCCCTGAAGAGGGACATCTTTCAGGTCATGACGACATCTCAGGACTGGTGGCCCGCCGACTATGGCCACTACGGGCCGCTCTTCATCCGGATGTCCTGGCATGCGGCCGGCACCTACCGCATCCACGATGGGCGGGGCGGTGGCGGCACGGGCGCCCAGCGCTTTGCCCCTCTCAACAGCTGGCCGGACAACGCCAGCCTTGACAAGGCCCGCCGCCTCCTCTGGCCGGTCAAGCAGAAGTACGGACGGACGATCTCCTGGGCCGATCTGATCATCTTCGCCGGGAACTGTGCCTGTGAGTCGATGGGATTCAAGACGTTCGGATTCGGCTTCGGGCGGGAGGATATCTGGGCGCCCGAAGACGACATCTACTGGGGGCCGGAAACCACCTGGCTCGGAGATGAGCGCTACAGCGGTGAGAGGGATCTGGCCAACCCGTTCGGCGCCGTGCAGATGGGCCTCATTTATGTAAATCCGGAAGGGCCTAACGGCAACCCTGATCCGCTGGCTGCCGCCAGGGACATTCGCGACACCTTCGGTCGCATGGCGATGAACGACGAGGAGACGGTTGCGCTCATCATCGGGGGCCACACGTTCGGCAAGTGCCACGGGGCCGCGGGCGCCGAGTACGTCGGCCCCGAACCCGAGGCTGCTCCCCTCGAGGAACAGGGCCTCGGCTGGGAAAACACCTTCGGTACCGGCAAGGGCGACGACACCGTGACCAGCGGCCTGGAAGGCGCCTGGACGACCGCGCCGACAAAGTGGGACAACGGGTACCTCGACAACTTGTTCAAGTACGAGTGGGAGCTGACCACCAGCCCGGCCGGCGCCAAACAGTGGACCCCCACAGATCCGGCGGCCCGGGACACGGTGCCCGATGCTCAAGATCCGTCGAAGCGACACGCCCCCATGATGCTGACGACCGACCTGGCCTTGAAGGTAGATCCGATCTACGGGCCCATCTCGAAGCGCTTTCACGAGAATCCCGACCAGCTGGCGGACGCCTTCGCCCGAGCGTGGTACAAGCTGCTGCACCGCGATATGGGACCCGTCTCCCGCTACCTGGGACCCTGGGTTCCCGAGCCCCAGCTGTGGCAGGACCCCGTGCCCGGGGTCGACCACGATCTTATCGGCGAGCAGGACATCGCGGCCCTGAAGGGGAAGATCCTCGCCTCGGGCTTGTCCCTGTCGCGGCTGGTTTCGACCGCCTGGGCAGCGGCGGCAAGCTTCCGCGGTACCGACATGCGTGGCGGTGCCAACGGCGGCCGGATCCGGCTGGCACCCCAAAAGGATTGGGAGGTCAACGATCCGGCCGAACTGGCCAGGTCGCGGCAAACCCTCGAGAAGATCCAGCAGGACTTCAACAGCTCGCAGTCCGGTGCCACCAGGGTCTCGTTCGCCGACCTCGTCGTCCTGGGTGGCTGCGCGGCAGTCGAGCAAGCGGCCAGGAACGCAGCCCAGGACGTCGACAGTCCCGTTTTCCCCGGGACGGACCGATGCGTCGCAGGAACAAACCGACGTGGAGTCGTTTGCGGTGCTCGAACCTTCGGCCGACGGGTTCCGGAACTACCTGCAAGCCGGAGAGAAGGTTCCGGCGGAGCACGCCCTGGTGGAGCGGGCCAACCTGTTGACGTTGACCGCTCCCGAGATGACGGTTCTGGTTGGCGGCATGCGTGCCCTCAACGCCAACGTCGACCAGTCTGCCCACGGTGTCTTCACCGACCGGCCCGGGACGCTGACCAACGATTTCTTCGTGAACCTGCTCGACATGCGCACCGAGTGGAAGGCATCCAGCTCATCCGAATACGTATTCGAAGGCCGGGACCGGGCCACGGGCGATGTCAAGTGGACCGGTACCGCCGTCGACCTCGTCTTTGGTTCGAACTCGCAACTCCGGGCCATCTCCGAGGTCTACGCGTCTGACGACTCGAATGAAAAGTTTGTCCGTGACTTCGTGGCCGCGTGGGACAAGGTGATGAACCTCGACCGCTTCGAGCTGGCCCGCTAGCCGCCAGCGGGCTCGGTGACCGGTTCAGGCCAACCGGTCACCGAGCCCCAGCCGACCTCCAGACTCCGGGCCGGCGGCCCGACTGATAGAGGACGCCCCGGCAAGGGACCCCACGATCCTGAAGGACTGCGGCCGCAGCATTTCCGTTTGACGGAGCGACCGGATCGGCGGTCTACTGAGCCAGGTAGAGAGACGCTTCGAGAAGGCGAGCATCGGTGAGCCAGCCCAGGTACATGATTTCGGGAGCCGGCGGTTGCCTGGAGCGACGGCTGCGACCCGCGGAAACCCTCGGGTGAGCCAGGTTGACGGGGTTAGCCCGGCTGCGAGCGGATTCGATCTGGACCCGAAGCGCTGGGCCATCCTGGCGGTGGTGGTCATCGCTCAACTGATGGTGGTGCTGGACGCGTCGATCGTGACCATCGCCCTCCCCTCGGCCCAGCACGCCCTGCACATCTCGGTTGCCAACCGGCAGTGGGTGATCACCGCCTACACCCTGGCCTTCGGCGGGCTGCTGCTCCTGGGTGGCCGTATCGCCGACTACGGGGGCAGGCGGCGGATGTTCATCATCGGTCTGATCGGCTTCGCGACCGCGTCCGCCCTCGGTGGTCTGGCTTCGGATCAGGCCATGCTCTTTGGGGCCCGGGCGTTGCAGGGAGCCTTCGCGGCCCTGATGGCCCCCGCCGCCCTGTCCATCTTGACCATCACGTTTCAAGCCGATCCGAAGGAACGAGCCAAAGCCTTCGGCGCCTACGGCGCCGTATCGGGTGCAGGCGGCGCCATCGGCGTGCTCGCGGGCGGGATCCTGACGGAGTACGCCTCGTGGCGGTGGTGTCTCCTGGTCAACGTTCCAATCGCCCTGCTGGCCGCGGTGGCCGCATCGCGAACCGTTCACGAGAGCCGGGTCAGCGGCACCACCCGCTACGACATCCCGGGGGCGGTGCTCTCCACCGGAGGTCTGGTGTGCTTGGTGTACGGCTTCACCAAGGCGGACACGGACGGGTGGTCGGCCGCGCCAACGCTCGTCCTTATCAGCGTGGCAGCCGTCCTGCTGGTTTCGTTTGTCGTGGTTGAAGCCCGCTCCAGGCATCCGTTGCTGCCGCCGCGGGTGGTCACGGAGCGGAACCGGGGAGGGGCGTTCGTGGCCACACTGCTCACCGGGGCGGGTTTGTTCGCCATGTTTGTCTTCCTCAGCTACTACCTCCAGCAGGTCCTGCACTATTCGGCTCTGAAGGCGGGCGTGGCGTTTCTGCCCTTCGCGGCCGGCATCATCCTGGCCGCGGGCGCCTCGTCCGGGCTGGTGCCTCGGGTCGGACCCCGGCTGCCGATGACGGCCGGGCTCTTCGCAGCCGCCCTGGGGTTGTTGTGGTTGACCCAGATCGGGGTGCACACCTCGTACTGGACCCACGTCCTCCCGCCCCAGCTCCTCATGAGCGCTGGTCTCGGTCTGGCCTTCCCGGCGTTGAGCAGCACCGCACTGACCAGGGTCAAGGAGCAGGACTCCGGAGTGGCCAGTGCCCTCGTCAGCACCATGCAGCAGGTCGGAGGTTCGTTGGGGACAGCCCTGCTCAACACCATCGCCGCCTCGGCAACGGCAGCCTACATCGCCAGCCATGGACCGGCGTTTACTCCGTCCGGGGTCGTGCACGGATTCACGGTGGCGTTTGCCGTGGGTGCCTGCCTGCTGGCGCTGGCAGCCATCGTCAGCGCGGTCCTGGTGACGGTACGCGCCAGCGAGATGTCCAACCTGGCTGCGGCGCCTGCCCTGACCGAGAGTTGACGACCCTCCGGCCCGCTCTTTTGATGTCGGCTCAGCCCTCCTTGCTCAGCACCACCTTGCCGAGAGCCTGTCGACTGCGGATGGTCTCGAGAGCGCCATAGGCATCGGCGAACGCGAAGCGCTGCACCGGGGGTTCGGGAAGGTCGCCGGTACGCCAGAGTTCGAGCAGCTGCACCCACAGCCGGGCGACCGTTCCGGGGTGTTGATCGAAATACTGCGCGAGGCGGCGCCAACGACGGCCGTGTTGCCGAGCAGAAGACGATTGACGCGAACGGTGGGAATCTCGCCAGCCGCGAAACCCACTACCAGCAACCGACCACCGGATCCGAGGGCGCGCGAGGCTATCGATCATCAACTCGCCCCCGACCGGGTCGAACACCACGTCAGCCCCCCGTGCTCCGGTCAGTTCTCGCACGGCCGCGAGCCATCCGGCACCCAATACGGCGTGATGGGCACCGCACGCCAGCGCAAACGTTCGCTTGGACTCATCGCTGGTCACCGCAACCGTACGCAGTCCGAGGGCGCGCCCAACCTGAATCGCGGCTGTCCCCACGCCGCCCGCGGCGCCGTGCACCACCAGGGTCTCACCGGCCTGGACATGGGCCCGCGCCGCCAACGCAAACAGGGCGGTGAGATAGTTGACCGGGGCGGCCGCCGCGCTCGCAAAGCTCATATCGTCGGGCAACGGCAGAACCTGCTCGGGCGCAACTGACAGAACTTCCTGCCAGCACCCGTAGGGGAGCAGGACGGCAACGCGCTGACCGGCGCCGACGGCACCAGCACCAGCACCAGCACCAGCACCAGCACCAGCAGGGGCCGATCGAACCACGCCGGCCGCATCCATGCCGGGCGTGAAAGGAAGCGCCGGCCTCATCTGGTACTGACCCGTGGTCTGCAGAAGGTCGGCGAAGGACACGCCGGCAGCGACCACCTCGATGGCCACCTCACCGGTTCCGTGCGGCTCCGGCACCTCGATCCATTCGACCGCCTCAGGGCCGGAGAAGCGGACCAGCCTATGAGCGAACATAGGCCACTTCAACTCTCGCCCATGCTTCGCCAAGACCGCCCGGCAAAGGATCCTTACCGGCGCCAGCCATCATGGCGCGCCGCGCCGGGGTCAAGCGACGCGGGCCGGCGGCTCGACGGGCGCCGGGAACGCCCGGCTCTCGTTGGCCGGCGATTGGTGAGTGAGCGTCGCGGACTTCCCGTCGGCAACAAGGTGACGCCAGCTGGTCTGCCAGTCGGGCAGATCGGAGCTGTCCTGCTCCCAGTCGACGAACGTCGCCTCGTCACAGAGATGATCCAGGAGATCCTCCGTGCTCAGATGGGGCTCGGCTTGCTCGAAGGCCTCCATGTGCTCGCGGTCCAACCAGGCGGTGACGCTCCACCAGACGTCCGCCGCTTCGGCGAGCGCATCCGCACCGAGGTTCCCGGCTGACTTCGTTGCCTGTTCGAGCACTGCGACGGCGTGGGTGAAGAACTCGTCCATGAGCGCCGGGTTCCTTAGCCGAAGCCGCGTCACAGCCATAATGGGCATGACATCCTCCTTCGTCACTCTCTCTATTCAGGTTGCGCCTCAGGTCGGCCGCCGGGCCTATCCTGCGTCCTCAGTCTGGTTCGAGTCGGCGGCTCCGGAGCCGACGGTTTCCCGGATAGCGGCCGCGACTCTCTTGGCGATACCGAACTCGTTGACCATCCGCGAGATAACCCAGGCCCCCGCCGTGCACGTGGAACACGGTGGTGTCGCCATCCCGGTCCGGCTGCATGGTGGCCAGGGCCGCAGCCGATTGTTTTGACTTTCAAGGCTTCTTCGGCTCCGGTGCCGTGAGTGGTCACCTGGTAGGGGCTGCCGAGCTTCTTCTGCAGCGCGGTAGCTGCCTCCTGGGCGGTTATGGGTCTGTTGATGGTGACGGTGGGCATCTCTTCTCCTTTGATCCCTGCGCCGGGGCGCAGGTCGGGCGGGCAGTCCCGGGGTCGTCGGTCTACACCGCGACCAGGGCGTCAGTGAGCGGGTCGATGCCGGCCAGGTTGTCGGCGAGGTCGGGGTCAAGCTGATAACGGGAAGCCAGGGCACCAGGCGCCAGATAGGAGACCTTCGTATCCTCACCGTCGGCCCAGACGAGGATCTTCAACGGCAAGTCGAGGGCGGCCAGCGGTGCCGCGGTCATGACTGCGGTACCAGCCACCGGATTGCCGAAGACCACCAGGGTGGTGGGGCGCAGGTGGAGTCCGACCCGGCGAGCCTCGGCGGCCTGGTCAATCACCGCAAAAAGCCTCATTCCTCGGGCGTCGATCAACTCCGTCAGTTTCGTCACGGTGTCGTTGATCGAGCGGGTACTGGCCTTGGTGGTGATCCCGGCGGTGGCGATGTCCTCATTGGGGGTCATGGAGCGAACCTCCGTGGTTGCGGCGGTGGTCAGGAGATCGGGACAGTGGGGGTTCCCTGTCAGGACGAACCCTGCACAGCCTGTGACATCGGTCGAGCGTTATCAATGCGATTGTTCTGATACCCCGGCGGCCGCCCTGCCGCGGCGCGGGATCCAGACCCGGTCTCTGGCGCAGGAACCCCTTCTGGTAGGCATTCGAGCCTCCCATCGCCTCGCCGGTCGGTCATCGGTGACTATGGAGCAGCTCGCCGGAGATGTTCTCGGACAAGCGTCGGAAGCCCTCTTCCCCGCCTGGGTCGAGGCCCAGCGAGGTGTCCTCCAGGCTGCCGGCGTGCGCCCTCCAACCGCACCCCTGCTCGCCGCCGACATTGGCGCGGCCCGCTGGGTCGACCAATCCGAGATCGAGTGGATCCTGCTCACGCCGTCCCTGGCGGCGCCTCACCAGACCTGAATGCCATCAAGATGGAGGTCTGGAACAAGGTATTTCCCCCTTTCAAAGAGCAGGTGCTGGTGGCCGCGGCCCAGATCCATTTTTTCCACGAAATGGACGACGATTTCGAGCGGCTCAACTTCTTGATGGACGAGGCTGAGAACGGCAACGACCCCGACGGCTTGCTCGACCTCATCGGGGGCAAGCGGGACTACTGGGACCAATTCCTGACCGTTTACCGCTCGCAAGGCAGGTCGGCCGCCATCCTGGCGCTGGAGCAGCACTTCCTGCTTCCACACTGAGACTCCTGACGGGCACCCGCCCGGGGCCAGGAGGCGCGCTCCGGGGGTTACGACCAGGCCGTCCATGCGGACCACCGGGGTGGAGGGTAGACATCTGTCATGGAACTCGCCTTCAGCTCCGAGACCGAGAAGGCCGTGGCTCGGGCTCGCCGGCACACTTACGGGGACCTGCTGCACCGGACGGCCCGTCGTGATCCCGACAAGCTGGCGGTGGTGGCCAACGACCTGCGGGCGACATTCGGGGAGTTCGACGCCGCGGTCAACCGGTGCGCCCGGGCGCTGGCCGCCAGGGGTCTGAGCAAAGGAGACCGCCTGGCGTTGCTGTCACACAACTGCTGGGAGTACGCCGTACTCGTCTTTGCCACGGCCAGACTCGGCGTGGTCCTGGTGCCAGTCAACTTCATGCTCGGCGCCGACGAGGTCGCCTACATCCTGACGCATTCGGGCGCCAAGGGAGTTATCACCGAGGATGCGCTGGCCGGGACGGCCGAGCAGGCCCTGGCGGAAGCGGCCGTGACCGACCCGATCAGAGGCTGGATCGGCCTGTCCGGGATGCCTGGCCGGCCCGCCTGGGAGGACATCGGGCCCTGGTGGCAGCAAGGGAGTGCGCCCGCCCCAGACGTCGATGTCCCCGACGTCGATGTGGCTGACGACGATCCGCTGCGGCTGATGTACACCTCTGGAACCGAGTCCCGTCCCAAGGGCGTGATGCTCACCTCGCGTTCGCTGATCGCCCAGTACGTGTCGTGCGTCGTCGACGGCGGGATGTCAGCTGACGACGTGGAGCTGCACGCCCTCCCGATGTACCACTGCGCCCAGCTGGACTGCTTCTTCTCGGTCGACGTCTATCTGGGCGCCACGTCGATCATCCTGCCCGGCCCGGACCCGGGCCGCATGCTGGCCACCATTGCACGGGAGAGGGTGACCAAGGTGTTCTGCCCGCCGACAGTGTGGATCTCGCTGCTGGGCCATCCCGACTTCGAGTCCACGGATCTCTCGAGCTTACGCAAGGGCTACTACGGGGCGTCCCCGATGCCCGTGGAGGTTCTCCGGGAGCTGCAGCGGCGACTGCCCGGCGTGCAGATGTGGAATTTCTACGGCCAGACCGAGATGGCTCCTCTGGCCACCATTCTGCGTCCCCATGAGCAACTCGAGCGGGCCGGTTCGGCCGGGAAAGCCTGCCTGAACGTGGAGACATCACTCGTCGACTACGACGACAGTCCGGTCCCCCCCGGCGAGATCGGCGAGATCGTGCACCGGTCGCCCCATGCCGCCCTCGGCTACTACAACGACGAGCTGAAGACGGCCGAGGCCTTCCGCGGTGGCTGGTTCCACTCGGGCGACCTGGGTGTGATCACGGAAGACGGTTACCTGTCGGTGGTGGACCGCAAGAAGGACATGATCAAAACGGGGGGCGAGAACGTGGCCTCCCGCGAGGTGGAGGAGGCCATCTACGAAATGGACGGGGTGGCCGAGGTGGCCGTGTTCGGCATCGCTCATCCCTACTGGATCGAGGCCGTCACGGCGGTCATCGTGACCAGAACCGGCTCCGCCCTGACGGTGGACGAGGTCCAGGCCCACACCAGGGAGCGCCTCGCTGGCTTCAAGCGCCCGAAGTACGTGGTGTTCGCTGCTGCCCTCCCCAAAAACCCGAGTGGCAAGATTCTCGAACGCGACCTCCGCCAGCAGCACGCCCACCTCGCCCTCGCCGGGGAAACGACCGGCTGAATGACGGCGAGGCAGGTTGACTCACGCCGCACACCTTTTTTCCGGGTATGAAAGTATGGCGGCGATGACGAAGGGGCTCACGACGATGACACCACGATGGCGGCGATGGACATGGACCACCGCCGGGCTGGCCCTGGTGGCTGGAGGGCTGCAGGGTCTGATGCCGGGCGGACGCGCCGCGGCCCTGAACCCGACTGCGAACGCGGCTCCGCCGGGCGCGGCCGCGGCGGCGACCACCACCTCATCCTGCCTGGCACCGGTCAGCGCCTGGCCCGTGTCGCAGCGGGTCGAGCAACTGCTGATGGTTGGAGGGCAGTTCGCGGATCTGGGGGCGTCGACGTCGATGGCGGCGGCCGGCGTCGGCGGGTTGGTTCTCTTCGGCCAACCCGCGGCCGGGTCAGGACCGAGCATCACCTCAGGGATAGCCGGCCTGGATGCGGCCGCGTCCGCGCACGGCCAGGTCGAGCCGTGGATGTCGACCGACGAGGAAGGGGGCGTGGTCGCCCGGCTGGCGAACGTCATCGGTGCCCTTCCTTCCGCCCGCCAGATGGCCGCCCAGTGGACTCCGGCGCAGGTGCAGTCCGCCCTGACGGGTCACGGGTCGGCGATGAGGTCGCTCGGGGTCACCATGGATCTGGCCCCGGTTCTCGACACCGCCAGCCCCAACGACACCGTCGCCGATGAAAATTCCCGCTCTTTCAGCGAGAACGGCCAGGTGGCGGGCAGTTACGGGCTCGCCTTTGCCGACGGGCTCCTGGCCGCCGGGATAGTCCCGGTCGTCAAGCACTTCCCCGGGCTCGGCCACGCCAGCGCCGACACCGACAATGGTCCCGCCACGGATCCCCCCCTGGCCCAACTCGAAACCGACGATCTCATCCCCTTCGAACAGGCTGCGGCTGCCGGCCTTCCCGTCGTCATGGTTGGCCACCCACAGGTACCCGGGTTGAGCGGGAATGTTCCCGCCAGCCTGGCCCCCGCCACCTACCAGTTTTTGCGCAACTCCGTCGGGTTCGGCGGGGTGGCCATGACCGATGACCTGGACGCCGGAGCCATCTCCGCGGCCGGGTACTCGCAGCCCGCCGCGGCCGTCCGGGCCATCGAGGCCGGTGCCGACATGGCCATGATCGACGCCTCCCAATGGTCTGCAGCGGTGAACGCCCTCGCTCAGGCTGTCAGCGTCGGTCAGCTGCCGGCGGCCCAGCTCGACGCCTCGGTCAGCCGCATTCTGGCCGCCAAGGGGGTCCCCGTCTGCTCCCCGGTCACCTACGCCCCCGGCAGCAACGGCTCCCTCCAGGAACTCTTCGCCACCACCACCACCGGCCAGGTCCAAACCGACTACGAACTCGCCGGCGGCGCCTGGAGCGGCTGGCACCCCTTCGGCGGCCAAAACCTGCTCGGCCCCATCACCTACGCCCCCGGCAGCAACGGCTCCCTCCAGGAACTCTTCGCCGCCACCACCACCGGCCAGGTCCAAACCGACTACGAACTCGCCGGCGGCGCCTGGAGCGGCTGGCACCCCTTCGGCGGCCAAAACCTGCTCGGCCCCATCACCTACGCCCCCGGCAGCAACGGCTCCCTCCAGGAACTCTTCGCCACCACCACCACCGGCCAGGTCCAAACCGACTACGAACTCGCCGGCGGCGCCTGGAGCGGCTGGCACCCCTTCGGCGGCCAAAACCTGCTCGGCCCCATCACCTACGCCCCCGGCAGCAACGGCTCCCTCCAGGAACTCTTCGCCACCACCACCACCGGCCAGGTCCAAACCGACTACGAACTCGCCGGCGGCGCCTGGAGCGGCTGGCACCCCTTCGGCGGCCAAAACCTGCTCGGCCCCATCACCTACGCCCCCGGCAGCAACGGCTCCCTCCAGGAACTCTTCGCCACCACCACCACCGGCCAGGTCCAAACCGACTACGAACTCGCCGGCGGCGCCTGGAGCGGCTGGCACCCCTTCGGCGGCCAAAACCTGCTCGGCCCCATCACCTACGCCCCCGGCAGCAACGGCTCCCTCCAGGAACTCTTCGCCACCACCACCACCGGCCAGGTCCAAACCGACTACGAACTCGCCGGCGGCGCCTGGAGCGGCTGGCACCCCTTCGGCGGCCAAAACCTGCTCGGCCCCATCACCTACGCCCCCGGCAGCAACGGCTCCCTCCAGGAACTCTTCGCCACCACCACCACCGGCCAGGTCCAAACCGACTACGAACTCGCCGGCGGCGCCTGGAGCGGCTGGCAGCCTTTCGGGACACCATAGGGCTATCAAGCGCCGCTGGCAGTCTTTTCACGGTCTTCGCCCGCTGACTGGGGCTCGAGGATCAGGTCAGATGCTTGAGCTCGATCGTGATGTTGCGCAGCTCCTGGTCGCCGACGTTCTCCAGCGAATGGGGGGTCAAGGGCTCGCCCCACACGCTCGAACCCACTGGAGCGGATGAGGCCGATTCCCGGGTATCGACCAGCACGTTGCCGTCGGGGTCCCGCCGAACGAAGTCACTGACGCCGAGGATGTAGAGCACGCCGGGCCAGCAGTGGGTGTGGACGGAGACAGTTTCCCCGGAGCCAACGTGGGCGTCCAGAACTCGCACATGTTCATTTTCGAACAGGAGCGTATGGTGCTCGGGCGCCGCGGTCATGGCGTCGAGTTCGGCCGGCCAGGGCCAGGGGTTTTTGCTGCCGTCCGTCATTCCGAACCCTCCTCCACTTGTCATTGGAATGGTAATGGCTGGTAATGGCTTAAGCCGCTTCCGGGGGCCGGGTGCGGGCACCACAACCGGGAGGGGCCGCTGGCGTTGCCCGGCCGGTGGACCTACGCTCCCTGGCGCACCTGTCTGCACGGGCAACCTGCGCGTGCCTCGTCATGAGGGGGACTTCCGTGACCGATCGGCTCCGCTTCGGGATCTTCATGGCTCCGTTTCATCCCGCCGGGGAGAATCCGACGCTGGCCCTCGAACGCGATCTGGCTTTGATCGAACACCTCGACCGGATGGGCTGGGACGAGGCCTGGATCGGCGAACACCACTCCGCCGGCAGCGAGATCATTGCGTCACCGGAGATCTTCATCGCTGCCGCCGCAGCTCGTACCCGTCACATCAAACTCGGCACCGGCGTGATCAGCGTCAGCTACCACAATCCCCTCTGGGTGGCCGAACGCGCCGTGCTGCTCGATCACCTGACCCGGGGTCGGTTTATGCTCGGGCTGGGGCCGGGGTCCCTCCCGACTGATGCGGCCATGATCGGTCTCGACCAGCATGAGACCAGGGACCTGCTGGCCCAGGGCGCCGACGTCATCATGCACCTGCTGACGAGCGAAAAGCCGCTCACGTTCCGGAATGACCGCTGGGACCTCCGCGACGCCCGGCTTCACCTCCGGCCCTACTCAAACCCGGTGTTCGACGTGGCCGTGGCGGCGGTGGCCTCGCCCGCGGGACCGCAGATCGCGGGCAAGCACGGCATCGGCCTGCTGTCGATCGGCGCCACTCAGGCCGCCGGCTTCGACGCCCTGGCGCTGCATTGGGACGTCATGGAGGAGCGCGCCGCTCATTTCGGCGCCACCGTCGACCGGGCCAAGTGGCGCCTCGTCGGGCTCATGCACATCGCCGAGACGCGGGAGCAGGCCTACCGGGATGTCGAATACGGCATCGAGCAGTGGTTTGAGTACTTCCAGGCCGTGGCCGCCTTCCCGCAGCTGGCCGTGGGCGGTGGCAACATCCGGGAGATGATCGACTTCGTCAACGACACGGGCGTGGGATCAATCGGCACGGTCGAGGACGCCCGGGCCCAGATCGCCCGGCTGATGAAGCAGTCCAATGGCGGCTTTGGGTGTTACATGCTGCTGGCCCACGAGTGGGCGAACCCCGGCCGCCACCCATCGCAGCTTCGAGCTGATCAGCCAACACGTCTTTCCGGAATTTCAGGGTCAGGGTTGGAGCACCACCCAGGCTCGGGCCCGGGCCCGGGCGTCCCGACCGGAGATGGCCGCGGCACACCTTCAGGCCGTCGCGGAGGTTACGGCCAGATACCGGGCCGAGATGGAATCCCCCGATACCGGCGATTGAGGAGAACTGGCTCGCTGGCAGGACGATCCTGACGGGCAATCCAACCCTGCGGCGCGCCGTCCCGGCACCTGAACCAGGTCAGCCGGTTGTCTCGGCCCGGGCCTGAGCGCGACCATAGAGCTCCCCCGGCTCAACCGAGCCCGATCCCGACAAGGACCCCCCATGCCCGACGACACCCCCGTCCTCGACACGCTCGCCGACATGACTGCCGCTTCTATCGAGCGCAGCAACCTGGAGGGCCGCGAACACATGATCGCTCGTATTGCGGCGCTGGTGGCCGTGGACGCCCCACCGGCCTCGTATCTGATGAACGCGGGCACGGCCAGTGACGTAGGTATCACGCTGGAGGACGTACAGGGTGTCCTGGTCGCCGTCGCTCCCATCGTCGGTACGACCCGGATCGTGTCGGCGGGCGCCAATATCGCCAGGGCGCTGGGCTTCGCCATCGCGGTGGCAGAAGCCGAGCTGGAGCTCGAGCTGGAAGCCGAGCTCGAAGCCGAAGCGGAGGCCGACGGCGAAGACTGATAACCCCGCTCGGGGGCGACGGCAGGGAGGCTGAGGGCGCTCGCCCCCGGCTGGTGATGGCGCGCCCCCGGCTGATGATGGCGCGCCCCGTCTGGGGCCGGACCGGGAGAATGCGAGGTACGCTATTTGCGCAACCGCGGCCGGGAGAGGCACGATCTTGGGCCTGTTGTCGATCGCGCCCAGCAATCCAGCGCCCGTTGGCGATGGAGGGGAAGGAGAGAAACATGACTCTGGCTCTTGGTGACACTGCTCCGGACTTCGAGGCCGAGACGACCGAGGGTCCTATCCACTTCCACGACTGGATCGGAGACTCGTGGGCCGTTCTGTTCTCCCACCCCAAGGACTTCACTCCCATCTGCACGACCGAGCTCGGCTATATGGCGAAGGTGAAGCCCGAATTCGACAAACGGGGGGTGAAGGTCATCGGGCTGTCGGCCGACTCAACCGGAGATCACGAACAGTGGGCCCGTGACATCGAGGAGACCCAGGGCACCGCGCCCAACTACCCGATCATCGGCGACCACGACTTGAAGGTGGCCAAGCTGTACGGGATGTTGCCGGCGAGCGCGTCAGGCGACCCAACCAGCCGCACGGCGGCCGACAACGCCACCGTACGCAACGTGTTCGTTATCGGTCCGGACAAGAAGATCAAGCTCATCCTCGTCTACCCCATGACGACCGGCCGCAACTTCGACGAGGTGCTGCGGGTCATCGATTCACTGCAGTTGACGGCCAAGCATCGGGTCGCCACCCCGGTCAACTGGACCCCGGGGAACGATGTGATCATCGCCGGGTCTGTGTCCAACGACGAAGCCAAGGGAGATCTACCCGGACGGATGGCAGGAGCCCAAGCCCTACATCCGCATCGTGCCCCAACCCAGCTGAGCGCAACCCGGGCCAGGTACACCCGGCGAACAGTCTGGGCCCGGCCCGGCCAGCAACGAGCCGTCACGCCGGGACTGACCCCCGCTATTCAGCCCCAGATGGCAATGACCCGGCCCGACCCGTCTGCAGTGGGCGGGTCGGGAAACGAGCGCGCCGTCCCGGCGAGCAGCCGCCCTGCGCTCCACGCCACCGCACCGGCATCGAGCACGTCGTCGGCGGCGGCATGGCTACCCGCCTCGTAGGGGGCCCCATCGAGATCGATACCTGCTGTCGCCAGCGCCCTCCGCCGCTCGATCATGCCCGCCCACGTCTTCTTCGGCGCTCGGGCCGGCCGGCCGATCATCAAGGCAAACGAAACCTCGGGATGGACCTCCCATACCGCACAGGGGGCGCTCGGGAGCCACCGCTCGACCTCCAGGATCTTCTTGGCCAGATTGTGCGCTTGCCGGCTTATCCCCGATCCGGTCAACTGAGAGGAGAGGGCGGTGGCGGCCGGGTGCGATGCCGCCTCCACGGCGGCTCGCACGGGAGTGAAGAACACCGACTGCCGGCGAGGCCCGAGGAACAGTCTGGCCTCAATGTCAGCCGAGCGTCGACCGGTAACAGGAAGGCCAATCGGGATGTCGATCCCAATCGCCGCCGGGGCGGCCACCACCTCGGCCAGAGCTTCGATCGTCGGCAGATGAAATACCTCGAGGTCCGGAACCGCCGAGCACGACGGCGATCCAACCGGTCCGGCACCCGTCGATCCCAACCGCGACCACAGTCAGCCTGTCAGCGGGGAACCGCCACGCTCGCGCCGGGCTTCCGGCGATGGCTGGCACGCGTTCGCGTGCCAGCCAATCGGCCGATCAGCCTTTGGCCGCCGCCCGGGTGGCTTTGCGGGTGCGCTTGGCGGGCTCGGCCGCCGGCGCACTTCCCGCGCCGGCTTCTGACCGTTTGCGGGGCGAGGACTTCGCGCGCCCGCTTGGCGGCGCCTTTGGCGCTCGTCCCATTGGTCGCCGCCGGGCGCGCCGGCCCGGCCGCGTGGCGCCGCCAGCGTGTGATCTTCGACCACGACGTCATCACCCAACATGCCTTTGAGCGATCGCAGGGTCGCACCCTTGGCCCGAGGTTCGGTGAACACCACAGACGCGAGCAATTCTTTGCCGCTCGCGCCCACCAGGGCAATACGGCTGCCGCCTTCGCGCGCGGTCACGACAAGTTTCGCTGCCACAGTCAACTCCTAGAATCCGGGGAAGCTAGCCGCTACCAGAATAGACACAACGAGGACCGATTATGCGGTCATAGTCTTCGTCAGCCATCGAAGAGCAATCTTTTTGCAAAGCTGTACACGGTGACAGGCTCATCAGATCCAGTCCAGACCATCAGTGCGGTGACCCTTCTGACCTGCCGACATGGCCAGGGCAGTCGCCTTCTACGAGGCGATGGGCTTCCGTTTGCTGTACGGGGGCAGGTCGGCGGCCTTCACCAGCTTTCAGGTCGGTGCCGGCTACCTCAACCTCCAGCTCGATCCGGGCCCGGGCCGGACCGGCGCCGGGTCTGGGGACGGGTGGTGTTCTGGGTCGCCGATGTCGACGCCATGTACCGGCTGGCCCGGACAGCCGGCTTCGATGTGCAAACGGCACCGGCCGATGCTCCCTGGGGTGAGCGTTACTTCCATGTCCGCGATCCCGACGGCCACGAACTGAGCTTCGCCCGGCCGCTGGCACCCGGGTGAGCGCTGGAAGCGCGACCCGTCGTGCTCCCGGCGGCTGCTTTGCTATGGTCAGGGGGCCGCGATCCGGGGTAGCTCAATCGGCAGAGCGGATGGCTGTTAACCATTAGGTTGAGAGTTCGAGTCTCTCCCCCGGAGCCCTCCTCGGTGGCCCGAGGGCCGTCACTCGTCCTCCAGGTAATCCCGCAGATGCCCGCTGTGCATCGGATGGCGCAGCTTGGCCAGCGTCTTGGACTCGATCTGGCGGATGCGCTCCCGGGTCACGCCAAACTCCCGGCCCACTTCTTCCAGGGTGCGCATCTCTCCGTCGTCCAGCCCGAACCGCAGGCGGACCACCCGCCGCTCCCGGTCCGACAGCTCGGAGAGGGCCTGGTTGACCGCCTCGTTGAGCATGGCCCGAGCCGCGGCCTCCGACGGGGCGATGGCGGCCTCATCCTCGATCAGATCGGAGAGACTGAAGTCGTCCTCGCCCATCGGCTGGTCGAGCGACACCGTCTCCTGGCTGACCTTGAGAATGTCGCGGACCCGGACCGGATTCATCTCCGCCCGCACCGCGACTTCTTCGACGGTCGGTTCGCGGCCGAAGTCCTGCAGCAACTGGCGCTGGGCGCGCATCACCTTGTTGATGGTGTCGACCATGTGCACCGGGATGCGGATGGTGCGGGCCTGATCGGCGATCGCCCGGGTGATGGCCTGGCGGATCCACCAGGTGGCGTAGGTCGAGAACTTGAAACCTTTGGTGTAGTCGAACTTGTCGACCGCCCGCATGAGCCCGAGGTTGCCCTCCTGGATGAGATCCAGAAAAGCCATGCCCCGGTTGCGGTAGCGCTTCGCGATAGAGACGACCAGGCGCAGGTTGGACTCGACCAGAATGCGCTTGGCGACCAGACCCATCCCGGCGGAGCCGCTCGTCGCGGCTGATCCGGTCGCGGTCCACCATCAGAGCGGATTCCTCCTCGCACTCGATGAGCCGGGAGGTGGCGTCGAGTCCCCGGGTGACGCACCGGGCCAGCACGACCTCTTCGGTGGCCGTAAGCAACTTGGCCTTCCCGATCTCCTTCAGGTACATCCGGACCGGATCCGAACTGCCCCCCGTCGACAGATCCAGATCGACCCGGAAGTCCGGGACGGCCAACGAGCCCGACTGCGGATGGTGCCCCCGCCCGCCAGGCGAGCCAGGGCTGCCGCGGTGTCGCCCTCGTCGAGGGCGTCGCTCCCGAGTTCGTCGAGGGCGACGGGCCCGGGGGCGTCGGCCAGGTCATCGTCGGTCGATAGGCGATCTCGTCGCCGGGCTCCTCCTCGAACTCGCCGGCACCGGGGTGAAGCTCCTCGTCGAGCTCGGTCTCGCTGCCGAGGTCCGTGTCATCACGCCACTCGATCCCCTCGGCCTCGACCCGTCCGATGGCGGCGGCGATGAGAGCCGGCGTCAGCTCGACCGACTCCATGACGCCGATGAGATCGTCTGGCGTGAGGTAGCCGCGCTCCCGGCCCAGGAGAAGAAGGGCGACGAAGTCCACCGTCAACGCACCTGCCGGCGTAAACGGTGTCGAGCCCCCCTCACTCATCAGGTCGCCTCCGTCTGCTGCTCCGCCTCGATCGCGGGCCACCAGCCAGCCTACCAATCGTGCCTCGGCTTCCAAGGCGGCCGACCGCCCATCGGCATCATCCGTCCGCAACGCTTCGAGGGTGAGCTTCAGCCATGACACTGTCGGCGCGAACCCGACTTGATCGCCGGGGTCAGCCTGGCGCATTTCGGCCTGCACGCTGGCCACGCGCCCGCTGACCGGCCCGCTCGACGAAGCGGACCATCACATCGTCGGTATCGGCGTCGGTGTCTTCCACAACCAATCGCTGGAGCAGGTCAGCCGCTTGCGGATCAGCTGCTTCGATGGCGTCGTGCAAAGTGGTGGCCTCCGAGAGCACTTCGAAACAGGCCCGGGCCAGCGGATGGGCGAATAGCACCAGCTCCAGCCGATCAGCGACGGCCTCGGGGCGGTGGACGGCCAGACGCAGCGCCTCCAGTTCCGGGCCACCCACCGCCACCGGGACGGGTCGATCGGCACCCTCCGGCTGCCCGGGCCCGTTGCGGCCCCGCCCGTTGCGGCCAACGGCGTCGGCCCGGGTGGACCGGGCGGACCGGGTTGCCGGGGCCATTGATAGCTGGCGGAGCCGGTCCGGCTCGACCCGGCAGCGGTCGGCGACTTGCATGAGGTACTGGTCGCGCACCAGTTCGTTGGGGTGCTCCGCCACCATCCCATAGCGTCCGCGGCGGCCCGGGCCCGGCTTTCCGGAGTGGAGACGTCGGCCCGGCCGAACAAACGATCGAGCCGGAAGCCCAGGTAGGGTCGGGCCTCTGCGAACGGCGGTGGTGAGCGCGCCGGCATCCTGTTGGGCCAGATCGGCAGGGTCGGTGCCCGCCGGCAGGGCCGCCACCCGGATATCCACGTCGAATCGTCGCTCCCAGTCGTAGTAGCGCTCGGCCGCGGACTGCCCGGCGGCGTCGGCGTCGTAGGCCAGCACGATGCGACGGGCAAAGTTGGTCAGCAGGCGGACGTGGCCCTCTGCGAGCGCGGTGCCACAGGTAGCCACCGCCTCCTCGATTCCCGCCTGCTGCAGCCCGATCACGTCGGTGTAGCCCTCGCATACCACGACCCGGCCCGGCCTCGACGACGCTCTTCTTGGCCCAGTTGAGGCCGTACAGCACCCGGCTCTTGTCATACACCGCCGTCCCCGAGCGTGTTCTTGTACTTCGGTCCTCGCCCGCCGGGCAGGAGCCGCCCGCCGGCTCCGACCGGGCGGCCCAACGCCTCGAAGATCGGGAACAGAAGCCGCCCCCGGAAGAAATCGGTGTATCGTCCGGACTCGTCGACGGTGGCCAGACCGGCGTCGACCAGCGCCTTGCGCGACAGCCCCAGCGACCGGATCAACTCGTCCCAACCCTCGGGAGCCCACCCGAGCTGGTAGCGGCGCACCAGCGCCCCGTCATAGCCGCGCTCGCGACGCAGATAGGACCGGGCCGGGGCGGCGTCAGGAGCGGACAGGAGCCGCTGGTGGTACCAGGCGACGGCGTGTTCCAGGGTCTCGTGGACCCGGGCCCGACGCTGATGGTCGTGCGCCACCGCCTGGTTGTCGTAACGCAGCGTGATGCCGGCCCGGGCGGCCAGCTTTTCGACGGCTTCGACGAAGTCGAGATGCTCCATCTCGCGAACGAAGGTGATGACGTCGCCTTTGGCGCCACACCCGAAGCAGTAGTAGAAGCCCAGTTCGGCGTTGAGCGAGAAGGACGGGGTTCGTTCGGTGTGGAAAGGGCACAGGCCGACCCAGCGGGTCCCGACCCGACGCAGGGCCAGGTGCTCGGACGCCACCGCCACGAAGTCGGTGGCGTCCCGGACCCTGGCGACGTCCTCGTCGACTATCCCCACAGCCCGACCTTACGGCGGCTCTGGATCGGTCGCGGCCCGATATTCTGACCCGCCGCAGGCCCGGCCGGTCGGGTCCAGCGCCGAGCGCATTCGCCAACCTCGCCCCGTGGTGGCACCGCTCTGATCAGCGGTTGTTGATGACCGCCTGGGCCGATGCCAGCCGGGCGATCGGAACCCGGAACGGCGAGCACGAGACGTAGTCAAGCCCGACTCGGTAGAAGAAGTCGATCGACTCAGGGTCGCCGCCGTGCTCTCCGCACACGCCGAGCTTCAGGTCGGGCCGGGTCGATCGGCCCTTCGTCACGGCGTCAGTGACGAGCTGGCCGACGCCGTTCTGATCGATGGTCTCGAACGGGTTGCGCTTGAGCAAACCCTCTTCCAGATAGGCGCTCATAAGGCGGCCTTCGACGTCATCACGGGAGAAGCCGAACGTCATCTGGGTCAGGTCGTTGGTGCCGAAACTAAAGAAATCGGCTTCTTCGGCGATGTCATCGGCACACACGGCGGCCCTCGGGGTCTCGATCATGGTGCCGATGATGACGTCCGGACGCCGGCGCAAGCCCTGCGTCTCCTCGGTGATGGCATCCTCTACCCAGGACCGGGCCAGGGCCAGCTCCTGGCGGGTCACGGTCAGGGGGATCATGACCTCCACCCTGGGCTTGCCGCCGGCCGCAACCCGCTCGGCCGCCGCTTCCATGAGGGCCCGAACCTGCATGCCGTAGAGGCCGGGTTTGATGACGCCCAGACGGACGCCGCGGGTGCCGAGCATGGGATTGAACTCGTGCCAGGCCTCGGCCGCGCTCAGCAGTTGCTGCTCTGGCGCGGACAGCCCCTCGGTCGCCTCGCTTGATGCGCAGCTCCTCGACCGACGGCAGGAACTCGTGCAGGGGCGGATCCAGCAGCCGGACCGTGACCGGGAGGTTGTCCATGGCCTCCAGAATCGCCACGAAGTCCTGCTTCTGGGCGATTCGCAACTCTTCCAGGGCCGCCGCTTCCTCCTGCCCGCTGGTGGCCAGGATCATGCGGCGAACGATGGGCAGGCGGTCATCGGCCAAAAACATGTGCTCGGTCCGGCACAGCCCGATCCCCTCGGCACCGAAGCGACGGGCGTTGGCGGCGTCAGGTCCGGTATCAGCGTTGGTGCGTACGGCCAGATGACCTTTGCGGACCTTGTCGGCCCAGCCCAGGATGACGTCGAACTCGGGCGGGGCATCGGCGGCCCCAAGCTCCGCCTCGCCGAGCACAACCCGCCCGGTGCTGCCATCAATCGAGATCATGTCGCCTTCTCGCACGGTCACGTCGCCGGCGATGAAGCTGGCGCCCGAGATCCGGACCGATTCGGCCCCCACCACGGCGGGCTTTCCCCAGCCCCGGGCGACGACGGCCGCGTGGCTCACCAGCCCGCCCCGGGCGGTCAGGATCCCCTGGGCGGCGATCATGCCGTGCACATCGTCGGGTGACGTCTCGCGCGAACCAGGATGACCCGCTCCCCCTGCGCCGCGGCGGCCTCCGCCCGGCTGGCGTCGAAGACAGCGGCGCCGACCGCGGCGCCGGGCGAGGCGGCCAGGCCGGTGGCGATCACGGTCAGGTTGGTGCCTTTGAGCTGCGGATGCAGCACCTGGTCGAGATGATCTGCGGTGACACGAAGCAGAGCCTCTTCCCGGGTGATCTTCCAGCCCCGCTGCTTCGTCATATCGACCGCCATCCTCAGGGCGGCCCGGCCGGTTCGCTTTCCGACCCGGGTTTGCAGCATCCAGAGCTTGCCCTGCTCGATGGTGAACTCCGTGTCACACATGTCCTGGTAGTGCGCCTCCAGCTTGCCGAACACTCCCATGAGCTCCTTGAAGTTCACCGGGAATCGGTCGCGCAGGGCCGACAGCGGGAGGGTGTTGCGGATGCCGGCCACCACGTCCTCACCCTGGGCGTTGACCAGGAAGTCGCCGTACTCGCCCTGGGCTCCGCTGGCCGGGTCCCGGGTGAATCCGACCCCGGTGCCGGAGTTGTCATCCCGGTTGCCAAACACCATGGTCTGGACATTGACGGCGGTACCGAGGTCGTGGGGGATGCGCTCCCGGACCCGGTAGGCGACGGCGCGGGCGCCATTCCATGACTCGAAGACGGCCTCGATGGCGCCCCGCAACTGATCATTGGGCTCCTGGGGAAAGGGATGGCCCGTGGCGTCTTCCACGATCCGCTTGTAGGTCTCACACAGGTCGCGCAAAGCGTCTGCCGGGACCGCTGCGTCGCTCTCGACGCCGACCGCTTCTTTGGCCTGCTCGAAAGGATCGTCAAAACGGGCCGCCTCGATCCCCAGCACGATGCGCCCGTACATGGAGATGAAGCGACGGTAGGAGTCGTACGCGAAGCGATCGTCGCTGGTCTGGGCGGCCAGGCCCTTTACCGACGCGTCGTTGAGGCCCAGGTTGAGCACGGTGTCCATCATCCCGGGCATGGAGAACTTGGCGCCGGAGCGCACGCTCACGAGGAGCGGGTCCGACGAATCGCCCAGTTTTTTTCCCATCGCCTTCTCCAACCGGCGCACGTGGCGAGTGACCTCGTCAGAGAGCCCCTCCGGCCAACCTCCGGCCATGTAGGCCCGGCAGGCGTCCGTGCTGATGGTGAAACCGGGCGGGACCGGAAGGCCGAGGACCGACGTCATCTCGGCCAGATTCGCTCCCTTGCCGCCGAGCAGGTCCTTGAGCGCCATGGGCGGCTTGCGGTGCTTGTGGTCGAAGGCATAGGTGTACGGCATGGTCCGGTCCTCGTTCGAAAGTTGGGGCGTACCCCTGTGAGCCTAGAGCCTGCTGAGCGGGACACGATCCGCGCCCGTTGCCCCGCCCATACGCGGCGAGAAATGGGGCGGCGATCAGCAGGCCAGGCGGCCCTGGATCTCTTCCACCAGGGCGGCGATCGGCACCCGCACCTGCTTGGTTGTGTCCCGGTCCCGGATCGTGACGGCCCGGTCCTCAAGCGAGTCAAAGTCGATCGTCACGGCCAGGGGAGTGCCGATCTCGTCCTGGCGACGGTAACGACGGCCAATCGACTGGGTCTCGTCGTAGTCGCACATGGTGATCGGCTGCAGCAAATCGAGGACCTCCCGGGCCACGGGAACCAGAGTGTCCTTGCGGGACAACGGGAGCACCGCCACCTGGTAAGGCGACAAGCGGGAGTGCAAACGCAGCACGGTTCGGGATTCGCCGTCGATTTCGTCCTCGTCATAGGCCGCCAGCAGGAACGCCATCATCGTTCGGGTGGCACCGGCGGCGGGCTCGATGACATACGGGACGTAGCGCTCTCCTGTGGCCTGGTCGAAATACTCCAGCTTCACTCCACTGGCTTCGGCGTGGGCCTGCAGGTCGAAGTCCGTCCGGTTGGCGATCCCCTCGAGCTCGCCCCACCCCCAGGGAAAGAGGAATTCCACGTCCGCAGTGCCCGCCGAGTAATGGGATAGCTCCTCAGAGGTGTGGGGGCGCAACCGGAGCATCTCGCGGGGGATACCCAGGTCGACATACCAATCGAGCCGCTCCCGGCACCAGTAGTCGAACCACTCGGGGGCGTCCGGAGGAGGCACGAAATACTCCAGCTCCATCTGCTCGAACTCCCGGGTCCGGAAAACGAAGTTCCCGGGCGTGATCTCGTTGCGGAACGACTTACCGATCTGGGCGATCCCAAACGGCGGCCGTTTTCGCGATGTCTGGAGAACGTTGAGGAAGTTGACGAAGTGACCCTGGGCGGTCTCGGGCCGTAGGTAGGCGACGTTGTTGTCGTCCTCGACCGGGCCGACGTAGGTCTTGAACATCAGGTTGAAGGCGCGGGCCTCCGTCAGGTCGGTGCTGTAGCAGTTGGGGCAATGGATGAGCCCGTCGGCCGGATCCGCCTCCAGATGATCCGCCCGCCACCGCTCCTTGCAATTGCGGCAGTCCACGAGCGGGTCGGTGAAGTTGGCGAGGTGGCCGGAGGCCTCCCAGATCTTGGGGCTGGACAGGATGGCCGCGTCGAGACCGACAACCTCGTGGCGCAACTGGACCATTGACCGCCACCAGGCGTCTTTGACGTTGCGGAGCATGAGCACGCCGAGTGGTCCGTAGTCGTAGGTGGAGCGGAACCCGCCGTAGATCTCGGCCGAGGGGAACACGAAGCCGCGCTGCTTGCACAGCCTCACGATGTCGTCCATGCTCGGCGCCATGGCACCCGAGGCTACTCGCCCCGGTGGGATGGGCTTCCGGGATTCTGGCCCCTGCGAGCGGGTCAACTCTCGGCGGCCGGCCCGGGCCTGAGGGTGATGCGGAGTGGTGGCCAGGGTCGGGCCGCCGGCTCGCGGCATGAGCCAACGGCCGGCTGCGGCCTGGCCCCCCGGCCGGCTCCGTCCCCGCGGCCGGGCGCAGTCCCGGCCGCAGCCAGGCGCAGTCCCCGGCCGCAGCCAGGCGCAGTCCCCGGCCGCAGCCAGGCGCAGTCCCCGCAGCCGGTCCGCCGGACCCCCCGCCAGGCCCGCACCCCAGCCCGCCCCGCCAGTCCGCCCCCTCCCCAACCCGCCCATCCTGGACGTTGGAGGCCCTCGCCCCCCCTCGGGACACCCGACCCGCAGGACGCACGGCCGGCCCGGAGGGCACTCACCTGTCCCTCAAAGCACCCCGGGCCTGGCTCGCCGGCGCCTCGCCTGCCAGCCACCAGTGACCAGCGCCAGCCCGGCCGGCCCCGCGCTTACCCCTGGCCCATGAGGTGCACCGTCCGCAGCCGGCGCTCCAGGTGCGCCTCGAGGGCGGTAGTGGCGAGCGTGCTGGCGGCCGAGCTTGCCGGGCTGGCCGGCTCGTGCAGTACGGCCGCCAGCTCGCCCCCAAGGATGCGGCGAATCAGCTCGAGGGCGCCGGGCTGGAGCGCCGGGCCCCGCCGGTGCTGGCGGCACAAGCCCCCGCCCTCGACCGGGTCGAAGCTCACCAGCTCCTCGGCCCCGGCGGTGTCGCACTGGACGCAGCGGTCGAGCACCGGTGCCACCCCTTCCAGGGCCAGAAGCTTCCAGTAGAAAGCGGCCACCAGTAGCACCGGACGGGGCCTGTCCTGCGCCAGCGTCCGGAGGGCGCCGGCCAGCATCCGGTACAGCGCGGCATTGGGTTCACCCTCCTGGCCGACCTGGTCGACGGCCTCGACCACGCCGACGGCGTCGGTCAACCGGTCCAGGTCATCCCGGAGGGCCGGGGTGATACTCGATCGTCTCGGCCTGGGTGATGATGTCGAGCTCGCGCCCTTGATAGAGCAAGAGGCTGACCCGATTGGGCGGTTCCAGCCGGCCCCCGAACCGACTTTTGGTCTTACGAACGCCTTTGGCCACGGCCCGCACCTTGCCCCGTCCCGCCGTGAACAGCACCACGATCCGATCCGCTTCACCCAGCTTGTGGGTGCGCAACACGATGCCTTCGTCTCGATAAAGGCTCACGGCACGGCCCTAGCTCGGAACGCCGTCTTCGTGACGCCCGGTAGTCCCGTAGCGCCGGTCCCTGGCTTGAAATTCCCGAACCGCTTCGTACAGATGCTCACGGCGGAAATCCGGCCAAAGGACATCAGTGAAGATCAATTCGCTATAGGCCAGCTCCCACAGCAGGAAGTTGGAAATGCGGAACTCGCCTGACGTCCGGATCACCAGGTCGGGGTCAGGCACGTCAGGGGCATAAAGGTGACGATGGATGGTTCGCTCGTCGATCTTCCTCGGCGACACCCCGGAGGCGGCCACCGCTTTCATGGCGTCGACGAGCTCGGCCCGGCCGCCGTAGTTGAAGGCGACGATCAATGTCAAAGCCTGGTTGTGGCGAGTCAACTCGGTGGCCTCGTCCATGCTTTTTGACGATCCATCGCGGTACTCGCCAATCCCGGCGCCCGATAAAACGGATCTTTACCCCCATCCGGTGCAGCTCGTCACGCCTGCGGGTAAGCAGGTTGTCGGCGATGACGTTGAGCAGGAATCGGACTTCTTCATGCGGACGGCGCCAGTTTTCGGTGGAAAAGGCATACACCGTGAAGTAGGAAAGCCCGAGGTCCAGCGCCCCGCAGACGGCATCAAACAGGGCGTCCTCGCCGGCCCGGTGCCCCTCAGTCCGGGGCAGGCCCTGTTTGGTGGCCCACCGGCCGTTCCCGTCCATCACGCACGCCACGTGGCGCGGAATGCGATTCGGGTCGAGGCCGTCAAGCTCCACATGTGCAAGCTACCGCCTGCCAACCCCGGACCCCCGCGGACCGCGGCCGCCGGGGGGCGGGTTGTCGAGGCCGCGGAGGCCGGCGCGGACAGCCCAAACGGCACCGACGCCTGGACGCGAGCGACGCGAAACGCCGAACCACCCCGTGGCCGCGGCGACACCGTAGCCTGCACCTGTGCCCGATGCCGCCATCCGTGCCGCCTTGGAGGCCGCCACCGCGGGGCTGCCACAGCAGGAGGATCGCCCGGCTCAGGCCTCGATGGCAGAGTCGGTGGCACAGGCCATCAGCGATCGCCGCCACCTGGTGATACAGGCCGGTACGGGTACTGGGAAGAGCCTGGCCTACCTGGTTCCGGCGCTCGTTCTCGGGACCCGGGTAGTGGTGTCCACCGCCACCAAGGCCCTCCAGGATCAACTGGCATCCCGGGATCTTCCCCACCTGGCTCAGGCCCTGGGCGTGCCCTTCGAGTTCGCAGTCCTCAAAGGCCGGTCGAACTACATCTGTCAACAGCGGGTGGCCGAGGTGGCCAGCGGTGACCAACAGCTCGGATTCGACGCGGCAACAACGGCAACAGCGGTAACAGGGGCAACAGCGGCAACAGGGGCCGCGGCCACGGAGACGCCCGGACTCCCGGGGCCTTCGGGCCCGGCCCCGGCGCTGGGGCCGCTGGGCCGGGAGATCCGCCGGCTGGTGGAGTGGGCTGGTCAGGCCGCGACCGGCGATCGGGCCGATCTGGCCTTCGAGCCGAGCCCGACGGCCTGGGCTCAGCTGAGCGTGGGAGCGCGGGAGTGCCCGGGAGCGAGTCGCTGCCCGTCGGGTGCGATTTGCTTCGCAGAGGCGGCCCGGGACCGGGCCGCCCGGGCTGACGTGGTCGTCGTCAATACCCACCTCTATGCGGCCGCGCTGGCCGCGGGCGGAGAGCTACTGCCGCCACACGACGTGGTCGTCTTCGATGAAGTCCACGAGCTGGAGGACATCGCCTCGACGGCCTTCGGCTTCGAGATCAGCGGCGGGTCGATTCCACGCTCTGGCTCGTACGGCCCGGCCGCTCCTGGAGGACCATTCCCCCGCCACCGCCGTCGAGGAAGCTGGGACCTTGCATCAACGACATCCTCCGCCCGCACCGCGGCAACCTCCTCCCTCGTCCCCTCGACGACCCCACCAGGGAGCGCTTGACCGTCGGGCGCGAACGGGTGCAACAACTCCAGGCGGGTATCCGTCGCGCCATCCGGGCCCGGGAGAGCGATGGCCAGGCCGGGCAGGCCACCATGGCGCCCGCCGCCGCGACCGGCGCCGAGGCCGGGCTGCGCGCCCGTCACCTGCGGGCCCAGCAAGCTGCCACCCACCTGCTGGGCGATCTCGACCAGGTTCTCGATCTGCCGGAGAAACAGGTGGCCTGGGTGGAGGGGCTCGATCACGCCCCTCTGTTACGGGTGGCACCCCTCGACGTCGGCGCCGAACTGCACGCCCGGCTCTGGGGGCGCGAAGAGGCGCCCACGGCCGTGATGACCAGCGCCACCATCCCGCCTCGACTCGGCGACCGACTGGGCCTGGCGCCGGGAACCTACGACACGCTCGACGTCGGCAGCCCCTACGCCTACGACGAACAGGCTCTCCTCTACTGCCCGGTGCAACTCCCCGAGCCCCGCCGGCCGGGGTACGAAGCCAGCCATGCACGACGAGCTGGCCGCACTTATCGAGGCGGCGGAGGGAAGAACGCTGGCGTTGTTCACCAGCTGGCGGGCCATGACGGCTGCTGCCGATGCCATGCGCCCGCGCATCCGGTGGCCGGTGCTGACCCAGCGGACCTCCCCAAGCCGGCGCTGCTGGCGAAGTTCAGCGCCGACGAGCACTCCTGCCTGTTCGCCACCATGGGCTTCTGGCAAGGAGTGGACGTCAGGGGGCCGACGCTGTCGTTGGTGGCAATCGACCGGTTGCCGTTTCCGCGACCCGGACGACCGTTGCTGCAGGCCCGCCGGGCCAATCTGGGCCCGAACGCCTTCAGCCCTCATCGACCTGCCGCGGGCGGCCACCCTGCTGGCGCAGGGACGGGGCGGTTGATCCGCTCCCGGACGGACCGGGGGGTGGTTGCGGTGCTCGACTCCCGGCTCGGCACCGCCCGCTACCGCTGGGAACTGATCCACGCCCTGCCCCCGATGCGCCGAACCCGGTGGCGGGCGGACGTGGAAGCCTTCCTGGCTCCGCTGCGAGGGTCGGCCGGGCGGGTGGCGGTGGATCAGTAGGGATCAGACGCCAAAAAGGATCAGGTGGGCTCAGTAGCCCAGCCGTTGCAGGGCCTGGGGCCGGCGCTGCCAGTCCCGGTCCACCTTGACGAACAACTCCAGATAGGCGCCGGGAGGCAGTTGGGCCCGAGCCCGAATCCCGACCTCCCGCAGCACGGCACCGCCCCGACCGATCACGATCCCCTTTTGAGACTCCCGCTCGACAAGGATTTCGCAGCGGATTCGGGGCCAGTCCCATTCGGTGACCCGGCAGGCGATCGAATGCGGCACCTCGTCGTGGGTCACGGCAAGCAGTTGCTCGCGGACCAACTCCGCCACCCATTGCGCTTCTGGCGTGTCGGTCACCGTGCCCTCGGGATAGAGCATCGGCCCCTCCGGCAAACAGGCCACCACGGCGTCGATGAGCGGCTCAATTCCCTCCCCCGTGTAGTCCCGATACCGGGAAGTACTCGTCACAGCCCACCCCGTCGTCGGCCGCCGCCGCCTCGAGCTGGTGGAGGACTTGCAACCTCGATGCGGCGTCAACCTTGTTGACCACGCAGATGGACGGTCCGGAAAAGAGGCCGGCGACAAATCGGTCACCTTTTCCCAGCGGTGCGGTGGCCTCCAGGACAAGCAGGATCAGATCGACACCGCCGAGCGCCACCGCGGCCCTGTCGTTGAGCCGTTCGCCGAGCAGCGTCCGCGACTTGTGGACGCCGGGAGTGTCGACAAAGACCACCTGGGCGTCGGGTCGGGTCAGGACGCCGCGCACCGGCGTGCGAGTGGTCTGGGCCACCGGCGAGGTGATCGACACCTTCTGCCCGAGCATGCGGTTGAGCAGCGTGGACTTGCCGACGTTGGGCCGACCAACCAGGGTGGCGAAGCCTGACCTCACGATTCCCCGTCTCCGCCCGCCGCGGGTGACGCCGGCTGCATCGGTGAGATGCGAACCCGGCCGATGCGCCGCCCCTGGACCCGTTCCGCAACCAGCCGGTGGCCATCCACAAAGGCGGCTTCGCCTTCGACCGGTACGTGCCCGAGCAGGCTGTACAGCAGGCCGCCCACCGTGTCCCACTCGTCGCCCTCGGGAAGCTCGCTGGCCTCGAGCAGTTCGTTGACCTCGTCGACCGGCATCCGGGCATTGACCACCACGGTGCCGTCGTCAAGCCGCTCGGGGGGCGCCTCCTCCACGTCGTACTCGTCAGTGATTTCCCCGACCAGCTCCTCGATTAAATCCTCCAGGGTGACCAGGCCGGCCGTCCCGCCGAACTCGTCGACAACCATCGCCATGTGATATTTGCCCGCCTGCATCTCGCGCATCAACTCGGAAACCTTCTTGCTTTCCGGCGTGAACTGCGCGCCGCGCATGATCGTCGACACCGGATCTTCCTGCCGGCCCTCTCGTTCAGCTCGCATGAGGTCCTTGGCGTAAACGATCCCGACGATATCGTCGATCCCCTGTCCATAGACGGGGATGCGGCTGAATCCAGCCGGAATGATGATGTCGATCACGTCGATGATGCGGGCGTGCGACTCGACCGCCACCATGTCGGGTCTCGGGATCATCACGTCGCGCACGACCGTGTCGCCGAAATCAATGATGGAGTGGATGAGGGTGCGTTCCTCCTGTTCGATCACATCCTCTGCCACCGCCTCGTCGGCAATGGCCCGCAACATTTCGTCGGATGTGTAGGGACCCGCCTTGATGCCCTTGCCGGGCAGGATGGCGTTGGAAATCGCAATCAGGGCCCGGGTGATCCATCCCAGCGGTTTGAACGCGACCAGCAGCCGAACGATCTGGCCCGACCCCAGGGCGGCGCGCTCGGTGTGCTGGATCGCCCAGGTCTTGGGGGCCAGCTCGGCCACCACGAAAATGACCACCACTTCGAACGCCGTGGCGATCACCACACCCCAGGCGCCGAAGGCGTGGGCAGTGACGACCCCGACGAGGGTGGCGGCCACCAGCGTGCACAGCTCGAGTGCGAAGAGGACGATCGGCAGAACCGTGCCGATGTTCTCAACCAGGCGCAGGAGCGTCGGAGCGCCCCGACGCCGCGCCTCGACCAGGGCCTGGGCCTTGGCCTTGGAGGTTCGGGTCAGGGCGGTCTCCGAGAGGGCGAGTACGCCTGTGGCCGCGATCAGCACCACCACCACGACCAGGAGGATCGCCTCCTCTGGTCCGAAATGGTGGGATGACGAGGACGCGGCAACCATCATGGCGACGGGCTCCCGTCGGCCGGGGTGGTCCCGTCGGCTCGAGCGGCCCCCCCTGCCGGAGCGCTGCCGTCGGCGTCGGCCCGAGTCGTCCCCCCTGCCGGGGTGCTGCCGCCGCCCTGACCGGCCTGGTAGTAGCGAGCCAGCAGGTCCCGCTCCTTGGCTTCCATAGCTTCGGCCTCATCGGGCTCGTCATGGTCCAGACCCAGGAGATGCAAAAGGCCGTGCACGACGAGCAGGGCCACCTCATCCTCATAGCTGCCGGCGTGCTCGGGCGCGTTCCGGTACGCCACGGCGGGACAGATCACCACATCACCGAGCAGAGTGGGGGCCTCCTCCGCCTCGCCGCTGAAACCCGGCCCCGTGCCCCCCGAATCGGGCGATCGGCCGCTGTCGGACGGTTCCTCATCGATGGGAAAAGCCAGCACATCAGTCGGGCCGTCCTTGCCAAGGAACCGGGAGTTGAGATCGGCAATGGCGGTTTCGTCGACGAACAGGAGCGACACCTCGGTCTCGCCCCGAACGCCCTCGGCGGCCAAAACCGCTTCGGCCAGCTTGACCCAGCGGAGGGTGTCGACAGGTTGGGCGGACTGTTCGTCAGCCCCAAAAACCACCGCGCCCACCGTTCCCCCCGGTCTCGGGTTTCAGGACTGTCCCGAGCCGGGGCGGCCGGATCGGCCCGCGTGGCTCGGGGCGGCCGGGTGGGTGAGGTTGGGCGCATCACTGCGGGGCACGGCGTGACTGCGAGCTGCCATGGTGGTTGCCGGCGTCGGCCGCCTCGTAGGCGCTCACGATGTCCGCCACGATGCGGTGACGGACGACGTCTCGCCGGCTCAGTCGCACCCAGGACAGTCCGTCGATACCGCTGAGTACCTGCTCGAGCCCGACCAGCCCGGACCGCCCGCCGGGCAGGTCGATCTGGGTGTCGTCGCCAGTCACCACCACTTTGGACCCGAATCCGATCCGGGTCAGGAACATCTTCATCTGCTCGGGCGTGGTGTTCTGGGCCTCGTCGAGAATGATGAAACTGTTGTTGAGGGTTCGGCCTCGCATGTAGGCGAGCGGGGCCACTTCTACGGTTCCGGCGTCGAGCAGCCGGCGACCCCCATCGGTGCCGAGCATGTCGTACAAGGCGTCGTAGAGCGGGCGCAGATACGGATCAATCTTCGCCATCAGGTCGCCGGGCAGGAAACCAAGGCGCTCACCGGCCTCGACCGCCGGCCGGGTCAAGATGATCCGATCGACCTGCTTGGCCTGGAGGGCCTGCACGGCCAGGGCCACAGCCAAATAGCTCTTGCCCGTGCCCGCCGGGCCCACGCCAAAGGTCACGATGCTGTCGCGGATGGCGTCCGCGTAGCGCTTCTGACCGCTGGTCTTGGGACGCACCGAACGTCCCCGAGCCGACCGCAGCACCTCGGCGGTCAGCACCTCGGAGGGGCGCTCGTCGGCCCGGACCATGTCGATGGTGCGGTGCACCACCTGGGGATCGAGCAGTTGGCCCTGCTCCAGCAGCAGTCGCAGCTCGTCCACCAGCCGGGCCGCCAGGGCGGCGTCGTCACCATCGATGGTGAACTCGTTGCCCCTGGCGTGGATAGACGTGCCTTCGAACGCGTCCTCCACGAGCCGCAGGTTCTCGTTCAGCGGGCCGACGAGTCGGGGCATCAGATGGTTGGGGACGGTGACGGTGACGGTCGTGGACACGGGGTACTCGCCCTCAGGCTACCGCTTGGAGGGGCACTGAAGTAGGAAAGGGACCGCGAGAGGCCTCAACCCGGTGGCCAGCCCATCTGGTGACCTCCCACGACGTGCAGGTGCAAGTGCGGAACGCTGTTGAGGGCGTGCTTGCCGACGTTGAACACCAGGCGATACCCATCGTCGGCGATTCCTTCGGCAGCGGCGATCTGCTGAGCGGACGTAAACATCTCGGCCAGGATGTCCCCGTGCTCCGGTTCGATCTCGGCTGCGCTGGTGATGTGCAGGCGGGGCACGACCAGCACGTGCACCGGGGCCGCCGGGTTGATGTCGTAAAAGGCGTACGTTCGCGGCGTCGAGAGCGCCGGCCTGGACGGAATCTCTCCGGCGACGATCTTGCAGAACAGGCAGTCAGCCATCACCACGACGCTACCTTGGCGCTCCGGGCCGGACTGGCATGGGGGGTCGGTGAGGCCGTGTGAGGCCGGTGAGGCCGGTGAGGCCGGTGAGGCCGGTGAGGCCGGTGAGGCCGGTGAGGCCGGTGAGGCCGCATGGGGCCGCATGGGGCCGCATGGGGCCGCATGGGGCCGGTGAGGCCGCATGGGGCCGCATGAGGCCGGTGAGGCCGGGTGAGGCCGGGTGAGGCCGCCGAGGCAGGAGGCCACTCAGGCCGTTGTTGTCGAGCGGGTGACCGCCCTGGTGGCAACCCTGGCTCACTTGGGCGGCGATGGCGGCGCCGCTACCGTGCGCTCTGTGCAGGGTGGGCGAAGCGGTCGTGAGGGCGACCAGGGTCGCGAAGGGGACGCCCTGGTGGCGGCGTTCGCCCGATGGGCCGCGGAGCAGCGGGCTGTGGTCGCCGCCGGGACTCGGGCCCGGGAGCGATCGCTCCGGGAGCAGGCGGCTGCCTCGGCCACCTGGCTCGGGGTTCTCGTTGATCTGGCCGAGCGGGAGACGCTCGGTGACCGCGATGGTCGGGGGCCAGCGACGATCGGGACGTCTGGTGGGGGTCGGCCGGGATTTCTGCGTCCTCCAGGCCGATCCCGGCCGGACCGCCCTGGTGGCGACATCCGCCATCTCGGAGTTGAGGCCGGACAGTGAGGCAGGCGCGGGACAGCGCCGCCGGCGACCGGGGCCCTGCCATCGACCTCCCCTTGATGACCGCCCTCGCCATGCTGGCCGAGGAGCATTCCCCGGTCAGCCTGATCTCGACCACCGGGGTCGAGACTGCCGGCGAGCTGGTGGCAGCCGGCGATGACGTGTTGACGCTGCGGACGCCTCCGCCCTCCCGCCGGCTGATCTACGTTCCCGCGTCTGCCTTGGCCGTGTGCGAGTTGCGCTGAAGGCGCCCGCGACAAAACCGGGACTGCCCCCCGGGGGCGCCATCGTTGCTCCGCCCTCCGATCACGGCCGCGGTCAGGTCGGCCCGGTCGCGCCAACACTATGCCGGCGGGTGCTCCACCCCGGCCGGAGCGGCCGGAGCCGCCGGAGCCGCCGGTCCCGGGAGTATCTGAATGACGGTCTCTGGGCGTCCCGGCGGCTACCCGCCGGACACCTCCTCGGGGAGGTCCTGGGCGTCTCGGGACTCTCTGGGTTTCGGCTCGGGGTAGAGGTGCTCCAGGCTGCCCGGCTCGATGCGCATGCGGCTGATGAAGTCCTCGATGTCACTGGCCTGGACCCGGATCACCCGGCCCATCTTGTACGCCGGCAGCTGGCCCTCGTCGATAAACCGGTAGAGCGTCCGCAGGGTCACCCCGAGCCGCTCACAGGCCTCTCGCGTGCCCATCCATTGGATCGCCTCGCTCATGGACCCATCATAGCGACCCCATAGACACACAGGTGGGTTCTCGATAGATTTCATGTGTGGCGTGGCGTCCAGCCTGGGGAACGGAGACAGACGGCCGTCGCCACCGAGGGGTCAGACCGCGGTGGAGCCGGCCTGATCCCGGTGCCGGCCCCGCCAGCGGGGACGCGCTCCGTCGGTGTCGGCCGACGCCGGGCCCTGCCGGCGCGGCCGGGCCGTGGTGGGTGGCTTTTTGGTCGGCGGTGGCGGCGGTCGATCGTCTTCGCCGCCGCCCTGGCAGGAGCCTCACATCCGGGCCAGCACTGGGTGGTGGCGGCCCGGACCCTCAATCCGGGTGCAGTCCTCGGCCCCGGTGACCTCATCGTCGTCGACCATGCGTCTGTCGTCGGCAACCGCGGCGCGGTCGCCTACCGGCAGGAAGCTGACGTCGAAGGCCGCTCGCTGGCGGTGGGGCTGCAAGCGGGCGAGCTGATCCAAGCTTCGATGCTGGTCCCGACCAGCCGGGAGCCGGCGTGCGTCCGGTCAGCCTGGCCGTCGATCCGGTGTCGTTGGCCGGCCTGACGGCTGGGCAGCTCGTCGACGTGCTCACGACGCAGGGCACCGGCAGCAGCACCGCCGTCACGGTGATCGTCCGCGGGGCCACGCTCATGGCGGTCTCGTCCTCCACCTCCAGCTGGTCGCGTCCGGCGGCTCGGGACAAGTGACCATCGGGGTGACCACTCTGAGCGAGGTCGAAGCCGTCGTCGCAGCAGCCCACTGCGGGGACGGTCGCGCTCGTCGCCGCCGAGCCGTCGGACGGCGCGGTCCCGGCCCCGGATCCGGCGGCTAGTCACCGCCGGCACGTGAGCCGGTGCCATGAGCGGGGAACGCTACGTGCTGCTGGGGCTGGCTCCGGCCCGCGCTCCATGGTTCGCGGCGCTGGCGCAGTGGGCGACCTCGGCCACCATCGCGGCCGAGTTCATCAAGTGCGTGTCGGCCGACGAGGTTCGGGCCCGGCTGGCATCGGGCCGGCGCCATTCCGCCGCTCGTGGTCGACGCCGCCTCGCCCTCGTTCGACCGCGATGTCGTGGACGCCGCCCGAGCGGCCCTCACCCCGGTGATCGCCGTGCGCGGCCCCGATCTCCAGCCTTCGTCGGCTGCCGATCTGGGGATCGTCGCGGAGCTGCCGCGGCGACTTCGGCCGGGACGACCTGCTCGACGTCCTGACCGCACACTGCCAGCCGATCGGCCGCGGCGACCAGCTGCCGGCCGCGCTCGGCGAGGCCACGCCCTCCCTTTGGCTCGGCCAGCTCATCACGGTGTGCGGACCGGGCGGCACCGGTGCATCCACGGTGGCCATCGCCCTGGCCCAGGGGCTTGGCCGCCGACGTGCGCAACGGCCGGCGTGTCTCGCTCGCCGACCTGGCCCGGCGGGCCGACCAGGCCATGCTGCACGACGCCCATGGACCTCGGCCCGGGCACCCAGGAGCTGGTGGAGGCCCACCGGCTCGGGCGGCCCGAGATCGACGAGGTGTGGCGCACCACCTTCGACGTGCCGCGGCGCGGCTACCGGCTGCTGCTCGGTCTGCGCCGGCCGGAGGCGTGGAGCGCCCTGCGGCCGCGTGCCATCGACGCCAGCATCGACGGGCTGCGGCGGTCGTTCCAGGTGGTGGTGGCCGACGTGACGGGTGACTTCGAGGGGGAGGCAGAGGGCGGGTCGGTCGAGGTGGAGGAACGCAACCACCTGGCCCGCAGCGCGGCGCTGCATTCGAGCGTGGTGGTGGTCGTCGGCGCGCCCGGGATGAAGGGCGTGTACTCGTTGGCGGCGGTGGTGCGGTCGTTGATCGCCATCGGAGTCTCGCCGGGTCGGATCGTGCCGGTGTTCAACCGGTCGCCTCGCCACCCCCGGGTCCGGGCCGAACGGGCCCGGGCTCTGGCCAACTTCTGGCAGCCGGCTCCACCGGCGGCCGCCCGGAGCAGCGAAACCGCCCTGGCCGGTCCAGTGCACGTGCCCGGAGCGGAAGGTCGAGGACGCCCTTCGCGACGGGGCCCCGCTGCCGGGTGCGGTCGTGGACCCGGTGGTTCACGCGGTGCGGATCGTGTCCGAGCGCCAACTCGCTAGCAGCCCGGCCCAGACCGGCCCGACGCTGGTCACCCCGGGTTCGCTCGGCAGCTGGTCCGAGGCAGCGGACTTCGGCAGTGGTGGTGGATGAGGCGGCGGCCGGGCGCCTCCCGACTCCTGGCCCGCGGTCGACGGCTAACCCGGCCCCGCGTTCTGTAAGGAAAGAGTGGGTGAGTGTTAGGCGGCGGGCCAGAGGTGACCGCCTCTTTCATCCGCCACCGTGCCCGCCCCGGGCACCCCGTCTCTGTTGCACCAGCCCCTCTAGTAGGGCACGAATTGCAACAGCAAAGGGGAACTTCCCTCAGAAAGGGCACGTTCTGCAACAGTAAAGGAAGACGTTCAGCCACCCGCACCGACGCCCGGACCGACGCCCCGTCGCCTAGCAGAGAGCGCTAGAAGAGGGTGAGCCGCTTCGTGCCGGCGGCCCGCAGGTCGTCATAGTCGACCTCGACGCACAGGATCCCCCGGGCGGCGGCAAGGACCTGCGCCTGGGGCTTGATCTGCTGGGCCACCAACACACCTCGCACCGGGCGCAACCGCCCGTCCAGATCGAGACGCTCGACATAACGGGCGAGCTGCTCGACTCCATCGATCTCCCCCCGGCGCTTGATCTCGACCGCCACCGCCCGACCCTCAGCGTCGCGGCACAGCAGGTCCACCGGGCCGATATCGGTCGGATACTCCCGGCGCACCAGCCGCAGACCACGCAGCAGGAGCTCCGGGTTGGCAGCCAGCAGCTCCTGGAGGTGCGCCTCCACCCCGTCCTTTTGCAGGCCTGGGTCGGCTCCCAACTCGTGCGTCACGTCCACATGGATCTCATCGATCGCGATCGTGAGGGTCTCGCCTTTGGCGTTGGTCACCACCCACCGGCCGGGCTCGTCCCGCAGGTCACAAGGTTGGGTCATCCAGTTGAGCGGCTTGTAGGCCTTCCCGTCGGAATGAACCGACACCGACCCGTCGGCCTTCACCATCACCAGACGGGTCGCACGCGGCAGGTGAGCGGACAGCCGGCCTGCGTAGTCGACGGTGCAGGTGGCGATCACGAGCCGCATCGGCCCGTCATTGTGCCCGACAGCGACGCCGCTCCACGACACCGACCGGGTCGGGACCTAGCCTGGAGGACCTGGCCACCACCCCAACGACCGACGACAGCGACACGACCAGTGGCTGGCCGGCTCCCGTCCGAAGGGACCCCGCCACCGGCGATCGTCATCCGGACTTCGCCCGGGTGCCCGCCCCCATCGATCCCGGCGGATGGGGACGGCCTGCTCCAGTACGCCTGGTGCGCCCGCCGTTGCCTCCGTGGACAAAGGTTGGGCCTCCTCCGCCGCCACCCCCGCCCCCGCTCCCGCCCGGGCGGCTCGGACCCCCAGCTCTGAGGCCTCCACCGGCCCCCACCCTGCCAGGGCACCTGGCGCCACCACCCCCAGGACCCTCTCCATCCTTCGGCCGGCCCGAACCCCTTTCCCTCCCGGCGCTACCGCCTTCGTCCCCCTCCGATCTGCCTGCAGCCGCGCTCGGCGGTGCCGGGCGTCCGGTCAGCCCATGCTGGTCTAACCGAACGGCGTCGGACACCGCACCGCTCCCGCCGGCGCACCCTCTGGCTGGAAGCTGCGGTGGCCGTGTTGATCCTGCTGGCCTTCGCCGTGAGTGACAGCCGGGGCACCAGCCGGAGCTCCTCCCATCCGGCCGCGCTCACCAGTTGGGCTCGAGCCGCGGCGCCCGCAATCACCACCTTGATTGACGACTCGCATGTCATCGAGAGGGACAGCAGCCCGGTAGCCGGTGTCCCCGCTGGACAGTTCTCGACCGACTCCGGCCTCTACCAGCGCGACCTTCGAGCCGTGCAACAGCTGCCCCTTCCTCCAAACCCCGCCCTTGCTCAGCAGTGGCGCGCCGTGTTGCAGCAGGCGGCCACGGCGTCGCTTGCCCTGGGCGGGGTTCGGGTCTCCAGCCCCACCGACGTGGCTCAAATCCACGTGCGGTTCACGGCGATGGAATCTGTTCTGGTCGGCCTCGAACAGGAAATCCACCCCGCCTAAGCCGCCTGAGCCCGCCTGAGCCCCGACTGGCGTTACGAGCAGCTGACCGGCTGTAGCGCCCCCGCGGCCGGCAAGCTCGGTATTGCCCCCGCCGCCAATGGTCCGGTCGCGGCGATCGCCGTGGTGCTCGCCTCGACATGACGCGTTCCAAAGCCGGGGATGGCCCGCCCGAAGACCGCTTCAATCTGCGCCGTACCCTGCAAACGAATCGAGGGTCCGTCGACCGCGATCCAGAGCCGAACATCGTGCAAGTTGGCAGCGGCCTGGGCGGCCATGCTCTGGCATACGACGCGGGTCGCCTGTTGGAGGTCCACGGCAACCAGCCCACGGGAGTAAAACGACGAACCCGACAACGCCCCGCCCACAGCGTCGTTGGCTGCGGCGGAGAGGGAATCGCGGAGCTGTCGCTGAGCCAGGTACGTCGCCGCGCTTGTCGACGGCCAGGGCGCCGAGCAGTACCAGGACCAGGAATGCCGCCGGCAGCAACGCCAGTACGCTCCCTCGGTCCGCCCGTCTGCTCATGTGCACGTGGCCGTCCCGGGCAGACCGGTCCGGTAGGGATCGACCAGCTCGGAGTTTTGGGCCCTGACGTCTCCGCCTGTCCCGACCCTCCCGACGAACGGTAGGACCAACAGGGGCGCGGGATAGGACACGGAGATGGTCACCCGCTGGCAGCGTCCGAACGACCCGCTCGCGAATTGGACGACCGCCTGACCAGGGTCGCGCCCGTAACCGGTCAGGGCGGCATCCGCGGCGGCCTGGGCGGATGTCAGCGCCAGCGCCGCCGACGGCGCCTCGACATACGTTCTGGCCGCTTGCCGGGCCGCTTCAGTGGCCGCGGCCTTCGTATCGACGATCGCCCAGGCATGGGCGATGAGCAGGGTGCCTGCCACGAACAGCAGGAATCCGAACAGCAGGGCCTCGAAACCTCCGACAAACCCGCTCTCGTGATCCGCCTCCGGCCGCCGGCGCGGCTGGGCGGAGACGGCCCTCGCCGCGTGTCCGGTCGCCCGAGCCGGTCCCGGCGCCGCAGGTCTGCATGGCTGAGTCGCCAGTCCTGGCGGCGGTCCGGTTCCCGCCCGGCCTGGCGGCACCCCCACTCCGGGGGGCAGCCACCTTCCAGGCGGCTCCACCTGTGCCTGACCCATCGTCCGTGCCCCTACGTCCTCCGCGCCGGGGCCGCCCCAACTACCACTCCGTCTGCCACTCCGTCCGCTCGCCTTCACTCTCATCCCCGGAATCGCTCCGTGCGGATGGTGACTTTCCGGGTGATCGACGTCCAGCTCCCCGGTAATGGGAGCAAGGTGGGACTCCTCCCCCGCACCTCGAGGACGATCTGCTGCCCGTCGACCTCCAGCCACTCGAAGCTGGTGTGGGTGGCGCCAAACGATCCCAGCTGCTGTTCGGCGGTCGTTTCCGCCTGAGGTACGGCCGTCAGCGGATCGGGCGATTCGGCCACGTCTTCGGCGGCCCGAGCCGCCACGGCCGTCAGGGTTGAGGTGGCGTAGAGACGCACCAGGACCTGGGCGCAGAACAGCAGCAGGATCATCAAGACGAGGAACCCGACGAACGTCCCGATGATGCTCGTGCCGAGTTCCACGTCCTGGTGGCTACGGCCGCCGCCCGGGGTGCCGGCGCGGCCGCCCGTTCGGCTCGGCACCGCAGATCAACAGGTGCTGTTGCTCTGACCGATACAGTTGACCTGGTTGTCCACGTGTTTGGCGGCGTGCTGAAATGTTGTATTGAAAGCGACCCACATTCCGACGCCTATGAAGGCCATCACAAGAACTGCAATAGCAGCCGAAATGACCCCCTCCCCTCGCTCGTCTCGTCGGAAGCCATGCATGAATAGACGCCGCGAATGACAAATAGCCCGTGTCATATGGCGCATGGGGCAACCCTCTCTCGTCGGAGATTTTCGCGTCTGGTGCTGCCGTTAGCTAACCGGGAGCAGAGGCCGCGCTCGCCTGCCTCAGGCTCCAGGCCCGTCCCGGACGCATGTGGCGAATCGAGCGGGCATGGCCGAAAATTAACGAGACGACGTCTCAGATGTCAAGATTCCCGACCATACTTTTCTCCGCTCTGGCCGAAAATTCTCAGAGGCCCTTTTGCGGGGACAGGTCACGTTAATCACTCCAGCAACATCTGTCACAGTCGCATCGACCGGTGCTGGGGCAAAGGCCACCCTGGGTGTTCGGTGCCGGGAGTTAGACGGTTGAAAGGCGGCGGTCGTCCCCGTTTACCGGTGTCACTGGCCGACGGCGAGACGGCTCATGAGTCGAAGGGCTTCGTCCTGGTCTGTGGTCACGGTGAAACCGGTGAGGCCGGATTCCTCCCATGCCTTCCAGCGTGCGGTGATGCGCTTAGGGGTTCCGTAAAGCCCCGCCTCCTCGACGAATTCGTCGGGGACGGCCTCGATGGCTTCCTGCTTTCGACCGGCCAGGAAGAGCTCCTGAATTTCTCGGCCGCCTCTGGATAGCCACGCTGACGCATCTGGCGGTTGTGGAAGTTCATGCTGGGATGGCCCATCCCGCCCACGTAGAGCGCGATCTGCGGCTTCGATTCCTGGAGCGCAGCGGGAATGTCATCGGTGATGACGACCCGCCCGCCGCCCTGGATCTCGAAGTTTTCCCATGACTTGCCACCTCCGGCTCGACGGAAACCCTCTTCGATCCACGGCTTAAACGTCGCCATCCGCCCGGGGACGAAACTGAGGGGCAGCAACCCGTCGCACAGCTCCGCGGCCAGGCGCACCGTGGACTCGTTCCCGCTGCCCAGCCAGATGGGCAGGTCGGCGTTGGTATGCAGGATCGACATCAGTGGCTTCCCCAACCCGATCGACCCCTCGCCCGTGTACGGCAACGAGATCTCGCGCCCCTCATGGGTCACCGGAGCCTGGCGTCGATTGACTTTTCGCATGATCTGGACGTAGTCACGCAGACGCCAGTACGGCCGCCCCCAGGGTTGGCCGTACCAGCCCTCGACGATCTGCGGCCCCGAGACTCCCAATCCGGCGATGACCCGATGGCCTCCGGCCAGGGCGTCAACGGTCTGGACCTGCATGGCCGCCATGGCCGGCTGACGTCCGGCCAGCTGCATGATGCCGGTTCCCAACCGGATCCGGGTCGTGAACGCCGCCATCCAGGCCAGCACCGTGACGGCGTCAGAACCATAGGCCTCGGCCGTCCACACCGAGTCGTAGCCCAGCTCCTCGGCCAGCCTGACCCGCTCGATCGGGACCCGCAGGGTCGCGCCTGAATATCCAACCATCAGTCCCAGCTTCATCCTTGACCTCCTGATAGGGGCACTCGGCCCGTCACGGCACCAGGGCCTCGGGACGACCGAACCCGGAACCACCGCAGCTTGAACGAGAGGCGCACCCGGACCGACCTGATGCCCGCCCCGACCCGGGATCCACGGGTCTCCATATCAGGCGTTGGCGAACAGCCGGAGGGCGGCCAGAAAGGGCACAGCCAGCAGGATCACGCCTGGCACCAGGGTCGCGACCGTGACCGGCACCCAGACCTGCTGGGCGCGTCGCTCGATCATTTCGATCGTCCGGCGCTGCAGATCGCGGCGGGCCTGGCGGGCCTCGGCGGACACCAACCGACCGAGGTCGGAGGACTCCGCGTGCAGGGAGAGCACGCCGACGAGGCGGTCGACTCCATCCACCCGGGCGATCTGGGCCCACTCGCGCAAGGCCTCGGTCTCCGACAGGCCGTGCCGCACCCGATTGACGACAATGGCCAGGTCGCGGGCCGCGCAACCGTGACCTCGTTCACTTACCCGGGCCAGGGCAGCCCCCAACGAGTAGCCGGCGTTGAGGAGCATGGCCAGCTGTTCGCTCACGACCGGCAACTCCAGCGCCAACTCCTGTTGCCAGCGCTCTGACGCTCGGACCAGTCGCTGCTCCAACACCAGGAACGCCAGCAGCGGCGCGCCGACGACCACCAGGACGGCAACCAGGGCAGGCAGTCCCAGGCCGGCGGCGAGCAAGGCGGCGGCCAGCATGGCCAGGCCGGCGATGGCGAGCTGCCGGACCCGGAAGGCCGTCACATCCATATCAGAATGGATTCTGCGCAGGCGGCTGCTGAGCGGCTCGGTCACCCCGAATAGAGCAGCCATCCGGTCACCGCACAGGCGGGCCAGCGGGCCGATGACATCGCGCAGCGACTCCACGGAAAACAGGCCGGCGGAGCCGGTGCCAGCCGCCCCGCCCGGGCTGAAGGGCCGCAGTCGCTCGGCCAGGCCCAGGCCGGGACAGGCGAGCGGTATTGCGACAGCAGCAGGGTGGCACCGATCCACACCAGCAATCCGGCCCCGATGACGATCCGGGTCATCGAAAGACCCGCGGCGGCTGAGGCACCCGCATGATCCGTCCCGACCAGAGCCAGCAGGCGGCCACCGCCACCAGGCCGACCACAACGGCCAGCTGTCCCCCTGCGGTGGCATAGGCGTGCCGACCGGTGCCGATGGACAAACCAGCCAGCGTCATGCCCAGGGGCACCAACAGCACGAAGCGACGAGCGAAACGAACGCCCGCCTGGCGACTCTCGGCGTCCTTTCTCCCCTGCAGATCGGCCACCCGATCGTCGATCAGGTCCTGCAGCTTCGACTCCAGATCAGAACCACCCACCTCGTGGGCGACCAGGAGCGTCTCGCACACCACGTCGGCAGTCGGATCGGCGAGGCCCTCCTTGAGCAGCGCCGTGGTCCGGCCAAAGTCGGTGGTCAGCAGCCATTCCCGCTCGGCGGCCGCAAACGCCGGACGCCACTCCTCGGGTGCCCGCCGGCCGACCTCGAAGAGGGCCTGCGGGATGGACCGGCCGACCGAGCCGGTGAGCAGTCGCAGTTCCTCCAGCATCCGGGGCCACTGCTCGGACGCGGCCGCCATGCGTGTCCGTCGCCGGGACCGATAAGCAGACAGCGGGATGCACGCCGTGAGGCAGCCGGCGACCAGGGCGGGGAGCACGCCATCGAAGAGGACAAACGCACCCAGGGCGCCTGCCACGAACAGCACCACGACGGCCGCCACGAACTCGCTGGCGCTCGACCTGCCCCACCCCGGCCTGTCGCAACCACATCCGCAGCGAGCGGCTCGACCGCTGCGACCGGTAGCCGGCGGCGCGGGCCCGAGCCCTTGCCAGCCAAACACCACCGAGGTGTAGATCAGATAGGCGCCCATACGACGCCAGCAGGGCGGCGACGACACCGACCACCACGGGGCTGAGCGCAGTCACCGGTCGGCGTCCACGCCAGCGAGTGCGGGGACGTCGTAGCCGCCAGCTCCAGAGCCCGGGCGGCCCGAACGGGCAGATTCCCGGTCCACCCGATCGGGTCGCCAAAGCGCGAGCCCGGGCGAAAACCGAGGTCGTCGTAAAGGTGACCGTTCCGGCTCCGACCTGGAGATCCTCGACCGCCAGCACTTCGGTGACCCGCAGATCAGACCCCCGGCGGACGCAGTGCACGACCAGGTCGACGGCCTCACTCACCAGCGCCGACAACGCGGTCACGCTGAGCTCCGAACCGGTCTCCGCCAGCTGGCAGATAAACCGCAGTCGCGACAGGGCCTGGCGGGCCGAGGCGGCGTGAATGGTGGTGAACCCCTGAACTCCCGACGACAAGGTCAACATGAGCGGCATCGCCTCGCGATCCCTGACCTCTCCGACAATGGCGACGTCCGGCGCCATCCGCAGAAACCCCGCCACCAGCCGGCGCAGGTCGACCTCCTTTCGATCGGGTCGGGCCGGGCGGGTCTGCATGTGCGCCACGTTCGGAAGCGGAATGTCGGTCTCGAATACCTCCTCGGCGACAACGACCCGAAGACTCGGGTCGAGCTCGGCGGCCAGACAGCTCATCAGCGTCGTCTTTCCCGATCCCGGCGCCCCGGCCACCAGGACCGACAGCCCGCTGCGCACGCAGGCATGCAGGAACCGGGCCGTCACTGCGTCCAGCATTCCCCGTTCGATCAGCTCCCCCAGCGACTGGTGAACTACCCCGGAGAACTTGCGGATATTGACCAGCACATGGCCGTCCCGGGCGACGTCCGAGTGGACGATGTGCAGTCGGGCACCGTTGTCGAGCTGCGCATCCTGCAACCCCTCCGCCGGGTCGAGCTTGCGGTGAGAGCGGCTGGCATCGTCGAGAATCTTGGTCAGCACCCGGATGACGTGTTCGTCGTCGTGGAACACCTCGTGGTGGTAGCCCCCGGCGCCGGAATGTCGTTTGGTGAAAATGGTGTCCGGTCCGTTGACCATTATTTCCCAGACGTCGGGATCGTCGAGGAGGGGCTCGAGGGGGCCGTATCCGGTGAGGTTCCGCAGCGCCCTCTCGACGGCCGCCTCCGGGTCCGCAATGTCGAGCGGCCGCAATCCCCTGCGGTAGTCGCGCTGCCAGCGGGCCACCTGGTCGTCGAGGAGGGCCCGGAGCTGGTCGCGGGCGCCGGGCTCTCCCATATCCAGGGCCCGGTCTTTGGCTGCCTCCTGGGCGGCACGCTCGATCGCCCGCAGTGGAGAGGTCCACTCGGTTGCGGCGGTCGAGGTCATGGCGACATTCCTCCCCTGGGTCGACCGCCCACGGCCGCCTTAACCGAAAGCTACCGAGCGGCCATGCGGCGAGCAAGAGCACGGTAGTCAAGAGGCCGATGGGCTGTCTTGTCATTCCACGATGATACCTATATTTTAGTGATGATGCATGTTATATCCGACGAGACCGGACTCACCCGCAAGCTGGCCACCACCGCTGACGAGCGCCGGCGACTCCACCAGGAAGCCGGCGTACTCCGCCTGGCAGCTCATCCCGGGATCGTGCAGCTGGTGGGCACCGAGGGGGCCGACCCACCCGCGGCCCTGCTGCTGCGGACCGTGCCCGGCGGCAACCTCAGCACGCTGGGTACTCAGCCGGCTGCGGTAATCGCCGGCCTCGGCGCCGCCCTGGCCACAACGGTGGCCGACCTTCACGCCCTCGGGTTCAGCCACGGCGCCATCGAGGCCGAGCACGTGCTGCTCGACGAGGGCGGCCGCCCGGTCCTCTGCAGCCTCGGCCGAGGCGAACGAAGTGTCGAACGGTCAGCAAACGAACGACTCTGCGCTGACGACGTCCACGCCCTGGCCCGGATGCTCCTGGACCTGGTCCCGTCGGCTACGCCGACCCGAGTTACCCGGATCCTGCACGGCGTTGCCGGCCCCCGTCGACGAGCGCGGCCGCGGCGGCTGCGCCGACACGATGCCAGATGGCTGGCTCGCCGACTCGTGGCCGCCGCGCCCGACGCCCGTCTCCCGGATAAAGGGAACGAGGCAACCAGTGATTCCCCGGCCGGAAACGACCAGTTCGCGCACCCATCCCGGTCCGGCCGGCCGCTACCCGGGGATCGTCGGCGCCGCCTCGTCGTTCTCGCCTCCGGGGCATGTGTCGTCATCCTGGGCACCGTGCTCTTGCTCCCCCGCCAGATGAGCTCACCTCGGGTGCCTGCAGATCCGGCCCCTTCCGGTAGGCCACTCCGGAGCGTGGGCACTGAGGCCGCCAGCTGCCCGGCGGTGGATGACGGGTGCGATCCGGTCGCCACGCCCGGCGGCATCCTGATGACGCGGCAGGGTCGCTATCAAGTGGGCGACGCTGGGGAGGTCATCGTGCTGGGCCGGTGGCACTGCGGATCGGCCGCCTTGCCGGCCGTGTTACGGCCGGGCACCGGAGAAGTCTGGACCTTCGATTCCTGGCCGACTCCAGGGCACGGCGTGGTCGGCAACCTGGCCACCCGGGCGGCATCGGCGTGGACCCTCCGGGTTGGACCGCAGCCATCCGGATGCGACCGTCTTCTCATCGAGCGACGAGGGCTGCCGCCGCTGGCGATGTTCGGGTCCGGCCCATGAGCGCGAGCCGAGGCCAATGGCGCCCGGCGGTGGCCTGGCTGGCGCTGGCTGCCCTGACGACCCTGGTCCACCTCCTTGGCCGGGGGCCACTGGCGCCGGCGCCGCTCTTCCATCCATCCCAACTCATCCACTGGTGGCAGGCCCGAGGGCCGGTCATGGCGACGTTTGCCATCGGTCGCGAGCTCTCCCTGGTGGGCCGGCTGCTACCTGCTAGGGCTGTGTTCGCTTGCGGCCCTGGCGGGGTGGCGCCGTCGCTTTGCGTTGTTACGAGGCCTGAGCCGCTGCCGCCTGCCCGGGCTGGCGCTGGTGGTACGGGTCTCACTGGGCGCATCTGCACTCGGCACGTCGGTGGTAGCCAGTCCTCTGGCGGGCTCCGCCGCGGTTCTGACCGGAGGGAACGGCGCGGCAGGTGGGGGGACCCCTTCGCCGGCGAGCGCGCCGCCGGTCCTGCGTTTCATCGGTGGGCCAGGTGGCGGGTCCACCAGCACCGACGCGACGCAACCGGTGTTCAGGTGGGCCGGCGGTGGGGCCGGTAACACCGCCGGCAACCGGACCCCGACCGCCAGCACCAGACCCACCGCCAGCACCCTAGGCGGCGGCACCTCCACCGCCAGCACCTCCCCTATCAGCGCCCCCACTGTCAGCACCCCCACCCCCACCTCCAGCGCCTCGAGCGCCGCCTCCTCCTCGACCGCCGCCGGCTCCACCTCCGCCAACCCGGCCAGCTCGCCCTCGACCGCCGCCGGCACCTCTCCCGCCAACCCGACCGCTCCTCCTTCGACCACCGTCACTCCGGCCTCGACAACCTCGCGGCGCGTGGACCAGGCGTCTCGTCCATCTGGGCCACGATCGACTCCAGCACCGGTAGGGTCGGCTGCCACCCCGGAGCCGCCGGCCGCAACCGCATCCACGTCCCCACCCACGGATGCCCCGAAGGTGAGGAGGACCGTTCCAGCTTCTGCCCACACCCGGGGCACCCGCGCCGGGGCGCTCTCCGGCCGGACCTGGACGGTGCGGCCCGGGGACAGCCTGTGGTCCATCGCGGCAGCAACCTTGACCGAGGCGTGGGGACAGCCTCCGGCCGAACCCGAGCTGGGCCGCTTCTGGTGGCAGGTGGTGGAGCTGAATCGACCATCCCTGCCCAACCCGGCCGACCCGAATCTGCTGTTCGCCGGCGACCGCGTCGTCATCCCGCCGCTCCCCCCGCCCCCCGAAAGCCCGAACCGGACCTGAGCGAGCCGGGACCAGTCCAGGTGGGGTGCGTTCCCCGGGACTTGGCGGGGGGCCAAACTGGATCGCGTGCGCCGAAGGTTGGTCACCCCGATCAACGCCGCCCTCGGCTGTGTGGCAGCCGCCTTCATGGTGGTCGTGATCATCGGTTCGGCCTCGAGCAGCTCGTTGGCCGCCACATCGAACGGGACGCGAAGCACCAACGATGCAGCCACGGTTGCCTCGACCGTGCCCCGCCCGGCCACAACCATTGCCCGTGTGCCGACGACGCACCTGGCACCGACGACTGCTCCTCCGACTACGGCGGCGCGGCCCGCGCTGCCCGCGGTGACTTACGCTCCGGTGCCTCCCCCGGCGACATTTCAGGCTCCAGTACGGACGTCGCCGGTGACCTATGCCGTCGTGACTAGCCCGCCCACCGCTGCTCCGACGACGCCCTCGACCACGCTCCCTTCAATCGGGAGTCACCTCTCCGTCCCCCCGTCGACGGTCCCGTTGGTGACGAAGGCGCAGAACGCCCACGTCAGTCCGATGTTCGCCGCCCTCTCTGGGGCCGGGTTCTTCGTGGCCATCGTCATCATGGCCAGCCGGTTCGTCATGACCCGGCCCCGCCGGCGGAGCTGATCGTTTTCTTAACGTTTCATGCTATGTGAGTCCAAGATTTTGGCGCGATCCTGATTCTTGGCGCATTTTTAAACCTATGGTGTCGTCCTCGTCACCAAGAATCCGGATGTCACCATGAAAATGCCAGCGCCGGCGTCGAGGGGATCTATCGCCTCAGGTCCTCGCCTCGGTAGGGGTGCTGGCCCCGGGGCAACCGGCGACCGGCCTCCCACCGAGGCCCACCACCGACCGCTCCCGGACAGGCATGGCCCACCCAGGACTCCGGTCACCGCCAAGCCTCGCCAGGACCCCGGTTCGGTTCCACCCCCAGCACCTCCTACGCCGGCGCGTCTCCCCCGCCGGCAACCCGCAGCCGCAGGGCAACTTCGTTGGCCAGCAGCCGACCCCGCCGGGTGAGCACCAGCCGCCCGGTTGACACCGGTTGCACCAGGGGGGCGAGGACCGGATCTTCGGCCCAGCCCGGGAGGGCAGAGGCCGCCACTCCGTGGCGGGTCCTGAGAGATAACTCCAGACTCTCGAGTTGCCGGGTCGCCGCGTCCAGGTTCTCACCGGCAGCTTCGGGGGACTCCCCCGCCTCGACCAGGCGGATGTAGCGCTCGGGAGTCCGGACATTCCACCAGCGGCGGGCCCCCACGGATGTCACCGCGTGCGAGTGGGCGGCGCAGCCGTAGCCGCGGTACTCCCCCTGGGCCCAGTAGAGCTGATTGTGACGACACTCGGCTCCAGGCCGGGCCCAGTTGGAGATCTCGTACCACGAGAGTCCCGCCGCGGAAAGAAGGTCGTCGGCCAGCTCGTATTTTTCGGCCTGGTCGTCAGGGTCCGGGTAACGGGACCGGTCGTGGGCCAGGGGGGTCCCCGGCTCGACCGTCAACCCGTAGGCGCTGACGTGAGTGGGGCCGGGATCGAGGGCGAGGATCGCCGCGACCGTGGTCACCCAGTCCTCGGTGGTCTCGCCGGCGGCGCCGAAGATGAGATCGACGCTATACGCGGCAGCGAATCCCGCCGAAGCGGCGGCGGACACGGCCTGCCGGACCGCAGCCACCTGGTGCTCCCGCCCGAGCGCCGCTCAGCACGTGAGGCACCATGGACTGCACGCCAAACGACAGACGGGTGACGCCAGCGTCGCGATAGCCACAGAGTTTGTGGGTGTCGACGGTCTCCGGATTGCATTCGATCGTCACCTCGGCGTCCGGTTGTCGCGGGACGGCCCCGAGGATAAGGGCGATCTGTGCCGGTGTGAGCAGCGAGGGGGTACCGCCGCCAAAAAAGACCGACGAGGCCGGCGGCAGCCCGGCGGCGGTGCCGCGGTCGATCTCTCTCTGGCAGGCTGCTACATAGTCCGGTACCAGGTGGGCCCGATCCGCCCAGGTGGCGAAGGCGCAGTAGTCGCAGCGGCGGGTGCAGAAGGGGACGTGGACGTAGATCCCGAACGGCGGTGACGATGGTCGCACGGCCACGGCTTCCCCGGCCTCGCCCCGGCCGGTTTCGTGGCCGGCCATCACGCCGATCGCACCAATCCCGCCCGCAGCCCGGCGAGGAGCGCTCCCGCGACCACCGCCGCCGATTCCGTGCGCAGGGTGGTCGGCCCGAGCCCTACGGTCGCCTTGGCGGCGGCCTCCTCGGCAGGTGTCCAACCGCCTTCCGGACCAATGAGGACCGACGGGCATGCCAGCGTTGGGGCCGCGCCGTCGGGGACCGCCAGAGCCACCCCGGACCCGGCGCTCAGCGAGGCGGCGTCCAGCACCCCCGCCACTTCGGGGAGCCACACCTGACGGCTCTGCATGACTGCCTGCCGGGCGACCGTTTGCAGCCGGGCCAGGTGGTGGACGGCCCGGTCGCCGTCCCATCGCACCACGCTGCGTTCGGCTCTGAGCACGAGGATCCGGTCGATGCCGATCTCGGTGAGCTTCTGGACGGCCCATTCCGGGCGGTCACCCTTCACCGGTGCAAACCCCACGGTCAGGGGCGGGTCCGGTCGAGCCATCCTCGATATCTCGCCATCGGGGGTCAGCCTGCCGTCCGCCTGATAGCGAGCCGGTCGCCAGCGGCCCTGGCCATCGGTGGCGCTCACCGCCTCGCCGGCGCGCAGCCGCAAGACCTTGGCCAGGTGGTGCTGGTCCTCGTCGGCCAGGGCGAGCATCTCCAGGTCGGCCACGATCACGTGCGCCGTGCTGCGATAGCCGCGAGAGGAAGGGTCCGTACCGGTGATGACTGCATGGTAAGGGCGGTCCGGCGGGACGCCGCCATGGCGCCGCCCGGTCCCCGGGCCCCGGGCCGGGACCCGTTATTTGAAGGCGCTGCGGAGCTTGGACATGAACCCCGTATCCGGGGGGGCGACGTCTTCCCCCGAATCTCGGCCAGCCGGCGCACCAGCTCCTCCTGCTCCTTCGTGAGTTCCGTGGGAGTGTCGACCACCACGGTGAGGATGAGGTCGCCGCGACCCCGGCCCTGGAGGTGCGGGACACCGCGTCCCCGCAGGCGGATCTCGCGGCCGCTCTGGGTACCGGCCGGAACCGTCAGCTCCTCGACGCCGTCGAGGGTCTCGAACGGGAAGGCGGCGCCCAGGGCAGCCTGGGTCATCCCCAGATGCACGAGCGCCAAAAGATCGACGCCGTTGCGGGTCAGGGTGGCATGCTCACGAACCCGTAGGTGCACGTACAGGTCTCCGGCGGCCCCACCGCGCCGGCCGCCGGCACCGCGCCCGGGCAGCCGCAGCGTCGACCCGTGGTCCACGCCCGCCGGCACCTCGACCACAAACGAGCGCTCCTCGCGTCGCCTGCCCTCCCCGCGGCAGTCCGGGCAGGGCGAGGGGATCTCCTCGCCATTGCCGCCACAGCGGGGGCACGGGGTGGCGGTCACCATCTGACCCAGGATCGACTGGCGGACCCGGCGCACCTCGCCCGCCCCGTGGCACACGGTGCAGGTGATCGGGGAGGTACCCGGTCGCGCCCCCGAACCCGAACAGGTGGGGCAGGTCTGCGGCAGGCGCACCGTCAGCTCATGCTGGACGCCAAACACGGCTTCGGCGAAGTCCAGGGTCACCGTCGCTTCGGCATCCTCGCCCCGACGGGGCCCGCTCCTATTGACGCGGCCACCACCAGCCATCCCGCCGCCACCGGCGGCTCCGAAGAAGGCGTCGAAAAGGTCGCCGAGACCACCTCCAAACCCGAAGGGGTCCCCGGGGCCCCCGGGTCCGGTGCCCGCCGCGCCCGCCCCTCGCACGCCGGCCGGCCCGAACATGTCGTACTGGCGGCGGCGCTCCGGGTCCCGGAGGGTCTCGTAGGCCAGATTGACCTTCTTGAATTGCTCCTCCGTCCCGTCGTCACCGGGGTTGGCGTCGGGGTGCAACTCGCGCGCCAGGCGGAGATAGGCGCGCTTGATCTCGTCTTCGCTGGCTTGACGGGAAACCCCAAGCAGCTCGTAGTAGTCGTCGACGTCGGCCACTGGCACCTGACCCTACCTGTCCCCGGTTCCCTCGCTGAGCGCCCGGCCTAATCGTTTGCTGACCACGGCCACCGCCGCCAGCGCCTGCTCGTAGTGCATCCGGGTCGGTCCCAGGATACCGACAGTGCCGGCTTGTTCACCTTCGACCTCGTACGGAGCGACAACAATCGAACAGTCGGCAAGGGGCTGGACGCCGTGCTCGGCACCAATGGCCACGGAAAGGCCCCGATCGAGGATGTCCCGCACCAGGGTGACCAGCACGAACTGCTGCTCCAGGATGTCCAGCACCTTCCGGATGGTGGTGACCGCGTCGAAGGCCGTGGCCATCCGGGCCGCTCCCCCACGTACACCTGCGAGCTCTGATCGCCCACCCCGCCCCCGCTCAGGGCGGCCACGGCCTGCCTGACCATGCGGTCCAGGACCGGGTCGTCGGTACGTGGCACGCTGACCGGGTGCCCGACCGGAGCCCCGGTGAGATGGGCCGCCAGGTGGGCGGAAGCCGCCGCCACCTGGGCCGAGCTCGGCTCGTCCGTCCATTCCAGCGTGTGCTTGTCGACCGCGCCACTCGCCAGTACGGCCACAACCACGGCCACCTTCGGGGTCAGGCTCACCACCTGGACCGAGCGGATGCGGGCCGGGTCGGCGACCTGGCGCACGACGACCGCCGAGTAGTCGGTGAGGTCGGAAAGGAACCGGCTGGTGTCGGCCAGGAGCTTCTCCAGCTCCCCGTGGGCAGTGGCGAAGAAAGATCGGATCTGCTGCGACTGAGTCGGTCCCAGACGTCCGGGTTCGGTGATGGTGTCCACGAAGAAGCGGTAGCCCTTGTCGGTCGGGATGCGTCCCACGCTGGTGTGGGGCTGAACCAGGTAGCCCTCCCGCTCGAGCACGCCCATCTCGTTGCGCACCGTGGCCGAGGACACCGAAAGCTCCGAGAGGCGCGACACCGCACCGGATCCGACCGGCTGGGCGGTCTGGATGTATTCCTCCACTACCGCTTTGAGGATGGCGGCTTTGCGATCGTCGAGCACGTTGGCACTCAACGATACCGAGTGCCAGTCCGTTCGCGCTGGCAGACGGGGTAAAGCTGCCAGATGGGGTAGGCCAGATCGGGTAGAGGTGCCAGATCGGTAGAGGTGCCAGATCGGGTAGAGGTGGCCGATGGGGTAGAACGGGGCCGATGGATATCGAACTCCGAGTGCACGCGGCTGGCACCCTGACCATCGGGTCCGCCGAACCCCTGACCGTCCACCGTCTGGGCTTTGGCGCCATGCGGCTCACTGGCCGGGGCATCTGGGGCGAACCGACAGACCGGGCCCAATGTCTCCGGGTCCTCCGGCGGGCCCTCGAGCTGGGCGTCGATCTCATCGACACCGCCGACTCGTACGGACCGTACGTCAGCGAAGATCTGATCCGCGAGGCCTTGCACCCCTACCCTGAGGGCCTGGTCATCGCCACCAAGGCCGGGCTGGTCCGCACCGGGCCGAACCAGTGGCATCCGGTGGGGAGGCCCGAGTACCTGCGCCAGGAGGCCGAGATGAGCCTCCGGCGGCTGGCCGTCGAACGGATCGACCTGTTCCAGTTGCACCGCATCGACTCTCTGGTCCCGGCCGCAGAGCAGTTCGGTCTCCTGGCCGACCTGGTCCGGGAGGGCAAGGTCCACCTGGTCGGTTTGTCCAACGTGAGGGTCGAGGACATCGTGGCGGCCCGGAAGGCCGTCCCGGTGGCAACGGTTCAGAATCGGTACAACCTGACCGACCGCACCTCCGACGACGTTCTGGCCTACTGCCAGGCGGAGGGCATCGGTTTTATCCCCTGGAATCCCATCGGGGCGGGCCAGCTGGCCCAGCCCGGCGGCGCCGTTGACCAGATCGCGACAGCAACCGGGGCCACTCCCTCACAAGTGGCGTTGGCCTGGCTGCTGGCCCACAGCCCGGTCATGCTGCCCATCCCCGGCACCGCGTCCGTGGCGCATCTCGAGGAGAACACCCGGGCCGCCCGGGTGGAACTCACCGCTGACCAGGTCGAAACTCTGACGGCGGCTACTCCTCCAGGCGCAAGGCCTGAATGAACGCCTCCTGCGGGACCTCCACCCGGCCTATATTTTTCATCCGCTTCTTGCCTTCCTTCTGTTTCTCGAGCAGCTTCCGCTTCCGGGTGATGTCGCCTCCGTAGCATTTGGAAAGTACGTCTTTGCGCTTGGCTTTGACCGTCTCGCGGGCGATGATGCGGCCGCCGATGGCCGCCTGGATCGGCACGTCGAACATCTGACGGGGGATGAGCTCGCGGAGCCGCTCGGTCATGCGGCGCCCGTATTCCTGCGCCTCGGAGCGGTGCACGATGGCACTGAAGGCGTCGACGGGAACGCCGTTGAGGAGAAGGTCGATCTTGACCAGCTCGGCCTGATGCCAGCCGGCCGCCTCGTAGTCCAGCGAGGCATAGCCCTTGGTCCGGCTCTTGAGCGCATCGAAAAAGTCGATGACGACCTCCGCCAGCGGAATCCGGTAAACCAGCTCCAGGCGTTCCGGGGACAGGTATTCCATGCGCACCATGTCACCCCGGCGCGTCTGGCACAGATCCATGAGCGTCCCGGTGTACTCCGTGGGCGTCAGGATGGTCGCGGTCAGGTAGGGCTCCTCAATCCACTCCAGGTTCTGAGGCTCGGGCATCTCGGACGGATTGTGCACCGCAACAGTCGTGCCGTCAGTGAGGCGGGCCTGGTATTCAACACTGGGAGCGGTGGCGATGAGCGACAGATCGAACTCGCGCTCGAGGCGCTCCCGGACGATGTCCATATGCAGCAAGCCCAGGAACCCACATCGGAAACCAAAGCCGAGGGCCCCCGACGTCTCGGGCTCGTAACTGACCGAGGCATCGTTGAGGCGGAGTTTCTCGAGCGCCTCCCGCAGACCGGTAAAGTCATCGCCGTCCACCGGATAGAGCCCGCAGAACACCATGGGCTTGGGGTCCTGATAGCCCTCCAGAGGCTCAGGCGCGGGCCGGGCCGCGTCGGTGACCGTCTCGCCGCTGCGAGCTTCGCCGACGTCCTTGATGCCCGCGATCAGGTAGCCAACCTCGCCTGGCCCCAGGCTGGGCACCGGGACGCTGAGCGGGGTGCGCACGCCGATCTCCTCGACGTCATGGGTCCGGCCCGCTTGCATGAACCGCAGGCGGGTGCCTGACGACAGGACGCCGTGGACAACCCGGATGGCGCTCACGACGCCGCGGTACTGGTCGTAATAGGAGTCGAACAGCAGACCCTGCAGGGGTGCGTCGGGGTTGCCCGTGGGCGGAGGGATGCGGTCGCAGATGGCGTCGAGCAGCCCGGGCACACCCTCGCCGGTCTTGGCGGAGAGGCGCAGGATCTGGTCTACGGGAATGCCGAGGACCCGCTCGATCTCTTCCGCGTAGCGGTCCGGGTCGGCGGCGGGCAGGTCGATCTTGTTGAGGGCGGCGACGATCTCCTTGTCGTGCTCGAGGGCCTGATAAGCGTTTGCCAGCGTCTGGGCCTCGATTCCCTGGGCGGCGTCGACCAGCAGCACCACGCCCTCGCAGGCAGCCAGGCTGCGGCTGACCTCGTAGCCGAAGTCCACGTGCCCGGGCGTGTCGATGAGGTGGATGGTGTGGCCTTTCCATTGCACCCGGACGTTCTGGGCCTTGATGGTGATACCCCGCTCCCGTTCGATATCCATGGAGTCGAGGTACTGCTCTCGCATGTCGCGGGCGTCGACGGCCCCGGTCAGTTCGAGGATGCGGTCTGACAGGGTGGACTTCCCGTGGTCGACGTGGGCCACGATGCTCAGGTTTCGGATGCGGTCGAGGTTCAATGAGGTCCTTACCGGGAAAAAGGGGAGTAGCGCCGCGGCTCTGGCCGTGGCCTACTGCTACAAGTGTGGCGCAATGCCGGGCCGGAGCCGGTCGCGCCGCCTAGTGTCTGCACCACTCCACCCGGGGGAGCGGAGGTGACAGCTATGGAAGCCACGTATAGCCCACTTGTGACGATATCGGCGACGTACGGCGCGGGGGCAGTGTCATCGCGCCCCGGCTGGCCGACGAGCTCGGGTTGCCGTTCGTCGATCGGCTGATCAGCGCCGACATGTCCCAGGATGCGGCGCGCCGCGCCGAGAACGAGGCCGGGGCCGGGGCCGGGGAGAGCCGCGCCGCGGGCCCGTCGGAGCCGGCGCCGACGGGCCGATCCCGGGAGAGTCTGACCGAGGATGAGCAGACTGCCAGCCCGGCCGGTCGTTTTCTGAGCTATTTCGCCCGGGCGGCCAGCGTGGGCGCCATGATGGCGCCCGACACGGTGATCGACGACGACGACGCCATCCGGCAGCGGACCGAGGAGGGGCTGCGGCCCCTGGCTGCCGGGGCGCCGGCGGTGCTCCTCGGCCGGGCCGGGGCGGTGGTGCTGGCCACCCGGCCCCGCGCCTACCACGTCCGCCTCGACGGGCCGGCGGAACGGCGGGTGGCCTGGGCGGCATCGCACGAGCAGCTGGAGCTCGAGTCCACCAAGCGCCGGCAGGCCGAGGCGGACAAGGCCCGGTCCCAGTTCGTGAAGCGCCTGTTTCGGGTCGATCCGGCCGACCCCCGCCTGTATCACCTCCTTCTCGATCCGACCGTGATCGGCATCGAGGGCGCCGTGCGTGTAGTCAAGCTGGCTGCGGAATGCTTCTTCGACGCCAATCCGTCGCCCTAGTGCCACCCCATCCCGCCCGGCGGTGGCTCGATGCCGTCGCCGCCGCCCTGCTACCCCGGGTGGAGGTGGGGCGAGCCGTCATCGCCTTTCCGCTGGTGGGCCTGTACCGGGTGACAGACCAGCAGGACGTGATCGATGCCGACGTCGAACGTTGGGCCGAACTGCTCTGGGTCACGGATCGGAGGCGCCTGCTGGGAGGCTTCCTGTATGCCTTCCCGGAGTTCCGGAGCGTGTACTACCACCGCCTTCTCCAGGGAAATGCCCTGGGCGCCCTTCTGGCCCGGCTGGTCCGCCCGATATGGAAAGGGGTTCCCGGCCTCGACATGAGCGGGACGATCATCGGGCCGGGTCTGTTCGTCTCGCACGGCCAGGGCACGATCCTGTCCGCGGAACGCATCGGCGCCAACCTGCAGGTCCATCAAGGGGTGACCATCGGCTGGGATTACCGGGGCGCTCGGCGTCCGATCATCGGGGACGACGTGTTCATCGGAGCCGGGGCCAAGGTTCTGGGAGCCGTCACGGTGGGGGACGGAGCCCGCATCGGAGCCAACGCGGTGGTGGTGTGTGACGTTCCCGCCGGGGCAACCGCGGTCGGCGTGCCGGCCCGGGTCGTGCCACGTCAATGACCGACAGGGGTCGCGGCCCTGCTAGCATTATCTGGTTCCCGGGCCGGACGGCACCGACGTCGACCATGAGCGAGTGAGTAGGACCTAGTGGCCAACATCAAAAGCCAGATGAAGCGCAATCGCACCAACGAGGTGGCGCGCCTGCGCAACAAGGCGGCCAAGTCGGAGATCAAGACCCGCATCAAGCGGGCCGTCACCAGCGCGTCCTACGGTGCCGAAACCTCGGTCGAGGACCTGCGGATGGCGGTGAAGCGCCTGGACAAGGCCGCCGCCCGGGGCATCATCCACAAGCATCAGGCGTCGAACCGCAAGTCACGGTTGATGCGGCGTATCAACGCCTACAACGCCGCCGCCTCAGAGGGCTAACCACCCCGGTCGCACGGGCGACGGGCGACAGGCACCGCTGCGAGGGGCGACTCGATGGCGGTGGGCCCCACGCCTCCCCGCTACCCCGATGCACCGCCACGGCTTGTCCTGCCCGGTCTCCAGCGCGCCCTCACCACCGGGTCTCGGCCAAACGACTCGCGGCGGCCTCCCGTCGACGCTTTCTTGGTGACATCCGGATTCTTGGTGACGAGGACGACACCACAGGTTTAAAAATGCGCCAAGAATCCTGTGCGCGCCCAGAATCGTGGCCGAGATAGCATGAAAGGCAGTGAGAGGGCGCACTGCCGGGCGTAATCACGCCGCGCCCGACCCTCCGCCCTCAGCCCCCAGCGCGGCCACCTCGAACCCCGCCACCCCCGGCCGCGCCACCCCCACGCCCACCCCCACCTCCGCCTCCGCTGCCGGCCCGGGCCAGGCGGCACAGCCGCGCCACCAGCACCTCGAGGATGGCCTCACCCGGCCAGGCACTCGCCCCCTTGAGCCCCAGCTCGGCATCGGCCACCAGACCAATGGCCTCGGCCACCCCCCTCGACCCCCACCGGCGGGACGCGGCCAGAGCCTTCTTGGCCGGAAAGGTGCTCCTGCCCGGAGCGATCCCCAGGGCGGAGGCGGCTTGAGCCTCGCTCTGGATCGACGGATCGTCCAAACGCAAAAGTCCCTGAACGTGACGGTGCAGGATGGCAAGCACCACCAGCGGGTGGCGGTCCCCTCCGTCCAGGAGCCGGTGCAGCTGTACCAGGGCGTCCTCGGTGCGGCCCGCGTCGATGGCGTCGGTGAACGTCCACGGGGCCACCGCCCCGGCCTCGCCCAGGTACGGCTCGACCTCCTCCGGACCGACCCTGGAGCCTTCGCCGTAGGCGGCGACCAGCACGTCGAGGAGCGCTCCCAGACGGCTGACGTCCTCCCCCAGATGGGTTTCGATGAGCGTCTCGGCGGCCGGTTCGACCCGGAGGGGGGCGGCCCGGATCCGGCCCCGGACCCAGTCCCGGGCGTCGCGCGGCGTGACCCGGGTGGACTGGACGTGGCCGTGGGCCTTGACCGCGGCCGCCAGTTTTGGGGCGACGGTGCCGCCGCCGGCGACGAGGATCAACACCGTGGTCGGCAGCGGATCCTCGAGGTAGGCGAGAAGGGGTGCCACCTCGTCGGTGGTGAACCGGCCGACATCCCGCACCACCACGATGCGCCGCTCCGACAAAAAGGGCGGGGTGGCGCAACTATCGGCCACCCGGGCCAGGTCCACCTCATCGCCGCCGAAGTCCTCGACGGCGAGGTCCCGCCCTCCATCGCCGGTCAACTCGGCGACCTGGGCGCGCACCGCCTCGTTGATGAGGGTGGAGTCGTCACCGTCGACGAGCAACACCGGAAGGGTGCCGGCCGGCGCCGCCGTTCGGCCGGGCATCAGACCGCCTCCATCACCGCGGCCAGGGTGTCGCAGACCCGACGGGCCGCTCGCACGTCATGGGCCCGCACGATCCGGCACCCGAGGCTGACACCGAGTGCGTGTGCCGCGGCCGTGGCTCCGGCCCGGTCTGAAACGCCGAGATCAAAAAGGACGCCCAGGAAGTTCTTGTTGGAAGCGGAGAGCAACAACGGCCAGCCCAACCCGGCCAGACGGTCTGATGCCCGCAGCAACGTGGCCGACTGAACGGGGGTCTTGCCCAGGTCGAGCCCGGCATCCACGATGATCCGGCCGTCTGGAATACCGGCGCGCCGGGCCTGGCCGGCCCGATCGGCGAGGTAACGCCCTACCTCCTCGACGACATCGTCATAGTGCGGGTTCGGGTCCGGGATCCGGGGCCCGAGGCGAATATGGGTGGCTACCACCGCGGCCCGAGCCGCCGCGGCCGCGGGCAGGTAGGCCGGATCAGCGAAACCGCTGATGTCGTTGCCAACCACCGCGCCCGCCCGGAACGCTTCGGCGGCCACCATCGCTCGCCAGGTGTCCACCGACAGCGCCACGTCGAAGCGGTTGTGGAGGGCGGCGATAGCCGGCACCACCCGGTCCAGCTCCTCGGCCTCCCCCACCTCGGGGCCCGGTCCCGCTTTGATCCCGCCGACGTCGAGGATGTCTGCTCCGTCGCGGACGAGTTGCTCGGCTCGGCGGTAGAAATCGTCAAGATCCCAGTACTCTCCCCGGTCGAAGAACGAGTCCTGGGTCCGGTTGAGGATCCCCATGACCAACGAATGGCTACCAAGGTCGTGACGCCGCTCGCCCAGCTCCAGGTGCACAGGGAGCGACCCTATCGCTCGCCGATAACGGGCCCGTCTGGCGGACGCGGATAGGGGCCAAACGGGCCGGCCGACCCAGCCCCTTAAAACAGGCGGGCTGTCAGCGCCTTGCGGTAGCTGGCCGTCCGCGGATCCTCGGGGCCGAGCAGTTCGAGCAGATCGACGAATTCCTGGCGGGCCGAGTCGTCCTCCCGCACCCGGTCCAGTAGCTCCTGGAGCTTGGACTCGATCCCGTTCGGGCCGCTCTCCCCTTCCTCGAACTCCTCGCCCAGGCGAGCCTGGGCGGCCAGGTGGCGGATCGCGGGCGTCTCGGGGAGGCGGGCCAGCAGCGCCAGCGCCTCCTCCCGGTCAGCCTCGCTGCCGCGATCGACCAGAAGGGTGGCCAGCGGCAGCAGGGCTCGTTCGTTGCCCGGCTCCAGCTCGACCGCCTGCCGCAACGACTGCTCGTCGCCGGCGGCGATCAGCCGATCCGCCTCCGTAGGAGGCAGCGTCAATCCCGCTACCCATTGGCGTACCGCCGGCTCAGGCAGGGCACCGACAAAGCTGTCCACCACCTTGCGGTCCCGGATGGCGTAGACCGCCGGAATGGATTGCACCTGGAACGTCGCCGCCGTCCGTGGGTTGGCGTCCACGTCCACCTTCACCAACTCCACATCCGGGGTGCCGTCCACCACCTTCTCCAGCGTGGGGCCGAGAGTCCGGCACGGGCCGCACCACGAGGCCCAAAGGTCGACGACGACCGTGGTTTCGGTCGAACGCTCCAGCACATCGCTCTCAAACGTGGCGTCGGTTACATCCATGGCGTTTCGCATCCTTGCAAGTTGATTGTTGGCGTAATAAACGAGCGGTTGGGGTCTGGGCCCGCTGGAGGTCTAGGTTGCGAGGTGATGAACGACTCCACCGCTCCTGCCTCCCAGGGTACCGGCGGCCCCGCCGGCATTGAGCCCGAGAGAGTCAGCGCCTGGTTCGTGGACAACATTCCCGGAGTGGCTCTCCCGCTGCAGTTCCGCCTGATTGCCGGAGGGCGCAGCAACCTGACCTTCGAGGTTCGCGACACGGCCGGGAGCCGCTACGTGCTGCGGCGGCCCCCGACCAGCCACGTCCTGCCGACTGCCCACGACATGAGCCGGGAGTACAAGATCATCTCCGCCCTGGGGCCTGCCGGCGTGCCGGTGGCCCCGGCGCTTGGTCTGTGCACCGACGCTGCCGTCAACGGCGCCCCTTTCTACGTCATGGGCTTCGTCGATGGCGTGATCGCCCGCAGCGAAGCCGAAGCCGAAGCCAGTTTCGACGCCCGGCTCCGCCATGAGTCGGGCCTGGCGCTGGTTGACACGCTGGCCCAGATCCACTCTGTCGATCCCGACGAGGTAGGCCTCGGCGACCTGGGCCGAAAGGAGCACTACATCTCCCGTCAGCTGCGGCGCTGGTACGGGAACTATCAGGCCGCGCTCGAAACCCGCGGCGGCGCCAGCCGGCCCGATGTCGACTGGGTCCATGACGAGCTCGCCGCCCACATTCCTGAACAAGGTCGGGCCTGCGTTGTTCACGGTGACTACCGGCTCGACAACTGCGTGATCGGGCCGGACGGCCACGTGCTGGCTGTACTCGATTGGGAGCTCTGCACCCTCGGAGATCCCCGGGCCGATTTGGGTCAGCTGCTCGTGTACTGGCCTGAACCCGGCGAATTTCCGCCCTCGGGCACTCGCCGACGCTCGTACCCGGCTACCCGACCCGCGCCGAGATGATCGACCGCTACCAGGCGGCCGCCGGCCAGGACCTCGGGCAGCTGGATTTCTATCTGGCCTTCGCGTACTGGAAACTGGCGTGCATCCTGGAGGGCGTGTACACCAGGTACGTGTCCGGCGCCATGGGCGACGACGGCTTCGATTTCAGCGTGTATCCGACGTCGATCGATTGGCTGGGATCGCAAGCGCGCCGGGCCATTGCGGCCGCGGCATGGTAGAGAAGTGAAAGAGAAGAGCGCCCCGTGACCGAACTTGCCACCATCCATCACTGGCCCGAGGTGGAACGACCGGTGCTGGTGATGGCCATGGAGGGATGGGTCGACGCCGGCTTGGCCGCCGCCAGCGCCACGGCCAACTTGATCGGCGGCATGCCGAACGAGCTGGTCGCCACCTTTGACGCCGATGAGCTCATCGACTTTCGGGCTCGACGCCCTACCCTCCGGATCGTCAACGGCGTCGACACCGAGCTGCGCTGGGCGAGCATCCGTCTGATCGCCGCCACCAATCGCCGCGGCCGCACCGTGCTCATCCTGACCGGGCCGGAGCCGGACATGCGCTGGCATCAGTTCGTGTCCGAGGTGGTGCAGCTGACCTCCCGCCTGGAGGCCGAGATGGTGATCGGACTGGGCGCCTTCCCCGCCCCGGTTCCCCACACCCGGCCGGTCCGTCTGGTGGGAACCTCCACCGAAGCCGAGCTGGCCGGCCGGGTCGGCTATCTGCCCGCCGCCATCGACGTGCCCTCCGGGGTGCAAGGGGCGCTGGAATTCGCGTTCGGAGAAGCCAAGATCCCGGCCGTGGGCCTGTGGGCCCGGGTCCCCCACTACGTGTCCGCCATGCCGTACCCCGCGGCGGCGGCCGCCCTGCTCGACGGGCTGGCCAGCCTGGCCGACCTGGAACTGGACACCGCCGCCCTCCACCAGGCAGCCACCACCACCCACCAGCAGATCGACCAGTTGATCGCCGGAAGCGACGAGCACGCCGCCCTGGTCCGACAGCTGGAAGCGCAGCACGAACGAGAAGAGGGGCTGGCCGGCACCGCCTTCGGCGATCTCCCGTCGGGGGACGAGCTGGCCGCCGAGCTGGAGCGCTTTCTCCGGGGCGAGCACTAGCCGCAACTCCAACTGTGTCGCCGCTCGGCCGCAACCGTCGTGACCGTCCGCCGCACGAAGTCCGGGCTCGAACGGGATGTGAAATCCAGGCAGCACCAGCCCGCCGCGGTCGGCAGGGCGCGACGGTCGCTGTCGCCACCCAGGTGTCCCCGCTGCCCATGCGGGTCGTATCCCACACCGCCGCACCGGACCCAACCAGCATTCGGACCTGCTTCCTGGTGAAGCCCAGCCGGACCAGCTGCCCGGTGGTCACCGGCCCGTGTTGACGTCGGCCAATCTCGTCGAGGGGAAAACTGATCGCCATACATCAGAGGATGCCATAGGGCAGTGACAGCATCGATTGTGGTCAGTATGCGTCCATATGGGGCCTCTACTGCGCACTATCGGGGGAAAAGGAAAGCCGGGTGGCGACTACAGCACCACGTTGACCAGCCGGGGAGGCCGGATGATCACCTTGGTGGGCTCGCGGTCGGCCAGGGCCTCAACCACCTTGGGGGCGGCGAGCGCCAGAGCGGTGGCCTCCGCCTCGCTGATACCGGGGTCGACGTCGAACCGGTCGCGCAGCTTGCCGTTGACCTGGACCACCATGGTGACGCGGTCCACCTGGACCAGGGCCGGATCTGCGGTGGGCCAGGACTGTTCGTGCACGCTGGCATCGTCGGGGTGGCGGCGCTCCCAGAGTTCGGCGGTGATGTGGGGAGCCATGGGCGCAAGCAACAGGAGCAAGGCATCGATGGAAAAGTCGACCGTAGCTCGCCGGGCCCCTTCGGGCGCCTGCACGTGGCGGTACACGGTGTTGACGAACTCCATGGCGGCAGCTACCCCCGTGTTGTACGACCAGCGGTCGTAGTCACGAGTCATCCGGTCAATCAACCGGTGGGTCGCTTTCTCCAGCTCCATATCGGCCGCGGTCGGCTCCCGATCGACCAGGGTGACGCGCTCGACGCCATCCGTGGCCAGCCGCCACACCCGGCCCAGGAACCGGTGGCAGCCCTCCATCATCTGGTCGCTTTGCGTGCTCCATTCGAAGTCGTCGGCCGGCGGTCCTACGAACAGGTGAAAGAGCCGCAGCGAATCCGCTCCCACCGACTGGAAATAGTGCTCGGGCTCGATCAGGTTGCCTTTGGACTTGGACATCTTCGACCCGTCCAGGGTGATCATGCCCTGGGTGAACAGCCGGGCGAACGGCTCCCGGTCCTTCGCCGGCGCCAGGCCCACATCGGCCAGGGCCCGGGTGTAGAAGCGGGCATACAGCAGGTGCAGGATGGCGTGCTCGATCCCGCCGATGTACTGGTCGACCGGCATCCAGTGGGCGGCTGCAGCCTTGTCGACCGGGGCGTCGGTCGTCCACGGGTTGCAGAACCGCTCGAAGTACCACGACGAGTCCACAAAGGTGTCCATGGTGTCGGTCTCGCGCTCGGCGGGGCCGCCACATTTCGGGCAGGTCGTGTGCAGGAACCCGTCGTGGTAGCGCAGTGGGGACTCACCGGTGGGGCGGAATTCCACGTCGTCGGGCAGCAGAATCGGTAGCTCGTCTTCGGGCACCGGGACGATGCCGTCGTTGGGGCAGTGGATCACGGGTATGGGACAGCCCCAGTAGCGCTGCCGGGACAGCAGCCAGTCCCGCAGCCGGAAGTTCACCGCCCGCCGGCCGACGCCCTCCTCCTCCAGCCACTCGATGGCCCGGGCCTTGGCTTCAGGCACCGGCAAGCCGTCCAGCCATTCGCTGTTGATGGCAGGGCCGTCACCGAGGTAGGCCTCGCCTTCCCATCCCTCGGGTGGGGCGACGGTGCGGACGATGGGCAACCCGTAGGCGGTGGCGAAGTCCCAGTCGCGTTGATCCTGACCGGGCACGGCCATGATGGCCCCGGTGCCGTAGGTCATCAGCACGTAGTCAGCCAGGTAGATCGGGACCGGCCGGCCGGTGAAGGGATTGATGGCGTAGCTACCCGTGAAGACCCCGCGTTTGTCCAGCGAACCCTCGCTGGACTGGCGTTCGATGTCGGTCTCGGCTCGCACCCGCTCCACGAACGCCGCCACCTCGTCCTGGTGGCCGGCGGTGGTGAGCTTGTCCACCAGGGGGTGCTCGGGCGCCAGCACCACGAACGTCATCCCGAAGGACGTGTCAGGCCGGGTGGTGAAGACCCGGATGGACTCGGCCCGACCCTCGACGGGCAGGTCGAACTCCGCGCCCTCGGACCGGCCGATCCAGTTGCGCTGCATCGTCTTCACCCGCTCGGGCCAATCGACTCCGTCCAGGGCGTCGAGCAGCTCGTCGGCGTAGGCGGTGATGCGGAAGAACCACTGCTCGAGGTCGCGCTTGACGACCAGGTCGCCGCTGCGTTCACAGGTGCCGTCGGGCAGGACCTGTTCGTTGGCGAGGACGGTGTGGCACCCGGGGCACCAGTTGACCGGGGCGTTCTTGCGGTAGGCCAGGCCCGCCTCCAGGAACCGCAGGAAGATCAACTGGTTCCAGCGCATGTACAGCGGGTCGTGGCTGCGGATCTCCCGTCGCCAGTCGTACACCGCGCCCAGGCGCTTCAGGCTGGCCTTGAGTTCCTCGATGCGCGCCTCGGTGAAGATGCGGGGGTGGACCCCGGTCTTGATGGCGGCGTTCTCGGCAGGCAGTCCGAAGCTGTCGAAGCCGATGGGGCTGAGCACGGCCTGGCCTTGCATGGTGTGTTTGCGGACCAGCAGGTCGCCGAAGGTGTAGTTCCGGATATGGCCCTGGTGGGCCGGCCCGCTCGGGTAGGGGTACATGCAGAGGACGTAGCAGGGCGGGCGGGGGTCGTCGTTGTCGACCTGGTAGGCACCTTGCTCGGCCCAGCGCCGCTGCCACTTGGTCTCGACGGCCTGGGGATCGTACGGCTCTGCCATGACCCCCCAGGGTACCGGCGGAGGGCTCCCGCTTCGGAGGGTTAGCGGCCGCGGGTCGGCGGGTCCAGAGTCGACGGCCCGACGTGCTCGTCGAGCCAGCCGCAGAGCGGGCGGGCCGCCCGGAACACTTCGACCACGTGGCCCCTGGCCGCTGCGGTGCCGAGCCAGGCCGCCGCCGGCCACTGCTTCATCGCCACCAGCCCCCGGTAGCGAAGGAGTTCGACGCGGGGATGATCCCTGGGGTAGCCCTTCGGCGCCGTCTTGAGGGCGTCGGTGCCGTGGACATCGATCTTGCCCTTGGTCAGGTCCCTCAGGGTCCGCTCCAGAACCGGGCCGGTGACGGCATCGGCAACCGCTCGGCGGTAGCGCTCCAGTTGATCGGGCGCCATGTGGTAGTGCCCGGCACCGGCCATGAGGCCGTCGGCCGACAGCTGGACATACCCCGGGCCGATGGTGGCCGCGATAGCTGTCTTGTACGGCGACTTGTCGGCGCTGAAGCGGACATCGCGGTAGGGGCGAAAGATCCGCCCCTCCCCGAACTCGTCGGCGAGGTCGGCCAGCAGGGCGGTCATGGGCGCCTGCACCGCGTCGGTGTAGGCGTCCTTGTGCTCGGTCCAGTAGACCTTCGAGTTATCGGCCTCCAGGCCTTCGTAGAACTCGAGGGCCTCAGCCGGCCACCCCTTGAATGCCATACGGCCCTTGAATGCCATACGGGCCGAATGTAGTCCCAGGACCCTTCCCGGACTCCCGGCCGAACCCCGGAGGGGGAGGCGCCGCGGCTGCTACGCTGAAGGGGCCACCTGGGGGCGTAGCTCAGTTGGTAGAGCGCTTGCATGGCATGCAAGAGGTTCGTGGGTTCGATTCCCATCGCCTCCACCCTCCCGACCAGGGAAAACGCACCGGCGCAAGGTCCGGCGAGCCCGTTACTGGAGCAACCCGGGTCAACCTCCACCGAACAAGGCCTCCATCACCCTCACGTGGGCGTCGATTGAAGGCTTGACCTGGTGGCGGTAACGCTGCTCCAGCATCCGCAGTCCGGTGATCTCAGCCCCCCCGTTCGCCAACGACGACCACAACGCCTACCTTGCTGAAGGCAATGACCGCCAGGCGCGAAAACGCGTCGCCACCGACCTCCTCATCCGCAACCGGGGCAACGTGCAGCTCGTTGACCCCACCTACAACCCGGACTGGGATCTCCCCGGGGGCATGATCGAAGCTAACGAGTCGCCGTACGACGGCGTCAAACGAGAGCATCGTGAAGAACTGGACCTCGCGGTCACCGTTGGCTCAGTCCTCTGAGTCGATTGGGTCGCTCCGCACGGACCGTGGGACGACTTGCTCGCCTTCATCTTCGACGGCGGGGAGCTCAGCGACGACGACGCGGCTGCGCTGAAACCTCGCGATGGTCGCACTCGTTACCTGCACTACGGAGAGCTGCTCTCGACGCAGGGAGCCTGAGGCGTCGACGCGCACGCTTTCGTGAGTCTGCGATCTCGCCGTGTGGCGGCGGTGAGTTCATATGATCCCAGAAAGCCAGGTCATCGGTAGCTAAAAGTCTTCCGTCAGCCCCGACGCCCTGGAGCTCTCTAAGCCCGAGACGATGCGAGCGACTCAGGCGCCCGACCTTCGGGAGTGCTCGCTACGAGTACTGCCCGACCCCTAGTGCCTTCTCGATCGACCCCCCCATGATCAGGGCCTGCTCGTCCGGGGGGAGGTCCTTCACAAGTTCGGCGTAGGCCAGCGGGTCGCTCATGCCCTCAGGGTGTGGAAAGTCGGAGCCGAACATGATGTGGTCGGCAGCGATGCCAATATCGATGAGGCCCTTCGGGTCCGGCTCGTGGAAAGCGTGGACCCACACGTTGCGGTTGAAGATCTCGACCGGATTCTCGTCGAAGAGCATCGGGCTGGCGTCGTAGGCTTTCTGCAGCTTCTCGTAGAAGGGTCGGATCCAGCGGTTGGAGAACTCGACGGGCATGAACTTCAGCCTGGGAAACCGCGTTGCCAGCCCGTGCCCGATGATCGAGGCCATGCAGTCGATGAGGTTGTCCTTCTCCGACGCCAACATCAAAAAACCCGGAGCTGCCCGGCGCGCGTTCCGGTCGATGCTCATCTCTTGGTTGCCGAGGCCTTCCCAGTCGTTCGTGTAACGGGTGTAGCCGGAGTCACCGGAGTGCATGCCAACGACGAGGCCCAGCTCCTGGACGCGCTCCCAGAACGGATCGAATTCCGGCAGCGCGAAGGACTTGCGGCCCTTCCACGTCGGGACCGGTGCCACCCGAATCAGGAAGATCTTCGCCCCTCGCTCGGCGACGAATTCGAGCTCGTCGATCGCCACGTCGTTCCCGTTGGCGAGGGAGATGATGGGCGTGGAGTAGAGCGCATCGGAGTAGTTGAACGTCCAGTGCTCGTGCATCCATTGGTTGAGGGCATGGATAACTATGCAGGCGACATCTGGGTCGTCGGCGACCCGTTCCTCGAGCACGCTGGCAAGCGTCGGCCACAACAGCGTGCGGTCGATGCCCATCTCCTTCATAAGCTCGAGCCGCGGCTCGGGGTCGAAAAAGGCGTCGATTCCTGGCATCACCAGCAGCTTCTTGGTTTGACGAACCGGACCGCCGAAGCCGCTTCCGCCCTTGGTGACGTCATGGCCTCGATCGCCGGGTACCGCGACCTTCTCGAAGGTCGGGTTAGGGATGTAGTTGGAGATCTGGTCACGGACGGCGAGCTTCGTCCGACCCGCGACGTTAACGTACTTGATGACGCCCTCGTACTCCGGCGGTACGAACTTCGTGAGCGCTTCACGGTTCTCGTACATGTGGTTGTCGGCGTCGAACGTGGTGTACGGCAGTTCTCGATGCGTCACCTGGATGTATACGGTATCGGCCATCTGGTCCCCCTCGTGTTCGACCTTCGGGTTCATCGCCCGGGTAGTTTAGTCGCTCGTCGTGATACAACGCCTATCGAGCGACCACGAGCAGCCCCAACGATCGGGCGACCGCCCGCCTCGGTTCGGGCCTCACTGGCTTTCTGCGAGTGCGCTCGTCGAGCTACTCAATCAAGACCAAGAATTGGCCCCCTACTGAGAGCCGCCCATGACCGCCAATGACCACCAATCGCAGGCCCTCTGTGCGCCGATGGGCGCGCCCGGCGCTTCAGACTCGGGGACGTCGCGGCAGACTTGCTGTTTGACTTCCCCGAGTTGAGCTTCCGACCGAACAGACCTTCCACAGCTGCTTGTCGCATCGATCGTCGCGTCACCTGCTGGCGGTGCACCTTGGGGGTCATACGAGTGGTGACGGGCCCCACGACGTCAGCGATCTCCGCACGCCGGGTTCGCAGCCCGCAAGACCCCAATCAGCTTCTCGATGGCATCGGCCGGAACCCGGGAGCTCCAGGCGATTATCGACGACTTCAAGTCGACCGCAGGCGACGAGTTCGTAAACGGTGCTCCGGCCCAGGTTGAGCACCTGTGCGGCCCGTTTTACGGCGAGCAGCACCGGTAAGGCTTGTACCGCCCGCATCAGTGAGCTGGACCGCTCGATCGTCCAACAACGGCGACTCCGGGCCCAGCAAGCTCCGCCGCCCCTCGAGTCGCCCAGGCCTGCTCTCCAACTCCGCCCGCGTCACGACGCCCACCTCGAAGACGTCCCCGAGCAACAGATCGCCGTAGCCGTGGTCCAGAAGCTGAGAGGGCCGTAGGGCCGCCGTGGGCTGTCGGGGCTGGTGAGAACAACCTCTCCGGACTCGGGCGGACGGTCACAGCGCAGTGCTTCGAACGCGCCGTGGAGCCCCACAGGGGCATGTTGGGAGTGGGCCCCGCAGGGCGTCCTGGCCGACTTCGCGGTCGGGCAGCTGATCGGCGGGCCGCGAGCAGCCACGCCCAACGAGTTGACACCGCACTGTGTTCCGCCACTCGACACAAAAGCCACAATAGAGGCCGAGGTGGAAGACTCACGCAAAGCAAGAACTTCCGCTATAGAGCCGAAGCGGAATTCCGGGCGGACTCGGTGGCTACCAGCTAATGTGCTCGTCCATTGAGCGCGAGGCGCGCTCAGTCTTTTGGAGAATCATCGGTCAACTGGGTACGGGGAATTTAACCTAAGAGGTGGGCGCAAGTGAAGGCACAGGGAGCCTTTGGCATCAGCCACCATTGGCGGTACGGGGTGACAATGTTCGCCTTCGGCGGATTGGTCGTTCTCGGAGCGGCTGCTCAGCCAGGGACTGGGGCAGCGGCGACGGTGCGGTCGGCCACTGGGCCGATACATCACGTTGTCATTATGGATCAGGAGAACCATTCGTTCGACAACCTCGTCGGAGTGCTATGCGTCCAATTGCAACGCTGCGCCGGCACCACGACCGGCGTCGTAAGTAACGGACATGGAGGCACCATCTCCTTCACGATGCCTTCGACCCCTGACGTCGTGCCCGGAGTGGGGCACGAACCGACCGATCAGGAGATGGCCATCGATGGAGGAAAAATGGATGGCTGGAATCTGATCTCCGGTTGCGACGTGAGTACCGGCTATGCGTGTGTGTCGCAGTATCAGCCGTCTCAGATTCCGAACGTTGCGGCCCTGGCCTCACAGTACGTGATTAGCGACCACACCTTCGAGCCTGGTCTTTCTGCCAGTTGGGGGTCCCATCTCGAGCTGGCAGCCTCGACGCTCGACGGCTTCTTGGGGGTCAACCCGAGCAACAGTACCGGCGGCGTCGGGTGGGGCTGCGACTCGGATCTCACTGCACCCTGGGCGGCGTCACCGGAAGCGCCCATACAGTTGGTTCCAAGCTGCGTGCCCAAACCGGACGGGAGCGGGGCCTTCGAGTCGACCCCGGTGAAATGGGTACCGACAATCATGGACCGCCTCCGTGCCGGCGGTCTCTCGTGGGGCATATATGCCCCCGGCCGCGGGTCGTCTGGATACGGCTGGGCGATCTGTCCCACCTTCGCCGACTGCCTCGACACCAACGAGGCCTCACATCAGCACGCCAACACCGAGTTTGCTTCTGACGCCACCGCCGGCAAGCTGCCCGCTTTCTCCATCCTGATCCCAACCGCGGCCAATTCGCAGCACAACGGCCAATCGATGCTCGTGGGTGACAACTGGATCGCCAAAAACGTGGAAAGCGTCATGTCCGGCCCCGACTGGTCCTCGACGGCCATCTTCATCACCTGGGACGACTGCGGGTGCTTTTACGACCATCTGGCACCGACGGGGACTCAAGGGATTCGTGTGCCAATGATCATTGTCAGCCCGTATGCCAAGGCCGCCTACGACGACTCCACCCCCGCCTCATTCAACTCTCTCCTGGCCTTCACCGAGCACGTCTTTGGACTTGCGCCTCTCAATAGCTCCGATGGCAGCGCCTACGACTATGCCAACAGTTTCACCGTCAATCTCAGCCCGACTGCAGCCCCCGGCCGTCCGGTCCCTCACGGGACCGTCGACCTCGCCCAGCACCCACTCACCCCCGCCCAGCAGCGAGCCCTGCGAAATGCGCCACCCGACCAGCCCGATCAGGACGACACCTGAAATGGCAGACCAACCCCTATCGATCCCGCAGCGGGCTGTGCGGTGGTCGGCAAAACGCTGGGTGGTCGTAGCGGCGGACGTTCATTACTGGAGGGCGATCTTGCTATTCCACGGCCGTGGCCCCGAGGGACGTGACGTCAGCCGTCCTATCGTTTCAGACGCTCAGCTCGGTGGGCTCAGATTGGATTTCCGTCGGCGGGCTCGCGTTGTCGGGAGTTACAAACCCCGATATCGGTTTCGATCTGCCATAGGAATCGTGGCCTTGGCGGTTTGGTCTGCCGGACTCTTCTCTCCCGTAGCCGCCTCGGCGGCACCCGGGGACACGGCGATGTCAGAGACAGCAGACCCGGGATGGTCGGTCGAAACAGCTCAGCAGCCGCTAGTACCTAGCGGGGTGATAACTGCAGTCTCGTGCCAGACCGTTTCGGCCTGCGCCGCTGTGGGGTTCGACCACACCAGCACCGGCGCCCGCCAAACCCTCGCCGAGGTTGGGAACGGAACCGGCTGGAGGGCACAGACAATCCTCCAACCCACCGGCGCCACCAGCAGCTCCCTGGCCGGGCTCTCCTGCCCGAGTGCAACAGCGTGTGCCGCCGTGGGCTCCTATTCAGCTTCAGCTAACTCAAGCCAGGTGGCGCTGGCGGAAGCCTGGGATGGCACCGCCTGGGCTATCCGGCCCACTCCGAACCCGGCCTTCGCCGCCTATGTGCAGCTATCAGCGGTGTCGTGCCCGACCCCTAGCTCTTGCATGGCCGCAGGGTCCTACACCAACAGCGGCGGCACCCAGCTCACCCTGGCCGAGGCCTGGAACGGCACCAGCTGGACCATCCAGACCACCCCCAACCCCAGCGGCGCCACCAGCACCAATCTCTCCGGCGTGTCCTGCCCGACCCCAAGCTCCTGCCTGGCCGCAGGGTCCTACACCAACAGCGCCGGCACCCAGCTCACCCTGGCCGAGGCCTGGAACGGCACCAACTGGACCATCCAGACCACCCCCAACCCCAGCGGCGCCACCAGCACCAATCTCTCCGGCGTGTCCTGCCCGACCCCAAGCTCCTGCCTGGCCGCAGGGTCCTACACCAACAGCGCCGGCACCCAGCTCACCCTGGCCGAGGCCTGGAACGGCACCAACTGGACCATCCAGACCACCCCCAACCCCAGCGGCGCCACCAGCACCAATCTCTCCGGCGTGTCCTGCCCGACCCCAAGCTCCTGCCTGGCCGCAGGGTCCTACACCAACAGCGCCGGCACCCAGCTCACCCTGGCCGAGGCCTGGAACGGCACCAACTGGGCCATCCAGACCACCCCCAACCCCAGCGGCGCCACCAGCACCAATCTCTCCGGCGTGTCCTGCCCGACCCCAAGCTCCTGCCTGGCCGCGGGGTCCTACACCGACAGTGCCGGCAGCCAGGTGACTCTGGCCGAGGCCTGGAACGGCACCAACTGGGCCATTCAGATTACGCGCAGTCCCGCCGGCCAATATTTCAGCCGGCTCGCCGCAGAGTCCTGCAGCGCGACCACGGCCTGCACCGCCGTAGGATCCTCCCTCGATTTCAACACCGGCACCCAGCAGACCCTGGCCGAAGCCTGGAACGCCACCCACTGGGCCATACAGAAAACCCCCAACCCCAGCGGCGCCACCAGCAGCAACCTGGCCGGCATTTCCTGCGCCACCACCACCATCTGCATCGCGGTCGGGTCCTACTACACCGCCGCCGGCACCCAGCAGACCCTGGCCGAAGCCTGGAACGGCACCCACTGGGCCATACAGAAAACCCCCAACCCCAGCGGCGCCACCAGCAGCAACCTGGCCGGCATTTCCTGCGCCACCACCACCATCTGCGTCGCAGTCGGGTCCTACTACACCGCCGCCGGCACCCAGCAGACCCTGGCCGAAGCCTGGAACGGCACCCACTGGGCCATACAGAAAACCCCCAACCCCAGCGGCGCCACCAGCAGCAACCTGGCCGGCATTTCCTGCGCCACCACCACCATCTGCATGGCGGTCGGGTCCTACACCGGCAGCACGGGGACCCGATCGGGGCTCGCCGAAATCTGGAACGGCACTGGCTGGACCAGACAACCCACCGGCCAGGCTACCGGATCAACCTACAGCCAGCTGTCGGGGGTGTCCTGCGTGAGCGCCACCTTCTGCACAGCGGTCGGCCTCTACAGCAGCAGCGCAAAAGTAGTAGAAACGCTCGCTGAAATCTGGAACGGCACCGGCTGGACCATCCGATCCACCCCCGAAGCGACCGGAGCGCAGTCCAGCCAGTTGGCGGCGATATCCTGCCCAACCGCCGTTGCCTGCATTGCCGTGGGCTCCTACCTCAACAGCTCTCCAACCGAGGTGACTTTGGCTGAGGTCTGGAACGGAACCAGCTGGACCGCTCAGTCGACCCCCGACCCGACGGGAGCCATCTACAGCCAGTTATCTGGTGTGTCATGCCCCGTGGCCAACACGTGCAACGCGGCCGGATCCTCGTCAACGGGGCCAATAGCGGACGGTTACACCGCCTGACCGGCTCACTCCATCCGCCGGACGGTATCGCCTGCCGGAGCGGCCGGCGCGACCGTGTTTGGCGAGGCAAAGGCCTCGCTCGCCTCACGTAATGTCTTTCCATGGTCTCCGGGCCTCTCACCTACGATCAGATCGATGCGTTCATTGAACGGGGCTGGACCCTGCTCCGGCAGGCCTTTGCGACCGCGGTCGCAAAAGCCGTCCGGCGGGACCTCGGTGAGCTGATTGGCATCGACCTGGAGCGTCCAGAGCAGTGGACCCGGTCGCGGATCTGGCTGACGGAGGTCATGACGGAATCGCCTTACACCAGCGCTCTGACCGAGCGGTTCCACTCGGCCGTGGACCAGCTGGTAGGGCCGGGTCGTTGGAATATGTCCCGGGAGATGGGCTGGTGGCCAGTTACCTTTCCCGGTTTCGATCATCCCTCCTACGGTGATGACTGGCACGTCGATGGTGGCTGGTTCCGTCACCGCGTCTGGTCGCCCGAACAGGCCCTGCTCAACCTCTTTTGCTTCTCGACGGTGGAGCCCGGCGGGGGTGGAACCCTCCTCGTCGAGGGCAGCCACCATTTGGCCGCCCGCATTCTCTGGGAGGCCGAGCCGGAGGGGCTAGAGGCCAACGATTTTGACCAGCCTCTAAATGCCATCCTGGACCAGAAGGGCTGGCCGGGAGTGGTGGAAGTGGCGGCCGAGGAGGGCGACGTGGTCTTGGCTCATCCGCTGTTGTTCCACTCGTCGAATCCGAATCACGGGAGCCGACCTCGAGTCATGGCCCAACCCGCCTTCAGCATGACCGAGCCCAAGCGGACTCGGGGAAACGACCTTTGCCCCGTCGAAATCCCTCTAGCTCGGGCCCGGCCGCGAACTCGACGGCCAATCCCGTGACCGGCCATATCGCCAATGGGCTCGAACTGACCCGAACCGCACGGCGAACACTCCACCACGCCACAACTGGGCCGAGGCGCAGCGTGCTCCGGCCCAGTGGGCCATCCCCGAACAGCGGCTCAAAGCGAGTCCAAGTCCTGGGCGGCGAGCAGCCGCGGGGCGAGCTGCTCGAGGGTGGTCACAAGCTCATTGAGCTCTTCCGGCTCGAGGCTCTGGTAGGGCGGCGCGGCCAGGTCGTCAGTGAGTGCCTCGACCCGTTGTTTGGCGAGACGTCCTTGCTTGCTCAGCCAACCGTCTTCCCCGATCAGGCCGCGATCGCGCATCCCGTCGATCACGGCGGCGATCTGCTCCTCCGGGAGGTGGTGGATGCGTCCGAACTTGTGCGCCCGCATGTCCATGTCGAGGGCGAACAGCACATGAGCCTCAAGGCCACCGATGCCTTCGGCCATCAGGGCCGCGATGTGCCCGTCGCCACGGTGCTCACGCAGCAACGCGGCTGCATGAAAGAGGCGGCCCACGGCATCGTCGGGGACCCGGAGCGTGCGCAGGGCGGCGTACATGGGTCGGCCCTCGAAGGGGGCACTGGTCGCGGCCTTGATCAACAATTCGGCGGCCCGGGCGAAGTCGGCCGCGTCGACGCAATCGCCGAAGATCCGCCGCAGCGCCTTCCCGCAACCCGTCTGTCGAGCGGCGATCGCCGCTTCAGGCGTGGTGGTGCGCCACACCTTCGGAATGTGGCGAGCCACTTCGCCGGGAGCGAAGTTGTAGAAGAGAGCGTCCACCACCGCCGCCGGGGTGAGGCCCAGCGGCGCGGCCCGTCCGGCGAAGTACGTGTCCCAGTAGTTCGTGAACCCCAGGGCAAACATGGCCTCGTTGGGTTCGTCAGCCGTGTAAGGGATGGCACCAATCGGCTCGAGGAGCTCGAACATCCGGCGTGCCATCGTATTCATCGTCCACTCCTCCGGCTGACTGCTCGGCGACCTTGGCGGCCATTCACGATCATGTGTCCTCGAGCGGCGGTAGGCGGCACCTGGTCGGACCGGCATTCCGATGTTCTGGGATAGCCGTGGTGCCACCAAACCATTGGGCTCAACGCCGCAGGAACGACTCCACTACAGGGGGGACCAACTCGCTTCGGGTCAGGCCGAGGTGAGTCGTCCCGGGCAGGACGGCCAGCTGGCCGTGGGGCAGCAACTCGGCCGCCTCGGCCGCGTTCGGCACCAGGATGAAATCCTTGTCTCCGATCAGTACCAGCACCGGCACCTCGATGGCCCGGAGCTGGTCGTCAGTCCAGCCCGCGAAGCCGTGCACCAGGGCTACGGCCTTCTCGGCGAACGCATCGAAGTGGGCGGGGTCGGGCGCCACTGCGGCATACGCTTCCCGCATGGCTGCGAAATCGGCCTCCGTCGGGAGCCGCTCGGGGTGGCTTTCGCCGCCCCGGTCGTTGCGGTGGTCAGCGGAGGCCACCACCGCCCGACGGATACGGCCCGGGTGGTCGACGAGCAGCTGGTAGGCGGTGAGGCCTCCGAGGCTGAATCCGAACACGTCTGTCTGCTCGATGCCGAGCTGGTCGAGCAGGCCGACCACGTCATCGGCGAGATGCTCAAAGGTCATAGGCCGATCGATATCCGCGGTACGGCCGTGGCCCTGGAGCTCGATGGCAATGACACGATGGTGCTCGGCCAGGGCGGGGATGATCGCTCCGAAGCTGAGCTCGATCGTGACCAGCCCTCCGTGAAGGAGGACGAGCGGTGGTCCCAGCCCGTACTCCTGGAAGTAGAGATGGACCCCGTTGACGTCGACGTACGGCATACCCGATGAGACGATAGGTAGGAATTCAACTCATCGCAGTCCGGTCAAGATCGCCCCCGGCGCAGCGGTCGCCGGGCTGGTCCTGCCGCGCCGCCGACTTGTGCGTTTGCCGCCACCACCCGGACGCGGTCCATTGAGACCCCGATTCTGCGATGCCCCTTATGAGAAGTTCCGGGAACCAGGCGGGCCGTTCGGACGACTAACGGTAGGAATGGGTTCAGAAGGGCGGATGGGCATGCGCGCCAAGCGAGCAGTCGGCTGTGAGTTACGTCGAGGGGTCCGGGACAGGTCGGGCGCGGCTCGAGTCGTCGTGGTGGCCGGGGTGGACCGATGAGCAAATCCAGGTCCAGCGCAAGTCGGCCGGCGCTGCCTAAGGATGGCGGGTCGACGCCGGTGCCGCCGCGTGGAGGATCCAGGGGGCGGGCCTCGACCAGTCGGCCGGTGCCGCGGCCGGGGCGGGCCGACTGACAAGAGGCGCGGCAGCCGCGCCGTCTGGGAGGCTCGACGGCGGCGCAACCGGTGGATCGCCGGCGGTGCGGTGGCGGTCGTGGTTGCGCTCGTGGTGGCGCTGGTGGCCGCCAAGCTGGCCGGCGGCGGTTCGGGAGGGGCACCCCGGGAGCCGCTCCCGGCCGCGGCGGCCGCCCAGCTCACCAGCGTCCCCCTGACCACGCTGCTGGCGGCCGGGGCCAAGCAGTCCGTGATCTGGCCCAGCAGCATCTCCCAGCCGTCCTTGGCGGCCGGCGGTAAGCCGGAAATGCTGTTCATCGGCGCCGAGTTCTGCCCCATCTGCGCCACCCAGCGCTGGCCCATGACGGTGGCCCTGTCACACTTCGGGACCTTCTCCAACCTGCAGCAGACCCACTCAGCGGTCAGCGACGGAAACATCCCGACCGTGTCGTACTACGGGTCCACGCTTCACCAGCCCGTATCTGACGTTCACGCCAGTGGAAACCACCACCAACCAGCCCTCCGGGAACTACTACAAGACGCTTGAAACGCCAACCGCGGCCCAGAACGCCCTGTGGCAGGCCAACTCGCCCGGCGGTACGGAGACCTTCCCTTTCATCGACATCGGCGGGAAATGGTTGCTACAGACATCCCAGTTCCCTCCCACCGCGCTCGAAGGAAAGTCCTTCAACCAGATCCTCGACTCGGTGGGCAACAACAACAACACCATCGGGGCCTCCATCGACGCCTCGGCCGCGGTGCTGATCCAGAAAATCTGCACCATCACCGGCCAGAGGCCGGCCGCCACCTGCGCCGCCTCGAAGGCCGCCCCCCTGGCCCCGCCGTCCGACCTCGGGGCCTCCTCCTCGTCGTCAGGATAAGGGCATGACCGGTGCTGGCCGGCCGCGATGGCCCACAACGATCGGCTTGACCCAGCGGGCTGGGTTCGCGGTCGCCGGTACCTGACCTACGAGCACTACACGTCATCCACCTCCCTCAGCTGCCCTGGGGCGGCGGGGCGGTGAACTGCCTGAAGGTCACGACCAGCATCTATTCGAAAATCCACGGGGTCCCGGTGGCCGCATCTACGTGTGGTGCACCTCGGTTCACGTCCTCACCTTGGTGGTCTTCGTCACCACTGTCTTCGGCAGCGTGTACACCTCGCTGACGTCGCCCGATCACGACTCGTCTTGAACGCATTGAGGAATAGGGCCCGCCAGGGCCGCGGGCCGGTTTGCTCAGCTCGACGACGAGCGGCCCCGAAGTGTCTTCGGTCCGGGCTGGCCTGGCGAGAAGACTGAGCAGGTCGGCCCGGGCTCGAGCCACCCGGGAGCGGATGGTCCCGGGGGGACACTCGCAGACCTGGGCGGCTTCGTCATAGGAGAGGCCGAGCTTTGGGTGAGCACGAGCGCGGCTCGGCGGAGCAGGTTCGAGGCGGGCCAGGAGGTCGGCGATGGCGATGTCCTGGCTGGCGTCGGCGGACGGTGGGTTCGTCGCTGACCGCGCTCGCCACGAGAAAGGCATCGCGGCGGCGGCGACGGGTTCGGGAGCGCAGCTCGTCGAGGCAGGTGTGGCGGGCGATGGCCAGCAGCCAGGTGCGGGCGGACGAGTCGCCTCGAAACCCCGGCAGGGCCCAAGGGCTCGGAGGAAGGTCTCCTGGGCCAGGTCGTCGCCGCTCTGCTCATCGACGAGGGTGGCGCAGAGTCGCCAGACCGGTTCGTAGCCGACCTGGATGAACGATTCCAGGGCGGCCTGGTCGCCCGCCCGGGCCGAGTGTCGCCAACCGGGTGATGGCGTCCACGGGAGCTACCCTAAGGGCCCGCCGGGCTGCCCTCCAGTCGACTCGTCGGCTGCGCGAACGCGCCTTTCCGGGAACCAGGCGCCGGGCCGGGTCGACTACCAGATGTGAACTGTGACACGGCCCGTGAGGCGATTTCGGCGTCGATCGACGGGGAGCCGCCCGGCGTCGATGCGACCGAGCTCGAGCAGCACCTGACCGGGTGCGGCGCCTGCCAGGCCTGGCGGGAGCGGGCCCATGAGCTGACCCGAACAGGTACGGCTCCAGCCGGCCCGATCGGCGCCGGGACCGACCGATCGGCTTCTGGCCTTGGCCGGTGACCAGAGCCCGGTGCGCTGGTGGCGACCGGGGTCGATGACCGTGGCCCGCCTCGGGCTGGTGGTGGTGGCAGTGGCCCAGCTGGCGGTGTGTGTACCCGTGTTGCTGTTCGGTCACGACCGGTCCGCGCCGGTGCACGTCGCTCACGAGATGGGCTCGTTCGAGGTGGCCGTGGCCATCGGGTTCCTGGTAGCCGCCCGCCGGCCGGGACGGGCGATGGGAATGCTCTCGCTCATGGGGGCGGCAGCCGGCCTTCTGGTGCTGACCGCCACACTGGACCTGGTCGCCGGCCGTACCGGCCTTTCCGACGAGGCTCCCCACTTGCTGGTCGTGGCCGGTTGGCTGCTGCTGCGCTGGCTGGCCACGGTCGCCCCCCCCACCTGGGAGCGACCCCACACCGCCCTGGCCGTCATCGACGCCGGCCGGGCCGTCTGGACCGAGCGACGGGTTCGGCCCCGAGGCCGACAACCGCCCGGCGCCGGGGCCCGAACCGGCCCGAGGGTCCGTCGGTACCCACATTGGGGGCAACCGGGGGAGCAGGCGGGTGAACGGTCCTCCGCTGCTCCTAGGCCACCGGTTGACATGCTCGCCGGCAGGGCCGGTCCCCAAGGACACGTCATCGGTCCGCCCCCTCCCGGTGTCACCGCTGTGGTCACTGGGCAGGCCGAAAGCAGGAGTTAGGCCGCCATGGGTGGCATGGGCACTGGGCTGCAGACCAACAACCCGACCGTCGTCTCCGCCTTCCACGCCGCCCTGGTGCGTCAGGGGCTGGTGGTGCTCCTGATCGTGGCGGTGGTCGGGGTGGCCTGGAGAGTGCTGCGGGCCCGGCAGCTTCGCCGCTCGGCCAGCACGCGAGCAGACCTGGAGCCGTCTTCGGGACTCTCCTATCCCGAACCGGCGGGGCGGCGGCTGCTGAGGGTGTCGTTCGGGTTGATCTGGATTTTCGACGGGATCCTCCAAGGCCAGGCGTCCATGCCGCTGGGCATGACCACGGGCGTGATCCAACCGGCCGCGGCGGCCTCGCCGAGCTGGGTCCAGCATCTCGACAACGCCGGGGCCACCATCTGGAGCTACCACCCCATCGCCGCCCCCGCCGCGGCGGTGTGGATCCAGATCGGCATCGGGCTGTGGCTGCTGGCCGCCCCCCGCGGCGACTGGTCCCGGCTGGGCGGGGTGGCCAGCGTCGGGTGGGGGCTGATCGTCTGGATCTTCGGTGAGGCGTTCGGGGGGATCTTCGCCCCCGGGCTGACCTGGCTGTTCGGGGCGCCCGGGGCGGTGCTGTTCTACTGCCTGGCCGGCGTCCTGATCGCCCTGCCCGAACGCTACTGGGCCACTCCCCGACTCGGTCGGGTCATCCTTCGGGTCATGGGCCTGTTCTTCGTCGGCATGGCCGTCCTGCAGGCCTGGCCCGGCCGGGGCTTCTGGCAGGGCCAGGCCCGACACGCAGCCACCGCCGGGGACGCTCACCGCCATGGTCCAGCAGATGGCCCAAACACCCCAGCCCCACCTGCTGTCCTCGTGGGTGGCCGGCTTCGCCGGCTTCGACGCCGCCCACGGCTGGGCCGTCAACCTGTTCGCGGTCGTCGCCCTGGCCGCCATCGGCGCCGCCTTCCTGACCGGCCGGCCCCGACTGGTCCGTGCTGGGCGTGGTCGCCGGGGTGGTGCTGTGTCTGGCCGACTGGGTGCTCATCGAGGACTTCGGCTTCCTGGGTGGGGTGGGCACCGACCCCAACAGCATGATCCCCATGGCCCTGCTGTTCATCGCCGGCTACCTGGCCATCACCCGGCTGCCCGGCCGTCGCCGCTGACACCGATCCAGGCGGACGCCGGCCATACCGGCCGCCAGCCGCCCGTGGCGACAGCGGCTCGGCGCCGACCCGACCTACGCCTTCCGTTCGTCGCCGCCCTGGGCGCCATCGGGATCACCCTGGTCGGCGCCGCCCCCATGGCCGTGGCCACCACCGACCGCCACGCCGACCCGATCCTCACCCAAGCCATCGACGGCCCCCCCACCCCGGCCGACAGCCCCGCCCCGGCCTTCGATCTCGTCGACCAGCACGGCCAGCCCGTCTCCCTGGCCAGCCTGCACGGCAAGGCCATCGCCCTCACCTTCCTGGACCCGGTGTGCACCTCGGACTGCCCGATCATCGCCCAGGAGTTCCGGATGGCCGACGGGGTCCTCGGCGCCGACGCCCGCCGGGTCGAGCTGGTCGCCATCGACGCCAATCCCCGCTACCTCAGCCCCGACTTCCTGGCCGCCTTCGACCAACAAGAACGCCTCGACGGTGTGGCCAACTGGCGGTACCTGACCGGCTCGCTGCCCCAGCTCGAAGGGGTGTGGCGGGCCTTCGGGGTACGAGGTCAACTACGAGCCGGGCGGAGCCATGATCGACCACAGCGAGATCGCCTACGTCATCGACGCCACCGGCCACACCCGCGACGTCCTCAACACCGACCCCGGCCCGGCCAGCCAGGCCACCCAGTCGTCGTTCGCGGTCACCCTCGCCGACGCCCTCAAACGGACGCTCGGTTCATCGTGATCGGGCGGGCCAGCTGCCGGCGGCCGCGGCCCGGCCGTCGTTCTGTGCGTCGGACTGGCGGGCGTCGCCCTGGCCGTCACCGGCCTCACCGCCTGCGGCAACAACACCTCGCCGGCCGGCGACCGATCGGTGACCACCGCCGACGCCAGTCCCGACGCCGCTGTCGACCTCGGTCGACACCGCCCAGGGGACCTGGGCGACGGTACCCATGGGCCATCTCGACGATCCCCTCAACACCTTCTGGCAGCTGTTCTTTCTGCCTCCCGGCGGCCGGTCGTGGTCCAACCAGGTCGAAGCCACCGCGGTGGCCACCAACGGCGGCCTGGTTCTGGCCCCGTCGGCAGGACGGTCGTTGGCGGTGGGGATCCGGCCCTCCAACCAGCTCACCTTCTCCCCGGTCATCGCCACCGCCAACGGCGGGCGCTCATGGTCGAACGGACTCATCCCCCAAGGCCTGGCGGCCAGCCCCGACGCCCTGGCCGCCGGCCCGAGCGGCCAGGCGGTCGCTCTGGTGGGCAACCACCGCCAACACGCAGGTGCTCACCAGCCGCGGCGATCTCGCCAACTGGCAGCTGCTCGCGACCCAGCCAGCGCTGGCGTCGTCGCCGGGGGGGCGGGCCTGCAACCTCGTCTCGTTGGCCGCGGTCGCCTACGAGGCGCAGCAGGCGGTGGTGGCCGCCAGCTGCGCCCGACCCGGGGTGGTCGGACTACTCACCCAAGCCGCTGGTGGTTGGCAGCTGGTCGGACCAACACTTCCCGCCTCGCTCAGCGGCGACACCGTCCAGGTGCTGGCCTTGCAGTCGACCAGCCGCGGTCTGGTCACGCTGCTGGCCCTGTCCGGCCGCCACCGGCACCGTCCTGGCCGCGGCCTGGAACAACACCACCACGCGGCAACCTGGAGCGCTGTCCCCGCCACTAGGCCTGACTCCCGCCGAGCAGGTCACCTCGTTCGGGCCCACGACCGGGGAGCGGGCTGTTCGTGCTGCAATCCGGACCCTCCGGCGAGAAGCTCGACGTGATCGCCGGCCCCGACACCGCCTGGAAAGCAGTTGCCGTCGCCACCGACGGGGACAGCCACCGTGGCCTTCGCCTCCCCGACAACTGTCGACGCCCTGACCGTCGACAACACGATGCTGACCGTGTGGACCCTGCGACCCGCCGCGGCCGCCTGGCTGCGGGGTCAGGTCATCGACGTCCCCATCCAGTTCGGCTCCTCCAACTGACATGCCGGCCTCTCCGCTCCGCCCCAAGACGAAACCGGGCCGAACACCGCCGGCCGGGCCGGACGTCCGAGTGGGCCGGCCAGAAACTCGACGCCGGAAGCTCGACAACCCAAAGAAGACGTCGCAGGCTCAAACGGCGGGGCGAGTTTCCAGCGTCGAGTTCGCAGGCGGCCCACTAGGCGACAGCAGACGGAAGGAGGGCAGACCGTGCATGGCATGAGCAGGGTCGACTTCAACCTCCACAACGCCCTGACCCGCTGGCAGTGGGGGCCCTTCTCCCTGCTGGTGGCGGCGGCGCTGATCGCTGCGGGCTACTGGTATCTCCGGGGCGACTGGCTGCTCGCGGCCCGAGGACGGCGCTGGCCGCCCGGCCGGACCGCAGCCTTCCTCGCCGGCCTCGTCGCAGTGGATCTGGCCTTGCAGTCGCCGGTGGCCACTTTCACCGGCACGTACTTCCAGGCCCACGTAATGCAACACCTGCTGCTCATGGTCGTCGCCCCTCCGCTCCTGGCCCTGGGCGCGCCATCCACCATGCTGCTACAGACCGCCAGCCGCAAAACCAAGGTGGCCTGGCTGGCCGTGCTGCGCTCCCGCCCGTTCGCGCGTGCTCACCCACCCCCTACCGGTGTGGTTCCTCTACTTCGGGATCATGTTCGCGTTCTTCTTGAGCTCGCTCATCAATCTGGCCATGCACCACATGGCCCTCATGGACCTCCTGAACGTGATTTTCCTGTTGGGTGGCTGCCTGTACTGGTGGCCGATGGTCGGCGCTGACCCCATCGTCCACTGGAAGATGGGGTACGGGGCCAGGATGGTCAACATTCTGCTCGGCGGCCCCCCCGAGGTCATCCTGGGATTGGCCATCCTCTCCGCCCGGACCCCCATCGCCTCCATGTACACCCTGGCCAGCACCCACGCCGGGGGCGGCCTGCTGTGGATCTCGACCGAGTTCGCGGTCATCGCCGGATTCATCCCCATCTTCTGGCAGTGGAGCCGATCAGATCAGCGCGCCGCCGCCAGGCTCGACGCCCAGTCCACGGCTCAAATCGATGGCGGCCCATCACCGACCGCCGTCCCTGCCCTGGCCGCCGCCACTGGCCCGAGCCGCCAGACGCTACGCAACGACTGGGCCGACTGGCAATTGACCACCTGGGAAGCCACCTGGCAGGCCAAAGCCCGACGAGTGCCATACCCTCACACCTACTCACAGCAGGCCATCAAGAAGCGGGTATCGACAGCACTCTCGCCTGGCCCCACCGCCAGGCCGACAAACCGGCCACGCAGCTCACCATCCCCGCAGCACACCGACCAGCCAACCGGGTCCGGCCTGTCGACGAAGACCAGTCAGCCGCCGTTACCCACCACCTCGCCCGACGAGACCGGTGCGGCGTCGCCCGGTCGCAACCGCCGCCGAACGCGACGGAACCGTCGCCGCAAGCTGCAATGGCTCATCGGCGGGACCGCCATCCTTACCGTCGTGGTCGTGGCTGGGCCGGCCGTGTTCTTCCATTTGATCGAGGGCAACGCCCCGGCCCGACTCAGCCTGCCGGCCGTCGACGTCGGCAACCCCCCGACCCCGCCCGGGCCCATCAGCGGCACCTGGACCGTGACCGCCGGCTCCCAGGCCGGCTACCGGGTCCAGGAGATCCTCTTCGGGCAGCACCACACCGCGGTCGGACGGACATCCAGGATCACCGGCTACCTGATTATCTCCGGCGCCACCGTCACCGCAGCCGAATTCAACGTGGACATGGCCGCCATCAAATCCGACCAGCCCTCACGCGACGCCCAATTCAACGGCTTCATCATGAAGACCTACAAATACGGCCAGGCCAGCTTCCATCTCACCCAACCGATCGAGCTGGACGCCATCCCCCCGCCCGGGGACATCGTCACCGAACAAGCCACCGGTCAGCTCACCCTGCGCGGCAACACCAGAGTGGTCACCTTCCCCCTCCACGCCGAGCGGGTCGCCAACGGGATCGACATCAACGCCGCCATCCCCATCACTTTCTCGTCCTGGCACATCCCCAACCCCAGCTTCGCCGTTGCCCAGGTCGGCAGCACCGGCCAAATCGAAGTGCTCCTCCAACTGGCGCCACAATCGAAATAACCGTCTGGCGTGACTCCGTCGCAAGGCGCCATGGCCGTGTACCCGTCGTTACGCACCGGCTTCCGACGGCCGTTCTGTTGCAAATCGTACCCTTTTGGCGTTCCCTGTTGCAAAAAATGCCCTGTTAGAGGGGCTGGTGCAACAGAGTTGCTGTGGCCTGGTGAGGGTTGAGCGAAGTCCGAAGGGGGGCGGTCAGGCGTCGCGTCGCTCAAGCATCACAAAGGCGGCGGTCAGCACCTGCGAGCCCCACCGTCCGACTGGTGGGGGCTCGGGGCCCGGTCAGGGCGCGGGAGGCGGCGGTGGGGCACTCCAGATTCACCATCCAGATAATCAACCTGGAAGGGCGCACCTCGACCTGGCATGTCAGCTCCCAACCAGAGACGACCGCCAAGACCGCGCTGCCGCCGTCACTCTTCGCCACCACCGGCCTGGACCGATTGGCATTAGTCACTTGTGGCGGCCCGTTCGACCCAGAAACCGGTCACTACGCCGACAACGTCATCGTCTGGGCTGCTCCGACCCTGAACTAAACCTGCCCCTTACCCCCGGCTAATGATCTGTCTACTCCCTGCGTCGTGACCAATCAGCGTCTGGAATTAGCGGGGCGGCTCGAAGGCCTGGTCGAAAGGCGTTTTCGGGACGAGGGCCCACACCGTGGTGCCGCCGGCTGGGGGCTGATTCCAACCCCAGTAGGTGGCGACCCGGCTGATGAGGTCGAGGCCGCGGCCGTCCGGTTGGTCGTGGTGGGAATGGCGGAGGACTACCGGACCCGCCCCGCCGTCATCGTGAACTTCGAGCCGGACCCCGCAGCTCGAACGGCTGAGGTCTGCCTGGATATCACCCGAGCCGTGGACCACGGCGTTGGTGATCATCTCGCTGAACGCCAGCTCGGCGTCCGAAGCGCCCAAACCCCAGGCCGACAGCACCCGGCGGGCCCAGTGTCGGGCCACCGGCACGGACGCCACCACGGTGGGAAATACCCGGGAGCGTCGGGCGCTGTCACTGACCACACCTCTTCCCTACCCGTCAGCCTGCTTCCTACCCGGCCGACCCGGGATAGCCCGACAGCCTGCAGCAGCAGCCCGGCCGGAGATCAGCGGTCGTGCCGTCGGCCGGTCCCGGGTGACCACCCACCTTCAGGCGGGCAGTCTCAGCCTCGAGGCGACATCAGTCGAGGAGTTTGACCTCGTCGCCGCTTGCGCTTGTCAAGGCAGGCGGCCTCGATCCGATCGCCGATGGCCTTGTCGATGTTGCGCCAGTACTCGAATACTCGCTGCAGGATGTCGTCGCGGTTGACCGCGGCGGCGTGGCCGGCGACGTTGTTGACCAGCCGGTCCCGGCCCGCATCATCGAGCACCTGGTTGATCAGGGTGTTGGCCTGGCCGTAGTCGTCGTCGGCGGCATGCAGCGTGTACGCGGCCCGGACCATGTCACCGTCGGCCGCCCACACGGCGTGCTCGGCATAGGTGTTCTCGTCGGCCGCGGGGGCGCCCTCCACCGAGTTCGGGTAGTACACCGGGTCGGTGACGTTCTCCACCCGCATGGCCCCGTCCTTGGAGTAGGCCCGGACCTCGACCTTCGGCCGGTTGACAGGGATCTGTTGGTAGTTGACGCCGAGCCGGGCCCGATGGGCGTCCGCGTAGGCGAAGCCTCGGGCCAGCAGCATCTTGTCCGGGGATAGCCCGGTGCCGGGCACGGTGTTGTTGGGCTGGAAGGCGGCCTGCTCCATCTCGGTGTGGTAGTCGGTGACGTTGCGGGTGAGGGTGAGCTGGCCGACCTCGACGAGGGGATAGTCGTCATGCGGCCATACCTTGGTCAGGTCGAACGGGTTGAACCGGTAGGTCTTGGCCTCCTCGAAAGGCATGATCTGCATGTTGAGCGTCCAGCTGGGAAGCTCGCCCCGCTCGATGGCGTCGTAGAGGTCCCGCTGGTGGTAGTCGGCGTCCTCGCCGGCGATGCGGTCGGCGTCGGCCTGGGGGAGGAACTCGATTCCCTGGTCGGTTTTGAAGTGGTACTTGACCCAGAAGCGCTCGTTCTCGGCGTTGACCCACATGTAGGTGTGCGACGAGTAGCCGTTCATGTGCCGCCAGGACTTCGGGATGCCCCGATCACCCATCAGCCAGGTGACCATGTGGGCCGACTCCGGCGAGAGGGTCCAGAAGTCCCACTGCATGTCGGCGCTGCGCAAGTTGCTGGCGGCCAGGCGCTTCTGGGAGCGGATGAAGTTCTGGAACTTGATGGGGTCCCGGATGAAGAAGACCGGCGTGTTATTGCCGACGATGTCGAGGTTGCCCTCGGAGGTGTAGAACTTGATGGCGAATCCTCGGGGGTCCCGCCAGGTGTCGGGGGATCCTCGCTCCCCGGCCACGGTCGAGAAGCGGATTACCAGGTCAGTTTCGGTGCCCGGCTGGAACACCGCCGCCTTGGTGTACCGGCTGACGTCGTTGGTGACCGTGAAGGTCCCGAAGGCGCCGCCTCCCTTGGCGTGGGGCTGGCGCTCGGGGATGCGCTCCCGGTTGAAGTTGGCCATCTGCTCGATCAGGTAAAAATCCTGGAGCAGGACGGGGCCGTCCGGTCCGACGGTCAGGGAGTGCTCCTGGCTGGCTACCGGGATACCGGCGTCGGTCGTCGTCGCCGGCCGGCCGTTGGTGGACTGGGTCATCGCTGCTCCTTTCCCTGCGGTGGGCCTCCGGCTCTTCTCGCGGAAGAGAATGGGGAAGGCCCCCTCTGGTTGTTCCCCACCTGTACAGCAGATATTCGGAATGTTACCCGGCCGTCAGATCTTTTTGCCTCGAACCTCGCCCGGGCCGGGACGACGCTCTGAAAGGTGAGGGAACCGCAGCCAACTCAGGGCGGCTCCGGCGCAGGGTCCAGAGGGGCCCGGCTGGTGGCAAAACCGGGATCCGACAGTGCTCGCGCCACGGCCTGGGTCCTGCTGGTGACCGACAGTTTGCGGAACACCGCCTTGAGATGGGTGCGTACCGTGTTCTCGCTCACGAAGAGGGCCTCGGCGATGGACCGGTTGGTCATGGCGATGGCCAGCATGGCCAGGGTTTCGCTTTCCCGGGCGGTGAGGCCCCACTGCCGACCCGGCCAGGGCCCTTGCGTCCCGCCTCGAAACCCCCCGGTGTCGACGAGCTGGCCGCCGGCAACGGCCCACCGCGACGTCGACCAGTGCCTGGGCGGGGAGGGCCTTGGCGATCAGACCTCGCGCCCCGGCCCGCAGGGCGGCGTGCCGACTGGCCTGGGAGAGGCTCCAGGTGTAGACGGCCACGGCTGACACCCGCGTGCTGTGCACCAGGGATGTTACCCGGGGAAGGCCCAGGCCGGGCTGCCCGTAGGAATCGAATAGGGCCACGTCGACGTGGTGGTGGGGGTCTTGTTCCACGTCGACTCCGACCGCTCGCCCACGTGGCCGGCCGGGTGGCAGCCGCCGTCCAGGGCCGCCAACTGGAGATGGAACGCGCCACGGCGAAGGTCGTGCCGCGCAGCCTGCTCCCCACCCGGCTACCGCAACTTACCGGCGTCGAGTTCGCGGCCCGCTACGTGCCCGCCGAGATCGGCGGGGTGGGCGGCGACTGGTACGACGCCTTCGCCCTACCGAACGGCCGGCTGTGGGTCATGGTCGGCGACATCGTCGGCCACGGCATGCAAGCCGCCCTGGTGATGGGCCGGCTGCGCAGCACCTTGCGGTCCTACGCGCTCGACGATCACCCCCCCGAGGAGGTCTTGACCCGAGCCGACCGCAAGCTGCAATTCTTCGAGCCGGGCGAGACCGCTACCGTCCTCTGCGCCGCCCTTGACCCCCCTTACCGTGCCAGGCAATTGTCCCTGGCCGGCCACCCACCCCCGGTTGTCGTCCGGCCAGGCTGTCCGGCCGCGCTGGTCGAGGTCAAGCCCGGCCTGCCGCTCGGCTGCGACGGCGACACCCCCAGGTCCTCGGTCCTCGTGCCCCTTGCTCCCGGCGCCGTCCTGGTCGCCTACACCGACGGGCTCATCGAACGGCGCGGCAAGTCCCTCGACGATGGGCTTGCCCTGCCGTGCCAGGCCGCACACGCCCGGCACCCCGAGGAGGTCTGCTTCGAGGTCATGGACACCCTCATCGGACGCCAGGCGCCCCAAGACGACATCGCGGTGCTCGCCCTCCGCTGCCACGCCGCGCACGTCACAGCCGGCAGGGCCCGGTGTGGAGCCCGGCATCCAGAGTAAGGGACCGAGGGTCGAAGCGATGCTAGGCACCCGAGGGGGCCGGATGCGAGGCTTCAGGGGCAGGTTGGCGAGACGCCGGTGCGACTTCGGGTCCGGCCGTTTTTACTGATTCGGCCTCTGGTTGGCTTGTCGTGGGCAGGAGCCGCAGCCGGGCGGGATGTTCAGGTGGTGGGGGTCGGTCTGGCCGGGCGTTGGCCAGGGCGGCGCCGGCTTGATCGGCCAGGCTGAGGGCCACGCGCAGCTCCTGTTGGGTGGGCCGTTTGGGTCCGAGGGCCAGTCGGTAGTGGGCCACGACGTCACCCTGGCACCAGACGGGCAGGTCAATCCGAAGGGTTTCGGCCTTGCCCGCCGGGCTGAACAGGCCCACCAGGCGGCCGTCGCGCGCCACCAGTGGGCGGGTCCCGCTGGGTGGCTCGGCGTGGAACTCGCAGGCAACCAGTTCGAGGGCCGCCAGGAGCTCCGCGGCCAGGGCTTCGGTGACGAGCTGGCGTTCTTCGCCGGTTGCCACCAGGCCGGAGGCTTGCATCACGACCGCCAGGGCGTCAGCCCGGTGACGCTGAGATCTGCGATAACGAGCCAGCCGGGCCGACCCCGCACCTACCGCCAGCCCGGTCGCCAGGAGGATCAGAGCCGTGGTGACGTCGTCGCCTCGGGACATGGTGAGTGCCCCGTACGGGCGGGTATCCAGAACATCAAACGCCACTGCCGCGGCCACGGCTGACACCAGCGAGGCCGTGGGCCCAGCGAGCCATCCGACCGTCCCGATGATCAGAACCAACAGGAGGGCGAGGTCGGTGTTGGGTACCCGATCCCGTAAGGGAATCCACGCGGCTGCCACGGCCAGGGGAAGGGCGCCGCTGAGGACCAGCTTTATCCACCCCGGGTGAAGCGCGGCCACGCTACGACGATACTGCCACCTGAGGCCGTCCCGACGGCGACCGGGCGGAACCGGGCGGGACCGGTGTCGCTGCGCCCGCGCCGGGTTCGGGTGGGCCGATACTCTTGTTTGGTCTCGGCAGCGAAGGAGGTTGGGGCGATCAGCGAGCTATCTGGTGCGCAAGCGGGCGGTGTTCGAGCCGACGGGCAGGGAGCAGAGGCCGAGACGGTGCTCCCGGGCTGGACTCCTCCAGTCGCTGGCAGGCGGGGCGTACCGTTGCCCGAGTCGAGGGCCTACCGCCTCAAGAAGCTGCTGCTGGGGCCGCCATTGATCAGCGATGAGCTGTCGGGCGAGCGGCTGGGAAAGCCGACCGCCCTGGCCGTGCTCTCTTCCGACGTGATGTCTTCCTCGGCGTACGCGACCGAGGAAATCCTGCGCATTTTGATTCCCGTCGGCGGGTTGGCGGCGTTCGGGCTGGTGACACCCATCACCTTGCTCATCCTGGCCGTGCTGGCGGTGGTGACGGTCTGCTATCGGGAGGTGGTCAAGTCCTACCCGAAGGCGGGTGGCTCCTATGTGGTCAGCCGGGAGAACTTCGGGCCCAACATCGCCCAGATTGCCGGCGCCGCGCTGCTGATCAGCTACACCATCACTGTGGCCGTGTCGGTGGCGGCGGGCACTGACGCCATCATCTCGGCCGTACCGTCGCTCGGTTCGGCTGCAGTTCCGCTGTCGGTGGCGTTCGTGGTGCTCATTGCCTACGGAAACCTGCGAGGGCTCAAAGAGGCTGGCAAGGTGTTCGCCGTCCCCACCTACTTTTTTATCGCCAATATGGCGGTCTTAATCCTGGTCGGCCTGGCCAAAGCGGCGACGGGCGACCTGGGCCACGTTCCCGCCGCCAGCGGTCAGCTTCCGATGGGTCATGAGGGGGCAGGGCTGCTGCTGGGGGTGTCGCTGTTCTACGCGGCCCGGGCCTTCGCCAACGGCGGGTCGGCCATGACTGGCACCGAGGCCATCTCCAACGGAGTGAGCGTCTTCCGAGAGCCACAAGCGAAAAACGCCCGCACCACGCTGGTGATCATGAGCACCATCCTCGGGACGATGTTCCTGGGAGTCTCCGTGCTGGCCGCCCTGGCCCATGCCCGGCCGTTCACCGGTGGCACTCCGACAGTCGTGTCGGAAATTGGGCGTCTGGTCTACGGCCAGAGCAGTGGCGGATCGATCCTGTACGGGCTGTTGCAGGCCGCGACCGCGGTGATCTTGATCCTGGCCGCCAACACCAGTTTCACCGGCTTCCCGTTCCTGGTCAGCTTCGTGGCCGAGGATTCCTTCCTGCCCCGACCCCTGACTGTGCGAGGGCATCGGCTGGTGTTCTCGAATGGGATCATCGTCCTGGCGGTGGCCTCGATCGCCCTGCTCTTGGCCACCGGAGCCCGGGTGGCGGCGTTGATCCCGCTCTACGCCATCGGGGTGTTCACCGGATTCACCATGGCCGGCGCAGGGATGACCAGGCACCATCTGCACAAATAGGGACCCGGGGTGGAAGCGGAGCGTGGTCATCAACGCCACGCCGCCGTGGTCTGCCTGTTTGTGGTGTTGATCTTCGCCATCACCGAGTTCACCCGGGGCGCCTGGGTGGTGGTCGTGGTCATGCCACTGCTTATCTACGGGCTTACCCGCACCAATGCCCAGTACCGCGTCGAAGACGCCGTATTGGCCGAAGGCGCCGCGGCGGTAGCATGCGAGGCTCCGGTATTACGGCGCCACACCGCGATCGTCTTTGTGGATCGCATCGACATGGCCACGGCCCGAGCCATCCAGTACGCCCGCAACCTCAATCCCGACGAGCTCTACGCGGTGCACTTGAATGTGGACAACCGGCGGGCCGAGGCCATCATGCGGCGTTGGACCGAACTCGGCCTATCCCGTCTGCCTCTGGAGGTGATCGAAGTGCCCGACCGGCGCCTGTCCCGCGCTGCGCTGGAACTCGCCTCCCGGGCTGCCTCGGACGGCCAGACCGAGGTGAGCGTGCTCATCCCAACCCGGGCCTACCGGCGAAGCTGGTCGGTGCTCCTGCACGGCAAGAACGCCGACCGGCTGGTCAAGGCGCTGGGTCAGATCCCCCACGTCAACGCCACCATGGTTCCCTTCAACGTGGCCGACATCGCCGCGGCCGAGAAGATGCTCAGCCGGGTCGAGCCACCTTGACACCAGCCGGGCCAAAGAACCCGCGTCCTCACCAGGCCCCAGGTTCGCCCAGGTCCCCGGAGCCACTCCTATAGCCGAGCTGCGGTATCGCCAACCGCGCCACCGTCGCCGGGCGCATCCGTTCCGTACGGGTCCATCCTGGCTTTGACACTCCGTCCCTCGAGGCGACCGTCACCGACGCCAGTGGCGGTGAACTCCTCGCCGTGTTCATCGGCCGCAAGGAGGTCCCGGGCATCCGAACCGGTACCCAGATAGTCCTCTCCGGCACCGTCGGCGACCGCCGGGGGCGCCTGGCCATGCTCAACCCGATCTACGAGCTGCTATCTGTGCCTGACAGTGATCCCGGATCGGCGGCGTCCGCGTGAGTCGTCCCGGCGCAGCTCAGACGGCGCTCAGGCGGCCTCGACGATCCCCTTGATGACGAGGGCAACAGCAATCACCACCAGCCCCCAGATGGCACATGTCCTCCAGTGGGCGAGAGCCCACTCCTTCGTGCGCTCGATGGCGAGCGGCGTCCGGGTCGGGGCAATCTTGAAGGCGACCATAGGAACCTCGATCAGAAGCAGCTGCACCAGGTTGAAACCGATCACGAGGAGAACCGTGACCGTGGTGGAGTAATGCAATCTGTGGATGTTGTTGAGGCCAACCAGGTACGTGCCGCCCGGTAGCGAGAGCAGACCGCCGATTACGAACGTGGTTCGAGCCGTACCCTTGCTGAGCTGCTGCTGCCATTTGGGGGTCTTATTCTCCCGGTCATGCTTGGCGCTTCGCCTCCGATGCCGCTCCTCGCCGTTCTTGTTGCGACCCCGGGCCAGCACGATGGCCAGGATCAGGAAGATGGCCGCCAGCACCAGGTCAGCGATAGGACTCAGCGTGGTCTTCGTGGTGTTGACGGCACTGGAGCCTTCCACCGCCAGGACAATGATCAAACCAAAGGTAACGCTCACGAACATGGCGCCCAGCCAATAGCCGAGCATCAGGCGCAGCGGGCGTTCCAGCAGCAGCATGACGGTGGTGGCCGCCAGCAGGGTGGGATTCAAGGCGGCCAGGAACGCCCAGGCTACGACCTCCCCCATTCAGATGCCGTCCTTCCCGCCGGGCTCCGAGGCCAACGGGCCGCCGGCCGCGCTGCGGGGCAACGCGGCGTCAGTTGACATGAGCATTTCCTCCGAGGCGGGGCGGACGGCCGGTGGCATCTGGTTGGCTGTGATCATCGCACAAACCGCTATCGCTCATCGCCTCCTCGAGGGGCGGGCCGGGCGAGTGGTGAGCGACGCCGACACCGACCCGTCGGGCCGGCCTGATCTGCGTTGTTGCCATCCAGGCTGTAGCCGGACGATATGGAACCGGATCCTTGCCCGCGGTACCCTACCCGGGTATAGTGGGGGCGAGAATACGGAATGTCACGGTTCGGACGAGGTGACCGGTGTACGGGTACGAAGCCAACAAGGACGATTACCTCAAGCGGCTGCGCCGCATTGAAGGGCAGGTACGAGGATTGCAGCGGATGATCGACGAGGATGAATACTGCATTGACATCCTCACCCAGGTGTCGGCTGCTACCAAGGCCCTGCAATCGGTCGCACTCGCACTCCTGGAGGAGCACCTCTCCCACTGCGTGGCGGAAGCGTTGGCCGTTGGGGGCAAGGAAGCCGACCTGAAGGTAAAGGAGGCGGCGGATGCCATCGCTCGTCTCGTCCGCTCCTGAGCGCGTGGAGACCGGGCGCGGGGTGATCCTGACCAGTCGTCCCCGGCTTCGGCACTAGGTCTCGCCCGTGGACGCCATGCACGCCGTCGGCCATGCCTTGAGCGTGGCGGGAAGCATGACCTGGCAGATCACCTGGTCGTTGATCCTCGGGTTCACCCTGGCCGCCGTCGTCCAGGCCGTAGTTCGCCGCGCCGCCATCACCCGCCGCCTGGGTGATCATCGCCCCCGCAACCTGGCCGTAGCGGCCGGAATGGGCGTGGCCAGTTCGTCCTGCTCCTATGCCGCGGTTGCATTGGCCCGGGCCTTATTCCGTAAGGGCGCCGACTTCACCGCAGCCATGACCTTCGAGATCGCCTCCACCAACCTGGTCATCGAGCTGGGCATCATCATGGCCCTTCTACTGGGCTGGCAGTTCACCCTGGCCGAGTATGTCGGCGGTCCCATCATGATCGTGGTCCTCGCCGTGTTGTTCCGCCTGTTCCTGCGGCAACGGCTGATCGATCAGGCCCGCGCCCAGGCCGACAGAGGCGTGGCCGGATCAATGGAGGGACACGCGGCCATGGATATGAGCATTACCGGCGAGGGCAGCGTGCTGACTCGCCTGCGCTCCCGCCAAGGCCTCACGTCGGTCTCGCACATCTTCGTTATGGAATGGGCCGCAGTCCTGCGCGACATAGTCGTGGGCCTGCTCGTAGCGGGGGCGCTGGCGGCCTGGGTGCCCGACAGCTTCTGGGGCCACCTGTTTCTCAACGGTCATCCGCTGGCCGCCAAGATCTGGGGGCCGCTGGTGGGGCCGGTAATCTCCATTTTTTCGTTCGTGTGCTCCATCGGGAACGTGCCGCTGGCGGCAGTCCTCTGGAACGGCGGGATCAGCTTCGGGGGGGTGATCGCCTTCATGTTCGCCGACCTGATCATCATCCCGATCCTGATCATCTACCGGAAGTACTACGGCACCAGGATGATGCTGTTCATCCTCGTCACCTTCTATATCACGATGGTCGCCGGCGGCTTCGCCGTCGAGCTGATCTTCGGCGCCGCCGGTCTGGTCCCCACCACCCGCGACGCCCAGGTCCTCAACCCGACCATCTCGTGGAACTATACGACCTACCTCAACATCATCTTCCTCGTCCTGGCCGCCATCCTACTCTGGCGGTTTTTTACCACCGGTGGGCGGCCCATGCTCAAGATGATGGGGGGATCACCGGACGGCGTCGACGACGACACCACCACCACCACCACCACCACGACATGTCCCAGGACGGCTAGCGGGCCGGGTCCGCGTCGCGGCCCCGGCGCCCCGGCGACCTCGGGGTCGATCGTGATACGAGCCTGTCGGACGAGGCCGACGGAGCGGGCCGCTGCCATAAGGTCGGGCCAGGCCCAGGAAACGTCCCGCTATCGATTCGGTACGATTGGCGACCTTGCGCACCGACGAGACAACTTGAGATGGACCGGAATGCCGGCGGGCGCCCCGGTCGGGGCCGGGGGGCGCCTCGCGGTTCGAGCCTCATGCTGGCGCGCCTCCCGTGGGTTGGCCGCCCGGCACCGACAGCAACGGAGGACGTTCATGGCTAGCCCCGGGAAGACGGGAACGAAGGGTGGGCCGGTGACAGACGCGGAGTACCGATCGCTGGCCCAGTTCCGGCGCGCCCTGCGGTCGTTCTTGCACTTTTCCGAGGAGGCAGCCCGCAACGCCGGACTCACGCCTACCCAGCATCAACTCCTCCTGGCCATCCGAGGTGCCGACACTGACGATCCACCCACCATCGGCGAGGTGGCGGACTGGATGAAGCTCCGTCACCACTCCACCGTCGAACTGGTGGACCGGGCCGAGGCCAGCGAGTTGATCCGGCGGGTTCCCGATCCCGCCGACCGGCGCCGGCAACGGCTCGTCCTGTCGGAGCTGGGCGAATCCAAACTGGCTGCGCTCACCACCTTGCACCGGGAGGAGTTGCGCCGCTTCCGCGAGGAGGGCCTGGCTCCGCTGCGCGCCCTGTGAAGAGCCGGGTGAGTCGCTGCCGGCTGGTTGGCGGCCTGCGAACTCGGCCCCCCAGCCAGGCCTGGTTTGGCGATCTGCAGCCATGTCTCTCACGAGGCAGCGCGCCGGCCCTCGCCGGGATGATCAACCAGGTCCACAGGTGGCCACCAGGATGACTACGGTGCCCACCGCCGACCGCATCCTGGCCCCACTCACGATGCACCCGGCCGCGGGTGAGGAATGGGCTCCTGGAGCAAAAGACCGACGGGGCCGGAGGCCAACTGCCCCAACTCCCGCTCGAGGCTATCGGCCTCGGCCTGCCAGGCCTCGGCCTCTCGCTCGTCGCCTTCAGCCCGCGCCACCTCGGCCAGGTGGCGCAGGGCCAGGGCGGTGCGCCACTTTCCTCCCGACCGTTGAAAGGCATGGAGCGCGGCCGTCCCCGTGGCCCGGGCCCGGGCTGGATCGCCGAGCATGAGCAGCTGCCGGGCCAGGTACAGGAGCGGGCCGCCAAGCGCCCAGTCATCACCGGTCGGCCGAAGATAGCCCACACTTGTCTCCAGCTCGGCGCGAGCTTCGTCGAAGTTGTCGGCTTCGCAGCGGTCAAGGAAGAGGTTGGTGCCCAGACCCCAGTGGGCGATCCCGATGCACCACCGGTCGGCGGTCGCCTCCGAAGCAGCAATCGCCTCGAGGCTGGCCCGGCGGGCCAGGACCCGTTCTCCACTCGATCCGGCTGCGATCCCGAGGAAGGCCAGGCTGACGACGCGCTCCCGGCGCTCCGCGGGAGCCAGGGGACGCCCAGCACCCACGTGACGCCAGGCGTCCTCGGCCTCGATCAGCACATCACGGGCCGCGCCATCGCCGTCGGCGTGGAGGGCTTCTCCTCGATAGAAGAGAAGCCGCCCGTAAGCGCCGAGGAGCCAGGCGCGTGGCGCGGCCGGAAGTCGATCGGCATCGGCCGCCAGGGCTTCTAGAAAGCTCACCCCCTCGCCCGTGTGATCTCGGAGCAGCCAGTACCACCCGAGGCCCACCGCCAGCTGGGCTGCCGCCGCCCGGTCGTTCTTGATCGCCCATTGGGCCGCGGCGCGGAGGTTGCCGTGCTCGATGTCCAGGCGGGCGAGCACCGTCCCCTGCTCGGGTCCCCGCAGTCTGTCCGATGCCTCGTCCAGCAATTGCCCGGCGTACGCCAGCAAGGCGCGCTGGGCGGCCTCGCTCTCGCCCTCTTCCTCGAGGCGGTCCATCCCGAACTCGCGAACCGTTTGCAGGAGCTGAAAACGACTCTCACCGAAACGGCGGATCAGGCTTTTGTCTAGCAGCGAGTGCAGCGTGTCGAGATCGCTTCCGGTGACCGTGGCTGCGGTCGGAAGGTCGAAGGAGTCAAACGGGCTCAACCACCGAAGCGCAAACTGCTGATCGGCGTGGAGCAGGTCATAGCTCCACCGGATGGTTCCCTCGAGCGTGCGTTGCCTGTCCGGTACGTCTCGCCGCCTCCCGGCCAGAATCGGAAGGGCTCGATTCAATCGAGCCAGGAGGTCATCGGCAGTAAAAAGGGAGACCCGGGCGGCCGCCAGCTCGATCGCCAAGGGCAGACCGTCGAGGCGCCAGCAGATAGCGGCCAGCGCAGTTCGGCTGGCCTGGAACCCCGGAACCTCGGCTGATGCCCGTTCGACGAACAGCGTGACTGCGTCTCCTTCGGCCAGCGAGCCGACCGGCAGGAGGTGCTCGCCCGCCACCCGCAAAGGCTCACGGCTGGTCACGAGTATGCGCAGCCGGCTGGTCCGGGCCAGCAGGTCCGCTACCGCGGGCGCAGCCTCGATGACCTGCTCGAAGTTGTCGAGGATTATCAGGAGATCCCGGTCGCCAATCTGATCGGCCACGTCGCCACGCGCCCCCAACGCCCGGGCGACCGCCGGCATGACCAGCTCGGTCGCGCTCAGACTCTGAAGGCTCACCCAGCACACACCGTTGGGCATTTGCTCCGCGCAGCGAGCGGCAACTGCAGTGGCCAGGGTCGTCTTGCCTGCCCCGCCAGCGCCAACCATGGTCACCAATCGGCGGCTGTCGATAAGTTCGAGGGCCCGCGCCAGGTCGTCATCCCGGCCGATGAGCGGCGTTGACAGACGAGGAAGTCTGTTGGGGCGGAGGAAGGCTGCCATCTCGCCCGGGTCCTGAGGTCGCACCGGCCCGGCAGCGGACCAGGCCAGCTCCGGACGTTGCAGGACGATGGCCTGCTCGAGTCCCGCCACTTCGGCACCGGGATCGATCCCCAGTTCTTCGCCCAGCTGCCTGCGAAGCCTTTGAAAGGCTCGCAGGGCGTCGGCCTGACGACCCGAGCGATACAGGGCGAGCATGAGTTGCGCCCACCGTCGCTCGCGCAGCGGCTCCGCGGCCACCGCCGCCTCGAGCTCGGTGACGATCGCCAGGTGTTCCCCGAGCTCGAGGCGAGCCTGGGCGAGGTCCTCCTCGCAGTCTTTCGCCAACTCGCGGAGCCGGGTCTGGTGAGCCAAGCCGGCGGAATGGTTGGCGAGCTCGGCCAGCGGCTCGCCCCGCCATAGCTCCCTCGCCTCCGAGAGAAACTTGACCGCCCGGGTGTGGTCACCCGCAGCTGCCGCGGCCCGGGCCTCGCTCCCGAATTGCTCGAATACGGTGATATCGACAGCACCAGGGGGCACACCCAATCGATAGCCACCGGGAACGGTCTCGATGACCCCGTGCGGTAATCTCCGGCGCAGCGAAGACACGTAAGTCTGCACCACTTTGCGCGCCGAGACGGGCGGACTATCGCCCCAAAGCATTGAAAATAGCTCGTGGGCCGGCACGGTGTGCCCAACGCTCAAAGCCAGCACGGCCAGGAGGGCCCGTTCCTTGGCGGCGGGAATCGAAACCTCGATTCCATCGAGGGTCACCCGAAGGGGCCCGAGCAGTTCGAGGCGTACCCCGACGCCCGGCGTCCCAACTGAGGCCGTTCCGGTCATCATGAACCAATTTAGTGTTTGCTGATGATGGGCTGTCCTCGAATTTCGACACCCGTCTACCTCAGGCGGGCGGTACTCGGGGCCACTGCACGATCGGACATTTTTGCCAGCCGGCCCGGCCCAGATGGCCCTGACGCGTAAAGGACGTCGTGCTGTCCTGCGTCCCCGCCAGCGCTCGAACGCGAAGAGAGGCACCAGCATCCTGGTGCCTCTCTTTCGGTTGCGAATCGCGATCGCTGGCTAGGCGCCGCACATCCTCGAGGTGACAGGCCAGGCACCCCAGCCCTGCTGGGCCTGGATGCGCTCGTTCACTGCGGTCTGGGCCGCAGCCGAGGCCATATCCGCGCGAGGGGCGTAGGCCAGGCCGCCACCCTCCGCCCAGGAAGCCTGGGTGTCCTGATACATGCCGTAGTAACCATTGCCGGTGTTGGTAGCGGGATTCCCGCCGGACTCGTGGCTGGCGATGCAGCCCCAGACCCCCGATGACGTGTACGTCGGCGTGTAGCCGGTCGACGTATGGGTCACCGGTCGGTAGGCGCTCCCGGAGGAGTACGACGGCCGGGTGTCGTTCGTGACCGCAACGGGGCGGCCAGGAGCCGGTGCCGCAGTCGCCAGAAAGCTGGCGGGTGGAACCGTGATGATCTGATTGACATAGATCAGATTCGGATTGGATATGTGGTTGTAGGCAGCCAGTTGCTCCCACGTCCGCCCGGTTCGTGCACCGATGGCGGAAAGGGTGTCTCCGGGCGTTACGATCACCCTCGGGAGGGGTACCGAAACGCTCGTGAGCCGGACCTTCGGAGGTTGAACTCCGGGGTGAGCGGGGCGGGCAGTCAGGGTCGAGGCATTGGTATGCGTCGCCTCCACGGCCCGAACTTGCGGCCGGTCGGTTGGTGCTGCAAAGGCCGCTTGTGCGGCGGTTGGAAAGGTGCCAGCGATGGCACAGCCGATAATGATCAGCCTTGTTCGTCGCTTCATGGGACTCCTTCGGTCGTGCCCTTGCGGGCCGTGCTGGTGGTCTTGCGGAGCGGGAACAGGTCTGTTGCTACAGAGACCCGAACCCTAGTCAGTGTCCAGGGGCGAATCCTTTCGGTAGGGCGCTCCAGGCGTGTCTCAGTGGCTCCAGGAGGCGTGCAAAACCTCTGACTGGACTGATTGCCCACCTCGACGTGCTGGGAGGCGTCCCGAAGGCCAGCAGGATAGCAAGGTCATTACCCCATTGCCAATCGCCCCGGCCCCCTTGAAGCACGGTGTCATGGTGTGCTATTGGCGTTCGACGACGGTGTGAATTGGACGAAACGGAATCTGGCTTCAGCCTCTTTTCGACATAGATGCAGGTGAGAACCCGGATACGCGGATCCCCTGAGCATCGACTCCGATTGGTGTTGGCCCGGCCACCGGATGACGCTGCTCCGCTGAGACAGAATTTCCTTTGGTAGATGTCAATTTTCGCTTATTCCGTCAGCAGAACACGCCCGCTCAAATAGACAATCAACGACCGGAATATCGTTCTATGCCGTCTGGCCCTGTAAGTCGTGGCGCTGGAGTTATGGCGTGTATCAAATCCTCGGCTGGGCGTGGTTTTGTGACAGTTGCCACGGGGCGCGGCGCCCAGGGCACGCTCCGTAGTCAGGCGGTGATAATCAACTGCCAGCCTTCGTGACGGGCCCGATCAGCCAGGGCGGCCACCTCCTGGCGTCCTCGCCCCAGCCGATCGAAGACCGCCACGATCAGTGCCGCGTGCCGGCTCTCACCCAGCAAATCGAGGGCGGCCTCGAGGCCCGGATGACTGCGCCCCTCCCCCACTTCGTCGCGGTCGACGAACACCTCGTCGAGCAACCAGTGACGACGGTCACATTCCCGAACCAGGTGTTGGAGCAGGAGGCGCACCAGGCGCTCGTCGACGAGGGGATCACGGGCCCACAGCGCCACGCGTACATAGCCAACCGCCACCGGCCGGGGCCGAGCGAGGTCTTCCGGGTCCTGTGGATAGATCGACCGACAGTATCCGGCGGCGTCGATTGCCTGAGCACCGGCCATCAGCTGAGAAACCGGGACCCGGTAGGGTGAACGACGTGCTTGATGCGGACGCCGTTGTCGAGCGAATATTAACGACGTACCCCACCATCACCGTGGTGGGCGCCAGTGCAAGTCCGGCCAAGGCCGCCCACACCGTGCCGGCTTACATGCAGCAGCACGGGTGGCGCATCATCCCCGTAAATCCGCACGCCAACGAAATCCTCGGAGAAGTGGTCTACCAAACGCTCGCTGACGTCCCGAAGCCCCTCGGGCTGGTCGACGTCTTCCGGCCCTCGGCGCGCACGCCCGACATGGCCCACCAGGCCGTCTCGGCGGGCGCCACCGCGCTGTGGCTGCAGCTCGGCATCGCCTCGGAGGAAGCCCGGGCGATCGCGACCGGTGCCGGCCTGCTGTACGTCGAGGACCGATGTCTCGTCATCGAGCAACGCCGTCTCGGGATCGAAGCCCCCGACTAGTCCCCGGGCCGGACCCGGACCCGGCGGACATTGGTGTTCTATCCTCGGGCCCGGTCTCACCGACGTCGAAGCAGGAAAAGGAGACAGGGATGCCGGCTTTGGACACGACCGTTGCGGTCTACGACGATCTCGCCACCGCGGAGAAGGATTGGTCGGCGCTGGAGGCCGCCACGCAGGCTGGTCAGCTCACCATCGCCGATGCCGCCCTGGTCGAGAATCAGTATGGGGAGGCGGTCATTCTGCAGCGAGAGTCCCACCACGGATGGGGGAAGGGCGCGGTTGTGGGTGCGGTGGTCGGTATTCTCTTTCCCCCCTCGCTCATCGGGGCCGCGGCCGTCGGCGCCGGCGGCGGCGCCTTGATTGCCCGTATGACCCGAGCGCTGGACCGGGGCAAAGTCAAGGATCTGGGTGAAGCCCTCGACAGCGGCGCCATGGCGGTGATCGTCGTCTCCCCCACGCCATCGACCAATGCCGTTTGTAACACCCTGGTTGGGGCCAGAACGACCACGACGGTGCCGAGCGCTACGGTCGAGGAAATCCAGCAGGCGATGGGCTAGGCCGGCCTACACTCAAGGAAGGAGCCTAAACTCCGTCGAGGGGCCTGAACTCCACTAAGGGGGACTCATGCCAAGCATCAGCGGTCTGGGGCATGTCGGCTTGTATTGCTCCGACCTGGACGTCCAGGAGGCCTTCTACACCGGGGTCCTGGGGCTGACCAAGACGGACGAAGACCAGGAGCACGGACTGGTGTTCCTTTCTGCCCAGCCCGATGTGGAACACCACGAGCTGCTGCTGGTACGGGGCCGAAATGTGGGGGAGGAAGCGCACGTCGTCCAGCAGGTTTCTTTTCGCTGCAGTTCTCTTGCCGATGTCATCGGCTATTACCGCCGCTTCCGGGAGAAGGCCGTCAAGCTGGACATGGTCGTCTCTCATGGAAACGCCGTCGGCGTGTACTTTTACGATCCTGAGGGCAACCGGGGCGAGATCTACTGTGGCACTGGATTCGCGGCCCGCCAGCCCTTCCTGCAGCCGCTCGACCTCGACGATGATCCCGAGGACCTTTTGGGCCAGATCGCCCGCGGCGTTGAGCAGTACGGCGCAACCGGGGTGCTCGACGGGTCGGCGATGACGGGTCAGGACATCACGGGCCCATCCTGATCTCCGGCTTCGCCTCGGGCGGGCCGCGATCTGAGAGGATGCGGCCATGCAACTCGTCACAGTTCGCACGGACAACGGCACCACCGCAGGACGAATCGATGGGGGGGAGATTGTCCTGCTGCCGTTTGGAGACGTCGGGGCCCTCCTGGCCTCAGGGGACGACTGGCGGACCCGGGCCAGCGCCGATGGGCCCCGGCTGCCCCGGGACCAGGCTGAGCTGGGGCTGCTCGTGCCCTGGCCGTCGAAGATCTTTTGTGTCGGGCTCAACTACCTGCGCCATGTACAGGAGTCCGGGGGCGAGGTCCCGTCCCACCCAACCCTGTTTGCCAAGTTCGGCGACGCCCTGACGGGGCCGTACGACGAGATCACCCTGCCGGTGGCATCGGAGCGAGTCGACTGGGAGGCCGAGCTGGTCGTGGTCATCGGACGGTCCGTACGCGGCGCCGGCGAGGAGGAAGCCGGGGCTGCCATCGCGGGCTTCTCCGCCGGCAATGACGTCAGCATGCGGGACTGGCAGCGACGCACCACCCAGTGGCTGCAAGGCAAGACCTGGGAGGCGAGCTCGCCGGTCGGGCCGGCGCTGGTGACACCCGACGAGGTTGGCGGGCTGCGCCCCGACCTCGCCATCACCTGCCTCGTCGACGACGAGACCATGCAGAATGCCCGCACCTCGGACCTGCTCTTCGATCCGGTCGCCGCCGTCGCCTACGCCAGCACCATCACGACCCTCCGGCCCGGTGACCTGATTTTCACCGGCACTCCCGACGGCGTGGGTATGGCCAGGACCCCACCGGTCTTCCTCAAGGACGGACAGGTCATGACCACCCGGATCGAGGGCCTGGGCGAGATGGTCAACACCTTCGTGGCCGAGAAGCCCTGAGCCCACCCTGACCGTCGGGCGCCGCCCTTAGCGGCGGGCCGGAAGAGCGGCGCGTAGCACGCCCGCAAACGCGGCGGCCGGCGCCGACAGCGGGAAGCCGTGTCGGGTGGCGATCCCCAACAGCCGCGAGATCGATAGGCCCTGGACTGCGACCGGCTGCACATCGGGCTCGCCCCGGAGGCTCACCCGGCTCACGAACGCCAGGCTGCCAGTGGTGGTCACCATGCGCAACATGGAGGGGATTGACCGCAGCTCCATGATTACCTCGATCTGGACCCCCACGGCCCGCAGGGCGCCGTCGATGATCTGCCGGATGGCACTACCGGACTCGAACCCGACCAAGGGATGCCCGACCAGCTCGGCGGGATGGACGCGACGGGTCGCGAACGGGTGGTCAGATCTGGCCGCCAGCACGATCTCGTCGACGAACAGATCGGCGAGGTCAAGGTCTCTGGTCGGCACGGGCAGGGTGACGATGCCCAGTTCGAGATGGCCGGCGCCCACCTCAGCGGCGATCTCGAGGCTGCCGGCCTCCTTGACGTGGAACCGGATCCCGGGATGGCCGGCCTGGAACGCGGCGATCGCAGGCGGCAAAAGGTAGGAGGTCACCGTCGCCCCCCCGCCTACCCGGACCGTGCCCCCGCGCAGCCCGAGCTGGGCCCCGATCTGCTCGCGGAGCTGATCGTAGCGAGCCACGATGCCCCGGCCCTGCTCGACGGTCTGGCGGCCCAGCTCCGTCAGCTCCGCCCCGTTGCGGCTGCGGACCAGGAGCTGGGCGCCCAGGGCGTGCTCGAGCTGCTGGAGCCGCCTGGACAGGGCGGACTGGCTGACGCCGATGTCGTCCGCGGCCTCGGTGATGGTGCCGGCATCGGCGACCGCCAGGAGGGATCGAAGCAGGACCAGATCCATGATTGCAATTCTTGCATGGCAAAGGCGCAAACTATGCGCTTTACACAAGCCTGACCTCCTCGTACCTTCGATCCTGTGCTCGAAAACCAGACCCAGGAATCCGCCGACCGGGCCGCCCTGGGGATTCCCCCCCGTCCGCTCGATGGGGCCGAGGTGGAAGATCTCATCGCCGCGCTCCGGCTGGCGCCCGCCACCGAGGCCATCTCCCTCGTCCGGCTGCTGACCGACCGGGTGCCCCCCGGCGTCGATGAGGCGGCCCGGGTCAAAGCGGGCTTTCTGGCCGCGATCGCCCGCGGCACTGCGAGCTGCCCGGCGATCAGTCCCTCCGACGCGGTCGCTCTGCTCGGGACCATGCTTGGTGGTTACAACGTGGCCGCGCTGGTGGAGCTGCTGGACCACCCGGACCTTGGCCCGCTGGCCGCCGAGCAGCTGGCCGGGACCCTGCTGGTGTTCGACGATTTCCACGATGTCGCCGGGCTAGCCGAGGGTGGCAACCCGAATGCCCTCCAGGTGCTGCGATCGTGGGCGGCCGCGGCCTGGTTCACCCGGCGTCCCGAGCCGCCGGCCGAAATCCACCTCACCGCCTTCAGGGTCGACGGTGAGACGACCACGGACGACCTGTCGCCGGCGCCGGACGCCTGGTCCCGGGCCGACATCCCCCTGCATGCGCGGTCCCTGCTGCAGCATCGGGCCGATGTCGGCAACGCGGTGGCCCGGATCGCCGCGCTCAAGGCCGCGGGCCGCCCGGTCGCCTTCGTGGGCGACGTGGTCGGCACCGGCTCGTCCCGCAAGAGCGCCGTCAACTCGCTGATCTGGCACATCGGCACCGACATCCCCTTCGTCCCGAACAAGCGCCAGGGTGGCGTGGTGATCGGGGCCAAGATCGCCCCTATCTTCTTCAACACCCTGCAGGATGCCGGCGCCCTGGCGATCGAGGGCGACGTCAGCGGGATCGCGACCGGAGACCACCTCGTCCTGCGACTCGATGCGACCCGGATCGAACGGCCTGACGGAGCGGCTCTCGCCCACTTCGAGTTCCGATCGGATCGGGTCATCGACCAGGTCCGGGCCGGTGGACGGGTGCCGTTGATCATCGGCCAGCACCTGACCGATAAGGCCCGCCGGGCCCTGGGGCTGGGCCCGAACCCGCTCTTCGCCCGGCCGGGCGATGTGACCCCGGCCCGGGCCACGAGCGGCAGACGCGGCGGACGCGGCAGACGCGGCGGCTTCACCCTGGCCCAGAAGATCGTGGGCCAGGCCTGCGGCGTCGAGGGCGTCGAGCCGGGCACCTACTGTGAGCCGACGGTCTCCACGGTCGGCAGCCAGGACACCACCGGCCCCATGAACCGCAGCGAACTCCGGGACCTGGCCTGTCTCGGCTTCAGCGCCGACCTCGTCCTTCAGACCTTCTGCCACACCGCCGCCTACCCCAGGCCGGTTGACATCCAGACCCAGCGAACCCTCCCGGCCTTCATGCGCGACCGCGGCGGGATCGTGTTGCGGCCCGGGGACGGCATCATCCACAGCTGGCTGAACCGGATGTTGCTCCCCGACCAGGTCGGAACCGGAAGCGATTCGCACACCCGCTTCCCGCTCGGCATCTCCTTTCCTGCCGGCTCCGGGCTGGTTGCGTTCGCGGCCGCCCTCGGGGTGATGCCGCTCGACATGCCGGAGTCCGTGCTGGTGCGGTTCTCCGGCGCCAGGCAGCCGGGCATCACCCTGCGAGACATCGTCAACGCCGTTCCGTACACGGCCCGCCAGCAAGGCCTGCTCACCCTGGACAGCGCCGCCAAGCGCAACGTGTTCAACGGGCGGATCATCGAGATCGAGGGGCTGCCGGATCTGACGGTCGAAGAGGCTTTCGAATTGTCCGATTCCACCGCGGAGCGCTCGGCGGCGGGCTGCACCATCTCGCTCCCGGAGGAGTCCGTGGCCCGGCACCTTCGCTCGAGCGTGACGCTGCTTCGAGCTCTCATCGACGCCGGATACCAGGACGCCCGCAGCCTCGAGCGGCGGGCCTCCGCCATGGAGCGTTGGCTGGCCCGCCCGAGCCTGCTGGGCGCGGACCCTGACGCCCGCTATGCGGCGGTGATGGAGATCGACTTGGCCGCGATCGAGGAGCCGCTCCTCGCCTGCCCGAACGACCCCGACGACGTTCGTCCCCTCTCAGAGGTGGCGGGCAGCCCGATCGACGAGGTCTTCATCGGCTCCTGCATGACCCACCTCAGCCACTTCCGCGCCGCCGGACAGCTGCTGGCGGGCATGGGCGGTCCGGTCCCGACGCAATTGTGGATCGCCCCGCCGACGAAAATGGATCAGGACCGGCTTCGGCAGGAGGGCTACTACAGCACCTTCGCCGCGGCAGGGGCCCGAACGGAGATCCCCGGGTGCTCACTCTGTATGGGCAACCAGGCCAGGGTGGCGCGGCGCGCCACGGTGGTCTCGACGTCGACGCGCAACTACCCGAACCGCATGGGGCAGGACGCCAGGGTATTCCTCGCTTCGGCGGAACTGGCTGCCATGGCGGCCATCCAGGGCGAGCTGCCGTCCGTCCCCGAGTACCTCCGGCGCATGGCCGGGCTCGGAAACCGCGGGGACACGGGCTCGATGCACCTGCCCTCGTCGGTCATCGAGCCCGCATCCCCCAACTGATCGGACGGGTTGCCCCTCACCGTCCGACCCGGTTCAGATCCTCGCAGAGCCACATCAACGTCGGCCCAACGCCCGCACACGCTTCCCCCATTTGCGGGGAGGGCAGCAAACCCCCGGTTCAGCTGTGCACGGTGGCGTTAGCCCGCTCCCGCTCGGCGAGGGCGACCAGCAGCTTCCGGGCGATGCTCGGCGAGGTATTCAGAAGGGAGGCGAACTCGCGACCGTCGAGCACCAGGACCTCCCCGGCTCCGTCCGCGATCACGGTGGCGTGTCTCGGGCCGTGCTCGAGCAAAGCCATCTCCCCGAAGAAGTCCCCCGGGCCAAACCGGGCCACGACCGACCCATCGATCAGGCAGCGAAACTTCCCTTCCAGGACCAGGAAAAACTCGCGGCCCGGCCGACCCTGCTCCGTCATCACGGCGCCATCGGCCACCGGTAGCGGGACCCCGAGCTGGGCCACTTCCCGCAGTTCTTTTTTGTTGCACGCCGAGAAGAGCGGCACCGCATGCAGCATTTCGATAACGGCCTTCGGGATACCTCGTGCCATATTCCCTCCCTGTCGTCCCACCCCTGGTCGGCCCTTCCGGCTGCTCAGTGTGGCATACCGATCAAGCCGTTTCCACGGAGGTAGCCGTGCCGGTCCCGCCCTCGGGCGCTCACAGCTCGGCTTGCAGGGCGGTCCGCGCCTCGGACACAAACGACAGGGCCCGGTTCATTCCGATGACGTGACCCTCCTGCTCCAGCCGGATATAGGCGACGACGCCTTCTCTGGCCCGGCGCACCATGACGTCGCGGTTGAGCTTGATCCGGGCGATGACGTCATCAATGAAGCCCGCCCGGTCGGCCAGGCCGTAGCTGTCCAGGAGGATCCGCAGGCGATGCCCGTAGTCGGGGAGGTCCCGCCACCCGAAGGCGCGGGTAATGAACGGATCGTGCAGCGGCACCCACTGCCAGGCGATGAACGCCAGATCCGATCGCGCTGTCCCCGGACCGATCAGATCCCAGTCGATGATGCCGCCCAGATGGCCGTCGGCGACGACCACGTTGTAGGGAGCCAGATCGTGGTGGCAGACGATCTCATCGGGGCCCAGCTCGGCGGGACCCCAATTCCAGGGAATCGATCCGGGTGGACGGAAATCGGCCACGGCCGCGTGGTAGTGCGCCGCGGCCCGGCCGACCTCGGCGAGCAGGGCTTCATCCCAGACCCAGTCCGGCCACGGAAAGGAGGCGCCGATCGTGTCGCCGGCGATGAAGGACAGCGTCTCCCGGCCCTGATCGTCGAAGCCCAGCGGCTCCGGTCCGAGGGTGAAGCCGCCGCGGCGGAGGTGGCGAAGGAGGTCGTGCACGGTCGGCGTCCACGACCCGGCCGGACGTCGGACCGTGTCGCCGACCCTCACGACCGGGTTGAGCTTTCCACCCACGAGGGGCGACTCGCTGTCCTCCACGCGAGCGAGAATAGGGGCCATGGACTTCAGCGTTCCGACCGAGATCCAGGCCACCCTGGGGGCTCTCGACGAGTTCATCGACCAGGAGATCAAGCCCCTCGAGGCTCAGGATGACAACGTCCGCTTCTTCGATCACCGGCGAGAGTGGGCCCGGACGGACTGGGAACACGGAGGGGTCCCCCGCAAGGACTGGGAGGACCTACTGGCCGAGATGCGGCGCCGGGCGGACGCAGCTGGCTGGTTACGGCTGGCGCTGCCGAAGGAGTACGGCGGCAAGGACGCCAGCAATCTGGAGATGGCGATCATCCGGGAGCACCTGGCCGCCCGGGGGCTGGGCCTGCACAACGACCTCCAGCAGGAATCGAGCATCGTCGGCAACTTCCCGACCGTGCTGATGATGGGGGACTTTGGTACCGAGGCCCAGAAGGCGGAGTGGATGCCCGGATTCCTGGACGGCAGCCGCCGGTTGGCGTTCGGCCTCACCGAGCCAGGCCACGGATCCGACGCGGCCCACCTCGAGACCACAGCCGTACCCGACGGCGAGGAATGGATCATCAACGGGCAGAAGCGCTTCAACTCGGGGCTCCACCACGCCTCGCACGACATCATCTTCGCCCGCACGTCCGGAGAGCCCGGAGAACCGCTCGGGATCACCGCCTTTCTGGTGCCGACCGACGCGCCCGGCTTCTCGGTCGACTTCTTCTGGTGGACGTTCAACATGCCGACGGACCACGCCGAGGTGACCATGCGTGACGTCCGGGTCGGCGCCGACGCCGTGTTCGGGCGGGTCGACCATGGACTGGAGCTGGCCCAGCATTTCGTTCACGAAAACCGCATCCGCCAGGCGGCCGCCTCCCTCGGTGCCGGCCAGTACTGCATCAACGAGGCGGTCCGCTATGCCAACAACCGGGTGACCTGGGGCAGGAAGCTGTCCAGCAATCAGGCCATCCAGTTTCCCCTGGTCGAACTCCACACCGACGCGGCCGCACTCCGTCTGCTCATCCGGGCCACCGCTGCCGAGCTCGACAAGCGCAACCACATGGAGGTCACGGACCAGGTCGCCATGTGCAACTATCGAGCCAACCGCCTGGCCTGCGACGCGGCCGACCGGGCCATGCAGGTCTGTGGAGGAATCGGGTACAGCCGGCACATGCCCTTTGAGCACATCTACCGCCACCACCGCCGCTACCGCATCACCGAGGGCTCGGAAGAGATCCAGATGCGGAAGGTCGGCCAGCATCTGTTCGGATTCACCCGCTCGTAGCCAACCTGGAGGTTCTCATGCCCTATGCGTTCAGCGACGCCGGACTCGCCCTGCAGGAGGAAGTCCGGCGCTTCATCGACGATCACATCTACCCCAATGAGGCGGAGTACCACGAGCAGGCCATGGAGGTCGGACCTACCGGCTACCCCCCGGTGATGGACAAGCTCAAGGCCGCGGCCCGCGAGCGGGGACTGTGGAACCTGTTTCTCCCCCACCTGTCCCCCGACGCCCCGGGCACCAAGCTGTCCAACCTTGATTACGCGCCCATATCGGAGCAGCTGGGAAAGACGAGCTTCGCGTCCGAGGCCCTCAACTGCTCGGCGCCCGATACGGGCAACATGGAGATCCTCAACGTCTACGCATCGGAGCGGGTCAAGCAGGTCTGGCTGTCGCCGCTGCTCGAGGGCGAGGTCCGGTCGGCCTACTGCATGACGGAGCCGGACACGGCCTCATCCGACGCCACCAACGTCCGGCTCCGCATCGAGCGCGACGGTGACGAGTTCGTGCTCAACGGGACCAAGTGGTTCAGCTCGGGCGCCCTGGCCGACCGCTGCAAGATGCTGATCGTGATGGGCAAGACCGATCCGTCGGCTTCAGCCCACCTGCAGCAGTCGATGATCGTGGTACCCAAGGCCACGCCCGGCATCTCCTTCGGCCGGAGGCCGCTCGTCTTCGGCTACTCCGACATGGGCGGCCACCCCGAGGTCATCTTCGACAACGTCCGGGTGCCGGCGGACAACCTGCTCGGCCAGGAAGGGGGCGGGTTCGCCATCGCCCAGGCCCGGCTCGGACCGGGCCGCATCCATCACTGCATGCGGGCCATCGGGGTGGCCGAGCGAGCCCTGGAGCTCATGGTGCGACGAGCCCTGGATCGGACCACCTTCGGGACCCTGGTGGCCCAGAAGGGCCTCGTCCAGGATTGGATCGCCGAGTCGCGCATCGAGATCGACATGGCCCGGGAGTACGTGCTGCGTGCCGCCCACGCCATGGACACGGTTGGCAACAAGGCTGCGGCCACCGAGATCGCCGGCATCAAGGTGGCCATCCCCAACGTTGTGCTCAAGGTGATCGACCGGGCCATCCAGGTCCATGGCGCCGCCGGCGTCACCCAGTTCTTCCCGCTGGCGGAGATGTACGCCCACGCCCGGACGCTGCGGATCGTGGACGGCCCTGACGAGGTGCACAAGATGACGATTGCCCGGCGCGAGATCCGCAAGCACGATCCTGGCTTCCGGATGTAGGCCTGGCTTCCGGATGTAGGCCTGGCTTCCGGATGCAGGCCAGGTTTCCGGATGCAGGCCAGACGTTCCGGCGGGACCTACCCGCCGGAGGCCACGGCGTCCTCGACCGCTGGGGGCTGGCCGCCGGGCTCTACCTGCCACGGCCAGACTTCGGCGTCGGCCCAGAGCCGCTCGAGGCGGTAGAAGTCCCTGGCCTCCTCGAGCAGGACGTGCACCACGAAGTCGCCGTAGTCCATCAAGACCCACCGGGCGTCGTCCAGGCCTTCGATCCGGATCGGGGCCGGACCCCCGGCCCGTTTGACCTGGGCCTCGATCTCTTCGACGATGGTGCGCACCTGGCGCGGGTTCGATCCGCTGGTGATGACGAAGGCGTCCGTGATGGCCAGCACCTTTCCCACCGACAGGATCAGGCTGTCCTCACCGCCCTTGGCCCAGGCGGCTCGGGCGGCCACCTCACACCACTTCCGGATCCGGTCAAGGCTGACCGGAGTGTCGCCCGAGTGCGTTACCGGTGCGCTCACCGGCGCAGGCCTGGCGAAATCGTCACGAAGAACCTCCCACAATCGCAAGGTGGTGAACCACAGCAATGACTGAGTTCGGGCTGGTCGACTGCCCGCTGTCGAGCCACTGCAGCCCCAGCACCACCAGGGTGGCAGCCAGGGCCAGGACCAGGACGGCGATCGTCAGCAACTCCTCCCGCACCAGCCGCCGTCGCTGGCGGAGCCGGCGAAGCCGCTCGCCGGGACCTCCACCCTCCGCGGCACGGGGAGCGGGGAGCGGGGGGACCGAGCGGACAGTCGTCATCCGCCTCCAGCGTACATACCGTGAGCGCGTATAAAGCGCACAGCCGACTCGGGGACGAGATAGTCCAGGGGCCGCCCGTCGCCGGCCCGGGCCCGGAGGTCGGTGCTGGAGATCTCCAGGTTGGGCACGGTCACGTCGACCACATCCCAACCGTCCCCGTCCAACCCCCGAGGGCGTCCGGCCCCCGGCCGGTTGACCACCACCAGAGTGGCCAGACGCTGGATGGCGTCGCGGCGGGCCCAGGTAGTCAAGGCCGCGGCGACGTCCCAACCGACGATCAGGAACAGCTCGTCGTCGGGACCGGCCCGGCGCAGGGCGCGCAGGGTGTCGGCGGTAAAGGACTCTCCCCCGCGGTCCAGCTCGATGCGGCTGGCCTCCACCCCCGGCACGTCGCCGACCGCCGCTTCCACCAGCGCAAAGCGGTCCGCGGCGGAGCTGACCGCCCGGTCCCCCGCTTTCTGCCAGGGAATGTTGGCCACCACCATGAGGACCCGGTCCAGGTTCAGGGCGTGCTTGGCATTGACCGCGGCCACCAGATGACCCACGTGGATCGGGTCGAACGTCCCTCCGAAGATCCCGATCCGCTCGCCCATATCGGCCCGACGATACGGGATGAGGGCATTTGCTTTGCTCTTGGCCGCGCTTTCCGCCACGCTGGTGACCATGGACCGGCCCTGGACGCCGAGCAGATGGCGGGATCGCCCGGCCGAGCAGCAGCCGGACTGGCCCGACGCGCACGCCCTCGAGCAGACCCTCAAGACCCTCTCCGCCCTCCCTCCGCTGGTCTTTGCCGGCGAGGCCCGCAGCCTGCAGCGGGCCCTGGCGGAGGTGGCCGGAGGCAAGGCCTTCCTGTTGCAGGCCGGCGACTGCGCCGAGTCCTTTCATGATTTCACCGCGGACAGCATCCGGGACAAGCTCAAGGTGATTCTGCAGATGGCGATTGTCCTCACCTACGGCGCAGGAGTGCCGGTGGTGAAGCTCGGTCGGATCGCCGGTCAGTTCGCCAAGCCCCGGTCGTCACCGACCGAGCTTGTCGGCGGCCGCAGCCTCCCCAGCTTCCGCGGTCACGTCGTCAACGACGACGCCCCCACCGAGGCCGCCCGCACCCCTGACCCGGCCCGCATGGTCGCCGCGTACCACCAGTCGGCATCGACACTCAACCTGCTGCGGGCCTTCACCAAGGGCGGATTCGCCGATCTTTCCCAGGTCCACACCTGGAATCAGCAGTTCGTGGCGGGCAGCCCCGGAGGGCAGCACTACGACGCCCTGGCCGCCGAGATCGACCGCGCCCTCCGGTTCATGCGGGCTTGCGGCATCAACCTGAGCGGCGAGGCCTCGCTGCAGCAGGTCGATTTCTGGACCAGCCACGAGGCGCTCATCCTGGGCTTCGAGGAAGCCATGACCCGCCGCGACTCGTTGACGGGCGACTGGTACGACACGTCGGCCCATCTGGTGTGGGTCGGCGAGCGAACCCGGCGGCTGGACGGCGCTCACCTGGACTTTCTCTCCGGCCTGTCGAATCCGGTGGCCGCCAAGGTGGGGCCGGCCGCCACCATTGACGAGGTCCTCGGCCTGTGCGGCATCCTGGATCCGGACCGGACGCCAGGACGGCTGACCCTGATCACCCGCCTCGGGGCGGGGCGCAGCCCCGAACTGCTGCCACCGCTGGTGGACGCGGTTCGCCGGGCTGGTCATCCGGTCGTCTGGGCGTGCGATCCGATGCACGGCAACACCTACAACGGACCGGGGGGCCGCAAGACCCGGCATTTTGACCATGTGCTCGCCGAGATTCGCGAGTTCTTCGCCACCTGCCGGGCGGAAGGCGCCTGGCCGGGAGGCGTTCATGTGGAGCTGACCGGCGACAATGTGACGGAGTGCCTCGGCGGCACCGACGAGGTCCTGGAAAACCAGCTGGAGTTGCGCTACACCACCACCTGCGACCCCCGGCTCAACGCCAGCCAATCGCTGGATCTGGCCTTCCAGGTGGCCGATCTGCTGCGCCGCTGAGGCTTTTGAGCGCAACCCATCGAAGGCTATGAGCAGCCCTAGAAGGAGCTGACAGAGCGGGGCAGGAACGCGGGGACGTCGGCGCCACTCCACGTCCGGTGGACGTCCGGAGAATAAAAGTCGCAAAAGTTGATAATCTCAGTCGTCTTTGGTTGACTGATGACCGTGCAGACCCGCGTCATCGATCCCGAGACGGCAGCCGACATCGAGAAGTTCGACCGGTTGCTGGCAGACCATCTGGCGGGCCAGGTGGACGAGGACGCCTTCCGGGTGTTTCGTCTCAACAACGGCATCTACGGCCAGCGGCAGGGCGGCCACAACCAGATGGTTCGCATCAAGGTGCCCTACGGCGGGATCAACGCCGACCAGCTCGAGCTGATGGGCAGCATCGCCGAGCGCTACAGCCGGGGCTGGGGCCACCTGACCACCCGGCTCAACGTCCAGATCCACTTTGTGCAGCTCGAACGGGTCACCGACCTCCTCCGGGAGCTGGCCGCGGTTGGGCTCACGACCCGTGAGGCGTGCGGCGACACGGTTCGCAATGTCATGGGCTGTCATCTGGCCGGAGCCTGCCCCTACGAGGTGCTGGACATCAGTCCCTGGGCCGAAGCCACCTTCCGGCACTTCCTGCACCACCCCTATGCTCAGCGGCTCCCGAGGAAGTTCAAGATCAACTTCTCGGGCTGCGCCACCGACTGCGGCCAGGCCATGTTCAACGACGTCGGCGTGGTCGCCGTCTCCCGCCCCCTACCGGACGGCACCCTGGAGCCGGGCTTCCGGGTGTTCATGGCCGGCGGGCTCGGCGCCAATCCCCACCCGGCCCAGGCCCTGGAGGAGTTCACCCCCCGCCAGGACCTGCTGCCCACCATCGAGGCCATCCTGCGCACCTTCGACCACTACGGCAACCGGGACAACAAATTGCGGGCCCGGCTCAAATGGGTCGTCGATCAGATCGGCATCGACGAGCTGCGCCGACGGGTGCTCCGGGAGCGTCAGCTGCTCCTGGCCTCGTCGAGCTGGCCGGGCGGCATCCCGGCCATCGTGGAGGAGCTGGGCGACACCCCGGCTGGCCTGGCCACCGGGGCCGCCCCCAGCCCGGTAGGGACCCCGGTGACCTTCCGGGTCAACCCGGCCCAGGACCCGTATCGCCGCTGGGAATCCGCCAACGTCATCATCGGGGTGGCGAAGGGGACGGTATCGGCCATCGCCTACGCCAGGCTCGGCGACGTCACCTCTGATCAGTTCCGGGGCCTGGCCGCCATTGTCCGCGACTTCGGTATCGACGTCCGGATCACCAACCGGCAGAACTTCGCCTTGCGCGGGTTGTCAGCCGAGCAGCTACCCGAGTTGTACCAACGCCTGGACGAGCTCGGCATGGCCGAACCGGGCGCCGAGCTGGCCCGCGACGTGGTGGCGTGCCCGGGCGCCGACACCTGCAACCTGGCGGTCACCCAGAGCCGGGGCCTGGCCGACGACATCGGCCGGGCGCTGGAGGAGGCCGGGCTGGCGGACATCGGAGGTATCCGCATCAATATCTCCGGCTGCACCAACAGCTGCGGGCAGCACCACATTGCGGATATCGGCTTCTTCGGGGCCGAGCGGCGGGCTCACGGCCGCCCCGCCCCCGGCTACCAGCTCCTGCTCGGCGGACACGTGGGCGACACCGAGATCGAGTTCGGGCAAAAGGCCCTGCGACTGCCGGCCAAGGCGGCAGCCGAGGCTACCGTCCGGCTGGTCGGTCGCTATGCCGACGAACGGACGGTCGGAGAGGCCTTCTCGGGCTGGATGCAGCGCGTTGGAGGGGCCAAGGTCCTCGGCACGGAACTCAAGGACCTCGACGAGTGGCCCGATCCCGACGAACGTCCTGACTACTACATCGACTTCGACGAAACCGGCCCCTATGTGGCCGAGGTCGGCGAAGGCGAATCCGCGGCCAGCTAGCGCCGCCGGACAGCCGCCCTCACCTCATGACCACTCTTCTCAGCGCCGGAACCCATCTGCACGCCCCGGAATTCAGTGACGCCGAACTGGCGGAACTGAACCGGACATTTGAGACCGCCCCGGCTCAGACCGTCATCGAGTGGGCGGTCGAACAGTTTCATCCGTTCATGTGCCTGGCCGCCTCAATGACGGACGCCGTTCTCATCGATCTGGCCGTCCGGGTCGAGCCATCCATCGAAGTGGTCTTCATCGACACCCGGTACCACTTCCCCGAGACCCTGGAAACCGTGGAGCGGGTGCGCCGGCATTACGGTCTCAACCTGCGCGTGCTGACGGTCGCCCCGCAGCCGGTGGAGCTGTGGCAGGCCGACCCGGCCAACTGCTGCTCCTCGGCCAAGGTCGAGCAGCTGGACCGGGCCCTGGTGGGAAAGCTGGCCTGGATGAGCGGGCTGCGGCGGGCCGAGGCCGCCGTCGCGGGCCCAGGCCCCCATCGTGGTGCGCGACCTGCGGGGTCTGGTGAAAGTCAACCCTCTCGCCACCTGGACCGACCAGGATGTCGCCGGTTACGTCGCCGACCACGACGTGCCGGTCAACCCCCTGCTCGCCCAGGGCTACCTCTCCATCGGGTGCCGCCCGTGCACACAACCGGTCGTCGCCGGCGCCGATCCCCGCTCGGGCCGCTGGGCCGGTTCCGACAAGACCGAGTGCGGCCTGCATCTCTGACCAGCCGGCGTCGCCGACCGGCCGGCAAACGGCGGATGAAGGGCCAGATAACCCAGATGACGAGCCAGTCAACCAGCTGAACTCCCGGGCAACACTGCCCGCCTGAGGTGGCCGTCCCGACGGGGACTGCTAGCCTGGCGGGCATTCGGGGCGCAAACTGAGGTCTTTGCCTCGGAAGTCCACGCATTGATAGTGACCCGCGATTTCGCACGGCGAGCGGCGGCGGTGATCAGCGCAGTCGGTCTGACTGTGACCATCCTGACCGCATCCACCCCGGCGGCCTCCGCCGTCGATAACGCCACGACCACCACATCGACGACACTCGACGACCTCGACCACCTCGACAACGTCGACCACCCTGCCCGCCCCGCCGACCACCAAAGCGCCGGCGCGCCCCACTACGACCACGGTTCGCCGCTCCACAACCACCACCACTCGACCGCGGTCAACCACGACCACCACCCGCCCGCCGGCCTCCGGGGTTCCGTCCGTGCCTGTCGGCGGACCGCCGGCACCTCCTGCCAAACCGGGCACCCGGCCGGCTGCTCCGGCAAACCCGACCGCCCTGCTGACCGCCGTGCAGGCGGACCTGTCCCAGGTGAGCGCCATCCAGCAATACGGACAGGCCCGTGACGCGGTCGCCAACGCCCAGCAGGGGGTCAGCGCGGCGGCGGCCAAGCTGCAGCAGGCCCAGGCGACCCAAGGCCAGGCCCGAGCCGCCGAGCAGCGGGCCCAGGCCAATGTCAATCAGGCCGCCGGCCGGTTGCGCCAGCTGGCCATTGCCGCCTACGTGGGGCTCGGCTACGTAACCCCGGCGGCGGGACCCGTCAGTCAGCAGCCCTCCGCCAACGGCACGGTCACCAGCCCGGGCGGTCTGACCGGATCGGCGGCCATGGATGCCCTGGAGATGGTCCAGATCGTGGCCCAGCACATCCGCGCCAACGCGGTCCAGACCCGGGCCGCCCTGGACCGATCCCTACGGACCCTCGGCCAGGCCGGACAAGGGGTGACCCGGGCTCAGGCCACCCTGGACAGCACCCGGGGCGCGCTGTCCTCGAGCCAGCAGACCCTCACCCTCCTGACCCGGGCCGCCACCAACCCGGATCTGGCCGCCACCCTGGGCCTGCCCAGCCCGTCCAGCCCACCGGCCACCCCGAACGGCACCCCATCGTCGGGTGGCACCAGCGGGCCGCCGTCGACCGGCGGGAGCAGCTGGTTCGTGGAGTCTGACGCCACCGCGCCCCCGGCGACCTCGCCGACGGTTCTGGGCCCGACCGTTCTGAGCGCTCCGGAGATGGCCCGCTGGTTCGCCAGCACGGGCGAGAAGGCCAACATCACGGTCCCCATGAGCGAGCTGACGCAGGACTACTTCAACACCGGCTACCAGCTAGGGGTACGGGCCGACCTGGCGTTTGCCCAGTCGATCATCGAGACCGGTTATTTCTCCTTTCCGTCCTACGGGCAGCTGACCGGCAAGGACAACAACTTCGCCGGTATCGGCGCCTGTGACAGCTGTGCCCACGGGTGGAGCTTTCCCACCGCCGCGGAAGGGGTCACCGCCCAGCTCGATCTCCTGCATGCCTACGCCTCATCAACGCCGGTTCCGAACTCGGTGCTCGGGCCGATCGGCATCGGCGGCTGCTGCCCGACCTGGATGGACCTGGCCGGGAAGTGGGCGTCCAGCACCGTCTACGGCATCTCCATTTTGACCGTCTACCAGCGGATGCTGGCCTGGGTGATTCCGCAGCGACTGGTGGCGGCCGGCTTGCTGGCGCCGCCGAAGGCTGCGGCGTCGAGCCCCTCCCCCACGTCCGGGCCCGGCGGGTCGAAGCCGGCGCCCCCATCCGGCTCTGCTGGCCCGTCCAGCTCGACTGGCCCGTCCAGCTCGACTGCCCGTCCAGCTCGACTGGCCCGTCCAGCTCGACTGGCCCGTCCAGCTCGACTGGCCCGTCCAGCTCCGGCACCGGGCCCGCCGGGTAGCGGGCTAGTAGCCCGGCAGCTGGGCGATGCGAGCCAGCACCCAGTCGTAGGCGCCCGAGCTCACCGGCGCCTTGCAGTACTTGCAGGTGCCGGCCAGATCCAGGTCGAGCGGAGCCCCGCAGTTGGGACACCTGGCGGTCAGGGTGCCGCCACCTGCGGGTGTGGTCGCCGAGCCTGACCTCTGGAAGGTCCAGTCCTCAGCCCACTGGCCGACGTGCTTGTCCCCCCGGATGACGCGCCCGTTTCCGTCGTCCACGTCGTAGTCGGCGCAGGCGGCCACCACCCGGACCGTGATGGTGTCGTAGCTCTGATCGTGGTGGGCGGCGATGATGGCCAGGTCGGCCACCGCCAGGTCCTCCAGGACGTTGCGCTTGTGGGCGTCGATGTACCCCTGGATCTGGGTGCGGTGCTGCTGCCAGAGGCCATCAGCCATGACCTGGCGGCTGATCCCGGGCTCCCGCTGGGTCCAGGCCTGCTGGACGATGAAAAAGGTTCGTTGGGCTTGCTCGAGAAAGGCCTCCTGCGAGAAGCCGGGATCGTGGGCAGTAATGGCGGCCAGCCCCTCTGCCGCAGAGTCGTGTCGCGCCACTGACGGCGCGGTTCCGGGAAAAAGGTCCCCCTGCACGCGGTTGATCGCCGGCTGGTCATCGTGGCTCCACTGATATCCGGGCGGGGACGGCGGGGCGCCGGCCAGCACATCACCGGATCTCCGGTGACCCCGCCAGCGGGGCCAGGTGACCCGCAACACGACCATGGCCAGGATGAACCCGACGATCAGCACGGTCCCGGCCGTCGCCCCTCCGCCTCCGCCGCCGAAGAAGAAGAAGCCGCCCCCGCCCAGACCGCCACCAGCTCCACCCCCGCCCCCGCCCCCGCCATCGAAGCCCTGGCCGCCACCGGCCCGGAGGAGAACGTCGGCGAGGACCGGGATCACGAAGCTGGTGGCGCGGGGGGCGCGGCCGGCGGAGGCGCCCCGCCCTCGGCGGCGGTGCCGCACGAGGGACAGAAGCGGGCTCCAGGGGTCATCTCGGCCCCGCACGAGGTGCAGTGCGGGGTGGCGGCCACCATCGGGGTGCCGCACGAGGAGCAGAACTTGGCGGTGGTCGGGTTCTCGGCCTGGCAGCTCGGGCACACGGCCGCGGGGGGTGCCAGGGACGTGCCGCAGGAGGCGCAGAACTTGGCGCCCGCCTGGTTGCCGGTATGGCAACTCGGGCACTCGATGCCGGCGGCGGCCGGGGCCGCGAATCCGGTCCCCCCGCCCGCGAAGCCGGGTCCGGCCGGAGGCGGAGGCCCGGGCGCGGCCGGAGCGGCGGCCTGCCCGCCCAGCCCCAGGCCGGCGGCCAGGAAGGCCCCGCCCACGCCTGCGCCCCCCTGCGCCATGCCCTCACCGGCGCCCAGGGCCATCTCGCCGGCCGCGTATTGCTGAAAGCTCCCGGCCAGACGGGAGTAAGCCGTGTCCTTGGCGAGGGTCTTCAGCTGAGCCTCGTCCTGTTCGGACAGGTTGATGTCGAAGTTGCCCATGCGGATGATGGCGACGCCGTAGCTGGCCAGCTGCTCGTTGCCCTTGGCCATCACCTCTTCCTCGATGTCGGGCGTGTAGGCCGACAGGCCGAGGATGGGCCAGCCATTGCGAACGATCTGCACGGTCATGTGGGTGCGCATCACCTTGAGCAGCTGATCGCTCATCCAGCCGGTGATGGCCTCATTGTTGGCGACGTCGACGGTGCCGACCAGATTCGTGATCAGGGCGGCGGGATCCTTGACCTGCATCGAGTAGTCGCCGAAGACCCGCAGGGTGACGATCATCCCGGTCTGCGGGTCCTGCACATCGTCGATGCGGCCGCCGAAGGTGTTGCCTGGATATTCGCGGGTGCCGACGAAATACAGCTCTGCCTTGTAGGCGTTGCCACCCGTGGCCCAGTCGATGACCGCGCCCAGCCCGGGAATCTCATCGGCGTCGATCTGGTGGCGGCCCGGACCCATGGTCCCCACCACCTGGCCGGTGTTGACAAACATGGCCAGCTCGTCGGCATTCACGATGGCCCGGGTGTACTTCCGGATGTTGTGGTCCGGCCATTTGAATACGATCTGGCTCTTCCGGTCATCAGGTACGGCGATGAATTCACGACCGAGCAGCGCCATGACCCGTCTCCTTCTCTGGAATGGTTTGAGGCCCCTTCATAGGGATCAGCTGCATCCAGGGTAGCTATCCCTGGTCAGGACCGTCGCCCGGCGCCGACAAATCATCCCTTCGTAGGAGGTGCGCCTCCTGGCGGCGGTCGTGAAAAGGACGGGCCGTCTCCCGGGCGGGCCAGAACGGGCCGGGCCAGATGCGGTCAGGCCAGATGCGGTCAGGCCAGATGCGAGTCAGGTCAGACCCGGCCGTGCCAGAGTATTCAGGAGCCGAGACGTGGGGGCCAGATGCCTGAAGCAACCCCGATGCCCCAAGCAGCCCCGATGCCCCAGGCAACCCTGATGGCGAGGCCCTCCCACCAGACCGAGCCCGCTCAGGTCGTCTTCGAGCGCCAGCCCGACGCCTACCGGCATTGGCGGGTGGCCGTGGAAGGTCGGGTGGCGACGGTGACCATGGCGGTCGACCCCGACTCGACAGCCGGCGGGGACTACCAGCTCAAGCTCAACACCTACGACCTCGGGGTCGACATCGAGCTCTTCGACATCGTCCAGCGACTGCGCTTCGAGCATCCCGAGGTCGGAGCGGTGGTGCTCACCAGCGGCCTGGACAAGGTGTTCTGCGCCGGGGCCAACATCCAGATGCTGGCGGGCGCCAGCCACCTCGACAAGGTGAACTTCTGCAAGTACACCAACGAGACCCGGCTTGCCATCGAGGACGCGGCCACCACGTCGGGGCAGGTATGGCTGGGCGCGATCAACGGGACTGCAGCCGGCGGCGGCTACGAACTGGCCCTGGCCTGCGAGGAGATCATCCTGGTGGACGACCGGTCGTCGGCGGTCTCGCTTCCCGAGGTGCCACTGCTCGGCGTGCTGCCCGGCACCGGGGGGCTGACCCGGCTGGTCGACAAGCGCCATGTTCGGCGCGATCTGGCCGACGCCTTTGCCACCCGGGCCGAGGGCGTGCGCGGGCAGCAGGCCCTGGAATGGGGGCTGGTGGACTCGATCGCAACCCGGAGCGACTTCGCCGAGCACGTGGCGGCCCGGGCCCGGGCCCGGGTGGCGGCATCGACCAAAGCGGCGATATCGAACAGTCTGGCTGCGACGGGGATCCGGTTGGCTCCGCTGGACCGCCATCAATCGGCGACCGGCCTGCGCTATTCCACCGTCGAGGTCACCTACCAGCGACAGCTGGGTGCGGCCACCCTGTTGGTGCGAGGCCCGACAGGGGTCCAGCCGGGCACCACGGCCGAGGTCGAGGCCGCCGGGTCGGCCTGGTGGCCGCTGGCGGCCTGCCGCGAGCTCGAGGACGCCGTCCTGCACCTGCGCTTCAACGAGCCCGAGCTGGGCACCTGGGTCCTCACCACCGAGGGTGATCCCGCCGCCGTGCTGGCGGTCGAAGCAACCATGGGTGAACATGACCACCACTGGCTGGTCGGCGAGGTCCGGGCGGCGTGGAAGCGCACCCTCAAACGGCTCGACGTCTCCTCCCGCAGCCTGATCGCCATCATCTCGCCCGGCAGCTGTTTTGCCGGCACCCTCGCCGAGCTGGCCCTGGCCGCCGACCGGTCCCTGATGCTTGACGGCCTGATGCCTGACGGCCAGATGCTCGCCGGCCAGGTTGACGACAGCAACGAGGTGTCGCAGCCGCCCGCGGTCGTGGTCCTCACCGGGGTCAGTGACGGGGTGCTCCCGATGGCCAATGGCGTCAGCCGCCTGGAGAGTCGCTTCTGGGGCCGGCCCGACAGTCTGGACGCGGTGCGGGCCGCCCTTGGCAAGGAGCTCCGGGCCGGGGAGTGCCTGGAGCTGGGGTTGGTCACCTTCACCCCCGACGACATCGACTGGGACGACGAGGTCCGCCTCACCCTGGAGGAACGGGCCGCCTTCTCCCCCGACGCCCTCACCGGCATGGAAGCTTCCCTGCGGTTCGCCGGGCCCGAGACCATGGAAACCAGGATCTTCGGCCGGCTGTCCACCTGGCAGAACTGGATTTTCCTGCGACCCGGTGCGACAGGCGTCGAAGGGGCGTTGGGCCGCTTCGGGACCGGGTCCCGGCCTGTCTACGACCGAAAGAGGATCTAGACCGATGAGCACCGTCGACTCCGGCGACAAGATTCCGAACAACGTGGGGCTGGCAGACGACCGCCGGCTGCAGCGGGCTCTGGAACGCTGGCAGCCGCAGTTCCTCGACTGGTGGAAGCAGATGGGGCCGGTCGCTCATCAGGACCATGACATCTACCTCCGGACCGCGGTGGCGGTCGGCCAGGAGGGGTGGGCGCATTTTGGCTACGTCAAGATGCCCGACTACCGGTGGGGTATCTTTCTGGCCGACGCCGAAGCGGATCGCACCATCGGGTTCGGCGACCTCCTGGGTCAGCCGGTCTGGACAGCCGTGCCGGGCGAGCTGCGATCGGACTTGCGCCGGCTGATCGTGGTCCAGGGCGACACCGAACCGGCCTCGGTGGAGCAACAGCGCCAGCTGTGCTTGACCGCCCCCAGCCTCTACGACTTGCGGAACCTGTTCCAGGTCAACGTCGAGGAGGCCCGACACCTGTGGGCCATGGTGTATCTGCTGCAGGCCTACTTCGGCCGGGACGGGCGCGACGAGGCCGACCTCCTGCTGGCTCGCCACTCCGGCGACACCGACAACCCGCGCATCCTGGGCGCCTTCAACCAGCCGACCACGGACTGGCTGTCGTTTTTCATGTTCACCTACTTCACCGACCGGGACGGCAAGTTCCAGCTGGCGTCGCTGGCCGAGAGCGGCTTCGATCCTCTGGCCCGTACCTGTCAGTTCATGCTCAAAGAGGAAGCCCATCACATGTTCGTCGGCGCCGCCGGGGTGGGCCGGGTGGTGCAGCGCACGGCGGAGCTGATGCAAGAGCACGACACCGACGACGTCACCCCTTTCGGCGGCATCAATCTGGCCACCATCCAGCGCTACCTCAACCTGCACTACAGCCTGTCGCTTGACCTCTTCGGGGCCGAGACCTCCACCAACGCGGCCAACTACTTCGCGGCCGGGTTGAAGGGGCGCTTCCAGGAGGCGGCCCGCCTCGACGACCACCGGCTGCACGGCGAGTCTCGCCAGGTGGCGGGCGTCAGCGACGGCCGGATCGTGGATCGCCAGGTGGCCGCCCTCGCCTCGCTCAACGCCACCCTGCGCGACGACTACATCGACGACTGCCAGAAGGGGGTTGACCGCTGGAATCGGGCCCTGGCACAGATCGGGTCCGGCGACAGCCTCCAGCTGCGGCTGCCCCATGTGGGGTTCCACCGCCAGGTCGGCGGCTTCGCCGGCCAGTTCGTGACCCCCGGGGGCGAGCTGGTGACCGAAGCCGAGTGGGAATCGGCCCGTACCCACTGGCTCCCGACCGACGCCGACCGGGATCACGTGACCTCGGTCATGCGCCCCGCTCACGAAGCCGGGCGGATGGCCAGCTGGGTGGCGGCCCCGGCCAGTGGCGTGCACGCCAAGCCCGTCGACTTCGAGTACGTCCGGCTCTCATGACTGCTCCTCGGCGCGCCGGGCCCGCCCCGGCACCGTTCAACGCCGCCTGGTGGTTGCTCGATCGCCACCTGGCGGCGGGGTGGGGCGGACGCGTCGCCTACCGGTGCGGTGACGAGGAGATGACCTACGCCGACCTGCAGCTGGCCTCCTGGAAGGTCGCCAACGGGTTGCTCGCCCTGGGAGTGGGCGCCGGCGACCGGGTCCTCATGGTCGTGGGCGACGAGCCGGCCTTCCCCGCCACGTTCCTGGCCGGACTGCGCATCGGTGCGATTCCGGTGCCGGTGTCGACGATGCTGCGGGCCACCGAGGTGGCAGCCCTGGTCGACGACTCGGGCGCCCGGGTCGTGGTGGCATCCGGCCGCCACGTCGGCCTGCTCGCCGGGGCCAGCCCCACCTTGCAGGCGGCCATCGTGACCGACGACGGCGGCCGCCGGGCCGCCGGGATGGCCAGCCCGACCGGGCTGGCCATCCAGCCCTTCGAGGACCTCGGCGACGGCACCGACGTGCCGGTCCTGGCCACCGCGGTAAGCAGCGCCGGGCTGTGGCTCTACACCTCGGGCACCACGGGCACGCCCAAGGCGGCCATCCATCGTCACGGTGACATCAAGGCGGTGTGCGACACCTACGCCCGATCGGTCCTGAACATCGGGCCGGATGACGTGTGCTACTCGGTCCCGAAGCTGTTTTTCGCCTTCGGGCTCGGCAACGCCCTGTTCTTCCCGCTCAGCGTAGGCGCCACCGCCGTCATCGATCCCGATCCTCCCACCCCGACCCGGGCCGGCGAGCTGATCGCCCGCCACCGGCCCACGCTGTTTTTCGCCCCGCCCGGCTTCTGCGCAGCCATGGTCGACGCCGGCCTGCCCGAGACCACCCTGGCCTCAGTCCGGGCCACCGTCACCGCCGGCGAGACCCTTCCAGCCGAGGTGCACCGCCGGTTTACCAGCCGCTACGGAACCGAGATGCTGGACGGGATCGGCTCGACCGAGGCCCTCCACATCTTCTGCTCGAACCATCCCGGCGACGTCCGGCCCGGCTGGACCGGCCGGCCGGTGGCCGGCTACCAGCTGCGGCTCCTCGACGACGACCGCGCCGACATCACCGCCCCGGACACATCGGGCGCCTTGTGGGTGCGGGGCGACTCGGTGGCCGCCGGCTACTGGGAACGACCCGAGCTCACCGCCACCACCTTCGTCGACGGGTGGCTGCGCACGGGCGACGTCTACCAGCGCTCCGCGGACGGCTACTACCGGTTCGTGGGCCGCAACAGCGACATGATCAAGGCGGGCGGGATCTGGGTCTCCCCGGCCGAGGTCGAGGCGGTCCTGCTCGAGCACGAGGACGTGCTCGAAGCTGCCGTCGTGGGTGGCCGCAACGCCGCCGGCCTGGAAGTGACGGTGGCCTTCGTGGTGCCCGGCCGGGGCCGTACGGTCGACCCCGTCAGACTCGACAGCCATTGCCGGGCCCGGATGGCCGCCTTCAAGCGGCCCCGGGAGATCCACGTGCTGGAAGCCCTCCCGAAGACCGCAACCGGCAAGATTCAGCGCTTCGCCCTGCGAGCCCGGCTGGCCGCGGCGTCGCCGGCGTGACGGCTGAGGTTTCCCCGGGCCGCCCGTCGCCCGGCCGGGCAGGCGGGGCGCAGTGAGCCCCCGGTAAGCTGCTCACCTGCGCCCCTGCGCCGATCCGAGAAAGGCCACCGTACCTGTGAGCGACGCCGCATCCCCCCGCCTCGAGTCCCCCGCCGTCGTCCGCGAAGGATTGCGACAGGTCAGCTACCTGGCTGACGAGGGGACCGCCGGCGTGGTCTACCTGGCCGAACGGCTCGGCAAGCCGGTCCTGGTCGAAGGCCCGGCCGGCACCGGCAAGACCCAGCTGGCCAAGTCCGTGGCGGAGATGCTCGACGCCCGCCTCATCCGCCTGCAGTGCTACGAGGGCCTGGACGAGTCGAAGGCCCTCTACGAGTGGAACTACAAGAAGCAGCTCCTGCGCATCCAGGCCCAGCGGGTAGCCGAATCTACCGGCACCGACAAGTGGGAGGACGTCGAGGAGGACATCTTCTCCGAACCGTTCCTCCTGACCCGTCCGCTGCTGGAGGCGATCCGGGCCGAGGAACCCGTCGTGCTGCTCATCGACGAGGTGGACCGGGTGGAGGTGGAGACGGAAGCGCTGCTGCTCGAGATCCTGTCGGACTACCAGGTGTCCATCCCTGAGCTCGGCACCGTGATCGCCACCCAGATCCCGCTGGTGTTCCTGACCTCCAACAACACCCGCGAGCTGTCAGAGGCGCTCAAACGGCGCTGCCTGTTTCTTCACATCGACTATCCCGATCTCGAGCGCGAGAAGGAGATCGTGCTGACCCGGGTGCCCGGGATCTCCGAGGCCCTGGCCGACCAGGTGGTCCGCATCGTGCGGTCCATCCGGAACCTGGAGCTGAAAAAGGCGCCGTCAGTCTCGGAGACCCTCGACTGGGCCCGCACCCTGTTGCTGCTGGGCATCCAGTCGGTCGACGCCGAGACGGCCACCGAGACGCTGCACATCCTGCTCAAGTACCAATCCGACATCGACAAGGCGGCCAAGGACCTGAGCGCCTCGGCCTCGTCCCGGTAGTGGACCCGGCCCACCTGTCGACCTTGCCGGCCGGCAGCTCGGCCGGCCTGCTGGAAACGCTGTCCGGTTTTGTCAAGGAGCTGCGAACCGCCGGCATCCCGGTCAGCCTGACCGAAAACCTCGATGCCGTCGAGGCGCTCCGGTACATCCCGCTCGACGACCGGGAGGCCTTCAAGTACGCCCTGGCCGCCACCATGGTCAAAAACAATGCTCACTGGAAGGCCTTCGAAACGGTCTTCGAGGTGTACTTCTCGCTACGGGGTCGCGAATACCACCTCACCGAGGAGGGCGCCGGCGACGAGGCCGTCGACGAGCTCATCTCCGACCTGCTCGGCGCCCGGGAGGGCGAAGGAGGCGGCACCGAAGGCCTGACCCCCGAGCAGCTGGCCGAACTGCTGTACCGCGCCCTCATGGAGGGCAACGACGCCATGATGCGCGCCGTCGCCCGGGCCGCGGTAACCCGGTACGCGGGCATGGAGCCGGGCCGGCCGGTGGGCGGCACCTATTACCTGTACCGCACCCTGCGCCAGCTCGACCTGGACGCGATCCTCGAACGGATGATGGAAGCGGCCCGCCTGCAGACGCGCGGTGAGCTCACCGAGCTGGAGGAGCGCCTGGCCCGGGAGGAATACGAGACCAGGCTCGACGCCTTGCGGCGCCAGATCGAGGCCGAGATCCGCCGGCGGCTGGTCGCAGACCGGGGGGCGGAAGCGGTGGCCAAATCGCTACGGAAGCCGCTCCCGGAAGATATCGACTTCATGCACGCCAGCCGCGAAGAGCTGACGGCCCTGCGCAAGGCCATCGCCCCGTTGACCCGCAAGCTGGCTGTGCGCCTGGCCCGCAAACGCCGGCACGGGCGCAAGGGACCGCTGGATTTCCGCAGCACGGTGCGGCATTCCCTTTCCTACGGCGGCGTGCCCGCCGAGCCCAAGTTCCGCTATCCCCGGCCCTCCAAACCGGAAATCATGGTGGTGGCGGACATTTCCGGTTCGGTAGCGGCGTTCGCCCGCTTCACCCTGCAGATGGTGTATGCGATCAGCTCTCAGTTCAGCCGGGTGCGGTCGTTCGTCTTTATTGATGGGATCGACGAGGTCACCGATTACTTCAAGACCACCGAGGACATCTCGGCGGCCATTCATCGCATCAACACCGAAGCCGACGTGATCTGGGTGGACGGGCACTCCGACTACGGGCACGCCTTCGAGGTGTTCTGGGACCGCTGGGGCCGCGACGTCAACTCCAAGACCACCGTGTTGCTGCTCGGCGACGCCCGCAACAACTACCACGCCTCTCAAGCCTGGGTGCTGGCCGAGATGGCCAAGAAGGCCCGGCACGTGTACTGGCTCAATCCCGAGCCCCGCTCTTACTGGGACACCGGGGATTCCATCGTGAGCCAGTACGCCACCCATTGCGACGGAGCCTACGAATGTCGCAACCTCAAGCAGCTGGAGCGCTTCGTCGAGCAGCTGGGGTAACGGGGCTGCGGCGCGGGCAACGCGGGCGCGAACGGGCGGCGACCGCCAGTTGAAGAGCCCGGCCCGTCCCGACTAACCTGAACCGGGTTACACGAGTGACGCTTCTGGTTGCGAGAGAAGTTGAAAGAGGGGGAAGCGTTGCCCAGTTCGGGCGACTACGCCATTATCGACGTATCCGAGGCCAGCACGAGCAAGGGTAAGATCCTCGTCCTCCTCGAGGACCAGGAGACTGCCGAGCAGATCGCCGCGGACCTGCGACATCGCGGCTGTCACGTCACGGTTCAGTTGGTGGCCGAGCCCAGCGAGCCTTTGATCCTGTCCGCCGTCCCGCAGGTGACGACCTGAGCGATCGGCCTGCGCCCGGGCAGGTCGGGGCCTGAGGTGGCACGTGGCACGTACACCGGGCGCGGCCGCCTTTTCTTGGTGACATTCGGATTCTGGGCGCGTGTATGTACCTGTGGTGTCGTCCACGTCACCAAGAAGCCCGATGTCACCAAGAATCTGCTTCGGGAGCCGCGGCCTCTCGACCGGCTAGCTCAAAATGTGACGGGGCCAACAGCCGTGATCCGCGTCACGGTCGAAAATGGGGGCCGGTTGCTGCACGAACCGTTGCGCTGGCGCGGTACCACGCCGGTCACGTCACCGCGATAGATGCCATAGCCATGAATACCCAGGAACCGTCCGTAACCATTGTTGATCGTGTAGCCGCCAGACAGGGAGACCGTCAGCAGGCAGGTCTTCGGGTTGAGCTTGACGCTGACCCCGCCATTGGGATGGTGGATCGAGAAGGCGCCGTGAGCGAAGACGGCCAGATCCGTATTGCCTTTCTGGTAATCGATGCCGCTGGCGAAGAAGGCCCCCCGGGCCAGGATGGCACCGGGACGGTTGTCCACCCTGGTCAGCGTGAAGTGCTCGAGACCGCTGCGGGGACTGGCCGAGGCCACCGCCGGGACTACGAGCAGGCCGGCTACCACCATCAGGCAACACGCCACCACACGCCTCATCTGGGTTCCTTTCGGTATACCGCTGTCAACAGGGTCATCTTCACGCCAGCCCCGGGGCGGCCCGCCGAGCCCGCCGCCGGACCAGCAGCAACGCTCCGCCGCCAAGAGCGAGGGCCGAGAGCGGCAAGGCCACCAGCCACTGCGTCTCCGGCAGCACGGGAGGCGGACCGACGAAGATGCCCCGGATCCGCTGGTTGCCGGTGTCCGCAAAGTACACCGCGGCGGAGTTGACCGCGATGTCTCCATTGGGTCCGGCCAACCGGGCGCGAGTCGCCGGCCCCCCGTCGCCGGCGAAGCCGAACACGCCAGTCCCTGCCGAGGTCGAGATAATGCCGCTGGCGTCGACCTGGCGCAGCCGGTTGTTGAGGGTGTCGGAGATGTACACGTTGCCGCCCTGGTCAACCCCGAGACCGGTGGGTCCATTCAGCCTGGCCTTGGTGGCCGGGCCTCCGTCTCCGGAGTAGCCAAACCGGCCGGTGCCGGCGAAGGTGCGGATGGTCCCACCAGGGAGCACTTCGCGCACCACGCTGTCGCCGCTGTCAGCGATGAGCACGCGATGGACGGCGTCGACCGCCAGTCCCATCGGCAGCCCGAGTTCGGCCGCGGTCGCCTTGCCGCCATCACCGGAATACCCGAGTTTGCCGGTTCCGGCAAAATCCTGGATGACCCCGGTGGTCCGGTTGACAACCCGGACCTCGCTATGGCCGGTGTCCGAGATATAGAGGTTGTTGCCGTCGACGGCGACGCCGGAGGGAACGCACAGTGACGCCCGCACGGCGGAGAGGCCGTTGCCGACCGCGGTTCGGCTGCTGCACAGGCCGTTGCCCGCCACCGTCTGGATCCGGCCCGAGGGGAGCACCTCACGTATCCGGTTGTTGCCGCTGTCGGCGATGAATATGTCACCGGCTGGATCGATCGCAATCGAAGAGGGACCGTTGAGCTCGGCCCTGGTGGCCAGCCCGCCGTCACCCTTGAACCCGCTGGTGCCGGTGCCGGCGATGGTCGTGATGATGTCGGCATGAAGGACTGTCGGGTTGACGACCTTCCGGATCCGGTTGTTGGCACTGTCGGCGAGGTACAGGTCCCCTGTGAGGTCCACGGCCACCCCTTCGGGATGGTGGAGCTGGGCCTGCACGGCCGGGCCGCCGTCGCCAAAGGGACCGGCCGTACCATTGCCGGCAACTGTCGTGATGGTGAGCGGGGTGGAGCCCAGGATGGTGGCTGCCAAGGCCGGAGTTACCGGAACGGTACTCAGCACGGCTCCCGCCGCCACAGCCAGAACTCCCCTCGGTACCCGCCTGGACAAGTTGAGTTTCCGCATCGCTACCAGGCTGACGACTGGCACCCGCCGCGGCAAGGCAATGGTGGTCTATTTGCCGCCTATTCACCATTCAGACATCAATCGTTCCCGGGCCTGACAGGGCCGCGTCAGGTCGAGCCGGCTAGCCCGGGGCGGTCCGTCTCCGTCTCATCCACATGGCCGCGGCAAACACCACCGCGGCAGTGATGACCGGCGCCGCGACCAGCGGGAACTCCGGCGTCTCCGCCGGCGCCCCCACGGGGTCGGGATAGGGGTCACGAGCCGCTTTGAGTACCGCGGCTGCGGGGTCGCCGTCGGCGATGTCGTACCCGTCGGTCGTGGTGGTGTAGAAGGGCGACTTCACCCAGATGACGTAACCGGCGACACCCGCGGCGTTGGCGGCGGCGATCTTGGCGGCAAAAAATGTGGCCCGCTGTTGCACGGTGTCCGTGGTGATCGGATACGGGCTGCAGGACGGCCACGGGTCGCACGCCGAGTTGGGGACGCCGTTCGGCCCGACGTTGGCAGGAATGCCCGACTCCCCTACGAAGAACGGCTTGCCCAACGCCGAACAGGCCGAAATGGCCTGGGCTATGCCGGTCGGCATAGCCTCGGCCGGGTAGCCGTAGTCGTGGTACTCGCAGAGGTTGACGCTTCCGGCGTGGATGAAACTGTAGTCGGTGCTGTCCTGCATCCCGCACTGGCCGATGCCCTCGGTGCCGAGGTCAACCAGATGGTGGGTGTCGACCTTGCGGATGGCGGCCACCATGTTGTCCCCGAAGGTCCGCAGCGCCTGCGTGGCGCCGGATTCGTTGCAGGTCAGCTGACCGCTGCTGTCCACGCTGGGTGCCTGGGCCTCGTTGACGAGCTGCCAGAAGGCCACCGCCGGGTTGTTGGCGAAATGCCTGGCGACGGCGACGGCGTAGTTGTGGAAGGACCGGGCGTAACCGCCTTCGGGTGAGAGATAGCCCTTCTGATACCAGCTGAGGGTCTTGTAGGTGTTGGCGGGCAGGTCCGGCTCATCGCAGGTGCTGGTCTCGTTGGTCAGCGTGACGATGGCTTTCAGGCCCTGACTCCTGATGGCCGAGATGACCTGGTCGAACGGGGCCCAGTTACCCGGACCCCCGTCGCTCTGGAAAAACCAGACCCGGACCACGTTGGCGCCCGAGTTGGTCTTGATGTCGTCGAGGTAGTAGTCGAGCGCAGACGTCGACAGATCAAAGGGGTTGGCGCACGGCAGGTTGTAGCCGGCGAACTTCCAGGGCTTGCCGTTGAGGGTCAGCTCCGTGCCCGTCTGGGTCACGAAACCACCGCCGGCGCTGGTAGTGGCATTCACCTGGGCGTTCCCCGCCGCGACGGCGGGGGAGACCCAGGCGACCACGCTCAGCGCTGAGCACAGCAGCAGCGTGCTCAGCGCCGAGACCAGGGCCCGGCGGTGGTTTAGAGGCAAGCTAAACCCGGACTCGTCGGCTCAGGCGGCCGCGGGCTGGGGGTTGTTACGGCGCCGCCGGTAACCGACCAGGAAGAAGGCTCCGCCGGCCAGGGCGATCGTTCCCAGCGGCAGGGCGATAAGCCACTGCGTCTCTGGCAGGACCGGGGGCGGGCCAGCGAACACGCCTCGCAGCCGCTCGTTACCGGTGTCGGAGAAGAACACCGTCGTGCCGTTGACGGCGACGTCGCCGGTGGGCGTATTGATCTCGGCGGCGTTGGCCGGACCACCATCACCGGTGTACCCTCTGGTCCCCGTGCCGGCGAAGGTGCTGATCTTGCCCGCGCTCACCTCGCGCACCCGGTTGTTGAGGGTGTCCGAGATGTAGACGTCGCCCATCTGGTCCACACCAACCCCGGTGGGACCGTCGAGCTCGGCCTTGGTTGGGGCGACACCGTCACCGTTGTAACCGAACTTGCCGTTGCCGGCGAAGGTGCTGATCTTGCCATTGGACTTCGTTACCTCGCGCACCACGGTGTCGAGGGTGTCGGCAATGTAGAGGTTGCCCGAGGCGTCCACCGCCAGGCCGGCCGCGGTGCCCAGCTGAGCGCTGGTGGCCGCCCCACCGTCCCCGGAATAGCCAGGCTTGCCGTTGCCGGCGTAGTCAGTGATGACATGGGTGCTGAGGTTGACCGCCCGGACCTCAAAGTGCCCGGTGTCGGAGATGTACAGGTTGTTGCCGCTCACGGCCACCCCGGTGGGCAGGCACAGGTCCGTGCTGGTAGCGGTCCCGCCGTTGGCCAGCTTTCCGCAGTTGCCGTTACCCGCGACGGTCTGGATATTGCCGTTCGACGCCAGCACCTCGCGTATCACGTTGTTGCCGGTGTCGGCGATATACAGGTTGCCCGACGAGTCAACCGCGACCCCCGTGGGGGCGTCGAGCTCGGCCTTGCTGGCCGGACCGTTGTCGCCCTTGTAACCGCCAGTGCCATTCCCCGCATAGGTGGTGATGATGTCGGTCTTAATGGTGGTGGGGTTAACGATCTTCCGTACCACGTTGTTGCCGGAATCGGAGAAGTAGACGGTCCCGGTGGTGGGATAGACAGTGATTCCAGAGGGGATGTTGAGTTCGGCGTTGACCGCCGGTGCGTTGTCGCCGGAGTAGCCCCTGGTCCCGTTGCCAGCGATGGTGTTGATGCATTCGGTCGTCGAAGTCGGGCAGCTGGGAGCCGCCGAGGCAATTTGCGTCATGAACGGGACCGCTGCGATGGCACCGGCGCCGCCTAACACAAGGGGCAGAGTCAGGGCGGTTCTTAACAGACGCCGTGAACGATTCATGGTGATCGGTGTCTCCTTGTCAGGATTGCTCGACTGGCGTTACTGGATTCACGGTTCGATCGGGGGACGCCCCCTCCGACCGGTAAGCGGCACGGTCGCCCAGGATGGACTCGACCGTGATCGGGGGCGCGATGACAGCGCGCCGGAGGGGCTGGATCGGCGTTGCCACACCATCCAGCTGACTGACAATGTAGAGAGGACGGCCCAGCGCTTCGTCGTAGGTTCGACCCACGTAGAGGCCGATGACGCCGAGGAATGCCAGCTGCAGGCCTCCGAGGAGACAGACGGCCACCAGGATCGACGTCCAGCCGGGAACGGTATAGGCGCCCGCCAGGCGAACACCCGCGATGACAAGTCCCCCGACGATGGCCAGGACCGAAAAGAACGCACCCACTTTGAGGGCGAGACGGAGGGGGACCTGTGAAAAGCTGGTCACGGCATCGACGGCGAGTCGAACCATCTTCTTCATGGGGTATTTGGTCTGGCCCGCGCACCGGGCCTCCCGCACATATGGCACCCCGATCTGCCGGAAGCCGACCCAGGAGTACATGCCCCGGACAAACCGGCCGCCCTCACGCATGGCTCGAAACGCTTCCACCGCCCGCCGGTCAATCAGCCGGAAGTCACCGACGTTCTCGGGGATATCCACCTCGGTCAGGCGGGACAGGAACCGGTAAAACATGGTGGCCGTCGCCCGCTTGAAGACGCTGTCGACGGCCCGGTCCTGGCGCACGCCATAGATGACCTCGAAGCCGTCGCGCCAGCGGGCGGCCATCTCGAGAACCACCTCCGGGGGGTCCTGAAGGTCCGCGTCCATAATGACGACCGCATCGCCTTCGGCCAGATCCATTCCGGCCGTGATGGCGGTCTGATGCCCGAAGTTCCTCGACAGGCGAATCAACTTGAAGCGCCGGTCGACGTCGCGCAACGCCAGCATGACGGCCCAGCTGGTGTCGGTGCTGCCGTCGTCGACCAGGATGACCTCGGACTCCCCGTCCAGTTGGGCCAGCACAGGGATCAAGCGGTCGTGCAGCTCGGGAAGCGCTTCCCGCTCGTTGTGTACAGGAATAACGAACGAGTAGACAGCGCGAGATTTAGCCGCCGGACCGGGAGTCACGGGTATCACCATGACGGCTCGATGGCGGGACCGCAATGGTTGGGGGCGACTGTCGACGTGATGTTCACCACTGCGTCACGTACCTCTCGCCTGTCCGTTTCGCTGGCCCCACGCCAGGTACTGGGCCCCGGCCGGCAGCCACCCGAGTGACGTTTCCGCCAGCCGGGTCCGGTCCCCTCCGACGGGGCAGAACATGATGTAGCGCCGGCCCGTGGTCCCGGCCCCGGCCCGGCGCAGACCCAGCCGGGCCCGCCGCACCGGTACCAGCACGGCGTCGTCGTCGAAAGGACATTGGTCGACCGAGCGTCGCGTCAGGGGGTTGAGCGGATTGTGCTCGATGACCACTGCCAGGCCACCGGGACTCGTAACTCGCCACAGCTCGGCCAGGAAATGGTCCCATTGGACCGTCTCGACGTGATGCAGGACACAGATGGCGAAGGTCAGGTCGAACGTCGAGGGACCAAACGGCAGCGTGAACCCGTCATAGGCCTGATAGTCGATACCCGGGTTGCGGGCCGCGGCGGCCGCCACCATGGCCGGCGAGACGTCGACGCCGCGGAGCGTTCCCACGTGGGGGTGCAAGTAATGGTCGGTGAGCCCGACCCCACAGCCGACGTCCAGGACCGAGCAGGCCCTGAGGGGCCGGGGCAGCCGGCGGGCCAGCTGCCGGAGGTGGAACACCTTGGCGCACGTGAAGAAGTCGAGTTTTCGGCCCGCGAAGCCAACCGATTCCTCCACCAGCTCGCGGTAGTCGGCCGCGTAGCGATCGAAGAGTTTGGGTTCCGACATGTTGAGGTCCTTGGAGGGCGAGACGGTGCCCTCGCCTTGCAGCACGCCCGGGGGGCAAGCCAGGCTCAACACCGGAAAACCGGCCAAGGTTCGCCCCGGTTCACCTACCAGTCAGGTTGCGGTCGATCATGACCGGGCCGGGTCGTGGTCCGAAGGCCGTGGGGTCCTCAGGTCCCCGTTCCCGGAAGGGCTTGCAGCAGATAGTCGCACGGGGTGGTGATGACGAGGTGATAGGTCCCCGCGCCCTGCTCGGGCACCACCGCGGTCTGGGCCTCGGTGCCGATATTGACCACCTCCTTGCGGCTCGCCCCTACCAGCGCCACCTGGAAGGCGCCGGCGGCGGGGAGGTTGGAACAGTCCGCCTGATAGACGATCCGCCACGTGGCCGGGGCTCGAAACGGCTGGGTGACGAGCGACCCGGTGGCCTGGACGTTGAGCAGCACGCCGGCGATCGGGCGGGCGGTATTGATGCCCAGCTCCGGGACCACCGCGGTGGTGGTGCGCTGCTGGGCCGCGGCCGCCGGCCGCGTGGTCGGGGTGGCGCCGGCGGGCCGCGTCGTCCCGGCGTGTCCTGTGGGTGCGGTTGATGTCGACCGGTCCGTAACATGGGACGTCGGGGAGCTCGGGCTGGCCGCGTGGTGATCGGAGCCACCGCAGGCGCCGACCGCGAACATGGCCGCCAGAGCGATAGGACCGACGACGGTTTTTCGCACGCCTGATCATCTTCCGCGAAGGTGTCCGAGCTGTTAACACCCGGGAAACCCAGGTCGACGTCTGCCGGAACGAATTCGGGCCCTTGAGACGTGCCGGTGCGGGCCGCCCAGGAAGGGGTGAGATAAGACCGGCCCGGATTGGGCAGACTCGCGGGTGTGATGAACGAGCCATTAGCAGCGTACGTGCCGGCCGAGACAGGCCAGCCGCCCGGCCAGCAGTGGAGGGTCCGACTCGCCGTCATCCTGTTGCTGGTCGCCGGTCTCCTCGGCGTTGAAGCCTTTCTGGCCAGCCAGAGCTCGGTGGCGCTCACCGGTTCCCGATCATGCTCGAACTCCGCGTGCACGACACCGACCCCGACGCCCACTGGCGGCGCGGGGTCAGCAACCCACTCCAGTGCCGCGGCGGCGGGGGGATCCAGCTGGTCGGTTGTTTCAGGATCGTCCGGCGCCACCGCCCAGAACCCGGGCGGATCGCAACAATCGGCCTCGGCTGATCCGAGCTCTTCGCACGGCCCGCTGGCCCTGACGGGGATCCAGGTGGCCGTCCTGGTCATCGTGGCCCTGGCGCTGCTCGCGGCCGGAGGTCTCCTGCTGGTGACGACCCGGCGCCGGAGACGGCAGACCTAGCTGTTTTTCTGCGGGAACAAGCGGTAGACCCGGTACGTCGTGGTGCAGCCCGGGATCTGGGCGGTTTGGATGCGTGTGCCCAGTCCATCCCCGGTGTCGTACAGCGTCGGCCACTCCCGGTCGAGCGAGTCCAGGCTCCCATACTCTGAATGGGGATCGGAGACCAACAGGTAGCGGACGCCGTCCTGATAGGGAGCCCCGAATATCTCGGTGTAGTTGACGTCGTTGGGGATCGTGAACTCGTCTGGGTGGCGCGACGCCAGGATCACCTGGGGGATGCACCCCACCGCGTCATCCATCATGATGCCCCCCTTGCCGGCATGCAGGCTATCCAGCCAGGCAGCTTCCTCGGCGATGCCCTTGTACTGCCCGCGGAACACCTCGTACTGCTTTGCGACTGGAGTGCCGGGCATGATGATCCACGCCAGTTGCTCGGCGTCGGACGCACCCATCAGCGTGTAGAACATCTCGTGGTAGATGGTGAACATGCCCGGAATCAGAGCCACCACCGCGCTCGCTGCCGCCACGGCCGAGAGCAAACGGCGCTGCCGGCGCCGAATACCGAGGTAGCGGGGCCGGACGCCGGTGTCGCGCTCGACGCGCTCTTCACGCACCTCGGCAGCCGTCTTCGGCGGCGGGGCGAGCCACCATGGCCGCCAGCAGGACAACCAGGGGAATGGCGTAGATGAAATAGCGCTCGGCCACGTTGATGGCGCCGAGGGCGAAGGCGGCGATCTCGAACAGCAGCACCCCCCCTACGATCGCCAGTACGGCCAGGATCCGGGCCTCTCGCTCGCGCACGGCCCGGGCGACCGCGACCGCCGCGACCACAGGAAGAAGCGGGGCGAAGGCCACGATGGCGGCCACGGCTCCGCGCACCGTGTACAGGGCGGCCCGGCCGTGCTGGGCCTTGGCGATGAGCTTGAGCTGGGATGAGGTCCCGTAGACGGACGAAAACTGTTCGAAGGGGTGACCCACGATGACCCAGCTGGTGGCGGCCCAGCCGACGAAGCTGAGCGCGAAGGGCGCCGCGAACACCACCCCGTCGGTGAGGGCGGACATGCGGCGCTGGTGCGAAGTGCCGGCGGATCTCGAGTAGGTAACGACCAGGACCACGATGGTCGCCAGCAGGGCGGCCATGGCCGCCTCGTTGCGGGCGGCATATGCCAGCGCCAGCCACACCCCCGACGCGACCAGATCCCGGGTGCCGCCGCTGACCAGCCACCTCGCCAGCCGGCGGGTCGCGGCCAGGAGGGTAAAGATGAAGAGCGCCTCGCTCATCCCGTTGCCGCCCGAGTAGATGATCATGGGGTTGAGGGCAAAGCAGGCGAGCAACAGCCACCGGGCTACCCGACCGACGCCGATATCCTCCATAAAGCGGATCAGCTGGTAACAACAGCCGGCCATGAAGACGGCGCTCATGATGCTGGCCGCGAAGCCGTCGGCGGTCAGTGCCGGCCACAGGCCTTTGAGCAAGATGAGGGGCATCTCGGATATAGACGTGAGCGGATTCCATACGAAGCCGATGGCCGCCAGGTGGGGGTCGTTGCTGAAGAACACGTAGTAGGCGTTGGCTTCCCGAGAGATGGCGTCGCCGATGAAGCTGTGATACACCAGCGAAAGCTGCACCCCCACCCACAGGTAGCCGGCCAGGGGAAGCAAAAAGGCCAGCAGCCGCTCGACCCGGGTCGCCCAGTCCAGCCGGGGCCGGGCGGTGACAGCTGCAGCGACAGGCCGATCGAGGGTGACAAGGTGTTCCCCGACCGCCAGAGGCCAGACGGTGGGAGCGATGTCGGCGGTGCTCAATAGCCGGGGGGCCGAGGACGCTCGGGCATGGCGTCCAGTGTTGCCGGGCCGCCCAAACCTCCACCCAACCCAATGTGAACACGGCTCGAACATCGAGAGAACAGTCGGTGGACGCACCGAACGCCGGCGAGGGAGCCGTCAAGGGCGCACTACATTCGTCCAGGTGCGATTCGTCGAGATGTCGCCGGACGAAGCCCAGGCCCGACTCGACACCGCCCTCGACGCCGTGACCCGGATCGATCGAGAGTACGGCGCCGCCCCCCTGCTCGGGCGGGTCCAGCGGCGCGTGCTGCTGGGCGCGGCGATTGGGCTCCTGATCGGGCTGTTTCTTTCGCCTATCGGGACAATCATCGGCGTGCTCGGGCTGGTGACCGCCTGCTATGTGGCCGTGACCGTCAACCGGGCGGTCTTATTTGTCCGGTCCCGCCGGGCCTCGAACACCATGCAAGTCAGCGACGCCGAGGCTCTGGCCGTTCCAGATGCGGACCTGCCGATCTACACGGTGCTGGTGCCGGCGTACCGGGAGCCGGAGGTCATCGGCAAGCTGGTCGGTCACCTCGAGAAGCTCGAATATCCGCGCTCGAAGCTCGACATCAAGTTCCTTCTCGAGCAGGACGACGAGGACACCATCGCTGCCGTTCGCGACCAGCCGACCGGTCCTCACATGGAAGTGGTGCTCGTACCGGACGGCGGGCCTCGAACCAAGCCGAAGGCTCTCGACTTCGGTCTGACGCTGGCCCGCGGCGACGTCGTCACCATCTTCGATGCCGAGGATGAGCCCGAACCGCTACAACTCCGGAGGGCCGCAATCTCCCTGGCGCGGGGCGGTCCGAAGGTCGCTTGCGTGCAGGCCAAGCTGTCGTTTGGCAACGACCGTCAGAACCTTATTACCAAGTGGTTCACGATCGAATATGCCATGTGGTTTTCCCTCTTCCTGCCGGGTCTGGTTGACATCGGGGCCCCCCTCCCCCTGGGCGGCACGTCCAACCACTTCCGCCGTGAACTCCTGGAGGAGATCGGGGCCTGGGATCCCTACAACGTCACCGAGGACGCCGACCTCGGGGTCCGCCTGGCCCGTCATGGCTACCGATGCGAGGTACTGGAGTCGGTGACGCTCGAAGAGGCCAACAGCGACTTCGTCAACTGGGTGAAGCAGCGTTCCCGCTGGTACAAGGGGTATTTGCAGACCCTGCTGATCCATATGCGCCACCCGGTCCGCCTCCACCGTCAGCTCGGGGCCAAGGGATTCTGGGGCTTTCTTTTGTTTGTCGGGGGAACGCCGGTGCTGGCCTTCCTCAACCCGCTGTTCTGGCTCACCACCGGCGTCTGGTTTGCCGGCGGACACCTGCACATCGTCCAGCGCCTCTTTCCGGCGCCGCTCTTTTACGTAGCGACCGCCTGCTGGGTATTCGGCAACTTCCTGGCCGCCTACCTCACCATACTGGCCTGCCGCCTGCTCCGCCGCACCGAGCTGCTGCCTGCTGCCCTGCTGGTGCCGGTCTACTGGGTGATGATGGCCATCGCTGCGGCCAAGGCCATGTGGCAGCTGGTATTCGAGCCCACCCACTGGGAGAAAACGACGCACGGGCTCGATCTGCCTGACTCACCTCCGGACGTGGTGCCGGAGAGGGTCTTGAGCCCGACCGCGACGGGCTCAGCGGCCTTATAGGGGGCGAAGAAAGACCAGGGCGGCCGCCAGCACGAGCAGTCCCACGACAACCAGCGACAGTGTCGAAACCCAGCCCGGCTGCAACAGTTACCCCCGCCCGTCGACCAGCACGGGCGCCGGATTTTCCTCGGTGAGGGCGCCGGTTATCCCCGGCGGCTCCGCCTGGAGAGCGGCGGCCAGGTCCTTGTGATGCATACGGAATCTGGAGACGGCCCGACGCCGGTTGGGATCGCTGACCTGCCACCCGCACGCCCGGCAGGTCGCCTTCCACGTGCCGAGCTCGAAGCTGTAGGTGGCACGGAGATGGCTCGAGGAATCCCCATCGGCCATTACGGCGACTTCGGTCAACTCCGTCCCCTCCTCCTTCTGGGTATCCGCATCTTTGCCCCCCCGGAAAGAGAAGAGGTGCCCGGAGGCTGAAGAGCCGGTAACGCGGAAGAGAACAGTCGGAGCGGTGACTGCAACTACGGAGTGGAGGGTGCTACCCGTCCGTTTGCTTCGCGATCGTTCCGCTGGATGGCTGCCTGCCGGCGCGCCTTGATGCGCTCCGCGGCAGCGCGTTGGGATACCGTGGACACCGGATTGGAGTTGGGATTGCCAACCGCCAGCTCGGTGGCCAGGCTGGAGTTGACCGAGCCCACCGCCATCCTGGCCTGCCCGCCGATGACTTCGTCCGCAAACTGGACCAGGAAAGCCCGTTCCGTAATCAGGCGCTGGTCCTCGGCGTTGACGGGGTTCAGCCCACCCTGCACATTGGTGAGTCCGGGGACCTGTGGTCCACTGACCACGGTCCCGATGGAATTCTGGATGTAGAGGATGACGCGCTCGTAACGAGTTCCGGTACCGACCGTGCTCTTCACCGGCCAGATCCACCAGATGATCGACCAGTCGTTGCCACCGGAAGTATCAAAGGAGAGGGTCTGGCCCCGGATCCCGTTGGCGAGGCGGGCATCGGCCACGTCGCGCAGGGAATAGCCGTGGAACGTGTAGCACGCCTGGACGCCGTAGGCGGAGAAGCTGTTGAGGTCGCTGGAGTTGACAACGTCGGCGGTGACGGGTGCCGACGAGTGCAAAAGACCTCCTCCGGCGGCCGCCCCGCCTGCGACCGGGGTGTACACATAGCGGTACCAGGTCGATGATCCCCCGAAGTAGGGCTTGGCCCAGTCGTACTCGGTATCAAAGGTGACCGACCATCCCGTCGGGGTGGCCGGGTTGAGGGTGTAGGACGCCAGCCTGGGTTCGCCGACGGCGTTGGCCACCAGGTCGTACTGGCGGAGGCTGGAGTTGTTGACGCCGAGAATAACGGCGACGACGGCCAGGATGGCGACCGCGGTGTACACCCGGGGCACGGCCACAGGAGCCGGCTTCGGCGCGGTCATTGCCGGAGCCGGCGGAGGGGGCGCCAGGCCGATGCTCAGGCCGAACGGCTTGAGGGCCAGCACCATGAGCACCACGCCGAGGTTGAAGGTCACCAGCCCGATGAACGGGTGCAGCACGTTGATGGCGAAGCTCTCTCCATACTGCCGGCCCGCCCAGAAGACGAGGGTGAGACGGATCAGGTTGATCAACCAGAGAAGGAGTATCCCGCCTACCAGCCACAGAGCCTTGCGCAGCCGGGGCCCGCGAACGATGGCGCCAAAGGCCACCCCCACCAGCACGAAACCGACGATGCCGTCGACTCCGGAGCAGGCCGACACCACGCTGAGCTCGAAGGGCTTCCCGGCGTGGACAACCGAGAACAGCGAGCCGTCCGATCCGCCGACGTACTTGGCAACGGGCAGGACCAGAACGATGTGATGCAGGGCTGCCAGGGTGGCGTTGGTAAACGTGCCGAGCAGCCGATTGAGGATGTCGCTATACGGAAGGGGCCAGGCCAGCAACAAATAGAGGATGGCCAGCTTCTGACGCCAGAGCACCCTGGTCCCGAAGAGCAGGGCCACCGCCCCGGCGACGAAAAGGGGCAGGCCCAGCAAATCGACCCGCCACAACCAGAACATGGTACCCAGGTGGTCCCGGAGGATGTACTCCAGGGCAATGGCGCCGATGAGAAGCGGCAGGCCCAGGATGTAGTCCAGCTGGCGGTCGTGGATGGACGGCTCGCGCCGTACCGGGCGGCGCTGCAAAGCAGCCAGGGCCAGGGCAATCGCCGGCACCAGGCCGATGTAGGCGAGCGGGGTGTCGACGTTGAGATTCTGGACCAGGGTGAGCAGGGAGTAGTGGAAGGCAACCAGCACCGCCACCGCAAAGACCGCGACCTGAATGCGGGTGCGGGCCGCCGGGCTGGCCTGCTGCCAGCGACGCTGCCAGGCCCGTCTGGAACCGTCGATCGTCCGGGCGGCCCCGGTGATGCTCTCTACGGTCATCGCTCCCTATTCTTTCCGATCAGGTGGCTGGTCCGAAACGGAGACACCCGGTTCGCGGCAAGCTTCGTCTCAGCGTCACCTGGGGTTCATGGTTGCATCCAGCCCCGAGATGCACGGATGTCCGGACGCGCCGAGAGGGGCACGGCGAACCGTGCCCCTCTCTGGCCGTGTGGCGGTGTCAGTAGACAGCCAGGGTCTGGTTAACCCTCGCTCTGGACGTCGCAGTCGCTGTTGGCATCCCGGTTGAACGAGGTGCTCTCGTTGGAGTGGATCGGCGGCAGCGTGAAGCCCGAGTTGCTGATCACCGCGCCCACCTCCGACACCAGGGAGAGCCCGGTGTACGGGTCGAGGCCGGTGTTCTCGGCGCTGGTGCTGCAGAGGAGTCGGACGAACTCCCTGATGGCACCGCCTTTACCGCCGACCGGCCCCTGCACGTTGAGGTTGGTGGTCCCGTTGCCGTCCAGCGGCCCGAAGGCGTAGGTCACCGAGGCGGCCCCGGTGGTGCCACTAAAGGGATTGGAGATGGTTACGGTGCCGCCCGAGACCGACGTCACCGTGGCCGGGGCGGGGAACCCGGTCGCCGCGGATGTGATCTCAGCCCCGACGTCCGCGCTCGTCGCCGAGGCGTCCGTGAACGTGTTGGAGCCCGCAGTGAGGGTCACGCTGTCGGTATGGGCGTTGTTGAAGATGCAGGTACCCTGCGTCACCTGGGGGCAGTCCGCATCGCCGCGCCTGGTCACGACGCTCAGGGTGCGCTGGGCCGGGTAGGTGGCGTGAATGGTGCCCGTGACGTTGCCTCCGATGGTCAACGAGGTGGGCTTGATCCCGGCCAGGTTCACTTCAGCACTCGTGAAGGAGGTGCCGAAGAGGGTCGGGTTGGACAGGTACGAGTAGGCACTCAACAGCCCGTTGGAGCCGAACCAGATCCAGTTGGCGGGATTATTGGTGGACAGGGCGTTGGTGGTCGTGATGCCAGCCCCAGCGTTGTAGTTCTGCTGGACATCCTGGAGCAACGGCTTGACGTCGTTTTCCAGGGGCAGGGTCCCCGCCGAGAGCTCCCGGTCGCACTGTCCGGCCACCGTCGGCGTGGGGTTCTGGGAGGTCAGCGGACCGTAGGTGCCCTTCTTGTCGTCGGCGGTAAACGCCTGTCCGCCGTCATTGGCGGCGACGTAGCCGTTGAAGTCCGCGTAGGTGCCGGAGCCGGTGTTCATCGACCAGGGCACGATGGGCGCATTCGCCGGCGGGGGGTTGACGAAGGTGCTGTACTCGGGCAGCGAGCCCCACGTGGTGTCGTTGCACTCCCAGATGTTGAACAGGTCCGTTCCCGTCAAACCGGCGGTGCCGAGGCTGCCGTCAGTGGTGTCGAAGGTAAAGACCTGCACGCCGTCGGCGGCGACACCCCAGAAAGTGTCACAGGCCAGCTCGTCGTTGGCGCCGCCGGTACCGGCCAGGGCGCAGTTGCCCTTGGTGGTCTTGGCGGCCCGCGAGGAGATGGCGAAGTCCGGGGTCCCGTAACCGTTGCTCACCTGGTTGCCCGGGGGCTGGGAGTCCAGGGCATTCGTGAAGCTGACGTTGACCGTCCCGGTCGTGCCGGTGTAGGCGGCCGACAGCGTCACCGTGCCCGAAACCAACGACACCACCGTGGTACCGGCCGGGATCCCCGGCCCAGTGACCGGCTCGCCGACATCCGTGGCCACGGCCGAGGCGTCGGTGAAGGTTTTCGAGCCGTTGGTCAGCGCCACTGAGTCGACGCGAGGCACGCCGTAGGTGGGCAGACTCACGGCGTTGGGATCGCCAGTGGTAGGCAGGTTCTGGTTGGTGCCTTCGTAGGCGAAGTTCCCTGCCGACCCGTCAAACCCATTGAGGGCCCCGATGCCGGTTCCAGACCCAACTGAGGCGGCAATGGCGAAGGTGTCGCCATCGAAGTTACCGCCCGCGTTCACGCCGTTATAGGTTTGCGTGCCGGCTGACGGTGTGCACTGGTTGAACGCGCCGGCCCCGCCCTCGGGGTAGGACTGCGGCGTGGCAGCCGGGACTGCGGTGGCGTTGTTGGTGAAGCAGCTCGCCGACGAGTTCCAGATGTCGGTAAATCCCTGAGCAATCTTGTACAGGGTGGTCGATCCGCCGCCCACCACCAGGTGGGCGTTGCCATCGAAGCCGTAGGCGCTGTTGGGTAGCGGCGGCCCCACCACTGCGGCCGAGGCCACCCCGGTTGGACCGATGAGCAGTCCCACGCCAGTGGCCGCGGTGGCCGCCGACAGGACAAGTGTTTTGATCTTCATCCATTTCCCCTTAGTTAGAAAGTTTGACGCCAGCGTGCTGGACAGGACATCCGGATCAGGCGGCTGCCGCCGACCGGCGACGCTTCAGGTAGAGGACGCCCCCAGCCCCGGCGAGGACCAGGACGGCACCAACCGGCAGGAGGATCGGTAGCGGCGATTCCGGCGTGATGGACGGAGCCGTCGGCGATATGACGACAGGGAAGTACTTGTCCGAGGAAGCGCTGGCCGCATTGAAGGCGTAGGCGACCCGCAGCTGGCAATCCGCCGTTCCGCCGCCCGCGGATCCGAGAGGCAGACTCGAGCCCCAACTCGGCAAGTTGGGGGCAATCGGGTCGTTGCTGCCGTCCGATGTCGTCGTGCCCTGCGGGTTGTCGTCGCTGGCCAGGCAGTTGAACTGGCCGTTGTCCGATTCGCCCCGCACGATGGGGATATCCGGGTCGTTGGAGTCGGTAAAGCTTCCGGAGGTGTTGACGATGGCCGAGTCTTCCGTCGAGTCGCAGTCCTTGGTCAGGCTCCAGGTGGGTGCGGTGGGCGCAACACCATCGCAGAGCATCAGGAAGACGGTCACGCTCGGGGTATAGCCCGAGCCGCTGATGGTGGCCAGGGTGGGATCGGGGGTGTTGGGGTTGAAGCCGTCAGTGCTGCTCGACGTGGCTTCCGGCCAGACGTACGAGGTTGATCCCACCTCGACGCCTACGCCGACGGGGACGGGGGCGGTGATTTGTTCTTGGCCTGTGGCGGCCCCCGCGGGGGCAGCCGTGAACCACACCAAGGCGGCTGCACCGGCGAGGGCAGCTACCAGAGGCGTAGTCGCCCTGACGTTCTTTCGGGGTCTCACTGCTGGAGGTCTCCTTGTCGTCGTCGTACAAAGCTGCTCGCCGAGGCGCGGCCCCGATAGAGGTTTGCCGTGCCTCACGACCCATCAAAGATGAGCCGTCTACTGGCGACAAGGGACGGGAGCCGGTGTTCGCGTAGGCTTGGCTGGTCGTTCACCACTCGGACAGGCCGGTAGCGTCTGGCCGTTATCGGGGGGCCGACGCGGCCGGGAGCGCACTCAGGCCAGAGGGCGGAAGGCAACCAGGTCGAACTCCAGGAAAAGGGGAAGGAGGACGGCCAGAACCATCGGGACCGAGACCGCCACCGCGACGCCGGGTCGGTGATACCGGACCAGCAGAGCGATCACAATGGCGGCGGCAATAGCCCGCAGCAAGAGGCTGACGACCGTGGCGTTCCACCACACCGCCCCTTTGGACGGCTCGACCGAGCGAAGGTGTGGTCCTTGCCTGGCGACACCGTTCGCGGCGCGGGCATTGGTGGAGGTCTTGCTGACCGGTCCCGAGACGGCCGTGACGACCACCACCCTGTTCGAGGAGGTACGCCCGCCGGCGTCGGTAATCAGGGTCAACCGGTAGTCGGTAGAGGAGGCCAGGGCTGCCGTATCGTCGTCGGCCACGGTGGCCACCGAGGTCACGGTATAGATGAAAAAACCGGTCTGCCCGGACTGGACGTTGAAGACCCCGTATCGGGCCTGGAGATAGAGTTTCTGGCCGACGGCAATGTGGCTGATCCGGGCAAAGGGGGCACCCCAGTCCCGGGCGTGACCGTACACCACGCTGTTGCCGAGGGCGCCGGGCAGAGGGGTATGGGGCCGGTGACCAGGAGCGCCGCGGAGTACGGCCGGGCTGTCACCCTCGGCCACGACCACCTTCAGCCCGATGGTGGGATCCTCCAGCAGCCCGACCTGCTGCCCGGTCTTCGGGGTCCGGGACGCGGCCGAGTTGTCGACCTGGGACGTGAGCGCCTGCTGGCGGCTCTGGTACCAGACGTGGGCGATGGGATCGGCAAAGACCCACCACAGGGCGGCGAGGACGACCAGTCCGGCCAGGCCGATGCGGGCCAGACGCCGGGGCGGAACCCGGGCCAGGAAGGGCGGCTCGTCTTCGCTGCCGACCGGGCTGCCCCCGATGGGTGGAGCCGCCTGGGCAGGTGGTCGGGAGGTCGCCAGGGTCACGCCCGCAGCACCCAGCCGGTCTTGCGCCATATGGCCCGGGCCAGGAAGAACATGAAGGCGCCAACGACAAGAGCCGTGGCCCGGTCAAGCGTTTGGGTTCCTGGACCATGCAGCGGCTCGGGCAGGTTGGCGGCCACGATCGGCTGTGGTGGAAGGTTTGCCGTGCTCGCGCCAGGCGAGCCGCGAGCTGTCGGAGCGGAGCGGGAGGGTTGACGCAGGCTGACTGCGGCCTCTGCCTTGGAGGCCGCCGGAGCCGGAGCCACAGTCGTTGCGGAGCTGGGCTGGCTCGACGCCGGTGGGGTCGGGGTGGTGATCTCTGATGGGCTCTGTCCGGACGGCGGGACGACCGGCCCGGCGAGGGGGATCGGGGTGGTGGTGGTGGTCGCTGCCGTGGTGGTGCTGGTTGTCGTCGAAGCGGGCGGGGTCGGGGCCGGCTCGCACTGGTCGACGGCGCCAAGGCCTTGCACGCCGGGATCGGTGGGTGCGTAAGGCACGGCCTGGCTGGTCAGGACGACGACTCCTCCCGCCGCCGGGCAGTTGGATGTCACCACCTGGTTGGCAGCCGACAGGGCCTGGAACACGTACTGCTCAGGGAGGGTGGCGTCGCCGTTGGCATTGAGCGAGTTCTGGCCGTCGGTAACGAGGTACCGGATGAAGCCGGCCAGGGCGTCGGTCTTGGCAATCGACAGGCCTTTGGCCGGGACATAGAGGCAGTCGACCCAGGTCAGGGGATAGGCGCCGGGGACTTTGTTGGTGGCGGCATACAGGGCATTCTGGTTAGTGGCGCTGCACGGGAGCTCGCCAGCAGCCGCCCCGGCCTCGACGCCCGCCTCGACCGCGGCCGGGGTCGGTGTCACGAAGTCCCCGTTGGCGTTCTGGACCCCGATCCACTGGGCGACGGTCGGCTGATTGGTGAGGCTGTACGGCTGGGAAGTTTCGGTGGCATAGAGCTGGCTCAAGCCTGACGCCGGCACCAGGGCGACGGCCCCGCCCCCGCTGAAGCCTCCGATTCCACCCTCTTGCTGAATCAGGCCGATCTCTGAAGACAGCCCGGGAGCCTGGAATTCATCGGCGTAGCTGACGGGAAAAAACTCGTTGGCCGGTCCGGGATATTTCCAGACCGACGGGGCGACGGCAGTCGCCCAGCGCTCGAGGTAATAGTTCTCGTCGTTGGGGTCTGATCTGGTGATGGTGTCGGGCGGCACCTGCGGGACGAGCGAGTCCCCCTCGGCGGCGTTGTATTGCAGCACCGACTGGTCCCAGGTGCCATAAACCTGGGGATTGCTCCAAAAGTCGTCCGCCCACAGGTTGCCGTTGGGGTCGGTCTGATACGTGCCCGCGTAGCTGTCCACCATGGCGACCAGATTCAGGTTTGGCACATTGACGGGCGGGCAGCCCGGGGGAGGACACGCCGTGGGAGGGGTCCCATTCGGCGGCGCCGGGCGCTCTTCCGACACGGGCCCATACGTGATCGTCGAGTCCGCCTTGATGACCTGGAACCCGGTGAGCGGGGTGACGACCAGGGCGCCGAGGGCGCTCGGCATGATGGGCGCGGCGATGGCGTTTACCGATCCCCCAGGAAGTCCCGTCGCTGCATGAGCCTGGAAGGGTAGGCCCGAGATCAGATAGTCAGCACCGCCGCTCAGAAAGTCCTGCTGGGCGTTGAGATCTCCCTCCAGCACATAGTGGGTATCCACCGGATCAGCCGAGGTGGCCGCGTAGATACCGTTGTGCCAGCCGGTCGCCTCGGCAGCCACGTCCCACCCTCCTTCACCGAACAGGTTGAGCGTCGGTAACGGTGTGGTCGCGGCGCCTGCCCGCGGCAGCAGGAACGGCGATAGCACCCACAGCATGGCCGCGGCACCGCCCAGAGCCCGGAGGGCCATCCGCCATCTCCGGCCAACCCGGCGGCGCGTCTGGCCGGTCACGATGACCCCGGGTTTTTCCTGGAGACGAGTCCCACCCCGAGGGCACATACTCCCGCCCCGATGAGCAGATACCAGTAGGTCTCGGAGTTGGTCTGGCCCGAGGCGACCGCCTCCAGGGGGACAGAGACCGGCACCCCGTTTTGCCCGGCCGTCGTGTTCGATCCGGCCGCCTGGAGGCCGCTGGCGCTGGTGCGGGCGGACGTAGCTCGCCGGGCGGCGGCCGCGGTCGCAGCGGCCGAGCCCGACCCTCCCGCGGCAGAGCCGGCTGCGGCCGCGGTGCCGCCCGAGCCCGCTCCGCTCGCGCCGGCCGTCCCGGCCGCTCTGCTCGAGGCCGCCCCGCCGGCCCCGCCGCCGGATCCGGACCCGCCCGACCCTCCCCCGCCGGACCCGCCCCCGCCACCGGACCCGCCAGCTGACGGTCCCGGATTACCGTTGTTGCCGACGATCTTTCCTGGCGTCACGGCCGGAGCGGGACCGCCGGTTCCACACTGACTGGCGGGGGGAGCTCCGGGCATGGCCTGGACGGCATGCACCGAGATGGCGGTCACCTCCCGGGATAGCGGCGCGTAGAGCAATGGGGCGGCGTCGTTCTGCCCCTGCCCGATGGAGTAGCACAGGAACTCGGACATGGCCTGATCCACCCCGGCCGAGGCCGGGGCGCGGGTTGAGGTGGGAGCCAGCACGTACGAGTAGGTGGAGGGAAAATAGGCCGCCGGATTGGGCCCGGTGAAATCAAGATTGAACGTGCCTGTACTGTTTGGAGTGGCGTACGACAGCGCCAGCTGCACGCTGTTGGCGTTGGGCTGCACGAAATCGCCAGCCTGGTTTTGGACCGAGGCCATCGGAAAGCCGGCATCCTTGGCGTATACGGCTGCCACATAGGTGATCGAGTTGGAACCGGTGTTGGGGTCGACGACGTATTGCACCAGGTTGGAGGCACCGCTGCGGATGATGGCATTGTCGCCGCCGTCGAGCAGAGGTGGCCAGTACTCAATAGGTTCGGCCGCGTTGGCGTTGCCGGCGGGGGCCAGATCCTGGTCGCCGTTCCAGCCTGCCGCGGTCTCATTGCTGCCGTTGGCGAGCACATAGTTGACAAACGTGAGCCAGTCCCCCCGGTCCACCGCCAGGCAGTACTGCGACAGGACGTAGCTCTCCCCCGCCTGGTCGCTTCTCACCACGGGCTGGATGCGCTTATCAACGCTGGCCAGGATGCCGTCCCCGGGGGTCGACACCAACCGGGGATCGTTCCACATGGTGATGGCCCCGGTGAAGATCTGGCAGACGTTCTGCCGGGTCAGGTTCAAGCCCGTCCAGCGCTGGCCGCCAACCACGATGTTGTACATGAAGGCCAGGCCCCCGGCGCTTACGGTGACATACCGGAAGGGGTGCTGGGTCGCGGCGTCCCCTTGCAACGGCCCGTCGTTGGCCGTGAAGACAATGTCCGACGTGCCGTACTGGTAGGTCCCCTGGGCATAGTTCTCTCGCCCCGCCCCGGATCCGGTCGAGGCATAGTTGACCTGCAGGTTGTAGGGCGCGCCCGACGTGTCGGTGGCGAACTGTTGCATCTCCGGAGCCGCAAACGTCGACCCGCCTCCGCTCACGGTGGCCGCGGCCTGGGCCACTCCGGCCGGCAGGGCCACGACCGTCAGCGCCGCGGCCGCCAGCGCGGCACCCGCCGACCACACCCGGCGCGGTAGTTTCATCCGAAGCGCCCGGTCACGTAATCGAGGGTGCGCGGGTCGTCGGGGGATTCGAACATTTTCGCGGTCTCACCCTCTTCCACGATGCGCCCGGGCTCGCCGAGCTCCTCCACCAGGAAGAACGCACAGCGATCCGAAACCCGGGCCGCTTGCTGCATATTGTGGGTGACGATCACGATGGTGATGTCGTGGGCGATCTCGGCGATGGTCTCCTCGATGACGCGAGTGGAAATAGGATCGAGGGCGGAGCAGGGCTCGTCCATCAGCAGCACCTGGGGGCGAACGGCGAGAGCCCGGGCAATGCACAGTCGTTGCTGTTGGCCGCCCGAGAGGCTCATGCCTCCCTCCTTGAGACGGTCCTTGACCTCGGTCCACAAGCCGGCCCGGGTCAAACACTCCTCGATGAGCGCGGCCTGGTCCGGCGCGCTGCGCCCGGACAGCTTCAACCCCGACATCACGTTGGCACCGATGCTCATGGCGGGGAAGGGGTTGGGTTTCTGGAATACCATGCCGACCTTGGCGCGAACCTGGGTGGCCGAAAGGGCGCTGGTATAGATATCGACGCCATCGAGCTCGACTGATCCAGCCAGCTGCGCCCCCGGGACCACCTCGTGCATCCGGTTGAGGATGCGCAAGAAGGTCGACTTCCCGCACCCCGACGGCCCAATGAGGGCGGTCACCTTGCGGGCTTCCATCCGGAGGCTGCACCGTTGCAGGACCTTCCGCCGCCCGAACCACGCCGAGAGAGCCTTGGTCTCGAGGCTGGCCGGGCCCGAACCTTCCCGCAGCAGGACCGACGAGGCCCGGTCTCCGGACGCCACTGCCGTCATCAACGCCTCCCCAGCTTTCGCTGACTGCGACCGCCGATCAGGCGGGCCATCACAAACAGGACCAGCACCAACAGCACCAGCACCAGCAGGGCCGTGTAGCCGCGCTGGTTCTGGGTGGAGTTGGGCTCGAGCACATAGGTGTAGACGAACGACGCCAATGAGGACTGCGGCCCGTGAAACGGATCGGAGACTGTGTAGCTCGAGTACGACGTCGTCAGGAGGAGCGGAGCGGTCTCGCCGATCCCCAGCGCGACCCCCAGTATGGCGGCCGTGATCAGGCCGGCCAGGGCGGTAGGCAGGACGATGCGTTTCACCATCCGCCACTGCGGCGCGCCCAGAGCCAGGGATGCCTCCCGCAACGGATCCGGCACGGTGCGCAGGATTTCCTCCGAGGTCCGGGTCACGAACGGCAGCATGAGTATCGCCAGCGCCATGGCGCCCGCCAGCCCCGAGAAGCCGTGGCCGGTTGTCACCCAGGCCGCATAGATCACCAAACCGGCGACGATGCTGGGCAGTCCGGCCAGGGCGTTCACTGCGAAGCGAACGACGCCCGCGGTGCGGCCTTTGATCTCGTGAAGGTACACGGCTGTCAGGACGGCAAGCGGCACCACTACCAGAGTGGCCAGGCCCACCTGCTCTACGGATCCGACGATTGCGGCCCGTACCCCGCCACCCGGGTTGAGGGGGCCGACCCGGGACATGTCGTTGACAAAGAAGGCCGCGGACAGGCGATGCAGACCCTTGACCACGACAAAGGCAACCATCCAGCCGAGCACCCCGACGACCGCCGCGCCCGCGGACCAGATCAGCACGGTCACCACCCGATCTATGCCTGCCTCCGGGCTGGCGCTATCGCGCTGGAGGAGAAAATATACGCCGAGAAACAAGACGTACCACCAGATGGCGGTGCCGAGATAGCCGTGCCATCCCAGAACGGTCCGCAAGAGTCCACTGCCGGCCGCGCCGGCCAGTACCGCCGTGGCCAGGTCGCGCCCATCCTGCCGGGTGACCTTGTCAAGCCGGCGCGGCACGTCGCCGGCCGGATCGTCGCGGCCGACGGCCTCGGGGATCGACCGGGGTCGGACCAGGGTCATGACATCCGACCCAGCCGGTTGACAATGAGGCGGGCCAGGAGGTTGACCGTGAAGGTGATCAGGAGCAGGGTGAGGCCGGCCGCTACCAGGCCGGATCGCTCCAGAGGATCGGCGCCAGAGAACAGGTTGGCGATCCAGGAGGCGATGGAGCCTGAGCCGGTGGCAAGGATCCGCGGTATTGACGCCGACCACCTGCTGCACGATGAACAAAATGGCAATGGTCTCGCCCAGAGCCCGGCCCAGGCCGAGCAGGATCGCGCCCACAATGCCGTTGCGCCCAAAGGGCAGGATGACGTCGCGTACCATGCCCCACCTGGTCCCGCCCAGGGCCAGCGCGCCCTCGCACTGTTCGCGGGGCACCTGGCCCATCACGTCACGCGACACCGAGGTGATGATGGGGATGATCATGATCCCGACGACCACGCCGGCCTGAAAGGTGGATCCCGTCAGGTTGGAAGACTGCTGGGCCGAGACCCGGAAGAACGGCACGACCGACATATGCACCGACAGCCAGGTGGAGATGTGTTTGATGGGACCCTCCAGCGCAACCAGACCCCAGATGCCGAACAGCAGGCTGGGCATGGCGGCCAGGAGGTCGATAGCCGAGATCATCATCCTGCGCACCCGCTGGGGGGCGTACTCGTTGACGAACACCGCCATCGCCAACGAGATCGGGACCCCGATGATAAGGGCGACCATCGAGATGAGCACGGTGTTCTCCGCCAGGCCCAATACCCCGAAGCGCCCCTTTCCGGGGTCCCATGCGGTGTGGGTAAAGAAACCGAGCACGCCGGAGTGCCGGAACGCCGGTTGGGCATCGTCAACAAGGAAGGCGAAGGTGGCCAGCACGATCGCCAGGCTGGTGAGGGCAGCCGTGACCGTGAGCAGCCGAAACACCTGGTCTGGCCGGCTCGGGACCGACACCGGGCGAAAGGGCTGATCATCCAAAGGCGGGGCGTCGGTGAGAACGTCGGCCACCAACCCAGGGTGTCCGATGAAAATGAACCGAGGGTGACTTCGAGGTATCGTCTGGACGAACGTCTCCGACCAGTCGGGCAAACTCAGCCAGTGGTCGGGACCGACGAACCCAGCCCGTTTTCGATCGCCGGAGCACAGATCGCCGCTTCGTCATCCACCGCGGACGTGAAGCCGTTCGCCAAGCCGTGATCGAGGTCCTGGCGGATCAGGGTCACGTCCGCCTGGAGCCGCTTCCACCGGCCGTCGAGGGCGGCCGCCTCGTTGACGAGACGCTGGCTGCTGTTGAGGGTGAGCGAGGCCTGCGCCGTTCCCGGACCTTCTTTGTCGGCGACAAGGGATTCCAGGTTCGTGAGTTGCTGACAGGCCGAGGCGGCATCGGTCTGGGCCTTGGCCTGTTGGTGACTGTTGCCGCACCCGCCCAACGCGACCGACAGGGTGGCCACACAGACGACCGCGGTCAGCGTCCGGGGGCTACGCAGGTCCATACCGACATCATGGCGGCCCGCCCCTTCGGCGGGATTTCGGGAGCCCGTCGGTGGTCTGATCTTCACCACCCGGCAGCCTGGCGTTTACCCTGCCGTTACGGGATAGGACTCTCCGGGCAGGGCAGCACCGACCACAGCGATCGGGCCGCTGACCCCGTGGCTGGTCGTCAGCCCCGGATCTGACCCGTGCCCGTCACCAGATATTTGGTAGTGGTCAGCTCCCGCAGGCCCATGGGGCCGCGGGCGTGGAGCTTCTGCGTGCTGATGCCGATCTCGGCACCAAAGCCGAACTCCTCCCCATCAGTAAAGCGGGTCGAGGCGTTGACGAGCACGGCGGCGGCGTCCACCTCCCGCTGAAAACGTTGGGCCGCGGTCAGGTCCCGGGTCACGATGGCCTCGGTGTGCCCGGATCCATAGCGCCGGATGTGGGCGATCGCCTCATCCAGATCGCCGACGACCTTGACGCTCAGGATAAGGTCAAGGAATTCCCGCCCGAAGTCGTCAGGAGTGGCGGCCGCCACCCGGTCCGATCCCAGTATCGTCCGGGCCTCTTTGTCACCCCGCAGCTCCACTCCCTCCAGGGCCGGCCCCACCCGGGCCAGGAATTCGGGGGCGATATCGCGGTGAACGAGCAGGGATTCAGCCGCGTTGCAGACGCTCGGTCGCTGGGTCTTGGAGTTGACGACGATACGGAGGGCCATATCGAGATCGGCCGTCCGATCAACGTACACATGGCAGTTGCCATCGCCGTCAATCACGTATGGCACCGTGGCGTGCTGAACGATCATGTCAATGAGGGCCGGCCCGCCGCGAGGGATGAGACAATCGATGACTCCCCGCAGGCGCACAAACTCCCGGACCGAGTCGCGGCTGGCGTCCTCGACGAGAATGACGGCGTCGGCGGGGACGCCTCCTTTTTCATAACCGTCGCGGAGAATGCCAGCGATGGCCTGATTGGATCGCAAAGCGGTGGAACTGCCGCGCAGCAGGGCCGCGTTCCCCGACTTGAGGCACAGGGCGGCCGCATCGCTGGTCACGTTGGGGCGGTTCTCGTAGACGATCCCAATGACCCCGAGCGGGACCCGGACCTGGCGAATCTCGAGCCCGTTCGGCCGCACCCAGCCGTCGATGATCTGACCCACCGGGTCGGGGAGGGAGACCACCTGACGTAGCCCCCGGGCCATGGCAGCCACCCGGGGCCCGGTGAGCCGGAGCCGGTCCACCGTGGTGGGCGCCACGGCCGCCTGTTCGGCGTCGGCCACGTCGGCCGAGTTGGCCTCCAGAACCTGATCGCGGCGAGCCTCCAGGAGATCGGCGGCGGCCAGCAGGGCCTCATCCTTAGCAGCCGTCGACGCCGTGGCCAGGGCCAGGCTGGCCGCCCGGGCCCGCTGGCCCAGCTGCTCCAATGCGCTGAGGCCCATCTGGGCACATTACCGCCGTACCCTGGCCATCATGCTCCCGCAGGTACCCGAGCCGGACCGGCACCCGGTGCCGACGCCCGGCGCCTCGCCGGCCTCACCGGCCGAGGTGCGACGAGCGGTGGCGCGTGCGGCTGTCTCACCCTCGGCGATCGTCCTGGCACTCGCCGGGGTGGGGATCGGCTTGCTGGCTCAGTCGATAGTGCTGGCCGTCGTGCTCGGGGTCGGGGCCTGGTTGGCCCGTCTGGCCTTCGCCGCGCTCCGAGCCAGGCGCAAGGGGCGCCGGCTCCCCACCGTCACCATCGATCCGTACGCCGTTCCCGAGCCGTGGCGGCAGTACGTCCGGCAGGCGCTGACCGCCCGCCAGCGCTTCGATGCGGCGCTGGCGACGTGGGCGTCAGGACCGTTGCGAGACCGGCTGCTTACGCTCCAGCCCCGTCTGTGGGAGGGGGTCAACGAGGTGTGGCTGGTAGCCCAGCGGGGCGCGGCCCTCGGAGGCACCGTCGCCGGCCGGGGTCAGCCATCGGTCGCGGCGCTGTCGGGCGAGTTGCGGCAGGTCCAGGCCGAGCGGCAGCGCACCCCGTCGTCGGAGCGCCAGCAAACGCTGGCGCGAACCGAGGAGGCCATCGCCGCCCAGCTGCGGGCCGCCCATCGAACAGAAGAGGCCAAGGGCGAGGTGCAGGATCGGTTGCGGCTCCTTACGGCCCGCCTCGACGAGGCGGTGACGCAGCTGCTCGAGCTGGGCCTGCAACAGGGCGGAGGCCCGGTGGAGGGCTCGGCGGAGGCCGCCACCGGATCAGTTGACGCCTTGCTCGACGACATCGCCGCCCTGCACGAGGGACTGAGGGAGGCCGGGGCGGCGTCATCGGGCGCGGACCCGGCGCCCGCCGCCACCCCGGCGGACTCTCCTGTCCTTCCTGTCCTTCCCTCAACCGCACCGCCGTCTCCCCCAGCCGCGTCGTAGCATGTGACCATGGGAATGATCGATGTGCTGAAGAAGCGCTGGCGGTATTTCACCGCCAAGACCGATAGCCGCTTCGAGGCCAACGCTGACCCGAAGATCCAGCTGGAGCAGGCCATCGCCGATGCGCAGGAGCAGCACCGGCGGCTGGTGGAGCAGGCGGCCAACGTCGTAGCCAACCAGAAGCAGCACGAGTTGCAGCTCAACCGGGCCATGGAAGAGCTGGGCAAGGTGAACGCCTCGACCCGGCAGGCCCTGGTGATGGCGCAGGACGCCTCCAGGCGAGGCGACGCCGACAAGGCCCGGGACTACAACCAGACCGCCGAGGCCTTCGCCAACCGGCTCATCGCCACTGAAAACCAGGTCAACGACCTCAAAACGCTCAGCCTGCAGTCCGCCCAGGCCGCCGACCAGGCCCGGTCCGCAGTACAGCAGAACTCATTGGCGCTCCAGCAGAAACTGGCCGAGCGCCAAAAGCTGCTGTCCCAGCTCGATCAGGCCAAGATGCAGGAACAGCTCAACCGGGCCATGACGAGTCTCAACCAGACGGTGGACAGCGAGGCCCCGTCGCTGGAGCAGGTGCGGGCCAAGATCGAGCAGCGCTACGCCCGGGCCCTGGGAACCTCCGAGGTGAGCGGCCAGACCGTCGAGGTCCGCATGCTCGAAGTGCAGCAGGCGGCCATGGGTTCCGAGGCCCGGTCCCGCCTCGATACCATGCGGGCCGAGCTGGGCCTGCCGGACCCGACGACAGGCGAGCTGGGGACGGGTTCGGCTGGCGGAGTGGGCTCAGCCGGAGCGCTGGGGCCGGGGGTCGCCGCCGGCGACGCCGCCAGCCCGGCGGGTGCTCCGGCGGGCGAGGCCACCCGGGCCGACGGTGGGGCCGGGAATGGGGACGGGGCCCAATAAGCGTTGGGCCCTCGCCCTGGGGCGACGGACTGGGGGCAGCGGGCTGGCGGGCGGACCTGGTCGGCGGCGGGCTAGGGGCGCGGCGGGGTGAGGGCGGGGGGCGCGACCTGGCGGGCTGGCATTGAGGGCCTGAGGGCCGAGCGCTCGGCCCCGGGAGCCTGAGCCGCGCCGGTCGGTATGGGACCGCGGCCTCTCCCCACCCACCGGCCCGCCCTTTTTAACCCTTTTGCGCCTTTTGCTGGCGAGATTCTGGGTGACATCTGGATTCTTGGTGACAGGGACGACACCACAGGTTCAATTACGCGCCAAGAAAACGAAACGCGCCCGGAACCGCAGAGGAGACGACACCAAAGGATACGAAATCCCCTCGGCGGTGCGGCGGCTCGAGGGACCGTCAGTCGTTTTCCACCACGAAGTCCCACTTGGCCACGATCTGGCTCCCGTTGGGGGCCCAGCGCATCAAGCCCTCGCCGACCGCCTCGCCCGCTCGCAGGTCGAAGCTGACCCGCTGGTTGGGCCGCAGAACGCCCGGCGGGGCGGGCTGGCCGGGGACCAGATACGGGCGGTAGACGTTCCCGAAGTTGTCGATGCTGTCGAAGTCGGCGACCGAGATCGGCACCGGCCCGGTGGCCTGCGACAGGGTCACGGTCCAGGTGCACGTGGTGGTCGGGGCCTGGTAGGGCAGGCCTTCGCCCGGCACCTGGGGGCCGCTGACGACGGCCAGGACGGACCATCGCGGGGTTTCCACCCGGACCGCCTGACCCTGGTTGGTGAGCGCCGGCCGGGACGCGGTGCCGACCAGCGGCTGGGCGCCGGGGTCGTTGAGGGTGTACTTGGGGAGGTACGAGGGGTACCCGATCAACCCGTTGTGGTGGGAGCTGGAGCCGCATCCCGTCAGCAGGGCGCCGGACGCCACCACCACCACGGTCACCGCGGCGGAGGCCGCGGCGCGCCCGAGGCCGAGCCCGCTGGCCCGGCCTCCCGGTGTGCGCACACCATGCCGATCAGGCAGGTCGGCCACCGCCAGATCGGCGCGGGCCGCTCGATGGAGACCCGGACGGGCTGGTGAACACGTCCGGGCCGAACGGACGGAGCCCCGGTTGGGCCGCGTAGCCCAGGTGCCCGAGACCGTCCAGGCCCCCGGATACCGACCCTGCTCCGGGTGAGAGGGGGGCATGATCGTTGCCGGCCCACACGTTGAAGATGTCCTCCATGGTGGCCAGCCAGCTGTAGTGGTTGTAGTACACGTTCGACACCGTGCCCGGATTGATGAAGGGGCTGATCAGCACGCTGCCGGTGTCACCACCACCGGGGGTCGGGTCGGTCGCGTCGTAGAGCGGATCGGGGGTTTGGCCCGCAGCCAGGAAGCCCGGGGCCCCTTCGGCGCTCAGGGTGACGCTGGTGACCGGACCGCCCGGGTCGACCGGACTGCCGTTCTGGTCGACCAGCTGGAACGAGCCGGTGACGACCAGGCCGCTGCTCGACGTCGGGAAAGAGGGCCCGGTGTCGCTGACCGCCCCGACAAAGGAGTTGACCGGGATGTTGGCACCGCTCACCGCCCGGCCGGTGTCGTCAGCGACGATCGAGTTGTCCAGGATCACGTTCGAGCCGGCGGCTCCTGTCACGGTATCGGTGCGGGCACCCGGGGTGTTACCCGACCCGCCCCGCACGATGCCCGGGACACAGTTGGCCGGAACCAGTGTCGGCGTCGTCTGACTGCACACCGGGGGCCGGTCGATGAACTGGTTGTTGCCCGGTCCGGGGTACAGCTGATCGCCGGAGCTGTTGGTGCCCAGGGTGGAGTTCGGCCCGGTGGGCTCGGCATGGACGTTGAAGCCGAAGATGTTCTCGCCGGCGGCGTCCGCCGAGAGCCCGGCCGTGTAGTTCGGCTGGTCGGAGGAGGTGGGCCCGTAGGCGTTGGCGTTGTTGAAGCTGTTGCCGGTGTAGGTGAACGGCGGGAAGCCCTCGTCGAAGGTGATGTCGATCAGGCCGCCGTCGTGGAACGCCCGGGATTGCTCGATCAGCGGGATGTAGTACTCGAGGAACAGGTCAGAGGCGTAGAGACCGCCGGTGAAGTTGGCCGGAGGGATGGCCTCGGGGTCGTAGGCGATGTTGGTGCCTGTCTCGTAGTTCGGGCTGCCGTTGGCGTTGAACGCGCCCGACAGGTTGTTGCCCTTGCACACCGCGTCGTGGGCGTCGCTGCAGTTGTCCGGGGTGATCCAGCTGAAGGCGGGAACGGTGTTGTTCATGAGGTCCGACACCAGGCCATCGGCCGGGCTGTCGAGGTTGGCGACATGGTTGGCGTCGCAGTTGGTCCCCCCGTTGGACGGCTCGTTGAGCGGCGGCGTGGTGGTGCCGTCGCTGTTGTCCTGCCCGGTCACAGATTCGAACCAGGGGACCGGATTGTGCTTGGCCACGTACTGGTCGATGTACTGCGTCCCGCTCACGTTGACGTTCTGGGTCCCGGTGAAGCTCGCCACGTCCCCGCTTGGCGCGTTGAGGTTGAGCGGATCGGTGACGGGGTTGTTGGCTGCGGTCCCGGCCCCGCCACAGGACGCGTCCTCGCGCCCGGGCACGGTGTTGGACTGGAACGCCGTCTCCGGGTTCTGGACGTAGTTCTGCTCGCCGCCGAGATCCTGGCTGTAGTCCTTCCAGGTCTGGCCGGCCGCGTTCAACTGGTTGAAGAGGGTCGGCACGTTGGTCGGGAACGAGCAACCATTGAGACCGAGGGCGGCGTTCGGCCCGCCCTTGGAGTCAAGTTGTCCGTAGTTCGCGGTTGAGCGCAGGCAGGCCGTACTTGCCCCTGGTCAGCAGGTTTGACTCGATCCCGGAGTTCTGGTTGAGCAGAGTGTCGTTGGTGCTGCAGTCGTTCTGGGCGTCCTCGGACGGGGCCTGGCCAGAGACCATGGCCAGGTAGTTGTCCATGCTGGCATGGCCGGTGCCGTAGTAGTTGGTGAGCAGCGCCCCCTGCTCCGGGAGCGTCTTCCACAGGTAGGTGTTCTGGTTGAGGCCCGTGAAGGTGGCGTCGTAGGACTTGTTCTCCAGGATGATCAGCCAGACGTGCTTGATCGATCCGGGCTTCAGCCCGGTGGGGCTGATCGTCAGGTTGGTTCGACCGGGGCTGGCGCTGGCGGTTCCCGCCGAGATGGGATAAAAGGCGCCCAGGGTGGCCAGTACCCCGGCCCCGAGCACTCCTGTCAACGCCCGAACTCGAACTCGTCGACTACCCGGAAATTTCATGGGTCGTACTCTGCCCGGCGCTGCTGGCCGAAAGGTAACCATGGGCGCAACGAAAGGTGAACACTTGTGGTTGCGCCGGTAACGACAGCAACCGGTTGGCAGATCCGGACCGGCTACGACCCCGTTCCCTGCTCGGCATGCCCGCCGAACTCCTTGCGCATGGCCGACAGGACGCGGTCCGCGAAATCGGCTTCGCCCCGGGACGAAAACCGTTCGTAGAGGGCGGCGGTCAGTACGTGGGCCGGCACCGCTTCGTCGATGGCCGCCATTGCCGTCCACCGCCCCTCGCCCGAGTCAGAGACGCGGCCCTGAACCCCGCCAGCTTGGGATCCTGGTACAGGGCGTCGGCGGTCAGGTCGAGCAACCAGGACGAGATGACACTGCCCCGCCGCCACACCTCCGCCACCTCAGTGGTGTCGATCTCGTACTGGTAGTACTCGGGGTTCGAGAGGGGCGCCGTCTCGGCGTCCGCGGCCCCCGGCGGGGCCAGCCCGACATCGGCCTTGTGCAGGATGGCCAGACCTTCGGCGTAGGCGGCCATCAACCCGTACTCGATCCCGTTGTGCACCATCTTGACGAAGTGCCCGGCGCCGTGAGGACCGCAGTGCAGGTAACCCTGTTCCGACATGGCAGGCGGGCCGCGGCGACCCTCGGAACGCGGGGCCGCCTCGACGCCGGGAGCGAGGGTCCGGAAGATGGGATCGAGGTGCCCACCACGTGGGGCTCGCCACCGATCATCAGACAAAAGCCCCGCTCGAGGCCGAAGACGCCACCGCTGGTCCCGACATCCACGAAGTGAATCCCCCGGTGCTGGAGTCGGCGGCGCGGTGGATGTCGTCGCGGTAGTAGGAGTTGCCGCCGTCGATGACGATGTCGCCTTCGCTCATGGCCTCTGCCAACTGCTGGACCGTGTCGCCGGTGTAGGCGGCCGGCACCATGACCCAGGCGGCCCGGGGCGGTTGGAGCTTCGCCACGAACTCCGCCAGGCTGGCCGCGCCGGTGGCGCCCTCGGCTTCCAGGGTGGCGACGGGGCCGGCGCTCACGTCGTAGACGACACAGGAGTGACCATCCCGCATGAGACGGCGCACCAGGTTGGCGCCCATTCGCCCGAGTCCCACCATCCCGAGTTGCAACGTCGTGCCTCCGTTCTGTCGGCGCCGGTGAACGCGGCAAGGTCCATCCTGGCACGGCCGGCGGACGGGGAAACCGGGCCGGACGCCAAGACCAGGCCGGAGCCGGGTCCGGCCCGGAAGGTCAGGCCGGCGGGCTCGGAGGTCCCCAGCCGCCGTCGTCGCCTGAGGCGGGAGGCTCGGCCGGTCGGGGCCAGGCCGGGCGGGCGGCGGGTCGAGCCGGTGCGCCGGGCGCCGGGCCGGTTCGGGGGCGGGCCCGGGGACCACCGATGGAGGCGACGGAGGCGACGGACGCGGCGGCGGCGCGGCAGGCGCCTGAGGCCGATTGGCGCCGTCGCCGGGAACCCACCCCGGGGGCGGCCCCGCCGGCGGCGGCGCCAGGTCCGAGCCCTCTACCGGAACCCACCCCGGGGGCGGCCCCGCCGGTGGCGGCGGCAATCCCGCCGTCGCCCGGACCCACGCTGGGGCGCGGAGAGGACGGCCGTCCGGGGACGAGCTGGGCCCGGGGGCCTCCAGCCCGTCACTGGAGGCGGCCCGGGCGGCGGAGGCCACAGGGGCACGCCAGCGGCGCGCCCAGGTCGACCCCGGCGGCCAGCGCCCGGCGCCGGCGGCGGCGGCGGACCAGCAGGGTGGCGACCACGGTGATCACCACGATCAGGCCGAGGATTCCGGCCAGGACCGTGTAGCCCAGATGTTCGGCCGCCTCGGTGAGGGTGTTCTGGTTCCAGCTCGTTTTCCGGGCCCCGAACGTGCTTTCCAGCTGGGCGAACGTGAAGACCCCGGTCCTGACCTGGCCCGCCCCGCTGCCCGTGCCCCGGACGGTCACGGTGAGAAGCCGGAAGGTTTGATGCACGTGGTCCCACACCACCGACGCCACGTCGCGGACGTCGGTATCCGAGGGCGGGGCGGCGACCGCCACATTGGCGTTCACCCGATCACCCGACCTGGCGAAGTGAAAATGGACGCTGACTGACTGAAAACCGGCGTCCCGCAAGGCTTGCTGGGTGCCGAGGTAGGAGCCGATCAGGCCGCCGCAACCGGCCAGCATCAGGGCCCGGCCGCCAGGATGGCGGCGACAGTGACGGCTCTCCCAGCGTCCGAGGGGGTCGCTTCCCCGCCTTCATGGCAACAGCACCAGGTCGTCTCGGTGCACGACCTCGTGGACGACGTCCCCGGGCAGGTCCGAGGTGCGCCTGCCGGCCAGCTCTTGGACCAGGTGAGCCGGGTGGCGGGTGAGGCCCTTGGCGAACACCTGCCCGTCCGGCCCGGCGATCTCGACCGCGGCGTCGGCGTCGAAGGCGCCGTGCACCGCCACCACCCCGGCGGGCAGGAGCGAGACGTCCCGCTCGATCAGGGCCGTCCTGGCCCCTTCGTCCACCACGACCGTCCCGGATGATCCGACCGCAAAGGCGATCCACAGCTTGCGCGCCGGCAGCCGTTGCTCTCGGGGGATGAAGACCGTACCGACGCCAGCCACGCCCGCCGCCGCGTCCACGAGCACGTCGGGCCTCGCCGCAGCCGCAATCACCGCCCTGACCCCCGACCAGGCCGCGATCTTGGCCGCGGCCAGCTTGGAGGCCATCCCGCCACTCCCCCGGGCCGTGCCCGCGCCCCCGGCCAGGGCTTCCATCTCGTGGTCGACTGCGACGATCTCTTCGATCAGCGAGGCGTCACGGTCGAGCCGAGGGTTGGCAGTCAAGAGCCCCGGCGTGTCGGTCGAGGAGCACGAGGAGGTCGGCGGCCGAGCAGGTGCGAGACCAGGGCGGCCAGCCGATCGTTGTCGCCGAACCGGATCTCGTCGTCGGCGACGGCGTCGTTCTCGTTGACGACCGGCACCACTCCGAGCTCCAGGAGGACCGACAGGGTCTGGCGGGCATGCAGGTACTGCTGGCGGTTGACGAAGTCGAGCGGGGCGAGGAGCACCTGTCCGCCAACCAGACCGTGGGCCGCCAGGGCCCGGTTGTAGTGGCCGACCAGGTGGGCCTGCCCCACCGCCGAGACCGCCTGCAACACGGCCGGGTCGGTCGGCGCGGCTCGTGCAGACCCGAGCACCGGCAGTCCGGCCGCGATGGCGCCGCTCGAGACGACCACCACCCGGCGCCTCCCCTCGCGGAGGGCGGCCACTTCGCCGCACAGCTTCCCGATGCTGTCCGGGAGGATGTCACCGCGGCCGTCGGTCAGCGAGGAGGTTCCGATCTTCGACCACGATCAGATGACCCGGGCCGGCGGTCATCTGGCCATGTCATCGTCGGGCTGGTAGTCGAACTCGAACCCGCCGATGCGCACCCGGTCGCCGCTTCGGGCTCCGGCCCGGGCCAGGGCCCGGTCCACCCCGAGCCGGCGCAGGCGACCCTGGGCGTAGGCCAGAGCCTCCGCGTTGGTCAGGTCGGACAGCGCCACCGCCCGCACGGCAGGCCGGCCCCGTACTTCCCAGCCGCCGTCTGACGATCGCTCGATGGCAATCCCGGCCGGCTCCGGCCGGTGCACGACAAAGCGGGGCGGACGGGGTAGCTCGGCCCTGGCCCGCGTCCACTTCGGAAGCCATGCGACCAAGCAGGGGACGCAACCCCTCGTCCTGTGATCGCAGAAAGCCGCTCGCCGTCCCAACCGACATCCGGAGGCGCGGCGTCAGCTTGGAGCCGACCAGCAGGCGGGGCCGAGCCAGCAGGTCGGGCTGATGGCGGCGCAGTTCCTCGAGCAGGATGCGTTGCTGTTCGGAAGGGGTCCGACCGTCCGGTTGGGTCAGGTCGACCAGGATGAGCAGGGCCCGGGCCCGTTCGATGTGACGGAGAAAACGGTGGCCGAGGCCACGCCCGTCGCTGGCCCCCTCGATCAATCCCGGGATGTCCGCGACCACGAACTCCTGATCGTCGAAGCGGACGACACCCAGGTGGGGCTCGAGGGTGGTGAACGGGTAGTCGGCGATCTTCGGCCTGGCCGCCGAGATCCTGGAGATCAGCGTGCTCTTCCCGGAGTTCGGGAAACCCACCAGCGCTACGTCCGCCATGAGCTTGATTTCCAGGTCCAGCCAGCGCTCCTCTCCGAGCTCGGCCTGCTCGGCAAACGCCGGGGCCCGGCGCCGGTTGGACAGGAAGCGGGCGTTGCCCCTGCCACCCTGGCCGCCCCGGGCGGCCAGCCAGCGGTCGCCCTCTACTACCAGGTCGGCGATCACCTCTCCGCCGGCGTCACGAACCACCGTCCCCTCGGGAACGGGTACGTCCAGGTCGGCCCCGGCCTTGCCGTGGCGGCCTTTGCCCATCCCGTGGCTGCCGCTGGCCCGCTTCGCGGTGGGGATGGTCCCGAAAGCCGTAGAGGGACGCCGCGTTGCGATCGGCCACCAGCCAGACGCTGCCACCGTTGCCCCCGTCCCCGCCGTCGGGACCGCCTCTGGCCACATGGGCCTCGCGACGGAAAGAGATGGCCCCGGCCCCGCCATTGCCCGCCTTGACGTGGACCTGGGCTTCGTCGACGAACGCGGCCACCGTGTCCCTATCTGTCCCCGGCCGCCTGGTCCGGCCGGGAGCGAGACCTTCTCAGGCCTCCGTGAGAATGTCGACCAGCCTGCGTCCCTTGCGGGTGGCGAACTTCACCTTGCCGTCCTGCAGGGCAAACAGGGTGTCGTCGCCACCGCGGCCGACGTTCTCGCCTGGATGAAAGTGGGTGCCCCGCTGGCGCACGATGATGGAGCCGGCGGTGATCGTCGTCCCGTCGAACACCTTGACGCCGAGGCGCTGGGCGTGCGAGTCGCGCCCGTTGCGAGTGGAGCCGCCACCCTTGGTCTTGGACATGTCCCTATGCCTCCCGGCTCCCGCTATCCCGGCTGATGCCGGTGATCTCGATAGTCGTGTAACGCTGGCGGTGACCCCAGCGGCGGCGGGCCCGGGTCTTCGGCTTGTACGTGAAACCCCGTACCTTCGGACCCTTGGTCGTCGCCAACCACACGGGCGGAAACCTTGCTGGCGGCCAGCTCGTTGCGACGGGAGAGCACCGTCTCCCCGTCCACGACCAGAACCGGATCGAAGGTCACCTCTTCGCCGTCAGCCGCACCCAGCAACTCGACAGCGAGCGTCTGGCCCTCTTCGACCCGCTCCTGTTTGCCACCCGTCTTGATCACCGCGTACACAGAAAGAGCAGTATACCCGCAGGCAGGCGGCCGGTCCGGCCGCCTGACCCTTCCGGACCGCGAGTCGAGGCAGCTACAGGAGCGACTCGTCGAAGATGATGCCTCGACCCCCGCAGGTCGGGCAGGTCTCGGAAAATGACTCCACCAGTCCCTCCGAGATCCGCTTGCGGGTCATCTCCACCAACCCGAGCTCGGAGATGTCGAACACCTGAGTTCGGGTCTTGTCCCGGGCCAGGGCGGCCCGGAAGGTCTTGATGACCTCGGCCCGGTTGGCCACCACCTCCATGTCGATGAAGTCGATGACGATGATCCCGCCGATGTCGCGGAGGCGGAGTTGCCTGGCGATCTCGTCCGCAGCCTCGAGGTTGTTGCGGAAGACGGTCTCCTCCAGGTTCGACGTCCCGACGTTCTTGCCCGTATTGACGTCGATCACGGTCAGGGCCTCGGTTCGCTCGATGATCAACGAGCCTCCCGACGGTAGCCACACCTTGCGATCCAGGGCCTTGTGGATCTGCTCGTGGACGTGGTAGCGCTCAAAAACCGGCAGCGGGTCATCGGAGTCGCCCGCCCACTCGACGCGGTCGGCGAGCTCGGGGCTGATGCTGCCCACGTAGTCCCGGACCTCTTCGAACAGCACGCGGTCGTCGATCACCACCCCGCGATAGTCCCGGTTGAACTCCTCGCGAATGACCCGGACCGCCATGTCTGGCTCCCGGTACAGCAGGGCCGGGGTGCGCGACGACTTGGCCATGGCGTCGATCCGCTCCCATTGCTGGCTGAGCCGGGCCACGTCGCGTCGCAACTCGTCGGCGGTGGCCCCTTCAGCCGCGGTCCGGACGATCAGCCCGTGCCCTTCGGGGCGGACGTCGTCGAGGATGCGGCGCAGCCGCTTGCGCTCGTCGTCGGGGAGGCGTTTGGAGATCCCGTAGGTGTCGCTGTTGGGGATCAAGACCACGAAGCGGCCCGGCAGCGACACTTCCTGGGTGAGGCGGGCTCCTTTGGTCCCGATCGGGTTCTTGGTGACCTGGCAGAGCACGGTCTGACCGGTCTTGAGCAACTGTTCGATGCGGGCGCCGCGCGCCACCCCGGCCAGGCGGCCCCGGGTCGGCGCGGACCCGCCTGCGCCTGGCGCGGTCGGCTCCAGATCGTCCTTGTCGTAGCGCACGTCGCCGCGGTACAGCACCGCATTCTTGGGCGTGCCGATGTCGATGAACGCCGCCTCCATGCCGGGCAGGACGTTTTGCACCCGGCCGAGGTAGATGTTGCCGTCGATCTGGGTGGCGTCATCGGCCTTGCGCGACACGTAGTGCTCGATCAGGGATCGACCCTCGAGCACGGCGATCTGGGTGGCCACCGGTCGCGAGTGGACCACCATGAGATACCGGCCGATCGGCCGACCCTTGCGCTCGCGACCGCGCCGGCGTTCGAGCGTCTCCTCGTCCACGGTGGCCGGCTCGTCGACCAGCACCGCCTCGACCGGGCGCCGGTCAACGGGCGCTCGACCCCGGGCGCTACGGCGGCGGCGCCGGCCCGAACGGTCGCTGTCGCTGCCGCCGTCGGCGGGGCTGTCTACCGCCCCCGTCCGGGGCCCGCCCCGGTCGGGAGAAGGCGGTACGACCACGGGGGCCGGCCGGGTGTCGCCGATCTTGGGCCGGGGCGGCGGGGCGGCGGCCGCCGGAGGGGCGGGGGTCACCCGTAGAGGCCCGCGCCCTGACGCCGGGATCGGGCCAGAGGGGGCAGGGCTACCGGGCTCGACGGGGCTACCGGGCTCGACGGGACTACCGGGCTCGACGGGGCTACCGGCATCGGCAGGGCTACCGGGATCGGCCGGGCTCCCGGCCGCGGCGGCGGGGCCCGGTTCGGAGCTCTCGGGACCCGGCTCGCTCACCATCGCCGGGGTCTTTCCTTCGGCATCCACGGGGCGGCCCGGTAGCGCCGAAATGAGGGGCTGGGCGGAGCTGGTCGGGTTGGGTCCGTTGGCGCCCAGCGCGGCGGAGCGCGCCGCCGGGCTGGCCGGAACCGGACCCAGCCCCGGGTGAGGCTCAGCCTCGGGAGACGAGCGGGCCGGCTGGCCCGGCTCCGAACCGGACCGGCCCGCGGCCGCCACCGATGGCTGCTCGGGCGCGGCGGCAGAGCCGGCGTCCGGCCCCCCGACATCTGGGGCCACCGCGGTGCGGTTGCGGCTGCGACCGCCCCGCGACCCTCGCCGGCGCCGACGCGCCGGTTGACCGACTCCTTCGCCGCTGACCCCAGCATCGGGGGGCGGCCCGGAATCAGGCCCTGATTGCGGTTCTGCCTGCGAGCCTGTCGCAGCAGCACCTGTAAACGCCGGCCCGGGACGATCCGGGGCGGCCGACGCAGGGTCGGACATCACAACATTCCCTTCTCACGACGCACGCTCCAGAGCGTGCGGCGCGGCCGTCGCGCCGGGCTGGCTGGCCGCAACCAGCGGCTCCGCCCGGGCGCCGTCGCGCAAAATCCATTGATGCGTCCTTCGCACCTGGCGTTCCTCCAGACCGGGGTCCAGGGCCACGAGCACCTCGGACGGCCGGAGGGCCCGCGGGCGGCAAGCCAGCTCGGCCACCAGCCACGTACCCAGCGAAGGATCGGGCCCGACCGGCCCGAGTACTTGCAAGTCGGAGATACCGGGCCGGATGTCGTCGGTCAGCTCGACACCCTTGCGGAGGCGGGTGACAACGACCGAGGGGGCCCCCAACACGGCCGCCACCCGGCCGGCCACATCCTCCGATCCGAGCAGGCCGGCCCCGTCTGACGGGGCCGCTATCCAGCGCCAGGTGCAGGAGATGACATCCTCCTGCAGCGAGGGGGTTCCCGGGACGATCACCGCCGCGGCGGTGGCGTCAACGCCGAGCGGTAACGCCGCCGAGAGCCGGCCGGGCAAAGCACAGACGTCGAGGTCGGACACCCCCGACGCATCTGCCAGCTCGACGTCCAGGTATTCGGCCACGGATTCATGGCCGGTGGGGAGGGCCAGCCCGAAACTGACCTTGGGACGCGGGGAAAAGCCGGCGCTGTACGCCAGCGGCAATTGCACCCGCCGAAACGCCCGCTCCCACATGCGGGCCACGTCCCGGTGACTTGTCCAGCGAATCTTGCCCAGCTTGACGAAGCGGATCCGGACCCGGGTCACGGTCGAACCACCTGGCCGGCGAGGGGCCGGAGTTGCACGGGTACCTCGTGCCCCCGGGACAGATCCTGCCCGGTCCCCTGGCTGCCTCCCGCGGGGGCCGTGGACGAGGCGACGACGTGTTCGAGGCCGTAGCCGGTGCACGCCCCGCAGTCGTAACAGGGCGTCCAGCGGCAGTCCGGCGTGCCCGACTCGGCCAGGGCGTCCTGCCAGTCCTGCCACAGAAAGTCCTCGTGCAGCCCGGCCGAGATATGGGCCCAGGGCAGGACCTCGTCCCGCTCGCGGTGACGGTGCACATACCAATCGATCGACAGGCCGTGGACGGCCATGGCCTCGGTCCACAAATCGAGTGAGAAGTGCTCTGACCACTCCTGGAACGTGCCACCCCGCCGCCACACGGTCTCGATGACGGCCCCGACTCGCCGGTCTCCGCGGCTGGCGAGACCCTCCGCCAGCGAGGCCCGGGGGTCGTGCCAGCGCAGCTGGACCCCCCGATCCCGCCGCAGGGCGTCGCGCGAGCAGGGCGACCTTGCGACTCAGCTCCGCCGCCGGGTCCTGCCCGAACCACTGGAACGGGGTCTGAGGCTTGGGCACGAAGCCGCCGACGGAAGCCGTCACCGACGCGCCCTTGTGGTGCGAGCGCCCAACGGCCACGCAGTTGCGGGCCAGTTCGGCAATCCCGAGGGTGTCCTCGTCGGTCTCGGTCGGCAGACCGGTAAGGAAGTACAGCTTCACTCGCCGCCATCCCTGGGAAAAGGCGGACTCCACCGCCCCGTAGAGGTCCTCTTCCCGGATGAGCTTGTTGATGACCCGCCGCATCCGCCAGGTGCCGGCCTCCGGCGCGAAGGTCAGTCCCGTGCGCCGCACCTTCTGGATCTGGCTGGCGATGCCAACCGTGAAGGCGTCGACGCGGAGACTTGGCAGGCTGACCGAGACCTGGCCGCCGCAGGCGGGATCGTTGATGATGCCGCCTACCACCTCGTCGATGGCGGAGTAGTCCGCACTCGACAGGGAGGTCAGGCTGACCTCGTCGTAGCCCGTCCGGCGCAAACCGGCGCCGACCATCTCCCGCACCTGCTCGGCGGGGCGCTCCCGAACGGGCCGGGTGATCATGCCGGCCTGGCAGAAGCGGCAGCCGCGGGTGCAACCCCGGAAGATCTCGACGTTGAGCCGGTCGTGGACGACCTCGGTCATGGGTACCAGTTGCTGCTTGGGGTAGGGCCAGGCGGCCAGATCGGCGATCGTCCGCTTTTCGACACGGTCGGGGACGTCGGGATACCGGGGGGTGACCGCCACCAGTCGGGGCCCCTCGTACACCACGTCGTAGCAGGAGGGCACGTACACGCCCTCCAGCCGGGCCAGGTCGCGGAGCACGCGCTGTCGCGACCCGGCCGTACGCCCCCCCGCCTTCCAGGCCTGCACCGCGCCGGTAATTTCTCCGACCGCTTCCTCGCCGTCACCGATGACGAAGCAGTCCACGAAATCAGCCAGGGGTTCGGGGTTGAACGTGCAGTGGCCGCCCGCCACCACCAGGGGGTGTTCCGGGCCGCGCTCCACGGCTCGGACCGGGACCCCGGCCAGGTCCACGCAGTTGAGCAGGTTGGTGTAGACGAGCTCGGCCGACAGGTTGAAGGCCAGCAGGTCGAACTCGGTCGCCGGACGGTGGCTGTCGACTGAAAACAGCGGCAGCCCCCGGCGGCGCAACTCCGCCTCCATGTCCGGCCAGGGCGCGTACGAACGCTCGGCCCGGGCGTCCTCTCGCTCGTTGAGCAGCTCGTAGAGGATCTGCAGGCCCTGGTTGGGCAGGCCGATCTCGTAGGCGTCGGGGTAGATCAGCAGCCAGCCCACCCTGCCGGCCAGCGATCCCGGCCCGATGGCACCATCCTCGCAGCCGATGTACCGGGCCGGCTTCTGGACGTGGGCGAGGATCGGCTCGATCTGGGTCCACAGCGACGTCATGTCCCTGGCCAGTGTAGCGGCGAGCCTCCTTCGGGCTGGAGCGCGAACCGTGGCCGTTCAGGTGAAGCGGCGCATCCGGACGTTGGCCACCAGGCCGACGCCGGCGAAGGTGGCGATCACGGCCGAACCCCCGTAGCTCATGAGCGGGAGCGGAATGCCGGCAACGGGCATGATGCCCATCGTCATGCCGACGTTCTCGAACACCTCGAACACCAGCATGGCCAGCACGCCGACGCAGATCAGCGTGCCGAAGAGATCCCGGGAGAGGGTGGCTGCTCGCCAGGTGCGCCAGATGACGGCGGCGAAGAGCAGCAGCAGCAGGCCCGAACCCACCAGCCCGAGCTGCTCTCCGACGGCGGTGAAAATGAAGTCGGTGCGCTGTTCGGGGACGTACGACAGGTTGGTCTGGGTGCCATGGCCGATCCCCTTACCGAACAGGCCACCGTCACCGATGGTGATCTTCGACTCGGCCAGGTTGTACTCGTTGGCACCGGCGGCCGACTGCAACAGGGCCGCGTTGGGCTGATCGGGAGACTGCACAAACGAGGTCAACCGGGCCTGCTGGTAGCTCTTGAGGATCCCGAAGTGGACAACGCCGACCCCGAGCAGGACGGCGATGAGCGCCAGCAAGCCCAGCAGCCGGGCGGATGCCCCCCCGATGAGCACCACCGCCACCAGCACTCCGGCCAGGACCAGCGCCGTGCCAAGGTCGGGTTGCTTGTAGATCAGGGCGAAGGGGATGGCGGACAGGACCAGCACCACCAGCAGGGCGCGTGCCGTGAGCCGGCCCTTCGCGGCCGCGCAGTACGCCGCCAGGGCGACGATCAGCCCGATCTTGGCGAACTCGGACGGCTCCAGCTGGTAGCTGCCGACCTGGAACCAGGCCTGTGACCCCTTGCTCTTGTGCCCGACGACGAAGACCGCCAGCAACACGAGGACCGTCAGCCCGTAGATGGCCGGCGCCCAGTCCCGAAAGCGGCGGTAGTCGACGGCCATCACCGCCAGCATCACGACCACCCCGATGACCATGAAGATGGCCTGCTTCTTGAGGTAGTACAGGGGGCTGAGGCCGGCGGCCTGCAATTCATCCCGGGTAGCGGTGTACACCATGAGGCAGCCGAAGGCGCCGATCAGCAGGGTGGCAATGAGCAGGATGGGATCGACGTGCTGCCAGAGCACGGGCTTCTGACGCCTGGCGACCGCCCCCGGCGCCGGCGAGGCGGCGATCATCAGTTCTGACCTCCAGTCCCGACCCCCGCGTAGCTCACCGGTTGCAAAGGCAGGCCGAAGAGGCCGTCATAGATCTCTCGCACCACCGGGGCCGCCACTGACGCTCCGTAGCCGGCGTCCTCGACGAAGGCGTCCACCACGTACCGGGGATCGGCCGCTGGCGCGAACGAGGTGAACACCGACGTGTCCTGGCGCGGCGCGTTCACCTGCGCCGTTCCCGTCTTGCCGGCGATGTCCATGGCAGCCAGCGGGGTGTGTGCAAAAACGCCGTAGGCTGTTCCGAACGGGCTGTTGACCACCCCCGTGAAGCCCTGGAGCATGGCGGCGCGCCAGTCAGGCTGGAGCTTGACCGTGTGCAGCACCTTGGAGGAGAAGCCCCGCACCACGTGGCCACTGGCCGGGTTGGTGGCGTCGAGGAGCAGCTGCGGGACCAACAGGTTGCCCCCGTTGGCGAAGGTGGCGTAGGCGTTGGCCAGCTGCAAGGGGGTCACCAGCACCTCGTCCTGGCCGATGGCGACCTGGTCGCTGTTGCCGGGGTACCACTGCGATTGGGTGAACACACTGGGATTCTGTTGATGGTCCTTGACATACGACTGCGGCGTCGGGATCTTCCCGGCCGCCTCGTTGGGCAGGGCAATACCGGTGGGCACGCCCAGGCCGTATTCCCTGGCCACATTCTGCAGGGCGTCCTCGCCGTAGGTGCCGCGGCCATACCAGAGGTTGAGGCCGATGGTATTGAAGAAGTTGTCGCTCGAAACGGTGATCGCGGTCGGCAGGGTGATGACCCCGTAGGCGGCCCCGTTGTCGTTGTGGGCGACGAAGTTGCCGATGGTGATGCTGCCTGTGTCGTCGAACGGGGTGTTGGGAGTGATCAACCCGTCCTGGAGGCCGGCCGTGGCCGTGATGAGCTTGAAGGTCGACCCGGGCGCGTACTGACCCTGGATGGTCCGGTCCAGGAGTGGATCGCTGGGATTGTTGAGCAAGGCCTGGTAGTTCGACTGGCTGATGCCACCGACGAACTCGGCCGGGTTATAGGTGGGATTGGTGGCCATGGCGAGGATCTGCCCGTTGGTGGGGTCTTCCACCACGGCCGCGCCGGCCGGGGCGGTGAAATTGCGGCCGGAGGTGTGGTCGAAGGTCCGGCGGGCGGAGGTCATCCCCTGCTCGAGCGACGACTCGGCGATCATCTGGATGCGCCCGTCGAGGCTCAAGCGCACGGTGTCACCGGCGACGGGCCTGGTGACGCCCAGGCTGGTTAGCACGTTGCCCCGGGAGTCGACCTGGAGCTTCTGGATGCCGGGAGCACCTCGCAGCAGGCTTTCGTACTCGGCCTCCACGCCGGCCAGGCCGATCTGATCGCCGGGCTGGTAGCCCTGGGACTTCAACTGTTGATACTGGGCCTGATCGATCTGCCCCACGTAGCCGACCACGTTGGCCGCCGCTCGCCCCATGGCGCTGTAGGTCCGTACAGACATGGTGGTGGCCTGGACGCCCGGGAACAGGTTCTGGTTCTCCTGGATATACAGGATCTGCTCCGGGGTGGCATCGGGCATGATCGGGACCGGCGCGTAGGGGCTGTACTGCAGGTTGTTGATGGCCCGCTGCAGCTGCCGGACGGTCATGCCGAGCAGCGGCGCCAGACGGGAGTCCATGGAGGGATCCTGGCTGGCAACCAGCCGGCTCACCTCGATAACCGGCTCGTTGACGTTGCCCACGAGGACGTTGCCGTTGCGATCCTCGATCAGACCCCGGGGCGCCTGGGTGTAGACGAGGCGCACGCCGTTATTGGCGGCCGCGGCCTGGGCGGTGGGAGCGTTCAGGACCTGCAGGAACCACAGGCGGGCGAACAGCGCCGCAAACAAACAGATCACGACCACGATCAGGATGGTCAGACGGACGCGGGGGGAGGTGGCTTCGGGCGAGCTCACCGGGCGGCCAGCCTGTCGCCGCGCATCAGCGGAGTCCGGTCACCGCCGACGAGCTCCGAACCCCTGGAACCGCGCGCCGCCCGGGCGTACAGCCATCCGACCGGCAGCGCCAGCACGGTCGCCCAGCCCGCCTCGACCACTGCCACCCGGATCAGCCAGGTCCGGCCGGCATCGAGAAGCTGACTCTGGCCGAGCACGTCGCCGAGCGCCACCCACAGGAGCACGGCCGCGGCCGTGCCGACCAGGGCGGCCGCCGGGGTGATCAGTCTGGCGTCGGGCAGCACCGCGGTGCGCATGGCGCCGACGGCGGCACCGATCAGGCAGTAGGTGAGCGCCGACAACCCGAGCGGCGTCGAGGTCAGGAAGAGGTCGGCGATCAGGCCGGCCCAGAAGCCCACCCAGGCCCCGGCCTCGGCCCCCCCGGTCAGGCCGGCGCAGATCGTCAGCAGGACCATCAGGTCGGGGGCGACCCCATCGATGCGGAAATCGCTGCCCAGGGTGGTCTCGACGAGAATGGCGACCAGCAGGACCAGGGCGATGCGCAACCGGGCCCGCACGTGCGGGCTCATGTTGCCGCGCCCCTTCGGGCGCGCCGGGCCCGGCGCCGGGGGTTCCGGGTGCGCGTGCCCACCGCGGCCGTCATCCGGACGACCCCGGCGCCCAGATCAATACCTGCAGGTAGGCCAGCTGGTCGACGTTGACGAATGGAGTCAGGCTGATATCCGGCTCCGCCGCACCCGGCGGCGTGGTGGAGCTGGCGATACGCCCGACGGGCAGGTTGGGCGGGAACTTTTCGAGATCGAGCCCGCTCGTCACCACCGGCTGCCCCTTTGTCATCTTGGGCGGGGCTTCACTGGTGGTATCGACCGTGATGCGCAGCGGCACGTTCCTGCCGACCCCCTGGGCGGTGCCGACGTTGACCGCCCCCAGGCGGACACCGACGGCGAAGGTCGGATCAGTGAGCAGCACCACGGTCCCGGTGTTGGCGCTCACCGCCTCGATGCTGCCGACCAGACCGCCGGCCGCCACCACGGGCTGGCCGATGGCGATACCACTGGTGGTGCCTTTGTTGATGGTCACGGTGTTCTCGAAGTTGGAGAACCCATTGTCGATCACCGTCACGCCGACGGTCGGGATGGAGCCCACGAACGGCAGATGCTCGGTGGCGAACAGCTGCTGGGCGGCCGACTGCTCGGCGGCCGACTGGATCGACTGCTGCTGGAGGCCGGCGACCTCATCCCGCAAGCGTTGATTTTCCCGCCGAAGCGAGCCATAGTCCACCACCCCGGTCAGGAAGTTGCCGATGGGCTGCAGGGCGGTGTGCGTTACCCGCTGGATGGGCGCAAACGCCTCGCGGACCTTGGACCGGATATCGCTCGTGAACCCGCTGCCGTTGCTGCGGGCATCGATGGTGACCAGGGTGAGCGCGGCCAGAATGAGCACCGCCAGGACGTAACGGGTGCGGGTCGAGCGTCGGTAGACAGCCACGGAGCGGGCAGGCAGACCAGAGAATCAGCGACTCTGGCTGGACATCAGCACGCCCTTGAGCACCTCGAACTCCTCGAGGCACTGGCCGCTTCCGATGGCCACCGAGTGCAGGGGGTTGTCGGCAATCACGATCGGCATCCCCGTCTCTGACATCAGCCGGGCCCCCAGCCCATGCAACAGGGCCCCACCGCCGGTGAGCACAATGCCCTGCTCCATGATGTCCGCGGCCAGCTCGGGCGGCGTCTTGTCCAGCGTCACCTTGACGGCGTCGACGATGGAGGAGACCGGCTCGTAGATGGCTTCGCGGATCTCTTCGGTCGTGGTCACGATCGTTTTCGGCAGACCCGTGATGAGGTCCCGGCCGCGGATCTCGGCATGGAGCTCCTCCTCGAGCGGGCAGGCCGAACCCAGGGCGATCTTGATCTCCTCGGCCGTACGCTCCCCGAGCGCCAGGCTGTATTCCTTCTTGATGAACTGGATGATCGCTTCGTCCAGCTCGTCGCCGCCGATGCGAACGGACTGGCTGGTGACGATCCCACCGAGCGAGATGACCGCCACCTCGGTCGTACCGCCGCCGATGTCGACCACCATGTTGCCGGTGGGTTCGTGCACGGGCAGGCCGGCGCCGATCGCCGCCGCCATGGGCTCCTCGATGATGTGGGCAGGCTTGCGGGCGCCGGCCGATTCCGCCGCCTCCTGCACGGCCCGTTGCTCCACGCCGGTGATGCCGGACGGAACGCAGATCACCATGCGTGGTTTGGCGAACTTGCGAGGTCCATGCACTCGCCGGATGAAATACGCCAGCATCTTCTCGCAAATATCGAAGTTGGCGATCACGCCGTCTCGCAGTGGCCGGATGGCCTGGATGTGACTGGGCGTCCGACCGATCATCCGTTTGGCTTCGAGGCCGACGGCGAGCGGCCGGTCATCCTTGATGTTGACCGCGACCACGGACGGTTCGTCCAGCACGATGCCCTTACCGCGGACGTAGACGAGGGTATTGGCAGTGCCGAGATCGACAGCCATATCCCGCCCGAAGAAACCGCTGAAGACGTTATCCGACACGCGAGGGGGGCCTCCTGTCAGGGAGCGGCGGAGGTGGAACGAGGCTACCTGCCGGCGCCGGTGGCGTCCACCCACCCGGAGGGTTGTGACGGGCGTCGCATGCCGGGGGGGCCGACGGCGCGGTTAGGCCGGATCGAGCCGATCGACCGGCTGGACCGGGCCGATTGGCGGGACCGGGTGGGTTGGCTGAACTGGCTGGATTGGTCGAACCGGCCGGACCGGGTGGACCGGCCGGACCGGGTGGACCGGCTGGACCGGGTGGACCGGCCGGACCGGCCGGACCGGCCGGATCAGGTTGCCGGGCGATCGCTGAGCTCCGGGAAGAAGAGGGCGATTTCCCGCTGCGCCGACTCGGCGCTGTCAGAGCCGTGGACCAGGTTTTCGGTGGTCTCGATGGCCAGATCCCCCCGGATGGTCCCGGGGGCGGCCACGGCAGGATTGGTCGCCCCCATCATGGTGCGGACGATCTGCCAGGTGTCATCCGGGCCTTGCACGACCAGCAACATCGCCGGCGAGCGGGTGATGAACACCAGCAGGTCCTCGTAGAAGGGCTTCCCCTCGTGCTCGGCGTAGTGGGTCGCGGCGGTCGGGCGAGTGATCGTCCGCAGTTCGGCAGCAACCAGCTTCAGGCCCTTGCCCTCCAGGCGGCCGATGATCTCGCCCGTCAAGCCCGCTTCGACTGCGTCGGGCTTGCAGATGACCAGGGTTCGGTTCACGACTGGAGCAGGGTAGCGGCCGGGCCGGGTGGGTCTGTACGAGGTGGCCGGCGAACGGGGCCGGGGACGCCTGGCCGGGGGCGCCCGGCCGGGGGCACGACCCGGCCACACCCGGCCCACACCCGCTCATCCTGGGCGCACTTCGCGCCTTGGGCATCACAGCTATCGAAAAATCGCCGCCACCACGCCCAAAGCGCGAACTGCGCCCAAGTTGGACGAGGTCCCGGTGCGGGACCACCCGGAGCGACCTGCGCCCACGTTGGACCGGGTTCCGGTGCGGCTCCGCCCGGATCAGCCCCGGACCAGCTCGAACCCGTCAGACCCCGCCCGGTCCCACCAGGTCCCGGTGAGACCTGCTCGTCAGGTCCGCACCGCCAGGGCGGCCCGGGCCGCGCCGACGGTATATAGCGACCCGGTCACCACGATCACATCCTCGGGCCCGGCCTCATCGATGGCCACCTGGAGCGCCTCGGCCACCGACTCCGCCTCCACGGCGTGGGCCCCGAGCCGCAGGGCGGCCGCAACCAGGGTGCCGGCGGGCTGGGCGCGCGGCGAGGGGGGCGGGCACGCCACCACCAGGCGGGACCGACCGGCGCCGAGGGCTCGCAACATGGCTTCGGGATCTTTTCCGTGCAGCATCCCGACCACCAGGATCAGCGAACGGGCGCCGAACTCCTCGTTCACCGCCGCAGCCGCCCGCTCGGCCCCCTCCAGGTTCTTGGCCCCGTCCAGCACGACCAGCGGGTCGTGTCCGACGATCTCCAGCCGGCCCGGGGACCGCACCGTGGCCGCCGCCTCACGAACCAGGCGGTCTTCGAGAGGGGCCCCGAAGAAGGCCTCGGCGGCGGCCAGGGCGGCCGCGAAGTTGTCGCCCTGGTAGCCGCCGTGGAGGTCGAGCCAGACGTCGTCGTAGCTGGCCTGCGGGGTGCGCACGTCGAGCACCCGGCCCCCTACGGCGAGCTCGTTTCGGGTGCAGTCGTACTCCTCGCCGGCCCACCACAGCTCGGCGGGCCCTTCGCGTTCGAAGATCGGCCGGAGCTCGGGATCCCGCTCACCGAGAATCAGAGTGGCGCCCGGCTTGACGATGCCGGCCTTCTCGCCGGCGACGTCGGCTCGGGTCGGCCCGAGGAACTCCACGTGATCGAGACCGATGTTGGTCACCACCGCCACGCTGGCGTCCACCACGTTGGTGGCATCCCAACGACCGCCGAGGCCGACTTCGAAGACCGCCACGTCAACGGGTCGGTCCGCGAACCAGCGCAGGGCGGCACCGGTGAGAATCTCGAACCAGGTCAGGCGAACCCCGTCCCCGAGCAGGGGCTCGATACCCGCCAGGTCGGTCAGGACCTCGGCCAGGTCAGCATCGCTGATGGGCTCGCCGTTGGCGGCCAGTCGTTCGTTGATGCGCTCAAGATGCGGGCTGGTGAACGTACCCACCCGGAGGCCCTTGGCCGTGAGGAGGGCGGTCAGGGCCCGGGCGGTCGAGGTCTTGCCGTTGGTGCCGGTGACGTGGATGGTCGGAGCGGCGGTCTCGGGGTGGCCCAGTACGTCAACCAGTCGCCGCATCCGGGCCAGATCGGGGGGTGGCCGCCGGGTGTCGGCGAGCATGCGTTCGAGGTTCTGGTGGCCGTCGAGCCAGGCCAGGGCGTCGCCCAGGCTGGGAGACCCGGGGAAGCTCGAGCGCGCCGCCACCCTTTACGAAGCCGCCCGACGAGGTCGGGGTTGGCTGCGAGCCTGCTCGGCCCGGGGAACCAGGGTCGGCGCCACCCGCTCCAGGACAACGGAGCGGTCGATGACGCACTGACCGATGTCGCTGCGGCTGGGCAGGTCGTACATGACCTCGAGCAGCACCTCCTCGAGGATGGCCCGCAACCCCCGGGCCCCCGTGCCCCGCAGGAGGGCCTGCTCGGCGACCGCGCCCAGGGCGTCCTCGCTAAAGACGAGCTCCACGTTGTCCAGCTCGAACACCCGGCGGTACTGCTTGACCAGGGCGTTCTTGGGTTCGACGAGTATCCGGACCAGCGCCGTCCGGTCCAGGTTGGAGACGGCCCCGATGACCGGCAACCGGCCAACGAACTCAGGGATGAGCCCGAACTTGAGCAGGTCCTCGGGCAGCACCTGGGCCAGCAGGTCGCCCTCGCCCCGGTCCTCGGCCCGGCGGATGTCAGCCCGGAACCCGATGCCTTGCCGGCCCAGGCGGCTGTCAATGATGCGGTCCAGACCGGCGAACGCCCCTCCGCAGATGAAGAGGATGTTGGTGGTGTCGATCTGGATGAACTCCTGGTGGGGGTGCTTGCGCCCCCCCTGGGGAGGGACCGACGCGGTGGTCCCTTCCAGAATCTTGAGCAGGGCCTGCTGCACGCCCTCGCCCGAGACGTCCCGGGTGATCGATGGGTTCTCGCTCTTACGGGCGATCTTGTCGATCTCGTCGATGTAGATGATCCCGGTCTCGGCCTTTTTGACGTCGTAGTCCGCGGCCTGAATGAGTTTGAGAAGGATGTTCTCAACGTCCTCGCCGACGTAACCGGCTTCGGTCAGGGCGGTGGCGTCGGCGATGGCGAACGGGACGTTGAGCATACGGGCCAGGGTCTGGGCCAGGAACGTCTTGCCGCACCCGGTCGGACCGAGCAGCAGGATGTTGGACTTCTGCAGCTCGACTTCGGCGTCCGCGTAGCCCCCCGATTGGATCCGCTTGTAGTGGTTGTAGACCGCCACCGACAGGATCTTCTTGGCCCGCTCCTGGCCGATGACGTAGTCATTGAGAAAGGTGAAGATCTCCGCTGGCTTCGGCAGCTCGTCGAAGTGCACCTCGGAGCTCTCAGACAGCTCCTCCTCGATGATGTCGTTGCACAGGTCAATGCACTCGTCGCAGATGTAGACGCCGGGACCGGCGATCAACTTCTTGACCTGCTTCTGCGATTTCCCGCAGAACGAGCATTTCACCAGGTCACTGGACTCCCCGAACTTGGCCACGACCCTGTTTTCCCCCTGGGCCTCAGGCGACGCCCGCAGCCTGCGGGACGACCGCGAGCTCTCGCGTGGTGATCACCTCGTCGATAATGCCGTACTCCGCGGCCTCCGCGGCGCTCATGATGAAGTCCCGGTCTGTGTCGCGGGCCACCTTTTCGACCGATTGGCCCGTGTCGGCCGCCAGCATCTGGTTGAGCAGGTCCCGCATGCGCAGGATCTCTTTGGCCTGGATCTCGATGTCAGCGGCCTGGCCGGCGGCGCCGCCATAGGGCTGATGAATGAGGATGCGGGCGTGGGGAAGGGCGTAGCGCTTCCCCGAGGTCCCCCCGGCCAGGATCACCGCCGCGGCTGAGGCGGCCTGGCCATAACAGAACGTCGATATGTCATTCTTGACGAACTTCATGGTGTCGTAGATCGCAAACAGGGCCGTGATGTCGCCGCCGGGGCTGTTGATGTAGAGGCTGATCTCCTTGTCGGAGTTCTTGTACTCGAGGTACAGCATCTGGGCGCACACCGCGTTGGCGACGTAGTCGTCGATCGGGGTCCCGAGGAAGACGATGTTCTCCTCGAGCATCCGGGAGAACAGGTCATAGCTCTTCTCCCCCCGGTTGGTCTGCTCGAAGACCCCCGGGATGTGGTACTGGGCGACGGGCTTGATCACGGTTCTCCGGTCTCTTGATCCTGGCTTGCTGGTGAATCTGGTGAATCTGGTGAATCTGGTGAATCTGGTGAATCTGATGAATCTGATGAATCTGGGGTATCTGGCGACTGCTCGGGCTCGAGATCGGGCTCGAGCAGAGCTCGGTCGATGGGCTGGCCCTCGGTGTCGACCACCTCAACACGGTCGACGAGCCATTCCAACGCTTTGCTTTTCTTCCAGTCTGAGCGTACCGCGGGCATCTGGTCTGCGCGCTCGAGGTTGCGCCGAAGTTCGGCTGGTTTGACGTTGAGTGAGGTCGCCAACCTATCGACCTCGCCGTCGATGTCGGCTTCCGTCGGCTCGAGCTGCTCGGCCTCGGCCACCGCCCGAAGGGCCAGGTCGGCCTTCACGGCCTGGGCGGCCCCCTCGCGCATCCCCTCGGCCACCTGTTGCGGGGTCTGGCCGGTGGCCTCCAGGTACTGCTCGACGGTGGCGCGCTGCTGCTGGAGCCGATGTTCGAGATCGTGCAACCGGCGTTCGACTTCGGAGTCCACGAGGGGGGCGGGCGGATCGACGTCCACCAGCTCGACCAGGGCGTCGATGGCGCCGTTGCGCAGGGCCATGCTGGCTTGAACCCGCTTGATCAGCTCGATGCGTTTGCGGGTGTCCGCCCGCAGCTCCTCAACCGTGTCGTACTCGGAGGCTTCGGAGGCCCACTCGTCGGTGACCTCGGGCAGGATCTTCTCCTTGACGTCCTTGACCAGCACCTTGAGGTCCACCGGCCCGTCGGGGAGCTGGGCCTCGAAGGCCAGGATGTCTCCCACCCGGGCGCCGCGGAGATGGTCGTCCAGCTCGGGGAGGACCGTGCCGCTGCCAAGCTCGTAGAGGAAGTCGTTGGTCGTCACGCCTGCGACATCCTGGCCGTGCCGGGACCCCTTGAGATCGATGGTCAGGTGATCGCCGTCGCGGGCGGGTCGGCTGACCTCGGTCAGCTCGCCGAAGTTCCCCCGCAGCCGGTCGATCTGGGCGTCAATCTCCTCGTCGGTGGCCACCGGGTTCGGGACGACGACCCGCAGCCCCTCGTAGCCGGCCAGATGCAGCTGGGGCCGCACCTCCACGACTGCGTCGAAGGCCAGCGGCCCCGATTCCTGACCTGCGGTGATGTCGATCTCTGGTGGGGCGATGGCGTCGACGTCGTGCTCGCGGAGCGCCTTGGAGTAGTAGTCGGGCAAGGCGTCGCGCAGGGCCTCGTTACGACCGGTTTCCCTGCCCAGGCGAGCCTCGAGGATGCGACGGGGAGCCTTGCCGGGCCGGAATCCGGGAATCCGGACCTCCTTGGCGATCTTGCGGAAGGCGGCGTCGACGGCCTTCTCGAACTCCTGCTCGTCGACCTCAATGCTCAGCTTCACCTTGTTGCCCTCAAGGGGCTCGACGTCGGCTCTCATAGAGAGTCGGAAGTCTAGGGGCGGGCGAGCCTGCCGCGGGCCTGCCCTGCAACCAGGCCGCGGATCGACTCGGGGCGCCGACTGCGCCAACCACGCTGGGCCCGAGCCACCCCGGGGCGGCGGCCCATGACCGGAGCTGGAGGGGACCAGACCTCAAGGTCGTTGACCGGGGCCGGGTTGCCGTCCGCGACCTCGAACCCGGGCACCGCGCTCTGCGACCAGCCACCCGACGGGCAGGATAGGCCGAACTCTCAATGTCTTCGTGACCTTGAGGGTTTGTCGAGGGACCGTGGACCCCAGTCGAGAATGGCTGCCGACCTGCGGTTATGCCGTCGCGGGCGGACCCAGAGGCAGGTAGACACATCGAACCCGCAGGCGCCGGTGAGTTCTTCGATCTATTCCGAAGGTAGAGACTTTGGGCCGCCTGAGGGCGTCGTCGCCTGCGCCGAGTGATGGTCAGGTCGCCTACGCTGGCGGTGGAGACAAGCCGGGTTCTGATCGGTCTAGCTGTTCAGAGGCACAGTCATTCCGGGGAGTAGCGCAGCGGCTAGCGCACCTGCTTTGGGAGCAGGAGGCCGGGGGTTCGAATCCCCCCTCCCCGACGGATACCCCCCTCCTGACGGAGAGCCGCCGCGATCAGAAGCTCGAGCAGGCCCTGAGCACCTTCGGTTGGCGCTCGCAGACGGGCCCAGGAGCGGCTCCAGAGCCCATGGCCCGGGCCGGGACGCGCCGATCGCGGGTGACCGCTAGGCTGCGTCGGGAGCTGCGGGCGTAGCTCAACGGTAGAGCGTCAGCCTTCCAAGCTGGTTACGCGGGTTCGACTCCCGTCGCCCGCTCGACGGTCCCTCCGTTTCACCGAACCGATGACGGTGCCCCGATTCGACCGACGCTGGCGGCGGCTTCTCTTTGGCTTGTTCCTGGCCGCAGGTCTGGCCGCGCTCGAACCAACCATGGGCACGACGGCGGCCGAGGCCACCTCGCTGCTGTCCGCAAGGACGGCAACCCAGACCCTCACCTGGTCCACGGTGTCGCCGCCCGTCACGCCGCCGCCGCTCGCCTACGCCGCCGCGGTGTACGACAGCGACAACAAGACCGTCGTCCTTTTCGGTGGCGTGCGGTCGAACGGTGCTCTCTCCAATGACACCTGGGTCTGGGACGGCAGCACCTGGACGGACTACCCCGGTTCCGAGGTTCAGGCGCCCCCCGCCCGAGAGCTGGCCACCATGGCGTTCGACTCGAAGCTCCATCAGCTCATCCTGTTCGGAGGCGAGGGCGCCAACGGCCAGCTCCTGGGCGACACCTGGGCCTGGAACGGGGCTTCCTGGTACCAGGAAAGCGGCCCTCTGGCCGGCCCCGAACCCAGCGCCCGGGCCAATGCCGCTATGGCCTACGACGGCGCCGGCAACCTGGTGCTCTTCGGCGGCATCGGCGAGGCCAGCGGCCAGGCCAGCTCGTCGGGATCGGCCCATCCCTACGGGGTGGGAACGGCGGATCCGCCCGCGACAGGGTCAACGGCGGGAACGTCGTCACCCGGTTCAACGGCGACATCGTCCCCCGGAGCTGCTCCGTCGGCCCCGGGCGGCTCATCGGGGGCCTCGCCAACCGGAGCGACCACCGCATCGTCGCCGGCGTCGCCGGCCCCCCCGTCGACGGCATTCCCCGCCACCTCGTCGGAGGTGTCGCCAGCGACGACGGCTGCGCCTGCGAACGCCTCGTCGGCTGCGCCGGCAACGTCCGCCTCCAGCCCGAACGGCGGGACCTCGGCTTCCGGCCCGGCCGCGCCCGACGCCACCGGAGCGATGGCTTCGCCCTACTCCCTTGCAGGTGGCACCGCCGGACGGACCCGGGCCACCCTCACCGCGTCGCTCGCCACGCTGGGCGACACCTGGCTGTGGACGGCCAACGGTTGGACCGAAGCCTCGACCCCGGGGCCCCCGCCTCGGTCCGGAGGTGAGCTGGCATTCGACCCCGCCGACGGACTCACCATGCTGTTCGGCGGGGAAGCGACCGGGCCCGGACCGCTCCCGGAATTCCTGGCCGACACCTGGGCCTGGAACGGGCGATCGTGGCGGCGGCTGGCTCCTGTCGCCAGCCCGCCGGCGCGAACGGAAGGAGTGCTGGCCGCCGATGAGTCGACCGGCGGGCTGGTCCTGTTCGGTGGGTCAAGCCTCAGAGGCGCGCTCGACGACACCTGGACCTGGAACGGGAAGCGTTGGGTCTCGGCCCGGCCGGGCGGGGCCGTTTCACCCCGACTCGGCGCGGCCACGGCCTTCGATCTCGACACCGACAAGCTCCTTGTTTTCGGTGGCGTCGGACCGACCGGGGTCACCCTGGGCGACACCGTGATGCTGAGTGGAACAGCCCCCGTGGCTCTGGGCACCGGGGCCGCCTCGTCCTCCTCGCTTCCATCCGCTCAGGGGCCGGGCTCGGGTGCGTCACCGTTGGGCAACGCAACACCACCGGGGTCGACGACCAGCTTGCCAGCGCAGCTGCCCGCCCACGTGGGCCTGTCTCCCTTCCGGGGGGTTTTTCCCCCGTTGCAAGCGCTGCATCGAGGTGACCTGGTCACGCTGACGGGAAAGGGGTTCGCGCCACGAGCGTCCATCACCATCTCGTTTCACTCGAATCCCGTGAACGTCGGCAAAGCAGTCACCGACGAGCGAGGCGACTTCTCGGCCACGGTCTCAGTCCCCGATTCCGCGTCCGCCGGCACCCACCGCTTCGAGGCCACCGGGCGGGGACCAACCGGGACCATCACCGAGCTGATTGCCACGGTCAACATCGTCGGTGTACCCGGCAGTGGCGTTATCTCGTCGACGCAACAACGGCTTGTACTGACGCTCGTCGCGGTCCTCATCCCGGCCACCACCTGGCTGGCCCTGGTGGTGCTGGGCCGGTGGCGGCGGCGGAGAGTCGCCCGGTCCTCGGTGTGACCCTTCGGGCGGCCCGGACTGCACTCCGCCAAGACGCGGGCGGCCCGGCGGGGCGCCCCTGAGGTTCTCCTGTGACGGATCACACGGCCCGAGTGTGCGCGCCCGCACAGAAGCATCCGCGGCAGTCGGGCACACTGAGAAACGCCGTGACATTGGCAACGGAGCCCGAGCCACGGTGGCGGGCGGCAACCCCCCGCGGTGGTCTCTGAGGGCGGCAGAGACCACCGTGCCGGCCGGTCAGACACAATCGATCGAACCAACCGCGGAACGGCCGATACGCAAACGGCCGTCCTTTCACTGACACCGTGGTCGGCGAGGGCGGGCCCGGCGTCTCAGCCGACCATCTCCCGAAGTCCCCCCACGTCGAGAACGCGAATCCGCCGGCGAGCGAGGTCCAGCAGGCCAGCCTCCTCGGCGCTGCGCAGGGCCCGGTTGACGGTAGGGCGGGTGCAGCCCGCCATGGACGCGATCTCATCCTGGGTCAGCGGGATGCCGCCGTCGCCGTACATCCCGGCTGCTTCGGCCACCCGGCGCAGAACGCGCCGCGGCGCCGGAACAAACAGCGCCTCGACCAGTTGATCGGTGAGGCGCAGGACCCGGGCCGTCAGGAGGCTGACCATGATCCGATCGAGGACGGGGTCATCGCCGCGGCATGGCCAGAAACGCCGTCCTGGATAGAAAAAGGGTTTCGGCTGCCTCAAGAGCAATGGCCGAAGCCGAGCGCCGGCCGCCCTCCACCAACAGCGACTGTTCTCCGATGCATTCGCCCGGACCCGCCACCGCCAGGCAGGCCTCCTCGCCCGCCGGCGTCGAGATCCGGATCATCACCCGCCCCGACCGGACCAGGTGCATTCCATCGCCGGGATCGCCGTAGTGGAACAGGGCTTGGCGGCGACGAAACCGACGCCTCACCGATCGATCGAGTATCCGCTCTCGTTGAGACGGTTCGAGGTTGGCGAGAAAGCTGGCCTCCATCAGCCGGAGAGGCTATTCCTCACCGCTCCCGCTACGCGGCGATCAGGTGGCGCGGTTGGGGGCCTATTGCGGCATTCCAGAGATCTACGGAATACTGCCGGATCGGAGTTCGCGTGCGTGAAGGGCCGCCCTACAGGGCCAAGGACTGAAGTAGACGAATGAGCTCACCGCCTCCGCACCCCGGGCTGACCGACGGGCCCATCTATCTGGACTACAACGCCACGACCCCGGTCGACCCTCGAGTGGCTGAGGCGATGCTCCCCTACCTGGTCGAGCATTTCGGGAACCCGTCCAGCGCCCACCGTTACGGCGAGCTTCCCAGAAAGGCGCTGTCCGACGCTCGCCAACGGGTGGCGCAGCTGATCGGAGCCACCGCAGGAAAGATCGTGTTCACCGGCTCCGGGTCCGAGGCCAACCTTCTGGCCCTGCATGGCGTCCTGGCCGGATCCGGGTCGGCGCGCTCGCACGTTGTCACCCAGTCCACCGAGCATCCAGCCGTGCTCGAGACATGCCTGGCCCTGGGACGCCTCCACCGGCTCAGGGTGACGGTACTGCCCGTCGACCGCGCTGGCCTGGTCTCCGCCGGGGACCTCGAAGAGGCGCTCACGCAGGACACGGTCCTGGTCTCGGTGATGGCGGCCAACAACGAGACGGGCACCCTTCAACCGGTGGCCGAGCTGGCCTCGATCGCCCATCGCCATGGGGCGCGGTTCCACTGCGATGCCGCCCAGGCCGTCGGGAAGATACCCGTCGACGTCACCGGCTGGGGCGTCGACCTGCTGACCGTCGTGGGCCACAAGATGTACGCCCCCAAGGGAATCGGGGCGCTCTATCTCGGCCCGGGGATCAGACTCGAACCGGTCGTCTACGGCGGCGGCCAGGAGCATGGCCTGCGATCCGGAACCGAGAACGTGGCGTTGGCAGTGGCTCTTGGAAAAGCTGCCGATCTGGCCGCCGCAGGGCTGGCCGAAGGTGAACCCGTGCATCTGGCGGCCTTGCGCGACCAGCTGCACCAGCGGCTCGATTGGGCCCTTCCTGGGCGGGTCCATCTCAACGGGCACCCATCCGCACGCCTGCCCAACACCCTCAACGTCAGCATCGACGACGTCATCGGCAACGAGCTGCTCGTCGGCGTCGAGCAGATAGCGGCTTCGACCGGCTCAGCCTGCCACGCCGGCACTCACATCCCCTCCCTGGTGCTCACCGCCATGGGGGTCCCGCCCGCCAGGGCGCTCGCCGCCCTGCGCCTCACCGTCGGCCGCTGGAGCACCGAGCAGGAGATGGCGGTCGCCGCCCAAGCCATCGCCAAAGCAGCAACCGCCATCTCCAACTACCGACAACGACCGGGATGAACGAAGCCGACACCCAGTGACGGGCTACCGAACCGAAGCGCGCCGACCGGCGCACGGTCCCGAGGGCGCTATCCGCACGCCCATCTACAGGCAACCGGTTGCTACCGGTCAGTACCTCGGAGCCACATCGCTTTATCCAGGATGGCTCCCGCAACTGTGGCCACGGTCCCGTTTCGTGATACGACCTTTCTCTCGGTCAGACGCGGTGACAGAACCGAAAGACGTTGATGGCCTGTCGAGCCAAGTCGCAACGGAGCTGGACACAGGTGGCTCTTCGTCCTGATCGGCATTTAGCAATCGCGTTATCTGCCCCCTGGTTGAGAGGGTACTTTGACCGCCCCGGGGGCGGATAGTCAGCCCTGATCAGAGGTCCTACTGCGCCCCCGGCAGGACTCGAACCTGCGACCCGCTGCTTAGAAGGCAGCTGCTCTGTCCTGCTGAGCTACAGGGGCGTACACGTGAAACAGCCTGCAGTCGCCAACACTATCCCGGGGAAATGCGCGGGTCGGAGCAAGGCTCCCGACCACCGCCGAGCCGGCGTGGCCGGCGGACCAGCGCTGTCCGACACGAGGGGCCGCAGAGTCCGTCCTGACGCCCGCGGAAGGCGATCCACCCGCGAGAAGAGTCATCCCTGCCATGGGGCCGGGCGCCGGAGAGCCACGGCTGCGACGATCGCGACCACGACCAGCAGGCCGGTCGCGAGGCCAAGCGCAGCCGCCGGACTGACGTGCAAAACAAGCAGGGCGCCCACCACGGCCCCGGCCACCATGGTGCCGACCGCCAGCAGCCGCCGGACCACGACGGCTCCGTCGCGCCTGCGGACATCCGCGGCGATGCCGGTCAGGGTCATGGTCAACACCGTCGTGGTGAGATCCGGGACTGCCAGCTTGCGGACGACCGAGTTTTGCCAGCCGAGCGCGACAGCGGCCAGGATGGCGATGGCGTCCTTGGCGGCACCGTCGAAAGGCGTCTGGGCCAGCGCCGACACGATCAGGGCTGCGGTCACGAACGCCAGCTCCACGATCACCCCGTTGCGGAACAGAGCCCCCCGGCGATCGCCGTGGCCGCCGACCGCGACGCCGCCGCCGTAGGCCCCGATGAGAAAGCCGGCCAAGGCGAACAGCGAGGCGCTCAACGAGAACCCCGGAGCGCCGGCGATGGCGAACCCGACGAACACGACATTGCCGGTCATGTTGGCCACGAACACCCGGCCCAGGCTCAAGATGCTGACTGCGTCGACGGTGCCGGTCAGCACTGTCAGCACCAGCAACAGGGCAGGGAGCGGCCCGTGCTTCGGGTCGGCGACCAGCGCCCTCCAGACGCTGGTCGGCCTGGGCCCGGTCTGGGGTCGATCGGTCATAGTCCGGACCGCCCCGGCGGGCGGAAGTGACCTGCGTCCCAATCCGCCCTATGGTTCAGACCTGAGCCGTCCCTCATCATTGCGGTGTCCGGCGTCGGCTTCCGGACCGGAGCCGGCCGGGCCCCTCAGGAGGCCAGCAGGTCGCCGCGCCCCTCGATCCGACCGAGGATGGCGAAGCTTCGCCAGGGCGCTCCGTTCGATCTGCCGGATCCGCTCCCGGGTCAGGTTGAGCTCGGCGCCGACCTCCTCCAGGGTGCGAGGTTCGCCCCGGTCCAGGCCGTACCGCATGCGCAAGATCTCGCGCTCGCGGTGGCTGAGCGCCAAAAGCAGCCGATCCACCTCCCCACGGAGCAGGCGGTCAGCCACCAGGTCGAAGGGGCTAGGAGCAGCGGTGTCTGCCACCACGTCCGCCAGCTCGGTCTCCCCGTCGGCACCGATGGGGGTAGCCAGGCTCACCGGCTCAACCACATAGCGCAGCAGTGTCTCCACCTCGGAGTCGGACATGTGGAGGTAGGCGGCCAGCTCGGTCGCAGTCGGGACGTGCCCGGTCTGCCCCTCCAGTTGAGCCCGAGCTCGCAGCACCCGCCTGACCTGGTCGCCGGCGTGCACGGGCAGCCGAACCGTGCGAGACGTGTTGTCGATGCCCCGGCCGATGGCCTGCCGGATCCACCAGGTGGCATAGGTGGAGAACTTGAAGCCGCGCCGCCAGTCGAACTTGTCCACGGCGTGCATCAACCCCAGGTTGCCCTCCTGGATAAGGTCCAGGATCGCCATGTCGGACGACTGGTACTTCTTGGCGATCGAGACGACGAGGCGCAGGTTGGCGTTGACGAACTGCTCAGTGGCCCGCTGGCCGCTGCGAACGGCCCGACGCAGCTCCCGGTCCCGGCTCGGAGAAAGGGCCACCTCTTGCGCCAGCTCGGTGGCGGCAAGCCGCCCACCCTCGATGGCCTTAGCCAGATGGATCTCGTCCTCCTTGGTCAACAACGGATACTGCCCGATGCCATCCAGATATAGACGCACCGAATCTCCATCAGACGCGTCAGCTCTCCCCTTTGCCACGATCGGGTCAACGTTCGGACCGAGCTGGATATGCCCGAAGCGATGCCCCGGTTCCATATGGCACACTAGGCAGCCCGTGGTGGCCGTAGCTCAGCTGGTTAGAGCGCCAGGTTGTGGCCCTGGAGGTCGGGGGTTCAAGTCCCCTCGGTCACCCCATCTCAACCCCCGGGGCCGCCTGAGCCGGATAGGGTTGCACCTCCAGGCGCGCCTCTAGCTCAACGGCAGAGCAACGGACTCTTAATCCGCAGGTTCCGGGTTCGAATCCCGGGGGGCGCACTCCTGTGACCTGGGGTTTTCCCCCTGAAACAGGGCTTGGGGTCATATTTTGTTCCGGAGCCTCCGGATGGGCCTGTTGGGGTCACCGAGGGCGGCCGCCAGAGCGTGTGGCTGCGGATGGTCAGCGTGATCGACGGGTTGGCGCGTCCGGGGCGCTCCGACACCGTCTTGGGCGACACCCCGGCCCCGATGAGCCAGGCAGCCGCCGAAGGGCGGAGGCCGTGCACGCCGATACTCGGCAGCCCGAGGCCGACAGCCGTGGCCTTGAACGCCGCCGTGATGCGCCGCGGCCCCGAGTGCTCGGCGGTCCTCGCCGGTGAACACCAGGTCGTGACCGGGCCGGACCGCCAAGCGCAGATACTCCTCGAGCTGAGTCACTCGCCACGATCTCAGCATGGCCGCCGTGGCGGCATCGAGGGCTACGGTGCGAGCTCCGGCCCGGGTCTTGGGCGGCCCTTCCACCACCGATCCGCCGGCGGTGACCCGCGGGCGCACGATGGTGGCCGTGGCGCGTCGAGATCGACGCTGCCCGCTGCAAGCCGAGGTCGCTCGCTCGACCGAACGAGGAAGCGAACCCCATACCGGAACGATGTCCTGCAGGCAACCCACCTCGACCAGCAGAGAGATGTCCTGCGGTCACCTGACCTGCCTTACCGGGACGATCTCCAGCCGTTCGCGGCGGAACGATGTGCTAGCGCCGGCTGCCGTTACCGCGATCGGCGCAACGACTCCGGCGTGGACGATCGAACCCAGCCCCAATCCCGTTGGGGCAGTTACCAGTGGACTCGATGCCCTCAGCTGGTCGGCCCCCGTAGTTGTGTTGCCGTCGGGGCTACGAACTGGGCGTCAGGTCAGCAGCTTCCCCACCAGGTCGCGCTGATCGAGCGGCTCGCGGACGGCAGGTGGAGCATCGAGAAAAACCCTGCCGCTGGTACGGGGACTACCAGCCTGCTGGACGGGGTGTCCTGCCCTGTTGCAGATTTCTGTGTCGAAGTCGGCCATGCGCATCCGGGCTCTGATCTGCTGGCCGGAATCTGGAACGGGCGTCGTGGAGCGAGGGTCCGCTCCCGCCGCCCGCTGGTGGGGCGGATCCGACCCTGGCTGCGGTCTCCTGGGCAGCGAAGGACGTCTGTGTTGCTGTGGGCAATTACATCGAGAACAAGGCGGACACATACCGGCCGCTGGCGGAACGGTTGAATGGTTCAACCTGGTCGCTGGTATCCACACCCGCTCCGATGGGGGCGAACGGGAACAGCGAATTCACGGATATCGACTGTCCCGCACCGACGTTTTGTGAGGTGGTCTGGAACGTCGGCTACAACGACGCGCTCCAGAACGTCTTCGCCTACGGCCTGAGCGGCTCTTCCTGGACCTACCAACACCAGGTCAACCCGGGGCCAACCCCCGGCAACACCGACAATGCGGTGTCTTGCAGCGACCCCGACGCATGCACATCAGTCGGCTCCGCGTATGTCGTGCAGGAGTTCGTCTTGGCGGAGTACTGGAACGGGTCCACCTGGGTGCGGCAGTCAACCCCCGCTCCGGCCAACCGGCCCGATGACACCCTCTACGGTGTCTCCTGTGATGGCGGTTCGTTCTGCGTGGCCGTAGGGGAGTCATGGGGTGTCATCCGCGAAGATCGCAGCGGTCATCGCCCTTCGGAGCGCCACGGTCGGCTGGGATGCTGCGGCAAGCAGGCTTCACTGTCAAAGCGCTGATCAGGCCAGTTCGTTCCCCCGTCAGCTCCGACTTGCTCTCGAAGGACTCGGGCCAACATTTGTGAAGCTCGGACAGCCTCAGGCTGTCCCCTGCGCCAGCACCGCTCGACAGGGGGCGAGCCCGACCCGTCGTTCCGGCGCGAAGGAGGACCGCACGATCCGTCCCCCGGTGGGACACGGATCGCGCCATCTGCGCCGCGGACGTCAGCGCTTAGTGATTGCTTCACGGACGGCGGGCACGACTTCGTGCGCCCAGAGGTTCAGCGTCGTGTTGCTGATGATGTCGCCGGGGGCGACCAGGTAGATGAAGGCGGCCGCACCCCGTTCGAGCACCGCAAATGTCAGTTCGTCTAGCCATTGCGCGACTGCACCTCCGATCCAGCGGCCCTCATCGTCGCGGCACGCCGGTAGTGGCTGCCGGGTAATGCGCCCTGTCACGTTGTAGATCGTGTCAACATCGCTGGGGACTCTCCCCACCGACGCAGCGGCTTCGTCGACAACTGGTCGCGACTCAGCGACCAGCGGACTTCGCCAATCGGCAAGATGGCCCGGTATCCATCCGTCGGCGTGACGGCCGCAAACCGCCAAGGTCTTCGGGCCGAGCGCTCCGACCCAGATCGGCGGCGTCGGTACGGCCGAGGGTGTCATTTCAGTTACCTGATAGAACTCACCTTCGAACGTGAGTGCGTCACCGCCGCCAGAGAGCGCTCTTATAACGATGATCGCCTCTTCCAGCGCTCGTACCCTGGCCGCGGGCGACAGGCGGGGCACACCGAGCGCGACGATCTCATCCCAGAGCCCACCCGCGCCGATGCCGAGAACGAAACGGCCGCCAGAGACGGCGGACAGTCCTGTGGCGGTGCGGGCGAGGATCGGAGCAGGGCGACTGAGCAGGTTGGTCATGACCGCTGCTGCGGTGACGTTGGTGGTCGCGCCCAGAACGAATGAGAGCGTGGCGTAGGCGTCGATGCGTTCGGCGAAGTAGGGGTGGTCGGTGAGACTGACAAGGTCGAGACCGGCCTCGTCGCAGACACGGGCGTGCCGGAGGATCTCGCTCACCTGATCAACGCCGGTTTCCAGCCCGACACCGAAAAGTGCGCCGTGGTCGCGGGTCATAACGAACAGCGTAAGCAACTTCGTTTCGTCATCCCGGCGATAGCCGTTCCCGCACCCAGATCCTCCTGTTCTTCCACACATCGAGTCTGTGAGTTAGAGGACACCGAACGACAGCATGCCTGAATACGAACCATCGACCAACACGCACTCGTAGTGGGCGACCGCCCGCCCCTGCTGGTCACCCTCGGCCTGGAAGGCGCCGCGCCCGATTGCTCACAATCTCGGGGCACGATCCGGAGGGCGCGTTCGGGGACCCGCCCGCGGTGTTCCCGCGAGGCCAGCGCGTCACCGTCGATCGGCGTTCGTCGCCCAATCAGAGCGACCTAGCCACGGGTGTTCCAGATCTGGTGATCTGGGGGCCGTGGTTGGACGATGATCCGCGGGTGACGCGCGATTCCGGCCCACCTCGTCTCTCGTCGAGTCGAACCAGGCCCATACCGACGCCCGCCAGATGGACCGATGACGGCATTGCGCGGCAGATGTGGGAGACTGCGATTCCAGGAGCGTTCGAATCCGACGCTCTCACAACAGGATAGAGGCCACACGATGGCGATGGGTCAGACACTCCAGTTCTCAGGTGCCAGCATCGACAAGTACGACGAGGTTCAAGAGGCACTCGGATGGCACGATGGAACGGGTGCACCCGAAGGCCTACTCGCACACGCCGCCGGAGCGACTGAGAATGGCTTCTGCGTGGTGGAGTGGTGGAAAGCGGAGAGCGACTGGGCCAAGTTCTTCTCGGAGAGGCTCACGCCGGCGTTCGAGAAGGTCGGCGATATTCCTCAGCCCCAGGTAACGCGTTTCGACGTGCACTCGACGTACACCGCGTCCTGACGACCGACGCGCTCCAACGCTGAGCGCGAACCCGGCCGCCCCATCAGCCCTCGTTCAAGAAATCAGGCGACTACATGGCCATCATGAGCGTGACGCGATTTCACGCTGCCCCAGGGGAGGGGGATTCACTACTCGAACTCCAAACCGAAGGGCGAAGGCGCATGCTGGCTGCCCACGGCTGCCGGTCGTTTGACATCCTGCGTGACCAGGCTGACCCTCAATCGTTTGTATTTGTCCAGACGTGGACCTCCCGCGAAGCTCACGACGCTGCATTCGGCGAACTGATCCTTGCCAGCGGACACCTGGAAAAGGTGCTTGCGGTGCTCGACGAGGGTGTCGCGCAGACGTTTTACGACGTCGTCTCCTGACCCGAGTCGCTCCTGTTCTGTCTGGCAAGGTCAGGCTCGCGACAGAACAACTCTCGGGCTGCGGCCCTGGCCCCCGAGAGGAAGGACGACCAAAATCGGCGGTCCCCGGTACCTTAAGGCCCTCGGCTGGACCGATCCCTTAGGCTGACACAGTTGGGCAGCTGAGCCGAGACTCCTCTCTCGTCTGTCGGCTGCCCGCGAACGCATAACAACGACAGCCTTCGCCACGCTCGGTGACTGGCTAGGCGACGGGTCGGCCGCCCATTCCCGTCGATCTGCTCGCCCTCGATCCCGACACCCGGTCGTGGCGAGGTAAGCGCAGATCGCACAGGAAGCGACTCGCGATGTTCAGGTGGCGGGGTTCGCTCAACTGTCCGCTGATCGTGTCGCTGACGCTCGGGTTGGCGCGGCCGGGGAGGGGTTCGGTGTGGTCTCTGTGGCGGGGTGCGGTCGGGGCGAGAAGTGGGCCCGGCCGACGTAGGCGACAACGACTGCGACGATCACTACGGGCATTACTTTGACGCCGTCTGAGCCCAGGAAGATCGTGGTCAGCAGCACCGAGGTCAGGGGCAGCCCGAGCATCACGCAAGTCATGGCGCCGATCCCCATGGCTGCGCCGGCCACCGCTGGAAGGCCGGGTAAGTGAGACACGGCGACACCGCCCACCGCTCCCAGGAACATGGCGGGGAAGGTCGGACCGCCCCGGAAGGCGCTCAGGGACGCGCCGTAGGCCAGTCCTTTGCAGGCGATCAGCAGCAGAAGGGCACCAATCGAGTAGGTGGCGCTGTTGGTCAGGAACGAAGGCAGAGACGACTGGCCGGAGAAGAGGACCAGCGAGGAAGACTTTCCGGTCCCTTCGGCAAAGGCGATGGCCAGACCGCCGACCGCCAGCCCGACGGCCGGGCATAGGAGGGCGATCCGTCGCTCGACGGGGGTCTTCAGGTACAACCCCAGCCAGCGGATGGCGGCGCCCACGACGGTGGCAGCCACGCCGATGGCGATGGCCCATCCGAACTCGGCGCCGTCAGGGGTCCCGAGCGCGGGGAGGTTGGGAATGGTCAGCGAGACGATCCCGTGCCCGGTCCAAGAGTCGAATCCGATAAAGACCAGCGCCCCGATCCCAGAAGCCAGCAGACCTGGCACCAGCACCAGCCCGAGCATCGGACCGCCGAGCCCCGACGCCTCCATCAGCAGAAAGGCGCCGGTCAGGGGTGAGCCCAGCAGGGTGCTTATGGCTGCGAAACTGCCCGTCGCCCCCAGCACGCGAACGGTTTGGGCCGGGGCGTCACGCTTGACGGCGCGCACGGCCGCGGCGGCCAGCCCGCCGCCAAGAGCCACCAGGGGCGCCTCGGGGCCGACGACTGCGCCCAGGGCCAGGCCGGCTAACGCAGCCAGGGCAATACCGGGGAGCTGGATCGGTGGGGGCGGTCCGGTCATCTGAAACCCGTCGGCCGGAACGTGTCCGCCCCGGCCGGGCAGGTAGCGGATCGTCAGTCCGACCAGCACACCGGCCAAACCGACCATGGGCAGCGGCCACCAGATGGGCTCACCGTGGAAGCCGAGCCATTTCAACATGTAGTCCGGGTCGAACAGCCACTTTTGCAGGTCAGCGACAAGATAGAGATACCAGTATGCGACTGCCGCGATCGGCGCCCCCAGAATGACGACGAACACGAGCAGCACCAGGTAGCTCCGGGCTCGGAGCAACGCCGCCACATCGACAGCCGGCGGGGCCCCGTCAGACATCGTCCATCCGTCCGCTCACAAAGCGAACTCCTGACAAAGGGACCACCCGCCGAACCTAGCAGCCAGTCCCGCTCCAGGACCGTCCCGATACCGAGGGAAGCGCCCACGCAGATCACTCCATGGCGCGCTGATCCACCCCGCCCCGGTCCAACCGTCCAGGAGCGAAGACTCGGCGATCGGCTCGGCTGCGGAGACTCGGTGGCCTTCGCCACGGTCGGTGACTGGCCAGGCGACGGGTCAGGCGCCCATTCCCGTCGTTCCGTGGCGTTCCGGGACGAGCCTGCGCGAGTGTCTAGGGCACAGATTTGTCGTTCGGGTCGCTGTGGTGGCCAGCGATAGCGGTCGGCCCACCGGCCTCGTTCGCGGGTTCGAGAGGGGTTGCACTTTGCTGCGGTCGCGAGTGGTGGATGATCGACACGTCTTCTGCCCCGAGTGCCGCTTCCTCGTCGGGGTCGACCATTTTGGGTTGGAACAGCTGTTGGGCGATGATGGTCGGGACGAAGGCGGAGAGGATCACTACGCTGACCAGTTCGGTGTACTGGGTCCGGCTGATGAGGTGGTGGTCGTAGCCGAACAGGGCGGCGATGGACCCGAAGGTCAAGCCGGTGGCCATAAGCAGGGTGGTGTAGGCGCGTTCGCGCCGGGGCAGTCCGAAAAGCGTTGCGCTGGGCCATACGCCAACGGTCTTGGCCCCTAGCTTCACCGCCAGCAGGGCCAGGATGACCCCCGCTCCGGAGACTAGGGCCGAAGCGGAGATGAGGGTGCCGGCGTGGAGGAAGAAGAAGGGGGTGAAAAAGGCGAAGGCGATGCTTCGTAGTCGGTCCATGAGGATCCGGTCATGCAGAAACACCCCGGCAATGGCCAACCCCACTACGTAGGCGGGGAGCACCGCCTCGCTGCCGGCCTGGGTGGCCACGCCTCCCAACACGAACAGCACGGCCAGGATGAGCTTGATCTCCGGCTCGCTGACCCGATGCCCGAGATGGGCGATAGCTAAGCGCACCATGGGTGGCGTCACGAAGAGAGCGACGATGGTGACGGCCACGAAGAGCAGCAGCAGCCACCCGTAAGTGGCGAAGAACCCACCCAGGGCCAGAACGGTGCCCAGGTCGGTGATGAAGCAGGCGGCCAAGATGAGTTTGCCGATGTCGCGACGGTTGAGTCCGGTCTCCACCATCACTGCATAGACCACCGCTACGGATGTGGTGGACAAGGCGATCCCGCCGATCTCGGCGGCGTGCAGGCGCCAGCCCAACACCTGGTAGCAGAACGCGAAGGCGGCCAGGAATGGCAGGGCGAAGGAGATCACCCCGATGGTCACGCTGGCCTTCCAATGGCGTTTCAGGCTGACAGGGTCGATCTCGGCCCCGGCCAAGAAGGTGAGCATTATCGAGCCCGCCCCGGCCAGAAACGTGATGATGTCGGTCTCGGTGACGTGCTCTTTGATGCCAGGCAGGTTCCCGGCTATGGCTCCCACCACGATCTCGACCAACGCCACCGGCACCGCGATGCGGATACTCACCACCGACGCCAGTAGCGCCATCCCGATCCAGATGGCTGCCTCGTAGTAGATGTTCATCACTCCTCCTCACAGGCACTGGCCTGGCAGGAGTGACACTGGCCCTACCAGACCTACTTGGTCGTGGTAGAAGCCATTAGCCACGAGGGCGGTTCGGGCAGCCTCACCCGCCGGAGCTTCATCCGGCTACCCGGAATCCTAACCTGTCGACGCGCCAGATCCTGTTGCTCAGCCGCGGCTGAGGGAAACTTCTGGCGTGCTCGGCCGAGCACGATCGGGGAGGTTCGCAGATGGGCATCTCATCGATTGACCGGCCAGGGAGTCACCCGGAGCCGCCCACTGAGGCGACAAGGCAGGAACTCGTGCTCCAAGCCAGCGATCGTTCCCAGGCGGCGCACGCTGTCTTGGTGGTTGGTTTCGACAGGCGCCCAGAGAGCCTGGCCGCCTTGGCGACCGCTGCTGAGCTTGGGCGCAGGCTGGCCGCCGAGCTTCGGGTCATTCACGACCAGGTCCGGCCCGCCTCCGGCAGCCACCACCAACGATCCGACGTAGGGGTTCCGCTTCCCCCGCTCGCCAGGTTCCGCCGCGGACTACGCTGAGGGGCCGTCAGGCGGGTCCGTGAGGTCTGACCGTGATTCGGAGGAGGGGCGCCATGCGATTTCGACCAGGTCAGGGTGGGTGGAGGTGGCCGCTGATCGCCCTCGCGTTGGCCGTGGTTGGATCGGGAGCGGCCTTTGCTGCAGATGCGGCCAGTGCGTCCGGCCCCACTCTGTTTCTGATCACACCCAAGGCCCTGGCCTTCGGCAACATCCCCATCGGCTCGAGCGCCCCGACCCAGACAATCACCATCACGAACGTCAGCAAACAACCTCAGACCATGTCGGGAGCCGGTGGCGGGGCTGGCATTTTCGGCGGAGCTCAGAACTGCCAGGGTCAGACGTTGTCGCCGGGTTCGTCGTGCCACATGTTCTACGCCTTTTCCCCTACCGCCACGGGATTGGTCAAGGGGTCCACGAGGGGTTCCTGGAATGGACAATCATTTGCCCTCAATTTCACGGGCACGGGCACGCCTCAGTTCCTCATCACGCCTACGAGCCTGACCTTCGGGCACGTGCAATTGGGGAGCACAAGCGCCCAGCAGACGATCAACATCACTAACCTGTCCAACCAGTCGGTGGTCATGAGCGGTGCCGGTGGGGGGGCCGGGGTCTTCGGTGGGGCCCAGAACTGCCAGGGTCAGACGTTGGCGGCGGGTGGGTCGTGCCAGATGTTCTACGCCTTCTCACCCTCCGCCACCGGTGTGGTCAACGGGTCGACGAACGGTTCCTGGAACGGTCAGGCATTTAGCCTGACATTCAGTGGCACGGGCACCCCTCAGTTCCTGATCACACCCACTAGCGTGGCCTTCGGGCGAGTCAAGGTTGGCACTACCAGCGCGCAGCAGATGATCAACATCACTAACCTGTCCAACCACTCGGTGGTCATGAGCGGTGCCGGTGGGGGGGCCGGGGTCTTCGGTGGGGCCCAGAACTGCCAGGGTCAGACGTTGGCGGCGGGGGCGTCGTGCCAGATGCTCTACGCCTTCACGCCTACCGCTACCGGCGTGGTCAACGGATCGACGAACGGGTCCTGGAACGGCCAGTCGTTCAGTCTCGTTTTCACCGGTAGCGGAACCTAACTATAACTAAGTAAAGGCGCCGTCGATCTGGCGCCCGTCGAGGCGGCGCCGCCACCTTCCCATCGATGATGCAGATCATTGGGGGCGCCGTCGCGGCCCCAAGCGCCACCCCAGGCCTAGGGCTCCAGAATCGCCCGCCTTGACTTCCTATCACTGATAGGCAATACTCCTATCGGTGATAGGGGCAGGGCAGGAAGCCGGCCGATCAGAGGAGTGGAACATGCCGAGCTGCTACACGCTCGAAAAGTTGGCTGCCGACCGCCGGCAGGTGATGCTGGGGTCCGCCCATGGCCACCATCTCCCCGGAGAACGGCGGCGGCCGTGGACACCGAAGCTGCCCACCTGGTCGGCGGAGGCGCGACGCTCGATACGGCGCCGCGGCCGTGCGACGGTGGTGGCTTCGACGACAGTCGCGACCAGCTAGGTCACCGGCGACCGATGGCCGACAAGGTGACTACGCGGCGGGAAGCGAAGGCGGCCTCGATCGTGGCAGAGGCCTGGGAGCTGGCTCGGGAGCATGGAGTCGGTGGGATCTCCTTGCATGCGCTGGCGCGCGCCGTCGGCATGCGCCAGCCGTCCCTGTACGAGTACTTCGACTCGAAGCACGCTCTCTACGACGCCATGTTCGCCGACGGCAACCGGCAGCTGCTCGAGCGGTTGGAAGCACTCAAACTCCCCGCCGTTCCCCGCGCCGCCGTGAAGCGGTACCTGGCCACGATGGTCGCCTTTGCCGTCGAGGACCAGGCACGATACGAGCTTCTGTTCCAGCGACACCTCCCGGGTTTCACGCCCTCGCCGGCGTCGTACGCCCTCGCCGAGGACGCGCTCGGGCAACTGGTCAAGTTGCTGCACGAGGCCGGCGTCACCGACCAGGGTGATATCGACTGCGTCGTCGCCATCACCGCGGGCCTCATGGAAGCGCAGATGAGCAACGACCCCGGCGGGAACCGCTGGACCCGTCATCTCAACCGACTCGTCGACCTCTACATCGACGACGCCATCGAAAGGAAACACCGATGATGCCAACCCGAATCGATCGTCCCGAGGCCCGTGTGCTGGCCGAAGAGGAGTTCCGCCGTTTCGCGGACCTGGTCGTGTCGCTCACACCACAGGAGTGGGCGACACCCACCGACTGCACGGGGTGGGACGTCCGCAAGATGTCGCTACATGTGCTGGGGTCGGGCGAGGCACAGGCGTCGGTCAAAGAGTTCGGCCACCAGTTACGACGCGGGATGCCGCTGAACAAGGAAATCGACTCGCACCATTGGGTCGACGGCCTCAACGAGTTACAGATCCGCGAACGCGACCACCTGTCCAACGCAGAACTCGTCGCCCAGCTGGCGGCCGTGGGCCCGAAAGCGGTCAAGGGCCGCTGGCGCACTCCGCCCCCAGCCCGATACCTGCCGATCCCGTTCGGTCCGCCCGTCGGTTGGGCGCCGCTCAAGTATTTGCTCGACGTCGGCTTCACCCGCGACGTCTGGGCTCACCGCATCGACATCCACGCTGCCATCAACCGCCCCATGCGTCTCAGCGCCGATCACGACGGCCGCCTCGTCGCCGACATCGTCGCCGAATGGGCCTCCATCCACGGCCAACCCTTCGAGCTCGTGCTCGACGGATCCGCCGGCGGAAAATACAGCCAGGGCGTCGACGGCGAGCGCGTCGAGATCGACGCCCTCGACTTCGTCCGCACCCTCGCCGGTCGCCTGCCGGGCACCGGCGTCCTGAGCAACCCGCTACCACTCTGAGAGGAGACCTCCTATGGAAACTCGCGTTGACGAGATCGCCGACCGCATCTACCGGCTGTCCACCTTCGTGCCGGACATCGGACCGACCGGCTTCACTTTCAACCAGTTCGTCATCGACGCCGACGAGCCGACCATCTTCCACACCGGCCCGCGAGCCATGTTCCCGGTCGTATCCCGAGCCGTCGCTTCGCTGCTGCCGCTGGAACGGCTCCGCTGGATCATGTTTGGTCATCTCGAAGCCGACGAATGCGGCGCCATGAACCTCTTCCTCGCCGCCGCACCGAACGCGCAGGTCGCCCACACCGCAATCGGATGCATGGTATCGATCAACGACCTCGCCGACCGGCCACCGGAACCGATCGCCAACGAGGGCGCCTACGATCTCGGTGGCCGGCGTATCCGCAGCATCGACACCCCGCATGTTCCCCACGGCTGGGACGCCCACGTGCTCTACGAGGAGACCACCGGAACGCTGTTCTGCGGTGACCTCCTCTCCCAAGTGGGCGACGGACCGGCCCTCACGGCCACGGATCTAGTCGGCCCGGCCGGACAGGCCGAGGATATGTTCGGCGCCACCTGTCTCACACCACAGACCGCGCCCACGATCCGCCGCCTAGCCGACCTCAACCCCACCATCCTCGCGATCATGCACGGATCGTCATACAACGGCGACGCCGGCAAAGCCCTGCACGCGATCGCCGACGACTACCAGCACCGGCTGGACCAATCCAGCTGACGACGGGGGGACACATGCCCGCACCGTTGTCGAAAGCCGGGCTTCCCAACCGTGAGAAACCGGAGGTGCGAGTTGCAAACCGAAGTGTCGGGCGGCAGAGCGAGCCGCGGATTCGCGACTCACGACCCCAACATGCCCCGATCACACGAATCAGACAGTGACGCCGGGCAAGGTGAAGGTGGGAGCGCCCATCGGCACGTCGGGCGCCCGGAACGACAGCCTTTGCTCCGAGCCAGGAGGGCCAACCGTCGGGGATTCCACCCCGCCGCGGCCCAACGTCGAATTCGGATGCTTGCTGAGCCATCAACGCTGGGTCGACGCTCGTCGGCGAGCCGCCAGAGATCGGGCCCGTGAGCCCCGGGCCATGCTCGCCGAGAACTATGCGGTCGCCTTTGCGGTGATGGCCTGCAGCGTGCGGACGGTCGTTTCGATGTCGTGGACATCGAACTGGCTCAGCAGCTGCACGGACGGGCCGCTGATGTACTCGCGGAGGCTGTGATACTGCGCCCGGCCGGCGGGGGTCAGATCGAGCTCAGTGTCGCCGCGGATGAGGCCGTCGGCATCGAGGCGGGCGAGCAGGGCGTCGGTGGCGTCGGCATCGACGCCGGGGCCCTCGAGCATCCGGGTGAGGTCGGCGCGAGGGTAGGCCGGTCCCCGGGTGGCGAGCAGGCGGAGGGTGTACCAGGCCTCGGGGACGGTGTTCCGCTGGGCGAGGTGATCGCGCAGGATGGCGGAGAGGGTGCGCTCGGCGAGGCCGAGGGCCTGGCCGAACTGGCCGTAGACAGCCGGGGTGTCGGACATGGGAAGCTCCATTTCGCTAGAGTGGACAGGTACCTGTCCATCATATGCTTTCGACAGGAGCCTGTCTATATGCCTTCGAAGAGATTTCCGAGCCGGCCGATGATCGGGTTGCTGGTGCGTCTGATATACCAGCACTACTCGCAGGCGATGGATACCGCGCTGCGCGAGGCCGGGTTCGAGGACATCGGTCCGAGCGCAGGGAATGTATTCCCGTTCGTGGGATCGGAGGGGATCACCGTGTCGGAGCTGGCCGAGCTTGCCCACGTCCGGAAGCAGACGATGGCGCAGGCCGTCGAGCAGCTCGAGCGGACCGGCTACGTCGAGCGGAGGCCAAACCCGAACGATCGGCGGTCGCAGCTGGTGTTCCTCACCGAGCAGGGGAAGTCGGTCCCGCCGGTAACGCACGCGGCGGCGGCGCGGATCGAGGAGGACTGGGCTGTACTGACCAGCTCCAGAGAGCTCGAGGAGCTTCGAAAATCGCTGCTTCGGCTCCTCGACGAGCTTCGCGCCCGGTCAAGCTAACCAGCGGCCCTCCGGCGCGGACGCGCTACCAGCGACCAACCCACACCCGAGAATCCTGTTGTCGTCGCCGCACAACTCACGCGGATCGGCACCTCCCGCGGGTGGCGGGCGCCCCAGAACACATTCAGGCCTCGCCGTCCGGAGGGAGCAGATCGCCGGTTACGCACCTGGTCCGGACTCAGCAGGTGTTGGTGATCCCGTCATTTACCCGCCCTTCACGAGTCACTACGCCGGTCTGACGTTCGGAGCGCAGAAGTGAAAGCCGGCGTCCGCCGCCGGGGGCTGACAGGGGAAACCAACCGCCTTCGGAGTCCTTTTAGCTGATGGCCTTCGCCAACTCTTGATATGCGGGGAAGAGCTCGCCGAAGCGCTCTCTGGAATCGCGGCGCTCGCGCCCGGCGACGTGGTCCGCGAGATCCTCGACATGGAGCTGTATCCCGGCCCCGTAGGCCGCGAGCAGGTCCATGGGCTTACCCCTTTCCTCCCAGACCACGATGGTCTGGCCGCCATCCTCGGTCAGCGTGACCTCGATCGGGCCCTCTTTGGGCGCGTCCGCCTCCTTAGTCACCACCAACAGCCGGTGCGGCGGGTCGCACGCCTCCACCTGCCCAGTCCCTTCCCATCCGCTGGCATAAAAGCGTGCACGGAACTCACCACCGACGCGCAGGTTGCCCTCCACCTCGCCGAGCCAACGAGCGAGTCGATGGGGCTCCGTGATTGCTGACCACACGTTGTCAATGCGGGTGTCGAAGCGGTCTTCCATCCGCACGACGCCCCCGCCATCTGCTGATCGCAGGCTGCCCAGGATACGGTGATCTCCGCTTGCACTGCTTGTCATCTGGTGTTCCTCCGTTCGGCGCTGTCCGGCGAAGAATTCACTACGACCCAGTGCAGTGACGAATTCGCTATGAACATGACGAAAGCTCGAGCCAAGAGTCATCGGTCTGCGATCGTCAGCGTCCTCGCACGAAGCGTGGTCGAGCTACCCGGCGACTCGCACTCGAGCGGGCCGCCGGTTCTTCGCATCCGGCCTGTGTCCACGTGGTAGCAAGCGGGATGCGATGCGGCCCTCCGCCCGGGGACAATCGGGTCCGCTCAGTTCCGGTCGAAGACACTCACCACCTCGACGTGAAAGGTGTGGGGGAACAGGTCGACGGGCGTGACGGAGGTCAGGGAGTAACCGTCGGATCGAAGAAGGGATGCGTCCCTCGCCAGGCTGGCCGCATCGCAGCTGATCAATGCGACCCGGACCGCTCCGGTCCGGGTCACCGCTGAGACGCCCTGGCTCCCCAGCCCAGCCCGGCTGGGGTCGGCCACGACCAGGGCCGCCGGCTCCGGGTGCCATCTGGTCACGTCGGCCCGCACTACCCGGACCCCCAGGCCGGCCAGGTTGGCCTCGGCATCCCGAACCGCTCCAGCCGAACCTTCCACCGCGGTCACCGACCAGCCGCGAGCGGCCAACACCCCGGCGAAGACCCCGACCCCGCTGTACAGATCGACCGCAACGGTAGGTTCGACGTCACTCGCCGCGGCGACCACCAGGTCGGCCAAGGCGTCGACTCCATCAGGTCGGGACTGGAAGAATGAACCGGCCGACACCCGCCACGTTCGCCCAGCTGCCAGCTCGTGCACCCAGTCCGACCTGACATCGCCTGGGACGTCGGCGACAATGCGGCGGGGCCGGACCGACACCAGCCGCTCCCCGGTACGGGCCCCACACCGGAGAAGAACCTCTCCCGCTCCTGGGTACCGACGTCCGTCCAGCAACTCGGCCAGCAGCGGATGCACCACCAGGCAGCCCGGCACGGGTATGCCTTCGTTCGAACGAGCGCGACGCAGAGCGGCCCGACCGTCCACGACGGTGGCCCGAAGCGACGTGCGGAAGTCCCAGGGCTCCAACCCGACCGTTTCCGAAAGCTCAGGGCATTCGATCCGACCGATCCGCCTGATGGCGTCGATCAGGATCTGCCGCTTGAACTCCACCTGGGCGGCGATGCCGACGTGCTGCCACTGGCAGCCTCCGCAGCCCTCCGGGACGTGCCCACAACGAGGTTCGAGGCGTGCCGCCGACGGCGTCACCACCCGGGTCACCCGGGCGGTCAGGTAGTGCCGGCGTTCATCCACGACCACGGCGACCACCTCCTCGCCCGGGAGGGCGCCTTCCAGGAACACCACTTGCCCCGACGGGTGGCGCGACACCGCCAGGCCATCTGAGGCCATGGCCGTCGCGGTTAACCGCAGCTGTTCGGCCATCTGCGGACCATAGGCGCGACGCGACGGTGTCGCCACCGCCAGCGACGAGGAGCAGATGGACTGCCAGGCTCGCCCCTTCCGTTAGAGACGGCCGCAGGCCTGACGGAGGTCCTTGCGCCACGCCAGAACGTGACCGCATCTCGTTATCTGAGCATCCGGGGAGCAAGCTCCGAGTCGGCGATATCGCGCCCCAGCCTGCTGTCCTCGGCTTGGTCGACGCCGCGTCAGAACGCTCATGATCTCGGGCGATGGCTAGGCTGCGGTGGTGATCATCGATCGGCTTGACATCGGAGCGGAGGAGTTCCAACAGGAGACCGGCTGGGAGATCAAGCCCGAGGGGGCTTGCAAGGCCGAGGTGTGCGTGGCCCTCCCCGAGAGACCCTTCGACGTGCTGGCGACGTCGGAGTGTCTGGGCATGGCTGTCGTGTCCGAGCCGGGCCTGTGGGCAGTCGGGCCGGAGACGCTGGGAGGCCGGGCGCTGGCGACCGCCGACGCCTCGGACCTCCGCCTGCCCGACCTGGACGGTAACGAGTTCCGCATCACCTCGCTGCGGGGCCAGAAGGTCCTGGTCGTCTCTTGGGCACCGTACTGAGGCTGTCGCTGGGACCTGCCCGGGTGGCAGGCACTGAGAGAGCAACTGCGCCCCCAGAGCTTTGAGGTCGTCGACGTCTGCTTGGAAATGGCCGGGCCAGATGTGGCCCGGCCCTTCGTGGAGGCGGCAGCCTCCACCCACCCGTCGCTCATCGACGACAGCCATTACATGGACGCCCGCTTCGGCGTGACCAACATTCCGCAGGTCATGTGGATCGACGAGACCGGCACGGTCGTCCGACCTCCCGAGCCCGCCAGCCCCATGCCGGTCGGCGAGGCGGCCCTGCACATGGTGCAGCTCGTCGGGCGAATGGAGGAGCGGGAGCACTACGTGGCGATGGTAAAGGACTGGGTGGACAAGGGCGCCGACAGCCGCTACGCGCTGTCGGCGGGCGAGGTCATTCTCCGGTCACCGGCTCGCACCCCAGCGATATCCGAGGCGGCCGCCCATTTCGAGCTCGCCCAGCACCTGTGGCGACCAGGAGGGGTTCTCCGAGCGGGCCATCACCCATTTCAACGCCGCCCACGAACTGCAGCCGGAGAATATCACCTACAAGCGCCAGGCCTACTCGGCGCTGGCCGTCTCCCGCTCCGGGGGCGACGACTCCGACGGCTGGACCCGCTTTCGGCAGGCCCCGGAGGACGGTGAGGACTGGCCGTTCGTCTCCGACTTCAACAAGGACATGGTGCGCTTCCAGCCCGAGCTGGCAGCCCGACTGAAGCTGCCTGGCGCCGGAAGTATCTAGCCAGCCCTTTTCCCGGACCTGTTCGAACCACGATGGGCGCGGTGCATAATCGCGGCCAGATCCTCCGTTCCGCCCTGACTTGACCCGATCCGAGTCGGCGATCCCGCGCTGGTGGAGCGGCCACCGCCATGCGAGCCATCACCAGACTTTCGCCTGGCCGGTCAGGAGGCGGGCGTCCATGGTGTACTTCTTTCTTCGGGCTGGCTGGGTCTGCGATTTCTAAGCGGGCCCACGAGGGTCACGGCCTCCGCCGCGGCGGTTACGCGTCCCGTCTGCGGAACAAGATCAGCCCGGCGGCGAGGGCGATGGCGGCATACCCGCAGAACAGCGCGAAGCCGGTCCATGGGGAGAACATCGGTCCGCTGGCGCCGATCGGCGACGCCGAGTTCAGGCGCGGCGCGTGGTTCACTGTCCAGATCTGTGCCCCGGCGGCGGTGGGCAGCCACTTGTCGACGTGGTCCTGGAGGCTGTGCGGCAGCAGGTTTCCCGCCATCGGCACCAGGAACAGCACCGCGGCCATGGCGCTGACCGCGCCGGCGGTGTGCCGGATCAGCAGCCCGATGCCGAGGGCCAGCAGCCCGCCGACGGTCAGGTATAGCGCCCCGCCGATGATGGCCCGCACCACGTCGAGATGGCCGATCGTCGTGCTGATGTGGTGCGACGACATGATCGCCTGGCCAACGAAGAAGGCCGCGAGGCTGGCGATGAGGCCGGTGACGAACGCCACCGCCGCGAGTACAACGACTTTCGCGGCCATCAGCAGGCCCCGCTGCGGCAAGGCGGTCAGGGAGGTGCGGATCGTCCCGGTGGAGTATTCCGAGGTGATGACCAGCGTGCCAACCACCCCGATCAGCAGCTCGGTCAGCCACACGCCGCCCAGGCTCCAGGCGGTCGGGTCGAAGTACGGTGCGCGCTGAGCCTTGGTCTGTCCATAGGTGGCGACCGCGCCAAGGACGACCGTCAGCACGATCATGGCTAGCAGCGTCCAGCGGGTGGACCGCAGCGAGCGGATCTTGGTGAGCTCCGACCGCAGCGCGCCGCCGAAGGTCACCTTGCTCACCGGTGAAGGCAGCGAGTCCACGCTCGGCGCTGCGATCTCTCCCCCTGTGATCTCTATAGCAGTCATGTCAGGAAATCCTTTCCGTCGGTACTCGCTGATCCGGCGCGTCCGCGCCGAACTCCACGCTGGTGGCGGTCAGCTCCATGAACGCTTGTTCCAGCGACGCGTGCACCGGCGCGAGCTCATCCAGCCGGACCGCGTTCTCGAAGGCCAGATCCCAGATCCTGGCGGTCTCCAGACCGGACACCACGACCACGCCCTCGGCGTCGTCTCTGACCGTGCCGCCGTCCGTCGCGACCAGCCTGGTCAGCTCCTCCGGCTGCGGCGTGCGCACCCGGACGCCGCGCTGCGAGCCCGCGGCGATGAACTCATCGACCGTGCAGTCGGCGATGAGCCTGCCCCTGCCGATCACCAGCACGTGGTCGGCAATGTGTTCCATCTCCGACATCAGGTGGCTGGACACGATCACCGTCCGGCCCTCGGCAGCCAGCGCTCTCATCAGGTTGCGGATCCACAAGATGCCCTCCGGGTCCAGCCCGTTGGTCGGCTCGTCGAACATCAAGATCCGCGGGTTGCCCAGCAGCGCAGCGGCGATACCCAGCCGCTGCCCCATGCCCAGCGAGAAGCCCTTGGTCGGCTTCCTGGCGGCCTCGGCCAGCCCGACCAGGGCGAGCACCTCATCCACCCGCCTGGACGGCAGGTTGTTGGTCTGGGCCAGGCAGAGCAGGTGGTTGTACCCGCTCCGGCCCCCGTGCATTGCCTTCACATCCAGCAGCGCGCCGATTTGGCCCATCGGGCCGGCCAGCCGGCCGTACGGCTTGCCGTTGATGGTGACCTGGCCGGCCGTCGGCCGGTCCAGCCCCAAGATAAGCCGCATCGTGGAGGTCTTGCCTGCCCCGTTCGGGCCGAGGAAGACGGTGATCTTCCCCGGCTCGACGGTGAACGACAGGTTGTCGACGGCGAGCGTGCCGCCATATCTCTTGGTGAGGCCGCGTGCTTCGATCATGTTCTCTCGTACTCTCCGGTTCTGCTGGGTGTTTCACTGGCGGACCCGCAGGTCCCGGTCGTTTGTGTTTCACCTCCGGCGGAGGCGATGAAGGCCCAGGCCGCCAGCCGCGCTTCCTGGGTAGCTCCGGGTGTGGTCGCTGTCCACGCGTTACGGCCTCCTGGTTCGATGGCTCCTCGGGCTAACGATCCCATTGGGACCAGGGCGTTGTCGTCAGCGCGGCTGGTCGATCCTGGGTCCGCCCTCTTTCTGGTCCGAGGGATGCGGACGTCAGCGCGGTGGCGGACCCAGGTCAGCGCTGACGCGGATGGCCGATCGTCTTCCAGGCTGATGGACGAAGCGGGGGGCTACCCGTAGCATTTCGGTGTGTCCTCCAGGGGCGTGTTGACCAGGGTGCGAAGCGTCGAGGCGCACGTGGTCGACGGCCTGGTTGCTGTTGGCCTGGGCGCCGGCGCCTGCGCCCAGATCGCCCTGGGAGCCCACCACACACCGGCGATGTTCGTATCCGGCCTGGTCGTCACGGCCAGCGTCGCCTGGCGCCGGCGGGCACCGATCGCCGCCGCGGTGGCAGCTGTCGGGGGTTTCGCGGCGTTCGGGTGGGCCGCCGCCGGCCCGAACCCGCTAGTGCTGGCGGCGGTTGCGCTGGTCTTCTTCAGCCTCGGCCAGCGGGCCGCGGCTAGCCGGGGCGACCTTTGGGTGGCGGCGGGCGTGGTCGCCGCCTCGGTGGCCGTGGCGGTCTTCACCAGAGGCAAGCTGTCTCTGCTCGACGCGGCGAGCGGCTGGGCGCTGTTCGTCGGTGCGCCGAGCAGTATCGGCAACGCTCTGGCCCGGCGCGCCCGCCTGGTGGCCAGCCTCGACGGGGTAACACGGCAGCTCCGGGACGAGCACGAGGCGATCGCGGCCCAAGCAGCAGCCGAGGAGCGCCTTCGGATCGCCCGCGAGCTGCATGACATCGTGGCCCACCGGGTGACCGTGATGGTGATCCACACCGCCGCCGCCCGCCGGGTGGCCAGCGCAGACCCGAACCTGGCCTCCGAGTCGCTCCGCCACGTCGAGCAAGGTGGACGCGAGGCGCTGATCGAGATGCGACGGGTGATCGGGCTGCTACACCGTGAGGGGGACCCGCCCTCCAGCAGTGGCGCGCATCCCGGCCTGAGCGACATCGACGCCCTGGTCGATCGAGCGCGGGCATCCGGCTTGGACGTCGTGATAGAGATCCGCGGTCAGCGGCACGCGCTTCCGCCCGAGCTCGACAGCGTGGCGTTGCGGGTGGTCCAGGAAGCGCTTACCAACACCCTCAAGCACGCCGGCCCGGTCAAAGCCTCGGTCACCATTACTTACAGCGAGCGAGAGCTCGACGTCGAGATCGTCGACAGCCGGCACGTCCAGGGGCCGGCACCGGCGAAGAGCGGGGGTGGGTTCGGGCTCACTGGGATGCAAGAGCGACTCGCGCTCCACGGCGGTCGTCTCGAAGCCGGCCGCGACGGTGCCGGGGGTTTTCGGGTCCACGCCTGGCTGCCCATCCACGATGCGGCTTTGGTATGACCGCCGCCAGCGTTTCTGTCTGGCCCAGGTGGGGTTTTTGGACCGACGCTCTCGTGGCAGCCGGGCTGTTTGCGGCGGTCACGACCGACGTGGCCTTAGCCGCCAGAGGGCACGAACTCACCTGGCCCGCGGTGGTGGTGGTCATGGCCCTGACCTGGCCGCTGGCCGGGCGCCGTCGGGCACCGATCGCCTACGCGGCGGTGGTGATGGCGATGACCCTCGTGCTCGCCGGCCCGCTGGGGAAAGCGAACACCAACGTGTTTCCGGTGTATGCCGCCTTGGTGCCCGCCTACAGCGTCGCCGCCTACGAGCAACCGGGCCGAGCCCGCTGGGGCCTGGCGATCTGTCTGCCGGGAGTCGCGATCCTGGCATTGCTCCTCCCGAGGGGCGGGGGGATCGGCGGCGCGCTGCTCGGCATCGGCGTATGCATCGGCTCGTGGGTGGTCGGTCGCTTGATGAGCGGCCAAAACATCCTTGCCCGCGAGCTCGGATCGAAGCTCGCCCGGCTTTCGGGCGAAGGCCAGGTCCGCCGGCGTCTCGCCGTCGCGGACGAGCAGACACGCATCGCCCGCGCTCTGCACGAGGCGGTAGCCGAGCGGGTCGCCACCATGGTGGTCGAAGCAGCCGCAGCCCAGACGATGCTTCACGGCCGCGCTCAACTGGCAGAGGAGGCCATGGAGGCCATCGAGTCCTCAGGCCGGGCGGTCATGGAAGAGATGCGCAGGCTGCTCGGGGTGCTGCGGGCCACCGAAGAGGCGGCGACGCTGGCACCCCAGCCCGGACGTGGGCCAGATCCACGCCCTCCTCGAACGCACCGAGACCGCTGGCAGTGCCCATGGCCTGCGCATCGAGGGTGAGCCCGGCCCGCTCCCGTCGAGCGTCGACCTTGCGCTCTACCGCCTGGTGGAAGAGGCACTCAACCACGGACATGGTGACCTCCAGGTGATGATCACCTTCGGCGAGGCCGAGGTCGAACTCAAACTCACCACGACTGGCGGCTTCAACGCATCCGGGTGGCCGACCCCGGCGATGCGCGAACGGGTGGCGCTGTGCGCCGGCTCGATCAGCAGCCAAGACCTCGCTGGCATGGGCCAGCAACTGATCGTCGGCCTGCCCCGAGATCTTGAGGGGGCACTGGCGTGACCATCCGGGTCGTGATCGCCGACGACGAACGACTAGTGCGAACCGGTTTTCGCCTGATCCTTGGGAGTGAGCCCGACCTGAAGGTAGTCGGCGAGGCCACCAACGGACATGAGGCGGTCGCCATCGTCAGAGAGCTTCACCCTGACGTGGTGCTCATGGACATCCGCATGCCCGACCTCGACGGGATCGAAGCCACCCGGCGGATCGTGGCGGACCCAGGCGAGCCAGGTTGCCGTGTGCTGATCCTGACCACTTTCGACCTCGACGAGTACGTCTTCGCCGCCCTGCGCGCCGGGGCCAGCGGCTTCGTGCTAAAAGACGCCCCGGCCGACCAGCTGGTAGCCGGCGTGCGGACGGTCGCCGCCGGAGAGGCACTGCTTGCTCCCAGCGTCACCCGTCGACTCATCGAGGAGTTCGCCCGTACCGCCCCCAGGTCCGCTCCCTCCGGGTTTGACGACCTGACCGCACGGGAGGTTGACGTCTTGAAGCTCATGGCCAAAGGCCTCTCCAATGCGGAGATCGCCACCCGGCTCATCATCGGCGAGGCCACCGTCAGAACCCACGTGACCCGGATACTGCGAAAACTCGATCTCCGTGACCGGGTCCAAGCCGTCGTCCTCGCCCATGAGACCGGACTCGTCGCCAGTCCCCCCCATCCCTTCCCCATCGAAGCGACATCCACCAGCCCACATGACCCACCGATCTGCCCGAATCTCCGCCAAAACCCCGCTCGCCAGTAGCGACCGAAACACGCCGAGCATCACCTCACGCTCACCTCGAGCGTCAAACCTCAGCTGAGCCTTGACACCTCGAGCGCGTCCAAGTGAACCTCGGGGGCCAGAGTGTGGCCCAACGCCCACTCCCGGTCGTTAGACGGCGATAGCACAGGCCCGGGTTACTTGCAGTCCAGCAAGCAAAGGCGGTGCAGAGCTTCTGGTGGGTAACCGCGTTGTGCAAAGGCGTAGTTTGACGTGAGCACCTCGGTGGGCCTGGCGTGTTCGCCGATCTCGAGGTCCAGTAATTCCTCTTGCCCCCATCACACTAACTAGCGCTACTGGCGCTTCTCAGCGATCGAAGCGGCGGCTATATCACTTAGCTATGCTTACTACTGCCGGCAGAACAGGCCGCCCCGAATGGCAAAGCTGGAGCCCGTGCCTCCGCGGGGGGCGGGAAAGCGCCGATCGGAAGCCCCGCACTCCACCGAGTGCTCACCTGGCGCCTGGGGGGGGGTCACCCGACTGAGAGAATCGGTGGAGTGACAGAGGGGGGTTGGGTAGGGGCCTGCTCTCGTGGGGCGGGCGACGAGAAGACATCATGGGACTAACGGTCGTTCTCGGTCTGCTGCTCACGTTGGTGTCGACAGTGCTAACGAACCTGGCGTACCTCCGCGAGCACGATGCTGCGGCCGCCCTGCCTGTGCTGTCGATGCGCCGCCCGCTGCATTCGGCCCAACTCCTCCTCGAGGACCCCACCTGGCTACGCGGTTTTGTGATGGAGACGTCCGGCTTTCTCTTGTACGGGGCTGCACCGCGCTGGCATCGCTCGCGCTTGTCCAGAGCATCGAAGCGGGCGGCATCGGCATTCTCGCCTTCGTCTCGGCGGCGCCTTGCCCACCGTCACCTCACGCCGCGCAGGCTCGCCGGGGTGCTCGTCTCCGTGCTCGGCCTGCTCCTCCTCGGGGTGTCGCTGGCGGGCGGCAGCGGCAACGGGGGCCGCGGTTCAAGCGGCGCGATTCTGCTCTGGTTCGGTGTCTCTGCGGCCGTTGCGCTGGTCGTTTTGGCTCTCGGCCGCAGGCTCGGGACGGTCGCAGTCGCGGATGGCGTCGCCGGGGGGCTCTTCTTCTCGATCGGAGACATCTCGACGAAGCTGGTCACCCAGGGCGGCATGCGGGTGGGTTTCCTACTCACGCTCATCCTGGGCTACGCCATCGGGACTGGTTTGCTCCAGGTTGGTTACCAGGCGGGCGGCGCCCTCACCGTCGCGGGGGTCGCGACGCTTCTGACCAACGCCGTCCCCATCGCTGCTGGCACTATTGTCCTCCACGAACAGGTGCCCAGCGGCGCGCTCGGCGCCATCCGCGTCCTCGCGTTCGCCGCAGTCACCCTGGGAGCTGTCCTCCTCGCCCGGCCGGAGAAGGCTTGAGGAGAACGCTGAAGGGCTCCTCGCGTCAGCAGTTGGCTAGATCAACCACCTGAATCCCCCGGAGGCCCTCTCCATCGGGCCGTTGCGTCCGATTCCCCGCCTGGGAAAGCACGCAAGGAGGGGTCGGGCAGGGATCAGGTTGGTCAGCGGTAGGCATTGTTGCTGGTGTGGTCACCGCCCAACCATCGGGCCAGGTCCTCCTTCGCGGTGCGACGACGCTCCTCGTTGATCTGTTCGGCGTCGGGGTGATCGACGGTGAACTCCAGGAGGAGGCCGTTCGGGTCGGTGATGTAGAGCGACACGCAATAGCCGTGGTCGAGGACGAACGTGTCGGGTTCGTGGTAGCCGGCCTCATCGATCCGTTTCTTGATGCCGTCCTGGGTCGCCTGGTCGACGGCGAGGGCGATGTGGCGAAACGGGCGTGAAGTTGATATCGGTCTTGAACAACTTCTGGTCGTCTGGGTCGGCGAACTGGAAGAACGCCAGGGCGCTGCCGTCCGCCAGCGCGAAGAAGGTGTGGCAGTACGTCCGCTCGGCGCCGAACAGGACGTCCGATTCGGTCCACGTGGCCACGAGCGGCATTCCGATGACGTCCTCGTAGAAGCGTCGGGTGGCCTCCTGATCGTCGGTGACGAAGGCGTGATGGTGCAGACGGATCGGTCCGGAGGAAGGTCTGAGTCACGTGGTGGCCTCCATGATGAGCTGTGACAGTGGTTGCTTGACTTCGCCGGCCACGATCGGCAGGCACGACTCGGGGAAATCCTGCACAACGGCCGCTCCCCGGATGGCCAGTTCGTCCAGGAAGTCGGGGCAAGCTGCGCCATAGCGCCCGAGGCTATGTCGTGAAGAACCACGTACGGTCCACGGCTGTCCGAACACGTCGGCCAGAGCCCGGTCCACCCATCCCCCCGGATCGTCCCAGTCGTGGGGAACGCTGTTCCACAGCACGCACGTGTAGCCGTGCTCCTGTAGGTATCGCACCGCCGCCTCGCTGAAAACCCGGCGATCAAGCACCCCGCCCGTCGGCGTAGGGACGGAACAGCTTGGTGGCGCCGGTCGAATTCCTCCATCTCGGGGGCGAGATCGGCGATCTCCGCCTGCACCGCAGCCGGCGGCGTCGCCGGCGCCACCGAGCAGGACCGTGTGGGTGGTGGTGTGGTGCCCGACCCAGTGTCCCCCGATGCGGCCGCTCGCCTCGCCAGCTCCCGGCCTCCCGGTGTGGCGCAGGCGCGTCCCCACCACGAAGAAGGTGGCCCGCAGCCCCCGCCCGGCCAGCATGTCTAATACCTCTTCGGTGACACCAGGAGTCGGCCCGTTATCGAAAGTCAATGTCACCTTTGGCGTCGCGCTCGTCATTCTGGCGGCTGGCATAGCTCTCCTCCCTTCGGGCCGGCTGCAGCCTACGCCCGGTCCGACCCGAAATGCGGATGCGTTGGCCGACGCGTCCATCAGGACATGCCGCTGCTGGCGCGCTAAAGACGCCCTCTTTGTGTCTCATATGCTTTTCAGCACGCGGTGGCGGTCGGCCAGGGCGCGTCGTGAGACTGCGGCATCGAACGCGACGGCGTCGTACTCATGGGGGACGCCGGGGTGCATGTGCAGTTCGACGGGTACCCCGGCGTGGCTGAGGGTGAGCGCGTAGGTGATGTCCTCGTCGCGGAAGATGTCGAGCTGGCCGACCTCGACGTAGGCCGGTGGGAGTCCGGTGGCGTCGGTGAGTCGGGAGGGGGCGGCTGTCGGGTCGATCGGTGTGTCGTCAACCCGCTCACCGAGCAGGGCGTTCCAGCCGGTGATGTTGTCGTCGTAGGTCCAGCCGGCGAACGGGACAATCTCGGGGTCGGGCGTGGTCGTTCGGTCGTCGAGCATCGGGTACAGCAGGATCTGGCGTGCCAGAGGCGGGGCGCCGCGATCGCGGCTGAGGATGGCCACGGCGGCCGCCAGGCCACCGCCGGCGCTGTCACCCATGACCGCGATGCGGTCCGTGTCGACGCCGAGGTCGGCGGCGTGGGCGGCCAGCCAGACCAGCCCGGCATAGGCGTCTTCGAGCGGGGTCGGGTACGGGTGCTCGGGCCCCAGCCGGTAGTCGACCGAAAGCATCGGGACGCCGGTGTGCGCGACGTAGCGCGAAACCGGACCGTCGAAGATCGGCACCGAGCCGAGGATCATGCCGCCGCCATGGAGGTACACCACCGCGGCGCGACTGTCGCTAGAGGGCGAGCGATACCAGCGCGCCAGGAGCGTGGTGCCGTCGGCGACGGTGACCTCGTGGTCGGTGGTCTCGACCTCGTCGGCGATCGGTTGAGCCGTGTTGTTGGCCCAGGCCAGCATGGCGTTGAGGGTGCTACGCCGGCTCTTGATGTCACCTACCGGCGGCGGGGAAGGCAGCGGCCCGGTCCGCTCGGCGATGGCTGCGAGGGCAGCGGTGACCTCGGGGTCGAGTTCGAAGCTCAAGTGTTGGTCTCCGGCGGTGGCAGCAGCTCGGTGCGGTATCGCGGGGCCAGCGATTGCACCGTGGCGATGAAGGCGGCCTGGGCTGTCGGGTCGAGCGGCGGCGGCGACGAGGTGCGGGTCGCCACGGGTTGCCCGACGAGGGTGAAGAACTCGTCCTGGCCGGCGGGGGCACACAGACACAGCAGCCGCGAGGGTGCCTGGCCGGCGTTGCGGAACCCGTGGGGGGCGTTGGCCGGCACGTTGATCGTCTCCCCCACTCGGGCCGTGATGCTCTCGCCGCGGAAGGTCACCTCGACTTCGCCGCCGAGGACGGTGAACATCTCCTCGAAGTCGTGGCGGTGCGGCGGTGGACCGCCACCTGGGGGGACATGCATGTCGATTAGCGTGTACCTACCGTTGGAGTCGCTGCCGCCGACAAGGATGGTGTAGGTGTCGCCCACCAGACCTAGGTGCGGCAGGCTCTGGTCCTCGTCGGGCCGGGCGACGGTGAGCTGGCGGGCCGGATCGTCAGGTGGGATCGTTGGCGGCGCGGGCGTCGGATCGTCGGTCATGGTGTCTCTTTTCCACACCCCACAATCGGAGGATTTCGTCCGCTTGCTAGCGTAGCGTGTCCGCCGACGCACCGAAGCCGGACACGGATCAAGGAGACGATGGCCCGCATAACCACCACCCCTTTCGTTTCCCCGCGACAGCTCCGCCGCGACGCGTTCCGCAACCAGCAGGAACTGATCCGGGCCGCGACGGCGGCGGTCCATCGCGAAGGCCTCCACGTCCCCATGGGGACCATCGCGGCCGACGCTGGGGTCGGCATCGGCACTCTGTACCGGCACTTCCCGACCCGTGATGATCTGCTCAGCCACCTGACCCATCGTTCCTTCGAGCAGGTTCTCGCCAACGCCCGCGCCGCCGAACGCCACGGCGCTACCGCGACCGAATGCCTCCGCCTGTTCATCGACGCGGCCATCAGCCAACGGAACGAACTGGTCCTGCCACTGCACGGCGGACCACCTCCCACCTCGCCGGCGACCAAGACCGTGCGAAACGAGATTCACCAAATCGTGCGACGGATCATCGACCGCGGCGTCAAAGACGCCACGGTGCGCCCGGGCATCGCACCGCACGACATCATCGTTTTCGGCGCAATGCTCGCTCAGCCCCGACCCACCGACCCGGACTGGGACGCCACCTGCCGTCGCCTGCTCGGGACCTACCTGCGAGGCCTCGAGGGTGCCATCTGACCGCCGCGACCGGCACGGTTCGAGCGTCCGACTTCGAGTAGACCTGAAGCGCACCGGAGTACCTCAGAACGTTCCGCGGTTACATCACCGTTGGCATCCCCCTCGATACTGCCGCCTATCGGTGGGCGCCGTCTCGTTTTGGGGGCGCCCAGAGTGCCCGCCGGTGGGGTGCCTTCCGGCTGGCGCCGGCGATGAACGTGGAGGTTATGTAGGTGGCGTAGCGGTCGAGGAGACTCTGGCCCGGTCGGATCTCATGGTGGTTCGGGGATCGGCACCCGAGGCGGCCTCTTGGACGTCCCGTGAAGGTACGCCGGCGTCGAGGGCGGCGGTTATGAGGGCGTGGCGCAAGGTGTGTGGTCCGATCGGCTTTTGATCCCGGCCCGCCGAGCGACGCGGCGGACGACTCGGGCCGCCCCGTGGCGGTCGAGACGGCGGCCGTCGCAACCGGCGAAAGTGGGTCCTTCGCTGCCCTCGCCGATGGAATGGGACTCGTAGTCCAGGCGCGGCCGGCGCACGTGCACGGCCGGGGACAGAGCCAGCAGCCCTTCTTCCCAGGCGTAGCGGTAGAACCCGGCCACCGTGCACAGCCGGCGGGCCACCGTGGCCCGGCCTCGACCCCGCTCTTCGAGGGTTCGGGCGTAGCGCTCAATATCGGCGCGGCGCACCCCGAACAGCTCGAGCTGGTGGTCGGCGCACCAGGCGACGAACTGTCGCAGGTCGAGGGCGTAGGCGTCGCGGGTGGACCCTCGGTAGCCGGCCAGGAACCCGGCCAAGGCCATTCGTTCTCCATCAGTAAAGATGGGGTCGTAGATGAGCATCGACGTGGACGGTGCATATTGCATGGGTAACCTCCCGAGTCATTCGGACTCGAGGGGCCCGAGCCCCACCATTGGGATTCCCGACGCCAGACCCGATCCCGGCCAAGCCGCCCGACGTTCTGCGCCCCCCGGAAGGCACCCGGTGGCCGCTCCACCCAGCGCGGGATCGCCGACTCAGTATCCGTCCGGCGGTCGGCGGCTGGAAGGTGTCACCGGTGCAGATCAGGGTGTAATGGCCACGGCTGACGCTCAGCGAGTGAAGGGAGATGAACCTTAGGGCTGCCGAAAGGGGATTCGAAGACCCCGCAGGCCACATCGAGTTGATCCACTGGGACTTCGAGCGATCCGGCACTCGGCAAGGTGATTGTTAACCGCGAGTACCAAGTGGGTTTGCTTGACCGTCGGGAGTGCCGAACGTCGGCTACGGGCGCTGACGCGGCCGCCACGGAGCGTGGCCAGGCCGCTTCACACGCTCAGCCTCTCGTAATTCCGATTGGGGGCGAGGCCGCCACATCGCTGGACGGTTCGGTCGGAGGGCGTGAAGGATTGTTGTGGCTTCGATCGACGAGACTGCCTCGGCGATTGCGCGGCCGACGCAATCGGTACATACTAAGTCCTTCGTGTCGTTAGGTTCCGTGTTGTCGACCCCGGCGAATGGCTCCGGCGCCACCGGCGAACGCGTCCTTGACGGGTGGTCAACTCGAGACGAGGTCACATGGCGCTAGGGCAGGGTGCGCACTTCGCGTCGGGCGGGTCCCGCTTGGTCGCCGCTCGTGTCTTGGCGGTCGCTCTGATCGTCTTGGGGGCGGTGTCGCTGCTGTTTTCGGAGGCTGCCAGGGCCCAGACGGTTACCGCCCCATTGGCGGCCCCCTCTGATTCGAGGGCCACGTTTGTAGATGGCAATGTGACGACCTGCTCTGGGGCAGCGTTTCCCGATTCGGTCCAGATGGGTTCGCCGAGCGACACCGACGCCTCGGACCCGAATGTGTCTGGCGTCGTGGTGCCTCATGCTCCGGAGGGCGAGGAGGTAAACGTGACCCTCCTCAATGCCAACGTGGTGGTAGACGCGGTGATCGTCAAGGGAGGTCCTGCCTACAACCTGTATTCCAATGCCACCTTCCTGCCCCCGGTGCTGCTTGCTCCGCAGCACTACATCTCCCCGTTCAACGGCGGAGGGAACATTCCCGGCATCAGCCATTGGTTCGTGTGCTACCACCTGTCGACCCCTCCACCACCGACGGGGTCCATCTCGGTGTCCAAGACAGTGATCGGTCCTCCTGGCGGCCGGCTCGTATCGCCGCCGCCCACGAGCTACAGCGCCTTGGTCAGTTGTGACAACGGAGACTCGGTCACAGTCACGTTCGGTTTGGGTGGCGGTCGGGGCGCACCCACTCCGGCCCTTACCGGCCTGCCCCTCGGCACGGTGTGCACCGTGGTGGAGCAGAACCCCCCGACCGGGTCGGTGGTGAGCTACAACCCGACTGGCGTTGACACCACAGGGGTCACCATAACCGGCACCTCCGGGGTAGAGGTCGGTATAACCAACGACTACTCCAGCGATACGGTGGCTGTGGGGACTCTCCAACTGGAGAAGGTGGTCAACAATCCCGATGGGGTAACGCTGCCTGGCAGCTTTACCGCTCAGGTGGTCTGCAACGACGGGGTCACCAACGCCACGGTCACCCTTCCTGCCAGCGGCGGCGTGGGAACGCCGATCCTGCACCCTTTGGTCAACTTCGCTTGCGCTCTTGAGGAGGCCCCCGTCCCCACGGGTTGGACGGTTACGTACTCGGTAGACGGCAGTCCACCCACCTCAACGACACCCGTCATCTTCCCCATCACATCAGCCACCACGACAGTCACGGTCACGATCACCAACGACGCCCCCACGACCACGACCATTGTGACGGCTGCGACGACGGTCCCGCCGACAACCACGACGACAACGACGGTGCCCCCCACGACAACGACCGAGCCGACGACGACGACCACGAGCACGACCGAGCCGACGACTACGACGTCTACGACTATTGAGCCGCTCAATACGACCACGACGGCCACGACCGCGGCCCTGGCGGCGTCAGCTTCCGCGACCACAGCTTCCGCAACCCTCCCCGTCACGGGCAGCGGTCCGTTCTTCCCATTCGCAGGTGGCGTCCTAGCCATCCTGGTCGGGTTCCTTGTGCTTACAGGATCAAGGTGGCTCACATCGACCAGCCCGACATCCCAACACCGCAAGAGCCGGCGCTCCAGCTAGGCGTTCACCGTCCAGGGGATCTCTCCCCTGGTGAACAGTGGAAGAGGGGCGCAGGTGCGAGGCCCGCACACTGCCCCACCTGTCTGCCCGAGGGCGCAAGCAACCTTGAGGGGCGACCGCGCCGGATCGGCGGTTACCGCAGGGTGGCCACCCGCCGGGAGTGCGCCCATAAGCTACGGACAGACGGTGCCCAAACGTTCAGTGGGCCCAAGAACCGGGACCGTCCACCACCGCCGGGACCCGGGCGCCTTTATGGCGGCGGCGACCCCAAACATTTGCCCGATTCGGACAAATAGCGCGGAACGGTGCCGAATCGGCGCTCCTCGGTCGGGGGGCGTCCTCGTCGAGGGCCGGTGCCCGACTGGATATTCGGTGATCGCGGTTCCGGGTCGGCTTGAAGTCCGACTTGAGCTCCGTTATCGCCAACTCCACGGTGTCCGTGGTCGAGACGAAGGGCCGTGTGGGGGGATTCGCCAACCTCATCGTCACAGCGGCCGGGCGTGCCGAACTGGATCTCCTATTATGTCGATCCAGACTTCGCGGGGCCGCGGCGTTGCCCGTCTTGCTATCGAGGCCGTTGAAGACGAAGCCCGACCTCGAGGCATCGACCAACTCTGGGCCGACGTGTCTGTGTTGGCGGCCCCAGTATTCCAGCATCTGGGCTACGTTGTTGAGGAGCGATATGAGAAATACCGGGGAGCGGTGACGTTCTCGAACCTCTCGCTGACCAAGAGCTTCGACCGACCAGGGCAACGAGGAGAACTCTGAACCATACGGACCCGGGGCCTCACCGATGTGCGGTCGCGGGACCTACCCGGCCGTGATCGGCATCGGCAGCGCCGGAACGGATCGACGCTACCGACGACGGCCTGTCCCGTTGCTTCTGCTCGACCCTACGACGCGTGGTGTCAGGGGTTGGAGCCGGTGCTTGATTGCTGCGGCGTCGGGGTCAGCACCGCGGGGGTGGCTACACGCGCTGCTTCAAGTAGGATCGATGGAGCGTTAAGCAAGAAGAAGGTCGGGCGTTACAACCTGGGGTTAGAAGGGGAGGCCTCTCAATGAGCGACGTATCGCAGGGTGAGGGCTGGTGGCTTGCAACTGACGGCAAGTGGTATCCACCGCAGGAAGCCCCGCTGCCTCCATCACCCGGACAATCGACCCCCGGGGATATGGTCCAGCAGTTTCGAACAGTGCAACCGACCGCAGTACTGGGTAAGCCGAGGCGCCCCTGGGCGGTTGCAGTCCTGACAATCGTCACCCTTGGCATATATGGTCTGTACTGGCAGTACGCCAGTTTCCAGGAGATGAACGACTACTCGGGCCAGGGCATCGGTGGCGTCCTTGGGCTCCTTTTGGCGATCTTTATTAGCATCGTCAACATCTTTCTGTTGCCAGCCGAAATCGGGAATCTCTACTTCCGCGAAGCACAGGCAAGACCCGTGAGCGCGGCAACAGGATTCTGGATCTTCCTCCCGATCGTGGGGTGGTTCGTCTGGGTGGTTAAGTGCCAAAGAAGACTCAATGAGTTCTGGGTAGCCCACGGTGCGACTGCCATCTGAGCTTCTCCGCCAGCGTCTCGGGTGCTGTGCAGTCTTCGGATCCGAGCCGAACGACGGATCGATCACGTAGCTGACCTAAGGGCTCCATGCGGAACACGCTGCGCAGAACGTCCGCCCCGAATCGCGGTGGGAAGGTCGACTCCGGGAGCGCCAGATGGGCACCTCCGCGCTTGCCGTGCCGGCGCCGGTTGCGCGGAGCGCTTCTAGGACACCGCGCCAGCGTTACTGGGCACCCGGTACGGCACGAAGGGTGCTGTCGAACCTGTCATCGGCGTCGATCACGCCGGTCGGTACTACTCGTGGACAACGCCGCCGAGCTGGTCGGTGCGTCTTACCCGGCACCGGTACCGGCTGTCATGATCTTTCGCAGCGGTATGGGGTGCCAACACATTGCCGCTGGACCCGCTCACGGCAGAAGGGATCCCTGGCGCGACGCGTGCGGGGCGCGAAGCCCACCCGGAGCTATCGGATCTCTGCATGGTGCCATAGCCAGCCGCCCCCTGTTCGCCCCGGCCGGGTCGGACTACCGTCACGGTCGGGAGGTGTGACAGGGTCTCGCTATGCCCAACAACAGGAGTCTGGACGGCAAGGTGGCCGTGGTAACCGGTGCCAGCCGGGGGATCGGCAAACAGGTCTGCCTGGCGCTGGCCCGCCGGGGTGCCCGGCTGGTGCTGGCGGCGAGAACCGTCGAGCCTCGGGAGCGCACGCCGGGAACGATCGAGGAGACGGCCGCCGCGGTCAGGCAGCTCGGTCCCGACCCGGTGTTGGTGCCGGCCGACCTCGGGGACCAGCACGGCATCGACACCCTGGTGGGCACGACGCTCGATCGGGCCGGGGGCGTCGATATTCTCGTCAACAACGCTGGCTTCACGGTTGGGCGGGCGATCTACACCCATGTCCCCGACCTGCCCCGCGCCCAGTGGCAAAAGGTCATGGATCTCAACGTGACCGCTCCCTTGATGCTTATTCAGGGCTTCTGGGACGCCATGCGACAGCGCGGCGGGGGCCGCGTCGTCAACGTCACCTCGGGAGCGGCCCAGCAGGAGGCTCTCGCACCGACAAGCGACACCGCCACCGGGTTTCCTCCCATTGGCCCGGCTTACGGCGCGACCAAGGCGGCGCTGAATCGCATGGCCAATTCGGTCGCGGTCGACGGGTACCCGCACCATATTGCCATTATCAGCATTGAGCCCGGGTTGGTGATGACCGAGACGATGCGCTTGACTCAGGTTCAAGCGGGCCGCGTGAACCCGGACGCCTTGCCGCCGACGATCCCTGCCGCTGCCATCGAGTACCTGTGCACCTGCGACGACCCGATGCGCTACAGCGGTCAGGTCCTCGTCGCCGTGGAGCTAGTGGCCGAGCTGGGACTCGTCCCCGGGGGCGAGCCGCCAGTGCTGAAGCGCCCCGGGATCGGTGACCGCTCCGACCTTTGAGAGGATGGAGCAGTGTCGGAGAGCACGTAAGACGAGAGCAGCCCTCGTCCGCCGTATCCGGCGGACGAGGGCGGAGTTCCGGAAGCGGGCGGGGCGGCTGGTGTTCGAGCATCAGGACGAGTATCCGACTCAGTGCAAGGCGATCGAGTCGATCGCGGGCAAGCTGAAGGTGAAATACGAGGCTCGTCGGCAGTGGGTGCCCAGAGCGGAGACCGATGGCGCTAGGCGCCCCGGTGTGACGACCATGAGCGGGCCCGGATGAAAGAGCTTGAGCGCGAGAATCCGGAGCTGCGCCGGGCCAATGAGATCCTCAAGGCCACGGCGTCTTTCTTCGGAGCGGAGCTGGACCGCCAATCCCAGAAATAGTCGCTTTCATCGACACCCACCGGGAGAAGTTCGGGGTCGAGCCGATGTGCAGGGCGCTGTCCGAGGACGGCTGCAAGACGACATCCCCCGCTTGCCAACCGGGATCACTATGCGGCCTACAACGGCACCAAAGCCTGCTGCACCGATCGTGCCGGGCTGAAGGCGGAGTTGCCGGCCTGGTCGGCCTGCACCGTGCAGATCCCGGGCCCCACCAGGGTGATCGTGGCGCCGTCCGCGCCGCCCGATATGCAGACGCCGGCTGCATACCGTACTCGAGAGTGCCCAACGAGGGACCGATACCAAGTAGTCGCCGCTCGACGCAAACGCGATGTGAACCTCCGGCCGCTCATCACCGAGATCGTTCACGCTTGCGTTGTGATACCGCCCTCCGCCCGGTCGAAGGAACGCTCCGACCTGGCAGCTACTCGGGGTTGCCGATCAGCTCACGATGGTTGCCAGAAATCCCGGGCCGGATGGCCCGTCTGGGTCTGTCGCAGCCTGGAAAGAGTGAACCGAGAGAGCCGCGAGAGGAACAACAAAGGAATTTTGACCCTGGCCCGTTTCCGGAACCCAGTGAGCGACCTTCCAGTCTGACTCTCTAAATCGCACACCGCGGAGTCCCCATCGTGCCACGGACCCGATTCGATCTGGCAAAAGCCCCTCAAACATAAGGAGAATCAAATGTTGTTTGGATCTGTGGCCCGCCGCGTCATCGAAAGCGATACTGACAGCACCTACGCCGAAAGCCAGCCTGGCGCAAAGATCGGGACCAGCAAATACCGCACTTCTGCCGGTGTCCCCGCTCCATAACCGGAGCGGGGACACCGGCGTTCACACCCGAAGATCGTCGCGCCCGGCGGTTATAGCCAGACCGGCCGAGCAGCCCGCCCTCGACTACTCAGCCAGTCGATGGAATGACCGTCAGCCGAACCCGAGATTCTCGACCACATGCAGGGTGGCTCCCGAGCCCCAGAAGCTTCCGTAGCCAACCAGGGTGGCCAGTCCGGGGACCGGGCTCGTCGGGGTCGGGAGGATGGTGCCGTTGGATGTGATGAGGAAGGTGCCGGATGTGAACCCCTTCTTGGTGGTGGTCCCGTAGGCCCGCAGCGACACGATTCCGTTCTGGCCCGCGAAACTGCACTTGTCGCAGGTGTCAAAGGCGGTGAACGTGGTGCTGCCATTCGGGAAGGTGGTCGACAGCACCGCCTCGCCCGGGGATTGGCCCGGCATACCACCCGGCGGGAAGGTGCCGGTACCGACCAGGCCCCTGCCGGCGAGGGCGAAGTTGAAGATCTGGGCGTTCAGGGTGTTGCCTGCCTTCGATGTGATCGACGACAGCGAAGCAACGAGCGTCGCCGTATGGGTGCCGAAGTAGGTCTTGAGGTGGCGGGTGCTGACCGCGAAGTGCTGGCTGACTCCGACCCCAGTCGCGCCGTTTGAGGCGATGGCTTCGGCCGCCGGGTTCTGCAGTACCACGCCGAAGCCGCACTGACCCGTGGCCCGGCCACCGACCAGGTCGGAGGAGGCCCCGTCACCGAACTGAGGCGCCGGCGCGTTCTTGAAGCAGGTCAGGTCTTCCCGGATGAGGTTGTTGCCGATCTCCATGGCATCGGGATCCCCCATCTGGTTACCGATGAAGGTGGCGTCGCCGCCGATCTGGTTGCGCAGCGACCCCAGCCAGCACGACGAGACGCCCACCATGGTGTAGTTGCCGCCGATCGAGGCGTCTTCGACATCGGTATAGACGGGGTTACCTGCCACGGCCGAGCCGTTGTCCTCGGACCAGGGCGCGGGAGGAGTAGCCGCAAAGCACGCTCCGGTTGCGACGCCACCCATGGTGCCTCCACCGCCGCCGATGTCAGTGAAGTCACCGCCGATAGAAGAGGAGTGGACAATCACGGCCAAAGCATTGATGGCGGTGACGCTTCCCCGGATGTTCGCGGATGATATACCCGGTGGTGCCGACGGGCCGCCGCCGCACGCTGAGTTGGGTGAGCAGCCGAGAATCAGGACTGCGCCCTTGTCGACCTTGACGTTCCCACCGACGTACAGGTTGGCCGCCACCACGGGCGATTTGGTGGGATCGCCCGGCGTCCCGTTGTCGAGCAGGGCGCCTGGCTCTACGGTCAGGTTGTTCTCGACCCTCACGTTTCCGGCGGGCGTGAAGCACACCCCGCTAATGGTCATCGATTCGTACGTGCCGGGCGGGATGATGCCCTTGTTAGCCCCGGTGCAGTTGTAGGCGGGTTTTTCTCCCCCGCCGCCCCCGGTCCCGGCCCAGGCCGCCCCTGCGCCCGACATCACGACCGCCGATCCAGCCGTCGCCACGCCAGTCACCAAGGCCGCGGAGCAAAGAATGCGCGCCAGCCAACCAGTTCTCATGTCGAACCCCTCATACGATTGCCTACCCCTTGAATGAGCCCCTTCACGCCCATGATTAGCAGGTCAGCGTCGGAGAGGCAAGTTTTCACCGCCGTTTCCTTCATCACCGTTAACACGTATCAAACACGGAGTGCCCTCGGACACGATTCGGGAACGCGGTCAACACGTATCAAACGCGGAGTGCCCTCGGACACGATTCGGGAACGCGGTGTTGGCGAGGCTCATGGGCTTAATTCGCCCAGCGTGGACAGATTGGTGCACACCTGCACGGTGGACTCGTTGCCGCTCCTCAGTTCCCGGCCGGTGTGCCGCCGGCCTGCAGGAAGACGCCGTCGTCGCCGCTGCCGCCGGTGAAGTTCGGCGCGGTGGTGAAGTGCACGGCCGTGAACGTTCCCTGGAGCTGCAGGGTGCCGTTGCTGTCGCCTGGCCCCAACGTGTCGCCCTGGCGCACCGGGTTCCGCGCCGCGCCGATCACGCGAACGCCGTGGACTGCGAACCCGTCGTCGCCCGCCAGCCGGGTGACGACAACGCCGGCGTCGAAGGTCAGGATTGAGCCGAGTGATCCCAGCCACAGGATGGGGTCCCGGACGGGGGCGGGGAACGTCAGTGTGTATTCGCCACCCGCCCCCGCCTTGAGCTCGATCATCGTCGTTTGGGTCAGCGCAGGCGCAAACGATGCGGTGGCAAAGCCCTCGTAGAGGTTTTCGCCGACGGCATAAAACGCCGTGCCCAGCTGACCGGTCAGAGTGACGTTCTGCCCCTGCCAGGAGCCGGTCGCCGACGTGCCGAGCGGAGCCGGCCTCGTCCAGCCGATGATCTCGACGCCGGAGGTGGGCCCGCCCGGGATCGCCGTCCCCGAGGCGGGCGGCGGGCCGGGGAGCTCGACTGCATCGAAGTAGATCGTCCGTGTCGCGGTTCCGCTGTCGGAGGGCCACTCCTCGACCTCGCGGACGAGCAGGCGAAACGGCCCACCGGACGCGGGCAGGCGCAGCCCGCCGCGCCATAGCAGTGTCGGTCCACTGTCGATCACCGGCTGATCGATCAGCACGGTGGTCTCGGCGTCGCGCCACCCGAGCTCGTCTGGCAGCATGGACACCTGCTCCTGCATGGTCACCTCGACCGCGCTGCCCTTGGCCGCAGCCGTGGTCGCCCCATAGGTGCTGCCGGTGACCATGACCTGCACCTGGTCGGGGCGGCCGGGGTCACGGGTGACGACCACGGAACGGTCGGGGGCGAGATGGAACCAGTCGAGCAGCACGATTGGCGAGAGCTTCATTCCGTCCAGCGAGTGCGGCTGGTAGCGCGCCAGGGCGAGCCGGACGAACGGGCGATACGGCGCGCTGAAGGCGACGAAGTTCGAGAATACGACGTCGCACGACCACAGGTCGCGCTCGGCGTCATAGTCCACGGCGTGACCGGCAACATCCACCTGGTGGTGGGGGAGCTCATCGAGAGCGAGCCCCGTGTCCGACTCGACCGCGTTGACCATGAACGGCAGGATGGGGCTGGCCCGGTCGCCAACGACCAGCGGGTCACGTCCGATGCGGCTGACGTAAGGGCTGAGGGCCGGGTCCGGGTCCACGATGGTCGAAGTCACGACGCCGAGGCGCTCGTCGGCGCCCGAGGCAAACCACGGCCGTTCCAGGAAGACGCGCACACCCGAGTCGACGCGGCGGCTGAGGCGGATGTCCGTGTCGGTCTGACGATCCCAACCGAAGGTGGGCACGGCGTAAGCGATCCGCGGCGCCGGGGGCCGCGCCGACGACGGCACATTTATCATCACCGGGTCGCCGTCGCGAGCGAACGGCCCCGGCTCGCCAGCCGCGACGACGAGGCCCGGATCGTCGGGCGGGAAATACTCCCGAAAGCGGGTCGTCGCCCTGGCGCGGTAGCTGATCACGCGATGGCGGGTGTCGTGGAGCTCGTGTACGGGCCGGGCCGGCGCCTCCTCCCCTGGCTGGGCGGCCTCGGTCGCAAAGTCCAGTCGGTCCACGCCATCCCAGATCGCCTTCGCCGTGCCACGCCCAGGGATGGCGACCGGCGCCGGCTGGGTCGGCGCCTCAGGCAGGATGAGCGCGTCGGCGGTTCCCGAGAAGACCGCCTCGGGCAGCGGCGGATCGCCATCGGCCCGGTCGACCGGCTCGGTCCACTCGGCGAGCAGTTCGACGCGCGAAGTCCCCGAGCCGTTTACCCTCAGGGCGCCTGCGAGGCCGACGGCGGTCGAGGCCGGGCCGCGGACAGCGGACAGCGCCACAAACGCCGGGCGGCCGAGCGGCTGGCGGGCCGCGCTCACGAGAACGAGCTGGCGGGGTGGCGAAAGCATCCAGTGGCCGCCCTCGACGGCGAGCTGGGCGAGTGGTCCGAGCCGGGCGATTTCCCGCTGGAGCCCGTCGAAGCCGAGCGGGGTGTCGAGATCGGGCGGAAGCGGCTGATTGTCGAGGTATTCGCGCAGCCAGCCCCACACCGCCATTTGGTCCACGTCGCCGGGCGCCAGATACGAGCTCGAGCGCGATGCGGGTGATGCTCGCTCGGGGCAGGTTGACGGTGAGCCGGCGCTGCGCCGGATCCCACCCCGGCGGCCCCTCGCCGTCGGCGACCGCGAGCGTCATGCCGACCGCGGCGGGCCACCCGTCGTCAAACGCCCACGGGATGAGCGTTACTGAGCCCGGACGCACCTCGTCTGCGGGGGCCGTCTCAGCTCCCGGGACCGTCTCGACGAGGAGCCCGCCGCCGGCCTGCGGACGGCAGATCGTCCCGTCGGCCGTGCCGGGCAGGTCGCGCAGGGCGACCCCGCGCGAGAACGGGTCCGGGAGGTAGGGGACGACGATCCGGTCGCCCGCCACGACGATCGACGGCTGGTCGGAGTCGAGGCCGAGCTGGGCGCTGTCGCGTTCACGCAGCATTTCGTAGAGATCGGGACGCGGCCGTCCGGAGTCGTCGTCGAGCATGCCGTGGGTCTCGGCCAGGCTGATGCTGGCGCGCGGCGGAACCAGGTGTCGGGCGCCGCCCGGAACCGCGGGTGCGGTGGTGTCGCGGTCAGGTGACGAGTTGTCGATGCGCAGGACCAGCCGGGTACTCGACTCGCCAGGATTCGACGTGGGCGAGAGCGGGGCCGTCAGGACCGGGATCGGCCCCGGGACAGGTTCGCAGCGGCGGTAGACGAAGGTGCCGTCGTCGGGGAGGGCCTGACTGTCGTCGGCCTCATCGAGGCCGACGACACGGCCGGCGAGGTCGACGACCCGGGCGCGCATCCGGTAGCCGCGCCCGAACCGCAGCGTTGGCAGGGTGTGCGGCTCGGCGGTCCACTCCACGCTCATCTGCGTCGAGGTGACCGGGGCGTTGACGGGGCGCTCGATGGGCGCGTTGGCCTCGCCCAGGTGGCTGAGGGCGTTGCCTGGCCGCGGGGCGACGAGGCTCCATCCCTCCCACCGGGCCAGCGACTCGTGGACGCGGAGGGTCGCCCCGCCGGCGCCGCCGTGGGCGGTGACGCCGAGCTGCACCCATCCCTCGACGTCGGTGACAGCGAAGTCAAGCGCCGGGGCGCGGGCGAAGTGGTAGAACCCGCGGCGGCGGCACAACGAGCGCCAGGCGGTCCCGTCGTGGACGTCGATGGCGTATCCGCGAATCAGCTGGTCCGCGCTGAGATTCGGCGCCGTGCCCGCGGCCAACCCGGTTTCCATGGCGTGCTGGGCCTGAAGCGCGTCCACCAGCACCTGCCCGCGACCGTTGACGACGATCGACAGCCCGGCGCTGCGCGCGGCCGGGAGCGCCGCCGTGGTCGGTGAGTCGGGCCCGGTCGGGCCGCGCGGCGCGACCATCGCGTCGAGCTTGCGCAGGGCGCCATCGACATCGACCTCGACGATGTCGTGGCCCCCGTCGCGCAGCGGCAGAAGGGGCGACAGCGGCGACGCCGCGAAGGTCGCGTCATCGATCTGGGCCGGGACGGGCGGGGCCACGTCGCTGGGGTCCAGGTGGGCGCGGAAAGCGATGATCGTAGCGCCCGTATTCGGCAACGCGGTGGCCGGGATAACGACGTCGAAGAGCAGGCCGAGGCGGCGCATGACTGCGGGGTGGTCGCCAAGGGCGGCGACGAGCTCGTGGAACTCGAGCAGTGCCGCCGGGTCGGCGCCGGGCGCGGGGGCCGGAATGGCCGGGGGCCGCGGTTGCTGAAAGGCGACGACCTGGGTCGCGATGTCCCATACCTCGGGGTGGTCGTGTTGCAGGGCGCCAATGTCCTCGACGTTGTCGGGTGGCGCCAGCGCGTAATGGTGGGCGCAGTCGGCGTAGAGGCCGCGCAGGGCGTCGCGGCCGTTGATGACGGGGAACGTCGTGACCTCAAAGGCAGTGAAGTCCTCGGGGACGTGACTGGCCACCGCGGTGTCGCTCGGCGGGAACATCGCCAGCCACAGGTCGGACGAGAGCACGGCGGGATCGGCAATCGTCACCGGGATGTCGGAGCCACCGTCGAACGCGACGGCCGGGGTCAAGCCACGCAGGGTGGCTGGCCAGTCGACGAACGGACCGAACGCCCCAAGCGTCGGGCGCGCCGCACCGTCGGCCGTCAGCCGCGGGGAGACGAGGACCGAGAGCACGGCGTCGCCATCCGCCCGGCGCCCGGCGGGTAGCGGCGTCCAGATGACACTCACGCGAACGCCTCGGTATAGGCCGCCCAGTCTGCGGGGGCGGCCATCAGGGCGGCGAAGTCGGGATCGGCGCTGTGGCCGCCGAAGCTGCGATGAACGTGGAGGCTGACGCTCTTGGAGAAGAACAGGATGTCGACCTTGACGGTGAGGCTGGCGTCGCCACTGACCGTGCCCCCCGCGGCGTCGCTGTCGGGCTCGTAGGTGAGCGACAGCATGAGGTCGACCGACACCGAGATCAGGCCGAGCACCGACACCTCGCCGCTGACGCGGAAGTACCCTGAGAGGGTGAGCGGATCGTGCACCTGCGTGGCGTCGTACTTGAAATAGATCCCCGCCATCGCGGTCACCCCGCCGCTGGCGACGACGATGTTGAGCGCGAACGAGCCGCCGAACTCGAGGGCACCCTCGATGACCTCGATCCCGTCCGTGCCACCGCTCAGCCCGAGGAAGGCACCGCCTCCGAACAGCGACACCGTCAGCACACAGGGGTGGGCGCGCTCGCTGAAGGCGAGGCGCAGCCGCGCCGGATCGCCAGTGAACGGCAGGTGCAGCGAAGCGCCGAGACTCAGGTCCTGAAGGTCGAACACCCCGACGCTGACCGGCGGCAACGCCAGGTTGTAGCCGACGTCGAGGCCAGTGGGGGTGAGGTCCACCGCGGGCGGGTCATCGAAGCCATCGGCCGGCAGGACCTTTTGCAGCTCGTTCATGAAGGCCAACGGCCCGCCGAACACCAGCGTGTTCGGCGCGTCCGCAAGCACGGCGCGGATCTGCGGCTTGCCGCCGCTCTGCAGCGTGCAGGTCAGCTGCGTGAAGGCCACGGTGACGTAGGGCGCCGCGACGCTCGGAATGCTGAGCGTGAAAGCGCGCATGGCGGCGGTGACCGAAGTACTCACCGGCCGGTCGAGCGGCGCGTCGGCGACGACCCGCAGCTCGAGCTGAGGCTGGCCGCCCGGCGGTTCCTGCCAGCGCAGGACCGGGTTGTCGTGGCGGGTTTGAGGGATCCAGTCGACGGTGGTGACGATGGAGTCGGCCACCGGGGCGTGTGGGGGCTGGCGCTCGGAGACGATGCGCGGCAGCTGATCCGGGGTGAGCCCTGGGTCGATGAGGTCGGCGAGCGAAATACCACCGAGCAGTTTGGCGTCAGCGAAGAATGCTTCCGGTTTAAACGTCCCGGCCACGTCGCCAGCGACGTCTCCGAGCGGCCCGCGCAGCCGGCTGATGGTCCGCACTTTCATATTCGGCGTCACCAGACCGACTGAATGGTCGGCCGGGAAGGTGAAGTCGATCGGCGCGGCGTCCTCGGCGACCTGGGCGAACTGCGCGAGCGGGTTGGCGACCGCGTCCATCCCGTGCTCGAGGAACGTGTCGTGCAGGCGGATGTCGGTCGGCGTGGTCGTCCCCAACGCGACCAGGGCGGGGATCCGGACCGTGGCCTTGTCCATTACCGGCAGCGCGGGCGTGCCGGTGGCCGGGGACTGCATCGTCAGCTGCATCGTCTCGGTGGCCAGATCGGCGTGGCCGCTCGGCGCCCCGGCGTCGTGGGTCTCGGCAGCCGGTGCGAAGGCGACCCGCTGGCCGTCAAAGGCCGCCTGGCGCGTGCTCAACCCGAGGCTCTCATAGGCGAGGACCAGCGACCCGGAGTCCTGACCGAGGGCGCTCTCGTCGACGAAGTAACACGGGGCGCGAAACGCCGTCGGACGCCCATCGTGATCGATGCCCTGCAACGAGAACGGGAACTCCTGGCCTTGACACTGGACGACGAAGCTGTCCTGCGCCTGGGGCGCCGGGTCGAGATCCGGAGTGACGAGGGTGATGAAGCGCACGGCTGTCGACAACGGAAACTCGCGCCCGCCGTTGGCATAGGTGGCGGGGTCGTACACGCGCTCAGGCTCGCGTATGACGACGAACTGACGCTGGCGCAACTCGGCGATCGGGTCATCCGCGTCAGTCGGGTTGGCAAGAACCCTTCGCTCGGAGACGGTGACGTGGGCAGCGCGGTGACCGAACGGCAAGAGGATCCCCTCGTTGACGATCCGCACGTAGTGGTCGCGGCCCTCGGTGGCGACGTGCTCCCACTGCGAGAGCGAAACCGGCCCGCCGTCGACCGGCCAGTTTGCGAGCGCGTGCAGAGAGCCTCCCGTGCTCGTCAGCATGACGGTCGCGTCGATGGCCGCCGGCTGTCCCCCCTGCAATGCGAAGTCAGCCGACTGATGGACGATCTGGTGGCGGTCAATAGGCCGAAGGGTCGTGGCGAACGCCGGATCGGCGGCCGGCGCGGCCGCCACGTCGGACGCCACGTCCGGCGACCACACGGCCCGCACCCTGCCGGCGAGCCGGGTGTGCCATTGCTCGACACGCCCGCGGCGGATCACCGGCCGAGGCTGATGATCCCAGCGCCCCTGGTCGTCGGGGGAAAGCAGCAGCCGGTAGGGCAGCTCGATCGCCGTCTCGATGTCGTTCGGCGGGCGCAGCGGCGGCACGGAGCCCCCCGGGGCCGGACCGGGCGGGAGAGCGGAGGGAACGAGACTCGGCGTCCACAACTCCCAGGCGAGCAGGGCGTCGAGCGAAAGCGTTAGCTCGCTCATGGCATCGGGCAGCCGGAAGGCGAGCCGCGACGGGCCGGCCAACCGCCCGCCAACCTGCGGGAGGACCGGCCCGGATTCCGGGCTGACCGCCTCGGCCAGGTGCTGGGACCCGGGATCAACGATGACGTACGCGGCCTGGCCGGCGTCGACGCGAGTGAGCGTGGCCGCGCCCTCAGCGCGGGCGAGGTTCACGAATGTGAAACGCAACGCCAGCGCGTCGGCCGCCCGCCACATCTCGACGGTCAAAGTCCCACCAGGTAGCCGCCGTTTGCGCCTCTCATCATCCCGCCTCACCCCATGGCCCTGACGCACTTAGTGATATGCAGAGCGGATGGGGAAGGCGTGGAGATGATGTGGAGATGATGTGGAGGTCTTCGCTTCGACGAGTCCGCGGGTCAGGCCGTGGCCGGGACGGCCGTATCGACCCGGCTGCGGAACACCTCCTCGGCCGGGCTCACCCGGCGCAGATGCCAGAACCCCAGGCCGCTCAAGACCAGCATGATCCCGCCCAGCACGAAACTGCAGATAGCCGCGATAAGAGCGATCTGGCCTATCTCCCAGAACGCGTATGCCTCCAGCAGCAGCCCCCGCAGGGTGGTACCCCGGAACACGGTCTGCACCTCAGCAGCCAGCGTGGCATTGTTCGGGGCGGCCGCAGAGGCCGCACTGACCCTGGAATACACCCCGTTATACGGCATCTCGCTCAAGTGCACGGCAATGAAATGATCGGCGTAGGCCTTGGCCTGAGGACCATTCACCAGCGCCTGGCCGGCGTAGCGGTCCAGGTAGGGGCCGATCTTGACGCTGGCCAACTCCGAACTGCCTTTGGTCGGGAAGGTGATCTGCTGCTGGGCCAGCTGCTGATGCACATTCGAGTTGGCAAAATTATGGCCCCACAACAACAGACCGCCCGCCACCAACAGCACCACCGCCACTACCACCCCACCGGTAGCAACAATCAGATCAAAAGTCTTGCGGCGCATGGGTATCGGCCTTCCTTATCCATCAGCCCGCCTATCTCAGCGCGGACCTATTGTTCGTTACACCGCCATCCTCAACGCCCACGCCCCCCACCAACAGGGCCGAACCGCAAGGCCAAAAGCCTCTAATTCGCCCGGGCGGCAGAGGCTGCGACCGGGGTAGGGCGGCCGCCTCGCCACTGTCCATGCCAGCTTCTCTGTTGCACCAGCCCCTCTAACAGGGCACTTTTTGCAAGAGGAAAGGAGATTTGCGGTCCGAATGGGCACGATTTGCATCGGTGACCTCGTAGCCCACTCCCGTGACCAGCACGCTCCATTCCGTCCGTGCCGATTCGTCGATCTTGTCGACTTCGAAGGCCACCTGCCCTGGGCAGTCGCCGTGAGCTTGGCGCCGGGATCGGTCCGGAAGGCCAGCTGACCATCATCGAACACGTAGTTGACGGGCAGGATGAGCGGTCGACCGTCGGCAACCACGCCGACACGGCCGAAATGCCGGCTGGCCAGAAGAAGCAGGCATTCTGCCTCGGAGAGCACCTCCATGGTGATGTCCGACTCACTCACTGCTGCCTCCCCAGCGCTCGCCTCGGCGCACGGCATAGACCGCCGCCTCGGTGCGCCGGCTCATACCCAGTTTGGCCAGCAGATTGGACACGTAGTTTTTTACGGTCTTCTCCGAAAGGTACATCACCTCGGCGATCTGCCGGTTCGTCAACCCTTCGGCGATGTGCGCCAGGATGCGCTCCTCCTGGGCGGTCAGATGATCCTGCCGGTCCTCCTCCTGCCGGGTCCGGATTCGCATCAGGGCCCGGGTCGTCAACTCCTGATCCAGCAGGGAGTGACCGGCGGCCGCCTTCCGGATGTCACCGACAAGGTCCGAACCGCCCACCTCCTTGAGTACATAACCGGACGCCCCCGCCATGATGGCGTCGAAAAGGGCTTCGTCATCGGAGAACGAGGTCAGCATGAGACAGGCCACCTCCGGATGGAGGGAGCGGATCTCCCGGCACACCTCCACCCCGCTGCCGTCGGGCAGGCGAACGTCGAGGACGGCCACCCGGGGTTGACTCTCGGGGATGGCCTGTAACGCGGCCGCCGCCGTGGCGGCCTCGCCGACGACCTCCATGCCCCCATCCGCCTCGAGCAAACTGCGCACCCCCTGGCGAACGACCTCATGGTCATCGAGCAGAAATACTCTGATCTTGTCGTCATGCGATTCCATCGCGGGCTCCGTTCTGCTGGCCGGAAGGGGGATCGTCACCGTCGTGCCCCCCGGTGGGTCCTCGAGACTGGGTGCCGGTCTGGATCTCTCCGGGTGGGGGATGGCGAAAGGCGGCGGCGACGGAGGGCAGGCGATCGGCGAGGTGACGCTCGGCCCCCACCCGGGCCGCCATGCCATCGCCCTCGCCGGTCAGCTCCTGGGCGAGCCCGAGGCGGCCGCACAGCCGCACCAGGGCGGCGTCATAGGCAAGGCTGTCCCCTATCCGGTCCGCGGCCCTGGCCCGACCTCCTGCCGGCGTCAATCCGGCCCGCCGGGACAGAGCATCGGAGACCAGGGCTCCGAGGGGCCGGCTCGTGGAGTCGCCTTCTCGGTCCAGCACCAACCTGAGCAGCTCGGAGTAGATGCTCACGTCAGGTTCTGCCCACGCGACTCGCCGCACATCGGTCCATCCTCTTTGATCGGTCGATCCGCCGGCAGGGCCGAACGGCCCTACCCGCCAGCAAACTCCGGAGCAACCGGGCCGCTGGGATACGCTAAAGCGGCACTCGCCATTGCACGATGGTACCGGTCGGGCGCCGGCGCTCGATACGACACATGCCGCCCAAGACGTCGGCCCGCCGAGCCATGTTTTCGAGTCCGTGCCCGGCCAGGGGTCCCTCCGGCAGGCCCGTTCCGTCGTCGGCCACGCTCAACGTCATGGCGCTAGGTTCGGCTTGCACGACCACGTCGACTCTCGACGCCCTGGCGTGGCGGGCCACATTCGACAGCGCCTCCCGGAGCACGGCGAGCAGCTGGACGAGGAGCGGTTCGGTCATTGCCGTCTCGACCGGCCCCCGAAAGGACACCCGCGGGGTATACCCGAGCTGTGAGGCGGCCTCGGCAGTGAGCTGACGCACCCGTTGCCTGACGTCGAGGCCATCCCCTTGGGGCCGGTTGAGATCGAAAATCGTCTCGCGGATTTCGCGGATGACCTCGTCGATAGCCTCGACGGCGGCGCCGATCCGGTCGGCCACCCGCTCGTCCGCCAGGCGCTGCGCGCCCTGCAAACCCATCCCGAGCCCGAACAAGCGCTGGATGACTGTGTCATGCAGATCCCGAGCGATACGTTCTTGCTCGGACACCATGCGGAGATCCTGTAAGGCATCACGCGATGTTCCGAGCGCAAGTCCTACCGCCGCCGCGGACGCGAAGGCTTCTGTCGCGGCCACTTCTGATGCGGTGAAAGCGTCCGCCCCTGCGGCGCGGGCTGCGACCAGCGCTCCCACCGGCCCGTGATTGGTAAGCATGGGGAAATACACCCCTGGACCGAGTCCCGCCTCTCTGGCTTCACGTAACACGGACGGCTCCGCTTGCATCTCGGCCACGAGCACGGGATGACCGCTGCCCATGGCCTGCCCCGACAGGCTCGCGGCGGCTTCCAGGGTGGCGCCGACAAGCTGATCAACGCCGCTTCCCGCCCCGGCCACCACCAGCAGCTGGTGCGGATCGACGGGGTCCGGAAGGACCACCCAGGTGACCGTCGCCCCCACCAGGACACGGGCTCGCTCGGCGATGAGTTCCAGCACTTCTGGGGTGTCCTCACCGGCGAGCACGGCGCGGGTCACCTCGTTGATGTAGCCCATCAGGCGCTCGCTGAGGCGTTGGTCGCTGGCGTCCCGGACGAAGGCCACCGTGAGGTTGCGGCCCCCAAAGGAGAGAGGGCTGAGGCTTACGTCGATCGGAAAGACGGTACCGTCACGCCGGCGCCCCTGAAGCTCCAGGCCAGCACCCATGGGACGAGACCCCGGGTTTCGGGTGAACTCGCCGCGGTGGCCCCGATGAACGTCCCGAACCTGCTCCGGTACCAGCGTTTCCACGGGCCGTCCGAGCAGCTCGGAGGGTCGGTAGCCAAAGAGTGGCTCTACCGCCACGTTGGCCATTTCGATCTGGCCATCAGCATCGACGAGCACTATCGCATCGGGCGAGGCAGTGAATACGGCCTCAAAGCGGGAGCCCGATCCCTTATCCACAACGAGCAGAATAGGTGCCCAGCCATGGACACATCTGCTCTGCGTTGGGGCCACAACCCGAACAGGGCCGCCCGAAAATACCGCTCCTACTCCAGGCATTCAATGAGCAGGCGAAGCGCCGTGGCTGCAAAGGCGACCATGTTGGCAGTTCGATCCTGGGAGCCCGTGAGCAGGTGCCGGGTCGAATCTGCCTTCCCGCTCACGGCAACCCAGACGTGGCCCGCCGGATCGCCGTAGCGACTGCCGGACGGCCCGGCCGCCCCGCTCTCACCGATCGCCCATGTGGTCTCAAGCTTGGCCGCCGCGGCGTGGGCTAGATACAAGGCATACGCCTCGGTCTCGGCCTGCAAACCGGGCGGGGCGGCCACGGCGCCAGCGAGGTAGGCCTGGTTGGCGACGCGGGTATAGGTGACGGTGCCACCCACGAAGTACGCGGAGGCTCCGGGGATGGACAGGAGCGATGCCGAGATAAGGCCTCCGCACGAGCTTTCGGCCACGGCGATCGTCTCCCGCCGCTCCCGAAGCCGGCGGGCTGCGCTCGCGGCCAGGTCAGTGAGCTGGGTGTCAAACACCTCAGCAGTCTTCTAGGTCCCCGCCGCGGCTGTCGACTGGAGCCGGCGACCAGGGGGTCAGCGGACGTCGAGCCGGCGACAAGACTCGATTCGGGTAGCCGGCTCGACCGGCGGAAAATTCCGGCCGAAGACGGAACTGATATCAACGAGATCATTGCAGGTGCCGGTCAGCTTCATCCGCTGCGGCGACGCCGTTGATGTGGAAGCGGAGGTTCGCGATCTCGATCGCCGTGAATGGCCTCTCACCTGGGCCAAAATGGGCGCTGGCGTGCACAATCGCCTGATCGTCCGTCGCCCGCTTCGTGCGGCCCTGACTCTCCACGGGTACCGGCGTCATAGCCGTGGCTGGCTCCCAGCCGGATGAGGGCGGAATATGCGCCGCAGGCCGGCCGACCAGACACAGCTGCGGCTGGCGGCAGGGAAATAGCACATTGCTAGTGTGAGTGGCGTGACACCTACCGCGGCCCGCAACCGGAACGTGGCTCACGACGAGCTTCTAGACTTCATTCGAATGCGCCATCGTGGCATCCTCGCCACGACTCGCCTTGACGGCCGCCCCCAACTGTCTCCGGTGACGATGGGCGTCGACGACGAGGGCCGGATCGTCGTTTCGACTTATCCCGAACGAGCCAAAGCCCGCAACGCCGGTCGCAGTGCGCTCGGGTCAATATGTGTCCTGTCCGACGACTTCAATGGCGAGTGGGTTCAAGTTGACGGAAGCATCGAGGTCGTTCAACAGCCGCAAGCCGTCGAGGCCCTGGTCGCCTATTACCGTTGCATCAGCGGCGAGCATCCCGACTGGGACGAGTACCGCCGAGCCATGGTCACCCAGGGCAAGGTCCTGCTCCGCCTATCGATCGAACGTTGGGGACCGATTAGCCGCGGTGGCTTTCCGGCGCGGCTCGTCGACGGCGTTTCCGATCTTCAACGGCCACGGCCCACGGGTCGGGCATCCGGGTAGTCGGTCGCTCGGAAACATCCGTGGAGGTGGTCGTTGACCACCCCGACATTCTGCATGAACGCATATACACTCGTCGGGCCCACGAAGCGGTATCCCTGAGACTTCAACTGCCGGGCGAACGCGTCCGCCTGTGGCGTCGACTTGGGGACCTCGGCCAGAGACCCGGGCGCCTGCTCCCGGGAAATCTCGTAGGACCTGGCCAGCGCGACCAGGCTCGGCGCCGCCGATCTCATGGCGCGTGCGTTGGTGATGGTGGCCTGGATTTTCCCACGGTTGCGGATGATCGAAGGGTCCTGCAACAGCCGGTCGACGTCCCGATCCGTCATCGCCGCGACCTTCGCTATGTCAAAGCCATGAAACGCCTCCCGGAACGCGTCCCGCTTGCCGAACACGATCGACCAACTGAGCCCGACCTGGAAGACGCCCAGGGTCAGAGCCTCGAACATCACGGTCACGTCGTGGGTGCGGACACCCCAGACCTGGTCGTGGTAGCGGCTCAACGCCCCGTCGCCAGCTCCCGCCCACGAGCAGCGGGGTTTGCCATCGGAACCCATGATCACGTCGGTAGGCATTCGGTCCTCCTGAGGCCTGCGGTTCGCGTCTACCCAAGACCTTAAGTGTTCCGTTGTCCGCGCCGGGTGTGGGAGCGAGTCAGCCGGGGGCATGCTTGACCCTGGTCACCGCCTCCCCTCGCCCGTGACAAGAGGGGGGCGAGGGTCCGTCTGGCGGGAGCTATTTTGGGGGGTGTCCTTGGCGCGGCCGCATGGGGGGTATGGCGGGGTCCCGGGTCTTGCGTGGCCCTGACCAGAGCGCGGGCACGACATCGAGTTCGCTGGCCAGCGCGTAGGCGGCCTGCTCGTAGTTGAGCCGCCAGCCCACGAAGTCTGGCCAGGCATCGGAGGGATCTCGTTCGATTGGAAAGTCGACGGCGCGCATACGTTGGATGGCGTCGAGAAACTCCTGATAGGTCAAGGTGATCTGGCCGTTGGGGTCGGGTTCGTCAGGGACGTGGATGCCCACCGCGTTGGCGATCTGGTTGAAACACAGGAATCCGGAGCGCAGGAACAGGCGAGCCGGTACGACCGGCGCCGATTGGGGCGATAAGGCGAGAAACAGCGCGGCCGAGTCCAGCATGGCCAGAAGAGCAGTCACCCAGGAGGACAGCGGCCTGGGTGATCGGAAGCGCACCAGGGGCAGATACGTGCTATGGCTTTCGGCCACGTCGGCGGCCCAACGCTCCCATCGGGCGTAGAGATCCGGCAGGGTGTCGAGGGTAGACACACCCGAGCCCAGGGCGTAGTGAGTACGAGCGAGCAGTTCTGGACCCCACGAGGGGACACCGGCTCGGGCATTGAGCAACGCCACCTCGGTCTCCCGGCGATTGAACGCCGCGTAGAGAGTCGGCAGATAGGCGATCTGCAGCGAAACGATGATCAGGCCGGTCGCGGCCGCGAAGTAGACAATCACCTTGGGGGCCCCGCCCGGCGGGACGGCGAACCCGAGGGTGAACAGCGACGAACCCGCGAGTGTGAGCGCGACGGTTATGCCACCCGCGACGAACGGCCACAACAAGAGTGCGTACCCAACGAAGGACGCAACCAGCCAGCCGACCAGCTGAGCGACAAGCGTCGATGCCGCCTCTGCGGTCAATAGTCGATCTCGTCGCCGGTAATCGCCGATGCCCGAGGTCGCCAGCCGAAAGGCCCCGGCGACAAGGGAGTGGACCCAACTGGTGAGCAAGCCACCCACCGGTCGAGGGACGATCAGGGTTGCGACCACGCTGACCGTCGTCGCCAGCACGACCAGGCCGCCGACAGTTGCGGCCAGTGAGCGGGCCAATAGTGGCACCTCCATGGATACCTCCCTCGATCGGCGACGATCCTCGAAGGTACCCAAACTGCTCGTCTCGGCTTCTGCCAGCGCCCCCGACGGCTGTGATCGCGCCCGGGTGTAGAACTTACCTATGGAATCTCCCCGAGCAGTGGCTGTCCCAGGTGGGCATACCCCCGACGGTGGTGTGCTGGTGGGCTCCGATGGCGCCCGGCACCGGCTGGTGCTCTTCGAGGACCCGCAGTGCCCCTACTGCCGACAGTTCGAGGAGGTGTCGGCGGACGTGCTTCAGGGCGAGGTCGCGGCGGGAGCCGTGGCGGTCGAGTACCGGATGCGCTGCTTCCTCGGAGTCGAGTCGGTCCGGGCTGATAACGCCCTGGCATTAGCGGCTGAGTCCGGCCGGTTCGATCAGCTACGGCGTGAACTCTTCGCTAACCAACCGGCCGAGAGTAGTGGCGGGTTTACCGTCACTGACCTGATTGATCTCGGCCGGCAGGCGGGGCTAACGGCTCCCGGGTACCGAGCGCGGTGTTCGCGAGGGGCGCTACGAGCCATGGGTGCTCGAGGCCGAGCGCGCTTTCGGGGAGCAAGACCCGCAGGGGACCCCCTCTGCTTGGTTCGATGGGCAGGTGGTTGCCTCGCAGGTGTTGTTCGACCCGGAGGCGTTTCAAGCGTTGATACAACGCTAGAGCAGATCTGCTCCACCCTGGACATCGCCCACCCACGTGCCTCCACGAGCCACGCCGTCCGGCTCATTTCCGCCCGGACCGGCCGACTGGCTACGCTGGAGGCGTGATCATACTGATCGTTGCGGCCGGGGTCCTGGTCTGGGCTGGCGCGGCGCTGATCATCCAGGGATGGCATCTCGCCCGCCAAGAAGATCGTCGACCTGACTTGAGCGAGCGTTTGATACCGTTCCAGCCGTCCTCGATCGCCGACGAGGCTCAAGACTGGCTCAACCGCCGGTAATGGTTTTCCCCAGGACTCAACCCGGGTAAGGACCGGTTTCCATCTCGCCAGTAAACGCCGCCGGAAGAGGAAGCTGGCGCCCAAGATGGCTGTCTGGCTAGTCCCGGTTTGTCCTACTCGGCCCGGCCGGGACGACCACGTCCAGCCTTTCTGTCGCTCCTGTGAGCGGCGGGTGAGCTCCTGCTTGACCGGAGCGATGATGTCCCGCTGGATGCGTCTGGCATCCCGCGGGGTGGCGCCGCGCCGTGCAGGCGCGGCGGCCTTGTACAGCTCGAACAGCTCGTCCTAAGTGAGGCCGGTTAAGTCGGATGGCAAGCCGGTTACAATAACAGCGATAACCGAAACAGTGTCGCCCTCAGCGCAAATCACACCCTTTGGCCGCTACCGGTCTTGGTGCGCCCGTGCTTTTGGAGGGGTGCAGCCCTGGCGCCGGGGCTTTGCCTACGCTCGCCGCCATGATCTCCTGGGACGATTTTGAGAAGGTCGACATCCGCGTCGGCCGAGTGGTGGAGGTGCGCGAGTTCCCGGAGGCCCGACGGCCAGCCTGGAAGCTTCACATCCACTTCGGCCAGGAGATCGGCGACAAATGGTCTTCGGCGCAAATCACCAACTACTCCCGCGATGAGCTCGAGCATCGGCTGGTGCTCGCGGTGGTCAACTTCCCGCCCCGCCAAATCGGACCGTTTTTGTCCGAGGTCCTGACCCTCGGGACCTACCGGGACGGCACCGTGCTCCTCGTCGATCCCGCTCCCGAGGCGTTACCCGGCGACCGTCTCGGCTGATCCCGGCCCGGGCACCGAGGCCGCGACGGGGCCGCCGATGCTGCCGTCCCCGGTCGCCCTTGGCTGGGGCCCGCCGGGGGTGCTGACAGGTCCTCCGCCGGCAATTCTCACCCGTCGCATGACACCGGGCCGCGGAGCGACGTCTCAAATGCCGTAGTTGTGGGCCCCGGGACGAGGTCGCCCCGTCAAACCGCTCAGCTGGCTGGTGGGCTGGCTGACGGGTTGGCGAAGGTTCGCCGGAAGGTGAGCGGCGACACTCCGAGGTGGGCGTTGAAGTGATGGCGGAGGTTGGCGGCCGTTCCCATGCCTGATCGTTCCGCCACCCGGTCAACCGGGATGGAAGTGGATTCGAGCAGGTCCTGGGCGAGGAGGAGCCGCTGGCGGAGGAGCCACTGCTGGGGAGACATCCCCATGGTGTCGTGAAATCGGCGGATCAGGGTTCGCCGGCTCATGTGGGCGCGTCGGGTCAGGTCGTTGACGGTGACGCGGCTGTCGAGGTGGGCCTGGGCCCAGTCGAGGGCGTCGACGAGATCCCGATCGGGATGGGCGGGCATGGGCCATCGGACATACTGAGCTTGGCCCCCGTCGCGGTGTGGCGGGATAACCATACGCCGGGCTACCTCGTTGGCAGCGGCCGCCCCGAAGTCCTGGCGAACCAGCTCGAGGCTCAGGTCGATGGCGGCGGCCGTGCCTGCTGAGGTGAAAATGCGTCCGTCTTCGACGTACAGCACCGTGGGGTCGAGGGCCACGTCAGGAAAGCGGGCCGTGAACTCGGCAACGTGCATCCAGTGGGTGGTGGCCTGACGAAAATCGAGAAGGCCGGCGTGGGCAAGCACGAACGCCCCCGAGCAGATGCCCACGATGCGACTGTGCCGCTGATGGGCTAAGCAAATGGCGTCGAGGAGCTGGGCAGGGGGCTCGATATGGATGTTCTCGGATCCGATGACGATGACGGTGTCGGCGGACGCCAGCTCGTGCATGGTGCCGGGCTGGTCGGCAAGAAACCCGCTAGCAACCCTGGCCGCCGGACTGGTCGGACAGACCTGGAAGTCATACCAGGGGTCGTGGATATCGGGCCGGTCGATCCCGAACACCTCGCAGGGAACAGACAATTCGAAGATTGGCGCACCGGGCTGGACGGCCATCGCCACTCGATGTTTGGCGAGGTGCTTGCGCATACTGGCTAGCTTGCCACTTCCGGGAATCGGATTACAGGCAGAGACTGTCCAGCGTGGATCTCGCTGATGCTGGCGACGAAACCGGAAAACCAGCCCCGCCGCAACCATTTTTCGGGTCCGCGGCGATCCGGTAAATCCAGACGCCTCCGGACCTGTTCTGTTCGGCCGCCTGGGGCGACCTCCTGCAGCAGGAGGATTTCACGCAGGCGCAAGCAGGTGGCGGCGTGCGTCTGCGTGAACCGCGCCGTGGCGTCGGTGCGTACCCACCCCTGAAAAAAGCCGGAAGCCAGAACAGGATCGGAAAGGAGGACCTCGTGACCACAGATATGGCCACCGTCTCATGCCTACACCCTGGGCTCGAACCCGGCCGAACGGGCCCGCTTGCAGGGTCAGGCCAACGACCTGGCGGGTCACACGGCCACGCTGCTGGACCAGGCCGAGCTACCTCGGGCGGCCGGGCGCTCGATCTCGGATGCGGCCCGGCCGGGTCGATTGCGCTTCTCGCCGATCGAGTAGGTCCCTCAGGATTCGTCACCGCCATCGACATCGATACGGCCCATGTCGGCTATGGCCCGCCGGTTCGTGGGGACCCAGGGTTTCAACCACGTCGAGGTACTCCAGGGCGACGCCAGGGCCACGGGCTTGCCGTCCGGCGCCTTTGATCTCGTGCACGCCCGTCTGCTCCTGGTCAACATTCCTTGCCCCGAACAGGTGATGGCAGAGATGGCGCGCCTGGTCAAGCCGGGGGGATGGGATCGTCACGGACGAGGCGGATGGCGGGGCGCGGGTGTGCTATCCGCCCCTCGAGGCGTGGGACCAGCTGGCGGCCATCTTCCATGCTGCCTACCGCTCCGAAGGCGCTGACCTGTTGATCGGTCGGAAGCTGACCGCGCTGCTGCGGGATGCCGGGCTGGTCCAGGTCGGCGCAGACGCCCGAGCCGACGTTTACCCCGCCGGACATCCCGCGCCGGACCATCCTCCCCGACCTGGTCCGCAGTATGAGCGACAAGATTGTCGAGCGGGGCATCGCGTCGGAGGACGAGCTGGCGCGCCTCGACCGGGCGGTCCGAGAACACCTCGCCAATCCGGTCACCCTGATCATGTCCAGCCTGTACTTCCTGGCCTGGGGAAAGAAGCCGGTCGAGTGATGGCTGACATCGTGATCGTCGGCGCCGGCGCGGTGGGTTTGGGAACTGCCCTCGTGCTGGCGAAAGACGGGCATCGGGTTACCGTGCTCGAGCGTGATCCCCAATCTCCTCCTGAGCTGGCCACTGACGCCTGGGATGCCTGGGAGCGGCGGGGGGTCAACCAGTTCCGGTTGCCACATTTTTTTCTGGCCCGTTTCCGGACCGTTCTCGACCGGGAGCTACCAGAGGTGGGGCGCGCCATTGAAGCCGCTGGGGGTCTGCGTTACAACCCGTTGCTCGCCCTGCCCGAAGCCGTTCGGGGGGCGGCGCGTCCCGATGACGCCACCCTCGAGGTGCTGACGGGCCGCCGGCCGCTGGTCGAGTCCGCCCTGGCCGCCGCCGCCCAGGCGCAGCCCGGGATCAGCGTCCGCCGGGGAGTCGCCGTCGCTGGACTTCTCACCGGGCCCTCCACCTGCCCGGGCGTCCCTCACATCTGTGGTGTCCGTACGGACTCCGGAGAGCACCTCCGGGCCGAGCTGGTGGTCGACGTGAGCGGCCGGCGGTCGCCGCTGCCCCGGTGGCTTGTCGACGCAGGTGGCCGACCACCCGCGGAGATCAGCGAAGACAGCGGGTTCGTCTACTACGCACGCCATTACCGGGCGCCCAATGGGACCCTACCCGTCCCGCTGGGGCCCCCGCTGATGGAACTTGGGACCATCAGCAGCGTGACCCTTCCGGCCGACAACGGCACCTGGTCTGTGTTGCTTGTTGCCGCGGCCCATGACCGGGCCCTGCACGGGCTGCGCAACGCCCATCGCTGGGAGCGGACGGTTCGGGCCCTGCCGCTGATTGCCCACTGGCTGGACGGCAAAACGGTCGACGATGGGGTGCGGACGATCGTCAAGCTCGAGGACCGGCACCGCGACTTCGTGGTCGACGGGCGACCGGTAGCCACCGGCATCGTGGCCGTCGGCGACGCCTGGGCGTGCACCAACCCGTCGCGCGGCCGGGGCGCCTCGATCGGGATGCTCCACGGGCTGGCGCTGCGCCAGACGCTGCGTCACGTCGGCCTCGACGACCCCTCGCAATTCGTCCTGGCCTTCGACCAGGCCACCGCGTCGGAAGTCGAGCCGCTGTTCGCCTGGAGCCGCTTCGAAAGTCGGCACCGGCTGGCCGAGATCGATGCCGGGATACGTGGTGAACGCTACCGACCAGCCGACCGGTGCTGGGAAATGGAAAAAGCCCTGACTGCAGCCGCGCCGGCCGACCCCGATTGCCTTCGGCTCTCCGTGCGCGCCGGCCTGTTGATCGAGCCGTTGCAGCACGGCCTCGCCGCGCCCCACATGGCCGACCGCGTCATGTCCCTTGGCGCTGACTGGCGGGACCGGCCGATACCCGCGCCCGACCGCGGCGCCCTCGTGGCCCTGGCCAACGGCGCTGAATAGCCCGACACACTCAATAAAAGCAACCACTGGCGGCCGCGACTCCGGAAAGGCAGAGGGGATCCCGGGACGACATGGCGCCGGGAGGGGGCTATACCGTGGGCCGGTGACCTCGATCCGGTTCGTCGTCCTCTCCGACCTGCACTTCGGAGCCGAGAACAGCCTGATGACGTCCGTCGTCGAGCACCCACCCGGAGCCCCGTCGGCCGCCGCGGCCGGGGCGGCCGGTCCCGAGCCGTACGAGCCGGCGCCGGGCACGCCGAGTCCCGTGCTGGTCGCCGTCACCAGGGCACTGCGCACGCTCGTGGCAGGCCAGGACGATCCTCCCACCCTGATACTGGCCGGCGACGTGCTCGATTTGGCCCTGTCGTCTGACGCCGTGGCCGCCACTGCGTTCGAGGGGTTCGTCGACGCCGCCTTTGGGCAGACGCCCCGCCTCTTCGCGACTGCGTCTACTACCTGCCCGGCAACCACGACCACCACCTGTGGGAGACGGCACGGGAGGGGCAGTATCTCAGCTACCTGGAGGATCTGGCCCCGGGCGCCGCATCGGGGAGCCCTGGCATGTGACCGGGCTGCTCCCGAGCAGCCTCCGCCCGACGCAAGGTGGCCTGCTGCAGGCGCTGATCCGGCGGAGGCCAGGCGGAGAGGACGTGACGGTGCTGGTCGCCTACCCGAACCTGGCCCTGGTGACCACGGACGGGCGACGCTGCCGGGTCGTAAGCCACGGCCATTTCACCGAGCCCATCTATCTCCTGATGTCGCAGCTACGAGATCTCCTCTTCCCCGAGCAGCGAGACCCCGGCAGGTTTGTCGATCGCCGGCATGGAAGCCGAGAACTTCGCCTGGATCGACTTCTTCTGGTCCACCCTGGGGCGATCCGGGGAGGTCGGCAGCGATATCGGCCTGGTCTACGCCGACCTCACCAGCGCAGCCGACCTTGACGAGCTGTCCTCCAATCTCGTCCGCAGCCTGGTGGCGAGGAACCACGGACCTCACTGGCTTCGACCGGTCGAATCGGCGATCATGACGGCCATCACCCGCCGCGAGGCGAACCACCTGGCACGCAGCGAGCGGGGCAGCCCGGGCGAGACTCTCAGCGCCAAGTGCGAATCCGGGCTCCGCCTCTATCTGCAAGGGCCGGTCCGCCGCCAGATGATGGACGAGCTGGGCGGGGTGGGCGACGACATCGGTTTCATCTTCGGTCACACCCACAAGCCCTTCGTCTTCAAGCGGCAGCTGGCCGGCTACCCGGCCCCGGTTGTCATATCCAACACGGGGGGATGGGTCGTGGACACCACTACGCCGGCACCAACCCAGGGTGGAGTTGCCGTACTCCTCGACGACGACCTGAACGCCGCCTCGCTGCAGTTCTACCGTCAGAACAGCAGCGGCGGCACGGACCCGGTCCGGGTGCTGTCGCCCGCCGACCCCGGCACCAATCCCCTCCAAGACCTGCTCGCTTCTGCGATCGACCCCGGTGACAGGGGTGTGGCGGGCCGTAACCGAAGCAGCCGCCGAGCTCATCCCTCAGCGGCACCAGCTCCAGGCCGAGCTGGTCAGGCAATCACAATGAGAATTTGGCACAATGAGAATTTGGCACAATGACAACTTGGGCACAATGACAATTTGCGGCTTGCCAACCCCGCATTCGCTCTGGAAGTTACGGCCTCGACCAGGAGAGGGTGAGGTCTTTTACGTGGCGTAGTCCGGGAGGGTATTGAAGGTCCTCATGTCCGGGCTTGAGGGAATATTCGGGGATTCGGCGATGCCATTCGCGCAGGGCAATGCGCAGTTCGCGGCGGGCCAGATGAGAACCGAGGCAGCGGTGGACACCACCGCCGAATGCGACGTGAGGATTGGCCTGGCGGTCGAAGCGCACTTTGTCAACGTCATCACCGAACACGGCGGGGTCCATGTTCGCGACCCCGTAATTGACCATCAAGGCGCTGCCGGCTCGCACCTCCTGGCCGTTTGGTAGAACGCGATCAACCGTGGCGATGCGCGGGATCCCTCCCGGGACCGGTGACTCCCAGCGCAGCAACTCTTCGACTGCAGCCGGGATTATCGACGGATCAGCGGCAATCTGGCGCCGGTGATCGGGGTGGGTCGCCAGGAAGGCGAAGAAGCACGTTAGCGAATCGCTGACCGTGTCCAGCCCGGCGATGAGCATGAGGAACAGGATGTCGAGCAGTTCGTCGTCGCTGAGACGGGCCCCATCGACCTCTGAGGCGATCAAGCGGCTGACCAGGTCGCCGGTTGGTTCGGTGCGGCATTTGGCGACGATCTCGGTGAAGTACTCGTAGATCGCCTGGCCACCCGCCTTGGTGACGGTTAGCCGAGCATCCAGATCCGTAGCCGCGGCGGGATCCACTTTCTCCGGATGCAGGACACCGTCGCGCAGGGTCAGAAATGTTCGCAGGTCGGCTTCGGGCAGACCGCAGAGCCCAAGAAAGACGGACGAGGGGAAGAGCTCGGCCAGCTCCTCGGTGAAATTGCATTCGCCCCGGTCGATGAACGCATCGATGAACCCGTTGAAACGTTTGGTGATGTCCAGCTCCTGCTCCTCCATCCGCCTGGGCGCGAACACCGGATCGAGCAGCTTCCGATACTGGGCATGCTTCGGGGGGTCAACGTTCAGCGGGATCAATGGCCGCACATTTCCCAGACCGAAGTCGACGTCGGTCGAGAACTCGTGACCCCTCAACACACAATCGTTCAACGCCCGACTGTGCATGAAGGCCACTCCATCGACTATCGCCACGTCCCCCGCCGCCAGCTGCTGGGTCCACATCGGCTGTGGCTCCGCCACTGCTGAGGCGGCCTGGTTACCGACAGTCGTCTCGGCCAGCCGACGATAGTCGATTTCGCTCATTCCGCATCCCCTTTACCATGGACTCTCGGCACCGATCATCCCACGGCCACCACCCTATCCTGCTCGGTTGACTGGGCGCTGGCCGGTCCGGTTGCAGGCAGCCTGCCGCAGCCGTCAGCCTCAGGTCGTGACGCCCAGCACGCCCCGAAGAGCCACCAGGTCCGCCGACCCGAACACCACCCGGTTGCAAGTGGCGACGTACACCAGATCGAGGTCGATGCCCGCTTTGGCGATCTTGCGCGTCAGGTCGGCGAGCACCCCGGGCCGATCCTCCACGTCAACGACAACCACTTCCCGCTCCCGTGTCACGGCCAGGTGGGAGATGGCCAGGACGTGCCTGGCGGCTTCGGCATACGGCACCAGGATGTGGAGCTCAGCTCGTTGGGCCGGCCCTACGCACGTGGCGGCGGCGATGTTGACGCCGGCATCGCTGATCGCCGCTGCGACCCGGGCCAGCGCCCCCGGCGTGTTCTCGATGTCGATCGTGAGGTCGAATGCCATGCGTCCCCCCGTTGCTCCCACTTTACCCGGCTCGACCCGGCGAAGCTGACGAGATGGGCGGGGACCGCCTGGATGGGATGTTGGCGAGATTCGTCACTTATGTCCTTGCCTGCCAGCGTGATAGACCGGAGGGGCCATGAGCCAGCCTGCGACAGTGGTACCGGCCTCGGGAGCCGCGCCGGGCCGCAAGCGGCGACACGTCGATTGGGAACTGATTTCGTGTGGCTTTCAGGGTCACGCCCTGGTAGGCACAGACGCCGCCGAGGTCCGGCCGGAGGATCATGCCCTGGTGCGGGAGTCGGGCGGCATCCGCTGGTACCGATGCCTGCGATGCGATGCCTGGGTCGCACTGCCCCGGCCGGGGTGCCCGGACCGTGAGCGAGTTCCCGCCCTCGAGGAGGTGGACTTCCCCCTGCGCGGCCGCCGGCTCCGTGACCGCTACGTGCTGCGCTTCATCGCCGTAGAGCGCTCGTTCCATGTATTGATTTTTGCCCTCCTGGCGGTCGCTATCTTCCTCTTCATCCCTCATCGGGAGGAGCTGCATAGCGATTACAATCACCTCCTCCACGACCTGGGCGATAATATTGTCGGGACCAGCGCGGCCCGGGGGGGCATTTGGACTCTGCTGAACCGGCTCTTCACCATCAGCGAGGCTGATCTCATCCTGGTGGGCCTGGCCCTGGTGGTCTATTGCCTGATCTTGATTGTCGAGATCGTCGGGCTGTGGGGGGCGCGACGCTGGGCCGAATATCTCACCTTTATCGAGAGCTGCGTCTTGCTGCCGTACGAGATCTACGAGCTCATAAAGAGCGTCACCGCGCTGAAGGTCATCGGCCTCATACTCAACCTGGCGATTCTGCTGTACCTGATTATTGTTCACCGACTCTTCGGCGTCCGTGGTGGGGCCAGAGCCTTGCGAGCGGAGTACGAAGCTGAGAGCGGCCGCCGCGCTTTCGACCGGAGCACCCCGCTGCCGGTCACCGCCACGCCGCAAGCGGGATGACGGCAGGGTCCGCGGGGTCCGCACCATATTCCTATCGGCACAGCAGATGGTGAAGATCAGTTGGATTCTGCATCCAGATGCACGACGCGCCCGGGGCTAGAGCGGAGGGATCCACCGGTCGCTGATCCGCATGCCCTCGTCGCCCGTGCGGTGGTCACTGAGCGGACGCTCGCGCCCGCCGTAGATGTGCATGCTCGCGACACCTCCCGGCCCGGTCCGTAACACGAAGGCCCGCGGCACATCCGGGAGCAGCAGCCAGTCCTGAAGTTCGTAGGTCGCAGTCACCTCGGCGATCCACCCGTCGGCCACCTGCCACTGAGCGGTGGTCTCGTGGTTCATCGAGCGGATCATGGCCATAAACTCCTCGAGCAGCTCGGTGACCCTCTGGCGGCCGTTGGCGCGGCGTCCGTCGGCGAGCAGCAGCTCGCAGTCGGGCGCCAGGAGCGACGTGGCCGCGCTGACGTCGCGTCGGTCCAAAGCCTCGAGCAGTTGATCGATGGGAGATTGGTCCATCGGCACGTCATCGTATTGGGCGGGGCGCCTCGACGCGGCGACCACCGGCCTGGCTTGAGATCCGATAGCTGCGAAGGGAATCCTCCCGTGGCCGCGATCTGCTGTCTCAGACCGGCCGGAGACGGGCTCGTACCTCCCCGGCCAGCTCGATCGATCGGACCGTGGCCTCCAGGGGGCTCGGCATGATCCGAATGACGACATCGGTGAAACCCTGCTCGCCGTAGACGGCTAATTGTTCGGCCACGGCATCGGGGTCCCCGTAGGCAACCGCGGACCGATCGAAGCCCCGATAGCCCGCGGCCAACAACGGTTCGGCAAGCTTGCTTGCCTCCATCATGGTCTCGGCGATGAAGACATCCTTCCGGATCGGGATGCGCTTCGGTTCCCGGTTGTGCCGGGCACAGGCTTCCAGGTAGATGGCCAGGGCCGCGCCGGCTGTGGTCGGGGTCAGGTCCGCGTTGCCATACCAGCCATCCCCCAAGCGGGCGGCCCGATCGAGCGCCACTGGCGCAGCACCACCGATCCACCATTCCGTTCCTGCCGGTGGCAACGGTGCGATGCGTGCCCGTTCGATGTTCCAGGCTGGGCTGGACACCGTCTCGCCGGCGAGAAGCGCCTGGACCACCGCGATCCCTTCCTCGAGCAGGCGGCCCCGATCGGTCAGTTGGGCGCCCATGGCGCGGAACTGCGCCTGCCCCCCACCGAGGCCCACCTGAATAATGAAGGGTCCCGAGGCGATGACGGCCAGGGTGCCGATCTGCTCCGCCATGAGCACGGGGTGCCAGAGGGGCACCAAAAACAGACAACCCGCCGGGCGGTCGTCCCACTCCGCCAGGATCCGGCCCAGCATGGGAACGTTCTGGACATACGACGTCGGGCCGGTCGCGTGATGGTCGCCCATCGAGATGGTGTCCAGACCCGTCCGGCGGGTCGCCCGGGCCTGTTCGAGCACGGACCTCGGGCCGGCTCGATGATCGTCGTCCGAAAAGGTCGTGCCGATAGAGATGCCCAGGCGCATCAGGAAGCCATCCGGCGGCGCGGATAAGAAGCGGCCGGCCCGGTGTGCGGGCAGAGAACGATAGGACGCCGCCGGGTGAGCCGTCCGCCCTCCCCCGCTGACCGGATCCGGCCCGGACCTCGGATCACCCCTGGCGCCCCCGCCATGGTCCGATTACTGGCTCTCGCGGCTGGCCCGGTGGGGCAGCTTCCAGCCCGGCCGGACGAAATGACAGGTGTAACCGCTCGGATAGCGCTCCAGATAATCCTGATGCTCGGGCTCCGCCTCCCAAAACGCCCCCGCCGGCACCACCTCGGTCACCACCCGCCCCGGCCACAACCCCGACGCCTCCACATCCGCAATGGTGTCCTCCGCCACCCGCTTCTGGGTGTCATCGGTATAGAAAATGGCCGACCGGTAGCTGGTCCCCACGTCGTTACCCTGCCGGTTCCTCGTGGTCGGATCGTGAATCTGGAAGAAAAACTCCAGCACATCCCGATACGACAACCGATCAGGATCGAACCCGATCTCGATCGCCTCGGCGTGGCCCTCATGGTTGCGATAGGTGGCATTCGGGACATCCCCGCCCGTATAACCCACCCGGGTCGAGATCACGCCCGGAAGCTTGCGGATCAGATCCTGCATGCCCCAGAAGCAGCCCCCGGCCAGAATGGCCGTCTCAGGTGCAGAACTCACTGCGATGCTCCCTTCCTCATGCTGGCGTTGACCGAAGAGTGTACGGTACCCGCGGGCACGGCGGCTCACGGCTCGGGCCGGCTCAGGGCCCGGAGTCTCCGGGGGGCTGGCCGTGGGCCGGCCTGCTCGGGCCACCACAATGGGGATGGCCTGGACGCAGGGAATGTCTCCGCCCGGGTGGGGGATGGAGGAGGGCGAGGGATGGAGGAGGATGGTGTGGAGGAGGATGGTGTGGTGACGGTCCCCCCGAGTCAATATCGCCGGGAGGACAACCTGGCTGCTCGACAGCGGCTGTGGCAAACGAGCCGGCGGACACCTCCGTTCTCTTTGTACTCCTGGGTGGTGGGCCTGGCTCACCTCACCGGTCGGGAGGCGGTGCTGGAGGTGGGCTGCGGGAACGGCGCCTACCTGGAGCTCATCGACGGCGTCGGCCTGGACACATCGCCTGGAATGCTGCACGCCGCCCGGGCCCGCGCTCGGGGGCCGCTGGTGGGCGGGGATGCCCAGGCTTTGCCGTTCCGGAACGGCTGCTTCGAGGTTGTGCTGGCCGCCCACGTGCTGTACCACGTTCCCGATCTGCCCGTGGCCGTGAGTGAGCTGCGGAGGGTCCTGTCCCCGGGAGGAAGATGCATCGCGGTCACCAACGGCGAACGCAATCAAGTCGAGCTGGTCCGGCTCGTCGAGGATGTAGTTGGCCACGCGTGGCAGTGGCGCCGTCCCCACGACCGGGCCTTCAGCCTCGAGAGCGGCCGCGCTCGACTGGCGGGTGCCTTCGATCAAATCCAGCGCATCGACTGCCCTTCCACGGTGGTGGAGGTGACCGATCCGAACGCCCTGGCGGCCTACTTGACGAGCATCGCCGACCATCACGAGGGCGAGGTGGCGGACTGGACAACCTGGCAGGACGTGGTCGTCGAGTGCACAAATCGAGTCGCAGCCGAGGTCCGCCGCCACGGCTGGTTCCGGATCTCGACCTCGGTCGGAGCGTTTGTGTGCCGCTGACGTCGTGGGTCAACTTTCCGGCTTCCGGCTTCCGGCTTCCGGCTTCCGGCCTTCGGCTTTCGGCCCGACCCGGCCCCGGCCGGGGGCCGTCACCGCGGTCGTACCGACACCCTCGCCCGGACCCGCATTGCGTTCTGTGTTGCAAAACCTGCCCTAACGGGCTCCGATTCTCCTTCTCTGCTGCAAAAACTGCCCATGTAAAGGGGCTGGTGCAACAGAGACGGGGTGCCCGGGGCGGGCACGGTGGCGGATGAAAGAGGCGGTCACCTCTGGCCCGCCGCCTAACACTCACCACTCTTTCCTTACAGAACGCTGGGAGCGCCTACCCGGGGCGGGGCGGCCACCGGCCCACCCGGCGCCCAGCCGCGACACGGGGCCAGGCCCTCGGGGCGGGGCCCGGCCGACCCCTGCCGAGCCGGCGTTACATGTTGAGTTCGGGGTAAAAGGTCTCGGGCCCGATCCGCGCCACCTCGGTGAGAAGGTCGGTGCCATACGGATCACCCATCTCGTCTGGGTCCACGATGGCGAAGGCGTTCCTCGAGTAGCTCCAGTTCTCGGGGTCCAGGCGATGAGCCTCCCGGAAGTGTGGCACCGCCGCCAGTTTTTGCCCGGACCGATGCAGGTGCTGGCCGAGTTCATACTCGGCGGCGGCTCTTGCCGACTCGGTGGTCCGGGCCCTCGAGCGCGAGACCACCTCCCCCGGACGGAGGACGAACCGGCTGCTCGATCCGTGCTCCGCCCAATCCTTGACCGCTGACATGTACCGATCGGTATCCCTGATGGCACGTGTCATCTCCGCGATCAACTTCTGGCGTTCGGGCGGCAGGTTGGCGGGAATCCTGCCCTGGGCCGAATCGTCCTGCGACGCCCGGGGCGCAAATGCCACCTCGGCCGGCCGCACGATCATCCCCCGCTCGTCGATCCAGACACCGAAGGGAACGTTCGTGATGCCGAACAGGTCCACCAAGGACAGCGACGGATCGACCAGGGAAGGATGGGTGGGATTGGCGGCGTCAGAGAAAGGCCGGGCCGTCTCGACGTCAGTGTCCAGCGCGACCGTCACCACGGTCAGTCCTTTCGGTTGCAGCTCTTCATGCAGCCTCTGCCACACGGGCAGCTCAAAGCGGCATCCTCACCACGATGCCCAGGCCAGGAGCACCACTTTTCTGCCCCGCAGGCTCGCCAGGTCGAACGGCAGGCCGTCAAATTCCTCGAACACCAGGTCGGGCGCCTTGTCCTCGTCGATGACCCGGCCTCCGGCCCGGGGACCTAGAGCCCACCGGGAGAACTGGGCGTCGCCCACGAGCGGCATGTCCATCTCGGCCGCAAACGCTTCGACGTCGATGGTGCCGTCAGATCGCCGAACGTCTCTGGCCAGCGGAACGCAAATGTCGTTCTTGCAGGCACCTTGGGGCTTCAACTCCCACCCGGTACGCGCCGCCAGTTCCTCAGGGCTCAGCAGAAGCTTGTCCAGAAGCACAAGGGAGACGTTACACGTCTCGACTCTGCCCGAGGCGAGGAGTGGCCGACGGTCCCACCGAGCCACCGAGCCCGGCGATTAACCGGCGCTGGCGCGCTGGTCCGCACCGAGTCGGGCCAGGGACGGCGTACCACTCCTACTAGTATTGCGGTACCCGTGCCGTCGCCCTGCTGCAGGCGCCACCGGCCGTAGCCAGGAGGTCCGCGAGTGCCGGATTATAAGTACATCACCTACGAGTCCCTGGACAAAGGGGACATTGTGCGCATCATGCTGAACCGTCCGGATGCTCGCAACGCTCAAAACCGCGGGCTGCTCGTCGAGCTCGACGATGCCTTTCTGGCAGCCGAGGCCGACGACCAGGTACGGGTCGTGATCTTCGGGGGTATGGGTCCGATGTTCTCCTCCGGTCACGACATGGGCTCGAAGGAGGCGCTCGCCGAGCGGGAGGGGCCGGACCGTCATCCCACTACCCTCATCCACGGCGGCACCCGAAAGGGAGCCGAGGCCCGGATGCTCCAGGAGTGGCACTACTACTTCGAGAACACCAAGCGGTGGCGCAACCTGCGGAAGATCACCATCGCTCAGGTGCACGGAACGGTCTACGCGGCCGGACTGATGCTGATGTGGGCGTGCGACCTCATCGTGGCCGCCGACAATGCCCTCTTCGCCGATGTGGTGGGCACCCGGCTCGGCATGTGCGGGGTGGAGTACTTCGCCCATCCCTGGGAGTTCGGGCCCCGCAAGACCAAGGAGCTCATGCTCACCGGCGACGCCCTGGAGGTCGAGGAAGCGCACTCCCTGGGCATGGTCTCCAAGATTTTCCCGGCCGACGAACTCTCCGAGCGGACTCTCGAATTCGCCCGGCGCATTGCGGCCCTGCCGACAATGACTGCCCTCTTGATCAAGGAGTCGGTCAACCAGACGGTCGACAACATGGGCTTTTACAATGCCTTGCAGGCGTGCTTCACCTTGCACCAGCTCAATCACTCTCATTGGGCCGAGATGCATGACAACAAGTACCCGGTCGCCTTGCCCGAGGACGGAATGGACTGGCGGACGGCTCCACCCGTCGTTCCGGCCGTCAAAAACCTGGTGCGAGCGCCCGCTCCAGCCCGCAACTGAGCAAGGCGGGTTGTCGCCGGCGCTCCGGGTCTCTCCGGAGCGCTTTCGGCGTATCTCTTAATCAGGTGGACCCCCGGTGGCCGGGGGCCCCGGTTGTTGCCGCTGGTAGCCGGCTGCCGAACGCTGTACGTATTCGAGCAGTTCGGGTTGTATCCGATGAAACCCTTTCCGGTCGTACCACCTGGTGATTGCCGTGCCAATAACCAGCCAAAAGGCCAGGCCGATAGCCGTGAGGAGGAGACCGCGATAGAGCCCTGCATCTCCAGTGGCATTGAAATACAGGATGGCCCGAATACCGTCCAGAATTTGCCGCAGCGGTTCAAAATTGGCGACGAATCGGTAAAACCCGGATAGGGCCTGAAGTGGCACGGTCCCACCCGAGGAAGCCAGGGCCAGGTAGACGAACACCAGCAGGGCGAGGAGCTGTCCGATAGAGCCCAGCGCGGCGAAAAAAACCAGGGTGCCAATCGCGACGACAACGGCAGCGAAGGAGGCGAACAACCAGAGGATCCACAAATGTGGGGCATCCATCCGCAGGACCCCGGCTGCTACCACCAGTACCAGGCCGGTCAGCACCGGTATTGTGCCCGCCGCCACGATCCATTTGGCCAGCAAGGTGTGCCATCGGGTGATGGGGAGCGGGAGTCGTTGCCTCCATCGTGGGCCCACCTCGCTGGTCGCGTAACCCAGGTAGACGTCAACCGAGGTGTTCACGACCGTCGCACCCAGAAAGCCGCACATCATGACCAGTAAAGAGATGTAGAAGGAGCTCAGACCCAGTCCCGAGTGCGAGGGAAGCGGCCGGTAGGCAACCGCGGTCAGGGTGATGGGGTCGGCGCGCAGCGACTGCAAGGCGGGGCTGCCCGGAGCGGGCTGGTTGGCGACCAGTTGATGGCCGATCTGGCTTGACACCGCGGCCACCGCCGGTTGGAGAACCCCGCTGGCCAAGCTCACACCGAGGGTTCCCGCCCTGCTGTTTGTCAGCAGCTCGATGGTCGGGAGGGTCGACGCCGGCCCGGCCGGGCCGGGCGTACCGCCGACGGTGAGGATCGAGGCGGTGAAGCCGGCCGGGATCACCATGGCGGCGTAGTCGGCGCCCCTGTTCATGCGCGCTTCGGCCGTGGCCAGCGTTGTCACGTGCAGTGACAGCGGATGGGAGACCTCCGCCGAGCTCGTCAGACCTTCGATCACCTGGCGGCCCACATTCACTTTTCCTGCGGGGGTGCTCGCACCGACATCTTCGTTTACGACTGAGACGGGTAGGCCGTGCAAATGCGAGGCGGGATCAACGATTGAACCGAAGTAGATCAGCGTCATCAAAACCACCAGCAGTGACCCGGCCACCAACGGAAGCAACCAAACCGGTCCGGCCCGGACGACCTGGTTGGCCCGCACCTGTCGGCCCCCGGCCGCCTTCTCGTCCTGTTCGGGGGGAGCCGTCACAGCTGGAACTGCCTCGCCGCCTCACCTGCGAACCAGCGTCGCAGGACCGCGCCATGCGAGTTTGTCACGCTCATACGGGGTCTTCCTCCACGTTCGGCCAGGCCGGGCCCGATCCCCGGATAATCCGCTCCCCCCTACCCCACCACGCGCCGTTGTACCCGGCCGGCGCAGGAGGCGGCGGAGGTAACGGGGCCGACTCCGGGTGAGCCGCATCGAACCCGCCCGCAGGCGACCTGGATCGCAGGGTCGAGGCGAGGCGACGGGGATCGGCGGCGATGTTACGAACCTTAGCCACCGCCTAACAAGGCGCGTCCGGCATCAGTTTCATGGGTGAGGGGACCAGCCCTGCTCGCACAGCTTTACCCACGAGCAGGGTTATGCGACACTGGAGTGGTGGGCCTCAGGGAGCCGGGTGGCGCGTTTCGTCTCGCGGCCAGATGAGCCTCGGCGAACACTTCGCGCCCACGCGCTCGACGGGGCGGAGCAAGACCCTCGCTGGGGGTTTGGCGAGCCTCTGGAGTTGGCTGTCACAGGACGGCTGGATGACAACTCTGGCCATTGTGCTGATCGTCATCCCGCCCCTCGTCCTGATTATCCCGCTGGTCACCCACCACGGCCTCTTCTCCAACTGGGGCGACGGGGCGGCCGCGGAGCTATCCGTGCAGAATGCCGTTCGCCTGCACCAGACACTGGGACCCTACGACCGTTTCGGCTGGAACCACCCCGGACCCTTGAACTTCTATCTCCTCGCTATTCCTTATGCGCTGATGAGTTGGAATGGAGCGGCGTTGCCGGTAGGCGCAGCTCTCATCAACCTCGTTGCCGGGGTTGGAATAGTGGTGTTGCTAGCCCGACGCTGTGGAGGGAAGGCGGCCCTCGGAACGGCGGCAGTGTTGTGTGCGTTTGAATTCATACTCCGTGCTCCGAATATAGAAAATGCCTGGGGCCCGTATTTGATCGTTGTGCCTGCTGCCCTGTTCTTCGTCTTCTGCGCCGACGTTGCGACCGGTCGCGCCTGGTCGATCGTGGGAGCAGTGATCGTGGGTTCCTTTCTCCTCCAGACCGATATCACCACTGGGGCGGGAGTCGTGGCCGCACTCGTGCTCGCCGCCTGCGTCCCGGGTCTTCGCTGGCTCCGGGCCGGGTCGCCGTGGGCCGCGCTGCGTCACCTGGCCTGGCCCGGCGTTGCCGCCCTGGCGGCAGGAGCGGTGATCTGGGCCCCCCCGCTCTGGCAGCAGCTCAGCAACAGTCCGGGCAATCTGGGGGTCCTGGTCACGTTCTTCCGAACTCACAATGGCCGCCATACTTCTGCCCACACGTTCACGGCGCTCGCCGGGGGGATGCTGCAACGTAGCTTCGGGGGGCTGGTGGACCTCGAGACGGGCCGCCATGATCAGGTCGGCCTGGTGCTCCTCCTGGCCGGGGCCGTTGGTCTCGCCCTCCTGTGCTGGTGGCGGCAGCAATGGCTTGGCTGCACCCTGGCAGGGGGTATACCACTGGTCGCGCTGGCCGTTTGGTTGAGTTTGCTGCGAGTGCAAGGCGGCATCTTCGGCTACCTGGTGGTGTGGACCCGAGCCTTGACGCTCTGCGGAGCCATCGCCGTGGTGATCTGCGTCACCTCGCCGGCCAAGCGCGCCATTCTCCCCACCACCTGGAGTGACCGGGCTCGCCTGGCCGGGGCAATCGTGCTCGCGGGCTGCGCGGTGGCATCGAGTTGGAGGCTCGCCAATGCGGCTCACCGCTTCAAGCCCGGGGGCGGGTATGCAAACGTGACGCAGGCGACCCTCGCCGTTGAGCGGTTGGTGCCACCCAACGCGGACCGGTTGCTGGTCTGCATCACGTCGCCGGCGGCCTGGCCCACGTCCGCGGGGGTGGTGGCAAACCTCTGGAAGGCGGGGCGCGACGCCCGGGTGAACCCCCATTGGCTCTACATCTTCGGGCACCAACTGGCCCCGACCGGGCGTGAACAAGTGGCCGTTTTCCTCGAAAGCACCACCCGCCGGCCGCCCCCACTGCCGCAACGGCCGGTCAGCTCGACCACTGGGGGTGGGCTGTCCATCCTGGTGTACCAACCCGCCCACGGCTACGTCACAGCGGCCGCGTGCCCGGCCGTGACATCCGGATAAGAGTCAGATAGAGGTACCACCCGACCGGCGAGGATCGAGGGCGCCAGTGACAGAGCTGGGTTGGCGGGAGCCGCGCCTTCATGTGATAGCCGAAGGTCCCCTTGCTCGCCCGGGCCGGCGAACTCGGCCCCCACGGCGCGGGTCAGCGCCAGCACGGGCACTCGAGGGGCTGGAGATTCCGCATCAGTTCGACGGGGCGAGGGTAGATACATGCCGTGGCTGAGCTGCGGGTCAACTTTCACCAACATCTGGCGACCATCGAGTCTCAAGTGCTTCAGCTGTTTGCCATGGTCGGCGAGGACCTGGCCGGTGCCACCCACGCCCTGCTGAGCGGCGACACCGAGGTGCTCGCCACGATCACGGATCGCGAGTTGCTCATCGACGTTCTGCGTGAGCAGATGGAGACCGAGGTCGTCCAGGAGCTGGCCCGGCAGGCCCCCGCAGTCAGCGATCTGAGGTTCTTGCTCTCGGTCCTGCGAATCGTGCCCGAGCTGGAACGCTCACACGACCTCGTCCTCCACATCGCCCGCCATGCCACCCATATCCTGGGACACGATCTGACACCTCGGTCCCGAGGACTGGTTCAGCGCATGGGAGAGATCGGGGTCGGCATGTGGCGGCAGACCATGGATGCGTGGCACCACCGCGATGCATCGGCGGCGGCCCGCATCGACGAGGACGACGACGAGCTGGACGGACTGCACACGGCCTTCATCGCCGAACTGGCGGCGGGACGCATGGCGCTTCCCGTGACGATGGACATGACGCTGGTAGGGCGGTTCTACGAGCGGTTGGGGGATCATGCCGTCAACATCTCCCGGCGGGTGACATATCTGGCCGGATTTCAGATCCCCGCCTAGTGGGCCGCCCAGAGCAGTCGGCCCACTAGCCCTAGCCCGGCGGCCGGGTCAGGAGTCGCCCTCCTCAGCCAGCCATCGATCACACGCCGCATCGGCAGCCCGGGTGTGCTCGCACTCGTGGGGCAGATGATCGATGTGACGGCGAATGACGTCAACAGCCCCCCGGTATTCGGCCATCGATGAGCAGCCCGGCTCCAGGCAGGCAACGCTTTCGGCGTTGGCCTCGAGCTCGTCGAGGAACACCCGCATGCGGACTCGCAGGGGCGTCCACTCATCGGTGTCGGCGCCGAGGTAGTTCGGCATGTCGGTACCTCCCGTGGTGACGCCGCGGTCACTGATAGTCGTCAGCGGACCCCGTCGCCCGCCAATCGCCACCCTACGATAGGCCTGCCGGCCCGCGGTCGCGAGCGCGCCACCATCCCGCCGGGCGCACGCTACGTATGAATACCATCGCCGGCAGCGCGTCCCGGCGATCTCGCCGCTGCCACACGGGCCGACCGACGAGCGGCCCGGGCGGCGGCGCAGGAGCCTGGGCGGCGGCGCAGGAGAGCGAGAGCCGGTCCGGAGTCGGCGACCACGGACACGACTGCCAGGCAGGACATCCGGGGCGAGCAACGACCGCCCCCAGGCGGGCCTCAACGCAACGGTTTGACGAAGTACGTGCTGGTGACCTCGAACCCGTAGCGCTCGTAGAACCGGCGGGCTCGCCGTCGCCGCCGGTTCGAGTGCAGCTCGATGAGAATGCACCCTTGCTCCCTGGCCTGGGTGACGGCCGCGTCCAGCAACATGGTGCCGACGCCCCGGGACCGGACGCTGGCTGCGACGATCAGCGCATCGACCGATGCCACCGGGGCTCCCCAGTGGAACTGCCAGTGTACGGACAGAGCCAGCAGTCCGATGACGTCAGTGTTGCTGACGGCCACGTACACCGAACCCCCGGCCCGGGTGCGGAGATCGGCCGCCACGGTCTGGCCATCCCGGTCGTAGCCAAGCTGGCCAAGGAGTCGAACCGCATCGTCGGCATCGCGGGCTTCGGCGAGCCGAACCGTCACCGCGCCCTGGTCCTGACCAGCCGGACAGTCAGTCATCGCCAGTCACCGCCAGGCATCGCCAGTCATCGCCAGTCATCGGCAGTCATCGCCAGTCATCGCCAGTCATCGTTGTCGCGCTCCGTCCGGCTGGGTCGTCATCCCCAGGATGGGCACGATGCATCAGGGATCCCATGCCCGGAGCGGGCACCCGGCGCCTTCTCTGTGGCACCAGCCCCTCTAACAGGGCACATTTTGCAACAGGAAATGCCGAAAGGGCACGATTTGCAACAGGGTTGATCCCATGCCCGGGCGGCCACCGCGGCGGATAAAAGAGGCGGTCACCCCGCGGTCCAACCGGCACCCGTCCCGGCGTGCCGTTACCAGGCTCCGGATAGGCGCCGGAAAGGTACGGGACCCCGAGCGGCCGGTCGATGCCCCCGGCCGTGACCCCGGCGCCGCCCACCACGACTGCCGCCTACCCTCACCAGCCCCTGGACAGTTGCTTACAGTTCCATCACATCCGGGGCGCAGAGTGATCATGTGGCCGGTCAGACCCGAAGTGACGTCGCCCTCCTGTACCGGCGGGCCGGCTTCGGGCTGCGCGGCGACGAGCTGGACCAGGCCGCCGCGGGCGGCTATGAGGCGGCGGTCGACCATCTCATGGCGGGACTCGGGGCGGCACCCGACCCGACCGGCGATCAGATCCCTCTTCCGACCTTCACTCCCTTCACCCGGGTGGCGGGAGATGGCGCCGGGTCAGAACCGGCTGGTACCGCGGTCAAGACCCGCAACCGGATGGATGCCCAGGAACTGGCGGCCCTGCAGCGCTGGTGGATGGACCGCATGATCGCCACCTCCACGCCCCTTCGTGAAAAGCTGACCTTGTTCTGGCACGGCCACTTCGCCACCGGAGCCGCGAAGGTGCACGACCCCAAGCTCATGTACCTCCAGAACCAGCTGTTCCGCACCGCCGGCAGCGGCGGCTTCGAGCCCCTCACCCAGGCCGTCGCCAAAGACGGCGCCATGATGATCTGGCTGGACACCGGGACCGACAAGAAGGCTCATCCCAACGAGAACTTCGCCCGGGAGATGATGGAGCTTTTCACCCTGGGGATCGGCAGCTACACCCAGGCAGACGTGACAGCCGCAGCCCGGGCCTTCACCGGGTGGGTCTATGACCGAACCGACTACCGGTACGCCTTTCGACCCCGCCAGCACGACTTCGGATCGAAGCTCTATTTGGGCCAGACCGGCGCCTGGAACGGCGAGGACATCGTTCGTATCGCGGTAACCCGCCCCGAATCGGGCCGGTACGTGCTGGCCAAACTCTGGAGCCATTTCGCCTACCCGGTGCAGCCATCGGACCAGGTGGTCGACGACATCCTGCCTGCCTACGGACCTGGTCTGGATGTCGGGGCGGCCCTCCGGGCCATCTTCCTGCACCCGGCGTTTCTCGGGACGACAACCCGGCAAGGGCTGGTCAAGCAGCCCATCGAGTATCTCGCCGGCGCCGCCCGGGTCCTCGGTCTCGACGCGTCGCTGCAAGGCGCGGACGTCGGCGCCGGAAGCTCCCGGGCCGGGGCCCCGGCGCACCCCTCCCGCGCCCTCCCGGCTTTGGCCACGGCCCTGGGACAGACCCCCTTCAATCCTCCCAACGTCGGCGGGTGGGGTGAGAACGGGTACTGGATCGATACCGCCACCGCCCGAGTGCGTCTGGACATCGCCCTGCTGATGGCCAGCCGGGCCGACCTGACCAGCATTCAGGCCTTGCCCCCGAGCCAGCGGATCGCGGCCATGGCCAACCTGCTCGCCATCGACGGCTGGGGACCGACCACGGCCGTCGCCCTCGCCAGGGTGGCCGGGCATCCCGAGCAGCTCGCCGCGCTCGCTCTTACCGCCCCGGAGTGCGTGCTGGCATGACGGACAACCCTGACCCGGCCGTCCGCTGGTTGCAGGACGGTGCTGTCCCCGACCGCGGCGAGGACACTGGCCACCTCGAGATCCTCCCGCAGTCCAGGCTGTCCCGCCGGGGCTTCCTGCTCGGCGCCGGCGCCCTGGGTGGGGCCGCCCTGGTTGGCAGCCTCCTCCTGACCCGACCGTGGGATGACGCGGGGACGCCCGCTCCGGCAGCGACGACCGCCAGTACATCCGGCGGTCCACTCGTGCTGATCACGCTCTACGGAGGCAACGACGGGCTCAACACCGTCGTCCCTTACGCCGACCCCGCCTATCACGCCGCCCGGCCCACCCTCGGATACACCCCCGAGCAAATCCTCCCGCTGGACGCCGATGTCGGCCTCAACCCCAAGCTCTCTGGCCTCCGTTCGCTCTGGCAGTCCAGGCAGCTCGCCATCCTGCGCGGGGTCGGGTATCCCAACCCCAACCTCAGCCATTTCGCCTCGATGGACATCTGGCAAACCGCCAACCCCACGGACGGGACCGGTCCGGGGTGGTTGGGACGCTGGCTCGACGCCACGGGGTCCGATCCGATGCGGGCCATCAGCATCGGCTCCACCCTGCCCCCGCTGCTCCGGGGCGAAAGGGAGTCCGCCACCGCCATCACCGCGGCCACGGTCGTGTTGCCCGGATCGCCTGACTTCGACGCCGCCTTTGCGGCGCTGCAGGCCCCGGGCCCCGATCGCGGCGGCCTGGCCGGCGTGATCGCGGCCGCCGGGACGGACCTCCTTGCGGTCAAAGGCCAACTTGACACGCTCGACTCTCACGGCGGTACGAGCGGCGGCCCGGCCGCGACGGGTGCTGTCGCCAGCTCGAGCCTGGCCGGCCAGCTGGGCATCGTCGCATCCCTCATCAATGCCGGGGCCCACACCAGCGTCTACCAGGTCAGCCTGTCCAGCTTCGACACTCACGCCGACGAGAAGGCGAACCAGGAGCGGCTCCTGGGGGAGCTCGATGGGGCCCTCACCGGCTTTCTGAGATCCGTGGCAGCCAGCCCGGCCGGGCGAAAAGCGGTCGTCATGACCTTCTCGGAATTTGGCCGCCGGCCGGCCGAGAATGCCAGCGGTGGAACCGATCATGGTGCCGCCGCTCCGCTGTTCATCGCCGGCCACCAGGTCAAAGGGGGCGAGTTTTATGGAGAGCAGCCGTCCCTGACCGCACTCGACGCCAATGGCAACCAGGTCTACAACGTGGACTTTCGGTCCGTGTACGCCACCGTGCTCGAGCGCATCATCGGAATCGACTCCGCCCCGGTGCTCGGCGGCCGATTCGCCCCCGTGTCATTCGTGTGATCACGTCCCGTCGTGTCACCAGGCCAGTTCGCCTGATCCAGCTCGGGAGCAGGCAGGGTCACGACCATCCGGGTCCCCCCGCCCGCCTGAAGGGGTGACTCGGCCCGCACCGACCCGCCCATGGCAGACGCCAGTTCGGCCACGATGGTCAGTCCCAACCCCGAACCGATGGGCCGGTCGGGTCGGGGCCGGGCCTCGAACAATCGTTCGAACACCCGGTTCAGATCTTCGGCTGCAATGCCGGGCCCGTCGTCGGCGACCCACAGCTCGGGGCGGCCGCTTCCCCCCAGCACCGTCACCCGCACCTCGTGAGTTGCGTAGCGCAAGGCGTTCTCGATCAGGTTGGCGATCAGCTGGGCCAGTCGATCCGGGTCGGCCCTGACCCGACGCGCCGAGGGGCTCGGGCCGGGCGCCCCGTCGTCGACCACCAGCGCCAGTCCCAGCTCGGAGGCCGTAGGGGCGAATCCAGCCGCCGTGGCAGCCACCAAGGCGGCCAAATCCACCGGCTGCATCTGCAGCGTGAAGCGCCGGGCCTCGAGGGTCGCCAGGCCGAGAAGATCAGCCACCAGGCGTTCGAGGCGCCTGGCCTCCGAGGCGATGACACCGGCCGCGGCCACGACGTCGACGGTGACACCGTCCTCGATGGCTTCGGCGAAACCGCGAATGGAGGTGAGGGGGGTGCGCAGGTCGTGGGAGACGGACTGGAGGAACTGCTGCTCCGCCTTCTTGGCCTGTTGCAGGCTGGCGGCCATGGAGTTGACCGACCCGGCCAGGGCCGCCAGCTCCGGATCCGTGCCCGGCGGATCCGGCACCCGGGCTTCCAGGTCGCCGGCGGCGATGCGGCCGGTCACCTCCTGGGCGGCCTGAATCGGGCGTACGAACCGTCGCCCCAGCCGGTAGGCGACCAGGCCGGCGACCGCCAGGATGATCAGCGCCGAAAGGGCGAACCACGGTCCGGCCGCACTGAGCACGCTTGGTGGCCGCCGGGTCAGGACGACAACCTGGTCCACCTCGCGGGGGACGCCCAAGATGTCGACCTCGGCCCGGTAGGGAACGGCCGCGTAAACCAGACCTCCCGCCACACCGGACACCGTCCGCATGTCCAGCAGCGAATCAGGGTTCAGGTCAGACGCGCTCAGGCCGGCCGGCAGCTCGGGGCGGACCCTGGGGGTAGCCGGATCGAAGAGTTCGCCATCAGGCCCCACCGCCAGCACGGCGGACCCATCCAGGCGCAATGGTGCCTTGAGGACGAGCAACAGCCGGCGCAGCGACGCGGCCGGATCGGCGTGATTGTCGGATTCGGCCTGTTGCTGCACGCTGACGGCCAGACCCTGAGCCTCCCGGACGAGCTCGTGCCGGGTCTGGGCCCGGGTGCTGCGCACCGCCAGGGCCAGGCTGGCGAGACCGGACAGGATCAGGCTGCCGAGCACCATGAAAACCATGGCCAGGGTGAGGCGACGGCGCATCGATCAGTCCAGGCGGTAGCCGACGCCCCAGATGGTGGTCAGCGGAAGGGCGGCGCCGAACTTCTTTCTGAGCTGGCCGACATGGACATCAACGGTCCGCTCATCTCCGTACCACCCCACCCCCCATACCCCGTCGAGGAGTTGCTGGCGGGACAGGGCCAGACCCCGGTGTTCGGCCAGGAACTGCAGCAGATCGAACTCCCGCGCCGCCAGGGCCACGGCCCGGCTGTCAAGGCGGGCCTCTCGCCGCCCGGTATCAACCTCAACCAGGCCGGCGGTCAGCACCACTGGTGTGGCAGCCGGGGGTCCGTCAGCGCGACGAATGACGGCTTTTACCCGAGCGGCCAGTTCCCGGGGTGAGAACGGCTTGGTGACGTAGTCGTCGGCGCCGAGCTCGAAGCCGAGCACCCGGTCGATCTCCTCGTGCCGGGCGGTGAGAATGATCACCGGGACTGCGCTCGTCGACCGGAGCCGGCGGCACACCTCGAATCCGTCGATGGTGCCGGGCAGGCCCACGTCAAGAATCACCAATCGGGGGCGCTCCCGGGCCACGGCGTCGAGACCGGCATCGCCCTGGCTGACCTGGATCACCCGATGGCCGTCGCGCCGCAGGTAGAGGTCGATCAGATCGGCGATGTGCGGATCATCTTCGACGACAACGATCGTGTCCGGCTCGTTCGCCATCCTGGCCCAGTGTGGCACCGGGGTGTGAGCAAAGTGTGAAGGCGGGCGGGACGGCCGGCCGCGGGCCAGAGCCAGGCGTCAGAGCCAGGGCGTCAGAGCCAGGGCGTCAGAGCCAGGGCGTGAGCACCTCGATCAGCCCGTCGGGGCGATCGAGGGTAATGCTGTGACCGGAGTCGGGGACGATCGCCAGGGTGGCATTGGGGTTTTCGGACAGCATGCGCTCGGCCACCTCGGTTGAGAGAACGTCGCTGACCCCGCCCCGGACGAGCAGGGTCGGGACTTGCACCGACCGCCACGCATCCCAGCGCTCGTCGGCACCGTGATCGGGCCGGGACGCAGTCCCGTCGCGCAGCGATTTGTCCCACTTGAAGGTCAAGGTGCCGTCGGGCCCCGGTCGCAGGTTGTGCGCCACGCGGTGACGCAGCGACGCGTCAGTGGGTCGGGGATTGGCTGCCCGGGCCTGGGCCACGGCTTCGTCCACGGAGGCGAAGGAGTCCGTGTCGCGAAGGCCGGCCGCAATCCGGGCCAGACCCGCCGCGGCCACCTCCGGACCAATGTCCAGGACTACCAGTCGATCCACTCGCTCCGGATACGCAGCCGCAAACAGGTAGGCGACATTGCCCCCCATCGAGAGGCCCATCAGCGTGACCCGGTCGAGCCGCAGGCCGTCCAGGAGGCCGAGCAGGTCGGCGATCATGGCTCGAGATCCGTATTCCGGCGCCCAATCGCTGTCACCATGGCCCCGCTGATCGAGAGCGATGACGTGGTAGCGGCCAGCCAGAGCGGCAGCCGGGCGGTCCCAGGTGTGGGCGTGACCGGTAAAGCCGTGGAGCATCACCAGCGTCGGACAGCCCCTGTCTGGCCCATCTTGCGGGTCGAGCCCGGCTCCCCAGTCGAGATAGTGAAAGCGGAGACCGTCGATGACCAGGTACCGCGAGGTGGGCACCGCCCCGCTCGGCGTGTTTCCGGCCTCCGTCATCAAGCCGCTCCCCTCCCTCGACCCCCACCGGGGGTCGGTCATCTGCTGAGCGTACCGGGTTGGCCCGTAGGGGCCGTTCGCTTAGCAGGCGGCCCCGTTACAGTGGTTGTAATCATGTAAGCAAAGGAGCGAGAGTATGACCGACATCGCTGCGATGGACGCGTACTCGCAGGTCGTGACGGCCGTGGCCGCCGAACTGAATCCACGGGTGGCAGCCCTCCAGGTCTCGCGCCGGCAGCGCAACGGCCAGTTTCAGGCCGGAGCAGGGTCGGCAGTGATCTTCACCAACGACGGATTCCTGCTCACGAACGCCCACGTGGTCGGGCGGGCCGATGCCGGCAAAGCCGCCTTCGCGGACGGCACCACCGTCCCGTTCCACGTCGTGGGCGCCGATCCACTCTCCGACCTGGCGGTGGTCCGCGCCGATGGCGAGACTCCGTCGCCCGCTCGCCTGGGGGAGGCGTCCGACCTGCGAGTGGGACAGCTCGTGGTTGCCGTCGGCAATCCCCTCGGCCTCGCCGGCAGCGTCACCGCAGGTGTGGTCAGCGCGCTGGGAAGGTCGTTACCCGCCCGGGCGGGTAGCAGCATCCGGGTCATCGACGATGTCATTCAGACCGACGCGGCGTTGAACCCAGGCAACTCCGGAGGGGCACTGGCCATCGCGACCGGCGAGGTGGTCGGGATCAACACCGCCGTGGCCGGCGTCGGAGTCGGGCTGGCGATCCCGATCAACGCCACCACCAGGCAGATCATCGCCGCCCTGCTGGGCGAGGGCCGGATGCGCCGGGCCTATCTCGGGTTGGCTGGCACCCCGGCCCCGCTCCCCCCGACGCTGGCCGAGCAGCGGGCCCAACGTGAGGGCTTACGCATCGCCGAAGTGGTGCCGGGGGGCCCGGCCGCCAGGGCCGGGCTGCGCCCCGGTGACCTTCTGCTCAGCGCCGGCGTCCAGCACGTGAGCAGCGCCCAGGCCCTTCAGCGACTCATGCTGGCCGATGCCATCGGGCAACCCCTCCCGCTGACTGTCCTCCGCGGAGAGGCCCTGGTCGACGTCATCGCCACGCCGGTCGAATTGGAATCGGTCGACTGATCTGCGAGCTGGCACCCGGGGAAAGCCGTCACCAAGAAGCTGCCCAGCCCGCCCACCTGCTCACAGGCCGGCGTACAGGTCCGTTTCCGGGAGGGCCGCCCCGCTGCGGTCGCGTGCCCGGATGAAGGTCTCCTGCCCGAACAGCTCTGCGAACTCATCCTCGTCCACCCGGACCCATACCGTGTCGGCCAGCTGGCTGGCGTGGGCTTGCAGGGCGGCGCGCTTGCGCTCGAGGGCGACCCGGGTATCGATGGTGGTGGTTATGGCTCCGTCCGGTACACCCGCCGGCGAGGCCCGAGGGGGTCGACCCGGCTGCCGGTCCAGCTGCAGGCGTTGGCGCATCTCGAGCATCCGCTCGGCGTGGCTACGGCTGCGGGCCGTGAAGTACACCTTCGCCGGTGCAGCCTGGCCCTCGACGGCGGCCAGCGCCACCCGATGGGTCTGGATGTGGTCCGGATGCCCATAGCCGCCGTTTTCGTCGTAGGTCACCACCACCTGGGGCTGGTATCGCTCGATGAGAGCCGCCACCCGGGCCGCCCCTTGCTCGACCGGCACGTTGCAAAAAGCATCCGGTCGCTGGTTGCCGTCCCATCCGGCCATTCCGGAGTCGCGATACCCGAGCATCTCCAGGTGGGTGACCCCGAGGATCGCACAGGATCGGGCCAGTTCCTGGCGGCGGACCTCGGCCACGGCATCCCGATCGTGGCCCGGCTCGCCCGGAAGCGAACCGCCGGGGCCGAACCCCTGGGACCCGTCCGTGCACGTCACCACGACCGTACGCACCCCCTCATCGGCGTAACGGGCCAGGATCCCGCCGGTGGAAATCACCTCGTCGTCGGGGTGGGCGTGGATCGCCATCAGGGTTCGAACGGGCATGGCCCCATTATGCGGGGACGGCGTCCACCTCGCCGTCGGCGACCTCGAAATAGCGGGGGGTAACTCGCAGCTTGTACTCGTGCTCGCCTCGACCGAGGTCGAGGACCGGTACCTGCCGCTCCGCCGCCTCTTTGATCAAAGCCAGCAGCAGGATCAGGCCGGGAGAGTACCGCCCGAAGTCGGGGTCGTACGCAGGAAACCACCACGACATGCGGTCGTGACCGACCAGGCCGAAATGGGCCGCCACCGGGTGGTCGCCCGCTCGCAGCACCGTGAGTACGCCGGTGCAGCCCGGCTGCCGAGACCGGGAGAGTTGCCGGACCGACCTGGCGATCCAGGCCTCCGCGAAGCGGTCCCAGGTTCCGTCCCGGGCGTATTGCTCCGACTTCCACCGCTGCAGGCAGTCGAGGTCCTGGTCGGGCTGGGTGCTCTGCCATTCACAGACCACTGGACCCACCTCGCGTTCCAGTTTTCTGCGCCGGCGACCGACCTGGGCCAGCAGGTCCTTCGAGTGGGCTCGCACGTCCTCGAGGAAACGATCGTGGCCGTTTCGGAGATCGACGATCGGCGACCGATGGCGACCACGGTGGAAAGGAGCAAATGGTCGTTGGGCGGCGACCAGATGGTCAAAGTGCCAGCAGGCCAGGCCAGCCGCCGCCACCAGTTCCTGCGGATCGAAGGGCCAGCCTGACTCGCACATCACCGCCTGGGCGTCGCCGATGGTGGCCCCGATCGGCCTGCCGATCCGATCCGGGTCGGTCTGGAAGGCCAGGAAGGCGGCGGGACTCGAGCCGTCGTCGACCACGGCGACCCGGGCGTCGTCGCGCACCTGGCCGATGACCTGCGTGAACTCCCACGACAGGAACGGGCTGCCGAGCGACGACTCCCGCTGGAAGGATTCCCACTTCTGATGGTGGTTCGGGCCCAGCTCGGACGGGTGCACCACGGTGACCTTCACGCCGATATCCCCTCCCGCCGTCAGGAGACCCGGGCAGCCAGCACCCGGCGGAACGCCGATTCGACGGCCTGGGCCGAAGCACCGTAGCGCCCGAAGTTGAGCTGCTCGTCATAGAAAAACGGCAAGGAGGGGAGGCGGTCCCACCGAACGGGCAGGGGGGCGACGCACTCCACCGCGGGCGCGCCCAGCCACAAGTCGAGGGCGGAGCCGGGCCAAACCTGGCTGGAGAACTGGCGGAGGGCCCGCCCTTTGACCTCCAGCAGATCCGGATGATCAGCCCGGACCCGGGCTGGCCCGTAGGCCTGCGGCGGCAACCAGCCAAACTGAAGGCGGCGGCCCTCGTCGAAGCCGTACAGGCCATAGATCCACCAGGAGCGGCCCGGCTGGCTGGCCAGCCGGTCCCGGGCCATGGCGCCCGCCAGGTAGGTAGCGTCGTGATCGGGGTGTCCACGCTGGTAGGCGGGCAGGAACACATCGGTCACGCCCGACGGGCCGATGACGTCACAGAGCGAGTCACTGATGTCCTCCACCGCCTGCCACGCCACCAGGTCCCCGTAGCCCAGCGGGTGCAACTCCACCTGGCTCGAGAGGCAATCCCACGCCCGGGCGGACTCGGCCCGGCGAGCAGACCGAAACTCGTCGTAGGCGTCGGCGACTGTCCACGGCGGGACACCATCCGTGACGTGGATCACCATGGCGGCGGCCCGGTGCAGCGCCGCCGCGCACCCGAGCACCTCGTCATCCGGATGAGGGGCGACCACAACTACTTGAGCCGTAGCTGGCGCGGGTACTTGAGCCGTAGCTGGCGCGGGTCCTTGAGCCGTAGCTGGCGCGGGTCCTTGAGCCGTAGCTGGCGCGGGCGTCATCGCAGGGCGGCGGCCAGGCGGTCGCTGAGCTCCGTGATGTAGGTTTCGGCGCTGGCCCGGTCGACCTCCAGACGGCGCCGGTACTCGGCGTGCACGAGGAAAGGGTAGGAGAGCTCCCCAACAACCTCTGGCAACGACTCGCCGGCGCGAGCCCGGCCCACCGCAGCCGACAGGTTGGCACACCAAAGATCGCACATGACCTCAGGTGGGCACCCGAGCAGGTCCCGCCATTGTCCCGCTGCTCCCGGCGGCGCCACCCGTTCGATCAGGCCCTCCAGGCTTCGGCTTGACGGAGGTGGAGCCAGCAGGGGCTCCCAGTAACGTTCGGGCCACTGGACATCACTCCGGACCGGCAAGGATCCCCCCGCCAGGCGACGCAGCAACGTGCCGGCGACGTCGGCCATGATCCGGTGGCTGTTGGCGCCACCCTCGTGCTCGGGAAACGGCGTAACCACCTGGGCGACGGGAAGGCCATGGTCGAGGGCGTGCATGGTCAGGGCCACGTCGATGCCGTAGTCGTCCGGGAGGGCGTCAACGTCGAGGGTGGCAAGGAGATGCCGGCTCAGCAGCATCTGGCCGGCGAGGGGCTGACGCACCCGGGCTCCGAAGGCGGCGAAAAGCATCGGGCAGGCCAGGAAGTTCGTTGAATTGCCCTGACCGCGGGGCGCGACCAGAGCGGCAGGACCAGGCCACTGCGGGGCAGGCGTTCGGGCCGGACGAACAGGCCGACGTTTGACGGTGGGTAGGCGCGCAGATCGGCATCGACCAGCAGGAGGTGCGCCCGGGCGGCCTTGGCGTGGTGCAGGAGCAGCTTGACGTTCCGCCCTTTTCCCGTCAGGCCGTCCGGGCAGCGCAGGACTTCCTGGGGAATGCGGAAGTGACGTGACTGCCACTGATCGAGCGTGTCGTCGGCGCCCGACTGGTAGGCCAGCACCAGCTCACACCTGATCGCCTCACCGAGTCGGGCCGAGCCGAGCTCCAGTGCTTCGGCCAGGGCGGCCACGGTGGCGCCCTCGTCTCGGGCCGGAACCCCGATGATCAGCTCCTCCACACCACCTCCCGCAAGTCGCCTGCTGCACAGAAACCGGCATCCCGCCCCGGGACCCCGACGTCCAACCTAACAGCCGTCTCTGCCATTCCTGAGACCGAGTCGCCATAGGCAGAACCCGAGTCCCAATCCCCAAGCCCATCACCTAAGGTCTGTGCCAGCCCCACCCGCCAAAGGAGTCGCCGAGGTGAGCGACCCGAATTCTCGTGTAGACAAGGGGAAGTCCACCACCGCGGTGCCCCCTCGCGGCAAGAAGAAGGGCCAGCCCGGCTCCGCCCGTCCCCCGGTCAACCGACCCGGGCCGCAGTTAAAACGCTCCAGCCAGGCGGACTGGGAGGCTCGCCGGCGTCGCAACCGGTGGATTGCAGGTGGAGCAGTGGCCCTGGTCGTTGTCGTTATCGCCGCCCTAGTTGCGGTCAAGCTCGCCGGCGGTGGGAGTTCGAGCGGACCACCCCGGGAGCCGCTTCCAGCCTCGGATGCAACCACGCTCACCGGAGTTCCACTCACCACGGTCCTGCAAGCCGGAGCCAAGCAATCCGTCATCTGGCCCGGGGCCATCTCCCAAACCCCGCTGACGGCTGGGGGAAAGCCGGAGATGCTGTACATCGGCGCCGAGTACTGCCCGGTGTGCGCGACGCAACGGTGGCCAATGGTGGTGGCACTATCGCACTTTGGGACGTTTAGCAACCTGGCCAAGACGCATTCGTCAGTCACCGACGGCAATATCCCAACCGTGTCGTTCTACGGATCCACCTTCACCAGCTCCTATCTGACTTTCACACCGGTGGAGACAACCACCAACCAGCCATCCGGAAACTTCTACAAGCCCCTCGAGACGCCCACGCCGGCGCAGCAGGCCGTCTGGGCGGCGAACTCGCCCGGAGGTCAGCTGTCCTTTCCCTTCATCGATATAGGGGGCAAGTGGCTGCTGCAGACCTCGCAGTTCTCGCCAACCCTCCTGGAAGGCAAAAGCTTTAACCAGATCATGGCCTCGGTCGGCAATAACAACACCGCCGTCGGAGCCAACATCGACGCTTCGGCCGCGGTGCTTATTCGGAAGATCTGCACCGTGACCGGCGAGAAGCCGGCCGCCACGTGTACGGCCTCCAGCGCGGCACAACTGGCGGCGCCGTCGCAGACGTCGGGCGTGTCGTCGCCGTCGCAATAACGCCATGACCCTCCCCTCACGACCCCGCTGGCCTGCCGTGGTCGGTCTGACCCTCTGCGGACTGGGCTTCGCGGTGGCCGGCTATCTCACCTACGAGCATTACACCTCGTCAACCTCGCTCAGCTGTCCGGCCGGTGGGGGCGCCATCAACTGCCTGAAGGTGACCACCAGCGTCTATTCCAAAATCCACGGTGTTCCGGTAACGGTGCTGGGCCTGATCTTCTTCGCGCTCATGGCTCCCCTCCAGATGCCCAGGGCATGGAGCAGCCCGCGCCGGGAGGTGCGGGTGGGTCGATTGCTATGGTCGCTGGTCGGCGTCGGCACCGCCCTGTGGCTGGTCTACGCCGAGCTGTTCAAAGTGGACGCTCTGTGCCTGTGGTGCACCTCCGTGCACATCATCACCCTGCTCCTGTTCATCAGCACCGCGTTCGGCACGGTGGCGACCGCCCCCGAACCCCGGTTTGAGGAACCTGACCTGGAAGAGCCCCGGCCCGGTGAGACGGCACCGGCGGGGACCCGGCCGGGCGGCGGAGAGGTGCCCGCCGCGTCAGACACACCAGGGTAATAGGCGCGCTCCGGGCTGAGCAGCGCTGCAGGTCGGTGCCCGAGCCATCTACCGCCGACCGGCTACGAACGACACTGCGCAGCCGCCTGGAAACCCTGCTGGCCGGGTGGTCCCCGGAGCAGTACCCCGACCTGGTGCAGCAGCTGGACAACTTCGCCACCAAAATGGTCAGCGACCAGGTCGTGGTCCCTGCCACCCCGGCGGCGAGTCTGCCCCCGTGACCTGGCCCGGACGGATCACCCCGACGGGCGGGATCGGAGCGGCGGAGCGTCGAGGGCACAGTGGGAGTCGCACCGTTCCGGCACCGCTCCTCGGGGGCCGGGTTGCGGATGGTGCCCACCGCCAGCAGACCGCCTGCCGCGCAGACCACCGCGGCTACCAGCATGGCGGACCGAAAGGAGGCTCGCCAGCTCGGCGGGGTGCGTGTAGCTGTCGCCGGTGAGACCGGCGACAGCAGGGAGAAGCGCCACCGCCACCAGGGACGCGGTACGAGCCACGTCATTGTTGATGGCCGACGCCACCCCGGTGTGTTCCGCCGGGGCGGCGGCCAGGACCGTGGAAGTCGAGCGGCGCCACGGTGCACGCCAGGCCCAACCCGAACACGAGACCGCCGGCAGAACATCGGTCAGATAGCTGCCTGTTCCCGTCGCTCGGGACAGCAGGGCCAGACCGGCGCCGACCACGAGCGGACCGACGGACATCTGGAGACGCGGACCGATCCGGGCCGCCAGAGCCCCCGACCGAGCGGACAGGAGCAGCATCAACAGGGTGACCGGAAGCAAGGAGGCGCCCGCTTCGAGGGGGCTGTAGCCCTTGACCTCCTGCAGGGCGACAGGCAGGAGGAACAGGGCGCCGCCCAGTCCGCCGTAGACCGCGAACGTCACCGCGTTGGCGGCCGAGAACTGCGTCGAACGAAAGAGTTCCAGGGGCATGAGGGGCTGGGCAACCCGGCGTTCAACCAGGACGAACGCGGCCAGCAGGACGACGCCGCCGAGCAGGGCGGCCAGGGTGGTCACCGAGCCCCAGCCCAGCGTTGGCCCCTCGATCAGCCCGTAGATGACGCCGACCAAACCCAGGGTGACCAGAATCGCCCCGGCTACATCCAGGCGCCCGCCCTCCGATGGGTCTTTGGACTCCGGCACATGGCGGAGCGAGATCCAGGACCACGCGCGACCGCGACGGGCAGATTGATGAAGAACACCAGCCGCCAGGACACTGCGCTGATGAGCCATCCGCCCACGAAGGGCCCGACCGCCGCCGCCACCCCCCCGAGGCCCGACCAGGCCCCGATGGCCCGGTGAGCGGTCGTCCGGAGCGAAGGAGGCCTCGATGATGGCGAGGCTGCCTGGCGTGAGCAACGCCGCCCCCACCCCCTGCAGGGCCCGGGCCGCGATCAGCGCCGGCGCCGGTGGGGGCCAGGCCGGCCGCCAGTGACGCCACCGCAAACCAGATGGTGCCGATCACAAACATCCGGCGCCGGCCGAGGCGGTCGCCCAGCGCGCCCCCCAGCAGGAGGAGGCCGGCGAGCGTCAGGGTGTAGGCGGTGACCACCCACTGCAGGGTCGTGACCCCGGCGTTGAACTGCCGGCCGATGGCCGGAAGGGCGATCCCGACCACGGTCGCGTCGAGTTGCGCCATCCCGGAGCCGAGAACGGTTGCGGCGATGACCCAACGGCCCGCGGGCCGTGCCGTAGCGAAGGTCGATCACGATGACCCGCTGAGGTCCCGGCGAAGCGCCGCCTCGGGCCACCCTCGACGCGGCCGTCGCCGATCCGTCCGGTACCACCAGATGGCCAAGACCCGCACCGTACCGCCTGCACGCCGTCGCCGCGATACGCCGATCCGGCCCGGCCGGGCCGCGGCTGGGTCGGCTCCGAGCGGCGCGCCCAGGCCCGAGTACGCTCGGCCCCCGGTGGCCACCATCGCGGAGTCCGGAATCATCGCCGACGTGTGGACCGTCGAACCGGGGCCACGGCGACGAGCGGGGCCGCTTCTACGAGACCTACCGTCGCTCCTGGTTCCCCCTGGGACGGGAGATGGTGCAGGGCAACCGATCGGATCGAGGCCGCCGGCACCGTGGTCGGACTGCACTACCACCTGCACCAGGCGGACTACTGGCTGTGCCCACGGGGTCGGGCCCGGGTCGTGCTGCACGATCTGCGGAAGGGCTCGCCGACGGAGGGGGCCACCCAGGCCCTCGACATCTCCGAGGACAACGGTCTGCGGGGTCTTCATCCCGCCCGGCGTGGCGCATGGGTTCGCGTCGCTGACCGACCTCACCCTTACCTACCTGGTCGACAGCTATTACAACCCTGACGACGAGTGGGGCGTGGCCTGGGACGACCCGGACATTGCCGCCGATTGGGGCGTCGAGAACCCGATCCTGTCGCCGGCGGGATCAGGCCAATCCCCGGCGGGCCGACATCGATCCGGCCCGGCGGCCCCACCGGGGCCTCGCGAACCTGACCGCGTCCCTGCGTGCGGCTGGTCATGCCTGCCAACCGGTAGAGGCGGGGGTACCATCGTGGTCGTGAGCAAGGTGCTACCGGAAGCGCCGGCAGCGGGCGCGCCAGTCCGGTCCTCGCTCCTGGCTGGATCTACTTCGTACGGCGCGAGATCCGGCAATGGCCGAAGAACCTGCTGGTGTTCGCAGCGCCCGGTGCGGCCGGGGTGTTGACGCAGGGCGGACCGCTGTTGCGGACGCTGGCGTCCTTCGCCGCGTTCTGCGCGGTCGCGTCGGGAACGTACTTCATCAATGATTCGGTGGACGCCCGAGGCCGACCGGGAGCACCCGGTCAAGCGACGGCGACCGGTCGCGGCGGGAACCCTGAGCCGGAAAACCGCCCTGACGACCGGCAGCCTCCTCATGGCGGTCGGCATCGGCGCTCGGCGCGGCGCTGGAATGGCGGCTCGGGCTGGTGCTTGCCATCTACGTCGCGATCCAGTTCTCCTACAGCTTTTCCCTCAAGCACCAGCCGATCCTCGACCTGGCCGCCGTAGCCGCCGGCTTCGTCCTGCGAGCCATTGCCGGAGCGGTGGCCGTCCCGGTGCCTGTCTCGGAGTGGTTTCTCATAGTCGCCACGTTCGGAAGCCTGCTGATGGTGACCGGTAAGCGCCTGGCCGAGCACGCCGAGCTGGGGCCCAACCGGGGTAGCCACCGGCCCGCTTTGGACCAGTACAGCGCCACGTTCCTGCGGACCGTGCTGGCGATCACGGCCGGCGGAGCGATCATCGGTTACTGCCTGTGGGCGTTCAGCCTGCAGACTGCGCTTTCCCACCACCGCGACCCCATCTGGTACCAGCTTTCGATCGTGCCGATGATGATTGCGTTGCTGCGCTACACCTTCCTGGTCGAAAGCGGCAAAGGGGGCAAGCCAGAAGAGTTGGTGTTCACCGACCACACCATGCAGGTGCTGGGCGTGGTGTGGGTGGTGCTGTTCGCCATGGGTGTGTACGCCAGCTGACCGGTCCACTCCGCACCCGCGCCCCGGGGCATCGACCTGCCGGATCCCCCGAAGCTCGCCGAGTTACCGGGTGGGGTCGCACTGCCCCCACGGTGGCCACGGTGCGCTCCGTCTGCAGCCCCGCCGACCTGGCGGGAGCCATCGCGGCCGCCGGACCGCGGGGTGTGGTCGCCCGCGGCCTTGGACGCAGCTATGGCGATGCGGCCCAGAATGCCGGGGGCGACGTGATCGTCACCACCCGGCTGGACCAGGTTCTCGACGTCGACGTGGAGACGGGCCGGGCCCGGGTCCAGTCGGGTGTGAGCCTGGACAACCTGATGCGGACAGTGGTTCCGCTCGGCTTCTGGCCCATGGTCACGCCGGGAACCCGCCAGGTAACCGTCGGGGGCGCCATCGCCTCGGACGTCCACGGCAAGAACCACCATCGCGACGGCACCTTTACCAGCCACGTGGAGTCGATGGTCCTGGAAACGCCCGCCCTCGGGACCCTGTCCATCGGTCCCGACCAGCACCCCGACATCTTCTGGGCCACAGCGGGAGGCATGGGTCTGACCGGCCTGATCGCGGAAGCCACCATCCGGCTTCTTCCCATCGAGACGGCGATGATGCGGGTTGACAGCGAACGAGCCCCGGATCTCGATACCGCGATGGAACGGATGCTGCAGGCAGATCGGGATTATCGCTACAGCGTGAGCTGGATCGACTGCCTGGCCCGGGGCCGGTCGCTCGGACGTTCGCTGCTCGAGTTTGCTGATCACGCCATCGTCGCCGACCTCCCGCCCGGCCGCCGTAGCCGGGCTGCGGCCCTTCGCTTTCGCCCCTTCGATCGCGTGCCTGCCCCGCCATGGCTGCCCGGGGGCATGCTCAATCGCTGGACCGTGGCCGCGTTCAACGAGATGTGGTTTCGCAAGTCGCCCGCCGAGCGGCACGCCCATCTGGTGCCGGCGGCCGGGTTCTTTCATCCCCTCGACCGGGTCGCGGGCTGGAACCGGATCTATGGGACCGCGGCTTCGTCCAGTATCAACTGGTCGTTCCGGACGGCGCCGAAGCCACGTTGCGGGCTGCCGTCGAGATCCTGAGCGGTGCCCGGTGCGCCTCGTTCCTGGCGGTGCTGAAGCGCTTCGGACCGCCCAACCAGGCGCCGTTGTCGTTTCCGCGGGCGGGCTGGACTCTGGCGCTCGACCTGCCGGCGGGGGCCAACGGGCTGGCGCCGCTCCTGGACGGGCTCGACGAGATGGTCGTGGCCGCGGGCGGGCGCGTCTACCTGGCCAAGGACTCCCGCCTGCGACCTGAGTTGCTGGAGGCCATGTACCCCGGGCTCCCCGGCTGGCGAGCCACACGGGATCGACTGGATCCCGACCGCCGGCTGTGCTCGGACCTGGCCCGCCGCCTGCCCGGGCTGCTCGGGCCTACCCTCGAGGGGACCTCCCGGTGAAAGACGCCCTGGGTGCGGTGCAGTCAGTTCTGGTCCTGGGGGGCGCCTCCGACATCGGCGTCGCCATTGCCGCCCGGCTCGCCGGCCCGCGCCATGCCACCGTCATCCTGGCCGGTCGCCATCCCGACCAGCTCGCTACCGCGGCGGCAACCGTGCGCGCCGCGGGCTCCGACCGGGTGGAGACGCTGCCGTTCGATGCCCTCGACACCGATAGCCACGACCAGGTCGTGACCCGGGCTGCCCAGCTGGCCGGGGGCGACCTCGACGTGGTCATACTCGCCTTCGGGCTGCTCGGGGAGCAGGCGGCTGACGAAGCCGGGGGTGCCGGGGCGGTGCAGCTGGCCCGGGTCAACTACGTGGGCGTGGTATCGACCGGGCTGGCCGCGGCCCGGCTGCTACGAGGCCAGGGGCATGGCACCCTGATCATCCTGTCGTCCGTCGCCGGAGAAAGGGTACGCCGGGCGAACTTCATCTATGGCTCTTCAAAGGCCGGCGCGGACGGCTTCGCCCAGGGGTTGGGCGACGCCCTGGCCGGAAGCGGGGCGAACGTGCTGATCGTGCGGCCCGGTTTCGTGCACACGAAGCTGACGGAGGGGCTACCGGCGGCACCCCTCTCCACCACCGCTGACGACGTCGCCACCGCCACCGTGAAGGCCCTGGCGGCCGGTCGGGATGTGATCTGGGTGCCACCTCCGCTCCGCAGTGTGTTCGCGGTGTTCCGGCACCTGCCGCGGGCCGCCTGGCGGCGGCTGCCGATGTGACCGGCCGGCGGGGAGTAGCCGCCTTCGACTTTGACGGCACCCTGGTCCCGGGCGACAGCCTGCCCCGGTTCCTGGCCCGGGTGCTGGGCCCAACCACCTTTGCCCAGATGCTGCTGTCGGCGGCCCCTGCGATGACGGCCGGGTATCGCCGCGGTGGGCGGGACGGATCAAAGGCGGTGTTGCTGGAGCGGGCCCTCGCCGGTCGGTCGGCGGACCGAGGTCGGGCAGGAGGGTGCGGCCTTCGGCGCCCTCCTGGCCGGCCGGATCCGCCCGGCCCTGGTCGAACGGATGGCATGGCACGACCGGCAGGGGCATCGGCGCATTCTGGTCTCGGCATCGCTGGCGGTCTACCTGGAACCCTTCGGGCGGCTCACTGGATTCGACCACGTCATCGCCACCCGGCTCGAGGTGGACGGCACCGGACGCCTGACCGGGCGCCTGCACGGCCCCAATGTGCGGGCCCATCAGAAGGCCCTGCGCTTGCAGGAGCTTCTCGGCCCCTCTCCCGTCGAGCTGTGGGCCTACGGCAATAGCGCCGGCGACCGGGAAATGCTGGCCATGGCCGACCACCCAACCCGCGTCAGCCGCCGGTGGCGGCCCTGAGCAGGTCAGCGCCTGGCGAGTCGCCGTGATCTCAGGGCCGGCCTACCGGGAGGCAGCCCGGGCTGCGGCGTCGTACAGGTCCACCATCTCCGACCCGCACCGCGCCCAGGTAAACAGGCGAGCCCGCTCGATTCCCGAGGCCCTCAAGCTGTCCGCCAGGTCCTGGTCGTCAAGGACGGCAGCGAGGGCTTCGGCCAGAGCATCCACATCACCAACCGGCACCAGGGAGGCGGCCTCTCCGACCACCTCGGGGATCGCCCCGGCCGTCGTAGCGACTACAGGGACGCCCAGCGCCATCGACATCAGCGGAGGAAAACCAAATCCCTCATACCGCGAGGGGTAGGCCAGTACCGCCGCCGAACTCAGCCAGTGGCCGAGATCGTGATCAGCCACGTACCCCGGCCGGATGATTCGGTCTGGCCACGGCGATGCGGCGCGGGCGCGGTCGAAGTCATTCAGGCCCCACCCATCCGCGCCAACGATGACGAGGCCGAGATCGGCGCGTTCGCCAGCGATTCGATCAAAGGCCGCAACCAGATCCGGGTAGCCCTTCCGGGGCTCGATGGTTCCTATCGCCAGGATGTAGCTGCGGATCGGGTCAGGGAGTGCCGACGGAGTGCCATTCGACTCAGCCGCCACGTCGAGAGCTGCATCGACACCGGGTATACCGGAGGGAATCGCCCGGACTCTGGAGGAATCCACATCGAAGACGTCGATTACCTCGTTCGCCACAAACGTCGATGGCGTATGGATCCATGCCCCGTGGGCGGCCGCCCGCTCCACCATGTCGCGAAAGACGAGCGAAGCAGGATCGCAGAGCTCGGGGTACTTCACCGGGGTGAGATCGTGTACGGTCACGACCCGGGCTGCGGCCGCGGTCGGAGGCACGACGAAGTTCGTCCCGTGGACGACGTCGGACGCCCCGAGAAACCACTCGACGGGCGGCCAGTCAACGCGCTGCCAGGCGAGTCTGAGCGGCCGGGCCGGCATCGGGCGGCCGACCACTTTCGCCCCGGCGGGAATGACGGTCCGCAATTGATCAAGTTTTCGCCACGTTATGGCAAAGACTGAAGTGTCAATAGCGGGATTATGGGCAAGCTCGGACACCAGCCCACGACAAAATTTGCTCACGCCGCTTTCACTACTCGCGAGGAGAGGCGTGGCATCGATGCGGACGCGGAGGCCTGGCATGGAGTTATGGTACAGGGAGGGACAATACCGGTCGGCCCAGCCGGGGATCGCGACCGGCTCCTCATGGGTGCGATCCGGGAGGTTCAGCCGCTTCGATTGACGAAATGCTTCGGTCGAACCAGAACTTCATAGCATTTCAGTATCCGAAATAGCCACCGATGGCGCGCCCCCAGCGGCCCTGGGTGTCCACCCCGGAGGGCGCCATCGGTTATCTTGGGGCATGCGACTGAGTGAGCTCCAGAAGGTTTGGGAGGATTGGGCTCGGGCCGACCCTCTGTGGGCTATCCTCAGCGATCCAACCAAAACTCAGCGCCGTTGGGACCGCGACGCGTTCTTCTCCACCGGTAGAGAAGAGGTTGAGGCCGTCATGGCAGACCTCGAGTCAAGAGGTATTCAGGTGAAGCGGGGCCGGTGTCTTGACTTCGGATGCGGTGTGGGCCGGTTGACTCAAGCATTGGCCGAATTCTTCGAGGTATGCGACGGCGTCGATATTTCGCCGACCATGCTCCTGAAGGCTCAGGAATTCAACATCTTTCCTGACCGGTGCTTCTATCGTTTAAATGACAAGCCCGATCTTTCTATTTATCCAGGCCGATCGTTCGACTTCATCTATTCGAATATTGTCCTTCAGCATATTAAGCCGCATTTGAGCGAGCGTTACGTCCGGGAGTTCGTGCGGCTTCTCACTGACGGCGGCGTTGCCATGTTCCAGGTGCCATCGGTGTTTCTCGGCGCCTCGACCGGGCTTCAGCTTCCTGCGGGCGCCCACCGGGCCGCCCTTTCCCTGGCCGACGGCCTCCCGACCCTGGTTTCGGGCCGGCGCAGCTTCCTGCGGGTGGAGATCCGTAACGACAGCCCCGACTCCTGGCCGCTCGGCTCTCGGGTCAACCTCGGGAACCACTGGAGAGGGCAGGACGGGGAGACCCTGTTGCGGCTTGACGACGGGAGGGCAAACTTGCCCAAGGACCTGGAACCCGGGCAGACGGCCGTCGTCGATCTGGTGATCCAGGCGCCAGCAAAGCCGGGTTCATATGTTCTCGAACTGGACATGGTCGAGGAAGGTGTGTGCTGGTTTGGCGATCGCGGCTCGCCGACGCGGCGCCTTCCCGTCCACGTGGCCGCTGCCCCCGGAAAGCGCTGGAGCGTACTCGCCCGGCGGCGCCCCTCCGGAGAGGACGGCGGAGACAGTGCACCCCGGCCGTTCGAGATGCACGCCCTGCCCCGGGATCGTGTGGTGGCTGCGGTGACGGAGTCAGGGGGCAGGATGCTCCATATCGAGCCCTACAACCCTTCGGGCGAAGGGTGGGAGAGTTACCGTTACTACGTGACGACGGCCGCCAGGCCGGCGTCCGGCTAAGCACCTCAACCTTGGTTACCTCGCCCGTGGCCGAGTCGGCCCCTATGACTCAGCGGCTGCTGAGCGTACGCCATCTTCTGCTTGGACCGGTACCGCCGTCGACCAACGGTCACGACGGAGAGTCCGGTTCGGTGCTCGAACAACTGGTCCGGGCCACCCAGGCTGACCCGGCCGCGGACCGGGTCTGGCTGTTGTGCGCGGCAGTCTTCGGCGCCTACCCGACGAGCGACGACGTCGTGGCCGCAGTCCGATTCCTCCAGTTGGCGCGCCCCGCCGAGGCTGCCTCATGGCTGCTGGAACGAGCCGCCGCGACCGACACGGCCCTGGCCGAAGCGCGCCAGGGCGCCGTGGAGGAGCAGCGACGGGCCGCCCGGGCAGCCCGGCGGGCGGCCTTATGGCGGTATCCGCGGTTGGCCCGACGGGCGGTCGCGGCCCGCCGGGCGGCCGTACAGCTGGCCGACCGGGTCCCCGACTTACGACGCCTGGCGTACGCGAGCAGAGGCCGCCTGATCGTGCTTCGCGGCCGGCTTCTGGCCGCCAGATCCGGAGCGCGGGGCCGGCTGGACCAGATCGCCGGGCGCTCGTCCGGCGCCACGGCCGGGCTCGATGCGCCCCTCCGGGGTCGGGGGGTGGGGGGGTTGGTGGTGGTGTCGGATCGGGTGGTGGTGGACGTGGATCATTCGGCCCGTCACGAGTTGCATACCGGTATCCAGCAGGTGGTGCGGCGCACCTTGCCCCTGTGGGTACGCGATCACCCCGTCCTGCCCGTGGCCTGGACCGACGACTGGGCCGCCTGGCGGCCCCTCACCGCCACCGAAACCCAACGGGTCCTCAGCCGCGACCACCCACCGGCCGGCCCGGCCCACCAGCCCACCCCCCCGACCGCCATGATCGTGCCCTGGCGCACCGTGGTCGTCCTGCCCGAAACCCCCCTGCTGGGCTCCTGCGACCGCCTGGCCGCCCTGGCCCAATACTCCGGCAACCCGGTCGTGGTCATCGGCCACGACTGCGTCCCCGTGGTCAGCGCCGACCTGGTGCCCCCCCAAGAACCCCAACGCTTCGCCCGCTACCTGACCATCCTCAAACACGCCCGCCGCATCGCCGGGGTCAGCCCCTCCGCAGCCACCGAATTCCGGGGCTTCGCCGCCGCCCTACCCGCCCAGGGCCTGACCGGCCCCACCGTCATCGACTGCCCCCTGCCCACCGACACCATCACCCCCAACCCCCCCCACCCCAATCCCACCAGCGACCCCAACCCCACCAGCGACCCCAACCCCACCAGCGACCCCAACCCCACCAGCGACCCCGACCCCACCAGCGACACCGGCGACACCCCCCTCATCGTCAGCGTGGGCAGCCTCGAACCCCGCAAAAACCAGCTCGCCCTCCTCCACGCCGCCGAAACCCTGTGGCGAGAAGGCCACCCCTTCCGGCTCCTGCTCATCGCCGGCAGCGGCTGGGGCGACGACATCCCCCACATGATCACCCACCTCCAACACGCCGGCCGCCCCCTCACCCTGCGCACCACCGCCACCGACACCGAAGTCGCCGCCGCCTACCACACCGCCCGCTTCGCCGTCCAAGCCTCCCTCCACGAAGGCTACGGCCTCCCCGTCGCCGAAGCCCTGGCCTACGGCACCCCCGTCATCACCACCAACTACGGCGCCGCCCACCACATCGCCGCCGCCGGCGGCACCATCCAAATCGACCCCCGAAACGACACCGCCCTCACCAACGCCATCCGCACCCTGCTCACCGACGACCACCTCCTCCACACCCTCCACCAACAAATCCACACCCGCCCCCCCCGCACCTGGGAACACTACGCCCACGACCTCTGGCACCACCTCGTCCAACCCGAACACCCCCCCACCCCATGACCCACACCACCCCATCAACCCGTCGGCGCCACCAAGCACCAACCCTGGCAGACCGGTGCAACTGGCGGCTGGCGGCCGACCCCGTCGGCGGCCGGCCCGGTCGGTGTAAGGCCGGTCCACCTTTGGTACTTTTCTCCACCTTTGGAGCGTCAGCCACGTGTGGCGTGGCCAGCGTCCCAAAGGTGAGCCAACGGGACAAAAGTCGGCGCCGCGGGCGGGCCAGCTACGCCGACGCCCCGGCCTTGGTCACGTAGTAGGTGCAGTCCGTGTATCCCGGCACCTGCTGAGAATCGACCCAGGCGACCCGCCCTCCGCCGGCCTCCACCACCGTGGTGATCTCCGACGTCGGGATGGCGTGCATCTCCATACGCGTCGTGCCCGCGTCCGCCTCCGGTTGATGGGCGGCAGGTTGCCAGGGCAACCGGCGGCGGCTCCGAACCCGGACCGGCAAACGCAGGGGGATTGATCCCTTCTGAGCAAACCAGGTCACCCCTTCGTGAACCATGTCGAACTCGAGGAGATAACGCCCGGGGGTGGAGGGCGCGTTCACAACCAGATCCAGGCTGGCCGCTTGGCCGCTGGCCACGTCGGTGCGGAGGTACGACCGGCCGTCGTCCCGCTGGATTTCGACGCCACCCGCCGACAGCCAGTGATTCCCGATGCCCACGCCCAGAGCCTCGACATGTGGGGGCCAGGTGTAAGGCGTCGGGTTCCGGGCGGTCACGGTGATCGTCATGGACGAGCCGGGAGTGGCGGCAACAGCCGACGACATACACGAAAGCTCGGCGTGATATGCGCCATCTGGCAATTTCAGATCACGGGTCGCCGATTGCTGCTGATCCGGCGGTCCGGCCGGGACCTGGAAGATCAGTAAACCACCGGGCTTCATGACGCGGACGAATTCCCCGATGTAGTTCCTCGAGTATCTGGGTTCGATGTGTTGCAAAACCAGCAAGGTGACCACGAGATCGAAGCTGTTGTCGTCGAAGATCGCCAGATCGGGGCGGTCATTGACCATAAACCTGATCTTCGATCCCCATTTGTTCAGCCGTTCGGCTTCGGCGATCATTGAGGGGGCAATATCCACCCCCACCACCGATGCAAACGAAGGGGCCAGGGCTTGTGAAAGCCTGCCGACGCCACATCCGAAATCCAGCGCTGACTGCCGTCCGAACGTCAGCTGTCGGTCCTGGGCCGTGGTCAGGATCCTCTCCACCTCGGCAACGCCAACGGTGAGCAGGGCCTCGGGGTCCCATCCTCCGTCCTTGTACCGGGCGTCGGTCAGGACGGCCCAGAGCGGGTCCTTGTGGCCCAGTCGGTTCCAGACTTGTTGCAATTCGGCGAGCTCCACCCGCCCGAGCCTATCTGACCGCTAACCGCCGTCACGCGATCCGCGAGCAGCCGGGCCGCCTCATCCGGATCAGAGCGCTCCCCAATCAGGACTCCCGGAAACGAGGGTTGCGGATGCGACTTATTTTTCCTTTGCTTTCCGTCAGAACATTTCGCCCGAAGACCATTTTGACGTTTGGGCTCGGCCCCAGTCCGACGGCCGGCTCTTCACCTCTCACCGCGACTGATGGGCTCTGAGTCGGCGTTGGGCTTTAGCCTGGCCGCCGCCCGGCGCCACCTGGCGCTGCGCCGGGCCAGGCCCCATTGGGTGACCAGGGCCAGCGCTTCGATCACAATGCGACCCGACATCTTCGACTTGCCCAGCAACCGGTCCGCGAAGCAAATCGGGATCTCGATAAACCGGGCGCCGGCCGCACCTGCCCGGTAGGTCATCTCGATCTGAAACCCGTAACCTTCCGCTCTGACCGTCTCGAGGTCGATGGCGCGGCAGGATCTCGGCCCGGTAGGCGTGGAAGCCGGATGTCAGATCGTGGACCGGAAGGCCGAGCATCCAGGACGAGTACCAGTTGCCAGCCCTGGACAGGGCCCGGCGGTGCCACGACCAGTCCAGTACTGAGCCCCCGGGTATGTACCGCGAGCCGACCACCACGTCGTGCCCGTCAAGGGCCGCCACGAACTTTGGGAGGACGTCCGGGTCATGGGACAGGTCCGCATCCATGGCGCAGAACATCTCGTACCCGTGGGCAAGCCCCCAGGCGTACCCGGATCGGTAGGCGCTGCCCAGCCCTCGCCGGCCGTCACGGCGCAACACGTGAACCCCTCCCAGGTCCACACCTGCCTTCTCAGCCAGGTCCGCGGTGCCATCCGGACTCTGGTCGTCGACCACCAGGATGTCAGCGCCCGGAAGAGCCGTGCGGATACGTCGCAGAACCGTCGCGATCGTCTCCTTCTCGCAGTAGGTGGGAACCACCACCAGCAGGCGCATCAACAAGAGCCTAAACGACGATTCGGTCATCCCGGCAGGCAGGGCAACCACAAGCGGCATACTTCGGGCTGCTAAGCTGCCCTGTCGCCCAGGAGCGCCCAAGGTTGACGCCAGCACCTACCGCATCGAGCCCACTTTACCGAGCCAGCAACGAACGGACCTGACCATTGCGGTTGCCATTCCAACGGCCTCACCTGGGGGCATGGTGAATATCCAATCAGCCCCTACCGAGCCAGAGCAGGGCCGGTCCCGGGTGGGATTGCATGCCCGGCGGCAGCCACAAGCGGTAGGGGAAGGCGCCACTGAGGACGGCTCCGGCGTGAATCCTCGGGGCACCGTTCCGGTCTGGTTCGGCTATCTCGTGGTCATCGCCTGTGCCGGGGTTCTCTCCTTTGGCGGATTCGGTCTTCTGCTGGCTGTTGTCGGCCACTTCTCGGTCGTTCCCGCCTTCGTCCTCGGGATCGCGGGACAGTCGCTGGCACCGTACTGGGACGGCCGACGCCAACCCGGGCGCCCGGGAGTCCCGCACCGAAGGCCACCGCGCCCGCCCTGGGCATGGGCGTCGTTGCCATCAGTGTTGCGATCTGGAACTCGATCAACATCGGACATAACGTCGTCGTGGCGTCTGATCCGGGGGTCTACCTGGTAGCCGGGCGCTGGCTCGCCTCGCACAGCAGCCTGATTGTGCCTGCGGGCGGCCATGGATCGACAAGGGCAGCGTCTCTGTCTTCAACTGGACCTCACCGGGGATGTACGCCGAGCCTGGCGGCACCCTCCAGTTTCAATTCGCCCACCTCCTGCCGGTTCTTTTGGCCGAAGCTCATCACCTCGGCGGTGACGGCCTGATGTTCCGCGTCCCGGCCGTCCTCAATGCGCTCGCCCTGTGTGCCATCTATGCGACCGGGTGCCGGATCATCCGGCGACCCTGGCTGACACTGGCCGCGGTGACGGCGTTGGCGCTGACGCTTCCCCAGCTGTATTTCTCCCGCAACACGTTCTCGGAGCCAGCGACCCAGGTCCTGCTGTGGGGTGGAATATGGCTCCTGATCCGGGCCTATGACGAGCGGAGGGTGAGCGTCGCCATCCTCGCCGGGCTTTCTATTGGTGGCACGTTGATGACGAGAATAGACGCGGTCGCCTATCTCATTCCCCTTCCGATTCTCGCCGCCGTGGGCTGGCTGGCGGTCCGCTCCCGCGACGATCGGGCCTCTCTGGTCCGGATCTATGCGGCCACTGCCGTCGCGGTGCTGCCGCCGGCCATCCTGGGTACCGTCGATGTACAACGTCGGGCCGGGTTGTATTACGACGCCCTTCACCACCAGCTGTTCGGGTTGTATACGCTTCTGGCGGTCAGCTCAGCCGCGCTCGTCGGAACCATTCTCCTCGCCCGGCCCCTGCAGCGACCGGTGAATTGGTTGGCCATCCGGCGCAACCAGATCAGCATCGTGGCCGCCTGGGTGATTGGTGGCGGGCTGCTGCTCGCCTGGGCGGTGCGCCCGGCATTCTCAAAGCCGGGCCTCAGTGGTGGGACGGCGTACGCCGTGGCGGGCATTCAGAAGCTCGACGGCGTGCCCGCCCGACCCGAAACGTATGCCGAGCAATCGATGCAATGGATCTCCTGGTACCTGGGTCCGGCCACCACCATCCTGGCCATCGCCGGCCTGTGCCTGCTCACTGTGCTGGTGATCCGGCGTGGTTCACCTGCCGCACTGGTGGTGCTCGCAATGGCGGCACCGCTCACGGCGATCTACATCTGGAATCCGAGCATTACACCGATCCAGATCTGGGCCATGCGCCGGTACGTCCCGGCGTCCTTGCCCCTGATGGTGCTGGCCGCAGCTGTTGCTGTCGAAGGGGCAGCCTCTGTATGCCGGCGGCTGTTTCGGGGGAGCGCCTGGTCTCGACAGTTGGTCCTCATCGGTGGGGCGGCGATGATCCTGTTCCCACTCGGCACGCTGCTGCCAGTACGCAACTTCCAGGTCCAGGCCAATTACTTGCCGCTGGTGGACAGCACGTGCGACATGATCGGTCCCAACGGCGCCGTCTTGTTCCCGGTCGGTGACTACGACGGCGATGTTCTCACCCAAACCCTTCGGAGCTGGTGCAACGTGCCGGTGACGTCGCTCCAGAAGCCGATCAGCCAGAGCCAGCTCCAGACGATTGCCAGTGACTTCCGCAACGAGGGGAAGACCTTGTGGGTGCTGGGCACGACCCCGGGCCTGATCAGTCAATCGATTCCGGGCTTGTCCTCGAAGCTGGTTGGTGTCGCCATCAGCCCCCGAGAGCTAGAACAAACGGTTGACCGCCCGCCTCAGCATTACACCCGAACCACGCTGACCATCTACGGCATCAAGGTGTCGTGACGAGCCCCGCTGTAGCTGGCCTGGAAGGTCGGGGATCTCGTCGCGACGAGGAGACTGAGATCCGGAAGGCTGTCGAAGCGGAGATGGCCCTTCGCCTCCGGGGCATAGCCGGCATCCTGCTCGGGGCTACCCCCCCTCCTCCTGCTGGTGATGCGCCCGGCCGCGACGCCAGCGTGCTCCTTGACCTGCTGGTGCGGGCGGTGCACGCGGACCCCGCGCCCGACCGCCTGTGGCTGCTGTACAGCGCAGCCTGCGGGGCCTACCCGACGGCGGAGGACGTCGTATCCGGTACGCGGTTCTTTGGGCTGGCCCGACCGGCGGAGGCGACCTTTTGGCTGCTTGACCGGGCCCTCGAGGTGGAGACGAGCATCGCCGAAGGTCGGGAGGTGGGGGGGTTGGTGGTGGTGTCGGATCGGGTGGTGGTGGACGTGGATCATTCGGCCCGTCACGAGTTGCATACCGGTATCCAGCAGGTGGTGCGGCGCACCTTGCCCCTGTGGGTACGCGATCACCCCGTCCTGCCCGTGGCCTGGACCGACGACTGGGCCGCCTGGCGGCCCCTCACCGCCACCGAAACCCAACGGGTCCTCAGCCGCGACCACCCACCGGCCGGCCCGGCCCACCAGCCCACCCCCCCGACCGCCATGATCGTGCCCTGGCGCACCGTGGTCGTCCTGCCCGAAACCCCCCTGCTGGGCTCCTGCGACCGCCTGGCCGCCCTGGCCCAATACTCCGGCAACCCGGTCGTGGTCATCGGCCACGACTGCGTCCCCGTGGTCAGCGCCGACCTGGTGCCCCCCCAAGAACCCCAACGCTTCGCCCGCTACCTGACCATCCTCAAACACGCCCGCCGCATCGCCGGGGTCAGCCCCTCCGCAGCCACCGAATTCCGGGGCTTCGCCGCCGCCCTACCCGCCCAGGGCCTGACCGGCCCCACCGTCATCGACTGCCCCCTGCCCACCGACACCATCACCCCCAACCCCCCCACCCCAATCCCACCAGCGACCCCAACCCCACCAGCGACCCCACCCCACCAGCGACCCCAACCCCACCAGCGACCCCGACCCCACCAGCGACACCGGCGACACCCCCCTCATCGTCAGCGTGGGCAGCCTCGAACCCCGCAAAAACCAGCTCGCCCTCCTCCACGCCGCCGAAACCCTGTGGCGAGAAGGCCACCCCTTCCGGCTCCTGCTCATCGCCGGCAGCGGCTGGGGCGACGACATCCCCCACATGATCACCCACCTCCAACACGCCGGCCGCCCCCTCACCCTGCGCACCACCGCCACCGACACCGAAGTCGCCGCCGCCTACCACACCGCCCGCTTCGCCGTCCAAGCCTCCCTCCACGAAGGCTACGGCCTCCCCGTCGCCGAAGCCCTGGCCTACGGCACCCCCGTCATCACCACCAACTACGGCGCCGCCCACCACATCGCCGCCGCCGGCGGCACCATCCAAATCGACCCCCGAAACGACACCGCCCTCACCAACGCCATCCGCACCCTGCTCACCGACGACCACCTCCTCCACACCCTCCACCAACAAATCCACACCCGCCCCCCCCGCACCTGGGAACACTACGCCCACGACCTCTGGCACCACCTCGTCCAACCCGAACACCCCCCCACCCCATGACCCACACCACCCCATCAACCCGTCGGCGCCACCAAGCACCAACCCTGGCAGACCGGTGGCGGGCCAAGCCGGCCACCCTGGGTGACCTGGTACATGGCGATGACCGCATTCGGGGGGAGGCCATCCGTCGGCGGATCCACGCTGTCCTCTCCGCACTGGATGCGGTGCCAGCCGCAACGGAGCCAGCCGATCTGGTCAGGGGGCTCGACCAGGCGCTCGTCGAGGCCTGGCCCGACCGGATCTGGCTGGCGCTCGCCGTGCTCACGGCCCGGCTGCCTGACGTCGCCGCCGTGCAACGCACGGTCCGGGCCGCCCGCCTCGACGGGCCCCTGCCCGCCCTGTTCGAGACCTGCCGTGGGTCCGGCCTGCTGGAGGCCACCGCCTGGCCCGACGTGGAGGTGGTCACGGGGCAGGTGCTGGTGGATCTCCACCACACGGCCCGCAATCTCTTCGCCACCGGGATACAGCGCGTGGCCCGGGAAGCCGGGCAGAGATGGGCTCGTGATCACCGGGTCGTGGTTGGCGGCTGGACCGAGGACTACTCGAACTTCCGGCGGTTATCCGACACCGAGGCGGCGACCGCGCTCGGCCACCCCACCGAGCATCCCGGTACCCCGTTCGACGGTCCTGTCCAGGCGATCGTGCCCTGGAAATGCACCCTTCTGCTGCCTGAGCTCCCGACCGAGCCGTTCCGGACCCATCACTATCAAGCCTTCATCATGTTCTCGGGTTCGAGGACGGGGTTGGTGGGGCACGACTGCGTTCCCCTCACCGCCGCCGAGACCACCGCGGACGGTATGCCGATCGGCTTTGCCAACTACCTGGCGGCGGCGGCACGTGTGGATCGGATCGCCACCACCTGCGTGGCCTCCCAGCTCGAATTCCAGGGCTGGCGCACCATGCTCGCCGGCGCCGGCCTGACCGGCCCCGACATCGAGTGCGTGCCCCTACCCAGCCACGCCGAGACCCCCACCCCCCAGGCCCTCCGCGACGCTCAGGACCTCCTCGGCGTCGGCCCCCTGCCCATGGTCCTCGCCGTGGGCAGCCACGAACCCCGCAAAAACCACCTCGCCGTCCTGCACGCCGCCGAGCTGCTGTGGCGAGAAGGCCTGCTCTTCAACCTGGTCTTCGTGGGCGGCAACTCCTGGAACAGCACCGCCTTCCAGGCCCAGGTCGACACCCTGCGCCAACTCAACCGGCCCGTGCAAACCATCCTCGGCCTGCCCGACGACCTGCTTTGGGCCGCCTACCGCCTCGCCCACTGCACCGTCTTCCCATCCCTGCACGAAGGCTTCGGCCTGCCCGTAGCCGAATCCCTGGCCAGCGGCACCCCCGTCATCACCTCCAACTTCGGCAGCATGGCCGACCTGGCCAGCCGGGGCGGAGCCCTGCTGGTCGACCCCCGCAACGACCGCGACCTCACCGACGCCCTGCGCCGCCTCCTGCTCGACCCCGCCCTGCGCCAGCGCCTGGCCGACGAAGCCGCCGCCCTGCCCCGGCGCTCCTGGGACGACTACGCCACCGAAACCTGGGACTACCTCGTCAACGGCAACCCCCCAACCACCACCAACCGCGGCCGGCCCTTATCCGGCCAGCATTCCTGACCCACCTAGCATGTCGCCGTGACCTCCGCGCCGTTCGAGTCCTACAGCCAAAACGGCGAGGACGTGGTGCTGTGGCGCGCCTTGAAGGGCATCACCAACGGTCGCTACATCGACGTGGGCGCCAACCACCCGTGCAATGACTCAGTGACGATGGCCTTCTATGCCAACGGGTGGACCGGCATCACGATTGAACCCGATCCGCAGTTCGCAGCGTTGCTCCGTCAGTGTCGGCCGGGCGATCTCGTCGTCGAGGCCGCCATCACGACCCGGGACCACGACTCGGTGGTGCTGCACGTCGTCGACGGGACCGGCCTGTCGACCCTTGACGCCGCCACGGCTCAAGTGCATGCCAGCTTGAGTCATGAGACGCACGACCTCACCGTGCCGACGCGCACCCTTGACTCCATTCTGGACGACGCCGGCTGGGCAGGTCAGGACATCCACTTCATGTCGGTGGACACGGAGGGTTCAGAACGCGACGTCCTGGAAAGCATCGACCTCAGCCGCTGGCGACCATGGGTGCTCGTCGTCGAGGCCACCGAGCCAAACTCCACCCGGTCGACCCGCCATCTGTGGGAGGACCGGATCATCGAGGCGGGCTACCGCTTCTGCCTGTTTGACGGCCTTTCCTGTTTCTTCGTGGCGGCGGAGCGCGACGCCCAGCTGGGCCACCCGCTCAGCTATTCGGCTTGCATCCTCGACGACTACACGACGCTGGCGCTTCGCCAGAGCCGGGAGCAGACCACGGCGGCCCGGGAGCTGGCCCAGCAGCGGGGGGACGAGGTGCGGTCCGTGATCGATGAGCTGGTCCGCTGGAGGACCGAGGCCATGAGCCGGTGGGCGACTGCGGTGGTCCGGGGTCGGGCCGACCACGAGCGGGTCACCCTGCAACACGAGTTGCAGGCGACGCAGGACCAGTTGCAGGCGCTCCAGGCGGACCGCAACTCGCTGGTTACGCAGGTGGAGGATCTCCATCGACGGGTGGCGGAACTTCTGGACTCAACCTCCTGGCGGGTGACCAAACCCTTGCGCGCCGCCAGCGCGGCCGTCAGCCGGGCCCGGGACCCGGGATGACGGTCAGCGTCTCCCCGGCTCTGGACGGGCCCCTCCGGGTTTGGCGATGACCCTCCGGCTGAGGGCGCGGCGGGCCCTTGGGGGCGCCTCCAGCCGACCGATCCGCGCTCCCGTAGACCTCACGGAGCTCATCGAGCAGGGCCCCGATGGGCGCAGCCGGGCGCTCCTGAAACGGATCGAGACGACCCTGGTGGCGCTCGGGTGCTGGCGGTCCGGATCCGGCCCCGAGCTCCTCGCCGACCTGGATGGGGCGCTCAGCGCGGGCGGTCCGCACGAGGCCTGGCTGGCACTCGCCGTCATCACCGGGAGGCTGCCCGTGCCGGCCGAGGTGCAGCGATTGGTGCGGACGATTCGGCTGGAGGGACCGCTCCCGGGCTTGTTGGCGGCTCTGGGCGATCACGACACGCTCGAAACATCGGACTGGCCGGAAGTGGAGGTCGTCACCGGACAGGTGCTGGTGGATCTGCACGACACGGCCCGCAATCCGTATTCCACCGGGATCCAGCGGGTGGCACGGGAGACGGCGCGCCGGTGGACGCAGGGGCATGAGGTCATCCTGGTGGGCTCGACGGATGATTTCACGGCCTACCGCCGGCTATCGGAGGACGAATCCCGGGCCGCCCTGTACGGAGTGCGGCCATCCACCGACCCCGTCGGGAAGACCGGCACCCTCCTGGTGCCGTGGAAATGCGTGCATCTGGTTCCCGAGCTCCCGGCCGAGCTCGAGCAGGCCCCTCGCTATCAGGCCCTGGCGATGTTTTCCTGCTCGCGGACGGGGTTGGTGGGGCACGACTGCATCGCCATCACCGCCTCGGAGGTGACTGCGGAGGGCATGCCGATGAGGTTCGCCCGCTTTCTGGCCGCGGCGGCGCGTGTGGATCGGATCGCCACTACCTGCGTGGCCTCCCAGCTCGAATTCCAGGGCTGGCGCACCATGCTCGCCGGCGCCGGCCTGACCGGCCCCGACATCGAGTGCGTGCCCCTACCCAGCCACGCCGAGACCCCCACCCCCCAGGCCCTCCGCGACGCCCAGGACCTCCTCGGCGTCGGCCCCCTGCCCATGGTCCTCGCCGTGGGCAGCCACGAACCCCGCAAAAACCACCTCGCCGTCCTGCACGCCGCCGAGCTGCTGTGGCGAGAAGGCCTGCTCTTCAACCTGGTCTTCGTGGGCGGCAACTCCTGGAACAGCACCGCCTTCCAGGCCCAGGTCGACACCCTGCGCCAACTCAACCGGCCCGTGCAAACCATCCTCGGCCTGCCCGACGACCTGCTTTGGGCCGCCTACCGCCTCGCCCACTGCACCGTCTTCCCATCCCTGCACGAAGGCTTCGGCCTGCCCGTAGCCGAATCCCTGGCCAGCGGCACCCCCGTCATCACCTCCAACTTCGGCAGCATGGCCGACCTGGCCAGCCGGGGCGGAGCCCTGCTGGTCGACCCCCGCAACGACCGCGACCTCACCGACGCCCTGCGCCGCCTCCTGCTCGACCCCGCCCTGCGCCAGCGCCTGGCCGACGAAGCCGCCGCCCTGCCCCGGCGCTCCTGGGACGACTACGCCACCGAAACCTGGGACTACCTCGTCAACGGCAACCCCCCAACCACCACCTGAAGGCGCCCGTCAGATCCAAACGCGGCCTTGAGGCCTACAGCTCGCCCGCGGCCTCTGAAATTGGTGATCGTCCACACCCCTCCGAGCGCCGCCACCCCGGTCGGCTCTTGATAGGTACCGCGCTCGACGTCGAATCGGATCAGATCGATCCGCATGTCATAGATGTGCAGGCAGGGGTAATCGGTGAGCGATACCGATATGTCGTAGGTGCCGGGCAGAAGTCGAACCGGGTCGAATCGCACGTCGACGTGCCCCGAGCCGTTGAGCTTCTCCGGCACGCAGTCCACGTCGCGGCTGCGCACCCCGGTGACCTCAAAGCCGTCGATGGTGTGGATGGACACGCCGAAGACCGGACGTTCGATGGCCTCCTGCATCTGGTAGTGGATCCGCAGGGTGGCGGCGTCGCCGCCATACATCCGGGTGACCTCGTGACCCGACCGATCCAGGACCTGCATGGCCGTGACTCTTCCCTCACCGGAGCCCCATCGGGTTCGCCCCTGCTCGTCCACGTGCCGATCGACTTGCACGGTATCCGTGTAGGCATCGATGACTTCCTTCGGCGGCCCGAGCTGCATGAGGTGGCCATGACTGAACCAGGCGGCCCGGTCGCACAAATTCTGTACCGCGCCCAGGCCATGACTGACGAAAATGATGGTCTTGCCCTGGTTGCGCATCTCGGCCAACTTCTCGTTGCACTTGCGCTGGAAGGCTTCATCGCCGACCGCCAGCACCTCGTCCACCAGGAGCACGTCGGGGTCGACGTTGATGGCTACCGAGAACCCGAGCCGGACGTACATCCCGTTCGAGTAGTTCTTCACCGGCTCGTCGATGAAGGCGCCGACTCCGGCGAAGTCGACCACCTCGTCAAAGCGGCGCCGGAGCTCCTTCTGGGAGAGCCCGAGGATGGCCCCGTTGAGGAACACGTTTTCCCGGCCGGTCAGCTCGGGATGAAAGCCGGCACCCAGCTCGAGCAGGGCCGACACCTTCCCGTTGACCGTCACCGTCCCCATGTTGGGACGGAGGATTTTCGTCATGCATTTGAGCATGGTGCTCTTCCCCGACCCGTTCTCACCGATGAGCCCGAAGGTCTCCCCCTCGTAGACCTCGAATGACACGTCCCTGAGGGCCCAGAACTCTTCGGCGATGACGCGGTGGCCGCGCATGACAGTGGCCTTGAGCGTGTTGTTGCGCTCCTTGAACAGGCGGAACTTCTTGGACACGTTGACGGCCTCCACCGCCACCGGCCGATCGGTCACAGTTCCTCCGCTAAACCGGGTTCCAAGCGGTTGAACACCATCAAACCCACGACGAATGTCACTATCGCCGCGCCGGTGAAGTAGGCGAGCTCCAGCCAGCCCGGCGCCCTTCCGTCGTAGAGCACAGCCCGGTAGGAGAGGGTGGCGTCGGTCATGGGATTGAGCTTGATCAGCGTCTGAAATCGGGGCGGGACGATGGTGATCGGGTAGATGATCGGGGTCAGGTACACCCAGGCCAGGAAGAAGATGCCCATGAAATGCTGGATGTCCCTGAAGTAGACGTTGAACACGCTCAATAGCAGCCCGAGCCCCAAGCCGAAGATCGCCATGACGAGGGTGAGGAACAGGACCACCGGCAGGTAAAGCAGGGCTCGCCAGTTCCCGAAGGCGACCAGAGTGACCAGCAGAAGACCCATCTCGATCAGATGGGAGATGAGGTTGGCGCCCACAGTCGCGCCTGGCAGTACCTCGCGAGGAAAGTACGTCTTCTTGATCAGAGACTCGTTGGCAACCAGGCTGCCGATGCAGCTCATGACGCTGATCTGGAAGAAGTTCCAGGGAAGCAAGGCACACAACAAAAACAGCGCATAGACATTGAGACCGCTTGGAACACCAGGAGCGGGCTTGACGTGGAAGAAGTACTTGAACACGATGGTGTAGATCACCATCGTGGCCAGGGGGTAGGCCAGGGACCAGGCCCAGCCGAGGAAGGACCGTTTGTACTTCGATCGCAGCTCCCGGAGGACCAGGTTGGAGTAGAGCTCCCGGGAGGAGCGGTAGGTGGCGACGCTCGTCACGGGTCGCACGCCGGTCTAGCCATCCATACCGATCCTAGTGGTGACGTGCCTACCGATCGGATCACTGGCTCGCGGGCCAGAATTAGATGCCGGTGAAGCTGTGCCAGAGGTTTCCGTCGGTACCCCGGACGAACACGTCCAGGCGCCGGTAGGAAGCCACGGCAGCCGGCGCGGCGGTGAGCGATCCGCCCTCGCTGTCCTGATACCAGGCCCCGGCCCAGTAGACGTGGGCCAGCGGCTGTCCCGTAGCGCTCGATTCGAGGAAGGCGTCGACGCGCCCAACCCCCGGCGATGCCACCGTCGGCCCGGAGAACCAGTAGCCGGGAACGGCCTGCACCCAGGGGCCCCAGGACCCGTTCCAGACTCTGTGGTAAAGGAGGTTGTTGGCACCCAGCGTGAACAGGTCGATGCGATTCGGGCCCCAGGAGGCGGCTCCTGGATCCAGGAGGCAATACCCGCCGAGGGATTCAAAGTTGTGCCAGGTCCCGTCCCACCAGGTGTGGTACATGACGTGGCCCCCGCCGACGACGAACACGTCGAGACGCCCGGGTGCCCAGGAGGAGACGGTCGGATCCGACAGCAGCACCCCGCCGAGGCTCTGCCAGGGTTCCCACACGGCCCCGTTCCACCAGGTGTGCCAGAGGGCGTTGTCGGCACCGCGGGCGAACACGTCGATACGGTTCGCGGACCACGACACTGCCGCCGGGCTACCGGCCAGGCCGCCGGGAGGCGCTCCCAGCGCCTGCCAGCTGGACCAGGTGACCCCGCTGTTCACCGACCAGAGGTGGTAGAGAGCGTGGTCCCCGCCTTCGACGAAAAGGTCCAACCGGCCCGGGCCCCACGAAGCGGCCGCCGGGGCCCCGGCGATCCCGGCCGCCGGGGCGGTGACCCGGGCCCAGTCTGACCAGCCGGTGCCCGGGGTGCACGACGGCGACCCGGTGGAGCCCGTGTCGCCAGGACCGGCTACGGCACCGCTGTCGTAGTCGCGGTCGATGTTGAGAGTCACGCCGCCCCAGTTCTCGGTGCTGTTGGCCTGATACTGGTGGAGCCGCTGGCTGTTGGACCAGTACACGTTCGGAAAGAACGAGGGATCGAGAAGCGTCGGGCAGCCGTTCCAGTCGGCAAACCAGATATCGTCCGCATGGGCATAGGCCGGGTTCTGGTAGATGGCAGCCTGATCGGCGATCGTCGAGGCGCTGCTTCCGTACACGCCCGACAGGTAGCCGTGCCCGTGGAGTGTGGTGGTCCAGGCGCTGAGGAACTGGTCGACCGCCAGCGTGCAGCTCGGGACGCTCCCGTAGCCCTCCATGTCGAAGTAGATGGGGCTGCCGGCCCCCAGCCCCAGGCTGACGGCCTGGCGGACCGCATCCTCCGCGGATAGCACGCCCTCTGGGCCGGCCTGGGCCGGGTCGATCGTGGCCAGCCCGGACGCGCTCACGCAAGGCGCCTGGAACCCCACGTACAGCGGGACCAGGTTCCATCCCAGGGCTTTGACGGTCGAAACCCAGGACGGCGAGAGGTTGCCGGTACCGCAGGCCCGGTTAACGCCTCCGACGTAAATGCCGATGCTCCGGTAGGGGGAGCCCAGCCACGCGGACATCTGGCTGACCGAAGGCGCCGCGCAGGTATCGAAGCCACCGCCCGTGTAGTTCGTGACCGCCCCGGCCGGGCGAGCCGGGCTCAGGACCAGGGCGCCGAACAGGGCTGCCACGCAGGCCATGACGCGGACCATCCGTCGTCCCGGCACGACCGGGCGCGCGCCAGCTGCACCCATCAGGCCGCCACCATCGCAAAAACCCTAACCCCAGCACCCCGGGGATACCAGGCAAGCGCGGCCGGGCTCGTCCGGCGAGCACCTTTCCTGTTGCAAATCGTGCCCTTTCGCCGTTCCCTGCTGCAGAACGTGCCCAACTAGAGGGGCTGGTGCAACAGAGACGGGGTGCCCGGGGCGGGCACGGTGGCGGATGAAAGAGGCGGTCACCTCTGGCCCGCCGCCTAACACTCACCACTCTTTCCTTACAGACCGGGTGCCCGGGGCGGGCACGGTGGCGGATGAAAGAGGCCCTCTTTCCTTATCGAAGATGGCAGGGCCGGAATGGCAGCCGGATTAGGATCCGCGGCAGCACGTCTGCGGGCGTGGCGAAACTGGTAGACGCGCCAGGTTTAGGTCCTGGTCCTGAGAGGGGTGGAGGTTCGAGTCCTCTCGCCCGCACACCCCATGGCCCCTCGCCCCCTCGCTCCGGCGGCGACCGGCCTCCTAGACGGAGGCGGGCTCGGTCACGTCGGCGGCCCGCTCGATCACCTGGTCGATGAACCCGTAGTCCTTCGCCTCTGCCGCGGTGAACCACCGGTCCCGATCGGAGTCAGCCTCGATCCGTTCGACCGGCTGACCGGTGTGATAGGCGATCCGTTCCGCCATCATGCGCTTCAGATAGACGATCTGCTCGGCCTGAATGGCGATGTCGGCAGCCTGGCCCTGGGCCTGGCCGGAAGGCTGGTGCATGAGGATTCGCGAGTGGGGCAGCGAGAAGCGCTTTCCGTTGGCACCGGCGCACAAGAGGAACTGCCCCATTGAGGCCGCCAGTCCCATACACACTGTTGATACATCACACGGCACGAACTGCATGGTGTCGTAGATGGCCAGCCCGGCGGTGACGGACCCTCCCGGGGAGTTGATGTACAGGCTGATGTCTCGCTTCGGATCCTCCGCAGCCAGGAGCAGCAGCTGGGCGCAGATCAGGTTGGCGCTGGTGTCGTCGACTTCGGTACCGAGGAAGACGATGCGCTCCTTGAGGAGGCGTTGGTAGATGTCGCCGGCGCGATCGCCGCCGGCAAGTTGACCGCTGATGGTAGGGAGGGGAGACACCATGACGGTGAGAGTATCCCCTCCACGTGCCAATCAGGCCGGCGGAGTCCACGGGACCGGACCCTCGCCTGTACTATCCTGTAAGGAATGGCTGGCCTTGAACGGACGGCTGGTCCCGAAGCCCGTGGTGGCGCGGCCCGGCGACCGGGACCCGCTTCCGGTTTTGCGGGTTCCGCCTCCATTCTGGATCGATCATGAAGCTCGTCATCCTGGTGCCCTGCCTCAATGAGGCGGAGACCCTCCCGCTGGTGTTCGCCCGAATGCCCCGCCGGATTCCCGGAATCGATGCCATCGACTACGTCGTCGTCGACGACGGCTCAGACGACGGCACCGTTGCCGTCGCCCGCCAGCTTGGCGTGCGCCACTTCGTGCACCACATCCGCAACATGGGCCTTGGTCAATCGTTCCACGACGGCACCCTTAAGGCCCTCGAGATGGGCGCAGACATCGTGGTCAACACCGACGGCGACAACCAGTACCCGAGCGAGCGGATCCCCGACCTTATTCAGCCCATCCTCGAGGGTCGGGCGGACATCGTCATCGCGGACCGGCAGACGCACACCATCGAGCATTTCTCGCCGGTCAAGAAGCGGCTTCAGCGAGTCGGAAGCCGGGTCGTGAACGCCGCCGCGGGGACGAACGTGCCGGATGCGGCCAGCGGGTTTCGGGCCTATTCGCGGGAGGCCTTGCTCCGGCTCAACCTGGTAACGCGGTTCAGCTATTGCATGGAAACGATCATCCAGGCCGGCAATAAACGCTTGGCTATTGCCAGCATTCCTATCGAAACAAACCCGAAGACCAGAGAATCCCGGCTATTCAAGTCGATCGGCGAGCACGTGGCAAAATCGGCACTCACCATCATCCGGGCGTACATCATGTACAAGCCTATGCGCCTCTTCCTCGGTGCAGCAGCTCTCCTTTTCGCGGCCGCACTTATCCCATTTATCCGGTTTCTGATCCTGGGCTTTATCGTATCGGATGGCAGTCCGGGCGGCCATCTTCAGTCGCTGGTGGCTGGAAGCGTACTGATGAGCGCAGCCATTGTGGCCGTGGCGCTCGGGGTAATTGCGGAGCTTATACGGATCAACCGGGTGTTGATCGAGGACTCGCTGGAGCAACAGAAGCGTGACCGTTACTCGGCGGCGCCGCTGCTCGAGATCGACGAGCTCGACCGGGGTTGGTCGTCGCAGCAGCGCGCTGGCAGGGTGGGGCGCATCGTGGAGGAACATGCGTGACCGCCATAGGACCGCGGGCTAGCGTTTGACGGTGGTCACGCCCCGTTTCCCTGGCCTCACCTGATGAAGATTTCGGTCGTCGGTCCTGCCCATCCCTACAAGGGAGGGGCGGCCCAACATACGACGGCGCTGGCCCATCATCTGGCCGCAGCGGGCCATGACGTCACCATCGAATCCTGGATCGCCCAGTACCCTCTGGTGTTGTACCCGGGCCGGCCGACGGTCGACTCGCCCGAGCTTCCCCTGTTTCACCCCACCTTGCGGCAGCTGTCGTGGCGGCGTCCCGATGGGTGGTTCCGGCACGGACGCCGGATGGGTCATGCCTCTGACCTGGTGATCCTGATGTACCACACACCGGTTCAGGTTCCCTCCTACCTTACGATCCTGAAGGCCCTGGATGGGACGGGGGCCAGAAGTGTGGTCATCGCCAACAACGTCACGTCTCACGAAAGCCACCGCGCCGGTCGACTCCTCACCACCGCCCTGCTGCGTCGCGTCGATGCCGTCGTCGTCCACGGCGCGGACCAGGCGGACGAGGCCCGCTCGCTGACCGAGAAGCCGGTCCGAGAAGCCGCCCTGCCTCCCCATCTCCCCGAACCGGCGCTGCCAACGGACGCAGGAGCGCCATCGGCGCCTCGCCTGCTGAACTCGCTGCTGTTCTTCGGGTTGGTGCGGCCTTACAAAGGTCTGGACGTCCTCCTGAGGGCCCTGGCCATCGCCGGGGCCCAACCCACCCTGGTCGTCGCCGGCGAGTTCTGGGAGAGCGAGCGTGACACCCGCGCCCTGATCGCCGAGCTCGGTCTGGCGCCCCGAGTGACAGTGCGACCCGGATACGTCGCCGCGGCCGAGCTCCCACGGTTGTTCTCGGCGGCCGACGCCCTGGTACTCCCGTACCGCGCCGCAACCGGGTCGCAGAACACGCTTCTCGCCTTTCGCTACGGCCTCCCCGTGGTCGCCACCAGGACCGGGACCCTGCCGGACGCGGTACGCGACGGGATAGACGGCATCCTCTGCGCGCCGAATGACGTGGAGGACCTCGCCAGGGCCATTGATCGCTTCTATCAACCCGGCGAACCCGGGCGTCTGCGAGCCGGCGTCCGGGTCGATGATGGTTCGGACGCTTGGGCCGCCTATCTCGAGGCGCTGACCAGCGCCGTGCCCGCGGAGCGCGGCGCGGCATGGTGATCAGGGCCAAAGCTCCGCTGCGAGTCAGTTTCGCCGGCGGCGGCACGGACGTCGCTCCCTTCTACCTGCAAGAGGGGGGAGCGGTCCTCTCCTCGACCATCAACCGCTACGTGTACGGCTCACTCCGGCCCCGCCATGACGGGCAAATCACCATTGAGAGCGTGGACCTGGGAATATCGCTGCGATTCGCCATCGACGAGGAGATCCCGCTCGACGGAAGCCTGGACCTGGTGAAGGCGGCCATCCTCCGCATCGGGAGTCAGGAGCGTGACGGGTTCGACCTCATGGTGCGGTCCGGGGCGCCCCCGGGATCAGGCCTGGGATCGTCGTCGGCTCTGATCGTGGCGCTGGTCGCTCTGCTCCAGGAACACCACCAGCTCCCGCTGACCGAATACGAAGCGGCCCGCCTTGCCTACGAGATCGAACGAGAAGACCTGGGGATTCATGGTGGGCTGCAGGACCACTACTCGGCCACGTTTGGGGGCTTCAACTTCATGGAGTTCGGCGAAAGAGTGGTGGTGAATCCCCTGCGCGTCCGGCCCGCCGTGATGAACGAACTCGAGATCAGTCTGATGCTGTGCTTCACCGGCATCACCCGGGAGTCTGCGGGGATTATCGTCGACCAGACTTCACGGGTGACAGAGGGACAGACAGAGACGCTGGAAGGTATGCGAGCGCAGAAGCAGCTGGCTCATGACATGAAGGCCCTTCTGCTGCGGGGCGAGCTCCGTGACTTCGGTGCCATGCTCGATCAGGCCTGGAAAGAAAAGAAGCGCATGTCTCCGATGATCACCAACGAGCGCATCGACGAAGCGTACGAGATCGCCATCCGGCACGGGGCCCTGGGCGGAAAAGTCACGGGCGCAGGGGGTGGTGGGCATATCCTCTTTTTCTGCGATTTCAACGACAAGCACCGGGTCGCAGATGCTCTGACCAGATATGGCTCCACCGTCAGCGAATTCAGCTTCGAGCGGGACGGGGTCACGACGTGGCGGACCTAGGCATCACCCCGGCCGAGGACCTCATCCGCCGGCGCCTCGACGAAACTATCGAGAGCTTGCGGGCCCTCCCTGACATCTCTGTAACCAGGACAGCCGAGGCCGCCGCGGTCATCGTGGACTCTCTGCGCAACGGCGGGAAGGTGATGTTTTGCGGTAACGGGGGATCGTCAATGGACGCCGGACACCTGGCTGGCGAGCTCCTGGGTCGCTTTTATAGAGATCGCCGGCCGCTGGCGGCAGTGAGCCTCGCTGATGGCACGGCTGCTCTCACCGCTATTGCCAACGATTACGCCTACGAAGAGGTCTTTTCGCGTCAGGTAAGGGGCATGGGGCGGGCGGGCGACGTCCTTGTCTGTCTGACAACCAGCGGGAACTCGCCCAACGTCGTGCAGGCGATCGAGGCCGCCAGACAGCTGGGAGTCACGACGGTGGCCTTCACCGGGAGGGAGGGCGGGACCGTCTCCGGCATGGCCGACATCTGCATCGCCGTCGCAACGACCGACACGCCCCGGGTGCAGGAAGCGTGCATCCATCTCGGCCACACCTTGTGCGAGCTGGTCGAGGTGAGCATGTGCTCAGCAGACGCGGATTGACCAGCCGAGACGGGCTTGGCCCCGGCCCGGCCGTATTCCTCGACCGGGACGGAACGATCAACGTCAAGGCCGCAGCCGGCGACTACATCACCTCACCGGAGGAACTCCACCTCATACCGGGGGCCGGCCGGGCCGTCCGCCTTTTTAACCAGCTCGGTATGACGGTCGTGGTGGTGACGAATCAGCGGGGCGTTGCCCGGGGGTTGATGACCAACCTCGACCTGGCGGCAATCACGGAGCGGTTGGAAGCCCTGCTGGCGGAGCACGGCGCCCGCATCGACGCGACCTATACCTGCGTGCACGACGAAGGGACCTGCGATTGCCGGAAGCCGGCTCCGGGGCTCCTTCTGCAAGCCTTGAGCGACCGACCGGACATCGATCGGGGATCTTCGGTGATGATCGGCGACAGCGAGTCGGACATCCTGGCCGGTGCCGCCGCGGGCATGCGGACCGTGCGGCTGGCGGCGGCCGGGACGGCGACGGCAGCAAACGACAGCTGCCGAGACCTGGAGGAGGCGGCCCACCTTGTCGCCTCCAGACTGACCGCACCCGCGAGCCCGGGACGGCGTCCTCTGCCCCGAGTGAAGCTCCGGCACCCGATTGGTCCCACCGGCCGCGCCACTATGCTGTCGCGGATCGTGTCCTCCGATCTCCGTAGCGGCGTCCGCTCCCGGGTTCGCCTGGCATTGATGGCAGCGGGTCGTCACGTCAACGACAGGCACCTGGCGGACCTGCGATCCGTACTCAGCTATCTCGAGATCGGCAGAGATCTTTCCGGCCGGCCCGCAGACGAGCAGCCGTTGTCCCTCGACAACGACACCGACGTGTTCGAGGTGGCGCGGCGACAGGTCACTGGTCAAAGGCCCCTGTACCTGGAGTTCGGAGTGTTCGAGGGCCGATCCCTGCGGTGGTGGATCTCGCACCTCACCTCTCCCGCAGCCCGGTTCGTCGGATTCGACAGCTTTGAGGGTCTGCCTGAGGATTGGCGCCCGGGGCTGGAAACCGGTCACTTCGCGACCGGTCAACCGCCTGACATCCGTGACCCCAGAGTGAGCTTCGTGATTGGATGGTTTGACCGCACCTTGCCTGGTTTCGCGGCTCCGCCACACGATCAGCTGATCATTAACATCGACAGCGATCTCTATTCAAGCGCCGCTACCGTCCTCCGATGGGCCACCCCATTGCTCCGCCCGGGAACCTTGTTGTACTTCGACGAATACCCCGACCGGGATCACGAAATGCGAGCCCTCGCCGAGTACGCCAGGACCTCTCCGTACGACTTCTCGCCAGTGGCATTTGCCCGTGGTGGGGTGCACTGGTTGTTCCTGGTCCGCGACCGACCCGACTCCGCTACCCGCGTTCACCTGCATGCCGACTGACGAACCTCAGGCCCAGCCGCTGCGTCAACTGGCCAAGGTTGGAGCCGAGCACCTCCTGTGGGCCCGGGTCCGTGGTCGCCGAGCCTGGAACCATTTCCGTGGCGTCGCGACCGCTCTGCCAGCACCCGTTCCACCCACCGACGTGCTGCGCACCGCGGCCGACTACGAGCGCGCCGTGGCGGAGTGCCGGCGCCTGAAGCTGCCACTCCATCACGACCGGCCGAAGAACTGGGACTCACTGGGTGCGGTCAGCACGATCGTCAACTGTCTTGGCACTGACATCCGGGTGCTGGATGCGGGGGCGGCCCGTTACTCCACCGTCTTACCATGGCTCAGGCTGCTTGGAGTTCGAGAGCTGATCGGCAACAACCTCGAATTCACCCATACGGCCCGCCACGGTCCGGTCCGGTTCGAGCCCGGCGACATCACGGCAACCCAATACCGGGACGGCTGGTTTGATGGCGTGACGTGCCTGAGCGTGGTCGAGCACGGCGTCGAGTTGAACGCGTTCGCAGCCGAGTGCGCTCGCATCCTTCGGCCCGGCGGCTTGCTCGTCATGTCAACGGATTACGACCAGGAACCCATTGACACCTCAGGGAAAGTCGCGTACGGAGAGCCCGTGAGGATCTTCGGCCCGGCTGACATCCAGGAATTCGTTGCCGAGGCCGCCGCGCACGGCCTCGCCTTGCAAGGTGAGTTGGAGCTCTCACACCCGGAACGCCCTGCGCACTGGAAACGCCTGGGCCTGGACTTCACGTTTATTCGTCTCACTTTCGCGCGGCGCGACCGCTGAATCAGACCACGGCTAGTGGGCCGCCTGCGAACTGGCCGGCCCGCTAGGCAGCTTTTCGGGCCCCGATCCAGCGTTGGCTTCCGCTCACGATTGCTACCAGGGCGGCAAGGAAAGCGTCACAAGCAATCAGGATGACGCGTGACGCCAGTACGATCGCGAGCGCCTGACCCCGATCCATGATCGTCACGAGCACGACAATCAACACCACATCCCGGATCCCCGCTCCGGCCGGAGCAGGCACAAAGAGGACACCCAGGGGAACCGCCAGCGCCATGGCCCCGATACAGAGGATCAACACCGACAGACCCCCATGGGCGACGGTGGTGGCCAGCAGGGCGAGCTGGCCGCCCAGCGCGATCCAGGAGATTAAGGCAAAGCCGCAAGCCCGAGCCTCTGAGGGAAGGTCCAGGCGCTCGTGGAGTGGCGGCCGCCGGAGCATGACAAAGGCCCGATCCAGGATCGCTGGCAACGCCCGAGGATGCAGCAGGGCCAGAAGAAACGGAAGCCCGACCAGTACCCACCAGTATTGATCGAGAGCTTTGAGGTCGTACAGCGGGAGGAGCACGCAGGCCACCACCAGTCCCACGCAGCAACCCAGGACGATGGTGATGAGGTTGGCACTGAGCATCGTGCGCCTGCTGGCGCCATGGGCTCGGCCCGCCTCCATCTGCATCACAACCGGCCAGACCGACCCGGGAATGTACTTGCCCAGCTGGCTGATAAAAAAGACCCGTGCCCCGGCCACATACGGCAGTCTCACGGCAAGGCCGTCGAGAACATTCCACCAAACAGGGAAGGTGATCCCGACACCAATCAGGCCAACCGCGAAGCTCTCCATTGCTGTTCCAATGCCGACGTCTTTGAGAGTCGCAACGAATGTTGCCCGCTGTCGATAGATGGCAAAACCCGCAGCTGCAAGCGCCAGCCCCCCCACGATGAGTCCGGCCACGGCCCGGCGCCTATCCAGCAGGCTCGCCGCACTCGCTTCTGTCCCGCTGGCCTCGGTCACCGTCACAACATAGTAATCGCGGGTGTCGACGTAGCGCCCGAGACATTAAAACAACATGATATTACTTCATCTCTCATCCCCGCTGACGGCACCGGACCGGTGACATCCTCCCGCCGCGTCTGGCCGCAGGGACGGCGTCCGGACCACCACCAACTGCGATCCTCACCGCCTGTCAGGTGGTAGTCGTCCCGCCACGGACAGCCCCGGTAGCATCGTGCCGGGACTGATGCCGGATATGCGATCCCAGAGACTCGAGTAGCGGACGATGCAGCGGGCCGCGTGGATGCCGTCACGCCATCCGATTTTCTTGCCCTCGGCGTAGGTGCGACCGGAATAACTGATGCCCACTTCGTAGACCCGCCACCCGCCCTTGGCCACCTTGGCGGTGATCTCCGGCTCAATACCGAACCGATTCTCCCGCAGGTCGAGCGATAAGACGACATCCCGGCGGAAGACCTTGTAGCACGTTTCCATATCGGTCAGGTTGAGGTTGCTGAAGGCGTTGGATGCCGTCGTGAGAAGCCGGTTGCCGACCGAGTGCCAGAAGTACAGGACCCGGTGAGGTCGGTCGCTCAGAAAGCGCGAACCGTACACGACGTCAGCTCTACCGGCGATCAACGGCTCGAGCAGATCGCCATACTCGGATGGGTCGTACTCCAGGTCGGCGTCCTGGACGATCACGAAGTCAGCGGTCGCCTCCTGGAATCCCCTGCGCAGGGCCGCTCCTTTGCCTTGATTGTTAGGCTGGCGCATGATGCGGAGGCGGGGGTCTTCGATGGCCTGAGCGATGTCAACGGTCGCGTCGCTTGACCCATCGTCCACCACGATGACCTCGGCCGCGTACGGCGACTCGAGCACCCGCAGCAGGAGCTCCTTGATGGTTGCAGCCTCGTTGTAGCACGGGATGATCACAGAAAGGCAACGCACGGGACTATTACCTTACTGGCTGGGGACAGGCGGGTCAGTCATGGCCGGGGTGAACGGTCCAGACCATGGTGCCGAGGTCGAGCTGGCAGAGTCCGGACTCGAGTTGATGCGCCTGCGCCCAATCCAGGGCAGCGCGAAGGTAATCAGGAGAGGCCGGGCTTTCCAGGTCGACGAGGCCGGCGAAGTGACCCGAGTAGCCGTTGATGGTCGGAAGGAGCAGCTTCTGAGAGATCAGCATGGCGTCGATTTGGTACTGATAGAAGGGATAACTCTTCTGCACGCTGTCGACCACGAAGAAAGTGCGGCAGCTCGCCGGTGGGGAGGGAACCGATCGCAGCAGAGCCAGCTGAGCGGGACGGTTCAGCCTGGAGACAACCCCGGTGTTGAACTGCTCGACGGCGAGAACAGCCAGGAGGACCAATCCGGCCATCGCCCACACCCCGAAACGAGGTCTGGCGTGCCGCAGAGCAGGCGAGGAGAGCTCGCCGGCCACCGCGGCAAGACACAGCGCGGCCAGCAGTCCGCTGACGATCTCTATACGGTCGATCCCCCGGATGGCAGTGGCCCCCGGTATATGCCAGACCACTATCCAGAGGGACCACGGCTGAGATCCAGAGACCCTCGCCTTTACCGGGAGGACCGTGAAAAACACGGTCACGGCAGCCAACGCCACCGCAACCCGGCAGCTTGCCGGCCGGGTCGCCGTGCCCCGCCACAACCGCCACAGGGCAATGGCGCCGGCGATGATGGTTGCGGCCAGGAGGAGCGGGGTGAGGGCGTAATCAAGCTCGCCGCCGGTCAGGGGGTGGACGTCGCGGGCGACCGATCCCCAGAAGAGATTGCGGACGCTGGGGTTGAGAATGCCCCGCCAGTCAATGGCGTAGTCCAGGACCGCGGCATAGCCGTAGTGACCCTGGCTGGTCCGGCTCACCGGGATGTACACGTCGAGGAAGGGAACGATCCCGACCACCAACCCGATTACCGCGGCAACCAGCGACCGCCACCTCGCTCCGACCATGGCCGCCGCGTCACGGACGCGGGACCGCCACCCGCGACCGATCAGTATGAGAAGCCCGACAACACATCCGACCAGGATCGCGGCAACGCTCGAAAACCAGATCACGTAATAACTGGTGATAAACATCAACGCCCAAAACAATCCGAATATCCCGCCCAGCAGGGCCGATCGAACCGGATGCTCCGGCCAGCATCTCCAGGCATGGAGGCCAATCAGCAGAATGGCGGGTACGAAGTAGACGCCGAACAACTGCTCGAAGCCGGCGTGGAGCCACATGGCGTTACCAAAGACGAACACCAGGCCGAGAATCAGCGACGCGGCCCGCCCCGTCCCGAACGCCGCTCGCACCAGAAATACGAAGGAGGCATAACCCACCAGGCTCAACAAGATCACGGTCACCTGTAACGACAGGAAAGGATCGAGCCCGATGGTCCGGAGCGGTGCGTAGAAGATTTGAAAGCCAAGAAAACCTTCGCTCCACCCGAGCACGTCTTTGACCGGGTAGAAGAAGGCCGGACTCTTCCACGACCCCTGACCGTGCAGGACCTGGTACCAATGTTCGTTCAGGTAGACGATGAGGCGGGCGTCACCGACATCGCCCATGATCTGGTTGAACCCGCTCGACAACTGGGCCCGGAAGAAGATGGACGCGCCGATCAACCACACCGCGAACACCAGGACCACGTCGAGCGCGGTAGTCCGCCGGTCGCGCTGCGCCGACGTGGTTGGCGCCGGCCGACCGCTGACCTCAACGGCCGTCATCACCGCTCCCCCGCCGCCCGGCCCGGGCCGGCGACCAGCACCTCGCTCAAGTACTCGAACCCCGATGAAGTCGCCCGCCTCCGCTGCGGCCGGGCCACGTCAGCCACCGCGGCGGACTGCGTCGGGCATGCTCGCCCCGCTCGAGGGATCCGCCCGGGTTGACCTGCAGCGAGAGGTAGGCCAGACCGCCGAGGGGAATGGGCAACCAGAAGTTCACCAGGCGGTACACGATTACTCCCGTGATGGCCACGCCGCGCGGGGTGCCGAACCCAACCAGTACCGAGGTCAAGGTGGCCTCCACCACGCCGAGCCCCCCGGCGTGATCGGGATCACGGCCAGAACGTTGGCCAGCCCGTAGGCGACCAGGAGATCGTCGGGGTTGACCCAGTGACCAAAGGCGCCGAGGAACACGGCCAGGGAGGCGGCGTCAAGCAGCCAGTTGGCGCCGGCCCACAGGAAAGCCCGGAGCAGCACCCGGCGTTGCTGACCTACTTCCTGCAAGCGGGCAGCCACTTGCTCGAAAAAGCGGCGCACCGCAGTACCGTCGACAAACGGAAGCCGCGATGTCATTCGCTCCAGCCTCATCCCGACCCATTGCTCGCCCCGGGTCAGAAGGAACATCAAGACCCCGGCGAGCCCCAGGAGGACGACTCCGACTCCTGCTGCGGTGAGATAGACAGGAGAGAATCCCCACACGGGGATGGACACGATCAGCGCCAACCAGAGGATGACGTTGAGCACCACCGCGGAGCCGATGCCCTGCATGGCCAGAGCGAACCCGACGTCGCTCCGCGGCACGCCCGCTTGCGTCATCAGCCGGTACCCCAAGGCGGTGCCAGTGGCGGAACCTCCGGGTGCACAGTGGCTCACCGAGAGCGTCGAGAGCTGGATCCGCTGCAGCGTGCCAAGGCCAAGTTTGTCGCCGCCCGGCAGGACGGTCCGGGTCAGCTGGGCGTAACAGACCAGTGCGCCCGCTTCGAGCCCCACCCCCGCCAGGAGCAGGAACGGGTTGACCTGTGTCAGCAGGTGGGCGACCTTCCGGGGGCCGGCCAGCTGGGGGACGACCAGGTACTCGATGATCAGGGCCAGGAAGAGCAGGCGTCCGACCTGCCAGATAGGAGCCGGGAGCAGGCCCCGAAGGCCCCGGCGCCGCTGACTCCGACCCTCACCCGGAGCGGGAGCCGGGTCGGCTGGGGGCGGGCTGTCCTCCTCGCCGTCGCGATCGTCGATCATGACAGCCGGCCCATGGTCCGGCTCCGGAGACGCGGGAGCCGCGGCTACGCCTGCTGCCGCGCCGGACGCTGCGCCGAGCCGTTCGGTGGATGCATGATCGGACACGTCAATCGCCATGTTCGCACAGGACCACGCGACGTTCAGGCACCCCCCCCAACAAGAGTGGTCACCGCTCGGACCAGCCACCCCCGCGACAACACGGCCTGCGGGGGCGGCATAAAGACCGCTAGGCGTCCTCATCCAGCTGTGCCGCCAGAGCCCGAAAAGCCTTGCCTCGATGAGAAAGTAGGTGCTTGTCGGCGGGGGGCATCTCGGCGAAGGTACGCCCGTCGCCGTCGTCGGGGATGAACACCGGGTCGTAGCCGAAGCCGCCATCTCCCCGTCCTTCGGTGGCGATGGCGCCCTCCACCACGCCTTCCGCAACCGCTTCGCGGCCGTCCGGCCAGATCGCCACGGCCACGGTCCGGAAGCGGGCCCGCCGGGCGCCTCCCACCCCGCCCAGCTCGCGGAGCAGCTTGGCCACGTTGTCGGCGTAGCTGGCGTTCGGACCGGAATACCGGGAGGAGAAGACGCCAGGCCGGCCGCCGAGGTCGTCCACTTCCAACCCGGTGTCGTCGGCGATGGCCGCCTGACCGGTGGCGGCGACGAGGGCCTGAGCCTTGAGCCGGGCATTGGCCAGGAGGGTATGACCGGTCTCGTCCACCTCGGGTACCGATCGGGGTCGAGGCCGAAGGGTCACGCCCGGCCCGAGGATGGCGGTGATTTCCCGGGCCTTGTCCGCATTCGCGGTCGCCAGCACGAAGTCCAGGGCCATTCCTCAGCTGGCCCGCCGGGCCACCGCGAAGATCGACTGGCCGAACGGAGGGTTCATTTTCCTTTCCAAACGCCGGACCACAGGCACGGCCAGGCGGTCAAAGAGCCGGGCGCTCCGCGGCGAGGCCGGGTTGCGCCGCAGCTGGCGGGCGAAGATCCACCAGGCGATGGCGCCGACGGAGTTGGCATAGCGAAGCTCCACCGGCTCGAAGCCGGCTCCCATTAAGGTCGAACGAAGGGGCGGGATCCGGTAACGGCGGAAATGCCCGACGCGCCGGTCGAAATCGCTGTAAAGGCCCTCGAAGGCCGGAACCCATAGCAGCAATCGGCCCCCGGGCTTGAGTACTCCGGCCAGGTCGCGAAGTACGGCGCCGTCGTCCTCAATGTGCTCGAGGACATTGATCAGCACCGCCGCGTCATAGGGACCGCGCCCGGCCGCGCCCTTCACGTCGGCGTCCAGCACGGTGACTTCTGTCCGGTTGGCGAACCGATGTCGGAGTTCGGCAACGCAACGCGAGGACAACTCGGTGGCTACCACCGTCCGCCCCGGTGCAAGCAACTCCGTGAACGTGCCATGCCCGGCGCCAACTTCCAGCACCCGGTCGCCCAGGTACGGCGCCAGCAGGTCGCCGATCCACCGGGCGTAGTTGGCGGCCGCGTCAAGTGACTCCAGGGTGACGGCAAGCTCGCGGTCCGCTTCGGAGAACGACGCCGGGCGGGCTGAGGCGCCGGTCGCGGGGTTCGTCATGTCCCGGCGAATGTACCGGGTCCCCCGGCGACCATGAGGACGGGACTCATGAGGACCGGGACGGCAGGGGACCGGCCAGGGTGGCGGCCTGATGTTCCAGGAGAGACGCGATGCCGTGCTCAGCGAGCGACAGCAGCTCATCCAGCTCGGTCCGGCTGTAGGGGGCCCCTTCGGCGGTGCCCTGGACCTCGACGAAGCGCCCCGACGAGGTCATGACCACGTTCATGTCCACCTCGGCCCGACTGTCCTCGGCGTAAGCCAGATCGAGCATGGGCAGGGCGTCGACGATGCCGACCGAGACGGCGGCGCACGCCTCCCGCAGGGGGTGGCCGCCGATCCGGCCGGCGCGGACCAGCCGGGTACAGGCGTCGTGCAGGGCCACGTAGGCCCCGCAGATGCTGGCGGTCCGGGTCCCCCCGTCCGCCTGCAGGACGTCGCAGTCGAGGGTGATCTGCACCTCGGGCATGGCACCGAGGTCCGTCACGGCGCGCAGCGATCGACCGATGAGGCGCTGGATCTCCTGGGTCCGTCCCGACTGCCGGCCCCGGGCCGCCTCCCGATCGATGCGCTCGGGCGAAGACCCGGGCAGCATGGAGTACTCGGCCGTCACCCAGCCCCGGCCGCTGTTGCGCATCCACCGGGGCACCTCGTCAGCGACCGAGGCCGTGCACAGAACCACGGTCTTTCCCATGCGGATGAGCACCGATCCCGCCGCGAACTCGGTGTAGTCGCGGACCAGTTCCACCGTCCGGAGGTCGTCGGGCTCCCGCCCGTCCGCCCGCAGCCCCGTCATGGTGAGGCGGATGGCGTGGCCCGCCTGGCCGTCTCGCCGGAATCCGGTCCGGTGAGCGGTCCGATCGGCGATGGTGGGTCCCAGGCTTCGACCCGGTCGAGTTCGGGTCCGAGCAAGCCCCGTCCGAGCCTTCTGAAGGTGCGGATGTCACCCGAAGAGATCCAGATGTGGGCCCCGGTGGTTGCTCCGTGGCGGCGCAGAGCGGTCCCCTCGAGGGCGGCCCGCATCTCGAACGCGGTCTCCTCCGCCGAGCTCACCAGGACCACGTCGCGGCCGACCACGTCGCTGATGGTCCGGGCCAGAAACGGGTAGTGCGTACAGCCCAGCAGCAGGGTGTCCACCTTGGCCTCCCGGATGGGGGCCAGGAGCCGCTCGGCGAGGACGTACACCTGGTCAGAGCCGGTCTCGCCCCGCTCGACGAACTCGACGAATCCGGGACAGGCCGCGCAGGTGAGCTCGATCTCCCCACCCCGTCCAGGTCCAACACCGACCGCTGATAGGCGCCCGACCGGATGGTGCCGACTGTGCCGATCACGCCGACCCGTCCGGTTTCGGTGGCTCGCAGGGCAGCCCGTAGGCCCGGTTCGACGACGCTGATCACCGGTACCGCCACCCGGTCGCACAGGTCGTCAAGGCCGGCCGCGGCGGCCGTGTTGCAGGCCACCACGACCATCTTGACGTCGTGCTCGTCCACGAGCTTGGCGATGATCTGACGGGCGAAGCCGCGAACCTGGTCGAGCGGGCGGGGCCCGTACGGGTACCGTCCGGTGTCGCCGATGTAGACGAGGTTCTCCTCGGGCAGCAGGTCGATGAGGGCTCGGGCCACGGTGAGGCCGCCGAAGCCGCTGTCGAACATCCCGATCGGCCGGTCGTCCATCGGCGGCTCAGCCTAGTTGGCCAATTGTCGGCCTAATTGGGTGGCTGTCACAGGTCGCGTGTCCCCCTCGCGGTCGGCTGCCCCGAGGGGCAATTCTCGTTCCTCTAGAGGCAGACCGCCTGCCCCTTTCCCACCACCGTCCGCCACGGTGGTATAACCGCTGGTCGTGAAGGGCAGGGGGCAGGCAGGTCCAGCGCCAGAGGACAGCCGCGGGTGACCCGCCGCTCGGGAACATCTGGCCCGGCCGGGCTGCATCGGATCCGTGGCGCGGCCGGGGTCACCTGCTGCCTGTTGATGGTTGCCTCGGTGGCGGTCGGGATCATCCTCGCCTCCCCGGGATCCGCGCTAGCTCTGCCCGGAACGCTCGACGCCGCTTTCGGGACTGCGGGGCTGGTGTCGTCCACCACCGGTAGCGGGGCTACCGGGGTGGCCTACGTGCCGATGGGGACCAATGGCGATCTGGCCGTGTCGGACAGCTCGGTCCCCCCGTTGGGCAGTTCGACGCCCCAGCAGTTCCAGGTCGCGGTGTTCACTCCGTCAGGCGCCCCCAACACCTCGTTCGCCACCGGCGGTGTGGTCGACTCGTTTCCGGGCTACGCCCTGGCGGTCGCGGCCGTGCCGGCGGGTCTGCCAAACGCAGGGAACATTGTGGCGGCCGGCTATGCCAGTTCCGCTCCTGGTTGCGGACTCAGCGGCCTGCAACCCGCCATCGCCGAGTACAACCCGGACGGCACTGTCGCCTTCGAAACCGCGCCCCGGAGCGTGACCGCTTCGATCACCACCGGGACGACCCTGACCCTCAACAGCGGGACCTTCACGCCCGCCGATGTCGGATCGACCGTCTGCGGCCCGGGGATACCGACCGGCACCACGATCACCAAGCTCCTCGGTTCCAGCCCCTCCAGCACCGCCCAGCTGTCCGCCAGCGCCACCAACGGCTCGTTCATCAAGACCACGATCGCCCAGCTACCGGGCAATGGGGGCCAATACAACGCCGTCGCCATCGACCCCGTGACCGGGAACGTCGTGGCCGCCGGCCAGGTGCTGACAGCGTCGGGCAGCTTCGAGGGGCTGGTCGTTCGATTGACGCCAGCGGGCGCCCTCGACTCGTCATTCAACAGCACCGGCTACGACGCCACCTTCGCCCCTCCGGCGTCATCGAGCACCAGCCTGACCGACTTCGATGCGGTGGCGGTGGAGCCGTCCGGGGTGCCGAACGTGGCGGAAGACATCGTGGCCGGGGGCTACAGCATCGACACGACGGGTTCGCAGGAAGCCACCCTGGCCGCTTTTGGAAACGCCGGCCTGGACTCCAACTTTGGCACCAGCGGAATCGTTTTGCCCCCCGCGATGAACACCGTCAACGGCCTTACCATCCTTCCAACCGGCAACGTGGTGGTCGTGGGCACCGACGCACCGTCATCGACCGCCTCCTTCCTTGTGCAGTACCAGGCCAGCGGATCACAGGTCATCACCTTCGGCGGCAGCAGCAACAATGGCGTCGTCACGGTGGCACCCACTGCCACCACCTCCTACCAGCTGACCTCGGTCGCCTACGACCCCTTCAGCGGCTACCTGTCGGTGGGGGGGACGGCAACGACCGGGGAGCCCCCCACCTCGGCGACCGTGCTGGCTCAGTATCGTTCCGACACGGGGGCGGCGAATACGAGTTTCGGTTTGAAAGGCATGGTCCAGGGCCCCTCCTCGCAGTTCCCCCAGGCCGCCTTTCCGGTCGGGGTGGCGATCCAGCCGGATGGCAAGGTGGTGGCCGCCGGCGAGGCGGCCACCGTCAACGGTGACGAGAGCCTCGGACTGATGCGGGCGCTCGGTCCCACCCTCAGCGTCAGTAACGCCCCCACCGTCGCGGCCGGCCCGCTGGGGCCGGTGACCCTTCAGTTCGTGGTAGCGATCGACGAAGCCCTCGTCAACGCGGCCTGCCCGGTCCTGGCCGCGGCCGGCGGGGCGCTGGTGCCATCCGGAAGCTGCGCCCCGGGCGTGACCATTACTGCCGGGGCCCTGAAGACGACCGCCTCGGTGTCGGTCACTCTGAACAACATCGCCCCGGGCGCCGACCAGCCGGCCACCTTGCAGGCGCTTCCCGGCAACGACGGCCTCTTCGCCAGCCCCACCAACGCCCTCGGCACCGGGCTCGTCCAGCACGACTTCCAGCAACTGCCCGGTGCCGCCACGGATATTTCGATCGGCGCCAACTCGACGGTCTGGGTGATCGGTTCCGGAGCCGTGCCCGGCGGGTTCGGAATCTACCTCTGGACCGGCAGCGGCTGGGCCGTCGCTCCCGGCGGGGCTACCCATATCGCGGTCGATCCGGCCGGCAACCCGTGGGTGATCAACGCCACCCACAACATCTACCACTGGAACGGACGAGGCTGGACGGCCTACCCCGGCCTGGCGACCGCCATCAGCGTCGGCGCCGACGGGGTGGTGTGGATCCTCGGCACCAACGTCGTCGGGGGCGGCTTCGGCGTCTACCGCTGGAACGGCGTGACATGGGCAGCTCTGCCCGGTGGGGGCGTCAGCCTCGCCGTAGACCGGGGCGGCAACCCGTGGATGCTCAACTCGACCCACAACATCTACCACTGGAGCGGGGTCGGCTGGGTTCTGTATCCCGGCGCGGCCGTGAGTATCGGGGTGGGAGCGGACAACATTCTGTGGGTGGTTGGAACGACTGGCTTGCTCTACCGGTGGAACGGAGTTGGCTGGGTCCAGGCGTTGCCCGGCACGGCGGCCAAGGTCGCGGTTGCGCCGAACGGGGCGCCGTGGATCCTCCTCCCCACGGGCCAGATCTTCGAGTCCTGAGCGCCCCGAACGAGCCGGTCAGATACCGGCGAAGGCTGCCACCCGGTCCCCGTCCGGAGCGAACAGCATGCCAGCCGCGGCGGCGGGGCTCGGGAAGGATCCGGCCACGTCGATGCCGTAGCGGTAGGCAACCGTTCCGGTTGTCGCCGACAGCCCCGTCAACTCACCCTGAGACCAGACCGACCACACCTGGCCGCCGGCCACGATGGGCGGTCCGGGATGGGCGCCCTTGACGGACCAGGCCACGGTCAGCGCCGGCGCCCGCCCACCTTCGCCACCGGTCACCCGGATGGCGTAGAGACCGTCGAAGCACGACACGAACACCGTCGAGCCGGCTACGGCCGTGCCGCCGAACCCGCCCCCGCACACCGGGGCCGAGGCCACCTCGCCCCCGATCCCGCCGAGGTGGCCGGCCGACAGCAGGTAACCGATCCCGTCCTTGCCCACCTCGAACACCAGACCGTCCACCCGGGCGGGCGAGGTCGAGCCCAGGTCGAGGTCGCTATCGGACAGGTGGGCGTAGTCGGCCGGGGTGAAGCTGTCCTTGAGGGTTAGACCCGGCGTGAGCCGGATGACGCTGTCAGAGTCGCCGACCACTCCAACGGGGGTGCCGTTTCCGGTGGCCACCAGGATGGTCCCGTCGGGTGCTACCACCGGTCCCGGTGGCGCCCAGATCCCGGACTGGGCGTCCCGGGTCTCCCACGTCACCGGGGTCGAGTCGGTCCGGTTGGCGGCGCTGAGACCGACGACCCAGCCGTGGTAGTCGGAGCAGTCGCCGTACAGGCCCCCGTACGGGATGTAGACCATGGCGCCATCCAGGGCCAACGCCCCGCGCTCCTGCTCCGCTCGGGGATCGGAACCGGGCGGATCGGCAGGGCGGGAGCTGGTCACTCCTCCGGTGGCCAGGCTGAGGCTCCACAGGGTGTGACGGTAGGTCGGCGAGAAGGTGACCACCCACAGCTGCCCGGTGGCGGGATCGGCAACGGGGGTGCCGGTGATGCCGGATGGCTCGATGTTGCCGCACGGCAGGGTGGAACCCGGCACCGGGGTGGCGAGGTGACGCGCCCAGCGGGGCCTGCCGGTGGCGGCGTTGAAGGCGTAGACGCTGTTGTTCTCGGTCGCCACGATCACGGAGGATCCCACTACCAGGGGCTGGGCGTAGACCTGCCCGTCCAGGACCGGGCTCGTCCAGGCCGGCCCCACCCGGCCGGCGGCCGGTGACGAGGGGTCGACGCCGTCCCGGCCGGCGTCGTGGTCGTAGGTGACCCAGCCGGCCCCGACCCCGGGCGGGCCGGTCACCGGTGGCACCCGACCGCCCGCGGTCGTGGTGGTGGTTGTCCCGGCGCCAGGAGTGGTTGACGTTACGCCCGAAGTGGTCGGGGCCAGAGAGGGCGCGGCCGCGGGTGGGTGTGAGCCGCCCCCACACCCGGTCACCACGATCAGGGCCAGGATGGTGCCGGCCACTACCGCCCGGGACCGCAGCCCCGTCGGCACCAGGATCAGCCGGCGGCAGCCGGCCCGGCCGCGATCACGAATGCCAGCCGCGATCAGAAGTAGATGACCCGTTTGGCCCGATCGGTGACGACGTCCAGGTCATCCGTCCACACCCCGGTGGACAGGTATTTCCAGCCACCATCGCAGACGATGGTGACGATGACACCCTCGTCGATCTCGGCCGCGCACTTGACGGCCGCGGCCATGATGGCACCCGACGAGATGCCGGCGAAGATGCCCACGTCCGAAAGGCGCCGGGTCCACTCCACGCTCTCCCGGGGACCGATGATCTTGCTGCGGTCCAGCAAGTTGAAACCGTCGTTGTCGGTGAAGACAGGGGGAATGAAGCCCTCGTCGAGGTTCTTGAGGCCGTCAACCGTCTCCCCGGCGGGCGGTTGGACCGCCCAGACCTGGATCAGCGGGTTGCGCTCCTTGAGGAAGCGGCCCACCCCCATCAGGGTGCCGGCCGTGCCCAGCCCGGCCACGAAGTGGGTGATCTCGGGGCAGTCCCGCCAGATCTCGGGGCCCGTGCTCTCGTAGTGAGTCTTCGGGTTGGCCGGGTTGGCGTACTGGTAGGTGAACCACCAGTCCGGGTGCTCGACGGCCAGGGCCTGGGCCCGGCGCATGGCGCCATTGGAGCCTTCCGAACCCGGGGAATCAATGATCTCCGCCCCCCAGGACTCGAGCAGCTGCCGGCGTTCGACCGAGACGTTCTCGGGCAGGACAATCTTGATTGGGTAGCCCTTGACCTTGGCGATCATGGCCAGGGCGATCCCGGTGTTCCCGGAGGACGATTCCAGGATCTGCTGGCCGGGCCGGAGGCTGCCGTCCTTCTCCGCCTCATCGATCATGGCCTTGGCGGCCCGGTCCTTGACCGACCCTCCCGGGTTGCAGCCCTCCAGCTTGGCGACGATCGCCACCCGGGGGTTGGGGCTCAGCGAGCTGATGTCAACCATCGGGGTGTTGCCGATCAGGTCCAGGACGCTCTCGTAGCGGGCCACCAGCTCAACCCCCCGCCACCGCGGGCATCAAGGTCAGGGTGTCCCGATCGGCAACCTTGGCTTCAAGGTTGCCGAGATAACGAATGTCGTCGTCGTTGAGAAAGATGTTCAGGTGGCGGTGGATGGTCCCATCGCCGGTCAGCAGCTGGTCGCGCAGACCGGGGTGCTGGCGGATCAGGTCGTCAAAGACCTCCCCGACGGTGGCTCCCTCCGCCTCGACGGTAGTTTGCCCCGCGGCCGAGGCCCGGAGGACGGTGGGCAAACGCACATCAACAGGCACCGGCACTCTCCATTGTGGGCTTGATGAGGCCACTGTGGGCTTGATGAGGCCACTGTGGGCTTGATGAGGAGGTCCACGGCAAAGTCGACCTCACTTGTCACCATTGTAGAACGATTGGCTCCTCTGTGATCTTCCCGTCGCGGATCCACCAGCTGCGCACGCTGGGATGGAGGTCTCGCAGGGAGACCAGGACGTAGTGCCAGTCAGGGTCGGGGGCCTGGGTGACGTCGGTCGGCGAGGGCCGGCCTTCGGTGTGGGTGTGGGAGTGAAAGACCCCGATCAGCTGCCCGCCGCCGGCTTCGGCAGCCCGGTCGGCGCGCAACAAGGCCCGGGGCTCGACCTGGTACAGCCGGGCCGATGCGGCGACGTTTTCGACCGGATAGCAGACCGTCACGGTGGCCGTGCCCGGGGCATCGAGCGACCCGCCCAGCAGGCCGCACGCCTCGAGGGGATAGCCGTCCAGGGCGCTGGCGACCATGGTGTCGAGGATCCTTTTTTCCACCCGAAGCACGACCGCGACGCTACCGTGACGGGACCATGGCGCCCGCCTCGAAACCGGCCCTCAAAGGCTTCGACGGCCGTCCGGTGGCCCAGAATCGCCGGGCCCGGCACGACTACGACATCCTGGAGACCTACGAGGCCGGTCTGGTGCTGGTCGGAAGCGAGGTCAAGTCGTTGCGGGAGGGGAAAGCCCAGCTCCGCGACAGCTACGCCCGCGTCGTCGACTACGAAGTCTGGCTCTATGCCATGCACATTCCACCCTACGCCTTCGCGTCCGGGTTCGGTGCCACCGACCCGGATCGCCGCCGCAAGCTCCTCCTGCACCGACGCCAGATCGACGAGTTGAACCGGCGGACCACCCTCGAGTCACTCACCCTGGTACCGCTGTCGGTGTACTTCAAAGACGGCCGGGCCAAGGTGAACCTGGCCCTGGCCCGCGGCCGCAAGCGCTACGACAAACGTCACGCCCTGGCGGCCCGGGATGCCGACATGGAGGCCCGCCGTGCAACCGCCGCCCGGCGGCGTACCCTGGACCCATGAACGACACCGTCCGACTCGGCCGGATCGCCGGCGTGAGGGTGGGTCTCAACTGGAGCCTTCTGGTCATGGTGGCGTTCGTGGCCGGCGAGCTGGCGGCTAATCGCTTTCCGATTCAATCGCCCGGCTACACCGGGACGGCATACGCCGCGGCCGGGGCCCTTACCGCGGTGGGACTGTTGCTGGGTGTGCTGCTGCACGAGCTCGGTCACGCCGTGGTGGCTGGCCGCTTCCGGATGCAGGTCGACGGCATCACCCTGTCGTGGATGGGGGGCGTGACCCGCATCGAGGGCGACGCCCGATCACCGGGCGCCGAGCTCGGGATCGCCGGGGTGGGACCGCTCGTCAGCCTGGTATTCGGCGGCCTGCTCTGGTTGATACGACTGGCGCTGGTGGCCGCCGGTGGAGGTTCCCTCGCCGTCTCCGCTCTCGGCTGGCTGGCGGTGATCAACGTGGTGCTGGCCGTGTTCAACATGTTGCCCGCCGCCCCTCTCGACGGCGGGAGGGTGTTGCACGCCGTGGCCTGGGCGGCGACCCGGGATCGGTGGCGAGCCACCCGGGCTGCGACCAACGCTGGTATCTGGTTGGGGACGGCGATGGTGGCCCTGGGCTTCCTGGTGCTGGTGCGGGGGAGCGATCCGTTCAATGGCTTCTTCATCAGCTTCATCGGCTGGTGGCTGCTTGGGGCAGCCCGGGCCGAGCGACAGCTAGGCAACGTCCGGCGATCCCTGGATGGAGTGCAGATCTCAGAGATCATGCGGCCCGTAGGCGCAGCACCCGGATGGATCACGGTCCGGGCGTTCGCCGAGCGCTACGCCACCGGGCGCCCGGGTTGGGTATGGCTGCTCGAACGATGGGACGGCGGTTACGGCGGTGTCGTACTGGGTGACACCGTGGCCGCGGTCCCATTCTCGCAGTGGGATCTGACCCGGCCCCTTGACGTGGCCTCGCCCATCAGCGCCACGACCGGCGCCACGCCGGACGAGGACGCCCTGGAGGTTGTGAGCCGGATACGCCCCAACGAGGTCGTCCTGGTAGTGGACGGCGGACAAACCGTGGGGGCGGTCCTGCCCGCCGATCTGGAGGCGCTGGTACGGGTTGGCCGCCGCGGTCCGGTACCATCATCGGGCTGGACCCTGACAAGGGGGTGATTGGCTTCGACTTCGGTTGTCGATGCGGGAGAAGCGAGCCGTGGTCTCCGGAGCCACGTTAAAGAGCCGGAACCTATAAACAAACGCCAAGCCTCGGCTTGCACTGGCTGCCTAATAAGTAGCCCGTCCGTCCGGCCCCAGCCCTGCGGGTCGGGTGCGGGCGTCATCTTGCAGGGCTTACCCATCGGCCTCGTCAGCGGGCCTGGTGGGGACAGCTAGTTGACTGGGGCTCCCCGCCGGTGCCGGTGGCGAGCGGGGAGCCTGAGATCCGATCACCGGCTGCGCTCGGAGAAGTCCCGTTGAGGCATTGAAGGACGCGGGTTCGATTCCCGCCACCTCCACTCATTCACGATTGCACTGCAAAATAGCTGGTAGGAGCCCCTTTCGCGAGGGGCTCCGATCGCGCTGTGACACACGCAGGACACACCAGGACACAGCAGCAGCGGTCATGGCCGGATCACACCGGTGTGATCCGGTCACGCTGAGTGGGGAACGGTGCCTCGAACCCCTCTGACTTTCCAAGCTCTCGTCGCAGAAGTTCGACTCGGCGTCGGGGTCCCGGCGGCGCGGCAACTACCGACCGCGCATCTACTCCTGCGTTGCAACGTCACTGTCGAAGATGCGCCCAACGGCCATTCGCGCCCACTCGTAGATGCCCCAAGGGACATCGATACGTACGTCCGGGAACCGGCGGCGCCCCGCTTCGAGAATGGGGCCGACGATCACCTACAGCACCGTCTCGGCGGGCACCAGGTCGCCTCGCCGCATGGAGTCCGGGGCGATCTTCCCGATCGGTGTCTCGCGTTCGACTTCCCGTCGGAGAAGATCCCCGCTGGCCAGGTCGGCGATCTCGTAGTGGGCGGCCAGGCGCTTGGCCTGGGTGCCCTTTCCGCTCCCGGTGCGCCGACTAGCAGCAGACGCGTCGAGGCCAGCCTAAGGACGGGGACGACTACGCGATCGCGGGAGGTGTGCTGCTGCACCCGGGGGCAACGATGTGGCGTGCGAAGGAGTGACGACGATGGCGATCATGGGAGTAGCGAGATTTGAGCGGTTCTTTCGGTCTGCCGCCGGACTGCACGTCGACAAGGACGACCTGAAGCGCTACAACGACTTCGTCCACCACAAGCTCTATGACCTGCTCATCATGGGACAGGCGACGGCTCGGGCCAATGATCGTGGCCTGGTCATGCCATTCGATCTGCCGATCACCAAGGGATTGCAGGAGAGCATCCATCGCTTCCAGAAGCTCGATGAAGACATCGAGCTGCAGCCCATTCTCGAACAGCTGGCCACGCTTCCTCCCTTGGACCTGCTGGTCGACGAGGACACCCAGGCCCGGCTACCTGCCGCAGTGGGTGGCCTGAGCGTGGCCCTGGCGGAGGCGTTCAAGATCATCGATCCTAAGCTGAAGAACCCCGGCAGTGCCCACTGGGAGCAGGCCTTTCATCTCTTCGATCTGCTGTTGTAACCATCCAGGGAGGCAGTTATGGCAGTCGCCCGCCGAGAGCGATTTGGATTCGAGGGTCCGGGAGAACTTGTGCGCCGGTTGCTGGAAGGAGACTGGGAGGGCAACGGCCTTTTGAAGGTGGAGGAGTTCCGCGATGGCGACGACCTGGTCGTCCGGTCCGAGCTGCCGGGTATCGATCCGGGCAAGGACGCGGAGCTGACGGTGTCGAACGGCATGCTCCACATTCGAGCCGAACGCCGGGAGAAGTCTGAGGATAAGGGGGAGGGGCCGCCGGGTAGTTTTGCAGGTAGCCGCGGATACCCTCGGCGGCCCCGACGGGATCGAAGATAGCCCGACTTTTCACCACCACGTCCTCTCCGCGGAGAGGGGCTGTGAGCCGGTCGAGGAAGGCGGTCACGTTGCCGGGCGGCCCGTAGAGCCTGTCCGGCAACTCGCGGCCCAGAAGCGGGGCGTCGGGTTCGGCGACGGTCAATACGATCAATGGTTCACTCAGCGTTCTGGCCCAGGGCCGGGCCGTGGCCGCCAGGGACGCCGATCGTTCGCCACCATCGACGCACACCACGACGCCTCCACCGCGGAACTTCTCAAGATGGATGGGTTCGTCGGACCAGGGAGTGCCCTCGGGGTAGCCCAGTGACGGTCCGACCAGGATCACGGAGCCGCGCCCGCGGCCAGGACCTCGTAAGCCATGGACCCCAGACCGAAGGCGAGCAGGCCCCGGGCGTGGGTCGCCAGGCAGAGCGCGGCGCTGCCGAGATCGTGGAGGGTCTGGTTGATGACCCGGGCGGGAGCGTCACCGATCACAACGGCGATGTCGGCGACGCGGTCCGGCAGGGAAGGCCTGAGCGGGGCGGCCCACCGCTGTGACGCCGCCGATCAGGCCGCCGTCTGGCCGGCGGCGGGTGGGTTCTGGAAGGTGACCTGGAGCTGACCGTCGAGTCTGGTGACCGTGATGGTGCTGCCGTCGTGGATCTCGCCCGAAAGCAGGGCGCGCCCGATCTGGGTTTCGAGTTCGTGGGCGATGTACCGGCGGAGGGGACGGGCCCCGAAGACCGGATCGTAGCCCTCATGGGCGATGTGGCGCCGGGCCTCGTCCGTGATCTCGAGGGTGATCTGCCGTTCGGCCAGCCGGGCCCGCAGTTCGTTGCACATGAGCTCGACGATGCGCTCTATCTCGGGCTCGGTCAGTGGCTTGAACAGGACAGTGTCGTCGACACGGTTGAGAAACTCCGGGCGGAAGTAGCGGCGCAGCTCACCCAGGACCAGGGCTCGGGCGTCCGGCTTGATCTCGCCGCTCGGGGTGACTCCGTCCATGAGGTACTCCGACCCGATGTTGGACGTCATGATGATGACGGTGTTACGGAAGTTGACGGTGCGCCCCTGGGCGTCGGTGAGCCGCCCGTCGTCGAGGACCTGGAGGAGCGTGTTGAACACGTCGGCATGCGCTTTTTCGATCTCGTCGAACAGGACTACGGAGTACGGCTTTCGGCGGACGGCCTCCGTGAGCTGGCCTCCCTCCTCGTAGCCGACGTAGCCCGGAGGGGCGCCGACTAGTCGGCTCACGGTGTGACGCTCCTGGTACTCGCTCATGTCGATGCGGACCATGTTGTCCTCGGTGTCGAACAGGGCGGCGGCCAGGGCCTTGGCCAGCTCCGTCTTCCCGACTCCCGTGGGGCCGAGGAAGATGAAGGAGCCGATGGGGCGCCGGGGGTCCTTGATGCCGGACCGGGCCCGGATGACAGCGTCGGCGACCAGCTGCACGGCCTCGTCCTGGCCGATCACCCGCTCGTGCAGAATCGAATCGAGGCGCAGCAGCTTGTCCCGCTCGCCCTCCTGCAGACGGGACACGGGAATACCGGTCCAGCGTGAGACGATGCTGGCGATCTCCTCCTCGGTCACCACCTCGCGGAGGAGGCGAGAGCCGCCCTGCTTGGCGGCCAGCTGGGCCTCTTCGGCCTGGAGGCGTCGTTCCAGTTCGGGTAGCCGTCCATGCCGCAGCTCGGCCGCCCGGTTGAGGTCGTAGTTGCGCTCGGCCTGCTCGGCCTCCAGACGGACGCGTTCGATCTCCTCGCGCAGCGTCTGCACTTTGCGCAGGGCCTGCCGTTCCGCCTCCCACTGGGCCCGCATGGCATCGGCCTGACTGCGCAGGTCGGCCAGCTCCCGGCGTAGGGTCTCCAGGCGGGCTTTGCTGGCGGGGTCGGTCTCCTTGTCGAGGGCCGCCTCTTCGATCTCCAGGCGCATGACCCGCCGGGTCAGCTCGTCAAGCTCGGCCGGCATGGAGTCGATCTCGGTCCGGAGCATGGCGCACGCCTCGTCGACCAGGTCGATGGCCTTGTCCGGCAGGAACCGGTCGGTGATGTAGCGGTGGCTGAGCACCGCGGCCGCCACCAGGGCGCTGTCCTGGATCTTGACGCCGTGAAAGACCTCCAGGCGATCGCGCAGGCCCCGCAAAATGGAGACGGTGTCCTCCACGGACGGCTCGTCCACCAGCACCGGTTGGAAGCGGCGCTCAAGGGCGGCGTCCTTTTCAATCTGCTTGCGGTACTCGTCGACGGTGGTGGCGCCGATCATGTGCAGCTCCCCGCGGGCCAGCATGGGCTTGAGCATGTTCCCGGCGTCCATGGCCCCCTCGGCGGCGCCGGCGCCGACCACCGTGTGCAGCTCGTCGACGAATAACAGGATGCGACCCTCTCCCGCCCTGATCTCGTTGAGCACGGCCTTGAGCCGCTCCTCGAACTCGCCCCGGTATTTGGCCCCGGCCACCAGGGCGCCCATGTCCAGGGCAAAGATGGTCCTGTCCCGGAGGCCCTCGGGGACATCGCCGCGCACGATGCGCTGGGCGAGTCCTTCGACGATGGCGGTCTTGCCAACACCGGGATCGCCGATCAGCACCGGGTTGTTCTTCGTCTTGCGGGAGAGAATCTGTATGACGCGGCGGATCTCGCTGTCGCGGCCGATGACGGGGTCGAGCCTGCCGGCCCGAGCGTCGGCCACCAGATCGCGGCCGTACTTCTCGAGCGCTTCATAGGTGACCTCCGGCATCGCCGAGGTGACCCGCTGATTGCCCCGCACCGCGGTGAGAACCTGGAGGAATCGGTCCCGGGTGAGGCCCTGTTCGCGCAACCGCCGGCCGGCGGAGGTCTCGCTGCCTTCCTCGAGCAAGGCGATCAACAGATGCTCGACGGATACGTATTCGTCTTTGAGCCGGTGCGCCTCCCGTTCGGCCGTGTCGAGCAGGCGAGAGAGTCGCTGGGTCACGAACACTTGGCCGGGGGCGGCTCCCGGTCCGGTCACTTTGGGGCGGCGGCTGAGGTCGGCCTCGATCTCGGCGCGTAGCCGGTCCGCATCGCCGCCCGCCTGGGTGAGGAGGCGAGGGACGAGGCCGTCGGGCTGATCGAGAAGGGCGAGCAGGAGGTGCTCCCCGTCGACCTCGGTATGGCCAAAGCGCAGCGCCTTGGTCTGGGCGTCCTGCAGGGCATCCTGGGATTTCTGGGTCAGTCGGTTCATGTCCACGGTGGACCTCCAGTGACGGGTGGGCGCTGGCGGAGGGCGGCTTCCAGCTCGGCGATGCGGTCCAACAGGTCGACCACGAGCCCGAGGGCGGCATAGTTCAGCGACAGGCCGGCCCGCAGCCGCTGCAGGCGGCCGACGGCGGCAATGTCGGTGGGCGAAAACCACAGCTCGCCGACGGCATCCGGAACGGGTGCGAGCAAGCCGAGGGCGACCAGGCGACGTATGAAATGGGGGTGCAGATTGGCGGCTCGGGCGAAGGTCTCCAAATCCAGGCGGGGTATCCGGGCTAAGGCGAACGTCACCGTCCCCTCCTCGGGTCGAAGGTGGAGACGGCGGCCAGCTCCTTGAACAGCTCACGCTCCTTGTCGGTGAGTGACGACGGCACCATGATGCGCACCTCGGCGAACAGGTCCCCGGGCGTCCCCCGGGGGTTCGGCAGGCCGCGCCCCTTCAGCCGCAGCCGCTTCCCGCTGGACGTTCCCGGTCTGACCCGCACCTTGGCCTCGCCACCGGGTGTCTCCACGGCCACCGACGCGCCTAACGCCGCCTCCCACGGAGCCAGGGGCAGGTCCACGGAGATGTCCCGGCCGGCGACCCGGTAGCGGGAATGCGGGGCCAGGCGCACGATCAGGTAGAGGTCCCCGGGTGGAGCCGACCCGCTGCCCTGCCCGCCCTGGCCGGCCAGCCGGATGCGCTGCCCGTCCACCACCCCGGGCGGGATGGCGACTTCGAGCGTCCGCGACCCATGCGCACCCGGCAGAGTGATGGTGCGCGGGCCGCCCCGGTAGGCGTCCTCGACCGAAAGCGTCAGTTCGGCCTCCTGGTCCGCGCCCGCCACCGGCCCCCACTCCCGGCGGCCGCCCCGCCCGAACAGGCCGCTCAGCAGATCGTCGAAGTCCAGGTCGTCGTCGGAGAATCCCGAGGAGACCCAGACCCGCCCGTCCCCGCCATCTCCCGCCGCCGTCCTCCGGGTCCCGGTCCCGGCGCGGGTCGCCCGGGCCCAGGTCTCGGGATCGACATCGGGGGGAACCTGGCGGAAATCGGGGCCGAAGGCGTCGTAGCGCCGGCGCGTCTCAGGATCGGAGAGGACGTCGTACGCCTCGGAGATGTCCTGGAAGCGTCGCTCTGCGCCCGGGTCTTTGTTGACGTCCGGGTGGTAGGTCCGGGCCAGCTTGCGGTAGGCCCGTTGTATCTCCTCAGCGGTGGCCGCCCGATCCACCCCCAGGGTCTGGTAGAAGTCGGTCGCCGCCATCAGTCGGGGTCTGCGGGGGCTGGCCCCGTGGAGACGACCACACCGGCGGGCCGGAGAATGTCCTGGGCGCTGCCATAGCCGGGGCGGATGACGGCCAGGACGGTGCCCGGCGGGGCGTCCGCGGGTAGGGCGCTGAGAGCTTCGTGCCGGGCCGGGTCGAACGGACGACCGACGTCCTCGTAGCGGGGGAAGCCCAGCTGGGCGAGGATGCCGACGGCTTCATCCCGTACGGCCCGCACGCCGTCGACGAGCGCGTTGCTGTCCGCCCCGGCGTGCTCGAGGGCGCGGTCCAGGTTGTCCACGACGTTCAGCCACCTCGCCGCCACCGCGGCCCGCTCGGCCGCCCGCTCCCGGGCGATTTCGCGATCGACACGTTTGCGGAGGTTGTCCAGATCGGCCAGCGTGCGGCGCAGCTGAGCCTCCATGGCCGCCAGCTCCGCACCTTCGGATTGTTCGGGCGCCTCCCGCTCCCCGGGCGCGGCCGCGTCCGCGCCGTCTGCGCCGGCCGGCGGCGCCTGGTTTGGGGCCGAAAGTCGATTTTCGGTCACCGCTCCGATCAGCTCACCGTGAAGTCGGCGTCGATCACGTCATCGTCCGCGGCCGAGCCGCCCGATGATCCATCCCCGCCCGGCGGGCTTTGGGCCGCCCCGCCTGCTGGCATCGCCACCAGGGCGTGATAGATCTGCTGCAATTCGCCGGTCAAGCTGCGCACCGAGTCCAGCGGGGCGGAGTCCTTGACCGCCTGCCGGGCATCGGCGACCAGCATCTCGGCCCGGGCCCGCTCGTGCGTGGCTACGTTGTCACCCAACGATTGCAGCTGGCGCTCCACCTGATGGGCGACGGCGTCCAGTTCGTTGCGGGCATCGACCTCTTGGCGGATGCGGGCGTCCTCGGCCTGATAGCGCTCGGCGTCTGCGATCATTCTGTCCACCTCGGCCTTGTCGAGGTTGGAGGTATCCGTGATGGTGATGCTCTGCTGGGCGCCGGTGTCGCGGTCTCGGGCCGACACGTTGAGGATCCCGTTGGCGTCGATCTCGAAGGTCACTTCGACCTGGGGCTCACCCCGGGGCGCGGGCCGTACGCCCTCGAGCCGGAAGCGGCCCAGGACCCGATTGTCCGCGGCCCGCTCGCGCTCGCCTTGCAGGATCACGATGTCCACCGCGGATTGGTTGTCCTCCGCGGTGCTGAACACCTGGCTGCGACGGGCCGGGATGGTCGTGTTGCGCTCGATGATCTTCGTCATGACCCCGCCCATCGTTTCCACCCCCAGGGACAGAGGAGTGACGTCGAGGAGCAGGACGTCTTTCACCTCGCCCTTAATGATGGCGGCCTGCACCGCGGCGCCCACGGCGACGACCTCGTCGGGGTTGACGGTCATGTTGGGGTCCTTGCCGCCGGTGAGACGCCGGACCAAGTTCTGCACGGCCGGGATGCGGGTCGAGCCGCCGACCAGGATGACCTCATCGATATCATTGGCGGTGACCTTGGCGTCGCTCATAGCTTGCTGCACCGGGCCCAGGCAGCGCTCCACCAGGTCCGCAGTGGCCTGCTCGAATGTCGAGCGCATGATGGTGGTCACCAGGTGCTTGGGACCGCTGGCATCCGCAGTGATGAAGGGCAGGTTGACCTGCGTTTGGGTGACCGAGGACAGTTCGATCTTGGCCTTCTCGGCCGCCTCGAATAGGCGCTGCAGGGCCTGGGGGTCCTTGCGCAAATCGATGCCGTTGTCCCGCTGGAACTCGTCGGCGAGCAGATCCACGAGGCGACGATCGAAGTCGTCACCGCCGAGATGGGTGTCCCCCGAGGTGGCCCGCACCTCGACCACGCCGTCGCCCACGTCGAGGATGCTGACGTCGAAGGTGCCCCCGCCCAGGTCGAAGACGAGCACGGTCTCGTTGGCGCGCTTGTCCATGCCGTAGGCCAAGGCGGCGGCTGTCGGTTCGTTGATGATGCGCAGCACCTCGAGCCCGGCGATCCGCCCGGCGTCTTTGGTCGCCTGGCGCTGGGCGTCGTTGAAGTAGGCCGGCACGGTGATCACCGCTTCGGTCACCCGCTCGCCCAGGAACTTGGACGCGTCGTCGACCAGCTTTCGCAACACGAGCGCAGAGATCTCCTCCGGGGCATACAGCTTGCCGCGCACCGAGAACCGCACCGCCCCATCCGGCCCCGACACCACATCGAATGAGACAGCCTGCAGCTCGCTGGCCACCTCGTCGTAGCGGCGGCCGATGAATCGCTTCGCCGAGTAGATGGTGCCCTTGGGGTTGAGGATCGCCTGCCGTCGGGCCAGCTGACCGACCGGCCGCTCGCCTTGCTCGGTGAAGGCCACCACCGAAGGCGTCGTCCGGGATCCCTCGGCGTTGGGGATCACGGTGGGCTGGCCGCCCTCCATGGTCGCGATGACGGAGTTGGTCGTTCCGAGGTCGATGCCGACCACCTTGGCCATTCGGGTCTCCCCTCATGTCGCGCTGCAGGACCGGCGCTATCCGCCAAGGCGTTGGCGGACGGGCCTTTCCACCACCGTCGCGCCCGGGGGCCAGACGCACATCCCGGGATCGCGTGGGTCTAGCCCGGAGACGGTTTCAGGCGGGCTTGGCCGCCTCCACGACCTGACGGGCGAGCTCCACTCGCGACGCCACCTGGAGCTTGCGAAAAACCTGGCGGAGGTGGAAGTCGACGGTGTGGCGGGACAGGAACATGCGGGCGGCGACCTGCGGGTTGGTCAGGCCTTCCGCGACCAGACCCGCCACCGTTCTCTCGGTATCAGTCAAACTCCCCCACCCCGACACAGGCCGTTCGGTGTTGGTCCAGTGGCGGCGCCGAACCCCGACGCCACGCAGCCGGGCCCGTAGCCGCGCCGTGTCACGATCCGCTCCTGCGTCCCTGTAGACGGCCAGGGCCCGCTCGAAGTAGCCCCGGGCTTGGGCGCTCTGCCCGGCCTGGACCAGCAGGACGCCGGCGTCCTCACAGGCCGAGGCTCCCGAGCGGGGATGGCGGTGCTCGGTGGCGGCTCGCTCCAAACCGGCTAGGTCGCCATCCACCAGGGCCCGGGCGTGCCATGCCCGCGCCCCAAGTGAGGCCAGCGTCGGGTTGTCCGCCGCCAGGTGCTCGGCACAGGCCGCCACGCGCTCGGCCCGTCGGCGGTCGCCGGCAGCCAAAGCAGCACGGGCGAGGCAGGGGGTTGCGTCCGGTTCGCGCAGGGCCAAATGCTTCAAGGCCGTCAGATCGTCATAGAGCCACCGGAACTGCTCGACGCAGCAGGCTGCTCCATCTCGAGCTTCTACGAGCCGGGCGTGCACGAAGAGATCCTCGAAGCCAGCCGCGGCGCAAGGGGGTGAGGGTGGCGGCGAGTGGCATTCCAGCTGGGCGGCGGCTTCTTTGAAATCGCCCCGGTCCAGCGCAATCGAGGCCATCACCCGCCTGGCCGGTCGGGACAGGACCCGAATGCCCGACTCCTCGGTGAGGGACAGACCGGCCTCGGCCCCGCCGAAGGCTTCGCCAAGGCGGCCGCGCGCCAGGTCCAGAGCGGACCAGGCGATGGTGGGCGCCGCCGCCCAGAGACTGTCGCCGTCGAGCTCGATCTCCTCTGAACAGGCGGCCAGTCCGGCTTCAGCCGCCTCAAAGTCCCCCAGCCCGGTCAGCACGCCGGCCAGGAGGAGGCGCGGCAGCACCCGCAACCCGATCACGCCGGCGGGATCGGCGCGTCGGACGGCGGCCTGTGCCAGACCCAGGGCGTCGTCGACCCTTCCCTCCCACCACGAGATGTGCGCCAACGCCGTCAAGGCGCCCGCCAGCGCACAGGCACTGTCGGGCCGGCCCCGCCCGGCCAGAATGGCCATGGCCCCGGCGCGCGCCCGTGACACGTCACCGTCGGCCAATAGACACATGAGGCGGGTTACCTCGGCAGCGGCGTACAGCTGGTCCGGCAGGTCCGTCAAGGCCAGCGTCAGTTCCACTTCGGCGATCGCCTCGGCGACCCGCCCGTCGATGAAAAGGACAGACGACAGCGCCACGCGCAACCGGGCTGCGACCACGGCCGGAATGCCGGCTAACGCCAGCGTGGAGCGGGCGAGCTGTTCGGCCTGCTCCAGCCGCTTCGCCCCCACGAGCACATCAACCGCTAGGGCGGCGCGGGCGGGTCGGGTCGGATCCGAGGGGTCGGTGAGCTCGAGCGCCCGCCGAGCCAGGTCGGCGGCGGATTCCGGGCACGATCGACGAGTCTCGACAACGGCCCGATCAAGCCCGTCCAACACCCTGCGGTCGCCGCGCTGGGCACCCTGGATGAGGTGGACCGCGGCTCGAGGCGCGGCGCCGCCTCGATCAAGCAGCAGCTCGCCGATCTGGCGGTGCAAGGCCAGCCGGATGGGGTCCTCCAGCCCCCGATAGACGGCATCCCGGACGAGTTCCCGCCGAAACGAGAGGACCTCCAGCCCGCCGCTCGCGAGCAGTCCGGCCGCGGTCGCCTCCCGTACCGGGGTGAGCAGGCGGGCCGGGGGCGTGCCCAGGGCGGACGCCAGATCGGCCATCCGGAATGACCGTCCCAGTACGGCGGCGACTTCGACCAGCTGGCGGCTCTCGGCGGAAAGGGTGGCAAAGCGGCGGGCGACGATCGCCTCCAAGCTTCGGGCCGGATCGCCGGTTAGACGGGACCGGCCGTGAGCGACCTCGATGGCTCCCTCGTCGCAGAGCGCTTCGGCGAATTCGAGCACGGCACCCGGATAACCACCCGTTTCGACGCCCCAGGCGAGCAGCTCCGAATCGGGCGTGGCGCCGGTGACATCGGCAACCAGCTGGGCGACGGCCCGAGTGGATAGTGGATGAAGCTCGATCTCGGTGGCCCTATCCAAAGTAGCCAGCGCGGCCAGCACCCGCCCGAGCGAGGTCCGGGACTCCCCGAAGCAGGCGGCGAACAACCACAAGACCGGGTATGCCGACAGCCGGACGACCAACTGCCTGACCAGGAGCATGCTGGTGGGATCGGCCCATTGCAGATCGTCCACGAGCACGACCAGAGGGGCGCGCTGGGCTCGCGTCTCGATCACCGTGCAGGCGTCGTCGACGACGCTCAGGCCGCCGTCAAGGACCGCCCCTTGCGGCGCCGTCGCCATCCCCAGGCAGCTGCGGAGGGCGTCCCAGGCTTCACCAGGCTGCTCGCGGTCGCAGCTGGCGCTGGCCACGTCGAGGCCGGCGATCGTCGCCACGTCGACGGCGTCATGAACGAGGCGGGTTTTGCCGCTGCCCGCGGGTCCCTCGACCACGACCACGCCTCCCTGGCCTTTGGCTGCCGCTCTCACCCGCTCGGTCAGCGCCAGCCATTCCTTGGCACGGCCGCGTAGAGGGCCATCAGATGCCATGAAACGCCGATCAGGTGCTACGGAACGAATGGTCGTTACAGCACCCCCTAACGGGATAGCTTCAACTTACCCACTCTGGTTGCGTTCAACCCGACGTCCCGGCCCCACTGCGCGATGGCGAGATATGACCCACCTGCGGGCCGCGTACGCAGTGTCTCTCGGATTGTCACCGATCGAAAGTAGGCTTCGGCGACGTTCTGGCGGTTGGCGTCCACTGACGCGGTGCTAGCGGTTTCGGGGTGTGTGGTGGTCACCGGCGTCGTCAGGTCCGCCCACATCATCGGGAGCAAACGCAGCCGGTTTCCCCGACCTCGGCTGCACGCGACGGGAGGAGCTACCGCCGGCATCACCAGCCCTCGAACCGACCATGACGACCCCACGCGGCCGGCTCGTCTGCCGTCGACAACCTGTGGCCTTCGCCCGGGTGGTGCGCGGGACGGAGCCCCGGTTCTCTCCGAGGAGTCGGCTCCAGCCATCACGACCGATCGGCTGACAGCGGAGCATAAGAAGAGCGGGCCGTTCGGGGACGAGTTCTTCCCCGGTCGGGCCCGGAGCTTCTGCCTGTCGGTGCTGGCCAGCGCGCTTTCGGTTGGGGCGGCGGGTTCGGGTCTTCGTGACTGGTGGACCTGCCCAGGATCTCGTCGTGATCGCGCCGACTCAGCGGAGTGTGCGACATGCGAGACGCCGCAGGTCACACGTGGCATCCAGGCGCCGAACCACGCGTTCGTGGGATGCGCGGCGAGGCAATCACGATCACGCTGAAGCCTGCGCAAAGGACAACTTCCGGAAGGAGAAGGAGGCGACCTTCATCGCGGGAACGTGCATCCGGCTCCATCTGCCCAGGGGAGTGCCCATGAAGACCGACATTGAACTGCGGCGGGACATCGAGCAAGAGCTGGAGTGGGAACCGAGCGTCGATCAGCGTCGGATAGGCGTCTCGGTCGTCGATGGCGTGGTCACCCTGACCGGCGAGGTGAGTTCCTATGCAGAGAAGTGGAATGCGGAGCGCCCTGTCGAGCGGGTGGCCGGGGCGAAGGCGATTGCCAACGACATAGAAGTCCGCACGTCCAACGAGCACAGCGATACTGCCATCGCTCGGGCGGCTGTGAACGCCTTGAGATGGGACGTGATGGTCCCGGACGACAGGATCAAGGTTATGGCCGAAAAGGGTTGGCTGACCTTGAAGGGCGATCTCGACTGGGACTACCAGCGAAGGGCGGCCGAAGCGGCGGTCCGGAACCTGGCGGGGGTCCGGGGCATCTCGAATCTGGTTGATGGTTCGGCCCTACCTGCAACCCACGGACGTCAAGAA
>CAWHFG010000006.1:0-138521 GCA_963828435.1 uncultured Acidimicrobiaceae bacterium
GCGCGACGGGGTTACGCATTACCGCTACAACAAGCCCCTCCCGCACCAGGGCGGTACCGACGCCATCTCGATCTACCGCGGGCAGATCTTCATCAGCGCTTCGGCTCCGGGCACCACGGGCGCGCCCGCGCCGCAGCCCACTTATCCGGCCGTTTACTCGGTACGTCTTGATCCGATGACCGGGGTGGCGAAGGTGTCGGAGCTCTTCTTCGACGAGGCCAGGGCGACCGTCGCCAATGTGAACAGCCCGTCGTACGGCACGACGGTGAAGCTGGCGCTTACCGACCCGGATTCCAACGAGGTCGTCCCGGCCGGTGCCCGTTTCGGTGGAGATTTCATGCTTACCAGCCAGGGTGACGAGGAGCAGATCTATGTCAGCGATGCCGGCGAACCCGGACAGCGTCTCCACGTGCTGTCGTTGACACAATCGGTCGACGACACGGCATGGCCCTCCGCAGATCGGGGCCGTTTGTACTCCACGGATTCGAGCAACGACTCGATTGACACGATTTCCGGCCGATTCACCCCCGACCGCCCCGTCGCGGTCGCTACTCCGTGCGGTGCCAACAGTGCTCCTCCGACCTGCCCGGCTCCCCCCCAGTTTCCTGCCAATTTCCTCGCCACTCTCAATCCGGGCACCGGCGCGGTGACCGCTGTGACGACGGTGGGAGCCGCCTACACGCCTCAAGGCGGTCTGCTCTTTGTGGCCGCCTCCGGGGACGACTAAAGCGGGCCGCGCCTTCCGCCGGCACCCCTCCGTCCTCCGCAATCTCGCTGTCACTTCCGGCCGTAGTACCGGCACGAAGAAGGAGGCGCAATGGCGCGAGGACACGAGGTTGGCGGGACGCGGCGCGGCGGCAGGAAGACGGGACCGCTACTGGCCGGGACCATGGCAACCGGGGTCTGCGTGGCACTGCTGGCGGCCTGCGGCGGCGGGTCATCAAAAGTGTCGTCGCCCGCCACCGTTCCGCCCGCGACCAGTCCGGCTGGAGCCGCCCGGACGGCAGCCAGCCCTGTCGTCGTCACGGTGGCGAATCCGAAGCTGGGAACCATTCTGACCGACGCCAGGGGCATGGTGCTCTATACCTACAGCGGGGACCGCGCCGGGAAGACGGCGTGTACGGGCGCGTGCCTGCACTACTGGCCGCCGTTGTTGCTTCCCGCCGGCGTCAGCACGGCAACTCCGGGTTCCGGCGTGAGCGGACTGGGAACCTTTCCCCGGCCAGATGGTCTTCAGGTCACTTTTCGGGGCCAGCCGCTCTATACCTACATCGGCGACTCCCGGCCGGATGAAACCAATGGTCAAGCTGTCCCCGACGGAGGAGGCACCTGGTTCGTCGCCATCCTCACCCCTCTGAGGGCTCCCGCCGCTCCCGCCACGACGGTCAGGACGGCCCCGCCTGCGACTCAGGCGCCGGTCACCCGGGCTCCGGCCGCTCCCGCTCCGACGACGGCCACCACGCCGCCGACGATGGCGACCACGCCTCCGACGACGGTCAGGAGGACGCCCCCCGTCACGCAGGCCCCGGTCACCCAGCCTCCGGCCACTCCGGCTCCGACCAGGCCCACCACTCCTCCGAAGACGGAACCTCCCACCAGTCTTCCGGGTGGCCCGAGCTACTGATCGGGATACGAGGCTCGTAGGCTGTCGGGGTAGGTAGGTGGCCGGGTGGGTAGGTGATTCGACATGCCAAGGGCAATCTGGTCAGGATCCATCAGCTTTGGGTTGGTCAACGTGCCGGTGAAGGTCTTCACCGCGGTACGGGAGCACACGGTCCACTTTCATCAGGTGGAGAAGGGCACCGGGTCGCGGATTCGTTATGAGAAAGTGTCCGATCGATCCGGGCACAAGGTGCCCAACGACGGGATTGGGCTGGCCTACGAGCTGTCGAAGGGTCAGCTGGTCACGGTTGACCCCGACCAGCTGGCCGAACTGCGCCCCCGGAGCACCCGCACCATCGAGATTGCTGACTTTGTGGACATCGCCGAGATTGATCCGGTGTTCTACGACCGCACGTACTGGCTCGGCCCGGACGGCGAGCCGGCTCGACGGCCGTACGCCCTGCTGGCCGAGGCCATGACCGATCGCCACCAGGTTGGGATCGGCACCATGGTCATGCGCAACAAGCAATACCTGGCTGCGATCCGGCCCCGCCAGGACGTGCTGGCCTTGTCAACGATGCATTTCGCCGACGAGCTGGTGGCCCGGTCGAGTGTGGACAATCTCCCATCCAAACGAACCGCGGCTGATCCGAAAGAGCTGCGCCTGGCCACCCAGATCATTGACAGCCTCCGCACCGGGTGGGATCCCGGCCGCTATCACGACACCTACACAGACCAGGTCAAGGACCTCATCGAGCGCCAGGCGGCCGGTGAGCAGATCGTCGTCGAAGCGGCCCCGGTCCAGGAAGGGGAGGTGGTGGATCTGATGTCGGCGCTCGAGGCCAGTCTGCGGGCGGCGAAGGAGAAGACGCCGGGGCGATCCAGAGCGGGCCGATCGGCGGGTAGCCAAAAGGGGAAGACCGGGTCGGGGGCGTCGTCCCGACCCGCCAGCCGGTCAACGGGCCCGACCGCCGAAGCCACCAAGCGCAAAGCGGCCACTGGCAAGACCGGCACTCGCAAGAGCGCCTGAACTCAGCGCCGGCGATCCCGGTCAGTCGCCGTTGCCGTTGCTGCCGCCGCCCTTGCCCTGGTTGTCGCCTCCGTGGTGGCCACGGCCCGGCCCATGCGGGCTGGCTGCCGCCGGGGCGGTGGGCGTCACGAGGGTCTGGTTGTTCACCGTCGTCGGTGGAGTCGCGGGCGGGACGGTCGGCGGGGCCGTCACAATGGTCGGCACACTGGTCGGCGGGGTCAGCACACTGGTCGGCGGGGCCGTCACACTGGTCGGCGGGGCCGCCACACTGGTCGGCGGGGTCGCCACACTGGTCGGCGGGGTCGGATCGGGGCGCCCACCCGGACCGGTCGCGGCGTACAGTCCGACCACCGCAGCCAGGATGGCGACGAGCGCGACGGTGGCCATGATGCCGAGCGGCACTCGCCGGCGCGACCTGGCCGGGTCGTGAAATGCGCCCGTCGGCTGCTGGCCACCCGGAAGCGCCTCGGTGGCCTCCAGGCGGACCGTCGCCACGGGCCGGGACGGGATAGGCGGCGGTCCCAACGGTGTGCTCGACAGGCCGGCTGACGCTTCAGCTGCCGACGGGAAGCGCTGGCCGGGGTCCTTCGCCAGGCAGCGTTCCGTGACGGCGGCCAGGTCGGGGTCGACGTCGGGGCGAAGCGATCGCAGTGGCGCCGGCGGGGTGGTGGCGGCTACGGCCGGCCAGGCTCCCGGCGCGTCGCCGGCCTCAACGGGCTTCCGACCGGTCAGGGCTTCGTACAGTACGGCGCCCACGGCGTAGAGATCGGCTTCGACGGTGGCCGGGGCGCCGAAGAACCGTTCGGGCGCCAGGTAGGCCGGTGTCCCCATCAGCACCCCGGAGACGGTGTCGTCTGCGCCCGGCAGTTCCGCCAGCTTGGCGATGCCGAAGTCGGCCACCTTCCACTGGCCGGACGCTCCGACCAGGATGTTGCTGGGCTTCACGTCACGATGAAGGATCCCGGCGTCGTGAGCGGCCGCCAGGGCGGCCAGGACCTCGAGGGCGAGGACGCCCACTGCAGGGACGGGTAACGGGCCCCCCTGCAGTTGATCGCGCAGCGTCCACCCGCGGAGTTGCTCCATGACGATGTAGGGACACGGTCCGTGTTCGCCGCTGTCGAAGACGGTCACCACGTTGGGGTGGAGGAGGCGGGCTGCCAGCCGGGCTTCGGACTCAAAACGGCGGCGCACCTCGGGCTGGTGGCCGATGTCGGCCCGGAGCAGTTTGATGGCGACGGGACGATCCAGGCGAGTGTCGCAGCCTGCCCGTACCTCGGCCATGCCGCCCCGGCCGATCACCGGGCCGACCCGGTAGCGGCCACCGATGAACGACCCGGAGTCGATCATCGTGTCACCGCTTCGGGATGCCAACCCACCGGCCCTCTCGCTCGTGTCCTCTCGCGACCCACTCAGGCTCACGCCTCTGAACCCTCTCGGTCTACCCATTCTGCCGCCGGGCAACCCGGGTTGCGCTCGGGGGCCATGAGGTGGCCATCGCGTTCAGCGATGACTGCCAGCCTGATCGATCGTCTCACAGATGGGCGAGTGCCAGCGGTGATCTGGCCGGGAGGGTGGCGCCTTCGAGCGGGAACCTCCCCTGTCAGCGTCTGGCCCCTCGAGCCCGGGCGATCGCCCCCAGCAGCGTTTCCGTCAGGTCGGCCCGACAGATGAGGAAATCCGGGATGTACGGATTGGGCTGGTTATAGATCAGTTCTGAGCCGTCGATCCTCGAGGCGTGATACCCGGCTGCCCGGATCACGCCGACCGGGGCAGCCGAGTCCCACTCCCGTTGCCCAGCGGCGTGCACATAGGCGACCGCATCGCCGCACAGGACGGCCATGGCCTTGGCGCCGGCAGAACCCATGGTGGCCAGCTCGCCGCCGACTTCCTGGGCGAGCGCAGGTGCGAACCACGGCGGACGGGTCGGGCTCACCAGGAGCAACGGCCGGCCGCTGCTGGGCCTGGGGGGCGGCCCGTCTGCGTCGAGGGCATTGGTGGCAAATACCCGACCGAATGCCGGCAGGGCCACGGCGGCGGCCGTGACCCCTGAACCTGACTCCCACAAGGCCACGTGAACAGCCCAATCGTCCCGGCCCATCATGTACTCGCGGGTCCCGTCCAATGGATCAATGATCCACACCCGGGAAGAGGAGAGCCGGATGGGGTCATCGGCTGCCTCCTCGGATAGGACGGCGTCGCCAGGTCGGGCTCGGGCCAGGCGGTCAAGGATTAGGGTGTTGGCGCGCTGGTCGGCGTGTTGCCCCAACTGGTACGGATTGATGGCCAACCTGCCTACGGTGGCGCGCATCGACAAGAGGAGCTGGCCGGCCTCCTCGGCAAGCAGGGCGGCCAGATCTCCGTCGGAACCCTCCTGCGGTGCTGTCACGCTTCCTCTAGTTGTCGGGTTGGTTACCGCGGATATACAGGGCAACCAGGCCGGCAATCGTCATGGCCACGAACAATTCGCCCGTGACTGCCTCCACCACGGCGATTCGCTGCGCCAGCGCAGTCTGGGGCGTGTAGTCGCCATACCCGGTGGTGGTCAGGGTCATGAAGCTGAAATAGCTGTAGGCCGCTCGATTGACAGGCCGCCCGAACACCAGCGCTGAGCCCACGCTGTCGACAAAGCTGTACAGGGACCCGAATGCCAACCCGATGAGTACGTAGGCACAGGCGGCACCATACAGGGTCTGCAGGGTGACGGTTCCGTGACTCAGAACCCGCCGCAGCACCACCAGCACCATCAGCAGATTCAAAATCAAGATGGCTGCCGCGCCCACGGCTGCCAGCCCGCTATCAATCGTATCCCGGGTGCTCCAGGTGACAAAGACGATGGCGACCAGACCGAGCACGCCAACGGCCACCCGGGACACGGTGTCCCGCACCGCGTCCGCGGCCAGGAAGATGACAACGACGGCCGCCACGTTGAGCAGGATGGCCAGGATCGAGCCCACCGTCTGGACCGACACCGCACCGGCCAGAAACGATCCCAGCAGCAGGAGCAGGGCCAGGCCGAAATGAGGGTGGAAGCCGAGACGGGCCCCGGGTGGAGAATCGGACGCGATGGGTGGATTCTGCCTTGTCGTTAGGGCTGGCGGGGTCTGGGCGGGGTCGGGTTCGAACCAGGGGCATCGAGTCGCAGGCGGTGAACGGACGTATGGCGACGAGCGGCCGGGGCGCGGTTCGAGACGGGGCCCGGCCAGGATGACGGCATGGGAAGATTCGTACTCGGTGGCTTGACCACGGTGCCCGCGTCCGGGCGCCCCGATCTGGTGGCCGATCCGACCTGGGACGCGTTGGTGCAGTCGGGGCTTCTCGATCAAGTGGGCGCCGTCGAAATCGATCCGGCGGTATCGGACACCGCCCTGACCCAGCAGGAGTTCGGCCTGCGCTCCGACGCTCTCGCCAACTGCGTGGTCGTAGCGGGCAAGCGGGAAGGCCAGGAGCGGTTCGCGGCCTGCGTGGTGCTGGCCACCAACCGGGCTGATGTCAACGGCCTGGTGAAGCGTTACCTCGATGTGCGCAAGGCGTCGTTCCTACCGACCGAGCGGGCGGTGGCCTTGACCGGCATGGAGTACGGCGGGATCACCCCGATCGGCCTTCCCGCCCAATGGCCCGTGCTGGTCGACCGGCGGGTGGCCGATGGAGGGGTGGTCGTGATCGGATCGGGGGTTCGCCGCAGCAAGCTGCTCCTCCCGGGTTCGCAGCTCGCCAGCCTGCCCGGCGCGGTGGTGCTCGACGGCCTGGGCGTGCCCATCGGGGCGGAAGCCGGATGAGCCCCGACGAGGGTCAGGACGTCGCTTCCGAGCACCAGACCACGTCGTGGATGACGCGGTCGGTGGCTATGGCAACGGCAACCGCCTGGCGGTCGGGAAAACGGTGGTCGAGCACGGCGACGTGCCAGGTGGTGCGGTCCACGGCCAGGACGGCGCGCCCCTCGGCAACGATGGGGGCGGCGTCGAGCTGGGCGAGCGGGAGGCTGAGGCCTCTCCCATCCGCTTTGGCGACAGCCTCTTTGGCGCTCCAGAGCCGGACGAACATCTCGCCCCGGCTGCGCTCGGGCAGCGACGCCAACGCGGTCGTCTCCGCGGCCGAGAGGGCCGAAGTGACGGGCCGAGGCGCGGCCCGCAGCAGCTCGGCGTCGATACCGACCCGGCCTTCGGCGAGCGCCACAATCCCCCAGCGGCCCGCCCAGGTGATGCTGACATCGAACCGCCCACCGCGAACCTCGGGCCGGCCATGTCCGTCCTCCCCGCACATCTGGCAGGAGCGGAAGATCTCCACGCCGGCTTGGTCGGCGACCCGCTGCAGGGCCTCCTGCCGGGCCTGCCGGCGAGCCCGGGGGGTGTCCTCGGCGGTGCGGTCGACCGGGCCGAGCTGGAGGAGGTCGACCACCCAGAGCTGAATGGCGCTTGGGGTCACGCGGCCGGGGGTCACAGCATCCATTCTGGCGAGCGCAGTCCACTAATGTCACAACTGTCAGACAACTAGCGGATGAGTGTCTGCCTCGTGTTTTCCCGCCGGTCCGCGGCAGGCCACGAATTTGACCGATCTGCTGGCCGTCGAGGAGTATCGGCCTGTCCACATTGTCACCGGGCAACATTTGTCGTCGCCCGGGGTTGCCGGGTTCACTCACCCGTTCGGGAGGGAGTCGTTACATGGGTCTGCTGGAAGGCAAGGTCGCCATCGTTACCGGGGCCGGCCGGGGGATTGGCCGGGGACATGCCCTGCTGCTGGCCAGCGAGGGGGCGCGCGGTCATGGTCAACGACCTCGGGGGAGACGGCCGGGGCGAAGGGCAGGATCTGACCCCGGCGCAGACGGTCGCCGAGGAGATCAACGCCAACGGCGGACGGGCGGCCGTGAATGGCGGCAACGTGGCGGACTGGGGCGCGGCAGGGGCCCTTATCAACCAGACCGTCGAGACCTTCGGTCGCCTCGACATCCTCGTCAACAACGCCGGGATTCTCCGGGATCGGATGTCGTTCAACATGTCCGAGGAGGAGTGGGACGCCGTCGTCAACGTGGTGCTGAAGGGGAGCTTTGCGCCCGGCCCGCTTTCGCGGCCGCTGTACTGGCGGGAGCAGTACAAGAAAACCGAGACAACGTCGTCGACGGCGCCATCATCAACACCGCCTCCGAGTCCGGCCTCTACGGGAACTCCGGCCAGGCCAACTACGCCTCGGCCAAGGCGGCTCTGGTGGCCCTCTCCACGGTCCTGGCCCGGGACCTGGAGCGCATCGGGGTCCGGGCCAATACCATCGCCCCGGTGGCTGCCACCCGGTTGCTGGGAACCGTTATCCAGCACGATGAGCCGGCCGCGGGCAGCTTCGACCCCATGTCGCCCTCGGCCATCGCTCCCCTCGTGGTGTGGCTCTGCTCGGACCTGGCCCGGGATGTCAACGGTCAGGTGTTCGCGGTGAGCGGGGCCAGGATCCAGCTCGTCCGGGGATTCCATCCGGTGACCCAGGTCGACAGCGGAGAGTCAGGACTGGTCAGTCGACCGCATCGAGAAAGCCCGGGGCGCCCTGCTCGACGGCTACGATACGGGCATCCCGCCTTTCCTGCCGCCGCTCGACTGATCCCTCTCCGGTCCGGGAAGTCCCGGAGCGCACTGGCACTGAGGCGCACTGGCACGGGCGCCCTTAGACTCCGCAGCGTGACCAGCCCTCCGATCGCCGTCCCCGCCGAGGCGGCGACGGCCGAGCCCCGGCCCATCCGGGCCCGCCCGACGTGGGCTCCGGTCTGGTCGGAAGACGCCCTCCTGCGAGCCATCCGGGCCACCGTGGTCATCCCGGGACTGTTTGCCTTCATCCGACCAGGTGATCGGAAACCTCCAGGTAGCCACGTTCGCAGCCTTCGGCGGCTTCGCCACCCTGGTGTTGTCCAGCTTCGCAGGGACCCGCCGGGACAAGGCCCTGGCGCATCTGGGCCTGGCGATCACCGGCACCGTGTTGATCGTCATCGGCACGCTGGTGTCGACGTCCACGGCGCTGGCGGCCGTCGTGACCGTGCCCGTGGTCTTTGTCATTCTCTTCGCCGGGCTGCTGGGACCGAATGTGGCCGCAGGGGCTCCCGGCGCACTGCTCGCCTACGTCTTGCCGACGGTCACGGCAGGAGGCGCCAGCACCATTCCCGACCGCCTGGCGGGGTGGTGGCTGGTCTCGGTGGTTGGCACCGCCGCAGTCCTTCTCCTCGCCCGGGCCCAGCCCGCGGACCGGTTGCGGGGCGCGGCAGCCGCGCTGGCGTCGAGCCTCGCCGAAGAGATCGACGCCCCAACTCCGTCCGCCGACACCTCGCTCCGCCAGGCCTCCATGCAACGAAAGCTCGAGTTGCGGGCCGCGTTCACCTCCACCCCCTACCGGCCCACCGGACTGGCCACTCGTGACCAGGCCCTCGCCAACGTGGTGGAGCTCCTGGAATGGTGCTGTGTCCTCGTCGGTGAAGCGCTGAGCGTCATCCCGGCCCGCGGCGACATTCCCCCGGAAGATCAGGCCCTGCTCGACGCTTCAAGCCTCCTGCTGCGGGATATCGCCGCGCTGGTGTGCGGCCGGGAGGCCCAGCCGGACCTCGACGGTGTCGAGCACCTTCTGTCCGGTGCGGCCCGGGCCGGCGCCGGAATCGTCCTCACCGACGGCGATGCTGCCGCCGCCCATCTGACGTTCCACGTCCGGAATCTCGCCGTGGCGGCCCGAGCCGCGGCCACCGACTCCCTCATCGCCAGCCGCCGGGCCGACGACGCCACCATCGCGGCAGCCCGCCGGCGGTGGTATGAGGTGTCCACGGCGCCGGCCCAGGAATCCGCGGTCGGGCCGCGTCATCAGCGCCGGCGGGCTGGCGGCCCGGCACGCCAGCCTGCGCTCGGTGTGGTGTATCAACAGCGTGCGCGGCGCGCTGGCCATTGCAGCCGCGGTGGCGGTGGCCGATCTCACCAATGTCCAGCACGGTTTCTGGGTGGTGCTCGGCACGCTGTCGGTGCTGCGCACGAACGCGGCGTCAACGGGCGCCACGGCCCTGAAAGCTATCGCCGGAACCGTGGCCGGATTCGTGATCGGATCAGCCATCGTGATCGCCATCGGCTCGGCCACCACGGTCCTGTGGGTGGTCCTCCCGGTGGCGGTCTTTGTGGCGGCTTACGCACCGGGGACGGCCCCGTTCGCGGCCGGCCAGGCCGCCTTTACCGTCCTGGTGGCGGTGCTGTTCAATCTGCTGGTCCCGGTCGGCTGGAAGGTCGGGAGTGGTCCGGATCGAAGACGTTGCCCTGGGCTGCGCCGTCAGCATCGCCGTGGGTGTCCTTTTCTGGCCTCGAGGCGCGGCGTCGGTCGTCGGCGACGACCTGGCTGACGCCTTTCGAGAGGGCAGTCGGTACCTGTCGGAGGCGGTCAACTGGGTCCTGGGTCGTTCGTCCTCGCCGCCGCAGGCCGGGATCGCGGCCGTGTCGGCCGGCCTGCGGCTCGACGACGCCCTGCGGGGACTGCTCAGCGAACAGGGAGCCAAGCGGGTGGCCAAGGACCAGCTGTGGCGCCTGGTGGGATCGACCATGCGGCTACGACTCACCGCGCACGCCCTTTCCAGCACCCACCAGACCACCTCCGGGGTTCGAGGCGGCCCGTGAGGCCCTGGCAGCCTGGTCGGCCGGCCTGGTGGGGTGGTACGAGCGGGTGGCAGGCGAGCTGGACGGCAGCTCGACGGCAGATGTCCAGACCCTCGCCGCAGCCCTGCCCGCCATCCCGGCCGAATTCACGGCCCCGCTTACGGGGACCCCGAAGTGCATCGTGTGGGTCGGCCAGCACCTGCTCGATCTGCGGGTCGCCCTGACGGACATCATCGAGCCGGTCGTCGACGTCTCGTCGGCGCGGCGTCGACCGTGGTGGCGTTGACAGGGCCAGTGCCTTGGCGCGTTCAGTCCCGGTAGCGAACGGTCTCCTCGCCGTCCAGGCGCCGCAGCACCAGGTATTCAGGACCTTTCAGGGCGGTCCGCTCCCAGGGTCCGAACCCCATGATCGTCCCCGCCGCTCCCAGCACGGACTCGACCTGATGGATCCGCTCCAGGCCTTCCATTACCCCTTCGGGGGTGTGCACGGTGGCGTACCGCAGCCCGAGTACGGCCAGGGTGGCCATGTCGTACATCCCACCGGTGATGGGGTTGAAGCGCCGGGTGCCGGTGCGGGCCTCCAGGCGGTCCAGCATGGCCTGGAGGGTCGTGTTGGCCTCGTCGACCTGATCCACGTAGACCCATCCGCTCATCTGTCGTTGTTCGTCAGCGGGTTTCGAATAGAAGTGCATGCCCGCGCTGGTCGTGAACCGGGGTGGATCCCAGCCCAGCGCGGTCAACGTCCGGGACAGCTCCAGGAGGACCCCGCCGAAGCCGAGGTAGACGAGGGCATCGGGTTTGGCGGCTGCGGCCCGCTCGACTTCCCGGCTCAGATCCTCCGCCACCGGCGAGCACTTCAGATCGATCGTGACCGCCAGGCCCAGGCGCTCGCACTCCATGGCGAAGTACTCGAAGAACTCGGCGCCGATCGGGGAGGCGTCGCGGATGACGGCCACCTCGTTGAGGCCCCGGCGGGCTGCGGCCCGGGCGATCAGCGGCCCGTCGTCGTAGAGCGACCCGATCTGGTAGTGGAACCCGTAGCGCCCGCGCGACCGGGTCGTCCCCGGGAAGTTGATGGTTGGCACGCCGCCGGACTCGAACAACGAGACCACCGCCATGCAGTTGTCGGTGATCCCGGGGCCGATGATCAGCAGTACCCCGTCGTCGGCCAGCTCGCGCCATGCCCGCTGGACGGCGTGGGCGGTGCCCCCCGGGAGGCCCCGGCCGGTGCGGACGACCAGGTCGATGGGCCGGTCGACTTCACCCCCCTCCAGGGCCTCGGCGAAACGCATCTGGATGACGTCTCCGAGGCTGCTGGCAAAGCTGGCCGCATCCGGAAAGATTCCCTCGTCCAGGAACCCGACTTTGAATGGTTCGACAGCACTCATCGCCGCGACCCCGCCTCGATCCCGGTTTCATCCGGCAGCAGCGGCTGGTCGAGCAAGGTGCGGTCGAAGTGGAACAGTTCCACGGCGTTTTGCCGGAATACCTGTCCCGCCATCTCCTCGTCCAGTCCTTCCGTCAGGCGAGCCACCGTCGCCCGCGAATGCGGATACGTCCCCTCGTGATGCGGGTAATCGGAACCCCAGATGAGCGAACCGGCGCCGGTGTAGCCGACGTTGTTGAGCCCGATGGGGTCGTCCTGGAAGGTGGCGTGAACCTGGTGGCGCAGGTAGTGGCTGGGTGGTTCGGGCAGTTCGACGTTGACCCACTTCTTGCCCTGCGGGGTGTACCCGGCCTCGCTGAACGCCTGCTGGTAGTAGTCGAGGGTCTGCATCGCCCATCCCAGCCACCCCACGTTGTATTCGACGAAGACGACGTGAAGATCGGGATGGGCGGCGAGCACGCCCGAGGTCGCCAACAGGGCGGCCATCCGGGGTGCCATGGACTGGGTGGCCAGCAGGTTGGCCACCCCGGCGCCCGGGCCACGATAGAAGTACATGCTGTGCCCGGTGCCCTGATGCACGACGGCCGGCAATCCCGACTCGGCGATGGCGGACCACAGGGGCGCCCAGGTCCGGTGGTTCCAATCGGGTGTGGCCACGGCGGGCAGCATCAGCGCCCCCAGGCCGGCGTCGACGATCCGGGCCACTTCATCCACGGCGTCCTCGACCCGCCAGGCCGGGACCAGGCCGGCACACTTGAACCGCGGCGACCTCGCCAGACCATCGGCTATCCACTCGTTGTAGACCCGGCACGAGGCCGCCCCACCCTCAGGATCGTTGAGCATCCAGACGTACAGGCCGATGGTCGGGAAAATGCACTCGGCCACGATGCCCTCTTCCTGCATGATCTGGTAACGGTGCACGGGGTCGGCCACCCGCATGCGCTCGTCCTCCTCGGCGGTCGTCTTGTCGAGCTGGTGGCCCTCCAGGACGAGCTCCCAGTTGCCATCGTCCGCGGCCTGAATTCCCTGCATGGCCCGGTCGCGGTATTTCGCCGGCAGGTTGTCCCGCCACAGATGGCGGGGTTCGTTGATGTGTGAGTCGCCCGATACCAGCCCGTCTTCGATCACGGTGGTCATGGATCCCCCAGAAGATTGCAGGTGCGGCCGCGATGCTAGGCGTTGCGGGGGAGGCTCGAAAATGACGTCTCGGGGTCTACAGTGTCGATCCGGTGTCGAAGCGGGGTGGAGGAGGGCCTCATGCCTGGGAGCTGGAACCCCCTGGATCCGCAGTTCAAGGTGGACCCCTACCCGAGCTATCGGTCTCTTCTCGAGGATGATCCCTTCCACCGGAGCCCCCTCGGCCCTCTGGTCCTCTCCCGCTACGACGATTGCCTGACCCTGCTACGCCACCCGGCGGCCAGCAGCGATGCCCGCAAGGCGCCGGACTGGGAGCCCCCGCCCGGCATCGACTCCACCGACCTCACCCCGTCCTTCCTTTCTCTGGATCCCCCCGATCATTCCCGGCTGCGGGGCCTGGTTGCCAAGGCCTTCACGCCGCGCCGGACCGAAGCCCTGCGGCCCCGCATGCAGGCGATCGTCGACGGGATCGTGGGCGACGCCAAAGAGCGCGGCGCCATGGAGGTCGTGGCGGATCTGGCCTTCCCCCTGCCGGTCCTGGTGATCTGTGAGCTGCTGGGGATTCCGAGCACCGACGTCGACGAGTTCAAAGAGTGGTCGGCTGCGGTGGCCCGCACTCTCGACCCGCCCTTTCTGGTTCCTCCCGGGGTGCTGGACTCGGCCCGTTCTGCGTCGACGCGCGCCAGGGCCTACTTTCAGCAGCTGATCGAGGCGCGACGCCGCCAGCCTCGGGACGACCTGATCTCGGCCCTGATCGCCGCCGAAGAGCTCGGCGACAAGCTCAGCGAGACGGAGATGCTGGCGACGCTGAGTCTGTTGCTGATTGCCGGGCACGAGACCAGTGTCAACCTGATTGCCAACGGCGTCCTGGCCTTGGCCCGTCATCCCGATCAGCTGGCCCGGCTGCGGAGCGAACCGGGCCTGCTCCCCGGGGCCGTCGAGGAGGTCCTGCGGTACGACCCGCCGGTGCACGCCGATGGCCGCCTGGCCGTGGAAGATATCCAGCTTCCAAATGGAACGGTTCACCAGTGGGAGCAGCCCGTCATCCTGCTGCCGGCCGCCAACCGCGACCCGGCGTGCTTCCACCAACCGGACTGTTTCGATATCACCCGCAATGACAACCGGCATCTGTCGTTCGGCTTCGGAATCCACCACTGCCTGGGCGCCCCGCTGGCGCGAGCGGAGGCGCAGGTGGCGTTGGGCGCCCTGGCCCGGACGTTCTCACAGATCTCCCTGGATGCCGACCCGCCGTCCTACAAGGACAATCTGGTCCTGCGGGGCGTGTCGGCCCTGGAGGTGCATCTCCAACCTTGAGGGATGTCATGCGTACACCTCCGATCGCTAGGATCCGCCTGTGGCCACCCCTGGGCAATTGTTCGACCTGAGCGGCAAAGTCGCAGTCGTAACCGGCGGTGCTCGCGGCATCGGACGAGCCGTATCGATAGGACTGGCGGAAGCGGGTGCCGACGTCGTGATCGCCAGCCGCAACCTCCAGAACTGCGAGGAATGGGCCGAGCAGATCAGCGCCGCGACGGGACGGCGCACCTGGGCCCGGCATCTCCATGTCGCCCGTTGGGACGACATCGCCCGGTTCGCGGCAGAGATCTGGGAGACCACCGGCAAGGTGGATGTCCTGGTCAACAACGCCGGCATGTCCCCGCTGTACGACGATCTCCGTGACATCACCGAGGACTACTGGGAAAAAGTCATCGGCGTCAACCTCAAGGGACCATTCAAAATGACCGTTGAGTTCGGCTCCCGCATGTTTGAGGCTGACGGCGGATCGATCGTCAATCTCAGCACGCTGGCGTCTCTGAGCCCGAATGCCAACACCATTCCTTACGGTGCTGCCAAAGCCGGGCTCAACCTTATGGCCAAAGGCTTCGTACAGGCCTGGGCCTCAAAGTGCGGGTCAACACCATCATTCCGGGAGCATTTCGGACGGACGTGACGCGCTTCTGGACCGCGCTGCCACCCGACATCGGCGAGCCTGAGCAGATGGTGGGGACAGTGGTATACCTGGCGTCGGACGGGGCCAGCTACACCACCGGGGCAGAGATACGGGTCGCCGGCCCGCACTGACATGAGGGTCCGCGGCGTGACCGCCGAGGAGTGGGATTCAGCCGGTCGCATCGTGGTGGCCGCCTACCGGGCCCTCCCCGGAGCCCATATGAGTGGAGGTTACGAAAAGGAGCTGGCCGACGTGGCCAGACGGGCGCTGGAGGCCGAGGTGCTGGTCGCGGTCGAGGGCGAGGCGCTGGTCGGTTGTGTGACCTTTGTCCCTGACCCGGCCAATCCGTGGGCCGAGGAACTCGATCAGGATGAGGCCTCGATCCGTATGCTGGCCGTTGACCCCGCCAGGCAGGGGCGGGGGGCCGGCCGGGTCCTGCTCGACGCCTGCATCCAGCGGGCCCGCAGCCTGGGGCGCGGCGCCATCTTCCTGCACTCGACACCATGGATGTTGGCGGCCCACCGGCTGTATCACCAGGCTGGGTTCGTGCGGGTGCCGGAACGGGACTGGCTCCCGGTTCCCGAAGTCCCGCTGCTGGCATTCCGGCTGGACCTGGAGCGCTAACATTTGTGCCGGTGGCGGCGCCGCTGTTTATCGTGTTCGCTGTTCTGCTCTCCCCGCTGGCGATGGCCGCCGGGATTCTGATCTGGGCCACGGCATCGTTCCTGGTTGACGCCTGGCGCTGCCGGCACCCATCGACTGAGTTGATAGAGCGCGTTGACGCCTACCCATCGACGACAATCGCCGACGAGGCCCAATGCTGGCTTCACCGCCAGCGTTGAGCCCGGCTGACAAGCAGGACCGTCCCGAGCCGGCGTCGGGACTGCGATCCGGGGAGCTGCCGCCCTGGGCCGGCGGTGGAGGGTCGACGCCCCTCGCCGCCCGCCGGTTCGGAGAGAGTGGGCCGACCCTGCACGAGGTGGGCGAGCGCAGCCTGCTGAACGCGCTCGTCGAACAATCCCGTCGCACCCTCGCCGGGGGGCCGCCGCTGGCGGTACCCAGCGGTGACGATGCCGCCGTCATCGCCCCTCCCCCGGGACGGGCTCTGGTTGTCACCCAGGACGCCCTGGTGGAGGGGGTCGACTTCCGCCCGGGCTGGATGACGCCCCATCAGCTGGGACGCAGGGTGCTGACGGTATCCCTCTCTGATCTGGCCGCGACCGGCTCCGCGCCGGCCTTCTGCCTGCTCACCATTTGCGCCCGCCCGTCCACGCTGGCGCTCGACGTGCTGGCGATCGCCGCCGGCGTGTGTGATCTCGCAGTCGAGACGGGTTGTTCGGTCGCGGGCGGCGACCTCAGCGCCATCGACGGCCCGCTCGTGCTCGATCTCATGGCGGCCGGCTTTGTGGCCCCGGACCGAACGCTGCGGCGCGATGCCGGACGGCCCGGTGATCTGCTCGTGGTGACCGGGGTGCTGGGGCGGGCCGCCGCGGGTCTGGCCGCGCTCCAGGGTCGACTCGGACTAGCGGCCCACAGATCGTGGATCGATGCCCAGCTCGACCCCCGGGCCCGGCTGGCAGAGGGAATGGCGCTGGCCGACGCGGGGGTGCGCTGCGCCGGCGACCTGAGCGACGGGCTCTGGCTCGATGCCGAGCGGACCGCCATCGCCAGCCGCTGCGGAGCCGAGTTGTGGTGGGACGCGGTGCCGGTTGACCGGGAGCTGGGGGCTCTCCCCGCGGCCGAGCGCCAACGCCTCGCCCTGGCCGGCGGGGAGGACTTCGAGCTGCTGGCGGCCGCCTCGCCCCGGGTCGTCACCCGCCTCCAGCAGGGGTGGCCGGCCCGCCTGACGCCGCTTTCCGTCGTCGGCCGCCTGACCAGGGATCCGGGGATTTGCCTTCTCGACTCCCGGGCTGGACAGCCCCTGGAGCCGCCCCGGCCCACTTCGCTCCACTTCGACTGAGCGCTCCTGCTCCGAAGGCCGTGGAGACAGGTTGCACTAGATTTCTCCGGCGGTGAAAGACCGGCTCGCCCGCGACGACGGAACCGGGCCGCCGGCCGTCGATGAGCCCGGGCGCCACGAGTCCGGCGCCGGACCCGGTCCGGGTGCGCCGGCCGACGAGACGGCCACCCGGGCGAGCAGCCGCTACGACCGGGCCCGGGCGCAGATCGACGCCGCCCACCGGCGCGTGGACGGCGCCTACGAACGCCTTCAGAGCAGCCGGTCGAGGATCGGCAGCGTTGACGTGGCCTTCACGGTGCAAGAAGGCGACAGGAACGCGGGGGGAAGCCTGCTGGGAGGGGCCATCGCCTTCCGGATGTTCCTGTGGTTGCTTCCCGCCGCTCTGCTGGTCGTGGCCGGCCTCGGCTTCGGCTCGGCGGCCGATCCCACCAGCCCCGACGCGGTGGTCCGCGGCATCGGGGTGACCAGCATCGCGGCCCAATCGATCAATCAGGCCGCCCAGGACTCCCAGTCAGCCCGCTGGCTCGCCGTCATCCTGGGCGCCATCTTCCTGTACACGACCTCGGTCGCCCTGGTGAAGGCTCTGTTCGTCGCCCATGCCCTGATCTGGCACATCCCGGTGCCGAAGATCAAGCACAAGCCCCGGGCCGTGGGCGAGCTGCTGGCGGCGGTGGTGATCCTCGGGGCCGGGACGTCGCTCGGTGCGGTGATCCGGAACCGGTCGCCTGGTTACGGGCTGGTCGGTCATGCTGGGGGTGGTGGTGCTCTATGCCGGGGTGTGGTGGGCGTGGTCCCTGCGCCTGCCGCATGCGGCCGCTTCCCTGCTCGATTTCATCCCCGGCGCCATCGTGTTCGGGCTCGGGCTCCAGGTCGTCCACCTGGTCGCCGTCTACTACCTGGCGGCCAGATTGACGCACGCGTCGGCGCTGTACGGCACCCTCGGCGTCGCGGCCGCCTTGCTGTTCGGCCTGTACCTCATCGGACGCCTGATCATCGCCTCGGTCGTCTTCAACGTGGCGGTCTGGAGCCGGAAGCACGCCATGAAGCCATCGGCCCCACCCGCTGAATCGGGTTGGCCAGTCGCCGCCGCGCCCTTGCCTCATGACAGCTCCGAGGGCTGAGACGTGGATGTGATCATCGCCGTCGACGACCCCCGGACCGCGGACGTGAAGGCGCTCCTGGAGCAGCACCTGGCGTTCGCTCACGAAGTCACTCCGGCTGGACATGTCCATGCCCTCGACGCCGGCGGCCTCCTGGATCCCGCCGTGACCTTCTTCAGCGCCCGGGTCGACGGTGTGCTGGCCGGGGTGGGCGCCGCTCAAACACCTCGGCGAGACGCACGCCGAGCTGAAGTCCATGCATACCAGTGCCGGCTTCCGGCGCCACGGCGTCGGACAGGCGATGGTCGACCGGCTTCTGACCGAAGCGGACCAGCGGGGCTACACCCGGGTCAGCCTGGAGACCGGCACCAGGGAGGCCTTTGCGCCGGCGCGCCGGTTGTATCAGCGGGCTGGCTTCCAGCCGTGCGACCCCTTTGGCCAGTACACCTCCAACCCCTACAGCATCTGCATGACCATCACGCTGGGTCCCGCTTCCGGTTGGCGCCCAGTGGAGGCGACCGAGCCCCTGACGATCATCGGCGTCGTCCGCACGCGGCGGGCGACGCCCGAGAACACCCCGATCCAGGCGGCCCTCAACCGGGCCGAGCGCGGCACCATCGAGATCGATCCCCGCTACCGGGATGGCCTCGAGGGCCTCGACGGCTTCAGCCACGCCTGGCTCCTCTCCTGGCTGCACCGGCCTCATGACACCGCGCCCGGCCCGGTACCGCTCCGCCAGGTGCCGTTCCTGCTGCGGCCGCAGCAACGAAAGATCGGCGTCTTCGCCACCCGGGGCCCGCGCCGGGTCAATCCCATCGGGCTCAGCCTGATCGAACTGATCGAGGTGGCCGGGACCACCGTGCACTTCGCCGGGGTGGACCTCATCGACGGCACACCCGTGATCGACCTCAAACCGTACGTCGACCGTTTCGACCGAACGGCCGGAGAGCCGCGGAACGGATGGTTCGATCAGGTCACCATCGAGGAGGAGATCACCCCTGCCGATCTGGGCCGAAGCCCCGGCCCGGGTTAGTCCTTGGCGAGCATGACCTCGGTCGCTTTGATGACCACGACCACCTGATCGCCAGGGGCGAAGGCCAGTTCGGTGGCAGCGTCGCGGGTGATGGCCGCGGTGACGTTCTGACCGTCGGGCAGGGCGACCTTGACCGTCGACATGACCTCGCCGTGGGTAACCGTTTCCACGGTCGCGTTGAGCTGGTTGCGGGCGCTGAGTTGCATGGGTTCTCCTTCGAACCGGCGACGGACCCGGAGACGATAGCGGCATCCCGGCGGGAGGCGGGCCCGGGTCACGGTCACGTAGTGTCGGCTTGATGCGGGTGCTGCTGACCGCGGTCGCATATGAGCGCTACTGGGCTGGACTCGATCGTTCTGGGCTGGAACCTTTGTTGTTCGGTCGCGACGGGCAAATCCGGACGGAGAGCGGCCAGCCGGTGGCGGCGGAGGCGGCGGACCCCGAGGTGGCCTGGGGTACGTCAGACCTCTACCTGGACGGGGCCCCGCTCCGGCCGTACTTCGGCTTCCTCTCCCGCTGCGCCTCGCTGCGATGGTTTCAGTCGGCAGGTGCCGGATTCGACGGGCCGGCGTACGCGGCGTTGGCCAGCCGGGGCGTCCGAGTCAGCAACGCCCATGTCAACAGCCTGCCCATCGCCGAGTATGTCCTGCTTGCGGTGCTCGATCATTTCCAGGGCGGCGACCAGTGGCGGGCCGCCCAGGCCGCGGCCGAGTGGCGGTCCCATGAGTTCCGGGAGGTGCACGGCTCGACGTGGTTGATCATCGGCCTCGGAGCCATCGGTTCCGGGGTGGCCCGCCTGGCCCGGGCCTTTGGCGCCGCCACCATAGGCTGCCGCCGCCACCCCAGCGGTGAGGAGATCACCGAGCGCACCGTGATGCCTGATCAGCTGTTCGAAGTGATCGAGCTCGCCGACGTGGTCGTGCTGGCGGCGGCGGCCAACTCCAGCAACCTGGGCCTGGTCGACGCGGCCTTCCTGGCAGCCATGAAACCGCGATCCGTCCTCGTCAACGTGGCCCGCGGCAGCCTGGTGGACGAGGGCGCCCTGGTGACCGCCCTCGATCGGGGCACCCCGGAGGCGGCGCTACTGGATGTGTTCGAGAACGAGCCGCTGCCCGCTGATCATCCGTTGTGGCGTCATCCGGCGGTAAAGGTAACCCCGCACAACGCCGCCAAAGGAACCGGGCGCTACCAGCGCCAGGCCGACCTTTTTTCCGAGAACCTGGCGCGATATCTCGCCGGCCGACCGCTGATCAACGACGTTACGCCGGCCATCCTCTCCGGCGGCTAGCTACAGCTGCAGGGACTTGACCTCCAGGAACTCCTCCAGGCCGAAGTGCCCGTACTCCCTGCCAATGCCAGACTGCTTGTAGCCGCCGAAGGGGGCGTTGGGGTTGAACGCACCCCCGTTGACCTCGACCTGGCCGGTGCGGATGCGTTTGGCGACGGCGATGGCGTGTTCCTGGTCGCCGGCCCACACCCCGCCGGCCAGCCCGTAGTCGGAATCGTTGGCGATCTCCACGGCCTCGTCCTCGGTGTCGTAGGGGAGGATGGAGAGCACCGGCCCGAAGATCTCCTCCCGGGCGATGCGCATATCCGGGTGGACTTCGGAAAACACCGTGGGCCGCACGAAGTATCCAGTTGGCAGACCGTCAGGCTTCCCGGGACCGCCCGTGACCAGCTTGGCGCCCTCCTCGAGACCGACTTCGATGTAGTCCTGGACCCGGTCCCACTGAACCTGGGAGACGAGCGGGCCGAGCCGGGATTCCTTGGCAAAGGGATCGCCAGGGGTCATGGCCTCGGCGGCTGCCCCCGCCAGCTGCTCGACCTCGGCCAGGCGCGACCGGGGCACCACCATGCGGGTCAGGGCAGAGCAGGTTTGGCCCGAGTTGAGGAACGCTTTCCCGACCCCGTCCCGGACCGCCTTCTCGAGGTCGGCATCGTCGAGGATGATGTTGGCGCTCTTTCCGCCCAGCTCCAGCGCCACCCTGGCGACCCGGTGCATGCACAGCTCGCCCACCCGCCTGCCAGCCCGGGTCGAACCGGTGAAGGACACCATGTCCACGTCAGGATGGGACGCGATCGCCTCCCCGACGACCGGGCCGGTGCCGGAAACCAGGTTGAAGACGCCCGCCGGCAAGCCGACCTCGAAGGCGACGTCGCCCAGCACGAAGGCGTTGAGCGGAGCGACCTCCGACGGCTTGAGCACCACGGTGCAGCCAGCCGCCAGGGCATAGGCCACTTTGGCGGCGATCTGATGGAGCGGATAGTTCCAGGGGGTGATCGCCCCGACCACTCCGACCGGCTCGCGCACGATGATCGAGTTGCCGACGCGCTCCTCCCAAGGAAACTCGGCCACGATCTGGGGAATCACGTTGAAGGAGTTGTAGGGCAGGCCGGCCTGGATGATCTTGCTCAAGGACTTGACCATGCCGACTTCCTGGCTGATCAGGGTGGCGATCTCGTCCATGCGGGCACTCAGGGCGTCGGCGATGCGAGCGCAAAACTTGGCCCGTTCCTCGGGGGCGGTGGCGGCCCAGGCCGGAAAGGCCGTCCGGGCTGCGGTGACGGCCGCGTCGACGTCTGCCGGCGTGCCGTCGGGGATCGTCCCCATGACCTCCTCGGTTGTGGAGTTCGTCACCTCGAGCACTCCCGTGCCGGTGCTCGGTACCCATTCCCCGTAGATGTAGATGGAGTCCCGCACGATCATGGCTATCTCCGTTGTTCGCTTCCGGCGCCGTTCGGCAGCCCCGGACCACACTAGTAACCCGAGGCCTTTGGGGAGCCGGGCCGGAGCGGGAGCCGACCGGCTCAGACCGGGTGCAGCATCCAGAGGTTCGGCTCGCAGTCGGCGCCGGTTCCCTCGTTGACTCAGAGAGGGGCCGGGAGGGGTGAGGTTGCGAGAGCTTTTGGCGTCCGTTGTCCTCGGGTTGATCCGTACGGGACACCATGATCTGGCCTGCGGTTGAGGGGCAAACCGACAGGTGACATGAACGGCTCGGTGTCCGCAGGGGCGGGGACACCGGGCCGTTCTACTTCCGGGAGAGCGGCTGCCGGCGAGCGGCAGGGGCGCCGCGGGTTACGAAGCCGGATGGGGGCTGGCCGGGGCGCGGTCGCCGCTGTCGGTCTCCGCCCGTCTCCATGCCGCGTCGGCCGGCGCCCGCCGGTGTCCGCCCGTCTCCATGCCGCGTCGCGAAGTTTCCGCGTCATCCTCTGGCAGTAGCGATATATCGTGATAGCATTCGACCAGTCAAGATCTTACGAAAAGGAGATTCCCACATGCGTGGACCAAAAGGACAACATCGACATGGCGAGGCGTTCAGAGGAGGACCCCCCGGATGGGCGGCCGGAGCCTGGGGCGGCGGCTGGGGCGGCGGCCGCAGAATGCGACGCGGCGATACCCGGCAAGTCGTGCTCAGGAGCCTGCTCGACGGCCCTGCCCACGGCTACGAGATCATCCGTCGACTGGAAGAGCGCAGCGCCGGTATCTGGCGCCCCAGCGCCGGGTCGGTCTACCCGACGCTGCAGCTGCTGGAGGAGCAGGGGCTGGTGACCTCCCGCGACGAAGGCGGCAAGCGGGTGTACGAGCTGACCGATCAGGGCCGAGCCGAGATCGAGCGGCAGGATCCGGGCGACATGCCGTGGGAGAGCGCCGAGGGCCTCGCCGGCCGTCATGCCCTGCGGGACACCGTGGCCGCAGTTGCAGCTGGCGGCCCGCCAGGTGGCCATGGCCGCCGACGATGCCCGCATCGAGCGAGCCACCGGCATCCTCAAGGAGGCCCGGCAAAAGCTCTATCAGCTGCTGGCTGAGGACTGAGCGGTCCAGTCGGACCGCAGGCCAGTCGGGACGGTCGGTCCAGTCGGTCCGGTTGGCTCGGCGTGGAGGGGCCAGACCCGCCTCACCACGCCGGGCCCGTCCGACTCCGCCGGCCCGGGGCCGCGCCATTGAAAGGTCCGGTGTGCCCCGAGTGAACAGCCGGTAAACCTGGCCGCCCACTTCGGGGGGGTTAGCGTTGCCATGTGCTTGACGCCGCCGAGGTCTCCCGGTTCACAGCCGGCGACCCTGATGCGGTGCGGGCCGTTTATCGAGAATACGGCGGTCTGGTTTACTCCGTGGCGTACAAGTCGCTCGCCGATCGGGGGCTGGCCGAGGAGGCAACCCAACAGACCTTCGTTCAGGCCTGGCGGGCGTCGGGGACCTTCGACCCGGCCCGTGAGCTGGGACCCTGGTTGGCGACGATCGCCCGCCGGGCAGCCATCGATATCCATCGCCGGGAGTCGCGCCGCCGCGCACGAGTCGCTGGACGCCGCCGCTCCCACCGATCCCGCCCTGGTGAGCCTGCCCCCCTCGATCGAGCGGGTCTACGACATCTGGGAGGTTCGCCAGGCGTTGGCCCAGCTGACGCCCGAGGACGCCGCCCTGGTTCGCCTCCACCATCTCGACGGGTTATCGCAGGCCGAAATAGCGGAGCGACTCGGGATACCCTTGGGAACGGTCAAGTCCCGGACCTATCGGGTTCATCGCCGTCTGGCTGCCATGCTCGGCCATTTGCGCGACGACCCGGAGCGAACCGAAGATGCCGAGCCGGCGTAACAGTAGTGGAGGAGTCCACTTCGTGACTGACGACGACCGCATTGCTTACCTGAATGGCGAAGAGCCGGCCGGGCCGCTTGACCCCGGCGAACGCATAGGACTGGACGATCTGCGCGATCTTCTCGCCGATCCGGCCACCTGGGCCGAGCCGACCCCTGACCTCGAGGAGCGAGTGGTGGCGGCCATCTCGGCGGTGGGCGCCCCCGGCGGCTCGCGGGCCGATCGCGACCGATATCCCGGCCGAGCCGGCAACCACCGCCACGCCGTCTCCGGGCGCCGACAGCCGGGGCCCGGGTTGTGCCATTGCGGCGGCGGCGCCGACCGTGGCGGCCGTGGCGGCGTTGGCGGCCGTGGTGGCCATCGTGATCGGGCTTGCCGTCGGCCTGAGCAGTAGCGGCACCCACCGGCTGACCTACCACGCCGCCCTGGTCGGGTACGAACCTGGCGCCCGGGGCGTCCGCGCAGGTGACCCTGACCCAGACGCTGTCGGGGTGGCAGATCACCCTGCACGGCCGCGGCCTGCCCCGCCTCGACAACGGCCAGTACTACCAGGCCTGGCTCAAGAACAAGGCGGGGATACTGGTACCGATCGGGACGTTCAACCAGCCCAACGATGTCATCCTGTGGTCCGGGGTGGCCCCGACAACCTTTCCCACCGTCACCGTCACCCGGCAGCAAGCCAACGGTAACCCGGCCTCGTCGGGCCAGCGGGTACTGACCGGCACCGCCCACGAGGGGTAGAACGGTCCCGCGCCGGCATCCGCGGGCCTTTTCTCGGTGACATCCGGATTCTTGGTGACGAGGACGACACCACAGGTTCAATTACGCGCTGCCAAGAAAACGAAACGCGCCCAGAAAACGAGACGCGCCCAGAAAACGAGACGCGGCCCAGAAAACGAAACGCGCCCCAGAAAACGAAACGCGCCCAGAAAAACGACGGGCGCCCACCTGGCCGGTACCTGCCCGAGGGCGAGCTCCGGGCCGCCTAGCCGGGGTGCGGCGCGAAGGGCGAGCACGTAGAGCAGGGCGACCAGCGACATCCCGTCCACGATTTCACCGCTTCTGATCAGCCTACCGACGTCACCGAGGGGCACCCACTCCACCCGCTCGGATTCCCAGGTGTCGGCGGGTTCGCCGGCGTGGCGGGCGCCCGTGGCGGCGAAGAGGTGAAAACGCTGGTCGGAGAGGCCGCTGGCGGGGTGATACGACAGCAGGGGCGTCAACCCGGTGGGCTCCCAGCCGGTCTCTTCCAGGGTCTCCCGCCGGGCGGCCTCCTCCGGCGTCTCGCCCGGCTCGAGGCGGCCGGCCGGGATCTCCCATCCCCAGGTGTCGGTGATGAACCGGTGGCGCCACAGCAGCAAGACCCGGTCGTCGTCCCGGTGCACGACCGTGCCGGCGGCGGCCAGGGGCAGGCGAATCACGTGGTGCTCGAAGCGGTCCCGGCCGGGCACCTCCACGTCGACCAGACGGAGGCTCAACCAGTGGCTGTCATAGACGCGGCGTTCGCCGTGAACGGTCCATTTCATCCGGTCAGGTGCTCATTCGGCCATTACGGCCGGGGTCCGGGTCGCCGCCAGCACCTCGCGGGCCACCTCGGCAACCCGGTCGGGGGTGAACCCGAACTTGACCAGCAGCTGCTTGAGGGGGGCCGACGCACCGAAGGTGTGCATTCCCACCACCGCGCCCGCGTCACCCACGTAGCGGTCCCAGCCCAGGGTGGACGCCTGCTCGATCCCCACCCGGGCTCGAACCGAGGGCGGCAGCACCTGGTCGCGATATTCCCGGGGCTGCCGGTCGAACAGCTCCCAGCAGGGCATGCTGACCACCCGGGCCCCGATTCCTTCGGAGGCCAGCTCCTGGCGAGCCTCGAGGGCCAGGGCGACCTCCGATCCGGTGGCGAGCAGGATCAGATCGGGGTGGCCGCCGTCGGCGTCGGCCAGCACGTATGCGCCGTGGGCCACGCCGGAGGCCGGCGCCAGCACCGAGCGATCCAGGGTGGGCAGGGTCTGCCGTGACAGCACGAGCAGAGCGGGCTCGTGGGTCAGCGCCACGACAGTCCGCCACGTCTCGACCACCTCGTTGGCGTCAGCGGGCCGAAATACCAGCAGGCCCGGCACGGCACGCAGGGAGGCCAGCTGCTCGACCGGCTGGTGGGTGGGACCGTCCTCGCCAACGCCGATCGAGTCGTGGGTGAAGATATGAACCACCGGGATTTCCATCAGGGCCGACAACCGGATGGCGCCCCGGGCGTAGTCGGAAAAGGTGAGGAAGCTCGACCAGTAGGGCCGGAGCTTGGTCAGGGCCATTCCGTTGGCAATGGCTGCCGAGGCGTGTTCGCGAATGCCGAAATGGAGGTTGCGCCCCGACGGGCTCCCGGGCTCGAAGTTGCCGGCGCCCGCAAACGTCAGGTTGGTCTTGGTGGAGGGCGAGAGGTCGGCCGACCCGCCGAGCAGCCAGGGAATGGCCTGGGCCAGATCGTTGAGGACCCGCCCGGAGGAATCCCGGGTCGCAACTCCCTTGGCGTCGGCAGGATACGTCGGCAGGGCGTCCTGCCAGCCATCGGGGAGCTGTCGTCGTTGCAGCCGATCGAGCTCGTCGGCCAGATCCGGCCAGGTCTGGCGGTAGGTGGCGACGGTCGTCTCCCACGCTTGCCGGGCTGCACTGCCACGGGCTCCGATGCGCTGGGCAAAATGCTGGTACACGTCCGGCGGCACGTAAAACTCGACGTCCTCGGGGAGGCCATAGAACCGTTTGGCTGCCCGCACCCCTTCCGGTCCCAATGGCTCTCCGTGGGCTTTGGGGGAGTCCTCCACGGGGGAGCCGTAACCGATGTGGCTGTGCACCAGGATCAGGGTGGGCCGGCTGTGTTCGCTCTCGAAGACGTGGAGGGATCGGGCCACGCTGTCGAGGTCGTTGGCGTCGGCAACGGTGGTGACGTTCCAGCCGTAGGCAATGAATCGAGCAGCCACATCCTCGGTGAACGCGATGTCGGTGTGACCCTCGATCGTCACCCGGTTGGAGTCGTAGATCCAGCACAGGTTGGACAGGCCCAAATGGCCGGCGAGCGACGCTGCTTCGCTCGAGATCCCCTCCATCATGCAGCCGTCCCCCGCCTGGGCGTACACGTTGAAATCGAAGATGGTGAAGTCCGGCTGGTTGTATCGGGTGGCCAGCCATTGGGCCGCGATGGCCATACCCACGGAGTTTGCCACCCCCTGTCCGAGCGGTCCGGTGGTGGCCTCGACCCCGCTGGTCAAGCGGTATTCGGGGTGCCCGGGACAGTGCGAACCCAGCTGACGGAATGTCTCCAGGTCGTGCAGTGACACCGCCGGGCGGCCGGTGATCTCGTAATCGGGATCGACCGCTTGCACTTGAGCCAAATGCAGCAGCGACCACAGGAGCGTGGAGGCATGACCCTCGGACAGTACAAACCGATCCCGGTTGGGCCAGATCGGGTCGGACGGATCGAAGCGCAAAAATCGCTGCCAGAGGGTGTAGGCGACGGGAGCCATACCCATGGGCGTGCCCGGGTGACCGGAGTTGGCCTTTTCGACGGCATCGATGCACAGGCCGCGGATGGTATTGATGCAGAGCAAATCAAGATCGGATTGCGCCATGGGCACCATTCTGCCGCGCCGGGAGGAGGCCCCGGACCGGCCCAACCGGTTCCCTCCGCAGGACCGGCGCGGGCCCCAACTCGGTAGTGTCGGCGGGGTGCGCATGACGATGTCGTTCACTATGCGGAATCCGGCCTGGGGTCCGCCGGCAGCCGACCTCTATGCGGCGGCCCTGGACATGGCCGCCTGGGCGGACGGGCAGGGCTTCGAAACCGTCGCTCTCTCCGAGCATCACAACACCAGTGACGGTTATCTTCCATCACCCACCGTCATGGCAGGCGCCATCGCCGCACGGACAACCACGGTCCGGATCAAGCTTTCCGTGGTCCTGGCGACCCTCCTGCACCCCATTCATCTTGCCGAGGACCTGGCCGTCGCCGACCTCATCTCTAACGGCCGTCTCCACGTGACACTCGGTGCGGGCTATCGCAGGGAGGAGTTCCTTGTCTTCGGGGTCAACTGGAAGCGCCGGCCCTCGTTGATGGTGGAGGTGGTCGAGACATTGCGCCAGGCCTGGCAGGGCGAGGAATTCGAGTTTCGTGGCCACCCGGTGCGGGTGTTGCCCAAGCCGGCCCGACCGGGCGGTCCGCCGCTCGCACTCGGTGGCTCGTCCGAGGGATCGGCGCGTCGGGCCGCAGCCCTCGACCTGGCTTACGAGCCGACCGGCGAGCGCTTTTACCAGGTCTACCTGGACGAGCTCCGCCGGTTGGGCAAGCCGCTGCCGCCCCCCCGGCCGGGGGAGGGCGTCCCGAGCCTGCCGGATTTCGTCGCGGTGGCACGGGACCCGGCGGCCTACTGGGCCCAGGTCGGCCCGCACGTCCTGCACAACGCCAACGAATACGCCAGCTATACGGTTCGGAAGGACCTGACACCGTTCAAGGTGGCGGAGTCTCCGGACGACTTGCTGCGCCGGGGTGATGCCAGGATCTACACACCGGAGGAGCTGATCGCGGCCTGCCAGGAGCTGGGAAAAGACGGGACGCTGCGTTTGAACCCGTTGGAGGGCGGACTCCCGCCAGACGCAGGTTGGCAAAGCCTTCGCCTGCTAGAGCAGGAAGTGCTCCCGTACCTGCCTCGCTGAGGGCGTCCCGAAAGCCGGCCGGCTACAGCCACCGGACCAGTTAGGTGGCTGCCGTCGTCCATTCCAGCCGGAGGCCCAGAGTGGAGGCAGGATCCGTCCAGGCTCGCTCGCCGTCGTCGGCCATGAGAGGTAGCGGGACCTGGCTGAGATCGTCGACGCGCAGGGCCAGCGAGTGCAGGCCATGGCGGTGTTTGGCGGCTGCCGCGTACCGGCTCCGATCGGAGCGGGGCTGGACCAGGCGCAGGATCACGTTGTTGATGGCCAGGTCAACGGTGGTCTCGTCGTCAGGAGGGCCCGCGGGCAGTCCTTCGACCGGGCGGGCCCCGAAGAGATCCGCAAACAGGGTCCGGGGTCCGGCCACGTCGCTCACGACCGCCGTCATCCACGCAATCTGGCGGGCCGGTCCCGGGGTTTTGATGGCCGCCTCGTCCGTAGGGCCGGGTTGGTCGGTGAGCTCGATCAGGATCCCGTAAGTCTCCTTGGGATGGAAAAACCAGTGGCGGGCCTCTCGGTTTACCCCCGTGACCGTCATGCCCCGGTCGCGTACGAGGCCTTCGGATCCCTCCAGGTCCGCCACCCGCCAGGCCAGCGAGTGGAGGCCGGCGCCATAGCGGTCCACATAACGCCCAATGGTCCTGGTCGTATCGTCTTCGGGCGCGGCGAACATGGCGATCGGGCTTGGACCGATATAGAAGATGGTCGTCCAGTGGCTGTCGCCGGGTTCGGGCTCCGATTTGGTGATCTCGGCGCCGAGCGTGTCTGCGCACCAGCGGGCGGAGCCCTCCCCGTCCCCCCGGACTGCGACCCCTAACCGATGAAAGCGCCCTGGTTCGATCAATGCCACGGCGGAACGCTACTCCGCCGTCACATCCGGGATCAGCCTCGAGGGGGACCGGGCCTCACCTGATCGCGGGTCGAACGTGAACGGTATCCGGGGCCGCCTGGAGGGCGGGCGGAACGGTGTGGGTCGTGCAGGTGAGGATGATCTCCCCGTCGTGGACCGCTCCGGATCCCACGCAGGGAACCAGCGAGGTGTACGGGAAGCTGAACGTCACCGGCCCGGCGGTAATCCGCACCTGATCGGCCTCGGTCTGGACGGTTACCTTGAGCCCGGTCGCCAGCCCGCCCAGGTCCGCCACGGCGCCATATCCGTTGGCGCGCAACACCTCGGCGACGCTGACGCTGGCCGTGATGGTGGCGCTGGACAGGCTGTTGAGGCGGGCTTCGCCGTGGAGGAGATCCGAGCGGCTGATCTTCAGCTTGTGGGCGGTCACGTCGACGGTGTCGAGATGCAACTGCCCGTCGCTGACGTCGGTGACGTGAGCGTGTACTTCCTGCACTGTTCCGGATGCCGCCAGCCGCACCAGATAGAACGACGATGACACGGTCACCGTGGCGTGCGAGCCGGGAAAGCGGTGCTCGATCCGGGAGGCGAGACGCGACTCCGTCCAGTGAATAGCCAACTGGTCCCCCACGAACACGGCCACGACGACCACCACCACGATCACCAGCGTGCCGATCAGCTTGCGCAGCTCAGTTCTCCTCAGCTCTCGGCGGCGTCAACGACCCGATGCGCTGGCTGGCGGGGCCATCGGGTCAACCTACTCGTCGGCAGCCCGGCCCCGGCGTCGGGTGGGCGCCGACTGGCGCTCCGCTGCGGGCGCAACGGGCCCGGGGCTCTGGCTGTGCGCTGGTGGGGCTGGTGGGGCGCTCGGGTCCGGCCCTCGGGCCCGGTGCTCGGGTCCGGCGCTCGGGTCCGGCGCTCGGGTCCGGCGTCCCGAGCCGGCGTCTCGGGGCAGCCCCCGGCGCCCCTGGTCGGGCGCTCGGGTCCGGCGTCCCGAGCCGGCGTCTCGGCCCGGCCCGCGGCGCCGGTGGTCGGGCGCTCTGGTGTGGCTGGACCGTACACTTCGTCCGCGTGGAAGACGGTGCTCGCCTGGCCGGCCTGGGCCCGAAGATCAGGCTGGCCCACCTTCCGACCCCACTCGAGCCGGCCGACCGCCTGGCGGCGGCAATCGGCCTGCGTCCCGGCGGGCTGTGGATCAAACGAGACGACTGCACCGGCCTGGCGGGCGGGGGTAACAAGGCGCGCAAGCTGGAGTATCTCTGCGCCGAAGCCCTCGCGTCGGGCTCCGACACCCTTGTCACTGGCGGCGGCCGACAGTCCAATCACGTCCGCATGACCGCGGCGGCGGGCAACAAGTTGGGGTTGGCCTGCACCGTGGTACTGGCCGGCGGACCCCAACCATCGCAGGCCACGGGTAACGTCCTCCTCGACCGCCTCCTCGGCCCCGACATCGTCTGGGCCGGCGACCTCGGGTACTACGAGCTGGAGGCCGCCATCACCGATACGTGCGCCCGGCTCGCCGCCGAGGGGCGCCATCCCTATCCGGTTCCCATCGGTGGTGCCTCCACCACCGGTGCCATGGCGTACGTGGAAGCGGCCCGGGAGATCCGCGACCAGCTGGGGCACACCGGCGACGACGTCCTCATCGTCGTGGCCGACGGCTCCGGCGGCACCCACACCGGCCTGGTTGCCGGACTCGGCCGCCACCAGGCCGTGCTGGGCGTGGACGTCGGCACCCGCCCGGACCTGGAGGACAGCGTTCCGGCGGCGGCGGTCCAGCTGGCGGAGGCGACCGGCCTGCCGCGGCCGGAGGGGCAGGTTGCCATCGATCATGACCAAATAGGTGCGGGTTATGGAGCGCCCACGCCGGCCTGCCGCGAAGCGCTCGAGCTGGCAGCCCGGCTGGAGGGCCTCATCCTGGACCCGGTCTATTCAGGCAAGGCGCTGGCGGCGCTCATTTCACGGGTCCGTTCGGGGGTGCTCGGGCCGGACGGTTCGGGACGGAGCGGCGATGGGCCAGTGGGCGATCGGCCCATCGTGTTCTTGCACACCGGCGGGAGCCCGGCGCTTTTCGCGGACCGATACGCCGGCTGGATCGGGAGCGCCTGAGCGCGACCTCCCCGCTCCCGACCCTCGCGGAGGGCTGCCGCAGGTCCCGCGGATCGCGGGAGGACCGGGGACCGGCCGTGGTCACGCCCCTCCACCCGGGCCTCCACCCGGGAACCCACCCGGCAACCCACCCCGGGGTGGACGACGATCGGGCCGCAACCGCGGACACTGTCCGCATGACCCTTAGCGATTACGCCATCGACATCGCCCTCATCTCCATCGTGTTCCTTCAGATCCGCGGCCGGCGCCTGACCCTGCGGACGCTGGTGCTGCCAATCGGGATCGTCGCCTACGTCGCATCCAGCTACCTGCACGGGATTCCCACCGCCGGCAACGACCTGCTGCTCGTGGTCGTCGGGGTCGGGTTCGGGGCGACCCTCGGTCTCCTCAGTGGCCTGTTCACCTCGGTGCGGCCCGGCCCGGAGGGTCATCCCTTCGCCAAGGCCGGGGTGCTGGCTGCTGCCCTGTGGGTGCTCGGCACCGGCACCCGACTGGCATTCCAGGTCTATTCCACCCACGGGGGGCAGGGAGCCATCGGCCGATTTTCCTCCGCCCACGGCATCACCAGCGGGGAAGCCTGGGTGGCGGCCTTGATCCTGATGGCCCTGGCCGAGGTGCTGGCCCGGACCGCCGTGCTCGGCATCCGCGCCTATAACTTGGCCCCATCGCAGTTCCTCGGCCGCAGCATGATGAGCGCTGGTGATCTCGCTAGTTGACTCCGACCCGGGGGCGACTCCCGGTTCCCTGGCGATCGGGATCAACCTCGTAGGGCTGGCTCTGCTCACCTTCGGCATTGCCTCCCAGATCCACAAGGATCTGGGAGGCAGCCGCGTCCTGGCCCCGATTCTGCTGGTCGTCGCCGTAGTCGCCTGGCTGGGGTGGACAATCAGCCGGCTCCGACGGGTGCCCGGTCTGAGCCGGGTCTGTCTGGCCGTCCTGGCCCTGGCCGGCGGGGCGCTGGCCGTAGTGGCTCCCCTGGCCCTGGTCTTTGTGGCCGCGGCTTCCCTCGGCGCCAGCATCGCCTGGAGCCTGGACCGAGCCGCGGCTCTGGTGGCCGCCGGTCCGGTGGCCACCCTGGTGACGGCCCTGGCGGCCGGCCACAAGCTGGGGGTGGTCCTCGGGGGGGTGGCCGCCGCCCTGAGCGGAACCGTGATCGGGATCAGCCGCCGCCTGGCCCAGGAACACACCGTGCAGGCGGCCCGGATGCAGATCACCGAGGCCCGGGCCGAAGCGGAGGCGGCCCGGGCGGAGCTGCTCGCGGGCCGCAACCACCTGGCCCGGGAGCTCCATGATGTGCTGGCCCACACCCTCTCGGCCCTGTCGCTGCAGCTGGAAGCGCTCGACGCCCTCATCAGCGCCGATCGGCCGGCCCCGGCGGAGGTCCGCAGCCAGCTGGACCGCACCAAGCGCCTGGTGCGCGACGGCCTGGACGAGGCCCGTGGCGCGGTGCAGGCGCTCCGCGAGGACGCCCCGCCGCTGGAGGATCAACTGGCCAAGTTGGCCGGCGACCGGCACGCCGAGATCGAGATCGCCGGAATGCCCCGCCAGCTCCCGCCCGACGTGTCGCTCACCCTCTACCGGGTCGCCCAGGAGGCCCTCACCAACACCGTGAAGCACGCCCCGGGCGCGGCGGTCCACATCAGGCTGGGCTTCCATGACGAGCGAGTCAGCCTGTCGGTTGCCAACGGCCCGGGCCGTGCCAATGGCAACGGTTCGCCCCTGGCCGATTCAGGATCGGGCTACGGCCTCCAGGGAATCCGCGAGCGCGTGTTGCTGATCGGCGGCCAGGTCGAGGCCGGCCCGGCGGATGAGGGCTGGTTGGTGCAGGCCGAGGTACCGGCGTGAGGGTTCTGGTCGCTGATGATCAGCGGGTGGTACGCGAGGGGCTCGCGACCATCGTCGCCAGCCTCCCGGGCATGGAGGTGGTAGGTCTGGCCGCCAACGGCCAAGAAGCGGTGGCCCTGACGGAGACCCACCGGCCCGACGTCGTGCTCATGGACCTGCGGATGCCGACCATGGATGGAGCCGAGGCCACCGCGGCCATCCGGGCCGCCTATCCCGACACCCAGGTCGTCGTCCTCACGACCTATGCCGACGACCAGTCCATCATCGCCGCCCTGTCCGCCGGCGCCACCGGCTACCTCACCAAGGACGCCACCCGCGACGACATCCGCCGGGCCCTGGAGGCGGCCGCGGCCGGCCAGAGTGTCCTTGATCCCGCCGTGCAGGCGAAGCTCATCCAGGCTGCCCAGGCCGGTGCGCCCCGGGATGAGCAGACCGGCGCCCCGTTGCCGCGGCCCGACGGGCTCACCGAGCGGGAAGCCGAGGTGCTCAGTCTGATCGCCCAGGGCCGGTCCAACACCGAGATCGCCGCCGCGCTATATGTCGCCGAGGCCACCGTCAAGACGCACGTCAACCGCATCTTCGCCAAGACGGGCAGCCGGGATCGCACCCAGGCGGCGGCCTACGCCCACCGCCACGGATTGGTCGGATAGCCGTGGGGCGAGCGCGGCACCAACCCTTATGGCGTTTCAGTGTATTTGCATCTGGGTTCTGGGCGCGTTTCGTTTTCTGGGCGCGTTTATGAACCTGTGGTGTCGTCCTCGTCACCAAGAATCCGGATGTCACCAAGAAAACGGGCCCGCCAGGGGAGCACCGGGTGCAGGGCCAGGAGGTCGCCGCGGGGGTGGTCCGCGGGGCGGGCGGGGTGGCCGCCGGCGGGGTTGGGGTGGCGAGCCGGCCCGGCGGCGGCGGGCGAGGGCCGTCACGCAGGCAATCGGCGCCGGGGTCGCCGCCGGCGGCGGTGGGGGGTGGCGAGCCAGCCCAGTGGCGGGCGAGGGCCGTCACGCGGGCAGGGGTGGCAGGCGGCGGGCGGAGGGCCCTCAAGGGGACCGGGTGGCCGGCGGCGGGGCAGGGCCGCCACCCGTCGGGCGGGGGACGGCCTACCCTGTAGTTGCCATGGCTAACCTTCTGCCGGGGCGCCGGTGGGCGTGACCGCCTTCACGGCCACGAAGTTCAAGGCGCCCAAGCCCATCCTGTCACCCCCTCCCGGGTGGGTGCGCCGGCTGTGGGCGCTCATGCTTCGCCACCGCCGCGACATGAGCCTGGCCCTGGTGGCGGCAGTACTCGGCAGCGTATGCCAGGTCATCGTGCCGCTGATCGAGCGCCAGATTGTCGACGGGGTGATCGTCGCCCACTCCTCTCCTCTGTGGACCTGGTTGGTCCTGCTGGTCGGACTGTCGGCGGCCAGTTTCGGGTTCGCCTACGTGCGTCGCTACCGGGGCGGGAAAATGGCCCTTGCCGTCCAGTACGACCTGCGTTGCGCCATGCACGACCACCTGCTGGAAATGGACTTCGACAACCTCAACCGCATGCCCACCGGGCAACTGGTCGCCCGGGCCAACTCCGACTCCACGCTGGTCCAGGGATTGCTGGCCTTTTTCCCGATCATGAGCGGCAACATTCTGCTGCTGCTGCTGTCGCTGGTGGTCATGTTCTACCTGTCGCCGCTGCTGGCCCTGGTGAGCGCCGTGGTGGCCCCGGCCGTGCTGGTCGTCTCCTTCCGGATGCGCTGGCGGGTCTTCCCCGCCACCTGGGACGGCCAGCAACGGGAAGGCGACGTGGCCCAGATCGTCGACGAGGGTGTCAACGGAGTCCGGGTCGTAAAAGCCTTCGGCCAGGAGCGCCGCGAGCTGGAACGGGTCGTGGAGGCGGCCAAACGGCTCTATGGCTCCGAGATGCGAGCCGTCCGCATTCAGGCCCGCTACCAGCCTCTCCTCCAGGCCATCCCGGCCTTCGGACAGGTGGCGGTCCTGGCCCTCGGCGGCTACCTCGCCCTGCGCCACCACATCAGCATCGGGACCTTCCTCGCCTTTTCGGCCTACGTGGCGCAGATGGTGGCGCCCGCTCGCATGCTGGCCGGCGTTCTGACCGTTGCCCAGCAGGCCCGGGCCGGGGTGGACCGGATCTTCCAGCTCATCGACCTGCCGCCGGCCATTCAGGACGCCGCCGGCGCCGTCGAGCTGGGCCGGCTGGCCGGTGCCATCGACTTCGACGGCGTGTCATTCGCTTATCCGGACGGCCCGCCGGTGCTGACGGGCTTCGACCTGCATCTCGCCCCCGGCGAGCGGGTGGCTCTGGTCGGGCCGAGCGGGAGCGGCAAATCGACGGCGGCCCTGATGGTGGGCCGCTTCCACGATCCTGACCAGGGCGCGGTCCGGGTGGACGGGTTTGACCTGCGGGACGTGACGCTCCACTCCCTGCGCAGCCAGGTGGCGTTCGTGTTCGAGGAGACCTTCCTGTTCTCGGAATCGGTCCGGGCCAACATCGCCTACGGGCGGCCCGACGCCACCACCGCCGAGGTCGAGGCCGCGGCCCGGGTGGCCGGCGCCCAGGAATTCATCGAGGCCCTGCCCCGTGGCTACGACACCGTTGTCGGGGAGCGGGGCCTGACGCTGTCGGGCGGTCAGCGCCAGCGCATCGCGCTGGCCCGGGCCATCCTGGCCGACCCCCGCATCCTCGTGCTCGACGATGCAACCAGCGCCGTCGACGCCCGGGTCGAGGCTGCCATCCACGACGGACTGCGCCAGGTGATGGCGGGGCGGACCACGCTGCTGGTGGCGCACCGGCGGTCGACCCTGCACCTCGCCGACCGCATCGCGGTAATGGAGGAGGGCCGGGTGGTCGAGACCGGCACCCACGACGAGCTGGTAGTGGCCAGCGCCCTGTACCGGACCCTGCTGTCCGGTCTCGAGGAGGAGGACGCCGCCGCCATCGGGGATGCCATCGAGGTGCTGGCGGAGCTCGGGGTCACCGAGGCGGCCTGGGATGCGGCCCCCGACGGCGGTGGCACCAGCCCGGCGACCGACCGGACCAGCGCCGCCGGGGCGGCTGTCCGGGCGACCGGTCCCCCGAGCCTCGGTCCCGGTCTCGGTCGGGGTGGCGGTGGCAACTGGCGGCGCAACCTGGCGCCCACCCCCGAGTTGCTCGACCGGGTGGCCGCCCTGCCGGCGATCCAGGACTTCCCCGCCGTCGACGTCGAGGGCGAGATGCGCCACGACCGATCGTTCGGTTTGGCCCGGCTGCTCTCGGAGTTTCGCCGGCCTTTGCTGGCCGGGCTGGCGCTGGTCGTGCTGGACGGCGTGTTCTCCCTCCTCGGTCCGGTGCTGGTGAAAACAGGCATCGATAGCGGGGTCAGCACCGGGTCCACTGCCGTGCTATTCGCGGCGTCGGGCATCTTCCTGGCTGTGACGCTGGCCGATCTCGTCAACGGGATCTTCGAGACGTTCATCACCGGCCGCACCGCCCAGCGGGTCATGCTGTCGTTGCGCATTCGGATCTGGGCCCAGCTGCAGCGGCTGTCGCTCGACTACTACGAACGCGAGATGGCAGGTCGGATCATGACCCGGATGACAACCGACGTTGATCAGTTCGAGTCGCTGATCGAGAACGGCCTCCTGTCGGCGCTGGTTTCCATCGTCACCTTCGTGGGGGTCGGTATCGCCCTGGTGGTCATCAATGCCGAACTGGGCTTGCTGACCTTAAGTCTTGCCGTGCCCATGGCGGTGGTTACCGTCCTGTTCCGGCGTCGGGCCTCCGTGCTTTACGACCTGTCCCGGGAGCGGGTCGCCATACTCAACGCCGACTTCCAGGAGAGCCTGTCAGGCGTCCGGGAAGCGCAGGCGTTCGCCCACGAGGCCCCGACCATCGAGCGATTCCACCGTCTGGGCCGCGACTATCTGGAGTCCCGGGTGGCGGCCCAGCGGCTGGTGGGGCTGTATTTCCCCTTTATTTCCCAGTTCATCGCCGGCTGCGCCGATGCCATCGTGCTGGGGGTGGGCGCCGGCCTGGTGGTGTCAGGCCGGCTTTCGACCGGTGCCCTGATCGCTTTCATCCTGTATATCGACATGTTTTTTTCGCCGATCCAGCAACTCTCCCAGGTGTTCGACTCCTGGCAGCAGACCCGGGTTTCGGTCGAGCGCATCGGGGACCTGATGAAGCTAGAAACGATGACCCCGGAGGCGGATCGATCCGCTGGATCCGGGCCGGCTCCATGGCCAGATTGATCTGGAATCGGTGCGGTTCTCGTATCTGGCCCGGGCGGCCTATTGCTGCGGGGCGAGCCGGGCGGGAGTGACCAGGCCCCGCCCGTGGTTGCCCGGCGCCGGGCCCCGGCTGACGCTCCCTGGCTGCTGGCTCCCGACGCCTGGGCGGGGCGCCCGCCCGAAGCCCTGCGCGGCATCGATCTCGATGTGCACCCGGGCGAGACGGTTGCGCTGGTCGGAGAGACCGGCGCTGGCAAATCCACCCTGGTGAAGCTGATCGCTCGCTTTTACGATCCGGATTCGGGACGGGTGCTGGTCGACAGCGAGTACGACCTGCGCGCTCTCGACCTGCACACGTTCCGGCGCCAGCTGGGCTACGTGCCGCAGGAAGCCTTCCTCTTTACGGGGTCGGTCAGGGACAACATCGCCTACGGACGGCCTGACGCGACCGACGCCGAAGTGGAGGCGGCGGCCCGGGCGGTGGGCGCTCACGATCTCATCGCCTCCCTCGCCGGCGGCTATCACCATGAGCTGGCGGAACGGGGTCGGTCGCTCTCCGCCGGCCAGGCCCAGCTGATCGCTCTGGCCCGGGCGGAGCTGGTGCAGCCAGCCATCCTGCTGCTCGACGAGGCCACGTCCAACCTGGACCTGGTCGCCGAAGCCCGGGTGGCGTCGGCCATGCGCCGGGTGTCGGCGGGCCGGACCACGGTGGTGATCGCCCACCGGCTGCAGACGGCGCGGGGGGCCGATCGCATCGTCGTCCTGCACGACGGCCAGGTGGATGAGGTAGGGACGCACGAGGAGCTGCTGACCCGGGGCGGGCGGTACGCGTCGATGTGGGAGGCGTTCGAGCTGGTCGGCGCCAGCCCGGGGGCGGGTTTGCCCGCGGAGACCCGGCGCGACCGGGTGGGCTAACCGGGGTTTGAGCGGGGTCTGACGGGGGTTTGACCGGGTTCGACCGGAGGGCTGGTTGGCGCCAGCCGTCACGGGGGCCAGGCCCCGCTACAGTGTCGTGCTTGCGGCGGGGGCCGCCCGTGTGACCGATACGAGGAGATTCATGCGCAGTTCTCGCCTGCTCTGGGCCGCCGGTGCGGCCGTGGCCGCCGTGCTCCCGCTCGGGAGCCAGCTCTCCGGAGTGGCGTCCTCATCGATCAACGCCGGGCCGGTGTTGGTCTATCCCACCGCCCACCACGCCGGACCCCAGGTGGCCGGTCCGCCGACGACGGCCTATTGCGAAGCCCACTTCCAGATCGCGTGCTACCAGCCCCAACAGATCCGGCAGGCCTACAACCTCAATGCGCTGGCCAGGCGCGGGGTCGACGGACGCGGTCAGACCATCGTCATCGTGGATTCGTTCGGCTCGCCAACTGTCGGGCGGGATCTCCAGGTGTTCGACTCCGCGTTCGGGCTGCCGGCTCCGCCGTCGTTTACGGTCATCCAGCCGGCCGGCCCCGTTCCGCCCTACCGCCCCAATGCGACTCGCACCGGCTGGGCCGGCGAAACCGACCTCGATGTTGAGTACGCCCACGCCATCGCCCCGGCCGCCAACATCCTGCTGGTCGAAACCCCGACCTCCGAGAACGAAGGCACCACCGGCTTCCCGCAGATCGAAACGGCCGAGAAATACGTGATCAATCACCATCTGGGCGGCGTGATCAGCCAGAGCTTCAGTGCCACCGAGCAGACTTTTACGACGGCCCAGTCCCTGCTGGCGCTGCGGGGAGCGTATATCGACGCGGCCAGCCAGGGCATCACGGTCCTGGCCGCTTCGGGCGACAGCGGCGCCGCAGACGTACGTTTCAATGGGGTCACCTACTACCTCAACCCGGTGACGTCGTGGCCGGACAGCGATCCGCTGGTCACCGGAGTGGGCGGCACCCAACTCCATCTCAACGCGGCCGGGGCCCATACCAGCCCGGATTCAGTCTGGAACGACACCTACAGCCGTCCGACCAATGAGTTCATCTTTGCCAACGCCGGTCCGAATCCGTTGGCCGGCGGCGGCGGCCGCTCCGTCATCTTCAGCCGCCCGGCGTATCAAAATGCCGTGGCCCCGGTGGTCGGAGCTCAACGAGGCGTACCCGACATCTCCATGAGCGCGGCCTGCAACGGCGCCGTGGACATGTACCAGAGCTTTGCCGGCCAGCCCGCCGGCTGGTATCCGACCTGCGGCACCAGCGAGGCGACACCCGAGTTCGCCGGGATCGTGGCCCTGGCCGATCAGGTGGCCGGCCATCCCCTGGGGCTCATCAATCCTGCCCTTTACACCATGAGCGGCCGTGGCCTGCCGGGCGTCGTTGATGTCACCTCGGGCAACAACACGGTGTCGTTCCTGCAGGGCGGCGTGACGCATACCGTCACCGGCTTCAAAGCCCTCCCGGGCTATGACCTGGCGTCCGGGGTGGGGACCGTCAATGCCGCCTTGTTCGTGCCGGAGCTGGCCCGGGCCACGGCACAAACCGGGGTGCCGGCCCAGCCCTGACCGTCACGGTTCGCAGCCGGCCCGCGGCGCCCGCTCGACGTGGAAGGCAATCCGGTACAGCAGGGTGTCGTCATCAATCGGACCGGCATGGGCGGCCCGGGCTCGCAGCGCCTCGCGGTCGCGCTCGCCGGCCCGGCGAATGTCAGCGGCCGTAATAGCGTGAAAGGGAATCAGCTCGATGTCGTCCACCACCAGGGTGGCCGGACCGATGGGGTAGCGGCCGCCGACCTTGACCTTCGGTCGCGTCCAGAGCCGGAAGGACACGCTGATACGGCCGGCCGCGACGCGGTCCCGTAAGCTCGGGCTGAACTGCACGTCGGGGACCTCTTTCCCTGAGCGTTCAGGGTGAATGTACCCCGACCGGCCGAAGCAGAATGGGGCCGTGGAGATCTCCGACCTGGATGCCGACCCGCGGCGGCAACTCGAAATCTGGCTCGAGGCGGCGCGCCACGCCGGACAGCCCATGCCAGAGGCCATGAGCCTGGCCACCGTCACGCCCGAGGGGCGGCCGTCGGTCCGGATGGTGGTGTTGCGCCAGGTCGATTCCGGACTGGTGTTCTTCACTGACGACGAGAGCGACAAGGCCGGCGATCTGCAGAAGAATCCGTATGCGGCCGCCGGGCTGCACTGGCTCCAGCCCGTGCACCGGCAGGTCCGGGCTACGGGGGCGGTGGCGCGGGTGAGCGCCGCGGAGGCCGACCGCTACTGGGCCAGCCGGCCACCCGGGGCGCGCTGGGCGGCGCTGGCGTCGCACCAATCGCAGGTGGTGGCCAGCCGGGCCGCCCTGGAGCAACGGGCCGCGTCCTGGGCCCGTCACGCCCCTGAAGAAACCAGCCTGCCCCGACCGGTCCGCTGGGCCGGGTTCCGGATCGCGCCCGAGACCATCGAGTTCTGGGAAGAGCGGACCGATCGCCTGCACGATCGGTTGCGCTTCAACCTGTCGGCGCCGGGCTGGACAGTGGAACGCCTCTCGCCCTAGTGGGCCGCCGTCGAGTTTCTGGCCGGCCCCCTGGGCCGGTCGCCGGCGGAGGCATATCCGGGCCGGGCCGCAATCCCCCGTCCGTCCTGGCACGTACTGTTGGGTGACGGGCCTACGCCGGTCCGTCTGCATTCCGTCCAGAGAGGAGCGATGGATGAAACGCGCCACGAGGATGGCCACGGCAACGGTGGCCTCTGGAATCATGGTCGCCGCCCTGGCGGCGGGCACGTCGACCGCGTCGGCAGGAACCACACCAACCACTTTTCAACAGACGAACCTGGTGTCGAACATCAGCACCGAGGGGGCTCAACTGCTCGACGTCAACCTCCAGAACCCGTGGGGCCTGGCGTTCACTCCCACCTCCCCGCTCTGGGTATCCGACAACAACAGCGGGGTGGCCACCCTCTACAGCATCAACGTGGGCGGGACCACGGTCAGCAAGGTCGGACTCACCGTAACGGTCCCGGGAGGGCGGAAGTCAACGCACGACGGGTCCAGCCCTACCGGGCAGGTGTACAACCCGACCAGCGGCTTTGTCGTGACCACGAGCGCGGGCAGCGGACCGGCCCCGTTCATCTTCGATTCCGAGTCGGGTCAGATCACGGCCTGGAGTCCGGCGGCCGATCCGGTCGCGGCCGGCCTCTCGACAGGGACTGTGGAGCGCAGCTCTCCGACCGCCGTCTACAAGGGCCTCGCCCTGGCGAAGGGAGACCGCGGCACCTTTCTCTATGCGGCCAATTTTCATGACGGCACCATCGACGTGTTCAACAATCACTTCCACCCCGTCACCATGCCCGGTGGATTTACCGATCCCTCACTGCCACCTGGTTACGCCCCCTTCGGGATCCAGGATATCCACAACCTGATCTACGTCACCTACGCCGAGCAGGACGCCCAGAAGCACGATGATGTCGCCGGACCGGGTAAAGGGTTCATCGATATCTACACGCCCGATGGGTTCCTGGTGGAGCGGCTGGCCTCGCAGGGGACGCTCAACGCGCCCTGGGGCCTGGCCATCGCCCCTTCGACGTTCGGTTCGTTCGCCGGCATGTTGCTGGTCGGCAACTTCGGAGATGGTCGCATCAACGTCTTCGATCCCTTCCAGGCCAACCACTTCCTCGGACAGCTGACGAACGCCCACAACCGGCCGATCACCATCCACGACCTGTGGGGGTTGAAAGTCGGGACCGCGTCGACCGGTGGCCCCGGGACGGTGCTGTTCAGCGCCGGCATTGACAACCAGCACGACGGGCTCCTCGGCTCCCTCAATCCCTCCAGTTGATGCAGAACATGTAAAAGAGGAGCCGGGGTCCGGGGCGCCGCACCCACGACGGGCCCGCCTGCGCGGTGATTGATTCTCTGCCCAGTCGCCGCCGCGGCAAACGACACTCGAAGGTGGCGGGTTAAAGGGCAGCGAGGGGTTCGCGCTGACCGCGACGAGGCGGTCGCGCTCCCCTCGCCGCCCGCGGCGGCGGCAATGTTGATGCCTAGTGGGTCGATGCCTACTGGGCGGTCGACAGGAGGTTTTTTGGTGGTCGCCGCCGAGGTGTGGCCCAGGATGATGATGGGCGGATGGAAGATGCCCTCCAACCTGACCTGGCCATCTGCGATCCCCACCATCATCTCTGGGACTACCCCGGTGACCGTTACCTGCTCGAGGAGCTGAAGGCGGACACCAGCTACAGTTCCGCCGCCACCGGCCGGGTAGTCACCAAGACCGTCTTCGTCGAGTGCGGATCGGGGTACCGACGCGATGGCCCGGAGGCCTTTCGTCCGGTCGGGGAGACCGAATTCGTGGTGGCGGCCGATCCGGAGGGCTTCATCGCTGGCGTGGTGGGCTTCGCGGACCTTCGCCAGCCCGAGATCGACGAGGTGCTGGCCGCCCATGTCGACGCCGGCCAGGGGCGCTTTCGCGGCATTCGCCAGGTCATCGCCTGGGACTCCAGTCCGGAGATCCGGGCCAGCCACACCAATCCACCCCCGGGACTGCTTGCCGACCCGGCCTTCGGATCGGGTTTGGCGGCGCTGGGCCGGGCCGGTCTGAGCTTCGACGCCTGGCTGTATCACCCGCAGATCCCCGACCTCACCGAGCTGATCCGCAGACATCCTGAGGTCCGGGTGGTCCTCAACCATCTGGGCGGCCCGCTCGGCATCGGTCCCTACCGCGGCCGGCGCGGCGAGGTGCTCGAGGCCTGGCGCACGTCGCTTTCCGGCCTGGCCACCTGCCCGAACGTGGCCGTCAAGCTGGGCGGGATCGGCATGCCGATCTTCGGTATGGGCTGGCACCACCAGGCTGGCGGCGCCACCTCTGAGGAGCTGCTGGCGGCCTGGGGCGAGGAGCTGCGGTGGTGTATCGATGCCTTTGGCGCGGACCGGTGCATGTTCGAATCGAACTTCCCTGTGGATAAGGTCTCGTGCGGCTACGCCGCCCTGTGGGGGGCCTTTGGGCAGGTGGTGGTCGACGCCAGCCCGTCGGAGCGGGCGTCTCTGTTCCATGACACGGCGGTGCGCACCTACCGGCTGTGACGGGGTCCCCGCCCGGGGCCCTTTCGGCGGCGGGTGGCCCCGCGGCGAGCCCCGACCGAGAGTGACCAGCCCCGGGGACGTGGTCGAGGCGCGGCCCCGACCGCGGGCAAGCTGGTAGGCAATGCACTTCCCCGGTCTCAACATGTGGTTGCGGGACAACCTCCTGCCCACGGTGGTGCTCCTCCTCGGCGCGGCCCTGCTGGGCCGGGTGGTGCGCTGGCTGGGCGCCCGCTACCGGGGGGCGCTGGACGAGGACGTACGGCACCGGATCGAGGCCGGCGGGGTGGTTCCAGAAGGGGCCAAGCGGGACCGGGCTGTGGGCCAGGCGTTGGAGTGGACGGCGGTCTCGCTCATCTACTTCCTGGCCGGCATCCTCGGCCTCCGCGAGCTGGGTATCCCGCTCACCAGCCTGGTGGCCCCGGCGACCGTCGCCGGCGTGGCGCTGGGGTTCGGCGCCCAACAGGTGGTCGGTGACGTCCTGGCGGGCTTTTTCCTGTTTGCCGAGCGCCAGTTCGGCGTCGGCGACCTGATCCGGCTGTCCATGCCGGGGCAGACGACCGGCATCAGCGGCACGGTGGAGGAGCTGACTCTGCGAGTGACCAAGTTGCGCAGCCAGCAGGGGGAGCTCATCGTGGTGCCCAACAGCGCCCTGCGCCAGGTGACCAACCTCTCCAAGGACTGGTCCCGGGTCGTTCTCGACATTCCCATTCCTGCCGAGGAGAACATGGACCACGCCACCGAGGTCATCGGCTCGGCGGCCCACGAGATGGCGGCCCAGGCCGAGTGGCGGGACCAGATCATCGGAGAACCGGTGGTGGCCGGGGTGGAGGACATCGAAGTCGGCTACGTGCTGCTGCGCCTGCTGGTGCGCACCCTGCCGGGCCGGCAGTTCGACGTCGGCCGGGAACTGCGACGGCGGGTGGTGATGGCGCTGCAGGCCGCCGAAATCCATACTCCGGCATCAGCCAGTACGGTGACGAACTCCGCCTTATGAAGTTGACCAACCTGCTGGCCGGCATGCGGCAACCGATCTCCGCCCGGGTACCGGTGCGCTGGTCGACCGCAGTAATGCTGGTGTTGTTCTTCGGGTTGGGGGCTCTCTGGCTGGAAGTAAAGACCTCGGCGTCTGCCAGTACCGCGGCCAGTACCAACAAAGCTCTCAATGACGTCGGGAAGGGTCTTGCCCCCGGCGAAAGCATCACCATCACCAAGACCGGGACGACGACGACCACCACCATCCCGACGCCGCATTCCCCGGCGCCGACCACGGTGACGACGACCCCGGGTGGCACCCCGACCACCTCGAGCGTCACGGTCGCCACCAGCCTGCCTACCCCGTCGACGGAGGTTCATGCCAGTGCAACCACATCGACGTCCGTTGCCGGCCATGATGCGACCACGACCACGACCACGACCACGACAACCGTGACGGCGCCGGCCCGGTCGACCAGTACCTCAGCCCCGTGATCGGCCCGGGACCGGGGGTTGATCAAGAAATCCCTTCAAATCACCCGGGCAGGGTGATCCACAGCGCCGGAACCCGGTAAGAATAGGCTCGATATACGAAGGCGCGAGAAGCCTCTATAGCTCTCGTGGCCGACACCCAGTGGTCTGGCAGGTTGAGATCAGGTCCGAGGAGGGCATGAAGCAGTGCTGGCATATGACTATCCGCTGTTAGGCATTTTCTGGACGATGCTCGAGATCTTCTTGTTCGTCATCTGGATCTGGCTCTTGATCATCGTGTTCAGCGATATCTTCCGCAGCCGGGACATGGGTGGCTTCGCCAAGGCGATCTGGGTCATCTTCGTGATCGTTCTTCCGTTCTTGGGGGTCTTGATCTACCTGATCGCGCGGGGCGGCAAAATGCAGCAGCGCGCCGTCCAGGACGCCCAGCAACAGGACCAGGCCTTCCGGGCGTACGTTCAGGAGACCGCGGGCGCATCGAACCCCGCAGACGAAGTGGCCAAGCTCGCCGACCTGAAGGCGTCCGGTGCCATCACGGAGGAGGAGTTCCAGGCGGCCAAGGCCAAAGCGTTGAGCTGACGTTCCTGGCGCAATCGAAATCGGCCCGACCTGGGTTCAGGCCAGGCCAGACCGGGCGTCCGGGGCCGGCCAACCTCCCGCCCCGGATCTCCGGAGGGTTTCGTCAGGAAGCGGCCGCCTCCACCCGGGTGGCTTGAGGGCCGCGCCGGCTGAGGACATCTCTCACCAGTCGGTGCAAACGGGCATCCCAGATGATTCCGAAGTGCCCGGCTCCGGGTACGACGTGGTGTTCGGCTCCCTCTCGCAGCCCGGAGGTGTAGGGAACGACAAGGTGGTCCTGGGCAGCCACCACGTTGACCATCGGCGGCGTCCCCGGCCAGGGTCCGGTGGCGGTGGCGCAGCGGGCCCGGCTCATTTCGCGCATCGACACGACCGGTGACCACCAGGGCGCCAGCGCCGTGCCTCCGAGGGGTGCGCAGATGGTGATCACCCGGTCAACCAGCTGCGGTGCGACCTCGCTTGCCAAGGCAGCCACCATTCCTCCCTGTGAATGTCCGATCAAGGTGACGGGGGTATCAACCGCCTGGAGGCGGCGAACGAGCTTGTCAACAGATCGCCGAATGGATGCCAGGCCCCACCATTCGAGGACGTGCAACCTGGTCTCCGGAACGAGGTTGGTGAGCGGGGCGTAATAGCCGAGGGCGGCCGGGAGGCACACGCCTGTCCCGGTAACCACGATCGCCGTCATGTGATCGTCGGTTTGACGCCAGCGTATTCGACCATTGGTAGAACTCACGCAACGCCCCTTCGCCCTTCCGGCGGCCCCGCCTGCCCGCGTGGCCGCGTGCTCCAGGGTGGACAGTGTGGTCGGCCCACATCCGGCCGCTCCCACGGGAGCAACAACATCGCCCCAAGGCGGGACGGCGCGGCCGCCCTGGGAACGTAAGCGTGAGATCATGGCAATGGTTTGACGGTCGCTTTGGCGGGCCGGCGCCTGGTGTGTCCCGTCGAGGTCGTCGGTCCCCATGGCGCGCCCTCCGCCACGGCGAGGTCCGGGCGAGGGGGCGAAATGGGCCGGCCTGGGAGCGCGACGCCGGCAAGTGGCCCGCTCGGCGCGGGACCAGATAAGGTCAAAGAGCATTGAAGTACATCAAACGGGAATGCCGGCCGGCCGCCCGACCGACACGGGTCGGCTCCAGGGCGGAGATCGATTCCGACCCTTGGACCGGCGCCCGTTGTCCCCTCTACGCTGTACCTCTTCTGTGCAGGCCGACCGGGAAGAGGCGATATACCGATGTCTATTGACCAGGGCAATGTCCCGGACGACGCGACACCTTCGAGCGGACGTTCGATCGACCCGACCACGGAACTCGGCGTCCCGGCGGAGCCACCGGCCGAGGCGACCTCGGACGACCGTCCGATCGCCTTTATACGGGAGTCGTGGCTGCAGCCGTCGGGCTGGGCGGCGGAGAGAGGCAGCGGTCGGCGGGGAAGCGATAGCGATACAGATCCGCTTCAGGTGATCATGTACAACCCCTTGAGATTCAGGGGATGGCGACGACGGCTGGCCACCGCACTCGTGGTTGCCGTCGTCGGTGTGGTATCGGTCCTGGCCTACGTCTCGGTCCACAATGCCCGCCTGGCTGCTGAATGGCACCGCCGAGACGTGGCCCAGATCGCCCTCACCCAGAAGGCCAACGCCGATCTGGCAAAAGCAAATAGTCATATTACCGTCCTGACAGGGACGGTCGGCACGCTGCAAGGCCAGCTGACGACAGCTACGACGAAAGCCAAGGCGAATTCGGGTGTGGGAGGTGCGCTGCGGCGGCTGCTGTGGCCGTTTGGCTAGGCGGAAAGAGTTCTTTGGGGTATCAGGCCCGTGCTGACGATGGATAGGCGGCGGCCGAAGCCCCACGGAATCACGGGCATTCGTCGTGTATGCGTAGCTTCGGCCCCAGGGCTGACGACACGATCAAACTTGAAATGGAAATTTCGGCCCACTCCGCCGCCCTAACACCGATAGGCTCTTGCAACCCGGGCCGCTCGCGATCACGCCAAATTGTGAATTAGATGTAATGCTGCCGCTTGTCGCGGTAATATTGGTATCCTGGTCGCATATGCGAAATGACAATGGCCTCGTGAGCGAAGATCAGTGGACGCCGGCGGACGTGCGCGCCTGGGCGCGCGAGCGCGGCATCGGGATTAGCGACCGGGGTCGGATCCCTGAAGCTGTGATTGAGTTGTACCTCGCGCAGCCCGCCACCATTCGGAAATGGGCGAGCAAGCACGGTATTGCCGTGAGCGAGCGGGGCCGGTTGCCAGCCGACATCGTTGACCAATATCTGGCTCGTCCCGAGGCCGTTCGGGCCTGGGCTCGCCGCCAGGGGATCGAAGTCGGAGAGCGCGGCCGGCTGCCAGCCTCCCTCGTCGAGCGGTATATGGAGCGGTTCCGCCAGCTGGAGCGGCTGGCGGCCTGAGTCGCGAGCCGCGTCAGCTTTCTACAGATTCCGGGATTCGGCGGCAACGGCTAAGCCCCGATGGCGACTGTGCCCTCGGAGCGACGGACCCTGACCCGCAGGGCATCGGCGGTGGCCATTGTCACTGCCCTGTCGGGTCTGGTGGCCCTTTTCGGCCTACTGGTCCTGTCCGGTCTGCTGGCTTCGCCGGGTCTGCGTATTGCTGCCCCCGCGGCGGCCCAGGCAACAACCACATCCAGCTCCACGGAGCCGGTAACCACCACCACCGAACCGCCGTCCACCGCGACCACGGCGCCCCCTCCGCCGACTTCGGTGGTCACGACGACGGTACCGGCCTCGACAACCGCGCCTTCGTCGACGACGACGTCGTCGACAAGCACCACCTCTACGACTGTCGCCCCGGGCAGCAAGGGCAGCTCGAGCAATACGGCTGCCATCGTCACCGCCATCATCGTGGTGCTGGCGGTGGCCTTGATCGGCCTTCTGGTGGCGCTCATTGTGCGGCGTCGCCGGCGGGCTCAATGGTGGACGCAGGCTCGATTGGTCGCCGCTGAAGCCAGCGCGCTGGCGTCGGCACTGGAGAGAGGCGTTCCGCTGCTGCGGGATCCCGGCGCGGCGGCGCAGGTATGGGGAGACCTCAACAGCCGGGTGACACATTTGCGCCTCGGACTCAACAGCCTGGCCCAGTCCGCGCCGGAAGAGGGCGCCAAAGCCATCACGAATCGAGCCAACCAGGCGGTTCAGGCCCTGCAGGCTGCCCTGGACACCGACCGATCCCTACGCATCGGACCGCCGCCACCCACGCCCGAACAACTCGGCTATTCGGAAGCCCTTTTGCGTCAGCGGGCGGCCGAGCTGGAGCGGACCGCACAGGAGTTCGAGGTGGCCGCGCCCGGCAACCAGTAGCCCCAGTCGGGTCCGTCGCATTCGCTTCAGAAGCTGACCTGGCTGGCCGCTTGACGCAACTCCGCCTTGCGAATCTTCACTCCGTTCGCACCGTCGACGGTCGGGAAGGACTCCAGCGCAATGATTCGGGCGGGCACTTTGTAATTCGCCAGGTGCTGCCAGCAGTGGCTGACGAGAACGGCTTCGCTTACCGGTGCGACGGTGGTGACAAACGCGATGGCGACCTCGCTTCCAGTCCCCGGGTGCGATGCCCCCACCACCTGGGCCCCGGAGACGGCCGGATGGCTGAGAAGGTGTTGTTCGATCTCGGCCGGATCGGTGAGAAAGCCGGCCAGGCGCAGGGCATCGCCACGACGAGCGATATAGGCGAAGCCCCCGTCGGCTTCGGCTACGGCCAGGTCGCCGGTGGCAAACCAGCCGCCTTCCAGTAGCGACGGGGAGGTGACGCCGTCCCCGTCCAGATAGGCGCTGAGGACGCTCGGTCCCCGCAACTGCAACTCGCCGTCGACGACCCGGACTCCGGTGGCGGGATCGACCGGTATGCCACCATTGCGGGCGCGCCCCGCCACGGGATCGGCGGATGAACGGCGAGCCAGGAGGGCAAAGGTTTCGGACGACCCGTACACGCCGGTGATCCGGGCTCCGAACCGCTCGGCGACGCGGACGGCTTCAAGACCCCGCCCGGTGAATTCAGCGTGCACACCCTGCCGCCACGACGAAACGTCACGACCCGCTGCGGCCACCGCCAGAATCATGTCGTCCGAGGCGTTGAAATGGGTTACGCGGTACGATTCGATCAGGGCCGCGGCGTCGGCGGGCTCGAAACGGGGCGGCACGATGACCCGGCCGCCTCCGGAGAGCACGGCCAACAGCGACACAAAGCCAAAGGTGCCGCAGAATGGCAGCTCGAGAAGCCCGGTGCAGCCCGGCTGGGCCTCCAGCGAGCGTCCGGCGGCGTTGAGGTGGCGAATGGTGGTGGCATGGTCGTGCGCCGCCAGTTTGGGCTGGCCGGTGGTGCCCGAGGTGGTGAACGCGACCAGCAGGTCGTCGGGGGTGGCCCGGTCGTCGCCAACCGGCTCGGCCCCCCGGAGAGATTCAAGGTCTACCGGCCACATGACCCGGGGTGGGACTCCCTCCAGCCCGGCCAGAGCCTCGCCCACGATGGCGGCGAAATCGATCCCCAGGAAAGCCGCGGCCCCGACCAGCACTGCGGGCCGGGCCCGGCGCAGCAGGTGGCGCAAGTCCTCTGAGCGGTACCGGGTGTTGACTCCGATAAACACGGCACCGAGCCGGGCCGTCGCCATCAGCAGCTCGACCGGGAGCACCCCGTTCGGGACGAACGACGCTAGCCGGTCGCCTCGTCTCACGCCCAGAGCACCGAGCCCGCCCGCCAGGCGGGCCGCTCGCTTCTCCAGCTCCGCATACGACACGGTGAGCCCGCCGGGCTCGACCAGTGCCGGGGCGGCGGCATGGCTATCGACCAGCGCCTTCAGCCATTTCGTCATGGTCACGGGCGAGGTCGTCATTGCCGGGGCAGGACCCCACGGGCGAACACCTCGGTGTCCTCGTCGTTCACTGCCGTTGGTATAGCGCGTTTGGGCGGCACCAGGCGCGGGTCGCCTACGGTGTTGGCAATACCCAGGCGAGGAGCTCATGTCAGCATTCAGTGAAAAGAGCAGCGGATTCGCAGCCACCATGTTTCCCCGTTATCACGCTGTGACCCGGCCCGACGCCGCCGCGATCATCATGGGTGCGAGCGGTCGGGTGACGACTTTTCGGGAGCTGGAGGAACACGCCAACCGGGTTGCCAACGGCCTGTACCGAGAGGGAGCCCGCCTGGGGGACAGCGTCGCCGTCCTCATGGAGAATCGCCCGGAGTTGCTCGAGATTACCTGGGGGGCGCAGCGGCTGGGTCTTCGCTACACCGTCATCAATCACCATCTGCTGTCCGGCGAGGTCCAGTACATCCTTGACGATTGCGGGGCCCGGGCCCTGTTCACCACCGGGGCGATGTCCGACGTCGTAGCCGGCCTGGACCTGGTCCGGGTGCCGACCAGGCTGGTGATCGACGCGGCGCTGCCGGGATGGCGTCGCTTCGAGGACTGGGTCTCGACCTCCGCCGTTACTCCAGCCCAGGAAGAGGCCGAAGGGACCGAGATGCTGTACTCCTCGGGAACCACGGGCCGGCCGAAAGGCGTCTACAAACCGTTGCCAGCGACGCCGGTTGGCGACCCGGAGTCACGACCAGTCATCATGGCGGCGACGTCACGCGATCGCTACGAAATCTCCGCCCGGGACGTGTATCTGGTGCCCGCCCCGCTCTACCACGCCGCCCCGCTCGCGGCGGCCATGTCGTCGCATCGCATCGGTGCTACCGCGGTGGTCATGGAACGATTCGACCCGGAACTCTGCCTGAGCCTGATTGAACGCCACCGCGTCACCCATGCTCAGTTTGTGCCGACCATGTTCATCCGCCTGCTGGCATTGCCCACCGTTCAGCGCGAACGGTATGACCTTTCCAGTTTGAAGACCGCCATTCATGCCGCGGCCCCTTGTCCTGTAGAGGTAAAAGAACGCCTCATCGATTGGTGGGGCCCCATTGTCTACGAGTACTACTCCGGCACGGAGGACATCGGGGGTACGGCCCTCACCTCGCAGGAATGGCAGGCGCATAAGGGCTCGGTCGGAAAGCCCAATCCCGGGATCACCGTCCACATCGTCGGCCCGGACGGGGAGGAGCTTCCCGCGGGCGTTCCCGGGCCGATCTACTTTGATGGCGGTCGCGCCTTCGAGTACCACAACGACCCCGACAAAACCGCATCCATTGTCGGACCCCACGGCTGGCGCACCCTGGGTGACATCGGATATCTCGACGGTGACGGGTACCTGTATTTGACCGACCGCCACTCGCATATGATCGTCTCGGGGGGCGTCAACATCTACCCTCAGGAAACCGAGAACGTGCTCGCCACCCACCCGGCGGTTCTGGATGTGGCCGTGATCGGTGTTCCCAACGCGGAATACGGCGAAGAGGTCAAGGCGGTGGTCCAGTTGGGCGATCAGGAGGGGGCCAGCGCCACGATGGCCGACGACCTGATCGAGTATTGCCGGGCCCGCCTGGCCCGGTACAAATGTCCCCGCACGGTCGACTTTGTCGAAGAGATGCCGCGCGATCCGAACGGCAAGCTCTACAAGCGCCGGCTGCGCCAGAAATACTGGGCGGATCACCCCACCTCGATCTTGTGACTGCGCTCCAGACGCTCCGGTCGGCTCTCCGCTTTCGGAGGTTGGAGCTCAACCCCACCACCCGCCGGCTCCGGGCGGCGGTCGATATGGGGGACCTGCGCCGGCTGGCGGAGCGCAGCCTCCCGCGGGGGGTATTTGACTACGTCGATGGCGGCGCTGAAGATGAGTTGACGTTGCGGCGCAACGTTGAGGCCTTTCAGCGGCTCGAGTTTCGACCCCGTGTCCTTCGTGATGTCGGTGCCGTCGACACGACTCGTCGCCTCCTGGGTCGAACCCTCCCCCTCCCTCTGGTACTGGGGCCGACGGGCTTCACCCGTATCGTGGCGCCCGAGGGTGAGCTGGCGGTGGCCCGTTCGGCGGCTCGCCACGGCCTCCCCTACACGCTTTCCACGCTTTCCACCCGTTCTATCGAGGAAGTGGCTGCGGCCAGCGACGGTCCTAAATGGTTTCAGGTTTACGTCTGGCGCGACCGCGGCCTGGTCCGGGAGATGCTCGAGCGCGCCGACCGCGCCGGTTACGAAGCCATCGTGCTGACGGTGGATACGCCTGTGCTGGGACGGAGGGAGCGTGACGTGCGCCACGGATTCACCCTCCCGCCCCAGTTGGGGCTGGAGACGCTGCTCGACGGGGTCCGGCATCCCGCCTGGACCTGGCGCTTCGTCCGTTCGGACCCGATCGAATTTGCCAACGTGGCGGGCAGGTCGGCGGCTGAGGTCACCGACGCGGTCCATCTCGCCGACTACATCTCCGCCCAGTTTGACCCCACCGTGTCCTGGCCCGATCTCGAGTGGTTTCGCTCGCACTGGTCCAAACCCATCGTTGTCAAGGGGATCCAGTCGGTCGACGACGCGGTCGTGGCCGCCGACCTGGGGCTGGACGCCATTGCCCTCTCCAACCACGGCGGCCGGCAGGTCGACGGCTCGCCCGCGCCGCTGGAGTTGGTGGCGCCGGTCGCGGCTGCCGTCGGCGGTCGGGTTGAAATCATCTGCGACGGCGGGATCCGGCGGGGAGGCGACATCGTCAAGGCGATGGCGTTAGGGGCCACAGTGGGCATGATCGGACGGGCCTACCTTTACGGACTGGGGGCAGCCGGCGAGCGGGGTGTCGATCACGTCCTCGAGCATTTGGCCGACGGAATGCGGCGGACCATGGCGCTGATCGGCCACCCGACCATCTCCGATCTCTCCTCGGCCTCGGTCTCGTGGCGCCCTCCGCACGGCGAGGCGGGCCGGGGCTGATGGGTCCAGTGGTAGGGGTGGCTGCGGGTGTGGCCGACGCCAGGTGGGGACCGTGGGCGCGCCCGGCGGTGCTGCTGCCAGAGTCGTACGTACGGCGGCTCTCGGACGCGGGCGCCCTCCCGGTGCTGGTCCCGCCGGTGGGTGCGGTCGCCGGCGAGATCGTGGCCCGCCTCGACGCCCTCGTTCTCTGCGGGGGTGGCGACCTGTCCCCATCGACCTACGGCGGGGCCGCCCACCCGCGCATCTACGGGGTCAACGCCGTCCGCGACGAAACGGAGACCGCGCTGATCGCAGCCGCCGACGAGCGGGAGTTGCCGATCCTGGCCATCTGCCGCGGCGCCCAGGTGCTGAACGTCGTTCGCGGCGGGTCCCTCCACAGCCACCTCCCTGACGTGGTGGGCCACGAGGAGCATTCCGGAGGCCGGGGTGAGTACGGCCGCCATGATGTGGTGGTCTCCGGGGGCAGCCGGCTGGCGGCGGCGGTGGGCGCCGACGGGCCGGAGCGGCGGAGTGTCCCCACCCACCATCACCAGGCCATCGACCGGCTGGGTCGCAGTCTCGTGGTGTCCGCTCGGGCCGACGACGGCACCGTGGAAGCGGTCGAGGACCCGGCCCGGTTCGTCGTCGGCGTGCAGTGGCACCCCGAGGTCGACGCCGATCTGGCCCTGTTCCGGGCCCTGGTGGCGGCCACCGCCTGACCGTTCTTGCGACCCGGTCCGCCGGACCGGTCCGCGTCGGGTGGAGGGCGACCGCGTATGCTCGGGGCGTCCTGCGAATGTGGCACCTGACCCTCGATGTCGACAGGTTGGAGTGTCGACAGGTTGGAGAGAGGACCTTTGGACTGGCTCGAACGGACGAGCGCCGTTGCGCCCGTGTGGGCAGCCCCAACCGATGCCGGGTGGGCGGAGCCGGCTGTCTGGGCCCACTGAGCGGTGCCCGAAGCAGGCCCGGAAGGGCGGGATGGCGTGGTGGCGGACACCGAGATGGCAGCTGACGGTGACAACGGCCCCCGGGCAGCGAACGACCGTGCCGGGGCCGCCGGTAAGTCGGGTGACGAGCAACACCCTGAAGGCGCCCCGCAGGGCGCTGAGGGGGCCGCCGGATCGGTGATCCACCTCGGAACCGGCCCGCGGGCCGGGCTGCATCGGGCCGAGCCCGGCGACCTGGCCCCGTACAGCAAGACGGCATCCGGTCTGTCGGCCCTGGGGCGAGCCCAGGCCCGGACCCGGCGTGGGGCTGGACCGAGCAGTGGGGCGGTACCGGTGTTCGGACGAGACCGACGCCGCCGGCGGGCCCGTCGAGGCGCCATGCGGCCCGGCCGGGCCCGCAGCCGGCGGGGCCTCCACCGCTCGCGGCGGCGGCCGCGTATCCTCAGAACTGTTCTGCTGGTGGTCCTGGCCGCGGCCCTGGTGGCGGTGGCCGCGGCCGTGTTTGTCGGCGTCCAGCTGCGCCGTTCGGTTCCCCGGCCCGTGCTGCACAGCGCCGTCCCGGCCACGGCCACGGTCAGCGGGTCCGTGCCCGCCAGGGTCCCCTGGCCGGCGTCCGCCGAGTCTGCGGTGGCGGTGGCAGGCGTCGGTGCGGTCGGGTCGGCGGGACCGACGTCGCCGGTTCCTATTGCCAGCCTGGCCAAGGTGATGGCCGCCCTGGTGGTGCTTCGGGACCACCCCCTCCGGGTGGGCCAGTCCGGTCCTGCCGTCACCATCTCCGCCGCGGACCAGGCCGCCTACCAGGCCGATCAGGCTGCGGGCGATTCGGTGGCCCCGGTCGCGACAGGGGAGTCGCTCAACGAATCGCAGCTCCTCGATGGCCTGCTCATCCCATCGGCCGACAACCTGGCCCCGGTTGTGGCCCGGTGGGACGCCGGAAGCCAGGCGGCTTTTGTGGCCAGGATGAACGCCGTTGCCGCCGCCCTCGGCATGCGCTCGACCCGGTACACCGACCCGTCAGGCATCGCCCCCAGCACGGTGAGCACCGCCGCCGACCAGCTCCGGCTGGCGGAGACGGTTGTCGCCAACCCGCTGCTGATGTCGATCGTCCGCCAACCGCAACTGACGCTCCCGAACAGCCCGGAGCTGTTCAACTACAACAGCCTCCTCGGCCAGGACGGCATCGTGGGGATCAAGACCGGTGCCACCGGCGCGGCTGGCGGCTGCTTCATGTTCGCGGCGGACGCGCCCGCCGATGGACGTGAGGTCGAGGTGCTCGGCGTGGTCCTCGGGGAACGGGCGACGCCCTTGATCCCGGCGGCCCTTCGCGCCGGCGAGCTGCTGATCCGGCCGGTGGCGGCCGGGCTGCACTCCGTCACCGCGCTGCCTGCTGGCACCGTCGTCGCCCACGTCACCGACCCCTGGGGTTCGTCCGTGGCGGTGACCACCACCCGGGCCGTGACCGTCCTCCACCTCGGTCCCACCCCGGTGAGCGTGACAGTGCGTGCCACGCGGAACCCGATGCCCGACGAGCTGCCTGCGGGATCCGAGGTGGCCACCGTCGCCGTGTCCGCCGGCGGGCAGCTGCAGACCGTCACCGCGGTGACCGACGGGGCCCTCACCGGCCCGTCGCGGCGCTGGCGCCTCGAGCGGCTCTGACCGGGCGGCTCTGGCCGGGGAACGGCGGGGCGGGTGGCGGCGGGCGGTCCGTCCGTTCAGCCGGGAGCCCGGGGAATCAGGCGTACTTGCGGAGGAACTCCCGCAGGGGCGGATTGACCTGATCGGGATGGCTGAGGTTGGCGGCGTGGGCAGCCCCGTTGACGACGACCAGTGGCCAGCAATGATCGAGCCCCCGGCACACGGCCTCGGCCGCCGACATGGGGATGGCCTCATCCTGGTCGCCATGGAACACGATGGCGGGACAGGTGATGTCACCGAGGCGGCCGGAGATGTCGTCGCGATTCACCAGGCAGTCGTAGGCATGGGTAAACCCGTCGGTCGGCAGCACGGACCACTTGGCAAACCAGGGCGTCGCATCGCACCCGCCTCCGAGAATGATCCTGGCAACCGCCTCCTGGACCCGGGCCGGCCCGTGGGCCAGCCACTCGTCCCGCATGGCGTCGTACCCGGCGCGGGCCGCGGGGTCCTCCGTCCCGGCCTGGGTGTCGATGAGCACCAGCGCCTTGACGCGGCCCGGAACGGTGAGAGCGGCCCGCAGCGACAGGAAACCGCCCTGAGACATCCCGGCCAGCACCGCCCGTTCGATCCCGAGGTACTCGAGGAGGGCGAGACAATCGGCCGCCGAGTCGTAGTAGGTGAACGGGCCGCCGGCCGGCGTCTGCCCGAAGCCGCGCTCATCCCAGGTGATGCAACGGAACTCGTCCGAGAGCGCTTCCACCTGTGGAGCGAACATTTCATGGTCCATCAGGAAGCCATGACTGAAGATCACCGGGGCAGCGGGGCCGCCGCTGTCCTCGAAGAAGATGTGCTGGTCGTTGACGTCTGCGAACGGCACGGCCTGACCCCCCAGCATGCACGGAACGAGCAGACTCTAACCCGGTCGCCGGGGAAGGCGGCTCCCAGGCCGTCACACCGATGCGCTATCAATGAAAGATGAGGTTGCCGCTGACCACGACCGAATGCGAGGCCGGCAGGTCGTCCCGATGACGGCCTTGATTGTCGGTCTCACGGTGGCGGTGGCCCTGCTCGGGGTCCTGGTTGCCGGGCTGCTCCGCGCCAATGCCGAGGTCATCCGGACCCTGCACCAGCTGGGCGCCAACCTCGGTCCCGACGGGACCGAGTCGACGCCGACTCCGGTGACTCTCGGTGCCCGCCCGACCCCGGCGCGTCCCGACGCCGGCGACGTGATCGATCTGGCCGGGACCACACCCGACGGCAACGCCATCAGCGTGGCGGTCAGCGGCGTCCGGCATGACACCCTGGTCGCCTTCCTGACCTCGGGTTGCCAGACCTGCCGGGCGTTCTGGGATGCGTTTCGAAGCGGCCCCCCCGACGTGCCCGGTGGGGCCAGGCTGGTGGTGACCACCCGGGGACCCGAAGCCGAGTCCCCGGGCATCATCGCCAACCTGGCCGGCCGGGGTCGGGACGCGGTCCCGGTGGTCATGTCCAGCCAGGCGTGGGAGCACTACGACGTCCCGTACGCGCCGTACTTCGTGTATCTCTCCGGGCCGGCCAGCCGGGTCGTCGGCGAAGGGGTGGCCGCGACCTGGGAAGAGGTCCGCGCCCTGGTCGCCAACGCGGTCGCGGACGGCACCACGGCCCCGCCCCCGCCTGCTCCCGCCGGACGGGCGCGGTCGCGGGCCGATCGGGCCCGTGACCTGGCTGTGGACCGGGCCCTGGAGGATGCCGGGATTGCCCCCGGTGATCCCCGGCTATACCCGGCGCCAGTCGACACCGGAGGGGCCGGGAGGGCCGGAACGTGACCCTGGCCCGTTCGTCCATCGCGGCCCTGGGGTTGACGGTCACCCCACCGCTGGGTTGGGAGGCCACCATCTACCGCCGGACGCCCTCGGTGGGCGAGGAGACGTACCCCATCCTGCACGCCTCCACGATCCCGATGCCAGCCGACCGGGGTGACTACGGGGGCGGTCTGGTTGAGCGGCTGGGCGCTCACGACCTGTTCGTGGCGCTCCTGGAGTTCGGACCTCAGGCAGCCCGCAGCCCCCTGTTCACGGGGTTGCGGGGCGTGCCGGGCCTCACCCCCGACGCCTACCGGCCCCGCCAGCTGCAGCGGACGATCCGGGGTCAGGCCGGTGTGCAGCGGTTTTTCACCGTGTCGGGCCGGGCCTTCTGCCTGTACTCAGTGATCGGTGGGTTCACGAACCGGGTCGCGCTCACGGCGCGCGCCAACGAGATCCTCGGCTCGCTCCGCGTGGCCGAGTCCCAGCAGCCGTGAGCCTGCCCGCCATCGCCGCGCCCTACCTGGCGGCGACCGTCGTGCTGGCGGCAGCGGGTGCGGCGAAGACGGTCCGGCCGGCCGAGACCGTCAACGCCTTGCGCCAGGCCGGGCTACCCGGCCGGGTGGTTCCAGTTGCAGTCAGGGTCGGAGCGGCCGGGGAGGTGGTGCTGGCGGTGGCCGCGGTGCTGGCCCCGGGCGCGCTGACCGGTGGACTGGTCGCGGCGGCCTACACCGGCTTCGCCGTATTCGTGGTGCTCGCCTGGAACCAGGGGTGGGCGCTGTCGTCGTGCGGCTGCTTCGGCCGGCCCGACACCCCTCCCACCGTCCTCCACGCCGTCCTCAACGTCGGGGCGGCGGTGTCCGCGGTCTGGTGGGCAGCGGCGTGGGGGGTGGGCGACGGGTTTCACCGGCTCGGCCACCTCTTGGTCCACGAGCCCTGGCACGGCGCTCCGCTGGTGCTGCTGATAGCGGTGCTTGCCGGTCTGGCCTATCTGATCTGGACCAATCCGGTTCCGGCGGCGCGAAGATGAGCGGTCGGCGCCGCTGGCACCGTCAAGAGGGAGGCCACCCGTGCACATCTTGATCCCGACGGCTGGCGTCGTCGTGGCCGTGGCCGCCGCCGTTCGTTCGACGTGGTCGCCATGCGGGCTGTCGATGCTGTCAACCATCACACCGTTCGGTGAGCGCAGCCGGGGCCACCGTTATGGCGCCACCGCCACCTGGTTCGTGGCCGGCGCCCTGCTCGGGGGAGCCACGCTCGGGGCGTTCGCGGCCGGCCTGGCCGCGGCCGTGGCGGCCAGCGGGATGGCCGGACATCCAGGGTGGGCCGCGGGCGCGGTGGCAGTGGCGGCCGCGGTGACGGCGGCGGTCGACGCTGGCGTGTTCGGGGACCTCATTCCCATCTGGCGCCGCCAGGTCGACGATCAGTGGCTGGTCCGTTACCGGAACTGGGTGTATGGGGTCGGCTTCGGGTGGCAGATCGGGGTGGGTCTGGCTACCTACATCATGACCGCAGCCGTCTTCCTGGTCGTGGTGCTGGGCGCTCTGAGCGCCGACCCCGTGACGGCGGCGGCTCTGGGTGTGCTGTTCGGCGTGGGGCGCGGGCTGGCGGTGCTCCTCACCGCCAAGGCCGACTCGCCTGTCCGGCTGCGGGCCCTGCATCGCCGTTTCGATCAGGCCGGCCCGTCCGTGCGGGCCGCGGTCATCGCCGTGCAGGCCGGGGTGGCGCTGGCCGCGCTGGCGGTGCTGGCCTACCTGACCATCCAGGGGCCGCTGGCCGGAGCCGCAGCCGCCCTGGCGGTGGCGGTACTGGTGGTCGGCGTGGGCGCCGCCGTCAGCCGGGCGGCCCGAACCTGGGCGTCATGAGGGACCGCGCCGGGCGGTCGCCCGGTCGGCCTCGAGTCGTGGCCAGGGCGGTGGGCGTGGCCGCGGCCGCGTGCTGTGCGGTGGCGGCCCTGGCCGGGTGCGGCGGATCGGGGCGATCCGGGGTCGCCACGGCTACCAACGTCACGGGTACCACCGTGGCGCCCGCTTCGGCCACCACCGCCCCCGCCGTGACCGCGACCAGGACCCCGGCGGCGTCGTCAGTCCCGCCGTCCTCGGTCCCGGCCACCACGGTGCCGGGCCAGGTCCCCACCGTGCCCAACTGCGGTGGGGGTGCCTACGAGCCAGCCACCCTGCTCATCGTGTGCGGATCGGGAGACAGCGCCGTCCTGGCGACCGGTGTCTCCTGGCGGTCGTGGGGCAGCACCACCGCATCCGGAACCGGGACGGTGCACCTCCAGGTCAAGGGCCAGCCGGCCACCGGACTCGCCACCCTGACCCTGGCGGACGTGGCCATCGGATCGGTCGGCCCGCAGTTCAGCCGGCTCACCGTCGCCTGGACGGGGACGTCTCCGACCGGCACTCCGGCGGTCACCTATCAGCTTCAACCCGGCGGGGGTTGACCGGGGTCGGGCCTGGCAGTCCCCGGTGGTGCGGGCGGTCCCGGTGGCGGCCGCCGGTCACCCTCCTCGCCCGGCGCTGCCGCGCCTAACATCCTGTCGATGAAGGCCGTGCGCCGGGCGTTGGTTGCGCTGTTTTTCGCCGTCGTGGTGGCGGCCATCGTGCGGCTGCGCGGCAGTGGCGGGGTGCCGCCCCAGCGGGGTGGCTGGCGGGAGCTGCCACCCGACGAACTGGACTGAGGGCCCGCCTCGTCCAAGCGTCGCGAACCAGAAGGAGGCCGCGGATGCTGCTCACCCGAAACGTAGCCACACGCCGGGCCGGACAGTTCAACCGCGCCACCGGGATCTCCTTCAGTCTGTCCGGCCGGTTGACCGCGCTCTCACCCGGGAACTGAGTGCGCGCCGTCCTGGCCGGGCTCGGGTCCGTCGGGAGCCGGGTCGCACTCGGGTTGGCCGAGGCCGACGACGTCGATTCGCTGGTGATCGTGGTCCGCAATCTCCGCCGGGCGGCCCCGGTGGTGGCGGAACTGGGCCCCCAGGTTGAGGTCCGCAAAGGCGGTCCGGACGATCTGCCTCCCGCCGACGTCACCATCCTGGCCGGGTCCGCCGGCGTCCGGCGGGCCGCGGAAGCGGCCCTGACCGCCGGCAGCCACGTGGTGAGCGTCGCCGACGACCCTTCCGACGTGCGGGCCCTTCTGGCCCTGGACGCCCTGGCCCGGAGCCAGGCCCGCAGCATTGTGGTCGGGGCGGCCATGGCGCCCGGCTTGAGTTGCCTGCTCGCCGGCTACCTGCGGACCCACCTGGACCGGGTCGAGGAGGTCCACGTGGCCAGCGTCGGCACGGGCGGACCGGCTTGCGCCCGGCGCCACCACGCCGCCCTGACCGCCACCGCCGTCGACTGGGAAGAGGGCGAGTGGCGCCGCCGCCGCGGCGGCTCGGGCCGGGAACTGGTGTGGTTCCCCGAGCCCGTGGGCGGAGCCGACTGCTACCGGGCCGGCCTTGCTGACCCCCTGCTGCTGGCGCCGGTCTTTCCCGCCTCCCGGAGGATGACCGCCCGGCTGGCGGCCACCCGCCGCGACCGGCTTACCTCCTGGTTACCGATGCTGCGTCCCCCCCACCCCGAGGGCCTGGCGGGGGCGGTGCGGGTCGAAGTCCGGGGCTGGCTCGACGACCGGGCCGAGACCAGGATCCTGGGCGTGTCCGCCCCGCCATCGGTGGCCGCCGGGGCGGTGGCGACCCGGGCGGCCCTGTGGGCCGGGGCCGGTCGGCTGGCCCGGCCTGGCGCCGGCGGGCTGGCGGCTCTGGTCGATGCCCCGGGATCGTTCCTTCGGGATCTGGCCCCGGCCGGGATCACCGTGACCGCGTTCCAGGGTGGGGATCTCGAGGGCTGAGGGGCACGCTTCGGCGTTCGTGGCGAGTCAGGGCGGGGGTGGCCGCGAGCGGCGGCGGTCCGTTGGGGCCCGTCGGGCGGCGAGTCAGGGCGGGGCCGGCCGCGGGCGGCGGCGGCCCGTTGGGGACGGTTGGGCGGCGACCCGGCACAGGGGAGGGCGGCGGGTGAGGGTCGCGGCCAGGGCGCTCAAACGCAGGGGCCACCACTTTTTTTTGGTGACATCGGGATTCTTGGCGACAAGGACGACACCACAGGTACATAAACACGCCAAGAATCCAGAACGCGCCCAGAAATCAGAACGAAACTACACCATAAGCGGTGATAACGTGCTCACGCGGTCCTGGTCAGGGCTTGCGGTGCTTCGCCCACCGCACCCGCCAATCCAGCGGGTCGACCACCGGCACTTCAGCCAGCGCCCGGTTGAGCAGCTGGAGCGTCGCGGTGGCGGCGAAGTCGTCGACACGGCGGTGCAGGTGGACGGCCACCTGGTCCCGGGCCGCCTCGAGGGCCGGACGGTCAGAGCCGACCATGGCGACGAGTTTTGCCGCGGCCGCCTCCTGGTCGCCATCCTGAGCGAGGTCGGCGGCCTGGTGGACGATGACGTCGGGGCTGGTGGTGGGCATCAGGTCCGTTTCTGGTGGGTGCCGGAAGGAGGCATCACAGCGAGCCGAATGCTAGCCAGCCCTTCGTGCCCCCGGAACGGATCAAATGGCGGCGGCGCGGAACCCGGTGGACGGACGGGTGAGGCTGGTGTGGCCCCATTGGGCCAGGTGGTACCAGGCCGGTTGGTCTCCGCTCACCGCTTCTTGAATCAGTTTCATCAAGAAGCTGTCACCGGTCCCGACGGTGGTGCTGATGCGGCCTCGGGCTGCCCCCGGGTCGCTCACTTGCACCCGCCAGAACTCTTCCTCCGCATTCTGCGAAATTCGCACGCGGACCGTCCGGCGTTGGCCCAACGGGACGTGCTGTTCCGCAACCAGCTCTTCTCCATCCAGCATCTGGCGCGTCTCCCCTGCCCTGGAAGATCCCTTCAGAGTTGATGCTGGCAGATCCTCGCCCCGGACTCAAGGAGCCCCGGGCTGGTCCTGGGCCGAGGGGTACGACGGCACCGTGGCTACGGCGAAGATGCGCCGGAACGGGAAGACCGACCGCCCCTCAGCATCGCGTGGATAGGCGGCCCGCAGCACGGCGGCATAGGCGTCCACGAAGTCGGCGATGTCGGACTCCGGCACGTCCGGGGCGTCCAGAGCGGTGAGGAAAGGCCGTAGCGCCGTACCCCGCACCCACTCCAGCACTGCGTCGGGCCCGTGCAGGATATGGAAATAGGTGGTCTCCCACACGTCGGCGTGGAGGCCGAGGGCAAGCAGCGCGCCCAGATAGCCAGCCGGCTCCAGCACAGGAGTCGGCCGAACCAGTTGTCCCAGCCGGGCACCCCAACGGTCGGATCGGGCCAGCTCGTAGAGGAGGGTATGACTGGGCTCGCCGAAGTTGGCGGGGACCTGGAAGGCGAATACCCCGCCTGGAGCAAGGCTTTTGGCAAAAAAAGGAAATAGCGACTCGTGGCCCGGCACCCACTGCAGGGTCGCCGTCGAGAGGAGGAGATCGACCGGGCCTTCCGGTTGCCAGTCGCGGAGATCAGCCTGCCGGAACTCGAGCCGGTCGGGGACCGCCTGGGCCTGGGCGTGGGCGATCATCTCGGCGGAGTTGTCGATACCGACGATGTGGGCCGCGGGCCAACGCTGCGCCAGCATGGCGGTGGTCGTCCCCGGTCCACAGCCGAGATCGACAATCTGCCGCGGCTGGGGATGCGTGATACGGGCGAGCAACTCGGCGAAGGGGCGTTCCCGTTCGTGCTCGTAGCGGAGGTACTGCTGTGGGTCCCAGCACGCCGTCACCACCCCGATGCTAGGACCTGGCGCGCCCCGCGCCTCCGGACGATCCCGCACCCTGGGCGGCTGCCCGGGACGGACCGGGAGGTGGCAGAGAAGGCGCGGGGCGGTCAGCAGGTCAGGGTTGGTTCCCGCCCGCCTACGGAAGGCGGTTGGAAGAAGCGCCGCTGCCGGCCGGTCATGGCGGCCACCACTTCTGGAGGCGCCGCCGGCGACGGATCCCACGCCGTGCTCCCCGGCGAGTATTTGTACAGGAGCGTTTGCCGCGTCCCGACCCCCTGCCACGGGACGGTGCAGTGCATCAATGCTTCCGTGAACACCAGCAGAGAACCTTGCGACTGCGGAATCTCCTCCACCAGGGATTCTGCGTCTGGGGGCAACGGCACCGAGGCCCGGTGGCTGCCGGGAATGCAGCCAAACCCACCCTGGCCCGGGGCGCCGTCCGACAACGACCACGCCAGGCTGAGGAGGCCGCTTCGCAAGACGCCGAGGCGGTGGAGGTAGTACTGAGCGGCGTCAAACGGCTCGGCTGGCCCGTGCAGTCCGAGTCCCGAGGTTCCCGGACGCATGGCAATCCCGTAGGCGTGGTCAAGCCGCACGTACGGGCCGATGAACTCGTTGAGGACAGCCAGGGACAAGGGATGATCGATCAGGTCGGCGAACGCCCGGTCCCAGGAGAACAGCCTGCCATCCTGGCCGAACCGCTGCCGTTCGATGCTCTCGTCAGGCGGCGGGAGATGTTGGGCGTCGATCACGGATCGCAGCTGTTCAACCGCGTGCGGGTCGAGGACGTGCTCGAACACCAGGTACCCCCGCAGATCGAAGAGATACCGGTCGAGAGCGGTCAGGCTCCACGTGACGGGGTTCGTCCTGTCCCCATCCCGCCAGCGCCGACCCGGCCAACCCATGACCGGATTCTACGGAGGCGAGCCGCCTGGCCCGGCAGAGGCGGTGCCGCGGCCGCGGGTGCCAGGGCTCGGGCGTCCGACCCTGCCAGGGAGCCGCCGCCGGCGCCGGGACTGGACTCTTGACAACGGCCTCGCGGGGCATCACTATTTATCTATGTCCATAGTTAAGCCGACAGACGAGTCGCCGATTTCCTTCCGCCTCGACCCGTCTTCGGGGGTGCCGCCCTATCTTCAGCTGGTCCACCAGGTGGAAGACGCCTTGCGGCTCGGGTATCTGGCGCCCGGGGATCGGCTGCCCCGGGTAAAGGACGTGGTTGCGATGCTGGCCATCAACCCCAATACGGTCCTGAAGGCCTATCGCGAACTCGAACAGAAGGGGCTGGTCGCAGGCAAACCGGGGCAGGGCACCTTCGTCCAAGCCGGGCTCGACGTCATTCCCCTGGCCGACAGGTCGGCCTTGCGCCGCAAGCTGATTCGATGGATCAACGACGCAGCGGAAGCGGGCCTCGACGACAATGCCATGCGGGCGCTGTTCACCAGGGCGCTGCACGAATCACGAGAAGGCGGATCGTCGGAGGCAGTGTCATGAGCGCCATCGAAACCAACCGGCTCGGCAAGCGGTATGGGCATACCTGGGCGCTCAGGGATTGCACGTTGGCCATACCGGCCGGCCGGGTGGTGGCCCTGGTTGGTCCCAACGGGGCGGGCAAGACCACCCTGCTGCACCTCGCCGTAGGTCTGGCCGCGCCCAGCACCGGCGCCATCAATGTGCTCGGGAACGTCACTCCTGGCTCGGACGAGGCCCTGTCCCGGGTGGCCTTCGTCGCCCAGGACACACCTCTTTATCCGGGTTTTCGGGTCGCGGAGACGGTCAGGCTGGTCGGCAGCCTGAGCGGGCCGGCCAGAAATCGACGCCGGAAACTCGACAAGCGAAAGAGCACGTCGCAGGGTCAAACTGGGCGGCGAGTTTCCGGCGCCGAGTTCGCAGGCGGCCCACTGAGCGACCGCTGGGACGAGGCAGACGCCCGCCGGCGCATCGAGGCGGCGGGCATAGCGCTGGACCGCAGGGTCGGCCGGTTGTCCGGCGGACAACGAGCTCAGGTGGCCCTCGCGGTCGCTCTGGCGCGCCACCCCGAACTGCTGGTCCTGGATGAGCCAGTAGCCCGGCTCGACCCGTTGGCTCGCCACGAATTCATGAGCGCCCTGATGGAGGCGGTGGCCGAGGACGGGATCTCCGTGGTCTTCTCGTCCCACGTGGTAGCCGAGCTGGAAAGGATTTGCGACTACCTGGTCGTCCTTTCCCAGGGGCGGCTGCAGGTGAACGGTGATGTCGACGCCCTGCTCGCCTCGCACCAGGTTCTCACCGGGCCGACGGCACAGGCCGCCGGGGTGGCCTCGTCGCTGCCGGTCATCTGGGCCATGACCGCTGGACGCCAGAGCCGGCTGCTGGTGAGGACGTCCGGGTCCGCCCAGCTGCCAGCCGATTGGCAGACGGAGGCGACCAATCTTGAAGAGTTGGTCCTGGCGTATCTACGGGCCCCGGACGCCACCGCCTTCAGCGGGCCGCAGTCCGGCGATTACCTCACCGCTGAGCGGGTGCCGGCATGACTGCCGTCGACCTCGGTATCGAGCCGGCATCCGCGTGCTACCTCAGGGTCCGGCGGGTGCCGGCGTGACCGCCCTCGACCTGCGCCTCGAGCCACCGCGATGGCGCACGCCCCTTCGTGGGTTGCCGTGGGTCACATGGCGGCAGCACCGGGTCGCTCTGCTCGCGACCGCCGGCCTGTTTGGCGGGCTTGCTGTCTTTCTGGTCGTCTACGGCGAGTCGATGCATCACGACCTTTCGAACCTGGGGCTCACCAGCTGCGGTTCGCTGACGGGCCCCAACTGCCAGGTGCCGCTCACTATCTTCGAGCAGCGCTACCAGGGCGTGGCCATGTACTTACCTCGCTTCCTGGAGTTCCTGCCGGCCCTGCTCGGCGCGTTTATCGGTGCCCCGCTGGTGGCCCGAGAACTGGAGTCAGGCACGTACAGATTCGCCTGGACGCAGGGGCGCAACCGGGTGCGCTGGCTGAGGTGCAAGCTCGCCATCATCGCCACGGTCCTTGTTGCCCTCGGCCTGGGATTCTCCGCCCTCTACTCGTGGTGGTTCCAGCCGTGGGAGCCGATCATGGGGCGACTCGGGAGCGGCGAGGCGTATGAGATCAGCGGGGTGGTGTTTGCCGCCCGCATCCTCTTCGGTTTCTGTCTTGGCGTCGCCCTCGGGGTCATCATTCGCCGCACGGTGCCAGCCATGGTGGCCACGGTGGTCGCCTGGCTTGCCGTGGCGTGGCCCTCGGTTGTCTTCCTGCGCCCCCTGATCGAGACGCCGGTTTCTGCTCCGACGGGATCCAACGCCATCACCGAGAATGGTTGGACCATCAGCGATTGGTATCAGAACGCGGCCGGCAACCACCTCAGCTCCTCCGGTATGGATCGTCTCCTGGTCCAGGCCAGTCATCGCGGGGTGCGAACCGGCGACGCCTTCCAGGCCTTTCTGGTCAGCCATGGCTGGACGCAATGGTCGAGCTATCAGCCGAACGGGCGGTTCTGGCACTTCCAGATCGTCGAGGGAGCGGCCTATCTGGTGCTCTCGCTGGCCGTGGCCGGGTTCGCGATGTGGTGGGTGGCCGGTCGGGCCACCTGAAAGGAGGGCGGACAGCCATCGGGGGTGTCGGGCCCTTCTGGCCCGACACGGTAGGGCTCGCGGTAGCAGGGGAGGGGGCGGAAGTGCCTCTGCTACGATAGGCGGGCAGTTTGTAGCCGGGGACGTAGCTCAGCTGGCTAGAGCACCTGCTTTGCACGCAGGGGGTCGGCGGTTCGAGTCCGCTCGTCTCCACGCGAAAGTGCTGGTCACAGCACTGCGGCGCATGGTCTAGGGGGCCTCCTAGTCACGATCCATCGTGGCTGGTCAGAGCACCTTTCGAGATTTAGACGGATGATGACGAACGGACCCGCTCGGGCGATATCCGCGCCATGGACTGATCTCAAGCCTCTGAGGGGTTCTGGCAGCGCCGGTCCGCAGGTATCAGCCGCCGGCCATGGCTCCGACCACGTGGAATGGCTGCCGTCCGTCGGCGACCTCGCGAGGCAGCGGCTCGTCGGGTGAGGCGTGGGACAGGTCCAGTTCGCAGGCGAAGAAACGTACGAATGGCCGCCGGAGCAGCGTCTCGGGGTTGCGGACGGTGCCCCGGAGGGCGGGGTAGCCGGCCTCGAGGGCATCGAGGATACGCCGCTGGGTGACCGGGTCGTCCACTGAGAGTCGCACCTCGCCGGTGACCCCTGCCAAACTGCGAAGGTGGTGCGGCAGCACGACTCTGATCACGGCAAGACCTGGGCCTCCACCGAGAGCACCCGGGGCAGGTCGTGCACGATGGCGGTCCAGCTGTCTCCGCCGTCGGCCGACGAGTACACCTGTCCACCACTGGTGCCGAAGTACAGCCCGCACGGGTCGAGGGTGTCGACCGCCATAGCATCGCGGAGCACATTGACGTAGCAGTTGTGCTGCGGCAGCCCTTTCGTGAGCGGCTCCCATTCGTTGCCACCCGTCCGGCTGCGGTAGACCCGGAGCCGGCCATCGGGCACGTAATGCTCCGAGTCGCTGGTGATGGGCACCACATAGACGGTGTCGGGCTCGTGGGCGTGCAAGGCGATCGGGAAGCCAAAGTCGGTTGGCAGATCCCCGCTCACCTCGACCCAGTACTCCCCGCCGTCGTCGCTGCGCATGACGTCCCAGTGTTTCTGCATGAACAGCACGTCAGGCCGAGCCGGGTGGCGGGCGATGCGGTGTACGCAGTGGCCGACTTCGGCGTCTTCGTCGGGGATGCCCTCGGAATGTAACCCCCGGTTGCATGGTCGCCATGTGGTGCCGCCATCATCGGTGCGGAACACGCCGGCAGCCGAGATGGCGACGTGGATGCGCTCGGGGTGGTCGGGGTGTACCAGGATGGTGTGGACGGCCATGCCTCCGGCACCGGGTTGCCAACCGCTGCCGGTGGGATGGGTGCGCAGGCCGGTCAGTTCGCTCCAGTTCTCCCCGCCGTCAGTCGTCTGGAACAGGGCGGCATCCTCGACACCGGCGAATACGAGGTCTGGATCGCGATCCGACGGCTCCAGGTGCCAGACCCGGGCGAACTCCCACGGGTGGGGCGTGCCGTCGTACCACTGGTGGGTGCCCACCTCCCCGCTATAGGAGAAGGAGTTACCCACCGGCCGCCACGACTTGCCGCCGTCGTCGGATCGCTGTACGACCTGGCCGAACCACGCCGTCGACTGCGAGGCGTACAACCGGTCGGGCTCGGGCGGCGACCCGGCCATGTGGTATACCTCCCAGCCGCCGAACAGCGGCCCCGACAACTCCCACCCTTGGCGGCTGCCGTCCGCAGTGGCCGTAAAGGCACCCTTCTGCGTACCGATCAGCAGGCGGACTCCGGTCATCGCGAACTCCCTCCCAGCGCGCTGTCGCTGTCAACGATAGACATGGCCAAGCTCCCCTTTCTGTCGCCGGCGCGGTTACCAGTGGGGACGAACTTCGCCGCCAGTTCTCATCGGTCGCGGTGTCACCAGCACACCGGCCCCCTATGACTCGCGAGCTCCGATGAACTCCGCTCCCTCGAGCAGGCCCCAACTCGCCCCGACTCGACAGCGCTCGGTAGGCCGATCGAGCCAGTGGAGATCGTCGATGGCGACGACCAATGGTTCCTCGGCGGCCAGTTCCCGCAACAGATTCAGCAGACCAAGGCCGATCGGCGCGGACCGGCTGGTTCGCCTGCCGGCTCGGCCCGCAGTAGAGCCACTTCGAGGGCGAGGTGCTGCGGCACGGGCACACAGGTCATGAATTCGGCTGCACCTCCTCCAACAGGTCGGCGAGCGTCACGTACGACAGGCGTGTCTCAGCGTTGCTAGATCGGGCAGACAGCACCGGCATCCGCCGCGCCTGCGCCGAGTCCGCGCCAGCCTCCCAGAGTGTCGTCTTCCCGGCTCCCGGGCCGCCCGTGACCACCAGCCACCCCAGCCGGGCCAGATCGGACGAACTCGCGCACCGCCAGTAGCTCAGGGCCGCGCCCGACGATACCCCCAACACCTTCATCGCCCCCCGGATGCACGCACTCATATTAGGATTTGTTCCCACCATTGACGCACGTGCTCTCTGCGCTCGATGACCGGCTCCGCTCAGCCCCCTCCCGATCGGATCGGCCCTCAGCAACTGCGAGCAAGGGCCGACCTCGATGCCGCCTGCGGCCATCGATGATCTCGCCGAAGACCCGGCCCTGGCCGCCAGTCAGCCCGCACCCGCTCAGATGGGCAGGATGCGCGTCAAGGCGGCTCTGTCTGCCCCATGTGCCCATCTCCACGCCAGCCGTGTCGGCCGCCGCCGACCATCTCCGGGCCCTGCCAACCGCCTCGGAGAGTCTGGTCCTGTCAGAGTCCTCGGGTGTGGCAGAGGTTAGGGGCGCTGCTCCGCGATGGAGCTGGCCACGGCTCGGAACATCTCGCCGCTCCGCCTTGGAGTCGGACCTTGAATGGAGCTACCGGTTGCTTGCCGATCAGGAGCAACAGGCGCTGCGGATGCTCCCAGTCTTCCGATCTTCATTCCGGTTGGCCGGCGGACAGACGGCCATAACCAGCGCTCACCGGGCAGATGAGGTCATGTCCCTCGCCGCCGCCAGGTCGTTCATCGGATATATCGATGGCGCGACCGACACCGAACCGTTACCCACGGAGACGGCATGAACACTCTCGACCGCCGGAGTCGGGGGCGAGGTTTTCAGCACCACACCATCGCAAGGCCAAAACCCAGCCGCGCGCCTATCCTTTTGGGCACACACCGTGGCCTGACCTCGGTCCCCGTGATACCGTGCCGGTGGTGCAGACGGCGAGCACAGCAGTAAATACAGCTCCTGCAAATAATGCCGCCTCGCGGCATTCGTTCACTGAAAACCTGGTCAAAGGGGAATCGTGGATCGACATCATTTCGTCGATGGTGAGCCCGGCAGCTGGTGGTTGGTGGAAACCGACCCGGGATACGCCATCGCTGGGGCCCGACGCGCCCTCGGCGCCCACTTCGGCTGGAACGACGAGTATTGGTATAGCGAGCGGACGAAGCGAGAGGAACTCTTCAACTCTCTGGAGACGAACGATCCTCGGCTTCTTTCGGAGATCGACATTTGTACGTACGAGGATCAGCGGGTGCAGTGGCTCCAGCTGGCTATGGCCTCGTATCGCGGTTCGGCATCGCTCACGAACTCTGAGCGAGGGGTGCTTGAGCGTATGACGGGAGAACGAATGGATCGGTCGTATACGACTCTCGTGCACGCCATCGCGGGGGTGAGGGTCGAAGAGCTCAAGAAGAGCTTGCGCAAGAGTCCGGATCTTGTGACCACCATCTTTCAGATGGCCATCGGCCTGGCTTTTCCTCCCATCGGAAGAGCTATATCCGAACTGGCGAATGAACTCCCGGCCAATGCCTCAAATCTTGCCTACCGGGCAGCCTTGGCCCTCGCCGACGAGAACAAGTCGGAGGAGGCGCTGAGGAAAGCTTATGAGTTCGGGAAGTCCCAGTTCGAAAGTGCGGACGCGAAACGGGAGATAAGCGAGGAAGAGGCAGACAAGAAGTTTCTCGATAAGATCGCGAGCACTTATAACCAAGGGATCGATCAACTGGAAAAGAAGTTGAGTTCCCTGTCGGACGAGGAACTGGGGCTCGTGTATATCGCTTATGACCCGAATAGGCTAACCCCGGACCACTACACCACTCAAGTGGAGCGACTTCTGAGCGAATATAAGATCGAGGTCGAGGAGATTGGGAGAGTGGAGCAGGAAAGCGTTCTTTCCGGAATCAGACAGGTTCGCACCCTGCGCTACATAATCACGGACGAGATCAACAACCAACGCGTCCTGGCCGCCGTGGACTCCGGTCGGGGTGGGACCTATTTCATCGAACAGGTGGACGCCGAGCTGGAGCAAGACGCCATCGATCGATGGAAGGCCAGCGAGGACGGCAAATACAACAACGGGGTGGTCCCATCCGTCAGTTATGAGATCGTGCAGGGAATCCCTCCGAGCCTCCTGATCTCGAGGCCGGCCGAGCGGGTCGGCGTGCCACCTCAACTCAGGGTCAGTCCTTTCAAGCGATCATAGGAGACACCGGGGTCAGGTGGGCCACCACCATCGGTTGGTGAGGTCGGGTCAAAATCGCCCCTGCGATCGTCGCCCAGCGGACAGGGTGTCGATCCTGGGACGTCGGATGTCCTTCTTTGAGTTGGCCATCTCCCACTGCGCCGAGAACCTCTGGAGCCTCAGTCGGGTGCAGAGGAGCCTCCGGCGGCGTCGGGCAGGGAGTTTCTCCCGAGGGCGGGCGCCATGCAGTGCAGGACGACATCAGGGCTGTGAGCCTCATCCAGGCTGCTCTACCCGCCCCGTGGTGTCATGGGTCGGCCCGGCTCATCCCAAAACTTCGTGACTCCTGGGACTGCTCAGCCGGCTCTTTCACAGCCCGGGGAGAAGTGAAATAGCACCAGCCGGCTACTCCGAGATGGTGATGGCGCCCTCGGGGCACGCCTTAGCGCCGTTGCGGGCCGCCACCTCCTGGTCCGGGCTGACTTCGAGCACGCGGACCGAGCAGTAGCCGGCGTCGTCCAGCGCATAGATTTCCGGTGCGAATGCGTTGCATCGGGCGTGGCCGGAACATAGTTGGCTGTTCACTTCAACCTTCATGATTTTCCTCAAGATCACTCTGTCTGGGGCGGCTCGATGCTGCCAAAGCTGCCGGCATGCCGCGACGTACGAAAAGGTTAACTCAGTTGATTTATCTTAGCCGGATCCACACATCCTGATGTGCGGAATACCTGGCTAGCCAACGATCCCGGCCAGCTTCGCCTGGATGATCGCGTCCATGTCCATCCCCATCTCCAGGAGGACCGAATCGGTGTCGGCGCCGTGCTCTGGCGCTGGCAGTGCCGGAGCGGTCGTGCGGTCGAATTGGATCGGGCTGCTCACCATCTTGAGTTTGCGGCCGTCACCGTAGTCCACCTCTTGCAGGTAGCCGTTGGCGATGACCTGCGCGTCGTTCGCGATCTCACCGACTTGCTGCACGACGTCCCACTGGCCATCCTGGGTTGCGAGGATGGCCTTCCAATCCTGCAGATCCCGCGTGGCAAAGACGTCACTGAGGGCGGTCATGCACTCGGCAACGTTGCGGGCACGGTCCTCCTGGGTTGCGAAGCGCGGGTCCGCAACGAGATCCGGCCGGTCGATCGCCCGGCAGAACTCCGGCCAGTAGCGCTGGCTCTGCAGCATGCACAACTGGACGAATCGGCCGTCCCGAGTGCGGTACGTACACACGAGTGGGTTCGGCAGTTCTTCGCGCTTCGGCTGGAGCAACTCCATTACACCGATCAGGTCCGCGCCGACGATGCTGGGCTGCATACCCCACAGGCCCGACGCGAAGAGCGCTCCGTCGACGACTGAGCCTTCACCGGTGTTCGCACGCCCTGTGAGGGCGGCCGCAATGCCCCCGGCAAGAATGGCGCCAGAGAGGCCGTCTCCGAATGCCCCACACGGCATGTTGAGTGGGTAGGGGTGACCGTCGGGTGTCACGGCCGAAGAGACTCCACTTCGCGCCCAAAATGAGATCGCGTCGAAGCCGCCCTTCTCTGACTCACCGCCCCGTGGACCCTGGCCACTTCCCACTGCGTACACGATGCGGGGGTTGCGCGACCGGATGTCGTCGACGTCGATCTTGAGCTTGCGGCGAGCCACAGGCAGCAGGCTGGTGAGGAACACGTCTGCCTGGTCCGTCATTTCGTAGATCAGCTCGGAAGCCCCGGGCGCGGTCAGGTCGATGACGATGCCGCGCTTTCCGCGGTTGAAGATCTCCCACAAAAACGTGAACCCGTTTGTCCCAGGCTTGATGCCGGTATAGGTTAGCCCGCGCAGGGGGTCACCAGACGGCGGCTCGACTTTGATGACCTCTGCGCCCCAGTCGGAAAGCACGGCGCCGCACGACGGCACGTATCCCCACATAGAAACCTCGACGACCTTGACTCCCTCGAGCGGCCTGGTCATTCATAAACTCCTTTATGAACTGCTACGGGAACGGCTCAGAACGTTGGCTGCTGCGGGCGGTGTCGCACGATGCTGCCGGCGTCGACCCGCATCTGCATGCCGGAGACGTAGCGCGACTCGTCCGACATCAGGAAGAGCACCATATTGGCGATGTCCTCCGGCTCGACATACGGGTTGCTCATCGCGTTCATCGTCGGAAACGCTTCGAGGGCGTCCTCTCGAGTCGGGTTCTGAAGGTCCGGCCGGAACGCCTGGTACATGATGTCGCTGTTGAGCATGTCCGTGTTGCAGTTGGTCGGGTGCACCGCGTTGACGCGGATCATGCGCGGTGCTAGCACCAGGGCTAGATCGTTGACCATGGACGCCACGAGGCGCTTGGACAGGGCGTAGCCGATTCCAGCGGGCCCCGAGGTGTCGGTTGTTCTCTGCAAAAGGGCCGCCACGCTTGCGATCGCTGCGATCGACCCGAAGTCGACGATATGGGGCAGCGCCGCGTCCAGGGCGTGGACCATGCCGTTGAAGTTGACGGTCACCACGTCGAAGAACGCCTGCGGGTCGGGCTCGGCGAGCGGGCAGATACCGGCGTTGGCCACCACGCCGTCAAGGCGACCCAGCTCGGCAACGCCCTCGTTGACGATGGCCTTCATGGCTGCAGGGTCGCGCACGTCGCCCTGGCGGGCCACGACGCGGCGACCGTAGGACTCGATCAGGCGAACCGTGTCGTCCAGGTCGGACCGGCGGGACAGCGGGTACCGGTTGGTCGCGATGTCCTCCAAGATGTCGCAACAGATGATGTCGGCACCCTCCTGCGCGAGCCGAACGGCGTGGGCGCGGCCCTGACCGCGCCCGGCTCCGGTGACGAATATGACCTTGCCGTCTACACGTGGCATCTCATACTCCTGATCGTCGTTGACGCGGTGAGCTGCGTACGCATTTTCGGCGCAAGGGCCGGATGCCGCGTGCCGGGTCGTGATCGGTCGGCACCCGGAGTCGATTGAGCCCACGGCCTGAATTTGCATTTGCGCCGTTCGGGCTGGTTCAACCTCGCACGTCACCCCGTAGATGACCATCAGGCTGCGCATCCGGCGACCAGCTCAGGCGCATGGATACCGGTCCGTATAGGGTCCCGGACTGCATCGGGTTCTCCCCGTCGGCCAGGCGGTACTCGGGAATCGCCTGATGCCACTCCTCCAGCCCGATGTTGAGTTCGAGCCGGGCCAGGTGTGAGCCGAGGCATCGGTGGGGCCCGGAACCGAAGGTGACGTGGTTAGTCGTCTCCCGGCTCAAGTCGACCTTAGACGGGTTCTCGAAGCGGATCGGATCCCGGTTGATGACGGCGAGCGGCAGGTGCACCATCTCGCCGGCCTTGATCGGGCACCTGGCCAGCACGACGTCGCGAGTGGCCAGGCGCGCCGGCTGGGCGAAGGAGTAGACCCGCAGTATCTCCTCCACCGCGGTACTGATCAATGCAGGGTTTTCGACGATCGCCCGGCGGTCGTCCGGGTGGGTGGCCAAGTGATAGAAGCTGTACCCGAACGCGATCGGAACCGTGTCCAAGCCGGCTACGAACATCAACGAGCAGAAGGCGTGCATATCGCGGTCGCTGATCGGCTCACCGTCCACCGTCCACGTCATTGCGCGGCTGAGCAGATCGTCGCGCGGATCGGAACGCCGCAACGCGATCTGCTCGTCGAAGTAATCCGACACCTCACCGAATGCCTTCATCCGGCGGACGCGCCCGGGATCCGTCTCAACCGACAGGTGCAAGAGCTCTTCCACCCAGACGAGGAACTGGTCGAGGTCCTCGGCTGGGAGGCCCATCTTGCGCAGGAAGACCCGGGTCGGCAACTGGCGAGCAAACAGGTCGAGGACGTCGCCGCCGCCCTGCGGAGCGATCTCGGCGATCAGGCTCCGCGCCAGGTCGCGGATCTCGTCGGTTAAGCCGGCGACCGTGTTGGGCGAGAACTCCGGCCCGAGCAGTCGGCGCCACTCGCTGTGCACCGGGGGATCCAGCATCTCAGGGATCCAAAAATGTTGCGGATTCGGCTCGGCCGGCTCGATGGCCGCGCTGGAGAACGTAGCCGGATCCCGATAGGCCGCCTGGATCGCCTGCGCATCGGTGACCACCCAGAATCCGGGTCCAAAGTCGCTGCGGAAGGCGGGATGACGCTCGGCCAGTACACCCCAACGCTCTTGGTGAGTCAGGATCGGCTCTCGCTCGGAATCGTCGAACGTGTACAGCGGCAGGCCTTCGTAGCTGCCCTTTGGTTCGAGCGTCGGGGTCATCGGGACTTCCCTTCGATCAACGGCTGTCGACGCCACATGGTAAACTAATTGCACCACTCGGGTCAACTTGGTATCCTTCTCAAGTGCCCCTCCAGCCGCGGATGAAGTTGCTGTCGATCGACGACCGTCATCGAGCACCCGACCGTGTGGAGGACCGTCTACCGGCCAAGTACCTCGACGCCGAGCCCGTATCGTCGAGAAGGTGCAGGACGCAAACACTCCGAACGTCGCGCTCCAGACCAGCCAATGTGGTTTCACTTTCAGACTGACTGACGATTCGACTCGATAGCGAAGAACAGGATGGTGTCACGTGTACGGCGGACCAAAGCTCGTTCACCTCGACGACGTGCCAGCTGAAGAAATGGTGCGGTACCGGTACAGCGACGGACGCACAGCCTCGATCTGGGAGAAGTGGATCGAGATGTCGCCCAACTACCTCGCGTTCTGGAACAAGTGGGATCCGGGCGCGATGTCCCCGCACCACGGCCACACCGGCGACCACGTCAATTTCATCCTGGCGGGCGAGATCACCGACGTCCACGGGAACGTGGCCCGGGCGGGCTCGCACATCATGCTGGAGTACGGCGACGCCTTCGGGCCGTGGATTGCCGGTCCCGACGGATGCGAGTTGTACGGCTTTGTCGCCGCCGTGGGAGGGTCCGGCGGTCGGGCCTGGCCGGGCGACACCGATCTGTGGGAGAAGTTCCTAGCCGATCACAATGCGGTGTCCGAGCCCGTGCCCATTCCGAAGCGGTTGCCCCCCTGGTGGCGGACGGTGCCGAAGAACGGCTCGGTGACCAAGTGGATCGAGGAGTAGCGGCGGACGGCGCGCACGCATTGCGCGATGTCGCGCCCAAGCCCCAGTCAGCCGCCTAACCTACCTGCCTGGGCAGCACGGGGAGACGGGTGCCGTCACCCCGCCGAGCCGCCCGTCACGCCCGTGTAGTTTGGCAGGTATGGCTGAGGACCGACGGGATCGCATCATCGAGTCGGCTCGGGCACTGTTCGTCCGTTCCGGCTACAGGCATACGTCGGTGAACGTTATTGCAGAAGACGCCGGCATCGCCAAGCGCACGCTCTACGTTTACTTCCCGAGCAAGGAGGCGATCTTTGTTGCCATGCTCGATAAATGCCGAGAAGCAGCGATGGTTCGGGTCGTCGCGGCGGAGCAGTCCGACCAGTCGCTCGAGTCGAAAATCGCCGATCTGCTCTACGCCTACTACGGCACTGCGCTCGAATGGTTCGGCGACGAGCGTCATCTCAACGAATTGCGCGCCCTGCACGTGCAGTTCCCGCAGACGTTCACCTACGGCCGACCCGAAGGTGAGGTGGCCGCCCGCGTCGCGGCGATGATCGAGGCAGATTTTACCCGACGAGGCGAGCCCGCGGATACAGCAGCAATCGCCACCGCCAGCCGGGTCCTCGTCGCCGCCGCCATAGGCATCAAGGCGGGGGGGGCGGTGGAACCCGAAGACTACCGCAAGGACTTACGCGACATCGCGCATTGTGTGACCCTCTGCACGGCGGTCTCGGCGGGTGGCCCTTGTCTGGCTCCGTCCCTCTCGCCTTAGGCGGCGGCTGCCCTCTCTCCGGCGGCTGACCTGCACCCTCCGCGGTGGGTGCTCAGGCTCCTGCGGGGCCGATGAGCGGCTGGTAGTGAGCCAGCAGCTGGGCGCTCGGGTGACCTGCCTGCTCGTGAGCAAGCGGCCGATGACGTTCCACTCTGCCTGCACTCTGGCCGGGCGGGCGGTGCCGTGTTCAGCATCGAGGGCCGCGGCCATCAGGTCCTCGTCGAGGGGGTCGGCCGAAGCGTCCCCCCCTGCCTTGGGGACTTCCCCCATCTGGCACGGCGTCGACCGGGTGAAGGGCTGCCCGAGGTGCAGTCAGCCTCGGTCATCGTGGCCGCAAAGACGATCCGCTGTATCGCGCCAGCCGGCTGTTGACCAAGGTACACGAGCGGCTCAACGAGCGAGGCGATCACCGCCTACTCGGTCTGCCGCGCGCAGGCGACCCCCACGGTGAGGTGCGCATGTCATGGCACGCGAAGGAAGTCGTCCGCTCGATCTACGACATCACCGACCCAGCACTGGCCATCGAGTTCGGCGACCAGCTCGCCGGGGACCTCCAAAACCCCGAACACCCCATCGAGGTCCGCTCCCTCGAACGGACCATAGAACGCTGGAAGACCCACATCACCGCCTTGCACCAGGCGTTCGTGAGCAACGGCCCCACCGAAGCCGTCAACAACCTCGTCGAGAGATCAAACGAATCGGCTTCGGATTCCGCCCCTTCGCCCACTACCGAATCCGAGTACTCCTCTACGCCGGCAACCCCAACTAGGACCTGCTCCCCAGCATCAACCCCGCCCAAATCCGATGAGCCGGTTTCGTACAGGTCGGGGTCGTGAATGGATCGTTCGGCCAGGGGATGTCCCGCCAGGGGATCGAGTATGAGGCATCGGCTTCGTTGCAGCACGTCTGTTTCGGCGCCGACGCTGAAAAGGGTCCCGACCCGGCGGCCCTCCCTGCCTTCTCGGGCGATCTCGATGGCGACGTCTGTCACGGCCGCAAGGGTGTCGACGGACGCGCCTGTCGAATTCAGATCGATCTGGTCTAGCACCCCCTGAAGGGGGGTGGCCGTGCTGCCATCGGGGCGCGGGGATTTTACAAAGCGGTCTGGTTGGCGGGGTCCCCGGAAGCCAGGGACTGCCGCGTCGATCGATTGGACCGTTGGCAGCTCATGGTCCTGTGGATGGTTGGGCGCTCCCTCCTGCGGACAGTTCGGCTTTGTGCAGGAGTTGCCGACAATGGTCGATCATCTGGGCGTACTGATCCGCTAGGTCGTCGAACCTGGCCGCCAGGTCTTCCTTAGCCGGGTTGCTGGTGGTGGTTTCGCCGTCGCCGGCGCCGGCGATGGCGGCATCGATATTGGAGTAGACGACGCTCTGACAGAGCGGGCGGTCTGGGGGTCCCGCGGCGGATGGCGCCACCAGCTTGAGGGCCGCCACGGTCGGGCCACATGCGTCGACGATCTCTATTGACGGACTGGTGTGGGTGACTTCGCTGATGTCGAGCACGACAGTCGTTCCTCCACTGGCAGCTACTCGCAGGGCGTCTTGGAGCGGCTCACGCGCTCCGACATGGGTTGCGCCGGTGAGGGTCACGACCATGGCGGAACTGTGCTCGATGATTTCGATCTGGTGGCCAATGAGTTCCTGACTGAGCCTGTGGCGCGGTCGGTGCCCGCCCGCGCCGTTAACGAGAGCGCCGATAGGGCTCTGCGGCCGGTCATGAGGGAGGCACCGGGACGCCGCGTGGGCGGCGAGTAGCCGGCCCGGTCAACGACCCATTTCCGGCGCCCGGGCAGGGGCTGCGCCCGGTGGCGTCCACGGCGGGATGGCGGTACGCAACGCTATAAGGCTCCTTAGTTCGGATCGGTCGACGGTTTACCTGGCTTGGTGGCGGGCCGGGGCTGCTCGGCGGCCGAGCCCGAGGCGGCATCGGCGGTCAGGTCGGCGCGGAAGGCGTCGTAGTAGGCCTCGTAGATGAGATCTGATTCCCGGGCCCGCTGGTGGCGTAGCCCGGTAAGGATCCATCCCAGCCGTTGGCGCACATCGGCATAGTCCACCGAGGATTGGGGCTGTGGCTCCAGTTCGGCTCTCAGCGACGCTACCGCGGCTCGTAGCTGGCGGTATTGGAGGCGCAGTCCCCGCGCCCGGTTACGCAACCACGGCTGGGTGCGGGCCACATCCGAGAGCAGACTGTCGGGCGAGCCGGCATTGTCCGCCTCCTCGGCCGTAGCCTGGTCCAGCGCGACCAGCGCCCCCAGAACCTCGGAGCTCCACGCCGGCTCCCGGCCCGGCGCGGCCTGCCCGAGCATCGCCTCGAGCTGGTGCACGGCCGCCAGGGTGCGGTCCTGGTCGGCTTGGCGCTCCTCGAGGCCCGCCCGCTGGGATTCGCTGAACTCACCCGGCCCTGCGTCCCTGTTCACGATCACCCCGCTGTCGCTGATCGGTCCGGCCCGCCAGCCAGGCTAAGATGGAGAGTTCAGCTCCTTGTCGGAGTCGCTGCTGGTAATAGCCAGTTTGCGGGGCTTGGCCGCTTCGCGCACCGGAATAGTGAGCGTCAGCACCCCGGAGTGATAGTCAGCCGCGATGGCGTCCGCGTCGAGGGTCTCACCCAGAAACAGCTGGCGGGTGAAGGTTCCCACCGGTCGTTCGCTGACGATCATCTCGGCTCCGTCGGCCGTGATCGGCGTGCGCTCGGCTCTGACGGTGAGCACGTTCTGCTCGACGGTCAGGTCGATCGAGTCCGGGTTGATCCCAGGCAGGTCGAAATGAACGTAGAAGTCGGTCCCCATGCGGTAGGCGTCCATGGGCATGGCGGCCGGGCGGGCCACGGTGCCGAACACCTGCTGGGTGAGCCGGTCGAGGTCACGGAAGGGGTCGGTTCGCATCAGCATGTCAGGTCCTCCTTCTGCGTTGCCTACAGAGCTGCTGATGGTGTCCGCCTCCATTGCATCTCGGGAGGCAAGTGTTATCATAGTCAGCTATCGAAGATCTGCAAGAGGCGACTGAGATTCTGCCATCGGACCCCACCAATGGAGATCGGATGTACCGGCGGCTGGACGTGGCGTCGGAGGCTTCCGCGGAGCAGATCGGCCGGGCCTACCGCCGCCTGGCCCACAGCCTCCATCCCGACGCCCACCCCGAAGCCCCCGACGCCGCCGTTCGATTCCGGGAGATCACCGAGGCCTACGAGATTCTCAGCAACCCGGCCCGCCGGGCCCGCTACGACCGCGACCGACAACCATCGACACCCGCCGACGTCCGGCCCCGCCGTCCCGCAGCCAACCCTCGCACGACCACTCCGGTGACACCCAGACGAACCCCCGGTCGGCCGGCGCACCAGCCCACGGTCATCGGCCTGGGACCGTTCGAAACCGGCTCGGCTCCCCTCATCGCCGGACCGGTACATGTCGCCTCGCCCTCTAACCAGGGCGGCGCCGCGTCGGGTCGGGCCAGCGGCACCGATCTCGCACAGTTCATCGACGCCGTCCTGCGCGCATGGCGGTGGTGGTGATGGACTGGCCCGACAGAGACCACGGCGTCTTCGCCATCTCCGTAGCCGCGCAACTTTGCGGGCTGCATCCCCAGACTCTCCGGGTTTACGAACGTGAAGGCCTGGTCGACCCGGACCGCAGCGCTGGCGGCACCCGCCTCTACAGCGGCCGAGACGTGGAAAAGCTACGCCAAATCGCCGCCCTGACCGACACCGGGATCAACATCGCCGGGATCAGGCGGGTCCTCGAACTCCAAGACGAAGTACGCCGCCTCAAAGCCCAGATCCAACGCCTCGACGCCAGAATCAAAACGCAAACGCCCTAGACCTCCCTCCGCGCCCTGGCCGTCTGCAGATGACTCGCGCCGGATCCAGACATTCGGCTGGCAAGGTTGGATCCGCTTTCCGAAAAAGCGCTCCGCGCCCTCTTGACAACACGGCACCGGATGGCAAAATTCGTCTGGCGAAGGGACTTGAACCCTTCGGACAGGGACATCATCGTGAGAACAGGAGGTGGTTGTAACTCTGCTGATCCGTTCGACAGGGCGACCGCCGCCCCGCTGCCGATCGAGGCCCGCAGGCGTCGGCGCTTAGGCATGCCCTGGGCCGTTCGGGAATGACCGAAGAATGAGACCCGGATAGGGACGTGGCCCTCTCGAGCCGGCAGGGCGAGCGACAAAGCCGAGAGGGACTTGGCACCGGCGACGAGGCCCCGCCCCAATCGTGGTTTCCCGACCTTAAGCGGTACACCCCCCGGTCGTACCCAGGGCGCACCAATGAACAACTCTCGACGAGGAGGAGACCAACCGGTCTCCTCCCCGCCGCGTCCACACATCGTCCTAAATTGCACGGCCCAAGCGCGGACGCCAACAACAGCAGCAAACACCTCGAGTCGCCAGCCGGATGCCTCGATCTGAGCCTCGGAGCGGCAGCGTCGTCGATGCCCAGCAACTCAGAATGACCGCAGAGGACCGTGGCTGACCGCGAGGTCAGGGACCAGGACGCTGGAGATCAGTGGTCGAGTCGCGGCCCCGATCGATTAGTGCGGCGGCCTTGCGCGTGATCTTGGCGAGGGGGCCGGTGTCGGGCAGGTGCGGGTGGGGATGCGAGGTGAGCTGTAATTCCTCGGAGCGCATCGCTGCGCCCAGGTCGGCCAGGTCGGCCTCGCTCAGCTGGTCGCGCAGGAAGGGGAGCAGGCACTCATCGGCCTGGCGAGTGTGGCGCCGGGTGATCTCTAAGAGTTTGTTGACGAGGTCGGGAACGTCGGGCGAGTTGACCTTGCGTCGTTCGACCAGAATGACCAGCTTTTCGATGGCGTCGTGGTCGTCGCCCAGCTGCTGGGCGAGCGCTTCCCCTTCGCGGGAGTGCCCGGTCAGGATAGGGACGATGAGTTGCTTTTCTGCGGCCACGTGCGCCGTCAGCGACTTGAGCAGCTGGTCCAGGACGGCCGGGCGGTTCTCGTCCGGTTGGCTGACTCGGCCGAAGAGAGCTTGCAGGGCCGAGTGATCCTCGGAGAGCACCTCGATGGCGTTTACGTCCATGCGCATGCTGTACCCGCTCGAGCGGGTGCCAACCACCGGAGGATAGGCCGAAAGTTAGGGCTCGGTTCGGTGCTCGGCCAGGGCCGCCAGCCGGGCCAGCGACTCGACGTTTCGTCGAACCAGCAATCTTTCGGTGACCGGACTGTGGATCCACCGCCCGGGACCGGTCGTGGGGCTCTCCGTCATCTGCACCATCGTGCCGTCACCGTCCGGCTCCAGCGTGAGTTCGATCCGAGCTTCACCGAACGGGCGCACCCTGGCCGTCATGACCAGGCGCTGGGTCGGTGCCACCTCCAGGACCTCCGTCTCGTCCCGGAGGGCTGCCGGCCAGATCCCGCTGGCGTGAAACAGCCGGCTGCCGGCCGAAGGCCAGTGGTTTTCGACGGCTCTCATGTGTGAGGTGCCGACCACCCAGCCCGAGTAATACCAGCCGTTCGCCAGCACGGCAAAAACGGCGTCTGGTGATGCCCCGATATGACGTTGAACGGTGGCCAAGTGATCCTCCGGCGCTTAACCCGCACCCGGACGGGAGAGATACCGGGTAGCTATACCCACCAAACCGGCCCTGTAGCGGTCAAGTCCGGCCTGCTGAGAGGAGGAGCGTGCCTTGCGGAGTTCGCCGCGGGGTACAACAGGGCGGCTGGGTACAACAGGCGGCTGGGTACAACAGGACTTTGCAGCAGCCGGATGAGGCAGGGAGGAACGGTGGGGAGACCATTCGACGGCGGTGGTACCGAGCCGGCCCCGGACCCAGCCAGGGAGGGTGATCACCTGACGACATCGCCGTCATGCCCTGGTGCGGAGGATGAGAGTCATGTGACTGGGGTAGACCGGGCGGCCCACAACCGCCAGAACGACCTCCCGGTATGACCAATCTCCGGGCGGGCGTGCTCTTCGATGTGGACGGAACGCTGGTTGACACCAACTATCTTCACGCGTTGGCCTGGTCTCGGGCTCTTCGGGATGTGGGCGAATGGGACCCGATGAACGCCATCCACCGGCTTGGTCGGAATGGGCGGCGACCAACTCGGGCCCGAGCTGTTGGGCCGCGACCGCCCGGAGGCCAGCGCAGCCCGGGCTGGCCGGTACCGGGAGCTCCTCGAGGACGTCGGGGCCTTTCCCGGCCGCCGGAGACCTCCTGCGCCACCTTCACTCCACGGTGTGGCCGTGGTGCTGGCGACGTCGAGTCCCGCTGATGAACTCGCCGCGGTCCTCCGCCTGCTCGACGCGGACGACGCCATCGACGCCGAGACCACCGCCGACGACGTCGAGGAATCGAAACCGGCCCGGATGTGTTCGTGGCGGCCATGCAGGCGGGCGCCGTCGACCCGGCCCGGGCGTTGGCCGTGGGCGACACTATCTGGGACATTCGGGGGGCGAGGGCGGCGGGAATCGGCTGCATCGGCGTCGAGACCGGCGGCTTCAGCCAGCACGAGCTCAGCGAGGCGGGAGCCCTTCACGTGTATCGAGACGTCAAAGAGGTCTTGGATCAGCTAGGCACCAGCGCTATTGCCGCCTTGCTCCGGTGAAGGCTTCTCGCCCGCCGGCGGCCGGCCGCCATCTGCCCGAGGCGGCTCGCTGATGGGTGTCGACGCGGTGGTGATCGGGGCCGGTCCGAACGGGCTGGTCGGGGCCAACCTGCTGGCAGACGCCGGCTGGCAGGTGGTCGTCCTCGAGGCGCAGGGCGCCCCAGGCGGTGCGGTGCGGAGCGGAGAGCTGACGCTGCGCGGATTCCACCACGACCTGTTTTCCGCCTTCTACCCGCTGGCGGCGGCGTCACGAGTCATCGCCAGGCTCGACTTGGCGCAGCACGGTTTGCGGTGGCGTCGGGCCCCGCTCACGTTGGCCCATCCAACCCCGGACGGCAACTGCGCGGTGATCTCCCATGACATCGACCGCACCGCCGCCAGCCTGGACGCCTACAGTCCCGCAGACGGGGACGGGTGGCGGACCCTCATGGAGCCTTACCGGCGTTTCGGCCAGCTCTTGTCGATGCCCTACTAGTCCGTTCCCCCCGGTGCGGGCTGGTCTGCGCCTGGCCCGGCAGACCCGCCGGCGGGGCGGCCTCCAGCTCGCTCGGCTGGGCACATCCTGGTCGGGGCCGACATAGCCGATAGGGGGCGGCCGGGGCGACCAGTGCCGGCGCCGGCCCTGGTCGGATAATCATCGATGTGGATTCCTACATTTGCGAGATCTACGGGTTGCAAAAGCAGGGCGGCACCCCCTGATCCGCTCATTCCACCTCGCTTCGGGGATGTCCGAGGGAGAGGCCTACGCCCTCTGCCGAGGGCGGTCAGCTTCCGGGTCACCTCGTACGCCCTTCCATGACTTGCCCTTCTGGCTGCTTGTCAGCCACAGGATCGCTCACGAGTGCATCGTGGCAGGAAGTGACCCGTCTTGTCGGGGGCCCGGTAGCGACGCCGTCGAGTACAGCGTCGCCGCCGGGCCTCGCCAGGCGCTCAAACCGGATCGCAGACTTGCTGCCTGTGGCCCAGTCTGTTCATGAGGCGACGATCCCTTCACCTCCAACGGCTCCAGGCACCGTCACGGATCCGATCTCGGTCAGGGAACCCTTGGCGTCGATGTGGAACTCGTCGACGATCCCGTTCTGCCCGGTCTGTACGTACAGGAACTGCCCCACCGCGGAGGCGTCGACGGTCCCAGGGTCGGTAGAGGTAGCCGGGGTCAGGAGGGTGAGGCTCCCGCTGGGCGATTCCTCGAAGCCGCTGAGACTCGCGCTGCCGGGGTTGGAGGTGTAGAAGAACCCCTGGCCCGGGGTCACCCAGCACGTCGCGAACTGACCGGTCCCGACCGCATCCAAAAGGCTCACGGTCCCGTCTGGGTTGAGGACGTAGGTGGCCAGGGAGTTGGCTTCGGTGTTGGCGACGACGAGGTGGCCGGCGGGATCAAAGGTAACGCCAAACGGGCCGGTCCCGGGCTCGGTGTTCACCACGGGGGCGGCCGACAGGTTCCCAAAGGGCCCGACGCGAAACACTTCGATGGCACTGAGATTGAGCTTCGTGGTCACGATCAGCTGTGAGCCGTCCGGCGAGAATGCGACCTGGCCCGGAGTATGGGTGAACTGGTTGCTGTCCGAAGGGATGGTCAGGCCGAGGGACCGATGTAATCCCGGAATCGGAAAGAGATGTCCGAAGAACGAGAAGTAGCCCTGCACGCTCCCCCCGCCCAAGGCGTTCAGGACGTAGACGAGACCGTTATGTACCGTCACGGACACCGGGAAGGCCCCACCGGAGCTGACCACTTGCCGAAGGAACAGATGGTCCCCCGCAACCAAGAAGACCGACACCGTGTTGCTGCCCGCGTTGACGGCGTAGAGCAGGCCCTGGCGTTGGTCGTAGGTCAGCGAACCCTGGGAGGCCAAGTGATCAACCACCGAGCCATTGAGGACCCCTCCGAGCCCGCCGGTGTCGAAGCGGCCGGCCAGGCTGAGGGTTCCGTTGCTAGCCCGGTCGTAAACCACGACCTGGTTGCCTGCGGTGTTGTCGGTTTGTACGAAGACGGGATGGTCGGCCGCTGCCGGTTGGGCCTGGGCCGCGGAAGCAAACCCTCCGGCGGCAACGGCGAGAGAGGCGAGGGCGACGGCTGCGGCCCCTATCCGGGTACGGAATTTCATGTCACAGGTCCTCCATGCAGTTGCGAACTACGTTTACTGTCTCGCCAAGGGACTTGGCGTTACAGATTCATTGCCCATCGCTACGCTGCGGGGTCGTAAGCGTCGAGGCCGGCCTCGCCGCCGACCCGGTCGCGGGTCGGCTGGTTCGAACCGGAATCGCGGGGCGACCGGTGCCCATCGAAGAAGAAGCCCGCCGCTGCGGGGTGCCCAAGCTGGTCGCCAGCCAACTGGCCCAGCCGTTCCGCCTCGTACGAGCGGACGGGGCCCGGCCGTGACGCGAGTGATGCAATGGCTGATGGGTCTCTACCGCTCGGTGGCCGCCACCAAGCAGGCCCCGGCGTCGCGCCATGAGGCGCAGCTGCGGTCATCCGGCCAGAATCATTGATCGGCCGGGTTGTCGAGGTTGAGGGCAGCCATGGGCAGCGTGAGCCAGGCGTTGGCTTTCCTTACGCCCCGCCAGGGGAGTTTCGAGCTACGGGACTGGAGCTCGGCGTTTTTGCGTTCGACCTGGGCTCGCTGTCGGTAGCGGCGACGGAACTGTCGTGTCCAGCGGGCCTGTCTGGCTTCGATGAGCAGTTCTTCGTCATCGTTCATGTCGATGGCGCGCCCGCCGGATCGTTTGGTGCAGCGAATCCCGTGGCGCCCAAGGATCTGGCTGCGGTCTCGATCTGGCTGGCCGGCAGGTCTGGTGAATCTATCTCGGTGCTCCGGACGTATGAGTAGTTGCAAGGTCAACCAACTCGGACAACAAGGAGAAGAAACTGTGCACGAAAACAATGGCAGAGCCGCGATCGGGGACAGTCGGGGTTGGCCTGGCCGCCGAGCCAGGATGCGGAACCGGGCAGGCATGCTCGGGCTTGTCAGCGTGGGCGCGCTGACAGCAGGCGCAGCAATGTCGGTCCCCGCGTTCGCGGCCACATCTTCGGCGTCGTCCGGAGGTGGGGTCACGACCGCCGCGACGGCCGCGTCTAGCCCGAGCTCGGCGACCTTTTCGATCTTCAACCCGTCGTCGCAGAGCGGCGCCCCCTCCGGTTCCCAAGAGGCCCTGACCGGCGTCTATGCGGCTTCCCCGACCGATGTCTGGGCGGTGGGAGGGGCCACCGGTGATCCGATCGAGCATTTCAACGGCACCACTTGGACGGGGCAGGGACTCCCGGCCGGGATGTGCGCCGCCGCCCCCAGCGGCGTGCTCGTCTCCAACAACCAGTGCGGCGTGAACCACATCACCGGAACCTCCGCCGACAACATCACCGCGGTCGGCACCGGCATCATCGATACCGGTTCGTCCGACGTCGAGGAGTCCGTCGCCTTCCACTTCAACGGCACCTCGTGGTCGAACATGACCATCCCGGCCGGCGTGACACTGGGGCCGGTGGCCGCGTTCTCGGCCACCGACCTGTGGTCGGTCAACAACAACCGCGACGCCGAGAACTTCAACGGCTCGACGTGGACCACGACCAAGCTGCCCATCACCACCACCCTTCCCGATCTGGCCATGACCTCCATCTCGGGATCGTCCCCCTCGGACATCTGGGCCGCCGGCACGGCGTCCACCGAGGGCGTCGAGCGCCGCAAGGTCGCCCCAGTGCTCGAGCATTTCAACGGCTCCACCTGGACCAACGTGACCGTGCCGGTCACAGGCGGAGTCGACAGCGTGGCGGACATCTCGCCCACCGATGCCTGGGCCATAGTCGGCGGCTCGCTCATCCAGTGGAACGGGACCACCTGGTCGGTAGTGAACCCGACAACGGCGAACGGCACGGCCGTGGTCGGCTCCATCCTCGCCGCCCTGTCACCGACTGATGTGTGGGTGACCGACGGCGTCACACTCGACAACTTCAACGGCACCACCTGGACCGACGTTCCCATCCCCTCGACGGCGGGACTTTCGCCGGCCGGCCAGACGCTGTCCGAGCCCGAGGCCGAGGCCGCGGTCAGCCCCGGCAGCGTCTGGTTCGTCGGCCAGACCATAACCGCCACCGGCGGCCTGCTCCCGTACGCGCTGGGCACGTCCAACGGCTGACGTTCAGCCCGAGCTACCGCCCGAGCCGACCCGCCTCGGCGAAGTCGTGTGGCTCGAACCGTATCCCGACGCCCTCCTCGAGGGGGCGATCGGCGTGCCGCTCGGCCCGGAGGCCCGCTACGAGCGGAACGAATCGATCTGTCTGGCGTTCGTTACCGCCCTTCAGGTCCTACCGCCCCGCCAGGTCGCCGTGCTCGTCTTGCGCGATGTCCTCGGACTCCACGCCCGAGCGTACGGTGGCCGTGGTCCCTGTGCCAGTCTATGGTGTCTCAGGGCGTTTTATGGATAATGACCGGTTGCACCTAATATCCCGGTGCTCGCGAGCCGGCCGGCCTGGGTGGGACCGGGGGGTCGATCTCGCCACCACGTTGCTGTGACACGTTCACCCGGTTGCGGGAAAGTGCTGAGGGTACCCTCAATCGGTGGTGATCTCCGTCGAGGTGGACGGGCCGGTGCGGCGACTGTTCTCCCTGGTCAGCCAAGCCCTGGAGGGAGCGACCATGGTCCTTCTGGACCAAGATCGGAAACGTGGACAGTCCCTGGTCGATGGCGACCGAGTCATCGATGGGCTGACCTCGCAAGTCGAGCAGTCCATCTGGGAGACAATCCGCCGCGACTCACCTGATCCCGATACCCTGCGTCGGCGGTAGGGATACTGCTCATTCTGCCCGGGCTGGAGCGCCGCGCCGATCTGGCCGAACACATTGCCCAGCGTGCTCTCACCGACCTTGGCGCGGACATGACATCCACGAGTCGAGGGATCGTCCAACGAGTGTCCGAGGTCGCCCTCAGTATGTGGAATGCCGCCGCCAACGCCTACGCCGAGCGGGCCGCCCACGACGTGGAGCTGGACGAGGCAGACGAGGAACTCGACGTCCTCCACGAGCAGCTCACCAACGAAGTCGCCGCCGGTGTGATGCCGTCCTCGGTGGCCGCCCAAGTCACCCTCTTGTCGCGTGTCTACGAACGCCTGGGCGACCATGCCGTCAACTTGACTCGCCGCATTGAAATGCTCCCCCAGCAGGGAGCACATCACCGTCTGATCTGTTTGTCGGCTCCCGCCACGGCGGGCTATTGGGGCGCCCGGTATGGAGCAGGAATCGCAGGGGAGGTCAAAGGGAGTCACCTTCGAGCCGGCCGGGCGGGACCTCTCGCCCGCACAGCGCCAGGGCCAGATCGCCAGCGTTCCCACGCAGTACCTGACCCGATCCGTACGACCAGTCGAGGTCGGTGGTCTCTAGCCTCCGGCCGATGATCGAGGTGCCGAAGTGCTCATGAACACCGCCTGCGGTGAGGTCATCAAGGACGATCTGCAGCGTTTCGGCCGGCGGGTAGCGCCGGTCCCCGAGGGGCACCATGACGTCAAGACCGTGGATCACGACATGGTTGAGGGCGTCGTGGTAACTACCCCGGGGAGCCCAGTGGAGCAAGGTGTCGGCCCGCAGGTTGGCCACCAGCTCGGCGGTGGGGAGCTGCGCGTCTCGGGCGGCGATTTCGTTGGACAGCCGGCCGAAGTCGAGGTCCCGAGCTTGAAGCTCGGCCATAAACGTCGCCTGGTCGTAGCGGGCAGCCATGGTCATATGGGCGATGACTTCGCGCACCCTCCATCCTTCGCACAGCGAGGAGGCGTTCCAATCGGCTTCAGCGGCGGCAGCCATGACGTCGGCTAATGCCAGATACTCGGAGGCCACGGTCGGTTGGATGGCTGCGTCATCGGTCACGGTCTGTCCAATCTCCTCTGGCTGATCCGGGGATCCTTCTTCTAGCTGAGACGTGTCACCCCTCCGAAAGTGATCGCCCACCACGCGGGCGCTGGAGGAGGACGGCCCGTCAGCCGGCGTTAGCGGATACAGGACAGGCGCGGTTATCAGAGGGTGCACCGGCGATCTTACGGGCGAGCTGACGACACCCTGACCTGGTCTGCAGGGTGGCCTGAGCGTTATGGAACGGTCGAGGCGAGAGGTGGAACCACGTGGGATGCGTGGCTGCCAGGAGCCAGGGGCGGGTTGGCCGCTATGCCCGATAGCTGTTCGAAGAGCATGGTTGCGGACTTACAGGGTCTCAGGCTGGCCGAAGGACCGGGTCGCGGCTTCGATTAATGGACCCCCGACGCTCGGATGGTGGTAGAGCAGCGGATCTAAGGGGCGTACCCCCCGGCCGTTCGTTGCGAGAGTGAAGGGCATCACGGCGTTCACGTTCCAATGCAACGAGACCAGTTCCGTGCCTGCGGACAGCCATTCGATCCGAGCAAAAGCGATCCTTTCGCCCCCGCGGGCCGTAGTAGAGGGTGGTGGCGGGACGCGACGGGTTCCCGCCTCCGGCCCGTGACCCGATGCAAGGAGTATGGCCGTCCTTCGCTCGAAGGGCTTTGTTCCTGACTGGCCCGCGGTTCTGACGACGGCGATGCTGTCGATCACAGTCGCTGTCATCCATGTTCTAGATCACGGGGCATCGCGAAGTACGCCGGGTCACCCCGGTGGCTCGGTTGGGGGTACCGGGCGGTAGAGATCGGCGGAGCGGTGAACGCCCCTGCCCTTCTCGCTCGGCGCCGCTGGATGCTGACGTGGCTCGCCGCGCTGTTCGTCGGCTTCGGGCCGCTCACCGTCTTCCTACTAACCCGCCTGGTCGGGCTGCCCGGCGATCCAGGGGACTTCGGCAACTGGGGTGATCGCCTCGGCACGGCGTCGCTATTTATTGAGGGCACCTTGATGCTTACGGCGGTAACGGCGCTGATCCAGTTCCAGCGCGCCGAGCGCAAGGCTCCGGCGTACTCTGCGACCTCGACTCGGCAGCCCGACACCGGGGCCGGCATCCCCATCGGCGCCTGAGGGAATGTCACTGGCCAACCAAGCCGATGGGGCGGGCGACGGCCGCCGCCGACGAGAGCCCATGGAGCCCTCCCCCTGGCTGCTGGACAAGAAGGTCCTCACGTTACCTGGCGTGACTGCGAGACGCTGTGCCGCGGCAAAGCAGCTCCAGAAGGCTCAGCTACGGTCCGAGACGCCATCGTTAGACCTAGATACGTTCAGATCCGGCGTGAGTGGCGATGGCGACGCACGTCAAACGGGCCACCAGCGCGCCGGCGACAAGGCTCAAGCAGAACCCGCCCGTGGCCCGCTTCGGGGGTACTCGGATCGAATGCCTGGCCCGAGAGACCTGGCTCGCTGGGTGATGATTCGCGTGGCCATCCCGAGCAAGGTGAGGACACATGTGTCCTCACCTTGCTCAGAACAGCATGGTCCTTAGGGACTACGTGTCACCGGAATCATGGAGCTTCCGGAACAGCCCTTGAGGCATTCCGAGACGGTAGTTCGGCCCCGCCACCCACCGGCAGGGTCTTCTCGAAGCGCCACATCAGGAAAGCCACGATGAGGATCCAGATGCCCGTGGCCAGGAAGGCGAAAAATCCGATCGGTCCAGCGAGCGCTACCACGGCCAGCACGAAGCTCACCCAGGCTAGCCATACCGGCAGGATCCTGGTCTTCAGGATGATGAACCCCGCCGCGAACATAAGGATCGAGATGCCAACGGTGAGCGCGGCGGCCCCGAGGTCGGACTGCAGGAAGTTCAAGGTCTGAGCGGTAGCCGGAAGCATGTGCTTGGGCTCATCCAGCAGAGCGAAAACGGCTCCATTGAAGATCAGACCACCCGTGGCGAATATCCCGGCTCCTACCAGCAGCACCGGAGACAACCGAGCACCGAGATCGGTTCGACCGAAACGATCCCGCAAGTAACCGAACCAGAAGATCCCGAACACTATTGCGATGTCCGTGAGTACCGCGGAGATCCCTACCTGACGTTTATGGCTGCTGACGTTGTACCAGGCGAGAATGTATGCCGGTGTCTTATTGGTATTTGGCTCGCTTCCGATGATTAAGCCCACCACCAAAAGCACCACGAAGGCGACCCCACAGGCTGGTCCCCATCTAGCCCGGTGCTCAGGTTCTAGCACACTTGGTTGCGTGGACATATCCCTACCCCTTCCTATGGCCAAGATGAGACTGCGTCATGCCAGCCGAAACGGTTCGCGCCAAGGCTGCCCGCAACTACCTGTCTGCAGTTCTCCCCGATGGGGGATTCAACAGGTAGTCCTGAGCGCGACCGAAGAGGATACGGTTGTTATCCAGTATGGACACTACCCCCTTGAAAAGCTGACACAGCTAACCATAGACGATCCGCTGCTCTTTTTCATCCCCGTTTGGCAACAGCGATAACATCAAGCACCTGGGATTATCAGCCTCACCCGCCCAGGACCGATTGCCGAAGTGCGATCTGAGCTTCCGGGGTGCATCCGTACCGCCACTGGCGGTGGCCGAGCACATAAACGCCAGACCGCCTCTAGAAGGCTTTCGGACAGCCGGGCCGCGGCCTGGCTGTGCGGCGATGGTAGGGCGGCAGGAGAGGCGACCAGGGAGGTGTAGGTGGTCTCCATGACAGTGGCCACAGGACTGGACCGCCGAGGGGGGATGTTCCGGTACCAGGGCTCGGGAGGGACTGTCACAGCTCGGCTGGAGGGAGCAGCGCGTACCGCACTCTCGGGCAGCCTCCTCATTGGTGCGAGGGTGGAAGTTCCTGGCGGTCATGGCTCCCCAGGGTGCGCCTCGCTCGGTCGGGCGACTTTCCTCGTTGAGGATCGCGGCGATGGGTCGCGATCGCAGTGGAGTAGGAGCGGCCGACGAAGGGCCTAGCGTCGGTTCGCCACAGGGCGCGCAACGCGGCGACGGATTCATCGACCCGCGCCCACCGCTCATCGAAGTCGACGCCGGCCGATAAAAAGTTCTTCTCCGAGGAGCCTGGGCCTACCGCCCGTGGATGACGATGGCCTTGGTGGAACTTCAATCCGGTGCGATCGGTACCTCTTGACTGCTGCGCCGAACGCCGCTTAGCTGGATGCCTTCGATAAGCGAGGAGGCACCATGGCCAAATATCTGGTGAAGGCGTCCTACAGCACCGAAGGGATGAAGGGCGTGGCCAAGGAGGGAGGCAGCGGTCGCGTGGCCGCCGTTGACCAGCTCATCCAAAGTCTCGGCGGGAGCGTCGAGTCCTTCTATTTCGCCTTCGGCACCAGCGACGCCTACATAATCGTCGATCTTCCTGACAACTCGTCGGCGGCGGCCGTCGCGGCCGCAGTCGGATCCTCCGGGGCGCTGAGCAACTACGAGACCGTTGTGCTGCTCACACCGTCAGAGGTCGATGAAGCGGTGAAGAAGGCGGTGTCCTACCGACCTCCGGGCGGCTGAAACGGCGTTGGCATCCCGTCCCGGTCCACTGCGGGCACCGACCTTGGGTGCATGGCGCACCGCCGCGGCCTCGGACCGCCGGATCCGATGCCAACATCCTTTTCCATCCCCGGTGAGGTGCCCGGTCAACAACGGGTTCAGACCCGTTCTGCGCCTCGGTTATGTACGGTCCTGCAACAGGGGCCGTTGGTTTACCGGCTGCCGAGCCGGACGCGCCTCGGCGCACCCAGCCCGTCGGTGATGGTCAGCCGAAGCTGGCGAGCTCAGGGACGAACTTCGCCGCGTTCACCGTGCCGGAGCCCGTCACCAGGTCATACGGCGGCATTGCCGAATAACCATTGACGGTGTAGGTGTGGCTGTTCTGGGTGAACGTCACGGTGTTGTTGCCTTTCGCGACGTCGACGATCCCGGCGGCGTGCGTTTGGTACATCAGATACAGATCCGGATTGATCAGTCCAATGTCGGTGTGCGCGACCTGGTCGGCGATGGCAACGATGCCGGCGAACTCAGGCGAAGCCTCGCTCGTCCCGCATATGAAGTACCAGCCTGGGGTGGAGACGAACGACAGGTAGTCGAGGACGCTCCCGCTGCAAGAGGCGCTCATCGAGATGTCCGGCATCCCCCGGGCGTCGCCGACCGTGCCCTTCACGACGTCCTGGTACGTCGGGCGGGAGAACACCGAGGACGTGCCGCCGCTGGACGCGAACGGCGAGGGCGCGGTGGAGCCGGTGAACACCTTCATGACGTTCTGGTTGTAGGTGTCGTTCCAAGCGGTGTCCGGGGAGGTCCGGTCGCCGACCGCGTTCAGGTGGAGCTCGGTCCCGCCGACCGCGGTGACCAGCGGGTCGCTAGCCGGCCAACCGATCACCTTGCGAAGGTAGAAGTCGGTCCCGTTGAGCTTGTAGTTGCTAGCCCCCGTGTCGCCAGAGCTGGCCAACACCGTGACGTGATGCTTCTCGGCATTCACGTAGGCAGAGCGCAGCCCCAGGATGGCTTGGGCGCTCGGAAAGGTCTGCTCGGTGGCGCCGAAGCTTTGGCTGATCACGTCACCGAGGCCGTGGTCGATGACATAGTTCTCCGCTTTGACGATCTGCGGGAACCCGGTGACGCCCTCGGTCTCTGCGACCGGGGTCTCGACGAGGACGATGTTGGCCCCCGGTGCGATGGCGTGGGAGTAGGTCACGTCCAGCGTGGTCTCCGCGGCCCAACTGGTGTTGCCCGGCGGCACTGGGCCGTCAGGCTGCAGGACAGTAAAGCTGGGGGGGGCGGGCAGGCCGAAGGTCTTATCGAACACGGCCAGATCGTGGCCGATCGTCGGCGAACCGAACGAGTCGACCAGCACAATGGTCCTGCCCTTCCCGGTGTCCCCCTTGGCGTAAAGCGGAGCCAGGTTGTACGCCTGCTCGATCTGCACCGGTGAGTAGCAGGCGAAGTGAAGCTGCTGCTCGCACTGCGCCGTAGTCGGCGGACCGGACGTGGAGGCCAAATGTACGCCAGCAATCATCGGAACGACCCCTACCCCGGCCGGCGACCCGCCGGTGGTGCTGATCGGGGCCACCGTCAGGCTGACCGCGAGGGCCAGACCAGGCAGGAAAACCGAACGCGTCAGCCGCATCTAGATCTCCTCCTCTGATTGCTTTCCGTGAGGCCCCCATAGACCTCGCTGCCGAGCAGCCAAGCACGCCCCTTCTGGCCTGTCAACACCAGTACTCATGGCCTGCTGGCGAGAGGCTGGGCCGATCCATGTCCGGTGCCTCGGTCCGAACGTCGGGTCCAGGCCCTTCGACCATACGGGCATCAGCTAGCTCGGCGAGGTGGAGCTACCGGAGACCGCCTTGGGCCTGCGGCCATGATGGTTCCACCACCAGGCCGAGCGCGGCATCGGTGACATCGGATATGGGCCGTGCTTCCCTGACGGCAGCTTTCCGGTGTGGCTGGCGAGCGATCGGATCCAGGTTCCGGATCTCGCGTTCTGAAAGGCCGACGTTGCCAGGGTCGAAGCGTATGACGACTGCCTCGCCGGTCTCCCGCTTTGGGCGACGTTGGCAGCCGCCAACGATTTCCTATGGTCATATGCACGGCCCGGGTGGAAGCTGGGTCCTGCTCGATGGATCGGAGTTCATCGGTACGCGGGACTCCTAGCTCGCCAAGGTCGGAATCGCGGGCTGATCAGTTGGCGAGCGGGCTCGCCGGCCAGGTTTGTCATTCTCTGGCAATGGCTCCGGCCGAAGGACGCCACTAACAAGGTGAGTTCCGAGCCGTTGGCGGCAGTGGTGGCGCCCGCTGGGCTGGCGTGGTGAAGTGGGAGCGATGTCCTGAGGGCCTTGAGGAGGGTGTATGTCTGACGGGGTTGCCACCGTGAGCCGGATCAGGCTGAATGTCAACGGAGTCGTGTGCGAGCTGGAGGTGGATAACCGGACCACCTTGCTGGACGCGGTGCGCGAGCACTTGGACTTGGTGGGGGCGAAGAAGGGTTGTGATCACGGGCAGTGCGGCGCTTGCACGGTGTTGCTCGACGGCCGGCGGGCGAATGCCTGCCTGATCTTCGCGGTGGCCGCTCAGGGCCGAGCCGTCACCACTATCGAAGGCGTGGCCAGCCGGGGAGGGGTACATCCTTTGCAGCGGGCGTTTGTCGATCTTGACGCTTTTCAGTGCGGGTACTGCACACCTGGGCAGATCTGCTCGGCGGTGGGCATGCTGGGAGAGGTCGAGGCAGGCTGGCCCAGCGCGGTCACCAGCGATGTGCGCCGCGAGACGGCGGTGCTGGATGAGGCTGAGATCAGGGAGCGGATGAGCGGCAATCTGTGCCGATGCGGGGCGTACGTCAATATCGTGGCCGCCATCGAGGAGGTGGCCCGATGAGGGAGTTCGGTTATGCGCGCCCCACGCGGCCGGGGGATGCGCTGGCGGCTGTCGGGGGCACAGCAGGGGCCCGCTACCTGGGGGGCGGTACGAATCTGGTTGACCTGATGAAGCTAGGGGTCGAGACGCCCGGTTTGCTAGTTGATGTCACGGCCCTGCCGTACGACTTCATAGAAGAGGCCGCCGACGGCGGGTTGCGGATCGGCGCGGGTGTACGTAATAGCGACCTGGCGGCGAGCATGGCCGTCCGGCGCCGGTACCCGGGCCTGGCGCAGGCGGTGCTGGCCGGGGCGTCGGGCCAGCTTCGCAACATGGCTACCGTCGGCGGCAACCTGTTGCAGCGGACCCGCTGCTTCTATTTTCAGGATGTCACCAAGCCGTGCAACAAGCGGGTGCCGGGGTCTGGCTGTCCGGCCCGGGACGGGGAGCACCACAATCTGGCCATCCTGGGCGCGTCGGCGCATTGCGTTGCCACCCACCCCTCCGACATGGCGGTGGCGTTGGCCGCCTTCGACGCGGTGGTACACGTGGAGGGACCGGCGGGACCGCGACAGGTTCCGCTCTCAGAGTTGTACCGGTTGCCGGGCGATGAGCCCCAGCACGAGACGACTCTCGAGCCGGGCACGCTGATCACGACGGTCGAGTTGCCAGCCTTGCCCCTGGCGGCGAGCTCCCGTTACCGAAAGGCCCGCGAGCGAGCCTCGTACGCCTTCGCGATCGGCTCGGTGGCGGCCGCCCTGGAGGTCGTCGACGGCGTCGTGCGCGACGCCCGGATCGCCCTCGGCGCGGTCGCCCCCGTGCCGTGGCGGGCCCACCGGGCGGAGCAAGCCTTGCAGGGCCGGCCAGCCACCGAGCAGGCCTTCGGGGAGGCAGCCGAGGCCGAGTTGGCCCAGGCCCAACCCCTGCGTGACAACGGTTACAAGATTCCGCTGGTCCGGAACCTGATCGTGCGCACCCTGAGCGAACTCGCGGAGGTCTCATGAACACGCTCACGGCAACCGTCGGCAGCCCGGTCAGCCGGATCGAGGGGGCCGCCAAGGTGACCGGGCAGGCCCGCTACTCGGCCGAGTTCCCCCTGGCCGGACTGGCCTACGGCTGGGCAGTGCAGTCGACGATCGCCCGCGGCCGGGTCCACTCGATCGACGCGGCGGCGGTACTGGGCATGCCAGGCGTGCTGGCGGTGATCACCCACCAGAACGCCTTGCCGTTGCACGTTGTTGACGACGGCGAGTTGCTCGTGCTGCAGGACAGGCAGGTCCATTACCGGGGCCAGATCGTCGCTCTGGTCGTCGCCGCCGCGCTCGAGCAGGCCCGCGCCGGAGCTGACGCCCTGCCCGTGCGCTACCAGGCGCAGCCGCACGACGTGCTTTTGTCAGCCGACCACCCGGGACTGTTCGCGCCCGATCACGTCAACCCGAACTTCCCCACCGACACGCTTACCGGGGACGTCGAGGCCGGGTTGGCCCGAGCCGAGGTCGTGGTCGACCAGACCTACTCGACGCCGGCCGAGCACAACAACCCGATGGAGCCCCACGCCACCACCGCCTGCTGGGACGGCGATCGGCTCACGGTCTATGACTCCAATCAAGGCGCTACCAGGGTCCATCAAACCCTCGTGCACCTTTTCGGGCTCGACGACAGTGGCGTACGCGTCGTCTCCGAGCATGTCGGCGGGGGATTCGGGTCCAAGGGCAGCACCCGCCCGCAGACGGTGCTGGCGGCCATGGCAGCCCGTATGCTCGATCGCCCGGTCCGGGTCACCCTGAGCCGTCAGCAGCTGTTCTCGGTGGTCGGCTACCGCACCCCGACCATCCAACGGGTCCGGCTGGGCGCCGACCCCAGCGGCCGGCTGGCCGCCCTGGACCACCAGGTATTCGAGCAGACCTCCACGCTGTACGAGTTCGCCGAGCAGACCGCCGTGATCTCGCGGGTCATGTACGCGTCGCCCAACCTGCGTACCCGCCATCGACTGGTCGCACTCAATGTGCCCACGCCGCGCTGGATGCGCGCCCCCGGTGAGGCGCCGGGGTCGTTCGCGCTGGAGTGCGCCATGGACGAGCTGGCCGAGGCGTGCGGCGTGGACCCGATCGACTTGCGGGTCCGCAACGAGCCCACCGTCGAACCCGAAGGCAGCCGTCCGTTCAGCAGCCGCAACCTGGTGGCCTGCCTGCGTGAGGGCGCCACTCGCTTCGGCTGGGCCAGCCGAGACCGGCGCCCTGGCATACGCCGCGACGGCCGCTGGCTGATCGGGACCGGGGTGGCCGCCTCAACCTATCCGGCGCGCAGCATGCCATCGACGGCCTCGGTCGCACTCGAGGCCGGCCGATACGTGGTCAGGGTGACCGCGGCCGACATCGGCACTGGCGCCCGCACCGCGCTCACCCAGATCGCCGCGGACGAACTGGCAGTGACCCTCGAACAGGTTGACGTCCGCATCGGCGACAGCGACTACGGGCCCGCCATGATTGCAGGCGGCTCAATGGGAACGGCGTCGTGGAGCTGGGCGGTGATCAAAGCCTGCCGCCAGCTGCGCGCCACCATCGACGAACTCGGCGACGTCCCGGCTAGCGGGCTGGTCGCTCACGCCGACACCACCGACGACATCGCCGCCCAAGCCGACCTGGTGCGGCACGCCTTCGGGGCCCAGTTCGCCGAGGTCCGGGTGGACATCGACACCGGAGAGATACGGGTGCCCCGACTCCTGGGTGTGTTCGCAGCGGGCCGCATCGTCAACGCCAAGACCGCTCGTTCCCAACTGGTCGGCGGCATGACGATGGGACTGTCGATGGCCCTCTTCGAGGAGTCGCTGATGGACGTCCAGTTCGGCGACTACCTCAATCATGACTTCGCCGGATACCACATCGCCGCCAACGCCGACGTTCACACCGTCGACGTCGGCTGGATCGACGAGCACGACGACCAGCTCAACCCGCTCGGCGTCAAAGGCATCGGCGAAATAGGCATCGTCGGCACCGCAGCCGCCATCGCCAACGCCGTCTACCATGCAACCGGGCACCGCCAGCGCCACCTACCCATTCGCCCCGACCGGGTCATAACTGCCTGAGGCATCCCCGCCCAGTGTTTGCGGGTCCTGGCCGCAGCTGGCCAGCGGGCGGACTGGCCTGCGCTCGAGTGAGGGATCCACGCGGGCCTTAACGAGGGCGTCAACGCAGTCGGCGACGAGTCCGGACGAACCGGCTCCACGTCGGCGAATCGAGGCCCGCGAGAGTCGGCTCTTGACCAGCACGTGCAGCCATGCCTGTGGCATCATCGACAGCAGCGACTGCTACAACCAGAGGATGGTCGGCGCGGATGGCGTCGACCGCGAGCAATGCAGAGCCGATGACCGATAGACGGGCCAACAGCCGTTCCGGATCGGGCAGGTGAAGCCACACATGGTTGAAGAGCCGGCCGGCCAGGTAGTACTCGACCTCGTTCCATTCTTGGACGACCGGTTCCGTGAAGACCCGCGCCGCAGCCGGTGGCAAGAGGCGGGCCGTGATCGGCCCGTGCGGAGGTCTCGAAGCGCGCAGCGATTGTACGTCGTCGGTCGGAGTGGGCCCCCGGAGGGTCCGGAGATCCCAGCGCTGACGTTTCTGTCCGCGGCTGCTTGCGCCGCTACTGACGAACTGCAGGTCACAAAGGTGGTCTTGATCGTCGGCGATCTCAACGAGCATGGCCGACTCGGCCCTGACCCAACTCGACCGGTCAGACCGCAAACGGACGAAGCCACCCGAGCCGCCCACCGGAGGCTGAGACGGTTGGTGTTGCGACCAAGGAGCGGGGTCGGCTCCGCTGCATACCAGCCCACACCGCTGGTCGGTCTGCGATACGAAGTTGACACCCCCGGATCCCATCTCCGGCGGCAAGGGCACCCACGCCGTCGACGGCGCCGACAGGGTCAAGCGCTCCGAACCACGAGAATCGGAGCCGGCAGTAGTCGGGATCCGCTTGGGTGATGATCTCTGCGGCAAGACCGCGGAGGACTCGTGGCCATCCACGATTCAAGCCTGACACGGCCACCGGGACGCCCATCAGAAGCAACCGGTACCGGCCTCGCCGGTGTTCGCGATCAGGTGAATCGTGCCCGCCTGACTGCCTGTTCAGGAGCGTCGCAGAGCAATCGGCGAACTGACTGAACTCAACGACGACAACGCAATACCCGGTTTTTCGCTCTTGACACTCTCGCCTTCGGGGCGTCTACCAAGCAGCAGGGGTCGGAGCCGACGAACTCCGACCCCTGCGCTCACTTCGTTGTCTGACCGATTGGCATCACAAGGAGGCGCATTGCCCGAGCTTGTTACCACCGACGGTATTCGGCGATCCGCCCGAGTCCCCGACTTGAGCCGCCGGGGAATTGCCTAAGCAGGTCAGGTTGCCTCCGATCGTGTTGGTGACCACCTCGGTCGAGTCGGGGTTTATGGCGCTGACGTTGTTGCTCACGATCACGTTGCCGCCCACGTTGTTGCGGAGGACTCCCATCCAGGCTCCGTGCCAGCCTTGGATAATCAGATTCCCCCCGATCGTGTTTTCCTTTGTCGGGAAGTTGGTATACGGCGTCCCCGGGGGCGCACCCAGTCCAGGGCCGCCGCCATACGAGATGACATTTCCGCCGATGCTGTTGGCGGTTAGATACATCGTCATCGGTTGGTTGGCCACAATGCTGCCTCCGACGGTGTCGGAGGTGGTCTTTTTATAGCATGGCGGCTGGATCGGGGGGCCGAGCGCGCCGGGGCTGCAACCAAGAGCCAGGGTCGCTCCTTTATTGACGAAGATGCTGCCGCCAACATGTACCGCGGCGAGACTGAACGCGTCCAGGCATGCGCCGGGCGCGATGGTCAGGTTACCTCGCACCGTGAGCGACGCCCTGAAAACGTAGTCGTTGCCTGTAATGCGCAGGTTGTGGTAGACCCCCGAGACCGGCGTGCTATCACCGCCCGGGCAGAGTGGGACGTGCGTAGGGTCGGCCATGGCCGGAGCCGCCGAAAACGCTGCAACCGGAGCTACGACCGTGAAGACCGCGACAAACGCACAAAATAGGATCCTGGTTCTCTTCATTCGGCCCCAATCTCTCAATTGTCGTTTACGGCCCGGAAAGCTGCCCCCAGGAACCCCTTCCCGAACCCAGCGCATGGTATGTCGGCAAGAAGGTCGGGCGCAATGACCAATGTCAATAGGCCACGTAGGTCCAGCCCGAATCGGTTGGACCGGGCTTACGACCCACACCGAGTGGCCCCAAATATCCCGATAGGAGAAACGTCCTCCGGCATCCCCGAAGTGCCGCGAGGGGAGTGGCCCGCGGCGCTTGGCATGCTTTGCGTGAGGGCGATCGCCACGCGGGGGAGGTGCCTCCGAACGACGGCGCACTGATCGCGTCGACGGCCTCGCAAGTCACGCCGATTGGGGTAACCGCAGTAGGTGGCCTACGTGGCCAGCCTGGTCTTCTGCGCCGGGCTGCCGATCGGGGGCGCAAATCGACGAGACCGCGAGGATGGCGACGAACGTCGAGCCGCCGCCAACCGGGAAGTCGATTCGCCCACGTGATGGCACGCTCGCCGCCGAAATTGCTGATGGACGTCGAGGGCACGTCTCCACGCTCTGGCGTGGTCCCGGCCGTGGCGTGATCCGAGCGAATGGGCTCCTCATGCACGCCATCCTCCCGGCTGGCGAGCATGGGCGGAGATCAGCTCGTGTTGGAGCTGCCGGGGCACATGAGCGCCCGCCGACTCCCCGACGTCAACACCTCACCGCTGGCGGCGACCGTCCGAGAATGACACCGAGTCAATCCGTCGTAACAGCGCTACGGGCCACACGGATAACCCGTGGTTCTTATGACCCACACCTCCGACGCTCGCTCGGTCGAGACCGGCGACACCGGTCTCGACCGATAAAACCGAGCCTTCCCGCTACCGGGGGGTGGGGGCGCGGTCCCAGTGGCGGTGCCAGCCGACGGCTTCTATCACGGCGGCGGCGAAACCCCGTTTGGGGATGTCGGCGGTGATGACACCCGGCGCGTCGGCAGGGATCGAGCAGGCGGCCAGGATGTCCTGGCCGGCTCCCCACGCTGCGATGGTCTTGTGGTGGCGGTAGGCCTCGCCCAGGTTCACGGCCAGGTAAGGGTCCTGCCCGAGCGTCTTGGTGCTGGTTCCGCCGGCCACGATGAGGGCGTCGTACTCGACTGACTGGGTGGTCAGTGCGCTTTTGGTCACCTCGACCGGCCCGTCGGCGCTGGTGATCGTGCCGCCATGGGGGGCGATCACCACCACCATCGCACCCGCCTGTTCCAGCGGGGCGCGCACGGCGGCGAGGCCAGCTGCGTCGACGCCGTCCGCGGCGAACACCCCGATGACCCGTCCGGCGATCGGTCCCGGCTCGGACGGGATGAGCGAGAGCGCTGGTGACGGCTCGATGTCGGCGGCCGGCGCCCCGTCGGGGGCTGTGGTGCCGAGGTTGGCGGCCACTTGGGCGACCAGGTCGGCGGCCACGTTGGCCAGGTTGGCCAACACCCGTTCCTTGATCTCGTCATGCAGGCACTTGCCGAGCTCGAAGGAGAAGGCGCCGACGATGTGGTCCTGCTCGGGCTTGCTCATGCTTTCCCAGAACAGCGTGGCCTGCGAGTAGTGATCGGAGAACGACTGGGCCCGCACCCGCTCCCGGGGTCCGGTCACGGTGCGAGGGACGTAGACATAGCCGGCCGGCCCCGCCGCTAACGGGCAGCCGCCGCCCAGCGAGTTCGGATTGTACGCCGCGACGCCCTCGGCGACGGCCTGCTGGGCGAACCCGTCGCGCTGGGTGGTGTTGACCGGCGAGTGCGCCCGGTTGATCGGTAGCTGGTCGAAGTTCGGGCCCCCCAACCGGGTGAGCTGGGTGTCCAGGTAGGAGAAGTTCCGGGCCTGCAGGAGCGGGTCGTCGGTGAAGTCGATGCCGCGGGGCACGTGCGCGGTGCAAAAGGCCACCTGTTCGGTCTCGGCGAAAAAGTTGGTCGGGTTACGGTTCAGGGTCAGCCGCCCGATGATCTGCACTGGGGCGAGCTCCTCAGGGATCAGCTTGGTGGCGTCGAGCAGGTCGATGCCTTCGAAGGTCTGGTCGTCGTTGTCGGGGAACACCTGAATACCGAAGTCCCACTCCGGGAACGAGCTGGCCTCGATGCTGTCCCACAGGTCCCGGCGGTGGAAGTCAGGGTCGATCCCGCCCAGCTTCTGCGCTTCCTCCCACACCAGCGACGCCGTGCCAGCCGCCGGCTTCCAGTGGAACTTCGCCAGTGACGTGTCCCCGCCGGCGTTGACCAGGCGGAAGGTATGGACCCCGAATCCTTCCATGGTCCGAAACGACCGGGGGATGGCCCGGTCCGACATGATCCACATCAACATGTGGGTGGACTCCGGCGCCAGCGACGCGAAATCCCAGAAGGTGTCGTGGGCGGTCTGGGCTTGGGGGATCTCCCGGTCCGGCTCGGGCTTGGCTGCGTGGATCAGGTCGGGGAACTTGATGCCGTCCTGGATGAAGAACACCGGCATGTTGTTGCCGACCAGATCCCAGTTCCCCTCCCCCGTGTAGAACCGGACCGCGAAGCCGCGGACATCCCGGGCCGTGTCAGCAGACCCTCTCGAGCCGGCCACTGTCGAGAATCGGACGAACACCGGGGTGTCGACCGATGTGTCGCACAGGACCGGGGCGCACGTCAGGTTCTCGATCGACGTCGTCAACCGAAACGTGCCGTGGGCGGCCGCGCCCCGGGCGTGAACGACGCGTTCGGGGATCCGCTCATGGTCAAAGTGCATGATCTTTTCGCGCAGGTGGAAGTCGTCAAGCAGCGTCGGTCCTCGCTCGCCGACCCGGAGACTGTTGTCCGTGTCATCCACGGCGACACCCGCAGCGGTCGTCAGGGTGTCGCCGCCCTGCGCCCATGCTGGCGCTACCGCCTCACTCGGCGCCCCCGGCGACCTGGCCGACCTCCGCCGCGCTCTCGAACCTGCTGGACTCGCCATGATTCCTTTCCCGCCGACCCCGCTCGGGCCGCGCCGTCTGCGGTTACCTACCCGCATCGCCGCCCCCGCAAGCCCAACAACCACCTGCGGTCACAGAGCCGACCAGAGGGCCCCCGCGTGACGGCGGCTGGGCTAGTGGAGGGGGTCGAGTTGGTCGGGGTGGGCGCTCCCGTTGGCGATGTCGGCGGCGGGTTGGGAGAGCCGGAGGTTGTGGTTGCGGGCGTGGGCGCGAAGGCATTGAAAGGCCTGGCCATGTCCATGCTGGCGGCTTGGCTGATCTTGCCGTTGGCTTGCTCGATCACGATCCGGCTGTTGAGGGCCTGGCTGAGCTGGAGGTTGAGGGTTTGGGCGTCCACCGCGACCTGGTGTTGGATGGTGGCGATGGTGACGTTTGCCTCTCGGCGCCTAGGGGTAGGCGACGCTCATGACAGATCCCGAAAGTGATCGAGAGCCGGATCCCCCGTCGCTCCAGCTCCGATTGAGGTGGTCCTGTCGGCGACGGGCGTGAGTGATTGGAACCACTGGCGGGGGGTACATCAACGGGAGAGCGAGTTGCTCTTGTGGCACCGGACCTCGGCGGCCTGACGATGACCTAGGGAGAGCGATGCCACGCGGCGGTGACGCAATACAGGAAGAGGATGCAAAGGACCCATCGAGGCGCGCACCCGAACCCGACCGACTGGACAAGTCCGCGGATCACCGTACGGGCGAGGCTCAGGCCGCGGCAAACCGGGAAGTCGATCCTCCCGCGTGACGGCACGGTTACGGCCCGGGGTGCTGCTAGATGTCGACGGGACTCTGGTGGACACGAACTACCTCCACGCTCTCGCCTGGTCCCGGGCGTTCCGCGACGCCGGAGAATGGGTCCCCATGAACGCCATCCACCGGCTCGTCGGCATGGGCGGGGACCAACTCGTTCCTGAACTGTTGGGCCATGACAGTCCCCGAGCCACCGCGGCTCGACCGGTGCGTTACAAAGAACTGCTCGACGACGCTCGCGTGTTCCCGGGTGCGGCCGATCTGGTCGGCAAGATGCACGGCAACGGTCTCGCCGTGGTCCTGGCGACGTCCGCCCCCGCCGACGAACTGGCGGTCCTGTTGAGGCAGTTGTCAGTCGATGACGCCATTGACGCCCAAACCACGGCAGACGACATCGCGGACTCCAAACCGGCGCCAGAAGTCTTTCTTAAAGCCATGAAATGCGGGTCGATTGATCCGGAACGGGCGTTGGCGATCGGCGACAGTGTCTGGGACATCCAGGCGGCCCGAGCTGCGGGGATCGGTTGCCTGGCCGTCGAGACCGGCGGTTTCAGTCAACACGAGCTCAGCGAAGCCGGGGCGTTGCACGTATATAGAGACGTCCAGGAACTACTCGATCAATTCTGGACGAGTTCGCTCGCCACTCTCATCGTCCACTCGCCGACATCCTGACCACACTCCGCCTGACGCGCCACCGACCGACGACGAGCCGAGCCTCATGTTCCGACTACCAAAACCGAAATCTCAACAAATTCTGCATGCACAAAACCATTAACCATCAAGCAAAAAATGGTCCCTGGCCGCAAAGGTTCTGCACAACCCGGGCGACGCCACCAACAGCTCACTTGCCCAGGCCGGCCCACAGCCTCGGCTACGTCGCCGGCGGCGGCATCGCCTTAGCCTTCGCTGTCAGCCTGTTCGCTTCCGGAGCATCATCGTCCGCGGTCGGCACCTCGCCGGCCAGATCATCATCTCCGGGTTCGCCCGGACGAGGCATCCCAATGATCGCCCGCCGAACCATCACGATGGCCCCCGCTGTCAGAAGCTCACCGTGCGCCATCGCTCGCAACACCTATCACCGCCATATGGACCGGGGCGTTGTAGATCGGTCGAAGAATCGCGGGCTCGATCGATTAGTGCAGCAGCCTTTCGCGTGACCTTAGCAAGGGGGCCCGTGTCGGGCCGATGAGGGTGCGGGTGCGACATGAGTTGTAGCTCGTCAGAGCGCATGGCTGTGCCCAGCTCGGCTAGCTCGGCCTCGCTCAGCTGGTCGCGCAGAAAGAGGAGCAGGCCGATCATCGGCCTGGCGGATGTGGCCTTTCGTGACCTCTAGCCATTCGTTGACGAGGTCCGGGACGTCCGGTGAATTAACCTTACATCGTTCGACCAGGATGACCAACTTTTCAATGGCATGTGGTCGTCACCGAGCTGCCCGGCGAGCGCTTTCCCTTCGTCAGAATGATCGAGCAGGACCGGCACCAGGAGTTGTTTTTCCGCGGCCACATGGGTCGACAACAAGCGCAGCAATTCGTCCAAGGCGGCCGAGCGGTTCTCATCCCGCTGGCGAACTGGGGCCTAGCCACGTGCTGGAGGGCATGTTGTGCAGCGAGGCGCCGGGCGGCGCCGATGTTGCGGGCCTTGCTGTTTGTGGGCTGCACGCTCGGGTGGCGGGCGACGATGGCAACGATGGTATCGTGACAATCATCGAGTACGACGAGGACGCGGACCTGAATGCCGCCGAACCTGTCGTAGAGGTGGTTCCGGGCTACGGCGATGGCGTCGAGGGTGGCGGATAATGTGCTGTTTCCTCATCGGCGGCAGGCACGAGAATCGTAATGTCGCTGTCGGGTCATGGACGAAGGACCACTTTGATGGCTCCATCTAGCTTTTTTTGAAAGATCTCGTAGCCGTGAGGCGCGTCGGAGAGCTCCAGGTGGTGGGTGGCGAAGCTGTCCACGCCGAGCGGGTCGTCGTCGGTAAGCAGCGGCATGATGGCGTCGACCCAGCGCAGGACGTTGGCTTGGCCCATTCGTAGCTGGATCTGCTTGTCGAACAGGGTGGTCATGGGTATCGGGTCGGCCGCGCCCCCGTATACACCGATAAGGGAGATAGTGCCGCCCCGACGGACCAGGTCGATGGCGGAGTAGAGGGCGTTCATGCGGTCGACCCCGGCGATCTTGTTGAGCGGGGCGGCGATGGCGTCGGGCAGGAGGCCCGTCGCCGCCTGCAAGAACTTGGCGCCGGGCGAGCCGTGTGCTTCCATCCCGACGGCGTCGATGACTGAGTCCGGGCCGCGGCCGTCGGTCATCTCCCGGACCAGCTCGCCGAGATCGGCCTGGTGGCCGGCCGGGTCAACGGTTTCTACGCCGCGAGCCTTGGCCCGCTGGAGGCGCTCGGGTACCAAGTCGATGGCGATCGTCCGGTAACCCAGGTGCTGGGCCATCCGGGAGGCCATGTCGCCGATGGGGCCGAGTCCGAGCACCACGACGGTCCCGCCGTCGGGGACTGCTGCGTACTGGACCGACTGCCAGGCCGTGGGCAGCACGTCGGAGAGGAACACGAACCGGTCGTCCGCGGGGCCTTCGGGCACCTTGATGTGGGTGGTCTGGGCCATCGGTACCCGCAGGTATTCGGCTTGGCCACCGGGGACCTCGCCGTAGAGCTTGGAGAACCCGAACAGTGCCGCTCCGGTCCCCTGGTCGCGGACCTGGGTGGTTTCGCACTGGCTGAACAGCTTCTGGTCGCACATGAAGCAGTGCCCGCACGACATCTGGAACGGGATCACGACCCGGTCGCCCGGCTTGATGGCGGTAACCTCGGCGCCGACTTCTTCCACGACGCCCATGGGCTCGTGGCCCATGATGTCGCCCTCGGCCATGAACGCCGTCAGGGTCTCGTACAGGTGCAGATCTGATCCGCAGATGTTCGTGCTGGTGATCTTGATGATGGCGTCAGTCGGCTCTTTGATGACCGGATCGGGGACCGTTTCCACGCTGACTTTGCGTTTCGCCTGCCAGGTCACTGCCTTCATCTGAGCCTCCTGATCGTGAGCCGCGGGCCATGCCGCCCGCCGGTGTTGTACCCGCCGGCCGCGGTCGCAACCGTGTCCCTTCCGGCGCCAGACCGAGGCACTGATCTCGGTTGGGGACGTCGGCGGGGATGAATCCCGGGGCGCCGGCGGGGATGGCGCAGGCGGCAAGGAGGTCTCGGCTACCCCTACGCGACGATGGTCGTCTGGCGACGGTAGGCCTCGCCCAGATTGACGGCCAGATCGGGTCCTCGCCCAGCGTCTCAGCGTCACTCCCGCCACCCACGACGAGCGCGGCCCCGTCATCGCCGAGCGAACACATCGTCCGGGCGGAGGGCTGGTGCTCTGAAGTCCTGGTCTCCGCCCACCCGCGGCGCGGCATTCAGGTGCCGGTCGGCTGGCAGACCAGCGGTCGATGTTTCGCCAGCAGGGCCCGCGGGTACGGTCCAGTAAGCCACCGGACGCCATGCAGTTACCGCGACAAGGAGTGAGGATGGGTAAGGCCAAGCGGAGAGGACTGGTTGGCCTTGGCTGGTGTCGTCTGAAACGCTGGCCCAAAGCTTGGTCGGCGGTGTTGTGAGCAACAAGATGTTTCATCGCCAATAAACGACCGAATCCGCCGAGCGAACGGCTGTCGAGACCGAAGGCACCATCGATGCATACGAACGGACCGTCGACGCGCCTGAAGGCAACGGCAATAACCTGAAGGCAACGGCAGTAATTTGATGCAGCCGGCCGAGCTTGAGTGTGGTGTCGGTGAGGCAGTTACCAATCTCATTTGTGGCGTCAACCAAACGCCCCAGAGGAATCAATCGTCGATCAACGAACGGAGAATTGCTATGGCTGATTCAGGTCCCGAAGCCGGCGCCAAGGGTGCGGTCGAAGGCATCAAGGGTAAGGCTAAGGAAGCCGTCGGAGCAGTGACAGGAGACGACAGCTTGAAGCGCGAGGGTCAGGCTCAGCAGGACAAGGCCGATTCACAGCGTGAGGTTGCGGCCAAGGAAGCCGAAGCCGACAAGGCGCGTGCCGAGGCCAAGGCCCACGAAGCCGAGCAGCGGGCGAACCAGTGAACCAGCAGGCGGGAAAACAGACGGGACTTTCTCTTAGGATTGAGCGCCCCTTCTGGCGCCGTTCAGCAGCACACTCGGGCAAAACGCGCCCAGGCCGAGGAGCCGGACCTTTTGTCGGTGTCCACGCTCACTACATGGACGCTCCGGATGTTAGCGCTGCTGGCACTTTGACCCCCCGTATGTAGGGCGGCCGACCAGCCGTCCTCTGAGGAGAGCCGGGTCGTGATTGTGGCGCGGGTTTGGAGGGGCGGAGTGGCACGAGCGCGCAGAGGCGCGGATAGTGCTGGCGCAGCGTGCACCTTCGATAAGGGGCCAAGGCCCCTCGATCTTGGTCGGTGTTGGTGTCTCGATTGCCCGACGCATGTGCCTCTTGGTCAAGTTCTCCAGTTGTCCAACCCGGAACTCAAGTGTGTCGGGATCGTCGTCGCTGATCTCACCGCGCCACGGCGATGACCGCGAAGGAAAGCGGTGACGGCTTCGAGGTCGTACCGGCCGTTGTCTCGGGCGTTCTATGGAGTGGCGTAATTGCCCCTCTGGGTGTGACGTTATGCGCCAGCTTGGCGTGATCGTGGATCCCCGCATGGGTAGAGAAGTTACGGTGGCCGGTTGATTGACGGGACAGGAGGTGTGGGCGGTAGAGCCGGTATTGCGTCGGGTAATCGTCGCCCGAGTTCCAGATAAGGCGGCGGTCGATGACCTGGTTCAGGACGCGTTGGAGCGCCTGGTGAGGGCTCGGGGGCGCTTGGCGCAAGAGATGATCGTCCCTTATGGGGTCGTCACGGCCCGCAACGCGGCCGCCAGCTATGGCCGCACAGCGGCCCGTAGGTCGGCTTCGGCTTCTCGGATGCTTAATGTATCTTATCCGGTGGAGCCCGACGAAGCTGCATTGCGTTCTGAGGATCAAGCTGCGATGGCGGTGGCTTTGGCTCGGCTGCCGGATTCAGAACGGCTTCGGCTGGTAGCTCATGAGGTGGATGAGATGCCGGTCGCGGCGTTGACCCCTGCGGGTGGTTCGGAGGGTACCACTCGGGTGCGTCTGGCTCGATCGCGGGCCAAGCTGCGGGTGGAATATTTGCTGGCGTTGCGCAGGGTCGGCGCAACCGGTGACCGCCACCACCCCTCGTTACCCATGTCTCATGGCGATCACCGTGATCGCTACGGAGGGAGTTCAGGAAGGAGATCATGTCTCGTCAACAGTTCGCGTTTCTGATCGGGGTGTTGTTGGTATAGCTGGCCTGGCAAGCAGGCTGGGTAGTCCTGGCCGCGGTAGCGGCCGGCCTGATCGCCATAGCCATTGTGCGGGTGCTGGAAGGCACCCTCGACCTAAACGAACTCACAGAGCGATTCCGGTCCTCATCGCGGCCCCCGAACCGCCCCTAACAGACCATCGGTTCTTTTCCATTACAGAAAGAAAGTAGGTAACGAAATGCCCGAAACCCAGTCAAACACCGCAAATGAGTCATCGACGTCAGGCCCGTCGAGCAGTCCCTCCTCGGCGCCGGATCCGTCCACGCGGTCGCCTGAGCGCACTTTGAGCAGTCAGTCCAGAGGTGCCGGTTCTCTAGAGCGGTCCAGCCAGGGCGGTGCGGCCTTGCAAAGCGATCACGGAACGACCTCGATCTCATCGTCGGTAGTCGCCAAGATCGCCGGATTAGCCACCCAAGAGATTCCGGGGGTGCAAGCGATGGGCAAGACCGTGTCGCGGGCGCTCGGTGCGTTCAAGGCGAAGCTGCCAGGGGCGTCGACATCAGTCGAGCAAGGGGTGTCTGTCGAGGTGGGTGAACGCCAGGCGGCGGTGGACATCGACATCGTGGCCTACTACGGGGAGTCCATCGTCGAGACGGCCACCGCCATCCGCGAGAATGTCATCGACCGGATCGAGAGCATGACCGGACTCGAGGTGGTCGAAGTGAACGTCAACGTCGACGATCTCTACATCGGCGACGGCGACGACGGCCAAAGCTCGCGTGTCGCGTGACGCCATCCGGGCCCGCCGACGACCTCGACGTTGACCTTCGGGAGGTCTCCGTTCGCGGCCGCCTGGCCTTCTCGGTCGCGGTGGCCGTAGACCAGGTGACCGGGGTTCGCCGCACTGGCGGTCCCGGCGTGGAGGTATCCACTCAATATCGGGGTGGCCGGGTGCTTGGCTTAGGGTTAGGCCGACGAAGTGGCGGTAGATGTAGTGGCCGGACGGCTCCCCCTCGAACCGCTTATCACGGCGGTGCGAGACGCCGCCGCGACCGCCTTGGCTGCCGTGTCTATCCGCGTGAGGTGAGCGTGGTGGTCGACGACCTGGGCGTGAGACGGCTGCCGAGAGGACCGAAGTGACCACCGTTTTCAATCGAGCGCTGCTGGTCGTGCTCGGCTTGATACTCGTTGTCGGGGGGGCGTTGGTGATCATCGAGGCCATCTGGGCTTGGACAGGCAACGGGTTCGTGTGGATCCCAGGTGACGCGTGGTTGTCGTCGTTCAAGCACACCGCCTGGTCCGACGCCGCCGCCATCGCCATCAGCGTCGGCGTCGGCGTCGTGGGTCTTATCCTGTTCGTGGCGGAGATCATTCCCCGACGGCCTCGAGTGGTGCCGTTGCGTACGGAGAACGTAGGGGAGTTGATGCTGCTGCGTCGATCCACCGAGGCTCATCTGGCCCGGCGCCTGGCCGCCCAGGTGCCCGTCAGTCCCATCAAGACCCGTCTCAACCCCAAGCCGTGGCGATGGAAGCTGCGCGTCAAGGCTCGCGCCGCCGCCTCGTCCAAGCCCGCCCTCGAACAAGCGGCCCAGGCAGAAATGACGGCCCTGAGGGCGCCTTCAGCGTCGAGAGTTCGCGTTGACACCACCGGTGCTACCGGCCGCGGTTCATGAGAATGGGCCGGATCGATCGACGTAACCGGGGCATTGTCGCCCTTATCGGTCTGATCGTTGCTGCCGCCGGTGCCCTGGCCGCCTGCGTCGGCGCCGGGGTATTCGGCGCGGCCCGAAGCAACCATGCCGTGTTCGGGTCGACCGTCGTGCGGTGGTGGAACGAGGGCGGCTGGAAGTCATTCGCGGTGGTGGTGGCCATCGGGGTGGGTATCATCGGGCTTGGTCTGTGGCTGGCTCTTCCCCAACTGGTACGCAACGACGCCCTACGCCGCACCCAGGCCATGGTGCTCAACAGCGCCGGCGGCACTCGCGGTGAAACCACGCTGCAAGCCCCCGCGCTCAGTCACGGACTCGAGAACGCCCTGGAGCGGATTCCGGCCGTCCGCAACGCCGCCGTCGGACTATTCGGCGCTTACCCGGAACTAGAGATCAGAGCAGTTATCGACGTCACCGACGACGTCGATCTAGAGCGCCTCCCAGCTCAGGTCGACACGGTATTCCAGAGGGCGCACACCGCCACCGGTGTACGCCTGGACCCCATCCATATCGCCGTGCGGTTCAGCAACGCCAACCAGGAACGCCAACTCCAATAGGTAGTCACATGCGTAGCAGCTCACCGAGCACGACACCAGCGGCCCGGTGCAACAATGCAATCCCGCCGCCCATCGCCCCGGCCTCGTGGCGGCTACCAAGCCGTCGAGGTTCCTCATTAGAATGGAATGATGGATCGGCGTCAAGCCCGCGAGGTGCTCGGATTGCCACCCCTCCACACCGTCGACGATGTCGAAAGGGCATACCGGCAACGGGCTTGGACCGCCCACCCGGACCGGGGGGGCAGTCCAGAACTATTCGAGGCCCTCACCGAAAGCCGAAGGATCCTGATTGCCGCGCCGCTCAGCACGGGACGAATCGTTGCCGAAGACGATCGCCCCCTACACCGACTCGCTCGCCGCCTGCGACGCTTCCGTACCAAGCGACCACCCCGAGTCATCTGACAGGTGCGTCAAATCCGGCATTGACGGCGGACGAGACCAGGCCTACCTGGCACGGAGCCATAGAAGCCACCGTCACCTAAACTGAATCCAAAGCGCTGACCTCTTATGCCGGCAGCGGCAAGAGCCGCCTCACTGTTCGCCCCCTGCCAGGACCATACCCCGCACCATCTCGAGGACTTGTGGCGAGCTGGAACCGCGGCCTCTGATTGGTCGCTTGGTCGCGATCCAGCCGGGTAGATGCTGAGGGTGGCCGATGGCCCCTCGACCGCCACCGGTTCTCAGCGGGGCCAGTCCCGAGCTCGAGGTCCGGCGAGCCGGTCGCATGGCGACGGCGCCGGGAGTGAGGGCAACGGTCCATCGGGTGGGGGCCTCGAGGCGGCGATGCGGGATGGTGGCGGGAAGCAGTCCGTCGGGCGGGCCACCGCGGCGGCGCTGACGCTGGCCACGCTGGGGGTGGTCTTTGGCGACATCGGCACCAGCCCCCTGTATGCACTGACTTCGGTGTTCGCGGTCCACGGCGTGCGGCCAGACCGCGCCGGCGTGTTCGGGATGATCTCGCTGGTCGTCTGGACCATCGTCGTTGTCGTCTCAGTGAAGTACGTGGCGTTCGTGATGCGCGCCGACAACCAGGGCGAGGGCGGGATCATGGCGCTGGTCGCCCTCGTCCTCGGGCTGCCGGTAAAAGACCGCCGAGCCAAGACGATCCTGGTGGCCATCGGGATCCTTGGAGTGGCCTTGTTCTTCGGCGACGGGACGGTCACGCCCGCGATCAGCGTGATCTCGTCGGTCGAGGGGCTGAAGATGGCGGTGCCGGGAGCCACTTCGCTGGTGGTGCCGATCACGGTCGCGCTGCTCACACTGCTGTTCGCGTACCAGCACTTCGGGACGCACGCCATCGGACGTCTGTTCGGCCCGATCATGGCCATGTGGTTCGCGCTGCTCGCTGTCACCGGCGGAGCCAAGGTGGCGCGGAGCCCCGAGATCCTCAAGGCCCTGTCTCCCACCTACGGGATAGCGTTTTTCGCTGACCACCCAGGCGTCGGATTCCTGTCCCTCGGGGCCGTGGTGCTCGTGGTCACCGGCGCGGAGGCGCTTTACGCGGACCTCGGCCAGTTCAATCGCACGTCGATTAGGCGCGCCTGGTTCTTCGTTGTGTTCCCGGCGCTGCTGATCAACTACCTCGGGCAGGGCGCGCTGATCCTGGCAAACCCCAAGGAGGTCGCCACCCCGTTCTTCGGGCTGCTGCCGAAGTGGGCGCAGGTGCCCATGGTGAGCTGTTCGCAGGGCCAGGCCGGACGACCTGGGCTTTAACGAGAATGATCGCTGTTGGGTTGACGGAGAAGTCGAGGACCGTTGCTCCGAGCAGGTCCCGATCGCCCTGGGGTAGGACTGCGCGATCCCGGGCGGCGACTACCCTTCCGTGCACGTGAAGCGAAAGCCGGGCTGTCCTCGTAGCGATCCATGGGGCGGCCACCGAGAGCAATTTGGAGTCTGCGTATGGCAGAAGACATCGATATTGTGCGCGACAAGTGCGTCGTGGTGGTCATCGATTTCCACCTGAGCAAGGTTTATGTGACCGATGCGACGCCCGAGGTGCGGCCGGAGAACATCGTCGCTGTAGATCCGCGCGGCCACTTCCACGAGGTGCATCACCGTGCAGGTAACCCTGACGGGACCTACGAAACCGACGACCCCGAGTACTGGCACCAGGTCACCGAGGCCGTGGCGCCGGCCGGTGCCATTCTCGTATTCGGGCACGGCAAAGGGAAAGCCAACGCCTCTCACCACTGGGTCACCTACGTTGAGAAGCACCGCAAAGATATTGCCGCGAAGATCGTCGCCGAGCTGCGTGTCGACATTGACCATCTCGACAACGCCCAGGTTTTGCGGCTTGCCCAGCACTTGTTCGATGTGCCGCCCCTTCGGAAGCCCGGATAGGGCGGGGTGGAAGATCATCGAGAGGGGCGAAGTGATGCCTTCGTCCTTCTCCGGCCGTTGGGCAGTACGAGCGTGCCTCGCTCGAAGTCCGCGGGATAGCAAACAGGAAGAGACCCGTTCCATGCTTTTGTCAGCCTGTGATTGTCTTTTATCGTTTTGAGTCCACACTGGGTGGTTCCGTCCGGCTGTAATCGCTGGAGATCATGGAAGCCGACTGCACCACCGGGCCGGGCGCCGAGAATTGGCGCCCCGGTCGTAGACCCAGAGACGGCTGGCGATCTATGTCGAACCCCCCGAACTGGCCGTCATATCGCGGCCGGCGCCGCACGGTACCCGTTTAGCCTCGACCTTCGGCGACGGCAAGGGAGTGGACTCGTCACCGTAGCCGGAGGGCAAGGAAGCCTTCCCGGGACGCTGCCAGTCGGGAGGAGACGGCGCGTCCCGGAGGCCGACACCACCGCCTTGTGATGCAGGGAATCGCAAAGGTGTTGTTGGAGGCCGCTGTCCGTCCCATTTCGGCAGCCCCGGATCGGGGGATTTGGGCTGGTCCAGGGCTGCGATAGCGAGCGCGGAAGCGGCTATCGCTTCGAGCATGGGCCGCAATCGTGATCGCTGTCAACGTCCTGATCGGGGTCGGCTGGATCTTGGTCAAGGGCCGCCAGAGTTCTGACACCAGTTCTGCGATTGTCGCGAATCCCTCCAGTGCCGCAGCTCAAACCCTTCCGACCAAGCGGCTGCTACGACACTGCCTTCCTCGCCGCCATCCTCGAACACCCCAAGTACGACTCGTCCCGTGCCACCCCGGGCAACCAGCCCAGATCCCACTGTCACTTCAACGTCGCCGACATCCCGACACCACCGCCGGCTGGCCTGGCGCCGGCAGGCGGCTGCGTTGTGATTGCCTTGTTCGACGCGCAGCACAGCGAGTACCAGGTTTATGTGTTCTCCTCTCAGCCGGGCAATATCGTGACCGTGGCGGCTGGGGCCGCAAGATCAGGCGCTTACCAGACTGCTGGTGGTGAACGCTCTCGTGGACCTTAAGGCGCATCCAAGCGCAACCGACCAACGGGTCACAGCGACGGTAGGCCGGGCGACCTGCTCAACCTAGGTGAGCTAGTCGTCAAAAAGCGGCATGTGGGTGGTGCAGTTAGTCAAGTCATCATTTCCATCCGGGCAGAGTGGTTTTGGCAACCAGCCGGCTCCCGACGCAACCCTCTGAACCGCACACTCTTAATCCGGCGAGAATATATGGCCAAAGGGATGAAGCGGAGAGCGTCCTCGGGGCAACGCCGAGCAGCTGTACCAGCTTCAGGCCGCCGCTCCCCGAACCTGCTGAGGGCCTGAGGGGCCCTTCAGCCCAAGACGACGAGGGCATCCGCGGCTCGGGCCGATCCCCGGCCACCCGCAGCGGGTTTATGTCCACTTCGGCGACGTCTTCGAACTCCATGGCAAGGGATCCGACGGCGACCATTACGGCCGCCACCTGGGCCTGCTCGGTGTCGCTCAGACCGCGGCCGACTCCTTACCAGGCGGCCGCCCGCCAGACCGGCCAGCACGGTTGTGGCTTCCGCCGGCCCGAACGGCGGGCGCAGCAGGGCCGTCTCGCTGAGGATCTCGACGAAGATGCCGCCCAGGCCGACGGCGACCATGGGTCCAAAGACCGGATCTCGCTGCATGCCACACATGAGCTCCAGACGGGCCGGCACCATCTCCTGCACGAGCACGCCCTCGACGACGGCCGTCGGGACCCGCTCGGCCACCTCCGCCAGCATTTCGTCGTATTGCCGCCGGACGGAGTCGGCGCCCAGAACTCCGAGGCGGATGGCGCCGGCCTCGGTCTTGTGCGGTAACTGGTAGGACATGACCTTGAGGGCGACGGGCCCGCCGAGGCGACCCGCCGCGTCGACCGCTTCGTCGGGGCCGGTTACCAGCTCCTGTCTATTCACGGGGATGCCGTAGGCCCGCAGCACCTCACTGGACGCGGACTCGAGCAAAGCCTGCCCATCGGCGGGCCGTACCAGCAGTCTGCGGACCTGCTGAACCCGCTCCGGGTCCGGCTTCCAAGCGGACGGCCGGCTTGGCCGCGACGGCCGCAATGACTGGGCGGTTAGCGCCCCCAGGGCATGGGCGGCCCGCTGTGGATCGGTGTAGGTGGGCACGCCGGCCCGCTGGAAGTCGTCGAGCCAGGCGGTCGAGATGATGGCAACCGGCCGGTCGCTGGCCTGGTACTGGGCCACCAGGGCGTCGTTGGAAGGACCCGGGACTGCCCAGGTGACCGCGGCCAGCATGTCCACCGCTCGGCTCCGGGCCACGGTAGACAGCACCTGCTCGTAGGCCCCCGGGGAGTTGACCACCTGGGCGGTTGTGTCGACGGGATTGGTCGTGCTGCCATAGAACGGCTCGTGGCATGAGACCGAGCAGGCGGTCCTGCTCCTCCGGCGGCAGTTCCGGAACGGTGAGGCCGGCTTCAATGCACGCGTCGGCCAGCAGCACGCCCGCCCCGCCGGAGGTAGTCAGTATGGCCACCCGACGGTCGCGCACCCGGCGGCCATCCTGGAAAATCATGCCCAGATCAAGCATCTCCTCCATGGTTTCGACCACGAGCACCCCGTATTGGCGGGCTACCGCATCCAACACCCGGGCCGAGCCGACGAGAGAAGCGGTATGGCTCATGGCGGCCTTGGCCGCCGCTTCCGAGCGACCGGCTTTGAGCAGCACGATCGGCTTGTCGAGTTCGGCGGCCCGGCAAGCGGTGTCGATAAACAACTCGGGGTCGCGCAAGGTCTCGCTGAAGACCATCACCACGCTCGTCTCGTCCCGCTCGACGAGATAGCGGGCAACCGTAGAGATATTGACGTCCGATTCGTTCCCGGTGCTGACGAACCAGCCCAGTCGCAAGCCGGCCAGCAGAGCCTTCGTGGTGATGTAGGACCCGAATCCCCCGCTCTGAGAGACCGGCCGCGACCGGCCCCGCCGTAGGAAGCGGCGTAGTGGGGTGCAGGGCAAAGTTGGCCATCACGCCGCCGAAAAGGTTCATGAATCCGATGCAGTTGGGGCCCACGACCCGGACGCCACTGGAACGCGCCGTCCGGGTGATCTGGGCTTGCCAGGCGGCCCCTTCCGGACCGATCTCGGCGAAGCCCGCCGTGATGACGACCACCCCCCCGACGCCGTTCGCGGCGCACTCCTCTATGACGGCAGGAACCGAAGCGGCGGGGACGACCACCACGGCCAGGTCGACCGGTTCCGGGAGGACCGCAATCGACGGGTAGGCGCCGTGCCCCTGGACCAGAGCGTGGCGAGGATGGATGGGATGAAGGGGGCCGGCGAAGGCGCGAACCAGATTGGCAAAGACCCATCCACCGATACTGGCCGGATTGTTGCTTGCTCCTACCACGGCGATGGACCGAGGTGAGAAAAGGCGGTCCAGTCCCGCCGGCAATCCCAGCTTGTCTCCCCCCGAGGTGGCTTGGAGCATTTCGGTAGTACCCCCGGCGCGTCCTGCGCCCAGTACTGACGTTCAGCCGGGTCCGGCGGCCAGACCCGTGGCCTTATTATGGCCGGTCGCGCTGGTGGTGGCGATCCGGTCGGCGTTTCACTCCCGGCCACGCCGGGAAGGGGAGGGAGGCGGGCCCGGCGCTCGGATGGCGGCACCCAAACTGATCCGGAAGCGACTCCGAGCGCACTCCGTGGAGGGGACCGGACAGCTCGCCGGCCACTATGGCTTGATTGGCGCGGCGTCGAGTTCCTCCGTCCCAAAAGGCGAGATTCGTGACAATACCTGTATCTGTGGTCTCGGCCTTAGGTGTCTATGTCAGGGCGCCGCGAAACCGGACATGACGAGGGGAGAACGAAGGTGGCATCCACAGGGCGGAGCGGGGGTGCAGGTGCGGATCGCCTCGGTCCCCGTATCTGCCTGCTCGGTTACGCACGCGGGTTCTTGAGGCTGATTTCGGCGGGACCGCTGGACCCGTCCATCGTTGTGTTGGAGGAGCCCGACCTTCTTCGCAAACGGGGAGTCGATCAGCGAACCCCCGAGTTCCCGGCTGTCGTCGCTGTACACGACGTTCCAATGATCGGCCGCTACGACCATCTGGAGCTGCTACAGAGCCTGCACGCCGAGCGACCCTTCGACGCCGTGATCACCGTCCTGGAGTACGCGGTACCGGCCACCGCCCTGGCCAGCGAGCTTCTGTCCCTTCCGGGGGCGGGGACGACGGCGGCCCGGACGTTGTGCGACAAGCGGCTGCTCCGATCCCGGACCCGGACTGCCAGCATCTTGAATCCCGCCTTCAGCGAGGTCAGCTCCTTGGGCCGGGTACTGCGTTTCGCCGCCGAGCACGGTGACCGGGGTATCGTCCTCAAGCCGGCCAACCGGCAGGCCAGTGTCGGAGTGCAGATCCTCGACGCCGGGGCGGCCGCCGACCCGGCGCAAGTCGAGCGGGCCTGGACCGAGCTCCTGTCGGCCACCGACGCCGACCATCTGCCCGACCGTGAAATCCCGGTCGCCTACCTGGCCGAGTCCCGGCTGATCGGAAGGGAGGTGAGCGCCGAGGCCCTGGTGGCCGACGGGCGGATCCTGTGGATCAACCAAACGGACAAGCAGGTGATCGACGGTTCCCATCCGGTCGAGCGACGCCACGTCGTCCCTGCCGAGTTGCGCCCCAAGGACGGCGGTGATCTCGAATCGGCCATGAGCCGGCTGGTCGGGGCGGTCGGGTTCCGCACCGGTGTGCTGCACGCGGAGTGGATCCTCACCGGCGACGGGCCGTCCCTCGTGGAATGCGCCGGCCGGCTGCCGGGCGACCGCATCGTCGAGCTCATCGACCTGGCGTGGGGCGTCGACCTCTGCGCCGCCTATACGAGACTCCTCGCGGGCGCCACCGTCGATATGCCGTTCGCTCCCCGCCGTGGCGCGGCGGTCGTATTCCTTGGCCCGGAGCAGGGTCTGGACCGCCTGGAGGACGTCGAGGGCGTGGCGCAGGCGCGTGCCCTGCCCGGGGTGGTGGACGTCCAGGTGAGCGCCGCCCCGGGCCAGTCGCTGCCGCGATGGCGGTCCTCGTGGGATCGCGCCGGCAACGTTGTAGCCACGGGGGCTACCCCCGGCGAGGCGGCGCTCATTGCCGAGCAGGCGGTGGGACTGATCGGCTTCCGCAGCAGTGACGACGCCGCCGTGGCCACCGCTTCGGTAGGGCAGAACTGATGGCCGAGCCCCGGCCCGTTGACTGTCGTGAGCTTCGCCTCACCGCGATGGCGGTGACCGACTCGTGCGGTACCGGCCTCTTCATCGCCGGGTCAGCTATCTACTTCGTGCAGGCGGTGCACCTGAGACCGTCGACCGTGGGCCTCGGCATATCGCTCGCTGGCCTTTGCGGCCTGATCACCGCGGTGCCAATCGGCCTTTTGGCCGACCGGATAGGGGTGCGTACGGTGCTGGCGCTCCTCAGCCTGGGCCGGGCGGCGGGCATGGCGGGTTACGTGTTCGTGCACTCGGCGCGTAGCTTCCTCCCGCTCGCGGCGGTGCTTGGCGTGGCAGACGGCGCCGTGCCGTCCTTGAACCAGTCGCTCGTCGCCCTCGTCGTTCCCGGCCAGCGCAAGGTAAAGGTGCAGGCGGCTATGCGCGCCTGGCGCAACGCCGGCTTCGCCGTCGGCGCCGGTCTCGCCGCCGCCATCCTGGCTCTGCACACTGAGGCTGCCTACCGAGCCATCTTCCTCGGCGACGCCGCGACCTTTCTGGTCGTCGTGGCCGTGGTCGCCACTCTGCAGCCCCGGCCGTCTACGTCTGCGACCGGGCGCGCCTCGCGCCGGACATCGCTCAGGGTGTTGGGAGACCGGCGGCTTCTGATCGGGGCTGCGATGAACGGGATCCTCTCACTGCACATGACCGTCCTCGGCGTGGGTCTACCCCTCTGGCTGGTGCGCCATACCCAGGCTCCACACGCCCTCACCGGGGGGCTGCTGGCCCTCAACACCGTGATGGCGGTCGCCTTACAGGTGAAGCTCAGCGCCGGGGCGGCCGACACCGCCGGCGCGCTGCGGGCGCTGCGCCGTTCCGGCTTCGCCCTCGCTGCCACCTGCCTGCTGCTGGCATCGAGCGCCGGCTCGGGTGCGGCGGTCGCCTGCCTCGCTCTGATCGCGGCAACGGTCATGCTCACGTTGGGGGAGATCTGGCAGTCCGCCGGCGCATGGGGCCTCTCGTTCGCTCTCGCCCCCGAGGACCGGCGCAGCTCCGTCCTGTCGGTGTTCGGGGCGGGCGTGAACATGCAGCTCGTCCTCGCTCCCCTTGTCCTCACAGCTGTCGTGTTTCCCGCTGGCCGGACCGGCTGGGCGGTGATGGGGGCGCTGCTCCTGATGACCGGATTCGCAACGACTCGCCTGCTCGGTACGCCGGGCGACGCTGCCGACGGGCGAACGGCCGACATGGCGGCGGAGATGGCACGGTGACAGCCGGGTTGCTGCGACCGTCCCCGGACGGAGCCGTCCGGGCCTCCCTGATCGGGAGCACCCCCATCGTCGAGATCGGGGTGGAACTGCCCGGCATCACGGGTGAGGTCAGGACGCAGCCGGTGTACCTTAAAATCGAAGCAGCCAACCCGTTCGGGTCGATCAAGGACCGCACGGCCTACGCCCTGGTCCGCTCGTTGGAGCTACGGGGAGAGCTCGCCCCCGGCTCCCGCATCATCGAATCGACGTCCGGAAACCTCGGCGTGGCGCTGGCCGCGATAGCGGCGGAACGGGGCTATCGCTTCGTTGCGGTGGTGGACCCGAAGATAAGCGGCCCGACCCTGGGTCGGCTGCAGGACCTCGGCGCGGACGTCGAGATGGTCGGCGAAGCCGATACCACCGGCAACTATCTCCTCGCCCGCCTGGCGCGGGTACGCCAACTGAGGGAACAGCACCGCGAACTGGCCTGGACCGACCAGTACCGGAACCCGGCCAACCCGCGGGCCCATTTCGAGCGGACGGGCCCCGAGCTACTCCGCCAGTGTGGCGGCCGGCTGGGGACCGTGTTCGTGGCCGTGTCGACGGGCGGCACGCTGGCCGGAATCGGCCGCTACCTCCGGGCCGTCTCACCTGCAACATCGGTCGTGGCCGTCGACGTGCCCGGATCACGCGCCGTCGGGTGTTCCTTCGGGACCCGGCTGCTGAACGGGATCGGCTCGAGCCAGAGGTCGGCCTTCCTCGTCCCTGGCTTGTACGACCGGGTCGAGCTGGTGCCCGACCCGGAGGCGATAACCACTTGCCACGCGGCGGCGCAGGCCGGTGTGTCCATCGGCGGGTCGAGCGGCGCCGCGCTCGGCGGCCGCCATCCGCTGGCTGCGGGCTGGGCACGAGAACCCGGCGCGCCGCTCGGGGCCGGTGGCCGTCGTCTGCCCCGACGGGGCGGAGAACTACCTCGACACCCTGTTCGATCCGGCTTGGCTCGAACACCGGGGCATCGACCTGACGTGCGTCAAGCCGCCGCTACTGACCCGAAAGGCATCCCTCGCATGACAAGACCACCTCTCCTGTATCTCGGCTCCGAAGCGGTGCGCCGGGCCGTGACGGAGATCGACCCCATCGCGGCGGTACACGAGGCGTTGGTGCTGCACGCCAACGGCGAGGCCGTCGTGGCGTCGGAGAGCTACATGGGCTGGAGCCCCCAGCCGGGCGAGAGCGCTCGCAGCCTCTCGATGCCCGGACGCCTCGGCGGAGACCTGCGCGCCGCCGGCGTGAAGATCATCAACGCCAACCCGGCCAACCCGACTCGGGGCGCGCCCCGGGCCGAAGGGCTGTTCGTCCTCTTCGATTACGCCACCGCCCATCCGACCGCCGTCCTTGAGGGCGGCGAGCTCAGCGCCCTGCGCACGGCAGCAGTGTCGGCGGTATCGGCCATGCACCTGATGGCGGCGCCGGGGGGCATTCTCACCGTGATCGGCGCCGGGGTGCTGGGCCGGGCCCACGCCGAGCTCATGATGGCCCGGCTCGGCTTCGATTCGCTCCTGGTGCACGACCGGAACCCGGCGTGTGCCGAGGCGTTGGTGGCGTCGCTGGCGGACCGGTTCAAAGCCGACGTGGAGTTGAACCTGGCCCGGGCGGTGGGAGCGGCCAGCGTGGTGGTGACCGCCACCACGACGACAACGCCGTACATCTCTCTCGACATGGTCGGGCCCGGAACCGTGTGCGTGAACGTGTCCCTGGACGACCTGGACGAGACAGTGCTCCTTGGCGCCGACCGGCTCTACGTCGACGACTGGGATTTGATCATGGCCGACGACCATCGCCTGCTCGGCCGGCTGGGCCGGGCAGGTCGGATCGGCCGCCGTGGGCCGGATCCCGTACCCACGGGGGCCCGTCCCGTCGACGGGACTCTCGGCGAACTGCTCTGCGGCCGGGCCTCCCCGCGCACCCGCTCCGCCGAGGTCATCGTCGTGAACCCCTTTGGTATGGCGGTGTGCGACCTGGCCCTGGCCCGGCTCGTCCACGACCTCGCCGTCCAGCACGGGTGGGGCGTGGCCCTCGAGAGGGGTGAGCGGGTGTGGAGCTGATCGCGTCGCCGAGCGAACCTTTGAGCCGTTGGTACGAGCGAGCCGGCGTGAGGCGCGACGCCAGACGGCGCCTCGGCCGCGAGCCGATTGGTCCAGGAGGTGGGCTTCCCTTCCCGCCGGGACTCGTTCCGGCCCTCTCCCACCAGGCCGCAACGGGGCTGACACCGGACCTGGAGGCCCGGGTGCTGATCCGGCAGCTGCACGGTTACCTCGACTTCACGGTGCGCTTCGAGCTCGGGATGATCAACCCGGCCGCGGAGCAGATCGCCACCGGAGCAACCGCCTTCGAGCTGCCCGAACGAACCCGACTGGAGGCCTTCGGGATCTACTGCGACGAAGGATTCCACGCCCTCTACTGCGCCGACCTGCTGCACCAGATCCAGCAGACGACCGGAGTTTCGTGCCGCTCGGAGCGCTACACGACGGTCGAGGTGCGGATCGACAACATAGTAGGGGGCCTGCCCGCCCGGTTGACCGCAACAGGCCGCCTGCTGGTGGCGGTCGTATTCGAGACCCTCGTGAGCCGGATCCTCGCCGATTTGCCCGACGACCCGAGCATTCTCGCCTGCGTGCGCGAGGTCGTGCGGGACCACGCCAGGGACGAGCGGCGCCACCACGCCTACTTCGCCGGCTTCTTCGGCCAGGTTTGGCCGCAGCTGGGCCCGGCCGACCGGACGGCCCTCGGCGTCGTGCTGCCCGACCTTCTCCTCGCCGTCCTCAGCCCCGACCTGTTCGACGTGATCCAGGGGCTCGTCGACGCCGGTTTCGATCCCACGGTGGCGTCCGCGGTCGTCGCCGACGTGTGCAATCCCGCAAACGTGCTGGCAGATGCCCGACACACGGCTCAGGCCACCCTCGACCTGTTCCGGCGTACCGGCCTGCTCGCTGACCCCATCATCGCCGAGGCCTTCATCGCCTCCGGCCTGATCCACCGGAGGAACGATGCACGATGAACTAACGCCGGGGCTGGCACCAGCGTCCGGGCGGTCGCTCCTGTCGCTTGACCATCTGAGCGACGACGACCTGTGGTCGATCGTCGACCGGGGCATTCAGCACTCTGCGCACGGGGCCGTCGCGAGCGCGCCATTGGCCGGGAAAGTGATCGGCACTCTGTTCCGTCAAACCTCCACCCGCACACGCTCGGCGTTCACAGTGGCGGCCATGAGATTAGGGGCCTCTGTCATCAGTTACGGGCCCGACGACCTCCAGCTGAAGACCGGCGAGACGGTGACCGACACGGGTCGGGTGCTGGCCGGCGTGCTGGACGCTCTCGTTGCCCGCACCGCCGGCGATCCGGGTGAGCTGGCAGAGCTGGCGGCGGGCGGCTTGCCCGTCGTCAACGCCATGTCGGCCGACGAGCACCCGACCCAGGCGCTGGCCGATCTGACGGTTCTCAGGCGCCGTTTCGGCGAACTGAGCGGCCTGCGAGTTCTCTACGTCGGGGAGGGCAACAACACCGCGGCCGCCCTGGCCCTGGCCATGGCCCGCATACCGGGCAGCGAGCTGTGGGTCCGGACCCCAGCGGGGTACGGAATCCCGCCGGAGACGCTCAACTCGGCGCGCGCCGCAGCGGCTCGCCACGGCGCCTCCATTCGCGAGCAAGGCGCGCTGGACGCGCTGCCTCGTGGCGTCGACGTCGTCTACACCACCCGCTGGTGCACCACCGGCACCACCAAGGCGGATCCTGAATGGCGCGCCGCGTTCGAGCCGTTCCGGGTTGACGACGAGCTCATGTCCAGGTGGCCTGGTGCACTGTTCATGCACGACCTCCCGGCGCACCGGGGCGAGGAGGTCACCGGCTCAGTCCTCGACGGGTCGAGGAGCATCGCGTTCGAGCAGGCTCAGGCCAAGCTCTGGAGTGCGGCAGCCGTTCTCGAGTGGGTCGTGAGGCCGGAAGCGCCTCACCCCGCACGGTGGCGGGAGTGGGCCCGCTTCGAAAGAGCAGCGATGCCGGCGCCGAGTAGGCCCGGAAGCGTCGTGCCATGAGCACGCTCTTGCTCGCCGCCGGCCGGGGCGGACCTCCCCTGGACTTCGTGCTGCCACGAGTGCGGGCCCATGCAGACGTGGCCGTGCTGTTTGTGGCCCCACCCCGGCTAGAAGACCTGGAGGCGGTAAGGGAGAACGGATGCGTCGTCGTCGAAGGCGACACCGTCTCCGGCATGGCCGCGGTTGTCAGCGCGGCCGGGACCGTCGGCGCCGACGGGCTACTCACCCTGTCCGAGTACGCCGTACTCGCCATGGCCGAGGCGGCGGTGTGGCTAGGCCTCCCCGGGCCGGGACCCGGAGCGGTCAACGCCCGGGACAAATTCCGCATGCGCACGCTCTGGCGGGTGGCCGGCGTCCCGGTCCCTGATTTCTTCCCGGTTGGGTCGGCCGATGACCTGCGGGCCGCCGCGCAGGCGCTCCCTTGGCCCTTCCTGCTGAAGAGCGCCTGGGGTGCCGGCTCCATCGGGCAGCGCATCGTGCACCGGGACGACGACCTCGACCAGATCTGGTCCGAAGCGGTCGCGACCATCGAGCGGGCGTCGCTGAGCGGCCGGGCCGACTGGTCCGACGAGGCGGACGAATTCGGCAAAAGGCCCGCCTTCCTCGCCGAAGCCATCATCCGCTCGACCACCGCCTCCTGGTACGAGCCAGACGGCAGCCCCCCTTCGGGCTGGGGTGACTATGTGAGCGTGGAAGGCGTCGTCGCCGGCGGCGTCTACCACCCGGTCTGCGTCACCAGCCGGCTGCCCACCATCGAGCCATTCACCGAGTTGGCCAACCTGTGTCCCTGCCCCCTCCCCGAGCAGGCCCAGCGGACACTGGAGGAGCAGGCCCGGCAGGCGGTCGACGCCCTCGGACTTGAAACCTGCGGCACCCACACGGAGATCAAACTCGGGCCCGACGGCACCGTGATGCTTCTCGAGTCGGCAGCGCGCCTCCCGGGCGCACTCGTAACCAGGGAGGTAGAAGAGGTCTGGGGTGTCGACCTGATCGGCGCGTTGACCCGCCTGGCTCTCGGCGCCGAGGCGTCGGACGCCGGACTCCCGCCGGCGATGCTGGTAGGAGGCGCCCGGAACGCCGCGGCCACCGTCGCCCTTCTTGCCACCGACAGCAGTGGCTCTCCGTGGACGACCCTACCGGCTTTCGTTCCCGACCGCATCGATTGGAAGCGCGTAGCCGGAGGCACGACGGTCGAGGTCGTCCAGAGCACCGCGATCGCACCGGGGTCCCCCATGCCGGCGTACCGCAGCAGCGACGGGACCATGAACTTCGCCGGGCTGGCGTTCGTCACCGCTCCGGATCCCAACGCACTCCGCGACGGCACCTACCGGATTCTTGACAGTTTGGAGGGACTTATGACCACGGCCGCGGCAGACGAAATCGGGACCGTTCAGTTCGACTACACGCCGCCCACGGTGGAGGAGGTGGTGGACCTGTTCCGACGGGCGCCTCTGAACGGCCCGCTCGACGAACCCGACCGGATGCAGGCCATGCTCGAGCAGGCCACGTTCCACTGCTCGGCGCGCATCGGCGGCCGCTTGGTCGCGTACGTGCGGGTGCTGACCGACTTCTCCTTTAACGCCTTCGTCGCGGATCTGGCCGTGGACCCCGACCTGCAGGGTCGCGGCCTCGGCAAGGCCCTGCTGCAGCGGGCGACGGATCCATGGCCGGGTGTGAAGTTCGTGGTGATGCCAGGTGAAGATTCGGCCGGCTTCTACCACCGCGCCGGGTTCGTGCCCGCCCCGACCTGCATGGTCAGGGGGCGGAGCCGATGACGCCTCGTCTCTTGCTCGTCGGCTGCGGCGGCGAGCGGTACCGCCGCTACCTGCTCGAAGCCATCGCCCGCAGATTCGACGTCTGGCTTATCAGCGGGACCGAGGCGGCGTGGACGAAAGGGATGGTGGCCGGCTGGGCTGCGGCCGACGTCCACGACCCCGTTGCGATCGCGGCGTCCGCCCGATGCCTGAGCGGCGGCCGGCGCTTCGACGGCGTGCTCTCCTGGGACGAGAGCCTCATCCTGCCAGCCGCCCGCGCCGCAAAAATCCTCGATCTGCCCGGGCCGGTCCCGGCGGCCATCGCCGCCTGCCGCGACAAGCACACTACCCGCCGGCGGCTCGCCGAAGCGGGGGTGCCGCAGCCGGTCTCCATGGCCGTGACGACAGTGGCGCAAGCGGCGGAGACGGCCGAGAAGATCGGCTACCCCGTCGTCGTGAAGCCCCGTGGTCTCGGCGCCAGCCGCGGCGTGGTGCTCGCCGGGAACCGCGGCGAGCTGACGGGAGCGTTCGAGGCCGCCGCCGGCGCGATTTACCCCGGCGTTCCGTCGTACGAAGAGCTCCTCGTCGAGGAGTATCTGGACGGGCCTGAGATCAGTCTGGACGGCGTCGTGGGCGACGGCCGCTACCGGGCGGTGTTCGTGGCTCACAAGGAGGTCGGGCATGCCCCCTACTTCGAGGAGACCGGTCACCGAGTTTCGGGCGACGATCCCCTGCTGGCTGACGAGAAGCTCCTCGCGATACTGCAGGCCGCCCACGACGCGCTGGGCCTGGACCAGGCCTGGACTCATTCGGAGCTGCGCCTTTCGGAACGGGGGTGGCGGATCATCGAGATCAACGGCCGCCTGGGCGGCGACCTGATCCCGTACCTCGGCTTTTTGGCGTGTGGCATCGAACCCGGACCTGCGGCGGCGGCGGTCGCCACAGGACGCCAGCCGGATTTAACTGTCCGCCACTGCCGGCACGCCCATATCCGGTTCGTCTACCCGTCCGAGGACTGCCGGGTTACCTCCGTCGCAGTCCCCGAGTACGCCACCTCCGACGGGGTGGAGCACCTCGAGGCGAGGGCCCTCGCCGCGCCGGGCGCGGTCCTCCGCCTGCCGCCGGGCGGGTACGTAGCCAGGATCGGCTACGCCTTGGCGGCCGGCCCGGATCCCGGGTCATGCGAGCGGGCGGTGCGAGCAAGCACGGCGGCCATCTCCTACGAGGCCGAGCCATGTTGGTCTGCATCCCTGAGCAACCAAGGAGTTGGAACCAGCCGCTGATCTGAGTTCCAAATATGAGCAGTGCCGCGCCGGCCACGCTGGCCACGAAGGCGGTGAGGATCACCAGGGCGGTGAGCTTGCGTGGTAACACGGCAATCTGCTGGAAGTTGATTTCACGCCCGGCCACTTCTTGATTGGTGCCCTGAGCGACAAGGGCGGTGGGGACAATGGACAGGCGGAAATTGACTATCCGAGGGTTGGCTGACGAGTTTCAGTCGGCGAGCCCGGGCCTTGACCAACACCAGATCTCGGCTGCACCCGGTATCTGGAGTCGGGCTGGGCTCACGGCCAGCGACAGCTCGTGCTGGGCATCCATGATGACCGGTCGTAGGTCGGCGGTGGCGTTTCCTCGTTTCTCGACCTCGATCACGTGTCGGGCGTACGCTGGCCCACTCGCCCGGGGTGACGGGGACGTTCTGGGCGCCCGGCGGCAGTTGAATAAGACGGCTATCAACCACCGCAGACAAGGTGGCCGGGCCGGAGAGGCCCGGCCCCGAGGTGGAGGATCGGCCCGTGCTGATCCTGCGGGGGTTGTCCGTCGGTACCGCCTTACTGTCGGACAGGTCACTTCCTTTCGCGGTTGGACTCGCGTGGCGATTACTCGGCGAGCCGTTCGGGTCGTTCACGGTCGGAGCGACGTTGTTGCCGGTATCACTGAGAATGAAGCAAGTCCCCCATCGCAACCAGGAACATCACCCCCACATCACCCGCCACAAGGTGCTTGAAGGCGGTCATCGAGGGGTCGCGGTCCGAGACGAGACTGTGCCCCGTCGGAACTCTCAGGGTCGCTGGCAGAACACGTGCCAACCCAGGTAGGCCCACAGTGCCAGCGAGAGGCTCCGTCCTAGCCACGACCGCAGGAACAGGCCGGTGACGTCCCCGGCATTGGGGAGCCGGGGTCCGGCCGCGGTGGTCGCTCCCGCCCAGACCAGGGCGAAGAAGGCCAGACCGGCCCAGACCCCGAGGACTGTATCGACGCTTATCAGAGACCGTCCTTGTCGGCCGTGGGATGAACTTCGCTCGCCCGGGATGCGGGACGGCGGCCAACAAGGATCAGGTAGCCGCCCATGATGAGCCAGCACGCGAAGACGAGCATCCGGCCGACGGGATACCTGGTCAGGTCGCCGATGAGCCGGCTCAACGTAGGGAACTGCGGGGAGGCCGCCAGGAGCCCGATCAGGTCCCACACGAATATCGCCGAGAGGAATGCAATCCAAACGAGTACGGCCAGGCCATAGCCGGTCCGATGACGCAACCAGCCGCGCACCGACGCGCTCGAGGTCGACAACCAAGCTCGGGTCGATAAAGCTTGGCGGCCGGCGCCGGCAGCGATGGCCAAGCCCATACCTGTGACGATGACGGCGCCGACGCCCCAATGGGCGGCCGGCGTGGGCCAGGCCTGGAAACCTTCCCAGACGACAAGCCCCGCCAGGGCGATGGCTGCTCCGACCCGCAGCCGCGTGGACAAGCTTTTCATCGCGCCGGGTGCTCCCCCGGCTTGCGACGATGGCGCCATGACACAGAGGATAAAACAGCTGGCGCTTTCTCGAGGCGGCCCAGGACGTGGCCCGCACAACAGGCCGTCCCCACCCCCGAATCGCCGGGGTGGCGATCGGAGACTGAAATGATCGCGATCGCTGAGAGACCAGGGATACGCGACATGCAAAGTGCCGACGCGGTGGCACGTATGCTCCGTGAACGCGGCAGGAACGGTGTGCTGTGAACGAGCGGTAGCAACACTTGCTCAATCAGCAGTACAGGTGTTGAGGGAACCGCGGCACCAGCTCCAGCGGCTCGTTCGACACTCCCCGCATCCCGGTGCGGAGTCGACGGGAAAGGTTGGCCCTTGACCCGCTTCGCCTACGGCGCGATCATCAAGTTTGGCCAATATCGTGGTGGCAAAATAGGCTAAATATTGGGAGGGATTGAATTAGTGCATTAAGCTTAACATCGGAAGCCTAGATTTTTCGGGTGTTAGGCCTCAGGCGCCGGAACGGTAACACTCGATCGGCGTGTCCGGCCGGTGAGGTCGGAAGGTCGGGTGTTGCGGAGCTTAAGGACCGATAAGTTGGTCTGCTGCGCCCTCCGGGACCGCTCATTTTGAATCACGGGGCGTGCAGCGGGTGATCGTATAACGCTGGTACGACTGCGACGAGCAGGGCGGCGAGCGGGCAAAAGTTGGGCGGCTGGCGAGAGCGGTTCCCCCACCAGGTTGGCCGGCAAGCAACGAACAGCGACGGGAGAACTACGAATCGGCTGATGCCGGTTGTGCCGGTGGACGCCAAGGTGGAAGGTGGAGGTCATCGATGTCGTTTCGAGATCGGATTCCTGGTTCGCGGGCTGAGGACGCCTGGCTGAGTGACGAGCAGCTCAAGCGGGTGGCGCCGTCGGAGGCGGGGCCGTTCCATGGTCCGGTGCCGACCCGGATGGTGTCCAACGGCGAGTACATGCCGCACCCGCAGACGAATCAGCAGAAGCACGTGGAGCACCGGGTCAAGGAGCTGGCCGAGGGTGCGGCCAAGAAGCTGGGGATCAGCCGGCGGCAGTTCCTGGCCGGCACGGGCGGTATGGCCGCTTCGTTCCTGGCTATGAACGAGGTGTTCGGCGAGCGCTTCTTCAACGTGAATCCGATCGAGATGTTCGAGTCGGCGGCCTACGCCGAGAGCGCCGTCCCCTCCGATGTGTTCGTTTTCGACGACCAGACCCACATCGTGCGCACCGTCAACCCGACCCCGGGAGGGGCAAATGCGGCGGGCCCACAAAGTTTGAGGGCCTTGGCTCAGGGGCCGGGCGCGGCCTCCACGGCGGCCGGGTTCATGTCCAACCCGTTCAATGGGACGGGCGGGAACCCGGCCGGTGTGGATCAGCTGGGTAATGCCTGGACGGATTGGAACCCGGCTCAGCTCACCCCGGACTCGCCCCCCAACCCGGGGCCCGATACCACCGCCTTGAACGAGTTCGAGTTGGGTCAGTACATCAACCGGCTCTACCTGCAGGCCCAGGTCAGCGCGTCGATCATCAGCAACGCCAACGGAGCGCTTTTCCTCCCACCCGGCGGCACCGTGCCTGAGGCGCCGTTCAACATCACCGAAAGCCTGACCAACGAGATCCTGACGGGCTGGCAGACGTCGCAGTGCCGGGATTTCATCAACAACCTGGCTGGCTCCAAGCGGGCCTTCGCCCACGCCCAGCTGTACCCGGGCCCGGGCAACCTGGCCGATCCCGCGTTCGGTGACTACACCCAGTGGCAGATCGAGTTCTGCAAGCCGGACTCCTGGAAGGGCTACAACATCGCCCAGGCCGCCAGCGCCTTCCCGGGCGCCCAGTTCATGCGGTGGCGGCTCGACGACGAGGTCATTGCCTACCCCATGTACGCCATTATCAACGCCAACAGCGCCCAGCTGGCCACCCATCCGGGGTTCTTCAACATCTGCATTCACAAAGGGCTCTCCGCTACCGAGACCCAGCCCGGTGGGATCAACAACACCCCGGACTGGGGCAATCCCGACGACATGGTCAAGGTGGCTTCGGACTGGCCCCAGTTCAACTTCATCATCTACCACGCCTGCATCCGGCCGTCGTTCTGGGACCTGCAGGCCCTGCTGGACATCGAAAACCTGCCCGGGGCCATGGTTCCCACGGTGCTGCGGGACAGCGACGGCCACGTCGTGCCCAACATCCGCTGGTCCACCCAGCTGTACCAGATCGCGGGCGGCAAGTACGTAGCCGGGGCCGAACCCACTTCCCAGTCGCCGTCAAGTCCTCGCCGGCTGCCCAACGTGTACGCCGAGTGGGGCACCCATTTGGCCTCGATGATCGTGACCTTCCCCACCGTGTTCGCTCACTCGATCGGCCAGGCCATCTATTACATGGGCTCGCAGAACATCGTGTTCGGTTCGGACTCCATGTGGTACGGCGGACCCCAGTGGCAGATCGACGCCCTGTGGCGCTTCCAGATCCCCGCCGTGCTCCAGGACACCTGGGACTATGCCCCCGTCACCGAGGCCGACAAGCGCAACATCCTGGGCCTCAACAGCGCCAGACTGTACGGCCTGACCGGCCGCAAAGCCATCGCGGTGGGCAACAAGGGCAGCGCCTACCGGCAGGGATCCCTGGCCGACTACTACCCGCTGCTGGGACCCGGCAGCAGGCTGGACGGAGTGCTTTCCGGGCTGGGGTATCCGACTCCGGTCACCCCGGTTAGCTCTCCGCTGGTCCCCAACGACCGGTTCACCGCCCTGCGCAACGACTACGTTCAGGCTGGTCTGCTGCGCAGCAACACCCCCCACGGCTGGATCCGCACCTGACGGCTGCGTCCGGCCAAACGAGAAGGGATCGCCCTCAGTACCCTCAGTTCCCCCATCTGAGACCCTGAGGGCGATCCCGGATGGGGCGCCTGGTCCGTTGGTTGGGGAAAAGCCGATCTGGTCTTTATCAGGCGGTCCACGACAAGACTGGACTGCCAGTCTCAGGCGCCGTCGCGAACGGCCGCCAGAGCGGCGATAATGCGCGCCGGTGTGAATGGCGCCTCGGCAACGTGCGCTCCCACCTGTGCGAGGGCGTTGTTGATGGCGTTGGCGACTGCGGCGGGGGCGCCGATGGCTCCCCCTTCGCCTACTCCTTTGAAGTGGCCGGGCGTAGAGGCAGGAGTCTCAATATGGCCGTATTCGATGGTTGGCACGTCCGGAGCGGTAGGGAGCAGGTAGTCGAGGAAGGTGGTGGTAAGGGGGGTGCCGTCAGCGTCGTAGACGAAGTCCTCCAGGAGGGCGCCACCGATGCCCTGCACAGCTCCGCCGGCGATCTGGCCCTCGACGATGGAGGGATTGATCATCACGCCGCAGTCCTCGCTGACGATGTAGCGGAGGATCCTGATTTGGCCGGTGGCCGGGTCGATCTCCACTGTGCAGAGATGGCATGCGTTGGAGAAGATGAAGGGGGCCTCAGCTCTGAACCGGCGGATGACCTCCAGGCCAGGCTCCATGCCGGGGGGCAGGGAGGCGAGCTCGAAATAGCTGGCGTGAGCGACGTCGCGGACCGTTAGCGTTTTCGCCGGTGTGCCGCGAACGTTGATCACGTTGTCGACGATTTCGAGGTCGTCCGCCGCCGCCTCCAACAGGTGAGCGGCGACCTCTGCCACTTTGGCCCGCAGCTCGAGGGCGGCGGCCTGGATGGCGGCGCCGAGGATCGGACCGCTCCGGCTGCCACCGGTCCCGAAGGCGTAGGGGGTTTCGCTGGTGTCGCCCTGATGGACCGTGACGTCGTCGTAGGCAACACCGACGTGCTCGCTAACGAGCTGGGCGGTCGTGGTCTCCAGTCCCTGGCCGTGCGAGCCCGAGCCGAGGTAGACGTCGACGCTGCCGTTCGGCTGGATACGGATGTGTGCCGGCTCGGAACTGTAAACTCTCCCCGTTAGCGTCTGAGGCTCTATGTAGAGGCCGATGCCGATCCCGACCAGACGGCCAGCGGCGAGAAGGGTCTGCTGGTGGGCGAGGAACGCCTCGTAGGTGACCATGGCGGCCGCTTGCTCAAGGGTCTCCTCGGGCGACACGTCGAAGATCGCCACGCCCGATGGCATGGTGTAAGGGAGTTCGTTGCGATGGACCACGTTGCGGCGCCGCAGTTCCAGCGGGTCAAGCCCCATCTTTCGGGCCAGGCTGTCCAGGGCCTGCTCTCGGAAGTAGGTCTCGAACTGCCACGGCCCGCGGTAAGGAGCGCGGGGGCAGGTGTTGGTGAACACCGAATGTGACGAGAACCCGAACTTGGGGACCCGGTACGGGCCGGGAAACATCAGCGCACCCAGGCCGGCCGCGCTGCCGGCGTGCGGATAGGCCCCGACCTCGTCGAGGTGATCAGCCGCCAGGCCCAGGATTTTCCCGTCCTCGGCTGCGGCGACGGTGACGGTGCAACGCTCGGCACGAGACGACGTACCCGCCACGAGGTTCTCACGTCGGTCCTCGATCCACTTGACGGGCTTCCCGACCCCGTAGCTGGCCAGGAGCACGATCTGTTCGTCCCGGGTCAGGTAGGCCTTTTGGCCGAAACCACCGCCGACATCGCCCATCCGCACCCGGATCTTGCTCTCGGCCACCCCCGTGATCCGGCCGGTCACGGTACGCACGTCGTGCGGTGACTGCGTCGACACCCACACCTCGAAGCGGTCCGAACGGGGATCCCACCACGCCACGATGCCGCGGGTCTCCATCGGGACGGCGAGATAGCGGTTCTGCACGAAGGTTTCGCGTACCACGTGCGGCGCGGTTTCGAAGATGGCGCCCAGCTCGTCGTCGACCGGTATCAGCGTCTGGCCGGCGACATTGTCCCGGTCGGGGTGCACCCGGGCCGGCCCCGCCAGAGCGGTCGTGTAGTCGACCACGGCCGGGAGGGGCTCGCAGTCCAGCTCGATCAACTCGGTGGCGTCCTCGGCCAGGGCTCTGCTGGTGGCGAGCACCATGGCGTACGGATCGCCGACGTAGCGCAATTCGTCGTCCGCCAGGACTTTGTATGGGCTGCTCGCCGCCATGGCCAGGGCCGGGGTGGGTCCCATCGGTCCGGCCAGCAGGTGGTTGAGGTCCCCGGCGGTCAAGACCCCGCCACGCCCGGCGCTCCCCGCGCCCCCGACACGTCGATGCCGACGATGCGGGCCCGAGCAAAATCGCTGCGCGCGAAGGCCACATGGAGCATACCCGGCACTACCACATCGTCCACATATCGACCGCGGCCCGTGAGAAGCCGGGGATCTTCTTTCCTGTTGATCCGACTCCCTACCAGACGCGAGGAAGGTGGGAGGAGGCTCATGGCCCGACCACTGCTTTCATAGCTGCGACGATGCCCTGATAACCGGTGCACCGACACAGGTTGCCGGACAGACCAGTCAGGATTTCCGCATCGGTGGGACAAGGATTATCCTGAACGAACGCGGTCATAGAGACCACAAAACCCGGGGTACAAAACCCGCATTGAAGACCGTGGTGATCGGCGAAGGCCTGCTGTATTCGGCTCAGAGACCCGTCCGGGGGCGAGAGCCCCTCGATGGTCGTCACTTCTCTATCGCCGACCTGGACTGCGAACAACAGACAAGAACGAACCGCGGCGCCGTCGAGCAGCACCGTGCACGCTCCACAGACCCCGTGTTCGCAGGCCAGGTGAGTGCCGGTGAGTGCGCATTCCTCCCGGAGAAACGCGCCCAGCGTCTGCCGGGGCTCGACCACTGCGGTCCGGTCGACTCCGTTGACGGTGACCGTGACCTCACATTCAGGCAATCCCGACATCCGACTCACGAGTTCTCCCTGCTCTGCCGAGAAGACGATTTTCACCAGTGTAAAGTACTCTCATGGCGCGACCGGCCAGCAAGCGTCACGAGACCTCCGACCTCGAAGCGGCACTCAGCAATGGCGACCATGGCGCAGGTTTGGGAGCGAACGCCAGCAATCTTTTCTCCGATCCTGCGAAGGCCGACCCGTAGAGCCTGGCCAAGATGGAAAAATCCCTGGTGCCATGGCCACTCCGGCGCAGCTGACGAAGTACCCCGTTCAACTGCCTCCAACGAACAGTTGAACACCGTCACGTCTGACATCCACAACCCTCCCACCCAGCCGCATCGGATGCACGCGGCTCAGTGGGGATGGTGTGGGACCACCTCCTTCCCGTGACGTGGAGGAGCCGATCGTCAGCAGCCTTGACGACGAGCCCGGCATCCTTCAGGTGGCTGAGATGCCATACTGGAGGTACCAATCTGAGTTGGGCATCTCCACTTCGGTTACTGAGTCAGAGCTGGGTAACGAGACACGAGCGACGGGAGGCGTTGACAGTTGAGCGATTCTGAGCGCACCAAGATCTGGGCCAATTCCGGTGATTCGCACTACATGGAGCCGCCGCACCTTTGGGACGAGATGCCCGCGCATTTGCGTGACCGGATGCCGAGGACTGTTCGCGACGAGGCGCGCGGGGTTGAAGTCGTTACGGTCGATGGCCAATCGTTCGAATGGCCCATCCCGAAGCCTTTGACTGCTGAGCGGCTGGCCGGCATTCAGGCCCGTCCGCTCGGCGAGGAAGCAGATGTCCAGGAACGAGCGCCCGGGGCGCTGGACCCGGAACTGCGACTGAAGGACCTGGACCAGGAGGGCGTCTGGGCCGAGGCGATCTATCCGTCGCTTGGCCAGTGGTCGTTTCGGATCCGGACTCCCGAAGTCGTCAGAGAGGGGGCGAGGATCTGTAACGAGTTTTTCCTCGACTTCCAGAACCATTCGCCGCGGTACGTCGTGGCTGCCACCATTCCGATGCTCGATGTCAATGATGCGGCGGCCGAGATCAAGCGGGCATCCGCACTGGGCTTCAAGCTCGGCTACGTCCCGCCGGCCCCACCACGCCAGCGGCCACCCTGGCAGGATCCCGAGTGGGACCCGATGTGGGCGGCCTTCGCCGAGAACGGCATGGTTATCGGTATTCACATCGGCGGTTCGGACGAGTCGCCGGACCCGAAAGGCCGACCGGGCCTGTACCACCGTGGCCGCGGTGGCGCCGTACTCAACTACACCGAGAACACGTACGGCGGCCAGCGGGCGGTGACCCAGCTCATCGCCTGCGGTGCTTTGGACCGTCACCCGGATCTTCGCGTACTGGTGTCCGAGGGCGGCGCGACCTGGGGACCGTTCCTGGCAGACCGCATGGACGAGGCCTACCGCCAACATGGCGCGGCAGTGCGGCCGCGCCTGTCCAAGCTGCCGAGCCAGTATGTATACGAACAGGTGTATGCTTCGTTCCAGCACGATCGCTCGGCCGTGCAGGCAAACATGGCCATGGGGTGGAAGAACGTGATGTGGGGATGGGACTACCCGCACTTTGAGGGCACGTTCGGTCATTCGCAGAAGACGCTGCATGAGCTCTTCGACGACGTCCCCGCCGACGTCAGCCACCGGATGCGGATCGGCGCCTTCAGGGAGTTATTCCCACAAGTTCCGGCCCCACCGGCTGACTGAAAGCGTCCCCCCGTTCCGCCCGGCCGAGGTGCGCTAACCGTGGGCCCATTGCTGGAAGGTCTGCGAATCGTCGAGGTCGCAGCACGCGTTGCAGTGTGCCTTGTGCCGGTTGTATGAGTCAGGGAACGGTTGGGTGTTCCTGGCCGCACCCCGGGCGTCCGACTGGCCGGCGTTGGTAACGGCGTTGGAGGGTCGGACTGCTCTCGGCGACGACCGACGATTCTCAACTGCGGAACTGCGGGCCGAGCACGACGAGGACCTCGCCGCAGTGCTGGCGTCCGCATTTCGCCGAGAGTCCGGAACGTACTGGGAAACCGATCTCAACGCACGCGGCGTCGCGTGCGTCGTGTCGAGCACCCGCGCCACCGAGGGATTGTTGATGAGCGACGAGCTCGGCAGGCCGTCCGGATACGTGGCAGACGTCACGCACCCGGTGTACGACGATCACCCACCCATGGCGCCGGTGATCCGCTTCTCGCGCCCGGCGACGATCGCCCGTCCCGGCTGCCTTTCCGGTCAGACACGGACGCCATCCTGGGCGAGACGGGAATGGACGACGCGGCCATCGCCGACGGCGTGCTCGTGGCATCGTGAAGTAAGTCAATCGAGTACTCCGGCGCCGGGTCCCAGCCAGATTGGGCAGGGTTAGGGGCGCCACGCCTGTTGGAGCGCCCGGTAGTCGATGACGGTGATGCCTTCCTGATCGAGTATCTGGGCTGCTTGGCGTGAGATGAGGAACTCGTAGTCGCTCTGGCGGACTTGCCAGCCGGATGGCTCGATAGCCTGCCATTGTTCGGTGACGTGCCCCGGATGGACGGCCCATTCGCTGAGGCCCGGCGGTAGCTCGCTGAGCAGGCGGGCGTACGTTGCGGGCTTGTCGTGGACGCCTATGGAGTAGCTGTCCAAGCCGCGGTGGTCGACAACGGGTTTGCCCTGCCGGCTCGCCTTTTCGCGGCCCTCTTCGAGCCAGACGCGTGCGGCGAGGCCGTACTCCTGGGCGAGGCGTATCCCCAGGTCGAAGATGTCGGCGCGACCGCCGTCGGCCAAACAGTGCCAGTCGACGTGGGTGGGTGCGAGGTCAGCGTCGAACACGGCCTCGATCTGGGCCCGCAACTCACGTTCGACATCGGACAGCCTGGCCTGGGCGAGGAGCGCGGCGATCCCGGCCGAAGTGTCGACGTACAGCTCGCCGGTGGCGGGGTCGAGTAACGATGGCACGGCGGCCTTGCCGGCGGCCGGACCCCAGAGATACCCGGGCAGGTCGCGGATGAGGGCGAGGTGGATGCCGAAAGGGATCTGCGGGCGTTGGCCAAGCAGTCGCATGGCGTTGGCCGAGGCGGGGCACGGGACCATCAGACTGCAGGAGCTGGCAACGCCGTTCTCGATCGAATCCATTACGCCAGCGTTGACCGCATCGTGCATTCCGAAGTCATCGCAATTGACGATCAGCACCCGGGCGTCAGGCGCGAAACCCAGCAACTCACTCGATAGTCGATCCACGCCACCCCAGTCTGCCCGGCGCCGGACGACCGGGTGCCGCGTTTCGAACGCTTGGGTCAAACGCGGTGCCGTTCGGCCAAGGCGCGTCGAGCGCTCGCCACGGAGCTGGGGGAAGCCGTCCCGCGCCCGAGAGCCTTGAAGAGTCTCAGGAGTGGCCCGGGCGCCGGCCCTGGGCGACGCAAGTGGTTGGAGATGTGATCATGCGGGCGGGGTCC
>CAWHFG010000007.1:0-224600 GCA_963828435.1 uncultured Acidimicrobiaceae bacterium
ACACCGCATCCGGGCACGGTTTGCTTGTCGCCGTCTGGCCGACCTTTGTGGGGCGGTTCAGCAGGACGGCCGGCCGCGCGCCAAGCCCTTGCATCGATCCCATTTTCGGCTCCTTCGGCTGCAGCGCCCGCCTCGGTGGCGGAACAGCAGACCCAGCGTGAGCCCCGGCCACACCCACGCAGTAGCGGCCGGGCGGCCCCATCGCACCTGCCAGGTGTGGGCCGAACGACCGCATTCACCTTCCGCAGCAGCAACCTCGAGTCAACGGAAGGGAACGCTCAGGTGGGAGGGGTGACTGATTCGATGCCGGCCTGCATCGCGTAGCGGGCCAGTTCAGTGCGCCGGCGGGCGCCGGTCTTGTCCCGGATGCGTTCGAGATGCGATCTCACTGTGTTGATTGACAGGAACAGCCGGTCGGCGATCTGGGCGTCGGTCGCCCCGCCGGCCAGCAGCGCCAGGATCTCCCGCTCTCTATCTGACAGCGGGCGGGCCGATCTGTCCGCAGTCCCCTGGCCGGCAGCGGCCACGCTGACGGTGGACGCAACCCGACGATCGGGCTCGGCGGCTGCAGTGGCCAGGGCGATGGCGTCGGCTTGGCTAAGCGTGCGACCGTGCCGGTAGGCGGCCTCGAACGCGGCATCGCCCAGTCGGGTCCGCAGACGGGCATGGTCGCGGTCCCGCAGGCCCCCTTCGGCGGCCTCGAAAACCCGTCCGGCCTGCTCGTATTGCTCGTCTGCGACGCCGTGGAGGGTGGCGGCGACGGCGGGGTCGCCGTCTGCGCCCGCTGCCAGGGCCAGGCCCAGGAGCGCGGCATGAACATAAGAAGACTTGACACCGGTGATCCGGGCGGTGTCCAGGCTGCCGAGGAAGAGGCGGCGGGCGTTGCCGGGATCGGCGTCGACGAGGTCGACTAGACCGAGGTTCTGCAGCAGGCCGACGGACATGTTCTGGTAGCCCAGGTTGTCGGCGAGCGTGGTCGCCTCCTGAAGGTGCGCCCGGGCCGCCCCAAGCTCCCCCGCGGCGAGCTCGTAGACGCCGAGGTTGGCCAGCGTGAGGGCGAGCCGGTAGTTGTCTCCGGCCGCCCGTGACAGGGTCAGGACTTCCTGGTTGTCAGCGAAGGCGGCGTCCAGATCGCCGGCTTCGCCCTTGAACACCGCACGACGGCCGAGGAGGTCAGCAATCAGCGGGTGTTCTCCAGTTGTCCGGGCCAGATCGACGGCTTCGTCGATCCGGGCCCGTGCGGCAGGCAGATCGCCACGCTCGAATCTGAACCAGCACAGCTGGGCGAGGGCGTCAGCGGCGACGGCGGCATCGGCGAGGCCACGGGCGATCCTGATGGCCTCGTCGGCTAGCGACGGGACCGGCGAGTCATCGCCGAAGTGATTGAGCAGGTGGCAGCTCACGGTGAGGGCGCGGGCCCGGGTCCGGGTGGGGGTGCGGGCGTCGGGTCGCTCGAGCAGGACGTTGAGCGCCTCGAGCACTTCGCCGGCGTGGCCCCGCGTCTGGCAGAACCAGCGCAGCCCCGCCGCCAGCCGTAGGCCGGGCTCGGCACTGCCTGGATCGGCGACGCTGAGCGCCAGTGCGGCGCGGATGTTGTCGAACTCGACCTCGAGCCGGTCGAGCCAGACCGCCTCGTCCCGGCCCCGCAGGTGCGTAGCGGCGGCCTCGACCAGAGCCAGGTAGTGATCACGGTGGGCGGCGCGGGTTTCGTTCAGCTCGGCGCCGGCCCGCAGGGCGAGGCGTTCAGCGGCGTACTGGCGGACCGTCTCCAGCAGCCGGTAGCGGGTCGAACCATCAACCTCTACGGCTTGGACCAGGCTCTTGTCGACCAGGGCGGCCAGACGATCCAGCACCAGCCATTCTCCGGTGTCGCCCGCTGATGCGACCGCTTCGGCGGCCGCCAAGGTCCAGCCCCCGGCGAAGACCGACAGCCGGTCGAACAAAGTCCGCTCCTCGGGGTTGAGCAGGTCGTAGGACCAGTCGATCAGGGCGCGGAGGGTCTGATGGCGAGGCAGGGCAGTACGGCTCCCCCCGGTCAACAGCCAGAACCGCCTATCGAGCCGGGAGCTGACCTCCGGCACCGATAACGAACTCAGCCGGGCCGCGGCCAGCTCGAGGGCGAGCGGAATCCCATCCAGCCGCACGCAGACCGCCGCCACCGCCGCGGCGTTATTCTCGGTGAGGACGAAGTCTTGCCGGTGCATCGAAGCCCGCTCGGCGAACAGCTGCACCGACTCGAAAGCAGCCAGCCGGTCGGGGGCGGCCAGATCGGCGGGCGGGACGGCCAGCGGCGGAACCCGGAACACGTGCTCCCCGCTGATGCCCAGCGGCTCCCTGCTCGTGACCAGAAGATACGCCCGCGGGCAGGACCGCATCATGGCATCGGCCAGCTTGGCGGCCGCGCCGAGCACATGCTCGGCGTTGTCCAAGACCACCAGCAGGTGGCGGTCGCTCACCGCGTCGACCAGGGTGTCGAGTACGGGCCGTCCCGGCTCATCGCGGACCTGGAGCACGGCGGCCACGGTGTGGGCCACCAGCTCGGGGTCGGCCACCGGCGCCAGCTCCACCAGCCACACCCCGTCGCCGGCGCCATCCAGCGCCTCCGCCGCCACCTGCAACGCCAGACGAGACTTGCCGATCCCGCCCGGCCCGGTGATCGTGACCAGCCGCGACCCGGCCGACACCAGTGACCGCAGCTCTGCCAGCTCGCCGGCCCGGCCCACGAAACTGGTTGCCTGCGATGGCAGGTTGTGGCGCAGCGCCGGGTCGTCCAGCGACCGCAACGGGCCGAACGCCGCGGCCAGGCCCGGCCCGGTCACCTGGAACACCCGCTCAGCACGACCCAGGTCCTTCAGCTGGTGCTCACCCAGATCCCGGAGCCCGATCCCGCCGGGCAGTCGGCCGGCCAGCAGCTCGTACGTCACTCCGGATACCAGAACCTGACCACCATGGCCGACCGCCAGCAGGCCGGCGACCCGGTTCACCACCGGACCGAAATAATCGCCATGGCGCTCCACGCAGGCCCCCGAATGCAACGCCACCCGCACCCGGATCGGCGAGCCGGGCGGCCACGGCTCCCTGCCGACAGCCCGCTGGACAGCCACCGCCGACCCCAACGCCGCGGACGGGTCGGCGAACACCGCACAAACCGCCTCGCCCACCGTCTTGAACACGTGACCGCCCGCAACCTCGATCTGTTCGCGGACAATGCGGTTAAGGCGGGCCGACACCTCCGCCATGGCCTCGCGGTCGGCCTCCCACAGACGGATGCTGTCCTCGATATCGGTGAACAGCAACGTCACCGTGCCCGAGGGGAACTCCATCCGCCCCATTGTGCACCCCCGATCCCGCCCCCGCCTGCTCGAGCCGCGCCGAGCCCACTCCCAGCGCCGTCGTCGCAGCTTCCAACGTCGGTCCCGGGCAACCCGAACCCAGTAGAAGCCCAACCAGCAAGACCGACGGGCGGCGGCCCGGCTACGCACGGCCGGCGAAGCCCGAGATGGCCAATCCGAGCTCCTTTGCCACCCTCACTACGGGGTTCTCACCCCCCCACGGCCAAACACCAACGTCGTGGGGCAGCGGGGCTGGCTGGCTGTCGGTTTAGGCCAGGGCGAGGGTGGCGTCGCGCCTGAAACGACGGACACTTACCTACTCTTGCTCACCATCGCGCCTCAGTGTCTGGAATGAGCAACCCGACATAGCGGGGTGGTTGGAGTCGAGCGGGCTTGTCAGCGCGTGTTGGAGATGGTTTCCTGACGGCCGAGATGGGTATCACTCTTTGTGCCGGAGCGGCAATGACAGGCGTTTAGCGGAGCTCAGAGATTATGGTGAACTCAGACCTCGATCCTGGTGGAGGGTACCCGCAGGGGCGGTCCTCCGGCCAGAAGTCTATGGCGGAGCTCGGCAGTGACCTCGCCCGCGAGATGACTTCGCTGGTGCACCATGAGATCGAGCTGGCGAAGGCCGAGATGGCCGAGAAGGGCAAGCGGGCCGGGTTGGGGGCGGGGATGTTTGGCGCCGCCGGGCTGCTGGCGGCGTTCGGGTTCGGCTGCGTCACAGCTTGTTTCATCGCGGCGTTGCAGCTGGGGATGGCGGTATGGCTGGCGGCTTTGATCGTCGGGCTCGTGTACGTGGCGGGGGCCGGCGTATTGGCGTTGCTGGGCCGCCGTCAGATCAACCAGGCCACTCCTCCCGTGCCCGCGGAAGCGGTGGAGAGCACCAAGGAGGATGTCGAATGGCTCAAGACCCAGGCGCAGTCCGCGCGGCAATAGAACAGGACCGGCAGGAGCTGGCCGACACCGTCCAGGCCCTGGCCCACAAGACCGATGTAAAGGAGCGCGTCCGCGAGACGGTGTCGAAGAACGCCGACGAGCTGCAGCGCAAGGCCAGTGACACGGCGTCCAAGGTTGGGGCCGTGACACCCGATCAGGTCCGCTCGGGGGCACGCACTGCGGCAGACTCGGCCCGACAGCGGCCCCTTCCAGTGGCGGTGGCGGCCGCCTTGGTTGTTGGCCTGCTGCTCGGACGGCGCTGGGGGAGGAAGCGGTGATAGCGAAGATCATTTACCTGCCGATGGGTCTGGCCGTGTCAGTGCTCGGCGGTGTGCTGGCCAGCGCCGCCTTCAAACGGACCTGGAAGCTGGTGGCCCACGAAAAAGAAGCCCCCAAGGCCACCGACCGCCAGCGCACCTGGCGCGAAGTACTGCCGGCCGCGGCATTGCAGGGGGCGGTGTTCGGTCTGGTCAAAGCGGCCGTCGACCGGGCCGGGGCCAAAGGGTTCGAACGGGCCACCGGTGCGTGGCCGGCCTGAGCTGACCGAGACTGCCGGAGCATCCCGGAGGCTAGAGGGTTGGGTATGGCGAACCCCCAGGAGATACTGAGCCGGGCCATCGGCGCCGTCGACGGCCTGGTCCAGCATCAGCTCAAGCACAGCAGCGCCACCTACGGGGCGTTCGCCGCGGTCATCGGCCTGGTGGCCTTTCTCCTGCTGGTGGCCAAGCTCACCCTGTACGCGGCGGAGCTCAACCCGGTGCTGGCCCGCCGGCTGTGGCCTCGGGCCCTGCCCATGTGCCCGCCCACCCCCGCCGACAACGAGATGCTGCGGGACCTCGCCCACGAGCAGCGCCGCCGACCAGACCAGCGTATTGGCGTCGGTTTCGACCCCGACGCCCACGAGCAGGCCGCCGAGGACATCGTCACCCAGGATGACCGGCCGCTGTCCGGTCAGTCCCGTCCCCGGGCCTAACGCCGTTCGGGACCCGCGCCAGGCGCCAATAAGCCTGTGACCGGCGCCGAGATCAGGACGCGGTCGCCGAAAACCCGAGGGCGGTCGCAAAGCAATGAAGTCGATGGACAAGGCCTGACATCGACGGAAGGAGAACCAGGGTGATTGTCGACTGCGCCCACTACCGTGACGGCCACCGCCAGCTGGAAGGACCTCTTGACCTCGATGCTGCAACCGAGATCATCGGCCAAACCGACCAGCACGGTTTTGTGTGGATCGGACTGTTCGAGCCAGACGCCGACGAGCTTGGCGAAGTGCAGCGCCGCTTCGGGCTGCACGACCTGGCCGTCGAGGACGCCCAGGCGTTTCATCTGCGGCCCAAGGTGGAGCAGTTTGAGGAAGGCGACACGCTCTTCGCCGTCATCCGCACCGCCCGCTACGTCGATGACCGCGAAGAGGTCGACTTCGGCGAGGTGGCCGTCTTCTTGTCGTCCCGGTTTTTGATTACCGTCCGACAGGGTGCCGCCAGTGACCTGCGCGGCGCCCGCCGACGCCTCGAACGCCGCCCCGAGCTCCTCCAAGAGGGCCCCGCCGGCGCCCTGTGGGCCATCGTGGACAAGATTGTCGACGACTACGCCCCGGTAGTGGCCGGCCTAGAGAACGACATCGAACAAGTAGAGGCCACCGTCTTTCGGGGCGCGGTGGCCGCCACCGAACGCATCTACAAACTGCGCCGAGAAGCCACCGACTTCTACCGGGCCGTGCATCCCCTCCTGGGCGTCCTCGACGCCTTAGAGCGCGCCGTCTACCCGCAGATCGGCGAACAGCTCATTCCGTTCTTCCGGGATGTTAATGACCATCTCCAGCTGGTGAACGAAGAAGTGGTCAGCCAACGGGACCTGCTGGCCACGGTGCTGCAGGCCAACATCGCCGTGATCTCCGTGGATCAGAACAACATCAGCGTCCGCCAGAACGAGACCACCAAACAGTTGACCATCATCGCCACCATCTTCCTGCCCCTGTCCTTCCTCACCGGCTTCTTCGGTATGAACTTCGGTTGGCTGGTCAACCACGTCACCTCGCTGTGGGCCTTCCTGGCCTTCGGCATCGGCAGCCTGACGGCCTCCTGTCTCATATTGTTCGCCTGGTTCCGAAAAAGCGGACTCCTCAGAACGGAATAACCCCCGCGGGGTACAGGCTGGCCAACGCGGATTCCTGACCTAACCTGCGCCGAATAGGGGTCATATCCCGTCCAGACCCGCAGGTCGGACAAGACGACACGCAATGACCTGATCAGTGCCTTCTACGCTGGCGATGGTCCCACCCGCGGGCGGTTCGCGGCCTGTAGGGTTCTACCAATCGAACGCTGCGCTGGCGGCGGAACCCCAGGAGGGAACTACCTGTGCCCACCTACATCCTGTTCAGCACCCTGACCCCCGAGGGCCGTCAGACCCTGCACGCCAACCCCGACCGGGTCCTGGGCGTGAACAAAGAGGTGGAGGACTTCGGCTGCAAGGTGCTAGCCCAGTATGCCACCTTGGGCCAGTTCGACTTCGTCACGGTGGTCGAAGCCGACGACAGCGAGACGGTCGCGCATCTCTCGGTCGATCTGGGTTCTCGGGGTACGGTGGCGGTTTACAGCGTGCAGGCCATTTCGGTCGAGGCCCTACGAGCCAAACTGAAAAGCCCCAACCAGCTGGCCGCTACACCAGTGGTGGGTGGCAGCAGACGAGCGGCCGGGGTGACCAAACGCCGGGCGCCGGCCAAGCGAACCGCCACCGCCAAGCGAACTACCAAGCGAGGCGGCTAGAAGCCACCCGGTCCGATCGCGTCGGCTGTCACGCGAGAGACATACCGGTTTCGTGTCAACTGTGCAGATGCTTCAAAGTCGACGGGCCACTAACGCGGACGAGAACAAGCCGACCGCCAAACCGAGAGTGGCGGACTCCAATCCGGGGCCGACACACCCACCACGATGCACGGATGGCGAAAAACCGTCGTCGGCGACTCAAAGCCGGTCCTCGAGCAAGGAGTCTTGCCCTCCGGAGCTTGAGGGCAAAGAAGACGAGCTACGGCAATCCCGGGGCCATCATCGCACCCCGTGCCGGTAACAAGGCGCGGCCCGTCGAGGACGCGTAGCCAACACCCGTCGTCCGAGAAGAGCCACGACCGCCCTGGAGCCGGGACGGGCCGGGATCGGCATCGTGCAGGGCCAGCCCTTCGCCCCCCATCCGCGGCTGGAGGCCATCCTCGACAACGCGGCCCGTACCGCAGCGGCCATCAGCCGGGTCCTGGTATACGCCCCCCGGGACCCCGATGCGATCATCTTCGAGGGGTCGTCGTGGCGGCGGGCGTTCATCGGGGGCCGCCCGAGGTGGAGCTTGCCCCGCCCAGGATCATCCAGGTGTCGTCCCGGGTTGATCTTGGAGAATCCGAGGCGCTGGTAAATACCTCAGACTGGGACGCGGCTGGGGCGGGAACCGTTCGGTCAACTACTGCCCCGGACGAGACTGGAGCTACCGGGGTCAGACCCGGCATGCCGGGCATTGTCTGACGATGACCACGGTGAGCGCGAACACACGGGTGGCGTCCCCAAGGCCGTCGGGGCTGGTGACCGTGACGGTGATCTGGTAGTTCCCGGTAGTGGCGGTTCCGCTGATGACCCCGGTGGCGGGGTTGGTGGACAGCCATTTGGGCAGTCCCGTGGCCGACCAGGTGTAGGGGGTGCTGCCACCGGTGGCCTGGACGGTTGCGGTGTAGGGGCCGGCGGCTGCTTCGGGCAGCGACCCGGTGGTGATGGCGAGCGGGGCGATGACCGACACGGTGCCGTCGGCGTTGGCGACGTGGGCGCTGTGGGTGGAGGGGTCGACGGCGACACCGTTGGGTGAATATCCCACGGGGACGGTTGCAGTCAGGGTGGGGTGAGCAGGATCGGATCCGTCGACCATGACGACATCGTTGGCGTCGAGGCCCGAGTTGGCCACATAGACGGTGTGGGTGGAGGAGTCGACGGCCACGCCGAGGGGGACGGCGTTGAGGTTGCCGCCGGCATCGTCGAGGTAGGCTTCGACCTGGTTGGCGGCTTCGGGGATCACGGAAATGACTGCGGGGGCGTTGGGCGTGCCGGCCCCCTTGCTGGTCACATAGACGGTGTGGGTGGAGGAGTCGACGGCCACAGAAAGCGGGTTGCGGGCGTAGCCGGGAGAGGGATGGTATGGATCACCGAGGGTTGGGCGGCGGCGCCGTCGATGACCGAGCCGGTGTTGCTTTCCTTGTTGGCCACATAGACGAGGTGGTTGGCGGGGTCGACGGCGTCGGCGTCGGGTGAGTCGCCGACTGAGATCGGTTGCTCGGCCGTGGGAGGGTTCCCGGCGATGGGGGTCACGCTGCCCACACTGAAGCCACCGACGCCGAGGTTGGTCACCCAGGCGACGTGGGTGCCGCGATCGACGGCCACGCCATAGGGGGCGTCAAGTTGGGGACTGTCGATCTGGGTCTGTGTGGGTTGCTCCGGGTTGGCCCCGTTGATCACGTCCAGGCCTTCTCCGTTGGTGATGTACGCGGTGTGTGTCGAAGGGTCAACGGCCGCGCCATAGGTGCTGTAAGCAGTGGCGGACGGGTCGATGGGCACGGGTATGACGCTGGGCGGCGTGGTGGTCGGGTCGATGACCGAGATCGTCGAGGGAGCGCCGGTGTCGGTCACGTAGACGGCGTGGGTGCTCGGATCGACCGCCACGCCACTGGGGGCACCGCCGACGGAAATGGCTGGCGGGCAGCAGATGCCGACCCGGCGGCGAGCCCGGCGATCATGGACAGGCTGGCAATCAGGCCGATCGCATATCGGGTCGCAGACCTGGAATATGGCATGGCTCTCCTCCCAGTTCGCATCTCGGTCGTGGACAGCCAAGGGCTGGCCGCTCGCCGTCGTGGCGGTTCAGGGAGGCATACGCAGCCCGACGCCCGAACGGTGCACGGGCTTAGGCGGTCCGCCGCCTGACGGGACTGGCCGCGGCTCGCTCGTGGTACCGCTTGGATTCGGATACTGGTGTCTGGCTGGCTTGCTGCCAGTGACGCTACGACTTAGACCAGCGGGGCGAGCCGCCAGCAGCCGGTCCAGCCCACGATGCCCTTCCAGTTGACCTCGCACCAAGGCGCACCCGACCATGGCTGGTTGACAACCGAGGTGACATAGCCGTCGCCCGGGTTAAACCCGGTGCTCGGCGGCATCCACACCATTACCGTGCAACCGTCGCAGGGCGCGTTCCGTAGCGGCGAGTAGCCGATGCCGACACCCACCTCCGCCTTCTGCCCGGCGTACATCCACCCGATCGGGACCGCCGCGGCCGGCCCGGCCGAAACGACAAACACGGACGCGGACGCGATGAGCGCCAAGACCGCAGTCAGGATGCGTCTACGCATGACCGATATCACCCGGTCCTCCCCTTGGACGGCAACGAAGCTTCGCAACGCATCCTAAGCATTACCCAGCTTCGGCGGGTCGAAGCAATGGCGGCGTATACCGTGTCCGGGATGGCCCTGTGGCCCCGGAAGCCCCGCAAGATGGCCAACGAGGATGCCCTGGCCCAACTGTGGGCGCGCGTCGACGCCAGTCCGGTCTCCGACGGGGCTAAGACCGCGTTGCGTGCCTGCTCCTGGGCGGGCATTTATGCGCTGGTGGCCCTGGAACAACAGCCGGCCTGGCGGACGGAGGCGACCGCACCGATTCGAAAGGCTTTCAAAACCGAAGATGCCCAGAATCGGGCTCGAATGGCCGCCACCTGGGTGATGCTCGCTCAGGCGTACACCGCGGCCGACAACCCGGACTGGCGGCCAAGTCTGGTCGAGGCACGCGCCGCCTTGCCGGCCACCGACGAGGAGTTCGACCGGATCCTCGCCATCGCCGCGGTGTTCGCCGAGCCGACCGAGGCCGTCGAGGCAGCCCAAGTGAGCCGGATGAACCAGATCAACAGGGCCACGCTCACCTGGATCAACGAGCAGGCCTGTGGACAGCCCCTGAAGGACACCCCCGACGCTGAGGCCGTCTACCTCGCCTGGGAGCGGAGCATGGTCGACACAATAAGGGAGCGCCAGAACCGGCTCGTGCCCAAGGACGGCTAGAGACCCTGCCGGGCCGCTCTTACCAGGAAACGGAGTATCCCCACACGCCGGTGCGGGGCAGATATTCTGCGACCGTCCGACTCGATGGGTCGCGATCGGCGCTGGCGAGCGGAGCGATGCTTGTAGGGATGTCAAGGGGCTATTTGGGGTCTCCGGTGGGTTGGTCGTCGGTGGGGTTGCGGCAGGACACAGATGGGCCGGGTAGGGCAAGCTCTTAGTAGGCCGTGCCAGCAATGGTCCCCGATCGACGAGATCGTTGAGGAGGGGTGGCGGCGGGTCGACGGATCGTTCTGAGGACAACTCCGGTTATGAGTGTCAGCCGATTCTGGGGTCAGACCTGCCAGCCATGTTGGTGCTCCCAGCGGCTTGAGGTAGTAGTAGACCTCGCGGGCGACGTAGCGCTTGAGCACGCGGATGATTTCCTTCTTGGACAGGCCTTCCTTGGTTCTCCGCTCCACGTAGGCGCGGGTGCGGGGGATGGGAGCTCATGCGGGTGATCACGATGTGCCACAGGGCGGCGTTGGCTTGGCGGTCACCGCCGCGGTTGAGCCGCAGCCGGATCACCTTGCCGGAGGACGCCTCGATCGGAGCGACACCGCACAGCCGGGCCCAGCAAGGCTCGGAGCGCAGCCGGTCCGGGTTATCGCCGGCCGCGACCAGCAGGGCGGCGGCGCTGTCGATGCCAACCCCGTACAGCGACAGCAAGTCCTCGTGGCCTTCTCGGAGCAGCTGGGTGAGTAGCCGGTCGATGGCGGCGGTCTCGGTGTCGAGGGCCAGCACCCGGCGGCCCAAAGCCCGCCGCGCCGTTTTGGTCGCATAGACGACCGGGTCGTTGCCGGCCCGCGGGCGCATGGCCGCAGCCTGCTTGGCCACCATCGGGCGGGAAAGGCCTGGCAAGGATCGGCGGATCCCCTCCGCAGCGGTGAAACCCAGATGGCGGATCTGGTTGAGGGTCTTGATCTTGGTCGACTTCGCCGACCGCCCGGCCACCACCAGCGCCCGGACGGCTTCCACATTCCCGTCCCGGGTCTTGGCTGCTCCAAGCTGACGTTCACCCTGAGCGGCTCGAGCCGCCTCGATGGCGTCCACCACATCGGTCTTCCCCTTGCGCCGCCGTTCCTGGCGGTTCGGCCGATCCACCTCGGCCACGGCCACCCCGGCCCGGCGCAGGTAGCGGGCCAGCGGGGCCCCATACGACCCGGTGCCTTCAACACCCACCTTGACCACGGTCCCCCAGCCCTTCAGCCAGACCAGGAACGCCTTGTTTCCCGCCGTCGTGGTCGGGAACTCCTCCACACCCAAAAGACCGCCGATGCCGTCCAGGGCGGCGGCCACGTTCAGATCCAGGTGAGTGTCCACCCCACCCGTACCGGGCCCGAGGTAGCTACCATTGTCAACGCCATCCCTGCCTTTCACTGATCGGTTCGGGGTGGCGCAGCCGCTCTCAAGCGGCACGGTGGATCGTCCCGTTACCGCAGGGCGATCCGCCGTCTTCAACCGGAAGCACCACCACCTAGGACCTGGCCGACGAATCGTTCTCAAGACAAGCCAGCCGACCGTCAACCGGTTCTGGAGTCAGACCAGACCCAGGCGAACTGAACGTAACCCCCACCCATCACCAGCTGGTCGATACCGAACAGCCCCACCTACATCCTCTGTGCCGAATCTGTGCTCCCCGGAATCGCTCCCGACTGTCGGTCGGCGGGCGCGGGATGAGATGTTCGAGCGCGGTAGGGTCTGTCGTCAGGGCATCACTCACGCTGACCGTATGCCGGAGAGGAAGTTCAGTGACCGGAGCGTCTGGCTCATCGTCGTCTGATCGGATCGTGATAGAGAAGATGATTGTCGCCCCAGATCAAAACCCACAGTCGGGTCGAGTGATCCTCCTCGCGTCGTTGACACCTTCGCCAGCTCGGCCGGAGCACTGGTGGTGGATCAAGCAAATCGCGAACGGGATGACAACATCCGGCGTATCCGCGGGGTGGGGCGGGGGACCAGCACCCGGGGGCGCCGGCGTATTCACGTTGCAGGTCGGCATAGCTCGAGATCGCCTGAAGGAAGAAACCCGACAGTTCCGCGATGCGATCCAGGCGGCGATTTTCGCCTATCCGGATCATTTCCTGACCGACCATCAAGAACATCAGGAGCAAGTTCGGGCTGACGACATTGAGCGGCAACGTGCTCTCGAGGCCGATCAAGCGATCGTTGACCGCGTCATGCAAGAGTAGATCAAGTTCCAACGATGTTCTGGCGCGGCCATGCACCCCGCGACCTAGCTGTGATAACCGGGGACGTTGTCCGTGTCGTAGCGGGTTGGGGTGATCCACCAGTGATGTGAGCCCTCCTGCGAGTTTGTGGGTCTTCCACAACTCACGACTCGCAAGGAGGGCTCATGGTTCAAGCTAGAGGCCAGCACCCCAACGCGGTGTTGACCCCGCAGGGACGACGCCGGATGGTCGGCTGTGTGCTCGAGCAAGCCTGGACGGTGGAGGCGACCGCGGAGCGGTTCCAGGTCGACGCCAAGACGGTTCGTAAGTGGCGCGATCGTTACCTGCGCGAGGGTGTGGAGGGGCTGGGGGACCGGTCCAGTCGACCACATTGCAGCCCGGGGCGGACTCGGCGATCGTGCCAGCGTCGGGTTGTCAGTCTGCGTCGGCGGCGGCGCTGGGGGGCGGCGCGCATCGCCGCGGAAGTGGGTATCGCCACCTCCACGGCCCAGAGCATCCTCAACGCGGCCGGGTTGGGCCGACTCGACCGGGGCGACCGGGCTACCGCCGGGGTCAAACCCCGCCGCTATCAGCGGGACCGGCCCGGCGAGCTGGTGCACGTCGATGTGAAAAAGCTCAGCCGGATTCCGGCTGGGGGCGGCTGGCGCGCCCACGGCCGAGGACAGGTGAGCAAAACCCGCACGGCCCGGGTCGGCTACGCCTACATCCACACCGCCATCGATGACCGCACTCGGCTGGTCTACTCGGAAATCCTCCACGACGAACAAGGACCCACCGCGGCGATGTTCTGGAGGCGGGCCGTGACCTATTTCGCCGGCCAGCGCGTGCACGTCGAGCGGGTCATCACCGACAACGGTTCCTGCTACCGCTCCCGAGCCTGGGCCCAGGCGGTTCAGGCCACCGGGGCGACCCACAAGCGCACCCGCCCCTACCGACCCCAGACCAACGGAAAAGTCGAACGCTTCCACCGCATCCTCATCGAAGAATGGGCCTACATCCGCGACTGGACCAGCGACACCCAACGCCACACCGCCTACACCCGGTTCACCCACTTCTATAATCACCATCGACCCCACGGCTCACTCGGATGGCACACACCACAGGCCACCCTCACCCACTGCCTCGGGGACAACCTACCCGGTCAGCACACCTAGCAGGCGAGGCGCACACAATCGCCGAATATTGCGCTGTCTGCGACCGGTGTCGTGCGATCGCGCTAGGCGCGAAAAGAGTTGTTCTGGACTGCGGGAGTTCCTGCGAGCTTTCTCGACCGAGCGGCCCCGTTGGGGCTGGCGGCGGGCGGCCAAGGCGGCTCGCCGGGAGGGCTGGCCGGTCAACGACAAGGTCAGTGAGTGACACAGGCGGACGACGAGGGGATTACCACCGCATCAGCACGAAGCCCAGTTGAGTCAGCCCCGACAGCAGCGAAGCTGAATGTCACTTCCTCTCCTCGGGGCCCCGATTGGCTACCGGGAGCGAAACTTAAGAACTCCAGCGGCCCGTTAGTCACACCGCCGCTACCGGAATATCGCGTGCCAGCGGCCGGGTGTGATTCGAGGAAGGAGGCAACTGACGCGACGCTTCCAGGGACAACCCAGTAGCGAACCGCGTCGGCGTAGGGTGCGCAGCCGTAGCCGGTGGGCGCAACCGCAAGACCTGCGGGCGGCCGCGATAGCAGGACAGAGCCGGGAGGAAGCACCGCAGCATCGACCAGCTTCCGGGCCATCACCTCCGCATGCGTCGGGGTTGACCACCGATCGGTAAGCACCCCGGCTGCCACCGCAAGGCCGACCGCAACCACGAGTGCGACGGCGCGTCGAGCACGCCTTCGAGCGGCCACTTCGGCCGACGTCCGCAACCGAGCGGGCTCACCACGCCCTGGCCTGCGCTGCGTTGAGACAAAGACACTCGCGTTCATCTTCGATGACCCGTACCAGAATGCCTCATCTGCGCCGGTGCTGCTCATCGCCCTAGTCGGAGGGAACCCCCCACAGATCGACGGCAGTGCTCGGGCGGGATGCCACTATGCGTGCCCGCCGGGGTGGGCTCGCGGTGACGAGAGCCGCGACCCACCCCCCGTTTGCGGGCTATCGGGCGGCTCCGGCGACGAACGCGGCGACGATGTAGGTGGCGTGGCGGACGAGGGAGACCCTGGCGCGGTCGTAGCGCATCGTGGTCCTCGGATCGGCGTGGCTGGCCGCCTCTTGTACGTCCCGGAGCGGGACGCCGGCATCCAGGGCCGCCGTGATGAAGGCGTGGCGCAATGTATGGGGCCCCACGACCTTGGTGATGCCCGCCCGGTGGACTATCCGGGCGGCGTGACGGTCGAGACGATGACCGTCGGGGCCGACGAAGATGGGGCCTTCGCAGCGCTCACCGACAGCCAGGTCGACCGCCCGGGCCGTCCGAGGATCCAGCGGCACGGTGACCACCTTGCCGCCCTTGCGCAACACGGTCAGGGTGCGATGCCCGCGTTCGAGGGCGAGGGCTTCGGTGTTGGCGCCGCATGCTTCGGACACCCGCAGCCCGTTGAGCGCCAGCAGCGACACCAGGGCGTGCTCGGCCGGGCCGCCCCGGCGGGCGTCGAAGAGCCGGAGGCCGTGCGAGGTGCACCAGGTGGCGAACTGGCGCAAGTCCAAGCTGTAGGCGTCGCGGGTCTGGCCGCTATATCCGGCCAGGAACCCGCCGAGCGCCAAGCGTTCGGTGTCGGAGAAGACGGTCGTGACCGCCACCGCGGAGTCACGGATGGTTTCGGGCATGGTGACGTGGCACCTCCAGGATCGGGCCGAGACCTGGCAAGCCGCAGCAGCCACGCCTGGCGACTATCAGGGCAACCGACGCTACGACCCTCTCCTACCACCCTCCGCGGTCACCATCCGAAGGTCGCCTCCCTGCACAAGAGCACCTGAGAACGCGCCCTACCGCCGAATCCGCCGTCGTAGGACTGGGGCTGCGGTAATCGAGTGCGCTGTCGTTCTGCGTGATGCTGGTCCGTAAGGCATTCCACACTCGATGTGGCGATCCGGGCACCTGGGCTCCGTTCTCCTGTGGCGACCGTGTCCGATGCCGCCATGAAGGCGACGCTGTGCTCACCGGCACCGGCTCGGCCCGTTGCGGGCGGTCTGCCAGTATCCCACGGTTGTCGGGATGCCGAAGAGGGCCACCCCGCCGTAGCTGCTGATCGCCCCGCACACGTGCAACGCACGGGCCAGTCGGGGGTGCGTCCGCTCAGCGTTCGTGGCTGCCACTTGGACGCCCATGCCGGTGGCGGTGGTCATCATCGCCCACTTCGCACGGCGGTCCGGGAACACCCCGGGCTCAGCATTGCGGAGCAGGTCATAGCCGGTGACTACGGCATTGGCCACGTTGTAGACGGCGACGGTTGCGATCAGGGGTCGGTCGGCGAGGCGCAGACGCCAGATGTGCCACGCGCCCCAGAAGAGTTTCGGTTTGTCGCCGACGACGTGATCCATGATTTCCCCGACTCGCGTGACCGTGCCGGTGCGGCGGGCGATGATGCCGTCGGCCAAGTCGGCAAAGTACGAGGGGGCGCCGACGGCGTACCCCTTCCAGCTTCCCAGCCTGGGACCGGCCCACCATGCACCCACGAGGGCGACCACGTCGAGGAGGTTGGCCAGGGTGACGACGCCGCCGGTGGCGGCGGCGAGGCGCTGCAGCGTCGAGCCGGGGGTCTCGGCCATGGGTCGATCCTAGGCCGCCCCGCCGCCCGTCCTTGGGCCTTGCTGCGTACCGGGCGGGCGCCTCGCCGTCACTGCCGTGGGCGAGAACACCGAATCACGGCGTCGCCTCGCGATGCGGCTGCTGCAGTCTCGGACCAGCGGGATGGGATGTTCGGTGCCTCCCTGGCGATGACCCGCCAAGATGTAGGGCGTGGACGATGTGCCGACCCCTGGATGGCCTGATCCTCTATGCCGAATACCGCGAGATCTTCGCGGCGGACACCGATCAATCCGCGATCTGCTGATCGCCGCCGCGCCGGATCTGACCGATGACCACTTCGTGATCGACCTGGTGCGGATGCGGTTGGGTGATGATCCCTCCCTCGTCGACGACTGGCAGATCTACTCCTACGACAAGCGATCCAGCCCCAGCCCATACCTCGACGGCACCGAAGTCGGTTTCTTCGACCGGGAGAAGAAGAACCGTCGGACCTACCGACATCCTGCTGATGCCTGCGCTCAGTTCATCTTCGCCGAGGCGGCCTGGGTCCTCGAACCCTGCGACTGCCTCGCTGATGCTCACGAGTATGTCGGAGAGGCAGCCTCCGTCCGCATCCAACGCCTTCGGCCCTTGGACAAGGACCCTCGCGAGAGTGGACCGAAGGAGGAGTACCTCTGTCCGATCTGCGGGGAATGGTGGGTGGCGGACTTCGAGCGCCACGAGGCGCTTTCTGACCGTGCGGTGGTGAAAGGACACCGCTTCCAGCTTGTCGCAGCAGGCTGGTGAAGCTGAGGGCAGCCTGACCTGGGAGACGCCGGGGAGGGTGGACAGCAGCCCTGACAACGCCGGGACGATCGCAGCACCGTCAGATCGGTCGGGTTCGGCAAGCAAGACGGGAAGGTGTACGTGAGAAACCAGCGTCTGAACGCTCCTAAAGCGAATCCCACTGGCTCTAACCTGACGGATCAGGGCCAGGTCGCGGTGCGCACCCCGGCCTTCGGGCGGGGGGAACTCTCCGGTTGGTTAATGTCGCCGTCGGGGAGGCCACGGTGAATGCCTGCGGCGTAGCCGTGGCGATGCCGCAGGGGCATAGTTGGGCGCCTAACCCGTCGAACGGTCAGATCGTGAACGTGGGAACTGTTCTGGTGGTCCCTCCCTGCTGTCCTGCCAGGGCGGCAGGCGGGAAGGCCCGTCGTCGGCTGATGCCACCAGGATGGGACGGAGGGGTCGTAGTAGTCCGGGCACGGGAAAGCCGTGTACATGGCGAAGGACCCCAGCGGGATCGCAGGTTCATTGCAGCGGGTGGAGGTCGCCGGTGAATACGGGCGCTTCGTGGCCCGACCTCGATGAGGCCGAGTCACGAGTACATGCGATGCAGACGAAGCTGCACCAATGGGCGGTCAGTGATGGTGACCGCCGGTTTGATGATCTGTTCAACCTCGTCTATGACCCGGCGTTCCTCGTTGTGGCGTGGAGTCGGGTGCGGGGGAACAGGGGTGCCCGCACGGCCGGGGTCGACGGGGTGAAACCTGCCTCGATCGTCTTCGGCACCGAGATGTTGCTGTCCGTCCTGAGAGATGATCTTAAGGCCCGACGGTTCGTTCCGGACCTGGTCAGGCAAAAGGCGATCCCCAAAGCTGGCGGCAAGTTCCGCCAGCTTGGGATCCCCACGGTCCCGGCATAGGGCCCGTTCGTTCAAGTCGAGTCCGGTTTCGGACTCGGTCGTTGTTACTCATCCGTTCCATCCGCTGGTTGGCCAGACGTTGCCGGTGATTTTCGAGAAGGCCCGGCCGGGGGCGGAGCGGGTGGTGGTGTGTGAGGGTGGTCTGGCTGGCCGGGTGACTCTTCCGGTCGCTTGGACTGATCGGGCGCCGATGGCGTTGGGGCATCGTCTCGCGATGGAGGGGCTGGCTGAATTGGCTGGGTTGGTGGCGGCGTTGCCCCATCCGCCACTTGCGCGTCGGCGGCGGTCATGATCTTGTGTAGCGATGACAGACAAGATCGATCTCGGTTCGATGACCGTCCGGCAGCTGCGGGCGCGCCGCCGGCGCCTGGCCCGGTCGCTGCCCGATGTGGAGGGACTGATCTCGGGGTCGGTGGTCGAACAGGGTCGTCGTTGCGGCAAGGAGGGATGTCGATGCTCGAGGGGAGAACTGCACGGTCCTTACACCTACGTGGTGTTGCCGCGAGACGGCGGCCGCACCCGGACGGTGTACGTGCCGGCATCAGCAGCCGAGGCGGCGCGGGCGGGTGCCGCTGTGTCGGCTGGGGTGCGCTTGGCGCTGGAGGAGATCTCGGCGATCAACATCGAGTTGCTCGCCCGGGGCGAGCTTCGCTGAATGACCCTGGTGGCCGAGGCCGTGGCGGTGTTGGCCAACATGGCAGCCGCCGCGCTGGAGGACGGCGGTGAGAGGCTCGGAGAAGATCACGGCCAGCCACTTGGAGCGGATCGTGCTGGTCTACATCCGCCAGTCCTCGATGGCCCAGGTGCGCGAGAACACCGAGTCGACAGCCCGCCAGTATGCCCTGGCCGACGAGGCGGTCCGCCTGGGGTGGGCTCAGTCCCGGGTAGAGGTGATCGACGCCGACTTGGGGTTGTCGGGCCGATCGACCGAGGGACGATCCGGGTTCAAGGACCTGGTGGGCCGGGTGTGCATGGGAGAGGTCGGCGCCATCTTCGGTCTGGAGATCTCCCGGCTGGCCCGATCCTCGGCGGACCTGTCGCGCCTGTTGGAGTTGGCACGGCTCACCGACACGCTGGTCATCGACTCCGACGGCATCTACGACCTGGCCAACTTCAACGACCGTCTCCTCCTGGGCCTGAAGAACCAGATGTCCGAAGCCGAACTTCACTTCTTGGCTGGCCGGCTACAAGGAGCGAAGCGGGCCGCAGCGGAGCGGGGCGAGCTGCGTTTCCCGCTTCCTGTCGGGTTCGTCTACGACGACGACGGCAACACCATCATCGACCCTGACGCCGAGGTGCAAGCGGCGGTGGCTGACCTGTTCGCGGCGTTCCGCGCTCGGCGGCTCCGCCTACCAAGTAGTGGGCGCGTTCAAGGGCCGCCGCTTCCCGCTCCGGGCCTACGGCGGGGTGTGGGCCGGTCAGCTGCGCTGGGGGCGGCTCACTCACGCACGGGTGCTCGGCGTGCTGTCGAACCCGTCCTATGCGGGCACCTACGTGTTTGGCCGCTACCACTCCTGCCGTGTCGTCGAACCGGACGGAACGGTGCGCACCAAGCTCAGCGAACGGTCCCGAGACGAATGGCCCGTCGTCATCCACGACCATCACCACGGCTACATCTGCTGGGACGACTACCTCGCCAACCAGACCCGCCTGGCCGCCAATCTGACCAACGCCGGGGCCCGGCCGCCACGCGAGGGCTTCGCGCTGTGCCAGGGCATCATCACCTGCGGATCTTGCGGGCGTCCCATGTCGACCCGCTATCACCGCGACGGACTCGCCGCTTATGAGTGCTCAGCATCGCGAGCCGATCACATGGCGACGGCGACGTGCCGGTCGATCACCGCAGCCACCGTGGACGAGGCAGTGGCCGAACGACTCCTCGACGCCCTCAACCCCGACGAGGTGGCTCTGGCCCTCGCCGCGGCGGACGAGGTCTCCGACCGCCGGGCTCGGCGCAGCCGGGCCTCGGAGCTTGCCGTTGAGCGGGCCCGCTACGAAGCCGAGCGGGCCGAGCGGGCCTTCCACGCCTGCGAGCCGGAGAACCGCCTCGTCGCTCGCAGCCTCGAAGCCCGCTGGGAGCAGCGCCTGGCTGCGCTGGCCGACACTGAAAAAGCCCTCGCCGAAACACAGACCGCCCTCCCGCCGCTGCCGTCGCGAGCCGAGCTCGAAGCCATCACCCAAGACATGGCCGGCCTGTGGCACGCAGCCACCACCGCCCCCCGGGACCGCAAACGACTCCTGCGCACTCTCATCGCTGATGTCACCTTGCTGGCCGAACCGGACTTCGCCAAAGCACGAGTCGGGATCCGCTGGCATACCGGCGCCACCGACGAGATCATCGTCGCCCGCCGCCAAAACGTCACTCAGTATCGAAACACAGACCCCGCCGCCATCGACTTGGCCCGCCGCCTCGGAGAGCTCACCAACGACGAGCTCGCCCGACGCCTCAACGCCGCCGGATATGTCACCGGCGCCGGACGGCCCTTCGATCGCGTCGCGGTCACCAACATGCGCCACTACCACCACATCCCCCAACCCGGGCTACTCCAAGACGGCGAGACCACCGTCTCCGACATCGCCCGCCGATTGGGCATCAGCCACGGCGCTGTCATCCACTGGATCGCCCGAGGCTGGCTGCCCGCCCGCCGCGGCCTCAACGACCAGTGGTGTGTCCCGTTCGGATCGCACGTCGAGGCCCACTGCCGTGCTCGGCTCGCCCAATCAGCGCACATCCACCAGCCCGACACCACCGACCCCAAGGCTGAACACGAGCTCACCGTTGCAGAGGTCGCGGCCGTCCTGTGCATCAGCACCAACGTTGTCTACTACTGGATCGAACGCGACCACATTGACTCCCGTCGCGGACCCGCCGGCCGGCTCTACATCTCCTTCAACCCAGACGTCGAAGGCGCCTGCCGGGCCCGCATCGCCGCCTCGGTCCATCTCCCTCACACCCAGCAAACCAACCGGAATGCGTGACGCTTCTCAGAACCTCGACCGTGAAGGCTTCGTTTGTGCCGCCTGCGGGCGCCTCAACGTCACCGCCATCGAGGGGCTCTTCAGCCGCAATCGTGTCGGGTCACCGCAACGGTTCTGTGACCACGCGTGCCGGCAAGCGGCCTATCGTCGGCGGCGAGCGGGCGTCAGCGAGGACGCCCGCCTCCAGCGGCAGGGAGGTCGAGGTCGCCGCCTCAACCCACGCATCAGTCCAAAGTCACCCCACCAAATCCCCAAACGCCAAGCAACCACGCAAGGAGAGGCAGTATGAAGCCACTGTCCCGACGGCCCGAGACCGGGTGGTGCAGGCATCGTTGAAGCTGGTGCTCGAGCCGATCCTCGAGGCGGACTTCAAGCCATGCTCGTATGGCTTCCGTCCCAGGCGCCGAGCCCAGGACGCTATCGCCGAGATTCACTTCCTCGCTTCGCCGGGCAGGAACTACCTGTGGGTGTTCGAGGCGGACATCAAGGCGTGCTTCGATGAGATCGACCATCAGGCTCTCATGCGCCGGGTGCGACGTCGCATCGAGGACAAGCGGATCCTGGCCTTGGTCAAGGCGTTCCTGCGCGCCGGTGTCCTCTCCGAGGACGGCATCTCCAGGAACACGAACGCCGGCACCCCCCAAGGAGGGATCCTCTCACCACTGCTGGCCAACATCGCCCTGTCCGTGCTGGACGAGCACTTCGAAGCTAAATACGAAGCCCTCGGACCGGAATGGACGCGCTCGAAGCGTCGACGCGCCGGTCACCCGATCATGAGACTCGTCCGCTACGGGGACGACTTCGTGATCTTGGTGGCCGGGAACCGTGAACACGCCGAGGCGCTCAAGGACGAGGTCAGCGGCGTTCTCGCCCCGATCGGCTTGCGCCTGTCAGAAGAGAAGACGAGGGTCTGCCACATCGACGAGGGGTTTGACTTCCTGGGGTGGCGCATCCAGCGCCGAGCCTGGAGAGGCCGAACCGGGAAGCGGCAGGTCTACACCTATCCGTCCAAGAAGAGCTTGCTCTCCTTGTTCGACCGGGTGCGGATCCTTACCCGCCGACGAGCACACCGAACGCTCGCTGACCTGCTCAAGCGGGTCAACCCCCTCCTGCGGGGCTGGTGTAACTATTTCAGGCACGGAGTATGCAAACGGACCTTCGGTTACGTCGACCACTACAGCTGGTGGAGGATCGTCACCTGGATCCGCAAACGCCACGCCGGACCGAACTGGGGGACCGTCCGTCGCCGCTACCTTCCGGACTGGGAGATCAGTGACGACGGCATCTCCATGTTCCGGCCACGATCGGTCGCCATCGTGCGATACCGATACCGGGGCAAGAAGATCCCCACACCATGGGCGAGTCACGCAACACCATCACCCCAACCAGCGGCATGAACCCGTGGAGAGCCGGATGCAGTGAGAGTTGCACGTCCGGTTCGGAGGGCGGGCCGGAGAAACCCACCAGCCGAAAGGCTGACAGGGCGCTCCGGCCCGACCCCTACACCTACGTGAAAACCCACTCCGGCTGGGTGTACGCCGCCTTCATCATCGACGTGTACTCCCGCAGGGTGGTCGGCTGGCAGATCTCCCACAGTCTGCGCTCCGACCTGGCCATCGACGCCCTGGAGATGGCCATCGGGAACCGCAGCCGGGCCGGCCAGACTCTCGACGGCCTGGTCCACCATTCGGACAGGGGCGTACCGGTCGACACCGCCCGGGAAACGAGGGACGGCACGACGGGCACCAGAGGTTCCAGTACGCAATCGAGCAATGCAGCATCCGACGCGCCGCCAGCCGCCCAAACACCGAGCTGGGATCTCACCGTCTTATCGAGACAGCCCCATCCGGATTATCGGGGCAGCATCCCGCGTAACGCCGAGGGTGACATTGAACGGCACCTAGGGGCTACGCATCCCGCTGCGGTCGGCAGGTTTATTGGGGCGGTCCGGGTGTGTCGCGGTGGCCACGTGGTTGGGTGCCGTTGTGTCACGGGCTGGCCGGCACGGCGCTGGGCCTTCCGGGCGTGGAGCTCGTGGACGGTCGGTCCACGGACCCCGACCGACACCAAGTGGCGGCGAAGCAAATGTCCGCCATTTGACTGCAGAGTGGGATTCGTCCCGGGCGACGGCCATCATCGCCCGCTGCTGGCGACGGCGAGGCCGTCGAGGCCCGCTGCACGGCCAGCGGTGCCCGTCCAGTTGGGCCACGGCCACCGTGGCGATCACCGCCGCTCCGATCCCGAAGGCAATATAGCTCAGGAGGTCTACCGGGAACGCCTGGGTCACGGCGTCCAGAAACCGCGCGGCCAGAGCAGTTAGGGCGCAGGTGAGGTACTCGCTGCTCATCTCATCCTCCTCAGGTTTGGCAGGCAACGCCTGTGGGCGTCCATGACGTTGAGCTTGGGGATCGACCACCTCCGACCGGCCTGTGCCTTTCCCCTGGTCGGGGTCGCTGCCTGGTCACTGGTCACACCGCTGGTGAGTGCGGACAAGGGAATCCCACGGATGCGACTGGTCGCCCCGGGCTGCGAAGGTGAGTTGCAACCGAAGGCAACGCTCACTTGGAGGTGAACGATGACGTGGATTCCCTGGCAGTGGCAGTTCGACGTCGGTTACCTCCGGCCCGACCTCCCGTCGGGCACCACCGGACGGCGTGACGGTCGTGCTCCGACGCCGATAGAGGAGTGGCTCGTCGAGGCGATTTATCAGACGGTTGTGGCGGAGTCCAGTTGCGGGGAGTGCCGCGCCCGCCTGCGCCGGCGGGTGCGGATTCGGCCCGCTGAGGGGCGCCCGGCAGCCGCGTGGGTACTCACCGTCGAATCGAGCTGCCGCGGGTGGCGGCGCCACCGCCATGCGGCCGTCGTGATCGACACCGGGCGGGACCTTGAGTTGGGACCGTTCGTCGCTATCGATCAGTAGCACCGAGAGGAGGAACCATGATCGAAACCCGAATCCGCCAGGACGACACGGTTGTGTGCAAGCCGAGAGTTGACCTCGATTGGCGCACGTCGGTGTCGCTCCGCCACGCCGTGCACGACGCGCTGCGCCCCGGCGTGCGCGTGCTGATCGACCTGAGCCGGGTGTCCTACATCGACGCCGTCGGGCTCAGCGCCATCGCTGCCACCCTGCGCCGGGCCCGGGCCGTGGGCGCCCTGGTCCGCGTGTACAACATTCAGCCGCCGGTGCGGCGCCGCATGGAGCTGGTCGGCGTGGGGGGCTTCGTCACTTCCCTGACCGGCGCCTGCGGCAACGACGCGGCATTACAACCATTCGGGGAGGACCACCATGCCGGTCAGCCGCTGCGATGTGATCATCCATCTCATCGACGCCGTGCTGGCCGATTGCGAGATGGATGGCGATGCGGGCTCGACTGCTGACGGGTCGCGAAACGGCTCGGCCGGTAGCTCCGGTCGACGGTGCCCTGGAGTGTCCGCTGAAGCCGCAACCCGCGAGCAGGAGCGGGACCTCGGGATGATAAGCAAAATCGGTCATTTGCGCCGCGATTGCCGAGAGCGGCAAGCGGCTACCTGGGCGGCTACCACCTCGATGGCCAGCGGCAGCTCGTCAAGCTGACGGCAGACGGTGGTCACTACAGAGGCGTTGGCGCCGGTGAGCGTGGAGTTCGGCTGGGCCAAGCGGGCCCGGTTCTCGAACGGGCGCACCGCCTCGCTATCGGCTATAGCGTCGAGGCCAGATTTGATTTCGGGAAGCTGCGGGGGCGCGAGACGCCACACCTGCTCCCCGGCCACCCCCAGGGTTCGCGGCTGGCGGCCAGAGCGGTCACGGGGGCGCGCACGACAGGAGCCGGTCGACCGTGGTGGCGGCGGTGTCGAGGAACATGCTCGCAGCTGTCTACCAACAGCAGCGCATGGCGGTCCTGGACGGCTTGGGCGACGTCGTCGAGAGGGTCTCGTCTATGCCCGTGCGGTCGATGATCCCGAATGCGGCGGCCACCATGGATGGCAGCGAGGCGGGGTCGATGACGGGGGACAAATCACACAGACGCGCTCCCGCCGCGAAACGAGCCGCGGCCCAGGCTGCCAGCTCAACCGCTACAGGCGGGTCTTGCCCGACCCGCCTGGACCACGAGGTAGGACCCGGGCGCCGCCCAGCAGCTCGTCGAGGGTCTTCAGCTCGGCGTCTGCCCCACGAACGACGTGCGAGTGGGGGCAGATTGTGGGATTGGACCGGGGAGGCCCGCAACAGGGGGAACGACGCCGGGATGGCCGGGTGGACGAGTTGCTAGATGCGTTCCGGCTCGTCCAGGCCGCCCAGCAGGCACTCACTGCGATCGGCCAGCGACGCCCCTGGGGGTAGGCGGTGGCGAGCCAGCCGGGCGGTATCTGACGAGACCGGGACCAGCCCCGATGCCCGGCGGACCAGATTCTTGCCGCCTTGTGCACGTCGAAGCCGGCGTACCGGGAATCGACCACCCGCGGCTCGCCGGTGTGGACGCCGACGCCGACGTGGACCGGGCCGGGCCCCAAGGCCTCCTGAATGCCCTCGGTGGCCCCTAGAGCGTCTGAGGCTTGGGTGAACGCGGACGACCAAGCCGTCATCCTGGGTGGCGACTTGGACCCCCCGGTGGGTGGCCACCACCTCCCGGATCTGCGCCCGATGGTCTAGGAGCGCTTGTGTGTAGGCGTCGCGGCCCAGCCCGGCGAGGAGCCAGTTTGGCCCGGCGATGTCGGTGGAGAGGAGCGTAACCGTGCCGGACGGGCGCATTCCGCCAAACCCAGCAGGGGCTGGCCTCGACCGGTGCCTCCAAATCGGCGAGTGGCTCAGGATGCCCTGTTCCAGAGCCTGCAGGGCGGGCGCGGGTCGATGCCAAGCTGATCGGCCAGCGCCTCACGGGCGTGACGGGTAGACACTTAGGGCGTCAGCCTGGCGGCCCCAGCGCTGCAAGGCCACCATGAGTTGACGGTGCGGCCCCTCCCGCAAGTGGCTGATCGGCCACCAGCGCCTCCAGCTCCGGGATCAGTTCCAGGTGCCAGCCCAACGCCGTCTGCGCTTCGATACGCCGGTGCGAGGGCCACCACGCGAAGCTCGTCCAGACGGGCGGCCTCGCCGGCCAGCAGATCCGAGACCACGCCCGACAAGGCCGCACTCCCTCCACGGAGCCAGCGCTTGACGCAGCCTCAATGACTCCTCCTCCGGAGCGTCTCCCGGGGCGCCGACCAGCTCCTCGAAGGGGGCCACATCCAGCTCGTCCGCACAGGCGGCCGGGCTCCATCGCGGCAAGCGCTGAAGCCGACCGACGTCGCCGCCTGTTCGTACGGCGCGCCGGTCGCCGAGCCAGCTAACTACGCTTGCGACGGTTGTGCCCGGTCACGGGTGGCAGGTTGAGAACGAGATCGGGGGGGACGATGCCAACGGCGTCAGGGCTGTCCGGCGGTCGGGAGGGTGACCGAGAGCTGGTGGGCCGGCGCCGGGAACGCCAGGTGCTCGATTCGCTCATCGAAGCGGTGCGAGGCGGGGAGAGCCGAGTGTTGGTGTTGCGTGGCGACCCGGGCGTCGGCAAGACCGCGCTGCTGGGCCACGTCCGGGTTCGGGCCGTGGGCTGCCGGGTCGAGAGCGCGGCCGGGGTTCAGGCGGAGATGGAACTTCCCTTCGCCGGACTGCACGAGCTGCTGGGACCCATGCTTGAAGATGTGGGGCGGCTACCGGGACCGCAGGGCAAGGCGTTGCAGACGGCGTTCGGCGTCCACTCCGGATCGACGCCGGATCGGCTCCTGATAGGCCTGGCCGTCTTGAATCTGCTTTCCGATGTGGCCGGCAAGGAGCCGCTGTGCTGCGTCGTCGACGACTTCCATTGGCTCGACCGCGCCTCGGCCCAGGTCCTGGCCTTCGTGGGTCGCCGTCTGGTGGCAGAGTCGGTCGGGCTGGTGTTCGCCGCTCGAGTCCCGGTCCAGGAGCTGTCGGGCTTTCCCGAAGTTGTCGTACCGGGGTTGCCAAAACGCGATGCCCACACCCTGCTCGACTCGGTGCTCAGGGCTCCGCTCGATCCGTCCGTGCGCGACCGGGTGATCGCGGAGACGGGCGGGAACCCCCTGGCCCTGATCGAGTTATTCCGAGGGTTGACGCCGGTTGCGTTGGCGGGCGGCTTCGGACCTCCAAGAGCGGTCCCCATAGCCACCAGCGTGGAAGAAGAGTTCCGGGCTCGACTCGAGGCCCTCCCGGCCGACACCCGGCGCCTACTGCAGGTGGCCGCCGCCGATCCGGCCGGCGACCCCACGCTGGTGTTCCGAGCGGCGGGCGGCTTAGGCGTGGAACCGGGCGCCCTAGGACCCGCCGTGGAGGCTGGCCTGGTCAACATCGGCACCAGCGTGCGGTTTCGCCATCCCCTGGTGCGCGCGGCCGCCTACCACTCGGCCGGGCCGGGTGAACGCAGTGGCGCCCACCGGGCGCTGGCTGAGGCGACCGATCGCGATGTTGATCCGGATCGGCGCTCCTGGCACTTGGCGCAAGCAACCACCGGCCCCGACGAGGAGGTGGCGGCAGAGCTGGAGCGGTCCGCGAGCCGGGCCCAGGCTCGAGGCGGTTTCGCGGCTGCGGCGGCGTTCTTGGAGCGGTCGGCGACCCTCAGCGTGGAGCCGACCTTGCGGGCGCGCCGGAGGTTGGCCGCGGCGCGGGCAAAGCACCTGGCCGGGGCGCACGCCGAGGCCATCGAGATGCTGAGCGCGGCCGAGACGGGGCCATTGGACGAAGCGCAGAAGGCGGAGGCCGACTTGCTGCGCGCTCGAGATCGCCTATACCGAGCGACGCGGCAGCGACGCGCCCGGGCTGCTCCTGCGCGCCGCCCGGCGGCTGGAGCCGCTGGACGCCCGCATGGCCCGTGACACTTATCTCGACGTGCTGGTGGCCGCGCACTTCGCGGGCCGGCTCGCTGAGGGAACTGGCTTGCGCGACGCGGCCGAGGCGGCCCGACGGGCCCCGCCGGCCGCGCAGCCGCCGACGGCGTCGGATCTCCTCCTGGATGGGCTGGCGACGGCGCTCATCGACGGGTATGCCGCCGGGGTACCGCTCCTGCAGGAGGCCGTAGGCGCCTTTCGGGGGCCGACGGTCTTCCTGTCCGAGGAGCTGCGCTGGCTGTGGCCGGCTGCTCATGTGGCCATGAGCCTGTGGGATGACGAGTCCTACGAGGTGCTGTCCGCCCGTCATATCGAGCTAGGCCGCCAATCGGGGCTGCTGGCGGTCCTGCCCACGGCGCTCACCACCCGGGCCGTGGCCTATGCCTTCGCCGGTCAGCTCACCGCCGCCGACCAGCTCATCGTGGAGCTGCGGGCCCTTACTGACGCCATGGAGATCCCTGTGCCGCCCTACGGTCCACTCTTCGTCGCCGGCTGGCGGGGCCGCGAACAGCCCACCGGTGAGCTGATCGCTGCCGCGGCCGAGGAGGTCACCGAGCGCGGCGAGGGCGCCGGACTGGCCTTCGCGGACTACGCCCGCGCCGTGCTCTACAACGGACTCGGTCGCTATCAGGCCGCGCTGGCCGCGGCCACCTCGGTCGACGCCTTCGAGACGGAAGGCTTCGTCATCTACACCGCCGGCCTGGTCGAGCTGATCGAAGCGGCAGCCCGCAGCGGCGTACCGGAGCGGGCCAAGGACGCGCTGGACCGACTGACCGACGCCACAAACACCAACGGGACGGACTGGGCGTTGGGCATCCAAGCCCGATCCCGGGCATTGTTGAGCAGCGACGACGTCGCCGAAAGCCACTACCGCCAGGCCATCACCCGGCTGGCCAAAACCAGGATCCGCCCGCAGCTCGGGCGGGCGCACCTGGTGTACGGGGAGTGGTTGCGCCGCCAGAACCGGCGTGTGGAGGCGCGGGACCAGCTGCGCCTCGCCTATGACCTGCTCACTGCCATGGGGGTGGAGGCCTTCGCCGAGCGGGCTCGGCGGGAGTTGGTGGCCACCGGCGAAACCGTCCGCAAACGCCGCCTCGAGACCGCCGCCGACCTGACCGCCCAGGAGACCCAGGTAGCCCGCTTGGCCGGTGACGGCTTCTCGAACCAGGAGATCGGCGCTCGCCTGTTTGTGAGTCCGCGAACCGTCCAGTACCACCTGCGCAAGGTGTTCCAGAAGCTGGACATCACCTCCCGTGGCCAGCTGCACCGGGTCTTACCCAGCGACTAGCCAAATGGCGGAGGCGAAGACGGCCCCGCCGGGCGCAGTGTCATTCCACCGCGCTCGAGAGGAATCGCCATGGCCGACACCATTACGGCCTCCGGAGGCACCGACCAGGCCGCCGAGACTCGTCCCTTCCGCGTCGACGTGCCCGAAGCGCAGATCGCCGACCTGCGGCGCCGGCTGGCCGCCACCCGCTGGCCCGACCAGGAGACCGTCGACGACCGGTCCCAGGGCGTTCGCCTGGCCAAGATCCAGGCGCTGGTGCGCTACTGGGAGAGGGAATACGACTGGCGCACCGTAGAGAAACGGCTGAACTCGCTGGCCCAGTTCACCACCGAGCTCGACGGGCTGGACATCCACTTCATCCACGTGCGATCGCGCCATGAGGACGCCCTGCCGCTGATCATGACCCACGGCTGGCCCGGATCAGTGCTCGAACTGCTGAAGACCATCGAACCTCTGACCGACCCGACCGTCCACGGGGGGGACGCCGAGGACGCCTTCCACCTGGTGCTGCCCTCGATGCCCGGCTACGGGTTCTCCGAGCAGCCGGCCTCGGTGGGCTGGAACCCGGACCGCATAGGCCGGGCCTGGCACCAGCTGATGAGCCGTCTGGGCTACGACCGCTACGTCGCCCAGGGCGGCGACTGGGGCTCGGTGGTCGCCGACACCATGGCCCGCCAGGCGCCCCGCGGCCTCGCGGGCATCCACGTGAACATGCCCGCCGCCGTTCCGCCAGAGATCGCCACAGCCCTCACCGCCGGCGACCCGGCGCCGACGGGGCTGTCGCCCCGGGAGAAAGAGGCCTTCGATCAGATGAACGACCTGTACACGAAGGGCTCGGGATATGCGGGCATGATGGTGACCCGACCCCAGACCATCGGCTACAGCCTCGCCGACTCACCGGTCGGCCTGGCCGCCTGGTTTTACGACAAGTTCGCCGACTGGACCTACAGCGGGGGCGAGCCGGAGCGCTCGCTCCGCTACGACGAGATGCTCGACGACATCTCCCTGTACTGGTTCACGAACACGGCCACCTCCAGCGCCCGTCTCTACTGGGAGAACAACGCCAACAATCTCAACGCCGTGGACATCGACCTGCCGGCCGCGGTGACCGTATTCCCCGGCGAGATCTACCGGGCGCCGCGCAGCTGGGCCGAACGGGCCTACCACAACCTCATCTACTTCAACGAGGCGGACAAGGGCGGCCACTTCGCGGCCTGGGAAGAGCCCGAGGTGTTCACCTCCGAGCTGCGCGCGGCCTTCCGGTCGCTGCGCTGATCGGAAAAGTTCATGCTGCGCCATTTGAACGAATACCCCGTCGAGGGCCAGCTGCCGGCCGTCGAGGGGGCCACCCCCTGGCTGAACTCCGGACCGGTAGCCGCCGACGTCCTACACGGGCGGGTCGTCCTGGTCAGCTTCGGGACCTACACCTGTATCAACTGGATCCGATCCCTGCCCTACGTGCGGGCCTGGGCGGACAAGTACGCGGGCCAGGGGCTGGCGGTCATGGGCGTGCAGACGCCCGAGTTCGACTTCGAGAAAGACCTCGACGGGGTGGCCGTCGCCCTTAAGGCGATGGCCGTCCGCTATCCCGTGGCCGTCGACAACGACTACGCCGTGTGGCAGGCGTTTGACAACCGTTACTGGCCGGCTCTGTACTTCGTCGACGCCCAGGGTCGGATCCGTCACCACCGCTTCGGTGAAGGTAACTACCAGGAGTCCGAGCGGGTGCTGCAGATGTTGCTGGGCCAAGCCGGCGTCAACGTCGATGGGGCGCTGGTGCGACTCGAACCCCAGGGCGTCGAACTGGCGGCCGACTGGGACCATCTGGGCTCGCCGGAGAACTCTTTCGGCTACCAGCGCGCCCAGGGGTTCGCCTCCTCAGGCGGGGCGCGGCCCGACCAGCGCCACGGATACACCCCACCCTCTTCGTTAGGACGGGATCAGTGGGCGCTGTCCGGCGACTGGCGGATAGGGCCGGGCGCCGCCGTTCTGGAGGAACCGGGCGGCGGGATCGCCTGCGCCTTCAACGCCCGCGACCTGCACCTAGTAGTCAGGCCCGAGCCCCACACGTCGGTTTCCTTCCGGGTCCGCATCGACGGGCACCCGCCGGGACCGGCGCACGGCCTTGATGTCGACGAGGACGGCAACGGCACCGTCTCCGACCAGCGCCTCTACCAGCCGATCCGCCAGACGGGCCCGATCGTCGACCGGCGCTTCGACATCGAGTTCCTCGACGCCGGCGTCGAAGCATTTGTGTTCACATTCGGATAACCGACAGCAACGCCTACCCGCTCCGGAGCGAGCCTTTCTCACCTCACCGCAAGTAAAAGAGAGAGCCAATGTCCACGATCCGCCGAGTACGTCCACGCCCGAGCAGTTCGCCCCTAGACTCGCCGACTTCGGGCCGCGCCTCGGGACTTCGGTCCCGTGACTGAGCGCGGCCAAGTCCCAGCTGCGAGCGGCTCTAAGGGTAAGGCGCTGCTCGCCGAGAATCCTTGTTCCGGACCCGGGCGACCGCGTCTGGTGGGGCGGTCGAGCGAATGTGCGCGGCTGGACGATTTGGTCTCTGCGGTCGGGCGCGGCGATAGTCGAGCGTTGGTTCTGAAGGGTGACGCCGGGATCGGGAAGACCGCGCTGTTGGAGTATCTGGTCGAGTCGGCCTCAGATCTCACCGTGGTGCGAGCGGTGGGGGTTGAGTCGGAGATGGAGTTGGCCTTCGCCACTCTTCATCGGCTGTGCGGACCGATGCTCGATCGCCTGGAGCGGATTCCGTCCCCGCAGGCTGACGCGCTGGGGGTGGTGTTCGGCTTGAGCGCGGGGGCCCCACCCGATCGCTTTCTTGTCGGTTTGGCCGTGCTGAGCTTGTTCTCGGAGGTGGCCGAGGGGCGCCCGCTGCTGTGTGTTGTCGATGACGCCCAGTGGGTCGATGAGGCCTCCGCTGTGACCCTGGCCTTCGTGGCCCGTCGTCTGGTGGCCGAGCCGGTGGGAATCGTGTTCGCGGCCCGCGAGCCCGGCCAGGTCCTCCAGCGGATCTCCGAACTGGAGGTGCGGGGCTTGCCCGATAGCGACGCTCGGGCTCTGCTCAGCTCGGCGATCCGGTTCAGGCTGGATGAACGGGTGCGCGAGCAGTTCATCGCCGAGACGGGGGGAAACCCGCTGGCGTTGCTCGAGCTACCCGCGGGCTCACGGCGACGCAGTTGGCCGGAGGATTCGGGCCGCAGAGGGCGCAACCTCTGTCGGTCCGACTGGAAGAAAGCTTTCTTCGACGACTGAATACGCTCTCCCACGAGGCCCGACGTCTCTTGCTGCTGGCTGCGGCCGAGCCGGTCGGCGATCCGCTGCTGCTATGGCGGGCCGCCCAACGCCTCCAGCTCGGGCCGGAGGCCGCCGATGACCTGGAGCGGCAGGGGCTGCTGGAGATCGGGGATCGGGTGCTATTCCGCCACCCGCTGGTGCGCTCCGCCATCTACAGATCTGCTGCGGGCGGCGAGCGCCGGTCGGTTCACCGGGCCCTGGCCGAGGTGACCGACGGGGAGGCGGACCCAGACCGTCGCGCCTGGCATCTGGCCGCGGCGGCCACGGGACCTGATGAGGAGGTGGCGCGGGCGCTGGAGCAGTCGGCCGGCCGGGCCCAGGCGCGAGGCGGGCTGGCGGCCGCGGCCGCGTTTCTGCAGCGGGCGGTGGCCCTGACCGGTGATAGCGCATGCCGGGTCGATCGGGCCCTGGCCGCAGCCGAGGCCAGCTTGCAGGCAGGCGTGTTCGACGCGGCGCGATCCCTGGTGGCCACGGCCGAGAGCGGGACCGCTCGACGACCTACAGCGGGCCCGGGTGGAGCTGCTGCGCGGCCAGATCGCAATGTTCTCCGCTCCGGGTCCCGAGGCGTCGTTGCGGCTCCTGACAGCCGCCCAACACCTCGAGCAGGTTGACGTCCAGGCTGGCGCGCGACACCTATCTCGACGCCTGGGGCGCGGCTCTGTTCGCCGGCCGTCTCAGCCCGCGAGAGCACGCTGCTCGACGTGTCCCGAGCGGCCCGGTCGGCGCCCCGACCACAGGGCGCGCCCGGGCCCGTCTGACCTGTTGCTGGACAGCTTGGCCACGCTGGTCATCGACGGCCGGGTCGAGGCGGCCGACCTGCTCGAGGAGACAACCCGAACTGCTGACCGGGGTACAGCTCCCGGCAGCTGAGAGCCTCCGGTGGGGGTGGTTAGCGGTGGTGCCGACCTATGTGCTCTGGGACGAGGACGCTGCCCATTCCCTCTGTGATCGGCAACTACGCACACTCCGGGACGCCGGCGCCCTGGCGCGTCTTCCCCTCGACCTCAAGACCTTTAGCTTGCTCGCCCTGCGATGCGGCGATCTCGCCGGCGCGGCGGCCGCGGCCGCGGAGACCCGCGCCATATACCGAAGCGACAGGGATGATCATGGCCCCGGTCGACGACATGATGCTCGCTGTGATGCACGGACGCGAGGCGGAGGCCCGGGCGCTGATCCAGTCCACCAGGCGAGACGCACTGGCCCTGGGTCAGGGAGTCCACGTCCAGCTGGCTCGACTGGATGCTGGCGGTGCTGTGCAACAGTCTCGGGCGCTATGACGAGGCGGTGGCGGCCGCCCAGGAGGCGAGCAACGACAACCCGGAGGAGATCTTTGTCTCCGCGTGGGCGACGGTGGAGCTCGCTCGAAGCCGCCACCAGGTGCGACACCCCGGACGTGGCGCGGATCGCATTGGACCGCACCGTGGCCGTCACCGCCGTCTCCGGCTCCGACTCGGCGCGGGGAATCGAGGCCCGCTGCCGCGCCCTGATGAGCGAAGGCACGACCGCCGAGCGCCTGTATCGCGAGGCGGTCGACCGGCTGGGACATAGCCGGCTGCGCCCAGAGCTGGCCCGCGCCCATCTGCTCTACGGCGAATGGTTACGCCGGCAGGGTCGCCGGGTGGAGGCCCGCCAGCAACTGGGCGCCGCCTACGACCAGTTCACCTCGATCGGCATGCAGGCGTTCGCGGAGCGCGCCCGGAGTGAGCTGCAAGCTACGGGCGAGAAGGTCCGCAAGCGAACCCTGGATACGCGTGATGAGCTCACCACCCAGGAGCGCCAGATCGCCCAGCTGGCCGGCAACGGGCTGTCGAACCCGGAAATCGGTGTGCGGCTCTTCCTCAGCCGGCGCACCGTCGAGTACCACCTGAGCAAGGTGTTCCCAAAGCTGGGCATCACCTCCCGCAACGAGCTCGCGGGGGCGCTGCGAGCTTCCAGCGCCTAGCCGCCCGTGAGTGGCTGCATCTGGTCTGACGCCCCCCCGGCCAGGCTGCGCCGACTGTTCCCGGCGCCCGCCAGGGAGGCGACTGTGGAGGTCCACGGAGGCGACGGGCTCGGCGAAAGCGAACCATGGGTTGGCAGTAGACCACCAGCCGCTGGCCGCAGGCCGGAGGCGACCACAGCTGAGGAGGGCCAAATGTCCGCAACGATGTCGACTACCGCACCAGCGACGGCGCCAGACGCCACCATCCGCCCCTACCGCATCGAGGTTCCCGACGCGGATGTGGTGGAGGTACGACGCCGGATCGGAGCGACGCGCTGGCCGGACCTGGAGACGGTCAGCGACCGCTCGCAGGGCGCTCAACTGGCCAAGCTCCGCCCTCTGGTCGAGTATTGGGGGCCGCCATCACCTTCACCACCGGCCTGCTCGCCATCATGAACCGCGAGGAACTCGAGGGGGTGGCCGGCCACGAGATGAGCCACATCAAGAACCACGACATCCGCCTGCTGCTGGTGGTGAGCACCCTGATCGGCATTGCCGCCCTGCTGGCCAGCATCCTATGGCGCAGCGCCTTCTTCGCCGGGGAAGACGACAACGGCGGCAACCAGCTGGCGCTGGTGATCTTCGCGGCGGGCGCCTTGCTGGCCGTCGTAGGCTTCATCGTCGGCCCCCTCGTCCGCCTGGCCCTCTCACGCCGACGCGAGTCGCTGGCCGATGCGAGCGGTGTGGACCTGACCCGCAACCCGGTGGGATTGATCAGCGCCCTCAAGAAACTGCAACAGAACGACAAGCCGTTGAAGAAAATGAATCACGCCACCGCCGCCATGTGCATCGACGATCCCCTACAGCATAACGAGACCTGGTACCACCGCCTTTACGACACCCACCCCCCAATCGAACAGCGAATAGCCGAGCTCGAGAAAATCTCGGTGGCGCCAGTCCGTCTAATCGGCCTCTGGGGAAGATCGAACGAAAATGGGGCGCTGACCAGACGAGGTAGGAATCTGCGCCGCAGTGATGTCCAGGGGACGGCAATCGTACGGCCAGGCACGGCGATGCCGGGCGGAAGGAACAGGCAAGAAGACAGCGGCCAGACGGCAACCATCGGATTCAAGATAAGACCAATCACAGCTCTGTACTGGTCGCACGGCGCGGGCACGGATCTGACCCGTTTCCTCGCGCCATCCCCGTCGGCGCGGACGGCTCGCCCGTGCTGCCGACTCTCGGGTTGAAAATGCTGTTGTGAACGTACAATTCCAACCATGGTCCCAGCTGACATATACCAGCCCGCTCAGTGGCACGACTTCTTCGTGATGGTCGGAGGCGGGTCAGCGGCGCTTACAGGACTGGTTTTCGTCGCGATGTCCCTCAACGTTGACGCAATAACAGCGGATACCGCCCACAGATATCGAGCAACGGGCAACCTAATCGGACTGGGTGCTGTCTTCATGCTCTCTGCTCTGGTTCTGATGGGTGATCAGAACCATCAAGCTATAGGGGCCGAAGTGCTGATCGTTTCCGTTCTTGCTGGGTCGGTCTACACCTTGGGAGTCATCCGGTCTCGCAGGTCCCGCGACAGTGACGAGCGACTCAGCACCGTCCGCGTGATTGGCCTGGAAATCTGCTTCCTGCTGGAAGTAGTCGGCGCAATAGTCCTCATCGTGGGAGACATCGCGGGGCTTTACATGATCTGTGTGGGCATCGTGTCGAGCTTTTATTTCTTGATTTCAGGATCGTGGCGCTTATTCGTCCGATTGCCACAGTCAACCCCGAACAACCATCGCCTCATCAGTGATGAATCTGGTTCAGAGACGAAGCCACAGTGATTCCGAAACCCCCGTCCAGCTCACCGACTGGATGCTGGCGGTGCTGTGCAACGGCCTCGGGCGCTACGAGGAGGCGCTGGCGGCTGCTCAGGAAGCAAGCAACGACAGCCCGGAGGAGATCTTTGTCTCCGCCTGGGCGACGGTGGAGCTCGTCGAAGCCGCCACCAGGTGCGACAACCCGAAGCTGGCGGACGTCGCCCTGGAGCGGATTCTGGCAGCCACAGCCTTCGCCCGTTCTGACTCGGCGCGGGGGATCGAGGCCCGCTGCCGGGCCCTGGTAAGCGAGGGCACGACCGCCGAGCACCTGTATGGCGAGGCGGTCGAGCGGCTGGGGCGGAGCCGGCTGCGTCCCCAGCTGGCCCGCGGTCATTTGCTGTTTGGCGAATGGTTACGCCGAGAAGGTCGCCGAGTGGAGGCGCGCCAGCAACTGGCGGCCGCCTACGACCAGCTCGAGCTCGATCGGCATGGAGGCCTTCGCGGAGCGCGCCCGGGGCGAGCTGCTGGCCACTGGCGAGAAGGTCCGCAAGCGCACAGCGGAGACGCGTGATGAGCTGACTACCCAGGAGCGGCAAATCGCGCAGTTGGCTGGGAGCGAGCTGTCGAACCCGGAAATCGGTACGCGGCTCTTCATCAGCCGGCGCACTGTGGAGTATCACCTGAGCAAGGTGTTCCCCAAACTGGGCATCACCTCCCGCAAAGAGCTCGCTGGGGCGCTGCGAGCCTCCGGCGCCTAGACTGCCGGGGGGTGGCTGCATTTGGTCTGCCGCCCCGGGCCAGGCTGCGCCGGCTGTTTACGGCGAGGCGCCAGGGAGGCGACTGTGGAGGTCCACGGAGGCGACGGGCTCGGCGAAGGCGGACCATGGGATGGCAGCACACAGGTTCCGCGTGGCCTGACGCCGCAGGGAACCATGACACCCATTGGAGGGATTCCCATGCATACCACCAGTCACCGCCTTGGTCTTAGAGGCGCCGCGGCCGTCGGCGTCGCGGCGGTTGCCGTCAGCGCCGCCACCATCACCGGCCTGAGCGCCGCGGCGGCCAACGCCGCGCCAGCGGCGAACCCGCTTCGCCACACGCCGGACAGAACCGTGGCCTCGCTCATCGCTCCTAACGGAGATCGCGATCCGTTCGGCATCGCCGTCGTCCCGCTCACCTCCGGCCAACTCACCGCCGGAAACCTGCTCGTCGCCGAGTTCAGCGACCAGAACGGCACCGCCGGGGCGGGGACAACGATCCTGCAGGTCAACCCCGCGACCGGTACGACCAGCGTGTTCTTCCAGGGCGGTCCCGTGGCCGGACCGGTCGGTATCGCCATCAACCCGACCAATGACGGCGTCTGGATCGGTGACTATGGCAGCGCCGCCGACGGCACCGCAGCCAACGACCTGCTCATCGCACCCACCGGGCAGCTCAAAGCCACCTTCACCGACGCGACGACCATGAATGCTGCTTCCTTCCTCGGAGTGTGGGGCCAGGGAGTCAGCTCGGCTAACGGGACGGTCAGCTTCTATTACGGCAACGCCGGCAACGCCACCACTGGTACCGGCGGCGGCGACGTCTGGCGGTTGACCCCGCACCCGACGGGACCGGCCAACGGGCAGCCGGTCAATTCCACCTACGCCCAGATCGCCACCGGCCAGGGCCAGACTCCAGCCGGAGGCAACGCCGCGACCGCGGCTGGCCCCCAAGGCTACGCCTTCGCCGCCAACGGCACCTTGTACGAGACCAACGACGCCGACAACGCCCTCTACGCCATTCCCGGCGCCGCCACCGCAACCGGACCAGTCCAGGTGCAAACCGTCTATCGCGGCCACAAACTGCAGAGCCCGGAGAACGTCGTGATCGACCCCACGAACGACAACCTGCTGGTCGCGAACGCCAACAATAACCGCCTCGTCGAGATCACCCCGGCCGGCAAGGTCGTGGCCTCCGTGGACCTGGCCAGGCACCAGGCCGCCGGAGCGCTGTTCGGCCTGGCCATCGCCACCAACGCCGCAGGCCAACAGGTCCTTTACTACGGCAACAGCGACACCAACACTCTCCACGAACTGGCGCTGCAAGCCCACTAACCGCTGACAGGCCTATCGATGTTGGGTCAGGGCGTGCAGCTGGCGTCGAATCAGGAGCTCGGCCGCTACTGGGCGGCCGAGTACGACTGGCCGGTGCCAGGCCAAACTGAACGCCCTGCCCCAGTTCGAGACCGACCCGGGCCACGTTCTGGTCACTACGGTCCTAGGCCTAGCGCGCACGAGCAGCGGCCACTTGGCGTCGGCGCCGCCCGAAAGATCAGATCCTCATAAGGGAGAACCATGTCTGACAAGACAGCTACATCCGTCTCACTGAGGTTGTGCTGGTGCACGGCGCCTTCGCCGACGCCTCGAGCTGGACCGCCGTGATCGAACGGCTGCAGGCAAAGGGCGTGCCGGTGACCGCCCCGGCCAACCCGCTGCGGGGCATCGCCATCGACAGCGCCTATACGGCCAGCGTGTTCCAACAGATCCCCGCTCCGGTCCTGGCCGTCGGGCATTCCTACGGCGGGGCGGTCATTACCAACGCTGCCACCCAGGCTAGCAACGTCGTGGGCCTGGTCTACGTGGCCGCCTTCGCCCCCGACGAAGGCGAGCGACTCGGCGACGCAGAAGCGTCCTCGAAGGACAGCATCTTGAGCTCGGCCCTCGTCCCGCTCCGCTACCCGACCGGTCAGGGCAGCGACGCCGCCACCGAGTTCGCCATCAACCCGGCCAAGTTCCGCGACGTCTTCGCCGCCGACCTGCCGGCCGAGCAGACCGCGGTGATGGCGGCCACCCAACGCCCGGTGTCCGAACTGGCGTTTTCCCAACCGTCCGGGGTGCCCGCCTGGAAGACATTGCCGTCCTGGACGGTGGTAGCCACCGGCGACAAGGCCGCTGGGGCCGATGTGATCCGCTCCATGGCCGAGCGCGCCGGTGCCGCCATTACCGAGGTCGACGGATCGCACGTGATCATGATCTCCCAGCCCCAGGCCGTCACCGAGGTGATCGAGGCCGCGATCGCCAACGTCTCCTGAACCATAGCGCCGAGAAATCCCAAGAACACGAGGAGGAATTCATCATGAACGCTCAGCCCCCCAACACGACATTCGGACCTCTGAAGCAGGTCCAGGCCGGCGTACTCGATGTTGGCTACGTCGAAGCCGGGCCGCCGAACGGTCAACCTGTCGTCCTGCTCCACGGTTGGCCCTACGACATTCACAGTTTCGCCGACGTCACCCCTACCCTCGGGGCTGCCGGTTACCGCGTCATCGTCCCGTTCCTGCGAGGCTACGGCACAACCCATTTTCTATCCAGCGACACCCGCGCAACGGCCAGCAGTCGGTGGTGGCGGTCGACACCATCGCCCTGATGGACGCCCTGGGCGTCGACTCCGCCATCCTCGGCGGGTTCGACTGGGGGGCCCGCACGGCCAACATCGTCGCCGCCCTGTGGCCGGAGCGGTGCAAGGCCCTGGTGTCGGTGAGCGGCTACCTGATCGGCAGCCAGCAGGCCAACCAGGCCCCCTTGCCCCCACCAGCCGAGCTGGCCTGGTGGTACCAGTACTATTTCACCACCGAGCGGGGCCGAGCCGGCTACGACAAATACCGGCGCCAGTTCGCCAAGCTCATCTGGCAGACCGCCTCGCCAAAATGGAACTTCGACGACGCCACCTTCGATCGCAGCGTCGCCGCCTTCGACAACCCCGATCACGTCAGCATCGTGATCCACAACTACCGCTGGCGGCTGGGCCTGGCCTCCGGTGAACCCCAACACGACCAGCTGGAAACCCGGCTGGCCAACAGCCCCACCATCACCGTACCCACCATCACCCTCGAAGGCGACGCCAACGGAGCCCCCCACCCCGAGCCGGGCGCCTACGCCCCCAAGTTCTCCGGCAAATACACCCACCGGACCATCCCCGGCGGCGTCGGACACAACCTGCCCCAAGAAGCCCCCCAAGCCTTCGCAGACGCGGTGATGGAAGTGGACGGATTTGCTTCGTGAATTATTGACCCAAAGTGCGGGACTCGACGAGGTCTACAAAGCCCCTGCTCGGTTCCTTGCCCCTGTATAACGAGGAGGGATTGCTATGCCGTTGACATCCAGTAGGCCAGGCGAGAGCAGCCCTGCCGGCCCGCAGGCCGATCGAGCCCCGGACGTGCAGAAGGCGGTGCCGCCGGCGCCGATGCCTCGAGACAGACGGGGCTGGCGGGTGGCGCCCGCTCCCGACGGTCGGGGTACACCCGAGGAGCACAAGCCGCGCCCGCCGCACCGGCTGCCATTTTTCTGGCTCCTGTTCGGGGCGCTGCTGGTGGTAAACGTGGTGGCGGTAGGGATGTCCCGGCCGGCGGCCGAGCCACGGGTGAAGGTGCCGTTCAGCCCGTACTTCTTGTCGCAGGTCCAGGCCGGCAACGTCAAAGCGATCTCCTCTAAAACTGACACCATCCAGGGCACCTTTGCGACCACGCTGCGCTATCCGCCGAGTGATCAGAAGGCCACCCCGACCGACCTGTTCTCGACCCAGGTGCCGTCGTTCTGGGACAGCGCGACGCTGACCCGATTGCTCCAGTCGAAGGGAGTTGAGGTCAACGCCCAGGCGCCTTCCGCCGGCACGTCGTTGACGACGGAGTTGCTTTTGGGCTTCGGCCCCACCCTGCTGCTGGTCGGCCTGTTCGTGTTGTTGGCCCGGCGCACCAGAGGGGCCGGGGGGATCGGCGGCCTGGGGAACTTCGGCCGCTCCCAGGCCCGCCGAGTGGACGCCGAGAAGATCAAGGTCACCTTCGACGACGTGGCCGGGATCGACGAAGCGAAGGCCGAGCTGACAGAGATCGTCGACTTTCTCCGAAACCCGGACCGCTACCAACGCTTGGGGGGGCGCATACCCCACGGGGTCTTGCTGTTCGGGCCGCCAGGGACGGGCAAAACCCTCCTGGCGCGGGCGGTCGCGGGAGAGGCGCAAGCCGCCTTCTTCTCCATCTCAGCGTCGGAGTTCATCGAGGCCATCGTCGGCGTCGGGGCGGCGCGCGTCCGCGACCTGTTCGCCAAGGCCAAGGAGTCCTCCCCCTCGATCATCTTCATCGACGAGCTCGACGCCATCGGTCGGTCCCGGCAGGGTGCGAGCAGCCTCAGCGGCGCCAACGACGAACGCGAGCAGACACTCGATCAGATCCTCACCGAGATGGACGGGTTCGAATCGACCGACGCCGTCGTCGTGCTCGGCGCCACCAACCGGCCCGACGTCCTCGACCCGGCCCTGTTGCGCCCCGGCCGTTTCGACCGCAGGGTGGCGGTGCAGCCCCCCGACCGCAACGGGCGGCTAAAGATCCTCCAGGTCCACACCCAACAGATCCCGCTCGCCAGCGACGTCGACCTGGGCACCTTTGCCGCCTCCACTCCCGGGATGGTTGGCGCGGACCTGGCCAACCTGGCCAACGAGGCGGCCCTGCTCGCCGCCCGCCGCAACCACGACCGGGTGCAGATGGCGGATTTCACCGGGGCCCTCGAGAAGATCCTGCTCGGCGCGCCCAGAGGGATACTCCTCAGCCAAGCCGATCGCCAGCGCACCGCCTACCACGAGTCCGGACACGCCCTGGTAGGAATGCTCACACCCCAAGCGGATCCCGTCCGGCAGGTCTCCATCATCCCTCGGGGCGCGGCCCTCGGCGTGACCCTGTCGACACCAGACTCGGACCGAGTGTCCTACTCGCGAGAGGAGCTCGAGGCCCAGATCAAAGTGGCCCTCGGTGGCCGTGCCGCCGAGGAGGTCGTCTTCCGCCAGATCACCACCGGCGCCGAGTCCGACATCGACCACCTGACTCAGATCGCCAGACAGATGGTCGGCCGTTGGGGCATGAGCGACAAACTTGGACCCGTAGCAGTGCTGCCGGGCGACGGAACACAAGGGCCCCAAGCGTCCGGCGAGCTCTCTCCCCAGACCCAGTGGATCATCGACCAAGAAGTACAACAACTCGTCGAGGCCGCCCACCGCGACGTCACCCAGCTGCTCACCGACCACCGCCCCCAGCTCGACAGCCTCACCGCGGCCCTGCTCAAAGCCGAGACACTCGACACCGCCGGCGCCTACACCGCAGCCAGCGTGCCGATGCCAACCGCAAAGGCAGACGGCGCCCAGACCAACAGAACCGGACCGCCCCCTCCCGCTGACATAGATGTTCCCGAAGCCGCCCGCCCGCACGCGAACGGCGACTCGCCTCATTCCACTAGCCGCACCACCACCGATCGGCTGACGGCCGAATCGGCAGCTTAACGAGCACGCAGGCCACCTTGTGCTGTCGCGAACGGCTGTCCCCGAACGTTGAGCTCCTGGTTGGCCCTGGAGGCGTACCTCGAGGTCAGTACTCGGGTAACTGCCTTGATTCAGCAACACTCACGTGGAGGTGAACCGTCAGCAAGTGCAGAAGGCACGAATACGGTGGTCGGTCCGGACCTGAGGCTGCTTCGGCTCCAGTCCACCGGGGACCCCGGGTGTCTAACTCGTCAACCAGTGAAATCGACGGGCGCAAGAATCCCGGTGAATACCCAATACTCATCTAGTAGTCCATCTGATCGGCTCTTAATCGGACCTCCACCAAAAAACAACCTTCAGGAGCGGCTCATCTGCGCGCCAGGAGCCCTGGCGGCTGCCGGCTTCCCGCTGAGCGCCGAACGAATACCTCTTTGTATAAAGAGGTATTGGGGATGGTCATTAGGGTGGTGGCGGGGCGGCAGGTCCGAGAGTGGTTGTTCCTTGGCTGTCCGATGAGTCGGCTTCGCCGTGTGTGACCCGGTCACGCTGGATGAAGAGCCGTTCCCCGTCTGCCTCCCGGGCCCCGTTTTCGATGTGCTTGTGAAGCATCCGCTCGTAGGGCCGAGTTGCTCGGTGTAGGCCGGCGGACCACCGAAGACCTCGTCCCACCATGTCGCCACGTGGCCACGGTGGTCCTCGTGCCGACGGGGTGCTCGGAGCTGTCTTCTACGGCGGCGGCCATGCGCAGCAGCTCGGTCTCGGTGGTCTCCGACGTGGGCCGGAGGTCGCTGAGACGCATTCGGCCTTCGGTCAGGGTGCCGGTTTTGTCGAAGATGACGGTATCGACCTGCTTGGATCGCTCCAGGATCTCGCCGCCTTTGATCAACACGCTCTCCGTGCTCGCAGTCGTGGTGTCACTCATGATCGTGTCCTCCCCGTTTGCGTCCGCCGGGCGTCTTGTCGAGCGTCGAGTGTGGCGACGTCGAAGCCAAGATTCCTCGATGAGGATAGAGCCGACGACCCGATGAAGCGATAGGCGGCGCCCGACTCACCGCGCTGTTGGCGATCGGCAATGACTCCTGACGAAGCTTTTGCTAGGGCACCCGGCCCCCCGAGCTCCGATCACCACGGCCAGGACGTAGCGAGCGCGCTCAGATTGCCCTTATAGATCCGCGTGCCCGCCGCTGGAAGGCTCCACCTTTCAGACATCGCGTCAGATCGACGTCCTTGAAGATCTGCAGCTACCCCAAGGTGTCCCATATTGTCAGCTCACAATCGCGAAGGCTAGGGCGCCCAGATCGCCGGATCCGTGGGACGCCTGCGCACCGTCGGATGACTCCGAAGGCGTCCCCGTACCGCGCGTCCCATTAACCCCCGTGCAATGAAGCCTCGGTGTGCTGTCTGCGGCCCGTCGCTCATTTGGTCTCTCAGCCCATATCTGTCAATTCACTATCCGTAGTGAGCGGACGCTTCCACCAGACAACAGTTCTGCAATAGTGGCCCGGGTGTCAGTGTGGTCTCGCTTCCATAAATGACCGTAGACGCGTTCGGTAAACGAGCTGTCGGTGTGTCCCGCCCAACGTGAAACGGTCAGCCTGTCAGCCCCGGCTCCAATCCACAAAGCGACAGCAGTGTGCCGGAGCGAGTGAGGCGTAGGCCGCGGATCGACCACCACGGCGCTGCCCACCGCGGTGTCCCAGATCCGACGGCGCCAATTGTCGGGCATCATGGGTCCGCCCTGACGACCGGTAAACAACAAATCCCTTAGGCCGAGCCCCCGCTTGGCGATGTGCTGAGCAAGTCGGTCGGCCACTTCATCGGTGATGGTAGGAACGGTTCGTTCGCCGGCAGTGGTCTTGGGCAGATGCTCCTGGCGGCGCTGGTCCCTCCCCGACACATTCTTGCTTACCCCGACCGCGGTGCCCCGGACCCTGACTTCCCTGGTCCCAAGGTTCACGTCAACCACGTGTAGCGCGGCCAGCTCGCCGATTCGCAGTCCGGTGCAGGCGGCAAAGGGCACGACAAGCCGCCAGCGTTCGGCCATCGCCGCCTCAATCCGGTTCAGCTCATCGAGCGTCAGGAAGCGACGCTCGAGCTGGTTAGGTCGCGGCGGCTTCACACCGGCAGCCGGGCTGGCGGTGATCAGCCCCTCAGCCACGGCGTCTGTTAGTGCTTTTTTCAGTGCTGCGAGGCATCGGGTCACGGTGGTCGGCGCTAGGTCGGCGTCTACTAGGTCCACTACCCATGCGGCGATGTCAGAGCGACGCAGCTTGGCCAACGGGACGGCGCCAAAAGCGGGTTCAAGGTAGCAGGCCCAGATGGACTCATCGCGGGCGCGGGTGCTGTCGACTATCTGCCGAGTCCTCATCCACCTCGCCCACCAGATGCACAGCGTGGTCTTTCCGCCCGTGGGGTCTCCCGAACCGCCGCGACGGCGGCCGCGGAGATGCTCCTGGCGGGCGGCATCGGCCTCGGCGACGGTGTCGAAATTTTCCGTGTGCCGCCGCCCGGTGGCGTCGAACCAGTTCGCCTCATAACTGACCGCGCCGCTGGGCCAGACCCTGCGCCGCACGCCCTGCGGTAACTGTCGGCGGGTCATGCGACGCGGTCCCGATCGCGTGGTCGACCACGCCGCTGACGAGGCGGCTTGGGCTGAGCCGTCCGAGCCGGCACGGATTCAGCTTGCAGCCAGGTGGCCACATCAGCCACCCGGAAGCGGAGCTCCTTGCCGACCCGCACGAAGGGAATCCGGTGCTCCCGGGTCAGCCGGTACACGAGGTGCTTCGAGCAGTCCAGATAGGCGCACATGCGATCGATGTCCCATAGCTCTGGCAAGTTGTTGCCCATCCCGTTCCCTTGCTGGCGTCCACATCTCAGGGGACCGGGTGGCGGTTTCTGCCCAGACGGCAGCCTTCGCCCTTGCCGTTCCACGCCCTGGGCGTGGCGTCTCAGCCGCGGGATTTGCGCTCTCGAAACGGGGATTTGCCGCGGTTCATCGCGGCGCAATCGCGGCCAAAGCCCTCCCTGGGCGACCCCGACCGCCGAGGTCTCCTGGAGGAAAGTGCTGGTCAGCCGCCCATTCTGACCGGTGGGGCTAGATGGAATCGAACCATCGACCTCAGCATTATCAGTGCTGCGCTCTAACCGGCTGAGCTATAGCCCCGTTAGCGGGTGGTCAGACTACACGACCCTCACCAGACCATTTCCAGTGGAAACCGGGGTCCCCATCACTTGCCCTCGTCCACCACATCGAAGCGGATCCCGCCCACCAGGTCGCTGATCAGGTTGTACATGAGGGCGGCCAGAACGTTGGCAAACGTTCCGCACACCGCCAGCACCGCGCCGCCGAGCGCGGTGTACTTGAAGACCTGACCCGGGTGGAGCGTGAACTTGCTCAGGTCGAACAGCGTGCGCACGGACTTCTCTATGGACGTGACGGATCCGAAGGCGTCGGCGATGTACCAGAGCGCCACCGCAGCCACCACGACAGCGACCAGGACCGTGAAATAGAACGCCAGTGACACCTTGAACACCGTCCACACGTTGAGGTGACGGACGGTGCGCCTCGACTGGGCCCACTGCGGCCGGGATTCCTTGCGGAGACGGCGGCGGGAGCGAAGCGTCTCGTGCGACGGGGCCGGCCGGGTCTGGTCGGGTCCGAGCGGCTGGCCTGCCGGTGGGGTGATTGGCACCACCGGGACAGGCATGGCCGGCGGTAAGGGTCCTCGGCGGGGATCTGATGGCACCGGTATCGGTACGGTCGACGGTGCCACGGCTCGTCCCGACCGGGATCGGTTGGCCGGATCGGGCCGGGGCGGGTATCCCGGCGCAGTTGTCCAGGCCGCCGCTGGTGCACCGGAGGAGCTGCCATTCGGCGGCGCCGGCGCTACCTCCCCCGCAGGCGCCGCCTCGTCAGCAGATGCCGCCTTTCGGGTCCGCGATCCTCGGGACGACGGGCGGCGCTCCGGCCGCGGCTCGGCCGGGGGCGGGTCAGGGGGGGATGGCGGGGATGGCTCGTCGAGGGGGGGCAGGAAAGCCGTCAAGGACCCGTACTCGGCAGGCATTGGGGACCCCCAGCCCGTGTCATCCGAGCCGGGATCGTACCCGCGACGAGCCGGGTGATCGGCCATCAGCCAGTTTCCTCGACGGCCAACACGGGTGCGACCGAGGCCACGGCCTGACCCGTATCCAGGGTGGCGACGCGCACCCCGGTGGCATCCCGTCCCTGGCTGGAGATCTCGCGAACGGCCATCCGAACCATCACCCCCGACGAGGAGGTCACCAGAATCTCGTCCTCTAGACCCACCATGAAAGCCGAAACCACCCGACCGCGCTGCGCGGTCAACTTGATGCCCCGGATTCCGTAGCCACCCCGCCCCTGGCGATGGAAGTGGTGCAGCTGGGTTCGCTTGCCGTAACCGGCGTCGGTGACGATGAGGATGCTGGTGTCATCGCGGGCCGGGTCCACCGATACCACCTCGTCGCCGGCCCTCAGCTGCATGCCTCGGACGCCGGCTGCGTCGCGGCCCATGGGGCGAACATCGGTCTCGGCGAAGCGGATGGCCATGCCCTGGCGCGACACCATGAAGATGTCGTCGTTGCCGCCGGTGGTGATCACCCCGACCAGCTCGTCGCCGTCGCGCAGGTTGATGGCGATGAATCCCTCCCGGCGGGACTTGTCATATTCCGAAAACGTCGTCTTCTTGACCTGCCCGGACCGGGTGGCAAACAGCAGGTACCGATCCGAGGGGAACTCCCTGGTGTCGATGAGGGCCTGGATCCGCTCGTCCGCCTCCAGGGGGAGAAGGTTGACGATGGCTGTTCCACGCGCCGTGCGCTCTTTGACCGGAATCTCGAACGCCCGGAGGCGATACACCTTGCCGCGGTTGGAAAAGAACAGCAGGTAGGCGTGGGCGCTGGTGTAGATGATGCGGGTTACCAGATCCTCTTCCTTGAGGCGGGTGCCCTGGACGCCGCGGCCCCCTCGACCCTGGGTCCGGAACTGTGAAGCCGGCATGGCCTTCACGTACCCGGCTCTGGTCATGGTGATGACCAGCTCCTCGTCGGTGATGAGGTCCTCGGCCGACATGTCACCGTCGTCGAAGGTGAGGATGGCCCGTCGCTCGTCCGCGAACTCGTCCCGGATCTCGGCCATCTCGGTCTTGATAACGCCTCGCAGCACGCCCTCGTCCGCCAGGATGGCTTCCAGCTCGGTGATCGTCAGGCGCAAGGCGGCCAGTTCCTCCTCGAGGTTGGTCCGGCCCAGTCGGGTCAACTGGGAGAGGCGCATGTCCACGATGTGGGTGGCCTGCACCTCGCTGAACCCGAACCGCTCTTCCTGCAGCGTGGCGATGGCGGACTGGCGGTCCTCGGAAGCCCGGATGGCGGCCACGATGGCATCGATCATGTCCAGGGCCTTGATCAGGCCCTCGACGATGTGGGCCCGATCCCGGGCTCTTCTCAGCCGGAACTCTGAACGGCGCCGGATGACCTCGACCTGGTGGCTGACGTAGGCGGACAGGGCCTGAACCAGATTGAGGGTGCGGGGCACGCCATCAACCAGGGCCACCATGTTGACGCCAAAGCTGGTCTGGAGCGGGGTGTGCTTGTACAGGTTGTTAAGAACGACGTTGGCGTTGGCGTCGCGCTTCAGCTCGATCTCGACCCGGGTCAGACCTTTGGCGGAGGCATCGTTGGCGTCCCTGATGCCGTCGATCTCACGCGCATCGACCAGCTCCTTGATCCTGGTCAGCACCGACCGGGGGCTGACCTGGTACGGCAACTCCGTCACCACGATGGCGCTGCCGCCCCGCCGGGTCTCGACGATCTCGGCCTTGGCCCGCATCTTGATGGACCCCCGGCCGGTCCGGTAGGCGTCCATGATGCCTTGCCGGCCGAGGATGTAGCCGCCCGTGGGAAAGTCGGGACCCTTGACGAAGTGCATCAGATCGTCGGGGCTGGCGTCAGGATGGTCGATCAGATAGATGGTGGCGTCGATGACCTCCCGCAGGTTGTGCGGGGGGATTTTGGTTGCCATGGCGACAGCGATGCCCTCGCTGCCGTTGACCAGGAGGTTGGGAAAGCGCGCCGGCAGGACCGTCGGGACCTCGTACTCGCCGGAGTAGTTGTCCTCGAAATCGACGGTGTCCTGATCGATTCCGTCGAGCAAACGGGTGGCGATGTTGGACAGACGGCATTCCGTATAACGAGCGGCTGCCGGACCGTCATCGAGCGAGCCGAAGTTACCGTGACCGTCGACGAGCGGGTGGCGCAGGCTGAACGGCTGGGCCATACGGACCAGGGCGTCATACAACGCCAGGTCGCCGTGGGGGTGATAGCGACCCATGACGTCCCCGGTGACCCGGGCACACTTGAGGTGGGGGCGGTCCGGGCGGGCTCCCATGTCGTGCATCCCGTACAGGAGCCGGCGGTGGACGGGTTTGAGGCCGTCCCGGACGTCGGGAAGCGCCCGCGCCACGATGACTGACATGGCGTAATCCAGATAGGACCGCTCCATCTCATCCTGGATGTCAATGGGCTCGATCCCGACCAGGGTGCCGCCACCGTCGTCGTCGTTGTCGTTGTCGTCACCAACCCAGCCGTCGCCGTCGGACGGGGGTGTCGTATCGCTCATATGTCCAGGAACCTCACGTCCTTGGCGTTGGTCTGGATGAAGTGCTTACGCAACTCGACGTCGTCGCCCATGAGGGTGGCGATGACCTCATCCGCGATCGCAGCCTGTTCGACCGAGACCTGAAGAAGGGTGCGGGTACCGGCGTCCATGGTGGTCGGGCCCAGCTCCTCCGCGTCCATCTCGCCTAACCCCTTCAACCGGTTGAACTCGTTCTTGTGGTTGGGATTGGCGGCCAAAAAGGCGGCTTTAGCGGCATCGTTCTTCAGATATTGCTTCTTCTTGCCGACCAGGGTGGAATACAGCGGCGGCTGACAGATGTACACATACCCGGCTTCCACGAGCGGCCGCATGTGACGGAAGAAAAATGTCAGCAGCAGGGTCCGGATATGGCTTCCATCCACATCGGCGTCGGCCATGATGCACACCTTGTGGTACCGGACTTTGCTGAGGTCGAATTCCTCGCCCAAGCCGGCGCCGATGGCGGCGATCAAGGCCTGAACCTCATTGTTCTTCAGCATCCGGTCGATCCGGGCCCGCTCCACGTTGAGGATCTTGCCCCGGATGGGCAGGATGGCCTGAGTGGTCGGATTCCTCGCCTGCGTCGAAGACCCTCCGGCGGAGTCACCCTCCACGATGAACAGCTCAGCGTCCTCGGCTGAGGTCCCCCGGGCACAGTCCCGGAGCTTGTCGGGCATGCCTGCGCCTTCGAGGGCTGACTTGCGGCGGGTGGCATCGCGAGCCTGACGGGCCGCGATGCGCGCCCGTGATGCCGCGATTGATTTGTTGACGATCTGACGGGCCTCGGGGGGGTGCTCCTCCAGCCATTCGGCCAGCTTCTCGTTGGTCGCCCGCTCTACAACGGAGCGCATCGGGACATTTCCCAGCTTGGCTTTGGTCTGCCCTTCGAACTGGGGGTCGCGCAACTTGACCGACACGATGGCGGTCAGACCTTCGCGAATGTCCTCACCGAACAGATTCTCGTCCTTGTCCTTGAGCTGGCCTCCGGATCGGGCGTAGCGGTTGACGACGGCGGTAAGCGCCTTCTTGAACCCTTCGACGTGGGTCCCGCCCTCCACGGTGGCGATCCCGTTGGCAAACCCGTGGATGCCCTCGTAGTAGCCCGTGTTCCACTGCAACGCCACCTCGACCTCGCCGTCGTCGTCAGCCACCGCGTAGGCGGCGACCCGCTTGAACAAGGCTTCTTTGGAGGCGTTGAGGTGACGGACGAAATCAACGATTCCGCCCGCGTACTGGAACCGGGTCGTGCCCGGCTCGGCACCGGCGCGTTCGTCAGTAAAGCGGATGTCCAACCCGGCATTGAGGAAGGCATACACCTGAAGACGTTCGATGATGGTCTGGGCCCGAAACTCAGTCTCATCAAAGATTTTGCCGTCCGGCCAGAAGGTGACCGATGTCCCGGTCCGCCCGTCGGGCGATGGCCCCGTCACTTCCAGGGGCGTGCGCGCCTTGCCGCCGTCGCCGAACTCCATGCGATGGCGCTGGCCGTCGCGGTCGACCCCGACGATCAGCCGGGTGGACAGGGCATTGACGACCGACACGCCGACACCGTGCAAGCCGCCGGAGACCTTGTACCCGCTCCCGCCGAACTTGCCACCGCCGTGCAGCTTGGTGAGCGCAATTTCGACGCCGGTGAGCTTCTGTTGGGGATTGACGTCAGTGGGGATGCCGCGGCCGTCGTCGACGACCCGGCAACCGCCGTCAGCCAGGAGGGTGACGTCGATGCGGGTGCAGAAGCCCGCCATGGCTTCGTCCACCGAGTTGTCGACGACTTCCCACACCAGATGGTGCAAGCCGCTGGCCCCGGTGGACCCGATGTACATCCCCGGTCGCTTGCGGACCGGCTCGAGACCTTCCAGGACAGCCATGTCACGAGCGCTGTATCGGGACGGACGGGTGGCCTTCTCGCCGTCATCGAGCCGCAGCGCTTCAGAACTCAACGACATGCGCACTCGCTCCCCGCTGCGACGCTGGCGTCGCCGCTGACGCTGGTGAAGAACCAGGAAAGATCACGCATGTCATGGAGTTTCACAGCACTTAGCATCGCCAAGAGCGACCTTTCGACGGAGGGGGGAAAAATGCCAGATCCGGTGCCGGCACAAAGAAGAAAACTGCTGGTCAGCGGCCCGAACTGGGATAAGACCATTCTACCAGAGGGGGTCACTTCGACGGGTTCCACGACCTCCGGGAGGAGCGGATATCGCCAGAAGGGGCGCCCTCCCGGGCCGGGCGCCGCCCGGCCGGCGGGGTCGCCCGGGTTGCGCCCGCCGGCGCCGCCACCCGGATCTGGATCTCGGTGATGTCCGGGCTGCTCACATCGGCGCCCACCCGGGCGACCAGCTCGGCAGTCAGGTAGCGCAGCTGGGTCGCCCACGCCGGCTGATCGACAACCAGCAGCAACACACCATCCCGGAGGGAGTGAGGCTGGGCGTGCCGGGCGATCTCCGGGCCGACCAGCCCCTCCCAGCGGGAGAACACCGAAGCCAGGAACCGGGCTGGTGGGGCCCCGAACGGACGCGTCACACGGTCCAGTGACTCCGCCACCGCCCGGGGCTCGACGTCGGTGCGACCGGAATCCATCCCCCGCCAGGTGGTCATGAGAGCAACTTGCCTTCCTCGATACGAACGTGGGACGCCACCGCCGCGCCGGTGGGCAGATCGGTGGGGCTGGCCGCTGTGACCAGCGCCTGCCCCCCCGGCACGCAATCCAGCAACGCCTCGGACCGAACCGGGTCGAGCTCGGAGAACACATCGTCGAGCAGCAGGATCGGCGCGCTACCGATCCGGTCGGTGACCAGCTCATGCCCACCGAGGCGCAAGGCCAGGACCAGCGATCGCTGCTCACCCTGTGAGCCATGGGTTCGACCACTCAAGCCGCCGATCCGCAGAACCAGCTCGTCTCGATGTGGACCCACCGTCGTCACGCCCCGCCTCAGATCGTCGCGACGGGCAAGGGCCAGAGCGTCGAGCAGATCACCGTCCCAGCTGCGCTGGTAGGCCAGCTGAATGGCGGCCCGCCCGCGGTGGGCCAGCCCGGTGGCGAGACGGGCATAGGCCGCGCTCGTCAGCGGTCCCAGCGCGGCGGTGAGGGCCTCCCGGGCGGCCCCCAGCGCCTCCCCCGCCTCGCCGAGCTTGCGGTCCCACACATCGAGCGTATGGGCCACATCCGGCGGTAACGGGCGTCCCGCCGCGGTGGCCGCCCCCATGGACTTCAGCAGGGCGTTGCGCTGCTTGAGGACCCGCTCCACCTCCGAGATGGTGGCGTCGTGGCGGGGATGGAGCGCCCCCAGCAGGTCGTCAAGGTACTGCCGCCGACCCTGAGGCCCACCTTTGACCAGCTCGAGGTCGTCGGGAGCAAACACGGTGACACAAAAAGCGGTGCCCAGGTCCCGGGTCCGGCGCAGGGGCTGGCCATTGATCTGCACCCGATCCCGACCGGTTGCCGCCAGCTCGGCCTCGACCAGCAGTCGACGCCCTTCCCGTACCCCGTCGGCCCGAACGATGGCCCTCCCGTCGCTTGCGCTCTGCCCGACCATCGCCTCCGCCGGGCTGCCCCGGAAAGAGCGCCCCGTCGCCAGGTAACCGATGGCCTCCAGCAGGTTGGTCTTGCCTTCGGCGTTGGACCCGCTGATCACGGTGATCCCCTCCGGGGCGGGCGTGAACTCGGCATCCGGATAGCTCCGGAAGTTCAGCAACCACAGGTGTTCGAGGTGCATGGCCACCCGCGACGCGTAGTCAGTACCGGCGCCACGGCCGGCTGGCGGCCGGTTGCTGCTCGGCCGTACCGGACGTCACGACACCCTGACTGGCATCAGCAGGTACAGGTAGTCGTCCCCTTCGGTGGGTCGGAGCGTGGCCGGCTTGAGCGCATCCATGGTGTCCAGCGTGACCTCATCGCCTGTGATGGCCTCCACCCCGTCGATGAGGTAGTTGGGATTGAACGCCACCGTCATCTCGGCGCCCTCGTACTTGGCATCAACGTCCTCGGTGGCCGTACCCCAGTCGGTGGTGATGACGGTCAACTCGATCCCGTTGGGGCGCAGGGCGATACGCACGGGGGTAGTGGCGTCCCGAGCCAGCAGCTTGACCCGGCGCACGCCCTCGATCAGCGGCTCCCGCCCTACTCGAAGCCGGTTGGGGTACGAGGTGGGGATGAGCTGCCGGTAGTTGGGGAACTCCCCCTCGATCAGCCGGGTCGTCAGGGCAACCGGGCCAATGGTGAAGGTGGCGTCGTGCGGCCCCAGGCGGAGCGTCACCTCGGGAGTCGACGAGCTCAGCAAGCGCATGAGCTCGTTGAGCGCCCGGGAGGGAACCAGCACCCGCTGCCCTTCGGCGAGGATGCCGACGCCACGCAGATCCCGGACCGCCAGGCGGTAGGAATCGGTGGCGACCAGCCGCAACCCGCCCTCTTCTGCCGCCATGAGCACACCGGTCAGGATCGGCCGGGAGTCCTCGTTGGACGCGGCCCGCGTCACCTGTCGCAGAGCCTCGGTCAGGCCTTCGACCGGGAGGGTCACCGTGTCGCCAGTCGGGGTCGGCAGGCGGGGAAAATCACCCGCCGGGTGAGTCCTCACGGTGAAGTGTGACCGCCCCGAGGCAATGCGGATCTCCTCGTCATCGGCCTCCACGGCTACCGCCCCGGGCTCCAGCGCCCGCACGATGTCGGTGACCAGCCGGCCAGGTGCGACCGCAATGCCGTCCGAGCTGCCGCTGACAGTGGTCTCGACCGTGATGGTGAGATCCAGGTCGGTCCCGGTCACCTGAAGCCTGTCACTGCTCGTGGCCAGCCGGATCCCTCCGAGCACCGGTAGCGCGCCGCTGCGGCCAGCCACTGCTCGCCCCGCGGTGCTCAGGGCCTCAACCAGCACATCGCGTTCGCATCGGAACTTCACCGCAGTGCCTTCCCTACTTCCTCTTGTTGAATTGAATTTTGGTTGTAGCAGTTATAGGTGCTGTGAATTGTGGACAATCCGACGTTGTTGCCGGTCAGCCCGCTTGCGGATCCGGATGACCTATCCCCAGGATCGCACAGGGATGTGACATCGATGGCGATGTCCTGTGGACGCCAGGAGTGTTGTCCCCGTAAATGACAAGGTCCCGACACATCCGGTCCGGAGGGTCGTCCCCAGATCGACGATCGTCATCGTCAGGACCCGCCCTTGATGCTGTAAATCAACTCGGTGACCTGGTCGTAGATCTGGCGCCGTTCCTTCATGAGGCCGGACACCTTCTCGACGGCATGGATGACCGTCGTGTGGTCGCGGCCACCGAACTCCCGGGCGATGGCCGGGTAACTGAACTCGGTCAGCTCACGGAAGACGTACATGCCGATCTGGCGGGCGTTGACCAGGGGGCGGCGGCGACTGGTGCCGCACAACTCCTCGACGGTGAAGCCGAAAGTGGTCGCCACCGCGTCCATGATCACCTTGGGTGTGATCTGCCGGGGCCGGCCGAAGTCCAGGATGTCGGAGAGGACCCGCTCCGCCATTTCCTGAGTCGGCGGCTCCTGATTGAGGCTGGCAAAAGCCGACACCCGGATGAGCGCACCTTCGAGTTCACGGATGTTGTCGCGCACGTGGGTGGCGATGAGTTCGAGCACCTCACCAGGGATGGGGATGCGCTCACCGTCGGCCTTCTTGCGCAGGATGGCCAGCCGGGTTTCCAGTTCGGGCGGCTGCACGTCCGTCGTGAGCCCCCACTCGAACCGGCTCCGGAGGCGGTCTTCGAGGGTGGCGATCGACCGGGGATGGCGATCCGACGATAGAACGATCTGCTTTGATCCCTCATACAGCGAGTTGAAGGTGTGGAAGAACTCCTCCTGGAGACCTTCCTTGCCCTCCATGAACTGAATGTCGTCGACAAGCAGGATGTCGCAATCCCGGTACCGGCGTTTGAAGATCATCTGGCTGTTGTTGCGGATGGCGTCGACAAAGTCGTTCATGAACGTCTCGGTCGAGACGTACCGGATCCGCATACCGGGAAAATTCTCGATGCCGTAGTGCCCGATGGCATGGAGCAGGTGGGTCTTGCCCAGGCCGGAGTCCCCGTAGATGAACAGCGGGTTGTAGCTGGTTGCCGGGGTTTCGGCCACCCGCTGAGCGGCGGCGTGGGCGAAACGGTTGGACGATCCGATAACGAAGGCGTCGAAGGTGTAGCGGGGATTGAGGCTGGGCGGCTCAATCCGTCCTGACATCCAGCTCGGTTGGCCGGAGCCGGAGTCCCCTGGCGGCCGCGGTTGGCCGGCCTGACGTGGCGGGGCGGGTCGGTCAGCCAGGCGGTCCGATGCTGGCTCTCCCGAATGTCCAGATTGTCTGGATTGCCCGGGATGGGGGGGAGATTCTGCCTCGACCGAGCCGGCCCCGGGTGGGTCGGGTGCGGTGAAAGTCGGGTCGACCCCTTCCGGGGTGGGCCGGACGACGATTCTGACCTCGCCGTCGCTGCCGGTCACCTGGGCTACGACTTTTTCCAGCAAGCGGAGATGGCGTTCCTCGAGCCGATCCCGCACCGGTGAGCTGGGCGCCGATAACACCAGTCTGGGCCCGTCGATCTCGACAGGCTCCAGGGCCGCCATCCAGGTGAGCCAGATTGCATCGGAAACCTCCTCCCGTAGCAGATCAGCGCATGATGTCCACAGCTCGGCTGCCTCGGTCACTTGGTTTTTACGCCTCCCACCGTGCTGTCGTCCACAGGCTGATCCACAAGTTGTGGAGAACTCGACGGGGCGACCAACCTGCCCCGCTACGATCGGGGCGGCCGTCACCGGGGAAGAAGCCGGTCTCCCGCGTGGCGCGGATGACTGACGCTACCACCCCATCTGCGGGCCTCTTCCCAGCCGGCTCAGGGTGCAATTCAGGCCACCAGCCGGAACAGGAGGGTCCCGAAGAGCGCCGGCGGGGCCCACTCGTTGATGAGCCGGGAGTACGTCCGGGGCGCCCATTGGGCCCACGGCGGGAAGTAGGTCTCGAACATGCCGGCCTGTTCCAAAACCCGGAATTCTGCCCCCCTGAACCCCGCCTGAAGGGCGGTAGTCCGCAGGTGGGCGATGGTGTTGCAACGGTAACGCACCGGCGAGTGGTACGCCTCGATGAGCTCCGGCGGCCGCACCCGGCGCAGCAGCCAATCCTGGATGCCCAACCGGGCCGCCCCGGCGCTGGCGAGCCCGAAGTAGTGCCAGAGGTTGGGGGTCACGCCAAAACAGGAGCCACCGGGGGCCAGGAGTGATCTGGTGGCCTCCAGGAACACGCCCGGGGCCTCAACGTGCTCCACCACGTAGACGCACAGGGCCACGTCGAAGCGTTCCTCGGTGGTCGCGGCGTAGTCCTCGACCAGTGACTGGTGGGCCTCATCGAGCCAGGGCCGGGTGAGGACCCCGGCATCGGGGTCGACGCCGACCAGCCGGCGAGCCCGGGGACGCAACGCCGCCGGGAAGTCGTAGAAACTCCCTCCGCCTCCCACGTCGAGCACCGAAATGGGACCAGGGTGGGTCACGTCAATCCAGCCGAGCAGCTCCGGAAATTGCGGGGTCTCGGGCGGGAGGCGGACGACATCATCCCGCGATGTCATCGGGAGCCGGGTCCAGGGCACGTCGCTACCCCTCCGCTAGACCCGGGCCATGTTGGCGAATCGGGTGTAGTGATCGAGGAAGGCGAGCTGGCACTTACCGGTAGGGCCGTTGCGGTGCTTGGCGACGATGACCTCGGCGCTGCCCCGGTCAGGTGATTCGGGGTTGTAGATCTCGTCGCGATAGAGAAACAGGACGATATCGGCGTCCTGCTCGAGGGACCCACTCTCGCGGAGATCGGCCAGCTGGGGTCGCTTGTCGGCCCGCATCTCCAGGTTGCGGGACAGCTGGGAAAGGGCCACGACGGGCACCTCCAGCTCGCGGGCCAGGATCTTGAGTCCCCGGCTGATGGAGGAGACCTCGATCTGGCGGTTTTCCACCGTCACCCGGCTGGACATGAGCTGCAGGTAGTCGACGACGATCAACCCCAGACTCCCCTCCCGGGCCTTGAGCCGCCGGGCCTTGGCCCGCATCTCCATCACGGTGAGGTTGGGGTTGTCATCGATGAAAAGGGGGGCATCTCCGAGGCGAGCGATGGCCTGGCTGATCTTGGGCCAGTCCGAGTCGGCCAGGCGTCCGTTCCGGATCCGGCCGGCATCGACCCGGGCCTCCGACACGAGCAAGCGCTGGGTGAGCTCTTCGTGGGACATCTCGAGCGAGAAGACGAGCGTCGGGACCCGCGCCTCCATGGCCGCGTGGGCGGCCATGCCGAGGGCGAAGGCGGTCTTGCCGACCGCGGGCCGGGCTCCCACGATCACCAGGGTCGACGGCTGGAGGCCATAGAGGCGCTCGTCGAGGTCGACGTAGCCGGTGGGCACGCCCGTGATGACGTCGCCCCGGTCGAAGAGCCGCTCGAGGCGGTCGAGGGTGTCGACGAGCAGCCCCTGCAACGGCTTGAGGCTATCGGTCACCCGGCGCTCGGCCACGTCGAAGACCAGGGCTTCCGCCCGGTCGACGGCGGTGGCCACGTCGTCGGGGACGCTGTAGCCCAGCTCTGCGATCTCCCCTGCCACTGCGATCAGCCGGCGCAGGAGGGCGTGCTCCTCCACAATGCGGGCGTAGCGGGCTGCGTTGGTGGTGGCCGGGGTGTCGGCCTGCAGGCCGATGAGCTTGGGGAGCCCGCCGATCCCTTCGAGCAGAGAGGCCCGGGCCAGTTCGTCGGCAACGGTGACCGGATCGGCGGGTTCGCCCCGGCTGTAAAGCGTGGTAATGGCATCGAAGACGTGGGCATGGGCCGGCTTGTATAGGTCGTCGGCGGCGCAGGTCTCGACCGCGGCGGCGATGGCGTCCCGCGACAGCAACATGGCCCCCAGCAGGGATTCCTCGGCGTGCAGGTTGTGAGGGGGGATCCGGGCCGCGCCTGGGCGTACTCGCCGGCGGGGATCCTCGATCGCTTGCACCATGAAGGTCACACCTAACTTGCTGGCGCCTGTGGGCAACCAGACCTTTTACGTTCTGGATTTCGTGTGGAAAGGATGCCGTTCACTGGGGAGAAAGGCGGCGTTCATGTGAAAGGGGCATCTGGCGTCCGGCCACGACTACAAACATACGTTCCCCGTGGGACGGCAAGGTGGGAGGCCGCCGCGCCAGCTGGGCGATCGGCGGCTTTTGTCCGGTGTTGTCCGTCTTCTGGGGGATTGCCTGTCGCGCCGCAGTCGGCTTGGGGCGTGGTCGAGCTCACGCCGAGGATTGCTCCGCGCCCGGTTGCACCCCGGGTGCCGGGGCGGAGGGTGCTCGGGGTGATCGGGGTGATCGGGGTGATCGGGGTGATCGGGGTGATCGCAGCGGGGAAGCCGCGAACCCGGGTCCGGCTCTCTGCCGAGTCGAACGGGCGCACGATCCCGGGTCGGCGCCGTCCGACTAGCTGGGCACGACCTCCACGGTCACCCGGAATTCGACGTCGGCGTGCAGCTTGACCGGCACCTCGTGGATCCCGAGCGATTTGATCGGCTCATCGAGGTGAAGGCGGCGGCGATCGAGGGTGATCTTGGCCTGATCGGCGACGGCGTCGACGACGTCGGCCGACGTGACCGAACCGAAGAGCCGTCCTCCTGAGCCGGAACGGGCCGGGATGCGGATCACCAGAGGTACCAGGGTCCGGGCGATGCTTTCCGCGGACTCCCGGTCCTTGGCATCCCGGAGATCGCGACCCCGCCGCATGGCGTTGGCCTGGTCCGTCACGCCGTTGGTGGCCCGGATGGCGTGACCTTTGGGCAACAGGTAGTTGCGGCCGTAACCATCGGCTACATCGATGATGTCGCCCCGCTTGCCCAGCTTGTCGATATCGGTGCGCAGTACGATTCGCATTTAGGCGCTCACCCCTAGCCGTTCCAGGTCGGCACGCTCGTCGGAGGTGTCGACATCTTCTTCCTGTTCGTCCTCGGATTTGAGACTCCGAACGTCGAGTTCGTCGTCGAGGACGTCCTCGGTCGCCCGGGCGCCATCGCGTCGGGATCCGGTGCGGCCCGGTCCTCGGCCCGGACCCCGTTCATTGACGGTGCGCTCCGCGTAGGGCAGGAGGGCCAGCTCACGAGCGGTCTTGATGGCCACCTGCATGTCGCGCTGGTGTTGTGAACAGTTGCCGGTAACCCGTCGGGTCCGGATCTTGCCCCGATCGCTCAGGAAGCGGCGGAGGAGGTTGGCATCCTTGTAGTCCACCCAGTTGGCCTGGTCCTGGCAGAAAATGCAGACCTTCTGCTTCCGCCGGGGACGGCTGTCTTTGATCGTCCGCTTGGCGCCGCGATCCCGGTCGTTGTTGCGGGCCATGAGTTAGAACGGTTCCTCTTCATACTGGTGGTAGTCAGCCGGCACCTCGTTGGGGACCGGCCGGCTGCTGCCACCGCCACCGCCACTGCCGCTGCCGCTGCCACCGCCACCGCCACCGCCGGTCGCTGCTCCGTCCGGGGTTCGGCGCTCGTTGCGGGTGATGACTGCAGTCGCCCACCGCAGACTGGGCGCGATCTCGTCCGCGGTGATCTCGATTTTCGAACGTCGCTCGCGGTCGGGAGTCTCCCAGCTGCGCTGATCGAGACGCCCGCTTACGAGGACCCGCGACCCCTTACTGAGGGACTGGGCGGTGTTCTCGGCCAGCTGGCCCCAGCACACCACGTCGAAGAACGAAGTGGCTTCCTCCCATTCCTGGGTTTGCCGGTTTTGCCAGCGCCGGTTGACGGCCACGCCAAAGCCGGTGGTGGCCTGGCCGCTCGGCGTAAACCTGAGCTCGGGATCCCGAGTCAGGTTGCCGACGATGCTCACATGGTTTCCGTTGGACATCTCATTGCTCTCCGTTCACGTTGGCACCCACCGGTGCGCTGTCCGGACTGGACGGCCGTGACGCTCGCACGACTGTGTTGGTCTCCGGCAAGCGGATCACCTTGTGGCGGATGACTTCATCTGCGAGTCCGAGCATCCGGTCGACCTCTGCGAGCGCGCCTGGCTCGGCTGTGGTCTCGATGAGCACGTAGTAGCCCTCGCTGCGATGGTGCACCTCGTACGCAAAGCGGCGCTTGCCCCAGCGATCCACTTTGTCGACGGTGCCACCACGGTTGGCGATGACCTGAGTGGCTCGATCAACGATGGTCCGGATGGCGTCCTCTTCCAGCCCGGCGTCGAGGATGACCATGACTTCGTACTGCCGCATGAGCGGCTCACCACCTCCCTATGGACCCGGCCTGACGGCACGGGGCTCCGGACGGTCCGGAGCAGGGTCTCAATTGCAGACATGGCATGGTAGTCGACCTTGGGCGAAGTGGTCCCTGCGGGCGCTTCCCCGTGAGCGGGGGGCCGATCTGTGTTGTCACCATGGTGACAGGGGGGTGTGACAGTCTGCGGGAACGCAGACATGGGGCCGGCAGACCACCTGTTGAGGGCTCATTCGGGCCAGGTCTGCGGGGTGGTCCCGGGCGGTTCGGATCGGCCGCCGCCGTGGCACGTGGGTGGGAGAGGGAAAAGGGAGCGGGAGTTGCTGGCGATGGAGTTGTCGCCGGCCCGCCGGCGGCTGAGGGTGGGCGCTGCGCCGTGTGAGGTTGGCCCCGGGGACGGCGCCCGGGGTTGGCTGCGAGAGGGGCCGATCAGCTGCAGAACCCCGAACGACGGGACGTCAGTACCATGTCTCATGATCATTCATGCTATCTGAACCGGATTCTGGGCGCGCTTTGGATTCTTGGCGCGTTTATGTACCTGTGGTGTCGTCCTCGTCACCAAGAATCCAGATGTCACCAAGAAAAGGCAGCCATCGGCGCCCTGGGCGGCTTGATGGTCGCTCAGCGTGTTGGCTGGAGCGGGGAGCCGCCTGGGACGGCGGACGGCACCCGGGAAGCCGGCCGGGACCCGAGTGGCGACGGGACCGACCCCACCCCGAGGGACGCCGGCACCCGAGGGGCGCCGGGACCGACCCCAAACCTGAGCCGCGCCGGGACCCGCAGCGACGCCGGGACCCGCAGCGGCGCCGGGACCGACCCCAAACCTGAGCCCCGCCGGGACCCGCAGCGGCGCCGGGACCCGCAGCGGCACCGGGACCGCGGCGAGGCCGAGACCGCGACCGCCGCCCGAGCAGGACGGAGCTGCGATCAGGTGGAAGCCAGGTGGGCGGCCAAATCGCGGGTGATGTGGTAGGTCTCCGCCTCGGAGGGGAAGGCGCCCGAACGCACATCGGCCGCCCAGGCCCGCAGCCCGGTGACGGCATTGGTCTTGAGGGTGGCGTACTGGCGTACGAACTTCGGAGGGGTGCGATCCTCCAGGCCGAGGAGGTCGTGAAAAACGAGGACCTGCCCGTCGCAATGTGCGCCGGCCCCGATGCCGATGGTGGGTACGGGCACGGACTCGGTGATCAGGTGGGCCACGACGTCAGGGATGCCCTCCAGGACGATGGCGAAGCAGCCCGCGGCGCTCAGGGCGTGAGCGTCGTCGACCAGGGCTTTGGCCGTATCGAGGTCCTTCCCCTGCACCTTGAAGCCACCCATGGCGTGGAAGGACTGGGGCGTCAGGCCCAGATGCCCCATGACGGGGATCTCCGCATCGCAGATGGCCTCGACCACCGCCACCCGCTTGCGGCCCCCCTCGAGCTTGACGGCCTGGGCGCCGGCCCGAACCAGACGGGCCGCGTTGCGCACCGCGTCGGCCGGCCCGGTGTGGTAGCTCATCCACGGCAGGTCGGCGACCACCATGGGGCGGGGCTTGGCCCGGGCCACCGCGGCCGTGTGGTGGACCAGGTCGTCCACCGTCACGTGCAGCGTGTCGTCATACCCCAGTACGACCATGGCCACGGAGTCGCCGACCAGGATGAGGTCAACTTCGGCCTCGTCGGCGATGCGCGCCGTTGGCGCGTCGTATGCGGTGACCATGACGAGTGGACGGTCGGAATTCTTGCGAGCCCGGACCGATGGCGCGGTTTGAACAGGGACCACGACTCCTCCTTTTCCGTCCAGCGCCCCACGGCTGCCGGCGGCAAACCGAATATACCCCGCCGCGCCCGCAGGTGCCACGGCCGCCGCGGCCCGGGGGGATGCGTGCGGCCGGGGCCCGGCCCGCGCCGCGGCTGCCGCGCCCGCAGGTGCCACGGCCGCCGCGGCCCCGGGGTGCTTGCGACCGGCCCCGGCCGGCGCCGCACGCGTCACGGCGGGACGGCGGGACGGCGGCGCCGAGCCCTACCCGGTTCCGGTACCTGCCGTGGTGGGGCTGCTGTGCGACGGGATGGTGACGGTGGGAGTGGTCGCCGGAACGGTGGTGGGAGGCCGGGAGGTCGGGGTCGGTTGGGACGAGGGAGAGACGCCCGTGGTGGGCCTGGTCGTCGCCGGGGTGGTGGTCGAGGTGGTCGGAGGGACTGTGGTGGTGGTGGTCGGGAAGAGCACGGTGGTGCCGACCTGTGGCGGGGTCAGGGTCTGGCCGCCGAACGAGTACACCAGCGGGAACTGACCTTCGAGGGCAGGTTCGGACGCCAGCGCCGCCGACATGTAGTTGTGCCACAGCTGGGCCGGGATGGTTCCCCCCTGCACGCTGGTGAGGCCGCGGAAGTTGACCATGGGCCTGGAGCTGGATGCGTAACCCATCCACACCGCGGTGGTCAGGTGCGGCGTGTAGCCGATGAACCAGGCGTCGCTCGAATGCTCCGTCGTGCCGGTCTTGCCGGCCACCGGGGAACCGACGTCCCCCGCCGACGTGCCCGTTCCCCACAGCACTACCTGCTGGAGCACGTAGGTCTCCAGGGCCGCCTGCGCCGGCGTCAGCACGGTCCGGCTCACCGCCGGAACCGGCAACGGCAGCGGGCTGCCGGTGGCCGTGGTCACCTTGGCGATCAGCTGCGGGCTGTGATACACGCCCCCGTCGGCGAAGGTGGCGTAGGCCGCCGCCATCTCTAGCGGCGATACGTCGGCGGTGCCGAGGACCTGCGACGGGTAGGCCCCGGGCAGCTCGGACGGGCTGATGCCCAGGGATTCCGCCATGGAGTCGAGGTTGGAGGCTCCGACCCGGGCGACCACCTGGGCGTAGACGGTGTTGATGGAAAGGGCGGTGGCGTCGATGAGGCTCAACTGGGGGGAGGTGGTCTCGTGTTCGAAGTTGGTGACGCTCCACGGGGTGCCGTTGGCGTTGCCGGCGGGTAGCACCACTTCCGGGGGGGCCGGGAAGACGGACTGGACGGAGTAGCCGTCTTTGAGCAGCTCGGCCAGCATGAAGGCCTTGAAGGTCGAACCCGCCTGGCGTCCGCTGCCTCCCCCGGCCTTGCCGAGAGCGAGGTCAACGCTCGAGGTGGCGTAGTTCTGCCCCCCGACCAGGGCCTTGACCGCGCCGTTGGCACCGATGGACACCAGCGCTCCGGATGGCTCGCCGCCGGCCGGATTGAGGGCGCCCGGACTCGGCCCGTAGATGGAGTTGTAGGCCTCGGCCTGCAAGGTGGGATCGAGTGTGGTGGTCACCCGCAGCCCGCCGCTGTCAAGCATCTGGGCCCCATACTTGGCCAGCAATTCCTGGCGAACGGCGGAGATGAAGTAGGCGTCACCGGATTGGCCGGACGGGTTGGCGTTACTGGCGGAGGGCGATTTGACGTAGGAGGAAAAAGGAAGGGCCTCGACCTGGCTCGCCTCTGCGGCGGTGATGTGCTTGTCGCGCACCATCGCCTTCAGGGTGTCGGCCTGGTTGGCACGCGCCACCTCGGGATCACGGGCCGGGTCGGCGGTCTCCGGTTCTCGTATCAGCCCCGCCAGCAGCGACGCCTGAGGCAGGCCCAGCTGGTTGACGTTTTTGCCGAAGTAGGCCTGGGCGGCTGCCTCCACGCCGTATGCGCCCCGGCCCCAGTAGATGGTGTTGAGGTAGTTCTGAAGGATCTCACGCTTGGACTCGGAGCGGGCCAACCGGATCGAGAGGGCCGCCTCCTTGAGCTTGCGCGACAGGCTGCGTTGCGACGACAGGTACGTCTGCTTGACGTACTGCTGGGTGATGGTGGACGCCCCCTGGAGGTTGCCCGTGCCGCGGATATCGGCCATGAACGCCCGCACGATGCTGACCGGGTTGAGGGCGCCTTCGGAGAAGAAGTGGCGATCCTCGGTGGACACCACCGCGTTGATCACCACCTGCGGGACCTGCGACAACGGGACCTCGACGCGGTTCTGATCCGAGAACGTCGCCAGCACGTGTTTCCCGGAGGAGTCGTAGACGATGGTGGTCTGCTCCAGCGGAGCCGGACTGGGGAGGGGGATTCGGGACAGGTAGTACAGGCCGCCGGCGATGAGCGCGAATCCCAACAAGCCGATGATGAACAACGGCCGCCGCCAGCGCCACAGCCGACCCCCCCGCCGGCGGGCTGGCTTGGGTGGCTCGGGCCGGGGGCGTTTGGGGGCGCGTGAAACCATAGGCCGTACCCGACCCAGGCTAGCGAGGGTGGGTGACGGTAAAGCTGCGCGCCACGTGGTTCCAGGAGCAGGCGGGGCACACCTCGACCACGTAGCAGGTCACACCGCGGGCTCCCCGGGCCCCTTTGGCCAGCTTGGCGAGTTCCTGGCGCGAGGTCACGCAGGTGCCGGAAGGGGGCAGGCCACTGCCGAAGGCGTAGGAGACCAGGCGGACCTTGACCTCTTCACAGATGGGACAGTCCTCGCGGGTTTCCTCACCCACGTTGGCCGCGGCCCGCATCAGCTCCGGATGGGCATCGCAAATGTCGAGGCGGGAGAGACGGCCCTTATGAAACTCGCTGACGACCATGTTACGAGCCAGCCGGTAGTCGACATCCCCGGCGACGTTCGCCGCGGGGTTTGCCCCACGCAGGGCGGCGGGCCGGAAGCTCATCACGCTCGCACCCTACCGCCCGTCGCGCCAGGGCGGATAGAGGCACCAGGCCTTCGGCGCGCCTGATATATCGAACCGATACATCGAAGCGCGCTATACTGAGCGATCATGCTGGAGCTGGCCATCCTCGGGCTTCTCAAAGATCAGGAGCTCCATGGCTACGAGCTCAAGAAGCGCCTGGCCGACATGCTGGGATTTGCCAGTGGGGTCTCCTTTGGGTCGCTGTACCCGGCCCTCCGCCGCCTGGAGCAGGCCGGGGCGGTGAAGGCGGTCGAGGCCAGCGCGGCCGGCCCGGCCCCGATCCCGATGACGGGCTCCCTCGGCGGAGAGCTGGCCGTGTTCCGGGCCCGGGTGGCCAGCGGCCGCAGCGGGCGGGGCGGCCGCGGCAAGAAGGTGTACGGCATCACCGATCGCGGGGAAGCCCTCTTCGAGGAGCTGCTGGCCGCCGAGAGCCAGTCCAGTGATGACGAGCGGGTCTTCAATCTGCGGTTGGCCTTCGCCCGCTACCTGCCGCCCGACGCCCGGTTGGGCATGCTCGAACGGCGGCGGGCCCAGCTGCTCGAACGCCTCGCTCACGTCCGGGCCCGCCTGCGCGCCGCCCGCGAGCCGGCGGACGGTTACACCCGCAGCCTGATGGAGCACGACCGTGAATCAGCCGAGCACGACCTGTCCTGGATCGAGCGCCTGATCGCGTCGGAGCGGGCTGCTGGTCCGCCTGGCCCCGGCGGCCCCAATGCCACGGCGCCGCGCCCGCGCCCTCGCGCCCGCGCCCGCGCGCTTCCCCACCCCGATCCGGCCCCGTTGCCGGCCAACCCCGGGGCCATGAGCCCCAGCCTTGCGGGGCTACGCCCCGCCATATCCGTATCCGAGGAGGACAACACCCCATGACCAACAAGATCCGGGTTGCCATTGCCGGCGTCGGCAACTGCGCCAGCTCGTTGATCCAGGGCATCGAGTACTACCGCGATGCCGACCCATCCGACACGGTGCCGGGTTTGATGCACGTCACCCTGGGCGGGTACCACGTGGGCGACGTCGAGTTCGTTGCTGCCTTCGACGTGGATGCGTCCAAGGTGGGGTTGGACCTCGGGAAGGCCATCTTTGCCGGTCCCAACAACACCATCCGGTTCGCGCCCGTGGGTGATCTCGGGGTGTCGGTCCAGCGGGGACCGACCCTCGATGGCCTGGGGAAGTACTACCGCCAGACCATCGAAGAGTCGCTTCTCGAACCGGTTGACGTGGCTGAGGCTCTCCGTGAGACCCGGGCCGACGTCCTGGTTGCGTACCTACCGGTCGGCTCCGAAACGGCCCAGAAGCACTACGCCCAGGCCTGTCTTGACGCGGGCGTGGCGTTCGTCAACGCCATCCCGGTGTTCATCGCCAGTGATCCGGTCTGGGCCCGAAAATTCACCGACGCGGGTGTGCCGATCGTCGGCGATGACATCAAGAGTCAGGTCGGAGCCACCATCGTTCATCGCATCCTGGCCCGGCTCTTCGAGGACCGGGGCCTGGTCCTGGATCGGACCTATCAGCTGAATGTCGGCGGCAACATGGATTTCAAAAACATGCTGGAGCGGGATCGGCTCGAGTCCAAGAAGGTCTCCAAGACCCAGGCGGTCACCAGCCAGCTGGACAACGGTATCGGCGCCGATGATGTGCACATCGGGCCGTCCGATCACGTGGCCTGGCTGGATGATCGTAAGTGGGCATACATCCGTCTGGAAGGCCGCAACTTCGGCGACGTTCCCCTCAACGTCGAGCTCAAGCTGGAGGTATGGGACTCCCCCAACTCGGCGGGCGTTGTCATCGACGCCCTGCGCTGCGCCAAGCTCGCCAAAGACCGGGGGATCGGCGGGCCCCTGATCGGACCGTGCGCCTATTTCATGAAGTCGCCGCCGCAGCAGTATCACGACGACGAGGCCCACCGCCTGGTGGAGGAATTCGCCGCCGGCTGAGAGGCGACTGAGGCGGGCCCGCGGCGTGCGGAGGAGGGGGCCGGCACTTGCGGCAGGATGGGGTCGTGCCGACCGACATCGCTGCCGCATGGGATCGCCATTCCGCCGCTTATCAGGACGCCGCCCAGCTCTCGACCCGGGTGGCCCATTACGGGCCTGACATTCCGACCGAGGCGGAGCTCCGCTTGCTTGGAGACCTCCGGGGCAAGAAGGTGCTTGAGCTCGGCTGTGGTGGCGCCCAGTGCTCCATCGCGTTCGCCAAGCAGGGGGCGACCGCCATCGGGGTCGACCTGTCAGCGACGCAGCTGGCCTACGCCCGGCAGCTCTGCGAGCAGGAGGAGGTTCGGGTCGAGCTGCGCCAGGGCGACCTGGCCGAGCTGGCCTTCCTGCGGGCGGACTCCATCGACCTGGTGTTCTCCGCCTACGCCTTTGGCTACGTGGAGGACCTCAACCGCGTCTTCCGGCAGGTCCACCGGGTGCTGAAGGTCGGCGCTCCGCTGGTCTTCAGCCTGACCCACCCGGCCTACGACATGATCGACGACGTGGCCGAGCCTCCCCTCCTGGTCCGCCGCTCCTATTTCGACCGCTCGCCGCTCGATTTCGACTGGGGTGGTATCCCCTTTACCGCTTACCACCACACCTTTGCCGACATGTACATGGGTCTGGTCCGGGCCAGCTATCGCGTCGATCTGGTCCTGGAGCCGGAGCCGATCTCGGGCGCCCCCCGTAGCCACGCTTGGCGGGAAACCTATAATTTTGTGCCTCGTACCCTGATTGTTCGAGCCCGCAAGGAAGGCAACTAAGGGGAACATTCTCGGTCGTACCCGGGGCACTGGCGGTTCCGAATCCGCGAGCTGTGACGGGGCAGTTCGCGCCCGCAGCGTGGGAGGAGGTGCCGACAGTTATGTGCATGCGCAATCTGGAGTGGGGCTGATCTAGCGGCGTTCGCCTCCGCGAAGTAAGTGAGTTTTCCGGCGCGCTCCGTGCCCGCTGGCTGCCTGTGTGTACGAGCGCATCGTTACGCCAGAGGTTTGGCGCGCCCGCCAGGCCCGCAGGCGGGAGGACACGTATGCTGGTGAGGCCATGAAACCCGAGGCGCGAGGCGTTGGCCCGGGGGCTGCGTCTGGTCTGGCCGGTCGCCTTCGTCAGCAGGTGACGGGCGGCGGGGCTGGCGCGCCCGCTCGGGTCTGGCTCTTCATCGCCGGTCTGGGCGTGATCGCCGGAGTGGCGTGGGCCCGGGTCATCGAGAACTTCGCCCCGGTGGCCGTTCCTCATTCGCTTCCCTGGCTGGGGGTGTCGGCCGCGTTGGTGGGGGCCTCGTTGCTGACGGTGACGTTCATGCTGAGAGGGGACCCCGTAACGCTGGGATTGTCCGAGATCCCGCTCGTCGTCGGTGTCGTCTTTCTGACCCCGGCGGGGCTGCTGGTTGCGACGGTTTTGGCCCAGTTGGTGGTGAGCTTTGTCAAGCGCCGCCCCCCCTCCAAGACCGCCTTCAACGTGATCAGCTTGTCGGGCGCGGCGGTGGCAGCCCTGGCCTGCTACCACTTCGTGCGTGGCAGCAGTTCGCCCGTGTCGTTGCGGGGATGGGTGGCCTGTGCGGCCGCAGTGCTCGCCACCGCCCTGGTGACGAACGCCAGCGTCACCACCGTGGTCGCAGTCAGCGCCTGGCGGTGGACCTGGAGCGAGTGGCTGACGACGCTCCGAGCCTCGGCGACGTCGATGCCGATCTCCGTGGTCCTGGCCCTGACCGCCATCAATGCCATCTGGGCCAACGCCGTGGCTGCGCTGCTGTTCGTCGGACTCGGCGTGCTGGCCCTGCTCGGCCAGCGGGCGAGCACGGAGTGGCGCCGGCGGTACGCCAACCTCGAGCGTTTGTATCGCTTCGCCCAGCGGACCAGCGGCGTGTCCGAAGTGGACGACGTCGTCTGCTCGGTGCTGAGTGAGGCCCGGCAGGTCATGGGCTCCGGGGTGGCGGAACTGATCCTCCCCGACACCGATGAGTGCCTGTGCTACCACCTCGATACGAGCGATCGGCTGGTGTGTTCGGTTCGGCCCGAGCCCGGCCGGCTCGAACAGATGGTGCAAGCCAGCGGCGCCGGGCTGGTGGCCTCCAGCGAGGATCCCCGGCCGGAAGTGGCGAACGCCCTGGCGGAGCGGAGCCTGCACACCGCCCTGGCGGCACCTATCAGCTTTGGCGACGATCTCCGCGGCGTGATCATTGTCGGCAACAACCAGGGGCCCGTCACCTTCGACGCCGAGGACCTGCGACTGTTCGAGGTCCTGGCTTCCCACAGCGGAGTGGCCATCCGGGGTGGCCGGCTCCTGGATCGGCTGCGCCGGGAGGTCACGGCCAGAGAGCACGAGGCCCTCCATGACAGCCTGACGGGTCTGCCGAACCGCAATCTCTTTGACCGCTTCCTTGGAGACGCCCTGACCGAAAGGTCGGTGGGCCGGTTGGTGGCGGTCATGTTGATGGATCTCGACGGGTTTAAAGAAATCAACGACACCATGGGCCATCACGTCGGCGATTGCGTGCTGCGGGAGCTGGCCACCCGGCTCATGGATAGCGTCAACGAGCACGGCATCGTGGCCCGCCTGGGCGGCGACGAATTCGGCTTCGTGCTCCGCAATGTCGCCAATATCGAGCAGGTGGGCGAAATCGGGCGGGAGGTACTGGCCCAGCTCGACCAGCCCGTGACCGCCGACGGTATGGCTCTGGAGCTCGGGGCCAGCCTGGGTGTGAGCATCGCCCCCGAACACGGCGAAGACCGGTCGGTGTTGCTACGGCGGGCGGACGTCGCCATGTACACCGCCAAGACCTCCGGCGGCGGCATCGAGGTCTACGACCCGAGCGATGACCGGCACAGCACCCGGCGGCTGATTCTCGCCAACGAGCTGCGAGCCGCGCCGCGTACCGACGCCATCGAAGTCTGGTACCAGCCGGTCGCCGATCTCAGCACTGACAGCGTGATCGGCTGCGAGGCGCTCCTGCGGTGGAATCATTCGCTCCACGGCCCCATCCCGCCGGAGGAATTCATCCCGCTGGCCGAGCAGTCCGGGATGATCAGCGAGCTGACCTGGTGGGTCCTGGACTCCGCCCTGCGCCAGGCCCGGACCTGGCACGACAACGGCTGGCCCCTCGGGGTTTCGGTCAATATCGCGGCCCGGACGCTGCTCGAGGCGGATCTCCTCGATCGCCTCACCCGGATGGTGGCGGCCACCGGCGTGGAGCCGAAGTGGCTCACCCTGGAGCTGACGGAATCTTCGATCATGGCGGATCCGGCTCGCTCTGGAAAGGTCCTCGACGCCCTCGGTGACCTCGGCTTCAGGCTGGCCATAGACGACTTCGGCACCGGCTACTCCTCGCTCACCCGGCTCAAGCAACTGCCGATTCATGTGGTCAAGATCGACAAGTCCTTTGTGCTGTCCATGAGCGTCGACGACGGTGACCGGGCCATCGTCCGTTCCACCATCGACCTGGCCCGCAACCTGGGGCACACGGTGGTGGCGGAGGGGGTCGAGGACCGGGTCACCTGGGAGCAGCTGGTGGCGCTGGGCTGCGACTGGGCCCAGGGCTTCTACCTGGCTCGACCCATGACGGCGGCGATGTTCGAGCTGTGGCTGCCGCAGCGTCGCCGGCGCCACCTCAGCGTGGTCCGGCCCCCGGACGTGGCCTTCGGGGCCTGACGCCCTCACCACGGCGATTTCGCTCGTCTTCTGGGCGCGTTTCGTTTTTCTGGGCGCGTTTATGTACCTGTGGTGTCGTCCTCGTCACCAAGAATCCAGATGTCACCCAGAAATCGCCGGGTCCGGGCCTGGCCGTGTCGAGCGGCGCCGCCTCCAGCCGCCTAGCCGGTCTCTCCAGCCGGGCGGGACGCCCACCAGGCATCGAGGCGCCGGCCCGCCTCCTCGGCGCCGAGGGGCCCTTCCTCCAGCCGCAGCTCCAGCAGCCACGACAGGGCCTCCCCCACGGCCGGGCCCGGTCGCAGCCCCAGCCTGGCCATGATCTGGTTGCCGTCCAGATCCGGCCGGATGGCGGCCAGCTCCTCCTGGGCCTGCAGCCGTCCGATGCGGGCTTCCAGCTCGTCCATCCGGCGGGCCAGGGCCCGGGCCCGGGCCGCGTTGCGGGTGGTGCAATCCGCCCGGGTCAGCTCGTTGAGCAGGTCGAGCAGGGGGCCGGCGTCGCGCACGTAGCGGCGAACCGCGCTGTCGGTCCATCCCAGCCGGTAGGTGTGGAAGCGCAGGTGCAGGTCCACCAGCCGGCTGACGGTCTCGATATCGTCGCTGCTGTAGCGCAGAGCCCTCATGCGATCGCGGGTCATGCGGGCTCCGACCACCTCGTGATGGTGGAACGACACCGTTCCCCGCGGCCCGAACGATCGGGTCTTCGGCTTGCCGATGTCGTGGAACAGCGCCGCCAGGCGGAGGAGGCGGACGGGCCGGGTGTTCTCGACCACCGCGATGGTGTGCGCCAGCACGTCCTTGTGGCGGTGAATGGGATCCTGTTCAAGGCCCAGGGCCGGCAGCTCGGGGAGAAATTCCTCGGCCAGACCGGTGCGGACCAGGAACCACAGCCCCTCCCCCGGCCTGGGCACCACCATCAACTTGTCGAGCTCGTCCCGGATGCGCTCGTCGGAGACAATGTCCAGCCGGGCCCGCATGGTCATGACTGCGCCGGTGAGGGCCGGATCCGGGACGAGCCCGTAACCGGCCAGAAAGCGGGCTGCCCTCAGCATGCGCAGCGGGTCGTCACCAAAAGACTCCTCCGGTGCGAGCGGCGTGCGCAGCCGGTGGGCGGCGAGGTCTCCGACGCCGTCGAAGGGGTCAATCAGGGTGAGGTCCGGCAACGACAACGCCATGCTGTTGACGGTGAAATCGCGCCTCGACAGGTCCGCCTCGATGGCGTCGGCGAAGACCACCTCCGGCTTCCGGCTGTCGGGCGTGTAGGCCTCGGCGCGGTGAGTGGTGATCTCGACGCGCCGGGTGCCGATCCGGAGCCCGATGGTTCCGAACCGCCGGCCCTGGTCCCACACCGCGTCGGCCCAGCCCGTCACCAGCGCTTCGACGTCGTCGGGCCGGGCGTCGGTCGTGAAATCCAGGTCGGCCTCATCGTCGAGCCGACCGAGCACGGCGTCGCGAACCACCCCACCGACCAGGTAGAGCCGGTATCCCGCGGCCTGGAACCGGGCCGCGAGCTCGCTCGTTTCCTCGAGCAGAGGCCGTAGTCGGGCGGGGATCACGGGCGTTCAGCGTACCGGGCGGCCTCCCCACAGCCCGGATGGTTTCGAACTGAGGCGTGCCGCGGGCGGGCGTGTGGAGCGGGCGCTCGGCGGGTGTCCAAACGACCCACCACGCGGAGCGGTAGCGTCGTGGCGCCGTGAGCGAGCACAAGGCGTGCAATTTGACGGGCCCGGGGCGGCGCGCCCGGGCGCGAGCGACCCTGCTGCTCGAGCGGAGGGAGCCGGCATTCGACGCGCCGGTGCGGCCATGAGCCTGGCCTCCGCGGACGTGATCCGCTGGGGTCGTGAGCGGGCCCGCACCGGCCCCTGGCGGGGCGAGCACGAGGTCGCCTTCATCAACCCGGTGCCCGACGCCCCGTTGCCTTCCGCCGAGTTCCTGAGCCGCTGCCTGGATACCCTGGCGGCTCGTGGGTATCGGCGGGTCGTGACCGGAGCCCTCTCGCCCATCGAACAGGCCGGCTTTTTGGCGGCCGGGTTCGGTGTCGAAGAACGGCTCCATCTACTTGCTATCGATCTGACCGCGGGCTTGCCGGCGGTTCCGCCCGGGTATCCGCTTCACCGCGTCAGGCGTCACCGGCGCCCGGACGTGCTCGCCGTGGACCAGGCGGCCTTTCCCTTCTTCTGGAGGTTCGACCGGGCCGGCCTGTCGGACGCGCTGCACGCTACGCCGGCGGTCCGTTTTCGCGCTGCGGCCGGACCCGGGGGCACCGTCGCCGGCTATGCCATCTGCGGCCGCGCCGGGGCCCGGGGGTACGTCCAGAGGTTGGCGGTTCTCCCTGCCTACCAGCGAGCGGGCACCGGCCGGCGCCTGCTCCTCGACGGGCTGAGCTGGATGCACCGTCGGGGCGTCGTTCGTGCCGTCGTCAACACTCAGATGGGCAACGCCGCCGCCCTGGCCCTCTACACCCAGGTCGGCTTCCGGGAACAGCCCGTCGGGCTGTCGGTCCTCTCGGCCGGTCTGTCGTGACACACTCCGCCCGCCCGGCCCGCGGCCGGTTGATCCTCGCCCTCCTGGTGGTCCTGGGAGCGGGCTTGGTGGCGCTGACGGGTTCGGCGAAGAACGCCGGAGCCCAGGAAGCTGCGGCCACGGGTCGGCCGGACACGGGCACCGGGGATCCGCCGAGGGCCGCCACCCCGGCGACGTCGGGTGTGGGCCGGGGTCAGGACAGCGTCACCCTCCTGGCCCAGTCGCCGTGGGTGTCGGATCGCCAGAACTTCCATCTGCGTCTCCTTGTCACCGCGTCCGATCCGGACAATGAGCAACTGGACCTCATCGTGTACAACCGGCTGACGACGCGGACCGGCTTCGACGAGGCCATGTCCGGTCAGATCCACGGCTACTCGGTGTACCCGTTGAGCCTGTCGCTGTCGTCCCTGCCGGCCGACCCATCCGGGGGTGTCGACATCGACATTCCCGTCAACGAACCCTCGACCGGCCAGATCCCGACCTTCAATGCCGCCGCCGGCAGCGGCGTGTTCCCCGTCCAGATCGGCTTGTACCACAACGCCACCCTCAGGGGGCAGCTCGTCAACACTTTCCTGGTGTATGCCGAGCCTCCATCGCTGTCGGGTCTGCCCAAGCTCTCGGTCTCCCTGACGATGCCATTCCATGTTCCCCCTTCGGTCGGGAACCGCGGCCAGCTCGAACCCCTGCCCAGCAACCAGTCGCTACAGCTCGCCGGGGTGGTCGACACCCTGGTGGCCCACCCGAACGTCAAGCTGACCCTCGCGGTGACGCCCCAAACGCTCGACGCCCTGGCCTCCCCGTCGGCGTCCGATGTCGACCGGTCGACACTGGCCGACCTGGAACAGCTGGTGGATGCGGGACGGGTTCAGGTCACGCCCGCGACCTACGCCTCGGTCCCACTGCGGGGCTGGAGCGCGGCCGGGCTCAACGCCGAGCTCAACGATCAGCTCAACGCCGGCTCGTCGGTCCTGGCCAGGTACCTCGGCGCCGCGCCGTCGTCGGGCACCTGGGTGATCAACGCCTCCCTGGACGTGTCCAGCGTGCGGACGCTGCAAGCCCGGGGGGCCGGCAGGTTCATCGTTCCCGACAGCGAGCTCAGCACCCTGCCGGCCCTGGCCGAGGTGACGACCTTCGCCTTGCCGACCCAGCTGGTCGGCGTCGGCGGCAAGGCCCTGGTCTACGGCGCCGACTCCGGACTCACCGCCGACTTCTCCAACCCGGGCGGACCGGTGCTGGCGGCCACTCAGCTCCTGGCGGAGATGGCCATGATCCAGCTGGAAACGCCGGGCCTGACCCGTGGGGTCGCGGTCCTGCCTCCGACGGGGTGGGCCGTGAACTCCACCTTCGTTGACACCCTCCTCGCAGGCCTCGACGGTCACCCGTTGCTCAACCCCGTCACCGCGTCCGGCCTGTTCACGGCGGTGCCGGTCGCCCCGCTGGACCGTTCGCTGGTCGTCCCGGCCCCGGCCGCAGGAGCCGGGAGTCCGGCGGCAGCGGGCCGAGCGACCCCGGCCGGTTCCGAAGCTGGTTCGGCTGCTACCGGATCCGGAGCCTCGCCCGGAACCGGGTCAGCAGCCTCGCGGTCAGCCCCAGCCGGGAGCACCGCAGCGACCGCCGGTCCGGTCACCTCCGCCGCGGGCGCGGGCGGCGCCACCTCGGTGGCGCCTGGTTCGGTCACGACCGCCCCCGCCCAGGCGGCCGGTGTCACGGGCGACGTGGGCAGCGTCCTTGGCGCGGACATTCCCAGCATCCTGGCCGCCCGGCAGGGCCTCTCCGGGATGGTTGCCGTCTTGCCTCAGGATGCTGGGCGGGTCATCACGTTGAACAAGCAGTTGTTGACTGCGGAGTCGAGCGACCTGACCGAGGCCCAGCGTCAGAGCCTGCTTCATGAGATCCAGACCGCGATCACCCAGGTGACCAGCCTGATCACCCTGCCCCGCTCGTCGTCGATCACCCTGACCTCCACCCGAGGCGCCATCCCGCTTACGGTCTTTTCGGCGCCCTCAGTGCATCCCCGCGTCGAGCTGCGATTGAGCAGTGAACGGCTCATCTTCCGGCCCTTCACTCCCCCCAACGGGAAATGCACGGTTCCCACCTCGACCAGCGAAGTGTGCGACCTGACGCTGACCACCCAGAACACCACCCTGAAGGTGCCGGTCGAGACCCGGACGTCAGGGGTGTTCCCGTTGGAAGTCTCTCTCTGGACGCCAGACGGCTCACAGCTGATCGTTCAGGAGAGGGATACCGTGCGCAGCACCGCGGTCTCCGGGGTGGGGGTGGTCTTGATCGTGGCGGCCGTCCTCTTTCTCGGGGTGTGGTGGGTGCGCGACCTTCGCCATGGCCGTCGAGCCAGGAAACTGGTGCCGCCCCCCGACGATGAGGCTGTCGCGGACGGCAAGCCCCCCGTTCCCGGCGAGCCAGTCGGGGCGCCGGCCGACGGCGTCGAGCCGTTGGATTACGCCGAACCGGTCGGTTCCGAGGGCCCGGCACCGGACCCCGTCATGCAGCAGTTCTTCTCGACGCCGGCGCCGCGATATCGGGACCAGGCCTCGGGGTCGCGCTCATGATCCCTCTCACCGTGCTCAGACCTGTCACGATTCGTCCGCGGCCGCGGTCCAACCGACACCTCCGGCGCAAGCCCGGAGCCGAACTCCAAGGGGGGATATGCCTGGCATCCGGGTGGTGACCGACAGTGCGTGCGACCTTCCGGACGACCTGCTGCGGGAGTTCGGTATCGGTCTGGTGTCGCTGCGGATCAGGTTCGGGACCGAGGAGTTTGTCGACCGGACCGAGTTGTCGACCAAGGAGTTCTGGTCCCGCTGCCGCCGCTTCGATGGGTTGCCCGAGACGTCTGCGCCGTCTCCGGGTCAGTTCCAGTCCGCATTCGAAGCCATGGCCTCAGAGGGTGCCGCCGGCGTGGTGTGCGTGAGCCTGTCTTCGAAGTTGTCCGCCACCATCGAGGCGGCGAGACAGGGGGCGAGAGCGCTCGAGGGTTCCCTCCCGATTCGGGTTATCGATTCTCTCAGCGTGACCCTTGGTCAGGGGCTGGTGACGATCGAGGCGGCCCAGCGGGCCAGGGACGGTGGGGATCTCGCGGCCGTCGCCGGCGCTGCCGAGCAGGCGGTCGGGCGTCTGCACGTCTATGGCGCCATCGACACGCTGGAAAATCTCAAGAAGGGCGGCCGCATTGGCGGCGCCCAGGCGCTGGTGGGGTCGCTGCTGTCGATCAAACCGGTGATCCGGGTCAGCGGCGGGGTGGTGGAAGAGGAATCCAAGCAGCGCACCCGCGGCCGGGCCCTGCGCTACCTGGCCAGCAAGGTGACGCGGCCGGACCCATCGCCCGCCTGGCCGCCTGCGGCGCCGATGCGTCCGATATGGACGAGTTCCTCGCCTTGCTCGACTCCGTGGTGTCGGAGGAAAAGATGTTGGTCGGCGAGATCGGGCCGGTGATCGGAACCCACGCCGGGCCGGGCACGGTCGGAGTGGCCTGGCTGGCCGGCTAGCCGTCGGCACCGGGTTGTTGGCAGACCGCGTGGTTGGAAGACAGCGTTGTCGGAAGGTCGGCCTGTGGCAGGCGGGTCCTGAGTTCCGGCGTCGGGGCCGCGGTGCGATGACGAGGCCAGCCCGGATGGCAGGGGTAGCCTGAAGGCCCGTGGCCGCTCCCGACCTCCCTGCGCCTACCGACGCCGGTCGAGCGCTCAGCGGCCGCTACCGGCTGGTACGGCCCATCGCCAGGGGCGGGATGGCAGAAGTCTGGGAAGGCCACGACGAGGTGCTAAGCCGGCCGGTGGCAATCAAAGTGCTCCGGGCCCATCTGGCCGAGGACGGCGTCTTCCTGGAGCGATTTCGCCGGGAGGCGGTCACGGCCGCCCGCCTCGCTCATCCGGGAGTGGTCTCAACCTTTGATACGGGCGTCGATCATGGCACCGCCTACATCGTCATGGAGCTGGTGCGGGGCTGCACCCTGCGCGAGCTGCTCACCGAGCACGGCCCCCTGGAGCCGTGGCTGGCCGTGGCGATCACCCGTCAGATCGCGGACGCCCTGGCCTATGCGCACCAGCTCGGATTGGTGCATCGGGACATCAAGCCTGCCAACGTGCTGCTCACCGACGACGAGTGGGGTGGCCTGCGCGCCAAGGTGACCGACTTCGGGATCGCCAAGGCCAGCAGCGGACTCGGCGGTGATCTCACCCGCACCGGCATCGTGCTCGGCACGCCCAAGTATTTGAGCCCAGAGCAGATCCGGGGCAAAGAGCCGGACGCCCGGGCGGACCTGTATTCGCTTGGTGTGGTGCTGTTCGAGATGCTCACCGGTTCTCCTCCGTTTGTGGGCCCGACCGACATGGCGACGGCCCTGGCCCACCTCAATGACCGCGTGCCCCGGCTCTCCAACCGCAACCGGTCCGTCCCCCCGGCGCTGGAACGGTTGGACAACGACCTGCTGGCCAAAGATCCGCAGCATCGGGTCCCTTCCGCCGCCGTCCTGCGACAGCGGCTGGACGCCTGCAACGTCTCCCCCCCGTTACAGGCGGCCGGCAACGGCCGGCGAGCCGGACGCCGGCAACGCTACGCGCCAATGGCGGCGCTGCCGCACCTCCCCGATTTCAACGGCGGCGCCGGAAGGTCAGCGTCGGCCACCTCGCGGGCCAGCACCACGCGAGTCGGGACACCGCCCGGGACCACGGCGCCGACCGCCGCCGGGCCGGTCACTACGCCACCGGTCACCACCTCAACCGCCAGGACTCCCGCGGCCAACGGTCCCGCCACGATGCCGCCTCCCTCGGCCCCACCTGCAACCGCCCGCATGGCAACGACCCAGTCCGTGGATGGCACCGTTCGCTCCGCCACCGCGTCCGCCGCCCCCTCGGCCGGCCTGCCGCGCCCGGTCGTCGGTCCGGCGCCGGGCCCGACCGCTTCGACGTCGGCCCTCCAGGGCACCGGAGCCCGGCCTGGCCCGCCGGACGTCCGCCCGTCGCGACGGCGTCGGCGCGGCCCCGGGATTGTCGTGGTGGGATTGGTCGTGGCGGGCGCCATCGTGGCCAGCGTGCTCTTCTTCGGCAAACAGCACCGAGGTGGCAACGGCTCCCCTGCCGGGTCGAGCGCCACCGGCTCGGTGCACCAGATCGCCTCGGTTCAGCCCTTCATGATCCGGGGCCTCCCGGACGACCCGGCGGGCCTGAAGTACACCATTGACGGCAACCCCAACACCTACTGGCATACCGATCAGTACTCCACGGCCGCCTTCGGAAATCTTTATCCCGGACTGGGGCTGGCCATCGAGCTTTCTGGCTCGACGGTGCTGCATCACCTGACCGTCACCTCCACCACCACCGGGTGGGCGGCCCAGACCTACACGTCCGCGACCGCGGTCCACCCGTATCAGCCGGTCACCGCCTGGGGAGCCCCGACGGAAACCAAGGTCAACATCGACGGATCTGCGACCTTCACGCTGGACGGCCGCCACGGGCAATGGGTACTCCTGTGGCTGACCAACCTCGGGCAGCCGTCGCAGACCACCTCGGGCTACAGGTATCAGGTCCGCATCGCGGAGCTTGCCGTGAACTAGCTGCTGTCAGGCAACCAGCGGATGTCAGGCAACCAGCGGCTGTCAGGGCGGCCGATCCCGGCGCCGGCCCGGGCACGGGGCTCGGACGAGCGCCGGAGAGTAGGCTGAGCGCATGGCAGAGCAATCGCCGACACCGGTGGCCGACCGGGACTGGACCGTTGAGGTCACCGACCGGATCGAGTCCGTCGTCGAGATTGTTCGTGACAAGACCACGGTGCCGGCGACCAAAGCCGCAGAAGTCGTGGTGTTCGGCGTGGTGGCCGCCCTGCTTGCCGTGATCGCCTTCTTCTGCCTGGGGCTGCTCATCATCCGGCTGCTCTACGTGTACCTCCCGATCCATCCTCTGGCCCGGCGAATCTGGATCGCTGACGCCATCGCGGCGGCAATATTCCTGGGCTCCGGGTTGTTTGTCTGGCGGATGCGACAGGCGAAGGGAAGTCGAGGCACAGCGAAGTGAGCGACACCGCACCACGCGACGTCATCATCATCGGTTCCGGTCCGGCCGGGTTGACCGCCGCGATCTACGCGGCCCGGGCCAATCTGGCGCCCCTCGTGATCGAGGGAGAACCGTCGTCTACCAGCGATCAACCCGGCGGGCAGTTGATGTTGACCACGGAAATCGAAAACTACCCGGGTTTTGTGGACGGTTTGGCCGGACCCGAGTTGATGGCCAGCATGCGAAGCCAGGCGGCCCGGTTCGGAGCGGAGTACTTGACCTCGAAGGTCAGCCGGGTCGACTTCTCGGCCCGTCCCTTTCGGGTCTGGGCTGCGGATCCGTCAACCGGTGAGGAGGTCGAGCACCAGAGCCGGGCGGTCATCGTGGCGACCGGGGCCCGCTCGCTGATGCTGGGTCTTCCCGCCGAGCAGCGGCTGCTGAGTCGCGGCGTGTCGACCTGTGCTACGTGTGACGGGTTCTTCTTCCGGGGTCGTCACATCGCGGTGATCGGCGGCGGAGATTCCGCCCTGGAGGAGGCCATCTTTCTCACCAAGTTCGGCGAGACGGTCACCGTGGTTCACCGCCGCAAGGAGCTTCGGGCCTCCAAGATCATGCAGGATCGCGCCTTCAAGAACCCGAAGATCAACTTCATCTGGGACTCGGTCGTCGTTGACATCGATGGCGACCAGAAGGTCCACGGTCTGCACCTCCACAACCTGGTTACGGGTGAGGACTCCTACCTCGCGGTCGAGGGCGTGTTCGTTGCCATCGGCCATGCCCCGAACACCGACGTCTTCGCCGGGCAGCTGGACATGGACGAGACCGGGTACCTGTTGACCCAATCCGGATCGACGGCCACCAACATTCCCGGCGTGTTCGCCTGCGGGGACGCCCAGGATCACGTCTACCGTCAGGCGGTGACGGCGGCCGGCACCGGGTGCATGGCGGCTATCGACGCCGAACGCTGGCTCGAGGCCGGCGCCCACAACTGAGGGACGCTCCCCTGCGGGGGGCGCTATCTGGCCGCAGGTGGTCACCACGCCAGCCGTTGGGGACGGCGTGGTGGGGGCAGCCGGCTGGCGGTTCCGGCCGTCGAATCCTCACTACGGGCCGGACCGGGAGGCGGAATGGAACCCGGCACGTTCGCTGTTACACCGTGAAGAAGCCGCTCGGGAAGGCCCCAGCAGGCAGAGGAAGGCGAACACAGTGGCGCAGCATTTGCTGACTCTCACGGATCAGACGTTCGACGAGGAAATCAAGGCCGCTACCGAGCCGGTCCTGGTGGACTTCTGGGCCGAGTGGTGCGGTCCGTGCAAGATGGTGGCGCCTGTCCTCGACGAGATCGCGACTGAGCAAGTCGGCAAGCTCCGCATCGGCAAGATCAACATCGACGAGAACCTTGAGCTGGCTCGCCGCTTCGATGTGATGAGCATCCCTACCCTCATCCTCTTCAAAGACGGTGAGCCTCAGCTCCGGCTGATCGGGGCCAAGGGCAAGGGCCAACTCTTGCAGGAACTTCACCCTTACCTGTAAGCCGCCGCCAACCGATATCCACACCTTTAGCCACAGTCTGTGGAGGAGGTGGAGGGGAACGGTGGAAGGGCAACAGTGAGCAGCAAGTCGACCCTTTACGGTCCTTCGCTGACAGGCTCCGTCATGGCTCGATAGATCCGTTCCAGGTCCTCGAGGGTGGCGAAGTCAATCACCACTCGACCTTTGCGATTTCCAAGGTTGACCTTGACCCTCGTGTCGAGATGGGTGGAGAGCAGCTCCTCGAGCTCGAGTATCCCGGGTGGTCGCAACCGGGCCGGCCGGTGGATCTCGGGTGTGGTGACCGGCGTCGTGCCGAGCTCGTTGCGGAGGCGTATCGACTCCTCGACGGCCCGGACCGAGAGTTGCTCGGCCACCGCCCTGCGGGCCAGCGACTCCTGGAAGGCCCGGTCCGGCGTTCCGAGCAGGGCCCGAGCGTGTCCTGCGCTCAGCTGCCCTTCGCCGACGAGCTTCTGTACCGATGGTGGCAGCTGAAACAGGCGCAGCATATTGGTGATCGTCACCCGGCTCTTGCCCACCCGGGTTGACAGCTGCTCGTGGGTCAGGCCGAAGTCCTCGATGAGCTGCTGGTAGGCGCTGGCCTCTTCCAGCGGGTTCAGGTCCAGGCGATGCAGGTTCTCGACCAGAGCCTGCTCGACGCTGCCCACGTCGGAGGAGTCCCGCACGAGGGACGGGATGGTCGGCAACCCGGCGCGTTTGGCTGCTCGCCAGCGCCGCTCGCCGGCGATCAACTCGTAGGAGCTGTCGCCTACCGCTCGAACCAGGACCGGCTGCAGGACCCCGAGTTCCCGGATCGACGCCGTGAGCGATGCCATGGCCTCCTCGTCGAAGGAGGTACGGGGCTGGTGCGGATTGGGGCGAATGGCCACGACCGGGATCTCGAGAAGCGGCGAGGAGCGATCGCCCACCACCTCGTTGGGGATCAGCGCCCCCAGGCCCCTACCTAACCCGCTGCGGCGCACCACCACTCACCTCCTTGGCCAACTCCCGGTAGGCGATGGCGCCTCGCGAGGACGGGTCGAACACGATTATCGGTTGCCCGAACGAGGGTGCTTCCGAGAGCCGGACGGTGCGCGGGACCACGTTGCGGCAGACGCGGTCGCCGAAGTGCTGGCGGACCTCCTCCACGACTTGCTCGGCCAGCCGGGTCCGGGCGTCGTACATGGTGAGAATGATCACGCTGACCTCGAGGTCGCTGTTGAGGTTTGTCTGCACCAGGCCGACGTTGCGGAGCAGCTGCCCGAGACCCTCCAGGGCGTAATACTCACACTGGATCGGCACCACCACCTCGCTGGCGGCGGCCAGACCGTTGACGGTCAGCAATCCCAGCGAAGGGGGGCAGTCGATGAGGATGAAGTCGAAGTCCGGAGCCACCAGCTCGAGAGCCCGCCGCAGGCGCAGCTCTCGACTGAACACCGGCACCAGCTCGATTTCGGCCCCGGCCAGGTCGATGGTGGCCGGAACCACGAACAGGTTGCGCAGGGTCGTTGGCTCGATCACGTCCTCGATCGGCACGTCGTGGAGGATCACGTCGTAGATCGACGCGTCCAGGTTGCGAGCGTTGATGCCCAGGCCGGTGGTGGCGTTACCCTGCGGGTCCAGGTCCACCACCAGGACCCGGAAGTCCAGCTCGGCCAGAGCCGCCCCGAGGTTTACGGCCGTGGTCGTCTTGCCGACGCCTCCCTTCTGGTTGGCAATGGCAAAACGGCGGGGAAGGGCGTGGGTGATCGAAGCCGGGTGGGGCTTGGGTCCGGGAGCCGGCCCGGAGCGGGCGTCGCCGTTGGAAGGATGCGGTTCGGCCGGGGCCGCTGCGGTCAGGTCCGGACCGCTGGCGCTGGTCGAGGGGGGCGCCGCGGACCCGGGCCCGGCCGTGGAATGCGCCGGCGGGGCGTCCTCACCGGGGCCTGCCGGAGTCACGGGGGGCGGGTCACCCGGCGGTGTCGCCAAGGGCGCAGGTCCGGACGGCGGCCCGGAATCGAGCCGGGTCTGTGCATCGGGCGGCGGCCCCTGGACCGGCAGTGCCCCTGGCCCCCCTGGCACCCCCGGCGTCCGCCCGGATGACGGCCCTGAATCGAGCCCCACCCCTGAGCCCGGCGAGGGCGGGGTGGTCGGGTCGGGTGGTGCGGCTTGAGCCGGAAACGGGGCCGCAGCAGGCGCTCCAGCTGTCCGGGCGGGTTTGGGTGCCTCGGGCTGGGTGGCGCCGGCGCCAGCGGGCCCTGGCATCGCTGGGGATGGCGGGGCCGGCCCCGGCCCGGGGTGCGGGGAGGCGGTCGGGGCGGCCATCGCTGGCTCCGATCGAGGTGGCGGGGCCGGTGGAGGACCGGGCCTTGGGGGCGGCCCCGGTGCCGGGGAAAACGTGGGGGACGGCCTGGACGAGCCGGGTGTGGCGGCGTCGGCGGGGCCAGCAGGCGCCGGGGCAGCGGGGAAGCGCGGGGCGGCCTGGGCCGGGGAAGGCTCGGTCGCGGCCGGAACGGGTGGAGGTCCGGAGGCCGCCGGGGACGGGGGCGCGGTGGACCGGATCGGGAACGCCCGGGTTCGCCAGTCCGCCAGGCGACTCGACCTGCGCCTCGGCCCCGTCGGGTTGACGGGAGGAAGCCTGGTTGGTGACGGTCTCGACGCTGTCCTCCGTCGACTGCGGCGGCGGGGATGACGTCCGGGTGCCGGCCCGAAGTCGGCTGAAGATCGAGCCGGCTCGGGCTCGACGGTCGTCCGGCTCGCTCACTGCCCCATCATGACGACCTGTCGGGCGGCAAATCAAGCACTCGAGCCATCAGGTGCTTCTACCTGCCCCTATGAGGTTGAGGTTGAGCCTTGGTCAGGTCGCGTCGGCATTCCCGCGTCTGTCGGGGACATGTTCCACGTGGAACACTCTCCACCCAACTGCCCGGATCACGGCCACGGGAGAGGACTGGAGAAGACTAGAAGAGCGGCCGCTTGGCCGGAATACCCACCCGGCGCGGGAACCGGTCCGGGCAGGGCCGGGACTGCACCAGGGTCTGAAAAGCGGTTCTACCAACCAGGCGGTCTCCAGGCGTCAGCCCGAGAACGGCCAGGCCGTCCTCGTCCCAACGATCGGGTTTTCCTCCCGGAGGCTCGGTCACGATCAAACGGCCTCCGGGCTGCAGGAACGGGGCGCCGCACTCCGCGGTGACGGCCGGAGCCCCAAAGCTCCGGGCTACCACCAGCTCGCAACGGCCCCGAAGTTCGCTCCGCCCGGCCTGCTCAGCTCGTTCGGCGATGACGCGGACGCGGCCGGTCAGGCCCAGGTCTTCGACGGCCTGCAGCAAGAACTGAGCTCGCATCGTGCTGGCCTCGAGCAGCACCCAGCAGGTCTGCGTCCAGGCCAACGAGAGTGGCAATCCCGGTAGTCCGGCACCACTCCCGAGGTCGAGGGCGGGACCGCCGGGGCGGGTTGGTGGCCCGGGCCAGGTCCAGGGCCCGGTCGACGTGGAGACCCACCGGGCCGGGGCCGACGAAGCCGCGCCGCTGGGCCTCGTCCAGGACCGCCTCCAGCGCCGGGCGCCAGACCGGGTCCAGCGGTATCAGGGGTTGGCGGGCACGACCACGACCCGGCGCTGCGGTTCCTCACCCTCGGAGATGGTTGACACGCCGTCGATGGGGGTGATGGCGTCGTGGACCACCTTGCGATCCGCGGCGGTCATGGGCTCCAGCACCGTGCGGGTTCCGCTGGTCTGGACGGTGCTGGCGACCTGCTGGGCGAAGCGAACCAGGGCCTCGGTGCGCTTCTGGCGGTAGCCGCCGACGTCCACATGAAGGCGTCCGTTGGCCGCGCCGGTGCGGTGATGGACGAAGGTCCGGGTCAGGTCCTGCAGGGCCAGGAGGGTCGTCCCCCGGGGCCCGATCAACAAACCGAGATCTGAGCCTTCCAGCTGGAGGTCAACGGTCTCCTCGTCGGGTCGAACCACCTCAACGGTGGCGTCCAGACCGAACTCGGCAACCAGGTCGGTCAAGAAGTCCTGTGCGACTCGCCCCTGCTCGTCGAGTGCTACCTCCACGTTGGCCCCTTCCTCTGGGTGGTCCTTGTGACCGGATGAGCTGTCCATCGAATGTCGGGTGTCGGTGGGGCTCCCGTTGTCCTTGCGACGACGGCTCGGTCTCACGGCCGGCAGGATCACCGGCGGGGTCATTCGAGCCGCTGGCCGCCACTGCGACCGCGGCGCCCGACCCGCCCGGAGTTGCACTCTCACCCGGGTCAGCGGTGCCGGCGGTGCCCGCGTTGGAGACGGCCACTGCGGGGGTGGCCGCCCCCGCCGCATCGACCGCGCTGCGACTGTCCCGGGCCGATCCGGACGCCGTATCGCCGTCGTTGGCCCGCGGCGCGCGTCGCGATTCTCTCCGTTGGCCCGGGCCCGGCGCCGGCGGTCCCGGCGGTCGTCCTTGGCCCGGGGGGCCGTGGGCCGCACCCGGGCCCGCACCCGGGCCTCGCCTCGCAGCCGGCCAAACAGGCCTGCCCTGGCTTCCTCCACCACCTCGAACTCGGCATCCGATTCGTCGACGCCGAACTGGTCGAGGGCGGCCTCTTTGGCGTCCTCGACTGTCCGGCCGGTCGTCTCAACCCATTCCACTACTACTACCTCCCTCGCCGCTTCCGGTTGGTGCGATGCCCACCTTTCGGGGGCGGCTTGCGGTCGCGGCTCTGGCCGGGGCCGGCTGGCTTTCCGTTGGTGGTCGATGCGCTTGATTTGTTTCCGTTGGTCGACTTGTCTCCGTTGGTCGACTGGGCCGACGCCTTCGGAACTGGCTGGCGTCTTCGAGCTCGCCGGTCGTCCTTGAGCTGCCGGTGCCGTCCTTCGACGTTGCCCGTCCCACCCGAACTGAGGGACTTCGCGGAGGTGGCCTGCTGGGCGGTGGCCGCGGAGAGCAGGTCGCGAAATCGGCTGCGGCCCGAAGGTGGCGGGCTGCTGGCGCCGGTCTGGCCCTGGTCGCCGCTACCACCGTTGCCGCCGCTGCTGCTGCTGCTGCTGATGGCGGGTGGCTTCCCGAGGCCTTCGCGGGTCGCTTGCCTCGAGCCGCATCCTGGTCGTCGATCTCCTGGGTGTGCGCCTCGACCTCTTGCACTTCCTGGCACCAGGGCCTTGACCTTCGGGTCGAAGCGGTACATGGCGTCCTGCTGCACGATCCGGCAGACGTTCGACATGGCGTAGTACAGCAGCACGCCGGCCGGGAACCGGATGAAGAAGACGACGAAGAGCAGCGGCAGGTACTTCATCATCCGCATCTGCGGGTTCTGGGCCGCGTTCGGGTTGCGGGACATCATCTGGGCCGACTGAGGTAGCCGGTGCCGGCCATGACCAGCAGCAGGATCCAGTACGGCAGGGCAGCCACGAAGCTCGAGTGATGGCTGAACGCGTTCTGGGACAGGTCCATCCCGAAGGCGTTGAGATGTGCCGTGGGCCGCCACGATGTTCTGGTACATCCGGCTGGAGTCGGCGACAGGTACTTCGGGGACTCGGCCGGCCGCAGGCCCTGGATGACCCGGAACAGGGCGAAGAACACCGGCAGGGGCAGCAGCATCGGCAGGCAGGACCCGAACGGGCTGACCTGTGCTCCCGGAACAGGTCCATCTGGGCCTGGGCGAATGCCTGCTTGTCGTTCTTGTGCTGCTCCTGCAGCTTCTTCAGCTGGGGCTGCAGCTTCTGCATGGCCAGCATCGACCGGGTGCTCTTGAGGGTCAGCGGCGAGATGATGACCATCCAGAGGACGCTCAGCACCATGATGGCGACGCCGTAGTTCGGGACCACGGCGTAGATGTGCGCGAGCACCCAGGCGATGGGCTTGGCGATCGGGTCGAGCAGGCTGCTACCCGCCTTGTGGGCGCCGGCCACCGTGGTGGTCGTCGTGGAGCCGCTGCCGAGAAGCGCGGCAAGGGGGATCGTCACTGTTCTCTCATTCGTGACTGGGATGGTCCGGGACAGGATCGAAGCCGCAGGGGCCGCCGGGGCGGCAACGACCCAGCCGGCGCGACCGTCAGCGCCAAACCCCGCCGGGCCCCGTGGCGGTTGACCGCTTCCGACGGCGTAGTGACAACAGGTAGGCGTGAACCGGCAGGGCGAGACCCGGCCCACCCGGGCCAACTGGTAGGCCCGGATGCCGGCGATCAGCAGCCGCGCCACGGACCGCCCGGTCGGCGGCCGGCTCACGTCGCTGGGGGTGCCGGCGAGAGCCACCACCGGCGTACCGGCTACACTGGTCATCGGTCCTCGATATCGTTGAGTGCTTTCGCCAATATCGTTCGCAGCTTCTCGTAGGAGAGGAGCGCGGCCGCCGGACCGACGCCGATCAAATAGGCCCCGGGCCGCAGCGTGGGCGCTGCTTCCCGGATCAGCATCCGGAGTCGCCGCCGCACCCGGTTGCGCACGACGGCCGACCCGACTCGACGCCCGATGGTGTAGGCCACCCGAGGCGGCTCGACCGGATCACCGCGTCACCCACGATACCGTGAGCGGCCCTTCTCGGCGGCGGCGCCCACGGCGCAGGGCCTCGAAGGTGTCGCGCCGGTCGACTCGCCAGATCAGGCCGACAGGCGGTGGCGGCCTTTGAGGCGGCGCGCCTTGATGATGGCCTGCCCGGCCCGGGTCGACATCCGGTGGCGAAACCCGTGCCGCTTGGCCCGCTTGCGGTTGTTCGGTTGATACGTTCGCTTCACTCATTGCCTCCTCGGTCCCGGCAGCGCTACCAGTCGCCGGTACTCCCGAGCGAAGGGGATGCGCGTCAGCCCACGCGGCCCGCTGGCACGGCCAGCGATGGTACCGCGACGACGCCGGACCGCCAAGCGGGGCGGGGACCTCCAGGCGCCCTCAAATCGGCCGATGACGGGCCCGCGATTGGACTTGATTGGGCTGCCTGGCAGGCGCCTGTCCGCCCGGGATCGATACCTGATCGAACTGGTCTACTTTCCCCGGGCCGGCGGTACCTTGACGGTGGACACCACTCTCACGACGCAGGAGGACCCATCATGGCGCTGCAACTGGGCGACGAGGCCCCCGACTTCACCGCCGAGACCACCGAAGGCACGATCAACTTCCACGAGTGGCTGGGCGACGGCTGGGGTGTGCTGTTCTCCCACCCCAAGGACTTCACCCCCGTCTGCACCACCGAGCTCGGGGCGGTCGCCAAGCTGAAGGGCGAGTTCGACAAGCGCAACACCAAGGTCATCGCCGTCAGCGTCGACCCGATCGACTCCCACCAGGGCTGGGTCCCCGACATCAACGAGACCCAGGGCACGACGGTCAACTTCCCGATCATCGCCGACCCGGACCGCAAGGTCGCCGACCTCTACGGGATGATCCACCCGAACGCCGCCGACACCGTGACGGTCCGCTCGGTGTTCATCATCGGCCCGGACAAGAAGGTCAAGCTCACCATCACCTATCCCGCAGAGCACCGGCCGCAACTTCCAGGAGATCCTGCGGGTCCTCGACTCGCTGCAGCTGACCGCCAAGCTACTCGGTGTCCACGCCGGCGGACTGGAAGGACGGCGAGGACGTCATCATCGTCCCCGCCGTCTCCGACGAGGCGGCCAAGGAGAGGTTCCCCAAGGGCTGGAACGCCGTCCGGCCCTACCTGCGCCTCACGCCCCAGCCCAACAAGTAGCGCTGGCCGGAGTCAGGCCGGCCGACCGCGCGGCGCGTAGCGCCGCTTGCCGATCGCCGGCGGTACTGCACCGGTACAGCGACCCAAGGAGTGTCGGTCGATGCCGACTGCTGTGATCGTCGACGCCGTTCGCACCGCCGGCGGCAAGCGCCACGGGAAGCTGTCGGGCTGGCACCCGGTCGACCTGGCCGCCGAGACCCTCAAGGCCCTGGTCGAGCGCAACGACCTGGACCCGGCGCTGGTCGACGACGTGATCATGGGCTGCGTCATGCAGGTCGGCGCCCAGGCGGTCAACGTCGGCCGCAACGCCGTGCTGGCCGCCGGCTTCCCCGAGTCGGTGCCCGGCCACGACCGATCGACCGCCAGTGCGGCTCGTCGCAGCAGGCGCTGCACTTCGCCGCCCAGGGGGTCATGGCCGGCCAGTACGACGTGGTGATCGCCGCCGGCGTCGAGGTCATGAGCCTGGTGCCCATGGGCGCCAGCATCGGCCAGGGCGTCGGGTTCCCGTTCGGGCCGACCGTCGGACTGCGCTACGAGCCGGTCGGCGGCCTGGTGCCCCAGGGCATCTCGGCCGAGATGATCGCCGACAAGTGGGATCTGTCCCGGGAGGACCTGGACCGCTTCAGCGCCCGCAGCCAGCAGAACGCGGCCCGGGCCACGGCCGAGGGTCGCTTCGAGCGGGAGATCCTGCCGGTGGCCGCCAAGCACAAGGACAAGGAGACCGGGCAAGGTCACCGAGTCCGGCGAGCTGGTGACCGCCGACGAGGGCATCCGCCCCGACACCACCGTCGAGACGCTGGCCAAGCTGAAGCCGGCGTTCAAGCCCGACGGCAAGGTCACCGCCGGCAACAGCTCGCAGATCACCGACGGCGCCTCGGCCGTGCTCGATCATGAGCGAGGAAAGGGCGTCCGCCCTGGGGCTCACGCCCCGGGCCCGGTTCCACGCCTTCGCGCTGGCCGGCGTCGACCCCGTGACGATGCTCACCGGCCCCATCCCGGCGACGACCAAGGTGCTGGAGCGGGCCAAGCTGACCCTCGACGACATCGACCTGGTCGAGATCAACGAGGCGTTCGCCTCGGTGGTGCTGGCCTGGGAGAAGGAGCACCACCCGGACATGGACAAGGTCAACGTCAACGGCGGCGCCATCGCCCTCGGCCACCCGCTCGGCTGCTCGGGCACCAAGCTCATGGCCACCCTGCTCAACGAGCTGGAGCGCACCGGTGGCCGCTACGGCCTGCAGACCATGTGCGAGGGCGGCGGCATGGCCAACGCCACCATCATCGAGCGCCTGGGCTGAGCCCACCGGGACGGCTCTGAAGCTATCCCCAGACTGTGGATAACTCTGGGGAGTGTCACACCGTCTGTAACTTTACGGCCCCGCCCGTTCACCGTGACGCGTTCCCGGTCGCCGATGCTTGCTGAGCTGGCCCGGCTGCCGGCGTCAGTGCCAGCGGGTGGCGGCGATGAAGCCGGCCACGATGAAGCCCAGGCCGACGAACAGGTAGACGTTGCTGGCTCCACCCGGCAGCAGGCCCAGGTAGTTGAGCATGATGCAGATCAGCCCGAGGCCGAAGAAGGCCAGCATGAGGACCGGCACCCACCGAGGGCTGCTGCGGAACTCGCTGGGGATCGGGGCGGTGTAGCGCCCGCTCGCGTCGGCTCGGCGCCGCTCCGCCGCCACTGCTACCGCTGCGCTTGGCCGGCCCGCCCTTCGGCGTGACCCGGCCCGGGCGCGTCCTTGGTCTTCCTCGGCATGAGCCCGATGTTAGGCCGCGCCGAGCCGGCGCTACCCTGCGGCCGTGGCCCGGATCCTCGTCATCGACAACTACGACTCGTTCGTCTACAACCTGGTCCAGTACCTCGGCCAGCTCGGGGCCGAGCCGCTGGTGTACCGCAACGACGCCATCGACGTGCCGACAGCCCGCGCCCTGCGAGCCGGACGGGCTGCTCATCTCGCCCGGTCCGGGCCGGCCCGAGGCGCCGGCGTCAGCAGCCGGCTTGATCGCCGAGTTCGCGGCGCGCGGTCCCGGTGCTCGGCGTCTGCCTCGGCCACCAGTGCATCGGTGAGGTCTTCGGCGGCGGGTCGTGCGGCCACCAGGTGATGCACGGCAAGACCTCGTCGATCAGCCACGACGGGCGAGGGCGTGTTCGCCGGCTTGCCCGAACCCGCTCGTGGCGACCCGGTACCACTCGCTGGTGGTCGACGCCGGCGCTGTCCCGCCGGAGCTCGAGGTCTCGGCCTGGGCGGAGGACGGGACGGTGATGGGGCTCCGCCACCGGACCCTGGCCGTCGAGGGCGTGCAGTTCCACCCCGAGTCGATCCTGACCGAGGGTGGCCACCGGCTGCTGGCCAACTGGCTGGCGGTCGTGCGGCCAGCCGGAGGCCGCTGGCCGCGGTTCCCGCCGGCGGCCGCCGCCTGGCTCCGGAGCTCAGCGCTCGTCCGGCCTCGTAGGCCGCGGCGGAGCTGGGTGCGCTCAGCGCCACTTGGGCCGCGTTGCGCCGGTCGCCCGCAGCGGGGTCAGACGCACCCGGGACCGCAAATCGCACCCAATGCGGGCCGGCGGGCCGTGATCCGATCGGGGAACCGCATGTTGTTGTCTGTCGACGCATTCCAGGCCCAGTCTAGGCGCCTTGTCATGATTCTCGGTGCCAAATCGGCGGCGTAGAAGCACGAGTCAGCACCGAGAGCGGCGGGATGCGCCGAGAGCACGGCAGGACCGGCCCGAGGTGTGCTGGCCCAGCCCCCCGCCGGCCTGCGCCCCGGCCCCGCTACGTCGACGGGCGGCGCCGTGCCCGCGCCCCGTGGTCGACGGCACGTGGTCGGCGGCACCGTGGTCGGTGGAGGTGGTGGTGGGGCTCGGGCTGAACTGCCCGATCACCACGTTGACCGTGGAGCCCTTGTTGACGCTCGTGCCGGCCGCCGGGTTCTGGCTCTGCACGATGCCGTTCTGGTGCACTGTTGGACACCGGCACGGTGCTGAAGCTCCCGACCAGCCCGGCCGACTGCAGGGCGGCGGTGCGCCTGGCGCCTGGGTGTCGTTGGTAAGGTCGGGACGGTGACCTGGGGCACGCCCGGTCGACACGTACACCGTGACCGACGAGCCGACGGGCACCGGGTACCCGGCGGCGGGGCGGTGCGGGTCACCTCGCCGAACGGAACCGACGTCGACGCCTCGCTGACCTGGCTGCCCACTATCAGCTGCAAGCGCGCCGAGCGCCTGGCCCGGCCGCGCTGGGTGTGTCGCCGACCAGGGACGGGATCGGCACCAGCGGCTTGCCGCGTCGAGACCACCAGCTGCACTGCCGACCCTTTGGCTCGGTCGGTGCCTGCCGGCGGGTTGGTGCTGATCACCGTGCCCTGCGGCACGCGTGTTGGATGTGGCGACTGGTGACGGTGACCACGAAGCCGGCCTCCTGGAGGGCGGTCGTGGCCGCGGCCTGTGACTGGCCGACGACATTCGGTACCGGGACCTGGCACCGGTCCGCTGCTCACCAGCAGCACCAGCGGCTTGTCGCTCTTGCAGCTGGTGCCCGGCGGGGGATCGGTGGTGATCACGTTGCCGGACGTGGACCGAGCTGGTCTGCGGAGCGGGTGGACACATTGGTGAAGCCCTCCTGGCTGCAGCTCGGCGGTGGCCGCGGCGGCCGGCTTGCCGACCACGTCGGACGGGACGGTCAGGGTCTTGGTGGAGTCCCACCAGCCCAGGGCCCGGCCCACGAAGAACAGCGCCACCGCCAGCACCACCAGCAACCGCGATCACGCAGGGCGCCCACCACCACCAGGCCCGGGACGGCTCCTCGGGCGGCGGCCCGTCGCGACCCGGCGTACGCCGCCGGCGGACGCGGGTGCAGCCCGGGTCGACGCCCTGCACCCGGGTCGGCATCGGTGGCCAGGCGGCTCCGACCGCGGCGCCTCCGACCGTCGCCGCCACCCGGGTCGGCTCCGCCAGCGCCAGCACCGGCTGGCCCCGGCTGAAGCGCACCAGATCGGCGCGCAGTTCGTCGGCATCCTGGTAACGGGCTTCGGGCTCCTTGGCCAGCGCCTTCATGATGATGGCCTCGAACCCGGCCGGGAACCGCCGGGTTGAGCGTGGCCGGCGGTACCGGCTCCTCCTTGACGTGCTTGTAGGCGATCGAGACCGGGCTGTCACCGGCGAACGGGCGCTTGCCGGTGGCCATCTCGTACAGCACCACGCCCAGCGAGTACACGTCGCTGCGGGCGTCCACCGGGTAACCCTGGGCCTGCTCGGGCGAGAAGTAGGTGGCCGTACCCATGACCGATCCGGTCTGGGTGAGGTCCTCGGCGGCCCCGGCCCCGACGGCCCGGGCGATCCCGAAGTCGGTCACCTTGACCTGGCCGGAGCTGTTGTCGATCAGCACGTTGCCGGGCTTGACGTCGCGGTGGATGACGCCGCGCCGGTGGGCGAAATCGAGGGCGGCGGCCACGTCGGCCCCAATGGCGGCGGCCCGGATCGGCTTCGATGGGTCCGTCGCGCAGCATCGACGACAGCGTCCGTCCGTCGACGTACTCCATGACGATGAAGTAGGTGTGCTCGCCCTGGCCCCAGTCGTAGATCGGAAACGATGTTGGGATGGGTCAGGTTGGCGGCCGCTTTCGCCTCCCGGCGAAACCGCTCCACGAAGGCCCGGTCCACGGACAGCTCGGGAAACAGGACCTTGACCGCGACGGGCCGGTCGAGCAGGAGGTCCCGGGCCAGATACACCTGGGCCATGCCACCCCGCGGCAATGTGGCTGACCATCTCGTAGCGGTCACTGAAGACCTGCTCGGCGGCATTCGCTCTAAAGCCTAGGGGCGTGGGAAGGTCATCAGGGCAGTCGTGCAAGACCCACCGGCCGGGGGTGCAGCCGACGCGGCGGCGACGGGCGGTGGCGACGAGGCGGGGGTCGACCATCTCTTACCCGCTCCGTGGTAGCGACCGCAGCCTCTACCGGCGTTGACGCTGCTCACCCTGAGGTTCCCGACGAGGTAGGCCTCGATCATGGCCTTGGCGATGGGGGCGGCCAGGGTGCCGCCCTGGTATTCGTCGGCCGCCGGCTGGTTGGGAAGGAGCACGGCCACGGCGATGGTCGGGATTGGCGGCCGGCGCGAAGGCGACGAACCAGGCGTTGATCTTCCCGGTCCCGTCTGGGCGGTGCCGGTCTTGGCGGCCACCTGCACCCCGGGGATGCGGGCGGCCGTCCCGGTGCCTTGCGGGCTGTTGACCACCTGACACCATGAGCTGGGTGACCTGGGCGGCCGTGGCGGGCGAGGTGGCCTGCATCCAGGGCTTGGGCTGGTAGGTACTGACCACCTGGTTCTGGGAGTTGGTCACGTGGCCCAGGACGTGGGGGGTCATCATCGTGCCGCCGTCGGCGATGGCCGCCGCCGACCAGGGCCATCTGCAGCGGGGTGGCCTCGACATTCTGCTGGCCGATAGCGGAGAAGGCCAGTCCCGGCAGGTCATTGGTGAAGGTGGCTGGCGGGCGGGAAGGTGGACGTCGCCGGGAAGGGCAGGTCGATGGGCGGCGCCTGGTTGAAACCGAAGCTCTGGGCTTCCGAGTGGAGGGCCTGGGCCCCCAGGTCCAGCCCGATCTGACCGAATCCGGTGTTGCACGACACGGTGAACAGCTCGGGCAGCTGTCCGCCGCAGGTCTCCCCGCCGAAGTTGTGCAGCAGGTTCGTCGTCTGCGGGAGCGGGAGGGCGGACAGGGTCGGGTACACCTTGGTGGCGAGCGGGGGGGCGTGGTCGTAGACCGCCGCCGGCGGTGATGATCTTGAAGGTGGAGCCCGGGAAGTAGCGCTGGCGGTAGGCGCCCGGGGCCAGCACCGCTCCCGGCATCGAGGTCAGCTGCTTGTAGTTGGCCTGCACCTGCGCCAGGTCGTGCCCGGACAGCAGGTTGGGGTCGAACGACGGGTTTGAGTACATGGCCAGGATGCCGCCGGTGCGCGGGTCGAGGGCGACGACGGAGCCGACCCGGCCGGCCAGCGAGGTCTGGGCCACCTTCTGCAAGCCGGTCGAGGACGGTGAGGGTGATGGACTGGCTGTGGTCGTGGTTGGCCAGCAGCTGGCGCAGCTGGCTGAGGCTGGTCGGCAGCCTGAACGGGCTGCTGCTTCCGGTGAGCACCTTGTCGTAGGTCCGCTCGGCCCCGTCCGAGCCGTAGGTAAAGGAGAAGTAGCCGGTGATCTGGCCGAACAGGGCGCCGGTCGGGTACTTGCGCAGGTACTTGAACTCGTCGTTGGTCGGGACCGAGGTGGCCAGGGTGAGTCCCGTCGGCGGACACGATGTCGCCCCGCTTGGCGGTGTACTCCTTCACCACGGCCCGTCCGTTGAGCGGGTTGGCCTCCAGGGCGGGGGCGTGGATGACCTGCAGCCAGTTGAGCTGGACGAACAGGGCCACGAACAGCACCATGATCCCCAGGCCCACCAGCCGGATCTGCCGGTTCATGCCGGCACCCCGACGATGGTGCTCGTGGCGTCGGCCTGCAGCCGCGGCGGGGTTTCCGTGTCATGTGAAATACGCAGCAGCAGCGCCAGCAGGATGTAGTTGGCGAGCAACGACGATCCGCCGTAGGAGACGAACGGCAGGGTGATGCCGGTCAGGGGGATCAGCCGGGTGACGCCGCCGACGATCACGAAGGTCTGCACCCCGAGGATCAGGGACAGACCGGTGGCCAGCAGCTTCTCGAACGGCCGGTCACAGCGGATCGCCACCCGCAGGCCGGCGCCGACCATGAGCAGGTAGCCGAACAACAGGGCCGAGGCGCCGACCAGCCCCAGCTCGTCTGCGATCACCGCGAAGATCAGGTCGGTGGACGCCTCGGGCAGATGGCTGGCGTTGCTCTGCCCGGGACCTTCGCCGAACAGGCCCGCCCGCGGCGATGGCGAACCAGCCCTGGACGATCTGGTAGCCGGTGGTCGAGGCATGGGGCCAGGGATTGAGCCAGCCCTGCACCCGGGTCTTGGCGTGGCCGATGACCTTGAGGGCCAGAAACGACCCGAACCCGAAAAGGCCGCGCCCCGAGGCCGAGGTAGTAGGCCCGGCCGGTCGCCACCCAGAGCATGCCGATGAACAGGGCGAAGAAGAGGAACGAGGAGCCCAGGTCGTTTTCGGCCAGGAAGATCAGCAGCGAGAGCCCCCAGGCGGCCAGAATGGGGGCCAGGTAGCGGGGGTCGAGCACCAGGAAGCGACCGACCCGGCGGGTGGCCTGGCTGAGCAGGTCGGCCCGCTCCACCATCACCGAGGCGAAGAAGATGGCCAGGGCCAGCTTGGCGAACTCACCGGGCTGGAAGTTGAAGGAGCCCACGTGGATCCACAGCCGGGCGCCGTTGATGTCCTCTCCGATGCCGGGTACCAGCGGGAGCAACAGGAGGGCGATGCCGGCCAGGGCCAGGCTGTAGCGGTAGCGCTCGAGGTCCCGGGCCCGGCGGACGAACGCCAGGGTGGCGACGAAGGCGGCGATGCCGAGCGCGGTCCAGACCGCCTGGAGGCGGGCCTCGTGGGTGGAGAGCCGGGCGATGAACACGTACCCGATGCCGTTGAGCAGCCCCGCGGTCGGCAGCAGGATGGGGTCGGCGTTGGGGGCCAGCCGCCGCATGGCGAGGTGGGCGACCAGCAGCAGGGCGAAGATGATCGCCAGGAACGGGCCGATGTTGGCGGGCAGGTTGCCGGCCTTGCCCAGGCCGGCCAGGGCGTACAGCCCGCCGATCAGCACCACCGCCAGGACGATGAGGCCCAGCTCGGTCCGCCGCCGGGCGGGTGCGGGTCGCGTCCGCGATCACGTGGTGGACGGGGTGGTCGATCGCGGTTGCCGGACCGGTGCGGTCGGTCGTCTCGAGGTGGCCGCGCGCGGCCGGCGGCCAGGGCGGTCTGTTTCTCCGCCACCAGGCTGTTGACGTACTGGCGGGCCGCTCGAGGACGGCTCCTGCTGCCCGGCCGCCAGGGCGGGCAGATGACGGGACAGCACGTCGTCGGTGGTGACGCTGGTGGTATCGGCCACGGTGGGCCGGAACCACAGGACCCCGCCGGGCCGGCCCTGGAAGATCATGATGCGGTTGCCGTTGAGAGCTCACGAAGTACGAGGACCGGGCGTACCAGGCGATGCCCGCCGCGGCCAGGCCGAGCAGGACCAGCAGCCCGAGAACGAACGCCACCACCCGGAAGCTGAGCACCCGGCGCCGGCGGGGCTGCGGGCTTTCTGGGTGTCGGGGGCCGTCGACGCAGCCGGGGTGGGCTGACCGGTGCCGGGCCGCTCGTCGGTGCGGCCGACTGGTCGCGGTCGGCCGGCTTCGCCGTCGACGGCGGGTATGGCGGCCGTACCGGTGCCGTCTTCTCCTCTTTGCTCTTCTCGGCCGAGTCAACCGCGTCGACCACGATCACCGTGATGTTGTCGTTGCCGCCCCGGAATTTGGCTTCGGTGACCAGTTCGCGGGCCGCTTCTTCGGGGTCGTCGAGGCGGCGCAGCAGCGAGGCGATCTGGTCGTCGCTCAGCTCCCGGAACAGCCCGTCGCTGCAGAGCAGAAACCGATCGCCCGGCCGGTGGCGTCGAGCAGGAAGAGATCGACCGGAACCTCAGGATCGACGCCCGAGCGCCCGGGTGATGACGTTGCGCCGGGGGTGGAACTCGGCCTCCTCCTTGGAGAGCCGACCTTCGGCCACCAGTTCCGCGACCAGGTTGTGATCGGAGGTGACCTGGCGCAGCTCGGCCTCGTGCAGCACGTAGAGGCGGGAGTCGCCGATGTTGATCACGGCCAGGCTGCCCTTCGCCGACCAGGGCCAGGGCGACCAGGGTGGTGCCCATGCCCCGCATCTCCGGGTTGGCTTCGGCCTGGTCCCACACGGCCCGATTGGCGGTCTGGGCCGCCTCAAGCAGGCGTGTCCGGGGTCGGATCGCCGGCGCCCGCGAAGGCGTCGTGGAGGTTCTCGATGGCCGTCGCGGCCGCCACTTCGCCGGCCGCCGGACCGCCCATGCCGTCGGCCACGGCGAAGAGGGGGTCTGGCGAGGAGAAGCTCGTCCTGGTTGTTGGAGCGCACCAGGCCGACGTCGGTGGCCGGCCCCGGCTCGCAGCTCGATCATCGGCGAACTTCCATGGTGGTCTTGCCGATCTGGAGCTTGTCGCCTTTGCGCATGGCCGCCGCGGCTGGTGACCTTCCGCTTGTTGAGGTACGTCCCGTTGGTGGATCCGAGATCCTCCACGTAGAGATCGCCGTCACGCCGGAAGACCCTGGCGTGCAGCTGGGACACGAAGGTGTCGTCGGGGATCGGCACCCCGCAGCCGCCGGCCCGCCCGACGGTGATCTCGTCGCCGAGAGGGAACTCCTCGCCCCGGTGATCGGGCGGCTCGACCACGACCAGCCGCTCGCCGCCCCGCCGCCGTCGAGCGGAGCGTGAAGAACGGCGGCCTGACGCCGCGGCGCCGCCGTCGCGGGGCGACGGGGCGACCGGGGCCGGCTTGGGTTCGCGCAGCTCCACCCACACGGCCCGCAGCACCCGCAGGAAGAACAGGTACAGCAGCGCCAGGAAGATGAACTTGAGAAACGTGAGCAGCTGGTCGGACACGGGCCGATGGGGTGTCCTAACTCCGTTCGAACCGGATCGTCGTCGCCCCCACCGTGATCGTGTCGCCGTCATGAAGGATCTGGGCGCCGATGATCGCGATGCCGTTGACCTTGGTGCCGTTGGTGCTACCCATGTCGGCCACCTCGTATTCGGCGGGCGCCCCGGGTCGCCCAGGGCCGGCCGGACCTCGGCGTGGTAACGGCTGACATTGGGGTCGCGAAAGCACCAGGCCCGAGTCGGGGAGCCGGCCGAGGATCACCGGCTTGGGCCCAGGTCGACGGTTGCGCCATCCGGCAGCACCAGGCTGGCCTGCGGGCGCCGGGCCCGCTCGGGGCGGCCTTGGCCATCTCTCCCGAAATGAGACCATCCCGGCGGCCAGATCGTTATCGGTTTCCATGGTGATGGTGATCGGTCCCAGCAGCACGTAGTGCTCGGCGCTGGCGTGCTCGCGGGCCACCTCCTCCAGTTCGGAGATCAGCTCCCCCTCGATCGGGGCGAACCGGTCCCGGTCCGATGGGGAGAGCGACGACCGTGAACTGGTTGGGCGTGATCGTGCCGCGGGGCGCGATGGTGCGCCGCAGGTCCATCTCGCTGGTCAGACGGCGGCCGATCTCGACGGGTTGGAGGCTGCTGCGGAAGGCGCGGGCGAAGACCCCTCGACCATGCGCTCGAGGCGCCGCTCGAACTGTTGCAGTCCCATCAGGTGGATCACCTTCCGGTGGAGCCGGCCCCGCGGCGCGCTGCGGACCGGACGGCCGACGGGCCGCCATGCGTCTACGGCTGGGTGGGTACTTCAGTGATCACGGGCAACCCACGAGCGTACTCGGCTGCTACCCCGCCGCCGGGGCAGTCCGCACCTCGATCGAGCCTCCAGCTGGTGGCCGCTACACTCATGGATCCCACTCGGGCGAGTGGCGGAATTGGCAGACGCGCAGGATTCAGGTTCCTGTGTCCGAAAGGATGTGGGGGTTCAAGTCCCCCCTCGCCCACCCCCTGTGACCTGGGGTTTTGTCGTGGTGCGGGTGTGTTGTTCGACGTCCGTACCTCCGACGGGTGCCGGTTGCGCACCGGATGACCCGCCGGGTTTCCGGGCCGGCCCTCACCCTGCGTGGTGGGGCGGCTGCAGCCCGTCGGGGTGCGACCCACCGGCTTCTCGGCCGTGGCGTCGGGGGCCCTGACGGTGTGCGGGTCGGGCCCCGGCAAAGCGCTTGTCCGGTGACCGGAGCGGCCCGGCGGGCCCCGAGGCGCCCCGAGACGCCCAGGCGGCAGGCACTACCGTTCACGGGTGCGGGGGAGCAGGCGACGGACATCGACAGGGATCGACAGGGGATGGAGTGGTGACAGTCTCGTTGGGAGGTCCTTCCGAGCCGGCCTTCGTCGGACGTGAGACCGAGCTGACCCGGATCGCCGAAGTGATGACCCGGGTGCAGCAGGGTGAGCCGTGGTTGGTCGCCATCGAGGGTGAGTCCGGGGTGGGCAAGACGACCCTGGCTCGACACTGGATCACTTCTCTCACCGGGGTACGGGTGCTGTGGGCTCGGGCCGATCCCTCCGAGTCGGATCTGGATTACGGCATCGTCGAACAGCTCCTGCGAGGGGTCGATGACCGTCTGATCGCCCGCCACCCGCTGTTGAGGGGGGATGTGGCGACGTCATCACCGGTGGGGATCGGGGGTGAGCTGCTCGGAGTCGTCGGCGAGGTTCAGGCCGAGGGCCCGGTGGCCATCGTGATCGACGATGTGCAGTGGGCGGACCGCCGCTCTATCGAGGCCCTGTCGTTCACGTTCCGGCGGCTGTCGGTCGACCCGGTGCTGGTCGTGGTCGTGGTCCGCGGCGAACGAGATCACCTGGATGAGCCCACCCGCCGCATGCTGATCAGCATCGAGCGGCGACTGCGCCTGCCCGTTTCGGGGTTGCGTCTTGATGACGTGGAGCCACTGGCGACGGCCCTGGGGGCCGGAGAGCTGGATGCCACCACCATCCGGCGCTTGTACGACAGCACCGGCGGCCACACCCTGTACCTGCAGACCGTGCTCAGCGACCCGGACAGCTGGGACCGGTTGGGCAACGGGGAGGGCGTGGTGCCGGCCTCGCTGGCTATCGCCATCGGCGACCAGCTGGCCGTGTTAGCGGATGACACCCGCAACCTGCTGAACATGCTTGCCGTGGTGAACGCCCGGGTGCCCCTGGCGGTCGCCGCCGACGGGGCCGGCGTGAGTTCGCCGAGCGCGGCCGTCGAGGCTGCGGTCAGGGCCGGATTGGTGGACTGGTGGCCTGCCGAGCCGACCTGCCCGGTGAGAATCCGTCACACCCTGCAACGCGACGCCATCTATGCCGCCCTGCCCGCCGGGAAGCGACGGGCGCTGCACGCCCGGGCGGTCGGGATGGTCGACCAGGCTGCGGCCTGGTATCACCGGGTGGCCTCGCTCGACCATCCCGACGAGGACCTGGCCGGCCAGATGGAGCGACTGGCGAGCGACGAGGCGGGCCGGGCCCGCCTGGCCCTGGCAGCCACCCACCTTCTGTGGGCCTCCGATATCTCCCCGGCCCGGGCCGATCGTGAGCGACGCCTGCTCACTGCGGTGTTGCATCTCATGCTGTCCGAGGAAACCCGGGGTCTGGCGTTGCGCCCGGCCGTCGAGGCCGCGGGAGAGTCGCCCCTGCGCAGCTGCGTGCTGGGCACCATGGCCTTCGCCTCGGGGCAACTGGGTGAGGCCGAGCAGCGTTTCGCGGCGGCGCTGGAAGCGGCGCACGCCAACCCCGACGACGCCCCGCTCGCGGCCTTGATCGCCAACCGTCTGGCCGGCACCTACACGCTGCTTGGCGACGGGGAGAAGGTCATGACCTGGGGTCGGTGGGCCCTCGACACCGGCTGCCTCGATGTTGCCGCCAGCAGTCAAACGCGTACCCTGATCGCGATCGGTGCCTCGCAGATGAGCGGGCCTCGCCCGGCCCTGCTCGAGCTGGGCTACCTCGATCCCGACCCCGGCCGGGTCGAGCCGGTCCACGCCGATGGCCTGTCGTTTCGGGGCGTCTTCCGGCTGCTGGCGGGCAACCTGCCGCCAGCCGTGGCCGACCTGTCCGCCAGCGTCAGGTTGGCGCGCCACGGGGCCACCTTCACCCTCGGGCTGCGGGCGTACTTCTATCTGGCTCTGGCCCAGTATCTGGCCGGCGCCTGGGATGACGTGCTGCTCACCTCCGAGCAGGGCTTCTCGGCCGCAGCCATCCATTCCCGCCGGTTCGAGTTACCGCTGTTGCACCTGGCGGCGGGCTGTGTGCCCGCCGCCCGGGGGTCCATCGAGATTGCCGAGTATCACGCCCGCATGGCCGAAGAGGCGGCCGCCGTGCTCGACTATGGCCAGGAGCGACTGTATGCGGCCATGACCAGAGCCCTGGTGTGCCAGGCAGCCAGTGATTTCGGGGGAATGGCTGACGCCATGGGACCGTGGCACGACGAGGCCATCCTGGATGGCCGCAGCCGCAGCTATGGCGTTCTGTGGCGGCCCCTGCTGGTCGAGGGTCTGGTCGGCTCGGGACGATCCGACCAGGCCGCGGTGGCGCTGGGCCGGCTCCGCGACCAGGCCGAGGAGGCCGCCTACCTCCAACCGGCGCTGGCCTGGCTGGAGGGGTGGCTGGCCGAACAGCAGGGGCAGCCCGACCGGGCCGGCCAGATCTATCAAGCCGGCGAGGACCGGGCCATCGCAGACAGCCCTCCCTACCTGGCCCGCCTGTACTTTGCCTACGGCCGCCTCCTCCGCCGTACCGGTCAGCGCCGTCAGGCGGTCGAACGCCTGCGACGAGCCAACGATCTGTACATCGCGCTCGGGGCCACTCCTTTCGTCGCTGCTACCGAAGCCGAACTGGCGAAATGCGGGCTGCCCCGCGAGTCCACCAAACGGCGCTCCGTCCTGGAGATGACCAGCCGCGAGGCCGAGGTCGCCCACCTCATCGGGCAACGCATGACGAACACCGAGATCGCCGCCGAGCTGTTCATCACTCCCAAAGCCGTCGAGTACCACCTGGGCAATATCTACGCCAAGTTCGGGCTCAAGGGTCGCAGCCAGCTGCGCGACTTCTGGCCGACTCCCGCCGGCCCGCTTCGGTCTGAGCCGTCTGTCGCCCGGCAGTCCCGACAGTCCGGGCGCGCCAGGTGGCCCGCCGGCTGGCGGGCCACCTGGTCGGCGTTGGGAGGTGGCCTCAGCCAGCCATCTGGTTGTTGCCGTGGGCCAGGAAGTTCTGCAGGGCGGCCTCGGTGGCGGCGTTCATCTGCCCGGTTTGAGGCAGGCCGGCGTCCCGCTGCAGGTACTGGATGGCCTGGACGGTCTGGGTGCCCATGATCCCATCCACGGGACCCTCGTAGTAGTTGAGCCGCCCCAACTGCTCCTGGAGGGTCTTGGTTGCCGCGGAGGGCTGGACAGGCGGCGAGGGAGGCGTCGGCTTGACAGGCGTGGCGTGTCCGCCGCTGGGTGTGGTCGCGGGCGGGGCCGTGGCCGCTCCCTCGGTAGCGGACGATGCCGCGGGTGGGGATGAATGGGTAAAGGTGTGGGTGGCAGCCAGGGCGATCACGACGACCACGACGACCGCCAGCGTCGAGACCACGGCCACGGCCGCGGTCCGCACGGTGGAAGGGTTGGTGCTCCGTATTGTCTCGGAGTGGGCGCTCATCTGGATTGTCTCCTTGTCGCAACTGGGTTGGTGGTGTTGGCAAGGACAACTATCGCCCGGGTCGAGGCGCCAGACCCTAGGGAGATTCCCTAGTTCTGGCAGGTGCGTTTAGGTTTGGTTGTCTGGTGCTCTCGACAACACCAATCGCATGGGGCGACCCAGCCCGCTCGGGACTCGGCCGGGTCAGGGCACCAAACACTGGGCTGGAGCCGGCCCGGACGCAGGAAAAGCCTTTACCAGACTGGTGGCGAAGGCGGCGGCCAGCACGGCCGACCCCGGGGTGTTGTAGTGGATACCATCCGGGATGTAGTAGCTCGGCTGGGCCAGCCCGGCCCAGTTCATGACCCGCATGTTGGGATAGGACGCGCAGGCCCGGAGAAGGGCCGCGTTCCAGGCCGCCATGTTGGTTTCGGCGTAGGGACCGCTCGGCACCAGGGTCTTTACCGCGACCCACATGACCGGCTGGGCGCCGATGACCGACATCATGCGCTGGATCCGCTGGGGCGCGCTGACCCGCGAGCCGGCGGCGATATTGGCCGCGTCGTTGACGCCCATGTCAACGACCCAGCAGCCCCTGTACCCGGTGGCAGCAATTTCCTCCGCCACCGTGAAGGCATCGGGCTGGCCTTCGTAGGTTTCCACGATGGAGCGGGCGCCGGAGATCTGGAAGTTCTGATGGATGGCGCCCACCTGGGCGTAGCGGGCGTTCAGGCGCAGAAGCGGGTTGGGGAGGTAGTCCGCAGAGACGAGGCTCTCTGAAGTCGAGTCGCCGATGTGCACGACGGCCCGGCACGAGGACGTCGTCGGGACCGGCGTTTGCGCTGGCGCGGAGGCGACGCCAGACGGGGCTGCTCTCGCCGTGGTACTGGTCACCGGAGAGGTGGTGACCGACTTCGGTACCGGTGGCGCGTCGCCTGGCGGTCGGCCTGGCGGCGGTCGGCCTGGCGGCGGTCGGTGTGGTGGTCGGCACCGATGTCGGCCGGGATGTGCTGTCGCTCTGCGGAGAAGCGGAGTGGTTCGACGGCAGCAGCACCGCGACGGCGATGCCTGCGGCCGCCACCACTGTGAGCCCGGCTATCGCCGCGGCCCGCCAGCGGCGGGCGGGCCGGTGACTTGGCGCGTGCATCATCCCAGCGTTCCACAGCGCCGCGTGTGGTTGTGGGTCGGTAGCCTGCCCGTCTCAGGCCAGCAGCCCATCTCAGATCAAGAGTTTGGTGAGGGCGGTCAGGCCGACGACGATGATGGTGGCCCGCAATGCCGTCGGCGAAAGCCGGCGGCCGACGCGGGCTCCCAGGATGCCCCCCAGGATCGACCCGCCTGCGATCGTGACCGCGGCTGTCCAGTCGACATGGGTCGTCAGGACGAAGACGATGGCCGCCACGAAGTTGACCAGGCCGGCCAGCACGTTCTTCAGGGCGTTCTGACGCTGGAGTGATTCCGCCAGGAACAGGGCGAAAAAGCCCATCAACAGTACCCCCTGGGCGGCGCCGAAGTACCCGCCGTAAATGGCCGTGGCGAACGTTGCCAGCCACAGCACCACCGTGACCTGATCGGTCGCGCCCCGGCCGTGGGTTTTGCTCCAGGCCTCGATGCGCCGGCCGAAGGCGACCAGCGCGACCGCCAGACCGATGAGGACCGGCACCACCGCCTTGAACACACCGGGAGGCAGTACCAGCAGAAGGACCGCGCCCACGATTGCTCCGGGCACGGATGCGGACGCCATCAGCACCGCCCGGCGCCCCTGCCCCTCAAGCTCCTGGCGGTAGCCGTAGGCACCCACAAAGGAACCGGGAAACAAGCCGACCGTGTTGGATACGTTGGCCGTAACGGGGGGCAGGCCGACGGCGAGCAGCACGGGAAAGGTGATCAGCGTTCCCGAGCCCACCACCGTGTTGATCGTCCCGGCCGCCAGGCCGGCGGCAAAGACGACGAGTACCTGCCAGCTACTCAACCGGTTGTTCCAGCCAGCGCGGGCGCCGCCCGGGTGTGCATCACGATCGTCAGCTGGGCCCGGTTGTTAACGGATGGGACGCCCGGAGGCCCACGGCCTTGACGCGGCACCAGCCGGGCCCACCATTCGGTCATAGTACACAGCGCGGTTGAGCTTGGCGGGGGCTGGCGCCAGCCGTAGTGTGGCGGGCGACGTGCCGGCGCCGGGTCGGCCACGCGGAGAGGGCCGGTCAAGCCATGACGGACATCCGATCGATGCCCCATCTGTCCAACCTCCCGCCCAACCTGGATGACTCGGTCCGCGCCACGCCCGCCCGGCGTCCCGGATCGGTGCGCCGGACCTCGACCATTGACATGCTGTGGCAAGGCGAGTACGGGTCGCCGTTGCACCTTGACGGGCGGGCCCGGGACCTGCTCACACCGGTCTCCGGTTCGCCGATTGCGCTCAACGAGGCGACCATGCTCGTGAAGATTCCCGGCTCCCGGACCGTCGGTGCCATCTCGGTCACGCCGGCTCGAGCGGGCATTGACGGCCTGGTGGGGGCCGTCGGCGGCTCCGATCTGCGCCGGGCCATCGATCGGGTCCTGCCTGGAGAACGAGAAGCGGCCACCCCGCTGTACTTTCTCCTCGATGACATTGCCGGCACCAGTCTCATCGCCGGATTCGCCTGGACGCGGTCCCGTCCTCAGTTTCGATCGCGTATGAGCGGCGGGGGCGCCGACCGGGGCGCCATGGCGCGCACCTTTGGCGTCCGGAAGGGCCGGGTCATTTGCTCCGGGCTGCGCCCTCATGGCTGGGCTGATACCCACCGGATTCACGAGGAGGACCCCGAGCATGCCGTGCGCCCGGCCGGCGATATCACCGCCCCCGACGATCCCTTTGCCTGGCACGCCTTTCCTCCCGATCCGGATGTCGGCATGCGCCGGCACCGCCGCATTGACGTCTGGCCTGAGGGGAGTGTCCTCAAGGTCGACGCCTTTTTCCGGGATGCCTGCTGGGATCCCGACGGGACTCAGCTGGCGTTGCACGAGTACACGATTTCCGCCGACATCAACCCGCAGGATTTCACGCTGTTGTCGATCGTGGCCACACCCCGGGTGCTGCCATTCCCGGAGTGCCAGCTGGCAGCCCCCTACCCGGAAGCGTTGCAGGGCACGCCGGTAACCACCTTCCGCGTCAGTGTCCAGCAGACGCTGACCGAGGTGCACGCCTGCACCCATCTCAACGACATGCTGCGCAGCCTGGCCGAGGTGCCCTCGCTCGTCAAAAGCTTTTAGTTTTCGACGCCGACGGCATCAATCGTTATCGCTGGCACCCCGGCCATGCTTCCAGTAGCCGCGCACGGTGGCCGCGGTCCGGGGCAGAGCCCGTTCCTCGAACAGCAGCCGGCGAATGCGCTGTACGGCTGCCGCTTCTCCTGCCACCCAGATCCGGGTGTCCGGGCTGAGCTCGGCGCCGGCCACCGCGGCCACCAGGGCGTCACCGGGGCGGGCCCCGGCCGGGCGGTCCAGCCACGACACGGTGGCAGCCGGGCCTCCCGCCAGGGGTAGCCCGGCCGAGGGAGCGGCGATCTCGATCACGGCCTGCACGGCCCGGCCGGCCGGCAGTTGCTCGAGCAGCTGACTGATGGCGGGGATGGCAGTCTCGTCGCCGGCCAGGTAAAAGGCGGGGGCGTCGTGGTCAATGGTGTAGCCACACGCTGGCCCCGACACGGCTGCCGCGTCGCCGGGCTGGGCTGCCTTGGCCCACTCCGACGCCGCCCCGGCCTGGTGGATGACGACGTCCACATCCAGCTCCTGGTCCTCTGGATCGACCCGTCGCGGCGTCAGGGTCCGGATGATGGGTCGCTGGCCGTCGGGGAGGAGAAACTCGTTGCCGGTCCAATCCGGCACCACCAGTTCGCCGTCATGGACGGGGGGAAGCAGGACGCGCACGCTCGCCGCCGGCTGCTCCACGATGAGCCCTTCCAGCTCCGGTCCGGCCAGGGTGACCCGGCCCAGGCAGGGACCCAGGCGCTCGGTCCGCCGGACGGTGACGCGTCGGAACGGCGGGGGCGGGCGCCGCCCGGTCCCAGCCTGCGGGCGCGAGTCGGGAACGGTCATGGGGATCAGCCTGCCATCGATCGAGCCATCGTTCGAGCCATCGATCTGCCATCCATCGAGATGGCCCTAACGGGCCTTGGTAGGGTGGCCGGTGTGCGGCTGTCAGCGCCGGGACCGCCGGCTCACCGACTGACGGCGCGGGGGTCAGCGGCAGGATCAAGCCGGCGATGAGCGTTCTGGATACCGGCACCGAGAAGCTCCTGGTCGACGTGGAGGATGGCATCGCGCTGCTGACGTTCAATCAGCCCGAGAAGCACAATGCCATGTCGCAGGCCATCCGCACCGCCCTGCCGCCGACGCTGCGGGCGCTCCAGGCTGATCCGGTCGTGCGCGTGGTCGTCGTGACCGGGGCCGGTGAGAAGGCATTTGTGTCGGGCGCCGACATCTCGGAGTTCGGCGATCTCCGCACCTCGCCGGAGGCCCGGGCCGAATTCGACCGGGTGGCGGCCGAGATCGCGGCCGCCTGGCTGGCGCTTGAGAAGCCGATCCTGGCCATGATCCGGGGCTTTTGTATCGGCGGCGGCTTGCTGACCGCGTTGCAGGCCGATATCAGAATCGCCAGCGAGGACAGTCAGTTTGCCGTTCCCGCCGCCCGCCTCGGGTTGGGCTACGCGTTCGAGGGAGTGGAATCTCTCGCCACCCTGGTGGGCCCGGCCTGGGCTGCCGAGATTCTTTTCTCGGGTCGGCGTTTGAGCGCAGAAGAGGCGTTGCGGATCGGGCTCGTCAATCACGTGGTCGACAGGGACGAACTCCGGCCGGCTGTCATGCAGCTGGCCACCACCATTGCGCAGAACGCCCCCCTGACGGTGACCGCCTGCAAGGTGGCCATCAGCCAGACCCGTTTGGCACCTGACCGGCGCGACATGACGCGACTGGCGAACCTGATCGAAGCCTGTTTCCGGTCGGAGGACTACCGGGAAGGACAGGCCACGTTCGCGGCGAAGCGGCCGGCCCGCTTCACCGGACAGTGAGCTCCCGGGAGTAGGCACCGGGAGGCCGGCCGGGCGTGTGGGCCGGCCCGGCGGACTGGAGGACCGGTCAACCGATGCATTGCGGGGTGGGGAACGACACCGAGTCGAGGAAGTTGGTGAACTCCAGCAGGGGCACCCCCAGGTCGCTCAGGTTGCCATCGAAGCCGAGGGCGTGGTGGGGATCGAGGGTGAGCCGGACCTGCAGCAGGTACGGGTCGGTGGTCGGGGTGCCCCGGACGGTTGTCGGACTCGGGGTGGGGGCAGCCCGGGTATAGGTGACGAGATCACCGGTCACCCCGCACACCAGGACCGTCCTGGTACTGCTCTCGCCGTAGCCGGCCCGGCCCTGCGGCAGCCTGGCCGCGGTGGCCGCGGTGGTGGCGACGATGGTGTCCGTGCCAGTCGGGGAGCTGAAGATCACGCTGGCCGGCGGTGATTCCTTGTGGGTCCAGGTCGGCGGATAGAGCGCCGAGAAGAGATGCACGCTCGATGAGTAGGTCGAAAACTCGCCCGGGGCGCTGAGCGTGGGGTTGCCATCGATCCACCCGGTGCGGGTGGCTCCCCTGACCTCGAGCCATTCTCCGCCTGTGCTGGTATGCCCCAGCACCGTGAGCACGGTGCCCCATCCGGCCGTGCCGACAACCCGGGCGGACGTGCTCGCCCGAGCCCGCACGTTGAGGCCGAGGGGGCTGAGCACGGTGCGCACCCCGCTGGTCTGGATCCCGGGCAACGTGGTTGGTGTCGGGGGTCGGGGCGCCACCGTCGTGCTCGGGGGTGGTGCGGCGTGCTTGGCCGATGAGCCGCACCCGGCGACAACTGCCACCAGGGCCGTGCCGGCGATCAGGCGCCGCCAGGCGGTGTTGGTCCGGCGAATCGCGCTCACCATCGAGGCTGGCTCCCTTCGAAGCCCTGAGGCTACCGCCGGTGCCAGCCGCGTCGAGGGCACAGCCGGCGGCGGTCCGCCCGGGCCCGCCGCCGCCCGCCCGGGCCGGCCCGTCCGCCCGGGCCGGCTTCACCGCCACGGGGCCATCTCCGGCCGCCCGGGCCTTGCCGCCGCCCGCCCGGGCCATCTCCGTCCGCCCGGGCTCCCCGCCGCCACCTTTCCTGTTGCAAATCGTGCCCTTTCGGTATTTCCTGTTGCAAAAGGTGCCCGGTTAGAGGGGCTGGTGCAACAGAGTTGGTGTGGGCCTGGCTGCTACTCCGGGGCGAGGAAAGGCGGTGGGGTCCTGGTGGACCCCCCAACCTTTTTCCCGAAAGGATCCGTGGCAGGGGGCGGCTGGAAGGTGGTCCGCCGGCCCGGGCGGACCGCCCGCCGCCCGCCGCCCGCCGCCCACCCGCCCCCCCGTCAGGTGCTCAGGCTCACCCCCAGCGAGGGTCCTCGCCGAGGACGCCCAGCGCCGACTTGCCGACGACCTCGTGGACCAGGGCGCTGTTGGCCGGGTGGAAGCCCCCGCAGCGGACATCACGGTAGATCCGCTCCAGCTCGTTCGCCTTGAACATGCCCGTGCCTCCGGACACGTCCATCGCCAGGTCAACCACCCGCTTCGCCCCCTCCACGGCCTTGTACTTGGTGGCGAACAGTTTGGTGGGCCAGGCCATCCCGTAGTCCACCTGGTTCGACCAGTCGGCAGCGGTCCGTTCGACGTGGGCGGTCACGTTTTCCAGCTCGATGGCCATCTCCGCGATCGAGTGCTGGATCAGGGGATGATAGGCCAGGGGCCGGCCTCCGAGGGCCATCGACGTCTTCTTCCTGACGCCCGCCACCGCCAGCTCGAGGGCCCGCTCGGCCAGGCCGAGGTAGATGCTGGAAAAGGTGCACTCGGCCCAGGCGAATATGCCCAGCACGAAGGCGTCCACGCCCGCCAAACCGGCAGGCACCACCCGGGCCACGTAGGCGTCGGGGATAAAGGCGCCCTCGAGCACCGTGTCGTCGCTGCGAGTGGCTCGCATGCCGAGGGTGTCCCAGGTTTCGACGATGTGGTAGTCGCTGGCCTCGCGGGGCAGGAAGGCGTGGACCACCAGGGGGTTCGCCGGATCGCTGGTGTCCATGGCGTGCAGGCCGAGCCGGGTCCACACCGGGGTGAGCGAACCGAAGATCTTGTGGGCGTGGATCCGGTAGCCACCCTCGGTCGGGACAGCTTGCGCCGTGGAGAGCAGCAGGGGGAGGTCATTGCCGGCTTCGCCGTGACCTGCCGCGAACACCTCGCCGGCGACGGCTTCCTCGAGCAGCCAGGCCAGGGATTTGTCGCCGGCCCGCCAGAGGTCGGCCGCCAGTCCCGTCCAGTACACGTGCATGTTGAGGGCCAGGGCCGTCGCCGGGGAGCGATGGGCCAGCCGGCGCTCTTCCTGGCAAACCTCGGCCAGGCTCATCCCCAACCCACCCAGCTCGGCCGGAACAGCCATCAGCAGATAACCGGCCTGCCGCAGTTCCTCAAAATCCTCGGTGAAAAAACAGTTCTCCCGGTCGTAGCCGGCGGTCCTCGCCGCGCACTGATCGAGAATGGTTTCGGTGAGCACAGTCATGGTAGGCACCCTCCTTTTCTGTCGTTGACCGTACTGAGAGTCATCCGCGCCAACCTCCGGGCAGGTACGGAAATCAATTACGGAGTGTGACGATCGCCCGTACGGTCAGATACCGACGTCCGTTAGATAACGACGAGATACCGACGTCCGTACCGTCAGATACCGAACTCGGCACCGCGGCGCACCAGTTCGACTCTGGACGCCACGCCCAACTTGGCGTAGACGTTGGCCAGGTGCGTCTCGACGGTCCGGGGCCCGATGTAGAGGCGTTCGGCGATCTCTCGGGCCGAGTGCCCCTGGACCGCCAGGGCCGCAACCTCCCGCTCCCGGGCGGTCAGCGAGCCCGGACCCACCAGGTCGGCCCGTTTGCGGCGGCCCCTGGCGCCCAGGCTGGCCAACACCGCCGACGTACGCTCCAGGCGCACCACCGCGCCGCACGCGGTGAACTGTTCCGCCGCCATTTCCAGGGCCTGCAGCGCTTCCGTGCGGTCCTGACGGACGAGGGCCGTCCCCATGAGGGCCAGGGCTCGGCCCCGGTGAAGAAACCACCCCGCCGACCCGAAGGCGGTGGCGGCCTCCTCGAGCAACCCGATCGCATCCTGCACCCGGCCGCCCACCAGCGCTGTTGCGCCGAACACGAAGGCCCGAGCGCCCCGGTACGACAGCCCGGATGGGGGACAGGGATCGCGGTCGAGGAGTTCGGCCGCCTGCCTGGCGCCGGGCGGGTCGTTCGCGATGGCCGCCGCTTCGGCCAGGTCGACGATCATCCATCGCCCCCATGACCAGTAGTCATGATCGATCGTGTCCCGGGCTGCGCCGGCGAGCTCGTCCAGCCCTCCCGGCTGATCGCTGGCCAGACCGATCGACATGGCTCCGGACCAGTCGATCAGCCGGCTCAGCATCCAGTAGTCGCGGCCGTGAAAGGTGGCCTGGGCGGCGCGCTGGATGGCGGCCGCCTCCCGGTGACGGCCAAGTTCGGCCAGGGCGAGGACGGCGATGGCGGCGCCGAACGCCCGGCGGCTGCTCACGCCACCGTCCCAGGCCGCTTGATCGCGGTACGCCGCGACTGCGGCGGGGAGGTCCCCGGCTTGCCAGGCCATCTGGGCCGTGAAGTCGAGCAACAGGGTGTCGCGGTAGGCGGGGTGCGTTTCCCTGGCGGCCTCCAGGTCGGCCATCGTGTCGGGCCGGCCCAGGAGGTGCTCCACGGAAGCTCGCATGCCGAGCAGGTAGCACAGGCGATAGGTCTTGTCCGCCTGCCGGGACACCTCGATGCCCTGCTCGATGACGGGCAGTGATGCTTCGGCTCGGCCGGAGAGGTAGAGCGCCCAGGCCAGCGAGCAGAGGGCGTGGAGTTGCAGCACCGGGTCCTGACGAGCCTCGGCCGCAGCCAGCACCTCACGTGCCAACCGCTCGTGGCTGGGGCCGTCGTCGGCCAGCGCGGCGTGGTAGCCCAGCTCGTTGGTCGCCACGAGCACGGAGCGCTCATCCCCGGCCTCGGCAAAGAGTTCCCGGGCCCGGGTGACCAGCTCCCGGCCCGGCGCCACCTCGCAGAGACCCCAGGCCAGCAGGCTTCCGAGGCTGAACTTCACCGCGGCCCGATGAGCGGTGTCCGAGGATCGTTCCAGCACCTGGTCGGCCCGACGCATGGCTCGCACGCCCACGTCGGCGTTGGCATCGGCGCGGTGGTCGACAACCCAGTCCGGGGTCAGTGGCATGGCGTCGAGCACCTGCAGCCAGCGCCGATCGCCGGCGGGCAGCATGGTGAGCAGGGCGTCGAGTAGCGCCAGGGCCTCCTGATGGTGTTCCCCGGCCTCGGCCCGCCGCAGCGCCTCCTGCAGGGTCTCGACAGCTTCGTCGTCGCCGGGGTCGGCGGCCTGCACCACGTGGCTGGCCGCGGCGCCGTACCGGCCGCCCTCGACCAGGACGCGGGCGGCATGGCGGTGCAGAGCCCGGCGGCGAGCGCCCCCGATCTGGCGGTAGATGGCTTCTTGAATCAACGGGTGGGCGATCTCGTACACGAGCTCCCGACCCGACTCCATCTCGGTGGCGAGGCGGACGCGTTGCAGCCGCTCCAGGATGGCGCCCAGATCGTCCAGCGAGCGGCCGGTCAACCAGAGCAGATCGCGTAGCTCAACCCGGTGCCCGATCACGGCCAGCAGCTCGATCACGGCCCGGGCCGAGGTGTCGAGATTGCGCAGCCGGGTCTCGACCCGGGCGGCCAGGTCCTCGGGCAGGGTCTGCAGTGACGGATGCTCGAGGTCGGCGCCCTCCTCCAGCAAGGCCCGCATCAGTCCGGTCACGAAAAGGGGGCTGCCCTCGGATCGCTCGGCCAACCAGTCGACCAGCGTGTCCGACACCGGCCTTTGGGCCACCTCGGCCGCCACCTCGCCGACCTCGTGGCGTGACAGGGGGTCCACCGTCATCCGGGCGAGCAGGCCCTCCTGCTCCAGGGACTGAACCACCTCGCTGCCCACGGTCTGCTCGGCCAGGTCGTTTGGACGGGCAATGAGCAGCACCAGCAGGCGCGCATCGATGAGGTTCCGGGTCAGGTAGTTGATGGCCTCCCACGACGACCCGTCCCCCAGGTGAACGTCATCGAGGGTCACGATCACGGTCGATCGGCGTGACAGCCGCTCGAGCAGGCTGGCCAGGGCGACCAGCAGCCGGATTCGTGACGGTTCGGGAGCGCTGGGCCGGGCATCGCTGTCGGCCGCGACGGCCCGCACCGAAGGGAGCAGCGCGGCCAGCGCTTCCACGTGACCGCCGCACAGCTCGCGGACTTGCTCGGGGGTAAAAGATCGCAGGCTTCGCTCCAGGGCCTCCACCCACAGTCCGAGCGAGGCGGTGGCACCGAGGGGGTAGGCGCGCGCCGAGAGGGCGATCGCATCATCGTGGTGCCGCGCCACAAACTCTGCGGCCAACCGGGTCTTGCCCACACCGGCCTCGCCGAGCACGAGGACCACCCGGAGATGATCGGCGCTGGCGTCGTTCAGCTCGACTTCGAGACGCTGGAGCTGAGGACCCCGCCCGATCAACGGCCGGGCCGGATGCCCCGGCTCCGGCCGGCGACTCTGGGCGTCGCGCCAGTCGATCCCGGAAGTCATGACTGGCCCGGGCCCGCCTCACCCGGGGTAGCCAGCCGGCCTCTGCTTTCCCCGCCGAGGCCCGGGTGGGGCGCGCTCGACCCCTCGCGGTCGGTGAACAGCACGGTCGGGAGCTGTGCTGCCATGAGTCGGCCTCGCTTTGCCCGCAACGACGGTAACCAGAATGTCAAGGGGAGATCCAGGGAATGGCTGTTATTTTTCCCCAACAGCCGGGTCCGACCGGCCCGGCTGGCTTGCTGGGGGCGTCCGGTCGCTGCCTAGCGGATCCCGGGCCGCCTCGTTACGCTCTCCACGATCATCACTTCGTCCTGGCTGTTCTACCCCTTCACCCTCGGGCTGTTGGCGGCGGTCAACCCGTGCGGGTTCCCGCTGCTACCTGCCTACCTGGAATTTTTCGTCGAGCAGTCTCCCCGCCGGTCAGTGGTGGCCCGGACGGGGCGGGCCATCAGCGCCGGTGCCTTTGCCACCCTCGGTTTCGTGGTGCTGTTCGGAGCGTTCGGTCTGGCGGTCGAGGCGGGCTGGTCATCCCTGACGGATCACGCGGTCGGCGCGGCCCGGTACGCCATGGTGGCGGCCGGGGTCGTGATGGTCGTCGTCGGGATCACCTGGGTCCTCAACCGGCCCATCCGGCTTCGCGTGCCCGTTCTGCGCCCGGGGCTCGGGTTGCGCCGCCCCGCCGCCCTGGGGGCGTTCGGCGCTTCGTACGGGGTGGCCTCCATCGGGTGTTCCCTGCCTCTGTTCGTAAGTGGAGTTGCCACCGCCCTGGCCCAATCTGACCCGGCCCGGGGGGTGGCGGCCCTGGTGTCGTACGCCCTCGGCATGGGGACGGTGCTGAGCACCCTGGCTCTGGCGGTGGCCGTTATCGGACCGGCTGCCGGTCGTCCCCTGCGGCCGTTCTCCCGGGTGGTGCCGGTCCTCGGGGGCGGCATCCTGGTCGCGGTGGGGCTGTACGTCACGGCGACGTGGCTGGCGGACATCGTGGCGCCCACGGCCATCTTGCCGGTCGAGGGGCTGGTCACGGGGGCGCAGCACTCGATTTCGTCGCTCATCTCAGCTCACACCTGGGCGGTCGCGGCGCTGCTCGGTTCGGTCCTCGTCGGCGCCATCATGGCTCCGGCCCTGATAGTTCCGGGCCGGTCTTCTGCTCGTCGATCCGACCCGTCGTCATCACCGGTGCACCGAGCGGGCCAGGAGGGTGCTGCGAGCTGTCCCCCTTCCGAACCGGCGGGTGCTGAGGGGCGTGATCGCCAGTTGTTGCCCGCCGAGTCGGGAGTGCCGCTGCCGAGCGGAGGGTCCCGGTGAACGAGCCGCCGGGTCACCTGGACGCGCCTTCGGCACCAGCTTCGGAGTATCCGCTCCCGGGCGGCCCGTCGGGTTCGTCCGATACGGGCAGGCCCCGCCGGCGGCGGCTGATCGCCCTCGGGGCGGGCATCCTGCTGGCCGCCGCAGTGGGCCTCATCCTGATCAGCGGTCGGCATTCGTCCCCGTCCTCGAGCGGCGCCCAGGTGGCACCGGGGGTCGACTCGGCGAGCGCGTCCCTGCTCGATCTGGACGTGATCTCGCCGAATCAAGCCCCGCTGGCGCCCAACTTCGACCTCCTGGATCAGCAAGGGTCGCCCACCTCGTTGCAACAGTTCCGGGGCAAGACCGTGATCTGGTCCCTCAACGATGATCAGTGCACTGACCTGTGCGCCCTGTTTGCCCAGGATGTGGTCGCAGCCGACCGCGACCTGGGCTCGGCCGCCAAGGACGTCGAGTTCGTATCCGTCAACGCCAACCCGTACTACCCCTCTCCGGCGGCGGTGAAAGCCTGGTCGGTGCAAAACGATCTGGAATCTCTGCCGAACTGGGCCTACGTCACCGGGACCCCGGCGCAGCTGGCGCAGACCTGGCGTGACTACCACGTGACAGTCCAGACGGATCCGAAGACCCGAACGGTCGTCCACGATGCCCTGCTCGAGTTCATCGATCCGTCCGGACGTAGCCGGGCCGTCGGCTACTTCGCTCAGGGTTCGCTGTCCACGTCGTACTTCGCCCACGCCATGGCCCAGATGGCCAACGACCTCCTCCCCGGCTCCGAGCAGGTACAGGTGGGTGGCACCGCCATCAACGCGGCGTCGACCCATGGGGCGACGATCGGCGACGGGGCGCCGGCGTTCGCGCTCAACACCCTCGGAGGCCAGAGCCAGGGCCAGGGCACGGGCCAGGGGCGAGCCGGCGCGAGCCCGGCCGCCAGTGCGCTGACCCAGCTGGACCACGTCCCTCTGGTCCTCAACTTCTGGGCCAGCACCTGTGCCATCTGTGTGCAGGAGATGCCTGCCCTCCAGCAGGTGCAGTCCAGCTATGGCACCAAGATCAACGTGGTGGGTGTCGACGTCGCCGATCCGCGCTCCGCCGCCGCCTCGTTCGCCCGGAAGGTCGGCGCTCGTTATCCGTTGCTGGCCGACGCGGACGGCACCGTCGCCGCCCGGTACCGGGTCGACGCCCTGCCGGTGACTTTCGTCATTGCCCCCGGAGGGACCATCCTGGCCCGACACGACGGGGCCCTCACCACCCCTGAGCTGACGGCCATCCTGAACATGGACTTCCAGAATCTGGCACCGGGCGGGTAGCCGGCGAACTGTCGCTTGTCTCTCTTCTGCCATCACGGCGTGGCAAGGGTCGAGCCGCCCGGAAGGTGCTCGCGGCCGTCGGGGGTGAGCCTCCACGCTGAACCGCGGCCGTGCACCGTCCACAGGCGGGGACCACCTACCAGAGCGGTTTCCTCATCCACCCCGATCACCGCGACCGCGGGGTCATACGGCAGCACCGCCCGGCTGATCAGGTCCGGGACCCGGGCTGCGAAGGCGTCGAAATGAGGGATGACCCGCAGGTGCGGCAGCAGACCCAGTCCGGCGGTCCCGGCGCCGCCCGGGTGTCGCAATGATGGGACCCACGACGACAGCGCCATGGCACCCGCGCTGCAACCCGCCAGGGCGGCGCCGGCCTTCCAGGCGGCCAGGATGGCGGTCCATACCACGCTGTCGCGGAGGGTGTCGGCCAGGTAGCCGGGGTGGCCGCCAGATAGATAGACGAGGCCGGCGCCGGCGACGAGGGCGGCTAGCTCCGGGCTCTCGGCGTCGGCCCGATCATTGACTGCCACGATGACCGGCTCCACGCCGAGCCGGTCGGCCTGATCTGCCCCCAGGCGATGCCAGCGGGCCACCACGTCCGGGCCGTCCGGGGCCGCGGCGGTGGCCAGCTGAACGTAGCGGGCCGGCCGGCCCCGGAGCAGCCCGGCCTCGAGGTCGGCCATCTGGGGCAGGTACTCCCCGGAGCCGACCAGGGCCAGGGGCCCCGCTTCCGGCGGCGGCGTCAACGGCCCCTCAATCTCGTCGGCGCTGCTCATCGGCCGGTTGACCCGCCTCCACGGGCTGGATGCAGCCTGGATGGGGCCTCGACGGGGCGGCGGGCGCCTGCGGGAGGCAGGCTCGGTGGTTCTTCTGGCATGGCCCGCTCAGTCTCTCACCGGGTAGTGACGGTAACTCCCGTCGCCATCGGGCCGGCATGAGGCTGGGGTCGCACGCCATCCCCGCAGGAGTGCGAGGATCGGGAGGTGACCGCGCCCGCCCCTGCTCCTGCGCTCCATCCCGCGGTAGAACCGCTGGCCGTTCTGCTCGGAACCTGGTCCGGTGCAGGCCACGGCGAGTACCCGACTATCGACGCCTTCGACTACCAGGAGACGGTTAGCTTTTCCCACGTCGGCAAGCCATTCCTGGTCTACAACCAGCGCACGACCCATGCCGGCACCGGCCAGCCGCTTCACAGCGAGGTCGGCTACTGGCGGGTGGCTGGGCCGGGCCGGGTCGAGGCGGTCGTGGCCCACCCCACGGGAATCGTCGAGGTCGCCGAAGGTCCGCTCGATGGCGACACCATTCGGCTGCGGTCGACCGTTGTTGCCGGCACGGGGACGGCCAAGGAGGTCACGGCCATCGAGCGCGACCTGATTGTCGGCCCCGACGTCCTTCGCTACGCCCTGCGCATGGCAGCCGTCGGAGTTGCCCTCACCGGCCATCTGTCGGCCGAGCTCCGACGGGTGAGCTAGCCGACTTTTGGTAACTTCGCTCACCTTTGGAGCAAAAACCACGTGTTACGTGGCTACCGGCCCAAGAGTGGCAGCTTGGGCCAAAGGTCGAGACCGGTGGACAAATGTGAGCGTTCGAGGGGATGGTCACCTGTGGGCGGCCGGCCAGGGTCGGCTGCGCTCCCGGGAACTCCCTGTCACTCAGCCCGCCGGCGGCCCGCGGCCGGCCCCGGCCGGCCCCGGCCCGATCAGGGCTCGCCGTTCCCCACCCCGGGCCCGGACCCGAGCCCCACCAGCTGCGGCACCAGATGGTTCGGTACGTCCAGCTCCATCCCGAGCAGGGCCGAACACAGCGCCTTCCCATAGTTGTCCACGCGCAGCGAACGTGACACCCCGCCGCCAAGAGCGCCGTGAGCCACGAAGTTGAGCGCCCCGATAGCCGGCACCTCATAACGCTCGACCGGGCCTTTGACCAGCCCGGCATACCACTCGCCAAAGCGGGCCGCGGTTAACTGATCGACCAGCAGCGGATAGAGGTCGTCGGTGTAGGCGATCACGGCGACATTGGCGGTGTCGCCCTTGTCACCAGAACGCACGTGGGCGATGTGCCGAAGCGCCACTCGCATCAGCTCTGCACCACCGTGATGGTGGCGTTGATGGCGTTGCGATCCACCAGTGTTGACCAGATCCCCACAATCTCGCGCACCCGATCCTGGAACGGCACCCGCTTGCCGGTCATTCCCAGCCCCGACACGGCCATGGCGTCCACCTCGCGCCCGACCTTTTCGGCTTCGCTACGGGTGGGACATCGCGCTGCCACCCGAACCCCCACCTCGTAGGGCTCCCCGGTCGGCCGGGACACCGGGCCGTGCACCACGTTGACGCCCAGAAAGTCGATCCGTACCTCGTCTGCCACCAGGCCAACCAGCTCGAAACGGCGGAGCAGTACTTCTTTCGCCAGTTCGGCCCGGCGCAGGGCCCCGGGGCCGGCGTAAAAGAACATGTCCTCTCCCGCGTACCCCTCCGCGACCACGATCGTCGCCTTCAGGGTTGGAGTCTTCGGTTTACCGCCGATACCGGCTACCCGCACCCGGTTCGGTGCCAGTTGCTCCAGGCGGGTGGTGGTGAAATCCACCACCACATCCGGGGTGAGGTAATTCGCCGGGTCGTGGACCTCGTACAGGAGTTGCTCTTTTACCGTACGCAGGTCAACGCTCCCACCGGTATCGGCGATTTTGGTGATGACCGCGGTCCCGTCGGCCTCAACCTCAGCGATGGGAAAAGCCAGGTTCCACACCTCCGGCACATCCTTTAACCCTGGATCCACGAAGTACCCACCGGTGACCTGGGCACCGCATTCCATGAGATGCCCGACCCCGGTCCCTTGTCCCATCAGGCCGACGTCGTCCAGTGACCAGTGGTGTTCGTAAATCATGGGCGCCAGGAAAATGGAGGGGTCGGCCACCCGGCCCGTCACCACCACGTCGGCGCCGTCTGTCAACGCCGCGACGATCGGGCCGGCGCCCAGATACACCTCGGCCGAGATCAGCTGGCCGAGAAGGTCGCCTACGGGCTGACCAGTTTCGAGCACGCGGTTGGCGAGGGTGGCGATGCGGTCGGTCACCACGCTGCCTTCCACCGCCGCCACTCGCCGTCCGGTGGCGCCCAGCTTGCGGAGATGCTGAGCGACCCGTTCCGCAGCCCCGACCGGGTTGATCCAGCCCTGGTTGGTGACGAGGCGCGTGCCCCGTTCGAGACAGGCTGGCAGGACCGCTTCCATGCGGGCGTCGAGGTGGGTGTCGTAGCCGGGGAACGAGGGGTCGCGCCGTTTGCGGACCTGCGCCGCCGATACCGTTGCCTCGGCCATTGTCTCGAAGCACAGGTAGTCGAGGTCGCCCCGGGCCGCGTTCCAACCGGCTGGCTCGATCCGGTCGCCCCACCAGGCTGCCCCGGCCCCGATCCGGATAACCCGGCTCACGGCATCGGTGCCCGGGCCAGGGTCGGCGTCACCCGCCGCCCCGCCATGATCTCTCGCTCTCTCGCGGCCTCCGACCTGTTCGTTCTCTCAGGTCCAACTGACTTCGCCCAAGCGGCCGGTTCACCGGATTCTCAGGGAACCGTCGAGGGCGTCGGCTGACTCGACTGCGACTGCGTCGGCTGAGCACCCAGGGTCACTTTCGTCGACATCTTCTGGCCGGTCGGGGTGACGTACTCAATGTCAACGGAGCTGCCGGCCCTCTGGGTAATCGTGATCGCTTGCAGTTGATTCGGATCGGTCGCCGGCTGCCCGTTGATCGCGGTGATGATGTCGCCCTCTTGCAGACCGGCGTTAGCAGCCGGACCGCCGGGGACCACTCCGGCCACATACAGGCCTTCGCTGGTGCCGGCTCGCTGCGCCGCCGCCGGCGGGATGGCCACCACCTGGATCCCGAAGAAGGCGTGGGTGACATCACCGTTCTTGGCGATGATCTCGTCCGAGATGGCCTTCGCCAGATCCACCGGGATGGCGAACCCAAGGCCAACGCTGCCGGCGCTGGACCCGCCCTCCGGATTCGGGACGGTGGCCCCGGCCGAGGGCACACCAATTAGCTGGCCGGAGCAGTTGGTCATCGCCCCGCCGCTATTGCCGGGGTTGATCGCGGCATCGGTCTGCACGGCTGAAACCAGCAATGCCGACTGGCCGTTGTCACCCGGCACCTCGATGGTGCGGTCCAGGGCGCTCACGATGCCGCTGGTCACCGTGCTCGACAGGCCCAGCGGCGCACCCAGTACCACCACCGGCTCGCCCACCTTTACGCTGCTCGACGTCCCGAACGGGATGACCGGCAGATTGGTCTGGTTAACTTTGATCACCGCCACGTCGGCTTGCGGATCCCGGCCGACGATGGTGGCGGGGGCACTGCTGCCATCGCTGAACAGCACTTCCACCGTTCCGCCGTTGACGGCAACGGAAATAACGTGATTGTTGGTCAGGATGTAGCCGTCGCTGCGGATGACCTCACCCGAGCCGGTTCCGCCGGTCGTGCCGTTTCGGGCGGAAATGGTTACCACCGATGGCAAGGTGGAGTTGGCAACTGAGGTCGCCGGGCAGACATTGGCGTTCGAGGTGGACGATGCAGTGTCTGCCGCGATCAGACCCCCGATCACCCCACCAACCACCAATGCGATCGCCGCCGCTCCTGCTATAACCCACCACCGCCGGCGACCAGGAGCGTCCGACTCTTGAGCGTGCATAACTCCTCCTTGCCGCCGGGGGAGTTTAGCCATGACCCCCCTGCTGGCCGCCAATGCACGCCGACGGCGGGGTCCGACCCCGGCCGCGATTACCGCTCAATTCGGCCCGGCGTTTAGTGGGTCCGGCGACCCCGCAACACGGAGAGCACCAGGACGACGATCACCAGTACCGGCATCGTCGCCCAGGCAGCCTCGGTCGAGACGTTCTTGGCCAGGGCGGCGGTGATGGCGACGATGGCAATGGTGGCGACGAACAGCTCTGGGGTGTCACCCACCAGAAAGTTCCACCAGAACCGGCCAAAGGCGCGCAGCCCCCGCACGGGCGCCGACCCCCGGCCGGCGGGGCGGGGTGTGGTAAGGGAAGGGGAAGGGGAAGGGGACGCCGGGGCGGCGACGGGGCCGGGCCCGGCTGTGGGCTCTGGCACCGTGGTCGGTCCTGGCACCGTGGTCGGTCCTGGCACCGTGGTCGGTCCTGGCACCGCGGTCGTCCCCTGGACCGGCACCGTGGTCGGTCCTGGCACCGCGGTCGTCCCCTGGGCCGGCACCGTGGTCGGTCCTGGCACCGTGGTCGGTCCTGGCCCCCCCGTCGTCCTCTGGGCCGGCACCGTCGTCGGCGCGGCTATCGGCTCCTGGGCGGGCGTTGCTGCTGTGCCGTCGGCTGGTCCCGGTGTTGGCTCCTGGGCCGGCGCTCGGCCGGCACCGTCAGGCCAGCTGGGCATCTCCTGCCTCTCGTACCTCTGGCGTCTGCCGGCCCTGGTGGGCCTGTTGGGTGTTCATGGTCCGCACCAGGATGAAGGTGGACGCCGCGTAGACCCCCACCAGGACCGGGAGGGCGGCATTGCCGCCCGGCCAGTGGACCCCGATGCCCTCGCCGGTCCAGAAAGTGCCGAAGCTGACGAGCATGAGACCGACGGTCATCTTGATGGCGTTCTCGGGAACGCCCGACAGCTGCCGGGCCACCACGATCCCGACGATGCTGACGACCACTGCCGCGGCCAGGGCAGCCAGGGCGGCCAGGCCCACGTCGTGGTTGGTGCTTCCCAGTGTCAACACGATGATCGCCACCTCCAGCCCCTCGAGGAAGACGCCCTTGAACGCCACCGTGAACCCCTCCGGATCCCGGCCCGAACGGCGCGGTCCGGCCGCGTGCAGCTGCTCAATCTCCCGGGCAAAAATGGCGTCCTCATCGTGCTTGGCCTTGTACCCGGTGGCTCGCAACACTGCCTTGCGCAACCACTGGAGGCCGAAGATCAAGAGGATGGCTCCGACCACGATGCGCAACGAGTTGATCGGCACCCAGTGCACGAGGGCCGGGCCCAACGCCGCCACCAGCACCGCCAGCACTGCGATGGCGGCCGCCGCACCCTCGAACGCCGATCGCCAGCCCCGGCTCACCCCCGCCGCCACCACGATGGTGAGGGCCTCGACCATCTCGACCGAGCTGGCGAGGAACACCGCGATCATCAGCACGATGGCGCTGGAGTTGACCCTCATGGCTGTTAACGGTAGGCGGTCGCGTCCAGTTCCACCCCTGCAGCACCCAGTTCGCGAAAGGTGGCGGGGGTGGCGGCGCCATTGACGTCGGCGACGAGGTCGGTGAGCACCCGGGTCGCGAAGCCCTCCCGGGCCGCATCCAGCGCGGTAGCCCGAACGCAGTAACTGGTGGCGATGCCGACCACGTCGACAGCGGTGACACCGGCGGTGCGGAGCCGGCTGGCGAGCGGCATTCCTGTCTCGTCCTGGCCCTCGAATCCGCTGTAGGCGGCCCGATCCTCCCCTTTCGATACCACCACCACGCCGGTCGGGAGCCGGAGGTCGGGATGCCATTCGGCCCCCGGCGTGCCGGCCACGCAATGCCGGGGCCAGCTGTCCTGGTAGTCCGGTTCGGTTCCCGGAGGGGCGAAGTGCCGGCCGGGGTCGACATGCCAATCCCGGGTGGCGACGACCAGGTCGTAGGGCCGCCCATCCTCGCCGGCGAGCGCGGCGCTGATCCGGGCCGCGACCGACGCCCCGCCGGCAACGGCCAGGCTGCCCCCTTCACAGAAGTCGCGCTGCACGTCCACCACGATCAGGGCCCTCGTTCCGGCCATGTGGAAAAATTACCGCCCCATTCCGGCCTAGCCTCCTCGTAGGAGGTGGTGCGTCGTGCAGGACGTGGTGGACGGAGTCCGCAAAGGGATCCAGAACGGAGAGGCGGCCGTCGTTGGCCGGGTGATCGACGTCAAAGGGTTCTCGACCCTGCCGGGCGACGGCCTGGTGGCCATCGACGAGACCGGGACCCAGTACGGCGACATCCTGGGGCGGCCGGGCTCGGCCCGCCTGCGTGCCGTCGCCGAGACCATGCTGTCGGGCCCGACCCCGGGTCTGGAGACGGTGACGATTTCCATCCACGATAAAGACGTGGCGGAGATCGGGCTTTCTTGCGGCGGGCAGGCCGAGGTGCTCCTTCAGCCCATCGCCAGCGTGCCCCCCACCTATGGGACCTGCTCGCCGAGCGGGCCCCTGCCGCTCTGTTGACCCGCATCGAGGGAACCGGCGCCGGACCGGCCGCCATGGTGGTTGATCGCGACGGCCACACCTGGGGCGACCTTGGAGCCGGGACCGACGCCCTGGTGCCCGAAGCCCGGGCTGTGCTGCAGGCCGGGATGACCGCAACCCGGCGGGTAGAGGACGAAGCCGGTGTGGTTCTGATCGAAGCCTGGGTTTCGTCGCCGCGGCTGGTGGTGGTAGGAGCCGGCGATCTGGTGGCGGCCATTGAGACCCAGGGGGCGCTCCTTGGTTGGGACTGCCGGGCCACCAACACCGCCGAGGTTGGCGAGCTTCTCGACTGGGCGGGGGCGACTGCGGCCTTCATCGTGCTCAGCCATAATCCGCACATCGACACGCCGGCGTTGATCACGGCCCTGGGTCGCGGCGTGCCCTACGTGGGCGCCCTCGGATCCCGGGCCACCCAGTCTCGACGGCTGGAACGTCTGGCCGCGGCCGGGGTCGATCCCGACGAAATCGATCGCATCCACCGACCTATCGGTCTGGATCTTGGTGGACGACGGGCCCCCGAGGTCGCCCTGTCGATCGCAGCCGAGATCCTGGCGTGCCACCGGGGCCGCGACGCCCGCCCTCTGCGCTACGCCACCGGTCCGATCAACGACCGACCCACCGCCGAGCTCGTCCGCTGATCTCGCTGGAGTCGGCGGTTGATCCCGACTCCGGGGACGCCGGCGTCGCGGCCCGCCTGAACCCGACGGCGCCGGGTCCGACTCCGACTCCGGCTGCCTCGTGGCCCGCCGGTACCGTGACTGACATGATCCGCCGCCTGCTCCTTTGGGATGTCGACGGCACCCTGCTCAAGGCCGGTGAGCTGGGCGCGGCCGTTTTCGATGTCGCCCTCGAAACGGTGCTGGGCCGGCGACCGACCGGTCGACCGCGCATGAGCGGCAAGACGGACCCCCAGATTGTCCGCGAGTACCTCGCCGAGATGGCCCGGTTGGGCGAGATGGGTGAGCTCGCCGGGGCGCCGGGAGTAGCCGATGGGCCCGATGGGGCAGGTGGCGCCGATGGCGCCGATGCGGCCGCCCTCGCCCTCATGACCGCCACCGCCGCATCCGGCCTCGAGACCGACACCGTCATCCAGCAGGTTCTCGACCACAGCCACCGCCTCCTGGCCGAAGCTGCCGCCACCGGTCACCTCCGAGCTGGGGGTACGGCCTGCCCGGGAATCGCCGACGTCCTGGCCGAGCTGGCAGCAGACCCGCGGGTCCTTTCCACCCTGCTCACCGGAAACATCGCACCCAACGCCCTGGTCAAGGTGGCGGCCTTCGGCCTGGACCCCTGGCTCGATCTCACTGTCGGCGCGTACGGCAGCGACGCCATCGACCGCAACCTGCTCGTGCCGATTGCCCTGCGGCGCCTGTCGTCGCGGCGGGGCGTCGATCTCGCTCCCGAGGATGCCTGGGTGATCGGCGATACGCCCCGCGATCTGGAGTGCGCTCGGGCAGCCGGGGCCCGCTGCTTGCTGGTAGCGACCGGTCGCTTCGGGCTCGAGGAGCTGGCGGACCTGGAGCCGGACGCCGTGCTGGAGGACCTCAGCGACACGCCGGCGGTCGTGAAGCTCCTCACCATGGACGTCTGAGTTCGTAGGCCGTTTCAGCGTATTTCGTTGAATCTGGGTCGCGGTTCTGGGCGCGGTTTGGATTCTTGGCGCGTTTATGTACCTGTGGTGTCGTCCTCGTCACCATGAATCCGGATGTCACCAAGAAAGTCCCGGCCGCTGTCTCAGGCGCCTCAGCCGGCCGTCCTTGACGCCGGCTCGGGTGCCCCGCTTCCGCGCCCTGGCCCGCCTCGCCGGTACTGCCCGTCTCCCGGTCTGTCGTCCGCCCGCCCGCGCCGCAGACGCCCATCGCGCCCGCCCTTCGCCGCCCTTCGCCGACCTTCGCCGCCCGGGCCTGGTGACTATCGTGGCTGAGCTATGGCGCTGGTCAGCCGCTCAGCTCGCCGCGGCGGCGTCGGGCGCCGCTGGGTGTTGATTGGCATCGTGATCACGCTGTTCGTGCTGCTGATCGACGCCTCGTTGCACTCGCGTTCGCCCAGCCAGCAGAACGAGCTCGCCACCGGGGCCTGGGTCGACCGGGCCCTGCCTCTCATGACCGCCTCCACCGAGCAGGGCCAGCAGCTGGCGGGGATCTGGAGCAATGCCCTGCAGACCCCGCCCAGCACGTTGACGGCCCAACTGAATCAGCTTGCCAGCGGCGCCGCAGCCACCTACAAACAGGCTGCCAACCTGCGCCCGCCGGTGGAGCTCGCTGGCGCGGCCGGATTGCTGGATGCCTCCCTGCTGGCTCGCAGCGAGGGCGTCGATACGGTGCGCAGTGCCCTGGCGCCCATCCTGACCGGCACGGCACCGACCCAGCATTCGACCGGCTCCGGCAGTGGCTCGACCGGTTCGAGCAGCGGGTCGACCGGCTCCGGCAGCGGTTCGACTGGCTCGAGTACCACCTCGACCGCTACCGGCTCGGGCACCAACTCGACCGCCGCCGGCTCGGGCGGCGGCTCAACCGCCGTGGGCTCGGGCTCTGGCTCGACCGGCAGCGCGGGCTCTGGCTCGACCGGCAACGGAGGCTCTGCTACCGGCTCGGCCGGCTCCGGCAGCAGCGGTGCCTCCGCTGCCACCCTCAGCGCCATCCAGACTGCCGGCAACGACCTGCAGATCGGCGACCAGGCCTACCGCCTGTTCCTCCACAGCCTGCCGAACCTGGGGGTCCCGATACCGAACTCCGCCTGGGTGGCCAACCTGTCGCCCTACCAGGCCGGGCCGGCCCAGCTTTTCGTGACCACCCTGCAGAACGCCATGAGCACCACGCCCGTGCACCAGGTGAAGATTGATTCAGTAACCACCTCGCCGGCTCCGGTGTCGACGGACGGCAACGTCCGCGTCCTGCCCGACTCGCAGGCCATGTCCGTGACCGTGGTCCTGTCGAACACCGGCAACCAGACCGAGGACAACCTGACGGTCACGGCCTCGCTGGCTCCCGCGGAGGGTTCCGCCTCGGTGCGAGACTTCGTGAGCCTGACTCCGGGGCAGTCCCAGACTGTGCAAAGCATGGGGCCTCTCACTCCGCCTCAGGGGGTACCGGTCACCCTGACTGTGACCGTGACCGCACCGCCTGGCTCCTCCATGGCGACCGTGACCCAGACGGTGGTGTTCACCATGCCGTCGCCCACGCCGACGAGCACCACGACCCCCACGCCGACGAACACCGCAACGAGCGGGGCCTCTACCACGGCCACATCCGGGTGAGCGAGGACAACGCATCCGTCGCCCCTCAGCTCTCTAGCCCGAGACCATGCCTCGGGCTGGGCCGCTAACGGACCCGACCGTACCCCATCGGGATACCGTCCCAGTCGACGACCTCGACGCGCACGACCGTTCCCGGCGAGTCGGCGGTGACGATCTGACCGTTGCCGATATAGATGGTCACGTGACCGGGCTCGGCGCCCGAGCCGGTGTTGTAGAACACCAGGTCTCCCGGTTCCAGCTGGCTGGCGCTGATGCGGGTGGTGTCCTCGTATTGGGCCACGCTGTAGTGGGGGAGCGAGACGCCGGCTTGAGCCCAGGCGTACATCACCAGCCCGGAGCAGTCGAAGCTGTTCGGTCCGGCCCCGGCCCACTGATACGGCTTGCCGACCTGTTCGAGCGCGGCGCGGACGGCGATTGCTGCCGAGCTGCTGGCCGGGGCGGAGACCGGCGCCGGTGCCGGGCTCGGGGCCGCCGGGGCGGGGCTGGGCGCAGCTCCGGCCGTGAGCACCAGCACCTCGCCGGCGTAAATGAGATTGGGGTTGGAGAGGTGGTTGGCGGCGGCCAGGGCGGCCACGGAGGTGCCGAAGCGAGCCGCGATCGAGCCCAGGGTGTCACCGGCCACCACCACGTAGGTCCCGCCGCCCGAGGCAGCCGGTCGGGATGGCGCCGGAGCCGGGGTCGTCCACCCGGTCGCGGTCCCGCCGGTCCCGCCGCCTCCGCTGCCCCCGCCGGCCGCGACCCCGGTCAGGGAGAGGACCTGCCCGGCGTAAATGAGGTTGGGGTCGGCGAGATGGTTGATGGCGGCCAGGGCGGCCACGGTCGTGCCGAAGCGGGCCGCGATGGTCCCCAGGGTGTCGCCCGCCACCACCACGTAGGTCGAGCCCGCCGGAGCGCCCCATGAGGGCCCGGTACTGGGGCTGGGCGCCGAGCCGCCCGGGATGACGAGCCGCTGGCCGGCGTAAATAAGGTTGGGGTCCGCCAGGTGGTTGGCGGAGGCCATGGCGGCCACGGTCGTGCCGAAGCGAGCCGCGATGGTCGCCAGGGTGTCGCCGGCCACCACCACGTAACCGCCGCCCCCCGGGGCGCTCGTCAACGTGGCAGCCGAGGCCATCCCCGTGCCGCCGAGCGCCGCGACCGTGCTCCCTGCCGCCACGCTCGCCGTGGTCGCGGCGGAGATTGCCAGGGTGCGCATCGAGCCGTCCCGGAGCCGCTCCTGCGCCCCTCTCAGGTTGGCCAGCCAGCGCTGTCCGGTGGCGTCCCGAGGGGTTTCACCGAGCAGCAACGTCAGCCCGAACACGACCGGGGCCAGCGCCCACCCGGCCGCACTGGCCAGGACGAATTTCACCAGGCTCCACGTCTGCGAGGGGGCGCGTCTCGCCACCACGGGGGTGTCCGAACGGGGCCGGGCGGGGCGCGCCGCGAGCGCCGCGAAAGGATCCGGGTGCGGCTCGCCGAGCAGATTGGCGAACTCCTCCTCGGCCCGAACCTGGCGGACATGGTGGAGCAACAGGAGGTAGCCGGCCCCGACGGCGATCATGGCGAGCAGGGCCCACCACGCCGCCGCCACCCCGGATCCGACGGCGGCGATGAGGGCGATACCGGTCAGACCCCCGAGCGCGGCCAGGATCCGGCGCCGGCGGAGGGCGGCAGGTCGGGGGGCTGATCGGGGGAGATCCGGGAACTGCGCCCCCGGGGTTGCGAGGTCGGCGATGGGCCGATCCCGCACGGCCATGTCCTGCAGTACCACGATCCTGACCTCCTGCCCCGGGTCCGGAGGCGCGACACGATGCCGGCTCGGACTCCGCCCTAGGTGTCCACGGAAAACACCGACCCTAGCTGCTGGCGGTCCCGGCGGTAAACATCCCCGCCGAGGAAATCTTTTGGCCCGGCCCGGTCGTCAGGTGATCAGCGCCACATCAGCGACGTCGCGCTCGACCGGGTCTTCGCCCGGCCTCCCGTACCACCAGGCGTGGCGGAGCCGACCGGGGGCCGGGATCGAGAGGATGACTTTGATAGGAAATGGCGAGCCCTCGACGCCGAGCTCGAAGACGCCAGGTTCCGTTTCGCGCAGGATGGCGACGGAGCCGGCGTGCATGTGGCCGATCACCATCACCGGCGGACCATCGTGGGTGCGGGCCAGGACCGTGTGCTCGATGTGTCCTCGCAGATGGTCCGGAGTGGCGGGGTTCAAGACCTCGTAGTCCAGTGTCACCCCGGACCGGCCCGGCAGAGGGGTGACCAGGATCCGGGCGGCCCCTCGATCCTCGGAATCGCCGCCGAGGTCGAGACCGAGATACAAGCCCGGATACGCCAGCAGGTCGTCAACGATCCCCATATTCAGACCTTACCCGCGGCCAGTTACCGTTCCGCTCGAGGTGCCGCCACCGCGCCTGACGGGCTGTGGCGGGCCCGGAGCGGGCGATAGTTTGCATCGCTGCGGACGGCCGATGACCGTGGAGAGGCGAGAAGACGAGGAGGCTCGGGGAGTGACCTGGCAACCGGAACTCGAGGAGCTGCGCCGGCGCCGGGAGATTGCGCACGGCCTCGGCGGGCCCGAACGCGTCGATCGTCAGCATCGCAGCGGGCGCCTTACCGTCCGGGAGCGCATCGATCGCCTGATCGATGCCGGCAGCTTCGCCGAAATCGGTCAGCTGGCGGGGCGAATTCCCGCCGGCGGAGAAGGAGTATTTCTGCCCGACCCGTTCGTGGCGGGCCTGGCTCAGATCGAGGGTCGGGATGTGGCGATCGGGGGCGAGGATTTTACGGTTCGCGGCGGGAGCGAAGGATCGGTGAAAGCCACCCTGGTGGAACGGTTGGCCCTCCAGCATCGCATTCCTCTCGTGCTTCTCCACGACGGTGCCGGATTCAACATCGCGACCCTCCTGGACAGCGACAAGGTGGTTGTGCCTGCTGGCAACAACGGTCGCGAAACGATCATCGAGTTGCTCGCCACCGTTCCGGTGGTGGCCGGGATCCTTGGCTCGGTGGCCGGCGGTCCGGCGGGAAGCGCCATGATGTCGCACTGGTCCTGCATGGTGAAGGGCTCCAGCGAGCTGTTCGCGGCCGGCCCGCCGGTGGTGAAACGATCGATCGGATTGGAGATAACCAAAGAGGAGCTGGGTGGCTCCCATGTCCACACTCGCATCAGCGGAGCTGTCGACAACGAAGCCGAGACGGAGCTGGACTGTCTGGATCAGATCCGGACCTATTTGTCTTATCTACCCTCCAGTATTTTTACGTTCCCTCCCTATCGTCCACCCTCTGATCGTGCGGACCGGAGAGACGAACGACTGCTGGATATCGTACCCAGGGACAAGAAGCAAGGATACGATATGCGGGAACTGGTGGAAATGGTGGTGGATGACTGCTACCTGTTTGAAATTCAACCGTACTGGGGGGCGTCACTCATCACTGGATTCGCCCGGTTGCACGGGCACCCGGTCGGGATTCTCGCCAACAATCCAGAGGTCAAGGCTGGCGCCATCGACCATGAGGCCGCCGAGAAGCAGGTCCATTTCATGGAGATTTGCGATCAGTTCGGTCTGCCGATGATATATTTTGTCGACGTGCCAGGTTTGATGGTCGGTCCGGAAGCAGAGCGAAATGGTGTCGTTCGCAAAGGTATGCGAGCACTGTGGATGACCAACTCCATTACCGTTCCCCTTCTCAATATCAATGTTCGCAGATGTTATGGGTTTGGGGGAGCCATTACGACCAATGGGAGCCGAATGACGGCCCGATTTGCCTGGCCATCTGCCGAATTCGGTGGCATACCGATCGAAGGGGGAATCGACGCTGCTTTCAAGCGCATCATCGAGACCGCCCCGGATCCCGAGGCGAAGCGAACGGAGATCATGGCCAGGCTGGGGCGCCTCACCTCGCCGTTTCCCGTGGCGGAAAACGGCGCGGTCGAGGACATTATCGATCCCCGGGAGACTCGCCCCCGGCTCATTCGGGCTCTGGAATCAGCCCTGCCCGCGATGGAGCAAACCCAGGGGTTCCGTATGCGACCGGGGGTCCGGCCCTAGCCCTACGGGATGAGGCAGCCGGAGTAGCCGCGCTGTCCGGGCGCCGGGAAGGACTCGGCCAGGGCGCTGGCGATGAGGTGGGCCCGCTCGGCCGAGCCGGGCGTGTTGTAGTGGATGCCGTCGGTGATATACCAGGACGGCTGTACAACCGAGGCCCAGTCGTAAATGCGCATGTTCGGGATAGAGGGCACAGGCCTGCAGCAGGGCCCGGTCCCACTTTTCCATATCGGACTCGGAGTAGGGCCCGGTGCTGACCAGCGACTTGACGTTGACCCACATAACCGGTTGATCTCCGATGGCCGACATCATGCGCTGGATGCGGGCCGCGAGGGAGACATGGGAACCCACATAGACGTCGGCAGTGTCGTTGGTGCCGAGGGCCAGGACCCAGCAGCCGTGGTAGCCCCTGGGCGACCAGCTGTTTGGCGATGTCGTAGGCGTTCGGGCCGCCGTTGATGGTCTCGACGATCGACGTGCCGCCGATGATCTCCATGTACTGGTTGGTGGCTCCGACCCGGGCGTACTGGGCCGCGAGCCGCTGGGTCGGGTTCGGGAGATAGTTGGGCGAGATGAGGCTCTCCGACGTCGAGTCGCCGAAATGCACAACCGAGCGTGCACGACGACGTGGTGGCGGTACCCGGGCGGGATGGTATTCGCCGGTCCCACGGCGACGTCGTGCGGGTACTTGGGTGACCACGTGTGGTCGAGGCGGCTGGCGAGGACGGCCGCCGAGGTGGCCGGGGCGGGAGGGTCGTTCGTCGGCGCCGGGTTGCTGACGATCTCATGTGCCGCCGGGGTCCCGGCTGCCGAGGCCGTGCCCGCGGTGAGCAGGGTGTTGGTGGTGGTGCGGGACCAGACCGCCGATGATGAGCGCTGTCAGCGCCAAGCCGGCCAGGGCCGCGGTGGAGACGACCCAGGTCCAGCGGGGCGATGCCGCCGGTGCCACGGGTCGCCGGTGGTGACGAGCTGGCGCCCAGCCTGGCGGACCGGCTCCTCGACGAACCGCCACGACAGGGCGGCCAGGATGATGGTGACGGTCACTTGGACGCTGGCCCGTGGGAGGTCGAAGCGGCCCAGCAGCCGACGCAGTGGTCAGCACGATGACCGGGTAGTGCCAGAGATAGATCCCGTAGGAACGGACCCCGAGCCAGCGCACGGGCCGCATGCCAAGGATCCTCCCCAGCAGGCTGCCGGGATAGACGCAAGCCATGATGACCAGGGCGGTGGCGACGGACAGGGGCACCATGCCGCCGCGGTACGGGAACGACGAGTACTGGTTGGTCCGCCAGATCAGCCGGCAGATCGACGACCAACCCGACCAGCCCGATGATGTCCAGCGTCCGCCGCATGCGGCGGGTGGTGCCGGCTCGCCGGCGCCGGCTCGGCCAGACCATGGCCAGGGCGGCCCCGATCAGCAGGCCGAAGGCCCGGGTGTCGGTGCCGTCGTAGACCCGGCTGGGATCGAACCCGGGGTGATACAGGACCGCCATCAGGGTGGCGGAGCCGGCGGCCAGCACCAGGGTGGCGACCGCCAGGCGGGGACGGCCCGCGGGCCGAACGAGTCCGTTCGCGGATGAACCGCAGCCCGAGCCACAGCAGCCACGGCCAGATCAGGTAGAACTGCTCTTCCACCGCCAGGGACCACAGGTGGCCGAGAGGGGAGGGGGGACCGAACCGGGCGAAGTACGAGACGTGCTGGAAGATGAGCCACCAGTTGCTCATGTAGAAGGCGGACGCCACCACGTTCCCGCGTAGCGCCGGCAGCTCGGAACGGTGGGCGATGGAGACCCAGACGATGACGACCGCCAGCATGACAACCAGGGCGGGCAGCAGGCGCCGGGCCCGCCGCACCCAGAAGTCCCCGAGCCCCAGGCTGTGGGCCGGCCCCAGTGCTCCAGCAGCAGATCGGTGATCAGATAGCCGCTCAGGGTGAAGAACACCCCGACGCCGAGCAGGCCCCCCTGGGCCCAGCCGACGTTCAGGTGGTAGACGATGACGGCGAGGACGGCGAAGGCCCGGAGCCCGTCCAGCCCGGGGATGTATCGGTGCTCCGCTTCGACTGGTTCAGGCACTCGGGATGACTCTGCTGTGCACCGTGGCGACGCGATGCATGTTGTTCGTCTGGCGCGCGACAGTCCCGGCGACTACGGACGCGCCGCGAAGGAGGCCACCCACCACGGCGCATAGGGTAGCAGCAGGGATTTGGCTGCGTCCCTGCGTAACGCAGCCGTGACGGGTGTTCGCGGCGCCGATCCCGCCCGGCGACTGAGGGTGGTGATGCCCGACGGTTGCGTAGGTAGACGTCGACGTGGGCGCCGCTGGGCGCCACCAGAGCCGGGTCAGGCGAAGGCTAAAGTAGCGCGGTTAGCTTACGGGCTGTCGGAAGGGGCGCCGGGTGCAGCGGGTGAGGATGGGCCGGGCAGGCCAGGTTGGGGCGGCAGCCCTGCGAGGACCGGGGCCCGGATCGCCTCGGGCCGGGCGGGCGTTTTCGAGCTGGCTGGGCCTGGGTCTCGTCGGCACCCTGGTCACGGTGGGTGCCTCGGTCGGGGTGACGGCCGCGGCGGGGGCGGCGAGTGCCAGCCCGTCGGTGGGGCTGGTGTCGACGTCGCAGTGGGGGCCCGACACGCTGGGCAACATGTACGCCGTCGGTGAGGTGGTGAACAACGGTCCGGGGGTCGCCAGCCTGGTGGAGGTGGACCTGGGCTTTTACAGCAGCGCCAATGTCCTGCTGGGTACCGATGTGACGTTCGCCAGCGTGGACGACCTGAACCAGGGAGAGACCTCGCCCTTTGAGGACATCTTCACCCCGCCGACCGGCTACAGCCACTACGCGGTGACGGGCGTCTATCCGTCACAAGTTCCGGACGTACCTAACCATAATTTCACGACGACGGTCACCAATCAGACGGTCAACAGCTTCGGCGACGTCGACATTGTCGGAACCGTCCGGAACAACAACACCACTACCGCCGCGTTCGTCGATCCGGTGTTCACTTTCTTCAACGCGGCAGGCACGGCCGTGGCCACCGATGCCGTGTTCGTGAACACCGATGCCGACTCGGACCTCGCCGCGGGCCAAACCGCCCCTTTCGAGGAGATCGTCAACTCCTCCGATCCCGCCTTTCCGGCCTGGAAATCCTTTTCGATCGTCACCCAGTCCAGCTCACCGCCCAGCCTGCCGCTGTCGTGGCCGTTCCGGCTGCTGCCGGGCGCCGCCACCGCCATCGGGGTGGGCGTCAGCGGGTCCCCATGGATTGTCGGCACCAACCCCACCCCTGGCGGAGACGGGATCTACCACTGGGCGGGGAGCGGGTGGGCTCCGGTGGCGGGCGGGGCCGTCAGCATCGCAGTCGGCCCGGATGACTCCCCCTGGGTGACCAACTCCTCCGACCGCGTCTACCACCAGGTGGGATCTACCTGGGTGGCCTATCCGGGCGCCGCCACGGCCATCGGAGTGGGGGCCAACGGGTCGGTGTGGGTCGTCGGCACGAACGCCGTACCCGGCGGCCGCGGCATTTACCACTGGACCGGCACGGGCTGGGCCCCGGCGGCGGGTGGGGCCGTCACCATCGCGGTAGGGCCCGACGGCACCCCCTGGGTCACCAATACGGCCCACCAGATCTACCACTGGGACGGGACCGGCTGGTCCCTCTACCCCGGCGCAGCTACCGCCATCGGAGTGGGGGCTAACGGCACGCTGTGGGCCGTCGGCACCAACGCCGTGCCCGGTGGAGACGGGATCTACGAGCGAGTCGGAGGCGGCTGGGCCGAAGTTGCCGGCGGGGCCACAGCCCTGGGGGTGGCCGCCAACGGACACCCCTGGGTCCTCAACTCCACCCATCAAATCTTCTCGTCCTGAGCTGGCGAATGGGGGGGTCAGCTGCCCGTTGTTTGGGGGCACGAAGTTGTTACCGCCGAGCCCCACCTGGTAACTCCCGGCCGCGCCGTCTGTCTTCAGCCTCGCCGATTTCGGGAAGCTTCCGTCCGCCGTTCGGCCCCGGATTGCTCAGAGTCGGTCTGCCGGCGACAAACGCCGGTGAGCGTCGCGGGCGCGCTCGTCGGCCACGGACCCTCCGTACCGGCGCAGCATGTCCGACGAGCGCCAGCCGGCCAGGCGCATCAAGTCGCCTTCGCTTCCGCCGCCGGCCAGGAAGACGTGCGCGAAGGTCTGGCGAAACTGGTGGGGATGGACGTGGCCGAGGCCCGCGGCTGCGGCTCGCCGGTCGAGCATCTGACCCACACCCGACTCGCGCAGGCGTCCTCTCTTGCCCAGCCACAACCAGGGTTGGTCGGCGTGAGGGTGCCTCGAGCGCTCGCGCAGATAGCGGTCGATGGCGTTGACCGTCTTTCGTCCGATCGGCACCAGGCGAGGTCGGTCTCCCGTGCCGTGCACCAGGACGCAGGCCTGGTCGAGGTCCACGTCGCAGGCGTCGGGGTCGTCGTCGGTCCAGGCCAGGTTTGTGCTTTCCGCCAGCCTCCCCCCCGTGTCATAGAGCACCGTGATGATGGCGGTGTCGCGCCGGCCCTCGAAGGTCCTGGCTGCACAGGTGGCCAGGATGGCCCTCATCTGATCCTCCGTCAGCATTGCCACCGGCTTTTCCGGCACCCTGGGCGGGCGCATCCTGTCCATGGGAGAGCGGAGGATTTCGCCGTCCTCTTCCAGCCAGCGGAAGAGTTGCTGCAGGCTGCGGTATCGGTTGGCGAGGGTGCTTGGCGATCGGCCTTCCTCGAGCAGGCGCTCCAGGAAGGCCTCGACGTGGTCCCGGGTCAGCTTGTCCACCGCGGTGGGCGGGCCCACGTCGGTGAGGAATGCCTGGAACTGCTCGGCAGCCTCGGCGTAGGACTGGATGGTGCGGGGTGACTTGTTCTCGGCCCGCAAGTGGCGTCGCCAGGAGGGCAGCAGGCTGGTCAGATCCCCTACAGTGGTGACACGCCCGATGACCTGATTCACAGTCACAGAGCCTAGCCAGAATCAGATTCTGTTAAGCCGCTGTGCTAAGGTGGTCGGGATGCCAGTGGGGATAAAACCGCTGGTCAGAGACCATAAACCCGGCGCTCGTAGCCCAATGGATAGAGCATCTGACTACGGATCAGAAGGTTGGGGGTTCGAATCCCTCCGAGCGCGCCAGATAAGTCCAGGTCAGGGGCACTTTTGCTCGGAGTCCTCGTGATCGTCACACGCCCTGTGAGAACATTTTGAGAACCAAAGCGGTTCTCAGGGAGGTTCTCAGGTGCCGACGCAGACCCGAGGGCGTGTACAAGGACGGCAACGGCGGCTGGTACGTCAAGGTCACGTCGGGCGCGACCCGCTGACCGGCCGGCGCACCCAGATCACCCGGCGCGGGTTCGACACCGCGGCCGAGGCCGCGCGGGCTCGGCGGGAACTGCTGGCCCAGGTCGACCGAGGCCAGCTCCGGCCGGCGCCCGGCGGGCTCACGGTCAACGAGCTGCTCGACCTGTACCTCGACGGGCTCGACGCCGACGGCCGCCTCTCGGCCAAGACCCGCTTCGACTACCGCCACTACGGCGACGACTACGTCCGCCCGCACCTCGGCGCCACGCAGCGTCCGAGACGTCACACCCGAGACGGTCCTCGCCTGGCAGCGGAAGCTGACCAAGGAGGGCGGGACGAAGGACGGCAAGCCGCTGGCGGCCAACACCGTGCGGCTGGCTCGGGCGCCGCTGGCCGGCGCGTTCAAGATGGCGCTCGGTGCCGGGATCGTGGCGGTAAACCCGATGGTCGGCACGCCCACGGCCCGGGCCGCAGCGTTCGATCCCGAAGCACTGGAGCCCGGAGCAGGCCCGGGAGTTCCTGGCGCTGATGGAGGGCGACCGGACCTGGCCGGTGTGGGCGTTCCTGCTCGGGTCGGGCTTGCGGATCGGCGAGCTGGTGGCGCTGCGCTGGCGCAACGTCGACCTCGAGCAAGGCGGTCGTCCGGGTGGTCGAGTTCGTCTCCACCCTCGGCCACGACACGGTCGTCCTCAGCAGGCAAGAGCCGGGACGCGGTCCGCACGATCGACCTCGACAAGGGACTGGTCAAGGTGCTGCTCCGTCAACGGAAGCTGCAGGCGACGGAGCAGCTCGCCTGCGTCGTCCTGGGAGGAGCAGCGACTACGTGTTCACGAAGGCCGGCGGGGGCCCGTACCACCCGCAGTACCTCTCGAAGCTGCTCGGCAACGTACACAGCGGAGCTTGGCTTGCCGCGTCTGACCGCGCACGGCTTGCGGCACACGAGCGCCACGCTGATGCTGGCCAGTGGGGTGCCGCCGAAGGTGGCGGCGGAGCGCCTCGGGCACGCCGATCCGACGCTGTTCACCAACCTGTACAGCCACGTGACGCCGACGATGCAGCGTGACGCCGCCGCACGAATTGGGGTCGCACTATTCGGCGAGAGGTAGCCCTAGTCGGGACACTGAGGAACGCGGGTTTCATGACCCCCGTAATCGACCGTGAGTTACTGGTCTCGTCATGGGCTGGAATCCGCCAAGTGACGCCAGGTCAGCTCCAGAACGACGACGACGTCGGTGTGGTCAGGAGGGATAGGGCCCGCGCAGGTCAGGACCCGAGCCCCGGGTTTCGGTCCGGGACTCGACCAGAGCCAAGCGTCCTCTGCCACCCGGCTGAGGTACTGAACGACCGCTTTCCGTGGCCGCGGCCGGGTCTTCCGACCAAGGTTATCGGACTGGACCGGCCCAAGGTCCGATCGCTGGTCGAGCAACCGATGGGGGTCTGTTCTGTTGGGATGCTGACTCAGCGAGTGACCGCATAACCGGCGTTATGCAACGGTCTGGCGCTGGGATTCGGGGCTACCTCAGCTGAACGATATGGGCGAGTCTTCTGGGCGGTGACCGTCAGCAAGGCTAACCACTAGATCCGTCTGAGCGTCATCGGGCCCAGCCGACCACTGGTTCGTCGTCGCCGCTTTCCGAAGTATCGTTCTGGGCGGGCCGTCGGCGACCCAGGAACGCCGTCGACTCCGCGAGACGACGACGTGGAACCCGGATCGCCTAGGGCCGCCGATACGGGCTGGCCGGGAAGGAAATCGCCGCCGCTGCTGGCCTTACCCTGAGTTCCGCGCCGCGGGGTCTAGCCATTCGGGCAGAGTTCAAGAATGAAACTTTGCCGCGTGGCACCCTGGGGCAACGTGTCGTCGAGATCGACACCAGACTGAATGGAGGTCACCATGGAGATAACCCCGGCCATAGGCGTTGGCGCCGGCGACCTGGAAGCTGCCGTGCGGGCGGAAGTTGAGCGCATAGTGAAGGAAACGAAGGGCAACGCCCTCGAGCAGACCAAGCTTTTGCATCACCGGCTGCAGGAACTCGATCTGATTAGAGATGGAGAGGTCGAGACGTTATCGAGGTTGGCAGAGCTCAGTTCTGAGGCTGCCAGCGGAAAACGTAGCGCCCAGTCAGCCTACTTCGAAGCTCGCGGCCTCTTTAACAGCATGCTCGCGGGTAATGGCTCTAGTGCTGTGGCGCTCGCAATCGCCTCCGGCTCGGTCGGTTCCTACACAATCTCCGAGAACCCCGACGGATCAGGAACGGTCATTTTTGCCAAGAGTAGCGGGGACTGGGGACCCAGAGGGGCAGCGATTGGTGCTCTCATTGGACTAGCCATTGGCGGACCCGCAGGGGCGGGGATTGGCACCGTAATCGGCGAAGGTGTCGGTCACGCTGTGGATGAGTGCTTGGGGAAGGCGTAAGACTTATAACCAGAACTTGTGGATGTACCATCGGTTTGAGGGCACGACGTACCTTCCTCACTGAAACCACGTGACCATCGGGTTGCCGCCCCGGTGAGGAAGGAACGCAATGCTGGGAGTAGTAGCTGACGAGCGGACCAGCGCGTCGTTGGGTTCGAGTCGGGATGATCTGTTTGCCGAGGGCGCCCGGCGGCTACGAGGCCGGGTCGTTTGGAGGGCTGCGCCAGAACGTGAGCGCAGCGTGATACGTCCAGACTGGGCGGGCCCACGTCACCAACGACGAGTACCAACCTCCCAACCCCAGCTGATCCCACACAGCCAGCGCGACACCCGGTAGTCGCGCTCACAGAACGGCAATCTGAGTCGCAGTCCGAGTTCCGCATACTTGGCGCATCTGCAGCTTTCGCCCTCGCTTCCTAGCTGGGCGCGCCGCCGCTCCATAACGTCGCCCCAAGCCGGCAGCGTTTAGGGTCACCCCACTACCACGGAAATGGGCCGCTATGGTCGGACGATAGGGGACACGGCCTGGCTTGGATCCCGACGATGGCCCAGGCCAGATCTCGCCGAATGGAACTCCGTGGGACCGCAATCGAAGAGCGCACCCACCCCGAAGCCGCTAGCGACAACACCTGACTGCCGGAGTCCGCCGAGCTTTCACGTGACGACCGGCCCCTCAGTCTCGACCCCAATCCGAATCAGCATCGCCTCCGCGTTTCCGGGCACCCCACTGGCGGGGTCATGTCGTGTACGTAATTTTCCGCTGTCGACACGACTTTTTGTTAGCGGAGTCGGGGGCCGCTAGGCGACCGGGTCCGATCCCTCGACAGGGTCAGGCTACCCACTCGGATAGGGCGATTCTCAGATGCGAAGACCGTCGAGGACGAGCTCAAACCGGACCGCAAGGCTCTCGTGTAAGGGGGTCGTGCCGGTATGGCCGGTGGCCCATCGCAGGAGGGCTTCCATGGTCATGCCCCCGAGGATGGCGCCGAGCTCTTTGACGTCGATGTCGGGTCGGATCGTTCCGGCGTCGCGGCCGCGTTCGAGGACACGGGCCAGGATGAGTCCGAAGTCGACGCGGTTGTCGGGGAACTCACCGAGCGACTCAAGTCCAGAGATGGCCTTTCGGAGGACGAGGGCGGCCAGCTCTTTGGGCACCGAGCCCATCCTGCGGGAAAGACCCTCGATGAAGGCTGCGAGCTGCTGATCAATGTCGCCGGCGCCGAGGACGGCGTCGATGTCGGCCGCGGTGCCGCCCGCGGTGGCCCAGGTCAGCTCCCCGAGTAGCTGATCGGTGCTCTGGAAGTGAAAATAATATGTCGAGCGGGCGACGCCGGCGGCCTCGCAGATGTCATCCACGGTGGCGTCATCGAAGCCCTTCTTCGCCCATACTCGGGCGGCCGCCCGCACGATTCTGGCTCGGGTGTCTCGAGACTGCTGGCGCCGGAGCAGGGTTCGCCGGTAGGGGTTGTCTCGGGCCGGCGTGTCGGCCTTGCTCATCTGACCTCCATTCCCCGGGCTTCGGCCATCTCTTGACAGCCACGATACAACCACGCATACTTCTCTGGACACCAGTCCAGAGAATCGGAGTGCGCCATGGGTGTGCTTTCACAGCCGGTCGACTACCGGGTCTTCGACGCTGACAACCACTACTACGAGCCAGTCGACATGTTCGAGCGGTACATCGACCCGAACTATCGGGATCGCACGTTCACCGTCGAGGAGCGCGATGGCGGCAAGGTGGTGCTGTTCCAGGGACGTCCCTTCGGCTTCGTCGGCGGCGCGGGCAACAAGCAAAGGATTCGGCCGGGGGCGCTGCGAGCCATGCTGCGGGGCGAAACCCTCCCGGAGCAGGACGAAGACGACAGCTACGCTTCCGATCCGGCCGCCCGGATCGCAATGATGGACCGGCAGGGTATCGAGGCGACACTGATGTTCCCGAGCACCGGGGTGACGATCGCCAACGCCATCGGCGGCGATCCCGAGCTGCTCGCGGCGCACATGCGGGCGTTCAACCGGTGGCTGTCGGACAGCTGGACGTTCGACTACCAGAACCGGATTTTCTCACCGGCGGTCATCGACCTGGCCGATCCCGACGCAGCGGTGGCCGAGCTGGACACGGTGATGACCGAGGGGGCGCGGGCGGTCCAGCTCCTGCCCGGACCGGCGTTGTGGTCCACGTCGGACACGCCCGGGCGATCCCCCGCCGATCCCGTCTACGACGGATTCTGGGCGCGAGTCAACGAGGCCGGGCTGCTGGTCACGTTGCATCTCGGCAATTCCGGCTATATGGAGCACTACTCGACGGACTGGGGCGAGGATCCCGATCCTGACGGGATCCGCTCAAACGAAGGATGGGGGGCAACGTCGTTGAAGGGACCTGACGGGCGGCGCAAGGGCCGGTCGGCGTTTCAGTGGACCATGCTCTACCGGGACCGGCCGATCATGGACACCCTGGCCATCTTGATCTACCACAACCTGTTCGGCCGTTTCCCCAACGTGCAGGTGATGAGCGTCGAGAACGGCGCCATCTGGGTCCCCTACCTCCTTCAGGCCATGGACAACATGAAAGGCATGGCCCGCAACGGGCCGTGGCCGAACGGGTACGTGGAGGGGAAAGCCAGTGAGGTCTTCCGCCGACACGTCTACGTCTCGCCTCACCACTACGGCGACGACGTGGCCGAACTCGTCGATCTGCTCGGAGCCGAGCGAGTCCTCTTCGGCTCCGACTTCCCACACGCCGAGGGCATGTCCGGCATCGACGACTACCACGAGCGCACCGGCGAGTTCGCAGCGAGGGTCGAGCACCCCGCCGACATCACCCGCAAGGTCCTGCGCGACAACGGCCTGGCCGTACTCGGCCTGTGATAGCCGCGGCGGAGTCCGAGCTGCGGCTGTGGCTCGACAAGCTGGCGATCCGCGATGTGCTCGAACGGTATATGCGCTACAACGACGACCTAGCCGCCGACCGTATCGCCGAGTTGTTCGACGAGGACGCCCGATTCCAAGTCATGGGCCAGGTCCACGCCGGACGAGACGCGATCCGGGCCATGTTCAACCGTGACGGCGCCAACCGGCCACCGTGGACCGCCGCCGGCCAGCTGTTCAGTCAGCCAGCCTCAGTCCACATCTGCTCCAACCCCGTCATCGACATCGACGGCGACACCGCCACCGCCGAGAGCGACTTCCTCGTCGTGCGTCGAGACCCAGACGGGCGCGCCCGCTCGGCGCTGGTCGGCCGCTATCGGGACCGGCTCCGCCGGCTTCCCGACGGTCGATGGGTCATCTACACCCGTACCGGGGTCTCCGTCGCCCGCCCCGGCGAAGAGCACACCGACAGCGAGTGGGCCCGAGTGCTGGGCCGGATGTCCGACACCGACCGCTCTCAGCTGCGTACCTGAATCCATAGGAGGCTACCCGTCTCATGACCGGCGACGAGATCGAACCATCGGACATCGAACTCGACATCCGCTACGACAACGAGCTCGGCCCCATAGCTTCCGAGCTTCGCGAACGACGCGCTCACTTAGAAGCCCAAGAAAAGAAGTCGCAGCCCTGAGCGAAGCCACCGCCCGAGCGCTACGCAAGCGGGGAATGAACCTCCGAGATATTGTCACACTCACTGGAAACTCCTACCAAAGAGTCCACCAGCTCGTCAGCTGAGCCCCCGCGGCGTCCTCATACGACACGAAATGCCGGCGTTTGGAGCGACCCAGTGGCCGCGATTATGGGCTGCAGTTATGGGATGCCCTTCGCCGGCACCAGGCTTCTGGTAACCGTCGTTCCGGGCGGCTTCCTGGCGAGCGCCAGGCTGCGCTCGGCTGTGCCAGATGAGATGATCTGGATGCTGTGGCCGGCATGAGCGTCATACTCCGCAAACCCGCCTTCATGGGCCAGACGTGAAGCCTCTCGCACTGCCTGGCGTGCTCACCGGCATTCTGGCCATCTGGAAGCCCGCGTCTAAGCGGTGGGCACTCCGCATGTGTCTGAAGCTATTTCGGGGGGCGCCCGTCCCTGGGGCGGACGGGCGGGATGGCTGGGTGGCGGGTCATGCGGGGGCCTGACCAGTTGGCTGGCACCACGTCGAGTAGGCGAGCCAGCGCGTATGCGGTTTGCTCGTAGTTGAGGCGCCAACCCACGAAGTCGGGCCACGCGTCGGACGGGTCTCGTTCGATCGGGAAGTCGACCCTTCGCATGCGCTCGACCGCCGCGAGGAACTCCTCATAGGTCAGCGTGATTCGAGTGTCGGGGTCTGGCTCGTCAGGGACATGGATGCCGATTGCGTTGGCTATCTAATTGAAACAGAGAAAGCCTGAGCGGAGGAACAGGCGAGCTGGTACGACGGGTGCTGACTGGGGCGATAGGGCCAGGATCAGCGCGGCCGAGTCGAGCATCGCCAGCAGAGCCGTCACCCAGGACGACAGCGGACGAGGTGATCGGAAACGCACCAGGGGTGGATAGGCGCTGTGGCTTTCCGCCACGTCGGCCGCCCAGCGTTCCCATCGGGCGTACAGATCGGGCAGGGTGTCGAGGGTGGACACGCCCGACCCGAGGGCGTAGTGGGTCCGGGCCAGCAGTTCGGGACCCCAGGAGGGGACACCGGACCGGGCGTTGAGCAACGCCACCTCGGTCTCTCTGCGGTTGAAGGCCCCGTACAAGGTCGGCAGGTAGGCGATCTGCAGAGAGACGATGATCAGGCCGGACGCGGCCGCGAGGGAGACAATGACCCGGGAGCGCCGCTCGGCGGGGCCGCGAACCCGAGGGTGAACAACGACGAGCCCGCGAGTGTGAGCGCCGCTGCGAAGCCGCCCGATATGAACGGCCAGAACAGAAGCGCGAAGCCGACCACGTCCGCGCCCAGCCAACCGATCAGTTGAGCGATGAGGATCGATGCGGCTTCTCCGTCCCTCAGCCGATCCCGTTTCCTGTAGTCCGCAATGCCGGAGGTCAGGAACTGAAACGTTCTGGCGACGAGAGGTCGGGCCCAACTGGTCAACCAGCCGCCGACGGGCCGGGGCACGATCAGAGTGGCGACCACGCTCACTCCCGTCGTCAATACGAGCAGGCCCCCGACCGCCGCGGCCAACCGAACGAGCCAATAACGGCACCTCCATGGGTCCTCCTTCGATTCATCAGCGGCGACGCCTCCGTCTCCAGCCAACTCGTAAGCGGCGGGTACCTGACGCGGCGGCACGGACCGAGAGCTCGGGAGGCGGTCCGGGCTCGAGTGGACCTGGCTGCAACTGATGTCGGAGCCGTTCACCAAGCCCGTCGGTGTCCCGATGGTCCTGATCCGCGCCTTTCTGTAGGGCGTCGGTGTGGCATGCCATCCTGGCTTGCCAGCAGCCGGGGCGATACTCACGCTGGCGAGTGTCGGAGCAGATCACCGGTTCCGGCTTAGGCTGCGCTCAGACGGCCGCATAAGGATCCGCCGGGGCCACGATTCAGAGGCTGCAACGCGTTTTTGAGAGTTTTGTGTAGTGTGAGTCCTGTGTTGGGCCCTTGGCAGGAAAGGGGTTCCACGGATGACCTCCCGCACCACAGCGGAAGGCTCGAATGTCAGTATTCGTCCCTTCCAGATCGACATCCCGGAGGAGTCGCTACAGGAGCTCCGCCGCCGTGTGGCGACACCGCGCTGGCCCGACCGTGAGACCGTCGACGATCGCACCCAGGGCATACAGCTGGCAAGGGTGCAGCAGCTCGTCGACTACTGGGCCACTGATTACGACTGGCGCAACCTCGAGGCCAGGATGAAAGAGTTCCCCCAGTTCATCACGGAGATCGACGGGCTCGACATCCATTTCATCCATGTCCGCTCGCCTCATGCGAACGCGCTGCCGCTGATCATGACCCACGGCTGGCCGGGCTCGTTCCTCGAGTTCGTGAAGGTGATCGGGCCGCTCAGCGATCCCGAATCCCATGGAGCCGGGGCGGAGGACGCGTTCGATCTGGTCGTGCCGTCAATGCCCGGGTTCGGCTTCTCCGCCCGGCCGCAGGCGTCAGGCTGGAATCCCGAACGCATCGCCGGCGCGTGGGCTGAGCTGATGAGGCGGCTGGGCTATCGGCGCTATGTTTCCCAGGGCGGCGACTGGGGTGCGGTCGTCACGGACGTGTTGGGCCGCCAGGCCCCGGATGGTCTGGTTGGTATCCACGTCACCACGTTGCTGGGAGCGATCGAACGGCCACCAACGGCGAACACGCAAACGGCGATTCCGCCCGAGGTCGCCAAGGCGCTCAAGAACGGCGAACCGCCGCCGGCGGGGCTGTCAGCCGAGGAAACCATCGCCTATGAGGCATCAAAGAGCTTTGCCGCGAGCGGCTCAGGCTTTCGGGCGATACAGGGCACACGCCCGCAGACGATCGGCTACTCGCTAGCGGACTCGCCGGTCGGCTTGGCCGCCTGGTTCTACGAGAAGTTCACGGAGTGGACCGACACGGACGGCGAACCCGAGCGCGCCCTCACGAAAGACGAGATGCTCGATGACATCACGCTTTACTGGCTCACGAACACCGCGGCGTCCTCGGCCCGCATCTACTGGGAGGACACCGCCCACAAAGCCAAGGTCGGCGGCGCGGTCTCGATCCCTGCAGCCGTGAGCAGGTTCCCACGAGAGATCATCCCCCTACCGCGCAACTGGGCCGAGCGCGCCTACCCGAACCTCGTCTACTTCAACGAGCTCGACAGGGGCGGTCACTTCGCCGCCTGGGAACAACCGGAGCTTTTTGCGGGCGAGATGCGAGCGGCGTTCAGGTCGCTGCGCTAATCGGTGCACACCTGAAGCAGCCAGGACGCATCGAAGAGTCAAGCCACCACCGCAGTGGACCAAGGAGAAGGACTCGACAGCATGAACGCATCAGGATCATCTTCGCAGGGCCGGCGCGGCCGAAAGCCGCCTGCGGAGTCGGGCGCCGAACCGATCGTGACCACCACCGGCGGCCAGGTTCGCGGCCTGACCGCGCCCGGCGGTTACGTCTTCCGCGGTCTGCCCTATGCCGCTCCTCCCGTCGGCGACCTGCGGTGGCGCCCCCCGCGCCAGCCGGCCGACTGGCAGGGCGTGCCCGACGCCACCGTCTTCGGACCGAGAAGCCCGCAGCCGCAGAACCCGACCCTGACCGGTCCGGCCAGCGAGGACTGCCTGTATCTCAACGTGTACACGTCGACCCTGGGAAGCCACGGCGAAGGCGGCCTGCCGGTGCTCGTATGGATCCACGGCGGCCGCTTCACGCTCGGCGCCGGCGGGGACTACGACGGCACCAAGCTGGCGGCGCACGGCGTCGTGGTCGTCACCATCAACCACCGCCTCGGCGCTCTCGGGTTCCTCGCCCATCCGGCGCTGGCGTCCGAGCCCGGCGGCCCATCCGACATCCGAAGTGCCGGCAAAGCCAAAGCGGAGAACCTGCTGAAGGCCGAGATCACCGACGCCCTCGGTTCGCTTCCGAGCGGCTCCCAGGTCATCTTGAAACTGTCGTTGCCAGATCGGGCAGGCTTTTACACCGACCTGGTGGTCGACGTCCACGTGCTCAGGCTGCTCGCTCTATCCGGCGGTTTCAGCCGGGCCGAGGCAGTCGAAATCCAGGCCCGCAACCCTTCCGTCATCGCCAGCTTCTCCCGGGCCCTGCTTGAGGGCCTCTGCGTGGGCCAGAGTGACGAGGAGTTCGACAAGGCCCTTGACGGCTCCCTCGACCAGATCTTTCAGGCGTCGATCATGTGACGTCTATCTAGCGGGAGCCCTCGTTCGGACCCGGCGATCCTGTTCCGCAATCGGGTGGGCCGGGAGCGATTCCGGCGGAGCGAGTGTGGGCGACTCCTCGGAACCGGGGCGTGGGTTCGTGACTACTACCGTGCTAAGCGAAGCCGCCGAGGGCACCGCCCAGATTGACAGCGCATCCCGTTACGGCCCGACGCCGGCCAGGCACGCCGAGTCGATATGCGTACTTCGTTCCGGTGTCGGACCGGCATCGAGTCCGCGCCATAACCGCCTCCTTGCCGGCGTGGGGATACCCGGTGGCCCGTTAATAGGGGACGGGTGAGCCGGGTGTTCTGGGGCGTATCTTGGGCCCTGGAAGAGACCTCTCCGGCCGGTGCGTCGCCATTCTTTCGGCTGGCTTTGGGGGGATGCGAGCCATTGGACGGCGATGTCTAGGGAGTGGGTGGCTGCCGTCGGACGAGTGCTGGCTGGGTGGACGCGTCAGTGGCTTCCTCCGCCCAGTCGTGCCCGCACGCGTGGCAGCGGCGTTGTGCTGTCCGGTGGCCGGGCGGTTCGGCCCGTAGGACGGTATGGGTGGCGGTGCGGATGGATCCGCAGGCCGGACAGCTGGGTCGGTTTCTGAATAGCTGAGCTGACGGTGCTGTCGGTGGGTCTTCGGGGCCGTGGTGGTGTTGTGACGGCGTGGTCGGTGCGGCAGGGGGCGGCCAATCAGTTCGGTTGGGTCGATCGGCGTGTTGTCGGCCGAGTACGCGATCTATGAGTCGTCGCATGGAAGGGTTTTTCTGTCATGGTGTCCTGGGCTGGCAGGGCGGGTTGATGGTGTCTGGCTGGGACCGTCGCTGGCGGGGCGGCCGTCGGTGGTGAGGGGGGTCATACGGTGCGCAGGGCTTCGGTGGGTGAGAGGCGGGCGGCTCGCATGGCGGGGTAGAGGCCGGCGATGGCGCCGATGGCCAGGGCGGCGCCGATGCCGCCGTAGAAGGCCAGGGCGGGGATCTGTACCGTCCAGTGCTGGGTGGCCGCGTAGAGGGCGGTGGCGGCCCCGCCGATGATGGTGCCGGCGATGCCGCCGAGCACGGACAGGAGCAGGGCTTCGGCCAGGAATTGTTCGGCCACGTGGCGGCGGCTGGCGCCCAGGGCTCGGCGCAGGCCGATCTCGGAGCGGCGTTCGAGTACGGAGATGACCATGACGTTGGCGATGCCGACCCCGCCGACGAGCAGGGCCACGGCGCCGAGGCCGAGCAGCAGCCCGTTGTAGGCGCCTTTGGCGGCTACTTGGGCTTTGAGGATGTCGGATGGTTGGCTGACCTGCACGGTGGAGGGGTCGGGCGGGTTGACAGTGGCGGGTAGCACGGCGGCTACCGGCGTTGACCTGGCTGGGCACGGCGCGCAGGTACAGCTCGGTGGGGTGGCCGTCGAAGGCGAAGTACTTTTCGGCGATGGGGAAGCCGATGAAGGCCATGGCGTCCATCTGGGTGACCAGCTCGACCGGTTTGAGGATGCCGACGACGGTGAACCAGTGCCCGCCGATCCATACCTGGGTGGGGTTGCCCAGGTTATTGATGCCGAGCAGGCTGGCTGCTTCGGCGCCCAGCACGACCGCCGGGTAGTGGGCGGTGGCGGCGTTGAGGAAGGTGCCGTGGGCCAGGCTGGCGCCGAGGGTGGCGGGCAGGGCGGCGTCGGTGGCGGTCAGGGAGATGCCGTTGGTGTCGATGGTGGGGACGAACGAGTTGCGGTAGACGTAGGTGTTGGCGATGGCGCCGATCTCGGTGACGTTGGTGACCGGCGCGATGCGTGACACCATGCCTTCGGCGGTGGTGGGCAGTTCGGTGGCCTGGCCGAAGGTGGTGCTGCCGGCTTGGACGGTCAAAAGGTTGCCGAGCCGGCCCAGCTCGTTGAGCAGCCCCGATTTGGAGGATTGGGAGATGCCGAGCACGCCGACGATGGCGGCGATGCCGATGCTGATACCGAGTGCGGACAGCAGGGCCCGCACCCGCCGGCTGCGCAGCCCGAGGCTGCCGACCCGGATGAGGTCCCGGCGGGATAGGCGGGAGCCGCCGCTGTCACCGGCCGGTCGGCGTGTCACGGAGGATCCTCCCGTCTCGGATCTCGACGCGCCGGTCGCATGGCGGCGGCCACGTCGAGGTCGTGGGTGATGACCACGATGGTGGTGCCCTCCTGGTGCAGCTCGCCCAGCAGTTCCAGGATGGCCGCCCCGGTGGCGGAGTCCAGGTTCCCGGTGGGTTCGTCGGCCATGACCAGGGCGGGCCGGCCGGCCAGGGCCCGGGCGATGGCGGTGCGCTGCTGCTCGCCGCCCGAAAGCTGGTTGGGTCGGTGTCCGAGGCGGTGGCTGAGCCCGACCCGCTCGATGGCGGCGGCCGCCAGGCGCCGGCGTTCTGCCTGGCGGCCGCCCCGATAGAGCAGGCCGTCGGCCACGTTGTCGAGCACGCTGAGCCCGTCGAGCAGGAAGAACTGCTGGAACACGAAGCCGAGCCGCCGGGCCCGCAACCCTGACAGCTGCTTGTCGGACATGGTCGAGGTGTCTTCCCCGGCGATACTGACCACGCCCCGGGTGGGCCGCTCCAGGGTGCCCATCACGTGCAGAAGGGTGCTCTTGCCGGACCCGGACGGGCCGACGATGGCCACCAGCTCGCCCTGATCGACGCGCAGGCTGACGCCGGCCAGGGCCACCACCGGCGGGTCGGCCGGGTATTCCTTGACCACGTCGATCAACTCCAGGACCGGCGCCGGCGGGGCGGCCTCGTCGAGGGGGTCCGGGGCGGTGAGGGTCACGACGAGGGCACCTCGACCCGGGTGCCGGCGGTGATCCCCGGCCCGCTGATCTGGACGAGGGTGTTGCTGTACAGCCCGGTGGTGACCCCGACCAGACGGCTGGTGGTGCCGGTCACCACGTCCACGCCGAACCCGCCGCCCTCGAGCGCCAGGAGGGCGTTGACCGGTACGGCCAGGACGTTGTCGGCCCGCTGGGTGGTGATGTTGACGTTGACCGGGGCCTGGTCCAGGGTGGCCCCGGGCGGGGTGCTGTCCAGGGTGATAGTGACCGTGACCGTCGGGGTGGAGTTGTTGTTGTTGCCGCTGGACGAGCACGGCGACTGGTCGGCCGAGCTGCCACCGGTGCCGGTGCCGCTGCCGCCCGGGCAGGTGGCCACGTTGCCGACGGTTTGGACCCGGCCGCCCACGGTGGTGGTGCCGTCGGGGAGCACGATCGAAACCGCGTCGCCCGGCTTGACCAGGTACTCCTGGGTCACCTCCAGAGCGACGGTGACGATGGGGGTGGTGCTGGTGGCCGTCAACACCGTCCCACCCCCGCTGCCACCGCTGCCGCCTCCGCCCCCGGCGGAGGAGCCGACCGAGGGGGTGACCGAGGTGACCCGGATGGGGCCGGGCTCGAAGACCGCCTGGCCCAGCAGCATGCCGCCGGTAGCGGGCAGGCCCAGGGCGGTCTGCCACCGCTCCACCGCGGTGGCGGTGGCCGTGGAGTAGTGGTTGCTCTGGGTCAGCCCGGCGCCGTAGCCCAAGGCGATCAGGTCGTGGGTCAACTGGCCCACATCGGCGCCGTCGGACATGCCCACATAGAAGGCCCGGTAGGCGGCCACCGACCCGTAGAGCAGCGGAACCGGCTGGTTGCTGATCGAATAGACCGGCTGGTCTTCTTTGATGAGGTCACCTACCTTCGCCAGCCAGGTGTAGGTCCCTCCGGAGCTGGTCTCGGTCGCCTCCAGGTTGGCCAGGTTGGCCAGGTTGGCCTGGATCTGGTTGTCGTCGGACTGGATCTTGCTCTGGGCCTGGGTGCGATCACGGGCGGCGTTGAGTTGAGCGGAGGCCAGCTGCTGGTTGGCCTGGTTGACCTGCGCGGTGCCCTGGCTGACCTTCTGGGTGGCCTGGCTGCACGCCGGCGACGAGGCGCCCCGCCCGGCGCACGCTTGCGCTTGGTTGGTCTCATCGGCGCTCAGGGTGGCGTTGGCGGCATTGAGGTTGTTCTGGGCGTTCGCCAACGCCTGACCGTCGGCGGTGGCGCCGTAGGAGTTCATGGTCTCGTCGTTGGCCAGCGTCTCCTGGGCCTGGGTGAGCTGCTGGTGGGCCTGGGCCACCTGCTGGGCCGACGCCCCCGACGGGATGATGACCGTGTACGAGCCGTCGTAGCCGATCGACCCGCCGACCTGCACCGTCGTGGCCAGGTCGGTCCGCACCACCCCTGCGGTGGCCACCGTGCCGCTGCTACCGCCCGACGACGAGGCCGTGGCATCGTGGTTGCCGCTGGCGGACGCCGCGGCCACCCCACCCGCCACCGCGCCCCCGACCAGAACGCCGGCCAGAGCCGTGACGGCCACCACCCGTCTGGCTGAGAACTCAGCCACCCGCGATCACGCCGGTCTTGGTGCCCGCCCCACCGTTTCCACCCGGGCCGCCCTGCGGTCCTGAGCCGGCGGTGGCCTCGATGGACCCCGGCTGGGGGGTGCCGCCACCCAACCCCGGCAAGTTGTACTTCTTGGCGCACAGCTCGGAGGCGTTCTTAAACGTCGGGTTGTTCGGGTTGAGGTCGCTCCCGGGCGAGGAGTGGAGCTGTAGGCCGCCCCCGGAGGGGTCCGGGAAGTCGGGAATCCCGTGGGCCCGCATGCACTGCGAGAACTTCTCCAGCTTGGCCGGGTCCGGTTTCGGGAGCGGCTTGCCGCCCCGCAGGGCCGTGGAGGCGGCGGTCAGGTAGGCCTGGCATGGGTCGTTCGACCCCTTGCCCAGACCGACCAGCCCGTTGCCGCTGGCGTCGGCCGGGAAGGTGATGTGGATGACCTTGTTGGCGTCGATGGTCGGGTCGACCTGGTTGGGATCGCCGTGGCTGCGCATGCAGCCGGCCCACTCGTCCAGCAGCTGGGTCGGGTTTCCCGTCGGCAGCGTGGTCGTGGTGCTGGCGCTGGCGTTGCCGCTGCTGTTGTTCAGGCTGGCGACGTGCGGCGAGCTGGATCCCCCGCACGCCGCCAACCCGATCACAGCCGCCGCGGCCAGGGCCCCGATCGCGCCCGATCGCCGGTAGGTCATGCTCATGTCGCGCCTCCCTGTGCCTTGTGCAACATGAGGTGTTGTAAGCCAGGGGGCATAAACCTGGCGTAAAAACCCCGGGCCTTTATCCGATTTTTATGTTCGAAGTGCGACCATGCCCCCATGAGACTGCTCGTGGTAGAAGACCGCCACGTCATGGCCGATTCCATCGCTAGGAGCCTGCGCCGGGAAGGTATGGCCGTCGACGTCGCCTACGACGGCCGAGCCGCCCTCGACCTGGCCGCCATCAACAGCTACCAGGTGGTAGTCCTTGACCGCGACCTGCCCGGGGTCCACGGCGACGAGGTGTGCCGCCAGCTCACCGGCGGCCAGGCCCGCATCCTCATGCTGACCGCGTCGGGCACCGTGGAGGACCGCGTCGACGGCCTGTCCCTCGGGGCGGACGACTACCTGCCCAAACCGTTCGCCCTGACCGAACTGATCGCCCGCATCCGGGCCCTCGGTCGGCGGGCCACACCCGCGACGCCGCCGGTGCTGACCGCCGGCGACTTGACCCTCGATCCCAACCGCCACCTGGCCGAACGGGCCGGCCGCCCCCTGGCCCTGACCAACAAGGAGCTCGCCATCCTCGAAGTCCTCCTGGCCGCCGCCGGCCGAGTGGTCAGCACCGAGGAGTTGCTGGAACGGGTGTGGGACATCCACACCGACCCCTTCACCAACACCGTGCGCGTCACCGTGGGCCACCTGCGTCGCAAGATCGGCGACCCGCCTCTGATCAGCACCGTCATCGGCGCCGGCTATCGGATGGTGAGGTCATGATCCGCCGGCCCCACCCCTCCGTGCGGTTGCGGCTGACGCTCACCTACACCGCCCTTTTCATCATCAGCGGCACGGCGCTGCTCGGCGTCAGCTACCTACTGGTGCAACAGCAGGAGAGAGGTCCCGCCACCGCCGTCAAAGTCATCTGCGGCACGGCGGTCAACGGGCGACAAGTCACCCACATCAGCGGCGTCCAGCCCTCAACCGGGCCCGGGGTTCTGGCGTTGAACCCGGCGCAGTGCCCGAACCTGGTGGGCAGCGTCTACTACCGCTCCTTCAGCGCTGGACCGGGCGGCTCGGAATCGGGCACCGTGGGCGGGGGCGACCTGCAGGCACCGATCTCGCCGGCAACGAAGGCCGAGGTACAAAGGCTGACCGCCGCGGTATCGGCCAGCCAGTCACACACCCTGAACACGTTCAAGATCGCGTCGGCCATCGCCCTGGGGATCATCACCATGGTGTCGTTCGGCCTCTCTTGGTGGATGGCCGGCCGGGCCCTGGCCCCCGTCCACCGCATCACCGACGCAGCACGCAGCCTGTCCGAACGAACCTTGCACGCCCGTATCAACCTGCGGGGGCCCAACGACGAGCTCAAGCAGCTGGCCGACACCTTCGACGCCATGCTCGGCCGGCTCGAGCGGGCCTTCAGTAGCCAGCGCCGGTTCGTGGCCAACGCCTCGCACGAGCTGCGGACCCCGCTGGCGACCGAACGGGTGCTCATCGACGAGGCGCTGGCGAACCGCTCGGCCAAGCCCGACGACCTCCAGGCGATCCTCGAACAGCTGCGCGTCAACAGCGAGGACACCGAGCGCCTCATCGACGCCCTGCTCGTCCTGGCCCGCTCCGAGCGCGGCATCGAGCAGTGGTCCCCCGTCGACCTCTCGTCCGTAGTCGCGTCAGTCGTTGACAAATCGGCGGCAGAAGCGGCTGTCGCCGGCGTGACGGTGTCCTCGTCGCTCGAACCCGTCGTGGTGCGCGGGGATCCAGGTTTGCTCGAACGCTTAGCCGGGAACCTGGTCGAAAACGCCATCCGACACAACGTGACCGGCGGGACGGCTTCAGTCTCCCTATTCTCATATGAGAAGTCGGGAGAAGCCGTGCTGGAGGTCGAGAACACCGGTCCCGTGCTGGAGTCCGCATCCGTCGACGGGCTGGTCGAACCGTTCCAGCGGGCCGGTCCCGACCGCACCTCGAACGACGGCGGAGTCGGTCTAGGACTTTCAATCGTCGACGCCGTCATCACCGCCCACCACGGCACGATGACCCTGAGAGCACGTCAAGAAGGAGGTCTCCATGTGCGGATAGAACTCCCCCTCGCCGAGTTACCCTCCGACTCGCTCCAGCCATCGAAATCCGTTCCCAGTCAGCGACAACAAACCATCCCCTCTCGACCGGCCTGAGCACCGCTCACGACCTGGTAGAGCTGCCGAAAGGCCCACAACCCCAGTAAAAGGAACCTCGAGCTCGACTGCCCACTTTCGACTCAACGGAATGGCAAGCCACCACTCGATCGGCTGTCCGGCCGAGACGGAATCAGGCCGGCCCACTCTGCCAGTTCCGCGACAGCGCCATGTGGCCGCACAAGCCTCGGTCTCAGCCGGAAGAGAGTATCGCCCCAACCAAGCGGATCGGTGATCCGTGTAGCAGCCTCCAGACCGGCGTTTCGAGACAGTCTGGAGCCGAGTCAGGCCGGATCGTTATGGGGTGCCCGTAAGGGTCTGTCCGCGGAAGCTGGCGTAGATTCGCTTGGCTGGTTCGGTGGGGCGTGTCAACGAAGCCTTGTTCGATCCTCAAAGGCTAGTTCGTGAGGGTACGTGCGAGGTCGACTGCTTGATCGAGGGTGATCTCGCCACGTGGACTCTGTGAGCTCGTGAAACCGGTTGACGCCGATGCTGGCTTGGATAAGCTTGCGTGCGTGGAGGATGTCGGCGTCGTAGCTCTGGTGGGCTGACTGGGGGGTGAGGCCGTAGTGGCGTCTCACGGCGATCGTGGCGCCCAGTAGTCGGGCGGCGGTCTCGGGTTCACTGCCGGCGACGGCGGTGGCGAGTGCGCATAGGTTACGGGCGATCATAAGGGGCGACCTGGCTCGGCTGGCGTAGGGGAGAGCCTCCAGAAAGAGGGTTCGTACCGGCTCGATGGGAAGATCGTTGGCCAGCATGGCGTGACCGAGAGTCAGGCGGAGAGAGGCTTCGAGGGTTGATGGGGCGTCTACCTCCGTTAGAGTGGCCATGCCTTCTTGTGCGTGGCGGAGGGCGTCGCCGGGTTCACCCCAGTCGAGTTCGTACTCCGCCAGATAGCCCAAAGTGAGAGCGTCAATAGCCGGATAGCCCTGCTGGACGGCGAGGTCGTGGAGGTCGATGAACAGCGTCCGGGCTTCCTTGGCTCGGCCTGGCGTCCCGCCGACCACGTTGGCACGGTCGAAGAGTGAGTAGAGCAGGGCTCGTTGGTCTTTTGTTCGCGGAGCACGGTGATGCCGCGCTCAGAGTATTGGAGAGCCTCGTCGTGGTCGCCGACCATGCCGGCGGTGAAGGCGGCAACTTGCAAGACCTTGCCGAGATGAGCGGGCTCGCCACCCGGTATGGCTTCGAGTCCTTTGGCCCATCGTCGGCCCTCCGCTGGCGCGCCCCTATAGGCCCAGTACTCGGCGAGCGCGCCCACGATTCGGAGTCCGTGGGGGTGGCGGTGCTGTAGTGCCCAGGTCATCGCCGCTCGCAGGTTGTCGATGTCGCGATCAACCAGTTCGTACGCTTCGGCTTCGTTCGACGTGTAGGTGGCGTCTTCGAGGGACTCGGCGAACGCGGCGCACCAGGCCAGGTGCCGTTCCGCGACCACGTCGGTCTCGTGGGCCTGGTCGAGGTGGGCTCGTGCGAACGCCCGGATGGTCTCGAGCAGCCGGTATCGGTTGGCCTCGGGATCAAAGACCACCAGCGACTTGTCGACCAGGCTCGCCAGCACCCCGATGGGGTCGTCGGCGTCTATGATGAACTCAATTGCCTCGACGCTGAACCCGCTGGCGAAGACCGACAACTCTCGCAACACTTGCTGTTCGCGGGTGTCGAGCAACTGGTAGCTCCAGTCGATCGCCGCTTCGAGGCTGCGATGGCGGCCGGTCGCTCGCCGGGCCGCCACCAGCGCTGGCCAGTCGTTCTCCAGGCGTGCGGCCATCGTCGACGGCGACATGGCTGACACCCGTGCCGCCGTCAGCTCGATGGCCAGCGGCAGCCCCTCCAAATTCCGGCAGATGTCTGCCACTGCCCGAGCCTGATCGGCGCCGATAACGAATCCCGGTCGCGCCAGCTGAGCCCGGTCCTCGAACAAGCGAACCGACTCGGCTCGCCTGATGACCTCAGGGTTGTCGCCGGGGCCGGGGACGCCTAGCGGCGCGATACGCCACAGCTGTTCGCCGCTTACCGCGAGTGGTTCCCGGCTGGTGGCCAGTACCCGCGCTCCTGGGGCCGCGGACAGCATGGCGTCGACTGCCGCGGCTGCGCTGTCGAGCACCTGCTCACAGTTGTCCACCACCACCAGGGCGTCTCCTCCGGCGAGTTCCGCCGCGATGGCCCGCACGAGGTCGACGCCGGGCAACTCTCGAACGCCGAACTCCGATGCGATCGTTGGGGTCACGAGGGCAGGATCGGATAGCGCCGAAAGATCAATCAGATACACCCCCATGTCGAATCGGGTGGCCATGCGGGCCACGCTCTCGATGGCAAGGCGGGTCTTGCCGGCGCCGCCCACGCCCACGATGGTCACTAGCCGGCCGGCCCGAATCAGATCCGCCACGGCGGCCAGGTCGGGCTCGCGCCCCACGAACGAGGTACGGATGTCAGGCAGGCTCTGCGACAGGGCCGGACATGCCCGCACGGCGGGAAACGAGGCCGGCAAGTCCGGGTGGGCCAGCTGGAAGATCCGTTCGGGCTGTTCGTAGCTGCGAAACATAAACAGGCCCCGGTCGACCAGGGATACGTCGTCGGGCCGAACGTCACGTACCAGCGCGGCGGTTTGGGAGGACAGGAGTATCTGGCCACCATGCGCCGCGGCGCAGATATGGGCGGCCTGGTGGACCGCCAAGGCCAGATAGTTTCCGTCTGGAGTCGGGGTGGCGATTCCGGTGTCCAGACCCATCCGGACCCGCAGCTCCCCATCTACTGGCCACCGGTGGCTTGCCAATGCCTGTTGGGCGTCCACGCAGGCGGCCAAGGCTTCGGCGGCGTCAGCGAACGCGACGAAGATCCCGTCGCCGACGGTTTGCACCTCCACCCCGCCGTTGGACCAGACGGCTCGCCGGACCATCCGACGGTGCTCATCGAGCACCACCTGGTACCGCTCGCCCAGAAGGCGGAACAGGCGAGTGGAACCCTCCACGTCGGTGAACAAAAAAGTGACAGTCCCCGACGGCAGCCGGTCGCGGGTCGGGTCTGGGATCTGCACGGACGGAGAAACCATGGTCAGGGCGGGATCTCGGGCCCGGATGGCCGCCTCAAGAGCCTTCACCCCGTCGCTAGGTTCCACTCCCAGCGCGTCGGCGAGAACCTTCCGCAACCGCTCAAAGGCGCGCAGAGCGTCGGCTTGGCGGTCCGAGCGGTATAAAGCGAGCATCAGCTGCGCCCAGCCCCGCTCCTGCAACGGTCCGGCCGCCACCGCCGCCTCCAAATCCCCGACCAGGCCGGCGTGCTCCACCAACCCTGCGTCCGCCTCCGGACCTTTCATCGCTGCGCCCGTGATGGTGATGCTGTCGGGCCGTGTGGCGGACTGCCAATCCAGTTCGGGTTTTTGGAGCAGGATGGCGTCTTCCAGGGCCCGCAGTTCGCTGGTGGGCTCGATGCCCAGTTCCTCGCCGAGGCGCGCTCGAAGCCGCTGGTAGGCGCGCAGGGCTTCGGCCTGGCGGCCGGAGCGGTAGAGGGCCACCATCAGCTGCGCCCACAACCGCTCTCGGAGCGGGTCGGCGGCGAGCGCGTTCTCGGCTGCTCCTACCACCCCCACGTGGTCGCCCAGGCCCAAACGAGCCTGGAGCCAGCTCTCTAGCGTGGCCGCCCGTAGCTCCTCGAGTCGGGTGATGTCGCCCCGGGCCCAGCTGGCATCGGCCACATCGGCCAGCGCCGCCCCCCGCCAGCACTCCAGTGCGGCCCCGAGCGCTTCGGCCGCCCGGGTCGGGTCCGCCGGACTGGCTGACATGGCCTGGTTTCCCCGTCGGGCCAGATCCTCGAAACGTGCCACGTCGAGCTCGTCTGCGCCGACAGCAAGCCGGTAGCTGCCATGACGGTTCACAAGACGGGCGGCTCCGACGATTCGGCGCAGCGCCGAGATGTGGCTCTGCAGGGTCGACGCGGCGCCGGGCGGGGGCCGCCCATTCCAGAGATCCTCGGCCAGCTGTCCGGCCTCGACCGGCCGATTGGCTGCCATCAGAAGACGGACCAGCAGGCCCCGACGGAGGTCACCGCCCACCTCCACCTCGGCCCCGTCGGAGCTGACGGTCAAGGGACCCAGGACCGCGAAACGAAACTGAAGCTCGCCCGCGCCGGCCATGGTCGCAGGCTAATCGCCAGGAAGGCCCAAGACTCGGTTCGTTGCGGTCCTCACCGCACCTCGACGTTCGCGACCACCGGGGCGGCCCGGTTTCAGCGAAATCCGGACCTGTCGGCTTGACGCCGACCGCGACTATCGAAGGTCAGAGAACCGCTACGGCCATGGGCGGCTATGGCAGGTGGACGATGTCGGCCGTACGAGCAATTCTTCCCGCCGCCCGCCCCTCGCAGCGATCTTGGAGCGGGCTTGGAGCGATCGTGGAGCGGGCGCGACGACTCTAGGACCCGGGAACGCCAAACCGCGGTCCCTCGGCGCCGGTAGCACCCGGCGCCGGACCATACCCTTGCGCCGCCTGACCCCCAGGGGCGCGGAGTGAACGGAGATAACGAATGCGACGCATCCATGCCTTAGCTGCCGGCTGTGCCCTGACTTGCCTGGCTGGTGCCGGGGCCCTGGCCACCGAGCTGCCCGCCCAGGCCACCGCCGCTGCCAGTCCGTCGATCCCGCAGGTCGGCGCGTTCGCGCCCGGACACGTCTACCAAGGGACCCTCACCGGCCGCAACGTAGTCCTCGGTCCCCAGTCAGATCCCACCGTCGTGGCCCGCACCCCTCCGCTGCCCGCGGGCCGGTATCTGGTCACCGCCACCGTCGCCGCGGTCATCTCCGGCAACGACCAGATCGTTTGTGCCACCGCCCCGGCCAGCCTTGGACAACAGAACGACGGGATCTTCGGTACCGCCGGCAACGGCAGCCCGGGCGGTATCTACGGCACAGCCACCATCACCGACACCTGGACCGTGACGGCGGGGGGCGACACCATCAACGTCGGATGCAACGCATTCAACTACGGCAAGGGCACCTACACCGGTAGCGCCTCCATAACCGCCCTAGCCGTCAAAGGCGTCACCAAGACCTCCAGCTAGACAGCTGGTAGGTCCAGCCGAGCAACGGCTGGCGCCGGCTCAGCGCCGAGTGGCCTCAGTCCTCTGCTCGTCCATCCGACCAGGATTGACCTGCGCAGGTCAGCAACGCCCACCTCGTTATCTGACCAACCGCAACTCAGTCCCGTTGCAAGCCACACGCAACTGGCCGCATCGGCGACGGCGATCATCCAGCCAGCTCAACTCACGATCCCGACTCGGACTAATCCCTGGTCCCTGCTCACCATCCAGTTCCCGAAAGGAGGTGTTCCATGAAAGCCATATCGATCCGCTCAGCCCGCAACCTGGCGGTAGCTGCCGCACTAGGGATTGTGGCCATGACCGGGTTCGTCTTGCCCGGCCACAGCCCAACCAAAACCCATTCTGCCATGATGTGCGCACGGCTAAACCCTCTTGGTAACTGCAGCAGCTGGGGGTAACCTCTCGAACGTTCCGCACCTGATGTGGTGGCCTCGAAATCGAGGCCACCACATCATTCTCCGCACCGAGCTCACCACAGCCAACCCGGACGAACAGTGGCCACGGTAGTATCGCATTGTTGTGCGAGGGCCGGAATGCCTGGGCTTCTTGCACGTCCCGAAACGACCCGTCGCCCTCCGAGGCCGCCGTGATGAACGGATGGCTTAACTTAACTATGAGGGGACACTTGCCTGGTGATGCCAACCCGGCGGGCCAGGTGCTTGACCGTGACCGGATCGACGTGGCAGCGACCGGAGTAGATCGGAGAGTATTGCGTAATGGGGATCGTTGCCTACCGCTTCTCGGAGCGCCCAGAGCTATGGGAGAGGATCTCGGACCTCTCCGCTGAAGTGTGGCCGGAGTACAACCGCCACGGCGACATCCTGAACCGCTACTGGACTCGACTCTACGATGCCTTTCCCGACTATCAGTTCGTCCTCTACGACGATGACGCCGACGATGTGCTCGCCGAAGGACACACCATCCCCGTCGATTGGAACGGAGACTTGGGCGACCTAGGACCCGGCATCGACGCCAGCATTACCGCAGGCTTCGCCCTCAAGGCAGAAGATCGACCGGCCAGCTCGCTTTGCGCTCTCGCCGCCGAGATCCCGCCCAGAAGCCGAGACCGACGCCTCTCAGTGGTCATCCTGGAGCAGATGGCAACTCTGGCCCGGTCGGAGGGGCTCCGATCTGTGATCGCCCCGGTTCGCCCCAACTGGAAGGACCGTTACCCGTTGACCCCGATAGAACGCTACGTAACCTGGGTTCGCGCCGACGGGGAGCCCTTCGACCCATGGATCCGGATTCATGCCCGCCTCGGAGGGACCATCGGGCCACCATTGCCCAACTCGCTAAAGATCTCCGGCTCGGTGACCGACTGGGAGGCGTGGACCGGGTTGGCCTTCCCGGAGTCCGGACACTACGTGTTCCCCGCCGGTCTGACCACCGTAGAGATCAACCGGCAAGCCGACGTGGGAACGTACTGGGAACCCAACGTATGGGTCCTGCACGACGTCCAGCCTCTCTGACAGGCACACAGTTCAAACCACTGCGCCGGCGTCTCCACGGAAGATTCACCAACACCCGCGCCTCGAAAGCCGCTACTGGACGGCCGAGAAGGCCCTGCCGCGGCCAGGTCCTAGCGGGAGTTTCCGGGCTGTGACGTGTAGGAGCGACATACCCCCAGGTCAGCGAGGGTTTCTCAACCTTGACGGTGTATTACCTAACTGTGTGTGAGGGGCCGCCGAGTGTTCGCTGAGGGACAGCGCAGCTGACGGCGATGGTGATGTGGTCGATGGCGGGGAAGGGGTGGGCGGGGTTGTAGTTGTCGGCGGTTGCCCACGCGCTGTTTGGGTCAGCAGCGACGTGGGTCGATTTCGTCGATGTACATGCACCGCCATCTCTGTCGGGGGTCGGCGGGGAGCGTCCCGGTGCTGGTTTGTCCGCCGGTTTGTAGGCGATGACCATGGGCCGGCTTGTTTTCCGGCCGAGGGCGTGGGGGCAGACGATCCGGTGGCGGCCGTGGTAGGAGATGATGACGGGGCGGCGGGCTCGCAGGGCGGCGTGGAGGGGAGCCCAGGCGGCCGGCAGGATGGTGGTGGTCATGGGCGGGGGGCGTAGGTGTCGAGGCCGAAGAGGTCGTAGAGGCGCCGGGCGACTGGGTCGATCTCGGTGAGCATGCGCGGGGCTCGGGGTCGGCCCCGTTCGCCTTGGTAGAGCAGCACCGTCTCTTGGATCTCGGCGAGGACCTCGAGCAGTTCACGGACGCTTTGGTGCAGGCCGTGGCGGTCGGCTTCGCGGACCAGGAGACGGGCGACGGTAAGGGCGAGCACGCAGCAGGCGACATGGACCCGGATTTTCTGGTCGGTCCAGTGGAACATGGGCGAGAAGGACACGACTTTGGGTCTTTCATCTGACGGAAGTCGTTTTTGACCTCGGACTGGGAGCGGTAGTCGGCCATGACGGTGGCGGTGGGGGTGTCGTGTTTGTCGGTGAAGAGGATCCGCTTGCCGAACAGCTCGGCTTCGAGCGCGTGGCGGGCTTTCGGTTTGGCCCGCCACGTCAGGCGCAGATCGGCGGGCGTGTCACCGACCAGCGTGGTGGAGATGACCCGGGACACCCACCTGGGTTTGAGGATGGTGGCGATCTCGGCCTCGACCGGGGGGCGTGACTTGCGGGTGTGGCCCCCGGGCCAGTCGGGCGGCGAGCTCGGCGAGTTGCCGGCTGGCCTTGGCTAGGGTCTGGTCGAAGCCACGGGATTGCTTGTCGTGGAGATTCTGGGAATGTCACACGACGACGCGGCGGGGCTGGCCGAAGACGACCTTGGTGGTCTCAAAGGCGGTCAGCCCAGCGAAACGCTCTGGGTCGACGGGTCGGTAACGCTCGGCGGGCACGGCGAGCAGTTCGGGATGTCCGACGGTGGCAGCGACCCGACGAAATGCAACGCCAAGCCGTCGATCAGTTCCTGGTTGCCCTCGGAGTTCTGGCCGCGTCGAAGACCAGCGTGAGCCGGTCGGCCCGACGGTGTCGGGCCCGACCCCGAGTGCGGTGAAGCGGGCGGCGAGTTCTTCGACGAGGCGGGGGAATTGGGTGACATCGGGGCGGTCCCCCTCATAGGCGTGGGAGACCAGGGGGATACCGCCGTCGACCGAGACGACCAGCCCGAGGCCGATCAGGCGCAGGTCTCGACGTTTCTGTTTGGCGTGGCCCCGCTGGGCGATCGGGGCCCGCTCGTTGCTCGAATCGATGTACGCAGCGAAGTTGGTCATGTCCAAGACCAGACCCGAAGTGTCGACCCCGAAGGCCGCCACCATGCCGCCCACGATCTGGCGTTCGATCTCCGCTAACTGGGCTTCGCTGATCTGGTCCATGGCGTCCCAGAAACGGTGGTGCAAAGCGGCGGCGGCAGTTTCACGGACCGGTCGCCAGCCGTCTTCGCCCACCAATCGGCGAACGCCCGCTTGGAGCAAGGATCAACGACCCGGTTGGCGACGACCAAAGCGATATAGGTCCCGACCGAACAGGCCACGTCGGCCCGGCGAGGCCCCACCACATCATCAACGATCTCCGCCACCTTCAGCCGCTCGAGCACCGCCCACACTGCAGCCAGGTCCCCGAAAGCGAGGTGGCGGGGGTGCGGTCCGGTTCGCCTGGGCCCGGTCTCTGACAGGCGGGCCACGATCTCTTCGGCCGGCCAGATAGCGCTGCGAGACGATACGGGGCTTGCCCCCCCACCCGGGCGGACTGCACCAGGTAGTAGGTCTTGTTTCCCTGCTTCTTCCCAACAATCGATGGCATATCTAGGTAATACACCATCTAGCCGAGGATCGCGACCACCTGACCAGGACAAACGCGCTGGTAGTGACCCTTTTTTGAAAAATCTTGCCGGAGGGTGGTCAACCGCCCAGATCAGCTAGACCGGAAACTCCCGCTAGAGCCGACGTTCAGGGAGTGCTTTGCCCACCTCAGCGACAGGCGGTTAGGCAACGGTCCGCTCAGACCACTTCGCTCAGTTCCACCGTTCCGGTAGGAGGACCGAAGTACCGGGAGCTCTTGAGGTGGTAGCGAACCGAATCACAGAAAACCCGAGCCCAGTACACGACATCGCTGCCAACCTCGCTCACTCGGCACCAGAAGGATAGGGAATCGACTGCCTGGCCCATACCCATCTCGCGGCGCATGCCAGGCCCTCTTGAGGGCAGCCACTAGCGACGACCCGACGTTTGGCTCTGCCGGATCCTGGCTCTGTCGAAGCACGGCCAGCCATCTCCTGCCGGGAAGGCGGGCACAATATCATCTTGGTCGGATCCGAGGTCGTCTGACGGTCAGGATCAGAATGCTGCCCCCAAGTAGGGCGACCGTGGCGGCGAGGAGTAGCGGGAGGGCCGATAGCCCGGTGCTGGCCAGAGTCGAGGTGACGTTGGCGGGGATTACCAAGACGGGGATGGTTACGACCCGATGGGAGGATAGTCCGGTGAGTAATAGTTCGTGGTCGCCTGGGGTGATGCCGGGTGGTGGTCGGACCGCGAACGACACTCTTCCGTCGGGGTCAGCCCTGACTGTGCCGAGGTTGTACACCCTCGAGTGCAATGTGGCCGTGACTGGTTCGCCGGGCGCGAAGCCGGACGCCTGGACTTTCGTCGTATGGTCGATCTGCAGCTGGAGGGGTCCCATCGGAGCGATGGGGGCCGGTGGTGTGGTCGGGACACTTGATGGCGCGGTTTCGTCGATGGTGCCGGTGCATCTGAGATTGTCCTGGTCATCTGTGTAGCAGGACTCGAGTAGCCATTTCTGGTATTGAGGTTCCCAGGTATAGATCTTGCCTGTCCAGCCGGCAGGCAGGTTACCGCTGCCATCAAGGGAGGCCTTATAGACGGTTGACGCAGCTTTCCGGATGGCTTCTTCGGCTTTGTCGATCAGCCCGTCAGAATTCGTGGAGACCAAGGATTCGATCTGCGCCCCGCGTTGCCCGCGTTCGTGCGGGCCACGGCGGCCATCGCGTTGGTGTGTCCCTTCTCGTGAGCCTTGATGGAGGCGAGCAGGCTAGCGGCAGCGGTACCATTTCGGTGGGCGACGTTGTAGTCATAGAAGTTCATGGTCGCCCCTGCCTCGATCGGTCCGTTTTGAAGGTAGATCGGATTGAAGAGGGCGAGCCGAACGATAGTCAGTGTGGACGAGGCGATATAGGTGTCTCCCTGGAAGGGGCCGCTGTCGTCCACGGTGGCGATGAGGTAGCCGTTGTTGTTATGCGATCCCGTCGCGGTCAGGTCATGCGGGCAGTACGGATTTGCATCGTCGGGGGGTGCCTTCTCGTCGCAGCCGACCACGTTGCGGCCCATGATACTACCCGTGGGAGTTCGCCAGTCCTTGCCGGTGAGGTCCTGGTGGTGCGTGACCGGAACCGTCCAGGCCGGACCGGCGCGGGGGTTGACGGTCACGTTGGTGGAGTTGCTGGCGGTCTGGCCGCCGCTGTCGGTAATGGTCAAGGTGACTGACAGCCCGCACAGCATGGTGAAGGGGCCCAGGGTGGGACTCGAACTCGTGACGTCGAGCGGTGTGGACTTGCCGCACGTTCCATTAGCGGCCATCTGCCAATGGTAGGACGTGATCTTGTGGCCGGTCGAAGGCTTCGATCCGCTCCCGTTGAAGATCACTTTTGCGGCCCGGTTCACCGTATATGATCCGCCGGCGTTGGCTTTGGGAGGGAGGCAGGCTTTCGGGGGGGCTTGCCCTCGCGCCGATTCCCGGTCCTGTGTGGCCGTCCCGCATGGCGTTTCCAGGCTGAGCTGCTCGTGGATAGTCCCTGAGGCGTGATCCCCTGGGGCTGGCAGCTTCTCGTCGAAGGTCGTGTCCAGGGTCTTCTCAGCGACGGGTCCGGTGCCGTCCTTCTGCCAGGTTCCATCGGGATCGAGAGTCCATCCTGTGTAGACGGGGTTGCCGTGATCGTCGTGAGCGGCCGGGGCGGCTGCGGCGATAAGGCTGCCACCAGCGAAGTTCGAGATCAGAGTCTCTGAGAAGGGACCACCAGCCCAGCAGTCGTTCTTGTCGAAGTCGACGGTGGTGTTCACGGAGTCCTGTCCGCCGGGAAGCAGCGTGAGTGAGAAGTCCCTGACCGTCGACGCTGAGCGCAGGGCGTGCAGATCGGTTACCGTGGCCGGGGTCGGAGCAGGGGTGGAGGTGGCCTGCACTTCGGTGGCGCTGGGCGACACGTACGAGCAGCCGTCCAAGGCGTTGTGGCCGTCAACGATGGTCCCTGCGGAAGAGATGGCTACGCTGGTCTCCCGGCCCGACCCGGTGCCGATGGCGGGGTCTGCCAGATCGTCATGCGAAGTGACCGGGACCACCGCGGACACATTCATCGTCCACTGAGCTTCGAAGTTTTCGGTGCCACCCTCCAAGCTGGTCTGCAAAGCGCAGGAGTCGAAGCCGTGCGGGTTTTCATTGATATGGCAACTCTCCTGACCGCGAATTGTCGCACTGAAAACCACCGAGAGGTTGTTTAGCGAGCCGGGTGGGATAGTCAAGCCGGCCACGGTCGCGGCAGAAGACGACCCGCCCCCAATCCAGACGCCGATCATCATGGAAAGGGTTGCCACCGACAGCACGAGTCGTCGAGAGAATCTGTGGGCGAGAAGGCGGCGCGCCGTAGAAGGCCCGGCATGGCCGGGGGGTGGTGGCACCGGAGGATTGGGAGAGGCCACTGGTTCACTCCAGTTCGCTAGGAAAGTCGAGCGACCGCCGCTAACACGCGACGAGGACAACTGTTCGGGTTCTGAGCTGCAGGCCGGATCCGTCGGAGCCTGCGGGTACCCCGACTGAGAGCGCCGTACGCGGAGGGTGGGTCGGCGCTCTTGCCTCCACCGGGTTGACGGTCGGGACCCGGGCGGGGTGGCTGCGAAGGTCGGTCGGGGTGATCATCGGGCGTGGACATTCACTGCTCCTTGCATGAATGGAACTGCTGAGTCGGGTCGGCTTCGGATTGGACCGATCTTTGGTTCGCAGGGCATTCCGGGAGAATCTCAGCCGACGTGGGTCGTGACGGGTTGGGCGACCACCGACGTATCCGGGCGTCGTGATGTCGCACGGCGGTGGCGGCCCGATAGGGAGGCGAGCGTGTTACGTTGGCGACTGGGCCGATCGGCGAGCCGCTGACGGCAGTGCTCGGCGGCGGCTTTCATTTCCTTCTCGCGGTAGCCGGCGAGGGTGAGGGCCAGGTCGGGAGGGATCATCGTGGCGGTCCTTTCGGCTGACCGCCAACTCTTGGGCGGTCCGGATGGGTTCCTTCTGAGGTTGACGGGCCGGACTCCAAAATCGCTCCAAGCGGTCGCCAACTGTCGGCTTCACATCCCCGAATCGGGTTCAGCCAGGTGATCGGCGGGGGCCCATTCGGAGCCGTTGGCTCTGGAGATACCTCGGGCGGGCTGGCAGGCGGCTGGTTACGCTGCGGGAGTGAGCGTGACGCGGTCAGGGGGATGGGTGTTCGGGGTTCTGGGTGCGCTGGTAGTGAGCTGCGATGGGGTCTGGGTGCGGATATCGGGAGCTCGCCGGCGGAGCCTGTTGTGCCGGCTGGTGATGGCGAGGGGCCGACCCGTGCCGGTGGAGGTGCTGGCCGAGGATCTCTGGGAGGGCCGCCCTCCGGCGGGGGCCAAATCGACGCTACAAAGCCACATGTCGCTGCTGCGCCAGCTTTTGGGGGTGCAGCGCGTGGTGCACCGGGACGGCGGCTATCTGCTGGTCGTGGACCCCGGCGAAGTGGACGTGGCGGTCTTCGAACGCGGACGCTCGAGCTGGGCGGAGCCAGCTGGCCGGCGGTGACCCGAGAGGGGCTATCGCCCACTTGGAAGCGGCGCTGCGTTGTTGGCGCGGACCGGCACTGGCCGATGTGGCCGGCCAGCTGTGGGCGTCAGGGGAGATCGCCCGGCTGGAAGAGCTGCGACTGGCGGCGATCGAGGCGTTGTTCGATGCCCGCCTGGGCGCAGGCGAGCACGAGCTGGTGGTCGCCGAGGCGGAGATCGCGGTCACCGATGAGCCGCTCCGGGAGCGGTTGTGGGCACAGTTGATGTTGGCCCTTTACCGGTCAGGTCGCCAGGCCGACGCCCTGCGCGCTTATCAGCGGTCACGCCAACTCCTTGCTGATCAGCTCGGTCTGGAACCCGGCCGGGATCTGGCTGCGCTAGAGGCAGCCATCTTGGCCCAACACCCGGACCTGTCCGCCCCGCCGCCTTGGTCCGCGCAACACCGCGCCGGATCGCGCCGGGATGTTGAGCCCGAGAGGCGCCGGCACAATCTGCCCGCCATGTCGAGCACTCTGATCGGCCGGGAGAGCGAGACGGTTGAGGTGGCCAAAATCGTGAGGTCCCAGCGCATGGTCACCTTGATCGGGGCAGGCGGGAGCGGAAAAACCCGACTGGCGTTGGCCGTGGCCGAGGGGATGCTCGACGACTTTTCTGACGGGGTGTGGTTCGTGGACCTGGCCGTCGTCACTGCCGGCGGCGCCGTCGCCGGGGTGGTGGCGGAGACCCTGGGGCTGCGGCTGGCAGGGGACCGTCCGGCGATGGACGCGCTGGCCGAGTTCGCCGCCACCCAGCACCGGCTGGTGGTCCTGGACAACGGTGAGCACGTCATCGCGGACTGCGCTGACGTGGCGGACCGGCTCCTCGCCGCTGGACCCGAAGTGCGAATTTTGGCTACTAGCCGGGAACCGCTGCGCGTCGATGGCGAGGTGATCTGGCGAGTTCCGCCACTCGAGCTGCCCGACCTGGCCGGCACCGTCAACTCTGCCGACATCGCCGACTCCGAGTCGGTTCGTCTGTTCGTCGAGCGGGCCCGGGCCGCCGGCTCCGACCTGCCCCTAGACCGCCTCAGTGCCGCCACGATCGGCCGCATCGTGGTTCGCCTCGATGGTCTCCCCTTGGCCATCGAGCTGGCCGCGGCCCGGGCCGGCACCATGGACCTCTCCGAGCTGTCCGCCCGCCTCGATGACCGCTTTCGGCTTCTGGTCGGCGGCCGGCGCACCGCCGCACCCCGTCAGCAAACTCTGGCCGCCACCTTGGAATGGAGCTATCAACTTCTCGACCCCACCCAGCAGACTGTCCTCGACCGGCTATCGGTCTTTGCGGGCAGTTTCGCTCTCGGCGATGCCGAGGCCATCCTGTGCGGAGCGGGCCTCCCCGCCCACGACATCGTCGGCCACGTCCTCGACCTGGTCGACAAATCTCTGCTTCACCTTGTAACCGGTGAGGGTGACCAAGTCCGCTACCGGCTGTTGGAAACCGTCCGCCAGTTCGCCAGCCAGCGTCTGGCCCGCTACCACAGCGAGGAACGAGAATGGGCGGATCGTCACGCCCACCACTACACGGCCAAAGCACACGCCGCCGGAGCCGAGCTGACCGGCCCCCGCCAAGCCGCCGCCCTGGCCGCTCTGGACTTCGACTACGACAACTACCGCCAAGCCCTCAACCGACTGGCCGCGAATCCTGACGGAACCGCTGAGCTGCTCACCGCGATCACCGCCCTACGTCGTTTCTGGCACGCTCGCGGCCATCTCCACGACGCCATCGCCCTCCTCACCGCCGCCCTGACAGACACCGAAGCGAGCATCTCGCTGCAGCTTCGTGCTGAATCCCTCGCCCTCGCCGCCGAGCTCACCGGTGACGTTGATGGCGCTGTCGCCGTCTCGTACGCGGACACAGCCCTCCAGGTGGCCCGCCAGCTCGGAGACGACCGGCTCACTGCTCGTGCCCTCAGCGCCCTCGCCCGCCTCCGCAGCAAAGGCGTCGATCATGGTGCTGGTCCCGCGGGCGAGCAAGCCGTCGCGCTGGCCCGCCGCAGCGGCGACCTCACTCTCCTCGGGGAAGCCCTCCTTGCCTACGGGCGCGGCCACGAGCACTCCGTGAACGAAAGAATCCTCGAAGAGGCCGTGGGCATCACCCGCCAGGCGGGCGACGGCCTGATGACAGCAATCGCGATGAACAATCTCGGGGTCATATGTATGGGCACCAGCGAATCGCGGTTGGCGGCCGACTACCTTCGCCAGGCGCAGGCCATCCTCGACGAACTTGGAGCCGCCTACGTGGGCCCAGCCCTAAGTCTCGGCTGGCTATCGCTAGACGATGGAGATATCGACGACGCAGCCGCTAAGTTCACCGTGGCGTTTCAGGCCGCCCGTCTTGACGCCAACACCTACATACTGGCGTTGAGCGCGCTGGGCCTGGCCTGCTGCGCCACCGCCGAGAGTGACTGGCGCCGCGCCGCGGCGCTTCACGCCCACGCCGTCCGAGAGCTGGAGGCGGGCTCCTTCAGATGGCCTGATACCGAGCGAGTGTTTCGTGATCACTCCTTAGCCCGCGTCCGCGACCAACTCGGCGACGCCTTTGACGGCCTGTACCAGGAGGCCAGAACCATGAGCCGTGCAGCCCTGGTCGATCTCGCACTACCCCGTAGACCCGTCCCGAGTGACAAACACCTTTAGGTTGGTCGACCACGGCGTGGCGCGCCGGCGTGCCCAGGGCGATGCTCGAGGCTGGGTCCTCTGCGAATCGACGCCCGTCGCAATAGCGGTCAGGCGTGAACGAATCGATCTTCCCGCAACTCGAGCCGGGATCGTGATGACATGTCCCAACCAAAGCGACACCGACCGGGCTGCTTATGGTCGACCCGGCACTCGGCACCTGCTGCGCCGTCCTTTCCGGAGGGTGGGGTCGGAGCATCCCATCCCGAAGACGGATTGGGTGCTCCGGCCCGACCCTAGCCCGACCGTCCCAGAGGCGAGGCCGCCCCCGGGCAGACTCGTTGCGGCCGCTCCTGATGGGGACCGAAACGGGACCTAACGCTTCAGGATCGCTGGGCTCGTGGATGCTCCGATCGCGTGCGTGCGAATGTCATTAAGGTGTACGACCGATGCGCTGGCAACTGGCGTTCCCGAGACAGGAAGTTCTGTCAGTAACACACCGGTGCTGGTGAGCAGCGTCAAGGTACAGCCGGCGACCAGAACACTGATTCGTCGCATTTGTTGCCTCCGTTCTTGTGAGCGCCTCTGAAGTTCATGGGCGGCAGTGATTGCGTGCCGGAACACCGGCGTGGCGGCATCGCGGTCTGCGATGCCACTCCAAAGGTTGCCTCGACCTGCTCCAAGATCTCGCCAATATCGCTCCAGAAGTGCGTCGCGTTCGCCGCATCACGGGTGGCCAACTCGCTCCGTGACCAATCTGAGTCCGCCCACAGAAGCGGGCATTGGGCTGGGAACAGTTGGCGTTCCTCACGTACGAACTCCCATATCCCCCGTCCCTCCACCGGCGCTCCGCCATCGTGCGGTCGAGGTAGCCGGAGAGCAGACCAATCCGTCCACCTTCACCGCTCAAGGATCAGGACATCTCCTCCACCGGGTCTCGGAACTGAGTCGGTCAGACCGATATCGCACAGGACCATCGAGAGGGTCCGAAGCCCGATGACGTGGGCCGAGCCGGTCGACCCAAGCCGCACGCGACGCGTCGCTGAAGGGGACAAGCAGATCTTCGACCGCCCGCCTGGCCCTACCTTCACCCGGGGGCGACGTCCTGCCCGTGCCGCCAGGCGCCGACCTTGGCAGCCTCGGCGCGGGCCCCTCGGCATAAACAAGCACTCGATTTGGTGATATCAGCGACACAGTGCTGTCGGCGGGAGGTCAGGCGACAAGTGGTCCCGCTGATATAGTCAGACCGGGCCTCGAAGCCCGCCCTAACCTCGATGCCGTGACCTCCGTCTCCAGCCAATATTTGGAGCGGGTTTGGAGCGAACGTGGAGCGCCTGCCCCGAGACTGCGACTGACAAACGCGCTCGGCAGAACGGGCCGTGACAAAAGGAACAACAAACATGCGCCATCAGAAGCTATCGCGATGGTCACTGATCGCCGGCCCCGCGTTGGGGGTCGGCGCAGCAGGGCCAACGGCACTCGCGGCCGCACAAAGCAGCCCCTCGAAGGCTGCCGCCATCCCGAGCGTCCTAGCCGGTGGCGAACAATACGAAATCGCTCTCCCCCGATTCCCGCCGGTGGCCTTCGCCATTGAACTTCCGGTGTCTTCAATACGGCGAAGGGGACTGTATACAGCATGCCGCAGGCCGGGGCCCTCCGAGCCGACTGGGGTCGAGTGAGTTGCCTCGACGTCAACGACTCCGGAGCTCAGGTCACCTACCTGGTCAAGTCGCCCGCACACCCCCGAGGAGTCTACCGAGTGGCCGAAGTCGAAGCCGGGAACGTCTACAGCGACTGCCGGCCTCAGACTCATCCCCGAGGGCGACGTCGTCCCCACCGGGGTACCAGGGTGCTCCATGGGAACAGCCTTCGCCATTGAACTTCCGGTGTCTTCAATACGGCGAAGGGGACTGTATACAGCATGCCGCAGGCCGGGGCCCTCCGAGCCGACTGGGGTCGAGTGAGTTGCCTCGACGTCAACGACTCTGGAGCTCAGGTCACCTACCTGGTCAAGTCGCCCGCACACCCCCGAGGAGTCTACCGAGTGGCCGAAGTCGAAGCCGGGAACGTCTACAGCGACTGCCGGCCTCAGACTTCATCCCCGAGGGCGACGTCGTCCCCACCGGGGTACCAGGGTGCTCCATGGGAACAGCCTTCGCCCCAGCCCCCTTCTAGGAGGGCGCCGCCCAAGTCACAAGCTAAATCATTTTCCCGAATGCGCCCAGCCGAGCGGCGCGGCACGGCTCGGGAGCGTCCACACAACACAGTCGAGATACCAGGTCTAAGTCTGCAGAGATACGAAGCAGGGCTCCTCGTTTGTACCCTGCGGCGTCCCGTCCCTACTGAGGATAAAACGAGACCATGGTGGGAAGCGGCCTAGCGGGCGTTCCCTACCGCGCAGACCCAACCGTGCGAGCCGGTATGTCCGCTCACCGTGACGATCATGCTCGGATGTATTACCCCCGAAGACGTCGGGTGTGAGACGCAAGACATCCGACAGTGAATCGACGGCCATGGCGACCGCAACACAGAAACCTAGACAGAAGATAGGAGCACATATGCAGGTTGATCCGGAAACCGTGCGCGACATTTCTATCGCTCTTACTACCGTCTACCCGGTAATTGCTGTCGCTTTTTTTGCGGCTCGAAGCACACCGGACGATCTCTTGGCCAAGGTTTCGAATGGATTAACGATTCGTGTCGAAGACCGCTGGACGAGAGGGTGGCGCCGTCGAGCGGCTGGGGTCGCACGCATGCCAATCCAGCCCGGTGCCCGCGCCTACCAGGTTGATCCCCGCTTTTGGCTCGGTGCGGATCAGCGGTTCGTGACTGTGTTCCCGATCGGGTTCCTCCTGGCCTTGAGCAGCCTGGCACTCTCGGAGTCCCATCGTGCGTCGCGATTGCTTCTAGGTGTGAGTATAGTCCTTCTACAATGGCTCATCAACTCCCTCCTACTCTTCACCACGCAAACCGCTGCGTACAAAGTGGCTTTGTCCGATGTTCATAACGAGACGGCCTGTACATCCTTTGCGATGTTGAGGTTCGGCATCGCCTCCACTGGAATTGCGCTGATACTAGTGATCGCGCTGGCAATAGAAGTCGGAATCAGTTAGAAGGTAATCTCAGGCAGACGCGTGCAGCACGGGGATGGAGCCCGGAATTGCACCACGCGAGACCTCACGGTATCAGCGCCGCTGTGATCCACATATATCCTTTGTCGTCTCGTTCCAAACGGAGCGGCAACCATAACCAAGCAACAGTCTCCGAACAAGAGAACAGCCACGGCCGTCGGCTGCTGGCCGATCCGCCTTCAAGGGGGGTGCGGTCCCGACGTCAGCGAGGGTTTTCCTTCCTGGGACCATTACGCGAGGACTCCGAACAGCAGCTAGTGGGGCGGCACCGAACTTGACGCCGGTAATCCCACACTTGTAATTCGCGGTACATAAAGATGCTGGTGCGGGCGGAGCCTGGACTTGGAGGAGGTCAGGTTGGCTCGCCCGCCGGCGGTGTTCGTACGAGATCTCAGCCCGGAGGAGGCAACCCGCTTGCGGAGGATCTCGCGTCAGTCGAAGGTGTTCGCCCTGCGCCAGCGGGCGCAGATCCTCCTGGCGTCCGATTCGCAGGTGGCCGCACCGGAAATTGCTCGGGTGTTGCAGACCGACGAGAACCAGGTGCGCCGGGTGATCGCCGAGTTCAACACCGACGGGATGGACTCGCTTCGCCCTCCTACCGGGGGCGGGCATCCGAGGAGGATCGATAATGACACCCGGGAAGCTATCCGGGCTATCGCCCTCGCCCGTCCCTGCGATCTCGGTGAGCCCGGCACCCGCTGGTCGCTGACCCGCCTGCGCCGCTACCTGATCCGCCATCGGGTGGTGCGCTCGATCTCCAAGGAGCACCTGCGCCGCCTGTTGAACAAGATGGGCATCACCGCCCAGCGGACCCGCACCTGGAAGTGGTCCAACGATCCGCTCTACGAACAGAAGAAGCAGTGGGTGCTGGGCGCCTACAAAGCAGCCGAGGCCGGCACCCTCGACGGGGTGCTGGTCAGTTTTGATGAGTGCGGTCCCATCTCCCTCAAGCCGCATCCCGGTCGGGGCTGGTTCGCCCAGAAGCGACCGGCCCGCCAGCGGGCCACCTACAAGAAGAACAAAGGCATTCGCAAGCTGCTGGGCGCCTACGACGTGGGCGCCGACCGCCTGTGGGGTCGCCTCGAGGCCCGCTCGGTCACCGCCCAGGTGGTGCTGGAGTTCCTCAAAGACATCCGCCGCCGCTACCCGCTCGACGTCCAGGTCTACATCGTCATGGACGGCCTGTCCGCCCACTGGACCCAAGAAATCCGCGACTGGGCGGTCGCCCATCATGTCGGGCTGCTGCCCACACCGACCAACGCCAGCCACCTCAACCGCATCGAATGCCACTTCTGGGCCTACGTCGAGTTCGTCATCAACGGCTCCGATTACCCCGACTGGAGCGAGTTCAACAAAGCCACCCAGGCCTATATCCGCCGACGCAACCGCGACCACCACGACTCCGTCATCAAAAGACTCGAAAATCGACGCAAAGTTGCCTGACCCGAATTACCGGCGGATCGATAGGTGCCGACCCACTAGCTCCGGCCGCTCGCAGACTCTACGACCCTCAGTGTCGCTCGAGCACATCAAGGTCAGCGACCTGATGGCCCTGCTCGGTCGCATTCACGTCGACTGACTACACCCGCACCTATGAGGGCGGCTGAGAACCGTTCCCGATCAACTAAGGAGACAGAAACATGCCCGCAACCATCACCACCACGGACGGCACGGAGATCTTTTACAAGGACTGGGGAGGTGGCCAGCGAGCGCCGTCAGACCGGTGCTTGCCTGCTGGTTGCGCCTGCGGGGCAGCGGCCGGCTCCGGACTGGCCGACCAGCGCGACCGGGTTACCCCTCAGGCATCGCCTCGGTGTACTCGTCGACGCTCCGAAAAACCCCCGGCACGCGTGAACCCGAAGGAACCGTCAAATCGGCCGGATAGAAACAAGCTTTGAGTAGAGCACCTGCATAGGGCGTGCCCTGTGCTGCCCTATGCAACGCTCTCCCGCCGGAAACCTCGATGACGAATCGGCAGCGTACGGGTCGCACACGCCGGGCCACCCAGGATGGGGCTGCATAGGGCACGGGTGAGTAGATCCCGATAAAAAGCCCCGAGAAATGGCATCTCCGCAGACTCGCTTGAACGTGAAACCTCTGGCCAGGCGCCTGGGCCCCATGCACGAGATGCACCGACCAGCGATTCGATAATGGCGGGGAAGACCCGCGACCTAACGATTTCGAGGTTACGAGCCGTGCGATTGAGCAGGTGCCAAGGGAGCGACGGCCACCAGGGCTCACCTGTGGTTCGCGACACGTGCAGTAGCCCAATATCCCGTCGGTCCCGCGGCTGCGACCGCCCTCAATGTGCCGATCTGCCATACCCTCCGACGATGCGCCAAGGTGAGGCCCAGCGGGGGAGAGCCGGTAGTACTGGCGTCTTCATGATCACTCTGCGTTGTGCTGTCGGACCTCCAGAGAGACTCGAGTGCCGCCCCCCCACCATCGGGTCATAGGCCAAGGTCTTGGAGAGACGGCCCGGGCGGGTCCAGTTCCGCTCGCGCCGTAACACTTGTCGTTTGCCAGCCGCATGGGACCAGGTAGCCGCTGGTTTTGCCAGTGGGATGGGACCACCCCTGTTGCCAGTCATGGGACCACCTGAGGGTCCACCAACGCCGGCCGGAGAGTCATTCGGCTGGGTCTCTGTCGAGGAGGCCCAATGGCGTTCAGGGAGGTATCGGTGGTCCAGGTCAAAGAGGCGCTGCGGCGCTGGTTGAACGGTGACGGGGAACGGCCGATCGCCCGGGGGGTCGGCATCGACCGAAAGACGGCGAGGCGTTATATCGCCGCCGCGGTCGAGCTTGGGCGTCGACCGGGATGGCGGCGAGGGGCAGCTCAGCGAGGAGCTGATCGGCCAGGTGGTGGAGCGGGTGCGCCCGCACCGGCTCTGACGGTCACGGCGAGGCGTGGCGGGTGCTGCTGGCCGAGGAGGAGCGGATCAAGGCGTGGGTGGTCGAAGAGCTCACGGTCGTGAAGATCGGCATCCTGCTGGCCCGGCGAGGTGTGGTGGTGCCGCACCGGACGTTGGCCCGGTTCGCGGTGGAGCGTTGCGGGGCGGGCCGGCGGTCGACGACGGTGCGGGTGGACGACCCGCCGCCGGGCGTCGAGTTGCAGGTTGACTTCGGCCGGTTGGGCTTGATCGCTGACGGCGACCGCGAGCGGGTGTGCTGGGCGCTGATCTTCACCGCGTGTTTCAGCCGCCATCAGTTCGTGTGGCCGACGTTCACCCAGACGACCGAGGATGTGATCGCCGGGTTCGAGGCGGCGTGGCTGTACTTCGGCGGGGTGTTCCCGGTCGTGATTCCGGACAACATGGGCTCGATCGTGGTGGAGGCGGAGAACACCGCCCCCCGGTTCAATGACGTGTTCTTCGAGTACGCCCAGTCGCGGGGTTTCTCGATCGACGCGGCCCGGGTGGCGACCCCGACGGACAAGCCGCGGGTGGAGCGGACGGTGCCCTATGTGCGCAACAACTTCTTCGCCGGCGAGACCTTCACCGGCCTGGCCGACTGTCGGACCCGGGCGCAGCGGTGGTGCACCGAGACGGCGGGCATGCGTGTGCACGGCACCACCCAGTGCCGTCCGATCGAGGCGTTCCGGACCGAGGAGCTGCCCCGCCTGTTGTGCCTGCCGGGCGCGCCGTTCGACATCCCGAAATGGTCCGAGCCGAAGGTTCACCGCGACTTCCACGTCGAGGTCGACAAGGCGATCTACTCCGCCCCGCACCGCCTCATCGGCCAGCGGGTCAAGGCCCGGCGGGACTCGACGACGGTGAAGCTGTACTTCCGCGGCGAGCTGGTGAAAGTCCATCCCCGCAAGGCTCCCGGGCAGCGCAGCACCGACCCGGCCGACCTGCCCACCGGCACCGAGATCTACGCCACGCGTGACATCGACCGGCTGCGGCGCATGGCCGCCGATCACGGCGAGGCCATCGGCATCTACGCCACCGCCCTGTTGGACACCCCGTTGCCGTGGACCAAGATGCGCCAGGTCTACCGGCTGTTGGGGCTGGTCAAGAAGTGGGGGCCGAGCCCGCGTCGAGCAGGCCTGCCAGCGGGCGCTGGACGCCGAAGCCATCGACGTCAACCTCGTCAGCCGCATGCTCGAACGCGGCCGCGAAGACCACCGAGCCCGACACCCGCCCTGAACCGGTCGTCATCCAGGGCCGCTTCGCCCGCGACCCCTCTGAGTTCGCGACGGCCAAGGAGGCCGGCCGATGACCGCGCCCACCCCGAGCGTCGCCCCGGAACTCAAAGCGCTGATGCGCCGACTCAAGCTCGGCCGGCTCCTCGACACCCTGCCCGAACGTCTCGCGCTGGCCCGCAGCCACGACCTCACCCACGCCCAGTTCCTCGAGCAGCTGTTCTCCGACGAGGTGCAGCGCCGCGACACCGACTCGGCCGGCCTGCGAGCCCGGGCCGCCAAACTCGACCCGTCCATGGTGCTCGAAGCGTGGGACGACACCGCCAAGATCACCTACGACAAGGCCATCTGGGCCGAGCTCGTGTCGATGCGCTTCGTCGACCAGGCCCGCAACGCGTTCATCCTCGGACCGGTCGGCGTCGGCAAGACCTTCCTGGCCACCGCGCTCGGTCACATCGCCTGCCGGCGTCGTATCGGTGTGCACTTCGAACGGGCCGACAAGATGCACAAGCGACTGAAGGCGGCCCGTCTCGACGCCAGCTACGACGCCGAGATGCGCAAGCTGATCGGTGTCGATCTGCTCCTGATCGACGACTACGCCCTCCAGCCGCTCGACGCCACCGAGACCGCTGACATCTACGAGATCTGCGTCGAGCGCCACCACCAAGCCGCCACCGTGCTGACATCGAATCGGGACCCAAGCGAGTGGCTGGCCGTGATGGCCGACCCGCTCCTCGCCCAGTCCGCCGTCGACCGGCTCAAGAGCGCCGCCTGGGAACTCGTCATCGAAGGCGAGTCCTACCGCCAACACGAAAAACCCACCCTCACCGACCCGACCGAACCACCAACACCGACCCGTCGCCGACGCCGAACTTGACACCAACCGCCGGCCGCCGAGATCATCATGCCGGCCGGTCGACGCGGACACGAAGTGGTCCCATGCTTCTGGCAACAGGGTGGTCCCTTAAGGCTGGCAAGCGACAACACTCGCCTGTACTGGTGGGGGTCGCAGCACCGTAAGGCCTGGATGGTCGAGCAAGGCTGCCGGGCCGTGGAGGTGGTGGATGGCGGCGACGGCGAGCGGGGCGACGCCTGGCCCGTACCATCGGACCGGAGCGTGCTGGAAGCGCAGGTCGAGTCTGGACGTACTCGCCGCCTGGGGTGAGATCGAGCTTGGACGCCGACGATGGTGGCCCATTCCCACCAGCGGAGGGTGTCGGGGTAGAGCCGTGCCGGCGATGCGGTGGCTGGTGATGAGCCAGTCGGTGATGCGCGGCTGGGGCGCCGGGTCGCCTCGCCGTGGCGGGCCGCGGCCGGACGGCGAGGGGGGTGTCCTCGGAGCACCTGGCGGGTACCTGGCCCCACACCTGTTCGTTCCGTGACTTCCAGAGGACGAGCCCGACGGTGTAGGGCCGGATCGGCACTTCGTGTCCGCGGTGAAGGTCTATGGCGAGGCGACGCCCGGCGTCGGTGGCCCACTGGCGTGTCGCCGTCTCCCAGCGTGCGAGTTCCCGCTTCTGCTTGCGGATGCTCATAGTTCGATTCCTTTCGACGGTTCGACCCCGACCGACAGGTCGGCGGGCTCGTGGTGCTGGTGCTGCTGGCGGGCCTGGCGGGAGATGGTGAGCGCCCGTTCGGCGGCGGCTTGCGCTCGTTTCTGGTGGCCGATCTGCTCGATGGTCCCGACGCCTGTTCCCGGTCGTCCACCGGGCGCGGCTCCGGTCAGGTTCCACCGTTCGCGGTAGGCGGCGACGACCCGCACCTGGTGCATCCAGGCGGCGCGTGCGGCCGGATCGTCGGGCGGCGCTTCCGAGTCGGCGCACCCACGGAGGCTTGCGTTCGACGGCCTGCTCGGCGAGCGCAGCCGCCCGCCGTTCCATCGCCTCGTCGCGCTCCTGTAGGGCTCTCGCCATGTCGGGGTCGGTGACGCCTTTGGCGCGTGGGACGAGACCGGCGATCAGGTCGGTGGCGGCCTGCCGTTTCGATCCGGCGGCTTCGACGTACCGGTCGAGTCGGCCGTGCAGGACGGCCGCAACGTCGTCGGCGTCGGCCAGGCCGCGGGCTGCGACCAGGCGGGGAACGACCGTCTCGGGGTCGATGCCGCGGGCTTCGGCTTGGGCGAAGGCGTGCACGAGAGGCCCGTACGCTTCGCTTGCGCGGACCTGCTCGACCTGCTCTTCGTCCAGCCCGCTGTGTTCGATGAGGGTGTCCCAGCGTTCGCGCTGCGCTTCGCGGGCCAAGGTGAGGTATTCGGCGGAGAGCTGCCCGATGCTCTCGGCGGCGTCCCAGGAGGAGCGGATCGTGTCGGTGGCGGACTGCTCGCCGCCCTCGTTGGCGAGCACCCCTGCGAGCACCTGCCGGGCGGTCTGCGGCTCGGCTACCCCGTCATGGGAGGTTGCCGGGTCGGGGTCGTAGGCGATGTCCACGTACAGGCGGTTCGAGTCGCGGCCTCTGGTGGCGGACACGTAGAGGACTTCGCGGGTGGTGGTCGGGCGAGACGATCGCGTGCGCGGTGTCCACGGTGCGTCCCTGCGCCCTGTGGGCGGTGGTGGCGTAGCCGAGTTCGACGTGCTCTGCGACGTAGTGGGCGGGCAGCACGACCGATCCTCCGCCTCCGGCGCGCTTGACGACCATGCTCCCATCGTCGTTGGTGGCTGTGACGGTCCAGCGGTCCCCGTTCTTCACGAATCCCTTGCCGGTCGCCAGCCTGCGCTCGTTTTGGCGGGTGACCACCTCGTCGCCGACCCCGGCGGTCTGCCCGTCGGCGACCGCCAGACCGTGCTCGGCTACCTGCCCGGCGGCTATCCGATCTGCCCTGGCCCGCCGGTTCAGCTCCGCGACGGTCGCCGCGTCCCCGGCGACCATCAAGCTCCGCTTGCCGTCCTCCACGTCCCCCTTCCATGCTGTGTAGATGGCGTCGAGGAGTGTGTCGCGGTCGCCTTCGCTCGATCCGGCCGTGCGCCTCGTAGGCGTCTATGGCCGTTTCGGACCCGACGCGCAGCTCGACCGAAGCGGCCTTCTCCCACCGGTTGTGGAACCGGCGGACATCGGAGAGTTCAGGGGCGATGTCGTCGCGGTCGCGCACGAGGGTGCGGAACATGCCGCCTGCGTCGACCGCGGTGAGCTGGTGGGTGTCGCCGACCAGCAGGATCTTCGCTCCGGCCTGGCCGGCGGCGGCGATGAGTTCGTCGAGGGCGAAGGTTCCGGCCAGGGAGGCTTCGTCGACGATGACCAGTTGGCCGGGCCGGAACTGCCACCGGTCGATGCTGTCGCGCAGCCGGCGCGCCTGCTCCGCCAGCCCATCAGGAACAGGCCCGTTGTGGCGGGCTCGCGTCGATCTTGGCCTCGATAGCGGCCAACTGTTCGCGCCGCTGGCCGGTCTGGCGGTGCTCGTGCAGCCACTTGGCGGTGTTCTCGGTGTCGATGCCCAGCTCGTCGCCGAGCACCTCCGCCGCGGCGGCGGAGGGGGCGAGCCCGACCACCGAACCCGGGCCGTGCTCGGCTTCCCACACGGCCCGCAGCCCCGCCATCGTCGTGCTCTTCCCGGTCCCGGCCGGCCCGACGAGCACGTCCAGCCGGCGTCCGGAGGTGGCGATCTTCTCCACCGCGACCGCCTGATCGACCGACATCGTGTAGTCCTTGCCGGGCAGGTTCCGCTCCGCGACGGCCGCGACCGTGGCGACGGGGACCGTCGCCGCGGTGGTGTCCCGCCCCGCCGCGAGGAGCCGCTGTTCGGCGTCGAGAAGGCTCTCGGTCGTGTAGAGGTGGTGGTCTCTGGGCCGCAGCCGGGATGTGCCGTCCTCCCGCCGGTAGCGGCTCGGGGTGTGATGCAGCTCGGGGGCGGTGACCTGTACGACGCCGCCCAGGGCGAGGTCGGTGGCCCGTTCGATGATCGCCATCCGATCGTCGGGCGACGCGCAGCGCAGACCTTCCAACTGGCGGGCCACTTCGGCCATGATGTTCGCCCGGCTGAACGTGGCGCGGCGTTCGGCCTGCCACTCGACCGCCAGTTCGGCGACTTCGCCGAGCATCTCGTCGGTCAGGTCATCGCCTCGCAGCAGCGGCAGGTCGTTGCGGTTCCGCAGCGTGCTCACCCACGCCTCGGGCCGGACGCCGACGTATGGCACGGCCCGTTCCCGCCACTCGTCGGACATGTCGGCCAGGCTGCGATGCTGCTTGTCCTGGCGTGTCGCCAGGTTCGCCTGCTGGTTGAGGCGCATCTTCTCGACCTGGCGTCGGCTCCCGGCCATGCTTCGGCTCGAACGCGCTGACACGAGCCGGTCCCGCCAGCTCCTCGATCATGTCCCGCCGCTGGGCGAACTCCGCGATGAGGGCCTCGGGTACGCCGGTCGATCTCGTGCTTGCGCATCCCTTGCCGTCGTGCTGCCGGACTCCCAGCCGACGCCGAGCGCCTGGGTGAGCATGTCGGCCAGGACGCCTTGGTGTATCTCGCTGATGGTGACGACGGACTTGAACAGGCCGCGGCTGTCCAAGGTGCGCCACTCGCCGTCGGACACGGACTTGGCCCGGTTCCAGACGACCACATGGTCATGGAGCTGCGGGTCACCTGAGCGGGTGTCGTAGTGGGTGAACGCGGCGGCGACCACCCCCTCGATGTCCTCCTGGACGACGCCGTTCTTGCCCGAACGGGAGTGAAGGAAGTTCCGTTCCGCGTAGCGCAGGGTGTAGTCGATGGCCCGCATGTGGCAGTCGTAGATGACCGCTTTGGTGCCCTCGTCGGCCAGAGCCCATGCGGCGGACACCGACTTGGACGGGCTGAATGTGAGGTCGAACGCGGCGACCGGGGCACGCTGCGTGCGCTCGCCGCTCCGGCGGCCTCCACTTCGGCTCGTGCTTCCTCCCGCTCGCTGCGCGGGAAGCCTGGCCAGGCGCGCCTCTACACGCTCCTCCAAGGAGGGCGGAACAGCAGGAGGGCACTGGCGGCCGAGCTGGTCGCCCGTGGCCGGGCTGGTTACCTCCATCAGCATCCGGTAGAGGTGCTCGTCGGTCACCTCCTGGCCGTGATCGAGTCCCAGCGCCGCCAGCCCGCCGCCCACGAACCGGCCCGGCGGTGTGCCCGACTCGGCGTAGTAGCGGGTCAGCGGGGAGGACTGGTCGGCCGCCCCGTCACCGCGGGCGATCGACTCGATCAGATACTTGTAGCCCGTGCCGGCCGTCAACCGGCGAATAGTGAGCATCCGGGTAGGAACCTCCAGCGGCCCACGTCGGGGGCCTCACCCCGTAACCCGGGAGGGTGACAGTTACGGAAATCGACCGGAGCGAAACAGCAGGGACAGCACTGGACGAGCACGAGATAGCGTTTAGCCGGTCGCCGAACTGTCCTCGGATGCCAGCCGTCTGACGTTGAGAAGTTGGCAGGTAGCTGCTGGCGTGCGGCAGGCGGCGCGGTCATGGGGTGTCGCAGGCGGGTGGTATGGGTGGAGGCGTGCTCGATGGCTGGGATGCTGCTGCGGCGAAGGTGAAGGTGGAGGCGCTGTTGCGGCGCGAGCAGGAACTGCTGTCCCGCCTGGATGCCGCGTTGCGCGAGTTCTATTGGTGGCAGGACCAGGTGGCCGATCTGGAAAGGCACCGCGATCGGCTCGTGGCCCGGCCTGTTGCGCGAGATCGGGATCACGCCACGCCAGCGCAAGGTCATCGAGGCGAGGCCGCGCCTGAGCGGCCGCTCACTGGACCGCCAGTCGCGGGCCGCGATTCGGCGGCGGCAGGTGTGGGCACACAAAAAGGGCAAGGTCCTCGCCGTCGAGGAACTTTGGGGCGAGCGGATCGATGCAGCCCGCCAGGACATGGCCAACGCTCGTGAACATCTTGCGGCCGCGGTCCGGGAAGCTCTCGACCTGTGGAGGGAGCCGGCCATCTTCGAGCGCCGGACCGGGTTCACCCGCCAGCGAGCTTGTCTCTCATAGCCAGAAAGCCGAGAGGCGCAACCGCAACACGGTAGACAAGGCAGACAGGTCATCGGCGGTGCCTGGCCGGTCCGGGTCTCCGTAACTGTCACCCCGCCTTCCTTCTAGGTGGAACCCGTTGTTCGCCTAGGAGGTAGCGATGCCCCGTCCGTCCCGCCGGAACATTCCGGCCGACCAGCTCGCCCAAGCCCGAGCGCACCAAGCGGCGCTGATGGACGCTCTCGCCGAGCGGACCCTCTACGCCTCCCGCCTCGCCGTGGCCGAGGAGAAGCGGGACAAGACGCTCGCCGAGATGGAAGCCGTCATCGTCGGTGCCCGCCACGACCTCACTGTCGCCGAGCTTCGGCTGGTCAACCTGATCGGTGTCGAAGCAGCCAGCGAGATGACCGGAACAGCCGGCCGCGGACTTGCGCCGGGCGATGAAGGACACCGACCGTTGAGCGCGCCCGATCCCCTTGCCGAACGGTAGCGGCCATGCCGGCGGGATCACCGAAGAGGAGTGGCTGCATCTGTCGCTTTGGAACGGGAACGCGCCGGGCATGGTCCGTCTCGCGCTCGCGCTCGCCGAGGCGCTCGACGTGTACGACCCGGCGGCAGGCGAGTTCGACCCGACCCGCCGCCTGTACTACGACCTTCCCGGCGGCGCCGGCCTGGTCGACCTGGCCACCGTCTTGGACGCTGGGCCGCTCGACACGCTGCGGTTCCTGCTCGACACCGCCGCGGTGATGCGCCGCGACCGACCAGCCTTGGCCCGCCACGCCCGCCGGGTGCACCTCGAAGCCGAACGGTTCGTGCTGCGCGACGACGCCGACCAGATCGCAGCGGCCATAGCCGAGATCGACACCGAACTCGACCAGCTCTACGACGAGGAGGACATGAACGGCCGCCACACCGAGCAGCAGGACAAGGAGGAGTCGAAGTGACCACCGCTGAAGCGACCACTCCCGTCTTCGACGGGCTCACGATCACCGAGCACGCGCGAACGACTGGCCGAGTCGGTCCGGGCGATCAACCACCTGTCCCTGCACCCCGAATCCACGCCTGACCCGGCGGTGATCTACCGGGTGGTAATGGAACTGCACACCGCCGCCATCCGCCTGCCGCAGGCGTTCGACCAGCTCGACCGCGGCCTCGCCCACCTGGCCCGCACAGCAGGCATCGACGGCTGCGACATCGGCCGTGGCGGGGTCGCGCCCCTCGCCGCCTGCTTCGCGGCCGAACACGCCGACGCACTGTCCGAACGCTCTCCAGACGGCCGCCCAATACCTCGGCACCCTCTCCCTCTGCGAAGAGATCGAGGAGGAGGCCGAGCGGTGAGTGCGCTGAAACCGACCGGGGAGCAGCAGGCGATCCTCGACGCTTCTGGCACGGGCAGGAACCGTCGCCATATCCGCCGCGGCCGGCTCGGGGAAGACCTCGACGCTGCGGATGGTCGCCGACGCCCGGCCAAAGACCCGGATGCTGTACCTGGCGTTCAACAAGGCGATCCAGCGCGAAGCGGAAACGTCATTCCCGTCGAACGTGACCTGCAAGACGGCTCACGCTCTCGCGTACGCCGAGTTCGGCAAGCCGATGCGAGACAGGCTGAACGGGCCCCGCATGACCGGCCGGGACAACGCCCAGGTCCTCGGGATCACCAGGCCCCTCGGATTGGACGCCGAGCGGTTCTTCAAAGAGCCGACGTTGGCTTCGATGGCGATGGGGATGGTCGCCCGCTTCTGCCGCTCCGACTCGCCTGACATAACCGTCCGCCACTTCCGGGCACCCGAAGGGCTCACCGAAGCCGAGGAACGGCACATCGCCGCCTACCTGCTGCCCTACGCAAACCGGGCGTGGCAGGACCTGACCGCCGGGCCGAGCAGGAAAGCTGAAGCCTTCCCACGACGTGTACCTCAAACAGTGGGCGCTCTCCCGAGCCGGCACTCGCCGGATGGGACGTGCTCCTCTACGACGAGGCCCAGGACGCCGACCCGTGCATCGCCGGCGTCGTCGAATCGCAACGTCACGCACAGTTGATCGCGGTCGGCGACTCCGCGCAGGCCATCTACGGGTGGCGCGGCGCCGGCGACTTCCTCGCCCGCGTGGACGCCGACCACCGACTCCGCCTCACCCAGTCGTGGCGGTTCGGTGCCGCCGTAGCCGACGAAGCGAACACCTGGCTCGGTGTCGTCGGCACCGACCTGCGCGTCGTCGGCAACCCCAACCGCGACTCGACCCTCGACACGCTCGACCAACCAGACGCGGTGCTGTGCCGCTCCAACGGCGGAACCATCCAGCAGCTCCTCGACGCCCACAACAAAGGCGTCCGAGTGCATCTCGTAGGCGACGGCAAGGAGATGCTCGCCCTCGCCCAAGCTGCGGAACGGATGCAGGACGGCCGGCCCGCCGCCCACCCCGAGTTGGTCGCGTTCAACACCTGGCAGGAAGTGGTGGACTACGCCGAGAACGACCCCGGCGGCAGCGACCTCGCCGTAGCGGTGCAGATGATCGAACGCTACGGGCCGTCGGAGGTGATCCGGGCGATCAACGGGACCGTCCCCGCCGACCGGGCAGAGCTGCGGGTCTCGACCGCGCACAAGAGCAAAGGGCTGGAATGGGACCGGGTGCGTATCGCCTCCGACTTCCGCGAACCGCTCGACAAGGTGACCGGCCAGCCGCTGCCCATCCCAAGAGAGGACGCCATGCTCGCCTACGTGGCGGTCACCCGCGCCAAACTCGTCCTCGACACAGGCGGGCTCGGATGGGTCCACGACCATCTCGCCGCACTCGCCAACCCCGGAGGCTGGACCGTAGACCGAGAGCACACCCCAGCGGTCGAGACCATCGCCGAGTCACACCGGTCCCCTATCTCCACCCTCCCTGCTCCCTCGGCCCCAAAGCGGACCCCGGCGGGGATATCCCTGAACGACAACGGCGCCGGCCGCTGTGAGATCGCCCAACCTGAGACCCCTCCCGCCCAGCCCGCCCTGGACGAGTCCACCGCTGACTATCTCGCACGTTGGGGGCTCCACATAGGCGACCCGGTTCTCGTCGCCGAAGAACGCGGTGTCTATGTGATCCGGTCGATAGCCCGCGATGGCAGCCTCACCGTCTACCGAGACGACAAGACCGGCGGAGCCCGCAACTTCCGACCCGAATGGTGCACCCCGGCGCTCCGGCAAGGAAAAGGCGGCAAGCCGGTGAGGGTCCCTACAGTGTCTCCGGAGGCCCGCGCCGCACGTGCCGCATGGCAGGCGGCATCGCAGCAACCGCTCCTCGACGACCTTCCCGGCATCGGCCTCGGAGGTCTCGGAGCGCGGCTCGCCCGTTAGGATCGACGGGCTGTGACTGTCAAGGCTGTCGTGTTCGATGTCGGCGAGGTGCTCGTCGACGAGACCCGAGAGTACGGGACGTGGGCGGACTGGCTCGGGGTGCCCCGCCACACGTTCTCCGCAGTATTCGGCGGGGTGATCGCATCCGGCCGCGACTACCGGGAGACGTTCCAAGTATTCCAGCCCGGCTTCGATCTGGGAGCAGCCCGCCAGTCCCGGGCGGACGCCGGGCGACCCGAGACCTTCGGCCCGGATGATCTCTACCCCGACGCCGCTCCTTGCCTGGCTGCCTTGCGCGCACAGGGTGTCACCGTCGGCGTGGCCGGAAACCAGACAGCCCGCGCCGAGTCGATCCTGCGCAGCATCGGCTTGCAGTTCGACTGGCTCGGTACAAGCGACGGGTGGGGTATCGATAAACCCTCACCGGCGTTTTTCGACCGCGCCGTCAAGGAATGCGGTGTGCAGGCCGGCGAGGTTGTCTACGTCGGCGACCGACTGGACAACGACGTGCGTCCGGCCCTAGGCGCCGGTATGCAAGCCATATTGGTGCGCCGCGGCCCGTGGGGGCTACTCCTCTCAGACCCCGAAACCGAGGCCCGCTGCCTCGCCGTCGTGTCGAACCTGACCGGGGTCCCGAAGCTAGTCGCTCACACGGCCAACCCGTAGGCCCGCTCCGCCTCGTACAACCGGCTGCCTGCCGCCCCGGGCAGCAGCGGGTAGATCTGGCCGAGCCGCTCGTGTGCGACCTTGTAAGGCCGCCTGGCGAGGCGCTCCAAGGCTGCGACGGCGCTGACGACCGCTTCCTCGTGCGCGTCGAGGAGGGCCTGGCCAGTCGCGATATCGAGCAGCGTCACGCTCCCTTGAGGGTCGCTGCCGTTTCTCGGCTGGTCAGCAAGGAGGTTGACCGCGCGCTCCGCCCGGTTGCGAGCGTGGTGCTCGTTCACCTTTGTGGTTGGAGTCGCATCCGAGCGCAGGACCCGTAGAGCCGACGCCAGACCGGTGCCGGCCTCAAAGCCCCTCAGCATCGACGAGTCGAAGAAATCCACCCAGTACTGGTCATCATTGGCTCCGCCAGCGGCGAGAACAGTCTTCGCTCGTTCGATCTCCGCACAGGCTTCGGAAGTCCGGTCTCGGCTGGTCTTGGTAAGCAGCTCGGCCCGTACGCAGTGCGTCCATGCCCTCAGCCGAGGCCCCCCGCCGCGGTGCTCTGCGAGCCGGGCGGCGCTGTCCAGGTACGCGCTTGCAGCTTCGTAATCTCCGGCCCACCCGGGAATGAAGGCCTGATGGGCCGCGAGGCACGCGTAGAGCAGGTGATCCGGCGACCCGGACAAGAACCTGTGGGCGTCGGAGTACGCCGCCTCGGCGACGTCAGGACTTCCGAGGTCGAAGAATGCGACCCGGCCGACGAGGATCGAGGACATCGCCGCGGCCCCGGCGATCGTGATCCAGTCCGCGCTGCCACCACGAGTATCCCTCAGCGCCTCTGCGCATGCCTCGACGTGACGGTAGGCGTCCTGAGCGAGTGCCCGGGGGTCGGATGTCGCGCACGAGAACCACAGCTCCGCCGCGCCTCGAGCGAACCGCTGCGGGTCCGGCCCGGCCGTCGGCAGACCGAGCAGTGATATGGCCGCCGTCAGTTTGAGGAAACTGCGGCGGGACAGGTCGTTGGCCACAACTGATTCAACACCACATTGGGGGTGCTGTTCCTCCTCGCCGGAAGACGGCAGCCTCGCCGCGGCCGTCATGACGGCTCTTTTCCAGCGGGGGTTCCGGGTGCTCTGACCGTCGCGCGCCCAAGCGCGGAAGGTCGCCTCCCGCACGGACGGGGCCGCCTGCTCCGGGGGTATGCCTTCCTCCCGCTCGATTTCCGCAACCACCTCCGTGATGTGTCGCGCCGCCTCGCCGCTGCTTCCATACCAACGCTGGAGCTGCCGGACCGCCGCGCACCACTCGTCGTGATCGGCCATATGGAAACCGTACCTCACCCCTGTGACGGTGAACCGACGTTGAATCGACGGAAATCGACGCCCAGCGGTGGGGTGTCCAGGGGGTGATGCGCCGGACAGTGCCGGTATGCCTTACCACGGGCATCACCCACGAAGCGGCAAGAAGCTGTACAACTCGCAGGAAGCGGCTGAGTGCCTGGGCATTTCGCTCACGCATCTGTACCGGCTGTCAAAGAGCGGTGACATCGGGTCGGTACGGGCAGGCGTTCGCCGTCTTTACCGGCCCGAGGACCTTGACCGCTGGGTGCAGGGCCTGCCGCCCGCCTTCGAAGTGGCGCAGAGCAATGCAACGTGCCCCGACCTGTCCGATGGCGGCCGGTCATGACGCGCACCGTGCCCATGCCCGAGCCGGTCGGGAGGCCGATCGAGTGGGGGTCTGCGGTGTGCGAGGAGAGCCTGATGCGCCTCGTGTCGGGCCAGCTCGCGGACCTGACAGACCGGCTGCCGAGGTGGTGTCACCCGTCGCCTGCCGGCCGGGAGCTGGTGGTCGCGGCGTGGTGCCTGGTGCATCTGCGGTGTTATCGGCTGGGCGTCCCAGCGGAGGCGTACCTGTCCCGGGCGGTCGAGCGTGCGACCGAGACGGCCCGCAAGAAGTGGTGGCCGGCGGATATCGCCCCCCTGCTGCCGGGCATAAGCAGCGGGCACATGTCCGCCTTGCGCAGGCTGACGATCGGCACTCCATCGGGCCTCGGCTACTTGCCCGCCTGGTATCGGCGTGCCCCGTCGTCGCCGGCCAGGTCATCATCGTGGGCGTGGGCGCTTATGCAGTGCGACCCGGCGAGAGGCCCGCTGCCGGACCGGACGTGTGTCGTCGGGCGAGTCCAAGCCCATCTGGCCCAGCACCCCGACACTCTCGCCGACCTGGACGTGATCGGCCGTTCGCGTGCCGTGCTGGGGATAGCTGGTTGACCCAGCCAGAAGCCGTAGCCGACCGCGGTCATCGGCGGTACCGAGCAGGCGCCGCTGGGATCCGTAACTGTCGCCCCATCCCTTGGGTTGACGGCGAAGTGCCGCATTCCGCCACGGCCCACAATCGCGTTCTTCTGCAAGGAGATTGATGAGCGACCTGACACCTGCCAGTGAACCCGGTCGACCAGGCGCCGGCGCTCGCCTGCTTGCGGAAGTGGACCGGGAGCCGGTTCGCTGGCTGTGGCCGGATCGCATCCCGCGCGGCAAGCTGACGGTGGTCGAGGGCGACCCGGCGGTGGGGAAGTCCACCGTGGTCTACGACCTCGCTGCGAGGTACAGCTCGGGCGCCGAGTGGCCGGACGGCCAACAAGGAGGGGGTGGGGGGCGGGTGGTGTTGCTGTCCGCGGAGGACGACGCCGCGGACACGATCGTCCCCCGGCTTATGGCGGCGGGCGCCGACCTCTCTCGCATCTGCGTGTGGGACCGGGCGGTCGTGTGGGACGAGGACGGGGAGCGGTCCGTTCCCATCGTGTTCCCCGACCACCTCCCCTACTTGCACGGCCAGGTCCAGAGCTTCGCCGCCCGGCTCGTGATCGTCGACGTTTTGATGGCCTACCTGTCGGCCCAGGTCGACTCGCACAAGGACCAGTCGGTGAGGGTGCTGCTGTCGCGTATGTCGGACCTCGCCGCCGCCACCGGCGCGGCGATCGTGCTCGTGCGCCATCTGAACAAGGGTGGGTCGGGTCCGGCTATCTACCGGGGCGGCGGGTCGATCGGGATCATCGGCGCGGCCCGCGCCGGCTTCCAGGTGATCGCGGACTCCGATGTCCCGGACCGCCGCCTGTTCACCTGTGTGAAGAGCAACCTGGCGACGAAGGCGCCCACGCTCGCTTACCGACTCGAGCCCGTGGCCGGCCTGGATGTGGCGCGGGTCGTGTGGGACGACCGGCCGGATCCGCGCTCCGCGGACGAGCTGCATGCCGCCAGCGCCGCCGCCCCGACGAAGTTCGCGGCCGCGGCGGAGTGGCTGGACCTGTACGGGGCGACTCACTCTTGGGAGGCGCAGTCGGCCGACGTTATTCGCGAGGCCGCCGAGCACGGCATTGCTCGCGCCACTTTGTACCGGGCCGCAGAGCACGCTGGGATCGTCCGCTCGACCCGGGGCGGCTCGGGCCGCTGGAGCTGGCCTCAACCCGACTGACCACTGCTCCTCCCGTTCTCCCTCCTTGCCGCCCCCGCTTGTGCGGGGGCGGTTCCGCGCGCATCCCGACGATTGTCTCAAACCCTAACAATACCGAGGCACGGACCGAGGTGAAACATCACGGGGTGCAGTCATTGTCTCAAGGGTCGGAGATCGTTGAGATTTTGAAAATATCCTTTGGCCTGCGTTTTCTCAAAATCTCAAAATCTCAACGCGGTGCTTAAGGGGTGGGGTTGAGATTTTGAGATTTGAGATTTTGGGAGGCGGCTGTCCGCCTCGCCGCTCGGCGCCTACCGGCCCGCGTAGGTCTGTTCCGTGTGGAGTGCTCCGTAACCGTCACTTCGGTCGCCTACGGGTGTGGAGAAGAAACTGTTTCCGCTGGGCGCTGCTGTCGGCGGCGGCCGGTCTGGTGTTGGGTCTGGTCGTGCTGGCCGGCGGTTCGGGGTCGTCGTCGGCCGTGTCGGCCGCGACCGCCGACGCGATCTTGACGGCGGTCGATCAGTCGATGTGCTCGTCGTCGGCCCCCGCCGCGTCGGGGTCGTGGTCGGCCGGCGGAGATGTCGAACGCGGCGACGATCGTCTCGGTGTCCGACACCCTGTCGGGCGAGAAGCCGCGTGACCGCGCAGATCGCATTGATGACCGCGATCACCGAGTCCGGCCTGAACGACGATCCCGGCGGGATGGGCGGGGCGATCGGGTTGTTCCAGCAGACCCCGCCAGCATGGGGGACGGCCAGCCAGATTCTCGACCCCGCGTACGCGGCGGGAGCGTTCGTGAAACGGCTGCTGGCCGTGGCGGGCTGGGAGAAGCTGCCGCCGTGGCAGGCGGCGCAGGCGGTGCAGGCGTCGGGGGCGGGCGAGCCGAACTCGCCGCTGAACCCGCTGCCGGGCCAGCCTCGGCGGGAACTACGAGGTCAACTGGTCGAAGGCCCTGGGCGTCGATTCGGCGGTGACCGGCGTGTTCACCGCGTCGGGCTGCGGCGCCGGCCCGTCCGGCGGTGTGACAGGTCCGGCTGGCCGCCACGGCCTTCCCGTCGGCTACAAGGTGCCCGCCGGCACATCGACCAAGGCGAAGACCGCTATCGGCTACGCGGTCTCGAAGCTCGGCGACGCCTACGTGTGGGGTGCCGCCGGGCCGAACCAGTTCGACTGTTCCGGGTTGACGATGATGGCGTGGCGTCAGGCGGGGGTGGCCCTGGTGCATTACACGGTCACCCAGGAGCAGGAGGGCCGGAAGGTTCCCGCCTCGCAGATCGCGCCGGGCGACCTGGTGCTGGTCCCGGGCTCCGACCCGCCCGGGCCGGGCCTGCCCGGCCATGTCGGCATCTACCTGGGCAGCTCGCTGGTGCTCTCGGCGATCGACCCGCAGTACGGGGTCGCCGTCCAGTCGTGGAAGACGTTCACCTCCGGCGGCCTCGACGCTGTGGTCGATCCCACCCGCCCGCCGGGATGACTCAGCGGCTTCGGGTGTCGTGGGTCTCCGTAACTGTCACCTCTCTCGCCGCTCAGGTAGAGACCCCGTTTTCGAGGCAGAGGAGCCTACGTCATGTTTCCTACGGTTTTCCCGGCGCAGCCGGAGTGAACATCACCCCGAACAGTTCCGGCCTGCCGGGCATCGGCGCGCTTTCCAACATTGTCGGCGCGCTGATCACGATCGGCGTGATCGCCGCGGTCGCCGGGCTGCTGCTCGCCGCGATCACCTGGGCGGTCGGGAACCACTCCTCGAACCCTCAGCTCGCGTCCCGGGGAAAGACCGGTGTGCTGGTCGCGGCGGTCGCCGCGGTGCTCTGCGGCGGTGCGATGGTGCTGATCAACTTCTTCTTCAACGTCGGGTACGGGGCTGTAGCCGTGACCGAACCTGTGGGCGTTCCACCGCCGAGCGCTGCTCGCGGTAGCCGTCGGTGTGGTCGCGGTCGCGGTGCTCGTCGGGCTCGCCGCTGTCGGCTGCCCCGAGCCCAGGGGGAGCGGACTCGGTGTCCTCGCCGACGATCGACCGTCCCCGCTTCGCCGAGCACGTCGTTGTCACCGCCATCCACGGTGGACCCGAACTACCACCCGACCTACATCTCGGTTCCCCCGCCGCCGCCGGGCTCGCAGGTGCCCGAGAACCAGGTGAAGGCGCTCGAAGCCGTATCGCCCCCTCTCTCCTCTCTACCCCCCTTCCATGCCGGCGCTGTCGAGCGACGCAGACCGCCAACGCCGAGAACTTCGCCTACGCGTTCGTCCCCCGGCTTCTCGACATCGACTTCGCAGCCGAGACCCGCCGCGACGCTGGCCGAGTGGACCCAGGCCGAAGCTGCCGCCTCGATGCTCCCAGGGCTCCCTGCCGCGGCCGCGGATAACACCCTCTACGCCTCACTGTTCGTCCCTGGCCTGCCCGGCGGCGGGCCGTCCCCGATCCGTCCGTCCCGCAGTGGGCGGCCGACGCGAAGGCGGGGGTGGTGTGGCATGTCGTTTCGATGACGGCCAGCGAGGACCCCCAGTGGGCGCAGGCCATCGCCGCCGGTTACCAGTCGCCGGACCAGTTGATGACCATCCTCGACGTGTCAGGCGTCTTGGCCGTCCGATCCGGCGGCCAGACGACGGACCGGCACTTCACGTTCCAGTTGGTGATCGGCTCCGCGCTGCACCACCCGAACTTCGGCGCAGGCGAGGTCCTGGCCTGGAAGGCCAGCTAGATGTCGTGCGGTTGGAGCAACCCGTTGGGATGTGTGGCGGACGCGGTCGGCGGCGCGGCGAAGGCGGCGGCCGGTGACGCGTTCAGTGAGATCGCCAACGATTTCGCTCATACCGCTCAGCACGCCACGACGTGGCTGTGGGGCCAACTGGACCAGGCCACCACGCTGCGGATCGGCGGGGCGGGCTGGGGAACATACCTGGGCATCACGGTGACGTTGGCTGTCGCCATTGGGGCGGGGCTGTTTCTGATCCAGGTGATCGCCTCCGCGCTGCGCCGCGACATGGGCGGCATGGGCCGCGCCTTGCGGGGTCTGCTGGTGGCGTTCGTCGCCGGTGGCGCGGCGGTGGGAGTGACCGAGATTCTGCTCCAGGCGGCGGACGCCATCTCGAACGGGATCATGCAGGTCGGGTTGGGCACGTCTGACTGGCAGTCGGTCGGCGACAAGTTCGCCACCCTGTCCGCGACTCAGTACGGTCCTGCGACACTGCTGCTGGCGGCGCTGTTCACGTGCGCGGCGACGGTGCTGGTGTGGCTGGCGCTGATGGTCCGCAAGGTGCTGCTGATCCTCACCGCGGTGTTCGCTCCGGTCGCGTTCGCCGGGAGCTTGTCGGACATCACCGCCGGCTGGGTGCGGAAGTGGATCGAGTACACCGTCGCGTTGATCGCGTCGAAGATCGTCCTGGTCATCGTCTTCGTCGTCGGGTTGGGGGTGCTGATGAACAACCTCGGCTCGACCGGCAGCTCCTCGACCCAGCAGTTGACGCAGTTGATGGCGGGCCTGTTGATCCTGACCGTCGCGGGATTGGCGCCGTGGATGGCGGTGAAGTTCGTGCATTTCACCGGGGAGGCGTTCCACACGATCCACTCGCACAGCGGCGCCGCTACTGGCGCGGCGGCGAGCGCGGTCGCCGCGCCGCAGAAGATCCGCTCGACAGCGAACAGTTTCGGGATCAAAGGCTCGGGCGGCCAGGGCCGCCCGTACACGGCTCCTGGGAACGGAGGCGCCGGCACAGCGAGCAAAGCGGGTTTGGCCGGTGCGGGTGGGGTGGCGGCCGGCGCCGCCGGGGCAGCCGCTGAGGGCGCCAAGAAGGCGAAGAACACGGCTGTGGGCCAGGTGAACACCGGCCACGCCGCTACAAGCGGACCGTCCACATCCCCCGGCTCGCCACTCGGCGGGGCGTCGAGGCCGGGTGCTCCGCGCCCGCCCGACGATCCGCCCGCCCCGGCCGGTGTCGATGCGAGACCTCCGCAGCCTTCGGGCGGCGGCTCGGCCGGGGCGAGCCCGAAGCCCGTCGAGTGCCGCCTACCGCCGCCGCCGAAGACCAGCGGCTCGTGAAAGGAAAGAGCATGTCTACCGATTCGTCCGGTCCGGCAACGGCACGCTTCGCCCGGCGTTCCACTCGCGGGGTGCTGCTCGGGTTCTCCGCTTGGCGGCTCGCCGCTGTCGGCGTCGCCGTGCTGGCGGTACTGGCCGGCTTGCTGTCGGGGATGGGCGGGGCCGGCCTGCTCGTCGGTGTTGTGTTCGCCGGACCGTTCCTGGCGGTCGCGTTCGTTCCGGGTCGGCGGCCAGCACGCGGTGGAATGGGTGCCGACCGTCGCGACTTTCGCCGGCCGGAAGGTGGTCGGCCAGACCGAGTACCGGGCGAAGATCGACCGGCCCCGCCCGGCGGGGACGTTGGCGTTGCCGGGCGACGCGGCGGCGCTGCGAATGTTCGCCGACCCTGCCACCGGGGTGTGCATGGTGCACGACCCGCACCGAGGCACGCTCTCCGCGGTCTTGTCGGTATCCCACCCGGCGTATCTGCTGCTCGGCCCCGACGCCCAGCGGGGCAGGGTGGCGGCGTGGGGCAGGGTGCTGGCCGGTCTGGCCCAGTCGGGGACCTGCGCCGGCATCCAGATCACCGAGTCCACCATCCCCGACTCGGGCCGCGGTATCGCCGAGTTCTACGCCCGTCACGGGGCGCATCGAGGGGGGTGGGCGGAGGAGCAGTACGAGACGCTGCTGGCCGGCAACGCGGTCGGGGCGTCCACCCATCGCACGACCATCACCCTGTCGCTCGACATGAAGAAGCCGCGGCCCGTCAGGTCAAGGCGGCGGGGGGAGGGGTCGGCGGGGCGGCACGGGTACTGGCGGGGGACATGGCGGCGCTGGAGTTCGGGTTGCGCTCCGCCGAGCTGGCCGTCGCCGGGTGGATGGACGAGACCCGGATCGCGCACATCGTCCGCCAGGCGTACGACCCGGCGTTGGGCGGCGAGTTCCAGCCGACCTCGCCGGGCGCGAACCTGGGTCACGCCGGCCCGCTGGCGATCTCGGAGCAGTGGGACCGGATGCGCCACGATTCGGGCTGGTCCACCGTGTTGTGGATCAGCGAGTGGCCCCGCATCGAGGTTCCCGCCCATTTCCTGCACGCCCTGATCTTCACGCCCGGGGTGCGCAAGACGTTCTCGCTGGTGGCCCGTCCGAAGTCCACCGCCGACGCGCTGCGCCAGATACGGCGGGAGAAGACCGAGATGATCGCCGACGCCCACCAAAAGGCGAAGGTCGGCCAGATAGCCGACCTGTCCGACCAGCAGGAGTACGACGACGTGGTAGCCCGCGAACGGGCCCTGATCTCGGGTCACGCGGACGTGGACTTCACCGGCCTGGTCGTCGTCACCGCCGAGAGCGAGGAGGAGCTGGAGGCCGCGGCCCGCCAAGTCGAGCGGGCCGCCAGCCAGGCGGGATGCGAGACGCGGGTGTTGTGGGGCCGCCAGTCGCAAGGGTTCAACGCGGCGTTGCCGCTGGGACGGAGCACCCTGTGATCGGCCGTCGCCGCAAGAAGCCCGCCGCCAGCGCCCCGGAGCCGTGGGCGGACTTCGACGCCGAGCAAACCTGTCACGAACCCGCCCATGAGCCGCAGGAGCAGCCGGCTCCGCCGGCCCCGGTCCTGCCCGCCGGTAAAGGGCGTGTGCTGGGCTCGGCGGGGTTCACCCCGGCCGGGATGTGTCGCGCAAGGAACGCACGGCCCGGGTCAAAGCGGCACGGGCGGCCGAGGCGGACTCGCGCCGGGCGCTGATGGCGCAGCGCAAGGCCGCGATGGACGCCGAGCGGCAGGCCCGGCGGGAGGCGAGCTACCTGCCGGCCTCGGGCGAGCCGGGGCCGCAGTCGCTGCGCGCCTGGCGGCGCCTGAAGATCGAACCGCACCGGGCCACCTCTGAGGTCCTGTCGGTCGCCTACCCGTTCCTGGCGGAGGCCGGGCTCGGCTCGGAAGGGACTCTGATCGGTCACGACTCGTGGTCGGGCGCGGCGTTCGTCTACGACCCGTGGGTCGCTCTACGAGCGCGGCGTGGTGACGAACCCGAACGGGGTGCTCGCCGGGGTGATCGGCCGGGGGAAGTCCACGCTGGCCAAGAGCCTCGCCACCCGGTCGATCGCGTTCGGCCGGCGGGTGTATGTGCCGGGCGACCCTAAAGGCGAGTGGACGGTGGTGGCGAAAGCGGTTGGCGGTACCGCTATCGAGGTGGGCACCGGGAACCGGCTCGAACCCGCTGGACGAGGGTCCCCGCTCGGCGGGAATCGCGGACGGCGAGTGGCGCACCGCGGTCCGCCAGCGCCGCCTCGCCCTGCTGGTGTCGTTGACCGAGCAATCGTTGGGCAGGGCGCTGCTGCCCGTCGAGCACACCGCGTTGGGGGCGGCTCTGGACCACAGCGTCCACGGCGCGGAAGCGACGGGGAGAGATACCGACTCTGCCGCTGGTGGTCGAAAGGCTCCTCGACCCGGCCGGCGCGGCATTTCGGCTCGACCGTCGAGCAGCTCCGCGATGACGGCCGCCAGGCCGGTCACGGGCTCGGCCGTCTCGTGTTCGGGGACCTGGCCGGGCTGTTCGACGGGCCTTCCACGGTCGGCTTCGACCCGGACCTGCCGATGGTGTCGCTGGACCTGTCACGCATCTCAGGCTCGGACGCGCTGATCGCGCTGGTGATGACGTGCGCGTCGGCGTGGATGGAAGCCGCCCTGGCCGACCCGGCCGGCGGTCAACGCTGGGTGATCTACGACGAGGCGTGGCGGCTGATGCGCGCCCCGGCGCTGCTGGCCAGGATGCAGTCGCAGTGGAAACTGTCACGGGCGTTGGGGATCGCCAACTTGATGGTGATCCACCGGCTGTCCGACCTCGACGCGGTCGGCGACGCCGGATCGGGCGCCCGTAACCTCGCGCTCGGACTGCTCGCCGACTGCTCGACCCGGATCATCTACGCGCAGGAGCGCGGCGAGGCAGAGAAGACCGGGGCGGCTATCGGCCTGTCGCGCACCGAGATCGACCAGCTCCCCGACCTCGACCGCGGAGAAGGGCTGTGGCGGATCGGCGAACGCGCCTTCGTCGTGAGACACGACTGCACCCCAGGCGAGCTGGCCCTGTTCGACACCAACGCCAGGATGATTCGTCGGCAGCCGGCATGACCTCGAACCGGACCGAAGCGGCGACGCGTGCACCCGACCTGATGGCACGGCTGGTAGTGCTGGGAGCTGTAGGGCTTTGGCGGATGGCGGGCGGTTCCGTCTCGGTGGCTCTCGCGGTCACAGGCCTCGTTCTGCCCGTGGCGGTCGCCGCGGCCTTCGCCGCCCGGTGGTGGATGTGATGAAGCCGACAACGGAGGTGCTACGCCGTCTCCGCCGAGCAGGCTGGGACGTGAAGCGAGGCAGGAAGCACTGGATCGCCCGGCCGCCAGCCGGCGGCGGGCAGATCGTGGTCTCCGCCACGCCATCGGATGAGCGTTCGATGAAGAACCTGCGCGCCGCGCTGCGCCGGGCAGGAATGGACCTCTAGCGAAAGGGCTTTCAGATGGGCGAGCAGGCGAAAGGGTTCTTCGGGTCGTTGTTCGACCTGTCGTTCAGCCACTTCGTCACCCCGAAGATCATCAAAGTCGTGTATGTCGTGGCGATGGTGCTCTCCGGCCTGGCGAGTGTGCTGCTGGCACTTTCGACATTCTCGATATCCCCGGCGCTCGGCGCGGTCATGCTGTTCGTCGTCGCGCCGGTCATGTGGGTGTGGAGCCTGATCTGGACCAGAGTCGGCCTGGAGCTGGCGATGGCCGTCTTCGCCATCGCGGAGAACACCCGCCAGCCCCGGTCCGGCCCGGCTCGACCCGCCGCGTCCGGTCCGCCGGTTCCGTAACCGTCACCCCACCGCCCTCCTTGTAGAGGCCCCGGCATGGCCGGGCGGGATGGAGGAGGTCCGACGATGGCGAAACCGAGATGGTCGAGGACCGAAGCGGCCGACCACCGGGCGAAGCTCGTCGCCGACGCCCAGGATGTGCTGGCGGCGGAGGTGAAGGCGCTACGCTCCGGTGAGGACTGGAAGCGGTTCCTGGAGTTCCAGTCGAGGCTGCACGCGTACAGCCCGAATAACGTGATGCTCGTCTACGCGCAGCACGCGAAGGCGTTCAAGGACGGGGAGGTTTCGGAGCCCTCTCCCGGCTATGTGGCCGGGTTCAACACGTGGAAGGCGCTCGGCCGCAGCGTGGTGAAAGGCCAGCACGGCTACCTGGTCCTCGCTCCGCTTCGGGGCGTGTCGGTTGTGGCGGTGTCCGAGGCCAGGACGGCAAGAGCGTCGTGCGGCGGCTGGAGAAGGGGGAGACACCCGCCGCGGGCGAGCAGGTCGAGACCCGCCCGACACTGCGGGGGTTCAAGGTCGAGCGTGTCTTCTCCGAGCATCAGACAGCCGGCGAGCCGCTGCCCGCCGCCCCTCAGGTGAAGCTGCTCGAAGGCGAAGCCCCGGTCGGGCTTGGCGAAGCGGTGTTGGGGCTGATCGAGTCCAGGGGGTTCCGGGTGGACACGGTGCCCGACGCCGGGCATCTGCAAGGGGCGAACGGGATGACCGTGTGGGCGGAGAAGCGGGTGCTGATCCGGGCGGACATGGACGACGCAGCGATGGTGAAGACGCTGATCCATGAGGCCGGGCATTGCCTTTTGCATGAGGGGTTCCCCGGTTTCGCACTGCCGCGGGCACGCAAGGAGGTGGAGGCGGAGATCGGTGGCATTCGTGGTCGCCCACGCGCACGGTATGGCCACCGACGACTACAGCTTCCCGTATGTGGCTTCGTGGGCGTCGCAGGGGGAGGACGTGGCACGCGAGATAGCCGCCACCCAGCGGCGGGTTCACGAGGCGGCCACCGCCATCTTGGAGGTGTCCCCGGCGGCTCACGACACCGGCGGGCGGGTGCCCGGTGTCGAAGCGGCCGTCGAGGCCCGCCGCCAGGCCCGCCATGCCGTCGAAGAGGAGCCTGCGGTTACCGCCGCTGTCGGGCTGGGGGTGGCGTGATGGGTCGGGGCCCGGAGGTGGTGGTGGGAGACCGGCTGACCGTCGCGCCCGGCGGTGCGGCCGGGCCGCACCGGCCGGGGAGCCCTTATGTGATGGTGTGGCTTGGGGTGCTCGGCCCTACAGCGACGCTTGCCTGGTCGATGCTTGCCCGCTCCGCGACGGTGGGAGGAGGGGAGATCGACGCCTACGACTTCGCCCGCACGCTTGGGGTGGGGCACACCGGTTGCCGCAGTTCGGTGCTCAACAGGACACTCACCCGGATGGTCGGACTCCGTACCGCCACATGGGACGGTGAAGGGGGCGTGCTGCGGGTCCGCACCGGGCTCGGTGACGTACCGCCCCGCCTGATCGCCGGGCTGTCGGTCACGGCCCGCATGGCTCATATGAGACTGTCAGAAGCGGCGACCTCGGGCCGGGCGGACGAGCTCGTTGCCGAGCTGTCCACCGGGCACGGGCTGGGAGTGGCGTGATGGCCGAGGGCGCGCGGCCCGAGCCGGTCCGGGACCTGTCGCTGATCGGCTTGGCCGCGGCGATGGTGCTGGTCGGGGTGCTGTGGGCGGCTGGCGCCGCCTCGGCCCGGCTGTCGGGGCATCGGGTCCCGCACGGGCATCCGTTCGGGGAGCTGGCCGCGTTCGCTCACTTCGCCGACCCGTCCGCCGGGTGGCGGTCGCCGGTCGGCCCGCCCGGCTTGTACTGGCCGGTCACGTTCCTCGCCCTCTCCCTCCTTGCCGTGCTGGGGTACGGGGCGTGGAGGTTGTGGCACCCCGCGCGAGCCGGACACCGCCGATGACCCCGAGCGGATCGAAGGGCTCGCGAACCGCCGCCAGGTCCGCCACGCGGCGGGCGAGAAAGCGCTGTTGCGGCGGGCCGCCACGCTGCGCCCCTCGGTCGTCCACGCCCGCCCCGGCCGATGTCGGCCTGCTGTTGGGGTCCAGCCGGGGGGAGGGGTGCTGGGCGAGCGTGGAGGACTCGATCACCCTGCTCGGCCCGCCCCGAGCCGGGAAAGGGTTCAACATCGTGATCCCGGCGATCCTCGACTATCCCGGCGCGGTGATCACCACCTCCACCCGTCCCGACAACCTGGCGCCGACACTGGAGGCCCGGTCCAAGGTCGGCCCGGTCGCGGTGTTCGACCCCGAGGGCCTGGCGGCGGGGGTGCCGAGCGCGCTGCGCTGGTCGCCGGTGCGGGGATGCGAACGGGCGCAGACGGCCATGATCCGGGCCGCGGCGCTCACCGCCGGCGCCGGCCAGGGGGTCACAGAGGCGAACTATTGGAAGGAACAGACCCGCCAGGCGGTGCGCTGCCTGCTGCACGCCGCCGCGATCGGCGGCCGCAGCGCCGACAGTCTCTACGAGTGGTCGCTGTCGGCCCCTGGCGCGAAAGAGGCCGTGCAGATCCTGATGAACCACCCGGCTGCCGCCCGCAAGTGGTCGATCGCTTTGGACGCCATCATCTCCTCCGACCCGAAACGCCGCGACGACATCTGGTCGATGGTGTCGAACGCGTTCAGTGCGCTCGCGGACCCGAAGGTCCTCGCCGCGGTGTCCCCCGGCCCGGACGAACACTTCGACCCGGCCCGGTTCCTCCGCGAGCAGGGAACGCTGTATCTGTTGGGCACGGCCGGGTCGAAGGAGGCGACCGGCACCGCCGGGTTGGTCTCCGCGCTGATCGAGGACGTGGTGAACGTGGCCCGCCGGCTGGCGGCCGGATCGCCGGGCTCCCGGCTCGACCCGCCGCTCGGGCTGATCCTCGATGAGGCCGCCAACTATCCGCTGCCCAGCCTCGCCGCCCTCATGTCCGAGGGCGGCGGCACCGGGATCACCACCCTGGCCGTGCTGCAAACGTTGGCGCAGGCCCGTCACCGTTGGGGACGCGACGAAGCCCAGGCGATATGGGACTCCAGCATCGCCAAACTGATCTTGGGCGGCGGGTCGGACGCGGACGACCTGGCTGACCTGTCGCGCATGATCGGCGACCGCACGGTCCGGGAGCGGTCCGAGTCGTGGGGCACCGGCCGCGGCTACCAGCTACAGCGAATCGGACCGCCAGCGGGCCATCTTGGACCCGGCGATGATCCGGGAGCTGCGCTTCGGGTACGGGCTGATGCTGCTGCGCTCGGCGAAGCCGATCATGCTCCGGCTGCACCCCTGGACCGGCCGGCCCGACGCCGGCGAGATCGAGACCGGCAAGGCCAGGATCGAAACCGCCATCCGCGAAACCGCCGCCCGGGAATGGGAAAACGGATCGGAGGGCGAGCCGTGACGGCCGACCGGCGTCTGGTGCTGCTCGGGTACGCGGTGTTCGGGTGCGCGGCGGGCAGCGAGTTCTTCTACTGGGTGTGGACGCCGAGCCGGTGGCTCCCGTGGCTGGCGATGACGGCGACGGCCGTCATGTTGTTCGCGGCCGGGTTGTCGATGGCGGTCAGGTCATGTCGCTGACCCGCCCCGAGGTTCTTGCCGACCCCGGCCGATACGAGCAGATAGCGCAGCGAATCTTCGAGATAGCGATCGCGGAGGGACGCTGCGCCGAGCTGCTCCTGTCGCTGTTCGCCGGGGCCGGTTGCACGATCAGCCCCGCAGGGGAGCTGCGCGTCTGGTGGCTACCCAATGGCAAGGAAGGGGCGGGTGGAGGCGTGTACGAGGTCGACGCGGCGACCGGAACGGGGGACGGGCGATGAGCCGGCTTCGGCCTGAACTGGTCGAAGGCCCGGTATTCGCATCGCAGAGGCCGCTGGTGCTCGTAGGTGCGGCCGGGCTGGCCAGCCGGTACCTGGACGTAACGGTCGAGTGGGGTTGGGCCTGCGCGTGCGGCGAAGCCCGCCGCGGCATCCCCGGCGGCCGGGCCGCGCAAGCGGCCCGGTCGGCCGAGGAGCATTTCTGGTGGCATCAAAGGACCGGTCGTGTCTAGCCGCGCCGCCGGCCATACCTGCCACGCCGAGGGCTGCGCCGTTCGAGTGCCGCCGAGACTGTTCATGTGCCGCCGGCACTGGCGGATGGTCCCCGACGGGCTGCGCTGCGCCATATGGGCCGCGTACCAGCCGGGCCAGGAACGCCTCGACGGGACGGCGTTCCCAAGCGACGCGTACTTGGAGGTCGCTCAGGAGGCGATAGAAGCGGTAGCCGCCAAAGAGGGACGCAGTTCATTGCCCGGGGGCGAGGGGGAGAAGGTGCGTGACCCGAGGCCCGGCCTGCACTGGTCGGGCCGCCGGGTTGCGATTCGGGCGGCCTACGGGGCGTACATGGCGTCGCCGGAGTGGTTTCGCCGCCGCGAATGGTGGCTGGAGGAATATCGGGTGGCGCACGAAGGCGCCGACCCGGTGTGTGTGGTATGCGGGTGCGAGTGGACGTTACGGTCCGGCGACCTTCACCATCGAAGCTACCGGCGTCTCGGCGGGGAGGACTGGCGGGACCTGATGCCGTTGTGCCGTCCGCATCATCACGCCCTGCACGCCTTGTTGGAAGCCGACCCGGCGTGGCGGCGGCTCGGACGGCCGCAGGCGAGCGACCTGATCGCAGCGAAGCTACGCGACCGATACCGAAGAGGAGCGCAACGGTGAGCGACGACGATTACGAGCCGGACGTGCCCGACGACGACACCCTCGAACCCGACCCCGACGACGAAGACGACGGCGAGGGCGGGAAGGTTGCGCTGGCCCGGCTGTACGCCGCGGACGGCCCGGCCGACATGGAGGTGTTCCGCGGGCCGCTGCACTGGCCGAGCGAACCCGCCGCGGACGTCGCCGACGACATGGCCGACGCTGCGGGAGTGGGTCGAGGAGCTCGTCGAACGCTTCGCCCACCTCGATCACACGGTGATCCCGGTCTGCTGGTGGCGCCACAACAGCCATATCGAGGCGCTCCAGGCGTTGAAGGACCACGAACGGGTCTCCTACGCCGACTCGGCGAACGGTACCGCAGCCGTCGAATGGCATCGGGCGTTCCTGGTGATCGAGACCCGGCTGAGAGAGTGGACCGGCTGGAGCGGCTGCGCCTCCGGCCACAAGGACCCGATCCGCCAGCGCCGCGACATCGACGAAGCGGAATGGGAAGAGCATGTCGCCGAGGTTGAGCGCCCGCCGGGAAGCGCAGGCGCTCAGGGAAGCAGCCCGGTAGCCGCTCCGCCTGCTTCCGTAACTGTCACCCCTCCCCCCTCCCTGTAGAGGCCCTGCGCGGTGTGGGGCCGGGGAAGGACGGTGCAGCGGTGGCTGTGAAAACGACATGGCCCGTGGAGCACTCCTGCGGCCACGACGAAGACCACGATCTGTCGGAGAGGCGCCCGTCGGAGCGGGCCGGTTACGCCCGCTGGCTGGCCGGGCGGGAATGCTCGGACTGCTGGACGGCGAAGCGGGACCGCCAAAACGCCAAGGACCGCGACAGGTGGGTCGCCGAGAGGCGCGCCGAGGAGTCGGCCGCCGCCGAGGTGTGGGAGAAGGCGGCAGACATGCCGGCTCTCGACGGGCGCAGCGACAAGGCGGTCGAGTGGGGCCGCCGGGTCCGCCACCAGTTGATGGTCGCCGCGCACGAGCACGCCACAGGCATCGGGGTGGCCGACGACGACTTCGCCGAGCAGGTCGAGACCCCGGCCCGGCGGATCAGGTGGGCGTCGTGGTGGATCGACCAGCGCGACGCCGACGGGGAGGACGTAGCCGAGCTTGTCCAAGACGGTGCGGCTTCATACGCGCCTGGTGGCACGGAGAACCCGTACTGATGGACGCCTGGGCGGGCAGCAACGGGGAAGGCGAGCGAGTGCCGGACCGGGCCGTGAGCGAGTTCATCGCCTCCCGCATAGCCGGGCTGACGCCGGTTCGCGAGCAGGTCGACGGCGGCACTATTCATGTTGGCCTGGTCCGCGGCGGGGTTCGGGACGTTGGCCGGCCGCCGACCGGGACGTGGCTGGCCGACCATCCCGGTGAGGCGGCGAAGGTCGCGGCGAACCTGGATGGACTCTACGGGCCTGATCGGGCCGCGAGCCTGTTGGAGCGTGCCGGCGGCGACCGCTTCTTCGCCGTGTGGCTGGAGCTGGTCGATCACTGGCTGGAGGATGTCCCGCCCGAGAACCGCCCGACCGGATTCCCGTGGCGGGCAGCCTACGAGCAGGGCTGGAGGCCGCACGAGGCGGTCTCGGCCGCCCGCGATCTCGGCCACTCGCCCGAAGCTCTCGAAGACTTCGGGCTGATCGACAACGCCGCCGAATGGCGCGCCGGAGATCGGATAGCGGAGGGAGCCGGCCCGTGCCTATCGACTTCCTCGCCGTCCGGTCAACGCCACCGTCTCGCGCGAGGTGGCCCGACGGACCGGGTACCCCGTCGATGGCGCCTCCGGCGACGTGATGGTGTGCTGCCCCCGACCCGATCACGACGACCGCACCCCGTCGGTGATCCTGCATCTCGACACCGACCGCTACCACTGCTTCGGGTGCGGGGCAACCGGGGATGTCGTGCAATGGGTGCGCGACATCTACGGCGTCGGGGTCGCCGAGGCGGTGAGGAAGCTCGAAGCGGGTGGCCCGCTGCCCGCTGCCGGCCAGGACCGGCGGCGCTACTACCACCCAGGTGGAGCGCCGGGCCGGTCCGACGGGCGGAGCCCCGGACCTGTCCCGACAGCCCCCGCCGCCGGGTCCTCGCGGTGCTGGAGGAAGCGTGGCAGTACTACAGCTCGGGGCGCTGCACGACGCCGGCGTCGCCTACCTCAATGACCGCGGCGTCGACGTCGGAGCCTTGGAGGCCGAGATCGGCGGGCCGGTCGTCGGCCGTACACCGTTCAAGGCGCCCGACCAGCTCGTGACCAGGATGCGCGAGCGAGAGGGTTCAGCGACGACGAGCTGGTCGACGCCGGCCTCGCCCGGCGCAGCCCGAGCGCGCTGCCCGGCGCGCCGCCGAAGGTGATCGACTACTACCGTCGCCGGGTCATGGTCCCCGTCAGGAACGGGGAAGGCAGGGTGATCGGCCTGATCGGCCGCTACGACGGCAACGCCAAAGCCGACGGCGCACCGAAGTACATGAACCCGCCCCGCACGGCCGTCTACGACAAGGCGGCAGCCCTGTACCGGCCGTCCACGCCCCGGCTCGACCCCGACGGCCAGGTGGTCGTCGTCGAGGGCACCATCGACGCTCTCGCGGTGGCCTCGGCTGCGGCTCGGGCCGGGTTCTCCTCCAAGTTCGCCCCGCTCGTGCGAATCCGGGATCGCTCTTTCGGACTCGCAGGTCGAGCAGGTCATGGCGATCCACCACCGGGCGCCCGTGCTCGCCGCTGACGGCGACACCGCTGGCGGCGGGGCGAACACGAAATGGGCGACCGCGCTCGCCGGTGAGGGCCGCGAGTCTGCGATCGTCGCCTGGCCGGACGGGGAGGACCCGGCCTCGTGGCTCGCGAGCGCACGGCACCGCCGGGCTCATCGCTCTGACCCGTAAAGGCTGCCTCGAAGCGTCGGAGGCCGACCTGAGGCCCCGCCACAGCGCCCGCGAGGTGGCTCAGCACATCCTGGACACCCTTCCTGGGTCCGCCGATGTTGAGGACCGGTGGCGGGCCGCACTCGCCCCGTGCGGCCAGATGCGCCACGCCGCGGCCGAACGGTACGCGACTGGCGCGGCCGAAACCCTCGCCCCGGCAGTGGTCGCAGCCGCGATCGAAGCGTCCACCGACAGCCGCGGCCGGGTGAACGACGTGATCCTCACCGTCGCCTCCTACGGCCGGAGGCTCCCCGAGCCTGCACAGGTCCGCTACGCCGAGCTGGCCGCGCTGGAGATCGAGCAGGCGCGAGCTCGGCCCGGCCGGCTGGGCCGGACGGCGCATCCAATCGGCCATCGGCGGCGTCGAACTCGCCGCCGAAACTATGACCGTCGCGGAGCCAGGCATCGAGGGGGCTTCGGCGTGACCCCTGCATTGCCGAGGGTTGGCGGCGAGCTCGCCAAGTTTTGCGGGAGGAGAAGAACCGATGGAAGGAGGTCGCATGACCAGCGCCCGTGAGCCGTTGACCGTGGCGGAGGTCTGCGCAGAGTTGCGTGTGTCCCGGTCAACGTTCTACGAGTGGCGTGCGAAGGGTCGGGCACCTCGGTGTGTGAAGCTGCCCAATGGGGAGATTCGCGTCCGTCGTAGCGACCTCGAAGAATGGCTCGACAATCACCAGGAGGTCGCCTGATGCCGGTCACATACGACGTACGGGTGTGGAACATCGATAAGTATCACGGCAGCAAGGGTGTCACCTATCGTGTGCGTTGGAGGGTGGGGCGCCGCCGTCGAAGCTCGAGATTTCGGACGGCAAGCCTCGCGGTGAGCTTCCGTTCGGACCTGGTATCAGCTGCTAGCAAAGGCGAAGCGTTCGACACTGATACTTGCCTGCCGATCTCGGCGTCTCGAGTACCACCGACGTGAACTGGTATGACTTCGCCTGTTCATACGTCGATATGAAATGGAAGTCGGCGGCTGGCAAGTACCGGAAGAGCATCGCTGAGGCACTCACAACGGTCACGATCGCACTGTTGCGCAGCGAGCGAGGGATGCCTGATCCCGTGCGTGTTCGCTCTGCTTTGCAGAACTGGGCGTTCAATACCAAGCAGCACGATAGCTCTCCCGAGGATCTTGCCGACGTTCTGAGATGGGTGCGACGGAACACCGGCCGGTATCCGCACTGGCCGATCCGCAGGTCATCCGCGGGGTGTTGGACGCGCTCGCCACCAAACTGGATGGGACGCCGGCAGCGCCGACAGTTGTCAACCGGAAACGGGCCGTATCACAAATGCTATCGGGTACGCGGTGGAGCTTGACCTTCTGGCAGGCAATCCGATCGCCACGATCATGTGGCGGGCCCCGAAGGCTCACATCTTGTTGACCGCCGCTCGGTAGTCAACCCCTTCAAGCCCGCACGCTCCTGGCAGCAGTCGAGGCTCAACCTCGAAGCGGCCCGAGGTCGGTCGCTTTCTTCGGGGTCATGTACTTCGCAGCCGTTGCGACCCGAGGAGGCAGTCAATCTCAGAGCGACCAACCTCGATCTCCCGGCTAAAGGATGGGGGAGCTGCACCTGGAACGGTCAAGCCCGTACACGGGCAAGGAGTGGACCGACAACAACAGGCAGCGAGATAATCGGCAGCTCAAGCATCGAGCCGAGGGCGAGGTCCGAACGGTACCGTGCCCGCCGGAGTTGACCCGGCTTCTACAGGCACACTTAGCAAGTTCGGAACCGACTCCGAGGGGCGTGTGTTTCACGGTGAGCGGGGGGAGAGCTGGCGTCGATCACCTACACCCGGGCCTGGGATCGGGCTCGGCGAATGGTCTTCACCCCGGAGCGTCTACAAGTCGCCGTTGGCAAAGCGGCCGTACGACTTGCGTCACACGGCGCTCTCGACCTGGCTCAACGGTGGAGTGCCGGCCCCCCAGGTCGCCGAGTGGCCTGGCCATAGCGTGGCTGTGCTGCTGGAGGTTTACGCGAAGTGCATCGAGGGCCAGCACGAGGCTGCCAAGAGACGAGTCGATGAAGCGCTCGGCTGGCCGTCCTCTGCCGACGCCGTTCGTGGACACGCATTGGACACAGATGGTCGTGGTTGGCCGTTGCTGGCCGGTAACGGCCGGACGGTGTTCGATAGCACGATCGGCATCTGCCCAGGTCAAGCGCACAATCCACCTGGTCAGAGGGGTGCCCCCGGCAGGACTCGAACCTGCGACGCACGGTTTAGGAAACCGACGCTCTATCCTCTGAGCTACGGGGGCTTGGTATTCTGACCTGGTCTTTTATCAGATGGCTATCATAGCAGATCGACCTTGGACTAGCTTTGGACCAGTAAACGTGAGATCCGACGGAGGCGCGGCCATCAAAGGCACGATGACGGAGCGGTCGCCAGGGCGCAGACCGCGCTTGGCCGAGTTCGTGGCCGAGTGCAGCGACGGCCGACTTCCGGTCGGAGGGTCGATCACGGTCTCTGACTATCTCGACCAATGGATCGACCACGGGGTAACCGCTCACCGACGACTGTGCCGGCTACCGCGAGAAGGCGAAGCGCATCAATAGAAAGCTGGGCCGGATCCGGCTCGCCAAGCTGACTCCTCTCACGTTGGACCGGACCTACCGCGAGTGGCTCGAGGAGAGCCTTAGCCCGACGACCGTCCATCATCTCCACGGCGTGGTCTCCGCCGCGCTCAACCAGGCCGTCAAATGGGGAATCGTGTCCCAAGCGGCCACCGCCCGGACCAGCCCCCCTCCGCTCCGGGTAACTCCCAAGAAGATCCCCACTCCAGAAGTAATCCAGCAGCTCATTTCGGCAGCCGAGGCAGGGGCCAGCCCGTCTCGCCGCAGCGATCCCGTTGGCTGCCACCACCGGGGTACGTCGCGGCGAGCTCCTCGGACTGCGGTGGAGCGACCTCGAGAACGACAAGGCCCGCGGGGGGGAGTCAGGCGAGCAGGAATACCAGATTGATGATGCACCCTTCCTCTATCAAGACGTCATCTCCGGTTCGCTCAATCTCTGGCTTCGCGGATCAAACTCTGCAGGGGCTCCGGTCGCGTCTGCAAAAACCCCGCCAGTGACGACGAAGCTCGCACATCTTGTCGTAGTTGCGCCGTCCGCGACCGCGCCCTCGGTCAGAGGGCGATCTCGGCGAGGCGCGCTACACGTCCGGGTCGTCGGTTCCTGGGTTGAAGATGAGTTCGTCGGCGCCGATGTCGGCGAACGATGAGATAGCCGCCTTTACGGTCGCCGCGGAGTCGCACACCGCCCCGGCAATCGTGTTTGCCATGTCGTTGCCCGCCACGTTGTAGTAGTCGTAGACGTTTCGCTTGCCCGTATCGGGCTCGCCGAGCGCGTAGTACACGAGCGCTACCAGCCGTGGCGAGCCCGCGCGGCCGGCTCCCTGCCAGGCCTGGCTCGCCGCGTCGAAGGTCGGAGCGATCATCGGCGCGGGCAGAGAACCCCCGATATAGCCCTCACCCCGGCGTGCCATCCTGTCCAACGGGCCGGCGCAAAGCCACCGAACAGCAGGGGGATCTGCCGCGTGCCCCAGGCACGGCAGGATTCGGTCCGCTGCCGACGGGATCGCCCTTCCAGATGTTGTGGAAGGTCTCCAGATCGCGGTCGAACCGGGCGCCGCGGCCAGTCATGCCGTACCCCTCCACGACAAAGTCGTCGGGCCTGATGCCGGCGCCCAGGCCAAGGGTGAGGCGGCCGCCGGACAGCCCGTCGATACCGGCGAGCTCTTTGGCCAGCAGGGGTCCCGGCCAGGTGGTTGCCAGAAGCACTCCGCTCATCAACCCGATCCGGCTGGTCGTGGCAGCGGCGGCGGCCAAAGCGACGGTGTCTGCAAGTCCCGGGTAGGCGTACCGGCCGACGGTGCTCAACGTCGAGAAGCCAGCCTCCTCGGCTCGTCCCGCCCAGCCGGGGATTACGTCTGGGCGCACGTTCCGGACCTGATTGGGAAGTCCTATACCTATTTGCATCATATCAATCTCCTTTATCAGACATACAATCCATGATCGACGAAGAAGTCGATCTGTGGGGCCCGCGCGGCGGTGGAGGTGCTTGCCGCTGGCGACGGCATGACAAGGGCCGAAGTCGACGCGCAAGGTGGCGGCGATGTTGCCCGCTGCTGTACTCAAGGTCCTCCATGGCCGAGGGTCACGATCTCAGAGCGTCGCTCGTCCCGTCGGTTACGGCTCTCCGCGTCCGGCATCGGGGCACGTAGCTCAATGCAGCCGGCGCAAGAGGATTTTCCCAGAACTGCCGGTTCGGAGCGGCTTGAATCTCGTCTCTCCCACCTGTCCGGCGTTCGACGGCACTTGATCGGTAGAGGCTTCCGCGCATACTGGGCCACGCATTCGGAACTGAACCGTCGGCTCGCCTTGAGCGTCTGCGCACAGACAGGAGACGGCCATGCCGCATACCCTCAAACCGACCTCGGTTCCGCGACCGCGAGTAAACCGAAATTCGAAAGTGCGGACCACTGCTCTTCGTCCGGCCACTCCGGTTGGTCTGCTGTCGGACTTGGAGGCTCGGTTGCAACCGTTTCGATCGGCGCGACCTCGGCGGTCTATTTGGTCTAGGGCGGAGACCGTCACAGTGCACCGACCATGGTTTTGGGGTCGACGACGCGGTCAAAGTCGGCAGCGTTGATGTCGCCGCTGGCGAGGGCGGCCTCGCGCAGGGTGATGCCTTTGTCGTTGGCGGCGTGGGCGATGGCGCTGGCTTTGTCGTAGCCGATGACCGGGGAGAGAGCGGTGACGAGCATGAGGGACCGATGGACGTAGTTTCGGATCTGGTCGGTGTGCAGTTCGGTGCCTTCGATGCAGTACTGGCGAAGCTTCTCGCAGGCGTCGCCGAGGATTCGGGCTGAGTGCAGAACGTTGCTGATGATGATGGGGCGCATGGCGTTGAGCTCGAAGTTGCCTTGGCTGCCGGCGAAAGCCACGCAGTTGTCCTCGGCGAGGACCTGGATGCAGACCATGACCATGGCTTCGCACTGAGTTGGGTTGACCTTGCCGGGCATGATCGACGAGCCGGGCTCGTTGGCTGGGACGACGAGTTCGCTGATCCCGCAGCGCGGCCCCGAGGCCAGCCAGCGGATGTCGTTGGCGATCTTCATCAGCGGGACCGCGATCGCTCGCAGGCCAGCGCTGGCGGCGACCATGGCGTCGAGGCCGCCTTGGGCGGCGAACTTGTTGGCGGCGGTGGTGAATGGCCGGCCGGTGAGCTCGGCGATTCGGGCCGCGGTGTCGGCCGCGAAGCCGGGGGGGGCGTTGAGTCCGGTGCCAACGGCGGTGCCGCCCATGGCCAGCTCGTACAGGCCGGGCAGGGTGGACCGGAGCCGGTCCAGGGCCTGGTCGAGCTGTGTCGCGTAACCGGACCACTCCTGGCCAACCGTGAGCGGTACGGCGTCTTCGAGATGAGTGCGGCCGATCTTGATGATGTCGTGCCACTGGCGTGCCTTGTCGGCGAGCGCCGCCTGCAGGGCCTGGACGTTCGGTACGAGCCGGCCAGTGAACTCGATGACCGTGGCGATGTGCATGGCGGTGGGGAACGTATCGTTGCTGGACTGGCCCATGTTGACGTGGTCGTTGGGGTGCACCGGGGTCTTGGATCCAAGCGTCCCGCCGACCAGCTGGATGGCCCGGTTGCTGATCACTTCGTTGACGTTCATGTTGGACTGGGTGCCTGACCCGGTTTGCCAGACATACAGCGGGAAGCTGTCGTCGAGGGCACCGGCGGCGACTTCGTCGGCGACGTGGGCGATGAGGTCGGCTTTCCATTTCGGTAGCCGACCGGTCTGGCCGTTGACGATGGCGGCCGCCTTTTTGACGTAACCGTAGGCGTGGTATACCTCGTGGGGCATCTTGTCGTTTCCGATCGAGAAGTGCACCAGGGAGCGTTGGGTTTGTGCACCCCAATAACGGTCGGCGGGTACATCGATCCCACCCATCGAGTCGGTCTCGTGGCGGGTCCCCCTCGCGTCCAAGCCGATCGGCAGGTCCAGAACTTCCGGCGCCTCGTCGGGCTCGACGCTCGGCTGGTCCTGAGTCGTGGCGTGGCCGTTGTCGGCCGCCATCAGCCATCACCGCCGTCGGCTGCGGCGGGGAGGTCGGGGTAGACCGGCTGCCACATGGCGTCCTCGACGGCTTGGACGAGGTTGTCGTGTTTGATGGTGGCGACTCCGTCGTCCGCGGCTGCCTTGGCCACCGCCACCGCCACCATGGCGGAGGACGCCCGCAGGTTGTCCACCGGCGGCAGCAGCGACGCGCCGCGGGCGGCAACGCTCACCTGACTGGCGACCGCCTCCGCAGCGGCCAGCAGCATCCCGTCAGTGACGTGGGTAGCACCCGACACGATCGTGCCGAGGCCGAGGCCAGGGTAGAGCAGGGCGTTGTTGGCCTGACCGATGGTGTAGGTCACCCCCTTGTAGTCCACCGGCGGGACCGGGATGCCCGTGGCGATCAACGCCTTGCCCTTCGACCACGGCACCGCCTGGTCCGGCATCACCTCGATCTGAGAGGTGGGGTTCGACAGCGGGAGCAGAATCGGGCGTTCCACCCCCGCTGACAGGGCCTCCACCACTTGTTGGGTGAACGCCCCAGGGTTGGTGGAGGTGCCGATCAGGATCGTCGGCTTCACGTGCTGCACTGTGGTGAGCAGGTCGATCGGCGTCCCCGGCTTCGTTCCCCAGTCGGTGACTTCCGCTGCGGGGCGGGCGTAGGGCTGCTGGTAGTCCGGCAGGTCGGTCATGTCGTCGGTGACCAGCCCGTTGATGTCGACCAGCCAGACCTGCCTGGCCGCCTGATCGGGGCTGACCCCGTCGCGGACCATGGCGGCGTGAACCTGATCGGCCATCCCGGTCCCAGCCGTCCCCGCGCCGTAGACCAGCAGACGCTGCTCCGCGAACCTCTGGCCGGTGACCTTGAGCCCGGAGAAGACCGAGGCCATGACGATGGCGCCCGTGCCTTGCATGTCGTCGTTGAAGATCCGGTACTTCTTGGAGTTTTCGACCAGGATCCGCCGGGCGTTGGACGGCCCGAAGTCCTCAAAGTGCAACAGGGCGTTGGGGAACAGCTCGGAGGCGGTGCTCAGGTACAGGGCGATGAACTCGTCGTAGGTCTTGCGGTCCACCCGAGCGTGGCGGTTGCCCAGGTAGGCAGGGTCGTTGAGTAGCCCCTCGTTGTCGGTGCCGACATCCAGGTTCACCGCAACGACCCGCTCGGGGTGGATCCCCGCCGCCGCGGTGTACACCGCGAGCTTGCCCACCGAGATGGCGATCCCATTGGCCCCCCAGTCGCCGATCCCCAGGATCTCCTGGGCGTCCGAGACCACGATTAGGTCGACATCATCGGGACCGAGACCCGGCCGGGCCAGCGACGTCTTCACATCCTGGGGTCGGTCGACCGACAGGTAGACCGAGTTGGACGACTGGCGGTAGTCCCGACTCCACCTTTTGATGGCCTCCCCGACGGTCGGGTCGTACACGATCGGCAGCAACTCGGCCAAATGGTCGCCCAGTACCTTGAAGAACAGCACCACGTTGCGGTCGTGTAACGCGTCCAGGTAGATGTACTTGGCCAGGTCCGAGAACTCCTCGCCCAGCTGGGCGTAGGACCGCGCCGCCTGCTCATCCAAGGTCTCCACTGCCGACGGTAACTGGCCGGTCAAACCCAGCCGGTCGCGCTCCTCGATGGTGAACGCGGTTCCCCGGTTGGTCAACGGATTCGAAAGGATCTCCGGCTCGAAGCTCTTCATGATTACGGTCCTGCCTTTCCGTGGGCGGATACCTCAGGATCCATCCCGGCGCTCGCCTTCGCACCGTGCGACCCCCCCGGCTGGCCACCTGACTTTTGAGCGACGCCTCGTGGGTGGGGTGTTAGGCGCGGACTGCCTGGGTGGGCGCTCTCAGGGTGGCCGGGAGCCCGGTGCGACCCTTGACGCCGAGCTTGTCGAACACGTGGGTGAGATGTCCCTCGACGGTTCGACCGGTGACGAACAGGGGTTGGGTGATCTCGCGGTTGGTGAGCCAGTCGGCGGCCTGTTCGGCAATGCGGAGCTCGTCGACGAGGCCGAGCGCCTCTATGTCAGCGACTTCTTTCCCAATCTTCGACCCGTGGCGGCGCTGAAGGCCCGCCTGTGGATCGCCAACTCGCAGCTGCGCGACGCCACCGCCTGGGCTCACCAGGCCGGCCTATCCGCAGATGACGAACCCAGCCACTTGGGCGAGTACGAGTACATCACGCTGGCACGACTGCTATTGGCCCGGGCGAAGGCAGACCGCACCGGAGCTTCGATTCGCGGACGCGCTCGTTCTGCTCGGGTGCCTCCTACAGGACGCTCTCGCGGGAGCCAGGGCCGGCAGCGCGATCGAGATACTGGCGCTCGAGGCGCTCGCTCTCTACGCCTCCGGCAATACCACTGCCGCGCTCGTCAGCCTGGAACGCGCCCTGCCTGGAGCCGAACCCGAGGGTTATGGGCGACTCCTCATCGACGAGGGACAGCGGTGCCAAACCCACCCAGCAGTGGGGTGACCATTCAAAGACAGTGAAATATGCTCAGAATACCTCTGGTCATCATGCCTCCTGCGGAGTTAGGCAGAACTAGGTAAATAGAGCACGCTTCGACGGAGAGACGTCCAGTCGCAGCCGGACAGATGTGGCGGGTATCATCTCCTCCGCCGCGATGGTTCGTCAGCCCCCCGTCCGAGGGTGAAGGACAAGCCAGATCCGAGAAGCTGGGCGTGCAAGGACAAGATCCCCTGCAGGTATGTCCGCACAGCCGCCAGGATCCCGAGCACCGTTTCCTGCTGGCAAGCGTTGCGCCGCGAGGGCAGCTGCCGGGCTCGGTGCATGTTCATTTCCGCCCTGCTCCCCTTTCTAGCCTTGCGCTTCCTCAGGTCGATGACCGTTGTCGATGGTGGTCAGCACTTCCTCGGTCGTGGCGAGCTCTGCGATCCGCGGGAAGATCACCTCAAGGCTGTTGCGGTGAGCGCGCTCGGACGTGTCGGTAACGGCGTCGGTCACGATGGTCAGTTCGTAGCCGCGTTCGTTCGCGGCCCGCGCCGCGGATTCGACGCCGATGCTGGTGGAGATTCCGGCGAGGACGATCCCGGTGATCTTTCGCCGCCGGAGCTCGAGGTCGAGCTCGGTGCCGTAGAAGGCATTCCAGCCTCGCTTGGTGACCCGGATGTCGCCGCGGCCGAGGTTGAGCTCGCCACGGAGCTCGCCCCAGTCGGGTGGCGAGAGGGGCTTAACCCCGTTTGCGGCCGTCCGGGTTGTGATCACGTCGCCGCCGTCCGCGGAAAATGCCACCTGAGTCGCTACAACCAGCTTCTTGTGCGCTCGGAACGCGTCAGCGAGTCGTGCGCCGCGAGCGACGATCTGGTCCGATGGATCCACGGTTGGCAGGGCCGTAATACCGTCTTGCAGGTCAATCAGGATGAGTGCAGTCTGAGGGTCAAGAGTGGTGGGCATTGGTGGGCTCCTTGCGGACTTGGAATAGGCCAATACGGATGCCATGCGAGCCACGTCGACTGTTTTCGGCGATGTCGGAAGGCCCGCCCGCCGTGTCAGCGGGCGAAGCGTTCGCCTCCGAAGTCCGTCAGTCGAGTGGCGAGTGGACCATCGGAGTCAGCAGGGCCGTCAGCTGAGCGAGGTTGTCCAGAGTCTCGATGTTCAGAACGGCCTTTTCGATGGCGGCTTGCCGCTCGGCAGAGATGGCCCGGTGGGTCAACTTTGCGTACTTGTCGCGGATTTCGGAGTTGGTGAGGTTCCGGTCACCGGTGCCGCGCGGGTGGACGACCTTGGCGGTGTGCGTGCTCCCGTCGTTGAGAGTCACGCGCACCCGGGTTGTCAGCCGCTCGTCCATGGGCAGGTTGTCGTAAGCCCGTTCGTGGCGAGTGACCGTGCGGTCGATCAACGCCCAGACGTCATCGCGGTTGATCCTCTCCCGTGAGAACTGCTCGACGAGCACGTCGCCGTCAAGGAGGGCCACCGCGACGGCATAGGCGACGTTCATCTGAGCGCCGATCACCTCAAGCGGACGTTCCGCCTTCCACCCGCCATGCGAGTAAGCGGCTTCGGCCATATCAATTATGATATGCCAAATAGGGTGACGTCGACGTTTGGCCGGAGTTCAGTGCTGCATCGATCCCGGCGTGCAGCAAGCCCATGGCCGAGTACGCCTTGACGGCGATGCGTTCCGTCTCCCAAAGGTCGCCGAGGCCCACGTAGATCGCTTGGGATAGGTGCGGTGGCCTTCACCGAAGACGGCCAGCCATCCCATACTCGCGCTCGAAGACTCGCTTGATCCCCACGTAGCCCGATGCCGCGAGTGCGGCGGCAGTCAGGCCGTTGCGCGACGCGAACCCGTGCTGCATGCGCTTGACCATCGATTCGTACATCGCTGACATCAGCCCACAGGACTGGGTCGCGCCAATCCCGAGGGCGTCCTCGAAACCGGCAGCGTCCAGCCCGTAGAGCGTTCCCGCCGCAGCGGCCGCGGGGATCGGGCCAAAAACCACGCCCGAGTGCCACCCCCGGGAGAGCATGTCCAGGCCGCCGAGCGCTTCGCCGACCCGAGGGCCAGTCTCGTAACCGAGGATGGCACCAAGAAGGAAGCGCTCACCCGAGACTTTGCCCACGCGCGGCGCGGCGGCGAGCATCGCCGGAAGGATGATCGAGTTGCTGTGCAACGGGGCCAGCGGGTGGTAGTCATCGAGCTCGAACCCCTGTATAAAGCTGGAGTTCAACATTGCCGCCGACGTGGCACTGGTCGCTCGACCGTCCCAGCCGATCAGTACGGAATCCCCGGCGCCGTCGAGCGCTGTTACGGCTTCAACGCCAATGCGGGAGACGGGGAGCCGCGCGCCGACGATGGCACAACCAATGCCGTCGAGGATCAGGTACTTTGCTCGCTCCCGAACACCAGAAGGAACGTCACTGAGCGTCGTGGCTGCGAGCCACGTTGCGAGGCGGCCCGTCGGCCCCGCAGGATCGGTGGCGGCACCGGCGCCTCTGTCGACCGCCTGCGAATTGGGTTTGGCGCCGCCGCTGGAGGCGGCGTACCTGCCGCGGGCGGAGCGGTCCACCCGAGCCGGGTGGCTGGTCCCCGGGGCGTTACTGCGGACCGAAACGTCAGGGGTGTCTTCCGTGCGAGACATGCTCGACTCCTTCGCTAGATCTTGAGACCAGCATCCGTGCATGGCCTCCTGTGTATTCGCACCCTGGCCACCCCCCCGAGAGAACCCCTGACTTTTCTCTGGTGGTTGCACGCTCGGTGCATACAAGACCACCATCAGCGCCTATCCAGACCAGTAGGAAGACCTCTAGAAGGACACCGATATCGACCACGCCGGTGCCATGTAACTCGTCCGCCAAGGGGCGCATCACCCGTTGGGGGTATAGTAAGCGCCCATGGTAGGTGCGTCGTCATCCCGGGTGATAGGGGCCGGGAGGACCGGCGGGGCTGTAATAAGCGCAAACAGAGCCGCTTCTGGAGTTCGTTCCAGGCCAACACCAACCTCTGGGCATGGGGGGCAAATCAGTGAAGCACGAGGGGGCCGGGTGGTCTCATGGCGTCATCCTCCTGGATGGACTCGCCTTCGGGGGCGAGTAGATGGCCATCTGGAGGAGGGCATTCGGGCTGTCTTGGATCTGGCGGCTCTTGGCATGATCGGCACCATCTTGGTTGTCACCATCGACAATGTCGTCGTAAATCGGGTTGACGCCGTGGTCTTCGTCGTCGGCCTTGTTGGTATCGTCGTCACCACGCCCGGTCTGTTCCTGCGATGGTTGCTGCGTAAATAGAGAGTGTTCTGGCGTGGAGGCTTCTGTGGTTGGGCCAGATGCGCTCAGCCTGATTCGCCGAAAAGTTCTCACTAGATTCACATGAATATTGAACTGTCCGTGCTGGACGATCAATTCGACCTGAGCAGAGGTTTATTACGAAAATAACCCCTCCCTGTCAATGGCATGACCACCAGACGTAGCCAACACGGCACGGCGTGACATGGGTGTGGTACGTTCCGCTGGCCGCCGGGGAACCGGCCCGGGAACACACAGGAGGGGGTAACTCATGAACATTGTAAAAAGAGGGCTCATAGCTCTGCTGTAACCGCCGCCGTAAGGGCACAGCCGGGAGTCTGCTGGCGACAGCCGCCAGGGCCAGTGCCACCCGTGGGCGTGAGGTGATCCACGTCACCCCACGCGGTCACTCCGTAGGAGCAGGAGACGGTTCCGGGCCATGGGTCGGCCAGGTTGCACTCGACACCCGCGGGAACATCACCGACGCCGTTCCTCTTTACCTACGGATCCGGCTAGATAGCAGCCGTCACCTTCTGCCTTCCACCCCAAAGTGGTCCGTTCACCCCCCGTGCCTACAAAAAAGACCAAGCCGACGCCCCGCACACCACCAGGACCTGCGCGTTCCAGCTTGATGACCTGTGACCGCTGCGAGATAGCAATAAGGGAACGGGAACAAGTTTTTTGACAAGGCCACCCCGGCACCTCCAAGGCGACGGCTACAAAAAAGCAGTGCATTTCTGTAACTTAAAATCACCGGCAAGTGCGTCGCCAACCAGAACGCAGACCACTGCCTTTTCCACCACCAACGTACTGGTGAAGGGCCACCTCAACCTGCACACCTCGTAGATCTCTGCTGCCATCTACGGAGAAGAAGGGCCCCCCCGTCAAACTTTTTTTTTTATCGCTGCAGGACCCAGCTGGACACCCAGGTGAGGCGGGGCGCGCCCGTTACAGCAGTCGGTGGACGGGTAGTGGGTTCAGGGAACGGGTTGCCACAGCGTTGTTTCGCGAACAACTATGTTGCGCTCGGAGCTTCGTCGCTCGATCAGAGGTGGAACTTAGGTGTCTGGACGCCTGCAACCGCAAAACTTCTCCGCAGCCGGCCCCCTACCCGCTGGCGCAGGACATTCAGCCTGGGCTGAACAATCTCGTCCTTGACCAGTGCCACCAGCAGGGGCTACGGTCTGCAGAGTGGGCAACCGGCCGGGGGCAAAGCAGGAGGGGTAAAAAATTAAACTGTTCAAACCAGGGCCGCCCGCCGTCGCAGTGACTGCTTCCGTTGGTGGTGCTAACGAGCGGGACTGTCGGTCTCCCAGGCCAGTGCCACTTCCACCCGGGGGCTAGAGGTCATCCATACCGTCCAGTACGAGGTTGGTGACCTCAGTCGGTCCCTGGACCGGGCGGGGCCCCATCAGCAGCAGGGGCAACATCACCGATCTAGCCGTCGATGACCCCCGACCCGACTAACTCGCAGCCGCACCACCCTGTTGATCCGGGCTGGGTCGTTCACCACCCTGAACACCGGAGGCAACTACCCCTGGCCGCATCCAACCCTATTACCTGTCCTTCACTGCTCGGGTCTACGGCCTCAATGTCCACATCGTGACGGGCACCGGGGCCTACCGTAAAGCCACCGGCAACCTCGATGGTCACCATCGTCATCAGCGGTCTTCAACCTCGCACTTCCCGACGGCCCAGTGCAACGTCAACGCCGACAACTCGGCCTTTGAGACCGACACTGCGCGGGCGGTAGGCCGGGTGAACCGCACTCGGGAAAGACTCCCGCCGCCACAAAAAAAAGGAAAGGCCCTCGAGCCAGAGGGCCTTTCCCGGGATCTCCACATGTCCGAGAGCCAGGGTTACCGTTTGTCGGCCGAGCAGATCGGTGCCCATCATATCGTCTGCTGGAGGTATTGGTTGCCCGTGACCTTGCCAGCCACCCCATCGGCCCATAGCACGGGATGCGGAAGGTGTCACTGCGGCTTCGGAGTGGTCTTGGCTAGGAAGCGCCGGGCTGGCGGGGCGCCGAAGCACATGAGGAAGGCGCCGACTTCGTGGGTACTGGTCAGTTGCCGACGACCACCGGGTTGGGTGGCTTGGTCTTTGTGGTGGAAGATCTGACCGAGCAACTCCAGGCCCGCCTCGGCGGCGGCGTTGTAGACGTTGGCCAGACCGTTGCGCTTGTTCCCTGACTCGGTGGCTAAAAGTTGCGACTTGGGTCGAGAAGCCGCCCGGTGGGTTTCAAAAGTTGGGCCTGGGACTGGCTGCCCGCCACCACAGAGGCCTAGCAAGAGCTCCTGAAGGAGAATCGCATCCCGCATGCTGCTGGCCATCCCGGCGAGCTCGACGCAGGTCTGCAGGCCCGGGTCACGTAGTCGGGATCGAACAGGATCTGGTTGGCAGTTTCTGACGTTTTAACCCGGCAAGCGGTAATAAGTCCCGTCCCCGATTCCGGCGTCGAGGTCCAAGGTAACCTGAGGACAACCCGCTTCTTCTTGGGGCATCGACGGGGGCGTCGGGCCTCAGCCAGGAGGGCGCCCTGGACCAGGGAGGTACACAGAGCGGTGTGCACTGGCCAGGGCTGCCCTCCTCATAGCCTGGCACGCAAGCACCCAGGTCGCCGATGCCCGGTCATCGAAAGACATAGGTAGTTGTACTAGTGGCTGGGGATCGGCAGCCTCCCCGCCACTCCACCCTTCCTGTTGATATGGGCGCCTTCCGGTGTTTCGCGTGATGCCATGACCTCAGCCAGCGCAGTTGAGGCATTAGGCGTTCGTGGAGATCGATGAGCTTGCCGCTGAGAGCCGTGGGAACGATGTCGGACTTTCGTGACCAGTCCTGGCCTTCAACGGCCTCGTCATCGGGCTTGTACTTTTCGGTCTCGTCGAAGTGGGCGTCGTCTGGGCGGCGATGGGGAACTCCCGTCCGGCCCACGACGCGGTCCCGGAAAAGCGGCAAGTTCTCAGCGCCCAGCAGACCGCCCATGTGGTTCAAGGCTCCGGCAACGTAGGCGATGGCGACGTCTGTGGCACCGGTGATATACCGGTCGACTGCTGGGCGGACGGTACCGGGTTGGCCCTCGGCTGGCTCGCGGTGGGATCGCCAAGGTGTTCTTGGCTCGGGGATGGAGCCGCCCCCGACCGCGCACGCCGCCCTCAAGGGTCGCGGCCGATAAAGCCCAGTCAATTTCTCCCTCCTCCTTCGGCTCGCTCGTCCGTCGTCGATGTAGCGGGGGCCCAGGCCTGCTGCTGCATCTCCTGGACGTGGTGGGCGTCTTTGACGTCGGCGAGGGGAGGGGGGTAACCCGTACCTGGTCATGGAGTTGGTCGACGGGTGTAGGCGGGCCGAACGGATCTGGACCGGCCCCCTGTCGGAGGACGCCGCCTGCTGTGGGTGGGGCTGGACATTCTGGCCGGGCTGGGCGTGGTCCACGTCGCGGATTGTCCCCCACCGCGACCCTCAAGCCCGCCAACGTGCCGCCGACCGGCGAGCACGGCACCGCCAACTGGCCGATTTCGGCATCGCCAAGGCCTCACCTGCCGGCCGACGGCGGCGAGGCAACTGCGACAGCGGTGGTGATTTCGACACCGACCTACCTGGCCCCCGAGCGGGCTGCCGGGCGCTCCGGCCAGCGTTGCGTCTGACCGGTGGGCTGGTCTGGGTGGTGCTCTACGAGGGAGTCGCTGGGGGTTAGACCCACCCAAGGTTCTACCTCGTTTGCCGTCGTGCTGGCCGCTGTCAACGGGGGCGACTGAGCTGCGCCCGTTGTTGGGCGAGTGCCCCCCGGATAGCGGCCGCTCGGCCGCGGGCGCAGTACATCGGCTCCTTAGCCCCCATCCCGGGAACCGCTTTTCCTTCTGCGGCGGCCATGGCGGCAGCCCTTCTCACAGAGGCAAGGGGGGGAATGGGGTCCCTCCCCGGTGCCGACGACCGCCACGGCCCGCGGACTCCAACTGCCGCTCTCCCACCCGCACCCACTCAGGTTCTTCAACGACCTCTCATCGGGCGGGGTGCCTCGCCGTGGCTCGGGGCCCGGCTGGCCGTCGCTGTCGGGCGTAGCAGTTCTCGCCCTCCTGGGTCGGGACGATGCTGCTCAGTAGGGCAGCGGAGCGGCGCCAATATCGTGCCGACCACGACCGTCCACGCTCCGGTCACGACCACCGTGGCGGCGCCGACCAGCCCGCCCACGACCGTCCCCGCGCCCCGACCACCGTCCCCGCACCTGCGCAGCCTGTCCCCCCCGGCGTCGGTCCACCACGGCGCCGAGCGTGGCCAAGGCAGCAACGGCAACGGAAACGCAGGCAACAAGCAAACCCGGGCAAAGGCAACGCCGGGAACGGCGGCGGCGACGACTGACCGGCACTTCGTTCCCCGGCATGGTTCGCCCAAGTGCCGACAGGACCACCGTGTGCTGCTCGACAGCCCGTCAGTTGCCGTTCCAGGGCGACTTCTCACCGAGGCTCTCCTGCAGTCGCTACGGTAGTCTAAGCGTGGAAGTGTTCCACACAGAGTGGCGTTGCCCCATCGTCGAGCTTTCTGGTTCGCCAGCACACCCGCCGATGAGGTGCCAGTCGAGTCAGTCCGGTGGAGCAATTCTATCACCTCGTCCTACATCTTCTCCCGTCAGAGGCCGTCGGGCGATGTCGAGCATGACGTCGTCGGCGTACCGCTGGACTCCCGGCTGCCCAATTGGTGAGCCGCTCGATCCTCTGGTAGAGCGGCTGCCCCCCCATCTCCGGGCGAGCGGCGAGCATCATCGCCAGATACGGCGTTCGCCGCCGGCTGGGGGTCTCCTCGACATAGGCGACAACGGCTGCAGGAGGATGATCGCTCCCTGCCCATCAGCTGAGACGATCGTCTTGCCCCCAACGTCTCCGCCCAGGCGTGCGGTCCTGCTCCGACGATCGGCCGGGATCCCGAGCCTCTCGTTCTCGTGGGCCGTCATGCCCAGGATGTCGTCGGTTACGACGATCCGGACTTCAGGTCGCCGCTGACCCCCAGTGACGTGAACTGGCCGCCGATTGCCGTTAGTGCCACCGACGCGTAGTCGCGTATGAACGCACCGTCGGTGTCGCTCCAGTCGGCCGGGAGCTCCACGGGTGTCGCGGTCGGCCACCCCCGAACCGTACCCGCCAAGGATTAAACCTCGGTCTCGACGGTGCTGGCCGCTCGCCGGGCCACCAAATACCCCTCGTCCCCCGACAAGCCGGCTGTTCGGCTTGCCCGCGTAGAGGAGTGCCCGGATGCGGTAGTTCTCGAAGTTGCGGAGCCCGAAGCCGATCCTCTTGATGCGCTCGACGAGGTTGTTCAGCGCTTCGGTGGGGCCGTTGGACACCTTGGCCAAGTGGTAGTTGCAGATCTTGTCGAACCATGAGCCCGTTCGTGGACATAGAGGCTCCCGTGCTTCTCCTCGGAGGAAGCAGCAGCCCCGCGTACTTGAAGGCTGGTCTGCTCTGATCAAGCTCTCGTTGGGTGGGGCGGCTCATCCGGGTCCGACCCACGACCGGTTCTGGTTCGCCCTGCGCTGCAGGACGGTACGTCGGGCCACGTTCGCGGTACGGAGGCTGCCTCGGTGAACGCCTCGCGCGCCTGCGCCTGCAGGCCAGCCCGCTCGAGCAGGTCCCCTCGCACGCTCGGAACCAGCGGCGAGTCGCCAGTGAATCGGCGTCCAAGTCCTCCAGCACGGCAAGCCCGGCACCGGACCGTACGCCCCCCGTCGCGACCGCCCGATTCACCTCGACGACCGGGCCGGGCCCGGCGCGGGACAGGACGTCGTACAACCCCGCGATCCGGCGCCAGTCCGTGTCCTCGACGCGAACCGCACGGGCATGCTGCTCCGCGATCGAGGCCTGCAGAAAGTACCTCCCGACCTGGGTACCGTGGGCAGCCAACTGCTCCGCCTTCTCCAGGGCGGCCAGGCCACGCCGGATCAGCAACTGATCCCAGAGACTCCGGTCCTGTGCCTCCAGCAGACCGGGGCTCCATCCTCATCAAGCCGGGCTGCCATCCGCGGACCCTGGATCTCCAGCAGCGCCTGCAGGCCGAGCACCTCGGGGTCGTCGGAAGCGAGGGCGGCCAGCATGCGCGCGAGCCGGATCGCCTCGTTGGCCAGGTCGGGGCGCATCCACTCCTCGCCGGCCGTGGCGGTGTAGCCCTCGTTGAAGATCAGGTAGATCACCGCCATGACGTCGTCGAGCCGCTTCGTCCGCTCCGGCCCCTCGGGAAGCTCGAACTCAGCGTGCGCCTCGGCCAGGGTCCTTTTCGCTCGTGAGATCCGTTGGCCCATCGTGGACTCGGTGACCAGGAAGCCCCGGGCGATCTCGGCGGTGGTGAGCCCGCCGACCAGTCGCAGCGTAAGTGCCGTCCGGGACTGGGGCGTCAGAGCCGGGTGGCAGGACAGGAAGATGAGACGGAGTGCGTCGTCCTGGATGTAGTCGACCTGGCTCTCGACGTCGGCATCGTCTCCTCCTCTCTTCCTCGGGTATTTGCAAGCTCCGCAACCTTGCGGCGGAGGTTGTCGGCACGCCGGAAGTGGTCGATGGCGCGCCGCTTCGCGGTGCTCATTAGCCACGCGACCGGGTTGTCCGGGACGCCGGAGGCAGGCCACTGCTCGAGCGCGGCGGCGAGGGCGTCCTGCGCCAAGTCCTCGGCGAGGCTCACATCGCCGGTCATCCGGGTGAGGGCACCGACGAGCCGGGCCGACTCGGCCCGCCAAGCGGCGTAGATGGCCTGGTTCGGATCGTCGGGACGGGCCTCAGCCGGCACCTCGCCAGCGTAGTGAGCCCGGCTTGAGCCTGGATCTGCCGATCCTTACCGCAGAGGGCGAAGGATCGGCGGAACCAGGGTCACTCGCCGGGCGCCTCGGGGCCGGTCGAGATCTGGCGCAGGGTGGAGATCACGGTGATCTCGGGCCAGTACTTCGCGTGAAGTCGGCGAACGACTGCTGGTCCGCCGCGGCCTCCTCGAGGCTCGGGTACTCCATGATGGCCCAGCCGCCGACGACCTCCTTGGCCTCGGCATACGGCCCGTCGACGCGGGTGACCTCGCCTTGGCGGACGACGTAGTTTACGGCGTCCTCAGTCCCGTACAGACCGCCCCCGTCGAGGAACTCGCCCTTGGCGGCCCGCTCACTGATGTACTCGTCCATCGTGTCGACCAGCGCCTGCGGTGGCGTCCCGACGCCCTCTTCCATCCGCACGAATCCCATGAAACGCGGCATCTTGATCACTCCTTGTAGTTCCTCAGGGTTTGCTTTCTCGCACGTACGTCGAACGGGTATTCCCTCCTTCGACATCGACCTTCGAGGTTTCTCGACTATCTTGCAGACACCCGGCGTGCGGGCGCCAGAGCGTGCCACGCGGTGGTGATCCGCGGGGGTCTCATCGAGACCGTGTTGCCTGCTCACTGCGGCGCCACCTTCGGGTACCCGACGAAAATCGCCCCGGCCGTATGCCTGGTCAGGAGGTGGCGGTCACGGCCTTGATGATGACGGCGTAGAGGTCCTTGCCCTCGGAAATCGGATCCGCCGCATAGCTCAACGCGCTCGGCCCTCTACCTGGCTCGAAACGCCGGCTCCGGGTGACGTCTGCGCAAGCGTAAGAAGCCGTCGCTATGGGTGGCACGGAGCCCCGAGCCGACTCGTGCGCGGCCAATGCGCGGGCCAAGGCGAGGAGCGCGAGCCAACATTCGAACAGTCTTGGTTGGTCCCGCTGCTTGCAGCAGCGCGGCTCTCGGAAGCGACTTCTCGGGGCCACCGTACCTCAGTCCTCGATACGTCCGGTTCCTATCCCTCACGGGCTAGTTGCTGTCAGATGGTGTAGCGAGCTGGGTGGGCCGTCTGAACCCTGTCGAATCGGCTCGTCCCCCGATCGGTCAGCGTGGATATTGCGGTCCGGGCGGGTTGGTTGTCGGACGATGAGGGGAGGAGAGACGCTATGGACGTCAAGGGGTAGGTCGTTCTCGTCACCGGGGCGTCGGTAAGGTGTCGGCGCGGCGACGGCCCGGCTGCTGGCGAGCGTCCGTCCGATCGCCGACCCGCCGGCTGCGCGTACCGGGGCCCGTCGGGCGGGTTCCGGTTCCTGACCCGGGGAAGCGGACCTGCGTCCCGCTCAGTCAGCCGAACGATCATGGCCGACTACGCTGTTGAAGGGACCCGTCCGCTGACTTAGGCTGGGTTGAGAATCAGGAGGGTTCACTGGGATCCAGGTCGGTAGGCGATTTCCGGCCGGGAACGTCGATTCAGTAGTTTGCGTTGTCTGCGCCTCGGGGCTAAGAGTTCTACGCAGCACATTTTCGATTAACGTTAGGGACTATCAATGCCGACGATTACAACCACTGACGGGACCTCCATCTACTATACGCGACTGGGGCACGGGGGACCCCATCGTCTTTTCGCACGGCTGGCCGTTGACC
>CAWHFG010000008.1:0-463311 GCA_963828435.1 uncultured Acidimicrobiaceae bacterium
GCTCGGCTCTGTCCAGGACGATGCGGATCTCCATCTGCCCCATCGTTGCGGCCCCGACCGGCGGCAACATCGGCCACCTGGCCAATATTGCCTGTCGGTGCCGCCGCACGCTAGTAGCCGTGCGGGCACGCTGCCATCGTGTTCAACCGTGATGACCGGGGTCTCGTATGACCGGCCCGTCTTACGGCCGACGTGACGCACGACAGAGGTGCTGGAGCCTTGCTTGCCCGCTGACCGCAGAGCGAGGGGGCGCGTGACTTGGTCAGCTGGCGAAGGCCACGCTGAATATGGCCCTTCATGAACACCATCATCCCCGGATCTATCTGCCCGGACTAGCTTTTCAGCACCGGCAGGGCAGGCGTGCCGCACCGTCTCCACTTCGGGCTCACTCCACGAGGACCGGATGTCGTCTCACATTGTCGCTGCTCGCCGGTGCTGACCAGCGGGAACTCGAGACCTCGACCAGTCCGAAACAGCCTGATCCTGCGCCTTGCAACCGAAGAGGTTTCTCACCCGCTCTGACCGAGCCGCGGCAACTGACCGCCAACTCGCGATCGAGCGGGGGAGCGTACCGAGGAACTATGGTGCCGTCTCAGTATATATTACCGATATTTAAGGTTACCCGTGCTATCGCCCATCGCTCTCATCGAAGGCCGCCAGGCGCTCCAGTCTCCGCTCGAGTTCGTCCGCTTGGGCGACGTCACCGAGCTGAGCATGGCGAGACGACGATTGTTGCTCGAACAACAAAGGGCGGACCGACCACCAGCCAGACCCGCAGCCCCTTAGGGGTGGCCGGTTACGTCCCGCGCCGGAGCACCGTCCACAAGAACGGCTGGACTGCCCGCTCGGAGTGAGGCGCTCCGTCCCGCATAGGGAGCGGCACAGAATTCGGGGAGCAGCGGAGGTTGATGCTGCGTCGAAGGCGACGCCGCCCGTCGGCCTCGGCGAAGCGGAAGCGGAAGCGGCGGAAGAGCATGCGCTGATTGCCGCCATACCGAGGACGGCGGTGACGCGCAAGAGGCGGCGAACTCGCTTCGCTGATTACTCGTGCTTGAGCGTGAGCGCCAGGTCCGGCTTGACGATGGACGCGACGTAGAGGGGCCAGGTCCGGGCGCCACTGCAGCGAAGCCCACGATCTCTCCGTCGGCCGCATCAAAGGGGAGCCGGCCGCTGGTGTAGCGACCGGCCTTGACTTGCAGCGTGTGATGCCCTGGCTCGATCGGAACCTCGATCGTCTGGTGCGAGTCGATCGAGCCAACGCCCTTTCCGTCGACCACGACGTCGAACGTGCCTCGTCGAAGCTCCATAACCAAGTTTGTTTCTCTGAGCAGTTGCAGGGTTGCGGCCACGTTCGTCTCCTCTCTCGTGTACGCCGGTTTCGGCCGTTGTCAGTTGCGGTGATCCTGAAGGTTTCCACTTCCCCGCCAGCAATGAGAAGCTCTCGGTCGAACATCGTGCGCCACCGACCAGGTTTGCCAGCGCTTGCTGGTGATCCTGTTCACGGCGTGCACCGCGATCGCGGCACCGCCCATCCGTGGTGCTCTTAGTCGTAGGCTCCGGCAGCATGTTCTGGGACCGCGGAGAGACAGCCAAAGAGAGCTGAGAAGGCCAAGAAGGCCGAGCAAGAGGCGGCTGACAAGGCCAAGAAGGCCGAGCAAGAGGCGGCTGAGAAGGCCAAGAAGGCCAAGCAAGAGGCGGCTGACAAGGCCAAGAAGGCCGAGCAAGAGGCGGCTGACAAGGCCGGGTTGGCAAGGGCTGAAGCGGAGGAAACTGAGCAGTAGGCGGGGATGGCGTGGATAGACGCCAGAGAACTTGAGCTGAGGAAAGCAAACGAATCTGAGATTTCAGCATCCACCACATGAGTGCGGCTAACAAGTGTCTCGGTACTCCAGAGTGCCCTTACGAGACAGCCGGACTGGTCGAGTCGGATCGATCAGCTGTACGTTCCCCGAGCAGGTCGTCATCAACCCGAAACCTACGCTGTGCCCATGATGAAGCTGCGGGTGCCGACCTACCTGCAGTTTTCGACCGACGTCGGCGGGCCGGAGCGGCTGGCGTGGCTGGCCACGCTGGCGAACCGGGTCGAGGAGCTGACCGCCTGCTGGGGGACTGGACCTCGGCGAGCCGTTCGAACCAGGCGGGAACTGCTCGTGGGTCACGCCGGGACCGACCGCGGCGGACGCGAGCTCGTGCTCAAGGTGGCGTGGCAGCACACTGACGCGCGGCACGAGGCGGAGTGGCCACGCTCAGCGGCCGCGGGGCGGTCGAGGTGTACGCATTCGAGCACCTGACGCCGGTCCGGCCCGGAGGTGGACCGCCCGGCGACACCGACACCACCGCCATGCTGCTCGAGCGGTGCCACCCCGGGACCGAGCTGCGCGCACGCCCCGAGGCCGAACAGCATGTCGTCATCACCGACCTGCTCCGGTCGATCTGGGCCGTCGAACTGCCGTCCGACCACCCGTTCCGGCCCGCTGCCGGCGATGGCTGACGACTGGGTGCGGCGCACAGAGGTCCGGATCGCCGCCGACCCGGGACGACTCGACGCCGGACTGGCCCGCGAGGGGCTGGCACTGTTCCGCGAGCTGTCGCGCACCGGACCGACCGAGGTCCTTCTGTTCAGAGACCATCGACGCCATCTACAAGTCAGAGCTCATCCGATTCACTCCCTCTATCGGCGAGTGAACGTTACGTGCGTGAGGCCGCTCGGGGTGCTGACCGCCTCGATGTCGAAGCGTTCTTCCAGTCCCTCAAGTCCATCCCAGAGTCGTTCGCCACGCCCCAGGACGATTGGGGCGATCACAACGTGCATGTGATTGATCAGGTCTGCGGCGAGGAATTGACGGACCGTGGAAGGTCCGCCGCCGATGCGCACGTCGAGCTCACCAGCAGCTTCCTTGGCGATCCTCAGCGCTTCAGGGGGCGTGGCCTTGATGAAGTGGAAGGTCGTCCCGCCCTTCATTTGGATCGTCGGCCTCGGATTGTGTGTGAGCACGAAGACCGGTGTGTGAAAGACGGGATCGTCGCCCCACCAGCCTTCCAATCCTCGTCGGCCCATGGGCCACGCTGCGGTCCAAATTTGTGCGGCCCATGATCTCGGCACCGATGCCTGTTTCCCAGTTGCTGGCGAAGGCCTCGTCGGCGCCGTTGCTTCCACCTGTCAAACCCATCATCTTGTGGTACGTGCGGGTTCCGAGGAGCCCGTCCAAGAGCCTGGTTCCGGCGTGTCCGAATGGCTGTTCCAGGGACTGTCCCTCACCGGTACTGAAGCCGTCGAGCGAGACTGCAAAGTTGTGAACACGAACTAGTGACATTCAAGATCTCCTTAGACATTGTTGGGGGCACCTCTTTAGGGCGACAGTGACTCCGGTGGCTTATGACTTGCTCGGCCCCTCTTCCTAGTGCAGGAGCGGACGCGCCCACGCGGCTAGCCCTTCGATCGCTTGGTCGGCCTCGGGTGCGAACCCCGCCGCCATCTGGAAGCTGTGTTGTTGATCCGGGTACTCTTCAAGCTGAACGTCAACTCCTGCCTCGCGTGCGTGGCTCGCAAGCAAGCGGCTGTCGTCGAGAAGCAGTTCCTGGTCTCCGACCTGGATGCAAATGGGGCCGAAGCCCCGAAGATCGGCGTAAAGCGGCATCGTCTCCGAGTCATACGGATCGTGCCCGTTGAGAAAGGCAGCAGCCATCTCCGCGATCCACTCTTTCGTGAAAAGCACATCTTTGCCTTGGTTGGTTACCAGCGACTCACCAACACCGACGAAATCATTCCACGGAGACATCAGCATCGTTGCCGCCGGCAAAGGTAGGCCCTCGGCGCGGGCTCGCAGTTGTACCGTCATTGCCAAATTGCCGCCGGCGGAGTCTCCGACAAACCCGATACGTTGAGAAGCAATACCCTGATCGAGCAACCAACGGTACGCAGACACTCCCTCCGTTACGGGTACTGGGTAGGCCCCTCCGGCAGGGAGCAGGGTGTAATCGATGACCAAAGCCCTGGCGCCGATCGCCTTAGCCAGGCGCGCGAACATCTTGCGGTGGGTGAACATCGAACCGCCGAGATAGCCGCCACCATGGATGCACAGCAACACCGGGGCATCCTCTTTGAGCCCGTGCGGAATTTCCCAGAGCGCGGGTACGGCGCCAGCTTCTACCTCGAGATAGTCAACTCCTCCGGGCTCGCGGGTGAGGACATCCCAGTGGTCATTCGTGACGAGGCTGTCAGGTTGGGGTGGAAGCAGTGTTGCCTCCCAATAGCGGTTGACTCGTTGGGACTCTTTGCTGGCCATCGTTATGCCTTTCTTCAGCGGCTGTTGAGCCACGGATGTCAGTTCGGCGCCACACTGGAACGATCCAATGGGGGTCGTCGGGGAGATCCACGGTGCCTGAGATGGTGGCGTAGGATGCTGAGATGAGGTCCGTCGAGCATGCGGCGGACCGATTCGGGGAGGACTGGGTGATCGATATCGGTCATACATGTATCGACTCACCTGGGGTCGCCAAAGAATCGCGCAACATCCCGAATCCTTTCGATTCCTTTTTGGCGCGAATCGAGTCAACATAGTCATGGCCATGACCAGCGGGGCGATCGACCGGTTCGAGGAAGCGACCGAGCCGTACCGGCGCGAGATGCTCGCGCATTGCTATCGTATGACGGGATCGGCCCAGGAAGCTCAGGACCTCGTCCAGGACACATATCTCCGGGCTTGGCGGGCGTTCGATCGCTTCGAGGGGCGATCGTCGATACGGACTTGGCTGTACCGCATCGCCACCAACGTCTGCCTGACCTCACTCGATCGCCGGTCCCGGCGCCCACTTCCGTCGGGGCTCGGCCCGCCATCAACCGACCCCTACGCCCCAGCCGACCCGGCACCCATCGACGTGGTATGGATCGAACCGCTCCCTGATGTCCTGGCTTTGGACGAGAGCGCTGATCCCGCAGAAGTGGCCGTTGCCCGGGAGACCCTTCGGCTCGCTCTCGTTGCTGCGGCGCAGATCCTCACCCCACGCCGACCGCGCCGCCTTTTTCTTATGCGACGTCCTCGGGCGGCCAGCGATCGAAGCGGCAGAAGTCCTCGACGTATCGGTGGGGGCCATGAAGAGCCTGCTTCAGCGGGCAAGGATACGGCTAGAGCGGGAGTCCTTCGTTGATGACGAGTTAGCCGAACCGACCGACGAGGGCGCTCGCCGAGTTCTCGATCGCTACATGTCCGCGTTTGACCGGTCGGACATGGCGGAGATCGAGCGCCTCCTGGTCGACGATGCCATCCTCGAGATGACCGGCACGACGACCTGGTTCTCCGGCAAGGCGACTTGCACGTCGTTCATTGCGGCCCAGGCCATAGGCCGCCCTGGCGACTGGCGAATGATTCCGTTGCACGCCAATGGTCAGTTGGCCGCCGCGGCATACCACCTCGGCGAAAACGGTACATACCACTCGTTCGCCATCGTCGTTATCGCCACAACCTCAACTCACCTCACCCGAATTTCTCTCTTCGCCGAACCCGAGCTGTTCGCCCAATTCGACTTGCCGGCAACTATCAATGTTGAGCGAACGTTGGGCTAGTTGATGAAGCAACACAGCTTCTCCGTGAAGAGCGGTTCTTTTCGCGTGGTCGCCGGGTCAGCAATCAGAGGTTCGGTTCGTTAGACGTCGACCGGATCTGGCCTGGCCCACGCGAGAGCTCTCGGTCCTTGGGTCAGGGGGTCAGCACGATCCGGCCGCGCACTCCGCCTTTGGCCATGGTACGCTGCGCATCGCCCGCCTGAGTCAGTGGTAGGACCGCGTGTATCCGCGTCGGTAGCTTGCCTGAAGCGGCCTGTGTGAGCAGGTCGGCCAACCGGTTGCCATCAGGATGGGTAATGACGGCTGTGACGGAGATCCCTCGCTCTGCGGCGGGCTCGTTTCCCGGTTGGACCCCGATAAAGGTGCCACCGTCGCGAACGAGAGCCAGCGCCTGATCCTGTATGGCGGCGGCATCGGCTACCGCATCCCACCCCCGCTCAGCATGGTCGGTGAAGTCGGCGCCGAGACTCCGTACGAACGCCTCGTCTCGGACTCGGGCCAAACCAGTGACGTCCCACCCTCGATCACCTGCGAGCGCCAAGAGGTAGCCGCCGAGCGCTCCCGCTGCCCCGGCGACGAGCAGCCGATTCGCATCGGCCGGCGGGTCGCCCAAGAGGTCCAGGATCTGCACCGCCGCCAGCCCGTTGAGCGGTACCGTCGCCGCATTGATCAAGTCGAGACCCTCAGGTACCGGGGCGATGTCAGCGGCAGACACCACCAGATATTCGGCATACGTGCCGAAGTCGCGATCGAAACCGTCGATCAGCCCCGCGACCTTTGCGCCCACTTCGGCGCTCACACCGGGCCCGGCGGCGTCGATGGTGCCGGCGAATTCCCAGCCCAGACCGGTGCGCTCGGATTGGTGGATCAGACCCCGGGCATGGAACAGGCCGTTTGCCACCCCGAGGTCGACCGGGTTGACCGCAGCTGCTGCGATGGCGATACGGACCTGGCCACTCCCGGGCTCAACCAGGGGGACGTCGAGGATCTCGATCTCATCGGGCCCGCCTGGGATGCGGACGGCGGCGGTACGGAATGTTGGCGTGGTCATGGTCATCTGTTGCTCCTCCCTGGTTGCGCTGGGCGCCGATGTCCACCACTATAGAGAAGTTACTCTCTAATGGGAAGAAGGCACCTAGAAGTGCCTTAGTCACCATTCGGAAGGAGGATTCCTCTCATGTCCACGCAGACAGCCGCCCAGAAACGAGCAGACGCCAAGCAGGACTACGACGCGTACCTGTCCAATTGCCCGAGCCGGCAGTTGCTCGACCGAATCTCCGACAAGTGGGTCGCCCTGATCCTGGCCGCCCTTGGTGGCGCCGGCCCGTACAGGTCGGGCCCCGCCAGCGGCGTCGGAGCACAGCCCATGCGTTATTCCGAACTGTCGCGTCAGCTAGCCGGTGTCAGTCAAAAAATGCTTACCCAAACCCTCCGCTCACTCGAACGCGATGGTCTCCTCACCCGCACCGTCACTCCCACGGTGCCGGTCACTGTCACCTACGAGCTAACCGACCTGGGCCTGTCACTCCATCACCTTATGCGTGCTGTCAAAGAATGGGCCGAGAAGCATATGGACCAGGTGCTCGCCAACAGAGCCGACCACGACGTGCGGGTGAGGTGATCGCGCAACATTGGTTGGAGACATGACCCTGGCCTTGTGGAGAGCCGGGCACCACGACCCCCGAACCGACCAAAATAGGTCACCCATGTATGAGGAGAGCGACCTTCTGGCATCCGATGCGTGTCACTCCGGAGCCTACATCCGCGAAGTGGGATTCACGTTTCTGTCGGGCCCACCCAAACCACATGCTGAAGGACGCCCTAGCCGAGTCGTGAAATTCGCCGACCTGCGCCTAGTCGAGCTTCGCTCGATGCGATTGCCCTGGACGCACGCTGGGAGGTTCCCGAAGGCACCCTGGTGTCCGCGCCGCTGGTACCCCGACCGGCGGCGGCGAGACAGACTTGGCGTCGTACCACACTGCAGACGGCGAGCTGGTGGCGGTTGGCTTCATCAGCCTCGATCGCCTGATCGACTCCCAACCCGGGCAGGGAGCTGCCCGTGAGGATCTGTATCAGTGCACTGGCCGCGCCAGTCAGGTTATTGCTCGCTCGGTCTGCACCGCCCTGAAGGAGTGTCTCGGTCGGCCTTGAGGATCTCTTTGCCTTCGCCAAGTGATCTCGGCCATGGGGCCGGCGGATTAGCTCCCGTCTCGCCTAGATCCACGATCGATGAAGCCGACTCCCAAGCGGCAGAGAGACCGCTATTGTGGATAACGTCTCATATCTACAGTAGTGTCTGAGACGTGGCGTCGCGTTCTGGACCACCACCCCAATCGCCGGACACCGCTCACGGTTTGTCGCTCGGCGACGCCATCACGGTGTTCATGGAGGATCTGGCCATCCGCAAGGTGTCCCCGGCGACGATGAAGGCCTACCAGGCGGATCTGGTGGCGGTCTCGGCGTTGTTGGGAGCCCACGACGGTGGGTGGCCGGTCGCCGAGCTGGTCGGACCGGTGCTGCGCAGCGCCTTCGCGGTGTTCGCCGTCGATCACGCGCCGGCGTCGGTGTCGAGGGCCCGGTCTACGTGGAAGGCGCTGTTCGACGTGTTGGTGGCCGATGGCCATCTGGACGGCAATCCGATGGCCGCCGTGCCCCGGCCCCGCCTGGCGGCGCGGGCGCCCAAACCGCTACTGGGCTGGGACAAGGACACTGTGGAGCGCCTTGTCGTTTTCGTGATGGGCGATGGGCGGCCTGGGAGGGTGGTGTGGCCCGAGCTGGACCGGGTTGTCGTTGGCTTGCTGCTGGGCACCGGGTTGCGTTCTGGGGAGCTGCTCAGGTTGAACCTCGGCTCCTACGAGACGGCGCAGGGCGACGCCATGGTGCGGGTGATCGGCAAGGGGGCCAAGCCTCGCACGGTGCCCGTTCCCGAACCTCTGCCCGCCCTGGTGGGGGCTTACCTGGCCTCGCGTCGCCAGCGGTTCGGCGAGTGGCGTGAGCTGGCCTCCCAGGCGCTGCTGGTCGCCCCACCACGCGCTGCCACCCCCTTGGTGAGTCGACGGGCGGGCGGGCGCCGCCTGACCGCCTCCCAACTGGATCACCTGCTCCTCCAGGTCCTGGCCGCCGCCGGGCTCGGGGCCACCAAGCCGGCGGGTGCCAACGCTCACGCTTACCGGCACACTTATGGGACCTTGTTGGCCGCCGAGGGCACTCCCGTCGCCGACCTGCAAGGTCTGATGGGTCACGCCTCGCTGGCGACCACCCAGGGCTACCTGGACTCGGTCGCACGGGACCGCCAAGCCGCAGCAGCGGCCAACCCCGCCTTGCGCCACCTTCGAGCCGCCACCCACAAGCCTTGACCCGACTCCCTGGGCCCGCCGTGAACCCGAAACGTACGCTGTGCCCATGACCGCGAGGCTGCGGGTGCCGACCTACCTGCAGTTCTCGACCGACGTCGGCGGGCCGGAGCGGGTGGCGTGGCTGGCCGCGCTGCCGAACCGGGTCGAAGAGCTGACCGCCTGCTGGGGACTGGACCTCGGCGAGCCGTTCGAACCAGGCGGCAACTGCTCGTGGGTCGCACCAGGAACCGACCGCGACGGACGCGAGGTCGTGCTCAAGGTGGCTTGGCAGCACACTGAGGCGCGACACGAGGCGGAGGGCCTGGCCGCGCTCGGCGGCCAGGGGGCGGTCGAGGTGTACGCATTCGAGCACCTGACGCCGGTCCGGCCCGGAGGTGGACGGCCCGGCGACACCGACACCACCGCCATGCTGCTCGAGCGGTGCCACCCCGGGACCGAGCTGCGCGCACGCCCCGAGGCCGAACAGCATGTCGTCATCACCGACCTGCTCCGGTCGATCTGGGCCGTCGAACTGCCATCCGACCACCCGTTCCGGCCGCTGTCGGCGATGGCGGACGACTGGGTACGGCGCGCAGAGTCCCGGATCGCCGCCGACCCGGGACGACTCGACGCCGGACTGGCCCGCGAGGGGCTCGCGCTGTTCCGCGAGCTGTCGCGCACCGGACCGACCGAGGTCCTTCTGTTCACCGACCTGCACGCCGGCAACGTGCTGTCCGGCCAGCGCCGCCCATGGCTGCTCATCGACCCCAAGCCGTACGTCGGTGACCCGCACTACGACGTGTTGCAGCACCTGCTGAACTGCGACGCGTCGCTGCAGGCGGACCCGATCGGGCTGCTCACCGAGGTCGCCGACCTGGCCGGTCTCGACGCCGGACGGGTCCGCCAGTGGCTGTTCGCGCGGTGTGTTCAGGAGATCCTGAGCGAGGGTTCGCCGTGGCCGACGCTCGACGTCTTGCTGCACCGGCTTCGTGGTCCGTAGGAGCGACCCCCGCGGCTCCCGTTGAACTCGTCCTCGCCTGATCGACACGACCCCCAAGAAGACGGATCCTCGGCGAGGCCACGGTCGTCCCGCTTGCCCGGCCGCTTACGGAACGCATAGAGAGTTCCGTCCTGCGCACGGTGTGATGTCTCAGTGTGTTTTACGCATATTTAAGGTTATCGGGTCACATCTGCCGGGCCGCGGGCCTCGACTGGCACGAGAGTGAGGGGACTGCAGGACGAGCGACCACTCTGGGTGTGCTACTCCGGCTGCTACTCAAATCGGGCCGATTCGAGCGGGAGGAGCGTACGGGAACGGGACGGCCGGGCCGCTGACCTGGACTGGAGCGGCTCCGGCGGTGTGGAGCGAGAGTCGCAACCACCTTGCCAAGGTGAGGGTCGCTGTGAGGGCCCGCCAGCTGGCCTGAGCCTCCTTCGCTCCGGGTTGTTCGCGCCGGCAGATCCGAGAAGGCCGTGGTCGGGTTGGGGCTGGTGGGGCAGCATTGTTGGAGGTCATTGACGGTGCGTCGGTGATCGAGGTGGCTCGTCGCTTTGGGGTGTCTCGTCAGAGGTCCCACGCGGAAGTGCTGCATCAACTTTGATGATCAATGGAAAGCACGTGGCCCTCTCCTGTCCCCTCTGACGAGCGGGAGCGGGCGATAGCTGGGGCGACCCTGAGCTGGGGATGGGGGGCGTCGGCCAGTCCCTCTACGGCGCGGCCCTTTGATTGGTATGAGGCGCTCCACCGCCGTCGCGCTTCCTCCTGGGTAACGTCGTAGGGTCTTCTCCGAAAGTGACGCACCTCAACCGCGGGATGGGCGCTCGAAGTACTCCGGCCCGCTCAGCAACCAGCACCGGCCGCTGCTCCGGTGAGGGCTAGCGGCAGCCGCTAACGACGGAGCGGGGTCCGAAGAGCTGTCTCCGCCCAAACGAGTGAGCGACTTTGGTGATCGAGCCCGAGGGCAAGCCCGATATGGGGTCTGTCACTCTCAGCGCGCTCAACTTGCTCCGCTTGACCGAAGTCGAGGTCCACAGCCGCGACCTCGACCTCGGTCTGTCCGGCTGGGACGAGCGGTTCGAGATGCCGCGCTGTCGTTCCGGATCGAGTGACTCCGGTCAGGGCCAGGAGTGAAGAACCCGAGGCGAAGCCAGCCCGGGATCTCACGACACCCGGCAACATCGAATTGGCTGCAACGTTCAAGGAAGTCTCCTGGCCCTGATCGCCGGTCGCCAGGTCCGAGGAACATGACTCGCTCGCATGGTACAGAGCCCTGCCCTTTCCGCCTGCATTTGCATCCCTTATCGGCAGGTCCGACGGCGCCAGCGAGTCGGGTCGGCTGATCATGGTCTGTTACACGAATCCGGGAACCCGACACATGTCTGCCCGATCGGTGAGTGTCGTCAAGCCCGTTACTGTCGCTGGCGGCCATGTTCGATGATCGGATGGGCATTGACCGACCACTAGCGTCTGGGGGCGATGGTGTGCTACACGATCGCCGCTGAGGACCTGGTGCGAACCTTCGGCAGGGACGTGCGCGCCATCGATGGCGTCTCGCTGCTGGTCGAACAGGGAACGGTCTTTGGGCTGCTGGGACCAAACGGAGCCGGCAAGACGACGTTGGTGAACGTTCTCACCACTCTGCTGCTTCCCGACTCGGGACACGCCGAAGTCGCTGGCATCGATGTGGTCCGTCGTCCAGCGGCGGTGCGCCGGGCGATCGGGTTGGCCGGCCAGTTCGCCGCTGTCGACGAACAGCTGACCGGCGCCGAAAATCTGACCCTTATAGGCCGGCTCAACCACATGTCACGGGCCGCATCCCGCCTGCGGAGCGCCGAGCTCCTCGATCGCTTCGGATTAGCTGACGCGGCCGGGCGCCTAGCCAAGACATACTCAGGCGGCATGCGCCGCCGACTCGATCTGGCGGCGGCGCTGGTTGGGCGGCCGACAGTGCTGTTTCTCGATGAGCCCTCGACCGGTCTGGATCCCCGCAGCCGCATCGATTTGTGGAACGCCGTGGAGGACCTGGTCGCGGACGGAACGACCGTGCTGCTCACGACCCAGTACCTTGAGGAGGCCGACCGGCTCGCCGACCGTATCGCGGTCGTCGACCATGGACGCGTGATCGCCGAAGGAACGTCGGATGAGCTCAAGACTCGACTCGGTGGAGCGCTAGTGGAGGTGCGCATGGCCAACGCCGAGGAAGCCCGCACAGTTGCGGCGGTCCTGTCTGGCGTCGGTAAAGACGAACCGGCCGTACAAGACGACGTGGTGCGGGTGCCCGCCGACAGTGGTACGGCCACGCTGGCCGAGGTGGTTCGTCGACTCGACGCGGCAGGAGTCACCGCCCGCACGCTCCAGCAACGGGAACCGAGTCTCGACGATGTGTTCCTGGCCCTCACCGGCCACACCTCTGACCCGCTATCCCCGGACCGTGACCAACAGTCGAACGGTGACCGGTCCGAGCCAGGACCCACCCGAAAGGGAAAGGCGACCCGATGAGCGGTGAAGTGCTGTCTTGGCAGGCCCAGTCCGCCGACGGCGGGGATGACGGATCGGATCGAGCGCTGGTATGGGCTGTGCGAGACACCCTGGCCATGGCAGGGCGAAACCTGCGACGGCTGCTGCGCCAGCCCGAGCAGGTCACGTTCAATCTCGTCTCGCCGATCATGTTCGTGCTGTTGTTCCGTTACGTCTTCGGGGGTGCCATAGGGGGTCTGCAGGGACTCAACTACGTGGATTACCTGGTTCCCGGCATCGCCGTGCAGACCGTGCTTTTCAGCGCCGGCGTCACCGGCTTCGCGCTGGCCGATGACCTGCAGAAGGGTTTTATCAACCGCCTACGCTCCCTCCCCATGGCCCGAAGCGCCCTCTTCGGAGGACGCGTAACGTCCGACACAGTCAACAACGCCTTGGGACTAGCGATTCTGCTCGCCACGGGCTTCGCAGTGGGCTTCCGTCCCGACGGCGCCAGCGGCCTGGTCTTGGCCGGGATGCTGCTTCTGCTGTTCGCTCTCGCCGTCAGTCTCGGCTACGCATTGGTTGGCCTAACCGTGCGCAGTCCTGAGGCAGTCAACGCCGCCACCTTTCCGATCATCTTCCCGCTCACCTTTGCCTCGACGGCATTCGTCCCTGTCGAGACCATGCCGACCTGGTTACAGGGCTTCGCCATGCACCAGCCTGTCAGCGTCGTCATCAACGCAGCCCGCGCCCTCATCCTGGGCAACAGCCTCACCGAAGCCCAACGGTCCCAGCTCCTCGGCGGGGCCAGCACCACATCGCTCGTCCTGCAATCACTGGCGTGGACTTTCGGAATCGGCTTGGTCTTCGCGCTGCTCTGCTCCCGCAAGTACCGCAAGCTCACCCGCTGAACCATCCCCCGGGCGGCGAACAGGGACATCGGAGCCGGAAATCATGATTGTTGCGGCACCGCCAGTGATACCGGCAACCGGTCATTCCAAAAGTCCACGTTCATAGTGCCCTTCGCCGCGGTCGAGGACATCCAGATCTACTACGAGATCCACGGTCACGGCTCCCCGCTGCCGCTGATAAACGGCACTGGAGCCGAGGGCAACTAGAAGCCCGCGCCGGGCCCGACGCATGGGACCAACTCCCCTCCATTCGGGCCCACACTCTTGTCATTGGCGGACGATTCGATCAACAAGGCCCGCCCTCCAACCTCAAGCGACTCGCCGAACGAATCCCCACCGCCCAACTCGTCTTCTGCGAAGGAGGACACATCTTCCTCTGGCAGGATCCGGAGGGCTGGAGCCAGATCATTGGGTTGGCCAGTTGATCGACGGGTCTGCGATGAGGTGATTAGCGGGAAGCTGCATGCGGACTTCCCGCTGTATGTGTGCGGGCCGGCCAAGGCCCAGGAGGCCAGCGCCGCCCAGGGAACGCCCCTGGACCGGGCCACTACCTGACCGCGCCCCCCCGGGAATCCGGCCTGGCGCCTGCTGCCCGAGAATTAGTCAGAAACGGTGCCACCGCAGCCGTATTGGGAGTATCGCCCGGGCCAAGACGGCTTATTCACAACCAAGGTTCCCGAACAATGGCGACCATTTGCTCATGGCCGGGGTGGGTTTACTCGGGGGCGTGTGAACTCGAAGAACCCGGGCTCGCGGGAGAGAGTGACGATCGCGTCCCAGAGCTGGACCGCGGCCTCGCCCGTCGGTGCCGGGGCCATCACCGGGCCCTTGAACCCGTGCGGAAGGTCGTCGCGGATGACGATCGTGGGGGTCTGCGTCTTCTGCCCGCCGAACGCGTACGCGATCTCCATCGACTCCATGATCGGCGCGTCCCACTTGTCGTCGTCGGCCGAGTCGACTAGCTGCTCGTCGAGCCCCGCCGCGATCACGGTTTCGAGGAGCAGGCCGTCACTTTTGGCTCCTCGCACGAAGAACCGCGCCCCCCACTGGCTGTAAAGCGTATCAACGGCGGGTTCGCCGATGCTCGCTCGGGCTGCCTCAAAGACCCTCAGCATCCGGTGCGACAGCGCATGCCCTGTGATTGCTGCCTCTCGGTGCTCGGGCGGTATCGTCGGCGCCACGCCGTAGTCGTCTCGGATTTCAATGCAGTACGACGGCCACGTCACCTCCAGCCCACGGTGCGGAGCTACCTCCCTGATCCATCGGGACGTGATCCACGCCCAGGGGCAACTCGGGTCGACATACACCTCGACGGCGGTCATGGCCGCGACACTAGCCCTGTCGTGACGGTGGCGGGACTGGCGGGAGCGGCGAGTGCAGGCCGCGCCCGCTGGCGATCATGTGCCTGGCGCTCGTGCAGCCGTTACGGGCGCGGATTGCCCACGGGTTCCCTGTGGAAGGCGCTGTCGGCTGCCACGGTCAGCGACTCGAGCGCCCTGCTTCAAGGTCTCCAGATTCGATGTGCGACCGAGGAGCACGCAGATCGGCCTCGAACAGAACAGCTCGGGCGAGGGACGTGGCTGGAATCCGCGATCAGACGCATGGGTCAGCTGCGGCCATCTGACCAACACTGGTCACTAGTTCGGCGAAGCGGGATCCCCTGCCTGTGGCGGCTCGCCGACAGACGTTCCCGGGATCTGAGCGACATTCTCGGGCGACGCCTCCCGAAGGGTAGGCCAGCCCATCCCGCTGGTGCCGCAGATGTACTGCCGCTCCTCGTCCTCCTTCAGGGACATTCGAAGCTCGTCGGACCTGCGCAGCCGGACAAACTGCATACGCAGGCGGTGTTCCCCTGGTTCCACCTCGAAGACCCTCACCTGGTCGTCTCCGATCTTGCCCACCGGGTGGTCGTCGAGAACCACCGTGTAGTTCCAATGCCGCTTAAAAAGGCGAACAACCAAGGCGGTAGGGAGCACCGTCGCGGGCGATACCGACCAGTCTCGCTTCGGCCTATAAAATTCTGATTGCCGACATTGGCGTCCTTTCTCGACACGATGGATAAAGGCTGTTCGGGGGCAGGGCCGGCGCCGATCATGCCCGTCTGGCGGTCACGAGCCGTTCGCGGTCGGACATCGCAGCCACGACGCGCCAGGCGAGCAGGTCGAAGGCCAGCAGGGCGGCGGCGAGTCCGATGGCGAGAGCGACCGATTCGGAGATCACGTTCAGCGACGTCAAGGCGACGATGATGAGCGGCGGGAAGCTACCGAGCACGCTCAGTTGCTGGGCGGCGCGCACGTCGGTGGACCGGGTAGAGACCGCGATCCCAACCCAGATCGCCCAGCCTGCAAGCAGCGGCGTGAAGAGGAACTGGACCAGCACGTGCGGTCCGGTGTAAATCGCCGACACTATTGCAGGATGGGCGAACAGGGCCGCAACGGCGAGAAAGATCCCGAACACCGCGTACGCGATCACCAGCGTCGGAAGGAACGCGGCCAGCGCCTTGGCGATGAGGAACTCCTCGCGACGGATCGGGGTGCTCAGGACCGGCTCCAGCGTGCCCTGGTCGCGCTCGCCGACCACCGAGTAGGCGCAGACGACTGACGGCATGGTCACCGGGATTACCAGCAGGTAGAGGAGCGAGAGCCCGATGCGAAGGTTGAGGGCCTTGTTCGTCGTATTGGCTGCGATCAGCTGGATCGTCGGCAGAATGATGAACAGCACCGGCACTGCTGCCATCGTGCCGATGACGAAGCGGTTACGCCGGTAGTCCCGCAGCTCCTTGCGGAGGATCGCTCCGACCCGGGTCCAGCTGAAGCTCATCGGCTTTTCGCCTCCACGTCGTCGTTGATCAGCTCGAGGTAGACGTCTTCCAGCGAGTGATGGGACTCGGCGATCGACAGGATGTCGGCGTCGGCTCCGACGAGCGCCCGGGCCAGAGCGGGAGCTGCGAGGTCGGGGTCCGAAACGGTCAGCGTGTAGCCCGATACCGTCTGCTCCCATCGCTCGACCTCGGGCACCGCGCCGAACAGCGTCTTCGGGTGGTCCAGTGGCGCTCGCAATCGTACGTCCACAGAGCGCCTGAACAGTTGCTTGCGCAGTTCGTCGGGACGGCCGATCAACCGCAACCTCGTGTTCAGGATCGCCACTCGATCGCACAGCCGTTCGGCCTCCTCCAGTCGGTGCGTGGTGAGGAAGATCGTCACCCCCTGCTCGCGCAACGAGGCGATGAGATTGTGGACCTCGCGCGTCGCCACTGGATCGAGGCCCGAGGTCGGCTCGTCGAGAAAGAGCACTCCCGGATCGTTGAGCAGTGCCCGGGCGAGCGCGACCCGCTGGCGTAGCCCTTTGGACAGCGAGCCGCACAGGTCACGGGTGCGGTCTTCAAGGTTGACCGCCCGTAGCGCCCGACCGATGCGCCCGCGCACGTCGTCGAGTTCGAACAATCCGGCGAAGCACTGGAGGTTCTCGATCACCGTCAGGCGCAGGTACAGACCGGGCGACTCCGGCATGATCGAGATCCGCGACCGGATCGCAGAACCGTTCTTCGTGCTCAACGGGATCCCGGCGACGATCGCCGATCCTGTGCTTGGCGTGATGAGGGTGCCGAGCGTGCGCACGGTCGTCGTCTTGCCGGCACCGTTGGGACCCAGGAAACCGAACACCTCGCCGTAGCCGACCTCGAACGAAACGTCATCAAAGGCAACGCGATCGCCGAAGCGCTTGGTCAGGTGGTCGACGACGAGGGCGGCGTCCGGTCGCGACCCGTCCGGAACCGAACCGACACGCACCCCGTCTTGCTCCGCCGTCATCGGCTGGCCTGAGTCTGACCGGACTCTGCTTTCGGGGTCAACGAACGGCGGGCGGACCTCCATAGGTGGCAAGCTACCAGGCGTGTTGACCATATGTATGAGAATTTGGCCAAGCGGCCAGATACCGTAGATTCGGTTCATGGTGACCGAGCCGGAACCTGAGCGGCGGACGTTTATCGAGAACGCCCGTCGCCAGCAGATCGTCGGTGCCGCGATCGACACCATCGCTGAGGTCGGTTACGGCCAGGCATCCCTGGCGCGCATCGCCGCACGTCTGGGCATCAGCAAGGGCGTCATCAGCTACCACTTCGCCGGCAAGGACGACCTCATCAAGCAGGTCGTGATCGACGTCGTCGAAGCTGGCCGGGCCTACATCCTTCCGCGCGTCTTGGCCGAATCAACCGGACCGGCCAAGCTTCGCGCCTACATCGAGTCGAATCTGGCGTTTATGGGCGAGCACCGGAACTACATGGTCGCCGTCGTCGAGATCCTCCGAAACGGCGCCTTCACGACCGGCGGCGGACGCCGCGTCGATGGCCGGAACGTCGACGTGGCGGCTCACCTCCTCAAAGAACAGCTGGCGCGCCTCCAGGCGGAAGGGGAACTCCGAACAGACTTCGACCCGGGTGTCATGGCGGTGGCAATCCGAGCCACCATTGATGTGGTGCCGCACCGGCTTGTCCTCGACCCGGATTTCGACATCGACAAGTATGCGAGTGAGATCGCGACCGTCTTCGACCTGGCAACCCGTGCCAGGGACTCGCCATGACCAAGGAGCGTTGTCTGCCCATCACGGCGGGTGGGGTGGGCCGGCGTAAGCGAAAACCGTCGGGGTATCCGCTTCGCGAGGGCCGGGCGTGGTGGGGGTGGACGCATTCTGCGTCGCCGGCTAACCCGGTCCCACTGTGGCCGCTTCCATTTCGACAAGGGTCTGATCGGAGGGTCGCGCCCGGGGTTTGGTGGGCATGTTGAGGGTGGCAACGATGGCCAGCGAGATGATGATCAGGGTGGCGGCCACCCAGAAGGCGCGGTCGGCGCCGTAGACAAAGGTTGCCACCGTACGGGCGGGGGCGCTCATTCCGGCGGGCAGGTGATGGGCGTGGGAGCGGCTGGCGGCCCCGAACACCGTGACCAGGACAGCCAACCCGAGGGTGCCGCCAAGTTGTTGGGCGGCGTTGAGCAACCCGGAAGCGGCCCCGGCGTCTTGGTGTTCGACGCCCGCTAAGGACAGCGTGGTCAGGGGGACAAACGCCAGACCGTTTCCGAACCCGAAGGCCACCAGAGAGACCAGCATGGCCGAGTAGCTGGCGTGCCGGGACAGTTGGGTCAGGAAGAGCATGCCCGCCGCCGACAGAGTCAGCCCGACCAGCATGAGCGCCTTGTCCGGCAGCCATCGGGCGAAGAGTCGAACACTGAGCTGGGAACCGGTGAAGAGGGCCACGGTCATGGGGACAAAGGCGGCCCCGGTCCGCAGCGGGCTGTAGCCCAGGACGTCCTGGAGGAATTGGCTGAGGAAAAAGAACATTCCGATCATGCCCGCTACCAGCAGCAGCCGTACCACGTAGGAGCTAGAACGCAGCCGGCTGGCGAAGAGACGCAGCGGAACGATGGGCGTGGCCGCCCGGGCTTCGATGCGGATGAAGGCCACCATCAGCACGACCCCAACGATGAGCGAGGCGACGGTGGTCGAGTCGGCCCAACCGTCGGAGGCCGCGCTCACCAGCCCGTAGACGATGGCCGACATCCCGATGGTGGAGGTCAGGGCTCCCAGCACGTCGACGTTACCCCGATGCTGACGGGTTTCGGGCAGCACCCGCCCGCCCACCACGATCAGCCCCACCCCGACGGGCAGGTTGACGAAGAAGATCCACCGCCACGACAGCCACTCCACTAGCACGCCCCCTACGATCAGCCCCACCGCCGATCCGCCCACCACCACCGCCGTGTACCAGGCCAAGGCCCGGGTCCGTTCCCGGCCTTCCTTGAACGACACGGTCAGCAGGGCCAGCGCCGACGGCGACGCCAGGGCGCCGCCCAGGCCCTGCACGGCCCGGGCCGCGAGCAGCAGCCCGGACGTGGTGGCCAGCCCGGCTGCTAACGACGCCGCGGTGAAGACCGCGACCCCAACGATCAACACCCGCCGGCGGCCCCACAGGTCTCCTGCCCGGGCACCCAGCAGCAGGAACCCGCCGAAGGTCAGTGTGTAGGCGTTGAGCACCCAGGACAGATCGGCGGAGGAGAAACCCAAGGCGGCCTGAATATGAGGCAGAGCGATATTCACCACCGTGGCGTCGAGCACCACCATCAGCTGGCAGGTCAATATCGCCACCAACACGGCGGTCGAGCGGGTGAAGATCGGCATGCCACCTTCCTGATGCGCTAGCCTGCCCAGAACCGGAGGGGAACCCTCACATAATACGGAGGTGACCTCCGGATTCGCAAGTGATGATTAGCCGGGGAGAACGGGGGGATCGTTGTCTGTACCTACGACGTCGGGTATTGACCTCAAGGGCGTGCAGCTGTCGCGGCGGGCCGACGCTCGGCGCAACTACGAGGCTCTCCTCAGCGCAGCCACCGCCGCCTTCGCCCAACAAGACGATGTTGCCCTGGAAGAAATCGCCCGGCAGGCAGGGGTCGGTATCGCCACCCTCTACCGCCACTTCCCCAACCGCGACGCCCTCGTACTCGCCTGCTACCGCCGCGAGGTCGACAAGCTGGTCGTCTCAGCCCAACGGCTCGCCCGCAGCCGCCCCCCCCTTGAGGCCCTGTCAGCGTGGATGCGACGCTTCGTGGCCCACTCGGCCACCAAGCGGGGTATGCGCAGCGCCCTCATCGCCATGTCCGAAGCTGACCCGCACCTCTTCGCCGACGTCCGCGCCCTCATCCTCGACACCATGAACCACCTCATCGACGCCGCCGCGGCCGAACAATCCATACCAGCCGAAACCGACGCCGAAGACGTCCTGCGCGCCCTCAGCGGTTTCGCCATGGTCTGCGAAGGACCCGGCTGGCAGCACCGTGCCGACCGGCTCCTACAACTTGTTCTCGACGGACTCCGCTACCGCCCTCAAGCCACCCCTGCCGCAGCCAACGTCAGGATGGACGGCAAACAATAGGACGTCCTAGGATTCGAAACTACTTATGACCGGACCGGAACGTGCGCAAGGTGACGAGCGAACGGAATTGCGCCGCGTCGGGGGAGCTTTGGTGCCGATCGCCCGTCCACAACCTGTGAAGGTCGGACGTGGGCGCTGAGACGCCCGGCCCGTCGGTTGGCGTGGCCGGAGCGGCGGTTATCGGGTGGGGAGCATCGCTGCCGGCCGTGCTGCTCACAACCGCCGATCTCGCCACCTCCTTTGGAACAACCTCGGAATGGATCGTGCAGCGAACTGGCATTCACGAACGTCATGTGGGTGGCACAACGTCCGGACTGGCATCCGAGGCAGGACGCCAAGCACTCGAGCGCGCCGATGTAGATCCGAAGACAGTCGACGCTCTCATCCTGGCAACCACGACGCCCGAGCGGGACGTCCCGGCCACAGCCGCGGCGGTACAGCACAGTCTCGGCCTCCGCTGTGGTGCTATGGACCTCAATGCGGCGTGTTCCGGGTTCGTGTACGCCCTCACCATGGCCTACGGACTGATCGCCATCGGAGCTCGCCGGCTGCTCGTCATCGGATCGGATGTCATGACTCGACTGACCGATCCGCACGACCGCGACACCGCTATCCTCTTCGGCGACGGCGCCGGTGCCATCGTGATCGAGGCATCCGATCGCGGCAGCCGTTTGCTGGGTTGGGACATGGATTCGGACGGTTCCGCGGCCGATCTGCTCTATGCCGACCACGGCGGCTGGATGAAGATGAACGGTCGGGAAGTTTTCAAACAGGCGGTGAAAATGATGGTCAGCTCGGTCGAACGAGCCGTGGCCGCCGCCAACGTAACGGTGGACGACATCTCCCTGATGGTCCCTCATCAAGCTAATGTCCGAATAATCCAGGCCATCGCCGACCGCCTCGACCTTCCCGCAGGCAGGACAGCTATCGTTGTCCACCGGACCGGAAATACCTCCTCTGCGTCCGTTCCGATCGCACTGGCAGACGCACTCGACGCGGGGCGAATTCGTCGCGGCGACCTCGTTCTTTTCGCCGGTTTCGGAGCAGGAATGTCAGCCGCATCAGCGGTAGTCCGATGGTGAAATCGACGACGTCGCAACCCTTTGATAACCGTATGCTGGGCCACCGCCAAGCTTGATCCGGAGCAGTTCGACGATCCGCTCACATTGCGTTTGGATCGGCCGGCGAACCGCCATATCGCCTTTGCGTGCGGTATCCACCGCTGTCTGGGTGCTCATCTGGCGCGCTTAGAGCTACGCCCGGCATTGGATGTCTGGCACCGCCGCGTGCGGTCTTACAGAATCGCCTCTGACGATGAGGCCGTAGACCGCCATGAGGGTGTACGGGCGGCAACCCATTTTCCACTTGTCTTTGCGCGCAGCTAGGTTCCAGGCATCGGCCCTATTCCTGCTCGTCCAGGTCTGGCAGGACAATGTCCAACCGCTCCCAGCAGTCCTCGCAGCGATACGTCATGATGTCGCCAGGTTGGGGCGGGTCGTCGTCCGGCCAGGTGGTGACCAGGTGGGCTCGGCCACCACAGTCCACGCAGGTGATGATTGCCTCGGGAGTCGTGTTGGACTCCATTCCGCCCTCCTTGACTGCTGCTCATCAAGAGCGTCGCGTCCCTCGTTTGTCGGTGCGCCGGGTCAGTCCGTGTTTCAGCCGAACCTTACCGGCTAAAAGAACCTCCGCGTGTACTGAACCGCCTCGGCTGCCGGGCTGTCAGTGGCGCCGGTTACCCTGAGTCGGCGTCCACCCCCAGTCGTCTTCGTACGGCGCGACGGGCCAGGTCGAGCATGGCTGGATCGTTGGTCATAACGAAGTTGGTGTTCGCCGCCAGGATGATGCCGTTGAGCTCGAAGACGAGGAGCACGAGGTCCTCGTCGGCTGCGAGTTGCCCCAAGTGCTGAGCGTTGGCGGCGAAGGCGAACATCAGGCCGATGAACCTCTGTTGGAACTGGCCGACTCGCTCCTTCACCGGTCCGGGCCTGGTGCCCATCTCGAGGACAGCCGAGGCGAAGAAGCACCCACCGGGGAAAGTGCGTCGCTGCAGGTGATCGAAGAAGCGGTCACAGACCGCCACCAGTTGCCCCAGCCCTTCGGACGTCAGGGTCGACGGGTCGATGACTTCCAGGTTGAAGATGCGCTCGGCCTCGTCGATGGTGGCGAGCTGGAGCTCTTGCTTTGACCCGAAGTGGGCGTACAGTCCGCTCTTCGAGATGCTCAAGGCCTTGGCCAGCCCCCCGATGCTCAGTCCTTCGAGGCCCTCGCACGGTCGCCAGGGATACGGCCTCCGACAGAATCGCCTTGCGGGTTCGCAACCCATCTTCTCGCTGCTTGCGAACCGGAACGGTGGAGTTCGTCATGGTCCCCTCGTGGACGCGCCAGATGCTGATGCCGGCCCGACGCCTCAATCGGTATTTTACACCTCGCCACTTGACACTTAGCACGACCGGTCGTAATATTCCTTGTTAGCACGACCGATCGTACTATATCAGACCGCCGGTGGCGTGCGACGAGGACCCGTCTCGGCTCTACCAGAGGGGACAGTCATTGAACGCGAACCAGGCGTCGGGGGAGAAAGGGGACTTCATCAGGATCGCCACGAGCATGCGTGACAGGGGCGAGGGGCTGGCACAGGGACTGACTGGTTGATGAGGCCTCCAGCGCGTTTCGCAAAGCAAGTCGAGGAGCACCCTGTGCTGCCCCGGGGAAAAGGAGAGCGCGTCTCCGGCTACGGGGTCATGGGTCTGCCCTTCACCTCCGGTCACATCCTTGGCCTACGCCGATGGACGGCATCGTCGGTGGGAGACGGATTTACATCAATCTGGCACCGCTCCCCCAGCGGCCGCTGGACGTTCTACGAGACGGTGGACAGCCGGTCGGGATGTACCCGCTACTTTGGCGCCGACGTCGGTCGCGTCCAGGTGGGGCCTATCGACCTCGATTGGGAGACGTCGAATCGCCTCCACGTTCGGACGGCCGACGCGACGGTGGACTGGACCATCGAGATTGGTTCCACCCTCGTGACGCGGATCATCAGCGCCATGGGTGTCGCCACGCCTATGGCAGCTTGGCGGTCGCGGGTCGTGCTCACCGCGATGGGAGCCATCGCCGGGCGGGCGCTGGGCGCAGGGAAGGTTCAACTCACTGGCCAGACGTCAAACGGCCAGCACTTCGATGCCAATCCCCGCAGGATCTGGTCTGTCATCGCCAGCCACGCGGTCGTGGAAGGAGCCGACCTGGGTCATCCCGGCCCGCTAACTGCGCAAGCCCACCTGGGCGACTTCTACATCCCACAAAGGGGTATCTTCGCCGCTGGCCGCGTATTCGTCACCAACCTCTCACAACAGGTCCTCGACGCAGCCGATGACTCGCCCAACGAGTCAGTCAGCACAGGCGCCAGGCCTCGATAATCATCTGTGTTGCTCAGTACCATCGGCGGTCCTGGCGTACATCCGTCGACTACTCGGTAGAGTTCAGCCATGGCTGCGGACCGGACCACCGATGAACGACACGCTCGCGACAAAGCGGTCATGGCCGAGTTGCGCTCCCATGGCGGCAAGACCGCAGGAGGCCTGACTCTGGTCATCCTGACGATCACGGGTGCGAAGACCGGCAACCAGCACCAAAAGCCGGTCTGCGTGCGGGAGGATGGCGCAGATCTGGTCATCGCGGCTTCGGCCGGGGGTCAGGCGAAGCATCCCCTGTGGTATGTGAACCTGGTCGCCACTCCAGCCCTCACCGTGGAGTACCTCGGTGAGTCGTACCCGGCTACGGCCAGCACCGTGCCCAACAGCCTCGAGCGGGATCGCCTTTTCGAGATGTTGAGCGAGGAGATTGCCGGCTTGTACGGCTATCAGGATCGTTGCAGGGATACCCGCCAGATTCCCATCATCCGTCTCACCCGGACGTGAGCGGGCCCAGTTCCACCATCCGCATCCCGTCCGGGAAGTCGGCCGGCCCGTCGGACTAGCGGCGGGCTGACCCATCGAGAGCGATACCGTCTCTGAGGTGGAAGTCGACGTCATCGTCTTGAACGGCGGTTCGAGTTCGGGAAAGTCGTCGCTGGCCGCGTGCCTGCAAAAACGGCTCCCGGGGAAGTGGCTGACCCTCGGAATCGATGATCTGATCCGTGCCCTGTCTCACGGCCCAACTGACACCACGGCAGGGGGCACCCTGGAGTTCAAGTCCGACGGTTCCATTGCCATCGACCCGGCGTTTCTCGAGGCTGAGGCATGGTGGTATGAGGGCGTAGCGGCCATTGCTCGTGCCGGCGCGAGTGTCATCGTTGACGAGGTGTTCCTCGATGGTGGGAACTCGCAAGCCCGGCTGCAGGCGGCGCTGGAGGGATTGGGGGTCACATGGGTCGGTGTGCGTTGCGATCCTGTAGTCGCGGAGGATCGCGAGCTTCGGCGTCGCGATCGCACCAGGGGCATGGCCCGAGAGCAGGCCGAACGGGTGCACCACGGTGTGAGCTACGACATCGTGGTGGACATGACCAGCATGTCGACCGCGGAGGGCGCAACGTTGATTGTTGCGACGCTGCAGCGCAGAGTCCTGGCTTACCGCTCTTGGCCGGGCTGGTTGGCTAGTGCAGCGGATCCCGGCACGACCGTGTGACCGGGTGGCGGGTAGTTGGTGTTGCTAACGCGTGAAATCTTCATCCTGGTGAGATTTTCTTGCTATTGCGCCCACTGCGGTGATGTTTGTTCGTACCATAGACACGCCGACGTCGTATTGACGTCGTTGGGCGGATGACCGCCTGATGCGATGAGGAAGAAGAGGAATACAGGTGTCGATCAAGCTTGTGGTCAGCGGGTCGTCGAAGGAGAGCCGGATTGCCTTGGTTGGTCGGACCGGCAAGGAGTTGCTGGCCTCGGCGACATTCACAGAGCCCCGAGCCAAGGGGGCCACGCTGAGGGCTCTGAAGAAGATCCTCGGTAACGAGGTCGTCGTCGAGGACTCCACCACCGCAAATGGACGGCCCGCCCGGCCGGTCCGAGACGGCAAGACCAACCCCGGCACGACAGCTGCGGGGGTGTCCACCCCTAAGCAGACGGCCGCGACCGTGCGCCCTCGCCGCCAAACGACCGCCCCGGCGGTCAAGACGGCGGCTGCCCGGAAGTCCACGAAGCGGAGCGTCAAGTCCGGTCAGACCAAGTAGCCGGGTCGCGCCCGGCGTCGACGCCCGGAACAATCGGTTCGAGCCGGCGAACCCCGGTGGGCCCGAGTTGATCTGGATGACCGGGGCTTGATCGTCGCCACTGGTCGGGTCGCGGCCGATCGGCCCGTTTAGCTGGCGGCCAGGGCCTCGCCGCCGGCCCCGGCCCGGGCCCAGTGCTTGGCCGGCAAAACGGCCCATCTCGCCGAACCGGTCGGCGTCCTCCGGAGCCATCCCCAGGAAGCCGCCGTGGCCGGCCGCCTCCCAGACATGAAGCTCAGCATCGACGCCGGCGGCTCGCAGGGCGCGGTGCATGCGACAGTTGTCCGAGAGCAACATGTCGCGGGTGCCGGTCAACAGGATGGTGGGCGGGAAGTCGCCGAGGTCGCCGAACAGCGGCGAGAGGTACGGGTGCCTGAGGTCGGCGCCGGCGGCGTACAGGTCGATGCACGGGGCTGCGGAACCGCTGAGCACATTGTCGAGCCCCTCGTTGGTCTGCCACGAATCCCCTGACCCGGTCAGGTCGAACGCGCCGGTGTTGATCAGGACTGCCGCCGGTAACGGCAGACCTTCGTGGCGCGCTCGCAATACCAGCCCGGCGGCCAGATTTCCGCCGGCGGAGGCCCCGCCGACGATGATCTCCTCCGGGCGGCGCTCCTCCAGCAGCCAGCGATAGGCCGAGAGGCAATCGTCGAGCGGTGTCGGGAAGGGATGATCGGGCGGCATCCGGTAGTCCACCGCCCACGTCCGGGCCCGGACGGCCTTGGCCGACATGATGGCGGTCATCTGGCACAGGTCCCCGCCACCGAGAACCCAGGCCCCGCCATGGATGTCGAGAAACACCCGGCGGTCGTCATCGCTTACCTGGTCAGGAGTGACCACGTAGATCGGACACGAACCGATGTCGCGCTCCTCGATGGTGCCGGCGAATCCGCCCGCCGGATCTCCGACCATGGAACGCACGAAGCCGTCGGTCTCGGCCACGTAAGCCTTCCACCCGGCGACGTCGTCCAGGGCCGGATAGTCCCGGGGAGGCGGGCCAAGACGGCCCATCGCCAGTGCCGCCCGGGCCTCCGGGCTAACTGACGCCGGCACAGGGATCGTACGGGCCGGGATCTGCAGCATCCCGGGCGTGTTGCTCGTGGTCATTGGACCCCCTGGAACCATTGGACTTCGACGGACCGGTCTGCCTGGATGTTAGGCGCCTGGATCAGGGGCGCGCCTACCCCAGCACCGGGTCAGGCCTCATGGTGCTGCGCTGGGACTGCCCGGGAAGCAGGGCACAGGCACAGATCGGTCCTGCCGCGACCGCGACTCCGGTGGCTCTGGCATTCTGCGCTGACGACCGGCGATAGAGATGAGTTACCGGCCTTGGTCTGCGCCAGGCCGTTATATGGCAGGAGAGCCGGGCGCCCGTGCGAGGCGAGCTCACTCTGGGAACTCCGGAAGGATCTCCATCCGCCGGGACCAGATGACCACCCCGCCCGGTGGATCTTGCCTCTCCACGAGTTCGGCTAGGACCCGGCTGGGTGTGCCGGTGATCACCCAGTCCTGGCAGGTCAGCCGCAGCTCAAGGGGGTGTCCGGTCATATGGAAGTTGGCGGACGAATCGACGTCAGGCCAGGGGTTGATCAGATAGCAAAGCCGGGCCGGGGCCCGCCGCAGGGCGAGATTGTCCACAAAGGTGACGAGACCGTCGAGGGTCTCGAAGTCGCCGGGGTAACCGAAATCGCAGTTGTCCCAGGCCGTGATCCTCCACCTGCTTTGAAGCGGTTGGACATGGCAGACGATGGGGTCCCCGAACAGCCGGTGCTGACGAGGGTCGAAGATGGCGGCGTACAAGCGCGTCAGTGCGGTTCTCAAGGACAGCAAGCTAGGGGGTCCGTGTTTCGCGCTCTTTGATGATCTGGCGAGGACGGAGAGCGGGCGGGGCGGGCGGTCGCCAATGCCTCCGCGGCCCAGGAGGTGTCCTGGACCGGGAGGTGGCCTCGATCCAGTCGGGTGAGGACCGGAGGCGGTTCCTACATCCCATGGTGAACCTGCCCGGGGACAGCCCTGACAATGTCACGGTGTGACGATGGCGAAGCTGGGCTCGGGCTGGTCGACTACGCCGAGGAGGCGTCGCAGCACTTCGGTGTCGCCGTTGGTTGAGATCCCCGTGAGCCCGGTGCCGGCCAACAGGCCGAGAAACTGGGGTTTGGTGAGCGATACCGCCAGGTCGACGCTCCCCGGGCCCGGGTGAGCGTCGATCACGAGGACGCCGTTTTCCAGCGTGGTCCGGTACGTCTGCCCCAGGTCAGAGAACGCCCAGTCGATGCTCAGGTGCTCGTCCCAGGCCCGGGGACCGTTGACCCGGATGGCGATCGAGTCAAAGAGCTGATCGATCGACAGGGCCCCCACCAGATCGGGTGAGCCGGCAGTCTCTGCCTCGGTCTTGGGGATGCCGTGGAGGAGCTCGTATGCCCCCATCAGGTAGAAGTTCCGCCACGTCCCGTTCTCGGCTCCATGACCGAGGCGCCGGTAGACAGTGGCCAGGAGTTCCTTGCCCTCGCGGTTGTCCGGTTCCGCGAACACCACGTGCTTCAGCAGCTGGGCGGCGAAACGCAGATCGCCAGCGTCGAGGTAGCCCTGCGCCCTGGTGATCACCGCAGAGGGGCCGCCCATGCACTCGACATACCGGGTGGCGCTCTCGACCGGTGGGTGTTCCCACAGCGAGGCCGGATTGCCGTCGAACCAACCCAGGTAGCGTTGGTAGATGGCTTTCACGTTGTGGCTGACCGACCCGTAGTAGCCATGCGTGTGCCAGGCCTTCTCCAGGGCGGGCGGCATCTGGATCATTTCGGCGATCTCCGCTCCGGTGTAGCCCCGGTTGAGCAGACGCAGCGTCTGATCGTGGAGGTAGGCGTAGAGATCCCGCTGCTGCGAGAGGTAGCCGACGATGCGGTCGCGACCCCAGGTCGGCCAATGATGGGAGGCGAAGGCGACATCGCTCTCCTCCGTGAACAGGTTTATTGCCTCGGTCAGGTACCGAGCCCACATACGGGGATCGCGCACAACGGCTCCCCGCAAGGTCAACAGGTTGTGAAGATTGTGGGTGGCGTTCTCGGCCATGCACAGGGCTCGCCGCTCCGGGAAGAAGAAGTTCATCTCAACCGGGCATTCGGTGCCCGGCGTCATCTGGAACCGGATGGCGACCCCATCGAGCGTCTCCTCCTGGCCAGTGTGGGTAATCTCCAGGGTCGGAGCGATCAGGCCAATCGTCCCCAATGATGTGGTCATGCCAAGACCGGCGCCGATCTGACCAGCCGGGCCCCGCTCCAACTGGGCACCGTACATGTACACCGCCCTGCGACTCATGGCCGTTCCGGCGTAGACGTTCTCCGCGACCGCGGCGTCCATGAAGCCGGCGGCGGCCACGATCGGGACCTCGCCGCTGACAACCCCGTGCACCCCACCGAAATGGTCGGCGTGGGCGTGGGTGTAGATCACCGCGGTCACCGCCCGTTCACCTCGGTGGGCGCGATACAGGCCCAGGGCGGCCGCCGCGCACTCCTTCGAGATCAACGGGTCGATCACGATGACGCCCTCGTTGCCCTCCACCAGAGTCATGTTCGACAGATCCAGACCCCGGACCTGATAGATCCCTTCCGAAACCTTATACAGTCCTTGTCTGGCGCAGAGCTGGCTCTGCCGCCACAAGCTCGGATGAGCCGTGTCGGGGCAATCGGCCTGCAAGAAGCTGTAACTGTCGTTGTCCCAGACGACCCGCCCGTCGTTCGCCCGCACCACGCACGGCTGCAAAGAACCGATAAGGCCTCTCTCCACATCGTCAAAATCGGTAGTGTCCTCGAAGGGCAACCCGCTCATACCTGACCATTATTGTTCAGATTGTGCCGAGCTGGACGGGCCGGGGGTCCCTTCCGCAGCTGCACACTGGTCTGGCGGGACCACCGGTGGCCAAGGGCCTGAGCGCCCAACTACTCAGAGTGAGCTACCTGTATCAGCAGGGAGGGCCAGGAGGTGCTACAGTGAAAACGGCAAGAGAGGAGGGCGATGTGAATACACAGAGCTCATCCGTTGAGGCGGGCCCGCCTGACTGAGTTGGACCTTGGAGGTGATCACGTCGAGTGATTGCCGCCGGGGTCCTCGATCGAACGTCATCGGTAACAGTTCGTCGACTAGAACCGGCCCAATGTCCTAGCTGCGTCCTGCGTACGCCTGAGACGAGGCGGTCCCACCCGTGCGAGCGGAACTGAGATGATGACGGCCCATAAGAAGGGTTAACGACAAAAGGGCAACCCCGCGTGAGGTTGTCCTTTTGTCTGTCGCGGCCGAGTTGCCCCGACAGAGTTAAGGTGCCCCCAGCCCATCATGGAGCCGCTTTTCGGGGGATGTGGCAGGGGAGGTGTAGGGTGGGAGTCTCGTCCAACTCGGGCGGTGGCCGCCTTGCTTTGCGAGGCAGAACAACGGTTCCGATGGGAACTCTCATTATGTCTACAGGATCTACCGTGGTAGGGGACGTGCGAGTGGTCGTCATCGACGATCGCCAGGACCGTCGTCAGCTGATGAGTTACGTCGTAGAGCAGGCCGGTGACGACGTAAGCGTGGTTGGCTATGCGGATGGCCCGGTGAGCGCGGTTGAGGCGGTCGACCGACTGCACGCGAACGTGGCGGTTCTTGAGATTCAACTCCCGGTAATTCAGGGACTGGACACGATCAGCGCTCTTAGAGAGGACTTCCCGGCCCTGCAGATCGTCGTGTGCTCATTCCACCAGGACGGGACTACGAAACGGGCGGCCCGGGCCCGTGGTGCAGATGCTTACCTCGTCAAGCCGCTCAGCCCCAGGGAGTTGCACCGGCTTCTCCGATCGGCTCGGCCCGACCCGGCTGGACAGGACTCTTCCTGACCGACCGGCTCTTCGTCCCTACTGACGACGGCCCACTTTCTGAGCGGGTTTTATCTCACCCATGTGAAGACCATACGAGGACGAGCGAAGGCCAAATGAGGACGAACTAAGTACTGCCCAATCGGTCAGGGAAGCCTTGGAAGGGAACGAAATAATGGCCGACGAAGACCCAGTCGTTGACACCCGAAACCAGGCCATGATTGAGGACGACGCCATCCTGCGCGACGCGCTGTGCCACGGGACCGTCGACGAGCCTGCCGGGGCGCGCTGCGGTCGGGAATCGGAATTCGTCGTCGACGGCGTCCCGGTCTGCGCGGGCCATCTGGCCCGAGCCGTCCGCGCTCAACTCGACGGCGGCGAGGACGGGTCGGTCCTGGTGACGTCGTCGAGGTCATGGCGGGGACGCTGAGCATCCCGCGATGCCGTTCCCGGTGCCCGGCCGAGCCCACAGGCTCGAGAAGGGTTCGAGGGTACCGACGACCAGCCCCTCGGAGGAAAGCCCGTGACCCGCAAGCGCGTCGCTGCCGTCGTGAACCTGGCCCTGCTGGCCTCCTTTATCTGGATCATTGTGTCGCCATCAGTGGGTCACCGGGCCAACACCACCCTGGCCGTGGACAGCCCGGCCTGCTCGGTGAGGCTGACCATCGGCCCGAACTCGGTCACCGCCACCGTGGCGGGCTGCACCAACGGCGTCTATGCCCTGAGTTCGTGGCGGGCCCACTCGACGCTGCTACGTAGCTCCCGCCCCCAAACCCTCTTCCGGCGAGTCACCGGGCCGCCCTGGAAGGTGACGCTGCCACCGTGCTTCTGGCAGGTGGACTTCTCCGAGCTGAGCCCGGTCCACCACTTCCTGGCCGCCCATCTCGGGGGCCAGTCTTGCCCGGCCACCGCGACCAATATGTGAGCCCCGTCAGTGACGATGCGCTGCTGATGTCGACACTGCGGCCTACCGGCCAGGTTCGGCCTCACTTGTCACCGCCGAGCCGGTCACACGCCGCCTCCCGGGTGCGAGTCACCATGGATTCCCGCTAAGGCCGGCGGGTCCGGGCCTTAATACCCGATTCCCCGCCGCCGGCCTCTGCAGTCGAGCTAGCTCTTGACCAGGGTGCCGCACACAGGCTTGTTGTTGTTTTGCACGATGAACTGCTTGCCCTGCAACTGTACGTAGTACGAGCAGGTTTGGCTCGGGATGGTCTGCACCGTGGCGAAGTCGATGGTGTTGCTGGCGAGACCTTCTACGTTGTAGCTGGTCACCTTCCGCAGGTTGGCGATGTACGAGGAGCGAGTCGGGTTCTGCCCCGCGACCTCCAGGCCCTTGATCAGCAGATCTGCCGACGCGTAGCCCTCCGTCCAGCCGAAGTCCGGGACACCCGTGAAGCCCTGGTATTTGGCGAAGGCCGATTGCTCCGCCAGCGTGGCTGGAGTCTTCAGCTCCACCGGCACCTGAGAGTTGGTGATCATGTAGGCGCCCTGGGCCGCCTGGAGGCTCGCAGGATCAGCCAGAAAGTCCTCGCCGTAGCCGGTCGACATGTCGGTCACCTTCAGATTGACACCCGCCTGCTTGGCGGTGGTGACGATGGCCAGCAAGGTGTTGGGATCGATAGGACCGTACAGAGAGTTCACGTTCTCGGACTTCATCTGCAGCGCGAGCGGCGTCACGTTGACCGTGCCGAACGGCAGCGAGCTGTTGATATAGGGCGCCTGGATCCCGACCACGGGGGCTGCGGTCGCCATCCCCTTGGCAGTTGCGCTCGACGAAGGCGAGATCCCGTAGCCGACAGCGGCGACCCGGGTCCCTCCCTGATTCTTAATGAATTGGGCGTCGGTGGTATAGATCGGATAGCTCGGGAACAGGACCGGAGTCCACGAGAACATGTTGGGGAAAGTCTGCGGCTCACTCCACTCGGGGCCGTCGTAGGCTCCGCCGACCACGGGGATGCCTGCTTGGGCCATGTACTTGATGGCGCCAAAGGTGAACGGGCTGTTGTAGTCGATAGCAAACGCGCCTGCGTTGACCGCTGACTCCGCGGCCGTGGCTGCCGCCGTCGGGCTGGACTGGTCATCCTCGACGATGTAGCTGATCTTGCGCCCGCCGACGCCGCCAGCGGCGTTCTGGGCGTCGATCCGGGCTGCGAAACCCTTCGGGATGGTGACGGAGTTCGACGAATCCGAGCCCGTGAGTGACGTCACGAGCGCGACCTTGATGGTCGTCGGGGTAACGCCAGGCGCGCTGGCTGTGTTGCCGGCTGCCGCCGAGTTCGAGCTACCTGCGGTCGTGGTATTCGGTGTGGACCCCTTCGAGGAACTTCCGCATCCAGCCGCTAGCAACACCGCGGCCAGGGCACCGGGTACGAGGATGCCATACCGAATCCTTCGTGACCTGCCCTTCACTTCCAGCCTCCAATTCTCATCGCAAACTGCCTCCCATTGCGAATGCGCGATAGCGCGTCGGAGCACGGTACAGCGGCCCTTGCTGGGGATCAAGTCACCCGAGCCGGAGGTTTTGGTGCGCCGCATTTGAAAATTTGACTCCCTATTCTGAGACGTCTGAAGGTCGGGGTAACACGAGTCGACAGGCTCCATCCAGACGGGAAGTTGTGTCGGTCGACCAAGCCACGAGCGGCACAGCAGCCTTAAACGATTACGTCTCGCAGGGAGCGGCGGGTCAGCGTTCAGGAGTGACGAAGCCCGATTCGTAGCGAGCACGACGGACTGACGCCGTCGCGCCGGTTGAGTTTCATGAGGATCCCGCTCACGTGGGTCTTCACGGTGCTCTCTTCGATGATGAGGCGGCCGCCGATTTCGGAGTTGGAGAGCCATTTCCCGTCGATGCCGCACGGTATTTGGCGGCTCAGGCGCTCGGAATGGATGGACCTCTCGCCGGGCTAGCACGCCCGTTCGGCTCTTGGCCCCGGATCGTCCAAAGGTGACGCTGGAGTCGAGTGCCTAACACACCCTGGCGGCTTCACTATTGCAACACGGGCCCTAACGATCTCTGAAAGGCGTTCTCTACTGCAAAATGTGCCCGGTTAGAGGGGCTGGTGCAACAGAGAAAGAAAATTTCTCAATCACCGGTGCTGTGACGTCCCCGTAGAGCGGTCGGTCTAGGAAGGTCTAGGAGTGGAACGCCTCGCGGAGCAGAGAGTTGAACAGCTCAGATGGATCGCACTTGATCCCCCGTCGGGCGAACCAGTCGGTCACGTTGGTCACGTCCCGTTCGAGCAGGCAGATCCCTTCGGGATGGGCGATCGGGTCGACGGATTGTGGGAGGTCAATGATGACGATCCGGCCCTCGTGCCACAGGATGTTATAGGGGCTGAGGTCGCCGTGGACGACGCCGCAATGGACCATGGCGTGCATGGCCTCGACGAGCTGAGCCCAGGCGGAGCCGAGATCGGGACGGTCGAGACGGGCATGGACCAGCCGGGGAGCGGCCTCCTCGGCCGAGCCGATCAGCTCGAGGATGAGCTCGTTGCCCAGCTTCTGAACGGGGTACGGGACCGGCACGCCGGCTGACCAGAGGCGCCAGAGGGCATCGAACTCGGCGGCGAGCCACAGCCGGGCGCGAAAGGCCATGCCGGCCTTGTTGCCCTGGGCCATGGCCTTGTCGAGACGACTTTCCCCGGTGCGACGAGCGGCGCGGTAACGGGCGTCGTTGCGGAACAGGCGTTCCTCGAAGTTGCGGTATCGCTTGGCGGCCAGCACGTTGACAGCCTCGCCGTGGCGGCGTTCGACCAAATAGACGTCGGCCTCCTTGCCAGTCTTGAGGAGGCCGAGGTCGAACTGGCGGGCCTCGCCGGAGGTGATCACCCAAGCAGGCACCGGGTCGGGGCCGTGATCGGCCCCCGGGTAGGTGCTGGCTTCGGGGTCGTCCTCGTCGTCGTCCCATGGCGGGGGCGCCAAGGATCGAGCCATCCGCTGGAAGTGTTCGGTGTTGCGTTTGGCCGCCATGATGACAGCCCGGCGCTTTTCATCGCGTGAAGGCACTTACTCTCCTGAGGTGAGGGGTTGTCCTCCCTCAGGCGGTGAGGGCGCGAGCAGCGAGGGAGGCGGGTCGGATGTCAGAACTCATCGACTGGTACGACAAGGACACGCACCTCCCTTCAAGTCTCGCAGGCGCCGACCACTTTGCCTGCTTTCGGCGCAACTGACAAGTGGATTAACCAAGTGTCTCGACGAAGACCAACTGGCGGCGGTGGCGATTCTGGCTTCTTCACCGGGGCCGGACCCTGGAGGCCTATCGTCACGTCCTCGGCGCCCCTCGTCCGCGGGCAGCCAGATGCTCAGCCGGGTGGCGTCCCAGGTGGCCCCGATCGGAGTGGTGCTGGTGAGCGCTTCATCGAGTGCTTCCAGACCGGCGCCCTCGAGCTGCCCGGGGTGGCGGCCGTGTGCAGGGCCGTGAGGGCGCCGTCCAACGCCGCTTCAAGGGGTTTCAGCGATTGCATGGTCTGGGTCAGCAGGAGACCGCCCTGCAGGGCTGCGAAGGTAGACAGGGCAAGTTTCTCGGGATCGGCGTCGGACCGCAGGAGGCCTGCGGAGCGCATGCGGTCGAGTCCCGCTTGCAGGTACCCGCGCCATCGATCCATGTACCCGGCGAGTTCTCCCGCCCGCTCCGGATCGGGTCCGATGACCTCGCGGGCCAGGGCGCTGATCGGGCATCCCCAATGCGGCTGGGACCCGTAGTGGGCCAGGACGGCCCCCCGCCAACCTTCCCAGGCGTCCCAGGTGTCGAGGGAATCGAGATACGGCCGTTGTGCGTCGAGGACCCGCTCGCCCTGAAACGAGGCGATAGCAGCGACCAGCTCGGTCTTGCCGCCCGGGAAGTAGTGAAAGAGCTGTCCCTTGCTGGTCGCCGTCTCGGCCCCGATGTCGTCCAGGCTCGTGCCACCCACGCCACGGGTGAGCACCAAATCTGCGGTCGCGGCCACGATCCGATCACGAGTAGCCGCGCCCTTGGGGGTGAGCTTCGTCGCCTGCACCCCACCAGCCTAGCCTCTTTCTGGACTTTATGGTCCATTGTTGAGCTACAGTTCTGAACTGAACGGTCCATTCCAGGGATCGACTAAGAACGGAGGAACCCATGCAGAGGCGACTCGAGGGCAAGACGGCACTGGTCACCGGCGCCACGAGCAACATCGGCCGGGCTATCGCCATCGCCTTCGGGGACGAGGGCGCCCACGTTGTCGTCAGCGGTCGCCGCGTCGAGCGCGGCGCAGGGGTTGTCAAGCAGATCATCGCTGGCGGCGGCCGCGCCGATTTCGTGGCGGCCGATCTCGATGGCTCCCCGGTGGCGTCCACGAAGCTCGCCACCGAGGCGACTGGCGTGCTGGGTGGCCGAATCGACATCCTGGTGAACAACGCCGGCATCTTTCCCAGCACGACCACTGCGACCACCGACGAATCGACCTTCGATGAGGTGTACGCGGTGAACGTCAAGGCGCCGTACTTTCTGGCCGCCGCCATCGCTCCGGCCATGGCCGCCGCGGGGCGGGGCGCCATCATCAACCTGGGGTCCTGGATCGTCCGCCTCGGCATCCCGAGCGCGCTCTACAGCTCCACCAAGGGCGCCATAGAGACCCTGACCAGATCGTGGGCGGCAGAGTTCGGACCTTCGGGCGTCCGGGTCAACGCCATCTCACCAGGCGTCATCCGCACTCCCAACCCGGATGGCACCGACCCCGGCCGGCATCGGACCTCCGAGGTGATGATGGCCGGTACCCCCGCGGGCACGAGCTGGACCCCCGACGCCATCGCTCACGCCGCGGTCTACCTCGCCAGCGACGAGGCCGCGTTCGTCCATGGCACCGTACTCGACGTCGACGGCGGTCGAACCACGGTCGCCGTCATTGCCTCCTGATCAGCCTCCGCCGGGTCCGGCACCGACACCGCGACCGTGATCACCCGGCGAGCGCTCTGCGTTCCGTTCTACACCGCCTCGAGGTCCTCGGTGCCTGCTCGGCCGGGGCCGTGCTGAGGGCCCTGTCCCGGGCTCCCGTCGCTCCGCTTGGCGCCATCTACCGGACCGGATCAGCCCGATAGCCTCCAGGTCAGGGCACGCGGAGGAGACACCATGTTTGACGGCCCCATCCGACAGGACGAGACCACCCCGGCGGCCACGGCCCCTTTTGATGTGCACTTCCCGAAGGCTCAGCGAGAACAAAAAACCTAATGCGAGCAGCAGGGAACAACACCACCTTCTGCCTGGCCCTCCCGCCCTCCGGACGCCGGAGGGGTCACCCGGCGTCTCAGCGGCCAGGAGGCGACGTGTCGAGGGGTTTCCGCTGGCCGTGAGTGAGTTGGGCGCACACGAGGACCAGGGCCGCCTTCCCATCGAAGGGTACGCCGTACTGGGTGACAGCCACACCGCCGCGCTGGTCGGTACCAACGGGTCGATCGACTGGCTCTGTCTCCCACGCTTTGATTCGGGAGCCTGCTTCGCGGCGCTATTGGGCGGCGAGAAGAACGGGTTCTGGCAGATCGCTCCTGTCGGCGGCTGTCGCTGGGTGAGTCGCCGCTACCGGGGCGAGTCCCTCGTGCTCGAGACAGACTTCCACACCGCAGAGGGCATCGTGCGGGTGGTGGACTGCATGCCGCGCCGCACTGACCACGCCAGCGTTGTCCGGGTGGTCCAGGGGATCTCGGGCCGGGTGTCTATGCGTATGGACTTGGCGGTGCGTTTCGATTATGGCTGGATCGTGCCGTGGATGCGCAGGGTGGGAGAACACCTCCACGGCATCGCCGGGCCCGACTTCGTGTGCCTGACGACCCCGGTCGAGACCCGGGGGGAGAACTTCCGCACCATCGCCGAGTTCAGCGTAGGCCCCGGCGATGAGGTGCCCTTCGTGTTTTCATGGCAGTCGCAGTACGCAGACGGGGCCTGCGGTGGTGACGCGGCCGAGAAGGTGGCCGAGACCGAAGCTTGGTGGAGGACCTGGAGCGAGCGCTGCACCTATCGGGGACCGTGGCGCGACGCGGTCGTGCGGTCACTCATCACGCTGAAGGCGCTCACTTACGAGCCGACCGGGGCGGTCGTCGCCGCAGCCACGACCTCGCTCCCCGAGCAACTCGGCGGCTCGCGCAACTGGGATTACCGCTATTGCTGGCTGCGCGACGCCGCGTTCAGCCTCGATGCCCTCATTCGAGCCGGATACGCCGAGGAAGCCGGGGCCTGGCGCGACTGGCTGCTGAGGGTCGTGGCCGGTGATCCGGACCAACTCCAGATCATGTACGGGCCCGCAGGAGAGCGCCGGTTGACAGAGCTGCGGCTCGATTGGTTGGATGGTTACGAGGGGTCACGCCCCGTCCGAATCGGCAATGCCGCATCGGCGCAGGTTCAGCTGGACGTCTACGGTGAGGTCCTGGACGCCCTCCAGCGAGCCCGCCACGCGGGGATGGCGTCGGACCCCTCGGCGTGGCCGCTGCTGCGTGCACTCATCGACCATGTTGAGGTCCATTGGCACCAGCCCGACCAGGGCATCTGGGAGGTGCGCTCCGGTCCACGACACTTCACCCACTCCAAAGTCATGGCCTGGGTATGCATCGACAGGGCCATTCGGGTCGTGGAACACTTCGGGCGCGAAGGCCCCGTCGAACGGTGGCGGAAGCTCAGAACCGAGATCCACGACGACATCTGTCGGCGAGGAACCGATCCGCGGCGCGGCTGCTTCGTTCGGGCCTACGGCTCGCGCCAGCTCGATGCCAGCCTGCTCCTGCTCCCGATCGTCGGGTTCTTACCGCCTGATGACCCGCGCATCGTCCGCACCGTTGAGGCCGTACAAAGCGATCTGTCCGACGACGGCTTGCTTCGTCGCTACCGCACCGATGACGAGGGGAACGCCGACGGTCTCTACGGAGGCGAGGGGGTCTTCCTGGCCTGCAACTTCTGGCTCGTCGACGCCCTCGCCCTGTTGGGACATCGTGACCAGGCAGCCCGCCTCTACCGGCGCTTGCTCGGCTTGCGAAACGACGTCGGATTGCTGTCGGAGGAGTACGACCCGGCCCACGATCGCCTGGTTGGAAACTTCCCCCAGGCCTTCTCCCACGTCGGCCTGGTGAACTCCGCTTTCAACCTGGCTGCCGGAGACATCTCCGCTCCGTGATGACATCCACTCGATTTTCTGGCCCGATTGGTCATCCAGAAGCTGAATCGGCTCCGAACACCGGGCGCTGTCGTTGTCTACCGAAGGGACTCATTTGTGCCCGGGAGCATGGCCGTTCTGTGGAGCGCCCCGCTGGTTGAAGGTGCTGCGGGCGCCGGCGACGCCGCAGCAGGGGGCCCTCGCGCAGACGGGGCCCTCAGAGGCATTGCGGTCCCGGTTGGTGGTGGTGGGGGCGGCCACCACCAACCGGTCCAGGCGGCCATCGACAGACCGCCGCGTCGACCCGTCCCCGGAAGGCGTTGAGCACAAAGGGCGGGGGGGCGAACACTGAGAATGAAGTTGTCCATCGGGGCCTCTGGCCAGAATGAACGGACTTGAAACGGTAAAGGGCCTGGATATGAGCAGACATCACCTGGGGTGGATCGCAGCGGTGGCGATCGGGCTATCCATCGTCTGGCTGCCGGCCGGAGCTGCTTCGGCGGCCGCGCCGACGGCGCCGACGGGATACTTGCCGCGTCGGTCATTTCGTGCCAGGAGCCGCCGCGGCCAGTATCAAGCTGGACGGCCGGCTCCTGGTGAGTGCTCTGAGTTTCCAGCAAGTGAGTTCATATGTGGCGGTGCCCGTGGGGGCTCACACCCTGGAAATCACCGTTCCCTCTTCAGGCGGCGCGCCCCCGTCAGTTCATTCGGCCGCAGTGGCGATCGCGCCGGGCCAGTTTCTCACGGTGCTGGTCGTTGCGGACGCCGCCGACTCGTGGCATGTCACTTCTTTCACCGACAATCTCAGCCAACCGCCGCCCGGTGACGCCAAGGTGCGGATCATCGACACCCTGACAACGGTTCCCGCCCTGGGTGGAAACCTGCGTACAGCCCCCGGTCCTTCTGGCCGGGACCCGTTGGCCGTGCCAGCAGTCGAAGAAGGCGCCGCGTCGCCCTACCTGGACGTGGCAGCAGGCGTCTATAACGTGACGTTCAGCAACGCCTCAACAGGAGCCGCCGTCCTCACCGGCAACGATTGGCCGGTCGCCGCCGGGACGGTCGCGTCACTGGTCGTGCTTCAGGGGCGAGCCGCGCCCTCGCTCGAGGTCCTCAAGGACGCCGTGGGCGCCGCCAGCCTGCCGACGGGTGGCATGCAAACCGGCGCAGGTGGAATGGCTCTTCGCCCTCGCCCGGGTACCGACAGGCTCGAACTTGCGGCGGTCGTGGTGTTCGCGGTGGCCCTGGTTGCCGCCATCCTTGCCCGTCGACGGCGGGCCTCGGTAGCGCTGGTGGCTGTGGCCTGTGCGACTGGACTCGTTGCCACCAGCTGTGACGGCAAGTCGCCAACCGCGGTCACGATGCCATCGCAGTCCACTCCGACCCTGTCGACCGTCCCGATCAACCGGAGCGGCCTGACGAATGCAGGGCCAACGGCGTTGTCCCCCGCGGCCTCGACATCGGCCGGCCTCGCTACCGGCGGAACTCCATCGATTGATCTCGTCGCTGCGGGTACGGCTGACTCCAGCAATCAGCCGGACCGGATTGTGGTACCCGCCGTGGGCATCAACGCGCCGATCGTCAACCTGGGGCGCCTGGCGGACGGCACCATGCAGGTTCCGTCCGATTTCGGGGTCGCTGGCTGGTACGACGAAGGCCCCGCCCCGGGCGAGCCCGGTCCAGCGGTCATCATCGGTCATGTAGACAGCACAACCGGACCAGCCGTGTTCTGGCGGTTGTCAGAGCTGCGTCCTGGTGACCGCGTGACCGTCAGCTCGGCCCAAGGCACCGAAACGTTCGCCGTCACGCTCATTCAGTCGGTCGCCAAAGACGCCTTTCCAACGGCACGCGTGTTCGGTCCGGTATCGGACTCCGAGTTGCGCTTGATCACTTGCGGAGGCCCTTTTGACCGGGCCACAGGGCACTATCTCGACAACACGGTCGTGTTCGCCAGCCAGATAGCGGGATGACGCGCTGGCTGGCCTGCAGCACCGCTATCGCCGCAGCCGCAGCCGCAGCCGCAGCTGCAGCCGCCGGCGTCCTGGCGGTTGAGGCGTCGGCAGGCGCTACCGAGTTGATCTGTTTGAACGCTCAAGGGCAGTTCGTCACTTGCACCGCGGGCACAGTGCCTGCCATCCCCTACGGAGTCTCGCCTCCGTCGATTCGGTCACCGGCGATTTCGGTACCCCGATCCACGGCCGGACCATCGACGACGAAGGCCCCGCTCCCGTTGGTCCCGGTCAAGACCGCCCCGATAGCCAGGCCGACCACGGCGATCAGCGAATCCAAACATCCAGGCAACCACCTGCCACCACTGTCGCTCACCCTCGGCTTCGCCATCCTGATCGCGGCCTCGGGCGGGCTCATGCTCCAGTGGCGCGCCCGACGCCGACGTGCCCCGCACGGAACCCGAGCCCGCGAACCGGTCGTGACCGCAAGCGCCTCTCTGGTGACCGCCATCAGCCGGCCCAAACTGGAAAAACCTCGGCACCCTCCGGTCCTCTCTGTGCCAACGGACGGTCCGCCTGCTGCATCCATCAGCGGTCCGGCTGAAAAGAACAACCAGCAGAAGCCCGACAGGCGGCCCTTCCCCATAGCCAGCTACTCCGAGCTCCGCGCCAGCCAGATCGTGTTTATGCTGTCCGAACTCGAAGCCGATCAGCTCGCCGAGGTGTACGAGCGCGAGAGCGGAGAGAAGGGTCGCGTCAGCATCCTGCGCCGTATCGACTTGCTGTTGGGTCCGGTTCCGGCCCAGGGGCAGGCGTCGCTGACCGCTGACTCGCCTTTCCCGATCCCGTATTACGAAAGGCTGCGAGCGTCGGACATCGTTTCTCGGCTCGACACCCTGACGCTCGATCAACTTGAGGAGGTGGAGCAGCGGGAGAGAGATCAGAGCGGCCGCTCCACCGTATTGCGACGCATCGCCCGCCTCCGGGCTGCGTCCGCGCCGGCCGGCGCCCCGGCCTCCTCGGCGGACCCGCCGACGACCGCGGAGACGACAGGGGTACCTCCCGTCCTTGGTGGGCCGGAGCCGCCTTCAAATCCGGCGTCCGCGTCTTGGGACACAGGGGTTTCGGTGACGGATGCCCGAGTCCTGGTCGATGACGCGTTCGGGGCCGGGACGTTCGGACGCCTGTCGGGCGCGGCAATCCGCGACGTCGCGGCGCGACTCCACGAAGATCAAGTGATCGATGCGGTCTTCTCCGCCGCCCACTATTTGGCCTTCGGACACACCCCGGAGTGGTCACGGCACCATCATCGATGCATGGGAGAAGCGGAGCGCGCCGCGACCGAGGACGACCGCCGAAACGGGCAGATGAGAAGGGCCGGCTCGCGATGCGCCTACCTCAGACTGTTGCAATGCGCGCTGCCACTCGAAGCCGACCTCTACGCGTCCGCCATCCGGCTGGACCTCCAGGACAGGCTGGCCCGGCAGCAGATCGATGTTCGCACCGCAGGTTCGGCCACGGATTTGTTTCTGGTCTCTGGAGAGTGGATCCCCGACGATGACCAGACTCGCCACCTCCTCCGGGCGGTCCAATCAGATGCCGTGGACCGGTTGCAGCAGTGTGATGATGAGGTATTCGTGGCGGCACGCGTCGCCTTGTGGCTCGTTGCCACTACCGCCGCACGCGGCAAGTTCGACGAAATCTAACCACCAGAGCGGGGGCCCCGGTGGGGCGGAGTCTGCTGTACACCTGTAGGTCGCCAGGCCGATCTCGGCGTCCCGGCCGCGGCTCCACCAATCCGACAAGATCGTGAATCACGGTCATTTCTGCACTGGTTCCAGACCGACTATCGTCCCACCTCGTGCAACGAACCCGGCGTCGAGGATTAGGCGTGGGCCGGGCAGGGGTTGCCCTGCAGCACGCCGTTGAAGTCCTGGTAGATCTTCGTCGTCCCGCCGCCGACCGTCGTCATGGTGACTTTCAACAACTGGCCGTACTGCGAGTTCTTCCCGAAGTTGGCCGTGGTGAACCCGGGCACATCCTGGCCTGGGGCCCAGGCGCAGCCCCCCAGGGCGTTGCCGATCGTGTAGTACGGGTAGAAGGCGGTCGGGGTGCCGCTGTCGGTGGTCGGGAAGAGGCTGCAACCCGTTCCGGTGTGTATATTGCACTGCCCGATCTGGCCTTCGATGGCCGGCAGGTCGGTGTTGAAGGCCACCTGGCTGTAGTTGATGTCATAGGCCGGACCGGTCAGGGGGCTGGTGAACAGGGTGGGGGTTGGCGTCAGGAAGCGATTCCCGTTGGGCCAGTCCGGAAGGTAGGAGGGGCCGTCGTAGCCGAGATTCGCTGCTTCGCAGCCACCGACCTTGATGAGCGTCGACTGGTTGGCGTTGAAGCAGCCGTAGTCGTCACTGTCGGCCGGACCGACGTTGGGCGGGGCTCCCTCGGTGCCGACGCAGACTCCGTTGATTGACGGCTTGGACTGGCTGCAGTACTGGAAGTGGCCGAGCTCGGTGTCGAAAGCGATGTTGTACGTGGCCGCGGTCCACGGCACGATCGTGGCGGGCCGGGAGGTCGAGTACATGGGGTGGAAGTCGTAGGGGATATTGACGCAGTTGGTTCCCGTCGGGGCGAACTTGACCTGGCCGAAGCCGTTCGCGGCGCTGGCAGTCATGGAGCCAGATTGGCCGGTGGTGGTGTCGTCCACGATGGTCTGCAGGCCGTGCTGGGTATCGTGCATGGTCAGGGTGTAGTGGTCACCCTGATTGAGGAAGAGCACTTTGTGGGGATTGGGGACGCCCGATGCCGCCGGTGTGAACTGGACCGGGTTGGGCGGGCCTTGCGGAACCCCGGTGTGGGTCAGGTAAGCGAAGTTGGCGTACTCGAGGCCGACCTGCGATGCGCAAGTGGAGTTGAGCTGCTGGCCGGTCACGGGGTTGAGGCCATAGCTATCGATGGTCAGGGCCGCGCACCACTGGGTGGCCGAGCAACTGAACCCGTTCCACTGCGACACGTAGCCCGGCGGGTAGAACTGCAACTCCATATAGGCGGTGCCGGCATGGTAGGGGCTGCCGGGCGCGGTCACATTGACGTCGCTATCAGGCACGCAGGTATTGACGGTCTCGGGATAGGACTGCGTGGCACACATGGCCATGCCGTACCAGATCGCCGGGTAGAGCATGAAATCGAAAGACCGCTTGCCCGGGATGGCGGTCGCGGGCGGTTCCTTGGGCAGGACTCCTTGATAGACCATCTGGTTGCCCGAACCGGCCTGGTTCGAATAGAAGAGGACCGATGGCTCGTCGTGGCCCACGTAGTGGCCCCACCGCTGCAGCGGGGCGGCCACCTCGGCGCACACCCCGCGGGTGTTGTCGCTGCAGTCGAGGTGGGGGTGCGGCTGACCCCAGCCATTTCCGGTAGCCGTGGCCGTCATTGCCGGCACGGTCAGTCCCAGGAGAAGGACGATGGCGGCCACGCCAATCATCGCAGCGGACGAACCGATACTGCGGAACGGACTCATGTCACCCTCCTGTCACAGGTGAAAGGTTCCCCAGGCTCGACGAGATCTTCGCGCTAAGCTAACGCATCCGCAAGACTTCCTTTCCGTTTTCATGACCGCGGATGCGGCTCCGGGTATCCATCTGAAGCGGCGCGGAATGACAGAGGCTTTCAGTCCCAAAGCCCCGCCCCCAGGTCGGGCGGCCTCCTGTTCTTGTCGTGGGTCGGATCCGCCGCTTCTCCTGGACAGAGGAGGGCGGACCTCGCCCCGTTTCTGTTCGGCGCGCGACCCACGTTCCGTTCAGCGAACACCGCCTCTGCCGGACTGACATGAGCCCATGTGGGTCGACCCGGCATTACCGAGGGATACATCCGATATCCGCGGTCGGGCCTGGACCCTGGGTACCCCTAACGGGTTTACGGCAACGAAGGAGATCTATTGTCCAGATTGAACGTGGTATACGAACGGTCCAGGTCCGGCTGGGGCGCTTCCGTGCCTGCCGTGGGAATCAACCTGCCCGTGCGACCGACGCGCCAGGAGGCCGAGAGTCTCATCACGGACAACACAGCTATCAACGGTTACCTCATGGCCAAAGGGCTGCCATCGACAGCCCTCGCTGACGAACGATCGGTATTGCGGCCCGTCAATCGACCCTTGCGAATTAAGGTCTTCACGGACAGGATCGACTGGCTTGGGCCGACCATTGTACTGCTGAGTTGTTGGTACTTTGCCGCTCAAGTTCTGGTCGCATGGACCTTCAGGTCAGAACAGGCTCCAGGTCAATATAACTTCTTCACGAATGCGATAAGTGACCTTGGCGCTACCGGCCGCTATCAGGTCAAGTACCCATTTTACTCACCTCGATGGTTCTGGATGGATCTATCAATTGGGCTTCTCGGCGCGGCGCTGCTCTTCGGCGCGGTTCTCATATTTACCGAATTTAGGTTTTCGGATGAAAGACGCGAACGAGTGGTCGCAGGCATTGGCTTCGGTCTCCTGGCCCTGAGCGGCCTCGGCGCCATTCTGGTGGCTTGTGTCCCGGAGAATCTGAGTGGATCCCGATGGCACCTGCATGGCGTGGGTACAGCGATAACGATTGTGGCGGGTCAACTTGGCATCTTTGTTATCGGCCTCCTGGTCCGCAGTATTCCGGACTGGCTACGGGAATTCATGATCGTGGCCAGCCTTATAGTCCTGCTATCCGGCATCTCCTATGCATTAAAATCGCGTAACGCGTTTGGCTTTGGCCCGGGCGCACTGGAACGGATCGTCCAGTATCCGCAGAGCCTGTGGCTGATCCTGTTCGGTCTCTACATCAGCCGGGAGCATTGGCGAAACGACATAACCGGCAACGGCTTCAGGTTCACGGGCGAACGTTCGCCAGACAGCGGGGGATTTCTGTGGGCGCTTCGACGTCAAAGTTGGAAGGCGGCTCCCTCGCCAGAGCCGGACCATCCTGTTGCCTCGGATGTCCCGAACTCAAGGGCTGCTCAGAACCCAGGGGCTCTACAGGACCCGGAAGGTAGCGAAGAGGAGGCTGCTGGGGAGTAGATCGAGCTTCTGGCGTCGGACGACGAGCGGTCCCACCTGCTCCGAGCGGTACTCCTGATCCAGGCCTGGACCCGGCAGGGGCGTTCCGACGCCGAGCGAGGTCGCGGATCAGGTCACCTCATCCGGGACTTAGGGGCGGACTGTTCGCCGGCTTCGGTGGCGTTCCCGTCTTCGGGCTGTCTGCCCCATAGAGGTCAAGGACCAGATCGACCGTCTGTTCGGCGATTTCGGATCCCAGCGATTCACCTCTCACGACTGAGCGCATAAACAGGGGTCCGATGAGGACGTCATAGATGAAGGCGAAGTCGGCGTCCGGGCGCAGCTCACCGCGGTCGATGCCGCGCTGGAGGGCGTGCCAGACCGAGTTCCGCCGAGGACCGATGTAGTCCCGGAAATAGGTTTCAGCCAGCTCCGGGTCGGCGACCAGATCTGCCACCAGGCCGGCGGTGATGCGGCGCGACTCGGGCGCGTCCATCATCCGGATCTGATGACGCTGGAACGCCAGGAGGTCATCGCGCAGCGCGCCGGTATCGGGAGTAGGGGACATACCTACCGACTGGGCCAGGGCCGCGATCACGAGGGCGGCTTTAGACGCCCAGCGCCGGTAGATGGTGGGACGCCCCAGGGCGGTCCGCGCCGCCACGCCGTCGATGGTGAGGCCGGCGTATCCCTTCTCGAACAGGATCTCCAGCGTGGCCTCGAGGATCACCTTGTCGTAGCCTGGATCTCGGGGCCGTCCCGGGCGGCGGCTGTCCCTGTCTCCCTCGGAGGGGTCGCCGCTCTGACTGTCGGTGCGCATGACCATCGCTCCTCTGCCCGGTCGGATACGAACAATTAGTTTACAGATCCTTGCGTAAAGTTGTGCTGGCCAGTACAGTGCATGGTGTAACGATACGCGGTGTCCGAAACATCTCGCACGCCACGCAGTGCCACCAGCCGGACCCTTCCTCTCAGCAATGGCCCTCTCAGCAATGGCCGGCCCGGCCGCCTGCATCGGCAAGGAGCTTTCCCATGGCGAAGTCACCCGGTGTCGCCGAGCAGGGTTTGCCGGACCCGGGTCTGTCGGCGGATGTGACCGCGGAGGCTCTGTTCGTGCGCCGGTACCGGAGGTCGGTGTACGGTACAGCCCTGGCTCTCCTGGGCGACCCGGACCTGGCCGAGGCCGTGGCCCAGGAGGCATTTGTGCGGCGGTGGCGGAGCGGGTCCGTCGGCGAACGGGAGCTCGACGGCCAGGGTGACTGGCTGCTTCGTACGACCCGGCAGCTGGCCGTCGACGTCCTCTGCCGTCGCAGGCGACAATCAGTCGATACCGGAACGCCCTCTGGTGTCCGATCGGGCGGCGCCGCCAGGACTGTCGCCGAGGTGGCGCCCACCGCCGCGCCAACCGGGCCGGTCGAGGCCGCCCTGGACTCGCTTCCACCCGAGCAGGCCAGGGCCGTGCTGCTCGCAGCTTGGCACGGCTACACGGCGCAGGAGATCGCCCATGCGGAGGCCGTCCCCCTCAACGCCGCCAAGAAACGGATCCGGACCGGGCTGCAAACCATGCGAGCCCAACTCGCCTGTCCCACCTGCGTCCATGATGGCGAATCCGCTCACCGGTCCTGGTCCCCCCCAGGCATCCAGAGCCCAACGGACTAGCGGAGGCGTGACTGCCCCATTGGCACGTGATGTCTTGAGCCTTTGAACCTGTCCACCGGACAAAGGACCCCGACTTCCAGCCCATTTCGCCAGTCCAGACTCCATCGGCCCCGACCTCCTGACCTCCGTCCCGGCTGTCGATGTCGCCCGGGCGAGCCGGCCCCGGACGCATATCGGCCGTTGTCGCAGGAGCGAACGCGAGCCGGGCCGAGGCTATGCTGACTGTCTCGCAGGAGGGCCCGACCGTGACTGATAAGCCGAAAAGTGTCCGCCTGACCACGGAGGAAGCGTGGGATCGGCTGCGGGACGCCCATACCGGTATCTTCGTGTCTTTGCGGCGCGACGGTGTCCCTGTGGCCCTACCGGTGTGGCACGTCGTTCTCGATCGAACGATCTACGTCGGCACCCGGGGAAAGAAGGTGCTGCGGGTCCGCCACGATAGTCGGGCGTCGTTTTTGGTGGAGGGGGGTGAAAGGTGGAGCGAGCTGTGGGGAGTGCACGTGACAGGACGAGCGGAGGTGGTCGGCGCCGACCCGGCGCTCGAGGAGCGGGTGCATATCGAGGAAGAACGCAAGTACCGAGCATTCAGGACGCCTCGAGCGGAGATGCCGGCGGCCACCCGGCAGCGCTATGAGTCGTTGGGCACCACCCTGATCCGGGTCGTGGCCGACGATCGGATCCTTTCCTGGGATAACAGCAAGCTCGGATTGGGATGAGCGACGCAACTGTCCCGGAGCGGGAAGCAGCGGAAGACCGACCGGTTGACATCGCCCGGTATCGGTCGGCGCTGAGGGACTGGCTCGACAGCCAGGGAGAGGTTCTGCGAGCCTCCTGCCTGGCCGCCGGGGACGAGTTGGCAGGAGATGCGGAGCTGGTCCGACGCCTCTACGCGGCCCGCTTCTCACGGCGCGGATGGCCCGCAAGGGTGGGGGGGACTGGAGGCGGAGTCCTGCACCGGGCGGTGTTGTACGACGAGCTGACCCGCGCCCACTTTTCGGTGCCCCATTGGTCCCTGAGCTTCGAGGTCTGTGCGCCAGCAATCATAAACTTCGCCCCGCATCTCGACTCTCACGTCCGTCGTGGGCTGGAGGGCACGGACCTCTGGTGCCAGGGGTTCAGCGAGCCCGGCGCCGGGAGCGACCTGCCCGCTCTCCGCACCCGCGCCACCAGGGACGGGTCGCAGTGGCGGATCGAAGGCGAGAAAGTATGGATCAGCATGGGACATCGGGCCACGCACTGCTTGCTGTTAGCTCGAACCGGCGAGCAAGCGGAACGCACTCGCGGGCTGACGATGTTCTTTGTCCGCCTCGGCGACCTCGCTGAGCAACGGGTGATCCGGGGGCTGGGCGAGCGGGAGGAGCTCGGCCAGATCGTCTTCGACGGCGCAGTCGTCAGCGACAGAGCTGTCGTCGGCGAAGTGGGGCACGGATGGGATGTGGCCATGTATCTCCTGCAGTGGGAGCGCGGCATGTACGCCTGGCAGCGCCATTGCTGGCTCCTGGAGCGCTACGAGAGCCTTTGCGATAGCTATCCTGACCTCGTGGACAACGAAGCCACCGAGCTGGGGTGGATCGCGGCGCGGCTGGTGGCTCTCAGGAGCCGATGCCTCGGTAACCTCGCCTTGCTAGATGCCGGCCAGTTCATCGGCCCCGAGGCCTCAGTAGAGAAAGTCCTCCTGGCTGAGGTAGAGGTGCGGATGTTCGATCTGTTCCGTGAGGTGACTCCGGTTGGATTGGCCGCAGACAGCGGGTTGGATCACGGCGAGATAGTCGCCGACTACTTCTACTCCCGGTTCGCCAGCGTCTACGGGGGAAGCGAGGAGATCCAGCTGGACACCATCGCGGAACGACTCCTCGATCTCCCGCGGGACCCCGCGAAGGCAACCAGGGTGCCATCGGGTGCTTGAGGAGATACTCGATCCCGATCAGGCCGCGGAGGTGGGCCGGGTGGTCGGACACCTGCTGGACGGGGATTCCGACGGGATCCTCGAACGCCTCGAAGCCACCGGCTGGTGGGAGATCTGGTCACGACATCCGGCCGCTACCTCGCATCTCTTCTTCGCCATCGAGGGCAGCCGGGGGACGTGTTCGCCGGCGCTCGCCGGCTTCGTTTTGCGCCTGCTCGGCGACGGGGATGTCAGCGCCCAGGACGGAATGGTGTTCGGTGCCGACGCGTCCGGCATTGCCGGAAGGCAGGATGGGCATGGGGCGGCGACGATTCGGGGCGTCGTGGTGGGTGGCCGCAACGGTCGTTTATTCGCCGTCGTCCGCTCCGGTAGCAACGGGAATGTACTGGTGCGGCTCTCTTCGCCGGAATTCCTCACCGTTCATCACGCCGATGGCTGGGCCAGCCCTCTGCGATTCGCGTTCGGAAGCGCGCCGGCTGAGGAGATCGTCGGAGGCGGGAAGCGCTGGGCCCAGACGTGGAGATTCGCCCGACGGGCCTGGGCCACACAACTCCTCGCCATGAGCGATGTGCACCTTGCTGCGGCGTCTGACCATTGCCGGGACCGCCAGCAGTTCGGCCGTTCTATCGCCAGCTTCCAGGCGGTCAAACACCATCTCGCCAGGGTAAAGATAGCGATCGAGGCAGCCCGTCCGGTGGTAGAGGCTTCGTGGAGAGCGGACAGCGAATTCCAGACGATCGCTGCCAAAGCCCTCGCCGGTGCCGCCTACCTCGAAGCTCACAATCGAGGAATTCATGTGATGGGTGGAATGGGTTACTCGCGGGAGCACCCCATCGGCCGTTACCATGCCACCGGGCTCGCCCTCGAAGCGCTGGGCGGCAGCACCCGGTCCAACACGCAGGCCCTGGCTTCGATCGCCCGCTCTTCGCCCTCGATGCTCCGCAGTCCGGTCGTGCCCTGATGGAACGGGTAAGTGGACCGGAAACCATTCGTACGGCCCATGTCGGCGACGTGGTTGTGATCACCCTCGACCGGCCGGCGAGGCTTAACGTGTGGAATACCACCATGGCCCGGGAGATGCAACACGCGATAGAGGACGCGAACCGCGATTCGCACGTGGGCGCGATCGTGGTGACCGGACAGGGGAGAGCGTTCTGTGCCGGAGCGGACGTGGCGATGCTCGAAGAGCGTCGGGCCCGGCGCGTCAGCGGCGATCCCGAACCCGTCGGCCATGGCGGGATGCCCAGGGAAACCGACTGGGTGGCGCTGTGCCGGCGGTCGAAGCCGCTGATCGCGGCGGTGAACGGGATCGCGGTCGGGATCGGCCTCACCATGGTGCTGCCCTTCGATGTCATCGTGGCGTCCGAGTCAGCCCAGTTCAGTGTCGGGTTCACCAAGATGGGCCTGCTTCCCGAGCTGGCCTCAAGTCATTTCCTGGTGCAGCGCATGGGTCCTGGCCGGGCTAGCGAGTTCTGTCTGTCCGGGGATGTGTGGGACGCGGCCGAGTCGGCTGCTGCCCGCTTGGTGGATCGGGTCGTGCCATCCGGACGCCTGCTGGAAGACAGCCTCGCCCTGGCTCGCCGGATCGCGGCTAATCCTCGCCCGCAACTCCAGCTCATCAAAACACTGCTTACGCAGAACGCCAGCGAGACCGACCTCGAACTGGTCCAGGACCGCGAAGACACGCTCAACCGGACCCAGTGCGTGCCGTCTCCGGAGCACCGCGAAGCCGTGGCCGCATTTCGCGAGAGGCGGGCCGCCAACTTCGGCTACGGCACGTCAGGCGAGGGCTCAGAAAGTGAAGCCACGCCAGGCCATCCGTAACCGAGGCGTGGCGTGCCCGCACTCGCGGACTCGCGGATGCTGTCAGGTCGAGAGGGCTGGTTCCTCGTCCCAGTTGGTGGGGTTTTGGTGTATGGCGGTGTCGGGGTGGAATGTCGGGTGGTGCCGGGAGAGGTCCCATTGGTTGATCCAGGCCCGGATGTGGTGGCGGAGTTGGTTGGTGTTGCGGGGTGGTAACCCGGGGACAGGTGGTGGGGTCCAGTGGTAGGCGATGGCGTGCAGGTTGTGGAGTTGGGCCTTGACGGAGTTGAGCTGGCCGGGGGTGGCGGGCTGGAGGGCGAGCAGGTCGCGCTGGATGATCTTGATTCCGAGTTCGGCGGCGCTGGCGGTGTGGGGTTCTTCGAGCCGGTAGGGGAGTCGGCCGGGGAGGTTGCGGTCGTCTTTGTGGTCGAGCATGGCGGCCTGGTAGTCGTCGGTGATGGCGATGACTGCCGCGAGGGGGGCGGTGGGGTCGGTGGGGCGACGGCGGAGCCACCGGCCGAGTTCGGCATAGGAGCGAAGGCGCTGGCGGCTGGGGTAGCGTCCGATGAGTTCGGCTTCGTCGAGGGTGACGATCCATCCAGGGTGGCCGGTGGCTCGCGCCAGCCGGGCTGCGAATCCGATCCGCTGGCCCCACAGGTCGCGGTCGCTGACCGGTCCGAACTCGTAGCGGTGGTGCGGGTCGATGCTCTTGAGGGCGCGGCGGACGGTGGGCAGGTGCAGGGGTTCGCCGGCCCAGAACCGGATCAGGTGCTCGTTGAGGTCGTCGGGTGTGGCTGGTCGTCCGTAGAGAGCAACCGCGGCGGCGAAGCGGGGGTCGAGTCGGCGAAGCTGGTTGGCGAGGTCGGCCCAGCGGGCGTCGTTGACGTCGATCTGGTCCGCCAGGCGCTCGATGACGTCGCGGCGTGCGCCGTCGAGGGTGGCGCCGGCCAGGATGGCCTTGCCTACCCGGACCGGATCGTGAAGGGGGACCTCTTTGGAGATCGTCACCGCCGAGGTGACGAAGCCGTCCCGAGCGGCTCGGCCTCGCAGGTGAGCCAGAAGGTGGGTCTTACCGGTGCCGAAGCCGCCCCCGATCGAGCAGGCCCGCGGCCGGGCGGCCCGAGCCCGGCAGCTGGCGTACTTCGGAGCAAAGGTCGTTGAATCGGTTGTCGATGTCAGGTTGGAGCGAGTCCAGCCAGCTCATGGCGGTGGTGGATGGGACCCCGGATCGGAAGGCTTCGATGGCCCGCCGGGAGGCCATGACGTCGATGGGGGCGGTGGAGGCGGAGGAAGTCATCATCGTCCTTACGGCTGGGCCACGCGTACGACGGGGGCGAACGGATTCGGGAGTTGGCGGTCGGTGACATCGTCGAGGATCCGCATGGCCAGGGCCGGGTAGGCAAACGGTCCCCGGTGGGGATCGTCGAAAAGGTGGCTCGGCATCGTGATCACCACCAGGCAGCGACGGAGCGAGTCGGTGGTGTCGATGAGCTCGCGGATGATCTCGTAAGCGTCGAGCCGGGCCGCCCTGGTGTAATAGTGACCCTCCTGGCCCGTCTTCGGACGGTCAACTCCCATCCGGGCCAGGTCGACACTGAGGATGAGTCCACGACGGTCTTCGCTCGAGACCCCGCTGAGAACTGCGGCCAGGATGGGATGGGCGTTGGCTCGGCTGATCCGATAGCGGACTCCGCTCGACCGCAACACCGCCGCCCCGGCTGGCCGGCCGGTGAGCCAGTTGGCCACGGCCTCGGCTTCGGCGTCGTTGACGTCTCCCGCGCCAAGCTCGTATTGGCCCAGGCGAAACAGGGCCAGTCGGAGGTCGCGCGGCAGGCCCCGATCGCCGAGCACGGATTGTTCGAGGCGGCGGCGAACGCTGCGGTAGAGCTCTGCGGGGTCAACCTGATACCGGGCGGCAATCGTGGAGATATGAAGATCGCCCTCACCGCCTGGAGGAAAGCCGGTGGCCCGGTAGGCGGCACTGGCAAGACTCCGTCCGTAGCCGGGGACATCGAGGGCCCGGGTCAAGCTAAACAACAGCTCGTCAGTCATCGACACCTTCGTATCGGCCGCGTCGATACCGGCGTAGGCGTAGTTGTTGTCATCTGCCATCGATTGCAGCTGAGTACGCAAGTCGACCAGGGCCCCGGCTGTTCCGACGCAAAACTTGGTCGCCGCTCCGCCCGTGGACACATAGTCCAGCAGATACTCCTTGGCCAGAAACTCGGTGTATTCATCGGTCGTCAGCGGGTTTGTCACGAGAAGGAGACCCCCCAGTAGTGGTGTGGCCGGCCATTGCGGTCGATACCGACGACCGTCGCGTTATCACGAGTGCCGGAGGACGCCGCGAACGCAATCTGACGGCCCGCCCGGGTGAGCGTTAGGCCCGACTCATCCAGCAGATTGAGGTCGCGACCAAACTCCACTATCGAATACTCACCGGCGCTGCCCGGCAACAATGTGAACAATTGCCAAATCTCTGCCAGCCGGATGATTCGGCCATCGGCCAACCCGGGCATCAGCCGCAGGTAGGCCGTCTCCAGGGCCTCCAGAAAGGTCTCGGCCCGGAAGTGACTGGCTCGCTTCTGGCACGCGGCCAGGACCGCAACGATGTTCGCCGGTCGAAGCCCGGTCTCGCGGCGACCATCGATCTCAACCGCGGCGAGGTCCGGGCGGACCCGGATGACGGTGGGGAAGGCGACGAGTCGCTCGCCACGCGGTTCGATTCCTATCCCCGCGGCTGCCGCCGCGGCGGTGATCTCAGCGGTGAAGGAGCCCTCGCCGAGGTATGTAGACACATCAAACGACCACGATTGACCGAGCGACCGTACCTCGCCGAGCACGCCATCCACCCGGGACGAAGCCCGGCCGATCGCCTCCGCGACAAGGCGGCAGTGACCGACCCGGGCCGCATCCTTGGCGGCGCGCAGATCCTTCACGAGCGCCGTCGCCGCCGGCATGAGCGCGGCCAGGCGCGCCTCGAGCGCGGCCAGGGCGCCTTCAAGGGAGGCGCCCTCCGCTCCTCCCTTGGCGACAGCGGTCGCCCCAGCCACAGGAGATACGACTGACGAAACATTCACGCCTGCCATCCTAGCGAACACATGTTCCCCCCCGGTGGACCCCCCCACACATCGTTCCCGGCCGGGTCTCACCGCCGTCGACTCCGCTCTTCTCGGCGACGCCAAGAGGCGAGCCGCGACGGTTGTCACGGCCGGCCAGAGATTCGCGCCGCGTAGCTGCGACAGCTCAGGTGGCAGGGACGGTGATGGTGTAGGTGACACTCTCGCTCAAGTTGGTCCCCGTGGCGCCCCACTGGATGATGTGCGTTCCTGGGCCCAGGGGCTTAAGGGCCACATAGACGCCATCCGCGACCGCGCCCGGCGGAGGCGTGGTGGTGCCCGCCGGCCACGTCTGGCCGAAAGGGGACGATCGACCCCACCGCTCCAAGATCGCTCCCCGTGCTCGTTGAGCCCGCTTCGCCAACATCCGGGAAGGAGTGCCCCCCGGTTTCCGGGCCCGAAGCGAAGGCACATATGATGACACGGTTGCGATGCATAGGCGATCAGACGCATCCGATCGCGCTCTACGGGGCCTCCTTGCCAGCGCGGCCGAGAGGAGACGCCCTATGGCCCCCTCTGCACATCAGCGCCGGCGCTGGCGGTACGCAGCCAGGCCACGGGTTGGCCCTTTCTGACCCGTTCGCCGGGATACGCGAGGAGGGCTACAAATTCACCGGCGAATCCAGATCGCACTTCTTCACCGGCGATGGTCCCGAGGACCGTGCCGATCTCAATGAAACCGAGAGCTGGCGTCGGGTCACGCGGTTGGAACAGTCCGACGGTCGGGCTGACCACCAGGCGCTCGAGGACGTGCAGACACTCGCCCTCCTCGGCGAGCATCGACAACGAACTGTCGATGCTCACCCCTTGGCCTCGGTCGAGCTGGTCGGACGTCAGACCTTCCAATGGCCTCGAAGCGCTTCTGACCGATCTCACGGTACTCGTGCTGGCCAGAAGACCGGTCGGCGCCCAGGGCAAGTTTGGGTGGGGTGTCACCAGATTCATCCGGGGCATCCGGAATAGCCTTGCCGTCCGGGGGCGGTGGGTTGGAATGGATGTCGTCAACCGCCCTGCTCGCCAGCGTCCAAACCTGGATCTCAACTCTACCCCAGTTGCTCAGACCGGTGCATCGGCATCTACAGCCGGGCCCGGGTATTGACATAGCGCGAGCTCAATCGAGCTCCCGTTGTGGTTCTACCTGTAGAGGAGGCGCTCAGCGGTCCTGGGGGATACAGGCCTGAGCCGAACAGACCCAGGAGCGGGCCGCCCCGCTGGTGCCGATGCCGCTCGAGATCGAGATCCGATTTGCCCGGGATGACAAATCGTGCTCCCGAAGGAGGCTCCATCCTGCATCCCTGTATCTCTACCGGGTGGTTGGAAACTCTATCAGGACGACAACGGGGTTGGCGGACTGCTGCGGGCATTTACCCCTCAAGCAAGGAGTGATCCGTGTCACAGGTGTATTTCGATGCGAACAAGGCGGGATCGAGACGATGAGCGAAATGGTGCGGCTACGTGACAGCCTGATGATCTTTCGTCGCCCAGGCAACGTCGTCGACGTCCTCATTACCTCCTCTCGTCAGGTTCTGACTTTCCAGGCCACTGACGCCTGCATCGAAGTGCTGCAGCGGATAGACGGCGGCCTGGCGAGGTCGGAGCTCATCGACCAGATGGCGACCAGCGGCGTGCCGGCGGCCGAGGTCGAAGGCCTCCTCGAAACCCTTGCGGTCGAAGGGCTCCTGCAACAAGACCGGGTGTGGGGCGCCCGGACCTCACCCGAGCGTCCACCCTACTTCGACCGGCGGGACCGCTTTCTCTACGAACTCGCGTGTCGGGCGACATGGACCGATCATGCCGATGTAGAGGTGCTGGGCGAGCGATTGGCCGCGGCATCTGTGGTACTCATCGGCTTGGGCGGAATGGGATCCTGGCTGGCTCGCGGCCTGGCAGGCGCAGGCATCGGCCGGCTCGTTCTCTGCGACCCGGATTCTGTGGCCCTGGAAAATCTGGCTAATCAGGCTCTCTTCGAGCTCAACGATGTCGGCCGCTTGAAGGTCGACGCCATCGCTGCTGCCCTGCGCCGTCAGGGGACCAGGACTGTCGTGGACTGCCATCCGATATTGATTACCCGGACTTCGGAGATTGAGGCATTGCTGTTCAGGCGAGCGGACTTTGTCGTCGCCGCCGGTAACATTCCCACCGCCAATGCCCTCTCGGCCCTCGTGGCCGGGGCTTGCCAGCGACGCGGTGTGGCTCATTCCGTGGGCGCCGGGTATGCCCACGCCAACGGAACCCTGGGACTCACCGTCGTCCCCGGCGTCACGCCTTGCTGGAATTGCCTCCAGCACGATCTTGCCGATCCGCTTTTCACAGGGGAGGCCACGCTGATCCGGTCCTTCCGGGAGCCGGTCGGAATGATTCCGATGTTTCCAGCCATCCTGGCCAACTACCTGGCGTGGGAGATCATCCGGGTGCTCATCGGCGCCCCTCCGCTGCTTGCGGCCCAGGCCACAGAAATGGACTTCGAAACCCTCCAGAGCCGGTCGAGGCCTTTCCGGCCCAAGCCCGGTTGCGGTTGCACCATAAGCCCTAAGGAGCGAAATGATTAATTCGACTCGATCCATCATTGACCCCTGGTACTGCTACGAGCAGGCTCTCCTGTTCGCCCGGCTCGGTCTGGTCCATCGAGCCGATAGGTGGGCGGTGCTGGAGACGATCCGCGACGCCGAACTCGGCACGATCGAGGCCTCGCTCCTGGACCAGTACCGTGGACAACTCGCCAAGGGCATGGCGTTGGCCCCGATGCTGCAGGGTAGAGACCTGGACGAACTCTCGGCTCGGTGCGTCGCCAACGTCTTCAAGCGCAACCTGCACACGACCTCCATTCTGGCCGAGCTGGCCGCCGGACACCCGATCGAGGAAATCGTGATGATGGAGTCCCTGGGTCCACTACGGGACCTGGTGTCGGACTCCGGGTCGGTTGCCATCCTGCCCGTTCACGCTGGTGCCATCGAGGCCGGGATTGTGGCTCTCAGCCGGTGCTTGCCGTTGACGATGCTGGTCTCGCAGGGGGCCAATGTTCCTGACGTCGTGGACAGCCGGTATACGGATCTGCTTGGACCACTGGACCTCGAAATACTCAGGGCTCCCAGCACCGATGTTCTCTTGAAATGCGTGAAGGCGGTACGCCGGCGACGCTGTGTCGTCTTTCCTCCGGAATTTACCAGCAAGGACAGCGACTCCGTTGTCCCTCTGGAGGTGGCGGGGCGGGTGGTTGGCGTACCCGACGGCTATGTGCGCTTTGCCCACCGCATGAGGATTCCGCTTATGGTGGTGACGTTCGAGCAAAGGCCTGATTATCGTTATCAATTCGCATTGCGGGGCCCGTTCTCCGCGGGCGATACCGCCGACGGCGGGGAGGGATGTGTTCCTGCCGCCGTCGAGGGCGTCTTCTCCGTCGTGGCCGAGATTCTCGCTTCTCGGCCGGACGACTGGGAGGGTTGGTGGATGTTCGACCGTATGGTCGCCGACGGCGAACGTCTTCGCCTTCCGGCATGACTTCGACGAGAGGACGGAAAGGAGGTGACGGACATGAGCAAGATCAGCGCACGCGACCTCGAGACCGGGGCTCTCGCCCTTTGTGGCGCCAACTAATAATGCCGTGTTGATGGTGGCCGTCCGGTAGCCGCAAACGCTCTGGACGGCCACCAGCGGCCGGGCCCAAGATTTTGGGCTGATCCCAAGGTGAAGAAGGAGGTGAGGAGAGTGGGATTCCGAGGAGCGGGGGAGCACGACGAGATCGACGCGCTGACGAGGTGCCTGGCGAACGAGTTCAGGCTCGACGGGCTGAGCCTGTCGGTTGTCACGCCAAACACTGCCGATCACTTCGACTACGGAAGCTTGTCGGATCGGTCGCGGCTGCCGCTCGGTTCGTTCGGAAAACCCGTCCTGGCCACGCTGATACGAAGGCTCACCTGTCCGGCTGAGCGCCAGGCGGCCCGGCTGACCTGGGGTCGTTCGCGGATCCCGGTAGACGATCTGCTCTGCCACACATCAGGTCTGACTGAGTTTGGATCCCCGTCCGGTACCGCTGGACCGCTCAGCGCGGTCGCCGAACCCGGCAGGTATTACAGCTATTCGGGTCGAGCCTTTGATCTGGCCGTGAGATGGTTCCTGCGTCAGAGGGGAACGCCCGATATCTCGACGGCGCTCCTCGCCGCCGGACTGGAGATGGCGACCACGTCCCGCCGCCGCGTAACACGCTGCGTCGCCAACGACCTGGACGCCAGCGTGGCTGACCTGCGCGCCTTCGCGTCAGCGGTAGCAAGCGAGCTGTTGCACCCGGTGCGGGTTGAGGGCTCGCCGTTGCTATCGCGGGTCGCCGCAACCGCTGAGCTGCAGACGGGCAGCCCGTGGTTTTGGTCGGATGCTGGAGACCTGGTGCTGCAGCATGGCGGGGTCACTGGTGAGCATGCCATCATTCTGGTAGCAGTCCCGGCTCGACGGCTGGTCTTTCTCGTCGTTGCTGCGGGCTTGGCAGCCGCACGGGCCCAGGTAGAGGCGGTCGAGCGGATCTGCCAGCAGCTTACGATCTCACTCCGCCTGCCGGGAGAAGGAGGTCAGCGGGCTCCGACGTTCACTGGTTGGTTCGGGCACGGCGCCGACCGCTACCTGGCCAGGGCCGCGGGGGGCTCCCTCACACTGCAAAGAGCGAATGGTCGTGTGCAACACCTCGCCTTCTTGACGCCAAACGCCTTCGCCCACCCGTCCGAGCCCGTGCCCAACCCCCGATACGCGCCTTCCATCATCTGCGACGCGGATGGCGCGGTGACCGGTTTTCGATTGAACGAACGGGCCTTCATCCGGATGCGCAGACTCATCGCGGACCAATCGCGCCGCCGCCTCCTTCGGGACACGCCCCGACCTGCGGTCGGTGTACCGGGGCTCTCCCCGGGCGGAATCTCAGGTCGCCACCATGGATGAAGGCCTCATGCCGCTGGCCCCGGGAGCCGGTTGCCCAATCTCCGAGGGGCGACACTCGTTGCAGCCTTGCCATTGCGTTGGCTGTCTCGCCGATCGGTTGCTCGGGTGCGACGGGACCAGTCACCTGGAACGCCTCAGCGGGGAGAGCTTCCTGCTCCGGGGGCTGGTCGATCCTGACTGTGTTATCGGATGGGGCGACATCGAGCAGCTCATAGATGCTCCCGGCGTGCGGGCCAACCTGAACCGAAACAGCCGCCGCATACACCAGGTGAATCCGGGGCTGATCGGCCCCGGGCTGGCCGATGGCGAGACGTTACAAATCCAGGACAGTGAGCGCGCCTGCCTCCGACTGGGCCTTCTCTGTGCCGAATTGCAGCGCCGCATCGGGGAAGGTCCGGTTGGCTGCAACATCTACCTGTCAACCCGGACAGGTCGGCCGGGACTCCAACCTCATCGCGACCAGATCGACGCGATCATCGTCCAGCTGGTAGGGCGCAAGGAATGGACAATATGGGATCCAGAAGGGATTCCCCCGGACCATATTTTGCGGGAGACGTTCTGGGCTGTACCCCCCGATGGTGGTCGCGTCGCGCTCGCAAAAGTTCTGGAGCCGGGGGACGTCCTCTTTGTCAAGCGGGGCGCTCCTCACCGTGCGGTCTGCGCGACTGGCCCCTCGCTCCACCTTACGGTCGGAGTCCACCGACTTAACACCCAGGACATTCTCAACATCCTCGCTACTGAGGCCGAACATTGCGGCGCCTTGTGCAGGTCGGCAGATCGGCTCAGGGGAGGCGAGTCCGCTCCCGGGCGGGTGGCGTGGTTGACGACCCAGCTCGAGGCGATTCAGGCGTGGATCGCCCAGGTTGACCCCATGGCACTCTCAGTAGCCGTCGGGCGTTTGAGCCGATCCCGGTTCGATGACCGCGGGCAGCCGTCGGCAGCGCCGCACATCAAAGGTCAATGGCCGGCCCTTCGCTTGCTATCCGGGGCAGGGAGGATCGATCCAGCTGATCTCGTGCTGGCGTCGCCCGCTCTCTCGACGGCCCGGTTGGTCGGGTCGACGATGGCACTCCATGACGAGGACCCGACGAAGTTGACGGCAAAGGAGCGTGATCTCCTCTCCTTCATACTCCACCTCGGCGGACGCCCGATCCGGGTGGCAGGAATGGCAGAACGGTTGCAGTGGAGTCAACAGCACACCATTTCCTTGCTGGAAAAGGCCGAGCGCGGCTGGCCTGGTCGTTGTGCAGAAGCGGGGGGATCAATGTCCTTCCTAGAGCTACGTGGCGTGTCGAAGCGCTATGGCTCCGCGGAGGCATTGCGCTCGGTCGACCTTTCCCTCGAGCCGGGCCAGGTCCTGGGCCTGCTGGGCCGCAACGGGGCAGGCAAGACCACCATGCTCTCGATCGTCGCCGGAATCCTCCGACCGGACAGCGGTTCGGTGACTCTCGCCGGTTTCGACTCGCAGCGGTCCCGGGCCCGGTTTCTCGCTCAGGTGGGGTACGTCCCCCAGGATCTCTCCGTGTACCCGACGCTCACGGTTCGGGCGAATCTGCGCTTCTTCGCTGAGCTTCGGGGCCTTTCGGGATCGGTGGCCAGCTCCGAGATAGAACGGGTGGCTGGCCGGCTTATCCTCTCGCACCTGTTGAAGCGTAAAGCCGGAACGTTGTCGGGCGGCGAGCAACGGCGGCTGCACAGTGCCATCGGGCTCCTGGGCCGACCCTCTTGTATCTTGCTCGACGAGCCGACCGTGGGCGCCGACGGGGAAACCAGGGCTGAGCTGATGGACGAGGTACGGCGCCTGGCTGCCGAAGGCGCCACGGTCATCTATACCAGTCACTACACACCCGAGATCGAACAGATTTGCGACAGGGTGGCCATCCTCGATGCCGGTCTGGTCAGAACGATGGGTTCGGTAGACGACGTGGTGTCTCGCGTTTCTGGTTCCTACCTGGAGCTGACGTTTCGACACGAAGTGCCACCGTGCCTGGGCGTTGCGGAGCACTCCGGACAGACGGTGAGGATGCCCTGCATTGATCCTGCCACCGAGCTTGTCGATCTCATCCGCCTGCTCGGGAGCGCGGCGGAGGGCATCACGTCGGTGGAGATCGTAAGGCCGAGTCTCGAGAGCGCCTATCTCTCATTGACCGGAACGAAGCTGTCGGAGGCGATAAGGTGAGAAGTGCCATGCGGCGGATATCCGCCCTGGTCCGGAACGACATTCGCCTGCTACTCAGCGATCCCGTCCCAACCGCGATGCTCCCCCTCATGGCCTTAGGTCTCATGGCCTTTCTCAAGTCGACGTTTCGGGAAGTGGTCGATGCCGTCTACGGACCCGGCTTCAGCGGCGCGGAACAGGCTGTTCCCGGCATGGCCGTGATGTTCGGCTTCTTCCTGGTCGCAAACGGCGCCTTCGGTGTATTTCGAGAGCACGGATGGAACACCTGGACCCGTCTCCGGGCGTCCGCCCTGAGCTCGATTGAAGTCCTGGTAGGGAAGGGGCTCATGCCGCTCATGATCGCTGTCGCCTACCTGGCCGTGGCCTTTACGGCAGGGCGATTCCTGTTTGGACTGCACCTCCGGGGCTCACTGGTGCCGCTCGTCATCGTCTGTGTGTCGTTTTCGGTCTGCCTCGCCTCTCTGTCGCTCGCAATGGTGTCAGTAGCCCGTACGGTGATGCAGGTAAACGCGCTGAGGAAGCATCACCGCGCTGGTCTTCGCCGGCCTGGGGGGCGCCCTCGCCCCTCGCGAAGTGTTGCCGGGATGGGCCCAAACGCTGGGACCGATCTCACCCGGGTACTGGGCTATGAGCGGATACGGCTCGGTCTTCCTTCGCCCCTCCGGCGCCAGAGCGTTTGAGTCCTCGGTGATCTTGATCGGATTCGCGGTCATCTTTGCCGTCGTGGCTGCAACCCGGTTCCGCTTCGACGAGCGCAAGATCGGCCCCGCCTAACCGGACCGGGCCTGATCGGGCCGGATGGTTACGCCTGGCGTCGAGCCTTTGCCCGCGCTCTGGCCTTTGGCTTCGCCTCAGGACCCGTGCTCTGGGCCGTCCACTTGGTGAGCCGCTCGTCGATGAACCGGGAGACCTGTTCGCCATTGGGAGAGTCTTGTCGGGTGAATGCATCGGCTGTCCTCGCCGCGGCAGCATTGTCCTCGCCCGCGATCGGCAGCTTGCTGGCTGCCACGGCGTGACCCAGGAGGAAGCGGCTGGCCCGGCGGGTGGCCGGGGCGGAGGACGGGACCGATTTCTGGAAGCGGGGGGCGGCGACCCCGGCCAGAGGATCACCCTGGCGGGCCTGGGCCGGGTCAATTGTCAGAACCGCCTCGAGGTCGGGCGCGGCAGCGTCTCGGGGGGAGAGAGAGGCGAGGCCGAACTTCTTCTCCAGAGTGGCCAGGATAGAGGTGTGGTCCAAGGGCGGCCCGCCGGCGGGAGCGCGGAAGACGGTGCCGGCGGCGATCAACGGCGAGACGATAACGGCGGGCACCCGGACTCCGAATCGCGTGAAATCAAAGCCCTGCTCGCCCGGAGTTGGGCTCGGTGGGGTGGCCCCGGTGGGCGGGGGGACATGGTCGTAGTTCCCCCCGTGTTCGTCGTAGGTGATGATGAGCAGGGTCCTGGCCCAGGCCGGCGAGGTCTGCAGCGTCTGATATATCTTCAGGAGGAATTGTTCGCCGAGCGCGACGTTTCCCACCGGGTGCTGGTCATTCTCGACCGTCTTGCCAGATTTGGACCAGGCTGGCTCGAGGAAAGCGAACCCGGGGAGGGTGTTGTGGGCCGCGTCGCTCTGGAAATCGGTGAACAGCCCGTATTGTGCTGGCTGGGCGTGGAGCGTGTCGGGGAAGTCCTCGATCGTAAGAGGCTTCAGCACGTAGCCGTAGATGCGCCACGGGATGCTCTTCGCGGTGAGAGACCCGAAGATGGAGGGCGTGGCGAAATAGGGGTTCTGCTCGTCCATGACCCGCCCGAGCGAGGTGCCCGATAAGGCGAAGGCCCGATTCGGATAGGTCTCGGTGGGTACCGAGGAAAACCATTGGTCGCAGACGCCGAACTGCTTGGCCAGGCCCGAGAGCACGGGGACCATGTCGGGGGGATACACCTTCATGATCGACGACGGGGCCGCGCCGTCGAGCGGCGGGTCGAGTGGGTGTGCCACCGCCTTGGCGAAGCTGGTGACGAAGCCTGAGCAATTCGCGACCGCGCCAGGGGCAGGGGTCTCGGTTCCGAAGAGCTGCTCGTTGGTTGGCAGAAAGCCTTCCTGAGGGTCGACCAGCGGGTACCAGTAGGCGTTGCTGTCGGCCGGATCGATCTTGGCCGCCGGCACCGGGTTACCGCTGGCGTCGCTATTGGACTCGTTGCCCGTGAGGCCCTCGAAATCATGCCCGAGAAACGACTTGTTGCCGGCGTCGGTGTACAGGAATCCGAGCAGGTTGTCGAACGAGCGGTTCTCGAGCATGACCACGACAATGTGATCTATGGCGTCCAGCGCTCCCATGATGGCTCCTTTCAGGTCCTGGACTGGCGTTGGTGGAACATTCTGGTCAAACGCCGCCAGACCAGCTTCCTTCACGCAGACGAAATCGGCACGTGACCGTGCTGATCAACCTCGCACATTGTGGTCTGTCAGCAGACCAGATCGACATCGAAGCCGGTCACGGGCCAGAATTGCAGCATCGATGGCCGGTTGCCGGCCACGGGGGCGCTCTGGCAGCCGGCCCGACCAGAGCCGGACGGGAGACCGGCGATCCACGTCGGAAAGGGCCTGCTCCTGGGTAGATAGCCGCCGGTGATCGCCTGCCACTGAGCCGCGGTGGTGTAGATGCCGGCGACGAGGTGATGGGTATGCAACAGATCGATGGCGCCCTGGATGCTGAGCGAGTTGAGCGACGGATCGCACGACCAGTAGCCCACATTGGCGGTGGGAAATCCCACGCACTGGCCCTGGGCCTCCACGTCGAGCCACCACATCGGGCTCCGGACGCCAGCGACGGTGGCAGCTGCGACCGAAGCGAGCGCGGTGTTGAACCCGAAGTTGTACGCCAGGCAGGCCAGCCCGTTCGGCGGGCAGTGGCCGGCCGGTCCGGTGGCGTCGGTCCTGTCGACACCGGGTGGAGAGTTCACGTTCAAGTACAACCCGAGATTCGGCCCTGCCCAACGGGCTTCGCTCGTCAGGCAAGGGTTCAGGGTAAAAGCGCGGCCGTCGTTGACGCCGACCACCGCCACCGCGAAAGGGCGAGCGGGGTAGGGCCCGCCGCATTGTGGCCATGAGATGTCAAAGCCACGAGCGTTGGACCGGTACCGGGCCGGGGGCCGCGCCGCACCGACACGGGAGCTGACGTGGGAGCGAGACAGGGCGGGTTGGCGAGCGCCCCGTCTTACGAGCGGTCTTTCGGTCCCGGCAGCCCGGGAGGGCGGACTCGTGGCCATAGTGTGGGCCGGCACGGTGGGTGCTTTCCCGGAGACCGGCCTCGCCGGCAGGCTGGGCAACGACGTGGGCCAACGAGCAGGTGAGATCGTCGAGGGTGGGGAAGGAACGGGAGCCGGCTGGACGGGCCCGGACCGGTGGGGGGTGGAGGGCAACCGCGGGGGGAGACTGGCTGGCGCCCGGGTGGACGCGCCCGTCGAGCACGGTGTCGGGGCCGCGAGTGCGACCCCGACGCATGCGGAGGGTCCCGGGGGGCGGCTGGCCGGCGCCAGCGTGGATGCGCCGGTCGAGCACGGCGTCGTCACGGCAAGACTGCTATGCGAGCACCCGGAAGGTCCGGCTGAGCCGGGAGTTATCGCCCAGCGGCTGGTACCCGGGTTGGCGCTGAATGCTGCCGCGCTGAGAATCGTGATGCCCGTCGCGCCGATCGCTATTACCCGAGCTGCCCCGTGTGCAGCCCGTGTCCTCAAACCCGGTGCTCACCCCTTCGACTATCCGTAGAGCCGAGCGGACGATAGCACCGTTAACGTCGCCCGTGGCTGCGACGCCTGGGCGCACCACTGTCAACACATTTTAGCGATATTCAATGCACTACATACAATCATAGTGTCGCCCTCAGTTTCGGATTGCGGTGAGGAGGAGGCCGGGACGGAGCCGTCGACGTACGCAGGAGCGGAGCTGCCTGGCCGGCCCGCTAGGTTTCGTCGCGAACCGAGATCCGCAGGGCCTGGAAGAGCGACATGGCGGCCGGAACGATCTGGTCGGTGCTGATGGTCACACCGCGGAGGGCATCTGCACCCCGGATGTCCTGAAGGTTGGAGCCGGTCAAATGGGCGCCCGTCAGGTGCGTCTTGGACAGGTCGGCTCGGGACAGGTCGCAAGCCAGGATTCGGCTCAGGGGCAGGCGGGCGTGTGACAAGTCGGATTCGGAAAGGTCCGAATGCTGCAGTTCGGCCCGTTCCCACTGCGACGTGACGAAGTACGCGCCGTCGAGCCTGGAATCGAAGATGCCCACGTCGACAAAGCGGCCTCGAGGTGCTTGTAATCCGGACGCTCGGCAGGATCGGAATTCCACCCGCGTCATCGAGCACTCTTCGAGCCGGGCCCCGGAGAGGTCACAGTCGACGAGCACGCAATCGATAAACCGGGCATACCGCCAGTTGACAGCGGTGAGCTGGGCGTGCTCGAGCCGACATTCGCGGAACTGCGGTTCGTCGAGCTGACACCCGGACAAGTCACCGGATACGACCGCCTCGACAAGATCGATGTCGCCTTCGAGGTGGGTGACCAGCTTCGATCGCCTCTCCGGGACTTGTGGTGAGGCCCGCGCCATGATCCGTTTGTCCACCATCGCGACGCTAACTGCCTGGCCTGACCCCGGCACCGTCGACAGCATCCAGGCGCCGAGAGGTTCTGCCAGCTCGCTCTTCTCCGGCCACCTACAGGATGGTGGACGTTCGAAATGATGCCTTAGGATGCCTTCGAATTCACCGAAACACGCGAAAGGGTAGGTCGCTTCGTGGTCCAGGGGCAGGCTGACGATGTCTTTGTGGGGCGGCAGATCGAGTTGGCCCGGATCGGCGACGTGAGGGCGAAGATGGAAGCGGGCCAGCCGTGGCTGGTAAGCATCGAAGGCGAGTCGGGCATCGGGAAGACGACGTTGGCGACTCAGGTAGTGGCGCGGATGGCGGGGGCGACGGTGTTGTGGGCACGTGGCGATCCCGCCGAGTCCGATCTCCAGTACGGGGTGATCGAACAACTCGCCCGGGGCGTCGATCGGAATCTGGGCCCCGATCGTGGGGCCCGCCACGGGCGGCGGACCGACTTCCTCGTCGCTGGCCGTGGGAGCCGAGCTATTGGAAATGGTCGGGGCGGTCCTGGCCGCAGGGCCGGTAGTGATCGTGATCGACGATGTGCAGTGGGCAGACGTCCGCTCCGTCGAAGCCCTGTCCTTTGTGTTCCGGCGCCTGTCGGTCGATCCGGTCCTGGTCATGGTGCTGGTGCGCGGCGACCGCGATCGTCTCGGTGAATCGGTCCGGCGGATGCTTTTGAGTATCGCCCACCGTCTGCATTTTCGATTGTCGGGCTTACGCCTCGAGGATCTGGCGCCCCTGGCGGCCGCGGTCGGCAGTGTTCAGCTGGACTGCGGTTCGGCCCGACGCTTGTTGGATGCGACCCACGGGCACACCCTGTACGTCCGGACCATGCTGAGCGACCCGGAGAGCCTGGGACGACTGGGATCGGAGCCGATCCTCCCCGGGTCGCTGGCGACGGTCATCGCCGACCAGCTCTCGATCCTGCCGACGGATACCCGCTCGCTGCTGGAGATGCTTGCGGTGGTGGACGCTCGCCTGCCGCTGGTGGTCGCGGGGGATGGGGCCGGGGTGGCGTCGCCGAGTGCCGCCCTTGAGCCGGCCGTGATGGCTGGTCTGGTGGACTGGTGGCCGCAGGAGCCGACCTGCCCGGTCGGTATCCGCCACCCGCTGCAGCGGGAGGCCATCTATGCCGGCATACAGCCCGGCAGACGGCGCCAGTTGCATGCCCGGGCCGTCTCGCTGGTCGACGATGGACGAGCCTGGACGCACCGGGTGGCCTGTCTCGAGGGGCCGGACGAGATGTTGGCCGATGAGCTTGAGCGCCTCGCAGCCAGGGAGGTAAGCGCGGGTCAGATGGCGGTGGCGGCGACCCATCTGCTGTGGGCGTCGGACATCTCGCCTGCCAGAGTCGGCCGGGAACGGCGATTGCTCACCGCTGCTCTTTACTTGACCCGGCTGGCAGAAAGCCGCGGTCTCGAGCTGCGTGCTGCGGTCGAGGCATCGGCGCCCGGTTGCCTGCGCAGTGGTGTACTGGGGGTGATGGCCGTGGCGACCGGCCACTACTCGGAAGCAGAATTACGCTTCAACGAAGCACTGGCCGAGGCTGGCGACGATCCCGACGACCAGGCCCTGGCCGCCGCCATCACCCTGCGTCTGGCGGCGATGTTTGCCGCCCGGGGCGAGGGTGAGAGGGCGAAGTTGTCAGCGCAGCGAGCGCTCCAGATGCGAACGCTCGATCCTGCGGCCGACAGCCAGGCCCGAACCACTTTGGCCATCGGCGCGTCACAAACAGACGGAGCGTCTCAAGCCCTGGCCGAACTGGCCCATCTGGATCCCGATCCTGCTCGCGTCGAGGGGATTCATGCCGATGGACTGGCCTTTCGGGGCGTGTTCCATTTGCTGGCAGGAGATCTCAAACGGGCCGCGGCCGATCTCACCACCAGCCTCCAGCTCTTTCGGGCCGGGGCTCCCCTTACGGTGAGCCTGTACGCCTCCAGCTATCTCGCCCTGGCCCAGTACCTGGCCGGCGTCTGGGACGACGCCCAGTTGACGGCCGAGCAGGGATTGCTGGAAGCGGGTATCCATCCCCGTCCTCCGGTGCTGCCATTGGTGCACCTGGCCGCGACCTGTGTCCCTGCCGGTCGGGGAGCCATCGAGGAGGCCGAACGGCATGCTCACCTGGCCGAGCGAGCCGCCCAGTTCCCCGATTTCACCCAGGTGCGTTTGTACTCCGGAATGGCCCGAGCTCTGATCTGTCAGGCTGCGAGTGATTATCGGGGGATGGTTGCGGCGCTGTATGACTGGTCGGAGGACGCAACCCTGGACGGACGCAGCCGGCAGGACGAAGTGCTGTGGCGCCCCTTGCTGGTCGAAGGACTGATCGGCTCGGGTCAACATGAGCAGGCCGGGGTACTGCTCGGGGGGCTGGTAGCCCGGGCCTCGTCCGTCACCTATCTGCAGCCGGGGCTGGCCTGGTTGCAGGGCTGGCTCGCCGAGGAGGAGGGCCGTCCGGAGGTGGCCCGGCAGGTCTACCAGCACGGGGAGGATTCGGCGGGCGCGGACAGCCCCCTGTACCGGGCCCGGTTGCTCCTGGCCCACGGTCGTCTCCTCCGGAGGATGGGCCAGCGCCGGGCGGCCGTGGAACGTTTGCGCCAGGCAAATGACCTGTGCCGAGTGTTCAACGCCAATGCCCTGATAGCTCAAACGGAAGACGAGCTCGCCGCCTGCGGCTTGTCCGGGCCCGTTCGACGCCGATCGGTCCTGGACCTGACGAGCCGGGAGAGCGAGGTGGCCCACCTGATCGCCAAGCGGATGACCAACAGCGAGATAGGCGCCGAGCTGTACATAACCCCCAAAGCCGTCGAGTATCACCTGGGCAACATCTACGCCAAGCTCGGGCTGAAGGGACGGCAGCAGCTGCGCCAGGTCCTGGAGGAGGCCCGCCGGCCCGCGCTGGTTTGAACGGTCGTCCCCGGGGAGGGCGGGAGGCCGACGGCTATCTGCGGCCGGGTTGCATCGGCCCTCGACCAGGAAATCTGACTGATTCTATCATATTTATGGGTTATAGTGGGTGCATGACAGTCCATGCACCCGCCGCTTCCGGTGGAGCCCCCTGGCTGGCTGGGTCGCTCCATCCTGGAAGCCTCATCGGGATCACCACCCGGGTGGCCCGCATGGCGGAGCAGTGGGAGGATCATCTCATCGAGGGCGACGAGCATCGCACAGGCTGTCGTCTGCTGGCGACCGACGCCTATGACGTCTGGCTGCTGAGCTGGCCGGCTGGCACCCGGGTCTCGCCACACGACCACGGTGATTCGGTCGGGGTGTTCATGGTGATTCGAGGAGAGCTGCTCGAGGTGCGCTGGAAGAGGGGGCTGACCCGCCGCCGCCTGGCAAGTACAGGCGAGGTTCTGACCGTTGAGTGCGGAGCCGTCCATGACGTGGTCGGCACCGCGACACGTTCGCTCAGCGTCCACACCTATTCGCCGCCGCTTCGGTCCATGGGCTTTTATGATGATGCCGGTCAAACCCTGATCGGCCGGGCTGGCGTCAACGATGAGCCGGCCCTGCTGGCTCCCGCTCGTGTGTTCCATCCCTCCTTCCCCAGCTGACGTGTCCGCGGTCGAGCTGGCCCTGGCCGCGGCCAGGGAGCGTATCCGCCCTCGCATGGGTGTCGAGGGGCTGGAGACGGCCGTCCGTGAGGGGGCCCTGGTCGTCGACACCCGCCCGGCGGACCTCCGCCAGCGCGACGGCCCGCTGGCGAATGCGGTGGTCGTGGAGCGCAACGTCTTGGAGTGGCGCCTCGACCCCTCCTGCCCTCATCGCCTGGCAGAAGCACACGATCGGGCCAGGAAGGTGATCATCGTCTGCGACGAGGGCTACGCGTCGAGCCTGGCGGCATCTGCTCTGCTGGATCTCGGTCTGACGAACGTCACCGACCTCGAGGGCGGGTATCAAGCCTGGCGTTCCTACCAGCGAGCCCGCCCCGTGCCCCCGACAAGGACGGGCGGGGATGGGTTGCTCCTTTGATGGCCCGGTGACGACTTAGCGCTGCGAAGCTGGTTGGAGGGCGGGGTTTGGTGTCTGGTGAAAGGCGGCCGGCGGCGTGAGGTCGAACACGGAGAGGGCCCGGGGTGTGGCGGGCGCCCAGGTGAAGTCTTGCGTCCAGGCTGGCACCGCGCCGCGGTTCGGGCCCGGCCCTGGGCCCATGTCCCACCAGATGCGTACCGGAAGATAGCTGCGGGCGTCGACCCAGGCGATGATGCCTTCGCCGGTTACGGGCTCGCCGCGGGAATCCAGGGCCGGGATCTGCAGCTCATAGGTGCTGGTCCCGTCGACAGCGGCGGTCCCCCTGCCCGCCAGGAGGTCAGGGCTCAGCGCAACCGGATGGTGCCCTGGCCCGGCTCGGCCCGGCCTACGACGGCACAGGCATGTCCCGAGGAGGCCAGGCGGGCCACCGCGGCCTCGGCCTGTTGGGGTTCGGCGCCAAAGAGGAGGCCCCCGGAAGTCTGGGCGTCGGCCAGAATGACGAGGGTCGTCGCATCCGTGGTACCCGGGTCGACCTGTTCACCGACCCACTCGAGATTCCGCCGGCTGCCGCCAGGGACGTGTCCAGCTGCAGCCAGCTCCCTGACGCCCTCCAGGAGCGGCACCGCGCCGACGTCGAGTGTCACGTCGACCCCCGATGATCGCGCCATCTGAGCCAGGTGGCCGAGCAGACCGAAGCCAGTGATGTCGGTGGCACCCGTGGCGCCGGCCTCCAGGGCGGCCTCGGCGGCCTCGGCGTTCGTCCGGAACAGGGAGGCGAGCATGGCCTCGACGGATTCGGCGGGGGCGGCACCGGCCTTGGCAGCGGTCGAAATGACCCCACTGCCGATCGCCTTGGTGAGAACCAGATGGTCGCCGGGTCGCAGCCCGCGGTTACGAAGGATCCGGTCCGGGTGCACCTCCCCCACCACGGAGAGACCGAACTTGGGTTCGGGATCATCGATGGTATGTCCCCCGATGATGGCAAAGCCGCACTCGGTGGCGACCTCCCGGGCGCCGGCCAGGACCTGATCGAGGATCTCGCCCGGTAGTTCCTGGCTGTTCCAGCACACCACATTCAGGGCGAAGAGCGGCTTTCCGCCCATGGCGTACACGTCAGAAACCGAGTTGACGGCGGCCACCCGGCCCCAGGCCCGCCCGTCATCGACGATGGGCGTGATGAAGTCGACCGTGGCCACCAGCGCCCGATCGGGCGCGAACGCGCCACACGGCGGCATCGTCGGAGGTCTCAGTTCCGACCAGAAGGTCGGGGTGCTCTGCGGTCACATGGCGCAAGACCTGCGCCAGCTCGCCAGGGGCGAGTTTGGCCGCTCAACCAGCGAAACGGCTGTAGCTGGTCAGGGGCGGCAGCTTCGGCTCCACCTTTCCTCCTTTCTCGGACTCGGTCCCGTCTCGGTGAACAGCTGGCCAGCCTAGATAACAATTGTTCCTGTGTCGCGCTTCAGACCCGGGTGGAGACGCGAGGTGCGGTCGGTCCAAGCCGCGAACGAGAGCGAGCGGCCTGGGTGGGCCTCCTTGCCTCCCTTCAGGACCGTTGCCGGTCTTGAAGTTGCCGCGCCAGCGTCGAACGAGGAATTCCCCGGCTGTAGTCGCAGCGTTGGCCGACCGTTGTGAATCACGGGTTACCGTAAAGTAAGTTTCAATAGCTAACGATTTCGCGAGCAGTTGAGGCGGCGCCGGCGGCGACGGCGTTGCTGCCCATCGGTGCTCGTTCGCGCCAGGAGGTGCTCGACAGTGAAAAGGACATTACGAATTTTGGCGATCGTACTCGGTGCCGGCATTCTGGCCTCGGTGGTCGCCATCGGTGTCCAGCGCGCCAGCGCCTCCCGGGCGGCCACGCCCGCGCCGGCCATCGCCAACGTGCCGGTGCTCGTCTATCACGAGCTGGATAACGGTTGCGCGGCCGCGGCCCCCGTCTGCGACGCCAGTGATCCGGAGAGTGTGAGCAGCGCCCAGATGACCGCCCAGCTGCGCTGGATGTATTCGGAGGGGTACCGGACGATCAACCTGACCCAGTACCTGGCCTGGCTGAAGGGCAACACGGCCGGCCTGCCAGCGAAGCCGCTGCTTATCACCTACGACAATGGAATCGGCGACCTGCTACAGGGATCGGTGCCGATCCTCAGGTCCTTCGGGTACTCGGCCGTCGCCTTCCTCGTCAGCGGATTTGCGGACGGAGCGGCGGGGGTGTGTCACGGGACGCCGATCGTGGACCACCCGCAGATCAACACCCAGCCGGATTGCCTGATCGCCACTCGAGGTTGGGATCTGACCTGGAGTCAGCTGCAGTCGCTACCCACCAGCGTGTACCAGTTCGCCCTGGAGGCCGGCCCTTCGGGACACTTCGCCCAGAACTACGCGGGCAGCTGCTACCAGTTCTACGCCTGTAAGGCTCCCGGCGAAACCAATGCCCAGTACCAGGCCCGGGTGCTGGCGGATCAAAAGGCCGGAATCGCGGCCGTCACTTCACATCTACGCAACGTGAATACCGACGGGTGGGTGGTCCCCTACAGCGACCTGGGCTACGCCCAGTGCGGGGCTTCGAGCTGCACGGCCCAGACCTCCACCGGGCCAGCCGGGTGGCTGCAATCCGAAGCCGCCTCGAGGTTCCAGGCCGCGTTCGTGGAGGACGCCAAGCAAAACGGCGTCCTCAACCAGCGGTTCCGCCTCGACGTACAGGGCTGGATGACGCAATCCGAGTTTGAGTCGCTCGTCACCCACGACGTGGCCGCTGGCAGCTTCGACCGGTGATCTCAGAGCCCGGCCGGAGCGTCGTCACGACGCGGTAATGAGGCGGCCGGGTTCCGGTCGAGGGTTGCCTTTATGGCCGCCAGTCCGGTCGTCATCATGTCGGCCCTGGGAATCGCCACCGCGTCCGGGAGGACGTCAACGATCCAACTCCCTGGGTGCCGTCTGGCCTGGACGCGGGCTCAAGAGGTGAGGGGTGGCGAATGCTTCACTCGGTGGCGATGGCCTGCAGCACGTCGAGTCGGGCGGCCCGGCGGGCCGGGAATACCGCGGCTCCACTCCGATCAGGGCCGCCACGATGAGGATGACCACCACGGTCGGCACCGGGATCGCAAGGATGGAGATTCCCGGAGCTGGCTGCGGCATGGACGATGGCGGCGCCCAGGGCGATGCCGAGCGACCAGGCCGAGCAGTGCGCCGATCAGGGCGACCACGACCGCTTCACCTCGGATCATGGCCCGGACCTGGCGGCGCCCCATCCCGATCGAGCGCAGCAGGCCGATCTCCCGGGTGCGTTCGATCACGGACAGCGCCATCGTGTTGACGACCCCAAAAGAGGCGATGAGGATGCTGAAGGCGAGCAGAACGTAGACCAGGTTCAGCAGCGTGCCGAACTGCTTCTTCTGGTCGGCCTTGTACTGGGCCGCCGTCTGGACCTTCAGGTTCGGGTACTGCGACAGTGCCGACTCCAGGGCCGCCTGCTGGGACGGCCCGGAGGAGGACGTCTTGATAAAGATGGCCTGGTCCTGCAACTGGGTCACGTGGTGCGGCGGCAAAGTCGTAGGAGACCACATAGTTTCCCAGAAATTGGTTGGTCTTATAGGTGCCGCCGATCGGTACCTTGGTCACACCGGTGTCGACGAAGCCCATAGGCAGGGTTTGGCCCAGGCGAAGGTGCCTGTCGCGGAAGACCTTATCGTCCACCAGCACCTGGCCCCGAGACAGATTGTCATAGGAGCCCTGCACCATGTTGAACGTCAGGACCTGCGAGGCTCCGGCCGGGTCGACCGCCGTGGCCTGCTTGCCGGTTCGGCCCTCGTGCCAGGAAATCTGGGTATAGGGCGACAGCGCGACGACACCGGGGGCGGCACCGGCCGCGGGTTCGGCCACTCGTGAGATCTGATCCTGGCCGCTGGTGGTCAGCACGTAGGAGGCCCGCACCGATCTATCGATGATGGCGCTGAACGAAGAGTTGATCGACGCCCCGAGGGTGCCAATGCAGGCAACCAGGGCGATGCCAACCATGAGCGCCGAGGCGGTCGCTGCGGTGCGGCGCGGATTGCGGGCCGCGTTGGCCTGGCCCAGCTTGCCGGTGACGCCGATGAGCGCGGGCAGGGGGGCGCCGATGAGGCGGGCCATCCGGCCGGCGACGAATGGGGCCAGGGTTGCGACTCCGATGAACGTCAGGGCGGCGCCGGCACCGACGACGGGGATCGGCCGCGTAGAGTCCGCCGAACAGCCCGTCCAAGCAGCAAACCCAGCCCGGCCAGGGTCAGGGCGCCCCCGACAAAGGCGCGGCGCCGCAAAGAGGAGTCAGCCAGGCCGGAATCGTCTCGCAGGGCGGCTACCGGTGGGATGCGCGAGGCGCGGATAGCCGGGGCCGACTGCCGACACAACTGTGACGATGGTGCCGACCAGCAAGGACACGATGATGGTGCGGGGCAGCATCTGGATGCCCGTGGCGGGAGGAGCAAACCCGAAGGCGCCGAGCAGGGCCTCGAGGCCGAGAGCAATCGGGAATGCCGATGACGAAGCCGACGACCGAACCGATCAGCCCGACCACCAGGGCCTCGCCGAGCATCGATCGGGTCACCTGCGAGCGACTGGCGCCGACCGCCCGCAGCAGAGCGAGCTCCCGCGTGCGCTGTCCGATCAGGATGCTGAACGTGTTGGCGATCAGGAAGGCACCCGACGAAGAGGGCGATCAAGTGCGAACGTCAGCAGGAAGGTATTGATAATACCGATGAACTGGTTGACCTGATTGGCCATCTGCTGCGCGGCGACTGCCCCTGTCACCGCTTCGAGGTCGGCTGGGAGGGCGTGGCCGACGCCGGCGATGACGCGTTGACGTCCGCGCCCGGCTTGACGGCGACATTGATCTGCTGGACGTAACCGGGTTTCATCAGCAGCTGTTCGGCGCTCGGCAGCGGGAACGCGATGATGGTGGCGCCCAGCAGGCTGTTCTGACTTCCGAAGGTCACGATGCCGGTGACATGGAACGGCCGGGGCGGGGCATTCGGCGTAATGATCTTCACCGTCTGGCCGACTGACCAGTGCTGGGAATCCATGGTGCTGCGGTCGATGACCACCTCGTTGGCCGTCGGCCGGCCCCGAGCCCGCGACCAGCCGCAGCGAGGAGAGGGAGCGATCGGGACTCCAGCTGACTCCCAGGGTCGGAGGCCCGTGCTTGGTCAGGGCTTTGCCATTGGATTTGATGAGCGTCACCGGAGCCTGGATGATCGGCTGGGCGTCTCGACCCCGGAACGCTCCGGACCGCTGGCAGCACCGAGGTCGGGCACCGGAGGGCGGTTGGAGCCAACGCTATTGATGCCGCCCGTTCCGTACGGGGCCCGGCCCTGGACCACCAGGTCGACGTTGGCGTTCACCTTGTTGAAAGAGGTTGTCAAAGCTGTGTTTGACCGTGTCGGTCAGGACGAACGTGCCGGCCATGAAAGGACACACCCAGCACGATGGCAAGGCCGGTCAGCGCCAGGCGTACCTTGTGGGCGGCCAGACTCTTCAGGGTGGCCTTGAAAGCTTCATGCCCACACGGCTGGCACTCAGTCGCCCAGCTGCTTCATGTGGTCGATGAGGCGATCCGCCGTGGGCCGGGTCATCTCATCCCGGACCCGTCCGTCTACGAGGAACACCACCCGCTCCGCGTAGCCAGCCGCCACGGGGTCATGGGTGACCATGACGACGGTCTGACCCCAGTTCCGTACCGAGTTGCGCAACAACTCAAGCACCTCGGCGCTGGCGTGCGAGTCCAGGTTCCCGGTTGGTTCGTCGGCGAAAATGATCGCCGGTCTGGTGATCAGAGCCCGCGCCACCGCCACCCGCTGCTGTTGCCCGCCGGACAGCTCGCTCGGCTTGTGGCTGAGCCGGTCCCGAAGGCCAAGGGCCCCGACCACGGTGTCAGTCCAGGCCGGGTCCGCCCGACGATGGGCCAGGTCGAGCGGAAGGGTGATGTTTTCCATGGCAGTCAGGGTGGGAATCAGATTGAACTGTTGAAAGACGAACCCGACCCGGTCCCGCCGAAACACCGTTAAGGCCCGATCGTCGAGCTGGCTCAATCGGGCGTCACCGATGGTGACTTCCCCCGAGGTGAGCCGATCCAGGCCTGCCAGGCAATGCATCAACGTGGACTTGCCCGACCCCGACGGTCCCATGATGGCGCTGAAGTGCCCGGAGGCGAAGCTGGTGTTCACCCCATCGAGCGCCCGAACGGCGGTCTCGCCCCGGCCGTAGACCTTGACCGCGTCGAGGGCCGCGGCTGCGGCGCCTGGCGGCCACGACCGGCTCGACCGGCGAGGGGGTGGGAGAGGCAGAGGACATGGTCACGAGTCTGTCGTCTCTCGGGCCCGGTGTTCTGGCCATTTTCCTCGACTCGCGCCCACCTGGCCCTGCGGCCTTCGAGGCCCTCGAAATCGGACAAACGGCCCGGATCTGCGGGGGTCGGGGCCGGCCTTTGGCGTCATCGGCCGGGTCGCTCTGGCTCGCCGGCGCCTGCAGCCCTTCCCGGGCAGCGAGCGACGTGGTCGAGAGGTCGCCAGGAGGTCGGTGGGCCCATGACAGGCAGCATGCCGATTCACCGGAGCCGCGTCGTCCCGGAATCCGGTGAATTCAAGGGCGCGGCGGCGCCTCTCGTCCTGGTCGCTCGGGGCCTACAGTGCTGGGCGGCGGGAAACGCAAAGGGCCGAGAAGGAGCAGCCATGACTATCGTGCTGAACGTCACTGTGAGCCAGAGTTTCAATCCTTTGACGGTGATAATTCGGCCTGGCGCCGATGGCGCCGAAGGCCGGCCCCGGGCTCTGCCGAGACGGGAACGCCTGGCCGGCCGCCTCCGTCGCCGTGGCCTCCAGACGAAGACCGCCGGTAGCAGCGTGGCGACCTCGCGTCCCGCTGTCCAGCCCCGGGAGGGACTTGAATAAAGCTTCAAACGGGACGAGTACCGTCTCTGACATTAGAACCTACATTCTCCCGAACCGGAGAGGAAGGCTGTGACATGGCGGCAGACGACAAGGTCGTGATCGGCCAGACCCACGGATCTGACGACGCCGAAGCGGTGTTGATCGGGTACCTCCTCGGGGTGGAGGCGCTGCGTGCCGGCAAACAAGTCGTCATGTGGCTCACCAAAGATGGCGTCCATGTCGCTACGGAGGGCTACGCCGATCAGCTCTCGGTGCCCGGAGCCCCGTCGATCAAAGACCTCCACTCCGAGTACGTCGAGAAAGGTGGCCGCTTCTTCGCCTGCCCGGTGTGCGTGAAGACCCACCACCTCGAATCCGCCCAATGGGTCGAGGGCGCCGAAGTCAAAGGTGCTCCCGCACTGTACGAGTTCACACAAGGAGGAGCGCTCACCTTCAACTACTAACCGCCGGGCAATCGACGCCCCCGAGCGGCCTGACCCGTCAGTGGTCGTCGGTTGCGGACCACTGGTGTTTGAGTATGGCGACCAGCGCCTGCATATCGCGGCGAGCGGACATGGCGTTCATGACGGACGCGGTCAGGGCCCGAAAGAACGGTTCTCCCTCCGGCGGTGACCAGTGGACCCCGAGCGATGTCAGCTGCTCGGGGGATAATCGGTCAATCCTGGCCCACCAGCCCACCAGAGTCTCCACATCGAGCGCATCACCCTGGGCCGTCCAGTAGAAGTCCTCGGTCGCGCCCGCGAGGGTCCGCCACGTGTCCAGCAGGGCCACAAACTGATCGAGCACGTCGGATGGAACCGGTTCCTCGAGCACCTCGGGATGGGCCCGCACGGCGGCGACGATGGTGATGGTGTTGTCCACCCAGACCCGGGCGGCCGCGGCGTCCACCGGACCCAGCCGAATCTCCACCTCCGCCTCAGGACTGGCCAGATGACCGAGCAGAATTCCCGCCAGCCCGTCGACGATCGACGTTTCGACCGTCCCCTTTTTGAGCACCGCCACGGCTCCGGCGGCCAGGGCCCGACCCCGCAGGCGCGGGTCGGATTCGCCGCTGTAAAGGACGACCGCGGTACCAGGGGCGGCGCGGCGGATCGCGGGGAGTGCTTCGACTCCGGTCATACCGGGCATTTGCTCGTCCAGGATCAACAGGTCGACCGCCACGGTGGACACCAGCTCGATGGCATCTTCTCCAGTGGCTCCCTCACCGACAAGTTCGAAACGATCGTCGGCGCGAAGGAAGCGCCGGAGCAGGGCGCGAATTTGCGGAGAGTCGTCCACCACTCCGACCCGTACCCGCCGCGGCCATCCTGGCTCGATTGACTCAGTTGTCACCGCGAGGGCACCATTCGTCCTGGTTTCGGCCGTCCTCGTTTTGGCCGGCCTCGGACATCGGGATGGCGGCGTTCGCATTGCACAGCCGGCCTGCTTCTGCTCTCCTGGCCACGTCCCTCCCTCGACAGTCTCATGCCGACGACCGACGAACCGGCGGCGCAGCCGATCAGGTCACCAACGGTGAGAGATCTGACACTTTAAGAGAGATCGCCTGGGGAGTAAAGGAAGCCGACTGGCCCGCCGCAGGCCGCCGCCGGCAATCCGGGAGGCGGGAATGGTTCCACGGCCGGGCTCTGGCTGGAAAGTCCACGCTCGGCCGACGAGACTAGACAGCCATCCCGACGCCAGCCGGAAGGACCAAGCCACATGGGGTAGCCCTGGCGGAGCGTGAGGACGCCCAATTGGCGATCCGAGCGCTCCTGGACAACGCGTTGCAAGGGCCAGCGGCGGGGCCCTGTTCATCCTGGGGGAGGCCGGGCTGGGCAAGTCCGCCCTGCTCGACGGCGCCCTGGAGCTGGCCGCCGGCCGCATGACGGTGGGTGTAGGTAGGGCTGACGTCGCCGAGGCTGCCCTGCCGTTCGGGCTGATCGGCCAGGCTCTCGAGCCCCTGCTTGGTCCGGAAACGCTGGCTCCCGCTCACGAGGGGGACCAGGCTGCCGAGCGTGCCGCTAACCGCCTTCATGCCGTCTTGCGCCGGTTCCGGGAGGGGTGGCCGTGAGTCCGCTCCTGGTCGCCCTGGACGACGCCCATTGGGCGGATCCCGACTCGCTGACCTTGATCCGGCTCATGTGCCGGCGCCTGGCGGGCCTGCCCGTGGCGCTGATCGTTACCGCTCGTCCGTGGCCGGTCGAAACGGCGCGAGCGGCGGGAGAGCTATCGCAGCAGGACCTGGCCGGCCTGCAGCGGCTCCTTCCTCTCTCCGATGGGGCCTCGATCTCGCTGGTCTCGGAGCGGCTGGGTGACCGGGCCCGCCCGCTCGGACCTCAGCACGGCGGTCGCCTCGTGCGCAGGCAACCCATTACTCCTCAGCTATCTGGCCGCCGACCTGGCGGCTGGCCAAACCTTGCCGGACCGGGCGGGTGGGACCAGCGGCTCATGGGCATCCCGTCTGCTGCTCTCCCGCTTTGTCGGAGTTGGCGCCTCAGCGGAGGCCTACTTGCGAGCTGCCAGCGTGCTGGGTGGGCGCTTCCGACCGGAGGTGGCCGCGGATGTAGCCGAGCTCACCGCCGCGGAGGCGGCCCGAGCCCTGGACGCCCTGGTCGGAGCCGGTCTGGTAGCCGATGGCGGAGAAGGCCGGGCCACGTTCAGCCATCAGCTCGTCCGACTGGCCGTGTACGACCAGACCGCCCCGCTCCGGGCTCATCTTCACGAGGCCGCCTTTCGGGTGCTGCTGGCCCGCCGGGCTCCCGCCGCCGAGGCGGCCGAGCACGCCGTGATCGCCCGCATGGCAGACCCCGAGGCGTTGCAGGTCATGATCCGCGCCGGGCGCGAAGCCCTGGAACGCGGCGCTCCTGGCACGGCCCGATATCACCTCGGCGCCGTCGTCGATCTGGCCGGGGACGAGGCTCCGGCGGAGGTGCTGCTGTACCTGGCCCAGGCCCACCGGGCGACCGGCGACAACCAGAAAGCGGCGGATGTCTGCCAGCAGCTTCTCCGCCGCGCCGACCTGCCCGGATCGCTGTACCTGATCGCCCTGTGTGAACTGGCCCAGGCCGAGTTCCGGGCTGGGCGGGTTGAGGAAGCCTCGGCCCGGATCGAGCAGGCCGTGCGCCTGGCGGAACACGAGCCTCCTGAACTGGCGGCGGTGGTGCTGGTGGATCAGGCCCATCTGAGCGTTCTCCGCCTGGGACCAAAGGCGGCGCTCCCGCTGGCCGGCCAGGCCCGGCTGGTGGCCGCCAAGGTCGGAGGGCAGGTCCAGGCTCTGGCTGACGCCGTCTGGGCACAGTGCGCCTACCTGTCGGGCGATCCGGCCGGCCTGGAAGTGGCAAGGTCGGCCGCCCGGGCCGCCCCCGGGCGCATTCCTGAGGTCACCCAGTGGTCGGATCCCCGCGTTCTGTACGCCGAGCTGGCCTCCTGGTCGGAGCGCTTCGAAGAGGCCGAGCGGCTGTTGACGGCCATCATCGCCGAGGCCGAGGAGCAGCGGTATCCGATGAATCTCTTCGAGGGGCAGGCCCTGTTGACTGCGGTACTGCGCCGGACGGGGCGGCTGGAGGAGGCCTCCGCCGCCGCGGATCAGCTCCTGGAGTCAGCGGAGCTCATGCCCTTCTCGCTCCCCCTGGCCTTCTCGGAGAAAGCGCTGTGCCTGCTCGACCTGGGCCGGCTGGAAGAAGCAGACCAGTGCTGCCAGCACGCTAACTCGGTCTAGCTCGGGGAGAGCCGGACTGGGCCGGGTCTGGACGACACAACATTTCGCCCGCGCCCTCCTGGCCTTCCGTCGAGGCCAGCTGGACGAGGCGTCCAGAGTCTTCACCCAGCTGGAGCGGTCGGCTCGCCTGGTAGACCTCAACGAGCCCTGCATCTACCCGTGGGCGGCTCCGGCCCTTGTCGCCCACCTGGCCAGCGGACGGGAGGATCGAGCCGCCGGAGTCGTCGAGTGGCTCGAGCCCCGCGCCGCGGCGTTACCGTCGCAGTGGCCCAGGGCCGTCCTGGCCGGCGGACGGGCGGCGCTGGCCGAGCGCCATGGCGATCCAGCCGGCGCCGCGGCCGGCTTTGCCCGGGCCGTGAGCCTCCACAATCCGGCGTCCCCCCTGGCGCGGGCCGAGGCGCTCATGGAGCAGGGTGGCTTTCTGCTCCGCCAGGCCCAACCCGCCCTGGCCCGACCCCTGCTCGCTGAGGCCCTGCAGCTGGCGGAGAGCTGCGGGGCGGCCTGGCACGGCGAGCAGGCCCGGGTGTTGTGGCGGCGGGCCGGGGGCCGAGCGCGGGCCACCCCAACCGGGGCGCTCACCCCTCAGGAACAAGCCGTCGCTGACCTGGTCCGGGCCGGGGCGAACCAACAAGGAGATCGCGGTCCAGCTCTACCTGTCGGTGAACACCGTCGAGACTCATCTGGCCCACATCTTTCGCAAGCTCGGCATCAGCCGGCGCTGGCAGCTCATCGCCGGTGAAGAGAGCGCACCCAGCCGGTGAGACGCCGGCAGCCGGGGCAGTAGCGCCGGACCCGGGTTGATCTCACCGAATGCCGGGACGACCCGGAGCGGAATGGTCGCGGCACACTTTCCGTGTGCAGCTAGGCGAACCCGGAGATAGCGCCAGAAGATCAGCCTCGAGGGGAAGCCGGCCGGGAGTGACGACCCCTCATGCCGACGAGGTCCTGGCCCTGGCGGACGGCGCGGCTCCTGGCCTGGGCCGAGTGGGGGGATCCGCGGGGTTCTCCGTTGATCTTCCTGCATCCCTGCCCGGGCTCCCGGATGCTGTGTCCGGATCCGGCCGCTGACCACGGCGGCGGGCGTACGGTTCATCAGCGTGGACCGGCCCGGCTACGGCCGGTCCGACCCCGTCGCCGAACCGACGCTGGCCGGCTTCAGCCACGATCTCGAACGGCTCCTGGACCATCTATGGCTGGGGGAGATCCAGGTGGTGGGCTGGGCGTGGGGCGGGCAGTACGCAGCCGCTTGCGCCGCTGTCCTCGCCGAGCGGGTGAGCGCCGTGGCTCTGGTGGCGACGCCCGCCCCCGATAGCCAGGTGCCGCTGGCTCACCCCTCCGTTCCGGGAGGTGGCGGAGTTGGCGGAGCGGGACCCGACCCGGGCCCTCGTCGCTGCCAACCTGCTCGGCGCTCAGATGGCGGGCGCATCCGAGCGGCCCGGAGCCGGCTGGATCAGCCCCGTGGAACAGATCACCGGGATCCACCCCCCCGAGGTGGAACGTGCGCTGGCGTCTATGTGGGGAGAGGCTTTTCGGGCCGGGTCTCATGGCCTGGCCGCCGACGTGGTGGCCGGCTCGAGGCGGTGGGGGTTTGCCCTATCCGAGGTTCGAGCCCGAACTGCTCTCTTCTACGGTGACGACGACCACATCATCGGCCCGGGCCACCGCCGGTGGTGGGCCCGGTCCCTGCCCCGGGCCGAGCTCCTCGTCCACCCGGCAGCCGGGCATCTGGTTCCGTTCGTGGCCTGGGCCGACATCCTCAGGGCCATCGCCAGGTAACTTGGCCCGGGCCGCCGGGGCTGGCGAGCGTGATCAGAAGTCAGGCCCTGATCAGAAGCCAGGCCCTGATCAGAAGCCAGGCCCTGCGACGAGCGGCGCCGGGACTCAAGCGCTTTGCCCCCAAAGCCGAGATCATTTCGGCGTCAGGTCGTTCGGGAGGCAGGCCTGACCTTCGTCGATGTTCTCAGGCAGCCGGGAGCCGACGATCCTCCAGCCGCGGTACTGGCGTTGCCAGCGGAGAGGGCCCTGGTGCTCCCAGGGACGCTGGGCTTCCAGGAGTCGCCGGTGCAGATAAAGGCTGTCACGCCAGCCTCGCGTCAGACTGCCGATCAGTCGACGCGCCCGCACCACCATTGCTGCCCCTGCCACTCGTCGCTCGCCCGGACCGGACGAGGCCGGCCGGGGCCACCGGTCAAAACGGTTCGGGGCGTCCAGCTCCCCGGCTGCTCGCGAGCGGTCCGCCCGCCCTCGGGCACTCTGGCGCCGGTCTGCCCTGGCAATCATGTCTCTCACCCGTTCGGCCGCAAAGTCCCCCGACATCGCAGGCGGGATCACCTTTGATCGTCTCGGCACGGCGACTTGCGGGGGCGGCCACGGGGTCGTTTGAAGGCGATGATGTGGCCGTGCTCGAAAATCTCGCCGCCCCACACCCCGAGGGGTTCGGACCGTTCGAGGGCGCCCGCCAGGCACGACTGCCGGTCGCGGCACCCACGGCAATAGGCCTTGGCCAGGTTGAGTTCGGCCGGGACGCTTGAGAACCACAGGTTGGCCTCGTGGCGCTGGCAGGGCAGCGCGGTGGCGTTTGTCACCGGTGACGGTGTCTTTAGCTGCCTGGGCAACTCGACGATGTTGCCCTTGATCGTTGAGGGGAGGGGCCGGGGCAGGGGTGGGTCGAGGGGAAGTGAGGGCGTGGGGAGGGCCATGTCCATCAGCATCGCCACCGGAGGACGCCATGTCGTCCCGGTATGCCGTGATTTCAAGTGCCGGCCCGACGTGACCGCTGTCACGGATACATGGGGGAGCGGATAGCACCGAAACCGGCCCTATTCTGACAGAGTGTTCTTGCTGGCCGCGTGCCTGTTTTTTGTCGCCGAGGTGGCTGCCTTTGTGGCCGTGGGCGAGCACCTCGGGTTTGGCTGGGCGGTGCTGCTACTGGTGGGGGTGAGTGCTCTGGGCCCCTGGCTCGTCAGGCGGGTGGGGCTGGGGGTGCTGGCGCGCGCTCAGGACCGGCTGGCCCGGGGCGACCTTCCGACCCTGGAACTGCTGGATGGCGTCGTGGTATTGGCCGGCGGGATCATGATTTGTATCCCCGGCTTTATCAGCGATGCCCTCGGGCTGCTGCTGCTGATCGGTCCGGTCCGCCGTTTCGTTATCCGGGTGGGTGGCCACGCCATGGCCCGGCGGGTCCAGACCATGCGCCCCGGCCGCTGGAACGTAATCGACGTCAGTACCTTTCCTGTGCCGGGAGACGAGCCAGAGTCCGACGCCACTCCACCAATGATCGAGCCGGGCGGGCGATCGGGAGGACCTCTTCTCTAGGGTTATCCAGGGGGCGGCGCCATGAGGCTTGGCGACTTTTGCGCCGATCACATGGTGGACGGCGCCGCCCGGTTCCAGCCAACCGGCAGACCGCGGTGTTTCCGAATGCGGTTCACTTTGGCCGGCCGGTGGTGGCCGAAGGCAGGCGCCGCTTCGTTCTCTGATTGACACTCCTCCAATTGACATCCGTCGGGGTGTCGCCGAAGGGCGTTTCGGAGGGAGAGTTCCGGGCCGGATGCGTGGCAATCTTTGTCCATGGAGTTTCAGGATGTAGTTCGCCGGCGTCGAATGGTGCGTCGCTACGACATGGGTCGGCCGGTCCCCCCAGAAGTGGTGAACAGGATCACGGACAACGCACTCCGCGCCCCGTCCGCAGGATTCTCCCAAGGCTGGGGCTTCCTGGTCCTCGACCAACCGCACGATATCGCTGGCTTCCGGACGGCGGCCACCCCCGCCCAGGACCCTGAAGGATGGTTTGCCGCCACCTTCGACGCACCACTCGTCGTCATCGCCTTCTCTAATAAGGATGCCTACCTCGACCGCTACGCGGAGCCAGACAAGGGCTTCATGGACCGCTCTGATGCCTGGTGGTCTGCGCCCTACTGGGACATCGACACCGGCTTCGCTGCCCTTCTGATGCTGCTCACCGCCGTGGACGAGGGCCTCGGAGCCTGCTTCTTCGGCATCCCCATCGATCGCATCGGTGCCGTCCGGGACAGTTTCGGGGTGCCCGAACGCTTTCGTCCGATTGGGGCCATCACCATCGGTTATCCGGCAGAGGCCGCTAGAGATCTTTCCCGACGGCGTAAGCCGGTAGAGGAGGTCGTCCACCGGGGGCGCTGGACAGTCGACTAACGCCGTCAGGCCCGGTCCCGACGGTGGCCGGGAGCGAGTCGGAGTCGCCCTGGTCGAAAGCGGCCGGCTCAGCCCCGGGGCGGACGCAGGCCGTCGAGGATGGTTGGGAGCAACCGGTTGGCCTGCTCCCTGGTCAGGGTGGCGCTGGTGCACATGGACGACACCAGCTGCATCAGGTCGTCGCCGGTGATATCGGTTCGGGCCAGGTCCGCCTCCTGGGCCCGGGCCAGCACCTGGTCGCACGCCTGGGAGATGCGTTCCCGCGACGCCACCTTCAGATCGGGGTTTTTCTCGAACGCTTCGTGCAGTTCGTTGAGAAAGGTGCGCTTGGTCTGGGCGTAATCCACGTAGGCCCGCAGCCACCCCTCCAGCGCGGCCCACGCATCCACGTCAGCCAGACCCTGATCGGCTGAGCCGACCAGGACGTCGACATCGTCGCGGAAGACGGCCTCGACCAGGTCGATGCGCCTGGGGAAGTGGCGGTACAGGGTGCCCACGCCCAGGCCGGCCTGCTGGGCGATGGCATCCATTGAGGCGCCTCCACCCTGGTCGACGAAGACCTTGCGAGCCGCGTCAACCAGCCGTTCGTAGTTCCGGCGGGCATCCGCACGCATGACCCGAAACCTCCTCCAAAAAATCCTTGCTAAACGGAGGGATCCTCCGTATAGTAAGTGGAGGAAGCTTCCGCTTGATCTTCAGAATACCAGCGGAAAGGTCGAAGTCAATGACCCGTCTCAAAAATCCCTCGGTGGTGCTGGCCGTCATCCTCACCGCCCAGATGATGGTCGTGCTGGACGCCACCATCGTCAACGTCGCCCTGCCCCACATCCAGCGCAGCCTGGGCTTCTCCAACTCATCGCTGTCGTGGGTCCTCAACGCCTACGTCCTGACGTTCGGCGGCCTGCTGCTGCTGGGCGCCCGATCGGGCGACCTGCTCGGCCGCCGGCGCACCTTCCTGGCTGGCATCGGGCTGTTCTCGCTGAGTTCGCTGGCGGGAGGGTTTGCCACCACCAGCTGGATGCTGCTGGCGGCCCGGGCCCTGCAGGGCGCCGGCGGCGCCCTGGCCGCTCCGGCCGCCCTGGCTCTGCTCACCACCATCTTCCCGGAGGGCCGGGAACGGGTGCGGGCCATCGGACTGTTCACCACCGTGTCGGCCACGGGCGCGGCGACCGGCCTGGTGGCTGGTGGACTGCTGACCCAGTGGGCCTCGTGGCGGTGGGTGATGTTCGTCAACGTGCCCATCGGTCTGGCCGTCATCCTGCTCGGACGGCTGGTGCTCGATGAGACCCGGCGCCGCCACGGCCGCTTCGACCTGGCTGGCGCGCTCACCTCGACGGCCGGCATGACGGCCGTCGTGTTCGGCCTGGTCGAGGCGGGCTCGTCCGGTTGGAGTGCGCCCGTGACCATCGCATCCCTTCTCGCCGGAGTGGTCTTGCTCGGCCTGTTCGTTCGGATCGAGTCGGTAGCCGCTGAGCCGATCCTGCCGCTCCGGCTCCTCGCCAGCCCGGTGCGCACAGGCAGCAACGTGGCCCGGGGACTGGGGTACGCCGGGATGTACGGGATGGTGTTCTTTCTGACCCAGTTCCTGCAAGAAGTGCAAGGCCACTCGGCCCTGGTAACCGGCATCGGCTTTCTGCCCGCTCCCATCTCGGTGTTTCTTTCCTCCCAGCTGACCAGCCGGGTCCTGGTCCGGAAGCTGCCTGTCAAGGCCATCATGATCGTCGGGTCGATCCTGGCGACCGGGGGGCTGGTGCTCCTGACCCAGCTGCATGCCAACACCCCTTACGTTGAGATCCTGGCCGGGCTGGTCCTGATGGGGGCGGGCATGGGGACCTCGTTCGTGAGCCTGACCACGGCCGCCCTCCACGACGTCGCCCCCGCAGACGCCGGGGCCGCGTCGGGGCTGATCAACGTCATGCAGCAGCTGGGCGCGGCCTTTGGCCTGGCGGTGCTGGTGACGGTGTTCGACGGCGTCGGAGGGCGACCCGGCACCGGTGGGCTGGCTGCCACCGCTTCGGTGGTCCACAGCCTCGACGTGACCTTCGCGGCTGCCGCGCTGTTCTCCGTGGCCGCCCTGCTCATGGTCATCCTCGTGGTGCGTACGCCTCGGCCCGTTTCGGTCGAGGAGCCTGTCCCGGAGCTGGTGCCCGAACTCGAGGCGGCCTGAACAGCTCCTTCTCACCTGTCTCGCCCACAGCACCTCCGAAAAAGCCCTGGCCGGAATGCCCTTCCGGCCAGGGCTCTTTGGCGACCAACCTGTTGGCGGGTCAGATCGCCACCGGACCGGACCCGCCTCGCCCTTTCCTGTTGCACCAGCCCCTTTAACAGGGCAGTTTTTGCAGTAGGGAAGGGCGGGTAGGGCCGGTCAGGGTACCTTTGGCAACAGGAAAGCTGGAGGCGGCGCCGGTGGCGGAACCTCAACGGTAGGGTGCTGGTTCGACAAGGCACTCACCTTCAACCAACATCGTCGACCGGTGCGGCAGCCCGGTCTGGTCGACGATAACCATCAAGGAGCCTGATCGATGAACCCGCCCGGGCCGCAGAGGGTCGCCATCATCACCGGCGCGTCGCAGGGCATCGGGGCCGGGCTGGTGGACGGGTTTCGGCGTTCGGGATACGCCGTCGTGGGCACGGCCCGCTCCATCGACTCCTCCGACGCCCCCGACTACCTGACCGTGCCGGGTGACATTGCCGCGGCCGACACCGCCCAGCGGGTGGTGGAGCAGGCGCGGGCCCGGTTCGGACGCATCGACAGCCTGATCAACAACGCCGGGATTTTCATCGGTAAGCCCTTCACGGACTACACCCTCGATGACCTGGGCGCGATCACCGCCGTGAACCTGGCCGGGTTCTTCCACATCACCCAGCTCGCCATTCGGCAAATGGTCGAACAGGGGGTCGGCCACGTCGTCAACGTCAGCACCAGCCTGGTCGATCACCCCGACGGCAACCGGCCCGCGGCGCTGGCGGCCCTCACCAAGGGTGGGCTGGCCGCAGTGACTCGCTCGCTGGCTATCGAGTACGCGGCCCGCCAGGTACGTGTCAACGCCGTCGCCCTCGGCGTCATCAAAACGGCTGCGCATGACCCGGCCTCCTACGCGGGCATGGCGGCTCTTCATCCCCTCGGCCGTCTCGGTGAGGTCAGTGATGTGGTCGACGGGATCCTGTATCTCGAGCGGGCCAGCTTCGTGACCGGGCAGGTTCTGCACATCGACGGCGGCCAGGCCGCCGGCGGGTGATCGGTTGGCGCCGCGGTCTTGCGCCCGTGGGGAATACTTCGCCCGTGGAGGATGCAGATTTCCGGTTCGCGTTGGCGGTGGACTCGCTCGACACGCTGCGCCTGCGGCGCAGCGCCAAGTGGCGAACGCACCCGGCCGAGGTGCTACCGCTCACGGTGGCCGAGATGGATTTTGCCCTGGCCGAACCGATAGCAGCAGCCCTGCGCGAGGCGGTCGATCGGTCCGACACCGGTTACGCCATGGCGACGCCGGACCTGGGCCGGGCTCTGTCGACCTTTGCCGGCACCCGGTGGGGCTGGGACCTGGATCCGTTGTCGGTGACCGCAGTGACGGACGTCGGGGTGGGGGTTGTCGAGCTGCTTCGGGTCCTGACCCGGCCCGGAGATGCGGTGGTGATCAGCCCGCCGGTGTATCCCCCGTTCTTCGACTGGGTGCGCGAAGCCGGAGCCCGGCTGGTGGAAGTGCCGCTCGCCCGGGATGAGGCGGGGTGGCGTCTGGACCTCCCCGGTTTGGAGGCGGCGTTTGCTGGTCACCCCGCCGCGTATGTGCTCTGCAATCCCCACAACCCGGTCGGCCGGGTGCACAGCCCCGACGAGCTGGCCGAGCTGGTGGGCCTGGCCCGCAGGCACGCGGTCACCATCATCAGCGATGAGATCCATGGCCCGCTGGTGCTTTCTGGCGCCACCTTTACCCCCGTGCTGCGCGTCCCGGGTGGGGCCGAGGTGGCCGTGAGCGTGCTGTCGGCCAGCAAGGCCTGGAACCTGGCCGGCCTGAAATCCGCGGCGGTCGTCACTGCCGGGCCCGCTCTGGCCGGGGCGGCCGGGCGGCTGCCTCCTGACAGCCGGTGGCGCATCGGGCATTTCGGCGTCATTGCCACTATCGCCGCGTTTACCGCGGGGGGGCCGTGGCTCGACGAACTGCTTTCCACTCTTGACGACCGGCGCCGCCTTCTGGCCGGACTGCTGGGCCAGCGCCTCCCGCTGGTGGCCTGGCATCCACCCGAGGCGACCTTCCTCGCCTGGCTTGACTGCGCCGCCCTGGGCCCTGGCGACGAGGCCTGCGACCTGTTCCTGACCCAAGGCCGGGTCGCGCTCGAGCCCGGCTTGCGGTTTGGCAGCCCGGGCGGCGGCTACGTCCGCCTGAACTTCGCCACCAGCGTTGACATCCTCGACCAGGCCACCGCCCGCATGGCTGCCGCCGTAGCCCGTGCGTCCGGCTCATAGTTAGCGGCGGTAACTAGCCCCGCCGAATTTGGGGTAGACTTTTTCTCAGCCGGCATTGGGGGTGCCCGCCGCCCCCGTGCGCCGGAGGCGGTCGGCGTGCCCGGTGAGCCGCCGTGGTTCTCCTCCCCCCTGGAGAGCCAGGACCTGGACACGCCGACCGCAAATTCGACACCGTAGTGGGCTCTCGTTCGCCGTCATGGGCACTCACAGGTTTCCCACAGGTTTGCCGGTATGGGCCTGGCGGCCCAGAGAGGCGGGAGAGGTGTGAGAGGCGAGAGAGGCGCGGGAGGCGCGAAGGAGAGCCGGGACCAGACAGACCACGGTCGGTCCCGATGCCGCCTGACACAGCGACACCGGCGCCAACGGCTGTGAAAGTTGGGACCGGCAGGGTCAGGTGCGCTCGAGGCTGAGCGTGGTCCAGGCCCCTATGTGGATACGGTCGCGCTCACTCACCGGGACGGCTTGGTGGAAGGGGAGGGGTTCGCTGCTGTCGTTGAGGTACGTCCGGTTGGTGGAACCCGGATCGATGACCGTCCAGATGCCGTCGGGTCGGCGATTCAGGATGGCGTGGTCGTGGGAGATGCCCGTATCGGTGGGAGGTGCAGAAAGGTCGATGTCAGGGCTGATGCCTCGCTGCACGCTCCGCCTTCCGATCGTCACCCGATCGGCTCCGAGCCGAAAGCGCCGGGGAATCGGCACCAGCGGGAAGGCGAGCCCGTCATCGCTCTCCACCTGCTCGTAGTAATCGCGGTCCGGGATAGCCACTATCCACCAATCCCGCCCAGGCGCGGCCCTCGGCGTCCGCCTCCACGACGCCGGCCAGGCTGGTTGGCTCAGCCGAGATGTGCTTTGCGGCCCAGTCCAGGGCCACCCGGAAGTTGTCGAGCTCCCGGTCGAAGACATCGTACGCCTCGTGCTTCGGGCCGCTCGCGAGTGCGACTTCAGGTCGTCCGCCAGGCTGGCACACCACGCCAGGTGCAAGGCGCCGGCCGTGTCGGCTTCCCCCGCTTCCTCGAGCCGGGCCCGGGCGAAGGTCCGGATGGATTCCAGGACCCGGTACCGAGAAGCGTCAGGGTCCCAGACGACCAGCGACTTGTTCACCAGCTTCGTCAGGGTGACCAGGGTGTCCTCGGATTCGGCCACGGCCGGGCGGCCTCGACCGTGAACCCGTTGGCGAAGACCGACAGGAGGCGGAGCAGGTGACGGGTATCGTCGTCGAGCAGGCGGTAACTCCACTCGACGGTCGCCTCGAGATTCCGATGGCGATCGACTCGCCGGTCGAGGGGACGCCTCCATGATTCGCGGGCGCTCGCGCAGGGCCTCGGCGATCGCAGATGGTGGCAGGGAGGCTACCTGGGCCGCGACCAGCTCGATGGCCAGGGGTAAGCCTTCGAGCTGGCGGCAAATGTCGGCGACTGCCGCCGCATTCCCTTCGGACACGGTGAAGCTTGGCTGACCCAGACGGGCTCGTCCCTCGAAAAGCATGACTGCATCGCTCTGCCGGACCTGTTGCAGGTAGTCGACATCGGGAACGTCGAGTGGTCCGAGCCGCCACAGGTGCTCGCCGGTGACCCCAGCGGCTCGCGACTGGTGGCCAGTATGTGGAGATGGGGTGCGTCGGACAGCAGGCTGTCGACGACTGTCGGCGACCCTGTCGACCAGGTGCTCGCAGCTGTCGAGGAGCAACAGGGACTCCCGATCGCCCAGCACCGCGGCAACCTCGCGGAGGGCGTTGCGCCCTGGCGCTGTCCCGCACCCCGAGAGCTTCGGCCACGGCGGCCGGGATTCGCGTCGGGTCGCTTTGCGGGGACAGGTCGCACAGATGGACCCCGCCCTCGAATCGCTCGGCCAGTCGGGCGCCAAGCTCAACCGCCAGCCGGGTTTTACCGGCGCCGCCCGGCCCGGCCAGGGTGACCAGACGGGCCTTTCGAGCATCTGCTCGATGGCGTCGAGGTCGGCTGTCCGACCCACAAACGACAGGCGCAGGTCGGGCAGATTATGCGACTGGGCGGGTGAAGCCCTCAGGGGCGGAAACACGGAACGAAGGGCGGGATGGGTCAGCTGGTAGATCCGCTCGGGCTCGTCGAATCCATGCAGCATGAAGGCGCCCCGGTCCACCAGGGTGGCGTCCGTGGGGAGGAAATGCCGGACCATGCGGGCGGTGTCAGCCGACATGAGCACCTGACCCCGTGAGCGGCGGCAGAGATGCGTGCCGCTTGGTGGACAGCCACGGCGTGGTAGTCGCCCTCGTCGTTGGGACGGGCGATGCCGGTATTGAGACCCATGCGAACCCGGATCTCGACGCCGTCCGGCCAGTCCTGGGCAGTCAAGGCCCGCTGGGCGTCCAGGCAGGCCCGATGGCCAGACCGGCGTCGGCGAAGACCGCGAACAGGCCATCGCCCTCGGTGCTCACCTCGGACCCGCCGAAGGCAGCGATGACTGACCTGAGGATGCGCCGGTGCAGGTCCAGGACCGCTTCGTAAGCCGATTCGAGCCGCCGGACGAGGCGGGTGGACCCCTCCACGTCGGTAAAGAGGAACGTGACGTTGCCCCGGGGAAAGGCCTGACCGGGGGGCGCGGGCGGGGGTGTGATGCGGGCCGGGGCCAGGTTGACGTCGGAGTCGTGGTTGAGGATGGCGGATTCGAGGGCTTTGATCTCGTCGTTGGGCTCGATCCCGAGCTCCTCGTTCAGCATGATCCGCAGCCGCTGGTAGGCGCGCAAGGCGTCGGCCTGGCGGCCGGACCGGTAGAGGGCCAGCATGAGCTGCTGCCAGAGCCGCTCCCGGAGTGGTTTCAGCGGCGATCGCGGTCTCCACATCCCCAACCAGCTCGGCGTGCCGGCCAAGTTCCAGCCGGGCCGCGAAGTTGCGTTCCTGGCCCGCCCGCCGCCAATCCCACAGCCGGGCCGCCTCGGCCATCCCGATGGGATGATCGGCCAGGTCCGGCAGTGGCTCGCCCCTCCACAAGGAAAGGGCCGCGGTGGTGAAGTCAGCCGCGCCGGCGCAGATCCTGGGCGTCCAGCGCTTCGATCCCGGATTGCAGCAGCTGCTCGAAACGAGTGACATCGATGTTCTGGGGCGAGACCGTCAGCCGGTATCCCCTGGGGCCGTCTCGATCTGGTCGGCGGCCACCTGCCGCCGGAGGTGGGAGATATAGGTCTTGAGGGTTTCCCGGGCTGTCCGGGGCGGTCGGTCACCCCACAGGACTGCCTCCAGCTGGCCTCGTCGAGACCACCGAGCCGGCCCGAAGGGCGAGGAATGCCAGCACGGCGCGTTCCTTCCGGGCCGGGATCCTTACCTCGATGCCGTCGTCACCTATCCATACGAGCGGTCCAAGCAGCCCGACGAACATCGGCCGCAGCGTAATTCGGCGGGCGCCTAAGGGGGTTGGCCCCGACCTTTCGGCTGGGATCCCCTTACAGTGCATGGTCAAAGTGGTCCAGGCCCCCATGTGGATGCGATCACCGTCGCCAACCGGGATCAGCTGGCCGGTCGGGATCGGATCTAGGCCATCGTTGAGGAAGGTCCCGTTCGTGGATCCATGTGTCGACCAGGGCCCAGTTGCCGTCAGCGTCGCGACCAGGACGGCGTGGAGGTGGGAGACCCCGGTGTCGGTCGGAGGCTCCGACAGGTCGATGTCGGGGTAGACGCCGCGGCTGGGCGCTGCGCCTCCCGATAGTGGCCTGGTCGTTCTCCAGGTTGAAGCACCGGTCGGAGACAGCGACGGGAAACTCCACCCCGTCTGCTTCCATTTGTTGGAAGTAGCTGAGGTCAGCAGTTGCTGTCACCTTCCAGGCCGGCTCCACCCCCGGACCCGGCGGGACTGCATAGCGCAGATCGCTTCCGCACCGCTCGCAGAATTGCCCTCCTTCGGGTGCGGCCGCACCACAGACGGGGCAGCCTGGCATCACCGTCGCACACGAGCGGTCTTCGTGCTGCGGGTGTCGAGAGTCATCTCATCCTCGGCCTGAACCCGGCCTTTCAGCCGCACCCGTCCGGTGGCTGCGTCATCGACGTCCACGACCCGGGCGAGCAGCTCGGCCATCTCTTGATTGTTCGACTCATCGGCGAGTTGCACCGCTCGGCCCAGTTTCACAACTGCGGTATCCGGGTCGCCGTTCTTCCGGGCTTCGAGACCTTCCTGGATGGCTTCGGCCAACTCCTGTTGCCCCGTGTAGTGGGCGACCTGACGGTTGATCCGCGTCGACAGGGCGGCATCGTCGGTCCAGACCGCCTGGATCAGGGCCTGTCCGACCACCTCCCCGGCTACCACCACCGAAACACGCCCGGCCAGTACCTCATCTCCGACCACGCCGGGCTTGACCCGGATCGACAGGTGATAATCGCGCCATTCGTTGCCCCAGGCACCGGTGGGGTACTCCCCGGCCAACTCGCTGATCGGCTGGCGTGATGGTGTGAGGTCCACGATCTCGGGGGCGACCTGCTTCAAGAATTGAATGTCGGCGCCCTGTGGTGTCCAGACCCGAAGCACTACATCGGCCAGGGATTTACCCATTGCCTCCCGCATCATCATCTCGAAGTCGCCGGCAAGGTGGCTAGGGTCGGCCACGATGTCGACCGTGCCAAGCAGGGCGGTGGAGATCCGGCGCAGCTCGGCCACCTCCCAGTCGGAGCCCACACCTCGGCAGTCGCACTGGAACTGTCCGGCCGCCCGGGCCAGGGCCGCGTCGAGGTTCGGGCGGGGTTTCCGATTCGTCGCGGCCGTCAGTAAGCAGGATGGCGTGGCGCACCCCGGTCTCGCCCGCCAGGAGGTTGCTGGCTGCGTCGATCCAACGTCCGATGGCTGTGCCACCAGAGGCGTGCAGGTGCCGGACCGCCTGGGCCGCTTCATCCCGCGACGTCTGGCTCGATACGGCTAGCCCTCCCGACGGGTAGAGCGAGCGGGCGGCGTGATCGCCTTCGATGACCGCGAACCGGGCTCCGTCCCGGATGCACGCAATGGCGGCCGCGGTGGCCCGCCGGGCCTCGCGGATCTTGACCCCCTCCATCGACCCGGAGCAGTCGACGATGATCACCTCGGACAGTGGGGGCCCCCGGAGCCATGGCCTGGAGACGCCGGACCGAAGTGCCACCCGCCGTCACCGTGATGATGGCGTCGACCTCTTGTTGCCCCTCGGCGAGGTACTGATTGCGGTAGCACTGCAAATCAAACTTGCTCATCGTTAACGCCCCCTCTTTCTCCGGGTCTGCGCTGGCTTTCTCAGGGTCGGGCCGGAAACGGTGGGCCAGCACCGCGACAGTCACGTTGTCCGCCCCCCGGCCTCGATGGCCTTCGTACCAGGTGGCGGGCTACGCCGCCGGGCGCCGATCCGTGGATCTGGCCCACCAGCTCGCCCAGCGAGTCGGGCGATTCGGCGTAGTTCCAGAGGCCGTCCGAACAGAGCACCAGCAGGCCGCCCCCCCGGGTTGGTGGCGCACCACGTGGGGGTCGATCAGTTCGGTGTCCGGTCCCAACCACGCCGTGATCTCGTGCACCCGGTTGGGATCTCGGGCCACGGATTCCGGCCAGCCCGGACGAGGTCGCCAAGCGCTCCCAGGAATCGTCGATGCTGAGCAGAACGGTCCGGCCGTCGTCGCCAACCCAGTAGGCCCGGCTGTCGCCCGACATTGGCCACCACTATCTCGCCGTATCGCACCAGGGCCAGCGTGAGCGTGGTCGAAGCGTCTGCCGTCGCGGATGAGCCCGGATGGGCGCACGGCTCCTGGGCCGCGTTCACCGCTTCATGGGCGAGCGCCGGCCAGTCAGTTGTCGCCGAGAGCGTCAGCCGTCATTCGTCCAGGGCCGCCTGGGCAGCGGCCGCGGCGGCGGCGCCGGCGTTGTTGGTGCTGGCCACGCCGTCACAGACCACGGCCAGAAGGCCGGCCTCGAGGGCTTCGATGGCGTAATAGTCCTGATTCTGGCTGCGCTTGAGGCCCCGATCGGTAACCGCCGCCACCAGCCCGAGGTCCGTCTCCAGATGATCCAGCCGGACGCTGTCAGACCTGAGGGGTGAACCGCAGGACTCGCAGAACCGGTCCAGTGCTCGCGGCCGGCTCGCCGCAGCTGCGCGCACGTCACAGCAGTGTCTTTGGGCGGAAAGCGTTGGCCTGGTCGACGAGAGCGAACCGCTGGGCTGTCGATCGACGACAGTTTGGCCAGCGCCCGGCACACACGTTCGAGTCCCGAGCCGCAGCGACTGCTCATCGAAGGGCACTCCGGCCAACTCGACTCCTGCCCTCACGGTCGGGTCGCGCTCGACGAGTGCCAGTCCGGCCGGCCAGGATCTCGCGGGTCAAGACGGCACGAGAGCCGGAGTCGCCGCTGATGTGGTCGAGGGCGGCCGAGGCGGATATCAGGTCGTCGACCGTTGGGGGCACCCGCCGCACCGCTCTTCGCAGAGGATCCTGCACAGCTTCGCCTGGGCGACCTGATAGGTGCTGGACTTGCTGGGACCCGCCGGAGGGCCGCCGGCGCCCCGGCGATCGCTCACGGCTTCCGCCGGGTCCGGGCCAGGCCGAGGGCGGCGCTGGCAAAGCCGGGATCGGTCGCCGACACCAGGTCGTAGCGAGGCAGCCGCCGAGGCGTCATCGCCGATGATCTCTTCGGCGGTCGACAGCGCCAGCAGGGGGGCCAGCTCGCCGGGCAGCTCGGCCGCCACCTTGTCGAAGGCCAGGCACGCTTCGGCCGAATCGCCGTTGACGAGGTCCAGGACGCCCTCCCACCACCACACCCGCCAATCCTCGCCGGCCCACGGTCGTCTGGGCGATCGACGGCGTCGGCGGCTTTCTGCCAATCCCCGAGCTCAAGATAGGCCCGGGCTCGCTGGAAGCTCACATCGGGGCTGGGTGTGGCGCCGTCGAGGGCCGCCAGCAGGTGGGCCGGTGGGGCGGCGGCCAGGCTGGCCAGGATGCCGGCCGACGGGTCATCCCGATCAACGACCGGGATCGGCAGGTTCCGCCAGGAGGGGCGTTCGGTGTCCACCGCCAGTTCGGGAGTGAACAGCCGGCTCGGGGCCGGATCGGGCTCTCCGCCGTCGTGTGCCACTACCTGGCGCAGCACGCCCAGCGAGCTGCTCGGCCATGTCGCCGGCCGACTGGAAGCGGCCGGGCCGGATCGGGGTGGGTGCCCTTCACGAGGAATCGGTACAGCCCCGGGTAGCGCCAGAACACCTCCACCTCCGAGCTGGGCGGGAGCGAATCGCGGTAGCGACGGGCGTCCTGAAAGCCGCGGAAGTCGAAGACCAGCACGGCGAGGGTGCGGGCCACGGTGTAGAGGTCGGACGTGATGGAAGGGCCCGTTTTCGGCTACCTCGGGGGCTTGATATCCGACGGTTCCGTACAGGTCGCTGGACTCGTCGGCGAGCCCGCGCACCCCGCCGAGGTCGATGATCTTGACCTGTTCTTCGGTCTGGATGATGTTGTCTGGCTTGAAGTCGCAGTAGAGAAGACCGCGCCCGTGCAGATAGGCCAGCGCCGGCAGGGCCTCGAGCATGTAGGCGATGCCCTGGGCGACGGGCATCGGAGCCGGAGGCGCCGACGCGTCGCGCCGCAGCTCCTTCAGCGACTTGCCGCCCACATACTCCATGACGATGTAGCCGTCACCCCGGTGCTGCACGAAGTTGTAGATCCGCACGATGTTGGGATGTTCGACCTCGGCGAGGAAGCGCCGTTCGACGATGGCGGCGGCCATGGCGGAGGCGTCGCCGGTGTCGAGCAGGCCCTTGAGCACCACCCAGCGGTCGTCGACGTTGCGGTCCCGGGCCAGATAGACCCAGCCCAGCCCGCCATGGGCCAGGCAACCGGCGACCTGGTACTGGCCTGCCACCAGGTCGCCCGCGCGTCAGTCTTGGGTGTGAAGAGTAACGGCGCCCCGCACGATGCGGCAGAAGCCCTCGGCTCGCCCCGGTCGCCCGTCCCGGCTGCGACCGACCGGTGCGTCGCAGTGGGCGCAGTAGCGCTTCGATTCCGAGACGTGCGGATCGGGCATGAGAACCGACTGCCGGGTCGCGGTACTCGACCGGCGGCACGTCGACCAGACCGGCGCCCAGGTTGCCCCGGCTGGACGGGCCTCACCGGTCGACCGGGTGCCGCGCCGAGTGCCGGTCGCGGCCGGCGGACGTGGAGATCGTTCGCCGGGTGGTCCCGGGTCGAGACGGGGCCGCGGAGCCGGAGGCGGAGGCGCCGGTGCTGGCGACGACGGGTTCTGAGGCGCCGGTGGTGCGGCCGACGGATCTCCGGGCCGGTGGGACGGCCGACGGTCCCGCCGCGCGCCGTCGTCGAGGGTGCCTGCGTGACGGCCGTCGCACCAGGGGCGTCCTGCGGTGGCCCGGCGGGGCGGCGCGACTTGTGCGCCGCAGATGTCGCAGTAGCCGTCGGCGTCGATGGTCCCGGTGACACCCGGGGCGGGCACATCGCACCTCATCGCCTGTCGGGCCGTCCGTTCCGGTGGCGGGCCGCCACCGCAGGACGGCGTCTGGTACGCGGCCAGGCGTAGTTCGGCTTCGTCGAGGTCGCAGGGGGCCGTGATAGAGGGCTCCTGGGCGCCGGCGGTAGAGCTCGTGACAGGCGGGGGTCCTCGGCCCGGCCCAGGCCGTGCGCTTTGGCCCGGTAGGCATCGAGCCGTCCCCGCAACTCCCGGCGCTGGGCCAGCGGGGCGCCCGCTGAGCTGGCCATGGCCTCGGCTGTGGCCCGGAGGTCGCGGCTCGCGGGCCGAGGGCGCCGGCCAGCCGCAGGGCGCTCGTTCGGTCGCCGCGCGAGGCCTGGTGACGGGCCTCGCTCGAGGCTGGGCTCCCAGCTCGGCCAGCTGGTTGGCCACGGTCATCGGCGTCCGTCATAGGTGGGTGGGGTCGCGGGGCCGGGCGATCTTGATCGTCCACCTCGCCAGGTCCTGGCGGGCCTGGTTCAGGTTCTCGACGCCGGCGTGGAGGTCGACGTCGATGCTGTCGAGGGCCCCGTCGACCCCCGACAGCTCGGCGATCGCCGTCCTCGACCTGACTGTGCAGCCCGGGCCGCAGACGTCGGCCAGCGCCGCCACGCGCGTAGAGCGGTACCGCGAGCGGGTCAGTGGCCAGCTGTCGCTCGGAGACCGTCCAGCCTGTTCTTGATCGGAGCCGCGCCTGGTTGGGGCAGGCGCACCCGGCGGCCCGAGCCGACGGCCTCCGAGTGGGCCAGGGACGCCTCGATCTCGTCCAGCTTCGGCACGCCATGTCACGCATGGCCACCATCGAGGCGATGGTCTCGTGGCGGCTATTCCACGACCTTGGAAATGAACCCGAAGAGCGGTTCGATCGCCCAGGTGGAGAGCCGCGGCGGCCTCGTCCGGCAGGCAGCGCCGGGCCAGCTCGAGCGACTCGGCCGGGAGGTCGACCGCGGGATTGGTGAGCTCCGACCACGAGGGCGTCGAGCTCCGGGCGGTCGAGGCCCGGGGACGGCGCCGGGCCGCGATCGAAGCGAACGCCTGTGACGAGCGCCTGGTACCACGCCCACAGAACGGCGATCTGGTCCTGGGCGCCCTGCCACGGCGCGGCACTGGTGCCTTGCAGCATTCCGCCCTTGAGGCGCCAGCGCTCACAGCTCGGCGTCGAGTTCGAAGAGGCGGCCGCCCAGCTCGGCCACTGCGCCTGGGCTCGCTCGAGGACGGTGTCCACGTCCGTCCGCGATAAGGGCACCGGTGCCTCCTCAGCCCCGGTATTCCGTCGTGGGGGGCGGCGGGGCGGCGTGTGAAGCACCGGGCCAAGGATGGCGGTCCAGATCGCGGTCCACTGGTGGTCGGTCTGCTCCTTGGCCAGCACCGCGTTGACGAAGCGGGTGAATCGGGGTAGTGCTTGTTGATAGCCATGCCGTAGGGCTCGTTCGAGAGGCTGGACGCTGAGCAAGCTGCAGGTTCGGGTCCTGGGCGGTCAGGCCTTCGAGGATGGTGTCGTCGGTGCTGATGGCATCGACCTGACCCTGCTGGAGCATGACGAGGCAGTCGGTCTGGTTGACCACGGCTACCTGCTTGGCCGGCCGGCGCGGTTGGTGAGGTTAACCAGGGAGGTGGAACCTTGGCGGCGCAGACCCGCTTGCCGGCGAGATCCGGCGATCGAGTCGGATCGGGGACCCTTTCGGTACCAGGATGCGCTGGGCGGCGTCGTAGTACTCGGTCGAAAAATCGACACAGCACGCGGTGGGGTAGGCTTGGGACCGGCTTGGGTATTGACGAGCGCAGGTGATGGTCATGGTCTCGGCCAGGATGTCGACCTGCCCTTGGACGACCGCGCGGGATGCGGTCGGCGTTCGGCACGATGACGTACTGGATGTGTTGCGGCCATGAGGGGCCGAAGATGGCCTGCGCGACCTGATTAACCATGTCGATGTCGAATCCGGCCAACTGGCCGGTGGGTTGCGGTAGCCCCACAGCAGGGTGTTCTGATCCACGCCGGCGACCAGTTGGCCGTGGTGGAAGATCGTGGCCATGTAGGAGCCCGGCCGGCATGTGGCCTGGTGCGGGAAGCGCTCCCTGGGGGGCGAGGCTGGCCGTCGGGTTTCCCCCGTTGCAGCTCTGATCGGCGCTCGAGCTGCCGGGGGTGTCTGATATCGGCGGGGCCCCGCGCGGGGATCACCTCCGGGGTGGCGGCGGCGGTGGGGATGCCGGTGAGGACGCGGCCGGGCCCCGCACGCCGCGGCCAGGAGGACCAGAGCGATAAGGCAGGAACAGCCGCCGTGTCACCGGTACTCCCGGAGGCGGGGACGGGTGCCAGCCAGCGACGCCGATGACGATGAGGGCCATCAGGATGATCGCCGCCCATCTGAGGCCGGACAGGTCGAACTGGGCGGCCTCGCGCCGAGCTGCCGAACGAGGAAACGGCGGACTGCACGCCACTCCCCAGCGTGGTATCCACCTCCGCCGCGTCCGCTGACGATCCCGTTTCGTCGAAGGTTATGGCGTCACCGGGCTCCCGCCTGGTCGTCGCCACGCACGGTTTGATGGGCCTGGCCATAGATCTCCCAGACGGCGACAGCGGAGCCGTCGGCGCCCGCCTCGGGGGCCGTCCACCCGGGTTGAGGCTGGGCGATCAGGTTGCTCAGCCGGCCGCGACGTACGGAATAGTCCTGCTGATAGGAGGGATCGGCATCCCGGGTGACCAGCGTCAACTCGTCGTCGGCCCGGGCCTGACTGGCGAGGATACGCGCTTGGGTGAACACCCGGAGTGGATCGGTACCGTGCCGCTCGGCGGCGCGAGACAGCCGCCCCCTCGGCGGCAGGGCCACGATCAGCCAGCCGGTGAACGTCAGGACCGCGAGCGTGGCGACAGCGCATCCGAGGTTGAGCAGGCGCCGAAAGCGGCGGGCGAGGCCGACTTGCAGGTAGACCAGCGTGATCAGCAGCACGACCAGCAACACGATGACCACGACAATCGGGAATGGAGCTGGTGGCCCGGTTGCTGTCGTGGGATAGCCGGGCCTGCTCGGCGGCGTAGAACGAGGAGGCGGCAGGAAGGATCTCGGCTGTCCATGAAGTGGTTGGCCTCGGCCAGATAGGCGGCGGCGACGGGCTGGCCCTGGCGGTTGTCGGCTTCGGCGGTGGCGACGATCCCCGTGTACACCGGCACGTCGGTGTCGAGCGCCTGCAGGTAGCCGGTGATTTGCGGGCTGGTGCCAGCTCGCTGCGCCGCCGCGGTAAGGGACGTGGACTCCTGGGCCAGGTCGTGGTTGAATCGGGACTGCGCCGCGGTCGGCAGCACCGGACCGGAGAGAAAGCCTCCGGCCACGGTGGTGTTGGCGTCGGACAGGGTGACGACGACCGTTTGGGCGTCGACGACCAACGGTTCGGTGGTCGCCTGGGCCGCGCTGAGTGCATGGGACCTGGAGAGGACAGTGAGACCGGCCACCGCCCCGGTCACGATGGCCACTAGGACCAGGACGCCGGTAGTGACCATCAGCCAACCCGGGGTGGTCCGCGCCCATCGGTTCCGCTGGCGGACCCAGGTGACCGAAGTCTCTTCCTGCACCGCTGTGGTCATTGATCTACCCCTTCAACGGCGAACAGTAGCGCCGGTCGGGTGCGGGCGGTGCTGACATCCACCATGCGAGCATCCTCGGCGTCGGAGGTAGGGCGCCGGTAGAGCGCCCGTACTGCGCTTTTCCCACGTGATAGCCGTAATGTCCGTTATCGGGCTGATGGTCGGCCGCCAGGACCTGCCGCGTCGGTGTTGCCACCGGGCGGACCTTCAGCTGGCCGCAGTGCCAGCCAGAGCGAAAGGTGGCGGGGAAGTGCTAGCCGGTTCCGGATTCGGCGTTTTCGGCTCGCAACTCGTCGAACATGGCGGTCAGCTCGGGGCCGTACGTGTCCAGCTTTACCGGCCCGATGCCGGGTATCGCCGCCAGACCCGATTCGTTGGTGGGGAGAGCCGCGGCCAGGGCTCTCAAGGTCCGGTCGTCGAATACCGTGTAGGCCGGTTTACCCGAGGACCGGGCCCGTTCGGACCGCCACGCCTTCAATCGGGTCGCGGCCTGGTTGCAGGCGGGATGGCCGAGCACTATGCGGCCATCCTCGGTAGTCACGGTCGACCCGAACATCACGGTGATGATGGCGCGGCCACCGGAAACGACCGCCCGTACCGCATTGCCCTCCACGGCGATGATTTCGTAGTCGTGCCCACGCCGGCCGAAGCGCAGTCCGATAGCGGCGGGAATGGTCTCGTTGACGGCTGCCGCCGGGCTCTGTCGCCCGCCCCCAACCGTCCCCCACCCGGTCGCCGATCCCGGACGTTTGAGGCGAGGCTCTGCACCCGGAGCGGAGGTGCCGCGCCGGGCGGGCGCCGGCCCCCCGGTGACGCCCGCGGTGGCGTCTGGCTCGGCCTTCTCGTCCATCTCGGCCACGAAGGGGGAGGCCGGGTTGCCGGTTACGACGGTCACGCTCTGCACGCACCGTGTCATCCCCACGTGGCAGACCCGGCGTTCTTCCTCGACGTCCCAGGCCAGCCGGTGCGGCAACAGCCCCTCCGTGGCGTGATGGACGACGACGTGTGGCCACTCCCGCCCCTTGACCGCGTGTATCGACGCCAGGGTCACACCCGAGGCATCTGCCGGCGTGCTCAGATGTTCGGCCAGCCACCCGCCGAAGCGGGCCGGGTCGGGCTCGAGTTCAGCCAGCTCGCTCATGGCGGCCAGGTCGTCGGCATGGGCGGCAATGGCTCCGTGACTCCAGCGGTCCAGCGCCTCGGCGCTGGCGTCCAGTCCGCCGTCGCCGATCCGCGATCGCACCACGGCCAGGACCGAGGCGGTGGTGGCGCCGGCGCGCCCGCCGGCCCGACGCACGGTGCCGATATCGGCCTCGAAATCGCGCACCTTGTCGGCCTCTCGCCGGCTGCCTTTGCTGTCGAGCCAATCGGCCAGGTTCGACAGTGCGGCGAGGGAGCGGCGTTTCGCCACCAGGTCCAGCAATGACTGGCTCATGCCTCGTTTGGGTCTACGGGCTGCCTCGCGGAGCAAGGATCCGGGCACCCCATCGGCTGGTGCCGCCGCGATTGACAGCCAGGCCAGGGCCGCCCGCACCCCGCCTCGCTGCATGAACCGATTGTCAATCGCCCGGTTGACCGGCACGTGCGAATGCCGGAGGATGACATGGACCGGGACCAGGGAAGCGTTAACGCGTGACAGCACGGCGATGTCGGCGGGCGCGGCGCCGGCGCCCAGCAAGTCGGCCACTCTTGCGACCGCCGTGGCGGCCGGCCGATCGCCGCCGGCACGGACGGTGAGAGCGGTATCTCCGTCTGCCCTGGAGGCTCGGATCGTCTTCGGCACCCGCAGCGAGTTGTGACTGAGGAGGTTGCTCGCTGCTGTGACCACCGAAGCCGGGCAGCGGTAATTGACCTCGAGGCGGTGGTCAGGCGCGCCCGGGAACCAGCGATCGAAGTCGACCAGCCACCTCGGGGTGGCGCCGGCATACCCGTAGATGGTCTGGTCGTCGTCGCCAACCGCGAACACGGCACCAGCCGGTCCGGCCAGCAGGCGGATCAGGAGCATGTGCGCAGGGGTGAGGTCCTGGAACTCGTCGATCAGCAGGACCCGGGCGAAACGCTGGCTGCGACGGCGGAAGTCCGGGTCGGCGAGAAGGCGTTCGATGGCGGCGGTCACCTGTTCGTCAAAATCGGCAACGTCGCGGGCTCGCAGTTGCTCCCGGTAGTCACGCGCCACGCGTGCGAGGTCGGAGACGTCGCCGACCTCCTCTTCAACCGCGTCGGGATTGGCGAGGCCCAGCCTGACCCGTGTCAGGGCTTCGATCCAGGGTGCCGCCGGGTCCGTCTCGGCCCGCCGGGGAAAATCGACCAGGCCCGCCAACAGACGCCGCACCTCCGGCTCTTCGATGGTGGTGTGCCGGCCGCACAGCCGCAGCGACAGGGCGTTGAGCGTTCGGATCCGCAGCGACGGCAGCTCCTGGAGCCGGGTCCGCATCTCGTTGGCCGCCCGGACGTTGTAGGCCACCAGAGCCATCGCTTCGGCGGGTACACCCCACCCCGCCTGCAGGAGACGAGCCCGCTCGGTGAGAACCCTCGTCTTGCCCGACCCGGCCGGCGCGATCACTCTCGCCGCACCGCGGGGATCGCCGACCGCGGCGAGCTGGTCCGGCGCCAGCGGCACGCCGGCCGGATCGGGACTCCCGAGCGGGGTCAGCGAACGGTGCTCCAGCCCGATGCGATGAAGGGTGGGAACTCCCAGTCGGGCCGCCAGGGAGGCGTCGAGAGGGCCGCCGTCGCAGATCGCCAGTTGGCCGCCAGGGAGCACAACATCCGCCTGGCCCGACGGATCACGGTGCGCCCCCAATGCCACCGCCTGCTCAGCCCATTGGTATCGGGGCGGGCCGTTGCGGGCGTCGACCGAGTTGGCCCATACGGCGTGGTGCAGCCGCTCACCAACCAGATCGAGGTCGACGTACCATTCCCACGGCTGCCGCCCGGCGATCGACTCGGCCGGCGGTACAACCGGGTCATCGAGCCCGAGTCCAGGGGCCAGTTCGATGATCAGCGATCTTCGCTCCCGCCACGCCTCTCCAGCCGCGTCAGCGGTAGCAGCCTCCACCTTCACCACCCGGAGCCGCTCGCGTCCGTCCCATGCCCGGGGCGCGGGCTGGCCGGGGCGGACCACAACGGAACGGCCTGAGCCCGGTTCTGGCATCACAGTGAGGCCTAGCATGCGGGTCAGCTGGTGATTGACCCGTCCGGGTTGATGATCCATCCGGGGTTGTGGGCGATTTTGGTTACGCCCAGGGTCACCAGGCTGAAGGGCGCTTCCACCTCCAGAGCATCGCACGAGGCGGACCGGGGTGAACGGCGACTACAGTGCAGCCCAGCCTTGTTGCCGCTCGGAAGGTGGGCGTGAGCACGCCGTACCGAATCGCCATCATCCATTCCGTACCGGACTACGACCGCTGGGCGAACGTCGTGCGGGAGCGCCGCAGCCTCAACCGTCAGATTCCGGGGGTGCGGGGCATGACCGTGTTCAGATCGATCGACGATTCCAACGAGGTCATGGTCACCCTGGAGGTGGAGTCCGAGGAAGCGGCTCGAGAGGCAGTTCCAAGTGCCGATGATCTGCGGGACCTGCTCGACCAGGCCGGGATTGATATCTACCCGCCGGTATTCATCGGCCAGATCATCGGGAACCTCTCCAGCCGGCGGGAGTGACCGCCCCGTTGCGGCCTACCGCCGGAGATGGTCAAAGTCACCCAGAGACGGTGGGGAACGGTCCTGATGATGTCTCCGTGGGGGGCGCGAAAGAGCCCTTGCCGCCCCATCGCGTTGTTGGCCAGAATCGACAGGTGTCCGCAGAAGAGGTGGATCGCTATCTGGGCTCGCTTGAGGACCCGAAGCGAGCGACCCTGGTTGACCTGCGCCGGACCATCCTGGCCATCATCCCGGACGCGGAACAGGGCATCTCGTATGGTGCTCCGGCGTTCAGGGTGCGCGGCAAGACGGTCGCGGGATTCGCGGCGTTCAAGAACCACCTCAGCTACCTCCCCCACAGCGGCTCGGTGTTTCCTGAGTTGGGCGACGAACTGAGCGAATACGCTAAATCGTCCGGAGCCCTACGCTTCCCGATCGACCAGCCACTCTCTCGAGAGCTGGTCGAAAAGCTGATCCAGGTCCGCCTGGAACAGGCGTTTCCCGGATGAGGAAAATCGAACTCCCTGGAGGACGAGGCCCGTCGCGGGCTCCGGGCCCAGGGCGACCAGGGACCTGTACAGGCGCGACCACCGGGACCGGGCCCCGGACTCAGCGGCCCACAGCATTTGTGGAGGTCAACATGCTCAACCACCCAGCTCTCCACCGACACCGCCCTCACCGGCGCCTCGAGGCCGGGTAGACGTCCGGTGACCGATTCCTCCATCGTTCCGGACGTGCCCCCCAGCGGAACCGGTTGCGTCGAGTGCCTCGAAAGCGGTGGTTGGTGGCTCCACCTTCGACGCTGCGCCCAATGTGGCCACATCGGGTGCTGCGACAACTCTCCCAGCCAGCACGCCACCGGTCATGCCCGAGCATCGGATCACCCGGTTATCCGGAGCTTCGAGCCAGGCGAGAGCTGGTTCTGGGACTACCGCTCCGAGGAATTCTTCGACGGGCCCGCGGTAGCGCCGCCCCAGCACCACCCGCTGGACCAGCCCGTACCGGGACCCGCGGGCCGCGTTCCCGCGGACTGGCGTAACCACCTCCACTGAGCGGAAGGCGACGATGGGTATCCAGGGGAACGCCGCGCTGGTCGAGCTGCTCGTGCAGGAAGGGGTCGACCTCATGGTCGGGAATCCGGGTTCGACCGAGCTGCCCTTGATGGACGCCCTGGGCAGTGATGGTCGGGTCCGATACGTCCTCGGCCTGCAGGAGTCGATCGTCCTCGCCGTTGCCGATGGATACGCCCAGGCGACGGGACGGCTGGTGGCTGTCAACCTCCACGCCGCCCCGGGACTCGGCAACGCGCTTGGCATGCTGTTTAACGCCAAGAAGGCGGGCTCCCCGATTCTGGTCACGGCGGGCCAGCAGGATCAGTCGGTTCTCCTCTCCGAGCCGCTGCTGGCCGACGATCTGACGGCCATGGCCCGACCGCTCGTCAAGTGGTCATACGAGGTTCGTCGCCTGGCCGACCTGCCGCGTGCGGTCCACCGGGCCGCCACCGTGGCGCTGGCGCCGCCGAGCGGGCCGGTCTTCCTGTCGATCCCGTCGGACGTGCTGACCGATTCCACGGAGCTGGACCTGGGCGCCCCGACCCGGATCGGCAGCGGGCTCCGGCCCGACCCGGCCGCCGTGGAGCAGGCGGCGCGGCTCATCGGGATGGCGCGTTCGCCGGTTATCTTCGCTGGTGACGCGGTCGCCCGCCACGGCGCTCACGCTCAGATCGTCCGCTTCGCGGAAGTGGTCGGGGCGCCGGTCTACGCCGAAGACCTGGCCAACTCGGCGTCGTTTCCCACGTCCCACCCGCTTTTTGCCGGGACCATCCCCCGCCTGGGCGGGGCCATCAGCACCGTGCTTGCCGGCCACGACCTCCTGGTATCGATTGGTGCCGACCTGTTCACCCTCTCGCTCGCCGGCGGACCCGAGCCGGTCCCGACCGGCCTCCCGATCGTGCATGTCGATACCGATCCCTGGCAGCTCGGCAAGAACTTTCCCACCGCCGCCGCCATCCTCGGCGACCCCCGTGCGGTCCTGGCCGAGCTGGGTGCCGAGGTCGCGGCGGTCCGGCGCGCCGCCGGGCTCCAGGCGCCCGACGATGTAAGGCCGGCCATTGCGGCCCGGCACGATGCCCTCCGCAGGCGCGCCGCAGACCTGGCTGGCACCCAGCCCATCCAGCCGATGGCGCTGCTGCACGCCCTGGGCCAGTCGCTCCCCGGCGATGTCGTTGTCGTCGAGGAGGCGCTGTCCTCCAATGAGGGCGTCCGCCTTCTCATCCCCAGTGACGACCCGCAGAGCTTCTACGGGATGCGCGGCGGCGGGATTGGTTGGGCCCTACCGGCCGCGGTCGGCATCAAGCTCGGCCTCCCGCACCGGCCGGTCGTCGCCTTGCTGGGCGACGGCGGCTTGCTCTACACCATCCAGGCCCTGTGGACGGCTGCGCACGAGCGAGTGCCCGTCGTGGCTGTCGTCCTCAACAACCGGTCGTATCGCATTCTCAAGCAGCGTACCCGTGCGTTGGGAGGCCACTCGGCGGCCACCGGGAAGTACCTGGCGATGGACCTGGTCGACCCCGAGATCGATCTGGCCGGGCTGGCGCGTGGCTTCGGCGTTGACGCCGTCACGGCGACCACCATCCCGGAGGTGTTGGCCGCCGTCGCCGACGGCCTGTCCTGGGGCCGGACCCTGATCGTCGACGCCGCCGTGGATGGTGACCTCTGATCGGGGGACGCTCGCCGACCTGATGCAGGGTCGGCGCCGTCGTCGCCGGCCTTGAGTTTCCGACGGTGTGGCAGAGTTTGCGATGCGCTTCGGGATCTTCTATGAGCACCAGATGCCACGGCCGTGGGCGGAGGGGGCCGAAGAAAAGACCTTCCACGATGCCCTGGAGCAGATCGAGCTGGCCGACCAGATAGGGGTCGGGTACGTGTGGGAGGTCGAGCATCACTTTCTCGAGGAGTACTCGCACTCGTCGGCGCCCGAGGTATTCCTGGCCGCGGCCAGCCAGCGCACCAGCCGCATCCGGCTCGGCCACGGGATCGTGGCGCTCCCGCCCGCGTACAACCACCCGGCCCGGGTTGCGGAGCGCATTGCCACCCTGGATCTGGTCTCGCGGGGTCGGGTCGACTTCGGCACCGGCGAGACCAGCTCGCAGTCCGAGCTCGGCGGGTTCGGCGTCCCTCGAGCTGCGAAACGGGAGCAATGGGAGGAGTCCATCGACGCCGTGGCCCGAATGTTCGTCGAGGAGCCGTTCGCGGGAGTCGACGGCAAGTGGCTAAAGATGCCGCCCCGCAACGTGGTCCCCAAACCGGTGCAGAAGCCACATCCACCCCTGTGGGTCGCCTGCAGCCGGCGGGATACGATCCTCCTGGCCGCCCATAAGGGCATCGGCGCCCTCTCTTTTTCCTTTGTGGAGCCCGAGGAAGCCAGGCAGTGGGTCGACGAGTACTACCGGATTATCACCTCCGAATCGTGCATCCCCGCCGGGTTCGCAGTAAACCCGAATGTGGCGATCGTCTTGCCGTTCATGTGCCACGAGAACGAGCAAACGGCCATCGAACGCGGTATCGACGGCGCCCACTTCTTCGGCTATTCCCTGGCGCATTATTACCTCTTCGGCGAGCACCGTCCGGCCCGGACGAACGTCTGGGAGGAGTTCCTGGAAAACAGGGACCAGCGAGGTTTTGCCCGCCAGGTGGTGACCGCGGATAAGGGGCGGCTCGGGGTCAACCTGCTCCAGCGGGGCCTGGGGTCGTTGCGGGGTGCCATCGGCACCCCCGAGCAGGTTCGCGACCTGCTGAGCCGCTACGAGGCGGCCGGCGTGGATCAGGTGATCCTGGTTTCGCAGGCCGGGCACAACCAGCACGAGCACATCATGCAGTCGCTCGAGTTATTCGGAAAGACGGTGCTGCCTCACTTCGCTGACCGCGTCGAAGATATCGAGGGGGCCAAGGCGGACCGGCTGGCGCCCTACATCTCCGAGGCCCTGGCTCGACGGTCGCCCCCTCGCCGGGCGCCCGCGGATTATGTGGTGGCGGTCACCGGCGAGCCGGCTGAGGCACCGCCCTGGCGGCAGGGAGGAGGGCGTCCACCGCAGACGCTGGCCGGGCTGGCCCGTCATGCCGGCCAGGTGGTAACCGACCGCGCCCTGCGCCGAACGAGCCCCAGGCTTCTCGAGCGGACGCTGGGGAGCAACGCCGGGTTGCGAATGGCCTTCAACGCCATGGCCCATCGGTTCGACCCCGAGTCGGCGCTGGGCTGGACGGGCGACATCCAGTACGTCCTGTGGACCGGCGCCGGCGCCCGCGAGTGGTACCTCCACATCGGCCCGGACCAGGCCACCGCGTGCCGGGGCCGAAGCGCGAGTCCGGAGCTGACGTTGCGGATGCCGTTCTGGCTGTTCGTGGCGATCGGACGGGGCGAGGTCACCATCGGCCGGCTCATGCTGGAGGATTCCCAGCTGGAGGCGGAGGGTAACCTGGCCCTCATGGGCCGTATGACCGAGATGTTTGTGCGGCCCGGCACCTTTTAGTCTTCTTCCACCACCTCTGGAGCTTTAACCCACGTCAGCGAACCGGCGTCAGGCCAGACACCGTGGTCCAGCGGGCCCGGAGGGGGCGCCACAATGGCGTTCATGACGAACACAGCCTTGCTGGTAATGGATGTGCAAAACGGGGTGGTGGCCCGCTACCCGGAGGACTCGGTTGCGTTGCTGGCGACGTTGGGTCGGGCTACGGCGGCGGCTCGTGCGGCCGGCGTACCGGTGATCTATGTGCGGGTGGCCTTTCGGGTCGGCGCCCCTGAGGTAAGCGGCCGGAACCGGATCTTTTCCGCCCTGACCGGCCTGGGCGGCCTGAGCGTCGATGACCAGGCCACGGAGATCCACCCCGCGATCGCGCCCGGGCCGGACGACATCGTCGTCGTCAAGAAGCGTGTCAGTGCCTTCGCGGGAAGCGATCTCGAGGTGGTCCTGCGGTCGCAGGACGTGACGTCGCTGGTGCTCACGGGCATCGCCACCAGCGGTGTGGTGCTTTCCACCGTCCGACAGGCCGCCGACCTGGACTACCAGCTCACCGTGCTCCGTGACGGCTGCGCCGACGCCGATCCCGAAGTCCATCGCATTCTCCTCGACAAGGTGTTTCCCCGCCAGGCCACCGTGCTCTTGATGGAAGAGTGGGTGAAGGAGCTGGGCGCCAACCCTTCTGTCCCGTGACAGTGGCGTGGCCAGCGCATCCTTCATGACCCTCTACTCTGAGGACCGATTCCGACCGTCGATGCGGTCTCAGCCGTCTCAGCCGTCTCAGCCGTCTCAGCTCAAGAGGTGATAGGTGTGCGTGTACTCAGGGGTAAACCAGCCCGGTCCGCGATGCGTGCCGCATGAGTATCAGTGAAGGCCTGGGGGCTCGAGGCTCGTCGCACTCCACAGTGGGCGGGAGTCCGTTTCCCGGCATTGAGGAGTACGGGTTCATCTCCGACTGTGAGGTCTGCGCCCTGGTGGCGCCGAGCGGGAACGTCGAGTGGATGTGCCTGCCCCGAATGGACGGCCCGAGTGTGTTCGGAGCGGTCCTGGATCGCGACGCCGGCTGGTTCCGGGTGGGTCCGGCCGATGTGATGGTCCCGGCGGGCCGACGCTACCTGCCGGGCACGATGATCCTGGAAACGACCTGGGACACCCCCACCGGGTGGGCGGTGGTCCGGGATGTGCTGTTGATCGGGCCGTGGCGACACCGGGCGGGCCGCTCCAACACACATCGGCGGGTGCCTTCCGACCATGATGCCGAAAAGGTGCTGTTGCGCACCGTCCGTTGTTTGAGCGGTTCCATCGATTTCGCGGTGGAGTGCGAGCCGGCGTTCGATTACGGGCGACGGGCCGGGGTCTGGCGTCATACCGGAGAGGGATACGGACAGGCCGAGGTCAGCGCCGGCGAGGACCTGCCAACCCTGCACATCTCCAGCGACTTGAATCTGGGGTTCGAGGGTCCCCGGGCCATGGCCCGTAGCCGGTTGCGGGCTGGCCAGCAGGTATTCTGCGCCCTGTCGTGGGGGGACGGCTCGCCGCCGGAGACGTTCGCCGCCGCCCATGAGCGGCTGGCCCGGACCGGGGACTTCTGGCATGAGTGGATCAGCCGGGGCAACTTCCCGGATCACCCCTGGCGGGCCTACCTGCAGCGGTCGGCGCTGACGTTGAAGGGGCTGATCTACGAGCCCACCGGAGCGTTGTTGGCCGCCGCCACCACTTCGCTGCCCGAGACCCCGGGCGGAGAGCGCAACTACGACTACCGCTACAGCTGGCTTCGCGATTCGACCTTCATGTTGTGGGGTCTGTCCACGCTGGGCCTGGACCGGGAGGCCAACGATTTCTTCTACTTCCTGACCGATCTGGCCGAAGGAGAGGCCGACCTGCAGATCATGTACGGCATCGGCGGCGAGCGGGAACTGACCGAGCACACCCTCGATCACCTCACCGGGTACGAGGGGGCCCGACCGGTCCGCATCGGAAACGGCGCCTGGGATCAGCGCCAACACGATGTATGGGGGGTGCTGCTGGACTCGGTGTACCTCCACACCCGCAACCGGGACCGTCTGGATGATCGCCGCTGGCCGATGCTCACCCGGCAGGTGGAGGCGGCGCTGGCCCACTGGCGAGAACCCGATCAGGGCATCTGGGAGGTGCGGGGCCCAGCCCGGCATTTCACCGCGTCCAAGGTGTTGTGCTGGGTGGCGGCCGACCGGGGCGCCAAGCTGGCCCACCTGCGCGGTGAGGCCGAGCAGGCCCTGAGGTGGCGCCAGGCCGCCGACGAGATCCACGCTGACATCTGTGCCCACGCTGTCGATGAGCGAGGGGTGTTCTGCCAGCACTACGAGACCACCGCCCTCGACGCGGCCCTGTTGCTTATCCCGCTGCTGGGATTCCTGCCCCCCGACGACCCCCGGGTGCGAGCCACCGTGCTCGCCATCGCCGACGAGCTCACCGAGGACGAGCTGGTCCTGCGCTACCGGGTCGAGGAGACCGACGACGGCTTCAGCGGCGAAGAGGGCACCTTCACCATCTGCTCGTTCTGGTTGGTCTCGGCCCTGACCGAAATCGGCGAGATCGAGCGGGCCCGGGCCCTGTGCACCAAACTGCTCTCGTTTGCCAGCCCCCTCCTCCTCTACGCGGAGGAAATCGACCCTCACAGCGGCCGCCACCTGGGCAACTTCCCCCAGGCCTTCTCCCATCTGGCCCTCATCAACGCCGTGATGCACCTGATCCGTGCCGACGAGCAATCCAGCCCGCCCGACCCCCTGTCCGCCGGATTTGAGCTCGCCATCGGCACCGACGCCGGGCCCGTATCCGCTCCCACCGACGCCACCCGGTAGACATCGCCGGATACCGCGTGTCCGTCGGGCCTGACGGCCTTTCCTGTTGCAGAACGTGCCCTTTGGCGCTTCGGGCCGGCTTTCCTATGGCAAATTGTGCCCTGTTAGAGGGGCGGGTGCAACAGGGAAGCGTCGTCCGGCGGGTGGGGTGACGGCCTTTCCTGTTGCAGAACGTGCCCTTTGGCGCTTCGGGCCGGCTTTCCTATTGCAAATTGTGCCCTGATAGAGGGGCTGGTGCAACAGGGAAGGGTCCGGGAGGGGTCGGCGGACCTGGATTCCCGGCTAGTTGTTACAGGAACGCCTCTATCCCGGCCGCAATCCCCGCGGCCGCACTCGCTTGCCAGGCCGGGCTGGTCAAGAGGCCGGCGTCCACCGCATTGCGCATGTTGCCACACTCAATGAGGACCTTCGGCACCGTCGAAAGGTTGAGGCCGCCCAGGTCATCACGAGGCTGCAAGCCATCCACTCCGTCGTAGTTGCTCAAGGGTTCCCCGGTCGCGGCTCCGAACGCGCCCCGGAGATCGACGCCGAACACCGCTGACGAGTTGATGATGGCATTGTTGATGCCATCGGCGACCGGTTCCAGGATCGCGTAGCCCGCGACCTGCAGGCGGGCCCCCGTCAGCGTGAATGGACACGGCCACGTTGGCACCCGCTTCGTTGCCGAGGGCGGCCCGTTCGTTGACGCACGGCCCCACGCCAGTGTTCGACGTACGGGTGAGCACCACGGTCGCTCCCAACGCCCGCAGATCGGCGGTCAGGTACTGGGCCACGTTCCAGTTGAAAAGGGCCTCCGTATAGCCCGAGTCGGTCGCAGTCCCGGTGGTGTCGCACGCCTCGAACTCTCGCCCGTTCCAGATGGGCTGATTGATAATCGCCGGAGCGGTGAAGTTGCCCCCGTTGTGGCCGGGGTCCACCAGGATCACCCGCCGATCGAGCCCCCCGGAAGCAGTCGGTGGGAGCGTCGCCGGCGCCCCGTCGGTGGCGACGGACAGCACCGCGGCGCTGTGCCAGATGGCGTCGTCGGTGCCCCGAACGAACACATCTATATGGCCGTAGCCCCAGGACACGGCTGCAGGTGCCGAGTTCAGGACACCACCCTGGGCCAGCTGCCAGCCGGACCAGGCACCGTCATCGAACCACTGATGGTACAGACGGTTGTCGGTGCCGCGAGCAAAGAGGTCCAGGCGTCCTGCGGCCCAGCTGCTCACGCCCGGCCCGTCGACGAGTTGTCCTCCCAGGGAACCAAATCCACTCCAGCTACCCGCATAGGACGTCTGCCAGGTGGCCCCGTCCGTGCCTCGCACGAACACATCGACCCGGCCCGGTCCCCATGAGACGGCCGCCGGGGAGGAGGTGAGTTCCCCGCCGAGCAGCTCCCAGGCTGACCAGGCTTCGCTGTACGACAGGTGCCAGAGGTGATTGTCGGTCCCCCTTATGAACACGTCGAGGCGTCCCGGGCCCCACGACGACACGCTTGGCGCACCCACCACGCCACCACCGAGGTTCTGCCACCCTGACCATCGACCCGCGTACCACAGGTGCCATAAGTGGCCATCGGTCCCGGCCACGAAAATGTCGAGGCGTCCTGCGGACCAGGAGACCACGGCCGGGTCCGACCCCAATAGTCCGGGAGGGCCGCCGAGATCTTCCCAGCTCGACCAGCCGGCGTTTGTATACGACTTGTACCAGAGATGATTGTCGGAGCCTCGCACGAAGAGATCCAGACGACCGGGTTCCCAGGTCACCGCGGGCGCCCCTTCGGCCACTCCGCCCAGGGACTGCCACCCGGAGAATGGCACGGCGCCCTGGGCGTCAGCTGTGGATTCGAGGAGTGGAAGGGCGGGCAACGTCACCGCGACCGCCGCCAAGATCAGCCATATCCGCGTCAGCCGCATTGCTGCGACAGTACTGCGGCGTTGCCGTCAATGAGGCTTGACGAGCTGGCCCGGCTCGCCAGCCGGCAGGGGGTCACGCAGAGCGACCTGGAAACGCGGCGAGCGGGCCCGGACGACCAATTTCGAGGGAGCGGAGCGGGTCGTGTCGTCTTCGCGGCGGCGGTGGAGGGGGGAGATCGACGACTCAGCCGGGCTACAGCCCCGAGCCCTGCTACCCGGATCTCGAGCCTCTCGGCCTGGTTGTCCTCGCCGGCTTCTATGGTCTGGCGTCTCGGCTGACGCTGGCGCTCGAGGCCGAACCCGTCGCCTCCCAGGCCACCTGAGCTCGATCTCCGGTTTGCCGCGTCGGGCCAATAGGTTGCGGCGGCGGGCCCATGCGTGTCGCCTGCTCAACGAGTCCAAGCATGCGGCCGGCCGCATCCATGATGGCGTCCAGCGCCCCTTCCCGGGTCACGGTAGCCGGTCCCCCGGCCATGCGCATGCTATTGAAGTTGTTGGTCGCCCCGAAGATCACCTGGGCGTCGGAACGGACCCCGGTCCGGAAGGCTCCCTCCAGGCTGCCCCGGGCCAGCACGGCCTCCAGGCTGGCAATGGTGCGCTCGACCCCGTTGAGGAACTCCTGCGACCAGCCTTTAGAGCTACGGGCCTCGGCGGAGCCGAGCGCCCGCGAATGGTGTTCGGGACCCCGGTCGAAGGCCACCGACAGGCTGCCATCGACCCAGGCTCGCAGCGCCCGCCACGGGTCCGACTCGGCGTCGGTGGCGGCCCACAACGCCTGGGCGACGCGCTGGTTGTCAGTCCGGTACATGCTCAGGACGAGCTCGTCCTTGCTGGCGAAATGGCGATAGAACGCACGCGTCGACAGTCCGGCGGAATCCAGGATTTCCTGGACCGAGACGGACCCGCTGCCTTTGCCGATGAGGCGGTAGGCGGCGCGCATGATCGCTTCCCGCTCCCTGTCGTACCGCGCCGTGCGGGCAGGTGACCGTGTCCACTTTCGCTTCACCGGTTCCACGGCCACCAGGTTAGACCAGCCGGAAGACTCCTCAGCAGGGTCGGCAGAGCGACAGCGGGCTCTGAGTGGGGTTGCGGGTGACATGTGCCACACGCCATTGACGGGGGTCCGAATCTGAGTAGAATCTGAAAGTACTATTTTCGGTTAAGACGAATCGGTACGGCCAATCGGTACGGCGCGTCGGTAAGGCCAATTGCTAAGGTCCATCGATTACGCCCAAATGGTTTCAGGCAATGGCCCGCGGGGCCGGGAAGGCGCGGTTGACTCGATGGGAAAGATTTGGGCCAACTCAGGTGACTCGCACCTGGTGGAACCTGAGGATGTGTTTTCGGCCCGCTTGCCGGCGGACCAGGCGGTCCGGATGCCGCGCAGCGTCAAAGATCCCGACGGCCGGTATGAAACCGTGTTTGTGGATGGGAAGGAATTCCGGCGCCGGATGCCGGGGTCGAACCTGACCGACCCCGAGACCGGGTTGTCAGTGATGGAGCGGGCGCCCGGAGCCAACGATCCGCATCTGCGGCTTCAGGACCTGGATCAGGAGGGAATCTGGGCCGAGCTGATATACCCATCCCTGAGCATCTGGGCGTCGTCGGTGGAGGATCCGGCCCTGCTCGCGGCGGGCTGCCGGGCCATCAACGACTGGAGCATCGAGTTCCAGCAGGTCTCGGATCGGTTCGTTTGCGCGGCGAGCATTCCCCTGTTGTCGGTTGGCGACGCCGTGACCGAAATCGAGCGAGCTGCCCGCCTGGGGTTCAAGGCCGCGTTCTTCCCGGTGGCGCCACCCCCGGCCCAGGTGCCCTACCAGCGTGACGAGTGGGAGCCGGTATGGTCGGCACTCGAGGCTACGGCCATGGTGCTGGCCTTCCACATCGGGACCGAACCGCATGACGCGGCGGGGTCGAACGGCGTCTATCACCGGGGCCCCGGAGGGGCGGTCATGAACTATTTCGAGACCACCTTTGGTGGGCAGCGGGCGACGGCTGCTTTGATCTCGTCAGGGGTATTCGACCGCCATCCGGAGTTGCGGATCATCATCTCCGAGGGCGGGGCTACGTGGGGGCCGTTCCTGGCCGATCGTTTGGACGAAGGCTACCGTCAGCATCAGTCTGCAGTGCGCCCCAAGCTGCGCCGGCTGCCCAGCGAATACCTTTACTCAAACGTGTGGGCGTCGTTCCAACCCGACCGGTCGGCGGTAGCGGCGGCGACCGCTATGGGTTGGACCAACGTGTGCTGGGGGAGCGACTACCCGCACCTGGAGGGCACCTACGGCCACACCCAGAAGACCCTGCACGAGCTGTTCGATGACGTCGACCCGGCGGCCGCCAGGCGTATCACCATCGGCGCTTTCCACGAGCTCTTCCCCCACGTCCCCGACGCTCCTCACGAGTAGGCCGCGACTGCATCAGCGGCCTCATGGCGCCATCTGGCCGGTATGGAAACGGGTACCGTGTGCAAACGAGGGACGCGGCGCGGCCGGGCGTGGCCCGGCGAGCCAGGCCTGTTGCCCACTATCCTCTTTGCGGGCCTGAATAGTGAGATCTGAACAGGATGACGGATTGGAGCAGATCGTGGAATCTGGATGGGAAGCCCAGCAGATCGTGATTCAGGTGGCGCGCAGCGCCGACCTCCTGGACATCCCGGCCATGGCCGGCCACTTCAGCGACACAGCGGTGCTGGAGGTCGGCGAACGCCGGGTCGAGGGACGAGACGCCATCTTCGAGTACTTCGGCGGTGGTCCGGCTCGGAGCGGGTCGTCCGAGCGCACCAAACATGTCATTACCAATACGATGATTTCAGCCGACGGCCCCGACCTTCTTTCGACGTCATACTTCCAGGTCCTGCGGAGCTGGGGTCTGGCCACCTGGGGACGCTACGAGGACCGCCTCGCCAATTCGGATGGGATCTGGCAGATCGCGCATCGCAAGGTCGTGGTGGACGGGAACGTGCCCCGGCCGGCACCTCCTCCTGAGCCAGGGGCATAGGCCGGCGGGGTAAATGGCTGCTTCTGGGCCAAGGGCCTACTTCAGAGCCAAGGGATTGAGGGGAGACCCGACGGCATTGACGACGGGGAGCGGCATGGCAACGAAGAAAAACTCGTACACGCCGTCAGCCGCGCAGTCCGCGGCCAGCTCATCAAGGTCGAAAAGCTCGCCGAGGAGTAGCCCGAGGTCGCACAGCGCGCCGGCGTGAAAGGGAAGCAGCGGATGGCCGGCCGGGCCGGGTACCGCTTCGACGGTGCGATTGTCGGCCGCCACCATGGCGACATCCGCCTGCGCCAGCCAGCCGATCGTTTCGAGGGTGAGTCCGGCGTTGCGCTGCCGACGACGCAAGTCGGGGTGATCCCACCACGCCCCTAGCCAGCCGGTGCGGATCAGAAGGATGTCGCCGGGCTGAATCACCACCCCCTCGGCGTCGGCGACCGCGGCGAGCTCGTCAGGCCCGATAACCCCCTCGAAGGGATCGATGGCCAGTACGCGGGCGGCGTCGAGCAGCACCCCCCGCCCGATGATCCCACCGGCGTGATGGTGGATCCCGAGCCGGCGCGCCCCGCTGCGACCGGTAACCAAACCGGCCCAGAAACCATTGTAGAGCACGTGGGCGTGGGCAAAATGTCCGTGCCCGTCGAGCTGGGTGGTGGCCTGCAAGCCCAACACCACCAGGTCGTCAGAGCTTTCCACCCCGGCAAAGGTGTCGCCGGCGAGAGCGTCCGACAGAGATCGGTGCAGCACGTGGCGCGGCGCGGCTCGGGTTCCGGGGTTGGGTTGCTCCGACCCGATCGGCAGGGCCAGGGAAAACGAGCGGCCCGTGCGGGCCAGGCGCGCCGCCGCCGCAGCCCGTGGCGCGGTGAGCAAGTTCGCCGTCCCGCGCTGGTCGAGCGGACCCCATCGCCCCCAGTTGTTGGGCGTGCCGGGCACGGCTCCGATGACCTTGCCATTCTCGTCGACCCGGTAGGTCGGGGGATCCCAGGGCTCGAGTGGCTCCTCGTTGACAGCCCGCACCGCGACCTCCTCTATCTCAGGACCCGGCTTCGGGTCGAGGCTCGCGAGGCAGACCGAGACCGCGCTCCGCAATCACGTTTCGCATCACCTCATTGGTCCCTCCGGCGATTGGCAAGGCCCGGGCGTAGAGGAAGTCGTCAACCCACCGTCCGGCGTCCAGTGCGGTCGGATCCTGCTCATCGAGCAGGCCCCGGAGTCCGGCCACGGAGACTGACAGGTCCGTAAGTCCCACGTTGGTTTCGCTCGAGAACACCTTGTTGACGGGACCGTCGACCGCCCCGGCCTGGCCAGACCGGATGCGGCTCAGGGCGGCATCGCTTGCCACCCGGCTCAGGCGCACGTTGACGCTCGATCGGGCCAGGGCCTGACGCACCCTTGGATCGTGGACCGCTCCGTTCGCCGAGGCCAGGGCCAGCAGGTCCTCGAAGAGCAGTTGGAGGCGGATGGGAAGGCCGGTGTTGGCAAGGCGCTCGTGGGCGAGGGCCTCGGTGGCGACCGCCCATCCCTGACCCGGCTGGCCGATCAAGGCCGAGCCGGGCACCCGGACGCCGTCGAGGAACACCTCGTTGAAGTCGGCGGTGCCGGTGAGCTCCCGCAGGGGGCGAACCGTCACGCCCGGAGCGTGCATATCCAGAGCGAAGGCGGTGATGCCGGCGTGCTTCGGGGCCTCGGGCTCCGTTCGCGCCAGCAGGAAACCCAGGTCGGCGTGGTGGCCGTTGGTGGTCCATACTTTTTGCCCCGACACCACAAAGGCATCACCGTCGCGTACGGCGCGGGTCTGCAAGGAGGCCAGGTCGCTGCCGGCGCCAGGCTCGCTGAACAGCTGGCACCAGAGGTGCTCACCGCTGCGGATGCGGGGCAGGAAGAGCCGCTTTTGCTCCTCGGAGCCGTGGGCGAGCACAGCCCGCGACGCCAGGTACCCGGCGCCGATCGGCGTGGGGGCGTTGGCCCGGGCCAGCTCCTCGACGACCACGGCCTGGCGGTAGGGGTCCGCGCCCGCCGTTCCGCCCCACTCGGGAGGCCAGTCCGCGCCGTAGAAACCTTCCCGGTAGAGGGCCGCCGTCCACTCTCGCAGGGCGGCCAGGTCGTCCTCTTCCGGCGAGCGGTGTCCCCGGCGAATCCTGATGGCCGGGGCGTGGGCGGCGATAAAGGCCCGGACGCGGGCGCGGAACCCGGCCTCTTCCGACTCCTGGCTATTACCCGGCGGGTCCGACTGCGGCGTTCCGGTCATCTGGCGTCTTCAGGCCGGCAAGCGGACCGTGGCCGTGGCGACGGTCGTTTCTTCGCCCCTCTGGTTGACACCGAGCACCGACACGGAGGCCAGGACGCTCTCGCCGTCGCCATCCGGCTTCACCCCCTCGACCTTTCCGCTCAACCAGGTGGTATCGCCCACGAAGTTCGGACGCCGGACGCGTACCTCCAGCTCGGTCAGAAAGCCGTCATCGCCGAACCAGTCGCCCAGGACGTGGGCCACCCATGAGATCCGCTGGGCACCAAAGTCGTAGCAGGCCGCCATCCCGCTGATCCGGGCCAGCTCCGGATCCCAGTGCACTCCTTCGATGGTGTCGGGCATGTTGCGGTGGGCGTCCTCCAGCGCAGCCAGCGGGTGCTCTATGAGATACCGGTGGGCGATCCGGTTGGTCGGGCACAGCGGAGATCCCCAGCCCAGCATCCACCCAACGATGTTGGTGACCGTCAAGGGACCTTTGACGATGGTCGGAATGGCATCGCCGGGGCTCAGGGTGCCACCGCGGAGGGTGCGAGCGCCCCGGCGCTGGCCTGGCTCCAGGTCGTACTGAGCAGCTATCTCCTGGCGCTGATCCTCGCTATAGCGCACCTCGGGGAGGGGTTGCGGCTGGGCGGCCGCGGCGGGACGGTCGCGGCGCAGCATGGCACCATAGCGTTCGCCGATCAGCGAACCATCTGAGCTGGCATAGGACGTGCGATCGATGTAGCGCACTTCCCGCGATCCGTTGCTGCGGGTCCGCTCCTCGACGTTGACCAGTTCAGATGTGGCGACGATCGAGTCACCCTCGAATGCGGGACGATGGAAGACCCAGCGGTCCGAGGTCCACAACGGGAGGGTGCCCGGCATCCAGTCCTGGGCCGGGTAGATGCCACTCTCACCCAGCCGGAGACCGGCGTTGCTGCAGCTGTAGAGAAAGGTGGGCGGAGCAAACATCCGCCCCCAGCGGGTCGCAGAGGCGTAGTCCCGATCCCACCACAACGGGTTTTCGTCGCCGACGCCCAGGGCGAAGTGCCAGATGGCGTCTTCGGTCACCATCGAGTTCCATCCCCGCTCCGGGCGGGGCTTACCGAGCCACCCCTTCAGGTCCTCGATGGCTGCGTCAGTGATCGTCCCCCCTGCATCCTGGTCAGACTGCCTTGCCATGCCTGGTCCCCTTGCGGTCGCACATCGGACCAGGGGATCCTAACAACCAGTCAGAGTCGGTACCGCCGGCGGGCGTTCTCGCCCGGGGCGATCCCGGCCACAGGTCGTCGTGGCGGCCCGAGCGCGCCAGGGCCATTGTCAGGTTCCGGTAAAGGTGGGCTTCTCCTTGGCGAGGAAGGCTTCCAGGCCGATCCTGTTGTCATTGGTCATCTGGGTGAGGTTCTCGAAGGCGGCAGCGCGATCGATGATCGCATTGGCGGTCGCCTTCAATCCGGCATTGATCGAGGCCTTGGTCCATTTGATGGAATAGGTTGCGCCGGTGGCGAGGCGGGCGGCCAGGGCGGCGACTGCAGTGTCAAGCTCGTCCTCCGCCACCGCCTCGGTGATCAGGCCAATCTCTGCCGCGGCTCCGCCGCGGATGGGATCTCCGGTCAGCAGGTACCGCCTGGCCCGGGCGTACCCGATCAACTGAGGCCAGATCACGGCCCCGCCGTCGCCGGCTACCAGACCGACTGACACGTGAGGATCGGCAAAGATGGCTTCCGAGGTGGCGTACACAAAGTCGCAGAACAGGGCAATGGAGCAGCCCAGCCCGATGGCCGGGCCGCGGACCTTGGCGATGATGGGCTTCTCGAGGTCGAGCATGGTGTTCTGGATGCGGCGGTCGTTGCGGATGCTGGCCGAGCTCTTAGCCGGGTCGCCATGGAGAGAAAGCACCCAGTTGAGATCGCCACCAGCGCAAAAGTAACCGCCTGCGCCGGTCAATATGACGACGTCACAATCGTCATCCATGTCCAGATCGGTAAAAATACGACCGAGCTCGCTGTGGAGCTCAGCGTCGATGGCATTCCGGATTTGCGGTCGATTCAGAGTTACGGTGACGATCCGGCCGTCCCGGCTGATTTGCAGACTCCGGTAGGTCTCATAGTCCATGGGGGCTCCTCCGGTTGCACGGCTGAAGAGAAGTACTGCCTACCTTGCCGGCGCCCCCGGGTCAACTTGGAGGTGGTCGGCTGCGCCACGACGATGCCGGCGGGCGAACCGGGCCCGGCCCTGATCCACCGCTCGCCGGTCGATGTGTCCGGCGACCGGGTGGATGTGACGTTCGCCTCTGGCCAGGCCACGGGGTTGTCGGCAAGATGAATGCCAGTTCATCTGAAGGGCGCCGCGGGAGGTGCGATATGCAATCGAACGGTCTGTCGATGGGGGCAGCCGATCCCGGTGATCTGGAGGAGATCAGCGTCGCCGGGTGCTGGCAGCTCCTCGACACCCAGGAAGTAGGGCGGGTGGCGGTCATCGTCGGCCACTATCCGGTGGTATTCCCTGTCAACTACGCCCTGGTTGACAGGTCGATCGTGTTCCGCACCGGTACCGGAACCAAGCTGCACTCGATTCACCGGTCTAACGTCACCTTCGAGGTGGACTGGATCGACTCCATGCACCGGTCCGGCTGGAGTGTCATGGTGAAGGGAGTGGCGCAGGAGATCAATGCTGAACGCAACCGGTCGACGTTGGCGCGGGCGCAGGTCGAAAGGGCGTCGCCCTGGGCGCCGGGAGGGCGGCATCACGTCATCCGGATTCTCGCCGACCAGATCACAGGACGGCGGATCCATCCGGCCGAGCTGCCCCCGGCCACCGACCCCCGGGGCTATCTGTAGCGGCCTGAGACCGCCGAACGATGCGCCCCCATTTGCCAGCAGACCGGGCCTCAGCGGACTGGCGGCAGAGCCGCCCGGTGAGTCACCGGGATCAGGATGTGGCTGAGACGACCAGATAGATGCTGTCGGCGATCAGCCAGAATCCCAGGACCAGACACCCGATGACGATGAGCTGATCAGTGTGGGCATCCATCCACGTCCGGTAATGGGCGAGGAGAGTATCGCTTTTGTCAGGCCAGAAGCCAGCGAGTACCTCGAGCACCAGGTACGAGGCCGTAGCCAGGACGCAGAAGAAAAGCAGGGCCAGCGCGCTTTCGACACTGGAGACCTTGGCCTGGACGACGGTGGCCGCCCCGGCGGCGATCAACCCCCAGGGCTGGAGGAGGGGGGCGAGACCCGCCGCATACCAGGGCGACATGTTGTCGACGCCAGCCTGCCACTTTGGTGGCTTCTTGGGCTTCTTGGGCCGCCCCATCCGGCGGCGCTGCCGGACGGCAATGGCGACGAGGACGACGCCGAGTGCGATCTTCACCGCCAGGGCAGCCAGCGACGGCGCCGTCTGCGGCCTCGGCGGCTGATTGCCCGTGGCGAGAACGGTCACCGAGACCACCATCGCCAATGACACCAGCCAGCCAAAGATGAAGGCCGCTCCTTTTACCACCCCTCGCTTGGACGGCAGGATGATGAAGAAACCAGCCAGCGGCAGGGGATCCAGCGTGATCGCCAGCCCGATCAAGATGAGGTCAAGGATCACCGCGAGTCCCGTTCACGCCTCAACACTCCGATAGCCCCTCAGGGTGCGGCCTCCGTGCCTCGATGTCCTCACCTGGAGCGGGTGAGGATGAAGGAACCACAGAGGGTAGCACGGGCCTGTTGGCAGCCTGGGCCTGGACAGGGTGCTACATTTCCGGCCCGTGCCGGACCACAGGCTTCTCTGCCGGTGAGTCGAACGGCCAACCCCGGGGGGTTAAGCGTGCCGACCAGATTCGAAGGCAAGGTTGCGCTCGTCACGGGCGCCGGCTCGGGCATCGGCCGCGCCACCGCGCTGCGCCTCGCGGCCGAAGGGGCGGCGGTGCTCGGGATCGACATCGACGGGGAACGCCTGGACGAGACCCGGCGCCTGGCATCGGGGCCGGTCGCCCTATGGCAGGCGGACCTGGCCGACCCCGACGCCTGTGCTGGCGCGGTCGCCCGATGCGTCGACCAGTTGGGCCGCCTCGACGTGCTCGGCAACATTGCCGGGATTTATCGGGCCGAACATACGACAAAGGTCAGCAGGGACGATTACCGCCGTATCATGGCCGTCAACCTCGACTCCTACTTTTTTCTGGCTCAATCTGCCATCCCCCACCTCCTCGAAACGGGTGGCAATATCGTCAATATCGCCTCGAACGCGGGCCTTCAGGGGCTGCCGTACTCGGCGGCGTATTGCATGAGCAAAGGCGGCGTGATCCAGCTCACCAGAGCGCTCGCAGTCGAATTCCTGAAGACGCCCTTGCGCGTGAACGCTATCGCTCCGGCCGGCACGAACACCAACATCTCCGCCTCGACCAGCTTCCCGGCAGACATGGACGTCGACCTGGTCACCCGGATGGCGGGGCTGCGCGGGATGGCGGAGCCAGAGGAGATCGCGGCCCTTTTTTCCTTCCTGGCCTCCGCCGAAGCCCGATCGGTGACAGGAGCCGTCTACACCATCGACAATGGGCTCACCGTGAGCTGAGGCCCGCCCGCCCGAGCCGGTGTGGGCGGGTAGGGGCAGGTAGGATCGTGGACAGTTTCATCCAAAGGGGGTTTTCGTGCCACGAAGCTTGAGCCTGCAGTCGGGACGGATTCGCTGATGGCCGCCGACGAGAAGTCCACCGATGCCACCGCGCTGATCGGTCCGTTCGTGTTCGACGTTGCCGCCACTCCGGGCCGGACCAACGCCGAGATGCTCGGAGGGAGCGAGAACGCCGACGAGTATCTCGAGTTACTCGGCCGCGATCTGGTCACCAGGACGCTTGTCCAGACCGCCAAACTGTGTGTCTACCACGAGACGGCCAAACCCGGTGAAAGGGTCAAGCCCCACCGACACGGTACGTACCAGGTCAACTACGTCCTGCGGGGCGAGCTGATGTTCGGCAACCAGCGGGTCAGCGCAGGCATGGGCTACTTCACGCCCGACATGCTCTACTCGTGGCGCGCCGGACCGGAGGGTGCCGAGTGGATCGAGATCCACTCTGGCCCGGGCGGCATCTTCACCGACCGTCCCGAGTCCTGACGGCAAGCTGCGGCCTCCCCGGTGGCTGCCACAGTTGCGGCCGGGCCGAAGGGTGAGGCGGCGACCCCAGAGGGATCCTCACCCTTTCGGGCGCCATATCGGTCAGGTGCAGGCCCCGTCGATCTTCAGCTGGAGGATGTCGTCCTCGCTGCGACCCAGCTCGCGGAGGATGTCGTCGGTGTGCTCCGCGAACAGCGGGGCCCGGCGAGTCGGCGGGGGCTCTTCGTCAAACTGCACCGGGTTGGCCACGAGTTGACGTTCGTTCCCGTCGGCGTCGGTGATATTCGCGATGTAGCCATTGGCCGTGACCTGGGGATCGTCGACGAGCTCGGAGAGATTCTGCAGCGGGGCCCACTGGCCCTCCATGGTCTGTAGATGCGTGAGCCAGTACGCGAAGGGCTTCTCGCCAATCGCTTTGGCCACGGCCTGGCCCGCCTCAGCGGCATTTGCCATCAGGCCTTCCGCGGTGGTGAACCGTTCGTCCTCAAGGAGGTGCTCCAGGTCCAGGTGCTTGCACACGTCGGGGAAGTAGCGACCTGGTTGCAACATGTTGAGGTTGATCCATCGCCCGTCGGAGGTGCGAAAGTTACCGACGATGGGGTTGACCGCCACGCTCATCAGGGGCGAATCAAGGGGCGGAGGCGCGAACGTCTCGCCGGTGAGCATGGAGTTGGTGACGTTGAGCGCCATCGCCCATACGCCCACGCCGAGCAGGGATACGTCGACGACGGCGGGCTCACCGGTGCGGTCGCGTCCGAACAGGGCCCCGGCGATCCCGCCCGCGATCGTCATGCCGCCGATCGAGTCGCCGTAGGCCCCGGCGGGCATCCCGATAGGACGGGGGCTGTCAGGTGGTGTGGCGCTCCACGCCGCGCCGGCCCGGCACCAGAACGACGGCTGGTCGTAGCCGCCTTTCTCCGCCTCCGGGCCCCGCTGACCGTGCCCGCTGCCCCGCACGTAGATGATACGTGGGTTCACGCCGCGGATGTCCTCGACTTCGAGCTTAAGACGGCGGCGGGCATCGGGGAGGAAGTTGGTGAGAAAGACGTCGGCGTCGCGCACCAGGTCCATCAGGACGGCATAACCCCCCGGCGTGTCGAGCGCCAAACCGATACTGCGTTTGCCTCGATTGGGATGCTCCATGATGGGGTGGAAGGAGCCCACCGCCGCGCCCACCGCGCCCAGGCGCAGACCGCGCTGGGCGTCTCCCGTCACGGCGTGCTCCACCTTGATGACGTCCGCGCCCCACTCGGCCAGTACCGCGCCCGCGGCCGGCGTGAAGGTGTACTGGGCAACCTCAACCATCTTCACGCCCTTCATCGGTTGATACATGACCGTGCCTCCTTGATTCCATTCCCCATCTCGTCCGGCCACGCGGCCCGCGGGTACACAAGCGCGGTTCACCACGCCGGCGGCCTCTCGGGAAGCGTCGCAGCATGTTAGTGGGCCGTCGAGTTCGCAGGCGGCAGGCTAGGGGGGTGACCCGGCCGGCCGGTCCGGCGGGCGCGTCGCGCTGGCGTCGCGAATAGAGTGCACGCGTGACAGGTGTCCGGGAGAAGTACTGCATTGTTGGTGTAGGCGAGACTCCGTATACGCGCCATTCCGGGCGGAGCACCCGTGCGATGGGAGCGGAGGCGGTCCGCAACGCGATCCGCGATGCCGGCCTGGCGCCGGACGACGTCAACGGCATGCTGAGCTATCACAGCAACGACTCGACCACCTCGGTGGCGCTGGCTCAGGATCTGGGCATCCGGCCGGATTTCTACATGGACTGCTCAGGGGGCGGGTCGAGCACCGAAGCGTTGGTGGGGCTGGCGTGCGGGGCGATCGAGGCCGGGATGTGCCACACCGTGGCGATTTTCAGGTCCATGAACGGCTACTCGGAGGCCCGCATGGGGGGCAACCCGGCGAGCGGCCGACCGGCGGCAGGCGCGGTGGCCGGAGCCGGCCTTGACAACCTGCCGTACGGGTGGAGCAGTCCGGCCCAGTTGTTCCAGTTCACTTTCGCCCGGCATATGCATGACTACGGGACGACGAGCGAGCAACTCGCCCACGTCAAAGTCGCGCACAGCCGGCACGCATCCAACAACCCGAAGGCGTACTACCGGACCCGGGTCACCGTCGAAGATGTGGTCAACTCGCGGTGGATCGTCAAGCCCGCCTGTCATCTGCTCGATTGTTGCGTGGAGACGGATAATGCCACGGGCATCATCGTTACCTCGGCCGACCGGGCCCGGCATCTTCGGCAGCGCCCCGTCTACATCATGGCGGTGGCCGGAAGGGTCAACAAACCGTTCCCGGGGATGCATTATCAATGCGCCCCCATCACCCGCCAGGCTGGCTACTACGCCCAGCGCATCGTCTTTCGCAATGCGGGCGTCGACCCCGGGGACATCCAGTTGACCGGGTGCTATGACGCGTTCACGTTTACCCCGCTGTTGCTGTTCGAGGGGTACGGGTTCTGTCCGGTCGGCGCGGGCGGGGAATACGTGTCGAGCGGGATCATCGAGCTGGGCGGAAAGCGACCCAACAACACCAGCGGCGGCCACCTGTGTGAGGGCTACACCCACGGTATGAACATGGTGATCGAGAACGTCCGCCAGCTCCGCCACCAGGCCGATGATTCTTGCCCCGGCGCGGCCCGGGGCGACCACACTTACGACTACGGGGAGGGAGGCTGCCGTCAGGTCCGCGACGTCGAGCTGGCCATGAACATGGGGTGGGGGAATCCATCGCTCACCAGCTCCCTGATCATCCGGAGGTAGAGATGGGTTCCTACAGGGGATTGCAACTTATCGTTCAGCCCACCGACTCCGAGCACCGCGGCTACTTCGAGCAGGCCCGGCAGCATCGGCTGGTTGTCCAGCACTGCGACTCATGCGGGATGCTGCGAGGCTCGATCGGGGCGGCCTGCCCGTTTTGCACGTCGCTCGACTGGTCGTGGTCCGCGGTCAGTGGCCGAGGCGAGATCTACAGCTATCAGATCGTGACCCAGGCAGTGCAGCCCGCCTTCGCGGACTGGGTGCCCTACCCGATTGTGCTGGTGGAACTGGACGAGCAGCGGGCCGTGCCGTGGCGAGGCGGCGACGAGGACGAGACGGTGTCCTTACGGATCGTCGCCAACCTCTGCGGTCCCGACCCCATGTTGCCCGAGGCAGAGGAAAACGTCGCCATCGGGAAGCGGGTTGAGGTCTGCTTCATCGACCTCGACGACACCATGGGCCTTCCGCAGTTCCGGCTGAGCGACTGAGGTCAGCATACCGGCGCCCCCCCCAGCCCGGGGCTGGCGTATCGCGAGCGTGATCGCCGCCAGTGAGATCTGCGGCGGGGTCACGAACTCCTCTGTCCCACCAACCGGAGGGCGAACGAGGTGCGGTCAACCCGTCACCGGCTAACCGGGCCATTCCGCTCTTGTTCCCGGTCGACCTGGCTGAGAGACTGCGCCCACGGCCGACTTCAGCTGGGCCGGGCGAGCACGAAGGGAGGACATCGTGAGCGACGATGACGATGCCGGGCCAGGCCGGAAGATCAGCCGCAGGCGGCTGCTGCAGGGTGCGCTGTTGACGGGGGCGGCTCTGAGTGCAAGTGCCTGGCGCTGGCCCGACGGGTCACCACCCCGTCCTCCCTTCTGGCATCATCTCCGCCAGCCTGACTCGTTGCCCTACCCCGAGCTTCCGGCTGGCACCGACACCATCCCGCAGATCGAGCACATCGTGGTGTTGATGATGGAAAACCACTCATACGACAACAAGCTCGGGTTGCTGTGCCGGAGGGGTGCAGACGGGTTCGCGATCGGCTTTGATGGGCGGCCGCTGGCCCAGAACCCTTATGCCAACGGCAATATTCAGCACGCTTTTCATATGCCGACCACTTGCCAGCTCACGGGGGCGCCCAGTCAGACGTGGCTTGATAGCCATACCCAGTTCGACTTCGGCCGCAACGACGGCTTCGTCGAGTCGGGCAGCGGCCCGGTGGCCATGGGTTACTGGGACGGCGCTGACCAGCCGTTCTACTTCTCGCTGGCCCGGCAGTTCCCGATCGTGGACCGGTACTTCTGCTCACTGCTCGGCCAGACCTTTCCAAATCGGCGCTATCTGATATCTGCCACGTCGTTGGGGATGGTCAACGACACCACCCCGGCCCTGACGGATTATCCCCCGAACGGGACGATATTCGACAGGCTGGACGCCACCGCGGTGACATGGAAAGACTACTACACCACCACGTCCACGACCGAGCTATACCCTCCCCTTTATCTCAGAAACCTGGGCACGAAAGTTGTCCCCATTACGGACTTCTTTTCTGACGCGGCAGCAGGTACGCTTCCGGGCTTTTCGCTGGTCGAGCCGAACTACGAGCTGCAGTCGGAAGAGGATCCGCAAAACATCGCCGTGGGCGAGGCGTTTGCCGCCCAGGTCGTCAATGCCGTCATGACCGGGCCCGGCTGGGCTCGAACCCTCCTCGTCTGGAACTATGACGAGCACGGCGGCTACTACGACCACGTCCCGCCACCTCCGGCGCTGGCACCGGACTGCGTGGCGCCGGTGGTGCTTGAAGGCCAATCGGCCTACAACGGCTTTGCCCAATATGGCTTTCGGGTGCCTTGCGCGGTGGTGTCGCCCTGGGCCCGACCGGGCTATGTCTCGCATCAGATCTTTGATCACACCAGCATCTGCGCGCTGGTCGAGGCGAAGTGGAACCTGCCGGCTATGACGTTCCGCGACGCCAACGCCAACCCCATGCTGGACATGATCGATCTGCGGTATCCGGCGTTCCTCCGGCCGCCGGCCCTCGCCCAGCCTCTGGTGGCCACCGCCCCCCAGGCCCTGGCCTGCAACACGTCCGGACCGGGAATCATACCGCCGCCAGGATCGGTGACCCCGGCGCCGCACCTCTGACGCAGCTCGCCGGGGCGGTGCTGGTCGGCCAGACGTCCTGGTAGGGTCGGACCGGTGCCGCGGAAGGGAGATCGAGATGGGAAGTAGCCCGATCCTCGAGGATCCGAGAATCGATCCCCGCATCAAGAGGCTGTTCGGGTCGGTCGAATTCGGCGTTCCGCTCCCGAACGTCGAGAGCCGGGAGGAACTCCTCGAAGAAGCCAACTCGGAGAAGGCCATCGCCCAGCGGAAGGCCTTCGAGGGATTCCTGGCCATGAGCGACACCGACGAGGTGGCACCCTCAACCGGCCTCGTCGTTACGGAGCAGTCCCTAACCTCCCAGCCCGATGGCAACACCATCAATATCCGATGCATTCGTCCCGACGTCAATGACCAGCTGGCCTGCGTGTACTACATCCATGGCGGGGGCATGCAGTCGATGTCGTGTTATGACGGGAACTACCGGGCCTGGGGCCGGCTCATTGCGGCCCGGGGGGTCGCCGTGGCTATGGTCGACTTTCGCAATGCCCTGGTGCCTTCCTCGGTGCCGGAGGTGGCTCCCTTTCCGGCGGGGCTCGACGACTGTGTGGCAGGCGTCAAGTGGCTGGCTGCCAATCACGCCAAGCTGGGCATCGATCCGGCCCGGATCGTGATCGCCGGCGAGAGCGGCGGAGGCAACCTCACCCTGGCGACGGGCTTACGGCTGAAGCGCGACGGGGATCTGTCCGTCATACAGGGGCTGTACGCCTTGTGCCCGTATATCGCCGGCTCCTGGCCCTTGCCGGAGAATCCGTCGTCAACGGAAAACAACGGTATCTTTCTCAATCTGCACAATAACCGCGGCGCCATGGCATACGGCATTGCGGAGTTGGACAACCGTAATCCGCTGGCCTGGCCCGGTTTGGCCACCGAGGACGATGTGCGCGGCCTGGTGCCCACCATGATCAGCGTCAACGAATGTGATCCCTTGAGGGACGAAGGCTTGAACTTCTACCGGCTGCTGCTCGGTGCCGGCGTCGACGCTCGCGCCCGCCAGGTCATGGGCACCATCCACGGAACAGAGGTGTTCCCGATGGTCTGTCCCAACATCAGCCGGGACACTGCGGCCAGCGTCGCCGATTTTGCCCGTACCGGGGGCCGGTAACCAAGGCCCCCGGGCGGGCCGGTCCCGTGGGAGACCAGGACGCCCAGGACGGATGGCCAGGGCCGCACCCGGATGGACAGGGCCGCACCCGGATGGCCAGGGCCGCACCCGGATGGCCAGGGCCGCACCCGGATGGACAGGGCCGCACCCGGATGGATCGCGGCGGTGATCCCGAGGACGCGGGGGATCAGCTAGTTCCCGTCCGGGACAAACACCGTCGCCCAGTCGTCCTGGACGCTCACGATCGTCCATTCGTGTTGGCGGGCCCGCTCGAGCGCTTCTTCGGCCCCGGCCGTGTAGTCAAACTCGCGCCCTGCGTCATCGTGAAGGATCAGCAGACGTAGACCGGCGCGCTCGGGAGTCCGGGCGAAGCGGAGCATGGGAACGTCGCCGTTGGAATTGCCCCCCGCGACGATGGGATGCCGTCCGACCCGGCTCCAGATGCGAACCGGCTTTTCGGGCCCGTCGTCGAAGAACTCGACCTTGGACTTGTAGAGCAGGTCGGTGCCGTCTTCATCGGCGCGGAAGTCGAGACCAAGGGCGCTGCCAATGACTCGTTCCGGCGGTATTCCGTACAGCTGCTCGGCGAACGGGCGCATGAAGTCCCGGTCACCACCCGAGGCGATATAGGGGGCGAAGCCGTTGGCCTCGAGGTAGCGCAACAGCTCGACCATCGGCACAAACGCGCACGACAGATAGGGACGGTGCAGCACCGGATGCGACGCCCCCTCCAGCCAGCCGCGGACCTCGGCGCTGAACGCGGTGACGTTCATGCCCTGGAAGGCGGTCTCGACCGCGCCCAGCAGGAGGCCGAGGTCGGCATCGTCGCCGTGATAGTGCTTGACCATGGCGTCGCCGAGCCAGTGGTAGTCGTGCTCTACTGCGGCCCGGTACGGCTGTCGCTTGCTGAGGGATGGGTCGGCTTCGGCCAGCTCGGCCATGCGGTAGAGGGTGAAGTCAAGCTGGATCGGGATGGGTTTCTCGCTCCACAGAGTGCCGTCATTGTCGAACACCGCCACCCGGTCCGCAGGCAGGACAAAGTCCGGTCCGCCCTCGTCCGTGACCGAGTCAACGAAGTTCAGGATGGCGGCCTTGGTGGGAGTCTCACGCCACGACGACAGCAGAGCGTCAGCAACCATGCCGGTTCCTCCTTGATGTCCGGACCGCAATGCTCGACCCGTCTGCGGCCTCGACCGTCCAGTATGGCCGCAGGATCCGGTCTCCCCGCAAGCCCGGACGAGAAGGTGGCCAAGGTTGGTCGCCGAGGCAGCCGGTTTGGTTATATTCGTTCAGGCGAGGAGCGCGGAGGTTCACCGAGATGGCCAAGCCCTTCAGGGGCGTGATCAAGATCGATGTCACCCAGTCCACTCCGGACTGGGAGCCCGTACACGCAGCCGGTCGCGCCTGAGGGCGCTCCGAACGTCCTCTGCATCATGCTGGGTGACGTCGGGTTCTCCGCCATGGAGCCCTTCGGCGGGCTGATCGAGACGCCCAACATAAAACGGATCGCCGACCGGGGGATCACCTACACGAACTTCCATACCACCGCCCTCCGCTCGCCGACCCGGTCGTGCCTGATGACCGGCAGGAATCACACGACCAACGGGATGGGCACCATCACTGAAGCCTCGTCCGGCTGTCCGAGCTCCAACGGGCACATCCCGTTCGAGTGCGGGACTATCGCCGAGGTGCTGGGCAAGCCGGGCTGGAATACTTACATGGTGGGGAAGTGGCACCTGACCGCCGGGGATGAGATGAACCTGGCCTCGATCAAACGTCTGTGGCCGCTCGGGCGGGGCTTCGAGCGCTTCTACCGATTCCTCGGCGCCGAGACCAACCAGTGGTACCCGGACCTGATCTATGACAACCACCCGGTCGAGCAGCCCCGCTCGCCCGAACACGTCTAGCACGTCACCACGGACCTGGCTGACAAGGCGCTCGAGTTCATCCGGGACGCCAAGTCGGTGGCACCAAACATCCGGAGTCGGTCCTAGACCATCGCCGTCGAAGCGACGATCACGACACCGGAGGCGTCCGGCGTCCTGTTTGCTCAAGGGTCGCGATTCGGTGGCCACGCCCTCTATATCAAGGACCGTAAGCTCAAGTACGTCTACAACTTCGTGGGCCTGCTGGAGCAGGTCATCGAGTCCGACGGACCCATCCCGACCGGACATGCCGTGTTCTCGGTATCCTTCGCACGCGAAGGTGACTCCATGCCCCCGGAAGGAACGGCCACGCTGCATATGGGTGAGACCAAGGTCGGCGAGGGGCGCATCAAGACCCGGCCCTGGAAGTCTTCCATCGCCGGAGAAGGCCTCAACATCGGGAAGGAAGGCGGTGAGCCCGTCACCGACGACTATCCGGGTGAGGCCCCCTGGGCCTTCGTCGGGGGCACTCTGGACCGGGCCATCGTGGATGTGAGCGGCCGGCCTTTTGTCGACCTGGCCATGGAGGCCCGGGCCGCCTTTGCCCGGGACTGATTCGATTGGCCGTCAAGGTTGAGGTTGGCCGTCAGGCCGAGGCTGGCCGTCGGGCCGAGGCTGGCCGGGGCTCCCGGCCCATGAAGGCGGCCAGGCGCTCCCACCCCGTGGCATCCGCGGGCGCCGGCACCTCGGACCCATAAGGCGATCCAGACTCGAGCTGGTTGCGATACTCGGGTTTGAGCATGGCTCGGGCTCCGTCCAGGGCTGGTCCGGGCAGACTGGAGTCGAGCCGGCTCAGCTGATCGGTGGCCGTCGCCAGGTCCCAGCTATGGGCGGCCAGCTCGGCCAGGTACATGTCCACCAGGGTGGTACCCGTATACGCCTCGCCCCAGGGCATGGGAATCACCAAGGCGAGCCGGTCGTCGTCGGACCAGGCCGTGCGAGCGTCCTGGCCGGCGCGGCGCAGCTGGTCGGGCGCGTCCGCCAGCTCCACATGAGGGAATGCGTCGCGGGCCGGCGTTTCGCCCCGGCCCAGACCGGCCGCCCGGTGGCCGGCGCCCACCAGGTGGTCGACGAGCCCGGCGACGTCAAAGGCGGGGCAGCAGGTGGGGGAGCCCAGCTGATCGGGTCGGACTCCGGAGGCCACCAGGGCGGCCTGATCGTAGGCCTGAAACAACGAGGCTCGGCGGTCGATGCCAGAGATGGCGGCTCCTCTTCCAGATTACGGATTTAGATCCCGGTCGATGACGATCGGCGTGCCGATAGTGTGGCCCCTCAAACCGGCCATCTTCTGTCCGGTATTTGCGGGGTGGGATCGAATCCGGCTGCTTACCGGAGCCAGCCCCGCCGGCCCAGCTCGGGGTGCAGCACGTCCTCACTCCAGAGCAGCTGTCCGTTGATCTGGTAGGGATCAGCCAGGGCGACCCGAATCGTGGCTTCGGCGAACTCCTCGGGGCTGGCCCAGTTGGTCTCGCCCGCGGCGGCCACCAGGTTGCCCGGCGTGATCACCGGCTCGGATGGGCTCAGCACGTTGACCGCCACGCCCTGGGCCTGCACCTCCACGGCGACGGCCTGGGTCAGGTGGTGGAGCGCGGCCTTGTTGCCGCCGTAGGCAATCGGCCCGGGCTGGCCGGGATGGGCGTACGGGCCTTCGCCCGGCATGAACCCGGCCTGGGAGCTGATGTTGACAATCCCGCCCCGGCCGGCCGCGATCATGTCCGGCAGGGCCAGCTGCATGAGCCGGTAGCTGGCGAACAGGCCAATCTCGAAGTGGAGGCGGAAGCCTTTGAGAGGGAACGACAGAAAGGAGCCGCGAGGGATCCCGTCCGAGCGGGGTTGAGTCCCGGAGCCGGCCGCGGCGGGGACCAGCGGTTCCTGTCCCGTCTTGGGAGCGCGGCCCGGAATGGTCAGGGCGGCGTTGTTGACGAGAATGTCCACCGCCCCGAGCGCGGCCTTGGCCCGGTCGATAACCGTTTCGACCTCTTCCGGGTCGGCCAGATCGGCCGGGATGGCGACGGCCGTGCCGCCGCCGGCGTCGATCTCGGCCACGGTGTCGTGGATGGTGCCGGGCATGCGCGGATCCCACTGGGCCTGGGTTCGGGCCACCACCGCGACCCGGGCTCCCTCGTTGGCGAAGGCGATGGCGATCGCCTTGCCGATGCCGCGACTTGCTCCAGTAATGATTGCCACCCGATCGTCCATTCGGCCCATAGCTCCGAAACGTACCGCCCCCGGCACGACGAGGGCTGATGAAGGTCGGCGAACCTAGACTGTGCTATGAGCGATGACCAGGTGATACCCACGGCGCCCGACCCATCGACCGGGCCAAGATCGACCGCGGCCCGGCCCCGGCTCGGCCGGCGCATGGCGCGCTTCAACTGCACCGTCACCAACCGGGTGACCTTGCCAGTGGCCGGACGGGTATCCCCCTTCGGCATCGTCGTGCACCGCGGTCGCCGGTCTGGACACGAATACCGCACGCCCGTGAACGTCTTCCGTGCCGGAGACGAGTTCCGCATTGCCCTGACCTACGGTCGAGACTCGGAGTGGGTTCGCAACGTCATGGCTGCCCGGGGAGGGCGGCTGCTCACGGGCGGTCACGAGTATCGGGTTGTCGATCCCCACGTCGTGCGGGACGAGGATCCCCAGTACGTGCCTGGACCGATGCGGCGCATGCTCCGCATGCTGCGCGTCACGGACTTCCTGGCGACGCCAATCGTCGCCGAGGGGAGCGATCAGGCGGCCTGACCCTCGGCGGCGCTGATCCACGTTTCGTACATCCGGGCATAAAAGCCGCCCAGGGCGACCAGTTGGTCGTGCGAGCCCGTTTCGATGATGCGACCGTCGTTGACGACCACGATCCGGTCGGCCTTCATGGCCGTGGTGAGCCGGTGGGCGATGAGTATGGCCGTGCGCCCCTGAAGCAGGACGTCGAGGGCCGCCTCGATCTTCGCCTCGGATCGCAGGTCGAGATTGGACGTGGCCTCATCGAGCACCAGGACCCGGGGGTGAGCGTGAAAGGCCCGGGCCAGGGCGATCAGCTGCCGTTCGCCGGACGATAGGGACTGGCCCCGCTCGTGCACGACGGTGTGGATGCCCTCTGGCATCCGCTCGATCACCTCGGAGAGACCGACGGCCCGGATGGAGCCCCACACCTCCTCGTCGGACGTATCGGGCCGGGCGAAGCCGATGTTGTCGCGGATCGTTCCCCCGAACAGGAAAGGTTCTTGCGGTACCACGCCCAGCTGGCGGCGCAGCGATCCGATCTCCACGTCGCGTAGGTCGAAGCCGTCGATGAGAACCCGGCCGCTGACAACGTCATAGAAACGGGTGACCAGCTTGGCCACGGTCGACTTGCCGGCCCCGGTCGGCCCCACGAAGGCCACCGTTTCGCCGGCCGCGATGCGGAGGCTGACGTCATGGAGGACCGGCTGCGCCGGGTCATAGCCGAAGGTCACGTGGTCGAGCTCGATGTCGCCCTGAATCGGCGGTAGCTCGACGGCGTCATCCGCCTCGGGGGCGCTCGGCTCGGTGGCCAGCAAGCCCCGCAGCTTGCCGATCGACGCCATCCCCTGCTGGTAGAGGTTGTACTGCTGAACCAGCAGCTGCATGGGGGCAAAAAACCGGTTGAGGTAGAGGAAGAAGGCCACCAGGGCGCCGACGGAGAGCTCGTGGTGCGAGACCATCACACCGCCGATGGCGAGCAGGGCGGCCTGACCGAGATAGCCGACCAACTGGGTGCCGGGACCGTAGATGGCGTTGAGCTGGGCGGTGTAGAGGTTGGCGTCCCGATAGGAGCCCACCACGTTGCGATGGTGCAGCACGTTGTTGCGCTGGCGGTTGTGGGCGGTGACGATGCGGACACCGTGGAGGGTCTCTGACAGATCGGAGAGGACGTTGGCAATCCCGTCCCGCACCCGGTCGTAGCCCCGTTCGGATCGGGCCCGGAACCACAACGACAGGATGGTCAGGGCCGGAATCACCAGCAGGATGGTGATCAGCGCCAGCTCGACGTTCAGGGCCAGGAGGATGCACGTGATCACGATCATCGTGAGGCCCTGCACCGCGAACTGGGCCAGGCCGTCCTGCAGGAGCTGCTGCAGGTTCTCGATGTCGCTCGTCATCCGGCTCATGATGACGCCCGCCTTCTCGTCGGTGTAGAAGTCGAGCGACAGCCGCTGGAGGTGGGTGAAGACCTTGACCCGCAGGTCGTTCATGACCCAGGCGGCCAGCCGGCCCGTCACTGCGACCATGAAGCGCTGGGCCGTCGCAGTGATGGCAACGGCCAGGAGGTAGAGGAGCGTCACCACGACGATGACGCCCATGCTCTTATGAGGTCCGAGGCCCCGGTCGATCCCGACGCTGATCAGGGCCGGACCGGCCTGGTTGAACACGCTGACGATGACGATCAGCACCGCCGCCAGCACGCCCAGCTGCCAGTGCTGGAACACCAGCCCGCGCAAGCTGAGCTTCTCGCCCTCGTCACCGGCCTTGCGGTAGCTGAAGGTGACGCTGGGTTCGGGATAATCCGGCTCGGTGGCCAGAAGCCTGTCGACGCCGTCCTGCAACTCCGACGGGATCCCTGCGAACGGCAGACCACCGCCGGGGTTGCCGGCCGATCCCCGCCCGGCCGGGTACATGCCACCGCCGCCGCCCCCGAACATCCCGCCACCCATCACCATCAGCTCATACCTCGCCGGTCGGACCCGCCGAAGGGCACCGCTTCGGGCTGGGGGCCGGCGCCGCGGTCGGGGCCAGACTCGCCAATGGGCTCCGGGCCGGCGCCGGCCGCCCCTTCGGCGGCAGCAGTGGGGGGTGCCGCGCCCCAGAGCCGCTGTTCCTCGTCGACTTCGGCGTGTTGGCGCTCCTCCCGTTCGGCCTGGGCCAGCACCTGGACGTACAGCGGGCAGGTGGCCATGAGCTCGACGTGGGTGCCGTCGGCCACGATCCGGCCGCCATCCATGAGCAGGACCCGGTCGGCCAGACTGATGGTGGAGAGGCGGTGGGCGATGATCAGCGTGGTTCGCCCATCGAGCAGCTTCCGCAGTCCGTCATGGATGCGCAGTTCGACCTGGACGTCGATGGCGCTGGTTGCGTCGTCGAGCACGAGCACGGGCGGGTTGACCAGCAGGGTGCGGGCGATGGCGATGCGCTGGCGCTGGCCTCCCGAGAGGGTATAGCCGCGTTCGCCGACCACCGTGTCGTAGCCAAAGGGGAGCTCCCGGATGAACTCATCAGCTCCTGCCGCTCTGGCCGCCGCCTCGATATCGGTGAAGTCGGCCTGGGGCTTGCCGTAGGCGATGTTGTCACGAATGGAAATTGAGAAGAGGAAGGGCTCGTCGAGCACGATGCCTACCTGGGCCCGGAGGCTCTCCAGGGTCAGGTCCCGCACGTCCGTCCCGTCCATCTGCACCGAGCCATCGCTGACGTCGTAAAAGCGGGCGGCCAGGCGGGCGACCGTCGACTTGCCCGCGCCGGTACGACCCACCAGGGCGACAGTCTCGCCGGCCTGCAGATGCATGGTGAAATGATCGAGGACGGCGGCCCCGTCGTCGCCATAACGGAACGTCACGTCATCGAAACGGACGTCGCCGAGGGGGTCGACCAGGTCTACGGCTCCGGGCCGATCCACGACGGTCGGTGGCTCGTCGAGGATCTCGTAGATCCGCCCGGCCGATGCCCGGGCCCGTTGGCCGAGCATGATGATCAGGCCGAGCATCTGAAACGGGGGCTGGAGCATCACGATCCAGAAGCTGAAGCTCAGGATGGCGCCGACTGGCAGCCCGTCGTGGATGACCAGGTATCCGCCGAGGAGCAATACCAGCGCCAGCCCCACCTGGACCAGGTTCTGGACCAGGGGCGTGAACCTGGCCCGCAGGTCGGCGTCCTTGATGTAGGCCCACTGGAGCCGGTCGGCCGCCCCGGCCAGGTGTTTGAGCTGTTGATCCTCGGCGGCGAAGGACTTGACCACCCGGACGCCGTTGATGTTTTCGTCGACGATGGTGGCGACGTCGGCCAGCCGGGCCTGGATCAGCCAGGAGACCGGGAACATCGAGCTTCGCATGCGCACGCCCAGGAAATAAATGAAAGGCATGGTGGACATGGCCACGAAGGCCAAGGGCACGTTGATGGACAGCATGTAGCCGAAGGCCACTACGGCGATGGCGCATTGGACCAGGATGCTCGGCGCGAACGTGAGGTACATCTGGACCGAGCGGATATCGGAGTTGGACCGGCTGATGAGCTGCCCGGACTGGACGCGGTCGTAAAAGGGAAACGACATGCGGGTCAGGTGCTCGTAGACGATGTTGCGCAGATCGAATTCCATCTTGTAGGCCGTCGTCATCAAGAACAGCCGGGAGACGTAACCCGCCATCGCCGCCACCGCGACCAGGACCAGGGTGATATCCACGTAGTGGCTGAGCGGCACTGCGTGCACTCCGGCTTTGGTGCTCGGCACGATCGAGTTGTCAAGCGCCTCCATCAGGATCTTCGGGATCTGAACCTGGAGGACGAGGCTCACAAACGACGTCACCAGGGCGGTGATAAAGAGGAACTTGTGCGACATCGCCACGGGGAGAGCCCGGCGAATCCACGACTTGTTGCGATCGGGATCAATGGTGGCGCGAGGTGGCTCATAGGCGGCGGCAACCGCGACCGGTGTCCACGGAGACCCGGACTCGATCTCGTCTGACACCCGGCGGCCGGCGGCGAGCCGCGTCGCCAGGCTCATGTGCGCCCCTTCTTGGCTTTCCTGGCCGCCCGATAGGCGTCCAGACCGGCTCGCCACAGAGCCAGGCCGGCGAAGGCGTCCGCGGCCTGTCCCTCGTCGGGCAGGTGGGCGGCGATTTCGCGGAGGCGATTCTCCACGGCCGCGTCGGCTGCGCAGAGCACCCGGCGGCCCGGCTCGGTGAGGCGGTGCTCGACCCGACGCCGATCGCCGTCGTCGTGCTGGCGCTCGACCAGACCCCGGTTCACGAGCCCGTCGACCACCGCCGTCACACTCGGACGGCTCACCGCCATGTAGTCGGCCAGGGCCGACGCGGCGGCGGCGCCCTCGTCCAGCAGCATCAAGGTCCGGTATTGCGATAGCGACAGGTCGACCTGAGCCAGGCCGACCTCGACCTGACGGGCCAGGCGGGCTCCGACCCTTCCCGTCCGCAAAGATACGTCGATGCTCACATGGTTAGTCTATCGAACAGTTAGGGATCACCAACCAGGTGGGCAGCCGCCGGAGCCGGGTCGCGCTCCAATCGGCGTTCTGGCGCTTTCGCCGGGCTCGGCGTCCTCCTGGTGACATCCGGGCCCTTGGTGACATCGGGAGACATCCGGGCTCCGGGTTACATCGAGATTCTTGGTGATATCGGGATTCTTGGTGACACCAGCGACACCACAGGTGCATAAACGCGCCAGGAAACGGGGAACGCGCCGAGAACCCGGATTCATTTACATCGAAATATCATAAAAAAGACATGATGAGGACGCTGGTCAGGATCCGGTGATCACGGCGACGCCGGGTGAGGGTGGTACGCCTCGATGACCGCGGAGAAGTCCGGCCACCGAACTCCGGAGTCGATCACGGTGGCAAGGAGTTCCTCCGCGGCCGGCCCCATCCGGGTGGGAACTCCACCCCGCTCGCCCAGTTCCCGGGCCAAAGTCAGGTCCTTGCGGGCCAGAGCGGGCGGGAACCAGCCCGGGTGGTCGTCGTCGAGGACGTTCTCCAGCCGCATACGGCTGGTGGCGCTCACCACCGGGCTTTCCGCCAGAAGGACGCGGATCAGTTCGTCGTCGATGCCGTGCCGGCGGCCGATGGCAACGGCCTCGGCGAGCGCCGCCACGCCGGTGATCAACAGCAGGTTGGCCAGCAGCTTCATGGTCGCACCCGACCCCGAGGGGCCGCAGTGGATGTAGCCGCGTCCGAGCTGGCTCCATAACGATGCCACCGCGCTCGATGGCCTCTGCCGGCCCGCCGATCAGGAAGCGGCCCTGACCGGCTGCTACGGCTTGAGGCGATCCCATCACCGGGCTGTCCAGCACCCGTCCGGGGGGGCCGGCCGCGGCCAGCCGCCGGGCCGTCTCCGGGGACACCGTGCTGACGTTGGCGAGCACCGTCTGCGGCCCGAGAGCAGCCAGCAGTCCACCCTCCCCCAGGCAGACTTCGAGCACGGCGTCGTCGTCCGCCAGAACTACCAGAGCGACATCCGCCCGGTCGGCGGCGGCGGCTGCGGTAGCCGCCTCGCCGGCACCCGCCCCGACGAGGTGGGCCGCCCGCCCTTCGGTCCGGTTCCAGACCGTCACGTCCTGGCCGCTTTCCAGAGCCCGGGACGCGAAAGCCTGTCCCATCTGGCCCATTCCCACCACCGCGATCCGCATCGAGACAGCCTAGGGGCCGGCCAGATTCGCAGGCGGCCCCCTGGGAGCGGGAGCTCAACTCGATCCGGTGGCGGTCAACAGGCTCACGGCCGCCACCATGGCCAGGGGCGCGGCCACGACCCCCAGCCGGGTGGCTCTCGCCAACGACGGATTGGCCCCGGCGCTGCGAGCGGCCCGTAGCCACAAAAACCACGCCAGCGATCCGGTGAGGAAGAGGTTCGGACCCACGTTGAGCCCGATCAGCAGGGCAAAGGGATGCGGGGGCGGGTGGGCGGCGAGCAGCGACGAGGCCGGCAGGTTGTTGACCAGCACGGCGGCGCCGGCGGCCAGCGCCGTCGTTCCCCAGAGGTCGAGATGGGAGAGCAGGTTGGCTGGACCTGACCAGTCCCGTCCCAGCGTCCCGAGGCCCACGGCGACGCCGAAGAGGCCAACCAGGACCGGAAGGCCGAGCACGGCGACGAACCGTCCCGCTTCCTCACGCCGCCGGGTTACCCGGATGCCGGCAATGGCGACCCCCACGGCCGCCACTGGTAGGGCGGGCGTCCGGAGCAGGACGACCAGGATGGTGGCGGCGACCACGCCGGCCAGGCCCAGACCCAGCACGGCCCGGCCCGGCCGGCCGGGCTCGCCAGCCTCGAACCGCAGGGCCCGGTGCTCCATGCCGGCGACGACCACCGCGGTGACTGCCAGGGCGGCGAGGCCCGGCGCCCACATGTGGGCCAGGAACTGGCCGCCGGTGAGATGGAGGTGTCCGAGGACGATGAGGTTGGTGAGGTTCGACCCGGGAAGGAACAAGGATCCGGCATTGGCGAGGAGGACGCACCCGTACAGGAGCGGGGCTTCGCCCTCGCCCCGGCTTCGGGCCGTATACACCAGCACCGGGGTGAGAAATGCCACCGCCGTGTCGAGGTTCAACACCGCCGTGACCGCCCCGACGAGGACCGTGGCGCCCAGGAAGAGCAGCGGGCCACGGCGGGCCAGTCGGGCTAAACCGTGACCAGCCCGGGCGAAGAGGCCGTCGTCGTTGGCGACCAGACCAATCAGCAGCAGACCGGCAACCAGAACGAACGGCGACCAGACCTGGGCCGTCGCGGACCGGGCGTTCGAAGGGCTCGCCAGGCCGGCGACGGCCAGACCGGCCAGCCCGACGGCGGCCAGGACCCAGCTCAGGCCCCGTTCGCGCCCCGGGCGGCCCCGTCGGGGGGGCGGCCCGGGCTGCGCTCCGTTGTCGACAGGCGGGGGCACCGAGCCACGCTACGTCGCCCGGTCGGTCAGGCCGAGCGGGCTGCTCAGTACTTCAAATCTGAAGGGCTCAGGCGCGCCGGTACGTCAGGACGACCCCGTCGAAGTCGGCAATGGTAGTGGCCGCCGCCGGGAGCGGGGCGTTGGGATCGCTCGAGGCGTACAGGTCGAACGTCGCCTGCACCGGGCGGTCCGGGGCGCGCTCGTGGCCGAAGTAGAGCTCCCATGATGCCGGTGCCACCGTGCTCTGGATGCCCCGCTCGTCGAGGGCGACGACCAGGCCTGCCGCGTAGGGCCAGAGCGCCGGGGTGCCGATCGTGATGTTCACCCACCGATCGCCGGGACGCAGGAAACTGGCGGCGGCGCGTGCCAGCCCGACCGTCTCATCGATCGTCTGCACCTTGCCCTGGGGCGCCCCGGTTGCTGTTGGAGGCCAGGGTCCAGAGCCGGTCGTGGCGGCGATCGACCCCATGCGCAGGTCAGACCGAACCGTCAGGGCCGCCACGAGGATGGTCACCGCGACCAGCGCGGCCGGGCCGACCCGGCCCGGGCCAATCAGCATCTTCGCCCCCATCCACGGTCGCCTCCCTTGCCGAGCCGGCCGGGAGGCCCCCGGAGCGAACAGGGCCAGCCCGATGGCGAGCAGGAACGCGACGGGGACAAAGGAGATCCATACCGCGAAGTACAGATAGGCCGGCCCGGCCGTGTCGGTGAGCGAGGCGGTGCCAATGACGAACCCCAGCCCGCCGGCGGCGGCGAGGGCGACGCTGGCGGGCTGGTGCCGTCGCCAACCCAGCCAGAGGGCGGCCGCGAGTCCGAGGGCCATCACGGCTGCGCCTGCGCCGAGCTCGGCTCCAGTGCGGTTCAGGGTCAGCACGTAATCGTGGTAGCCGAAGGGCAGGATCGTCGCCGCGTTGGCGGCTACCCGGAGCGCTTCCCGCCACGGGGTGGTGACGTGCGCCGACGTGAAGAAGTCCCAGAGCAACTGGAGGTTGTTGGGCTGGTCGCGTCCCAGCTCAACCAGCGGCGGCAGCCAGATCAGCACCAGGGCGAGGCCGCCGGTGACCCGGGCCGGGCCCCACCGCCTACCGGCCCTCCCGCCGTCTCCGCGGCGGCGCCACCAGGACCAGGCCAGCCAGGCCATCAGGGCGGCCATCACGACCACGACGAAAGGAGCGGCGGCGAGATGGGTCTGCACCACGTAGGAACCGACAACCGCGGCCCACACCGCGGCGCCGGATGTGCCGAGCGTGGCGATCGCCCACAGGCAGACGAAGAGCACCATGGGAGCCACGATCAGGTAGGGATTCCACGGCTCTCGCAGGGTGCCGATCCCGATCGACAGGCCGTACAGGTCGATGACCGCGGCCGCCCATAACGCGGCCAGCGGACCGAAACGGCGCCAGACAACGGCGACCGCCGCCATCAGGGCGACCGCGTTCACGACCACGGCGCCGAGATACAGGCCGGCGCTGCTCGGCTCGAGCGCTCCCACAAAGGGAGCCAGGACGTAGAAGACGGCCGGGCCCGGCTGGTGGAACCCGGCCCGGCTGTACGGCCCCACCAGCTGGTCGAGATGAACGGCACGCCTCGCCCCCAGGTCCAGCAGGGCCTGATCGCCGTACAGGACCGGTCCGGAGTGCGAGACCAGAATGCGGATGGCCTCGACCACCGCGAAGGCGGCTACGGCCACCAGGGCGATCCAGCCCAGGCTCGGGCGGGCGGCGGGGTGACCGATGGCAACCCGGGATGGTTGGCGAGCCGGCGGGACGTCGAACCCGTCGGCAGTCCGCTCCGGCGCCTCCCCGCGGCTCGGGCCCGATGTGATCAGTCCGGTCGGCGTGCCGAACCTGCGCTCAATGAGTCGGTGCTGGCCGCCTGGCCTCTTGCCGCGAAGCGGGTTCGCAGCAGGACATCGAGGGAGAACCTGCCTGTTCCCAGCAGGGCCACGACAAACGCCAATGCAGCCAGGGCGAGGTTGAGCTCATAGCCGGCACCGGGCGCATTGGAGACGATCCCGTTGCGAAACGTCACCGTCGCCATGGCGATGATCATGTCCCCGGTCAGCCCGGCGGCCGCGATCCGGCCGAAGATTCCCAGTCCGACTGCGGCTCCGCCGAAACATTCGATGCTTCCGCCCAGTACGGCAAAAAACGTGGCCGGGTGAAGGTGGGCAATCGTCCCGTAGAACACCGAGGCGTTGTGAATGCCGGCGCCCCCAAAGGCACCGAAGAGCGTCCCGGCGCCGTGGTAAATGAAGATCCAGGCCAGGGCGATCCGGGCGCCGAGCAGGGCGACGTCGCGGGTGAGCGGAGCGTCCCGGGTCGCTCTGACCTGCCGGTACAGATCCTGCACCCGGGACGGTGTCCGGATCATGACGGCCCGTCCGTAGCTGCGTTCAGACGGAATGGCTGCCCGATCTGAGCGGCCAGCACCTGGGGGACATGAATGCGGCGGCCCGCCTGCTCGATGGGCACCGGCCGGCCCGCGATTCCGGTCCGGATTGGCTCGCCACCGGTCGGAAATACCGCGCAGCCAACCAACCGGTCCCAGCAGACGAGGACAAACCCGAAGTTCACCGCCAGCCGGCCCTCGACCGGCGCCCTCGAGTGATGCAGGCGGTGATAGGCGGGGCTCACCAGAATCCGGCCCACCGGTCCGAACGTCCAGCGCAAGTTGGCATGCGGCAGCGTCACCAGGCAGCCGTAGACGATCACGGCCACACTCGGGACCGTCCCGCTCGCCCCCAGGACCAGGGCCGGGATCAGGGCGATCAGGTAGGAAACGTGGGCAAGCGGGTGGGTCCGGAAGGTGGTGAAGACGCTCATGTCTTCCTGCGAGTGGTGGAGGGCGTGCAGGCGCCACAAGCCGCGGTAGCGGTGGTTGGCGGCGTGGGCGGCCCAGTTCATGGCGTCGATCCCCACCAGAATGGCACCAACGATCACCACCCGGGGCACGATCGGGAGGCGGCTCAGGGCCAGGAAGGGGGCGTCGCGCTCGATCGTCACCGCGAATCCGGTATCGATAAGCGACACGACCGGCGCGATCAGGGCAAAGAGGAGCAGGTACGCAGCGTCGACGATGTGGGCGCGAGCGAAGACGGGCCGGGGGACGGCCGGCCATAGCCGCTCAGCCAGGAAGATCACCGTGACCACGCCGAGCAGGGCCGGACCGACCATCTGGCCCTGGGCGCTGACCAGCGCCCCGGGCAGGAGACCCCCTCGCCACAGGGCGTCGAAACCGACGGCTGCCAGCCAGGCGCCAGCCGATGCCACCACCAGCACCACGAGCCACGCTCGCCACGGTCCGGTGCGACGGGCCCGGCCCTGACCGGCACGGGGCTGGTTCACACGGGGCTCGTCCACACGGGGCTGGGCCGAATAGGCGGTCGCCGGTAAGTCCGCCACCACAGCCAAGGACCCGGTTCCGTGGCCGGTGGCACCCCGCTCGGTCCTCATCACAACCGGGCTCCGCTCAGTACGAGACCCCGCCGCCGCTCGGCGGAGTGGTCGCGGTCGGGGCGGGCTGGGCTGGTGAGGTGCTGGCCGGCCTGGTGCTGGCGGGGGAGGATCCGCACGCCGACAACCCGGCGAGCACCGCCAGGCTCATGCTCCCGCCGAGGACCAGCTTTCTGACCTGTCGACGAGTGCCTCGCATTCGGAACCTTCCCTGGTAGCCGGACTCAGGATGATGTCGCAGGTAGAGATACGACAGCCAAGCTAGAACGGATCGCATATTTTCGGAAGGCCTCACCCCCAGGCTGCTCTCTCCCCGGATCGGCCGCCCACTTCACACCTTTTGCGCTCGCCGCCGGTGCCGGACGGCGAAGACCACGATCAGCGTTCCGACGGCCAGCCCCAGGAGCAGGATGGCAATGTTGCGGCCGGTGACATGGCCGGTGATCAGACGAGCGACGCCGTACGAACTGGCTGCCACCGATAAGGCGAAGGCGAGCGAGTCGATGAAGTTCCACAAGATGAACTGACCGAGCGGCATCCTCGCCGTTCCCGACACGATCGAGGGCATGAAAAACACGGCGAGCCGGCCCCACTTGGCGTAGGTCTGCTCGCCCCGTTCGACCAGCCTCATTCGACCTTCCTGATGCTTCCCGGGTCGGTCCAGGAGCTGCCGGCCCCAGCGGTCGCCGATGGCGTATCCGAGTAATCCACCGACTTCACCTGCGACGGTCGCGACCACGATCACCGCGGCCAGATCGAGCTGGCCCTGGCTGGCCGCCACCGCGGCGGCCCCGAGGGCGGCAGTCCCGATCACCGGCACTCCCGCCCACGAGGCCGCCACCGCGAGGAACAGCAGCGCGTACTGCCACCACGTGGTCACCAGGTCAGCTGCCAGCAGCACCGGCACGTGGCCCACCCTAGGGCGACTCCGGTACCCCGAACATGGCTCCGGCGCGGGGTCGAGACCCGGCCGGAGTCGCCGATTCGCTTCCTATCTCGACGGCTTCAGGACGGTTTGGCGACCATGACCTCGGTGGACTTGATGATCAATACCACCGCGTCACCGGGCACCAGGTCGAGATCCACCGCGGCATCCGTGGTGATGGCCGCCGTCGCGGTTTGGGCTCCGTCCAGCACGGCCTGCACGCGGCACATCACCGATCCCTGAGCAATCGCAGTGATAGTCCCGTGCAGCTGATTGCGGGCGCTCAGGCGGAACTCGGGGTGGCCTTCCGCGGGTTCCACGGGAGCGATGGCCTCCTCGAGAAAGCGGCGCACGGCGCGGGCCTGCTCCCGGCGCCACAGCTCGACGAAACCGACGTCGCCGGATGGCGCCGCCAGCACCTCGATCGTGGACTCGAACACGGCCTGCTGGGCCTGCAGCAACGCCCGGTTGTCGAGCCCGGCCCGTTGCCGCAGCGAGAGCTTCAGAAGCAGCTCCGTGCGAACATCGCGGACATGCTGGACGGGTGCGTCCAGCCATTCAGTGGCTGCCCGCCGGCCTTCGCCGGTGGGCGCCAGCAGGACCCGCTCGCGGCCTCGCCCGGGCGTGTGGCCGCGTCGGACGACCAGGCCCTTCTCGACCAGTCCGTCGATGGCCCGGTAGCTGAGTGGGCACGTCAGGCTCCAGATCCGGCCCAGCTCGCCGTCGGGCGCCAGCAATGACCCCACTGCCCACCCATGGGAAACGCCTTCAACGATGAGAGCCAGGCAGACGTGTTCTGCCAGCGACAGGTCGGCTGCCGAAGCGGTGGCACCGTTACGGCGGCTGGGTCGGGGGCCGGCGGCGGTCGACGTCAACGAGAGGAGACTATCCGCCTCCAACGGTTCCGCTCTTCCGGCGATCAGTCGCCCTGCAGGCGACGGATGCAGCGGAAGCCGAGATGGCTGGTGGTGGTGTCGAGGGCCTGGGCCTGACGCGCCGCCGGCCGGTACCGCAGGCAGTAGTTCGGAGCACACAGGTGGGAGCCCCCTTTGATGACCCGCCTCGGGATCGGTGGCCCAAATGCTGATGTGTCATAGCTGTGATCGGGTGAGCTGACCCGGGGGTTGCGTACCGCGCAGCAGACGGGCTCCGGGCCGGGTGGCTGGCTGGAAATGAAGTAATCGGAGGTCCATTCCCATACGTTGCCGGCCATGTCGTACAGGCCGTATCCATTCGCCGGAAACGCCTTGATCGGCGAGGTGCGCTCGTACCCGTCCTGGAGCAGGTTTTGCCAGGGAAACTCGCCCTGCCAGGTGTTCGCCATCTGGCGGCCGCGGGGTGCGAATTCGTCGCCCCAGCAGTACACCTTGTCCTCGAGGCCGCCCCGGGCGGCGTACTCCCATTCCGCCTCGGTGGGGAGTTCCTTGCCCGCCCAGGCCGCGTAGGCGCCGGCGTCGGAGTAGGCAACGTGGGTGACGGGGTGCCGTTCTCGCCCGTGCACAGTGGTATCGGGACCGTCGGGATGGCGCCAGTCGGCTCCGGGCGTCCAGGACCACCAGTTGCGAACGTCCGAGAGATCAACCGGTCGGGCGGCACCGGTGAACACCAGCGAACCGGCCACGAGTAGTTCCGGGGAGGCGTCTGGATAGCCAGCCGGGTCGGGCGGCTGCTCGGCCCAGGTGACGTGCCCGGTGGCACGCACGAAGCGGCGGAACTCCGCCACCGTCACCGGATGTTCGTCCATCCAGAAGCCGTCGACCGCGACACGTCGCACCGGGCGCTCCTCCGGATAGAAGGCATCCGAGCCCATCAGGAACTCACCGGGAGGAATCAGCACCATGCCTTTGGGTGGACGTCTATCAGTTGCCGCGCCCTTCGGTGACGGCGGGCTCGCGCCCGTCCGGGATCCACTGGAGCTGGCCACCACCCGGACCGTAGCGCACCACGCTCGAGGCTTTGCCGCGGAGACCGGTAGTCGTCAAGAGCCGTCGCAGGCTGTCGCAGGCGGTCGCAGGCGGTCGCCGGCCGGGCGCTAGGCTGCCGGGGGCCACGCGGCTTCGACCGGTTGTCCGTCCGGGGCGGGCCGGATGATCGAGGATAGGGCGAGAGATGGGGCCGAGAGATGGGACGGGGCCAGTATGGCGACAACCGGCACCGGAGGCGCAGGCCCTGACGGCGGGCCGGCTCTGGGTCCGACGCCCTCGCCGATGTCCAGCCACGAGAGGCGCACCGAGCTTCTCCGCGAAGCCACCGTCATGATCCTTTACGTCTCGGTGGTGGAGATCGCCGAGCTCGCCGCCCTGCCGGAGCGGCATTTACCCGGGGGGCGGGTGACCGGTCCGGTGGCGGACGAGCTGCTGGCCGTTTTGTGGGGCACCGCAGTGGGTTTGGCGCTGGCGCACTGGTTCGCGTTCCGGATCGCGGCTCCGGCGTTTCGCGGCGGTCATCCCACCAGCCACGACAACCTCATCGGTGTGGCCCAGCTGGGTGGGGCGGTGTTGGTGGCTGCCTTGTCCAGCCTGCCCGCCCTGTTGTTCTCCAACGCCCGGGCCCAGGAGACCACAGGTGATGTGCCGGCCGTTCTGGTCGGGGTCGTCGCCTACCTCATTGCCAGGCACACCGGATCGTCGCGCTTCTCCTCGGTGTGCTACGGGGCGGTGGCCCTGGCGCTGGGCGTGGTGGTGGCCCTGGTCAAGGGTGTCCTGGCCGGTCATTGAACTGCGGGTTCCGGGTTCCGGGTTTCGGGCCCGGCGATCCGGGCCGCCGCGCCCGTCATTACCGGATGCCCCCCAGGCCGCGAAGGACGCCCGGATTTACTCGGGACCGCGCTCAGGGCGACCGGCAATCCGTACCTGACCCGCCGCTGTGGCCCCTGCCACCCCGGCCCGGCGTCCGCCTCCGACCACAGGCGTCTTCCGGGGGCGCCAGGGCGTTGCCCGGGATGGGTCCCGGTGTTACCGTCGCATGGACTTACCAGGGTCTGACATACCACGGTCTGGACTGAGGGGGAATAGCGGTGAAATCGGTCTTTTTCCACCTGATGCCGTACCGGGATCTCCCCGCCGACTTCGAGGACCGATACGAGAGCGTCTGGGTCACCCCTCCAAACCAGGAGCTGTGCGACCCCGCCCGGGTGGCCCAGTACTACAAGTGGAACCTCGATGAGCTCGAGCTGGCCGACCAGCTGGGCTTTGATGGGCTCGGGGTCAACGAACATCATCAGAACGCCTACGGCTTCATGGCGTCACCCAACCTCATGGCGGCCGCACTGGCCCGGCGCACGCCCAACCAGAGCGCCATCCTGGTGCTTGGCAACACCCTGGCCCTGTATCAACCCGCCCTGCGCGTGGCGGAGGAGTTCGCCATGCTTGACTGCTTGACGGACGGTCGGCTGGCCGCCGGCTTCCCGGTGGGCACCTCCATGGACGTCAACCGCTGTTACGGGATCACACCGACGGAGACCCGGCCCCGATTCTACGAAGCTCATGATCTGATCATGAAGGCCTGGACGCAGCCGGGACCGTTTGCGTTCAATGGACGCTTCAACCAGTTGCGTTATGTGAACCCGTGGCCGCTCCCCCTGCAGAAGCCGCATCCCCCGGTCTGGCTGGCCGGTGGGGGGTCGGTGGAAACGTGGGAGATGGCCATCAACAACGACTACACGTACAGTTACCTGAGCTTCTTCGGCTATCAGTTCGCCAAGAAGTTGATGGACGGGTTTTGGGAGACTGCAGCCCGCCTGGGAGCCGACGACAACCCGTTCCGAGCCGGGATGGCCCAACAGATTTGCGTCTCCGAGACCGACGCCCAGGCGGAAAAGGACTACCTCGAGCACGTCACGTACTTTTTCAAGAAATGCCTTCACGTCCCTGGGTATTTCTTCGAAACGCCGGGATACCGCACCCGGCGTAGCGCGGAGTTCGCCCTCCGGACCAATCGGCCCGACGACATTGCCAAGATGGCCACGATGGAGAAGAACTGGAAGACGCTCGTCGACCACGGCTTCATCATCGCCGGCAGCCCCGAGACCGTCGCCGACCGACTCATCGAAGCAGCCAAAGGCTTACGGATTGGCAATCTGATCGCCCTGTTGCAAATCGGATCGATGGGGCACGAGTTGACCAAGAAAAATTTGACTCTCTTTGCCGAGGGCGTCATCCCGAAGATCAAGGATCTGTGGGCCGCCGAGGGGTGGGAGCATCGGTGGTGGCCCCAAGGGGCGCGCCAGGGAGAGCGTGCCGTACCCGTCGCCCCCGGTTCGAATGCCAGGTGAGGGTGTGACTCCCGCCGAGGAGATCATCGAGCTGCAGTCCGGTCGGTGGAAGACCAGGGTGCTCTCCGCAGGAGAGGGCGACCCCGTCGTGTTCCTGCACGGCTCCGGAGGGTTGGTGTGGGATCCCTGGCTGGAGGCCCTGTCTGATCGTTATCGGGTCGTTGCACCCGAGCATCCGGGCTCAGGCGGGTCTCAGGGGGTCGAATATCTCGAGGACGTTGTCGACCTGGTCCTGTATTACGCCGAGCTTCTGGACGCCCTCGGACTCCAGAGGGTACCGGTGATCGGTCACTCTTTCGGCGGGATGGTCGCGGCCGAGGTCGCCGCAATCAATCCTGAGCGAGTGCGCAAGCTGGTCCTGCTCGCCCCCATGGGGCTCTGGCTCGATGAGCATCCGATTCCTGACATTTCTGCCATACCACCCGGTCAGCTCCCCGGGTTGCTGGTGACCGACCCGGCCGGTCCGGCGGGGGAGTGGCTAGCCCATCCCGATCCACACGATCCAGAGGCGCTCTTTCAGGCTGCGCTGAGGATGGCCAGCATCCTGCAATTCATCTGGCCCTTGCCGGACAAGGGCCTGCGCCGACGGCTCTACCGGATCAAGGCAGAGACGCTGGTGGTGTGGGGCGCCCAGGACCGCCTCATCGACCCGGCCTATGGCGAGAAGTTCGCCACGGCCATCTCCGGTGCCCGCCTCCAGCTGATCGAGCAGGCGGGTCATATGGTCCAGGTCGAACAGACCGCGGCGGTGGATTACCTCGTCGGCGACTTCCTGGCCTGATTCCGTGTAGCCCGGTTTCCCTCCGTGGTCGAACACACGTTCGACTAGGGTGGAGGGACATGGCGCCGCCCGCGGCCACCATCCTGCACGCTGATCTCGACGCGTTCTATGCCTCGGTTGAGCAATTGCTCGACAGCTCGTTGCGCGGTCGGCCCATCGCCGTCGGCCGAGGCGTGGTGCTGGCCGCCTCCTACGAGGCCAGGGTGTTCGGGGTTCGGTCCGGCATGACGGGCTGGAGGGCCCAGCGGCTCTGCCCGGGCCTGCAGTTCGTTGACGGCCATTTCCGGGAGTATCAGCGACGGGGCGACCACGTGATCGACATCCTGGGCGACTTCACGCCCCGGGTCGAGCGGGTATCGATCGACGAGGCCTTCCTGGACGTGGCCGGCGCCGTCCGCCTGTTCGGCCCGCCCGCGGACATCGCCGCCACCATTCGACGGCGGGTACGCGACGAGGCCGGGCTGGCGGTTTCGGTAGGCGTCGCCAGCACCAAACATCTGGCCAAGATCGCCTCTCAGGTCGCGAAGCCCGACGGCCTGGTCGTGGTGGAGACTGGCTCGGAGCAGGCCTTCCTGGCCCCGCTGCCGGTGGAGCTGATCTGGGGGGTCGGCCCGGTAACCAGGGGCCGCCTGGCCGGGGCGGGCATTCGCACCATCGGCGAACTGGCGGTCACGGACGGAACCTCCCTGGCGTACCTCCTGGGTTCGGCTGCGGGTGGGAAGCTGACCCAGCTGTCGTCCAACCGCGACAGCCGCCAAGTCGAAACGGAAGGTGGGGCGGCATCGGTTGGGGCCCAGGCCGCCTTTGGCGCCAAAGACGCGGCGCCCGGGCTGGTGCGATCCACGCTGGCCTACCTGGCCGATCGGGTAGCCGGGCGGTTGCGGGCCGCGGGGTGGGCCGGCCGCACCGTGACCGTGCGCGTCCGGTTCGCGGGCTTGCGGTCGGTGACTCGCTCAATCACGGTCCCGGTGGGGGTCTCGGCCACCCTCACCGTGACCGAGCTGTCTACCCGGCTGGCGGAAGCTGCCCTCGCCGACGCCGGTACCCGCCGCATCAGCTTGCTGGCCGTATCCGTGTCCCATCTCGGGCCCGAGCCCGCCCATCAGCTGGAGCTGCCGCTCGGACTGGCCACTGACGCCCAGCGGCCCGGGAGTCCGCCGGGGGCGGCCCGCGGCCAGGTCGACCGGGCCATGGACGCGGTCCGAGCCCGCTACGGCCGCCACGCCGTGGGCTATGCGAGCGCCGCCCTCGCCGACCAGGAGCGTGTGCCGGAGGCGTTCAGGGAGCTGGCCGAACGCGCCCAACCAGAGAGACCGAACCGATCCTGAGATTTCGAGGCCGGCACGCCCGAAATTTTGACTCCCGACATGGCGCGGCATGATGGGCGCCATGGTGTTCTACGTGATCATTTTCTCGCTGCTCGCCGTTCTGCTCGTTGTCGCCGGGCTGACAACCGTGATTCGCCGTCGAAACCGCTACGAGGCAGAAGAGCGCCACAGTGCCGCCAACTCCGACGCGGCCCGGCGAAAGCGGAAGTCGGCCCGAGCCCAATCCCAGAGAGACCGCCGCAAGCGACACTGACGGCCCGGATGGCCCGATAGTTCCCGTCCGGGGTCGGGGTCAGGATGGTCAGCTTCGGGAGATGATCTCGGCCGTGAACCGTCGGGCGTTGCGCGCCGACAGGGGTCCGACCCGCTGGACGTGCGAACGGCCCCGGAGCGTCGACGCAATCTCGCAGTAGGCGTAGAGGCCCTTTCGCACGTAGACGGCGTCATTGATACGGGCGAAGGGGAACGACTGCTCCTTGCGGGAGATGATGCCCTTGCCTACCAGCACCCGGCGGTCGGTGATGATCGACACGTCGTGCCTTCTCCAGAGTCCGTACAGTCCCAGCGTGATCAGGTACTTCGGCCATACCGCGGTGATGGCGGGACGGGCAACCAGCACGACCGACTCGCCGTGTTCGACGTCCACGCCCTTGGATGGGCGCGCCTCTCCCTTGCGTCCCTTACGCGCCGTTTTGGCGCCGAGCTCGTCGGCCACAGGACACCTCCGGTACCTGGTCTGGGGCGTTTCTACCCGTGTGTTCTAGTGCAGCGGCACCAGGAGGGGGCAACCCGGCGACCCCGGGGATGCTGGACTTCGCCGACGTCAGGACCGTACCCTGTGACCGCGGCTGCGACTCTTCTCAGATGGCAAAGGTCAGGTGACGAACCATTGGCCCCCGACGGCAGCGAGCACAGGGCAGGGTCGAAGTCGGTCGCCGGACATCGAGTGCGTGCCGGCGGGTGGTCACCCGCTCTGGGTGACGGCCGGTCCGTGGCGGTGGTGAGAGTCTGCGGCCCAGCCCTCACCTCCGGCCCAGCCCTCACCTCCCGACCGACGGGGAGTCATGTCTTCCCAACCCCCTGACAGCGTGAATCAGGCCATGGGTGACGAGGGCGCGCCTCCTGCCGGGGCGGCCGGGGGATCGGCCGCGGAGACCGAACGCGCCATCCTGGCGGCCGAGCTGGTGGCGGCCGAGGCCCAACGCGACGCCGCCGTGGCAGCTCTCGACAAGCAAGGGCGGCGGAGCCGATGGTGGCTCAGAGCTCGCCAGGTGCTGGCGGGCTTCCTGGTTGTCCTCTTCTCTGTCCTGCTGCCGATCACCTTCGTCGTCGCCTGGGGCCATCGGGTGGCCCTCAACACGGACGGCTTCGAGTCCACGGTTGGACCGCTGGTCGACGATCCGGTCGTCACCTCGGCCATTGCCACGGCTGTCACCAACCAGATCTTCACCAGCCTCAATGCCCAGCAAAGCGTCGCTAACGCCCTTCCGGCCCGGGCCTCGTTCCTGGCCGGGCCGGTCACAAATGCGGCAAAAGGGTACGTGCAGCAGGCGGTGACGACAGTCCTCCAGTCGGATCAGTTCAAAGCGCTCTGGCAGCAGGCGACCCGTTTTGCTCACTCCGAGCTGGTCGCGGCTCTGGAAGGCCACAGCAATGCGGTCACGACCACCAAGGGCCAGGTGGTGCTCGATCTGGTCCCGCTACTCAACACCTCGCTGCAGAGCATGCAGGGCTTCATCTCGGGCCTGGTCGGCCGGCAGGTCACCCTTCCCAACATCAGCAACAACGAGATCCCTGCCACCGCCTGCCAGCAGATCTCCAGCGCCCTCGGCCGGCCCCTGCCATCCACGTGCGGTCAGATTCCCTTGTTTTCGGCGGCCAAGCTGGTCCAGGCCCGACGGGGCTACCGGGCGTTCAACGGCATCCTGGTCCTGCTGCTCATCCTGACGCCGGTCATCGCAGCCCTCGCCCTGTGGATCTCGAGGCGGCGCCGGCGGACGCTGCTGCAACTGGCGGTCGGCGGAGTCCTGGGCCTGGTCGTCATCCGGAGGGCGGTGAACTGGCTGAGCAACGAGCTGGTGAGCTCCGGTCCATCGGCCACGCGAGAGGCCCGGCAACACATCATCAATCAGGTGTTTCATCAGTACTTCAGCGTCAGCCGATGGATCATCGTGGGCCTGGTGATCGTGTTCGGAGTGGCCCTGGTGACCGGTCCTTACGCCTGGGCCCGATGGCTGCGCGGCGAGGCCACCCGCTACGCTGGGGAAGCCCGCAACCTTGCCGTCGCCCTGGTGGGCCGGGCACGCGACGATTCCACGGTCGAGTGGATCCGGGCCCATCTGGATCTGCTCCGGGTGGTGGGGGTCGTGGTGGCCGTGGTGCTGCTCCTGATCCTGTCGGTCTCCTTCCTCGTGTTCCTGATTATCGCCGCCCTGCTGGTGGTGTACGAATTCTGGCTCTATCGGTTGGGTCGGTCGGCTGCGCCCACCCCTCCGGCAGACGGCGAGCCTGAAGCGGCTCCGACCGGAGCGTCCACCCCCGGTGGGCCGCCGTCGGGTGACGCCGGGCCGGCCGGAGCGGTGTAGCGAAGCGCTACCGGTCCCCGGCTCGCAGCCAGGCCTGAACGGGGAGCGACCCGGCCCCGTCAGGGGGAGCGGGCGGATCGGGAGTCAGCCGGGCCACCGTCAGTCCCGGGCGGCCCCGGATGGAGGGGATCGCGATCGGCCTCGGCAGTGAACGCCACCGCCAGCTCGGCTTCCGGCCTGCGGATCTCCATGTGAGCGAGGCGCTCGAACACGTCCCGATCCGCGGCCGTCAGTGGGGGCTGCACCAGCGAGCGGGGCCACAGACGGTAGCGGAAAACCACGTTGATCTCGGCGGCCAGCAGGAAGAGCTGCGCCCCCAGGGAAATCCACGACAGCAACACGATGACGATGGCGAAGAAACCGTACGTGTCGTTGCTGTGAGCCAGGCCGCGAGCCACGTACCAACTGCCGACGGCCTGGAGGGTCTGCCAGAAGACCGTGGCCAGGGCGGCACCCAGGGCCATTTCCTTCCATCTCAACGGGGCGGCAATCATCACCATGAACGCCACCAGGATCAGGGCGAAGTTGAGGACGAGGGAGCCGATCAGCAGGATGACCGTGGCCGCCCACCCGTGGGCCGCCAGGGTGGCAAAGCCCGTGAGCACTGTCGATCCGATGGTGGACAGGGCCAGCAGAACGAGCACGCCGAGGGCCCGGAGGTAGCGGAGGATGAAACTGGGCCGCCGGACGTAAGGAATGTTCCATACCGCGTTCATGCCGCTCTGGGTCGCCTGTCCCAGCCCGAAGGCGCCGTAGAGGAGCAGTACCGCCCCGATCACGACCGCCGCCCCGCTCCCCTGGAGCGTGTGCGTTTCCGATCGCAGCTGGTTACCGATGATCGGAAAGGTGCCCAGGGCGCTGTTGACGAGGTCCTGGCGAAGGGTGTCGTTGCCGTGGAGGACGTAGCCCAGGATGGTGGTGAAGAGCAGCAGCAGCGGAAACAGGGCGAAGAGGCCGTAGTACGCGATCAGAGCCGCTTTGCTGCCCGCCTGGTCGTTGCCGAACTTCTGCAGTACGGCCCACGGGAAGCCCACCACGGTGTGAGCTTGCTGGAACTTGTCGACCCGGCGGACCACGGTCTCGATCGGGCTGGGCCGGGGCGGGGACGGCAACCTGTTGCTGTCTGTGGGCGCGACGCCTCCATTCTGGCGCCCGGGAGGGTCCTGACCCACCAACTGAAGCTATACCCCGAACGGCTGTCGACGGTTGCCGACCGCGGCCGTCCAACCGACGCCGGTCAGCCTCAGCGGGAGAGAAGAGCGGATTCGTCCTCGGAGGGCACCGTCACGACCGCAGCTGACTCGTCCGATATCAACTGGATCCGGGCCGCTTTGACTATGGCGTCGTTGCGGGATCGAGCGCCGAGCTTCTCGTAGATGTTCTTGAGGTGGGTCTTGACGGTGTTCGGTGAAATCCGCAAGCGATCGGCGATATCAACGGTGGATAGCCGCGTCGGCAAAAAACGCAACACATCCAGCTCTCGCTCGGTGAGGGGACGTTGATACTTCGACGGTCGTGCCGTGCGGGGTGCGTCCGCGTTCGAACGATTGTCCATGCCACGCTCCTTGGGCGAGGCCCGGCCTGGTGCTTGCCACCCATCTCATACCCCTCCCGGGAGCCTTGACCCCACCCGAACAGGGTGAGTCTGGCCACAGCAAGCCCGCGGGTGGGACTTCAGGCCGGTTCGCTGGACGGCGATTTCGGAGCGACCTCCACCGGCGGCCCTTTTATGCGGGCCCGGAACGTGTAGTAGCTCCAGGCCTGGTAGGCGATGACCAGCGGGGCGAAGATGACGGCCACGACGGTCATGACCGTCAGGGCGTAGTGGCCGGAGGCGCTGTTGGCAACGGTCAGGTTGTAGGCGGCGTTGGTGCTCGAGACCATGACGTTGGGGTAGAGGGCGACGAAGAAAGAGCCCAGGGTGGCGGCGATGGCGGCGGTGGTGGCCGCGAAGCCCCAGCCGGTATGGCCGTCGCGGACGGACCAGGCCGCGGCCACGATGAGCAGGCAGGCGAGCACCTGGAGGGGGGCCGGGAGCACGCCCTGGCCGGACTGGACGTGGGTCCAGATGGCGAAGCCGGCCACGCAGGAGCACGGCAATCCAGGAGAAGGGCCCGGCCAGGCGTTGGGCCCGGGCCTGGACCACACCGGTGGTCTTGATGGCTGAGGTACATGGCGCCGTGGGCCAGGGTCAGGGCCAGCAGGGTGAAGCCGAACCAGACTCCGTAGGGGGTGAACAGGTCCCAGAACGAGCCGGTAAAGGTGCCGCTCTGGTTGATGGGCAGGCCGTGGAGGAGATCGCCCAGTCCGATCCCGAGCAGCACCGGCAGGACGATGCTGCCGATGGTCAGGGTCCAGTCCCAGGTGGCTCGCCACCGCGGGTCTGTCCGATCTTGCCCCGGTATTCGAAGGACACGCCCCGGATGATGAGAGCGATCAGCACCAGCATGAGGGCCAGGTACAGGGCCGAGAACATGGAGGCGTACCAGGCCGGGAAAGCCGCGAACATGCCGGCGCCGGCCACGATGAGCCACACCTCGTTGCCGTCCCAGAAGGGGCCGATGCTGTTGATGGCCACCCGCCGCTCGATGTCGGTCTTGCCCACCACCATGTGCAGGGTGCCTACGCCCAGGTCGAAGCCCTCCAGGATGAAGAACCCGGTCCAGAAGAAGGCGATGACGATGAACCAGAAGATCTGCAATCCCATCACGGCCTCCTAGTAGGTCAGGACCAGAGCGTCATCGGCGCCGGGCGCGGTCCCGTCCGGGCCGGGCTCGCCGCCTTCTTCACCTTCGCCCTCGGCCAGGCACTTGCGGCCGTAGCGAACCATCAGAACCGCATCGACCACGGCGAAGACCCCGTAGATGACGATGAAGAGGATCAGGGTGATCCAGATCCAGGTGGCGCTGACACCGGGCGACACCCCGTTCTTGGTCAGCATAGGCCCTGGACGATCCAGGGCTGGCGGCCGTTTTCGGTCAAGAACCAGCCGGCGGTGTTCATCAGGAAGGGGGCGATGGCGAACCAGGTGGCGAACAACAAGAACCAGCGGGATTGCGCCAGCCGTTTCCGCCAGACCGCCCATCCGCCCCACAGGGCTAAGAGGAGGACCAGGGCCGCGATGTAGGCCATGACTCGCATCGACCAGTACTGGATGAACACGTTCGGGCACGTAGTTGCCCGGCCCGTACTGCTGCTGGTACATCGGCGTTGACCTGGTTGAGGCCCTAGACCTGGCCGTTCCAGTGGTTGGTGGCGAGCAGCGACAGCAGGTGGGGGATCTCGATGATCTGGGTCGGGGTTTGTCGTCTTTGCCCCCGCCGATCTGGAACATCGAGAAGGAACAGGGCTGGCAGGTGTTCCACTGGGCCTCGGCGGCGGCGATCTTCATGGGCTGGTACCTGGCTTCGATCACACCGAGCTCGCTGCCGACGAACATGGCCAGGATGATGAACGGGACCAGCACGACCAGGGACAGGCGGGCCGTGCGCTCGAAGCGCGGCCACCGAGCTGCCCCGGCGCAGATGCCAGGCGGACACGGCCAGCATGACCAGCGACCCCGGTCACGGCCGAGGCCAGCAGGACGTGGGTGTAGCCCCACAGGAACACCGGGTTGGTGAAGACCGCGCCGATGTTGTTGAGCTCCGGTTCGCCGGTCCTGGAGTTGAGGGTGTAGCCGACCGGGTGCTGCATCCAGGAGTTGGCGGCCATGATGAACGCCGCCGACAGCATGCTGCCCCACGGCCACCAGCCAGATGCACGCCAGATGGATGCGCTTGGGCAGCCGGTCCCAGCCGAAGATCCACAAGCCCAGGAAGGTCGACTCCAGGAAGAAGGCGGCCAGGCCTTCCATGGCCAGCGGGGCGCCGAAGACCTCGCCTACGAAGCGGGAGTAGGCCGACCAGTTCATCCCGAACTCGAACTCCTGGACCAGGCCCGGTCACCACCCCGATAGCCACATTGATCAACAGCAGGGTGCCGAAGAAGCGGCACAGGCGTCGCTGCTCGGGATCGCCGGAGCGGTACCAGAACGTCTGCAGGATGGCCACCAGAAACGCCAGCCCGATGGTGACCGGCACGAACAGGAAGTGATAGATGGTCGTGGACGCGAACTGCACCCGGGCCAGGTCCACGTTCGTCATCGCAAGACTCCCATTTGCTCGTCGAGACCGCGTTCTCGCTCCCACTGCCGGGCGTACGGCCCGCCCCTGCGCCGCAGCTGGGCGTGGGTACCGCGCTCGACCACCCGGCCGGCGTCGAGGACCAGGATCTCGTCCATGGCTTCCAGGCCGACCAGGCGGTGGCGTGATGAACACCGTGGTCTGTCCCTCGGTGACATCGACCAGGTCGGCCATCAGGGCGTCGGCAGTGGCGGTATCGAGATGCTCGCCGGGCTCGTCGAGGATCAGCACGGGAAAGCCGGCGAGCAGGGCCCGGGCGATGCCCAACCGCTGCCGCTGGCCCCCGGACAGCCGGGCGCCATGCTCGCCGACCTCGGTGTCGAGACCGTCAGGCAGCTCGTCGACCCAGTCGAGCAGCCGGGCTCGCTCCAGGGCGGCGCGCAAGCTCGGCCTCGGTCGCGTCGCGGCGGGCCAGGAGGAGGTTCTCGCGCAGGGTGGTGTCGAAGACATGGGTGTCCTGGGCGGCCAGCCCGACGACCCGCCGGACATCCTCACCAGCCAGGCGTGGCCAGCTCGACGCCGTCCAGGGTGACCGAACCTTCGTAGGGGAGGAAGCGGAGCAGCACGGCGGCCAGGGTGGATTTACCGGCGCCGCTGGGGCCGACGATCCCGACCCGGCGTCCGGGCGGCAGGTCCAGATCGATCCCGTCCAGCGCCCACGGCTCGCTCCGGGCCGTAGCGGGCCCGGATCCCGGCCACAGCGGAGCCCGATACGGCGGCTCGGGGAGCGGAGCGGGCGCCAGCGGGTCGGCGACGGCGGGCTCGGCGTCGATGACCACCGAAGACCCGGGCCGCGCTCTGGCGGACCCGTTCCAGGGTCTGGGCCGCGGCCGGCAGGCCGGCGACGAGATCGAACGCCGCCAGCGGAATGAGGGCGATCACGGCCAGCAGCGGACCGTGCAGCCGTCCGTCGTGCACGGCCGGGACGCCGACCAGCAGGCTGCCCCAGACCGCCAGGCCGGTGAGCAAGGTGACCAGGCCCGACCCGACCCCGGCGGTGCGGGCTCCGGCCGTGGCGATGCGGGTCAGCTCGGCGTCGGCCGCTGGTCACCTTGGCCAGCTGGGCGTCGGCAGCGCCGAAGGCGACCAGCTCGGCCGCGCCCTCGAGCAGATCGACGACGTGGGTGGTGAGCTCGCCCCGCGACGGCGGCCAGGCGAGCCTCCCGGCGCCGGGCCAGGTAGCGGGTGTACCACGGCACCACGGCTGCCGCGATGGTCAGGGTCACGGCCAGTACCCAGCCCGCGCCGACGGCAGGAGATACCAGATCGAGGCCGACGGTCGGGATGCTGACGAGCAGGGCCACCCCGTAGGGCGGGATGACGCGGAGCATCAGGTCCTGCAGGGCGTCCACGTCCTCGACCATGCGGGCCAGCAGGTCGCCTCGCCGAAAGGCGGGCAGCCCGGCCGGGGCCAGGCGCTTCCAGGCGCTGCGTAGACGCGGACCCGAGGTCGGCCAGGACCCGCAGGGCCGTGTCGTGGCCGACCAGCCGCTCGCCGTACCGGCACAGACCACGCGACACCGCGAAGAACCGGACGCCGATGATGGCGACGCCCAGGGCCACAACCGAGGGTCGCTGGGCGGCGCCGGGAGATCAGCCAGGCCGACGTGGCCAGCAGGGCGATGCCGCAGGCGGCCGTTCCGGCCCCGAGCAGGGTGGTCGACGCGAGCCGCCGGCCGGCCGGCCGGATCAGCTGCCAGGTGCGCCGCAGCGGGGCTTCCGGCCGGGCGCCGGCACCGGCGAAGTTGTCGTCCACGGGTCGGGCGCTCGACTGCGTCACGCCGCCACCTGGATGCGGGCGAGGTCGACCACCCGGTCGGCGAGGGACAGCAGGGCCGGACGGTGGGCGACCAGCAGGACGGTGCGGCCCCGAGGCCAGCCGCCGGACCGCCTCCAGCACGTCCGCTTCGGTCTGGCCGTCGAGGTTGGCGGTCGGCTCGTCGAGCAGCAACAGCGGTGCATCGCGCAGAAAGGCCCGGGCCAGGGCGACCCGCTGGCGCTCGCCGGCCGAGAGCCCGGCGCCGTCCTCGCCGAGCCGGGTCTCGAGACCTTCCGGCAGGCGGGTCACCAGGTCGGCCAGCCCGGCAGCAGCCACCGCCCGCTGGACTTCGGCCGGCCCCGCCCCGGGACGGCCCAGGCGGATGTTGTCGGCGACGGTGGCGGCGAAGAGATGCGGGTGCTGGGGCACCCAGGCGATCCGCTGCCGCCAGGCGTCCGGGTCGAGCATCGCGAGGTCGACGCCGCCGACCGTCACGGTTCCGCTGTCGGGCGGCGGAAACCGAGCAGGATGGCCAGCAAGGTCGACTTGCCGCACCCGCTGGGGCCGGTCACGAGCGAGCACCTCGCCGGGTTCCACGGTGAACGTGATCCCGTCCAGGGCGGGCCGCTCGCGGCCCGGGTAGGTGAAGCGGAGGGAGTCGATGGCCAGGGCGCTGGTGGCCGGGTCGGGGACGTCGGTGCGGCTGCCGCGGGGCGGAACGAGGCTGGTCGAGCACCGCGAAGACCTGCTCGGCCGCGCTCAGGCCTTCGGCGCTGGCGTGGTACTCGGCCGCCAGCTGGCGGAGCGGGAGATAGGCCTCGGGGGCGAGCACCAGCACGAACAATGCCGACGCGCAGGTCGATGTGCCCGTTCAGCAGCCGCAGGCCGATCGCCACCGCGATGAGCGCCACCGAGACGCTGGCCAGCAGTTCGAGCACGAGCGAGGAAAGGAAGGTCACCCGCAGGGTCGCCATCAGGCGGCGCCGGTACCGGTCGGTGACCTCGCCGATGACGCCGACCTGGGCCCGGGACCGGCCGAAGATCTTCAGGGTGGTCAGACCGCTGACCACGTCGAGGAAATGGCCCGACAGCACCTGGAGGGTGCGGAACTGCCGGTCGGTGTGGGCGCGGGTGGCCATCCCGACCAGCGCCATGAAGACCGGGATCAACGGCAGGGTCACCACCATGATGACGGCGGAGATCCAGTCCACATCGAGGACCGCGCCCGAAGACCATGAGCGGGACGATCACCGCCAGCAGGAGCTGGGGCAGATACCGGGCGAAGTAACCGTCCAGGGCATCGATGCCCCGGGTGGCGAGGGTGGCCAGATCGCCGGAGCGGGCCATGGGGGTGCCGGTCGGGCCCGAGGGCGGCGACGTGTGTCACCAGGGCCGCCCGCAGCATCGACTTCACCCGGGCGGAGCAGCGGTCGGCCGACACCTCCGCAGCCCACGACACCAGGGCCCGGGCGACGATGACGGCCAGGAGGCGCTCCATCGGGGCCCGCAAGGCGGCCAGGTCCTCGCCGCCGATGAAGGCCCCGGCCACGATGGTGGCCAGCAGCCAGGCCTGGGCGATCAGCAGGGCCCCGCGGGCGGCGCCCAGCAGCACCGACGTGGCCAGGAAGATCCGGGTCGGGCGGCCCCACCTCGAGCAACCGCGGATCGACCGCCCTCACGGCCGCCATCATGGCGGACCCGGCCCGGTCGCAGATCCCCCTGATGGGGTGAAGCCGTTCCGTCGGCCGGCGCCTAACGTCGCCCTGGAGTCGGGAACCGCGAGCGGCACTGCCGCCAGCGGGCCAGGAGATCGAGAGGAAAGGGAGAGCACCATGACGCTCAAGGGGAAAGGTCGCCATCGTCACCGGCGGCAACTCCGGCATCGGAAAGGCCATCGTGCTGGCCCTGGCCGGGAGCCGGAGCCAACGTGGTGATCGATTACGTGGCCGACGAGCAGGCCACCGAGGACCTCGAGAAGCAGGTGGCGGCCCTCGGAGGTCAGGCGATCGGGGTCAAGGCGGACGTCAGCAAGGTGGCGGACCTGCAGATGCTGATCGACGCCGCCGTCAAGCAGATGGGCCGGCTGGACGTCATGGTCAACAACGCCGGCATCGAGACCCGCACCTCGGTGCTCGAGACGACCGAGGCCCAGTACGAGAAGGTCATGGAGATCAATCTCAAGAGCGCCTTCTTCGGGACCCAGCTGGCCGCCAAGCAGATGATCGCCCAGGGCGGCGGCGGACGGATCATCAACATCAGCTCGGTCCACGAGGACTGGCCGATGCCGGGCAACGCCCCCTACTGCCTGTCCAAGGGCGGGATGCGCATGCTGACCCGCCAGGCCGGCCAGGAGCTGGGACCGCACAACATCCTGGTGGTCGGGGTCGGTCCGGGCGCGGTGGCCACCCCCATCAACACCTCGACCATGGCGGACCCGGAGAAGATGAAGACCCTCAATGCCGCCATCCCCCTCGGGCGCATGGCCCAACCGGAGGAGATCGGCAGCGTGGTGGCGTTCCTGGCGGGTGAGGGCAGCTACCTACATCAACGGCACCACCATCTTCGCCGACGGCGGGCTGATGCATTCCAGCCCGGGCCTCTAAAGCGGATCGCCACCGGGCCGGATCGCACCAAGGGAGACCCCCGTGCCAGACGAGTATGACGTCATCATCATCGGGACCGGCGCCGGGGGAGGGACGCTGGCCCACACCCTGGCCGCCTCGGGAAAGCGGATCCTGCTGCTGGAGCGGGGGGACTTTTTGCCCCGCGAGATGGACAACTGGAATCCCGATGCCGTGTTCATCGACGGGAAGTACATCTCGCCCGACACCTGGTACGACAGCGCCGGGGCACCGTTCCAGCCCCAGGTCCACTACTTCGTGGGCGGCGCAACCAAGCTCTACGGCGCGGCGCTGTACCGGCTCCGGCCCGAGGATTTCGGGGAGATCCAGCACGTCGACGGCCTCTCGCCGGCCTGGCCGCTTGACTTCGACGAATTCGAGCCCTGGTACGCCAAGGCCGAGTGGCTCTACCAGGTGCACGGGACCCGGGACGAGGACCCGACCGAAGGGCACTGGTCGAAGCCGTATCCGTGGCCGGCGGTCAGCCATGAGGCGCGCCTCCAGGAGATTTACGACGCCCTGAGGGGAGCTGGCTACCATCCGTTCTCGGCTCCGGTGGGCATCATGCTGGACGAGGCGGACCGGCCTCGCAGCGCCTGCATCCGCTGCGCCTGGTGCGACGGCTACCCCTGCCTGGTCCACGCCAAGTCCGACGCCGAGATCATCGCCGTACGGCCGGCCCTCGATCAACCCAACGTCACCCTGCTGGTCAACGCCGAAGTGACGAAGCTGGAGACCGACCCGTCGGGACGGACCGTGACCGGAGTGGTGGTGCAGCGCGACGGCGGCCAGGAGGTGTATTCGGCCCGGTGGTGGCGCTGTGCGCGGGCGCATCCAACAGCGCCAAGATCCTGCTGCAATCCGCCAACGACCAGCATCCAACCGGGCTGGCGAACGGTTCCGACCAGGTCGGCCGCAACTACATGTTCCACAACTGTAAAGCGGTGGCGGCTCTGGGCAAGGAGCGCAACGCCACCGTCTTCCAGAAGACGCTCGGGATCAACGACTTCTACCTGGCGGGCGAGGACCGGCCCTGGCCGTTGGGCAACATCCAGATGATCGGTAAGTCCAACGCCGGCGCCATGAAAGGGGAGGAGCCCAAGCTGACGATGCTGGCCCCCCGGTGGAGCCTGGACGACGTGGCCGGGCATTCCGTGGACTGGTGGCTCACCACCGAGGATGTGCCGAAGCCGGACAACCGGGTCACCGTCGACGCCGATGGGCATATTCATCTGGCCTACGCCCCGACCAACGACCAGGAGGCGGACGGCCTCTACGACGAGCTCAAGAAGATTCTCAACCACTGCGGCCTGGCCCAGCACCATGTGCTGGCCAAGAACTTCTACATGAGCATGAGCGTGCCGATCGCCGGAGTGGCCCACCAGGCCGGGACATGCCGCTTCGGCAACGACCCGGCCACCTCGGTCCTGGACGTCAACTGCAAGGCCCACGAGCTCGACAACCTCTACGTGGTCGACACCAGCTTCTTTCCGAGCATCGGCGCCGTGAACCCGGCCCTGACCGCCATGGCCAACGCCATGCGGGTGGGTGAGCACCTGATCGAGCGGCTCGGGTGACCGCCGGCGCGGCCGACCCCGCACCGCGTGGTCATCGTGGGCGGCGGGTTCGGTGGCCTGCCGGCGACCCGCTTCCTTGGCCGCCGGCGCCGGGCCCGGGAGGGGGTGGAAGTCACCCTGATCGACCGTCGCAACCACCACCTGTTCCAGCCCCTGCTGTACCAGGTGGCCACCGGGTTGATCCCCCCGGGCCAGATCGCGCCCGCCCTCCGGCACGTGGTCCGCAAGCACAAGAACGTCCGGGTGGAGTGCGCCGAGGTCACCAGCTTCGACCTGGATGCGCCGGGTGGTGCACGCACATCTGCTCGGCGTGGTGCGCCGGGAGATCCCCTACGACAGCCTGATCGTGGCCGCGGGCGTCAACCAGTCCTACTTCGGGCACGACGAGTACGCCCTGTACGCGCCGGGCATGAAGACCATCGACGACGCCCTGGAGCTGCGGCGGCGGATCTTCGGGGCGTTCGAGAGTGGCGGAAGATGACCGACGACCCGGCGGAGCGGGAAGCGCTGGCTGACGGTCGCCATCGTGGGCGCCGGACCTACCGGAGTGGAGCTGGCCGGCCAGGTTCGCGAGCTGGCCGTGCGCAGCCTGCGAGGTGAGTTCCGCTCCTTCGACCCCGCCTCGGTGCGGGTCGTGCTACTGGACGGCGGCAAAGAGCCCCTGGCCACCTTCGGGGACCAGCTCGCCGGCAAGGCGGCCAAGGAGCTGGAGCGGCTGGGCGTGGAGCTGCGCATGGGAGCCCGGGTGGTCGGGGTGGACGCCGGGGGAGTCGACATCGCCGACGCCACGGCGCCACCAGCCGGCTGGACAGCCGCATCGTCTTGTGGGCCGCCGGGGTGGAGGCCTCGCCCCTCGGCGGCGGCGCTGGCCAAGGCCACCGGCGCCGAGCTGGATCGGGCCGGCCGCATCGCGGTGCTGCCCGACTGCAGCCTCCCCGGGCATCCCGAAGTGTTCGTGGTGGGCGACATGATGGCCCTGGACAACCTGCCCGGCGTGGCCGAGGTGGCCATGCAGGGCGGGCTGCACGCCGCCAACACCATCGTCCGCGGGATGCGAGGCCAACCGAGCAATCCGTTCAAGTACCGCGATCTCGGCAGTGCCGCGGCTATCGGCCGGTTCCGGTAGCGTGGTCAACTTCCACGGGTTGAAGCTCAGCGGCTTCCCGGGCTGGGTGGTCTGGGCCTTCGTGCACCTGGCCTTTCTGACCGGGTTCGGCAACCGGCTGACCACCCTGCTCAAATGGACCCGGTCGTTCATCGGAAGCGGCCGGGCCGAGCGCGAGTTCAGCGTGCTGCATACCGGCGGTGATCTGAGCCTTCCCGAGGAGATCCGGGCCATCGTTCAGCCCAACCCGGTGCCGGTCTTCAGCCAGTTCGTCCCGGCGGACTCGGAGGCGGGGTCGGGGCCGGCCGGGGGGTCGGCCGGGTCGGTCCGGGAAGACGGCTCGAGCCAGGCGGGAGACTCGGCCCAGGCCGGTGACTCGGCCCAGGCGGGCGGCTCGGCCCAGGCGGGCGGGGTCAATGGGGTTGGCGGGGCGGGCGGCCCGGCCGATTCGCGGCGCCAGTCCTGACATCCGGCGCCCGGCTCGCGCTTTCTTGGTGACATCCGGATTCTTGGTGACGAGGACGACACCACGGGTTCAAAAGCGCGCCCGAGAAATCGAAAGCGCGCCAGGAAGTCAGGCGCAAGGCGGGCGAGCCGACACCCAGGAGCGGGTCGGGCTCAGTGGGGGAGCGGGCCGCAGAGCACGGCGATCGATCTCGGCCCCACGGTGACGCGGCTGCCGGCGGCCGGCGGACGGGGCGTCGGCGGGGTGGCGGGGTCGTAGGTGTCGAGCTCCCCGTACCACATCTGGCCCGGGCGGGTTTCCGGGATGGTGAACTCCAGCGGCTCCCACCAGGCGTTCACCAGCACCAGGAAGTCGTCGTCGACAAGCAGGGTCCCGTCTTCCGCCCGGTCGGGGTCGTCCGCCCCGTCCAGATAGATGGCCTGGGCCCGCGCGTTGGGATCGGCCCAATCCGGCCCGGTCATGGAGTCCCCGATGGGGTGTACCACCTGACCTGGGAGGCCTCGATGCCGGCCAGGAACCGGCGCCGGCGGAAGACCGGGTGGGACCGCCGGAAGGCGATCAGCCTGCTGGTGAACGCCAGCAGGTCCTGATCGACCCGGGACCAGTCGAACCAGGTGATGGCGTTGTCCTGGCAGTAGGCGTTGTTGTTGCCTTGCTGGGTGCGGCCCAGCTCGTCCCCCCCGAGGAGCAGCGGAACGCCAAACGACAGGAACAGGGTGGCGAGCAGGGCCCGGCGCTGGCGGGCCCGCAAGGCGAGGATGTCAGGGTCGGTGGTGGCGCCTTCGACGCCGCAGTTCCAGGACCGGTTGTCGTCGGTGCCGTCGCGGTTGGACTCGCCGTTGGCCTCGTTGTGCTTGGTGTCGTAGGAGACCAGGTCGTTGAGGGTGAAGCCGTCGTGGACGGTGATCAGGTTGACCGACGCCGTCGGGCGGCGGCCGCCGCCGGCAAACAAATCGGAAGAGCCGGTAAAGCGGGACGCGAACTCGCCCAGGAGGCCGCCGTGGCTGCGCCAGAAGTCCCGCATGCTGTCGCGGTACTTGCCGTTCCACTCTCGCCAGAGGGGCGGGAAGCGACCCAGCTCGTAGCTGTCGGTCTGACCCACGTCCCACGGCTCGGCGAACAGCTTCGCCGTACAGACCACCGGGTCCTGGGCCACCAGATCGAAGAAGGCGGAGACCCGGTCGAAGCCGCTTTCCTCCCGGGCCAGGCTGGGGGCCAGGTCGAAACGGAAGCCGTCCACCCGCATCTCGATCAGCCAGTAGCGCAACGAGTCCAGGATCAGGCGCAAGGCGGTGGGGTCGCCGGCGTTGACGGTGTTGCCGCAGCCGGTCGTGTCCACATAGAAGCGTTGGTCGCCGGGGACGAGGTGGTAGTAGGCGGGATTGTCCAGCCCCCGGAAGCAGAGGGTCGGGCCGAGGTGGTTGGCCTCGGCGGTGTGGTTGAACACCACGTCGAGAATCACCTCCAGCCCGGCGCCGTGGAGGGCGTCGACCATGGCCTTGAACTCGGTGACCTGTCCGCCGGGCCGGCCGGCGCGCACCGCGGCCGAGTAGCCATCGTGGGGCGCGAAGAAACCGACGGTGTTGTAGCCCCAGTAGTTGGTGAGTCCCCGGGCCGGGAGGAACGATTCCGGGACGTTCTGATGGACTGGCAGCAACTCGATGGCGGTTACACCGAGGTTGGTCAGGTGGCCAAGGGCGGCGTCATGGCCCAGCCCGGCGTAGGTGCCGCGCAGCTCAGCTGGAATGCCCGGGTGGGTCATGGTGAACCCCTTGACGTGCACCTCGTAGACGACCGTGTCGGCGTAGCGATGCCGCGGCCGGCGCCGGTCACTCCAGTCAAAGGCCGGGTCGACGACCAGGCTGCGCGGCACCGAGCCCGCCGAGTCCAGCTGGCTCGGGCGGTCCGGATCGCCTTCGACGTAGCCAAGGACCTCGGGTCCGAAGCGAACCGGCCCGGTGGTAGCCCGGGCATAGGGATCGAGCAGCAGCTTGGCCGGGTTGCACCTGATCCCCCGGCCCGGGTCGTACGGACCGGTCGTCCGATAGCCGTAGCGCTGGCCGGGGCCGACGCCGGGCACGAAACCGTGCCACACCCCGGCGTCGTAATCGACCAGCGGGATCCGGGTCTCGCCCCCGGCCTCGTCGAACAGGCAGAGCAGGACTCCATCGGCCACGCCCGAGGCCACCGCGAAGTTGGTGCCGCCGTCGGCGGGAGCGGCCCCCAGCGGGAACTCGCGGCCTGGCCGGGCGGTCGGGACCTCGGTACCGGGGGCAGTCATCGGCGCGGCTTGCTACGGGCGCCCAGGCTGCGCAACACGTCCCCGAGCGGCTGGACCGCCTCATGCCGGCGGCGTATGGCATCGGCCACGATCCCGGTCCACCCCGTCTGGTGGGAAGCGCCCAACCCGGCGGCGTTGTCGCCGTGGAAGTACTCGTTGAATACCAGGTTGTCCTTCCACGCCGGGTCGTCCTGCAGCTTGTCAACGCCGCCGAAGCAGGGCCGGCGACCATCGGCGCCGACCAGGAAAATCGAGATCAGTCGGCGGCGCAGGTCCTGGGCGATCTGCCCCAGGGTGAGCTTTTCGCCTGACCCGGTCGGATACTCGATCATCAACGTGTCCCCGAAGAAGCGGTCGTAGCGCTCCAACGCCCCGAGGATCAGATAGTTGAGCGGGAACCACAGCGGACCGCGCCAGTTGGAGTTGCCTCCGAACATGCCGGTCGTCGATTCGGCCGGTTCGTAGTCGATGGTGGCCTGGATGCCCTCGACGTTCAGCCGGTAGGGGTGCTCCCGGTGGTAGGCGGAGATGGCCCGCAGACCGTACGGCGACAGGAACTCGCGTTCGTCGAAGAGCTTGGCGAAGATCCGCTCCAGCCGCTCGACGCCCACCACCCCGAGCAGGAGGCGTCGGCTCCCCACCTCGCCCTGCAGCAGCCCGGCCTCGGCCAGCTGGTCGGCGCTGTCCAGACCCTGATGGCGCAGCAGCCGGGGCAGCTCGCGGGCCACGGCCAGGCTCTGGTCGAGCATCCCCTCGTCGATGACGGACGCGGCGAGCATCGGGATCACACCGACCATGGAGCGCACCTTGACCGGTGTCACCGTCCCGTCGGGGGTCACCAGCCGGTCGTAAAAGAACCCGTCGGTCTCATCCCACAGCCCCTGGGTGTCCAGCGCCTGACGGATGCCGGCGAAGTGCTCGGTGAACTTCAGCACCAGATCGGCCCCCCGCCGGTGCCCGACGCGGTTCAGGACGCCGGCGATGCCCATCATGGCCAGGGCGTACGACGCCATCCATCCGGTCGCATCCGACTGCTCCAGGATGCCGCCTACGGGCAGGTGGGAGCGGTCGATGGGTCCGATGTTGTCCAGGCCCAGGAAGCCGCCCTCGAAGACGTTGTTCCCCTCCCGGTCCTCCAGGTTGACCCACCAGGTGAAGTTGACCAACAGCTTGTCGAACACCCGGCTCAGGAACTCGACGTCGCGGCCGCCGTCGATGGCGAACACCTCGAGGGCGGCCCAGGCCTGGACGGGGGGGTTGACGTCGCCGAAGTCCCATTCGTAAGCAGGCAGGGCGCCGTTGGGATGCTGAAACCACTCCCGGCACAACAGGATGAGCTGGTACTTGGCGAAGGCCGGGTCGACGTGGGCCAGGGCCACGCAATGGAACGCCATGTCCCACGCCGCGAACCACGGGTATTCCCACTTGTCCGGCATCGACATGATGTCGAAGGCATCGAAGTTGCGCCAGCGGGCGTTGCGACCGGAAAGCCGGGAGTCAGGCGGCCGGGGCTGGGTGGGGTCGCCGTCGAGCCAGCGAGCGACGTCGAAGTAGTACAGCTGCTTGCTCCACAGCATCCCGGCGAAGGCCTGGCGCATCACCATGGCCTCGTCGGCCGACGCCCGCTTCGGTGTCAGCTCGGCGTAGAACTCGTCCGCTTCCTCCCGCCGGCGGCCGATCACCTTCTCGAAGCTGCTGCCAAGGGCGCTGGGCGCTTTGGGGGAGCGGCCCCGGCGCCGCAGCCGCAGGCGGAGCTCGACGGTCGCGCCCGGAGCCACCGTCGGCTGGTACCAGGCGGCCGCCTTGGTGCCGCGCTGCTCCGGGTTGACGGTGGCAGTCCCGTGCAGGACATGGTCATTGATGCCGTCCTTGGAGTAGGCCGGGCTGCTCGTGACGCCGTAGAGGCGGCCGTGATTGGTTTCGTTTTCACAAAAGAGCAGCGTTGGTGCTGCTCCGTCCGGCGCCGGGCCGGCCAACAGTTCCAGCCCACCCAGGAAGGGATGCTCAATATTGATGGCGGCCGGACCGCTGGCGGCCAGCTCCGGTTTTTCCCCCTTGACCTCCCACGACCAGGTGTTGCGGAACCAGACGGTAGGTAGCACGTGCAACGTTTCTGCGTCGGGGCCGGCGTTGGTGACCTGAATCGACATCAGCAGGTCGTGGGGATCCGCCTTGGCGTAGTGGACCTCCACGATCCAGTAGCGGTCGTCGTTGAAGATACCGGTGTCGAGCAGCTCATACTCGGGGTCGAATTTGCTGCGGCGCCCGTTCTCCTCCCGGAGCTGCTCGTAGGGGAAGGCGCCCTGGGGGTAGTGATAGCGCCAGCGGTTCCAGGCGTGGCTCGGCAGGGCGTCGAGGTACCACCAGTACTCCTTGACGTCCTCGCCGTGGTTGGCTTCCGCGCCTGTCAGACCGTAGGCCCGCTCTTTGAGAATGGGGTCACGGCCGTTCCAGAGGGCCAGGCTGAGGCAGAGTCGCTGCTCGACGTCGCAGAATCCGGCCAGGCCGTCTTCGCCCCACCGGTAGGCCTGCGACCGGGCATGATCGTGAGGCAGGTAGTCCCAGGCGTCTCCACCGGCGCTGTAGTCCTCCCTGACCGTCCCCCACTGGCGTTCGCTGACGTAGGGGCCCCACAGGTACCAGTCGCTGGCCTGACGGAGTCCGTCTTCGAGTTTCCCAAACCCTTTGACGCGCTCAGCTTCGACACTCATGGCGGGTTACCGGCCTTTCGCTAATCGACGGTGCTGGTGGACAGAGTCTGTCTCGCGCCGGAAGGGCCGGCTGCCGCTACGCCTCATCCTGGTCCGGATCGGACGTGGACCGGATCACCTTCAGGGGGTGAGCCGGCGGGGACCGGGCGGGACAGGTGGGACAGTCCTGGCCCGAGCGGGACGGGAGGCCGGTGTGGTCCGCGCCGGGATGGGCCCTTTGCCCCCTCACGGGTCCACATCGGGGCCCCAGAGCAGCCCAGATATCTCATTCGGGCTTGTGCAGCCGTCGTCAGGTTGCGAGAGTACGTACAGCCGATCACGACACCCGGAAGGAGCACAGAGATGAGCAGGGCGAGAGACGAGCGGGCCGCTCTGAGGGCCGAGACCACCCGGCTGCTGGAGGACCTGGGAGGGACGGCCGATCAGGTCGCTACGGAGCTCGAATCGGCGGGCGTGAAGGGCATCCCCGGGAGTGGCACCGGTTGTGCCGTCGCCCGGTACATCAACGCGGTCATGAGTTCGGATCCTCGCCTGGGGCCGATCACCGTGAGCAACGAAGCGGTCACGGTCCTGGGGCGCCACTGGTGGACGCCTCCGGTGATCGTGCCGGTACCCCTGCCGGTTCGGAGCTTCATCGTTCGATTCGATAGGGAGGACTTCGTCAATCTGACTGCGTCACCGCGGCCCAGCCGCCGGTCGATCGGACCCGGCCCCCTGGATCACGCAGCGAGTCAAGACGCCCAGGCGTGACGGTGGCGCCACCGGGAGGGGCCAGGGTGCTCTCCCGGCAGAAGTCCCTGGGGGACCCGGCGGGCCGGGCCTCGCTCGGGAGGGCGGCCCGGACCGCCGTCCCCCGGGCCGCCCACGGCGACTGGATCGGACCGTCCGACCGGGCTGACCCCATAGCTCTCCTGGAGGCGCAGGCCTCCACCCGGGTGCCTGAGCTGGTGCCGATTCGCTATGGCCGGATGTTGTCGTCACCGTTCGCCTTCTATCGAGGCGCGGCTGCGGTGATGGCGTCTGACCTGGCCGGGTCGCCTGCGTCCGGGCTGATGGTCCAGGCCTGCGGCGACGCCCACGCCTGCAACTTCGGGATCTATGCCACCCCCGAGCGGGGCCTGGTCTTCGACGTCAACGATTTCGACGAGACGCTGCCCGGCCCCTGGGAATGGGACGTGAAGCGCCTCGCCGCCAGCCTGGCGATCGCCGCCCGCCACCGTGGCATCGACGACAAGTTCCGCGAGGAGATCGTTTCGTCGGCGGTGCGTACCTATCGGACGGCCATGCGCGAGTTCGCCGGCATGGCCCACCTGACGGTCTGGTACAGCCGGCTGGACACCACCACGGTGCAGCGCTGGCGGGCGGAGGCTTCCAGGAAGCAGATCAGCAGGACCGAGGCCATCGCCACCAAAGCAAAATCGAAGGACAACTTGCGAGCCGTCGCCAAATTGACCGTGCGACGGGACGGGCAGGCGCGCTTCGCCTCGGCCCCACCGCTGCTGGTGCCGGTCAGTGAGCTGCTCGAGGAATCCGGGGCCGCCATGCCCGCCCTGGACGAACTGCTCGATCGCTACGCCGAGAGCTTGCGCCCCGAACTGCGTAGCCTGCTGCGCGCCTATCACATAGTTGACATGGCCAGGAAGGTGGTCGGGGTCGGTAGCGTCGGCACCCGGGCCTGGATCATCCTGCTGGAGGGCCGGGACGGCTCCGATCCTCTCATCCTGCAGGCCAAAGAGGCGCAGGCGTCGGTACTGGAGGCGCACGTGGGGGCCAGCGAATTTGCCAATCACGGCGAACGGGTGGTGGTCGGGCAGCGGCTCATGCAGAGCGCCAGCGACATTTTTCTGGGCTGGGTCACGGCCATCGGCATCGACGGGCAGGCTCGGGACTTCTACATCCGGCAGTTGTGGGACTGGAAGGGCTCGATCGATCTGGAGACCGTCCTTCCCTACAGCTTGCGGGTCTATGGCGAGCTGTGCGGGTGGACGCTGGCCCGGGCCCACGCCCGCTCGGGTGACGCGGTCGCCATCGGGAGCTACATGGGGGCGGGCAATCAGTTCGACCGGGCCCTGGTCCGCTTCGCCGAGCAGTATGCCGATCAAAACGACTGGGATCACGCCTTGCTCGCACGCGTGGTGCGCCAGGGGCGCGTCGCGGCCCAGACCGGCGTCTAAACACCCCGGCAATTTCCGCCCTGGCGTCGCCGTATCCCCACAACGGGCCGGGCCGTTTCGTAGTATCGGAGCCATGGATGAAGCGCAAGGTGCATCCTCGAGCCCGGACGACACCGCCGCCTTCCAGCGGTTCTACACCGGGGCCCCGACCGGAAACCCGCAGTCGCGCAGCCTGCTGTACCGGGTTCTGATCGGGTGGTGGCGGGACCGCCGGTAAGCACCCGGCGCACCCGCCCTACGACCGAACCGGAAGCCGGCTAATCCAGACGCAGCGCGCCGTGGACCGGGCCGTTTACGTCCAGAGATGCTGGGTGTACTGGCAGCTGTCGAGGAAGTCGGTTCCGGGGTCTTCCAGCCGGTCGTAACTCGATTGCAGGCCCACCCGGCCCGGTCCCGTGACCCGCAGCCAGAGGTAGCGGTTTCCCCAGGTCCGCCAGAACTGCACCCCTGACGCCGGGAATTCCAGATGAAGTTGCATGGCGACGGTGGGGTCCTTGAATAGCAGCGCCGGCGGCTTGACGAGCATGGACTCGCCGTCCCCGAGATCGCGCACAAAGGCGTTGCCCCCGCACTGGACGAGCACCAGGCCGGGTTGTTCCGCCGCAGTGAAGCGGTCGACCTGCCGGCCGACGGGATACACCCAGCGGACCTCGTCGTCGCGGCGGTCGTCGCGGTCGCCGCTGTCGATGCCGGCCAGATCCAGGCCCATCTTGAGCAGTCCGGACCCGCCGCTCTGGCTGGCGCCCTCCCGCCCTGAGGTGCTGAACCAGATGCCGCTGTCGTACCAGTCGTAGCCCGTGCCACGGGTGGCGACCACCAGCTGGTGCTCCCGGACATCGACGGCGGCCCCCGGCTCCAGCGGGATGGCCACGATCTCGCCGGCCGCGTCGTGCGAGAAGGAGATCGTTCCCGGCCCGGCGGCCTCGAGCATGATGACCGGCAGCCCGGCTCGCATGCGATCCCAGCCCCCTCGCAGCGACATGGCGGTGACCTGGACGGCCGGCTGCTGCCAGAGCAGGTTGTGTTGCGGGAAAAACACGCCGGCCCCGTCCCCCAGGCGCATATCGGCGGCCGGGGCCAGCTTTCCCATAATCTGGGCCGAGGACTGGCCGATCTGCAGGCGGGTCATGTCGGGGATCGCGGGCAGCTCGGTCCAGCCCGATGTGGTGCGCCGAGCCACATCCACCGGGGCGCCACAGTTCGGGCAGGTGGTCCCCGCCCCGGCGGAGCTGGTCCGGCAATACGGGCACCGGTAGCTGGTGCTGACGTCGCTCATCACGCCGACCCGTGGTCCCTGTACATGGATTGGATTCCAACCCGGCCCGGCCCCGAGAGCCGCATCAAGGTGAGGCCGGGACCGGTCACCACCCCGGCCGCAGTCTGCAGGACATCGGTCGACAGGGCACCTTCGATGCCTTCCTTGCGCAAGGCCCGCAGCGCCTTCAACCCCGCCATGCCCCGACTGGCCAGGCTCTTGGCTCCCTGGATGGCACTCGAACCCTGCGAGTCGCCCGCGGTGAGCTTGTGCGTCACCGTCTCGACCCCCACCGAGCTGTCCTTGTACAGGAAACCTCCCGGCTCGACCTGGATGAGTTCACCTTCGCCGAGGGTTCGCTCCAGCACGTTGCCGTAGCCATGGAGCAGGAGGAGGCCGCCGCTGTCGGCCGCTCGAAAGCGATCGAGGTACATGCCGCTGCCGACTGCCAGGGTCGCTTTCAGACCGGGCAGCTTCTCGAAGCTGTAGGTCAAGGTGGCCGTGGCCACGATCATGGCGTGCTCGCGGACGTCGAGCTCGACCCCCGGGTCGATCGGCAGGACCACCAGCTCGCCGGGCGAATCCCGGGAAAAAGAGACCCGGCCTGGCCCGTGGGCCACACTGAGCACGAAGGGCAGGTCGGCCAGCAGCCGTTTCATCCCGCCAGGCGAGCTCATCACCGACATGGCCACCTGCTCGTCTTTCCACAGCATGACGTGATGCTCGAAAAACACCGACTCGCCGGTCCCCAGGTTGACGTCAGCAACGGGGACGACCGTGCCGTCCACCTGGAACACGCTGCTGCCGAAGGCGACCTCGGTGAGATCTCGCAGCCGGGGCGCTTGCCTCCAGCCCGAGTCGGTCACCGAGTCCCGCACGTCCAGGGGGGCGCCGCACCGTTCACAGGTGCGAGCCGAGGCCGGACTCTGGGCCCGGCACCACCGGCAGGAGAGCCGCTGCTCGAAGTCGCTCACCCCGCTCACGCTAAACCGTGCTGCGGCCTGACACGAAACGTGAGCCAGATCAAACCGGCGAGAACCGGCGAGAAGCAGGGAGGTTGGCTCCCATCGACGGTTGGCCATCTACGGTTGGCGCCATGTCCTACGGCACGATTGCCTACGAAATCGACGGCGCGGTGGCCACCATCACGCTCGACCGGCCCGAGCGGCTCAACGCCTTCAACTCCGAAATGTGCACCGAACTGGTCGCCGCCTTCGAAGCGGTCGACGCCGACGATGCGGTGCGCGCCGTGATCGTCACCGGACGCGGTCGGGGGTTCTGCGCCGGAGCCGACCTCGGCGCCGGCGCCACCTCATTCGATCACGGCGATCCCGACGCCACGCCCCGGGCCCGACGGGACGAAGGCGGGCTGGTGGCCCTGCGGATCTTCCGCTGCCTCAAGCCGGTAATCGCCGCCATCAACGGTCCGGCTGTCGGCGTCGGCGCCACCATGACCCTGCCGATGGACGTGCGGCTCATGTCGGAGACCGCCCGGATGGGATTCGTGTTCGGTGGCCGGGGGATCGTGCCCGACGCCGCCAGCAGCTGGTTTCTGCCCCGGGTGGTCGGGATCAGCCAGGCCGTCGAATGGTCGCTGACGGCCCGGGTCTTCCCGGCCCGCGAGGCCCTCGCCGGCAGACTGGTCCGCAGCGTGCACCGGCCGGACGACCTGCTGAACGCGGCCCGGGACCTGGCCGACGAGATGGCCCGTTCCGTGGCCCCGGTCTCCGCCGCGATCACCCGTCAGCTGATGTGGCGCATGCTCGGCGCGGCCCACCCCATGGAAGCCCATCGGGTGGACTCGCGCGCCATCGCCCAGACCGGCCGTCTGGCCGACGCGGCCGAGGGGGTGACGGCGTTCCTGGAAAAGCGGCCCGCCCGCTGGTCGCTGGCACCGAGCCGGGATCTGCCCGACTGGTACCCGTGGTGGGAGGAGCCGAGGTTCAGTGCGGACTAAACAGGTCAGGCCGGACTGAACGGGTCAGGCACCCGCGGCGGGGACGGGGTGGGGCGCGTCGCGGTCCACGGCCGGCGAACGGCGCCGGCGGGGAACGATGGTGGCCGCAGCATCGGCGTCGCTGATCGTGAGCGCACACACCGCCGCAATCAGGGCCGTGCCGGCTGCCACCAGGAAGGCGAGGTGATACGCGGTCAGGTTGGCTACCGCGTGGCCGTCCACCACGTGCACCGGTCCGACCGTGGCGACCACGGTGGTGAGCAAGGCCACCCCGACGGCCGAGCCCAGCTGGCGCAGGGCGTTGAAGAGGGTGGAGGCCCGCCCGGTGTTCGCCGGCGAGATGGTGGCAAAGCCGGCGGCCTGCGACGGCACGAACACGTGGGCCATGGCGTAGCCGATGAAAAACATGTCCACCCGGACCCACCAGAGGTTGGTCCCGGTGCCGACCAGGGCCAGCAGGCTCATGAACAGGGCCAGGAGCAGCAGTCCCGCGATCATGATGCGCCGCGGGCCTAAGGAGGGATAGAGCAGGCGGGTCACCACCTGCGACCCCGCCATCACGCCGATGGCCTCAGGGAAGGTGTTGAGGCCGGACTGGAGCGCCGACAGGCCGAGCCCGTCCTGGAAGAACAGAGCCACCAGAAACAGCGTGCCGATGAAAGCGGCCGACCCCAGGGCCATCACCCCGCTGGCGCTGCGGAACAGCCGGTCCGAGAACAGGCGAATAGCCACGAGGGGCTGAGGGTGGCGCAGCTCCACCCAGATCAGGGCAACCAGCAGCACAGCCCCCGAAACCAGCGCCGCCACGGTGACCGGCGCCCCCCAGCCCTTGAAGGGACCCTCCGATACGCCGTACATGAGCAACCCCAACCCGGAGGCGGACAGGAGGAATCCGATGAGGTCGAAGCGGCCCGGGTGCTCCTCCCGCTGGCTGGCGAGAAAGAGCAGCCCGAACGTGAATGCGGCCGCTCCGATCGGGACGTTCACATAGAACACCCAGCGCCAGGACAGGTTGGTGACGAACAGGCCGCCTATGACCGGTCCCAGGGCCGGAGCCAGCGCGGTCGGGATCACCATGATGCTCGAGGCTCGCACCCGCTCCGACGGGGGGAACGTCCGGTAGAGCATGGCCATGCCGACCGGCACCATCAGGCCGCCGCCAGCGCCCTGTACCACCCGGAAGAACACCAGCTGACCGAGGCTGTCGGCCGCTCCGCACAGGGCGGAGGCGCCCGTGAACAACACGATCGCGATCAGCAGCATGCGCCGGCCGCCGAAACGATCCCCCAGCCAGCCAGAGGCGGGTATGAACACGGCCAGGCTGACCAGGTACGCAATCGAGACGGTCGCGACGGCGTCAGGCCGGACGTGGAACTCGCGGCCGATGGTGGGCAACGCCACATTGACGATGGTCACGTCCATGATGTTCATGAACATGGCCGCCACGAACACGGCCCCGACTGCCACCTTCTGGTTGATCTTCTCGCTCAGCACGGATCCGGCGACTCCGATACGGCATCAGGGGGAGCGCACGGGCCGTCTCCCACCGCAATCCTGAGCCTACCGAACTTGTTGGGCCTTACCGCCTGCCGGCGGCACGGACTGGGGCCGCTAGCGCTCAGGGAGCAGCGAGTAACTCGGGAAGTTTCCGTACAGCTGCTCGTCAGGTCCGTCAGGGCCGTAGGTGACGGCCTGGACCAGCAGGTCTCCGCCGACGAAGGCGCCCTTCCACGAGTGACCGAGACCGCCGAACACCTCCTCGCGGTCGCCCCGGCTGCGAGGGCGATTGATGCCGACCTTGAACGACTGCAGTTGCTCGCCGACCCGGTCCGCGAAGTCCAGATCGTCGGTGGCGATGCTCCCCACCAGCGAACCGTTGCTGGCGTTCATGGCGGCCAGCAGCTCGGACTCGGTATCCACAATGACGACCGAATCGACCGGGCCGAAGGGCTCGGCGTGGTGGAGGGACCAGGATGCGGGCGGCTGCAGTACGCAGGCCGGGGCCACGTACGCCGAGGTGTCCTGGACGTCCAGGAAGGATCCGTCGCCGACCGAGCCCCGGTACAGCGGAATCCCGCCGCCACGGATGGCTTCGTTCAGCTGGGCGGTCAGATCCGCCGCTTTGGTGGCATGAATGACCGGACCGAAGTCGAGATCGGCGAAGGGGTCGGTCGGATCCGGCACCGCCAGCGGATGCCCGAAGCGGATCGACTTCACGACCGGCAGGTAGGTCTCCAGAAAGGCCGGAAAGAGCCGGCGCTGGATCACGTAACGGGGATAGGCGGTGCAGCGCTGCTTGGCGTATTCGAATCCTTTGCGGAGATGCTGGGCCAACAGGTGCCATTGCGAAAAGTCCCAGATGCCCCAGACGTTGAGGCCCTCCTGTTCGAGCATGTGGCGCCGCCCGGTGTCAGCTAGCGACACCGCGGCTCGCCGGCCGTTGGCTCGTCCGCCGACGAAGGCCAGCGCTCCGATGCCGTCACTGCGAATAAGGGCCTCGCCCAGATGGGACCCGACGCCGGATACCAGGGTCACGGGCAGGTTGGCCCGTCGCATCAGGGCGTGAGCCAGGGTCAGGGTGTGGAATCCCCCCTGGCTGGGAGTCTTGGCCACCACCGCGTTGCCGGCCAGCAGCTGCACCAGCTCGGCGTGTACCTGCACGCTCATCGGGTAGTTCCAGCTGGCGATGTTGGAGATGGGGCCGGGCAGGGGGCCGCGTTCGCCAGGGTGGCCGATCTGCAGCTGGCGCTCGATCTCTCCGACGTACCAGCGCACCCCGTCCAGGCAGCGGTCGACGTCCGCGGCGGCCAGTCGCCAGGGCTTGCCGATCTCCCAGACCAGCAGCAGGATCAGCAGATCCCGCTGCTCGGTCATGGCGTCGACGGCCGCCGTCACCCGGGCCCGCCGTTCGTCGAGGTCCACCTTGGCCCACTCGGCATGCTCCCCGCAGGCGTGCGCCACCGCGGCGACGGCCTCGTCGTAGTCGAGGCGGGGCGGCCCGGGAATTGGCGTCCCGTCAACCGGCGTGACGTGATCACCCGGGATGCCCACCCGCCGCCATTCCCCCCGGGTCAGATTGCGGAGGCGGTCGGAATCGAACGCCTCGGGAGCCACCGACACGCATCGTCCGTACGTCTCCCACCACGACGTACCCGACTTGAGAACGAGAGACATCGGCCCAGACCTTAGATGGTGAGGATAGGACCGCCGCGGCTCGACCCTGAGGCCGGTCGGCCCCGGCCCGGCTCGCGCCCCGGCCGGTCCTCTAGCTTCTCCAGGGTGGAGAAAGTGATGTACCTGCTCCTGGATGGCGATCCCGCCGTCGGAAGGGCGCTTCGCGGCCCGACGGTGGCGGCCGTTCGCGCCGCGGGCGGGAAGCGGATCCAGGTCAACGTGGTCGATGCCGCCATCGGCCCCCCGTTCGGAGTGGCCCCCGATCTGGCGGTCACCCAGCTGACGGCGGCGCTGTCGGCGTGGCTCCCCGAGAACGCGGCCGGCCTCGGGCCCGCCCTGCCGCCGGCTGGGGAGAGGGGCGCCTGGTACGGGTATGTCGTCACCGAGGCCGAGCCGAGGCCCAATACCACGGTGGCGCCGGGGCCGAACGGACGCGTGCCGGGGTTCGCTCAGCTGGTGCTCCTCCGCGTCCCCGACGGCATGGGCCCGGACGAGTGGCGGGAACGCTGGGAGAGTCACACCCCTATTGCCCTGGCGACCCAGTCAACCTTCCGCTACGTCCAGAACGTGATCGTTCGAGCGCTCACCGACGGTGCACCCGACTACGTGGCCGTCATGGAGGAGTGCTTTCCGATGGCCGCGGCCACCGATCTGCAGGCCTTCTTTGATGCGGTTGGCGACGAGGCCAAGCTGGCTCGTCGCATGGCAGCCATGTCGGACAGCTGCGACCGGTTCATGGATGGTGCCGCGCCCGTGGCGTGGACGGCCGAGTACCTGTTCGCGGAGGACGAGTGAACGTCGATCCCGGCGAGTTCCGGGCCACGCTCGGTCATTTCGCCAGCGGAGTGGTGGTCGTCACCGGCATGCACCGGTCGGGCCCGGTCGGGTTCACGTGCCAGTCGTTCTTCAGCCTGTCGCTCGATCCGCCGCTGGTCGCCCTGGCCCCCGGCAAGTCCTCGACCAGCTGGCCGAGAGTCGCCGAGGCCGCCAGCCTGTGCGCCAACATCCTGGGCGCCGACCAGGAACCCCTGGCGAGGACGTTTGCCAACACCGGGACCGACAAGTTCGCGGGCGTGGGCTGGTCGCCCACGCCGACCGGCCCGCCCCGTCTGCACGGCGCCCTGGCGTGGGTCGACTGCACCATCGAGACGGTTCACGAGGCCGGCGACCACTATCTGGTGGTGGCCCAAGTGGTGGGACTCGAGACGGGAGCCGGCCGGCCGTTGCTGTTCTACCGGGGCGGGTTCGGGGGCTTCGAGGCCTAGCGGAGGTGGTGTCCTCGGGCCCAGGGCGGGTGGGGCCGGCTCCTGGGCCGCCTGCGGGTTTCGGGCCGGCGGGCTAGGAGCGGGTAGGGACAGATCCGCCACTACCCCGACGCCCCGACCAGGGCCCGTCCACCTCCCCATCGAGCGTGCCAGCCGCCGGCCGGTTACCCGGCGACACATCCCGTTCCATGGACAGCTCCTTCTCCATGCGTACCGCAGTGCCGCTGACCGGGTCGGACTGGAACTCCAGCTCGTCCGTCAGGTAGCGCATCAGGGCCACACCGCGCCCGGAAGGGGCGTCGGCCGCCGGCATGGCGTCGGGCAGGGCACCAGGGTCGAAACCCCGGCCCGCGTCGCGGACCTCGATGAGGCAGCGCCGGCCCTTGACGGCGAGGCTCAGCCGGTAGTCGATCGCCGGGTCCGCATATTCGACGGCGTTGGTGCAAGCCTCGCTGATGACGAGCCGGAGGTCGTCGATGCCGCGTCGGGTCACCCCCAGGCCGCGAAGGAAGGTGCCGGCCACGTCGCGAGCCAGAGCCACGCTCCGGGGGTGGCGGGATAGCCGGAGGCTGAGCTGGACCTCCGAGTCAGCGAGGGTTTGCTCGTCTCCACTCGGCACTGGTCCACTCGGCACTGGGCAATTCTTAGCTCGGCGCCGCGTCTGGCACGACGCCACCGCCCGGGGTGATCGGACCGATCACTCGTCCGCGGGCTCGCCGATCTCCCGCAGTGCGGAAGCCAGCAAGGCGCGCAGCCGGCGAGCCGTCGTCGGCGACAGGTGAGCCACCAGGCCGGCCCCGGGATGTCCGGACTCTTCGAGGGTCAGCTCGAGGCGCGGGTCCTCACAGGCCTCGCAGTCGTCGAGGACCGCCACGGCCCACGCCAGTTGAACCTTGTCCTCGTCGCCGGCGGGATGATCATCGAGGCCGTAGCCGACCAGCTTTTTCACCGCTCGCAGTCAAGCACGCCACGACCCTCCCAGCTCGCGGACAAGCGTCCAGCGCGCTTCCCATCGCCCGGTCAAGAGGGCGTTGCTTTCGTCCGGGCCGCCCCGGCGGTCGGATAAACAGGGGGCCATGCAGATCGGCGTTGTCTTTCCCCAGACCGAGCTCGGCGGCGATGCGGGCGCAGTACGCGCCTATGCCGAGGGGGTGAGCGGGCTCGGTTACTCCCACATCCTCGCCTACGACCACGTGGTGGGCGCCGACCCGGCGGCCCACCCGGGTTGGAACGGCCCTTACGACATCGACACGACCTTCCACGAGCCGTTCGTGCTGTTCGGCTTCCTGGCCGGCATGTCCCCGCTGGAGCTGGTGACCGGCATCATCATCCTGCCCCAGCGCCAAACGGCCCTGGTTGCCAAGCAGGCGGCCGAGGTGGATTTGCTCACCGGTGGCCGGTTCCGCCTCGGCGTGGGGTTGGGCTGGAACGCGGTGGAGTACGAGACGCTCGGCCGCAGCTTCTCTGATCGCGGCCGGCGGATGGAGGAGCAGGTGGGCCTGCTGCGCCGGTTCTGGACCGAGCGGTCGGTGGACCACGACGGCCCTTCCGAGCGGGTACCCGGAGCCGGCCTGGCCCCTCTACCGGTCCAGCGCCCTATCCCCATCTGGTTCGGCGGCACCTCGGAGCGGGCCCTCCAGCGGGCGGGCCGACTGGCCGATGGATGGTTTCCGCAGGTCGCCCCGGGGCCGAAGCTGGACGCAGCCCGGGCCGTGGTCGCGGCAGCTGCCCGCGGCGCCGGGCGCGACCCGGACCGGGTCGGCATGGAAGGCCGGGTCAACTGGACCGGGGCCGGAGCCGACCAGCTGGCGGACCACGTGGACCGTTGGCGCCAGGCCGAAGCCACCCACGTGTCGATCAACACCATGGGGGCAGGATTCGGATCCGTGGACGAGCACCTGGGCGCCCTGGCCACGAGCGCCCGGGGCCTGGGTTTCTCGTCGGCCTGACCGACGCCTATTCCGCGGCCCAGCCGGTCACGGCCGTAGGGTCGAGGACCACCACATCTGCCACCGCGCCCGGTTCCTGGTAGGGCGGGTAGCGGACGGCCAGCACTTCCATCCAGGCGGCCCGGTCCGCCGAGAGGCCGGCCCGGCCATGGACTCGCACCCACCACAACTGGGACCAATCGTCGGAGTACCGCTCCACCAGCAAAACGCAGCGGCCGTCCCGGTCCAGGTTGGCGAGCCGGCCGAGCCTCAGGTGGCGTTTGGGCTTCACCGTGTCGATGGGGATGCCAATGCGCCCCCCGGCGATGGCGTAGACGGCTGGCACGGCATCCACGCCGCGTTCGGGGTGCACGGTGGCCAGGACCCCGTGTCGAGACTGGTTGAGCCGGGCCCAGCATTCATCTTCGTCCAGGGTCACAGGCCAGGATCGCGCCGAGGGCCGCGGTCGAGGGCGACCCGGGCGAAATCCGGGCGATCGAGCTGCCGATGGGGCCTGCACCACCTCGAGGGTCTGGCCGAGGGGTTGCGCACCCGCCAGCCGCTATGGCTGGTCGGCCGGACCGGAGGACGGTGGGTTCTGCTCGGGGGCCCGTCGGCTGGCCACGCCCTGGGCCCACCGGTAGTCAGGTTTCCCGCTCGGCGATCGGACCACCTCGTCGACGGCGTGGAGTTTCCGGGGGATCTTGTAGCCAGCCAGCCTCGTCCGGCAATGGGCCTGGAGTTCGGCCAGGGACGGCGAATGGCCGGGCCGGAACTGCACCACGGCGCTCACCTGCTGGCCCCAACGAGCGTCGGCGGTACCGACGACGACCGCGTCGTACACGCCGGCGTGGGCCTTGAGCGCGGCCTCGACCTCCTCCGGGTAGATCTTTTCTCCCCCGGAATTGATGGATATGGACCCGCGGCCGAGCAGGGTGACCGACCCGTCGGCCTCGACGGTGGCGTGGTCCCCAGGCATGGCATACCGGATCCCGTCGACTTCGATGAAAGTGGCGGCCGTCTGGACGGGATCGCGGTAGTAGCCGATCGGGATGTTGCCGGTCCGGGCCACCCTGCCGACCACCCCGGAACCGGGTGGCACGGGGCGCAGTCGGTCATCCAGGACCACCGTGTCGCGTCCTGGGGTTACGGTCGGGCCGGTGATGGTCCCCGGCCGGTCGGGGGTGACAACCGACACACCGGTGGCGCCGGTCTCCGAGCTGCCGATGCTGTCTGTCATCAACAAGGCGGGAAAGTGGCGGAAGAAGTCGGCCTTTACGGTTGGGGAGAACACCGCCGCCGTCGAGACCACGGCCGCCAGCGAGGAGGTGGCGTACCCGGCACCCGGCTCGTCGAGGGCTTCAACCAGGGGGCGGCCCATCGCGTCGCCGGTGATGAAGAGGACGTTGACCTTTTCCGCCTGCACCAGTCGCCACACTCCGTGGGCGTCGAACTTCGGAGTCAGCACCAACCGGTTTCCCTGGAAGCTCTGGCTCATCACCGCCCATTGGCTGGCGCCGTGCATCAGGGGAGCACAGGGCAGGAAGGTGATCGGCGGGGCGCCCGCCCGGCCCCGGGTGAGTTCCCCAGGGTCGGCGACCCGTTCGTTCGTGACGGCGTTGATACCGCCACCGAGAGCGAAGAACACGTCCTCGTGCCGCCAGACCACTCCCTTCGGCAATCCCGTGGTGCCTCCGGTGTAGAGAACGTAGAGGTCATCCCCGGAGCGGGCGTCGAAGTCCCGCCTGCCGGACTGAGCCGCCAGCGCCTCCTCATAGCGCTCGGCATCGGCGCGCCCGTCGGCGTGGGCGCTGCCGTCCTCGATGACCAGCGAGAGTCGCAAGTTGGGAAGAACGTCGGTCACCTCGGCGACGTGCGGGCAGAACTGCCGCTCGTGGATCAGCCCGACCAGGTCGGCATCGGCGCAGACATACCGCAGCTCGTCGGCGACGTATCGGTAGTTGATGTTGATCCATATCGCCCGCAGCTTGAAGATGGCCCACAGGGCCTCCACCCACTCCACCCGGTTGTAGGCGTAGATCCCGACGTGATCCCCTGGACCGATGCCCCGGGCCCGGAGATGGTGGGCCAGTCGGTTGGCCCGCAGCTCCATCCCGGCGTAGGTGCGCCGTTGATCGCCGGCGACCAGAAACTCCCGGTCGCCGAATGTATCAGCGGCGAACTCCCAGAGATCGGCCAGGTTCCCCTCCACGGCCCGTTGGTAGCACACCCAGCCGCGGTCAGCACCGGATGACACTGACGGCGCAACCCGTCACAGTCGCTACTCAGGCCTGGTTCACCCCCGGCCGGGGGCCGTGGCGCCAGAGGTCGTCGTTCCTGGCTGTCGTCGGCGCCGGCAGCCGTGGTCCGCCGTCTCCGGCCATCGGTCGTTGTGACAGCCGTCGCAGGCCCGGTGCTCGCCTGTGGCCACTCAGCGCGCTACACTGTACGTGCGGGGCGAGTGGAGCCGGGCATGGTGGAGGCCGGCGGAAGCGAATTTGGGGTAGCACGGGTGCCGGATCGGCAACCCCGGAATGGAAGGAAGCCCGAGCACGTTGAGTGAAGAGGGACCGGAGAAGACCGGGACCTTTGGGTGGTGAAAGAGGCGCAATACAGGCTCCGGATTTGGGGTGCTCCGGGGGTGCGGCGTGCTCCGAGTAAAGCCACAAAACGAGAGTGGAGACGAAGCTGGACCGGTTTGCTTTTGAAGCCGCGGTAGTCGCCGACGCCGGCGGGTGGGCATCGAGCGCGGAGAGCGCCGTAGTCACTGCTGATCCGTTGGCGTGGGCGGCGACGTTGCGGCGGCTGATTCACGAGACGGATGACGGACTCCGGCAGGCCTCGAACCTGACGGGGGACCTGCGCGAGGTCGTACTGTCCGATCTCGGCCATGAGCGCGAACGGCTGGCGGCGGTGCTGCGCCAGCTGACCGGGGACCAGATCGATTCGCCCCTGCTGATCCAGCCCGGCGGGCCGGAGGCCGCCACCCGCAACGGAGCCGGTAGCGCGGACCACCAGAACGGGTCAGGCCCGTCCGGTGGTGCCGGCGGCTCAGGCTCCGCGGGCACCCTGACAGGAGCTGGCGGGGCGACGGACACCGAGGGGGCCCCACCCGTTTCGGTCGAGGCCGGCCCGGCGCGTCTGCAAGCGTCCTGGGCGGAGGGTCGCATCGTGGTATGGGCGGCGGGCCCCGGTGCCGATGCCACTCCCGACGAGCTGCCCGAGTTGCTCGAGGCCAGCGACGGCGACAGCATTTCCTGGGAACGCCATCCCTCGGTGCCCATCCCTAACCGGCCGGCCGCCGAGGCCCGGTCGGCCCCGATCTCCCAGACGCTCGGATGGCTGGTCGGTATCGGGGCCGGTCAAGGCGGCGATCGGGTCGCCCCCAGCCTCCGCTGGCTGGGCGAGATCGCCCTGTGGGGCACCGAACTGGTCGCCCAGGGACGCATGGTCCCGGTCATCCGGGGCGCCAGCTCTGGCAACACCGGCGGGCGGCAGGGGTCGGGCCGTCACCGGGTGCGGTGGGTACCGGCCCTGGTGGGCCGGGATCGGCTCCATCGCCTGGTGTCACGGATGCCGACCTCCGTGGTGGCCCTCCAGCCGGCAGCCCAGGCGGATGCGGTGTGCCGATCGGTGCTCGCCGCCGTGGTGGACGCCATCTCCAGGGCCGGGGCGGGTCGTCTGGTCGCCCCCGCCGTTCCACCCCACGCCGGGACCCGATCGGAGATCGCCGAGGCGGTGCTGTCGGGGCTCGACGGCCGCCCCTTTACGGCCGATTCCGAGCTGGTGGGGCGGGTCAGCGAGGACCTCAAACGGTGGGCCGCCCCCGTCACGGCCAACCATCGAGTGGGCCTGATCGTTCGCCTGGACCCGCCCCAGGCCGACGGAGGCTGGTTGCTGTCCGTCGAGGCGACTGGCGTCGACAAGCACGCCATGCCGGTCGAACACGCCCTGGTAGTGGCATCGGGGACCAAGTCCCAGCAGGTGGAGGCCCAGCTCAAGCGGCTCGAACGCCTCCTCCCCGTGCTGCGGCGGCCGAGCACCCGACGGGGCCAGGTCGTGCTCGACGGCGACGAGGCCGCCGATCTGATGTTCCGTCTCGGGCCGTCCCTGCTGGCTGCCGGCTTCGACCCCATGCTCCCCGTGATCTCGACCCGCAAACCCCGGCCGCAGCTCCGCCTGTTCGCGGAGGCGGTGGGTCCGTCCCAGGTGGGTGTGCAGCAGCTCGCCAACGTGCGGTGGTCGGTGCTGTTCGACGACCTGGAGCTCGACGCGGCCCAGATTATGGCCCTGGCCAAGGAAGCCAAGCCCCTGGTCCAGGTGCGGGGGCGGTGGGTCCATATCGATCGGGCGGACCTCGCCGCAGCAGCTTCGGCGCTGGCGGAGCGGGCGGCGATCACGCAGCTGTCGGGGGCCGCGGTCATCCGCCACGCCGTCGGTCTGGAAGGAACCAGCCTGGCCGGGCCCGTTCGGGTCGACGGCAGCGGCTGGGCGGCAGACCTCCTTCGGGGCGCGACCACGCATCCGCCTGCCCCCATCGACACTCCCGACGGGTTTGCCGGCCAGCTGCGGAGTTACCAGGCCGAAGCGGCCGGGTGGCTCGGCTTCCTGGACCGGGCCGGCCTGGGCGGCTGCCTGGCCATGGATATGGGTCTGGGCAAGACGCCGACGCTGCTGGCGCATTTACTGGTCGATCGGGGCCACGGTCCGAACCTGGTGATCTGCCCGCCGGCGGTGCTGAGCAACTGGGCCAGTGAGGCGCACCGCTTCACCCGTGGTCTCAAGGTCGTCGTCCATCACGGACCGGGCCGGGCCGAGGGCGACGCCATCGGCCGGCTGGCCGCGACCAGCGACGTGGTGCTGACGACCTACGCCACGGCCGTACGCGACATCGTGCCCCTGGCCGCGGTGGCCTGGCGCCGGGTGGTCGTGGACGAGGCCCAGGTCATCAAGAACTATCAGAGTGACACCGCTCAGGAGCTGCGCCGCCTGTCGGCCCACTCCAAGGTCGCCCTCACCGGTACGCCGGTCGAAAACGGCCTGGGCGATCTGTGGGCGATCCTGGATTTCACCAATCCCGGGCTGGTCGGGCCGCGCCCGGCCTTCATCGAGCACCTGTCGCGAGCCGGCGAGGCCGACGCCGCCACAGACCCGGCCGCCCCGGCTGCCGCCGCCAACGGCGCCCGCCGCTCCGAGGAGAGCGCGCTCCGCGCCCTCAACGGACTGCTCATCTTCCGGCGCACCAAGAGCGAGCCGGAGATTGCCGCCGAGCTGCCGGACAAGGTCGACAAGCTGGACCACTGCAGCATGACGCCGGAGCAGATCGGCCTGTATCAGGCCGTGGTCAACCGCCTGCTCGAAGGCGGCCTGGAACTGGACTCCAACCAGCGCAAGGGTGCGGTGCTCGCTGCCATCACCGCTCTGAAGCAGATCTGCGATCACCCGGCGGCTTACCTGCGCGACGATGACGACCAGAAGGTGTTGGCCGGCCGTTCCGGGAAGCTGGCCCGGCTGGAGGAGATCGTCGCCGACGTCTTCTCCGCCGGCGAGCGGATCCTGATCTTCACCCACTTTGCCCGCTGGGGCGAACGGCTGGCCAAGCATCTGACCGAGCGCACCGGACACCAGATCGGCTGCTATCACGGCGGCTTGAGCCGGGGGGTTCGCGACCAGCTGATCGCCGATTTCCAGAGCGGATCAGGTGCAGGCGCCCTGGTGCTGTCCATCAAAGCGGGCGGCTCCGGACTGAATCTGACCGCCGCCAACCACGTGGTTCTGTACGACCGCTGGTGGAACCCGGCGGTGGAGGATCAAGCCCGCGACCGGGCCTGGCGGATCGGTCAGACCTCGACGGTGATGTGCCACCGCCTCGTGTGTCCGGGCACCGTCGACGAGCGGGTCGAGGAGATCGTGGCCGGAAAGCGCCGCATCGCGGGAATGGTGCTGCCGGCCCGGAGCAGCCTCGGCGATCTTGACGCCGACCAGCTGCGTGCCGCCCTCGGGCTGCGCCCCGGCGAGCTGGTCGAAGACGAGCCGACTCAGGACGAGCCTGGCGAAGAGGAGGCAGCGTGAACGCCCCCATCGGAAGGTCGATATGAGCAAGCGCCGGCGTCCCGGGGCGGGCCGCCGCCTGGCGGAGCAGCGCTTCTGGGGTACGGACGGGTCCGGTCCGAACGCGTCCGGTCCGGCCGGCTCACAGGCCACGGTCGCCGACGATGAGACTCTCGCCGAACCGGAGCCCAGGTCAGCTGCGTCCATCCGGCCCACGACGGACCCGGCCGCAGTGGTGCGTTCGCTGGGGCCGCCTCCGCTGGCAATCGACAGCGGCGCCGTCGAACGGCACCTGACGGCGGTTTACGAGGAAGCGGTGCGGGCCGCCACTGCTCTGGCAGCCGCCAACGGCCTGCTGGCCAGCGATGACGAGAACGCGGCCGACGGCTGAATCCCTGCCGCCGGCCCGCCCCCGGGGGGAAAGTCGACGCCCTCGGCTAGGGCCTTACTTGTACCGGTAGGTGATGCGACCCCGGGTGAGATCGTACGGGCTGATCTCGACTTGAACCTTGTCGCCTGGCAGGACCCGGATACGGTTCATCCGCATTTTTCCCGAGTTGTGGGCCAGAACTTCATGGCCATTGGCCAGCTCAACCTTGAACATGGCGTTTTTCAGGGCTTCGCTCACCGTGCCCTCCAGCACGATTGCGTCTTCTTTTCCTTGGGGCAGAGTTGTTCCTCTCGTTGTGCATGGCAATGCATGCGCCGGCCGAAAGCCGGATTGCTCGTTGCTATCTCATACCATTGTAGGCGGACAGCCGGACCTGCCGTCTTTGGCCGTCTATTTGACAGGATGCTCATCCGGGGCAAGCGATAGGGTCCGAAAAGTGACCGGACGGTGACCAGGCGGGGGATTGCACTTTTCGCCTTGATGTCAGTGGTGTGGGGCCTGCCTTACCTGCTTATCAAGGTGGCCGTTCGGGACCTCAGTCCGGCCACGGTCGTCGGGGCGCGTACGGCCATCGGTGCCCTGGTGCTGTTGCCGCTGGCCTTGCGCCAGGGGCATCTGCGCCCTCTGCTCCGGGCGTGGAAACCGCTGCTCGCCTATACGGTCGCCGAGATGGCCATTCCCTGGTGGCTGCTGTCGGACGCCGAGCGCCGGCTCCCCAGCTCTCTCTCGGGACTGCTGATCGCCACGGTCCCGCTGATCTCGGTGATCCTGGCCGCCCTCACCGGGCACTCCGATCGACTCGACCGGCGGGGCTTGATGGGGCTGCTCGTGGGCCTGGTGGGTGTGGCGGTGCTCCTCGGTTTCGACATCGGAACCGGGGACCTGGGCGCGGTTGGCATGGTCGGCGTGGTAGCCGTGGGCTACGCCATCGGGCCCCTGGTGGCGGCCCGCTATCTCGGCCACCTGCCCAGCCTCGGTCTCGCTACCGTGTCGCTGGTAGTCGTCGCCGTCGTGTACGCCCCCCTGGCCGCGGTGCAACTGCCGGCCCGGATGCCTCCGGGGACGGTCGTGGCGGCCATCCTTCTGCTCGGCCTGGTGTGCACCGCGCTCGCCTTCGTGGCCTTCTTCGAGTTGATCAAAGAGGTGGGCTCGACGCGGGCCACCGTCATCACCTACGTGAACCCGGCGGTGGCTGTCCTCCTCGGGGTCGTACTTCTGGGGGAGCAGTTCACCGCGGCCACGGGCCTCGGGTTCGTGCTGATCCTGGGCGGATGCTTCCTGTCGACGGCGCCGGGCGGCACGTCCCGGGCCGTGGTCGACCCCGCTCCCGCGGTCGCTGAGGCCATGGACAAGCCGGCCTGAAGGGCCGGGCCCACCCCGCCATCAGGCTCGGTCCGGGTGCCGCCGGGCCGTCGCTGCCGCCGGCGGTCGCCATCCAGGGGCCTGGCCGGGGTGGCCGGTCGGGCGGCCCTGGCAGCCGGAAAGATCGTGCGGCGCGGCAGTGAGGCCGTAACCTGAACCGTCATGGTCATCGCGTTGGCCCTGATGTCGGCTGCCCTGTTCGGCACCGGCGTCGCTCTGCAGCAGCGTCCGGCGTCGAACGTGCCCGCCGAGTACGCGGCCCGCCCGGGCCTGCTGCTGCGGGTCGTGCGGCAGCCGATATGGCTGGTCGGAGTGGGGGCCGAAATCGGCGGCTTCATCCTTCAGGTGATCGCCCTGCGCCACGGATCGTTGGTAGTGGTCCAGCCTCTGCTGACCACCTCGCTGCTCTTCACCCTGGCCCTGGTTGGGGCGTGGTCCCGCCAGGGGGTGACGGCATCCGAGTGGGCGGCGCTTCTGGCGGTGGTCGCCGGCCTGGCGCTGTTCATGGTCGTGGCCAGCCCCAGCGAGCGGGGTTCGGGATCGGCCGGGCCCGTCGATTGGGTTGTCACCGGACTCTCGATAGGTCTCGCCATCGGCTCCCTGGTGTGGTGGGGGGTGCGCGCCACCGACCGCTCACGGGCGGCGACGCTGGGCCTGGCCGCCGGGCTCAGCGACGCCCTGATGGCCGTGATGACGAAGGCCTTCGCCGAGGTCACCAATCACGGGGTGGTACCTGCCCTGACCTCCTGGGCGCCGTACGCCCTCTGCGCCACCGGCCTGGTGGCCATGCTGCTGACCCAGACCGCGTATCAGGCCGGGATGCCGAAGGTGTCCCTACCCATCATCACCGTCGCCGACCCGCTGGTCAGTTGCGGCATCGGGGTGGCCCTGTTCGGGGAGGCGCTGCGCTTCGACGGAGCCAGGGCGCCGGTCGTCCTCATGTCCATCGCCATGATGGGAGCAGGACTCATTGTGCTCAGTCGCTCGCAGGCAGCGGTTGACGCTCCCGAGCCGGCCGTCAGCCGTTGACGGCCCCGGCCATCCCGCCGGCGCGGGTGGTGTTTTCAGCTGAGGACCGGAAGGCAGTCCTCGACCTGGTCGATAGGGCCCTGACGTCGGGGAACCTGACGCTGGGCCCGCTGACAGAAGAACTCGAAGCCGCGTTTGCCGCTCGACACGGAAGTCCGTTGGCCGTCGCCACGAATTCGGGCACCAGCGCCCTGGAGATCTCGCTGCGCGCCGTGGGGGTGGCCGGGAAGGAGGTAGTGGTCCCGGCCAACACCTTTTTCGCCACCGCCGCCGCGGTGGTCCACGCCGGCGGTCGCCCCCGATTCGCCGACATCGACCCGGCGACCCTCTCGCTGTCCGCGGACAGCCTGGCTGCGGCGTTGAACCCCCGGGTGGTGGCCGTTATCCACGTGCACATCGGGGGTCTCATCAGCCCCGAGATCGTGGCGGTCCGACGCCTCTGTGACGAGCGGGGCATCACCCTCATCGAAGACGCCGCTCACGCCCACGGTTCCAGCCTTGACGGCCAACCGGCCGGGAGCTGGTCCCGGGCCGCGGCCTTTTCGTTTTATCCGACCAAAGTCGTGGCCGGCGCCGAGGGCGGCATCATCCTCACCCGGGATGAGGGGCTTCGTGATGAGGCCCGCATCTACCGGGATCAGGGGAAGGCCAGCTTCCTGGCGGGCGGGCACGTCAGGATGGGATCGGCCTGGAGGATGAGCGAGGTCCAGGCCGCGGTGGCCCTGGTGCACCTGCAGCGGCTGGACGAGTTCATCGACGTGCGGCGAGCGGTGGCGGCCCGCTACGACGACGCCCTGGCTGACTGCCCCGGGCTGGCCGTGGTACCCGAGCCTGCCGCCAGCCGCAGCAACTACTACAAGTACCTGGCGGTCCTGGCCCCCGGCATCGACCGGTCCGAAGTGAAGGCCGACTTGAAGGGGCGCTTCGGGGTGGCCCTCAGCGGCGAGGTGTACCCCACGCCGCTGCACCGCGAGCCGGTGTTCGCCGAATTCGTGACTCAGCCCCTGCCCGTCGCCGAAGACCTGTGCGCCCGGCACATCTGCCTTCCCGTTCATTCCGACATGACAGATGCAGAGGTGGAGCGGGTCATCGAAGCCGCCCACCACACCCTGGCCCGGATCGCCTCGTGACGGCCCGGGCCCTGACCCGGGCCCTTTTCATCTCTGGCTCGCTGGGCAAAGGTCACGACGTTCTGGCCGAGGCCTGCGCGGCGGCCCTGCAGGACCGCGGCGTGGCATGCGAAATCGTCGATGGCATGCGATTGCTCGGCCAGGGACGAGCGGCCATCGGCGACTGGGTATTCCGGCGGCTGCTGTCCGTGAACGCCATTTACGACGCCTTTCACTTTTCGCAGTTGCGCGATAACGGGCGCCTGGCCCGGGCCATGGACCGGACGGCCGTGGACTTGATGTTGCCCCGGTTGCGGCAAATTGTGGACCGCGCTGCACCCGAGCTGATCGTGTCCGTGTTCGCCACTGGAGCCGGAGCGGTGTCCCGGCTGAAGGCGGCCGGCTACCCGGTGACCTCGGTCGTGGCCATGACCGACTCCTTCGCTCACCGCTTCTGGGTCTATGAGTCAACAGACCTGTTTCTGGTCACCTCTTCTGCGGCCGGCGAATCCGTGCGGCGCTACTGGCCCGAGGCCAACATCGAGACCATCACGGCGCCGGTGCGCCCGGAGTTCTATTCGGCGCCGTCATCGGGCCCGGCCCGGGACCAGGTCGGCGTGCCCCGGGACGGCACCTGCGTGCTGCTCATGTCCGGGGCGTGGGGGCTCGGCCCGCTGGCCGGCGCCGCCGCCGAGCTGGCTGCCGCCGGGCTGTGGGTGCTGGCGGTGGCCGGAGCCAACGCCGACATGGAGCGAAAGCTGCGCCAGGTGGCCCGGGAGTCGCCGCGGGTGATCCCGTTTGGCTATACGGACCAGGTCCCCGCCCTCATGGCGGCCAGCGATGTGGTGGTCACCAGCTCCGGCGATACCTGTCGCGAGGCCCGGACCTTGGGACGGGGCATCGTGCTGCTCGACGTGGTGCCGGGGCACGGTCGGGAAAACCTGATGCACGAGCTCGAACTCGGGGGCGCCACGGTATGCATGCCGACGCCGGCATCCATCGCCCGGGCCGTTCAGGCCTTCCTCGCCGACCCGGCGCGATCGCGGGTGCCGCCGGCCCACGAAGCTCACCTGGCCCCGGCCCAGTTCCTGGCCGCGGTGGAAGGGCTCGGCTTCGAGCTCTGAGCTGCACCGGGTGGTCTGGGCCGGAGTCCCGGGCGGTTCGGGCCGGCCGGTCGGGCCCACGGCGGCGGCGGTGGGGGTGCGGGCACAGCGGTCGGGCCGGGCGGCGGCGGTGGCCGGGCCGGCGGGCGGCCGGGCGGCGGGCGGTGGGCGGTGGGCGGCCGGGCGGCCGGGCGGCCGGGCGGTGGCATCTTGGACGCACTTCGCGCTTTGGGCGTGCTGGTGGTGATTTTTTGATAGCTGTCAGGCCCAAGGCGCGAACTGCGCCCAGGTTGTGGGCAGTCGGGGTGGACGGTGGGCGTGGGGCGCCCGGTCTCGGGCCGCGGCCGGGGGCGGTCGGGCCGGGCGGCGGCGGTGGCCGGGCTGGTGGGTGGGCTGCGGGATCTTGGGCGCACTTCGCGCTTCGGGCGTGGTGGTGGTGATTTTTCGATAGCTGTCAGGCCCAAGGCGCGAACTGGGCCCAGGTTGTGCGCCGGTGCGCCGGTATCCGTTTCGGGCCGTGGGCCGCGGCGGGCCGGGAGCCGCCGCCGCGCCCCCCAGCCGGGAGTTACCGCCTGGCCGTCGCCGCCACCCCCCGGGCGGCTCTGGTCGTCAGACCCCATCCGAAATGCCAGACCGGACGGGCGCTGTCGTGAATGGAGTCCATCACCTCCGTGAACGCCTTGAGGAACTCGGCGGCGTCCTCACTGGTCAGGGTGAGGGGAGGGAGCAGCTTGAGGACGTCCATGTGGTCGCCGGCGGTCTGCGTCAGGATGCGATGGTCTTCGAACAGGGCCCCGACCACCATCTGCGTGAACAGTCCCCGGCGGGCCATGGTCAGCGGTCCCCAGCGGGAGCGCAGCCGCCGCGAGTGAGGCCGGCCGAACTCGATGCCGATCAGCAGCCCCCGGCCCCGCACCTGGCTGACCAGCTCGTAGCCCCGGGCTGCGGTCTGGAGTCCCTCCTGGAGCTGGGTTCCGATGGCCGCCGCGTTGTCGAGCAGGCCCTCGTCGTCGATCACCGCCAGGGTCGCCAGGCCGGCCGCCATGGCCAGGGCGTTGGTGCCGAAGGTGGAGTCGTGCACCAGCATGCGGTCCATGGAGGAATACACCCGCTGGAAGACCAGGGAGGTGCCAAGGGTGGCACCCACCGGCACGAACCCCCCGGACAGGGTCTTGGCCAGCGTCACCAGGTCGGGCTGCACCCCGTCGTACTCGTAGCTGAACAACCGCCCCGTGCGTCCCAGCCCCGTCTGCACCTCATCACAGATGAGCAGGGCCCCGTGCCGGTGCAGGAGAGCGGACGCCGCGGCCAGGAACCCGTCGGGCACCACCCGGACACCTTTGCCCTGTACCACCTCGATGATCAGCGCGGCCACGTCGCCCGCCGCCAGCTCCCGGCGCAGGGCGTCGAGATCACCGAAGGGGACCTGCCCGCCCGGGAGCAGGGGCCCGAACCCCTCCCGGAATTCCCTGGCGCCGTTGACCGACAACGATCCGGCCGTGAGACCGTGAAAGGCGCGGTCGCAGTAGAGGACCCGGGGGCGGCCGGTCGCGCAGCGGGCGAACTTGAGGGCGGCCTCCACGGCTTCGGTGCCGCTGTTGCAGAAGTACACCCGGTCCAGGTTCGGAGCTCGCTCGATGAGGGCCTCGGCCAACAACCCGGCCAGGAGCGGGGTGTCCATCTGGATGAGATCGGGGAGCTCGCCGTCGAGCACCTCGGCCAGAGTGGCCCGGATTGTCGGGTGTGACCGACCCAGCCCGAAAACGCCGAATCCGGACAGGAAGTCCAGATACCGGGCGCCGGTGTCGTCGTACAGATAGCCGCCCCGGCCGTGCTCCCAGCGCCGGTCGAATCCGATCGAGCGAACCACCCGGGCGGTCTGCGGGTTGAGGTAGCGAGCCCACAGCGCCGGGCCCTCCCCAGCCCGGGCTCTCAGCTCGCTGGGAAGATCGAAGCCCATGAACTCATGATGTTACGGCAGCGCGCAAGCTCTCTCGAAGTGATCTCGTGGTAGCCAGCACCGCGGTTGGTTCGTAACCGCAATGCGCCATGCAGTTGGCGCAGCGGGGATCCTTGCCCCGTCCGTACTTCGACCAATCAGTGGTGTCGAGCAGCTCCTGGTAGGTGGTGGCATAGCCGTCGGCCATCAAATAGCAGGGTCGTTGCCATCCGAACACTGAGTAGCTCGGTATCCCCCACGGAGTGCACTCGAAGTCAACCTTCCCTTCCAGGAAGTCCAGGAAAAGCGGGCTGTGATTGAGGCGCCACCGCTTCCGGCGCCCGTCGGCGAACGCCTCCGCGAACAACTCGGTCGAGCGCCGGGTGCTCAGGAAGTTGACCTGGTCCGGGGCCTTCTCGTAGGCGTATCCGGGCGAGATCATCATCTGGTCGACGCCGAGTTCGTCGTTGAGGAAGTCGAGGACCTCCTGGACCGTCTTCGGGGAGTCGGTGTTGAAAAAGGTGGTGTTGGTGTTGACCTTGAACCCCTTGGCCTTGGCCGCCCGGATGGCGGCCACTGCTTTGTCAAAGGTGCCATCCCGGCTGACCGACTCGTCGTGGCGCTCCCGGAGGCCGTCAATGTGGACCACCCAGCTGAACCGGTGATGCGGGCTGAACCGGTCCAGCTTCCGCTCCAGGAGAAGGGCGTTGGTGCACAGGTAGACGAACCGGCCCCGGTCGAGCAGCTCCCTCGTCATCCGGTCGATCTCGGGGTGGAGCAGCGGCTCACCACCGGCGATCGACACCATCGGCGCCCGGGACTCCTCGATGGCCGCCACCGCCTGCTCGACGGTGAGCCGCTGACGGAGGACATCGGTCGGGTACTGGATCTTGCCGCAGCCGTGGCACGCCAGGTTGCAGGCGAAGAGGGGTTCGAGCTCGACGATCAGGGGGTATTTGTCCCGTCCAGCCAGCTTCTGGCGGGCCAGGTAGCTGGCGATTTTGACGCTCTGTCGGAATGGGATTCCCATTGCTATCGGACCTCCACGGGCAGCGGAAAGTTGACCTGTTCGTGGCGCACGGATCGCTCCTCTACTTCCATCGGACCGAGGGTCGCCAGGGCCCCGACCACCCGTTCGACCAGGGCGGGCGGGGCGGAGGCCCCTGCGGTGACACCGATAGTCGAGGCGCCGCGCAGCCAGCCGAGCTCCAGCTCGGTTTCGTCTTCGAGCAGCTCCGCCCGGCATCCGGCCCGGGCGGCCACCTCCGCCAGCCGAACGGTGTTCGACGAGTTCGGCGAGCCGATCACCAGAACGAGGTCGCAGGCGCCGGCGATGGCGCGGACCGCGTCCTGACGGTTTTGGGTGGCGTAGCACACATCGGCGGCGTGCGGCCCGACGATGGCGGGGAAGCGGTCGGTCAGGCCGCCCACCAGGCCGGCGACATCGTCGGGGGAAAGGGTCGTCTGGGTGACGTAGGCCAGATGCTCGGGGTCGTCGACTTCGAGGGCGGCGATATCGCCGGTGTCCTCGATCAGGGTGACGCCATCGCCTTCGCCGAGGGTGCCCTCGGTCTCGTCGTGGCCGGCGTGGCCGATCAGCACGACCTGATAGCCGCGGGTCTGGAAGCGCCGCACCTCGTGGTGGACCTTGGCCACCAGCGGACAGGTGGCGTCGACCACATCGAGATCCCGGGCGGCGGCCTCGGCCCGGACCGCGGGGGCCACCCCGTGGGCCGAGAAGACGACGGTGGCCCCGTCGGGGACCTCGTCGAGCTCGTGCACGAAGATGGCGCCGCGTTCCTCCAACCGGGCCACGACATGGCGATTGTGGACGATCTGGCGGCGGACGTACACCGGGGTGCCGTGTCGTTCCAGCACCCGCTCCACCGTCTGGATGGCCCGCTCCACGCCGGCGCAGAAGGATCGGGGCCCCGCCAGCAGGACCTTCTTGGGGCCCACCGCCCCGGCCCACTCGGTCAGGACGGGCGCGGCGGCGCGGAGGGAGCGCAGCGCCCGCCAGCCGCCCCGGATGATGGCCGGTGACAGCAGCTCGCTCGTCGAGGTATCGGAAATGGCGCGCACCACCGTGATCGGCTGGTGCCACGGCAGAGCCAGCAGAGCCGCCGTTTCCATGTCGACCGCGACGGCTCCGGTGGCGGCGAGGCCAGCCCGGGCCGCCTCCCCTTTCACCAGAGAGTGGGTCGACACGATCGGTGCCACAGTGACCTCGAGCCCGCGCCGGCGCAGCGCGGCCGCGACCAGGGGAGCCGATTCCAGCCCGGCCGGTACCTCGTGGCCTTGCTCGTCGAGGATCTGATTGGCGACGACCAGCGCCCCGACCGGGAGCCGGTCGGCGAGCGCGCCCGCCACGCCCGCCACGGCGATGGCCGCAGGCTGAGGGCCGTCGTGCAGAACCCGGGCGGCACGGGCGGCCCGGCGCAGCCCGGCACCGGTCCGCACCACCCGGGAGCCAGCCACTCCGGGGGCCACGGCGCGCGCCTCCACCCGCAACGGGGTCAGCACGGTCAGACCGGTGTCAGTCACGACCGGGCGCTCCCGGGTCGCGGGCTCCCAGGTACCGGCCCAGGGCCATCACCGGCCACACCAGGCGATAGAGGTGGTAGTTGATGCTGAAGTCCCAGGGGAAACCGGTCCCCGTAAACCAGGGCTCGTCCCAGCTGCCGTCCGGTCGCTGAGTGTCGACCAGCCAGTCCACGCCGCGTCGGGTCGCCGGGCTCTCCGACTCACCTGCCGCCAGCAGGGCCAGCAGGGCCCAGGCCGTCTGTGACGCGGTAGACGTGCCCCGCCCGTGCCAGGCCTCGTCGACGTACGAGCGCAGGTCTTCACCCCAGCCGCCATCGGGGTTCTGGTGATCTTGCAACCACCGGACGGCACGACGGATCCGCCGGTCGTCGCCGCCCACCCCGGCCCGGACCAGGGCCGGCACGGCCGCGCCGGTCCCATAGACGTAGTTGACCCCCCACCGGCCGAACCAGGACCCGTCTGGCTCCTGCTGATCCGACAACCAGGCCAGGCCCTGCGCCAGGACCTCCGGTGCGACCCCGGGCTCGTCGGCGAGCATCTCGAGCACGTGGGCGGTGACGTCTGCGGATGGCGGATCGGTGACCTCGCCGAAGTCGCAGAAGGGGAGGGCGGCGACCAGGCGGCTGTCGTTGTCGACGTCGAACGCGCCCCAACCGCCGTCCGCACATTGCATGCCGACCGTCCAGGCGGTGGCCCGGGCGCAAGCCTGGTCCCGGTTCGTACCGGGGGCGCTATGGGTCCGGCGCAGCGCCAGGACGACTTCGGCGGTGTCATCGATGTCCGGGTAGTTGTCGTTGGCGAATTCGAACGCCCAGCCGCCTGCGGCCAGGTGGGGACGCCGGACGGCCCAATCGCCCCGGACGCGGATCTCCTCGGCTTCCAGCCAGCGCCCCGCGGCGTCGAGCACGGGGTCGTCGGGCCCGGCGCCGGCGTCGGACAGGGCCACGACGGCCAGGGCGGTATCCCACACCGGCGACTGGCACGCCTCGAGGCGCCGGCCGCGGTCGTCGTGGATGACGAAGTCCTCGATGCCGGCCAGGGCGGCCCGCATCACCGGATGGTCGAGCGGATAGCCCTGCAGGGCCAGGGCCATGATCGAGTACACGACGGGGGGCTGGATGCCGCCCCACAAGCCGTCCGCCTCCTGCCGGCGGACGATCCACCGCTCGGCCCGCTCCAGGGCGGCCTGCCGCAGCTGGCGCCGAGCCGGAAGCCAGGCCGGCAGGCGCTCGTAGCGGTGCAGAATCCGGTCCAGGGCGTTAAGCCTTCCGGCTGCGGTATTCAACCCGGCCCATCGGGAGGCGGCAGGCGGCGCCGGCGCCCCCGCCGGGGCGCGCAGCTCGTCAATCTCGAACGGCAGGGACCGGGCCGGCCGATGCGCCATCACCACGCTGAGGGCGACGATGGTCTGGCGGGCCCAGCAGGCGAAGTCGTAGATGTTCAGCGGCGTCCAGGGTGGCAGGAACATGATCTCCGGGGGCACCACGGGTAGGTCCTCCCAGTCCCACCGGCCCACCACGGCCAGCCAGATGCGGGTGAAGACCCGGCTGGCTTCGATCCCCCCGTTGGCTCGTACCCATTCGGCCGCAGCCCGCATGGAGGGCGCCGCCGGGCTGTCGCCGGCCAGGCGCAGAGCCAGGTACGCCTCGATGGTGGTGGACAGATCCGGGGGGCCACCGAAGAAGGTGCTCCAGGTCCCGTCCTCACCCTGGTTGCCGCGGATCCAGTGAGCGGCCGCGGCGGCCAGATCCCGGTCGAGGAGGCCCAGAAAGTGCCGGAGCATCAGGTCTTCGGCGTCCATGGTGACGTTGGTCTGCAGCTCCGCTTTCCACCACCCGTCCGGATGCTGGAGCTTGCGCAGCTGGTCGCCGGCGGCTGCCACAGACGCGGCAGCCCGATCCAGATGGGCCAGGCCCGGATCCGGCACCACTGCCGTCATGAATCCCGCTCGACGACGTAGACCGCGATGTCCGCCAGATCCCGGTGCGGGATGGCCGACATCCTGACCCGCTCCAGGGCGCCCAGGGCGGCGTCCAGGTTGGCTTTGGCCCGTACGGCCGTCCATTCCCGCCCTCCGCAGGCCTCCACCAGGTAGGTGGCCCTCTCGATCTGGTCGGCGTCGAGCGGGGGGCGTGGGTCGGATGAGGCCGAGGCCGAGGCCGCAGCGGCGCTGTCGTCGTCCCGGTCGCCAGACCGGTCGCTGCCGACAGGCGGCTCGACGGTGTCGGGCCGGTCGTTGCTATCGGGGGCGGGGCCGGCGATGAGATCTCGCAGCTCGTCGGATTCCGGCCCTCCGGCGGCCAGCGCGGAGACGACTGGCATGGACTTCTTGCGCTGGCGCAGGTCGCTCCCGGCCGGCTTGCCGGTCTGGCCGGGGTCGCCCCAGATGCCGAGCAGATCGTCGACGGCCTGGAACGCCAGGCCGAGATAGCGGCCGTAGTCCCGCAGCGCCCCGACGGTCGCATCGGGCGCCCCGGCCAGGATGGCACCGACCGAGGCGGCACACCCGAGCAGGGCGCCGGTCTTGGCGGCCGACATGGCCATGCACTGCTCCACGGTGACGTCCCGGCGACTTTCGAAGGCGATGTCGTCCGCCTGGCCGGCGATCATGGCCGCGGTGGCGTCGGCCAGGGCTGCGGAGGCGGCCGCGCCCCGCCCGAACGGCGTTTCCAGCACCAGCTGATGAGCCAGGATCTGGAGGGCGTCACCGGCCACGATGGCGGGGCCGATTCCGTATACGGACCACACGGTCGGACGGTGGTGGCGCTCGGTGTCGGTGTCGATGATGTCGTCGTGGATGAGGGAGAAGTTGTGGACCAGCTCCACGGCCACGGCGCCCGGAACCCCGATCTCGGCCTCCGCCCAGGCCGCCTCCGCGGAGAGGAGAGCGAGGGTGGGCCGGATGCCTTTGCCTCCCGGCAGATCGACGGGATGGCCGCCCGGGTCGGTCCAACCCATGTGGTAGCTGGCCAGACGGCGGATCTCGGGGGCGAGGCGCTCGACGGCCTCGGTGAGGGCCGGGGCCACGGCCCGGCGGGAGCGGGCCAGAACGTCGGGGACGCCAATGGTCGGGGTCACGCCACCTCCTTGGTGTCGGCTGAGGGCTTGGTGTCGGCTGAGGGCTCGGTGTCGGCTGAGGGCTCGGTGTGGGGTGCGGCCGGGGCGAGCGCAGCGGGGCGGCCCGGGCCGGCGGCGGTGTTGGTACGCGGGGGAGCCAGGGGAGCCAGGGCGGCGTTGGCGGCGGCCCGGCCGCTCCGGACGGCTCCTTCCATGGTCGCCGGCCAGCCGGTGTCGGTCCACGCTCCGGCCACGGCCAGGCCGGGCCAGGAAGTGACCGGACCGGGTCGCAGGGCCGCCGTCCCGGGCTGGGCCCGGAAGGTGGCGGCCCGCTCCTTCGTCACCATGGAGTCGATCAGACCGGCCCGGGCGGCCTGGGGGAGCAGCTGGCCCAGGTCGAGGGTGACCGATCGCACGATCTCCTCGGGCCGTCGCCCGAGCAGATCGTCGGCTGCCGACACGGACACCGCCACGTACTGGGGACCTGCGGGGTCGACGGGGAGCCCCGAGGAGGCGGTGCGATCGAACACCCAGAGGACCGGCGAGCCCAGGCCGGCCAGGAGCGGCCACGGGGTTACCGGACGGTCGAAGACCAGATGCACGTCGACGACCGCCGAGGTGCCGAGCTCCCCCAGACGATCCTGGTTGACGAGCGCACCCGGCGGCAGCAGCGCGGCGGCCGCGTCGTGGGGAACGGCCACGATGACCGCGTCGGCTCCGAGCGAGCCGCCCGGGGTGGTAATCCGGAACCGGTCGGCCGGGCTCTCGCCGGGCCCGGGCTCGACCCCACCCACCGCGACCCCCAGGCGAACGTCGACGTCGGCCTGCTCGAGGGCGACGCTGGCCCGGGCGCCGTGCAGGTCGGCGAGCGGCACCCGGCTCCAGCCGATATCCCCGGCCCGGGCATCCCCGAGGAGCCCGGTCTGGAACACCTTGGTGGCCGCCGCCAGGGAGGCCTGACGGGCTGGCAGGTTGACTGTCGGCACCGTGATGAGATCCCAGAGGGCGGCGACCGCGGCGGAAGACTGGCCGTGCCGGGCCAGCCAGGACCCGAACGTCTCCTGGTCGAGGGCGGGGTCAGCCAGATCCAGCCGGCGCAGGGCCAGCATGGCCCGGGCCGCGGCCAGGCGATCGGCGGCGGTCAGGTGCGGGTAGCGCAGGAGAGAACCGGCCAGGTGCAGCGGAGCGGGCAGCGGGCCGCGGCGCAGCCGGCCCACCCGGGGTGGGTCGCCTGGGCGGGTCGGCGGGGCCACCACCGGGAGGTCGAGGCGGTCGGCCAGCACCACGTCGGACCGGGCGCCGATCCGATCGAGGAAGGAGAGGTACTGGTCGCAGCAGCGCAGAAACACGTGCTGGCCGTTGTCGACCCAGCGACCCGCATGCTGAAACGACCAGGTCAGCCCACCCAGCCGGTTGCGCCGCTCGAGCAGGGTGACCCGGGCGCCCCGGTCGGCACAGGCCAGCGCAGCCGCCAACCCGGCCAGGCCCCCACCGATGACCACGACCCGGGGGCCGGCCGCGGCCCGCGGAGACCGCGTCACGCCGCGCCCCTCGTCAGCGCTCGCACGGCCACAGCCGCCTTCTGCCGGCCCGGCAGCGAGAGGCGGCCGTGCAAGACCGCGGCCGGATCGCGCTGGATGCGGACCAGGAGCCGCCGGTAGATGCCGGCCATGGCGGCGGTACAGGCCCGGGATCGCCAGTCCAGCATCGGAAGCAGGTCGAGCCCCCTCTCGTACCAGACCTCGGCCCGGGCCGCCTCGAAGGAGATCAACGCCGTGATGGCGTCCAGGTCGCCGTCCAGGTCGGGCCCGACCCGGAACCGCTCCCGGTCCGCGTCGGGCAGATAGACGCGACCCATCCGGTCGTGGTCTTCCACGATGTCGCGGAGGATGTTGGTGATCTGCAGCGCCACTCCGAGGTCGTCGGCGAGCGGCTGGGCCCGCTGGGGATCGGCCGTCCCGTACACGCCGAGGCTGAGCCGTCCGATGCTGCCCGCCACCCGGCGGCAGTAGCCGACCAGGGCATCGAAGGTGGGATACCGGGCCCCGTGGACGTCCATCTCGCAGCCGTCGATGAGGTCGTCGAACGCGCTGAGCGGAACGGGGAAGCGCCGGGCCACGTCAGCGAGGGCGATCAGGACGGCGTCGTCGCCGTCGTAGGGATCGTCGCCCGCCACGGCGGCCACGTCTTTGCGGGCCTCGGCCAGGGCGGTCAGCTTGTCCGGTACCGCGGCATCACCGTCGCCGACGTCGTCGATCCGGCGGGCCAGGGCGTAGAGGGCGCACATGGCCCGGCGCTTATCAGGCGGCAGGAGCTTGATCCCGTAAGAAAAGTTCCGCGCCTCGGTGGTCGTGATCTCCTCGCACCGGCGGTACGCCTCGTCCAGGTTCATGCCGCCTCGCGGTGCGAGTGCGGGCCCCGCAGGGCGGCGGCCAGGTGGATGGCCACCCGCCGGGGTGCCGGCCGGGGTGCACCTCGCAGGGGGTCGAAGTGGCGGTCGGCGACGGCGTCGAGGGCGGCCTGGCCGCCTGCCCAAAAACCGGCGACGGCCCACCTGGCCCCGCCGGGCAGCGAGTGGACCAGCGGGGCGCCCGTGTCGAGCAGCCGGCGGGCCCGGCAGATCTGGAACGCCATCAGGCCGCGCAATCCGGGCGAGGCGGGCGGGTCGGCGCTCAGCTCGGCGGCGCCGACCCCGAAGCGGGCCATGTCGTCCGCCGGGAGGTACACCCGCCCCTGGGCGGCGTCCTCGGCGACGTCCTGCCAGTGCTCAGCAAGCTGGAGCCCGGTGCAGATGGCGTCCGACCACCGGCGCCGATCAGGGGTGTCGGCGTCGAAGGCGGCCAGCACCAGGCGTCCGATCGGATTGGCCGATAGCTGGCAGTACGCCATCAAGGCGTCGAAGGTGGGGTAGGCCCGGACCACCTGATCCTGGCGGTTGGCGGCGATCAGATCGCCAAGGGCGCCAGGATCGGCGCCCACCACGCCGACCGTCCGGGCCGCGGCCGCGATGAGCGCATGTACTTCGGGCTGCTCCGGGTCGGCGAGGGCCAGGTCAGTTTGGCGGGCCATCCAGTCCAGGGCGGCCAGACGATCACCCGGGTAGTCGTCGCCGAGGTAGTCGACCAGCCGGGCGTAGCCGTAGATCGCCAGCAGGTGGGAGCGCCTGTCCCGCCCGAGCAGGCGCGACGCCACCCGGAAGTTCTCCGTCGCAGCCCGACCCAGGATGGCTTCAGGAGACGGAAGGCCGCGCGGCGGCGCCAGGTCCGGCCCGTGGGCGGCGGTGGGCGTGACGCCCGCGCAGGTGTAAGGAAATGACCGCGTGGTCACCAGATGTACGCGCTCGGAGTGGCGCGTGTCAAGGATCCCGCCTTCAACGGGTCAGGTGGCGGACCCCAACTCGGCTTCGAGCCCCTCGTCGGGGGGCCAATCGGGCCCCACCGCCCAGGCCAGCACGGTGGCGAACGCCGACTCGATGATCGACAGTCCGGCCTGGATGGCGGCCTCCGGTTCGGCGACCCGGCCCGTGAAGGGCCGGCCCGCGGCCTCGGCCAGGGTACGGAGCACGTGGCGGGCCAGATCGGCGCTGGGCTCGTGGCCTTTGGCGGCCCGGGCGCCCAGCTCGAGCAGCATGGGAAGGACCCCCGCGACCAGATGCCCGAATACCATGGCGGTCTTCTCCGGGTCGTCGTTGAGCCCCTCCGGCCCCCCCAGGGCGGTCACCGCCGATTCGAAGCGGGACTCGGTGTCGGCCAGCAGGCTCTCGATGGAGGCGGTCAGGAGGTCTTCCTTGGAGGCGAAGTGCCGATACACCGTGCCCTTCGCCATCTGGGCCGCCTCGGCGATGGCGCTCACGGTGACCTCGCTGTAGCTGCGGGTCTGGAAGGCTTCGATGGCTGCGGTGACCACCCGGGCCCGGCATTCCGGCGGATCTGCGGCGGCCTCGGCCCGGATGGATCTGAGCGCTTCCAGATGGCGCTCGTCGTACCCGAAGCGATTGGCCGTTTCGCGGACCGGCGGGGGTATCAGCCCGGCCCGGCGATAGTGATGGATGGTGCTGGCCGGCACCCCGCTGCGGGCCACCAGCTCCGACAGAGAAAAGCGGCGCTCGAGCGCGGGTTCGGGATCCACCGACACCTCGACGATCTCACGCAGCCGGCAGGGACCGGACTGAGAGGGGCATGAAGCTCAGTGTGCCTCTTTTCTGCTCACTCGACCAACGGTGCGGCCGTCGCCGAGGGACGGGACCGGGTCAGGAGGTGGCCGGGATGGTGCCCATGCGCCCCTTCTGGAAGTCCTCGAAGGCCTGGGCCAGTTCGGCCCGGGTGTTCATCACAAAGGGGCCATAGTGCGCGACCGGCTCGCCGATGGGACGACCGCCGAGCATCAGCACGTCGAGGTTGGGCGCCCCGGAGTCCTGGTGTTGATCGGCGGTGACCACGACGGTGTCGCCGGCGCCGAGCACCGCGAGCTGACCGCCCTGGATCGGCCGGCCTTCCCCGCCCACCGTGCCCCGGCCGGCCAGGACGTACACCAGGGCGTTCGCCGCCCGGTCCCACGGCAAGTCCAGGCGGGCGCCGGGCGCCACGGTGGCGTGGACCATGGTGATCGGCGTGTAGGTGTCGCCCGGGCCGGAATGCTCACCAACCCGGCCCACGATGACCCGCACCAGGGCTCCGCCGTCCGGCGACGACAGCAGTGTGATCCGATCCCGCCCGATGTCCTGGTAGCGCGGGTCAACCCACTTGTCTGCGGCGGGGAGATTGACCCACAGCTGGATTCCGTGGAACAGGCCGCCGCTGGCTACCAGCGACTCGGGCGGTCGTTCGATGTGGAGGATGCCCGATCCTGCGGTCATCCACTGGGTGTCGCCATTGGTGATGAGGCCGCCGCCGCCGGTCGAATCGCGGTGCTGAAAGGTGCCGTCGATGATGTAGGTGACGGTTTCGAAGCCGCGGTGGGGATGCCAGGCGGTCCCCCTGGGCTCACCCGGGCCGTAGTCGACCTCCCCCATCTGGTCCATGTGGACAAAGGGATCCAGGCGATCCAGGCTGACGCCGGCGAACGCCCGCCGGACCGGGAATCCCTCGCCCTCCAGTCCTGACGGGGCGGAGGTGATGGTCTCGACAGGCCGGGGGTGGGCCGGCGCGCCGGTGGTGGGATCACCTGACGGAGCCGCGATCCGGGGCAGTACCGAGAGATCGTCGACAGTGACAGCGGGCATTGGGACCTCCTCGTGGACACCCGAAGCCAACAAGGTTGCGGACGCAACTATTCCTGGCCACTACCATGGTGACGATGGCCGACGATGACCGCCTGTACTTCCGCCAGCTGTTGTCCGGTCGCGACTTTGCCGTCTCCGACCAGCTCGCAACCCAGATGGTCAATTTTTCCTATCTGGTTGGCGACCGGGAGCGGCGCCAGTGTCTGCTGGTGGACCCCGCGTACGGCATCGAGGACCTGCTCCAGGTGGCCGCCGCGGACGGCATGACCATCTCCGGTGTGCTCGTGACCCACCACCACCCCGATCACGTGGGGGGCTCCATGATGGGCTACCGGATCGAGGGCGTGGCCGAGTTGCTCAGCCGGGTCGCCGTCCCGGTCCACACCCATCGCCAGGAGGCGGATTCGGTGGCCAGGATCACCGGGCTCGACCGGCGCGACGTGGTTGGCCACGACAGCGGCGACCGGGTGGCGGCGGGAGGGGTCGAGGTCGAGCTGCTCCACACGCCGGGGCACACCCCTGGCAGCCAGTGTTTCCTGGTGGACGGAATGCTGGTCGCCGGGGACACCCTGTTCCTGGAGGGGTGTGGCCGGACTGACCTGCCCGGCAGCGATCCCGAGGCCATGTACGACAGCCTTCAGCGGCTGGCGTCGCTCCCGGAAAGCACCGTGGTATATCCCGGGCACCGGTACTCGGTCCCGTCCACCGCCACCCTGGCGGCCGTGAAGGAAATCAACATGGTGTTCAAGCCGTCGACGAAGGAGGCGTGGCTCTCGATCTTCGGCCGGTGACGCCGGTCCGGAATCAGGCCGACGGGCGGTTGGTCCTTCAGCCCAGACCCAGCTCCCGGAGGCGGTTGCGCATGGCGGATTCGTCGAGTTCGAAGACCCGCCCGAGCGCAGAAACGTCCTCCCGGCGAATGGTGATCACTTTGCCGTTGAAGTCCCCCCTCTGGATCTGGATCATGCTCACGTAACGCCGCAGGACCTCTTTTTCCGGGGCTTCCAGGGCGGTCAGCCGGAGCAGGTCGATGGTCACTGGCCCGGGGGCGATGGCCCGGGCCGGCCCGTTGGACGAGACCCGGGCATCGAAGTCTGTCGCGGCCGCGCCCGGGCGAGGGAGCAACTGGTCGACGGGTACCCCGTAGAGCTGGGCGAGCCGCTGCAGCCGCAGCACCGAGATAATCCGCTCGCCTCGTTCGTAGGCGCCCAGCACCGACGCCTTGAACTCCCGCCCGGACGCCTCTTCGACGGCCAGGAGGGACAGACTCTGTTGCCGGCGGAGATTCCTCAGCCTCTCGCCTACTGCCCGAGCGTAGGACAGCGGCATGTCATCAGACACTCGGCACCTCCCTGGATGCATGGTAACAACGGGCGCCGATCAGATGTCCTAAGAGTGTACTTGCGGCCACCGTCAGTCTTGGTCATCCGGCAGTTCTGGTCACCGGGGGTCCGTTCTGGTCACCGGGGGTCCGTTCTGGTCGTCGGGCGGTGGAGCCGATTGCAGCACGAGCAGCCGCGGTCCGGACGCCCGGATGATCCCCCCGGCCGGTCGTCGTAGCAAGGCTGTGCCCAGGGCGCCGGCGTGGCGATCCCCGCTGTCCAGGACCACGTCCCACGACCAGGCCCAGTTCGCCGGCGGGAGGGTGAAATCGATCTCCTGGTCCCAGCCGTTGAACAACAGATAGAACGAATCGTCGACGATGGGGCGGCCGTGCACGTCGGGCTCGGGGATGGCCCGGCCGTTGAGGTACACGCCGAGGGACTTCGCGTAGCCCACGTCCCAGTCCGCGTCGGTCATCGGCAGTCCGTCGTTGCGGAACCAGCCGATGTCGGGCAATTCGTCCCGGGCCTTGGTACCCCGCAGCGGGTGCCCCTGGAAAAACCGGCGCCGGCGGAACACGGGATGCGATCGGCGTAAGGCGATCAAGCGCTGCGTCCAGCTCAGGACGTCGCGATCGACCGCACCCCAGTCGTACCAGGACACCGGAGAATCCTGGCAGTAGGCGTTGTTGTTGCCCCTCTGGGTGCGTCCCAGCTCGTCGCCGCCCAGCAGCATGGGGACGCCCTGACTGAGGAACAGGGTGGCCAGGAAGTTGCGGACCTGCAGGCGGCGCAAGGCCAGAATGCCGGGATCGTCGGTCGGCCCTTCGACCCCACAGTTCCAGGACCGGTTGTCGTCTGTGCCGTCCCGACCGTCTTCCCCGTTGGCCTCGTTGTGCTTCTCGTTGTAGGAAACCAGATCGGCCAGCGTGAAGCCGTCGTGGCAGGTGACGAAGTTGATGCTGGCAAACGGCCGGCGCCCGGTGGCTTCGTAGAGATCCGAGCTGCCGGTGAGCCGCTCGGCGAGATCGCCAATGGGCGCCCCGCTCTGGCGCCAGTAGTCGCGGATGGTGTCACGGAACTTGCCATTCCACTCCGACCACAGGGGCGGAAAGTTGCCGACCTGGTAGCCGCCGGCGCCCACGTCCCAGGGCTCGGCGATGAGCTTGGCCTGGCTGATCACCGGATCCTGCTGAATGAGATCGAAGAAGGCGGACAGCCGATCCACCTCGTGGAACTGGCGAGCCAGGCTGGCGGCCAGGTCGAAGCGGAAGCCGTCCACGTGCATCTCCAGCACCCAGTACCGGAGGGAATCCATCATCAGCTGCAGCACATGGGGGTTGCGGACGTTGAGCGAGTTTCCTGTGCCCGTGGAGTCGCTGTAGAAGCGGGGGTGACCGTCGACCAGCCGGTAGTAACTCGGGTTGTCGATGCCGCGGAAAGCCAGCGTCGGCCCCAGATGGTCCCCTTCGGCGGTGTGGTTGTACACCACGTCGAGGATCACCTCGATATGGGCCGCGTGCAGGGCCCGGACCATGGCTTTGAACTCGTTGACGACCCGATGTCCGCCCCGGGAGGAGTAGCCCGAGTACGGGGCCATATAGGCGATCGAGTTGTAGCCCCAGTAGTTGCGCAGGCCGAGCTGCACCAGCCGGTCATCGTCTACGAAATGATGAACGGGCATCAGCTCCACGGCGGTGATCCCGAGCCTGGAGAAGTGGTCGATCATGGTGGGGTGGGCGACAGCCGCGTACGTTCCCCGCTGGTGATCGGGGATGTCGGGGTGTGACCAGGTCAGACCCTTGACATGGGTTTCGTAGATGATGGTGTCCGCCCACCGGGTTCTCGGCGGCCGGTCGGCGCCCCAGTCGAAGGCGGGGTCGACCACGATGGCCTTGGGCATGGCGGCCGCCGAGTCGCTGCGATCGATAGTCAGGTCGTCGGCGCCGAGATCATAGGCATATGGCTGCTGGCCCCAGACGACCTCGCCGTCAACCGCCTTGGCGTAGGGGTCGATCAGCAGCTTGTCCGGGTTGCATCTCAGGCCGGCCTCGGGCTGGTAGGGCCCGTGGACCCGGTACCCGTACCGGCAGCCCGGTTCCACTCCCTCGAGGTGCCCGTGCCAGCAGTAGGCGTCCACTTCGGGCAGCTGGTAACGGGTCTCGACGCCGTCCTCGAACAGACACAGCTCCACCGCCTCGGCCGCCTGGGAGAAGACCGAGAAGTTGGTGCCGAGGCCGTCGAAGGTGGCACCGAGCGGGAAGGGCTCGCCCGGGGATACGGCGGGGACCATGGGGCAGAACCTACTGGCCGGGCCCGGAGCAGCCGGGCGGCGCACGGCCGTCCGGGATAGCCGCGTCCAGCCTGGTCGCCGCCTGGCCCGGCCGCCGCGGGGCGGCTTCAGCCCCACCAGAACGTCGTGGCGATGATGCAGTACAGCGCGATCAGGGCCATGCCCTCGATCCAGGTGTACTCGCCGTCGTAGATGATCACCGCGACGACCAGGGTCGACATCGCCAGGGCGGCGACGAGCAGGGGCGGGAAGACCAGATTGAGCTGGGTCGGGCCCACGACCCGGCTGAGCAGCACCAGGACCGGGGTCAGCAGCAGCGCCACCTGCAGGGGGCTGTTGAGGGTGGTGCTGATGGCGTACTCGGGTTTGGCTTTCATGGCGAAGCGGATCCCGACCACGTGCTCGACGGCATTCGAGGCGATGGCGACGATGACCAGGCCGGTGAAGGTCTGTGAGATGCCGAGCTGCTCGGTGGCCGGCTTCGAGGGGGTCCACGAACCAGTCCGAGGCCAGGGCGGCGGCCAGGCTGGCCGAGGGCCGAGCAGGGTGATGGAGAGCCGCAGCGGCCAGGCCGGTGCGGACGGCTCGGCTTCGGCGGACCGGCGGCGGGTCTGGCCGGCGGCCACCGCCGGCGCAGGTAGAAGGGAACGCTCGCGGCATACACGACCAGGAGGGCGATGGCGCACGCATCGGAGAGCGCCGAGATGTGGGCCGCGGCCGGGCGTATGGAGGTCGTCGGCCAGGGTCGGGACGACCAGGGCGGCGACGACGAGAAGCAGCAGCGAGGCGTTGAGGCGAGGTTCCTCAGGGTCGAAGTGCTGGACGCCGTGACGAAGGCCGCCGGCGACAAAGGCGGTGCCGAGCACCAGCACCGTGTTGGCCGAGCACGGAGCCGACCAGGGCGGCCTGCACGACGGTCGTCAGCCCGGCGCGCAGGGCGAAGATACCCACGAACAGCTCCGGCAGGTTCCCGAGGGTCGACTGCAGCAGGCCGGTCGCGCCGGGGCCGAGCCGCTCGCCGACCTGTTCGATGGCCTGACCGACCAGGGCGGCCAGGGCGGCCAGGGCCAGGCCGGCCAGGACGAACCGGGTGACCGACCCGGCGTCGACCGCGGTCGCCACGCCGGCGAGGCCGGTGAGCGCCACGGCCGCGCCGAGGGTGACCCAGTGGTGCGTCTCGAGATGTCGCAGGTCGGCGGCGGCGGGCATGGGCGCGCCGAACGTAGCCGCCCGGGCGGGGCCGGTGCCCGCTGGGGCTAACATGCGGCCCTGGCATGCCGGGCGGCGTGGCCGAGTGGTTTAGGCAGCGGCCTGCAAAGCCGCGCACAGCGGTTCGATTCCGCTCGCCGCCTCCAGAGTGGGGGACGAGGCAAACCGGGCGCAGTTGGCGCCCTGGGTATGGCAGCTCCCGGATGATCGCCCTGGTGACGCCCAAGGCGCCAGGTGCGCCCAGGATCAGCGGCCTGACCGGGCCGAGCCCTGGCGCCGGCCCGGGCGAATCCTGACGGGTGGCCCCACCCCTGCCGGTCCGGCCGACCGGCCCGGCCTACGGCAACGGGGCGGACGCGGCCCGCCGCAGGGCATCGGCTGTCCACATGTCCTCGGGGGAGATGGCGGGCTCGATGCGCAGGCTGGCGCCGCCGTCGAGGGCGAGGGTCTGACCGTCGAGCCAGCGGCTCTCGGGGCGGCAGAGGAACACGACGGCGTCGGCGATGTCCGCCGGTTCCCCGATGCGGCCGGCCGTGTTGGTCACCGACCAGCGGCGCAGCTCAGCCGGATCGGCGACCACGGCCGCGGACATGGCTGAGGCCACGATGCCCGGGGCCACGGCGTTGACCCGGATGCCCGCCGACGGCCAGCTCGAGGGCGGCCACCTGGTGAGCATGGAGATCCCGGCTTTGGCGGCGCCGTAGGCACCCAGGCCCCGGTGACCGAAGGTGGCGTTGATCGAGGAAACGTTCACCAGGGTCCCGGCGATGCCGTTGGCCACCATGTTGCGGGCTGCGGCCTGCATACGCAGGAACGTCCCGTCCAGATGGACCGACGTGACCCGCGCCATTGCGCCAGCGATGCGGTGAGCAGCGGGGTCTGACGGGCATGCCCGCGCACTGGATGGCGCCGTGGAGCGGTCCCAAATCCCGGTAGGCGGCGGTCACCGCGACCGGATCGGACACATCCACCACCTGGAATTGGCCTTGCACCTCGGTGGCGATGGCTTCGGCTCCATCGGCATTTCGATCGAGCACTACCACGGCGGCGCCGGCATGGTGCAACGCCCGGGCGATCCCGGCTCCGATCCCCGAACCTCCACCTGTGACGACGTAGCAATCTGGCATGGCCGATATCTCTAGTTGATCGCCGATGGTGAGGTGGTCCGGCCGCCCGCGACCCTGCGGGCCCCCGGGACGAGCGCACCTGCGCCGGCAAACCCCCGGCAGCCACCCCTGACCCCGATGCGGCTACGAAGTGTCCGGCTGCCGGGACCGGTGGGACAGCCAGCTCCTCCGAGGTGGTGGCGTAGTGGACGCGCTTACCCAGCCGAGGCGGTCGCTCGCTCGGCCTCGATCAGCCGTCCGAGGGCGTCGATGAGGGCGAGGTGGGTAAACGCCTGGGGGAAGTTACCGAGGTGCTCACCGGTGGTGGCGTCGATTTCCTCCGCGTACAGCTGCAGCGGTCCGGCAAACGACAGCAGCTTCTTGGCCAGGGCCATGGCTCGATCCTGCTCGCCGATCATGGCCAGCGCGGTCACCAGCCAGAACGAACAAATGGTGAAGGTCCCCTCCTTGCCTTCGAAGCCGGTATCCGTGGTGTCCACCTTGTAGCGCAGGACCAGGCCGTCTTCGGTGAGCTCGTCGGCGATAGCCAGCACGGTGGTGCGGATTCGCTCGTCCGTGGCCGGCAGGAATTCCAGGATGGGGAGCAGCAGCAGGGAGGCATCCAGCTCGGCGTTGGCGTAGTGCTGCCGGAAGCGGCCTCGCTCGTCGACTCCTTTGTCCAGGATCTCGGCCTTGAGCTCGTCGGCGGCCTTCCGCCAGCGGTCGGCTCGCTCGTCATCCTGGCGGGCCCGGGCAATGTTGCTGCCGCGGTCCATGGCCACCCAGCACAGCACTTTGGATGCGGTGAAATGCTCCGGATCGCCCCGGATTTCCCAGATGCCCTGGTCGGGGTCGGGGGCGTGGGCGACGGCCGCGTCGACCAGGCTGGCCAGGCCCTCCCACGTACCCCTGACGATCTGGGCCGCACCCTGCCGGAAATGGGTATCAACGGCGTCCAGGAGCATGCCCCAGACGTCGTTTTGACGCTGATCCCATGCTCCGTTGCCAACCCGGACCGGGCGGCTGTCCCGGTAGCCGGACAGGTGATCGAGCGTCCGTTCGGTCAGGTCTTTTTCCCCGCCGATGCCGTACATGATCTGCAGGTCGTACTTGCCGGATGAGCCGGCGGCCACGGCCTCCAGAACGAAGGCGAAGTACTCCAGCGCCTCCCAATCGAATCCGAGACGGTAGAGGGAGCGGAGCATGAACGACGAGTCCCGGATCCAGGTGTAGCGATAGTCCCAGTTGCGGGCCCCGCCGGGCGTTTCGGGCAGGGAGGTGGTCGCGGCTGCCATCACCGCGCCGGTGGGCGCGTAGCTGAGACCCTTGAGGGTGAGGGCGCTGCGCTCGATATAGCTGCGCCACGGATGGTCAGGAAAGGTCCCCGCCGACAACCATTCCCGCCAATAGGCGACCGTGTCCTCGCATTGGGCTTGGGCCTCGTCAACCGAGGTCGGAGACTCGCCGCCCCATGACAGCGCTACGAAGGCGCTCTCACCCTCGCTGAGGCTGGTACGCCCGTAACAGCGGGCTCCGACGACACCCAGGCGCAGATTAGACGTGACGGTCAGGCCGGGTTCGCCAGCCGGGGGATGGACGGTCACGCTGCCATACCCCTCGCCGTCATAGCTCCAGGCTCCCGTCAGCAAGCCGTACTCGAATATCGGCACCGCATTGACCACGATCTCGACCCGCCCCTCGATGCACTGAGCCAGCCGGAGCAACGTTCCTGTGGGAGCGGAATCGCCGGGCGCCCGGCGAAAATCGGCGCGGCGCTCGTCGCCTTCCACCGGCCGTACCACCATCAGATCCTGAACGATGAGCCAGCCGGTTGGCGTATGCCAGGTCGTTTCCAGCACCATGGTGCCCGGCAGGTAACGGCGTTGGTGCGGCACATGGGTGTTCATGGGCCCAAACCGGAACATCCCGGCGGTGCGGTCAAGCAGGGAGCCAAATATGCTGGGGGAGTCCGGGCGGGGCAGGCACAGCCACTCGACCGATCCATCCGGTGCCACCAGGCAGCTGTTTTCGCAGTCCGACAGAAAGCCATATTCGGCGATTGGAGGGAACCTGTTGGTGGGTTGATCGGTCGGCGTTTCGGATTCGGGCATGCAAGGAATCCTAGAGCAGGAATATTCGCCGTGCGCCGCTTCGAATTGGCGCCCATATCACTCGAATAGCGCCCTAGCGGGTCCCGGTCAGGCTGATGTCATCACCCGGTCGGGGTGGTTTTCAAGCCGGATCGGCGGTGAAGCGTGCCATCGAGAAGCCAGTCGCCAAGTCGGGTCTCCGCCCGCTGCCAATCCATTCCGCCAGCAGGCCCCCGGTCGCCGGCGCCATCAGGATCCCGGTCCGATAATGCCCTGAGGTCATCCAGGCGTTCTCGACCCCGGGTACCTGATCGATCACCGGCAATCCGCCAGGGTGATGCGGCCGCCAGCAACACCAGCGATGGGTGACTCGCGCCCCCGCCGCGGCTGGCAGGGACGCGGTCAGGGCGGTGAAGAGCCCGGAGATGACCCTCTCCGACACGTCCGGGCTGGCGTCGTCGACGTCGAGTGTGCCGCCCACCAGCAGGCGGCCGTCTTCCAGCTGGGTGCCCACCGGGGCGAGCGAGGCTGGCAGCCGGACCGATAGCGGCTCGGTGACCAGCAGATGACCCTTGACCACGTCGGCAGGGATGGTCGGGTCGAGGCCGTCAACGGCTGGCGGGACGCCGGTCGCGAAGACCACCCCGCCGGGATGGATCGTTCCCGCGGTGGTCGACAGCGCGATCACGTGATGGCCCCTGACGGTGATGGCGGTGGCGGCAACGCCGGTGGCGACGTCCGGCAGTTGGCCCGCCAGGCGGGCCAGGGCCCGCAGCGGGTTGAGCCGGGCCTGGCCCGGAATCAAGGCCGCGGTCGTCGGCGCGGCCAGGTCCGGGACGAGCCGGTGCACATCGTCGGCGTCGAGCCAGCGGACTCCAGGGGGCGGGTCGGCGACGAATCCGGCCGGGTGAGGCGCGAGGCCGATCCAATCCAGATCGAGGAGGCCCACCCCGTGGGGAACCTCGGCCTGCAACCGCCGCCAGCGAGCCAGACTGCTGCGGCCGAGTTCGACCAGGAGGGCCGGGTCGGTGCCCTGGTGGGGGTCAGGCTGGAGCAGGCCGGCCGCCCCACCGGTGGCGCCGGCCCCCAGCTGGTCGGCTTCGATGAGCAGGACCGAGCCCAGTCCGGCTTGCCGGCAACTGGCCGCAATGGCGACACCCATGATGCCGCCGCCGACGACCACCAGGTCGGGGCGGCGATCAAGCCGGCCTGGCCCCGGGTCCAGAACCCGGCGCTCGGCGGGGCTCAGCTCGTCAGGCCAGAACCGTGTTCCGGCGGTCATCTGGCGCGGTTGGGCGCCGAGCGGACAACTGCCGTCCTGGCGCGGTCGGGCCGATGGCTCATGCCCGGAGGGGTTCGTCGTGCTGGTACGAATGCGCCAGCGGTCGGATCGGTCCGTGCAGGATCTGCTCCGGCTCGACCGATCCGAAGAGCTGGATGAGACGGGCGACCGTCCCGGTCCAGCCGGTCTGGTGGCTGGCGCCCAGGCCGGCGCCGTTGTCGCCGTGGAAGTACTCGTGGAAGAGGAGGAGGTCCCGCCAGTGGGGGTCCTGCTGGAAGGTGGCCATTCCCCCATAGACGGGTCGGCGCCCGTCGTCGTCGCGCCGGAAGATCGAGATGAGTCGATTGGAGATCTCCCGGGCGACCTCGAAGAGCGTCATCTGATGTCCGGATCCGGTGGGGCACTCGATGCGGAAGTCTTCGCCGTAGTACAGGTAGTAGTGGAGCAACGCCCGGATGATCAGCAGGTTGATGGGAAACCACACGGGTCCGCGCCAGTTGGAGTTGCCGCCGAACATGCCGGTGTCGGATTCAGCGGGCAGGTACTGGACCCGGAATTCCTGACCGTGGACTTCGAAGACGAACGGCTCCGCCAGGTGGCTCCGCGACAATGACCGAATGCCGTGAGGGCTGAGGAAGCGGTCCTCGTCCAGCATGCGAGCGAGCACCCGGCGCAGCTTTGCCTCGTTCAGTATCGACAGGAGCAGCCGACCTTCGACGCCCGGAACGAGCGGGTCGGCTACCCCCGTGAGCAGGTCGGCATAACGCTCGTAGTGCTCCCGGGCCCGGTCCGCCAGGCTCGGAAAACGCTCGATCGTCTGGCGAGGGATGACCGCGACCGCGCACAGGGGAATCAAGCCCACCATGGAACGGACGCGCAGGCGGGTTGCGGTTCCGTCTGGCAGGCGGAGGACGTCGTAGTAGAAGCCGTCCTCCTGGTCCCACATGTCGTCGTTGGACTGCCCCACCTTATCCATGGCGCCTGCGATCCAGAAAAAATGCTGGACGAATCTGAGGGCCAGGTCCTCGTAGCTGGCATCGACCTCGGCGAGGATAAGAGCCAACTCCAGCATGTTCTGGCTGAAGAGCGCCATCCAGGCGGTTCCATCCGCTTGTTCGAGATATCCGCCCGTCGGGAGAGGCGCACTCCGGTCGAACACTCCGATGTTGTCGAGGCCAAGAAAGCCGCCTTCGAACAGATTCCGGCCGGCGGGATCCTTGCGGTTGATCCACCATGAGAAGTTCAACAGCAGCTTCTTGAAGGCGTCCCGCAAGAAATCCGTGTGAAGCTGTGATCGCGGGCCGGTCCGCCGGCCGCGTACGCAAACAGGGTGGCCCAGGCGTGCACCGGCGGGTTGACGTCGCCGAAGTTCCATTCGTATGCCGGGATCTGGCCACTCGGATGCAGGTAAACGTCGCTGATCATCAGCTCGATCTGGCGGCGAGTGAACGTGGGATCAACCATGCTCAAGGCCACGCAGTGAAAGGCCAGATCCCACGCCGCGTACCAGGGGTATTCCCAGCAATCGGGCATCGACAGGATGTGACCATTTTGCATATGGAACCACTGCTGATTGCGGACTTCGTCATGCTTTGGTGATCGCAGCGGGTGAGCGTCATGCTCCTGAAGCCAGCGGTCGACATCGAAGTAGTAGAACTGCTTACCCCACAGCATTCCGGCCAGGGCCCGGCGCAGGGTCAGGGCGTCCTCGGCCGTGACGCCGGGCGGCGTGATGGCCTGGTAGAACTCGTCCGCCTCAGCCCGGCGCCGGGCCAGCACCGAGTCGAACTCAGCCCCCAGCTCGCCTCGCTCGATTACGGCCGCATCATCGGGGCATAGGCGCCAGCGGACACTCATGGCCTCGCCGGGTGGGATCACCAGGCGGTGCCGGGCTGCCGCCTTGGTGCCGGTGCGATGCGGGTTAACCGCGTCCCGCCGGCCGTGCACCACATAGTCGTTGATCCCGTCCTTGACGTAGGGCGAGGCGTTCTCATGGCCGAACAGACGGGCCGAATTCGTCTCGTTGTCGGTGAAGATGCACTCGGCGGCCTCGTTGATCCACAGGACCGCGCCGTCCGAGCTCGGTGTGATCCGCCACAATCCGGCCGGGCCGATCACTGCCCAGCACCGGCCGACCCACGACCGCGCCGGAGAACCACGTGTTGCGGAACCAGACGCAGGTGAGCACATCAAGGCTGGCTTCTTCTGCACTCCGGTTGGTGACCGTGATCAGGCCGATGAGGTCGTCGGGATCGACCTTGGCGTATTCCACCTCCACGTCGAAGTACCGATCCTCGTCGAAGACCCCGGTGTCCAGCAGTTCGTATTCGAAGTCGGCGCGGCCCCGGTCCCGGTTCGTCTGCACCAGGTCGTCATAGGGATAGGCAGACTGGGGATACTTGTAGAGCATGCGCAGGTAGGAGTGGGTGGGCGTACTGTCCAGGTGGAAGTAGTACTCCTTGACATCTTCGCCGTGGTTTCCTTCGGCATTGGTCAGACCGAAGTAGCGCTCCTTGAGAATCGGGTCGCGACCATTCCACAGAGCCACCGAGAGGCAGAGCAGCTGGCGGTCATCGCTGAGGCCGGCGATGCCGTCCTCTCCCCACCGGTAGGTCCGCGACCGAGCCTGATCGTGGGTGAAGTAGCTCCAGGCGTCGCCGCGCTCGCTGTAGTCCTCGCGGACCGTGCCCCACTGCCGGTCGCTCAGATATGGCCCCCAGCGGCGCCAGGGCACTCCGCGGTCATCCGCCTCCGCCAGGCGTCTTCCCTCGGCTGTGTCATTCACGGCCCGGTCCCCTTCCCGTCATACCCCGGTGGCCCGACCAGGCTGACGGTAGCAGCAGCCACCCGGCCGTCCGGGAAGTTCCGGATTCTCCCGGGTGAGCGGAGATGAACCGAAAGCCGGGCCTGGTCCGCCGTACCATTGCGCATGGATCCTGTTCCGGCCGAGTCCGGCGGATCGAACGACCGCGAGACCCCGGATCCGACCATGGCCAGCCTGATCGGGTCGCTTCATGAAGCCTTGCGCCGGGCAGAGCGCCTGGTGCAGCCCGAGGTGGCCGCGGTCCGATCGACTCAACAGCGAGTTGAGCCGGCCTGGCGGCGGGCCACCGACGGCGAGCATCGCCTGCCCGTCGCACTCGCCGTGGCGGTCGCCATCGCCCTGCAGATCGTGCTGCCGGGGAAGCTGGTGATCCACCCCGCCTGGCTGCTGCCCGCGCTGGAGGGGGCCTTGATCGTGGGGTTGGTGGCCGCCAACCCGAGGCGCATCAACCGGACTTCGACCGCACTGCGAACGGCCAGTGTCACCTTGATCGCCCTCATCTCACTGGCGAACGCCTGGTCGTCGGGTGAGTTGATCAAGGGGCTCATCAACGGCACGTCCGGGGACGACGCCGCCGCCCTGTTGGCCCGAGGGGCCAGTGTGTACGTCACCAATATCATCGTCTTCAGCCTGTGGTACTGGGAGTGGGACCGGGGCGGGCCGGTGGCCCGGTCCCGGGCGGTGCGGCGCTATCCGGACTTCCTCTTTCCCCAGATGGCCCAACCGGACCTGGCCCCACCAGAGTGGACGCCGACCTACCTTGACTACCTGTATCTGTCGTTCACGAACGCCACCGCGTTCAGCCCGACCGATGTGATGCCGCTGGCGAAGTGGGCGAAGATGCTGATGCTGGTGCAATCGGCGGTCTCGCTGCTCATAATCGCCATGGTGATCGCCCGGGCGGTCAACGTCCTCAAGTGAGGGCCCGAGGCCCGGCTCTGCTTCAGAAATCTTTCAGGTGGCTCTGCTCCCGGCCTCAGGTGGCTCTGCGAGAATGCCGCGTCATCGAGCCGTGGAGGTCGTCCCAGATGTCATTCGAGTCCATTTCGGAGCAGCCCTCGTCGTCGAGCGGACCCAGCGGACCCAGTGGACCGGGCGGTCCTGGTGGACCGGGTGGCTCCGGTGGACCGAGCGGGCCCGGTGCACCGAGGTGGCGCTGGTTTGGGCGCCTGCCGCGAGCGGCGCTCGTCGGCGGCCTGGCCGTGGGCGTGGCTCTGGGGGGCGCCGGGATCGCCTTCGCCGCCACGTCCGGCTCCACGACGCCGAGCACAACTGCCCCCCCGAACTCGTCGACGCCGAAGCATGGTTTTGGCGGATTCCGGGGGCCGGGTCCTGGCGGCCCCTTCGGGCTTGGCGGTCTGGCCGGCTTCGGGCGGGTCGTGCACGGCGAATACACCACCAAATCGCCGAACGGCGGCTATCAGACCATCGAGGTTCAGACCGGAAAGGTGACCGCGGTCAGCACCACTTCGATCACGGTGACCAGTGCCGACAACTACAGCCACACCTACGTCGTCGCGTCCTCCACCATGGTCGACTCGCAGCGAGATGGGATCGGCTCGGTGGCCAAGGGTGATCAGGTCGACGTGACGGCGACCACGGTCAGCGGCAAGGACACGGCAACCAACATCGTTGACACGACCAAGGTCGGCGCCAGCCGCAACTCCTTCGGGTTCGGTCCCCGCCACGGCCCGGCCGGACCGTCGGCGCCGCCCGCGACGCCTGCGGCGCCGACCGCCTGACCCGGGATGAAGTGAGGGCTGGCCTCAGCCGACTCGGCTGCGATCGCCGGCGGCCGCACTCCCCGTACTAGTGGACCGCCTCCGAGCTCGACGTCGGAAACTCGCTGCGCAGTTTGAGCCTGCGACGTTCTCGTTCGGTTGTCGAGTTTCTGGCGTCGAGTTTCTGGCGTCGAGTTTCTGGCCGGCCCACTAGCTGGGAGATCCCCACAGCAGCCACCGCCGCCAACCACTGGTTCGGCGTAGTTCGGCCCGGGCCTGGTCCAACTCGGCCTGGATCACCTGCCGCTGTTCGTCAGGAGGGTCGCTCTGCAGGAGCTCCTCGAGGTGGGTGATGCGTTGCCGCAGCCACTTGCGGCTGTCGATCACACCCGGCATGGGATCAGCCTACGGGGCGGATCGGTGTGAATGGGGCGGTATTCGCTGGCGATCAGATCACGGGTAAGGCCGGGACCGGCGCCGGAGGAGGCGGCCCGACGTAACGGGCGGCGGGGCGGATGAGCTGGCGCGCCGCGGCCTGCTCGGCGATGTTGGCGCACCATCCGATGACCCGGCTGACCGCGAAGGTCGGGGTGAAGAGCTCCGGCGCGGCAGGCCGCAGCGATCCATGACCACGCCGGCATAGAACTCGACGTTCGTGTACAGGGCGTTTCCGGGCTTGAGCTCGGCCAGAACCCGGAGGACGATGCTCTCGATCTCGACGGCCAGGTCCACCAGGTCGCCGCCCGAGGGACTCGGCAACCTCGCGGAGCAACAGCGAGCCGCGGGTCGTCGGTGCGATACACGGCGTGGCCGAATCCCATGATCCGCTCGCCTCGGCCGACCGCCTCGCGGAGGTAGGGCTCGGCCCGATCGGCGCTACCGATGGCGTCGATGGTGTCGAGGGCCCGGCTGGGCGCACCCGCCGTGTAACGGCCCGGAGAGCGCCCCGATGGCGCCGACCACCGCTGCGGCCGCGTCGGCCCCGGTCGAGGCGATGACCCGGGCGGTGAAGGTGGACGAGTTGAAGCCGTGGTCGACGGTCAGGATCAGATACTGCTCCAGGGCTCGGGCCAGGTCAGGCTCGGGGCGGGAACCGGTCACCATCCAGAGGTAGTTGGCCGCGTGGCCCAGGTCGGGGGTCGGGAGGGACGGGATCCTGGCCCGCGGCCAGCCGGTGGAGGGCTGCAACCAGCGTCGGGGTGGCCGCGGCCAGCCGAATCAGGTCTCGCCGTCGGGCGGAGGCGTCGAGGTCCCACAGCGCTCGCATGCGGTCGTGCGCTCCGAGCGCAGACAGGGCGGTGCGCAGGCCGGTCATGGGGCCGGCACCCGGGGTGGCGCCGACCAGGGCGGCCAGGGCGTCGAGCAGTGATCCGGGGACGTCGCGAGCCGGTCCGACCTCGGCGGCGAAGCGGTCCCGGGCGGCGGCATCAGCGGGCAGGGAGCCGTCCAGCATCAGCTGCCAGACGTCCTCCAGGGTGCGCTGGCGGGCCAGCTCGACGGCCGAGTACTGGCGGTAGTGGTAGAAGCCCTCCAGGCCGCGGACGTCGCCGATCTCCGTGTCGGTCACCTCCACTCCCTTGAGGCCCGGCGGTATCGGGAGGGGTGCGGCCGAGGCCGTGGTGCTGGTGGTAGTCGTCGTCATATCGTCAATCTTGACATATCGATAGAGATCGATCAATATTGATCAATGATCAACAGGCGACTCACGTCAGCCGAGGCTGCAGCCCGCCTGGGCGTCAAGCCGGCCACGCTGTACGCCTATGTCAGCCGCGGTGTCCTCTCCCGTTGGCACACGCCGACCGGAAGCACGTTCGATCCCCAGGAAATCGCTCGCCTGGCCCGGTCGTCGCGACGCCGGGCGAGCGATGGCCCGGTGTCGCCGGCCGGTGTGGATGGGGCCGGTGTGGATTGGGCCGGTGTCGATGGGGCCGGTGTGGATGGGGCCGGTGTGGATGGGGAGGGCGGCGCCGTCGGGCCGGGTGCCACGGGTGGTTCGGGGGTGCGAACCCGCCGGACCCGGTCGCGCCAGGACGAGCCCAATGACCCGGTCTTCGTTACCGAGCTCACCCTTATCGACGGCCAGCACCTCTATTACCGGGGCCGGGATGCGGTGGAGCTGAGCCGGTTCCGGTCCTTTGAGGCGGTAGCCGGGTGGTTGTGGACCGGCGAATGGCCGGCGGACCGGGAACCCTGGCTGGCTCCCCGGGCTGCCACCAAACCGGTGTCGGGCGTGCTGCGGTCGGTGGGTACGGCCAACCTGCCCGTCGAGAAGTTCATGGTGGCGACGGCGGCCGCGGCCCTGACCGACCAGCTGCGGCACGATCTCAGTCGGAGGGCGGTGCCGATCGTCGGCCGGGGCCTGCTTGCCACCCTGGTTGACTGCCTGCCTCGGGTCCCACCGGCGGCCCGCCCAGCCCGGCGCCTGGGGCGGTCGCTGAGCGCCCGGCTGTGGCCGCGGCTGAGCCCGTTACCCTTGACCGCGGGCCGCAGAGGAGTGCTCGAGGCCGCCCTGGTGCTCTCCGCCGACCATGAGCTGGCGCCCTCCACGCTGGCTGCCCGGGTGGCGGCCGCCTTCCGGGCCGACCCCTATGCCGTGGTGAGCACCGGTCTGGGTCCCGCCAGCGGGAGCTGGCGCAGCGGCAGCAGCGGGGCGCCGAGCGAGGTGGAGCGCCTGCTCGCGGAGGCACAGACGGCGGACCCGGAGCGGGCGATCGGGGCCCGGCTACGACGGACGGGAGCGGCCGTGCACGGGTTCGGCATGCCCCTGTACCCCGGCGGAGACCCCGCGGGGCCGAGCTGCTGAGGCGCCTTCCCGAGGTGGGCGGCGCCCCGGTCCGGCACGACCTGGTGGACCGGGTGCTCGCCATCGGGGAGGCCCGGGGCTTCCCTCCCCCGAACGTGGACCTCGGGCTGGGGGCCCTGGCCTTTTGCGCCGAGATGATTCCCGGCGCCGGGCAGGCCATCGCCACCATCGGCAAGGTGGCCGGGTGGCTGGCGCATGCCATCGAGGAGTACGAGGAGCCGACCCGGTTCCGGACCCGGGCGGCCTACATCGGGGCGGTGCCGACCCCTGGAGGTGCCTAGTTCTAGTGGGCGGGCCCGAAAACTCGACAACCGAAAGAGCACGTCGCAGGTGAAACGGCGCGGCGAGTTTCCGGCGTCGAGTTCGCAGGCGGGCGGCTAGGCCGGGTCGACGCCGGCGGTAGTGTGCTCAGTCGCCGCCGGGGGGCTGGCCTCGCCGGTGGCCGAGCCCGTTGAGCCCGCGGGCAGCGGGTCGCCAGCGCACTCGTCCCCCGGCCCGGCCCGGCCCCGGGTGAGCAGGACCACCGTCGACACCACGAAGACCAGGATGCTGGTCCAGTCGTTGAGCCGGAGACCGAGGAAGCGGTGGGCGTGGTCGATGCGCAGGTACTCGGTGAAGAAACGTCCGAACGTGTAGAACGACGCGTAGGCGGCGATGAGATAGCCCCGGCGGATCCGGAACCGGCGCTCCACCCACAGGACCAGCGCCAGTACGACCAGATCCCAGATGCACTCGTAAAGGAACGTGGGCTGGAAAGTGGAATGGGGTGCGTAGGGCGCGGCCGGGTTGTCGATCTTGACCGCCCAGGGCAGCTTCGACGGACGTCCGTACAGCTCCTGGTTGAAGTAGTTCCCCCAGCGCCCGATGGCCTGGGCCAGGGCGAAGGCCGGAGCGATGCAGTCGAGGAGCGGGCGGGCAGGCAGGTGGTGGCGGCGGGCGCCCAGGTAGCCGCCGGCGATCCCCCCGAGCACTGCGCCCCAGATCCCCAGGCCCCCCTGCCAGATTTCGAAGGCCCGGTACCAGTGGCCGTTGGTGTCCACCCCCCAGCTGGTGAGCAGGCTGTAGACCCGCGCCCCGATCAGCCCGCCGGGCACGCCCCACAGGGCGATGATGGCCATGGTGCCGGTCGCGCCGCCGATCTGCTCCCAGCGCCGTTGAGACAGCCAGATGGCCGCCGCGATGGCCACGGCGATGAGCAGGCCGTACACGTGCAACCGCAGGGGCCCGATGCTGATCCCATTGGCCGACGGGCTCGGCAGGTAGGCGGGAAAGAGGGCGAGCATCCGGGGTTAGCGTAGATGGCTTCGCCCGCCCAGCCGTCGCGGCGCCCGTGGTAGCGTCGAGGGCTGCTCCGGGCGCATAGCTCAGTCGGTTAGAGCGCATGCATGACGCGCATGAGGTCGAGGGTTCGATTCCCCCTGCGCCCACCTTTCTGACCAGCACTTTTACCGGTCTGGCGGAGTTTATGGCCTGTGGATTGCTGTCGGCGTGCGCGCTACGTGCGCGAAGCGTCTGGGTTCGCGCCCGCCAGGAGCGCCTCCATGCGCGTCGCGGCGTCGGCCACCGGGCGCACTTTGTGGCGGTAATGGCGGTAGAGCGTGCGGGGGTCGTCGCCGAGTAAATCAGCGACCTCTTCGATGCTGGCGCCGCCGTCGAGAAGGAGTGAGACGGCCGTGTGCCGGAGGAGATACGGAAAGGTGGCGTCCGTGATTCCGGCCCGCTTGGTAATGCGGGTGAAGGTCCGCCGTACCCTTGAGGGGTCGAGGGGGGTACCTACTTGCGACGGGAAGACGAGCCCGCCCTCCTTCCACTCAGAACCGGCGGCGAGTCGCTCCTCGAGCTGTCGCTTGTGGTGCGCCTTGAGGGCCTCGACTGCGATCGGGGGGAGGGCGATGGTGCGGCGGCCGTTTTTCGACCGCTTGACCTGTCCTCGCTTCACCCGTCCGTCCGGGCCTCGCTTCATGGCGCCCGAGACCGTGATTGTCGGCGGCCTGGCGTCGAGGTCGATATCGGCCGCCAGGAGCCCAGTGAGCTCGCCGGGGCGGAGTCCCACGGTCAGCCCGACGACCACGATTGCCTCCAGGCGCTCCCCTTTGGCTGCTTGCAAGAGCGCTCGGGCCTCGTCAGGCGTCAGTGACCGCCGTTCTGCTGGCGGCTTCGTCCTCGGCATGACCGCGAGGGCGCCTGCGTTACGGGCGACCAGGCCTCGTCGCTCGGCGTGGCGGAGGGCGTCGGCGAGGATCGTCCGCATCCGGGAGACGTGGGTTCGAGCGAGCCCGGCCTTCGCCTTGGAGGCCAGGAACTGATCGACCATCTCCGCGGTGAGCTTGTCCAGTTTGATGGCGCCAAGAGCCGGTTCGATGTGGACCCGGACGATCTGGGCATAGTTGCTACGGGTGTTGTCGGAGTCAACCCGACCGTCGACGACCGTGGCGAGCCAATGCTGCAGCCACTCGCCAACGGTGACCTTGGCGCCGGCAGGGTCCAGCCAGGTGCCTCGAGCGATGTCCGTCTCGATGCTGGACAACCACGCCTGGGCGTCTCCTTTGGTCCTGAAGGTGCTCGGCGCCAGGTAGTGGCGGTCCTTGTGCCAATACGACGTTTGGAAGCGCCCGGACGGGAGTTTCCGGATGCTCCCAAAGTGGCGGCGGTTTGAACTCGGCATGTGGCATTACTCCGTAGCTTTGGGATGGCCGACGAAAGCGTCGGTCATCCACACGATCCGCTGGATGAGGTCGGGGCAGTACCAGACCCGGCCGGCACCGGTGACTTCGTACTGCCACTGTTCGAGTTCTCTCCGGCCAACGATGCGGTGTCCGAGCTTGTCTCGAAGTGGGTGTTGGCGTTTGTCACGCCGCAAAGGGTCGGTCCGAAGCTGTTGCCAGCAGTCCTCGGTCGGTCCGGGCGCTTGTCGGCCGAGCTGCTCCCATCCGTCAACGGCATCGCCCGTTGCGAACACCACGTCCCATTCCCCCTTGGCCGGTGGGGGAGCGACTCGCTCACCTCGCCGCTGCGGCGTTCGCTTTCTTGTTGTCACGGCGCCGGGACGCGCCTACCCAATGGCTTGGTGACGGGCTGGCTGAGCCGGTCGGCCAGCTCGGGATCGGCCATAACGGCCGCGGTGCTACGCCAGCTGGCGATAAACGTCTCCAAAGGAGCGAAGGTGCCAAGGTCCTCGCAGTCCTGGATCACGGCCGGTAACTCAGTTACGAACTCTTTACGGCCTTCCGCGCTGAGGTAGCTGGTCCACGGCAGTGCTTCGCCGACGGTGTTGGCAAGGTCCCCGGCGGGGACGTGTTTGACCATCTGGGCGAGGAGCCTGGCGAAACCTGCAAGCTCCGACAAGTCGCTGGCCCGGCTCAGCACCAAGTCAGGAGCGTTTCGCCGGTGGAGTACGATGCGACCCCGTTTCTCCACGGCCGACGCTACAAGGGTGGGCTGCTGGAGCAGATCTGAAAACGAGAACTCATCGACGGATGCCATGGTCAACATGGTAGCGGACCTTTGAAGTACCTCAAAACTAGGGACCCTGGTCTGGCTCGGAGCGTTTCTGCTTCCCTCGGCCTTCGGCGGGTCTATAACAACATCGGTGTAGTGCGTCCTGAAAGCGGAGTGATGCCGATGTAGAAGCTCGATGTCATGACGTGTGCTGTGCTGGTGATGAAGGTCGGCCCTTCGGGTTCGCCGTGCAGGCGGAGATCCCAAACCACCGCAAGCTGCGCCGGTCAAGAGCCGGGGTGGTGAGCGTTGCGGCAAAAAGCCCTGCCAGGAGCAGGGCAGGTGTGCGACGAGAAGGCGAACGTGTGTGAACCACTGCTGACGCATCGAAATGTTGATGGTGGCATCGAAACCGGGGAAGTACACGGCCCCGGGAGCAGAGCGCGTCGTGTGGCGTGCTGGAAGTCAGGCAGCGTCCTGCGTGCTGGCCTGGTGGTGCCCGGTGTATAGGTGGCGCGAGCTCGTCGTAGGCGCTGGCACGGAACAGGAGAACCTGTCGTCTCGATACCGACGGCCAGTCGAAATGGGTGTGGTTGGCCCCCTGGTCGCGAGAGGGAGAACCCGTAGTGGTGGTCCCATCAAGGGAAGAGTACCGATGCGAGGCACAGGGGCGGACCGGTCCGTAGTAGCGGTGAAGGCCCTGTAATGGGGCTGGAGCGAAGGGATCGGGCAGACCAGGGTCGACTTGAGGCCAACCCGACAGGGGAGGAGCCGAGAGACAAACCCAGACCGAAGATGAAGTCATTTGAGATTCCCAAACGTCTCGTGTTCGAGGCGTGGGAGAAGGTCCGGGCCAATCAAGGTGCGCCGGGCGTGGACGCTGTGAGCATCGCCGAGTTCCAGGAGCGGGAGGCCGACAACCTCTACAAGCTGTGGAACCGGATGTCCTCGGGCTCGTATATGCCGGGGCCGGTGCGGGCGGTGGAGATACCGAAAGATCACGGATTGGGGGTCAGGACGCTCGGGGTGCCCAACACGGCAGACCGGATCGCCCAGACCGCAGCGGCGCTGCTGCTGGAAGAGAAGCTGGAGCCGATCTTCCATCCTGACAGCTACGGATATCGTCCGGGGCGGTCCGCCCATGATGCCCTGGCTGTCACCAGGGAGCGCTGTTGGGGAAAGGACTGGGTGTTGGATCTCGACATTCGGGCCTTCTTCGATAGTGTCCCATGGGATCTGATGCTCAAAGCGGTGGCTCACCACACCGACGAGCGGTGGGTTCTGCTCTATCTCGACCGGTGGCTCCAAGCCCCGATCCAGATGCCGGACGGAACCGTTGTCGCCCGAGAGAAAGGGACTCCGCAGGGATCTCCGATCTCGCCTTCGATCGCCAATCTGTTCATGCACTACGCGTTCGATCGCTGGATGGATCGGAACTTTCCGGGCTGCCCGTTCGAGCGCTACGCGGATGACGTCATCGCCCACTGCGACAGCGAGGAGCAAGCCGAAGAACTCGAGGCTGCCATCGCCGAAAGGCTCGGGACCTTGGGTCTCGAGCTGCACCCCGACAAGACCAAGATCGTGTACTGCAAAGACGCGAACCGCCGAGGGGACTCCGAGCACACCAGCTTCGACTTCCTCGGCTACAGCTTTCGGGGGCGGTTCGCCCGAGGCCGGCACGGCTACTTCGTAAGCTTCAGTCCGGCCATGAGCGATAAGGCGAAGAAGGCCAAAAGCAAGCAGATCCGAGGCTGGCATCTCAACCGTCGCGTAGGGACGGACCTGTCCGGCATCGCCGGGAGCATCAACCCGCAAGTGCGAGGCTGGATCAACTACTACGGGCGCTTCTACCGCTCAACGTTGTACTTCCTGGCCAAGCGCATCGAGGAGCACCTCGTCCGCTGGGCCATGCGGAAACTCAAACGATTCCGGCGTAGAAAAGGCCGAGCATGGGAATGGCTCGCTGCCATCCGGCGGCGAGAGCCACGCCTGTTCGCTCATTGGCACCTCATCGCCGCCACCGGTCGGCCTGTAAGAGCCGTATGACGGGAGACTGTCACGTACGGTTCTGTGAGAGCCGGGGGGTGCGATTCCCCCCGGCCACTCGACACTACCTCTGGCAAGCTGGGTGGATGGCCCGGCGGAAAGGACAGGTAGTGACTGACACGATTGACCTTACGAGTAGCGAGACGGCCGCTGGTGGACCGGGCGGGGAGTCGCCGAGCTTGGCCCAGTTGGCGGTGCAGTTGATGGACCGGGCCCGGGATGAGGGCGTGAGTTTGGTCGGCCCGGGCGGCTTGTTGGCCGGGCTGACCAAGACGGTGCTGGAGTCGGCGCTCGATGGCGAGCTGTCGGAGCATCTGGGCTATGACCCCTATGACCGGGCCGGCTATCACTCGGGCAACAGCCGCAATGGGACCCGCAAGAAGATGGTGTTGACCGAGGTCGGCCCGATCGAGCTCGAGGTGCCCCGGGACCGAAGCGGGACTTTCGAGCCGATCATCGTGCCCAAGCGCCGCCGCAGGTTGAACGGGGTGGACGCCTTGGTGTGCTCGCTGGCCGCCAAAGGTCTCACTCACGGCGAGATCTGCGCCCACCTGGCCGAGATCTACGGAGCTCAGGTGTCCAAGGAGACGATCACTCGGATCACCGACCGGGTCATCGAGGGCATGTCGGAGTGGCAGAATAGGCCTCTGGACTCGGTCTACCCGGTCATCTTCGTGGACGCCATCCACGTAAAGATCCGCGAGGGCCAGGTGGCCAACCGGCCGATCTACGTGGCCATCGGCGTGACCGTGGACGGCACCCGCGACATCTTGGGTCTGTGGGTCGGCGACGGCGGCGAGGGAGCCAAATACTGGGCGCACGTACTCACCGAGATCAAGAACCGGGGTACCAAGGATGTGTGCATCCTGGTCTGCGACGGTCTCACCGGGCTGCCCGACGCGGTGGCCTCGGTGTGGCCGCAGACCATCGTGCAGGCGTGTGTCGTGCACCTACTTCGCAACAGTTTCCGCTACGCCAGCCGCAAGGACTGGCCGGCCGTCGCCAAGGACCTCAAGCCCATCTACACTGCCCCGACCGAGCAGGCCGCCCTGGACCGCTTCGCCGAGTTCTCCGAGCGCTGGGAGGCCCGCTACCCGGCCATCGTGGGACTGTGGGAGAACGCCTGGGCCGAGTTCGTCCCGTTCCTCAGCTTCACCAACGACATCCGGGAGGTGATATACACCACGAACGCCATAGAGAGCGTGAACGCCAGGATCAGAAGGGCGGTCAAGGCCAGAGGTCATTTCCCGACCGAACAGGCTGCGCTCAAGTGCGTGTACCTGGCCGTGATGAGTCTCGACCCGACCGGGAAGGCCCGTCAACGCTGGTCGAATCGGTGGAAGCCTGCACTGAATGCCTTTACAGTCGCCTTCCCGGGCCGTATAATAACCACCACGAAGTAACCGAGATATCCCGATATCACCGAGGACCGGTTACACCGAAAACGTTACAGTCCCTCCGTGGCGGCTGGGTTGCGGGGGCGCTTTGCCTTGGGAGCGGGCGTCGAGGTTAAGGAGCGACATTGGCGGCTTGGGACGTGTGGACGATGAGCAGGGTGCAGGGACAGTGGTGGGAGACCTTGTTGGGGACGCCGCCCAGCAGGAACCGCTTGCTCCCCTCCGCGCCCTGATTGCCGACCACGACCAGATCGGCGTTGACCTCCTCGGCTACTTCGAGGATGACCGCTGCGGGGTGGCCCAGACGGGCATAGGTCTGGGAGGGAACGCGCGCCTCGTCGGCGCGGTCGGCGGCGGCGCTGAGCATGGACCGGACCACGTAGGCCTCGTCGACCTCGGCCCGCTTGTCGGGGGGCAGGCCCCGCTGGTGTTGGTAGATCTCTTCGGGCGTGAGCGGTCGGTAGGCCGTGACGATGTGCAGGCGGGCGGTCTCCTGGGCGGCGAGATGGATGGCGTGATCGAGGGCGTGCAGGGCCCCCGTGGATCCGTCCGTGCCGACGACGATCTCTCGGTACACCGCCCCGTCCTAACCGTCGTCCACGACAAGCCAGACTAGCGGGATTCTCGCGAAGATGACCACCCTCGAGGTTGGGTTGCATCGATGGCCAGCGGGACCCCGCTTCGCTCGGCCGCTACAGTTCGTCCCCACGACGAGGGGGGAAAATGACCGGACCGTTGCAGGTGATCGCAGTCAGCTTCGGTCCCGGCGCCGAGTTCCGGGGGCGAGTCCTGGCGGAAATCGATCAGCTTCAGGGCCGGGGAATGCTACGCCTGCTCGACCTGCTCGTCGTGGCGAAGAACCCGGATGGGACGATCCAGCGGTTGTCGGTCGGCGACGACGAGGACTTTGGCGAACTGTTGGCGAGCATTCTGCCTGTCGATGCTGCTGGTCTGGTCAGGCCGCCTGGGGGCGACGGCACCGGGGGTTTCGACCGGACGCACGCCTGGGCACTAACTGAATCACTGCTGCCGGACACGGCGCTGGCCTTCCTGCTCGTTGAGCACCGCTGGGCCCAGCCGCTCTTCGACGCCATCGCCGAGACGGGGGCAGGTTCCTCAGTGAGGGCTTTCTTACAGCCGAGACCGGGCTGCTCATCGGGGCCGAGGTAGCGGCCATGGAGGACGCGGCTCGGGTGATCGCCGCCGCTCAAGCCGCAGAAGCCGACGCCATCCTGCGGGCCGTGGCGGCCGCCACCGAAGCGGCCGAGGTAGTCGCAGCATCCGAAGCCATCCGGGCGGCCGCCGCCGCCGAGGCGGTCCGAACGCTGATCAGCGCCGGCCTAGTGGAGGAGGCAGCCGCCCATGAGGCCGTGCAGGCCCTGGCCGCGGCCGGCCTCATCGTTGCCGAAGCCGACCAAGCTGTAATCCAAGCCGTCGCAGCCGACGACGAGGCGGTCGCCAAAGCCGACCGAGCCGCTGCGGGAGCCGTCGCAGAAGCTGCCGCTGCCCTCAAGGCCGCGTCGATCACCGTGGCCGAGGCCCGGTCCTGCGCTACCTGCCGACATCGTTAACCTTCTCGGTCATCGCCGACAAGCTCGGGATCTCTCGATCAGCGGCGAAAGAACGAGCACAGCGGGTCTATAAAAAGCTCGGGGTTCACAGCCGGGCTGAGGCAGCCAGCCGGGTCCGGGCGCTTGGGCTCATCGACTAGATCGAGTTGCCCGGGCCGCAAGCTCACAGTCAGATGAAGTCACATTTGTAGGGCGCGCCTGGGTTGGAAGTGCCGCGTGACGACTCCACAGCTCGAACCTGGCGCTGTACGGCGACCTCGCCGGCTGAGCTCTGCCTCTCGTGATCATCGCCGGCCTCTGGGGCCTCGGGGTTCCCGTTCTGCTGCCGGCCAAATCGCTCACGCCGAGGGAAGTCCAAGTCGTCGCTGCGCTCGGGGTGGGGGCGGTCATCTAAAGGATGGGGTGTAGCTCAGGAGCCCACGCTTCTCCCCGGCACCACGCTGACCCTGAGCAACGCCGGCGCCCCACAGGCCTCCCTGATCGCAATCATCGTCATCTTCGTCGTGGCGGTCCTCGTCATCGGAGCATCCTTCGCCGGCCTCTTCAGGCTGCAAAGCCGCCAACAGCTGCGTGCCGAGGAAGCAACGGTCCTCGACGCGCCCGACTCGGGCGGCGTGGACGATGGTCCGCCGAGCCTGCCACCCTGACCCCGAAAACCCAAGCGCCGTGGATGCCAGGCGAGGAAAGCCGGCTTCATCCGGGTCCAATCGAAAACCTCAGCGGGCGGTCCTCGCCACCACTCGGCACTCACGCAGAGTCATTCAGCTCCAGGCAACCCGCGATGGGGCTGGGTTGCCTGGAACTCAACTACGGCAGCCTCGTCTGAGAGCGCCGCAGTGATCCTCCCCCTCCGGCTGACGCCGGACATTCCATCTCACCGTGTCAAGCCCACGCCGGATCGAAGAACGCAGAGTCGGAGTGGCTCCTCACGAAGGTGGCCGACAATCCGTCCGCAGGGCCGACTACGGCTGCGACATGGTCTCTCAGATTCGCGACTGCGGCGCCTTCGACGGCGTTCACCTCATCCCCGCCCGACCGGCCTGCGTCGGCGCCATCGCTACAGATACCGCTGTCTCCAACAAGAAACTCCTCCACCATGGCCCACATCGTCGACAGGTCCAAAGCCGCTACGGACAAGTGCAGCGCCGGGACACCCTGCGGAGCTACGAGCGACCCTCGGCCCTGACAAGCCAGGGCTGCTCGACCCCCACCCCCTGGCGTCGCCCCATGCCCTGCTCGCCGCTTTCTCCGCTGCTGTAGCGGGGGTCGTGGTCATCATCTGAACTACCGACTGCCAGGTCGACGGGGGCTGCGAGACCCTGCTGACCTGCACTTATACCGCCTTCGATATGGGAGTAGTTCGCTGGATGAATCCCCGAGAAATTCCATGTCATCTCAACCATCTGGACCATCGCCCTCAGATCAGCCTGATGTTCAGAAACACCGCATTCCACACCGCATCAGGGTCAGCATGGCGCCCCGCAGTCCGTTGTGGATCGTGTCGGGTGGGTGTTCCGGCCGCGCGAGACTGTCCTCGCCCAAGGTTGGGAAGCTGCGGAGGCGCAATGATCAAGTCCAGGGGTCCTAGTGGTACAGCGTCGGTCACCTTCACTGTCGCCGCCGCGGTCGGTGCGGGTCACGCCGCCATCTGTGGCGAGTGGAACGGCTGGTCATCCGACCGCGACATCATGGAACCAGCCCAGGGCGGCTTCAGGCGCACCGTCGAACTGGCGGAGGGCCGGAGCTACCGTTTCCGGTATCTGCTGGACGGCTATCGGTGGGAGAACGACTGGGCCGCCGACACGTACGTGCCCAACGGCCATGGCAGCGACGACTCTGTAGTTGACCTGACGGCGCTGGTCGAGGCGGTGCCGATGGCCGCCGTCAAGATCAGCGGCGAGGCCCCGGCCAAGAAGGCGACGCCGGCTAAGAAGGCCACGCCGGCTGAGAAGGGTGTCGCCGTCGAGACTGCCGCCCCCGCCAAAGCACCCGAGCCGAAAAAGGCGGCTAAGAAGGCCCCGGCGGCCCAGCAGGCGGCGCCGGCTAGGAAGACAACTAAGAAGGACGTGCGGTTACCTCCCGACGCCGTTTGATCGCAGTTGCCGACGGGATTCCCTCAGGAATTCCATGTCATCTCAACGGTCAATGTGACGCCCCGGTTCAGGCGGTCGGGCGATCCGATCACGCCGGCCACAGAATCAGTCAGAAGACTTCCTCCACTGAAGTCTTTCAACCACACGGCAACGGGCCCCGACCGAGATGGGTCCGCCGGCCAATATCGGGTCTTGGCGGGAGATCTAACCGATGACCGGGGTGACCTCGCCGCTTGGCGCCACCGGTCAGTAGCCGCCTCAGTAGCCCGACTGGCTGGTGGTGGTCGACGACGATGACGATGACGATGACGATGAACCGGTGATCAGGGCGCCGGCCGGGCTGATCGGCCACCACGTGCCCCCGAAACTGCTGATGCCTTTGCCGTTGCCCACGCCCGAACCGGTGTCACCGGAGTAGCCGCAGAGCGGGTAGCTGGCGCAGGTGACACGCGACTGGCCGCAGGCACTGACCGTTCCCAGTAGGGAGGCCTGCACTCCGGTGCCGGCGACCGCCCGGTTCGTCCCCGACGGCAAGGCGTTAGGGGGCCAGACGCCGGTGTACCCGCTGGCATTGGTGCAGGTGACCTTGTCGCCCTTCTCCGAGGTCAGCCCGTATAGGGTGCGGCCGTATGCGTTGACGAGCACCGTTGACACCCCCGACACGTTGGCGGTCTGCACGGTGGCGGCCCCGCCGCCGGTGGCCTTGCTCGAGCTCCCGCACGCCACCAAGGCCACAGCGGCTGCCGCAGCCGCGAGAACCAGGGCGCTGATCCGTGGTCGCATATCGACCTCCCCAGTACCCGGATTACATGCACAGCATACCTTGCAGATACCCAGACGAATTGCCCCCTGTGGGCGTGACTAGGAGTCAGCCATGAAAGCGCGCTGGCTCGGCCGGACCGGCCTGAAGGTCAGCATGCTTGGCCTGGGCGCCACGATGTTCGGGGCGTAGGACAACCCTTGACCACGACGAGTTCATCGCTAACATCCACGCTCGCCCTCGCGAAGAGACCAGCTCAGAGGTCCGACCTGGTGGCGTGTTGCTCGCACCTTCAGCTGGCCCAGGCAGCCTCGCTGCTGTCGATCGCCACCGCGGTATGCGAACCCTGGTGCGGGTCTACCCCAATGAACACACTCACTCACACCCTCCAGGTCTCGTAGTCGATGTAGACCGCGGTGGGCACTCCTGATTTCCAGTTCCGATGCGCGAACCTCTTTTGAGCCACACCCCGCGAGATCTCGGTGGGCCCGCAACTCGTTCGAAAACCAATCGATACCGTCGACGGCAGGCACTTCGAGAGCGGTCCCACCAGGACCTCACGAAGCTACGAACACCTCGCAACGCCTTGGTGGATACTCGATCAGGCACGACTGTGCGCTCCGCAGGACCTCCCGCTGCCCGATGCAGTGGACCGTCTGCTTGATTTGTCAAACAGGTCGAGATGGGGCGAGGTCGTTCGGCGAAGCTCGCTGCGGCAACTCACGGCCGTACTGCCCCCCTGCGGTATCTGGCGTTTGCGAACGGTATAGCGACGGCCCGAATCATCCCCATCGGCCACTGAGCGTGACGGACCCTCCCGGCTACGACAGCTGACCGCGAGGTAACCGGCGAGTCGGGCAGGTGGGCCGCCCGATAACGTGCCACCAGCGTGAGCGATGGCGACCACCCCGAGCCTTGTCCGACCGAACCGGCGGTGGTTACGGCCCGCACAAACGTGAGAGTCCTAACCTAATGCCGATATTGGACTTTCGGACAATTTCGGCGGGAGCCTTACCCAGTGCATCAGGCTGGCAAGAGGCTCGGGCAGGTCGAGTCGCTTGTGCTCTCGCATCAAGGGAGCCAGCCACCCTCGCCCACTAACCGGCGGTCGAACCTACCCTCGCAGGATTTGCGTGTCGCGTGAGACAGGTGGCGCTTATGCGGCGTGCAGGAGATAGTGGGTGGGGTATTGGTCGTCGTGGATGGCGAGCGCGGCGGTCATGACTCGCTGTCCGTAGGGGGTGACGCGGTAGAGGCGGGCTCGGGGGACCTTGGCGACCAGGGCGTGGCCGCGGAGTTTGACGATGAGCCGGGAGATTCGTTCGCATCGTCGGTGGGCTTCGTCTCGGTCGTGGGCTGGTCGGCGGTAGAGGCGGGCGGCAGGTCGGCGTTTCGGAAGCCGTTCATGGTGTGCTGGCCGGCCAGGGCGGCTTTGAAGAGGGCCAGGTCGGCCGGGTTGAGGGGGCTGAAGCGGGCCACGGTGCGCCCCGTCGGGTCCGGGGCCGGCACAAGGCGTCGAGAGCGGCGACGCCTTTGCTTTTCAGCGGCGCTGCTGCGAGGGCTTGCAGGTAGCGCTGGTTGGCGCCCATGCCGACCTGGAAGTTTCGGTACAGGTCGCTGACGCCTTTTCTCATCGGACACCACCGCCGGTCGCGCCGGCCCTGAGCGTCGGTGATGAGGCGCAGGATCCGGAACTGGCGCGGATTGTTGATGACGGTTTCGATCCGCAAGACCGAGGCCTTGTCGTACATCTTCACCCAGTTGGGGCCCATGCGATGGCGGACCCGCCATCCCTCGGGGGGCGTTTGGTGTCAGTCACCACCTCGGCGGCCAGGGAGGGGTGGAGCTTGCGGCCCAAGAATCCCAGCACGTCCTCCGAGCCGAGGTTCAAGGCGGCGTGGTGAACCAGGTCGGGCCAGATCTCGAGCAGGTCACGGTGAGAGTTGAACATGACGTCGGTGGCGATCTCGGCCTGGTCGAGGACCCAGTAGTAGCCGCCATAGCCAGCGGCGCGCCCCGCCGGGGCGATGGGGTTGACGAGGCGGGCGAAGGCGTTGAGAACCCGGGGCCAGGCCCGGTGGGCGAACCTTCGCACAGCCGGGAGGCCACCTCGAGGTCATCGACTTTGAGCAGGGAGTTGTCACAGCGGACATAGCCAACGCCGGCCTCGTCCAGGCGGCGGGCCAGCCACTCCCGGCCGTTGATGTAGGCCTGGACGTCGTAGGGGATCCAGCCCTGGACCCGGATGTGCATGAACCCGAACTCGGGGTCCATCAGGTACACGTAGTGGTGCAGGCACTTCCGCTCCTGGCGGTACATGCTGGTGGTCTTGGTCGTGAAGCTCTTACGCACCTGGAAGCTCATGCAGCTCTCCACCGCGCTGATCACACAGATGACCCCCTCGCTGATCCCGTCCCCGGCCGCGATGGACAGGACCAGTTCGTCCTTGCGCTGGCTGTAGTTACGAGTCTTGACATGATCGAAAGAGATCACCGGCCGACCGGCCGCGGTGGCCAGACCCCTGGCGTTGTCGGCGATCTGCGCGGTGGTCCACTTGGCGTAAGGGGTGAAGTCCTTCAGCGCCACCCCCTGGGTCCACAAGAAGCACTTCGCCCCGTTGTCCTTATACAACGCCGTCAACCGGCCCTTGAAGATCATCCGGTCATACATGGCCAGGCTCCCGCAGACCCGCTCCCGGCGTGAAGATCCTCGAAGACTCCCATCGCTCACCTCCGCGCTGCGAAATGATTCTCGCCGCCACCACGAGTGCGCGCACAGGGCCGGCTTTGCCGGCCCGACAACCAGCCCGCTCAGCACCCGGCCGCGTCAAACCAGCAGCCTGCGGCCACCCCCATCAGCCACCCCAGGCTCACCATGGCGAGGCCCATTGGTTGCGGCCGCAGGCTGCTGTAGGGGACGGCCTGTCGGGCAGACAGATACCCGCCAGTCCTAGTCCCGAGGTGCGAAGAACTCGAGTGCGATGTTGTCAGGGTCTCGAAAGGACAATGCCGAGTATCCGGGCGTGTCCACGATGCCACCGCTGGGGATGCCGAGTTCGTCTAGATGGATTTCCCATGCTCTCAACTCATCGCGGCTGGCACAGCCGAAAGCCAGATGATCGAGCCCCGGCCGGCGCTCATTGAACGGCTCAGTGCTGCTCAAATCAGGGAACTGAGTTAGACCGACGACGGTGCCGCCCGTAAGCCAAGCGACACGCTGGAACGGACCTGTGTCCTCGTCGAGAATCGGGTCCGAGCCGAATAGCGCCTTGTACCACGGAACACTCCGTTCGAAGCTCGTAACCGTTAGCGCCACGTGAGCAATCCCAGGGAACTCAGGCATGTCTTGTCTGCACCTCCGGCAAGGAGCGAATGCCACGTCTTCGGCTGCCACTCTCTGGGAATGGAGGCTACCTGACAGGACGAGTCCGCCGTCGCTAATGGAGGCCCCAGTTCCGGCGATCGGGGACGCCCCTGAGCTGGTCTTTCGGGGGCTTATGAAGCGTTCTTCTGGGATACCATTGCGGACTCGAGCGTGGCCACTCGTGGGTCTCGCGTTGAAGAGACCGACCGGGAGGCTTAGGGGAGCGAGGCGACGGCCTCGACCTCGACGAGCTGGTCCCGAGAACCCCAGCACGGCGACACCGAGCAGCGTGCTGGAGGCCCGTGGTCTTCCAAGTGGTGGTGGACAACCTCCCAGGCCGCCGTTAGCGACACGGGTCACGATGTCGCTGATCTGTTTGCGGCTGGGCATCCCGGCCCACAAAGACCTCGTGCGGCGCCCCCTCAACTACCGCCCACGTCACCCGCTCCTAGGCCACACGACGCCGTGCTTTCTCACGCCTTCCGGTGGTCCAAGGCTAGCCGGCGCTGACCACCCGACCGGCGCAGCTGCGTTGCAATCTGGTATCGGCGGGTTACCGCGGTGCCCGCTGGAGGTCAGGCAACCATGTGACGATCCCCCCGCAGGAACCATGATCCTCCATCGGGACGCATGTGGTGAGTTGAGGATCTCCGCGGTCAGTGCACCGCCACCGTGCCGATCCGGCCGGCCAGGGATTCACCCTCCTTCTGGCGGCGACCGGGCCTCACGGAAAACTAGGAGTTTTTCCTAGGGCGCCGGCGATTGCGGAATTGCACACGATGACTGCAGAGACCGACACCCGCCGGGCGGGTTGGCGGTCTCGGGCGACGGCTGCGCACGGCTAGTGACGGGAGGACACATGGATACAGAGCAGTTCGGGGCCGTGGCCCCACTGTGGTGGCTGCCGGAGCGGGACCTCGAGCATCGAATGGAGGATCTCCGATGGGAGCTGGGCGCGGTCATTCGGATGGGCGGCGCCGGCCTGGTACACGGAGAGGACCGAACTCGAGGAATCGTACGACTACCTACAAGTCCATCTTCAAGGCGAGTCCGGAGGTTGCCCTGCTGCAGGCGGCACCGATAATGGCGGGGCTTGTCGGGCGACGCGCTCCCGATAGATATGCACAAAAGCGACTTCATGTGGGACCCCTGGTGGCTGAGCGAGCCACTCGATCATTTCCCGGCTCTGTTCAAGAGGCGCGAACTATTGGGGAGGTGCTTTGGTTGGGCGCAAGACTGGTTCTCGTACCAGCCGAACCTCGGCTACGTCTACGACTTCGTCGAAGCTAATCGGCCCGACCTGCTAGCACAAATCGACACACTGCACCTTCATACCGAGCGGGAACAGTGGCTTGATAATGTGATCCTAGCCAAAGGACTTCCTCATGAGATAAAGAGGAACCCCGACACGGATGCATGGGAGCCGTTGACCACGATCGACGAGATCCTCGTCGCGATGGACTCGAAGGAGCCTCCGGCGGCACAACCCGCTGCATTGATGGTCGAGTCACCAGCGCTTCCGAGCGATTCGGAGAGCTCGAGTAAGCCGTCGCCCTTCGGCGAGAAAAAAAAAGGTATCGGCGTTCTCCAGCGATACTGCCGCGGAGAACGACCCCCCTGGGGCTGTCCAGTCGCCGGCGGCCCCGTCCGAGGCGGTCAGCTCGAGTAAGTCATCGCCGTTCAAGAAGCGGATCGTTACCGGTCGGGAAATCCCACTTGCATTGGACCCGCTCGCTGCGGTACTCACCGCTTCCGACGAAGACGAAACAGATCCAGCCGAAGACACCCTCCGCAGACTGGGTGAGGCAATAGACGACCACAAATCAGCACCAAGCCAGGGATGGCTCGGTAGGCTAGCGGTCATCCTGGGTCTTTGTGACCACTACCTCGCCAGTCACGGTGACCCGAGCGCTCGTAATAGTGATTACCGGGAAGCCAACGACGAATCGATGCTGTCCTGGGGGACCAAGCGACCGTTGCCTGATTCGGCGTGGAAAAGCAAAAGGGTTGCTGTTGTCGAGGACCTAAAGGCCGAAGCAATGCTTGAGAGGGCCCGACGCCTCGCCGAAGAGCAATACCTGGCCGACGCTTATAGGCCGACGGAGCCCGAGACGCCCCTAAACGCTACGGCCCTGAGGGCGCAGACCTCCAAGACCAGGAGGGACGTCCATCCCGTGGCACAGGAAGTCGGCGCCCGTCTTGCTACACCAAACCCCCTGGCGGGGTTGGCCGGGGGGCCGAAGCTCATGGCCACAGACGCTGCCGCCGGGCGCGGCCTGACAGAAGCCGAGATCCTGGCGGTGATGGTATATACCTCCGACGACTACGCGTACATCAACGCGGCAACAGCGAATGACAAGAAGCTCATAGAGCAACGGGAGTTCTCAGGACAATCCGAGGACTACCTGGCCAGCGATGAAGGGCGCAAGGTAATGAAGCGTTTCTTCGAGGAGGGATCGCTCCATAGCGCCATGGCCATTGCTGCCTTAGAAAAGCTGCCAGTTCAGACCGGGACGTGCTTCCGGGGGTCCCGGATGACGCCGGCAGCCTTCGAACAGCAATATGGCGATCCACTGAACAAGAAGCTCGCGTCAACGACCCTTTCCAATCTGACCAGCTGCTCCCGAGTGAAAGACAACGCGGACGTATTCGCCAATAGAGGTTCCAGGCAGGCGACCGTGAGTGTGATGACCGAGATAGAAGTCACTCACGGTCGCGACATCAGCGCCCTGTCTATTCATGGATACGAGGAGGAGTGGTTGCTCCTCCCGGGAACGGTGCTGCAAACCATTTCCTGGGAAGACACCAAGTGGGGCGACGGAGAACCGGCTGCCACGAGGTGGGTTTACGTCAAGGCGAAAGAGGGATAGTTTGTCGGCTGCCGCAGCACTCAGCTAGCTCACGCTCGCTCTCAACTCGCGAAATCTTCATTCATCTCTTCAAGCGGAGCTCTCCGAGCTTCGGCTTGTCCTTCGTCACCGGCCACACCGACGGCGGGGTGTCGGCGGCGGTGGTCCGGCTGCGCAAACCCGGCGAGGTACTGCCCATCCGAGGCTACGTGGCCGACATGGGCGCCTGCCCCACCCACAAGGCCGCCATCATCCGCCTGTACCTGGAAGGCCTGAGCACTCCCGAGATCGCGGCTCGCAGCCTCCACACCAAGCATTCCCGAACCGGCGATCCGCGCTCTGAACCGCCTCGCTCAAGGCCGCGACGCGTCCCAGAATCCCGGTCGGGGCATCCCAATAAGACGCACCTGCCCTAGCTCATAGGTGCCTGCTTGAGAATCCACCAAAGACGCTGCGGCTTGTTCGTAGTGTCTCTGGGCCCTGGCCGGGGTCGCTCTCGAAGTGCCTGCCGTCGGTTGCGGCCGATTGGCTTTCGAACGAAGGGCGTCCTGGCCGGACCTTGCCGTGGGGTGGCTCGAAAGAGGTGGGTGCACGTGATCGCAAGCAGGAGTGCCCTCCGCGGATTCCCGTTGATGGTTGAGCCAGGAGGAGCGTATGAGCGTGATGATAGGGATCGACCCGCACAAGGCCACCCACCCGGCGGTGGCTATCGATGGCGGCGAAGGCGAGCTGGCCCGGGTGCGGGTGAGGGCGTCACGGCTGCAAGTCGAGCAGTTGTTGTCGTGGGCGGAGCCGTTCGAGGCCCGGACCTGGGCGGTGGAATCCGCGGCCGGGCTGGGCTATTTGCTGGCTCAGCAGCTGGTGGCGGCCGGCGAAACGGTCCTGGATGTGCCGGCCACACTGGCCGCCCGGGTCAGGGTCCTGGCCAGTGGCAGTTCGAGCAAGAATGACCGCCACGACGCTCGTTCCGTGGCGGTCGCCGCCCTGAGATCGCCGTCGCTGCACCCGGTCGGCGTGAGCCAGCATCGCGAGGTGCTGCGCCTGCTGGCCCGTCGAAACACCGACATCGGCGACCAGCGCACCCGAGTGGTCTGCCGGCTCCGCGCCGCCATCAACGAGCTCTGCCCGGGCGGGATCGCTAAGGAGCTCAACGCCTCGGACGCCCAGCAGGTGTTGGACTGGTTCGTGCCAGCTACTGCGGTCGAGCAGGTTCGCCACCAGTTAGCTCTCGAGCTGCTCAGCGAGGTTCGAGTTCTCGACGCCCAGCTGAAGGCCTCCCACCGGCGCATCCGCGACGCCATGAAAGCTGCCGACAGCTCGCTGACTGACATCTTCGGGGTCGGGCCGATCATCGGCTGCATGCTCATCGGCTACAGCGGCGACATCAGTCGCTTCGCCAACCGGGATCACTATGCGGCCTACAACGGCACCGCCCCGGTCGAGTTCTCTTCCGGAGGGCGGGTCGTGCACCGAGTCTCGCAGCGAGGAAACCGCCAACTCAACCACGCCATCCACATCGCTGCCATCTGCCAGATCCGCCAATGCCACTCCGAAGGTCGGGTCTACTTCGAGCGCAGGCTGGCCGATGGCAAGACCAAGAAAGAGGCGCTGCGCGCCCTCAAGCGACACATCTCGAACACCGCCTTCCGCCACCTCGTCGCCGACCTGGCTGGCTGAAGGGCCCGGGAGGACACTGAGGGAACGACTCGCAGCCTGCGCGACCGGCTCACACCCTCACCAGCGGCTCTTCGACCAAGTCACTCCCGGACCCGACACCACCCTAGACAGCCGTGGCCAGCCCGACCACGGCATCGGACCTCGCGCCACGAACCCGCTATTTCAACCCCCTTGACACAAAGAGGATTCGCTTGGGGATGGTTATTCGGGTGATGGATATCCGGTTGAGGACGCCGACACGGACCCCGATGCCGTGGGCGTCCAACGTCATCGGCGGCAAGTCTCGACGCGTTCCGCGCGTGCCCCTTTCCGTGCCCCATCGACCAGCACCGATCCAGTCCCAGGCGAGCACGAGCGGGCCGTCACACCGACGCTCAGGTGCACTTTCGTGGATTAAACCTGGTCGGCTACTGCCCGTATCATGATTCCTCTATCTCCCACAAGTCCCTGTCTGGCGGGCATCGCCTCGTAAAAGTGCTGGTCAGGAGGGATGTCGAGAGTGGCGCATGCGGTGGCGTGCCCTTAGTATGCCCTTGTAGCCACGGACGTGCCGAGCTCTGGGTCGGTCTGGTACGCCTTCGCCCGGCCTCGTGACGCCAAGGCCTGGGACGTGTCGGAGATCTGCGGGCGGCTCGGACGGGCCAATGCAGCGCTCCAGCCAGCGGACGACCTCTCATGTGATCTCGGCTACTCTCCTACTAAGTCGCGGCTCGCGCGTACCCCTGATCAGCGTGGTGGGCCAATCCGATCGGCGTGACCTGACCCCACCACGACGTCCCACTAATCCGGCGGTCGGGGACTTACGCCGCATATTTCATCTGATGCATATTCCCCGCCTGCATCAGATTTGCCTTGCTACAAGCGAGTTTTGCAGATCCGGTGGGGCTGGTGGTGGATGTCTCAGGCGAGAAGGGTTGGTGGCCTGACCTGGGTATCCGCGTCCTGAGTCTCATCAGATGATTGAATCGTTCGGCAATCGCGCTCGCTTCGGGAGGGGTTGGTTGGCGACGTCAGGGCGTTTGAAGCTGCTGAGAGCAGCACCGGGGGTTGACGGGCTGGGGCGGTGTTCGAGTCGATGCTGGCCGGCTGGAGGGACCAGCAGCTGGCGAGGAACTTGAACCTGGCGACGATCGAGGCCCGGGAGCGGGTGGTGCGTCGTTTCCGCTCTCACGGTGACGTGTGGCCGTGGGAGTGGCTTCCTGGGCATCTGTCGGCGTGGGTGGCGGACATGCGAACGGTCGATCATCACGCCCACTCGACAGTGCGCAGTTACGAGCTGGCCGTGGGCAGTTTCTGCGAGTACGCGTGCGATCCGGCGTATGGGTGGGAAGAGGTGTGCCTGGCCTCGTTCGGTTCGGCACCTTCGCAGGTCTGCCGGCCGGACAACATGGCGGCGCACACCACGGCCTATGAGGGCCGCCCGCATCGGCGGTCGTTGACCCGCATGGAGTTGCAGGCACTCTTCGACGCGGCCGACGACCATGTCGAAGACGTTCGAGCCAAGGGGCGCAAGGGGTGGGTGGGCGCGTTCCGGGACGCGACCATGTTGAAGGTGGCCTACGCGTGGGGGTTGCGGCGCCGGGAGCTGCGCATGCTCGAGGTGGCCGATTTCGGGCTCAACCCGAAGGCGGACGAGTTCGGCGGATACGGGGTGTGCTATGTGCGTTGGGGCAAGGCGGCCAAGGGAAGCCCGCCCCGGCGGCGCAGCGTGTTGACGGTGATGGGCTGGTCGGTGGAGGTGATCGCCGAGTGGGTCGAGGACATCTGGCCGTCACTGACAAGCCAGGACGGCGGATTGTGGCCTTCTGAGCGCGGCCCGCTGGTGAGCGAGGACCGCATCAACGCTTCTTTCGCCCGGTCGGCGTCGGCGGCCGGACTGCCGGCGGGACTGTCACTGCACTGCTTGCGTCACAGCTATGTCACCCATCTGATCGAGGACGGCTTCGACCCGCTGTTCGTCCAGCAGCAGGTGGGACACGAGTACGCGTCCACCACGGCGATCTACACCTCGGTGTCGTCGGACTACCGGACCCGGGTGCTGCGCGCCGCGCTGGACGGGGCAGTCCACGCGGCCAGGAACAACGGAGCCAGACGATGAGTCCCAGGCGTCGCCGGGTCGAATACCAGTGGTGCCTGCGCGAGGTGATGGCAGCTCACGGTCTGTGGAAGACCACGCAGCTGAGCCCTCTGTTGGCTCAGCGCGGTGTTCGCCTGTCGGCGGCGCAGACCTACCGGTTGGTGACCGGCAAACCCGAGCGGCTTTCACTGCAGGTCCTGGCGGCGCTGTGCGACATCTTCAACTGCACTCCCGCCGAGCTCATAAGCACCGGGGCGACCACTGCCCGGGCCGAGGAGAAGACCCAGCGGGAACGCCCAGCGGCCCGCCGGCCCCGGCGAGCTCGTATCGTCGAGGGCGGCTGATCCTTGGGGCGGGTGGCGTGCTCTGGCGGTTGCGGGCGGCGAACCAGCCGACCGGCTTGGCCCGAGGGCGTTTTCTGCGCCACCTGCGCCACCCGAAGGGTGAGACGTCGAGGTGTCTGCCCGCGATGCGAACGGACTGGACCGTTGCCGGCCAACAGCGCCGGCGGCGAGCCCATCTGCGCTTCCTGCGGCGGGATCGACGAGCCCTTGCGCTGCCGGACCTGCGGTTCGGTCGACTGGTTACGCACCTTGCACCTGTGCGCCCGCTGCGAACTGCGCAACGTTCTCGGGCGGTGCTTCGACGACGGCAGCGGGAACATCAACCCCTGCCTGCTCCCGGTGGTCGAGACGATCGCCTCACGCGAGCATCCCAGAGGCGGCCTGAACTGGATAACCAAGACCACCGCCGAGAACATCAGGGCGCTCGCCACCGGCCAGGTGCCCCTCAGCCACGAAGGCATCGACCGCCTTCCCGCCTCCAACAGCCGGGAGCATCTTCGCGAACTGCTGGTCGCTCACGCAGTGCTGCCGTCACGCAACCGCTACCTGGCCGCCTACGAACGCTGGGCGGAACAAGTCCTCGCCGGCATCGAGGACCGAGGTGATCGTCGCCTGATCGCCGCGTTCTTGCGCTGGCACATCCGCCCCAGACTCGAACGCCGAGCCGCCGACGGAGAGCTCACCGAGAGCCGCTACTCGGTGGCCAGAGCCCAAACCAACATCGCCGTCCGTTTCCTGGCCTGGCTACACCAGCGCGGCCACGAACTCGGCTCAGCCACCCAGGCCGACATCGACGCCTGGTTCGCAGGTGGCCCCACCACCCGTGTTCATTCCCGGACCTTCATCCGCTGGGCCATGACCACACGGCGCAGCCCAACCTTCGATCTGCCACCCGACCGATCCGCCGAGCCACGCCCCATGCCAGAACAGCAACGGCTCGCCCTGCTCGACCGGCTCCTACACGACAACCACATCGACCTCGTCGACCGGGTGGCCGGATGCCTGGTCCTGCTATACGCCCTGCCAGCAAGCCGGATCCATCGACTCCGCCTCACCGACCTACACGCCGGACCAGACGGTCTCATGCTTCAACTCGGCGCCGATCCCGTTCCCGTGCCAGCACCGCTGAGTGACCTCATCACCGAACTCGCCGACCGCCAGCACACCCGGCCCGGTCGGCTCACCGGCGAATGGCTCTTCCCCGGACGCATACCCGGCCAGGCCATCGAACCCGACCAACTCGCCGAACGCCTCAACCGCCTCGGGATCACCCGGGCCGCCCGGACCGCCGCTCTCAACGCACTACTACGCCAGGTCCCCTCGCCCGTCCTTGCCAAGGTCCTCAACCGCCGACCCTGGCGAGTCACAGCCAGAGCCAAGACACTCGGCACCGACTGGAACAACTACGCCGCTCTCCGAGCCCGAACCTGACCCCCCGACCAAGGAATACGCGGAACCCGAATATGCAACTCCACCAATCGCGCCGCCAGCGCGGATCGGGGACACTGCACACCGCGATTATGGGCCAGCCTTCGGCGTTATCGAAACTAGGGCTCGATCGGGCGAGAACGCCATCGGCGCAGTTCTGGTCGGGATCGCCGTACAGCAGCGGCGTCGCATGGTTGCCCTGCCCTTGGTGGGCTTCGGTCGGCACGGGAGTGATCCTCGCGGAACAGTTCTGGGCCGTCCGCGGGTGGGTGGCTATTGCCGGCGGGTGATTGCTCGTCGCCTCTGGGCCGTCAGGCTGAGGGTTGCGCCGGCTGTGATGAGGACGATCGCCCATGCGGTGAGTTCCACGACGTTGATCCCCGTCGAGGCGAAGGGTTCGGCGCTGGAGGCGGACGTGGTGGTAGTCGCTGGGGTCGCGGCTGGGGGGGTGGCGGCGAAGAGTGGTGAGGCCACGGTGGTGGGGTGGTTGCTGGCGGGCTTACTGTCGGCGGGTCGGTGTTGGTGGCGGCGGGCGTGTCCGTTGACCAATCGAGTATGGCCACCGTGGTGGCATACGCGACCGGGCATGGCAAGCCGGTGGACAGGGCTGACATCAGGGCGTCGCGGGTGATTCCGAGTGTGGGTGCGTACCGGTCGTTCGACGGGCGAAAGTCGTGGTGGTCGAGGGAGGCGCCCGCCGCGTCTGTTTGTGCGATCTCTTCCAGTACCGTCCCCTCTTCGGTGACGGCCTGCCCCAGCCCGATACGCCGCAAGGCCAGGCCGACGTTTTCCGGTGAGCATAAGGGCCAAACCGCGTCCGAGCGACGACTGGTCGATCTCGGCCACGGTGGGAACAATGCCGAAGTGTTGCAAGCCTGCGGCCAGGGTGCGCCCACCAATACCAGCGCCAACGATCAGGACTCGCGGTCTGCTCGGCATGGCCTACCCTCGTTCGGTTTCTGGCAGTGTTCCAATATCATCACCCAAGTCGATACTCCAGTGGCCGCGGTGCCTTTTCGTCGGGGCTGGCTAGTAGGCCGGGACGGTGACGGCGAGCCCGTACGGTTGTCCGAGCTCGATGAGCCGGGCCACGTTCGGGTCGCCAGGCGAGAGCTGGCGGTCGAAGTCGGCGAACAGGCGCGAGGCGCCTTCGCGAGACGTCATGGAGATCATGACACCTCCGCCCGGGCCGAATCGGAACCAGTGTGTGGTTCCGGCCGGCAGGTGCGCAAGTGTCCCCGGCACGGCCGTCAGATCTTCATCGTCGATGCCGAACGCGATTTCACCTTCGATGACATAGAAGGATTCGTCCCAGGGGTGGCGGTGTGGCGGCGGGCCGCTGCCCTCTGGGCCGGCCTGACGGAAGATCTCGTAACCTCCGGTCTGCGCCCCCGACGCGAGGACAGTCATCTCCTCGCCTACAACCTTGAGCGGGTGGGGCGCCTGGTCGGGAGGGACGGAAAAAGGCTTTGGCATGGGTGAGGTCCCTTCGTGGTCAACGTTCTCGGCTACCCCAGCTGCGAACCCGTGACGAGATAGATGCGGGTAGCGGCCATGCGGACCTGAACGTTTGGCCAACACGCAGGCCAACGAGAGCGAACCGGCCCGGCCGTACGAGGCGCCCAGCTGGCGGCCCAGATAGCGGTCGCAGCGAGTTCGGAACAGCAAGTGAGTGGGCATGCACACTGGTACGCCACCGAGATGGAAAGGGTTCTCTGTGGCCAATCGGCGCGACCCACCAGTCAAGCGCGGCATCGCTCGGCCTCCTCGCACTCGGCCCAACGCCGTGTGCGCTGAACCTAGGGCGGCGGTGTCACCACCTTCTTTGCCGCCCCAACCCGAAAAAAAGAATGATCTCTCGTTCTCACTGTGGGCCTTTAGACCGGGACGGGCAAGTGGCAAGCTGGCCAGGATGCGCAAAACGCGGCCAAGCACCAGGTGACCAGGGCCGTCCAACCGAGAGCCCGCATCTTCTGAACTATCCGATCCATACCCAGCCAGCCGCGCCGCCGTGACCCCCCCTGGTCTATCTGTCCATCTTGGTGGATGGTGTAGCCGCCGGCGGGCTCGGGCAGCGCTCCGGCGGGGGGACGCCGTCGGTCAAGTAGGCCTCGCTGACGAGGGCACCTAGCGGCCGGTAGCTTGACCGTCGAGGTAGGCGGTGAGTTCGATGATGAGTTCTTCGGCGTCGGCTCGGGCGCCGTCGATAAAGCTGGATTTGCGGCGGCGTAGAAATGGGCTGCCGATCAGGTACATGCCAGGCGAGTCGGCGACACCGCCCTGGTGGTGAATCATCCCCTTGCGGTCGAGAACCGTCTCGTCGAGCCACGAGTAGTCGGGATGGAATCCCGTAGCCCAGATGATGCTGTCGATCTCACCGCCGGTGAGATCGAGGCCGAGGGCCGGCGAGCCGTCAACCGCGGTCGGTGCAAACCGGTGCGACGGCGGGGCCGAGCCGTCCAGATCGTTGGCCTTGGCCCATTCGTCGATAGTGTCGAGTAGCCGGCCGAGCTTGAGGTCGGCCAGCTCGCACTTGTTGCGCAACGAGCCAGAGAACTGGGCCCGCCCGCCGTTGATGCCAGCGAACCGGCCCACCAGCTTTACGCCGATGCCGGTGAGCGCATTGAGGTCGAAGTTCGCTCGTTCGGGCGAACCGGCGAGCTGCATCGAAGGGACCCCCCGTGCCCGCACGATGTCGTCGACCTCGTCGTAGCGCTCGTCGAGCACCCCGGCCACGTCCATCCACCAGTGAATGTCATGACCCCGGTAGATGCGCGGTCCCCGCACATGCTCGCCCACGGCCAGCGTGACCTGCCGTCCGGAGCGCTGGATCTCCGTCGCGATCTGCACGCCCGTCGCCGACGCACCGACCACGAGTACTCCCCCGTCGGCGAGTTGAGCAGGGTTGCGATACTCCATCGGCGTCAATCTCGTCACCGACGACGGCACCGCCTCGGCGAACGGGGGCACGTTCGGCAGGTTAAACGCCCCGGTGGCGATCACGACTGTCCTGCAGCGCCACTCGCCCTGGTCGGTGGTCACCCGGTACCGGCCGTCAGCGCGGCGGACCGAGGTCACCGTCGTGCCGCACCACAGCGGAGCCGCGATCAGCTTGGCGTAGTCGCAGATGAAATCGGCGACTTCCGGCATGGTCATGAACCCGTCAGGGTCGTCGCCGCTGTACGCGTAACCGGGCAGGCGACATTGCCAGTTGGGCGTGAGCAGGCGCAGCGAGTCCCACCGCTCGGTCCGCCACGAGTGGGCAACCTCGCTCCGTTCGAGGACCACGTGGTCGATCGACCGATCGGAAAGGCAGCGGCTCATGGCGAGCCCGCCGTGCCCGGCCCCAATGACGACGGTCGTAGTGTCCACAGAACCCGACCCCTGTTCGTGGGATGGCTCTCGGTCAGCCGACCTCGACGCTCACGTTGGTGGGGTTAGTGATGATGTCGTACACCGCGGAACGCTTCTGCGACTGCGCTACCAGCGCCCTGATGTCATCGGGCGACGCATCGGCGTCGATGTGGTAGGTCACCTTGATGTCGCTGAAACCGTTGCGGACGTCGCTGTCGGCGCCGAGGATACCCCGTACGTCCATTCCTCCTGTGAGCGTCGCCGAGACGCTGCGCAACTGGATTTCCCGGTTCTGGGCGACCGCAGCCACGCCGGCGGTCAGGCAGCTGGCCAGGGCGACGAGCACGTACTCGACGGGGGTGGCGCCGTTGTCTTCAGAGGCGAAAATCTCGGGGTGATCGGCGTCGAACTCGTAGCGGGTGCGGTGGCTCTGTTCCTCACCGAGGCCGAAGAAACCCTCGACCGTCGAGCGGCTGTGCGTTCCGTTCCGCCATTCACATGTCGCCCGCCACTGGAACTGGGCCGCCTCGGGCGCCTCGATCAGCGCCGCCTTGGCACCGAGCAGCGCCTCGACGTTGACGCCATTGTTGACTGGGGTGTCCGTAGCCGTCATGTTGTTGCCCTCCATGATCGTTCGCCGCTGGGCCGGTCCCCGCGGCCTTCAGGCATTACCTTCAGCAGAAAGGCGCTGATCGCCTCGTGAGGCTACTCCCCGCAGGCGGTTCGCGGGGGCGTAATGTTCGTTCGTGCAACGCGCTCCCCCTACTCGGACCGGGGGCCACCGGGCGTCCGAAGTTCACGGCCGAGCGCACCGGCTCGGGTACCGACTTGCCGAGCTCGCCATCCGGACGGGCCCCCAACGCGTCGTTGACGCTCGAGAAAGCGAGACGGAGCGCCACGAAGGTGGTGATGGCGAAGATCTGCGGGTCGTCGAAGCCAGCGTCGCGCAGGGCTTGCACGTCGCCAGCGGTGACGGCGTTCGGGTCGGCGGCGACCAGCCGAGCCCACCGCGCCAGGGCCCGCTCAGAGGAGTCAAGACCCTGATCCTCGCCACGAATGGTCGACGCAGCCACCTCGGGCCCGGCGACATCCGCGAGTTTCTTGCCCCACGCCAGCGAGCAGTACGAGTCGCCCAGCCTCGACGCCGTAGCCGTCACCAGCACGGCGCGCTGACGGAAGGTGAGGGAGCCCGCATGGGTCGCGTGGCCCATCAGGTCGGACAGGCCGTCAAGCGCCACGGGCAGGCACGCCCACAGCCGCGACACGTTCATCACATAGCCGACGCCCTGCAGGTCGTCATCGAAGAGGCGCTGTGCCTCCGGCGTGTGCTCAGGTGCGCGGAGAAAGCCGGCGCCAGATCTGTTGGCGCCGGCGGTGCGGACGTCGCTGGCCCTCCGGGTCGGCTTGGTGGCGAGGTAGCCAACGACCTTTATCGGCGCTCGCAGCGGAAGTCCCTCGCGGACCCGCTCCCGGGCCAGCTCCACGGCCGCCTCCAGGAACGCCGCCTCGCCGACCGCCTGGATCGCCTCGAAGGCCGGCCCCGTCGTTGCCAGGGCTCGTGCAAAGCCCTCCGGGTCGGGAGCCTCTAACACCCAGGGAATGTCGACGCGCGTGACGTCGGTGAAGCCGGCGCCATCGAGCAGCGCCTCCCCGGCGCCAGGACGGCCCAGTGCCACCATCGCCGCCTGGTTCTCCACCTTGGGAGCAGCAGCCAACGTGAACGGAAAAAACGCCCACGCCCCCGGCGACGCCTTGATGTGCCCCCACACCGTCACCCCAATCCGTCCACCCGGGACCAGGACCCGGTACACCTCGGCCACGGCTTCGGGCGTCGTCCCCCAGATACCCCGGAAGCTGGTGACCACATCGAAAGACGCGTCGTCCCATGGCAGGGCGTGCATATCGCCGACCCGGACATCAGCGTCGGGGCTGCGGTCCCGGGCGACCGCGACCAGGCGGGGCGACGCATCGATGCCCGCGCACTGGGCGCCGAGGAGACCGGCCAGCTCCACCGCCAGACCCGCCCCGCAGGCCACGTCGAGCAACCGAACCCCGGCTCCTACGCCCAGGTGATGGTGCAGAGCGAGGTACTCCCGGCAATTGGACGGTTCGCAAAGGGTCGCGAACTCCACTGCCTGCCGGCCCCAACCCTCGTCGACCCCACGCCAGGCGTCTGGCGGCCGACTCGGGATCACCTGGTCGGTCATCGGCGCGGGACGGCGGGGCCGGGGATGACCGGTAGCTCGGACAGGCCGCGCAGGACCAGGCCGTCGCCGTGGCCCCAGTGCAGGTCTTCTACGGGAACAGCGAGAGCGAGCTTCGGGTAGCGCCGCAGGAGAGACCCGATCGCTATGTCGCCTTCCATGCGAGCCAACGGGGCGCCGAGGCAGTGATGGATGCCATGACCGAAAGCGAGATGGCGGGCCGCGCTGCGGTCGATCTCGAGACGCTCCGAGCTGGGATATTGGGCGGGGTCCCGGTTCGCGGCCGCCAAACAAATGATGACCTGCGCCCCGGCTGGGATGGTCACTCCGCCGAGTTCGACCGGCTCCACCGTGTAGCGGAAGGTCGCGTGCGGGACGGGCGCGTCGTAGCGCAGGAACTCCTCGACGGCCCCGGGAAGCAAATTGGGGTCAGACCGAAGCTGGTCAAGGAGAGCGGGGTTGCGGAACATGGCGACGACGCTGTTGCCGATGAGGCTGGCGGTCGTGTCGTGTCCGGCGACCATCAGCTGAAAGATCGTGGATAGCAGCTCCTGGGTGTCGAGCCGCTCGTCGCCATCACGGGCGCTGATCAACCCGCTGACCAGGTCGTCGCCAGGGTCGTTCTTCTTGGCGACGACCAGCGCCTCCAGCATACCTACGACGATGTCGGAGGCTTCTTTGGCTGCTGCATATTCCGCCGGGCTGGATGTCGGCACGAGCAGCTGGGTGAACGCCCGACCGAGCCGAGATCGGTCCGACTGCGGTACGCCGAGGAGCTCGCAGATGACCGTGAACGGCAGCGGGAAGGCGAAAGCCGCAACCAGATCGACCTCGCTATCCGGTTCTTGCCTGGCGATCTCGTCTAGGAGGTCATCGGTGATGGTTTGCACCTGCGAACGCATCGCTTCGACCCGCCGGGGCGAGAAGGCTGCCGACACGAGACGCCGAAGCCGGGTGTGATCCGGCGGATCGACAGTCAGCATGTGCCGAGCGAACGCCGGCCCCGGCAAGCCCTCGGCCACCACCGCGGACCCCGACGCCAACGCGGCGTGCATGTTCTTGGAAAGCCGCGAATCGTTCAGGGCGGCCATGGCCTCCTCGTAGCGGACCACAAGCCACGCGTCATGCCCATCGACCAACGTCACCCGATGCACCGCACCAAGTTCGCGAAGCTCGGCGAACAACAGGAACGGGTCGTCGAGGTTGTAAGACCCCCATGCCGCCAGCGCCTCGACTGTCGTCACTTGTCACCTCCCCTCCCTTCCATCCTACCTGCCCGCCGCCTCGTCGGCGCTGGCCGATCCCGAAGGGCTTGGGCTGGCCTCGTGGTTGGCGCCACTCCGGCCCCGCAGGGTCTGACTTCTCCCAATATGAACACGAGGCCATGTGGACCTTCGGAGGAGAGCGATGCCGGCGTCGGCGTGGTCGCCGGTGAAGAACCCGACGCCCTTATCCTCCCCCATGCGGCGCGGACCACGCCCAGCTCGTCGCAGACCAACCCGACGTTGATGGTCCCTCGTTGCAAACTTCCGCACAGAGTGCCCCGACCGACGCTGGGGGTAATCAATCACCTCCAGCCCCTGTCCGGATCGGTTGAACCCCCACGATGGCGGCCTTCACCGACACCCCGAAGATCACCTCGCCCAAGTCCGACTCGATGTCCGGGCCGGCATCACGTCAACTGGCTTACCAACCCGTAGCCGAGGGACCGCTCCGCGTCGTCACCGCTGGCCCGAACCGTGACCGTACTCGCCAGACCCGAGACGAAGTGATTCAGCAAGGTCGACTTTCCCACCCCGGCCTCGCCTTCGATAAGCGCTACCACCGGCTCACCCCGGCGCGCCCGAGCCGCCGCCTCGCCTAGCTCCACCACCTCTCGCTGACGGCCGACAAACACTGTGACCGAACCTCCAGCCCGTCAGAACGTCTGCCCCAGAATGGCCTCGACATTTTCCTCTGTAAAGAGACAAACAGGAGTAAAGGCGAGGAGGCAGCCGAATACCGGAGCCCTCAACGCTTTCTGATAGATCTCATGCCCGCCCCGAACCCGGCCGATCGCCACTTCTCACGAAGGCGCAACTACTCTCCTGGCACCTACGCAAGCGATGAGAACTGACCAAATCGCCAGAGATCCCAAGGCACCTGACCCCTTATTTGAGGTCACGCATGGTGTTTTCGGATTCGGCATGGGACAGGGGTCGACCTGAAGTTCAAGAGTGTCGCCGGCCACCTCGTGGTTGAGCAAGCCCGAGTCAGCGTCTCCAGGGCGCCTGCGACGGGCCGGTGGTGGCAGGTCTCCTGAGAAGGTGGCCACCCTCGCCCGTGCACATCCGGGGCATGAGCACACGAATAATGACTGAGCATGCTCAGGAAACGAGGGTGCGCCTCGTCGATGTGCTAGCAGTTATTTTCGCCTCCCGAAGCGAACCCTGGCCGTCATAGCACAGGCGTCCACGTCACCACTCTCTGGGCGTCGCTGATCCCCGAGAAGTCGCAAATTAGCCAGTATGCACAAACAACTCGCCAAACGCCGGGTAGCGATGGCCGTCCAACCCGCCGCGCCCATCTTCGAGCTCTCACTGCCTTGCGAGGTCTTCGGGATCGACCGAAGTGACATCCAACACTCCGGGGACGCATTCCAGGTCTGCCGCGACAAGCCCGGCGACCAAAGTCGTCAGCGGGTTGATACCCGACCAGGTCCGACACCACGGCCTCCGCAGCCACGCTGAGGATACGGGTCTGACCGCTCGACCTGAGCCAGTTCACCAAGATAGCGATCAGCGAGCTCGAGACATCTGAAATCAGACATGGCCGCCTGGTCGCTCATTCATCAGACGAGTTGAAGGAGACGAGGGGTGGCTGTAGTTATGATCGAGATCGATCCGCACAAGGCGTCGCATACCCAGCGATTGACAGCTCGGAGAAGCCGCTGGGCCAGGCGGGGGTGGGGGCCAACCGGGACCGGCTGGACCGCCTGTTGGCCTGGGCGAGCGAGTGGCCGGAGCGGACCTGGGCGGTGGAGAGCGCCACCGGTCTGGGCCATCTGCTGGCCCAGCAGCTCCTGGCCGCCGGGGGAGCGAGTCTTGGATGTGGCCCCGAAGCTGGCGGCCGAGGCCCGGCCGCTCTCCGACGGTGACACGAACTAAAACGACCCCAACGAGGCCCGATCGGTTGGCGGCGGCCGGGCTGCGTTAGACCAAGGTCCGCCCCGCGATCCGGGAGGATTACTCGGCGGTGATGGGTATGTGGTCCGATCGCCACCTGGGATTGGCCGCCGCCCGCACCCAGGTGGTGTGTCGTTTCTTCCAGTTGCGCGAACCGGGCGGGTCCCTCGGCCGTACTCAGAGCAATACTGACTGGAGGGGCAATCGATGCGACTCATCAACATGGCAGGTCTACGCAGGATGACGCTATCCGAAGCCCGAGTAGCGCTGGTCAACCATCGTCTTTACTCCGAGCTCGACAGCCCCGCCCGGACAAGGGTCTTCATGAAGCACCATGTGTTTGCCGTTTGGGACTTCTTCAGCCTGGTCAAGCGGCTCCAGCGCGAGGTGTCCTGCGTTGAGGTCCCATGGCTGCCGCGCGGTCTGGCGAGCCATGCCCGGTTCATCACCGAGATTGTGTTGGCCGAAGAGTGTGATGAGGGGATCGCCGGCGGGTACGCGAGCCACTTCGAGCTTTACCTCCTGGCGATGGACGAGGTTGGAGCTGACCGAGCTCCGATCGATGGATTCGTCACCCGGATCCGTTACGGCCTCGATCCGATCGATGCGCTTGACTGCGAAGACATTCCGCCCACCGTCCGCGAGTTCGTCGCCCGCACGCTGACGATCGCCCGGGAAGGCGAGGCGCACGAGGTAGCCGCAGCTTTCTACCACGGCCGCGAGAACCTTTTGCCCGATGTCCTTGGCGCGGTTCAGACCGGGCTCGGCGACAGCGCCTCGAGCGCTCCTACCTTCCATCACTACCTCGAGCGCCACATCACGCTCGATCACGACCAGCATGGGCCACTCGCACTGCAGCTGCTCGACCGGCTGTGCGCGGACGATCCGACGCGGATCGCTCGGGCCGAGGAAGTGGGCGTCGAGGCGATCGAGGCCCGCGCCCTGCTGTGGGACGGGGTCCTCGCCGAGATTGGAGAGCGAGAGGCCGGACCAGGCGACCCAGATCTGACATTCGAACGCGTCGGACCGGGCGAAGTGGCGCAACCGGTTCGGCGGGTCTAAGTGCGCACCTCGAGTCGCCTCCCACGAACAGATTCCTGACGATGATGCGCCAGTACCAGACACGAGACGACCGAGCGGCGGACGCGAGCACGGAGCTGCGGCTTTCGGGCACCGCCGGCGATGCCACCCGGGTGCGAGCGGTAGCGAGGCCCTCGGCGGATGCGCTCGCGGCGCCCAAGTCGCCGACGGCCGAGGCTTCTCAGTCGCCCGTAATCGAGCGGCCCGACTCGTACACCGCCCCGCCGCGAGCGTCCGAGCCCGCTGCCGGCGGGCCTGCTGCTGCCGGTGCTGGTGCGGACGGGCCGCTCGAGATTCCGTACGCGATCCGCTGGCTCGTGCCGAAGGGCGAGCGCTTCGCGAACTTCGACATCCTGAACGACAATGACACGCAGCTCGACTACTGCCGCCGCTTTGGTCATATCTACGCGGTCGGGGTCCCGACCAAGAAGTGGCGGCTGGTGGTGGTGTCTGATCCCGAGCTGCTCGACGGGGTGGCGGGTGATGAGGAGCAGTTCGGCAAGCCGGTGGAGGAGATCAACTTCTTCGCTCAGCTGAAGCACTCCCGTGGCGACGGTATATCGGTGATCGGCGATGGCGAGCGCTACGAGCGGATCCGGCGCGTGATGCTCCCGTGGTACGCCCCCTCGCACCAGCGCACTCAGCTTGAGCGGATGAAAGAGCAGGCACGCAAGCTCGTGGCGATGTGGACCACGATTCCGGATGACGAGCCGCTCGACGCCCGTGCGTGGATGGAGCGCTACACGCTCGAGGTCTCGGGGCGCGGCGCGTGCAGCTACAACTTCGGCCTGCTCGATGGCGTCGGCGAGCCGCATCCGTTCGCGACGGCCGTGCCGGAGAGCACGAAGGAGAGCATCCGCCGGGTGGCCGAGCCGTCCCCGGACTTCACACTGTTCGCGGGCCGGGCCCGGCGGGCCCGCAAAACGCGTTACCGGCGCCAAAACGACGAGCTTTTCAGGACGGCGGATGCACTCGTGCGCGCCCGGATGCACACCTGCCCACTCGGCCAGCAAACGGACCTGCTGAGCCGGCTGGTCTCGGTCCCCGACTCGGAGACCGGCGAGCACCTCGACGCGGACACGGTCCGCGATCAGATTCTGATGCACCTCTCGAATGGTTTCAACGGACCCTCGATCACGGCGGCCTGGATCGTGTATGTGCTCGCCACCCGCCCGGACGTGGAAGAGAAGCTGATCGCCGAGATCGACTCTGTGTCAGGCGGCGATCCGGACTACAACCTCAACTACGACGACCTGATGTCGTTGACCTACACGACACAGGTGATTAAGGAGACCCTGCGGATCTACCCGCCGATGCCCGTCACGATCCGCCGCAGCCTCAGGGACGGGACACTCGGGCGCTATCGCGTTCGCAGGGGAGACATCATCCTCGTCGGCACACTCGCCGCCCAGCGCGACCCGCGCTACTGGGGACCTGAGGCCGAGCGGTTCGACCCCGAGCAGTTCGCCATGGAGAGGGTCGTCAACCGGCCGCGCCACGCGTTCATCCCGTTCTCGATCGGCAAGCGGCAGTGCATGGCGCAGGAGGTCACTTTCATGATGCTCCGCGTCCTCCTGTTCGAGATCTACAAGCGCTTCCAGCTGCGGCTCGCACCAGGTGCGATGGTGGTGAAGAACACCGTGGTGACGACCAAGCCGGCGGCGGTGCCGGTCGTGCGCCGGCGGCGCCAGCGCGACGTCCGCGAGCGGATGCCGGCCGCGCTGGGCGAACGTCCGGCCGCTGCGGACGGCACGATCGGGCCCGACTGGGGAACGCCCACGGAGATCCCACAGACCAGCGCCTTCCGCCATCTGCTGATCGCGTACGGGAGCAACTTTGGATCCAACAAACAGCTGGCGGAGCGGTTTGCCGAGCGAAGCCGCTTCCACGGCTACACCAACGAGGTGCTCACCCTGAACGATCTCGCGCAGTCGCCCCCGGACGGCACCGAGCCGTGGCTGCTTGCGATCATGACATCCACCTACACGTCGAACCCGCCGTCGAACGCGACCGCGTTCAAGTCGTGGCTCGAGCACACCGAGCCCGGGACGGAACGGTGGCGGAACTGCCGATACCTCGTCTGGGGTCTCGGAAACAGTCAGTGGAACGCGTTCCTCGCCTTCCCGCGCTACGTCCATCGCAAGCTCTCGGAACTCGGCGCCACGCCACTCGTCGACTTCGCCTACGGGGACGTCGGCTCGCCCGTCTGGGAGCGCCGGCACCAGGAGTGGAACACGCGGGTCTGGCCGGTGATGCTCGAGCTCTCGGGCGCGCAGGCAACGGAGGCGGCCGCCCGGGTCGCAGCCGAAGAGGCCGCGACGGGCGCGCTGACCCGGGCGGACTCGAACACCGCGATGGCGATGTCGCTCGGGCCGGCGGACACCGCTCCACGAGTCCTGCTCGTCCCAAAGATCCTGACCAACACGGTAGGCGTCCAGACCATCGAGGCCCGCGTGCGTGCTTCCTCAGAACTCCAGGCGCAGCAGTCGCCAAAGCGCACGCGGCACCTGGAGGTAACGCTTCCGCCAGGCGTCAGGTACAGGGCCGGCGACCACCTCGGAGTCTGCCCGAAGAACGATGAGGAGCGGGTTGAGCGCCTGGCGCGTCGTCTCGGTGCGGCTCTCGACGGGCTCTTCATGATTCCTGAGACGTTGAACGTTCGCGCCGTGCCGAAGGGCGTCATCCTTCAGGTCCGCAACGTCCTCACCAACCTCGTTGACATCACCGGGATACCGACGATCGAGCTGCTCGGCCTCCTACTCAGCAAGGCCGATGGCCCGGTCGAGCGGGAGCGCCTAAGCGAGGTAAAGACGGCGCTGGAGGACCCCGACGGCCGGAACTCACCGCTGCGCGGCGCGATCCGCGCCGGTGGCTACGACGTGCTCCAGTTGCTTGACGAGTTTCCATCGTGCTCCTTGAACATCTTCGAGTTCCTCCAGGTCGCGCAGCCCCTACGACCACGCTTTTACTCCACGAGCTCGAGCCCACGAATCCACGGCGACCGCATCGCCCATCTGGCGGTCGGCCTCAGCCGCTCCCCGGTGCCCGAGATTCCAGGGCGGGAGTTCTGCGGCATGAGCGCCCATTACCTGCACACGCTGCGAGAGCGCGAACGCATGAACGTCTTCCTCGACAGCGCCGAAGGCTTTCACCTGCAGGAGGACGTCGACAAGCCGATGGTATTCGTCTCCGCCGGCACCGGACTCGCGCCTATGCGGGCGTTCCTGTGGGAGCGCCTGGCCCTGAAGCGGGACGGCGTTGCGCTCGGCGAGGCCGCGCTGTTCAATGGCATCCGCTCGAGCATCCTGGACTACATATACCGCGACGAGATCGAACACTTCGTCGCCAAGGGAGTACTCGATCACGTCTACGTCGCGATGTCGCGCCAGGTTCCGGACCAATGCGTTTACGTGCAGAAGCTGATCCGGGAGCAGGGAGCTCTCATCTGGCGCCTCATTGACGCCGGAGGCTACGTGTACGTCTGCGGCTCGCAAGCGATGCGTGACGGCGTCCGCGCCGCCTTTGTGGACGTCGTCGCCGAGCACGGAGCGCTGCCATCGCAGCACGCCGAGGCCTTCATCCGCCAGCTCGCAACGACCGACAATCGCTACCGCCCCGACGTCTGGCGCTGACAAAGGGACATCACATGGATCTTCTCGCCCTCATCCTGACACTAGCCGCGCTCCTCATGTTCCTGTTCGCCACCACCGGCCGTGAACTCCGGCGCTTCAACGAGATCTCGCTCGGACTCGTGTTCCTCTCGGCGGCGCTGATCTGCCAGTTCACCGCGATCACGAACACTCACATCGGGCGCTAAACACGACGTAACTATTCAGCACTGGCTGACCCAGTTGGCGACTCCTGGGCGAACCTCGCAGACGTGGGCAACACCGTGTCCGGCCTGGCGGCACACCTTGGCGCCCACCTCACCATGGAAGAAGCAACGGTCCTTCCCCTAGTCGAATCAACCCTTGCGCCAACCACCTACAAACAGCTGGAGGCCCAAGCTCGCCAACAGACCCCTCGTTCGCGGGCACAATTCCTGATCCCGTGGCTCGTTGCCCACGCCACCCCTGATCAGCAAACAGCCCGATTCAAGGCCGCTCCACCTTTGCGAGCCGTCTACTGGCTCAACCGGCGCCGCTACCGTCTCCTCCACCACGAACTCCCATGCTGAGACCCAACCATCGGGAAGTTCAACAGATGCGAGCGTTGACCGGTCACTAACCTGGAACCGCAGCCCCGTCAAGTCCGCCGTCTGCTGACCAGTCCCTATCCCGCTGCCAGCGAGTTTCTCGGGACATCTCCGAAGTGATGCCGTTGGAGGGCAGTCGCGAACAAGACGCACGCCCCGAACATCGATCCGCGTCGACCCAGACGAAGCGCCGAACGACGGCCCGGGTCGCTGCAAGTCGGGCCGCCATCGGCCCCTCAAGCGCCGAACCGAGGCGCAGAAGGTTCCAGTGGGCCGAACACGCGACCGCTGTCTAGGTCCGGCATCACGTGCCCCCTACCAGGCCGCCATATCCAGGTGGGGCATCGCTCATAAGTGCCGTGTGGAGCGCTGCAACTCCAGAAAGCGCGAGGGTCCAAGGGACCAAGACATCGATGGTCCCTACGACGGCCCGTGGGATGTCATTGCGTCTCGCGCCCTCATCGGGTGTTCGGCCAAGATGCTTCGCTTGTCTAAATGTCGTGCGCGATCTGTGCGCGAACGAAGCGAGATCGGGGAGTATCAGCCGGTACCAGAAGGGACGAGGAAATAGGTGTCTACCAGCGGTTTTGTGGTTATCCCCAGGTAGGGATATGTGCCCCGATGTGCATGACGCGGATGAGGTCGGGGGTTCGATTCCCTCTGCGCCCACCAGATAGTCCCAGGTCAGAAGGGATAAATCTCCAGGAGGTCGGGATATTCGACCGCCAGGGGGGGCAGGAGCAGGAGTGGCGGCGAGGACACTCCACCTGGCACGGCGCGACGGGATTCACGCCCGTTCACACCTGTGTCTGGCTGACCGTGGACGACGAACGAACCATGGCGCTGACCAACGCCTGGGCGCCGGCGAGTTCGACGCCCGGGTCAGCGCCGAAGTACCTCGCTCGAGCCCCCTCGCGCCCGATGTGCTCCAACACGTCAAAGCCGCGCCGGCGCAGTAAGGCATCGATCTCGTCGGCCGTGAACAGGGTCACGAAGGGTTCTCCGAATCCAGCCGCGATCGAGCGCAGGGCGGAGGTCACCCGGACGGCGTGGTCATCGAGAACGCGGTCGGGCTGGTTGTAGGTGAGCACCACCCGGGTCCCGGCCGCTCCGAGGGCGATGGTGGACAGCGTCTGGTCGATCGCCTCCGGCGTAAGGTACATGGTGACGCCGAGCCACGAGAACACCGCCGGCTTCTGGAAAGTGAACCCGACCTCCTCACACGCCGGCCCGAGTTCCTGGCGCCCGAAGTCCACCGGCACGTAGACCAGGTTGTCGGGGATCGCCACTCCGAGATCGGCGAGTCTGCCTTGTTTCCAAGCCTGCGTGGCGGGATGGTCGACCTCGAACACGCGGAGGTCGGAGTCGGGGTGCCGATACGCGAAGGTGTCAAGCCCCGCCCCCAGGATCACGTACTGGTCGACACCCCGACCAGCCTGTTGCTCGACAATGTCTTCCGCGTAACGGGAGCGCACGCAAACCCACCGGCTGAACGCCAACAGATCGTCGCCGCGGACCTGGGCTCGCAGCCGGTCCCTGAGCGAAAGCCCCTCTTTGCCCGCCAGCTGGAGGGCCAGAGCGTCGTCGAGCACCAGCGGCGGTGGCTCCTGTCGGTAAAGATGGCGCGCCACCGCAACCAGCAGGGCCGTGTGACTCGGGCCCCCATCGAGGGCAGACACGGCGCCAACTGTAATGATCTGTGCTGTATTCGAGTGCACCCGATCCTGCCGCCAGGCGTTGCGAATGCACGCGGAACGAATCCTGCACCCCAAACGCGCCCTCCATGCCGGTGTGCGCGCCATGACATCATCCGGGGCGCGGCCCGGCGACCTCCCACTCCCACCCTGCGATCCCTTGGTGCGACGACGGGCCAGGTCACGAAGGTCTGGTCCCGGGCCAGGTCGCCCGGTTATCCAACCGGGCGCTGCGGAACCCTTTCCGACCGTGCGTCGCCTGAGCTGTCTAGACCCATGTGGGCAGGGCGGCCTCGGCGTAGCGGGCGCCGTAGGCGCCGTCGGGGAACGCCTCTTGCACCCGGCGCAGGTCGTCTTCGGTAAGCGTGATGTCCACTGCGCCTACGTTTTCCTCCAGTCGGGTGACGCTGCGAGTTCCGGGGATGGGCACGATGTCGTGGCCCCGGGCGAGCAGCCAGGCCAGGGCAAGCTGGCTGAGGGCGATGCCCTCGTCGGCGGCGAGTGCTTCGAGTTGGGTGAGGGCGTGTCGATTTTTCTCGAAGTTCTCGCCCTGCCAGCGGGGATCGCGCAATCGGCGCATGTCGTCGTCGGCGTACCCGTCGGCCGACGTGACGGCCCCGGTGAGGAAGCCCCGTCCGAGCGGCGAATAGGGCACGAAACCGATGCCGAGTTGCCGGACGGCCGGAAGCACCGCCTCCTCGACGTCGCGCTCGAAGATCGAGTACTCGGTCTGCAGCACCGAGACCGGCTGCACGGTGTGGGCGCGGCGGATCGTCTCCGGCCCGGCTTCGCTCAGACCGAAGTAGCGCACCTTGCCGGCGCGGATGAGCTGCTGGACGGCGCCGGCGACGTCCTCGATGGGCACGTCCGGGTCGACGCGGTGCTGGTAGAACACGTCGATGTGATCGGTACCCAGGTAGCGCAAGCTGTTGTCGGCGACCTCGAGAATGTGGTCGGGCCGGCTGTCGAACCGGCTCGGCCGGGTTTGGCTGAAATCGAAGCCGAACTTGGTAGCGATCACGACCTCGTCGCGGAACGGGGCGACGGCGCCACCGAGTAGCTTTTCGTTGCTGCCGGTGCCCTGCCCGTACAGTTCGGCGGTGTCGAAGAAGGTGACCCCGAGTTCATGGGCCCGTCGGATGGTCGCGATTCCTTGCTGCTCGTCGGCCGGCCCATAGGCCATGGTCATCCCCATGGTCCCCAGCCCGAGGGCCGACACCATCAGCCCCTCTTGCCCAGCGCCCGATATTGCATGGCCTTCCCTCCTGACGCCCCGATCCTAGGCGTCAGCTCTTATTGCCACGCTGACGTGGTGCACCCGGTTGTGTGCCGGGCTGTTGCTACCCGGACGAGAACGGCGTTCGTGGGCCCAGCGCTCGTTGGCGGTCTGGATGGTGAACGCCAGTGTGACGCGTCCGGGAGGACGTCGAGCAGCAGTTCAGCGACGAGTTAGTGCCGATGGTCGGAGAGAAGGTTGGTGTTCCCCGTTCCAGGGGACCCTGAGGCGCTCCTGGGTAGAGTGGGGCATGAATGAAGAGGCCGCAACCAAATACACCTACAGCGAGTTGGGCGAGATGGACCGTCTCGATGCCGATGCGCTGCGGTCCCTGTTCACCATCGAGTTGGGCGGCGAAGGGTTCTACCGGGCGCTCGCTGACCGGGTGGGCAACGAGGAGGCAGCAACGCTCCTGCGGCGCAACGGTCGCGAGGAAGCGGCCCACGCTCGGCGAGCGCTGAAGGCCCTCGGCATCAAACTGGGGCGAGACGTCGAGGCGACCCCGGACATGCTCCTGACCGGCGATGTGCGGCTCCCTCCTGGCCTGGACAAGCTGTGGCCAGCCCTGGTTCAAGGCGAGATCGAAGGCGACGCCCTCTACCAGCGGTGGGCGGACAATGAGACCGATCCCGAGGTACAACGGCTGCTCCGCCTGAGTGGGCGGGAGGAAACGCGGCACGCCGGGCGGGTCGAGCGGGCATTGTCGCTGTTGCAGGCCACCGTCTGAGGCCACCCGGCTAGAGACCTCGGCGGCCCCACCCGGACCACCGGACAGAACGACGGCGTTTCCGGTCGACTGGCGCCCTGGGTGAAAGCTATGAGAACCATGGGATGAGAGAGTATTGGGGTGCTGAACGCGCTCGGATGCGGGAGCCGTGAGGACCGTTGCCGCTTGGGATCGTCAGCCCTGCTGCGGCTGGGGTTTCTCCGCCATGGCGGCCAGCCGGTCGAGCGAAGCCTGTAGCTTCGCGGCTGTGGTCGCCTGGGCACGCGGGATCCGAGATCGATCCCTGAGCTCGGTCCAGTCATAGGTGTGGGTGACCAGTGTGCGTGAGGGTCCTAACGGCTCGAGTTCCCACACCCAGAGGTGGCCAGGCGGGGACTTGCCCGGCACGGCGGGTCGCCAGGCGATGCGACGACCCTCTTCGAAGTCGACCACATAGTTGTCCCGGATTCCGCCCCGGGTGAGACGCATGGTGAACACGTCGCCGACGGCGCGGACGCGCTGTCCTGCGGCAGCTTGTTTCAAGTTGTCGTTGCCATCCCAGCGAGGTTGCTGTGCCGGGTCGGCGATGAGCTCGAAAATGCGGTCAGCGCTGGCTGTGATCTCGCGGTTCGCCATCACGACGCGCCTCGGTTGCTCGTGGCTGGTCATGGAATCATCCAAGCATGAGCGACACCGCTCCTTCAGCCCCCTGGCCGTCTGCCGGTACGGGCGATCAGAATACCCGCTCCATAACCCGTGGACACTCAACGCCCGAGGCGCCGAACGGCACGTATGCCTTCAGGATTGGCCCGAGTCGTTTACGTCGCTTTCCCGATTGAGGACCGTTTGAAGTCGGTGGTCGTTCTGGCGGCGTAGTTGCGGAGTACGGCGAGGGCGGCATTAGCTGCTTCCTCGGTTTGAGCCTATGGCCCGCCTGGTCAGCGCCATCGCCCCGGCGTGGGCGCCGCCAGCTACGGCGACTACTGCTGGATGCTCGATGAGGCCGAGATCGCCACCGACATCATGTCAAGACCCACCGGGACCGCTCGACTGTCAGCCAGGTACCGCTGGGTCAGATCGGGCGCCCGGGGTAGGACTGAGTTCAGCTAGAACAGGAAGGTGGCCCGTGGCTGACAACACGTATTCCATCAGTGAGATCGTCGGTTCCTCGAAGACCAGTATCGACGACGCCATCAGCGGCGCCGTCGAGCGCGCCTCACAGACGTTGCACAACCTCGACTGGTTCGAGGTGACCGGCATCCGGGGTCACATCGAAAACGAGCGGCTCTGCCACTTCCAGGTCACAATCAAGGTCGGCTTCCGACTCGACGAGCCCACCTAAGCGGAGCGGGCAATACCGCTCCACAGACATTGGACCGCCCGGCCTCTTGTCACCTTGTCATGACGCCTCAGCGGGCTACCGAGCTCGGCGGTTGCCGCCATCGCTCTGAGCCTGCCTGCCCGCAAGCAACTGGCGTGTCAGTCCGTTACCACCTGGTAGATCCCGTAGATGACTCCGGGAATGTGGCCGAGTAGCTGCAACAAGAAGGCCCACAGCACCTGCAGACACGGCCCCTTCTTGAGCAGCACCGCCAGGAACGGCAGCACCAGACACAGGAGAACAAGAAGAACCTTGACCACGCGACCCAACCTTGTGTGCTCGAACGCGGATCGCGTCGTCGCGAGCGCGAGCGTTCTCATCTGGTTCTCCCCAGCCGGGCAAGATCCCAAACGTGTGAGTCCGGCTGATCCGAAGGTGTGGCTCACCCCGCCGAGGCGGGTACGCTTCACGGCATCGGCGACGTCGGCGGAGGCCAACCGGGCGCCCGTATCGAAGGACCATGGGGCTGTTCCGCCGCGGCGTCGAGGGTTTCGTCGATGAGCAGTGCGCTCTTGGCCCCCGTTCCGTCGACGTGGAAGTCATTGGTCGAGGGGGGCTGGCCAGACGATGCAGTCGGCGTTGAACCCCCGGTCACGCTTGCCTGGGGCCCACCGAAGAAGGTAAGTGGGTCGTCGCACTCTGTCTTTACAGGGGTAGATAACTGCCGGCTCGGGAATAACGTGGGTATGGATTATGAGGCCATCACCGCTCGCCTGGCCAAGGCATCACCCGCGCCCTGGCGCCGCCACGGCGCCGATGTGTACGCCACTAACGATCTCGACGGCCCCATTTTGGTAGGCCGGGACGGATCTTCGGAAATTCGACAGCAAAGCGACGCCGATGCTGATTTTGTCGCCCACGCCCGAACAGATCTCGGGGAGTTGCTGCGCGTCGGGGGAAAGGGGCGCGCCCAAAGCCAGCCCCATGCGTCTGCCTGCGAATACAAGTTTGTGACACACAGCGAGCAAGCCGGAACCGATTCTGAGCTCAACGCGGCTGGTGCGCAGGGGTGGAGGTTCGTTGCCGTCGTTCCTGAGAAAGCTGGCCACGTGCTCCTTCTACTCGAACGGAGTCATGTTTAGGCGCTTCGCCCGCTGATGGGCTCCACACCCACGAAGTGGTGGCAGCCCCCCGCTTCCAACGTTCGCGCCACTGCTCAGGACCTGGGCGGTTACCCTTGTGCCCTCGCCCCCTACGCACAGGTTATCTGGACCTTCCCCCGCCTGCGTCACGTCATGCGGCTGGGCTCCGGGGCGAACACAAGTGGGTAGGATCCGTGGGACCCGATTACACGCCGGCCGGCTGGTCGCCGCCGTGACCGCCGCCGGGCTGGTGCTCATGGCACTTGCTGCCTGCTCGTCCGGATCGCAGCATGGCCTGAGCGCAAGCCAGCAAGCAAGCAATGACCGCTTCAGCACTGCGCCGGCGTTGCTGGTTCAGTGCGCGATCTCCCACGGCGTCACGGCCCTCGATGGTGGCCGCCCCCTGGTCAGCAGCACGGCCCTGGTCGGCAGCACCGAGCAGTACGTCAAAGACCATCCTGGTATCGACCAATGGCTGCACGGCACCCGTATCGAACTGACCTACAACAATGCCAGCAGCTTCACCGACTGGTTCAATTTTCCGCCCAACCTCATCGTCGACAGCAAGGGCCTTTTCATAGACGGACAGGACCTGTTTTCGGACTGGCCTATGACTGCCGCAACCCAGGACATGCTGCCGGCCGCGGTCTGCGGGCCAGGTGTGTCGGCCCGCCAGCTGTACAACCAGGTCTATGCCGACTGGCCCACCATGAGGAGCGCCGACCCGTGGCAAACCTGAAATGGACTTGTGCTCGCATAATTGGTTTGTCCGTAAGACAAACTGCGTCGAGACCGGGTAGTTTCCAGGGTTTCCGGGCGCCATCGTGTCTCGCAAAAATACCTTGTCCAGCTCGGGTTTCCGCGGCGCCCGGGAGGCTCCAAACGGCATGACCCGCCCAGGTCGGGGGTTCGATTCTCTCTGCGCCCCGGGCTGACCAAAAGGCGCCGAGCACTCGGCCAGGGCGGGATCCAGCGGGAAGAAGGCGGCTTCGTTCGACGCCGCCGCGCTGGTCGCCCGCACGCGCCGACACCTCGATCACTGACAAAGAGGCGCACCAGGGCTCCCGCGAACCCCTTACCGGGCGGAGGGACGGGCCCTCTACCACTCGCCCCTTCCGAATCGTCAGCCCGGTCACCTGGCCACGGCTGCTACCAGCAGCCGGGCCGCGTCGACGGTGCCAGGCCGCGGGCCATGCCGTAGCCCGAGACGGCATAGACCGCGGAACCGTGTGGTGTGCACGCCCTGGGTGAACGTCACGGTGTTGTTGCCGAGGTTGATGGCGGGCAGCCTGGCCGGCCGGCCAGCCGGGTCAGTTCGGCCGCCCGGCCGGCCGGCCGGTCAGGTCGGGGCCGGGGTCGGGGCCGTCCTGACCGCGGCATGCAAGGCATGGGCCAGGCGGCGGGAGGCCGACGGGGTGAGCAGCGGACGCAAGGCGGCGAACAGTTCGTCTGCCGCGGGCAGCTCGCCGAGGACCCATCTGGCGAACATGCCGTCGTCCATCCAGCTCGCCAACCCGGGATCTATGAGGCCGTCCAGGAATCCCTCGTGCTCGGCCTGGGCCCGGATCTGCTCCCACGACCAGGCGGAACCGGCGACGCGGATGAGGTCGGGAATGACGTCGGTTGGACGGCTGCCGAGCTCGGTGGCCAGGACGTGCGCCAGGGGATGCAGACGACACACTTCGGACCACCCGAGCGGGCGTCCAGCCCCCTCGGCGTGTTCGAGAACGGCGACCAGCCAGGCGACGACCTGCAGCCGGGCCGGGCTGGCAGGCGGCGGCGGGGTGGGCAGCCCGAAGCACCGTCGCAAGCAATCCAGCAACCGACCCTCGCACGGAGGGACGTGGGTGAGTTGGTCGTTGGGCCGCGTCCCGTCCGGCTGCACCATCTGCCAGGCGACCGTCCCATCCCGCGCCAGCAGGCAGGCCATGCGGACCCGGTCGACGGTGGTGCAGTCGAGCCCCGCGGGCGGGCCCGCGATGGGTCGGAGCCGGCCCGTGCCGATCATGCCGACCGCCTGGCAGTCGGACGTCGCGACCCAGCCCATCAGGGCGTCCGGCTCGTCGCAGAATCCCAGCGCGAAGCCGTCCGCTTTGTCAGCGCCGGGCGGGTCGAGGACCCGCACCCAGATGGGATGGCCCAGGTCAGCCACCCGGTCGCCGGCCGCTTCCACCAGGAGCCGCACCAGGGCCCCCCAATCCTTCGCGTCATCCATTGGCACCTACCTCCCGTCAACACTTCGTTACGGGGGTAGGGCCGACACCCCAAACGACGCCGGTTGATCAGGCGTCCCGCGGGCCCTGCCGGCCACGGTAGCAAGCGGCAGTGACAGTCACAACAGGCGTACGCAGGCACAACCGGCGCAGGCACAACCGGCGCAGGCACAACCGGCGCAGGCACAACCGGCGCAGGCACAACCGGCGCAGGCACAACCGGCGCGGCCCGGCGCCGGCCCGGCGCCGGCGGGCGACGCCGGTCCGGTCCGGGCCCGGTTTCCTTTTATCCGTAACCCCGGCTAGAGGGGAATGCCGGGCCTTCGGGCCCGACTGCGCCGTTAGCTCGATGGCGGCGGGGGGACCACGCGCAGGTGGAGCTCTGCCAGCTGGCTGTCTGTCGCCGGACCGGGCGCGCCCATGAGCAGATCCCGGGCGCCCTGGTTGAGCGGAAAGGCGATCACCTCCCGCAGGTTGGCCTGGTCCTCCAGCAGCATGAGAATGCGATCGAACCCGGGCGCGATACCTGCGTGCGGGGGCGGCCCGTAATGGAAGGCGTTCCAGAGGGCCGGAAACGACTGGCGGATCCGCTCGGGACCGTAGCCTGCGATGGCGAACGCGGTCTCCATGACCTCGGGCAGGTGGTTGCGGACGGCACCTGATGACAGTTCCACGCCGTTGCACACCAGGTCGTACTGGTAGGCCACCACCTCACCCGGGTCCAGGGTCTGCAGCGCCTCCAGCCCGCCCTGCGGCATCGAGAACGGGTTGTGGGAGAACCCCCACGCCCCGGTCTCCTCGTCCCGCTCGAACATCGGAAAGTCGACGACCCAGCAGAACGACAGGACGCCCGGATCGGCCAGGCCCAGCTCCCGACCCAGGACGCCGCGCTGCTCACCAAGAACGGCCGCCACGCCCTGCCGCCCGCCCACCGCCACGAGCACGGCGTCGCCCGGGACGGCGCCCACCGAGGCCACCAGCACGGCCGCTTCCTCGGGGGTGAGCTTCTTCGCCAGCGACCCTCGCACCTCGCCAGAGGGATCCAGCTGCAGGTACGCCCCCGCCACCCGGGCCCGGCCCGCTCCACCCTGGAAGTCATCAAACCACCGCCGGGGTCGTCCCGCCGCCTCCGGCGCCCGCAGGGCCCGGATCACGTGGCCGGCGGCGGGGGCGCCGGTCATCATCGGCAGCTCGGTGCGACCTCCCAGCTCGCCGGTGACGTCGGCGATCTCCAGGCCGAAGCGAAGGTCGGGCTTGTCAGTGCCGTAGCGGTCGATGGCCTCCCGGAAACCGAGGCGGGGGAAGACGGCCGGGGCCTGTTTGGCCGAGCACTCCCGGACGATCCGCGCCATCATCAGCTCCACCTCGACGAACACGTCCTCCTGGGTGGCGAAGGCCATCTCGAGGTCGATCTGGTAGAACTCACCCGGGCTGCGGTCCGCCCGTGACGCCTCATCCCGAAAGCAGGGGGCGATCTGGAAGTAGCGCTCCACCCCCCCGACCATCAGCAGCTGCTTGAACTGCTGGGGCGCCTGCGGGAGGGCGTAGAACTCGCCCGCGTACAGCCGGCTGGGCACGAGAAAATCCCTCGCCCCCTCCGGGGACGAGGCGGTGAGGATCGGGGTCTGGATCTCGAGGAAACCTCGCCCCGCCAGGTGGCTGCGGACCACCTGGGCCAGGTGGGCCCGGGCGGCCAGCCGTTCGGCCAGGGGCCCGCGCCGCAGATCCAGGTAGCGGTACCGCAGCCGGGCTTCCTCGCCGACGTCGCTGTCTCGTTCGACCGGGAAGGGCAGCACGTCGGCCGCTGACAGCACCTCGGCGTGGCCGATGATCACCTCGATCTCGCCGGTGGCCAGCTTGGCGTTGACGGTCTCTGGTGGGCGGGCGACCACCTCGCCGGTGACGCTGATCACGCTCTCGAGGCGCAAATGGGTGAGGGTCTCGAAGGCGGCCTGATCGGGGTGGGCGACCAGCTGCACCAGCCCGCCCGGTTCGACCCCCCCGGCGTCGCGAGGTCGAGAAACAGCAGACCACCGTGGTCGCGTTTCGCCCCCACCCAGCCCGCCAGACGAACCGTCCGCCCCACATCGTCGGCTCGCAGGGATCCGCCCCGCGTGTCGCGATACCGGTTGACGGCCAGCGGGCGGGAGTCCTCCATGTCAACCTTTGAGGCTAGCAACCACGCCGCGAGCCCCCGCTCCGGACCGGCGACCGGGTCGGGGGCGAGGCGGGTAGGGCTGCGACGCCCGCTAGCCGCTCCCTCAGTCTTCCCTGTTGCAAATCGTGCCCTTTCGACGTTCGCTGTTGCAAAAAGTGCCCGGTTAGAGGGGGTGGTGCAACAGAGACGGGGTGCCCGGGGCGGGCACGGTGGCGGATGAAAGAGGCGGTCACCTCTGGCCCGCCGCCTAACACTCACCACTCTTTCCTTACAGAAGGCGCCGGGCGGCCCGGGTGCCCGGCCGGCTGCTCGTGCCGGCGGACGACGGTCAAGCCACCCTCATCACTCTTTTCGGTTGCAAATCGTGCCCTTTCGGGTTCTCTGTGGCAAAGCAGTGCCCGGTTAGAGGGGCCGGGGCAAAAGAGCCGGGGCAATAGAGCCGGTGCAATAGAGCCGGTGCAATAGAGCCGGTGCAATAGAGAGAGTGAAGACGGTCCTTTTTCCTTCAAGATCGAGGGTGCGCCAGACTGGAAGCCATGGCGACCAGCACCAACAGCTTCGGGGCCCGAGCGGACCTGTCCGTCGACGGGCGCACGTACGAGATCTTCCGGCTCGACCGGGTACCGGATATCGGCCGCTTGCCCTACTCGCTCAAGGTGCTGCTCGAAAACATGCTCCGCCACGAGGACGGCATCTCGGTCACCGCCGCGGACATCGAAGCCCTGGCCAGCTGGGACCCCAACGCCGAACCCGATACCGAGATCGCCTTCGCTCCGGCCCGGATCCTCATGCAGGACTTCACCGGCGTACCGGCCGTCGTTGACCTTGGCGCCATGCGGGACGCCATGGTCGCCCTCGGGGGCGATCCCGCCACGGTGAACCCGTTGATCCCCGCCGAGCTCGTCATCGACCACTCCATCATCGCCGACGTGTACGGCACGCCCGACGCCTTCGTGAAGAACGCCGAGCTGGAGTTCCAGCGCAACGAGGAGCGCTACCGATTCCTCCGCTGGGGCCAGGGCGCCTTCGACACCCTCCGGGTGGTCCCGCCCAACACCGGCATCTGCCACCAGGTCAACCTCGAGTACCTGGCCCGGGTGGTGTTCACGTCGGACGACGGTCAGGCCTACCCGGACACCCTGCTCGGCACCGACTCCCACACCACCATGATCAACGGACTGGGCGTTCTGGGCTGGGGCGTCGGCGGCATCGAAGCCGAGGCGGCCATGCTGGGCCAGCCCGTCTCGATGCTGATCCCCCGGGTGGTCGGCTTCCAGCTCACCGGCACCCTGCCGGAGGGGTCGACCGCCACCGACCTGGTGTTGACGGTGACGGAAATGCTGCGCAAGCACGGCGTCGTCGGCAAGTTCGTGGAGTTCTACGGGGAGGGCGTGTCGGCGGTGCCGCTCGCCAACCGGGCCACCATCGGCAACATGTCCCCCGAGTACGGGTCGACCTGCGCCATCTTCCCGATCGACAGCGAGACCCTCCGTTACCTGGAGCTCACCGGCCGGCCTGCCGAGCGCATCGCCCTGGTGGAGGCCTACGCCAGGGAACAGGGGCTGTGGCACGATCCGGGGCACGAGCCGGATTATTCGGAGCGTCTGACCCTCGACCTGTCGACGGTGGTTCCGTCGCTGGCCGGTCCCGCCCGACCGCAGGATCGGGTGCGGCTGGACGAGGCGCGCCAGTCGTTCCAGGTGGCGCTGCCGAAGGTCCTCGGAAAAGAGGCCGACGGGTCGCGGCCCACCAACCCCACGCCGGTCACGCTGGACGAAGGCACCCGCTTCGACCTCGACCACGGCCACATCGTCATCGCCGCCATCACCTCGTGCACCAACACGTCGAACCCCTCCGTCATGGTCGCCGCCGGGCTGGTCGCCCGCCACGCCGTCGACAAGGGCCTGGCGTCCAAGCCCTGGGTCAAGACGTCACTGGCGCCCGGCTCCAAGGTGGTCATGGACTACTACGAGCGGGCCGGGCTGACCCCGTACCTGGAGAAGCTGGGCTTCGACCTGGTCGGATTCGGCTGCACCACCTGCATCGGCAACAGTGGTCCGCTGCTCGAGCCGATCTCCGACGCCGTCGCCGCCGGCGACCTGGCCGTGGTGTCGGTGCTGTCGGGCAATCGCAACTTCGAGGGCCGCATCAGCCCCGACGTGCGCATGAACTACCTGGCTTCTCCGCCCCTGGTAGTCGCCTACGCCCTGGCCGGCACCATGGACATCGATCTGGTCACCGACCCGCTCGGCACCGGGACCGATGGCCAGCCTGTCTATCTGCGGGACATCTGGCCGTCGTCGGACGAGGTGTCCGAGGTGATCGGGGTGTCGGTCGAGTCGAAGATGTTCACCTCGTCCTACGACTCGGTGTACGACGGCGACGACCGGTGGCAGCACCTGGACGTGCCGACCGGGGCGAGCCTACGAGTGGGACGCCTCGTCCACCTACGTGCGTCAACCACCGTATTTCGAGGGCATGAGCATGACGCCGCAGCCTCTCGCGGACGTGCAGGGGGCCCGGGTGCTGGCCAAGCTGGGCGACAGCATCACCACCGACCACATCTCCCCGGCCGGCAACATCCGCCGGGACGGCCCGGCCGGGCGCTGGCTGATCGACGGCGGGGTGGAGCCGGTCGACTTCAACCAGTACGGCGCCCGGCGAGGGCAATCACGAGGTGATGATCCGGGGCACCTTCGCCAACATCCGCCTCCGCAACCAGCTGGCCCCCGGCACCGAGGGGGGCGTAACCCGCCACCTGCCCGACGGGGAGCAGATGTCGATCTACGACGCCGCCGAGCGCTATCAAGCCGACGGGGTGCCGCTGGTGATCCTCGCCGGCAAGGAGTACGGGTCGGGCTCGTCGCGCGACTGGGCGGCCAAGGGGACCGCGCTCCTCGGGGTGCGGGCCGTGCTGGCGGAGAGCTTCGAGCGCATCCACCGGTCCAACCTGGTCGGCATGGGCATGCTTGCCGCTGCAGTTCCAGGACGGCGATACCGCCGCGTCGCTGGGGCTGACCGGTGAGGAGGTCTTCGACATCACCGGCCTGGAGGGGCTGGCCGACGGGGCGCCGCTGCCCGGACGCGCTGAGGTGACCGCCGACGGGCGGGCCTTTTCGGTGGTCCTGCGCATCGACACGCCCAAGGAGGAGGAGTACTTCCGCCACGGTGGGATCCTGTTGTACGTGCTGCGGCAGCTGCGTGAGCGCGGGAGCTAGCGGCGGGTTGGCTCAGGCCGGTGGCCCCCTTACTGGGCCGTTCGGGATTCATGGCCGTTTACGAACCGGTGTCGCCCTGTCACCAAGATCCGGATGTCACCAGGAAGTCGGCCGCGGGGCGTGCAGGCCGCGCTCGGGTCCAGGTTGGCGGCCACCATGGCGTCGAGGGTTTCCAGCATGGCCCGGGCCGGGGCGCTGGGCCGGCCCCGCCGGCGCAGCACCACGCCGACCCGGCGGCGGGGGAGATCCGACACGCTGACCCGGGTGAAGCCCCTCAGGGCCTCGACGGCCCCGGTGGCGGGCAGGATGGCCGGCCCGTACCCCTGCAGGGTGAGCGAGGCGATCAGGCGGACCCCGTCGAGCTCGGCCCGGGGCTTGCAGGGCGATGCCGACCGCCCGGCAGGCTTCGTCGATCTCGTCCCGGAAGGTGGTCCCGGGGGCAGGCAGGAGCAGCTCGAAGCCGTCCAGATCGCCGGAGCGGGATCTGACGCCGGTCCGCGAAGGCGTGGTCGCTCGGGACGACCAGCACCAGGTCCTCGTCGAAGAGCGGGCGTTCGACGAGGTCCGGGCTGCTCTGGGGCAGGTTGACGATGGCGGCGTCGAGCGAACCGGACGCCAGGTGGGGTTCAAGCGTGGCCGAGGTGCCGTCGCCGACCACCAGGCGAACCTTGGGATGGGCCCGGCCCATCCCGTCGAGCAGGAGCGGGGCCAGCCAGCGGGCCGTGGTGCCGATCATGCCGATCCGGGCCGTTCCGGCGACCTCGTGGCGCAGGGCCGCCACGTCGGCCACGGCCGCCTCGAGCTCGGCCGCGACCCGCCGGCCCCGCTCCACGACGGCCTGGCCTTCCTCGGTCAGCTGGCCGCCGTGGCGGTCGACGAGCTGGACGCCCGAGCTCCCGTTCGAGCCGGGCCACGTGGCTGGAGACGTTGGACTGGACGGTGTGCAGGGCGGTGGCGGCGGCCGAGAAACTGCCGTGGTCGGCGATGGCGATGAGCGCCTGCAGCTGCCGGAAGTCCATCCTCTCTACAGATACCACAGATGTGCTGAAACGGTTCGACAGATCCGCTGAAGGAGGGCGGCTCTCGGTCCGGTCCGATCGGGATGAGGCCCGCAGGAAAGGGGTAGCGTCCGGGGGTATGGCCGGCGCTGCGGCGTTCTTCGACCTCGATCGGACGCTCTTGCGCGGCTCGAGCACGCCGGCGCTCAACCAGGCCCTGTTCGAATACGGACTGGCCCGCCGAGCCGTGGTGCCCGGGCAGGGGCTGGTAATGCAGTTTTACGACGTCTTCGGCGAGACCCTGCCGTCCATGGCGACGGCCCGGGCGTCCGCCCTGGCCGCAAAAGGCTGGTCTGTTGGCGATGTGGGCAAGGCCGCCGAGGCTGCGGCTGACCAGCTCGAGAAGTTGATCCTTCCCTATGTGCCGGCGCTGCTCGACTCCCACCGCCTGGCCGGGCGGGTGCTGGTCCTTGCCACCACCACGCCCTACGACCTGATCGAGCCCCTGGCCCGACGGCTCGGATTCGATGCCGTCATCGCTACCCGGTGGTCGAGCGCAGTGGATAGGGACGGTGTCGAACGGTATCGGGGCGGTATCGAGGGCCACTTCATCTGGTCGGTCGGCAAGCTGGACGCGGTGCGCCAATGGGCGAGACGGAAGGTGTCGACCTGGGCCAGAGCTGGGCCTACTCCGACAGCGTCTACGACATTCCCCTTCTGGCCGCGGTCGGCCACGCCACGGCAGTGAACCCCGACCTGCGCCTGCAAGTCGCTGCCGCCCTGTGGCGATGGCCCGTGGTCAACCTGGACGTCCCGCCTGGAGTGCCGAAGTTTCTTGGCGCCGAGCCGATGGATGTGCTGCGACTGCTGTCGCAGCGTAATGCGTACCCCTTTGCTCGCTTTGATATCGCCGGCACGGAGCACATCCCGCGGCGGGGCGCCGCCATTGTGGCCGCCAATCACCGCAGTTATTTCGATGTCACCGCGTACGGGTTGGCGGTGTTTGAGGCTGGTCGCAACCCGAGGGGGTTGGCAAAAAAGGAGATGTTCGACGCTCCGCTGATCGGCTCGGTGGTGCGGGCGTCAGGGGCGATTTGCGTCGACAGGAAACGCTCTGGCCGGGCGGCTTACGACGCGGCTGAAGAGGCGCTGCGGAATGGCGAGGTTTTGATTATCGCTCCGCAGGGGACGATCCCTCGAGGTGAAGCCTTCTTTGATCCCCGCTTGCGTGGCAAGTCCGGCGTGGCCCGCCTGGCTGCCGCCACCGGAGCGCCGGTGATCCCGCTTGGCGTCTGGGGCACCGAGCTGGTGTGGCCGCGGTCATCGCGGCTGCCCCTGGTGACGAAGGTGTTGCATCCGCCGACCGTCCGCGTCCGCGTTGGTCCACCCGTCCAGGGACTCACCGGGGAGAACTTTCAGGCTGATACGGAGACCATCATGGCTGCCATCACGGCTCAGTTGCCGCCCGAAGCGCACTTGCGGCGCATTCCAACCGCCGAGGAGCTGGCTCGAACGGTGCCGCCCGGGCAGGCGGTGAGGGTCGACGAGCCGATGGCACCATGACCGAGGAAGAAAGATCCGACGACCCGAAGGCGACACCCGGCCAACCCTGGCTGATCACCACGCCGCCGCCCCCGCCGCCCCCGCTCGGCTCGCAGCCCCCCGAAGCGGCGCCGCCTGTGTCCGGGCCCGGCGCGGCGAGCCCGGACACTCGGCGCCTGCCCACCGTCCCGCCGCCGCCCCCGCCGGCTCCGGCACCGGATGCCGCGGCCGGCGCCGCCCCGGGCCCGTCGACCGCCCCCGCCCCGCCGGCCGCACCACCCCCGCCGGCCGCTGAGGCGCCCGGCCCGCCGGCGGCGCCGCCACCCGAAGCTTTCGAGCCCCCGGTTGCCCCCACGGCCGTCCAGCCGGCCATCCCGCCCAGCCCGGCCGCGGCCGAGCCGCCAGCTGTCGAACCTCGAACGACCCCGGGGCCATCGGTGTCCCCGGACCTGGCCGCGGTCGCCGGCTCCAGGGCGATGCCGGAGTCACCGCCGGTGCCCGAGCCGCCCTCGCCTTTCGCCGAGCCGTCATCGCCTGTCGCCGAGCCGCCCTCGCCTGTCGCCGAGCCGTCATCGCTCGTCAGCCCGCAGCCGCCCCCCTCGACGCCCGCCCCCCCGCCGGCATCACAGCCGGAGCCGGAGGCACCAGCGGCCGCCGAGGCCACCGTGCCGCTCACCGCCGCGATGGCCGCGGCCGACACCCGGTCAGTTGCTGACCAGGCGTCCGGTGCTCAGGAGTCGTCCCCGGCTCCATCGTCGTCGACGCCGGCCGGCGCCGACACGCCCGCCGGCGAGGGGACCCATTCACCGCACCGGTCCTTCTCGGCTGCCGGGACGTCGGCAGTCAAGGCGGCTACGACCGAGCTGCGCTCACACTCCCCCTGGGTGCTCGGGTCGGCGGCGACCTTGCTGGCCTTTGGTATCGGGTGGTTCGCCGGCATTCTCCTGTCGTTCCGGCATCTCCCGGGTTACACGGCCCGGGATCGCATCCTCCAGTTCTTCGCCCCCGGGACCCTGGCCTGGGCCCTGGCGGTACTGCTGGCCCTGGCGTTGTTCGCCTTCGGGCGCCGGCTGGAAGCCGAACAGGATCGAAGGTCTCGCCTGACCGACCTGGTACGGGGGGGCTTGTTCCTGGCCGGACTGGCCGTCATGGGGTCGGCGCTGGTCGGCGTCCTGGTCGAGCTCACCAACTTCGGCAACGGGATCGACTCCGCCTTCGCCTCGCTGATCCAGTATCTGGCCATCTTCGCCATAGGCGCGGTCGACACCTGGTGGGCGCACCTCGAGCTACAGACTCGCCGGGAGACGAAAAAGCCCGCCGCGTGACGGGCAGAAACCGGGGGGGCGCTACACAGGCCAGCGCCAGCGGCCGGCCGCGTCGACCTGCAGCCACCCCAGCCTGGCGCGGAGCTCGTTGAGGTGCTCGACCGCAGCCAGGTTGGTCAACTCGGGGCCGACCTGAGGGCCCGAACTCTCCGGGAACAGCTCGTGCTCCAGCTGACGGACGAGCGCAATGAAGGCCGCCCGCTCCTCGACGCTCAGGTGGGCCACGCCGACCACCGTTTCAGCCATGGTACTCATATCAACCGCCCTTACAGAACTGCGGACACCGGATCATCATGAAGTGTTAGATACACGGGACGTCCAACCGGATCCCAACAGCCGGCCAATTTGCCTTTCCGGACCCGGACCCGGGGCCGGACGGCTGATGGGGGCGCCTTATCCGGACCAGCTGGCCCCGCCGCGGCCCCGCCCGCGGCGGGGCCGGCTGGCGGTGCGAGGAGGCCCGCCCAGGGCCCACGTCCGCCGCCAGGCGCCTGCCTCCGGGCCAGTCAGCGCCGGAGTGGTGCGGGCCGCCGCCCGCCTTCTCGCGGTCCACCAGTCGGTGGTCTGCTCGTCGGCCAGCGCTGCCACCGCCCGCTCCAGGTCTGCGGCCAGTTGCCGGGCATCGCCGCCGACCTCGGGCCGGAGGGGATGCCCGAAGCTGATATGGGTGGTCCCGGGTCGGAGCCGGGTCGAGCCTTTGGGCAGGATCTGCCGGGTCCCCTCGACGTGGACCGGCACGATGGGCCTGCCGGTGCGGACCCCGAGCCAGGCCGTGCCGGGCCGGTGCGGCTGGGCCCATCCGTCGGGGCTGCGACCCCCCTCGGGGAAAATAAGCAGGCTCCAGCCCTCCGCCAGGAGGGCCGCGACCCGGTTGGCAGAATCCCGGCTCACCCGCTGCCGCTCGATCGGCACGGCGTTGATGAGAAAGGCGAAGCTGATGGCCTTGACCCGGGTGTCGAAGAAGTAGTCGGCCGCGCCCGCCACGAACATGTGGTGGCGCCATCGTTCCGGGATGACCGACAGGAGCAGCGGCGCGTCCAGATGGCTGGCGTGGTTGGCCGCGAAAATGACCGGCTCCTCCAGGTGAGCGATGCGGTCCAATCCATCCACCCGGGGCGCCGCCAGCAGCTGGACGACGGGCCGGGCCAGGAACTCGGACACCAGCACCCGACCGAAGCGAGCCGGGTAACGGCGGGCCCACTCCGTGTCGTAGCCCATCCCCAGATCCCGTTCCACGGGTGGACGGGGGATGCTTCCTGGCCACGGCGGGGCGGCCAGCGGGAAGGCCTGGGCCGGCCGCCAGGTTCGCAACCGGTGGCGCACGGAGGCGGGATGGAGCGACGAAGCATTTACCGGCAGGCGACGGCGAGGGGGAATGCCGCCGGAAAGCTCGATGGTCACCGGCGCTCCCCGAAACGAAGGGTGGAGTTGGCCGGGGATCTCGATATCACGCCGTCGCCAAACATGTCCGGGCCGGTCAGTGGACGTCCGCCATCAGGATGGGCGGGCAGTGGAGATGGGTGATTGATGGGTCGCGTCCGACCGTGTCGGTGGCCATTTCCAGGGCGTCGGTGAGCGTGGACGCGGGGGAGAAACCCAGGCGCCGCACGGCCCGAGTGTCGCCGCCGACGACGATGACCCGGCCGAGGTGCTCGAGCGCATGGGCACCCCAGTACCACATGTAGAAGGGGTGGACGCCGTGGTAGGCGTGGCTGGTGCGGTACAGATGCCGGTACCACTCGTCCGTGGCAAAGCGCTCCTCATAGGTCTTCTCGATCTCGACGGGATCAGTCGTGGCCGACAGCACCTCCTCGAAGAAATCGATATACGAGGGGTGGTGCACCGGGTGGAACGCCCAGGGGGTGGGATGGGAAAGGATGGCCACGCCGCCCTGGCGCGCCAGCGGCTGCCCCCGGTACAGGTTGAACAAGTAGCCCAGGCCCATGCACATCACCAGGATCGGGTTCATGATGGAGTTGACGTTGTAGGGACACAGGTGGGGGAGTCCGAAGACAACGACATCGGTTTGGCCTTCGACGTCGACCAGTTGCTGGCGGTAGATCATGGCCGTGGTGGCGGCGTGCACGGCCTCGACCTCGCCGGCGTGCACGCCCGTCATGGTGTGAGGAGCTTTGATGGTCTGGAAGATGGACCGGCCCAGCCGGGGGGGCACCAGCCACAGACTCTTGGTGGTGGCCAGATAGGTGGCGCGGTCCCGGGCCGACCATTCCCACTCGCGCCGCTGCAGAAAGGCCATCTGCTCCGGGAAAGTGTCGTTGTTGAGCGTGGTCTCGATCTGGAAGACCTTGATGCCGCTGGCCGCGATGAGCCGACCCATGCGCCAGTTGGACGAGTGCAACTCGGAACGCTCCTGGTCCATGAAGGACCGGGAGTGGCGCATGGTGGCGACGTTGTGGTGGTGGCGCAAGCTGCGGTAGCTCGCCAGACCGGTCGCCACGCTCTTGTGGCCCCCGTCCATCGCCACCAGGTTGATGTTGACATAGACGAGCAGGTCGGATTCGGCGGCCCGCCGATTGATCTCGACTTCCTCGCCCTGATCGGTCTCGCCGATGAAGGTCATGCCGTCGGGATCCTCGGCGTCGTGCTGGAGCAGCAGGCCATGCGGGGCGAAGGCGTCGTACACCCGGTCGCCGACGGCGTGGCGCAACTCGGCTTCGGTCATACGGCGGTGCAGTGCGAGGGCGCAGATGAGCACCACGTCGTCGACCCCGGCCGAGGCGGCCATGTCGAGCACGGCTTCGATGACCCGCTGGCGGTTGTCGGGGCGATGCATGGGCGGAAGGGGCAGCGAGATGTCGTCGAAGGCGATGGTGAGCCGCATGCCGGGGAAGAGCAGTTCGGGCAGCGGGGCACGGTCGCCGAGCGGGAGGAGGAGCGCCTGGCGGATGGCGTCGTCGGGGTCGTCGAGCGGGTCGAGGGGCTCGGGGGCGTAGACGACCCTCGATCGGCCCGGGGGAAGGCGTTCGAGACGGAACCCTTCGCCGTGCCAGGTCAGGATGGGCGGCGTGGAGCGGTCGACGGCAAGGACGAATCCGGGGCGGGACATGACAGCTGTGGCTTCCTATCTTCGCTTCTCGCGGCGCAGGTCGAACGCCACTTTGACGGCCCCGCGGCGGCCGGCACCGGCGGCGTGATCGATGGCGTCGGCGTACCGATCCAGGGGATATGTGGCGCTGACGAGTTGTTCCAGCCCGGCGGCCTCGATGACGTCCATGGCCAGATCGAAGCTGTGCCGGCCGCCGGCCGCCGGTTCGGGCCCGTAGGCGTAGGCCCCGGTCAAGCTGATCTCGCGCTGCCACAAGCCGGTGAGATCCAGGCCGACGTGGCCGGGCATTCCCAGGAGGACAACGGTGCCCCCCGGCGCAACCACCGCCAGGGCCGCTTCGATCGAGGCCGGGCTCCCGACGCAGTCCCAGACCACCGAGGCGCCCCCGGTGAGCTGGCCGGTGTCCAGGATCCACGACCCGCTGGAGCGGCGGACGGCCCGCCGCAGCTCGTCGGGCTCGACGACGGCGGTGGCGCCCAGGGCCCGGGCCAGACGGCGTTGCTCGGGGTGCTTGGCGACGGCCACCAACGACACCACGTCGGGGCGGAGGTGGCGGATCGCCGCCACGGTGGCCAGGCCCACGGTGCCGGCTCCAATCACCACGCCGAGCTGGCCTGCTCCGGACCCACCAGGTGCCGGCGGAGCGGCCAGGGCGCCGTGCACGGCGCAAGCCGTGGGCTCGATCATCACGGCGGCCTCATCGCTCCACGCCGCCGGGACCTCGTGCAGCTGGAGCTCGTGGGCGACCAGGGCCAGCGACCAGCCTCCGCCGGTGTCCGCGCAAAATCCCGTCTGCAGCCCCGGCTTGAGGTGGCCGGCGACCAGTCGTTCACAGTGATTGGTCCGCCCGTTGGAACAGGGCAGGCACGGCGGATGGATACCCCGCACCCGGCAGTGGAGCACTGCTTCCACGACGACCCTCCGGCCGTCCTCGGCATCGGCCACCACTTCGTGCCCCGGCACAAACGGAAAGCTGACGATCGGCTCGAACCATCTCGATGATCGGCCGTCCACCGTCGCCAGGTCGCTACCGCAAATCCCCGCCAATCGGGGGCGAAGGGTCTGCCATCGGGCTCCAGGCGGCTCGGGCGGATCGACGTCGACCAGCCGGAGGGGCCCGGCCTTCCCACCACTCCCGGGCTTCCATCCCGACGCTACCCGGGCGGCCGCAAAGCGAACGGCAGATCGCTCGATCTGCAGGGCCTTCATGAGCGCACCCTCCGGGCCGGCTCCGTCGGCCGGGGTCCCATCGGCAGGAGGGGCCGCGGCCCCTCGGGAGCGCGGGGCCAATGCTCGACGTGCCAGCCGCGCTTGCGGGCGATGGCCGCCAGCTTGGTTTCCGGGTTGACGGCGACGGGATGGCCGGCCGCTTCCAGCATGGGTAAATCGCTGGCCGAGTCCGCGTACGCCACGCTCTGCTCCAGGTCGATGCGGTGGGCGGCGGCAAAGTCGGCCATGATCAAAGCCCGGGCCTCGCCGGTCGGAGGGGCCTCGAGGAGCTCGCCGGTGTAACGGCCGTTCTTTGTCCCCAGCTGGGCGCAGATCACCTCGTCGAAGAGCGGTCGCAAGGGCTCGATCACTACGTCGAGAGCGCCCGTGATCAGCAGGGTCTTGTGGCCCCGGGCCTGGTGCTCGCGGACCCTCCGGATGCCGGCCGGGAACGCCTTGGTGAGCACCAGATCGCTGAAGAGCTCCCACGTATCGCGCTGCAGCTGCTCGACGGGCGCCCCCTCATAGCGCCGGTAGAAGTAACGCAGGAAGTCCCCCCGATCGGTTCGGTCGAGGGCGAGGAGGCGGGGAGCCTCGCGCACCGTGTGCACGACAAAGCGGGCCCGCTCTGCGTCGCTGATGTGGCGGGTCGCCAGCCAGGCATAGGAATCGACCACGTTGGAGGCGATGAGCGTGTTCTCCAGGTCGAACACCGCCAGCCGACGCTCAGGGGCGAGGACGGCCCGCCGGCCCCGCTCGTCCCTGCTCAGCCCGGTCGGCCGCGTCGCCCGCCCGGCACCCGGCGTCGCCAGCCGAACCCGGGCGTGCGAGACGACCGACGGCAGGTAGACGTCGTGGCAGAAGTGGGTCCAGTCGATGACGGCGGGATCGAAACAGAAGTTCCGCTGGTCGTCCGCAGTCAGGGAGGAGAAAAGATCGAGCAATCTGTCCACCGAGAACACCGCTTCGGTTTCGGCGTAGGCGCCGTACAGCTCGACGTACGACATCGCCCGCTCAGCTTCGTCACGGCGCTCCTCGAGGCGGGCGCTCAACTCCGCCTGGCGGCCCCGCAGTGGGAGCGACTGGAGTACCCGCTCCGCCGTGCCCAGCACCCGGGTGGCCTGCCGCAGCTGCCGTTGCACCCGGTTCCGACCCGGGAACGACCATTCGGCCACCGGGATCGGCTGGTCCTGGCTGTCCGCCAGGGGATGCTCGAGGAACCAGGCCTGAACCAGGTCGACCAGGTGCTGGTAGCGCAGCGGGTTGCGGGCCCCCGACGCGGCCTGGAAGACGTCGGGCTCCGGCCGCGGGCCCCGGGCCGCGACGGCCATGATGGCGGCCACCACCAGGTCGACGGGGATCACGTCGATAATGCCTTCAGGAATGCCGGGGAACTGCTTGAGCAGGCCCTTGGCGTACGAGATGATCACTGGATCTGCCATCCGGAAGCCGCGGATCCAGCCCGGCTCGGGCTCGGCCAGCGCCGATTCGATGATGGATGGCCGCACGATCGTGACCGGGAGCTGACCCCGGGTTTCGAGCAGAGCCCGCTCGCCCAGCGACTTGGTGTAGGCGTAGGCATCGGGCCAGCCCAGGGCCTGGGCTCTGGCCTTGCCGACCGTGACCAGGCGGTCCTTGATCCAGTCCTCACGGAGGCGTTCGGATCTGGCAGCCAGCAGGGGAGTGCCGGCCGCCCCCAGCTCGTGGCGGGCCTGGCGCTGAAACCGGGCCAGCATCTTGGGGTCCCGGCTGGCCGCGTCGGCGTCGGCGCGAACCCGGCGGGCCGCCTCGACCTCGGGCCGCCACGCCACCTCGGTCGACCATGGCGTCTCCGAAAGGGTGGCCTCCGGGGCCCGGCCCCGGCGGCTGCCGGCCACATACGCGGTCGACACGGCGATGAGATGAGGGAGGGCGCCGCCTGGGTGGAGCTCGTTGAGGGTGGCGGCCAGCCGGACCGGGCCGAGAAGGTTGATCTCCACGGCGGCGTCCAGCGGCGAGTCGAAGCTGACGGTGGCGGCCGAGTGGATCACGATCTGGCTGGAAGCCAGCAACTCCCGGCCGGCCTGGTCGAGGCCGAGGCCGTCGACGCCCACGTCCCCTGCCATGACGAGGACCCGGCGGTCCATCTCGGCCGTGAAGCGGTCGCCGAGGTCGGCGCGGAGCCGGTCGAAGCAGTTGTTCTTCAGGACTTCGCGGCGCACCCGGTCGACGGCGCCGCGGCGCCCGGGCCGGATCAGCAGCGCCACCTCGCAGTCGGGGACGGTCCGCAGCAGGCGCTCAGTGAGGGCGGTGCCCAGAAACCCGGTGGCACCGGTGATGGCGATGCGCCGGCCGCGGAGGGCCTCACGGAGCATTGTGATTGTCTACCATCTGGTAAGTGGCCAGGGCAACGTTTACAGGGCACAACCGGGCCGGGGCGCGGCCCCGGCTGTCGAGGTCGGGTGCCTCAGGTGCGGGGGAGGGGCGTAGGTGACCGTCATCAGCACCAGGGATCGAATCGTGGACGCCGCCCTGTCGGCGTTCGGCACCCGGGGCTACGAGGCCACCTCACTCGACAGCCTGGCGGCCTCGCTCGGAGTGCGCAAACAGACCATCCTGTACCACTTCTTGTCCAAGGAAGCCCTGCTGGACGCGGTCATCGACGAGGCTGGGGCAGAGCTGATCGCGGTCCTCGAGCAGGCCATCTCGCGCTCCGGAGAGGGATGGTCGCGGATCGACGCGGTGGTCCGTTCTGTCTTCCGCCTCGCCGGCCGGCGGCCCGAGTTGCTCGGTCTGCTCCGGGAGGTCAGCAGGTTGGGACCGCCGTCGGCGACACGCTTTCGGGAGATGCTCGGTCCGTTCATCGAGCGGGCGACCAAGTTCCTGGGGGAGGGTATGGCTGCCGGGGAGTTTCGCCGTCAGGACGCCCGCCTGTTGCTGCTCGCCACCTATTCCACCGTCATCGGGGTGGCCACCGAGGTGGAGGTGGTCCGGGCCCTCGGGATCGAGCCCAGCACCCGCTCCCTGGTGCGCCGGCGGGCCGAGCTGCTGGCGTTCTTGCGCTCGGCGCTGCTGCCCTCAGGTCTGACCGGGCCGGCCGGCGCCTGAGCGAGGCCTCGTCCGACCCTGGGTCCCGGGTTTCGTCCCGGCGTTGGTTACCGGGGGCCGACGGCGGGCCGGCAGGGTCGCATCTCATCCGGGCGCGGTCAGGCTCCTGTTGGCGGTCCGCGGCCCACCGGCGCTCAGCGGCGGTCACCGGCCCTGCTCGCGGTGGGCGGCCCCATCGCCGCGCTCAGCGGCGGGCCCGCTTGGCTTTCGGGGGGGTATACCTGCGGTTGGGCTGGGGGCCGCTCGCGGTCGCCTTATCCCGGCGGCCCCGCCGGCGCCCCGGATCGCCCTTGGGCTCGCTGGCAGCACGCGTCCGGCCGGCTTTCAGCCGGGCGGCTGCCGCCTTGCGCTGGCGCTGGCTCAGGTAGAAGGCGTAGATGACCGGAATGACGAGCGCCAGCAAATGGATCACCGTCAGCGAATCTGGCACCCGGGGCAGCGTGACGAAGAAGGCCGCAATCACGGCCGAGAAGGCGACGATGAGGCGGTGGTGAGTTCGTATGATACCGACCAGGGCGATTGAGGCGAGCAACCCGACCACAGCCCAGGTGGTGCTCGGATGGGTGGGCGCGCCCTTGCCGTGGGTCACGGTCAGGTTGAGGATCGATATGACGATCAGCTCCAGGGCCACCACGTAGCCGTAAAGAGGCTCCGGGTTCCGCATGTCGGTCGGCTTTCGCGACAGATCGTCTTCGTCTGCCGGCGAGTTTGCACCGACGCCGTCCGCCGCCGTCCCGCCCGCGGGTCGAAGCCAGCCCGGCAGCCAGCTTCGCGGCGGCGGCGCCTGATCGTCGGTCAGGTCAGCGCCGTCGGGCCCGCCCTCGTCCGGCAGCTCGCCGTTGCCGCCGGGCGACCTTCGACCGATCACGTCAACCGTCCCCGGGTGGGGAACCGGCCGAGGGGGGATCATCGTCGCCCTCGTCGGCCGGATGGGTCCCGCCGGCGGGGGCCGGCCCGGCCTCGGGCCCGGGGCCGCCCTGGTTCTCGAGCAGCCAGGGACGGATGTTCACCACGCTGCGCCGGGGCCGGCCGTGCTCCACCTCGGCCTCTACCGGAAGGTCGCGGGGGGGATCGCCCGAGGTGGTCATGATGATGGCGGGCTCCTCGCGCTCCTTTCCAAAAACCTGCTGGAGGCCGAACGCGATGCCGGTCAGCACCGCCCCGGTGGCGCTGCGCTTGCGCCACGCCTCCACCTTGGGGGGGAGGGCGGATTCGGGCGGGGTACCTGGCTCGTCGGTCGCGGCGGTCTGCTCAGAGTCGTCCTCGGCGGCGGCGCTGAGGTCGGTCAGCTGGTCACGGTCCGCGTCATCGTCGTCGAGGCCGGCGCCATTGAGGTCGTCGTAGTGATCCCCGGGCTCGACCCCCTCGCCGCCGGATTCGGGCCAGTCGTCATCTCGCGCCACGCCATCCAAGGTAGCGCCGCACCGCGGCCAACCTCGGTCGTCTCCGCGGCCGGCGGCTAGTGGGCCGGCCAGAAACTCGACGCCGGAAACTCGACAACCGAAACAGCCCGTCGCAGGCTCAAACGGGGTGGCGAGTTCCGGCGTCAAGTTCGCAGGCGGCCCGCTGGGGTGCGGAATTCTCGATTGTGTGCAGCAGTAGGCCCTATACGGACCACAACTCCCCACAATCGGGCACCCCCGCCAGCGGGCGCCGGCTCGATCCCCCGGGCGCCGACCCTGGCTCGCACCCGATTCCTCGAGGCGGCGGGCCGGTGCGGTTCAGGCGTTCGGCAGGGGCGCCGGCAACAGGGTCTCGCCGCAGAGGTGGCGGTCAACCGCGGCGGCCGCTGAACGCCCCTCGGCGATGGCCCACACGATCAGGCTCTGACCCCGGCCGGCATCGCCGCAGACGAAGACCCCGGGCCGATCCGTCTCGTAGGCCGTCGACCGGGCGATCGTCCCCCGCGGCCCCAGCGACACCCCGAACGCTTCGGCCAGAGCTGGTTCCGGCCCGGAGAAGCCCAGGGCCAAAAGGACCAGGTCGCAGGGGAGGTCGAACTCACTGCCCTCGACCGGATCGAACCGGGGCCGTCCCTGGTCCATCGTCATGGCCACCTCGCAGGCGCGGAGGTTGCGGACATGGCCGGTCTCATCGCCGGTGAACTCCAGGGTGTTGACCGCGAACACCCGCTCGCCGCCCTCTTCGTGGGCTGACGATGTCCGGAACATCAGGGGCCAGGTGGGCCACGGTGTCGACGGATCCCGGGTGTCGGGTGGGCGGGGCATGATCTCGAACTGGTGGACCGATATCGCCCCCTGGCGGTGGACCGTACCGAGGCAGTCGGCGCCGGTGTCGCCGCCGCCGATGATCACCACCCGCTTCCCCGCGGCGCTGATGGGGGTGGCCGATACCGGGTCGGCCGCCCGGACCGCCCGGTTGGCCAGCGGCAGGAAGTCCATGGCCTGGTGGATCCCGGCCAGCTTCCGACCCGGTACGGGCAGGTCGCGGGCCACGGTGGCGCCGACGGCCAGAACCACGGCGTCGTGCCCGGCCCGAATGTCGGCCGCCGACGCGGTCCGGTGACCCACAGCCCCGTTGGTGTCCGCCGCCCCGTTGCTGGTCGGGGCGGCCGCGGCTCCGGTCCGGCCCGGTGTGGCGGTCACGCCGCTCGGCCCGGCCGACCCGGGGCGCCCGTCATCCGGGCCCGCCTCCGCCTCCGCCCCCGCCTCCGCCCCCGCGTCTGCGCCCACCCTCACCCCGCACACGAACTGCGTGCCTTCGGCCCGCATCTGCTCCAGCCGGCGGTCGAGGAACCGCTTCTCCATCTTGAACTCGGGAATCCCGTAACGCAGCAGCCCGCCGGGCTGATCCTCCCGCTCGTACACGGTGACGGCATGCCCGGCCCGGGTCAGCTGCTGGGCCGCGGCCAGCCCGGCCGGTCCCGAGCCGATCACCGCCACCCGCCGCCCCGAACGAGCGGACGGGCGGACCGGCATCACCCAGCCTTCGTCCCAGGCCCGGTCGATGATCGACACCTCGATCTGCTTGATCGTGACCGGATCGGAGTTGATGCCGAGCACGCAGGCCGACTCACAGGGCGCCGGGCAGAGCCGGCCGGTGAATTCCGGGAAGTTGTTGGTGGCGTGCAGCCGTTCGATGGCGGCCCGCCACTGGTCCCGGTAGACCAGGTCGTTCCAGTCGGGGATCAGGTTGCCCAGGGGGCAGCCGTCGTTGCAGAACGGGATGCCGCAGTCCATGCACCGGCTGGCCTGGGTCTGGAGCCGATCGGCAGGGAACGGCTCGTAGACCTCCTTCCAGTCCCGCAACCGCACCGGCACCGATCGGCGGGGCGGAAGCTCCCGACCCGCCTCCATGAAACCGGTCGGCTTACCCACGGGTCGCCTCCATGAAACCGGTCGGCCTAGCCACGGGTCGCCTCCATGAAACCGGTCGGCCTAGCCACGGGTCGCCTCCATGAAACCGGTCGGCCTACCCATGGGCGGTCGCCATGATGGCCTGATCGGCCGCCACCCCGGCCGCGTCCGCGGCCCGCATGGCCTCGACAACCCGCTTGTAGTCGCGTGGCATGACCTTGCTGAAGCGGTAGGCGGACCGGGCCCAGCTCGAGAGCACGCGGGCCGCCACCTCCGACCCGGTCTCGGCCTGGTGCCGGATCAGGACCTGCTCGAGCCAGGCCACGTCCTCGTCGTCGCATTCCTCGAGATCGACCATCTCGGGGTTGAGCAGCGCCGGGAACGACCCGACCGGATCCCACACGAACGCGATCCCGCCTGACATCCCGGCACCGAAGTTGCGCCCGGTCGAGCCGAGCACGACGACCCGCCCCCCGGTCATGTACTCGCAGCCATGATCCCCGACGCCCTCGACGACGGCCACGGCGCCGGAGTTGCGCACCGCGAACCGTTCGCCCACGACGCCACGGATGAACGCTTCGCCGCCAGTCGCGCCATACAGGATCACATTGCCGGCGATGATCTGTTCCTCGGCCAGAAAACCAGCCGGCGCCGCCAGGGACGGACGGACGATCAAACGACCCCCGGACAGGCCTTTCCCCAGGTAGTCGTTGGCATCGCCTTCCAATCGCAGAGTGATGCCGCGGGGCAGGAAGGCCCCGAAGCTCTGCCCGGCCGACCCGGTGAAGGAAATCTCGATAGTGCCATCGGGAAGCCCCTCTCCTCCGTACCGGCGAGTCACCTCCGCCCCGAGCAGGGTTCCGACCGTCCGGTTGCCGTTGCGGACGGGCATGGAAATCTGTACCGGCACGGCGTCGTCGAGGGCAGGCCGACAGGCCTCGATCAGGGTACGGTCGAGAGCCCGGTCCAGACCGTGGTCCTGGGCCCGGACACAATGGCGGGCCGCGTCCGGATCAGCTTCCGGAGTAGCCAGGATCGGGGTGAGATCGAGCCCCTGGGCCTTCCAGTGCCCCAGCGCGCTGGTGATGTCGATGAGCTCCGGGTGGCCGATGATCTCGTCCAGGGACCTGAAACCCAGGGCCCCGAGAAGCTCGCGGACTTCCTCGGCGATGTATTCGAAGAAGTTGACCACGAACTCGGGCCGGCCGCTGAAGCGCTTGCGGAGCTCCGGGTTCTGGGTGGCAATCCCGACGGGGCAGGTGTCGAGGTGGCAGACGCGGATCATGATGCAGCCACTTACCACCAGAGGCGCGGTCGCAAACCCGTACTCCTCGGCGCCGAGCAGCGCCCCGATCAGGACGTCGCGCCCCGTTTTGAGCTGCCCGTCGACCTGCACCACGATCCGGTCGCGCAGCCGGTTGCGCATGAGCGTTTGCTGCGTCTCTGCCAGGCCCAGCTCCCAGGGCACGCCGGAGTGCTTGAGGGAATTCAGCGGCGACGCGCCAGTGCCCCCGTCGTGGCCCGAGATGAGCACGACGTCGGCGTGGGCCTTGGAGACGCCGGCGGCCACCGTGCCCACGCCCACCTCGGCCACCAGCTTCACGTGGATCCGGGCCGAGTCGTTGGCGTTCTTGAGGTCGTAGATGAGCTGGGCCAGATCCTCGATGGAGTAGATGTCATGGTGCGGCGGCGGCGAGATCAGCCCCACGCCGGGCGTGGAATGCCGGGTCTTGGCGATCCAGGGGTACACCTTGTGCCCCGGCAGCTGACCGCCCTCGCCGGGCTTTGCCCCCTGCGCCATTTTGATCTGGAGGTCGTCGGCGTTGACCAGATATTCGCTGGTCACGCCAAAACGACCCGACGCCACCTGTTTGATGGCACTGCGGCGCAAGTCGCCGTTGGGATCGGGTACGAAACGTTCGGCGTCCTCGCCACCCTCGCCGGTGTTGGACCGCCCGCCGATCCGGTTCATGGCAATGGCCAGTGTCTCATGCGCTTCCGCCGAGATCGAACCGTACGACATGGCCCCCGTGCTGAAGCGTTTGACGATCGCCGACACCGGTTCCACCTCGTCGAGCGGCACCGGCTGGCGGCCGATCTCCTCGGCAGTGCGAACCCGGAACAGGCCCCGCAAGGTTCCCAGCCGGGCCGATTGATCGTCGACCGCCCGCGTGTATTGCTTGAAGACGTCGTAGCGACCGGTTCGGGTGGAGTGCTGCAGCTTGTGGACGGTCGTCGGGTTGAACAGATGGAACTCGCCCTCCCGCCGCCATTGGTATTCACCCCCGCCCTCAAGCTCGCGGTGGGCCAGTTCGCTGGGCCGGGACGGGAAGGCCCGCTCGTGGCGGGCGAGCACCTCGGCCGCCATCTCCTCGAGGCCGATGCCTCCGATCCGGCTGACCGTCCCGGTGAAGTAGGCGTCCACGACCTCGCTCGACAGCCCGACCGCCTCGAACACCTGGGCACCGGTGTAGGAGGCCACCGTCGAGATGCCCATCTTCGACATGATCTTGAGAATGCCCTTGCCGCAGGCCTTGATGTAGTTGCGGATGGCCTGCCGGGGCGTCATCCCGTCCAGGATCCCGTCGCTGACGAGATCCGTGATGGTGTCGAACGCCAGGTACGGATTGATGGCTGCCACGCCATAGCCGAGCAGCAGCGCCATGTGGTGCACCTCGCGGGCCTCACCCGTCTCGATGACGAGACCCACGCGGGTGCGGGTCTTTTTCTGGATGAGGTGATGGTGGACGGCACTGACGAGGAGCAGGGCCGGGATGGGCGCCAGCTCCGGCGAGGAGTGGCGATCGGACAGCACGATGACCTTGGCGCCGGCCGCGATGGCGGCGTCGATCCGTTGGCACAGGTCGTCCAGCGCCTGGCGCAGGGCCTGCCCGGGGTCGGGCGAGCGCGGCCGGGAAGAGGCCGTCGATCGCGAAGGTGTGCCAGCCGGGCTGGGTGCCGTCCTCGTTGATGTAGAGGAGCTTGGCCAGCTCCTCGTTGGTAAGGACCGGGCGGGGCATGACGATCTGGTTGCAGCTGTCGGGCTCAGGGGCGAGGAGGTTGCGCTCCGGTCCGATGGTGCTCGCCAGCGAGGTCACCAGCTCCTCGCGGATGGCGTCGAGGGGCGGGTTGGTGACCTGGGCGAACAGCTGCTGAAAGTAGTCGTACAGCAGCCGGGGCCGATCCGACAGGACCGCGAGCGGAGTGTCCGTCCCCATGGAACCGATCGGCTCGTAGCCGGTCTCGGCCATCGGAGCCAGCAGCACCTTGAGGTCCTCGGTGGTGTACCCGAAGAGACGCTGGTGGGCGACGACCGACGCATGCTGCGGGGTCAGGGGGAAGCGGGGCTGCAGCTCATCGAAATGGATCTGCTTACGGGCCAGCCACTCCGCGTAGGGGTGCTCGGCCGCCAGCGTCAGCTTTGATCTCTTCATCGGCGACGATGCGACCCTTGGCGGTGTCGACGAGAAACATGCGGCCCGGCTGCAGCCGGCCCCGGGCGCACCACATGGGCCGGGTCGATGTCGAGGACCCCCACCTCGGAGGCCATGACGACCAGACCGTCGTCGGTGACCCAGTAGCGGGAGGGGCGCAGTCCGTTGCGGTCGAGGACGGCCCCGATCACGGTCCCGTCGGTGAAGGCGATCGAGGCCGGGCCGTCCCACGGCTCCATCACGGCGGCGTGGAACTGGTAGAAGGCCCGCCTGGCCGGGTCCATGTGACGGTGCTGTTCCCAGGCCTCAGGGATCATCATCAGCACGGCGTGGGGCAGCGACCGGCCCCCCAGGTGCAGCAGCTCGAGCACCTCGTCGAAGCTGGCCGAGTCGCTGGCGCCTGGTGTGATGATCGGGAAGATCCGCTCCAGGTCGCCCGGGAACAGGTCGCTGGCGAGCAGGTCCTCCCGGGCCCGCATCCAGTTGCGGTTGCCCTGCAGGGTGTTGATCTCCCCGTTGTGGGCGAGGTAGCGGTACGGGTGGGCAAGGGGCCAGCTCGGGAAGGTGTTGGTGGAGAACCGGGAGTGCACCAGGGCCAGGGCGCTCTCGAGGCGCTCATCGCCGAGATCAGGGAAAAAGAGGTCCACCTGTGGCGCCGTCAGCATCCCTTTGTAGATCACGGTGCGCGCCGACAGGGAGGGGAAGTAGATGCCGGGCAGGTCATGTTCAATCCGCTTACGCAGGATGAAGACCCGGCGCTCCAGGTCGAGATCGCGATGGCCGGCCGGGCTGGCCACGAAGACCTGGTGGAAGCTCGGCATGGCGCTGCGGGCAATGCTCCCGACGGGCGACGGATCGGTCGGCATCGTCCGCCAGCCCAGGACGACCAGGTCCTCGGCGGCGGCTGCCTGCTCGATCTGGCTGCGAGCGGTGAGAGCTTCGTGCGGGGTCGGCCGGCAGGAACCCGATGCCGGTGGCGTAGGCCCCCGCGGCCGGCAGCTCGAAGCCTGCTACTTCGCGGTAGAAGCGATCGGGAATCTGGATCAGGATGCCGGCGCCGTCGCCGGTGTTGACCTCGGCGCCGGACGCGCCCCGGTGCTCGAGGTGGCACAGGCTGTCGAGGCCCATGCGGACGATCTCATGGCTGCGCCGGCCGTGCATGTCCACGACGAAAGCCACCCCGCACGCGTCGTGCTCGAACTCGGGGCGATAGAGGCCTACCGGCGTGGATGTGGCATCCATGCGCGTCCTTCCGGGGGTCGGGTGCGGGCTGATCCGCGGAAAGGGACGCCGCTGGCCCTCGCCGCGCCACAGGATAGGTGATCAGACCGGGTTTCGCTCGGCAATACCGGTCGTCCGGACCTCCCGGGGAGAGTCGGCCCCACGCGCCGGTAGTGCCCGCACCACGGGCGCAGACGCATGTCAGCACCATCGCTTCAGCTGGCCCGGGCCCCGACACTGGGTCACGGCGACCCCGCCACCGCCCCCTGCCGAAAGGACCCCCCATGACCCGCCGTACCTCCCGCCGTCCCTCGTCCGCTGGCCGTCGCATCGGACGCCTCGCCGGTGTCGCTGTCGCCACCGCCGCCGCCAGCGGCCTTCTGGCGGCAGGCGCCCAGGCCGCTCACGCCCAGCCCGCTCACGCCCAGCCCACCGGTCTCGGCGCCGCCAGCCTGACCTACACGTTCACCACTCTGGATAATCAGCGCGACCCGACCTTCAACCAGCTGCTCGGGATCAACACCGCCAATGAGATCTCGGGCTACTTCGGCAGCGGGATGACCGGCCATCCCAACCAGGGCTACACCATGATGGCGCCCTACGGCCAGGCCAACTACAGCTCCGAGAACTTCCCCGGCTCGGTGCAGACCCAGGTCACCGGACTCAACAACAAGGGTGACACGGTGGGCTTCTGGGCCAACGGCGCCAACACCCACCGCGGCTTTCGTGGAGTGGAACGGCGCCTTCACGTCGTACACCGATCCGCACACCCCGAAGATGCCCGGCTCGGTCAACCAGCTCCTTGGCATCAACGACGCCGGCATCGCGGTCGGGTTCTACGTCGACGCCAGCGGCGCTCACCCCGTCAAGCTCAACCAGGCCACCGGCCACTTCACCACCATCACCCACGCCGGCATCGGTGCCAACTCCTTCGCCACCGGCATCAACGACAAAGGCGACATCGTCGGGCTACACCATGGGCAGCACCACCTACGGGTGGCTCTTGAAGGGTGGCCAGCTGACCACCTTCGAGTTCCCCGGCAGCCTGCCCACCATGGCCCTCGGGCTCAATCGGAACGACGAGATCGTGGGGTCGTTCGTGGACGCGATGCGGCGACACCCACGGGTTCACGCTGGTGGACCCGACCGGCCCCCACTCGGTGTGGACCCAGGTCGACGATCCCAACGCCATGAACACGCCCGGCAACGGAACCGTGGTCAACGGGCTCAATAATGCCGGAGACCTGGTCGGCTTCTACACCGACGTGAACAACAACGTCAACGGCATGCTGGCCGTCCCCTGACCGCACTCCCCAGATCCCCCCTCGGTCCGGCCCGGGCGCGTCACCGCGCCCGGGTCGACCCGCGGGCAAGCGGCTCGCCTGGTCCCTGTCGCTCGGGAAGGGACCGATCGCGACCAACTTGGGCGTACTTCGCGTCTTGGGGGTGACTGATACCGAAAAACGACAGTGGCTGAGCCCGATGCGCGAGTTGCGCCCAGGTTGACGCCCTTCAGAGCCCGGGCGGGCAGGGATGGCTGCGAGCGGTCCGCACCAACCCGGTTCGCCGCCACGGCAGTGGTGCTGGCCACGGCGCTCGCCGGGGAGAAGGCGGGGTCCAGGGAGCGGTCGCCGGCGCAAACGATTGCCTCGTCTGCATCGTCAAGCTTCCGTGGCATCCCGGTCGCCCGAGCCACCAGGTCGAGCCGAAGCCATAGGGTATGGTTGTGCGGGTCCGACCGGAGGGCACGCCTACCGTTGCCACGAGTAATGGCATTTCCGCTGGTCAGAGGCTATTTTCGGGCGCTTAGCTCAGCTGGTTAGAGCGCAGCCTTCACACGGCTGAGGTCGGAGGTTCGAGTCCTCTAGCGCCCACCACGTTTGGCTGGTGAGGCGGTCCGGGGTGAAGGCGACGTGGGTGTGGCCGGCCTCGCAGCCCCTTGCGTCGCGGCCCAGCGATCGAGCCGTGCCTGCGAGGCTGGAGGTCCGGGACGGTTAGCGCTGGCAGTGCTGGCCGCGGTGGCGGCGCCGGACCCGGCTGGTGGCGACGACCAGGGCGGCTCCTGCCGCGGCGGTAACCAGGCCCAGCTCGACCAGGTTGCTGGAGGCGGCGCCGGTGGTCGGAAGCGTGGCCGAGGTGGCGGTAGTCGGGGTGGCCGTGGTGGCGGCAGCGGCCGTGGTGACGTGGCGGCGCTGGTGGCGGCGCTGGTCACGGTGTCGCTGAGTTGGGCGCTGGCCGTCTGGGCGGCGGCGATGGTGACCTTCTGACCGCTTCCTGTCGTGGCGACGGTGACGTTGCTGGTTTGACCGCTGTTGGTTTCGGTCACGGTGCAGGTCGAGCCGGCCGGGATGGCATCGAAGCTTCGCGACACCCGCCCGGCCGGGAAGTTGGCCGCGATGACGAATCCGAACTGATCGCTGGGCTGACCGCAGTTGACCAGGATGCCGATTTCGCCCTGCTGACCGGCGGCCGGGCCGCCGATGGTCTTGGTGACGGTCAAGGTGCCGGGGGTGTCAGTGAAGATGTTGGCGAACAAGGCCGCCACGATCGTCGCGGCGGGCACGGTGACGGTCTTTGCGTTGCCGGGGAACACGGTGGTGGTGACGGTGATGGTCTGCCCGTCGGCGGTTTCGGTGACCGTGCAGCTGGAGCCGGCGGGGATGTTGTCGTAGAAATGAGTCTGGAGTCCGGCGGGTGTCTTGGCCGGGATGGTGAAGGTGGGCAGCACGGTGGTGCCGCAGGTGACCGTGAAGGTGATGGGACCCTGCTGACCGGCGAACGGTCCGGTCAGTAGCTTTCCGACCAGGATGGAGCCGGGTACGAGGGTGTAGGTGTCGGTGATCGTGACCGGGGTGATGCCGCCGGTTGGGGGAATGGTGGCGGTCTGCACCGGGTCGGACACCGTGACGGCCACGGTTTTGGTGCTGCCATCGACGGTCTCAACGACCAGGCACTTGGTGCCGGCGGGGATACCGGAGTAGATCTGCGAGGGGGAGCCGGTGGTCCCCGCCGGTATGGTCAACACGGGCGCGAGTTGTTGCCCGTCGCAGAACGTCTCGATGGTGACCGCGCCCTGCTGGCCGGCCGCTGGTCCGGCGATGGTTTTGGTTACCAGCAGTGATCCGGTTACGTAGGTGTAGTCGTCGGTGATGTCGACCTCCGCCACCGGGTCCACCGTCACCAACCCGTCGGGAGGAGCGACGGTCGTGACCACCGTGACACTGGGCGGGTTGGCGCCGCTGGCGGTCTCGGTCACAGTGCACGGTGTGCCGATAGGGATGGCGTCGTAGGTCTTGGACGTTTCGCCGGCCGGGGCCCCCGCCGCGATGACGAAATCGGGGGTCTCGGCGGGCGAGACCCCGGTGCAGGACACCGTGATCCTGATCGCGCCCTGGTGACCGGCCCCGGTGCCAGTGATGGTCTTGGTGACCACCAGGCCGGTGGTGGTGTAGGTGTCGGTAATGGTGGTGGTGGCCGGTCCCCCAGCGGGAATGGTGGGTTCGCCATTGTCGACGGTGACCTGGGCGGCGACGGTGGTGGTGGTGCCGTTGACGGTTTCGTTCACCTCGCAAATCGAGCCGCCAGGGATGTCGTCATAGGTCTTAGAGACGGTCCCGGTGGTGTCCGCGTCGATGTTGAAGTCGGGTAACGCAGTTTCGACATCGTTTTCCAGACACGACACCGTGATCGTGACCGCGCCCTGATGGCCCGCCCCGGTGCCGTCGATCGTCTTGGTGACCGTCAGGCTCCCAGGGTTGACGCGGTAGTCGTTGGTGACGTTGACGTCGACCTCTGTGGCCGAGGGCACCGTCACGGTGGCGGGCAGGGTCACCGGGGTCCCGTTGACGGTGGCGGACACCGCCGCGGTCACCTCGGTGTTGGTGCCGGCGGTGAGTTCGGAGATGACGCAGGTGGCATTGGCCGGTATGTCGTCGTAGTGCATGGGCTGCACGTCTGCGGGTGAGGTGGTACCCGGGATGACATACGACGGGAGCGTCGTGCCGTTACACACGACCGTGATGACGGCCAGCCCGCGCATGGGGGCTCCTTCTCCGGTGACGAGCTTTGTCACGACCAGGGAGCCGGGGATGAAGTCATAGGTGTCGGTGAGGTTGGCGCTAGCCGTGCCCCCGGCCGGGACCGTCACCTCCTGGCCGTTGCCGACCGTGGTGACCACGATGCCGGCCACCTGTCCGTTGGCCGCTTCGGTCACGGTGCAGATCGAGCCGGCGGGAATGCCCGTGTAGGTGCGCGAGACCGGGGCTCCGGCCGGGGTGCCCGACGCCACGATGAGGGGCGGGGTCAGCGGGGTGACACCACACACCGCCTGGATGGTCACCTGCCCCTGGCGGCCCGCGGCGGGGCCCGCGATGGTCTTTTGGATGGTGAGCGAACCGACCGGCTGGAACTCAGCGTTGGCGTAGACCGTGCTCGTCAAGGTGGAAGGTAAGGCCAGGACCAGCTTTTGGGCGTCATCCAGGTTTGGGGTATTGCCGTCGTAGATATAGACGTTTTGTTCGGGAACCGTGGCCGTAGCGACGGCCTGCAGCACCGCCGATGTGGTTCCGGTTGACTTCAGCCAAATCTGCGTGCCGCTGGGAACAGCCGTGCCGTTGGGGACCAACGACGACGGTGTGGCCGACGAATCGGAGTACATGTCCGCGCCGGTCGCCGTGACGGTAACGGTGGATGACGCTGGAGACGAGGAGACCGTGAACGGTCCCGCCGGCGTCGCGGTGCTGGGGCTGCTTTGGAAGGCGGGGCTGACGGACAGGCTCGGAGGCGCGGGCGCCGGGAGCGGACCGGCGGTGATGATGCTCGCCACGATCCCGGCAACCACCGAATACAGCGGTTCGTCGGTATTGCTCAAGACGTAGCGGTCACTGAAAAACCAGATGGCTGCCTGGGTGGCAGCAGCCAGCAGGGTGGGGTTGCCGGCAAATTGGCTGGGCTGGTCCGGCACGAAGGGGTAGTACTCGCTCAGGATGCGGGCCACGTAGCCGACGTTCGGGACGTTGGCCGCGTCCCAGGTGCCCAGGGTGTAGCCGACGTTGATATACGTGTTGGTATGGAGGTCGAAGCAGTACAGGCTCAGCTGACCGGTGCCGTTGGTTGGCGTGGCATGGATGATTCCAGCGAAACTCTCATCGAGCCCCGTGAAGCCGGCCGGCGGGGTCGAGCTGTTGGGGTAACCGTCGAGGATGGGATCGAACGGATTGTCGGCGTTGGCGAAGAAGCCGGTGACCCCCTGCCCCGGCCCCAGGCTGGAAAGCGTTAGATCGGTATTGGTCGGACTGCGCGGCAAACCGGTGTTGCTGTTCTTGCCGTTCACGACGGCCCCGGCCTGCGGGGCGACCGCAATCATCAGACCAAGAACCGCCACCATGCCGATAGCTATTCGCCATAACCGGCCCAGCACAACCGGGACTATACACAGGCAGGCGTCGAGCGCAACCGTTTCGCCTGTGCGGCCGATTAGCAAGAAGCCAGCCGCAAGACGGCGTCGATAGCGGCCCTATGCGCTGGGTTGAGTTACCGGGCGACGATTCCCGGACGGGGCGAAGGGCCTGGCCGCCCTGTCCTCAGACTGCCACGACGACCTCGCGGCCGACCGGGGAGCGAATGCCGCGATCTGGCGCATCCCGCCCACTACCGTGTTCGGTCGTGCGAGGTCGCTGTCAGTTGGCCCGCCGGAGCTCATTCCGGCTCGCTCTGGGCGCGCTCGCCATGGGGGGTCTTGGCGCCGCGTGTGGGGCGGGCACACCGTGGCGTTGCCGGCGCTCCCCACGGTGCCCACCAGCCCAAGCCCACCGACCGTGATCCCCTCCACCACCCCGACGACGACCGCCCGGGCGGTGACGGCCGCGGCGCCGCCCACCTGCCCGCTCACCGATCTCCCCGCTCCAGGAGGCCAGGTCCCGGCCCGGCCGGCACTGGCCGTCAAAGTGGAAAACCTGCCCCAGGCCCGGCCGCAATACGGCCTGTCCGACGCTGACATCGTCTACGAAGAGCCGGTTGAAGGCGGGATCACCCGCTTTATCGCGATCTATCAATGCCGCGATGCCGCCCGCATCGAACCGGTCCGATCCGGGCGGCTCATTGATCCGGACATCGTCCGGCAGTTCGGCGCTCACCCCCTCTTCGCCTATGCCGGAGCTATTCAGCCCGTCGTCACCAAGGTCGACGCTTCTCCGTTGATCGACGTGGGCATCTATCGGGCCCCGCTCAGCGCTTTTTGGCGCGATCCTGACCGTTACGAGCCGCACAACCTGATCAGTTCCACCGCCGTGCTCTATGCCGCAGGTCTCGCCCAGCACGCCCCCCAGGTCGCGCCGCCACCAGTCTTTCGGTATGGGGCGCCGCCGCCTCATTCCGCCGCGGCCAGCGTCAACATCGACTTCCCGTCCAGCGACCTGACGTGGACCTGGGAGCCAGACGGGGCCAACTGGGTCCGCTCCTACGTCGGTACGGGCCCTGCGGCCATGGGGGAGGGCGGCGACATCACGACCGCAAATGTCGTGGTCATGAAAGTTGTCATGTACCCGAGCCCGTACGTCGAGGACGACACGGGGATCCACGAGAACGAGCTGATCCTGACCGGCTCCGGCCCCGTCCAGGTATTCCGAAATGGCACCGTTATATCCGGGATCTGGACGCGGCCCACCCTGAACCAGACGACCGCACTGTTGACTGCCAGCGGTCAGAGCATTGCTCTGACACCCGGCCGTACCTGGATCGAGCTGGTTCCGACCACCATCCCGGTCACCGTCAACCCGTAGGCTCGGCGAGGTGAGGGGCGAACCACGACACGGGAGGCCTGGCGGTGGCTCGCCCGCTGCACGGTAAGCCGCGTCGCCGCCGTCCGGCGGCCCGGGCTGCGGGCGTCGTCGTTGCTGTCGCCGCCCTGATCGGTGCTCTGGCGGCCGGCCTGGCGCTCACCGGGAACCTGAACTCGGCCCACTCGTCGGCCAGCGGTCCGCAACCGTCATCCGCCGTCACCCCGGCCCCATCCACCACCGCCACCAGCCCGCCGGGCGGATCGCTGCCCCCGGCCGTGGCGGCGGATACCGGCCCGGGACCCATGAGCGCGGATGGAGTCACGGCGGCCTGGGTCGGGCTGGAGAACGAAAAACCGGGCTCCTCCGGATGGATGATCACCGGGCCCCAGACCGTTACCGGAATGGCCGGATACGCCAGCCTGGTGCAAGCCCAGCCCGGCCAGACCCTCACGCTGTACGTCTCGACGAAGGCCGCCTCCTTTCACGTCGAGGCCTATCGAATGGGTTACTACCAGGGACTTGGGGGCCGGTTGATCTGGCGATCCGCCCAGACCGCGGGCGGGGTGCAGGGCGACTGCCCCGTGACGGCCGGGGTCAACATGGTCGAGTGCCGCTGGTTTCCTTCGCTAAACCTCCCCATCACCGCGGCGTGGGTCCAGGGCCAGTACCTCCTGAAGCTGGTCGGCAGCGGCGGCCAGCAGAGCTACATACCGCTCACGGTGTTGGATCCGGCCAGCCACGCCACCTACGTGATCATGTCCGGGGTGCTGACCGACCAGGCCTTCAACCCCTTCGGCGGATACGACCTGTACCAGGGTGCCAGCGCCTGCGCCCCGAACATCTATCCCTGCTCGAGCCGGTCGCGCCTGGTCTCGTTCGATCGGCCCTACGCGACCGGCGAAGGCGCGGCCGGCTACCTCTCCCTCATGTACCCGTTGACGCGCTTCGCCGAACAACACAGCCTCGACGTCACTTACTGGACGGATATCACCTTGTCCACCAGCGGGGGCCTCCTGCAGGACCACAAGGTGCTGATCTCGCCCGGACACGACGAGGAATGGTCGCTGGACATGCGGCAAGCGGCAACTTCGGCGGCCGCCCACGGGGTCAACCTGATCTTCTTTGGCGCCAGTCCGGTGCTCCGCAAGGTTCGTTTGCAAGCCTCTCCACTCGGCGCCGACCGGGAAATGGTCAACTACCGGGACCCGCAAGCCGATCCGTTCTACGGTGTCGACGATGCCGAGGTCTCCCAGAACTGGTGGGGTCAGCTACCGGCGGACCAGCCGGATAGCGAGCTGGTCGGGGCTGACTACATCGGTTATTACAACAGCGGGTCCTTCCCGCTGGTCGTATCAAAGCCGGACTCCTGGCTGTTCGCGGGCACCGGGCTGGGACAGAGCGCCGATATTGCGGGCGTGCTCAACGGCGACTTCCAGGCTTACGACCCGGCCCTGGGGGGCACTCCGCCCGGGGTGGAGATCCTCGCCCATTCCCGGGTAACCGTCACGGGGCACCCGAGCCGGGATTACGCCGACACCACCTACTACACCCTGCCGGTCAGCCACGCCGGAGTGTTTTCGAGCGGTACTGTCGGCTGGATACCGTCACTCCAGAGCTGCGCTTCGCCCGGGGATTGCCCGGCTCCGGTCATGCAGACCATCACGGGGAACCTGCTCCGGGTGTTCGGCGCCGGCCCGGTCGGCCTGACCTACCCGTCCGTCGCCAACGCCCGTCAGTTCTACGGCTGAGGGGACCGCGATCGGTCGAGAGCTTCGGGGGCCGGCTCCAGCGTCCGCCGGTAGGGCCGGGCCAGGGCGGCGAGGCGCCTATCACGTTGTACCGCCTGCACGTCGGCCCGGGTGATGGCGAGATAGGCCACCAGGCCGAAGATGACCAGGGTCAACACGAGGGCGACCGGCCCGGCCCCCCAGCCCAAACCGCCAGAGGTCGTCGGCTTGCCCATCCAGTCGGCGAACGAGGCCCGAGCGGCCGGGTGATGACATAGGCGAACCAGAACGAGAAGATCGGGTTCCAACCGGAACTTCCAGTACCCGAACGGCCGGGATGGCGATGATCCCGGCGAACAGAAAGGCCGATGCCAGGTAGCCGAGGCCGAAGGTGGTGGCGGTGAGGTCTCCGAGCGCCGTGCCCATGGCAAACGTGGCCACCACGGCAGCCCAGTAGAAGGCCTCCCGGCGGGGGGTGTCGATGCTGTGGATCGAGAGGGTCCTCTCGGTCTTCTGCCAGGTCACGAAGACGGCGGCCAGGGCGGCGGCGTACAGAAGGGTGGAAACGGGTAGGGGACGCCGAAGCCCACGTGCAGGACGTCGGCGGCCATCGTGCCGAACACCCCGACGCCCATCACCGCCAGCCAGTAGGTCCAGGCCAGATAGCGGCCCATATGGAACTGCAGCGACAGGGCGCCGACGAAGCCGGCGAAGCCCAGCGCCACCGCCGGGACCGGGCCCAGGCCGTGCACGAGGTAGTCGGATGTCGACTCGCCCATGGCGGTTGACAGGGCCTTGATCACCCAGAAGTAGACCGTGATCTCGGGTACCCGCAGAGCGCCGCGGACGGTCAGTTGCCGAAGAAGATTGTCCCTGCCCACAGCCAACCAGTCTGTCGCCCGGTCGTCCCCGGATCAGCGCGGTTCAGGTAAAGATCTGGTAAGGCCGCCCGCCGCGGGGGGCAGGCCCTGGCCCGGATCAGCACACCTTGCCGCCTGGGGACCCATGATGGGGTGTGACCCACCGCTATCCCTCCGCCCGGCGCGACGACGTCATCGACAACCTCCACGGCGTTCCGGTCGCCGATCCGTACCGCTGGCTGGAAAGCGTGGACCACCCGGACACCCGGAGCTGGGTGGCGTCCCAAAACCAGTTGACCGAGCGTTGCTGTCCGGCGTCCCCGGCCGAGGGGAGATCCGGGCTCGCCTGACCGAACTGTGGGACTACCCGAGGCTCGATGTGCCCTTTGAGCGTGGCAGCCGGTGGTTTCAGACCCGCAAACCGGGGGCTCCAGGATCAGCCGGTGCTGCATGTCAGCTCGGCTCCCGGAGCCGAGGGCCGCCCCCTTCTCGACCCGAACACCATGTCAAGTGACGGCACCATCGCAGTCTCAGGCCTGGCCGTCAGCGACGACGGCTCCCTGCTGGCCTATGCCACCAGCGCGGCCGGCTCCGATTGGAAGACCTGGCACCTGCGTGAGGTGGCGACCGGTCTCGACCGTGACGACGTGGTCGAGTGGTCGAAGTTCAGCGGAGCCGCCTGGCGGCGGGACGGATCCGGCTTTTACTACGCCGGCATGGCCCGTCCCGATCCAGGGCGCGAGCTGGAGGCCGAAAACCGGATCGCCGCGGATTCTGTTTCATGGCATCGGCAGCGCCCAGCAGGACGACGTGGTCGTGTATGCCGCGCCCGACCATCCCGAATGGCTCCCGGACGCCAGTGGTGAGCGAAGACGATCGCTATCTCGTCATCTCCATCCAGCGAGGCACGAACCCCGAAGCCCGCAGATCGAGGTGCTCGATCTGGCAAAGCCCGATCTTGGCTATCCGCACCCTGGTCGCCGGCTTCGACACCAAAGCGGAAGTGATCGGCAACGTCGGGTCGACGTTCTTCCTGCGGACCGACCTCGACGCCGATCTGGGCCGCGTCGTCGCCATCGACGCGTCGATCCGGACCGGTCACGGTGGGCGGAGGTCTTGCCAGAGGGAAAGGACACCCTCGTGAAGTCCACTGTTCGGTGGGCGGCTGGTGTGCCACTACCTCCGCCACGCCCAATCGGTCCTCCGGGTGTCACGAGCTGGACGGCACCATGGATAGGGATATCCCCGTGGCCGGGGCGGCCTCCGTGGCGGCCGGCCGGCGGCGAGAACGCCATGCAGGGCCGCGCCGGGCAGCAGCATCGTGCACTTTCGGGTGACGTCCTTCACGGAATCGGGGGCGGTGTGGTCCCACGACCTGTCGAAGGGAACGACCAGCACTACTGCATCCTTCCCGGCCCGGATCGATCCCGAGGACTACGTCACCGAGCAGGTCTTCGCCACTTCTGACGATGGAACCCGGGTGCCGATGTTCCTGACCCGGACGGCGAAACGTGAGTTCGCCGAGCGGTGACGTCCCGGTGGTCCTGTACGGGTACGGGGGCTTCGACATCCCGATCACGCCGTCGTTTTCCCTCCCGCTTGGCGGTGTGGATGGAACGCGGCGGGCTGCTGGCGGTCGCCAACCTCCGAGGCGGAGGCGAGTACGGCCGGGCCTGGCACGATGCCGGCCGCCTGGCCAACAAGCAGCACGTCTTCGACGATTTCTGCGCCTGCGCCCGCTGGCTGCACGACTCGGGTTGGAGCAGTCCCGGGTCGAACTGCCATCTATGGCGGCTCCAACGGCGGTCTGCTCGTCGGCGCCTGCCTGACTCAGCATCCGGAGCTGTTCGGGGCGGCGGTCAGCGACGTCGGCGTGTTCGACATGCTGCGGTTCCATCACTTCACCATCGGCTGGGCATGGACCAGCGACTTCGGCAGCCCGGAGGATCCCGAGCAGTTCACCTGGCTGCGCGCCTACTCGCCGCTGCACAACGTCCGGGCCGGCACCTGCTATCCGCCCGACGCTGCTGCTGACCGGCGACCACGACGACCGCGTCGTCCCCGGCCATTCGTTCAAGTTCGCCGCCACGCTTGCAGGCCGCCCAGGGCTGCGACGACGCCGGTGCTGCTGCGCGTCGAGACGGGGGCCGGCCACGGCGCAGGCAAGCCGATCTCGAAGCTCATCGGGGAGAACACCGATCGCCTGGCCTTCTCGGAGCCGCCCTGGCCTGCCGCCCCTGGACTGGAACCGGAGGGAAACGTAACCGGTGAGCGGCCGGCGCTCGGGGGCCCCGGCGCCACCCCGCCTAGAAGAGGCGCTCGGAGATCCAGGCCCGGAGCATGCCGGCAGGACCTCGGATTGCCGGGGTTCGTTGAAGATCTCATGCCAGAGCCCGGGCCACAGCCGGGCCGTCAGGTCAGGGCTGGCCACGCTCATGACGACGTCCTTGAGCGCCTGCGGGACTGACCAGGAGGTCGGCACTGCCGTGCATGACGAGTAACGGCAGGCTGAGATCGAGCAAGGCCGGTCGCGGACCTCCTCGACCTGCCCGGCGGCCCGTAGGAAGCCGCGGCGGCGGAGGACCCAGGTAGACCAGGGGATCGTCCTTGTAGGCCTGGACGACCGCGGGGTCGCTGGAGATGGCGTCGGCCAGGCCCAGGTCCGGGATCTCCTCGAGTTCGGCGAGAGCCACCACCTCGGGCGCGACGTGGAGCAGGGCACCCGAAAGGGCCAGCCCGGTGAGCCGGTCTTGGTGGCGCTCGGCGTAGGCCGTCGCGATCAGGCCGCCCAGGGAATGTCCGACGAGGAACAGCGGACCGTCCGGGGCCCGGTCCCGCACCACATCCACAAACCGGTTGAGATCGTCGGCCGCGCGTCCCAGACCGACTCGATGTCGGCTCTCGTCCCCTCGGACCGGCCATGGCCCCGATGGTCGGGTGCCCATACGGACAGCCGCGAGTCTCGAGCAGGGCCGTCGGCCACATGGTGGTACCTGCCGCTGTGCTCGGCGAACCCGTGGGAGAGCACCACGTGGCCCCCGGGGCGGGCCGGCCGGGCTCCACGGCCCGGTAGTAGAGACGGTCGGCCGCGAATCGGCCTTCGGCGAAGTGGCCATCAGCTGCCTGCTCTCTCATGGGGTCCTCGACGGCCCCGTCCCGAAGGATAACCGCGCACCGGAACCCGGCCAGGCCTGGCACCCTAACCGGTCGGGCTGCCCGCGCGGCGGCGGGGCCCGGGCAATGGGGTCATGCCGGAGAGGAACCACGTCAGCTCGGGATCGCCGTTCGAGGCCTCCATCGGCTTCAGCCGGGCGGTACGGGTCGGCGATCGGGTGCTGGTGTCAGGCACCGCGCCCGTATGGCCCGACGGCTCCTGCGCCCCTGATGCCGGCGCCCAGGCCCGGCGCTGCTTGGAGATCATCACCGCCGCCCTGGCTGAGGCTGGCGCGAACTGCAGCTACGTGGTGCGAACCCGTATGTACCTCACCACCGCCGACGATGCCAGTGCCGTCGGTGCGGTCCACGCCGCCACTTCGGGGCCGTCCGCCCGGCTGCCACCATGGTCGTGGTCGCCGCCCTTCTTGACCCTCGCTGGCGGGTGGAAGATCGAGGCCGAGGCGGTGGTGCGCCTGACCGCCAGCCGCCGCCGTTCAGCCCGCACCGGTCCCTGATCGGCTCGTCACCCCGATGGCAGCCTTGACGTAGTGGTGCTCGCGCGTGTTGCTCAGATCGCCGAGCTCCCGGTCGGGGCCGCCCGGACGTAACCGCGGACCTGGTAGAAGCGGTGGGCGGTGAGGAAACCGGGAGTCGCTCCACAGTTCGACGAGCGGCGGCGCCCCGGTCGGCGCCGGTCCGCTCGACCAGGTCGGCCAGGGTGGCGGCCAGGCCATGCCGTCGCCAGCGAGGGTTGACGTACAGCCGCTCCAGTTCGACCGTGGACGGCGTCGAGCGGTCGCCAGCCGACGGTGGCGATCACGGTGCCACAGGCGTCGGTGGCCACCCAGAAGGCGCCGCCGAGCCGCCGGTAGGCGCGAGGCGGGGTAGAGCAGGTCGGGGCATTCGCCGTGGACGTCCATGACGCAACCCGGGTACTCGGACCAGCAGGCCCCGATCAGGGCGATGACATCCCAGGCGTCGTCGTCGGTGGCCAGGCGCAGGGTCGGGACGGCCGTTCGTCGGTTGGGCTCAATACTCGATGCCCTTCTTGGCACCGACGCCCCGGTCGTAGACGTGTTTGATCTTGCTGCATCTCCGTCGCCGTGTCGGCCAGCTCGATCAGCTCGGGGGCGGCGTTCCGCCCGGTGATGACGACGTTGGTGGCCGGCGAGCGGTCCCGGATCCCGGCCACCACTTCCTCGACCGGGACCCAGCCGTAGCTGATGGCGTAGGTCAGCTCGTCCAGGATCAGCAGGTCGTAGTCGCCCGACGCCAGCTTGGCCGCGGCGACTTCCCAGGCGTGCCGGCCCTTGGCCGCGGTCTCGTCCAGATCGGTGGACTCCCAGGTGAAACCGTCGCCCAGCGTGTGCCATTCGATGCCGAGGTGGTCGGCGAGCTTGCGTTCGCCGGTCTTCCACTTGCCGCCTTTCACGAACTGGACGACGCCGACCCGCCAGCCCCGGGCCCAGCCCCGGCCCATCACCCCGAACGCGGCGGAGGACTTTCCCTTCCCGTGGCCGGTGTTCAGCAGCACGATCGACTCCAGGCGCGCCATGGGCTGACCATAGATCGGCCGTGACCGCGCCGGCCGACCAGGCCCTGGTCGCCTGTCAGAGGGGGTCCGGCCCAGGTGCCGGAGGCTCCGGGCCAGCAGGCCAACCGCTAGCATCGCGGGCGTAGCGCAGGGAACCCGGTGCGATTCCGGGACTGTCCCGCAACTGTGACCGGGGAGCGAACCTCCAGCAGATGGCCACGGCCCTCCGGGGTTGGAAGGCCGGAGGCGAGTGGATCCGGGAGCCAGGAAACCTGCCTGCCCCCGGTTCGTTTCGGAGGGACGCGAGGACGTTGGCAGCCCCACAATCCACGATCACCCTGGTGCTGGGTGGGGCGCGCAGCGGCAAGTCCGAGCTGGCCGAGCGCCTGGCCGCCGAGCTGCCGCCCCCGGTGGCCTTCGTGGCGACCGCAGTCATCGACCCGGCCCGACCCGACCCGGACCTGGCCGCCCGGATTGACGCCCACCGCCGCCGCCGCCCGGCCGCGTGGGACACCATCGAGGCCGGCGCCGGCCTGGTGGACGTGCTTGCCGACGCGCCAGGGCAGCGTCCTGGTCGATTCGCTCGGCACCTGGGTGGCGCCCTGGCGCCCGGGTTCGCCGCCGACGCCGCCGGTCTGTGCGCGGTGCTGCGGGCCCGGCCGGCGCCCACGGTCCTGGTGTCCGAGGAGGTCGGGTCTCGGGTGTCCATCCCTACAGCGAGCCGGGGCGGCGCTTTCGGGACGCGCTGGGTCGGTCAACCGGGCCGTGGCCGACGTCGCCGACCAGGTGCTGCTGGTCGTGGCGGGCCGGGTGCTGTCCGCTCGAACGACCGCGGCCGCCATCTCCCCGAGCGGCGGGCCGACCTGAGGTGCGGGCGGCCCTGTCGTTCTTGACCCCCTTCGGCGGCGCTCGGTCGCCCGGCCCGGCGACGTTCGACTGGTTCCCGCTCGTCGGCGCCGTCATCGGCCTGGCCCTCGGATCCGTCTGGTGGCTGGCCACCCGGGCCTGGACCGATCCGGTTGCGGCCGCCATCGTGGTGGCTGCCGACCTGGTCGTCACGGGCATGCTGCACTTCGACGGCCTGGTCGACAGCGCTGACGGGCTGCTGGCGCCGCTGGAACCCGGACCGCCGGCTGGCGGTCATGGCCGAACCGGGTGTCGGGGCGTTCGGCCTCGCCGTCGGAGGCGGTGGTGCTCCTGCTCCGTTGGGCCGCCCTCAGCGCCCTGCGGCCCGGGATCCTGCTGCTGGCCGGACTCTGGTGCCTGTCCCGGACCGGCATGGCGGTCATCGGCCCATGCCCTGCCCTACGTCCGCGGTGAGAGCGGGCTGGCCCGGGCCTTCCAGGCCGATGTCCCGACCGGACCGGCGGGACGGCGCCGATCGGTGTTCTGGCTGGGGGCCGGGGTGCTGCTGGCCGCGCTGCTGCTCGCCGGCTGGCGGCTGGGGCCCGGCCTGGCCAGCGGCGCGGCCGCGGTGGTCGCCGCCACTGCCGTGGTCGATGCTGGCCCGCCGCCGGATCGGAGGCTTCACCGGCGACGTGCTGGGGGCGTCCGGGGTGCTGGCCGAAACGGCCGGCCTGCTGGTGGCGGCGGCCCGGTGGTAGAGGCCGAGGCCGGCGGGGCGACCGCCGCGACGCCGCCGGGCCACGCCCCGCCGGGCCACACGGCCGCCGGGCCACGGCCCGCTGGGCTGCCGCCCGCCCCGCCGCCCTCGGGGCGGTGGCGGCGGGCATCGCCGCGGACTGGCTGCTGGGCGAACCGCCCGGCCCCTGGCATCCGGTGGCCGGGTTCGGGCGGGCCATGGACGGGTCTGGAGGCCGGTGGTACGCCGACTCGCAGCGGTCGGGGATCGGCCTACGCCGCGGTCGGCGCCGGTGCCGCCGGCCTGGCCGGCTGGCTCCTGGCGCCGGGCGCGGCCGCTGGCCTCGCCGCGCCGACCGGTAGGCGCGGCCACCGCCGTGGCCCGCTCGTCGCGGGCCGGGGTGGTCCTGGCCACCTACCTGGCGGTGGCGGGCGGGCGCTGGCCGGTGCAGCCGGTGAGGTCGGCGAGGCGCTTGACCGCGGGCGACCTGGCCGGCGGCCCGGGCTCGCGCTGCCGGCCCTGGTGGGCCGCGATCCGGCCGGCCTCGACGAGGCCGAGATCGTCCGGGCCGTGGTGGAATCGGTGGCCGAGAACACCGTCGACGCCGTCGTCGCCGCCGCGGTCTGGGCGGCAGTGGGCGGCGCCCCGGCCGTGCTCGCCTACCGGGCCGTCAACACCCTCGACGCCATGGTCGGCCATCTCTCCCCCCGCTACGCCCGCTTCGGCTGGGCCGCGGCCCGTGCCGACGACCTGGCCGGCTGGGTCCCGGCCCGCGTCACCGGCCGCTGCTGGTGGCAGCCGTCCGGCCCGCGCGGCCGCGGCCGGGTGTGGACCGCGGTGCGGACACCAGGCCGCCGCCCATCCCTCTCCCAACGCCGGGGTAGCCGAGGCCGCCTTCGCCGCCGCCCTGGGCGTGCGGCTCGGTGGCGCCAACGTCTACGACGGGCGGCCCGAGGTTCGCCCGGCCCTCGGGACTGGTTCGGCCCCGGCGACCGCCGACATCGACCGGGCGGTCCGGCTGAGCCGGCAGGTGACGGCCGCCGTTGCCCTGCTCGGCCTGGTCGGGTCCCGCCGGCCCTGGCGCCGCTTCGCCGGGGGGCCGCAACGGCCGCGAGGGACGCCATGACGACCGTCGCCCCGGCGGCCGGCCCGCACGGCGGTGACGGGACCCGCCTGGCCCACGTCCTCGGCGTGAATCCGGCTGCCGTCCTCGACCTGTCGGCCAGCCTCAACCCCGTCGCCCCCGATCCCGCCCCGGTGCTCGCCCGCCACCTCGACGCCATCCGCCGCTATCCCGACCCCGCTATGCCACCGCGGTCCCTGGCCGGATGCATGGGCGTCGACCCGGACCGTCTCCTCCTGACCAACGGCGGCGCCGAAGGCCATCGCCCTGGTCGCCGCCGAGCTCGGTGCGGGGCTGGGTCGACGAGCCCGAGTTCTCCCTCTACCGACGGCATCTACCCACGGCTCGACCGGGGCGCCGGGCCGTGGCGCTCCAACCCGCACAACCCGACCGGGCTGCTGGCCGCTCCCGGGGCCACGGCCCGGTCTGGGACGAGGCCTTCTGGCCCCTGGCGACCGGCACCTGGACTCGCGGGGACGCCGACAGGCGGAGCGCGTGGTGATCGGCTCGCTCACCAAGCTGCTGGCCTGCCCCGGGCTGCGCGTCGGCTACGTCCTGGCCCCGACGCGGAGCGTTCGCCTCTGGCCTGGCCCGGCGCCAGCCGCAATGGGCCCTCAACGGACTGGCCGCCGCCGCCCTGCCCGAACTGCTCGCCGCGGCCGACTCCCGGCCTGGGCCACCGGCCGTCGCCAGGCACCGGAGCGATCTGGTCGCGGTCCTCGAGGCAGCCGGCTACCGGCCGGCGCCGTCCCACGCCAACTGGGTGCTGGTCCCCTCCGCCTCCGATCTTCGCGAGCGGCTGGCCCGCAGGCCATCTGCGTGCGGGACTGCGCCAGCTTCGGCCTGGCTGACACGGTGCGGATCGCCGTCCCCGACGGCGCCGGCCTGGCCCGGCTGCGACGCGCCCTGGGGGGCGCCCGATGAGCGGCGCCGGCCACACCCCGGCCGGCGGAATGGGCGGAATGGAAGGCCGGGTGGGCAAACCGGCCCTCCAGGGCGGGCTCATGGTCTGCGGGACGGCCAGCGACGCCGGGAAGAGCACCGTCGTGACCGGCCTGTGCCGGCTGCTGGCCCGGCGGGGGGTCCGGGTGGCGCCGTTCAAGGCCCAGAACATGGCCCTCAACTCGGCGGTCACACCCGGCGGCCACGAGATCGGCCGGGCCCAGGCCGCCCAGGCCCAGGCGGCCGGGATGCCGCCCGGAAGTCGCCATGAACCCGGTGCTGCTCAAACCGCCAATCCGACCGCACCAGCCAGGTCGTCGTCATGGGCCGGCCGTGGCAGACCCTCGACGCGGCCGACTACCAGCGGGCCAAGCCGGCCCTCGCCGGGCTGGTCCTGGAACAGCTGGCCGATCTCCGGTCCCGCTACGACGTCGTTCTCTGCGAGGGCGCCGGCAGCCCGGCCGAGATCAACCTGCTCGACGGCGACATCGTCAACCTGCGGGTGGCCGCGCGACGCCGGCCTGCCGGCCATCGTCGTCGGCGACATCGACCGGGGCGGGGTGTTCGCCGCCCTGTACGGGACGGTGGCCCTGCTCCCCGACGACCTGCGCGCCACCGTCCGGGGCTTCGTCATCAACAAGTTCCGGGGCGATCCGGCTGTGCTCGGCTCCGGACCTGCCGAGCTGGCTCGCCGCACGGGGGTCCCGACCCTCGGCGTCCTGCCCTGGCTCGCCGGCATCGGCCTCGACGCCGAGGACTCCCTGGCCCTCGGCGCTGACTGGCTGTCCCTCGGCGCGGCTGGGCCCCCCTGGCCGAGCCCGGCCGGCGCCGCCCGGTGCCCGCACCGCCCCTCGACGTGGCCGTCGTCCGCCTTCCCGCGGATCTCCAACTTCACCGACCTGGACGCCCTGGCCGTCGAGCCCGGGGTCCGGGTGCGGGTGGTGGACAGCCCGGCCGGCGCTGGGCCGGCCCGACCTGATCGTCCTGCCCGGCACCAAGGCGACGGTCGCCGACCTGGCGCTGGCTGCACCAGCGCGGTCTGGCGGCACGCCATCGCGGCCCTGGCCCGAGCCCGGCGGGACCACAACCGTCCTCGGCATCTGCGGCGGCTACCAGATGCTCGGGACCCGCATCATCGACGGCGGTCGAGTCGCAGCCCGGCCCAGGTCGTGGCCGGCCTGGGCCTCCTGGCCGCCGAGACCGTCTTCGAGCCCGACAAGGTGGTCCGCTGGACCGCGGGGCGGGCGCTCGGGCATGCCGGTCCGCGGCTACGAGATCCACCACGGGCGGACCCGGTCGACCGAGCCCGTGGATCGCGACCGACGGGGCGGACCCGATGGCAGGGAAGGTGCCCGCACCGATGGCGGCCGGATCGCCGGGACCAGCCTGCACGGTCTGCTCGAAGCCGACGGGTTCCGGGCCGCCTTCCTGACGGACGTGGCCCGCCGGGCCGGACACCGGTGGAATCCCGGCGGGGTGTCGTTCGCCGCCGCCCGGGAGGCCCGCTTCGACCGCCTGGCCGAAGCCCTGGAAGAGCATCTCGACCTGGGCGCCAGTGGAGCGCCTGATCGCCGCGGCGCCGGTCCGGCTCGACCGCACCGGCCGAGCCTGACTGCACCGGGGGCAAGCCTGACTGCACCGGGGGCAGACCGGTGATCCTGTACTTGACCAACGCCCCGAGCGAGATCCTGGCTCTCTGCGCTCCCTCGTCGAGGGGCTGCCCGACGGCTTTCCTCCGGTCCGAGCGGCCCTGGCCACCGGCTGCTGTCGGATGCGAATGGCCTTCCTGAGCTCGACGGCGTCGAGGTCGTGCTGGTCCGCCTGCTGGGCGGGACGGCGGCCTGGGCCGAGCCCGTTCGCGGACCTGCAGCAGCCGCTGCCGGGCCGCCGGCATCCCGCTGCTGGCCTTCGGAGGCGAGGCCGCGCCCGACGCCGAGCTGACCGCGGCCTCGACCGTGCCGAGCGCCACGGTCGCCCAGGCGTTCGAGTACCTGGTGCACGGCGGTCTCGCCAATCTCGAGCATCTGCTGCGCTTCGTCGTCCGACACCGTGTGCATGACCGGCTTCGGTTTCGACCCCCCCGCCGAGGTGCCGGCCACGGGCGTCTCTACCGCGCCGACCCCGGCGGCCGCCGAGACCGCGGCCACCACGAGTGGCGGTCCTCTTCTACCGGGCCCACCTCATCGCCGGGAACACCGGTTTCGTGGACGACCTCTGTGCGGCCCTGGAAGCCAGAGGGCGCCACGGTCACGGCCGTCTGGTGCTACTGCCTGCGGCCCGGACGGCGACGGTCGGGTCGAGGCCCTCGACCTGCTGCGCGGCGAGCAGTCCCGACGCCGTGATCACCACCGTCCTGGTGTCGGGGACGTCGGCAGCCGAGACGGCCTGGCATGGGATGCCTCGGCCCTCGGCAGCCTCGGTGTCCCGGTCGTGCAGGCCATCACGGCCACCACGTCCCGGCGAGGAGTGGGAGGCCGCGGCGGGGGGTCTCTTTCCCCTCGACGTGGCCATGCGCGTGGCCATGCCGGAGTTCGACGGGCGCATCGTCGCGGTGCCGTTCTCGTTCAACGAGGAGGTCGACGACGGCGACACCCTCGGCACCCCGGTGAGCGCCTACCGCACCGTGCCCGACCGGGTCGACGCGGGTGGCCGGCCTGGCCGTGCGCCTGGCCCGGCTGCGCTCACACCCCGCCGGCCGACGCGGCGGGTGGCGATCGTGCTGTCGGCCTACCCGACCCGGCGCAGCCGGATCGGCAACGCCGTCGGCCTCGACACGCCGGCGTCGGTCCTGGCCCTGCTGCGACGCCCTGGCCGGCGGCCGGCTACCGGGTCGACCGCATCCCCGCCGACGGCGACGCCCTCATGGCCGAGCTGATCGACGCCTTCTCCTACGAGGACGACGCCCTGACCGCCGGCCCAGCTGGCCCGGGCCCCGGGCCGCTGGCCGGCCGACGCCTACCGGGCCTGGTGGTCCGGCGTCGACACCGACGCTCGCCGGGCGTCGAGGCGGCCTGGGGGGAGGCGCCGGGCACGGTCTACCGGGACCCTGCGAGCGGCGACCTGGTCTTCGCCGGCCTCGACCTGGGCGGGGTCCTGGTCGCGGTCCAGCCGCCCCGCGGCTTCGGCGAGAAGCCCGTCGCGGTCTACCACTCGCCCGACCTGCCCCCGACCCACCACTACCTCGGCTTCTACCGGTGGCTGGACGAGGGGTGGGGCGCCGACGCCATCGTCCACGCCGGCAAGCACGGCACCCTCGAATGGCTGCCCGGGCAAGGGCGTGGGCCTCTCGGCTCGGTGCTTCCCCGACGTGGCCCTCGGCGACGTGCCGCTCGTGTACCCCTTCGTGGTCAACGACCCGGGCGAGGGCGCCCAGGCCAAGCGCCGGGCCCACGCCACCATCGTCGACCACCTGCTGCCGCCGATGACCCGGGCCGACACCTACGACGACATGGCCCGCCTGGAGCAGCTGCTCGACGAGCACGCCCAGGTGGCCGCCCTCGACCCTTCGAAGCTGCCGGCCATCAGGAAAAAGGTGTGGGAGCTGTTGGTCTCGGCCGAGCTCCACCAGGACCTCGGGTGTGGCGACGCTCCCGGACGGGCGACGCGTTCGACGAGCTCATCAACCACGTCGACGGGTATCTGTGCGAGCTCAAGGACGCCCAGATCCGCGGCGGCCTGCACGTCCTCGGCCAGGCGCCCGCCGGCGAGGCCCGCCTCGACCTGCTGCCTGGCCCTGACCCGCCTGCCACAAGGCGCGGTGCCGTCGCTGCGGCAGGTGGTCGCCGACCGGCTGGGCGTCGACCCTCGGCGAGGGTGCCGCCCGGGCCGGAGTCGACGCGGTGGAAGCCGAGTGCCGGCGCCTGCTCGAGGCCGGGCGCCGCGGCCGCCGGGTCCGGCCGGCGAGGCCGCCGGTGCTGGCCTGGGTCGAAGGCAGGTGCTCGGAGCCGGCCCTCGACCGCACCCCCGACGAGATCGGCGCGGTGCTGGCCGCCCTGGACGGCCGGTGGGTGCCGCCCGGGCCGAGCGGGGCGCCCACCCGGGGCATGGCCCACGTGCTGCCGACCGGGCGCAACTTCTACTCGGTCGACCCCAAGGCCCTGCCGAGCCGGCTGGCGTGGGAGGTCGGCCAGGGCCTGGCCGACCGGCTGCTGGCCGCCACCTGGCCGACGAGGGCCGCTACCCGGCAGCGTGGGCCTGGTCGTGTGGGGGACCGCGGCCATGCGCACCGGCGGCGACGACGTGGCCAGGCCCTGGCCCTGCTCGGGCGTGCGCCCGGTCTGGCAGGCCGAGTCCGGGCGGGTGACCGGGGTGGAGCTCGATCCCGGCCGAGGAGCTGGGCCGGCCCCGCGTCGACGTGGTGCTGCGCATCTCCGGGTTCTTCCGGGACGCCTTCCCGCATCTGATCGCCCTCCTCGACGAAGCCGTGGCCCTGGCCGGCTTCGGGGACGGCGACCCCCGCATCTTCGGCGCCAAGCCCGGCGCCTACGGGTCGGGGATCCTGCCCCTGCTCGAGAGCCGGGACTGGCGCAGCGACGAGGACCTGGCCGCTGTGTACCTGGCCTGGGGCGGCTACAGCTACGGGCGGGCCGGCATGGGCGTGCCGGCCGCGGAGGCCATGCGCCGCCGCTTCGCGGCCATCGAGGTGGCCGTCAAGAACCAGGACAACCGCGAGCACGACATCTTCGACTCCGACGACTACCTGCAGGACCACGGCGGGATGATCGCCACCGTGCGGGCCCTGACCGGGCGAGGCGCCCCGAGGCGGCTTTCGGCGACTACGGCCGACCCGGCCCGCCCCCGGGTGCGCAGCCTGGCCGAGGAGGCGGCCCGGGTGGTCCGCACCCGGGTGCTCAACCCGAAGTGGATTCCGGCCATGACCCGCCACGGCTACAAGGGGGCGTTCGAGCTGGCCGCCACCGTCGACTACCTGTTCGGGTACGACGCCACCGCCCACGTCGTCGAGGACTGGATGTACGAACGGGTGACCGACGCCTACGTCGCCGACCCGGAGTCCGCAAGTTCCTGGAGGCCTCCAACCCCTGGGCCCTGCGGGCGATGGCCGAACGGCTGCTCGAAGCGGCCGAGCGGGGCCTGTGGGACGCCTCGCCCGCGCCCTCGACGACCCTGCGGGCCGCCATGCTCGAAGCCGAGGGATGGGAGGAGTCGAGGTGACGGCGCATGACGGGCGCGGTCGACGCGTCCCGTCAGCTGCCGTTCTCGGCCGTCGTCGGGCAGGAAGAGGCCAAGCTGGCGCTGCATCCTCACCGCCGTGGACCGCCGCGTCGGGGGGGTGCTGCTGCGAGGGGAGAAGGGCAGCGCCAAGTCCACCCTGGCCCGGGGCCTGGCCGCCCTGCTGCCCGGGTCGGCGCCCCGTTCGTCGAGCTGCCCATCGGGGCGACCGAGGACCGGGTGGTCGGCACCCTCGACCTGGCCGCCGCCCTCACCGGCGGGGAGCAGCGCTTCTCGCCCGGGTCTGCTGGCCGCCGCCGACGGGGGCGTGCTGTACGTCGACGAGATCAACCTGCTGCCCGACCACCTGGTGGACGTCTGCTCGACGTGGCCGCCAGCGGCGTCAACCGGGTGGAGCGGGAGGGGATCTCCCACGTCCATCCGAGCCGTTTTCTGCTCATCGGGTCGATGAACCCGGAGGAGGGCGACCTCCGGCCCCAGCTGCTGGACCGTTTCGGGCTGGCGGTGGAGGTGCGCGCCGCCGCCGATCCGGCGGAGCGGGCCGCGGCCGTGCGCCGCCGGCTGGCCTTCGACGACGCACCCGGACGGCGGTGTGCGGCGGCCGTGTCGGCGGACGAGGCAGACGCTGCGCGCGCCGGCTGGCCGGCGCCCGCGCCGGCGTCGCTGCCGGACGGGCTGGTCGAGGCGGTGTCGTCGTTGTGCGCGTCGATGGGGGCCGAGGGGCTGCGGGCCGACCTGACCATCTGCCGGGCCGCGGCCGCCCTGGCCGGCTGGGAAGGCCGGGCGAGGTCGAGCGCCGACGACGTCGTCGGGTGGCCCCGCTGGCCCTGGCCCACCGCTCCCGGCGGGATCCGCTCGAGCCGGCGGGCATGGACCAGGAGCGACTGGCGGCGGCGCTGGACGAACATTGGGCCCGGCTCCGGCGCCGGGCCCGGACGGGCTGCGCCTGCGGGAGCGGCCGGAGGACGGGCAGCCCGGCGGAGCAGCCGGAGCCGTCGGAGCGGCCGTGGGGAGCCGTCGGAGCAGCCGGAGCCCGGGCCGGGACTCCGGCGCCGGTCGGCCGGAGGCCCCCGGCCCAGCCGCGATGCCGGCCGGCCGCGGCCGCCGTCGCCGCTGCCGGCCGGGATGCGCACCCAGCGGCTGGCTTCAGCCCGCGCCGGCCGGGGCCGGGGCGACGCAGCCCGGCGGGGCCGGCTCAGGTCGGGACCGACCGGTCGGACGGCCGTGGCGTCCGATGGCGTCCGTTGCGGTGGCGGCCACCGTCCGTCACGCCGCGGCTCGCATCGCCGGGGACTGGAGGCGTGCGACCGGGCGACGGCCCTGGTGGCGCCGGGTGACGTCCGGGAAGCCCGGCGCCAGGAGCACATCGCCAGCCCTGATCGTGCTGGCCGTCGACGCGTCCGGTTCGATGGGTGCTCCCGAGCGGATGGAGGCCGCCAAGGGGGCGGTGCTGGGCCTGCTGACCGACGCCTACCGACGCCGGGATCTGGTGGGTCTGGTGGCGTTTCGAGGCGAGCGGGCCGACGTGCATTCTGCGCCCGACGGGAAGCGTCGAAGTGGCCCGGGCCCGCCTGGCCGAACTTCCGACCGGTGGGCGGACCCCGCTGGCGCCGGGCATCACCGCCGGCCCTGCAGCTGGCGACCGCCCCGGCCCGGGCCTCCAGCCACCGTCCTCTGCTGGTGCTGGTGACCGACGGCCGGGCCACGTCTGCCCCCGCGGGCGGCGATCCGATGGCGGCGGCCGATCGCCGCCGCCGATGCCGTGCGCCTGGCGGGCGTCGACGCCGTCATCATTGACGCTGGAACCGGTCGGTGCGTCGTTCGGGCAGGCCCAGCTCGGCCTGGCCCGGGAACTGGCCGCTCGCATGGGCGCCAGGCATGTGCCCTGACGAGCCTGGATTCCACCGGCTACGAGGGGCCATCGGCAGCGCTGACCCGGCGGGTTACTCGGGCGAGTTCGCGTTCGGACTTGGGGTGGGCCTCGTCGCACGGGTACCGGGACATCTCGGTCCCACCGACGCTCGGGTTGTAGGGTCGACCGCCATGCGCCTGCTGCTGGTCGCCCCGCCGGGGGCCGGGAAAGGTACCCAGGCCGGGCGCGCTGGCGGCCCACTACGGGATCGCCCACCTGTCGAGCGGGGAGCTGCTCCGCAAGGAGGTGGCCGGACGGAACCGAGATCGGCCGGAGCGGCGGCCGCCTACCTCGAGCGGGGCGATCTGGTTCCCGACGAGCTGGTCATCGCCATGCTCGTGGGCCCCGTGCTGGAAGCGGCCCGAACAGGTGGCTACGTGCTCGACGGCTTTCCCCGGACGCTCGCCAGGCCGAGGAGGCGTACGGGTGGCCCGGCAGATCGAGGGCATCGAGCTCCAGGCGGTCATCCACCTTGATGTCGAGCCGGGACGAGCTGCTGCGCCGCTTGCTGGCCCGGGCCGCCGAAGAGGGCCGCGGCGACGACAACGAGGAGACCATCCTGCACCGACTCGACGTCTACGACAGCCGAAACCGAGCCGCTGCTCGGGTTCTATGCCGGCCGCGGCCTCGTGGTCGACATCAACGGCGAGCAACCGGTCGAGCGGGTCTTCGCGGACATCGTGGCCGGCCATCGACCCGCTGCGCTAGCGGGCCGGCGCTAGCCGCGGGCCGGTCGGCCAGCCCTCGCCTCGAGCTCCGCCCAGGTCCCGGGGCCAGGCCGTCCTGGCCACCACCCCGTCGGTCGACCACGACGCACCACGGTGCCCTGGTCACCCGGTAGGCATGCCAGGCCTCGCTGGACATCACCACCGGCGCTGCCGGCCGGGGCCAGAGCGGCGACCGCCGCGGCGCTCTCCGTCGATCGGGCTCGGCGTCACGAGACGACGGGCGGGCGGAGCGCGCTGGCCCGCGCCGGCGTCCCGGCCCACAGGGCCGGCAGCCGTAGCAGCTGCTGGTCAGGAAGAGCGAGCACCGCGGAGCCCGGCTCCGAGCTCCACGTCTGATCGGGCGCCCCATCCGGGCCGCACTCCCGACAGGTCGGTCGCGGCCGGCGATCCGACTCCACGTGGTCGGGGCGGAAGTGGCGCGCCCGGCGCCCGTCGGTCGCCGCCGCAATCGGCCGACAAGGCGCATCGCCGCACGGTAGCAAGCCCGGGGGGCCGACCGCCGCCGGGTCGACTCACGCACGCAGGCGCGTGCAAGTCTGCCCGGGTGCGCATTGGAGTGTTCGGAGCGACCGGGCCGGCCGGACAGGCCGTGGCCGTGCAGCTGGCCGGTATCGGCATCGACGTCGTGGTGGGCTCACGTTCGATGGAACGAGCCGAGGCAGCCGTGTCGCCGAGCTCAAGGAGCGATGGCCGGGCCGCAACCTGCCGCTGCATCCCGCCGACAACGAGGCGGCGGCCGGAGCCGAACTGGTCGTCGTCGCCACCCCCTGGGAGGGCGTCCTGTCCACGGTCTCCGCCGTTGGAGGAGCGTCTGGCCGGGAAGATCGTGATCTCGATGGCGAACGCCCTGACCCGCTGGGGCGCGCGACATGGTGCCGCTGCTCCCGCCGACCGGCTCGGTCACCGTGGCGGTGGCCCGGGCCCTGCCCCGCTCGCGAGTCGTGGGCGCGTTTCACCATCTGCCCGCCGGGCCATGGGCCGACCTCGATCATCCCCTCGACGCCGACGTGCTGGTCTGCTCGGACGACCGGGCGGCCGACCGGCGAGGTGGTCGGACCTCATCGACCGGCTGCCGGGCCTGCGGGGCGTCGACTGCGGGCAGCCTGTCGAGCGCCCTGGCCATCGAGGCCCTGACCCCGGCGCTGCTCGAGATCAACCGGCGCTACAAGACCCACGCCGCCGTGCGGATCACCGGGCTGCCCGAGCCCGGCAGGCTGGGGACGTGAGCCGGCGCCGGATGTGACCGCTGCTCTACGACACCGCCAGAAGACGGGTCGTCCCGTTCGAGCCCGGGCCGGTCGTGAAGATGTACACGTGCGGGATCACCCCCTACGACGCCGCCCACCTGGGCCACGCCGCCACCTACCTGGCCTACGACATCCTGCAGCGCCGGCTTCGCGATCTCGGCCACGAGACCCAGTGCGTGCGCAACGTCACCGACGTGGACGACGACATCCTCCGCAAGGCCCGGGAGCTGGGCGTGCACTACCTGGACCTGGCGGCCGAGGAGGTCAGCCGCTTCGACGCCGACATGGCCGCCCTCGGGCCTCCTGCCGGCGTTCTCGGAACCGAGGGCCACCTCCGCCATCCCCGACATCCTCGGGTTCATCGGGATGGTCCTCGAGTCCGGACACGCCTACCAGTCGGGCGGGGGGGTGTATTTCGACGTGTCGTCGTTCGACCGGCTTCGGGCAGGTGAGCCACCTCGACCGGGACGACCATGCTGGAGCTGGCCCGCGAGCGGGGCGGCAATCCCGACGACCCGTACAAGCGGGACCCGCTCGATTTCGTGCTGTGGCAGCCCTCGGCGCCCGACGAGCCGGCGTGGGAGTCACTGTGGGGACCGGGCCGGCCCGGCTGGCACATCGAGTGCTCGGCCCTGGCCCTGCGGGAGCTGGGCGAGACCATCGATCTCCATGGCGGTGGCTCCGACCTGATCTTCCCCCACCACGAGTGCGAGGCCGCCCAGTCCGAGGCCGCCACCGGCGTCACGGTTCGTTCGCCACTGGATGCACGGAGGCATGGTCCGCCTGGACGGGACCAAGATGTCCAAGTCGCTCGGCAACCTGGTCTTCGTCCACGACCTGCTCAAGGATTGGGAGGGCAGCGCCATCCGCCTGGCCGTGCTCGCCCACCACTACCGCACGGACTGGGACTGGCACGACGGGCTGATGCCCGAGGCCGCCGCCCGGCTGGCCCGCTGGCGGGCGGCCGGACCCGGTGACGGGGCCCTGGCCGGCGGTCCGGGCCGCCCTGGACGCCGACCTGGACACGCCGGCCGCGGTGGCGGCCATCGATGCCGCCGCGGCCGCCGGGCAGGGGGTGTCCGCCGCGGCGGCCCTGCTCGGGGTGGCCTGACGGACGGAGCCGATGCGGCTCGGCAGGCGCGGACCAGCCAGAGCGGGCCGGACGGGTCGTTCCGCTGTTGCGAGTGTGGGCCCTAACTGGCCGCCGATGCTCCTTCTGTGCTGCAGGAAAACTGGCCCATCCAGAGGGCGCCGTGCTCACGTCGAGGAAACCGGCCGCCAGGGGCGCCGGCTCAGCCTAGAGGCGAACCGGGCCGGCGCAGCGCCGCTGCCGATCGCCGGCGAGCCACTCGGCCCTGCCCGACCGGGCCGGCCAGACCGGCTCCGATCCCGGCCGACCAGCCCGGCCCGCCACCAGACCGGCCGGCCCCGACCAGGTCCTACCGAGGGCGACCGCCAGCCCGCCAGCCCACCCGGCGTCGCCGCCGGCCCTTCGACCCGCGCGTACCCGAAACCCCTCGGGCCCGGGTCGGCCTCCCGTAGTCTTTGCCGGCAATGGGATCCGGCCCGACAGATCACCGTCTACCTCCCCGACGACTCCGCCCGGCAGCTGCCGGCCGGATCCACCGGCGCCGACCTGGCGGCCGCCATCGGACCGCGGCTGGCCCGGGCCGCCCTGGCCGTCGACGTGGATGGCGAGCCCCGCGACCTGACGCGGTGAGTTGCCCGATGGCGGCCGAAGGTGGCCATCATCACCGCCGGCACCGACGCCGGCCGCCACATCCTGCGCCACTCCACCGCCCACGTCCTGGCCCAGGCGGTGACCGACCTGTGGCCCGGGGCCCGCTACGCCATCGGTCCTCCCATCGAGGACGGGTTCTACTACGACTTCGAGCTGCCCGGCGGCCAGCACTTTCAGCGACGACGACCTGAGCCGCATCGAGGCGCGCATGGCGGCGATCGTCGCCGAGGACCAGCCCTTCACCGGGAGGAGCACACGGTGTCGGAAGGGCTCGAGCTCTTCGCCGACCAGCCCTACAAGATCGAGATCATCCGAGGCGGTCGATCCGGCCGACGCCGAGGAAGGGGTGGCAGCGGCGGCGGAGCGCGGTCAGCGCCTACCGCAACACCGACCGGTTCGTCGACCTGTGCCGCGGCCCGCACGTGCCGTCCACGGGCCGGCTGGGCCCGTTCAAGCTGATGAAGGTGGCCGCCGCCTACTGGCGCGGCGACGAGCGGCGGCCCCAGCTGCAGCGCATCTACGGGACGGCGTGGGAGTCCAAGGCCGCCCTCGACGAGCACCTGCAGCCGCCTGGAGGAGGCCGAGCGACGCGACCACCGCCGCCTCGGCGCCGAGCTCGACCTGTTCCACTTTCCCCCCGGAGATCGGCGGGGGACTGCCGGTCTTCCACCCCAAGGGCGGCCTGATCCGCAAGCTCATGGAGGACTACTCCCGGGCCGAGCACGAGAAGGCCGGCTACCAGTTCGTGTGGACGCCCCACCTGGCCAAGTCGACCCTCTTCGAGATCTCCGGCCACCTCGACTGGTACTCCGAGGGGATGTACCCGCCGATGGAGATGGAGGGCGCCACCTACTACCCGAAGCCCATGAACTGCCCGATGCACATCCTGATCTACCAGTCCCGCCAGCGCTCCTATCGGGAGCTGCCGATCCGGCTGTTCGAGTTCGGGACGGTCTACCGCTTCGAGCGGTCCGGCGTGCTCAACGGGCTGCTCCGGGTCCGGGGCATCACCCAGGACGACTCCCACATCTTCTGCACCCCCGAACAGCTCGGCCCCCGAACTCGCCGACCTGCTGGGGTTCGTGCTGCGGCATCCTGCGGGCCTTCGGGCTCACCGAGTTCGAAGCCGAGCTGGCCACCCGGCCCGACAAGTTCGTGGGCGACCCGGCCGAGTGGGACGTGGCGACCGAGGCGCTGCGCCACGCCCTCGGAGACGGCAGGGATCCCCTACGTGGTGGCCGAGGGCGAGGGCGCCTTCTACGCTCCGAAGATCGACGTCCACGTCCGCGACGCCATCGGCCGGCGCTGGCAGGTGTCGACCCTGCAGGTCGACTTCCAGATGCCGCACCGCTTCGGCCTCGAGTACGTCGGCGCGGACAACCAGCGCCACCTGCCGCACATGATCCACCGGGCCCTGTTCGGCTCCATCGAGCGGTTCTTCGGGATCCTGATGGAGCACTACGCCGGCGCCCTGCCGGCCTGGCTGGCCCCGGTGCAGGTCCGGGTGCTGCCAGTCCGCGACGACCATCAGCCCTACGCCGACGCCGTGGCGGCCGCCCTTCGTGCAGGAGGGCATCCGGGTCGACGTGGCCGCGGCCGACGAGCCACTGGGCGCCCGGGTGCGCAAAGGGAAGCTGGAGAAGCTTCCCTACGTGCTGGTCGTCGGTGACGACGACGTCAGCGGCCGGGACTGTCGGCGTCAACTCCCGGGTCAAAGACCGGCCTGATCGCGGCGTCCCCCTGGCCGACTTCATTGCCGCGTTGCGGGCTGAGATCGACACCCACGCCCTGTCGCCCGCCGCGGCGTGAGCTCGCTGGAGCGGCTGTGGGCCGGCTGGCGCACGGCCTACGTCGAGGAGGCCGCTCGCCAGGACGGCACCGGCTGCGTCTTCTGCGCCATCCTGGCCAGCGGCCTTGCCCGACGAGGACACCCATGTGATCTGGCGCCATCCTGAGGATCGGCGATCGCCATTCTCAATGCCTACCCGTATACCAGCGGCCACCTGCTGGTCATGCCGATCCGTCACGTCGGCGATATCGAGGACCTCACCGCCCGCCGAGGCCGGCGCCAGTCTGGCAGGGCGTCAACGATGCGGTCCGGGCCCTGAAGGCCGCCTACGGCCCGGACGGGCTCAACCTGGGGGCCAACCTGGGCCGTTCCGCCGGGGCCGGCATCCCCGATCATTTCCACCTGCACGTGTTGCCCCGCTGGACCGGCGACACCAACTTCATGACGTCGGTCGCCGACACCCGGGTCCTGCCCGAGGCCCTGTCGGCCAGCGCGGGAGAGGGTGCGCGCCAGCTGGCCCAGGCGCTAAGGTCGCTCGGCCCGGTGACCAAGCTGGGCGGACAACCGGCGCGATGCGGCGCCAAGGAGGGGAGTCATGAGACTTGGTCGAATTCGGTGGTGGGCAGCTGCCACAACCGCCGGATTGGCGGTTTCCACGGTGGCCGCTGCCGGGGGGATACCCGCCGCCAGCGCAGCGTCGGCTGGCGCACGCGCTCAGCTGAGCGGATCGGCCGCTCCGGCCGCGGCCCGCAGCAAACCGGCCGGGAAGGTGGTGGCAACCAGCCAGGTCAGCTTCGACCTGGTCCTGTCCCTGCAGAGCACCGCCGGTGCCGAGAACCTCCTGCAGGAGGTCTCGACTCCCGGGTCCGCTCTGTTCCATCACTTCCTGACCGACGCCCAGTGGGTGGCTCGATTCGGGCCCACTCAGGCCCAGGTCAACGCGGCCGAAGGCTGGCTGCGTTCAGAGGGCTTTTCCGTCGGGCGCGGTGCCGAGCGACCGGCTCCTGGTGCCCGCCTCGGGCACCGCCGCTCAGGTGGAACGGGCCTTCGGGACCACCCTCGGCAACTACCAGGTCAACGGCAAGACCGTCCGACTGGCCAGTACCGCCCTGTCGGTCCCGAGCACGCTGGCGTGCGATTGTCTCCGGCGTGACGGGCGTGAACCAGAACCTGGCGACCCCCGCCCTGGCCAACGGTTCCCAGGTGGCCTCGAGTACGCCAGCCGCGAAACCCGGCCAGGAGCCAGCCCCGCCGGCCGGGTTCCGCAATCCGCAGCCATGCTCGGCCTACTGGGGCCAGAAGACCGACACCACGGACGCCGCGTCGCTTTACGCTCCGTACACCAGCCCGCTCCCCTATGACATCTGCGGGTACACACCCGCGCAGCTCAGGGGTGGATACGGGTTGAACGGGCTGGTTGCCAAGGGCACCGACGGTAAGGGGATCACGCTCGCCATCGTTGACGCCTATGACTCGCCCACCCTGTTGAGCGACGCCCAGCTGTACTTCCGCCTCAACGACCCGGCCTATCCGCTGTCCAAGGCTCAGTTCACCAACATCAAGCCGGCGACGGTCGACGAGCAGGCTACGTGCGGGGCCAGCGGCTGGTATCCCGAGCAGGCCCTCGACGTCGAGTCCTCCCACTCCATGGCCCCCGGCGCCAACATCCAGTTCGTCGGCGCCCAGGACTGCTTTGATCCCGCCCTGCTGGCGGCCTTGAACACGGCCATCACCAGCGGGGCATCGGTGGTCACCGACTCCTGGGGCGACACCCTGGGCGACCTGCTCACCGACGCGGCCACCAAGACGGCCTTCGACAACGCCTTCATGCTGGCCGGCACGACCGGCGTGAGCGTGCTGTTCTCCAGCGGCGACGACGGTGACAACTTCGCCGACTTCGGTCTGGCGGCGCCCGACTACCCGGCGTCGAGCCCGTTTATTACCGCGGTCGGCGGGACCACGCTCGAGGTCGGCCAGGGCAACGCCCGCTCGGCTGAGTTCGGCTGGTCCACCGGGAAGCAGGTGCTGTGCGAGCCTCCGAAGGCCACCAATTGCCGGAGCGCCACCTCGCCCCTCGGGGCACTGGCCTTCCAGGCCGGCGGCGGTGGGGGCACCAGCTACTCCTACACCCAGCCCTACTACCAGGTTGGGGTGGTGCCGTCGGCGCTTGCCCTACGCAACGAGGCGCTTTTCGGACCAGTCCCGCTCCGGGTGGTGCCGGATATCTCGATGGACGCCGACGCCCAGAGCGGCATGCTCATCGGGCTGACCCAGACGTTCCCTGATGGGACGTACTACGACCAGTTCAAGGAAGGCGGCACCAGCCTGGCGTCGCCCCTGCTGGCCGGGGTGATCGCCGACACCGACCAGGCCGCGGGTGCGGCGCTCGGGTTCCTGAATCCGGCCCTCTACAAGGCGGATACCCGGACCCCGGCCGCATTCAACGACATCGTGCCTCCGGCCAGCCCGCTGTCAACAGCAGTAATCCGGGTCGACTTCGGCAATACCGTCAATAACAACGACGGCTACGTCGTCAGCCTCCGGGTCATCGACTACGAGGGCCCCGAAACGTACACCGATCCGACCGGCAATTCGGCCACCCGGAACGTCACCCTGACGACCGCGGCCGGGTTCGACAGCATGACGGGAATCGGCTCCATCGGGGCGCGCTTCGTTCAACTCCTGTCGAAGTACTAAGCCGCCCTGTCGAGGCCGCTGCCGGCAACGGGCAGCGGCCTCGGCGGCCGCCGGCCCTCGGGCCAGCCGGGAACGGCGCGGCCGCGTGAGCTGTTCGAGCTCAGTTGCCGTTGTGGTCCCGGCTGACGTGGTCCCAGAGATTGTGGGGCAGCGGGTCGTAGTGGTCGTGCTCGGCGTGGAAGTGGCCTCGTCCGCCCGTCATGGACCGCAGGTCGATGGCGTAGCGCAGGATCTCGGAGGTCGGGACCAGGGCGGTGATGATCGACTCGCCGTCGTTGCCGGCTTCGGTGCCCTGCACCCGGCCCCGGCGTCCGTTGAGGTCGCCCATGACGTCGCCCTGATAGGCCGTCGGCACGTTGACCTCGATCCGGGAGATCGGCTCCAGCAGGATCGGGGCCGCCTTTTCCATGGCCTCCCGGAAGCCGATGGCGCCGGCCATCTTGAAGCTCATCTCCGAGGAGTCGACGGAGTGGTATTTCCCGTCGAAGCACGTCACCCGGACGTCGACGACCGGCCAGCCGTGGGTGCCGCCGCCGGCCATGGCCTCCTCGATGCCCTTCTGCACCGCCGGGATGAACTGGCGGGGGATGGCCCCGCCGACGATCTGGTCGACGAACTCGAACCCTTCGCCCCGCTCCATGGGGCTCGATGCGCACGAAGGCCACCCCGAACTGGCCGTGGCCGCCGGTCTGCTTCTTGTACTTGCCCTCGGCTTCGGCCGTGCCGGTGATCGGTCTCCCGGTAGGGGACGACGACCGGCTCGGTCTCGACCTCGACGCCGAACTTGCGGGCCAGCCGCTCGGTCACGATGGCCAGGTGGGTCTCGCCCATCCCGCCGAGAAGGGTCTGATGGGTCTCGTCGTCGCGGTAGCACCGAGAGGGCCGGGTCCTCCTCCTGGAGCCGGTGCAGGGCGGTCATCAGCTTGTCCTCGTCGCCCTTGGACTTGGGCCGGATCCCGACCCGCAAGGCCGGCTCCGGGACGGGTCGAGGCGGGATCACGACCGGGGTGCCCTTGGGGGCGAGGGTGTCGCCGGTGACCACATCGGCCAGCTTGGCCACCGCGCCGAGGTCCCCGACCGGCAACTCCGGGACCTGCAGCTGCTCCTTGCCCCGCAGGGTGAAGGGGGCGTGGATGCGCTCGTCGGAGTGGGTGCGGGCGTTGACCAGGGTGTCGTCGGGCTTGACCCGCCCCGACAGCACCTTGAACAGGCTGATCTTGCCGACGTGCCGGTCGACCACGGTCTTCCACACCCAGGCCAGGGGCGGGCCGGACGGATCGGGAGCCACCTCGGCTGTCTTGCCGCCGGCCTCGACGGTCACCGGCGGGCGATCGAGCGGCGACGGCCCGATCTCGCAGATGAAGCTGGCCAGCCGGTCGACGGCGATCTCCTTGGTGGCGGAGCCGCACACCACCGGGAACACGGTGGCCGACGCCACCCCGTGGCCGAGGGTCTCCTCCAGCTGCTTGACGGTCGGGACCTCGCCCTCGAGATAGCGCTCCATGAGGTCGTCGTCGGCGACGACGATGCCCTCGACCAGGGCGTCGTGCACCGAGTGCTCCCGGCCGGCCATGTCGTCGGGGATGGGGCCGGTCGTGGGCCGGCCCCCCTCGTAGGTGATGGCCGTGTCCGACAGCAGGTCGGCCACGCCCCGGAACGCCGCCTCCTCGCCGATCGGCAGCTCCAGCGGCGCCACCCCGGCGCCGAAGGCGGCCTGGAGGTCCTCCAGGGTGCGTTCGAACGAGGCCCGCTCCCGATCGAGCTTGTTGACGAAGATCAGCCGCGGCAGCCCCAGGTTGGCCGCGACCTTCCACATGTGGGCGGTCTGAACCTCGACGCCTTCGACCGCGCTCACCACGAACACCGCCAGGTCGGCGACAGCCAGGGCGGCGGCCGCCTCTTCGGCGAAGTCGGCGTAGCCGGGGCAGTCGAGGATGTTGATCTTGTGGCCTTCCCACTCGACCGGCGCCAGGGCGGCCGAGATCGACAGGGCCCGCTTGTGCTCCTCGGGTTCGAAGTCGGTGACGGTGGCGGCGTCCTCGACCCGGCCGGGCCGCCCGATGGCCCCGGAAATGATGCAGGAGGGCCTCGGTCAGGGTGGTCTTGCCGGCCCCGCCGTGGCCCGACCAGGGCCACATTGCGGATCGCCGCCGATGGGTAGGCCTTCACCTCTGGTCCTCCCGTGGCACTGGTCCTCCTTCCCCGGACCCGGGCGACTCCCGGGATCCCCCCACGTAGCGTGTTCGCAGGCTATCGCCAGCGTAACGGTCGCCGGTGGTACCATGACAAACAACCGACAGGTCAGATGCCGCTTCGTGGCCTCACGACCGCGGCGGGTCTGGCACGAGGAGTCCTTTCACCAGTGTTCGACGGACGTTTCCGTTCGGGGGTCGACCGGGCGGTCAAGCCCATAGGCGGGGCGCTCAAGGGGACGGGCCTCTCACCGGATCATCTGACCGCCTTCGGCTTGTTGCTGGCGTTCCCGGCGGCCTGGGCCATCGCCACCGGCCGGCTGGGCCTGGGCCTGGGCCTGCTCATCGGATCGCGCCGTGCCCGATCTGCTCGACGGGGCCCTGGCCAAGGCGTCGGGCCGGGCCAGCATGCGAGGGGCGTTCTTCGACTCGGTCGCCGACCGGGTCACCGACACCGTGGTCCTCGGCGGCATCGCCTGGTACCTGCTGGACCGCTACCACGGCCACATCGCCCTGCTGCCGATGGCCGTGCTGGGGGCCTCGCTGCTGGTCTCCTACGAGCGGGCCAAGGCCGAGTCCCTCGGGTTCGAGGCCAAGGGCGGCCTCATGGAGCGAGCCGAGCGGGTGGTGGTGCTGTGCGCCGGGCTGGCGTTCAGCTTCCTGCTGATCCCGCTGCTGTGGCTGATGCTGGCGCTCACCATCGCCACCGCCGCCCAGCGCTTCGTCAAGGTGTGGCGCCAGGCCAACGCCGCCGGGCACGGCCCGCCGCCCGCCGAGCGCCCGTCGTTCGTGCGCCGGTCCGGCTACGCCCTGGGCGAGCCCGCCGGCCGTGGCGGCCCGGTGGCGAGCGTGGCGGGAGGCCAACGGGTGGGTGCCTCGATCGGCCCGCTACGCGGACGGATCGCATCGCAGCGGCGCCGCGGCTCGCTGGCAGGAGCGCCGCCGGGCCCGCCTGGCCCGGCTCACGGGCGAGCGGCGAGCACGCTGAGCGTGGCCACCCCGGCACCGGCCCGGCGCCGCTACGGCTCCCGCCGGCCCTGACGATCGCCCCGGCCGTGCACGCTCCGGCCGTGCGCCCTGGCACGCGATCTCATCTGGCCCTGACGATCATCTGGCGCCTGAGATTCCCGTCCCGCCCGAGCGCCAGCCGGACCCGCCCCTCGCGCCGGCGTTGCGGGCGATCCGGGCCGGGTCGCCGGCGGCCGGTTCTGCCCGCGCCGGTCGCCCGGCGGCGTGGCCGAAGGCATCGGGACGGTGGCGGCCCGGCTGCCCGTCCGGCGGGGCCCCTCGCCGGGCTCGCTCGCCGGCGCCAGCTGGTCGCCCGGCACCTGCAGCGGGTGTACGGACCGGAGCTCACCGGCCGGGCCCTCGATCGGCGCGTCAGCGAGGCGTTCGCGTCCTATGCCCGCTACTGGGCCGAGAGCCTGCGGCTGCCGACCTGCGACCGGGCCGAAATCCAGGCCGGCATGCGCTATCGAGGGCTTCGAGCACATCCGGGCCGGTCGAGGCGGCCGGGCGGGGCACCATCCTGGCCCTGCCGCACCTCGGGCGGCTGGGAGTGGGCCGGCTCGGAGCTGGCGTCAGCGGTCATCCCATCTCGGTCGTGGTGGAGGCGCTCGAGCCCCCCGACGTGTTCGACTGGTTCGTCTCTTTCCGGGAGCGGCTGGGCATGCAGGTGATCCCGATCGGACCAGGGGCCGCCGCCGGCCTGCAGCCGGGCCCTGGCTGCCAACCACCTGCTGTGCCTGCTCTCCGACCGCCTGGTCGGCGGGGCGGCCGGGGTGGAGGTCGACTTCTTCGGCGAGCGCACCCAGCTGCCGGCCGGCCCGGTCACCCTGGCCCTGCGGACCGGCGCGGCGCTGTTGCCCTGCGCGGTGTACTTCGAGACGGGCTCCACGGCGCACGTCGGCCGTCATCCGGCCGCCGCTCCGGCTGGCGGCGCGCCGGCCGCCTGCCGCGACGACGTGCAGCGCGGCACCCAGCTGCTGGCGCCCGAGCTGGAAGGCCTGATCCGCCGGGCACCCACCCAGTGGCACCTGATGCAGCCCAACTGGCCGAGCGACGACGGCGGCATCGCCGCTCGAGCCCGGGCGACCCGAAGTAGCCTCCGGCCGTGCGGGTCGGTCTGGTGTGCCCATACAGCCTCACCCTCCCGGGAGGAGTGCAGGGACAGGTCCTCGGGCTGGGCCGGGCCCTCCGCGACCTCGGCATCGACGCCCGGGTCCTCGGGCCCTGCGACGGGCCGCCGCCCGACACCTTCGTCACCCCGCTCGGCAACTCGATCCCCACCGCCGCCAACGGGTCCATGGCCGCCATCGCCCCGGACATCAGCGCCGCCTTGCGCACCATCCGGGCCCTCCGCGACGAGCACTTCGACGTGGTGCACCTGCATGAGCCGCTGGCGCCCGGGCCCGACCCAGACCGCCCTGGTGTTCAGCGATCGGCCCCTGGTCGGCACCTTCCATCGCGCCGGCGAGAGCGCCTGGTACCGGGCCCTCCGCCGGCTGGGCCGCTGGGGGGCCAACCACCTGGCGCGTCCGGGCCGCGGTGTCCGAAGAGGCCAAGGCCGCGGTGAGCCGGACCTTCGGCGGCACCTACGAGCTGGTGTGGAACGGGATCGACGTGGCCCGCTTCCAGGACGCCGAGCCGTGGCCGACCGACGGGTCCGACCGTCCTGTTCGTCGGCCGCCACGAGCCCCGCAAGGGACTGGCGGTGCTCATCGAGGCCTTCGCCCGTCTTCCCGCCGACGTGCGGCTCTGGGTCGCGTCGGAGGGGCCGGAGACCGCCCGGCTGCGCCAGGCCACCGGCGACGACGACCGGATCGAGTGGCTCGGCCTCATCAGCGAAGCGGGAAAAGATCCGCCGCATCCGGGGCGCCGACGTGCTGTGTGCCCCGTCGCTGCACGGGGAGAGCTTCGGCGTGGTCCTCCTCGAGGGCATGGCGGCCGGGACCCCGGTGGTCGCCAGCGACCTGGCCGGCTATCGCAACGTGGCCCGCCCGGACGTCGACGCTCTGCTGACCGCCCCGGGCGATCCCGGAGGCCCTGGCGGCCGCCCTCCAGGTGGCCCTGGCCGGCGGGCCGCGAAGTGGACGCCCTGGTGGCCAGCGCCGAGCAGCGGGCCGCCAGCTTCTCGCTCGAGAGCCTGGCCAAGCGGTACCTCGATCTGTACGGCGACGCCCAGCGGGCCCGCTGATCCGCGACCGGCCGGACGTCTCCGGGAGGCGACCGGCCGCCTGGCGTCGGGCCGGCCAGTTCGCAGGCGGCCGACTGGCCGCTCCGGGGTCGCCGGACGGTCCGATTGCCACCGGCCCGGGACGCCGGGCCCTAGCATGGGCCGCTCATGGAAGGGGCGACGTGACACCCGAGACCAGAGCCACTCTGGTCATCGCGCTGTTCGCGGCGGTGCCCGCCCTGGTCCTCGGCGTTGTCGCCCTGCTGGTCGGCGGACCCATCGTCGGCGCCGTGGTGCTGGTGGTCGTCGCCGCCGTCCTGGCGGCGTGGGCCCGCTTCGGCGGCGAGCGCCGGGTGCTGGCGTCCATCGGAGGGCGCGACGCCGACCCGGTCGCGGACGCCCGGCTGTGCAACCTGGCTGAGGGCTTGAGCATCGGCGCCGGCGTGCGCCAGCCCCGCCTGATCGTGATCGACAGTCCCGGGTCTCAACGCCATGGCCGCCGGGATCCGCCCCGACCAGGCCGTCGTCGGCGTCACCGCCGGCCTGCTGACCGAGCTCGACCGCATCGAGCTGGAGGCGGTCCTGGCCGAGGAGCTGATCCAGATCCGCCGCCGGGAGACGCTGCCGGCCACCGTGCTGGTCGCCACCTTCGGCGTCGGCCGGGCCCTGGCCCTGCCCGCGGACCGGGACGCCCAGGTCGACCAGGCCGCGGTGGCCCTGACCCGCTACCCGCCCGCCCTGGCCTCCGCCCTGGAGAAGCTCGACGCCAAGGGGGCGGCCGTGACCGGGCAGCCGGCATCGCTGGCCCACCTGTGGCTCGCCGACCCGAGCCCGACCGCCGGCGCCCAGGCGGGGCCGACTGACGCTCCCAGAGCGGATCGAAGCGTTGCGAGAGCTGTGACACCGCCCGGGCCCGAGACCGCGCCGGGCGGCCGCCGGCCGCGTCCCGCCCTGGCGGCGACCGCTCCGATCGCCGACCAGCTGCGCTGTCAGCCGTGATGGCGGCGGTCATGGTCGTGGCTGCCGGGTGCGGCCGCAGCCACCACGCGTGCGGGCAGCCCCGACGACGCTCACCAGTCCGCCCACGGTCGCGCCGCCTCCGCCACCACCACGACGACCACCGCCCGAAGCCCCCTCCGCCACCGCCGCCGCCGACCTCGCCGCTGACCGGGCTGCCGCCAGCCGAATCGCGGCCCAGCTGGCCGCGCCGGCCGTGGTCGTCAAGATCGACAACGTCGACGCGGCCCGGCCCCAGAGCGGCCTCAACCAGGCCGACGTGGTGTACGAGGAGGAGGTGGAGGGCGGTTTGACCCGCCTGGCCGCCGTCTTCCAGTCCCAGTACCCGGCCGTGGTCGGGCCGGTACGGTCCGGGCGGCTCACCGACGAGGGGATCGCCGACGACCTCAACCACCCGGTGTTCGCCTACTCGGGCACCAACGCCATCTTTCTGCCCGATCCTGCGGTCCCAGCCCGTGACCGACGTGGACGACGAAACCATCCGGAGCTCTTCTACCGCTCGGTGTCAACGTCGAGCCGCACAACCTTTACACCGATGTCGCCTCCCTGGCGGCCGCCTCCACCACCCACGCCCCTCCCCCCGCCCTGTTCGACTTCCTCGCCCGCCGGCGGCCAGTTCACCGGGGCGGGCGTCGGTCCCGGACGTCCACATCGGCCTGGCCTTCCCGGCGGTGGCCGTGACATGGGACTGGAACGCCGCCGACCGGCTGTGGCTGCGAGGCCAGGACGGCCAGGCCGATGTCGACCGCTCCGGCGCCCAGCTGAGCGCCACCAACGTGATCGTCCAGTTCGTCCCGTACATCACCTCCGGCGAGGCGACGGGCGAGGGCGGGCCCCGGCTCCGATCCCCGAGGGTTTGCTGGTGGGCAGCGGAGCAGCCTGGTATTTCAGCAACGGCGAAGGTGGTGAAGGGGACGTGGGCACGGAGCCGCTCACCTCGGTGACGGTCTGGAAGGCCGCCGCCGGCGCCTCCGGTGCGGCTGACCCCGGGCCGCACCTGGGTGGAGCTGGTTCCGGTGGGGGTGCAGCCCTCCCTGCTGCCGTAAACCCCGCCCGTCGCCCGGAAGCCGCGGAAACGACCGGGCCGGCGCGGGTGCCGCCCGTACACTGGTGCCTATGGCTTCTTCCGAGACCGGATCCGCCCTGCCCGGTCGCCGCACCGGTACTGACCTGGTCAAACGGGGTCTGGCCGAGATGCTGCGCGGCGGGGTGATCATGGACGTCGTCACCGCCGAGCAGGCCAAGATCGCCGAGGACGCCGGCGCCGTCTCGGTCATGGCCCTCGAGCGGGTCCCGGCTGACATCCGCCGGGACGGCGGGGTGGCCCGCATGAGCGATCCCTACCTGATCGAAGCCATCAAGGCCGCCGTCACCATCCCGGTCATGGCCAAGGCCCGCATCGGCCATTTCGCCGAGGCCCAGGTGCTCGAATCCCTCGGCGTCGACTACGTCGACGAGAGCGAGGTCCTGACGCCGGCAGACGAAGCCAATCACATCGACAAGTGGGCGTTCACGGTGCCGTTCGTGTGCGGCGCCACCAACCTCGGAGAGGCCCTGCGGCGCATCTCCGAGGGCGCCGCCATGATCCGCTCGAAGGGGGAGGCCGGGACCGGCGACATCAAGGAGGCGGTCCGGCATCTGCGGTCCATCACCGTTGACATCCGCCGCATCACCCAGGCCGACCCGGCCGAGCGCTACAGTGGGCCAAGCAGCTGCAGGCGCCGGTCACGCTGGTCCAGGAGATCGCCGACACCGGCCGGCTGCCGGTTCCGCTGTTCTGCGCCGGCGGGATCGCCACTCCGGCCGACGCCTCGCTGGTCATGCAGCTCGGGAGCCGAGGCCTGCTTCGTCGGCAGCGGCATCTTCAAGAGCTCCGACCCGGCCCGCTTCGCCCGGGCCATCGTGGAGGCCACCACCCACTACAAGGATCCGCAGATCGTGGCCAAGGTCAGCCGGGGCCTCGGGGACCCCATGCGCGGCGAGGAGTCGAGCGCGGTGGACACCCGCCTGTCGGAGCGGGGCTGGTAGGGAGCTCGTCGGGCCTCGTTCTGCGCCCCGGCTAGTGGGCCGCCGGCGAACTCGACGCCGGGAACTCGGGGCGCGTTCGAGGCTGCCACGTGCTCTTTCGGTTCTCGAGTTTCCGGCGTCGAGTTTCTGGCCGGCCCGTACCCTGGGGGACCCGGCTACACTTGAGCATGGAAAGGATCCCGCCAGGTGCCCGAGATTTCGCGGCCCGGGACGGGTCGGGGTGCTGGCCCTGCAGGGCGACGTTCGGGAGCACATCCGGGTTCTCGCTGAGCTGGGCGCGGCGCCGGCGGAGGTGCGCCGCCAGGCCGATCTGGACGCCGTTGACGCCCTGGTCCTCCCGGGCGGCGAGTCCACGACCATGTCGGTTCTGCTCGAATCATCGGGCCTGCTGCGGCCCGCTACGGGCCCGCCTGGGCGCCGGAATGCCGGCCTTCGGGACTTGCGCGGGCATGATCCTGCTCGCCGCCGAGGTCGTCGACGGTCGTGCCGACCAGCATCGCCTCGGCGGCATCGACATCGGCGTTCGTCGCAACGCCTTCGGCCGCCAGGTCGACTCGTTCGAGACCGATCTGGACGTCGACGGGCTTCGACAGCCCGTTGCACGCCGTGTTCATCCGGGCGCCCGTGGTGGAGTGGGTGGGGCCGGGTGTGACGGTGCTGGCCCGGGTGACCGGAACCGACGGGCGGTCCCGGCCGGTGGTGTGCCAGGAGGGACCGGTGCTGGTGAGCGCCTTCCATCCCGAGCTGTCGGGTGACCGCCGCCTCCACCGGATGTTCCTGGAGTCGGCGTCGGCCGTCGGCCGCGGTGCCCTGCGGGGCGAGCCCGGCCGGAGAGTAGAGAGGGAGAGAAACCATGTCCGGACACAGCAAGTGGGCCACCATCAAGCACAAGAAGGGGGCGGCCGACAAAGCCCGGGGCAAGCTGTTCGCCAAGCTGATCCGGCAGGTCGAGGTGGCGGCCCGGGAGGGCGGCGGAGACCCCGACACCAACCCGACCCTGCGCACCATGTTCCAGAAGGCCCGGGAGGCTTCGGTTCCCCTCGACACCATCGAGCGGGCCATCAAACGGGGGACCGGCGAGCTGGAGGGGGTTCGCTACGAGCAGGTGGCCTACGAGGGCTACGCCCCGAGCGGGGTGGCCGTCATCGTCGAATGCCTGACCGACAACCGCAACCGGACCGGCTCGGACATCCGTTCCACCTTCTCCAAGAACGGCGGGTCGATGGCCGAGCCCGGCGCGGTGTCGTGGCAGTTCGACCGAAAGGGCGTCGTGCTGGTTCCGAAGCCGGGAGCCGGCCTGAGCGAGGACGATCTCATGCTGGTCGCGCTGGAAGCCGGGGCCGAGGACATCACCGACGCCGGCGACCACTGGCAGGTCACCACCCTGCCCAGCGACCTCCCCGCGGTGCGGAGCGCGCTCGAGGCCGCCGGCGTGTCGTTCGACGTCGCCGAGGTCACCCTGGTCCCCACTTCCACGGTCGCCCTGGACAACGAGTCGGACGCCAAGAAGGTGCTGCACCTCGTCGACCTCCTCGAGGAGCACGACGACGTGCAGAACGTCTACGCCAACTTCGACATCCCCGACGCCATCCTGGACCTGGTCGAGGCGTGACGGTGAGCGCAGCCCGACCCGGATCCGGCCGGACCGGCGGACACGATGCCTCGGCGACGTCGCCCCGATTTCTGCCTGATGGCACCGGCGGGCGCACCTACTGCCTGAGCGACCATCGCGGGGAGCCAGTGCTGCTGGTCTTCTATCCCGCCGACAACTCGCCGGTGTGCACCCAGCAGCTCCGCTCCTACTCCGAGGACCTCAACGAGTTCGAGAAGCTGGGGGCGGCCGTGCTCTGCCTCAGCCCCCAGGATGTGGCCAGCCACGAGGCGTTCGCGGCAGCCCAGGCCCTGCGCCTGCCGCTCCTTGCCGATGCGGACAAGGCGGTCGGGCGGGCCTACGGGATCCTCGGGCCGCTCGGCTTCTACCGGCGCTCGGTGTTCGTCGTGGACCGCGACGGGGTGATCCGCTTCGCCCGCCGATCGCTCAGCAATCTCACCTATCTCCCCACCGAGGGAGCTGGTCGACGCCATCCGGGCCGCCGAGACGCTGACGGCTCGCCGGCGGTCCACCACCCGTCCGGACCGCCTTGGTAGCGTTCGAACGAGTGTTCGCCCTTGGTGTGGATCCCGGGCTTGTCGCGCTGCGGGTACGGCGCGGTCCGCGGCGACGCCGGTCGGCTCTCGGTGGAGGCCTACGGCCATCTGACGACCCCGCCCGACGACCCCTTGAGCGAGCGGCTCGGCGCCCTGTGGGGGGACCTGACCGAGCTGCTGGCCGACCTGCGGCCCGATGTGGTGGTGGTGGAGCGGGTCCTGTTCCAGGTCAACGCCCGCACGGCCATGTCGGTCGGTCAGGCCAGCGGACTGGCCCTGGCCGCCGCGGCCCGGGCCGGCTGCCCGGTGGCGCAGTACAGCCCCAACGAGGTCAAGCTCGCCGTTACCGGCTACGGCAGCGCAACCAAGGCCCAGGTGCAGCGCATGGTGCAGGTGCTGCTCGGCCTGGAGTTCCCGCCCCGACCGCGCGGACCGGGCCGACGCCCTGGCCCTGGCCGTCTGCCACCTGTCCGGGGCGGGCCTGCGGGCCGCGACGCCAGGGAGGCGCGCACGTGATCGGCTCGCTGCGAGGCGTCGTCCTGGACCGGGTGGGCCGGTACCGGCCAGGCCGCCGAGGTCCTGCTCGAAGTGGGAGGCGTCGGCTACCGGGTGCTGGTGCCGTCCGGCGCCCTCGGCCAGATCGGGTGGCCGGGCAGCCCGGCCTTCCTGCACGTCCACACCCACGTCCGGGAGGACGCCATCATCCTCTACGGCTTTCCAAGCCGCGACGAGCGGGCCTGCTTCGAGGCCCTGATCGGCGCCCACGGGGTCGGGCCGGCGGTGGCGCTGGCGCTGCTGTCGGTCCACTCGCCGGCGGCCCTGCAGCGGGCGGTGCTCGCCGACGACGCCGACGCCCTCATGCTGGTGCCCGGCGTCGGCAAGAAGACCGCCATCCGGCTGCTGGTCGAGCTCAAGGCCCGCCTCGACATCGACCTGGACCGCGCCGACCTGCACCTCCTCGAGTCCGGGTCTGTCCCGGGGATGGCGCCGGGCGGGGGACGGTTCCGCCGGCGGCCACCCGGGCCGAGGTCCGCGCCGCCCTGTCGGGCCTCGGCTACGGCGCCGACGAGATCCGCCAGGCCCTCGGCCGCCTTCCGGCCGACGGGCGGCCGAGGACCAGATCCGCCTGGCCCTCCGCGAGCTGGCCGGGGCCCGGTGACGCCCGGCTCGGCCCCTCCAGTCCCTGCCCGACTCTCCATCGCCACCGGCCGGCGGGGCTGATGGGCGCCAGGCGGCCAGGTGAGCCCGAGATGAGCGAGGCCCCATGAGGGAGGCCGGATGAGAGAAGAGGGCCCGGACCGGCCGGTCACGCCGGCCGCCGATCCGGTGGAAGCCGCCGAGGAGGTCACCCTGCGGCCCCGCCGGCTGGCGGAGTTCGTGGGCCAGGCCCAGCTCAAGGAGCACCTCGAGATCATGCTGGAGGCCGCCCGCCGGCGGGCGCAGCCCGCCGATCACCTCCTGTTCGCGGGGCCGCCCGGGCTGGGGAAGACCTCCCTGGCCGGGATCGTCGCCAACGAGATGGGAGCCGGGCTTTCGGATCACCTCCGGGCCGGCCCTGGTACGGGCCGGCGACCTGGCCGCCATCCTCACCAACCTGGCGGAAGGCGACGTGCTCTTCGTGGACGAGATCCACCGCCTGGGCCGGGCGGTGGAGGAGATCCTGTATCCCGGCCATGGAGGACTTCCAGCTCGACATCGTTCTCGGCAAGGGGCCCAGCGCCCGCACCATCCGGCTCGATCTGCCCCGGTTCACCCTGGTGGGTGCCACCACCCGCACCGGTCTCATCACCGGCCCGCTACGCGACCGCTTCGGGTTCGTCGCCCGGCTCGATTACTACAGCGCCGGCGATCTCGACGCCATCATCCGCCGGTCCGGCGCGATCCTGGACGTCCGCCTCGACCCCACTGGTGCGACCGAGATCGCCCGGCGGGCCCGGGGAACGCCCCGTATCGCCAACCGCCTGCTCAAACGGGTGCGGGACTTCGCCGAGGTGCGCGGCGACGGGACCGTCGACGAGGCGGTGGCCCGGCAGGGCCTCGAGCTGTTCGGGGTGGACGACCTCGGCCTCGACAAGGTGGACCGGGCCATCCTGGACCGCGGTCTGCTCCCGGTTCGGCGGCGGCCCGGTGGGCCTGTCGACCCTGGCCGTGAGCATCGGCGAGGAGACCGACACGGTCGAAGACGTCTACGAGCCCTACCTGCTCCAGCTCGGGCTGCTGATGCGCACACCGCGGGGGCGGGTCGCCACCGCCGCCGCCTGGCAGCACCTCGGTCTGGATCCGCCGCCTGCACCCGAGGCGGCCCCCGGGCTCTTCTGAACCCTGTCCCGGCCTATCGTCGGCCGCCGTGGAGGTACCCGAGTACGAGCTGCCCGACGCGGCCATCGCCCAGCGGCCGGTCGAACCACGGGACGCCGCCCGTCTGCTCGATGCCACCAACCCCGACGGAGCGGTCGCCCACCGCGTCGTCCGGGATCTGCCCGGCCTGGTCGGGCGAGGGCGACGTGCTGGTCGTCAACACCTCCCGGGTGATGCCGGCCCGGCTGCGGCTGGTCAAGGCGACCGGCGGGAGCCGCCGAGGTGCTGCTGCTCGAACCGGAACCCGAGGGCGGCCCGCGGGCCTGGCAGGCCCTGGTGCGCCCCGGCCGGCGCCTGGCCGCCCGGGACGGTCCTGGCCGCGACCCCCGCCGGGGACGGGGCCGTCGAGGTGGGCGAACGGCTGGCGGGGGGCCGGCGCCGGGTGCGCCTGCTGGCCGACCCCGCCGAGCTGCTGGCGGCCTGCGGGAGCGTGGCCCTGCCGCCCTACATCCGCGAGCCGCTGGCCGACCCGGAGCGCTACCAGACGGTGTACGCCGACCGGCCCGGGTCGGTGGCCGCCCCGACCGCCGGACTGCACCTCACCAACGAGGTGCTGGCTCGCTGCCGGGAGCGAGGTGCGGCGGTGCACGCCGTCGACCTGGCCGTCGGCCTGGCCACCTTTCGTCCCCTGAGCCGGCCCGAACGTCGAAGACCACGTCATGCACACCGAGCGCTACCGAGTTCCTCCCGAGACCATGGCCGCCTGCCGGCAGGCAGCCCGGGTCGTGGCGGTGGGCACCACCACCGTCCGGGCCCTCGAGACCGCGGCGCGGTCCGGCGCCCTCGAGGGCCGGAGCGATCTGTTCATCCGGCCCGGCTTCCGGTTCGCGGTGGTTGACGTCCTGATGACGAACTTTCACCTGCCCCGATCCAGCCTGCTGGTCCTGCTGGAGGCGTTTTGCGGGTCCCGCTGGCGAGCCCTGTACGACGAGGCGCTGGAGCAGGGCTACCGGTTCCTGTCGTTCGGCGACGCCATGATCGTCCGCAGGAAACCGATGGCGGCGTGAGCGCAGCCCGACTGGAGGTCCAGTACCGCGACGGCCCGGCTCGAGCCGGGGTGATGCACACGGCCCGCGGGTCGTTCACCACCCCGTGCTTCATGCCGGTCGGGACTCGCGGTGCGGTCCGGCTGCTCGACGCCGACGATCTCGACCGGCTCGAACCGCAGGTGGTACTGGCCAACGCCTACCACCTGATGCTGCGCCCGGGCGCGGCGGTGGTGGAGGCGCTCGGGGGGCTGCACCGTTTCACCGGCTGGGACGGCCACCTGCTGACCGATTCGGGGGGGTTCCAGGTGTTCTCGCTCAACCCCCGGATGGACGACGACGGCGTCACGTTCCGTTCCGTCTACGACGGCTCTATTCACCGCCTGACCCCGGAAGCGGCCGTGACGATTCAGGCCCGCATCGGCGCAGATATCCAGATGGTCCTGGACATCTGCTCCGGCCTACCGGCACCCGACGAGGAGATTCGCCGGGCCGCCCGTCGGACCCTGGCCTGGGCCGAGCGGGCCCGGGCCGTGCCGATCGACGCCGGACAATGCCTGTTCGGCATCGTCCAGGGCGGGCGTCAGCACCGAGCTGCGGGCGGAATACGCCCGGGCCACCTCGGCCCTCGAATTCGACGGGTACGGCATTGGCGGTCTGTCGGTGGGGGAGCCCAAGGAGCAGCTCCTGGCCGCCCTGGCGGCCGCCCTGCCGGAGCTACCCGCCGACCGCCCTCGCTACCTCATGGGGGTGGGGGACCCGGTCACCTTGCTCGACGCGGTGGCGCTGGGGGTGGACATGTTCGATTGCGTCCTGCCGACCCGGCTGGCCCGTCACGGCACGGCCCTGACCAGCGTGGGCCGGTACCAGGTTCGGGCCGCCCGCAACGCTGTCGACGATCAGCCCCTCGATCCGAACTGTCCCTGCCGGGTCTGCGCCCGTTTCAGCCGCGGCTACGTGCGGCATCTCCTGGTCACCAACGAGCCCACGGGCGGCCGCCTCCTCACCGTCCACAACCTGGCCTGGCTGCTGGGGGTGGTCGACGCGGCCCGCGACGCCATCCGGACCGGAACCCTGACCGGGCTGCGGGCCGAGGTGGCTGCCAGCTGGCAACGGGGTTACTAGGCTAGAGTTTCCGGTCGCTAGTCTCCCGGTCGCTTCCTCGGGGGAGGCGCCCCCCTATCATGCACGCCCTTTCCCATATCCTCGCGGCGACCACGACCACGACCAAGGGTTCCAAGAAGTCGTCGTCGAGCTCGGAGATCACGCTGATCTTCATCGTGCTCGTCTTCGGCGGCGTCGTATTTCCTGCTGATCCGGCCCCGCCAGCAGCAGATGCGTCAGCAGCAGACCCAGGCCCGCCAGATCTCCATCGGTGACGAGGTGGTCTCGGCAGGTGGCATCTGCGGTCGGGTGGTGGCGATCGACGCTGACGTGGCCGAGGTCGAGGTCGCCCCCGGCGTCGTAATGACGTTCCTGCGCCGGGCGATCAGCGCCCGCCCGGGCGCCACCGCGGCCCCTGGCGGGCCTGCTGCCGCGGGCGGCAGCGGCACCCGGGCCGCAGCTTCCCCAGTCCGAACAACAACTCGGCGGGGACCAGCGAATCCTGGTCGGGCGAGCAGGACGCCGCGGCTACCGCAGACGAGGACGACGAGGAAGCGGAAGAGGACTCGCCCGGCGACCAGCCCGACCAACGGCACTGACATGCGGCGCGGCCTGGTCTGGTGTCTCGTCGCCGTCATCGGCATCACGGTCCTGGTGTTCGGGGCCACCATCGCGTCGGGCCGGACACCGCTGCTGGGACTGGACCTCAAGGGGGGCGTCTCCGTCGTTCTCCAGCCGCAGGGCACGGCGAACGGCGCCGAACTCGACGAGGCCGTGTCGATCATCGAGCGGCGGGTCAACGGACTCGGCGTCGCCAACTCCGACGTGGCCCGCCAGGGCAACGACGTGGTGATCAACCTGCCGGGGATCAAGGACGCCCAGGGCGCCCTCAAGGTTCTTGGCGAGACCGCCACCCTCTACTTCCGGCCGGTGTACTGCCTGATTCCCGCCTTTGCGAGCCGCGCCGGCAACCACGCCGACGACAGCTCCCAGCGTCGCCCACCACCGGATCACCCCGACCACCACGGCCAAGGCCATCGGCTCGCCCGGCATCGGCGATCCGCCTGACCTCGGCCTACCCGGTGGCAGCCGGCTCCGCCACGACGACCCCGCCCACCACCGTGGCACCGCCGGCCACCACCATCGTCCCCTCGACGCCGGGCACCACGGTTCCGGTCGGCTCCCACTTCGTCCCGTCGTCCAGCGACTGCAGCGCCTCCAACGCGGCCCAGCTGCCGACCACCACGGTGGCCAAGCGACGCCGCCAACGCCACCGTCATCCTGCCGTACTACGACAACAGCGTCCGCTACATCCTCGGGCCGGCCGACATGACCGGCAACGGCGTGTCGAACGCCAGCGTCCAGCTGTCTCAGGCCGGCCAGTACTCGGTGGTGCTGACCTTCACCAACGCCGGGGGCGTCCAGTTCGACAAGATCGCCGCGGAGCGCTACCCGTACTACCAGCAGGACCCCAGCAACCCCCCTCCGCAGGCGCTGGAGGCCTTCGAGCTGGACGGGGTGGTGGAGTCGGCCCCCGCCATCGAGGCACCCTCCTTCAGCGGCACCGCGGTGATCAGCGGCTCGACGGCTGCACCTTTTACCAGTAGCCAGGCCTCCAACCTGGCGCTGGTCCTCAAGTACGGCTCCCTGCCGGTGCGCTTCACCCCGCAGTCCGTCCAGACCGTCTCCGCCACCATCGGCAAGGACTCCCTGAAGGCCGGCCTGCTGGCCGGCGTCGGCGGGATCATCCTGGTGCTGCTCTACATGATCGTCTACTACCGGGCCCTGGGCCTGATCGTCGTTATCGGTCTCGCCCTCGAAGGCGCCCTCCTCTTCGCCATCATCACCGAGTTGAGCCGGACCAGCAGTCTGGCCCTGACCCTGTCCGGTGTCACCGGCCTCATCGTGGCCATCGGCATCACCGTCGACTCCTACGTGGTGTACTTCGAGCGGCTCAAAGACGAGGTTCGGGCCGGCCGCACCATCCGCCAGTCGGTCGACCGCAGCTTCGCCCGAGCCTTTCGCACCGTTGTCACCGCGGACCTGGTCGCCTTCATGGCGGCCGCTATCCTCTACTTGTTCACCGTTGGCGACGTGCGCGGCTTCGCCTTCATGCTCGGCCTCTCCACCCTGCTCGACATCCTGATGGCGTACTTCTTCATCCGTCCGGCCGTGATCCTGGCCGGCCGCAACCCGCGGATCCTCGAGGCCCGGTTCATCGGCATCAGCCGGGGTCTCGGGGCCAGGCAAGCAACGGGCGAGGTCTAGATGTCGGCCCAGCGGCACAACGCCTTCCAGCGTTTGTTCCGGGGGAAACCTCGTTCGACTTCGTGGGCCGCTGGCGGGTGTGGTTCACCATCTCCGCCGTCATCATCGGCCTCGGGCTGATCTCGCTCGGCACCAAGGGCCTCAACTTCTCGATCGACTTCAAGGGCGGCACCGTGTGGGAGGTGCCGTCTGACGCATCGGTGGCGAAAGCCCGCTCCGTCGTCGGCGCCGCCGTGCCGGGCTTCGGACAAGCCACCATCGTGATCCTGACCAACACCCAGACCGGTCAGCGCACCGTCAAGGTGGAGGCGCCCGCCAAGTTGACCAGCGACGCCTCCCAGGTCGAAAAGGTCACCGAAGCCCTGGCCACGATGGCCGGCGTATCCCCCAATGACGTGCAGCTCAACGACGTCGGTCCCTCGTGGGGCTCGGACATCACCGAGAAGGCGATTCGCGCCGTCATCATCTTCCTGATCGTCGTCACCGGCTATATCTGGCTCCGCTTCGAGGGCAAGATGGCGCTGGCCGCCCTGATGGCCCTGATCCACGACATCCTGCTCACCCTCGGCATCTACTCCATCTCGGGATTTCAGGTCAGCCCCGACACCGTCATCGCCTTCCTGACCGTGCTGGGCTATTCCCTCTACGACACCATCGTCGTGTTCGACAAGGTGCAGGAGAACACCCGGGGGCTGGCGTCGACCAACCGGCTCACCTACTCGGACACCGTCAATCTGTCCATGAACCAGGTCCTGGCCCGATCGGTCAACACCTCGCTGGTGGCCATCCTGCCGATTCTCTCCATCCTGGTGATCGGCGCCTGGGTGCTCGGCGCCACCGCCCTCCAGGACTTCGGTCTGGCTCTCTTCGTGGGTCTGACCACCGGGGCCTATTCCTCCATCTTCATCGCCTCGCCTCTCCTGGCCTTGCTCAAGGAGCGCGAGCCGCGCTACGCCGAGATCCGCCGCCGGCTGGCGATAACCCCGACCGCCAGGTCCCGGCGTATCACGCCGGCCGCGGCGGCCACGGGTGACCTGAGCGGGTCGGTGGCGGCGGCGCCGGTGCCGGCGATCGCGGGCCGGGGATCCGGGGCGGTTCCGGCGGGTCGGGCAGGCCGGTTCGACCACCCGCCCGGTGGGCGAGCCTCCCGGGAGACCGGGCCCGTGACGACCGGCAACGGGCAGACCGAGGCACCTCCCGAAAGCGACAACGGGGCGTCGGTCGACCGTCCCCACCGGAGCCGGCGCACGCGCCGGCGCCGGGCGAGCCTGACCCGGGTCCGCCGCCGGCCACCCCGGCCGCATCGGCGGCGGATCGACGCCAGCTGACCCGGCCCCGGGGTGGACCGCGGTCGACCGGTCAAGCGGCCCCCGCCCCGGCCCCGGAAGAAGGGCCGCCGCCGCTAACGGCCGGGGCCGCGGAGGGGTCGCGGAGCGGCGGTGGCTCGGAGGACCGGCCGCGACCCAGTACGGTGGAGCTATGGAGGGCACGCCCGGCTGGCTCAAGGATCTGATCCGGGACATCCCGGACTTTCCGCAGCCCGGGGTGGTCTTCAAGGACATCACCCCGCTGCTCGCCAGCGGCGCCGCCTTGAGCTGGTGCGTCGAGGCCTTCGCCGACGCCTTCCGGGATCAACCGATCGACAAGGTGATCGGGATCGAGGCCCGCGGCTTCATCCTGGCCGCCCCGGTCGCCGTCAACCTCGGGGCCGGATTCGTCCCGGTCCGCAAGAGCGGGCAAGCTGCCGTGGCACGTGACCGCGGAGTCCTACGACCTGGAGTACGGCGTCGACTCGCTGGAGATCCACCAGGACGCCCTCCGAGCCCGGCGAGCGGGTCCTGATCATCGACGACGTGCTGGCCACGGGCGGGCACGGCGGCGGCCACCGCCCGCCTGGCCCGCGCCTGGGCGCCGAGGTGGCCGGCTTCGGCTGTGTCATCGAGCTGGCCTTCCTCGGCGGCCGGGGGAAGCTCGGACGAACTCGACGCTGTTTCCTTACTCAGTTATGAGTGAGCACCTTCTGGAGATGAGTCAGACGCCGTGATGAACCGCAGCGAGGGGATGGGACGGACCGGGCGGTGGCCACCGTCGAACGGGTGCTGCCCTGGCGACGGCAGGTCCAGACCGCCGACGCCCTCCGTCCGCTGCTCAGCGCCTTCCGGGCCCGGCACCCTCGCGACGAGACCGGCATGATCATCCGGGCCTACGAGGCGGCGGCCGCCGCCCACCATGGCCAGCTCCGCAACTCCGGCGAGGCCTACATCTCCCACCCGCTGGCGGTGGCCACCATCCTGGCCGGGCTGGGCCTCGACGACGTCACCGTCTCGGCCGCCCTGCTCCACGACGCGGTCGAGGACACCCGCTTCGGCCTGGCGGAGATCGAGGCGGAGTTCGGGCCCGACGTGGCGGCCATCGTCGACGGCGTCACCAAGCTGGACCGGGTCCGCTTCGACTCCCGCCAGGCCCAGCAGGCGGCCACCATGCGCAAGATGCTGGTGGCCATGGCCAAGGATCCCCGGGTCCTGCTGATCAAGCTGGCCGACCGGCTCCACAACATGCAGACCATCGCGGCCATGCCCGAGTGGAAGCAGAAGCGCAGCGCCCAGGAGACCCTCGACATCTACGCCCCGCTGGCCCACCGCTTCGGAATCCAGGACATCAAGTGGCAGCTCGAGGACCTGGCCTTCGCCGCCCTCCATCCCCGGCGCTACGCGGAGATCGAGCAGATGGTGGCCACCCGGGCGCCCGAGCGCGACATCTACCTGGCCCAGGTGATCGATCACGTCAACGATCGGCTGGTCGCCGCCCGCATCGAAGCGCAGGTGACCGGCCGCCCCAAGCACCTGTACTCCATCTACGAGAAGATGATCGTCAAGGGCAAGGAGTTCGACGAGATCTACGACCTGGTCGGGGTCCGGGTGCTGGTCGCCTCGGTCAAGGACTGCTGGGCCGCCCTGGGCGCCATCCACGGGGCGTGGACGCCGGTGCAGGGCCGGTTCAAGGACTACATCAACACGCCCAAGTTCAACCTCTACCAGTCTCTGCACACCACCGTGGTGGGCCCGCAGGGCAAGGCGCTCGAGGCCCAGATCCGGACCATCGAGATGCACAAGCGGGCCGAGTGGGGGATCGCCGCCCACTGGGGCTACAAGGAGAAGGCCTCGGCCGCGGACGTCGCCTGGCTCCAGCGCATCGTCGACTGGTCGGTCGGAGAGCACCGATCCCGGCGAGTTCCTGGAGGCGCTGAAGCTGGACCTGGAGACGGACGAGGTCTTCGTCTTCACGCCCAAGGGCGACGTCATCTCCCTGCCGATCCAGTCCACCCCGATCGACTTCGCCTACGCCATCCACACCGAGGTCGGGCCACCGCTGCATCGGCGCCCGGGTCAACGGACGCCTGGTGCCGCTCGACTCGCAGCTGGCTTCGGGCGACAGCGTCGAGATCTTCACCTCCAAGGTCCCGTCCGCCGGGCCCGAGCCGCGGACTGGCTGAAGATCGTGGTCAGCCCCCGGGCCCGCAACAAGATCCGCCAGTGGTTCAGCCGGGAGCGCCGCGAGGATGCCATCGAGTCGGGCCGGGAGGAGCTGACCAAGGCGCTCCGCAAGGAGGGCCTGCCCGTCCAGAAGCTGACCAACTCGCCGGTCCTGCTCGGGGTGGCCGAGGCCATGAACTACGCCGACCTCGACGCCCTCCACGCGGCCATCGGCGAGAGCCACGTGTCCGCCGCAGTCCATCGCCCAGCGGGTGGCACGCGAGCTGCGCGGCGGCGACCACGAGGTGCAGCTGCCGATCACGGCCCGCCAGCCCCGCCGGGTCAACCAGCGCCAGGGCGTCGGTGTTCACGTCGAGGGCCTCGACGACGTCATGGTCCGCCTGTCGCGCTGCTGCACCCCGGTACCGGGCGACGAGATCATCGGCTTCGTCACCCGGGGCCGCGGCGTCAGCGTGCACCGCAGCGACTGCGCCAACGCCGCCACCCTGTCCGCCGGCGAAGTGGGCCGCATGATCGAGGTGGAGTGGGACCGCGGCAGCACCGGCAGCTTCGTGGCCGCCGTCGAGCTCAAGGCGCTGGACCGGACCCGGCTCGGCGTCGACGTGTGGCGGGTGATCTCCGACAACCACCTCAACATCCTCCGCAGCGACTCCCTCACCGGTGCCGATCGGATCAGCCGGATGCGCTTCGAGTTCGAGCTGGCCGATCCGGCCCACCTCGACTCGCTGTTCAGCGCCCTCAAGCGCATCGACAGCGTCTACGACGCCTACCGGGTCCTCCCCAACCGCGGCAACTGAGCCCTTTGGGCGTGACGGCGCCGGGCCCCGGTTGCCGGCGCGGGCCGGTGTGGCTGGAGTGGCTGGCCGGGCGCTTTCCTGTTGCATTTCGTGCCCATGTAGAGGGGCTGGTGCAACAGTGAAGGAAGCCGGAACCCGTAGGCCGGGAAGGGCGGGATGCGGCCGAGCTTGACGGCCGGCCAGCCTGACAGTCGGCCAGCCTGACAGTCGGCCAGCCGGACAGTCGGCCAGCGGACAGTCGGCCAGCCCGGGTAGCCGGCCAGCCCGGGTAGCCGGCCAGCCCGACGGCCGGGCACGCCGACTACTGGACACGCCGACGGCCGGACCCGCCGATTGCCCAGCAATGGCGGATGGCCACCGAACCGGGCCGGTACCCTGAACGGCCGTGCCCGAGCTGCGCCACCCCCCCGGGACCTTCGACGTCCTGCCAGCGGACTCGGCCCCCTGGGAGGCGCTGGTCGCCGCCTTCGCCCGGGTGGTCGAGGCGGCCGGGTACGGGCTGATCATCACCCCGACCTTCGAGGATCTGGCCGTCTTCCAGCGGCTCGGCGAGTCCACCGACGTGGTGCGCAAGGAGATGTACACCTTCGAGGACAAGGGCGGCCGGCACGATCGCCCTGCGTCCCGAGATCGACCGCCTCGGTGGCGCGGGCGTTCATCGAGCACCGCCCGCCGGTGCCGTGGAAGTGCTGGTACGCCGGCTCCAACTTCCGCTACGAGCGACCCCAGGCCGGCCGCTACCGGGAGTTCCACCAGGTCGGCATCGAGGCCTTCGGCAGCGCCGACCCCGACCTCGACGTCGAGGTGATCGCCCTCGGGTGGGAGTTCTACGCGGCCTCGGCCTCGGCCAGCGTCCAGCTGCTGCTCAACTCCCTGGGCGACGCGCGTGTGCCGGCCGGCCTACCGGGAGCTGCTGCTCGACTACCTGCGCGGCCCACCGGGCCGAGCTGTGCGACGAGCACCAGGCCCGCCTGGAGGAGAACCCGCTGCGGGTGCTCGACTGCAAGCAGCCCGGCCTGCCAGGCGGTCGTCGCCGGCGCCCCCCGCCAGATCGACCATCTCTGCGACGACTGCGCCGCCCACCTGGCCCGGGTCGAGGCCGGCCTGGAGCGCGCTCGGCATCCCCTACACCATCGACTCCAAGCTGGTGCGGGGCCTCGACTACTACACCCGCACCACGTTCGAGTACGTGGCCATCGGCCTGGAGTCGGCCCAGAACGCCGTCGGCGGCGGCGGCCGCTACGACGGCCTGGTCGAGGCCATGGGCGGACCGCCGACGCCGGGCGTCGGCTTCGCCCTGGGCGTGGAGCGGATCCTGCTGGCCCTGGACGGCCGAGGGCATGACCGGCCGGCTGCCGCCGGCCGCGCCTCGACGCCTTCGTGGTGGACTTCGCCGGCGGCGACGCCGGCCGGGACCTGACGGCCCGGCTGCGGGCCGCCGGCCTGCGGGCCGACCGGGCCTTCGACGGCCGCTCCGCCGAAGGCCCAGTTCAAGGCGGCCGACCGCTCCGGGGCCCGCCTGGCCCTGGTCGTCGGGCCCGACGAGGCCGCCGCCGGCACGGTCGGCATCAAGGACCTGGCCGGCGGGGGCGAGCAGGTCACGGTGGCGACCGCATCGACGGCCGAGTCCGCTCGACGAGGCGCCAGCCCGGCGCTGACCGCGCCCTCCGGCCGCCACAGGTCGGACGGCTGGCGCCGCTCCCAGCCGGCCCAACCCCGGCCCACTACCGGCCGGGCCGGTCGGCCACCGCCGGTAGCCTCCGACATGCCCGCCGGCGCCGACGACGACCTCTTCGCCGCCGCGCTCAACGAGCGGCTGGCCGCCCAGGCCCCCCTGGCGGCCCGCATGCGGCCCCAGTCGCTGGACGAGGTGGTCGGCCAGGACCACCTGCTGGCGCCCGGGCCGGCCGCTGCGGGCCCTGATCGAGGCCGACCGGCTGTCGTCGGTGATCCTGTGGGGGCCGCCGGGCACGGGCAAGACCACCCTGGCCCGGCTCATCGCCGGCGCCACCCGCAAGGACTTCGTGCCCGATGTCGGCGGTGACCGCCGGGGTCAAGGACGTGCGCGACACCGTGGCCGGCGCCCGCCGGCTTCTGGCCGAGCAGGGTCGAGGCACCATCCTGTTCCTCGACGAGGTCCACCGCTTCAACCGGGCCCAGCAGGACGCCCTGCTGCCCTCGGTCGAGGACGGCACCCTGGTGCTGGTCGGGGCCACCACCGAGAACCCGTTCTTCTCGGTGAACGCTCCGCTGCTCAGCCGCTCCACCCTGTTTCGCCTGGAGCCCCTCGACGACGCGGCCCTGGCCAGCGTGGTCGAGCGGGCCCTGGCCCGCGAGGCAGGCGACCGCCGACGCCGACGCCGTGGCCCTGCTCGTCGGCCTGGTCGACGGCGACGCCCGGGCCGCCCTGACCACGCCTGGAGGTGGCGCTGGCCCTGGCCGCGACCGGGCCGGCACCGTGACCGTGCGCCGACGTCGAGGCGGCCCGCAGCGCCCGGGCCATCCGCTACGAGGAGGACGACCACTACGACGTGATCTGGGCCTTCATCAAGTCCATCCGGGGCTCGGACGTCGACGCCGGCCTGTACTGGCTGGCCCGCATGCTGGCCGCCGGCGAGGACGCCCGCTTCATCGCCCGGCGGCTGGTCATCCTGGCCAGCGAGGACATCGGCATGGCCGATCCCGACTGCCCTGCTGGTGGCCGATGCCGCGGCCCGGGCGGTGGAGTTCGTCGGGCTGCCCGAGGCCCAGCTCAACCTGGCCCAGGCCGTCGTCCACCTGGCCAGCGCGCCCAAGTCCAACCGGGTGATCGCGGCCCTCGGCGCCGCCCAGGCCGACGTGGCCGGACTGCCGGCCGGCCAGGTGCCGGCCCACCTGCGCGACGCCCACTACCGGGGCGCCGCCCGGCTCGGCCACGGGCGGGGCTACCAGTACCCCCACGACGACGAGCGGGGCTGGGTGGACCAGCCCTACCGGCCCGACCACCTCGAAGGGCGGGTGCTACTACACGCCGTCGGACCACGGCGACGGAACCGGACCGGGTGGCCCGCTGGCTCCGCGACCGGCGGGGCGACAGGGCGGCCGAGCAAACGAGCGGCGAGCAGCGCAGGTGGCCGGCACGTCGGGGGCCGATGTGATCGGAGACCGTTCCGCTGTCGGAGGGACGAGCGCCATGTCGGGTCGCGGCTCGGCGGCTTTGACGGCGCTGGTGTCGGCGGGCACCGCGGTGGTCATCGGGGTCACCGTGGTGGCCACGCTGGTGGTGCTGGGCCTGCTGGTGGCGGCTGTCGCTGCTGCGGACGGCGCGCGCAGCTGCGGGTCCTGGCCGAGGAGCTGACCGAGCACACCGCGCTGGTCCTGCGCGCGGCGTCGAGGTGGCGATGCGCCCGGGCCCAGGGGGAGCTGGACCGCGTGGACGACCTGATCGGCTCGGCCGAGGCCATCAACCAGACGGTCGGATCGGCGTCCCGGCTGGCGCAGCTGGCGTTCTCCGGCCCGCTGATCAAGGTCATGGCCCTCCGGGCCGGCACGGCGCGCGCCGGCCGGCGCCTGCGGCGGGCCAGCTGATGTTGCGGCGGGCCCGATGGTTCGGGGCGGCGCCGCGCTCGGCGTCGGCGCCTCGGTATGGGCGCAGCGCAAGGTCAAGCGCGGTCGACTCGGATCGGTCCAGCGTACCGCCCGGCGCGCCGGCCGGTTCGGCCGGGCGGGTGCCGGTCGACAAAGCCCGCGCCGGCCCAGCCGAGGTCCGGGCCGGCCTCGGCGAAGGTCCGGGCCGCCATGCGCCGCACGGCGGCAGAGGCCGCGAGTCGTACAGCCGGCGACCCCGTCCGGCGCCGCCTCCACGGCGATCAAGGCCGCGGGCCGATCGCGGCGGTCCGAGGGCGACCGATGCGCCAGCAGGCTGAGCTCCGCCATGCAACGGGCTCCAGGCCCTAACCTGGAAGCTCACATGGATGCCAACGCCCTTCGCCGCGCCTTCACGCAGTTCTTCGTCGCAACGCGGCCACACGCTGGTGCCCTCGGCCGGCCTGATCCCGCACCATCCCCGGGCGCCGCTGTTCACCAACGCGGGCATGAACCAGTTCATCCCGTACTTCCTGGGCGAGGAGCGCCCCCCTTTCCCCGGGCGACCAGCATCCAGAAATGCGTGCGGATCCGGGGCAAGCACGACGACATCGACCTGATCGGTCGCACCACCCGCCATCTCACCTTCTTCGAGATGCTCGGCAACTTCAGCTTCGGCGACTACTTCAAGGAGCGGGCCATCCCCCTGGCCTGGGAGCTGCTGACCGGTCTGCTCGGCCTCGACGGCGACCGGCTGTGGGTCACCGTCTACCGCGACGACGACGAGGCGGCCGACGATCTGGCGGGACCAGGTCGGGGTCCCGGTCAGCCCGGATCCAGCGCATGGACGACGACAACTTCTGGGAGATGGGCGAGACCGGCCCGTGCGGTCCGTGCTCGGAGATCTACTACGACCGGGGCCCGCAGTTGGGGCCCGGACGGCGGCCCGGCGGGCGGCGGCGGCGAAGAGCGGTTCGTGGAGATCTGGAACCTGGTCTTCATGCAGTACGACCGCCAGGCCGACGGCACCCTGGTGCCCCTCCCGAAGCCCAACATCGACACCGGCGCCGGCCTCGAGCGGATCCTGATGGTCCTGCAGGACGTGCCGTCGGTCTGGGAGACCGACGTCCTGCGCCCGATCATCGCCCGGGCCGAGGCGCTGACCGGGCGGACCTACGGCGACGACGCCGAGGTCGACGTGGCCCTGCGGATCCTGGCCGACCACGCCCGGTCGGTGGCGTTCCTGATCAGCGACGGCGTCTTCCCGAGCAACGAGGACCGCGGCTACGTGCTGCGCCGGCTGATCCGCCGGGCCGTGCGCCAGGCCTACCTGCTCGGGGTCGAGCGGCCGGTCACCCCGACGCTGGTCGCCGCCGTGGTCGACGGTGATGGGCGAGGCCTACCCGGACCTGGCCCGCAACGAGGAGTTCGTGATCGGCGTGGCGGCGCGCGAGGAGGGTCGCTTCCGGGCCACCCTGCGCTCCGGGCTGGCCATGCTCGAAGCCGAGCTGGCCGGCGGGCGACGGCGTGGTGTCCGGGACCGGTGGCCTTCCGGCTCCACGACACCCACGGCTTCCCGATCGAGCTGACCCGGGAGATCGCCGCCGAGCGGGGCGCCGACGTCGACGAGGACGGCTTCGCGGCGGCCATGCGCCGGCAGCAGGAGCAGTCCGGTCAGAAGAGGAAAGGAGGACGGCTCGACGAGCGGCGGCGCGCCTCGACGCCTACCGGGCGGTGCTGGAACGAGGCCGGCCCGACCCGGTTCGTGGGCTACACCGACAGCACGGCCACGGCCCGGGTGCTCGACGTCGAGTCCGGCCGACGATCGACGGCGACGACCGCCGACGGTGAGCCGCAGGTGGAGATCTTCCTGGATCGCACCCCCTTCTACGCCGAGGGCGGCGGCCAGGTCGGCGACACCGGCGTCGATCGAGACCGACTCCGGGCGGGCCCGGGTGGTCGACACCACCTCGGCGCTGCCCGGGCTTGACCCGCCACCTGGCCGTCATCGAGGAGGGCGAGATCCGGCCCGGCCAGATGGCCACCGCGGCCATCGACGTCGACCGGCGGGCCGCCATCCGGCGCAACCACACCGGCACCCACCTGCTGCACTGGGCCCTGCGGGAGGTGCTCGGCGACCACGTCAAGCAGCAGGGCTCCCTGGTCGGCCCGGACCGTCTCCGTTTCGACTTCACCCACTACGGCCCGCTCAGCGCCGAGGAGACCGCCCGCATCGAGGATCTGGTCAACGAGCAGGTCCTCGCCGACGAGGACGTCGCGGTCGCGCGTGATGACGCAAGGACGACGCCGACGCGGCCGGGCGCCATCGCCTTCTTCGAGGACAAGTACGGCGACGAGGTCCGGGTGGTGCAGGCCGGATCCGAGTCGCTCGAGCTGTGCGGCGGCACCCACGTGGCCCGGCTGGGCCAGATCGGCCCGCTCGAGATCGTCTCGGAGGGCTCGATCGGCTCCAACCTGCGCCGCATCTTCGCCACCACCGGGACGGCCACCCTGGCCCGCCTGCGCCAGGTCGGAGCGTCAGCTCGCCGACGCGGCCGGCCTGCTGCGGGCCAGCCCGGACGAGCTGACCGTCGGCCGTCGAGCGCAAGCTGGCCGACCTCCGCGACGTCGAAGGCCGGCTCCGCCAGGCCGAGCAGACCGCCCTGGCCGGCCAGGCCCGGGCCCTGGTCGAGCGAGGCGGTCGACGGCTGGCTGGTGGCCCGCGCCGACGGCTTGACCACCGATCAGCTGCAGGAGCTGGCCAACCAGGTCCGCCAGCTCGGCGGCCTCCAGACCGTCGTCCTCGGCGGCAGCCCGGACGGGACCCGGGCGGCCCTGGTGGCCTGGCCGCCAAGGGCGGGCCGGTGACCGCCCCGGAGCTGATCGCGCCGGCGGCTCGCACCGTCGGCGGCGGCGGCGGCGGCAAGGACCCCGAGCGGGCCACCGCGGGCGGCAAGGACGCCAGCCGGCTGGACGAGGCCCTCGACCAGATCCGGACCCGGCTCGGCCGATGATCCCCACCGGCCGGGTGCTCGGGGTCGACCTCGGATCCAGGCGGATCGGCGTGGCGGTCACCGACCGCGCCCAGCGGGTGGCCACCGGTGTCGCCGTGCTGGCCAGAAGCGGCGACCGGGCCGCCGATCACCGGGCCCTGGCCGACCTGGTCGCCGACTACGAGGCGGTCGGCGTCGTGGTCGGGCTGCCGCTGTCGCTCTCCGGGCGAGCGCGGCCCGCCGCCCGGGCCGTCCTCGACGAGGTGGCCGAGATCCAGGACGGCGTCGCCGTGGAGGTGGTCACCGTGGACGAGCGGCTGACGACCCGCGCCGCGGCCGGCGCCCTGCGGGCCGAGGACGCCGCCACCGCGACCAGCGCGGCGTGATAGACCAGAGCGCCGCGGCGCTGCTGCTGCAGACCTGGGTCGAACAGCGCCTGAGCGCCGAGGGGACGGGGCGGTTGAGGTGAGCGAACAACAGGACATCCTCCCGGGCGGCTACACCGCCCAGGAGCCGTGGTCCGGGCCCGAGCACCGGCCCGCCAGCCGCCGGGCCGACGGCACCGGGCGGCCCCGCCGCCACCCGGTGCTGCTGGCCCTGCTCATCGTGCTGGTCGTCTGATCGTCGGTGGCGATCGGCGGGTTCGTGTGGGCCGAGAGCCAGATCAACCCGGGCGGCCATCGCGGCCCGGACGTGGCCGTGCAGATCCCCACCGGCGCCTCGACGTCGACGATCGGGTCGATCCTGGCCCGAGCCGGGGTGATCCACGACGCCACCCTCTTCGCCCTGTACGTGCGCATCAACGGGGACGGCCCGCTGCTACCCGGGAGCCTACTCGCTGCCCAAGAACTCCAGCTACGGTACAGCGCCATCGCCGACGCTCGAGGCCGGGCCCAAGCTGATCACCGACCGGCTGGTCATCCCCGGAGGGCTTCACCATCCGCCAGATCGCGGCCGCCGTCGCCGCCCTCCCGCAGCTGCACCTGTCGGCGGCGCGATTCCTGGCGGCCGCCACCGAGCGGGGAGGTGCGCAGCCCCTACGAGCCTGCCGGGGGTCAACAACCTCGAGGGGCTGCTCTTCCCCGCCACCTACCAGGTGCAGCAGGGCGACACCGAGATCGACGTCCTCGAGCAGATGGTCGGGGCCTTCGACGACCAGGCCAGCCAGCCTCGGTCTGACCGCGGCCGCGGCCCGCCTGCATCTCACCCCCTACCAGGTCGTCACGGTGGCGTCGATCGTCGAGCGGGAGGCCAAGCTGTCGCAGCGACCGGGGCCCGGTCGCCAGCGTGATCTACAACCGGCTCCGCGCCGGCATGCCGCTCGGCGCCGACTCGACCCAGACCTACTATCTGCGCCTGAGCAACCCGGCGTTGATGCCCACCGTCAGCCAGCTCAACCAGCCCAGCCCGTACAACACCCGGCTCAACAAGGGGCTGCCGCCCACCCCGATCGCCAATCCCGGGCTGGCGTCGCTGCAGGCCGCCGCCGACCCCGCCGACCACCACGTACCTGTACTTCGTCGAGATCAACCCCGACGGCCAGCTGGGCTACGCCGTCCACCTCGGCCGGATTCGCGCCGCTGCAGGCCGAGTGCCGGGCCGCCGGCTCTGTGCTGACGGCGCCGAGCGGCGGCGACCCGAGTGGCTGCGGTGATCGGAGATCCGGTCCGCCATTCGCTGTCGCCGGCGCTGCACAACGCCGCCTTCGCCGCCCTGGGGCTGGACTGGGTGTACGTGGCGTTCCCGGTCCGGCCCGGCCGGGGTGCGGCCGCGGTGGCGGCCATGCGCACCCTCGACCTGGCCGGGCTCTCCGTCACCATGCCGCACAAGGCGGCGGTGGTCGGCGGGCTTGACCGGCTGGGCCCGACCGCGGCCCGCCTGGGCGTCGTCAACACCATCAGCTGGGCCGCCGACCCCCGACGGGCGGAGCTGGTCGGCGACAGCACGGACGGGGCCGGCTTCCTCGACGCCCTCCGCGGCGACGACGGGTTCGATCCGACCGGCCGCCGCTGCCTCATCCTGGGTGCCGGCGGGGCGGCCCGCTCGGTCTGCCTGGCCCTGGCCGAAGCCGGGCCGGCGTCGGTCCGGGTGGTGGCCCGCCGGCGCCGACGCCGCCGCGGCCTGCGCGGCGCTGGCCGGGACGGCCGGCGGCAGGCGCTCGGCCCGGCCGCGACTCGGCGGACGGCGGTGACCGCGACTGCTGATCTGATCGTCAACGCCACGCCCGGTGGGCATGGCCCAGGCGACGGCTTGCCCTTCGAGCTGGATCCCGCCCTCCTCGGTGCACCGGTCAGTTCGTCGCCGATCTGATCTACGCCCCCGCCACCACCCCGCTGGTGGCGGCGGCCCGAGCCCGCGGGGCGCGGCACGGCCAACGGCCTGGGTCCGCTCATCCACCAGGCCGCCCGCCAGGTGGCGATCTGGACCGGCCGGCCCGCGCCGCATCGACGTCATGTCGGCGGCCGCCCTGTCCGCGCTGGGCCACGGGGCCCGCTGATGGGGTGGCCGGGAAGGCCGGGCCGGATCCGTTGTTCCGGGTCCAGGTCCGACCCCGGCCGGCATGGCAGGATGACGGCTTGGTGAGCACCCTGGCCGTCATCCGTGAGCTTCGCCGCGGCGAGCGCCGCGTCGCGGTCGTCCCGGCCGAGGTTCCAAAGCTGACCGCCGCCGGCCTGCAGGTGGTGGTGGAGCGCGGCGCCGGCGAGGCGATCCGGCTTTCCGCGACGAGGACTACGCCGCCCTCGACGGCGTCCGGATCGTCGAGCGGCCGATCCGACGCCCTCGATGCCGCCGACGTGGTGGTGGCCGTGTCGCCGCCGACCGCCGGACGAGGCCCGGTCGCTGCCCGTGGACTCGGCCCTGCTGAGCTTCCTGCCGCCGTCGACGCAACGTCGACGCCATCGCCGTGCTGCGGGACCGGCAGGTGAGCGCCTTTTCCTTCGACCTGGTACCCCGCACCAGCCGGGCCCAGGCCATGGACGCCCTCAGCTCACAGGCCAGCCTGGCCGGCTACCAGGCCGCCATCGTGGCCGCGGAACGGCTCAACCGGGTGGTGCCGATGATGATGACCGCGGCGGGGACGGTGGCGCCGGCCCGGGTCCTGGTGATGGGTGCGGGCGTGGCCGGATTGCAGGCCATCGCCACGGTCGGCGGCTGGGCGCCTCGGTCAGCGCCTACGACGTGCGGCCGGAGGCGGCGGAGGAGGTCCAGTAGCCTCGGGGCTCGCTTCGTGGAGCTGCCGCTCGAAGCCCGGCAGGGCGAAGGCGGGTACGCGGCCGAGCAGGGCGCCGAGTTCCTGGCTCGCCAGCAGCAGCTCATCTCCGACACCGTCGCCCGACTCCGACGTGGTGATCACCACCGCCGCGGTCCCCGGCCGGCCGGCTCCCCGGCTGGTGACCGCGGCCATGGTCGAGCGCATGCGAGCCAGGATCGGTGATCGTCGACCTGGCGGCGGCGTCCGGCGGCAACTGCGAGCTGACCGTCGACGGCGAGGAGATCGACCACGGCGGGGTGCTGGTGATTGGCGCCGGCGACCTGGTCTCGCGCGTTGCCGGCCACTGCGAGCACGCTGTACGCCCGCAACGTCACCACCTTCCTCGGCGCTGCTGCTGCGCGAGGGCCGGGTGCAGCCCGACTTCGACGACGACATCGTCGACGCCACCTGCGTCACCGACCGGCGGCGTGGTCCGCCACGCACCGACCCGAGAGCTGCTGGCGGGGGCCGGCCTGTGACCGGCGGCCCGCTCGACATCCTGGTCATCTTCGTCCTGGCCGCCTTCGTCGGCTTCGAGGTCATTTCCAAGGTGCCGAGCATCCTGCACACCCCGCTCATGTCGGGGAGCAACGCCATCCACGGGATCATCCTGGTCGGGGCCATGATCGTCGCCAACGAGGCCCACGGCGCCTTGCAGATCACGCCTGGCCCTGCTGGCGGTGATCCTGGCCACCCTCAACATCGTGGGTGGGGTGGTCGTGACCGACCGCATGCTGGAGATGTTCAAGGGCCGCGACCGCAGCGCGCCGCCCGGCGCCGAGTCCGGAACCGGCCGACACCGCCGGGCGACCGAGACGAGGGCCTCGTCGATTGACGGCTGCGACCATCCCCAACAACGCCCTGGTCGGTGGGTACCTGATCGCCTCGGTGTGCTTCATCGTGGCCCTCAAGGCCCTCAGCTCGCCCCGGCGGGCCCGGCTGGGCAACCTGATCGGCGTCGGCGGCATGGTGGTCGCGGTCGGCCTGACCCTGGCCGACGAGCACGCCGGCCCCTACGGGATCATCCCGATCGGCATGGTCGTGGGCGCCGCTGATCGGGGCGCCGGTGTCCCGGCTGGTGCGCATGACCGCCATGCCGCAGCTGGTGGCCGTCTTCAACGGGGTCGGCGGGCGGCGCCGCCGCCCTGGTCTCCATGGTGACCTTCCTGCACGTGCCAGCCCACCCGACCCGGGCGGGCTGCACGTGCTGGAGCTGGTCTTCGGCCTGGTGATCGGGGCGGCGTCGTTCGCCGGGCAGCCTGGTCGCCTTCGCCAAGCTGCAGGAGCTGCTCACCGGCCGGCCCATCACCTTCCCGGGCCAGCAGTGGTCAACGCCGGGGCCGCCGTCGCCATCGTCGGGCTGGGCGCGTGGACGGTCGCCGATCCCCACCTGGCCGGGTTCGTCCTGCTGGGCGTGCTGGCCCTGGGCCTGGGCGCCGGCATCTGCCTGCCCGTCGGCGGGGCGGACACGCCGGTGCTGATCTCCCTGCTCAACTCGCTGACCGGCCTGGCCGTGGCGGCCGACGGGTTCGCCCTGGACAACCTGATCCTGGTGGTCGCCGGCACCCTGGTCGGCACGTCGGGCGCCTTGCTGACCAAGATGATGAGCGACGCCATGGGCCGGTCGCTGCCGAACATCATCCTCGGCGGGTCTGCCCAGCGCCGGCTCGACCGAGGTCGTCGGAGCGTGCCGCCGGCCGCTCGGTGCGGTCCGCCGACGCCACCGACATCGGAACCCTGCTGGCCTACTCGCGGCGGGTGCTGATCGTGCCCGGCTACGGCCTGGCGGTGGCCCAGGCCCAGCACACGGTGGTGGAGCTGGCCAGGGCCCTCGAGGCCAAGGGGGTCGAGGTGGCCTACGCCATCCACCCGGTGGCCGGCCGCATGCCCGGCCACATGAACGTCCTGCTGGCCGAGGCCGACGTCCCCTACGAGAGCCTCGACGACCTCGACGCCGCCAACGCCAAGTTCTCCTCCACCGACGTGGCGCTGGTCGTCGGCGCCAACGACGTGGTCAACCCGGCGGCCAGAGACGATCCGGCCAGCCCGCTGTACGGGATGCCGATCCTCAACGCCGACCAGGCCGCCCACGTGGTGTTCATGAAGCGCAGCATGCGACCCGGGCTTCTCGGGCGTCGACAACGCCCTGCTCTACGACCCCCGCACCGTGCTGCTCTTCGGCGACGCCAAGGACTCCCTGACCAAGCTCGTCGTCGCGGTCCGGGCCGCCTGACTCACCTAATTTCGCGTCCAGCGGTGTCCGGTCCCGGTTGGCCGTGTGCCATGCTCTGTGCCGATGTGGTCGTGCCGAAACGGTGCGTGGCGGCGCGTCGCCATGGTCGTACTGGTGGGCGTCTTCGCCCTGGTGGCGGTCGGGCCCTTCGGAGGGGCGACCGCGCTGGCCGCCGGCTCCGGCCCGACCTCCAGCTCCGGCTCAACCGTCCACCTCGACCATCCGACCTCCGACCGGCGAAGCGGGCGCTACCGGAGCGAGCAGCACCACCTCGACGACGGCCACCGTCCCGGCCAGCACCACCACGACGACGCCGTCCCGAAGGCGCCGTCCGTGCCGTTGTCGATCACCGACGGCCAGCGCGCCACGGCCTCCTGCTCGGCGCGGGCCCTGGCTCTGACTCGGTCGGGCGTCGACACCAGCGCCTTCCAGGCGGCAATCAGCCACTGCCCAGCAGCAACTCGACGAGGACGCCGTCATCGCCGCACCGATCGCAGGCTGGTCGCGGCTCAGGCGGACCAGCCGGGCGGCCGCCTTGTTCGATCAAGGCCCAGGCCGCCCAGGCCGCCTACCACAGCCTCGACGCCGCCGTGAAGCAAGCGGTCCTGCTGCTGTACATCCGCGGGTCCGGCGGCGGTGACGGTCAACCCGGCCGCGGGCAACTCGCTGGCCTACGCCGTCGACTACGCCGACACCGCCATCACCCCCAACGGCCTACTCGCCACTCGCGGCTACGACGCCGGAAGGCGAAACAGGACCTCGGCTGCGGCCCGAAAGGCCCAGGATGCAGGCGGATGCAAGCCACGGGCGACGGCGGCCCGGGCCCTGGCGGGTCAGAGCCAGGCGGCCCAACAACTGGACGCCGAGCTGACGTCCATCAACGCCTCGGCCGCCGCCGGAGGTCGAATCGAGCTACGCCGAGCTGGCGGCCCAGGCCGGCAACGAGCTGCTCTCGGCCACTTCGCTGCAGTTCAGCCCGAAGAGCTCCCTCCCGGCCCCGCTGTCGACCACGCCGGTGGCGTTGGCGTGGGCGTTCGCCGAGCTGGGTAAGCCCTACGTGTGGGGCGCCACCGGCCCGAACTCGTTCGATTGCTCCGGCTTGACCCAGTACGTGTGGCGCCAGGCTGGAGTCTCCATTCCCCGGGTGGCGGCCGACCAGTACGCCTGGACGATCCCGGTGCCCCTCTCCCAGCTGCTCCCCGGCGACCTGGTGTTCTACGGGCGCACGGACATCCACCACGTGGGGATCTACATCGGGGACGGCCTGATGATCAACGCGCCCCACACCGGCACCGTGGTCCAGGTCAGCTCGATCTGGTGGTCGGACCTGGCCGGCTTCGGGCGGGTCCACGCGCCCGGGCACTCCGGTCCCGCTGCGCCCGGCCCCGACGACCAGCCAGCCCTCCACGCCGGTGGTGGTCGCCACGGCCGGTCCGGTGCCGTCCCAGACGGCGGCCCCGGCGGGGTGGAAGCCCAAGCCCGGGCTCGTCGACGCCGTTCAACGTCTATCCCCCGATCACGGTTTCGGGCCCGACCACGACCAGCACCACGGCCCCGGCTCCCACCACCACCGCCCCGAGCACGACGACCACGGTCCCGCAGGACACGACCACCACCGAGGCGCCGACGACGTCGACCAGCACCACGTCGACGTCGACCTCGACCACCAGCACAACCACACCGACGGGCGGGTCGCAGTCGCCGTAGCCTCACCGCGGTGTTTACGGTGGTCGTGGTTGCCAGCGCCGTGCTGGGACTGGTGATCGGGTCGTTCCTCAACGTGGTGATCTACCGGGTGCCGCGGGGGCAGTCGGTGGTCTCGCCGCCATCGGCGTGCCCGGCCTGCGGATCGCCGGTGGCCGTCAGAGACAACATCCCGGTGGTGTCCTGGCTGGCCCTGCGGGGCCGCTGCCGGGCCTGCCAGGCCCCGATCGCGGCGCGCTATCCCGTGGTCGAGGCCCTGACGGCCGTCCTGTTCGCCCTGACCGCGGTGCGGTTCGGGGCCAGCTGGTCGCTGCTCCCCGAACTGGCCTTCGTCGGCGGCCTCATCGCCCTGGCCGCCGTGGACCTGGAGCAGTTTCTGCTGCCCCGCGCCATCATGTACCCCACCCTCGGATTGGTGGGCGCCGGGCTGGTCATCGCCGCCGGGGCCACCGGGCAGTGGAAACGGCTCGCCGTCGCGGCCGCCTGCGGGTTGGGAAGCTTCCTCTTCTTCTACCTGATCCACTTCGCCCGACCCGCCTGGCTCGGCTTCGGCGATGTGCGTCTCGCCGGCCTGCTGGGGCTGGCGCTGGGCTGGCTCGGACCCTGGTACCTCCTGGTCGGCTTCATGGCAGCCAACTTCTTGGGCGCCCTGATCGGGATCGCCCTGATCGCGGCCGGGAAGGCCACCCGGCGCACCCGGATGCCGTACGGCGTCTTCCTGGGCGCCGGATCCGTGTTCGCGCTCCTGGTCGGTGCCTCCATCATCGCCTGGTACTCCGACCGTGTCGTCCGGTAGCCGGGCCCGGCGCGACCGCCGGGGCTGTGACCGTCAGGATTTTCCTGTGACCGTTAGGATTTAGTGGTGCTGCGCTTCCTCACCGCCGGCGAGTCCCATGGTCAGGGCCTCGTCGTCATCCTCGAGGGACTCCCGGCGGGGCTGCCGGTCACTGTCGAGGTCATCCAGGCCGAGCTGGCCCGGCGGCGGCTCGGGTTCGGCCGGGGGCCCAGGATGCGTTTCGAGGAGGACCGTCTCACCCTGATCGGCGGGATCCGTCATGGGCGGACCCTGGGCTCGCCGGTTGCCATCGAGATCGCCAACACCGAGTGGCCCAAATGGGAACAGGAGATGTCGCCGGCCCCCGGGACCACCGAAAACCCGCTCACCCAGCCCCGACCCGGGCATGCCGACCTCCCGGGCATGCAGAAATACGGGTTCGGTGACGCCCGGAACGTGCTGGAGCGGGCCTCCGCCCGGGAGACGGCCGCCCGGGTGGCGGCCGGAGCGGTCAGCAAGGCCTTCCTCGCCGAGCTGGGCATCGGGATCGTCAGCCACGTGGTGCAGATGGGCCCGGTGACATCCAAATCGGCCATCCGACCCACCCTCGCCGACCTCCCGGACGTCGACGAATCACAGGTGCGGTGCTTCGACCCGGAGGCCGAAGCGGCCATGGTGGCCGAGGTCAAGGCCGCGGCCAAGGTCGGCGACTCCCTGGGCGGGGTGGTCGAGGTCATCGGCTACGGCATCCCGGTCGGTCTCGGCAGCCACGTGCACTGGGACCGCCGCCTGGAGGGACTGCTGGCCCAGGCCCTGATGAGCATCCAGGCGGTAAAAGGGGTCGAGATCGGCGACGCCATCGACGTCGCCGGACGGCGGGGCTCGGAGGCCCACGACGCCATCGGGTGGGACCCGGTTTCCCGCACCTACCGGCGGGAGACCAACTGGATGGGAGGGATCGAAGGCGGCATGTCCAACGGCGAGCCCGTCGTCGCCCGGGTGGCGATGAAACCTCTCGCCACCCTCAACCGCCCGGTGCTCAAGACCGTGGACGTGGTCACGAAGGAGGCGACCTTGTCCTTCAAGGAGCGGACCGATGTCACCGCCGTCCCGGCCATGGGCGTGGTGGCCGAGACCATGATGGCCCTGGTGGTCGCCGGCGAGGCGCTCCGCAAGTTCGGGGGCGATTCCATCGACGAGGTCCGGCGCAACCATCAGGCCTACCTGACTGCGCTCTGCACCCCGTGATCACCCCGGGCCGGGTACTGCTCATCGGCATGATGGGCGCGGGCAAATCGACGACCGGCCACTTGCTGGCGGCCCGGCTGGGTTGGCCCTATCTCGATAGCGACGACGAGGTCACCCGGCGCACCGGCCGGACGGTGCCGGAGATCTGGAAGACCGATGGTGAGGCCGCCTTTCGGACTGAGGAGAGCCGGGTGCTGGCCGACGCCATCGCCTCGGCCGGGCCCGTGGTTGTTGGCGTCGCCGGCGGAGCGGTGCTCGATCCCGCCAACCGGGCCCGCCTCCGGGGTGCCGGGCTGATCGTCTGGTTGCGCGCCGACGTTTCGGTGTTGGCCGCCCGGGTCGGCAGCGGCGAGGGACGGCCCCTGCTCGAGGGAGGACCGGCCGAGGCGCTGCGCCGGCTGTCCGCCGCCCGGGCGCCCATCTACGCCGAGCTGGCCGATCTGACCTTCGACGTGGATCGATTGTCGCCGCCCGAGGTGGTGGAGCGCATCGTGGCCGTCCTGCATGAACGTGGCGTCGAGGAGCCGGCCCGTGCATGAGCTCCTCGTCGACCTCGGCGACCGCTCATACCGGGTTGTGGTCGGGCTGGGGGCGCGCCACCGGCTCGCCGAACTGCTGCCGCTCGGAGCCCACCGGGCCGCGGTCGTGACCCACGAAAGCATCCCCTGGACGGTCGACGCCGGCGTCGAGCAGCGGTCGTTCTTTCTCCCCGAGGGCGAACCGGCCAAAGACCTGGAGTCGGTGGAGACGCTCTGTCGCCACTTCGCCCGCTGGGGGCTGACCCGGGCCGACGTGGTGGTCGCCGTCGGGGGCGGCGTGGTCACCGACGTGGCCGGCTTCGCGGCGGCCGTGTACCACCGCGGCGTGCCGGTAGTCCACGTCCCGAGCACCCTGCTGGGTCAGGTGGACGCGGCCATCGGCGGGAAGACCGGCGTGAACCTGCCCGAGGGCAAGAACCTGGTCGGAGCCTTCTGGCAGCCCGCCGCCGTACTGTGCGACACCGAGATGCTGGGGACCCTGCCGGGCCGGGAGTACCGGAGCGGCTGCGGGGAGATGGCCAAGTACGCCTTTCTCGGTGTCGAGGGCCTGCGCGATATGTCCCTGGACGATGCGGTGGCCGCCTGTGTGGCCTGCAAGGCCGACATCGTCGGCTCCGACGAGCGCGAATCGGGCGGGCGGGCCCTGCTCAACTACGGGCACACCCTGGCCCATGCCCTCGAGACCGTGGGCCGCTACGACCTCCGCCACGGCGAGGCGGTCGGGATTGGCCTGGTATTCGCGGCCCACCTGGCGGCCCGGTTGGGCCGGATCGACGGGTCGCGGGTGGCCGAACACGAGCTTCTGGTGGCGGCCTACGACCTGCCCACCCGCCTTCCCCCCGGCGTCGACCCGGAACAGCTGGTGACGGTAATGGGTCGCGACAAGAAGGCCACCGACGGAGCGCTGACGTTCATCCTGGACGGGCCGACGGGCCTGGCCGTGGTGGCCGGCGTCCCCGAACGCGATGTGCGGGAGACGCTCTCTGAGCTGGGCTCATGACCGCGGGCAGTGCTCCCCTGGTGGTGCTGCTGTCCGGCCCCAATCTCAACCTGCTCGGCGACCGGGAACCTGAGATTTACGGCAGGGCCACCCTGGACGAGCACGTGGCCGCAGCCACCGAGGAGGCCGGCCGCCTCGGTCTCGTCGTCGAACACCATCAGTCCAACCACGAAGGCGACCTGGTCGACGCCATCCACCGGGCCCGCGGTCGGGCCGCGGCCGTCGTCATCAACGCCGGGGCCTTCACCCATTACGCCTGGTCGCTCCATGATGCCCTGGCCGCCTTCGAGGGACCGGTGGTGGAACTCCACCTGTCCAACCCGGGCGGACGTGAGCCGTGGCGGGGCACTTCGGTGATCACCCCGGTGGCCACCGGCGTGATCGCCGGCTTCGGCGGGGCCGGCTACCGGCTGGCCATGCGTGCGGTGGCCGAACTGGTCGCCCGCGCCCGGCCCGTCGGCGACTGAGCGCATGGGCCGGGATTTCCGGCGCCGTCATCGCAGGCGGGAGGAGACCCCGGGTACTCTGAATTTTCGTGCCGATCGCCATGGACGTCCCCGCCCGCCTCGTCCGCCTCCGGGGGGCCATCACCGGCGCCGAAAACCCGGCGGAGGGGCTCCTGGTCACCAGTTTGACCAACATTCGATACCTCACCGGCTTCACGGGCTCGGCTGGCCTGCTGTTCGTGCTCCCGACCGAGGTGGCGCTCGTCACCGACGGTCGCTACGCCACCCAGGCGGAAGAGCAGCTGGCAGCCGCCGGCGTTGACGTGGGCGTCGTGGTGGCCCAGGCCCCGGACCAGGTGGTCCGGGCTCAGGAGCTGGTCGCCGCGGCCGGCATTCGAACGCTGGCGCTGGAAGCCGCTCACGTCAGCTGGGCCCAGCATCGGTCGATGGCCGGCGGGTGGTTCCCGGAACTTGCCCTGGTGCCGACGGTCGGTCTGGTCGAGGGTTTGCGCCGCCTCAAAGACCCCGGAGAACTGGATCGCATGGCCGAGGCGGCCCGCATTGCCGATGCCGCCCTCGATCATCTCCGTTCCCAGCTCGGGACGAGCCTCACCGAGGAGGCGTTCGGCCGGCGCCTCGACTTCGAAATGCGCACCATGGGAGCGAGCGCTCCGTCATTCGAAACCATCGTCGCCAGTGGACCGAACGCCGCCATGCCCCACCACCGCCCGGGAGGGCGCGTCATCGAGGCCGGCGAGCCGGTGGTGCTGGACTTCGGAGCCCGATACGACGGCTACTGCTCTGACATGACCCGCACCGTATGGGTGGACCGGGTGACCGACAGTCAGCTCCGGCGGGCGGTCGACGTGGTGTTCGCCAGCCAGGCGGCCGGGGTGGCGGCAGTCGGTCCCGGGGTGAGATGTTCCGACGTTGACCGGGCCTGCCGCGAGGTGATTGCCGCCGCGGGCTGGGCCGATCTCTTTGTCCACGGCACCGGCCACGGCGTGGGCCTTGACATCCACGAGGCCCCGTGGGTGTCGGCCACGTCGGTCGATACACTGGAGGCGGGTCACGTCGTCACTGTCGAGCCCGGCGTATACCTCCCCGGCCTCGGCGGAGTACGGATCGAGGACACTGTGGTGGTGACCGACGACGGCTGCCGGCCCCTGACCTTTACACCTAAAGATCGGCCGTTTACACCCAAAGATCGGCCCACCACACCGAAGGATTTGCCCTGAATGCCTGCCGTCTCCACCAACGATCTCAAGAACGGAATGTCGCTCAACCTGGCCGAAGGGCTGTTCTCCGTGGTCGAGTTCCAGCACGTGAAGCCGGGCAAGGGCGGCGCCTTCGTGCGGACCAAGCTCAAGAACGTACGAACTGGCGCGGTGATCGAACGCACCTACCGGGCCGACGAAAAGCTCGACCAGGCCGTGATCGAAAAGCGAGAGATGCAGTTCCTCTACGTGGATGGTGACGCCTACGTGTTTATGGACAACACCGACTACGAACAGCTGCATGCTCCGCTGACCAGCTTGGGGACGTCGGCTCGTTACCTGAAGGAGGGCGACTCCGCGGTCCTGCAGATGTACGAGGGAGAGATCGTGGGCGTCGATCTGCCGGCCGCTGTGGAGCTGACTGTCACCGAGACGGAACCGGGGCTGCAGGGCGATCGGGTTTCCGGTGCCCGCAAGCCGGCCACCCTGGAAACGGGGTTTTCGGTGCAGGTGCCGTTGTTCGTGAATACCGGTGACAAGGTCAAGGTCGACACCCGGACCGGCGAATATCTCACCCGCGTCGGCAGCTGAACGTCCCGGTCGGGTGCTGCCCTCCACCCGCCGCGAGGCCCGCGAACGGGCTCTGGGCCTTCTCTACGAAGCCGAGTCGAAGGAACTCGACCCCGACCTCGTGCTCGGCGAGCTCCCGGTACCGCCGGATCCGTTTGTCGTCGACCTCGTCCGGGGTGTCCAGAAGGAACGGGCCCGCATCGACGAGCTCATCGCGGCCCATGCCATCGGGTGGACGATCGATCGCATGCCGGTCGTGGACCGGGCCCTGCTGCGCATGGCGACCTACGAGCTCGTGGCCCGGCCGGACGTGCCGACCGGGGTGGTCATCTCCGAAGCAGTGGAGCTGGCCACCCAGTACTCGACGGAAGAGTCGGGCCGGTTTGTGAACGGGGTGCTGGCGACCATTGCCCTGGTGGTGCGGCCACCCCCATAGGTCCGGGACCCGCGGCGGGTCCGCTCATGGCCGCGGGGTCCGCTACCATGGTCGCCTAGCCCGTGAAGCCGGTCCCGTGAGGCCGGTACGGCGCTAGGAGGTAGGATTGGCTGAACGCGAACGTGCTCTGGCGCCCCCCTATGGGGGCGTTTTTGTTGCCCGGACGACGGTGATGGACGCCGAGGAGGTGCGCCGGGCGACGTGGCGGATGGCCCACGAGATCATCGAGCGCAATCACACCCGAAATGACCTCGTCCTGATCGGCTTGCAGACCGGCGGGGTGTGGATCGCGTCCCGGCTGGCTCAGGTCGTCGGTGAGGTCACTCGCCACGAGGTGGTGGTGGGAACTCTCGACGTGGCGTTTTATCGCGACGATTACGGCCTGCGCCCCGTCCTTCCCGAGGCGGCCACCGAGATTCCTGTTGATCTGAGTGGCCGGACCGTGGTCCTCGTCGACGACGTGCTCTTTACCGGTCGCACCATCCGGGCGGCCCTGGGCGCCCTGACCGATTACGGCCGGGCCCGGGCGGTCCAGCTGGCCGTCATGGTCGATCGCGGTCACCGAGAGCTGCCGATCCGCCCCGATTATGTGGGCCGCAATCTGCCCACCCGGCGCGACGAGATGGTCGACGTGTCCGAAGCCGGCGTGGTGATCGGCGACGTGAGGCCCCGATGACCCGGCACCTGCTGTCGGTTGATGACCTGGGGGCCGACGGGATCGAGGAGATCCTGCACCTGACGGACAGCTTCGTTGAGGTCAGCTCCCGGGCCATTCCGCGGGTGCCAGCCCTGCGGGGCAAGACGGTGGTGTCGTTGTTCTACGAGGATTCGACCCGCACCCGGCTCAGCTTCGAAACCGCGGCGCGCCGGCTGTCCGCCGACGTCATGACGTTCTCGGTGGCGAGCTCGTCGGTCAACAAGGGGGAGTCGCTCCGCGACACGGTCGAGACCATCGAGGCCATGGGTATCGACGCCGTCGTGGTCCGCCATTCCGGGTCGGGGGTGCCATGGCAGGTGGCCCGCTGGGTGCAGGGGGCCTCGGTCATCAACGCCGGCGACGGCTGGCACGAGCATCCCACCCAGGCCCTTCTGGACTGCTACACCATCCGCCGGGAGCGACAGCGGCGCGGCGCCGCCGGGGCCGGGCTGGCCGGCCTGGAGATTGCCATCGTCGGCGACATCCGTCACAGCCGGGTGGCCCGCTCCGACGTGCTGGCCTTCGCCAGCCTGGGCGCCCGGGTGACGCTGGTCGCCCCGCCCACCCTGCTGCCGCCGTCCCTGGTCGGCTGGCCGGTCGAGGTGTCCCATGACATCGACTCGGTCCTCCCCAAGCTCGACGTCGTGTACGTCCTGCGCCTGCAGCAGGAGCGCATGAAGGAAGCGCTGCTTCCCTCCCTCCGCGAGTACACCGCCACCTACGGGCTGACCCGGGACCGGGCCCGCCTGCTGGCCGACGGCGCCTTGATCATGCACCCCGGTCCGGTCAACCGCGGGGTTGAGGTGGCGGCCGAGGTGGCTGATCTGCCCGCTTCGGTGATCACCCGGCAGGTCGCCAACGGGGTGGCGGTGCGCATGGCGGTCCTGTACCTGCTGCTCGGTTCGGGGGTTGACCTTGTCGCCGCCTAACCGGGCCGCGGTCGTGATCCGGGGCGGCACGGTGGTGGATGCGACCGGACGGCGAGCCGCCGATGTCTTGCTCCAGGACGGCGTGATTGCCAGCCTGGGCGCCAGGATCACCTCGGTCCCGGCCGGGACAGTGGTCCTGGACGGGGCGGGGTGCGTGGTCGCGCCGGGCCTGGTCGATCTGCATACCCATCTGCGCCAGCCGGGCCGGGAAGAGGCGGAGACGGTCGAGACCGGCGCCCGGGCCGCCGCCCTCGGCGGCTACACCGCGGTGGTGGCCATGCCGAACACCGAGCCCGCCATCGACTCTGCCGCCGTGGTGCGGGAGGTCCGGGATCTCGGCGCCGCATCCTGTTGCGACGTTCACGTGGCCGGGGCCATCACGGTGGGACGGCAGGGCCGGCAGCTGGCGCCGATGGCGGAGATGGCGGCTCTGGGGGTGCGCATCTTCACCGACGACGGCAACGGGGTCCAGGATCCGGGTCTGATGCGAAGGGCGATGGAGTACGCCTCCGGGCTCGGGATCGTGCTGGCCCAGCACTGCGAGGATGACTCCCTGGCCGGCGGGGGTCAGATGCACGAGGGGGAGTGGTCCAGCCGGCTGGGTATCGCCGGACAGCCGGCCGAAGCCGAGGAGCTCATGGTGATGCGCGACCTGGCCCTGGTCCGTCTCACCGGGGCGATGATGCATTTCCTTCATCTTTCCAGCGCCGGGTCGCTGGCCATGATCCGGGGGGCCAAGGCCTCGGGGCTGGCCGTGACGGCGGAGGTGGCCCCGCACCATTTCACCCTGACCGACGCCGAGGTCGCCTCCTATGACCCGGTGTTCAAGGTCAACCCGCCCCTGCGCAGCGCCACCGATGTGGCTGCGGTCAAGGCCGCCCTGGCCGACGGCGTGGTCGACGCCATTGCCACCGACCACGCTCCCCACACCCAGGAATCCAAAGAGGCGCCGTTCGACCAGGCCCCGCCCGGCATGCTCGGACTGGAGACCGCTCTCGGACTGACCCTCACCGAGCTCGAGCTGCCGCTGGAGCAGGTCCTGGCGGTGCTGTCCTGGCAGCCCGCCGCCATTGCCGGGCTGTCAGCTGAGCACGGCGGTCCGCTGCGCGTTGGCGGCCCTGCCAACCTGTGCGTGATCGACCCGGCGGCCAAGTGGGTCGTCGACCCCGATGCCCTGGCCAGCCGGAGCCGGAACACCCCCTATGCCGGCCGGACCCTGGTGGGCCGGGCCCGCCACACCATCCTGCGGGGCGAGCCCGTCGTCATCGACGGGGAGGCGCAGCGGTGAGCGAGGCGAGCCAAAGGGCAGAGAGCGAGGCTCGCCGAGCGACCCCAGCAGCAGAGAGCGAGGCTCGCCGAGCGACCCCAGGAGCAGAGAGCGAGGCTCGCCGAGCGACCCCAGCAGCAGAGAGCGAGGCTCGCCGAGCGACCCGATCGGCACAGCGCCAGGCTCGCGGGCCGGAGCGCGCCACGGCCGTACTGGTCCTCGCCGATGGGACCACCTTCGAAGGCGAGGCGATCGGTTGGTGGGATCCCGCCCGCCCCGGGCCGGCGGTCGGTGAGGTGGTGTTCAACACCACCCTGACCGGTTACCAGGAGGTCCTCACGGACCCCTCCTATGCCGGGCAGATCGTGTGTTTCACCTATCCGCATATCGGCAACTACGGGATCACCCCGGCCGACAACGAGAGCCGGCGGGTCTTCTGCCGGGGCCTCATCGTCCGGGACCTGGCCCCCCGGCCGAGCAGCTGGCGGGCGCAGCAGAGCCTGGCGGACTTCCTGGTCGAGCAGCGCCTGCCCGGCCTGGCCGGGATCGACACCCGCCGGCTGACCCGCCGGATCCGTGATGCCGGCGCCATGCCGGCCGCGTTCGGCCCGGTGAGCGGGCCGGCCGCGGTGGAGCCGCACACCATCGCCGAGGCGGCCCGTACCGCGTCGGGGACCGACGGCGTCGACCTGGCGGCCGGGGTGACCACCCGGGTGCCCTATACCGTCGGCGACGGACCTTTGCGGGTGGTCGCCTACGACTTCGGGATCAAACGAACCATCCTCCGACACCTGGGGCGGCTGGCCACCGTCACCGTGGTTCCCGCATCCACCCCGGCTGCGGCGGTCCTCGCTGAACAACCCGACGGGGTCTTTCTCTCCAACGGGCCCGGGGATCCCGCCGCGGTCGGCTACGCCGCCGGCGCCATCCGGGACCTGCTGGGCGAGGTACCGGTGTTCGGCATCTGTCTCGGTCATCAGCTCATGGCCGCCGCTCTCGGCGGCCATACCCACAAACTGCCCTTCGGTCACCATGGGGGCAATCATCCGGTGCGACGGGTCTCGAACGGCGCCGTGGAGATCACCAGCCAAAACCACAACTACGCCGTCCTGGACGGCACCGTTCCCCACGCCGACGTGACCCACGTCAACCTCAACGACGGGGTGATCGAAGGGCTGCGCTGCCGTGACGTCCCCGCGTTCGGCGTCCAGTACCACCCCGAAGCTGGGCCCGGTCCGCACGATGCCAGCTACCTGTTCGAGGAATTCCGGGTCCTGATGACGAAGGGCGCTTGAGCGGCCGGTGCCTCGACGCGATGACCTGCGCAGCATCCTTGTCATAGGGAGCGGCCCGATCGTGATCGGGCAGGCGTGTGAGTTCGACTATTCCGGCACCCAGGCCTGCCGGGTGCTCCTGGAGGAGGGCTACCGGGTCATCCTGGCGAACTCCAACCCGGCGACCATCATGACCGACCCGGCGTTCGCCCACCGCACGTATATCGAGCCGCTTACCCCGGAGGTGCTGGAGGCGATTATCGCCCGCGAGCGCCCCGACGCCGTGCTTCCGACTCTCGGGGGGCAGACCGCCCTCAATCTGGCCGTGACCCTCCACGAGCGGGGAGTTTTTCAGCGCTTCGGAGTGGAGATGATCGGCGCCAGCGCCGCGGCGATTGCCACCGCCGAAGACCGCGAGCGCTTTAAGGAGGCCATGCTGGAGATCGGGCTGGCGGTACCCGAGTCCGGGTTCGCCTACACCCTGGAGGAGGCCCTGGAAGTTGGGGAGCGGATCGGATATCCGTTGATCGTCCGGCCTTCCTACATTCTGGGTGGGGCGGGCACCGGGGTGGCTGACGACGGCGAGGGGCTGGCGCGGATTGCCGCGGTCGGTTTAGCGGCCAGCCCCATTTCGGAGATCCTGATCGAACGCTCGATCGCGGGCTGGAAGGAATACGAGCTCGAGGTCATGCGGGACCGGGCCGATAACTGCGTGGTGATCTGCAGCATCGAAAACTTTGATCCCATGGGTGTCCACACCGGCGACTCCATCACGGTGGCCCCGGCCCAGACGCTCTCGGACCACGAATACCAGCGCATGCGGGACGCCGCCTTCGCGTGCATCCGCCGCATCGGCGTTGAGACGGGCGGCTCGAACATCCAGTTCGCGGTCGACCCCTCGAGCGGCGACCAGGTCGTGATCGAGATGAACCCCCGCGTCAGCCGGTCGAGCGCGCTGGCATCCAAAGCCACCGGATTTCCGATCGCCAAGATCGCGGCCCGCCTGGCGGTCGGCTACACCCTCGACGAAATCCTCAACGACATCACCGGCCGGACGCCGGCCTGCTTCGAACCGACCATCGACTACGTGGTGACCAAGATTCCCCGGTGGGCGTTCGAGAAGTTTCCCGGCATCCCCGACGTGCTCGGAACCCGGATGCAATCGGTCGGCGAGGCGATGGCTATAGGGCGCACCTTCAGCGAATCGCTGCAGAAGGGGCTCCGATCCCTCGAACGAGGTCGCCTGGGCCTCAACTGCGATCCCGCTGAGGCGATTTATGAGGCGTGGGGCGACGACGAGCTGGTCCGGCGAGCAGCCATCGCCACCCCGGACCGTCCGTTCCATCTGGAGGCCGCCTTGCGCCGTGGGATCCCGGTGGAACGGATCTACGAAGCGACCGGTGTGGACCCCTGGTTCCTGGACCAGATCGAGCTGGTCGTCGCCGAGCGGCTCCGGCTGGCGACCTTCGCCAGTCCGGCCGGTTTGGGTCCGGCGGACTGGCGGCGGGCGAAGCGGCTGGGGTTTTCCGACGCCCAGCTGGGGTGGCTGTGGTCGGTCGAGGAAGCCGAAGTGCGCCGGGCCCGGCTGGCAGCCGGGGTGCGAGCGACCATGAAGACGGTCGACACCTGTGCGGCCGAATTCGAAGCCCATACCCCGTACCACTACTCGACCTACGAGGACGATGACGAGGTGGCGCCGAGCGATCGGCCCAAGGTGATCATCATCGGCTCCGGTCCTAACCGGATCGGCCAGGGTGTCGAGTTCGACTATTGCTGCGTGCAGGCCAGCTTCGCCTTGCACGACGCCGGCTACGAGACCGTCATGATCAACTGCAACCCGGAGACGGTGTCCACCGACTACGACACCAGCGATCGTCTCTACTTCGAACCGGTCACCTGGGAGGACGTCAACAACGTGGTCGACGTCGAGGCCGCGACCGGGACCGTGGCGGGCATCATCGTGTCCCTGGGTGGACAGACACCGTTGAAACTGTCCGGTGCATTGCCGCCCGAACTGATCCTGGGCACTTCTCCGGACTCGATCGACCTGGCCGAGGACCGCGAGCGATGGAACGCGCTCTGCGCCCGGCTCGAGATTCCCCAGCCGGCCGGTGGCACCGCCGTCAGCTTCGAGGAGGCTCAGGCTGTCGTGGCCCGGGTCGGTTATCCGGCCCTGGTGCGGCCGAGCTATGTGCTCGGCGGCCGGGCCATGGAGATCGTCTACGGCGAGGAGGACCTGCGCCGGGCCATGGCCGAGCTGGCCGGGTTCGGTTCACTGGGTCGGGAGGGAGGTCTGTCAGCCGAGCGGCCCGTGCTGATCGACCGATTCCTGGAGGACGCCATCGAGGTGGACGTCGACGCGGTTCGAGACGGAACGGGTGAGGTGCTCATCGGGGCGGTCATGGAGCACGTCGAGGAGGCCGGCGTGCACAGCGGTGACAGCGCCTGCGTCATCCCGCCCCCGACCCTCGATTCGGCGACGGTACAGGTGATTCAGCACCACACCCGGGACATCGCGGCGGCCTTGCAGGTGATCGGGCCCCTCAACGTTCAGTTTGCGGTGAAGCAGCTGGGCGGGCCGGCGGGGGCCGCAACCCAGGTGTTCGTGATCGAGGCCAATCCGCGCGCCTCCCGAACGGTGCCGTTCGTGTCCAAGGCGACCGGGGTACTGCTGGCCAAGGTCGGAGCCCGGGTCATGGCGGGGTCCTCGCTGGCTCACCTGCGCCAGGAGGGACTGCTCGTCCCGCCCGTCACGGGCGGGCACGTGAGCGTAAAAGAGGCGGTGCTTCCGTTCGCCCGCTTCCCCGACGCGGACACGTTGCTCGGGCCGGAAATGCGGTCTACCGGCGAGGTGATGGGTATCGACACCGGTTTCGGGCTGGCCTTTGCCAAGAGCCAGGCGGCAGCCGGTGACGCGTTGCCGGCGGGCGGCACGGTATTTTTCTCGCTTGCTGATCGGGATAAACGGGGCGGGGTGGTGGTGGCCCGCCGGTTCGTGCAGCTGGGTTTCCGGTTGGCGGCGACGGCCGGGACGGCGTCCTACTTCGAAGCGGAAGGGGTGCCGGTGGACACCCTGGTGGCCAAGGTCAGCGCCGACAGTGCTGGCAGCACCGGCAGCGCCGAGAGGGCCGGCAGTGCCGGCAGCGAAGGCGACGACGGGGCCGCCGGGGCCGCCGGGGCCGCCGGGATTGGCGGCCGGGTGAGGGCCGGGGCAGCCGGCTCTGCAGAAGATGCCGGCCCGGGGGCGGCCCGGATTCCGGCGGACGGCGTCGACGCGGTCGCGCTCATCCGGGACGGCAAGGTGGATCTGGTGGTCAACACTCCTCGGGGCCGGGGGCCGCGCGCCGACGGCGCCTACATCCGGCGGGCCGCCAACCAGCATCGGGTGGCCTGTCTGACCACCGTGGCGGCGGCCCGTGCTGCGGCGGCCGGAATCGCCGAACGGGCCGAGAGCCCGCTGCAGGTGCGCAGCCTGCAGGAGTACCACGAATCGGAACAGCTGCCGCTGTCATGACCGGCGTGGCCGACCGCCGCCGGCATCGCGACGCCCCCGCCCCCGTCGTCGATCTCCGGACCCGGGTCGGGGACGTGGTCCTGGCCAACCCGGTCATGACCGCCTCGGGCACGTCGGGCCACGGGGCGGAGCTGGCTCCCTTCCTCGACCTGGCCTCCCTCGGGGCGGTGGTGGTCAAGTCCGTGTCCGTCGAGCCCTGGGCCGGCAATCCGCCGCCCAGATTGCTCCCCGTCGACGCCGGCCTGCTCAACAGCGTGGGGTTGCAGAACCCCGGTATGGCCGCCTGGCTGGCCGGCGAGCTGCCACCGCTGGCCGAGACCGGTGCCACCGTGGTCGCCAGCATCTGGGCGTTCACCGCGGGGGGATATGGGGCGGCCGCCGACGCCCTCCGGGCGGCCCGGGAACGCGACCGCAATGCCGGCGGTGGGGGCGCCATCGAGGCGGTAGTGGCAGTAGAGGCGAACATCTCCTGTCCCAACATCGAGGACCGGCGGCGGATGTTCGCCCACAGCCACGACGGGGTGCGCCAGGCCGTCACCGCGGCCTGCGAGGGCCTGGGTGGAGCACTGCCGCTGTGGGTGAAGCTCAGCCCCAACGTGACCGATCTGCCCGGCCTGGCGGCCACCGCGGTCGAGGCCGGCGCCGCCGCCGTGACGCTGGTCAACACCGTGATGGGCCTGGCCCTGGACCCCGCGACCGGCCGCCCCCGCCTGGGAGGCGGGGGCGGCGGGCTGTCAGGGCCCGCCATCCATCCGGTCGCGGTCCGGGCCGTGTACGAATGCCGGGCGGCCCTGCCGGCGGTGCCGATCGTGGGCGTTGGCGGCGTCGGCGGGGGAGAAGCGGCCGCGGAGTTGCTGGCGGCCGGCGCCGACGCCGTCCAGGTCGGCACGGCTACCTTCGCGGATCCGAGGGCGCCCGGCCGCGTGCTGCAGGAGCTGGAAACGTGGTGTGCCCGCCACGGGGTCACGGCCATCGAGGAACTGAGAGGACGAGCGCAATGACCGTTACCGAACCGGTGCCGCAGTCGGTCCGCAGCCGGCTGGCGCTCGCCCTGGATGTCGATGACGGGGTGGCCGCGGCCCGGTTGGCGCGGCAGCTGCGCCCCTGGTTTGGCGTGGCCAAGGTGGGGCTGGAGTTGTTCAGCGCGGCCGGGCCAGGCGTGGTTCAGTCGCTCATCGACGACGGCTACGACGTGTTCGCCGATCTCAAGATGGCCGACATCCCCACCACGGTCAATCGGGCCGCCCGGGTGCTCGGCGCCCTCGGGGTGTCGTACCTCACGTTGCATGCCTTTGTCGGACCGGATGTCCTGCGCGCCGGCGTGCAGGGCCTTCTGGAGGGGGCGGACAGGGCCGGCCTGGAGCCTCCGTCGGCATTGGCGGTGACGGTGCTCACCAGTGATACCGGCGCCCCGCGGCATATCGTGGCCAGACGGTTGGCGGCTGCGGTGGAGGCTCGCTGCGCCGGTGTGGTCTGTGCCGCCTCCGACGTTCGCGAGATCAAAGAGCTGGCGCCGCGGATGATGGCGGTCGTTCCGGGGATCCGTCCCGAGGGAACCCCGAGACATGATCAACTCCGGGCGGCAACGCCGACAGAGGCCATCGCCGCCGGAGCCGACATGCTCGTGGTGGGCCGGGCGGTGACGGCCGCGCCTGACCGGGAGATGGCTGCCGCCGCCCTGGCGGCGTCGATTGCCTGACGGCGTTCAGAGCACCACCTGGCCGTGTGATCCGGGGGCCAGGCCTGTTCAGGCGGAGGCGGGGCGGGCGCTGGACGGCTCGCTCGATACGCGTTCGGGCGGCAGCGGGGCTGCTGCCGCGCTATCGTGCGCGACATGCCGCTGCCGCCTGCGCTGTCAGCCGATCAACGTCAGGCCGCCTTGGAGAAAGCCGCCGTGGCCCGCCGTCTGCGGGCCGAGCTCAAAGAGAAACTCAAAATGGGATCCATTTCCCTGAGCGACCTCCTCCGCCAGGCGGACTCCGACGAGGTGGTCGGCAAAATGAAAGTCCTTTCCGTCCTCGAATCGCTGCCCGGCCTCGGCAAAGTCAAGGCCCGGCGGCTCATGGATGAAGTCGGGATCAGCGAGACCCGTCGACTCCACGGCCTTGGCGATCAGCAACGAAGGAAGCTCTTCGAAAAGCTCAACGGCTGAGCGCGCTCGACGGCGCCGCCATCCGTTCACCCCGATCCGTCAGCCGTGATCATCATCGTGTCCGGCCCGGGAGGGGTCGGCAAAGGCACGGTCGTGTCCCGTCTGCTCGACCTGGACCCGGACCTGTGGCTGTCGCGGTCGTGGACGACCCGGGCGCGGCGGCCAGGCGAGCCGGATGACGCCTACGTGTTTGTGGATCGAACCGCGTTCCAGGACCGGATTGCGGCCGGTGGCTTTATCGAGTGGACGGAGTTCCCCGGGACGGGTGAGCTCTATGGCACCCCGACCCTCGAGTCCCCGAACGGGCGGGACGTGGTCCTCGAGATCGAACTGGACGGTGCGCAGCAGATCAAACGACGCCACCCGGACGCAACCCTGGTTCTGATCGTGGCACCCAGCGCCGCGGTCCAGGAGCAACGGCTCCGGGGCCGCGGCGACGACGAGAGCAGCGTGAGCCGGCGGCTCCGGGTCGGCACCGAAGAGGAGCAGCTGGGCCGCCGGATCGCCGACCATGTGGTGGTCAATGATGATGTTGATCGGGCGGCCGGGCAGGTCGCAGGTATACTGAAGGACAAACGGTCGGCCTGTTGACGCGCGCCTGCGCCCTGGCACGGCGGGCGAGGTCGTGCCGAGCCTGCCTGCCGATCGCATATTACGGAGAAACGGAGAAACTGGTCCACCGATGCCTGATCGCCACCCCACCATGATGGAGCCTCCCGTCGAGGACCTGCTCGATCGGGTCGATTCGAAGTTCACCCTGGTCAGCCTGGCGGCGATGCGGGGCCGGCAGATCAATTCCTACTTCAACCAGCTGGGGGAGGGGCTGGGCACCATCGTCCCGCCGCAGGTGACATCGGTGTCCCGCAAACCGCTCTCGATCTCTCTGGAGGAGATCGCGGCGGGCAAGATCACCTACGCCCGGACCGATGGCGAGGAGACGGATGAGGGTGTCGACGAGGAGGTCCTGACCGGGCGAGCGGGGCCCGCGGCGCTGACCGACGAGACCGCCACCGCTCCGGAAGCGGGAACACCGGAAACTGCGACCGCGGAGGCGGAGGAAACCGAGCCGGACCAGGATCTCGAAACCGGGACCCCCGGCGGCCCGGAGCCGGACGTGACCGACCGCGGGCCGGCCGAGCCGGACACGGCGATTCTGGAGGCGCCTGATCTGGAGGCGCCTGATCTGGACGCGCCGATCTCGAGACGCCAGATCAGGAGGCGCCTGATCTCGAGGCCCGGAACGTCGAGGCGCCTGATCTCGAGGGGCGGAACGTCGAAGCGCGGAACGTCGATGTTGCCGAGCCGGTCGAGCCCGAAGCCGAGCCGGTCCAGCCCGAAACCGGGCTGGCCGACCCCCTGGCCGAGTTCGGGCCCGAGTCGATGCCCCGGGACGAGTCGGGGTCGGGGCCCGCTCCGGAGCGGGACGCACTGGACCCGGAGCAGGATGCCCTGGACCAGGCCAGCGGCGGCCTGGCTGCGGGCCCGGCTCCCTCTCCGACGGACCGCGTCCCCGGCGGAGCCGTCACCGCCGCCACCGGTTTCCCGGCCGCGCCCGTCACCATTGCCTCGCCTGCCCCGGCCCCGGCGCCCCGCTTCGAGCCGGCGTCGTCCCACCCCGACGATGCGGCCGGGTCCCCGGGTTCCGGGCCGGCCGCGTCAAGCGAGGCCGCCCTCGGCGAGTCCCAGGGGGCCAGCGGGGTCGACCCCACCGGGCCGGCCACCACGACGCCGGAGGGCGACCAATAGCGGTTCCGGCTTCGGCTCTGGCCGGCCGGAGGGTCGTGCTCGGCGTCTGCGGCGGGATCGCGGCCTATAAAGCGGTGGAGGTGTGCCGGAGGCTGATCGACGCCGGCGCCTTCGTCAGTCCGGTGATGACCCGGGGGGCGGCCCGATTCGTGGGCCCCGTCACCTTGTCGGCCCTAGCGTCGGAAAAGGTACGAAGCTCGCTCTGGGACGAACTGGAGCCCATTCCGCACACCCAGCTGGGGCAGAACGCCGACCTGATCCTGGTCGCCCCGGCCACGGCCCGCCTTATCGGCAGCTACGCGGCCGGGATCTCCTCGGACCTGTTGACCGCCACGCTCCTGGCCACCCGGGCGCCGGTACTGCTGTGTCCGGCCATGCACACCGAGATGTGGGAGCACCCGGCGGTGGCCGACAACATCGCCCTGCTGCGACGGCGAGGGGTGCACGTGGTCGAGCCGGCGAGCGGGCGTTTGGCCGGGGGCGACGTCGGTGCAGGACGGCTGGCCGACCCCGCCGACATCGTGGCGGCCGCGGCTGCGGTCCTGTCGGCGGCGGGGGACCCGGCCCCGCCTGCGCCCTACCAGGGCGGTCGCTGGGCGGGGGTTCGCGCTCTTGTCACCGCCGGCGGGACCCGGGAGCCGATCGACCCGGTGCGGTACATCGGGAACCGGTCCACCGGCAAGCAGGGGTACGCCGTGGCCGGCGAGCTGGCCAGGCGGGGCGCCCGGGTCACCCTGATCAGCACCGTCGCCCTCCCGGGGCCCGAGACGGTCGAGGTCGTAGAGGTGGAGACGGCGGCCGAGATGGAAGCCGCCGTGCGGCAACGAGCCGCCGAGTCCGAGGTGATCGTCATGGCCGCCGCCGTCGCCGACTTCCGGCCCAAGGAGGTGGCCGGCCAGAAGCTCAAGAAGGCGGATGGCGCGCCCGAGGTGATCCTGGAACCGACCACCGACATCCTGGCGGCTCTGGGCGCCGGTCGCCGCGACGGTCAGGTGCTGGTCGGTTTTGCGGCGGAAACGGCGGGCCCGGACCGGCCTCGTGACGAGCTTCGGCGCTACGCCCAGGGTAAACTGGCAGGCAAAGGGGCAGATTTGGTCGTCGCGAATAACGTCGCTGCACCTGGCGTGGGCTTTGCTCATGACACCAACGCTGTGCTGATCGTCGGTAGGGGCGGCTACGAGATGGAAGTTCCCCTGGCCACCAAGACGGAGGTGGCCTCGGCGGTCGTGGATGCCATCTCGCAGATCCTTTTCCAAGACAACCAGGAGACAAGATGACCCGCTGGACCTTCACCTCCGAGTCGGTGACCGAGGGCCACCCCGACAAGATGGCCGACCAGATCTCGGACGCGGTCCTCGATGCCCTGCTGGCTCAGGATCCGCACTCGCGGGTGGCCTGCGAGACGCTGCTGACCACCGGGCTGGTCATGGTGGCCGGCGAAATCACCACCACCGGCTACGTCGAGATCCCCAAGCTGGTGCGCGAAGTGGTGACCGACATCGGCTACACCAGCTCCCAGATGGGCTTCGACGGCCGGACCTGCGGGGTGGCTATCTCCATCGGGTCTCAGTCGCCGGACATCGCCCAGGGCGTGGACACCGCCCTCGAGGTCCGGTCGGGCACCAGCGGCGAGGACATTCTCAACGCTCAGGGCGCCGGCGATCAGGGCATGATGTTCGGCTACGCCTGCGACGAAACCGATGATCTCATGCCCATGCCGATCTGGCTGGCGCACCGCCTGGCCCAGCGGCTGGCCCAGGTGCGCAAGGCGGGCGTGCTGCCCTACCTGCGTCCCGACGGCAAGACCCAGGTGACCTTCGAATACGAGGACGGGCGTCCGGTGCGGCTGCGGACGGTGCTGATCTCCACCCAGCACAACCCGAATATCGACCTCGAGACCCTCCTCCTGCCCGATCTTCGCGATCACGTCATCGCCCCGCTCATCCCCGCCCAGTTCGCCGGGGATGGCTACCAGGTTCTGGCCAACCCGACAGGCAAGTTCGAGCTGGGCGGCCCGCACGCCGACGCCGGCCTTACCGGCCGCAAGATCATCGTCGACACCTATGGCGGCGCGGCTCGACACGGCGGCGGCGCCTTCTCCGGCAAGGATCCGTCGAAGGTTGACCGGTCGGCGGCCTACGCCGCCCGCTGGCTGGCCAAGCACGTGGTGGCCGCCGGGGCGGCCAGGCGCTGCGAGATCCAGGTGGCCTACGCCATCGGCGTGGCCCGACCGGTGTCGCTGCTGGTGGAGACCTTCGGCACCGAGCAGATCGATCCGGCCCGGATCGAGCGGGCCATCCACCAGGTCTTCGACCTGCGCCCGGCGGCCATCATCCGCGACCTCGACCTGCGCCGGCCCATCTACCGCAAGACCGCGGCCTACGGGCACTTCGGCCGGTCGGACAAGGAGTTCAGCTGGGAGCAGCTGAGCCGTCTGGACGAGTTCACCGCGGCGCTGGGCGTGTAGTCACCGGGATGAAAACAGGCGGCCGCCGGCGCGCCCGGCCGGCCGCCTGGCCCGAACCCGGGGCCCTGGTCGGGCGGGTGGTGACCGACGTGGCCGGGGTGGACAAAGAGTTCGACTACCTGGTGCCGGCTGACCTGGCCTCCGCCATACGGGTCGGGTCGCAGGTGCGGGTCGATCTCGCCGGGCGCCGGGTGGGCGGCTGGGTCGTCGCCCTGGCCCACCAGGCGACGGCCGAGATGCCACTGCGACCGGTGGCCAGGGTGCGGGGGTGGGGTCCTGAACCTCAGCTGGTGGACCTGGCCGCCTGGGCGGCCTGGCGCTGGGCCGGCCGGCAGCGAGCGCTGCTGGCCACGGCCTCGGCCGAGCTGGCGGTGCCGCTCCTGCCGGCTCCGGCCCGCCGCCCTCCCGCGGCCCCCTCACCGTCCGGGCTGATGACGAACCTTCCTGTCGACCGGCCCTTGATCCTGCGCTTGCCCCCGGCGGCTGACGCCACCGCGGTGGTGGCCGAGCTGGCCCAGCGGGGCCCGATCCTGGTGGTCGTGCCGTCCATCAGCCGGGCCGCGGTGCTGGCTGGTCGCTTGCGCCGGGCCGGCGGCGACGTGGCCCTCCTCCCCGAGGAGTGGGCCCAGGCCCGCGCCGGCGCCGGCGTGGTCATCGGGGCCCGGGCCGCAGCCTGGGGGCCCTGCCCGGGCCTGGCCGGCGTGGTCGTGATCGACGGTCACGACCAGCGCCTGGTGCAGGAACAGACGCCGACCTGGAGCGCGGTGACCGTGGCCGCGGAGCGAGCCCGGCGGTCGGGGGTGGCCTGCGTGGTCGTCAGCGCCTGCCCGACCGTCGAGCTGCTCGCCGTCTCATCGCTCCGACCGGTCGATCGCCAGGCCGAACGTCAGGGCTGGGCGCCTCTCGAGGTTGTCGACCGGCGCCTGGACGATCCCCGGCTGGGCCTGTACTCCGAGCGGTTGGCCGCCGTCATCCGGTCCGAGCGCCGGGTGGTGTGCGTGCTCAACCGAACCGGTCGGGCTCGCCTGCTCGTCTGCGCCACCTGCGGAGAGGTCGCCCGCTGCGAGCAGTGCGGTGGCGCAGTCAGCCAGGAGGGCGACGCCCTGGTCTGCCCCCGTTGCGGCCTGGTTCGACCGCTCGTGTGTGCCAGGTGCGACTCATCCCGGCTGCGCGTCCTGCGGGTCGGCGTGGCCCGGGCCCGGGAGGAGCTGGAAGCGCTCTCGGGCCGGCCCGTCGGAGAGGTCACCGCCACCACCCGGCAGGTCCCCGCCCGGGACGTGCTGGTTGGCACCGAGGCCGTTCTGCACCGCCTGGCGCCCGCGGATGGTGTCGGCGCGGTGGTGTTCGTCGATTTCGATCAGGAGCTGCTGGCCGCCCGGGTCAGCGCGGGCGAGGAATCCCTGGCCCTGCTGGCCCACGCCGCCCGGCTGGTGGGTGGCCGGGCCGGCCGGGTCCTGGTCCAGACCCGCCTCCCCGACCACCCCGCCGTCCGGGCCGCCCTCCTGGCCGACCCCGGCATCCTGGCGGCCGCGGAACGGGACACCCGGACCACCCTGCGCCTCCCCCCGGTCACGGCCATCGCCACCGCATCGGGCCCGGAGGCCGGCGCCTACGTGGCCGGCCTGGCCCCGCCGCTGGAGGTCCTCGGTCCCAACCGCGATGAGTGGCTGGTCAAAGCGCCGGACGCCCCGACCCTGGCCGACGGGCTAGCTGCCGCCCCCCGTCCCGCCGGACGGCTGCGGGTCGCGGTCAGCCCGGTCCGGTTCTGAACCAAACGCCGGCCCGGCCTCGTTCCAGGCCCGCTCAGCCCCAACCCTGGCGGCGCACCTCGTAGATCGCCAGGGCGGCCGCGGTGGCGACGTTGAGGCTGCCGACCCGCCCGACCTGCGGAAGGAACGCCACCGTGTCGCAGGCCGACAGCGTGGCCGGGCTCAGACCGTGGTCTTCGTGCCCGAGGGCCAGGCAGACGTCGGGACCAGGACGGAGCTGGTAGAGGGGTACGGCGTTGTCGGCGAGCTCGAGACCCACGACCGTGTAGCCGTCGTCACGAGCGGCGTCGGCTGCGTCGCAGCTGCGCTCCCACGTGGACCACGACAGGTACCGCTCGGTGCCCATCGACAACTTTCCGACCTTCGGGGTTGGCAGGGGAGATGCTGCCGCCCCCGAGATACAGGTGCTCCACCCGGTAGGCGGCGGCAGTGCGGACGATGGCCCCCATGTTGTAAGGCGACTGCAGCCCGTCGAGCAGCAGCGCCAGCCGGCCCGGGCTGCGCCGGTTCCACTCTCGATGCAACCGCTTGAGGTCGGTCGGCCCCAGCTGCTTCACGCCGCGGCCCACCTCCAGGATCCGGTAACCGCGCTTGGACGCGGCCCGGTTCACGGCCCACCCTTCGGCTCGCAGCCAGGCCGCCAGCGAGTCGCCCCCGAGGTGGCGGTGAACGACCATCCAGGCCGTGCCGTCGGGCTCGAGACGCGGCAGCCAGGTGGACAGCAGCTGGTGCAGAGGCTCCTTGCCGATGCGAATGGGCGGATTCGACCACACGCCGGTGAAGTGGATCGACGCCGGCACCGCTTCGGGCCGCACGGCCCGAACTGCCGCCAGGCCGAGGGTGGCGGCGTTGCGAGCGGTGAGATCGAGGGCGCGCTCGTTGACGTCCACCGCCCACACCACGGCCCGGGGTGAGCGATGGGCCAGGGTGCACGCGATGGGCCCGTATCCGCAGCCCAGGTCGAGGAGGTGCCCCCGGCCGGCGGCGGGGGCGACGCCCGGAGCAGTTCCAGGGTGCCCGGATCAACCCCGCCGCCTGCGAACACCCCCCGGTCGACCATCAGGCGGACCTGGAAGTCGGGCAGCGCCAGGTCGACCTCCCGGGGCTGCGACGCCACGGCCGGGTGGGCATCGAAGTAGTGGCCAGGGCGACATCGGTCTTCAGACGCTACCGGTACCATGACGGCTGTGGCTGCGTACCAGATCCGGCTGTTCGGGGACCCCGTGCTGACCCAGCGCGCCGCCGAGGTGACCGACATCGACGGCAGCCTGGCCCGCCTGGTCGAGGACATGGTAGTGACGATGCACGACGCCCGCGGGCTGGGGCTGGCCGCTCCGCAGGTCGGAGTGCAGAAGCGGCTCTTCGTGTATCAAATGGAGGACGGGGACCCGGTGGCCATCGTCAACCCGACGATCGCCGAGAGCCGCGGCGAATGGGAGTACGACGAGGGGTGCCTGTCGATCCCCGGGCTGTATTTCCCGATCGTGCGGCCCAAAGAAGTCCACCTGACGGGCTGGGACCTGGACGGCAACGAGATCTCGATCGAGGCCGACGAACTCGAGGCCCGCTGCTTCCAGCACGAGCTCGACCACCTGGACGGCCGGCTGCTGCTCGCCAAGCTCGACAAGGAGCCAGCGCAAGGAGGCCATGCGCGAGCTGCGCCGCCGAGCCGAGGCCGTCGGGAGCTAGATCCTGCGCATCGCCTTCCTGGGCACCCCGGAAGCGGCGGTGGTGGCGCTGCGCGCCCTCGTCGACGCCGGGCACGACGTGGCCCTGGTGGTGACCCGGGCCGACAAGCGGCGGGGCCGGCACGAGCCGCCCCGGCCCAGCCCGGTCAAGGCCGCCGCCCTGGAGCTCGGGTCTGCCGGTCAGCGACCGCCCCGAGGACGCCGCCGGGGTTGGCGCCGAGCTCGGCGTGGTGGTGGCCTTCGGCCGGATCATCAGGAACGGACGTGCTCGACCGGCTGCCCCTGGTCAACGCCCACTTCTCGCTGCTGCCCCGCTGGCGGGGAGCGGCGCCGGTGGAGCGGGCCATCCTGGCCGGCGACGACAGCACCGGCGTGTGCCTGATGGCGATCGACGAGGGCCTGGACACCGGGCCCGTGTACCGCTGCGAGACGGTCGCCATCGGCCCCGACGAGACGGCCGCCGAGCTGCGCGCCCGCCTGGCCGACCTGGCGGCCGCCATGCTGGTCGATGGCCTGGCCGGCGGCCTGGGACCGGCCGAGCCCCAGGCGGGAACCCCGACCTACGCCGACAAGATCGAGGCCGGCCGACCTGCGGCTCGACTGGTCCCGCGACGCCGCGCAGCTGCACCGGGTCGTGCGGCTGGGCCGGGCCTGGACCACCTGGCGGGGCCGGCGGCTGCTGGTGCTCGCCGGCCGGGTGGTCGGCCGCGCCCCGCCGGGGCGGACCGCCCGGCCGGCTGGAGGGCGACGTGGTGGCCACCGGCGCGGACGGGCTGCGACTGGTCGCCGTCCAGCCGGAGGGGAGAGGCCCCGATGGCCGCCGCCGACTGGGTGCGGGGCGCCCGGCCCCGGCCCGGCGAGCTGCTCGGGTCGTGAGCCGGACCGGCGCCGCGCCGCGAGCCCGGCGACCGCGGCCGGCGAGCGCCCGGCGCCTGGCCGTCGACGCCCTGATGGCCGTCGACGGCGGCGCCCGGGCCAACGTGGTCGTCCCCGAACTGCTGGCCGGCTGCTCGCTGGACGCCCGGGACCGGGCCCTGGTGACCGAGCTGGTCTACGGCACCTGCCGGATGCGGCGAGCCTGCGACTGGCTGGTCGACCGCCACACCCGGGGCCGGGTCGACCCGCAGGTCCGGGCCGCCCTGCGGGTCGGGGCCTACCAGCTGGGCTGGACCCGCATCCCGCCCCACGCCGCCGTGTCGGCCACCGTGGACGTGGTCCGGGGGCCCGGGGCGCACCGTCGTCAACGCCGTCCTGCGCCGGGTCGCCGGCGCAGCTGGCGGCCGGGCCGGTGGCCTGGCCGGACCCGGCCACGCGAGCTGAGCTACCCGGACTGGATCGTGGACCGGTTGGCCCGGGACCTCGGGACCGGGGCGGCCCGCGACGCCCTCGCCACCATGAACCAGCCGGCCACCGGTGACCGTCCGCCCGGACGGCTACATCCAGGACCACGCCAGCCAGCTGGTGGCCGCTCACGTGGGGGCGCGGCCCGGGGAGCGGATCCTCGACGTGTGCGCCGCCCCGGGCGGGAAGGCGACCGCCATCGCCGCGGCCGGGCCGGCCCTGGTGGTGGCGGCGGACCTGTCCCCCGACCGGGCCGCCCTGATCGCCGCCAACGCCGCCCGTCTCGGCGCCGCGGACATGGCGACCGTGGTGGCCGACGGCACCCGGCCTCCGTGGCGGCCCGGTCGCTTCGACCGGGTCCTGGTGGACGCCCCCTGCTCGGGCCTCGGGGTGCTGCGCCGCCGCCCCGACGCCCGCTGGCGGGTTCAACCCGAGCGACGTGGCCCGCCTGGCCGATCTGCAGCGTCGGCTGCTGACCGGGCCTCCGCCCTGGTCCGGCCCGGGGGCGTCCTGGTCTACAGCGTGTGCACGCTCACCGGCGAGGAGACCCGCGGCATCGACGGCTGGCTGGCCCGAACCGCCCCCGACCTGGTCCCCCTTCCGCCCCCCGGGGCCGCCGTGGCAGCCCGGCCGGCCGGGGGGCCCTGCTGCTTCCGCAGGCGGCCGGCACCGACGGCATGTACTCTGTCCTGACCCGCCGGCAGGGTGCCCGGCAGTAGGGTGACGCCGCGATGGTCCGCATCGCCCCCTCGATCCTGTCGGCCGATTTCGCCGCCCTCGGCGTCGAGATCGACCGGGTCCGGCCCGAGACCGACTGGCTGCACGTCGACGTCATGGACGGGCATTTCGTGCCCAACCTGACGATCGGACCTCCTGTGGTGGCCGCCATCCGCCGGCACACCGACACCTACCTCGACTGCCATCTGATGATGACGAATCCCGGGGACTACCTGGAGGCGTTCGCCAAGGCGGGCGCCAACCACTGCAGCGTGCACGTCGAGGTGGACGGTACCGCGGGCTCTGATCGCCTCGATGCGCCGGCTCGGCCTCGACGCCGGGCTGGCCATCAACCCCGAGACCCCGTTCGAAGCCTGCGAACCCTGGCTCGCCGACATCGACCTGCTGCTGGTGATGTCCGTGCACCCCGGCTTCGGCGGCCAGCATTTCATGCCGGAGGCGATCGACAAGATCGCCCGGGCCGCGGCGCTGGCCCGCCAGCGTGACCTCGACCTCACCATCGAAGTCGACGGCGGCATCGACCCCGAGACGGTGGTGGCCGTGGCCGAGGCCGGGGCGGACACGTTCGTGGCCGGCAGCGCCATCTTCGAGCACCGAGATCCCGTCGCCGCCGCCCGGGCCATCCGGGAGGCCGCCAGCGCGGCGGCGGCTCGCCGGTGAGCGGCGAAGGTGGTGGCCGGTGGCGGTGGCGGAGGCGACCCGGCCCTATCGGCGCCGCGCCGACAAGCCAAGGTGGTCACGGTGTCCGACGGAGTCGTCGCCGGCACCCGCGAGGATCGCTCCGGGGCCGCCCTGGTCGCCAGCCTCGAGGCGGCCGGCTTCGAGGTGGTCGAACGATCGGTGATCGCGGACGGGGTGGCCTCGGTGGCCGGCGAGCTGGCCCGGCTCAGTGCCAGCTTTGCGGGCCTGGTCGTCACCACCGGGGGCACCGGCTTCGGGCCGCGGGACCAGACGCCTGAGGGGACCCGGGAGATCCTCGAGCGCGACGCCCCGGGACTGGCGGAGGCCATGCGCCTCGTCAACCCGCTGGGGCGCCTCTCCCGGGCGGTGGCGGGCATCCGCGGTCACGCCATCATCCTCAACACGCCCGGGTCGCCGTCGGGGGCGGTGGAGTGCCTGGAGAGCGTGCTGGACGTCATCCCTCACGCCCTCGATCTGCTGGGCGACCAACCGACCCGGCACCCCTGATCCCGCCATGACGGCCGCCGAGGACGCGGCATGGATGGCCGAGGCCGTCGCCCTCGGCCGCAGTGTCCGGTCCGAAACCTCCCCGAACCCGTGGGTGGGCGCGGTAGTGGTGCCCGAGGGCGATCAGCCGGCCGCGGAGGGTTCGACGCAGCCGCCCGGCGGACCCCACGCCGAGGCGGTGGCGCTCAGCCTGGCCGGTTCCTCCGCCCGCAACGCCACCGTCTACGTCACCCTGGAACCCTGTGCCCATCACGGGCGCACGCCCCCGTGCGCCGACGCCCTGATCGCGGCCGGGGTGCGGCGGGTGGTGGTAGGCGTCCTCGATCCGGACCCGCAGGTCTCCGGTCGGGGTGCGGCCCGGCTGCGGGCGGCCGGCATCGAGGTCGAGGTGGGCGTCGGGGCGGACGAGGTGGAGGCGTCGCTGCGGCCCTATCTCGAGCAGCGCCGGCGGGGCCGGCCCTGGGTGGTCCTCAAGCTGGCCGCCACCCTCGACGGCCGCATCGCCGCTCCCGACGGGTCCAGCCGCTGGATCACCGGGCCCGCGGCCCGCCTGGACGCCCATCAGCTACGGGCCGAGAGTGACGCCATTCTGGTCGGGGCCGGGACGGTCCGGGCTGACGATCCGGCCCTCACGGTTCGCGACGTCCCGGGGCGGGACCCCCTCCGGATCGTCCTGGGCCATCCCCCGGCCGGCGCCCGGGTTCATCCGGCGCTGGTGCACGATGGGGGCCTCGAGCCGCTCCTCGATGAGCTGGGCCGCCGGGGCGTGATCCAGCTCCTGGTGGAAGGGGGATCAGGCGTGGCTGGATCGTTTCACCGGGCCGGCCTGATCGATCAGTACGTGCTGTACCTGGCTCCGGCCTTGCTGGGCGGGGACGATGGCCGGCCCCTCTTTTCGGGTCCGGGCGCGGCCACCATGGCCGACGTCTGGCGGGGCCGGATCAGCGCGGTGCGGGAGCTCGGCCCTGACCTGCGGATCGATCTACTGGCTGCAATGGGTGAGGGTGCCGTACCGTGAGCGCTGTGTTCACGGGCATCGTCGAAGAGATGGGGACGCTCGTCTCCGCCGAAGACGGCGCCGAGGGCCGCCGCTTGACCTTCTCCGCCCCCATCGTGACCGACGGGGCCCGCCTGGGAGATTCCATCGCTGTCAACGGCTGTTGCCTCACCGTGGTGAGCGTCGGTCCCGGCTGGTGGGCCGCCGACGCCGTCCCCGAAACCCTGGGCCGGACCAACCTGGGCGATCTCCAGCCCGGCGACCCCGTCAACCTCGAACGGGCCGCCGCCCTCGGCAGCCGGCTCGGCGGCCACCTGGTCCAGGGCCACGTCGATGCAGTCGGGACCGTTCTGACTTCTGCGCCCGACTTGGAGGTCCGGCTGGACGAGCGGTTCACCGCCTATCTGGTCGAGAAGGGCTCGGTCACCGTCGACGGGATCAGCCTGACGGTGGTCAGCGCGACCGGCGCCGGGTTCTCGGTGGCCGTCATCCCGCACACCCGTGCCGTCACCACGCTCGGACACAAGGTTCCCGGGGACCGCGTCAACGTGGAGGTGGATGTGATCGCTAAGTATGCCGCCCGCCTGTTGCAGGCCGGCCTCGAATCGCCTTATCGCGCTGTCAGCGCCGTCGGAGAGGACTGACCCGTGCCCACCGCCACCATCGAGGAGGCCGTCGCCGCCATCGCCGCCGGTCGCATGGTCGTCGTGGTCGACGACCAGGACCGTGAGAACGAGGGCGACCTTATCATCGCCGCCGAGCACGCCACCCCGGAGGCCATGGCCTTCTTCGTGCGGCACACCTCCGGGTTGATCTGCGCCGCCGTCACCGGCGACCGGGCGGACGAGCTGGACCTCCCCCTGATGGTGGCCCGGAACACCGAATCCCAGCGGACCGCCTTCACGGTGACGGTTGACTACCGGACGGGGACGACGACGGGCATTTCGGCCCGGGATCGGTCGCTGACGGCTCGGGCCCTGGTGGACCCCGAGACCCGGCCCGACGACCTGACCCGCCCCGGGCATCTTCACGTGCTTCGGGCCCGGGACGGCGGCGTGCTCAAACGAGCCGGCCATACCGAGGCCTCCGTCGACCTGGCGCGCATGGCCGGCCTGGTGCCGGCCGGCGTCCTCTGCGAGGTGGTCACCGACGACGGATTGGGTATGGCCCGCCTGCCCGAGCTGGAGGCGTTCGCGGCCCGCCACGGGCTCGCCCTGGTGACCATCGCCGACCTCATCCGCCACCGGCGCCAGACCGAGCGGCTGGTGAAGCGGACCGCGGAGGCGCGCCTGCCCACCGAGTACGGCGAGTTCCGCTGCATCGCCTACCAGAGCGTCATCGACCAGGAGACACATCTGGCCTTCGTGATGGGCGAACCGGCCGGCGAGGAGCACGTGCTGGTCCGGGTACACAGCGAGTGCCTGACAGGGGATGTGTTCGGCTCCCGTCGCTGCGACTGCGGCGCCCAGCTGCATGCCGCGCTGCGCATGATCGCCGAAGCCGGCCTCGGCGCGGTGGTGTACCTGCGGGGCCACGAGGGCCGGGGGATCGGCATCACCCACAAGCTGCAGGCGTACGAGCTGCAGGACGGCGGGCTCGACACGGTGGACGCCAACGTTGAGCTGGGCCTCCCCGTAGACAGCCGGGAGTACGGGATCGGCGCCCAGATCCTGGTGGACCTGGGCATCACCACCATGCGGCTCATGACCAACAACCCGGCCAAGCGGGGCGGCCTGGAGGGCTTCGGTCTGCAGATCGTCGAGCGGGTCCCGATCCACACCATCCCCAACGAGGAGAACATCCGCTACCTGCGAACCAAGCGCGACCGCCTCGGCCACCTGCTTGACGAGGGAGGTGTGTCGTGACGGTCTACGAAGGCCATCTCCGTGGCGACGGCCTGCGGGTGGCCATCGCCGCCAGCCGCTTCAACGAGGCCATCGTGGTGCGCCTGGTCGACGGGGCCATCGACGGGCTGCGCCGCCACGGAGTAGACCCCGACGCCATCGACGTGGCCTGGGCGCCCGGCGCCTTCGAGCTGCCGCTGGTGGCGGCCCGGCTGGCTGTCACGGGTCGGTATGACGCCCTCATCACCCTCGGGGCGGTGATCCGGGGCGCCACCAGCCACTTCGAGCTGGTTGCGGGCCAGTGCGCCGCCGGGGTGCAGCGGGCGCAGCTCGACGCCGGGGTGCCGATCGTGTTCGGAGTGCTGACGACCGACACCATCGAGCAGGCCGTCGAGCGGGCCGGCACCAAGGCCGGGAACAAGGGCTTCGAGGCCGCTGCAGCCGCCATCGAGATGGCCAACCTGCTGGCCCAGCTGGACAAATAGGGGGCGGCCAGGCCGGCGAAGGGACCGGCCGAGGGACAGGCGTCGCCACCCCCGCCGGCGACCCCGGCCGGCCTCTTCCGTCCGTCCATCCGCGCCGGGGCCCCGCCCCATCCGGTCCGCCGTCCATCCATTCCGGGTCCGTCGATCCGTTTTGGGACCCCCGATCGGTGCTCGGGCCGTCCATCGGTGCGCGGGCCTCCCTTCGTGCTCGGGCCGTCCATCAGTTCCCGGGCCCTCCCTGCGGCTCGGGCATTCCCGGCGTGCTCGGGCCCTCCCTTCGTCCTCGGGCCCTCCCTGCGTGCTCGGGCCCTCCCTTCGTCCTCGGGGCGCCTCCTGGTGCTGGCTCCCTTGGTCGTGGGCGATTCACACCTTTTGGTGGCTTTTGCCGGGGGGCGTTCCGTCGCAACCTGGGCGCAGTTCGCGCCTTGGGCGTCCTGATAGGCGTTTTTCGATATCTACGACGCCCAAGGTGTCAAGTGCGCCCAGGTTTGGGCTCGGTTGGCAGCCCGCGGCCAGCCCGAGCGCGGCCCCCTGGCTCCCGGTGTCCGCTGCCCGCCCGACCGGCCGGCCACGTCCCCGGCCGAGCCCCCGAATCGGGTCATCGACGCCCGCAGGCCGCAGTAGGGTTCCCGACCGTGCTGCGCTTGGTGCTGCCCAAAGGCTCGCTGGAGCGGGCCACCCTGGAGCTGTTCGAGGCAGCCGATCTGGCCGTGCAGCGGACGTCCGACGTGGACTACCGGGCCAGCATCGACGACCCGCGGGTGTCGGAGGTCCGGATCCTGCGCCCGCAGGAGATCCCCGAGTACGTGGCCGAGGGTCTTTTTGACCTGGGAATCACGGGACGGGACTGGATCGAGGAGACCGAGTCCAAGGTCACGACCCTCGGTGAGCTGCGCTACAGCAAAGCCAGCGCCCGGCCTGTCCGGGTGGTGCTGGCAGTCGCCCAGGACTCCCCGGTGCGAACCGTGGCCGATCTGCCCTCCGGGGTCCGGGTGTCGACGGAGTACCCCGGCCTGACCCGGCGGTTTTTGGCCGCCCACGGGGTGGAAGCCGAGGTGCGGCTTTCCCATGGCGCCACGGAGGCCAAGATTCCCGAGATCGCCGACGCCGTGGTCGAGATCACCGAGACCGGTCGGGCCCTCCGGGCTGCCGGCCTGCGGATCATCGACACCATCCTGGAGTCGTACACCGAGCTGATCGCCAATCCGGTGTCCTATGACGACGAGGTCAGACGTCACGCCATGGAGCAGCTGCTGACCCTGCTCAGCGGCACGCTCATCGCCCGGGAGAGAGTCCTGGTCAAGCTCAACGTGGCTGAGCCCGATCTCGACGCCGTCATCCCTTTGCTTCCCGCCATGAAGTCCCCGACGATCTCCAAGCTGTTTGGCGAGGACGCCTTTGCGGTCGAGGCGGTCGTCCCCAAACACACCATCAACACCCTGATTCCGGCGCTCAAGGACCACGGGGCGACCGACATCATCGAGCTGCCGATCGCCAAGATCGTGCCGTGAGCGGATCCCGGCGCCTGGTCGGAAGGGTGGTGGCTTTCGACGAGGGCGTTGGTCTGGGGGAAATCGAGGCCGCGACCGGGGCGGCGGAGGAGGAACGGTTCCCCTTCCACTGCACCCAGATTGCCGACGGGTCGCGCACCGTCGCCGCGGGCGCCGAGGTCAGCTTCGGGGTGCTCGCCGGGCGGGCCGGGCGCTGGGAGGCGTCAGATATCCGGCCCGCGGGACCGGCCAACCCCGAGTGACGGCCCGCGGGCGACCCGGATCGCTAGCCTGCGCCGCTCCCGGTGCTCGGACCGCTCCCGGGGGCAGGGCCCGGGCCCCCGCCGTCGTCTGGGCCTCCGCCGGCGTCCGGGCCGGCCTCCCCGTCGGGACCGCCGCCGCCGGCCGCCGCCTGGCTGGCTCGATGGATCTGTACATAAGCCATGCGAAGCTGGCTGAGCCCCTCCGACAGCTGCGGGTGGGCGTCGCCCAGGCGGTCGCCGAGACCGTCGACGACGGCGGCCAGGGCGTCGATGGCCAGGCGGGCCTGGGACAGCTGGGCCGGCTGGATGGAGAGGTGCAGGGCCGCCAGCTCGAACAAGCCGAAGGCGTGGTTGGCGATCACCACCTCCGCTGGTGTCCGGGCCAGCTCGTCGCGCAGCCGGGTCATCTCGGCCCGCAATTCCTCCTCGCTGGGTTGGCCCTCGCCCGGGGGGGCTGCGCCGGCTCCGCCGGGCGAGCCGGCGCCTGCGGGCGGGGCGCCGCCAGGGCCGGGCGGGTCCCTGCGAATCGGTCGCTCCCCTCCGGGCGTCCAAAGCGTGCTCATTGCGCTACCCTATGTTGTTGAAAACCGAATACGGGAAGCGGGGTGTTGCACCCCCACCCGGCCACCAGGGTGTGGTTTGCCTGCGGTGCGCCTGGGTCGATCGACCGCTTCGGCGGGCGTTGCTTCCTAGCGCCCGCCTTCTTTCGCGCTGAGAGAGGGACTTTCCACGAGGAGTGATGCCGCATAGCCGCTGTACCTGACCAGAACGAGCACCGCACCAATGATCGGATCAGAGCCCGGGAAGTATTGCTCATCGACCCCGATGGCAAGCAACTCGGGATCAAGCCTCTGCCCGAGGCGCTCAGCATTGCCCGTCAAATGGATCTGGACCTGGTGGAGGTAGCGGCCGAGGCCAATCCGCCTGTGACCCGGATCATGGACTACAACCGCTTCAAGTACGAGGCGGCCCAACGGGCCAAGGAGTCGCGGCGCAAGGCGACCACCACCGGAATCAAGGAAATGAAGTACCGACCCAAGATCGGGGTGGGGGACTTCGACACCAAGACCCGGCAGGTGTCCCGCTTCCTCAACGAGGGTCACAAGGTCAAGATCACGATCATGTTCCGGGGCCGGGAGATGAGTCACCCGGAGCTCGGCAAGCGCATTCTGGACCAGGTCGCCGAAACCGTGGCGACTATTGCCAAGGTCGAGGCGGCGCCGAAACTTGATGGCCGCAACATGGTGATGGTGCTGGCTCCGGACCGCCGGGGTCAGGCCCGCAAGCCGTCCGGCAACGGAGCTCGCCCTGCCGGCTCGGGAGAGCCCGGCTCCGACGAGACCGAGTCCGCACCGGTGGTCAGCTCGAGCGGGGACGACCGAGCGGCGGCACCGCCCCCCGCTCCGGTCGGACAGGCCCGCAGCGGCGTCATCAGTAGCCCGGCCGCCGAGACCGCAGCTGCGGCCCCGGCGGGTCCTCCTGCGGTGGCGAGGACGGCGGCGATCAGCGGCAGCGAAGAGCGCAGCGGAGGCCCAGCACCGATCCGGTGACGACGAGGAGTTCAACGTTATGCCGAAGATGAAAACCGACCGGGGCGCTGCCAAGCGCTTCAAGATCACCGGACGAGGCCGACTGCGACGCGGCCAGGCGTTCCGCAATCACATGTTCGAGAAGAAGCCGTCGACGCGCACCCGCCGCCTGGCCCGCGAGGTCGATGTGGCACCGGCCGACGTCAAGGCCGTAAAGCGCCTCCTCGGCATCTGATCATCGTCCAGCGGCTCGGCCGCTGGCCTCTCTCTCGTCGTTCCAACAGCTTTGAAAGGAGCTTTCGATGGCCCGGGTAAAGCGTGCCGTCCATACCAAGAAACACCGGCGCGCCGTTCTCGAACAAGCGCAGGGGTACTTCGGCAACAAGAGCCGGAGCTATCGCGCCGCCCACGAGCAAGTGATGCACTCGCTGCAGTACGCCTATCGCGACCGGAGAGCCCGGAAGGGTGACTTCCGCCAGCTGTGGATCCAGCGCATCAACGCCGCGGCCCGGATTCATGGGATGAGCTACAGCCGGTTGATCGCCGGCCTGCACGCGGCGGGGGTGGAAGTCGATCGCAAGGTGCTGGCCGATCTGGCCGTACGCGACGACGCCGCCTTCGCCGCTCTGGTCGATGTGGCCCGAGAGGCCCTCGCCGGCCCGTCTGCCGCCGAGTCGGCCACGGCCTGAGCAGGTCAGGCCCCGTCACCCCGCTCAGCTTTCGCCACGAGGCGGTGCAGCGGCTGCGACGGCTCGTCGGCCGGCGCCGGGCCCGTCAAGCCGAAGGACGCTTCGTGATCGAGGGCGCCACTCTTCTGGCGGAGGCGGGCGCGGCCGGCGCCGACATCGAAACGATCTTCCTGGACCCAGCTGCGGCCCGCCCCGAGGAAGTGGCGCTAGCTCGCGCCTGTCAGTCAGCGGGAGCCCGGCTGTTCGAACTGCAGCCGGACGTCCTGGCCCGGGCCTGCGACACGGTAACGCCGCAGCCGGTCGCGGCCATCGTCGGCGCCGTCGACATGGACCTGGCGGAGCTCGAGACCTGCCGCCCGGACCTGCTGGTCATCTGCGTGGCCCTCCGGGATCCGGGCAACCTCGGAACCATCATCCGCGCCGCCGGCGCCGCCGGGGCGGGCGGGGTGGTGTGCTGCGGCGATTCTGTCGACCTGTTCAATCCCAAGACCGTTCGCTCGTCTGCCGGGATGCTCTTCCACGTACCGGTGGTGGCCGCCGGCCATCCGCAGGATGTGCTCGAGGAGGTCGGCCGATGGGGACTGCAGCGCTGGGGCACCGCGGCCCGGACCGGGCGCGATTATGCCGACGCCGACCTGACCCGCCCTGCCGCGCTGGTGCTCGGCAACGAGGCCCACGGCCTCTGCGGCTCGCTTGACGCTCATCTCGACGGGATGCTGCGCATTCCGATGGTCGGTTCGGCGGAATCGCTCAACGTGGCGACCGCCGCATCCGTGCTGTGCTTCGAAGCTGCCCGGCAACGCCGGTCGGCCGGGAGCTGACGCGGTGAGCGGCCCCGGCGTCCCGGGCTCGGGCCGGCCGGCCAGGATCCCCCCAATCCCCGCAGCGAGCCGGGCGTTACGGTTTACCCTTCTTGTCATCGTGTTCGACCAACAGCAGGAATCGTGAGCGCCAACCCTCTCCCTGACGCCCCGGACGCCGAATCGCTGCGCGCCACGCTGGACGCCATCGAAACCGAGGCCCTGACCCGCCTCGAGGCGGCAACCGACGGGCCCGGCCTTCGGGATGCGTCGCGTGACGTGCTCGGAAAGCGGTCCGCGCTGGCTCGGCTGCACACCCAGCTGCGTCTCCTCCCGGCCGAGCAACGCCGGGAAGTCGGGGCCTGGATCAATGCGGCCCGAACCCGCCTCCAGGAACGCAGCGACGCCCTCACCGTGGGGTTCGAGCGGGATGAGCGGAACCTGCGCTTGGACACCGAACGCCTTGACCTCACCGAGTTCACCGCCGGGCCCGCGGTGTCACCGCTGGCAGGCATGCATCGCGGCCGGGGTCATCTCAACCTGGTGACCCAGACCAGAAACGAGCTGGAGGACACGTTCGTCGCCATGGGCTTCGCGGTGGCCGAAGGCCCGGAGGCCGAGACCGACTGGTACAACTTCGAGGCCCTCAACATGCCGCCCGCCCACCCGGCTCGAGGCATGTGGGACACCCTGTACCTGCGGCTGGGACCGCCCGAAACGGTGCTCCTCCGGACGCACACCTCGCCGGTGCAGATCCGGTTGATGGCGTCGGAGCCACCGCCGATTTACGCCGTGATGCCCGGACGGTGCTACCGCCGGGACACACCCGATGCCCGCCACCTGCCGGTCTTTCACCAGATCGAAGGCCTCGTCGTCGACCGGGGCATCACCTTCGGCGATCTGGCCGGCACCATCGAGGCATTCACGAACGCCTATTTCGGTCCGGGCATGCACTCCCGGCTGCGGCCCTCGTACTTTCCTTTCACGGAGCCGTCGGCGGAGTTCGAGGTCACCTGCCCGATCTGTGCCGGGGCCGGATGCCGGACCTGCAGCGGCTCGGGCTGGATCGAGCTGGGCGGCTGCGGCATGGTCGACCCCAATGTCTTCGCAGCCGTCGGGGTCGATCCCGAGGTGTACAGCGGGTTCGCCTTCGGCTTTGGCATCGACCGGCTGGCCCAGGTGCGGGTCGGTCTGGCCGATATGCGCACCCTGCTCGATAACGACGTCCGCTTCCTCGAGCAGTTCTAGGACCGGAGATGCGGACACCTCTCTCCTGGTTGCGCGATTACGCCCCGCTCGAGGCCGGCCCGGCTGAGCTGGCGGAGCTCCTGTCGAGTCTGGGACTGGTCGTCGAGGGCGTCGACGAGGTCGGCGGCGGTTTGGGCGACGTCGTGGTGGCCCGGGTGCTCGACATCCGGGCCCATCCCGACGCAGATCGGATCCGCCTGGTGGACGTCGACACGGGCAACGGCGACGCCCAGATCGTGTGCGGAGCGTGGAACTTCGACGTCGGCGACCTGGTCGCCCTCGCCCCCGTTGGGGCGATCCTGCCCGGAGATTTCGAGATCTCGCGTCGCAAGATGCGGGGCCAATGGTCCAACGGCATGCTGTGCAGCGCGGACGAGCTGCACCTGCCGTCGCCCGGGGGGCCCGACGGCCTCCTGATCCTGCCGGCTGGCCTGGCCGAGCCGGGCGTGCCGCTGGTGGACGCATTTGATCTGCGGCCTGACGTGGTGTTCGATCTCGATATCTCGGCCAACCGGCCCGATGCCCTTTGCATGGCGGGGGTGGCCCGGGACCTGGCCGCCGCCCTGGGCGAACCGTGGTCGATGCCGGCCGCACCGGGGGCAGTGGCGGTCGATGAAGCCCTCGGTACCGCCCCCGTTGTGGTCGAAGCGGGCGACCTGTGCCCCCGGTTTACCGGCACCATTCTGGAAGGAGTTCCGGATGGTCCCTCGCCGGTGAAATTGGCTCGCCGGTTGACGCTGGCCGGCATGCGCCCCATCAGCGCCGTCGTCGATGTTTCCAACTACGTCATGCTCGACCTCGGTCAGCCCAACCACGCCTACGACCTGGACCAGCTGGGCGGCGGTGGTCTGCTCATTCGCCGGGGCCGGTCGGGGGAGCGGCTGGTCACGTTGGATGAGACCGAACGTGTCCTCGAAAGTGAGGATTGTGTCATTTGCGACGGAGAGGGGACGCCGGTCGGGATCGGCGGCATCATGGGCGGCCGCCGGGCCGAGATAGGGCCGGCGACGCGGCGGGTGTTGCTGGAGGCCGCCTGGTTCCTCCCCATGGCCATTGCCCGAACCGGGGCACGGCTGGGTCTCCACTCCGAGGCCCGGGTCCGCTTTGAGCGCGGCGTCGACCCGGAGATTGCCACCGTCGCGGTTGAGCGATTCGTGGCCCTCCTGTCGACCGTGGCCGGCGACAGCTCCGCGCCCTTGCGGCGCGGCCCAACCGTGGACGTGCGCAGCCCGTCGTTGCCCGCCCCGCTGTCGATCCCGGTGCGCACGGCGCGGGTAAACGCCATTCTCGGCACCCACCTCGACGATGCCGATGTGGCCGGCCTGCTGGAGCCGCTCGGGTTCCAAGGGCATCCGGAGGGGCCCGGGGTGCGATCGGTGCGTATTCCGAGCTGGCGTCTGGACACCGAACGCGAGATCGACGTCATCGAAGAGGTGGCCCGGATGTGGGGCTACCGGCGCATCGAGCGCACCATCCCGCCCGGCGTGCCCGGGGGGTCGGGCGGCCTGACCGGCCGCCAGCGTGAGGTGCGGGAGCTGCGCGACATCCTTACCGGGGCGGGCTTCGACGAGGCCTGGACGACCACGTTTTTGGCCCCGGGTGATCTCGAACGGGCCGGATTGGACGCGGTGGCGGTGGAGGTGGAAAACCCTCTGGACCGCTCGGAGTCCATCCTGCGCACTGAGCTGCTCCCCGGCCTGCTCAAGGCCGTCAAGTTCAACATCGACCGGCAGGCGGACGACGTGGCCCTGTTCGAGATCGGACATGTGTTCGGGATGCCCAGCCCGCCGGATATCACCCCGGACGAGACCGAACGCCTGGCGGTGATCGTGGCGCCCGCGGCCGACGCGGCCGGGCCGGACGGTCGCCGGGCGGGAGGGACGGGGACTGCTCCGGCCCCGGTGGGGGCGGCCCCAGCCCCGGTAGGGGCGGCCCCAGGCCCGGAGGCGTCGGCTGCAGTCGTAGCCGCCACCCGGACCTGGCGTTACGTGGCGGACGCCCTTCGCCTGGAGGCGCCGGGCCTGGTCGCGGCCCGGGTGCCGGGCCTGCATCCGAGCCGGGGCGCCCACGTGACCGGCGCCGAGGGCCAGGTATTGGGCGCAGTCGGCGAGGTTGACCCGGAGGTGATCGAGGCCTACGGGCTGCGCCAGCGCCTCGGGTACCTGACCCTCTCTGTGGACGCTCTGCTGGCCGAACCGCGCCAACCCTGGCAGGCCCACGAGGTCAGCCGGTTCCCGGCCAGCGACATCGATCTGGCCTTCGTGGTTGCCGATACCGTACCGGCCCGGGCCATCCGGGACACCCTGACGGAAGCCGGCGGCGACCTCCTGGAGCGGGCGTGGCTGTTCGACGTGTATCGCAGTCAAACGCTGGGCCCGGGGCGGCGCAGCCTGGCCTTCCGGTTGCGTTTTCGGGCTCAGGATCGCACCCTCGATGACAGCGACCTGGCCACAATCCGCCAGCGGGCCATCGATGCGGTGGTCGCCGCTCACGGAGCCGAGCTGCGGGCGTGAACGAGGTGACGGTGGGTCCGGCGGGCAGCGATCCGATGCGCCGCCTGGAGCTGGAGGGATCCTGGAACTTCCGGGATCTGGGCGGCTACCGCGGTCTCGACGACCGCCGGGTGCGGTGGCGCCGGCTGTTCCGGGCCGACGGCCTGGACCGCCTCACCAGCGCCGATCTCGAGCAGATCGACACGCTGCAACTCCGCACGGTCGTCGACCTGCGTACGGGCGACGAGGTGGCCCGCGGCCGCCTGACGCCCGCCGCCGCCCTGGCCTGGCACCACCTCCCGATGCTCGACGTGCTCCCACCCCGGGAGGAATACGAAGCCTGGGTGAGCCCGGCCAACGTGGCCGGACAGTACCTGGCGATGACGGCATCGGCTTCGGGGTCGATCGCCGCGTTCCTGGAGCTGGCGTGCAACCGGGATTCGTATCCGCTCGTCTTTCATTGTTTCGCCGGGAAAGACCGCACCGGGATCCTCACCGCCCTGGTCCTGGGCCTGCTCGGCGTGGCGGACAGCGCCATCGCCGAGGACTACGCCCTCAGTCAGGTGGCCATGCTCCGCCTCCTCGACTGGCTGCGGGTTCAGGCCAGTGAGAATCTGGCTGAACTCGAAAAGCGGTCCTCGGCCATCATCGCCGCCGAGCCGGAGACGATGGCGATCTTTCTGCGTCGCTTCCGGGCCGCCCACGGATCATTCGATGCCTACGGGGCGAGCCTGGGGCACCCGCACGCCGCCGCCCTTCTGGCCGAGGTCCTGCTCGAGCCGTGAAGGCAGGGCCTGGGCCGGGATGAAAGGGCGGCGGCGGGGCGGGGCGGCAGATCCTGGCCTGGCGGTTACCGGAGCCGGCGAATCCTGGCGATCCGCTCAGTGCGATAACTCGCCACTTTGATGCTCCAGCTGTCGAGCGGGCGGGGTCGCTCGTTGCCGAAGAAAGTGGTCAACGGACCCTCGAGGGTATAGGAGTCGGCCCCGTCGACCATCTCCGTCGTGTCGTCGGTGAGGGTGACTTCGAAGGGCATGGCTCTAATAGTGACTCCTCGGCCTTGTGGGGAACCAGAGGGGCAACCTTGTGACTTGCCGGGGTTATCCACAGGGGGGTGGTCCGGGGCGGGGCCGGGCCAGCCGGGTCGGGGCGGGCGGGCCCGGCGGGGCCGGCCGTCGACGGGCGCCCGGCCCGGTTCTTGGTGACATGGCGATTCATGGTGACGAAAACGACATGGGATGTTGCTGTCGTCACCAAGAATCCGGATGTCACCAAGAATGCCGGGTGTCACCAAGAATGCCGACGGACCGGCCAGCAGACGGGCGTTAGGCGCCCGCCCCCTCCGTGCGGGCGGGCGGGGCAGGCGGGCCGGGGGCGGGGCGGCGGCGGCGGGCGGCGCGGAGGCGGGGCGGCGGCAGGCCGGGGTGGAGGCGGCGCGGAGGCGGGCCGGCGGTGGGGCGGGGGCGAGGCGGCGATGAACCTGGGCGCACTTCGCGCTTTGGGCATACTGGTGCCGATTTTCTGATACCGGCCAGGCCCAAGACGCGAACTACGCCCACTTTGCGGCCGATCGCCGGCTGAGACCGGCCAGGGCGCCCGCCGGAAGCGGGTGGGCCAGAGCCACCAGAACGGCCGACCCTCACCGGTCGACGCCGACCCCACCCCAGCCGGCCGCATGAGTATGCAATAGCCTGTATAGTAGCCCTTCATGTCCACTACCGGCCCGGCCGGGTCGCTGCGCATCGGGGTCTTCGGGGCGTCGGGATATGCCGGCGCCGAGCTGCTCCGGCTGGTGGCGGCCCACCCCGGCTGGGAGGTCGCCGTGGCGACCGCGGACAGCCAGGCCGGCGGTCGGGTCGCCGACCTGTACCCGAGCCTGGCGGCCGTGTATCCGGATCTGGCCCTCTCGGCTGCGGATCCGGCCGCTGCCGATGGCCTCGACGTGGTCTTTTTGGCCCTCCCACACGGCGCTTCGCAGGCGCTGGTCCCCGAACTACGGAAACGGGTCGGCACCGTTATCGATCTGGCGGCCGACTTCCGCCTGCGCGACCCGGGCCTCTACCCGCGGTGGTACGGATCGGACCACCGCTGCCCGGACCTGCTGGCGGAGGCCGTCACCGGCATCCCGGAGTTGTTCCCCGACGATCTGCCCGGCGCCACCCTGGTGGCTGCCGCCGGCTGCTACCCCACGGCGGCCGCGCTGGCGCTGGCCCCGCTGGTGCGCGCTGGCCTGATCGAGGCGCAGGGCATCGTGGTGGATGCGGCCAGCGGGGTGTCGGGCGCGGGTCGGGTACCCAGGCCGACCACGCACTTCAACACCGTGGACGAGGACTTCACCGCCTACGGTCTGCTCGACCACCGGCACACCCCGGAAATCGAGCAGGCCCTCGGCTCGGGCGCCCAGGTCATCTTCACGCCCCACCTGGCTCCGATGAACCGGGGCATCCTGGCCACCTGCTACGCCCGCCCGGCCGGGGCCCAGGCCCCGGACCCGGACAGGCCGCCGGACCCGGACAGGCCGCCGGACCCGGCCAGGCCTCCGGACCCGGACACCCGCCGGACCCCCTCGGCGAACTGCGCCGGTACTACCGGGACTGCCCGTTCGTGGTCGTGGCCGAACGGTCGCCGTCGACGAAAGCCACCCTCGGTTCCAACTGCGCCCACCTCACGGCCTGCTACGACCCCCGCACCGGTTGGATCGTGGCCATCGCCGCCATCGACAACCTGACCAAGGGGGCGGCCGGTCAGGCCATCCAGTGCGCCAACCTCGCCCTGGGTCTCCCGGAGACGGCCGGGCTGCCCCGGACCGGGTTGTACCCGTGATGACGACCAACGTGGGGCCGGCCGACAAGGCGGCCATCCTGGTCGAGGCCCTCCCGTACATCCGGCGATTCTGGGGCCACGTGGTCGTAGTCAAATACGGCGGCAACGCCCTCGCCGGGGTCGGAGGCCCGAACGGGGCCGGTGCCCTGGCGTCCTTCGCCACCGACATCGTGCTCATGCGCTCCGTGGGAATGCGGCCCCTGGTGGTCCATGGTGGCGGCCCCCAGATCGGCGAGCTCATGACCCGGCTGGGCAAGGTGCCCGAATTCATCGATGGCCTGCGGGTGACCGATGCCGAGACGCTGGACATCGCCCGCATGGTGCTGGTGGGCAAGGTCAACCGGGACATCGTCTCCGCCATCAACGTCCACGCCCCCCTGGCCGTCGGCGTGTCCGGAGAGGACGCCGGCCTCATCAGCGCCGAAGCCCGGGACCCCCAGCTCGGCTTCGTCGGCGACGTGACGGCGGTGAACCCGGATCTCCTCAACCGTTTGCTGGCCGAGGATCTCATCCCGGTGGTCGCCACCATCGGCAGCGACCCCACCGGTCAGGCCTACAACATCAACGCCGACACCGCCGCCGGCGCGGTGGCTGAGGCGGTCGGGGCCACCAAGCTGGTGTACCTCACCGACGTCGACGGGATCCGGGCCGACCGCGACGATCCGGCCTCGCGGCTGTCGTCGGCCACCATCGACGAGCTCACCGGCATGCTCGCCGACGGCTCGGTCGACGGGGGCATGATTCCCAAGGTTCGGTCCTGCGTGCGCGCCGTCAACGCCGGCGTCGCCCAGGCCCACATCCTCGACGGCCGTCGCAGCCACGCCCTCCTGCTGGAGATCTTCACCCGTGAAGGAGTCGGGACCATGGTCACCCGTCCGAGCAGCGCGCCATGACCGCCGCCGAACAACAACACACCGATTACCGCCTCATGAACACGTATGCCCCCACCCGGGTGACGTTTGTGCGCGGCGCCGGCAGCCTGCTCTGGGACGACACCGGGCGGGAGTACCTGGACTTCCTTTCCGGTCTGGCGGTGACCTCGCTGGGCCATGCCCACCCGGCCGTCGCCGAGGCCCTGTGCAGCCAGGCCCGAACCCTTCTGCACGTCTCCAACCTGTACGGCACCGAACCGCAGCGCCAGGTGGCCGCCACTCTCGATCGCCTGATCGACGCCGGCGGGGGACGGGTGTTCTTCTGCAACAGCGGAGCCGAAGCCAACGAATGCGCCATCAAGCTGGCCCGGCGGTGGGGTGGCCGGGGCCGCCACGTGGTTCTCAGCGCCTACGGCTCCTTCCACGGCCGCACCCTGGCGACCCTGCACGCCACCGGTCAGCCCGCCAAGCACGAGCCGTTCCAGCCCCTGCCCGAGGGTTTCCGGCACGTGGCCTGGCGAGACCTCGACGCCCTGGCTGCCGCCCTCGACCCCTCCGTGGCGGCGGTCCTGCTCGAGCCGATCCAGGGTGAGGGCGGCGTGAACCCGGGAGGTGTCGAGTACTTCGAGGGGGTGCGCCGTCTGTGCGACGAACGGGGTGCGCTGCTGATCGTCGACGAGGTCCAGACCGGCCTGGGCCGCACCGGGCGGTGGTTCGGCTTCCAGCACTACGGGATCCGTCCCGATGTGGTGACGGTCGCCAAGGCCCTCGGCAACGGCGTCCCGATCGGGGCCTGCTGGGCGCGCCGACGACGTGGCGGCCGCGTTCGGTCCCGGCGACCACGCCACCACCTTCGGGGGCCAGCCCCTGGCGACGGCCGCGGCCCGGGCCGTGCTGGCGGTCATGGAGGCGGAGGACGTTCCCGCCCGGGCGGCCCGGGCCGGCACCTACCTGGTGGGCGCCCTGGAGAGCCTCCCCGACGTGGCCACCGTCCGGGGCGAGGGGCTCCTGGTGGCGGCCGAACTGGTTCCGGGGAAAGATGCCGGCCTGGTGGCGGCGGCCGCCCTCGATGCCGGTCTGGTCGTCAACGCGGTCACGCCTACGGCCTTGCGGCTGGCCCCCTCATTGCTGGTCACCGAGGAGGAGATCGACCGGGCGGTCAGGCTGCTCGACCTGGCCCTGCACGCGGTCGCGCCGGTCGAGCCGGTCGAGCCGTGAAGCTCTCGAAACGGCAGCGCCAGCACCGCATCGTCCAGATCATCGAACAGCACGCCGTGGTCAGCCAGGCCCAGCTGGTGGAGCTGCTGGCCGGCGTCGACATCCACGCCACCCAGGCGACGGTCTCGCGGGACCTCGAGGAAATCGGTGCGGTGAAGGTCCGGGCCGCCGGCGGGGACTCGGTCTACGCCGTGCCGGACCTGCCCAAGGACCGGGTGGCGCCCGAGGAGCACCTGCGGCGGGTCCTCGGCGAATGGATGGTCGAGGTGGCCTCGTCGGCCAACGTGGTGGTCGTGCGGACCCCGCCCGGCTCCGCCCACGTGGTGGCTTCGGCCCTGGACCGGGCCGCCCTGGCGGAAATCGTCGGGACGGTCGCCGGCGATGACACCATCATGGTGGTGGCGGCGGAGCGGGTCGGAGGGGCCAAACTGGCCCGGCGCCTGGCCGCCCTGGCCGGGCTGCACGACTGAAACATCGAGCGACAGAGGAAGAGAAAGGAACGTTTTAGCCCGTGGCGAAGCGAGTGGTACTGGCCTACAGCGGCGGACTCGACACCTCGGTGGCGGTGCGCTGGATGACCGAGGAGCTCCAGGTGGAGGTGATCGCCCTGGCCGCCGACGTCGGTCAGGGCGGCGACTGGGAGGCGATCAAGGAGCGGGCCCGGGCCGCCGGGGCGGTCGACGCCGTCGTGGTCGACGTGCGGGAGGAGTTTGCCAACGACTTCGTGGCCCCCGCCCTCAAGGCCAACGCCAAGTACGAGGGCAAGTATCCGCTGATCTCGTCGTTGTCGCGCCCGGTCATCGTCAAGCATCTGGTCGAGACGGCCCGGGCCTGCGGGCGCCGACGCCGTCGCCCACGGCTGCACCGGCAAGGGCAACGACCAGGTCCGCTTCGAGGTCTCGACCGCCGCCCTGGCCCCGGACCTGGAGGTGGTCGCCCCGGTGCGGGGTTGGGGACTGACCCGCGAGCAGTCGATCGAGTACGCCGAGAAATGGGGCATCCCCATCACCGTCACCAAGTCCAGCCCGTACAGCATCGACCAGAACCTCTGGGGGCGGACCATCGAGTGCGGCATCCTCGAGGACCCCTGGGAGCAGCCACCGGAGGAGGTCTACGAGCTGACGACGCCGACCGCCACCGAGCCCACCGAGCTGGTCATCAGCTTCGAGCAAGGGCTGCCGGTGGCCCTGGACGGGAAACGGCTGCCCCTTTCCACCCTGATCGGCGAGGTGGACCGGATCGTGGGCTCCTACGGATGGGGCCGCATCGACATGGTCGAGAACCGCCGGGTCGGCATCAAGAGCCGGGAGGTGTACGAGTGCCCCGGAGCCCTGGCCCTGCTGATGGCCCACGCCGACCTGGAGGACCTGACCCTCGAGCGCGACCTGGCCCACGAGAAAGCCCGGCTCGAGCCCCGCTACGCCGAGCTGGTCTACGACGGGCTGTGGTTCTCGCCGCTGAAGGGTGCCCTGGACGCCTTCGTGGACGAGAGCCAGCGCTTCGTGACCGGCGACGTTCGGCTGCGCTGCGAGCTGCCGGGCCGTTGCATCGTGGCCGGCCGGCGCAGCGACGTCGGTCTGTACGACTACTCCCTGGCCACCTACGAGGCCGCGGACCGGTTCCGCCATCAGGACGCCGAGGGCTTCGTGCGGCTCTGGGGCCTGGGCGTGGCCACCTGGGCGGCCCGCCAGGTCAACCGGTCCCAGCCCCCTGGTCGAGGGTGAGAACCGCCTCCCGGCCGAGGATGAGACCAGCCTCCCGGCCGAGGATGGGACCAGCCTCCCGGCCGAGGATGAGACAGTTCGATGACGCTCTGGCAGGGCCGCTTCGGCGAGGAAGGCCCGGCCGAGGAGCTGCTGGCCTACACGGTGAGCCTGCCCTACGACCGGCGCCTGGCCCGCGACGACGTCGTCGGGTCGCGGGCCCACGTGCGGGGGCTGGCCGCCGCCGGCGATCCTCTCCGACGGCGAGGCCAAGATCCTGCTGGCCGCCCTCGACCGGGTCGCCGACGAGCTGGCGACGCGACGCCCTGGTCTTCCAGCCCGGCGACGAGGACGTGCACACCGCCATCGAACGGCGGGTCACCGAGATCGCCGGCGAGGTCGGGGCCCGGCTGCACACCGGCCGCAGCCGCAACGACCAGATCGCCACCGACCTGCGGCTGTTCGCCAAGCGGGAGCTGCTGGCGGTGGCCCACCGCATCCAGGATCTCCAGGCGGTGCTCCTCGCAGCGGGCCCGGGCCGCCGAGGACGCCTACCTGCCGGGCTACACCCACCTGCAGCGGGCCCAGCCGGTCCTGCTGGCCCACCATCTGCTGGCCCACGGCTGGGCCCTGGCCCGCGACGTCGACCGGCTGCTCGACACCCGCCGGCGCCTGGACGTCTCCCCGCTCGGCGCCGGCGCCCTGGCCGGGTCGTCGCTGCCCCTCGACCCCGACCGGGTGGCCGCCGAACTCGGGTTCGCGGCCCGCTTCGAGAACTCCCTCGACGCCGTGTCCGATCGGGACTTCGTGGCCGAGGCCCTGTTCGACCTGGCCCTGATCGGCGTGCACCTGTCCCGGATCGGCGAGGAGATGGTGCTGTGGTCGAGCGAGGAGTTCGGCTTCGTGGACCTGCGCCGACGCCTACGCCACCGGCAGCTCCATGCTGCCGCAGAAAAAGAACCCGGACATCGCCGAGCTGGCCCGGGGCCGGTCCGGCCGGCTCATCGGCCATCTGACCGGCCTGCTGGCCACCCTCAAGGGCCTGCCGCTGGCGTACAACCGGGACCTGCAGGAGGACAAGGAGCCGTTCTTCGACGCCCTCGATCAGGTCACCGGTGGGCTGCGGGCCCTGACCGGGCTGCTGTCGACGCGTGACCTGGAACACGGCCCGCATGCAGGCGGCCGCCGACACGCCGTTCGTGGCCGCGGTCGACCTGGCCGAGTGGCTGGTGGAGCGGGGCATGCCGTTCCGCCAGGCCCACGCCGTGGTCGGCGGGCTGGTGCGCGACGCCGTCGAGCGGCACGTGCCCCTGGCCGAGCTGGTCGAGGCCCACCCCGCCCTCGGCGCCGAGGCGGTCGAGCTGCTGGCGCCCGGCGTGGCCGTCACCCGGCGCACCACCCCCGGCGGCGCCGGGCCCGGCCCGGTGGCCGTGCAGCTCGAGCGCTTCGCCGGTCACCTCCAGCGCCAGCTGGCCGGACTGGACCGGGCCCCGGGCCCGGATGAGCGCCCGGGCGGCGCCGGATCCCGACGAGCCCGAGCGCCCGGCCGGCGACCCGGCCCGGTCCGTAGCCCGGCGGCGGGGGCGGGCACCGACTCCCTCGCTCGTTCTACGACGCCGACGCCGTCACGGTGGCGCCGCGGCTGCTCAACAAGCTGGTCCGGACCGCCGACGGCCGGGCCGGGCGGATCGTCGAGGTGGAGGCCTACCACGGCGAGGAGGACCCGGCCAGCCACGCCTTCCGGGGCCCGACGGCCCGCAACCGCGGTCATGTACGGGCCGCCCGGCCACCTCTACGTCTACTTCAGCTACGGCGTGCACTGGTGCGCCAACGTCGTCTGCGGGCCGGCCGGCGAGGCCCAGGCGGTGCTCCTGCGGGCCCTCGAGCCGGTGGCCGGCCTCGAGCTGATGCGCCGGGCCCGCTGGCGCGACCAGCGCCACCAGGACGACCGCGACCTGTGCCGGGGTCCGGGCCGGCTGTGCCAGGCCCTCGGCATCGACCGCAGCCTCGACGGGGCCGACCTGACCGCGGCCGGCGCCGCGGTCTGGCTGGCCGACGACGGGTACCGCCGCCCGAGCCACCCGCTGGCCACCGGCCGGGTCGGGATCTCGGTGGCCGCCGACCGACTGTGGCGGTTCGCGGTCGACCGGGTCACCCGGCGGTCGGAGCTCCCATCCGAAGGCGGTTCCAGCCGCGGCTGCCGGATGAGGCCCCGACGGGAGTTGGCAAGCCGGGCCCACTCCGCCAGCGAGATCCGGTAGCGTGGCGAGGCTGCTCCCGGGCCCGGCGCTCGGAAGATGGTCAGGCAATCAGCCTTGACACCATCCGCCAAGCCCGGTATTCTGTGAAGCCGCCCCGGAAACCGGGGAGCTCCGGTCGCCGTAGCATCGATGCTGTGGCTGCCGGCCAAGGTAAGGACCGCACCTCCAGCCCGATGTGGGTTTGTGTGCGCTCCGCAGCGGTGCTTCTTGAAAACGGAACAGAGGAAGTCAAAAGCTAGTGCGGGCATCGCGGCGCGGCTCGTTGGTGCCGACGATGTCAACCTCGTACAGCATTAGACGGACAACAATCCGTCTTGTGCCAGTTCAACGTCGCCGCGAGGTAACCCCTTCACGGCGACATCCGGACGAGATCGCCAGATCTCGACCGGCTCTCTGATTTTCGGACCACCCTCCGGGGCGGCTCGTAGATCTCGATGGAGAGTTTGATCCTGGCTCAGGACGAACGCTGGCGGCGTGCTTAACACATGCAAGTCGAACGAGGTCCATCCGGTGGCAACACCGGAGAAGACCTAGTGGCGAACGGGTGAGTAACACGTGAGCAACCTGCCCCGAAGACCGGGATAACAGCGGGAAACCGCTGCTAATACCGGATGCCCCCACCGGGCCACATGGCCTGATGAGGAAATGGATTCCGCTTCGGGAGGGGCTCGCGGCCTATCAGCTTGTTGGTGGGGTAACGGCCTACCAAGGCGACGACGGGTAGCTGGTCTGAGAGGACGATCAGCCACACTGGGACTGAGACACGGCCCAGACTCCTACGGGAGGCAGCAGTGGGGAATCTTGCGCAATGGGCGAAAGCCTGACGCAGCAACGCCGCGTGAGGGATGAAGGCCTTCGGGTTGTAAACCTCTTTCGAGCAGGGACGATAATGACGGTACCTGCAGAAGAAGCTCCGGCCAACTACGTGCCAGCAGCCGCGGTAATACGTAGGGAGCGAGCGTTGTCCGGATTCATTGGGCGTAAAGAGCTCGTAGGCGGCTTGATAAGTCGGATGTGAAACCTCCAGGCTCAACCTGGAGTCGCCATCCGATACTGTCATGGCTAGAGTCCGGTAGGGGCCCACGGAACTCCTGGTGTAGCGGTGAAATGCGCAGATATCAGGAAGAACACCGGTGGCGAAGGCGGTGGGCTGGGCCGGCACTGACGCTGAGGAGCGAAAGCGTGGGGAGCGAACAGGATTAGATACCCTGGTAGTCCACGCCGTAAACGTTGGGCACTAGGTGTGGGACCTTATCAACGGGTTCCGTGCCGTAGCTAACGCATTAAGTGCCCCGCCTGGGGAGTACGGCCGCAAGGCTAAAACTCAAAGGAATTGACGGGGGCCCGCACAAGCGGCGGAGCATGTGGCTTAATTCGAGGCAACGCGAAGAACCTTACCTGGGTTGAACTACGCAGGAAAAGCCGTAGAGATACGGTGTCCGCAAGGGCCTGCGATAGGTGGTGCATGGCTGTCGTCAGCTCGTGTCGTGAGATGTTGGGTTAAGTCCCGCAACGAGCGCAACCCTTGTCCTATGTTGCCAGCGGGTAATGCCGGGGACTCGTAGGAGACTGCCGGGGTCAACTCGGAGGAAGGTGGGGATGACGTCAAGTCATCATGCCCCTTACGCCCAGGGCTGCACACATGCTACAATGGCCGGTACAAAGGGCTGCTATCCCGCGAGGGTGAGCGAATCCCAAAAAGCCGGTCTCAGTTCGGATCGCAGTCTGCAACTCGACTGCGTGAAGTCGGAGTCGCTAGTAATCCCGGATCAGCAACGCCGGGGTGAATACGTTCCCGGGCCTTGTACACACCGCCCGTCACACCACGAAAGTCGGCAACACCCGAAGCCGGTGGCCCAACCGCAAGGAGGGAGCCGTCGAAGGTGGGGTCGGTGATTGGGGTGAAGTCGTAACAAGGTAGCCGTACCGGAAGGTGCGGCTGGATCACCTCCTTTCTAAGGAGTATTTGCTGGGTCATTCAGGCTCAGCCACTCCCAGTTGATCACTAGCTATTCGGTTCCTCTGGCGATCGCTCTCTTCGCAGGACTCGTCCTCGCACGGAGCTGGCCTCGGAGCGCAGGAGTCGGATCGGGCCGACCTCTGTTCCGTTTTCAGGGAGCATCGCTCCTTGCTGCATCCGACAATGCCGGCCTCGACGGGCCGGCGCTTGTCATGCATCGGGCAGCACGTCGGCCGTCGAGCCGACCTCTGGCCTGTCACGGCCACCGGCAGCCGGCTGCTGCCCCTTGAGAATTCCATAGCGAGCACGAGCATCTTTGTTCTCCAAGCTACAAAGAGCCAACGGTGGATGCCTTGGCGCCTGAAGCCGATGAAGGACGTGGGTGGCTGCGATAAGCCACGGGGAGCTGCCTACCAAGCGTTGATCCGTGGATGTCCGAATGGGGAAACCCACCGCAGCATACACTGCGGTACTCCGGCCTGAACACATAGGGCCGGTAGAGGGAACCGGGGGAATTGAAACATCTCAGTACCCCGAGGAAAAGAAAGCAACAGCGACTCCCTGAGTAGCGGCGAGCGAAACGGGAAGAGCCTAAACCGTGCCGGTGTCAATAGCCTGGTGGCGTTGCCGGTACGGGGTCGTGGGACCGAGAAGGAGAGGCACCAGACTCTCCACGGAGTTACAAAGCTGCTACCTAGCAGAAGCGTTTTGGAACGTCGCACCGCAGAGGGTAAGAGTCCCGTATGCGAAAGGTATGCAGCCTCCGTCTCGGCACCCGAGTAGCGCCGGAACCGTGAAAGTCGGCGTGAATCTGCGATGACCACATCGTAAGGCTAAGTACTCACAGGCGACCGATAGTGAACTAGTACCGTGAGGGAAAGGTGAAAAGCACCCCGGGAGGGGAGTGAAATAGTACCTGAAACCGTTGGTTTACAAACAGTCAAAGCGTCGTCCGCACTTCGCGTGCGGGCCGCGATGGCGTGCCTTTTGAAGAATGAGCCAGCGAGTTACCGTGCGTGGCAAGGTTAACCCGTGAGGGGGAGCCGGAGCGAAAGCGAGTCTGAATAGGGCGTTCAGTCGCGTGCGGTAGACCCGAAGCCGAGTGATCTATCCATGGGCAGGCTGAAGCGGGGGTAAGACCCCGTGGAGGGCCGAACCCACCCTGGTTGAAAACAGGGGGGATGACCTGTGGATAGGGGTGAAAGGCCAAGCAAACTCGGTGATAGCTGGTTCTCCCCGAAATGCATTTAGGTGCAGCGTCGGGCGTTCAGCATCGGAGGTAGAGCACTGGATGGGTTAGGGGGCCTACAAGCTTACCGACCCCAACCAAACTCCGAATGCCGATGCTCTAGAGCCCGGCAGTGAGACCACGGGGGATGAGCTTCGTTGGTCGAAAGGGAAACAGCCCAGATCGCCGGCTAAGGCCCCTAATTCGGAACTAAGTGGGAAACGATGTGGGATCGCATAGACAGCCAGGAGGTTGGCTTAGAAGCAGCCACCCTTGAAAGAGTGCGTAATAGCTCACTGGTCGAGTGATCCTGCGCGGACAATGTAACGGGGCTCAAGTTCCGAGCCGAAGCCGCGGACCTCTGCGCAAGCAGGGGTGGTAGGGGAGCGTCGATCGTGCCGTGAAGCGGCGGCGTGAGCCGTCGTGGAGCGCGATCGAGTGAGAATGCTGGCATGAGTAGCGAGAGAGGGGTGAGAAACCCCTCCGCCGAAAGCCCAAGGGTTCCTGGGGAAGGCTAATCCTCCCAGGGTGAGTCGGGAGCTAAGGCGAGGCCGAAAGGCGTAGTCGATGCACAACCGGTTGATATTCCGGTACCACCGTGTCCGCGTCAATCCCAAGTCGGGGTACTAAGGGGCTGCCTTCGGGCGAACCGACAGACCCGAGGAGGGCAGCGAAGGCGGGACGCAGGAGGGTAGGTGAACCCCAGCGTTGGTTGTCTGGGGGCAAGCGGGTAGGGAGAGGACCAGGCAAATCCGGGCCTCATATATCCTGAGACGCGATACCGAGCCGCTTCAGGCGAAGTCACTGATCCCATGCTGCCAAGAAAAGCGTCGTCGTTAGTTGGCACGGTGCCCGTACCCCAAACCAACTCAGGTGGGCGGGTAGAGAATACCAAGGCGATCGAGAGAACTGTGGTTAAGGAACTCGGCAAAATACCTCCGTAACTTCGGGAGAAGGAGGACCTCGGTAGGGTGAAGGGCTTCGCGCCCCGAGCTCGATGGGGTCGCAGAGACCAGGGGAAAGCGACTGTTTACTAAAAACACAGCAGCGTGCGAAGTCGCTAAGACGATGTATACGCTGTGACGCCTGCCCGGTGCCGGAAGGTTACGGGGAAGGGTTAGTCCGCAAGGGCGAAGCTCTGAACCTAAGCCCCGGTAAACGGCGGCCGTAACTATAACGGTCCTAAGGTAGCGAAATTCCTTGTCGGGTAAGTTCCGACCTGCACGAATGGCGTAACGACTTTCCTACTGTCTCAACCACAGACTCGGCGAAATTGAAGTACGAGTAAAGATGCTCGTTAGCTGCACCAGGACGGAAAGACCCCGTGGACCTTCACTGCAGCTTGATGTTGGTTTTTGTTACATGTTGTGTAGGATAGGTGGGAGACTTGGAAGCCTCAGCGCCAGCTGGGGTGGAGTCACCGTTGAAATACCACCCTGCATGTGACGGGAATCTAACCCACGTCCGTTATCCGGATGGGGGACAGCGTCAGGTGGGTAGTTTGACTGGGGCGGTCGCCTCCTAAAGAGTAACGGAGGCGCCCAAAGGTTCCCTCAGGCTGGTTGGCAATCAGCCGTCGAGTGCAATGGCACAAGGGAGCTTGACTGCGAGACCTACAGGTCGAGCAGGTGCGAAAGCAGGGCATAGTGATCCGGCGGTTGCGTGTGGAAGCGCCGTCGCTCAACGGATAAAAGGTACCCCGGGGATAACAGGCTCATCTTCCCCAAGAGTCCATATCGACGGGAAGGTTTGGCACCTCGATGTCGGCTCGTCGCATCCTGGGGCTGAAGTAGGTCCCAAGGGTTGGGCTGTTCGCCCATTAAAGCGGTACGCGAGCTGGGTTTAGAACGTCGTGAGACAGTTCGGTCCCTATCCGGTGCAGCCGTAGGAAATCTGAGGAAGGCTGTCCCTAGTACGAGAGGACCGGGACGGACGCAGCTCTCGTGTGCCAGTTGTCCTGCCAAGGGCACGGCTGGTTGGCGACCTGCGGAAGGGATAAGCGCTGAAAGCATCTAAGTGCGAAGCTCGTTCCAAGATGAGATTTCCCACTGGGTTAACCAGGTAAGGCCCGTGGTAGACGACCACGTTGATAGGCCGGAGGTGTACGCACAGCAATGTGTTCAGCCGACCGGTACTAATCGGCCGAGGGCTTGGAAACATTCACGCTCGTGCTCGCTATGGAACGCTCACAGGGGACGGTCGCCGGCCTGGCGACCGCCCGCAGTTGAGCACGGTTTCCGGTGGCCATAGCGGCGGAGTCACACCCGTTCCCATCCCGAACACGGAAGTTAAGCCCGCCAGCGCCGATGGTACTTGGGGGGATTCCCCCTGGGAGAGTAGGACGTCGCCGGAATAATCGTGAGACGAAGCCCCGCACCTGTCTGGTGCGGGGCTTCGTCGCGCCGGGCCGCCGGTAGCATGGTCCGCCATGCCGTCACCCCCCCCGCCGAAAAAACGCTCCGAGGGGCAGGGCCACGGACGCCAGCGGGCGCGTCGACCGGCGGCACGGCCACCGCGAGGCCGGCCGAAACGGCCGGCCGGGGCCGCGCCGGCCGGCCTGGACCGGCGCTCGGCGGCGCAGCCGTCGCAGGGCGACCGGCGCCAGCGGCACCCCGGAGGCGGCGCCGTCGCCGGCGGCCGGCCGCCGCCGAGGACAGACCCGGCCGACGCGGCTCGGGACGGCTCCCCGAGCGGGACGCCTGGCCCGCGGTCGGGGCGGCCGCAGGACCGTCGCCGGGCCGCCGCGGCAGGCACCGGCGAGCCGGGAGGCAGGCACCAGGCGTGCGCGGCGACCGGCGGCGGCCGCGCCGGCCAGGTCGGCACCGCCCGGGCGCGCACCGGCGGCCGGCCGCCAGCCGGCCCGACCAGCGCGGCGGCCCGCCCCGCCGGGCCCGCCACCGGCCCGCGTCGCCCGGCCGACGGCGCCGGCGATCGGCCGCCCGCCGCCCGGCCGACCGGACCCCGGTCGGCGGCCGGCGCGGCGCCGGCGCGCGCCCGCCGGGGACGGCGCGCCCGCGGCGCGACCCGGGTCCGCCCGACGGGTCGAGCCGCACCGGCCGGCAACCGGCCGTCCACCGCGTCGACGGCCCCGCCCGCCCCGGACCGAGCCGCCCGACCAGACCGGCCCGTCCGCCCGATCGCCCGACGGCGATCGCGCCGACCAGGACGCCCAGCCGCCGCCCGCCTGACGAGGGCCCGGCCGGGCCGGACGGCCCGCCTCCCGGACGGGCGTCCCGCCCGGCCGCCGGCCGCGTCCGAGCGGCGCGCCCGCGGCGGCGTCCGCCGACGGACCGGTGGGCCCCGATCTGGCGCGGTTCGCCGGCCGGGCCGCGTCGAACCCTCCGGCGCGCCGGACCAGAGGTCGCCGGCCATGAAGTGGGGCAGCGTGGCCCGGCGGGGCGCCCGATCCCTCGGGCCGCGACCCGAGCGCGAGCCCCTCGGCGTCGGAGGTGTGGCGGGACACCGTCGCCCGGGCCGCCGGCGCTGACGGAGCCGCCGTGGGCCGCGCAACCGTGGGTCCCCGACGAGACCTGGGTTGTCGGAACCGCGGCCCGAGCCGATCCCAGCGTCGCCCCACGTGCCCATCGCCGGCCGCGGGCATCGCGGCCGGCGCCCGCAGCCCCGGGACCTCGCCAGCCGGCACGGACGGCGTCGCTTCCCCGGGCGGCCGACGCCGTCGCGTGCCGCGGCCGGTGGTCGACGAGCTGTCAGCGGCGGCCGGTCCCGACCGGGGCGGCAAGCTGGCCGCCCGCATGGCCGACGCCACCTATGCCTACGAGCGGGAGCGCTACCAGGACGCCCGGCGCATCCTGCGAGTGCTGGTCGACGAGGTCCCGGATCGGCGGCCGTCCGGGAGCTCTACGGCCTGGTGCTCTACCGCACCGGCCAATGGGCGCAGGCGGCCCGCCAGCTGGAGGCCTACCGGCAGCTGAGCGGTTCGTTCGACCAGCATCCGGTGCTGGCCGACTGCTACCGGGCCCTCCGGCGCTGGGACGACGCCGAGGCGATCTGGGCCGAGCTGCGCCAGGCCTCGCCGAGCGCCGACCTGGTCGCCGAGGGCCGGATCGTGGCGGCCGGAGCCCGGGCCGACCAGGGCGACCTGGCCGGGGCCATGCGAGATCCTGGCTCGAGCCGGCCGGCGGGTCGGCCACGTCCGGGACCGGCATCTGCGTCAGTGGTACGCGCTGGCCGATCTCCACGAACGGGCCGGCGACCTGCCCCGGGCCCGGGAGCTGTTTGCCCGGGTGGCCGCGGCCGACCCCGACGCCTTCGACGTCACGTCGCTGCGTCCGGCTAAGCGCCTGGTCCCGGCGTGGCCGACCTCGGCAGGCGTAGAATCGATTGGAGACGAGTGTTTGCCGGGGCAGACCCCGCCGACACCCCAAATGCCGGCCGCCGCCCCGCGCCCAATGGCCGGTCCCCAGGGCCCGATCCCGCCCTTTCTGCCCCCGCCCTGCCCCCGCCCGGACCGGCTGCCCGCCGTTACCGTCCCACCCCTCGCGTAGCCTGGCCACCGCTGGCGCCGCTGGTCGCCGGCCGTCGCCGGCGAGCGCTGGCCTCTTCGGTTGGATCATTTGGATCAGCTGCGCCGGCTTGGCCGGCAGCGGAAGAGAGCGACGATGATCAATGTCGTAGTGTTACAGGACTGCTGGCCCGCCCGGCCCAGGACCGGGTGCTGCCGTCGGGCAGCCGGCTGTTGACCCTGGAGGTGACCATCTCGCGACCGGATGGTCCGGCCGAGCCGGTCCCGGTGGCCTGGTTCGACGCTCCCGCCTGGGCGGCCACCCTGGATGCCGGGATCCGAGGTGGTGGTGGTCGGGCGGGTCCGGCGCCGGTTCTTCCGGGCCGGGGGCACCACCCAGAGCCGCACCGAGGTCGTGGCCTCCCGGGTGGTCCGGGCCGCCGAGACCAAGCGGGCTCGAGCCGCGGATCCGGCGCATCGGGACGGCCCTGGAAGCGGCCCTGGCGACCCTCGGGGCGAGGACCGCGGCCGCCATGGGCCCTCCACCCCGTGACGCGGCCGGGTGCGCCGGACGCGGCCCCGATTGCGCCGGCGGCACAGCACCTGGGCGCCGGTGACGGCGCAGCCGTTGCTCCCGGCGCCAACAAGGCGATCACCGGCCCGACGGGCGCCTACGCGGCGCGCCGGTCCCGGCTGCGAAGCCAGTCGGAGATCCGCCGGCCTGTCGGGACCGGCCGAAGCCAGGAGTCGTGCTGACTATGGACGTGCACAGCCTGCTGGGCGATGACGCCGAAGACTTGCTGTCCTACGAGTGCAAGGGCATCCCGCGCGACGATCTGATCCTGCCGGGCCCCGACGCCATCGACGACGTCATGAGCTGGTCGGACCGGCCGATCCCGGTACTGCGCAACCTCGGCGCCATGTACGGCCACGGCCGCCTGGCCGGCACCGGCTACCTGTCGATCCTGCCGGTCGACCAGGGCATCGAGCACTCGGCCGCGGCCTCATTCGCCCGCAACCCGGCCTACTTCGATCCCAAGAACCTGGTCGAGCTGGCGATCGAAGGGCGGCTGCAACGCCTTCGCCACCACCCTGGGCGTGCTCGGCATGGTCGGCCGGCGCTACGCCCACAAGATCCCGTTCATCGCCAAGCTCAACCACAACGAGCTGCTCACCTATCCGAGCCGCTACGACCAGATCATGTTCGGTTCGGCCCAGGAGGCCTACGAGCTCGGTGCGGTCGGGGTCGGCGCCACCATCTACTTCGGCTCGGAGCACGCCACCCGGCAGATCCAGGAGGTCTCCGAGGCCTTCCAGGAGGCGCACGCCCTCGGCATGTTCACCGTGTTGTGGTGCTACCTGCGCAACAGCGCCTTCACCAAGGACGGCGTCGACTACTCGCTCGCCGCCGACCTGACCGGGCAGGCCAACCATCTCGGCGTCACCATCGAGGCCGACATCATCAAGCAGAAGCAGGCGGAGAACAACGGCGGGCTACGGCGCCATCGGCTTCGGCCGAACCGACCCGCTGGTCTACGACGAGCTGACCACCGACAACCCGATCGACCTGACCCGCTGGCAGCTCGTCAACTGCTACATGGGCCGCATCCCGCTGATCAACAGCGGCGGTGAGTCGAAGGGCGACTCCGATCTGGCCCAGGCGGTCCGCACCGCGGTCATCAACAAGCGGGCCGGCGGCGCCGGGCTCATCTCCGGCCGCAAAGCGTTCCAGCGTCCCACCGCCGAGGGGGTGGCGCTCCTGCACGCCATCCAGGACGTCTACCTCGACGCCGAGATCACGGTGGCGTGACCGCCGGAGCCGGCGCGACCACCGGCTCTCGGCCCGCTACCACGGCGCATGGGACCACCATCCGACCCACCGCGACGGATCTCGGCGCTCGGGGCGCCGGGCACCTCCAGGCTCCGCGCCCCTTGACCGGGCTCAGGGCAACTCCACCCCGGCCACCGGCGGGACCTGCTGCGGAGCAGGGCGACCACCTCATCGTCGTCGACCTGGCTGAAGTTCCCGTAGAACTGCCCGATGGCCCCGAGCCAGCACGGGCGTCTCCAGGCAGCGCACCTCGTCGGCGACGTCGGCCAGCGCGGCCACCGCCTCGGGGGAGCCGACCGGAACGGCCAGCACCACCCGGGCCGCCCCGTGAGCCCGGGCCACCCGGCAGGCGGCGTACGCCGTCGACCCGGTGGCGATGCCGTCGTCCACCACGATGGCCGTTCGCCCGTCCAGGGCCAGACGGCCTCCATCGCCCCGGATAGCAGCCGGGCCCGGCGCTCCAGCTCGGTCCGCTCCCGCTGCTCGACGGCGTCGCCAGCTGCGTCGGCCGCTGACCCCGGCCCGGCGCATCACGTCCTCGGACGACGATCCGGACCCCGTCCTCGCCGATGGCCCCCATGGCCAGCTCGGGCTGGACCGGAACACCGAGCTTGCGGACCATGATGGCGTCCAGCGGCGCCCCCAGGGCCCGCGCCACCTCCGCGGCCACCACCACCCCGCCGCGGGGCAGGCCCAGCACCACCGGGTTCTGGTCGCGCAGGTCACCGAGGATGGTCGCCAGCTGGCGCCCGGCCGCGACCCGGTCATCGAAGGTCACCGCCACATACTGGCCGAGGCTGGCCGGCCGGTCCCGCGCCTTGAATCCACCCAGCACCGAGGCCGGCGCTCGGCCGGGTCGGCTACCCGCCGGTAACCTGAGCCTGGGTCCGGCCCCACACCGTAGACTGTCGCCTGTCCGATCTCGGAGGGACCGCCATGGCCGATACCGCATCTCGTGAGCGAACCGTCGTCGATCTGGACCGGGCCGTCATTCGCTTCGCCGGCGACTCCGGCGACGGGATGCAGCTCACGGGTGACCGGTTCACCGACTCGTCGGCGCTGTTCGGCAACGACCTGTCGACGCTGCCCGACTTCCCGGCCGAGATCCGGGCCCCGGCCGGGACCCTGGCCGGCGTCTCGGCCTTCCAGATCCACATCTCGGACCACGACATCCTCACGCCCGGGGACCATCCCGGCGTGCTGGTGGCCATGAACCCGGCCGCCCTCAAGGCCAACCTGGGCGACATGACCGCCGGCGGGACGCATCATCGTCAACGTCGACGCCTTCGACGAGCGGGCCTTCGCCAAGGCCGGCTACGCCTCCAACCCGCTGACCGACGGCAGCCTGGACTCGTTACACGGTCTACGAGGTTCCGATGACCTCGCTGACCATGGAGGCGGTCAAGCCGTCGGGCACCAAGCCCCGCGACGCCGAGCGGTCCAAGAACTTCTTCGCCCTCGGGCCTGATCAGCTGGCTCTACACCCGGCCCACCGAGCCGACCCTGCAGTGGATCCAGGCCCGCTTCGGCAAGACGCCGATGGTGGCCGAGGCCAACACGCTGGCCTTCAAGGCGGGCTGGAACTTCGGCGAGACGGCGGAGCTGTTCCCGTCCATCTACGAGGTCAAGCCGGCCGAGCTGGCGCCCGGGCACCTACACCAACATCTCGGGCAACACCGCCCTGGCCTGGGGGCTGATCGCCGCCGGCCAGCTGGCCAAGCTGCCGCTGTTCCTCGGCAGCTACCCGATCACCCCGGCCTCGGACATCCTCCACGAGCTGTCCAAGCACAAGAACTTCGGGGTCCGCACCCTGCAGGCCGAGGACGAGATCGCCGGCATCGGAGCCGCCCTCGGCGCCGCCTACGCCGGCTCTCTCGGGCATCACCACCACCAGCGGCCCGGGCATCGACCTCAAGGCCGAGACCATCGGCCTGGCGGTCAGCCTGGAGCTGCCGCTGCTGATCATCGACATCCAGCGCGGCGGCCCGTCGACCGGCCTGCCCACCAAGACCGAGCAGGGCGACCTGCTGCAGGCCATGTTCGGCCGCCACGGCGAGGCGCCGGTACCGATCGTGGCCCCCTCCACGCCCGGCGACTGCTTCTTCGCCGCCATCGAGGCGGCCCGCATCGCCCTCAAGTACCGCACGCCGGTGTTCCTCCTCTCCGACGGCTATCTGGCCAACGGGGCCGAGCCATGGCGGATCCCCGACGTGGCCGTCCTGCCCGACATCAGCGTTCCTTTCGCCACCGAGCCCAACCACACCAACGCGGCCGGCGAACCGGAGTTCTGGCCCTACCTGCGGGACCCCGTGACCCTGGCCCGCCCGTGGGCCATCCCGGGCACCACCGGGCTGACCCACCGCATCGGCGGCCTCGGAGAAGGAGGACGGCTCGGGCGACGTCTCCTACGACCCGGCCAACCACGAGCTGATGACCAAGCTCCGGGTGGCCAAGGTGGCCGGGATCGCCGCCGACATCCCCCCCGTCGAGGTCGACGATCCCGGACGGTGCGCGAGGTGCTGGTGCTCGGCTGGGGGTCCACCTACGGTGCCATCCAGGCCGGCATCCGCCGGGTCCGGGCCCAGGGTCACCCGGTGGCCCACGCCCACCTCCGCCACCTCAACCCCTTCCCGTCCAACCTGGGCGAGGTGCTGCGCTCGTACCGCAAGGTGCTGGTTCCGGAGATGAACCTCGGCCAGCTGGTCAAGCTGGTCCGGGCCGAGTTCCTGGTCGACGCCCGCAGCCTCACCAAGCCAAAGGGCAAGCCGTTCCAGGCCGAGGAGATCGAGCGGGCCATCTTCGACCTGCTCCTCGACCGCTAGCCCCGCCACGAAAGCGAGCGTTTCACCATGACCGACGTTGCCGTTCCGGTCACCACCAAGAAGGATTGGACCAGCGATCAGGAGATCCGGTGGTGCCCCGGATGCGGGGACTTCTCGATCCTGATGGCGGTCCAGATGCTGATGCCCGAGCTGGGGGCCCGCCGCGAAGACACGGTGTTCGTGTCCGGGATCGGGTGCAGCTCCCGCTTCCCGTATTACATGAACACCTACGGGGTCCACTCCATCCACGGCCGGGCCCCCGCCCTGGCCACCGGGATCGCGGTCAGCCGGCCCGACCTGCACGTCTGGGTCATCACCGGCGACGGCGACGCCCTGTCGATCGGCGGCAACCACCTCCTGCACGCCCTGCGCCGCAACGTCAACCTCACCATCATCCTGTTCAACAACCAGATCTACGGGCTGACCAAGGGCCAGTACTCGCCCACGTCCGAGCCGGGCAAGGTCACCAAGTCCACGCCGTTCGGGTCGCTGGACTACCCGTACAACCCGGTATCGCTGGCCCTCGGCGCCGAGGCCACCTTCGTGGCCCGCACCCACGACATGGAACGCAAGCACATGATGGACACCATCCGCCGGGCCTACGAGCACCAGGGGGCGTCGCTGGTCGAGGTGTACCAGAACTGCAACGTGTTCAACGACGGGGCCTTCGACCTGATCACCGCCAAGGACGCCCGGCCCAAGATGCTGATCCCGCTCGCCCACGGCGAGCCCATCCGGTTCGGTCCGGAAGGCGAATGGGGCGTGGTCATGGAGGACGGCTCGGCCCGGGTGGTCGAGGTGGCCGACGTCGGCGAGGACCGCCTGGTGGTCCACGACGAGCACCGCGAGGATCCGAGCCTGGCGTTCGCCCTGTCCCGGCTGGCGCCGGGGCCCACCGCACCGACGCCCGATCGGGGTCTTCCGCGACGTGACAGCGGCCCGACTACGGACCCTGGTCAACCAGCAGCTGGTCGCGGCCGCCGAGCGCCGAGGGCCCGGGGACCTGGCCGCGCTTGCTGACGTCCGGGATCGACCTGGACCGTGACCTGAGGCTGGCAAGGGAGGCCGTGCTCCGGACCTCGAAGTCGGAGTTTCGGGGCCCGGCGGTTGAACTCCAGGTAAATGCACCGGGCCGACGGGGTCAGAAATCTTACATTTCGCGGCATATCGGCCGGAGGTGGGTAGGTTTCTTCGGTGGCCGCCATGCCCTCAATGCCAGCCCCGCCCGTCACCGTGCATCTCACCGGCGCCGACTCGGCCGCGGCCCTGGCCGCCGACGTCCGCGCCGGGCTGACCGACAGCCCCAAGCGGCTGCCGCCCCGGTGGCTCTACGACGAGACGGGGCAGCGCCCTCTTCGAGCAGATCACCACCCTGCCCGAGTACTACCCGACCCGGGCCGAGCGGGAGATCCTGACCGCCTACAGCCCGGAGATCGCGGCCCGCTGCGGGGCCTCCACCCTGATCGAGCTGGGCTCGGGCACGTCCGACAAGACCGTCGCCCTGATCGACGCCCTGCGCGACGCCGGCACCCTGCGCCGGTTCGTGGCCTTCGACGTGGCCGAGCCGACCTTGCGCGCCGCCGTGGCCACCCTGGCGGCCGCCTACCCGGACATCGAGGTCTCCGGAGTGGTCGGCGACTTCGGCGTGCACCTCGACCGCCTGCCCGAAGCCGAAGGGCGCCTGATCGCCTTCCTGGGCGGCACCATCGGCAACCTCACCGTCGGAGGAACGGGCCCGCTTCCTGGCCACCCTGGCCGGCCCGGCTCCACCCGGGCGAGGGGCTGCTGCTCGGGGTCGACCTGGTCAAGGACCCGGCCCGGCTGGTCGCCGCCTACGACGACTCGGCCGGCGTCACCGCCGAGTTCGAACGGAACGTCCTGCAGGTGGTCAACACCGCCCTCGGCGCGGACTTCGACCTCGACCGCTTCGATACGTGGCCCGCTGGGATCCGACAGCCGAGCACATCAGCATGGGCCTGCGGTCCCGCGGGCCGCCAGTACGGTCGCCGTTGCCGGCCCTCGGCCTGCGCGTCGAACTCGGCGACGGCGAGGAGATCGGCACCGAGATCAGCGCCAAGTTCCGCCGGGAGGGGATCACCGCCGAGCTCGAAGCGGCCGGGTTCGTGCCGATGGGCTGGTGGACCGACGCCTGCGGTGACTTCGCCGTGACCCTGGCCCAGCGCTCGGCCACCACGCCTTCGCCGGTCTCGCCGGTGCCGCCCGGCGCCGCCACGCCGGAGCACCCGGGCCTGCCGAAACCCGATATGGAGCACTACCGGGCGGTGCGGGGCGCAACCGAAGCGCTGGCCGCCCCGCTGTCACCGGAGGACCAGACCGTGCAGTCGATGCCCGACGTCAGCCCCACCAAGTGGCACCGGGCCCACGTGACCTGGTTCTTCGAGCAGTTCGTCCTGATGCCCGTATCAGCCTGGCTACCAGCCCGTCGACGAGCGCTATCTGTACCTGTGGAACTCGTACTACGAGGGGGTCGGGCCCCCGCCACCCTCGGGCCGAGCGAGGGCTGCTGAGCCGGCCCGGCGTCGGCGAGGTGACCGCCTATCGCGACACCATCGACGAGGCGGTGGAGGACCTGCTGGGCCGGTCGCTGGCGCCGGCCGTGCTGCGCTCTGGTCGAGCTGGGGCTGCACCATGAGCAGCAGCACCAGGAGCTGCTGCTGATGGACATCAAGCACGTGCTCGGTACCAACCCCCTCCGTCCCGGCCTACCGGCTGACCCGGCCGCCGGCCGGGAGCGACCCCGGACCGATCCGGTGGGTCGACCACGACGGCGGCCTGGTCGAGATCGGCGCCGAGGCGGAAGCCGGCTTCGCTTTCGACAACGAGTTCCCCCGCCACCGGCAGTGGTTGCGGCCGTTCCAGCTGGCCGACCGGCTGGTCACGGCCGGCGAGTGGCTGGAGTTCATGGACGACGGTGGCTACCGGCGTCCGGATCTGTGGCTGTCCGACGGCTGGGCCGCCCTGCAGGCCAGCGGTCAGCAGGCGCCCCTGTACTGGGAGCGCGACGGCGACGGCTGGCTGCGTCTACACCCTGTACGGCCCGGCCCGGTGGATCCGGCCCTGCCGGTCGTCCACGTCAGCTACTACGAGGCCGACGCCTACGCCCACTGGCGCGGCGCCCGGCTGCCGACCGAGGCCGAATGGGAGTCGGCCGCCGGCCAGCGAGCCCGGACCGTCCGCTCCGGCCGTGGTCCTGCATCCCGAGGCGGCCCGGCCCGGGCCGGGCCGGCTGCGCCAGCTGTACGGCGCGGCCTGGCAGTGGACCTCGAGCGGCTACCTGCCCTATCCCGGCTTCCAGTCCGGCCCCGGGGGCGGTCGGGGAGTACAACGGCAAGTTCATGGTCAACCAGCAGGTCCTGCGGGGCAGCGCCGCCATCACCCCGCCGGGGCACGCCCGGCTGACGTACCGCAACTTCTTCCCGGCCGGCGCCCGCTGGCCCATGACCGGCATCCGCCTGGCCCGCGACAGCTGAGCGGCCCGGTCCGACGCAACCCAGCAGGGCCGCCGTCACCTGCGGCGACGACGGCCCCGGACATCCGGCTGGGCAGAGGAGGTACCGGGCCGAACTGGTGCTCCCTAGTATCCATCACCGGGCTGGCATCGTGCTGAGAATTACCTGAGAAGAAGAAGAATCTTCGGGTGCGGCCTCAACCGAGGAGCTCCCGGACCACCAGACCGGTACGCGGCTTCGGCCAGAAGAACGTGGTCTTGGCGGGCATGCGCCGCTGGCCCCGGCTGACCGCGCCGATCTGGCTGACCGTCGCCGGGCGGCAGCAGCACGGCGGCGTCGGCCTGGCCGGTCGCCACCGCCGCGGCCGCATGGTCCCAGCCGTGCTGGTAGGCCAGGTGATGGGACGGCAGGCTGGCCAGGGCCACGTCCAGCCGGCTGCTGTCGAGGTCCTGGGCCGCTGTCTCGAGCACCGACGGCAGGGGCCGGGCCAGCCAGGCCCCGGTCGGGGTCAGCACGGCCATGGCCTCGGCCTCGGCCATCCGGGTGGTGATGGTGCGGTCGGCGGGCGCGGTCGGCGTGATGTCGAACCACGGCGCCAGGGCCGCGGGCAGGTCGAAGTCGGGCGGCAGACCCTCGATGAGGCGGTGGATGGCCTGGACGGTGAGCTGGTCGTCGGCCAGCTCCACGATCAGGGCCATGACGAAGTCGTCGTCGGCGTCGGTTGTTCCCTGGCCTGGCCGGCGCTCGTCCCGGTAGGTCAGGGCCGTCTCGTAGCGGTGGTGGCCGTCGGCGATCAGCACCGGCTCTGGACTGCCACGACGGCCTGGATGGCCTTCGATCTGGGCGGCGTCGGTGATCGGCCACACCTCGTGGCTGACCCGGTCCAGGTCGGTGACGTGCTCGGCGGGATGGTCCGGGGGGGTGCAGCAGGCGCTCAAGCCGGCGCCGGCGGCCAGCCCCCAGATCGGCGAAAGGTTGGCGCTGGTCGCCCGCAGCAACTCCAGCCGGTCGGTCTTGGCCTTGGGCGTGGTCTCCTCGTGCGGCAGGATCCCCGCGCCAGGGGGCTCGAGCTCCAGGGCCCCGATCACGCCGAGCGTCTGGCGGGCCGTCCCGGCCGGATCCGCGAAGCGCATCCGGTAGCCGTAGAAGCGCCGGGGTGCCGTCCCGGTGGAGGATCCCTCCGTCCCGCCAGGCGTCGAGCAGGGCGGCCGCCCGCAGATAGCGGTCGCCGACACCGTCGTCGTGCGGCAGCTCGAGGCGGACGATGTTGGAGGGGCTCCGGGCCTCGCAGGGCCAGACGTTCGGACTCGGAGATGACGTCATAGGGCGGGCAGACCACGTCGTCGAGCGACGCGACGTGCGATCGTGAGTAGCGGAGGCCGGGGAAAGGACGGAAGCGGGGCACCCGTTCATTGTGGCCGAGGCCGGTGGACGTAGCAGACTGCCAGCATGCTCTGGGTCCTCGATCTCGATGGCGTGGTCTGGCTGGCCGGCAATCCCATTCCCGGGTTCGCCCGAGGCGGTGCGCCATCTGCACGACGCCGGGGAAGCCGTGGTCTTCGTCACCAACAACTCGGGTCCGACCGTGGCCGAGTACGTGGCGCGGCTGGCCCGAGCCGGATATCGAGGTCGACCGCCGACGAGCTGCTCACCTCCTCCCAGGCGGCCGCCGTCGCTGCTCGAGCCGGGCAGCCGGGCCGCCATCGTGGGCGACCCCGGGATCAAGGAGGCGCTCAAGGATCGGGGCGTGGCCGTCGTCGGTGTCGCGCGACCACCCCGACGCCGTGGTCGTCGGGCGCAGCGTGAACCTCGATTTCGCCGAGCTGGCAGCCGCAGCCAGCGCCATCCGGAGCCGGCGCCCGATTCGTCGCCACCAACACCGACGCCACCTTCCCCACCCCGCACGGGCTCGAACCGGGAGCCGGGGCCGTCGTGGCCTATCTCGAAGTCAGCTCGGGCCGGAAGGCGGAGGTGGCCGGAAAGCCCCATCAGGCCGGCAGCCGATCTGCTGCGGGCCCGTTTCGGCCCGGCCGGGCTGGTGGTCGGGGACCGGCCCGATACCGACGGCCGTTCGCCGAGCGGATCGGGGCCCCGTTCGCCCTGGTCCTGTCCGGGGTGACCCGAAGCCAGGACCTGCCCGTTTCGCCGGCGCCGGCTCTGGTTGGCCGACGACCTGGCCGCGGTGGTCGCGGCCCGGCTCGGGGCGGCCCGCGAACCCCCCGGCACCGGCGCGATCAGAGTGCGAACTCCTGCAAGCACTCGGGAAGGGAGGTGTTAGGCTGGGCATGGCTCGCGACGACAGGTTCAAGAAGTACCAGGAGGCCGGCGCCGACTTCCTGGAGATGGCCCGGACCCGAGCCGAGGAGTTCCTGCCGAGCTCGCCCAGCTGGGCGACTCCAGCCAGAAGCAGGCCCAGGACGCCTTCGAGGAGATGATGGGGGCCAGCCGCCGGGGCACCGAGCAGATCGTCAACACCATCCGGGCCGAGATCGCCTCGCAGCTTTCGTTGATCGGCGTGGCCACCAGGAAGGAGCTGGACGAGCTCGAACGCCGCCTGACGGCCAGGATCGAGGCGTCGGGCCGGCCAGGGCGCCGTGACCCGCCCAGAAAGGCGACCGGCCCGAAGAAGGCGGCCACCACCGAAGGCTGGCCGCCAGCCCAGGAAGGCGGGCCGCGGCCCAGAAGGCGGCGCCAGCCAACAAGGCTGCGGCCGCTAGCCAAGAAGGCGGCAGCCACCAAGAAGGCGCCGGCCCGGCCAAGAAGGCCGCGTCCACCAAGAAGGCCGGCCCGGCCAAGAAGGCGGCCGGCCAAAAAGGACAGGAGAGGGCCTGAGCACCCGGCAGGCGACTCGACGCCGAGCTGGTCCGCCGCCACCTGGCCGCCAGCCGGAGCCAGGCGGCCGCGCTGATCGACGCCGGCCTGGTGCTGGTTAGCGGGACGGTCGCGGCCCGGGCCGCCCGGCTGGTCGAACCGGCCGAGCCGATCGTGGTCTCGGGGCCGCCGCCGCGCTTCGTCGGCCGGGGGGGCGAGAAGCTCGACGCCGCCCTCGATCGCTTCGCCATCGACGTGCGCGGCGCGATGGCGCTGGATGCCGGCGCCTCGACGGGCGGATTCACCGACTGCCTGCTCCAACGGGGCGCGGCCAGCGGTGGTGGCGGTCGACGTGGGCCGGGGCCAGCTCCACGAGCGGCTCCGCCCGATGACCGTGTGGTTGGTCCTCGAGCAGACCAATGTCCGCACCGCCAGCCCTGGCCGATCTGGGCGGTGAGCCGTTCGCGGTCGTGGTGGCCGACCTGTCGTTCATCTCGCTGCGGCGCCGTGGCCGGCCAGCTGGCCGCCTGGACCGCGCCCGGGCGGTGACCTGGTGGTGCTGGTGAAACCGCAGTTCGAGGCGGGCCGCCGCGAGGTCATCGCGGGGCCGGGGGGTCGTCCGCGACCCGGAGGTGTGGCGGAGCGCCCTCGGAGGGCGTCATATCCGCTCTCGAACGCCGCCGGAGCGACCATGATGGGCGTCATGGTCTCGCCGTTGCGGGGCGCCGACGGCAACGTCGAGTTCCTCGTTCACCTGCGTGTCGGATCCGCGCTTGACGGTCGTGCTGACCCGGCCGGGGCCGTCCAGGCCGCCCTGGCTCGAAGGCGCGCCCGGGCGGCGCGTCGAGGCGAACCCGAGGGCTGAGCGTGGCGGCGATCGGGTTCGTTGCCCACAGCCAGCGCCAGGGCGCCCTCGGGCTGGCGAGCGAGACGGCGGCCTGGCTGCGCCAGGAGGGGCACGAGGCGGCGCTTGCTCGATGCCGACTGGACCGGCGGCCGCCGGTCCCGACAACGGCGAGCGACCGGCTCGCTCGACCTGGCGGTCAGCCTCGGCGGCGACGGCACCATGCTGCGCACGGTGGATCTGGTCAGCCCGGCCGGCGTCCCGGTGCTCGGCGTCAACCTGGGCCACCTGGGCTACCTGGCCGCGGTCGAACCGGAGTCGCTTCGGGACGCCCTGCAGCCGGTTCCTGGCCGGCGACTACCAGGTCGAGGCCCGCATGACCCTCGACGTCTCCGTCACCGACGAGGCCGGCGACGGGGGCCATACCGTCCTGCACCGCAGCGCCCTCAACGATCTGGTCCTCCAGCGGCCGGCCGGGCAGCCACACGGTGCGGACCGAGGTCGCGGTCAACGGGGAGCCCTTCCTCACCTTCGCGGCGGACTCGTTGATCGTGGCCACGCCCACCGGGTCGACCGCCTACAACCTGTCGGCCCGGGGCCCGATCGTGTCGCCCCGGGCCCGGGTGCAGATCCTCACCCCGGTCGCACCCCACATGCTCTTCGACCGCTCGCTGGTGCTCGACGCCGAGGACGTGATCGCCATCACCCCGATCGCCGGTCAGACCGCGGACCTGGTGGTCGACGGGTGGATGACCGCCACCCTGTCCACCGGGGCAGACCCTGCACTGCCGGCGCGGGGATCGGGACGCCCTGCTCGTCACCTTCGGCCAGCGGGATTTCCACCGCATCCTCAAGCGCAAGTTCAACCTGGCCGACCGCTGAGCGCCCCCATGCTGGTCGAGCTGCGAGTGGCCCAACTCGGAGTGATCGAGGATCTCACCGTCGTGCTTGGGACCGGGGATGACGGTGCTGACCGGGGAGACGGGCGCCGGCAAGACGCTCATCGTCGAGGCCATCTCGCTGCTGATCGGGAGGGCGAGCCGACGGCACCATGGTGCGACCCGGGCCGAGGAGGCCCTGGTCGAGGGGCGCTTCGCCGGCACCGAACCGGAGGGCGAGACGCGTCCTGACCCGGGTGATTCCCGCCTCGGGACGCGGCCGGGCCTACGTGGATGGCCGCATGGCCGCCGCGGCCGCCCTGGCGGACCTGGGCGGACGACTGGTCGACCTGCACGGACAGCACGCCCACCAGTCACTCCTGAACCCGCCGACCCAACGCCAGGCGCTGGACGCCGCCGCCGGCATCGCCACCGAGGCGCTGACCCGGGCGGCCCGTCGGGTCCGGGATCTGCACCGGCCAGGCAGGCCGCGCTCGGGGGAGATGCCCGGGCCCGGGCCCACGAGCTGGACCTCCTCCGCTATCAGTCTCGCCGAGCTCGACGCGGCCCGGCTTGTCGGCCCGACCGAAGACGACGACCTCCGGGAGGAAGAGGAGCGACTGTCCCACGCCTCGTCGCTGCGCCTGGCCGCGGCTTCGGTGGCGGACAGGCTGACAGGCCGACGAGGGGCTCGTCGACCAGCTGGGGGCGCTGGTGGAGGCGGTCCGCGGCCCCGGCGCCCTGGGCCTGCTGTCCAGTCGGTTGCTGAGCCTGCAGGCGGAGCTGTCTGATGTGGGCGGGGAGGCGCGCCTCGCCGCCGAGTCGTTCGAGGACGATCCCGGAGCGGCTGGCGGAGGTAGGCGCCCGGCGTCAGCTGCTCACCGACCTGCGCCGCAAGTACGGCGACACCCTTGCCGAGGTGATGGCCTTCCATGACACGGCCCGGCGCCGCATCGCCGAGCTGGAGGACTTCGACCGGGCCGCAGCCGACTCTGGAACGCGGATCTGATCGCGGCCCGGGCGGACCTGGGGGCAGCTGAGGCCGCCGGGTCGGCAGGGCCCGCCGGGCCGCCGCGGCCCGGCTTTGCGGCCGCGGTCGAGACGACCCTCCAGGGCCTGGCCATGCCGGCCGCCCGTTTCGAAGTGCACGTCGGCCCCGACCGGGCCGGCGCCGAAGTCACCTGGTTGCTGGGCGCCAATCCGGGCGAGCCCCTGCTGCCGCTGGCCAAGGTGGCCTCCGGCGGTGAGCTGGCCCGGGCCATGCTGGCCGTACGCCTGGTGCTGACCGAGCGCCGTCAGCAGGGGAATGACCAGCGCCAGCAGGGGAATGACCAGCGCCAGCAGGCGAATGACCAGCGCCAGGCGCGAAATGGGCCCGGCCGGCTCCATCCACCCCGGGATGGTGATGCGGAGCTGCCCTCCGCGGCCTCCGGGGAGGAGGTCGAGGATCCGCCGACGCTGGTCTTCGACGAAGTCGATGCGGGCATCGGGGGCGAGGCTGCGGTGGCGGTCGGCCGGGCCCTGGCTGCCCTTGGCCAGCGCCATCAGGTGCTGGTCGTCACCCACCTCCCCCAGGTGGCGGCCTTCGGGGATCGCCATCTGGTCGTGCGCAAGCAGGCCACCGGAGCACGGACGGTGGCGTCCGTAGAAGTGGTCGACGGGCCGGCCCGGGTGGTGGAGTTGTCCCGCATGCTGTCGGGGCGGCCCAACAGCGCCACGGCCCGCCGACACGCGGAGGAGCTCCTGGCTCAACGCCAACCCCTTTCCCCGCTCTGAGGCCCTTTCTTCACGCTGAGGCCATCCACGGCGAGCAGGCAGGGCCGCGGTAGGGTGAGGTGGCCGACCGGTGGGTCCACCGAGAGCCGCACAGATCGACTCGAGTGGAGGAGCGTCTTGGCGAAGCACATCTTCGTCACCGGTGGGGTGACGAGCTCATTGGGTAAAGGGTTAGCCGCGTCCTCGCTGGGCCGGTTGCTCAAGAGCCGGGGCCTCCGGGTCACCATGCAGAAGCTCGACCCCTATATCAACGTCGATCCCGGGACCATGAACCCCTTCGAGCACGGCGAGGTCTTCGTCACCGACGATGGCGGGGAGACGGACCTCGACCTCGGGCACTACGAACGATTTGTCGATGAAAACCTGCGCCGGGAATCCAATGCCACCACCGGATCCATCTACCGGAGCGTGATCGCCAAGGAGCGACGCGGCGACTTTCTCGGCAAGACCGTGCAGGTGATCCCGCACATCACCGACGAGATCAAAGACCGCATCAAACGTCTGGCCACCGACTCCGTCGACGTGGTCATTACCGAGGTGGGCGGCACGGTGGGCGACATCGAGATCCTTCCCTTCCTCGAGGCCATCCGGCAGTTTCGCAAAGACATCGGCCGCGACAACGTCTGCTACGTCCACGTGACCCTGGTGCCGTACCTCGGGCCGTCGGGCGAGCAGAAGACCAAGCCGACCCAGCACTCGGTTACCGAGCTGCGCAGCCGGGGCATCCAGCCGGACGTGATCATCTGCCGCAGCGACCGGAGCATCTCCTCGGGACTCAAGCGCAAGATCTCCCTCTTGAGCGACGTCCCTATGGAGGCGGTGGTCTCGTGCATGGACGCCCCCAACCTCTACGAGATACCGCTGGCCCTGCACGAGGAAGGCCTCGATACCTACGTATGCCGGCTCCTGGGCTTCGAGGCGGCCGACGACGGGGCCGAGCCGGCCGAGGTTCGTTATCCCCTTGACCTGTCGGCGTGGCAGGCCCTCGTCGAGCGGGTTGAAGCCGCCACCCGCCCGGTGCGCATCGGGCTCATCGGCAAATACGTCAACCTTCCTGACGCCTATCTGTCCGTGGTCGAGGCCCTGCGCCACGGCGGCTATGCCCACGGCGCCAAAATCAATCTGGAGTGGATCCAGGCCGAGGCCGTCGAGGGATTGCTCGCCGACGGCGCCCTGCGCGATCTCGACGGCATCGTGATCCCGGGCGGATTCGGCGAGCGGGGCATCGAAGGGAAGATCGCGGCCGCAACCTACGCCCGGGAAAACGAGGTTCCCTGTCTGGGCCTCTGCCTCGGGTTGCACGTCATGGTGATCGACTACGCCCGCAACGTGGTCGGCATGGCCGGGGCCAACTCCCGGGAGTTCGATGCCGCCTCGCCGTACCCGGTCATCGACTTCATGGACGAGCAGCGCGACGTCGTCGACTTCGGCGGCACCATGCGGCTCGGTGCCTACCCGGCCCGCCTCACCCCGGGCTCGGTGGTCGCTACCACCTACGGTGCCGAGCTGGTCTACGAACGGCATCGCCATCGCTACGAGGTCAACCCCAGGTACCGGGTCCGTGCTCGAGGGTGGCGGCCTGGTGGCGTCGGGCACGTCGCCCGATGATCGGCTGGTCGAGTTCATCGAGCTCCCCGGGCATCCGTTCTGGGTGGGGACCCAGGCCCATCCGGAGTTCAAGAGCCGGCCGGACAACCCGCATCCGCTCTTCGCGGCCCTGGTGGGGGCGGCCCTGGCTCGGGCTGATGGCCGATCGCCTCGCCTGCTCGATGTCGACGGTCTTGCCACCGTTTCGTAAGCTCGGGGAGCGCCAGGTCCTCCAGGGTTCGTTGATCCGGGTGGTCTCGGCCCGGTTCGAGAGCCCTGAGGGCGAACAGTTCGAGCGGGATGTGGTGCGCCACCCGGGGGCGGTGGTGGTGGTGCCTCTGACCGAGGGGGGCTCGGTGTTGATGGTGCGGCAATATCGGGCCGCGGCCGACCGGGAGCTGCTCGAGCTGCCAGCCGGAAAGCGCGACGTGGCCGGCGAGCCGACCGAGGTCACGGCTGCCCGGGAGCTGGCCGAGGAGGTCGGCCGCAAGGCCGAGCGTTTCGACCTCCTGGCCCGCTTCTACAACTCGCCGGGCTTCACCGACGAGTTCTCCTGGCTGTACCTGGCCCGGGAGTTGTCACCGGTGCCGCTCGACCGGCAGGGAGCGGAGGAGCGGCACATGACGATCGAGGAGGTTCCCCTGGCCTCGGCCATCGGCATGATCAGGGCCGGGGACATCATCGACGCCAAGTCGATCATCGGCCTTACCCTGACCGTCGCCACCTCGCCCTGACCATCTTCACCTCGCCCGGAACGGGAGGGGCGAAGCTCCGGTTCGGGCCGCCGCCGCCCGTTCCGGAGGGGGCAGCACTTCCGATGGCCATGGGGTTACACTCGGATGGATGGCAGCCGACGCGACAATCCAGGGACTGCGGGCCACGCTCGAGGAGGAACGCGACTCCCTGCGTCGTCAGCTTGCGGAGCTTGGTCACGGCGCCAAAGGTCTCGACTACGACCCAAACTTCGCCGACTCCAGCCAGGTGACCGCCGAGCGGGGCGAAAATGAAGCGCTGGTCAACAAGCTGGCTGAGGGCCTGCGCGAGGTCGAGCACGCCCTCAGCAAGTTCGACACCGACAGCTACGGCGTCTGCGAAAGCTGCACACAGCCCATCGCCCCGGCCCGGCTGGAAGCCAGACCGGAGGCCCGGCTGTGCATCGACTGCGCGGCCGCGGCCAGCAACCGGCGCTAGTTCCCTCCGGCCTGCTCCGGCAGTCCGGGCGTGCCGGCGGAACAGCTAAGCCCGAGCGCCAGAGAAGCCATACGGCAGGTAAGCCAGGGTGACAGGCAACGGCCAGATGAGACGACTGACTCACCCCCAGACGCTGGTGGTGATCGGTCTGGTCGCCCTCGCCCTCTATGCGGTTCGCCACACCCTGAGCTCCACCACCCTCATCGTGTTCGCGGTAGCGGTGCCGTCCATCATCCTCCACGAGCTCGCCCACGGCGTGACCGCCCTGGCCTTCGGGGATGACACCGCCAAGCGGGCCGGCCGGCTCACCCTCAACCCGGCTCGCCACGTCGACCCCATCGGCACCCTGGTGTTGCCCGGGGTGCTCGCCCTGGCCGGTCTGGGGGCGTTCGGCTACGCCAAGCCGGTGCCAATTAACCCCAGCCGGATGCGCAGCCCCCGCAACTCGGCCGTGATCGTCAGCCTGGCCGGTCCGGCTACCAACCTGATCCTGGCCGGATGCTCCGTTCTGTTGCTGCGCCTGGCCCGGCCGGCCGGCACGGGCGCCGAGGTCAACTTCATCGTCTCCACCTTCGGTGTCAACGCCCTTGACCTCACCGACCGGGTGCTGTACCTGATCGGCTTTGTCAACGTGACGCTGGCCGTGTTCAACGCCCTTCCGATCCCCCCGCTCGACGGTTCGGCGGTGGTAGCCCGGCTGCTGCCGCGCCAGGCCATGCCGGCCTGGTACGGCTTCCAGCGCTACGCCATGGCTATCCTGCTGCTGTTGGTACTGCTGGATCCCGGTAACTTCCTGGCCCACATCTTCGGCCCCGCCCAGCGGGCCTGGGCCCACCTGCTGTCGGGCTAGCGCCACCAAACGTATTCAGGCGTGGTTTCGTGCCACCGCGCTCAGGCGGCGAGCGGGCTGCCGCGGACGAGAGGCGAGCCGTCCCCGATCAGGCCGGGGCTACCAGCCCAAGCTTGTCGTACGCCTTGCGCAGGGTTACCCGGGCGACCTCGTCGGCCCGCTCGGCCCCGTCGCGGAGCACCTTCGCCACGGCCCCGGGATCCTCGTCCCAGCGTCGGTAGGCAGCCTGGATGGGGGCCAGGGTCGCCACCACCGCCGAGGCCACGTCCGCTTTGAGGGGCCCGTACTGTTCATAGTCGCTGGCGACGGCCTGGGGCGGGCGGCCCTCGATGGCGGCCAGGATCTCGAGCAGGTTGGCCACCCCGGGTTTGGCGGCCGGGTCGTAGCGGACGGCCGCCGGGCCGCTGTCGGTGTCGGTGACGGCCCGCTTGATCTTGCGCTCAACGGTCGCGGGGTCGTCAAACAGCCCGATGGTCCCCTGGGGGCTCTCGCTCGACTTCGACATCTTCCTGGCCGGATCCTGCAGGTCCATGATCCGGGCGCCCCGACCGGGCGGCGGAACCACCGCCTCGGGGATGACAAAGGTCTCGCCATAGCGAGAGTTGAAGCGCTGGGCCAGGACCCGGGTGAGCTCGAGATGCTGGCGCTGGTCGTCGCCTACCGGCACCCGGTCGGTGTCGTAGAGCAGGATGTCCGCGGCCATCAGGACGGGATAGGTGAAAAGACCCACCCGGGCGGTTTCCTCCCCATGCCGCTGCGACTTGTCCTTGAACTGGGTCATGCGCCGCAGCTCGCCCATTCCGGCCGTGCACTCGAGCACCCAGGCCAGCTGCGAGTGGGCGGGCACGTGGCTCTGGATAAAGAGGGTGCACGCGGCGGGATCCAGCCCCGCCGCCAGGAGCAGGGTCGCCATGGTCAGACTGGCCTGGTGAAGCTCGGCCGGGTCACCGGGCTCGGTCAAGGCGTGCAGATCGACTACGCAGTAGAAGCAGTCACCCTGGCGCTGGTCCTCGACCCACCAGCGGACGGCACCCAGAAGGTTCCCGAGGTGCGGTTCGCCGGTGGGCTTGATGCCCGAGAAGACCCTGGCCATCCGGTCATGCTACGCCGCTACCGCCGGGCGGAAGGGCCCTGGGGCCGACAGGTGCAGCCGAGCGGAGGGGCCCGCCAGCCGGCAGGCGCAGCCCTGGCGGAGGGGCCCGGGGGCGTCGACGAGGCGGCCCGGCCCACCCGTTGCCATCCCCGGCTTGCGGCCAGACCGTCAGTATTCTGATCGGGTGCCCTACACGGTGAGCACCCCCGTCTTCGAGGGCCCGTTCGACCTGCTGCTTCACCTCATCAATCGGGAGCAGGTGGATCTGTGGGAGGTCTCGCTCTCCGACATCGTGGACGAGTACGTGACCACCCTCGAGCATCTCCGCGCCGCGCTCGACCTGGAGGTCGCCACCGAATTTCTTCTGATCGCGGCGGTGCTGCTGGAACTGAAGGCCCGCCGCCTCCTTCCCGGCCGGGACGACGTCGAACCGGAGGAGGAGCTGGCGCTGTGGGAGGAGCGCGACCTGCTGCTGGCCCGCCTGCTGGAGTGCAAGACGTTCAAAGACGCGTCGGGCTCCATGCTGCGCCTGATGGAGAACGCCAGCCGGTGCTGGCCCCGGGTGTCCGGACCCGACGAGCGCTACGAGGCGGTGGCGCCCGATCTCCTGGCCGGCATCACGGCCGATCGCCTCCGGGATGCCATGCAGCACCTCCTTCTGCCCAAGCCGGCCACGGGCGTCCTGCTCGATCACGTGGCGCCGGTGCGGATCAGCGTGCGCGACGCGGTGCAGGAACTCGTCGAGGAGCTGCCGGCGGCGGGACGGGTGTCCTTTGCCCAGCTCACCGGCGGCCTGGGCGAGCGGCTCCAGGTCATCGTGAGGTTCCTGGCCCTGCTCGAGCTCTTCAAGCAGGGTCTGATTGACCTGGATCAGGCCGCCCCGAGCGAACCGCTCCACGTGTGCTGGCTCGGTCCTGACCGGGCCCGCGACCAGGGCGGGCTCGAGGCCCTGGAGATCGAGGAGTACCAGGGGTAGCGGCTGATGGCATCGGAAACGCGGCGCGCCATAGAGGCCATCGTGATGGTCGCCGATGCGCCGGTTGAGCCCCAGCTGCTGGCCCAGCTGCTGGAGGTGTCGCCGGCCCGGGTCGAGGAGTGCTGTGCCGAGCTGGAAGCGACCTACCGGGACGACGATCGCGGCTTCGAGCTGGTGCGGGTGGCGGGCGGCTACCGGTTCCAGAGCCACGCCGATCTGGCCCCCTACGTCGAGCGCTACCTCCTCGAAGGGCAATCGGCCCGCCTGTCGGCCGCGGCCCTCGAAACGCTGGCCATCGTGGCCTACAAGCAGCCGGTGTCCCGGGCCCAGATGGCCGCCATCCGGGGCGTCGGCGTGGACGGAGTGATCCGCACCCTCCAGTCCCGCGGATTCATCACCGAGGTAGGCCGGGACCCGGGACCCGGGCAGGCGGTGCTGTACGGCACCACACCCCTGCTGCTCGAACGGCTGGGGCTGGACCGCATCGAGGAGCTGCCCCCGCTGGCCCAGTTCGTCCCCGGTCCGGAGATCATGGACGCCCTCGAGCACAGCGTGCGAGCCGACCAGCGCGCCCCGGGCGACGCCGCGGCCGGGCTCGACAGTGAGGCGGACGAGACCGGGCCCGACGAGGCTGGCCCAGACCCGGTTGGGCCGGACACGGTTGGGCCGGACCCGGTTGGGCCGGAGTTGGGCCGGCCCCGGTGGGGCCGGACCCGGTTGGGCCGGACCCGGTTGGGTCGGACCCGGTTGGGCCGGATGCGGTTGGGCCGGATGCGGTTGGGCCGGATGCGGTCGGGCCGGATGCGGTCGGGCCCACGGGCGACGCCGGCGAGACCGATCCGGCCGTCGACCCGGGCCCCGCCGACCCGGGCCCCGTCGACCCGGGCCCCGCCAGCGACGACACCGCCCGCGACGCCGCCACCTGGGATGACACTGACCCCACCGCCACCGTCCACCAGCACGACGGGGCCCTCAACCCGGACTGGCCATGACCCCCGGGGCGGCCGCGGACACCGACAGCCCTCGCCTCCAGAAGGTCCTGGCGGAACGAGGCGTGGGCAGCCGCCGGGCCTGCGAGGCCCTGATCGCGGCGGGTCGGGTCCAGGTCAACGGCGAGGTAGCCGCGCTCGGCCGCCGGGTGGATGCCACCACCGACCGGGTAACCGTTGACGGCGTGCCGGTCTCGGTCCAGCCCGGGCTGGTCTACTACCTCCTCAACAAGCCGGCTGGTGTGCTCAGCACGGCCGCCGATCCCCACGGCCGGCCTGCGGTCACCGGGCTGGTCCCGGCGGAGCCGCGGGTCTATCCGGTCGGGCGTCTGGACGGTGACAGCGAGGGGCTGCTTCTGCTCACCAACGACGGGGACCTCACCTACCGTCTGACCCACCCTCGCTTCGGGGTGGAAAAGGAATACCTGGTTGCGGTGGACGGCGCTCCGACGCCAGGGGCGCTGCGCCGCCTCCGGGACGGGGTGGAGCTCGATGACGGCCCTACCGCCTCGGCGCGGGTGGCTCGGGTCGGCGACCATGGCCTCCGCATCACCATCCACGAAGGTCGCAACCGCCAGGTTCGACGCATGTGCGACGCGGTCGGCCATCCCGTTCACCGCCTGGTCCGGACCCGGATCGGGCCGCTCCGGGTGGGCGCCCTGGCCCCGGGGGAATGGAGGGAGCTGACCCCCGCCGAGGTCCGGGCCCTGGAGCAGGCCGCGGCGGCACCGACCGAGCGCCGGTCCCGGCGGCGCCGCCGGCCCCCCGAGCCCCGGCAGCGGCCCGCGTAGTCTTCAGGCATGCGTTCCACTGACGGTCATGGGTGCCACTGATGGCCATGACCCCGACTGATCGCCGGGCCCCACGAGCTGGTGTCCGCCGGTGAGCGCGGCTGCGGCGTCGCCGCGGGCCCAGATCGTCGGCACCGGGCTCATCGGTGGCTCCATCGGCTTGGGCCTCCGGCGGCAGGGCTGGCACGTGTCGGGACAGGACCTCGACCCCGCCCGTCAGGCCCGGGCTCTTGAGCTCGGCGCCGTCGACGAGGCCGGCATTGACCCGGCCGCCCTGGTCACGTTCATCGCCACCCCGGCCGGGGCAGTGATAGAAGCGGCCGCCGACGCCCTCGACCGCGGCGGCGTGGTCACCGACGTGGCTGGCATCAAGGGCCCGATTGTCGCCAAGCTCGACCATCCCCGCTTCGTCGGCGGACATCCCATGGCCGGCTCGGAACAGGAGGGCGTCGACGGATCCGACCCCGACATGTTCGAGGGGGCGACCTGGGTGCTCACCCCGGCGGCCAACACCGATGCGGTGGCCTTCGCCAGGGTTCGCGGCGCGGTGACCACCCTGGGCGCCAACGTGGTGGAGCTGCCTGCGGCCCGCCACGACGACCTGGTGGCCATGGTGTCGCACGTCCCTCACCTCACGGCCGCCACCCTCATGAACCTGGCCGCCGACACGGCCCTCGAGCACGCCACCCTGCTCCGGCTGGCCGCGGGGGGGTTCCGGGACATGACCCGCATCGCGGCAGGCGACCCCGCTATCTGGCCCGACATCTGCGTCGAGAACCGGGCCGGAATCCTCGACGTGCTCGATCGGCTGCTCCTCGCCCTCGGGGAGGTCCGCGACCTGGTGGCCGGGGGCGACCGGGCGCTGATGCTCGACCTGCTGGAGCGGGCCCGCCACGCCCGGGTCAACCTTCCCGCCGGGGCGCCATCGAGCGAGACCACGTCGGAGATCCGGGTGCCGGTCCTGGACCGGCCGGGGGTGTTGGCTGAAGTCACCACCCTGCTCGGGGAGATGGGAGTCAACATCTACGACCTCGAAATCGCCCACAGCGCGGAAGGCGATCGGGGAGTGCTGGTGCTGGTGGTGGACGCGGCGGCCACCGATCGGGTGCGCGACGCCCTCCACGACCGGGACTATCGCTGCTCGGTTCGCCCGCTCGGCGCATGAGCACCTTCGTGGCTTCCCCCGCCCCGGCCGGTCTGCGGGGTCGGATCCTGGTACCCGGCGACAAGTCCATCTCGCATCGAGCTGTGCTACTGGCGGCCCGGGCGGAAGGCCGATCCCGTCTCCGCGGCCTGTCCTCCGGCGCCGACGTCCGGCACACCCTGGCCGCGGTCGGCAGCTTCGGAGCCGGGGTGACCGCCGGGGCCGGCGGCGAGGTGGTCGTGGACGGCGGATCCGACCGGCTGGGCGAGCCGGCGGCCGCCATCGACGTCGGCAACTCCGGAACCGGGATCCGGCTGTTCGCCGGCTGGGCCACGGCCATCGACGGCCTGACCATCCTGGCCGGCGACGATTCCATCGCTCGCCGGCCCATGGACCGGGTGGTCGAGCCGCTGCGAGCGATGGGCGCCAGCATCGACGGGCGCTCCGGCGGACGGCTGCCGCCCCTGGTGGTGCGGGGCGGGCGACTGGTGGGCATCGACTACCGGCTTCCGGTTCCGAGCGCCCAGGTCAAGGGGGCGCTCCTGCTCGCCGGCCTGGCCGCCGAGGGGGCGACGACGGTGAGGGAGGAGGTGCCGACCCGGCAGCACACCGAGGAGCTCCTGTCGCTCTGTGGCGCCGACATCGCGGCAGGAAGCCGGCGCGGTGACCATCCGACCGTCGCGGCTCCGGCCGTTCGACCTGGACGTTCCCGGAGATCCCTCCCAGGCCGCCTTCTGGATCGTGGCCGGCTGCATCACCCCGGGGAGCGAGGTACGGGTCGAACACGTGTACGTCGGTCCGGGCCGGGCCGGCTTCCTGGAAGTGCTGCGCCGCATGGGTGCCAATATCGAGCTCGACGGACACCAACGACGACGCCCACACCGCCACCATCGTCGCCCGGTTCGGGCCCTTGCGGGCCACCAACGTGGGCGGCGCCGAGGTCCCTTCGCTGATCGACGAGATTCCCGTCCTGGCCGTGGCTGCCGCCATGGCCGAGGGGACCACCACCTTCGCGGATGCAGCCGAGCTCAAGGTCAAGGAAAGTGACCGCATCGCCACCATGGTCACCGCCCTCGGCGCCATCGGCGTCGACGCCGAGGCGCGCCCCGACGGGCTGGTCGTCGACGGCAGCGGGGGACGCCCGGTGACGGGCGGGACGGCCGAATCGGCGGGGGATCACCGGGTGGCGATGTCGATGGCTGTGGCCGCCCCCGCCGCGCCGGACTCCGATTGCGATCGGCGGCTGGGATGCGGTGGCGACCAGCTACCCGCGTTTCGAGGAGGAATACCAACGGTGCCTGTCGCACACCGGGTGATTGCCATCGATGGTCCGGCCGGATCCGGGAAGTCCACCGTAGCCCGGGCAGTGGCGCAACGCCTCGGCCTCGCCTACCTCGACACCGGAGCCATGTACCGGGCGGTCGCCTTCGCGGCCATCCGGCAGGGGGATGGATCCGGCGGACAGCGGTCCGGTGGCGGAGCTGGCCCGGGCCATGGAGCTGACCGTCGGCGACGCGGTCATCGTCGACGGGGTGGACGCCACCATCGAGATCCGTAACCCCGAGGTGACCCGGGCCGTGAGCACCGTAGCGGCCAACCCGGACGTACGAACCGAGCTGGTCCTGCGGCAACGGGAGTGGGTCGCCGCCCACGGCGGGACGAGTCGTGGAAGGCCGCGACATCGGCACCGTGGTATTCCCGGATGCTGCCGTCAAGGTGTACCTCACCGCCGACGATCGTGAGCGAGCCAGCCGGCGCAGCAAGGAGATGCTCGACCTTCACTACGACGAGGTGGCTGCCGACATCGCCCGGCGGGACCACATCGACTCCACCCGCCCGGCGTCGCCGCTCAGCGTGGCTCCGGATGCGGTCCGCATCGATACCACCGGGCGCCCCGTCGCCGCCATCGTCGACGAAGTCCTGGCCCTCGTCGCCGCCGAACCGCGGCTCGCCTAGTGTCGGACTCCAGGCTCAGCCTGGCCTGGTATGCGGTGGCCAGGGGGGTGGTCGAAGGGGTGTGCCGGACCTACTGGCGGGTCGACATCCAGGGCCGGGAACACATCCCTCCCGCCGGGCCCCTACGTCATCGCCCCGGTGCACCGCTCCAACATCGACACCCTTCTGGCCGGATGCCTGACCCGGCGCCGGATCCGGTTCATGGGCAAGGACAGCCTGTGGAAGCACCGCTGGAGCGCGGCCCTGTTCAGCTCGCTGGGAGGCTTTCCCGTCCACCGGGGGACGGCCGACCGCGAGGCCCTGCGCACCTGCGAGGAGGCGTTGCGGAGCGGGGAGCCGGTGGTGCTGTTCGCGGAAGGGGCCCGGCAATCCGGCCCGATCGTCCAGCCGGTCTTCGAGGGGGCCGCCTTCGTGGCCGCCCGGGCCGGGGTGCCGATCATCCCGGTCGGCATCGGCGGCAGCGAATGGGCCATGCCCAAAGGCAAGAAGCGGATCCTCCCGGTCAAGGTGGTGATGATCGTGGGGCCGGCCATCGAGCCGCCGGAGTCGACCGCCCGAGGCCGGGTACCCCGGCGGGTCGTGGCCGAGCTCTCCGACCGGCTCCAGCAGGAGCTGCAGGCGCTGTTCGACGCGGCCCTGAAGGCGGCCGGCCGGGCCTGATCGGACCGCGAGACCCCGGTGGTCGGGGACCGGGCCGGCCGATCGCCAACCGGCCCGGCCGGTTCGGGCCTATCAGCGGCTCAAACCTGTCAGCGGCTCAAACCTGTCAGCGGCTCCAACCTGTCAGCGGGTCAAACCTGTCAGCGGCTCAAACCTGTCAGCGGGTCAGACCGGCCAGCGCCACCGAAGCGGTCATGTCGCGATCGTCTCCGGGGGGGACACCACCGGCGGTCGGGTCGCCTCCCGGGGCCAGGCCGGCGACGGCGGCAGCGGCCGCCAGGTTGCGAACGGCGTCCCGGAGCTCCCGGGGCAGCGGGAAATACTGATCCTCATCGACGGCCCGGACCTCTTCTACGCCGGCGCTGGGCGCCAGACGGGCCACCACCTCCTCGACCAGCTCTTCGGGCGCCGAAGCACCGGCGATGACGCCGACGCAGCCGGCCAGGTCATCGGGCAACTCGGCCGCCTCGTTGACCCGCAGGACCCGGGGGCTGCCGACCGTGGTCGCGGTGCGCTCCAGCGCCAGGGTGTTGGACGAGTTGGCGGAGCCGATGACCACCACGGCGTCGCAGCGCGAGGCGATGGCCTTCAGGGCGGTCTGCCGGTTGGTGGTGGCGAAGCACAGGTCCGACGTGCCGGGGACCCACAGGTCCGGCCAGCGGTCCCGCGCCGCGCCGAGCAGCGCCTCCCACTCGTCGACGGCCAGGGTGGTCTGGGCCAGGAACGCCACCGGACCGTCGGGGTCGGGGAGAGCCTGCAGCTCCTCGAGGCGCTCCACCCGCTGCACCGCCTCCGGGGCGACTGCCGCGGTGCCGATGGCCTCCTGATGGCCCTCGTGTCCGACGTACACGATGGTGTAGCCCTTGCCCGCCCGAACCTTGACCTCGTGGTGCACCTTCTTGACCAGCGGGCAGACGGCGTTGACGACCGCACCACCCCGGGCCCGGGCCGCGTCGACCACCGCCGGCGGCGAGCCGTGGGCGGAGAGCATGAGCGGCGCCCCTTCGGGCACCTCGTCGACGTCCTCCACGAACACCACGCCCAGCTGCCGGAACCGCTCCACCACCACCTGGTTGTGCACGATCTCGTGGTAGCAGTAGACGGGCGGTTCGAACACCCGGGTCATCCAGGCCAGGGCCTTGATGGCCATCTCGACGCCGGCGCAGAACCCCCGTGGCGACGCCAGCAGCACCTGCTCCACGTCCACGCATCCCAGGCTACCGGTCGCCGCCCGGACCGACCGCTCGACCGCAGTACCCTGAGCGGGCTATGTCCCCGCCCCGAGTGGTGGCGGTGGCCCCCGGGTCGCCCGGCCGCCCGGGCCGGCCTCCAGCCCGGCGACGAGATCGTCGCCATGGACGGCCAGCTCCCCCGAGACATCATCGAATACCAGCTCCTCGCCGATCAGACGGAGCTCGAGCTCGACGTGCGCCGCGGCGGCCTGGAACGCCTGGTCCGGGTGTCGCGAGCCGAGGCCGAGCCGCTCGGCATGGAGCTGGACGCGGCCCTGTTCGACCGGGTCCGGACCTGCGACAACCACTGCGAGTTCTGCTTCATCCACCAGCTCCCCAAGGGCATGCGGCGCAGCCTCTACACCCGGGACGACGACTACCGCCTGTCGTTCCTGTACGGGAACTTCACCACCCTGACCCGATTCACCGAGGCCGACCTGGAGCGGGTGGTGACCGAAGGTCTGTCGCCGCTCTGGGTGAGCATCCACGCCACCGACCCCGAGGTGCGGGCCCGGATGCTGCGCAACCGCCGGGGCGCCACCAGCCTGCGCTGGCTGCGGGCCCTCCTCGACCACGGCATCGAGGTCCACGGCCAGGTGGTGGTCTGCCCCGGCGTCAACGACGGGACCATCCTCGACGACACCCTCGCCGGCGTGCTCGACCGGTATCCGGAGCTGGCGACGGTCGCCTGCGTCCCGCTCGGCGTGAGCCGCTTCAACGTGGAAGCCGCCATGCGCCCGCACACCGCGGCCGAGGCCGCCGGGGTGGTGGACCTGGTCGAGCGCTGGCAGGCACACCTTCCTGACCGCCCTGGGGCGCCGCCTGGTGTATGCCGCCGACGAGTACTACCTGCTCTGCGGGCGGTCATTTCCCCAGCTGGACACCTACGGCGGCATCGCCCAGCACGACAACGGCGTCGGGATGGCGCGGGCCTTCGAAGCCCGCTTCTGGGGCCGCCGGCAGGCTCCCCGCGGTGGCCCCGGTGGGCTTCTTCCAGTCGGTGGACGGCGCCCCGGCCAGCGGCTACCGGGCGCCCCGTGGCCCCCGGGACGGTCACCCTGCGGCCCCGGACCGGACGCCCCGATCACCGTTCTGACCGGAACCTACGGCGCCCCGGTGGTCCGGCCCCTGGTGGCGGCCGCCGACGCCGACGTCGAGGTGCTGGCCGTACCCAACGGCTTCTTCGGCGGCAACATCGGCGTGGCCGGCCTGCTCACCGGCGCCGACCTCATCGCCGCCCTGTACCAGGCTCCCGCCGGCCGCCGCTACCTGCTGCCCGACGTGTGCCTGTCGGGCGGGCGCTTCCTCGACGGCCTCGGCCTCGAGGACCTGCCCCGCCCGGTCGAGGTGGTGCCCGCTGACGGGGCCGCCCTGCGGGCCGCCCTGGTCGTTTCCAGGTAACGGGTAAAAGGGCGGCATCGGATGGTTGCTTCAGAGCCGCGGCCGGTGGTGGCCGTGGTGGGCCGGCCCAACGTCGGGAAGAGCACGCTCGTCAACCGGATCGTCGGCCGGCGCGAGGCCATCGTGGAGGAGCGACCCGGCGTCACCCGGGACCGCAAGGTCCTCGACGCCGAATGGGCCGGGCATGAGTTCAGCATCGTCGACACCGGAGGGTGGCTGGCGAGCGGGGGACGACCTGGCCCGCTCGGTGAGCGCCCAGGCCGAGCGGGCCATCGCCGACGCCGCCGTCGTCGTGCTGGTGGTCGACGCCACCGTCGGGATCACCGACGAGGACGCCCGGGTGGCCGGCCTGCTGCGCCGGCTGGGCCGGCCCACCCTGGTGGTCGCCAACAAGGTGGATGGCGACAGCCGGGACAGCGATGCCTGGGCCTTCGCCCGGCTCGGCCTCGGCGACCCCTACCCGGTCAGCGCCCTGCACGGCCGCGGCACCGGGGATCTGCTCGACGAGGTGGTGGCCCGCCTGCCCGCCGACTCCGGCGGCGAGCCCGAGCCGGCCGACGGCCCCGCCCCGGTTCCCGTCGGTGGTCATCGTCGGGCCGGCCCAACGTCGGCAAGTCGACCCTGTTCAACCGGCTCATCGGCGACGAGCGCTCGGTGGTCCACGACCTGCCCGGGACCACCCGCGACAGCATCGACACCCTGGTTTCCACCGCCGACGGGGAGGTGAAGTTCGTCGACACCGCCGGCATGCGCCGGCGGGCCAAGGAGGCGCGAGGGGGCCGAGTACTACTCGCTGGTCCGGGCCCTGCAGGCCCTCGACCGGGCCGACGCCGCCCTGCTGGTCATCGACGCCACCGAAGGCATCACCCGCCAGGACCAGCGCCTGGCCGAACGGGTGGACGCGGCCGGGCACCCGGTCGTGGTGCATCCTCAACAAGTGGGAGCTGCTCGACGCCGAAGCCAGCGGGCCCGGGTGGTCGCCGACCTCGAGGACCGGCTGGGCTTCCTGGCCTACGCCCCGGTCCTCAAGGTGAGCGCCCGGACCGGCCTGGGGGTGCATCGCCTGTACCCGGCCCTGCGGGACCTCGCTGGAGGCGGCCCAGCAACGGGTGCCGACCGGCGAGCTCAACCGGGTGCTGGCCGAGGCCCAGGCCGCCCACCGCTCGCCGGGCGGCCGGATCCTCTACGCCACCCAGGGAGCCACCGACCCGCCCACCTTCACCCTGTTCGCCACCAAGGCCGTTCCGGCGCCCTACCTGCGCTACCTGGAGCGCACGCATCCGGGAGCATTTCGGCTTCGGTCCGACCCCCCTGGTGTTCCGGGTTCGGCGCCGGGCGGGTAGCCGGCGGCCGGACTGACGCCGGACCGACCCGACTGACGCTGGTTCGGACAGGGTTCTAGTAGCGTTTTGGCCATGTTCACCCAGCCGTGGCTGGCGGCCGCGGCGGTGTTCTGTGGGATCGCGGCCGCCTTGTGGGGCCGGGCGGCCGCCCGTCTGGCCCGGGCGGCGCGGCGCATCGAGGCCGAGACGGCCTCGTCGTCGCACGGGCGCGACGCCACCGAGCTGGCCCGGGCGGCGTTCGACAAGGACCTGCACACGGCCGTCCTGTACGCGGTGCTGACGGTCGGCTTCGCGGTGGCGTCGGTATCCAAGTCCTCCTGGTACGAGCTGCCGCTGCTGCTGGTGAGCATCCCGGTGGTGGTCTCGATCCGGTACGCCCCCCGGTTCTTCGACGAAGCCCGCCTGGCCGAGAACCGGGCCATGCTGGAACGGCGGGCCGAGGAGGTGCTGGCCCAGGAGGAACTGGCCCCGCGCCGCTGGGCGGACCGGCTGGCCCCCGAGGTCCTGCCCCACATCGAGGGGTTCGAGCTGGGCCGGGTGTACGAGCCGGGCACCGGGATGATGGCCGGCGACTTCTACGACGTGTTCCTCACCGCCAGCCATCGCATGGCGGTGGTGATCGGCGACGTGGCCGGCCACGGGATCGAACCGTCCATCACCGCCTTCCAGGTCAAGTACCTGCTGCGGACCTTCCTGCGCACCTACCGGGATCCGGCCCAGGCCCTGGAGGAGCTCAACAAGGTGCTCTCCACCAGCGGGCGTCCCGAGGACCTGGTGTCGGTGTGCGTGGTGGTCTTCGACACCGAGGCGGGGACGCTGCGCCACGCCTCGGCGGGCCACCCGGCCGCCTGGCTGTGGCAGGACTCCGAGATGCGGGCCCTGCGTTCCACCGGGCCGCTGCTGACCCTGGACCCGGCCGCCGTCTACCTCTCCCGGGAGGTGCCGCTGACCACCGGCGACGTGCTGCTGCTCTACACCGACGGGCTGGCCGAGGCCCGATCGGGCGGGCAGATCTTCGGCGAGGAGCGCATCGCCGGCATCATCCGCCGGGACCCCGGCCAGGACGCCACCACCTGTGCAAGACCCTGCTGGAGGCGGCCCGGGACTTCGCCGCCGAGCCGCTCAGCGACGACGTGGCCATCCTGGCCGTGCGGCGCATCTGAAGGCCGGCCGCCATGCCCTGGTGCGACGACTGCAGCCGGTTCTGGAACCCGCCGAGCATGGAGCCGGGCGGGAGGTGCCCAACCTGCGGCAAGGTCCTGGCTCCGCCCCGCCGGGGGGTGCCCTGGCACTTCAAGCTGATGCTGGTGGCCCTGGCCGTCTACATGGTGTACCGGATCTACTGGCTGGCCGAGTGGCTGCCCAAGCACATCTGAACTGATCAGGTGGCAGGCGAGCCGGTCCCGTACTAGCGGTCGACCCCACCGGGCGGTGGCGCAGTTTGGTAGCGCACCAGACTGGGGGTCTGGGGGTCGCGAGTTCAAGTCTCGCCCGCCCGACAGCGAGGTCTCCGGACCTCGCCGCGGGCGGCGCCGCTGACCTCGCCGCGGGCCGGCGCCGCTGACCTCGCCGGCCCGGGCCGGCTGGCCGCGTCCGGCCGCCCGGCGGGTGGGCCCGGATGGGGCCCTCAGAAGCCGGGCGTGTAGCCGCCGCGGCCCATGGCCGCGCTGGTCTCGAGATCGATGTCCTCGTCGACGCCGCCGAACACCTCGCTGACCCAGTCGAGGCGTTCCGTCAGGATGCGCTCGACGCCGGCCTGCAGGGTGGTGCTGCTGATGGCGCAGGAACTGCAGGAGCCCTGGAGCTGGACCTCGACCACCCCGGTTTCGACATCGGCGCTCACGAGCACCAGATCGCCGCCGTCGGCCTGCACGGCCGGGCGGATCAGGTCGATCAGCTCGGTGAGGTCGGCCAGTCGTTGGGCTCGTTCGTCGTCGCTCAGCATCGGTGTACCTCCGGGTGCCATTGCTGCCAGGGTCCTGACGACGCGAACCGCCGTGGCCTGCCGGAGTGGGCTGGAGCGGCCGTGCGCGGGTCCAACTTGCGCACTGCTCGGGCGTGGCGGAGCGACTGTGCAGCATGCCGAGGCGCGACTGGGCCGGACCGGCGGCTCCGCCGACTGGCCTCCGCCGCTCCGGCCGCTGCCACCGCCGCGCTGTTCGGCCCAGCTCCCGTCCCGACCTCGGCCGGGCCCGGCCCGGTACCCGGGTCCGCTGACTGTCCCCGCGGGGCCCGCGCATGCCCTCGACGCCGGCAGCGGGGCCGGAGCGCCGGACGCGCCGAGACGCAAACCCGCCGGCCGAGACCCCGCCGGGAGCGGCCGGGATGGCGCACCGAGCCGCCCGACGCCGGGGGCGGGGAGCGGCGGGGACGCCGCCCGAGACGCCGACAAACCCGCCGGCCGAGACGCCGCCGGGAGCGCCGGAAGCGGCACCGCGGGCCGGTGCCGCCCGCCGCCGGCGGGGCTACTGGATCCCCGGCCTGATCGCCATGGCCGTGCTGCTCGCCATCGGGCTGGCGTTCGGGGCCGGCGACCTCGACCACGGCAGCCCGACCACCCTGGCCGGGTCCGAGATCAGCCCAGGACATCGCCCAGGGCATCCAGGCCAAGGACGGCACCCACGTCCCGCCCGACGTCCACTGCCCGGACACCGAGCCGGTCCGGGCCGGCCTGCAGTTCGCCTGCACGGTCACCGAGGGCCGGCACCAGCCGCACCGTCCGGGTGGTCGAGATCAACGGACGGGGCGAGCTGTCGTGGACGTCTCGGCAGCTGACCCGGTGGCCTGCGAGACACTTCCGGGAGTCGGAGGACGCGCACTCCTAGACTTCGCATCATGCGGCTGACTCATCGGCGAGGGGAGGACCGCATACTCACCGTGCCCAACGGGTTGACGGTGATCCGCCTGCTCTGCATCCCGCTGTTTATCTGGCTGCTCACCCTCCCGAACCGGTCCGGATGGGTGGCGGCCGCCCTCCTGCTCGGCGCGCTCGGGCGCGACGGACGGCGTCGACGGCTACGTGGCCCGCCATTTCAACCAGGTCTCCACGCTCGGCAAGGTGCTCGACCCCACCGCCGACCGGCTGCTGCTCGGGGTGGCGGCCGTCGCCATCGTCGTCGTCGGCGCCCTCCCGATCGGGGTGGCCGTCGCCGCCCTCAGCCGCGAGGCCCTGGTCGCACTGGGCTTTCTGATCGTGGCCGCTGGCCGGGGGCCGCCGCATGGACGTCCAGTGGGCGGGCAAGGCCGCGACGTTCGGCCTGATGTTTCGCCCTGCCGCTCTTTCTCATCGGCCACGCCCCGGTCGGGTGGCACCACGTGGCGGAAGCCCTGGCGTGGGTGGCGGTGATCCCAGCGCTGGCGCTGGGCTGGTATGCGGCGATCACCTATATCCCGATGGCGCGGGCCGCGCTATCCGACGGTCGCCGCCGGCGGCGAGGAGGCTGCCCGATGAAAGCCGTGATCATGGCCGGCGGGGAGGGAACCCGCCTGCGTCCGCTCACCTCCAACCAGCCCAAGCCCATGATGCCCATCGCCAACCGCCCGATGATGGAGCACATCGTCGATCTGCTCAAGAAGCACGGGTTCGACGACATCGTGGTCACCGTCGGCTTCCAGGCCAACGCCATCCGGACCTACTTCGGCAACGGATCCGAGTTCGGGGTGCGCATGGTGTACGCCACCGAGGAGAACCCGCTCGGCACCGCCGGGCTCGGTCCGCAACGCCATGGACGAGCTCACCGAGGCGTTCCTCGTCATCTCCGGCGACGTGGTGACCGACATCGACCTGGCCGGCGTGGTGCGAGTTCCACCGGGACCGCAAGGCCATGGCGACCATCGGGCTCAAGGCCATGGAGAACCCGCTGGAGTTCGGCATCGTCATCACCCGGGAGGACGGCTCCATCGAGCGCTTCCTGGAGAAGCCCAGCTGGGGTCAGGTGTTCTCCGACACCATCAACACCGGGATCTACGTGCTCGAGCCGGAGGTATTCGACTACATCGAGCCCGAGAAGTCCGTGGACTTCTCGTCGGACGTGTTTCCTCGCCTCCTCGACGACGGGATGGCCGTGTTCGGCTACGTGGCCGAGGGCTACTGGGAGGACGTCGGCACCCTCGACGCCTATATCAAGGCCCACCAGGACGTCCTGGACGCCCAGGTGGACCTGGACATCCCGGGATTCCGTCTCGGGGACGGGATCTGGCTCGGGGAGGGCTCGGAGATCGACCCGGCTGCGACCGTCGACGGCCCGGCCATCATCGGCGACTACAGCCGGGTGGAGGCCGGCGCCCGCCTGGCCGAGTACACGGTGCTCGGATCCAACGTGCGCGTCGGGCCGGACGCGTTCATCGAGCGGTCCGTCGTCCACGACAACGTGTACCTCGGCCCCGGTGTCCGGCTGCGGGGCGCGGTGGTGGGCCGCTCGAGCGACCTTCGCCGGGGCGCCCGTCTCGAGGAAGGGGTGGTCCTCGGCGACGAATGCTTCGTCGGCGAGCACGCCGTCATCAACCCGGGCGTCAAGGTCTACCCCTTCAAGACGGTCGAACACGGCGCGGTCGTCAACTCGTCGATCGTCTGGGAGTCGCGAGGCGCCCGCAATCTGTTCGGGCGGCTCGGGGTGGCCGGCCTGGCCAACGTGGACATCTCCCCGGAACTGGCCGTCCGGCTGGCCATGGCCTACGGGACCACCATGAAAAAGGGGTCGACCGTGGTGGCGTCCCGGGACACCAGCCGGGCGGCCCGGGTGCTCAAGCGGGCCCTGATGGTCGGCCTCAACGCCGCCGGCGTCGACGTGGCCGACCTCGAGGTGGCCACCATACCCGGTCACCAGATTCGGCGTCCGCCTCGAGGGTGGCTCGGGCGGGCTTGTCGGTCCGCCTGGCTCCCGACGACCCGCAGTCGGTGGTGATCCGCTTCTTCGACGAGCGGCGGCATCGACATCTCCGAGGCCGCCCAGAAGAAGATCGAGCGGTTGTTCTACCGGGAAGACTTCCGGCGGTCGCTGGCCGGTGAAATCGGCGATCTGCGCTTTCCGGTCCGAACCGCGGAGTTCTACACGGCGGTGCTCATGGAGCACATCGATGTCGAAGCGGTCCGGGCCGCCCGCTTCAAGGTGGTCCTCGACTATGCCTACGGGGCGGCCAGCTTCGTGATGCCCAACGTGCTGTCGAAGCTGGGGGCCGATGTGCTGTCGGTCAATCCGTACGCCTCCACCCGACAATCGCTCACCTTCGACCGCTGGGAGCACGCCGCCCAGGTGTCCGAGCTGGTGCGGGCCTCCGGCGCCCATCTCGGCGCGGTCATCGACACCGACGGCGAGTACATCACCTTCGTCGACAACAACGGCCACACCCTCATCGACGACGAGGCGCTCATGGCGCTGCTGCATCTGGTCCTCGCCGACGCCGACCGGCGGGGGTCCCCGCCGCCGACCGTCGCCCTGCCGGTCTCGGTCGGTCGGGCCGTCGAAGCCATGTGCGACCATGCGGGGGCGACGCTGCTGTGGACCAAGCTGTCCACTCCCCATCTCATGGAGGTGGCGTCGGGGCCGGGCGTCCGGTTCGCGGCCAGCCAGGAAGGGCGGCTACATCTTTCCCGCCTTCCTGCCGGCCTACGACGCGGTGGCGACGCTGGTGGAGACCCTGGCCCTGCTGGCGTCGTCGGGCATCCGGCTGTCGGAGGTGGTCGGCGCAGCTGCCCTCCGTCCGCGTCGCCCACGAGGCGGTGGTGACCCCGTGGGAGAAGAAGGGGCTCGTCATGCGGATGGTCATGGAGTGGGCCAAAGACAGGGAGGTGCTGCTGGTCGACGGTGTCAAGGTGCTCCACGACGACGGTTGGGCTTGGTGTTCCCGGATCCGGAGGAGCCGCTCACCCACGTGTGGGCCGAAGCCGGCGACCGACGCGGACGCCCGGGCCCGGGCCCAGGAGTACGCTCGCCGCATCCGCAACGTGCTGCGCTCTTGAGCGCGCCCACCGGTGCCGGAGCCGGCAGGGGGCGGCGCTAGCCCGAACGCGTCCAGTACATTCCCGGCCATGAACGTCCCCGAGGATCTCCGTTACACCCCGGACCATGAGTGGGCCCGTCTCGAGGGCGACCAGATTCGGATCGGGATCACCGATTACGCCCAGGACGCCCTCGGCGATGTCGTCTTCGTGCAACTGCCGGAGCCCGGGCGTGGCCGTCCAGGCGGGCGAGTCGTTCGCGGAGGTCGAGTCGACCAAGTCGGTCTCCGACGTCTACGCCCCGGTCAACGGCACTGTGGTCGAGATCAACGCCGAGCTCAGCGACGCGCCCCAGAAGCTCAACGAGGATCCGTACGGCGAGGGCTGGCTGTGTGTGATCCAGGCCCAGGACGCCGAGGCCCTCTCGTCGCTGCTCGACGCGGACGGGTACCGGAAGCTGATCGAGAGCTAGCGGGAGTTTTGCGGGTGACGTCGATCTTCTGCAACCGATGCGGGCACCGCAACCCTGAGGGGTCGAACTTTTGCTCGTCGTGCGGCTCGGTGCTCGAGCGGCTGCCCGGCCTCGATCCGGCCGTCACCACCATCACCCTGACGCCGGTCGAAGCCGCTGGCGAGGTCGGCGACGAAGAGGTGACGGTCTCGGTCGGCGACGTGCCGCAGGGCCTGGGCTTGCTCGTCGTCAAACGCGGTCCCAACGCCGGCTCCCGCTTCGCCCTCGGCGCGGGCAAGACGACGATCGGCCGTCATCCTGACAGCGACATCTTCCTCGACGACGTGACGGTGTCCCGCCGCCACGCCGAGATCGATCACGACGGAATCGCCACCTTCACCGTCAACGATGTCGGGAGCCTCAACGGCACCTACCTCAACCGGGAGCGCATCGAGCGAGGCTGAGCTGCACAACGGCGACGAGGTGCAGATCGGCAAGTTCCGGCTGGTCTTCCTGCACGAGATGCCAGGGAGGGTAGGGATCGGTGACCGAGCGATCCCATCTTTCCATCGGCGAGGTGCTCGTCGCTGCTCCGCGAGGAGTTCCCTGACGTGACGATCTCCAAGATCCGGTTCCTGGAGAGTCAGGGTCTGGTCGATCCCGAGCGCACCCCCTCCGGTTACCGGAAGTTCTACGAGCACGACGTGGAGCGGCTGCGCTGGATCCTGCGCCAGCAGCGCGAGAACTTCCTTCCGCTCAAGATCATCCGGGGGCGCCTGACCGAGCAGGCGAGGAATCGACGAGGACGACCGGACGGATGATGCCCGCCAGTCCCGGGACCACCCGCCCGCCGGCGACGACGCCGACGCCCGGCGCCCGGCAGCAGACAATCGAAGCGGCCGCGGTGACCCACCCATCGGCCGGCGCTCGCCAGGCGGGTGGCCCGGTGCGAGCCTCGACCGGAGAAGGCGACCGCCGGCACGCCATCGCGTCCGGCGTGCGGCCGCGGTCCAGCCGCCGGCTCCAACCGACTCGGATGGTCCGGCCCGCTCGATGCGGCCCGTTCTGAGCCGGCCACGCCCTGAGCCGGCCAGCCCCGAGCCGGCCAGCCCGGATCCGGCCCGTTCTGAACCGCGCCAGCCCTGATCCGGCCGGCGCTGTCCGGCCGGCGCCGCTCCGGCCCGTTCTGCACCGGGCCGGTCTGATCCGGCCCGCCGGCCGGGCGCAGCCGCCGCCTCCCAGGCGAGGCCCGCAGCGACGCCCGGGCCCGTCTCGGGGCCCGGCCCGGCTGGTCTGGCCGCGTCCGGGGCCCCTCCGGGACCCGCCGGCAGGCCCGGTGGCGGGCGGAGCGGGCCGGCCGGCGGCCCGGCTGGCGCTCGGCGACGACACCGAGACCTACAGCGTCGAGGAGCTGGCCAGCGCCGCGGGCGGCACCGTGGCCATGGTCGACCGAGCTGCAGGAGTTCGGGCTGATCACCACCCGGACGGTGGTCGGCGGGACCCCGTACTTCGACGCCGCCGCCCTGGCCGTGGCCCGGGCCGCGGCCGGCTTCTCCCGCCACGGCGTCGAGGCCCGTCATCTGCGCGCCTGGCGCAACTCGGCCGACCGGGAGGCCGGCCTGTTCGAACAGGTGATCATGCCGCTTGCTGCGCCAGCGCAATCCCGAAGCCCGCCGGCAGGCGGCCGCCACCCTGCTCGGAGCTGACCTCGCTGGGAGGCGACCTGCGCAAGGCGCTGATCGACCAGGCGGTGCGCCAAATCCGCTAGGCGATCCAACCGAGCAGGCCCGGCGGCGGTAACGTGCTCGCATGGTGGAGATGCACCTGAGCGCGGTCCGGGTGGAGCTGCCGAGCAACACTCCGATCCTGTTGTTGCAAGAGGTATCAGGTGCCAATCGGACCCTCCCGATCTATATCGGTCCGGCCGAGGCCCAGGCCATCGCCTTCGCCCAGCAGGGGGTGGACACCCCCCGGCCGATGACCCACGACCTGATGCGAGACATCCTGGAGGAGCTCGGGGCGACGGTGGAGTGCATCGTCATCACCGAGCTGCGCGACCGGACGTTCTTCGCCGAGATCCGGCTGCTGGTCGCCGGGCAGCGCCACATCATCTCGTCCCGGCCCGTCTGACGCGGTGGCCCTGGCGGTGCGGGTGCAGACGACCATCTACGCCGAGGAGGAGCTCCTCGACGCCGAGGGGGTGATCCTGCCGGACGAGAGCGCCGAGCCGCCCGAGGCCGAGGAGCTGGTGTCGGAGTTCCGGGATTTCATCGAGGGGGTCCGCCCCGAGGACTTCGAGTCCTGACCGGCCGCCGCAGGTGCCGGTCCTGACGGCATCGGAGCGCCGGCGCCGAGGCGGCCACCGGCCACGGTTGCACTCGCGCTCCGACATCGAGCACACTGTCGTAACTACTTGTCTGTGATACTCCAGGAGGCGGAGATGGCAGCTGGTGCCGCGATCGACGAGACGTCCGGTCGCCTGGCCGGACGCCGACGGGCCGGACGCCGCGAGCCTGGCTATCGGGGCCCGCAGGTGTGCTCGGTAGTGGGCATCACCTACCGGCAACTCGACTACTGGGCCCGTACCGGGCTGCTCCACCCGTCGATCACCGAAGCACGGGGCAGCGGATCCCAGCGCCGTTACTCGTACACCGATCTGGTCCAGCTCAAGGTGATCAAGCGGCTGCTGGACGCCGGCGTGTCGCTGCAGGCGGCGCGCAAGGCCATCGACTGCCTGCGGTCGGCCGGGCGACGACCTGGCCTCGGCCAACCTGGTCACCGATGACCGGGGATCGGTGCTCGCCTACTCCGGGGAGGAGATCATCGACCTGCTCCGGGGCGGCCAGACGGTGCTCAACATCGTGCCCTCTCGGCGGGGTGGTGTCCGAGCTGGCCGCGGCCATCACCGACCTGGGCCTGGAGCAGCCGGCCGAGGGCCGCGACGGTGCGCCGTCCGGCGCACCACGGCCAGGTCGCCGATCTCAGACGGGTCGGCCGGTGACGGACGGGTCGCCGGTAACAGCCGGGTCGCCGCGGTGCCCGGCCGGCTCGGGGCCGACGCGGCCGCGGCTTCACCTCGCCCGGCCCACAGCGCCTGAACAGACCGGGCGGGCAATCCGCGGCCCCGGCGTGACGCCGGCCAACCTCTAGGCTGGCGCGGTGACCGAACCCCCGATCGGGCCGGCCGGCTCCGCCGAGAACGGCCGAATCCTCGCCGGTCCTGCGCCGCTCGCCTCTGGACTCGGCCCATCGGGCCCTCGGATGCCAAGATGGTGCCGTTCGGGGGCTGGGAGATGCCGCTGTCGTATCCGAGCGGCACCATCGCCGAGCACCTGGCCTGCCGGCAGACGGGCGGTGGCCTTCGACGTCAGCCACCTGGGCACCGTGCGGGTCAGCGGGCCCGAAGGCTCGGGACCGGCTCCAGGCGCACGCTGACCAACGACCTGGACAAGATCGGCCCGGGTCGGGCCCAGTACACCCACCTGCTCGACGACGCGGACGGATCGGTCCTCGACGACATCATCGTGTGGTGGATCGACGCCGAGACCTTCGAGTCATGCCGAAGCCTCCAACACCGCCCGGGTTCGGGGCGCCCTCGGGCGGCGCCGACGTGACCAGCGAGCGGGCCGTGATCGCCATCCAGGGACCGACCGCCCGGTCCCACCTGTCGCGTGGTCGCCGGAGGCGGCCGCCGTCGGGCCGGTTCCGGGTGACCCGCTTCTCCTGGGGCGGGCACGCGTGCGTGGCCGCCGGCACCGGCTACACCGGCGAGGACGGGGTCGAGTGCGCGGTTCCCGGCCGAGCGTCGCCCCGTCCTTTTGGGAGGCGGTGCTGGCGACCGGCGTCCACCCGGCCGGGCTGGGCGCCCGGGACACCCTGCGCCTGGAGGCGGCCCTGCCGCTGCACGGCCACGAGCTCGGGCCGGGTATCACGCCCCTGCAGGCCGGCCTCGGTTGGGTGGTGTCCTGGTCCAAGCCGGAGGGTTCCAGGGTCGGGCCGCGCTCGAGCGCGAGAAGGCCGCGGGCATCCGCCCGCCGGCTGGCAGGCCTGGCTACCGAAGGACGCCAGCCGCCCCGTAGCGGCGCCGCCGTCCTCGCCGACGGGACGACCATCGGCGAGGTGACCAGCGGGAACTTTTCCCCGGTGCTCGGTCACGGCATCGCCCTGGCGTTCGTCCCGCCTGACCTGGCCGAGGGCAGCGAGGTCGAGATGGATCTGCGGGGCCGTAGGGTGCCGGCCCGGGTGGTGCCCCTCCCGTTCGTCGAGAAGAAGGGTTAGACCGTGGGCCATTTCGTCCCCCACACCGACGCCGAGATCGTCGGCCATGCTCGCCGACATCGGGCTGGACTCGCTCGATGAGCTGTTCGACGTCGTGCCCGAAGCACTGCGGCTGGCCGGCAGGGCTCGACCTGGCCCCCGGACTGTCCGAACCCGACGTCCTGGCCGAGATGGAGCGGCTGGCCGGCCCGCAACCGGGGCAGCGCCGACCTGGTCTGCTTCGCCGGCGCCGGCGCCTACGACCATGAGGTCCCGTCCGCCACCACCCGGCTGGCGTTCCGTTCCGAGTTCGTGACGGCCTACACCCCGTACCAGCCCGAGGTGGCCCAGGGCGTCCTGCAGGCGCTGTTCGAGTACCAGACCCTGGTCGCCCGCCTGGCCGGGCTGCCGGTCGCCAACGCCTCGCTCTACGACGGGGCCAGCGCGGCCGTGGAGGCGGTCAACCTGGCCACGGCGGCCACCGGCCGGCAGACCGTGTGGGTGCAGCGGGGGCATCCACCCGCACTGGCGCCAGGTGCTGACGACCTTCGCACGCGGTACCGGCCATCAGCTCGTCGACGTGCCCGCTGCGCGACGGGCGTCACCGACTGGTCCGCGGCGCCCGCGGGCGACCCGCCGGCCGCCCTGCTGGTGGCGTCGCCGAACTATCTGGGCGCCCTCGAGGACATCCGGGCCGCCCGGGCGGCGGCCGACGCGCCACGGATGCCCTGCTGGTGGTGGGCTTCGATCCCGGTGTCGGCCGGGCTGCTGCGGGCGCCCGGGCGAGGACGGCGCCGACGTGGTGGTCGGGGAGGGGCAGCCGTTCGGCACCCCGCTGTCCTTCGGCGGACCGTACCTGGGGCTGTTCGCCTGCCGGATCGAACAGGTGCGCCGCCTGCCCGGCCGCCTGGTCGGCCGGACCGTCGACACCGAGGGTCGGCCGGCCTACGTCACCACGCTGCGGGCCCGGGAGCAGGACATTCGCCGGGAGAAGGCCTCGTCGAACGTCTGCACCAACCAGACCCTGATCGCGGTGGCGGCCATGATCCAGCTGTCGTGGCTGGGCACCACCGGGCTGCGCGAGCTGGCCCTGCGCTGCGCCCGGGGCACCCGGTACGCCCGGGAGGCGGCGCTGGCCATATCCGGGCGTGTCCCTGCTGGCCCCGGCGCCCACCCTCCGGGAGTTCGCCCTGCGCCTGCCGGTCCCGGCCGAGACGGTCGATCGCCCGGATGGCCGACGAGGGTTACCTGGCCGGGGTGCCGGTCGGCGTCGGAGGCCGGGACGGTGCGTCGACGGAGGCGACGGCCTGCTGGTCGCCGTGACCGAGCGGCGGACCCGGGACGAGATCGACGGATTCGTGTCGGCCCTGGAAAAGGTGGTGCGTTGATGGCGCCGAGGCCCGAGCCGGCGACATCCGCCGGTCGCGCCACCGGCCGCCCCGCCGGCCCCGGGCGGGCGGGCCACCAGCGCTCCGATCATGGGCCGCGAGCACGAACCCACCGATGTTCGAGTTCTCCAGCCCGGGCCGGCAGGCCTGGTCCTTCCGGACCACCGGCGTTCCCGAATGGGACGCGGACGAGCTGGTGCCCGCCGGCTGGCTGCGCCACGAGCCGATCCCCCTCACCGAGGTGTCGGAGCGGGACCTGGTCGCCCACGTGACCCGGCTCACCCACCGCCAGTACTCGGTCGACCTGGGCGCCTACCCGCTCGGGTCCTGCACCATGAAGTACAACCCCAAGCTCTGCGACGACGCGGCCTCCCTGCCCGGCCTGACCGGCGTCCACCCGGCCGCCCCGGCCCAGTGCGCGCAAGGGTGGCTGGAGCTGCTGTGGTCGCTGGCCGACACCCTGTGCCGGATCACCGGGATGGCGGCCGCCACCCTGCAGCCCCCGGCCGGGGCCGCCGGGGAACTGACCGGACTGCTGCTCATGCGGGCCTACCACGAGTCCCGGGGCGAGACCCGCCGTCAGGTGATCATCCCCGACTCCGCCCACGGCACCAATCCGGCGTCGGTAACCCTCGGCGGATACCAGACGGTGACCGTCCCTTCCGATCAGCGCGGGCTGGTGGACCTCGACGCCCTGCGAGCCCGCCTCAGCCCCGACGTGGCCGGGATCATGCTCACGAACCCCAACACCCTGGGCCTGTTCGAGGAGGACATCGCCGAGATCGCCGCCGCCGTCCATGAGGTCGGCGGGCTCCTCTACTACGACGGCGCCAACCTCAACGCCATCCTCGGCGTGACCCGACCGGGCGACATGGGCTTCGACATCGTGCACATGAACCTCCACAAGACCTTTGCGGTTCCGCACGGCGGTGGCGGGCCGGGCGCCGGCCCGGTCGCGGTATCCGCCCGCCTGGCGGACTTCCTCCCCGGGCCCGCTCCCGGCGCGCCGCCCGGACGGCAGCTTCACCTGGGCCGACGCCCGCCAGCAGCATCGGGCGGGTGCACACCTGGCACGGCAACGCCCTGGCCCTGGCCCGGGCCTGGGCCTACATCCTGGCCAACGGCGGTGACGGCCTGCGGCGGGTAGCGGAGGGGGCCGTGCTCAACGCCAACTGGCTGCGCCACCAGCTGCGCGGGGTCTACGACCTGCCCTACGACCGGCCCAACATGCACGAGTTCGTGGCCTCCACGACCAGCCTCAAGAAGGCCAAGGGGGTGCGGGCCCTCGACGTCGGGAAACGCCTGCTGGAGGAGGGTTTCCACGCTCCGACGGTGTACTTCCCGCTGATCGTCGACGAGGCCCTGATGATCGAACCGACCGAGACCGAGAGCCCTCAGACCCTGGCCGCCCTGGCCGAGGCCCTGTTGACGATCGCCGCCGACCCGGAAGGAGTGGGCGCGGCCCGGCCCCGCGCACCACGCCGGTCGGCCGGGTCGACGAGGCCCGGGCCGCCCGGACCCTCGCTGCCCACCTGGGACGCCGTCGTCGCCGAGGGGGCTTGATCCGGCCCTGAGCACCGGGTCTGGGCCTTGCCCTGGCCGGGGCTGCCCAGCGGCGACGATCCCGTCGCTGCCGCGGAGGCTTGATCCGCTCCCGGGGCCCCGATCCGCCCCATTTCTGAGGCGGCGCGGCCCCGGAGGCCAGAACGGGTTGAGCCGGGCCATGGCGGCCAGGGTGGAGTTGAGATCCTCCAGGGTGCCCGCCATGCGGTCGGCGCCGGGAACGGTCCCGAGCTGGTCCCGAATGGCCCGGGTGGCCTCGTCGACTCGCCGGCGCATCTCCTGGACGTTGGTCTGGAGTGCGTTGGCCTGTTCCAGTCCGGCGGTGGCATCGAGCAGCCGCTGGGTTACCCGCCGGAAGTTGTCGGCTCCTTCCCGCAGCTGGGAGAGCGTGTGCGGGAACGCAGCCACCTCAGCGCTGAGCCGGCGCCCCCAGTCGTCGAGCGCTCGGAGCGGCGCGGAGGGCGCGCATGGGCAAACCGTAGCCCCGCCGGGCCGGCGTCAGTCAGGCGAACTGGAGGTCGTAGGGTTGTCCGGCGAGCCATGCCTGGCGGGGAGATGGACGTGCCGTTGACGGTGACCGCGATCACGCCCGGGTTCCCCAACCGGACCCAGACCGGCCCGTTGCAGCTCCTGCGACTCGCCCGACGTGATATCGCCCGTGAAGACCACGGAGCCGTACGGTCCGGACTGCCGGATCTCGACCCAGCAGGTGCCGCTGGTGGCCCGGAAGCTGATCGTCGCCGATGAGCCGACCCGGTAGGTTGACGAGCCGGCCGAGGTGGCCACCAGCACGGCGGCCGTGACCGGCGCGGTGGTCGGGGTGGTCTGGACCGAGGCGGGTGGCGTTACCACGTGGGGGGGCGCCGCCTGGCTGGTAGGCGGCTTGGGCCGCCCGTGGTTCCCACCGACGCCACCAGACTGGCGGCAACCACCGCGGCGATGACGAGGGCGGCGGCCACCGCGGCGGTGGCCCGCCAGTGCCGCAGGGCGGTCCTGCTGCCGGCGCGCAGCCGCGAAGCTCGCCGTCGGGGCCGCGACGGCCGGGCCCGGGATCGGGATCCGGCCGCCCGGTGTGGCGGGGTGGGCTCCACTTCGGCCCAGCTGGCAGCCGGTCCCACCGCGGGGCCGTAATCGTCGCTGGCGTCGAAATGCAACACGGGACGCCCGACGGTGGTCGCCGGGTCCGGCCCAGCCCCCGCGGGAGCGAGGTGCGGATTCGGTCCGGCCGGGGCCGTCCCGACCGACGCGTCGGGCAGCTCGGGACCGGTGGGGGGCCTGCCGCGGGTGGAACGGTCCCGGCCCACGGCGGAAGAGGGGGAGGCGGATGGGGGCGGCCGTTCGGCGGGATCGTCTCCGGACACCACGATCCTGGTGTTGGGACCGGGGGAGGACACCGCCGTCGTGGGCGGGGCCTGGCGAGCCCGGCGGGATCGCGATCGCAGCGATGGGGGCCGAGGGGGCGTCGGCGGCAGGGTGTCATCCCGCACGACGCGTACGTAGGGATGGTCCGGGTCAACCGGTCTGGCCGGGCGGGGCGCTCCGGCCTGCTGGGCGGCCAGCTTTCCCATGGTGTTCAGGGCGCGGTGATACGCCTCAACCGTACGCATGGACGTCTGCTGACGGCGGATCGCCACAGCCAGACCTCCGACTAGGAGCATCGCCAAACGCGCCGGAGCACCACTGTGCTCTCTACCCTCGGACTGTACCTACCGGTGGGGGACTAGTCGGACGCGGCATGGCCCGATGGTCAAACTTCACCCTGGAGGCGCCCAGCCGGCGCCGCCCCGCGACCGGGGGCGCCGACCCGGGTGGGAACGCCGCCACCGCTCACGCCGCTCCGGGCGACCGGCCAGATTGAGGCCCTTCGTGCGCGCTGGCCTCTTCCGGCCCGCCGGCCACGTTCGGCGCCCGGGGCGGTGCGGATGCCCCATCGGGGTGGTGGCGGCGGCGGCGCGCAGGGCGGCCTGATTGGGATGGGCCTGGATGACGTGGCGGAGACCCTGGCCGGTGGCGGAGAGGTAGCGGCGGGTGGTCTCGAGGCTGGCGTGGCCGAGCAACTCCTGGAGCTCCACCACGTCGGCGCCCGCCTCCAGGGCAGCCGTGCGCGAAGGTGTGGCGCAGGGCGTGCACCAGCGCCCCCGCCGGCACCTGGGTCCGGATTCCGGCCCGGACGTACAGGCGGTCGATCAGATACCGCACCTGATCGACGCTCAGGCGACGGCCGCGGACGTCGACGAACAGTGGGGTGGCGGGCGGTCGAGATCGTGAGCGGGAAAACGAGCCGCTCGTTGCGTGCTGGTACTCCGACACGACCTGATCGAGCAGGGCGTCGATGGGAATCGGCCTGGCCTTTCCGCCCTTGCCTCGCACCTCCAGGCGCCGGGCGCCCGGTTCGCCGCTGAGCGACCCGACATCGAGGCCGACCGCCTCTGCCTCCCGGATGCCGGTGACACAGAAGGTCGCGACCAGGGCCAGATCCCGGGCCGGCCAGGGTTGGCGGGAACGGGGGTCCGGCTCGGCGGCGGCCCGGAGCAGACGGCCGATGGCGTCGTGGGCCCGGATGGCCCGGGGCAGGACGACGGGCGTCTTGGGTTTCGGGATGCCGGCCATCGGGTTGCCGTCGCGGACTCCCTCGGT
>CAWHFG010000009.1:0-263815 GCA_963828435.1 uncultured Acidimicrobiaceae bacterium
CTTGGCGGCTGAGTACTGCCTGGCACCCGAAGGGCGCCGAGGCGTGCTACTGGGTGTCGGTCGGCTCTCCTAGCTCGACCTGGTCCTCGTGGGCCCCGAAGCTCGCAGTTGACCTACCACGCGTGCCGGTTGGTACTCCGCCGTACCACTCGTCGGTGGAGCGACTCATTGTCGATCGGGGTCACGTTTAGGTCATTGGCACTCTGGGGCGCCGTTCCGGTGTGCCACGCTTCGGGGGAACGCCTGCTGCCGGACACTTGGCGCCATCGCCGGACCGGTTGCCGCGGGTCGGCCGGCACTAATCGACCCCGCTCCCGGATCCGCTCGTCGAACCGGTCCGCCCCCCGGAAGGCGGCCCCCACCAGCTCCAGCAGTAACCCACGCCCACAACCCCGCGGTCGCGGAGCGACTCCCCTCCGCCCTCGTCCTGAACGGGACTCGGGTGAAGTCTTCCTGCGTTTCGATCGCTATCCCCGTGGGTACCTTGGCAGCTATGGACGCTATCGCCCTCTTAGAGCTGATCACCAGGCGGTGAACCAGCTCTTCGTAAGTTCGAGGCCGCCGGCGTTCGGGCATTGAAGACCAAGCGTAACCTCGTGGACAAGATGATTACCCAGCTTGCGGTCCACGCGGTCGTCGAGGAGCAAGTCTTCTACCCCGCGGTGCGCCAGGCCGTGCCCGACCTTGACCACGAGATCCTGGAGGGCATCGAGGAGCACCACATTGTCAAGTGGAGCCTCTCGGAACTCGAGGGCCTGTCCCCCGACGAGGAGAGCTTCGCCGCCAAGGTGTCGGTGCTGATAGAGAACGTGCGCCGCCACGTCTTGGAGGAGGAGAAGGTCATCTTTCCCCGGGCCCGCAAGACGCTCACCCGCCCGGAGCTGGAGGATCTCGGTGAGAGACTGGCCGCGGCCAAGAAGGTGGCGCCGACTCACTCTCATCCTCGCTCGTCGGTCACGCCGCCCAGCAACCTGGTCGCCGGCGCCATAGCCGGCCTCGCCGACAAGGCTCGGGACGCCGCCGCCGCCACCCTCGGTCGCTGACAGAGCCAAGGGAGCGGCCCTCTCAGCAGCCAACTTGACCAGTAAGAGAGAAGCGGGCCGTGCTGAAAAAGATCATCGGGTTTTTGTCCTCAAGTGGCTAGGGGCCGTCGCTAACTCGGAGGACGCGGACCCAGCAACAGCCGATGTTGAGACCGGCGCCCTCCTTGGAATGCCCCTGGCGTCGGTGGCCGACCGCCGCGGCGGTAGCAGCGCTGCCATGGTTACCGGCGGCGGCGCCTGACGGGCGCGCCACCGGTTATGCCACCCGCGTCGTCGTTGTCATCTCCCCTTGCAGACTCGGTCCCGGCTGATGTGCGTCGAGCCTCGACGCGAGGCCGCTTTGGGCTATGAGAACGACACTGGACCGCTGGCGACAACGGTCTCGAGTTCCGCCACAGTCTGCTGCCCACACGTGCCGTTCGCCTTGCGATTGAGAGCGACCTTGCCGCTGAAGGTGTACGACCCGGATCCCTTGATCCCTTGATAGACGCCGTACCCATGATTGATTGTGTAGTCGCCGGCCCCAGAAACCCTCGCCACGCAGGTCTTAGGGTTCAACTTGAAGTTGAACGTCCCACCTGGATGATGAATGTTAAATGCTCCGTCAGGAAACACCGCTAAGTCGGTCGTATGGCCTTGGTAGTCCGTGCCCGCAGCATTGAATACCCCGCGAGCGAAGATCGGGCCAGGCCCAGTCTGGGATGTGAACGTCAGCTGGAAGTGCTCCGTGCCACTGGTCGCGCTAGCCGAGGCAATCGACGGCATCGCGACAATACCGGCAACCACCAGCGCTCCGAGCGCGGCCAATCGTATCTTCATATCAGTCTCCCCTTCCCGTAAACCGTCCATCCAACTACCTCGACGCTATCCGGTTCGATTTCGCTGCGCAATGACCGAATCGCCTCTCAATCCCGATACGGTCGACCGATGGTCACCGAGCGAGGTCGAAACGGCACTGTGAGCGGCTCCGCTCGCCTAACGCAGCAAACGTGCGGCAGGATCGCCGCCGAAGCGCTCGGCCCACGGTCGGCAGAGGCGGCGGCGACTAGCGAACGCTTCCCAGCTCATAGCCTTCTGCCCGTCGCTCTCTACCCGCCGGACTTCACCGCCCTGCAAGCCGCGCCGACCCGGGTCATGGGCGCCGGAGGAACGACCTCCAAGGGCGAGTTCGCTCAGCGCACGGCTGTCGCGCTTACGCAACGCCCCCGTACCTCTCTGATCGACTTCCCCGAGGCCGCGCCGGCTTATCAGCGACTCGACGGAATTGCCGTCGAGTCGCTGCATCTTGGCCTAGGTTACTCCTCGGTATGTGCCGGCCGACAGCCCACGACCGGCGATAAGGGCGAGGTTGACCCCGCCGTTCGGGTCGAGCGTTAGGGGACGCTCCCGTCCCGCCGTCGCCCGTTGCCGTCTGATCGATCTGTCGTGTTTAGGGAACTGTTGCGAATGCGGTTCTAACGCCGATGGATCGTTCAGGCGCCATAGATCTCATAGTCATGGACGGCACGCCCAATGACCGTGCCGTTATCGCTTCGATTGGAGCTCACGTCCCCTCCGGGGTGTTGGGGGCCGGGACTTCTTCTGCTCCGAGGGTCTCTTTATGTCGGAGTCGACCGTTCTTGGTGAGACCGGTTGCGAGCTACGCGGTGAGGGCGTCAGAAACCGTTGTCACTTCTGGCGCTTCTGATGATTTTGCGGACGGCTCGATGGGGAGGACCAGGACGTGCCCGTCGTCCTCACCCGAGACGTCTTCTGGGGTTCTTTGGGACGGCTCGGGAAGGACCAGGGTGAAAAGCAGGCCGAGGACGACTGCTACCCGGCGACGGTGAGCATTCCTCGTAGGCCGATGTGCTTTTGCAGGTGGGGGACCCGGAACACGCCGACAAAGGCCCCCAGCTTGGCCGAATCGACCTCCAAGTAACGGCCGTCAAAGTTCACGTAGCCGCCCGCCCACAACCGCGGATGATCTCCACCGCCTCGCTCAGCATCTGGTGGCGCAGGTTGACCGGCGGCCATCCCCCGCCGGTGACTTGCTCGCTGAGGTTCGCCTCCGCTCCCACGCCGGGCGTGAACCGACCGTCGGAAACCAAGCCGACCGTAGCCGCCTTTTGGGCTACGACGGCGGGGTGGTAGCGCTTGATCGGGCAGGTCACGTAGGTCATGAGCTCGATCAGAGAGGTGGCCTGGGCGGACGCGCCAAGGACCGACCAGGCGTAAGGGGAGTGGCCCATAGCGTCCACCCACGGGAAGTAATGATCCGAGATCACCGCGAACTCGAATCCGGCAGTCTCGGCCAGGCTGGACGTCACGCACGAGCTGCTTCCGACACCTGCTCGCACATCATCGTGTCGCACATCACCATCACAGTTTCGCGTACCCCCTCACGGGCGTCGCCGAAGCGGTCGGACTGCACTGGGCCACGGCACTGGATGGCGGGATTGCCGCTCGGCTGATCGCACCCGTGCGGCCGATGAACACATGGACCAGCGCCAGCCTGCTTCATACGCGCCGGCATGACACGACGCCATGCGTCCGCCGGGCGACAGGGTAGAGCAGGGCTGCTCGGACGCACCGCGCACCGGCGGGCGCCGGCGTGCGACCCGGCGAGTCCCGGCCCCGTTCCGCCGCCACCACGGACGGCGGGTTCACTGATTGGCGCGCTGCTCGGCTTCGTGGGACTTGGCTTCGGCACGCGCCTTGTCAGCTTCGGCTTCCTTAGCGGCAACCTCACGCTGCGACTCGGCCTTCTCCTGCTGAGCCCGACCCTCGCGCTTCAGACCGTCGTCTCCTGTCACCGCTCCCACGGCTTCCTTGGCCTTGCCCTTGACGCCTTCGACCACGCCCTTGGCGCCGGCTTCGGGACCTGAATCAGCCATAGCAATTGCTCCGTTCATTTCTCTCGACGATTATTCTTCGGGCGTCCGATTTAACTCGGACGCCCGATGGTGACTCCGCCACCGAAACCAACTTGGCCTCGGCTTCCTGGATCAGGGTTACTTACCTTGGCTTTCAGCTGCAACGGCTGTGCGTTCGGCCGAATCGGTCGTCTTCTCTCGCTGATCCTCTTGGTGCTCGCATACCGCCAGCCAACCTTGGAACCAGCCTTCCACACGACCCAACCGAACCAGCCAGTACTCCCCGCTGCGTGTCGCTCGCCTTACCCATGCTTGCTCCTTACCGACTGGACACCTTGCGTGTTGTACCCGCACATTAGCTACCCCCTTCCACGTACCCGGATTGCTCACTTTCGAAACGTCGTTGGCGTCGAGGAGTGTCCGACGCTCGCTTGTCAAGCGACGGGGGGCATGGACCTGTTATGTCGTCGCGATTCTCTTTCCACGTTCGTCGGACGACCGACTGGCCAGGTGTTGCTCCCGAGCCCGTCAGGCCTCGCGTCGCCCGTCTGGTCGAACTGCAAGTCCAACGCCCACATCACACTCGGCTAGATAGGGCGCGATGGCCCCCACTGCGAGGCCGATCCGCCGGAGGCGACGCTTCCTTTTGTGGTCCTGCACCCGCGGGACCTCGGCCCCGCCCGTAATGGTTCGGCCCCCGGTTCCAGGTCGATTCGCGTGATCTACAGATGGCGGCACACCTCCTGCAGGTCTTTACCTACCTCCGAGAGCTTCTCGTCCTCGGCCAACTTGCGGATCACTTGCTCGGGCGTGGGCCTACGTCGTTCGTCGTCGTGGAATCCTCCCTGCCCACACCCTCAGCCGACAATATTCGTATTACTGACAAGGTGCGTAGGGTATGGACCGCCTGACGCGGACAAGTCCCCGACCGGGGGGATGGTCGGGAACTTGTCGTATGGCCTCCTCGGCCCTTCGGGGACACCGTCGCCCCGGCAACACTGTTGTCCCCGCTGCATGCGATGAGCAAACGATGAGACGAGTCATTCACATGCCGTTAACCTGATGCTCAGCCCCAACGACGTTTACGCCGCTTGGAGGTCAGCCTCGATCAACCGCTCGCGCAGTTCCTCGACGTTACCGGTCTTCGGCAGATCCCGAGCGCCGAGCTCGTCAGATAGCTCAACCTTGGTCATCTCCTGGTACCGCTCAGCGGCTGCGTCACGAGCAGCCTTCCTGGCACGCCGGACCGCAGCGCGTTCCGCTCGCTGAACCTCATCGGCCTGGTCAGCGGCGGCTTCCTCGAACTTCTCCACTTGGTCAACTGTGACCTTGGCCGTGGTCGCGATCTCGTCCTTGAGGACGCTGGCGAGTCCGGTGAGATGCTTCTGTACCGCGCCAGCCAGGTCTTGGACGTACTCGATGTTCACCGCAGTGAGGCGCTTGCTCAGACGGGACGCCTGACCGAATGCCTCGCTGGGATTCAGTAGTCCGTAGCCGCTGGTCGGAACCGAACTGAACAGGGCCTTCGTGGGCTGGTACCAGCCGTTTGCCATGTTCGTCAATGCCTCTTGTGCCTGGCGAATATAGGTCTCTGTAGTGCTCAATGTGTTCTCCGGGGTTCATCCGCCGCGGAACCCGTGCGGTTCCTCGTGCTTGACATAGTACCCGGTTGCTAGAGTTATCTAACACCCCGCTGAGCGCGCTGGCCCGGCTACGTTGCGTGGGTAGCAGGCAGCCCAATCCTGGATTCGGTGCCCCAGGGCTGCACCCAGCGCCGCTACGGGTCGAGCCGATCACATTTCGGGTACGCCATGCTGACACTAGAGAGGTACCACAACTTTAGATGCTATGTCGGTGCCCTCTCTCTTCAGACATGATGTCTCATGATGAGAAGGTTGGGTCCTCGGCCGGTGGGGCTGCGGGGCGTGCCAGAAGGTGGGGCCGAACTGGGGTCCGTGAGCTGTACCGGCTGCTGGTGTCGTTGGGGATGGACTGCGAGGTGATGGCCCTGTCGATGATCGTCGGGGCGGCTGATGACAAGGTCAAGACCACAAGCAGAACTGCCCGACAGCTGGCGGTTTGCATCCGAGCGGGACGAAAGTGACGATGATCGCAGTCCCGATTCGGGCCTGGCCGCGCAAGGAGGTACCGGACCTGGGTCGGGCCTGGCGGTAGCAAGTCGAGGAGCTCCCGACAGCCGCTCCCATCGTCTCGTCCGTCCCAAGCGCGATCGGTGCAGATACTGAGCGTCTGTCGTCGGGTGCCGTAGACCGATCCCGATGCTGCGGCCTCCGCTCGGCCTGGTACCCGGTTGTCCATTTGAGGGTGGGCCCCATCGCGCATGTGATCCTCACGGACCTCAGGAGTCGATGAGTAATGTCACAAGGCGGATCTCCGTGCCTTCGTCGGCGGGTTCCTCGGGGAGAAGACTGCGGGGGTGCGGCTACGCCTCCTGTCGCGGTTCTGGAGGAGGGATGTGGTCGGGATTCCGCTGGCGGATACCATCCAAGCAGTGCCCCAACTCAACAGCTCCTCGAATCGGAGGAAATCAGCCAGCAAGCTCCTCGGGAGCGAGGGTCACGCCATGCTCCGCTCGAGGCCCAGCTTAGGCGAGCCTGACGGCACGGATCATTACGGACGTCGTTGAAGAACCATTCTGGTCACGGCCTCGTGAACCGGCTTCTGAGCGCCCAGTGAGGGGTCGTCTGCGGACAGCTCGATCACTGGGCGACGGAATGAGAGGTTTCGTGCTTGAAGGGGATCGCGGCAATTGGGGGCGAACGGCTCAGGACAATCATGACTGGGATTAGGCGGGCCTCCCCTACGCCGGCTGATGTCAGCCTGTCGGGCGATCTGGCGGCCTCTGGGTGCTCACCGGGGTCGGGCTGATCCGAAATGAACCAGCGGGTTGTCCCACCCGGCCTCGAGCTGGCCACTTTCGCGGAGTTCGAGGTCGATCTGCCGGGGATGCGAACGCCGTCGGGGATGGCCGTGGCGGCCATTGCATTTTAGGTTGGCGACGGAACTTCGCCGGGGTCTGGCTCGGCTCTGCGGCCTCGGCCTTCAGCCTCGGGTGTCACCTAACCGATGAAGGAACGAAATGGGGGTGCGTCCTCGTCGCTGGCGTGAACGTCGATGTCCAACGCACCTGCGGGGACTGGGCCGGACACCCCTTTCAACCATGACGGGTCGAGCGGGGTCACCGCCACCCAGGTGGGGGTATCGAGATGATCGGCCCATGCCACTACCCGGCCCGGTTGGGCCAGATCACACAGCCGGGCGGCGATATTGACCGCCTGGCCGACGTAGTCGTCGCCTTCCATCAAGATCACCTGGCCCTGGGCGATGCCGGCCCGCAGAGGCAGCCGGGCCGTTTCTACCAGTCGCTGGCGGATCGTCAAGGCCGCGGCGACGACGGGTTCGCATTGGACTCCGACCAGCATGACCCCGTCGCCGAGCCATTTGTCAATCCGAACCCCGGCTAGCGGTGCCACCTCGCGGACCGCGGAGCGCAGTCCTCGGAGTTCGACCACGGCCTCATCGTCGCCGTGATGGTCGGCGAAGGCGGTGAAGCCGCACAGGTCGAGGAAGGCGAAGGTTCTCAGAACTCTGGTGTTCGTCGGGGCAGTGGAGGGCGGTGAGTGTGGCAGCGGGGACCTCCGAGAAGGGACGGGACCTGCGGTCCGGACGGTGTCGGCTGTTCTCACCGGGTGGCCTCGGGGCGCTCGGCCGCCGCCCTGGTGACCTTCCCCTCACCAGTGAGTCGAACAGGCTGTCGGAACATGCAATCTACCTCCTGTCAGCGCCGAGCATCAGCCGCGGGGGTCCTCCGGAACGTTCACTCGAAGCTGACTGGTTCATTGAAACTCGACTTTGGCCGTTTGGACAGGGTGATACCGCTGTGACAAGCAGCACAGCACCACCGGCCTTACCAGGAGACTCGGCGTCGAACACCGCGTGCCACCAGGAAGTTTCCCGGTCCCGTCCGATGCTCGATCAGACAATGTGGGAGATCGTTCTCCCGGGCGGAGTACGGGGCCGCGCCCCGGAGGATCTCGTTCTCCATCTCGGCGACTCGTAGGCGGCGACGGGGCTCGAGCAATTCGACCTTTTCGTCGGGGTTGACACCCTGCCGGCGGCCCTCTGCGACATCCGCCTTGGCCATCCAGTGACGCAGGCAGCTCTCGGAGGTCCCGAGATTCTTGCCATCGCGCTCACCGGCTTGGCGTCCTGCCTGACCAGCCTCAACCGTACGGCGACGGAACTCGGGGGGATGTGGACGAGGCGTGTGGACTCCCTCCTGAAGGGACTCCAGGTCCCCTCGGACTAGATGTCTGCTCCAGCTGGGACGCTCACCTCAGCCTTCATCTGGCACAAGAAGGCTGACGAGATCCTCGAGAACCTCGCCACCTTTCGGCAGGGATCTCCGCCTTAGGTCACTAGCTAGGCGAACGGTCTCCTCACTCGAGCCGTCCCCTGGTCCTCCGATTTGTCTCGTGACAGCAAGCAGGGAAGGGGTGGCGCAGATGGTGACAGCCGCGCCAAGCTGCGGATGCTTTCTCCGGAAATTTGGCCCCTGCCGAGCCCGGAGGATCGTCGATCTCCATGGCGGCGGTCTCCACCGCGGGTTCCGGTCCAGTATGCGAGCTGGGACAGCGCGACCGTGGTCTTGTGCGTTCCCGGTGGCGACGGCCTGCGTGCTGCGGAGGGGGTTAGCATGATTTGGTTCTTGGTGTGGCGAGCTCTCGGCGAGTGGAGGTGCGATGAGCGGGGAGGACGCGAGCGCGTTCGAGGACGTCGATGTGCCGGGCTGGTCGGCATTGGAGCGCCTGGCTCGCATGCTGCATGTCAAGGAAGCGGACCTGCCGGGAACTTTGGAGGCGATCGCTGTTTCGGCGGTGGCAACAATCGAGGGCACGTCGTTCGCCGGGGTCAACCTTTTGATCCGGGGCCGGTTCGCTCCTCAGGCGACTGTGGGCGTCCCCCCTCCTCGGCTGGATGCGCTGCAGCAGCGCACCGGGCGGGGTCCTTGTGTAGACGCCTCCCGCGACCAGGTGACGGTGAGTATCGACGACATGGAGCACGAACTGCGGTGGCCGGACTTCACGCAGCTGGCCGTGTCGCTCGGCGTGCTGAGCATGTTGTGCGTACCGTTGTGGGTGGACGACACTCGGGTCGGCTCGCTGAGTCTGTGCGCCACCACTCCCCGGGCGTTCACGGCCTATCACGAACGGCTGGCGATGTTGTTCGCGACGCACGCAGCCCTGGCATTGGCCGACGCGCAACGCACGGACCAACTGCGGGTTGCTGCCGCCAACCGCGACATCATCGGCGTGGCCAAGGGTATTTTGGTCGAGCGGCATCGCATCACCCCGGACGTGGCCTTCGGGTTGCTGTCGAAGTCCTCGCAGGAGACCAACCAAAAGTTGGTGGTCATCGCTCAGCATCTTGTCGACAGCGGCGAGTTGTCGTAGGGCCGAGCCACGTGCCTCAACTGCAGCCAGGCGCATCTCAATAGAGATTTCGGTTTAAGTGGATTCCTTTGCGGGTAGGATACTTGCACAGGTGAAGACCATCGCCTCCAGTCTGCCTAGTAGGGAGTTGCGATGCCGTCACGCCGCCCAGATCAGTCCGCTCCGTCGCGTCGGAGCCCGACCGGAGTTCCCGAGGACGAGCCGGGCGGGTTAGACACCGGAGTTCAATCCGGCCAGTATCTGACCACGGCCCAGGGCTTGCGTCTCCCCGATACTGATCATTCTCTCAAGGCCGGCGAGCGGGGGCCGACGCTGCTGGAGGATTTCCATCTGCGGGAGAAGATCACCCACTTCGACCATGAGCGTATACCGGAGCGGGTCGTGCACGCTCGTGGCGCGGCCGCTCACGGGGTGTTCGAGTCGTACGGCACGGCGTCGTCCGTCACCAAGGCCGGCTTCCTAGCCGGGAAGGGTCAGCAGACCGAGGTGTTCGTCCGGTTCTCGACAGTGGTCGGATCGCGTGGGTCGGCCGACACCGTTCGCGACACTCGCGGGTTCGCGGTGAAGTTCTACACCGACGAGGGGGTCTTCGACTTGGTCGGCAACAACATGCCGGTGTTCTTCATCCAGGATGGCATCAAGTTCCCCGACGTCATCCACGCCGTCAAGCCGCACGCCGATGTGGAGATCCCCCAGGCCCAATCGGCGCACGACACATTCTGGGACTTCGTGTCGCTGCATACCGAGGCTACCCATCATGTGATGTGGAACATGAGCGACCGAGGCATCCCGCGCTCGTTCCGGACCATGGAGGGATTCGGGGTCCACACCTTCCGGCTGGTGAACGCCGAGAACGAGACCAGCCTGGTGAAGTTCCACTGGAAGCCCGTGGCCGGAGTGCATTCGCTGGTGTGGGAGGAGGCGCAGATCGCGGCCGGGGTCGACCCGGACTTCCACCGCCGAGACCTGGCCGACGGTATCAAGGCCGGCGCGTTCTTCGAGTACGAGCTCGGCATCCAGGTGATGCCCGATGACGGCACGGACAGTTTCGAGGGGATCGATCTGCTCGACCCGACCAAGCTCGTCCCCGAAGAGCTGGCACCGGTGCAACTAGTCGGCAAGCTCACTCTGAACCGAAACCCGACGAACTATTTCGCGGAGACCGAGCAAGTGGCGTTCCACACCGGCCATCTGGTGCCCGGTATCGAGGTGACCAACGACCCGTTGATGCAAGCCCGGCTCTTCTCCTATCTCGACACCCAGCTGACCAGGTTGGGGGGCCCGAACTTCGCGCAGTTGCCGATCAACCGTCCGCACTGCCCGGTAAACGACATGCTCCACGACGGCATGCATCAGACCGCCATCCACGCCGGGTTGGCCCCCTATCGGCGCAACAGCGTCGATGGCGGCGAGCCACTGCCGGCCCTGGCCGAGGACGGCGGGTACGTGCAGTCCCCGCGTCCGATCGAGGGGACCGTGGTGCGGGCCCAGCCGTTGTCGTTTGACGACCATTTCAGCCAGTCCACGCAGTTCTACCGCAGCCTGACACCCATCGAGCAAGGTCACCTGGTGGAGGCGTTCACCTTCGAGCTGGGCAAGTGCTACCAGCAGGCGATAAAGGAGCGCCAGTTGGAAGCGTTGGCCAATGTCGACGCCGACCTGTGCGCCCAGGTGGCGGCCGGGCTCGGCCTGACCGCCCCGACCGGTGCCCCCGCCGAGGATGTCATCATTTCTCCGGTGTTGTCCCAGATCGTGCTCGAGCCGGGCCCGATCGCCGGCCGCCAGATCGGTGTGATCGCCGACCCCGCTTCGGACCTGGCCGGCATCGCCAAGCTGCGCCAGGCGGTCGAGAAGCAAGGCGCCGCGTTGCACGTCATCGCGCCCGTCGGCGGTGTGCTGACCGACGGCACCAACAGCGACATAGTCGAGCGGACCCTGCTCACCGTACGCTCGATCGAATTCGACGCCTTCGTCATCGCGGACGGCACCGTGCCGACCGGCGACATCAAACTGGTGCTCCTCCTGCAAGAAGCCTACCGACACTGCAAACCGGTCGGGGCGTGGGGAAGCGGCACCGCCATCCTCGAAGCGACGAACATCGAGGCTGACGGACCGGGCGTCGTAACCGGCAAATCTGCGGCGAAATCCTTCACTGACGAGCTGATCGCCGCCGTCGGCCTGCACCGAGCCTGGGACCGCGCCCCCTCGTAATGACCTCGCAGGTGCCGCCTGCCTCCGACTGAGACGTCCCAGCAGAGCCTTGCGGTGACGCTCGGAGCAGCGCATCGTCGGTCTTCCGGGACCCCATCTCCGTCCTCAGACGCCCACACGCCCATGACACAGAGATATATACATGCCACCCAAGCCAACATCATCATCGGTCGCCTACACCGTCCCCGGTATGGAAGCCAGCGACGCCGAGCCCGTCATCGGCCTCCTGCAGGATCGGCTCAATGCCCTAAACGACCTTGCTCTGACGCTCAAGCACGTCCATTGGAATGTCGTAGGTCCCCAGTTCATTGCGGTGCACACCATGCTCGACCCTCAAGTTGACGCGATGCGCTCATGGTCGACACCACCGCAGAGCGCATCGCCACCCTCGGCGGGTCCCCGTTGGGACCCCCGGAGCGCTCTTCGCCCAACGAGCCGGGATGACTACTCGATCGGACGCGCCGATGCCATCGCGCACCTCGGCGCCTTGGACGTCGTCCACAAAGGGATTATCGAGACCCACCGCCAAGCGATCGAGAAGACCGACGACCCCGACCCCGTCACCCAGGACATCCTCATCGCCCAGTCGGCTCAACTAGAACAGTTCCACTGGTTCGTGCGCGCTCACCTCGAAAGCACAGACGGGACGCTTTCGACCAACGGCGCCATGACCGAACAATCCGCAGGGCGCCGAGCCCGACGCTGAGCCAGCAGCCCGCGACCATCGGTCGGCGGGTGGTGCAGATCGGCGCCACCCGTCGGCCATTTCGTGCGCTCGGACTGACGACACCCACGATCCGGTGACGAGCGACCTTCGTGAAAGCGCGCTACTCGTCCCCCGTTCTCGACGTCATGAACTCCCGCCGCGGTAGGAGGAACACGCTCTTGGCGCGTCGGGGCAGGAAGGCACCCGCATGATCAGTGATGTCGCGGTTATCGTCCCAGCCGCCGACGAAGAAGACCACATCGCCAGCAGTCTGGAGGCGATCAACGAAGCTCGCCTGCACCTTACGGCCAGCGCCGCCGGACGAAGGATTCACGTTGAGGTGATCGTCGTTCTCGACGATTGTCACGACGCCACCGCCAGAATTGTCGCCCGTCACCAGGGCGTGCTCGCCATGACCAGTAGGGCGCGAAACGTCGGCGCAGCCCGCCGCCTGGGCGCAGATCACGTTCTCGACCACGCCGACGATCCCCGCACGATGTGGCTCGCCAATACCGACGCCGACTCCCGGGTTCCTGCTGACTGGCTCGCCCAGATGATCGCCGACGCCGACCAAGACGTCGACCTCATCCTCGGCACCGTCCGGCCGGGCCACGGACTTCCACTCGCAGTACGGCAGGCCTGGTTCAGCCGCCACCACCTTCGCGACGGGCACTCCCACGTCCACGGAGCGAATCTCGGCATTCGCGCCAGCACCTACCTCACCATCGGCGGCTGGCAACCGCTTGCCACCGGTGAAGACGTCGATCTCGCCAATCGAGCCGTCCACGCTGGAGCAAGAGTCAAACGCACTGCGGCAATCCCCGTCCTGACTAGCAGCCGGACCGACGGGCGCGCCCCATACGGCTTTTCCAGTTACCTCCGCAATCTGAACCGGTTGACTACGGCACGAACCGCCGTCGCTCCCTAGGGGCGGCGACTCCGAGGGAGTCGAAGCCACCGAGACAATAGGAGTTCGGCCGGGCGAACACTACTCATGCGAATGCCGCCCGTCAGCATGAACCTCGGCTGATCGGTAAGCGCGCGAGCTCGCGAACTTTGTGAGTTAAGGCTGGGTGCGTTGCTCGGCTATCGCCGCCAGTCGAGCCAGGGATTCGACGTTTCGGCGCACCAGCAACCGTTCGTTAACTGGGTTTCGGATCCATCTTCCTGGACCGCTGACGGGGGCTTCGCTAAGGCGCGCGAGGGTTCCACCATCGGAGGAGGTCAAGGTGAGTTCGACCCGTGCTTGGCCGAATGGTCGCCCACGCGCGGTCATCACTAGGAGGTCGGCGCGGAGACCGCTTCGACCTGAGTCTCGTCTCGGAGGACTGCTGGCCACACTCCGCTGGCATGGAACAACCGGCTGCCGGCTGCTGGCCACGACGCCTCGACGGCTCGCATGTGCGAAGTGCCGACCACCCAGCCGGAGTAGTACCAGCCATTGGCCAGCACGGCGAAGACGTCTTGCGGTGATGCAGCGATCTGACGTTCCACGACGGCCATCCGGTCCTCCAACGCTCTCGGGTCCGCATCCTTGGCAGCTCTGCAGCTGGCGGGCTGCCTGGTTCTACCCGATGCCGGCAACCGCATGTCTCCTGTGGTCCGCCGACGGGTGTTCGGTGACCCTGCTTGGACGCGGTTTCAGTTGGGTACGAACCAGGTGCGCAGGGTTGCGACGACAACGCGGGGTCTACTCTCGGTGATCACGGACATCAAATGCCACTCGAGGGCCGCCAGCGGGGGCCGGATCGATGCGTCGTGTCTCGACATGGTCATCAGGGGTCGTGGATTGGGGGTTGTGCGTTGATGGGCGGGGTGGCGTGATGGGCTATGACGCCGTAGTGATCGGTTCCGGTCCGAACGGGTTGGTGGCCGCCAACTTGCTGGTGGATGCCGGCTGGCAGGTCCTCGTCGTCGAAGCGAAAGGTTCGCCGGGCGGCGCCGTACGCAGCGGGGAGCTGACGCTGCCCGGGTTCCGCCACGATCTCTTCTCGGCGTTCTATCCTCTGGCGGCGGCGTCACCGGTGATCGCCCGGCTCAACCTGGAGGAGTACGGGTTGCGGTGGCGTCGGGCGCCTCTCGCGTTGGCGCATCCCACACCTGATGGCAGATGCGCGGTGATCGCTTCCGACGTTGAGCGGACTACTGCCAGCTTGGACGCCTACCAGGGCGGCGACGGCGCGGGCTGGCGCACGCTTATGGATCCCTACCGCTCCTACGGACAGGACTTCGTTGATGCGTTGTTGAGCCCGTTTCCCCCGGTACGGCCAGCCCTTCGTTTGGCCCGTCGGCTTCGCTGGCGCGGCGCGCTCGATCTGGCCCGGCTCGGGGTCATCCCGGCCCGACGGTTAGCGGAGGAACACTTTGGCGGGGAGGGGGGACCGCTCCTGCTAGCCGGGAACGCGTTGCACACAGATCTGAGCCCTGAGGCGGCTGGAAGTGGACTGTTCGGCTGGTTGTTGTGCGGCTTGGCCCAGCATGTCGGGTTCCCTGTCCCCCAAGGCGGTTCGGGCCAGCTGACCGCGTCCTTGGTACGACGGATGGAGGCCGCCGGCGGACAGATCCGTTGCGACACCCCAGTCGTCCGGGTCATCGTTCGCGACGGTCGGGCCACCGGGGTCCGCACGGCCGGCGGCGAGGAGATCGAAGCCGCCCGGGCGGTACTTGCCGACGTCTCCGCCCCCGATCTCTATACCGAGTTGCTCGCGGATGTGGAGTTGCCTTCCAGGCTGGCCCGCGACCTCGGCCGGTTCCAATGGGATGCCGGCACCGTCAAGGTGGACTGGGCGCTCTCGGCTCCGATCCCGTGGTCGGCGCCTGACGCCCGGCAGGCGGGCACCGTCCACGTCGCTGACGATCTCAATGAGTTGAGCCGCTGGGCGGCCGACCTGGCCACCCGCACCGTTCCGGCCAAGCCTTTCCTGCTCGTCGGCCAGCAAAGCATGACCGACACCACCCGCCAGCCGCCCGGAGCCGAGACCGCCTGGGCCTACACACACGTGCCCCGGCGCATCGACCGTGACGCCGCCGGGGAGATGTCGGGACGCTGGGACCGTGACGATGAGGCGGCCATGGTCGAGCGCATAGAGGCGAGGATGGAAGAGCGCGCCCCCGGCTTCCGCCGTCTGATTACGGCCAGGCACGTGTTCACTCCCGGCACCCTGCCGGCTGCCGACGCCAACCTCGACGGGGGCGCCATCAATGGCGGTACGTCGGAGCTGCATCAACAGCTGCTATTTCGCCCGACCCCCGGTACCGGTCGCCCTGGCACGTTCGTCGGCGGGCTGTATCTGGCGTCGGCGTCCGCGCATCCCGGCGGTGGAGTGCACGGATCCTGCGGCGCCAACGCCGCCCGCGCCGCGCTCGCTGCTGCACGCCTCGCTGGGTTCGCTCGGCTGCCACAAGCCGGCCGCCATCGCCGTTGACGACGCCGTTCAGATCTGTTGCACCCTCGATGTGACTGTGGTGCCGTCCTACGACCCGCCCGGACCGGGCTGGTGGGTGGCCGGACTCTCCGTCGAGCCCGGAAAGGTGGCCGCGCGGTTCGTGTCGGCGGACCGGTCTCGACTGCGGTCGACGAGCGAAGCGGCCCATCGGCTGGCCTTGGCGATAGGGCCTGCTGTCGGGCAGATGGGGGTGTGGATGAGTGAGGAGCTGCCGTTCGTCAGACACCATTGTGGCCCCGAGGTCGGTCAGCTCCTCCCGCGTGATTCCGGCCCCGAGCGCCGTGATCAGAGCGGCCGCGGTGTGAGCTACGTGACCTTCGGTCAGTTCTACAGCTCCGTAACCAGGTCGGGAACATCCGGTGAGTTGACCTTCCTGCGGTCGAGCAAGACCACGACCCGGTCCACCGCGTCGTGGTAATTTGGTCAGTCGTGCGGCCAGGTCAGCTCCGTCGTTGATCCGTTCTTTGAGCCGGGACGAAGGAGTTGCTTTTCCATCGACACGTGAGCCGACAGAGTCAAGAGGAGTTGCTTCAGAACCGCGGGACTGTCTTCATCAGGGCTGCTGACGCGTTCGAATAGCGTTTGGAGTTCGGCGTGCTCGCCGGCGAGCACTTCGACGGCGTACTACGTCACGCTACCTCCCTCTCCTTGATAGGGGTGTGTCGGTGCGTCGAGGCGAGAGCGACCTGCCGGGACGAGCGCTGCTCGAGTTCGCCGGTGCGCCGCAAACGCGGACAACACCAATCCTAGTAGTTTCCTGGAGGGTCGCTGGCTGGAAAGGACGCCTCTGAATCTTCGGTCTCTTTGTCGTCGGCCGGATCCTGTCCTTCTCTCTCAGGATCGAGCGCCGAATCATCGGCTTCGCCGGGGGCCGCGTTGTCCCGACCGGGAACCACCTTCTCGGGCGGCATGCCAGTACCGCCACCAGTCCCACCCATTTGGTCGTCAGCGTCTGACATGCCGTCTCCTCTGTCTGTCTCCGGCCGCGCTAGTCATCGGCGGCAGAGCCTTCGCTCCGGGACGAGGCCAGGCCTCGGAAGGCTCGTCCGGAGGGACCGGCTCGCCTTTGGCCAGCGTCTCGTTCAAACGTCCCTCTTGTCGCAGGCGTCCATCCCGAATTGCAGATCCGGTGGATCCGCGTAATCTGCCCGGCTCGGCCAGGCAAGCTCACCGTCGCCTCTGATGCGCTGGTCGTCGACGTCACCTGCTCCTGGCCCCGCCATGAAGGTCATTCCCCTCGTTGATGTAATACTCATTCTTACCGGGCGGGACAATCGGTAAACTCAGGCCCCGCGGCGCTCGCCGTCCCCTCTCAAACGCTGGCACCCAGGCACCATCGGGAGTTGCGGCCACCCAGGCGGCTGGTTTGTAACCCGCTGTGACACCGAGGCAGCGTGGTCGAGGACCGAAACGTCGAGAGCCTCAGACTACGCGACGACTCAGAATGCGACCACAGAGGCGCTGAGAACCCATTGGAGTTAGCGATCGATTTCTCGCATCTCGCCGATCTCGAGTCGCTTAACCGGCGCCCCCGGATGGATCCGCGCCCGCCAGAGAACCCCGCCGAAGGCACGTTGCCGAGACCGGCGACAAAGTGCTGTCCATCACCGCGACCTTGGTGCTGCCCTGTCGAAGGCTCGGGCGGTCCGCCAGGTCTGTCGGGTCAGGCCCATTGCATCGGGTCCCCGGGCGCCGATAAGATCGCCGATCTCCTTCTCCTCGACCAACCATAGGGCGTCGAAGCTTGCGGTGGTCACGTGGGCGGGCCGGGCGCCGTGGGACTCCAAGACAATCGGGTCAAATCGATCGATTGGATCCCCAGCGGAGCGCACCGCAGGCTCCCGGTCATCCCGAAAATGAAATAGGAGAGTCGGTCCGTCGGCCGGCGCCAAGAGCCATTTTCCTTCTGTTTAGGCTTGGCGAAGACTCGCCCGGCCAGCCGGCGCTCAGAGCGAACTGCCGATACCTCGGAAATGACCCCCTTGGGTCTCGCACGTTGACACCGGCGGTTCGCCGGGCGATCCTATGACATCGGAGGACACCGTGATACCATTCGACGTCAGAGCAGGTCGGCACTGCCCACGATCTGCCCCGACCGGCCATGCTCTAGGTGTTCGGCTTCGGCTTCGATGGCGGCCTGGTGCTTTCGGCGTGCTCCTGCTCGACCTTAACCCTCGCCTGCTGCTCGGCCCGCTTCCCGTGGCGTCGGCCGCTCCGAGGTCTCGTCGGCGGGCATGGGGGCGCGCTCCATCTCGATCTGCTCTCGGCGGGCGGCCACCGCCTCCGCCTGCCTGTGGGTAGCTAGCTAGCTCCTCGGATTCGGCGGCCTCGGCTTTGGCGTGGTGGAGTTTGACCTTCCTGGCGGAGATCGTCGTTGCCGATCGCAGGGCCGCCCACTCTTTGGCGTTGCCGACCACGCGGTCAGCCAAGCGGCCTTGGCTCTCGTCCACGGTGGGATTCTCCTTCGCTTGCGAGTCGAGGACGCCGCGCCACTCCCAGATCCAGACCATGTACCCCTGTTGGTCACCCAAAGGACTAAAGGGGTTAAGGGACCCACACCTTCGCCTGCTCAACGGGAGGGTGAGACGAGCCTGGTGGCTCCGGCTCAGTGTCGCATCGCTGTTCGTACGCCCGCCGACGAAGGCGATCGCCGTGCCCTGCCGCCCTTCGCTTACCGATTTGCACAGAGGAGTTGGAGCGGGCTGAGGATGAACTGGTCGAGTATTTCCTCGACATCGCGGTAGACGCGAAGTGCCCCTGCCTCGCCGAGTTCGTGCTGGCTGAAGCCGCCGGTTTCTACGGTGACACAGCCGATCCCTGCGGCTCGGGCCGCTTGAACATCCCAGACGCTGTCACCGACCGCTACCGTCCGGCTCGGATCGATCGAGAACGTTCGCATGGCGTTCAAGAAGACCTCGGGTGCCGGCTTCGATTCCTCGACGTCGTCAGCGGTGGTCTGCCCGTCGATGGCGTCATCGGCGTCCAACACCTCGCGTAGGACCTGAAGCTCCTCGGCGGGGGATGAAGTGGCCAACACCACGGCGACGCCGCCACCGTGAAGTGCGCGGAGGAGTTGCACCGCCCCAGGGAAAGCTCGGACGTCCCCGATTAGCTTCCGGTACTGGACCGCCCGAGCCGCGCTGGCTTTGGGGTTGTCATGACCGAGCAGCTCGGGAACGAGCTGGTCGCCGCCCATGCCGATCAAACGGTGGATTGCGTTCATCGGAGCCCACTCGCCTGCGTCGCCTAGCGCACATGACCAGGCCAAGGTATGATGAGTTGCTATCGACAAGGGTCCCATCGACATCGAAGAGGACGCCGGGTCGAAGCTCGTCCGTCACGCCGGCGGGTCTACTTCGCGGTTGCTCGTCGCCTGCTCGTCGCCCGTCGTGCTTCCCGAGCTCGCGCTCTTGTCATCCGACCCCGGGACGTTGACGAGCTCCTCGGCCGCTTTCTGGCCGGCCTCGCCGTGCTCCTAGAGAGGCCCCGATCCCGCGACCCCCGTCTGCTCCTTACCGTCTGCCATCATGTTCCTCCTGTGTGGGTCTGTCGTCGCTAAGGACGTACCCCGTGACAGTGACCTCGAAGCGCCGTTCCTGCCCACGGCCGTGCTGGTGGTCATGGGGAGCGAACGAGCTGGCTCGATGGGGGCGTCCTGTCGTGACGGGGCGACGTAGCCCGAGATCGGAAAGGGGCGCGGCTCCCCAACATTCCACGAACCAGCGCCCTCCGCCGCGGTCGTCGAGTGAGTCGCGAGGGCGACGAGGCAGCGTTGGGGGAGTCCGCCGGGTGTCTCACCGAGATGATCGCGTCGTGAGCCCTTAGAGACGACCGCCAAATATGTAACGTTGTTGTTGGCGACAAACGGCGGGGATCGCCAATGTGCAGGTGTGGAGGTCCCGACGGTTCATCGTCGCGGCGGGTTCGGTTACCGGCCGCATTCAGGAAGCGGGAGGGTACAGCCTTGAGCGAGGACCGATCCGGGGGGAAGTGCCAGGCGGGCCCAGACGGTCTTGCCGTGGTCCGGGCAGTGCTGACCCCATTGTTCGGCGAGGGCGTCGACAAGGAGAAGCCCGCGTCCGCCGGGCGTGTCCGGGTCGGGGTGCTGGAGGCGGGCAGGGTGAGGGTTGTCGTCGGTCACGGCGACTTCGACGTGGTCTCGGTGGGCGACCAGGGAGATTTCGATCTCCTGGGTGCAGAACTTCGCGGCGTTTCCGGCCAGCTCGCTGATGACGAGGGTGATGTCGTCGAAGCGACCGGCGGCGCTGTCGTCGGCGTTGACCCCCCAGGCGACGAGTTGTCTGGTCACGAACGTCCGACTTGCTCGGGCGGACATTGCAGTGCACGGTAGGCGTGCCACGGCCCGGTGGCACATTGTCGGCCTCCTTCTCGCGGGTTCAGTATGCTCATACCCGTATCCCTGCGTGGCATGCGATCCGGACCCCGTTAGCGCCCGGTTCGGGCCACCCTCGCTGTGAGCGCCATGTCCCTCGGCCACCGGCTCGAGGTGCGCGGAACGCCGCCACGGTGGAGCTGGTGAGTCCACGATGTTCGTCCGTCGCTGTAGCTCCTTGTCTCGGATTTCGGGTCCGAACCCGACGTGCGGGCGGTTGGGCTCTACCATGACCAATGTTCACGCGTCGTCGGGAGCGTGCCTAGCCCACGAGAAGACTTCCGAGGGTGACAGGGCCACCCACGGAGGACGCGGCTATCCGAGATAGCTCCGTTTTTTGCTCCGCCGGCCGTCGTCGAGGCGTACCAGGTCTAGCCGTCATGCATGTTCCCTGACTCGAAGCTACCCCGGCGCGAGATCGCAGGCGATTCGCCGCTACTCGGCTGGCGTGGCGAGAGGGTCCCCGTACGGTCATCCAGCAGTGAACATCCCGGCCGGCGGTCCGGCTGGCTCAGCACGACGATCGCACCCGGCCGGGGGGTACTTTCGTCCCCGGGTTGGACTGCGCCCGTGCAGCTCGACGCATTATCTCGTGCGGTTCCAGCAGCACAGCGTGCTTCAGACCCCGGTGACGTCGGACTGTCCCGGAGGAGTCTTGTGTTGACACCGAGCGCAGTCGAGGGGATGGGATCCGAGAATCGTTCGTGTCTGATCCCGTCGTAGCAGCGGTCATGCAGGTGGCCCCGCCGCCAGGAGCACGCGGTGCGCGCACCTGGCAGGTTCAGTCGCGCCCCACGGCCACGCAGCCTCGCAGCCACGGTTGGCGACTCTCTCGCCGGTGGCCCCAGTTCGTCGGCTTGGCGATTTCGATCCCCCGTTGTCGCACGGAGCCGGGACTCGTACCGACGGACTGCCTCACGGTAAGGACGGACTGAACGAGCCAACCCCTGGGTATAAGCAGCGGTGGCAGTCCGGGACGACAACCGTCGCCGTAGCCCTTGGAGGGTCCGGTGAAAACCGCTAGGACAAGGAGAAGGACATGAACCCTCCAACCAAGCACTTCTACGGTCACCACTTCGATCGGTCACAAGGAGCGAATCCGAACAGCGCACTTCGAACTTGCCGACCAGACGGTGGTCTTCGACGCCAAGAAAAGCGGTAAGGGAGGTGTCGCGGCATTTCCCGTCAACCGGCTCGGTTCGATAGTCCGCTCTGACACCAGAAGCGATCCGGCGAGCCAACGTCGAGCAAGCCAGGACGGCCCAAGGCGAAATCGAGTAGGGAGACCAGTGTCAAGGCTGTCACTCAGCATGGGCCGTACTCCTCGAACGCCAAAATCGGCTGCGAAGTCGGTAAGTCAAGGAGCAAGCGCGATCCCGAGTCACGACCCGCCCGCTGAACTGAGATCACTGCAAGCCTGCCGTTGCAGCTCATGGGAGCCACTGCACATATCGTCACGGGCTGGGCGAAGCCACACGACGCGAGTCGTTTGACCGTGCCTCCGGGCGGCACGCCGGGTTAGCGGCCATCACAACCGGGTAAGACTAGGGACAATGGGATAAGACCAGGATACATGGAAGTGTCGGCTCAAAGGAGAATGATGATTATACCCGGCATCGTTTTGTTGATATTGGGCTTTATCTTAGCGATACCAATCCTCTGGACCATCGGGATCATTGTTCTCGTCGTTGGGTTGATCTTCGAATTGCTGGGAGCGACAGGGCGCGCCGTTGGTGGCAGGCGCCACTATTACTGATGGCTTCGGCCGCCGTCTGGGAGTTGTCGTCGCCGCGACACTCGATGTTCATGCCTCTCGCACCAGGCCGCCAAGCCGGCCAGATCGGAGGCCTCGTCCGCAGGTAGTGGCAGCCTGAGCCCGGCCGGTCCAGCATGACTCGTCCCGACTGAGGTCTCCGGGCAGCAAGACCGGCAAGGCGGTCCTAAAGACAATCGTCTGAACGTCGGCGGGTTCATGCCGGAGAGTTCATAATATGTACGGTCCGATTGGTGTGCCTACCGGTGAACAGGCGTTTTTTGCCCAGATCAAAGAGAGCGCCGTTCGCGTCGCGACACCAGCCACGGGCTCTGCCCAAAGGACGGAGCCATATGCGCTCATCATAATGATCCTGCTCGAAGCCGTCAGTTGGGTGCTGTCTTCGGAACTCGCCTTTTAGGCCCCTCGCTACTCCGGCCGGGGCTGGCCGGAGCCGGCGGGCGATCAGTCAGGAGATTGAAGGGTGCTCGGCGGGCCACGCCAAGGCCGGAATTACGAACATCGGCTCCCGGCTGCACTCGGGATCCTGGTCGGAGTGGCGCTCTATGCGGCGCTGCCGAGCGACCTTTCCTTGGGCAGCCGGTTCATCGTACCTAGCCTCGAACTGGTGCTTCTTGTCCCGGTCTTGGCGTTCAACCCGCGTCGGCTTACCCGCCAGACGCCCTGGTCGCGGCTGCTGTCCCTCTTGTTGGTCGGCGTCATCGGGATCGCCAACCTCGTCTCGCTCGTTCTGCTGATTCATGCCCTCGTCGGAGGTGGCGCCAACGACAGTCGCAAACTCCTTCTGGCTGCACTGCAGATCTGGCTCACGAACATCATCGTGTTCGGTCTCACCTACTGGGAACTCGACCGAGGCGGCCCGGTCCAACGCGCCAAGCTGGCTCGGGCCGAGCTTTCCCCTGCCGACTTCCGGTTCTCCCAGGACGAAGACGGCGACGCGATTGACGAAGTGGCCGCCTCGTCCTCGGCCCAGGTTGACTGGGCACCGGTTTTCGTCGACTACCTCTATGTGTCGGTTACCAACAGCTCGGCGTTCAGCCCCACCGACACCATGCCGTTATCCAGCCGGGCCAAGCTACTTATGAGCATCCAGGCCATCTCTGCACTCATTGTCTCCTTGCTCGTCATCGCCAAAGCGGTCAGTGGCCTCAAGTAGCCCATAGGCCGCCTACCGCACGAAGGGGCAGCACCATCGATCAGCCCGGCCGAGCGTCAATCAGACGGTGCCCCAGCTCACCCCCAGATCCGATAAGCACGAAGGCGAGATAGGACCCCGCACTCCAAGTCAAGCGACCCGAGGCGTGAGTCTCGCGCAACCCGGTTCGGTGACGAAGGCTGCTACGCCGAGGTGTGAGCCGGCGGTATCCCTGAGCCCAGTCCGTACATGGTGGTGGCGAGCCGCGGTGCGATCGACCGAGGGAGAACGTCATCGTCCGGCGGTGTGCTCAGTCGGCGAACGTTGCGGGCGAACAGAGCGACGTCGTCTGGGGGCGACCAGTCGGCGATGAAGGCAGCCGGCAGACCACTTCTGGGGCGGCGGGCGTCACCACCCACCGGAGACCTTCGAAACCCTGGTCGAGCGGCTCGTCGCGTCGCTCGACCAGACTGTCGGTGTAGTGCACCCGGACCCCGTCGGGGGGCATCTCGATCCTGGTCGCGCTCGGGCCCGGGCTGGTCGCAGCTCGGAATAGTGGGTCCGGTGTGATGTCGAGGAGACGCGAGGCTTGGCCTGGTGCGGCCAGCAGCGGCGGCGGGTGCAGCGCCGGGCCCACGCGGAAATGGTCTAACAGCGGGGAGAAGACCGCGCAGGCCACCGTCGCCGCCAGCCCTTTTCGAAGTGCTAGAGCTTCTGGTCGTGCAGATGCAGCATCTTCTCGGGAGTCCAGCTTTCGAACGGGTAGGCCGCTCGGGGCCGCCAGCCCTTCACTGGCCGCCGGAGCGTTCGGGGCAGCCTGGTACTACGACGGGGTGGTCGGTGTGGTCACGGCCCGGGTGGCCAAGACGTCGGGGCGGATCTCGGCGAAGCGTCTGCTTCCCGAGGTCATAACCTCCGCCGGCGGCTGGCCGAAGACAAGTCGGAGTGGCGTCGAAGTGACCATCGGGCCGGTGGCTCAGAGGCCAGCGAATGGTCGTATGTCATCGGGTCGGCGGCCGGGCCGCCGTGGAGGTGCGACTGCCGATGTGGTGTGTCGCCCAGCTGCGGCGAGCGCCCGCCGAGACGAGCGCGGTGACTGCGGCTGGCCCAGTATGTGTTGGCACCTAGGGCGCTTCGTCAGCTTATGAAGCCTTATCACGCCCGGCCTGACGCCTGCCGGGAAGGTTCGGCGAAGCCCGCGTTCAGGTCCGGCTTCGCTGTGGTGCCCATTTGGGCATCACCACCCAACTAGGCGAGTTGGCGTTGGCGGTCGGCGGCTTTGAATCGGATGGTGATCTGGACCGGGTCGGGTCGGGTTCCGATGGTGGTTTGCATGCGGGCCAGGACGGCGTCGACTTGGGTCGGGAGTTGTTCGAGGTCGATGTTGTCGCCGACGGCGAGCACGGCGCGCATCTCGATGGTGGGGTAACGGCCGAACAGGCCGACCCTGGCGTCGTGCACGTCGGGGATGGCCGTCAGGTCGGTTTCGAGATGGTGACTTAACGCCGGGGAGTGCAGGGTGGTTTCCCCCCGGACACCTTCGGTGGGGGGGAAGGTGACGGTAGGGGTCCGCTGGCGGCCGTCGTCTCGGTGGATTTGGCTCAAGGCCAGGACGGCGCCCAGGACCACCGCGACGACGCCGATGGCGGTGACCACCGCGAACGACTTCCAGCCGCCCTCGTCCCACCAGCGGATCACAGTGGCGTCGAAAATGTCCTGGTCGGAACGGGCGGTGCCGAACACTCCGGCGCCCAAGCAGGCGGCCAGGCCGCCGCCGACCATTAGGAGCAATCCGATGACGGTCAGGATGATTCGGTTTCGCCGGTCACTCATGACATTTTCTTGGCTCCGGTGGTGGTCACGTCGACCTTCGACGCGGAGGGGGCGTGGAGGCGGCCGAGTTCGACTTGGGCGGCGTCAACCAACGCCGGCTTGGTGGTCGAGGCGGCCCGGGCGGTGACCTTGAGCCGCCAGCGCAGGGCCCGAGGTTTGAGTCTGACCTTGATCGGGCTGACCGGTACCTGGCTGGCCAGGCGGCGCTGCAGGTGCGTCTCGGTGGACCGGCGCAGCAGCAACCAGTCTCCCTGGTCGGTCGAAAACGGGGCGTGCCGTTTACGTTGGGGGCGTATCTCCGCCACCACCAACACAAACCCGGCCGCGGCCACCGCGATGCTGACGGCGATCACGATCGGCTCCGACCACGGGGTGGTCTTGAACGAGTGCAGCCATTCCCGTCCGGGGATCCACACGAACCCCGAGTTCGTCCACGTCCAGATCGCTTCGACGATCACCACCAAGCCGGCCGCGGCGATGGCCACGCCCAACGCCAGGACCAGCAGACGGTTGAAGACCCGCATCAGCGGGCCTGGCCGCCTGGCATCGACGACACGTCCAGGTCGTCGATGCTGACCGCCACCGCCCGACGGTCACCGAGACCGGCCAGGGTGGCGCCCACCGCGGCGTGCACCGCGTCGGCGACGGTCTCGAGGGGGAGGCGTTCGGCGATGACGTGCACGGTCACCTCGTCCGGGCCGAGCCGGACCCCTACCACCCGACCGCCGGGATACTGGGTGGCCACCTCGACCCCCGGTCCGCCCGTGCGGCGCACCCCGACGACGGTGTCCACGGCGGCGGCGACCGCCAACGCCAGACGGCCCCGCCGGCCCGGGTCGACCGGCGCTGAGGTGGCGGGGACGGTCTGGGGGAGCGGGGGGATGTCGGTCACTCGACCCGGGAACCGTGCTCGTCGCCGTCGGACTCGATGTAGAGATCGTCCACGCTGATGTTGACCTCGACCACCTCGAGGCTGGTCATGCCCTCGATCCGCTCGATCACGTTCTGGCGGATGGCGTCCGCGGTCTCCACGATCGACTGGCCGTAATAGCAGACGATGTCGATATCGATCGCCGCTTGGCGTTCGCCCACCTCGACCGACACCCCCTGGGCCGTGGCGGGCGACGCCCCAGGCACCTTGGATCGGATGGCCCCGAACGCCCGGGACATGGATTTGCCCATGGCCTGGACGCCCGGGATCTCCTGAGTCGACATGGCCGCGATCTTCGCCACCACCGACGACGAGATCGACGTCGTCCCATGCTCGCTCTTCAGGGCGGCCCCGCCGCCCCCGGAGCGCTCCAGACTGCGCGACGACGACCGGTCGGCACTGCGCGCCGGCGCCTGATCGGCGGGGGCGTCGGGCCGGCCAGCAGGAACGGGGGTGGCGGTTTCGGAGGGGGTCGCAGTAGGGGTCGGGTTTTCGGGCATGTGAAGGTTCCTCCTTGGGAAGGGATATAGCCGAGGGTCAAAACAGAAACGAGGAGCGGCGACGCTCCCTTTGGCGCGGTCAGGGGTGGCGCGGGGGTCGGCTGGAGGTGGACCGGAACCGTTCGCTGATCTCGCCCAGGTCCACGTCGCCTTCGAGGACCCGGACCGCGCCCCAGCCGATCAGGCCGGCGGCGATGGCCGGGAAGACCACCCAGCCCGCCGCCCAGGCCAACCACACCAGCAACACCCCGACGAGGAACGCGTACTGGGCACGAGACACTGACACTCCCTTTGATCCACCGACCGGCCGCATCGACACCAACTGGTATCGACTACTTAGGCCTTACCCACTGTTGGACACTCGCCCACGCCGATAATCGCGCAGAAACCGAAAACTTTTCGGGACCGGCCCCCCTCCCCCTCCTGCCGCGACCACCCGGCCGCCCAACCGCCGCCCCGGAGACGAGCCGCATCCCGTCATCACAGCTCTCGTCGGTGATGGCATGAGGGCGGGTCATGGATCCTGCCGCCCGACTCGGAGTGCCCCCCGACGCCGACGCCGCCACCATCCGGGCCGCGTTCGCCCTACGTCTGCGGGCCGTGCACCCCGATGTGGCCGGCTCGGGCCGAGCCGACCCTGCCAGCGACGTCGCCGACCTCCTCGCCGCCCGCGACCAACTCCTGACCCAGCCGCCGGCACCGCCGACCCCCCACCCGGGCCCGGTCGTGTTCTACCAGCGCCCCAACCTCATCGGTACGCTACGCGCCTGGATACACCGTCGCCGACAACCCCGACACCGCCTCTCCTGACAAGAGCCCGTCGCTCCCTCGAAAACGATCAGCGCCGCCCGTAACTGCCAGTCCCGCCAGCGTCATCGGCCCTGGCGTATAGATCCGAACGAAATCCGCTACCGGGGGGGCACTTCCAGGTCGTCGATGTCGACGTCGACCGCGTCGACGTGTAAACGGGTGTGGTCGCCGATAGCTGCGATCACGTTGCGGCGGACAGTGTCGGCCAGATCCGGCAGGCTGGCCACCGGCCCGGCCGAAATAAAAGCCCTCACCGATACGGCCGCTGCGTCGATCTCGTCGATGTCGACCCCGTCGGCGCCGTAGCGGACCGCCGCTCGGCGGTGCGGGCCAGTCGGCGTGCCCGTGACCGCCACCACCCCCGGGGTGTCGCGGGTCGCGGTGGCGGCGATAAGCCCCAGAACCCACGAAGTCACCACCGTCGCCCCCCGAGCCGAGGCGGAGATGGCATGCCGGGGGGACTGGGCCATGCGCCGCACCCGGGACATGACCGCGGCCACGAACCGATCCGGAACCGACACCTCGCCTGTGGACCACACCCGAACCGGACGCCACAACGCCGCGAACTCCCCCATCGCCGCCTGGCAATACCCGCACCCCGCCTGGTGCGAACCGGCCGGCGGCCGCGTCCCGTCCGCGGCGTAGCCCACCAGCCGTTCGGGGTCCGTCCCGCACGGCAACCCCTCCCACTGAGCGGCCATCACCCGCGGTCCTCGTTCCGAGCGCCCAGGTCACGAGCCACCCCGACCCGGCCCGGTAGATACGACTCCTGACAGCGGCCACGCTCACCCCGAGCACCTCGGCGATCTGATCGTACGGTAGTCCCTCAACCTCGCGCAGCAGCAACGGCACCCGCTGCTCCAATGACAGCCGACCCATCGCCGTCCCCACCGCGGCCAGCCCCCCGGCCGCCTCGACCGCAAGATGAGGGACCCCCTCCGTCGCGGCCAGACCCTCAGGCAGCTCCACGGTGGGCGCCCGACGACGCCGTAACCCCCGCAGACACCGGTTCGTAGCAATCCGATACAACCACGTCGAGAACTTGGCCTCCCCCCGAGACCTCCCCATCGACCGCCACACCACCAAAAACACGTCCTGCGCCGCGTCCTCCGCCCCCTGACGGTCCGCCAACATCCTCACGCACAACCGGACCACCCGAAGCTGATAGCGCCGCACCAGCATCTCGAACGCCCCCACATCCCCACCCGTAGCCCGCTGCACCAACAACAAATCGCTCGGCGCGCTCCCCCGCCCCGATCCCCCACGTCAACCGACCTACCCACCAAGCAAACAACACCAACCAGGCGGCCAGGAGCTAGACAAACCTCGGCTCGCTCGGGCCAGCCGGGACACTGTCTGCGAGGACGGTTTCGGCCCCGCCTGAGGCCGCTTCGCCAGCGCCGTTGCGTCAACGCCAGTGACCCCTGTTCGGTCTGGCCCGTCTTGGCGAGCCTAGTTGCCCACCGGCGGGACCTTCGACCCCGTTGGCCGCCGCGGAGTCGACGATCTCGTAGCAGGTCCACCGTCGGGCGGAAGCGGGCGATAGCGGGCGATCTCGCCCCGCAGCGCATGCCGTGCCGGCGACCCGATTGTCCCGGACGCTGGTATTCACATTTCAAAGTCCAATGTCTATCGGACCGTCGGGTAGAGCAAAGGACTGCTGGGCCTCAGGCCGGAGGGCCCTACGACACGCCGCGCCGGGACGGAGCGTTACAGGTAACCGCCCAGCTCGGTGGCCGGAGGCCGTTCACCAGAACGGATGCGCCGTCTCTTTCACTGGTCAACGTTGCGGACGAGGGCCGCTCCCTTGGCTCTGTCAGCGACCGAGGGTGGCGGCGGCGGCGTCCCGAGCCTTGTCGGCGAGGCCGGCTATGGCGCCGGCGACCAGGTTGCTGGGCGGCGTGGCCGGCGAGCGAGGATGAGAGTGAGTCGGCGCCACCTTCTTGGCCGCGGCCAGTCTCTCACCGAGATCCTCCAGCTCCGGGCGGGTGAGCGTCTTGCGGGCCCGGGGAAAGATGACCTTCTCCTCCTCCAAGACGTGGCGGCGCACGTTCTCTATCAGCACCGACACCTTGGCGGCGAAGCTCTCCTCGTCGGGGGACAGGCCCTCGAGTTCCGAGAGGCTCCACTTGACAATGTGGTGCTCCTCGATGCCCTCCAGGATCTCGTGGTCAAGGTCGGGCACGGCCTGGCGCACCGCGGGGTAGAAGACTTGCTCCTCGACGACCGCGTGGACCGCAAGCTGGGTAATCATCTTGTCCACGAGGTTACGCTTGGTCTTCAATGCCCGAACGCCGGCGGCCTCGAACTTAACGAAGAGCTGGTTCACCGCCTGGTGATCAGCTCTCAAGAGGGCGATAGCGTCCATAGCTGCCAAGGTACCCACGGGGATGGCGATCCAAACGCAGGAAGACTTCACCCGAGCTCCCGCCGCCAAGGCGATCCCGTGCCATTCGCGAGCTAGCCCCATTCGCGACCAACCCCTAACCTTCTTCGACGGGACCCGGTCCATCCTTTCGATCAGACCCGCGTCGGCTATCGGGCCGCTAGCACCTCGAGCCTGTCCGCAGCTAACCTAACTAAGGCGCGTGCCATCGTCCCGGCATGGATGTTCCGAACCATCACCGACGAAACCGGCCGCCGAAACCCGGTGACAAACCCGCCAGAAACACCGTTAACGAGTTAGTCCCTCCGCTGGGTGGACGTCTTCCCCAGTGCCAGCTACACAGGTTCTCCGTCACACCTGTAGGAGACGTTGGAAGAAGTCCCGGTAACGTTGGAAGGCCACCCGGAGGTCATCCGTGGATGCTCGATCGCCCCCAGACCATTGCACCTCCAGACGTTGCTGCTGCTGCTGGAAGATGCGGGCCACCTCGGTCATGACGTCGGAGACAAGCGTCTCTGCTTCTTGCACCGCCGACCGAGGATCATCCACGAAGCCGACCTGGATCGACTCCCACCGTGTGGCGTAGCCGGAGGGATCACCGATGACGGAGTGCTTAGCGCCGTCCGCACCGTCGCCCGCGCCTGCACCGGGATCGGGGGCAGCCGGCGGCGCCTCCTGTTCAGACGTCTGGGCAGCTGCAACCGGTCGCTGCGGAGCTGCGGATGGGGACTCGCCTCTGCCCGATGGGGAATCGCCTCTGCCGGAAGGGTCCTCCGCGTAACGGCCAGGATCCTGGGGAGACGGCGGCTGTTGGTTCTGGGCGGGTGGGGGTGCTGACACGCCACTTCCGGCAATGTCATCGCTCACGGAGTCCGAGGGGGTGGAAGGCTGTTCGGATCTGTTGGGGACCGGTTGGGAGGCAGCTTGAGCCGATGGCCGCGTCTCATTGACTGGCTCCTGCGGTGGGTTGGACGCGTCGTCCGCTTGTGCAGAGAAGTCAGTGGTCATCTGATAGTGGCCTTTCTTGTTGGCGTCGTAGATGGGTGTCACGAACGGGTTTCGGGCGTCGAGCTGGTAGCGCTCGGCTGGTCGAGTAGCTCGGAAAACAGCGAACGGTAGGCCAGTAGCGCCTCTCGTTGCTGTTCCGTCCCTACTTGCCCCTGTTGGCTAGCGTCCCTGACGAGGCGAGCCTTGCGGTAGTTGTCGACGAGCTGGGGGTGATCAACGGAGATCAGATCCGCTTGCTGGTCGAAGTCGTCCACGGGATAACCGCTGTCTCGCATGACACGAGTCAGGAGCCCGTCCGCTCCGGCCAGGGACTCTTCCGGGGCGTCGACGAACCGCGACTGGATCTGTCGCCACTCTTGTTCGAAGGCGTCACGATCGGTCCGGCTCAGCGGCCGAAGCTGCAGACGCTCCCGCTGGCTGACGCGTTCTCTCAGCTGGGCGTCGGTTTGGTTCGGGTCTCCGGTGGTGGCGAGGTTACGGTCATATTCGGGACCAAACTGGTGTTGTAGTTGCCGTCGGGCACGCCGGCGGCTAGCCATGGCTAAGCCGACTGCGAGCGCAATCAGCACCGCCACACCTACAACCACAACGATCACGATCTCGACGGTCGTCACGGGCTTTCTCCCACCTCCTTTGAAGTGTGATCCGCAAGCGGGGACATGCGACGACGTATCCCGGCGCGCCCTGAGGTGTGTACGCCACGCCCCTGCTCACGGGTCGGGATGCGGTCCTCGGCGGTGGCCGACTCCCCCGATTTCATCCGACCGTGTCTCACCGCGGGGGGAGGGTCCCCGGTCTGGACATGAAACACGGCCCCGAGGCCGGCAAGCATGAGCAGCCGAGTGAGGCACAGGGGAGGGTTGATGAGGATAAGCCGAGTGTCGCGATCCGTGCATCGTCGATGGGCTGACAGGAGGGGACGAAGTCCGGACGCGTCGATAAAGGTCAGACCTTCGCAGTCGATCAGAATATCGCCGTCGAGGCTCTCCAATCGCATGTCGAGCTGTGAGGCGGTGGCTATGTCGAGCTCTCCGGACAGCGTAAGGCGATCGCCTCCAACGGCGATGGCCCGGGGTGCCACTAAAGATCGCATGTTCTCACCAGCCGTACCAGCGTCGACCGCCCGGGTGTACCAAAAATCCGATCAACCAAAGGACCGCCACCACGATCGCGATCCACCACAGGACATGGGCAGTGAAACCCACCCCGAAAAGGATGAGGACCAACAAGCCCACCAGAATAAGGGCTAACATATGTGCCTGCCTTGTGCGTCGGGCGGTCATCCAGCAAAAGGGGCACACCGTCACGGCATGGCGGGAGCTGTAAGACTGCCAAAACCTACACCGCAGGATCAGGGCGGCACTACGATGATACCCCTCGCTCCACCAGTGTCAAACACATCGCCCCGATGTCTCGTCAGCTGGCCGGTCCGGACCCTGAATCTCGGACTACCTCGCCCGCCACATCGGCCAATTTCCTACGGGACCGTCGTGCCTGGCTCCGCAGCTCCTCGAAGGCACGACGGGGATCGAGCCCATCTCGCGCCACCAGCACCCCTTTGGCCTGCTCGATCACCACCCGCGCATCCAGAGCATGCTTCAGCTGACCGGCGAGCTCTCCCCGCTCCTCGCTCTGCACGGCGGTCGCAATGGCCAACGCCGCCAAGTTGGTGAACGAGGTGAGGGCCAACTCCCCTTCGGGCGTCCAGGCGTGCGGCTTCCCAGAGAAGACGGCGACGACACCCACGGCATCGCTTGCGTACGGGATCGGACTGGCCAGCACCGCACGCAATCCGGCCTCGACCGCCGCCGACGAGAAATCGCCGAACCTGTCGTCGTCCAGCAGATCCTCCGAACTGACCAGCGACTTCTCCTGAAAAGCCGAAATGCACGGACCGACGCCATGCTCAACCTGGAGCGACTCCAAGCGATCCATGCGCGGATCAGATGCCGCGGCGTTCCGCAACAAGAGCTCCCGATCCATGAGCATCAAGGCGGCCCCGTCGACAGAGAACAGGTCATGGGTGGTCGAGACAATCAGCTCGATGGCCTGCCCGAGGTCGTTGGTCCCATAGCGGAGATGGTCGAGCCCTTTGAGAGCCTCGCGAAGGTCTTTGGCGCTGAATGTCACGGCGGTTCCAACCCCTGTCGCTCAGTTGCTGCTCCAGACGGCGGGATGCTAGCGCCGCGACCAGCTGCTCGGGCCCCGAAAATGTGTTCGGACCCAGGAGCAGCACTCGATTGTCAACCGCGGTGGTCGGTGAGGAAAGGCGCGCCTTGGTCGAGCCGACATCAATTCGCCCGAACGTCTACACTCGCTCTACCTGAGAAGGAATCCCATGATTGATCGTCGGATGGCCGACGCCATTCTCGCACTCGGCGATCGGGACGGACAATGCCACGACCCGCCACGTAGTCTCAAGCAGGCGCCGACAGAAGATAGAAGTAACTCCATCGGTAACACCAGTCGGGCCACCGCATTGGATCGACGAGAGACCTACAAACGGCGGCCCCGAACACGTCGTTGGCCGGCGCGAGTCGCCCGACCGCCCCTTGGCGGTAGGGCCCGAAGCCCAGAACAGCTACGACGAGCAGCCGGAGGAGTGTGCCCAGCCCAGACCGCCTGGGGCAAGGAGATCGGTCTGGGCTAGGCGTGGAAGCTGGCAGGCGAACCCGGTGGGCTCTGGTTGTGACTACTGAGGCGCCAGCCGTTGACAACGCTACCCAGCTGGTCGCTAACCCAAACCGGCGAGGAAGGTTCACTGGGTTGTGGCTGGAGACCCCAGCCTTCGGCGTTAGCTGAGTGCCCGACCATCAGATTCGCGACTTGGGCGGGACCGCTCGGCCCGACGACCTGAGAATGGAGGGGCGGGTAGGTAGGGTTGATCTTGCGCCTGGCGGCTTTTCCTGCGGTTTTGATCATGCTGCCCCTTTTCTTGAGGGCGGCTGAGGCCAGAACAATCAGACCCGATCTGGTCGGCGGCCCAAGCGGCTCCAACGCGCCAGGTTCGGGCGACCTCGAGAGGTGGTGGGCTCACGGGTAGAGCTGTCGCCAGTTGGGGACCGAGGGCTGACTGCGTCCGGCCGGGCCCTGACCGAACAGGACGAGCAGATTGGCCGTCATCTGGTTGAGGGGAGCGCTCGACATCAGATCCGGGATCCACGCCACCGTACCGGTGTCGAATACCCCCGCGTCCGAGGTCCTGTCGGTGTAATAGGTACTGTCCGATGCGGGAAAGGAGACGTTGGTCTGCACTTCGGCTCGGGGCATCGGCGAGTGGGAGAAGATCTGCAGGTTGGCCGGGCTCAACCCTGGGTCGAACTGGTCGAAGTCACTGACGAGCAAGCCGGGGATCTCCGACCCGTCGTGCAGACCGGTGCCTTGGTACAGCCACCCGCTGGCCTGGGAGACGACGAAGGGGACGGCCGGATTGCCGGGTTCGACGAAGCCGGTGTAGTTCTCACCGACAAACGGGACCTCTGACCAGCTCGCGGGCGGAGACGACCACGTGTTGCCGGTCACTTGGAGTGGACTGATCCTGCCGTCGAGGGGGTCCTGACCCGAGTCGCGGTAGTCGACCTCCTCCCGGTTGGGACCGAGGGGGGAGGCCTGGAGGCGGACGTGGCGGAGGACAGGGCTGGCGCCGAAGAAGACGACGTTGATGCCGTGGGCGACGGCGTTCTGGGCCGCCTGGCGCTCGCCGAATGACCAGCACTCGTCATGGCCCAACGAGAGCAGGGCGTGGTGCTGCAGGAGGAATCCGGGATACTGGTCGATGTCGGCGCTGGTGGCATAGGTGACGTCCAAGCCGTGCGCTTCCGCGAAGCGGACCAGAGGGTATTCGTTGCCGAGGAAGTCGGCCGCACCCTGCCCGTAGCCGTACGGGCGGTCGAAAGAGTCAACCCGGGCCCGGTTGCATGGCGGGTAGATGTTGGGCGGACAGGATCCGAGGCCGGCATAGAAGTCGTAGCCGCCGAAGGGGTTCCACGCCTGCCAGGTGTAGATATCGTTCTCGAGGAGGTAGGTGGCGTGGCTGGCGAAGTCCGCCACCGTGATGGGAATGTAGCTGGCTTGTCCTGAGGCGCCGACCAATTTGAGCAGGTAGTCGCCGGGCACGAAGCTGGCCGTAACGGGAAAACGCAACGAAGGGGACCAGTTGTCGCACGCCACCATGTTGGTCGCGGGGGACCTGGGGCAGACGGGTTGCGTCGTACCCGGCGTCGGCACAGACGTCCATACCAGGCGAGCGCCCGCACCGCCGTAGTAACCCATGCGGTAAGCCTCGACGCGAAAGCTGGCGGCGTTGGTGGTCACGTAGAGCGTCACGGTATCGCCGGGCTGGGCCGAGACCCGATTGGCAAACCCGGCGATGACCCCCGGTGGGTTACCCGTTATCTTCCAAGCGGCGGTGCCCGGCCGGCGGTTCTCGTTGATCACCCAGGTGGCCTCCACCCCGGCCGGGCCATCAAAGGTAGCCGCCGAGGATCGAGGAGGCACTGGAGCGTCAGGGGGCGAGGCGAACTTTGACGACGTTCCTGAGGCTTTGGAGGGCGAAACGGTTCCCGACGACGCGGCCCGGGTAGTCGGTCCGCCGCGGATCGAGCTGCTCGCCACCCACGCGCCAACCCCGACGCCGACCGCAGCCACCGTGACAACAATGGCTCGGATAGCCCGGCTGCGCCTTGGCGGCCGTCTCAGCTTGTGGCGCTTCACCACCGGACCCTACCGCCCTTGATGTCTTTGCCGCTCGTGGCCACCGGACCGCAGCCCTCAGGGCGTTTCTGTCACCGCGACGGTCGTTGGAACCAACTCCACCCAGGTCGGACCGGGATACCATCTGGTGGCGGGGCGACATCCCCGGGCCTGACGTAGGTGGCGTCAACGAACAGGTAGGGGAACGCGACGGCGCCAGGTTGGCATGAACTTGGCGCCCCCTGGGTACACCTCGGGTATGACGGATCCTGGTCCCGCCAGCCGACCGGGAGGGACCGACTCCGAGCAGCGAGGATTCTTAGCACGGCACCTCCTGGCACTGGTCGTTTTGGGCGCGGCGATCGTGTTCATCGTCGAGAACCGGAAAACCCGAATCCGGCAGCATGATCGGCCCGCATGTGACGATGGCCCTATGGGTGGCGTTACTCGGGGTGTTTATTGCTGGCATGCTCGTCCTCGCGTTGGCGCAACGGCGGAGACGTCGCCATTGAGACGCTGGAGCAGGGCCTCAACATAGTCAGGAGACTCGCGGACGCAGGTCGCAACACCGGCATACCAGCCGCCAAATGGGCCAGGCGGCCTTTCGTCGGTCATCGCATCTTCCCGACCAGGGGCCACCAGATCTGCGGGCAGGGACGCCCGCGGTAGGTCCTGGCTGGCCACCCTCCCAGGCGCGCTCGTTGCCACCTCCTGAGTTCGTGCCAACCGCACCGTCACTCCACAGGTGACCTAGGCTCCGAGAGAAGGACAATCAGGGGCGGGAGATCGCCGGCTAGAGCGTGAAGACCGGCCAGCTATTCACTCGCAGCTGATCTGGATGCCGGACGATCACACCGCCGGGATCGGCACGATGCTCCCATTCCGGTCTCCGAGGTGGCGGACAACGACCTGGCGGTCGGTCGTATGATCGACTCGATCTCCCACTCGAAGTTCTGAAGAGCTCGGCTGCTGCGTCCTCGAGAACGACATCAGAACGGGGTCGACCATGTCGACGGGCATTGGGTGCCATTGATGATCGCCAGGCGGTATGTCAAATCGCCAGCCGGTATGCCAATCGGGGGGAGAGCCGACGACACGGACTACATCCAGTTGAACGTGGCGAAGACGATCGAGCAGATCCTGGGCATCCCCCCGATGAACCAGGAGGATCGGGTGGCCGTTTGGTTGTTCGACGCCTGCATCAACGCCCCCGACTTCGCCCCCCACAACACCTCCTTAACCAGATATCGCTCACCGGGGGCCTGACGGCGCCATCCTCGAGCTCGGGTAGCGGGAGCACGGCCCGCAGCAGCTCGCCGACGCCAGATACCGCTGTCTGGGTCGTCGAGCTCGACGAGTGCTTTTGATTCACCGATACATACCTCAAATGGCTCCGCAAGAGTTACCCTTCCGTCGGGAGCTACGTCGCTCAGCATCACGATCCAGGCGGTGTCGATGGCCGTGCTGGTGGCCGAGAGTTGCAACTCGATCGGGCCGACGATGTCCAAGTCAGCCTCGAGCGGAGTGCTCTGCCAGTACAGAACGAACGGAGGGTCGCTCTTGCGGGCTCGGGGGCTCGGGCCAGACCGGTGCCCAGGCACAGCAGCTCGCGGGAGCCGCTGGTGGGCTGCTCGGAAAGCACCGTCCGCGCCGAGACGCGGCTCCTCGTAGTCAGCCGATGAGGCCAGACGTCCGAGGTCCGCCATTCCTCGCCCACCGGGAGCCAATAGCGAATGGGGGGGAACGTCGGTGATGCCGGTGTTGCGGTCCTTGAGATGGTGGTCGAACCACTCCAGCGCTTCGAGGTGCATGCTCTCCCAGGGCCAGGTGGTGCCCCGTGGTGGAGTAAGGCACATGCGAACGTCGAGGTTGTGCTCCAACGCTTTCCAGGTGGTGAACCTTCCGGGCAGGCGCATGGGCACGTTGTCCCAGTCGCACCCGACGTAGACGGGGATTTCGACCTGGTCGAGCAGGGGGAGCACCGTGTGTTCGTCCCAGAACTCATCCCGGGTCTGGTGGTCGACGGCGGTCGTCCGCCACCCCTTGGCCGCCCTGGCGGCGACGCCCATTCTACCCAGATCGGCTGGTTCCTGATCCTGTTGGCCGCCTGGTGCGCCATCGCCGGCAGGAGGACTGTCGGGCTGGTCTACTGGGGTGCCGCCATGCTGGTGTTCGGGAGCGAATGGCTCTGGGCGCAGCGAGACCCAGGCTGGGCCCCTGGAGCGCCGGTCTGACCGTGACCCTGCTGTTCTCGCTGCTGATCAGCCAACAGTTCGTCCTCGTCGAGCGACTCCGGGCCGCCCAGCCGACGGCGGTGACGATCATAGGGCCGTTCTGTGCTCAGCCCGGCCCCGGACCGCTCGATCACAACAGCTATTGGAAATCAGACTTACTGTGTGGTGGGGTATTGAAACCGACCACATTCATCTGGGAGGCAGTTCCCGATATGTGCGACCCTGTCGCGGCGCTGCGAGTCGACGACCGGAAGCATCGGCCAGTCCCTGTCGCCACTCGCACAGAACCACGGCTTGCTGCGTCGAGCATGCCCGAAACGACGCGCCCTATTCGGCATGGCTCTGCCGGGCTGATGCGAAGCCCCGACTCGCCCACCGCTCATAGTTGCGCGCCACAGGGTCAGACGTGCGAGACACCAACCGCTCCAGCATCTGATCACGTTCGCTGCCGCCGCGTCGTTCAGGCGACGTGCTTCAGAGTCTTCTTGGCCGCCTTCTTCGTGGCCTTCGGCGAGGCAGCCCTGGCCTTTCGTTGCAGCTTGCGCATGGCGTCGCCGATCTCTCCAAGGCGGGCACGCCCCACGCTCTTCCGCATGCGGGGGAAGACTTCCCGCTCCTCGCGCTCTACGTGCTGGCGAACCGCCTGGATGAGCACTGCCACTTTTGGTGCAAATTGTTCATCGCTGGGCGAGATCTTTGCCAGTTCGTTGAGTAACAGCTTGACCACATGGTGTTCCTGAACAGCCTCAAGGATGACGAAATCGGCATCCGGAACCGATTGACGGACCAGCGGGTAGAAGACGTGCTCCTCGAGAGCGGTATGCATCGTCAGGTCGGCGGCCATCCGGTCGACAATCCGCCGGCGGGTCTTCCTGGCCCGCCCCCCGGTACGCTCGAAGCTGGTAAAGAGCTTCTCGATGCGCCGGTGATCATTCTTCAGGAGAGTAATGGCATCCATCACCTTCTCATCTACCCACTAACTGGAGGGGGTACGCCTACCGCAGCAGGAACCCCCAGGACCCCCCAATGCGATCGTCGGGTCACGCCGCCGACGGCGGACCGCTCGGGTGCGCAACCATCGGGTTGCCCAACAAGGCTCGGCACTGGCGGCAGCGCCGGGGGCCGCCGATCCCGGCCTGCATATGTCGTTCTGCCTCCGACCATCGGACGAGGCCTTGGCCTGCTGGGCGGCCGCTTGGAGAGCACGCTATTGTGCGATTTTGCAGCCTTATGATATTTCCTTGTATATTCTTGGTAGTTAAGGCTATCTGTAACGCACCAACGTGCTACTCGATCCCGTTACGCTCCTCGAAGCCGTGGGTAGGCCCTAGGTGACCGCGCCACCGGAGTACCAGGGAGGTTTGCCATGCGTATTCGCATCCTGGCTGCTGGCAGCGCGCTTGCCGCATCCGTGTTCTTCACTTCGATTCTGGCTGCCTTGGTGCCGAGGGACGCCTCGGCCAAGGCGCGGGCATGGTCGAGGTCGTGGCCCGCGAAAGGTCACCTCGGCATGGCCGGGACCTGCCCGGCGTCGAGTCGCGAGAGCGCAAGGTGCGTGCCCGCAGGCGGGCGCGCAGCCGTTCGACGAGTCTCGGCGGGGGTGGGCGGGGCGACACGGGTGGTCGCAACGCACAGCACCGCGGTCCGCGTCTGCCCAATGAAGGTCTTCCAGCCCGATGAGCACGCCCACAGGCTCCACCAGCTGGGTTGCAGCTGCAGCACAGCCTCACCGCGCGTCGCCGGTGAGTCAGGTGCCTCCCCGGCGGAGATGGACCCGATGGTGATGGTAGGGACGAGCGGGCGGAGCAGCGGCACCCACGGTTGCAGGGCGCCGATGTCGCGGACGTCGCACGCCTTGCAGGAGGGCTTTGGTGATAGACCGGAACGGATCGCTGGCGCTGCCCGGTGTGGCGCTGCCGATCGGGACCGGGGCGCTCCCTGAACCGCGCCGACGCGCGGCGAGATCGTTCACCAGCCGCGTCTTGTCGATGCCTGCTTCGCCGGTAAGCACCACCAGCCCCCCGCGGCCGTCGGCGGCGGCCGGCAACGTACTCGTGAGCACGCCCCACCCGACATCGCGGCCGATGCCCACCGGCAGGGGCACTGGGGACGCTGGGGGTTTTCGTTGGGTTGATTGGATCAGGGCATCCAGGGTAGGAACCGGGGGCGCGTCGGACCGTCGCGTCACTGGAGAGAGGCGGCACCATGCCAGTTCAGACAGGTTCGGCCGGGGAAGCCGACAATCGCCTGGAGAGCCCAACTGACCTGCCCAAACCATCTCTGGTGGCGGTCTTGAAGCGGGCCCGGGTGGAGTTTCGCAACGATAATCTCACCACTTTGGCCGCCGCCCTCACCTATTACGCCGTGCTTGCCGCGGTCCCCGGGCTGGTGGTCCTGTTCACCGCGCTCGGTTGGTTCGGGAAAAACGTCACCGGTCGGGTGGTAGCCCAGGTGAACGCGGTCGCTCCTGGCTCAAGTGGCCACTTCGTGCAGACGCTGCTATCCCAGGCCCAGTCGCACAAGAGCGGCACGGGGATCACGGCCATCATCGGACTGGTCATCGCCTTATGGTCAGCGTCCAGCTATGTCAACGGTTTTCGTCAAGCCTCCAACGTCATCTACGGGATCGGGGAGGGGCGTCCCGTCTGGAAGACCGTCCCACTACGCATAGCGATCACCGCCGTCGCCGTCGCCTTGCTGGTCCTTTGCGCGGTGATCGTCGTGGTCAGCGGCTCCATCGCCAACGAGGTCGGCAACGCGGTCGGGGCTGGCCACACCTTGGTGCTCCTCTGGAACATTGCGAAGTGGCCGATCCTCCTCGTCCTCGTGTCGATCCTGCTGGCCGTGCTGTTCTGGGCCAGTCCCAACGCCAAGCAGCCCGGGATCAGGTGGGTCAGTCCCGGCGGAGTCATCGCCACCCTAGGCTGGATCGCCGTTTCGGCGCTGTTTGCCGTATATGTCACCAACTTCTCCAACTACAATAAGACTTACGGTGCTCTGGCCGGGATCGTAGTGTTTCTGATCTGGCTGTGGCTGAGCAATATTGCCCTCCTGATGGGTGCCGAAGTGAACGCGGAGCTGGATCACGCCAAAGCCATAGCGAAGGGCCTCCCCGAGGACGTGCGGCCCTTCGCCGAACCCCGCGACACCCGCAAGCTCGACGAGCACGACAAACAAGCAGTCCAGCAAGCCGACATGCTCCGAAACCACTGATGCCGACCGAGACGGCGTCTAGCCGCTTCAAGAGCCTGCCCCCGCCAGGGTCACGCCGTCCGCCCCCCGGCCCTTTGGGATCTCGGTTTGCTGATCCGCCCTTGTCGAAGCGCTGTCCGATCGCCATCGAGCGACGAAGCGAACCAGCATTGGCGTTCAGCCCATAGGCCCTTTGATCGAGATTATCCCCTTGAGCCCGGCGTCGGCTGACCGCTCGGAGGCCCGATCCCACCCGAAGGAGGGCATCGAGCCACTTCGTCGCAGAGCCGGCACCAGAAGTCGAGTGGGATAGCGCCCCTGCGTGACCCCGGGTGGCCACCACCACTCGTAAGCTGATCGGCTGCCCTACGCGCCCTTAAAACGGGGGCCTGTCGCAGTTGCGGTTTCTGCGTTCGCGGCGGTGGTGGCCTTGGTCATTGGCCTCGTCTTGTTGTTCGGCGACCACCCAGTCCGCGGTGCGGTCTTCCTGGGCGCAGGGGTCGTTGCCGCTGTCGTTGCCAGGCTGTCGCGCCGCGCCGAGTGACGCCTAGCGGAGAGCGAGGCCAGTACCACCGTCCTACTCCATGGACGCATCGTGATCACGGGCGGCGGCGGCTCTTTGTCAGGATTCGGCGAAAGCCGGCATGTGGCTGGACAGACCCGCAGGGCATTTTGGGAACGGACCTGGTCGGGACGCACCCACCGTCCGGTGTCGTTCTCGTGTTGACGAGACCCGTCAGCTTCGGCGGACTTACCGTTGTTCGCCTACCGCGCCAGCTATTTCGAGCTCCGGCCCGACGAGGTCTAGAACAGCGGTGCCAGCCGCCAGCAGCCGGTCCAGCCCCAGATACCCTTCCAGTTGACCTCGCACCAGGATGCCCCTACCCACGGCTGGTTAATAACGGAGGTGACGTAGCCGTCACAGGGTTGAAACCGGTGCTATCCGGCATCCACACCCTGACCGTGCAACTGTCGCAGGGCGCATTCCGTAGCGGGTTTGGGCTGGAGATGCCGATGCCCACTTCTGCCTTCTGCCCGGCGTAGATCCACCCCGGGGGCACGGAGGCGGCGGCGGGCGCCCAGGAGCGCTGCCAGGCACTGGAGCTCGTCGGGCGCACAGCCCGCGGCACCGATCTAGCGGCAGCTGCTGGGCTGGCCGTTTGACGGTTACGCGCCCTGCACGAGCTCGATCTCTTTCACGAGATTGGGCGGTGACACGTTCGCCCGATTCGCCGGAGGGCGGTCAGCTGCGACCGCCACCCCTCGGTTGGCCTGATAGGGGAGCGCATGTGGCGGAGTGGGTCCGCTGTCTACGCCACCGGACCCACTCCTCGCTCGGCTCACCGATGAAGAGATTGACGAGGGGCTGGCTGCGATGGACGACGCGACGCTGATCATCCCTGGCAGCCGGCAACCCTGACACTTGGGAGGGGTCGCTACTTCACACAGTTGCGGGGTTCACGACCGGCACGGACCTTCGGGCCCCTCTAACCCGACGTTACTGCTGGTTACGGAGCCTGTCCTATGCAGCCGCCCAGGCGCTGCACAATTCACTGTCGTCGCTTCGCAGTTTGAAGTCCCGAGAAATCCGTGCCGGGGTCGGTCCAGGTGAGCCTTCGGGTCGGCACCGATGAATGGGCCGTGGGTGGGCCGACGCTCAGGTCACCATGACATAGGTGCGCTGCACCAGGGGCCGCCCCAGCGCGGCCATGACCGTTTCGAGATGCCCGGACTGGGCGGTGCGTTCGCCGAAGGCGCCATAGTGACCCCTGTCGAATATGGCGCTCGCGCCCAAGGACGACAAGGCAGACTGCGCGCTAGTCGCCGGGCGGTTAAGGCCGGTAGCGAGAGGGCAGATACGACCTGCTTTGGCCGACCATCGAGGGAGGATCTGATGAGCGATATTGGCAGTCAAGCGGAGAAGGACGTGGAGAAGGATCCCCAGCTCAAGCAGGACGCAGAAAAGGATGCCGAGCAGGAAGGCAAGTCGGCCGAACAGGATCTGAAGAAAGACCTCTAAGCGCGTTACCGGGGATCAGACCGGAAACGTTGGTGTTCGGACAGTGAACGGCGCCAAAACAAGACCCCGTCGCCAACTCTGCGAAGACGTCGTAACCCCCTCAGGGCCGGTCGCCATTCGGAGTTGACCGTTTCCAACGGGGCCGGTTGATGGGTAGTTGGTCGAAGTTCGGGCCCCCCATCCGGGTGAGCTGAGTGTCCAGGTAGGAGAAGTTCCAGGCCTGGAGGAGCGGGTCGTCGGTGAAGTCGACGCCGCGGGGGACGTGGGCGGTGCAGAACGCCACCTGCTCGGTCTCGGCGAAATAGTTGGTCGGTTGCGGTTCAACGTCAGCTGCCCGACGACCTGCACGGGCGCGAGCTCTTCGGGGACGAGCTTGGTCGGATCGAGCAGGTCGATGCCCTCGAAGGTCTGCTCGTCGTTATCCGGTTGGACCTGGACCCCGAAGTCCCACTCCGGGAACGCCCCCGCCTCGATGCTGTCCCATAGGTCTCGGCGGTGAAAGTCCGGGTCGATGCCGCCCAGCTTCTGGGCTTCCTCCCATATCCAGCGAGGCTTTGCCGGCGGCCGGTTTCCAGTGGAACTTCACCAGCGACGTGTCCCCGCCGGCGTTGACCAGACGGAAAGTGGACCCCGAAGCCCTCCATGGTCCGGAACGACCGGGGTATGGCCCGGTCGGACATGATCCACATCAACATGTGGGTCGACTCGGGGGCCAGTGAGGCGAAGTCCCAGAAGGTGTCGTGCGCCGTCTGGGCCTGGGGGATCTCCCGGTCCGGTTCCGGTTTGGCCGCGTGGATGAGGTCCGGGAATTGGATGCCGTCCTGGATGAAGAACACCGGGATGTTGTTGCCGACCAGGTCCCAGTTGCCCTCGCTCGTATAGAAGCGGACCGCGAACCCCCGGACATCTCGGGCGGTGTCCGCCGGGCCTCTCGAGCCGGCCACCGTGGAGAACCGGACGAACACCGGCGTGTCCACCGAGGTGTCACAGAGGATCGGGGCGCAGGTCAGGTTCTCGATGGACGTCGTCAACCGAAATGCGCCGTGAGCCGCCGCGCCGCGGGCGTGGACGACCCGTTCGGGGATCCGCTCATGACCGAAATGCATGACCTTCTCGCGGAGGTGGAAATCATCCAGCAGCGTCGGGCCGCGCTCGTCGACCCGGAGGCTGTTGTCGGTGTCGTCTACCGGAACCCCCCCAGCCGTCGTGAGGGTCTCTGCGCCCTGGGCCCACGCCGGGGCTACCGCCTCACTGGGCGCGCCCGGCGAGAGGGTCGGCCTCCGCCGCCGTGCTCCCGATCCGCTGGACTTGCCATGATGCCTCCCTCGGCCGGCCCGTCCGGGGCTCGCCGTCCTCTGTTACCTACCCGCCTGCCCGCTCGCCACCCCAACACCGCAAGGTCTGGCGCCGGGGCCCTTCGGCCCCAGCACGCACGGCCACGGTCGGCCTTCTGCCGGACGGCCGAGATTCGTCTCTCTTTCCTGCCGAGCGGGCACGCCCACAGGCTTGACCTACGCTGGCGAAATGACCCGAAACCGGCCGTCGGGGGTGGCCCGGGTCGGGTGCTCCGGTTGGATGTACAAGCACTGGCGGGGCACGGTGTATCCCGAGTCGCTGCCGGCCCGCCGATGGTTCGAGCACTACACCACCCTGTTCGACACCGTCGAGATCAACAACACGTTCTACCGGCTACCAACCGAGCAGGCAGTCGAGGGCTGGGCCGCCCAAGCCCCACCCGGGTTCGTCTACTCGCTCAAGCTGGGCTCGTTCGGGTCGCACCGCATGAAACTGAGCGACGCCGGGTCGTGGCTGGCGAACCACCTCGACCGGCTCGAGCGCCTCGGCACCGCCGCCGGGCCGACACTGGTCCAGCTGCCACCCCGGTGGCGGCGGAATGTCGCCCGGCTCGATGAGTTCCTGAGCACGGCCCCTTCGGGCACACGTTGGGCAGTCGAGCTGCGAGACCCGTCCTGGCTGAACGACGAAACCTACGACGTACTGCGCCGCCACGGTGCTGCGCTGTGCGTTCACGACCTCCTGGCCGGCCACCCCTGGGAGCTGACCACCGACTGGACCTACGTCCGGCTCCACGGGCCCAACGCCATCGACCACCCCTACCAAGGCAGGTATGGCCAAGACGGCCTCTTCTGGATGGCGGAACGCTTATCGTCCTGGTTGGCCCAAGGCGTCGACGTGTACGCCTACTTCAACAACGACGACTCCGGCTATGCAGTCCAAGACGCCGGCTGGCTCTCACGCCGGCTGGCCGGATGATCCCCGCACACCCAGATTCTCAAGGCGGGCGTACCACAGGCGTACCACAAAGGTAAAGCACGCTCCACGGCGGCTCGGACCGCAGTCGGACCGGACAGCAACGACCGAGGCCGAACTCTTTTCGACACTGCCTCACGGCTCAGGTAACGGGTGGGGCGGCCCGATCGATCTCGGCCCACACTCGCCGATGAGTTTGGAGCCTCGGCCTTGGTCATGGCCTCTGGCACCCTGTGGCTTGAGTCGCGGAGCCAGGGCGGTCAGGCACGAGGCGTACGGCCCCGCTCATCGGCTCGTCACCGCCATCCAACCGTCGGGGTCCTTGGCCCTTCGCGGTCGGATTCGAATTCGTAGGAGTCTCGCTCATGACGAGTTCGTGCCAGTTCTCGTCTCGCGATCACATGGTCCCAGCGGAGGGCCGGTGCTCCGAAATCCTGGTCTGTGCTCAGGCGCGTCGGTCAGGAGCAGACCTCCGTCCTGGTGGCGCCCAGGGCATCATCGAGCCAGGAGTACCGGTCGGAACCGGGCCCAGTCGAACTACACCTTATGGCCACTGCTCATCTGCTCCCGGTTGCGTCGGTCTACCCGTCGGACAAGGCGTTCAGGTGCCGGTCGGCTGACAGACGGGGCACCAGTATGAGGTGCGCCCGCCGACCCGGCTCGTGGCCAGGCGTGCCCTGCACCGCGGGCAGCGCGGGTCCGGTCGGAAGCGCTGTGAGCTGAGCCACCCGGCCCGTCTCGGGATCGCTCCGACCTGCGCCGAAGCTCGAACGACTCGCTGCAGTGCCGGGCCCAGCTCTCGGCGTTCGTGCGGCTGGAGGTCACCGAAGCGGCGTGCCGGGTGGAGCCTGGCTCGCCACAGCACCTCATCGGAAAGCATGTTGCCCAAACCGGCCACGACACGCTGGTCCATCAGCACGGACTTCAGGGCCCCGCGACGGCCGTCCAGACGCTCCTCCAGGCGCCGGCCGGTAAGGCCGAGGGCGTCGGGGCCTTGCTCGCCGATCACCTCTCTGACAGCTTCCTCACTGTCGGCCAGCCAGATGCCGCCGAGCTTGCGCTGATCCCGGAACACGAGTTTCCCGCTCCCCACACGGATGACCACCCGGTCGAAACGGACACACCTCCCGTCCGGCCACTCCCATACGAGGCTACCGGTCATCCCGAAGTGGAACAGAACCGTCGCGCCGTCTGTCGGGGCCAGCAGCCACTTCCCGCGCCGGTCCGGCTCACCGAACCGTCGGCCCTCAAGCTCATCCACGAAGGCCGGGCCCGACCGGCCCCGAACCACGCCCGAGTCACGAACCTCGACCGCCGTGACCCTTTCCCCGACGACGTGGCCGTGGAGCAGACGACGGAACCCCTCGACGTCGGGCAGCTCGGGCACGGCCCGAACCTACCCTGGCATACCCACCAGGCCCGCCGTGCGGTTAGGAACGTCACTGACCGACAGCGGGGGGCGATCCGACGATTCGAGTCTGGTGGCACGCGGTCGGGTCGGGCTCGCTGGGCGGAGGACGGGTAGAACTCGAATCATGGACCATGATCAGGCCCCGCTCCTCGACGCGTTGGCCGACTACCACCGCCTCGACCGGTACGGGTTCACCCCGCCCGCCCACCGCCAAGGAACCGGCGCCGACTCGCGGACCCGGGCGGTGCTCGGCGACGACCCGTTCCGCTCCGACGTACTCGCCACCGCCGGACTGGACGACCGCTCCTCCTCCGCCAAAGTGCTATTACGGGCGGAGGAGCCCATGGCCGACGCGGTCGGCGCCGAACAGGCTTTTTTCTCTACCTGCGGTAGTTCCCTGTCGGTAAAAGCAGCCATGCTGGCCGTCGCCGGAGGCGGCCACGACCTCCTCGTCAGCCGAGACGCCCACAAGTCGGTCGTGGCCGGGCTCATCTTCTCCGGCGTTCAGCCCCGCTGGATCCGCCCCCGCTGGGACGCCGATCTCCATCTCGCGCACCCACCGTCACCCGAAATGGTGGCCGACGCCTGGCAACGCCACTCCGACGCCGCCGGAGCGCTCATCGTCAGCCCGACCCCTTACGGGACGTGCGCCGACATCGAGAACATCGCCCGGATCTGCCATGCCCGCGGCAAACCGCTCATCGTTGACGAGGCCTGGGGCGCCCATCTCCCGTTCCACACGGACCTGCCCACCTGGGCCATCAACGCCGGCGCTGACATCTGCCTGGTCAGCGTCCACAAGATGGGCGCCGGGTTCGAACAAGGCTCGGTGTTCCACCGCCAAGGGGCGCTGGTCGACCCGTCCCACCTATCCGCTTGCGCTGATCTGCTCATGACCACCAGCCCCAACGTCATGATCTACGCGGCCATGGACGGGTGGCGTCGACAGATGGTCCAGCACGGCACCGCGCTACTCGGTGCCGCCCTGGATTTGGCTTCCGACCTGCGAGCGCAGATCAACGCTCTCCCAGGCCTATCGGTCCTCGAAGACGAACTGGTGCACAGGGAGGCGTCACATGACCTGGACCGCCTCCAGGTGCTGATCGACCTGACCGAGCTGGGAGTCAAGCGGCTACCAAGCAGCCGACTGGCTGCGCGCCAACTGCCGGCTCGATGTGGGACTGAGCGACCACCGGCGCATCCTGGCCACTCTCTCCATGGCCGACACCCCAGCCACCACCGGACGCCTCCTCGACAGCCTCCAACAGCTCACCGCTGCCGCCCCGAGCTTCGACCCGCCCCCGCCGGTCCACTTACCCGACCCCGGTGACCTCGAACTCGAGACCATCCGGCTCCCTCGCGACGCATTCTTCGGGGCGAAGGAAGCCGTGCCCGTCGCAGACGCCGCCGGGCGGATCGCCGCCGAGCAAGTCACCCCGTACCCGCCCGGCATCCCCGTCCTCGTCCCCGGCGAACGCATCAACGCGCCGTCATCGACTACCTCCGCAGCGGCGTCAACGCCGGAATGGTCCTCCCCGACCCCGCCGACCGCACCTTCAAAACCGTCCTCGTCGCCGCCGACAAACCGAGCTGACCTGGGCGAGCAGCAAGCTCCCGGCCCTGCCTAGCCAGGTGAGGGTCGGGCCCGTCGAACTGGGGATAACCCGGGCGGGACTCCCCGTCGGAGGCGATCGCCTTCTCGGATGCGCCCATGACCCATCCTGCTCAGCAGCAAGACGTCCCAGGCCGCCAGTCGGAACCGTTCCTGCCTCGGACTGGCGTGAACACAGCTACGTCGGCCACGGACGGCTCGCTCGCAAAGCTGCCGTCAGCACCGGAGGGATAGCGGCATCGGCCGCGCAGTGGCCATCGCCTTCGGCCGCGAAGGCGCCGACGTGCTCATCGCCTACCTCAACGAGGATATCGACGCCAACGAGTCGGCCAGGCTCGTCGAAGAGGCCGGCCAGAAAACCGTGCTCGTCCGGCCGGGGGTGCGCCGAACGGTTGCATCGGGTCCCCGATTGCTGTCGCGTGGGCACTTATTCGAGTGACGGCGGGCAGATGGCGTTCGGGCGCGGGCGGCGGCTGCAGAAGGTCTTCATCTGAGCAGGGCGGCCAGAGGGCTGGTGTGTAGTTGGTCCAGCACCTCTTTGACGTCCCGGTATACGTGCAGGGCTCCTGCCTGGCTGAGCTCGTGCTGGCTGAAGCCGCCGGTTTCGACTCCGATGCACCCGATCCCGGCCGCCCTGGCAGCTTGAACGTCCCAGACGCTGTCGCCGATGGCCAACGCCCGGGCGGGGTCGACGGCGCCCGAGCTCATGGCCGCCAGCGAAGACCTCCGGGGCCGGTTTCGACTCCTTGACATCGTCGGCGGTGGTCTGGGCGTCGATGGCGTCGTCGACGTCGAGCTGGCGCAAGGACGGCGGTGAGCTCATCGGCGGGACTCGAGGTGGCCAAGACCACCGCGACCTCGTGGGCGTGAAGCTGGCGCAGGAGGTCCCTGGCGGCAGGGAAAGCATGGACGTCGTCGAGGAGCTCCCGGTACCGGTCAGCCCGGGCCACGCTGGCTTTAGGGCAGTCCCGACCCAACAGCTTTGGGACGAGCTGGTCGCCGCCCATTCCGACCAGCCGGTGGATGGCGTTCATGGGGGCCCACTCGCCCACATCGCGAAAGGCTCGAGACCAGGCCAGGGCGTGAAGATAGTTGGTGTCGACGAGCGTCCCGTCTACGTCGAAGAGGACTCCGGCCCGAAGGTGTCGTCACGCCGGTGGGTCGTTCTCGCGGTTCTCGGCTGCCTGGTCCACCCCGGTCGGGTGACCACCCGTTCTTTGCTCCGGTGGACGGGGTTGGCCGTGTCGACTCATGGGCCTCACTGGTAGGACCCGGGCCGGCCCTGTTGCTGCCATTGCTCGTCCCTTGATTTCGTCACCCGCTCTGTCTCCGTCGTATCGTTGCTTGCGACCGGCCGTGATGGCCGCCGAAGTGCGTTCAGCCGTTTTTGGCTGGTTTCGCCTTGTTGCCGGCGGGCGGCTCGTGCAACGCCCCGGTTTCACGCAGCTCTTCTTCCTTTTGTTCCATGTCGGCGGGGGGCACGCCCTGTGCGAGGAGGTCGTCGACGATCTCTTCTTTCCGGGCCGCGGCGGTGCTGAACTGCAGGTCTTGAGGGTCGGCGTAGGACTGGGGTGTCGGGTCGGGCGGAGTGATCGGGCTGTCGCCGGCTGTGGCCTGGGACCAACCCGTCTTCTGCCGCGGCCGCCGCCGCTTGGTCCTTGGCTGTGTCTTTGAGCTGTTCGACCTTGTCGTGGACTTCGGGGCGGCGGGTGATCTCGCGCACCTTGGACTCCAGCTGCTGGTATGGGCCCCGACCGCTTCGCGATCCGAGGATGAAACCGATGCCGGCGCCCACCAGAAACATGCTTTTCCGCATTTCTCACCACTCCTTTTCGAGATCCCTGTTCGACGCCCTGGCCCTCGTTTTTCTGATTGTTCTCGGGCGTCCTATCTCAGCTGGGGATCGTGCTCAAGTCCCTTTCGGCTTGCTCGCCGAGGGCGCCCTACTCTGAGTTCGACAGTTTCTTCCGCACGCCGCCAGGATGACGCTGGACTACTACCCGCGGCCGCGTTTCCAGAAACAAGGTGCCATTCGTCACCTGGCCAGGCCCCGGTGGCCCGTTCGAAGCCGGCGGCCCCGGCCCGGTCGACGACGGCTTTGACCAATCCGAAAATGGCCCCTTGTAGCAGCGCCGCCACCAGTATTTCGCTCCAGGTCCGATGCCGCTGGGTGGCGGTCGGAGTTTCGTCTTCACCATTGACGAGCTTCCACACCCGCTTGAAGATGACGCTGGCAGCCAAACCGCCCAGCACGCTCACCACCATGCCCATGGGCTTGTAGACGAGCTTGAGCATCAGTTCTGCCCACGCCGGAGGAGCCGGGCCACGACGAAAAGACCGGCCGCGGCCGCGGTCGCCCACACCAGCCAGGGCTGCCGCCTCCAGACCCTGGTGGCGCCCGACGCCCCCGCCTCGACTCCCTCGGCGGCGGCAGTGACCACGGGGCGGGCCGCCTCGGGCAGGCTGCCTTGGACTTGACGGCCCATCTCGGCCAGTTTGGTTTGCGCCTGGCTCGACGTCTTCTTGAGCTGATCGCGACGGGCGGCCGCTTTCTTGGCCGCCCGGCCTTTGACGTCGGCCTTATCGCCGATGGCCTGCACCGTCTCGCCGATGTCGGCTCGGGTCTGCTCTATGGCTTCGCGGATTTGGCCTGGGTCTTCAGCCATTCCATATCCTCCTTCGTGCTCGCCAGGGCCTCCTCGGGGACCGGCGGTGATCCCCGTTGCGTCTTGCTCTTGCCGACCAAGGCCAGGATTCCTGCCACCCCGCCCAGCACCACGGCCACGATCAAGGCCGCCAACCACACCGGCAGCGCCTCGGACAGTCCTGCGATGGCGCAGGCGACCAGGGCGGCCACGGCCAGGAACCCGAGCACACCCGCCGCGGCGAAGAGGGCCGCGCCCGCGGCCAGAAGCTTGCCCTTGACCGACATCTCCGCCTTGGCCAGTTCGACTTCCTGGTGTACCAGGTTGGTTGTCTGCTCGGACAGGTCCTTGAGTAGCTCGGCCAGAGACTTCTCGTCGGACTCCTCACCACCAGGCGTCGCTCGCCCAGGGTGCCGAGGTTGGTCGACGATGAGAGGCACCGAAATCACCGACTCTGGCGGTTCGGCTGGGTTGATGGCCATGGCGCCTCCTCAGTGCTCTCAGCGGCATCGGTGGCCGCCGTTCAACCGTGACGTCGCGGCCGTACACCTCGACAAGGCTGCTGTACCCCCGACCAGCCGCCACAAACGGAAAGTCGGCCTCGGTCATCAAGCCTGCAGACGAGATCGTCTTCAACGCCGACATCGGCAACGCCAACACCGGCTCTGCCTCCACCCTCGGCCGCCAGCTCGACCAGCTCAACACGCCTCCAACGCCCTGACCATCCGATCACAAACAGACCCCAGGCGGGCCACCACGTTGGGCTCCCTCGCGGGAGCTTCCCGCGGGCCGACAGCTCGTGCCGGGCAGCTGAGCTCGTCCTCGACCCCGCCGTCGACCCCTGGTTGGTGCGGGTTTGTCGCTTGGTGTGGCCGAGTTGCACACTTGCCCACCACCGCTATTGCGGTCGGATCGCCCTTCCTGGTGGCCTGTCCTCCGTTCTACCGGACCGGTCCAGCCAGATCGCTGGGGGCGCTCGCACCCGCACGCGGCCGTCGGCTTAGAGGTCAGGAACTGGAACGATTGAGATCGGCTGTGGAGTCCCGGCCCCGGTCGAACAGCGCGGCCGCCTTGCGACTCACGACGGCGAGGGGCCCGGTGTCGGGGAGGTGAGGATGAGGATGGGAGTGCAGTTGAACCTCGTCCGAGCGTAACGCCTCGCCCAGGTCGGCCAGCTCGGCCGGGTCGACCCTCTCCCGCAGGAAGCCGAACAGGCGTCCGGTTGGCGTGGGCAATATGGCGATCCGTGATGTCCAAGAGCTCGGTGACCAGGTCCGGGACGTCCGGGGAGTTGACCTTGCGTCGCTCCACCAGCACGACCAGTTTCTCAATGGCGTGGTGATCATCACCGAGCTCGTCGGCGAGGGCTTTTCCCTCGTCACCGTGCTGGCGTAGGACCGGTACCAGCAGCTGTTTTTCGGCCGCCACATGCGCGGACAGCGTGCGCAGCAGCTCCTTGAGGACCGCAGGGCGGTCTTCGTCCTGGCGGCTCACCCGGGAGAAGAGATCCTGCACGGTCGAGTGGTCTTTTTCGAGAACGGCCACGGCGTCATTGTCCACGACCTGCCTATACCCCCCGAAACGACGTCCAACCCACCATCGATCGAGGCTGATGTTCAACGGCACGCCTGCTGATGTTCAGTGATGCCAACATCGGAGCGCAGCCAGCACGAGCGGCGGCCAAGGGTGCGCCGGGTCCGGTCCCGACCCCTCCACGAGGGCAGCGAGTGGGTGCCCGGACCGGGCGGGGGCCCAACCTGCAGGGGCTGGTAACTGCCCGGCGGCGAAGGGCCCGCATTCCTACCAGCGGCCGCGGCGAGCGAAGATCCACAATATGGCCGCAATGACGATGATCCACAGCAGAGGATGAACGACGATCCCCAAGACGGCGGCGATGATCACGATGATGACGGCTATAAGCAGGTCAACGAGCACGGTGGTGGAATACCCAATAGCCGCTTGAAACATGTAGTCATTTAGGTCCGGTCTCGTTGGGCGAGGCTGAACCAGCCCCGATGGGTACGCGATCTGAGCCACCAGGTGGGTAGGGTCGGGGGTGTGACCGGAACCAGGCGTTGTGTCGTGGTGGGCGCGACCGGCTACACCGGCGGGCGGCTGGTGCCCGAGCTGCTGCAACAAGGCCACGAGGTGCTGGTGGTGGCTCGCTCCCCGGACAAGCTGCTGCAGGTCCCCTGGCGGAACCGGGTGGAGATGCGCTCGGGCGATGTCACCGCTCCCGGCTGGTTGCAGGACACGCTCGGCGCCGGCGATGTCGTGTACTACCTGGTCCACTCGCTGACCCGGCCGGACTTTGTCGGGTGGACCGGGCGGCCGCCCGGTCCATCGCCGCCGCCGCCGCGACGACCGGTGTCGGGAGGCTCGTCTACCTGGGTGGGATAGTTCCTGACGCCACCCGTTGTCGGCGCAGCCGCCCCGACGTGTCTAGAAGGCATGGACTATGCGAATAGGCCGGCCAGCCTGTCAGTTTGTCCGGACCGGTCAACGCGTCAGCGGGACGCTTGTTCGCGTTTCTCGCCCTTCCGGCCAATCACCTGCGCATCGACGGGGGTCGGGGGGCGCTTCGCCACGGCTCGAGGGTAAAGATCTCGAGCGTCGGCGATGTGTTCACGACGACGCTGGCGAAGCTCAACGAGGCTCATACAAGACTGACAATCTCCGAGTGGAAGGGGTGCCGTGATCGAGCTCGCCGGGTGAACGCTTATCTGCTCTCGGCCTCGAGCGGCGGGCCTAGCTAGCAGCCGCCCAGGACAGGCTGGGACGTGAGCGGCCTGCTCTCATTTGGGCCCACTGGCGGGTAGTTGTGTTAGGAGGGGAGTCGGGGCTTGAGCTCCTTAGCGAAGAAGTCCAGGAAGCCTTCTTGGTTGTCGCCGACTTGGGCGATGTAGATCTCGTCGTAGCCGACATCGATGTACTTCTGGATCGCCTCGACGTGGCGCTCGGGGTCGGGACCCGAGGTGATGGATTCCGCCACCAGGTCCTCGGTCACCAGCTGCGTGGCGGCCTCGAAGTGTGATGGCAGTGCTAGTTCCTGGTTGAGCTGGCCGGCCACCCCCGACGTCCGCCACCGTTCGTGCGCGAGCTTGCGGGCGGCCGCTTCGTCGGGGCCGTAGCAGATCTTCACTGCCGCCAGTTTCGGACCCCGGCCTCCGGCCTCGACGTAGTTCTGGAGGAGTTCCCGGCTGGGGGAGGTGTTGACGTAGCCATCACCGATACTGGCGGCCAGGGCGGTGGCCTCGGGCCCGAACCCGGATATGTAGATGGGCGGCGGTTCCGCCGGCCGGGTGTAGAGGCGGGCGTTCTCTACCGTGTAGTACCGGCCGTGGTGGGTCACCCAGCCGCCCTGCCAGAGGAGTCGGATGATCTCGACCGCCTCTTCCAGCATCTCGAGTCGGGTGGCCACCGGCGGCCACCGGTGTCCGAGGATGTGTTCGTTGAGGTTCTCGCCACTACCGATTCCGAACCGGAACCGTCCTTCGGCGAGTTGTTGGGTGGTGGCCGCGGCCTGGGCCAGGATGGCCGGGTGGATGCGGACTGTCGGGCAGGTGACCCCGGTAGTGATTCGGTGGCGGGTGGTGGCGGCGATGGCGCCCAGAACACTCCACACGAAGGGGCTCTGCCCCTGAGAGTCCAGCCACGGATGGAAGTGATCGGAAACCAGAATAGAGTCGAAACCAGCCGATTCGGCCTGCTGGGCGGAGGCCACCATCCTCGTGGAGCTGAGTTCCTCCGATGACAAGAAGTACCCGTAGCGGGCCATGGCCGCCGGCTCAGCGCTTGCCGACGGCGTCGCGGACCTTGTCGAACACCGCGGCGATCGGGCCCAGGACCACGTTACCGGGCGGGCTGTCGGGGGCATGCGGGTGGGGGTGAGTGGGGGCGGCCTGCTTGGCTTTCTCGTAGCGCTCGCCGAGCGTGATGAGAGCCTCGGCGTCCTCGGATTGCTGCAACAGGCGGAAGGCGCCGTTCTCCTCCGCCTGGGCGTGGCTCAGCACGGCGTCGCGCAGGTGGCGGAAGCTGGTCTCGAACTCGGCGCTCTGGGCGTCCATAGACTCCATCTCTTTGAGCAGGCGCTCGGCTTCCGATTGCTCGCGTATGCGGGCGTCGGCCTCGGCATCGCCGCCCGGGGCGTCCTTGCGTATGGCCGGGTAGACAACGACCTCTTCAGCGACCTCGTGACGGACCAGCTCGTTGACCACCTCGCAGAAGTAGCTGTCCCGCTCCCCCGCCGCTGTGGTGTCGAAGCGGGCCAAGAGCTGTTCGGCCTGACGGTGGTCGGCCTCGAGCAGTCGGATGATATCGCTGCCTGAACTGGTCATGGACATGGGATTCCTTCTCCTGCGGTCGTCGATCTGTGCTTTTGTTACCCCCTGTCGTCGGGGGTAAAACTGCCGGACCACCCTTGGCCCTCCTTTGCTCATCCTGGCCCCCCTTGCTGGGATGTGGCCGGCGTCGCCACGGCGCCAGACCGTCGGGCCGACAATGCTCTTGCGCTCGGTTGGCAGGTCGTAGCAGTCGGCGCGGAGGGGTCGCGGCGGGCGATCGCAGCGGGGCGACCTAGGGCTTTCCCGACCGCCTCCCGGCGGTTCCCTTTGCCGTTCCGGATTGGCCACACGCGGAGGCCCATCTGGTGCCCCGGACGGCTAGGGCCAGACGAAGTGGGCCGGCAGTCCAGTCGCAGGGGCGACAGGCGGGCCCTCGGGTTGTCGCCGCCGGTCGTCTCGTTTGCATCGAACCGGGGTTCGCCGTACTTCCACGTAGCTGCGGGCTTTTCGACCAGCGATAGCGGAGGGTCTCGCCGCGCAGGGCCGATCCGGATGGGCACCTCAGGAAGGTGGAGGGATACGAGCGTGGCTTCGGTCCCGCTTGAGAGATCGTTCGACCGCCTCGGGGTTTGGCGGGGGGGTTCTTGCGGTGTCGGCGGACTGGGCAGGACTCCGGCTTTGATGCTGCCGGCAATAACGTTGTGATGGCGTTGGTAGAGCCCCGGGCGCTGTGGACTGACACCCAATCGCCGATAGCCAAGGAGAACGCCCCGGCCAGAAGCCCCGGTGAGTTCCTGGCCCCGGCGCGGAGCGTGAGAACGTCCTGTTCCGGGTAGAGATGTCGGTGGATGTCGACGGCAACGAGCGAGTCCCGGAACGGGGTGTCGCGCTGGGAGACGTGGTTGCGGACCGATCACCGTCGGCTTGGCGGCTGGTACGTCTCGGGACGCTGATGGTGAGTGCGGCCGTGTCGTCGGCGGCGCTCATGGGTGTCACTTGGGTGGCGGGTTGGTCGAACCTCTGGCACGGCTGCTGCAGGCTGACTGGCCGTGGCTGATGGTGGCGCCGGCGGGGTGATCGTCAGCCACCTCGGGTACAGCCTCCCCTATCGAGAGGTTGTCCGGGTTGACCGGGGTTCGAGTCTGGATGGCGAAGAAGCGGTGGCCATGGTCACGACAGGTTTCGGTCCGTTTAGCCCGCGAAGCGGATTCGCGCTCGACGCCAGGGGGTTCCGCAACGCGGGGCTTACCAAACGAGACGCTGGGCGCCGGGTCCTTGCCCTGGGCCTGCTGGAGTAAGCAGTTCTGGCGCCGGTCACGTTCGGGTGCGCGCTCTACTTGCTCGGTGGCCACTGGCATGCTCAGGCCGGTCTCTTGCCCACGTGGGTGGTCGGCGTGCCCGTCGGTACGGGCGTCGTTATCGGGTTGCTGCTGTGGTATCGCCATGCCGGCTGCCCGGATACCTGGTGGTCTCCGGTCCGGCATACCCTGGATGCCATCGATCGAACGCTGTCGATCGTGCGATCCCGGCCAGGGGGTCCGCTGGCGCTGGCGGGCATGTCGGTCTACTGGGCCGCGGACGTGGCCAGCGGATCAGGCACGAACGGATGGGGATGCGTCGGAGCCGCGGTCTTGGCGCGGTGATAGCGGACGCAAAGAAGCTCACGCTCTTCAGGGTCGAGGGCCCGGCGGAGCGGCTCGAAGATCAAGCGCTCCTCCTTCTCGGCGCGGGCCAAGACGGCCTCGCGCAGCCTGGTGAGAAGCGCCGGAAACCGGTCGTCGCCGACACCGGTCTTCTCCATCTTGACCAGCAACTCCTCAGCTTTGGCCTGCTCCTTGATGCGAGCGGCGGCCAGACGGGGTGCCGTTGGGCACGCTCCGGCGCACCTGCGGATACACGATCTCCACTTCCGCCACCTCATGGCGTACCAGGGCGGCGGTGAACTCCCACCACCACTCGGTGGTCTGCTCCGGAGGAACCTGCTCAAACTCCGAGAACATGGTCGTTAACTGCCGATGGTCACGGAACAACTGGTCGATGAGGTCAAGGCCTGACGGTATGCGACACGATGCGTACCTCCTGGGCACCGGTGTTCACCGGTGCCGGTGAGGTCGCCATCGCATCTACATCTTCCCCGAACCCGGGCCGCAACACGCACCCCGCGGCACCCGGAGGTCTTCAAGTGTGACCATGGATGCGGCAACAGGATTCACCGAGGGTCGCATGCCCCGGGTGAGCGATCAGCACAGGTGGTCAGTCACGCCGGGACAGCTCTCAGACAGTCCACCACAAAGAGCTCGTTTTTGACGCTTCTGAAGGCCCACACTGACGGGTCGCCGGCGCGCCGACGGCCAACCCACCTTCCTGGACAACGGGACGCTCTCGTCCCGTCCGCGGGAACTCGCTTGTCCTGATAGACCACAGGCCACCTTGAGTTCGTAGGCGAACACCCGGATCGCGGTCAGGCCGCCCAAGCGGCGGGTCGGTCATGGAGGCCGAACATCACGGCGGTCGCCGATGCGAAGATATGCGGGCTTCCGATCGGTCCCACGTGGGAATGAACCGTTGGACAATGGAGAGCGATACAGCCGGTAGGCGAGACCGCCCTATCGGGCCTGCACACGAAGTCGGGCCACGGGCAGGAAGGTCCTGTCATGACCGGGGGGCATTCTTCTTGAGGACCGACAAGGAAGGAGGATCCCGACATGGAGCGCCTGGGAGGCTTCAGGAGCTGCTGCGGAACACGGATCGCCAGGCGATCTTCGATTGCATAGCCGGTGCCCACCGGCGGGGCGGGGGCAACACTGACCTCGGCCCGCGGGTCGGGCTGCTAGCTCACGGACGGCGCCGGTGCCGGCCGGATCACACCCCGATTGCCGAACAGGCCTTTGTAACCGTTCCCCACCGCAATCCCGCCTGCCCGCCCGGATATGACGGGTCCGAACATGCTGGCTGTGACGGGGCTTCTGGGCCAGAGATGGTTATCCGGCTCGCATACCGGGTAGAGAGAGTCATGATACGGGTTGTGAGCGCCCCGTCGAGACGGGAGGGAGTGGTTATGGGTGTGGCTACGAGCATCGTGGTTTCGCTGTTGGTGCCGTTCTGCGGTTCGCGACCACGGTGCACTCAGCGACGGTGCACGCTTCTACGTTCAACGTCCACACCATCGGTGTGATCTTGATGGTGGTGGGCGCGGTCGGATTTGTAGTATCGCTCATCTTCTGGTCCTCGTGGGGCGGGTTCGGTCGGGGCCGCAGCCAGACCAGCTATCGCAGCTCGGACGGCACCATTGTCGCAGAACGCCGAGACTCGATGTACTAAAAGGACTCCGAGCTTCAGGTACTGGCTAGGGCGGGTCGCCGGCGATTTGACGGTTGTCTGCCAGCCGTGCCAGTGCTCCAGGCCGCAGAGAAAAAGGATCCGTGGGCGGTGACGGTCAGGCGATCGGTGGTGCCACTCGGCGTGGACGGTGGCTCGACTGTCCGTGTCGGGTCTTCGGTCAGGCCAACGAACTGTTCGGGTATCACTATTCGGTAGCAATCGGTCCGGCATTGAATCAATCTGAGATCCAGGGAGATGATAATGATTATCGTAGGGATTGTTTTGTTGATACTTGGGTTTATCCTGGCCGTACCGATCCTCTGGTCGATAGGGATCATCGTTCTCGTCATTGGACTGATATTCGAGTTGCTCGGAGCTACCGGGCGCGCCGTTGGCGGTCGGCGTCACTATTACTGATATGTCCTTGGAGCTCCGCCTTCCGCTTCGAATGCCGGCCGGCCTGCCGTCGGGGGGTCCTCCGAGTGACTGGGGCGGCCCCGAAACGGTCCGGTTGTGCTGGTGACCGGTCCGATCGGTGAAGACCGGGGTGATTGTCCGTCTGGGATCTACCTGATCGGCGTCGCTCTAGTTGTGTTCGGTGTGCTATTCGGGGTGTGGATTGCGCTGGTCGGCCAGGCTGACCTGCAGGACAACCTGGCCGGTCTTGTCGCCGCCGGGGTGGGAGTAGTAGTGGGGTGGTTCGTGACCGTTCGGGGTCGGGCGGTGCCACAGCTGCGCCCGAGCGACATGGTGGAGGTGATTCGTCTCGGCCCGGCGTTGTGTCGCCAGTCCATCGGGGTCTATCGAGTGGCTTGGCGCCGGGCGCGAGGCCAGGGCCCTCCTGGCGGGTTTCGGACGGTAGCCACTGACGTGGGCGGCGGGGGTTGGAGGGCCGCTCGCCGTAGCGCCGTGGTGGGCGCCCTGCTCTCGGTCACGCCCGACTCGATCGTGGTGGATATCGATGCGGATAGCGGCGTGGCGACGGTCCATGACTTCGTGGCCCGGCCCTCGGGGTCGGCGCCATGACGGCGTTCGCGGTCGCGGCGCTGGTGCTCATGGCGGCCCTGGGGCCGTGCGCCTGGGTGTGCTGGCGAGGCACCCCGGAGGACCGACTGGTGGCGCTTGGGCTCACCGGTACGGTCCAGGCGCTGATTCTTCTGCTGCTGGCGGTGGCTTTTGCCGAGCCGGCGCTTGCCTCTCTTGGTGCGGTGCTGGCCGTGATGTCGACCGGAGGTTCCCTGTTGTTTGCCCGGTTCCTGGAACGGTGGGTGTAGTCCCGGTGCGCGACATCGCTTCTGTAGCCCTTCTTGTGTTGGGTTTGGGGGTGGTCTGTTTGTCGGGTGTGGCTATGGCGACGCTGACAGATCCCATGGACCGCCTTCATGTGGTGACGCCGGCGTCGACGATCGGTGTGGCCGCGACGTGCGCCGCGGTGGTGGTTCGTGACGGCTTGAACTCGTCGGGCACGGCCGCCATCCTGCTTGCCGTGGTGGTCGCCGGGAGCAGCCCGCTGGTGAGTCACGCTTGCGCTCGCTCGATCGTGGTCCGCCGCCGCGACGAGACGGCCGGCCCGGAGCGACCCGAGAGGCAGAGGCGGTGACGAACGTGTTGATTGCGGTGGCGTTGCTGTGGGCTGGGGCGTCGGGCACCGCCGTGGTGCTTACTCGCGACCCACTGCGTCAGGCCTTTGTCGCCGGCTTTTTTGGGTTGTGCCTGGCGACTCTGTACTTGACGATGCAGGCGGGCGATGTGGCCCTGTCCCAGCTGGTGGTGGGGGCCGTTGCTCTCCCGTTGATCGTGCTGCTCAGCCTGGCCAAGGTCAGAAGGCAGCACCGGTGACCCGGCGCGCCCGGCTGATCCTGTTTGCATTCGCTGCGGCCGGGCTGTCCGTTGCCCTGGTCGTTGGGTGCGCCGGCCTGCGACCATTCGGGGCGCCGGTTTCGGCGTACGCCGAGATTCTCAACGCCCTGTCGGTACCGCAGCGCCACGCCACCGATGTGGTCTCGGCAGTGAGTTTCGACTACCGGGGCATCGACACCCTCTTCGAGGAATTCATCCTGTTCGCCGCTATCGCCGGCATCTCGATTCTGTTGCGGCCCCTCGCCGACGAGACCCGACGGCTGGCCGAGGATGAGGCCCCCGACCGTCGCATCCCACCGCCGAGCCCCACCGTCGGCTTCCAGGCCGTCATGCTCAGTCCCCTCCTGGTCGTGGTGGGCCTGGAGACGGTGAGTCACGGCCAAATATCTCCCGGTGGGGGCTTCCAGGGCGGGGTGGTCCTTGCCAGCGCCCTGTTCGTGGTGTATCTGGCGACCAGCTACGCCAGAGTGGAACGCTTTGAGGCCGGCAGCTTGGTCGAGGGAGCCGAGGGGCTCGGCGCCGGCGGCTACGTGGCGGTCGGTGTGGTGGCCCTGATCGGCGGTTCGGCCTACCTGACCAATGTGATCGGTCTGGGACATGCCGGCAGTCTCGTATCCGGCGGGACCCTGCCGGTCATCAACGCCGTGGTCGGACTGGAGGTCGCGGCCGGTTTCGTGCTTCTGGTCAAGGAGTTCCTCGACCAGACCGCGGTCATCAGAGGATCCTCCCGGTGAGCGTCCTCGCGTTCGGGGTGGTGATCTGGCTGTTCCTGATCGGGCTGTACGGGATCGTGACCAGCCGCAACCTCATCCATCTGGTGATCTGCCTGTCGGTGGCTCAGTCAGCCACGGACGTGTTCATCCTTGAGATCGGCTACGTCCAAGGTGGCCACGCCCCGGTGTTCGTCGGTCTGTCGGATCATCCCGGCCCGACGGTCGACGCCATCATGCAAGCCCTGGCCCTGACCGACGTGGTTCTCGGCGCCGCCGTATCGGCGCTGCTGTTGGCCTTGGCCATCCAGATCGACAAGCGGGTCGGCAGTCTGGATCCCGACGATCTGCGCACCACCAATCCGTTGCCTTGGTGAGCACGGTCGCGGCGCCGACCGTGATTATCCCGCTCACCATTGTGGTGCCACTGGCCACCGCAGCTCTGCTCGCCGGGGCCAACCGGCAACTACCCGCCGTCGCCGGCGATGTCCTGGCGGTCGGGGCCGCCACGGTCACCACCGTGCTCGCAGCCGTGGCGCTGGCCACGTCGGCGCACAGCCGGATTGTCTACTGGTTCAGCGGCTGGCACCCAGTCGGGGGCACGGTCATCGGCGTCGACTACGTGGTCGATCCGATGGGAGGCGCCCTGGCGGTCCTGGCCGGAACGCTGGCCGTCGCCGCCTTGGTCTACTCCCGTCGCTTCTTCGACACCACCGGGGGCCGCTATCCGGCCCTGGTGCTGGTCTTTGTCGCGGCCAGCGTCGACTTCGCCTGGACGGGCGACCTGTTCAACATGTTCGTCGCCTTCGAGCTAGTGGCGGTGGTCGGGTTCGTACTGACCGGCTACTACGCCGAAAGCGAGGCGCCCCTCCAGGGCGCCATCAACTTCGCCGTGACCAACACTTTCGGCGGTCTGGTGTTCCTCGTTGGCCTGTCGTTACTCTACGGCCACACCGGGACGCTGAACATGGCCCAGATGGGCCAGAGCCTGGCAGCGCGCCCTGCCGGAGGCCTGGTTGCAGTGGCCTTCGCCCTCCTGGCTTCGGGGTTTCTCATCAAGGCGGCGGTGGTGCCATGGCACTTCTGGCTGCCCGACGCCTACGGCACCGCCCCGGCTCCGGCCTGCGTGCTCTTCGCCGGGATTCTGAGCGAACTCGGTCTCTTCGGGCTAGCCCGAACCTGGGAGACCGTGTTCTCGGGCAGCATAAGCGGACCGGCCGAGCACCGCATCCGCTTGATCCTCGGTGCCTTCGGGATACTCACCGCCTTGGTCGGCACGGCCATGTCGCTGGTGGAGGCCCACCTCAGACGGCTGTTGGCCTTCGTTGTGATGGCCCATGTGGGCTTGTACCTGCTCGGCTTCTCCCTGCTGCGCAGCCCCGCCCTGGGCGGGGTCACCCTGCTCGCGGTTGGCGACGGGCTAACCAAAGCTTCGCTGTTCCTCGCCGTGGGCGTGCTCCACCGGCACCGTCGTCTCACGGGCGGGCGGCCGCTCGCCGGGCAGGGGGCGGCGCTGGCCGTGGCCGCCGGCCTGGTCGTGGTGGGCGCCCTGGCCCTCGCCGACATGCCCCCCTTTGGCTCCTCGGTGGGAAAAGACCTGCTTGCGGCTACGGCCGGGTCAGTGCGTCCCCTTGTCGAGGTCGTCTTTGCCGTCACCGTGATCGGCACCAGCGCCGCCATACTCGCAGCAACCGCCCGAGTCTGGCGCGGCGAGACCACCGATCGTCTCTCGCCCGCCGAGGAGCAAGCGGAGACCCCAACCGGGTCCGGGACCATTGTGCTGCTGGTGGTGCCAGCCCTGCTGCTCCTGGCGGCACTCGGTCTCGGCCTGGTACCCCACCTCGCCGATCACGCCGTCACCACCGCCGCCACCTTCGCCGACAGGAGAGGGTACGCCGGCGCCGTCCTCGACGGCCGCCACGTCACCGTTGCCGCCACCACCGCGCCGGCCGGGACCCTCGCCGCCAGGCTCCTGGACCTTGCCGAGACCGCGGCAGCGATCGTCGTCGGAGCGCTCATTCTCCTGCACCATCGACTGCGCGAGACGATAGGCAACGTCACTGCTGGCTTGCGCCGCCTCCACAGCGCCCACGTCGGCGACCAGGTCACCTGGGCCGTGTTCGGGTTGGCGGTACTGGCGGGACTGAGCGGCATCGCCGTCCGCTGACAACCGCCGAAACGGTTGCTACACCCTCACAGACAGCAAGGCGACAAAAAGCGGGCCGGTCATACCACCGCCCAGGCCGTCCGCCAATAAAGGTGCGCTGTCAGCTCGCCCCTGCCTTAAGGCAACAGACCTGCCGCCGGCCGACTCGACCGGTGGTTCGGTTGCGACTGGGGCTGGTACGCCATCCTCGGGCAGTGGCTCAGACGTCCAAGCACGTTTAGCTGTGCTGGTGTGAGGGAATCATTGCGCTAGCGGTTCCTCGTTGGACTAGGAGGTATCAGGTGTTCGCAGACATACTCGTGGCTTTGGTCATCACAGCGTTGGCGATAGTTCTTGGGCTGGTTGTCCACCCGCTTCTGTTCTTCATCGTGGTGTTCGCCGTTGTTTATCTGGTGGCCCGACATGGGACCCGCCGAGGTGCACGGGTCTGACCGAAGGTAAACGCGCCGGGTCGGACCGAGATAAAGGAGTCCACAGGCCGACCGCTCGCCGGGTTGCTTTTGTTCACGGCAGTCAGTTCCGGGCGCGGGACCACATCGAGCGACGCATCTGATTCGAGGACCGGAGGAGCGATGAAGCCCGGGCAGCCAACTGTCAAGTCGGTTGATGTGAGCGTCTACGACGTCCCGACCGATCAGCCAGAGGCGGACGGCACTCTGGCCTGGGCGTCGACGACGATAGTGGTGGTCGAGGTCCGAGGCGGCGGCCAGACCGGGTTGGGCTGGACCTACGCGGGCGCCGGGAGCGCGACGGTAGTAAAAGAGAAACTAATCGAATGCTGTGTCGGCGCCAGCCCGCTGGACGTTCCCGGTGTCAATGAGCGAATGGCCCGGGCATGCAGGAACCTGGGCCGTTCCGGCCTGGTGGCCTGCGCGATCTCCGCGGTGGATATCGCCTTGTGGGATCTCAAGGCCCGCCTGTTGGAGGTGCCGCTGACCGGGCTGTTCGGCCAGGCGCGGTCCGACGTCCCGGTGTATGGCAGCGGCGGCTTCACCACCTACGATGAGGCCAGCACTCGGGCCCAGCTCGAGCAGTGGGTCCACGGGTGGCGGATCCCGCGGGTGAAGATCAAGATCGGCGAGTCGTGGGGCAGCGATCCTCGACGGGACCTAGCCCGGGTGGCGTTGACCCGTCATGTCGTAGGCGATGACGTGGAGTTGTACGTGGATGCGAACGGCGGCTATTCCCGCAAGCAGGCGGTGAGGATAGGGCGGGCCTGCCACGACGATCACGGCGTAACATGGTTGAAGAACCGGTGTCCTCAGACGACCTGGCCGGTCTCCGGCAGGTACGGGACCACTGTGGGGCCGATGTTGCCGCCGGGGAGTACGGCTACAGCCTCGACTACTTCGCTCGGATGGTGGGCGCCGACGCGGTCGACTGCCTGCAGGTCGACGTCACCCGCTGCGGCGGCTACACCGTATGGCTGCGAGCGGCGAGCGTGGCGGCGGCCCACAACCTGCAGGTATCGGGCCATTGCGCCCCGAACCTGCACGCCCATGTGGCCGGCGCGGTGCCGAACCTCCGCCACGTGGAGTACTTCCACGACCACCACCGCATCGAGACGTCGCTCTTTGACGGAACTCTGCCGCCCGACGGTGGACATCTCGTCCCCGGAACGGACCGGCCCGGGCATGGCTTGACTTTCCGGCGAGCGGAGGCAACGAAGTTTCGGATCGGGTGACCTTCGAGCCGGGCAGCTCACCCGGAGCACCTTCTCAACAGATCAGGAGTCCTTAATGGCCAAAACCGCAGCCGACAACCTTTGCGAGCGTCTGGTCGAGTGGGGGATCGACACCATCTACGGCTTTCCCGGCGACGGGATCAACGGGATCCTCGGCTCTCTGCGCCGCCACCAGGGGCAGTTACGGTTCATCCAGACCCGCCATGAGGAGATGGCCAGTTTCATGGCGTGCGGGCACGCCAAGTTCACCGGAGAGGTCGGGGTGTGTATGGCCACGTCGGGGCCGGGTGCGATCCATTTGCTGAACGGCTTGTATGACGCCAAGTTGGATCATCAGCCGGTCGTGGCCATCGTCGGCCAGACGTTCGTGCGGGCCATCGGCGGGGACTTCCAACAAGAGGTCAACCTGCTGCAGCTGTACTCGGATGTGGCGTCGTCGTGGTGCCAGCAGGTCAACACGCCCTCATCGGTCCGCCACATCGTGGACCGTGCCTTGCGGATCGCGCAGGCGGAACGAACCGTTACCTGTGTGATCGTTCCGGCCGACGTGCAGGACATGGACGCAATCGAGGAACAGCCGAAGGCCACCCATACCGTCCACACCGGCGTGGGCTGGTGGAAACCACGGATAATCCCCACCACCGATCAGCTCCGCCAGGCGGCCGACATCCTCAACGCCGGCGAGAAGGTGGCCATGCTGGTCGGGGCCGGGGCGATGGAGGCCACCGACGAGGTGCTGGCAGTGGCGGACGCCCTCGGTGCCGGGGTTGCCAAAGCGCTCCTCGGCAAGGCATCCGTGCCCGATGACGTCCCGTACTGCACGGGCAGTATCGGCCTGTTGGGGACCAAGCCGTCGTGGGACATGATGCAGGACGCCGACACCTTATTGATGGTGGGTTCGTCGTTCCCGTACTCGGAGTTTCTGCCCACCACCGGTCAGGCCAAGGCGGTCCAGATCGACCTGGCACCGCGGATGCTGTCGATCCGCTATCCGATGGACCTGGCCTTGGTCGGCGACGCCAAGGACACCATGACCGAACTGTTACCTCTCCTGCACCGCAAGCCCGACCGGTCCTGGCAGGACCAGATCGCCGACAACGTGAAGCAATGGTGGGCGCTCATGGACGACGAGGGCAACCCCTCGGACCTCGATGGCCGGATCCGGCCGCAAGGACTGTTCGCCTCGCTGTCCCGTCATCTACCCGACCAGGCCATCTTGTCGTCGGATTCGGGTACCGCAGCCGACTGGTACGCCCGGCACATCCGTATCCGCCGGGGCATGAAAGCATCACTGTCAGGAAACCTGGCCACCATGGTTCCGGGGGTGCCGTACGGGATGGCGGCCAAGTTCGCGTTCCCGGACCGGGTGTCGGTGGCCATGGTCGGCGACGGCGCCATGCAGATGGGTGGCATGGCCGAGATGCTCACTGCCGCCAAGTACTACAGGACGTGGGCGGATCCCCGCTATGTGGTGGTCGTTCTGAACAACGAGGATCTCAACCAGGTGACCTGGGAGCAGCGGGCCATGGAGGGCGACCCCCGATTCGACGCCTCCCAGTCCATCCCCGATGTCTCTTACGCCGGCTGGGCCGAACTGATCGGATTGAGGGGCATCAAGATCACCCGCGCCGATCAGATCGAGGCGGCCTTCACCGAGGCGTTCGCTGCCGACCGACCGGCAATAGTGGACGCCCTGACCAGCCCGGACGAACCGCCCATGCCTCCGCACGTCACGTTCAAACAAGCACGGGCGTTGATGACCTCGGTCGAGAAAGACCCCGCCGAGGGTCTGGCCGGGGCCAAGGAGGGAGTTCGAGAGATGGTCCGCGAGTTCCTGCACCCCGAGAAAGGCTGAGCATGCGCCGCCACGCCGCTTCGACCACCCACGCCGACAGCCTGGGTGGAGTCACCCATCTCATCGACCGAGCCGTCGCCGACGTCGCCCACGGCCGCTTCGAGCGGTCCCTGGCCGGTCTCACCGCTTTCGCCGCGGCCGTGACGACCCTCGAGATCTACATCGAGCATTATAAGGCCAGCTTCGGGAACAAGATGATGTGGAGCCCGATCATCGTGACACCGCCGCTGGTGGTGGCTGGCGTCGCCGGGGTGTTCTCGAAGAAGTGGGCCAAGACGGCGCTGCCTGTCACGGCCGCCATCTACACCCTCAACGGCCTGGTCGGTGAGGTCTTTCACATCCGAGGTGTGGCCCGGAAGCCGGGAGGCTTCAGGTTGGCGTCGTACAACCTGCCAATGGGTCCCCCCATCTCAGCACCGGGGCTCATGAGCGTCGTGGGCGGCATGGGTCTGCTGGCCGCGCTGCTCAGAAGAGAGGACTGACGGTGCCCTCCGAACCTGAGCCCCGGCGCGATCTGTCGGCACCGCATCATTTGCCCAATCTGCGCCCGGGCAAGGACCCGCCCGATGCGTCCTGGCTGCCCAGGCAGCGGCGGGGCACAACTCCGCAGATGATCGGCCGGTACCCGGACTTCGATGTCTTCGACGCTCAGGACACCTGGGACGAGGCCACCACAAAGGTGGTGATGGGGCGCCTCCACCACGACGGAGCGTTCCGGTTCTTCACCACCACAGAAATCCCGACGCTGCGAACCTTTTGTGACGTGACGGTGGCGCAGGACGCGGAGCCGCGTGTTCCGGTGGCAGAGATGATCGACGAGAAGCTCGCCGCCGGACGGTTGGACGGCTACCAGTACGCCGACATGCCCGACGACCGGGATACCTGGCATCTGGTGCTGGCCGGCTTGGACGAGACCGCCGAAAGTCGTTACGGGCGACCGACCTTCAGCGCCTGTGATCCTGGAGGCCGGGAGGCCATCGTCGGTGACCTGGCCCAAGGCCAACTGGCCGGCGGCGCCTGGGAGACGCTCAATGTGAAGCGGGCCTGGTCGGTGTGCATGCGCATGATCCTGGCCGCCTTCTACTCCCACCCGTGGGCGTGGAACGAGATCGGCTTCGGCGGCCCGGCTTACCCGCGGGTACATGCGGCTTGGGCCGCTCAGCGTTCTCGAGCCCTTTGAGAAGCCGGGGGCGACCTCTGAGGATCCGGTCCGCACCGTACCGGAGCTGGGTGGGTGATCCGTAACCTGCTCAAAGGGGCGGTCGGACCCAAGGACAACGATTCGCGCTTCTTGCTCGACGTGCACCGCCGCGACCTTCCTGGTGAGGACACGATGTGCCGTTACGCCGATTACCGACGAGGTCGATATCTGCATCGTCGGGGCCGGGGCGGGAGGATCCGTCCTGGCCCAACGCCTGGCCCGGGCCGGCTGGCGGGTCGTGATCATCGAAGCCGGCCCATTTTGGCATCCCGACGAGGACTGGGTCTCCGACGAGGCCGGCTCGCACGAGCTGTACTGGAACCAGAAACGCATCATCGGGGGCGCCGACCCCATCGAGATGGGGAAGAACAACTCGGGGCGCGGGGTGGGCGGGTCGATGGTGCACTACGCCGGGTACACCCCTCGCTTCCATCCTTCCGACTTCCACACCCACAGCCTTGACGGGGTCGGGGCCGACTGGCCGATCGACTACGAGCAGATCCGCCCACATTATGAGACCGTCGAACGCGAACTGCCCGTCGCTGGCCAGAACTGGCCGTGGGGACACCCGCACAAGTACCCGTTCTCGCCGCACCCGGTGTCCGAGGCGGCGTCGGTCATCTGGCGCGGCGCTATCGCCCAAGGCATCCAAATGCGCGTCGGCCCGGTCGGCATCGTCAACGGCACCTTCGGGAACCGTCCGCACTGTATCTACCGCGGCTGGTGCCTGCAGGGGTGCAAGGTCAACGCCAAAGCCAGCCCGTACGTCACCCACCTCCCCGACGCCCTATCCCACCGGGTGGAAATCCGGGCCAAGTGCATGGCGGCACGGGTCGAGATCGACGCCACCGGACAGGCCACCGGCGTGACCTATATTCGCGAAGGCGACCACGTCGAGCGCATGCAGCGGGCCCGGGTGGTAGCCGTGGCCGGCTACTCCATCGAGACACCCCGCCTCCTGCTCAACTCCACCTCACCCCGCTTCCCGAACGGGCTCGGCAACAACGACGACCAGGTCGGCCGGTACGTGATGGTCCAAGGCGCCACCCAGAGCGCCGGGCGGTTCCCGACCGAACTGCGCATGTACAAAGCCCCGCCCCCCGAGATTTCCTCCGAGGACTTCTACGAAACCGACACCTCCCGGGGTTTCGCCCGAGGGTTCTCCATTCAAACCGTCTCCCCCCAGCCGATCGGTTGGGCCGAGCACGTCCTCTCCGACGGACACTGGGGCCGGGCCCTGCGCGAATACATGCGCGACTACAACCACTGGACCACCGTCGGAGTCCTCAACGAACTCCTCCCACACCCCGACAACCGGGTCACCCTGGCAACTGAGACCGACCCCTACGGCCTGCCAGTGGCCCGCTTCGACTACACCCTCGGCGACAACGACAAAGCCAACATGGCCTACTCCAGCCGAGTCATCAAAGACCTCCTCCACGCCGCGGGAGCCCAGGACGTCCTCACCATCCAACGCTTCGCCCACCTGGTCGGCGGAGCCAGGATGGGCACCTCGCCCGACAACAGTGTCGTCGACGCCAACCAACGGACCTGGGGCGTCCCCAACCTGTTCATCAGCGACGGCAGCGTCTGCCCGACCCAAGGATCCGCCAACCCAGCCCTGACCATCATGGCCCTCGCCTCCCGGCTGGCCGAACGAATCATCTCAGGCGCAGCCACATCACCGGCCGACAGATAGCGAGACGGAGAGCGCAAATGGCGGCACCACCGTCGGGAGAACAGTTCGAGATCCGACACGGCGACCACCGGGCGACCATCGTCGAGGTCGGCGGGGGCGTGCGGGAATACCAGGTGGGCGACCGGCCCGTCCTCGACCCCTACCCCCTCGACGCCATGAGTGATGGCGAACACGGCGCGCCGCTCATCCCGTGGCCCAACCGGCTCGCCGACGGCACCTACCGCTTCGACGACACCGACTACGCCGTGCCGCTCAACGAACCGGAAAAACACAACGCCATCCACGGCTTCCTCACCTGCAGATCCTGGCAAGCCCTGGAACACCACACGCGTCGAGTGGTCATGGGCACCCGACTCCACCCCCTCGCCGGCTACCCCTTCACCCTGGACATCCGGGTCGCCTACCAGCTCGGTGACAGTGGACTGGAGGTGTCCACCACCGCCACCAACATCGGTGACCGGCCCTGCCCCTACGGAACCGGCCAGCATCCCTACCTGTCACCGGGATCCGGCCGGATCGATGCCTGCATCCTCGAGCTAGCTGCGTCGACCCGCATCCTCACCGACAACCAGCGACAACTCCCGACCGGCACGGCCGCGGTCGAAGGGACCGAGTTCGACTTCCGGGCCGGCAAGCGCCTCGGCGACCATAAACTCGACACACCCTTCACCGACCTGGACCGAGACCAAAACCGACGAGCATGGGCCCGCCTCACAGCCCCCGATGGCAGCCGCATTGAGATGTGGGTCGACGAGCACTACCCGATCATCGAGATCTACACCGGCGACACCCTAAATCCCCCACGCCGGCGCGTGGGACTCGGAACCGAGCCGATGACCTGCCCTCCCAACGCCTTCCAAACCGGAAACGCCCTGACCCGCCTCGAGCCAGGCCAGTCGCTGACCACCACCTGGGGAGTCCGGCTGTGTCACAAGTAAACGGTTAAGAGTTGCGAGGTCACACTCCACCACTTGTACAGCCGCACCGACCGGGCAGTCTAGGACAGTTGAATCACTAGTGAGCAGGTCCGGTGGGCTCAATAATCCCGAGTTGTGAGCTCTTGACAATGGCCGAACGATTAGCACGGCGCGTCTCGAAACTCAGACGATGGCCAGTTTTGCTTGGGTTCGGTAGACCGCCGGGGCGTTCGCATACCTCATCATCGGATGGCTCGCTGTCCACCGAGCCTGGGATCACGGGAACCGTAAAGCGGATGCGGGACTCGTACACCTCACACATGAGCTCTGGGTCGGGGGTCGTCTGACCGACATCCACCACGTGCCCCTTCGAGGTCAGCAAGAGCAGCTTCTACAAGTGCCGTAACCATCCGCGTACCCCCGGCGTGCAGCGCCGGGCGACCCTTGACACCGAGGTGAGCGCATCTTCGAGGACCGCGGGCCAACCCTCGGACGAATCGTTCGTTTCGGATCCATGCCGAGCGCTTCGGGACCTGGGTTGGTGGTGTCAGGAAACGACAGCGGCGGCCACCGTGGGCCGCCAACGGGTAGGGTCCGCCGGAAAAGGCGGTAACGCTGTCTGGGGCGCCAGGACGAGCGCAAGGAGGGCCGTCGCACAATCTTTTGGGATGGGAATTCCGCGTCGGCTCCGAAGTCAAGTGGTGCCGGAGGACCTGACCAAGATCCCGATGTCATACCTGCAGGAGGCGTTGAAAGAAGTCCCCGCTGGAAGGTCACCCGGAGGTCATCCGTGGATGGCTGATCGCCCCCGACCACTGCGCCTCCAAATGTTGCCGCTGCTGCTGGAAGCCAGCTCGGTCATGACGTCGGATACGAGCGCCTCTGCTTCCTGCAACGCCGAGCGAGGATCGTCCACGAATCGGACCTGGATCGATTCCCACCGTGTGGCGTAGCTCGAAGAATCGCCGATGAGGGAGTGCTTCAGGGAGCTGAACGTGGTGGCGCGCTTGGGGTCTCTTGGGAGAAGGCAACCGCGTCGGTGAAGGAGTAAGGACCAACCGCGGGTCAGTATTCAGCCATTACTGACACGCGGCGGGAGCTTCCCGCGGGCCGACGGCTCGGGCGACAACTGAGCTCGATCCCGCCAAGACCCCCTGGTTCCGGCTGCCACCATTCCAGCTGGCGTCCGGAACCATCCGCGAGACGTCTTCGATCTGGCCTGCGTTCATGTAGCCGGAGTAGTTGACCAGCATCCACGGCTGAATATCGGAGACTCGCGAGGCTCGGCTGGATGGCCGGGTGAACTCGGCCACGACCACCTCGACCGCTACCCCTGACCATCGGCCCGCTCGCCCCCCCCCCCCCCCCGCATGCCCCCTCATCATCGGGGGGCCAGCCCGACGGTGATGAACCCTGGCTTGGGCCGCCAAGGAGCGCCCGTCGCCAGGCCGATTCCGCTGCTGGCCGCGCCACCAGTACGGTTCGGTCTCTGTCAGGGCTGCAGGACGATCAGGATGACGCCAGCGGATGACCTGGCCGGCTGGAACGATGAGCCAGGGCTCTATTTGGCCTGCCGTTAGGAGACACGAAACGTAAGCGTTTTCGCTTTTCAGACCGGAGGGAGCGTGGTGGTTACCTCTCCGACGTCCTGCGGAGTGACGGAGCCGAACAGTTCTGCGGCTCGGATGGCTTCGTCGAGCGACTCGTAGAGTCTGGTTTCCCCCTCGCTTTCCGGGGCGTAGTGGACGTTGTGGCCGCGCCAGCCGTTGGCAGGGCCGACCTCGATGATCTCTGCTATCGGGCTGCCGTCGTTCGTGGTCTGGTCGGTCATCCATTGACGCCAACCGCTGGTGTGGTAGGTCACCTGCTGCCAGGTGAGACGCAGCTTGGGCTCGAGCAAGAGAAGTTCGGATACCCCGGTGATGTCGAAGACCCTGCGGACGGCTGATGTGGCACCGACGACCCGAAGGCTTCCGCCGGGCGGCACTTGCGGTAGGCTCGCAGCAAGGCGTTGATCCCGGTGGCGTCCATGAAGGTTACGTCGCTCACGTCGACGATCACATCGGGCGAGCCCTGCTGGGCCGCGGACAACGCGCCACGGATCGCCGGGCCGGCGCTCATGTCTATGTCGCCCCGGACGAACACGATGGCCCGCCCGTTAGAAATCACTGCTTTTACGCCGAAGCTGTCGTCAACCACGATTTGCTCCCTTCACCTTAAGTCGCAAACCACGCTGATGCTGAAGGCGGCGACGCTTGTGCCACCTGCTATCCGAAAGGGAGCCCGACTGGCTCGACCCTCTTTTTTGAAGGGAGGCCAACGGTGGCACCACAGGACCAGAAAGACGGAGGTTACCTCCCTCAGGTCTGAGGTGAGGACCCCGTTTCACTCTGGCGGGGGGACCCCTGGGCCGCTCTGAGTCGGGCTACCTCCCGCGTGAGTTGTCCCACTTCTGCCTCCAAGGCCAGCAGCCGGCGGATCCCGGCGAGGGTCAGGCCCTCGCCGGCCAGCTCACTGACCCGGTGAATCTGATCAATCTCTGAGCGGGTGTATCGCCGCTGTCCCCCGTCGGAACGTTCCGGGCTGATCAGGTCTTCGCTGTCGAGGCGACGCAGGAAGGCCGGTTGCACCCTGAGCATGGCTGCCACCTGCCCTACCGAATAGAGGGGCGCATCTACGTTGTCTATCGGAAGTCGCATGCGCACCCCGTGTTGGTGGATGCGCGCTCAGACGGTGATGGCCGTCTGCTCACGACTGTCGGACTGGATGGTCACCTTCTTGGGTTTGGCCTGCTCCGCCACCGGTATCTCCAAGCGCAGCACGCCGTCGCAGTAATTGGCGGCGATCCGGTCGCTATCGAGAGTCTCGCCCAGGAACAGCTGGCGGCTGAACGTGCCGTGGGGTCGTTCGGCCACCAGCATCTCCGTCTGCTCATCCTGAGAGCGGGTCCGGGTGGCATGCACCGACAGGACGTTGCGCTCCACCGTCAACTCGATGGAGTCAGGCGACACGCCCGGCAGGTCGAACTCCACCACAAAGGTGTCGCCCAGACGGTAGGCGTCGATGGGCATGGCCGCCGGCCGGGCCGGAGTGCCGAACACCTGCTGGGCTAGGCGATCCAGGTCCCGGAAGGGGTCGGTACGCATCAACATCGGAGCTCCTCCTCTCAGTTGCCACCGTTTGCGTAGAGAAGCATACAACGAACAAGACGAAACATCCAAGAGAACTTGCAAGTTTCTTCTCGAACGGTGCCGGGTTGTGCGCCGAGCGCGGCGCCAGTCTTCGGCCAGAGTCGGCTCCGCCGCTGTTGTCGGACAGGCCGAGTCGGGCCCCCGCCAACCATCGACCCAACGATGCCCGGCAAGATTTCCCCGGGGGGGTCGCTCAGCAGGTGGATCACCCGAATGGTCGCCGTGTGGGACTAGAAGGAAGGTGCAACCCAAGACGAATGTAAAAGACAATGGAAGACCATGAGACGACCTCTGTTGCTCGTCTCACAAATACGGATCCCAGGGCTGTCAGCGTGCTTGGGCGGTGGTTGGGGGAGTTGAGCCCGTGGGGCGAAGCGGCCGCCGCGGCGACAGGTCACGTCATTGGATCGTCAGCGTAAGGAGAAGTGCCGCACCCGGAGGCGATGCCGTTGATGTTCACCTTGTCAGGGGCCCAGGGTTTGACCACCATGCACGCCGCGTCAGCCCAGCCTCGCCTTCTGGATCTTGTGTCTCATCTGCCAGCTGGCGGACCCAATACCGGCGCTGTCGCCGGCCAGGAGCTGCTCATTCAGGGAACATCGGGCCGGGTCCGTTGACCATTAACCTCCCAGAGACATTGATCCACGCGCGCGGCCGGCACCGTCCCGGGGAGGTGTTCCGAGTCCGTCGCTCAGTTCCTGACCGACGTTCGGGCCGAGGGCCCTCTCGGTTCGCCGGGTCGCTGCATCAGCTCGATCATCCTTCCGTCGTCGAGGTGAAGTCGCATGGTGAGGCGATCTCGCTTTGGAACGGTGGCGCTCTCGATGCGGTGGCCGATGACGCTCTCCACTTCGAAGTCGAGATGCGGTGTCCGGAGGGCATCGAGGCGTACGAGCGCGTATCGAAGTTGGCTTCTTGCCAGGGGGGGGTGAGTGATGCGACTCTTACGACGTCCAGTCGGTCCACGGTGCACCGGTAGATTAGGTCGACGACAGATTCGGGGATGTTGCCGGTCGCCGCGGCGGGGACAGGTAGGGATCCGACAATGTGGCCGCCGAGGAGGTTCCCCCGGTCGACGGAGATGAGATCGTCCGGATCGATGAGTGGGCTAACCACGACTGACCGGTCGAGCAAGTCGTCGGCCGTCGCCGCCGCCTCGGCGTCGTCTTCGGAGCGTCCTTGCGCCAGTAGCTCTGCTCGACGCCTGTTCCATTCCTTCTCCAGCTGACAGTCGTGGGAGGTCACCATGACAAGGCCGAATCCAGCGAACAGCCGAATGGGCTCACCCGTGGGGTTCGCACCGTCCAGCCCCATCTCTTGTGCGTCGAGCTGGTCCCACTGCAACGGGCTGTAACCGTCGTCCGCGATGATGCGGCTAACTCCGGAAAGGAGGATGTCACCCTGCTGGAGCCCACCGGACTCCTGGGCGTAAAATTGATCTGCCGATATCACCGATACCGCGCCCGTTTCGGTCCCGTCACGTCGTCGGGGAAGAGGATGTCGGCATCCTGCAGGTCTTGCTCGTAGTCGCCTGGCTCTCTGACGTGGCGGAACGGTCGGCTTTCCATCCAGGTACGCGGCCAGTGCCGCCGCGTAGAGTGGCGGCTTCGGCCGGCTCATCTTGCGGGTAGTCACATGCGCCGCGGCGTGGCCTGGCTCCAACGCCTGCCAGTTACGGGCCCGTTGGAAGTCTCCTCGGGCTATGACATCGAGGAGATCCCCGCCCTTCCGTCGTGCGAGGAGGACCTCGGTGGCCTCTCCGGGACGCAATGCGTCGATCTCGCGGACCAGTGCCGTTAGATGCCCGACTCGTTCGTGCCGCTCGGTAGTTGGCACTGTTGTGCCATTGACCCACGAGCTGAGAGAACGGCGATCGACACCGAGAGCCCGAGCGATCTGCTCCCGGGTCAGACGGGTCCGCCGCACGACCTCGTCTCGAAGGCGCTGCACCTGGTCGCGGACCGGCCTTGGTTGGGATGCGTAGGTTATCCCGCTCTCAGTGGCACTCAGGTAGGTACCCCAGTACTGACAGGCCAGGTTGGCCGCCGCGCCCGTAATGTCATCGATACGGACAAGAAATTCGTCGAGATCTTTGACGACGAACGGCATCCCCATACGCGTGCTCGTTGCCGACTTCTGGTCTACGAGCGAGTCCGCGAAGGAGACGAACGACCAGGGGGCTGGCAGCTCCTCGTTTCGAGCCTGTGGCGACGGCACGTGGAGTAGGGGACTCATTGCTCACCCCCAAATTCATATAGGAAAGCCTCACACGTCGAAGGAGTAGCGGTCGCGCGGAACGGTGAGGTCTGCGCGTGGGCGTCGCTGCGGCGTGACCACTTCGGCAGCGTCGTGGACGCCAGCTGCCTGGCGGAGACCGCAGCCCCACTCGTCTTCCTCGCCGGGCGCCTCCTCGAGGAGATCGTCGGCGACTCGTCGGTGGCGGTCGTGCCCAGCGTCGCAGTGACAGGCGCGAGGGGCGTCATGCTCGGTCGACCAGATCTGGTGGGCAACCGGACCGGCGAGACAATGGCGATGACCGGCGCCAGCGTGATTGTTCTTCCAGGTGATGAGAGCGCCATTCTGCCCTCGGTCGTATCGAGCTCAGGAGATGTGGGCGCAGAACTTGCGGCCCGGGCCGAACATGCCCTCCGGAATCGATGAGGTCACAAACAGGGGCCTGCTGGGATTCGGGGCACCCCCGACTCACCCGGCCACCCGTCCTCAAGAGGTCCATCGCCCTCTGGCTGGGACGGTTGGCGACCGGGCGGATGGGGACTTCGCCGAAGTCAGTCTGCGCTCGGCGGCGAGGCGCGAGCAGGGCGACATCGGCAGCATCGGAAGAGCCCAAAGAACGAAATCCCTCCAGCAGTTACGTCTATACCGCGACTCTGATAGGGCTGAGCTGGCGGGTTGTCGCTGCCGGTGAAAGGGCATCCTGATTTGGCGCAGAGGAGGCATCGACCACGGCGGTTTGTCACCGCAGTCAAATGAATGTGGTACTCGCCTGGATGCTTCAGTGAGGACCCTTTCCCTACCCGCTACATCGAAGGGGGATCCAGGATCATGTCGACCAGGCTGTCCTATACGACCACAGGGCGGATCGAGACGGCTGCATCCAGGCTGCGCTCGTCCTGAGCGTCGACTTGGTGCTCACTATCAGTGAGTCCGACTGAGGGTCCAGGATTTGCCCAGGATTTGCGCGGCCGCGACGGTTGATGGCATCTCACGGCGAACGGCAGCAAAGGCTCCACCTGAAAAGTCGCAGTTCAGGCACCAAGTGTGGCAACTGACGACAGCCGGTGCGTGCAAGGGATTGAGGGTTTTCGACTCGTTAGCAGTGAGTCCGATTCGGCCGCTCTCGCACCTCTCCCTACCAGCAGCATAGGCGACCGAGTGCGGTCCGTCGACCACCAGTCACCGGACACCCCTCTACCAGGCGTTTCGCGGCATGACGATCGTCGGTTGCCCGTGTGGCTATCTTCACGATGTTAAGGGGCCGAGGGCTACGCCGGTGCCAGCCGCCCTTGCCTCTAGCCTTCGGCTCGGCGGTGCGGCCAAGGTGAGCTCGACGGTTTCGCGACCCTGGGACCGTTGTTGTTTATAGCCCGATCACCCGATTTTCGGCGCCTGACAGGGCAAGCACATCGTGGTCCGGGTCTCCGTACTTCCTTAGCTATAGCTAACGCGGAGGGCAGCACCTACCAGATCCATCGTGGGCCCGACCTCCCTGAACTGGGGCGGGGCTCTGCCTCGTTCGCAGCCGCGCGGTGCGGTCGCATGGCCCTGTAGGTTGGTCGACCAATTGGTTGCTCCAGCGGGCCAACCGGACGCCCGCCGCCTCAATCAAAAGACGGCAAAATGCCTTCCTCATGCTGGTTCAGAGACAGAATGCACTCGGGGATCGATCCGGTGGCGCCATCGGAAGCGATCCTGATCGAGTCGAGAGTAGCCAACGGACAGCAAGATGGCAGCTTCCGCACTCGCCACAGCAACCCAATACACACGATGCGCGCTAAAGCTGGTAGGAACGGCATCTACAAGCGGCATGCCAACCATTCGCCACTCCTCGGTCCTTTGACAAGACTCCCACAAGGAGTCCGCCGTCGCCGTACGGTCATGACACTCAGGCCGATACCGAACGGTTGCAAGCGCCATCGCCATCTCTTTATTAAAAGCAAAACCGTCCGAAATGATACCGATCGTGGGAAGCAGAACGACCATCGCGGCAATCGACATACTCATTATTACGGGAACCGAAAGCCAAACCTGACGAAGGCGCGGCCCGATTAATGGCAGTGCGAGGACAACTAATGGAGCGGCTCCTGGAATAAACAGTCTTGGACCCCACGCGTACCATCCCATGGGATCCGACCACATTCCGAGGAATACGCCATACCCGACAAACGCCACCAGGGCAATGACCACTCCGGTCCGAACGTGGTGAGGCTCCAGATCGGCCGCCCGCCAGGCTGGCCAGCGAACCGCCGCTAAAATCAAGGCAATCAGGCTTATGCCTACCCCAGGCCAGAACCAGAAGATACCTCCATTCGGCGACACAAGTAACGCCAGAGAGTTCGCTCCTACGGCCGCCCCGTCCAACGTGTGGGGTATGTTGAGATAGGCACGGTTCAACACACTTCCATATCTGAACACGTTGAAGCCCGCATCGAGAGCTACACCAGTTGCCACTCCCATCAGCAATCTACCCAGCGCGCCACGCTTTGTCGCTGGCCGAGCACCAGATAGCATAATGGCGGCAAAACCGTAAAGGACCACAAAAGGTGCCGCGGTCTCCTTACTGATCGTCGCGATTATTGCGAAAGGCAGGAGAAACCGGGAGACGCTATCAGGACGAAGGGCAGCCAGAACTACAGCGATGAACGCTACGGCTGCCAGGGGCTCGCCGAGGGTTTGAACGCTATAGGCCAACAGCATGCCGGGAAGAAGTAGCAGTCCGGCAACCACGGCCAGGCTCAGACCACCACGCCGGTAACTCCATCGCAAAATAACCGAGGCGACAACAATCACCGCTATAAAATTAATCCAGCCGAGTCCTTCACGTATATCCAGCTGCGATAGCCCGCTGGCATACATAAGAACGGCGGGCACGGTCTGAATGAGAGGATACAACGTAATTGGGGTAACCGGATGACCGAGAGCACTGTGCGCCGCGACGTACTGGTTGCACCGGAAGAGAACGGCGTGACCAAGGCAGTGGCCAATGGCCGGGATTCCCCGGACGAGAGCGATCGTGTCTCCCTGCACGGTCAGAGGTCTCTTCGTCAGAAACAGAAGAAGCGTCGTTGCTAGTGCCAATAGAAGCCCGAGTAAACTCAGGGCTGCCACCGAGGTCACGGTGTCTGGTCGGATCCGTTGCTGTGACTTTGGGAGTCGCCTGGCGGGACCGGAATGGACGACCTCCTCCCAAGCCGGTCGTCGAGGCGACCGTTCTATCAACGGACCTAAGCTGGCCCGAGACCCCAATCCCGCGGTCACTTCTTCGCGTTTCATGCCGCGAGCCACCGCCAGAAGCTACCAGCCTGAGCGTCACATCCGGATTGATCCGCTACTTGCGGCAAGGGCACCCCGGCGCAAAGCACCATGACTCGTCTCCCCCCGAACTAGTCCGGCCGAGACCAACTGTTGGGTCGGGGTGGAACTTACTATTTCGCCTAGATGGCGAAAGGGCCCCACCGGCTTGACATCCCCGAGGCCCGGGTGAACAACCCAGTTGGGAACTGCAGGTGGTCCTCAGCTCAGGGTGACTCGGGCCAGCCGCCGCCGGACCGGGAAGCCACCAGAGTAGCGACAACCGCATGAGACAACTTAACGGGGTTATTGGAGGGGTGACCTCGCCGTGATATCCCCCAGTGTGGGTCCCCTCCGCTGAGCATCGAATCCACTCCGGTCTCGCAGTCAGTGTTCGATCTCGCTTCGAGTGTCGGAACAGACTGAGGCACTAAGAAACAGCAAGAGAGATCAAAACTGTTGGAGTTCCAAGAGTCGACGTGCAGATCCGTTGACGCCCGGCCGGGTTGGCCGTAATCGACGCCAAACCTCCTTCCGTGAAGCAGCTCTGACACCGACGGCCCGAGCAGTCTCCTTACCTCTCGGATGGGAGAGGGTCACGCGATTGTCCTCCGTTGTCCGCAACGAAGTTCCCCCACGTCCCACCGTCTGACCAGCGGTACTGGTGCCGGCCGCTTGGATTCTCGGCGCACGTTGGTTTCGATGGCGGGGGCGCTCGCGACCGGCGGGAATCTGGGCTCGGCCGTTGCGGCAGCTTCCTGGGCGGTATTCGACTCGGCCTGATTTGGCTGACTTCCGGCCTCGTCGGCCGAACTCGGAACTAGCCGCTTCACGATACTCGTCCGTTTGGCCTGGAACTCTTGCTCCGTGATCAAGTTCTCCTCTCGTAGTCGGCTGAGCTTCCGTAGCTGATCGGCTGGATCATCCCCAGCTGCCCTTTGCGTGTGTTCTCCCCACTCGACGCCCGAGCTGCGATCCCGGAGCGCCTTAACGCGTCGGCGCCGCCAGTCCTCAGCTTCTCAGCTCTGGACCAGGACGGCCAACGCGGTTTCCCAGTTGCCGCTCCCACTGGAGTTAGCCACGGCCGGCGCCAAAGTACCCGAGGTGTTGGTGTCATAAGCCACCAGGCTGACGCATTCCAATCCGGTACTTATATAGGTGACTCCGGGCGTACCGTGGCCTACTAACTGCGTACTGTTGATGGCATTGCCTATCCCGAAATAGAGTTCATTCGAGCCGGCAGGAGTCAGGGAGGGGTAAGCGAAATCTTGAGCTGACGTGCCGGTCACCTTGCCACTCTGGTCAAGGGACCAGGTCACAGAGGCTCCGGCCGAGAACTCTTGAGCCAGGAGGTCCTCTCCGTCAGAGAAACCGTTGAGGGTAATGGTGATGGCTGATGACCCCGTCGCGGTGACGACACCCTCCCAGATCTCATCGCCATCCTGCGTGTACGTGGCATCATTGTCGCTGGCAACCAGCCTCCACGACGACCCACCACCTGAGACGCCGGTCACGGTCGGCAGAGTTGTGTTGCTGTCCTCAATGCCTAACAGCATCAGGTCACCAACATTTTGAGGATCGACGGACAGAGAAACCGGGCCTGAGCCCGCTGGCGCTGATTCCGCGGCCAGACTACCGACTGGTGTGATTACACCGGGAGGAGCGCTCGGCACCTCGAAATCACCCCATACCGAGGCGTTGGGACCCGGCACAAACAACTCCTGCAACGACCCATTACTCCCCGGCCCCACCGCCACCGGACCAGCCGTCAACCCCGACCCACTCATCGCATGCCAACCACTCCACGCCCCACCCACCATCTCATAGTCACTCCACACCGAGCCGTTCGGACCCGCCACAAACAACTCCTGCAACGACCCATTACTCCCCGGCCCCACCGCCACCGGACCAGCCGTCAACCCCCTCCCACTCATCGCATGCCAACCACTCCACGCCCCACCCACCATCTCATAGTCACTCCACACCGAGCCGTTCGGACCCGCCACAAACAACTCCTGCAACGACCCATTACTCCCCGGCCCCACCGCCACCGGACCAGCCGTCAACCCCCTCCCACTCATCGCATGCCAACCACTCCACGCCCCACCCACCATCTCATAGTCACTCCACACCGAGCCGTTCGGACCCGCCACAAACAACTCCTGCAACGACCCATTACTCCCCGGCCCCACCGCCACCGGACCAGCCGTCAACCCCCTCCCACTCATCGCATGCCAACCACTCCACGCCCCACCCACCATCTCATAGTCACTCCACACCGAGCCGTTCGGACCCGCCACAAACAACTCCTGCAACGACCCATTACTCCCCGGCCCCACCGCCACCGGACCAGCCGTCAACCCCCTCCCACTCATCGCATGCCAACCACTCCACGCCCCACCCACCATCTCATAGTCACTCCACACCGAGCCGTTCGGACCCGCCACAAACAACTCCTGCAACGACCCATTACTCCCCGGCCCCACCGCCACCGGACCAGCCGTCAACCCCCTCCCACTCATCGCATGCCAACCACTCCACGCCCCACCCACCATCTCATAGTCACTCCACACCGAGCCGTTCGGACCCGCCACAAACAACTCCTGCAACGACCCATTACTCCCCGGCCCCACCGCCACCGGACCAGCCGTCAACCCCGACCCACTCATTGGCTGCCAACCGCTCCACGATGCGCTGGTTGTGGCCGCGGCAAGGCCGGCCGGGGTGGCGTCACTCACCGTCGGCGAAACCGGGCTGATACCGACCGCGATAGGTGTGCACAGGGCAATACTTGCCAGAACAACCGGAAGCGTGCGGCGCATGGCGCGAGGTTATCTCACCTCGATTTGGCACGTCCGATGATGCGCTAAGTGGTGGTTTGCGTCGAAAGCCCACCCTGGGTGGGCCCGAGGACAAACCCAGCAGCCGGGTATCGAACTCGACCGCAAAAGTGGAGCAAATCCCGGGTCGACCAGGGTTCGTGAGTTCGCTCACCCGTTCCATAACGCTCCGAGGTCGTGGGCATGTCCCGCATACGGCCAGGACGGCTGCGGCGATCACTGCCTGGATAATGGATAGAAGAGATGGCGACCCGGATCATTGCCCTGCGGGCCGCTCAGCACATCCCACCAACCGCGGTGTCAGCGCCATTGCGACGCCTCCTTAGCGGCTCATATGGCAACAAGGGTCGATGAGCAGCCCCGTTGCCTATTCTGCCCGCGACGACCTGGAGTTGATTCGAGGTGCAAATTCGGCGCCAGAGTATTGTGGACCTCATGGCCGGCGCCGACCTCGAGACCCTTGCCGCCCGCTACTCCCTGGAAGGAGCGGAGCGCTGGAACGACGCCATAGTTGTGGCCAAGCGCCATCGGACGGGAGTCGTGCTGCTCGATCGGCCGGAAACCGGCAATGCCCATAATCGCGCCATGATCCAGGCCCTGGGGCGGGCCTGGTTGCACATGGGCGATGACGACGAGGTCCGGGTCATCGTCATCGGGGCAACCACCGAGCGCAACTTCTGCACGGGTATCGACCTGAAGGAGGTTGCCGGCGCCGGAGGGTTCGCCGGGCTGTGGGCCAACAATCCGTACGGACCAGTGCGGGGATCGGGCCAGACACACCGGGATGCCGGGATCCTGAAGCCGGTCGTGGCTGCCATCGAAGGGCGAACCATCGGTGGCGGGCTGCACTGGGTGGCCGAGGCCGACATCGTGATCGCCGGCGAGGGCGCCACCTTTCGGGACACCCACGTGGAAAGAGGCTTCGTCGGCAACAGGGAGAACCTCGATCTGGCGCTCAAGGCGGGACTGGGGGCCGCCCTCTACCTCAGCCTGGTTGGAGGCCAGGTCCAACTCGACGCGCCGCGGGCCCTGTCGCTCGGGCTCGTCCAGGAGGTGGTCCCGTCCGGGACGGCCCTCAGCCGGGCCTTCGAGCTGGCGGACATCATGGCCCGAAACTCCCCCACCGCCATGGCCCGTCAGCTGGAAACACTCTGGAACGTGGCGCGGATGCATCATGAGGAAGCGGTGTCCTACGGTCGGAATTTGCTCCGCTGGCAACAGGAGCATCCGGACTCGACTGAAGGGGCGGTGGCGTTCGCCGAGCGGCGGGAGCCCAACTGGCAACCGCTGCCACGGGATTAACCTCGTCGACATTGCCGTCGGAGCCGTCGTCGCCATCATGATGGTGGCTGCGGTGGTCCTAAAATGCCGCCGGCGGGGCTACCGTGCTGGCCCCGTGGTAGCGGCCCGATTGCTCAAGCGGTCAAGATCACCAGTTCACCTTGCGCTCACCCCCGGGAAGTGCAAGTGCTGGCCCTGGTTGTCGGCGGCAAGACCAACGCCGAGGTCGGCCAGCTGCTTTATTGGTGAAGGCACCGTGAAGACCCATCTGCTTCACTCGTACGCCAAGCTGGGGGTCGACGACCGCACGCCATGGCTCGGGGGTTGGTCCTACCCCCGAGCCGTGATGGCGGCGGCGCTGCGATCATCCGGCGGCCAGTTGCTGGGCCTGCTGCAACAGTAACTGGCCGTCACGAATGAGCACCTGTGCCAGCTGGGGTGGTACGGGATGACGGGAGAAGGCGGCGGCCTCCAGGAGGTTGATCATCACGCTCCCGATGGCGTTGCGCGCCGACCCCAGGAAAGCGAGGCGCGCCTCCGTCCGCTGATAGGCGATGTCGTGGCTCGCCGACCCACTGGCCAGGCCTCGCGTCGAGGCAGTCAGCGTGTCCAGCCCAAAGGGTCCCACCGGTGACTCCAGCTGGGTGTAGATGCTTGCCAGCCGGGAGTAGTCCGGCGCCGCCAGCGCGGGCGTCATCTGAGCCGGATCGATCAGCTCGGTCAGGACGCGACCCTCGTGAGCGTAGTCGTCGGTCAGGCCCAGCAGATCCATCATCGTCGGGCGGGTGTCCGTCTCACTCGCCCAGGTGTCATCAAGTCCGAGGTTGCGGACGCCCGGGCCGACGAACGCCATCCAGGATTGATTGATGTCGGGCGCAATGTCGCCGTGGTTCCAGACTTCAGTGTCGAAACTCTCGCAGCCGCTTCCCGAGCAGGGCTGGCTGCTCGTGTAAAGGTAATAGTCCGGGTTGGCGAACATGGCCAGCGTTGGCGTCCGGGCCGGGTCGGCGGTGATCATGTGCAGCACATTGAGTTCAACCGGGTCGGCAAGGTAATTGGCGAGAGGGACGGTCTGGTTGGTGTAGGGGTTGGGTGCCGTCAGCTTGGCCACCCCTCGCTCGAAGGAGCGGACGGTGGGGTTGGCTCGCTGCGGCTGACGATTCAGGTAAATAAATGGGGCCGAATCGGCGTGGACCGCGAACGGCGTCGTGATGCCTTCTTCGCTCGCCAGCAGACCCTGGAGATTGAGGTCAACCTCCCCGAGCTGGCTGTACGAGCAGGAGATGGTGACCCCGTTGCAGTCGCTCGGCGTGGAAGGTGAGCCCACATAATGGTCATTCTCGTCCTCGCCGAAGACAAATAACGTATTCGACTTGTTGATCCCGTGCGCCTGGAGATCTGCGAAGAACTTGACGAAGGCCTGATTGTAGGCCTGCAGCTGGGCCTCGTAGGTGGCCTCGCCGGGACCCATGCCGTTGCCGGTGGTGGCATTGTCATGGGCGTCGGTCAGGTAGGTGTAGGTGACAGGAACGCCGCGCTCCTGCATGTCCAGCGTGTAAGCCAGGGCATTGACCGGCTGCATGCTGTCATAACCAGGAAATCCGACGTTCCCGCTGCTATCGGTGATCACCTGCCCATCGAGGTTGGTTGGCTTTCCGTTCGAGCTCAAGTCGCGATCCAGGAACTTGGCCCCGAAGACAGCCTGGTAGCCGTGGTAGCCCCCGGGCTCGTCCGGCAGGCGATCGGCCACGCCGCCGGGATTGCCGGCGCAGAGGGCACTACCCCGGGCGCAGTGCACCGACAACCCCTGGAACTCTGTCTGGGTGGGAAAGCTCGGGTTCTCGGCGTCCTTGGCCTCCGGCGAGTTCTTACCAAACACGACCGGCACATCGGGCACGGCGTTCTCCAGATCGAGGTCGGCCAGCGCGACCTCGCCCACGTTGCAACCGGCTCGAGTAAACGGGACCCACGGAGCGGGAGCATTCTGACCGGCCGCGTCCATAATGTTGTAGTTGTGATCGGTGCCGAGTCCGCTGGCGGTGGTATAGCTGTCCACGGGATCGGTCCAGTAGGAAAAGGACCCAGCCGTATCGGTCGAACCGTCGGGCTGGTAGTACTGATAACTGTTGGCCTCGGCGATTCCCTGGTCGTTGGGGTACACGCCGGTCAGCGAGGTCAGCAGATCGTTGGCAGTATGGGCAATAAGCGGGGTGTGATCGTTTTCCAGGACCGTGCCATTGTTTTCCATGAAGTTACGTAGAGCTGGCATCTGCTCAATGTCCGACGGCACGTTGGGGTTGTCGCGGAGCAGGTGGGTGTTATCAAACTGGATGTAGATGACGTGTTTGACGGCTCCGGTGGTGCCCAGCACGCAGCCCTGGGCCGGAGCCGCCGGCACCGGCCCCGGTATGGCGGCGGCGCTATTAGAAGCCGCGAAAGTTGGCAGCAGGAGGCTGGCGCTGGCCACGCCCGCGACCGCGGCCCTCCGGAGGGTAATTGCCTTCAAGTGCATCATCCGTCCTCCCCGGTAGGTGACCAGCGGAGGATAGACGTGGTCCTGTTGAGGCTTCGCCGTAGAAACGCTGAACAGATTGCGAACAGAATGTGAACGAGTGGGCAGAAACCAGGCCGGCTTCGGCCTGGACCGCCGGCCATCGACATGGCGCGCCTGGCCTGGTCCACTGCTACCTCGCCTGGGCGGCCCCGGATAGCGGTTCCTCATTTGGCTCGCTCGGGGACGAGGATCTGGACGCCGTCCGATCCATGGCCCGGGCCTGAGACAGCTGGAAAGGGGTCCGAAGTCATCGCGGCCCCCCGGAGCAACCGATCTCACCCCGAAGGCAACCTGCCGGGCCTCTCCAGCGTCATGAATGGTGACAGCGACGAGCGGGAGCGCGTCGTGTCAGTCAGCCGCCGTTACCCCCGAACCGGTATCGAATGGAGGACCCAATGTCCAGACTGCTCAACCTCGCCCTGGCCGTCTCCGCCACTAGTTTCGCCGCCATAGGGCTGCAGGCGGCCCCGGCCCACGCCGCCGAGCCCGCCGTCCCGCGAGCCCTGCTCGTCGGGGAGCTGGGGATCGAGGGTGGCGCCTATCCGGGCCTGTTCCACCCCACTGCCGGGACGGTCGAGGTGGAGTTCACGAACCTGCCCCTCGTCATCGAGAAGCACGTCGGGCGGTCCGGGCAGTTCAAGATCCCCCTCGGACCCGGCACCTACACGGTGATCGGGTGCGGCCCTTCGGCCTCAGCTGCCACGCCGGCCCCGCTCTGCAGCACACCGAAGACGATCACCCTGGCACCCGGCGAGGTGGACTTCCTGGAGCTCGTCTGGGCTTACGTGCCCTGACGTCCGGCCGGGCCGATCGGGTCCGTCACCCCTGATCCCCGTCGGCTGCCGGGCGTCCTCCTGCACAGCCGCGGCGCTGACAGTAGATTCCGTCTACGTTCATGACGCGCCATTGGTCGACTCCAGCCAAATCAGGACCACCCCCGGACAAGCGTCAGGCGCCGGCTCCACCGCCACCGCCGTGGTGGCGACCCTGGCTGCTCTTGATCGGGCTGGTGATCACGGCCGTGCTGGTCACCCAGACCATGACCAGGTCGAACAGCGCTCCGGTCAAGTCACTCACCTACACCCAGTTCCAGAACGAGGTGACCGCCAATCAGGTGAAAACGGCGACCATCAGCTCCACCGGCAAGGTGACCGGGACCCTCGAAGACGGCAGCAAGTACAGCTCGCAGATCCCGACCGTGCCCCCCCAAAACGAGCTGGCGGCGCTGCTGCAGGAGCACAAAGTCGACGTCACCGCCAAGGGCCCGACCAGCAGCACCTCGATCGGAACGATCTTGCTCGACCTGCTGCCGCTGGTGCTCTTCATCGGGTTCTTCCTGCTCATCGGCCGGATGGCACGCCGGTCCCTGAGTGGCGTGGGTGGGATCATGGGCATCGGCAGTTCGCGAGCCAAGGTCTACGACGAGGAGAAGCCCAGCACCCGCTTCTCCGACGTCGCCGGCTACGAGGGCGCGAAAACCGAGGTTCGCGAGGTCGTCGACTTTCTCAAACATCCTGAGCGCTACGAACAAGCCGGCGCGGTGGGTCCGAAGGGCGTCCTCATGGTCGGTCCACCCGGCACCGGCAAGACCCTGCTGGCCCGGGCGGTCGCCGGTGAGGCCGGAGTACCATTTTTGGCGCTCAGCGGGTCCAGCTTCGTGGAGCTCTTCGTCGGTGTGGGGGCATCCCGGGTGCGGGACCTCTTTGCCGACGCCCGCAAGCGGGCCCCTTCGATCATCTTCATCGATGAGATCGACGCCATCGGCGGCCGCCGGGGTGGTACCGGCGGTTTCGGCGGCAACGACGAGCGTGAGCAGACGCTCAACCAGATGCTCGCCGAGATGGACGGGTTCGACCCCGCCACCGGAGTGGTCGTCATCGCCGCCACGAACCGGCCCGAGACCCTCGATCCGGCCCTGCTTCGCCCGGGCCGCTTCGATCGCACCGTGGAGATTCCCCTCCCCAACCTGGCCGAGCGACGGGCCATCCTCGAGGTGCACGCGGCGTCGAAGCATCTGGCTCCGGATGTCGACCTGGGGGTGACGGCCCGAGGGACCCCCGGCTTCTCGGGCGCCGACCTCGCCAACCTGATCAACGAAGCCGCCATCCGCGCCGTGAGGGAGCAACGCACGGTCATCAACGCCCAGGACTTCGATATGGCCCGGGATCGCATCCTGCTGGGCCGGCGTGACAGCTCCAACGCGTTGATGCCGGACGAGAAATACTCCGTCGCCGTACACGAAACGGGGCACGCCCTGGTCGCCGCCCTCTCACCCCACGCCGACCCGGTCGCCAAGGTGACGATCCTCCCGGCCGGTCAGGCCCTGGGAGTCACCGAACAACTCCCGGAGGGCGAACGGCATCTCTACCCGGAGAGCTACCTGACCGACTCGCTGGCCGTCCGCCTCGGCGGGCGAGCGGCGGAGGTGCTGGTGCTCGGCGAAGCGTCCACCGGAGCGTCCAACGATCTGGCCGGGGCCACCCAGCTGGCCACCCGGATGGTCCGGGAATGGGGACTGTCAGATCGCCTGGGACCAATCGGATACGCCTCGGATGGGCCGACCTATCTCGGCGCGGGGGGCCTGAGCTCGCGCCCGTACGCCGAGGCCACCCAGCAGGCCATCGACGAGGAGGTGGCGCGCTTCGTAAAGCAGGCCGAGGTCCGGGCCACCGAACTGCTCACCAGCCACCGAGCCGAGCTGGATCAGGTGGTGCAACTGCTGATGGAGAAGGAGACCATCGACGGGAGCGACCTCCTGGCCATCATCGACCGAACCGGGTCGGTGCCGGTCGCCGGAGTGCCCGTAACCCACGCCTCGGAAAGGAGCCGGACACACCCTACGGGCAAGGACGGCGGTCGCCGCTAGCCCGCCGGGCTCAGCGAGCCGGCGCGAAGCGACGCCACCGCGAGCTCGAGGGCCGGATGGTGGCCCCGCCGATCAGGGAGAAGGCCCGCAGGTGCACCATGGGCCCATCGCTGGCCGCCGGCGATCCGGTCACCCGTCGTCTCCCGAAGAAGGTGAACCCGCTGAGATCGCTGCGTACGGCGTCGGGCACCCGCAGGTCTGCTCCCCCGATGAGCGACACCAGCGTGATGGTCGTTTCCTCTCCGGGCAACTCGGCGTCGCCGAGGTCGATAGACGCCCCGCCGATCAGGCTGACGTGGATCAGGTGCTCCGGCATCTGCCCCGCGCCGCGCCGGCGAAGTCCACCGATGATCGACAGCGACCATTGCCGGTGGCGCATAGGCGAGGCCGGAGCCGCGATCGGGCGGACCGGCAGATCGTGAACTGCCTCGTCGAGACCTGCCGCCGTTGTCGCGGCCAGCACGCCTTCGACCCGGCTCTCGAACTCTCTCAGCGTCAGCCGCCCTTCGGAACAGGCTTCGACGAGCCGGCGCGTCGCGGCAGCGCGATCGGCATCGGCGGCCCGGGCACTTCGTCCCCGATCGTCAGGATCCTGGGCCACCCCGCTACGGTACCAAAGGTCGCCCGACCGCCCTCCGGCGCCGGCCGCCACGGCCCGGCCCTTCGACCCGAGTCGGCACCGCATGCCGCCAGCAAACGGCCCGCCCGCCCGACTCGCCGGGGCGAGGACATAGCGGCAAACTCTGGGTAATGGACGGCGTTGACCGTAGTGAGTTCGAGTTCGGCAACGACGGGCCGAGTGTCATCGTGGCGGGCATCGACGGTTCCGAGACATCCCTGCGGGCCGGGGCCTTCGCAGCGGGACTGGCCCGGCGGGAGCGTTCCCGGTTGGTCTGCGTGTTCGTCGACACCGTCCCGGGCTACGTGGCGGTCGCCGCCGGTGGTCTAACGCCGATGCCGGTAGGTGATCAGATGAGCACCGAGCTGGAAAAGCTGGTGGGCGAGGGCGCCGCCTACCACGGCGTGGCCGCGGAACTCATCGTGCGCCGGGGTGATCCTTTTGCCGAGCTCACCCGGGTGGCAGGCGATCTGCGCGCCGACATCGTTGTCGTGGGGGCGTCCACCCACGCCGGCCATCGGCTGATTGGCTCGCTGGCGGTGCGCCTGGTCCGCGCCGGACGGTGGCCGGTGACGGTCGTCCCCTGAGGAGGCGAGGGCATGGACATTCAGGGATTCGCGGAGACGGGCTACGAGGGCGTTCGGGACGCCTTCGCGGCCAACTTCGCCCTCCACGGCGATGTCGGGGCTGCCTGCTGCCTCTATGTGGCGGGACGCAAGGTCGTCGACCTGTGGGGTGGGATGGCCGACGTCAAACGCCAGCGCCCCTGGGAAGAGGACACCCTCACCCTGGTGTACTCCACCAGCAAGGGGGTGAGTGCCATCTGTGCCCATCTCCTGGCCGAGCGCGGGGAACTGGATCTCGACGCGCCGGTTGTCGAGTACTGGCCCGAGTTCGGACAGGAAGGTAAGGCCTCCATACCGGTGCGCTGGTTGCTGTCCCACCGGGCGGGCCTGCCGGTCATCGACCGGCATCTCACCCCGGAGCAGGCTTTGGCCTGGGAACCTGCCATCGAGGCCCTGGCCGCCCAGCGCCCGGTATGGGAGCCGGGCACGGCGCACGGCTACCACGCCCTCACCTACGGATGGCTGGTGGGCGAGGTCGTCCGGAGGGCGACGGGACGCAGCCTCGGGCAGGTGCTGGCCGACGAGGTCAGTGGGCCGCTCGAGCTGGATTTGTGGATCGGCTTGCCGGAGCCCGAAGCGGGGCGGGTGTGCCGGCTCATCGCCGCGGATCCTCCGCAGCTCAACCCCGAGGAGCTCAGGTCGCTGCCAGCCGAGCGCATCGAGGTGCTCAACGCCATGGCGAGTCCGACCTCCCTGGCGGTCCGGGCCTTGAACGTCACGGATCCGCCGTTCAACTTCAACAGCCGTGCCGTGCACGCCGCCGAACAGCCCGCCGCCAACGCCATCACCACTGCCCGTTCCCTGGCCCGGCTCTACGCCGCCACCATCGGAGAGGTTGACGGCATGCGGCTCCTCGATCCCGCCACGGTGGAGGATGCCACCCGGGAGCAGGCCAATGGGCCGGATCAGGTCCTGATCGTGAACACCCGACTGGGCTCCGGCTTTTTCCTGCCCTCGCCGTTCTCTCCGCTGATGGGGCCTCGCTCCTTTGGCCACGCCGGCGCGGGCGGTTCGCTGGCGTTTGCCGACCCGGCGCGGCAGGTCGGGTTCGGTTACGTGATGAACCAGATGCAGAACAACCTGTCCAACGATCCGCGGACGGCCGCGCTCATCGAGGCGGCCGGCCAGTCAATCCGGTGAGGGTGATGTCGTGATGGCGACCGGTTAGGTTTGCTTTTGCGCCGTCGCGGTGCCGAAGGGCCCGGGAGCACAGGACCAGGGGATCAGGGGACCAGGGGATGCAAATGTCGACAGAAGGTCCGGAACATATGTTGCAGCTGCAGTCGCTGGTGACACCCGACCAGACGGTGGAAGTCTTTCTCGATACGGTCGACGTGCCCGAGCCGGAGCCGGATGAGGTGATTATCCGGGTCGAGGCCGCCCCGATCAACCCGTCGGATCTGGGGTTGATGTTTGCCGGTGCCGACCTGACGGCTGCGGTGTCACGCGGGCCCGCGGACCGGCCGGTGGTCTCGGTTCCCTTGTCGCCCTCCGCCGTGCGGGCGATGGCCGCCAGGGTTGGCATTCCCATGCCTGTCGGCAACGAGGGAGCGGGAACGGTCGTGGCAGCCGGTTCGGCCCAAGCGGCCCAGGCCCTGCTCGGCAAGACGGTTGCCGCGGCCGGCGGGGCCATGTACGCCCAGTACCGCAGCGCCAACGTGGCGTTGTGCCTGGAGCTCCCGGATGGCACCGGCGCCGCCGACGGAGCGTCGTCGTTCGTGAATCCCATGACCGTGCTCGGCATGGTCGAGACCATGCGGCAGGAGCAGCACCGGGCGCTGGTCCACACCGCGGCCGCCTCCAACCTGGGCCAGATGCTCAACCGGCTGTGTATCGAAGAGCGCATCCCACTGGTCAACGTGGTGCGAAAACCCGAACAGGAGGAGTTCCTGCGCGCCGCCGGCGCCGAGTTCGTGTGCAACTCAACCTCTCCGGACTTCATGGCCCAGCTGACCCAGTCCATCCGGACCACGGGTGCCACCCTGGCATTCGACGCGGTCGGGGGCGGCAAGCTGGCCAGCCAGATCCTGACCGGCATGGAAGCGGCCCTGGCCCCGGCCGGGGAGAGCTACCTCCGTTACGGCACGTCCACCTACAAGCAGATCTACGTATACGGGGGCCTGGACCGCGGGCCGACCGAGTTGATCCGGAACTTCGGGATGGCCTGGGGTATCGGCGGCTGGCTGCTGACCTATTTCCTCCAGAGAGCCGAAGCCAGCGTGGTCGATCGGATGCGCCGGCAGGTAGCGGCGGGGCTGAAATCGACGTTTGCCAGCAGCTACACCGACACGGCGTCGCTGGCCGGTGCCCTGCAGCTTGACGCCATTGCGATCTACGGCCGGCAGGCCACGGGATCGAAGTATCTCATCACCCCGAATCGGTGATCGGTCCGGAGGGGTAAAGTCCCGTCGGTCCGTGGACTGGGGACTCGGAAAGCGAGGGGCCGAGATGCTGCTGTCGACTGGGCTGATACCACGGGGCAGGCTCGGCACCGCGCCCGTGCTGTCGGCAATCGGGCAGGCGGCCGAGGAGGCCGGCCTGCCGCGGGTGTGGTTCGGCGACCACGTGGTGTACCCCGTCGACTACACCGCCAATTACGGCGGCCGGGCCGGGGCCCGGCTCGACTACAACCCGGTCTCCCCCCAGGCCGACGCGATTCTGGCCATGACCTGGTTATCCGCGGCCACGGAGCGGGTCGGGGTAGGAACATCGGTGCTCGTCATCGCCCAGCGCCAGCTGGTGCCGTTGGCCAAACAGCTCGCGACCCTCGACCAGCTTTCCGACGGGCGGCTGACATTGGGCATCGGGGTGGGTTGGTGCGGAGAAGAGTTCGAGAGCCTCCAGGTTCCCTTCGATCACAGGGGGCGCGAACCGACGAATACGTCCAGGCGCTCAAGGCGCTGTGGACCGAGGCGGTCCCGTCCTTCTCGGGGCGCTACGTGTCGTTCCCTCCGTTGTACTGCAACCCCAAGCCCGTCCAGGCTGGCGGTCCGCCCATCTGGGTGGGCGGGGCCGGACCGGCCGCCCTGGAACGAGTCGCCCGCATCGGCGCGGGCTGGGTGGCAAGCGGCGAGTCGCCCCAGGAGCTCGCCCGTCATCTGGCCTGGATCCGGGCCCGGGCCGCCGAACTCGGCCGCAACGACGCCGACTCCATCGGTCTGCTGGCACCGGCGGTGTGGCGGCCTGACCGCGGCGAGATGTCCCAGCATCTGGCCGAGCTGGGCGAGGCCGGCGTCACCGAAGCCCTCGTCCCGGTGCAAGGCAAATCACCTGAGGAGGCCGCCGAGTTTGTGCGCTCCATCCCCGAGATGCTCCGGTGAGGGCCGATACTGTACCGGAGCTTTCGCCGGCGGGTTCCGACCGTCCGCCCGCGGGTTCGACCAGCTCCAAAGTGGGCGCAGTTCGCGTCTTGGGCGTGGCAGTAGCGATTTTCCGGTAGCAGCCATGCCCAAAGCGCGAGATGCGCCCAGGTTTGGGGAGCTGGCCCGCAGGCCGGGGCCAGCGCCGAAGCCAAGGCGCCGGATCACGCACCCGGGACGGCCGTTAGCCGCCCAAGACCCCCGTGTCCGCCGGGTCAGGTCGCCGGGCCAGGTCCCTCAGCCGGGTCCCTCAGCGGGAGCCGGACGAGAGCGCCGCCCTCCACGATGAGGCGTTCGATAGAGCAGACTCGAGCATTCGCGCCCAGGCGTGCCCGCCGCGGCGCGCCGGCGCAGGTGTCAATAGCACGAGCGACCGTCACCGACGTCCAGTCCGTAGCCAGCCTCGTTCCTGACGTTCTCCCGGATGTACCAGGAGTCGCCTCAGAGCTGCGAACGGCTGCGCAAGAGCTCGGTGAGGTGCCGGACGAGGGGCGCCGGGTTGCGCAAGGTGACGACCTCGCTACGGTGCACCAGGGGCGGTCGCAGAAGCGGGATGCCTACGATGCCGTCGCCCGCGGCCCAGGGCGACTCGGGCAGCAGGGCGGCGCCATGCCCGGCCCTGACGAGGCTGAGCAGGGTAGCCAGGTCGCTTCCCTGATAGGTCACCGCCCCGCCGACCCCGGTCCCGGCCAGGGCCGGCCACGACAGCGACGGGGCCACTACCCAGGGGGCGTCAAGCAGGGTGTCCAGATCCACACCCGTGCGCCCCTGCAAGGGATGATCGGCTGGCAGGGCGACCACCAGCGGCAGTTCGACCAGGGCGGCGGCAGCCAGCAAGCCGGCATCGGCCAGGGCCAGCGGGCTGTCCGCGGCGGTGATGCCGTCCACCAGGGCCGCGTCCGCCTGCCCGGCGGCGACGGCGGCGACCGCCTGGGTGACATCGGTGGAGCGCACCGAAATCTGCACCGTCGGATGGGCCCAGCGCAGTGCTCGCAGGGCCGCGGCCAGCAGGTCCGGGGCCGCCAGCGGACACACGTCGACGCGCAGGGCGGTGCCGGGGTCCCCCTGGCCGGCCAGCTCGCTGCGGGCCACATCCAGGCGGAGCAAGATGCGGGCCGCGTGCTCGGCCAGGCGGCTGCCCGCGGCAGTGGGGCGGACCGGCCGCCGATCGAGCAACCGGCAACCAACCTCGTCCTCCAGAGAGGCGATCTGCTGTGAGACCGCCGACTGGGTGTAACCGAGCTCCCGGGCGGCCGCGGTAAAGGATGCGGTCCGCACCACCGTCAGGAAGGCTCGCAGGTCGCGCAATTCCATTCCCAGTAGTATCGCTGATTCTGGCATCAGTTTAAATCGTTGGATCTACTGATGGACGGACCGCAAGATGCTCTTATGACCATTCCGGCTCCGCCCCGGATCGCCCTGGTGGGCGACCGCTCCAGCTCGGTTCTGGCCCACGCCCGAATCCCCGGCCTGATCAGGGCCCTGGCGACGGGCACCGACGAGCTCATCGAGCCTTACTGGCTGCACACCACCACCATCACTTGCCCCGCCGACCTGACCGGGTTCGACGGGATATGGGTGGTCCCCGGTAGTCCGTACGCCAGCGGGGACGGTGCCTTGACCGCCATCGCCACCGCCCGCACCGAGCGCATTCCCATGCTCGGCACCTGCGGCGGGTTTCAGTACTTGCTGCTGGAGTTCGCCCGAGCCGAGTGCGGACTGGACCAGGTCGCCCACGGCGAGACGGACCCTCAGGCGGAGGAGCTCCTGCTGGTGCCCCTCGAATGCAAGCTGTTCGGGGAGGAGGACACCGTCGTGGTCGAGGCCGGCACCACCGCGGCCCGGGCCATGGGGCCAGGACCGTCGACGGAGCGCTACTTCTGCCGCTTCGGGCTCAACCGGCCCTACGAGGAGCGCCTCGTTCGGCAGGGGCTGGTGATCTCCGGTCGCAGCCTGGCGGGCGAGGCCCGCATCGCCGAGCTGGGCGACCATCCCTTTTACGTGGGGGCGTTGTTCCAGCCCGAGCTGGCCTCAGACCTGACCTGGGTCCATCCCCTCATCTCCGGATTTGCGGCCGCGGTGCGCACTCACGCCGGGCTGGTTGCGTCGGGAACGGCCTGATGGCCATTCAACCCGACACCAAGGACTGGACCTGGGTCCTGGTCCGCCCCTGCCCGGAATGTGGCTTTGACACCAGGAGCCTCTCCGGCCCCGAGGTCCCGGGACTGATCCGCAACGTCAGCGACGCATGGGGTCAGGTCCTGGGCGGCGGAGACCCGGACGCAAGCGGGCGCCCGGGGATCGGTGCCCGCCTTTCCCCCCACCGCTGGTCGCCGCTTGAATACGGGTGTCATGTGCGCGACGTCCTGCGCCTGGGCGACGCCCGGCTGCAGCTCATGCTGATCCAGGCCGACCCGGCCTTCCCCAACTGGGACCAGGACCGGACGGCCTCGGACGCCAACTACGCGGGCCAGGACCCCGCCTCGGTGGCCACCGGTATCGCCGCCGCAGCCGAGCGTTTCGCCGATGACCTGGAGCGCCTCGCTCCTGACGGTTGGAGTCGTCGCGGCCACCGCAGCGATGGCGCCACCTTCAGCGTCGAGGCGTTCGCCCGCTACGTCGCCCACGATCCGGTTCATCATCTCGCTGACGTGGGAGCTCCTCTGCGGTAGAGGGCAGGACCGGTCATGACCCGGATGGGGCGGCGATCACGTCCACCACGATGCGCATGGCCTGCCTGGCAGCCGGGAATCCGGCGTAGTAGGCGGACTGCAGGACGATCTCGGCCACCGACCCGGCCTCGATGCCGGCGCGGAGGCAGCCCTGCGCCCAGGCCCGCTGCTCGTCCGGCAGCCTCAAAGCGATCGCCGACGCCAGGGCGCAGGCGGCTCGCCCGGACCGGTCCAGTCCGGGTCGATGAAAGAGTTCGCCAAACACAAACTGGCGCTCGAGGCGGTCCAGGACCTCCGCCGGACCTTCACCCGGGTCCGCCCGGCCGGCCCCCATTGGTCTGTCCACCAGCTCCGAACTGAGCCTGGAGCCGCGCCCGTCGAGCTCGTCGAGGGCCACCTCCACGACCGGGTCCTGCCGAACAGCGATCTCCCGGGCCTCGAGGACATCGCGAAACAGCTCCACGGCGTTGACAGTTACCGGAAACCCGGCGAAGGCGGAGCACTGGATCAGCACCTCCTGGATCTCGCCGGGATCCAGGCCCAGGTTGAGGGCGCTGTGGAGGTAGGTGCGCAGTTGAGGTAGGCGCGGCAGGCTGCACAGGATGGTCACCGTGACCAGCATCCGGAGCCGCATCGTCAATCCGGGGCGCGACCACACCGAACCCCACAGGGCCTCGCCGGTGTAGTGCTGCATGCCCTCGATGGAGGCCAGGTACAACGGGCGCGATCGCGGCGGCGTGGTGCCATGCCCGAGGGCGGACACCACTTCTGCCCCCCGCCGGCGCAACTCCTCCCGGCTCGGCGCCGGCCGCGGCTCGGGGACCGGGTCGCCGGTCATCCCCGGCCCTCGCCCCGGCGTGGCCGAGGGGCCGGAGCCCACCCTCGGGCCCGATTCCCACCCGCCTGGCCCGCGATCTTCTTGGACACCACATCCTCCGCATGTTGAGCGGGCCGGACTCTACACCGGATCGGTTGGGCGGCCCACTAGTGTCGCCGCGTGCCCGACCGGAGGTGCGAAGGTGCGCAATCGCCGGCTAGCACGCCGGCCGTCCCCGATCCGGGCTCCACAGCCTCGACGCAGCGGAGCGGACGGCGCCGGGCCGCGGGCATCTACGGGACGATCGTGACGGCGGCGGTGCTGGCGGCAGGTGGCAACCAGCTCAGCGCGGTGGCCCTGGCCGTGACCGTGGTGGTCACCCTGATCGTGTACTGGCTTGCCGAGCAATACGCCGAGTTGCTGGCGGACCACACCCATGCGGGCCGATTGCCCACCCGGACGCAGGTTCGTACCTGTCTGGCCGAAGCCTGGCCCATGGTGACCGCCTCCTATCTGCCCGTGGCCGTGCTGCTGCTCGCCAGCCTGCTGGGAGCGTCGTCAATATGGGCGGCCCGGGTGGCCCTGGGGGTGGCGGTCGTCCTCCTGGTGGTGTACGGGCACGCGGCCGGGCGGGCGGCCGGGTTGAGCGGGATTCGCCTCGCGGCCGTCACGACCACCGCCGGCCTGCTCGGGGTAGCGATGATCGTGTTGAAGACGCTGCTCCAACACCATCATTACTAGGAGCCAGGCACTACTGGCAGCCGGGCAGTACTTGTACTGCCTCGGCACCCGGGCCGGTGGCGGATGGCCACTAAAGTTCACCCGGCCGGATCATGCCGGGAGGACGCTCATGGCAGGTCGCTTCTACCACCTGGTCGTTGATAGCCGCGATCCCGCCCGCCTGGCCCGGTTCTGGGCCGCGGCCCTGGGGCTCGAAATCCTGTTCGAAGCACCGGACGAGGTCGTGATCGGAACAGGCCCCCACGATTATCCCGGCATCTGTTTCGTCTCCGTTACGGAACCAAAGTCGACCAAGAACCGGCTGCACATCGACATCGACCCGGACGACCGCGATGCCGAAGTGCAGCGATTGATCGGCCTGGGCGCCAGGCCCGTTGACGTGGGACAAGATGACGTGACGTGGGTCGTCCTGGCTGATCCAGAGGGCAACGAGTTTTGTGTGCTGCGGCCTCACCGGTCGCTGATCGACTGAGTGGCCTGATCGACTGAGTGATCCTGATCGACTGAGTGATCAGGAGCCCGCGGCGACACGATCACCGCGCAGGTCGACGGCCACCCCGAGGTGGTCGCTCGGCCAGACGCCGTCAACTGGGCCATCCCCCACCAGAAACGCCTGGACCGGGTTCCCGAACGGGGCGGGACGGGGCCAGGAGACGAGCAGGTAGTCGAGGCGGCGTTGGGGCCAGACGCTGTTGACGAGATACGGATTGCGCCCCACCCAGGTGTAACCGGGGTCGTCGCGAACCTGGGGCCAGCAGTCGTTGAAAACCAGGCCCGCGACAGGAGCGTCGCGGCGACCGGTGAGCAGCCGGATCTCGTCGCTGTCCGGCGTGGCGTTGAGATCCCCGCCCAGGACAATCGGGAGATCCACCGAAGGATCAGAGCGCAGCCCGGCAGCCAGGACGAGCACGGCACGCAGTTGCTGCTGGCGGACGGCGGATTCGTCGAAGCGGTAGGCCAGGTGGGTCGCAATGACCGGCAACGGTCCGAAAGGCGATTCGAGCACGGCCCACAGCGCCTGCCGAGGGCCGGCCATTCCGTGGGAACCTGGTAGCGACCGGGCCCCCTGTTCGATGATCGGCCAGCGCGAGAGCACGGCGTTGCCAGCGGCCGACGGCGCCGGCGGGCGCGGCAGCGAGCGAACCACATGACGGCCCAACCGATCGCCCAAATGGTGAGCGTCGTCGCCCCCCGTCTTGTCGGCGTATACCTCCTGGATGCACACCACATCGGCGTCCAGATGGCGCAAGGTGGTCTCGATGGCTCGCAGCCGAACTTCGGGGTCGGGGCCAAAATGCGCCCACAGGTTCCAGGTGGCGGCCCGCCAGGTTCCGGGCCGCGGCGCCGGTGGCGGACCTGACTCAGGGCCCGACCCGGCGCTCATCCGGCCGCCATGGCGCCCGAAAGCGGGATGGTTGGCTCCACGGGCGGCATGGTAGCCAGGCTGGCCCCGGCGCCATCAGCCCGGCCGCCTGACAGGGTTCAGCCTCCGGTCAGAGAGAAGTGCTGATAATCGGGAGAACCGGCCCAGCGGCCTCCCCAAAACCAGCCGACGGACGCGAACGCTTCGACCAGCTCGCCGCCCGGGACCGCCATGCCAGGGCGCACGTTGCCGCGGTTGAGGTAGGTCGCCCCCGCAGGGGGAATGATGGTGGTTCCGTCCACGTAGGGATTCTGCACGTCGTTGACGTCGATAGCTTCACCAAACGCATGCACGGACCACTGGGGCGGTCCGGGCGCAACTGCGTGCCGGCAATTGAAACCCGAGGTGTCATCGGCGGCGGCCGCCAGGTTGTCGTTGCCGGCGTAGGCGTCCTCGGGGACCATCTCCAGGATCGGGAAATGCTCGTCGTAGAGAGTTCGAAAAAGCACAATCACGCCGGTGACGACGACGGCGTTCACCACGATGGTCCCTTGATGCGGCCGTCCATCGAAACCCCAGTAGTCAAGGCGGATCATCCGCAGCTGGTCGGGACCGACCGGGCAGCCAGGTCGCCAGGTGTGCGGTAGCTGGGCGGCCGTGACCGTCGCAACCGAAGCGGCAAACCGCGTCGGCGCGGCGGCGGTGGTGGGGACCGGGCGAGGCAGGGTGGTCGTGACGGCCGGGGCAGCAGGGGTGGTGGCCGTCACCGTCGGCGAACTCGACGGGGTGGAGGTCGGCTGTGGTGCCGCGGACCCGACCGGCGCGGACGCCGCCCGGGCCTGCACCGATGCGGGCGCCCCGGCCCCACTCCGGCTCGCCTGGGCCCCTCCGCATGCCGCCAGCACCACCAGCGCCGCCACCGATGAGAGTGCCATGACCGCGACAGGCAGCGGTCGGTAGGGTGGGGGGCGCCGGCGATGAGTGGACTCACGGTGGTGCACCAACGTGACGGAGATGACCGGACAGACTACGGCCGTCAGCTGGCGGACACTGGCGATCCTGGTGCTGGCGCTGGTCATGATCGGAGCCGGCTGCGCCCGGGCGGAGGCCCGACCCCGAAGCTCCAGGACGGCGGGGACCGTCCCCCTCACCACCCGGCTTCCGGCGGTGACGTCGCCGGCCTCGACCACCGCTTCGGCGCCGCCGGTGATGCCGCCGGCCTCAACCACCACTTCGGCGCCACCAACCAGCCAGCCCCCGCCGACCAGCCAGCCCCCGCCGACCAGCCAGCCCCGACCGACCAGCCAGCCCCAGCCGACCACCACGGCACTGGCCCCGCCGACCCGCCCGGTTCCGCCAGCCACAGGGGCGGCCGCCTCGGCCTGCCCGGGGAACCTGGCGAGCAGCCTGGCTTCCACGGGCGGGGCCCGTGAGCTGATCACCGTGGAGGCTGGTGGCTACGGCACGCCGAACGCCATCGTGATGGCATGGCAGCGGGCTGGTCCGTGCTGGCAGCTGGTCGGCGGCCCCTGGACGGGTCTGATCGGGGCGAACGGCTTCTCCGACCACCACCGGGAGGGAGACCTGACAACCCCGACGGGCCTCTACGCCATCGGCCCGGTCATCTACGGCAACGCCCCCGATCCCGGCGCCCAGGAGCCATACCACCAGCTGGTCTGCGGCGACTGGTGGGATGAGGATCCGGCCTCGCCCGCCTACAACACGTTCCAGCACCTGCCCTGCGGGAGCCCGCCACCGTTCGGCGGTGACAGCGAGGCGCTGTGGACCGAGACCGCCGCGTACCCCAGCTTCGCGGTGGTGGAATACAACACCGACCCCACGGTTCCAGACGCCGGGTCCGCCATCTTCGTGCACGCTGACACTGGCAGCCCGACAACCGGTTGTATCAGCATCCCCCTCCCCGATCTCGACCAGCTGCTGCGCTGGCTCGCGCTCGCAGACGCCCCGGTCATCGCCATGGGGCCGGCGAGCCTGATCGGGAGCTTCTGAGTCGTCTACCGGCGACGAGCGCTCTGGCAGCCGCTACCGGGCGAGTCCACCGCCCCGCAACGGACGGCTCACGTCCCGATGGTCTGCCGCTCGACGCTGACCCCGCCCTCGTCGGAGAGGGTAACCAGGTTGACGGTCGTGCCCGTCAGCCCGAAGTCGCAGGGCGAACCGGAATAGAAGGCTTTGACGTCCCCCTGGCTCACGTCGGCAAACTGGTGCCAGTGACCCAGGGCCAGATAGTCGCATTCCAGCTGGCCGATTTCCTCCTGATTGATGGGCGAGGACCGACCAGATTGGTCACCGTTGGGAACGAAGTGGCCATGCGTCAATACGACCCGCCAGTACCTCGGGTCGGCGGGCGCATAACCCGCCAGGGGGCGATTGCCGGGATCGTGCGACTCGATGCCACGAGCCCACACGATGAGCGAGAGATCTTCAAACACCAGCTGCTCGCCCTCCGGGTCGCCGGCGAAGAAAACGTGCTCGCCGGCAGTGGTCAGGTCCACCCGGTGATAGATCGATCGGTCGTCGACGCAATCGTGATTGCCCGGGATGACCACCACCGGCCGCTGGAACCGGCCCAGTTGTGACAAGGCCAGGCCCACCGCCTCATCAGCGACCCGGGCGCTGTCAAAGAGGTCGCCGGCGACCAGCACGATGTCCACATCGAGCTGGTTGGCTGTTTCGACCACAGCCTGAAGCCCTTCCAGGGATGGGCGATCACCGGCAATATGGATGTCGGAGGTGTGCAGCAGGCGAACGGACGGCCGAACTGTCTGACCGCCCTCCATCACAGGGCGGCGAGGAATGGGTTGACCACGGCCAAAAACCCCGGGGTGTTTCCGCCGTGCACGTTGTGACCGACATCGGGGACAGTGACCAGCTGGCCCTTGGGAAGCGCAGCCACGAACCGCTCGGCTGCGTCCGCGTCCAGGACGTCGGACTCCCCGCCCCGGATCAGCAGCACCGGAAACGACATGACCTTGGGATCAAACTCGGGCGCGGTCTCGGTGACGTCGGGGATCCGCCGGTGATCCACCTTGCTGATGTATTTGCCGTCCACCCGGCGCAGCATGTTGTACTTGACGGTTCGGGTGATGTGCTCACGGGACCGGAACCGGTCGTACTTCACGACGTTGTCGAGAAACTCCTCGAGATCATCGAACTCGACGTTGCTCACCACAAAGTTGTGCACCACAGCCACACCCTTGGCGCTCAGCTCGGGTCCCACATCGACGAGAACGGCGGCTCGGGCCACATCCGGCGCGACCCGCGACATCTCCATCGTCACCCGACCGCCCATGGAGTGCCCCACGACGACCGGGGTGCCAAGACCGAGCTCACGGATAAAAGCCAGGGCATCTTCGGCTCGGGCCTGAATCGAGTAGTCCTGATCACGGGTCCACTCGGAATCACCATGGCCGCGCTGGTCAATGGCGTACACGTGGTAGCGGTCGGATAGATGAAGGCTGACCAGATCCCAGGAGTGAGCGGACTGGTTGCCGCCATGCAGCAGCAGCACGGTGGGCGCCCCAGGCTCCCCCCACTCGAGGAAGTGAAACCGCAGCCCGCGCAAGACGGTATGCCGGGAGACATACCGCACGTCGGGTCCGTGCGGAATCCTCAGGTCGGCGGCGCTGTCGCGCAGGCTGGCGAACTCGGCGGACGTGGTCATGTCCAGCGGCTCGAGGGTATCGGCGAACTCGTTCAGGAACATTGAAAATCAGTCTATCGACAAACCCGCGACGGCCCACAAGGCGCTAACTTCCGGGCATGACCATCAGAGGTAAGGCGAACATCGCCGGCATCTTCGAGCACCCGGGACGGGAGCTACCCGACCTGAGCGTGCCGCAGATCCACGCCGAGGTGGCGGCCGGCGCGCTGGCGGACGCCGGCCTCGGGTTCGACGACGTGGACGCCTACCTGTGCGCGGGCGACGCGCCGGCTTCGGTCCGCTCTCCATGGCCGAGTACCTGGGCTTGCGCTGCTCCTACGTGGACAGCACGGAGACCGGCGGCTCCTCCTACATCTGTCATGTTGGCCACGCCGCGGCGGCCATCGCGGCGGGCAAGTGCCGCGTGGCCCTGGTGACACTGGCCGGCAAACCGCGAACCGGGTCCGCCCAAAACCCCCGGCGGCCGGGGGCACCGGAGTCCAACTTCGAGCAATCCTGGGGGATGTCACGCCCCGTCGAGGGATACGCCCTGGCCGCCCAGCGCCACATGTACGAGTTCGGCACGACCAGCGCCCAGCTCGCCGAAATCAAAGTGGCAGCCTCATTGCACGCCCAGCACAATCCGCACGCCTTCTTGCCGCAAGCCGTCACCGTCGAAGAAGTGCTCGAGTCGCCGATGGTCAGCTCTCCGCTGCGACGCCTGGACTGCTGTGTCGTCACCGACGGAGGCGGCGCCGTGGTGGTTGTCCACCCGGACGTGGCGCGAGACCTGCCCCGCCGGACCGTCAAGATCCTGGGCCACGGCGAGGCCCCCAAACACGCCGACAACGGGCGCATCGACCTGACCTATAGCGGGGCGGTCTGGTCCGGGCCCCGAGCCCTGGAGGAAGCCGGGATCACCCGGGACGACGTGGATTACGCGTCGATCTACGACTCGTTCACCATCACGGTCCTCATCACGCTCGAGGACCTGGGCTTTTGCGAGAAAGGCCAGGGCGGAGAGTTCGTGAGCGGGGAACCCTCGTCGCTCCAGATGGCAGGTTGCCGTTCAATACCGACGGCGGCGGGCTGTGCAACAACCATCCGGCCAACCGGGGCGGGATGACGAAGATCATCGAGACGGTGCGCCAGTTGCGGGAAGAAGCCCACCCCGCGCTCCAGGTCCGGGACTGCACGATCGCTCTGGCCCACGGCACAGGAGGATCGCTCGCCAACCGGATGGGTAGCGCCACCCTGGTCCTTGGAAGGGAGGACGCGTGACCATACGACGTGGTCCGTTACCGGCCTTGCCCCCCGTTCCCAATCCGGACGACGCACCCTTCTGGGAAGCGGCCGCGGCCGGCCGGCTGGTGCTGCCGAGGTGCAGAAGTTGCGGGACCTTCATCTGGTATCCCCGCTCCTTCTGCCCCGACTGCCACACTTCAGGCGTCGAATGGGTCGAGGCGAGCGGGCGGGGCACGATCTACAGCTTCACCGTCAACCAGCGCGGTTTCGGCCCGTGGGCGGAATACGCCCCCTATGTCATCGCCTACGTGCAACTCGAGGAGGGCCCGCGCGTCCTGACCAACATCGTCGGCGCCGATCCTGCCGAGGTCCACATCGGCGACTCCGTCACCGCAGTCTTCGAACCTGCCGGCTCATCCCGCGTGGTTCGATTCAGTCCGGCTTGAGATTCAAGAAGGCGCGGCGCGCAGCTGAGTCGGGCAGCGGCCGACCGCGGTCAGCAGGCAGGTACAGCCCACGATCCCGGGCACGTCGGGGCGGGTCTCCGGCCCGGCCCTCGAGACTTCGGCCGGTTCGTCGAAATCATCGAGGTACAGCTCGTCCAGGTACGTGAGCATGGTCGCGGTCATAGTGGCCCGACTCCTTCCAGTTCAGTCTGTTCAGTTACGCCGCTGTCGCCTGAGGCTGCGTTAGTCAAAGACAACGTCGGCTTCTCGCCAGGACTCACTATGACAGAGACCCGTCCCGCTGAAAAGGGTGTTACCCAGCCCTTAACGCGGGCGAAACAGACCTGTAAGCCGGCCTACATGTTGCCGTCAGTCCTGCCTGGTGGCGACGAACACGGGGATCTGCCGATCGGTCTTCTCCTGGTACTCCGCGTACGGCGGGTAGGCAGCCACGGCACGCTCCCACCACCGGGATCGCTCGGCACCGGTCAGCTCCCGGACCCGGGCGTCGAAGGGCTCAGGGCCATCCTGGATCACGACGGCGGCGGGATCCGCTTTGAGGTTGTAGTACCAGACCGGGTTGGCGGGAGCGCCTCCTTTCGATGCCACCAGGGCGTACTCACCGTCGTGTTCGACGCGCATGAGCGCAAATTTTCGGACCTTGCCACTTTTGCTGCCGCGCGTTGTGACGATGATCACAGGGAGCCCCGTGTCTCGCAGGGTGTTGGCTTTGCTCCCGCCTGAGCGCTCGTACTCCTCGACCTGGTCGCGCACCCACTGGGCGGGGCTTGGTTCGTATTCACCTTCGATGGGCATGAGAGCGATGCTAAAGGCTTTTGACGCCACCGAGGGGTGTGATGGTCAGCGCCAGGGCAGGACGGCCTCGATCAGGGACGGCCCGGGTGTAGCCAGCGACCGGCGGAAGGCGCGGTCCAACTCCTCCACCGTGGTCACCGAGGTCGCCTCCACGCCGAGGCCCCGGGCGACGGAGACGAAGTCCAGGGGGGGTCGGTCCAGGTTGAGGAGCGAGGCCGCCGTGGAACCGGGAGGGTCCGCCAGGACGCGATGCATCTCGATCTGGAGAATTCCATAGGCCCGGTTGCTGATGATGACGGTGGTCACATCCAGGCTCTCCCGGGCCTGGGTCCAGAGCGCCTGGATCGTGTACATGGCGCTCCCATCAGCCTGCACGCACACCGTCCGCCGTCCTGGGGCCGCCACCGATGCGCCGGTCGCCACAGGGAGGCCCTGACCGATGGCGCCCCCCGTGAGGCTGAGCCAGTCGTGAGGTGGGGCGGCGGCGGTACCGGCGGCGATGCCCAGGCTGGCGGTGATGGCCTCGTCGACGATGACGGCGCCCGCTGGAAGGCTGGATCCAATGACCGCGCCGACGGCCGACGCGCTCAGGGGAGCTGACCCGGGCGGGACCGCGACGGGCCGGGGTCGGGCCGGCGGGGGCGAGGCGAGCGGGTTCGGCCGCCCGGGCTGACCGCTCACCCGATCGGCCAAATCCAGCAAGGCGCCGGCGACATCCTCGGCCGGCTGGGCCAGCTCGAGGACCCGACAGCCAGGCGGAACGAGGTCACCAGCCCGCTGGGGATAGGCGAAAAAGGCGACCGGTGCCACCGCCCCGGCCAGGACCAGGTGCCGGACGCCGGCCAGTTGCTCCTCGGCGGCCTCGGCGAAGTACCCGAGCCGATCAAAAGCCGGCCGGTCGCCACCCCGCTCCACCCGGGCCGGAAAGGTCTCGGTCAGCACCCGGACGCCAGTGGCCGCCTCCACCCGGGCGGCCGCGCCCAGGGCCGGCTGGCGCAGGGCCGCACCCCCGAGCAGCAGCACGGCCGGCTCACCGCTGCGCAGGGCATCGGCGGCGTCGGCGACCACCTCGTCGGCCACCCGGGGCGCAGCCCGCGACAAGGGACACGACGCCACGGCCCCCCCTTTTCCCCAGCTGACATCCGCCGGCAGGATCAGGGTGGCGATGCCGCCACCGCCCGCCCGGGCCGCGGCCACGGCCTGGGCTGCGTCGGCGCCCACGTCCTCCGGCCTGCTCGGACGCCGGACCCATCCGGAGATGGTCCCCGCCAGGGCGTCGATGTCCGACTCGAGGAGCGCGTCCAGCCGCTTGTGATAGGTGGCGTGGTCACCCACGATGTTTACGATCGGCGTCCGGGCCCGGCGGGCGTTGTGCAGATTGGCCAGCCCGTTCGCCAGCCCCGGCCCGAGGTGGAGCAGGGTGCTGGCGATCCCACCCGACATACGGCCGTATCCGTCCGCAGCCCCGGTTGCGACCCCCTCGAAAAGGCAAAGGACGCCGCGCATGTCCGGTTGGCTGTCGAGCGCAGCCACAAAGTGCATCTCGGACGTGCCCGGGTTGGCGAAGCTGACGTTGACCCCGGCGGCGACGAGGGTGGCCACGAGGGCCTGGGCGCCGTTCATGTCCGTATGCTTAGGCGATGGCGCACCTGGTCGTCGACGGTGACCAGCTGGTCGTTCGGCTCAGGGCCTCCGAAAAGGTGGCGGCCTTTCACGCCAACGTCCGGGTCCCGCTGTCTGCGGTGCGCCGGGTGAGCGCCCCCGACATCGCCTGGGTGCAGATGCGCGGCTGGCGCATGGCCGGCATCACCATCCCCGGCCTGTTCGCCCTCGGTACCCGCCGGCATGGGACCGGCTACGACTTCACCGCGGTCCACCGGCAGCGTCCGGCGATTCAGGTGGAGCTCAACGGCCCGCCCCGCTGGCAGCGGCTGCTGGTGTCGGTGGACGACGGAACGGATGTCCAGGCCGAGGTGGAGCGGATCGCCTCAGCAGCCGGTATCAGCCCCGGGTAGGGCTAATAGCGGTGAGGCACCTGGGGGTGCCGGTTGGTCGCGGCCGCAAACGCGGCCACCGCCAGGGCGGCCACTCCGATCTCCAGCAACAGGGTGACGAACCAGCCCGCGTCCAGGACGTGCTGGCCCAGGAAACCGCCCAGGATGCTCCCGCAGAGGCCCGCCACCAGGGTGGCCAGGAACCCGATCCGCTGCGGGCCGGGTACGACCAGCCGGCCCACGGCGCCCAGGATCAGCCCCACCACGATCGTCGTCCACAACGCCCACAGGGCCATGCCGGCCAGCGGGAGGGCGACGAACAGGGCGAACAGGATCACCAACAACACCAGGAACATGGCCTCACGGTACCCTCGGCCCGCCGGCTCGAGGCGGCGGGGTGGGTACTGCCGGCCGATCAGATCAGGGATCGTGGGCGGAGGCCGGGGCGGCCCGCTTGGACCAGACCGCCGGGGCTCAGCAGGGCAGGAGCGAGCCGATCTGGGCGACCAGCTGATCGTTATTGAAGGGCTTGGTCACAAAGGCGGACGCACCCTCGTCGACACTGCGATCGTGGTTGCGGACGTCACTGGTCACGATCACCACCGGCACCGAGCTCACGGTCCGGATGTGCCGGAGCACACCCCACCCATCCAGGCCAGGCAGGCCCACGTCCAGCACGACCAGATCGGGGGACTCGGCGTCAAAGAGCCCGACGCCCTCCGGGCCATCACTGGCTCGAACCACGCACCCCATCCGATCGAGCAACCGGCACAGAATCCGGGCGATAGCCGGGTCATCCTCGACAACCAGAATCTTGGTGTCGATCTGCGCACCGAGCACACCCATGTAATCCAGCTTTCCGCACCGGGGTCTTCGGGCGGCCGACCTTCGGTTGCAGTTTGGTTGCGAATGGCGGGGATGGAGGCGGTCCGGTCCTGGCGGCTCCCGGCCAGCCGTCCCGGGGGCGGCGGTCGGGCGGCGGGCGGTGGGCGGCTGGCGGTGGGCGGCCGGCGGTGGGCGGCCGGGAGGGGGCGGTGGGTGGCCGGCGGCTTCGGTGTCGTTCACTCCCTCAGGTGCCGATTTCCCCCTGGTGCCGATTTCCCCCTGGCGCTCACTTCCCCCTTCATGCCGATTTCCCTCTGGTGCCGATTTCCCCCTGGTGCCGATTTCCCCCCTGGTGCGATTTCTTGGTGACATCTGGATTCTTGGCGACGTCAGCGACACCACAGGTTCAAAAGCGCGCCAAGAATCTTGAGCGCGCCAAGAATCTGGAATGTAATGACATGAAAGGTCAGGAGAGGAAGTGGCTAGAGGTCGTTCGCCGACGGGGCGGGCGGGTTGGCAGCAGGCCCGGGCCCGGGCGGCACCGGCGCGGGAAGGGGTTCGGCCGGCCGGTACCGGTACCCGACACCCCGCACCGCCTCGATGCGCGACCGATCCAGCTCCTCCCAGCCGAGCTTGCGGCGCAACCGGTGCACGGAGAATTTCACCCGGTCGGAAGCGACTCCGGACGCGTCGTCCCAGGCCAGGCGGAGGAGCTGATCGGCGGACAGCACCTGACCGGCCTGGTGCACCAGGGCGCCCAGGAGTTTGAACTCGATCGGGGTGAGGTCGATCTTCTGGTTCCCCGCTCTCACCTCTCGTGTTCCGAAGTCCACGTACAGGTCTCCATCCACGAACACGTCCGGAGTGGGAGCGGGATCGCGGTGGCCCCGGCGCAGGAGGGCCTCGACCCGGGCCGTGAACTCGTCGATTCCGAACGGCTTGGTCAGGTAGTCGTCCGCACCGGCGCGCAGGCCGCGAACCTTGTCCGGTTCGTCGGCATGGCCGGTGAGCATCAACACCGGAACCGTTGAGGTGGTCCGGATGCGTTCGAGCACCTGCCAGCCGTCCAGGTCCGGCAGGCCGACGTCGAGCACGACCACACCGGTGGGATGTTCGTCGAGGTGATGCAGACCGGCTCGCCCGGTGCCCGCCAGCGCCACCTCGAACCCGTGGCGACGCAGGACAGTGGCAATCAGATGCATGACAGCGGCGTCATCCTCGATTACCAGAATCGGGTCGGCCGGGGTCACGCCAGCACGTCCCGGCCGGTGGCAGAGCCGCGGGGACCGCCGGGACCGCCGGGACCGCCGGGCGCCGCAGGCAGCTCGACCCAGAAGGTCGACCCGACCCCAACCGTGCTGTCGACACCGATGCTTCCGTCCATGGCCTCCACGAACGTCTTGCTCAAGGAAAGCCCGATGCCGGTCCCCTCCACGCCCCGTTCCTCGGCACCCAATCGATCAAAGGGCACGAACACCCGGTCCATCATTTCCCTCGGGATCCCGTCCCCGGTGTCAGTGACCGCCACCCGGACCTTGCCGTCGTCGGCAGCCCGGCACGAGACCGTGATGTCGCCGCCCTCACGGTTGTACTTGACGGCGTTGGACATCAGGTTGATCAGGACCTGCTTGAACCGGTGGTAGTCCACCAGCACCGCCACGTGGTTGTCATCGCATCCGGTCACTGTCAGCCGGCGTTGGGCGCTCAGGGAATGGAGGAGCGACTGCACCTCGTCGACGAGGGGGCCGACCTCGACGGGACGCAGGTCGATGTCGATCGCGTGCGGCGTCTCGGGGGTGGTGTTGGCCTCTTCGATGATGCGCAGCATGTGGGTGCCGCCGTGCAGGATCTGTTCGACGGCCTCGGCGTCGTCCTCGTGGAGGTTGGACGTCTCGATCATCTGACCGAAGCCCATGACCGCCGTGAGCGGGGTTCGCAGTTCGTGACTGACGCGGGACAGGCGGTCGGCAGTGGCCTGGGCCGATTCGACTGCGGCTTGCTGGGCGCGCACCAGGTCGGTGCTGCGCTGGGTCAGCAGCACCGAGGTCTGGCGCAGTTCCTCGGCCAAATGGCCGACTTCGTCCTGAGCCGGCGGTATTGGCAGCAGGGGTTCGGAGACGCCCAGACGGCGAGCGTTGTCGTCCACCTCCCCGATGCGGCGCACGATCGACCGAACGAACAGCACCATCGCCGTGACGCCCCCGATGACCCCGATCAGCAGCCCGATGATCTGGATGGGCTGAATGATGGACTGGAGCCGGGCAGCATCTGCGCTTTTGTCGCTGGCAATGCTATTCTCGGTAGTTTGGATATTTATAAGTGCGTTTTGTAGCTGATAACTGGGGGAGGTAACAGCCTCGAAGGTCTTCACCTGATCCGGGCTGAACGTGTGATCGGTGACACTGCTCTGGATCGTCTCGAGGTCGTTCCAAGCTGCGACTGCCAGGCTGGTCGCATTGCCCACGTTGGCGGCGCTGTTGCCGGATAGGCCGTCGCTGTTGAGGGCCTTGAGAGCGCTCGTCATTGCATCCTTCTCGGACGTCCCGAGGGGAGGCGATGACTGGGCGCCGAGGGCGTAACTCCAGACGTCGGACTGAGCCTTCAGGGCGAGCGTCTGCACATGGGCGGCCTGGTAGGCCGTTCGGCTGGCGGCCACACCACTCTGGCGGAGCGCGACCTGATAGCGCTCGACGATGAAAGAGGCGGCCACGGTGATCACCAGCACCAGGATCGGCGGAGCCAGAACGGCCAGGCCCTTCGACCGGAACGGTCGGTCCAACCACCATTTCGCCAGCCGCCGTCGCCGCGTGGGCACGGTCCTGTCATACCACGGTCGGTCCGGCCCAAAATGGGCAGTTCGCGTGGAAGCAGCGCGGCGGGCAGTCATGGGTGAGTTAACCACTCAAGGGTCGACGAGAGAGATGGGCGAACAGCAAAAGCGAACGGAAGGGCAAAAAATCAAAGGAAGCCCCAGAATCGGCGCAGAGCCGAGGCCGACAATTTACCCGGTGACATCGTGAAAGTCCCGCGAGGTTGCTCGAGTCCGATCGCCCCCTTTCCTGTTGCACGGCCCCCTCTAAGTGGGCGCTTTTTGCAATAGCAAAGGAGGGAAGCTGAGCCGGGCGGATGGGGGGGCCGGGTCGGGGACGCCGGCCGCGCCGGAACCGCCGCGCCACGCCGGTTACGTCAGGTCCGCCAGCCGCCGGCGCAGGTACCGCCGCTCCACATCGGTGGCGGCCACGGTGATCGCGTCTCGGTAGGCGGCCGCAGCCTCCTCCCGGCGATCGAGGCGGCGGAGCAGATCGGCTCTGGTGGCGACCAGGAGCGGATAGCCCCGCAGAGCCCCGCTTTCCTCCAGGGCCTCGACCCGGGCCAGGCCTGCGACCGGACCCTCGGCCATGGCGACTGCCACCGCCAGGTTGAGGTCCACAACCGGGGATGGCGACATACGGGCCAGCTCCCGGTACAGGGCGGCGATCTCCGCCCAGTTGGTCGCCCCGGGATGAACGGCGCTGGCGTGGCAAGCCGCGATGGCAGCCTGCACCTGATAGGGCCCGGGCTGGCGCCGGCGCAGGGACCGGTCGAGCGTGGCCACGCCCTCGTCGATGGCCGATCGATCCCACAACGACCGGTCCTGTTCCTCCAGGGGCACCAGGTTGCCGGCGCCGTCGATACGCGCCGCTCGCCGGGACTCCTGGAGCAGCATGAGCGCCAGCAAACCCAGCCCCTCGGGTTCGTCCGGCATCAACCCGGCGAGGACGCGAGCCAGGCGAATGGCCTCCTCGCACAGGCCGGCCCGAACCAGCTCGCGGCCCGCAGTGGCGGCGTACCCCTCGTTGAACAACAAATACAGCACCGCCAGCACAGCCGCGGTCCGGTCCGGCAGCAGATGGGCGGGGGGCACCCGGAAAGGAATGTTGGCATTACGGATCTTGCGCTTGGCCCGCACCAGCCGCTGGGCCATGGTGGCCTCGGGCACCAGGAAGGCCCGGGCGATCTCGGCCGTGGTCAGGCCGGCCAGGGTGCGCAAGGTCAGGGCCACCTGCGCCTCCAACGACAGAGCCGGATGGCAGCAGGTGAACATCAACCGCAACCGGTCATCCTCGATGTCACTGTCGTCGGCGTCGTGAGGGTCACCGGGGCCGCTCCAGCCGACCCGGCCATCCCGTTGGGACTTGATCGCCATTTCTTCGAGCTTGGCGCTGCCCGTGGCGGCCCGACGCATCCGGTCGACGGCCCGGTTGCGGGCGACAGTGGTCAACCACGCACCGGGCCGGCGCGGCACCCCCTGACCCGGCCAGATCTTCAGGGCCATGGCGAAGGCGTCCTGGGCGCACTCCTCGGCCAGGTCCCAATCGCCGGTCGTACGGATGAGGGTGGCCACGATCCGACCCCACTCCTCCCGGAAGGCGGCCGAGACCGCAGCCGGGGCGGCCGCCGGCCCGCTCCCCGCCTCCCGGGCATCGCCTGCGTCTCCTACATGTCCCAGATCGGCCTCACTTCGATTGAGCCGACGGCGGCACTGGGGATCTTGGCCGCGATCTCGATGGCTTCGTCGAGATCCTTGCAGTCCACCAGGTAAAAGCCCCCGACCTGCTCTTTGGTCTCGGCGAAGGGCCCGTCCGACGTGAGGGTCTCGCCGCTGCGAACCCGAACCGTCGTGGCGTCGGTGGTGGGTCGCAGGCGCTCGCCGCCCTGCAGGACGCCCCGTTCGGTCATCTCTTCCTGCCACTGGAAGTACCGCGCCGTCATCTCCGCCCCCTCCTCAGGGGTAGCGGCCATCATGGCCTTCTCATCGGAACAGATCAGCAGTGCGTAACGCATCGTTCTCCTCCTCCAGGTCGCGGTTGGTCGGGCGCCACCCTTAACGACGAACGCCACAACCCGCGAATCGACACCAACGCTAGAGAATCCTTCCGAGGGCCCTTGACTCTCCTGTTACGGGAGGCCCGAGCGTGGACGCATGCTCACCTCCACCCGAACCCCGACCCGTCCGAACCCGGTGGTGTCGCCCCCCACGCCGGCTGCCCCCTGGCGGGCCCTGCCGGTGTTGATGGCCGGCACATTCATGATCGTCCTGGACTTCTTCATCGTCAACGTGGCCCTCCCGTCAATGCAAGCGAAGCTGCACGCCGGCACCAGCGCCCTGGAATGGGTCGTGGCGGGTTATGGCCTGGCGTTCTCGACCCTGCTGATCACGGCCGGCCGCCTTGGCGACCAGATCGGGCGGCGCCGGCTGTTCGCCATTGGCCTGGCGCTGTTCGTGGCGGCCTCGGCCGCGTGTGGGCTGGCACCCAGCCCGGACCTGCTGGTGGCCGCCCGGGTCGCCCAGGGCCTGGCGGCCGCCCTCATCAGCCCAACCGTGCTGTCGATCATCGGGGTCACGTTCCTGGGCCCGGACCGGGTGCGCGCCATCAGCATCTACGGCGTCGTCATGGGCCTGGCCGCGGCCGGCGGTCAACTCATCGGCGGCGTGCTGATCCAGCTCAACGTGGCGGGCCTCGGCTGGCGCACCGTCTTCCTGATCAACATTCCCGTGGGCCTGGCCGCTTTGATCCTGACGCCGCGGTGGGTCAACGAGTCCCGGGCCCCGTCACAACGTCGGCTGGACCTGACGGGCACCGCCATCCTGACGGCCGCCCTGGTCGCGGTGGTGCTGCCGCTGGTCGACGGCCGGGCGCTCGGGTGGCCGGTGTGGACGTGGGCCTGCTTGGCCGCCGCCCCGGTACTGCTGGCCGGGTTCGTCGTCCATCAGCGCCACGTGGGCCGGTCCGGTGGGGCGCCGCTCCTGGATCTCGGTCTGTTTCGAGACAAGCGCCTCAGCGCCGGCCTGGCCACCCAGTTGGGGCTGTGGTGCGGACAGGCTTCCTTTTTCCTGGTACTCGGTCTCTATCTCCAGCAGGGCAAGGGACTCGATGCCCTCCAGGCCGGACTGGTGTTCACGATCCTGGCGGCCGCCTATCTGGTCGCGTCCGTGCGGGCGCCGGCTCTGACCCAGCGCTTCGGCCGGACGTTGATCGGCGCCGGCGCGCTCACCCTGGCGGCCGGCCACCTGCTGCTACTCGTGGCGGTGTCGGCCACGGGTGCCAGGGGATCAATCGGCGTGCTGGTCCCCGGGCTGCTGCTGGTCGGGGCCGGAATGGGGTTGTGCATCACCCCACTCACGACCGTGGTCCTCGCCAGCGCCCAGCCGCAGAACGCCGGGGCGGTGTCGGGAACCCTGTCGACCATGCAGCAGATCGGGAACTCCATCGGGGTGGCGGTCACGGGGGTGATCTTCTTTGGGGCCGTGGGCCATGGCTATGCCCACGCCTTCGACCTGAGCGTGATGGAGCTGGGTTGCGTGCTGCTCGCCGTCGCCCTCCTCAGCCGGCTGCTGCCCCGCCCGGCTGCCCGGAACCAGGAATACTCGGGGTCATGACCGTGCTCCTCACGATCGGCGACTTCTCGAGGATGACGCACCTGAGCATCAAAGCCCTGCGCCACTACCACGACGTCGGCCTACTGGAGCCCGCCGAGATCGATCGCTCCAGCGGCTACCGCTTCTACGAGGCCGACCAGGTACCCATCGCCCAGGTGATCCGGCGCTTCCGGGATCTGGGGATGCCGGTCGACGAGGTGAAGTCGGTGCTGAACGCTCCGGACGTCACCACCCGCAATCAGGTGATCGTGGCCCACCTGGAGCGCATGGAGGATCAGCTGGCCCAGACCCAGGCCACGGTGGCCTCGTTGCGGGCGGTGCTGGAGGCCCCCTCGCCGGCGGCTTCGGTCGAGTACCGATCCGTGGCGGCGACCACCACCCTGGCAATCCGCGAGACGGTGAAGGCGGCCGACATGGTGGCGTGGTGGACCGACGCCTTCATCACCCTCCGCAAGGTGCTTGACGAGGAGGACGTTTCTCGAGCGGGCCCGGACGGCTGCCTGTACCCCAACGAGATGTTCGAGCTCGAAGAGGGTGAAATGGTGGCGTTCGTGCCGGTCACGGGCCACCCCGTCGACGACGGCCGGGTGCGGGTAGACGAGCTGCCCGGCGCCGAGCTCGCCATCATGGTCCACCCGGGGTCGTACGACGAGCTCGACCGGACCTACGGGGCGCTCGGGACCTACGTGGCGGAGCGGGCCGTAGGGGTGGAAGGCCCGATCCGAGAGCTGTACGTCGTCAGCCCCCTGGACGGGGCGGTTACCGAGGCGCTGCGCACCGAAGTGGGCTGGCCGGTGTTCAGGGCCGGCTGAGCCGTACCGACCGGGGGGGCCGACCGGGGACGGGGCCGGCGGGGCGGCCGGGGGGCGCCAACCGGGCTCGTCGAGGCGAGGGCCTACACGGTCCACAACGGGGCCGGCGGGGCGCCAGCCGGGCTCGTCGAGGCGAGGGCCACACCGTCCACCAACGGCGCCGACGGGGCGCCAGGCGGGCTCGCCGAGGCGACGGCCTACACCGTCCACCAACGGCGCCGGCGGGGCGCCAGCCGGCCCGGCAGGCTGCCGGCCATCCAGCCCGCCTGGCGGAAGCGCCGGGCGGCCGGCGAGGCGCCGTGGCGCATCTCTATGCTCTCGGCGATCCAGTGGAGGCCGCGAGCCAGGAGTGGCAGCCCGACGACCATCAAGGCCCACATGACCAGCCGACGGCGAATAAACACCACCCCGATTCTCCTCTCTGCCAGGCGCCCGGCTGGCAACCCGACTGGCCACCAGGCTAGGCGGCCGGCCAGAAACTCGACAGCGGAAACTCGACAACCCAAAGAGCACGTCGCAGCCTCAAACGGCGCGACGAGTTTCCGGCGTCGAGTTCGCAGGCGGCCCCCCAGGCGGCGATATCACCATCGCGAGGTCCGGGAGCCCGGTCACTACCCGGGCTCGGGACCGAGGGGCGTCAGCTAGTGGCGCCCGAACTTTCGACGAAGGTATCGGAACTCGGGTAGATGATCGACTCGTGGCCGTCATCCCATCGGATCCGGTAGTGGCGGCCGCTGAGGCCTTCGATCACCTCCACCACCTCCCCGGCCTTGCGCCCCGTGCCGACGCGGCGAGACTCCACGACGATGCGATCGCCTCTTTCGCAGTCCATATGCGCCTCCCGATCCGCTCTCCCAACGGGATGCGCACCAGCCTATCCCTCCCGACCCGCCGCATCGTCGGGGCTGGTTAGCGTGGAGCGGTGGTCCGAGCACGCCTGTCGTCACCTGTCGTCCGCCCGGGCTCCGATCCCATGCTGCCGACCGTGATGGCGGCGGTGTGGTCCGTGGGGTGCGGGCGGGTGGAGAGCGCATGACGGCCGCCGGGCCCGGGCCCTCGGCGGACCGCGCTCTCGATTTCGAGGCCACCATGTCGGCCGCGGAAACCGTGATGTGGAAGATCAGCAATGATCCCTGGCTGCGACCGGTCGCTGGAAGCCTGGCGGTGGTGGACCAACCCATCGATACGGGCCGCTTCCGCCGGCGGGTTCGCGGCGCGGTGGCCGAGATCGCCCGGCTGCGGGAACGGGTCGCCCCGGGCCCGGCTCTCTGGGACCCGCCCCGCTGGGTCGCCGACAGCGAGTTCGATTTCGACTATCACCTGCGGCACGTGGCGCTGGCCGGGGGCGGATCGATCGCCGAGCTGCAGGAGCTGGTCAGCCGGTGGTATGAGGATCCCTTCGACCCCAATCGGCCGCTGTGGCAGTTTGTGGTCGTCGACGGCGTCGAAGGCGGCCGCGGCGCGCTGTTCGGCAAGCTGCACCACACCATCAGCGATGGCATCGGCCTCCTCCGATTGTCGGAGCGCTATCTCGACCTCGAGCGCGACCCGCCGCTGCCCCCTGACGTCGACCTGGAGCGGGTCGTCGCCGAGTCCACCGCCGATGCCTCGGCCGTGCAGGCGTCCCGGAGCGTGCCGCTGGACGCGGCCGTCCAGGTGGTGCGCCTGGCAGGCTGGCCCATCGAGGTGGCGCAACAGGTGCCGCGGGCCATGGGTGAGGTGGCGCTGGCGCTGCTCGATCCGCGCCGGGCTCTGGAAGCGACCGAGCAGGTGGTCAGCTCGCTCCGGAGCGCGGCGGGACAGCTGGACCTTCCAGGGGAACGTCCCGGGGCGGGCGGGTCGCGGTTGTGGCGGGCCCGTTCAGCCCGCCGTCACCTGGAGTCGGTACGAGTACCGCTGGGTGCCATCAAACGGGCCGGCGCCGGGTTCGGCGGATCGGTCAACGACGCCTTTGTCACCGGGGCCGTCAACGCGGTCATTGCCTACCACGAGCAGCGGGGAGCGTCCCTCGACCGGGTGACGTTTTCCTTCGTGGTGAGCCAGCGCCAGGGGGGCGGGGTGGGCGGCAACTTCTTCACCCCGGTCCGCGTTCACCTTCCGGTGGAGCCGGCGTCCCCCGGGGAGCGGCTGGCCGCGGTACGCGATGCCATGGCCGCCCGTCGGGCTGCAGTGCAAACCGGCGGCTCGCTGACCAGCTTGTCCAGCCTGTCTGGTCTGGTCCAGGTTCTTCCCTCGTCGTTGCTGAGCCGGGTCACCCGCTCGCAGGTCGCCGGGATTGATTTCGCAACGTCCAACCTGCGGGGCGCCCCGTTCCCGCTGTATATCGGGGGAGCACGCGTCCTCTCCAACGCGTCGCTCGGGCCGCTGACCGGCACGCCGTTCAACCTGACGACCCTCTCCTATGACGGCAATCTCGACATGGGGTTGCTCGTCGACCCGGTCGCCGTCGAAGACCCGACAGGGCTGCGTTCCTGCCTGGAAGACGCCTACGCGGAGCTGATCCGCGCCGGCCACTGACCGCACTGACATGTTCGCCGATGAACCTCTCGACCCGGTCGAGGAGCAAACGGTGTCCACCGGGAACCTTCCCGATGAGAACGCCGTCCGCGCCGTGGTCCTGGAAGCGTATGAACGCTATCGGGACCTGGCTGATGGTGCCGTCGCCGACTACATTCCCGCCCTGGCGGCCGCCTCGCCCGCCTGGTTCGGGATCTGCCTGGTCGGCGTGCGAGGCGGAATGTTTGCTGTTGGCGATGCTGACCACCAGTTCTCGATCCAGAGTATTTCAAAGGTCTTCACGTTCGCGCTGGTGTGTGAGTCAATCGGGTATCGAGCGGCCCGCGACCGGCTGGGTGTAAACAGCACCGGCCTTCCTTTCAATTCGGTAATGGCAATCGAATTGAACCCGGATCGAACCATCAATCCCATGGTCAACGCCGGCGCCATGGCGACCACCAGCCTTATCCCCGGTGATTCTGCCGACGACAAATTCTCGTTCATCTCGGAAGGGCTCTCGCTGTTCGCAGGCCGCCGTCTCCTTCTGGACGAAATCGTCTACGCGTCGGAGGCGGAAACGAACTTTCGCAACCGCGGCATCGCCCACCTGCTGGACAGCTACGGGCGAATGTATTGCGACCCCGACGTCGCCACGGACGTGTACACCCGCCAATGCTCACTGGCCGTCAGCGCCCGGGACCTGGCCGCCATGGCCGCCACTCTGGCGGACGGCGGGGTGAACCCCATCACCGGCGTGCGAGTCATCACCGCGAGCAACTGCAAGCGGGTGTTGGCGGTGCTGGCCACGGCCGGCCTGTACGAGCGATCCGGTGACTGGCTCTTCGAGGTCGGCCTTCCTGGCAAGAGCGGCGTCAGCGGGGGGCTGGTTACGGTGTCGCCTGGCAAGGGCGGGCTCGGGACGTTTTCTCCGCCCCTGGACGAGGCGGGCAACAGCGTGCGCGGCCAGCGGGTCACCCAGTATCTCTCGGAACGGCTCGGCCTCAATCTCTTCGCATCGGCCCCGATCCGGTGACAACTCGAAGGGGAGAATCTGGCCCTGGGCTTCCTTGGGAGTTGCTGTTCTGGCTGACACCCGGACCAGCCCGGGGGCCGACAACCCGCAGGTTCATGCCATGCTGGAGCCATGCTGCGTCTGGACGGAAAGGTGGCATTCATCGGCGGAATAGGTTCCAGCGGGCCAGGGTGGGGCAACGGGAAGGCGACCGCCACCGTCTTCGCCCGGCAGGGTGCGTCCGTGTTCGGCACTGATGTGCGCGAAGCCGCCGCGGCCGAAACCCGAGCGATCATCGAGTCCGAGGGCGGCACCTGTGTCGTTCGCGGCTGCGACGCCACCCGCTCGGAGCAAGTGGCCGAGGCCGTGGCGGACTGCGTGGCCCGCTTCGGTGGGATCGACGTCCTCGTCAACAACGTGGGCGGCTCCGCCCCGGGCGGGCCCGCCACCATGTCTGAAGCCGAGTGGGATCAACAGATCGACTTCAACCTGAAGACGGCCTTCCTGGGGTGCCATCACGTCCTGCCGCTGATGCTGGCGGCCGGGCGAGGCGTGGTGATCAACCTTTCGTCGGTGGCCGGCATCCGCCAGCATGTGGGCCGGCCGCAAGCGGCCTACAGCGCGTCCAAAGCCGCCATCATCGAGCTGAGCCGGTCCATCGCCATCCAGCACGCCAAAGACGGCATCCGCTGCAACGCCGTGGTTCCGGGGCTGATGCACACCCCACTGGTGGAGGCCCGCTTGGCCGGCCAGATCGCCGGCGGCAACGCGGCCGAACTGAATGCGTCCCGGGCAGCCAAAGTACCGATGGGACGGCAGGGCGACGCCTGGGACGTGGCGCACGCGGTGCTCTTCCTGGCCTCGGACGAGGCGAGCTACATCACCGGCGCGGCGCTGGTCGTGGACGGCGGCTACAGCGCGGTGACGCCATGAGCGGAGGGATGGTAGGAGACGGGCCCAGCGCGGGAAGCCGGCGTTTCGGCCCCATGCCGCTGGAGACCATGACGGCGGAGCAGCGCGCCGTCGCGGCCGCTATTTTCGACGGCCCCCGGGGCGCGAGTGGCGGGCTGCGGGGACCATTCGAGGCCTTGCTGCAGAGCCCGGGGCTGGCCGATCTAGCCCAGCAGATGGGGGCACATGTCCGGTTCCGTTCCTCCCTGCCGGATGGCCTCAAAGAGCTGGCGATCCTCAGGGTGGCCCGCCGCTGGACCGCCCAGTACGAGTGGTTCGCCCACCGCCAGCTGGCCGTCAGTGCCGGCCTGGATGCTGCTATCGCCGACGCCATCGCGGTCGGGGAAGACCCGGCGGCTCTGGACGCCGACGCGGCCGCGGTGTACGAATTCGTGGGGGGCCTGCTCGAGTCCGGGGACGTCTCCGACGAGGCCTTCGCCGCGGTCGAATCGCGCTGGGGGAAGCAGGGGGCCATGGATCTGATCGGTACCGTCGGCTACTACACCCTGGTATCGCTGGTCCTCAACGTTGACCGCTACCCGCTGCCCGCTGGTGTGGCTCCACTCGGGCAGCTCGGGCCGCTCCCGGCTGCGGACACCTGAACCGGAAAAAGGAGAAGGCCGTGCGCATCGGCTACGTGCTGCCCAACAGCTGGGGTCTGCCCGACCCCCGGGATGACCTGGACCTGGCCAGGCGGGCGGAGCAACTGGGCGCGGACTCGCTGTGGGTGAGTCATCACGTCATTCATACCGGCTTCGTGGCGGAGCGGCTCGGTACGGGCAACTACTACGACCCCCTGGTCGCCCTCGCGGCCGCGGCCCTGACGACAACACGGGTCCGGCTCGGCACCAGCGTGCTGGTGCTCGGGTACCTGAATCCGTTTGTCACCGCGAAGCAGCTCGCCACCATCGACTGGCTGAGCCACGGTCGCGTCGACGCCGGCGTCGGGGTAGGTGGCCTTCGCCCCGAGTTCGACGCCACCAATGTGGTGTCCTGGGAGCAGCGGGGCGCCTACGGCGACGAGTTCATCGACGTGCTGAAGCTGCTGTGGACACCGGGGCCGAGCTCGTTCCGCGGAGAGTTCTTCTCCTTCGATGACGTCGAGGCGTACCCGGGTCCGTACCAGCCGGACGGGTTGCCCATCCTCATCGGAGGCAACGGGGTCCGCGCCACCCACCGGCTGGTGGCTCGGGGAGACGGCTGGCACGGCCTGGGGATGGAACCTGATGCGGTCGCCGCCCATCGCCAGAAGCTGGCCGGCGAATTCGAAAAACACGGCCGCAGCTTCGAGGGCTTCCCCCTCCAGGTGCGCCTCCACATCGATGCCACCGATCTCGACGCCGCCGCCTGGCGACAGCGGGCCGCGGCCTACGCCGCGGCCGGCTTGACCGACCTGGTCCTGGCCCCCCAAACCCGCGACCTGGAGCTCCAGCGCCGGTGGCTCGAGACGCTCCTGCCGGTGCTGGTGGCGGCGGGGTAGATCGGGCCGCGGACCGACCTACTCGCGGGGCGACGTTGTGCCGGGCGACTCGGGCCGGAACTCGGAGTCCCGTTTTCTTGGTGACATTCTGATTCTTGGTGACGAGAACGACACCTCATGTCGTCTGCGTCGCCAAGAAAACGAATGTCACCAAGAAAACCGTCCGGGGCGGCCCCGGCCGAGCCTCCCTGGGTGAACCGAAACGCGCCCGTGCGCTTCTCAGGGAGGGGGTAACGACAGCGCCGACCCTTCCCCCAGGGGTGGGAACTCTGGCAACCGGTGTTCCCGCCTGCTGGCTACGCCCTCGGCCATGTCTCGGCGATACGGGGGCAAGCGGGACAGCTCGGCCGCCACGTTCTCCGATTCGGTCCGGGTTCGCATCCAGTCCGTGGCTACCTGACTCTTGATCACGGCCATCGACAACGGCGAACAGCGCCGGGCCAGATCCGCGGCGTACTCCTCCGCCGACGCCACCAGGTCTTCCGGCGGGACCAGCCAATTCAGCAGACCCATCTCCCGGGCTTCCTCGCCCTGACAGGGCCGTCCGCTGAGCAGGAGATCCATGGCCCGGGCATGGCCGACCAGACGGGGCAAGCGCCATGAGGTCCCGAACTCGGCCACCAACCCGAGCGCCGCGAAGCCGGTGCTCATCATGGTGGCCGGGCTCCCGAACCGGACGTCGCAACACAGCGCCAGGGCAAAGCCCAGACCTACGGCCGGGCCGTTGATAGCCCCGACAACCGGCTTGGGGAGATCGGCCAGGCTGGTCAGGGGACGGGTGCGCATCGGCGGCGGGCCGGTCTGGCTGCGCTCGGCCAGCACCGCCGTATCCATACCGGAACAGAACCCACGTCCCGCGCCGGTAACCACCACGGCCCGGACCTCGTCGTCGGCCGAGACCTGATCGAGGTACCGGTTCCAGAGCTCCTCGGTCTCCGGTGTCCAGGCATTGAGGCGCTCCGGGCGGTCCAGGGTCAGGGTCGCGACGGACCCCCGGAGTCGATAGCGCACCGGTCCATCGGGGCCTGCCCCAGGGTTCATCGGCCGGAATCCTGGCCTGCCGGGCGCGGCGACCAACTCATCGGGCGGCTCTGGCTCGGCCCAGCGGCTTTGCCTCGACCGTTCCCGCCGACCCTGGCAGGTGGTCCTTCGCCCTCGGTTACGACCCGCATTCTCCCTCCACAACCGTGAGGTGATGGGTGCCGGTCGCTTCGGTTGGACCGGACCGGCCGGATGATCGTAGGCGTTTCCGCATCGGCCGCGTCCGCACCGTGCTCGGCCTCGCCCGCTCTGAGGCCGCCCCTCCTAGGATCCCCACATGACCGACGACGCCCACGCCCTGATCTCCGAACGCGACGACGTCATCACGGTGACGCTCAACCGCCCCGAAAAGCTGAACCCGGTGAGCCCCGAGGTCACCGCGGTGCTCTGGGACGCCGTTACCCAGCTCGGAAGCCGGCCCGAGCTGCGGTCCATGGTCATCACCGGCACGGGCCGCTATTTCACGGCCGGTCTCGACATGGTGGTGGGGCACGGCACCCGCCTCCCGGGTCCTGACGCCCTCGGTTCGGACTGGCGCCGGGGCTACCGGTCGCACGCCCTGCTCTACGACGAGATCGAGAGCATCGAAAAGCCGGTGATCCTGGCGGCGAACGGTCCGTGCCTGGGGGCGGGCATGGAGATGGCCATGTCGTGTGACTTCCGTTTCTGCACCCCGGACGCCAATTGGGGTCTGCCAGAGGTGCGCAGCACCGGGAGCATCCCGGGCAGCGGCGGGGTGAGCCGGCTCACCCGGCTGGCGGGTACCCACTGGACAAAATGGATCGCCTGGGCTGGCCGGCAAGTGACGGCCGAGCAGGCTCAAGCCATAGGTATCGTCCACGAGATCTACCCGGCTGACGAGCTCATGGACCGGGTCTATGAGTTCGCAGCATCGATGGCCGCCCTCGACCCGGAAACCAGCGCCCTGTCCAAGCTGGCCATCGACCTCTGCGATCCTCAGGACCGGGAGAAGGTCCGTAACATCGAGCGGCTGGCCAACACCGAACTGTCACACCGCCGGGTGGGCGGACCTTCGGCCGATTACCGCGGCCCGGCCTACGTCGGACGCCCGAAGCGGTCCTCCGAGTAGGCGACCGCCTCCCGACGGGCCTCAAGTTTCGGCCCGAACGGGCCGGAACATTGCCCCCCTGGTGCGCCGCACCAGGCCCCGCCTCCAACGGCATTGGCATGGCACCTCGTCCACGTCTAATGTACGACAATGTATGAGGCGGCATGGCGGGAATGGACCGTCGCCAGCATTTCCTGACGGAGAGGGACAAACCAGACGAGCCAGACGAGGCCGCCGGTAGCCCGGATGGCCAGCCCCGCCGGGAACCGGCCGCCACCCATGGCAACGAAACGGCAGGAGCCCCGCCGTGAGAAGTCACCGCCGGGCCGGGGGAGGCGGTAGGTGACCGGCCGCGGGGGCCGGGGCGGACGACGGGGCCAGCACGCCCGGCGCAACCCACGCCGGGGTGGTCTGCGAGCCGCGGCCGCGGCACTGATCGCGGCCGCGGCGTTTGCCGTACCCAACCTGGTCTCCATCGCGGCCGCCGCCCCTACTGCGCCCACGACGACGGTCCCCGCCACAACCGCCACAACCGCCACGACTGTGACCTCGACTTCGACCCCGGCCGGGACGGCCTCTGCCGGCTCCGTCACCGCCACCGCCACCGGCTCGGCGGCCGCGGATCAGTCGGCGCCCCCGGCCACCAGCTCACCCACCACCGCCCCGTCGCCCAACGCCAGCCCGGCCCGCACCGGGACCCCGACCTCCACCACCGTCCCCTCATCCTCAGCGGGAACCCGGACCAGAGATGCTCCACTGGCGGTCGGACCCGCCTTCACGTGCACCAATCCGACCAGCTTCCTCTCGCAGGGATCGCCAAGCACCCAGCTGTTCACCTCGGTATATGGCGCCGGATCGGTCACCTACAACACCCTGGGATCCCCTTACAGCGGCGTGTACAACGCCCTGGGCTACGACCCGGCCAACAACTACCTCTATGCGGTGGTGCTCGGCACCAGCACCCTGGTCCAGATCGACAGCACCGGGGCCGTCACCAGCCTGGGGTCGATCAGCGGGTACACGGCGGTCAGCAACGCCCCGTCGAATGGCGCCTTCGACGGCTCGAACAACTTCTGGATCACCGCTGGTAACGGCGCCACCAAAGCCTACGAGATCAACGTCACGTCGTCCCCACCGGCGGTCATCGCCACCCTCAACCTCAGCTCGGCCTGGCAGCCCATCGACTTCACCTATGCCAACGGGTTCATGTGGGGAATGGACGGCACCACCATCTACCGCCTCAACCTGACTTCCGGAGCGGTCTCCACCTACGCGGCTCCCAGCGCGGTCAAAAACGGCAACTTCGGCGCGGCCTGGACCTTCAGCAACACCAATCTCGGGTTCTCCAACAACCAGACCGGTGCCATCTACCAGATCGCGGTCACCACCCCGAGCACCACTCCCGGCTTCTCGGTGATCTCCAACTACACCGGCCCCGTCGCCGGATCAAGCAACGACGGGGCGGCCTGCGTGGCGGTCAACACCGTCGATCTGAGCATCACCAAGACCGGTCCGGCTCTGGTGAACCCGAGCGGCACGATCACCTGGACCATCACGGTCAAGAACAACGGGACCGGCAACAGCTCCGGCTTTGCTGTCAACGACAGCATCCCGAGCGGCGTCACCAACGTGACATCGCCGACCAGCGGGTGCGCCGTCAGCAGCACCGCGGTCCTGTGCTCGGAGGGAGCGCTGCCCAACGGCAGCAGTTTCACCATCACCGTGACCGGCACGGCGCCATCGACAAACGGCACCTGCTTCAACAACCTCGCCACGGTGACCGGCAACGAGACCGACCCCACCCCGGGCAACAACTCGGCCTCGGTGTCGACCTGCACCACCCCGGCGATCACCCTGGTCAAGTCGGCCAACGTCAGCAGCTTCTCGGCGCCAGGCACGGTAGTGACCTACAGCTACCTGGTCACCAACACCAGCACCACCACCCTGCTCAACCAGATCTTGGTCACGGATCCCATGTCGGGCCTGTCGACGATCACCTGTCCGAAAGCGGAGCTGACGGCCGGCACCTCGATGACCTGTACGGCCACCTACACCACCACCCAGGCCAACCTCAATGCCGGTTCCATCACCAACATCGGCACCGTCAGCGGCAGCCCGCCGTCGGGATCGGCGGTCACCGCCACGTCGACGGTCACCATTCCCGCCGTCCAGAGCCCGCCATCTCGGTCGCCAAGTCCGCCAGCATCACCGGCTTCTCGGCGCCCGGCATCCCCGTGACCTACAGCTACGTGGTGAAAAACACCGGCAACGTGACCCTCACGTCGGTCGGGGTCACCGACCCCATGTCCGGCCTGTCGGCGGTCACCTGCTCCCTCACCACCCTGACCCCGGGCGCGTCGGAGACCTGCACGGCCACCTACACCACCACCCAGGCCAACGTGGACGCCGGGAGCAGTCAACAACACCGGCACCGCAGCCGGCACGTCGCCAACCGGGACCAGAGTCACCGCCACCTCCTCCCTCGCCATCCCCGCCACCCAGACCCCGAACATCGCCATGGTGAAGTCGGCGAACATCAGCAGCTTCTCGGCTCCCGGCAAGGTGGTGACCTACAGCTACAAGGTGACCAACACCGGCAACGTGACCCTCACGGCGGTCGGGGTCACCGACCCCATGGGCGGCCTTTCGGCGGTTACCTGTCCGAGCACCTCGCTGGCGCCGAACGCATCCCAGACCTGCACGGCCACCTACACGACCACCCAGGCCGACGTCGACCGGGGCTGCATCATAACACCGGCACGGCCACCGGCACGCCCCCCACCGGACCGGCCAAGACCGCCCAGTCGTCGGTGACCATCCCGGCCACCAGTTCCCCCAGCATCACGCTGGTCAAGTCGTCGAACGTGTCAAGCATTTCCCCGCCTGCCGCGCCCGGTGTGGTCATCACCTACAGCTACCTGGTGACCAACAACGGCAACGTCACCCTTCATACCGTGGGAGTGACCGACCCGATGCCGGGGCTGTCCTCGATCAGCTGCCCGAGCTCCAGCCTGGCCCCGAACGAGTCAGAGACGCTGCACCGCCACCTACACCACCACCCAGGCAGACATCGACCGGGGCAGCATCAATAACACCGGGACGGCGTCCGGGACCCCGCCCACCGGGCCGGCCGTCACCGCCCAGAGCTCACTGACGATCAAACCAGCAAGAGCCCCAGCATCGGCCTGGTCAAGTCAGCCAGTATCGACACCTTCTCAGCCCCGGGCACCCCCGTCACCTACAGCTACCTGGTGACCAATAGCGGCAACACGACCCTCTCGTCGATCGCGTGTCTCCGATCCCATGACCGGCCTCTCGGCGGTCACCTGCCCGGCTGGCTCGCTGGCGCCCGGGGCATCGGAGACCTGCACCGCCACCTACACCACCACCCAGGCCAACCTGGACGCCGGCTCGGTCACCAACACCGCGACGCGTCGGGAATCCCGGTGGGCACGACCACGGCGATCACGTCGGCACCGTCGACCGTAACCATCCCGCCAACGTGAATCCGGCCATCTCCATCGCCAAGTCGGCGAGCATCAGCAGCTTCTCGGCGGTCGGTACCCGGGTGACCTACAGCTACCTGGTGAAAAACACCGGCAACGTGACGCTCCACTCGGTCGGTGTCACCGACCCGATGCCCGGGCTGTCCGCCGTCACCTGCCCCTCACCACCCTGGCCCCCGGTGCGTCAGAGACCTGCACCGCCAGCTACACCACCACCCAGGCCAACCTCAACGCCGGGATCCATCGCCAATACCGGCACGGCCAAAGGGCAGCCCCGCCGACCGGATCGCCGGTCACGCGCGTCGTCCTCGTTGAGCATCCCCGCCGTCCAGTCGCCGAGCATCGCCCTGCTGAAAACAGCCAATGTGTCGAGCTTTTCGGCGCCCGGGCCAGCCGGTGACCTACAGCTACAGGGTGACCAACACCGGCAACGTGACCCTCAACCCGGTGACCGTCACCGACCCCATGACGGGCCTCTCGGCCATCAGCTGCCCGCTGGGATCCGCTGGCCTCCCGGGCTGTCCGAAACCTGTACCGCCACCTACACCACCACCCAGGACGACGTGGACGCGGGCTCCATCGACAACACCGGCACCGCCCCGGGAACCCGCCGAGCGGGCTGCCCAAGACAGCGCAGTCCTCGGTCACCATCCCCGCCACCCAGACCCCGGGGATCTCGCTGGTCAAATCGGCCAACGTCACCTCGGTCTCGGCGGTGGGAACGGTCATCACCTACAGCTACCTGGTGACCAACTCCGGGCAACGTCACCCTCGACCCGGTAACGGTCACCGACCCCATGAGCGGCCTGTCGGTCATCACTGCCCGGACAACGGTCCTGGCGCCGGCACGCCCACACTGAGACCTGCACCGCCACCTACACCACCACCCAGGCCGATCTTGACCGGGGCAGCGTCGCCAACACCGGCACCGCGACCGGGACGCTGCCATCCGGGTCGACCATCAGCCACTGTCATCGGTGACGTCCCCGCCACGCAGACACCGCGCATCAGCCTGTCTGAAGACCGCCAACATCACCAGCTTCTGCGGTCGCCGGCACCGTGATCACCTACAGCTACGACGTGACCAACTCCGGCAACGTCACCCTCAACCCGGTGTACGTCACCGACCCCATGAGCGGCCTGTCGGCCATCAGCTGTCCGGCCACCAGCCTGGCGCCGGCCGCTCCGAGACCTGCACCGCCACCTACACCACCACGGCCACCGATCTCGATGCCGGCGCGCGTCGCCAACACCGGCACCGCCACCGGCACTCCGCCAACCGGCCCGGTCGTGACCAGCTCGTCCACCGCGGTCGTCCTCGCCGAGCAGAACCCGGCCATCAGCATCGTCAAGACGGCCAACGTCGACCAGCTTCTCGGCGACCGGGCACGGTGATCACCTACAGCTACGTCGTCACCAACACCGGGAACGTCAACCCTGCACGTCGGTCGGGGTCACCGACCCTCTGCCCGGCCTCTCCACCGTCAGCTGGCCACCCTGCCGTCGGCGCACTGAACGCCTTCCCCGCCACTCCCTACACGGAGACCTGCACCGCCACCTACACCACCACCCAGGCGGACGTCGACCGCGGCAGCATCGCCAACACGGGCACGGCCACCGGCACCCCCCGGCCGGCGTGGTGGTCACGGCGTCGGACTCGCTCACCATCCCGGCCGGTGCAAACGCCCGGCATCTCGCTGGTAAAGACCGCTGACACCCCGAGCTATTCAGATCGCCGGCACCCTGATCACCTACCACTACCAGGTCGCCAATACCGGCAACGTGACCCTCAACCCGGTCACGGTCACCGACCCAATGCCGGCTGGGCGGCCATCACCTGCCCACCACGACGTCGCTGGCGCCGAGCGCATTCGAGACGTGCACGGCCACCTACACCACCACCCAGGCCGACGTCGACAACGGTCGGCATCACCAATACCGGCACCGCCACCGGGTACTCCACCTACCGGGGCCAACGTGACCGCCCAGGACACGGTAACGGTGCCCGCCATTCACGGCCCCGGCCATCGGCCTGGTGAAATCGGCCAACGTCACCAGCTTCAGACGCCGCGGAACCGTGGTGACCTATACCTACAGCGTCAGCAACATCGGCAACGAAACCCTTGACCCGGTGACCGTCACCGACCCCATGCCCGGGCTGTCGCAGCATCTCCTGCCCCTTTACGACGCTGGCCCCCGACAGCCGAGCGGAACGTGCACCGCCACCTACACCACCATCCAGGCCGACGTCGATGCCGGCAAGATCACCAACACCGGCACCGCCACGGCACCCCACCTTCGGGTCCGGACGTGACCAACACCTCCACCGCTGACCATCCCGGCGATGCAGTCGCCCTGGCTTGAGCCTGGTGAAGACGGCCAGCCTCGCCAGCTTTGACGCCCCCGGTGAGACGATCAACTACAGCTACTTGGTCAAGAACACCGGCAACGTCACGCTGACCAGCATGTCCGTCAGCGACCCCATGCCGGGCCTGTCGGCGATCGAATGCCCGTCTGCGAACCTGGCTCCCGGCGTCGAGGAGACCTGCACCGCCACCTACACCACCACGCAGACCGACGTGGACCGGGGCAGCATCACCAACACCGGCACCGCCACCGGCTAGCCCGCCCACCGGTCCGGCGGTGACTGGCCATCTCCACCGCCACCATGCCCGGCCATCCTGACACGGCCTCGATCGAGCTGGCCAAATCATCCAGCCCGCAGGCCTACTCCTCGGCCGGCACGGTCATCACCTACTCGTACACCGTGATCAACTCCGGGAACGTGACTCTGCACGGAGTCAGCGTCACCGACCCCATGCCCGGACTGTCGGCCATCAGCTGCCCGCAGACGACCCTGGCCCCGCCGGCACAAGAGGTCTGTACCGCCACCTACACCACTACTCAGGCCGACGTCGATATCGGCAGCATCAACAACACCGGCACCGTCAGCGGGCTCACCCCCCAGAACGTGGCGGTCAGCGACACCGCCACCGACCACGTGCCCGCCATCCCCAACCCGGCACATCACCTTGGTCAAGTCGGCCAGCCTCAAGACCTACTCGTTCGCAGGCACGCCGATCACCTACAGCTACCTGGTGACCAACACCGGCAACTCACCCTGGACCCGGTCGAGCGTGACCGACCCCATGCCCGGACTGTCCGCGATCAGCTGCCCCGACCCGGGCTTGGCCCCCGGCGGGTCTGAGACCTGCACGGCCACCTATACCACCACTCAGGCCGACGTCGACCACGGGAGCATCACCAATACCGGCACAGCCACCGGGACCGAGCCGAGCGGCGCAGAAATCACCGCCACCTCGACGCCGTCACCCTCACCGCCAACGTGGCGCCCGGCGATCGGAATCGTCGAAGTCAGCCAGCCCGGGCAGCTTCTCGGCCGCCGGCACCGTGATCACGTACACCTACCAGGTCACCAACAGCGGCAATCAGACGCTCGACCCGGTGACCGTCACCGACAACAAGCTCGGCGGCGATCAGCTGCCCGGCTCCGCCCCTGGACGTGGGCCAGACCGTGACCTGCACGGCGACCTACACCACCACGCAGACGGACCTGGATGCGGGCACCATCGTCAACACGGCCACCGCCACGGGGACTCCCCCCAGCGGGCCGGACGTCACCGATCAGTCGACCGTGGTGGTGCCGGCCGTGCAGTCACCCAACGTCACCCTGACCAAGTCGGCGAACCCGACCGGGTTCTCGGCGGTGGGCACGGTCATCACCTACACGCTATCAGGTCAACAACACCGGCAACGTGACCCTGAGCCCGGTCACCGTCACCGATCCCATGGTCGGTCTGTCAGCGATCAGCTGCCCGGATACCTCCCTGCCCCCGGCCGGGGGCGAGACGTGCACCGCCACCTACAGCACGACGCAGACCGACCTGGATCGAGGGCGGATCGTCAACACGGGCACCGTGAGCGCCCAACCACCCTCGGGTCCGGCGTTGAGCCGACAGTCCACCGCCACGGTCCTGGCCTCACAGAAGCCGGCCATCGAGATCACCAAGACGCCCAGCATTGTGAGTTTCACGTCCGCCGGGATACCTGTGACTTACACCTATGTCGTCACAAACAGCGGCAACGTCACCCTTGCCCCAGTGAGGGTCACGGATCCGATGCCGGGGCTTTCGTCCATCAGTTGTCAGGGCGGGACGTCGCTGTCTCCAGGTAGCTCTGAGACCTGTACTGCCACCTACACGACTACCCAGGCCGATGTCGACGCGGGTTTCATTGCCAATACCGGTACGGCTACGGGCACGCCGCCTAATCGGCCTTCCGAATGCGACCGCACAAGCCTCAGCGATTGTGCTGGCGATTCAGAATCCCCTCATCTCCCTGGATAAGACAGCCAGCGTCTCCAGCTACTCCGCCCCCAATACACCCATCACCTACACCTACGACGTCACGAACACCGGCAACGTCACTCTGAACCCGGTGATCGGTCACCGACCCGATGCCCGGCCTCTCGACGATCAGCTGCCCGGGATCGGCTCTGGCCCCGAGCCGCGTCGGAAATCTGCACCGCCTCGTATCTCACCACCCAGACCGACGTGGACGCCGGGAGCATCCACAACACCGGGAAGGCCACGGGAACCAGCCCGGACGGCACCACCACCGTGGCGACTTTCGTCACTGACCATCCCGGGGGTCTCGACGCCGGCGATCAGCCTGACCAAATCAGTCGGACGCGGCGACGTTCTCGGCCGCTGGAACCCTGCTCATCTACAGCTACCTGGTCACCAACACCGGAAACGTGACCCTGACCTCCGTCGGCGTCACTGACCCCATGCCCGGTCTTTCGACGATCAGCTGCCCGAACAGCACGCTGGCCCCGGGCGGTTCCGAGACCTGCAACGCCAGCTACACCGTCACCCAGGCCAACGTCGACGCCGGTCAGGTCACCAACACCGGCACCGCAGCCGGCACCGCCCCGTCGGCCGGTCAGGTCACCGCCCAATCGACTCTGACCATCACCCTCTCCCAGGGCCCCGCCATTTCCCTCTTCAAGTCGGCCAGCATCACCAGCTACTCCGCCCCGAACACCGCAATCACCTACACCTACATGGTGACCAACACCGGCAACGTAACCCTCCACGCCATCTCGGTCGCGGATCCCCAGGTCGGCCTGTCTGCTCGTCAGCTGCCCAACCGCCCCGCTGGCGCCGGGAGGATCCGAGGACTGCACCGCCAGTTACAGCACCACCCAGGCTGACGTCAACCACGGAAGCATCATCAATACCGGCACCGCCTCAGGGACCCCGCCCACCGGTGCACCCGTCACCGACCAGTCCACCCTGACGATTCCGGCCATCCAGAGCCCCGTCATCTCGCTGGTCAAGTCCGCCAACGTGGCAAGCTACTCGGCCCCCGGCACCGTCATTACCTACAGCTACGCGGTCACCAACGCCGGCAACGTGACGCTGACCTTGATCAACGTCACCGACTCCCTCCCAAACCTCTCCCCCGTGGTCTGCCCGAACGGTCCGCTCGATCCGGGTAACTCGGAAACCTGCACGGCCACCTACACGACCACCCAGGCCGACGTCGATGCCGGCAGCGTCACCAACAGTGCCGTCGCCTCGGGTACGCCCCCGTTTGGGGCACCGACCACGACGACGCCGTCGTCGTTGACGATTCCAGCCACCCAGACGCCCGGGATCACGCTGGCCAAGGGAGGCACTCCGTCCAGTTTCTCGGCGGCCGGTACCACCATCACCTACAGCTACGTGGTCACCAACGACGGGAACGTGACCCTGACTGCTGTCACCGTGACCGATCCCAAGGCGGGCCTCTCCGCCGTCGGCTGTCCGCAACCGACGCTCGCGCCCGGGGCATTCGAGACGTGCACCGCCACGTACTCCACCACCCAGGCTGACATGGACGCCGGCAGCGTCACCAACACCGGGACGGCCACGGGCGACCCGCCGAGCGGCTCGCCGGTCTCCGATCAAGCGCAGGCAACCATACGGGCAGTCCAGAGTCCCACCATCAGCCTGGACAAGACCGCCAGCATCACCAGCTATGTCACCGCCGGGACCGCGGTCACCTACAGCTACGCGGTCACCAACACCGGCAACGTCACCCTCAGCCCGGTCACCGTCACCGACGACAAGCTCGGACCGATCACCTGCCCGGACCCCTCGCTGGCGCCCGGCGGCGCGGAGACCTGCACCGCCACGTACTCGACCACCCAGGCCGACATGGACGCCGGCAGCATCACCAACACCGGCACCGCCACCGGTACCCCTCCGACGGGGCCGCAGGTCGTCGCCACGGACTCGGTGACCCTCACGGCCGTGCCCAGCCCCGCCGTCAGCCTGACCAAATCAGCCAGCATCAACTCCTTTGCCACTGCGGGCACGCCCGTGACCTACAGCTACGACGTCACCAACACCGGCAACGTGACCCTGAACCCGGTCACCGTCGCCGACAACAAACTCGGGGCGGTCACTTGTCCGGGCCCCTCACTGGCCCCGAACGCCTCCGAAACCTGTACCGCCACCTACACCACGACCCAGGCCGACGTGGACGCCGGCGGGGTTTCCAACACCGGCACCGTCACCGGCACCTCGCCAACCAACGTCGAAGTGACCGACACGTCGTCGCTCACCATCCCGTTCGTGGCGGCGCCATCGATCGGGATCGACAAGTCCGCCAGCCCGACCATCTTCTCGGCGGCCGGCGCGGTGATCAGCTACAGCTACGACGTCACCAATAGCGGCAACCAGACGCTCGACCCAGTAGTCGTAACCGATAACAAGCTCGGACCGATCACCTGTCCGGACCCCTCACTGGCCCCGAACGCCTCCGAAACCTGTACGGCCACCTACACCACCACCCAGACCGATGTCGACGCCGGCAGCATTACCAACAACGCCACAGCCAGTGGGACGCCCCCCACCCCCGCGCCGATCGTGACCGCCGAGTCGTCGGCGACGGTCACCGCCAATCAGGCGCCTGGAATCAGCCTGGGCAAGTCAAGCGCCCCCACGAGCTTCTCGGCGGCCGGCGCCAGCATCGCGTACAGCTATCTGGTCACCAACACCGGCAACGTCACCCTCGACCCGGTAACGGTAACTGACCCCATGCCGGGACTCTCGCCCGTTACCTGCCCGGACGCCTCCCTGGCACCGCAAGGGTCCGAGACCTGTACCGCCACCTACACCACCACCCAGACCGACGTCGACGCCGGCAGCATCGGCAACACCGGCACTGCAAACGGGACGCCGCCAACGGGGTCTCCGGTCACTGACAGCATGTCGTTGACCGTGCCGGCGAACCAGAGCCCGGCCGTCATCATCGTGAAATCCGCCAGTCCGACGAGCTACGCCGCTCCGGGCGTGCTGCTCACCTACAGCTATGCGGTCACCAACAGCGGCAACGTGACCCTGACCAACGTCCACGTGGTTGATCCGATGCCGGGTCTTTCGAGCGTCAGCTGTCCGCTGACCACGCTGGTGCCGGCCCCGGCCACCCCCAACAGCGAAACCTGTACCGCGACCTACACCACCACCCAGGCCGACGTTGACAACGGCCAGATCACCAACACTGCCACGGTCATGAGCACATCGCCGTCAGGCGCCAGTGTGGATGACACTGACACCCTCGTCACGTCGGCTGATCAGGATCCTTCCATCACAGTCGCCAAGACAGCGAGCATCTCCACCTTCTCCGCACCCGGGGTGGAGGTGACCTACAGCTACCTGGTCACCAACAACGGCAACGTCACCTTGAACCCGGTGACGGTCACGGACCCGATGCCGGGCCTGTCCGCGATCGCCTGCCCCTTTACCCTCCTCGGTCCCGGAGCCAGCGGGACCTGCACGGCCACCTACACCACGACCCAGACCGACGTCGACAACGGCGCCATCACCAATCAGGGGACGGCAACCGGGACGACCCCGTCGGATTCGACGGTGTCGGATGTTTCGTCGCTGAGCGTGCCGGCAACCCAGAACCCCGGCATCTCACTGGCGAAATCCGCCAGCGTCACGGCGTTCTCGGCAGCCGGGCAACCCATCACTTACAGCTATCTGGTCACCAACAGCGGGAACGTGACGCTGAATCCCGTCGTCGTCACCGACCCCATGCCCGGCTTGCCGCCCCTCTCGTGTCCCGACACCTCGTCGGGCCCCAACGACTCGGAAACCTGCACCGCCACCTACCTGACCACCCAGACCGACGTCGACAACGGCAGCGTCTCGAATACCGGCCAGGCGGTCGGCACCCCGCCCTCGGGGCCAGTCGTGACCGCCACCAACACGGTGAAGATCCCCGCCATTGACGATCCCGCCATCACCCTGGAGAAGTCGGCGTCAGTGCAGAGCTTCTCGACCGTCGGGACCAGCATCACCTACACCTATCAGGTGACCAACGCTGGAAATCAGACCCTCGACCAGGTGACCCTCACCGACAACAAACTCGGATCGATCACCTGTCCGGACGTATCGCTGGCACCCGGCGGCTCAGAGACCTGCACGACGACCTACCTGACCACCCAGACCGATCTCGACAACGGGCAGATCGAGAACACCGCGACCGTGACAGGAGTCCCGCCGACCGGCAGCGAGGTTTCGGACGACTCCACGCTCATTGTGCCCGCCGTCCAGAATCCCGGTATCGGGCTGGTCAAGTCCGCAGATCCTGACACCTTCGACGCCCCGGGCATCGAGATCACCTACAGCTACGCCGTCACCAACAACGGCAACGTCACCCTGTCGAGCGTCGCCGTCACCGACCCCATGCCCGGCCTGTCCGCCGTCTCCTGCCCGGACCCCAGCCTGGCCCCGACCGATACCGAGACCTGCACGGCCACCTATGCCACCACCCAGGCCGACGTGGACGGAACAGGAATCACCAACACGGGAACCGCGACCGGCACGACCCCCGAGGGGGCCACCGTGTCCGCATCTGATTCGTTTGAGGTCACCCCGGTCCACAGCCCGCTCATTTCGGAGGACAAGACCGCCAGCGTCGGCAGCTTTTCGTCTGCCGGCACCCGGGTCACGTACAGCTATGCGGTCACCAACGAAGGCAACGTGACCCTCGATCCGGTCACCGTCAAAGACCCCATGATCGGCCTGTCGACCATCAGTTGCCCCGACACCAGCCTGGCGCCCGCCGGTACCGAGACCTGCACCGCCACCTACACCACCACCCAGGCCGACGTCGACCGCGGCAGCGTCACCAACGAGGGCACCGCCACCGGCACCAGCCCACAGGGTGACGAGGTCGACGCCTCCGACTCCGTCACTATCCCGGCTATACAGCATGCAGCGATCAGCCTGGTCAAGTCGGCCAACATTTCCAGCTACTCGGCCCCCGGCATTCGGGTCATCTACAGCTACAAAGTCACCAACACCGGGAACCTGACCCTTGACCCGGTGGTGGTTACCGACCCGATGCCGGCCCTTTCAGCCATCAGCTGTCCTGTTACCAAGCTGGCGCCCGAGGGCACTCGAGACCTGCACGGCCAGCTACACCACCACCCAGACCGACGTCGATGCGGGCAGCATCACCAATACCGGCACGGCCACCGGCACCTACCAGAGCGATCCTCAGGTCACCGACACGTCGATGGTCACCATCCCCGCTCAGCAAAAGCCCCTCATCACCCTGGACAAAACCTCCAATCCGACCAGCTTCGCCGAGGCGGGCACCACCATCACTTACAGCTACCGGGTGACCAATGCCGGGAACGTCACCCTCACGAACGTCGAGCCGTCACCGACCCCATGCCCGCCCTGTCCGCCATCAGCTGCCCGGGCACCACCCTGGTCCCCGGCGTCGTCCGAGACCTGCACCGCCACCTACACCACCACCGCCGCCGACCTCCAGCACGGCAGCATCAGCAACGTCGGCACCGCCACCGCCGAGGGCCCCGGGGGCGGCGACGTCAAGCCCGCCACGTCGACCACGACCGTGCCGCTGGCACCGGCGACAACTCGCCCTGGCGAAGACTGCCAGCGTGACCGGCTTCGCCCGACCCGGCACTGTGGTGACCTACCGGTATCACGTCACCAACATCGGTCGCGTGGTGCTCGATCCGGTAAAAGTGACCGATCCTATGGCTGGCCTCTCGGCGATCACCTGTCCCGCGACGATGCTTGGCCCGGGGCAGGCCGAAACGTGCACGGCCACCTACACCACCACTCAGGCCGATCTGGACGCCGGGCACATCACCAATACCGGCACGGCCCGGGGAGCCAGCCCTGACGGGAGCCAGGTCGAGGTGCATTCCTCGCTGACCATTCCCGCCGCCGCCGATCCCGGCTTCACTCTGGTCAAGTCGTCGAACCTCTCGAGCTTCGGGGCTGCGGGCACGGACATCACCTTTACCTTCACGGTGAGCAACACCGGCAACATGACGCTGCACGGCCTCACCATCACCGACTCCCTGCCGGGACTCTCGTCCATCACGTGCCCGGCCAGCACGGTGCCACCCGACGGGTCGATCACCTGCACGGCCACCTACACCACCACCGCCCAGGATGTGGCCAACGGGCAGCTCACCAACACCGCCACCGCGGTGGCCACCGATCCGGGTGGCACCACCATGCGAACCACGCCATCCACGGTGACGGTCCCCGTGGCGAACGTTCCGACCCCGACGCCCGCGCCAGCCCCCCGAGCCCGGTCACACCGGCACCGGTCGCCGTGACAGGCTGACAGGCCGACGGACTGACGGACTGACGGACTGACTGACTGACTGACTGGCTGACTGGCTGGCTGACGAAGAGACGAGGCAGTGCCGCCCGTGCCAGAACCACCCCCGCCGACCCTGATAACCCCACATGGCGCAGAAAGCTCAAATGCAAACAGCCAAGGCAGCCACCGCATGCGGCCCGGATCGTTGAGGGGTTGGTTGGTCAGCGGCCGTGGCCTGGCGGTGGTGGCGGCGGTGGGCGTGGGCGGCCTCGTCATCTCCGGGTGCGGAGGAGGCAAGCCCAGGTCGTCCGCCCCGACCGTGGTGACCGCCCCGGCCTCCGACACGACCGTGAGCGTGCCCGCCTACAATCCGGCCCGGAACGCCCGGCAAGAGGTCGTCGCCGGCGCGTGCGTCGACGGAGGCAGCCGGGGCTGGTCGTTGTCGGGGACCGTGACCAACGCTTCCTCCGCCAGGCAGGGTTATTCGATCGTGGTGGACTTCATCACCATCCCGGGCGACACGGTGGTGGCCACCAAGCTGGTGACCGTGTCACCGATCGTCCCGAAGGCCACCGCGAAATGGTCGGCCACGGGTGCGGCGCCGGGGGTCAAGAATCTCAACTGCGTCATCCGCCAGAGCCTGACGACGTGACCGCAGCGAGCGCTTTTCCGTTGAGCAGGGCCAGGCGGCGGGCTGCCATGCTGCTGACCGTGGCATCGGCCGTGCTGTTCGCCTCCTGCGGGCACGGCGCGCATCACGCCGCAGCCCCTCCGAGCGCCCCAGCCCCCACCGTTGCCCCGACCACCACACCACCCAGGCCGCTCGACTCCGCTCCGCTCGCCCCGCCCGGCTGGACGCTGGTGGCCACCACCCGCGGTGCCATCCCCAGTTTCCGCTACCCGGGTGGACCGCGGAGTGGCACGGTGCCGGCCAGCTGGCACACCGCGCCCTCGACCCTGCCGGTCATCGCGGCACGACCCGGTTGGCTCGATGTCCGCCTGGCGCAACGGCCCAACGAGTCGACCGCCTGGGTGCTCGCCACCGACGTGACTCTGGCGACCACGCCGTACCGGATCGTCATCGATCTGGCCACGACCCACCTGATGCTCTACCGGGCCGGGCAGCTGGTCCTTTCCGCCCCGGCCGGGATCGGAACTCCGGACGACCCGACCCCGGTGGGCCAGTATTTCGTGGCCTTCCTGGCCGCGCCCCCCAACCCCGGCTACGGCGCCTTCGTGATCGTCACCTCGGCGCACTCCAACACCATCACCGACTGGGAGAGCTCCGGCGACGCCATGATCGCCATCCACGGTCCCCTCGGATCGGACAGCGCCATCGGAGCCACCGGTGCGGCGATTTCCCATGGCTGCGTCCGTCTGCACGAAACCAACTTGTTGCAGCTGCGTCCCGTCCCCGTCGGTAGTCCGGTCGACGTGGTCGCAGCCTGACCCCAGCTGGCGCGGGGCGGCCCCCGGCCCGCGACCCGGCCCCGCCGTCCCTCGCTGGCCCAAACCTGGGCGCAACCCGCGCCTTGGGCATGGCCGCTACCAAAAATCGACACAACCACGCCCAAGACGCGAACTGCGCCCACTTTCCCGGCCCAGCCAGTCCCCCCACGCCACCGAAGCCGGGCGCAGCGGACCCCACACCTGCGCCCCACCCCGCCGGCAACCCAGGCGCCCAAACCTGGGCGCAACCCGCGCCTTGGGCGCCCGCTACCAGAAAATCGACACAGCCACGCCCAAGACGCGAACAGCGCCCACTTTGCGGGGCTTCAGGCCCTGCCGGCGGCGAGCAGCGGGCAGCGGCGGCGGGCCCCGGCGCCGGGTGCCGGCAGCGGGCGGCCCCTCTATCAGGAGATGGTACGAAACAGGGACGCCTCGTAGAACCCGAACTCCCGGCTGACGGCGTCGATCGCCGGCGACCTCCCGGCCGCGGCGTCCTCCTCCCGCCGGCGGGCCAGAGCGCTGGCATGCGCATCCAGGTCGTCCATGGAATCCCACCGCTCCGAGAGGATGGCCCGACCGGGGTCCATGGGATCGGCGGCGACCACGTACTCCAGGCAACCCCGCTCCCCGCGGGCGATCTCCATGTTTTGCCGGCTTTGGGCCACGAAGGCGTCGCGGTCGGCGGGATCAAGGCGGTAGACGCCCTGAACGATCACCATCAGATGTGTCCTTTCCAGGTTCCAGTAGGCGTTCGGCTCAACGCGGCGCGTCGCCCTGACGGTACGGGGCTGTCAGCTGGTCGAGCTCCTCCTTGAGGGCCGGGTCCAGCGGGGTCTCGGCGGCCGCCAGGCTGTCGGCGAGCTGCTCGGGGCGGCTGGCGCCCACGATGGCACTCGACACGGTCGGGTTGGCGAGGACCCACTGCACGGCCAGCGTCGTCAGGGAAACGCCCGCCTTGTCCGCCAGGGGGAGCAGGGCATCGAGGGTGTCGAACTCGCGATCATGCCAGTAGCGATCCTGGTACATCCGCCCGGCCCGGCCCAGCGTGAACCGGCCGGTCGGTTCGTCCTGTCGCTGATGCTTGCCACTCAGCATCCCACCGGCGATCGGGTTGTAGGGGATGACCCCGATGCCCTCCTCGGCGCACAGGGGCAGCAGCTCGCGCTCGATCTGGCGGAACAGGAGGTTGTAGCGAGGCTGGACGCTGTCCATGCGGGCCAGACCGCGGACCTCGGAGCGGCCGATCGCCCGGGCCAGCTGGTAGGCGAGAAAGTTGCTGCAGCCGATGTAGCGGACCTTGCCCGCCCGGACCAGATCGTCGAGGGCAGACAGCGATTCGTCGATCGGCGTGCGGTTGTCGTAGCTGTGCAGCTGATAGAGGTCGATGAAGTCGGTCCCAAGCCGCCGCAAGGAGGCGTCGACTGCGTCGAGGATGTGACGGCGCGACGCCCCCTGGTCCCACCGGCGACGCCCCATCACGCCGACGCACTTGGTGGCGAGGACAACCTGGTCCCGCCGGCCGCCGTCCGCCAGCCACCTCCCGAGGATCTCTTCGGTCCGGCCGACCGTGTCCAGATCACCGCCGAGCGGGTAGACATCGGCGGTATCGATGAAGGTGACGCCGGCGTCGAAGGCGGCATCGAGAATGGCCCGGGACGTGGCTTCGTCGCATTGCAACCCGAACGTCATCGTCCCCAGGCATATCCGGGACACTGGCAAACCGGTTCGACCGAGTCGGGTGCTCTCCATGCTCAAGAGACTGCCACAGACCGGTCCCACAGGGCCCCAGCGTGCTCCACCACCCGCTCGGCGTCCCCGGCGAGCAAGTGCCGGCGGGCAACGAGGTCCGAGACACACGCCCGCACCCGGTCGAGATACCGGTCCCGGTCGCCGTAGCGGTCGATGATCTCCGGGGCGCCGAAAGCGACGCCGCCACCGAGGAGGTTCCACACCTCCACCGGGTGGTTGGTCCCCGGGTGATCGGGGTCCGGACGGGGCTGCTCAGGGTTCCAGCCGAACCAAACCCCGAGCGGCACGGCGACCTCGGGCAGGCGGACGCCGCAGCCTTCGTTCCCATCCTCGTCGACCGACGCCACCAGGCACGGACGCGGCGGACCGGTCACGGCGGGTGGGTACCGGCCCACCCCGACGGCGGCGTCGGGACCGAGATCGAGCGGCGGCATTCCGAGCAGGGCGTTCGGGTCAGGCCACACGATGCCCGCAAATCGCTCACGGCCAGCCAGGGTTTGCAAGACCTGCTCGCGGCTCTGGCCGGAACCGTCTGCAGCCCGCGGCACCTCGCTCGGCGGCGGCAGCCGGCCCAATGCGACCCACTCGTCCAGGGCGGTCAGGTGGGCGCGGAGGACGGCGGCCACCTCGATCCGGTTCGGACCGAATTCGAAGGGGAAACTGGGCGGCGAACTCCTCGGGCATGCCGGCCGGGTGATGGGCGCCGGCGCACAGATAGGCCCGCCAGTCCTCACCGTCAGCGAGATCGCGCCCGGCCCCGTCGGTATGGACGAGCGAGGCGTCGCCGCGCCAGTACTCGGTGGCTGAGTTGTCGAAGATGGTGAGCGGCGCGTTCCCCTGCCGGCGGGCCGCCGCAAACAGACCGTCCTCCGGCGAGAACGGGGGCTCATGGGTGAAGCCCAGGGCGTTCATGGTGGAGGGCTGGGCGCTGCGGTTGTTGAACTCACCCCGCCGCCCGCCAGCGATATGACATAACACTCCGTCGAAAACACGGGAGCCGTCTTCGGCCGTGTTGGCCGTGTCGAAGATGAACTGTCGCAGCCAGCGTCCGCTCTGCGAGCTGCCGGTGCTCAACACCCGGCTGAACTCCATGGTGGTCCGCAGGTACGACACCACATCTCGAACCGCGGCCAGACCCGCACCCGCAATGGGGCTGCGACCGGTGGTATAGATGACCTCGTAATAGCGCCGAGGGGCGAAGCCGCCGTCCAGCCAGACGTGCTCGGTGTCCGGCATCGCCGTCCCGTCTACGTCCCGGGCAAAGCACCACCGGCTACGCGGGATCTCCGTCCGGGGGCCGTTGAACCAGTCCCGGACGGTGAGGACGGCACCCGCTTCTTCGACGTCGGCGGCCGGAAGGGCATGAAAGGTACCAATCCACGGTGGGACCTGGTCGGCCAGGCGGTGGTGGGTCTCGGTCTGGAGGGGCAGAAACTCCAGGCGGGCCTGACTCCGTAGGAGCCCGCCGTCGGCATGGCGCGCCTCGGGGACGTCAATACCCACCACGCCGGGCCGCCGCTGCACGTCCCACTGCCAGCCGATCCAGGCCACGGCCAGGCCCCGGCGCAGGACCCAGGCGTCACCGGGGTCGATACGGCCATCCGGGATGGCACCGGCTTGAACTCCCCAGCTGAACGGAAGACCCGTGACCAGGCCCCGGTTGGCAACCACAAACAACAACCCGGTTGGCGACGGAGATCCCGGCCCGGTCCCGGCAGGTCGAATGAGCACGACATCGGTTTCCACCTGGACGAGGCCGTCCGGTCTCCGGGGCGCCCGCCCCAGGTCGACCACGAAGCCGTTGCCGGGAAGCCCGGCGTCCAGGACCACGGTGGCAACAGCCTCGACCTGCTCGAACCCCTCCCGGTACGGACTGAGTGAGCGGACGCGAAAATGCTCGACGGACACCCGCGGGGACAGTAGTTGAGCCATCGGTAACCCAAGATTCACCCGGATACCGCATGGCGGACACTTGACGGTCACGCCCGCGTCATGGCCATCAACAAGGCTGCTCCCGGCGCTGGTGGCACCACGGAGTCCATCCGGGGGTTGGCGCGTCGGCGTCAGGAGGCACATGATGAGATTCCGCCCCCCTGCCCTGACTCCGATGCGAATCCTGGCAGCACTTGGCATTTTGACGTTTTCGCTCAGCGGCGTCGCTGCTGCCGGCGCGTCGACGGCGTCCACCGCGGCCCCGAAGAGCACGGCATCGCTACCGGCGGTCCAGCACATCTGGTATATCGACCTCGAGAACGAGGGATTGGGACAGTCGTTCGGCGACCCCGCCAACGATCCCTATCTGGCCACGACCCTGACCTCGATGGGCGGTCTGCTCAAGAACTATTTCGCCGTCGGCCATGACAGCCTCGACAATTACATCGCTCAGATCAGTGGCCAGGCGCCCGATCCGGCGACGGACAATGACTGCGGCGTCTGGACGCCCTTTGAACCGACCAATCACGTGCTCCAGCCGTTCGACCAGTACATCGGCAACGGATGCGTCTACCCGGCTGCCATCCCCACCCTTGGCAACCAGCTCAGCGGGGCCGGATTGACCTGGAAGGCTTACCTGCAGGACATGGGCAATGATCCCACCCGGGACCAGACCGTGCAGACCGCACAGGGTCCGGCCTGCGGCCACCCCGTGGTCGGGCAACCGGACAACACCGAGGGTGCCGAGGCCGCAGACCAGTTCGCCGACCGCCACGAAGGCTTCATGTACTTCAAGGCGGTGACCGACAGCCAGGCGTATTGCGACGCCCACGTGCTGTCATTCCAGCCTCTGCTCCACGACCTGGCCCAGACCAGCACGACGCCCAACTTCTCCTTCCTGGCGCCCAACCTGTGCAATGACGGCCATGACGCGCCCTGCGCCAATGGCGATCCCGGCGGCTTCATCAACATCGACGCCTTCCTGAGCATCTGGGTCCCGATCATCATGTCGTCCCCCGCCTACAAAGCCGGTAACGGTCTGATCTTCATCACCTTCGACGAAGGATCGACCAGTGCGGCGTGTTGCGGGGAGACCAGCGGCCGGAGCGCTTCCCACCCCAACACAGCCGAGCCGGGTATGAACGGACCGGGTGGAGGCCGGGTCGGGGCCGTGCTCATCTCCCCGTTTATCAAGCCGGGCACGGTCAGCAACGTCTTCTACAACCACTACTCGGCGCTACGCACCATCGAGGACATCTTCGGGCTGGCCCATCTCGGTGATGCCCAGATGCCGCAGGTCAAGTCGTTTGGCGCCGACATCTTCACCAACGCCTGAGTCACCGTAACCACACGCAACACCGACTGACGGGGGCCGGGTGCCAGAGGCACCCGGCCCTCTCCTCCCGGAAGCACCGAAGAACAGGAGGCAGCGGATGGGACACCGACCCCGTGGGATCTGGCGCACCAGAGTGCGAAACTGCCGGCCTACTGGACCCAGCTGGTCAACACCCCGAGCCTCATCAGCCAGCTCGACCACGCCGGGATCAGCTGGAAGACCTATCTGCAAGGCTTGCCCCATCCGGATTATCAAGGCATCTGCTACCCGGAGAAATGTAACGGGGCCCCCGACAGCGACCCCCTGTACGTCTCCAAGCACGACGCCATCCAGAATTTCACCACCTCGCTAAACCCCTACGACTGGTCCCACCAGGTACCTATCCAGCAGCTCCCCACCGATTTGCGCAGCGGCAACGTGCCTCGTTTCGGCTACATCGTCCCCGACGAATGCCACGACATGCACGGGGATCCGCCGTACTGCCTCGACAGCGGCAACATCGGCGATCCTCAGAATCAGCATCTGGTCGCGGTCGGCGACCGGTACCTGGGGCAGCTGGTGAGCGAGATCACCAATGCCCCGTTCTGGGCCAAGGGCAACAACGTCATCGCTATCACCTACGACAGCGGCGATACCAATGCCGGCTGCTGCGATGCCCGGCCGGGCGGCGGTCAGGTGCCCGCCATCGTCATCACCAGCCACGGCCCACGCGGGCTTCGCTATCCCACCCCTTCCAACCACTACTCCATGCTGAGCACCATCGAGCACGCATTCGGCCTGGGCTGTCTGCAATTCACCTGTGACACCGCCAACGTCCAGGCCATGACACCCCTCTTCGCGGCGACCGGTTCGGCGGCCATCGCCACCACGCCCCTGCCGGTCCCCAACTACCCGACGCCAACGCCGACGGCGTGGCAGCCGCCGACGGCCAGGCCTGGGCCGTCGGCGAGACCGACAGCCCCAGCCACGGCGGCCTTCCTCTGGTCGAGCACTACCAGGCCGGGGCCTGGCACGTGGTCGCGCTGGCGCCCTCGGCCGGATCCGACTGGACCAACCTGTGGGGCGTCACGGTGTCAGGGACGACGGTCTGGGCCGTTGGCACCTACCTGGATCCGCAAACCGATAACAACAACACCCTGATCCTGCGTGAGACCGCGGGTCAGTGGGCCGTCGATCGCGGCCCCGATCCCGGTTCGGGCAGCAACATTCTCGGTGGCGTGACCAGCGTGGCCGGGCAGGTGTGGGCTGCGGGCATCTACGACAATGGCGGCAGCGAGCTGCCACTGATCGAACACCGGCCCTGACCGAGATCACCGCGACCGGGGCGAATTGCCTCCCCGGCCGCCCGGGCGGCTCGGGGCTCGCCCCGGAGCCGGTACGATCCCTGGGCGGCCGGGAGACGGCACGAATAGGGTCGAGACAGGATGCGCGAGGAATCCAAGCGGTGGGCCGCCCTTGGGGCGCTGTGCCTCAGCCTCCTCATCGTCAGCATCGACGGCGGCATCCTCAACGTGGCCCTGCCGACTCTGGTCCGGGAACTGGGCGCCACCCCGTCGCAGCTGCAATGGATCGTCGACGCCTACACCCTGGTGTTCGCCGGGTTGCTGCTGACCTCCGGCAACCTCGGAGATCGCTTCGGACGCCGTCGGGTGCTCACCATCGGCCTGCTCATCTTCGGCATCAGCTCGCTGGCTGCCAGCCTTTCGAAGACTCCCGGGGAGCTGATCCTGTGGCGGGCCGTGATGGGGGTGGGGGCCGCCCTGATCATGCCGGCGACGCTGTCGATCCTCGTCAACATCTTCACCGAAGCGCGCAGCCGGCGCCGGGCCATCGCCTACTGGTCGCTGATGAACGCCACCGGTGCGTTCATCGGACCGGTCGCCGGTGGTCTCCTGTTGCGACAGTTCTGGTGGGGATCGTGCTTCCTGGTCAACGTCCCGGTGGTGATAGTGGCGCTGGTACTCCAGCCCCTGGTCCTGCCCGAATCCCGCAACCCGGCCGAAGCGCATTTCGACCTGGTCGGAGCCGGCCTCTCCGTTCTGGCGCTGACGTCCCTCGTCTGGGCTATTATCGAGGGGCCCGATCGCGGTTGGAGCTCGCCAGCCATCGCAGGGTCGCTGGTGGCGTCGGTTCTCCTGCTGGTGGCGTTCATTGGATGGGAGCGACGCGTCGACTCCCCCATGATCGATATCACCACCTTCCGCGCCCCGCAGCTCACCGCGGCGGCCACGGCCATGACCATCGCGTTCATCGCCATGACCGGGTCGATGTTCCTGATCGTGCAGAGCCTGCAGCTCGTCAAGGGGTACAGCCCGCTGGTCGCGGCCCTCGCCACCTCCGGTCCGATCACGGTCGTCAACTTCGTGTTGATGCCCCGGGCTCCGGCCCTGACCGAGCGCTTCGGCGCCAGATACCTGATTGCCGGAGGGGTCGGGCTCATCAGCGTGGCTGCTTTGATCATCGCGGCCACAACCGTCCACTCCAACTACGTCAACCTTTTCGTTGGCTTTGCGGTGATGGCGACTGCATTCAGCGTCTTCGTCCCGGCCAGCACAGAGGCCATCATGACGGCCGTTCCCAAGGAGGTGGCCGGTGGGGCTTCCGCCATCAACCAGACGACCCGGCAGCTAGGGCAGGCCCTCGGCATTGCCATTGGCGGCAGTATCGCCGCCACCGGGTACCGGGCCGGATTCTCGATCGGGAGAGTCCGTCTGACCCCGGCCCAACTCCATCAGGCCGGCTCTTCGATCACCGGAGCCATCCTGGTGGCCAAGGGTCTGGCCGGCGCCGCTCGCACTACCCTGCTGCTGGCTGCCCATCAGGCTTTTCTGCATGGCATCCGGCTGGCCCTGGTGACGGCGGCGGTGCTGGCCTGCGGGGGCGTGGTGTTCGCCCTGGTGGCCATTCCGTCCCGGCGTCCGGCACCGGGGTCCGTCACCGACGAGGAACCATCGGAGCCGCTGGTGATCGAGCCCCCCTGAGGCTACCGATCGACGTCCCGCTGCTCGCGTCCGGGCCGCGCCATGATGAGGGCATGGCTGATGGGCCAAACCAATCCGGCAGGCCAGACGACGACAGGGAGCCGGATGTCCGGTTCTCGTATGCCAACGAGCGCACGTTCCTGGCCTGGATCCGGACCTCCCTGGGGCTGGTCACGGCCGGTCTGGCCATCACCCAGCTCCTGCCTCCGTTCCACCTGGCCGGGGGGAGAAGGCTGATCGGACTGCCGTTGATCGCCCTGGGGGTGGTGGTGGCGCTGTTCAGCTTCCGGAACTGGCGGGAAAATGAGCAAGCCATGCGCACCGGCCGGGCGCTGCCAAAGTCGATCCTGCCGCAGGTCTCGGCGGCCGTGGTGTCGATCGTCGCCATCATCGGTCTGATCCTGGTCATCTGGGGGGGATCGGGCAAATGACGGCGTTCGACGCTGACTCGCGTGATCCGGGACTGGCCGCCGAACGCACCGACCTGGCCTGGAATCGCAGTGGTCTGTCGCTGGTGGCTTGCGGGGCCGCCGTCCTGCGAGGACTGGCCGACACACCGCTCAGTCGCAGCGACGTGACCGTCGGGGGATGCATCCTGGCGCTGGGCGTGCTGACCTGGGCGCTGGGGATCTGGCACTCCCACCGCAGACGGGGCCGGGGCGCCGACGGTACCTCCCCCGCCGACCTGCTGCCGATCACCATCGGAGTGACGTTTGTGGGCGTAGCCGCCTTCGTGCTGGCCGCGGTCGCGCCCACCTGACCACGACTCGTGCTGCCGTTTGGCGGGCCGTCAGGTCGAGGAGCCGGACCAGCTGGCAGCCCGCCGCACGACCTCCGAAAACGGTCGATCAATGTCGAAGCTGGGTTCGCGAGGCAGATCGAGGACCCGCTCCCCGATGCCGTTGCGCTGCATTTCATTGGTACCGCCGGCGATACCGCGCATGCGGCCGTTGAGGTAATTGAAGGACACGGCGGCGCCATCTGCGTCTCCCTCCGTCCACACGACCGCGGCGCCCCGGCCGATCTCCATCCCGATGCGAGCCCGCGCCGCGGTGAACGTGCCGGCAGCCAGTTTGGCGTAAGAGGCGATCCCGGCCGGGTCGGCTGCCCCGGCCCGGGTGAGCCCCACGATCCGGGTCAGCAGCTCGTCATACACGAAGTCGTTGACATGGGCGCGGGCAATGAGCTGGCGGACCCGGGGATCCGATTGCCGGCCCAGGCGCTCGGCCAGGGCCACCAGGTCCGGAGCCAGCGGGCGTCCGGTCGCACGCGACGGGGCCGCCACCGCGGCCCGATCACCGCCGCCCCGCTCGTACACCAGCATGGTGCGGGCCGCAGACCACCCCTCGTTGACGTCGCCGATGACGTCGCCATCGGTGAGCTCGACATCGTCGAGAAACTCCTGGCAGAACTCGGCGTTTCCGTTGATCTGCTGAATGGGCCGGACGGTGACACCGGGCTGGTCGATCTTGACCGCAAACCAGGTCAGGCCCCGATGTTTGGGTACCTCCCAGTTGGTGCGAGCCAGGCACATCCCGTAGTCGGCGTAGTAGGCGCCGCTCGACCAGATCTTGGAGCCGTTGAGGATCCACCGATCCCCGTCTCTGGTGGCACGGGTCATGACGCCGGCCAGGTCCGAACCGGCCACCGGCTCCGAGAAGAATTGCGCCCACAGCTCCTCACCGGCGAGGACGCGAGGGACGTGGCGGGCCAGGAACTCGGGAGAAGCGTGGGTGAGCATGGTCGGAATGCAGATACCGAAGGTCACGGACCCCGACACGCCAAGGTCGGGGGTTCGATACCCGGCGGCCTCCTCGTTGAACGCCTGCTCGTGAGCCGTGGTCAAGCCCTGGCCGCCGTATGGCCTGGGCCAAGTGATGCCCGCGTAGCCGCCCTCGTACAGCTGTCGCTGGAGGGCCCGCTCCACAGCCATCATCTCCGGAGTCCTGCGGACGCCCCGTTCGGCCCCCGGCGCAGGGACCGGGGAACGCTTCTCGAGGTTGGCCTCGAGCCAGGTCCGAGCCTGCTGGCGGTAGTCGCCGACGCCGACGGGAACGTCCAGGTTGTGTCCAGCAGTCATGGGGTTCTCGCCTTTCTACAGTCCGTGCAGGCGGCAAATGCGCTCCCGGTGCCAGGCCGGTTCGCCGTACAGCATGGCGTCGGTCGTGAGGCGGCGCATAAACAGGTGCTGATCGTGCTCCCACGTGTAGCTGATGCCACCAAAGACCTGCCAGCAGTTCTGGGCCACGTCGATGGCGCTGTCGCCGACGAACGCTTTGGCCATGCTCACCGTCTCAGCCCCATCGGAGTCCGTTTGCACCGCCCTGGCAGCCGCGGCCGAAGCCGCCTTGCTGGCCTCGATCAGGAGGCTGGTGTCGGAGAGGAGGTGCTTGACCGCCTGGAACGAGCCGATCGGCCGACCAAATGCGGTCCGGGCCCTGGCGTACTCGACCGCCATCTCAAAGTCACGATCCATGGCGCCGATCATTTCGCCCAGGGTGAGCACGACGGCGACCTGCAGCTCCCGTTCGACCAGTTCAGCCGCTCCCCCGACCGCCCCCAGCAGCGCCGACTCAGGCACCTCCACCGCGTCGAGCCGCACCCGGTAGAAGCGGCGAGTGAGGTCGAGGCTGGACATTCGCTCGATGTCGAGGCCCGGCGTGCCTGCCGGGACGACGAACTGCGTCAAGCCGGCATTCGACCCGGCGGTCACCAGAAGGAGATCCGCCAGGCCGCCGTCCTGGACCAAAAGGGCCGTCCCCTGCAACGAGAAGCCGTGTCCTCCCACCTCGCAGCGCGCCGCCTTCGCCGGCCTCCCAGGCCCCGTCTGCTCCGGCCATCGCCCACGCCGCGGTCAGCTCGCCCGCAGCCAGGGCGGGCAGCAGCTTGGACCGCTGGTCATCGCTCCCGGCCCGGGCCAGAGCGTCGGCCACCACATTGGTGGCAACAAACGGCCCGGGTTGCAGCCCCCGACCTCGCTCGGCCGCCACGACGGCCGCGTCGAGAAGCCCGGCCCCGGAAACGCTCCCGCCACCGTATTCTTCGGGCACGAGCAGAGCGAACCAACCCAGCTCACCGGCCTGACGCACGTACTCCGGGGCGACCCCGGAATCCGATGCCATGAGCTGCCGGACGGCACCAAGCGGGCAGCTCTCTCGAACGAACCGCTCTGCCGTGGCCCGAAGCAGCTCCTGATCGGTGGTCAGGGGAATATCCACAGAGCCCATTCCAGCGCCGATCGCGCCGCGTTGTCCAGTGATCGCCAGCCGCGGCGCGATACTTCGCGGCGGAGGATGCCGATGATGCCCCGTTCTGCCGAGCCTGCCGCGGGACGGACCGCGGCGGAGGCCCTTCGAGACCACTATGACGTCATCGTGGTGGGCGCCGGCAACGCCGCCATGTGCGCGGCGTTATCCGCCCGCGAACAGGGCGCCACCGTGCTGGTGCTGGAGCGCGCTCCCCGTGCGGAGCGGGGCGGCAATACCGCCTTCACAGCAGGCGCCGTGCGCGTCGCTTACGAGGGAGTGGACGACCTGCTGGGCCTGATGCCTGATCTCGCCGCCGGCGAGTTGTCAACCACCGACTTTGGCACCTATCCGGCTCGCCAGTTTTTCCACGACCTGGCCCGGTTGACCGAATATCGCGCCGACCCGGATCTCGCCGACCGGGTCGTCCGTGACAGTCACGCCGTGCTGCGGTGGCTGTACGACAAGGGCATCCGGTTTGCGCCCGCCTACGGGCGGCAGGCCTTCCGGGTCGGCGAGCGGATGCGGTTCTGGGGTGGTCTCACCATCGAGGTGGTGGGCGGAGGACCGGGCCTGGTCGAGCGTCAGCACGGGATCGCGGCCCGGGGGGGAGTTCAGATACTCTACGAGGCCCCCGCGACCGGCCTGCTGCACGACGACCAGGGCGTCAAGGGCGTGCGGGCCAGGGTGGCGGGGGAAACCCGGTGTCTGTCCGCCGAGGCCGTGGTTTTGGCTTGTGGAGGCTTTCAGGCCAACGCCGAGTGGCGCGCCCGGTACCTGGGCCCCGGCTGGGACCTGGCCAAGGTTCGAGGTACCCGCTTCAACACGGGCGACGGGCACCGGATGGCGTTGGAAGCCGGCGCCGCCCCGATCGGCCACTGGTCGGGCTGTCACGCGGTGGCGTGGGACCGGAACGCGCCCGACTTCGGCGACCTTGCCGTCGGGGACGGCTTCCAGAAGCACAGCTATCCGTTCGGAATCATGGTCAACGCCGACGGCCGCCGCTTTGTGGACGAGGGAGCCGACTTCCGCAACTACACCTACGCCAGCTATGGCGGCGTCATCCTTCGACAGCCCCACCAATTTGCCTGGCAGATCTTCGATCAGCAGGTGACCCACCTGCTTCGGGACGAATACCGGATTCGGGAGGTGACCAGGGTGCAGGCCGACACCGTCGACGAACTGGCCGGGCGGCTCGAGGGCGTCGACGGACGGGGCTTTCTCCAGGAGGTCGCCGCCTTCAACGGCGCCGTCCGGGCTGACGTTCCCTTCGATCCAACCATCAAGGATGGTCGAGGCACAACCGGGCTGGCGATCCCGAAGAGCAACTGGGCAAACCGACTTGATCGACCCCCGTTCGTGGCTTACCAGGTCACGTGCGGCATTACCTTCACTTTCGGGGGTATCCGCGTCAACGCTGCTGACGCCCAGGTCATGCATACCGATGGGCATCCGATCCCCAGGCTCTATGCGGCTGGCGAGATCGTTGGAGGTCTCTTCTATTTCAACTATCCCGGTGGCAGCGGGTTGACGGCAGGTGCGGTGCTCGGCAGGCAGGCAGGGAAATCGGCGGCGTTGGCCGGTCGGCGTTAGCAGCCCGCCGTTAGCAGCCCGGCGTTAGCAGCCCGGCGCTAGCAGCCCCCGATTCGCACCTCCGGCCTAAATGAAAGGCCCGTTTTGATTTTGATGGGGTCGAGCTATGCTTCACCCGGCACAACAAGGAGCGCACATGAAGATCTGGGCGAACTCGGGCGACTCGCATTACATGGAACCGAAAGATCTCTACGCCGCCCTGCCCCCCGAGCTGGCCGGGCGTATGCCGCGCTCGGTCAAGTCCGACGACGGCAGCATGGAGACCATCTATGTGGATGGGAAGACCTTCGAGCGGCCACTGCCGCGCGATCGGGGTCGTCAAGGGCCGGGAGGGCCGGACGCTGATGGACGCGTTGCGGGCTCCGGGAGACCAGGACTTTACGGTTCGCCGTCAGGATCTGGATCAGGAAGGGATCTGGGCCGAGGTCATCTACCCGTCGGTGGGGCTATGGAATTCCATGATCGACGACCCGATTTTGGCCCGCGAGGCGGTCAAAGTCATCAACGATTGGTGCGCCAGCGTCCAGGAGGAGTCGATCCGCCACGTCATGCCCGCCCAGATCTCCCCCCTCGATGTCGGCGACGCCGTGACCGAGGTGGAGCGGGCGGTCGGGCTGGGCCTCAAGGCCGTCAGCCTGCCGTGCGGCACCCCGGACGGCATTCCCGACTTCAATCGCTCCTATTGGGAGCCGCTGTGGGCAGTGATGAACGAGACCGGAATGGTGCTCACGGTGCACACCGGTAATACCGGCGAGGAACCCGTGCACTTCCACGGCCCGGGGGCGGGGCCCATGAACTACGTGTGGGCCTCCTATCCAGGTATCACCATGGCGGGCTTCATGGTGGCCTCGGGTGTACTCGACCGTCATCCCAATCTGAAACTGCTGATCTCCGAGGCCAGCGCCACCTGGGTGCCATTCCTGGGTGACCGCCTCAACGAGGCCTACCGCCAGCACAACGAATTCGTCAGGGACCGCCTGACTCGTCTGCCCAAGGACATCCTGTATGAACAGGTCTACACCTCGTTCCAGCACGACGAGACCGCCATCCCGGCCATGACCGCGATGGGCTACCGCAACGTCATGTGGGGCAGCGACTACCCCCACCTGGAGGGCACGTTCGGTCACAGCCAGAAAACCCTCCACGAGTTGTTCGATGACCAGCCGGCGGACGTCACCTACCGCATCACCCAGGGTTGTTTCCTGGATCTATTTCCTCACGTGGGACCGCCACCCCTGCAGGGCGTCGAGTAGGCGCCGGCGATCACGGCTGTCGTCTCAAGGCGGGATCACCCGTTTCGGGTGATCACAGGGGGATAGCCAACCGGCGCGTAGTGTCTGGGCGACAATGCACGCAGTACGTCCGCTTGCGCCCGGCCGGCGCCGGGGAAAGGTTGATTGATGATCGCGACCTCGTATCCATTGCTCGACGCCTTCTTGACGATGCTGTGGATCTTCCTGTTCATCATCTGGATCTGGCTGCTGATCATGGTCTTCTCGGACATCTTTCGCAGTCACGACCTCGGCGGTTGGGGCAAGGCGCTGTGGGTCATCGGGATCATCATCTTTCCCTTACTCGGCGTGCTGCTGTACCTGATCGTTCGGGGCGGAAAGATGCACGAACGGCAACTCCAGTACGCCCAGGCCCAGGAGACCGCGTTCCGGGACTATGTCAAAGAGACGGCCACCTCGTCGTCCACGGGCACCGCTGATCAGCTGGCCAAGCTGGCTGACCTCCGGGATCGCGGCGTCCTCAGCGAGGACGAGTTTCAGCGGGAGAAGGCCAAGGCGCTCGCCGGCTGATCGGCTCGCCCTGACACGGCTCGCCCTGACGGGGCGGGCGCTTAGGATGACCGCACGCGTACTCTCATGGCGGTCCACGCCCACCCCGACGATGAATCCTCCAGTACCGGCGGCGTGCTGGCCCTCTACGCCCGGCAGGGCGTGCGCACGGTGGTTGTCACCTGCACCAACGGCGAGCTCGGTGACGGGCCGGGCCACGTCAAGCCGGACGAGGAGGGCCACGACGAGGACGCGGTCGCCAAAGTGCGGCTGGCCGAGCTCGAGGTGGCGTGCGAGCTGCTGGATGTGACCGCCCTCGAGCTGCTTGGTTATCACGACTCCGGCATGCCGGAGTGGCGGCATCGTCACCGCGATGACGTGTTTTGCAACGTGCCCGTGGAGGCCGTGGCGGGTCGTCTGGTCGGGTTGTTCGAGCGCTATCAGCCCGACGTGGTCGTCACCTACGCCGACAACGGCGGGTACAACCACCCCGACCATCTGCATGCCCACTACGTCACGGTGGCGGCCGTGGAGCGCACCGGGATTCCGGCCAAGCTTTACTACATCGCCCGACGGCGCCGGGACTTCCAGCGCCTGCGCGAGATCATGGTCGCCCGGGGCCTTGCCCCTCCCGCCCGGCGGGGCCGAGATTCCGAACGGGCCGATCCCGAACGGATGGCGCGCATCGAAGCACAGATGGAAGCGCTGGAACGCCAGATCACCACCTCGGTGGACGTCGCTCCGGTCATCGAGCGCAAGCGCGCCGCCCTCCTCGCCCATGCCAGCCAGCTGGACGAATCCTGGTTTTCGCACCTCCCCCCCGAGTTGTTCGGCGACATCTTCCGTTACGAGACCTTCATTCGCTCGCACGACACCAGCGGCGCCCCCATTCCGGAGGATGATCTCTTTGCGGGCCTGGAGCCCCCGTTGACGCCTCCGACCGGTTCCGGTCCCACCGGCTGACCGTTCCCGGCTGACCGTTCCCGGCTGACCGTTGCCGGCTGACCGTTGCCGGCTGACCGTTGCCGGCTGACCGTTGCCGGCTGACCGTTGCCGGCTGACCGTTCCGGCCGACCGTTCCCGCTCGGCGTGGCCCCGCTACGACCGGGCGATGTCGACGGCCGGCAGGTCTTCGACCTCCTGCTTGGTCAGGTTGAGCTCGATGCCAGCTTCGACGTCGATCACCGCCGCGATCGGGATGGCCACCTCCTTGCGGCCCCAGATGTGCCCCTCCTGCAGGAGCACGTGGGTTACTTGCCGGCTACCGGCGTCGATCACCAGCCCCTGGACATGGCCGATGGGTCCGTCGGTGGCATGGACCGGCTCGCCGCGGCGCACCGCCACTTCCCCGACGGGCAGGGTGTCGACGGTGACTGGCGGAGAGACGTTCCCTCCGAAATACGGCCAGGACAGCACTTCGTCCTCGCGGTAGCCCGGGTATCCCTCGCTGCCGGGAAGGAATTCGTTCTCCTCAGCGCCAGGCAGGTGCTCGAACTCGGCCCGGGTGCAGCGCAGCCGCAGATCACCGGTTCCGGCGTCGGTGTCGATCAGATCCAGCGGGACCAGGCGGCCCAGACCCGACCGATGCTTGGGTTCGACCACCAGGTGGGTCACCGCTTTGGCCACCGGGTCGACAACCACCTGGGTCACCTCACCGCATGGCCCGTCGGTGCAGACTGCCTCCGACCCGATTCTGAACTGCCTTGCCTCCATGCGACCTCCCGGGCTTCCGCAGGCCAGCGATTCTGATACAGAATCCCGGTGGTACGCAGGTTGGGGCGCAGCCGGGCATTCCGACCTCAGGCCCGGAAGGGGGCCGGCGCGGCCGGCGCTGGCCCGGCCGGGGGCGAGGAGGCCCGCCCGGACGTCAGGCCCGGAAGGGGGCGGAGGCGGCCGGTGACCGCCCCGACCGGGGGCGAGCAGGCGGGGCCGGCCACGAGCCCATGAAGATCAACGCCCGCCTCCAGCGAAGGAACGGGCTGGCCTGCCAGCGCCCTTCGGGCGGCACCGATGCGGCCCGACGCGAGATGTGGTGCTGCTGATCGTGGATGAGATCCCGCAGGACCCATGGGTTTTGGTACATGTCTTCGACCTCCAGGGGACGAACCAGACCATGCCCCGACCGTACGGACCCATGCGGACAAGACCGGTCCGCATAGGCTGAGAAAACTTCACTGATGTCAGACGCCGCGGCCCGACTCCTTCATCTGCTGGGGCTGCTCCAACGCCGGCCCCGGTGGTCGGGAACGGAGCTGGCCGAGCAACTGGCCGTGACCACGCGCACCCTGCGCAGGGACGTCGAGCGGCTGCGCACCCTGGGCTACGTGGTCGAGTCGGGTCCTGGCGCGGACGGCGGCTACCGGCTGCGGGCCGGGACCGACCTGCCGCCGCTGCTGCTCGACGACGACGAGGCCACGGCCATGGCCGTGGCCCTCGGGTGGTCCGCCGGGTCGGCCCTGTGGGGCATCGAGGCGCCCGCCCTGACCGCCCTGACCAAGCTCGACCGGCTGCTGCCGGGACGGCTGCGAACCCAGGTGGCCGCCATCCGGGCCGCGACCGTCGCCTTGAGCCGGCCCGCCGAAGTCCTGCCCGCCGACCGGCTCGTCCCTCTAGCCCGGGCGTGTGAGTCCCAACAGCTGGTCCGCTTTCCCTACGCCGCCGCCGACGGGCGTCACAGCGATCGCCGAGCCGAGCCCTACCGTCTGGTGGCGACCGACCGGCGGTGGTACCTGGTCGCGTTCGACCTCGACCGGCAGGACTGGCGGACCTTCCGGGTCGACCGGATGCTCACCGTGCCCGAGATCACCGGTCACATCTTCGTCCCCCGGCCGCTGGCCGACCCCGCTCGTCTGGTCGCCGATGCCCTCAGCGCGGCCCCGTACCGCTATCAGGCCGTCGTCCGGGTGGATGCCCCGGCGGCCGACGTCGAACAGCGGATCCCGCCCACGGTCGGCGTCGTCGAGGCCGCGGGCAGGCGGGCGGCCACCTTGCGGATGGGGGCTGATGACTTCGAGTTCTTGACGTCCCGGCTGGTCGGACTGGGGTTGCCGTTCGAGGTGCTCGAACCGGTCGAGCTGCGCGAGCACTTCCGCGTTCTGGGCGAGGCCATCCACCACGCTCACTCGGCCCCGCCGGCCTGACGGACGGGTGGCCCGGGCCGGCCTGCCCCGTCGCGGCGTCTTCATCGCCCAGACGCGCATCACGGGGTAGCCGACCCGCGCCGCCGCTGCCGACCGGGCCAGCCAACGCAGGTCACCGGCTCGACTGGTAGTCGCCTCATGACTGGAGGGTGTCCCACCCCGGGAGCAGGGCCAGGATCCGTCTCGGACCCCGAGTCCGTCCGCCCCGGTGGTTTTCTTGGTGACATTCGTTTTCTTGGTGACCAGGATGACATCTGGTGGTGCCCTCGTCACCAAGAATCAGAATGTCACCAAGAAACGACGCCACGACGTCCCGGACCCGCGGGCCAGCCAGATCGGGGCTGGGCACCAGATAGCACGCCGCCACGCGGCCGTCGGCGGTGGATCACGACCCGGTCTGAGCAACAGACCCTGGGCCCGTCAGGACCCGGTCAGGTGCAACCGGCATTCGGCGCTGGCGGCGGCAATGTCCTCGTCATCGGGGGCCAGGGTGGCGGCCAGGTCCAGATCGGAGAGCGCCTGGGTCCACGATCCCGCCTTCTGATAAGCGAAGGCCCGGTTGTACCGGAGCGACGGCTCCTCCGGTTGCAGGGCCACAGCCCGATCGAGGTCCGCGATGGCCGCGTCAAGGTCGCCAAGCTCGAAGGCCAGCTCGGCCCGGCCCGACCAGGCCGCAACCAGATCAGGAGCCGACCCGACAGCCCGGTTATAGGCGGCTCGAGCCGCGTCGTACTCCTGCCGGGCCGCGTGCACCTGGCCATCGACCACCAGCAGATAGGGGTTGCTCCGGTCCCGGGCCAGTCCGGCGATGGCATCGACACCAGCCTGCTCGATGTCCCCCATCTCGAGATAGAGCCCGGCCCGGTTGGCGTAGGCCTCCACGAACCCGGGCTCGAGGTCGATCACGTAGGAGAAGTCGGCCACTGCGCCCTCGAGGTCGCCGGTCACCGCTCGCAGGTCGGCCCGGTTGTAATAGATCTCCGGGAACGGCGGCGACAGGCGGATAGCCGTCTCGTAATCGGCAAAGGCCTCGTCGAAACGGCTCATGCGGCGAAGGATGTTGCCACGTTCCAGGTAGTGCTCGGCATGGTTGGGGTCCTCGGCGATGACCACGGCGTAATCATCCAGGCACTCTGCGAGCATGCCAAGGCTGGCGTAGACGCGAGCCCGGTTGTTTTTGAGCACTGAACGATGCAGCCGGTGCTCGTCCGGGCCGAGGTCGCGGTCGAGGCTGGAGATGCAGTCGTTGACGAGACGAAGAGCCTCAGCTGGCTCTCCGAGATTCACTTCGACCAGCGCCAGACCATTTTTGTAGAAGGCGCTCTGAAAGGCTCGTTCGGTCGGATCCGCCAGGAGCGAGGCGGCCGCGATGGCGGAGTTGAGCCAGCGCTTGGCGGTGCGATCATCGCGGTCCGCAGGGTCATTGTGGCGGGTGTAGAGCATGGCCGTCGAATAGGCCGCCGCCATATGAATATCGGGCGATGTTGAGACCAGCCGGGCCTGGTTGTAAATCGCTTCGGCCTCTTTGGTTCGGGAAAGGACCGACAGGGAAAGTGCCAGCGCCCCGGCCACACCCCACCACAGTTCCGGCTCGGCGGCGGCATCGACGAGGGCGAGCGCCCGCTCCCCGTAGTCGATCACCGCGGTATAGAAACCCAGGCACGCGGCAGTAATCCTGGGCCGAACGCAGGGCATTCGCCCCCAGCCCGCCGGGGTCAGAACCGTGTTCGAGATGGAAGGGAATGGCGCCGAGGCGCCGCGACTGTTCGTCGCCCTCGGCCAGGACGGCCGCGCGCTGGTCGTGCAACTGGACCTTTATCTCGGGGTCCAGGGCGTCGTAGGCCACCAAGAGATCCGGTTCGTCACTGGTGCAGTCCGAGTCGACGTAGCGCCGCGCCAGCTCAGCGGCGTCAACCCGGGGTCGCCCGGCGGGGGGGCCACTGCCCGATGCCACGACATTGTGCGCTTTCGCGTGTGAGTCCAGGATGTCCCGGAGCTCGGAGCTGGGCAGGTTCTGGCTGCCGGTGCATATCACGATCGTCAACCGGGCCGGATCCACGCGGCGAACCAGGGCGGCGACGAACTCCAGGTCGGTGGATTCGGCGTGTTCGACGTTTTCGAAAACGAGAGATCTGGGGCTGTCCGGGAGGCTGCCGCGAATCAGCTCGACCAGACCGTTAGCGATTCGGCGGGTGCGGAGAGGAGCGTAGAAGCGGGTGCGCTCCTTGGGAATCGCCATCGAAGTGAGGGTCTCGCGGGAGCCGGGCACGATCGCATCCAGCTCGGGGGCGACCGACAGCACCTCGATGTCGTAGCGCCGGATGATCTGGGCCGCGGCGGGTACCACGTCGGGAATGAGCCTCCGCACCACCGTGCCGGCGGCAGTGTACGGACCCCGCAAACGCTGGTGGGCGTCGACGGCAGCCACCAGCCGCGAGGGCAGTCCGACTGATTCGATGCGGGCGAGGCGGTCGGCGCGCCGACCGCCCCGTATCCACAGATGGCTGGTGATGGCAGGCATGGCGGGCTCCTTGAGCTCTTAGGCGGCGGGGGTGTTGAGGCTGCCCGAGGGGAATGGCTCGATCGCAGGGGCGGGCCAGGGCCGGGCTTTCTGGGCGCGCTGGCGGCGATAGCTGCGCACGGCCAGGAAGGCGGCGATGGCCACGTCGCTGAAGTTCAGAATGAGGAACACGATCAAATCGGCGGCCCCCAGGAAGGTGCGCTGATCGCGGAGCTTGTGCAGGGCGAGTTCGACGATGCGGATTGCGGTAGGGGCCAGGACGGTGACGATGACGATGGTCAGCACGGCGTACCCCGCCACCATCAGCCAGGCATACCAGTGCGCCACGGCGACGTCACGGTCGGTCCAGGCGTCCATGGATACAACTCGCGACCGGCGGCGCAGGAACATCTTGACCCGGTTGGACAGGTACTGACGCGAGGCGCCCTGCAGATCGTTGCAGCCCAGAACGGTGGTGGCCAGGAAAAAGAGGTCGGTGCGAAGGAAGAAGTAGAACTGCCAGGCCAGTCGCATCACGACCCCGAAGGCCATCGACAAGAACAGCTTGTAGAAAAAGGCACCGGCGCCGGAGGACGAGGCCAGGGCGGCCGCGCCGAGCGTCAGGCCCGCGACCGCCAGGACGTCGAGCAGCATCCCCGCCAGCATTGGCAGGTAGCGCTTACGACGAGGCACGGCGACGAGGCCGTCAAGGGAGGTGACAAAGACCACGTAATAGAAGCGTCTCCCAATAGATAACTTCGAATTGAGACCCAGGCGGCGGCCAGCCAGGGCGTGAAACGCCTCGTGCAGGAGCATCCACGGCACCTGTCCGAGCACGATGCCAAGAGTGAGGATGGTGAGCGAGCGGCGGGTGAAGAACAGATCCTGGTACCGGGGAAGCAATTGGTGATTGTGCAGGACCGCGCCAATGGCGGCCACGACCACCAGGCCGTAGGCGATCCAGGCAGGAGGGGAAAATAGGGCGGCACCGAGGCGCTGCCACTTGACAGCCTGGACCGAGGCCACCTCTTCCCCGGGAGCAACGAGGAGGTCAAGCTCTTCGAGCACCTCCAGGAACTCGGCGACGTCCACCTTTTCGCCGTACTGTTCCTCGTACCACCCGGCGGCCTGGTTCGGTGAGCTGCCCTGCTCCATGCGGCGGACAAGCTCGGCCCCATCCCGGGGGAAGACACCGTAGGAGTCGATATCCGCTCTGCCGACGGTGACGTCGTCGCCCTCTTCGAGGTAGGTGAGAGGGTGCAGCCGTACGGGTTCGTCAAGATTGATCTGGGTGTCACTCATCTGCATTCGTCCTTGCGTGTGCGGTGCCGGCCTGGGTCCGGGGGTCGGACCCATTGGCCGGTCCCGCCGAAAAAAGCTGCGCTAATCGCAGCCCATGGTTGTGACTAGGCCTTCAGAACCCCGTGGCAGTAGCACGAAGCCGCCGCCGAGGTCAGCCGGACAGCGCCGGTCTTACGAACCGTGATCTTCTTCATTTGGTTTCCCTCCCTCCTGTGATGGATTGATCAACCCGACGACAAAGGTGGGCTATCGACGTCGCGGTCGTCGGGAAATAGATCAGGTCTCGACGGGCCGGATACAGATTTAGGCCGACGCCGCTCAACCCCATGGCGGCGACCATGGGGCTCCCGGCTAATCCCCGCCCGGCGACTGGGGAGTTATACGAGGTTGACGACGGTTCCCAGGTCGGGGATCCGCAGCAGCCAGGGGGGATCCAGCAATCGCTGCTTCGCATCTGCGGCGGTGATGGCGTGGTTGAACAGCAGCGGCGCCGACATGGTCAGCCGGGCGATGGCGGCTGCCACGATGGGCCCGGCAAAGGAGGTGCCGCTCCAGATCGCCCAGCCTCGGAACTGGAGGTGGGCGGGCTGATCCGACCAGGAAAAGAACACTCCGACCAGGTCGATCCCCGGCGCGCAGGCGTTGACCCACGGCCCGAAGTTGGTAAAGGAAGCGGGACCCGACGGCCCGAAGGCGCCGACGCCGACAACGTCCGGGAGAGCGGCGGGAAAGACCGGCCGGCTCATGGCGTCGTTGCCGGCGGACGCCACGACCACCACGCCGAGGGCCTGGAGGGCGCGTGACGACATGGGCCAGAAGATGTGGATGCTCGAGGACCGGGGCGCCAAACGACAGGCTGAGGATCGAATGCCGGGCTTCGGGATGCCCGGCGAGTCGTTTGGTGAGAGCATGGATGCGCCGGGCGATGGTCCACTCGTCGCCGGCCCCGGAGCTGTCCAGCACCTTGCCGACTGATACCCGGCAGCCCGGGACCACCTGGCTGATCAGACCAGCGATAAAGGTGCCGTGTCCGGCCGCGGGAGCCAGATAGTGGTGCGTCCCCTGGGGCCGGTCAGTGGCATCGGACGCCCGGAGCGGCCGTACGGGATGGGGAGCGTCCAGGAGGGCAGCGAGTCCGGGCGAGAGGTAGCCGGGATCGGCCAGGCCGGTGTCGAGAACGAAGATGCGAGCCCCGGGCCGGGCCGGATCGTGGAGCCGCGTCCAGATGGCGTCGGTGGTGTGACCCTCCTCGGCGGGAACGGCGCTGCTGGTGCGAGGCACGGCGTCGGTGCTGTCAACCGGGTTGGCGGCCGCCGGGCTGGCGTACACCGGACTGGCATAGACCGGACTGGCATAGACCGGGCTGGCGTACACCGGGCTGGCGTACACCGGACTGGCCGTCAGCCCTCCCCCTGTCGGCGACCCCGAAAACGCCCCCATCCCATGGGCGAAGTACACATAGTTGAGCTGGGCCACGATGCCGTGCAGGCGGAGTTCCATCACCGCCCGCAGCGGATCCCGGACGCCCCGGATCAAAAAGAAGGGCCCGTCGGAGTGCGGATCCTCAGTCGGTCGATCCGGGTGGGCCGGCTCCTCGCCTGGTCCGTACCAGCGCGGCTCGGCCGCATCTCCCGGGGCCGCCGCCGTCCTGACTGGCTGGTCAGCCTCCAGGTTGTCTTGCTCTTCTCCGGGCCAGGCGTCGATCTTCTGGTAGCCCAACCCCTCTCGCCCCGGCTCGGGATCCGGGCCGCTGGCTTCGTCCAGCCGGGCCAGGATGGCCAGAGCGCGGCGAACCTCGGTGGTGATGACCTCGCCCGGCCGGTAGGCGAACGGCAGTCCATCGTCGGTGGTCGAGAAGAGCACGCGGTCGAGACCACGATCATGCGGCGTCGGGTGTTCTGGCATGGCGGTCGGTCCTTGGTATGAAAACACGCAGGGTGGTGGCTGCCCGCGAGCCTACGATGTAGTCGCGTGGCGGTCACCAGCTCCGTCGAGAACCTGATCGAGCTGGCCGATCAGCGCCACCGTGACCCGGGCGAAGTGCTGCGCCGAGCCCGCGACCTGCTCGTCGAGAGCAGCTCCCCGGCGCTCGAAGCCACCGCCCGATGGGTCGCCGGCCTGGCGCTGCACGAGCTCGGGAACGTCCCCGAGGCCATCGAGAGCTACCACCGGGCCATTGAGATCAGCACCGAACGGGGCCTGCGGGACGTGGAATCGCAGGCGCGGGCCGGGCTCGCCATCTCCCTGGTGAGCGCCGGCGAGGCTGGGGCGGCCGCAGCCCAGATCGGGCGAGCCCGAGCTGTCGCCACCCCGACGACTCGCGGTGTGGTGGAAATGCTCTACGGCCTGGTGCAGCAGCGTACCGGGCACCTGGCGCAGGCCCAGGCCACCTATTCGCGTGCGCTCCGCCGGCTGCAAGAACCAGGCGAGGCAACCTCAATCGCCAGGCTCCGGCTCAACCGGGGAATCCTGCGGGCCTACCGGGGCGATTCCCACGGGGCGGTGGAGGATCTGCTCGCCGCCGAGCAGATCGCTACCGACCGCGACCTCCCCGTCCTCGCGGCCATGGCGGCCCACAATCTCGGATTTGCCTATGGACGACGGGGGGACGTGCCACAGGCGATCGGGGCCTTCAACCGGGCTGAGCACGCCTACCGGGCGGCGTCCGCTCCCGAGTCGTTGTCGGCGGTACTCGACGCCGATCGCTGCGAGGTCCTGCTCCTGGCCGGGCTGGTGGTCGAGGCCACGACCGCGGCCCGGTCGGCTGTCTCCGCCGTGGCCCGGACGGGGGATCTGGCTTACCTGGCCGAGTGCCGTTTGCTGCTGGCTCGATCAATGCTCGCAGGCGGCGAGTACGGCGAGGCCAACGAACACGCCACCGCCGTCGGCGAAGAATTCCGCGCCGCCGGGCGGCTGCCATGGGCCGCGCTGGCCGACTACGTGTCCATCCAGGCCGCCATGTATGCCCGGGAGGACGGGGCCGCTCCTCCGGCGGGTTTTATCAGCCGGGCCCAGGCCGTGGCCGCCGAACTCGAAGCCCAGGGCTGGGTCGTGGAAGCCGGGCAGGTTCGCCTTTTCGCGGGTCAGGTGGCCCTGGCCGCGGGACAGCCCGACTTGACCCGGGCCGAACTGGCCCGGGCGGTCACCTCCCGGCGGCGCGGTACGGCCGATCTGCAGGCCCAGTCCTGGTATGCCAGCGCCCTGCTCCTGGTCGGGGAAGGAGATCTGCGGGGGGCGAAGCGGGCGCTCACGAGGGGCCTGCGGCTGGTCGACGAGCACGTGGCGACCCTGGGGGCCACCGAACTGCGCGCCCGGGCCGCCAGCTACGGGTCCGACCTGGCCCGCCTGGGCACCAGCCTGGCCGTCGAAGCCCGACACCCGGGCGAGGCGCTGCGCTGGGCGGAACAGTGGCGGGCCAGCGCGCTGCGCCATCCACCGGTGCGCCCGCCGGACGACGATCAGCTGGTGAGCGACCTGGCCGAGCTGCGGCATATCCGGTCGGAGCTTCGGCAGGCCGCCCTCGACGGCGACCCGGCCGAGCGGCTGGACCGGCTGGAGCGGAGAGCAGTCTCCATCGAGTCCGCCATCCGGCGCCGGCTGCTCGAGGCGCGCGGTGACGCGGTAACGAGCAGATGGCTCAGCGCGGCCGAGCTGCGACGGATGCTCGGCGCCCGTGTGCTGGTGGAGTACCTCGATGTGAACGGCCGGCTGTACGCGGTCACGGTGACGCCATCCCGGTCCCGGCTCATCGAACTCGGCCCGCTCGCTCCGGTTGAACAGGAACTCACCCACCTGCAGTTTGCGCTCCGGCGATCCTTGCGTCACGGCGCCGGGGCCAGTGGGAGTGAGTCCCTGGTCACCGCGGGCGCCGAACGGTTGGACCGCATGCTCCTCACGCCGCTCGGACTGGCTGCCTCTGTTCCGATCGTGCTGGTACCGACGGCGTCCCTGCAGGCGCTGCCCTGGGGCTGTCTTCAGAGCCTGGCCGATCGCGATGTCACCGTCGCTCCCAGCGCGGCTCTGTGGGCCCGAGACGCGGGGCGGGGCGTCGGGGGCATCACGCCCGGGCCGGACGCCGGGGGCGGCCCCGCCGGCGCTCGCAGTGCCAGCCGGCCCGCCGGCCCGGATTCCGGCGGCGTACTGCTGATCGCCGGACCCGGGCTTCCGGGCGCCGAGAGGGAAGTCCAGCAGCTGGCCAACCTGTATCCCGACGCCCGGCTGCTCGCCGGCCCGGACGCCATCGCGTCGCGGGTTCTCGAGGAACTGGGGAAAGCCCGGCTGGTCCACCTGGCGGCCCACGGCACCTTCCGGACCGACAGTCCCCTCTTCTCGTCCTTCCTTCTGGCCGACGGTCCGCTCACCGTCCACGATCTGGAGGGCGCCGCCATCGCGGCCGACACCGTGGTGCTGGCCGCCTGCAACGCGGGGGTCAGTGGCGTGATCGGCAATCAGCTGATCGGTACCGGCGCGTCCCTCCTGGGGCTGGGCGTCCGTACTATCGTCGCCCCGCTGCTGGCCATACCGGATGCCCCGACAGCCAGCTTCATGGTGGGTCTGCACCGCGCCCTGCTGGCCGGCCTGCCCGCAAGCGCGGCGTTGGCTGCGGCGAGGTCAGGTCGGGACGCGGCGGTGGCCTCGGTCTTTGTCTGTCTCGGACGCGACGGAGGGCGTCAGGCGTAGAACCACGAAGTGAACACCGCGTCGTCCCCGGATCCGATCCGCAAACGGCACAGGCCGGCGCCAATGCCGATCTGGAACCGGCCCAGGTCGTCAGTTCGGGTGGCGACCCCGGCCTGCGAACTGCGGGGCGTGGCTGCCTCCACAGCGATGTCCGTAGCCGCCGGGGGGGAAACTACGCCGACCGCGCAGCCGTCGCCGTCAAGCTCGACCTCGACCATCAGTTGAGGGCTGCGGAAAGTCAGGACCGTGTGGTCAGACTCATCGCGCAACAGGAGGTCACCGTCCGAGGAGGAATCGGCGGCCAGGAGTGCCAGCTCGCGGTCGACGTGGCGAAGCTCGCACGCGGCCGCCGCCGCCCGGATGGCTCCAGGTGGGACGGGATCGAGGCCGTCGACAACAATCGACAGCACGGCCAGAAGGACCGCATCATCTCGGAGATCGGGATTCATGATTGCGCTCCCTCCAGAAACGGGCGCAGCTCGGGGGCACGGCGGAGCCGCTCCAGGCAGCGCTGACGGCTGGGACCGAGACTGCCGCGGGCGACGCCGGTCAGCTCGCTGATCTGGTCGTAGGTGAGGGCCGGCACCGCCGATGTCAACCGCAACAGCTGCTGGCAGGGAGGCCCCAGCCGGAGAAAGGCGGCCTGAAGCGCGGCCCGCAACTCTCCGTCGAGCAGGTCCTCGTCGACTCCAATGGTGGAAACCCCATTGGATGGTTCCACCTCGTCCCTGGGCTCGAGCCGACGTTTGGTCCGCAGCAGCTGACGGACCTCGTTGCGAGCCGTCGTCGCCAACCAACCGGGCAGCCTGAGAGGGTCGCGGATCCTGTCAAGGTGCTCGAAGAGGCGAAAAAACGTGGCGGCAAACACGTCCTGGCGATCTTCGTGCGACAAAAAGCCCTCGCCGGCGGTGGCCCGCCAGACCACACCAGCGAGACGGTTGACGAGGGCGTTCCAGGCGCAGCTGTCACCCTCCTTGGCCCGGCTGACGAGGCTGACCAGACTCTCAGCAGCAAAGCCCGGCATACGATCGGCCGGGTGCCGCCGGAACTCGAACTCACGGTCGAGGTGCTGAGCCACATCACGCCTTTCTCATACTTCTCTTGATCAACCTGTCGCAGAGAAAGGACGGAACCGGACGCGGTCCAGATACAGGTTTCGTCCTTACCGCCGATCAGCCGAGACCGAAGAACCTGTATCCAGCGACCTGCCACGTGTGTCTTTCTCACCAGACAACGGAGCACGTCGCCACCCCCAACCCACAGCCTCCCAGATGGCCAAACCGGGGCGGCTTCGGGGCCGTCACGTCGCTCTTCCCCGGTGGGGCACTCAACGAGGCGTGCTTCTGCTGGGAGGGCGGCGTGACGGCTGAGGTCACGACCCGGGGGCGAACCGCGACGCCTAAAGTTTTTTTCTATGACTGAGCCCGCTTCTCCGGACTGGCGGCGGCCCGACTGCGATCTCTGCGAAGCGGCCCGGATCACCCCCTGGTTCCACGAGGACGAGGTGTGCTGGATCGCGGAGTGCGAGATCTGCTACGTCCCGATGGTGGTGTGGCGACGGCACGGCACCAGGCCACCGGACGATCAGATGGCCCACATGCATGAGGCCCTGGCCCGGGTCGCAGCGGACCAGCTCACGGTCGAGCATTACGTCGACGACAACATGCGCAACATCCCGGACCACTATCACGCCCACGCCCGCCCCCGAGGCGGGTTCTTCGGGCACGGGTTTCGGAAATCCGCCGGGACCCCTCACACCGGACCGGAGGGCCCATGAACGCGCCACACCCCGGGGATCCGGGTCCGCACCAGCCAGCAGACGTCGCCGTGGCTGACGAGCAGCAGCTGGAGGGTGGGAATATCTCCGGCGGGATCCTCCGGCGGGGGGACACCGTCCGCCGCCCAGCCGGCCCCTGGACTCCGACGATCCATGCCGTCCTGCAGCACCTGGAGCAGCGCGGGTTCACCGGCGCACCCCGGGTCCTCGGCATCGATGACGGGGGCCGCGAGGTGCTGGAGTACCTCTCTGGTGAGATCCCCTGGCCCCAGTCACACCACCGGTTGCTCGGATCTCTCGACCGCGTCGCCCGGGTGGGCCGCCTGCTCCGGGACTTCCATGACGTCATTGCTGATTTCGACCCGGGCCCCGGCGCCATCTGGCAGTTCCCGGAAATGGCTGCGGACGCTCTGGAGTTTGCCGACGATCGGGGTGTCATCGTCTGTCACAACGACGCCACGGCATGGAACCTCGTCATCAGCGACGGCCGTTGGGCTTTTATCGATTGGGACGCGGCCGGTCTGCGGCCCGCGATCTGGGATGTCGCCTACTGCGCGATCGGGGTTATTCCGATCACCCAGGAGGTGAGCGAGATGGGTTGGATGGAGCCGGTCCCCGTCGTCGACCGCCTGGCCGCCCTGGCCGGCGGCTACGGACTGGACATCGCCGACCGCGGCCGCTTGGCTGACGTGATCGTGGCTCGCATTCGCAGCAGCTATTCACACCTGCGCCGGCGCGCCGCAGCGGGCATACCGCCGTGGGACGACCTGTGGCGGTCGGGCCACGGGGACTCCTGGGCGCGAATGCTCGAGTTCGCTCAGTCGAACGCATCATCCTGGACGGTGTCGCTCTCGTCCGGATCCGGCTGAGGTACCTGGCCTGGCGACCTGGCCCGGCGGACACGGTCTCGGGCGGGTAATGGGCGGCCCGGGGGCGTGATCCGACGCCTTGGCTTCGGCGCTGGCCTCGGCCTCCGGACCAGGTCCCCAAACCTGGGCGCAACTCGCGCCTTGGGCATGCCTGCTACCGGAAAATCGCCACAACCATGCCCAAGACGCGAACTGCGCCCACTTTGGAGCTGGTCGAACCCGGGGGCGGACGGCCCGAACCGGGCGGACCCGAGCGACCCGGCCCGCGGGACAGGTCGGGCCGCACCTCCGCCCGACTCGGCCAGGTCCCCAAACCTGGGCGCAACTCGCGCTTTGGGCATGCCTGCTACCGGAAAATCGCTACAACCACGCCCAAGACGCGAACTGCGCCCACTTTGGGGCTGATCAACCCGCGGGCGGGCGAGGCCCCGAACCGCCGGGCACCGCCCGCAGCCGGGCCGGGCACCGCCCGCAGCCGGGCCGGCACCGCCCGCAGCCGGGCCGGCCGGACCTGGCGGCACGACGGCCGGACCCGGCCAGCGGAACGCACCCGGAGCCGGCGCCGGAGCCGGCTGATGCCCGGACCCAGATCGGGACCGGTACCATGCTCTGGCCATGCCAAGCAACATCGCCCCCCATGGAAGTGGCTGAAATACTATCATGACCCAGCGGGTGAGGTCCGACGAGACCGACCCGGAGGCAGGTCTTCGCCGGCTCGGCAAGGGGTTGGGCGCCCCGTCGGCGCGCCCGGCGAGCCCAGCCGAGCCGACGGCTGCAGCGCCCGGCCGCCGCGGGCGGCACCGGAGATCGGTCACCGGCCGCCGGCGCTGGCCTCGCCGGGCCCTCATCGCCGCCAACGTGCTGACCGCGCTGGCCCTGCTCGGTGCCGGGACCGCGTATGGCTACGTGCAGTGGCGACTGGGGCAGATCAAACGCATTCCGGTGCTCGGCCTTCAGCTGCCAGGTCACAGCTCCCAGAGTGTGGCCAGCGGTTCGTCAGCACCTCCGTTTTCGATGCTGGTGATCGGCTCGGATAGTCGGGCCATCAGCGGCGGCAGCCAATTCGGAGGGACAACGGCCGTGCAGGGGCAGCGGTCCGACAGCATCATCCTGGTGCGGGTCGTTCCCAAGACCCGTTCACTGGCCTTGTTGTCCATCCCCCGTGACACGCTGGTACCAATTCCCGGGTACGGCACGACCCGCATCAACACGGCATTCAACAGCGGGACACCCTCTCTCCTGGTGACGGTCCTGAACCAGGACTTTGGCATCCAGATCAATCATGTCGCCGTCTTCAACTTCGACACCTTCGATGCGGTCGCCGACGCGGTTGGCGGTATCGAACAATATTTCCCGACTCCAGCGAGAGACCTCTTCTCCAACCTGGTGATTCCCGCGGCGGGCTGTTACAACCTGACGGGTGCGCAGGCGCTGGCGTTCGTGCGCTCCCGGGAATATCAGTATTACCTCAACGGCGAATGGAATTACCAGCTGTTCCCGGAGAGCGATCTGGCCCGTATTCAGCGCCAACAGGCTTTCGTCAAGGCCCTGGCGAGGAAAGCGAAGCAGGTCGCGCCCACCAATCCGATTGCCCTCAACGGCATCATCGCCGGCATCACCAAAAACCTGACGGTCGACTCCGGATTCAGCAACTCGCAGCTTCTCTCCCTGGCTCAGAACTTCCGATCCGCGAACCTCACCACCATCCCCTCGTACACCTATCCCACGGTGAACTCGGTGTCAGTCCCGGGGGCCCTGGACCCGGAAACCCAGCAGGGCACGGCCGTGATCCAGCAGTGGCTCGACGTCGGCCAGACGGCTCCCACCCCGAAGGCGCCGGCCAAAGCCCCGACCAGCCCTGCACAGCCGACCATCACCGTCAATCCGGCCTCGGTGAAGATCGAAGTGCTCAACGGCAGCGGGGTGGGCGGCCAGGCGGCCCGGGCCGGACAGGATCTGACCGGCCTTGGCTACAGCACCACGGTGTCGGGTGACGCGCCGAACTTCGGACTTGCCACCAACGAGATCGAATACGCGCCGGACTCTCTGGCTGCGGCCAAGCAGCTGCAGAGCCAGTTGGTCGGAGGCGCTTCACTCATTGAAGATGCCGCCCTCACCCCGACTGTGTACAACCTCGAGCTGATCACCGGGCAGAGCTACAACGGCGTCATCGGCGCGACGGGGAGCGCCAGCTCGGCCGCAACGGGGACCGAGACCACGGCGCCGGCGGCCACGACCACCACCGTGGCCAGCCCGGCCTACGCCGGCACCCAGACGGTCAACCCCGACTCGTCGTCGGTGTACGACGGGGTCTACATACCTCCCGGATTATCGCCCGGGCAGACGCCGCAGACCTGCGGCGAATAGGCGACCACCCGGCGTCACCGGCGGCCCTCCGGACGAGACGTTCAGCCTCTGCGCCGATTCGTTCCGGAAGCCTCTCTTAGGTAGGCTAAAGATAGGGATGTCCACTGTTCGCACGAGCGCCGGACGCGGGCGCGTCAACGACCGGCGCCCAGACACGCGCCTCCCGCCCGCGAGGGAGGACAACGTCAGGGTCGCCGTCGACGCCGGCGACCCGGATCCTCGCCGCCGCCTGATCTTCGCCATTGTCTCGCTCGGACTGTTCATGGCCTCGGTGGATGCGACCATCGTGGCCACCGCGCTCCACCCCATCGGCCACTCCCTGCACTCCACCATCAACTGGACAGCCTGGACGGTCACCATCTACCAGCTGGGCCAGATCATCGCCATGCCGCTGGCAGGCAAGGTGTCCGACCAGTTCGGCCGGAAGAATGTCTATGTCATCTCGGCCGTGGTCTTCACGGTATCGTCCCTGGCCTGCGGGCTATCCACCAGCATCTACATGCTGGTGGCGTTCCGGCTCATCCAGGCCATCGGGGGCGGCGCCTTCATGCCGTCGGCATCGGGCATCGTCGCCGACCACTTCGGCCGCGACCGGGACAAGGCCCTCGCCATGTTCACCAGCATCTTCCCGATCGGCGGCATCGTCGGACCCGTCTTCGGCGGGTTGATCGCCCAGGATTGGAGCTGGCGGGGGATTTTCTTCGTCAACGTCCCCATCGGGGCCGTCCTGATCGTGCTGGCGATCAAGTTCATCCCGAAAGGCATCCGGCGGCCGTCGGCGTCCATCGACGGGCGCGGCGTCGCCTTGCTGGCCCTCACCATCCTGTTTGGCATGCTGGCGATCACCACCCTGGGTACGGCCGGAGTGGAGCCGTGGGATCCCCGCTGCCTGCTGCCGTTCCTGGTGTCGTGCGGGCTCGGGGCCGCCTTCCTTCGGCACTCGAAGCGCAGCCCGGCCCCGTTCATCCCGATACGGCTGCTGCTGGGCAAGAGCTTCTTCGCCATGAACATCGTCAACATCGTCTTCGGGACGGTCGTCCTGGGTTTCGCCGCCCTCATCCCGCTGTACGCCCAAAACCGCTACCACATCCCGCTCGCCAGCGCCGGCACCCTTCTGACCGCCCGGGCCATCGGGACCGTCTGTCTGGCCGGACTGTCGGCCATGATGCTGCGGCGCACCGGGTGCCGGATGCCCATGGTCGTCGGATTCAGCGCCATCGCGGTGAGCCTGGTCATGCTCGCCGTGCAAGCGCCGGCCGGCGTCCCACCGTATATTTGGCTGGCCGGCTGGTCGCTGCTGACCGGTCTCGGCATGGGCGTTTCCACCCCGGCGACGAATAACGCCACGTTGCAGCTCGCGCCGGATCAGGTCGCCCAGATCGCCGGTTTGCGCGGCATGTTCCGTCAGTCCGGGGGCATCCTGAGCATCTCCGTCACCACCGCCCTGCTGGCCCGCAGCGCGGATCCAGGCATCGCCCAGGCCTACACGTTTGTGGTCGAAGCCGCCCTGATGGTCGTCCTCGTAGGCGTGGCCTTCATCGTTCCTGACCACAAGGGCCGCTGGTAGCCGCCCCCTGCGGGCCACCCGGCGTCGGACCTTGACCCCACTCTCTCCTACTGTGATCCTGTGAGCGCGGAAGCGGAACTCGACCCCCCGGCGCTGCTCGGGACGGCCGACGACGAACGGCGAGCCGCCCGCCGGCGCTGGGGAACCCTGCTCACAGTGGCGTTGGGCGTGGTGATGGTGGGCCTCGACGCCACGGTCGTGTCCATCGCCAACCCCGCCATCGGCCGCAGTCTCCATGCCTCCCTGGCCGATTTGCAATGGATCACCAATGCCTACTTGCTGGCCCTGGCGGTCGTGCTCATTCCGGGCGGCAAGCTGGGTGACCGCTACGGCCGGCGGCTGGTGTTCCTCATCGGCGTGGTTGGCTTCACCCTGACCTCGGTGGGGGTGGCGGTGGCCGGATCCATCCCAGGGGTCATCATCATGCGCACCCTGCAAGGTGCTTTCGGGGCCCTGTTGTTGCCCAACACCATCGCCCTCCTGCGCGCCGCCTTTCCACCCGAAGAGCTCAATCGGGCCGTTGGCATCTGGAGCGCCAGTTCGGCGGCCGCCATCGCCGGCGCCCCGGTCATCGGCGGCGTGCTGGTGGAGCGGGTGTCCTGGCAGAGCGTCTTTCTTCTCAATGTCCCGATCGGCATCGCCACGGTTGCCTGTGGTCTCATCGTCATGCCGGAGAGCCGCGAGTCCGTCCGGGAGCGCTTCGACGTTCCCGGTCTGATGCTCCTCGCCGCGGCGGTGTTCTGCCTGGTGTTCGGCGTCATCCACTCCGAGGCCTGGGGGTGGAGCGATCCCCGTATCCTCGGACTGCTGGCCGCGTCCGCGGTGTTCAGCGCCGCCTTCATCCTGGTGGAGCAACGCACGCGCGCCCCGCTGGTGCCGCTGCACCTGTTCGCCAATCGTTCCATCACCCTCGGCGTCATCACCCTGATGCTCACCTTCTTTGCCCTGTACGGCGTGCTCTTCTTCCTCAGCCTTTACTTCCAGAATGTCCAGGGCCTCGACGCGGTCCAGGCCGGCTTGCGCCTGCTTCCCCTCATCGGAGTGTTCGCCATCACCTCGCCCTACGCTGGGCGGATCACGACCCGTTTCGGCGCCCGTGTCCCGATCACGGTGGGACTCGCCCTCATGACGATCTCCCTGATCGGTTTGATAGGAATCGACGTCAATTCCTCCTTCTGGACGCTGTGTCCCAGCCTCATCGGCATCGGGCTCGGCATCGCCCTGGTGGTGGTGGCGTCCACCGAGGCCATCATCGCCAACGCCCCCGTCGACGAGGCCGGGTTGGCAGGCGGGCTGCAAGGTATTTCGGTCCAACTCGGCGGGGTGCTCGGCTCGTCAATCCTCGGATCGATCCTGGCCGCACGGGTGTTCGGCGTACTGCCGGGCGAGCTGGCCCGCCACGGGGTGCCATCGTCGATCGCCGGCCAGGTGACCGCGTCGCGAAGCGTGGTGGATCAGGGCTCTGTTCCCTCCGTCGGCGGGGCGCGCTGGCACGTTGCGGTGGCGACCGTGAGCCATCACGCCTTCCTGTCGGGGCTGCGACTGGCCATGATCATTGGTGCCGCCGCCACGCTCCTCGGCACGGCGTGTGGTCCTTTCATCCAAGGATCGGTGGCCGACGCAGACGCAACCGCCCATCTCCCCTTCTAGTCGAAGCGCCCCCTCTGGTGACGGGTCCGCCACCGCTGCGCCGGTGCCTCGACCAGCCGCCACGACAGCTCGGCGGCGATCAGCGAGGCAGTGATACCAAGAGGTACGCCAACCGGGTGAGGCAGCCGATTGGTCCATTCGGCGAACGGCCAGTGCCAGAGGTAGAGACCATACGACCGCTGACCGAGCCACACCACCGGTCTGGCTCGCAGGGCCTGCTGGGCCAGGCTGTCGGTGCGGTCATCGATTAGATGGGCGACCACCAGAGCCCCGCCGGCCGCCACGACGGTGAACGCACCGAGATACTTGAAGGGGACGTCGCCGACGCCAAAGACGAGCCACAGCAGTGCCACCCCGCCGAGGGCGGCACCCAGGCAGGTCACCCGGACCGGTAGCCGGCGCAGGACTCCGAGCGACCAGAGCTGGGCGAGCAGGGCCCCGGCCAACAGCTCCTCGAGCTGAGGAAAGGTGGCGAAGTAGATCAGGGCCTGGTGGGCCCCGCCGTCCCAGACCACAAAGGGACTCACGGCCGAGGCGGCCATCACGACGATGGTCGTCACCAGAAGAGCCCGGGGACGCCTGCGCACCACCCAGGCCACCAGCAGCGCCCACCCGAGATAGAACTGACCTTCGACCGCCAGCGTCCAGAGGTGCCCGAACGGTGGCGCCATGCGAACCCGATGAGCGAGGAAGAGATTGTAGGTGTAGGTCAGGGCCGCGGCGGAGCCCTTGAGGACGACCGCCACCGACAACGGGGCGCCGGGGCCACCTGAGCCGAACGGGTTGGAGGTGAACCAGCCCTGGCGGCCAAACAGGGCGGTGGCAATCAGCATGGCGACCAGGAAAGCGAGGAGGGCGGGCAGGAGCCGCCAGACCCGCTGGCCCAGAAATCTGCCGACCCGCACCCGGCCGAGGCGCGAGTACTCCGAGGTCATGACGGGGGTGATAAGAAAACCACTCAGGACAAAAAAGAGTCCGACGCCGAACAAGCCGCCGACGAAGATGCGGTGGGTTGGATAGTGAAAGAGGACCACGGCGGCGATGGCCACGCCCCGTAGACCATCCAGGGCGGGGCTGCGGGGCACGCGCTGATAGCGAGCCCGCATCGCATCGGGATCGCAGACTGGCGCGACGGCGGGCACGGAAGCTTCAGGTCGGTGGGAGGACACGCTGTCCCATGGGTTACCCGGGCTCCCGGCTCACATGCGCGGTAGCGGCTCCAGGGACGGCCCTGAAGCGGCGCCGATGGCCTACCTGGTGCTACCTGGCGGGGTCGGCACGATTCTGACGCAGAGAAGTGGACCGGCCTACCGGCTCGCGGACCCGGTCCCCGCGTTCCTGGCCCTCACGGCCCGCCGGCGGGCCCGCTCGAGCACGGGCGACGGACCCAGCCCGAGACGCAGGCTCTGCAGCACGGCGTAGGTGACACCCGACACAATGATCTCGTCGTGCGGGGGGACCCGCAGGTCGTGCAGATCCCGGGCCCAGCCAGGCAGCAGGCCGATGGCCGCCTGGATGAGAAGGGCGTGGGCCGACCTGGTGACCGGGTCACGGTCAACCGGCCGCGAGATGAACCTGAGCAACTCGCGGGCGCGGGCGCTGGCCGCCAAGTCGGGGCGCATGGCTGCCAGGTAGCGAAGCATGTCGGCCCGGGAACCGGGGACGTCGGTGGCGCCGAGGCGGCGGGCCACCACGGCCGTCTCCGCGTAGTAGCGATCGATAGCGGTCCCGCGCACGGGGAACGGGCAATAACGGCGATGGGCACTGATGAAGCTGGTGACCTCGGCCACGTGAACCCACCGCAGCAAGTCGGGATCGTCGGCCCGGTAGGGCGAGCCATCTTCGGTCACCCCGTTCACCCGCTCGTGGACTCGCCGAACCGCCGCGATCACCGATTCAGCCACTGGCGTTGCCCCGTAGGTGGTTGCCGCCACAAACGAACCGGTTCGCGACAAGCGGCGCAGTGGCTCCTCCCTGAACCGGGAATGGTCCGACACGCCTGCGGCCGCCATGGGATGCAGGGTCTGGAGCATCAAGGCCGCGATCCCGCCCACGAACATGGAGACGTCGGCATGGACCCGCCAGGTGACCGACTCCGGCCCGAAGAGCCCGGGATCGCCGGCCGGGGAGTCGTATTGCTCCTCCGGGAAGCGATCCGAGCCCAGCAAGGCGGCGACTCCGCTGCGGATCGGGGCCCGGACCTGATCCAGACCGCCCCGGACCTGACCCAGGCCGCCCCGGAGCTGGTCCAGGCCGCCCCGAACCTGATCCAGGCCGCCCCGGACCTGATCCAACCGGCTCAGGCCAGCCAGCTCGCCCAGCATTCTCATCGACATCACCGACAGCTCTCTAGCACGAGGCCGGTCCCCGCTCCAGTCCCGGCCGACCCGGGGCGATGGGTCGGTGGTTCGAGGAGATCGGGCCACGGTCCGACGACGGCGGGCTGGCGTGGGCCCCGACGCCGTAATCGAGGGACGCAAACCGTTCGTAGTGTGGAAGCCATGGCCGGGGGCTGACCAACGTCGCCGGTATGCGGCCGCGCCCCCGCGGCCACCGTCAGAAAGGACCGCCCAGATGGCCGCCTGGATCTGTGTGACGTGTGGCGTGCAGTATCCCGACACGGCCCGGCCCCCCGCCAGTTGTCCGATCTGCGAGGACGAACGCCAGTACGTGGGCTGGAACGGACAGCAGTGGACCACCATGACCGAGCTGGCCCACCAGCATCAGGTGGTGCTGCGCCCGGAGGAACCGGACTTGATCGGCGTGGGCATCGAACCGGCCGTGGGCATCGGGCAGCGGGCGCTGCTGGTTCGTATGCCAGGCGGCAACGTCCTGTGGGACTGCATTCCCCTGCTCGACGACGCCGCCCGTCGGGGCATCGAAGACCTGGGGGGAATCAGCGCCATCTGCATGTCGCACCCGCACTTCTACGGAGCCAACGTCGAGTTCGCGGACGCCTTCGACGCCAGGGTGTTCATTCCCAGGGCCGACGAGCGATGGGTCCAGCGGCCGTCCCCCCGCCTCCAGATCTTCGACGACCGGGTCGAGCCGGTCCCGGGCGTCACCCTGGCCCGCATCGGCGGGCACTTCGACGGTGCCGCGGTGCTGCACTGGCCAGCCGGCTCGAATGGGCGGGGTGCTTTGCTTACCGGCGACACCATTACCGTCGTACCCGATCGCGGCTGGGTGAGCTTCATGTGGAGCTATCCCAACCTCATCCCTCTGGATGAGGCGGTCGTTCACGAGATTGCCCGCCGGGTGGAACCATTCCGTTTCGATCGCGTCTACGGCGGATGGTGGGGCCGGGTGGTGGTGGAAGACGGGGCGGGCGCGGTCCGGCGATCCGCGGATCGCTACGTGGCGCACCTGCGCGGCCCTGCCCGTGAGGGTGGGGTCTCCCCGGATGGCGGCCGCGACTGACACCGCCGGGTCTGAGCGGGAAGCCGCTCAGGCCGGCGGAGCGCGATGGAGCGCCACAAGGGCGTCGGCGAACTCCTCAGGCGCTTCCTGGGGCGGGTTGTGGCCGCACAGCACGGTTCGGTGCTCGACGAGTCGGGCGAAGTGCGGGGCGTGCTTTGAGGCTGACCCCGACCCGCCGAGCGTGTCGTGGGTAGGATCGACGACGATGGTCGGAACGGTAATCACCGGCCGGGCCGCGATGAGCTGTTCGCTGTCCTCGTAGGCGGGGTCGCCGGCAACCAGCCCATAACGGTGACGATACGAATGGACCACCACGTCGACGAAATCGGGATTCTCGAATGAAACGGCGGTCGCTTCGAAGGTGGCGTCGCTGAAGTCCCACGTCGGGGACCACTCGGCCCACAGCAATCGAGCAAACGCCTTCCGGTGGCGGGCCAGACCCGACCTTCCCCGTTCACCGTGGAGGTAGTACTGGTACCACAAGCGCCGCTCCGACGCGGGAGGGGCCGGGTCGGATGAGGCCGCGATGTTCTGCACGTTGTACCCCCCGACCGTGACCAGGCCGGCTACTGCGTCCGGCCACAGCGCCGCCACCAGACAAGCGGCCCGCCCGCCCCAGTCAAAACCGGCCACAACCGGCCGGTCCAGGCGCAGGGCCTCGATCAACGCCCGGAGATCGTGGGCCAGGGCGGCTTGCTGGCCCGATCGCAGGGCGTCGCGGCGGACGAAACGGGTGGGGCCGTAGCCGCGCAGGTAGGGAATCACCACGTCGGCTCCGGCGGTCACCAGCAGCCCGGTCACTTCGTCGTAGCAGCGGGGGTCGTAGGGAAAGCCGTGCAGGAGCACGACCGGCCACCCTGACGGCTCGCCGTGCCGCTCGAACGCCACGTCCAGCACGCCCGCCCGGACCCATTCGATCACCATCCCCACCTCCGGTTGCGCCTTAAGCGCTTGTCGTAGTTTTTTATGCTATCTGCCCCAGCATTCTTGGCGCGCTTCGGTTTCCTGGCGCGCATATGCACCGCTGGTGTCGCTCTCGTCACCAAGAAACCGGATGTCACCAAGAAACAACCGGCGTGACGATTGACTGGCGCGGCAGCCGTATCAACGGGCGGCAACCGGGCTCTGTCCCGGCGACCGGTCGCGAAGGGGCCGGCGCACCTGTCGTTCCGGCAGGTCACGTGGACCATAGGGGGAACACGATGCGGTCAGGAGACCGGCTTTGAGCTTGGTGCCCTGTCGCCGCCAGCCGGGGCCGGCCGCGGCGCCCAGGCCCAACCAAGGACGATGGTTCGCTTCTGCCGTCGCCCTGGTCGCGGTGGTGGCCGTGGCCACCCTGGCGGGAGCCTGCGGCACGTCGTCCAGCCCCGGGGCGGCCAGGGCATCCACCTCGATCCCGGGATCGGCCTCAACGGCCAACTCCGCGCCAACAGGCGCAGGGGCGGCCTCGGGGGCGGCCGGAGCGGCCGTGAGCGCATTAGCGGCACCCACCTCGGCCGCGGCATCGCCCCCGCCGGTCCCATCGGCCTCGTCTGTCACATCGGCCCCGTCCGGCTCCTCGGCTCCGCCCACGACCGGCCCCCCGGTCCAGGCCGCGGCGAGCGCTATCTGCGCGGCCGTCTTTCCTGGTGGGGTGAGCGGGGGCAACCACTGCCAGGTGACCAGGTCGCGGACCTCAGCGGCCGATCCAGACTGGGTGCTCGCCGAGGTCGGCGCGTACACGCCAGCCGGGCAGCTCGACAGCGACGTCGCCAGCGTCCTCTTCAATATCGCCACCCACCAGCTCATCGGACCCACCAACGTCGGCTTCTGCGGAGAAGGGACGAGCAGCCACACCCCGGTCGCCGGGTACACGGCCCTTCCCGCCGCGGTGCTGGCCGGGCTGGGGCTGCAGCCGTGCGGTTCCCCGGCCAGTTCCACCGTCCCCGCCAACCCGGCCAACCCGGTCCCGGCCACCACCGGGCCGGCAGCCGGGCCCTACGCCGTCGTCGCCGGCACGTGGGGGGCGCACGAGGTCTCGCTGGTGATCAGCCCCGCCGGCAGCGGACAGCTGGGCTACGCGGACCTCTCCCGGTGCCCGGGCTGCAGCTTCGCGAACGCGCCGCCGGGAACGCTCGACTTCGTGCTCACGGCCATCAGCGGGCACGCCGCCCGGGGGAAGGTCACCGCCAGCTCCGATCCCAGCAATTACACGGCCGGCCAGCCGGTCCTGGTCAGCCTCACGGCCGGGTCCCCCGGCCAGCTGCTCCAACTCAGCATCGGGGGCAAGAGCCCGATCAGCCTCTGCAATAGCACCTCAGCGGGGCAGTGCGGCGCCTGATACTCCGGACCCCGACCCCTGACTCCTCCCTGGCGACCCGGCGTCAGGTCTCCACGCCGGCGATGGCGGCCCGCACCCCGATGTAGATCAGCGCACCGAAGACCGGCACGAAGACGATCAGCACGGTCCATGCCGCCTTGACCCAGCCACGGTGATCTGGCCGCCGGAAGTTGTCGATGAAGCACCAGATCGTCATGAACAGGACCAGGCCGATGCAGGCCAGAATGAACAGCGACCAGAAGACGTCCAGCAGAGGAAAGATGTAGGCGGTCACCGGGATCAGGATGCCAGGACCTTGGCCTTCTGGGCTTCGAACTCGGCCTCAGTCAGGATTCCCTGCGACTTCAGCTCGGCCAGCGCTTTCAGCTGGCTGATGGGGTCCGGGGGGGCCGGCGCGGCAGGAGGAGGCTGCTGGTAATACTGCTGCTGCGGCGCGTACTGCTGCTGTGGCGGCGCGTACTGCTGCTGCTCTTGTTGGGCCCAGCGATTGGCCTGACGGCGGGATACACGGTTTGAGACCGCGGTAGCGGTACCCGCAATGACCGCGGTTCGGGCGACGCCCCTCAGGAGTCCAGGCATGGATGTCCCTCTCTTAGTCGTCTTCTCAGTCGTCTTGTTTGTCTCGGTCGTCCTACTGGTCGGTCGCGTCGAGGGAGGCGACCACAGCGTCTTGGGGAATGTAACCAGCCGAAACCAGCTGAGCGCCGCCGCGGCGCAGGGCCTCGGTGAAAGGAGCCGCCCATCGGTTCTCGAAGATCAGGATGCCGGCCGAGGATCCAGGCTCGATGACCGAGGTGGCGTCCGCGATGTCGCTGGCATCGATGAGCCCCGCCGACACCCCCTCAAAGATGGTCAGATCGAACTGGCCATCGTGATCGACGTCGGCCAACTCCAGGGCTTGCACCGACCCGTCAACGTCACGACGGACGAACACCAGGTCGAGAATTCGGATCACACCCTGGTCGACAAGATCCAGGAGGATCCGGAATCCCTCACCGGTCATCTGGTTGCCGGGAAACTCCACAATCAGGTAACTGATCGGACCCATCGGAGCCGGTGCTTCGATCCCGCGCTCGGCGGTAGTCATGCGATGCCTCCAGTCATGATGCTGCAGATCGTCCCGGGCGGCCGGGCATATGGTGCAACCCGGGCGTACCGGGTTGGGGGACGGACAGCTGCTGAGAAGTGTCGGGTCGATGGCCTCACCTGTGGGCGGGTCGACGTGGCGCCGGTCATTGCCAGGAAGAATAGGACGTGGCGCACTCAAGGACTACGTGGACACTCCGGTATGGGGGGAAAGCTCAACCCGGCCGGTCCGATAGAGGTGGTGTCCAGGACGCCCCCGATTGCCTCCGGAAAGCGACGATAGCCTCCTCCAGGGTGGGAAAGAAATGGGCCGGATCGATGGTGCGGGTGAGACCGTATCGATCAATCTTGCGCCGGACCGGGTCCTTCATTTCCGCAAACACCAGGCTGATACCGCGCTCGTTGAGGCTCTCATCGAGTTCCTCGAGCATGTCTGCCGCCGTGGTGTCGACGTCCGTGATCGGTTCCGCGGCGACGATAATCCAGATCGGCCTGGGCTCCGACCGCGCCACGGCGCGCATCTGCTCACGGAAGGTCCGGGCGTTGGCAAAGAAGAGCGGAGCGTCAAACCGGCAGATGATGCATCCGGGCAGCACCTCGGCTTGCGGATAGCTGTGCACGTCGTGGTAGCCGGCAAGGCTCGGAACCCGGCCCAGGGTGGTCTGATACGGCCACCACAGATGACGGAAGACGTTTCCGATCGACAGGCCCACCGCGATCGCAATGCCCGGCAGGACGCCGAGCAGGCTCACTCCGAGAAAGGCGGCGATCGAGAGAAAGAACTCCGTCCGTCGCTGGCGGAGAAGCCGGAGCGTGCCAGGAATGTCCGCCAGCGACAGGGCGGCGGCGATCACGACCGCAGCCAGGGTCGGCTGCGGCAGGTTTCGGAGCAAACCGGGCACAGCCAGCAACATCACGGTGATGGCGGCCGCGCCCACCAGCCCGGTCACCTGAGTCCTGGCCCCCGACTGCTCGGCGACGGCAGTCCGGGAACCGCTGGTGGAGACAGGGAACCCCTGAAAGAATCCGGCTGCGATATTGGCTGCGCCGATCCCGATCATCTCCCGGCTGCCGTCGATTTCGTCGCCGCTCCGGGCCGCGAATGACGAAGCCGTCGAGATGGTATCGGCCAACGACACCACGGCGATGCCGAGTGCCCCCGCGATGAGGAGCCCCATGTCCGAGAGTCGAACACCGGGGACGGTGAAAGGCGGGAAGCCTCTTGGCAGGGTGCCCACCAGAGACACGCCATGATCCGACAGATTGAAAATGTTGGCCGCAATGATCGAAAGCACCACCGCGGCGAGCACGCCCGGGACCCTTGGTATCCAGCGCTGAGCCACCAGAATCACGGCCAGCCCGAACAGCCCGATGACGAGGGCCGCGGAGACGGTGTCTCCGTGGCTGACACCCTTGATGAACCCCCGCAACTCGGCGATGAAGCTATCGCCTTTGACGGAGAAGCCGAAGAGCTTCGGCAGCTGGCCGACCAGAATCGTCAACGCCAGACCGTTCATGTAGCCGATCATGGTGGGCTTCGACAGCAGATCGGCCACGAAACCGAGGCGGAGGACCCCGGCCAGGGTGGTGATGCCGCCAACCAGCAACCCGAGCATCGAGGCCAGGGCGACGGCTCGAGCCGGGTCCCCATGGGCGCCCACCAGGGGCAGGATGGTGGCGGCGATCATGGGCCCCAGGGACGAATCCGGTCCCAGCACCAGGATCCTGGATGGACCGAAAAGGGCATAGCCCACCAGGCAGAGAATGGAGGTGTAGAGCCCGGTGATCGGAGGAAGCCCGGCCAGCTCGGCGTAGGCCATGCCCTGGGGGACCAGCAGGGCGGTCAGGATCAGACCTGCCACCAGGTCCCTGGAGAGCCAGCGCGTTTGATACGAGCGGAGCATCGACACGCCAGGAATCCAGGAAACGATCATTCCGGTCCTCCGTCCGGTGAGCAGCGCAGGCGCCGTCCCGTCAGGACAGGGCGGGCACAAAGAACCAGAACCCGGACCACCGCACCTGTCCTGTCCCGAACGTAGCCACCAGCATTCACGTGGACCTCCTGGAGTAGGGCAAGCCGCTGAGCGCCGTCACGATCAGGCGGGAGGGAGTTAGGCCGACGTCACCCGGGTCAGGCTGGGTGTAGTTACGTCCTGTGCGGTGAACGACCCATCGCCGTCAGGCCCAGGGCGCCGATCGTAGAGCCCGTCAGCCGGACCGCCAGAGCCGCGGGAGCCAGGCCACGGGCGTGCCGTGGGATCCGCACCCGCAAGGCCGCCGGGCGCGATTCGAAGACCAGGGGCGGGTCCATCACCATCGCTTCACCGTCGATTCCGATCTCCACCGGCGATGCTGAATCAACCTGAAACTCCGGAGTGTTCCATTCCAGCCACCCCGGAAAGCTGCGGATACGACCTGCCGCCTCCAGGCCCACGAAGGCAACGGCCTCTCTGGAGCCTGCGATCCGGGCCGCCACCACGCCCAGGGTGCCGAGGTCCATCCGCTGGCGCGTCCCCCGCCCGGCCAGGTGATCGAGCTGGTACGGGTTGTTTGACACCAGGAGCAAATGAGCAGTAGGAATGACTGCTCCGTCTGGTCCCTCAAACTGCAAGTCGAATGGGGTCGCATCGGGACCGATCAGATCGGGGAGCGTGTCCGCGGCGGTCTTGAGTTTCGCCTCCCGATATCCAGGTGATTGGACGATCTTGGCGTAGAGCCCCATCGAGGCGTTGTTGACGAACACCCTGCCATTGACCGCAGCCAGGTCGACGCGACGCTCCACCCCGTCGGTGAAAGCGTCCAGGGCACCCACCACGTCCTCACGGTCGAGGCCGAGATCAAGAGCGAAATGGTTGCGGGTGCCGGCGGGCACGCATACGTGCGGGATGTCGTGAGCGGCCGCCACTGTCGCCACCAGTGCTTGCGAGCCGTCGCCCCCGGCCATACCGATCACATCCGCGCCCCCGGCAATGGCATCACGGGCCAGGTCCAGCAGGTCGTCACCGGGCCGGAGCACGATGGGTACGATCCCCCGATCCCTGCACTCGTCCTCGAGCCGGAACTTCTCCGCTTTGCCGCCTCCCGATTTCGGGTTCATGATCAGGACGGGACGTTGAGCCCGAGGCACCACCACGCTGCTGGCTCCCAGCGGGCTTCCCTGATCGCGCCCGAGCGCATACCGGGCGGCCGCGGCCGAGAGCAAGATCAGCGCCAGGGCCACCACAAACGGGATGCCGCGGTAGTCGGCCAGGATGATGACCAACACCAGCAGCACGAGCCCGGCACCGGCGAACGCCAGACCGACCAGGCTGGCCGCGCCCCGCCGCGACAACCCGAACCACAGACCGACGACGGCCACGGCCGTGGCCAGGAGCACCAACGGCAGTCGCCAGGCGTCGCCCCGGACGACCGCGAAACCCACCGCCAGCAACGCCCCGACCAAACCGACCAGGGCCAGCAGCGCGGCGAGACGCCGCTGCCATGACGGCCGTTCACCCTTCATCCGGGCAGACTACCCGGGTTGCCGGTTGGCCTTATGGAAGACAGTGGGCGACCTCTATCGGATCCACACCCGGACGGGTTCAAACGTCTACTCGACGGGCGGTATTGGTGGTCGTCCGGGCGCCCCCGCGTCGACGCCGAGAACTTTTTGCCCTGACGGTACAGGTAGCAAACGACGCGGCCGCCCGACCGGTCGGGGGCCGGCTCTTTTCCCTGGCTACAGGGAGAAGGTCCCATGGTCGTGGTCAACCCGGCGTGAGGCGCCACCGGGTCAGGGTTCTGAGATCAGTCCCGCCCACCAGCCTGAATCAGGCCGGAAGGGAGCGGCCGGCCGCCCCGTCGCATCGGTGTCGAACCGATAGACGAGTCCGGCGGTCGGCTGGGCGCGACGCTCCTCTTCGCTCCAGCCTTCCGTCGCGGTGGTGACATAGAGCCGGTTGAGCTTCGTCCCGGCGAAGGCGCACGAGGTACATTGCTGGGCTGGCAACGACAGCGCCTCGCGGAGCCCGCCATCGGGGGAGTACCGATGGATCTTTCCGGCACCGTAGAGCGCCACCCAGATATCGCCGTCGGCGTCGACGGTCAGGCCATCCGGAACCCCGTTGCCCTCGCCCAGGGTGATGAGTTGCCGGCCATCTGAGATGGTGCCTTCCTCGGCGTGGAACCTGAACGCATACACGACCCCGGGACCGCTATCGGCCAGATACATGGTGTCGCCGTCGGGGCTCCAGCCCAGCCCGTTGGAGATGGTCAGGTCCCCCAGCATCAACTCCACGCCGCCGTGCCGATCGAGGCGGTAAAGCGCCCCGCCCCCCGGGTGGAAGTCATCGGCGAGCGTGCCCGCCCATAAACGGCCCTGGGGATCGGGCGCGCCGTCGTTCATCCGGGTTCCGACCGGGGACACCTCCATGATCAGGCGCTGGGCACCATCGGGGGACAGATGGACAAAGCCGCGGCCGGCAGCCAGTATCCAGCCGTCGTCGCCCTCCACCGGTGCGATGGCACCGACCGTGCCGGGCGTCTGGTAATGAGTCACCAGGCTCAGGGAACCGTCGTCGGCGACCCGGCCGCGGTACACCCTCCCGGCCAGGATATCCACGGCCAACAATTCACTGCGCCCGGCATCCCATCGCAGTCCTTCGCCTAGCTGCGCCTGACTGATCGTGCAAGGGAACGGTCCACTCGTCACCGCCTCGTCTCCCCAGAAGCGGGCGCCTCACCGGCACGGGTAGCACTCATAGCGACGCCAGCATCGCATACTCCCGGGGGAACGGGCGAAAAGTGACGGTCGTGGTCACGGGCATCATCACGACCCCGATACCGGGAGAGTATTTCAGCTGAGGAGGCCGCGCCCGTACCAATCGTCGGTGTTCCGGACACCTGGCAAGGCGAAGAAATAACCGCCGCCGAAGGGCTGCACGTAGTCGATAAGCGGCTCGTTGATCAGACGGGTCTGGACGGTCTCGAACTGGCGGCGAATATCCTGCTGGTAGCAGACGAAGATATGGCCTGCGGAGATGTTCCCATTTTGATCGACGCCCAGGTCGTAGTTGTAGGAGCGCCTCAGGATGCGCTGGTTGGCGGTGCTCGGGGTGCGAGGGTTGGCGAGGCGAATGTGGGCGTCGAGGGGAATGATCTTGCCGTCGGGGTCAGAGGTGTAGTCAGGGGTGTCGAACTCATTGTTGCCATCGAGGGGGGCACCGGTGTCGCGGCGGCGTCCAAACATGTTCTCCTGTTCGTTGATCGACACCCGATCCCAGAACTCGACCAGCATGCGGATGATTCGTACCACCTGATAGGACCCACCCTGGGCCCAGCCGGGCTCGGAGGGGTCGTCCACCCAGACCAGATTTTGGGCCGGAGCTCCGCTCGGGTTGGCGGTGCCGTCTTTGAAGCCCAGCAGGTTTCGGGAACTGCCCGAGGGGCGAGGCGGTGAGTTGTATCCCTCGATCTTCCAGCGCGGCTGCAGGGCCCCGCGGGTGTGACGAGTGATGTCGCGAATGGTGTGGTGGACCGTGTCGGGGTGGTTTGCGCAAAGCTGCACGAGCACGTCGCCGTGCAGCCAGGCCGGGTCGGGGGTGTCGTTGGGGAATGTTCGAATGGGGGTGAGATTCTTCGGTTTGAAGCCGGCGAGGTCGTAGCGATCGTCGAAGAGGCTGGAACCGACCGACACAGTCAGGGTGAGACCGTCGGCCGGAAGGTCCGGTCCGAGGACGTCGCTGTCGGAGGGGGGCTGGGCGATGCCGAGGTCGGGCGGCGTACCACCGGAGGCGAGGAAGCGGGCCCGGCCGGTAAGGGTCTGAAAGAGATCGGCCAGCTCCGCCCGGTTGGTGGCCGTGGCATCGAACGCCGCGAAGCAGGCGGCGGGCTGCTTGGCGGCCGGCGCGGGGGTGAGGATCCCGGCCTGGTAATCGGAGTGGAACGGGTAGTGGTCGGCAGCCGACCGTGGGGCGCGTTCGGCCTGGGCGTCGGCGTCAGCCCCCCCGATGAGCAGCCCCCCGGTGAGGGCGGATGCGGCCGCGCCAGCCGTCGCTCCTTTGAGGAAAGTCCGGCGGGAGATGTTCACAGAGCGGGCTCCTCCTCTGGCGAGGCGGTTTCGGAGACGGTCAGGGCGTGGGCGGGATCTCGAGCAGGTCGGGGACCGCAGAGAGCGTTTCCAGCAATGCGCCGATCGCCGAGTCGACCTGTTCTCGCTGGGCGAGCGGGGTACGTTGCGGCGGTTGCCACCGACCTCCCGTCTGGGAGGACATCAGGGCTCGTTGCAGGACGTCCATCTGCGCCTCAGCTTCCGGCAGAACCGCGGGGGCGCGAGCGCCGATCAGCGAGGCGAGATCGCCCAGCACGCTCCGGGTGGCCTGCAGGTCGGCGTAGGTCTCGGCGTAGGCCGCGCCGGCTCCTTCATCGTCGAGGCCGGACAGATGATCGCGCAGAGCGTCTTCGAGGATCTCATGGGCGCGCACCGGCAGGTTGGTGGGGTCGCCGGCGACGCCGTCAGAGGCGAGGTTGGCCCGCAAAACGGCGATCTCGTCTTCCAGCTGGCCAACCACGGGCAGGAGGACCGCCGGTGACTGGCCGTGCCACAGTCCGTACTCCAGGCGGTGCAGCCCGGTGAAGTCAGGATCCCCGACTCCCCCCTGGAGTCCGTCGGGAAGCGCATCCACCGCTTCTCCAATCTCGCCGAAGCTGTCGTAGGACGCACCGACTTCCTCCCAGGTCATCTGGGCGGCCAACCAATCCGATTTGGCCGTGGTCGAGTCCCAGGCTCGTAGATCGGCCCCGATTTTGGCCACCTGCGTCGCCAGGGTGGCCAGGTGGGAGGCGGCCCAGGCCTGGTAGGCGCGGTTGGGTCCGGTGAGCTCGGCCGCGGTGACCGGGACCACGGCGGCGGTGACGGTCTCGTTGGTATGGCCGCTGATCTGGACTGGAGCGGAGGACAGTGAGCCAACACCGGAGAGCAGGCAACTGAAGGTGTAGCTGCCCGGCCCGAGGGTGGCCGTGACGGCTGCGGTGGTGCCCGGGCCGAGGGTCTCGATCTCCGCGACCACAGCCCCAGAGGCATCATCCAGGTTGATCTCCGCGGCCCGACCGGACTTGTTGCCGACCTCAAAGGTGCTGGTCCCGGTGTGGCCTGAAGTCCATTCCGGCGCGCACCGAAGGGAGCTGACGGTAACCGAGGTGGCGTGCGCAGCCACGGACGGCAGCACACCGATGGCCACCCCGGCCGCGGCAGCGGGAACGACCGCCAGGACGCCGGCGGTGGCCCATGGGCGGCGGCCAGCCGTACCCACCCACCGATCGGATCGTCGTTCGGCGCTGGGGGTAGGGGCGGGGGCCGGGACAATTGAGGCCGTCTGCGCCACGCCGACGCGCCAGAAGGCCGGGATGACGGCCAGCAGATAGGCGGCCCAGGCCACGACCTGCAGAACGGTCATCTTCGGGGTGAGTTCGGTCGTCCCGGAAATGAGCGACACCCACCACGAACCCGGATCGACGCGGCTGGTGAGGTCAAACGCCACCCACCGGACCCCTGGCAGCAGCCCGGCGTCCTGGAGCTCACCCAGCCCGTAGGCGAGGATGCCAGCCGCGATAACGATCAGGGCGATGGCGGTGGAGCCGAAGAATTTGCCCAGGTCGAGGCGTATGGCCCGGCGGAAGAGAAGCGAGCACAGCACCACGGCCAGGGCCAGGCCGAGCCCCGCTCCAATCAGCGGGGACAGGGTGTGACCGGTCGCCCTGACGGCGGTCCACAGGAAGAGGGTGGTTTCGAGCCCCTCCCGGCCGACCGCCAGGAAGGTGGTAACCGCCAGGGCGCCGGCGCCGATCATGACCGCGCGCTCCACTTCGCCCCGCAAGCGACCGGACATTCCGGCCGCGGTGCGGCGCATCCAGAAGACCATGGCCGTCACGAGGCCCACGGCCAGGACGCTCAGGAACCCCCCGACCGCCTCCTGGGCCCGTGAGGACAGCACGCTCGTCGAGTAACTGAGCACCGCCGCAAAGCTGGCCGCCACGCTCACCGCCGCCAGCACGCCCAGCCAGATCGGGGCGGACGACAGCCGCTCCCCGCCGGGGGCGGTCTTGCGCAGCGCCGCCAGCAGGATGCTGACCACCAGACCGGCCTCCAGCCCCTCCCTCAGCCCGATCAGCAGGTTCGGAAGGGCGTCCGACCACGACACAAGCCGGTATATTAGGGATACCTAACTTGCGTCGTCAAGGAGGCCTCAGAGAATGGTGGAAGCCGGGCCATCCGGTCGTCCTCCGCCAACGGAGCTTGGCGTCGGGGTCGGCGTCGGCTGAGCCGAGCCGAGCCGAACCGATACGAGCCCCGGGTGCACAATCGAGGTGCCCCCGGGATCCGGGAGGATCCTGGGGGCACCGGTGGCACTGTGAGGTCCTGCGTGGGTGGCGGCCGGGTCGCCGTTTGCCCGCCCCGAGACCGTTTGAGGCGAACCGTGGTCGCGCCCCCAGCCGCCGGGTGACGGTCTGCTGCCTATTGACGGTCAGCTGCCGGTTGACGGTCAGCTGCCGGTTGACGGGTCAGCTGATGGCGAGATGCTCGATCACGAGCAGGCTTCCCCGCGGCTGGTGGGCACTCGTGAAGGTCCCCCAACCGGCCAGTCGGGCCAGTCCACCCTCGGCGTACCTGATCACGAACGTCCCCTGGGTGAACCCCCGGGCGCCGATGGTGCCGGTGGCCTGGATGGTCACCTGGCCACTGCGACCCTGGAACTTGCAGGCGCACACGTCCAGGGCGGTAAACGCCGCGGTGCCATCAGGGTGTGTCGTCTTCAACAACGTCTCGCCGGAGGAGCCGGCGGGAGCCTTCGGGTTAACCCTGACCGGGCCGGTGAGGCCACGGCCGGCCAGAACCGCGTTATTCATAGCGACCGTCAGCGTGTCGCCCGAGATGGTGGTAACTGATGTCGAACCAACGGTCTTGATCTCGGTGTGCACACCCACGAACGTGCTCAAACTCGAGGCGGGCACGGCGATATGCGTCTGGGTCACAGGAGTCGACCCCTCGGACGGGGTCTTGGGGAGCACGACGTTGAAGCCGCACTGCCCCCTGGCCTGGCTCCCCACAATGTTGGGGGAGCCACCGGAGTCGCCAAACTGCACGGCCGGGAGGTTGGACAGGCAGATCATGCTGCCGGCGGTGCTGTTCGTGGAGAGTTCGTTCCCGTCGGCATCGCTGGTGCGATTGCCAACCCACACGGTGCTACCCCCCACGTGGGTCCGAAACGTCCCCAACCAGCAAGTACGGAGTCCGGCGACCGTGTAGCTCCCACCAATCGTGGAGTCCTCGAAATCACTAAAGACCGGCGTGCCGGCGAGGCCCGAGTCTAACGACCAGGGCGCCGGGATCGGGTTGGTGGGTAGGAAGCAGCCGTTCGAGCCCGGACCGCCGGCGACCCCACCGCCACCACCCAGCAGCGACACGTTGCCCCCAATGGTCGCGGAATGGACCACAATACCGAGATCGCCGACGCCGGTCAGGTTGCCCGCGGACGCGGTCGTAGTTGACCCCTCCGTTACAGCCCTGGTCTGGCGAGCACCCCAGCAGGAGCACCGCGCCGGCGCCGACCGTGACATTGCCTCCCACCAGAACGGTTGCCGGCAACTGGGCGCCCGGTCCCGGCGGGTCGCCGGGAGTTACGGCGTCGAGCAGGGCCTTGGGACCGACAATCACGTCATGCTGGACCACGACGGTACCCGAGGCCATGGCGCAGACACCCTTGACCACGACCGAGCTGTAAGTCCCGGCCGGGATGTTGCCACCGGTACAAACGAATGGGCTGGGACGAGCGGCGGGTTGTGCACCCGCGGTGCCCGCTATTGCGACCAGGGCAAAAAACACCATTGCCGCGGCTGGAAACACACGCAAGACCTTCACCGGTCCGCCTTCCCGGGCGGACCCCCGTCCACCCCTTCACCACAAGTCCTACTCGTACATGGCGGTACATCGCAAGGGGCAAAACTTCCGGCCAGGGGCGGCGCACCCACTGGTCAACGACGACGCCGGCGGCGGCGGCGGGCGGTAATACCGGCGCGGACCAGGTCCCGGGCTCGCTCCAGATCCACCCGCCGCGGCCCCTCGCCGGCGCCAGGGACCTCGAGGACAGCCGGGAGATCCTGTAGGGCGGGGTGCCCCAGCAGGGCACGGAACGGGCGATTACCAATCATGCCTTCACCCAGGTTCTGGTGGCGATCTCGTTGGGCACCAAATGGCACCTTGGAGTCGTTCAGATGAAGGCACCGGAGCCGGTCCAGGCCGACCTGGTCGTCGAACGTCTCAAGGAGGGCGTCGGCCTCGGCGACGGTGGCGAAGGACACGCCGGCGGCCCAGAGGTGCTGGGTGTCAATGCAGACTCCAATCCTGCCGTCCCCGGTAGTGGCCTCGATCAGGGCGGCCAGCTCGCCAACACTGCGGCCGACCGTCCCACCCGATCCGGCCGTGTTCTCGAACAGCAGGCCGCAGGTCGACCCGTCGAGGCTTTCCGCTTCGTCCAGCGCTTCGATCACCGCCCGCCCGATCCGCGCCACGGCGCTGGTAGCCCCGACGCCTCGATGGCTCCCGGGATGCAGCACCAGACCGAAAGCTCCGAGGGCGGTGGAAGCGCGCAGGTTGGCAACCTGGGCGGCCCGGGACCGGGATCGAGTGGTCGCATCTGGACTGATCACATTGATGAGGTAGGGGGCGTGGCAGACTGTCGCCGAGACGACCGGGCTGGCGTCGAACGCCTTCCGGTAAAGAACGAAGACGTCGGTGTCGCGCTCGGGCATGCGCCACTGCCGGTTGCTCTGGGCAAAGAGCTGCACGACCTCGGCGCCCATCTCATTCGCCCGCCTCAGGGCGGCAAGAAACCCCCCGACCTGGCGAACCTGGGCACCGACACGCACCCCGGCGAAGGATACCGGCTGAACTTCGCTGGACCGGGACCCGCATAGGAAGCCGACGATGGACCCGAACCCGAAATCACAGCCCTCGGGGCGCGCCCTCCCGGATCAGGATGCCGTCCACCAGGCGGAATTCCTCCTCGGTGAGCTCCCACTCGGCTGCACCAGCGTTGGCGGCAACCTGCTCGGCCGTTGTCGCTCCGGTGAGCACGGCAGTCACGATGGGCTGTGACACCAGCCAGGACACGGCGAGTTCCAGCAGGGAGCGGCCTCGCTCGGCGGCGAATTCGGAAAGCGCTTCGACGGTGGCGAGGCGCTCGGGAGAAAACGGTGGGCGCCGCGCCATCAGGCCGTCCCGCAGCATCCCGCTGACCAGGCCATCGGCACCGAGGCGGGAGTCGGGCGGCGGGGGCTCGCCCCGCCGGTACTTGCCGGTCAGCAGCCCGCTGGCTAAAGGGAAATAGGCCAGGAGCGACATCCCCGTCTGGGCGATGGCGTCGAGGACGTCAGGCGGCGGGTGCTCGAGGAGGCTGTATTGCACCTGGCAACTGCGATACGTCGGTCTCGCCAAACGGTCGCTGGTGGCGCGGAAGGCGTCGATCATCTCGCCAGTGAAGTTGCAGCATCCGACCTCGCGCACCTTTCCGGCCTGCACCAGGGAGTCCAGCGCGGCGAGGATCTCCTCGACGGGCGTGGTCGGGTCGGGCTGATGTTGCTGGTACAGATCGATGCGGTCCGTTCCGAGGCGGCGCAGGCTCGCCTCAGCCGCGGCGACGATCCGCGACGCGCCCCGCTCCTCCGGGTTGTCATCACTGGTGTTGAGAAACTTGGTCGCAATGACCGCTTCGTCGCGCCGGTGACGCACCGCCACGCCGATGAGCTCCTCGGAGTGCCCCTCACCGATCGCCGATGTGATGCTGTACTCCTCAGCGGTGTCGATGAGGTTGACGCCGGCGTCGAGTGCCGCGTTGACAATCCGGGACACCTCGGCCTGGTCGCATCTCGCCCCAAAGAAATCGGTACCGAAGTTATTTCCCCCGAGCCCGACAACGGAGACACCGAGGCTGCCGATCCGGCGCTGCCTCACGGCCCGACTTCTACGGCTGACCCGTCGCCCAAGACCCATGCCCTCCTTTGTCGCCGGGCAGTGTAGCCCGCCCCACTGGCCGAGTCGGGAGGACGTTGCGCCAGTTCGTCTCTCGTCGTTATCCCTGGTCCTCCTCTCCGGCCGTCGTCCCGCGCTGTCGTACCTCCTTTACGTTCCCTCCCGACGTAGAGTCCTTGCGGCACCTGCAGTGTTCAGCCGCCAGTGATAATCGATTTGTAGGATGGTCATCTCGGCGGGTGACTCAACCTCCAGGCCGCGTCGTGCGGGCTCAATCTCCATCGCAACGACACAACTGGATCACCGCGGGTCGAATCGAAAATACGGCCCAAGATCGGGCCGTCCCCGGCTGCAGCGGGATCCCCGGTTTCAATGCCATCTGGCGCCCGGACAATATTCAACCCCTGATCAATTTCCGTTTGATGTGATACCGGGTTGGTCGTCCCATTGTGAAGGCTCCGACTCCCTTCGTCAAAGACGGCCGGGGTGTCACCCACCCCTTCGGCGGCGTTTCATTCGATCAGGTGAGCAGTGGACGTCCGAACGTGGACCTGCATGTGGTCAACGCACCGTACGGACCGCTTTGTCGCCCAGATCCGTCCAGCCGTGCGCAACGATGATCACCTCGTCCTTTCTCGGTGAGCGGGAGCACGTGGCGGCACCGGAGGCCGGGCGGTCGGCACCGCGGTCGCCCTCACCGCCCTGTGCACAGCCGTTGGGCCACAAGATGGGACCTAAGCCACTTTCAGGCTGCGAGGGCTGGTTATTGCGACCGCACTGGTCGCGCTTTCGACTGCGATGATCGTTGGCAGGACAAACGGCCAGTCGCCCGTCGCACCACCCGAAGGAGGTTCGACGATCCGGGCCTGCGTTTCCTGTTGCAGAATGTGCCCTAACCGGCCTGGGCCGGCCTTCCCTACTGCAAAACCTGCCCTGTTGAAGGGGGCCGCGCAACACAGTACGCCGCGCAACTATCTCCGCGGGCCACACCGGAGGCCCGACGGCTGACAATGGCCACACCCGCCCTCACCGGGGTCGAACCCCTTTCCTGTTGCAAAATGGGCCCTAACCGGCCCGGGCCGGCCTTCCCTGCTGCAAAACCTCCCCTGTTGAAGGGGGCCGCGCAACACAGTACGCCGCGCAACTATCCCCGCGGGCGGGACTGGAGGCGTGGCTGGAGGCGCGACCAGCAAGGGGCGCCGGCCGGCGGGCGGCCGAGGCGCAGGCGCCGGCAGCCCGGGCCCGAGATCCGCCCCATCCGCGACACGAGACCTGAGGCATGATGACCTCATGCCGGGAAGGCGGCGCGACGGGCCGGGCGATGCGCTGCTCGCTATCGGTTGCAGCGAGGCGGTGCCGATCGCCTCGGGCGGCTCCAGCGTGGTGTACCGCGCCCGTCAGCAGGCCTTTGACCGGGTCGTCGCCGTCAAGATCCTGACGCTCCCGCTTGGCGACGAGCGGGCCCGCCGGCGGTTCCGAGCGCGAGCTGGCCCTGGCCGGCCGATTGACCGGCCACCCCAACGTGGTCACCGTGTTCGCCAGCGGTTTCCTCGCTGACGGTCGGGGCTACGTGCAGATGGAGTACTGCCCGGGCGGTTCGCTCGCCGACCGCCTGGGGGCCGAAGGAGTGTTGCCGGTCAGGGACGTTGTCAGCATCGGGGTGAAGATGTGCGGGGTGCTGGAGCTGGCGGCGCAGGAGGGCATCGTTCATCGGGATGTGAAGCCGGCCAACATCCTCGTCACCCGCTTCGGCGAGCCCGCCCTCTCGGATTTCGGAGTGGCGGTGGTGATGGGCGAGACGACGGGAACCACCCAGGCGCTGACACCGGTGCATGCCGCACCCGAGGTGCTCGAATCCCGTCCGGTTGGGCCGCCCGCCGATCAATGGTCGCTGGCGTCGACCCTGCATACCCTGCTGGCCGGGCGAGCCGCCTTTCGCCGGTCCGGAGGGTGAGGGCGATGCTGGCCGGCATGCTCAGGGTGCTCAGCGATCCCGTCCCGGTCATTCCCCGCGGCGATGTTCCCGCAGGACCTTCAGCGGGCGTTGGCCCGGGCGATGGCGAAGGCCCCGGACGAGCGCTGGCCCACTGCGGCCGATCTGGGGCGGCGCTTTGCAGACCGTCGAGCAGGACGCCGGGCTGGCCGGTCACGACCCTGCCCGTCGAGGAGGTCCCCGACGCCCGGGAGGCGGCCACGTCCCCGACCGCCGCGCCGGCCGGTGAGGTGACGACACCCGGACTGCGGGGGCGAATCGGGACCCACCGGACCGAGGGTCGGCTGGAGCCGGCGGCGGCTCCACGCCCAGCCGGCGACCAGGCCCCGACGGCGACTCCACGCCCCGCCGGCGACCAGGCCGGGGCGCTGACTCCACACCCGACCGGTGACCAGTCTCTGCCGCCAGTGGTCCTCGCCGGCGAGGAGACCCGCAGCTGGTCCAGGCGCACCTCCACACCGGAGCCCGAGCCGCCTGCGCCGGCCCCGATCCGCCGGCGATGGTGGTGGCTGGCGGCCGCCGGCGGGCTGGCGGTGATCGGGGTCGTGATCGGGGTGGTCATCGCCTCCGGTTCGTCAGGACCGAGGGTCAGCCCGAATACGCCCCGGCTGCAGCCGCCATCGCACGGCCCTGGCCGCCCAGCTGGCACCCCGCCAGGTCGAGATCATCAACGAACAGCCCACCACGGTGACGATCCACTGGGTGGATCCGAGCAATGGCCGTTACCCCTTTGTGGTGAAGGTCTCCGACGGCTCGGTCCGGACCGCCACCAGCCACACGCAGACCGTCGTGGCCGGCCTCAACCCCACCAGGGGCTATTGCTTCGTGGTGGGCGCCGTCTACGGGGTGGGCGGCCAGGTCGCCAACGCCCCGCCGGTGTGCGTTCGGGGCGGCACGGTCTGAACGGTCTGGCGGACAAGCCCTAACGGCGCCCCAGCGGCTGCGAGTCGACCGAGCAGTCGCCGAAGACGGCTGCCCGGCCGGCAGCGGCCTGGGCCAGGGCCTGCACCGCCACGTCGCTGCACGCCCACGCCCGGGTCGCCGAAGTCGTCGTCGGCGACGCCGGCGTACACGGCCTGATCGACGAGCTCCGCCAGCTGCCGGGTTGCCTCCCCGGCGGCGGGCGCCAGCTCGGTCGTGACGGCGGAAACCTCGATGGGCGTGAGGCTGCGTCACCGGTACCCGATACGACGCAGCGAATCGAGGAGCTCGCGCCACGCCCCGAGCACCCTTTTCCCGGGATCGGGCGCGGCCCGACGAACAGCCCGCCGGTGCCGCCGGCGACCACGGCGCCGGCCGCCACCGCCAGGACGGCCGCGGCCACCACGACGATCAGTACCACCAGCACCCAGGGCAGCCCGCCCCCGGCCGCGTGCCGCGACGTCAGGGCGGGTCCGGACCGATTGGATTGCGACCCCGGAATCGACGTAGCCGACTGGCTGGCCGCCACGGTTTGACGGACCTGGTTGAGGCCTTGCTGGGCGACCGGAACCGTGGTGGCCGCGCCGGCGCCCGGGCCGGCGCCCCGACCGCTGGAGGACGGCGACGGGAGTCAAAGGCCACCCAGCCCAGCCGGCCCAGCTCGACCTCCGGCCAGACCGTGGCATCGGACCCGCTGACAGCCGTCTGCCGGTGAGCCGCGTCGATGGCGCCGGGCGTGAAGCCGACCGCGAGACGGCTCGGAAGCCCGACGCTGCGCACCATCAGGGCGAAGGCGGTGGCGTACTGCTCCTCGGTGCCTGACCGGGTCGAGGCGAAGGCGGACAGGCGGGCGCAGCTCGAGCCCGGCGTGGCCGACGGGTCGAGCCGGAACCCGCCCGTGCGCGGCCAGGGCCTGCTCGACCGCCACGGCCTGCTGGTCGGGACGTTCAAGGCCGGCGGTGACCCGGCTGGCCAGCGCCCGCAGCGGCGGCCGGGAAACATGCAGGCACGGCGGTCAGGGCGACCACCGACGCCGCGCTCCCGATGCTGGCTGCGTCGAGCGCCGCTTCGGGTCGGTTGGGGGAGCCGGCCGCTGACCGCGACGGTGTCGGTTGAGGCCGGCCGAGCGCACCAGGTCCGAGGACGCCGGGTCGAAATCTAGGTCGGCAGGCGCGACGTTCGTCGGCACCCCGGCGGTCGGAATCCACGGCCGGTCAGGGCTTGCATGTGCACCACGACGTGGACCGCCGGGCCGAGCAGCCCGGCTGACACGCCGGGCGGGAGGGCCAGCACGTTGCCCGCCTTGGTCGCGGCCGCGTCGCTGCTCCAACCGGTGCCGTCATAGACGTCGAGGCTGACGAGCCGCCAATCGGCCGGAGCGTGTAACCAGGCCGGATCGACGGTGGCCGTGAACATGACGGTCCGGTTCTCCCGCTGCCAGGCCGGAAGCTGGTCGAGCGGGTTCGGTGTGCTGCTCAGGTCGACGGGTGGCGTGAGGGCGCTCCGGAGATCCGCCGGCTGGCGCAGGGTGGCCAACGGGAGATGGGCGCCGACCGCCAAGGAGATCGCCAGCACCACCCCGCCCGTCAGAATGGCGGCCCCGGTCCGGCCCGGCGGCACCCACACCACCCCTTCGCCGGCGGGCCGGGACACCACCAGGAGATAGACGGCGGCGAACGCCAGTGGGGGGCCGGCCACGGCGGCGAGCGAGCCGGGTCCGTGGACGCCGAGGAGAAGGCCGGCCAGCAGCACCAGCCCGGCGGGCAGGAGGGCGTCAACCCCGGGCCGGGGACGGCTGGCGGCCAGGACGGCCCAGGCCACCCCGATGGTCACCAAACCGGCCATCAACGGCAGCCGGTCCGGGGTCGGGGGCACCGGGACGCTGGTAGTGAGAATGCGGCTCCAGCCGCCAAACAGACTCCCGACCCCCCGTGAGATGGCCGCCCCGAGGCCGCCCGGACCGGGCGTGCTCAAGACTGCGGCCGCGAAGACGACCGAGAGGAAGGTGGCGGCCACCACGGCCAAGGCCGCGAGCAGGGGTGCGAAGGACGACGGCCGCTCCGGTGGGGCCGGGCCGGCAATCCCCCCGGAGGCCGGGCCGGCAATCCCCCCGGAGGCCGGGCCGGCAATCCCCCCGGAGGCCGGGCCGGCAATCCCCCCGGAGGCCGGGAAGGCGTCGAGCATCTGGCGCCCGATCACGCCCCCGCCGGCGCCCAGTACCGCCGCCACGACTAACGGGGCTACCACGTGGCCCAATCCGAATACCCGCTGGAACGCGCCCCCTGCCGCGGCCACGGCGAGGGCGGCGGGAAGGGCCGGGACGTAGCGGCGCCACGACGAGCCGAGCGGTGGGAAGGCGATGCCGGCAATCAAGGCGGGCCCCCGACCCCGCCCGCACCCACGAGCCGGCCCGCACCCGCGACCCCGCCCGCACCCACGACCCCGCCCGCAGCCGCGCCCGGCGCGCTCACCCACGCCCCCCGGCCTGCCACAGCGCCAGCACGGCCGGGGCTCCCTCGGCCCGACACACCTGAAGCCGGCCCAGCTGGCGGGCCGAGGGCGCTCCGGCTCCCACCAGCAGGGCGCTGACCCGGCGGTAACGACCGGCCAGGCGGTCGAGGCTGGCCGGGTCGTCGTCGAGACGGTCACCGGTCACGAGCACGGCTGCGCTCCCTCCGGACTCCACCTCCAGCAACAGGACAGCGCGGGCCAGGTCGCCGGCATCCCGCAGCTCAAGCCCGGCCAGCACGTCGAGAACGTCCCGGGCGCCGGTCGGCACGAAGCCGGTGACCGAGCCGCTGACGGTGTCCAGGCGGGTCGGAGCGCCCGAGCGCACCGCCTGCTCCAGCAACGAGGCGGCCACCTCGACCGCCTCCTCGAAGCAGTGGTCAGCCGGGATAGCTGGCCCGCCGGTCGTCGAGGAGGACCACCACCTGGGGGCGGTTGGTGTCGACGTGCTTTTTGACCATGAGGGTCCCGGTCCGGGCCGTGGTGCGCCAGTGCACCATGCGCAGGTCGTCCCCGACGACGTAGGGGCGCAGGCCCTGAAAGGCGATGGTGCCCTCAGGAGCGGTGTCGTCCATCGGGCCGTCCATCTCGATGGTCGAGCCCGATCTGGCGGCCGGCACCGGATGGCTTTGCGGGTGAACCCACAGCCGGGCCGCCTCCCCGAAGGGTCGCCGGCGGGCCAGCAGGCCGAAGGGGTCGGTCTGGGCCAGCACCAGCGGCCCCACGTCGAACACGCCCGCGGCGGTCGGTCGGCAGGCGGTAGGTCGACGTGAAGTCCATCCCCGGGATGCAGCGGCGGCACGTCGAGGGTGACGACCCGGTCGCCGGCGCGGTCCTCCACGATCAGCCGGGGCGCCCGCCGGCGGCCGGTGTTGGCGATGCTGACGAGCCCGAGCGCCGGGCTGCCGCGCCGCACCCGAACCGGCTCCAGCTGGCGCGATACCGCCAGGCTCGGAGGCCGCAGCACCCAGGCCGACGGCGGCGACCAGGAGCAGCAGGAGGGCGGCGCCCGCGACCGTCAGCTCCGGCAGACCCAGCGCCACCCCGGTGGCGTACAGGCCGGCGCCGGCAGCCAGGGCGCCCCACCCCGAAGGGGTCAGCCTCATGCGGTCGTCGGCACCCGCACGGCCCGGACCACGTCGTCGATCAGACGATCGGTGGTGGCGTTGCTCAGCGCGGCCTGCGAGGACAGCAGCAGGCGGTGGCCGAGCACGGCGTGGGCCAGGGCCTTGACGTCGTCGGCGGTGGCGTAGGCCCGGCCCGCCAGGGTGGCCCGGGCCCGGGCGGCCCGCATGAGCGACAGGCTGGCCCGGGGACTGGCGCCCAGCCGGACGTCGGGCAGCTGGCGGGTGGCGCTCGTCAAGCGCCACCACGTAGTCCCGGAGCACCGGGGCCACCCGGGTCCGCGAGCACGACTGAGATCATGCGCTGCGACGTCGGCGGCGCTGACCACGGGCCGCAGTGCCGACAGGGCCGGCTCGGAGCCGTCGGCCGCCAGGATGTCCGCCTCGGTGGTGCTGGTCGGGGTAGCCCATGGTGAGCCGGACGAGAAACCGGTCCAGCTGGGCCTCCGGGAGCCGGTAGGTGCCGTCCATCTCGATGGGGTTCTGGGTGGCCAGCACCAGGAAGGGGCGCGGCACGTCGTGGGGGTGGCCGTCGACGGTGACCCGCCGCTCGTCCATGACCTCGAGCAGCGCCGACTGGGTCTTGGGCGAGGCCCGGTTGATCTCGTCGGCGAGCACGACGTTGGCGAAGACCGGCCCGGGGTGGAAGGCGAACCGCCCGTCGTGCTGGTGGTACACGGTGGCGCCGGTGACGTCGGACGGAAGCAGGTCGGGCGTGAACTGGATCCGGTGCCAGCTGGCCTCGATGGAGCCGGCCAGGGCCCGGGCCAGCGAGGTCTTGCCGACGCCCGGGGACATCCTCGACGAGCACGTGGCCCTCGGCCAGCATGGCGATGATCGCCAGCGACACGGCGTCGGGCTTGCCCTGGATCACCTTCTCCATGTTGCGCCCGACCCTGGCGGCCATCTCCGCGGCCCAGGCCACGTCGTCGGGGGTCACGGGTGAGGAGGGGGGAAAGGTTGGGAGGTGGCGGTCATGGTCGGCGATGGGCGTTCGGGCCAGGCGGCCGAAGCCCGGGGCGGTGACGGCTCACGTCCAGAAGCTGAACTTCTCGGAGGCGCCGGATCATCCCCCGGAGGAGCTTCGCGCCGCACGGCGAGAGCTCGTAGGCGGTGAAGGTGCCATTCGCGCCGCTGGTGCGTGCCTTCGTACTCGCAGACGTGCTGACTGGAGCTGTTGATCTGGGTGGTCGACACGTAGGCGATGGGGTGCGGCGTGTCGGGCGCCTGGTAGTTCGGGAGCTGCGCCGTGACAGGCCTGGGTTCGAGGGCGTGGTCGACCAGGGCGTAGACGTCGCCGGACACCCCTTGGTGCCGGACAGCCGGGGGCGTACTCGTAGTACGTGGTGCAGAGGTACTCGTTGGTCCCGGCCGGCCGGCCCCCGGCGGTGACCGGGTAGTGGATCCAGTTGACGCCGCTGGCGCCCTCGGTTGGTCCAGGCCCCGCCGGTATTGGTGCAGTCGTTCTCGATGGCGTGATCGCCGTTGAGGGAGTCGTAGCAGAGATCGGTGCCCGCTCGGGCCCAGGCCGTGCCGCTGCCCGGTCGAGCCGGCCCGTTGCCCACCGAGTTGACGGCGGACACGGTGACGGTCTCGTTGGTCCAGGCCGGCACCGATCCTGGTGATCGAGGTGCTCTGGGTCGACGAGGGGCTGCCCTTTCCGACGGCGACCATGTACCCGGTCACTTTGGGGCTGCCGCTCGGCACGCTGGCCGCATTCCATGTGATGGTGAGCTGATCGTCGCCGCCGGTGACGGTGAGATCGGCTGACCGGCGTCGGGCGTCGACCAGGTGATCACGCTGGATGGCCGCGCTGGCCGGACCGGTGTTGCCGCTGGTGTTGGTGGCCACGACCGTGAACGAGTATGTCGTGCCGGCGGAGAGACCTTCGAGCACGGCATCCGGTGGTGGTCACCGTGATCGGCGCCGGACCACCCCGCACGGTGTAGCTGGCGATCGGCGTGTGGTAGGGCCCGAGCGACGGCTGGCGCCCAGGTGAGGGAGATCTGGCCCGGCGCCGACTCGCTGGCCTGGACGCCGCTGACCGGGCCCGGCGAGTCCTTGAGGGGCGTGGCGCAGGACTGGCCGGCGGGGCTGAGCGGGCCGCCGCCCACGCCGGTTGACGGCCTGGACCTGGACGCATTCCCGAACCCCGTCGGGCTGGCCGGTCAGGGTGGCACTGGTGGTGGCGGCACCGACGCTCTGGCGGGCGCCACTGGGGGTGGCGGTCACCTGGTAGCTGAGGATGGGGCTGCCGCCATCCGACGCGGGTGGCGCCCAGTCCACGGTGACGACCCGTTGCCGGCGCTGACCTGGCGTCACCGGGGCGCTCCCGGGCACGGTGGGCGGCTGGGTCGACGGCGGCGGGTAGTTGGAGGAGGGCTGGCAGACGGCTGCGTCGGAGGCGGGGTCGACGGGGGTGGAGTGGTCGGCAGTGGAGCGGTCGGCGGAGGAGCCGGGCCGGCGGAGGAGGGGCCGACGGCGGTGGGGCGCGGCACGGTGGCCGCGGCTGCGGCCAGCCGACCCCGGGCTCGGGCCGGCCGAGCCCGGCTCAGGCCCGCCCGCGGCTGCCGGCGTAGCCGCCCGGCCCCGGGCCGGCGTCGGCGGGGCCGGGACGTACTTGGTGATGGCGGTGACCGAGCCGCTGGCGTTGACTACCAGGGCTTGCGCCGACCCGGTGCTGTTGACGAACACCAGCTGGTCCTTGGTGACCAGCTGGTCGGCTCCGGCTGGCACCCGGTATCGGGGCCAGGGCGGCCGGAGCGGGGCCAGGTCGACGGTCTCGAGCTGGGCGGCACTGGCGTCGAGCAGGTAGGCCCGATTGGAGGCCACCGCCACCTGGGTGGACTGGGCCGCGGCGGGCAGCACCAGCGAGGACAGCGCCGGCCGCGACGTGTCGATGTCGAGCACCTGCGGTCCGGCCAGGACCACCAGGTCGGGACTCGAGGACGGACGCGCCGACAAGGGGGACCGGCTCGGGGGCAGGGCGGGCAGGGCCACGTGGTGGAGGGACGGGTCCTGCAGCGAAGCCGCCGTGGCCGACTCCGGATCCACCGCCCACACGCCCCCGCTGGTGTCCGCCACCTGGACGGCGTCGCCGGCGCGGCCGAACGGGTGGGGGTGACGAGGCCGGACGGGTTGACCTGGTCGACCTCGGCCTGGGCCGGTACCGGCACCCAGATCGAGCCCGTCGCGTCGATGGTGGCCACCCCGGTCGGGCTCGCCGAGGGCGATCTGGGGCCCGACGGGCGCCAGGGTGCGTGGGATTGACCTGCTGCAGGATCCCCGACGATCGGTCGAGGACCCAGGTCGTGTTCGTCCCCGTCACGACCTGCAGGGCGGCCAGCCGGACCGGGTTCGGCCGCGGTGGTGGCGACGCCCAAGGTGGCATCGTCCAGGCGGGACAGCCGCCCGGTGCGCAGGTCGAGCACGTACGCCCCGCTGGCCCGTTGCACCACCTCGAAGGGGTCGCCGGGCTTGCCGACCGCGGCCTGGGCATCCGTCCCGCCCGTGTACCCGTTGACGTGCGACACCGTCCCGGTGGAGCTGTTGCCGAGCCAGGCTTCACCGGTGAGGAGGCGCAGCGCACTGGCGGGCTCGCCGGTCCCCGTGACCGCCAGCCCGACCACGGCACCGACGAAGCGCCATCACGAGGGCTGTGATCGCGATCCGCCGACGCGAGCGCCGCCTGGCCAACCAGGACTCCTTCCTCAACTCGAAGGCGGTCGCGGAGCGTAGCAGAGGCCGTCGTGTTCCAGCCGTCCCCCGCTACCCTCGCCCAGCAGTGCGGATACAGGCGAGCCTGGTCGAGATCGGAGGCACCTGGCGCCAAGACGTCCTGGTCGAGACCGATCCCGAATCGCCGGCCGCCGACGTGGCGGCTGCCCTGTCGGCCGCTCCGGCCCGGCGCCCTCTGGCTCGACGGCCAGCCCTTCGGCGGCGAGGGCCGGGTGGGGGACAGCGGGCTGCGCGACGGTGCGGTCGTGCAGGTGGCGGCGCCGAACGGGCGGCCCCCGGCCCGACTGTCCCGAAGCGGGGGTCCCGAAGCGGGCTGGGAGGTCGCGGTCGTCAGCGGGCCCGAGGCCGGGCCGGGAGGTCCGCCTGACCACCGGTGAAGCGGTCATCGGCCGGGACCCCTCGGCGGCCGTCTGCCTGGGCCACACCTCGGTATCCCGACGGCACGCCCGCCTGAGCCGGGCCGCGGCGCCAGGGCGACGGCGAGCGCACGGCGAAGCCGGCTGGGTCATCGAGGACCTGAGCTCGGCCAACGGGACCTGGGTCGATGGGCGACCGCATCACCGGGCCCGGTGCCGCTCCCGACCGGGCGCGGCCGTCGAGATCGGCACGTCGATCCTCGAGGTCCGCGTCCCACCGCCGCGGCCGACGCCGACGTCCATCCCGCAGACGACGGGACGCTGGAGTTCAACCGGCCCCCCCGGTTGCAGCCCGGCGATTCGCCAGCCGAAGGTGCAATGGCCCGTCCGGCCGGTGGAACAGGAGTCGTATCCATTTCCGTGGGTGCAGGCCCTCGCCCCTCTGGCGATCGGCGGTCTCCTCTACGTCATTACCCGCCAGGTGGCCACGCTGGCGTTCATCGCCCTGAGCCCGCTGCTGGTGCTGTCGAACACCCTCTCCCAGCGGCGGCGCAGCACGGCCAAGACCCGCCGGGACCGGGAGGCCTACCAGGCCCGGCTCGACGGCCGCCCGGGCCGCCGTCGAGGCGGCCGCTGCCGAGGAGCGCCAGGCCGAACGGTCCCGGTGGCTGGACCCGGCCGCGACCGCCGCTGCGGCCGAGGGACCCACCCGCCGGCTGTGGGAGCGGCGCGAGCACGACCCGGACGCCCTCGTCCTGCGCGTCGGGGTCGAGGACCGGCCCGGCGTCGGTCCAGGTCGCCGGCAGCGAGGGCACGGCCCGGCGGGCGAGCAGCGCCCCGGTCGGCGTCCCCACCCTCTATGCCATGCCCGTCACCGTCGACCTCAGGGCCGCCGGGGTCGTCGGTGTCGCCGGCGAAGACGGCTCGGCCCGGGCGCTGGGCCGCTGGTTCGTGGTCCAGCTGGCCACCTGGCACACGCCCCGGACGCTCGAGCTGTGCCTCCTGACGTCGGGCGAGGCGGCCGCGGACTGGGACTGGGTCCGCTGGCTGCCGCACGCCCGCTGCGATCTTCCCGGGCGCCGCGCCGGTACGGATCGGCAACGACCAGGCCTCCCGGGACCAGCGGATCAAGGAGCTGCTGACCCTGCTCGAAGCCCGACGGGCGTCGGGCCGGGACACGGCCGTGTGGACGCCGGCCGTGGTGGTGGTGCTCGACGGCGTCCGGGCCCTGCGCGCCCAGCCGGGCGTGCCGCGGCTGCTGCGGGACGGCCCGGCCCGGGGCATCTACGCCATCGGGATCGACCACGATCCTTCCCGCCTGGCCGAGGAGGGACGGGCCGAAGTGGCCTTCGAGGCGGACGGGCTGACCGCCACGGTCAGGGTGGACGGCCACGATCCCGTGGAGAACGTGCTCGTCGATCAGGTCAGCCCGGCGTGGGCGGAGCGGGCTGGCCCGCGAGCCTGGCGCCCGTTCGCGATGCCGGCGGCGAGGAGGGCGGAGCGGTCATTCCGTCGTCGGTGCGCTTCGTCGACCTGGTCGGGCGTTGACCTCGACGACCCGGGCGGGGTGGTCAACCGTTGGCGCGCCGGAGGCCGGACCACCTTGGCGCCGGTCGGTGTCTCCATCGACGGCACCTTTTCCCTGGACCTCGAGCGAGACGGCCCGCACGCCCTCGTGGCCGGCACGACCGGTTCGGGCAAGAGCGAGTTCCTGCAGACGCTGGTCGCCAGCCTGGCGCTGGCCAACCGCCCCGATGCCATCCACTTCGTCCTCGTCGACTACAAGGGGGCCAGCGCCTTCGCGGACTGCGCCGAGCTGCCCCACACGGTCGGGCTCGTCACCAACCTGGATGGGCGCGGAGACGCAGCGGGCGCTGGCCTCGCTCGACGCCGAGCTGCGCCGGCGGGAAGCCTGCCTGCACCAGCTGCGGGCCGCCGACGTCAATAGCCGCCTGGGAGCACGACCCGGAACAGGCCGGCGCCATGGGCCTGGCCCGGCTGGTGCTGGTCATCGACGAGTTCGCCGAGCTGGTGCACGAGCTGCCCGACTTCGTGACCGGCCTGATCCGGATCGCCCGGGTCGGGCGGTCCCTCGGCGTCCATCTGATCCTGGCCACCCAGCGGCCGGCGGGCGTGGTGACCGGGGAGATGCGGGCCAACACCGGGCTGCGAGTGGCGCTGCGCATGGAGGACCCGGGCGACAGCCTGGAGGTGCTCGAGTCCAGCGACGCGGCCGGGATCTCCCGGTCCACCCCGGGTCGGGCCTACGCCCGCACGGGCGGCGGGGCCCAGATCGTGGCCTTCCAGGCGGCCCGGGTGGCCGGGCGGAAAAAGGGGGCGAGCGCCGGTCTGCCTCCTCCTCAGGTTTTGCCGGTGCCGTGGCCCCGGCTCGGGTACCCGATCGGGTTCAGGGTCCTCAAGGACGAGCAGCGGGGCCGGGCCACCGACCTCCACGCCCTGGTGGAGCTCATCGCCAAGGCGGCCGAAGAGGCGGGCATCCCGCCTGGCCGCAGCCCCTGGATGGAACCGCTGCCCGCCGTGGTCGGTCTGGACCAGTTGCCGCCGGGCCGCCGCCGGCGTGACGGTCCGGGGCCGGTCGGCGTACGGGCTCGAGGACCGCCCGGCCGAGCAGTCGCAGCGGGCCGCCGTTGTTCGACCTGGTGGACGGCGCCCACCTGGCGGTGGCGGGCGGCGGCCCGCAGCGGCCGCTCCACCCTGCTGCGGACGCTGGCCGCCAGCCTGGCCCAATCCGTCTCTCCCGACGACGTCCACCTCTACGGCCTGGACTTCGGCAACGGCGCCTTGCTCCCCCTGGCGTCGCTGCCGCATTGCGGCGCGGTGGTGATGCGCAGCGAGGGGGAGCGGATGGAGCGGCTGGTCGGCCGGCTCCTCGACGAGATCGCCCGCCGTCAGGAGATCATGGCCCGGCGGGGCTTCGGTGACGTGGCCGAGCAGCGGGCCGCAGTCGGGCCGGAGCGAGCGACTTCCGTACCTGGTCCTGTTCCTGGACCGCTGGGAGGGCTTTCTGTCCGCCTATCCGGTGGAGTCGGGCAGCACCATGCCGGCAGCCCTGGGCCGGCTGATCCGGGAAGGGCCCGGAGCCGGGCTGCGGGTGGTGCTCAGCGGCGACCGGGGCCTGCTCACCGACCGCCTGGCCGCCCAGATCGACGACCGCCTGGTCCTGCGCCTCGCCGACCGGGACGACTACCGGCTGGCCGGCATCAACCCCAGGGAGGTCGCCGCCGACGTCCCTCCGGGCCGGGCCTTCCGGGCCGACTCGGCCATCGAGCTGCAGGTGGCGGTGCTCGGTCTGGCCGAGGCCCACGATCCCAGCGGCCCGGCCCAGGCCGATGCGGTCCGGGCCATCGCCGCCGCGGCCACAGCCGGTGGCCTGGCCCGCCAGGATCCATCGCCCCCTGCGGGTGGACACCATGCCCGCGCACCATCACCACCGCCGAGGTAGCCGCCCTCGGCGGCGCTGGGTCGTTCGGAGCTGCCCGAGCCGCGGCCGGCCGGCAGCCTGTGGGTGGTCATCGGGGTGGGCGGCGACGAGCTGACGGTCCGCGGCGTGGACCTGGCCGCGACCGGCGGGTTTGTGGTCGGCGGGCCGGCTCGTTCGGGGCGCAGCAGCGCCCTGCTGGCCCTGGCCCGCTCGGCGGTGGCGGCGGGGGCGGCGGTGGTGGCGGTATGCCCCCGCCCGTCACCCGCTGGCGCAGATCGGCAACCAGCCCGGGCGTCGGTCCTGCTGGGCGACGGGGTGCCGGAGGCCGGAGGACGCTGCTGGCGGCCATCGAGGCGGGCGCGGCGGGCGACTGGCCCCACCGTGCTGCATCGTCGACGACGCGGACATCTTCGCCCGCAGCGAAGCCGATGAGGCGGTGCGCGCCCGGATCCGTGAGGAAGGGCCCGGCCGCATCGCGGTCGGTGGCCGCCGGTCCCATCGACGAGATGAAAACCGAGCTTCGGGGGGTGATCGCCGAAGCCCGGCGGGCCCGGACCGGCCTGCTGCTCTCGCCGTCGTCGAGCTTCGACGGCGACCTGGTCGGCGTGCGCCTGGCCCCTTCGATGCTCGGACGGCTCGCCAGCCGGCCGGGGCTGCCTGATCCGTGGCGGCGAGTACCGTCCTGGTGCAGGTGCCGTTTGAATGAAGGGCCGCAGGGTATACGGTGGTTCGCGCCCGAGAGCAGACAAGGCGGAGGTAGCCACATGTCCACGATCAAGGTGACGTCCGAACAGCTCGCGTCGACCGCCAGCTCGCTGGCCAGCGGGGAGCAGGAGATCAGCGCCAAGCTCGGCCAGCTGCAATCGATGGTGCAGAGCCTCGTCGACGCCGACTGGCAGGGCGCGGCGTCGAGCTCCTTCCAGGAGCTGTGGCAGCAGTGGCACAGCGGCGCCACCCAGGTGCAGCAGGCCCTGCTCGGCATCTCGCAGATGCTCGGAAAGACCGGCCAGGTTTACCAGCAGACGGAGGATCAGCTGGCCGCCCAGCTGCGCGGCTGAGCTCTCCGGGGCTGGCCTCGCCTGAGAGGAAGCGACGATGGTCGCGTTCTATGCCGATCTGGACGCGATGGGCGCCCTGTCCGGCCAACTGAAGTCCGTGCACCGCATGCTGTCGTCCGATGGGATCGAACGTCGGGTCCTACGACGGCACCCTGGGTGACGGCGAGCCTCGAAGGGGAGCTGGCGTCGTTCATCTCCGGGTGGCAGGACGGCCGCACCAAGATCTGCAACGGGGTGTCGGGCCTGTCGGCCCGGGTGGACTGTGCCATCGAGGCGTACAGCAAAGCGGAAGCCGACATCTCGCACGCGGCCCGGGCCAGCGAGCGATGACCGCAGGAGACTGGACACCGTTCGGGGGTGATCCGGCTCCGGGTGATCCGCAGGCGGCCGCCATGCTGGCAGCCATCTTCGGTGATGTCGCGGCCACGGGCCGGCAGGCCCTGGCCGCCCTGCACGGCATGACCCGGCATGCCGACGGGTCCATCTGGCGGGGCCCGGCCGCGGACGCCTTCGGCGTCCATCTGGCCCAGACGCCGGGCCAGTTGCAGCAGATGATCACCTCGTATGAGACCGCCAGCCAGGCCATGGGGGCCTTCGGCACCACCCTGACCGGGTTGCAGGACCGGGCTGCCAGCGCTGCTGCCGCAGCTGCAGACCGCCCGGGACGGGGTCGCCTCGGCCCAGGCGGCTCGCGCCGCGGTACCCGCCGGTCACCCGACCAGCGCCGAGGACGCCCAGGTCGACCAGGCCCGGGCGCAGCTCGGGGGCCTGCTGGGCGACGCCGCTGACATCCGGTCCGACTGCCAGGCGGCCGCCGCCCACTGCCGGGCCGGGCTGGAGCAGAGCCACGTGGAGGGAATCCAGAACGAGTCCTGGTGGCAGCATGCCCTCGACGACGTCTCGAGCGTGCTGGGCGAGGTCACCAAATGGGCTGCGGTGGTCCTGGTGGTGATCGCCATCGTGGTCCTGATTGCCGCCTTTCCCGAGATCACGGGCCCGCTGCTCATGTTCTTCGCCGACGCAGGCGAGGCCCTGTTGGCCGGTCTGGCCACCGCCGGGGAGGCGTTCGGCGGGATGGCACTGGAAACCGCCGGTGAGGCCGTGGTCGAAGAGGGCGCCACCGAACTCGCAGGAGCGGAAACCGCGTCCCTGAGCGAATCGGCGGCGGCGACCGGCCTGGAGGGAACTCGAGGTCGGCGACTTCAGCGTGAGCGAGACGGGCGAGGTCGAGGAGAGCTTTTCGGAGACCGCCAAGACCTCCTCGACGGGTGCCCGGCTGGCCGAGCAGTGGAAGACCCTGGGCGAGAACAACTGGTGGAAGGCAGCCGGCTGGGCCATGAGGGGCATGGTCGGGCTCAAGACGGCAGCCGACGCCGACCGCTACTTCCAGTACGGTGAGCCGGATTCCGGCGGAGACCTGCTCGGGGACACCTTCGATGACGTCCTGGGCACGGCGGACCTGGTCGGCGATAGCGGCCTCGGAACCAAACTCGGCATGGTCCAGAAGCTCGGCTACGGAGACCGAGACCACCTCGACCTTCACCAACATCTTCGGCGCAGACGGCGAGCTGTCGGGCATCCGGGCGTCGCTCACCCAGGTGGTGACCCCCAACGCGGTCGAGGTCAACCTGGGGAGCTTCACCGATCCGTTGCTCGCGGTGGCGGGGGCCGGCAACCACGGCACCGACTGGATGGGGGCATCTGATCGCCAAGGCCTTCGCAGGCGGCGACGGCGGGGGCGACACCCATCACGTTGACATTCGAGGTGCGGGCTGACCGGCGCCGCGGGTCACACCCACACCGGTGCTCCGAGCGCGTTCGATATTTATCTGCCGCCGGGCTGGGTCGGCCTGGCCCTGACCGCCGGCGCAGCTCGCGACCTGCAGCGGCTGATGGCTGCGGTTCGGGGCCGGGCTGGTCTACCCGACGCCGCCCTGGAGGATCTGGCTCGGGCCGCGGACGGTCGCGCTGGCAGTGTTGCGGCGCGACGCCAATCGAACCGGTGCCGTGTACGCCGCCCAGCACCTGGGGTGGGAGCCCGACGGCCGGCGGACGGAAGCCAGGCTGTTGATCGCGATCCGCCGATTCGGCCCGAACGCCGATCCCACCGAGCTCCTCGGCGCCCTGCGCACCAGGCCCGGCGTTCCGCTCCCGGGTGGACGAGCGCCAGGTCGACCTCGTCCAGTACGGAGAGACGGTCGTGGTCCGGCGAGCCGGGTTGGTCGAGACCGACAGCGGCCAGCCCCTGCTCCACCACGAGTATTACTTCCCGGTGCCAAACGACCGGGAACGGCTGGCGCTGCTCGACTTCTCCAGCCCCACAATCGTCGCCGCACCCCGGCTCGGCGACATGTTCGCGTCCATGGCGGCGAGCTTCCGATTTACCGAGGCCTGACGGTGGTCGACGACGGGACTTCAGCCCCCTCCGGCCGGTCGACCGCCAGGAAAGTCGGCTCCGTCGTCTATCTGGCCCTGACCGCCTTGTTGCCGGCCGCGGCCGTGATCAACGTTGTCAACCACCATTGGTTCTACTTTTTTGTCTCCGTCGTCGCAACCGCGCTGCTGGTGCCGGTGGCCATCGCGGTGGCCCGGCAACCCGGGCCCGCAGCCCGGTTGACCTTTCCGATGGTGGTGACGACGGTCCTCGGTGTTCTTCTGATTGGAGCCGGCTTCAGCTGACCGCTTCGGTCTTGAGGGTCCGTCCTCTCCAGTTCCTCTGATCCAGGCATCTTGTCCTCCGGTCCAGGCCTGTCGGGCCCAACTGCCATGATCGAGGGCCTAGCTGCCATGATCGGGAGATGGTCACCTGGCAACAGTTCGAAGCGGCGGTGCCGGAGCTGGCGGGGCGGGTGCGCAGCAGCTTCGAAGCGCATAAGCACCACACCATGGCCACCCTGCGGAGGGACGGCTCACCCCGGATCAGCGGCACCGAGGTGGAATTCGCAGACGGAGAGCTTCGGGTGGGGATAATGGCCGGCGCCCGCCGGGTCGACGACCTCCGCCGCGACCCGCGGCTGGCGCTCCATTCCCAGGGGATCGACCCGCCGGAAGCCGATCAGGCCGCCTGGCCGGGCGAGGCCAAGCTGTCCGGTCGGGCTGTCGAGGATGAGGCGGCGGAGGTGACGGACGGGTCGCACCGATTCCGCCTCGATATTGTGGAGGCCGTCGCCACCCGGCTGGGCGATCCGCCTGATCATCTCGTCATCGAGGCATGGCATCCCGACCGGGGGCTGGTCCGAACCGAGCGCCGCTGAGCCCCTGATAGTCCGGGCGCCAGTCGCATCGTTTGGACCATTGGCCATTACGGACCGACGTGCGGGGCTGTCGAATGCCACAATGATGGCCTCGTTGAGGGACGAAGTCGAAGCGAGCAAAACCACATCCACCCGGAGGCGCGCCATGACCACCACTGATGTCACCACCCCGGGCTCCGGCCCTGAGAGACAGGCCAAAGCAGACGGCCACACCCGACCGATGGATTTGGTCCTGGAGGGCGGCGGAGTGAAGGGAATCGGTCTGGTGGGGGCCATCCTCGAACTCGACTCGGATGGTTACGTCGTAAGGAGGGTGGCGGGTACCAGCGCAGGTGCCATCGTGGCGTCCATCGTGGCTTCCCTCAACGCCACCGGCCAACCTGTCAGCAGACTGAACGATATTCTCAAAACAATCGACTACAAGAACTTCATGAAGAACACCGGGCTGGGCGGGAAGCTCGGTCTTTTGGGCGAAACTGCGGGGCTGGTGTTTCATATGGGGCTCTACGATGGCGATTACCTCATCGAGTGGCTCGGAGACCAGCTCGGCAAGATCGGTGTGGTCCACTTCCGCGACCTGGCCCTCGACGACCCGGGAGCCGACAAGAACCTGACGGCGGCCCAGAAGTTTTCCCTCGTCGTGCACACGGCTGACGTGACGCGCAGGCGGTTGGTGAGGCTGCCGTGGGACTACCCGGCTTACGGGCTCGATCCCGCCAACCAGCGGGTCGTGGACGCCGTCCGGGCTTCGATGGCCATCCCGTTCTTCTTCGAGCCGGTTCGGTTCCGGGCGCCCGAGGCCACCTTTGGCGCCCAGAAGTGCCAAGGGGGAAAGGTGGTGTGGGTCGATGGAGGCATGCTCGACAACTATCCCCTGGATGTCTTCGATCGAACCGACGGAGCCCCCTCTCGCTGGCCCACGGTGGGAGTCAAGCTATCGGCTCAGGCGCCGAACGTTCCGACGTCCGGCGTAGGGGACACCCTCGATGAGGCCCTGGCCTGCCTGCAAACTGTCCTGGACAATGCCGATCGTTTCTATGTGGACCGGACCAAGCAGCCCCAGACCATCTTCGTCGATTCGGCCGGAATTTCTGCCACGGACTTCGGGCTGACCACCGATCAGCAGAACACCCTCTTCGCCAATGGCCAATCTGCGGCCAAGACGTGGATCGGGTCGCAAACGTAAGCGGTGCCGGGGTCCCGGGTGGTCGGCGTTCAGCATTCGCGCTGGTAGGCGGCGGAGAGCCGATGACGTTCGGCCGCCGCCTGGGCCACCGTGGCCGCGAGTGACGCCCAGGGCTCCGCGTCGAGCCGGACCTGACTCCGCAGCTCCTCGGCCCAGGGGCTGTTGCCGTTGATCGTCATGGCGCTCGGCTTTTGATCCACAGTCTGGTTGAAGACGCGCAGTGAAGCCACATCCAGGTCGGAACTGATCAGGACCGCGGCTCCTCCGTGGGCGGGTGAAGGGATCGGGGCATCGACGACCCAGCCGCCCGTGTTGTAAATGTCGAGAGGCTGAGCGAATCCGCCCACGGGCCGGCGCGCTTCGAACGGTTTGTGAGTGTGGCCGAAGACAAAGCTGAGACGATCGGGAACGGTGCCGAACTCGCGCCCCACCTGGTCGAGGACCGGACCCGACAGGTAGTTGTCCAAACCGACCCAGCCCGCTTCGGTCAACGGTCCGACCGGTGACGCCCGCTCCAGCGTCGACATGTGGTCGATCACCAGGTCGGCGACCTTCGCCAACACTGTGGTTTCCGCGTCTTTGAGCCAGTGGGGCACTCGTTCAGACCCGACCAGGCCGCGAATGACGTTCTTCGCATAGTGGTCAACACACTTCCTGCTGGCCAGCTGAGCGTACACCAGTCCAACGTCCTCACCCACGTCCCCGGATCTGCCCAGGGTCCCCCAGAAGAAGTCAATCCACGAGAAGTTCTCTGCCTCCCATTCCCAGACATGAGGGAGACCGTGTTGCCGCTGTTCGGGGAAGAGGAGGTCCTTGACGCGGGACATCAGGACGTAGAGAGACTCGGTGTAGTGCCCGTGATGTATCACCACGGCGGTATCCGGGCCCGAACCGAACGCCAGGTTGGGGTAGACAACGCGGACCCCGACCCCGGCCGCCCCGGCCCGCGACAGAAGGGTCGCCAGCATCGGGCTGTCGACCGGTCGCGGATCCCTGGCCTCCCTCATCCGGGTTGAATGCCAGGGAGGTGGAAGCGGCGCCCCGGCCGGCAGAGACTTCAGATAGTTCACGTATTGGCCTTCCCTGGCCGTCTCCCAGAGATGGTGATCGTGGTTACCCGGCACGTAGATCACTTCGTTGGCGAAGGCAGATCCCGCCGAGGAGTCGAACGCCTCTCGGGCAAACAGCTCGAACACGCTGGCGGCGACGTTGTCAGTCGACAGGGCCAGGTCGAGCACGTCCCCGGCCAGGACCAGTGTCGGCTGGCGGTCCCGGTTGATGGCCGCCAGGGACCGCAGGCCCGCGATCAGGCCACTCAGCACCGGGCTCGGTCGGCCGACATCGACATCGCGGACCTGATCCGGATCACCGTCGGCCAGCCGGCTGAGAAGGCTGTTGGCCGCCCCGAAATGCAGATCGGACAGGACGATATAGGCAATGTCGGCCACAGACGCCTCCTCACTCTCTGCGTCCCGAACTCTACGCGGGAAGGTGCGGCCCGGCGTTGATCGACGGCGTCGGGTGGCTGGTGATGTCCCGGAGACTCGACCTCAGGACCGTAAGCCGGACAGTGGCGTAGTGTTTTGGGGTCAACGTGCGCCCACTGGCACGATTCCTTTTACCAAGGGCAACCCGGAGGATTCGAACGAATAAAGGAGGATCCATGACAACCACGCATGACTCGTCTGTGCTGGACAAGCTGGGAACGATCAAGGACGCCATGACCGTCAGCCGGGCGTTCGGCGAGAGCTACCAGGTCGACGGCCTCACCGTCATTCCGGTGGCTACCGTGCGCGGTGGTGGCGGGGGCGGTGGTGGGAGCGGTGGGGATGCTTCCGGCGACAGCGCAACCGGCTCTGGCGCGGGCATGGGATTCGGTGCCACGGTTCGACCGATTGGAGTCGTTGTCGTCCAGGACGGCAAGGTGAGCTGGCAACCGACCATCGACGTGATGCGTATCGTCCTGGGCGCCCAGGTCCTCACTCTGGCGGTAATCCTGACGATCCGGCGTTTCATCGCCCGACGATGACCTGCAGGCCGACAGGCCCCGGCCTGGGCCGTCATCGCAGCCGGTAAAGGTCCTCTCCCGCGTCCGGCACCACCATGGTGTCAGGATCCTCCGCCCAGGCCGCAGGATCGACGGAGGCGGGATCCAGGTAGTCGAGGTTGACGGCCCGGACCTGCTGCTCAGGGATACCTGTCGCCAGGGTCACCGTAACCCGGTCCCGTTCCCCGTTGCGCTCGTCATAGGTGCCGGCACCCCGCAAGTGGGTCGAATGGGCCAGCTCGGCCCAGGGGAAGTCTTTGAACCGGTCCCACTGCTTCACGAAGTAATCGCGACAGTGGTAGCCGATGGTGGCGATATCGGAGTGGGTGGTACTGATGGTGCGGATGTGCGGGGCATACAGGACGACCTGGCCTCCGTCCGCCACCACCGGCTCCACTTTGTAGAACCCTTTAGCGCCGGTCCACATGTCCCCGTAACGGTCCGGGATGAGGGAAAGTACCCGGCCCACGGGGGCGTCCAGGTAGCGGACGTGGGTCAAAGCTGAGATCTCCGCGGCGGCGGCCCAGGCCGCCCGGGGCTCCCCGAAGGTAGCGGCATGGAGTTCCGCCCCATCGCCCTCGTGGGCCGTACGCGGGTCCAGCTGCCGCCCTCGCATGCTCCAGTCGCCGCCCAGGACCTGGCTCCCGCTCCGGGTGACGACGCAAAGGGCCAGCCGCTCTCCGGGCACCAGGGAGGCGGCCTCGTCGATGAGCGCCCGCACCGGAGTGACGCCCTGAACGCCAATGATCCGGGCGCTGGTAATCAACGCCCCGAGCCAATGGGACAGATCGATGACCTCCCGGCCGCCGATACCCGGGAAGAGGTATTTGTTGCCGCCCGAGAATCCGACCACTTCGTGCGGGAAGACCGGGCCCACGATGAGGGTCACGTCATGATCGATCACCGCTCGATTGATGCGGACGTCGACGCTCTGACGCACCATGCCGTCGGACAGCTCGGCGATGCGCTCGGCCGGGATCGTGCCGACCGGCGCGAAGGTGGCGGTATCCCACCATTCGTGGTTGCGCACCACCACACCGGGATAGTGGTTGGCGAGCTCCCCCACCGGATGTCCCAGCAGCCGAGAGAGGGCTCGCTCATCCAGTCCGGCATGGGTTCCGAGCGCGACCACGACCGTCAGCCGGGAAACCCTGCCGTGCAGGGCGGCATGCACGGCGGACATCAGGAGCGGGAGAGGGCAGGTGCGGGTGGCGTCGGGCACCAGCACACAGACGCTGCGGCCCTCGATCCCGACCGCGTCGAACTGCTTCCGCACGAAGTTCCGTACCGTGTCGGGCGCCAGCACTCCCTCCGGTCCCCCGACCCGAGCGGCAGAGCCGCTTCCGGTAGTCCCCGTCGACATCTGATCCGGACCTACTTCGAGCCAGCCTTCAAGATGCCGCGCAGCTGGGTCAGTCCCAGGCCCGGCCCAGGCCTCGTCATACCGGCAGCGCCTGATCTAGCCAGCCCGTGGTCGGGGTCCAGTAGTCCGCTTCGAGCTGACTTCCCGCGACGTAGAAGACGTTCATCCACCTCGGCGAGTTCACCAGAGCGGTAGGTGTACCCGTCGCACCCGCGCTGGGTAAGAGTACAGAAACCCACCCGGTGGCGCTGGTCCAGTAATCGGCATCGATCTGGCCGTCCGGGTCCAGGTACCAGACGTTCATCCACGTCGGAGAGTTCACCACCGCGGCGGGTGTCCCCGATCCGCCGACGCCGGGGAGAGGTTGATAGGCCCACCCGGTGAGCGGTGTCCAATAATCAGCAACCAGCCCGTTGCTATTTGTGTTGTAGAACACGTTCATCCACGTACTCGAATTCACGATGGCAGAGGGTGCTCCGGTTGCACCTCCGCCTGGCAGGGGCTGATTGAGCCATCCCGTGGCCGGCGTCCAATAGTCGGCGTATACTCGACCGCTGGTGGCCGTGTAAAAGACATTTATCCACCCCGGCGAATTTACGACCGCCGACAGGTGCCCGAGGGCCCCTCCGCCGGGTAAGGTCTGGTGGACCCAATTCGTCGTCGGAGTCCAATAATCATCATTGATACGACCGCCAGAGTCCGTATAAAAGACGTTCATCAACGAAGACGAGTTGACCACCGCAGCCGGATCCCCGATGGCGCCCCCGCCCGGCAACGTCTGATGGACCCAATTCGTCGTCGGAGTCCAGTAATCATCATTGATACGACCGCCAGAGTCCGTATAAAAGACGTTCATCAGCGAAGACGAGTTGACCACCGCGGCCGGTCCTCCAATGGCGCCCCCGCCGGGCAGCGTCTGGTGGACCCAGTTTGTGGTCGGTGTCCAGCGGTCGTCGTTGATGCTCCCCGTGGAGCTGTTGTAAAACACATTCATCAATGATGGCGAGTTGACCACCGCGGCCGGCTGCGCCGATGGGACTCCCGAGCTGCTGGTGCCGCCCCCTCCGGGTGAGACGTACACCCATTGCTCGTTCGAATTCCACAGCGAGGATGACCACGGTCCGATCGAGACGTCGTCATAGAGCTGCACCGAGATGTTCGTCGGGCCCAGAAAGTCACCATTGACGAGATTGACGGTCCCATCGGCGTTGACGCCGGCGACGATGGCCACATGGTCGGCATACACCAACCCGGAGGAGTTGAGATCGCCGTTGGGATAGAAGACGACCGCGTCACCGGGCGCCGGGTTGTTGCCGTCCGGGATCAACGCTGATCCTTCCTGCCTGCCCCACGTGTAGAAGCTGTTGGCCCCGGCATCGAGAGTACCCAGGCCGGCGGTAAGTCCGGCGCTCGCCCAGACCCACTTGGCGAAGTCGGCACACCACACCTCGTTGCTGTCAACCACCCCGAAGGTCGGGTCCACGCCGCAGCCGGCCGTGCTGGCGGGCGCGCCTACCATGGTCGTGTACGGGTCACAATCCAGCGAAAAGTTGGTGCTGGCCGGAGTATCGCTCACATTCACCTGGGCGACCGCGATCTGGGCAACCCGCTGCGGGAGGCTGGTGAGGTCGGCGGTGCGAAGGGGAGAGCTCTTCGATAGGGACACGTTGCCGAGAGAGCCACCAGGGCAGTACGGCGAGTTTTGAAACCCCCACGCCGCCTCGACCGCTGCAGGAATTTCGCCGCCGCACGGGAAGGGTTCACCACCGACGCGCTTCATCGTCCAGTCGGCGCCGTTTGAACTGGTAAAAATTCCGATGCCCCGGCCGTCCTGAAATTTCGACGGGCGCCCCGGAAGACGCGGTCCGGGATGGAAGAAAGCCGGCCGTAGCCCAATAGGTGCCGGTGGCGTGATCATACGTCGTATGCAGCGAGCCGGCCCGAAGGGCGCCGACGTCGCTGACCGGTATTCCGGCGTAGGCCGCGAAGGCGGCAGCCAGGGCAACGGGATCTGACGCTATCAATTGCGTGGCCGTGGTTGGCGATTGCGCAGGCGTGGTTGGCGAAGCGACGGCACCGCCGGCGGCCGCCAGCATCGTCCCCGAGGCGGCCAGGCACACACACGCAGTGGCAACAATGGCCTTGCCCAACAGCGACGGTCGAATCACAGGTGGTGCAGGCGCCATATGTACCGGGGTCCCTCTTGCCGCATTACGATTTCGTTACTATTCCACTAACGCGATCCACTGCACCCGGTTGCTTCGTTGCGCCACCACGGGTATCGACTTCGATGCTGGTCCGGTCCACGCCGACAGCTTCGGCGGGCAGGGCAAGGGCCACTCGTGTCACACACGTCACATCGGCGACGCTCTATCGGCATGGACGCGCTCGCCAGTCACCATCCCGAACTCCTCTACGTGCCCTTCTACCGGCCGCAACAGGCAGCAGCCCGTTGAACCGCACGCCTGGGCGATCTCATCGTTGACGGTCGGCGTTGTCCCCTCGGACGCCGCGTCCAAGGTTGGCCCGACCCTAACGCAATCGCACCGCGAGGTCAACACGAAGCGCAGATTCCAGACTGGACGCAGTGCCCATGGCCCAAAGCAAGTCACACAGACCAGGGTCTGCCAGTTCGGCTCGGCTCGATCGGGATCCTGGCCCGGCTGCGCTGGGCGGCTGATCTTCACCGTCGGAACTGGACAAAACGCGGATTCGGTAATGAAGTAGCGGTCATATCCGGTATCTGGTTGATCAGGAGTGCGCTGCATTCTTCGATCGCGGCCGCCCGGAAGGCTCGCGGTTTACAACCGGGTGAACTCCGAGTTAACTCCGTTCAGCGACGGTTCCACGCCGGCCAGCAAGGTGCGGGGCGGGGGCTCGCAGGCGAGCCGGGGCGGACGGGTCCCCTCCTCGTTCACCAGACCACCCCGACCATTGCGCGACGGGGAAACAACAACAACCGCGACACTTTCTTCAGTTCATCGGGCGCAGGTCTGACACGACCCCGTCGGCATCATTCCCGGCGTATCCCATCGACTTTGATGTAAACGGCCATTTCCACGACAGGATCACTAATCCGCTTAGCCTTGACGGGCGTTACGCATCCTGGTAGAACTTCTCGCAAACCTACACACCTGTAGCCGACGGCATCGTTCAATAGCAGCGGCGCCCCCGATGTGCATGAGTGGGCTGCCCCACTTGGAGGTTAGGGATTTACCATCAGCCGAGCCGCTTGGGCACTGGAACCATGCCCACGGCCAGACCGATCGGAACTCATTGCGTAAGTGTTGGACCAACGAAGCCGTGACGATGTGTCGTCCGTCGCCGGCACCGCACCCGGGCTGCCGGGGCCCGGCGGCCCCGGCCAGCAACGAGTGTCACGAGACGCTTGTCAGCATCGAGGAGCCGTCCGGCGGGTCGGGACCTCATCCCTGAGATCCACACACCTTTGTGGGACGCTCAACCCAGCCACCCGGCCCGATGGGTCAGCGGCTGGTCCGAAATGCAGCTGGCATTCCAGCCAGCTTGCGAAGCTCGTTTGACCTGACGGAACCTGGAAAGGGGTATTGACCGGCATGCTGACCAGAAAGTTCATGTTCGCGGGAGCGGGGGTGGCCGCGGTGGTACTGACGGCGGCCGGGTTCGCGGTCAACCAGCGGTCACAATCCATGACCCCCGGCGAACGCCTGGTCCTGTCGTGCCGGAACCAGCTCACCAATCAAGGCCAGACGGCTACCGGAGAGATCGTCTTCTGCCACCGACCGACCACCACCACCAGCACGACGGCCACGTCGACAACGACGACCGTGCCGAAGACCACCACCACCAGCACAACCGTCAAGTCGACGACGACCACCACTGCGAAGTCGACGACGACCAGCACGGCCAAACCGACAACGACCACTACCACGGTGGGGTCGGGTACGGGTTCGCCGACGTCGCCGCCGGTGACGTGGTGTGAGAGTGGGTTCGGTGATCCGTTCACGGTGGCGCCGGCGGGGGCGGTCACGGTGCCGGCGGGCAGTAACAGCGGGTTCAATTTCTCCACCCCGAACACCGTCTACTGGTTCGCGCCGGGGGTGCACACCCTGGGGACGGGCGAGTACAACTCGATCGGCCCGGCCGACGGTGACACCTATGTGGGGGCGCCGGGGGCGATCCTGTCCGGTCAGGGCGTGAACAATTATGCGTTCGCGGGCACGTACAACGACACTGCCGATGAGAACGTCACCATCGAGTATCTGACCATCGAGAAGTTCGATCCGTCCAACGGGGCGGGGGCGGTGAACAGCAACGGCAACAACGGCTGGACCGTGAAGGACAACCTGATCACTTTGAACACCCCGGGGGCGGGCCTGATGCTGGGCGGGGACAACACGGTGGCTGACAACTGTCTGACCGCCAACGGCGAGTACGGGTTCCAGGGCTACAGCTATGTGGACGAAACCTTCGAGCAGACCTTCACGGGTGGGGCCACCCACATCACCTTCACCGGTAACGAGGTGTCGTTCAACAACACCCAGCACACTTCGAGCGGGGTGGAGGGGGGCGGCAAGTTCTGGATGAACGGGGATGTGACGGTGACGGGGAACTATGTGCATGACAACTATGCCGGTGGCCTGTGGGCCGACACCGACAACGCCGGGTTTCTGGTCCAGGGCAACTACATCGCCAACAACCAGTCCGAGGGGCTGATGATGGAGATCAGCTACAACGCCCTGATCCAGGACAACACCTTTGTGGACAACGGCAACGTGGAGGGGCCCACCAACCCGGGGTTCCCGACCGGCGCCATCTACGTGTCGGAGTCCGGTGGGGACAACCGGGTGCCGTCCACCTACCCGGGCGAGTTTACGATCAGCGACAACGTGTTCACCGACAACTACAGCGGGGTGGTGGTGTACCAGAACGCCAACCGCTACTCCGGTGACGGCCAGGACCCCGGCACCCTCATCCCGCCAGCGGGGCAGACGGTCAAGCAGTGGCTGGAAAACGCCCAGTCCCAGTGCCCCGCCCACCTCAGCGAGACCAGCCCGGTCGATTACAACCAGCTGTGCCAGTGGCGCTCGCAGAACGTGACCGTCTCAGGCAACACCTTCAGCTTCAACCCGACCGACGCCACCTACGCCGGCCACTGCACCGAAGCCAACAGCTGCGGCCAGAACGCCATCTTTTCGGTGGTCAGCAGCACGTCCGCCTACCCGGGCTACTCGGTCTGCAACAACATCAGCAACAACCAGAACAACGTGTTCAACGACAACACCTACACCGGACCCTGGACGTTTCTCTACTTCAACCAGGGCGACGTGGCCAGCCCGGCCCAATGGCAGACCGGCGCCACCAACGTGGAAGGATCAGGCGACAACTTCCCACCCCAGGACCAGGCCAGCACCTTCCGTTAAGCGGGGTCACCCGGATCGGTCCCCAGCGGTCGCCTCGTCGACCTCGCCCACCTGCCCTGCAGGCGCTGGCGCAGAATGTTCGGCGTGAGCAGCACCGCCCACGGCAGTAGCCCGGGCTCGCCCATCGAGGTCCCGGACGACATCTTCGACCGGGTCAGCACGCTCTGTCAGGCGCTGCCCGAGGTGACGGTGCGGGTAGACGCCTCGCGAATCAGATCGAGATCGACGGCGCACTCGTTCGACGTCCGCCGGAGGTCGTTCTGCTTGCTCGTGGCACGGGAGGGCCCGGCCGGCCAGCCCGTCCCGCTGCTCGTGGTGCGTGCCGACCCGGACGAACGCGACGCCCTGCTGGCCATTGGCAACCCGTTTTACGCGTCACGAGCCGGCCAGGATCGCATCGCAGTGCGGCTCAGCGACGACACCGACTGGGAGGAGATCCGTGAACTCGTGACCGAGAGCTGCCGGAGACTCGCCCCGAAGCACCTCATCGCCGGGCTCGACGAGCCGCGCCGTCAGTGATGCGACGCCGCCGGGGGTCCCTCCGACTTATTTGTTGGTTACCGGGATCAAAGGAGAAGAAATGCCGACCTTACGCATCGAGCGATCTGTGACCATCCCGGACACCGCCGCGCCCTACAAAAGGCCCTCGGCGACCGTTACGAGATCACCACCCATGGGCAGCGGGCCCAGGAAGCCCTCAAAGCCAAACAGTCAGCGGCCGCCCTGGCCACCGTGCACCTTGATCACGACGGCCCCAGCACCACGTTCCACGTCCACGGGGCGGGTTGGTCATCTCGCGGATGATCAAACGAGTTCGGGATCGCCAAGAAGGCCGCCGCCGCCATCGAGGAGGCCTTCGCCTCTACTCCAAACCCCGACGCAGCCACGCCGAACCGATCCACCACCCCTCCCCCCGCGGCCGCCTCCCCATCTTTCATGTCATCTTATGGTGTTCGGACCACGATTCCGGGCGCGTTTCTGGATTCTGGGCGCGTTTATGAACCTGTGGTGTCGTCCTCGTCACCATGAATCCAGATGTCACCAAGAAACCCTGTCCGGAATGGGGGAACGCCGTGCGTTACATGTTCACCGGCGACCACTGGGGCGCGGCGGAGGCCTATCAGTGGGGGTGATTCAGGAGATCGCCCCCAACCCGGCCAAGGCGCTGGAAGTGGGTATCGATTTGGGCCAGTAGATCGCCGTGTCCACCACTCCCACCTCCAGCGTCACGCCTACTGAAGACGTGGCTAGCGTCCGGGAGCCGCCGACCAGGAACGAAGCAGAATGGCAATAACCGCCGTCGTTGCGGTTTCCCGGATGAGGTCAAATACGACGATGGTGCGACCGGCTCGGCAAGACGTCAAACGGCGCTGGCGTGCCCTTCGACCGTCGTTCAGGTCCCGGGTGTTGTTACCAGCGCGGGTCAGCCGCACCCAGATCCTCCTTGCCACCAAGGCGGCGGTGGCCGCCGGAATCGCCTGGGCAGTGGCGCTGGTGGTCGATCCGCACAGTCGACCCTACTTCGCCCCGCTGGCCGCGATCCTGATCGTCCAACCGACGGTCTACGACTCACTCTCCCGGGCCTTTCAGCGGGTGGTCGGGGTGGTAGTAGGGGTGGCCGCGGCCCTGGCGATCAGCCACTTCGTCAACCTCAGCGGCTGGACCATCGCCATCATCGTCTTCGCGGGCCTGCTCGTCGGCTGGAGCGTCCGTCTCGGCCCCCAGGGCGTCGTGCAGATCCCCGTCAGCGCTCTGCTCGTCTTCGCGGTGGGCAGCGCCACCCCCGGCTACGCGGGCAGACGCGTGCTCGACACGCTGATCGGTTCCGCCGTCGCGGTCCTGGCTGTGCTCGCCAGTCCGTCGGCGCCCGCTCCCGAACGCGTGGTCGCGAACGCCCTCGCACCGCTGCGTCGCGGCCGCGACGTTGTCATGGAAATGGGGTCGGGCATCAGCTCGGACTGGACCCTCGAACAGGCCGAGGCCTGGCGGAGACAGGCGTTCGGCGTGGTGGAGGCCACCGCCAACGCCAGGCGGGACCATCAGGGGCATCAGCTCACGGCCCGCTGGAACGCACGAGCCCGTCGACAACGCCCGGTGCTCGAGCGGGTGGACCAGGCGCTCGGTGTCGGCGAACGGACTGCCGTCCAGGCCCGGTCCATCGCCCGGGCGCTGGTGGACGGGGCGGCACACGCTCATCCGATGCCGGCCATCGGTGCAATGCTGGTCGCCACGGCTTCTGCCATTGAGGCCTATGCAGTATGGGTTGGCTCTCCCGGCGAGGCCGCCGATAGACAACGACTATCCGAAGCAATCCGGGTCGCCGACGAGACCTTCCACCAGTCCGTAGGCCGGGCCCAAAGCCGGTGGGGGGACGATCCCACGCCATGGCTGAGCTTCGGCACCATCCTGGCCATGAGCCAGCGGATTCTGGCCGAGGTCAGCAGCCCGCTGGAGCCGAGAGGCGAAGCGGCTTGAGGTCTGGACGCGAGGTGAGGGTGTACGGTCACTGATCGCGACCGGTGTGCAAGCCATCGGCTAAGGAGTGATTGCCATGCGATACGTCACCCTCGGAGCGTCCGGCCTTCAGGTCTCGCGCCCCTGCCTCGGTGCCATGATGTTCGGGCACAGCGACGACGCGCCCACGAGCGAAGCAGAGAGCCGCCGGATCATCGATGCCTTCCTGGACGCCGGGGGCAACTTCATTGACACCGCCAACGTGTACGTGCGTGGTGAGTCCGAAGAAGTGGTCGGACGGGCGATCAAGGCTCGCCGGGACGACGTGGTGCTGGCGACCAAGGGATTCGGTCCGATCGGAACGGGATCGGACCGACCCGGCTGGCCGGCAGACCGAAGCGGACCATTCGCCCCGAATACGGTCGGGTTGGGCCGCAAGTACCTCGTCCGAGCACTGGAGGGCAGCCTGCGGCGACTCGGCACGGACTATGTCGATCTCTACCAGTGTCACCGACCCGATCCCGACACGCCCATCGCCGAGACCATGGCGACCTTGCATGGCTTCGTGCAGTCAGGCCAGGTGCGCTACATCGGGTGCTCCAACTGGACGGGAGCGCAGATCGTCGAGGCGCAGTGGGCGGCCGAGGAGCTGGGCGGCACACCGTTCATCAGCCTTCAGCCGCGCTATTCGCTCAACGCCCGTCGCATCGAGGAAGACGTCCTGCCCACCTGCGAACGCCATGGCGTGGGAACCATGATCTACAGCCCCCTCGGCGGCGGGATTTTGACCGGCAAATACAAGCGGGGCCAGCAGCCACCCGCCGACAGCCGGGTGGCCCGGGGCGGAGTGTGGGCTCAGATGCTCGACGACCAGAGCCTGGACCTGGCCGACGAGGTCGGCAAGGTCGCCGCCGAGGTGGGTGCCACCCCGACGGCTGTGGCCCTGGCCTGGGTCCTGTCCCGCCGCGGCGTGACCTCCGTCATCATCGGCCCGAGGACCTGGGACCAGTACGAGCAGAACATGGCCGGCTTCGACCTCGACCTCGACGAGGCTCTTATAAAGCGACTGAGCGACGCGTCCCGCTGGGCCCGCTAGCCTCGCCCTACCCGGGTGCCGAAAGGCCAGCAGGCGTCGCGAAGCCTCTCAGCGGCACGACTGGCGTGACTAGCTCCACTGCCGTGTCTATCAGGCAGATCAGCGCAGCGATCCCTTCCCGACAGAATGGCTTCGTGGATCTCGGACTGCAAGACAAGGTGTACCTGGTCACCGGAGGAAGCCGCGGTCTCGGGTTCGCGGCCGCGGCAGCGCTGGTCGCCGACGGGGCCCGGGTGGTGCTCAGCGCTCCACACGAGGTGACGGCGTCGTCGGCCGCGGCGCGCCTGACACAGCACTCCGCGTCGCCAGACGCAGTCGCCTGGGTCGTGGCGGATAACGCCGATCCCGGCACTCCGGATCGGTTGATTGCGGTGGCCAAGGATCGTTTCGGCGGCCTGGACGGTGCGCTCATCAGCGTGGGGGGGTCCCCTTCAGGGACCATCGCGACGACGACGGACGAAGCGTGGCGGTCGGCGTTCGAGAGTGTCTTCCTCGGCGCCGTCCGGCTGGCCCGGACGGTGGCCGCAGATGTGGGCCCAGGCGCCAGCCGTGACGGTGGCCGACCTGGTGGCTCCATGGCCGGCCTGGGCGTCTCGATCGTCTTCGTTCTCGCCTCCTCGGTGCGCGTGCCTCTCGCGGAACTCGCAATCGCGAACGGTCTGTTCCCCGGCCTGGCGGGCGTGGTCAAGACGCTCGCTGGCGAGCTCGGCCCGGACGGCATCCGGGTCAACGGAATGCTGCCAGTGCGGATCGCCACCGACAGGGTCCGTGAACTTGATGCCCTCCGCGGCGATCCAGATGAGGTGCGGGCTCGCCTTTCTGCGAATATCCCGCTGCGTAGATATGGCGAACCCGAAGAGTTCGGCCGAGCCGCGGCGTTCTTGCTGTCGCCCGCCGCGTCCTACATCACCGGAGCGATGATCCCCGTAGATGGCGGCGCGATCAGCTCGATCTAATCAAACCGGGGGCACCTTCCAGAGAGGCGACGTCCTGCGATCGCGTGTCCCTGGACCTCTCTGCCGCCGGCGGGTCCAGCGTGTGGAGGTCCCGAACGGCGTAGCGATGGTCGGGTGTGGGCGCGCGGCAGGCTGGTGCGAGCTGGAGCTGTTATTTCCGGGCGAGCCCTAGGATCGAGGTCATGCGAAGCTGTGGTCGACCATGACGTATCCGCTGTCGATACTGGACCTGGCGACGGTCAGTGAACATCAGACGGTTCGTGAGAGCTTGGAAGCGACCGTGGTCCTGGCCAAGCGGGCGGAGCAAGCCGGATTTCACAGGGTCTGGTATGCCGAGCATCACAACATGGAGTCGATTGCCTCCTCGGCGACGAGCGTCCTCATCGCCCATGTCGCCGCGCATACCGAGCGTATCCGGCTGGGGGCGGGCGGGATCATGTTGCCGAACCACTCCCCGTTGATCATCGCGGAGCAGTTCGGAACGCTCGCCGAGCTCCACGTGGGCCGGATCGACCTGGGACTGGGTCGGGCGCCGGGGAGCGACCAGCTCACGCAGCGGGCCTTGCGGCGGGACCCGATGGCCGCCGAGAACTTCCCGCACGACGTGATCGAGCTCCAGGGCTATCTCAGCGGGCCAAGCCGGGTGCCCGGGGTGGAAGCGACACCCGGCAAGGGCACCAGAGTCCCCATGTATATCCTGGGTTCTTCGCTGTTCGGGGCGTCCCTGGCCGCGGCCCTCGGGCTCCCGTTCGCCTTCGCTTCGCACTTCGCGCCCGATGCGCTTGAGCAAGCGATTCCCCTGTACCGCGAAGCGGTTCCGACCGTCCGAACAGCTCGATCGGCCCTACGTGATAGCCGGGGCCAACGTTGTCGTGGCCGACACCACCGCCCAGGCGGAGGCCCATCTGCTGTATGCCCAACGCCGCCGGGTCGCTCGCTTTCTGGCTCGCAGCGACCAGGCTGACCGATGAGCAAGCTGACGCACTCCTGGACTCACGAGCGGGTCAACAGGTCCTGCAGATGATGGAGTACACCGCCGTCGGTGATCCGCCCGCAGTCAGACGCTATCTCGACAGTTTCGCCAAGCACGCCGACGCCGATGAGCTCATCGTCACTCTCATGTCGCCGGGGTTCGAAAGCCGGCTGCACGCCGCCACCCTTCTGGCCGAGGTGGCCGAGTTGCCGGCCGCCTGATACGGGCGAAGAAGCCCGTTCGTGCCCTGGGGGGAGCGCCCGGGGATTCGTAGTGCGGCTTTCCTTGGGGGCGGTCGGTGTTCGGCGCGGGTGTTCTGTTTGGCTCGCCTTGTCCGGATCGCGTACCGGCCTGGGGTGCACCCGGTCTTCGGGCGGGCGATTTCTGCCGACAATGGCCGTGGACGCAACAGTGGGATCGGAACGCGACCGCTCCACGCTCGGCGCGGCCCAACCGCCATTTTTTCGCCCGAGATGCAGACACTGGGTCTATCGTTCGCGGTGTTTGGATCGATAAAGGGGGTAGCGATGGTGGATCACGACGAACTCCAAAAGGCGGCTCGGGAGCTGATGCCGGTGCTACGGAAGCGAGCTCGAGAGACTGAGCAACTTCGCCGAGTGCCGGAAGGGACGATCCGGGACCTTCAAGATGCCGGATTGTTCAAGGTTCTGCAGCCGGCCTGTTACGGCGGTTACGAAGCGGACCTGGCGTCGTATTTCGATGTCGTGATGACCCTCTCGGCCGCGGACGGCTCCGTCGGGTGGGTGTACAGCGTTCTGTTGGTCCAGACCTGGGCGCTCTCGCTGATGAGCCCCCGAGCCAGCGAGGAGGTCTGGGGTAGCAACCCGGACACGCTGATGAGTTCGGCCTCCGCGCCCCGGTCGGGTTATATCGACAAGGTCGCAGACGGCTACCGCATCGCCGGCCGGTTCGGGTTCTCGTCGGGCTGTCACCACGCATCCTGGGTCTTCGTCTTCGGCCTGCCCCGCAACGCCCCCGAGGAGGGTTTCACGGCATTCTTGGTGCCCGGCCGCGACTATGAGATCGTCGACAACTGGGACGTGATGGGCCTGTGCGGCACCGGGAGCTGCGACGTCGTGGTGGACAGCACGGTGCCCGCTCATCGAGTGCACAGCATCGCCAACACCGGCTCTGTTATCAGTGACGCCGCGATCTACCGGGTGCCGTTCATGACCGTTTTCCCTCACGCCGCGACCGTCCCGGTCGTCGGCATTGCACAAGGCGCGCTCGACGACTATGTGACATCTCAGAGGGATCGAATGACGATCTTCGGCAGCAGAGTCGCCGGTGAGCCAAGCGCCCAGATCCGGGTGGCGGAGTCAGCCGCCGATCTCGACGCCGCCCGCCTCAGTTTGTTCCGGAACTTCGCGGATATCACCGACGCAGCCATCGCGGGTCGCGAGTACCCGGCGGATCTCCTGGCCCGGATCGACCGCGACCAGGTCCTCGCCACCAGACGCGCCGTCACCGCCGTCGACCGGGTCTTCGCCAGCGCCGGAGCCGGAGCGTTGAGTCTTGATCACCCCATCCAGCGCGCCTGGCGTGATGTCCACGCCGGGGCCGCCCACTTTGCGGCCGTGCCCGAGGGCAAGCTCGGAGCGTTCGGCGCTCTGGCCTTCGGCGTTACCCCGACCACGGTTCACTGACTCGGCCCAGCAACCCGCTCACGCCCTTCAGCCTGTCTCTCCAGCCCGGGGCAGACCGTTCGCTAGTTGTGATAACCGGGGACGTTGTCCGTGTCGTAGCGGGTTGGGGTGATCCACCAGTGATGTGAGCCCTCCTGCGAGTTTTGTGGGTCTTCCACAACTCACGACTCGCAAGGAGGGCTCCTGGTTCAAGCTAGAGGCCAGCACCCCAACGCGGTGTTGACCCCGCAGGGACGACGCCGGATGGTCGGCTGTGTGCTCGAGCAAGCCTGGACGGTGGAGGCGACCGCGGAGCGGTTCCAGGTCGACGCCAAGACGGTTCGTAAGTGGCGCGATCGTTACCTCCGCGAGGGTGTGGAGGGGCTGGGGGACCGGTCCAGTCGACCACATTGCAGCCCGGGGCGGACTCGGCGATCGTGCCAGCGTCGGGTTGTCAGTCTGCGTCGGCGGCGGCGCTGGGGGGCGGCGCGCATCGCCGCGGAAGTGGGTATCGCCACCTCCACGGCCCAGAGCATCCTCAACACGGCCGGGTTGGGCCGACTCGACCGGGGCGACCGGGCTACCGCCGGGGTCAAACCCCGCCGTTATCAGCGGGACCGGCCCGGCGAGCTGGTGCACGTCGATGTGAAAAAGCTCAGCCGGATTCCGGCTGGGGGCGGCTGGCGCGCCCACGGCCGAGGACAGGTGAGCAAAACCCGCACGGCCCGGGTCGGCTACGCCTACATCCACACCGCCATCGATGACCGCACTCGGCTGGTCTACTCGGAAATCCTCCACGACGAACAAGGACCCACCGCGGCGATGTTCTGGAGGCGGGCCGTGACCTATTTCGCCGGCCAGCGCGTGCACGTCGAGCGGGTCATCACCGACAACGGTTCCTGCTACCGCTCCCGAGCCTGGGCCCAGGCGGTTCAGGCCACCGGGGCGACCCACAAGCGCACCCGCCCCTACCGACCCCAGACCAACGGAAAAGTCGAACGCTTCCACCGCATCCTCATCGAAGAATGGGCCTACATCCGCGACTGGACCAGCGATACCCAACGCCACACCGCCTACACCCGGTTCACCCACTTCTATAATCACCATCGACCCCACGGCTCACTCGGATGGCACACACCACAGGCCACCCTTACCCACTGCCTCGGGGACAACCTGCCCGGTCAGCACAGCTAGTCGAGGTTCGAATGGTGCGAGCCAGGAACGCTGGTCGAAGTCATCGGCCAGTTCGGCCGGGGCGTTTGACAGCACGGCAAGCTTCGCGCCCGTGCCACGTGCCGAGCGACACTGCCAGTACGCAGCCCAAAATCCCCGGCTGTCCGCGCCCCTTCGCAAGCAACGACGACCCGATCCAGGGGGCCGGGCAACGCTGAAAACTGCGCCGTAGTCGTAGAGCTGCCATCTCATCTTGGCGAGGCGACCGGGGCCGGGGCCGCCGGGCGGAGCGTAAGGACGCCGCAGAGCAGGAATATGGCGGCGGCCAGGCCGGCGTTCACCGAGAGGGCGGCGGGCAGCCCGACCGCGCCGGCCAGGCCGCCTATGGCGGCGGGACCAGCGAGCATTCCGCCGTACCCACAGAACGTGACCACGGCAATAGCCGGGCCGGCCTGTCCGACCCGCGACGCCTGCGAGAACACGTTGGGGACCACCGAGGACAGTCCGAAGCCGAGAAGCGCCAGCCCGGCCAGGGCGGCGGGGGCTGAGTTCAGGCTGAGCGCTACGCCCCAACCGAGCCCGGCTGCGGCAGACGACACACGGACCAGCCGGCGCGGTCCCCACCGATCGGCCAGACGGTCGCCGCATAGCCTGCCCAGCGTCATGGCCAGGGCGAAGCAGGTGTAGCCGACACCGGCCAAACCGGCGGAGGCGCCCAGGGAGCTGTGCAGGTACACGGCACTCCAGTCGTTGGCCGCTCCTTCGGCCAGGAATGAGGCGAAGGCCATGACCGACAGGGCGACCAGGACCCACGACCAGCGGATCCGATCAGCGCCGGGACCGGGTTCTGAGCGAGTGGCTGGCCGGGCCGACGGGTCGAAATGGTTGGTCGCGACGATCCCGGCCGCCAGCACCACCACACTGACGACAATCAGTTGCGTGCCGACGGGTACCCCCGCCCACGCACATCCGGCGCCTACCGCTGCGCCCACCAGACCGCCCACGCTGTAGCTGGCATGAAATCCGGACATGACTCGCCGCCCGACCCGGTCCTGAACGGCGACCGCTTCAGTGTTCATCCCGACGTCGATCACACCGACACAACTCCCCCACACGAACAGGACACCGAACAGCTGCCAGACGCCCCCCACCACGGTGACGAACGGCAAGACGACCGCGAGGGGAACGAAGGCGGCCTGCACGAGCCGCCGGGGCCTGACCCGTGTCAGGGCGGTTCCGGTGACCGGCATGGCGAGCACCGCTCCCGCCGCGGGCCCCAATAGCGCCAACCCGAGCTCCTGGGAGGACAGATGCGAGCGGAGCCCTGATGGCCGGGATGCGAACGGCCCAAGTTGCCGACATGGCCCCGAGCAAGAAGAACACCGCCACTACCGGAACCCGACCACCCCCCAACCTCGGCGCCTCGTCTACCGGCGCCTGCTCAGACAGTCCGGATCTCGACACCGCAGCCCCGCACCGCAGCAGCCGTTTCGACGGGAACCGAACTGTCGGTGACGATCACGTCTAGTTCGCTCACGGCGCAGACCACCGCGGTCGCGGATCGGGCGAACTTGGAACTGTCGGCCACCAGCACGGTCCGAGATGCCGACGCTCGCATCGCCCGCTTCACTTCGGCGTCTCCCAGGTCGTGCGCCGTCACCTGACCGTCGGCCAGGCCGCAACAGCTCAAGATCGCGGTGTCGAAACGGAGCGCCCCGAGGCTGGTCGTGGCGAGGGGACCCACCAAGGACAGCTCGCCTGATCGAACCTCACCGCCGGCCATCAACAACCGGACGCCGTCGATCTGCGCCAACACTGAAGCGGCGTGCAAGGACAGCGGCATCACCGTCACCCGCCGGCCCGCCAGGCATCGGGCCACCTCCAACGCGGTGGTCCCGCTGTCGAGCACCACGGACTCCCCGTCTACCAACAGGTCCGCGGCCACCCGCCCGATCCGGCGCTTGGCATCGCCGGCCGCCACCGTGCGCACCGAGAACGGTGGCTCTTCGGCTCGCAACAACAGACTGACCGCCCCACCCCGCACCCTCCGGGCCGCCCCCTGAGCAACCAGAGCGTCGAGATCCCGGCGGATCGTCATCTCCGCCGTCCCGAACCGTCGGGCCGCCTCGGCCACCTCCACCCGCCCGGTGCCCTGCAACGACGCCAACAGAGCCGAACGCCGCTCGACCGCATCCATACCAAGGTAACCTACCACATCCGATGTGCGTACACACATCCATGATGTGCATTCATGTGCCAGCCGTCGGCAATGACCCGGGGCAGCCCGAACAGCCTCCGCGCTGAAATGCGGCCTCGGATGCCGGCGGCAGGTCGGGCAGGCCGCGGCCGCGGCGCGCCCGGCACGTGACCCGCCAGCTTCGGCGCCCCTCCCCGCTGCCCGCGGGTTCTGGTTCTTGGTGGCCTTCTGGTTCTTGGTGACATTCGGTTCTGGTGACAGGAACAACACCAGATGTCGTCCCTGTCGCCAAGAAAACGAATGTCACCAAGAAAAGGGCCCGCCCGCCGCCCGCCGCCCGCCGCCCGCCGCCCACCGCCCGCCTTCCCGCCGCAGTGACGGGTGGGCACCTGACCTGCAGCCCTCCCGGGCCGGCCCCGCTAAATCGACGGAGGCGCGGTGCTCGCCATGGTCGGCGGCACCGGTCACCCTTACCTGGCCGGCGCCAGACGCGACGATGCCGTGAACCAGTCCGTCGATGGCTGGCGTCGCACGCGAATGCCCGGGCGGGTCCGGTGGACCCGCGGGCTGAATAGGCTCGCCCGCCAGGATAGGAGGCCGTCGGATGGGTTACACAAGGGCAGTGTGGGTCGACTTCGGCGAGGCGCTCGCCGCGGTCGCCGGGGCGCTAACCGGTCTGCTTTTTGTGGCGGTTTCGGTCAAGGGACCCGCGCTGGCTGCATCGATGAGCCTCCGGAGCCGGGCCGCGCAGACTCTGGTGCTGTTCATCGTTTCTGTGCTCATCGCAGTCTTCCTGGTGGCGCCCCAGCCGTCTGCGGCCCTCGGCTGGGAGCTGGTGGCGATGGCGGTCGTGTCGGGCATAACTCTGCTCGTGCTGGATCGCAGAGCCGGTCACAGTACAGATAAGGGCGTGGCCCGATACATCGAAAGGTTTTCGCCCAACACGATTACGGCGGTTATGGTGGCTGTCGCTGGCGTCACTTTGCTAGCCAAGACCGGGGGCGGGTTGTACTGGCTGATCCCTGCGGCCCTGGCGAGTCTTCTGGGTGGCGTCGTTAACGCCTGGTTGTTCCTCGTCACCGTAACGGGCTAGACATCGGATAGCGGTCCGGGAGCCGCGTGGGCGATTTTGGTTGCGTCGCGGCCAACCCAGGAACCGGTCTTCACTTGCGGGTGGATCTGGCTGAGATAACTGTGCTTACCTGTATCTGGAAAATAGGAGGAAAATAATGGGCACTATCACCGCTGGCGACGGACGGAGATCTTCTACAAGGACTGGGGTTCCGACCAGCCCATTGTCTTCAGTCATGGCTGGCCGCTTTCGGCTGACGACCGGGACACCCAGATGCTGTTCTTCCTGCTACACGGCTACCGGGTGATCGCCCATGACCGGCGGGGGCACGGCCGCTCCGACCAGACCAGCGATGGTCACGACATGGATCACTACGCCGACGACCTGGCCGCGGTGACCGAGCATCTCGATCTGCATGACACGGTGCACGTCGGCCACTCGACCGGTGGCGGTGAGGTCGCCCCCTATACCGGCCGCCACGGCGAGAGCCGCGTTGCCAAAGCGGTGCTCATCAGCTCGGTTCCGCCCCTCATGGTGCAAACCGACGCCAACCCGGGTGGCTTACCCAAGAGCGGGTTCGACGATCTGCAGGCCCAGTTGGCCGCCAACCGCTCCGAGTTCTATCGAGCCCTGCCGTCGGGACCGTTCTACGGCTACAACCGGCCCGGCCTCAAATCTTCCGAACCCATTATCGACAACTGGTGGCGGCGGGAATGATGGGGGGAGCCAAGGCCCACTACGACGGCATCGTGGCCTTCTCCCAGACGGACTTCGCTGAGGACCTTAAGAAAATTTCTGTTCCGGTCCTGGTGATGCACGGAGACGACGACCAGATCGTCCCTTACACCGACTCCGGTCCCTTGACCGCGAAGCTCGTACAGAACGGGACGCTGAAGACCGACCCGGGGTTCCCCCACGGGATGCCGACCACCGAGGCCGAGACGATCAACGCCGATCTGTTGACCTTCATCCAGTCCTGAGGGTCTTTGGCTTTGCCCAGCCCCGACCCCCGGCGAGTGAGCCCCAATCGGACCGGTAGCAACGGTCGACTGGCTCCCCTCGCCCCACCCCGAGTACAAGGAGCACAGCGATGAGCAAACCGGTCGCGGCCTTGGGAATCTGTCTGGAAGAGTACGAATACCCCTACCCGGTGCAGTTCCTTTCCGTCAGCAGCGACCTTCAGCCGCTGAAAATGGCGTACATGGACATACCCCCCGACGACCGGCCGAATGGGAAGACCGTGCTGCTCTTCCACGGAAAGGCCTTCGGCTGCTACTACTTCTTCAACGTCATTAAAGCCTTGACAGGGGCCGGGTACCGAGTGGTCGCCCCCGACCAGATCGGGTGGGGGAAATCGCCCAAGCCGGACATCCACTACAGTTTTCAACTGCTGGCAGCCAATAGCACGGCTGTCCTTGATCACCTCCAGGTGGGAACCGTAGCCGTGCTCGGACATTCGACCGGCGGTATGACCGCCACGCGCTTCACGCTCATGAACCCCGAGCGCGTCACCCATCTCGTCCTGGAGGATCCTCTCGGCCTGGCGGACTATCGCATAGGCATCCCTCCCCAGAGCGAGGAAACCCTCTACCAACACGAGGTGAACTGGACCGACCCCGAAGTCATTCGGGACTACGTCGCCGCCTACTTCGTGAACCCCGACCCAAAGGTCTGGGAGCCACTGGCCGACGTCCTGGTCAGAGTGACCCTGAGTCCCGACTATCCCAGGTGGGCTCGGGCCGCGGCGCTGACGTTCCAAATGATTTATCAGCAGCCGGTCCGTCACGAGTTCCACCTCATCGCCCCACCGACCCTCCTGATCGTGGGTGCCGAGGACCACGTGGTCCCGCTCGGCCAGTATGCAAAGCCAGAGGATGCTGCCCGACTCGGTGACTTCGTCACGCTCTCGGCCGAAGCAGTTGGAGACATTCCACGAGCAACACGAGTCGTGGTGCCCGATTGTGGCCACATCCCCCACCTGGAGAAGCCAGATCAGTTCCTGGCCGACTTCCTTCCGTTTATCGCAAGCTGAGACCGCGATAGAGGGAACGAAAGGACGAGATCGGTATTCACCGACCCTGAGGCCACACCGGAGAGTCGCCCATTTGGCACCCAGCCCGCCTCTTCACGGTCTAGCGAGCAGCTACCAGGGCAGCGGCCCGGAGGCGTTATGGCAGGTGCCGGTGGGCCGGTGGGTCCGTCGGTGCCGATTTGGGCCATACGAACGATGACCAGGGCGCCCTGCTCGACGGTATGGGTGCCGGTATTGTGGTTGAGGTCGGTGGCGGTGAAGCCGGGGGCGACGGCGTTGATTTGGATATCACCGAACGGTTGGCGTGTTGCAGGTGAGCATGTTCACCGCGGCCTTCGAGGCTGGGGAGGCGACGTCGGGGTAGAAGTGCTCCGGGGCGTCCGGGTCCGCCAAGGCGCGGGTCGCCGAAAGACCGCTGGTGACATTGACCGCCACCGGGTGGTCTGACCACCGCAAAAGGGGCAAGAAGGCGTGCAGGACCCGGACCGGGCCGAACACATTGGTGTCGAACACGGCGCGCAGATCGTCGGCGGTCACGCCGGCGGGGATCGATGAACCCGCCATCGGGTCGACGGGGCTCGACACCGGCGTTGTTGACCAGCACGTAACTACTACGTGTCGTCTTGGTCGGCCACGGCTTGGGCTTTGACTTCGGCCGCTGTCGGCGGCGGGACCCATTGCTGAACCATAGAGGCCGGCTCGGTGCCCGCTCGGGTACAGCCGCTCGCGGCGCTGAAGCAAAAGGCGTGAGCGTACCCGTACGCGCTGCCATCGCTCGAGTTGAGCGGCGCCAATCCGAAGGTCTGCTCAACGAACGCGAGTATTCCGGCGAAGGAGGTCGGTGTGGAGTCGGTATACCCGAGCTTGGCGAATGGGCTCACGATGATCAAAGGGACACGAATACCCCATGTCGCGTTGAACTGCAGGGGGTTGACGTGGTCATAGAAGCAGCCGCAGTCGTCGTAAGTTATGAACACTGCAGTGGACGACCAGTCAGGACCGTCCTGAATGGCGGAGATGACGCTCCCGATCCAGTTGTCCCCTGTGCTCATGGAATAGCTGTTGTGCTGGGAATTGGCGGCAATCGGAGTGACGAACGAGAAGGCTGGCAATGTCCCAGCGGCCGCATCAGTGAGGACGTTGTCAGTGGGAACAACGTTATTCCGCTCCGAGGTGTACTCGCAGTCCGCAAACGTCGGGCAGATGTCCCATTGATATCCGTTGGCCCACGCTTCGGAGGCGGTCACGGCCCCTTGGCCGCCATAAATCTTCCACGGCTTCTTGGCGCCGGAGAGTTCGTCGAATATGGTCGGAACGTAGCTGGCATGAGGCCCCGTATAGTTGGCCCAGTTCGGCCCTAGACTGTCAGCGGAGTTCGGTACGCAGGAGGGGACGAGGATTTGCGCCGCCGACCAGTACGCCGTATCTCCGGAGTCACACCCCCAACCGCCATAGTGACTGAGCGGTTGTGGACCCGTGGTGGTGTTGGCGCTGGGGTTATCTCCGTAGAAATCATCCTGTGTCGCGGCTGCGAAGGCCAGATGACCCTCAAACGAGGGCGATGAGTTCAACTCGAAGGTCCGGTCAGAGATGGCATATCGGCTGGCCAGCTGAGCCAGGTTCGGAATGCACGAACCCATGGTGCAGGGTCCAGCGAGAGGGTCATACTGGGTGTAGTTATACGAATTTGGTGAAGCCGTCCATTTTGCCCCCATCGATGTCACGCTGTTGGCCCTGGACGTTATGGGCGGAGCCCGGCACCATGTCGGGAGCCTCCGTGAGGGGCACTTTTTTCCCGTTGAGGTCGCCAGTGGTGGTGCCGCCGCACCGGGAGTCGGCGCCCGGTCGGACCAGCCGACCGCTCATCACCTCGGAGCAAAACCGCCCCAGCACGTTGTCGAAGCTGTGATTCTCCTGGAGAATGATCACCACGTGCTTGATGGGTGACTTGTCCTTCGTGCTCGCGGTATTGGCGGTCGCGGCGGTTGGGCACAAGCCGACGAAGAGAACTCCACCGATCGCTGCCAATTGCCCCAACGCATTTTCAGGTCCCTCCCCGCCGCTCGACCAGGATTAGAACAACCCGAAATGTAGCAGGGTCGAGCGGTTCCCGCGTCCGGCGATGACCGAATGGTCGCTCGACCAATCTTGGCGTGGATTCTCGAAGGCGTGTACAAATCGGTGATAGAGGGGGCACCGTACCTGCGCCTTACGGCGAACCACGACAGGCTTCGACGGCCGCGTTTTTGGCCGTCGCCCTGTTCCAGCGTTGGGCTTCCGTGGGCACCGGAGCAGCTTGGAATCCTGCTCGACGGTGAGTCGAGCCAGCTCCCGCTCGGCCTGCTTGGGCGCTCCGTGGAACGTGGCGTGGCGGTCACGCACTCTGCGTTCGGGGTCGCGGCCGAAGTAGATGTGCAGCTCCCAGGTGTTTGGCCAATCCTTGACCGGCCTCATGCTCCCGGCCATGTCCTGCCTCCCTCCCAACGATTTGTCGCGTTTCCTGAGAGAAGGGCTAGACCACGGGTGTGACAGCGAACAGAGATGTCGCTTGACATGCACCTTTGTCAGCGCGCTCGGAGGGATTCGAACCCCCAACCTTCTGATCCGTAGTTCTGCCCAGCCCCGTCACCGCTGTTGACCATGGGCGACCGACACTGACCGGATTGTGCCTCTGAGCAGGGCTTATGCTCTCGACCTTGTGTCCGGTAGTCACCGTCAACCACTCCTTTTCACCAGCTTTTCCGAAGGTTTGGTTCTCACGGCGGTTCTCACGAAGCTAAGTGAGGTTTCGCTCAGGGACGTCTGGCTCGAGCCTGCGAAGGGAGGACCTGGGCTATTGCATTTACGATCCGTTCGGCCACCTCGGCTGCGGCCTGAATGTGTGCACTGGTCAACTGGTTCCCCGCTGAAATCGCCGTACTCGGCCACCCCGCGGTCGCGGCGGATATCGTCGGCATCGCTCAGGTCGTCGAGCGTGACCATGTCTGACAGTTCGTGACGGGCGTAATCCAAAGCGATCCGGTGAGCGCCTTCGCCACCGCGTGTGGTCGCAGGCCGGCGGCAATCATGTGGGCGGTGATCGCCTTGCGAATGGCGTCATGGCAGGCGGCGATGGCCAAGGTCGGGTCGTCATTTGAGAGCAGTCGGGCTGAACGGACATGACGGCGAGCGTCGTTGATCCGTTGTCCCGCGGCGGCTACGTTCGCCGTGACTCGTTCCATGTCGCGAGTCGCCAGAGCTTCATTGAGCCAATGGTCTGGCGGTGTCATTGTCGCTCAATCGGGATCGGCACTAGTGGCTGCGCCCTGATCCGAGCGATGAATGGGGACGGATCGGTGTTGCGCCACTCGCCGGATTCGACGACCACGGGGTTGATCTCCACCCGAAGTTCCTCCTCGATCGGTCGGCACGCCCGGCGCACCGATCGAAGTTCGGCATCGCCAACCACGACCACGTCGACGTCTCGCGGCGATGGGCCCGGCTCCCCGCAATATCGAGCCGCCCAGGACCCGAACACGTACGCCTCCCCTACACCCGGCACCCCACCAAGGGCGTCCGCCAATCGGCCCAGGACGCCGACTGTCTGAACCAAGATCGACTGCAGCTCCTTGGCCCATGGCAGCGACCAGTTCGCCTTCACCAGCGTGTTCCGTCCGAGCTGCCGGCTGAGCACCAGCCCGTGCTCCGCCAGACGAGCGACTTCCCGGCTGACCGTGGCCTGGGCCACGCCGGCCCGACGTGCGAGCTCTCCTACTGGAACCTCTGCCTCGCTTGTCGTGAACAACTCCGCGAGAATGTGCATCTGCTGATCCGACCGGAACAGCGGCGCCAACGGCGGAGCCGACTTACTCACACTGTCGATCATATCATCGAGAGTACGGATAAAAGGCGTAAGGTCAGTCCTGCCGCGTGGGATCGGCGGGTCCACTCCACCGAGCACGCGGCAAGCGGCATGCTCTGCGTGATCAAGGGACGCGGCGAGTAGCAAGCCAGTCAGTGATCTCGGCCGGGTCGAATCGGACCAGCCTTCCGACCTTGTAGTAGGGCACGCGTTTGTCAGCGACCAGGCGACGTACGTGGCGCACGGTGATGCCGAGTCGTTGGGCGAGCTGGTCGATGCTCAGGAGCTGCGGGTGGCTGTCGTTGCTGGTCATGTCTGGTCCTCCCGCTGGCTCTTCCCCGGCTGGTTGGAGCCAGCTGTTGTCCTCTGTATGGATGAGCGGGTGTCACATCTCCGCTATCTATAAGGGGACCCGAGGTGTCACTTTCGGCCAATACCGGTGCCAGCAGGCGGAGTGGGTGAGGATCGAGCACCGGGCTCTGCCGCTCCCAGCACCAGCGTTCGGCGCCCCCGCTGGAGTGGTCACCCTCGCCTGGTTCGGGCGGGTCGGCTAGCTAGCCCACTGTCGGGCAGCCGTCAAGGGCGCTTCGGTCCTCGGCTCCGCTGTCGCTGCGCCTGCGGTCCTTGCGTCCCTGCGGGACGGCTTCGCCGCCCTTGACCGCTTTCCGCCAGCGGGCAGTTGGGCTACCAGGAAGCCGATAGCAGACCTATCGGCTTCCATCAGCCGAAGATCTTGATCACAATCTTCTTGTACTCATATATTTACCGTTACTGTCTCCTATTTACCGATCACTAAACACTATATTTACAGACCAAATCCAGTCCTGTAAAAGCTTTGTAAGAGCGAACACGATTGCAAGCCGGTGGCTTGCCGGGGAGCGGCGGCGGGCTTGGGAGTGAGGTGGGCTGGGATGGGTTGGATGCGGATGATGGGTCGGGAGTCGGTGGAGTACCACCGCCAGACGGTGATCGAGCATGGCGACGACTTTCCGGGCCAGGCGCTGGCCTATTACGCCTCTCGGGGTGAGACACCGCTGATGTGGGGTGGCAGCGGGGCCGGCTCGCTGGGCCTGGCGGGGGCGGTCACGGCCGAGGGGTACGAGGCGATCTACGGGCCCGGCGGCGCCCGCCATCCGGGGAACGGTGAGCGGCTGGTATCGACGCGCCGGCCGGGCATGGAGATCGTCATATCGGCGCACAAATCGGTGGCAGAGTTAGGGGTGATCGGCCGGGCCGAGCACATGCATCTGATCATGGACGCCGAACGTGACGCCACCTTGGCCTACCTGGACCGGGTGACCCGCCAGATGGGCGGCCGGCGCGGCCAGGCCGCGGTGGCCACCGGCACGGGCGGGCTGATCTACGCCCATACCCGTCACGCCACTTCCCGGGCCGGTGATCCCTGCCCGCACGATCACGTGCTGTTGGCCAACCTGGTCGAGATGGTCGATGAGCGGGGCGGCTGGAAAGCGGCCGACACCACCTTGTGGCGCGAGCATCTGCACGCCGCCACCATGGCCGGCCGGGTGGCTTCGGCCCGGGTGGCGGTCGAGCTGGGCTATGGGATCGTGGCCGATCCGGGCCCGTCCGGAAAGCTGGGACAGTGGCGCATCGCCGGTGTGCCTGATGAGGTGATCGAGGTCCACTCCAAGCGGGCGGCGGAGATCGACACCGAGTGCGCCCGCCGGGGTGAGTCGTCGTATCAGGCCCGGGGGGTGGCGGCCCGCAGCACCCGGACCGCCAAGGATGGGCGGGTCGCGGCCGACCTGGTCGGCCGGTGGAGGGCGGAACTGGCCGGGATCGGCTGGCCCGTCGACCGGCTCTCCGCCACCATCGACGCCGCTTCCGCCAAACAATGCCTGGGCCGCCGGCTGACCTTGCCGGCGGCCCGACAAATCATCGCCGAGATTCTCGGACAAGACGGTGACCTGGCCCGGCGCAAGGTGTTCAGCCGGCGCCATGCCATGGTGGCGGTGGCCCCCCACCTCTACGGCCAAGACCCCCGACTCCTGGAGGCGCTGGTCGACCGGCTGCTGGCCGACCCCGAGGTCGTTCCCCTGGTCGGCGTGGCCGGCGCCCGCGAGCAGGCCCACTCTTTGGCCTCTGTCCTGGCCCGCGAGACAGCCATCGCCGACAGCCTGTCCAGAGCTCGGACGCGCCGACGGGCCGGCCACCACCGCGTCGGCCGTGACCGCCGCCGTGGGGGAGGTGGAAGCCGGGCTGGGCGCTTGCCTGTCGGCCGAGCAGGCAGCCGCAGCCATGGCGATATGCACCTCAGGGCGGGGAGCTGAGCTGGTGGTGGGGGTGGCCGGAGCGGGGAAGACCACGATGCTCAAGGTGGTAGCCGCCGCTTTCGAGGCCTCTTGCTACCCGGTGGTGGGCACGGCGACATCGGGTCAGGCGGCCCGAAACCTGGGCCGGGAGGCCGACCTCGGCGAGTCGGCGACGCTGGCCAGCCTGCTTTGGCGGCTCGAGCACGGCCACCTGCGTCTTGACGAACGCAGTGTGGTCCTCTGCGATGAGGTTGGCATGACCGACGACGTGGACCTGGTCCGTCTGTGTGCCCATGTCGAGGCGTCTGGAGCGAAGCTGGTGCTCATCGGTGATCACCGCCAACTCGGCGCGGTCGGACCCGGCGGCGCCCTCCAAGCCCTGGTGGCCCGCCATCCCGACGCCGTGCACTACCTGATCGGGAACCGCCGACAAGACGATCCCGACGAACGCCTGGCCCTCAACCAGCTGCGAGACGGTGACATGGCCGTGGCGGTGTCGTGGTATCAGACACACGACCGTATCCACGCCGTCCCGGTTCGATACGACGCCCTGCAAGCCGCGGTGGACGCCTGGGCCGCCGATGTCGCCGCCGGCCACGACGCCGCCCTGTTCGCCTGGCGGCGTGCGAATGTGGCCGCCCTCAACCAGCGGGCCCGGGACTGGATGGGAGCCACCGGCCGGCTGTCGGGGCCGGAGCTGGTCTGCCCGGGAGGGCTGGCCTTGCGGGCCGGTGACCGGGTCGTCACCGTGGCCCCTGGCCCGAACCGGCCGATGGTCACCTCGCAGCGAGGCATTGTCACCTCCGTTGACCAACAACGAAACGCGGTCATCTTGGCGACCGATGACGGCCGGGTGGTCGCCCTGGCCGGCGAAGACGCCGGCGCCGAGCGCCTCGGGTACGGCTATGCCACCACGGTTCATCGTCTGCAAGGGTCGACCGTGGCCCGAGGCCACCTCTACGTCGACGGTGGCGGCCGGGAGCTCGCCTACGTGGCCATGAGCCGAGCCCGGCAGTCCACCCACGTCTGGACCGTCGCCGACGAGGTCGCCCAGGCCGTCGAGGACCTGAGCCGCGACTGGTCCCAGCGGAGAGCCCCGACCTGGGCCATCGACAGCGGCCGGCCCGCCAGCCGGCAGCCAGGCGTCGACCCACTCCACGGGACGACACCCGAACACCAGATCCGCCTCGCTGCCCTGGTGGCCGCCGAATCGGCCATCACCACCAAAGCGCTAGCCGAACTGCGCCGCCCAGATCACCAGGAGGCCATTGACCAAGTCCGCACGGCCAACTCGAACGGCTCCGACGGCAACAAGCGGACCTCGACCACGGCCGGGGTGTCTACCACGACACCGACGCTGGAAGAGCGGTACAAGATCTCCACGAAGCCGGAAGGGGTCGCCGAGCAGGCCCGCTGGGAGGCCGAGCACGCCGCTCGGTGGCGGCAACGGCGGGCCGCCAGCAAACAGGCCGCCATCTGGTCTGCCCGGGAGGCCGACGCCAGCCAACGCCGACAGACCCACTATCTACCCGAAGCGGCCCGCCTCGACAGCCAGATCCACAAGGCCGAGAACACCATCGCCGAACTGGGCGCCCGGGCGGACAAGGAGCTGGCCGGGTACCGGGCCGTCCGCGAACTGGCCACCCAGCACACCACCACCAAGAACAAGGTCAGCCGAACCGTGGCCGCCTACCGCGACCACCTCGACGGCATCCAAACGACCCCACCACGCCCGTCGACCCGAGTTGCCCAGCCCCCGGCTGCCGTCATCCCGCCCCACCCCGCACCCCAGCCTCCTCGGCCCGGCATCAGCATATAGGCCCACCCATGACGGACCACGACCGCCGGCACGAGACAGTCTGCCCTGGCTCGGCACCCTGTGCTGGCAGCTGGGGAGTTGAACGTGATGAGAGACTCGGGGCGTGGCTTCTGGACCCTCCGACCGTGTCCCAACCCGGCCAGGAGGTCGGTGCTTGCGTGTGATCATCTCACGCGTAGCGGCTACGTCGATAGGAGTCCTTGTTGCCGTCATGGTCTTGGCGGGGTGCGGGGGTTCACGGTCCCGAACCATCAGTAGCGGCGACGCTGAGACCACCACGTTGGACACCGCACCGACGGGCACGACCACCCCCGTCCCAGCCGGCCACATCCGCGTCAACTATGGCAACGCCAGCATCGTCGTACCGAACAAGTGGCAGATCTTCCAGCCCGGAGTGACAACTTGCGATTCCAGCCCTATCGAGAACGTCGTCCTGCTCGGGAACGCCGCACTGGGCGGACCCTCGTGCGGATCGGGAGCGTCTCGGGCCTCCACGTCGTTCGCCCATCTCCAAGGCCTACCCGCCCGAACCCCCAATGGGCCTCACCGCACCATCAACGGACAAGCCGCCATCGTGCTGGCTGCTCCCGCTTCCGGCATCGCGACGTACGCCATTCCCGCCCTTGGTGTCGAGCTTGAAGTCGAAGGAGCGCAGGCGGCCAGCATCGTGCCCAGCCTCGGGTGGTCCAGCCGGTACCTGGCGCTCCACCCCCAGACACCGGTAACCATCCCACAAGGCTGGGGTACCGCCACATATGACGGCGTGACCATCCGCCTGCCCCGCACGTGGCCGCTGACGAAGGTCGGGCCGGCTCAAGGAGAACCGGGCTGCGGGGCAGACTTCTCAAGCCCACAGCTCCTCGAAGGCCCGGTGTTCGGCCACACTTGCGGTTTGTCATTGGGGCCGGCGCCGCTGAGCGACGGGGTCTGGCTCCAAGGTCCATCCGGGATGAACGAAGCCGAGCTTGCTGGTCCCGGCTACACGTCGCTCCGCACCACGCCCACAAGAGTGTTCCTCGACGACAGCCAAGACCCGATGGGCGTGAACCCTCTCTTGCACCTGCTGGCAATCGGCCGAGGCGGCGCTGTCGACGCGATTGACGTCGGGCTCGGACCGAACCCCGACGTCGCAGCAGCCATCATCGCGTCCATCACCGCCGCCACCGGATCAAGGAACGTGACGTCAAATCCGACGGCACCACCAGCCCCGAGCACGGCTACAACCGTAACCACCCCACCCCGCCCTACCGTGACGAGCCAGCCACCTGTAGCGACGACCTGAACAGCCGGGCTGAGAGCGTCAGAACACGACTATGACGACGGGCAACCCGCGAGAACATCGGCCGACGGCGGGGTACGGACGGACACTCCGGTAGTTCGCGGCTGGACAGTCGACGGACACGTCCACCGTAACTGGATCCACCGACGAGCCGTGGCATCCATCTAGCTTGCTGACAGCCCGCAACGGCAGCCCCACCGGCGAAGTGTGTTGCGTTTCTACGCGAACTTGGCGCGGTTTCGGCGTTGCAGACAACGCCATCGTTGACAGTCCCGAACGGCCGGAGGACCGACATACCTCACTGTGAGCGGTCAGCGTTCCGGTTCGCACCAAAGGTAGCGGGCGTCAGACGACTATCAGGCAGGTGGGCAGACCTGTCGACGAACCGATAACCGAATCACCCGGATAACCATCCCGGATCGGCACATTGAGGATGCTCTTGTCGTCGTAGCGCGGTGTCAAATTGGGGCAGTTGAGGGGTGGCGACTCGTTCGGTGTGGCGACCGGTGGTCGGGCGGGGGGCGTATCGGTTCGCTGCTGTCGGAATGGAGGTAGGGCTGGTGGGTGCCGCCGGTCGCTCTGGTCCCGGCCCGGGTGTCTGGACCGTGGGAGGCTGTTCTATGAGTGGGTGATGCTGATGGGGCTGCCGGCTGGCACGTCTCGTAGGAGAGCCAGGTCGGGGATGGGGAGCCGTATGCAGCCGTGGGAGATGTAGGCGCCGGTGGTGCCGATGAGGCTGTTGGCTCCGAGGGGTCCGTGGATGGCAATGACGGCGTCTCCTGATCCGTCCCAGTTTGCGATGGTCTGGGAATGGGCGGAGGTGACGAGGATGAACGGGCCGTAGCCGCGGTTGGGGCAGGCTTCGAAGAAGGTGACGAAGAATTGTCCAGTGGGGGTGGGATCGCTGAGGGTGCCGACGCCAGCGGGGGCGTTGATGATGAGCTGGTTTTGGCGGTACAGCTGGAGGTGTTTGGTGGTGAGGTTGACCACGATGCGATAGGGGGTAGCGGCGAGGGTGACGGTGGGTGGATCCGGGTGGGTCTGCGCTGGCCACCGCCGTGTCGTTGATTTTGCCGTTGGTGAGGTCGGCTTGGGTGACGGTGTAGGTGCCAATGCAGGTTTGGGTCTGGCCGGGCCCGAGCGTGGGGTGGGGGCAGACGGGACCGGAGGTGAGCGGGCCGGCCGGCGGCGCTCTGGGTGTCGGTGACGTGCACGTCGGTGAGGGTGACGTTGCCGGCGTTGGTGACCAGGTAGTGGTAGTCGATGACTTGGCCTGCCTGGCTGATGGTGGTGGGGGTGGCGGCTTTGGTCACGGTGATGTGGGGGGTTTGGGTGGCCGGCACCGACGCGGTGGAGGGTGGCGAGGTTACGGTGCCGCCGTTGGGGTCGGTGGCGGTGGCGACGGCCGAGTCGTGCACCGACCCGTGGTCGATGTCGGCCTGGGTGACGGTATAAGTGGCGGTGCAGGTGGTGTGCTCTCCTGACGGGAGGGTGGTGACCGGGCAGGTGGGGCCGGTAGTGAGCGGGCCGGCCGGCGGGCTCTGGGTGTCGGTGATGTGCAGGCCGGTGAGCTGGTAGTCGCCGCTGTTGGTGACCAGATAGCGGTAGGTGATCACGTCTCCCGCTTTGGCGATCGAGGCGGGACTGGCCGATTTCACCATCGAAATGGCGCTCACTGCGACGGTCGCCTGAGAGGGGGCCGAGTCCACAGCGGTGCCAATGGGCGGGTCTCCGGAGGCTACGGCGGTGTCGGCGATGCTGCCGTGGGCGAGATCGGCGGCGGTGACGGTGTAGGTGGCGGCACAGATCTGTGCTTGGTTTGGGGCGAGGGTGGAGTCAGGGCAGTCCGGGCCGGAGGTGAGAGGACCGGCCGGGGGGGCTGGGTTGTCGGTCACTATCACGTCGGTGAGCGTGACGTTGCCGGTGTTGGTCACCTGGTAGGAGTAGTGGACGATCTCGCCGGCGGAGGTGACCTCGTCGGGGCTGGCGGATTTGGCGACGGTGAGGGCGGGCGTCTGGGTGACCGGGACAGACGCGGTCGATGACGGCGAGGTCACGGCCGGGCCGATGGGCGGGTCGCCCGACGCGGTGGCCGTGTCGTTGATGGCGCCGTGGTCGATGTCGGCCTGGGTGGACACATAGGTGCCGGTGCAGGTTTCGCTGTCGCCCGGGGCCAGGGTCGCCGGCGCGCAGGTGGGTCCGCTGGTGAGCGTGCCGGCGGGGGCGGTCTGGGTGTCATCGACGGTGAGGTCGGTGAGGGTGACGTTGCCGGTGTTGGTCACCGCGAAGTCGTAGGTGACGGTCTGACCGGGGGTGGTCAGCGGCGTGGTGGGCGAGGCCACCGATTTGGCCACGCTGAGAGCGGGGGTCTGGGTGACCGGGACCGAGGCTAAGGCGTCGGCGGTCACCGCCGGGCCGGTGGGTGGGCTGCCGGCAGCGGCGGCGGTGTCGTTGATGGCGCCGTGGTCGATGTCGGCCTGGGTGGAGATGTAGGTGCCGGTGCAGGTTTCGCTGTCACCGGGGGCCAGGGTGGGCTGGGGGCAGGTAGGGCCGCTGGTGAGCGGACCGGCGGGGGCCGTCTGGGTGTCATCGACGGTTATGCCGGCGAGGTCGACGTTGCCGGTGTTGGTCACCACGAAGTCGTAGTTGACGGTCTGATCGGGGCCGGTGATCGGCCCGGCGGGCGTGGCCGCCGTTTTCACCAGGGTTATGGCCGCGGTCTGCTGGGTCGGGGCGGTGGCGTTGGAGGTCGCCGACAGGATGGCGCCTGCGGGCGTGGTGCCCGAGGCGGTGGCGGTGTCGTTGACGGTGCCTTGGTCGATGTCGGCTTGGGTGATGGTGTAGCTGCCGGTGCAGGTCTCGGTCTGGGCCGGGGTCAGGCTGGTCTGCGGGCAGGTGGGCTCGGAGGTGAGCGGCCCGGCCGGGGGTTCCTGGGTGTCGGCCACGGTGAGGTCGCTCAGGGTGACGTTGCCGGTGTTGGTCACCGCGAAGTCGTAGGTGACCACCTGGCCGGGGGTGGTCAGGGGGGCGTTGGAGGTCACCGTCTTGACCAGGCTGATGCTGGCCGTCTGGGTGACCGCCACGGTGAACGTGGCCGGGGGCGAGGATATCGGGGTGGTGGTACCGAGCGGGGTGCCCGAGGCGATGGCGGAGTCGCCGATGCTGCCGTTGTCGAGGTCGTTCTGGGTGACGGTGTAGGTGGCGGTGAACAAAGCGGTCTGGCCGGGGGCCAGGGTGGTGGTGGCCCCGCTGCAGGTCGCCGCCGGGGAGGACAGGCTCTGACACGCCGGCGGGGTGGTGAGCGGCCCGGCCGGAGGAGTCTGAGTGTCGGTCACGCCCACCAAGCTCTGGGTGGTGTCGCCGGTGTTGGTCACCGCGAACTGGTAGGTCAACACCTGGCCGGCGGCGGTGACCGGATCGGGCGACCCGGCCGCCACGGATTTGCGTTATGCTCAAACTGTTGGTTTGGGCGGCGGGCACGCCGACCGGGTTGGAGGTGTTGGTGAGGGCGCCGCCGGTGGGCGGGTGGGCGTTGACGGTGGCGGTGTCGGTGACCGACCCGTGGTCGATGTCGGCCTGGGTGACGGCGTAGACCGCAGTGAACAGGGCGCTCTGGCCGGGGGCCAGGGTGGTGGTGGCCCCGCTGCAGGTCCCCGCCGGCGACGACAAGCTCTGACAGGACGGTGGAGTGGTGAGCGGCCCGGCCGGGGCGACGGGATTGTCGGTCACGCTCACGTTGCTGAGGGGGACGGCGCTGCCGTTGGTGACCGTGTAGGTCTAGCTGATGGTGTCACCGGGCGTGGTGTAGCTGGCGGTGGTGGTGGCCTTGACGATGGTGGGCTGGGCTTGGGCCTGCAGGCCGGTGCGCGAGGACTCGGCCGGGGTCATGGCCGTAGTGCCGGCGTCGGCGGTGGTGCCGATGGTGTTCCAGGCCACCTGGCCGGGGGTGGTGGTCGGGGTGGACACGGTGAAGGGGACGCTGAACCCGTTGATGCCGGCGCCGCCGGCGACGTATACGGTGCCGGTGTAGACGAGCTCCAGGGCGGTCACCGACGACAACGGCGACGGCGGAGTGGTCGACCAGTCGTTGACGCAGCCCGGGTTGGTGGCAAGCACCTGGGGCCGGCACGGGTTGGTCGAGGTCGAATAGTAGACGGTGACCCCGGCCGGGACCGGGCCCACGCCGGTCAGCGCCACGCTGAACTGCGAGCCCCGCCCCGCCAGCGAGGTGGCGTAGGTGTCCCCGACGGCGGGCAGAAGGTCGTACATGACCGGGTTGGTCAGGTTGGCCTGGCCGGTGTTGGTGAAGATGACGTCATAGCTGGCGGTACCCCCGCTGGGGCTGACATCGCCGATGCCGCCGCCCCCGATCGGTGCCGCGTCCAGGTTCCCCTGCACCGACTTGTTCACCGAGAAGGCCGGGTTGACCGCCGGGACGGTCAACGGCGCCGAGGACCCGCAGTAGTTACCCGGCAGCGGCGTCCCGTTGCGGTCCAGGTCGCTGTCGGCCGTCGGGTTGCTCGGCACGTTGGGCACGCTGGCGCCGCTCAGGCAGCCCGTCACCGCGGCGCCGTAGCCGATGGTCATGTCGTTCTGGTAGACGCCGTCGCAGCCCGCCCCGAGGGACACCAAGATCGGGCTTTGCACGGCGTGGTAGTCCCCTGGGGTGGTGATCGCCCCGACCGGGATGACCCACTCCAGCAACGTCCGGCCCGTCCCGTTGAAGTTGGGGGTGACCGTGGCGGTGATGGTCCCGGTCGTATACGTCGCCGCGATGCTGGCGAAGGTGAAGGTGGTGCTCTGGCCGGAGGTTACGGTGGCCCCGGCTGGGGCCAGATAGTCGATATAGATGGGCTGGGACGGAGCCGCCGCGATCTCGACGTAGTTCAAATATTGGGTCGGCGAGTACGCCTGGACAAGCTGTTCGACGCAGGTGCCGGCCCCCTGGTAAAGGGCGATCGTGTTCGATTGGAGCACGGTGCCGCTTGGTTCGTGGGGGCTGACCACCATGACGCTGCCGGAGGCGGTCTCTTGGGGGACGAGCGGCGTGGTCGAGCCCACCAGGTAGGCGTTGGCGGTGGCCGTGTTGGTCAACAGCGAGGGGGAGGTGGTGCTGACCGATAGCGCGGCGTAGCCGAGGACGTTGAAGGCCATGGTGGCGCTGGTGTTGTGCCCTTCCTCGGGGAAGGGGGGGATGTCGATCTCGGCCACCGCCGGGGAGGTCGGGATGACCCAGCCCGTCCCAGAGGTGTACGGCACCGACGTCGTGGTCCCGTCCGTATAGACCAGCGTGATCGAGTCGGAGCTGGTCGGCGTGAAGTTCGCGGCGGTTAGGAGCGTGGGGATGAAGGCCGGGTTGGTGCAGCCAGCTCCGGGTGCCGGTGACGAGTAGACCCCTCCGGCGAAGTTGTTCAGGCACGGCAGCGGATCCTCGACGGCAAAATCGGCGCCACTACTAACGCCTACCGTCGTCAGGGCTATCTGGTAGTGAACGGATTGCCCGGTGGCGTTCCAGTTCCCCGGATAGGTGTAGACGTAGTGTCCGCCGTTTCCGGGAAAGACGTACTGGCCCGCGTTGCCAAACGATTGGGTTGCGCCCGCCTTGGTGAGGAAGGGGGTGGGGACGACCGACACCACCGTGGTAGTGAGCGACGCCGACCCCGATCCGGGAGTCCCGTCCAGGTAAGTCCAGGCGGCGGTGGCGATGTTGGTAATGGTGGTGCCGATGGGATCGGGTACACCGTCGGTCGACGCCGTCCCGTTTACTTGTACGGTCGCCCAGACCCGGGGAATGGGGGCCTGGCAGGTTTTCCCGGTCGGGTCGGAATAGGTGAGGGTGTGGGTGGCGGCGTCGTAGCTGACGGTTCCCGGCAGTGTTCCCGATTCTGCGTTGGGGTCGCTGTAGTAGGTGCTCGACGAGGTGCAGGTGAAGTCGGCCGGCAGCACGTCGGTGATCGTCACCGCTGAGGTGCCGACCCCCCCCCGTGGTGGGGCCGCAGTTGAGCAGCAGTTGATACAGATACTGCTGGCCTGGCCCGATCTTGGTCGGACCCCCCTTGCTGAAGCTGGCGCCGTGCGACGCCGTCAGGGTCAACGTCGCCGACACCCCCGTGCTGGACGTGAAGTTGCTGCCGTTGATGGTCGGGGTGAGCGTCGCCTGGGTCCCGTTCAAGGTGTTCAAGTTCGGGGCAGTCACCGTGAAGGTGCACTGCATGGTGCCGGTCGGGATGTTGCCGTAGGTGTAGGTGACCGTGCCGGCCACCACCGTCCTGGTAACCCCCGCACACGACGAGTTGCCGAACCACGCCCCGAAATCGGTCGTACTGCCGTCACCAGTGATGGTGGTGGTCGGGAACGTGACCGTGGTGGCGGTGCAGCCCCCGGTGACGCTGCAGGTCACGGTCAACGTGTAGGTGACGGCGGTGCCGCTGGCCACCGTCGTCGACGCCGGAGTGATGCTCACTGCCGCTGTGCCCGCCGCCGACGCCACCCCACCGCCCCCCACGAAAACCACAGACAAAACCAGCAGCACGGCACAGCCCACCGCCGCGGCGGCCCGGCGCAGCCGGGCGAACCGCGGCCCAATCAATCGCCTGTCCGCACCCCTGGGCCGCATGGGTAGCACCTCCCGGCGAGCCCACCAGCTCGACCGCAGTGAGATCCCGTACGACCTTCACCGCCGCGTAAGGACCGCCGATATGCCGTTGACTCCGACTCCGCGAAGTATAAGCCGCCACCTACCGCGGCGGCACCAACGTGCAGGGCGTCCACCGGTCACGTAGGCCCACCGGCAGCGGTGACTAGACCGCGGTGCCGGCCGGGGAACCTAGCCGGCACTGAAATAGCATGAAGTCTCAGCCTGATGGCGTGGCGGTTTCGCTGGTCGTGACCGCCGAGGATCACAGCTCCGGCCTGCGATACACAGCGCACCGGACCCCGAAGCAACAGTCGATTCGACGATAGACCCCCGGTGTGGGTGGACGCGTAGGCCCACTCGAGCGGGATGGCGGGGTTTCTTGGCAGTCGGTGGCGGGACATCGGCCCAGTCACCTCGCCACCATCGGCCCAGCACCCCCTGCTGGCGCGCCCAAGTCGCTCCGGCCTGATCAAAAAAGATCTTGGCTAACAGGCGGTCACCCCGGCGATGGCCCCTTGGCCACGGCGGTTGGCAACCTTGCCCATGAGTGGCGTCGTCGCGTCTGGCTACTTCGCCTCCGTGTAGGCGACGTGGACCTGATGGATTGTGCCGTTGAATCTGAATGGCGCCTTGTCGTAGTAGTCGAGCGATACAGGCGACCCGAGCGCGATGCCGATATCCAGGCATTCGTTGGCGGAGAATGCGATGGGGCAGGTGACCGGTGCGGTGCCTTCGGCAACCAGCTGGCCGTTAACTTTCATGGTCACGTTCAGTGGACCGCGCGGCACGAAGTCAGGATGGTTGGTCTCGATCTCGATGTTCACCTGGCCGGGCGGAAGCGGTTGCTGGGCGCGGATCTTGGTTCGCTGGATCTCGAAGAGGTTGTACTCGTAGCAGAGGATGCCGTCCTCGACGAAGCAGGTGACCCCGCCTGGGAACCCGCCCAGCTTGTAGAGCACCCCGTTGGCGGCGGCGGGGATGGTGGCGTCGATGGTGACCACGTTGGGTCGGCAGCCCAGGGCGGGGGCGGAGAACTCCGGCACCCGGACGGTGTCGCCGAAGAAGGTCCACTCCGTATAGGGCGGGGCCGGCTTCAGCTCCGGGTGGAACAGGGGAATCCACAGTCCTCCGCCGATCGGGAAGGCACCGTTCTTGGCCGCTTCGATCAAAAACAGCTCCTTGAGGTGCTCGAGCTTTTCGGGCATCTCCGACGCCAGATCGTGGGCTTGGCTCCAGTCCTCGTCGACGTGGTACAGCTCCCAGGTGTCCTTGTCCGGGGTCCACTCGTGAATGCCGGGCGGCAATCCTCGCACCCACGGGGCCCGGGGCCCGAACGTCGAGGCCATCCAGCCTTGGTGGTAGATGCCGCGACAGCCCAGGATCTCGAAATACTGGGTCTGCAGGCGACCTTCGGCGCGTGGGGTCGTCGAAGCTGTAGGCGAAGCTCACGCCGTCGATCGAGTCTTGGGGAACGCCGTTCACCTGGCGAGGCGGGGTGATACCGAGGATCTCGTAGATGGTCGGGACGATGTCGTTGCAGTGATGAAACTGCGGACGCGGGGTGGGATCGGCCTGGATCCTGGCCGGCCACCGGATGGCCATGGGGTTGCGGGTGCCACCGAAATACCCGGCCAGGATCATGGTGCCCTTGTAGGGGGTGCTGCCCGCCCACGCCCATCCGGAATGGTAGATGGGGTCGCTCTTGGGTCCGCCCAGCACGTCCAGGCCGCCCAGTTCCTCGAGCGCCTGGAGTTGCTGGTCGATGGTGGTGACGATGCCGTTGTGGGCCACCAGCTCACTGATGGTGCCTTCCTGGCCCTGCGCCGAGGTGCCGTTGTCGCCCCAGATGTAGAAGATCAGGGTGTTGTCGCCGTAGCCGAGCGCTTCGATCTCGTCCACAATGCGTCCCGCCTGGACATCGGCGTGTTCGCCGTAGGCGGCGCACACCTCCATCAGGCGGCTCTGAAACGGCCGTTGGCTCTCAGGGATGCTGTCCCACGCCGCCATCAACTCGTGGCGCGCCGTCAGTTGCGTGTCGGGCGGGATCCAGCCCTTCTCCTTGGCCCGCTCGAACACCCGCTCCCGGTAGGCGTCCCAGCCGTCGTCGAACTTGCCCCGATACTTGTCGATGTACTCCTTGGGCGCATGGTGGGGGCCGTGAATGGCGCCGCTGGCCCAGTACATGAAGAACGGCCGGTCCGGGGCCATGGCCTTGTGCTTGTGCAGCCAGCCGATGGCGTCATCGGCCAGGTCCTCGTTGAGGTGGTAGCCCTCCTCCGGGGTCTTGGTGGGCAACACGAACGTGGTGTTGCGCACCAGGTTCGGCTCGAACTGCGACGACTCCCCAGCCAGGAACCCGTAGAAGTACTCGAACCCCGAATTCGTCGGCCAGTACTCGAACGGGCCGGTCGGGCCGGCCTCGATGGCCGGCGTGTTGTGCCACTTACCCCAACCGCCCGTGGCGTAGCCGTAATCCTTCAACACCTCCGCCACCAGGGCGCTGCTCTTGGGGATCCGCCCCGAGAACGCATCCCAGTCGTTGGCGAACTCGGTGATCACCCCGGTACACACCTTGTGGTGATTGCGCCCCGTCAAAAGCGACGCCCGAGTCGGCGAGCACAGGGCCGTGGTGTGAAACCGGTTGTAGCCGATCCCCTCCCCCAGGATGCGATCCAACGTCGGGGTGTTGATCTCCCCGCCAAACGTCGAGGGCTGGCCCGGACCGGCGTCGTCCATCAACACGATCAAGATGTTCGGAGCATCCTCGGGGAGCCGGCGCGGCGTCACCCGCTGCTCATACACCGACTCCTGCATCGACAGGCTGGCCCGACCCGCCATCGGCGTCGGGGGAAACGGAAGGGACTCCTGCTTTTCCACCATGAGCTACCTCTCCTTGTCAACCGAACCACAGAGAAACCACGATCATTTCGTGCTGCGTCATCCACACTCGATACCTGCCACGCCTAGGACCACCGGGACTCGACACGGATGTGCCTCAACGCGTCGTACACCACCCGCCCTTCGGCACACAAGGGTAAAGGTTCGCACGCCCACGCAGCGGCTCGCAAGAATCGGCCCAGTGTCGTCCGAGAGCGAGGGCCGGCGGCGAGTTCTGTTACGAGCCTCGAGGTTGCGCCTCCTGGCCACCACCATTGCCCTGGTTGGCTCCTGCAGGACTATCGGCGAGGATCTGTCCCTGTTTCCAGGGCCAGACACCGTCGATCTCAACCGCCAGCGACCAGCTGAGCACAATCCTGACCACCACGATTGTGGCCAGCACCGCCACACTCTCCGCACTCTGGTCGACTATGACCGTTCTGGCGATGTCGGCGACGATGAGGACTTCCAGGCCCAGCAGGATGACTCGTCCGAGATGCTTCCGGAAGTAGTAATAGGCACGAGGTCGCCGAGCGGAAATCAAGTAGAGCACGCCGGAATGAAGCAGAACCAGCAGTCCGCCCAGTGCCAGGATGGCCACGCCGACGGCCTCTACTACCTGGACGACGTTCTCGACGTTGTGATTGAAACTCAGGGTGCCTGCCCTCGATGCTCGGGGTGGCAGCCAAAACTACTCCGGCGTCACTCACGGCCGTGCGACCTCCGTAGGGTCGAAAATCCGGGTTCAGTCGTAACCCCCTCTCGCGGGAACTGCTGAACGCCCAAAATCGGGGCGATTCCCAGTCCCCAAAACCACGAACTCGGACCCGCCCCGGAACGCCTGGAGTCACGTTAGCGAGCCGCCTTCGGCTCACCGGATGCTGTCTCGGGTTCAGCCTGCGCAACCGTCAGGCCCGTCCTGCTCCTCCTCGCCCCCCAGTGCTGAGCGCCGTCATCACCGTGGTGCCACATCACTGCCCCCTGCGCGGCCGCCCCCGGGTCGTGCCACCGAGCGCTTGTTACTCCTCGCGATAGGCCTAAATCGATAAGGTCTCTGAGGCTGATGGCGGAACTGGCCTAGGCGGCGATGTCGATGAAGCGCACGTTCACGTAGTCGGGGACCCACCCGAAGGCGCATGGTGCCAGGTAGGGACATGAGCTGAACTCGACCTGACCGGTTCCACCGCAAGGGACCTGGATCGACGTCGGGATGCTCTGAGGTACTCCGTACTCCGTGAACTCAGGCTGGGTTGGCGTAGCGGCCGCAGTGGGCGTTGCCGGCACGAACCAGCTGTATACGACGCGGGACGGTCCGGTGTAGCCACCGCCGTGCTTGACCCGGGCGACCGACATGGTTTGGCCCCCAGCGACGGGGCCTGTCCTACCGGAATAGACCGGTCCCGGGCATACCACGTAAACCGCGGGATCGGCGTTGCTGCCGTTGACCAAACCGAGGAAGTGTTGGTTCAGGCCGATGGGCTCTTGAGCGGCAGCGGAGCCAACACCGCCGCCAAGAACCATGGCGACCGCGACTCCGAGGACCCCCAGGCATGTACGTACTAGTGTAGTGTCCACCAAATAACGCGCGGTATGGTCTATGATTGGACATGGCGAATCACCCGGCTGCACCGCTCGCAATGACAGCCGAGCAGCGGGCTGAGTTGGAGACGATTGCTCGCTCGACGTCGCGGCCGTATCGGGAGGTGCGCCACGCCAAGGCGCTGTTGATGGCGGCCGACGGGGTTGCCAACGCCGAGATCGGCAAGCGTGTCGGGGTGGGCCGGGGCAGCGTGCTGGCGTGGCGGTCCCGATTCGAGGCCGATGGGGTGGAACGTATCGGCAAGGTGGCCAAGGGCCGTGGCCGTAAGAGGTCGATCTCCCAGGAGGCCATCGAGGCTGTCGTGCACGACACCTTGCATTCGACGCCACCGGCCGAGACGCACTGGTCGTGTCGGTCGATGGCCGCCCATGCCGGCATGTCCAAGGCGACGGTGCAGAAGATCTGGTCGTCGCGGGGCATCAAGCCGCATCTGGTGCGCACCTTCAAGCTGTCGAACGACCCGCGCTTCGAGGAGAAGCTGGTGGACGTGGTCGGGCTCTATCTCGACCCGCCCGAGCGGGCCGTCGTCCTGTGCGTCGACGAGAAGAGCCAGATCCAGGCGCTGGATCGCAGCCAGCCCAGCTTGCCGATGAAGAAGGGCCGGGGCGGGACCATGACCCACGACTACAAGCGGCAACGGGACCACGACTCTGTTCGCGGCCCTCGACGCCGCCACCGGCAAGGTCACCGGGCTGTGCCTATCGCCGCCACCGTCACAAGGAGTTCCTGGTCTTCTTGAAGGTCATCGACGGCGAGGTCCCCAAGGGTCTCGATGTTCATCTCGTGCTTGGACAACTACGGCACCCACAACCATCCCAACGTCAAGGCGTGGTTGGCCAAGCATCCTCGGTTCCATCTGCATTTCACGCCCACATCGAGCTCGTGGCTCAATCTGGTGGAGCGCTGGTTCCGGGAGTTGACCGATAAGGCCATCCGCCGGGGCGTCTTCCCGAGCGTCGACCACCTCATCGCAGCCATCGACGACTACCTCGACGCCCACAACGTCGACCCCAAGCCATTCACCTGGACAGCCAGCGCTGCGTCGATCATCGAGAAGGTCGAACGAGGTCGGGTCGCCCTCCGCCAACTGTCCGGTTAATGACGAGACACTGCACTAGGGGTACTATGCAAGCACGAGGAACCGCACAGGTTCCGCTGGCGGATGAACCCCGGAGAACATCATTGAGCACTACAGAGACCTATATTCGCCAGGCAACAAGAGGCATTGACGAACATGGCAAACGGCTGGTACCAGCCCACGAAGGCCCTGTTCAGTTCGGTTCCGACCAGCGGCTACGGACTACTGAATCCCAGCGAGGCATTCGGTCAGGCGTCCCGTCTGAGCAAGCGCCTCACTGCGGTGAACATCGAGTACGTCCAAGCCTGGCTGGCGCGGTCAGAAGCATCTCACCGGACTCGCCAGCGTCCTCAAGGACGAGATCGCGACCACGGCCAAACCCATCAGTTCACCAAGTGGAGAAGTTCGAGGAGCCGCCGCTGACCAGGCCGATGAGGTTCAGCGAGCGGAACACGCTACGATCCGGCGTGCCAGGAAGGCTGCTCGTGACGCAGCCGCTGAGCGGTACCAGGAGATGACCAAGGTTGAGCTATCTGACGAGCTCGGCGCTCGGGATCTGCCGAAGACCGGTAACGTCGAGAACTGCGCGAGCGGTTGATCGAGGCTCACCTCCAAGCGGCGTAAACGTCGTTGGGGCTGAGCATCAGGTTAACGGCATGTGAATGACTCGTCTCATCGTTTGCTCATCGCATGCAGCGGGGACAACAGTGTTGCCGGGGCGACGGTGTCCCCGAAGGGCCGAGGAGGCCATACGACAAGTTCCCGACCATCCCCCCGGTCGGGGACTTGTCCGCGTCAGGCGGTCCATACCCTACGCACCTTGTCAGTAATACGAATATTGTCGGCTGAGGGTGTGGGCAGGGAGGATTCCACGACGACGAACGACGTAGGCCCACGCCCGAGCAAGTGATCCGCAAGTTGGCCGAGGACGAGAAGCTCTCGGAGGTAGGTAAAGACCTGCAGGAGGTGTGCCGCCATCTGTAGATCACGCGAATCGAACTGGAACCGGGGGCCGAACCATTACGGGCGGGGCCGAGGTCCCGGGGAGCAGGGCCACAAAAGGAAGCGTCGCCTCCGGCGGATCGGCCTCGCAGTGGGGGCCATCGCGCCCTATCTAGCCGAGTGTGATGTGGGCGTTGGACTTGCAGTTCGACCAGACGGCGACGAGGCCTGACGGCTGGGAGCAACACCTGGCCAGTCGGTCGTCCGACGAACGTGGAAAGAGAATCGCAACGACATAACAGGTCCATGCCCCCCGTCGCTTGACAAGCGAGCGTCGGACACTCCTCGACGCCAACGACGTTTCGAAAGTGAGCAATCCGGGTACGTGGAAGGGGGTAGCTAATGCCGGGTACAACACGCAAGGTGTCCAGTGGGTAAGGAGCAAGCATGGGCAAGGCGAGCGACACGCAGCGGGGAGTACTGGCTGGTTCGGTTCGGTCGTGTGGAAGGCTGGTTCCAAGGTTGGCTGGCGGTATGCGAGCACCAAGAGGATCAGCGAGAGAAGACGACCGATTCGGCCGAACGCACAGCCGTTGCAGCTGAAAGCCAAGGTAAGTAACCCTGATCCAGGAAGCCGAGGCCAAGTTGGTTTCGGTGGCGGAGTCACCATCGGGCGTCCGAGTTAAATCGGACGCCCGAAGAATAATCGTCGAGAGAAATGAACGGAGCAATTGCTATGGCTGATTCAGGTCCCGAAGCCGGCGCCAAGGGCGTGGTCGAAGGCGTCAAGGGCAAGGCCAAGGAAGCCGTGGGAGAGGTGACAGGAGACGACGGTCTGAAGCGCGAGGGTCGGGCTCAGCAGGAGAAGGCCGAGTCGCAGCGTGAGGTTGCCGCTAAGGAAGCCGAAGCTGACAAGGCGCGTGCCGAAGCCAAGTCCCACGAAGCCGAGCAGCGCGCCAATCAGTGAACCCGCCGTCCGTGGTGGCGGCGGAACGGGGCCGGGACTCGCCGGGTCGCACGCCGGCGCCCGCCGGTGCGCGGTGCGTCCGAGCAGCCCTGCTCTACCCTGTCGCCCGGCGGACGCATGGCGTCGTGTCATGCCGGCGCGTATGAAGCAGGCTGGCGCTGGTCCATGTGTTCATCGGCCGCACGGGTGCGATCAGCCGAGCGGCAATCCCGCCATCCAGTGCCGTGGCCCAGTGCAGTCCGACCGCTTCGGCGACGCCCGTGAGGGGGTACGCGAAACTGTGATGGTGATGTGCGACACGATGATGTGCGAGCAGGTGTCGGAAGCAGCTCGTGCGTGACGTCCAGCCTGGCCGAGACTGCCGGATTCGAGTTCGCGGTGATCTCGGATCATTACTTCCCGTGGGTGGACGCTATGGGCCACTCCCCTTACGCCTGGTCGGTCCTTGGCGCGTCCGCCCAGGCCACCTCTCTGATCGAGCTCATGACCTACGTGACCTGCCCGATCAAGCGCTACCACCCCGCCGTCGTAGCCCAAAAGGCGGCTACGGTCGGCTTGGTTTCCGACGGTCGGTTCACGCCCGGCGTGGGAGCGGAGGCGAACCTCAGCGAGCAAGTCACCGGCGGGGGATGGCCGCCGGTCAACCTGCGCCACCAGATGCTGAGCGAGGCGGTGGAGATCATCCGCGGTTGTGGGCGGGCGGCTACGTGAACTTTGACGGCCGTTACTTGGAGGTCGATTCGGCCAAGCTGGGGGCCTTTGTCGGCGTGTTCCGGGTCCCCCACCTGCAAAAGCACATCGGCCTACGAGGAATGCTCACCGTCGCCGGGTAGCAGTCGTCCTCGGCCTGCTTTTCACCCTGGTCCTTCCCGAGCCGTCCCAAAGAACCCCAGAAGACGTCTCGGGTGAGGACGACGGGCACGTCCTGGTCCTCCCCATCGAGCCGTCCGCAAAATCATCAGAAGCGCCAGAAGTGACAACGGTTTCTGACGCCCTCACCGCGTAGCTCGCAACCGGTCTCACCAAGAACGGTCGACTCCGACATAAAGAGACCCTCGGAGCAGAAGAAGTCCCGGCCCCCAACACCCCGGAGGGGACGTGAGCTCCAATCGAAGCGATAACGGCACGGTCATTGGGCGTGCCGTCCATGACTATGAGATCTATGGCGCCTGAACGATCCATCGGCGTTAGAACCGCATTCGCAACAGTTCCCTAAACACGACAGATCGATCAGACGGCAACGGGCGACGGCGCGGACGGGAGCGTCCCCTGACGCTCGACCCGAACGGCGGGGTCAACCTCGCCCTTATCGCCGGTCGCGGGCTGTCGGCCGGCACATACCGAGGAGTAACCTAGGCCAAGATGCAGCGACTCGACAGCAAATCCGTCGAGTCGCTGATAAGCCGGCACGGCCTCGGGGAAGTCGATCAGAGAGGTACGGGGGCGTTGCATAAGCGCGACAGCCGTGCGCTGAGCGAACTCGCCCTTGGAGGTCGTTCCTCCGGCGCCCATGACCCGGGTCGGCGCGGCTTGCAGGGCGGTGAAGTCCGGCGGGTAGAGAGCGACGGGCAGAAGGCTATGAGCTGGGAAGCGTTCGCTAGTCGCCGCCGCCTCTGCCGACCGTGGGCCGAGCGCTTCGGCGGCGATCCTGCCGCACGTTTGCTGCGTTAGGCGAGCGGAGCCGCTCACAGTGCCGTTTCGACCTCGCTCGGTGACCATCGGTCGACCGTATCGGGATTGAGAGGCGATTCGGTCATTGCGCAGCGAAATCGAACCGGATAGCGTCGAGGTAGTTGGATGGACGGTTTACGGAAGGGGAGACTGATATGAAGATACGATTGGCCGCGCTCGGAGCGCTGGTGGTTGCCGGTATTGTCGCGATGCCGTCGATTGCCTCGGCTAGCGCGACCAGTGGCACGGAGCACTTCCAGCTGACGTTCACATCCCAGACTGGGCCTGGCCCGATCTTCGCTCGCGGGGTATTCAATGCTGCGGGCACGGACTACCAAGGCCATACGACCGACTTAGCGGTGTTTCCTGACGGAGCATTTAACATTCATCATCCAGGTGGGACGTTCAACTTCAAGTTGAACCCTAAGACCTGCGTGGCGAGGGTTTCTGGGGCCGGCGACTACACAATCAATCATGGGTACGGCGTCTATCAAGGGATCAAGGGATCCGGGTCGTACACCTTCAGCGGCAAGGTCGCTCTCAATCGCAAGGCGAACGGCACGTGTGGGCAGCAGACTGTGGCGGAACTCGAGACCGTTGTCGCCAGCGGTCCAGTGTCGTTCTCATAGCCCAAAGCGGCCTCGCGCTGAGGCTCGACGCACATCAGCCGGGACCGAGTCTGCAAGGGGAGATGACAACGACGACGCGGGTGGCATAACCGGTGGCGCGCCCGTCAGGCGCCGCCGCCGGTAACCATGGCAGCGCTGCTACCGCCGCGGCGGTCGGCCACCGACGCCAGGGGCATTCCAAGGAGGGCGCCGGTCTCAACATCGGCTGTTGCTGGGTCCGCGTCCTCCGAGTTAGCGACGGCCCCTAGCCACTTGAGGACAAAAACCCGATGATCTTTTTCAGCACGGCCCGCTTCTCTCTTACTGGTCAAGTTGGCTGCTGAGAGGGCCGCTCCCTTGGCTCTGTCAGCGACCGAGGGTGGCGGCGGCGGCGTCCCGAGCCTTGTCGGCGAGGCCGGCTATGGCGCCGGCGACCAGGTTGCTGGGCGGCGTGACCGACGAGCGAGGATGAGAGTGAGTCGGCGCCACCTTCTTGGCCGCGGCCAGTCTCTCACCGAGATCCTCCAGCTCCGGGCGGGTGAGCGTCTTGCGGGCCCGGGGAAAGATGACCTTCTCCTCCTCCAAGACGTGGCGGCGCACGTTCTCTATCAGCACCGACACCTTGGCGGCGAAGCTCTCCTCGTCGGGGGACAGGCCCTCGAGTTCCGAGAGGCTCCACTTGACAATGTGGTGCTCCTCGATGCCCTCCAGGATCTCGTGGTCAAGGTCGGGCACGGCCTGGCGCACCGCGGGGTAGAAGACTTGCTCCTCGACGACCGCGTGGACCGCAAGCTGGGTAATCATCTTGTCCACGAGGTTACGCTTGGTCTTCAATGCCCGAACGCCGGCGGCCTCGAACTTAACGAAGAGCTGGTTCACCGCCTGGTGATCAGCTCTCAAGAGGGCGATAGCGTCCATAGCTGCCAAGGTACCCACGGGGATAGCGATCCAAACGCAGGAAGACTTCACCCGAGCTCCCGTTCAGGACGAGGGCGGAGGGGGAGTCGCGCCCGTGACCGCGGGGTTGTGGGCGTGGGGTTACTGCTGGAGCTGGTGGGGGCCGCCTTCCGGGGGGCGGACCGGTTCGACGAGCGGATCCGGGAGCGGGCTCGATTAGTGCCGGCCGACCTGCGGCAACCGGTCCGGCGATGGCGCCAAGTACGTCCGGCAGCAGGCGTTCCCCCGAAGCGTGGCACACCGGAACGGCGCCCCAGAGTGCCAATGACCTAAACGTGACCCCGATCGACAATGAGTCGCTCCACCGACGAGTGGTACGGCGGGATACCAACCGGCACGCGTGGTAGGTCAACTGCGAGCTTCGGGGCCCACGAGGACCAGGTCGAGCTAGGAGAGCCGACCGACACCCAGTAGCACGCCTCGGCGCCCTTCGGGTGCCAGGCAGTACTCAGCCGCCAAGCCTTGCTCGCCGACGCCCGAAACGCCCAACTTCGAGCGGCCGCTTGACATAGCAGCGCCCCAACGACGCCACCGTTTCCGGCTCGTCGACGCCGTGCTCCTCGAGACCCATGAGGACTGGCAGATCACCGACCGGCCGCTATCTCCGAAGGCTCACCCCAGAACGCGACAATGATCTCGCGCTCGACCCCGCCACCCGCGGCTCGAGCGTCACCGAGGAGAAACAGCCTCCCCATAAGTCCACCCCTCCGCGCCGAGAGGACTGAAAGATCACCGACCGGCCGCTACTTCTCCGAAGGCTCACTGGCGAAGCTCTACCCCAGAACGCGACAATGATCTCGCGCCCGACCCCGCCACCCGCGGCTCGAGCGTCACCGAGGAGAAACAGCCTCCTCATAGGTCCACCCCTCCGCCGACTTGGAACCCGAACCCGTGCTACAGCGCGGCTACGCATCTGTGGATTGAAGGAAGCCGTCACCGCCGATGGGGCGGGACGAATCGCGGCCGAGCGAGTCCCGCCCTGCCGCCGGGCATCTCGGAAGATCGGGATCCCGTCGCAGTGCGACCAATCAGCCGATTCCTCTCGTCATATTGAGCCGACCCGAGATGAAAGGCCATATCGCTGTCCAGTTTCCGGTCCGATTCTAGAGACGAGGTACAGCCGGCAGCAGACAGCGGGTCGAGTCATTTCCGTTCGGCGGCCGATTCGCCGTCATTCAGGGTGGGTAGATCTGAGCGACATCGGGACGCTGAGCAGCGCCCGAACCACCCGCAGACGCACTAGGAAGTACGTGGGAAACGCTGTGTTCTTCATGCCGAGATCCTGGTTGCCTCGATACCGGCAGGCCACGTGTATGTGAAGCATCTCGGTCATACGGGCGAAAAGGTTCGGCGACTGCGGATCCAAGGACCGGGCCGACCGCTATCGCCGGGCGGTGGTGGCCGCCGGTCATGCTCGACGCCCGCTGGGTCGAGCGTCACCGGGAAGAGTTCGACATCGCGCACGTCCACTTCGGTTTTGACGCGGTCGACCCCGGCGACCTGTCCGCATTCGTGGATACGCTCCATGCGCAGGGCAAACCTCTGGTGTACACCGCGCACGACTTGCGCAACCCGCATCACGCCATCCCGCACGCCCATCAGGCCCACCTCGATGTCCTCATCCCGGGGCGGATGCGCTGATAACTCTGACCGAGGGTGCCGCGGCCTCGATTGACCGCACATGGGGACGTCGTCCGCTGGTCATCGCCCATCCGCATGTCGTCGACGACCACCGGATGCGCCGGCCGCGAGGCCGCGCTCGGAGGAGTATGTCGTCGGGGTGCACTGCAAAAGCGTGGCGCCAGCATGGCACCGGGGCCAGTCCTCGCGGCCCTGTTACCGCTCGTGGAGGAACTGCCAAAGCTGCGGCTGGTCGTCGACGTGCATGACGACGTCGCCGACCCCCGGGGGGCCCGCCACGACCCCCAGCTCATGGGCCTGCTGCGAGACGCGGTCGGGCCGGGCTCCTACACCTGTCAGTGCACGACTGCTACAGCGACGAGGAACTGTGGGACTACCTGCAATGTCTCGACCTGTCGGTGCTGCCATATCGGTTCGGGACCCATTCGGGGTGGCTGGAAGCGTGTTACGACCTCGGGACCATCGTTCTCGCTCCGACGTGCGGATTCTTCGCCCAGCAGCGGCGGTGTCTGACCACCGAATGGACGAGACCGGCCTCGATCGCGACTCGCTACAGGATGCGGTGCGAGCGGCCTATCAGGAGCGACCCGTCTGGCGTGCCCTTCCGGAGCCGCGAGCCAGCGAGCGCGCAACGATCGCCGCTGCTCATCGGGCAGTTTACGAGGCCGTGCTGTCATGAGCCGGCGATCGTTGTCGATCGCGCTGATCGCAGCCGCCCGATATCCGATAAGCGAGCCTTTCGCCGGCGGCCTGGAGGCGCACACATGGGGGCTGGCGGACGGGCTGCGTCGCCGCGGTCCCCGGTTTCGCTCTTCGCCGCCCCGGGCAGCGATCAGCGGTTAGGCGCCTCCCATCTGCCGATCCGGAGGCTCGCACTGAGCCAAGCGGCGCGTTCCGACATCACCATGCCGGCCGACGACTGGATAGCGAGGACCATGCCTACCTGGGCCTGATGCTCGACCTCATCGACAGCCGCGCTCTACGACGTGGTCCACAACAACAGCCTGCACCACCTACCGGTCGCGATGGCCCGAACCTTGTCATGCCCGTTCGTGACTACGCTGCACACCCCACCGACGCCATCGCTGGAGTCGGCCATCGCGGCCGGTCGGTGCCCGGTGCACTTCGTTGCCGTAAGCCGATACACTGCCGCCGCGTGGCGGCACATCGTGGCCAGCCCCCGGGTCATCCGCAACGGTGTCGACACCGGTTTCTGGCGCCCCGGGACCGGCGGTGAGGGCCTCTGTGGTCGGCCGGTTGGTACCCGAGAAAGGTCCTGACCTCGCGATAGCAGCCACGCGTCGCGCCGGGGTGCCGTTGCGGCTGGCCGGCCCGATTTCCGACCTGGGTTTCTTCGACCGCCACGTCGCGCCGCTGCTCGGCCAGGGGATCGACTATGTCGGCCATCTGCGCCGGTCCGAGCTAGCCGGGCTCGTCGGCCGGTCCGTGGCCACGCTGGTGACTCCGCGCTGGGACGAACCCATGGGCTGGTCGCGGCCGAGTCGCTGGCCTGCGGACAGCGGTTGTGGGTTTCGCCCGGGGCGGCTTGCCCGAAGTCGTCGACTTCTCCAGTGCCGCCCTGGTAGAACCGGACGACGTCGACGCCCTGACGGCGGCCATCAGCTCCCGGCACCGCCTCGACCGACGAGCCGCCCGGCGCCCGCCCAACGGGCCTGCTCGCTCGAACGGATGCTCGACGA
>CAWHFG010000010.1:0-423488 GCA_963828435.1 uncultured Acidimicrobiaceae bacterium
TGGCCCATTAGGGCCATCAGCGCTTGTAGGGACATGCCGGCGTTGACGAGGCTGGTCCCGTAGGTGTGTCTGAGTTGGTGCGGGGTGACTCGCAGCGACTGACCGTCACGGCCGGCCAGCCCGGCCGCGGCGACGGCCCGGTCGAGTCCGTGGCGGAGCCGGAAGGCGGACAGTCGTCGTCCCCGTTCGACGAACAAGAAGTCGGCGGGCTGCCCGTGGCGAGGGTGGATCAACGCTCGTTGCGGCCCGCGTAGAGCCATCCGAGCATCGAAGTCGGCCAGAGTCGGCTCGTCGAGTGGCACTGTCCGCTCGGTGCCGAGCTTGCCCAACGGGACCTTGACCCAGGTGCCGCGCTGGACTGAAGTCCCACAGGCAGTCGAGTTCGAGGTCGAGAAGCTCGCCGAGTCGCATCCCGGTGCCGCGCAGGATGGCCAGACCGTGGCGGGCGAACGGATCGACGAGATTGGACACGGCGGCCATGAGGTCCCGGTCGACGTCGGGCGGGAGGGCTCTGGGCAAGGGACGGTCGAGGCGTGGGATATCGCTGGCGAAGATGAGTTGGCGGGTTGGTCGGTCGGCCCACCCCCACACGGCCAGGTCCTCGAAGAAGGCGCGGATGTCGACCACCGTGCTTTTGGAGACTGATGCTGCCACTGGCTTGTCGTGGGCGAGCCGGCCTCGCCAGGGTCGCTGGTGGTTCCAGGCCAGGAATCCTTCGATTTGGGCACGCTCGAGTTGCTCGAGTCGGCGTAGATCGGGGTGGTGGGCGGCGCGGCTGTCGCCGAAGATGATCAGGCTGTCTGCTCGTAGCAGGACGGTCGAGGGGCGCAGGGTGGTGGCTACGACGTCGAGGTAGCGCAGGGCGACCCGGCGGATCTCTGGTTGCGGGAGAGCTTGTAGGGTCTCTGTGACGGTGGCTGCCGGAGGGCGGTTCTTGCGTGGGGTGTGGGCGCAGATCCGCAGTTCGTAGCAGGCCTGGTGGAGGCTGAAGGCCCGGGCCTGGTTGTGGAGGCGGGCGTCGCGTCGGGCTGACGGGGTGTCGGCTAGCGCGGCGGTGAAGGCGTCGAATACGTCGTCGGTCAGCTCGTCGAGTTCGTTCCCCGACCACAGGCACAGCGTCGCCAACGCGTTGCGTGCGACGTCGTGGGTCCAGTTGGCGCTCCACGAGTAACGGCGGGCGATCTCGGTGACACGTGCGACCTCGCCAGGATGGCGTTGTCCCCACTCGGCGAACAGGTCGCCGGGGGTCTTGGTCAGCAGCAGGTCCAGGTCGGGGACGACGATGTGTTCCAGGAAACACCAGGTGATGAACGACCAGGCGTGGCTGCGGTCCAGATCGGCCAGGCGGGCGTGGTTGGCCGGCCCATCCACGTTTGCAGGTCCGGATGGGCGCCGAGCAGTCCGGAGGCGGCGTTTCGGCGATGCCGTTTGGCTTCGGGCCCGATGTTCAGCCCGGCGACGAAGCGGGCGTAGTCGACGAGGACGTCGGGAGCGCCGTTGGCCTCAAGGGTTGCCACAGCGGTGGCGCTCATCGGGTGACCGCCCGCGCCTCGGCGAACTCGGCAGCCAAGGTGTCCGACGAGAGGTGCACATACGCGGCGGTCGTTTCCGGCGAGGCGTGACCCATTAGTTCGCGGAAGACCAGCAAGTCGATGCCGGCGGTCGCCAACTCGGTCCCATATGCGTGCCGCAGCCGGTGCGGACGGACTCTCGTCGAGCCCGACCGGGCCCGGTGGGTGCGGAAAATGCGACGCATCCCTGCCTCGGTCAACGCCGAACCTCGTGTCGGTCCGCGCAACACCACGAAGCACTCTGGTGTGGCACACCCCGGCGGGCGTTCGCTGCGCAGAGAGTTGCCGACTTGGTGAAGAAGACCCGATCGACCGGGACGATTCGTTCTTTGTTGCTCTTGCCGACCACTCGGACTCGGCGCATGCCCCGGTCCACGTCCGCCAGGCGCAGGGAGCGAACCTCGGCTGCTGGCAGCCCGCCCACCACCATCGCCAAGGCCATGGCCTTGTCCCTATACGTGCACAAGTCGGCGAGGAAGGCGGACACCTCGTCGGGTTCGAGGCTCTCAGGCAGGCGGCGTGGCTGGCGGATGAAGCCGGCCACCTGTCGGCGCTCGGCGCGTCCCGATGTGGCCGAGCAGACCGTGGCCCTGGGCCGCAACTGCGTATTCCGGTGAATCCGTACACCCAGTCCGGGGTTTTCGTACACCGGCTGGGTCGAAGGCCGCGTAGCGGCCGACGATGGCGTTTAGACCCTTAGCTTCACCTCCTTGTGGCGGTCTGTGCAGGCGGTGGTTTCGGCTTTCATCTTTGCGCATCCAGTTCGACGAGATGTCGCCGGCGGCCCGTGACGACTGTGGCTGTCAAGGTTTGTTGTCAGTTAGGGAGCGGGACTGGGCTGTCCACCGCTGTTGAGCGGCTTGGCGGCTGACGCCGAGGGCGTCGCCGACGTGGGTCCAAGACGCTCCGGCTTGGCGGGCGTGTCGGACTGCTGCGGCAACGGCGTATTCGGCTTGGGCTAGTGCCCGAGCGGCGGCCATGAGTTGGTAGAGCTGGGCGGCGGGCAGGGGACGGGCGGCGTTGGTGCGGCCCACTGCGGAGCGCATCTTGTCGCAGGCGGAGCACAGGGCGATGTTGCCGTAGGCGACGACCGCGAGACCTTCGCAGTGCGGGCGGGCCGGGTGGGCGCCCTGCGCGTAGTAGCAGCTGAGGCTGGCTGCCAAGGCGTCTTGACGGTTGCTGGGGGGATCGGATGTTGGCTCAGCTGTCACGGCTGGGCTTTTTCCAGGGTTTCGGTGGGCTTGGTGCGGCGCATGGACTCTCCGGAGAGCTCGATGCGATGCAGGTTCTGGCAGATGCGGTCCAAGACGGCGTCGGCCAGGGTGGGCTCGGTAATGGCCTCATGCCAGTTGGCGATGGGCAGTTGGCTGGTGATGATGGTGGACCTGAGCCCGGCTCTGTCCTCGATGACCTCGAGGAGCTCGGCGGCCTGGTCAGGGGTGAGCGGTCGGAGCAGGAAGTCGTCGATCAGGAGCACCTCGACGCGGGCCCAGGATGCGGCCAGGCGAGCCAGGCGCCCGTCCACGCGGGCCATGGCCAGCTCGTCGAGCATGCGGGATGCTCGTAGGTAGAGGGCGCTGTGAGCTCGGCGGATGGCGGCGTTGGCCAGGGCGCAGGCCAGGAAGGTCTTGCCGACCCCGGTGGGGCCGACGATAGCGATGTTGTGGCGGGCGGTGACCCAGCCGGCCTCGGCCAGCGACAAGAAGCTGGGCGTTCCAGGCCCCTGCGCCGGCGGAAGTCGATGTCTTCGATGACGGCGTCGCTGCGCAGCTTGGCCGTTTTGAGATGGCGGGCCAGGCGGCGGTTGTCGCGTTCGGTGAGCTCCCGGTCGACGAGCAGCCCGAGGCGTTCCTCGAAGCTGAGCGCCTGGTAGCTGGCCTGGCTGGCTTGTTCGGTCAGCCCGGCGGCCATGGCCGGCAGGTTGAGGGCGTAGAGGCCCTCGATGGTCTGGTGGTTGAGCATCCGGCGGGTTCCTTTCATTGGTAGTAGCGCGAGCCGCGGAGGTTGTCGTGGAGGGGAAGAGCGAGCTGGGCGGTTGGGGCGGGCAGGGCTTGGCGGTCCAGGCCGGCGCGCAAGATGGACTCGACGGAGCGGTAGCTGTGCGCTCGGGCAGCCAGCGCCCGCCCGCAGGCCGCCTCCAAGCGGTCCGGACCGTATTTCTGGCCCAAGCGGATGATGCCCAGGCAGGACCGGAACCCTTGCTCGGGATGGGGGCGGGCGGCCATGACGGCCTCGGTCAGACGGGCGGTGGCCGGCCCGGTATGCGCGGCCCAAGCGACGATCCGCCCCGGTGTCCACTGGGCGTGACGGCGATGGGCCTCGGGCATGTGGGCGGGGTCGGTGCTGTATCCGGGGTGGTAACGGCGAACATGCGACGCCACCCGCCGGGCCCGACAGAAAACCTCCACGCTCGCCGCGGACAGGCGGATCTCGACGATCTCGCCAGCCAGGCGATAAGGGACCGAGTAGTAGTGGCGCTCGGCTCGGACCTCGATGTGGTAATCGATGTTGACCTTGGCCCTCCGCCAGGTGGCGAACTCGTAGCGGCTGGCGGGCAGAGGCCGAAGAGCCGGACGGTCCAAAGTCTCGAACAGCTCCCGCCGGCTGCCGGGCAGCTTCTTGAACGGCCGGGCGTTGATCCACTCCAAAAGTTCGGTGATGGCCAGGTTGAGCTCGGCCAGGCTGGTGAAGCGCCGGTTGCGCAGCCGGGCGATGATCCAGCGCTCGGCCAGCAGCACCCCGACCTCGGCCTTGGCCTTGTCCCGGGGTTTATAGGTTCTCGCCGGCACGACAGCCAGGCCGTAATGGGCGGCCATCTCGGAGTAGGTGGCGTTGACATCGGGCTCGTAGCGGTGCGGGCGGGTCACCCCCGAGCGCAGATTGTCGCAAACCACGATCTGGGGGCAGCCCTCCAGCCATTCCAAGGCGTGCACATGCCCGGCCACCCAGTACATCAGCTCCTGGGAGGGGAACGCCTCGGCGTAGGTGTAGCTGCTGGCCCCCAGCACGGCCACGAACAGCTCGGCCTCCATGGCCAGCTCGCCAGTGTGCTCGTCCCAGACCGGGATGTGGTCGCCGGCGAAGTCCACGAAGAGCTTCTCGCCCGCCTTGTGCTCCTGGCGCATGACCACATCCACATGCCGGGCCCAGCGCCGGTACAGCTCGCAGAACTGGCTATAGCCGTACCCGTCGGGGAAGTCCTCGCGGTACTCCAGCCACAACAACATCAACGTCACATGCGCTCGGCGCAGCTCAACGTGCACCTTCGCCCAGTCCGGCACCGCACGAGGCCGCGACGGGACCACAGCCGGCGGGAACAGCCGGGCCTCCAACCCGTCATCGTCGAGCCCGACAGGCAGCGGCCACGACAGGCCGGCCCTCTCGGCCCGGCGCAGATGATCGCTCACCGTCATCAACGGCACCCCCAACGAGGAGCTCACCTGGCGCAGGCTCAGCCCCTCGCCCAACCTCAGACGCAGCAGATCTCGGATCTTGCGCATAGCAATATGGGGTCGGGGCACCGACAACCTCCTCGAACGTCGCGGTCGACGGATCGAGTCAGGTTGTCGGTGCCGCTCAGCTCACCTCAGCGCCACACGCCCCCGGCCCAAGGGTGTACGAAAACTCCGGAATCGGTGTACGGAATCGATCGGAATCGGTGTACGGAAACCTCCGGAATCCTCAGCCGCAACCCGGTCGAACGCCGAGCCGCGGCACCGGGTTGTCGGCTCGGACACCGGCGATCACCGCGTACTCGAACATCCCGCGCACCGCGGCGATCCGTCGGTTCATCGTCGCCGGCGCCGGTCCCCGCCGATCGGCCAGGCGCACCACCTTCGCTTCCCTGCTCCGCTTCGGCCTCGCCTGCCAGTCCAGATAGTCGAACAAGTCGGTCGGCACCACGTCGACGAGGGTCAACTCCTTCTCGCCGAGGAAGCGGCCGAAGTTCAACAAGTCGAAGGCATACGCCCGCACCGTGGCCGGCGAGAACCCCCTAGTCTCAAGATGCGCCAAGAACCCGTTCGCCATCTCCACATCAGCCCACGAACCCTCCAGCCGATGCGAGCCGTCCCGGCGCACCACGACCAGCGGCCCTTCGACGCCGTCATCGCTCATCCCGCCGAAGAGCAGCTCGCCGTCGGTGACACCGAGCAGGAACCCGAAACCGGAACAGCTTGCACGTAACTGGTCGATGTCGTAGCCGCCGACGCCGAGGAAGCGACCCAACGACTCGGCCAACCGCTCGCGGTCCGACACCAACCAATCACCGAGAAATCCCAGCGTCTCGCCGAGCTCGACTGCGTCAACGGCATCGAGACACACCTGCGGCACTGCCATGGCACACCTCCAGAGTCGTCGTCCAGGTCAGGATGAACCCGGACGTCCCCCGGTTGGTGGACCCTCAGACCGCCTCAGCCAGTCGAGCCTCCCAAGGCCGGTTAACCCATATCAGGTTCAGCCACGAAGCGTGAACGGGCAGATGGATCAGCCTCAGATTGGGCCAGGCGCCTTCTAGCCGGTCGATCGAGGCTTGTCCGCGATGGCTGCTGCCGTTGTCGACGACCCAGAACACCCGCTTGGCCGACGTGTAAGGCTCAGCGGTCATGACATCTTCGACCAGCCGGCCGAACGGGTCGATCCCGGTGGTCGGGGCGGTACGTCCGAACAGTCGGGCTTGATGCACGTCGTAGGCGGCCAGATAGGCCAGCGCCCCACCCCCGGTCGTACTCGTGCTCCACGCGGATAAGCCTGGCCGGGCCGGGCGGCAGGCTGGGATGGCAGCGGCAGCGGGCCGGGAGGGTGGTCTTTTCGTCCGAGCTGATCACGAACTCCCGATTGGTCAACGGCTTTCTGTCGAAGAAGCGGGCGTAGAGGCCAACACCACGGCCGCCTTGGCCGCGAAGTTCGCCGCTCGGGGGAAGATCCACGACCGGTATCGCCACCGGCGGATGGCGTCAGATCGCAGCGCCCGCCACACCGTGGCCGCCGAGATAAACGCCACCACGCCTCGCAGCATCAACTCCGCGGCCAACTCGGCGCAACTCCAGCGCGAACAGCGGCACCCCCGTGGTGGCCGGCAACTCGCAGGCCAGCATCTTGATCTCGGCGTTCACCGAGGGGGGAAAAGACTGGGGGCCTGCCCGAGCGATGCCGGTCCTCGAGCCCTTTCAATCGCTGTTCGAAGAACCGCCTCCGCCAGCGGTGAATCACCTGCGGGCTGGTATCAAGCCGGGCCGCAATATCCACGTTTGCCAGCCCCGCAGCAGCAAGGAGCACGATCTTGGCTCTGACCACCCGCCGGTACGAGTCCGGGTCGCAGCCCGTTTCTCAAGTTTGCCGCCCTTGGCCGCCGACAACACGATCTCGAACGGACTCACACTGCCACGGGCCACAGCGTCCCTCCACACCCCGCGAACGCAACGCCGCCCACACCCCCTCGCCGCTACGCCAATCAAATCACATCAATGTAGTTCCGCGGTGGACCACTTAGTCGGCAGTCCCCGCCGCCCTTGCAGCCAGGTTGCACAAGGGCGTCCGTCTGGTCCGGGAAGCCGGTTGGGCCGCCGGTGGGGGCTGGTGGGCTATCTGCCGGTGTTGCCCGTCAGCCCGCTGCGACTAGTGCCAGGCCCGGGATTCCGGTGGGGTGGAGGTCATTGTTCTGCTGGTCAGTGCTTGGCGCCGCGGCTGGCGCTCTTCCCCCGGCGCCACTTGACCTGTCGCAAAATGAGCATGCCACTTCTCTGCTCGGCACTTGGCGCGACCGGGGCGCAATGCTCCCGGGACGGTGCCGCTCTCTGCGGCAGAGCCCGACACGACGCCAGTACCTGAATCCAGTGTCCGAACCCGGATGGGGCACCTCCGTCGGTCCCTCCCGATTCGACCGGTCATGAGCAGTGACCGGTCTGCGAGCGGCGGGCTAGCCGCGTACTCCCTCCAGCCGGGACCGCCCCCAGTCATCGCACCTCAGGCCGGATTCTTTGCCCTGAACGTTCCGCTTCGCCGGTCGCACAGGCTCCACTCCAATGAGAGCCCCGCTCTCCAGGCCACGGATAGGTTGCCCCCCAAGAAACGCGACCCAACCTGCCGTGCGCTGCCCATGTCGACCTTCGGGTTCAGCGCCGACCGTGTTCTGCAATCCGCTGGTCCAGGGTTATCTTGACCCGCCCGGGCTGTCGTTGCACGCGGGAAATGCTGCGCCGTCATACCCGTCCGCTACGGTACGGCTGCCCGCTATGATCACACCTTGTCACCGTCGAAGCCCGCCGCAAACATCGAATGTCAACGCCACGCTGCTCGACTTTCTGAAGTAATGATGATCCCCGCGGACCGCAAAGCCGTTGCAGGCGCCGAACCCCCAAAGCGCGCTCGAGTACGTGGGTCGTGATCGAGCATGAACCGCGAGTCGCAGTGTTCGCTTCACGGTGTCTGTCTTCCGAGGCCCTGGTTACGCGTCGCTGACGGTCTTCTGTGAATGCGCCCGACACCGGATGTGATCGACCAGTAATCGTCTCGGTCAACGTCGGTCGATCGTGTACCGTCGAGTGGCACGGTCGCTCTGTGACGTCGGCCATCTGGAAGGAATCGGTGATGGCCCGGTCATCCTGGAAGGAGTGAACCTCGCCGGTGACGACCAGGCCGACCGGCGCGTCCACGGCGGACCCGACAAGGCGGTCTACGCCTACGCCGTCGAGGACTACGACTGGGTGGGTAACGAGCACCGGTCCGCTGAGCCCCGGGACGTTCGGAGAGAACCTGACCACCTCTGGCATCGACCTGAACGACTGCCACATTGGAGACCGGTGGCACGCAGGATCGGACCATCCAGGAGGTCTCGCAGCCCCGCGAACCGTGTTTCAAACCGGGAGATACGGATGAACGACGACCGATTCCCAGGCAAATTCGCTGCGGCGCGTCGCCCCGGCGTCTACCTGAGAATCATCACGGAAGGCGCGGTGGCGGCAGGCGACACCATCGAGGTCGACCGGGGGAGCGGCCGGCGATCGACGAAGCCCCGCCCAGCTGAGGCGAACAACATCACCGAAGCAGGTATTGCGCCGTGCAGCCGAAGATCCGCGGCTGCCCGCCGGCTGGAGACGAAGCGCAGCCCGCGCCCTCGGTCGTGCCTAGCCAGCCCGTCGAGCGGCCGACGCAGCCAGGGAACATCCCCCGGCCCGGCCATGTCGCGCTCCGAGTACCGAACTGAGCAGCCAGCCGGTTAGACCCCGCCGCCCAAGACCGGGTGTGGGTGACCCACGATCGCCGCAGAACTCGTGCCCCCCCACTGCCCCAATAAGACGCGTGAATGAGCCGGAGAGGGGCGCCCCAATGTGCCGATCCAGGCGTAGGTCGAACGCCATGACTCCAGACCGTCCGGTGCATAAAAGACATGAAGTATCATTAGTCGCTTCGCGCCGATCGGGCGGGGCCTGGGCGGTCGCTCGGCCGGGTTCGGCGCACCTGGGAGCCCCGGACACCGCCACCTCGGCATCTACCCTTCACCGATGCCGCGACCCACGGCCACACCGCCCTCTCGGAGGCGCTGGGCGAGCTGACCGTCGGCGCACGACAAGATGAGAACCCGGGCAGGGACTGGAGCGACCAGTTCGACCTGCGGCCACCGACCTGCTCGTACGCCAGAGCCTGACCAGCACCGACGCCACGTCGGTTCGTAAGGGTTTGCGGGTGCATCCCAATACGAACCGTCGGGAATCACACTGCTGTCGTCAGGCTGCCTGGGAGATCGGGTTACTGCCCAGTCGCGAGGTTCTGCAGCTACAGGTATCCCTCTCATCCGGACGAGGATACCCGCGATCGGGGGGAAGCTGAATGTTATGTGGCACGTTCCGTCCTCGAGGCGGAGCCGACGGCGAGCGCCTACCCGTAAATGGGTATCGCTGGGAGTTCTCCCTGTCGACGGCACCGTCGCCCCAGATCAGGATGAACTGCCGCCCCAGGAAGCAGCGCATTCGCCTGGCTATCCCTGACCGGCGCCAGGCGCCAGGCGCCAACTGAAGCAAGCACAACGCCGATGACGACGGCAGTCCAAGGTCCCATCCATCTCGTGGGGTCAGTGCCACGGAGAGGGTCCCCGTTTGACGCCCCTCTAGGGAATGTCTATCGGGGAGGTCGTACGCGACACCCCTAACCAAGAATCCCGCCTGGCCTGCGGCGTTCCCGCACAGGGTTCCCCCTGCGGACACCCCGGAGGTCGTTCGGATTAAGTGTTTGGCGCTTCGTTTGAGGACACGGCCGAGCGCATCACCGTCTATCAGGCGTAAATGGATGTGCACTACGTCAGCGCGGACGGGCCGTGGTGACCGTGCGCGGGGTGACTCGCGTTGACCGCACGAGGGGGACCGCCAGGCCATCGTGGCTGGGGGACCCGCAGGAGGTTTCAAGTACCCGCCCACCAGCTGAAGCGAGATCAGAGTTGGTAGCCATGGAAGGGATCATTGGCGACCGTATCCTGCGATGCTCGGACAATCATTACTTCACCTCGAGTGAGTGGAACCGACTGGCTCGTTCCATCCACCTTGGCCCCAAGCGGTTAATGCGTTGCCCGGTGGACCGCAATCGGCTCATCGCCGGGAACTCCCGATCGACCGACTTGACTCCGGAACAGCTGGAACAGGTTCGACGGTACCGGGCCTGAGCGCCCGTCGCACGGCGCTTACGTACCGGGGTGGTCGGGGCGTTGTGGGAACAACAAGAGCTCACTTCGATCGTCGACATCTCGTGGGCCGCGTTGGCTGTTGCCGTTGCCGTCTTGCTCGCCGCGTGTCCAGCGGCGTGAGCAGCGCCGGGGTCGACGAACTGTTCGCCGCCTTCGAACGCACGCCGCTGGCGGCCGCGTCCATCGCCCAGGTCCATCGGGCGACACTACCTCAGGCCAGCGAGTCGTGGTCGGACTGCCGACCAGAGGCCCCGGCCGTGGTCGAATGGGATCTCGCCATCCTCGAGACCGCCCCGCTCGCCTCGATCGCAGCTGGGGTCGATCGGTGGTGCCATCGATCTGATCCACGGTTTTCGCGACGCCCTCACGAAGAGCTCTACCTGCGTATAAGACGCAAAACATAGCCTCGGTACAGCCGCATCCGCCGCCGGGAGTCCTGGGTCCGCATCCCAGTGCCGGTCGACTCGATATCGACAAGACGAGTCCTAGTTATGGAGCGGCTGGAGGGAGGCCCATCTCGGCGATCGAGCCCGGCCGCCCACAGAGGACCGAGATGTACTGGCTCGCCAACTCCTCAACTGTTCTTGCGCCAGAACATGGTGGACGGGTATCCACGCCGACCCCCATCCGGACAACTTCCTGCGCCTCCATGTTCACCGACCTGTTTCGCATCGTCTCCGACCATGGACTTGCCATCCCGCCGAGATCGCCGCAGTGTTCCGCCCTGTCCGGGCAATTCCGCAACGCACGAGATCCGCACGGCGTAACTGACCGGTCAGCCGAAGAGGGCTAGGGCGTGGGCAAGTTCTTGTTGCTCGGACTTGAGCCGAAGCACCTCTTGTGTAAGTCCTCTCCTTCGACTTCTGCCACGAACCTGGGCATCGACTCCCGATAGGCCGCTGCGACCGCCCCGCCCAGGCTCCGTTCCAGGTAGAAGGCGTAGTGGAGGAGGGCGCCGAGGGTCCCCAATGTTCCGTCGGCGGGCCCGACGATGATCGGCGTGAACCGCGCCGTGTACGCATTACGGAGTTCGAGATGGGCTGCTCCACCGTAAGGGTCAGCTCCGGCGTATTCGACTCGCCCAACGGTCGCCATCACCGCTGCGCCCACGCAGAGGACACAGGGTTCGAGCGTCGTGAAGACCACGTAGTCCTCATAGCGGCACGTCGGGGCAAGTTGAGCCAGGGCATTCAGCTCGGCATGGGCGAGGTGGCTGTTGAAAGCTGCCCTTGGACACCGTCGAGGGCGTATCGTCGACCGCGTCCGCAGGTGACGACCTCTCTGTGACCGTCGAGAACCACGCACCCAACCGGCGTAGTGCCCGCCAGCATCGCCTCCCACGCCAGGGTCAGCGCGATCACCCACGGCCGGTAGGTTCTTCCACGCTCCCATCTTGGTCGCGTGGTGGCGAAGATCGACACCGGACTCGTATAGTAAGCGCCCCCCCCGGCGATCTGGGCGAAAACTACCCGGGGTTTGGGACGCATCCACGGAGCATTCTGGGCTTATGGGGTGTATGTCGATGAGGGTGTCGGTGTTTCCCATGGCGCGGTCGATGAGGTTGTTGACGATGCGCGGCCAGGTACCTCTGGTGGTAGCGGTCGGGTGATCGGCAGGGGCAGGCGGAGGCTTGACCAGAGTCTTGTGGGATTCCAGCAGCAGGAGTACGTTGGCGCGTGGTCCCCAAGCGGGGATCGAGAACGACGCTTTGCCCCGGACCCAGGTGAACGCCGAGGAGAGGGGAGCGTCATGCACCCGAAGGATTCGCGTTCGCCAGGTGATCGTGTCGTGGCGCGAGCTTGTCACGGCGTGAGCCGGAGATCCAAGGTGCGACATGACAAAGCCGGTTGGCGGGTAGTGACTCCGGAGGGAAGGCTCTCCCCGAGGCGCTGGGGCATGGTACTCAGCGTGGCGGCGGTCGTGTTGGGCTTGACGGCGGCCGGGGTTGCTCCCGTAGGCGCCTCCTCGAGGTCACCCCACGGCGTGACCGAAGCCGAGCGCGGTGACGATTACGCGGGACAGCGAGGGTGTGGCCCACATCAGAGCGGCCGATTTCACGGCGCTTGGCTACGGCGAGGCGTGGGCCTTCGCGCAGGACAACTTCTGCTCACTCGCTCAGGACTTCGTCACGGTGACCGGCGAGCGGTCCCGCTATTTTGGACCGAACGGCGAGAGCATCAGCTATGCGACCGGGGCTGAGGACACCAATCTTGCCTCCGACCTGTTCTGGCAATCGGTCATCTCGAGCGGCATCATCGCCAAGGAGATGGGCGAGGCGCCACCCAACGGGCCGCTCCCCCAGGTGCGTCAGATGTATGCCGGCTTTGTGGATGGCTACAACGCCTACTTGGCTTCGGGACGACTGAACGATCCGACCTGTGCCGGCAGGCCCTGGGTTCATCCGATCACCGTGGCCGACATGTTCCTTCGAGCCTGCAGTTCGTCACCGAAGCAAGCAGCGGACAGTTGATCACCGCCGAGGTCGACGCCACTCCTCCAACGCCGGGTGCGGTCGGCACTGCTGCGAAAGCGCCCTCGAAGTTGCAGCTGGCCGCAGCCGCCAACGAGCTGCGGGAGAGGGCCAGCTCGACCTCAGGCTCGAACGGCATCGGGATCGGCTCGACCGACACGGCCAATGGTGACGGCATGGTGCTGGCCAACCCGCACCAACCTTGGCGAGGGACCGACAAGTTCTGGATGGCGCAGCTGACCGTACCGGGCCAGTACGACGTGGAAGGGGGCGTCGTCTACGGGTTCCCGCTGATCGCGATCGGCTTCAACCAGGACCTGGCCTGGACCCACACCGTAGCAACCGACCTGCGGTTCACGTTCTTCCAGCTGAACCTGGTCCCGGGGCATCCGACCAGTTACTACCTCGACGGCAAAGTCCAGCAGATGCATAGAGAGACGGTACGGGTCGACACCGGTCATCGGATGGTCACCCACACCTTCTATTCGACGCGGTGGGGCACTGTGATCGACGAGCCGGCCCTCGGCCTGGGCTGGACGACCACGACCGCCTTCACGTTGGATGACGTCAACATCACCGGATCAGCCCGATTCGCCAACGAGTACCTCCGGATGGGGCAATCCACCTCGGTCAACGGCCTGCTGAGCGTCGAGTCGACCTACCTCGCCGTCCCGAACTTCAACACGATCGCCGCCGACGACACCGGCCACACCCTGTACGCCGATGTCGGCAGCACACCCAACGTCCCGCTGTCGTTGATCACGTCGTCGTGCCTGCCGCCCGGCATCGCCCAACAGCTTTACGCCGAGGCCGGTTTGATCACTCTCGACGGGTCGCGCTCGGCGTGCGCGTGGCGGACCAGCCCGGGCACGCCGGTTCCCGGCATCTTCAACGCCAGCCAACTGCCGCACACCATCCGCACCGACTACGTGGAGAACTCGAACGACTCGTACTGGCTGGCCAACCCCACGGCGCCCTTCCCGGCCTTCTCGCCCATCATCGGTGACATCGACACCGAACAGGGTTTGCGGACCCGCCAAGGCAACCAGATGATCGCCGAACGCGTCGCCGGCACCGACGGGCTCGGACCGCCCAAGTTCACCGTCCCCACACTGCAGGCGATGTGGCAAGGCGACAGCTCCTACCTGGCCCAGCTGGTGCTGAAGCCGCTGGTGGCCGCCTGCAGGACCACACCAACGGTGACCGCCAGCAACGGCACCAAGGTGAACCTGACCCCGGCGTGCGCCGCCCTGGCCGGCTATGACGGCACCGGAAAGCTAAACGCGGCCGGCGGATGGCTCTTCTCCGAATGGTACGTGCGCGCCCCCACCACCGGGTTCTGGACCGTGCCGTTCAATGTCAAGGCGCCGCTGACCACGCCACGAGGGCTGGACACCTCTAATCCAGCCGTCCTCACAGCCTTGGCTGACGCCGTGCTCAGCCTTCGCGCCCACCACATTCCCCTCGATGCCAGCTACGGGACCGTGCAGTACTTCGCCCTCGGGAAGCTGCGGATCCCGATCCCCGGCTGCGACAGCGGCTGTTTCAACGCCATCTTCGTCCGCCGACGGAACCGGCAGCGGCGCCACCGCGGACGCCTACGGGGAGGTCTACGACGGCGCATCGCTGGTCATGACCACCGAGCTCACCGGGCACGGTCCCCTATCCGAGGGCATCGTCACCTATTCGCAGGCCACCAATCCGAAGTCTCCGTATTACGGCAGGATGACCAAACTCTTCTCCGAGGGCAAATGGGTCCAGCTTCCCTACACCCAAGCTCAGCTGGCCCAGGACCGAAACACGCAGACGTCCACGCTTTACGCACCGTGACCATCGCCACGGAACTGACCGTACTGTCCTCCGGCGCCAAGGCTGGCACACGGCGTCAGGTTATGCGAACGCTAGATTTCACCGACGTATCGCCGCGCCTGGAGACATGAGCGCCCGGCCGCCCGTTGGCCGTGGCCTCGACGCCTAAAGGTGGTCGTGGCAAGACCAGTACTCGAGACCAAGTTCCACGTCCCCGGGCGTCGAGGCAGGTTGGTGGCGTGTTCGCGGTTGAGCGAAAGCCTCAGCGGTGGCGGCGGCCGGTGACGGTCCCGTCGGTATTCAGGGTCGCGGGATTCGGGGTGGTCGCGGCGGTCAGGTTGGGCTCAGTGATCTGGCAGCTTGGTCCTCCCAGCCGGCCACTGCGGAGGTGAGGCCCTGGACGAGGCGGTCGAAGCTGCGGTCGATGTCGGCGGGGTGCACGAAGCCGGTTTCGAGGGTCACGAAGCCGTGGAGGGCGGCGCGAAGCGCCCGGGTGGCGTCGATGGCGTCGTCGCCTTGTAGGTGGTAGCCGGCCAGGATGTCACCGACGATCTCTACCGCGGCCAAATCGGCGGCTTCCGTCTCGGTGTCGCCGGGGTCGGGGAGTCTTTGGGCGGCGGCGTAGCGGCCGGGGTGCTGGAGGGCCCAGTTGCGATAGGCGTGGGACATGGCGGTGATGGCGTCGGCGCGGGCACGGCCGACGGTGGCTCGGGCGAGGGTGTCAGCCAGCTCGTTCTTGGCTCGGATGGCCATGCTTCGTTGCAGGCCGTCCATGCCGTCGATGTGTTTGTACAGCGACGGTTGGCGCACCCCGAGGCGGCCGGCGAGAGCGGCCAGGGTCACATTAGACAGGCCGACCTCGTCGGCCATCTGTTCGGCCTCTTCGACCACGCGGGCCTGGTTGAGGCCGGCTCTAGGCACGGTGGTTCACTGTGTCGGCGAAGTGGACCACGGCGGGGGTGGTGATGTCGGCCCGTTGCGATTGGGGGTAGTGCCCGGCGTCGGCGACCATGACGACCTGCCCGTGCAATGTTTCGGCGATCCAGTCGGCCTCGGTGCGCGGGTCGGCGAAGTCGGGGTCCTCTTCGCCCATGATGACCAGGGTCGGTGCGGTGACGTCGCCGAGGCGGGCGGCGGCGGGTGCGTGAGTGGTGCGGGTGGTGAGACAGAATGCCTTGGTGTGGCCGGGCCGGCGGATGCTGGCGGTGACTTGGTTGCGGTACTGGTCGAAGTCGGCGGGCCGACGGCCGGCGTACAGCTTGGGCAGGTACGCCTTCCAGGCGGTGGCCGCCCACGGCCGGGCCATGGCCACCCGGAGCGTGATCCGCTGCACCAATCTCGTCTTGGGGTCGCGGACGAACGGGCCGATGAGCACCAGACCGGCGACAAGCTCCGGCCTCTGGGCGGCGACGAGCACGGCGCTGCCGGCGGCCATGGAGTTGCCGACCACCATGGCGGGACCGCCGAGGGCCTCGATGAGGGCGATGACGTCGCCGGCGATGTCCCCGTCGCCGTAGGAGCTGAACGTGGTGTCGCTGTCGCCGTGGCCGCGCAGGTCAGTGCAGGCCACCCGGTACCCGGCGTCGCGCAGGGCGGGGGCGAGGAACCTGTAGGCGCCGCGCAGATCGCCCATGCCGGGCACCAGCACGACCAGGGGGCCGGTCCCGTCGATGTCGTAGGCGATCCGCCCTCCCGGACGGTCGAGATAGTTGGCGGTGGAGGCTTGATTGGTGGCCATGACTAGGCGTCCCGGCGGCGGACGAGGACCACGCTGATGGCGGCCGCGGCGGCCACGTAGAGGGCGAAGATGGCCAGGCCGACCCAGGGGGAGAGGGTGGAGCTGTCCTTGGTGGTGGTGAAGATGGCCTGGCCGGCGTTGCCGGGCAGGAACTTCACCACCGTGTCCTGGACGGAGGCGGGCAGCGTCAGCAGCAGTGCGGGCAGGATCAGGATCAGCCCAACCAGGGCGGCGATGCCACCGGCGGTCCGGCGGACGATGGTGCCCAGGGCGACGGCGAGGACGGCGAGGAGGCCGAGGTAGAGCCCGACGCCGATGATCGAGCGGGCCGCGCCGGGCGAGGTGACGCTGACGCCGTGGGCGCCCAGGATGACCTGGCCGACCAGAAAGGCGATCAGGCTGGCCACCGTGCCGACCGCGAAGGCGATGGCCGCGAAGGCGCCGGCCTTAGCCCCGATGACCAGGTGTCGTTGGGGAGCGGCGGCGAAGGTGGAGCGGATCATGCCGGTGGAGTATTCGCTGGTGATGACCAACACGCCGAGGACGCCGACGGCCAGCTGGGCGACCAGGATCCCCGACAGGCTGGTCAACACCGGGTCGAAGCTGGCTGGCTGGGGGCCGGTATGGGAGGCGGTGTTGATGGCGCCGTAGCCGATCATGGCGACAACGGCGACGGCGAGACTCCAGTAGGTGGAGCGGACGCTGCGCATCTTGGCCCACTCGGAGCGCAGCAGGTCGGGCAGGACTGACGGCTGGCCGGTGGAAAAGCCCAGGCCGGAGGTGTCGATGGTTGGGGCGATGGTGGTTGGGGCGGCGAGGCTGGTGTCGGTCATGATCAGGCGGCGCTTTCTTGGCGGGCGGTGGGATGGGTGTTGGTGCGGTATTCGACGCTGTCGTGGGTGAGTTCCATGAAGGCCTCTTCGAGCGACGCCTGTTGGAGGGACAGTTCGTGGATGGTGATGCCGTTGGCGGCGGCGAGATCACCGACGCGGTCGGTGGACCGCCCGGCGACGGTCAGTTCGCCGGGTGTCGTGCTGACAGGGGTGGTGCCGGCCGCGGTGAGCAGGCCGGCCAGGCGTTCGGCCTGGGGGGAGCGGACGTGCACGGTGCTCTGCCCGGCGGCGGCGATGACGGCTTCGACGCTGTCGTCGGCGAGCAGCCGGCCTCGGCCGATCACCACCAGGTGCTCGGCGGTGAGGGCCATCTCGCTCATCAGATGGGAGGACACCAACACGGTGCGGCCGTCGGCGGCCAGGGAGCGCAACAGGTTTCGGATCCACAAGATGCCATCGGGGTCCAGGCCGTTGATGGGCTCGTCGAGGATCAAGATGGCCGGATCGCCCAACAAGGCGGCGGCCAGCCCGAGGCGCTGTCCCATCCCCAGCGAGAACCCGCCGGCCCGCTTGGACGCCACCGCGGTAAGGCCGACGACATCCAAGACCGCGTCGACGCGGCCCTGGTCGATTCCGTTGGCTAGCGCCAGGCCCCGCAGATGGTTCTCGGCGCTGCGGCCCGGGTGGAACGCTTTGGGGTCCAAGAGCGCGCCGACTTCGGACAGCGGACGATGGTGATAGGAGAACGGTCGCCCGTTGATCAGGGCCGAACCCGACATGGGATTGTCGAGGCCGAGGATCATGCGCAGGGTGGTCGACTTGCCCGCCCCGTTGGGCCCGAGAAACCCGGTGACCACGCCGGGATGCACGTCGAAGCTGAGATGGTCGACCGCGACGGTCTGGCCGAAGCGCTTGGTCAGCTCCCGCACCTGGATGCTCGGTGAGTTGCTAGCCATCATCTGGGTCCTTTCGGGCTGGGTTCCGTCGGCGAGTCGTCCTTCGGAGCGGGCGAGATAGCTGGCCCTTGCAGCCCGGCTCAGGTTCATCGCCATAGCACTACAGTACCTAGCCTTTTAGCTAATGTCAATAGCTTAATGGCGAACAATCACGAAAAGGCGTTCCCATGGATGTCGCAGCGCAGAACGGCGGGCCGAGCGCTCGTAGCCCGTCGCTGCGGGCCACACTTAACGAGGCCGCTCGGGTCGCTGCGATTCGGGCCCGGCCTCAGATCCTCGAGCGCCGAACGACCACGCCGAACGTTCCGACTGGTCCAGTATCGGGAGCGGTCTCTGTCCGTCAGCACGTGCCCCCTACCACGCTGGCTCTTGGCGGCCGAGACCGACCCCAATGTGCCGATCCGGGCGTAGGTGTAACCCGCAAAGGTCCAGAGTGGAACTACACGAAGTGCCTTACTCGGCGTAGTCACCCTCGCCTGCGAGCAAGTAACTGTTCCCACACCAGGGCGAGAATTGTTCTGACGCGGCGGGTCTGGCTGTGTCTGGCTCGGCCGCCACTTCGGCCCGCCGATTGTCGCCGCCAAGACCCGATGCAACCTGGGCCGATAGGTACCGCCCGAACACCCAGTAGGAGATGCCACGGCCAGCGCGTCGCCGCCTGGCGCATCTAGGCCGATGAGCAGGGACTTCATGGTTGTAGTTCGCCGACCGAATGCCCTCAACGGCCGGGCCGTACCAGGAAGAGCTTGTCGGCCGCGTTTCCCAGGTCACAGGCCTCCGGCCCTCCGCAGCGGCTCTTCCTGCTATCAACCAAGGTTGATGGCCCCCTACGAAAACCAGATCAAGGCGCTAACAGCCCGGGACCCCTACGGTGCGCTCGGCCTCGAAGACGACCCCGAGCTCGCCTTCGCCGGCATCCGCGCCCTCCGCCACATGGCCGACTTCTGCGAGTCCTATCAGGTCAGCCGGCTCCGCCAGGCCGGCCACACGTGGGCGGAGATCGCCGGCTGGGCGGGCGTCAGCGCCCAGGCGCTCCACAAGAAACACGCTCGAGCCCTGAGAGTTCCTGAGCAGGCCTCGAGGTAGTCGGCCGATCGGACCCGTCACGAAGCGTCCCGGGGGACCCAGCTTGCAGCTTGCATATGCCATACCCCAGCAGCACGCCTACCGCTCTGAGGACGACGAGGCCGGAGCGGAGCGCAAACCCCTGGGCCATCTGCGCGGCGCGCTCGATGAGCTGGTCGATGCCTGCGTGCTCACTCGGCCGCGCCGCAACGACATCGGGTACCACATCTGGTTCGCGGTACACGGGCTGGCGGTGCTCGTCGGTCGAAGGGCCTTGCGCGACGCTTCCGCCGCCACCCATCGTCATCTGGAGGACGTCTTCTTCACGTTTATCGGCCATGCCCTGGCATAAGCCAGACGCTGCCGGCACGCAGCCGGCCGAGGGTGAGGATGCCGAGGAGATGGCGAGCCGCGTCCGCCCAGGTTCCCGCAGTCGCCAATGCCGCTCTTCTCGCGCGGCCGCAATCCGGGCTCCGGCGCCTGAGGGCCAACCTTGCCCGCCGGCGCAACCGCAGCCCCTCCAGCCGGAGGACCACCGCCGCCAGCACAGCCTGCTTGAGCGGCTCGGCCGGCACCCGCACACACCCGCACCCCGACCTGTGTGCCGTACAGGCGTAGCTGGGCCCGATCCTGGCCCCGCCGGCGCCAGAAACAGGCGCCCTGCACGCTGAGGTCAGCCGGCCCCGCGACAGCAGATACCGCCAGGGAGGGGCGCCTGGCCCGTGCCGCTGTCCGATCCGGGCGGCCAGCCCATCCTGGGTGGCCTCGTCGAAAATCTCCCACATTGCTGCCGCTGACCGCCGAGCGCACCGCGGCCCCGGTCCAGCGCGCCCCGCGCCGGGTCGAACAGCCCAGCGCGTTGAGCGGTCGGGCGTCTCGGCGAAGGCGTCCGACTCGAGCAGCCTGGCCGCCGCGGTACGGATCGTTTCTACCTCCCTTTCGTCGACGACCAGGCGGCTGCGCGCTCACCGTCGGCCCGGGCCAGGCGCCAGCCAAACGGCGGAACCCCGCCCGGCCACACCCCGCCCGGTCTACCGCCTGCCGGCCGGCCCGAACCCGCTCAACGCGACGCGTTGATCCATAACAGTTGACCATGGCCTTGTGGGACGACCAGAACAGATCGTGGTGTGCCATCCGTCCTGGAGGTCCACCCGGAGCGAAGCGTGCATGTGAGCTGCTCAAGTGATCGACCAGATCCCAGCAGTTCGTCCCCGCGCTTGTTGGGTGCTCCGTTCGACTCGTCGCGACCTGTTGCCACATCTTGTAGGTCGTCGTGATCTGGCTACACCACACCGACTGGCCCGAGGCGGCCATCTGGGAAAGTCGCTGGCGCATCGGGCGGTTGGGCTGCTGGACTGGCCATGATGGCCGTTGCCTTCGTTATCCGGTGCCGTGGCGGCCGATGGCGCCGCTGATGACCGCGGTGCAGGTGCCGGTCGGCGGGGCCGGGGCGGGGCCGTACGCGCTGGTGGCCGGCCCGGACGAAACGTTGTGGATCACGCTGATACATGCTGGGCAGATCGCCCGTTTGAAGCCTGGCGGCCTGCCCGAGCTGCACCAGCTCGATCCCGCGACGTGCCGACCCTCGCAGATCGTTGCCGGAGCCGACGAAGCGCTGTGGTTCACCCGCTCGGGCGACGACCGCATCGGCCGCATCACCGTTGACGGCGAGGAGTCCTCGTTCCCTGTTGGCGTCGGCAACGCGCCCTTCGGGATCACCGTCGGCCCCGACAACCAGATCTGGTTCACCGCGATGGGCACCGACCGGATCGGGCGGATCACCGGCGACGGTGACGTCACCTGGATCGATCTTCCTATTCAGGGGGCAATGGCCTCGATGCTCACCATGGGCCCGGACGGTGGTCTATGGGTCACACTCAACCAGGCCGATGCGCTGGCCCATATCAGCATCGGCGACGGTCGGGCAAGGATCCATCCCCTTCCAGCACCGGGTGCAGGTCCGGTCGGCATTGCCGCCGACGCCTACGCGGTCTGGTTCGTCGAGATCATGGCAGGCCAGGTCGGATACATCGACAGGGCTGGGCACATCCACGAGCTGGCTCTGCCCGATCGGGAAGCGCGACCACATGCCATCCTCGCCGATCCCGACCACGGCGTCTGGTTCACCGAGTGGGCCACCAGCCGCGTGGGCCACATTCTGCAATCCGGCGACCTCCACCACATTGCCCTCCCACCGGGGAGCGAGCCGCACGGGCTCACCGTCGGCCCCGACCACAAGCTCTGGGTCGCCCTCGAAAGCGGCAGCATCGCGCGGCTTCACGAACCGCCGTATTGACGGAACCCGCCTCGCTACACCGACCCACCCGACAGGCAACGGCAACCCTCGACATCTCATATTGATCCCGAACAAAGAAGGTGTCCGGCATACACCCCGGTGAAGGTGCTCGGTCGGTCGCATATTCGTGACAGGTCACGATCGCCACCTGAACGGGCCATAGGGGTCGCCCCGGCATGGATGTGTGCCGCCTCACCGTTCTGCGCGCCCTGACAGAACCCGTGGAACTGCAACGGCTGCGAGTCGACCATGGCACGGCGGTGTTGGCGTTCGAGTTTGCAAACCGCGCCTACTTCGCTGAGTCGGGCTCCGACCGAGGGGACGACTACTTCGAGTCTTCAGCGACCGATACTCCGAACGATTGGCCAAGCAGGACGCGGGCCGTGACGTGTACTTCGTGCTCGTTCAGACTGACGGCACTGCCATCGGCAGGTTCAACTTGGTTGACACAGCGACGGATCGGCTGATGGCGGCTACCGGGTTGCGCAACGGGTCGCCGGGCGAGCGATCGCGACAGTCGTGGTTCGGGAGGTTCGCCGGAATGGCATCCGCAGAGTTCGGTCTCCAGACGTTGGCGGCGAGGACGACCCGCGACATCGTCGCGTCGCGACAGGTTCTGACCAAGGCCGGGTTCGTCCCCGTCGGACCTGCAGCGCACGTGACCGCGGTCGGTGCGCTCTGGCTGGACGGAAGCTTCTGGTTCCAGACCGGATCGCATACCCGGAAGAACCGTCACGTCGCCCGCGACCCGCGCTGTTCGATCGCGGTGTCGATCCGCGATGCAGACGTCGTCGCCGAGGGTGAGGCAGCGCTGGAAACCGATCTGGCCGCACTGACGCGGCTTGCCAAGGCCTGGGCGGACCAGGGGTGGCCCGCTGAAGTGGATGAGACTGGGCCCGGTGTCACCGCCCCATTCAACGCGCCCGTCGCAGGGATCGCCGCCGTGGAACGTCTATCGCATCAAGCCACATTCGGTCACCGTGGTGCTGGGAACCGAGCCGGGCGGGCTGACTCGCTTCAGGTTCTAACACCAGCCCAGCGAGGAGGCCGTTGTGGGCGTCTCCGATCAAGCAGGCACTTGCACGAGACGCGTCCCATCGGCGCCTACGTCGGATGAGAGCCGCCCTCCGCTCTCGGCTTGTTCGCGTGCTCGTCTGCCATCATTGTCGGGTCACGTCCCGGTTGTGGGGGGTCATCGCTTGAGGGTCTTGGTCAGGGATGTCGATCCCGAAGCTGATGATGCGTTCGGGATGGATGCGAATTAACGCGCCGTCGAGTCCTTCCTCTGTCTGTCCGGTCGAGGTGATGGCTTCGGCGTGGCCTCGGATCTCGAGACAGCGGACGCGGAACGGGTCGATCGAGGGGACATCGTCTACGACAAACGCGGCCCGGCCGTTAGCCGCACGTTGCGGAATTTCCGACTGGCCGAGATGCGGAACCCGCCGATGTCGAAGGTGTCGAACTCGGGGTTGTAGGTAAACCCGACTGGATTGACTTGGAGCGTTCCGTCCGGCTGGACGGTGGCGAGACGACCGACCGCATGTGACGACGAGAAGGCGAGTTCGGGTTCGGAAAACGACATGCTCAGACCTCCGTGAGCGTCTTGGTGGGCCGCTGTCGGCTTTCGGGGGCGGTGTTCCCTCGAACTCGGCGGATGTAGGAGGCGTAGCGGCGACGTCCAACGCCCCACCAGGCGAGTCGTGCCACCCGTGGCATCGCGCCGAGCAACGCCGCCCGCTCGTCGGGGGTCGCCTCCTCCAGGACAGCCCCGAGGAAGAGGAGTAACTGGGCTTTGGGAGTGGTAGCAACGAAGTGCTCACCCAGCGTGGCCCATTCCGGGCTGGACAGATGGCGGGCGGCCAGGGGAAGCAGATGGTGTTCTTCGTCGTCTAGGTGCTCGATGAGCACGCGGCGGTGGGAGGAGAGGGTACTGACGAGAAGGTCACGGCACTCGGCGGTGGCTGAAGCCTGCCACGCCGGCAGCAGACCGAGCACGCTGGCGAGCGTGTCGGCCACCTGACCGTGCTGTCGTTCCATGCGGTGCACAATGGCTGCGTCCACGCTGGCGCGTTCGTGGAGAAGGGGCCAAAGTCGTTCGTCTTCGCCGTGGTGATGGTTGGTTAGACCGGCCTCGTACCAATCCAGATGCCGGCCGAGAATGGCGGCTCGCTCTGTGTCCCCGTCGGGCACGGCGGCGATGAGTTCGCCCAGCACTCGTGATTCCCGACGGAATGCACGATGGATGACGACCATCTCATGTGTGTTGGTCACTCTTTCCGAAGCCAAGGCGTCAGTCATGACGCTCCTCTCTAGGTTGTGACGGTGGGGCGCAATCACCTTTCAGGGCCATTTGCCCACGTGTCGACGTGTTCTAGCGATGCTAGGTCATCTAGCGGTGACTGTCAATACGCTAGATGATCTGTCGCTGCTACCATCTGACCGTGTCCAGATTGGAGCGCCGCGAGCGCGAACGGGCTGAGCGCCGTCAAGCCATCCTCACAGCTGCCCGAGAACTAGCTGAGTCCGAAGGCTGGGAGGCCGTGACCACCCGCCGACTATCTGACCGCATTGAATACAGCCAGCCGGTTCTCTACAGCCACTTCGCAAACAGAGACGCCATCATCGAGGCGGTGGCACTGGAGGGCTTCAGCGAACTGTCGGTCGTCCTGCACCACGGCAAGAGCAAGGCACGTACCCCGGAGGCCGCGCTTCGAGGTACCGCGAGGGCATACGTCGAGTTCGCCAAGGCGAACCCCGCGCTCTACGACGCCATGTTCACGCTCGCTACCGATCTACCCTTTGGCCGTCCCGAGACTCCCGTCCAGCTACACAGCGCATTTGACGAGATTCGGAAGGCTGTCGAACCATTGGCAGGCAGCCGTGACCCCGAGACCCTGACCGAGGTCGTCTGGAGTTCGCTGCACGGTTTCGCCAGCCTGGCACTCGCCGGACGTCTACGTCCGGACTTCCACGAGAAGCGCATGGCGATCCTCGTCGACTTGCTGAAAACCGGACATGGCTGAGAACCGCTCGCCCACCACCGAACAGCTGTTTGGGCGCATCACGTTCCCTGACCTAATGCCAGCCGGGGACGTCGATCGCCTCCAAACTCACCGGGTCGACGACGACCCCCTCAACACCCCCCGCGACGTGCCGTCACACGGGCGGTCCTGGCCGGCCGAGGAACAATTGTCAGCCCCCAGGCCGACATCACCGGCCGGCGCACAATACCCATCCCAGGCTGGCTGTGCCGGGGGGCGTCCCGACCCCCTACAGAACCGGCGGCCGGAATCAGCGCGCGGAAGCGAGGCCGTCTCAGAACGCGTGGACGTCACGCGGCGGCCGCTAGCTCCGATAGGCGGCCGTTTCCGGCGTAGGCCATGGCCCGGTCCCCCACCCGGCACACGAAACAGCATGTAGGTCATCTTGAGATCAGCGGCCTGGCCGTACCGACGACGTTCGGTTCACTGGCCCTTGCGGATCAGAGCTGTTCGGTAGCTTGCTCCCCCACGCCCCCCAGGAAGACCCTCGCCTCGACACGCTCGCAGCGCTGCCCGGCGCCCTCCGTCCGTCGACAATGCTCGGCCGACATGCGACTTTCTGCGAGTAGTTTGCCGACCGAACGCCCCCATTGCCGCGGGGCGGCACCAGGTAGAGTTCGTAGCGGCGTTTTCCCAGCTCACAGCCGGTCTCCGTTTCCGCGGTCGGTTCTCGTTGCTATGAACCGAGTTTGATGGCACACGAAGATGGCGGGCTCGAGGAGATAACAGCCCGCGACGCCTACGGTGCGCTCGGCCTCGAAGACGACCCCGAGCTGGCCTTCGCCGGCATCCGAGCCCTCCGCCAGATGGCCTCCTTCTGGGAGCGGTATCAGGTCGGCCGGCTTCGCCACGTCGGGCACACGTGGGCGGAGATCGCCGGTTGGGCGTCAGCTCGCAGGCGTTACGCTGAAGCCTTGCGAGACTCTGAGGCGACGTCGGAGTAGCTCGCCGCGAAGTGTCAGAGCGGCGGAAAGCGTCCCACCAACCGGCAGCGTTCTGGGCCAGGCCAGCGGCTGGTGATGCCGGCTGACAGCGGTGGTCCCGGCCGGCTACTCCTGGTTATCCGAACTGGCCGGGCTGGTAGTCGCCGCCTTGCTGCCGGGCTATGACGCCCAGGCGGTTGGAGGCGTTGATGAGGGCGATAAGACACACCAGGGCGGCGAGCTGGTCCTCCTCGTAGTGCGTGGCGGCATTCGCCCAGGCCTCGTCGGTGACACCGCCGGCCGCATCAGCGATGCGGGTCCCCTGCTCCGTCATCTCCAGGGCAGCGCGCTCGGCGTCGGTGAAGACCTTGGACTCCCGCCAGGCCGCGACCAGGTTGATGCGCACCGAGGTCTCCCCGGCGTGCGCGGCATCTTTGCTGTGGATGTCGGTGCAGAAGCCGCAGCCGTTGATCTGACTGGCGCGGAGCATCACCAGATTCTGGGTCGATTTCGGCAGCGTCGAGTCCTCGATGATCACCTTGCTCGCCGAGGCCAAGTACCTCAAGGACTTGGCTGCGAGCGGGCTGCCGGAAAGGTTCAAACGGGTTTCCATGATGCATCCTTTGCGTTGTTGGCAGACACACCTCTACGACGAGACAGCTCGGCGAGCAGTGACATGGATGAATGTGACGCGTGTCTCCCTCTCGCACGGCGGCGCAGACCCACGACGACGCCGGTACCGGTGCCAAGCGTCGCCCGGCTCACCACGGCTCCCGCCAACGTTCTTCTCTCGATTTGTCTTCCCCTCCTCCCATGTCACAGATGGCCGGGCTGTCTCGTCTCTGGTTTCAGAGACAGGCTCTGGAATCCCAATCGAATCGGGAAGGTCATGGTCATGCGGGTGTTCGTGGCAGGTGGGACCGGGGTTTTGGGGCGGCGGTTGGTGTCGCAGTTGGTCGAGCGTGGCCACGTGGTGACGGCTACGACGACGAGCGCTGCCAAGGTGGGTTTGGCGGCGGAGTTGGGCGCCGTGGGGGTCGGGATGGACGGGCTGGACGCGGTGTCGGTCGGCGAAGCGGTGGCCAGGGCCCGGCCTGACGTGATCGTGCACCAGATGACCGGAATCAGTCTTGCGCACGCTGGCATACCCGACCTGAAGCACTTTGAGCGCTGGTTCGCCACCATCAACTGGCTGCGCACCGAGGGGACGGACCACCTGCTGGCCGCGGCTGAGGCGATCGGCGTATTGCACTTCGTCGCGCAGAGTTTCGCCAGTTGGAACGGAATCCGTGAGGGCGGATGGGTCAAGACCGAGGACGACCCGCTGGATCTGATGACGGGGACGGCAGCGCACACGGGGATGCAGGCGATGGGCCACGTTGAGGACGTGGTTGTCAGGGCTGGTGGTGCGGTCCTGCGGTACGGCGCATTCTACGGGCCGGGCGTTATCGACGACCAGGTCGAGCTGGTGCGCAAGCGGCAGTTCCCGCTCGTCGGGCGCGGCACCGGCTACGGCTCGTGGGCGCATCTCGACGACGCGGCGAGCGTCACCGTCCTGGCCGTGGAACAAAAGGCCAGTGGGGTGTTCAACATCGTCGACGACGAACCGGCCCCGGCCAGCGAGTGGCTGCCCTACCTGGCCGCGTGCGCGGGGGCGAAGCGGCCGACGCGGGTGCCCAGGTGGCTGACCCGGCTGCTGGCCGGGCAGGTGGTGGTGACCATGATGACCGAGGGGCGCGGCTTCTCCAACGCCAAGGCCAAGCGGGAGCTCGGCTGGCAGCTGCGCTACCCGTCGTGGCGGCAGGGCTTCAGGCAGGAGCTGGCGTGACCCGGACCCAGGAGTTCGAACAGCTGCGGCCGCTGCTGTTCTCGATCGCCTACCGGATCCTGGCCAGCGTGAGCGAGGCCGAGGACGCGGTCCAGGACACCTGGCTGCGCTACGAGGCCTCCCCGACGCAACCCGCGTCGGCCAAAGCGTTCCTGTCGGCCGTGGTGACCCGGATCTCGATCGACGTGCTCCGCTCGGCCCGCGTCCGGAGGGAGGACTACGTGGGGCCGTGGTTCCCCGAGCCGCTGCTGATCGACCCGTACGACGACCCGGAGCGGTCGGCGGAGCTGGCCGACTCGGTGTCGATGACGGCCCTGTTGCTGCTCGAACGGCTCAGCCCGCTCGAGCGGGCGGTGTTCGTGCTGCGGGAGGTGTTCGGGTTCGGCTTCGGCGAGGTCGCGTCGGCGGTGGGGCGCTCAGAGGCGGCGTGCCGCCAGCTCGCGGTCCGGGCCCGGCGCCACATGGACGCGGGTCGGCCCCGATTCGAGGCCGACCGCAGGGAGCGCGAGCAACTGGCCGAGCGGTTCTTCGACGCGTTCACCGAGGGCGACCTCGACGGGCTGCGGGAGCTGCTCGCCGCCGACGTTCAGCTGGTCGGCGACAGTGGCGGCAAGGCCCCGCAGTTGGCCAAGGCCATCCTCGGCGCCGAAAATGTGGCCCGGGTGCTTGCCTCGGTCTTCGCCCGGCTCGTCCGGATCGACGTGACCCTGGAGCCACACGAGGTGAACGGCCAGCCGGGCGCGATCCTCCGCGACCGGGACGGCAAGGTCCTCAACACCTGGGCGCTCGACATCCTCGACGGGCAAATCCAGACCATCCGCACGGTGACCAACCCCGACAAGCTCGGGCACCTGGGTCCCGTCGCCGACGCCTGGGCGATGGCCCGCGAGGCGAACGAGGGCGCGCCGACACACGAATTGACCGGAAGAGACCAGGAGTGGACGAGCGAGGCGGTCGCATGTGTCGGCTACGGCATCCTCGACGCCGTGACAGCGGTGCAGGAGATGCGAGCCAAAAGTGCGGCCGCTGCAGCACAGGACGTCTCGCACGACGACCCGCTCGCCGCGCCACCTCGGCCATCCGCTCCGGACAGCTCATCGACTCGACCAAGGACGCCGCTGGTACGACGTCTGAATATGGGCAGCGGTCCCGTCGAGCAATCGACACCTACTTCCCGGCCGGCGGATGATCTTCACCTGGCTCGCCATTGGCCATCGCCAGCGTCGACAATCGCTGCGCTCGTCTGGTCCAGGCCATACCTCAGCGTGCGCCTCCCCGCGTGATCGGCCCACATCTGCGAAGCGGCGACCGAGAGGCGATCGCCGCTGGTGTGGCTCGCGATCTGTTCCGCCAGCCTGATCGGGTCTGCCTGGCACCGAGCGGAGCGGATCGGCACCATACAACGACGCGTTGCCCGTCTGCGAAGAGGCTGGCGTACCGCGCCCGAGTCGGGGGCGTTATGCGCTAACTGAGGGTGACCGAACGAGTCCGGGAGGTCACGACCGGGCTCCAGCTCTGCAAGGTTGATCTCGGCCCCTCAGTCGGCGTGACCCGGCTCAGCCGGCTCACCGAACACCGCGAAAACGAGTTGCTCGCACTCCACGGCTTCGGCCCGAGGGCGCTGCGCATCCTCAAAGAGTCGCTTGCTGTGCCTGGACTCTCCCTGCGCTCCTGAAGCAGGAATGCGCCTGCGTGCCCGACCGCAGCCTGTCCATATTCACTGGGCGCCCGAATGCCTGGGCTGTCAGGCTCTCCGCCGGGGGCGCAGAATCTCTATCTCCATTGACACCCCGGGCCAGCGTTCCGGGATTGGTGCGGCGCGGTCTTCGGGGGCGGTCCTCGTGAGCGTGTGGGGGTACGGGCTACGCGATCACGTCGTATAACTCGCCCCAGGTCGGCGGGGCTGGCTCCCACAGATGACTGTCGGGGAGACCTTGGGTGTCCGCTCACATGCCGCCGCCCTGGGGCGGCTTGGCGACAGCATCGGTGCGGTGGTGATTCTGACCTTGGCGAAGTCGCGCTGGTAGCAGCCCCCTTTGCACCTGTTCGCTGCTGAGGTGTCACAGGAGAGGGCCCTGCTTCGTCTAAGGGTTCGGAAACGATCGGCGACACGCCTGAAGGAGTAGAGTGATGCGAGTTTTCGTTGCAGGAGGGTCTGGGGCGATAGGCCGGCAGCTGGTCCCCAAGCTGGTGGCTGAGGGTCACAGTGTTGTTGCCACCACCCGGTCCTCGGCCAAGCTGGCCGAGATCCGGGCCTGGGGGGCCAACGCGATGGTGATGGATGGGCTCGACCAGGCCTCGGTGCAGGCCGCGGTCGCGGCCGCCCGGCCTGAGATGATCGTCCACCAGATGACCGCTCTGGCCACTGTGACGGACCTGCGCCACTTCGATCGCAAGTTCGCGTTGACCAACCGTCTGCGCACCGAAGGGACCCGCTACCTGCTCGACGCGGCAACCAAGACCGGGGTGCGCCGCCTGGTAGCACAGGGGTTCACGGGGTGGACTAATGCGCGGGACGGATCGCCGGTCAAGGACGAGACCTGCCCGCTCGACCCGCACCCGCCCAAGGCGATGCGCCAGACCTTGGCCGCCTTTGTTGAGCTCGAGAAGACGGTTACCACGGCAACCGGGCTGGAAGGCCTGGTGTTGCGTTACGGCAACTTTTACGGTCCCGGATCGGCAGCTCTGCTGGACGCCGTGCGCCAACACAAGCTACCGGTGGTGGGCAGCGGGGCCGGCTTGTGGTCGTTCATCCACCTCGCGGATGCTGCCGACGCCACCGTCGCCGCGCTCAACCGGGGAACACCCGGCGTGTACAACATCGTGGACGATGATCCCGCGCCGGCGGCCGAATGGATCCCCTATCTGGCGGAGGTCGCGGGTGCGAAGCCGCCGCTTCATGTGCCGGTGTGGGCTGGCCGGCTGGCGGCCGGGGAGGCCGTGGTCTCCATGATGACTCAGGCCCACGGTTCGTCGAATAGTAAGGCCAAGGCGGTGCTCGGCTGGGCGCCTCGTCACGCCAGCTGGCGTGAAGGCTTCCGGTCCTGGGCGGCCGAGGCACAAACATCGAGTAGGCGGGAGGCCGCATGAAGATCGTCTCCGCCGTTCCCCTTCGAGGGGCGGCCATTCGCCCGAGCGGACGGTCGTGACCGATGGATGCGCCTTCGCCGAACGACGCAGACTTTCGGCCGCTTATGTTCTCGATTGCCTACCGCATGACCGGGAGCGTGACCGGGGCCGAGGATCTGGCCCAAGAAGCCTTCTTTCGCCTGGAGCGCGCCCGGCAGGGCGGGGTGGTAGTCGAATCGCCCAAGGCCTATTTGGCGGCGGCCACCACCCGGCTGGCTATCGACCACATGCGCTCGGCCCGGGTGCGCCGAGAGTCCTATGTGGGTACCTGGCTGCCCGAGCCGATCGTCGCCGACCTGCACGACAGCCCCGAACAGATGGCTGAGCTGTCCGATTCCCTGTCGATGGCGTTCCTCGTGCTGCTAGAGAGCCTCTCACCGGTCGAGCGAGCCGTGTTCCTGCTTCGCGAGGTGTTCGACTATTCCTACGAGGATATCGCCCAAATCGTCGAGAAGAGCGAGGCCAACTGCCGGCAGATCTTCGGGCGGGCCCGCCAGCACCTGGACACCCACCAGGCCCGCTACGAGGCATCGACCGAGCACAGCGAGGCCCTGCTGCGGTCCTTTCTCGCCGCCGCCCGCGACGGCGACCTCGACCAACTGGTCGACCTGCTGGCGGCAGACGCCGTCTTCTGCGGCGACGGCGGCGGCAAGGCGGCCGCCATCCGCCAACCCCTCTACGGGCGAGACCGGGTTGCCGCCTTCATCCTCACCCTGTTCGCACAGGCCAAGCGGCTGGGGGTAACCGTCGAGCCGGTACTCGTCAACGGCGGACCTGGGCTCGTCACCCATGACCCCCAAGGCAAAATCGTCAGCGTTCTCGGCCTCGACGTCCTCGATGGCGTGATCCAGACGGTGCGTAGCATCGTCAACCCCGACAAGCTCCAACACCTCGGAGCCGTCTCTGACATGGCGCGCATCCGACGGCGAGACCGAAACCAAGAGCCCTGAACCGCGATGTCCACCCTCATCCCAACGCTTACAAGAGCCCACCGCCAAATCCGCTAGCGCTGCTCCAGCTACGTAGCCCGGCACGCGCCGGATTCGATTTCGGCGGCGGAGGATTCAAGTCAACGGCCCGAGGACAAGCAACAACTGGCGGTGATTCAGGCCGAGCAAGGCCCCATCCGCCTCGGTCGGCAAATCGATGAGAATGATGTGGAAAGGTCAGGCCTCCGGCGGAGCGGTCGACCGGTGTACGGGTGACGCTTCCCGCGGCACAGGGAACCCGGGCGGGGCTCCCCTCGCCGATCTTCGGAGCCGTCTGCCGATTCAGTGGTCGGCGCGGAGTGGGCTCCGCAACGATCGCGGAGTGCCCTCTAGGACCGCTTCGGCGAGGACGTTTCTGATTGCTACGACAAGGACTCCGGCCCGATGTTGGCCCCGACGTGCTCGGCCCGACCGTCGACCTACTGGCCGAACTCGCCGGCGATGCTGTGCTCTCGAATTCGCTGTCGGCGCGGGCCGGGTCGCGTTGGCGGTCGCGGCGGTGATGTCCCCGTCTGCGGGATCGAGCTGTCCACCGCCATGGCAGATCGGCTCGATGCGAAGGACGACGTACAGCGCGTCGAGGTGATCGGCACATGGCAACCACCCGAGTCGACGGCACGTTCCGGCTCGCATATTCGTGTTCTAAACGATCGGAACCTGGCCACCCAGGACGCCAGACCACGTTCTCTCAGTGGGGCGTTAAGCCATGGTGCAGATCCGGGCGATCTGGGCTGTCCGTTCGACCGGCGGGCCGTAGCCGGAACGTAAGTCAGCGTTGGGGGTTCTTCTGTGAGATGGCTTGGCTGCTGAGTTGTCCGCGGGCGTGGTCGGTGAGGGCGCGGGCGGCAGGGCTGGTGGGTCCTCGCGAGGAGCGCCAGGCGAGCTTGAGGCGGGCTCGCAGCTCGGGGCGGGTTATCTTCACGGCTTGCACGTCGGGGGCGTAGGTGGCGGCGGCGGCGTGGGTGATGATCGCGATCCCCAGTCCTTGGGCGGCGAGGGCGGCGAGCGTGCGGGGGTCTGAGGCCTGAAAAGCGATCCGGGGGGTAAAGCCGACGGTGGCGCATGCCTGTTCGAGGCGTAGGCGCAGTCCGCTGCCGGGCGGGAGGCTGATCAGCGGCTGGTCTTTGAGCTTGCCGAGCGCGATGGCGGTCTGGGTGGCGAGCGGGTGGTCGGGGCTGACGGCGGCCACCAGTGGCTCGTCGGCGACGGTCTGGGTCTCGATGCCGGCCGGTTGGGGGTCGGTGTCACCGATGAGCCCAAGGTCGATCAGGCCGTCGTGGAGTGCAGTGATGATCTGGTCTGAGCTTTCTTCGAGCAGGGCGATCTCGACATTTGGGTGCTGGTGGTGGAAGCCGGCCAGTAGGCGCGGCAGGTTCACGGCGGGCGACGCGACAGATGGGACGGTGGCGACGGTGACGTGGCCGCGTAGCAGTCCGGCGAGCTGGTCGACGGTGTCGCTGACCGCGGTGACGGCCGCGAGCGCGGCGCGGGCGTGGGGAAGCACGGCGGCCCCGACCGCGGTCGGGTGTACGCCGCTGGCAGAGCGGTCCACCAGGGTCTGGCCGAGCTCTGTCTCGAGCTGGCGGACTTGGGCTGAGACCCAGGGCTGGGCGACGTGCAGACGGGCCGCGGCCCTGGTGAAGCTTTCCTCTTCGGCCACGGCGAGCAGGTATTGAAGCTGGCGCAGCTCCATAACGGATCACTCTAGCGGTCAGCTGAAATAGGTCTTTGACTTATGGGCTTGGTGGTCGCATCCTGTGGGCATGCAAGCTTCCGGCTACGTCCTCTCCGTCCTGCCGGTCGCCCTCGCCACGGCGTGCGCCGTGTGGCCGGTCCGCGGCGCGTTTGGTCGGCTCGGCACGGCCAACTACGTGGCGGGCTTTGCGCCCAGCCAGCTGCCGGTGCCCGTCGCGTGTTACCTGCTGGCGTCCACCGCGCTGTGCCTTGCCCAGGGCGACCTGTGGTCGGCCTCCGGCCTGATCGGCCTGGCCCTGACGCTGGGCGCGTTGGCCGGGCTGGGGACGTTGGTGGCTCGTGCCCTGCCCACCCGGCGGGTGCTCGAGCGGGCACTCGTGACCTACGGGCCGGCCGAGGATCGGCCCGGCGGGCCTGGCCCGCTGTCGGCGGCCGCGTTGCGGCGCACCCGTTCGGTGGCCGCTGCGCTGCTAGTGCCGTTCGTGAGACGTCGCCGAGACGTGCAACGCATAGCCGATCTGGCGTACGGCGGCGCTGGGCGATTTCAGCGGCTGGACCTCTACCGGCACCACTCTGGCCCAAACCGGGCGCCGGTGCTTGTTTACTTCCACGGCGGCCACTTCCACTCGGGTTCCAAGAACCGCGAGGCACTGCCGCTGCTCTACCGGCTGGCCGCAAACGGCTGGATCGTGATCAGCGCCAACTACCGGCTCGCTCCGGCCGCGTCGTTCCCCGACGCCCACGTGGACGCCAAGCTGGTCCTGGCCTGGGTCGGTGAGCACGTCGCGGCGTTCGGCGGCGACCCGGGCACGATCGTGATCGCCGGCGACTCCGCGGGTGCTCATGTGGCCGCGTTCGCGGGGCTAACCGCCAATGACCCGACCTACCAGCCCGGCTTCGAGCAAGCCGACACGACGGTCACCGCGGTGGTCGGCCTGGGCGGCTACTACGGACCCCTCGATACCGCCCGTCCCGAGACCTCCCCGCTGGCCCACGCCCGCGACGACGCCCCGCCCTTCCTGCTCTTGCACGGCGACTGCGACTCGGTCGTTCCAGTCCAAGGGGCCCGCCAGTTCGCCGCTGCCCTGTGCGCCATCTCCCACGCCCCCGTAGAGCTTGTCGAGCTGCCCGGCGCCCAGCACGCCTTCGACCACTTCCAGACTCTCCGCAGCGCGCCCGTCGCCGCCGCCATCCAAGCGTTCACCGCATGGACACGCCGCCAGGACCAAGGACACCCGACCACCCCCGGCAGCAAGACTCTCACGCCGGCTCACTGATCGACCCCCACCACGACTTGACCTCCGGCCTCTGGGCCATCTGCCGGAGGGACACAAGCGCTTGGTCCAGCAAGGCAGACCAAGCCGGCAAGATGAGCCGGCCGCGCCTGGCTGATGTCCTGCTGTGGCGCCCGAACAAACAATCTGCCTGGACTCGGGGGCCGGTGAGCGTGCTCGTCGGAACGAGCGCGGCATCGGCATCGATCCGGCACATCGGCCGATCGCTAGCTACCATGTTGCAGCGCAGTTCGGTCATCTTGATGGGCCTTCATCGGTGCCGTGGTTCGTAATCAGGCGCGGTCGGTGCTATCCGGCTGACGGGGTGAGCGAGAGCCGCGAGACCACCGTCGACAGGTAGGCGCGCGGCAACTCGATCCGTTCGCCGCCCTGGCGCGCTCGGTGCAGGCGGAGGGCGGAGCCCCTCGAACTACTCCTCGATCGCTCACCCGAGTCCCTTCGCGAACCCCAGCCGCCAGCTCGCATAGCGCGGCTGCCAGTCGAGATCGCGTTGGCCTTCGCGTTCGAGGCCCCCCGCGCCTCGGTCATCATCAGTGTCGCCGCCTCACCGGCTGCCAGCCGCCCCAGCCAGCGTGGGATACGCCTCGGTGGCTTGGCATCCAGCGCGCTCGCCAGCACCGGCAGCCACTCCCGCACCGGGGCGGGCTCGTCGTCGACAATGTTGTAGATCCCGGGGTGGCCGTGGTCGACCGCGGCGACGGTCGCGGCCGCGGCGTCGTCGATGTGAACGTGCGACCACACACCACCACCATCGCCGACGATCGGGAACCGACGCTTGCGGACCAGCGCGGCCATCACCGCATCCGGAGCCCGGCTCATCGCCGTCCCCGGACCGTAGAAACCGCCATAGCGCAACACCAGACCCTCGCCCCACTTGATCGTCGGCACCGCCTGCTCCACATGGAGGATGCCCACTAGCGGAACCCGCAGCGCCGCGGGCGGGTCGGGATCGAGAGGATCGGCCTCAGTCTGCACTGGGCCGCCGGTGCGGGCCCATCGAAAAGCCGCAAAGCTCTGGGCCACGAAGCGCCGGGCCCCCACGGCCTGGCCGGCGGCCAGGAGGTGGTCCGTCGCCTCGGTGCGCAGTCGGTTGGTCATGGTCGCCACGGAGGAGCGCTCGGGGTGTCGCATGTCCCTCACCGACATCTTCCCTGACAGCGCCGTGAGCTGATGCACGATCACCTCGGGCTCGGCGCACGCCACCGCCTGAGCGACCGCCTCAGCGTCGAGGGCGTCGGCCACGATCGGGCCCGCTCCCAGGCTGCGCACCAGGCCCTGCTTCGATGAGCTCCTGGTCATCCCGATCACCTCGTGGCCTTGCGCCACGAGCTGCGGGATGAGCGCTCTGCCGAGAACGCCTGTGGCGCCGGCTACGAAGACCTTCATGACCGCTCCTTTCGTCTCACATTCCCCTTTGTGAAACGAGATAGAGGCGCCGCCTGTGACACTGCCCAGCGTCCGGTGCACAGCGCGCCCACCTCCGGAGCGTGTGCACCACCGTCGGCCTGGTGCTCGTCCGGGCCAAGATCATGACCCGACCCGGTGGCGCGGCAGGCGGACGAGCCGGATCCGCACGCAGAAGCCGCGCCCTCGTACCGTGCGCACTCTCCGGGCGTCGACGTGGGTCCGGGCCCTGCCCCAGGCCGCCCGGGCCGACCGTTCCAGCCGGGGGAACAGCCGGGATGCCTCCTCGATTCGTTCCTGACGCTGGGCCGGGACATCTCTGACGACGTGGGTGTGGTTCCATGTGCGCCTCCTGACCGTTCTGACGGTCAGCCAAGTCGCTCGCTCTGCTTCGACTAGTGGGCAGGCCAGAAACTCGACGCCGGAAACTCGGCGGTCAGAAGACCTGGTCGCGAGGCCAAAGTAAGCACCGAGTTTCCGGCGTCGAGTTCGCAGGCAGCCCACTAGGCGACGGCGGGCGCCTGGCCACCTATCGAGACGTGCTGGACGACCTTTATGACCAGTTGTCTGATCCGAGCAGCAAGTTCGGGGTCAGGGATGCGACCCTGTGCGTCGATGCGGGTATGCACCTGCGGTACGGCGAGTTCGGCTTCGATGACCTGTGCGTGGATGGCCGTGAGCACCCTTTGCAGGTCCGAAAGCGCCGACGCCGCCCCTGTCGGGAGGGGGCTCGTCCCGATCGCCACGACCGGCTTGTTCTCGAGGACCGACTCTCCGTAGGGCCGTGAAGCCCAGTCCAGTGCGTTCTTGAGCACACCCGGGATCGACGTGTTGTACTCGGGAGTGGCGATGAGCAGAGCGTCGGAACGGTCTATCAGTTGCCGCAGTTCTGCCACGGCAAGGGGCGTGGGGCCGCTCTCTGTGTCCTCGTTGAACGGCGGGACGGCCTCGAGGCCGTCCCAGATGCGGAGCCCGACATTGGGCGGCACCTCCTTGGCGATAGCCCGCAGAACGGACCGGGCCCATGAGCCGGCACGCAAGCTCCCAGCGATAGCAGCGATCTCGACGTGTGTGGTGGTGCCAGCCATTGGGACCGCGTTCTCACGGTTGCTGGCCTGCTTCTCCGGGCGGGAGGCCGGGGGCCGGCCGATCGCCTCAGATCCTCCGGTAACGGATGCTCGCATCTGTCCACTCCTTCCAAGTCCGTTGCGGGTCTTTGCCGGCCCTGAGACGAAGCAGAGCCACCTGCTGTGACACCGTGGTCCGGACAAGATCGAGGGTGGTCTTCACCGCTCCGGCTTCGCCAGGGTCCGCTGCCCGTCAGGCTCACCATCCGATGGCCGGCGGCGGCCACCGCGCCGCGTGAGCCCGGCCGTTGGGGCTCGGCTCGGCCATCCGCCGATCGGTGGATGGTGTCATCCACCAGCGAGGGTTCGGATTTTGGCCGGGAGACCGATACCGCTCGCAGAGGATCAGGCGGATACTCGCTGCGAAGGACAACTGCGAGGAAAGGACGGGTGCGGTGGCGGTCATCGAGGTGGATCGGCTCCACAAGGTGTACGGGAACAAGGTGGCTGTCGACGACGTGTCGCTCAGCGTCGAGGAAGGGGAGATCTTCGGCATCTTGGGCCCCAACGGTGCAGGCAAGACGACCACGGTGGAATGCGTCAGCGGGTTACGCCGGCCGGACGGCGGCTCGGTGCGTGTTGTCGGTTACGACCCGGCCCGGGATCGAGCCGCGGTGACGGCCCGGGTGGGCGTCCAGCTACAGCACAGCGAGGTGCAACCCAATCTGCGGGTGGGTGAGGCTCTCGAGCTGTTCAGCTCGTTCTACGAGAAGCCAGCCGACTGGCGCGAGCTGCTCGACGTGCTCGGTCTCGGCCCGCAGCTGAAGACCCGTTTCGCCAAGCTGTCGGGCGGTCAGCAACAGCGGCTGTCGATCGCCCTGGCCCTGGTGGGCAACCCGACCGTGGCCATTCTCGACGAGCTGACCACCGGGCTGGACCCGGCGGCACGTCGCGACACCTGGGACCTGATCGAGACGGTTCGCGACCGCGGGGTGACCATCCTGCTGGTGACCCATTTCATGGCCGAGGCCGAGCGCCTGTGCGACCGGGTGGCGGTCATCGACAAAGGACGGGTCGCCGCGCTCGACACCCCTGCTGGCCTCACCTCGCACATCGAGATCGACCAACGGATCCGCTTCGTGCCGTCCGAACCGCTCGACGACGCGGTGCTGGCCGAACTTCCCGACGTGGAGTCGGTGAGCCGCCGTGGTGAGGAGGTCCTGGTCGTCGGCAACACCGAGGCACTCGCGGCGGTCACTGCGCTATTGGCCCGGCGCGGGGTGCTGGCCCACCACCTCCGGGTTGAACAGCCCAGCCTGGACGACGCCTTCTTGGCCATTACCGAGCGACCCAACCCGATAATCCCACACAGAACCGAGACCCGAGGAGGAGTCCGATGACGACCGCCGCGACCACACCAGTCCACCGGCATCCGTTCTGGAAGCTGGCCCGAACCGAAGGGGTACTGCTCCTACGGATGCCGGGCGCGCTCATCTGGATGGCGCTGCTCCCCATCGGGGCGGCCGTCGTGCTGGGCGTGGTCCCGGGCACCAGCCGTCCGGTCAAGGCCCTCGACGGGATCAGCTACCTCGACGCCTACCTGCCGATCCTGATGATGTTCAGCCTGCTCATGGCCGGGATCAACCTGCTGTCCGGTCTCCTCTCCTCCTACCGGGAGAAGGGCATCCTGCGACGCCTCGCCACCACCCCGGTCCCCCCTAGCCGCCTGCTGGGCGCCCAGGCGCTGATCTACCTGGGCGTGGGGGTGGTGATCGACGTCGTCCTGCTGATCATCGGCATTGCCTCGGGCGTGCCGGTGCCCCACCAGCTCGGCGGGTTCGTGCTCTCGCTGCTCCTGGTGGCGCTGGCCATACTCGGTATCGGGGTCCTGGTCACCGCTTTCGCCCCCAGCGCCCGCATAGCCCAGGCCGTCTCGACGGTCATCTTGTTCCCGTTGATGTTCTTCGCCGGACTGTGGCTGCCCCGGGCCCAAATGTCGCCGGCACTGCGGACGGTGAGCGACTACACCCCCCTCGGAGCCGGGGTCCGGGCCGTACAGGCGTCGATCGGGGGCCACTGGCCTTCCACCGTCGCCCTCCTGGTCCTGGCCGGCTACGCCCTGGCCTGCGGGGGGCTGGCCACCCGCGTCTTCCGCTGGGAGTGAACTCCTGTCGGGAATGAACGGTTCGCCGGTAGCGTGACGATGGATCCCGTGAGCACTACCCAGCTTGCCGACGTGTGGCAGGCCCGGCTCGACCGCTGGGGCCGGCTCCTGCTCCTCCCCCTCCTGGCCGCGGCCACCGGGCTGGCCGCCATATCCGTGGCCGGCGGGTACAGGAGCTGGTCCCGCTTCGACCGGGGCCTGATCGTGGTCTCCGCGGCCGCAGCCTGGTCAGCGATACATACCTGTCGCCCCCGGCCAGCCCGCACCGAGCGGGCCCGGGCGGCAACCGTGGCCATCCACATCACCCTCGTCGGACTGCTGGTGTGGGTGAACCCCTGGTACGGGGTCTTCGCCTTCTCCGGGTACTTCTTCGCCGATGACCTCCGGGGGCGGTGGCGGTGGGCCGGCTTTGTCGGCACCGCCTTGGTCCTCGCCGGCTCCCAGGCCGGGGGCTACCCGACCGGCTGGTCGAGCCACACCGTGATCTACGTGGTCATGGTCGCCATCAACCTGGTCGCCGTGTCCGGCTTCCTCATCCTCACCAACCGGGTGCTGGAGCAGAACCAACAGCGCGGCCAGATGATCGACGAGCTGGCCGACACCAACCGCCGGCTGGAGGCCACCATGGCCGAGAACGCCGGCCTCCACGCCCAGCTCCTCGTCCAGGCCCGCGAGGCCGGCGTCGTCGAGGAACGCCAACGCCTGGCCGGCGAGATCCACGACACCTTGGCCCAGGGCCTGGCCGGGATCGTCGCCCAACTCCAAGCCGCAGAACAAGCCCGTGGCCACCCGGCCGAGCTGTCCCGCCACCTGACCCAGGCCCGCGCCCTCGCCCGTTCGAGCCTGACCGAGGCCCGCCGGTCCGTTCGGGCCCTGCGACCCGAACAGCTCGAGCGCGCCAGCCTGCCCGAAGCGATCGACGAGCTCACCCGCGCCTGGTCCGCCCGATCGGCGGTGCCGGTCGATGTCGAGACCGCCGGCACCCCAACCCCGCTCGACCCAGCGATCGAAGCGGCCATCTTCCGGGCCTCCCAAGAGGCCCTGTCGAACGTCGCCAAGCACGCCGCCGCCTCACGGGTCCACCTCACCCTCACCTACCTCCCCGACGCTCTGCTCCTCGACGTCGCCGACAACGGCAGCGGCTTCGACCCGGCAGCACACACCCACGGCTACGGCCTCGTCGGGATGCGCCAGCGCCTCGCCGGAGTAGCCGGACACCTCACCGTCGAATCCGCCCCTGGTGCCGGCACCACCATCAACGCCGCGGTCCCACTCGCCAGACAGGCACCACGTTCTCGCTCCCCAAGCCCCGGCTGACGACCGACAGGTCAGGGCGACTCCGTGAGTTCCATCCGGATCCTCGTCGTCGACGACCACCCCATCGTCCGCGACGGCATCCGCGGCGTCTTCGCCGGCGACGACGAGTTCGAGGTCGTCGGCGAGGCCGGCGACGGCGCCGACGCCGTACGCCAAACCGCCCAGCTCGACCCCGACGTCGTTCTCATGGACCTGCGCATGCCCACCATGGGCGGGGTCGAAGCCATCCAGCAGCTCCGGGAACTCAAGCATCCGGCCCGAGTGCTCGTCCTCACCACCTACGACACCGACCGCGACGTCCTCCCCGCCGTCGAAGCCGGCGCCACCGGCTACCTTTTGAAAGACGCACCCCGAGACGAGCTCATTCGAGCAGTACGAGCGGCCCACGCCGGCCAATCCGTCCTCTCCCCCGCCGTGGCCGGAACCCTCATGGGACGAGTCGGCGACCACCAACCCCGGTGCCCTCAGCCCACGAGAGCTCGAGGTTCTCCGCCTCGTCGCCAGCGGAGCCACCAACCGGGCCGTCGCCCGCCAGCTGTTCGTCAGCGAAGCCACCGTCAAAACCCACCTCCTCCACCTCTACGACAAACTCGGCGTCCGCGACCGCGCTGCTGCGGTCGCCGTGGCCTACGAACGAGGACTGCTGGGCTGACCGAGCTGGACGAACCAACTGACCCCGATGATCACCACAGAGGAGGAAAACCTGGGCAAAGGGACCCGCACCCCAGAAACCCTTATCGGTCGTCACAGAGCAGACGGGTCTCGGCGACGGTCTCTCCAGACTCGATCGCCAGATGGGCCTTCGAGGCGTCGGCGACGTCGGTCGGATCGAGGTTTCATACGGGACGAGGTGAGCCCCTGCCAGAGTTGCGTTCTCGGACGCCGGCTCAATCTGACGGTAAGAGGACCGAGCGGCACCACGCCTGCAGGGGAAGATCATCGGTCGCGAAAGCCCAGTATGCAGCCAGCCAGCGCCGGGCAGGGTTGAGGAGATCGAGGAGTCCAGCTGAGCGCAGCCAGGCTTGGGCGACCACTCGGTCTCGGGCGGTGGCGATGGGGACAGATTGGGGTCGCAGTTCCAGGTACACGGCGGCGGCCAGAGGAGTAAGGCGACGGTCGCCGGCCACGCAGGCGTAACCGATGTCCATTACGGCGGTGATGCCGATTCCGTCAGTCAGCATGTTCCCGGCGAAGGCGTCCAGGTGAACGAACTCGCCACGCGCTGGCTCGGGAAGGTCTAGGGCCAGGCCCGGCCCGCCGATCTGATTCAGTGGGTAGCCGGCCGTGGCCAGACTTCGCTCGGCCCGCGCGATTAGGAATTCTCTCCAGGTTTCGGCTCGGAGCGGTTCCGGTGCGGCTAACTCGCCGTAGTAGTCCCAGCCTTCGGGCCGTAGGCCTCCGAGGGCGCAGGCGGCCTCCAGGTAGGCCTCGATGAGCTCATCCCTTTTCGCGTTCTCGTCTGCGCGGAGCTGTTCCAGCAGAGAGCGCCCAGGCAGGCGACGTTCGACGGCGTAGGTTCGACCGCCGATTTCCCCGATCTCGAGGATCTCGGGCAGTCGAAACGGCACCGCGGAGGTCATCAAGTCATGCAGCAGTGCGTCTGTGCGGGTCAGTTGGTCGGTGTCTGTGCCTGGGTGCTGCACCCTGAGCACCCGCTCGCCATCCAGGGCGTACACCGCCGCCTCCCCTCCGCGGCCCAGGAACGCCTCGGGTCCCACCCCGAAGGAGGCGAAGATGGCGCTGCTGAAGTCTTCCTCATCCGTCATCCCTGGCATTTTCGTCGGAGAGTCACTGCACATGGGTCCCTTGCGATTCCGACCGAGGCGAGCCGAATGGATAGTCCCAGCCGGCACCGTCCCCTGACACTCGCCCATTCCAGGGCCGGCATTACACGGACAGGGTGCTTGGGTCTCTTGGGGATAGGGTCGTGCGGCGTCATGGCCGGGGCGGCGGGGTGCGCCGTCGGCGAGGGTGGGATCTAGGGGTGATTGACGTTGCGTCGGAGAGCAGGCCTTCCACGATGGCGCGGAGCCCCTGAAGATAGGTATCTCTAGCGGCCAGGATGGGCCACTGGTCGCCGAGCGCGGCCAGGCAGGGGTAGGCGGGACGGGTCGACCCGGCCCAAGAACCCAGCGCCCGAGGTAGGACGGGTGCCGTCGTCTTTGGCGTGTGCGGAGTGGGCGCGGACGAGGATCTCCCCGACGGTGTAGTACCAGACGCTCCGGAAGACCTCGACGGCCTGTTCGAGGGTGCAGCCGGCATCGACGGCTCCGGCGACGATGGTCTCGACCGTCCACAGCGCCGGTTCGCCGAGCAGGCCGACGAAACCGTCGACGGTGAGCACGTCTGCGGCCCACGGCCAGGCGGCCAGGGCCCCATGCAGGGCGTCGGCGGCCACGACGATCCGCTCGCGCGGATCGCTCGGTAGCACAGGCCGGACGATCTGACCTGCGTACTCGTTGAGCAGCAGGAGCAGCAGGTCCTCCTTGTCTCGCACATGGTGATACAGGGTCGTGGTCCCGATGCCGAGCTCGGCGGCGAGCCGCCGGACGGTCAACGACTCCCAGCCGTCCCGGTCGATCAGCCGGCGGGCGGCAGCCAGGATGTCCGCACGCGACGTTACGGGCGGGCGGCCGGTCCGGCCGGGCGACGCGGAGGCTGGCGGCACCGTCCCATCATGGCCTCCTGACCGGCTTGCCGGCGAGGAACCGAACGCGCCATCGGAAAATCCGGTTGACGGATGGCGGTCCCCGGACGTACTTTCGGAACATGTTCCTAAAGTACCAGAGGGGAGCTCCGATGAACCAGATTCAGATTGTCAGCCGGCAGCGAGAGGGCATCAACTCCGCGCTTGAAATCCTTCGCCGCGACTTCGGCGGCGACATCATCGAACCAGGCGCCGCCGAGTACGAATCGGCCAGTCGCTCGTTGTTTGCTTCGGGTAGCCCGGCCCACATTCTGCGACCCAAGAGCGTCCCGGACGTCCAAGCAGCGGTCAGATTCGCGGCCCGTGCAGGGCTGTCGCTGTCGGTCCGAGGGGGCGGCCATGGCTTTCCGGGGTTCGCCACCAACGACGACGGTGTGGTGATCGACCTCAGCCATCTCGCCAACGTGGACATCATCGACGACGAACAGCACCTGGTGCGCATCGGCGGCGGCGCCACCTGGGGTCAGGTCGCGGCGGAATTGGCCCCGCATGGCCTCGCCATCTCGTCGGGCGACACCAAAAGCGTCGGTGTCGGCGGGCTGACCTTGACCGGTGGCATCGGCTGGAAGGTCAGAAAGTACGGCCTGGCGCTGGACCAAGTGGTCGCGGCAAAAGTCGTCGTGGCCAACGGAGCCATCGTGCATGCCAGCGCGCAGGAAGAACCCCGAGCTGTTCTGGGCGATTCGTGGAGGCGGCGGCAACTTCGGGATCGTGACCGCCTTCGACTTCGCGGCCCACCCGACGACCGACGTCTTCTACGGCACCATCGTGTTTCCGGCGTCAGAAGCGGCCAGCGTGCTCCAGGGCTGGGCCGACTACCTCCGCTCCGCCCCAGACGAACTCACCTCCGTGGTGACCCTCGCCAATCCGGTGGCCGGCGGGCCCGAAGCGTCGCTGGAGATCCACGTGGTCGTTGACGGCGACGACCCCGACCTCGCCGCCGACGCGCTCGACCCGATCCGTCACCTCGGCACCGTGATCGACGATCGTGTGGCGCTCACTCCTTATGCGGACACCCTCGAGGACGGCGCCATCCCGCCACCTGGCATCCAGTTCGTGACCCGAAGCGCCTTCGTCAACAACGAGTCGGTGCCGGAGGTCCTGTTGATCCTGGCCGAGGTGGCGGCGTCGAAGGGGTCGCCGGTCATCGGTCTGCGCAGCGTCAGCGGGGCGGTATCCCGGGTCCCCAACGATGCCACCGCCTACGCCCACCGCCAGGCGGAGTTGATGCTGCTGACCCTCACCGCCGGCCCGGACCCGGTCGTCGCGGCCGCCCGGCCGGCCCTGGACGCCATCTGGGGGAAGCTCGCCCCTCACGTCCGCGGCGCCTACGCAAACTTCCTCAGCTCGGCCACCGACGAGGATGTCGCCGCCATCTACCCAGCGGAAACCCTGCGACGGCTGGCGGCAGTCAAGGGCCAGTACGACCCCGGCAACCTGTTCGCCCGCAACCACAACGTCCGGCCGAGGTCAAAGAGCCTGCAAACAAGCTCGCCGTCGCCACCCGCGCCGAGACCGAGTGCCAAGGCCTCCCTCGGCAACGCGGACGGCGCAGGAGACACGGAGGGCGGCGTCATGACGCGCACCAAGACAACGCGGGGACTCCCAATCGCCGAGCCGAGCGCTCGGCCCGGGCTCATCCTCAGCACCGTCGCTGTCGTGCAGTTCCTGGTCTCGCTGGACCTGGCGATCGTCAACGTCGCCCTGCCGCGCATCGGTGTCGGCCTGGGTTTCAGCCCGGTCGGCCTGACCTGGGTGATCAACGCCTACGCCCTCACCTTCGGCGGGCTGCTGCTCCTGGGCGGCAAGGCCGCCGACCGGTATGGCCGCCGGCGCCTCCTGTTTTTCGGGCTCGGCTTGTTCGGAATGGCCTCCCTCGCCGGCGGCCTGGCCCAGACGCCCGCCCAGCTGGTGGCCGCCCGCGCCGTGCAGGGCGTCGGAGCCGCCACCCTCGCCCCGGCCGCCCTGTCGCTTTTGACCGCCACATTTCCTGAGGGGCGGGCCCGCATCCGAGCCTTCGGGGCGTGGAGCGCGGTCAACGCCGCCGGCGGGGCGTTCGGCGTCCTGGCCGGCGGCCTGCTCACCGAGTACCTCGGCTGGAGGTGGGTCATGTTCGTCAACCTGCCCATGGTCGCCGCCGCCCTGACCTTGGCCGTGCGGAGCATCGCCCCCGACCGTCCCGCCACGGCGCGGCGGGGCCGTCCGGACCTGCTCGGTGCGATCCTGGCCACTGCGGGCCTCGGCCTGCTGGTGCTCGGCGTGGTCCGCACCGACCAGCAATCGTGGACCTCAGCCGTCACCGTGACCACGCTGGCCACCGCCGTCGTGCTGCTGGTTGGCTTCATCCGGGTCGAACGGATGCCCGCCCGTGAGCCGCTGCTTCGACTGGGCCTGCTCACCAATCGCTCGGTGGCCGGCGCCAACGCCTACAACCTGGTGCTCGGGGCCGTCATGGCCTCCGCCTTCTACTTCGTGACCCTCTACCTCCAACGAGTGCTCGGAACCGGGCCGGCCGAGACCGGGCTGATGTTTCTGCCGTTCGCGCTGGGCGTGATCGCCGGTTCCGTGTTCGCCGTCAAGCTCGGTTACCGCGTCGCTCCCCGCACCCTGCTGATTGCCGGCGGCGCTGCTCACGGCTATCGGGTTCGGCTGGTTCAGCCTGATCAGCCCGGACGGGTCCTACCTCACCGACGTCCTGGGCCCGGAGATCCTCGCCAGTGTCGGCTACGGCCTCTGCCTGGCCCCGGTCGTCTCGGTCGCCACCGCCGGAGTCGCGCCCTACGAAACCGGAATGGCGTCCGGGCTGCTCAACAGCTCCCGACAGATCGGAGCCTCGCTCGGGCTGGCCGCCCTGGGCACCGCTGCCTACCACCGCACCGGACCCGTGCCGACAGCCAAGGCCCTCACCGACGGGTACGCCCTCGGCCTCGGCCTCGGCGCTGGGCTCATCGTCGCCGCAGTCCTCATCGCCGTGCTGGTGCTGCCCCGGTCCCGCCCAGCTGACCCCGTCCCACCCCGGGCCGATCAGACACCACCAAGAGAGCACAACCTCGAAAAGAACGCTGTTCGATGACCGCGACCCAGAGCGCCAAGCCGGCCCTACGGGCCAAGTATGCCGGTTTACGCTCCCCGTCATCGCTATGACCGAGGCTTCGGTGATGAAGGCGGCGATTCCGGACATGGCGTGATGAGATCACCGGGCTGCGTGGCGAATCGGGAGCCTCTAATAGGAGTTGTGCATCAGCCGGCGAACGTCGGCAAGGGTCTGATCGCCGATAGTTCGGGCGCGGTCAGCCCCCTCAGCCAGTATCTGTCGCAGAAAGGCGACTTCGCCGGCGAGTTCGTGACGCTTGCGGCGGATGGGACGCAGCCGTTCGTTGATCGCGTCGGTAACGACGCGCTTGAGTGCCGCCGATCCGGCGTCTCCGATCTGTTCAGCCAACACCTCTGGGGTGGTCTCGAGGCATAGCGCCGCCAGGAGGAGAAGGTTCGCCACTTCGGGACGCCGCTCAGGTTCGTAGCGGATGAGCCGCTCCGCGTCGGTTTTGGCGCCCCGGATGAGCCGGGCGGTCTCATCCTCGCTGGCCGAAAGGGAGATGGCGTTGCCTCTGACTCTTGCTCATCTTGGTCCCGTCCGTGCCCAACAGCAATGGCGCCGCACTCAACAGGCCGTCCGGCTCGGGGAAATACGACCCTTCCGGTGTGTAGCGGTCGTTGAAACGGCGGGCGATGGTGCGAGCCAGCTCCAAATGGGCCAGCTGGTCTCTGCCGACCGGAACCAGGTTGGCATGACAAAAGAGTATGTCGGCTGCCTGGTGGACCGGGTAGGTGAACATCAGCGCACTCATCGAGCGTCCCCTGACTGGCCGCGAACTCTTCTTTGACCGTGGGATTCCGGGACAGTTCCGCCACGCTGAGCAGACTGAGGAACGGCAGGAGCAGCTGGTTGAGGGCCGCCACCTGGCTGTCCGCGAAGATCGTGGATCTGCTCGGGTCGATTCCTACGGCCAGGTAGTCGGCGACCAGACCCAGGACGTCGCCGGGGAGGGTCTTGGGAGCGTCGCGGTCGGTGAGGGTCTGGTAGTCGGCGATGACCACCATCACCTCGACACCTTGGTTCTGGAGTCGGACCCGGTTGGCCAGGGTGCCGAAAAGATGGCCGAGATGGAGTGGACCGGTTGGCCGGTCGCCGGTCAGAACACGGAACTGCCCAGGGTCGAGTTCAATGACCCGTTCGAGCTGCCCGCTGCGTTCGGCGGCGGCAAGTTGCGAGGGTGTGATAGAGGTTGCCGACACGGGATGCGCCTCCTGAAAGTCGAGCCCTGGACGGCATGTCATCCCAAGACGAGAAACGGCCGCCCGCAGGCGGCCCGTTGCACAGCTAGAACGGCCGCCTTACCGCGGTGCGCCAGCACGTGCAAGTGATGCGAATCATCAGCGGCGACGCTACCAGCCGAACCAACTGTGTGCAGCCCTATTAACGGGCTCGGCCGAACCCCAGCCCAAGGACGGTTAGCCGCTGCTTGCTGGATGTCGGTAGGATGGGCCGGCTCAGCCCTTGCGGCGGACGATCGTTGGTGCGTTGGCGACGAACAGAGTCTGGGTCATAATCGCTGCCTGGCCGCTGGGCAGCCTTCTCGCTGCGACTGACTGATGCTGTAGTGGTTACGGGGATGCCAGCCGGCGGCTCGGGTGAAGCGCATATTCGACACGCGTTCGCCGTCGCGGCAGACGTTGTAGGTTCCGCTGGGCAGGGTGAGAGCCGACAGCAGGGCGCGAGCTGCGTCGGCGACGTGCAACGGTGGCCCCGAAGGTCGGGACGGGGTCGGGTGTGCCCGGTGCCGGGTCCGTCGAGAAGCCCGAGCCGGAGGACGACACCGCGACGGTGCAGACCGGCCCGGGCGAAACGCTCGGTCTCGTGCTCGGCGACCAGGGCTGAGCGCAGGATGGGCGACACCTCCCGGATCGGGGTGGTCTCCGATGCCGGGCCTTCGGGCGGGTAAACGAAGGTGACGGTCGGCTGGACGTACACCGTGACGCTGGTGGCCAGGGCGGCGTCGACCAGGATTCTCGACGCCTCGGCCCGTAGCCGGTCGTTTTGGCGCCAGGCGTCAGGGTTATCGAGTTGATCCAGGGGTTGGATTCGGGTGGCCAGGTGGAGTACCGCGTCGACGCCGTGAACGGCGCGTGTGACGGCCACCGGATCGAAGAGGTCCAGCTCGCTTCTGGTCGGCAGGTCCAGTTGGTGTCCATTGGCGCGGGCCAGGGGGGCTAAGGCTCGTCCCAGGACGCCTGTCCCGCCAGTGATCAGCAGTCGCATGGAGTTCTGGGCGGGCTGACGACGGGCCGACAGACGGGCCGGATCGTGGTCGGACGTGTGCCAGCGGTGGCACGGCTGTTCGTCGTTGCAGGTTGTCTAGACATCACTCCACGATTTCGACGATGCCAGGCGGGTTGTCGAGAACGGGTATAGTCCGTCGGGCGGCCGTGTCGATGTGGATGCGCGGCGGTGGCGGCGGTTCTGTCGGGTAATAGGTGTCGGGACCGTAGAGCTGTCCGTACCGGATCACGACTCCTCCGGCGTCGAGGACCGACTTTTCGTATTCCAGGGTCGCCACGCCACGGGCGTCGGGCAACTGCCAGGCGATGCTCTGGGCAAAGAAGCGGGCCGCCCCTGCGGTCGCGGCCGCCGCCAGCAGGTTTCGGGTTCCTTCCCTCCACATCCGGTCGTTGCGGTCGCTGAGCGCGGCGACCTGGGCGATGTCGTCGGGCAAGTCGGTGAGCTGTTGCATCACCGCGTCGGGACGGAACTGCACGACCGCGGCGCGCAGCGCCTCGGCGTCGTAGACGTCACACAGGACCGGTTCGGCACCCAGGGCGCGTAGACGGTCGAGTTTGGCCGGTGAACGGGTCATTCCCGCCACGTCGTGGCCGGCGGCCACCAGCAGCGGTACCAGACGCACGCCGATCACTCCGCTGGCCCCAGCGACAAAGATGCGCACCGTCACCTCCCTCCGACGATGGCAGGTGAGGGTTCATCGGCGGCGGTGAACACAGTGCTGGCGTACAGCGTGTCCATGTACTCGCGGACCGCGATGATCTTCCCGTCGCGGACGGTGAACACACCTATACAGCCATTCTCGTAGGGCCGCCCACGGCGGGTGCGGGCCCGGCTGGTCCATTGCATCACGACCTGATCGTGCTCGGCGATCATGGCGGTGATCTCCAGTTGCACGGTGCCGGGTTCGTAAAAGGCGAGTGCGGTCGCGAGGAACTCGCCCATGATGCGGTCACGGCCTGTCCAGGTGCCGGAAATCGGTAACTGTCCGGCCTGGAGCGTCCAGGCCGCGTCCTCGGCGAAAACCTCACGGATAGCCTGTTCGTCGCCCGCCTCCACGGCGGTGACGTAGCGGCGGACAACGCTCTTGGCGTCGACGGGTTGGTTCACGGTGTCCTCCTTTGATCATGTGTGCATGGGGGTGTTGGCGCTATTGGCGACTGAACGCGATGGGGCGGGCTGGGTCATCGGTCCGTTCGAACCGTGGCCCGGGAACCGCCCTTGCTGTCTCGGGTTGGGATGGTGGTGCGCGGGCCGTTTGCTGACCAAGCGAGGTCGTTACGGAACGCTGCATTCGCCCGGCGGCCAGGCCGACGCCGAGAGCGAGCGCGATGACGATGAGGCCGAAGAGGCGGAAGGTGCGGGTCAAGCCCAGAGGCGTGACGATGAGCCCGGCCAGCACGGCCGGCACCGACAGCGAAAGGTAGGCGACAACGTAGAAGGCCGACATGACCGTCGCCCGGTCTTCGGTCGGGGCCGCCGCGGCCAGGGCGCGCAGACCGCCCATGAACACCACCCCGAAACCCGCGCCGGTGGCGACCAAACCAGCGAAAAACGCTGCCGGCATACCCTGCAGCGACGCCACCGTTACACCCATGCCCGAGGCCAGAAGGAGAGATCCGCCGACGGTGGCGGCCCGGGCGGGGAGGCCACGGAACGCCATCTGGGCGGCGCCAGCGGAGCCGGCAAAGGCCAGGGTGGCCCAGCCTCCCGGCAGGGCGCTGGTGGTGGCCAGTAGCCGGGCGGCAAGTTGGGGTCCGAGCGAGAGGAGCAGGGCGGCGACCGACCACGACGACAGCACGGCGAGCGCCGCCACCGCGAACGCTGCCCGGGTTGCCGGGGGTACATGCGGGCGGCTCGGGCGCAGCCGGAGCCGGCCGGAGGCGACCACTGGTTCGTGAAGCCGCCGGGTTGCGCCCGGAGCAGCACCAGGAGTCGACGGTTTCGAACAACGAAGGGCAGCAGCCGCGGTCGGGGGGCGTACTGAACGATCAGGGCCGAGCAGGCGGCCCCCAAAGCCAGACCGAAAGCGCTGGCCACGCCATTGATGAGCCCGGCGCGAGGTTGGTCGCCTGGCGGGTGAAGGTCGATGAGGGTGGCGCCGGCGGTGCCCAAAACAACACCGGTGGCCAGTCCCTGCACAGCCCTGGCGACAAACAGCCAGACCGTAGCGTCGGCGAACGCGAACGCGATGCTGGCGGCGATGAGCCCGGCCAATCCAATAGTGAGGACGGGTCGGCGGCCGAGATCGTCGGACATGCGGCCCACCAGCAGCAGGGCAGTGAGAGCGGCCAGAGCGTACACGGCATAGATGGCGGTCAGGATCAGCGGCGAGAAATGCCAGCGGGCTTGATAGATCTCGTACAGAGGGGTTGGGACCGATGAGGCGAACAGAGTCGCGGCGATGATCCCCGCCACCGTGACCACCCCGGTGCGGGGCCGCCTTGGCGTGTGATATCGCGTACAGCAGGCCAGGCGCGACTGGGGAGAATGTCGGGCCGCGGCCGGTGATGGGGCGGTCGTTCATGTCAAGTCGTCCCGATAGGTCAGCCGCGGCGTCGAGGTGGTACAGATCGGGCGCTGCGGGTGCGGGGCGCACCCCTGGCAGCCGGACTGCTCTGCGATGGGACGGGAGCTGCGACCGAGGACTCCGCGTCCAGACGGCGGCAACCGCGGGGCGGGGGTTGTTGGCGTGTCGGCAGAAGTGGGAGTTGGTCAGTAGGGGCACTGGATTGGATCCTCGTGGTCAGTCGAGCCGGTACAGCTCGTATTCGATCTGGTTGGCCCCGGCCAGCCGCCCCCGGCCGATGAACAGGTGACGGGTAAGCCACCCGTGCTCGTCGCCGGCGACCTCGAACTGGGGCACCATGTACATGTACTGGTCGCCGAAGTTGGTGGGATGCCCGCTGGATATGGCGGCCAGGTAGGTCTGGTCGGCCTGGATTATCCCGGTGTCGTAGCGCATGAGGATCAGCGCCCCGCCTTCGGTGCGGAACTGGGCCCGTTGGTCCTGGCGGCGGATTCCATCCCGATCAACACGGATCCAGTCGGTGCCGGGCATGGCCAGCCTGGCCCGCAATCGAGGCCCGGTCAGGGTCGCCTCTGACGATCTTCCAGCAGACCCGCCCGGGGAAACCGGACGTCGGGCCCAGCGGTCCCTCGACCCGCTCCCGGAAGGTCATCTCGTAGCTCAGCTCCGGCAAGGCGGTATCGGCTGGCGCGCCGGGCGATCGGACCGCGGGGCGGGGCCACGGTGTTTCTTGCGCCGATCCTCCCTGGTCGGCGGCCATGAGGGCGGCAGTCGATGGGGATGTCCAGATCGAACCCCGTCGGACCTGGACGGACGAAGGTCGGGTTGGCCATGTCAGCCGTCGCTCTCGACCCGTGCCCTCGACGGGATCGAGGCGTAGTCGTCGAATCTGGGCGCACGGGCCTCGAGATCTACCCGTAATGCTCGACAGAGTTGGCTGATGGCCTGATACCAGCCGCACAACATGATCACGTCGAGCAACTCGACGTCGCTGAACTGGCTCGTCGAGGTCGGCCCACAGGTCGTCGGGTACGTCGCGGGTCGCGAGCATGGCGTCGACCAGGCGGATCAGCAGCCCCTCCCGGGCCGTCCAAACTTCGTTGTCTAGTTGGCCGCAGGTGAGGGCGGTGATCTGCTCGCCGGTGAACCCGGCCCGCTGGCCGAACACTTCGACATGCACGCCCCACTCGTACTCGGCCCCACAGCCGGCGCAGGTCCGCAGGATGACGATCTCTCGCTCCCGCAGGCTGACCGTCAGCCGGCGGCTCAGCTCGTAGGCGCCAAAGCCGTGCATGGCCGCGGTCATGGGCAGGTTCCTGACCATGGTGCGAAACAGGCCGATAGGCGGCGCCCCCGGGGGCATCATGGCCCCGAGCAGCTCTCCCACAGCGGGCTCGAACGGGGGCTTGCAGGGCGGGCAGGCGGGACATCTCGACACCTCCTAGGGTGTGTCTATTTCCGAAGCACCTAGGTTCAAGGTACTGTGTCGGAAACAGAAGCGCAAGGAGATTTCGGCGATGCCCAGCACCCAGCCCCGGCACCCCGGTCAGAGGATCCCGCACCGGCCGGCCCATCATGGCCGCCCTCGACCTGCTCGGCCGGCGTTGGGCTCTGCGGATCATCTGGGAACTGCGAGACGGTCCCCTCGGATTCCGGCCCCTGCAACAACGCTGCGACCGCATGTCCTCCAGCGTCCTGCGAGTCCGCCTCGGCGAACTCGAATCGGCCGGACTAGTCCGACGCGCCGACGAGACCGACTACGCCCTCACCCCCATAGGGCGCAAACTCATAGCTGCCATACGCCCCCTCACAAACTGGGCCAACGCCTGGGCTGACACCGTGGCAGTCGGAACCGTGGCCGACAATGATGCTGGGCCGTAAGACGCGAGTCTCAGGGCAAATCGTGCCGCGATCATGATCGCAATCTTTTTCAACGAGGCCACCCCGGTCCGGCAATGCCCGATTGGCATGGCCCCCTCAGCTCCTGTGCACGAGCGCCGGGCGTCCTTACGCTTACGGGCAGCTTTCTTTAGAGGGTGCGGAAGACATTTCGCTCCCATATCAGTGTCTCGTAGTACTGACAGCCGTCGGGTGCCGTGTCGTGGTGTGCGGCCACGTGATGCAGGAATTCTTTGGCGGCGGCCATCCGTTCGATCCTGTCGGCCAGCGTGGCGATCTGTTCATCGATCTTTTGCCGCCACCGATCGGTGCCGCCGGGACCGGCGAGCATTTCGGCGATATCGTCGAGGCGCATGAGTCCGGCGTCTTGCCAGTAGCGGATCACCGCCAACCGGCGCAGCTCGGGGCGACCGTACCAGCGGCGACCAGCGTGGCGGGACACCGGGTGGAGCAGACCGCGCTGCTCGTAGTAGCGGATCGTTGAAGCCCGCAGGCCGAAGTGGCGGGCCACCTCGTCGATGGGTACGAGTTCGGATTCCCGGCTTGCCGTTGCTTGCATCGGGGCGACCCCCTGCCCACAGTTTCTCTTCTCTGAGTCTCAGGTCGAGTTGAACCTGCACCATTAGGGGTGTGGCCGTGGCTCCATGGCATCGACGCGCTGACCTTCTTGTGGAACGCCGCGTTGATAGGCGGAATGGCCGCTTCCGTCCCGCCTGGAACGAACCAACGTCCCGGGATGAGCTCATTGCTGGAAACGTCCCGCTATCCGCGGCCGGCAGGCCCTTCCAGGGCGCCTATCTGATCGACCTGTGCGCCACCGTGTTCGGGCTGCCAGAGCCCTGCTTCCGGCCCTGACCCACACCGTCTACCACGGCGGCCCCGCCACCCTCGGTCTTCTCTACGCCACCCCCGCAGCCGGGGCCCTGGCCGGTACAGCTCACCTCCGGTATGGCTCGCCCACGTGCGACACCAAGGCCGAGCCGTCATCGCCGCGGTCGCCGCTTTCGGGGCCATCATCGTGGCCTTCGGCCTCGCCCACGTCCTGTGGGTGGCGGGGATCGTGCTGGGGCTGGCCGGCTGGGCCGACCTGGTCTCGGCCGTCCTGCGCGCCACCATCGTGCAGAGCGCAGCCTCGGAGCAGTTTCGTGGCCGCATCTCCTCCTTGCGGATGGCCGTGGTCGAAGGCAGGCCACGCCTGGGCGACCTCGAGTCCGGAGCAGTGGCCACCGCCGTATCCGTCCAGTTCTCCGTCGCCTCGGGCGGGATCGCCTGCCTCCTCGGCGCCGCGCTGGTAGCACTGCTCTTACCCGGCTTTCGGCGATACCGGCGGCAGGCCAACCAATCCTGAGTTTTCGGGGTCGGGCGGCGCCGCGCACTTCAAGAACTGCCTGGCGGCCTGTGCGCGTCAGATCCACCCCGGTGAGGGAGGAGCTGCTCGTCGAGCATTGCAGTATCGGCCGCCCCTTTGGTCACCGAATGACGCGCCCGCTTCCACGCTGGGCCGACCCTTTGACTGTTTCCGCGGCCGTTCCGAGGTTCACAGCGGTCAGGCGAAGGCGACCGCGTCTCATGGCGAGGCAAAGCGTCGCCTGTTGATCATCTCGTATCCCGTGACGGCGAAAACTACCTTCCTGCTGCAGCCGGCCGACCACAAGGAAAGACCGTCGGCGCCTGATCAGCCTCTCCGTCGTCCATTTGAGGGTGTCATTGACGAGGTCGCCTCGGCTGTAACGCTCGAGCCAGGAGGCCTTGTTCAGTGTGCTCCCATTGTTCAGGCGGGCGACGAAACCATCATCGAGCATGGCTGCCAAGCTGGTGACGTCGCCACGCCACTCGGTCTCCACCCATTCAAGGACCAACTTGAGCATCGACTCCGAGGATGCGCCCACCTGGACGATGCTGAACGTACCGGAGGCAGGGCGCCGAGACGCGTTCGCGTACCAGAGGTTGGGGGGGCAATCCGGCCCTATCAAGGCTACGTCAGGACGGGCCGGCTGCGGGGGAGGCGATCGGGGGTGGCGCGAGCCTCAGCATTGCCTTGTCCACGTCGCCCATGACCTACCTGGGGGTCTGTTCACCGAGAGACCCGGGCGTACTCTGCGGTCAGCTCAACGCGACTGCTGATGTCGAGCTTGGCGAAGACACGCCGCAGCCGTCCATCGATGGTGTGGCGGGAAAGATTCAGGCGGGCGGCGACTTCGCTGTTGGTCATGCCGGATGCGACCAAGCCGGTGATCTCGCGTTCAGCGGGCGTAAGGCTTTGCCATCCTGACTCGTAGGGCCCACTGCGCTCCGCCTGGCGTAGCGCAGCAGCCAGTACGCCGTTTGTCAGTCGTTGGTCCAAGAACCGAACCATAGCGGCGACGAGCGATCGGTGGTCTCCGAGAAGAAGGTGTGCTCGTCCCCGGGCAGCTGTTGAAAAGACTGCGCCCGGTATGTGCTCGGCGAGGTATCTGCCCTCGGAGACGGGTACTCGGTCGTCCCCGACACGATGCAGGACCAAGGTCGGACAGTCGAGAGTGCTGAGCACCGGGCGGACGTCAAAGGTCGCGATCCGGCGCAGCGACGCGGCCAGCATGCCGGGTGGGCAGGTATGGCGCTCCAGGCGCGCCGCCCACTGGCGGTACCGATCATCGTCGACCATGGCGGGCGCCTCGGCCTCGACAGAAGCTCCCGAGCCCCAGGCTCGGGCCACGTGGTCGGCCCACCGATCGATCTGGTCTGTTTGACTGAAGTCGAACCCCTCCAGCTGAGGCAAGCGTGCTGAGCTGGCATAGATGATCATGGCGTCACATCGCTGGGGTTGGTCTGCGCCGAACTGGATGGCGATCTGTCCGCCCAGGGAAGCGCCGAAGAGGACGACTCGCTCGGCGGGGACGGCGTCAAGCACCGCGATGAGGTCGGTGACCAGCTGATGGAGCGAGAGGCGTTCGCCCGAAGCGGTGGCCCGATCCGACAGCCCGGTGCCCCGCCGGTCGTACAGGATGACCCGGGAACACCCGGCCAGTCGGGTCACGAAGTGCTCGAACGCGGGCTCCTCCCACGCCACTTCTAGCTGGGCGATCAAGGGCGAGAGCATGACCAAGGTCACCGGTCCGTCGCCTACCACAGAGAAGGCGATGCTCACACCGTCTCCGGTCTCGGCGTAGCCGATCGCCGGTCGCTTCACCACCAAAAATAGTACTGGGGGCACCGGGTTAACGGGGTGACGACCTGACGAGCGATCGGGCTGTGGGGCGGATTCGGGTTTCGGGCGGGGCGTTGCTCGGCCGGGTGGGTGGGCGTCGGCTGTACGCGAGGGCGCCATCGGAGTGGCATGTGGTCCCCTCGAAAGGAGGGCGCCGTCCGTGGTCCCAAACCGTACGCGATCGCGTCTGCCGGGCCGATCCGACCTGGTGTTCGATGCAAGCAGGTCCCTTGCCCGAGGGGTCATCAACAGCAGCCGACTCGCTGGTGTCCGGCCAGTCGAGCCTCTAGAGGAGGAGAGTCGAGAGGTGCACCACCATCCGTATGTTCTCGAGCAGTTAATGAAAGCGAACCAAAAGGATCTTCGGCGGTTGGCCGCGACCAGACGGACTGCCCCCCGAGCGGCGGCGACGTCCAGTCGTCCGATCTCCCTCAAACCGATTCTTCGAAGGGTCGCACGCCAGCAGCGGCAACCTCGTTCATGGCTCCGCCCGGCCCCCGCAACACGGTAGCCAGTTCCGATGCCTGACCGAAACCGATTGCAGGCGCTCCTCTCGGTAGTCGCCTTCGACGTAGCCGGCCCTTTGCTGGTCAACTCCATGCTCCGATCGAGAGGGATGGCCGCCGTTCCGGCGCTCGTGCTCAGCGGCACGGTCCCTGCTATCGGGGTGGCGAATGGGGTTGTCCGTCGCCGCCGCCTGGATGTTGTCGGCGCCATGGTGCTGATCGGCATCGCCGTCGGGGTCATCGCCGGGTCCTTGAGCAACGACGCCCGGCTGGTGCTCGTCGAAGGTTCGGTCCCCACCGGCGTGTTCGGCCTCATCTGCCTGTTGTCGCTATGGTGGGCCCGGCCGCTCATGTTCCATATCGCGCTCGAGTTCATCGGGGCCGATACTCCCAAGGGGCACGACTTCGAGAGAAGTTGGACTCGTCGCCGGTTCCAGCGCAGGTTCAGGGTCGTCACCGCGGTGTGGGGGATCGCCTATCTGGCCGAGGCGGTGGCGAGGGTGGCGATCGTAGAGACAACCTCGACGAGCACCGCTCTCACCGTCTCCAAAGCCATGCCGTATGCGGTTGCCGGCCTCTTGGTGGCAGGGATGATTGTCTACGCCCAGCTGGCCAAGCGTAGGGTCGGGTGTGCTGCCATGGCTACCGGCTCCCTCACTCGCGTCTACCAGGCACTCGGCACCAGCTACACCAGCCTCCGCAGCCGTCACATAACAAATGGCGCAACAAGAGAAGGATACTGACATGCAACTGCCGTGGAACAAGGTTGCCGAGACCGATCCACATCGCCAGTACGTGGCGATGGCCTCGCGTTTGCCGCTCGCTCGATACCCCTCGGTGGCGTCGTTTCTGCGGGCCACCATGCTGATTCGCCGGCAGCTGGCCCGCGGCCGACGGACTGGTCGGATACACCCTCGACGCCCAGCTGTTTCGCAAGACCTTCTGGACCCTGTCCGTATGGGAGAGCCAAGAGGCGATCCGGCAGTTCAGCCGGACCGATCCACACCATGGCCGAGTCGAGCGGATTCGGCCTCGCATGCAGCCCACCACATTCGTGTTCTGGACGGTCTCTGGTTCGGGCGTCCCGATCCGTTGGAACGAAGCCCGACATCGCTTGACGGACCAGGCAACAGAGGATCCGTCCTGGCGAGCCGCGCCGCACCAGTGAACGACCGCGAACGAGAGGATAGTAGAATGAAGGCAACCTTGAAGGGCTGGCACATCACCGAAGCCGGCGATGGGGACTGGATGCCCTGGGGCAGCGACGACAATGCACGCGCCAAGGTCATCGGTCAAGCCGACGGCTACTCAGTCACCCTGGTCGAGGCCGACGCCGGCTATCGCGGCACACCGCACGAGCACGCGTACTCGGAGTTCTTCTACCTGCTTGATGGGAGCATCAGAAATCAGGGCCAGCACATGAAAACGGGAGATGCCTACGCGGCCGCAGCCGGATCGGTGCATGACGACTTCGAAGCCGAGTGTCGCTCCACCTACCTGATCATCTTCCGGCTCTAGATCAATCCTCCACAGACCGGCCGAATCGATATCGGGGTCAATCGATCCGGGTCCTCGTTCTCGAGCCGCGGCAGGTGATGCCGAGGGGAACAAAACCGCACGAGCGAGCTGGTCAGGTCCCGACGAGAAAAAGTTGCGCCGTTCGGAAGCCATCCAGTCCCGTTTCAAGATGGATCCGGAGCCGTACGCCCGGCCAGCACCGGAGGAAGGAGGGCGGCGAGCTTTGGCGGCCATACCTCGTCGCGGCACGCGGCCAGGTCGCTGAGCGGCCACCAGCGCCTGGCGACGATCCCGTCTGCCGCCTGGTCGGCTGTCACGGGTCCCAGTTCGAAGTGACGGGTACAGACGATGTAGATGAGCTCCTCCTGCCATACCGTTAGCCCGGCGAAGGAGAACTCGTGACACCACCGCCAAACAGGGCGGCCCAGCTCCATCCCGGTCAGACCGACCTCTTCGGAGAGTTCACGCATCGCTGCCTCCTCGGAGTCCTCACCGTCCTCGATGCCGCCGCCCGGGGGGGCCCAGTGCGGGTTGTCGTGGGGCGCCTCATGCCACAGCAGCAACACCCGTTCTCGTTCGTCGACCACATCCACGCGAACGGCGTGCCGGCATGTCACCGGGGACCCATTTCGTGTCGAGCAGTCTGCGCCGGGCCGCCATTTGTCAGCAGCGTCACCTGGACACTACCGGTGCGAGCGGGCGGAACCGCGGTTGCGTGCATGAATGGTCGCCTTCCAAATGGGCGACATCGATGTCATGTCAAAGGAAACCAATCATTGGAAGACACCGTGGCCAACAATCGTGGGGCAGCTCGAGAAGCTTAAGCGGGCGACGCTCAACAAGGTGCTCGCCGGCACTTCCCTTTGACGAGGAACAGTGGATCGTCATGCAGGTGGCCCGCGGCGCGGACCAGAGGATCGGCCACACGGGTATCGAGTGCAGCCTCCTACGATCCAGGCGCTGTTCATAAGGCGATCGGCAGGCTGTCCTCTAGGTGTGATAACCGGGGACGTTGTCCGTGTCGTAGCGGGTTGGGGTGATCCACCAGTGATGTGAGCCCTCCTGCGAGTTTGTGGGTCTTCCACAACTCACGACTCGCAAGGAGGGCTCATGGTTCAAGCTAGAGGCCAGCACCCCAACGCGGTGTTGACCCCGCAGGGACGACGCCGGATGGTCGGTTGTGTGCTCGAGCAAGCCTGGACGGTGGAGGCGACCGCGGAGCGGTTCCAGGTCGACGCCAAGACGGTTCGTAAGTGGCGCGATCGTTACCTGCGCGAGGGTGTGGAGGGGCTGGGGGACCGGTCCAGTCGACCACATTGCAGCCCGGGGCGGACTCGGCGATCGTGCCAGCGTCGGGTTGTCAGTCTGCGTCGGCGGCGGCGCTGGGGGGCGGCGCGCATCGCCGCGGAAGTGGGTATCGCCACCTCCACGGCCCAGAGCATCCTCAACGCGGCCGGGTTGGGCCGACTCGACCGGGGCGACCGGGCTACCGCCGGGGTCAAACCCCGCCGCTATCAGCGGGACCGGCCCGGCGAGCTGGTGCACGTCGATGTGAAAAAGCTCAGCCGGATTCCGGCTGGGGGCGGCTGGCGCGCCCACGGCCGAGGACAGGTGAGCAAAACCCGCACGGCCCGGGTCGGCTACGCCTACATCCACACCGCCATCGATGACCGCACTCGGCTGGTCTACTCGGAAATCCTCCACGACGAACAAGGACCCACCGCGGCGATGTTCTGGAGGCGGGCCGTGACCTATTTCGCTGGCCAGCGCGTGCACGTCGAGCGGGTCATCACCGACAACGGTTCCTGCTACCGCTCCCGAGCCTGGGCCCAGGCGGTTCAGGCCACCGGGGCGACCCACAAGCGCACCCGCCCCTACCGACCCCAGACCAACGGAAAAGTCGAACGCTTCCACCGCATCCTCATCGAAGAATGGGCCTACATCCGCGACTGGACCAGCGACACCCAACGCCACACCGCCTACACCCGGTTCACCCACTTCTATAATCACCATCGACCCCACGGCTCACTCGGATGGCACACACCACAGGCCACCCTCACCCACTGCCTCGGGGACAACCTGCCCGGTCAGCACATCTAGGCGCCCTTGTCCAAGCCAAGAGCTTCCCGACACCGACGGCCAGCTGGCGGTGACGTCCCGAGGCCGGGAGCTCCTGGGTGACGAAGGCAGAGGCAGATTGTCATTGGCCAGCGCCCTGTTGCGGTTTGATCTACGACCCATTGAATAACGATCGGAGTGGCTTGCCGTTGACGACGGCGACGATGGCGATGAGGATCAGTCCCGCACGTGGCCTGTTCGATCTTCATCCATAGCGGGAAGGTGTCGGGGAGGGCGATGATGACCGCGATGGCTGCCACCATGACGGCTGAGGCGATCCGCAGCCGGAGATAGGCGCGGTAGGAGCCGCGGGCCGCTCGGACGGCTAAGGTGGTCATCAGCACCGCCGCGGCGACGACGATGGTTCCGCGGATCCACACCGCCGCGTTCACCGCTGAGGAGTTGCTGCGCAGCAAGATGATCGTCACCAGCGTGAGCACGCTGATGCCGAGATAGCAGCGGACTAGCAGCTTTATGCTACGGAACGCCGCCCGAGTAGATGGCTGAACGAACGCAGGTGTGCCCATGGCGACTTCTGTCTTCATGATTGATCCCTTCTTGTGTGCACGGTTGTGGCTCGGGGTTTGCGCAGCAGTCGGACAGGTCGTCAATGGTGGGCCAAGGGGAGCGGCTCGCCGTCACCGTTCTCGAGAAACGCGGTCAGAAACGGTCCCTTGTAGGTGCAAATCCACGGTCCGGGCCTTGGGGGATTAGCCGTATCGGAACGTGAGGATGGTTCTGCTGCCAAGCAGGCTGAGCACGCCGAGAGTCAGCCAGAAGGCGAATCCGATGACGGCGGATCGTCGCCACCACGGTCGTGTCGCCGGGGCTACTGCCGAGAGGGCGAACAGCCCCCACAGCCAGCCCTCGGCGAAGAACCACGGTTCGTTGAAGAAGAGATCCTGCAGGTTGGAGCGGCGGCGGTTGATGGACAGCCAGGCTCCTGCTGGGTAGTGGGTGGGATGCACCCCGGTCAGGCTGAGCAGATCTCCGGTGATGTCGATGAGGGCGTGGGCGCAGCAGCCGACGGCGACGATCCAGCCAACGACCGGAACCAGAGTTCGCGCCCACCGGTGGCGCCACAGCCGCAGCGCTATGGGTGGGAGTACGGCGGCGAGCAGGATAATGGTGGCGCCGACCAGGTTGATGCGCTCAAAGTTGGACTGGGAAGCGGGCCGGCCGACCATGCCGACCTGGCCCCCGAAGGCGTAGTAGAAACGGTATGCGGCATACCAGGCTGCCCATACGCCAAGAGCAACCGCTAGTTGCCGGCTGCGGCGGGCGGGCCGGTCAGCACTGTCGAGATCGGCGATGTCATGGGATCGCTTTGCCGATCCGACAACCATGGGGTGACTCCTTCCAGACTCTTTGAAGGACACGGCTCGCCTCCGCGACCGAAAGTTCATACCGCTCGCAGCTTCTGGAGCGAGCGTCGACGGGCATCGCGGACCGTCCGGGTTTGGCCCCTGTCGTTGCTTGGTCGACCGGGTTGAGTTTTGTACCAGCCGGTTGACCCACGAGAGCACCCAGCGGCACCACCGAGGACGGCCATGGGGGCCGGGACGATGAGAGGCGGCCCACTGTCGGGGGTTATTCGGGTCGGGGCTCCCACCGGAAGTCGGCGGATGGCGACGACGGCCCCGGCGGCTCCCCAGGCCAGCAGCACCAGGAGATGGCCGGCGTTGACGCCGGTGTGGGCGAAGGCGCCCGTGAGGGCCTGGTTGAAGGGCCGCAGCGGGAGGACGCCGGCGATATCGTTGAGCACGGCCGCGTGGATGGGGAAGTAGGTGCCGGAGAGGAAGATCATGGGGAACAGAATGAACTGCACCACGGCCGGGGCGGCGTCGGCGTTGCTGATAAGCGAGGCCACGGCGACACCCAGGGTGCAAAAGCTGGCCGCCCCGAGTATCAGGGTTACGAGCATGGCCGCCCAGTGGTGGGGCAGCGCCACGCCGTAGAGCCGGCCGATGGTGACGATGAGGGCGACTTCGACGATGCTGATGGCGACGCAATGGGCTACCAGCCCGGCGAAGTAGGTCCAGGCCGGTAGCGGGGTGGCCCGGGTCCGCTTCAGGATGCCGGTCTGGCGGCGGATGGCCAGGCCGATGGCCAGCTGGCTGTAGCAGGCGCCCAGCACCGAGACGGCGGCGATGGTGGGGATGTAGTACTGGAACGGGGTGAGCCCGTCGTAGTACGAGGATGGTTTGACCCCGTTGAACACCGCCCCGAAGATGATCACCAGCACGACGGGAAAGATGAAGGTGAAGATGGCGCTTTGCGGGTTGCGCCAGAACGACAGCTGCTCGTAGCGGATCTGGTGGGCGAGCAGCTCCAACGGGCTGCGCTTCCGAGCAGCGCGCCGGGCGGGCGGGGATGGCCAGGTGGGTCATCGTTCGCTCCTGACAAGGTTCGGCGGGCTGGACCGGGCGGGATGCGCCGTCCGGGCAGAACGGGCGCGACATCGGGCTGGGTGAGCTGCAAATAGATCTCCTCCAGGCTGGGCCGCACCACGGCCAGATCGGGCAGGCTGGTGTGTCGCTGCAGCGCCCATCCCGTCAGGGCGTGCAGGGCGGCGGTGGGATCATTGACTTCGATGGTGATCAGCCCGCCCTCTGATGCCGTCGGCGTTACCGGCAGGTCGTCAGGTCTGGGCGCCGACGGGCAGGGTGAACTGGATTCGGGCCCGGGCGGTGTCGCGCCCGCCGATGGTGGCCGGGTCGCCCTCGGCCACGATGGTTCCCGCCGCCATCACGGCCACCCGGTCGGCCAGCGCTTGGGCTTCTTCCATGTAGTGGGTGGTCAGCACGATGGTGGTGCCGGCGGCCCGCAGGTCGCGCACCACCTGCCAGGCGCCCTGCCGGGCCGAGGGGTCGAAGCCGGTGGTCGGCTCGTCCAGGAACAGCAAACGCGGGTTGCCGATCACGCCCAGGGCCAGGTCGAGGCGGCGCTTTTGCCCACCGGAGAGGTCTTTGACCTTCCGCTGTTCGTGTCCGGCCAGGCCGACCAGCTCGATGGTCTCGTCGACACTTCGAGGGGCCGGGTAGTAGCCGGCGTTGCGGGCCACGGTCTCGCGCACGGTCAGGTAGGGCTCGACCGCGATGTCCTGCAGCACCAATCCGATCTGTTCGCGCAGCTGTCGGGCGGTGGTGCGCGCCTCCGGGTCCAACCCCAACACGCAGGCGTGACCGCCGTCTCGACGTCGGAAGCCTTCCAGGATCTCGAGGATGGTGGTCTTGCCGGCACCGTTGGGGCCCAGCAGGGCGAAAATCTCGTTCTCGGCGACCGCGAAACTGGCGCCCCGGACCGCGGTCAGGGTTCCGTACCGTTTGACCAGGCCGTTGACCACCACCGCGTCCTTGTCAGTCATGGCCGGCGAAGAAGGATCGGATGACCGGCGCGACCCGTTCCGGCTTGCCGTCACGGTTGGCCGGACCGACGTCGCTGGACCCGCCGTGACCGAGGCCGGGGATCATCACGCAGCGCTGATGTGGAAGGGTTTGGGCCAGGAGATCGAAGGCGGGCCGGATAAAGGCGGGCCGTTTCATGGCGCCGCCGACCAACAGGACATCGGCGTCCAGTTCGGCGAAGGTGCCGGCGGTTCCGGCCATCTCGGCCAGCAGCAATCCTTCGTAGCGCAGGGTGGGAGCCAGCTGGCGCATGGTCACGGTGTCACTGGTGGCCCTCTTGTCTTCGCTGCGCATGGCCTTGTTGGTGAGGGCTTCGAGCAAAGAGCGAGGCATGAGTTTCATAGCCGGTGGGGGCCAGGTCCAACCCGTACAGGCTGGTGACCAGGGCGGCCGCCGTGTCGCCTTGGGCCATCTCCTGCATCGAAGCGGCCGACCCATCCGGTGTAAGGGTCGGGCTGGGCCAGCAGGGCCGGTTCGTAGGCGGCCACCTGGCGGATGGCCGCTCGGGTGCGGGCTGCCTCGAGCGCGATGAGGGCGCCGACGCTGACCCCGAATACTCTGCTGGCGCCCGATTCGGCCAGGACCGCCTCCAGATCCTCCACTTCGGTGCCCATGCTGTGCTCGGCTCGGTGCGGCCCGGACAGTCCCCGACCTCGGCGGTCAGGCAGATAGACCGTGAACACGTCGGCCAGCGCCAAGGCCAGCTGGGTGTGGCTGCGGGCCGACTGGTTGCTGCCGTGAACCAGCACAACCGCCGGGCCTTCGCCTGTCTTCCAGATATCCGATCGGCGTCCCGTCTTTCGAGACGACCGACCCGGCGGTCATTTCGGCGTCGACGGTGATGGTTGCGTTCATGAGGGTTCTCCTTCAGATGGGGTGATGGGTCAGTTGCGGGACGGCAGGCGTTCACGATGCGACCGCCTCCATGTCGGGTTCGCCGACGGTCGGCTCGTGATCATCGGCGGCCGGAGTCTCGACCGGGAGCTCCTGGCGTCGCACCCGGATAGCGATGACTCCTATGACCAGTCCGCCAGAGCGATGGCGGATGCGGCCAGCAGCCCTCTGCTGATGCCGACGGCCAGGGCGCTGCGATGGATCGACGCGAGCTGGGACGTGGCCAGGGGGTGACCGGAGCGTATGGACCGGGTCGAGGCGGTGGCATGGGCGACCTGATGGCGGGTGCTGTTGGCGACGGTGGTCCACGCCACCGGTGCCCAGGGCGGCCAGGCCGATGGCCCCGCCGACCTGTTGGCCGGTGTTGAGCAGGCTGGAGGCCAGCCCCGAGTCCTCTTCGCGCACCCGGGACAGGGCGGTCAGCGAGAGGGGCACGAACAGCAAGCCCAGGCCGGTGGCCGTGACCAGGATGGGGCCGAGCAGGCCGCCCAGGTAGGTGGTGTGGACATCGACCCGGGAGAACCAGTACATGCCGCCGCTGGTGAAGGCGGCGCCGGTCAGGATGAGCGGGCGGGCCCCGGTACGGGTGATGACCTGGCTGACGATGCCGGAGAACACCACGATGGCGGCGGCCAACGGCAGGAAGGCCAGACCCGACTTCACCGGGCTGTAGCCCAGCACGCTCTGCACGAACAGGCTCAGGAAGAAGAAGATGCCGAACATGGCGGTGGCGATGACCAGCATGATGAGATAGGCACCGGAGCGGTTGCGGTCGGCCAGGATGCGCAGGGGCATCAAGGCGTATCGGCTGCCGCCGCTCGATGATCACGAAGCCGACCAGCAGGACCGTCGCCGCCACCAGCGAGGCGATGACCTTGGTGTCACCCCAGTGCGATACGCCGTATTGATCGGTGCTGGCGTTGGACAGGCCGTACACCAGTAAGGCAACTCCGGCGGTGCCGGTAATGGCCCCGGCCAGGTCGAAGCGGCCCCGCCGGCGGGGCGATTCGGCCAGCACCATTGGGGTCGGCGGCGGCGGCCAGCAGCCCGATGGGGGCGTTGACGAACAGCACCCACCGCCACGACAGGTAGGTGGTGAGCAGGCCGCCGGCGACCAGGCCGACCGCGGCCCCCGCCCCGCTCATGGCGGCCACTACAGCCAGGGCCCGGTTGCGGGCCGGCCCCTCGGCGAAGTTGGTGGCCACCAGGGCCAGCGCGGTCGGGGCGATCAACGCCCCGCCCGCCCCCTGGAACACCCGGGCCGCCAGCAGCCAGGACTGGGAGGTGGCGAAGCCGCCCGACAAACGAAGCAGCCGAGAACAGCAGCAGCCCGGACATGAACACCCGGCGGCGGCCCAACAGGTCGCCGGCTCGTCCGCCCAGCAGCAGCAGGCCCCCGAAGCTGAGGGCGTAGGCGGTGATGACCCACTGCAAGCCGTTCCCCGAGAACCCCAAGGCACGTTGAATATGCGGCAGGGCCACGTTGACGATGGTGGCGTCGAGTACCACCATCAGCTGGGCGGTGGCGATGACCACCAAGGCCAGACCGAGGTGCCGGCCGTGGGGCCGCTCCTGCGGCAGGGTTGGTAGGTCGCTGGTTACGGCGGTCACAGAGGGCTCCTTTTGGGTTGGAGGTCGGCGGAGAACTAGCGGGTTGGGAGGTCGGGGTGAGCAGTAGCGGTTCCGGCCTGTGTGGAACAGGACGAAAGATCCGGAGGTCCGGTTTGCCCGGCCCGGCGCCGGCCGACGGAACGTCCAGGACCGATGTGGCGGCAGTCGGGGCGGCCCGAACCGGTCGGTCGTCGCGCTCAGGACCCGGTATTGGGCGGCGTGATGGGATGAGTTGTACATCGGGGGCTCACTGATAGCGAGCAGCGTCGGGGGGTGGCGGCGTGAGCTGAACGATGTCCTGAGCCGGCCGGTTCTTGGGCGGTCGACCCCGTGGACGCTTGTGGGCCAGGACCTGACCGTCTGCGAACAGGTAGCCACCCCAGACGCCGCAGGGCTCGCGGCGGTCCAGGGCACCTTGCAAGCAGGGCACCGCCACCGGGCAGCCGGAACAGACGCGCTTGGCGCGGTTGATATCGGCAATATCGTCGGAGAAGAACAGGCGGATGGCGACGCCGGGCGTGTGACGGCAACGGGCCGCGTCCCACTGCGGCGCCGACGTAGTGCGACGCGCGTCGATAAGTTCGCCCACGGAGCGAACCAGCCGATCGGACTGGCTCCGTCCAAGTTCCATGCCCGGCCCGGAAAGCTTGGTTGTAGTGAACATGGGAGAACCTCCATCGGATCTCGAACGGACTGCGGCCGCAGGGGTGCCGCTGCGATTGGGCCGCATGGCTCGTGGTCCGGGTGATCCGGGCGCTCGTACAGCCAGGCTGCTTCGGCGGGGTGCCAGTCGACGCCGTCGACCCGCTGAGCAGGTCATGGACCGCACTCGGCGCCCAGCTGGGTGCGCCCAGTCCGCCGAAGAGTAAAGCGGAGTCGGTAGCCACCGATGCCCAGTCGGCGCTGTCTTGGATTGGGGCGGCGCACACCCACGGCGGTGCGGGAGGTGCGGGCGGCTTGTAGGTAGTCGCGCCGGCGTTCGGCGGCAAGCAGCTGGGCGATGTAAGGGTGGAACATGATCAGACCTCCTCGGTCAGGCGGGTCCCTGACGCGTGAGACGTCGTATCGGTGTGGTCGAGGTGAGCGGCTTCCACGTGGTCGATGAGTTCGACGATCGAACGCCAATCCCGGCCGCACCAGGCGCAGGTGGCGTGGCGCTTCGCCGGTTCGGCCGAGCCCCGCTGGGTGTGCAGGGCGACGTTGCCGGCTTGGGTTTTGCGGACGGCGGTGGCGTGCATCGGAGCCTCCTGATTGCTGGACGCGAGGGCCGAGGACCATTGTCGGGATCCGCGTCGGTTGGCGCATCGGCGAGGTGGCGGCTTGTGGGGGGAGACATTCGCCTCGACCAGGTCGACAGATGACGTAGGACCGCACGTCGGTGCCGGCCGGCTGAGCCGCACAGGTCTTGGGTAAACGGGGCCAAGTCGACGTATGTCCGTGGTTCTGGTAGGGAAGGCAGATACGTTCGTTCGGGGTATGGCATCGCTGCCAACCCTCCGCCTCACTGCGTGCCGGCGTGGGGGTTATCGAGGCTGGCGGTGGCGATGCGATTCGGGCTCCCCGGTCGATCACCGCATCGGCGAAGGGACTGTCGCCCTTGGGCAACTCGAAACGGCCACGAACACCGCGCCGGCCAAGAGATGTCGGGTCGGGGGCGTGACCGCGAACAGCCCCGGTATGGCGAGGCAACCTGATCCTGGGGCGGAGTCTGACGACCCTGGGGACTCCTATTCTTCGGAGGATGCTGCGACCGTCAACGCCCGTATGCCCGGTCGGCGGATTGGCCTGGCTGCGGGCTCGTGGGGCCGATTTTCGCCGTCAAGACCGCCCTGTCCGTTCATCTCGCGGCTCAAGCCACCCAGGCGGTGTTTGGGTGACATGAGGCTGCAGCTGGACCTGGTCACTGCTGTGTCGGCGGTGGAGTTGCGGCTTGGATGACGGCGGCGAGTTGGTCCACGTCATCGGACTTGTCGGCTGCCGCGGTGGCGCCATGGTCGAGAGCTTCCTGTCGAATCCGCGGGCGGGAGCTGAGGGCCACCACGGCGGGGCCGCGGGTTCGAACCAGGTCTTCGATGAGCGCGAAGGCGGCGGGGAGGTCGCAGCCGTCGAGGTCGCATACGACAGTTGTGGCGTGGATAGTAGCGGGGTCCCTCAGCGCTCCGCAGTCGAGCGGCCCGGTGACTGACAGGCTGGCGGCGGCCGCCGAAAGGTAGCTGACCAGAGCGTGACCGACGCGGGGGTCATCGCTGACCACGAGAATTACCGGCGTCGGGCTGGGCTCGGTGGTCACTGTTCCAGTCAACAGCCCGACACAGGCGGTCGCATCGGCGATTCGTCATCTTGCGCCTCAGTCATTTGACGTAGGCGCCTCGCCCGGCGGTTAGGTTAGGTCTGGGCCCAGCCCTTCGCGCACCGCCCACAGGGCGGCCTGGGTTCGTGAGGTGAGTCCGAGCTTGGTCAGGATGTTGCTGACGTGGGTGCGAGCGGTGCGTTCGCTGATGAACAGGATGGCGGCGAGGTCCTTGTTGGCCTTGCCGGCGGCGACCAGGCGGAGCACGTCGCGTTCTCGGCTGGTGAGGTCGAAGCCGGGCTGCAGACTGGGCGGGGCCCGGAGGGACCGGACGAGCCGACCGACGACCGCCGGGTCGAGGTGGACCTCGCCGCGGTGGGCGGCCCGGACGGCGGTGGCCACCTCGTCGGCTTCTGCGTCCTTCAGCAGGAACCCGGTGGCCCCGGCGTCCAGCGCGGCGTGGACCTTCTCCTCCTCGACGAAGGAAGTGAGGGCGACCACTTGGACATCGGGATAATCAGCGCGGACGTGCCGGGTGGCGTCGATGCCGCCCATGGGCTCCATGACCAGATCCATGAGGACGACGTCGGGCAGTTCACCGCCACGCTCGTAGTCCCGGAGCTGACTCAGGGCGTCACCGCCGTCGGTGGCTTCGCCGATAACCTCGATGTCCTCGGTGGTGGCAAGGTAGGTGCGCAATCCTTTGCGGACCACACCGTGGTCGTCGACTACCAGCACCCGGATGGAAACCTCCGGCGAGTGGGGCCCGCTCATCGACTGGTCACCATGTCTGTGGCGGGTTGGCGCGGCACCGAGACCGTGACTGTTGTGCCCTCGCCGGGCTGACTTTCAATCGAGACGAAGCCACCGAGGCCCGCCGCCCGCTCGGCCATGGAGGCCAGCCCGAGATGGCCCGGCCTCGGCGCAGCGTTGTCGAAACCGTCGCCTTCATCGCGGATGGTGACCGTGATGTCGTCGGGTCTGGTCTTGATGGCAACGCGGGCCGAGTCGGTGTGGGCGTGCTTGACCACGTTGTAGAGGGCCTCCTGGATGAGGCGGTACAGCTGCTCCTCGATGTGCGATGCAACGGGGAGCCGCTCGGGCGGGCCGACCACCTCGACATGGAGGCCTTCCCGGGAAGCCAAGGCACCGGCGTGCTTGGACACCGCTGCTTCGAGGCCCTCTTCGGCCAGGGCGCCGGGGCGCAGCTCGAAGATCAGGGCCCGCATCTCGGCCAGGGCGCCGCGGGTCAACTGCACCACCTCGCCCAGCGCTTGGACCGCCGGATGATCGTCCCGTATGCCGGCGCCGTGCAAGGCAACCTGGGCCGCTTTGGCGTGCAAGGTCGTCGAGAACAGGGTTTGGGAGACCGAGTCGTGCAGGTCGCGGGCGATGGCCTGGCGCGCTTCGCTGCCGGCCACGTCTTGCGTGCGCTCCAACAGACTGACATGGGCCAACGACACCGCGGCGTGGCTGGCCAGGGCCCGGGCAGCAGCGAGCTCTCCGGCACTGAGCCGGGGCGGGTGGTGACGCAGCGCTACCAGGGCTCCCAGCAGCTCCCCGGCCCCGACCAGCGGCACGACCAGCACGCCCTCGGCCTCCGCCGACACTATCCCGGCGTCGACCAGCTCGCCGAACAGGTCGGCGCCGAGATCAGGTCCACTACAACGAACCAGTTGGCCCGCTCGCAGTAGCGCCATCGTCTTAGGCAACTGCTCGATGTTGATTTGCTGCCGGTCTCGGTCCGGGTTGGTTGCGAACAGGCGGGTGTCGCGGAGCTGCCAGACCGAGAAACCGCACCGGGGTAGGACCGCCGGGGCATCCTGCTCGAGTACGTCGCCGATCTGGGCCGCGTCGACGACCGCGGCGAGGTGCACGGCCACGTCGAGCAGGCCCGACAGCTCCCGGGTGCGATCGGCCACTCGCTCTTCGAGCAGCCGATAGGCGGTCGCCTCCTCGCTCACGTCCCGGATGACGCCCAGGACATGTCGTTTGCCGTCGAAGGGCAGCTCGCTGGCGCGGACCTCGACGTCGAAAACCCGCCCGTCGCTGGTCACGTCGCGCGCCCGGGCCCGGAACTGATGGTCCCGCCGGATGGCCTCCAGGTAGGCGTCGAAGAGCTCCGGCAGCGTTTCGGAGAACCCCTGGGCGGGCTCAGACGAATCCCGCCGGCCGGCTCTCCACCCGATGAAGGCGCTGGGGTGAGCGCCGACCATGACCTCGCGGGTGGTGGCGTGCATGGTGCAGAAGGCCGGGTTGACCTCCACGATGGTGCCGGTGGTCATGTCGGTGATGATCAGCCCGTCGGTGGTGGCCTCGAAGATGCGCCGATACTTTTCCTCCGACGCCTCCGCCGACGACACCGCGGCGGCCTGCTCGGCTACCTGGGAGGCCAACACCAGGGCAGTCAGCACCACCACGGCCAGGAACAGCTGCAGCAGCCACAGGCCCGCCTCCCGGCTCTGGCCGGCGGCGACAGCGAACTGGCCGTGGCCATCGAGGGTGGCCCACTCGGCGATGGCGGTCACTACCGCTCCCGCGGTGGCGGCCCCCCGGGTCCCGAAGCGCAGTGCCGCCCACGCCAAGAGCGGGATGACCAGGTAGACCGGCGACGGCAACCACCGCCAGAAGGTGAGCCAGCTGACCACCGCCAGCATGGCCGCCAACACGGCCGCCTCCACGGCCGGGTAGCGCAACCGCACCGGCCAGCGCTGCTCGGTGGCCCACGACAGCAACAGGCCCCCGACCACCAGCACCCCCAGGGCGTCCCCGGTGCCCCAGCGGGCCGCCGTGGCCAGGTAGGAGCCGTGCACGGCGTTCATTCGTGCGAAAGGCGGCCCGATCAGCGAACCGACCAGCGGGCCGATGATCACCGCGCCGCACACGAAGGCCACCAGATGCGAACGGCGGCTCAGCAGCGGCGGGCCACCGACCCAGCGCAACACCAACAGGGCCCCCACCGCCGGCCCCGCGGTGTCAGCCAGGGCCATACCGAAACCGCTGAGCACCTTTTCACCGAGAACGAAATGGCTGGTCAGCTCGGAGAGATAGGTGGCGGCCAAAACCACCGGCCATAGCTGGCGACGCACCAGCAGCAGCGCCGCCACGGTGAGCCCGCTGGCCGGAAAGAACGTCACCCCCACCGAGGGAACATGGCTGAGCTGATAGACCACGGCGGTCCCCAAGGCGTGACCGACCGCGACCAGCGCAAACAGGACCGCCGCCGAAGCTGCGTGCGAGCCCATCGCGGCGCTGACACGCCGGAGGAACAACTCGAGGACCGTCGGCTGCGCCATCGGTCGCTCGTCGGGGCGTTCTTCCACAGAACGCATAGCGGCAGTCTACGGGAGACCGACGACGTAACCGGCCGACGAATGTCCCGTCCCGGTCTACGTCATTCGTCGTGGCCTAGTCGGCATCAATGACCCTGACGCAAATCCGCATCTCGACCGATGCGCACCAAGGCTTGACACGGGAAGATGCAGCCATGGGTCATCCACCCCCAGCAGCCGGTCTAAGAGCCAGATCGATATGTGTGGCTTCGCTACCACAACCACTGCCGGTCCGGCTGCAGCCCGGTCCGGTCCGGTCACAGCTTGCCTGGCCGGTATCAGGCGATCACGGCCATCTGGAGGCCGACAACAGGAAGGACCTCTGATGCTACGCCTTTGTGGGTTTGATCTCGACCTCCGGGTCGAAACCGTGCTCGCCCGACGAGACTGGCCGAGCCTTTGCGCCGCCCGGGACTCCGCTGGAAACCGATGGCTCATCGCGTTGGTTGACGACCATCCGGCCCACCTTGCGTGGCTGTGCGCCCAGGTGTCCGAGCGAGCGATGCGAGCGGTCGCAGAGGGTCGCGCCGAGGCGGTTGCTGCGCTTCGGCATAGTTTGACGGGCACAGTCGAGCTTGTCACTGTCGACCACGGGCGAGCAGCGCCAGATCGTTGCCTACTCTGCGCAGAAGTCCCCGACTGCCTGTTGCCCGCCGTGAGCCGGCCGGCCGCACTCGCCGCCTAAGGCGGGAGTTCGCCTCAATCTGCAAGGGGCGGACGACCCGTCGACCACCGTCTTCTGCTCCTTTCGCTCGACGACTGTCCGCTAGACCGCCAACGCTCGTCTTCCTTGCCAAGCGTGGGCAAATGGTGATCTTTGACGTGACGTCGTGGACTGCTCCGCGATCACGATCCACCCCACCGCAACCCATACACATAACGACACAGACTGACCCGATTTGGAGGAAGTAGTGGCCCCCCTCGCCCGCTGGTGTTTCCGTCATCGCCGCATCGTCCTGCCCGCCTGGTTACTCGCCCTAGTGCTGGTCGCAACCATCTCCCACGCGGTGGGCTCGTCCTACGCCAACAACTTCTCGTTTCCTGCCACCGACTCGAGCCAGGCCCAAGACATCGTCAAGGCCAACTTCCCCACTCAAGCCGGCGACAGCGACCAAATCGTGGTGCAGGCCAAGACGGGCACTCTGTCAGACCCGCAGATCCGCTCCGCCGTTGTCGCCATGCTCGGCAATGTCCAGAGGCTTGGCTTTGTTACCGACCGTCGCCTCGCCCTACAACACGGGGTTGATCTCCAAAGACGGCACCATCGGCTTGGCCACCGTCCAGCTCAACGCCGACGCCCAGACCATCCCTGACTCCGAAGCCAAGACGCTCATCCACACAGCCCAAGCAGCCAAGAGCAGCACGCTCAACGTGCAGCTCGGTGGCGCGGCCATCCAGACCGCAGAAAACCAGGGCGGGGGTTCCGCCGACTTCATCGTCGGCGGCTGTGCTCGCCCTCCTGGTGCTGTTCTTCGCCTTTCGCCGCGCCCTGCTGAGCGCCCTGCTGCCCCTTCTATCGGCCCTCGTCGCCATCGGCATCGGCACCTCGTTCATCGCCATCCTGTCTCACGCCTTCAGCGTCCCCCAGTTCGCCACCCAGCTGGCGGAGCTGATCGCCCTGGGGGTAGGCGTCGACTACGCCCTGTTCATCGTCAACCGGCACCGGCGTGAGCTGCTCGCCGGCCGCAGCCCCGAGGAAGCCGCCGTCCGCGCCCTCAACACATCCGGGCGGGCGGTGCTCGTCGCCGGGCTCACGGTCTGCATCGCCCTGCTCGGCATGTTCGCCCTAGCCCTCACCTTCCTCTACGGGGTGTCGTTGGGGGCGGCGTTCGTGGTCTTCCTCACCATGCTGTCGTCGATCACGCTCCTGCCCGCCATGCTCGGCTTCTACGGCTACAAAGCCCTCTCCCGCCGAGACCGGCGCCGGCTCTTGGGAGAGGCTCGAACTCGCCGCTGGGGTCGACGACCAAGGAGACAGCCCGTTCTGGACCAGGTGGGCCAACATGGTCGGTCGCCGCTCGGGCCTGCTCAGCGCCATCAGCCTGGTCATGATCGTGGTCATCGCCCTGCCGTTCTTCGGCCTGCGGCTGGGTCTGGCCGACTCGGGCGAAGACCCCTCCGCCTCGACCACCCGGCACGCCTACGACCTGCTGGCCAAAGGCTTCGGGCCCGGATTCAACGGCCCGCTGCAGCTGGTCGGCAAGGTCAACGGCCCCGGGGACGTTCAGCGCTTCGACACGTTCGCCAGCGAGCTCTCGCACACGCCGGGCGTGGCCCAGGTCCTGCCCACCCGCACCAGCCCCAACGGCAAGGCCGTCGTCGCGATCGTCTACCCCCGCTACAGCCCCCAGGCGGCCCAGACCACCACGCTGGTCAACCACATCCGCTCCGAAGTGCCAGCCGCCACCTCCGGCTCGTCGCTGGCCATCCACGTCGGCGGCGTAACCGCCCAGGGCATCGACTTCTCCAAAGTGTTATCAGACAAGCTGCCGCTGTTCGTGGTGGTGATCGTGGTGCTGGCCTTCCTGCTGCTCGCCGTGGTGTTCCGCAGTCTGCTCGTCCCCCTCCTGGCCTCCACCATGAACATCCTCTCCATCGGCGCGGCCCTCGGCGCCATCGTCGCCGCCTTCCAGTACGGGTGGCTCAAACCGCTGCTCGGCTTCGCCCAGGCCGGACCCATCGAGGTGTACCTGCCGGTCATGATGTTCGCCGTGCTGTTCGGCCTGTCCATGGACTACGAGGTGTTCCTGGTCAGCCGTATGCACGAGGAATGGGTCATCAGCAGGGACAACCACCGGGCCGTCACCCGGGGCCAAGCGGAGACAGGCCGGGTCATCACCGCCGCCGGGCTCATCATGATCCTGGTGTTCCTCTCCTTCGGCTTCGTCAACAACGCCCTGGTCATCAAGGAGTTCGGCATCGGCTTCGCCGCCGCCATCATCATCGACGCCTTCGTCGTGCGCACCGTGCTGGTTCCCTCCCTCATGCACCTGCTCGGACCTCGCAACTGGTGGCTGCCCCGCATGGCTCGACCGCCGGCTGCCCACCCTGCACATCGAAGGCGAAGACCCGATCCGTCCTGAGGCAGCTGAACTGGCTCCGGCGGCTCGCGTCCACTGACGCACCGTCATTCCACCGGCGACGTTTGGTGTGAATTGCGTCACTGTGGACAAACACCGGATCTGCGCAGGATCACCGTGTGTTCTCAAGCAAAAGCGCCCTCGTAAGCCGCCACCGGCAGTCGACCGGACCTGACGAAACCGTGTTCCCTGAAATGCCAAACTCAGAAAGGAGTCCCCGTGACATCAATCGATACCATGACCAGCGAGCTGACCCGGTTGGCCGGTGCCTGGACCCTCGACCCCAGCAAGACCACTGTCGGGTTTCGCACCAAGGCGATGTGGGTCTTGCCCGTCAAGGGTGCGGCCAAAGCACTCAGCGGTAACGCTCAGATCAGCCCTGACGGCAACCTCGATGGCACCCTGATCATCGACGCCGGATCGTTCGACACGAAAAACAAGAAGCGGGACGACCACCTCCGCTCCGCGGACTTCCTGGACATCCGCAACTACCCCACCATCGTCTTCACCGCAAAACGCTGGCGCCCGCTCGACGGTGACCGGATCGAGATCACTGGCCAGCTCACCGTTCACGGCCACAGTCGAACTCTGACCTTGCCAGTTCAGGTGAACCGTGCCAGTGAGTCGGGAACCGTGTCAACCGAGGTGGAGATCGACCGGAACCTGTGGGGCGTATCGTGGGCGAAAATGGGAGCCTCATGCAAGACTCAAGTGAGGATCCGTGCCTACTTCAGGCGAGTCTGACCAGTGGGCCGAGGACTTCTTCAGCCTAAAATGGGCGTGGTGGCTATGCGACCTTCTTCCCGGGTCGATCGTGATCGACACCGACGGCGCCAAGCTGTCCTTCCCCTTCCGAGCGACCGACCATCTCGTCACCAACCTTCTAACTGGGGCAACACCCGAGCATGACCTCAGCCCCGCCGCTCCTCTTTGGGATCTACCCTCTGGGTGTCGCAGGCTGCCCCACTGGCCTCGCCGTCGGACCACCCGACGACTACGACCAGATCCGGGCTGTCCTGGACGACCTTGGCTTCCGGCGGTCAACTCGCACCTACCTAGTCGACACGGAAACCGGCGGCGAGGAGTCTGTACTCAGACTGGCGGACCGCTACCGTAACGTCGGCCTGCTAAACCACGTGACCCTCGGCTGCTTGCGCGACGCAGGGTTCGAACTGGATCGCTGGATCGAGTTAGTGCGGACGGTGGTCCGCCGATACGGCGAGCAACTCCGCTCTCTGCAGATCACCAACGAGCCAAACCTTTCCTTCATGGACGGTGCCAAACCCTATGTTCTGCAGGCCCTCACCCACGGCGTAGTCGCCGCCAGGGACGAGATCCGCCGCCGCGAGCTGCAGATCGACGTCGGGTTCGGATCAGTGCCCCAAAGCGACGCCGCCCTGACTACCTTCTGGGAAGACCTGGCCGGGGCCGCTGGCCCGGCGCTCTCGGAATCGGTCGACTTCGTCGGTCACAACTTCTACGTCGACGTCTTCGAAGAACCGCTCGAGACCGCCGCCATATCCACCCGGGTCGAGCAACTCCTACGAGCCCTGCGACACGACCACCTCGCCGCCGCCGGAATCTCCTCTCGGGTCCCAATAAGAGTCACCGAAAACGGCTGGCCCACAGGCGCCAACCCTTTTACCAACGCGCTCCGCACTCCCGAACGGCAGGCCGAAGTGATCGACACCGTCATACGCACGGTACACCGGCTGCAATCGGAGCTAAACATCTCGCACTACATGCTGTTCGGTTTGCGAGACGCCGACAGTTCCCACTCCGACCTGTTCCACCAGTTCGGAATCATGCACGACGACTACACCCCCAAACCGGCCTACCACACTTTCAAGGACCTGATCCGAGAATTCGGCTCATATGAATCATCGCTGCCGCGCTGAGGATCTTCATGAACTGTACGAGCGTCTCCAAACACCGAACTTGTGAGTGAATCCCAGCCGAACAGGCGACGCTCGGCTCGCGGACAACAACCGACGAATCGCTTGGCCACGCTCGGATTTCCGGGGATGGCCAGGCGCGGTGCTCGGCGGGCGGCATTCTGAAGGGGCAATCGGTGGATGAAGGTCGAACAAGGCATCTGCGGTCTGCTGCTGATTGCTATCGCCGTCATCGCCAACGGCAAGCACCTGCGCTGCCTGTTCGGTTCCCGTAGAGATGAACGGCCTCTCCTCCTTCACGACCGGCGATAGTTGTCGCCTGGCCTATCGGCTTGACGGACCCGAGGGCGCTCCGGTGCTGGTGTTGGCGAACTCGATCGGCACCACGCTGAGGATGTGGGACGACCAGATCCCGAGCTGGTCGAGCGCTACCGGATCCTTCGTTACGACCTCCGCGCCACGGCGCCTCCGATGTGCCGGGTGGCGCCTACTCTTTTGACCGTCTGGGACGCGATGCCGTCGAATTGCTCGACGCTCTGGCCATCGACACGGTCGCGTTCTGCGGCCTGTCGCTGGGTGGGTTGATTGGCCAGTGGCTCGGTATTCATGTGCCGGAGCGGATCGAGCCGCTGGTCGTGGCCAACACCTCCTCCTATATGGGTCCGGCCGCCCCCTGGGATCAGCAGATCAACGCCATCCTCGCGGCCACCGACATGACCGTCATTGCCGACGGGTTCTTGGCCAACTGGTTCCCGCCCCGCATGCTCGAACAAGGTGACGAGCGCGTCGCGCCGTTCCGTGACGATCTGCTTAACCTGGACCTGCGTGGTCTGGCTGGCTGCTTGGCCGCCGTACGCGACGCCGACATGCGCCGGACTATCGGGCTCATCGCTGCCCCTACGCTCGTCATCGCCGGCGCCCACGACAAGGTCACCCTCCCCCAGCATGGCCAGCTGATCGCACGCACGGTTCCGGGCGCACAACTGGTCACGCTTTCGGCTGTGCACCTTCCAACGTCGAGCAGCCCGAGCAGTTCCTGAAGACGCTGCTCACCTTCCTCGACGACCGAGAAGGCCTGAGCCGTTGAGCTTGAATCTGCCCTATTGGTCCGGAGCAACTCGCGGTCCGCGCACAGGCCCGCGGTGTTGACGGACAACCGTGGCGGTAGCCCAGGCACCGCCGGTCAGGCATATGTAGAGGGAGGCGATGTCGCCAAAAGCAGGCTCAGCCCGGAGGTGATATGGAGCCACCCCTGCTGGAACTGGCACGAGAAAGGACAAAAAGAATGAGCACCGTTCAGGATTACCAGGCCGCCGAGCAACTCCTGCGCCGACCCGCCCGCCCTGGCGAGCTCGTGATCGGCGACAAAGTCAGGCCGAAGTGGATCGACGAAGACGCCCGCTTCTGGTACACGGTCAGCAATGGAGCCGGCAGGCGATTCGTGCTGGTGGACCCGGCGTCGGGCACCAGCGAGCCGGCCTTCGACTACGCCCGGCTCGCCGCCGCGCTGGCCGCCGCCGCCGGGCAACACATCGATTCTCAAGCCTTGCCTTTCATGGCCATCGAGCTGGCCAGCAACGCCGTGGAGTTCGACGCGTTCGGCGAACATTGGCGCTGACACCTGGACAGCTACGCCTGCGAGCGGGCCGAGTTCACGCCGTCGGGCAACCCGCTCGAGGTGCTGTCACCCGACAAGAAGCTGGCGGTATCCCGGCGAGGGCACGCCCTGTGGGCCCGCTCGCTCTCTGATGGCCGCGAGTGGGCGGTGACCACCGACGGCGCGCCCGACTACCAGTACGGCTCCGGCCCGGACTCCACGAGCAACGCCACCCTGCTACGCAAATTCGGCCTGCCACACCTGCCGCCGCAGTGGCCTGGTCACCCGACTCGACGAAAGTGCTGGCGCATCGGACCGACGAGCGCGGCGTCCGGCAAACCCACCTGGTGGAGGCCAGACCCGCCGACGGCGGCACCCCCCGCCTACGCAGCCAGCGGTACGCCTACCCCGGGGACGACAACCTGCCGCAGGCCGAGCTGGTCGTCCTCGATGTCGCCAAGGGCACTGTGGTCCAAGCCCAGGCCGAGCCGCTGCTCATGCCACAGGTGTCGCCGAGTCATGAGCAATTGGGCGTGGTGGGCGGAGGACAGCTCGGCGGTCTACTACCTCAAGCCAGCCCCGGGGCCTGCGCACCCTCACCTTGCACCGGCTGGACCCGACCACCGGCGAGGTCAACACCGTGCTCCGCGAAACCGGCACCACCCGGGTGGAGCCCAACCAGTGGATGAACGACCCGCCGATCGTGCGGGTGCTGGCCGACGAGGTGCTGTGGTACTCGCAGCGGGACGGCTGGGGCCACCTCTACCGGTACGACCTGCGCACCGGCGCGTTGCTCGGGCAGGTCACCTCCGGGCAGTGGGCGGTGCGACAGATCCTGCACGCCGACGAAGGCGAGCGGGTGGTGTACTTCCTTGCCTCCGGGCTGGTAGGCGCCGACCCGTACCGGCGCACGGTGTGCCGGGTCGGCCTTGACGGCTCCGGCTTCGCCAAGGTCACCGACGACGAGCTGGACCGCATCGTCACCATGCCAGACAACCGGGAGTATTTCATCGACTCCGCATCCACTGTCGACACCCCGCCAGTGTCACGCGTCCGTGACTGGACCGGACGGATGATGGTCGAGCTGGAGCGCGCCGACATCAGCAAACTCACCGCCAGCGGCTGGACCCCGCCGGAACGGTTCCGCGTCAAGGCCGCCGACGGGGTGACGGACATCTACGGGCTGCTATACCGGCCTCGGAGGTTCGCTCCCGCCCAGCGCTACCCGGTGGTGGACAGCGTCTACCCCGGCCCTCAGGTCAACCGGGTCGCCCCGTCCTTCGACCCCGGAGGGATGGGCCTTGACGCAGAACCCATCGCGGCGCTGGGCTTCGTGGTGGTGGCCGTAGACGGGCGAGGTACCCCAGGGCGGAGCAAATCCTTCCACGACGCCTCCTACGGCCACCTGGCCGACGCCGGCTGCCTGGCCGACCATGTCGCGGCGCTGCGGCAGCTCGCCCAAACCCGCCCATGGATGGACCTGGATCGGGTCGGCGCGTTCGGCCACTCCGGCGGCGGGTTCGCCGCCACGCGGGCGATGCTCGATTATCCCGAGGTATACAAGGCTGGAGTCGCCCTCTCCGGCCCACACGACGCCCGCTACTTCAACGCTGGGCTTCGTGGAAGCCTACGACGGCGCGGACAACCCCGAGGCCTGGGCCCGTGCCTCCAACGTGGACCTCGCCGACCGATTAGCGGGCAAGCTGCTAATCATCCACGGAGAGATCGACGACCAAGTCCACCCGGACCACACGCTTCGGCTGGCCGACCGGCTCGTCGACGCCGACAAGGACTTCGAGCTGCTCATTGTGCCCGGCGCCGAGCACACCTTCATCGACCGCCTGGCCTACGTCCGCAAGCGTTGCTGGGACTTCCTGGTGCGCGAGCTGATGGGCACCCAGCCACCGGCCTACCGCCCCGCCCCCATCCCCATCGACCCCGAGCTGCTCGGCGAGATGTTCGCCTGAGCGCAAGGCCACAGACGAGCGACAAGGAGAACCGGATCCCCGCTTCGCCGCCGCAGCCTGGCTGACGGTTTGACGAGGGGCAGGAACACTTGGTCGACGATCTCGGTCATGGCTTGGCCGCCGAGGTGGTGGAGTCGTGGTGACCATCGGCGACGTTCGCCGCGGACCACGCTCGTGCCATCACGTTCGACAGCACCCTCCCAACTGTGCAGGAGTGGGCCGCCGGGTGCCCTGATGCGACCATGGCAGCCGGCCCATCAACGGTCGATGCCGGTCCCGACCATCTGTCCGTGCGAATCAGCCGGCGGGACTCCACCGTCGTTGTCGAGGTGGCTGGCAGCCTTGTCAAGCCGGGCTGGCCGCGCTGCGGGATCTGCTGGCCGACCTGATCGAAGATCAGGGCGACCTGTTCGTCGCGGTTGAACTGGGCGACGACGTTCTCCTCGATCCCGTGTTGCTGGCGATACTTGAGCGAGGCTCGGGCCAGCGGCCGGCGCTGCCAGCTGACCGTGCTCGCCGCGGACCAACCGGTAAGCGCGTTACTCAACTGAGCTTCACCGCGGCATCCTGGGACCGGAGACCACAGGCCAACCAATCGAGGAAGAGGCCTGCTGGCCGATGCAGGCTGTAGAGGGCTTCGCCGTCGCCGTCGCCGGCGTGGCGGCGCAGCACCTCTGACCCCCCTCGTCCACCGCCCAAGCGTGCGTAAAGGCCCCGCAGCGCCGAAGCGGGCTTTGAGAGTGCCCTACGGCCCCTGCGGGGGGTAGACAACAAGACAGAGCCGTCTCAGGGGCGGCGAGCAGCAAGAGGGGAGGTGTGACCGGCACGAGGGACGAATTTGGTTCTCGGTGCTCGGGAGCGAGCCGCTCTGGCGAACCTCGAGGCTCGGGCGACCGCCGCGGATCCCGGTCTGGCTGTACGCCTGGCGGCCGGGGCCGCTGGCGGCTGTTCAAGCGGATGATCGCCGCCAGCTCGCGGGTGAGGCAATGGGCCCGCAGCGCCTGGACGGCCGCAGCCACGATGGTGGCGGGCTTGACCTTGACGGTCGTGGGCGTCAGCGTCGGTTTGGCCGTCGGGATCGTCGGTGCTGTTTTGCTTGGGGCGGGGCTGTGGTCAGCGGTGAGCTTGGCACGGCGACGCCGAATCGGTCGGCGCCCCGGGCGGACCGGACCTAGCCCCTGATCCCACGTCGAGCCAGCCAAAGGCCGGCTGAGCCGCCAAGGATGTGAGGCACAGGCAGGACCTACACCGTCCTCGAGCCGCTCAGCGAGCGCCGGAACCGGTATAGGGCTGCACCGCCTGGAGTCTCCGTGCGCGGTCTCGACCTTCTCCACGGCGACTATTGGACCTGGTTATCCGGCGCCTCTGCATGCTCGCTCCTGGCCCGCGCCCGCTTCTCGCCAACCTCTGGTCCCCCTGCCCTTGCCTGACCGACCCGGCCCCGACCAGCATTTAGACAGATCATGCGTTCAACAGTTTGCTGGACGGATCCCCCTAAGACGGCGAGCCGCGCGCGTGGGCGGAGCCGCTAGCGGCGTTTTCCCAGCTCATGGGCCGTCTGGCTCCCCAGGGGCCGCTCTGGTTGCTATCAACCAGGGTTGATGGCACCCGAAGAAACCAGCTCAGGGGGTGACGGCCGCGACGCCTACGGCGCTCGGCCTCGAAGACGACCCCGAACTTGCCTTCGCCGGGATCGGGGCCTCCGCCAGATGGCCGACTTCTGCGAGGCCTACCAGGTCGGCCGGTCCGATGAACGCGACCGGGTGCGGCTGCGGGATTGCGTGCGACGCATGATCTGCGTCGTGCGCCATCGGGCTGTCTCGTCGATCAGCGATGGAGTTATGACTCTGGCGACGCCGATCGACGAACTGGCCTCCGAGGAGTGATCGACGCCTGGCTGGATTAGAACGTGAACGACTACGTGCGCACGGTCGGGACCTGCCGCACGGGAACACCCGGTGACCCCACGGCCGTGATCGACACCGACCGTCGGGTCATCGGTTATCAGCGGCTACGGGTGTGCGACGTCTCGATCCTGCCGGATCAGCCTAAGGCCAACACCAACCTGACGACTGTCGCAGCGGCCGACCAAGTAGTCAGCAAGATGCTGTCCCGCTCGTCTCCCGGCCGCTTCTGAGATCGTCCTGGCAAGGGTGTCCTCCACACCGTTCTCATCCGGGTCTCGGTTCACCACCGACGACCGGCCACGCTCTCAAGCATCAAATCGGGTACAGAATCGGCACAGAGGACGCTCGCTCGACGCTCAGCTTCGACGCCTGCGGGAGCTCCACCATGGGCGCCGACTAGCGACCGCGAGCCCATGAGCATGCTCGGGATCCGTCGAATGGGGGCTCCTGGGCGACATATCTACTGATTTTGGGTCCGGGCCACTGGTCAGTGGTCACGTGGTGGGGTGGGTGAAGTGGCTGGTTGCGTCGAACGCGAAGCATTGCGACCCCGGACCGGGTAAGCCGCTATGAACCATCGGCCAGCTCAGCCGTGTAAGGGGTCGCCGGCTGATGGTCAACCCAGGGGTTCACGGCGCCAGCGGGCCCAATAGGGCAGTCTGCACTCGGATTGACGCCACCTGGTTTGTCAACTCACGTCGAACCCGAGACCATGCTGCGCCCGGCCGCCTTTGGGCCGTATCAGCCAGCCGCTTCAGCTCTCTGAGTGATGAAGAGTTGGGTTCTTTTGGAGTCCGCGGGGAGGGGTCAGGAGAATGAACCAACAAACGGTAGAGCCGCATCGGGCCCGATGGGGACCAGCCTGCGGCGTGTTGTTCGTCGTCGTATTGGTAGTTTCATTCTTGATCGTATCGACACCGAACACCAATAAGTCCCCCCAGTATCTCTTAGCCTGGTACAACAAAAGCTCACACAAAACCGCGCTAGGTATCTCCACGATACTGGCTGACATCGCCGTGGTATTCGGACTCTTCTGGTTCGGCTACCTGCGAGATCGCTTCGCTCACAGCGACACCGGGGCCAGACTGTCGCCCATCCTGCTGGCCGGTGCCATCCTATTCGCCGGGGGCGGCCTGCTGTTCTCGGGCGTGAACTTCGCACTGCTTGACCACCCGAAGAGTATGCTGCCGGCGACCGCTCAGACCCTGAACTTCCTAGCCAGCGATGTGGGGGCAGCCGCGCTCACCGTCGGTATCTCCATCCTGATGTGGGCAGTGGGCTTCATCATCTTGAGGACGCGGGTCTTGCCGGTGTGGCTGGCCTGGGTTAGCTTCGTCCTGGCGGTGGTGGCCCCGGCCGGGCCGGTCGGCTTCTTCGCCTTCCTGGCCACCGGCATCTGGATTTTAATCGTGGCCTTCTTCATGTGGCGCTTCGAGCAGACCCTGCCCGTGTCGGGCGAGATGCTCCAGGCTCCATCGGACGGTGCCTAGCCGGGCGGCGCGTCCGTCCCCCGCTCCATCCCCATAAGACCAGCCCCGGGAGTCGAACCCCACGCCTCAGGGTCCGCGAGGGCGACGACCATGTACCACCCGAATGGAGTCTCGCTGCCCCTCGTCGTGGTTGCGGTCGCGACGAGCCAAGCTAAGCGTGTTCGTCGCCGATGGTGGTTACGCCGACAACAGGCTGGTCATCGCCCGAGTCGGGCGACGGACCGGGCCTATCCCGGCTCCCTTGACGATTGGGTGCAGCCAGGTAGCGGTGCGCCGGTCACCGTGGGTCCTGCCGCCTACGTCGCCCGGGTGGTCCCCGGGGCGCACGTGTGCCCGTCCGGTCGTCGGCTATACGAACGAGAACGGCCACGGTAGCTAAACCGGCTGGCTCCCGCTGGTTCAGCGCTCACTACGCTGGCCCGGCGAGTGAGATCTCGCCCCGGTCAAACCCTGGGGCAGCGATGAAACGGAGGCACCGCGTGAGCAACCGGAACGTACCTGCCAGGCCGTCCCGCCGTCAGTTCCTGGCCGGACTGGGAGCGGCCGGGGCCGGGGTGGCAGCGGCTTCGGTGGGTGGAGTGGCGGCCGTTCCGTTGATCGGGGGTCTTGAGAGGGCCGAGGCCGCCCCCGGCCACCCGAGCGTGACGGTCCCGCCCGGCGCGCCGGGCTCGGCGACCTTGTTCGGGCGGATGTTCCCGACACTTCCGGCTTTCGCCGACGCCAATGACACCGTGCGGGCGGCCTTGATGGAGGTGGGCATGCCCGGCGGGATCCTGGATGCTCACGACGACCTGGGCGCCGGGCCGCAACGCCTGATCATCGACCCCGCCGTCAACGGCAATCCCCTCGCCACCGACCCGTACGGGACAAACCCCGACAATCCCACCATGACGGCCGGGTCGACCTTCGTGGGACAGTTCACCGACCACGACATCACCTTCGACCAGACCTCCCAGCTCGGCATACCGCAAAACCCGCTGGTCTCTCCCAACACCCGAACGCCGGCGCTCGACTTGGACTCGGTCTTCGGCGGCGGCCCGGGGATCCGCCCCGATCTGTATGTCCACAACGCCGACGGCACGGTCGGGCCGAAGCTGCTCATCGGCAACGGCGGGGTACACGAGGACGTGCCCCGCGTCGCCAACGGCGACGGCACCTACACGGCCGTGCTCGGTGATCCCCGTAACGACGAGAACCTCATCATCGCCGGCCTGCACTGCGCCCACGTCTTGTTCTACAACCGGGTCCTCGACGAACTCGCCCAGCACAATCTCAGCCGGTTCCCCGCGGCCCGAAACTGGACGGCAGACCGCTCCCTCGGCTACCTGGCCTTCCTCCTGGCCCGAGAGGTGACCTTGTGGCACTACCAGTGGCTGCTGGTCAACGAACATCTCCCCCAAATCGTCGGCCAAGCCCTCGTCGACGACATCCTCGCCCACGGCAACCGCTTCTACCGTCCCCCCGCCCACGATGGCTTCATGCCCATCGAGTTCGGCGCCGCCGCCTACCGCTTCGGTCACAGCATGGTACGTCCCTCCTACCGGGCCAACTTCACCAGCGGCGGGGGCGACAGCGCCAACCCGGCCGCTAACCCGTTCTTCGCCCTGGTCTTCGACCCCACCCAAACCGGCTTCAACGGGCCCGTGGATTCTGATCGCGACGACCTCCTGGGCGGTTTCCCCGCCCCCCGCCGTTACGTGGGCTGGCAGACCTTCTTCGACCTCGGTGACGACCAGGTCAAGAACAACAAGAAGATCGACACCACTATCTCCAGTGTCCTGTTCACCCTGCCCGGACCGGCCATCGCCCCTCACACCCAGACCGCCCCTGTGGTGTTGCCCCAACGCAACCTGCTGCGCCAACTGACCTGGGGCCTACCGTCGGGACAGGCCGTCGCCCAACTCATTGGCGCCCAAGCGCTGTCCCCGGCCGAGCTTTCCGATATCGCCGCCGTCTACCGGTCCTTCGCCTCTAGCACCCCGCTGTGGTACTACATTCTCGCCGAGGCCAAGACCGTCAACGACGGGCTGAACCTGGGGCCGGTCGGCGGGCGGATCGTGGCCGAAACCCTCATCGGCCTGCTTCGTGCCGATCCGACCAGCTATCTGAACTCTACCCCGACTTCCAGCCATTCCTCGGCAACGACCTGGCCCTCGGTCCGAGCCCCAACACCAGCATCACCGGAAACCGGGATTACACCCGAGCCCACTTTCTCTACTACGCCGGTGTCGTCGACCCCGGCAGCTACCGCTAACGGATCCCCTCAGGGAGTCAACTCGGCAGCTGCCAATTCCTCCCCTCGATACCCCTGCGGTCCCGACGTCTGGTTCGGGCCTCATCAGGCGATCCACACAACGGCTTGGGAACGGCGGGGAACGCGAAAAACATATTGGGCTCGATCGCCACAATAGGCCCTATCAGAACAGCCAAGCGAAACCATCACCGTCGGCCAGGGCCAACAGGTCCGCCCAGTAAACCGGCCCACCGCCGGCCGAAGCATCCCCGAGGTGTCCCACCGGACGCAGCAATTCCAGCACACGCCCTTGGTCAGGGATAAGCGCCTCTCCCGACCGGCGTTATACCACCCTCTGCGCCGTGACATTAAGGGGGACACCTCCGCTGAGCATTTTGGGGCCGCCTGCCTGTGATCGCTGCCCCGCTCAGGCCCAATAGTGGCGATGTGTCGCCCCGGTTTTCGGCTGGAGCGATACGCGATAGGTACCCTCACTCGCTCAGTACGTCGGATCTCGGCGTGCGTCGGCTCCGCGACCTACCTTCTTGCCGAGGGCCGGTCTCTCCCCGATGACGATCAGCGAAGCCGATGATAGCCCTCGCCAGTCCGGCGGCCAGCCGGGACACCGTGCAAATATGCCGCAGGTGGGGCGGGCGCCCATCCCGCTTGATGTCGCCGCCCGGCTGTGGACCCGGCGCGCCTGCGGGCGTCGGCGCTGGTCCCACCCGCAGGCGGTTCGCGGCATGTAGGGTTCTGGTAAATGGAGCGCTGCGCTGGCGGCCGAACCAGGAGGGAACTACCTGTGCCCACCTACATCCTGTTCAGCACCCTGACCCCAGAGGGCCGTCAAACCTTGCACGCCAACCCCGATCGGGTGTTGGGCGTGAACAAAGAGGTGGAGGACTTTGGCTGCAAAGTGCTGGCCCAGTATGCGACCTTGGGCCAGTTCGACTTCGTTACCGTGGTCGAGGCCGACGACAGCGAGACGGTGGCTCATCTGTCGGTCGATTTGGGGTCTCGGGGTACGGTGGCGGTAACCAGCGTGGAGGCCCTTTCAGTCGAGGCGCTACGAGCCAAACTGAAAGGCCCCAAGCAGCTGGCCGCGACCCCGGTGGTCGGTGGCAGCCGGCGAGCGGCAGGGGCGACCAAACGCCGGGCTCCGGCCAAGCGCAGCGCCACCGTCAAGCGAGCTGCCAAGCGGGGCGGCTAGAAACCATCGCTGCCCGATCGCATGGGCCCGCGACGGCCCGCCCAGCGGGGGCAGCCGGGCTTCGGTGGGTGTGCGTTTTGCACACTTGCCACTAGGCCGCCGGCCGTGGGGATCACCAGCATCCCGTCGTTTGGGGACGCTCTGCCTGAGCTTATGGGACAGGGCCAGCTTGTTGAGGCGTTTCGCGGAGACCTCGTTCCGCACCGCCTGTGGTAGCGAGAGCAGGCCACCCACACGTCGCCCGAATACTGCGGTAGGCGCTCAGACCTCGACGACGACCTCGTACAGGACGGTGCTCTCGACCGGCGGAGCTTCAGGGGGCCGGTTAGTCGTCATTGCGTCCAGCCCTGCCTTTGCGTTGGCTTCGGTGTCGAAGATCACGGCCCCTACACCTGTTTTGCCGTCCAGGGAGCGAAGGAACCGGGCGGCCCGAAAGCCTGGGAGTGCCTTGATCACCGGGATCAAGCCTTCCTCGAGAAGCTTTTGGGCAGCAGCAGGGTCTCGCCCCTCCAGATTCACGTACGTAACTGCCGCGTGTGCCACGTCCATCTCCTCCATACTCGGCCTGCGTCAAGGACCCGAAGAATACAGGGAGGCTGAGGTTGCAAACTCAGCCGCTCCGTGACCAAGAATTCCAGATCGCTGGAGCGGCGCGCACTACGGATCGACAGCCTGGCTGTGGGCAGATTCCATAGGGGACATACACCCGTATAACGGCCGTCCGGGGGCAATGGCAAGTCGCATTACTGGGACGATATCCGTGAGCGGTGGGGGGGCACCTGTTCCGGCCCGAGACGAGAGGCCACGAGTGCGGCACCCTCGCCAACTCGGCATTCGGGTTCGACAGGGGGACGTTCTGCTCGCGTGTTCGCGCTCGAGGATCCGCCACCGGCTCGCCGTGAAGGCTGGGCGATAACACGACTCCGGCGTGATCCCGGGCGCAGTCGCCACGGTCAGCCTCTCCCGCATGCGCCATTCCCGATCGGGCGAGCCGCGAGCCCGGCAAGCTCTAGCTCGGTATGATCCGCGCAAGGCCAGCACCTAGGAGGGTAGCGCAGATGGGGGCCGATGAAAACATCAAGACCATCCAGAACCTCTACGAGGCCTTTGGTCGAGGTGACGTGCAGGCGATCCTCGACGTGCTTGCTGACGACGTTGACTTCGGCTCGGAGATTGAGGGGTTTGCGCCGTGGCACGGCCGGAGATCAAAGGCTGAAGTGCCCGCCTTCTTCTAGGCGCTCGCCGAGAATCTCGACGTCACCGAGTTCACGCCACTGGCATTCGCTTCCAACGACACCGACGTGATGGTCGTGATCCGCTTCGGAATGAGAGTCAAAGCGACGGGAAAGACGGGAACCATGGACCTTCACCACTGGTGGCGCTTTCAGGACGGAAAGGTCATTTTTTACCGCGGCACCGAAGACACGGCCCTCACCGCAAAGTTGCTCGCCCCGTAGCCGCGTTTCTCATCCGCGGTGCAATCGAAGCTCGGCTCGCCTGGCCTGCCCCGGCTGGACTACACACGGTCGTCGCGGAGTGGGGCCCCCCCAGCCGGCAGCGAGGATTGGGGTAGGCGTTGACGGTCCACCATTTTGTTTGTGGACGCGGTCAGCGTTTGGGTGGGTGCCCGAGCCAGGTCTGACCCTATGCATACCGGCTGACGTCCGATCGGATTGTCCTGAAGCCGATCCGTCGGCCTGGCTCGGACACTCACCCGACACCCATCGGTTGGACGGGAGTGACCTCATAGGAGCCTGCCGTACAGGCCCATCGCTGTCCTGTCCGTCTGTCCCGCTGGTGCGGTGCCATCCCAGCTGTGACGAAGAAAGGGATGACGATGACCACTATGGCACGACGGATCACCGGGGGTGTCGACACCCACCTCGACGTCCATGTCGCGGCGGCCCTCGACGGCCGTGGCTCGGTGTTGGGGGTGAGGAGCTTTGCCACCACGCCCGCCGGCTACCGGGCTCTGCTGCGCTGGCTGAAGAGCTACGGGACCGTAGAACTAGTCGGAGTGGAGGGCACGGGAAGCTACGGGGCCGGGCTGACCCGGCATCTGCAGAGTCGACAGATCCGGGTGGTCGAGGTTGACCGTCCGAACCGTCAACGGCGCCGGCGGCGGGGCAAATCGGATCCCGAGGATGCCACCGCCGCGGCCCGGGCCGCCCAAGGCGGCGATGCCCAAGGGGCGGCCAAGACCCGTGACGGCAACGTCGAGGCCATGCGGGTGCTGCGGGTGGCGCGGTCCTCCGCCCGCAAGGGCCGCGCCCAGGCCCTCAACCAGATACGGAGCCTCATCTCTACCGGCCCCGAGGTGATACGGGCCGACCTTCGCGACCGCAGCATCTACGAGATCCTGGAGCGCTGCTCGGCCTACCGCGTCGGGGAGAGACGTGATGTCATCTCCATGACCAAGCACACGCTGCGGCTGTTAGCCCGCCGGGCCACCGCATTGGAAGACGAAGTCCGCGGACTCGACCGACTTCTCAAACCGCTAGTCGCCGACACCGCCCCCGAGCTCGCCGCCGTGGTCGGGGTGGGCACCGACGTGGCATCAGCCCTGCTCGTCGCAGCTGGGGACAATCCCGAACGGCTAAAAGGCGAGGCCACTTTCGCTCACCTTTGCGGCGTATCGCCAATCGACGCCAGCAGCGGCAAACAGGAACGACACCGGCTCAACCGCGGGGGCGACCGCCAAGCCAACGCCGCCCTGTGGCACATCGTGCTCACCCGCATGGTCTGCGACCCTCGCACTCGCCATTACATCGAACGACGCATCAAAGAAGGACGCACCAAAAAAGAAGCCGTCCGATGCCTCAAGCGCTACGTGGCTCGAGAAGTCTACCAACAGCTCCCTCGACCGGGATTGCCCCTTGACAGCCCATAGGAGCATCGGTTGGGACACCGTGGCGTGGTCGTTCGGGACCGGCCTCAGTCGGTCGCGTGGCCCGATCGGCCCGTTGACAACGACACTTGAGTTGCCATAGCTGCGCCACGCACGCCGAGGGCGCTGCGGAATGCCCGTCAATGGCAGTGATTCGAAGGCGGTGCTGGGCCCGCGTCCGCTGCGCCAAGATAGTCTGAGTACCCGGCTTCGAGCCGTGACCACTGCGAGGTGGGACGACCGCCTGGCCACTCCCACAGTGGCGGCCACTCCGGGGCCCCGCCCAGGGTCCGGGTCGCGTGACCCCGCCGCGGCCAGCGCGCCGGCGAGTCCTCCCATTCCTCCTGCCTGCCGAACACGGTGAGATCCATGAGCGCGTAGCTGTAGTCCAGCACCTCGGCTCCACGGCGCTTGGTCCAATACGTCTCGAATACCCGGTCGCCGTCCCGCAGATAGGACACCAGGTGGAACAGACCGTGCTCCCGGCCGACTAGGAGCGTGTCCAGCGAAGGCTGGGCTGAGTACCATGGCATGTCCCAGCCCATAAAGGCGCGGTAGCGGAGGCTCTCGTCATATGACCTCTGCGCATCGCCAGGGAGGTAGGCGGTGTTCCGCCCCTGGCACAGCACCGCAAAGGTGATGTCACGGGAGTGCAGGTAGGCAAGCTCGCCGACGTGACTCATCACCCACGTGCAGCCCTCGCACTGCTCGGCCGCAGGTCGACCGGGCCACCACATGAAATAGTAGGCAATGAGCTGACGCCGACTTTCGAAGGCGTCGAGCAACGTCGTCGGGCCGTCCGGTCCGAGCAGCGGGCTGTCTGCGGCGACCTCCACCATAGGCAGCCGACGGCGGGCGGCGGCGACGGCGTCCCCTTCACGGGTGTGTGCCTTCTCCCTCGCCCGCAGCCCTTCCAGTTGGTGGTCGAACGTCGGGCGGTCGACCATTGCGGGTAGGGGCCTGCTCTCATCTTGGGACATCGGCACCTCCCCTAATCGCCTCGTCGCGGGCTACGGGCCGGTACCCAGCACGCTAGCGACGATCGGCGATGTCGCACGAGCAGAGTCTCGCCGATCCTGACCACCATCCCCGGAGCGCCGCACCGGGTCGGGCAACTCAGCAAGCACCTCCCGTCTGGGATAGCTGCCTCCCGACCGGCGGTAGGTGGCGGCGCCAGCCGGAACGTTCAAGGCGGACGATATGGGGCACCTACTGGCTCGCGGATCAGGCTGTTGGGGGAGCGCCATCCGTAACTGGGCTGCGTCTCAGGCAATCATTAGGGCGAAGTGCTGTCATGACCCAGTTGCTCGACACTTCATCGAGTTCCCGCCCCGCCGGAAGGCGGCCAGCTTCACCCTCGACCAAGCCGTCACCAAACTCAAAGCCGCCTTGACAAAGGCCGGTAACCGGTCGCCCCACTCCTTCACGCCTGTAGGCGGGTCCGGAAGAACGTAGTCAGCCGTTCAAGGGTGGCGCGACCGTCGGGCAGGCTTATGTCGAACTGGTATTCGTGGCCCAGCGCCGGCTGGTGGTCGTCCGGGTAAAACAAGGTCTCGACAGGGACACCCTTGGACTCCAGGGCCGCCACCAGGGACCGGGATTGGGCCAGCAGCGGGTCGGCGTTGCCGGCGGTGATGAACGTCGGCGGGAACGCCTCGCTCACATGACGGGCGAGGGTGGTGGAGGACACGAATCGTTCGTCGTTGCGATACTCCCGGCTACCCGAGTAGGCCCAGCCCACGGCACGCACAACCCCCACCGCGATCAGCACGTACCGGGAGTGATCGAAGAACAGCACCACAATCTGAGCTGAACGGGGTCTGTAACTACAAGGGTGTAACTAGTCCTCTAACCTAACCGGGATGCCCCGGTGGAAAGGACTAGCAATGACTGATGTGATTGACGCTACGGCAGTGGAGGCGGCAGCTGGTGGACTGGCCGGTGAGAGGTCGGTGCAAGAGTTGGCCGTAGAGCTGTTCGAGCGGGCCAAGGCCGAGGGCGTGCGCCTGGTGGGCCCGGACGGGCTGTTGTCGGGTCTGACCAAGACCGTGCTCGAGACCAGCTTGGAGGCCGAGCTCACCGAGCATCTGGGCTACGAGCCGCACGACCCAACCGGCCACCACTCGGGCAACAGCCGCAATGGCACTCGGACCAAGACGGTGTTGACCGAGATCGGGCCGGTGGAGATCGAGGTGCCCCGGGACCGGGCCGGCAGTTTCGAGCCGGTCATTGTCCCCAAGCGCCGCCGGCGGCTGAACGGGGTGAACGCTTTGGTGTGCTCGCTGTCAGCGAAAGGCCTGACGCACGGGGAGATCTCGGCCCATTTCGCCGAGGTGTACGGGGCCAGCGTGTCCAAGGAGACGGTGACGCGGATCACCGACCGGGTGATGGAGTCCATGAGCGATTGGCAGAACCGGCCGCTTGACCTCGTGTATCCGGTGGTCTTCATCGACGCTATCCACGTCAAGATCCGGGAGGGCCAGGTGGCCAACCGGCCCATCTACGTGGCTGTGGGCGTGACCGTGGACGGCACCCGGGACATCCTGGGCCTGTGGGTCGGCGACGGTGGCGAGGGAGCCAAGTACTGGCTGCACGTGCTGACCGAGATCAAGAACCGGGGCACCAAGGACGTGTGCATTCTGGTGTGCGACGGGCTCAAGGGCCTCCCCGAGGCAGTCAACACGGTGTGGTCGGAGGCGATCGTGCAGACCTGTGTGGTGCATTTGATCCGAAACAGTTTCCGTTACGCCTCCCGCAAGGACTGGACGGCGATCGCCAAGGACCTCAAGCCCATCTACACCGCCGCGACCGAGGCGGCGGCACTGGACCGCTTCGCCGAGTTCTCGGGCCGCTGGGAAGGCCGCTACCCGGGCATCGTCAGGCTGTGGGAGAACGCCTGGGCCGAGTTCGTGCCGTTCCTTTCGTTCGAGCCCGAGATCAGGGAGGTCATCTATACGACGAACGCCATCGAGAGCATCAACGCCCGCATTCGAAAGGCGGTCAAGGCCCGGGGTCATTTTCCGCGTCAACGCAGGCTTGGAGCGCGAACGTGCTGCGGCGGAGGGTGCTGGAGGCGGGGGGAGAGGATAGATCCGTGCTTCATCAGGGAGTGTGGCCATCGCGGTCGAGCTAGCCGCATGCTGACGCGCCTTTGGCGCTGAGGAGGCTCAATGAGCAGACCTGGGCGTGCGGGTAATACGCCCCCATGGTTTGGGCGGCTGCCGTTGCGCTTCCCGTTTGGACGATGTTTTGTGGCCCGGACTCGAACGTCGGGTTGGCGAGGGTGTATCGAATGGCCAGGAGGTACAGCGCTGCGGGCTGGGCGAGGGAGAGGGGCAGGAAGGTGACCCCGGCCAGGTGCTCTATGGTGGTTCGTTGCGCCTCGGTGCCGATCACGTAGGTGTAGGTCCGTCCGGCACTTAACTTGGTTGCGTCGTCGGCGCGACAGCCGAGGTCAGTCTGTCCGCTGGGGAGGTGGTTGACGACGACGGGGTCGGTGCCCACGCCGATATTGACGCACATGGACCAGTAGCGGACTTGATCGTTTGCGCTGGGCCAGATTGATGGGTGCGGGCCAGGCGGGGAGGTGGGTGCCTTGCCGGTGACCACGACCACCTCGGAGGCGGTCGGTGGTGTCATGTAGGCGAGCAGGTAGGCGGTTTGTGGATTTGGGAAGTAGGTGTGGAATGCGGGCCGGTAGAACTGCAGCGGCGCGGGGCGACTGGTGGTGGAGGTCGGGGTTGTCTCGGGAGTGGTGGCGGTCTGGCGGCTGGGTGGGGGAATCGCCATGGTGTGGGCGGTGCAGTTCCGGAGTTGTTGAGACGATCCGCCATTCTCGATCGTCACGTGCGGCAACGCGAGGTGGGATGCGTCTGTAGTGGCAGGAAGGTAGACGCGATATTCGATGTATCCCACGCCCGTGGTGACGCCGGCCGGGGCGAGCGGCACAACGTTGGCCTGGCCGGGTGATACCTGTGGGCGGAGGGTGAGGGTGAAGTGGCCGCCGGGCGGGGCGGCCTGACGCCAGGGGTTGGCGCTGCCTGGATCTGGTGCGATCTGGTAATCGGCCAGCGACGACCCCACGCCGTTGGAGGTGAACGGCGTTTCGCTGCTGGAGTACACGATGAAGGACGCGTAGCGAGCGTCGGGGTAGACGCCTGACAGGACAATTTGGGTGCCTTGGTGGACGGTGAAGGGTTGGGCCCAATACCAGGCCCCGGAGTCGGGGAGGCCGCTGTTGGCGGTCAAGTAGTTGTCCTCGATTGGCCACGCACACGCAGACTGCGCCGCCGCCGACGCGGCCGTCGATCTCGGCACGGCGGGAGGGGCCGAAGAGCATGCGCTGAGGGCGGCCATAGCGAGGACGATGCTGACGAGCAGAAGTCGGCGAGCTTGCATGTCTGACTACTCGTGGGTGAGCGTGAGGGCCAGGTCGGGTTTGACGATGGAGGCGAGGTAGACGGGCCAGGTCCGGGCGCCACTGCAACGGAAGTTCACGGTCTCTCCGTCGGCCGCGTCGAAGGGCCGTCGGCTGCTGGTGTAGCGACCAGCCTTGACTTGTAGGGTGTGATGCCCTGGTTCGATGGCCACTTCGATCGTCTGGTGCATGTCGATCGAGCCGGTGTCGTCGCCGTCGAGCAGGACGCGGAAGGTGCCACGCCGCAGCTCCATGACGTTCTTTTTTTCTCTGACCAGGTGCAGGGTTGCGGCCACGTTCTGTGTCCTTTCTCGTGCGCCCCGTTGCGGCTGTCGTCAACTGCCGTGAAGGTGTCACCGTGGCTGGCCGGTCACGAGTCGCTCCCGGTCGAACATGGCCGCGACGGCCCGCCAGCCGAGTCCGTCGACGACGAGCAGGGCGACGGCGAGGCCGAGGGCCAGGCCGAGGGTCGGGGTGATCACGTTGAGCGACATGAGGGCCACGATGGCCAGCGGGGGGAGGCTGGCGAACACGCTCAGTTGTTGTGCAGTGCGCACGTCGGCGCAGCGCGACGAGATCGCGATGCCGACCCAAATCGACCACCCGGCGAGCAGCGGGGTGAAGAGCAGCTGGACCAACACGTGTGAACGCTCAAACACTGCGTTGGCGATTATGGGATGGGCGAACACCCCAGCCGCGGCCAGGAAGATCCCGAAAATGACATAGGCCACGGTGACGGTGGGGGCGAGCGCAGCCAGGGCCTTGCCCACCAGGAACTCCTCCCGGCGGATGGGGGTGATGAGCACCGGTTCGAGGGTGCCCTGTTCGCGCTCGCCGACCACGGAGTAGGCGGCCAGGACCGACGGAACGATGGCCGGGATGATGAGCAGGTAGAGCAGAGACAGCCCGATGTGGGTGTCGAGCTTGGCGCTGGTGGTCGAGGCGCTGGCCGCGAAGAGCTGGATCATGGGCAGGGTGGCGAAGATGAGGGGCAGGACCGCCATCGTGAAGACGATGGTGAATCGATTTCGGCGGTAGTCGCGGATCTCTTTTTGGAAGATGGCGCCGACGCGGGTCCAGCTGAATCTCATGGCCGTCTCGCCTCGACGTCCTCGTCGATGAGCTCCAGGTAGACGTCTTCGAGGGAGCGGCGAGACTCCGCCATCGAGAAGATGTCGGCCCCCACGCCCACCAGCGCTCGGGCCACGGCCGGGGCGGCCGTGTCGGGATCGGTGACCGTCAGTCGATAGCAGCCCGACGGCGCCTGCGCCCATCCCTCCACACCGGGCAAGCCCGCTGAACAGGCGGCCGGGGTTGTCGAGGGCAGCCCGGGTCCGCACCTGCAGCGCTCCGGGTGAACAGTCGCTGGCGCAGCTCGTCGGGTCGGCCGATGAGACGCAGCGTGGTGTTGAGAATGGCGACCCGGTGGCAGAGGCGTTCGGCCTCTTCCAGGCGGTGGGTGGTGAGGAAAATGGTGACCCCCCGCCCGCGAGCGAGACGATGAGCTCGTGGACCTCGCGGGCCGCCACCGGATCGAGACCGGAGGTGGGCTCGTCGAGGAACAACACGGCCGGGTCGTTGAGAAGGGCGCGGGCCAGGGCCACCCGTTGGCGGAGGCCCTTGGACAGCGAGCCGCACGGATCGTCGGCCCGATCGTTCAGCTTGACCGCTTCGAGTGCGTCCCGATCCTGCTCGCGGGCATGGGCCAGCCCGTACAGCTTGGCGAAACACTCGAGGTTCTCCGCCGCCGCTGAGACGGAGGTAGAGGCCGGGGGACTCGGGCAGGATCGAGATCCGGGCCCGGATGGCCGGCCCGTTCTCGTCGTTCAAGGGGATTCCGGCGATCGTCGCCGACCCTGAGGTCGGCGCGATGAGGGTGCCGAGGGTTCTCACGGTCGTGGTCTTGCCGGCCCCGTTGGGGCCGAGGAACCCGAACACCTCGCCGTAGCCGACTTGGAAAGACACGTCCTCGAAGGCCACGCGGGCAGCGAAGCGCTTGGTCAGCCCATCCACCACCACCGCCGGTCGGGCACTCGGACCCGTCGACCGCTTCTCGTCGACGGCGCCGACCGTACTGCGGGTGACCGGCACATCGGCCTGGGTCGCGTTCTGCCAGCCTCGGCTCATCGACGTTGGACCTGGATCAGAGCCGACCCGAGTCATCGCCAGCTCCTGTTGATCTATGTGTTATAGAACAAGACTAGCACTAGAACGCGGTGACGGCCAACAAATTTGCGTTGCTCAACTGCTCGAGAGCGCCTGGGCTCGGGGGTGACCGATCAGATGCCAGTGGCCAGCCTGATGGCGATCAAGCCAGCCGGCACCGCCAAGAACCCGGCCATGAGCAGCCAGGCGGCCGGGTTGCCGAGATTGACGGTCCACCCGAACGCCACCCGGGCGCCGACCAGCACGGCGGGATCGTCCCGGTTGACGTAGACGATGCCGGCCTTCCAGAACCGGTCGTCATCGCGATCCGTGGCTGTCGCCCCCGGAGTGGTGCGCGTTCGCGCCGCTCCGGCCGCCACCACGGCGCCAAAGAAGGCGGCCAGGCCGAGCGCGAACGGCGCCAGGACCAGGACGTTGCCAGCGCCGGACAGGCGGAGAATCTGCCAGAGTCCCAGCGCCACCAGCAGGAGACTGAGATCGACGCCAGCCAGCAGGATCAGCCCGGCCCGGGCGAACACGCCCAGGGCCGCGCGGTGCCGGCGCAGGCTGGCCGCGGGATCGGCGGTGTCCAAGTCGGGCCGCGACCGGTACACCAGCACGAGCATCGCGGTCCACAACCCGGTGGCATAGACCTGACCGGCGACCACGGCGAACGCGCTCACCGGCGACGTGACCACCCGATGGCCCCCCGGCTGAGATAGGCCGGCAGATACGGGTAGCGCACGACACCGACGATTACGGTGGCCACGATCACCGCCACCGCCGGCGCCAGCCATCCGGTCGGGAAAGCGCTCAGGCTGGGTACGCCAACTGGTGTCGGCCACCACCGTCTGCCGCCGGCCGGCGAACCAACCCTCGGCCGACTTCACCGTCGTGATCGTTGATGCGCCCACCAAAAACAGCCCAGATCAGCGGTGAGCTCGACTATCAGAATCACCCGGCCGGGCACCCACGACCCACCGCCGCCCCAGGCGATCAGGGCGGCCAGAGCGCAGATCGCGATCACGGCGCTGCGCCACTGATAGCTGCGCCGCTCACGACGCATCACCGGCGCCGCGCTGTACTCGGGCGGCACCCGGACGCCGAACTGCACCGTCGGCCGGGTCACCAGCGGCCCGATGCACATGAACACCCCGAACAGCGGCACCAGGACATAACCCACCGCGACGGCCGGTCTCATGCCGCATCCCCGCGCACAGGGCCGTCGTTGGTGACCGACGGGAAGCCAGCCACGATGGCCCGGCAGTGCCGGACGGTCTCCTCGCCCGGCAGTCCCTGGGCGGTGGCTTCGGCCAGCATGGTCTGCAGGCGAGCGGCCCAGTCCTCCTCCCAGTCCGGCCTCGGCGGGCCGCTGGTGGCATCACGCTGCACCACCGCGCCAGCCCGGCGACCGATCCGCAACAACCCCTCCTGCCGCAGCAGGTCGTAGCCCTTGTTCACCGTGTGGAAGTTGATACCCAGATCAACCGCCAGCTGCCGGGTCGCCGGCAGCCCAGTGCCGGCAGGTGCGTCACCCGTGGCGATCGCCTCGACAATCCGGTCGCGGATCTGCTGGTAGATCGGTACAGGGCCATCCGGTTCGATACTGAGCAGCATCCACAGTCCCTAGCTAGCCGATTGCCGGCGCCCGGCCATCAGCGCCCAGCCCGCCACAGAGCGAACCACCGTCCCGGCTCGCCCCTCGTGCGACCGGGGCCCGGCGACCCCGGCACAACGCCGTCCTCCACGGCCAACGAACACGACATCCCGGCGAACCGTAAGGGCGGCCCGCAGCGCACTCAAGATCAGCCACTGATGTATCTCATATAGAACAGGGCTAGCATCGTATCATCGCGTCGTCCGACGGGAGTACGGCTTACCCGCCGTCGTGGGCATGGAGCACGCCACCAGCCGTCCGAGACGGGCAGTGGATCCGCGTGCATAGGACGAACGGGCACGTCGAGATCCTGGTCGTACTCAAGGAGGCCGAGCTAATCAGCCGACGCAAGCAGGGCAAGGAGGTGCTGTGCCAGGTCCAAGCCAACCGTCTCGACCAGGCCACCCGGGCCGTGGCCGACCTCGCCGCCCAGTGAGGCCGGCGACTCGGCGCCATCAAACGACTGGCACAAGCAACGCATGCCCAAGCGAAGAGAAAGCCGAGCCCTGGGAGAGACTGCGACCCTCGCCCTCACTGAAGACAGTCGCCCAATAAACCGCCGTGCCTCGGCGGCTACACGCCCTCAATGTGCCCTTTCGAGCGCAGGCCACGGTCCCGCCGCGTGGCGCAGCCTGAAACGTGAAACAGCATGTAGGTTAGCCTGAGGTCAGGGGCCCGTTCCGTACCGACGACGTTCCGGTTCACTGGACGTTGGGGATCAGAACGGTTGCTCCTTCAAGCCCGCCAGGAAAACCTTTGGTCGTCGCGCTCGCGGCGCTGACCGCCCGCTCTGACCGTCGACAATGCTCGGCTGACCTGCGCTTTTCTGCGTGTAAGTCGCCGACTGAATGCCCAGAGCACGGCTCCGATGACGATGCCGAGCATGCTGGCGATCAGGGCCCACCCGCCGATGCCGTCGGCCAGCCGTTGCAAGATGGTGGCGCCTGGTAGCCCGTTGGCGTTCGGCTGGAGGGTAGGGCCGGCCGGGCCGGCGGCAAGGAGGGCGTAGACGTGGTACGGCATGGACACCTCCATGACGGGGGGCAAGGGCGGAGCCGCGGCATGACCGGGCGACAGAGGCCAGGAGGCCGAGACGGCGAGAGGGCCAGAGGCGACTGGGAAGGGCCAGAGGCGACTGGGAAGGGCCAGAGGCGACTGGGAAGGGCCAGCGACGACTGGGAAGGGCCGGAGAGCCAGCGAAGGGCTGCTGAGCTAACAGTCTTCCATAGTTTTTCATGATGTGCTAGTCAATTCTGTGTGCTCGTCGTCACTCCCCTCAGCCCCGCCGCCGTCGACTACTACTTCCGCGGCCAGGGAGCCGGTCGATGGGTCGGGCACGGCAGCGCGGCGCTCGGCCTGGCCGGCGAGGTGCGGCGCCGCCACCTCGGCCGGGTCCTCCAGGGGTGCGACCCGGCAGACGGCAGGTTCATGCCGGCGCGCAAGCCGGCCCGACGGCGGGCCGGATGGGACTTGACTCTGGCGGCGCCCAAGTCGTTGTCGTTGCTCGCCGCCCTGGCGAGTGCCGGCGACCAGGTTGCGGCGGCCCACCGGGCTGCGGTCGACGAGGTGGTCGACGACCTGGAGCGGCGCCTGCTGTCGGTCATGAGGAGCGCCGTCCCCGGCGGCCTGGCTCCGACCGTGGGCGCGGTGGCGGCATCCTTCGAACACCTCGGCAACGGCGCCGGCGAGCCGCACCTGCACTCTCATCTTCTCCTCTGCAACCTGGGGCGGGACGACCGGGGGAGATGGTCATCGCTGAGCTCGACCTGGTGGACGGAGCGCCGCGGCCTGGGCGCCGTCTACCAGCTGGGCCTCCGCTACCACCTGCATGCGCTGGGACTGGAGCTCGATTGGCGGCTACGCGGCGACGGGCTGGCAGATATCGCCGGCGTGCCCCGGACGGCTGTTCGATCGACGAGCGGCCGGAGCCGGGCGGCGGCCGCCGACCGGGGGGCCTTCCGCCACCAGGTGGACGGCCGGACATCCGGCATCCGGGCCGCGGGCACCATCCGGACCCGGGCTACCTCCCCACCCCCGTCGTGGCTCGAGCGCGCCACGGCCGCTGGTTTCGGCCCGGCAGAAGCTGACCGGCTCATGGACCGAAGACAACACCGACCCGCCCACCGTCAACCCGCCTCCATCGATCTCGATCGAGCCGTGACCGCGTGGCTGATGTCCCGGCGGTCGTCGTTCCGAGGCGCCGATGTGCTGGTCGCCCTGGCCGCGTGCCTTCCCGGGGGGCTGTCAGCCCGACAGGCGGATCACTGGGTCGAGCAGTTCTGCCGATCCAGCCTTCCCTCGCCGCGGGCGTCCTCCACTATCGGCCGATGGACGACTGCGCCGGCGCTGGCCACCGATCGGCGGCTGGTCGCAAAGGCCGAACCCAGGCCCCCGGCAACTCCAGTCGTCCCGTCCCCGAGCACCGGTAGCGCCGTACGCCGGCTGCTCTCGGGCGGAGAGCCCCTGCAGGTTCTTGAGGCTCCGCCTGGACGGACCAACCTGCTGGCGCACGCCGAGGTCCTGGCCGCCTGCGCGTCAAAGTGGGCGGCGGCGGGACTGGACGTGGCCGTGGCGACGTCCAGCCCTCAGGCCGAGCTGCGGTGGAGGATCCTGACCGGCATCAGCCCTGGCCGGCCTTCCACGGGTGCCGACGTGCTCATCGTCGACCACGCCGATCGCCGGCCCACTGCCGAGCTCCTGGCAATCCTGACCCGCACTGAGGGCCAAGAGACCATCCTGGTCGAGGGCGGGAGCGCCCCCCGGCTGACCTGGATGCGAAGCGACGGTTTCGCCTGGCTCGGCGACCGGCTGGGACGGCTGGACCCGGGCCCGCCCCCCGCCTGGACCGCGTCCCTCCGGGCGGGACCCGAGCTGGACGGCACCAGGCAGGAACCTGCGCTTCGCCGGGGCGCGACGGACGCCGCCGGATTGCTGCTGCGCAGGTGGGCCGACGAATGGGCCGGACCGGTCAGCCCTGTCCTCGTCGCCATGGGATACGCGGAGGCCGACGCCCTCAACCAGGCGGCCCGGACTCTGCTCGCCAGCCGCGGTGCGCTGACCGGCCCGGAGCTGCGATGCGGGGGAAAGGTCCTGCAGGCCGGTGAGCAGGTCATCGCCCTCCGCCGGCTGACCGGAGGGATTCCACAGGGGAGCCGGCTGGAGGTGGCCGACGTGAACACCCGCCAATCCCGCCTGACCGTGCGGCGGAGCGGCTTCATCACCACGCTCGACCGCACCGCCGCGGCCCACCTGGGCTACCGCTACGCGGTCACCCCCGCCCTGGCGGGGCACACGACCGATCCGCTCCTGGTGCTGGGGCCTCCAAGCGCCCTGGGTCCGCAGCAGGGCCGGGTGCTCGCGGCCGCCATGGTGGCGCCGGTTCGCGAGGCCGCCCGGGTGCGAATGCGGCCGCCGCCGGGACGGGAGCGAGTGCCCCCGGACCTCGGTGCCGGCCTTGGGATCAGGTGACCGTGCCCCGCCGCGGCTGACCGGGTCACGGTCCCGATACGTACTCCGTCCACTGATGTCCATCCCACCAGCGCCAGTAGTGCATACCGGCCGGGTCCGGTTGCCATCCGGGCGGTGCCAAGCCGGACTGCCAGCCCGGGCCCGATTCAGAGTTCCAGCCCGGGGCCGGCTCAGGCGTCCAGTTGGAACCCGGGTCCGGGTGCGATGGCGGAGTCGAAGCCGATGGCCACGCCGGCGCGGGGTCAGGCTGCCGGGCGGGTGTAGACACCAGCGGCCCGGGATCGGGATACCAGGCTGGCTCCAAACCCGACTGGGGGTTGTTGCGCTCTATCAACCAGCTGATCGGGGCGGCCAGCCAGATCACAACCGCGACCAGGACCGCTCCTCCGGCGACGGCCGGCCACCTCTGGGAAAAGAACCCCACCGCGTCCCAGGCGGCGTGGCAGACCATCAGCAGGATGAGGCTGCGGAAGCGCAGGTAGATCCAGTAGAAGAGCGCTGCCCAGACCAGAATCCCGACCACGCCAGGCCCGTAGTAGATGTGATATGAGCCTCGCAGCACCAGCGCCACCAGGGTGATCTCCCACCAGCCCCGCCGCGCCTGCCGCAGGGTCACCACCACAAAGGCCAGTACCACCAGCTCTTCTACCACCCCGGCCTGGATGGAGTCGGCGAAGGAGAAGGTGAGCTCGGCGGCGTTGGGTTGCGAGGTGGGGAGGTGACCGGTCTGCAGAGAGGCGTTGATGAGGCCCCCGAGGACCTGGGCGAAGATCGCCCACGCCAGGATGCGGGTTGCCTGACCGGCCGCAAAGCGCCCATCGCGTCGATGGGGCAGGGAGAGGCCCAGCGTCTCCGCCGTGACCCCCCGACGGGCCGAGAGCAGCAGAACAACTGCGATAGCCAGGACGGTCTGGGCGACGACATCGATGATCTCCGGGCCGTAGTCGGACCAGCTCCCGTTCTGGAATGGATTCTGGTAGCGGCCCGCCAGCAGCAGGCCGGCGCCGAGGATCCCGGCCAGGAAAAAGGCCGCGAAGACCGAAAGCACCTCGGTGTAGGCCCGGCGGACCGAGAGGAAGGGCAAAGGTGGCAGGGGCAATGGCGCCCACCAGCGGCGGCGGCCGCGTCCGGAGGGGATCTCGTCAGCGGGGAGCGACGGGGATACGGCGCCGGTGTCGAACACCCCGGTGTCGGACGCCCCGGTGTCGGACCGATCGGAGTCCAGCGACGGGGATACGGCGCCGGTGTCGAACACCCCGGTGTCGGACGCCCCGGTGTCGGACCGATCGGAGTCCAACACCGGACCACCCCAGGAATCGGTCCCGGGGTGGTGCTGGTCCGGTCCCGTCTGGTGCCCTTCCTGCGCCTGCGCCGTGGCTCCGTCCACCGCAGGCGCCACCGGCCAGGCGTTGTCGGGACCAGGCGACCCGCCGCCGGGGGGCGGAGCCGGCGAGCTGCCGGCGGACCCGGCCGCCCTGCCGCTGGTGTCGCTCCCGGCCGGTCGGGTCCACCCGGAATCGGAAACCTCGTGTTCCACCACCCGTAGGGTGCCACAGCCGCGGTGCCCGGACGCAGACACTGGCTGACCCGGCAGCGCCGCAGCGGCTGCTGACCCGGCAGCGCCGCAGGGGCTGCTGACCCGGCAGACCCCCGGCGCGGGCGCGATGATCAGTGGCCAGGTGAGTACTCCGCCGGACCCGCCGATCGTCCCACCCTCCGCCGGCCGATGGTATCGGGTCTGGCGGATTGGACGTTATGTGCTCGGGTTGGCTGTGGCCGGCGTGGCCATCTGGGCCATCACCGGAAAATCCGACGAGCTGAGCGGCGCCAGCACCTACCTGTCCAACCTCAGGTGGGGCGTGGTGGTGCTGGCTCTGGGATCGGAGGCGGTGTCCTACCTGGCGTACGCCTCGCTACAGCGGCGGCTGCTGCTGGCCGGAAAGGTCCGGGTGGCGATCGCCCCGATGACCGGAATCAGCCTGGCCGGCAACGCCATCCAGAACTCCCTGCCGGGCGGGGTGGTCTTCTACGCGGCCTATGTCTTCCGCCAGTACCGGCGCTTCGGCGCCGACGAGGTGCTGGCTGGATGGACGCTGGTGGCGGTCAACGCCCTGTCGTTCATCGCCCTGTCCGTGCTCGCCGCCGTCGGGCTGGGACTGGCCCTGGGCGCCGGCAGCGCCCTCGACCTGGTCGAAACGATCCTGGGCATCGTCTTGGTGGCGGCCCTGTTGGTGGTGGCGTGGGTCGAACGGGCCCGGCTGCTGCCACATCTGGCCCGGATTGTTCGGCTATCTCAGCGGGTGATTCGGCGCCCGTCACCGAACGTGCCGGCCAGCGAAGTCATCGACGGCTGGCTGAACCGGGTGGGAGCGGTGAGCCCCAGCCGCACCGACTGGATCTGGGCCGCGGCCATGAGCATGGGTAACTGGGCGACGGACTGCGGCTGCCTTATCCTCTCCTTCCTGGCCGTCGGAGCCGGCGTCCCCTGGCGGGGACTTCTCCTCGCCTATGGCGCCGGGCAGCTGGCCAGCATCCTGCCCATCACGCCCGGCGGCCTGGGCGTGGTCGAGGGCAGCCTGACAGTCGCCCTGGTCACCTTCGGAGGCGCCCAAACCTCGACCGTGGCCGCGGTGCTGCTGTACCGCCTCATCTCGTTTTGGCTGGCGGTTCCCGTAGGCTGGGGGTGCTGGGGGACGCTGGCCCTGCTGGGGCGCAGCCGCCGTCCGGTGCTGGAAACGAGCGCAGCATGAGTACAACCCGTCTCAACCAGATTGTCGCGGCGGCACTCGTGGCGGGGCTGATCCTGCTGGGGGCGTGCGGCACTCCACGTCCAAGCCTCTCCAACGGTTCCGTCAGCGCCTGTTACCGGGCCATCCCGACGGCCCGGGCCGCGATTCACGACAGCCACGCCACGCTCATCGGCGTCCACCGGGTACCGGCCGACCGGGTGCGGGGTCAGCTCTCGCCGGCGGCCCAGACGACGTTGGCGGCCGACAACGACACCACCGTATGCACCGTGGCGTTCAAGGGCACGTTCGCCCCGGGCCAGGTGGACCTCGCCCCTCCGGCCCAGCAGGGTCGGTATGCGCTGGTCCTGGTGTCCAGCCGCCACCTGCATCTGGTTGCCAGTGTGGTGCTCGATGAACTCCCCCACTCCCTGGGCAAACGGACGATCTGAGTGACAAGCCGCGGCCGGCGGTGATCAAGTACATCGGTTCGAAGCGCCGGCTGGTCCCGGTGCTCGGTGAGCTGCTGACGCGAGTCGGGGCGGCCACCGCCCTGGATCTCTTCACGGGCACGACCCGCGTCGCCCAGGAATGGAAGCGGCGCGGCGCCCGCGTCACCGCTGTCGACTCGGCCCGCTATGCGGCGGTGCTGGCCGATTGCTACATCGCCACGAACGCCGGCGAGGTCGATGTAGCGGCGCTGGGCGAGGTCATTTCACATCTGCAGACGCTTCCCGGCACCGATGGATATGTCACCGAGACGTTCAGCCGCCGGGCCCGCTACTTCCAGGAAGCAAATGCCCGCCGCATCGACGCTATCCGCGACGCCATCGAGGCGGACTGGGCCGGGCATGCGTGGCGGCCGATTCTGTTGACCACGTTGCTTTTGGCTGCCGACCGGGTCGACTCCACCACCGGTTTGCAGATGGCGTATTTGAAGGAGTGGTCGCCCCGCTCATACCAGCCGCTCGAGCTCCGGATCCCGCATTTGCTCGCCGGTCGGGGGCAGTCGTACCACGGTGACGCGGTGGCAGCCGTGGAAGGGATTCCACCTGTGGACGTGGCCTATCTGGACCCGCCGTACAACCAGCACCGGTATATCGGGAACTACCACGTGTGGGAGACGCTGGTCGCCTGGGACGCCCCGGCCCACTACGGCGTGGCGTGCAAGCGGGTGGACGTGCGGGACCCGACGACGTCGTCGGTGTTCAACCGACGCAGGGAGGCGCCCGCCGCCCTGGCCAGGCTGGTCCGGTCGGTTCGGGCCGAGGTTGTGCTCGTCTCGGGCAGCGACGAGGGCTGGGTCGGCCTCGACGACCTGGCCGATATGGCCGGCGGGCGGGGCGCGGTCGAGGTGCTGGCGTTCGATTCGAAGCGTTACGTGGGCGCCCAGATCGGCATCCACGATCCCTCTGGAAAAAAGGTGGGCCAGGTGGGCCGGACCCGCAATGTCGAGTATCTCGTGGTGGCTGGGCCGGCCCGGACGGTGGCGCGGCTGAGCGCCGGCTATCCCAGGCTCACCCGGTGAGCAGCTCCCGGGCCCCCCGGTCGGTGGAGGGGTGGCGCAGCTTGGACATGGCCCGGGCTTCGATCTGGCGGATGCGCTCCCGGGTCAGGCTGAAGTGCTCCCCGACTTCATCCAGGGTGCGAGGCTCGCCTCGATCGAGGCCGAACCGCAGGCGCAGGATCTCGCGCTCGCGCTCGTCGAGGGCGATCAGCATCTTGTTGACCTCGCCCGAGAGCAGGGCTGCGGCGGCGGCATCGAACGGGGAAACGGCCGAGCGGTCCTCGACAACGTCACCCAGCTCGGCGTCGCCGTCCTCGCGGAGGGGCTCGGAGAGCGACAAGGGCTCGGCCGCATGCCGCAGGATCTCGGTGACCTTTTCCTCCTCGAGCTCGAGATCGGCGGCCAGCTCGGCCACGGTGGGGCGGCGGCCCAGCTGCCCCTCGAGCCGGCCCCGAGCCTTGGTCACCCGGGTCAGCAGGTCCCCGGCATGAACCGGCAGCCGCACCGTCCGCCCGGTGTTGGCGATGCCCCGGGTGATCGCCTGGCGGATCCACCAGGTGGCGTAGGTCGAAAACTTGAAGCCTTTGCGCCAGTCGAACTTCTCGACCGCGTGCATCAGGCCCAGGTTGCCTTCCTGGACCAGGTCGAGGAGCGGCAGCTCAGCGGCCTGGTATTTTTTGGCGATCGACACGACCAGGCGCAGGTTGGCCTTCACGAAGGTCTCGGCGGCTTCATCCCCGTCACGGATCTGCCGGCGCAGCTCCCGCTTTCGAGAGGGGCTGAGTCCCTTCGCCGCCGCGAACTCGACTCGTGCCTCCCGACCCGCCTCGATGGCCTGAGCCAGTCGGGCTTCATCGTCCTTGGTAAGCAGAGCATGCTTGCCGATGTCGTTCAGATAGAGGCGAACCAAGTCCTCTTCGGGCTGAGCGGCGTGGTTGTTGGGCACTCGTCCTCGTCTCTCGATGTACCCGGACAGATGCTTCTGGCGGGTGCCGGCGTCCGGGGTCAGTGACCTCCAGCCGCGCGCGTCAGGTATCTCATAATACCTGATCAGGGCCCCTACGGGAAGGGGAATCATGGCAACTGCTTGCAAGTGCAACTGGTTGTAACGATAACAGCGGTACGCTCGACCGTTGTGGTCACCGAGTCCGCGGCATGGCTGACTGATACCGAGCAACGGGTATGGCGCCAGCTCTTGACCGTCGAGTGCAGGTTGAAGGAGCGCCTGGACCAGGAACTGCGCAGCGGTGCCGGGTTGACCCTGGGCGAATACGAGGTGCTGGTCCATCTGTCCGAGGCGCCCGCCGGCGCGCTCCGGATGTCGGAATTGGCGAGCCGCCTGCTGCTCTCTCGGAGCGGTCTGACCCGCCGGGTCGACGGGCTGGTGCATGAGGGCCTGGTAACCCGCCAGCCCTGTGACGACGACGGCCGCGGTGCGATGGCGGTGCTGACGCCAGCCGGGTTCGGCGCGGCTCGAACAGGCGGCCCCTCTCCACGTCGGCGGGGTGCGTCGCTACCTCATCGACCCCGTGAACGGCTCGGCCGGTCCGGAGGGGCTGGCCGGCCTGGCTCGGGGCCTGGACCGCATCGAACGGACCCTGGAGCGGCGCTAGAGAGACGGGCGTCGGGCGGGGAGGCAATCGCGCCGCCGGCCGGTTCGGTCTGGTCAGCCCGGTTCGTCCCCGGTCACCACCTCACCGCCTCGCTCGATCCAGCCGTTAGTGCCACCCGCGACCGACACGGCCTGGTAACCGGCGCCGACCAGAGCCCGGGCCGCCGTCAGGCTACGACCGCCGACGGCGCAGATGACGTAGAGAGGGTCGGCCTCGGGAATCTCGTCCTGGCGGGCGGCCAGTTCGTCCAGCGGGATGAGCACCGCACCAGGGACGTGAGCCGACCGGTATTCGTCGGGATGGCGCACGTCGAGGACCACGGCCCCGGCCCCGTGGGCCGCCTCGAACTGCACCAGATCTACCTCGAGAGGGGCGTCGGTGTCGGACATGAGGACATTCTGCCGCCTCCCGGTCTGCGCCGGACGGGCAGGGACAGTCAGGGCCGGCCGGTGAAAGTCAGGGCGGGTCCCGGAAAGCCGGGGATCGTCAGGGGCTGAGCCGCTGAATGCGCCAGCGGCCGCCCACCAGCCGGTAGCACAGCCGGTCGTGGAGCCGGTCCGGCTGGCCCTGCCAGAACTCGACCTCGCTGGGGCGAACCCGAAAGCCTCCCCACCATGGCGGGCGGGGCACCTCCCGGCCGGCGAAACGCCGGGTCACGGCGGCCAGCTGCTGCTCAAGCATGGCCCGGCCCGTCAGCGGCTCACTCTGGGCCGACGCCCAGGCGCCCAGCTGGGCTCCGAGCGGGCGGCTCTTGAAGTAGGCATCGGACTCGGAGGGCTCAACGGCCTCAACGGCCCCCGACACCCGGACCTGGCGCTGCACCAGCCACCACCGGAACACCAGGGCGGCCCTGGGGTTGACGGCGATCTCACGACCCTTCCTGCTGCGGCTGTTGGTATAGAACACGAAGCCCCGCTGGTCAACGCTCTTGAGCAGCACGAAGCGATTGGAAGGTTCCCCGTCGGGCGTGGCCGTGGCCAGCGCCATGGCCTCCGGCTCCGGCTCCCCCGCCACCCTGGCTTCGTCAAACCACTGCTGGAATTGCCGGATGGGGTCGGCCTGAAGGTCGGACTCGTCGAGGGCCTGGTCGGACCCGGAACCGCTCAAAGCGGCTCGATGCCGATGTCCGCCCAGGTCAGCAGGGGGAGCCAGGCGATCCCGGCGGCGGCGAAACGGGGCGCGACCGACGGACTGCGGTCAAGCAGGGCGGTGGCGGCCACCACCTCGACGCCCAGTTCACGGATCCGGTCCACTGCCTTCAGCAGGGACGCGCCGGTCGACACCACGTCATCCAGAACCACCGCGATCTGTCCGGGTTCCAGGCGGGCGCCCTCGACCCAGGCCCCCCGCCCGTGTCCCTTGGGCTCTTTGCGCACCGAAAACCAGGACCCGCCTGCGAGGAGCGCAACTCCATGGGAAAGGGCGTCAGCCCCCATGGTCGGCCCGCCCACCACGTCGAAGGGCCTCTCCACCACGTCGATGACACCCTGGCTGGCCAGGCCGAGGGCCGGGCCGGTGGCGATGGCGTGCTTGCCGTCCACATAGTCGTGGCTCCAGCCCCCGGAGGTGAGCTGAAACGGAGGATCGCGGTACTCGTAGCCGTGGCTGCGGACCAGCTGGACGAGGCTGGCTCGGGTGGCGTCGTCGAGGGCCATGAAGGCCCAAGTGTACGGGGCCAGCGGAGCCGGCCCGCCAGGGGTGGGGCGTCAGGCGGAGGTCTGCAAGGCAGCCGCGACCGGAGCAGGCAAGGCGTCGGCATGAACGATTGACAGCGTCTGGGTGGCCCGGGTGAAGGCGACGTAGAGGGCCCGGAGTCCCTGGGGAGTCTCCTGGGCGATCCGGATCGGCTCGACCACCGTGACCGCGTCGAACTCGAGTCCTTTGGCGTCGTCGATGGTCAGCAGGGTGACGCGCTCGTCGAGGGCCCGGTCGCCGACCCGGCCGAACTGGATGCCGGCGGTGCTGAGCGCGGCCGCCACCGGTCCGAGCAGAGTCGGGGGCACGATGATGGCCAGGGTCCCGTCCGCGCCCGGAGGAACGTCGTGGAGCTCGCTCCTCACGGCCTGAGCTGTCGCCGCGCTCAAGGCATCACCCGGGAACGAGCCGGCCGAAAGGTCGGCTCTGATGATCCGCGGGGGCCGGCCGCTGCGGCGAACGGCGTCGGGAGGCCGAACCCCGGGGGCCACCTGATCGAGGATCCGTCCGGCCATTTCCATGATCTCCCCGGGGGTCCGGTAGTTGATCGTCAGCTCGACGAGCCGCCAGCCCCGGCGGGCGGGTAGGTGTTCAACCACCTGGGACCAGGACCCGGGCACCCAGGTACCGGTGGCCTGGGCGATGTCGCCGACGACCGTCATCGATCCGGACAGGGAGCGGCGCGCCACCATGCGCAGCTGCATGGGCGAGAGGTCCTGGGCCTCGTCGACGACCACGTGCCCGAACGAGCGGGGGGTGAGCTCGGCATCGGGGCCGGGCCGGCGCCGGGGCGGACCCAGCAGGGCCCGGGCCTCGTCGAGCAGGGGGATGTCCGCGTCGGTCCAGCGGACCTCGTCGACAGAACTCAGCCGGGGCCGCGGCAGGAGCCGCCGCTCGGCGGGTTCCAGAAACCGGCCCGCGGCCAGCTCGATCAGGGGCGGGGCGCCGAACAGATCATGCAGGAGCTGCTGCGGGGTGAGGATCGGCCACATGCGGTCCAGGACCGCCGCCATTTCGGGCAGGCGGCGCAGCTGACGCCCGAGAACGTCGGCCGTCAACGGCTCGGCCCCGTCGCCTCCCTCGACCGAACCGGGGTCGTCGGGCGGAACCTGAGCAAGGAGCGCCCGCCAGAGCAAGGCCTCGACGGTGCGCCGGCGGGAGTTGTGGGTGCCGGCGCGCCGCTTGGCTGCCGCGACCACCTGGGCGGAGAGCTGCGGGGTGAGCCGCAGGAGGCGGGCGCCGAAAGGGATCTCTACGGTCCGGCGGATGGGCCGCTGGCGGTCCGAGATGGCCGCCGCTACGACACGGGCCATGCGGACGTCCCCTTTGAGGCGATCGGTCTCCTCGTCCTCCCGGCCGGTGGGGCGCAAGCCCGAAAACAGGCCGCTGACCGTGGAAAGCTCCACCCCGCTCTCGTCGAGCGACGGCAACACATGCTCGATGTAACGGACGAAGGTGGGGTTCGGACCGACGACGAGGACGCCCTGGCTCTCGAGTGGAAACCGGTGCGTGTACAGGAGATAGGCCGCCCGGTGGAGGGCCACCGCGGTCTTCCCCGTCCCCGGACCGCCCTGGACAACCAGGATGCCCGGGAGGGGTCCCCGGATGATCTCGTCCTGCTCCCGCTGGACAGTGGCCACGATGTCCCGCATGCGGCCGGTGCGGGATCGCTCGAGGGTGGCGAGAAGGACCTGGGGACCGGACAGGCCGAGCCCGGCTCCGGGTTCACCGCCCTCGGCGTCGAAGAACTCGTCCTCGAGGTCGAGCACCTTCTGGCCTTCGGTGAGGAAGTGCCGGCGGCGGACCAGGCCCATGGGGTGGGCGCCGGTGGCGCGGTAAAAGGGTTCGGCAATCGGCGCCCGCCAGTCGACCACCAACGGCTCCTGGTCCTGGTCGGAAACGGCCAGACGGCCGATATGGAACGGCTCGGTCCCCGGCTCGGCGCCATTGGTCGGCGGCGCGTCGGCCGGTTTGCGGTCGATCCGGCCGAACACGAGCGATTCCCGCCCCAGCTCAAGCTGCTCCAGCCGGGTCAGGCTGTTGCGCACCCGGATATCCCGCTCCGTGACGGCCTGGAAGGTGCCGCCTCGCTCCCCGAAGGCGTCCTGGAGCCTGGCTGCCGCGGCGGCGCGCATCGCCGCCAGCCGGGAGTAGGCAAGGTCCACGTGGGCCTGCTCGGCCGCAACGTCCGGGTGGGTCATATGGGGAATCTCCACTTTGCGCGCTCCGGCGACATTGCGCAAGCCGTCACGCCGGGCAGGAGGGCCATACGGGCGGGATACGATTCGCCGTGGCCTCTGTCACCGCCCTGCGTGAGCTGCTGGAGCCCACCAGCCTCCCGCCGGAGCTGGTGGACGAGGTGCTGGCGGATACCAACACGCTGTGGCTACTCGGGGCGCCGGACGAGCTCGTCGCCGGGGAGCTGGTGCTGTGTCACCCGCCGCTCGGCCGGGATGAGGTGCGTGCCGTCGTCAACGCCACTGACCACCCTCGACAGTGGCGGGTCACGGTGGTGACGCAGGATCGACCCGGTCTTCTGGCCGCCAGCAGCGCGGCTCTGGCCCGGGCCGGGTTGTCGATCGTCGACGCCGCGGTCGCCGTCCTGCCCCGCAGCCGCCTGGCTCTGCAGCGACTCACGTTCGTGGCCAATGGCGGGAGGGATCCGGCGGCGGCAGCCTGGACGGAGCTGGGTCGGGCTTTGCGGGAAAACCTGAAGAGCCGGGCAACAGGTGCGGTGGCATTCGAACCCCGGCGTCCGGTCACCGTCGAAGCCCAACCACAAGAGCTGGGCCGGTCGGTCGTAACCGTCGAAGCTCCCGATGGAATGGGATTGTTGCATGCCACCGCGGCCTGGTTGGCGGCCGCGGGCTGCAACGTGGAGGCCTGCCGGGCTGGGGTCGAACACGGCCGGGCCCGGGAAGTCTTCATCGTTAACGGGCCGCTGGACACCGCCGCCCTGGCCACGGCGCTCGGCGGCCCCGACGACGGGACGGTCGTGACGAAGGTCGTCACCACTCCACTGCACGTCTCCGGGACCCTGGTCGGGTCGGCGCTGCGAACCGCCCTGGCGGCGTTGACCTCGGCCGCCAACTTCGCGGCTGCCCGCTGCCCCGCACGCCGGGGACATCAGTGATGACCGCGACATGAACCAGCCGGAGATCAGCCCGTTCCTGGCCGCCTGCCGGGCCGAGCCGGTCCGGCACACCCCGGTGTGGTTCATGCGCCAGGCCGGCCGAGCGTTGCCGGAGTACCGGCAGGCCCGCGGCGACACCAGCATCCTCGAGTCGCTGCGGACGCCCGAGATGGCGGCCGAACTGACGCTCCAGCCGGTGCGCCGCTACGGCGTTGACGCCGCCATCCTCTTCTCGGACATCGTGGTCCCCGTGGCGGCCATCGGATTCGGGATCGAGATCCACCCCGGCGTCGGGCCGGTGGCGGAACGGCCGTTTGCCAGCGCCGCTGATCTGAACCGGCTCCGCCCGCTCGAGCCCGAAGAGGACATCCCCTACGTGCTCGACACCGTCCGCATCCTGCGCCGCGAGCTGACGGTTCCCCTGATCGGCTTTGCCGGCGCCCCGTTCACCCTGGCCAGCTACCTCATCGAAGGGGGCGCGTCCCGCGATCACGCCAAGACCAAGGCGCTCATGTATTCCGATCCGGGCCTGTGGGCCGAGCTCATGGACCGGCTGGCCGACATGGCGCTGGCATCGCTGCGCGCCCAGGTGGAGGCGGGAGCCCAGGCGATTCAGCTCTTTGACAGCTGGGTCGGGACCCTCAACCCGGGCGACTACCGCCGCTACGTGCTGCCAGCCAGCGCCAAGGTGCTGGGAGGCCTGGCTGACCTGGGGGTGCCCCGTATCCACTTCGGGGTCGGGACGGGCGAGCTGCTCGGGCTCATGCAAGAGGCCGGGGCCGAGGTGATCGGCGTCGACTGGAGGGTGCCGCTGGCCGAGGCCCGCCGGCGGGTGGGGTCCGCCACCGCCACCGCCGTGCAGGGCAACCTGGACCCCGCGGTCGTGCTGGCGGGGTGGGAGGCGGTTCGGCCCAGGGCCGAGGAAATCCTGGCCGAGGGTGGCGGTCGGGGCCACATTTTCAACCTCGGTCATGGCGTGCTCCCCCAGTCCGATCCGGACGTCCTCACCCGTCTGGTTGAGCTGTGTCACTCATGGAGGCCGGAGCGGTGAGGGTGGCGATCGTCGGGGGAGGGATCGCCGGGCTGGCCGCGGCCTGGGAGCTGGTACGGCCAACGGACGCAGCCGGAAGCGGAACCGTTCCCGTCGAGGTCACCGTCTTCGAGCCGGGTCGCCTGGGCGGCTGCATCCGGACCACCGAGTTCGCCGGGCACCTGGTTGACGAAGGACCCGACGCCTTTCTTACCCGTGTGCCCGACGCGGTACAGCTCTGCCGCCAGCTGGGGATCAGCGATGAACTGGTGGCGCCGGCAGCCGGTCGGTCGATGCTCTGGTGGAACGGCCGCCTGCGCCCTCTGCCAGAGGGCCTCGTCCTCGGGGTTCCCCGTCAGCTGCGGCCCCTGATCACCAGCGGGATCCTTTCCCCCACGGGAGTAGGCCGAGCCGCGCTGGACCTGCTCCTGCCCCGGAGCCGCCCGCCTGCGACCCTGACCGTTCGGGAGCTGGTTGCCGATCGGTTCGGCCCGGAGGTTGCTGACCGGCTGGTGGACCCACTGGTAGGCGGGATTCATGCCGGGTCGACCCGCGACCTCGCCGCCCTGGAGGTGGTTCCGCAGCTGGTGGCGACGGCCGAGCGGTCGCGGAGCCTGCTGCTGGGACTGCGGAACGCCCCCGAGCGGCCGGCTCCTCCGGCTGGTCCGGAGCAGCCTGTGTTCCTTACGCCGCGCCGCGGCATGGGCCGGCTGGTCGAGGTCCTGGTCGAGGCGCTGGCGACGGCAGGGACCCGCTTCGTCACCTCGGCGGTGACGGAGGTGCGCGACGGCGCCGGGGGCGGGGTGGTCGTCACCCCGGAGACCGACCCCTTCGACGCCGCCGTAATCGCCACCCGGGCCGGCACCGCGGCCGCCTTGCTGGCATCGGCGATCGACGGGCCAACGCTGGCGGGCATTCCGACCGCCTCGGTGGCGGTGGTCACGCTGGCGGTCGCCGGGGCCCGCTTCCCCCCCGGCGTGAATGGATTCCTGGTGCCGGCGGGAGCCGGTCGTCTCATGACCGCTTGCTCGTTTGCGTCCAGCAAGTGGCCCCACTGGGCGGATCCCGGGCAGGCCGTGGTCCGCATGTCGGTGGGGCGCTACGGCGATCAGCGCCTCCTCGATCTCGACGACGCCACCTTGACCGAGCGCCTGCTGGCCGAGCTGGAGTCGGCCTTGGGGACCGGGCTCTCGCCGGCGGAGAGCCGGGTCTCGCGGTGGCCCGACGCCTTCCCCCAGTATCTCCTGGGCCATGGCGACCGCATCAACGAGGTCGAAGCGGCCCTCGCCGGGCGGCTTCCGAGCGTGGCGCTGGCCGGGGCCTCATACCGGGGATCGGGGATACCGGCGTGCATCATCTCGGGGCGCCGGGCGGCCCGCCTGGTGCGCGGGCGGGTCGGCAGCCAGGTGGTCTAGCCGATTCTGGGCGCGAAGCGTGGGCCGGGCCGGCGGGCGGGCGGCCCGGGCCGGCCCCAAGCGCCCTCAACCTGGGCGCACCTCGCGCTTCGGGCGTCGCAGCTATCGAAAAACCGCCCCCACCACGCCCAAGACCCGAACTACGCCCAAGTTGGCCGGTGCTCCCTCGATACACGGGCCAGACCGGCGGGCGGGCGGCCCACCCCGGCCAGCCCCCGAGCGCCCAACCTGGGCGCACTCGCGCTTCGGGCGTCGCAGCTATCCAAAACCGCCCCCACCACGCCCAAGACGCGTACGCCCAGGTTTGAGTGGATCGCCACCTGTCCGAGGCGCCGAGAAGCCCGGACGCCGGCCCGGCCCCGCCTATCGCTCCGGCAGGGGCTCCCGCATGACCGACACGTCGACGACTCCCGGCAGGGTCTCGCCCCGAAACAGACCGGCGCTGGGCCCAAATCCATAGAGAGCGTGATCGGCGAGCATGACTGCGGCCGCGGTGTAGGTGCTGCGTTCTCCGCCCGGATAACGCACGCACTCGGGGTGAACACAACCCGTCCAGTAGCTGCCGTCGTGGTGGCGCAAGTGACGGGTCCAGTCGAGCAGCCCCACCGCCTGGTCCCGCCGGCCTATGGCGTCGAGTGCCATCACGCACTCGGCCGTCTCCGCCGCGGTCACCCACGAGTGGTCCGAGACGCAACGAACGCCGACGCCCTCCAGCACGAACTCGGACCAGCGAGCGTCGAGCCGCTCGCAGGCGGCCTCGCCGGAAAGGGCGCCCGACAGGACGGGGTAGTACCAATCCATGGCCCATCGCCGCTTGGGCGCGAAGGAGCCCGGCCGGTGCACGATCGCCTCCACCATGCGGTCCGCGGCCAGCTCCCATTCGGGTCGCTCCACGCCCAGGGACTCGGCCACGGCCACGGCGCAGCGCAGACTGTGGAGGATCGACGAGGTGCTGGTGAGCAAGGCGTAACGGCCGAGATGGCCGTCGGGGTCCATTGACCACAGCACCTCCCCCCCGGGCTGTTGCAAGCGGAGGACAAAACCGACCGCGGCCTCGATGACCGGCCACATGCCTTCCAGCAGACCCAGATCGCCGGTGCAGAGGTAGTGCCACCAGCTTCCGGCGGCGACGTAGGCGCCGACGTTGGGGTCGCGGCGGGGGTCCTCGACGCCTTCGGCCAGGTGATAGCGGCACCAGGTGCCGTCAGGGAGCTGCGCCGCAGCCAACCACTCGAAGGCGCGCTCGGCTTCCCGGCGCCGGCCCGCCAGGACCAGCGCCATCGCCGCCTCGGTGTGGTTCCACGGGTCGGCATGGCCGCCCGGAAACCACGGGATCATGCCGTTCGGCAGCTGCACCGCGGCGATGGACAAGGCGGTAGCGGCCACCTCGGCCTGCGTCAGCGGTCCCGTCATACCTGCTTCCTCAGGTACACGACCAGGCTCTTGCCCAGGATCGGGTTGAGCAGGGCGTCCGGCACCCTGGTCACCGGCGAGGCCGCGGTGATGTCCCACACCAGCATTCGGTGATAGGCGCGCACCCAGGGGTGGGCGTCGTCGTCCACCCCCACCATGGCCCTCAGCCACCAGTACGGGGTATGGAGGGCGTGGGCATGGTGGGAGGCGTAGGGCTCGAGGCCGGCCGCCAGCAGACGGGTCCGGAGAACCTGGCGGCGATAGATACGGATGTGGCCACCGGGCTTGTTGTGGTAGTCGTCGGACAGGGCCCAGGTGAGCAGTTCTGGCCCCCAGCGGGGGACGGTGACCGCCAGGGTTCCGCCAGGACGGAGCACCCTGGCCAACTCGGACATGGCGCCGTTGTCATCAGGGATGTGCTCGAGCACCTCGGCCGCGATGACCCGGTCGAACCCGCCATCGGAGAAAGGAAGCCGGAGGGCGTCGCCAACGATCGGCGCTCCCGCGCCCCCGCTCCGGCGAACGGCCTCGTCCTCCGCCCCCAGGGCCGCCATCATCCCGGCCACGTCCTTGATCGGCACCGCGTCGGCGTCCAGGGCGGTCACGAGGGCCCCCCGGCGCATGGCCTCGAAGGCGTGTCGCCCCCCGCCAGCCCCGAGGTCGAGCAGCCGGTCGCCGGGCCGCACGCCCAGCCGCTCGAAGCGAACGGTCAGCACGGAACCGGGAAGTTGCGCCCGGCCCTGCGGTAGCGCTCGATCGTCCACCGATAGCTCTCGGCCGTGGCGATCGCACAGGCCTGCCAGGTGAACCGCTCGAGCACCCGGCGCCGGCCCGCGGCCGCCAGCCGGGCCGCCAGCTCGGGCTCGTCCATGATGGTGCCGATGGCGGCCGCCAGGGCGCCGGGATCACCGGGGGCAACCAGCAGACCCGTCGAGCCGCTCTCACCGACCACCTCGGGCAAGGCCCCGCCGGTCGTCGTCACCAGGGGGACGCCGCAGGCCATGGCCTCGACCGCCGGCAGAGAGAAACCCTCATACAGGGACGGCACCACGGCGACCGTGGCCTCGGCGTACAGCTCCACCATGCGGTCGTCACTGACGCCGGACTCGAAGGTGACCACATCGGCGAGACCGAGACGGGCAATGGCGGCGGCTACCGGGCTTTCCGAGCGGAGGCGGCCGACCACCACCAGGTGGGCCTCGGGGTGCTCGGTACGCAGCTTGGCGATCGACTCCACCAGCGGCAGCAGGCCCTTGAACGGGACGTCGGCGCTGGCCGTCGTCATGATCCGGCCCGGGACCCGGGCAATCTCCGGATGAGGCCGGAAGTGGGTGTGGTCGGCGCCGATGGGGACCACCTCGAGCTGATGGGGGGCCACGCCGTATTGCTCGACGATGTCCCACTTCGACGACGTGGACACCGTCACGATGCGAGGGACCTGACGGGCCACCTTTTTCTGCATGCCCAGGAATCCGTACCAGCGGCGCAGGGTCAGCCGACGGCGCCAGTTCTCGGCGTGCTCGAGATCGAGCGTCCGGTCAACGGTGATGGGATGGTGGCAGGTGCCCATGAGCGGCCACCCATCGGCCATGACCCCGAGGAGGCCCCGACCGAACGTCTGGTTGTCGTGCACCACGTCGAACTGCCCGCGACGCGGTCGCCAGGGCCCTCCGGACCCGCCAGCTGAACGTCAGCGGCTCGGGGAAGCCGGCCGTGCACATGAGGGCGAACTCAGCCACGTCGATCCGGGACTTGAACTCCCATGGCATGGGGATCCGGAACGGGTCGGGCTGGCGGTACAGGTCCAGGCTGGGCACGGGCACGTAGCCGACCCCGTCGTCCAGGACCGGCCAGGGCTGGCCGGCAAACACCGTTACCTGATGACCCAGGTTGACCAGCTCCCGTGACAGATACCGGGTGTAGACGCCCTGACCGCCGGAGTGGGGATTGCCGCGGTAGACCAGCAGGGCAATCCGGAGGGAGTCGGGCCCGGTCATGAGGTACAGACTGTTGTCGCAGGCGGGCGCCCGGTCAAGCTGACGCCAGCCGGATCCTGCAGCCACAAGACCCAGCCGACCTTTTAGCATGGCCCGGCCATGATCTCGATCGTCATGCCTGCCCACAACGAGCACGGCTATCTGGAGCCGGCCGTGAAGTCGGTGGTGACCGGCTTCCGCGATCGCGGCCTCGACTTCGAGATCATCGTGGCCGAAAACGGGTCGTCCGATACGACCGCGGAGGAGGCAGACCAGCTGGCTCGGACCTTTCCCGAGGTGTCGGTGATCCGGGCTCCGGTCGCCGACTACGGACGGGCCCTGAAGGCCGGGTTCCTGGCTGCCGACGGTGCGGTGGTCGTCAACTTCGACGTCGACTTCGTCGATCTCGGGTTCCTGGACCAGGCGTTTGGCCTCATGCCGCGCCGACCAGGTGGACATCGTGGTCGGATCGAAGCGCGGCCCGGGCGCCCAGGATCAACGCCCGGTGGGCAGGCGGGTGGTGACCGCGGTGTTCTCGGCCGTGTTGCGGCACGGGTTCGGGCTGCACGTAAGCGATACCCACGGGATCAAGGCCCTGCGGCGGGCCCCGCTATTGCCCCTGGTGGAAGCCTGCGAGTTCGGCGAGGACATCTTTGATACCGAGCTGATCATCCGGGCCGAGCGAGCCGGGTTGGCCGTCCGTGAGCTGCCGATCAGCGTGGCCGATCAGCGGCCGCCCCGGACACCGATCCTGCGCCGCATTCCCAGGTCCCTGGTGGGGTTGCTCCGGCTCCGGGTGGCGCTGGGCCGTTCCAGCTGAGGGCCCGCACCCGAAGGTAGGCCGGAATGCCTCCCCGGTTCAGGCCGGGGCGTGGCGGCGCAACACCCGGAGGCTGCCCCAGCCCCGGGCTTCCTCCTCGAACCACTGGCCGGAGTCGAGGGCGGCGCAATACAGCTCATACGGTGGGCCGACCGCCGTCGGCCGGGTCGGGAAACACGTCGTGGATGGCCATCCAGCCTCCGGCGCGCCACCTTCGGAGCCCACGATCGGTAGTCCGTCCAGGCCACGTCCTCTCCGTGGCCGCCGTCGATGAAGAGCAGGGCCAGGGGGCCATCCAGATCGCAGCCACGGTGGTGGAGCCCCCCACCACCAGCACTACCGAGTCCTCCAGGCCGGCAGTTTCGATCGCCTGCCGGGCCCAGGGCAGGGTGTCCATGCGCCCAGTTCGAGGGTCCACCACGCTGCGGTCGTGGTGCTCCCAGCCAGCTTGGTTTTCCTCTGAGCCCCGGTGGTGGTCGATGGTGAGGAGCACGCTGCCCTCCTCCCGGGCGGCGGCGCCCAGATACACCGCCGACTTGCCGCAATAGGTGCCTACCTCGAGCAGCGGACCCAGGCGGCTGCGGGCAGCAGCCAACCCGGCCCGGTGCAGGGCCAGGCCCTCGTCGTCGGGCATGAATCCCTTGACCGCCCGGGCATAAGCGAGGACGGCCGGATCCACGGCCACCGGGCGGGCTTAGAGCCGGACGCCGGAGCGACCGTCAAGCTCGGGTGGCAGATCCTCCAGGTGGTGGACGAAGAGCACCTTGTTGAAGATGATGAACTTGGCGATCCACAGCACCCCGAAGGCGCCCACGTAGACGATGGTCACAGACGCCGTAGACGCCAGGTGAGTGAAATGGTGCTGCTTGGCGTAGTCCTCCATGGCATGCACCGAAATGGTCGAAATGCCCCAGCCGATGAACGCCAGCACCCAGAAGGGCACCACTTCTTTCCAGAGGTGGCTACGGCCGCTCTTGCCCCAGGCCCACTTGCGGTTCATCTCGTAGTTGGGTACCGCCGCAATAGCCGTAGCCAGGGTGCTGGATATCCAGGCGCTGAGCCGAGCACGCCGTTGAAAAACACCAGCAAGACTGACGCTGACCGCCACCGCCACTACCGACGCCAGCGAATACCGATAGAGCTTGCGGCCCTCCGGGCCCCGGAAGCTTCTCCAACAGGTCCGAGAAGGCTCGTCGCCACGTCAGGGAGGCTACTGGATGGCGGGCCGCGCAGCGCGCAGGCCATGATGGAGGGGTGACCGCAGCCCTCGACGAACTCCTGGACCTTCTCGATCTCGAAGCGCTGGAGGTAGACCTCTACCGCGGCATCAGCCCGCCGGAGGACAGGCTGCGCGTCTTCGGTGGGCAGGTCGCGGCTCAGGCGCTGGTCGCGGCGGGGCGGACAGTTGACGATGGCACCGGGGCCCGGCGTCCGGTGCACTCCCTTCACGCCTATTTTCTCCGTCCCGGGGATCCGAAGATCCCGATTCTCTACCAGGTGGACCGCATCAGGGACGGGAAGTCTTTTACCACTCGCCGGGTCGCGGCCGTACAGCGAGGCGAGGCGATCTTCCATCTGTCGGCTTCGTTTCACATCCCGGAGGAAGGCGTAAGCCACCAGCAACAGGTACCCGATGTCCCGGACCCCGAAACGCTGCCGACCTGGCGCGAGCGATGGCGCCCCACGCGGCCGAGCTCGGCGCCTGGTACACCCGACCGCGGCCGATTGACGTCCGCTATGTCGGCGAGCCCATCCGCACCACCCCCGACTCGGCGCCGCGCCAGCCCCGGCACCTCATGTGGATGCGAACCGACGGAAAGCTGCCCGACGAACCGCTGCTGCACGCCTGCCTGGTCGCCTACGCCAGCGACCTGACCCTCCTCGACACAATCATGTCGCCGCACGGGCTGATCTGGACGCACGGCGCCCAGGCCAGCCTTGATCATGCCATGTGGTTCCATCGGCCGTTCCGGGCCGACGAGTGGTTGCTCTACGACCAGTACAGCCCCACGGCCGCCGGGGCCAGGGGACTGGCTACCGCCACCATCTACACCAGAGACGGGGTTCTGGCCGTCTCGGTGGTGCAGGAAGGCCTGCTACGGGTGACGCTGGAACGATGACCCGCCGGGGCTCGCCCGCCTCGCCGGCCAGCTCGACGCGCCGGACGACCGGCACGTAGGACCGCTCCTCGTGGCCGACCCAGAGCTGCCGGGGCCGGTAGATCTTGGCGTCCTGCTCGATCAGCTCCTGCCAGTGGGCCAGCCAGCCCGAGACCCTCGGGATGGCGAACAGCACGGTGAACATCTCGGTCGGGAAGTTCATGGCCTGGTAGATCAGCCCCGAGTAGAAGTCCACGTTGGGGTAGAGCTTCCGGGAAATGAAATAGTCGTCGGAGAGAGCGACTTCTTCCAGCTTGAGGGCGATGTCCAGAAGCGGGTTCTTCCCTGTGACGCTGAAGACCTCGTCAGCCGTCTGCTTGATGATGGTGGCCCGGGGGTCGTAGTTCTTGTACACCCGGTGACCGAATCCCTGCAGCTTGCCCTTGCCCGCCTTGACATCATCGATAAACGCCTTGACGTTGTCGATGGAGCCGATTTCGGTAAGCATGCGCAGCACGGCCTCGTTGGCGCCCCCGTGCCGGGGGCCGTACAGCGCGGCGGCGGCGGCGGCCGCGGCCGAGAAGGGATCGGCGTGCGAGGAACCCACGGTCCGCATGGCCAGGGTGCCGCAGTTCTGCTCGTGGTCGGCGTGCAGGATGAACAGCACATCGAGCGCCCGGGCCAGTACCGGGTCGGCCTCGTAGCGGGGCTCCGCCACCTTCCACATCATGGAGAGGAAGTTTTCGGCGAAGCTCAGCGAGTTGTCGGGGTAGACGAACGGCATTCCCACGCTGAATCGGTGGCACAGGGCGGCGAGGGTGGGGGTCTTGGCGATGAGGCGAACGATCTGCTGGTAGCGGACGGCGGGGTCTTCGATCTCCTTGGCCTCTGGATAGAAGGTCGAGAGGGCGCCGATCGCAGAGACGAGCATTCCCATGGGGTGAGCGTCATAGTGGAATCCGTCGACGAACCGCTTCCGGAAGTTTTCGTGGATATAGGTGTGGTAGCGGATCTCGTTGGTCCAGGCATCCAGCTGGGCCGCGGTGGGCAGCTCTCCGTGAATGAGGAGATACGAGCACCTCCAGGTAGGTGGATTGGGCCGCCAGCTGCTCGATCGGATACCCCCGATAGCGGAGGATGCCGGCGTCGCCGTCCAGATACGTGATGGCGCTCGACGCCAGCGCCGTAGACATGAAGGCAGGGTCGTAGAACCAGATCCCCGGCAAGAGCTTGCGCAGTTCTTCCGCGGAGACGCCGCCGTCCACGATCGGAATTTCGATGATCTCACCGCTCCGGTTGTCCGTCACCGTGATCGAGTCAGCCACTGCTCCCCCTCTGAATGATGGGAATGGTTCGTCGTCTTGTTGGCATGCTACCTCCCCGTCCGGAGTTCGCCCCGCGGGGCCCGGGCGGTCCAGAACGGCTATCAGGTCGGCAAAGAGGTCGGGCACGGAGGGCAAGATGCCGGGCAGGGGGCCAGATGCCAGGCAGGTGGGGCCAGGTGCCAGGCAGATCGGGCAAGATGTCGGGGTGGAAGGCGACATCTCTGACCTGGCGGCCATCCGGCAGCAGATTGACGACGTGGACCGGCGGATGGTCGGCCTGCTGGCGGAGCGGGCCCGGCTCGTCGCCGGCGTGGTGCGTTACAAGCGGGCCCATCACATGGGGGTGGTGGACAGGGGCCGGGAGGATGAGATGCTGGCGCGCATCGCCGGGCTCGCCAAGGAGGAGGGCCTGGATCCCCGGGTGGCCCAGCAGGTCCTGCGCACCATCATCGACGGCTTCACCCTGCTCGAGGTGGAGGAGCTCGGACCGGATAGTTGAGCGGGGTGGGCGGGGCCCCGGGGCGCCGCCTCAGCGGATGAGCTGAAGCCCGCCGTCGACGACCCACACCTCCCCGGTCACCACAGACGAGAGCACCTGCGCCAGCACCAGCTCGGCCACCTCGATCGGGTTTCACCACCTGACGCATCGGGGTGAGCTGGGTGACCATGGCCCTGGCATCGGTCCAGCCGGACGTCCAGGGCGTGTCCGTGAGCCCGGGGGCGACAGCATTGACCCTGACGTCAGGGCCGAGCACAACCGCCAGCAACCGGGTCTGATGGTGCAGCGCCGCTTTGCTGGCTGCGTACGGGATCGACGACCCGGCCTGACGCAGACCGGCCAACGATCCGATGTTGACGATCACGCCACCATCGGAGGCGGCCCGCAGATGGGGAACGGCCGCGGTCGTCAGCACGAAGGGGGCGATGACGTTGGTGGCATAGAGCTCCGCCCAGATCTCGGGCGTGGCCGCTTCGAGATCGGCGTGGGGGATGAGGTAGGTGGCGCCGGCGTTGTTGACCAGGATGTCGAGGCGCCCGCGGTCGGCTGCGACGGCAGCGACGAGGGCGCGTGCCGCCTCCGGATCGGCAACGTCGGCCTGCCGGTAGCTGCCGCCGATTTCCGCAGCCAAAGATTGGCCCTCGGCCACCGAGGACCGGGAGTTGACCACGACATGGGCCCCTGCCCCGGCCAGCGCCCGGGCGACCGCCGCCCCGATACCGCTGCTGGAACCGGTGACCAGCGCCACCCGGCCGGCCAGGCGATCTGGGCTCACCCGTCTACCTCGTAGCGGTACACGTTGGTTTCCCTTCGAACAAAGCCGATCCGCTCGTAGAGACGGTTGGCCGCGGCCCGGGACGGGCGGGACGTGAGATCGACGGTGCGCGCCCCGGCTGCCCGGGCGGCCGCAACGGCCGCCCGGCTGAGGGCCTCGCCACCGCCCTGGCCGCGAGCCTCCTCGGACACGATGACGTCCTCGATCCAGGCGCGCACGCCAGACGGGATCCGGAACATCGCCAGCGTCAGGATCCCCACGATCGGTCCATCTGTCCCGTCTCTGGCTACGAACAGGGTGGTTGCCGGTGAGTCGACCAGCTCGGCGACCTGCTCGAATGAGGGCGGCGGCGAACTCGACAGCAGCGGCAGCAGCCGGCCCACCGCCTCGACGATTTCCGGGGTTGTTTCGGTAGCGGCAACGATAGTCAGCACCATGGCGGACTGTAGGGGCCAGGCGCCTGGTCCCGCCACGCTGGCCACCCGGCCCGCGGCCGGCCCGATCGCCACCGGGGCCGAGTCGCGACGGCGGCAGGCCGCGCCGGGACGGCCGCAGGCCGAGCCGATTCGCAGGAATGGCGCCAGCCGGTCAGTCCGTCGTTGCCACCAGCCGGCGAGCCTCCTGATTGCGAAACCCGGGCAACAGAATCGCCAGCAGCAGGGCGCCCGCCACGCACGCCACCCCGCCGGAAACCACCGAGAAAGAAGCCCCGAACGCCTCCGCCACGCCCCCCGCCTCCAGGTCCCCGAGACGCGGCCCGCCCTGGACCACGGCGATCTGGATGGCCGACAGCCTCCCGCGCAGCTCGTCCGGCACCGCCATCTGGAGGATGGTGTTGCGGAAGACCGCCGAAACCACGTCGGCCCAGCCGGCGACGGCCAGAAGAATCAGGGCGACCCACAGCGCATTCACCAGGCCGAACATGGCGATCGCCGCCCCCCACACGATCACGGCAATGATCACGGCCCGCCCTTGACGCCGGACGGTGTTGACCCAACCGGTGGCGAGGGCTCCGACCAGAGCACCCGCCCCTGGGGCCGCATACAGGGCCCCGACGGCCCGGGCCCCCCCGTGAAAGAACCCGATGCCCAGGGCCGGAAACAGCGCCCGGGGCATGCCGAAGACCATGGCGTTGAGGTCGAGCAGGTAGACGCCCTGGAGGACCTCCCGGCCCCGCAGGTACCGGAACCCTTCGACCACCGATCGCCAGCCGGCCCGGATCGCCTTGCTCGTGGGCGGCATGGGGTGGAGGGCCACCACCGACAGCAACGAGACCACGAAGCTGCCGACGTCCAGCCAGTACACCGTGGCCAGGCCGGGACCGGCCAGAAGCAACCCGGCCAGGGCCGGTCCGATCACGATGCCCACCTGCAGCTGCACCTGCCAGAGGGCGTAGGCCGGGGCCAGGTCGCCCTCGGGAACCATCCGCGGGATCGACGAATTGAACGCCGGCCGGTCGAAGCCGGCCAGCCCGCCGGCCACCGCCGGAAGCACGAACAGCGGCCACAGCGCCGGCGCGGCCCGGTCCCGTTGATCGCCAATCCGGCGCTGACGACGGCCAGCAACAGCTCGGTTACGAGCAGCAGCCGCCGTCGGTCGTGGGCATCCGCCACCGCCCCGCCGATGAGCGAGCACACCATGAGCGGGCCCAGCTGGGCCAGGCTCACCAGGCCGACGTCGAGTGACGATCCGGTCAGGCGGTACACCTGATAGGGCACGGCTACCACCGTCAGCTGGGTCCCTACGGTCGAGACCAGCTGGCCGGAAAACAGGAAGCGGAAGTCGCGGGAATGGCGCAGCGGGGCCAGATCGACGAGGAGCCGGCGGCGCGCCACGGCGGCTCAGGCTAAGGCCTCGGCGATTGGTCTCGGGGGTGGGGCGGGTCCCGGAGGTGATTACCGATCCAGGGACTGTGACCGGTTGACCGAGTGACCCAGGATGGCTGCCCCCGCTTCGCCCGGTCAGCCCTGGCGGACGAGCCGCAAGGCCAGCGCGGGACAGGTGGATACGCAGCGGCGGGCATCGGCCAGCGATCCGGCCGGCACCTCGGATGCGGCCACGATCGGGAAGCCCCAGTCGTCCCGGGTGACGCCTTCAGGAAAGAGCTCGGCACACAGCCCATGACCATCGCAGGCGGTGGGGTCGAGGATCAGCCGGAAGGCGGTCATCGCCAACCGCCCGGGGCAGGAACCGGGAGGTAGCCCCGATACGGCCGGCAGCAGCACCCGCGGCGGTGGTCTGCCAGCTCGTCGGTGAACACGTCGAGGGCGGAGTCCACGAAGGCCGCGGCACCGTCGGGAAACTGGCACGCGCCGCGACCGCGCACCATCTCGGTCCAGCGGCGAGCGGCTACCTCGGCCTCGCGGTCGCCCTGGAGAATCCCTTGAAGGGCGCCGGCGATGTCGGCGAGGCCGAACATGCAGGCGCCGCACTGGCCGGCGCTGTTGGCCGCGTACCAGCGCGCCACTGAAGCGACTTCGCTCATGGCGCAGACCCCCTCCGGCAGCGGCGCCACCAGGCCGCAACCTGGCCGGGCGCCGAAGCCGGCCAGCCCGTGGCGGGAGAGCGGCGCGTCGGCAGCCCTGCCTCCCGCCATCCAGGTGCCGAAGTAGCCTCCCACCAGGACGGCCTGCGCCGGAGCGGCCCCGGCTCGGGCCGAGCAGGTCGCCCAGCGAGGCCCCGATCGGCACCTCGTAGACGCCGGGGTGTGCCACCCCGCCGGCCAGCGTGGCCAGCATCGAGCCAGGCTCGTCCGGAGGACCGATCAGCCGGAACCAGTCGGCTCCGAAGCGGGCAATGAGGCCGAGATGGGCCAGGGTCTCGACGTTGTCGACGAGGGTCCGCCGTTTGGCGACCCCCGCTTCGTAGGGCGGGGCTGCGAACCTGGGCCGGGCCTCGCCGCCGTTGATCCAGGAGACCAGGGCGGTCTCCTGCCCGGCCACGTAACGGCTGGGGGTGAGCACCACCTCCATTCCCAGCCTGGTCGGGCCGGGTGGACGCTCGGCCAGGGCGGCACGGACAACCCCGGCGGTGGCAGGCTGCGATCGCTCAATCGCGACGATGGCCCTTTCCGCCCCGACGGCGGCGGCCGCGGCCGCCACGCCATCGAGGACCAGATGCGGGTTGTGCGTCAGGAGGACGCGGTCTTTGGCCGACAGCGGTTCGCTTTCGGTGCCGTTGGCCACGAGCACCGCCGGGCCGCGGCGCTCGGCCACGGCGGCCAGCTTGCGAGCGGTCGGGAAACCGGCGCCCCCCCGACCGCGCAACCCGGCCGCGGCCACCTCGTCGATGAAGCCGCCATCCACCTCGGGAGGGGGTCCGAGCCGGCTGAGATGGTCCCGATATGACGGCCCCCCGCTGGCGGGCAACAACCGATGGACCGGGTCCGCCCCGGGCGGGCCGGGGCCAGCGATCCGCGGGGCTCGGGGCGGGTGACCGTGACGACGGAACTGCTCACCGGGCACCTCCGGCGCCAACTCGAACCGGGGCTGGAGCCATGGCCTGAGGCACCCGGACCAGAACCGGTGCCGTCCCCGGCCCCGGCCGGGTCCGGGGTGCGAGCCGCCAGGCCACCGCAGCGGCGACGGACAGACCGGCGAGCACGTAGACCGCCCGAGCCCAGGCGGCGCCGCTGTCGGTTCCGGCGGTGAGGCCGTGGAGCATCGCCAGGGGCCACGCCCCGTAGGCGAGCCAGTGGACTGCCTTCCAGGCCCGGAACGGGAGGCGAGCCCGGATCAGGCTGGTGACGACGACCGCGACCATCAGGTCGACGGAGGCCGTGCCGACGGCGACCCAGAGCCGATCCCAACTGGATGTGAAGGGCACGACCGCGGCCAGCCACCCGACGGCGACATACGAGTCGAGCGCCGCCGTGGCCACGTGGACGGCGAGGAAGACGACCGCCAGCAGCGCCACGTTGCGGTGCACCAGGGCGGTGACGACCCGGGGCCAGCGGGGAGTGGCCCAGCGGCGAACGTTCACAATCCCCCCCAGCACGCTCAGGGTCAACAGGGCCAGGGCGACCAGGCCGCTGGCCCGCATCAGGTACCACAGCTCCTTGGAGTGGGTCAGGGTGGTCGCGATCACCGGGATCCCTCCTGGGCGAGAGCCGCCCGGTGTTGGTGATACGGCATTGGCTAGGAACCTCCCGAGGTGGCGTGCGCGGTCGTGGAGGAGCTCGCCGTCGGGGTGGTGGTCGGCGATTCCAGGGTGGTGCTGGTGGTGGCGCTTGTCGCCGAGGTGCTGGTGGAACTCCCGGAGTTGGAGACCGACGACGAGCCCGAAGAGGTCGAGGACGTGGAGCTGCCGGTGCTGCTGTTCTTGTCGGTGGTGGTGGCGGAGGTCCCCGAGGTCGTGCCGGAAGTGAGGCTGACGCTGGATTCGGACGAACGAACCGAGGCGGTACTGGTGTGGTGCGGCTGGGCGGCCAGGGCGGAGAACAAACCGACCCCGGCCAGGGAGCCCGCGGCCACCGCGCCGGTAACCGTCCGGCTGCGGCGGAGGCGCAGATCACGGAGGGAGCGAGACGTCATGCCACCATTAACGGATCGGTACCCGAGAGCCCGCTGAATGCGGCCTCGACGCCGCGATACAACTGGCTGGGAGCCCGCTGAGAATCGGCTTCCGCCCGGGGTGAGGGGAGCCGGGAATCCCCCCCGGTCCCCGGTGATCGGACCCGCCGGCGGATCTGACCGGAAAGGCAAAGGCGGCAGCCCGACCGGGGACAGGCCGCTAGCTTGGCAGTGATGGAACTCGTCCACTGGGTGGATCACCCCGCCCTCCGCCGGCCGCTGTTCGTCATCGCGTTCGAGGGCTGGAACGACGCCGGCGACGCCGCCACCCTGGCGCTGGACTACCTCGCCCAGGAGTGGCGGGCTCACCAGTGCGCCACCATCGACCCCGAGGAGTTTTACGACTTCACGGTCACCCGGCCCGACCGTCAGACCGACCTCAGGCGGCGGCCGCACCATCGAGTGGCCTCGCGTCGAGGTGCTGGCCGCCGAGGTGCCGGCCGCGGAGCACGACATCCTGCTGCTGCGCGGCGTCGAGCCGCAGCTGCGCTGGCGGACATTTTGTGAGGCGGTGGTCTCGGTGGTCGAGACCATGAAGGCGGAGCTGGTCGTCGTCCTCGGCGCCCTCCTCGCCGACGTTCCCCACACCCGCCCGGTGCGCGTCTCGGGCACCAGCGGCGACCAGGCCCTGGCCGCACCGGGTCGGATTCTCGACACTCGACCTACGAGGGCCCGACCGGGATCGTCGGCGTGCTGGTCGACGCCTTGCGCCAGGCCGACCTGCCGGCCGCCTCGTTGTGGGCGGCGGTGCCCCACTACGTCCACCAGGTCCCGTCACCCAAGGCCGCCCTGGCCCTGGTGGAACGGTCGGCGGCGCTGCTCGGCACGCCCGTCGACCCGGTGGAACTGCGGGCGGCGGCGGTGAGTACGAACGCCAGGTCAGCGAGCGGGTGGCCGACGACGACGACGCGGCGGCCTACGTGGCCCAGCTGGAGGACGCCGAGGACCTCGAGGCCAACGCCGCCGGCGATGACCTCGATCGAGGCCCGGCCACGGGTGAAGCTGAGGCGCTGCCGCCGGGAAGCGCCGACGAGCTGGCGGCCGAGGTGGAGCGCTTCCTGCGGGACCACCGCAGGCAGGGATAGGCGCCGGCGCCCGATGGCGGACTGGTGGCGGCCGCGGTGTGGCGCGCCCGCCCGGAGGTGATCGTCGCCCTGGACGACCGCTTCGGCGAGCCCGTCGATGCCTACGTCAACGGGTCGCAGGTATGGCTGCGCGAGGACGGGCCCGGCCGGGATCGACGCTGGAGTGGCGCCTGCATCCCGTCGCCCGCTACCGGCGGCCGACGGCACCGGCACCTACGAGGTGTTCTCGGCCGCGGCCCTGGCGCTGGCCACCGGGGCCACCCCCCGGCGCCGCTCGACGAGCTCTGGGACGGTCTCGAGGTCTTCGCCGCCTACGGCGACGACCTGGAACCGCAGCCGCTGGCCCGGCGGCCACCGCCGCCCTCGGCATCGAACCGGACGCGTGCGGGCTGGTTGACCATGAGACGATCGCCGAGGAGTGGGAGCGAACCGGCGGGGCCGTCTCCATCGTCGCCGACCTGTTGCGCCAGCTCGGGCGCCCGCCGGATAGGCCGAACGGACCGACCGGTCCACCGGGCGCCGGCGGGGCGGCGCTAGCTCCGATCCGGCTCCAGCCCGTAGTGCAGGTCGACCTGCCGGAGAACCCAGCCGAACCGGGCCAACCCGTCGACGACTGCGCGGATCGACCAGTCCGGCATCGGGCCAGGACTCGGGACCTGGTCGTGGGCCCGGCGCGTCAGGCTCCGCACGAACCCATTCCACACCGGGGCTGGACACGGCTCGGATCATCTCGAAGTTCGCCGGGTGGCCTTGACGACTCGGGTCAGCAGGTCCTGCGGCGGCGATCCCCGCCGCAGCGGCGGCAGGGTGCCGAGCACCGGGCACGTCGGTGGCGCCGAAAGCGGCCGGATCTCGCTCGATGACCAGATGGGCGAGGTAGGCGCGAGCTGACGATCTGGACCCCGATCTGGGCAGTCAGCGCCGGGATGGGCCGGGCCAGCCGCTCCAGGTAGTCGAGGGCCAGCGGGCGAGCTCAGCGAGCTGAGGGCCAGCATCGAACCCATCTCGGCATCCACGGCGGCGTCGAGCGCGGTGACGAAGGGAGCGTCCTCTCCGAGGCTGGCGATGAACGCGTCGACGTCTGCCTGTCCACCCGCTCGACGGCCGAGCGGATGACCAGAGACCGGGGCCGGCGGGCTCCGAGCTTCGCCAGGGCCGAGGCGGCCAGGCCAGTCGGGCGCGTCTCGGCCACCCGGCTGCTACTCCCGTCCGGCTGGCAGCACTCAGCTCCGCCAGGTGGAGGGACGCGGGTAGTCGAACACCACGTCGAACAATTCGCCCCGGATGGCGCTGAAGGCCAGGTCCTGCCAGCGGCCCCCTCCCGCCAGCGGCTCCGGCAGGGCATCCTCGGCGAACCAGCCGACATCGCGGGCTTCGAGGGGATGGGGACGCAACTCGCCGCCCACGGCCCGGCAGTGGAACACCAGGGAGTAGAACGGGAGACCGCGAGCTCCCAGTCGAAGCCCGTCGAGGACGGCGATCAGGCGGACCGGCTCGACGTCGATGCCGGTCTCCTCGGCGACCTCTTTGACGACCACCTCGGCAGCCGAGTAGCCCACGTCGGCCCAACCGGTCGGATACAGCCACACCCCGGAATCGCCGCGCTGGATAAGAAGCAGCTCTCCCCGGTCGTTGCCCACGATGGCGCCCACGGCCACCTTCGGGGTGACATAACCCGCGACCCCTTCGCCGACGCTCGCCATCCAACCTGCGACCACCTGGCCGGCATCGAACCGACCCTGGTCGTGGTCGGCCGCGACCCGGATGTCGGCCGCCACCCGGAGGATCTCCTCGAAGCGCTCCCGCTCATACAGGCTGTCGGTAAAGGCCAGGCCGGTGCGGGCGATGCCGGCGAGCGCCTCGCTCCAGCGGACCAGGTCCAGGTCGGAGAGCCGATCAGCCGACATCGACTCGACACTACCGGCTGGTCGACTGGACCGCTCGCGCCCGCTCCGTCAGGACAGGAGGCTCAAAGCCTGGCGGGCCGCCACCTGGAGCGGATCCCACACCGAGGAAAACGGCGGCGCGTACCCCAGGTCCAGGCCGAGCAGGTCCTCGGCGGTGGCGCCGAAGGCCAGCAGGGCGGCCACCACGTCAACCCGCTTGGCCGCGCCCTGCCCTCCAACCAGTTGCACGCCGAGCAGACGCCCGCGACCCTTCTCGGCCAGCAGCTTCACGGTCACGGCCGGGGCGTTCGGCAGGTAACCGGCAAAGGTCGTCGTCGAGACCGTGGCCGTCACGAAGCCGAATCCGGCCGCGGTGGCTTCTCGTTCCGACAAGCCGGTGCGGCCGATCTCGAGATTGCAGATGCGGGTAACCGCGGTTCCTGCCACGCCCGGGAAGGTGGCGTAACCGCCGCTGATGTTGATTCCGGCGACCCGGCCCTGCTTGTTGGCGACCGTACCGAGGGCCTGGAACACGGGCCGGCCGGAAACCACGTGGCTTGACTGGCAACAATCGCCGGCTGCCCACACCCCGGCCGCCGACGTTCGCTGCTGGCGGTCGACGACGATGGCACCGCGGACCCCGGTTTCGAGGCCCGCCCCGGCAGCCAGGCTCGAATTCGGCGCCACCCCGAGACCGAGCACGACCAGCTGGGCCGGATACTCCCCCGCCTCGGTGAGCACGGCCTCAGCCGAAACCCCGGTGGCGGCCTCGCCCGTGCGGACGGTGATGCCCATGGCTCGCATCGCCCTCGACACCTGGGCCCCCATGTCGGGATCGAGGGAGCCCATGACCTCCTCGCCTGCCTCCAGCACGGTCACCGACGCGCCCCGTCGGACAAAGGCCTCGGCCATCTCCAGCCCGATGTAGCCGCTTCCGATCACGACCACCCGACGAGGGGTCGCCCCCCCCGCCCTCATGTCGGCGAGCAACGCCTCGGCGTCGCCCATGGTCTGCACCCCGTGGACGTGGGGCAGATCGAGCCCCGGCAAGTCGGGCCGCCAGGGCAGAGCCCCGGTGGCGAGATGGAGCTGATCGAACCCGAGCTGGAACGTGCGACCGTGGGCCCGGTTGTGCACCTCCGCTTTGCGCGTTGACAGGTCGAGGCCGGTCACCTCGTGCTCGGTTCGCATGTCAATGCGCATGGCCCGGAACTCCTCCGGGGTGCGAACGATCAGATCGTCCAGGCGGTCGATCAGGCCGCCGATGACATACGGGATGCCGCACGCCGAGTAGCTGGTCCACCGGCTGGCTTCGATGGCGACGATCTCGGTCTCCGGAGCGCGGCGCCGCACCTGTACCGCGGCCGCCATGCCGGCCGCGTCGCCTCCGATCACCAGCAGACGGTCACCCATCACGGAGACTGTAAGGGCCGCTTCGGGGCAGTGTTGACGAAGGCGGACGCGGCCGCCACCACGTGTCAGCGTGGCACCATGGGTTGGTGGGCGTGAGAACCGACTGCCGCCACTACTTGCATCGCAGCACGCCCGCGGGTGAGGCGTGGCAGCGGTGCCGGTTATCGGTCAATCAGGAGCAGCCTTTTGCCTGCCCGGACGACTGCCTGTTCTTCGAGGCCCGCACGGTGTCGGGTCCGGGGTGGACGCAGCCGCCGACCGAGCCCATGAGCAACACCGGGCAGGCCCTGAATGCCTTGCCGCCCGCGCCGAAGAAGCGGCGAGGCCGGAAGCGCCGGTAGCCATCGGGCCATCGGCCCAGCCACCGTCGACCGTCGACCGTCGACCGTCGACCCAGGGTCCCCCACTTTTGTCCCGTGCCGCCACTTTTGGTGCACCAGCCACGTGTTGCGTGGCTGGGTTCCCAAAGGTGAGAAAAAGTCCCAAAAGTGGGTGGGGCACCCGGGGCCGGGGGCCACCCGGCGACGCACGCCGGCGAGGCCACGCAGCGGCGCCACCGCACGCCGGCGAGGCCACCACCGCCACCCGCCGGCGAGGCCACCACCGCCACCCGCCGGCGAGGCCACCACCGCCACCCGCCGGCGAGGCCACCACCGCCACCGGAGCCAGCCCCCCTCGACCGGGTCGGCCGGCCGGGGCGAGCCGGCCGTCCCCCAGCTCCGGCCGGCCGGGGCGGGCCGGCCGTCTCCCCCTACTCCGGGCCGCCCGGAGACCGGTGACGCCGCTTGTGCTCGAACGCCTTGGCCGCCCCCCAGGAGATGCCCGGATCGATCAGGCCCGGATCGATATCCGCCAGCGAGGCCGGGGTCAGGTCGTAGAGGTCGTCCGGGAAGGTGCGCTCGGCAAACGCGTCCCGGCGCACCGGGGCGACACCGGCGTCGCGCAGCACTGCGGTCGGATAACGAACCGCCTGGCGCAGGAGGGCCAGGGGGGTGGTGCGCTGCTCGTCGATGTCGGCCGCAAGCAGGGCCCGGATGGCGCCTCCGGTGGACGTCTGGGCCTCGGCCCCGGCCGCGGCCGCGGCCTGCCTGGTCCGGAGCGTCATCCCGCCCGGTTGGGCCGCCATGACCCGCTCGACGCAGCGGGTCACCCAGCCCGGCAGGGCGGCGTCGATGGCGTCGGCCAACGACCGGGCATAGTCGTCGAGCGACCCGGGCACCTCAGCCCGGAGACGTCGGCGCGGCCCCCCGCCCCGGGCGGAGGGCGTCGTTGAGGTTGCCGGAGCGGAGGCCCTCCAGGTCCAGCGTCACGTAGCGGTACCCGGCGGCTCGCACCGCCGCCACGACCTGGTGGCGCCCCGCCACCGCCCGCTCCAGGTCGTCCGGGCCGAACTCCAGGCGGGCCAGGTCCCCGTAGTGCCGCACCCGCAGCTCGCGAAGCCGAGGGCGCGCAGGCCCTCCTCGGCCTCAGCCACCTGGGTCAGGGTGCCGAACGTCACCGGCGTCCCGTACGGAACCCGGGAAGCCAGACAGGCGGCCGCGGGCTTGTCCCACACCACCAGGCCCAGCTCGCGGGCCGCCTGCCGGATCCGCTCCTTGGTCAAGCCCGCCTCCACCAGCGGGAATACCGCGCCCCGCTCGCGGGCGGCCTGCTGACCGGGCCGGTGGTCCGCCAGATCGTCGACGTTGACCCCGAGGGCGATCACCGCGCCTTCGGCGGCGGCGATGGGCGCCAGGCGGTCCATCAGCTCGCTCTTGCAGTGGTAGCAGCGGTCGGGCCCGTTGGCCACGTACTCGGGCCGCGACCCCTCGTCGCTGGAAACTTCGACCCAGCGCAAGCCCCACGACTCGGCCAGCCGCCGGCAGTCAGCCCGCTCGGAGGGCGCCAGCGACGGCGACACCGCCGTCACCGCCACCACCCGGTCGCGACCGAGCACGTCGTGGGCGGTCCACGCCAGCAGCGCCGAATCGACCCCGCCGCTGAAGGCCACCACCACCCGTTCCCGCCTCGCCAGCACCGCTCGAAGGGCGGTCAGCTCTCCCGGGTCCGACGCGCTCATCAGGCGTCCACCACCTGCAGCCGGATGCGCTTGTTGCTCTTTCCCTTCGACTCGGTCTTCACCACCACCACGCGGCCGACCTCGTCGGTGCGCTGCACGTGGGTGCCGCCGTCGGCCTGCTTGTCGAGGCCGACGATGTCAACCACCCGGATCTCGGCCACCGACTCGGGCACCAGGTTGACCTTGGTGCGGATGAGATCGTCGTCAAGGACGGCGTCTGACCGCAGGCACGAAGCTGACCGCGACAGGGTCGGGCGGCCGCCAGCTCCTGGTTGACCAGCTCCTCCACCGTGGCCCCGAACCCCTCGGGCAGCGGGTCGAACTCGAAGTCCATGCGGGCGGACAGCGGCTCCATGTTGCCGCCGGTGACGGGCGTCCCCCATTGCGTTCCAGATGACCCCGCACAGCACGTGCAGGGCGGTGTGGGTGCGCATCAGCTGGTGCCGGCGTTCCCAGTCCAGTCGATCCGCCGACAGTATGCCCCACCTCCGGCAGGGCGGAGGCACCGCCAAGCGTGTGCCACACCACGTCCCTTCCTTTCCCACGTCGATCACCGGCAATCCGGCCAGCGTCCCCGTGTCGTGGGGCTGACCGCCGCCGGTCGGGTAGAAGGCGGTGCGGTCCAGCGCCACCCGCCGGCTGCCGGCGTCCACCGCCGTCACGGTGGCGTCGAACTGGCGCAGGTAGGCGTCGCGGAGGAAGAGCTGGTCGGTCACGTGCCCAACCCTTCGGTGACTGGTCCCATTCTCAGGAAAGCCCGACCAGCGCGACCACGTCCTCGATCGAGGCCGACGATGCCGGCGTAGAACGGGCCGAACTCCGCGAAGCGGGTGGACGCCTCGTCGAAGCGCATGGCTGTAGACGGTGTCCTTGAGATCGTCGGGGTGGACGCCGAACAGGGTCACGCCCCACTCGAAGTCGTCGAGGCCGGTGGAGCCGGTGATGAGCTGGACGATGCGGCCGGCGAAGCGCCGGCCCGACTTGCCGTGGTCGATCATGAGCCGCTTGCGCTCGTCGAAGTCGAGGGCGTACCAGTTGTCCGGCCTCGCCGCGGCGCTTCGACATCGGGTAGAAGCAGATGGCCCGCTTGCCCTCGCGGCGGCAGCCGGGGATAGCAGGCGGGCCTGCAGGTGCTCCTCGGGCAGGCCCTGGGAGTACTCGGACAGCTCGGTCAGCGACACGTAGGAGGACACCACCTCCAGCCCGGCGGCCTGCAGCATCGGCCTGAAGCCGGCGCAGCCGGACCCAGTCCGGCCCGATGGCCATGACCCCGAGGTCGGCCTTGTGGCCGAACACCGAGAAGGGGACCACCTGGTGGTCGTCGCCCTCGGCCGCCTTGACCGCGGCCACGATGGCGGCCGGGTCGCGTCTCGGGTCGGATCTTGCAGAACAGGTGCAGGACCCCCCAGCCCACCGACGGTGCCAGCGGTTCGCTCATACAGTGCCGAGTGTACGGTCCGCCGGCGCCGGTCCCCGGACGCGGCTGCGGCACCCCGCAGGGTGCCGCAGACCGTTTCGGCCGAGGCAGAGGAGCTGGATCTAGAAGTCGTCCATGCCGCCGCCGGGCATGGCGGGGGCATCCTTCTCGGGCTTGTCGACGATGACCGCCTCGGTGGTGAGGAACAGGGCCGCGATCGACGCCGCGTTCTGCAGCGCCGAGCGGGTGACCTTGGCGGCGTCGATGACGCCGGCCTTGAACAGGTCCTCGTACTCGCCGGTGGCGGCGTTGAGGCCCTCGGCGCCCCTTGAGGTTGCGGACCCGCTCGACGACCACGCCGCCCTCGAGGCCGGCGTTGATGGCGATCTGCTTGAGCGGCTCCTCGAGGGCCCGGGCCACGATGCGGGCACCGGTGGCCTCGTCGCCTTCGAGCTTCTCGGCCCGGTCGGCGACCGCGGTCTGGGCCCGCAGCAGGGCCACGCCGCCGCCGGGGACCACGCCCTTCCTCGACCGCGGCCTTGGTGGTCGAGACGGCGTCCTCGATGCGGTGCTTCTTCTCCTTGAGCTCCACCTCGGTGGCCGCGCCGACCTTGATCACGGCCACGCCGCCCGACAGCTTGGCCAGGCGCTCCTGCAGCTTCTCCCGGTCGTAGTCGGAGTCGGTGTTCTCGATCTCGGTCTTGATCTGGTTGATCCGGCCCTTGATGTCGGCGTCCGACCCGGCGCCCTCGACGATGGTGGTCTCGTCCTTGGTCACGACGACCTTGCGGGCCCGGCCGAGCAGGTCGAGGGTGGCGTTCTCCAGCTTGAGGCCGACCTCCTCGGTGACGACCTGGCCGCCGGTGAGGATGGCCATGTCCTGGAGCATGGCCTTGCGGCGCTCGCCGAAGCCGGGGGCCTTGATGGCCACGCTCTTGAACGTGCCGCGGATCTTGTTGACCACCAGGGTGGCCAGGGCCTCGCCCTCGACGTCCTCGGCGATGACGACCAGCGGCCGGCCGGACTGCATGACCTTCTCCAGCAGCGGCAGCAGGTCGCGCACGGCGGAGATCTTCGAGCCGACGAAGAGGATGTAGGGGTCCTCGAGGACGGCTTCCATCCGCTCGGGGTCGGTGGCGAAGTACGGGGCGATGTAGCCCTTGTCGAAGCGCATGCCCTCGACCAGCTCGAGGTCCATGCCGAAGGTCTGCGACTCCTCGACGGTGATGACGCCGTCCTTGCCGACCTTGTCGATGGCCTCGGAGATCAGGTCGCCGATCTCGGTGTCGGCCGCGGAGATGGACGCCACCTGGGCGATCTGCTCCTTGGTCTCGGTCTCCCTGGAGGCGTCCTTGAGGGAGCCGACGGCCGCCTCGACGGCGGCCTCGATGCCCCGCTTGAGGGACATGGGGTTGGCGCCGGCGGCCACGTTGCGCAGGCCCTCGCGGACCAGGGCCCAGGCCAGCACGGTGGCGGTGGTGGTGCCGTCACCGGCGACGTCGTCGGTCTTCTTGGCTACTTCCTTGACCAGCTCGGCCCCGATCTTCTCGTAGGGGTCCTCGAGCTCGATCTCCTTGGCGATGGAGACCCCGTCGTTGGTGATGGTCGGGGCGCCCCACTTCTTCTCCAGCACCACGTTGCGGCCCTTGGGGCCGAGGGTGACGCGCACGGCGTCGGCGAGCTGGTTCATCCCGCTCTCCAGGCCGCGCCGGGCGGTCTCGTCGAAGGCAATCAGCTTGGGCATCGGTTTTTGGTTCCCTCCATTGGGCGGACCACGGTTAGCACTCTCACATCGCGAGTGCTAACAGTTAACCGCCTCCGGAGAGTTAGTGCAACCGCGGCCGCAAAATCCTGGCCGGGTCGGCCGATCGGAGCCGGCCCACCGGGCCGAGCGGCTTCAGCCGCCGGCGACGGCCGGGACGATCGAGAGGGTGGCGCCCGTCGGGGACCGGCGTGTCGACGCCGTCGAGGAAGCGGATGTCCTCGTCGGCGACGAACACGTTGACGAAGCGGCGCAGCTGGCCGGTGTCGTCGAAGAGCCGGTCGGCGAAGCCGGGGTGGGCCGCTTCGAGGGCCTTGAGCACCTCGGCCACGGTGGCCCCCTCGGCGGAGACTTCGCTGCTGCCGCCGGCGAGCGGGCGCAGCTGGGTGGGGATCCGGACGGTCACGGCCATGGCTAGGCGCACCTCGGGGATGTCGACGGCGGCCGCGAAGGCGTCCAGGGTCGGGGCGATGGTCGCGGTCGGGCCGCAGTAGGGGGCGACCGCCTCGATGGTCTTCAGCCCGTTGCCGGTCACGTAGGCGACCACCCGCTCGTCGGGGCGGACCACGCCCGCGGCGGCCAGCTGGGCCAGGGTGGCGATGGTCACCCCGCCGGCGGTCTCGGCGAAGATGCCCTCGGTGCGGGCCAGCAGCCGGATGCCGGCGACGATCTCCTCGTCGGTGACCGCAGCCGAAGGAACCGCCCGAGTCGCGCACCGCGTCCAGGGCGTAGGGCCCGTCGGCCGGGTTGCCGATGGCCAGCGACTTGGCGATGGTGTCCGGCTTCACCGGCTTGACCACGTCGCGGCCGGCTGCGAAGGCCTGCGCCACCGGGGAGCAGCCGGCCGCCTGGGCGCCCGAGACCCGCACGTGGGGCTCCTCGTCGAGCAGGCCGACGGTGTACAGCTCCTTGAAGCCCTTGGCCACCTTGGTCAGCTGGCTGCCCGACGCCACCGGCACCACCACGTGGTCGGGGGCCTGCCAGCCGAGCTGCTCGGCCACCTCGAAGGCCAGCGTCTTGGACCCCTCGGCGTAGTAGGTGCGGACGTTGACGTTGACGAACGCCCACGACGGGTGCTCGCCGGCCAGCTCGGCGCACAGCCGGTTGACGTCGTCGTAGTTGCCGTCGACCGCGATCAGCCGGCCGCCGAACACGGCGGTGGTCACCACCTTGCCGGCCTCGAGGTCGGCGGGGATGAACACGACCGACTCCATGCCCGGCGTGGGCGGCGTGGGCGGCGACCGAGTTGGCCAGGTTGCCGGTCGAGGCGCAGGCCGCCACCTTGAAGCCGAGCTCCTGGGCCTTGGTGAGCGCCACCGACACCACCCGGTCCTTGAAGGATCCGGTCGGGTTGAGGGTGTCGTTCTTGATCCACAGCTCGCCCGAGGCCGAGCTCGGCGGCCAGCCGGTCGGCCCGCACCAGCGGGCGTGAACCCGGCGCCCAGGCTGACGGCGCCCTCGGCGGCCGCCGGCAGCAGGTCGGCGTAGCGCCAGATCGACAGCGGGCCGGCCGCGATCGACTCCCGGCTGACGGCCGCCCGGATGGCGTCGTAGTCGTAGACGACCTCGAGGGGCCCGAAGCACCACTCGCACACATGCAGCGCCTCGGCTGGATACGGGCGCGCGCACTCCCGGCAGCGCAGACCTTCCACGTACGGCAAGTTGATTCCTCCTTGGGCTCATCGAACCGGGCATTGGCACCTGGCGCCCCCGAAGGGCGCTGGTTGCCGCGGCGTCACAGGGCCCGTCCCTCAGCCGCTCTTGATGATGTCGAGCCGACATGTTATCGGCGGTCTGCCGGCCAGAGCACGTCGATTCTCGCGCCCGGCGACAGGCCGGGCCGGTCTCCGGCGTGGCAGGATGACCGCCGCCATGCTGCGCTCCTTCGACTATCGGGACTTCCCGGCGACGCGGCTGGTGGCGGCCAAGCGAGGCCGGCGCATCTCGGTGTGCCTGCCCGCCCGCAACGAGGCGGCCACCGTCGGCGCCACGGTGGAGACCATCCGCCGCGAGCTGATGGTGCGCCGACCCGCTCGTCGACGAGCTGGTCGTCATCGACGACGGCTCGACCGACGACACCGCCGCGGTGGCCGAGGCCGCCGGGGCCACGGTGGTGGCCGCCGCCGAGGTCCTGCCCGAGTACGGCACCGAGCACGGCAAGGGCCAGGCCATGTGGCGGGCCGTGCACGTCACCTCCGGCGACCTGGTCGTGTTCTGCGACGCCGACATCCAGCCACTTCGACCCCGGCTTCGTGCTGGGCCTGCTCGGCCCGCTCCTCACCCGAGACGACGTCACCTTTGTCAAGGGCTTCTACGACCGCCCGCTCGACGGCCGGCCCGGCGAAGGCGGCCGGGTGACCGAGCTGATGGCTCGGCCGCTGATCTCGGTCTTTTTCCCGCATCTGGCCGGACTTGCGCCAGCCGCTGGCCGGTGAGTGCGCGGCCCGCCGGGACGTGCTGGAGGCGGTGCCGTTCGTCGGCGGCTACGGCGTCGACCTGGGCCTGCTCATCGACGTCACCGAGCGGTTCGGGACGGCCGGGCTGGTCCAGTGCGACCTGGGCGAGCGGGTCCACCGCAACCGGCCGCTCGCCGAGCTCGGCGTCCAGGCCCTGGCCATCCTGCAGCTGGCGCTGGTGCGGGCCGGGCTGTGCGAGGCGAACGCGGCCGCCTTCGGATGGACGACCCACCTGGTCCGCCCGGCCGCCGAGACCGGTCGCCGTGACGCTGGTCGAGCGGCCCCCGCTGGCGGAGGTGCCCGCCCACCGCAAGACGCGCGTGAGGGCCCGGTTCAGCGCTCGGCCAGCACCTCGGCGACCAGCTCGCCGAGGGCCCCGAGCGGATCGGCCCAGGCCCGCTCCTCCCCGACCGAGCCGACCAGGGTCCGGTAGGGCACGGCGTGCTCGCCGACGGCGTCGCCGGCCAGGATCACGACCGGCACGCCGGCCTCGGCTGCCAGCGCCACCACCCCGCCGACCGCCTTGCCGTGGAAGGACTCCTCGTCGAGCAGCCCCTCGCCGGTGATGACCAGGTCGGCGCCCTCGATCCGCTCGGCCAGCTCGATGCGGTCGGCGACCAGGTCGAAGCCGCTGGTCAGGGTGGCCCCGAGCGCCGCCAGCCCGCCGGCCAGGCCGCCGGCCGCGCCCGGACCCCTCGAGGGCCCGGACGTCGACACCGAAGCGCTCCTCGTAGAGCTGGGCCAGCCGCTCGAGCCGGCGGGTGAGCAGCTCGACCTGGGCCGGCGAGGCTCCCTTTTGCGGGGAAAAGGTGGCCGCCGCGTCCACGAAGCGGGTCGTGACGTCGCAGGCGACCTGCAGGTCGATCCCGGCCAGCCGGCTGTGCGGCTCCAGGGCCTCCAGGGCCCCCCACCCGCCGTCGGTGGTCGCCGAACCGCCCATGCCGACCAGCACCTGGCGGGCGCCGGCCTTGACCGCCGCCGCGATCAGCTCGCCGGTGCCGGCGGTGCTGGCCCGGATCGGATCGTTGTGCTCGGGCCCGCCCACCAGGTCCAGCCCGGACGCCAGCGCCATCTCGACGGAGGCGGTGACCCCGTCGTCGAGCAGGTACCAGGCGGCGTCGATCAGCTCGCCGAGCGGGCCGTGGACCCGGTGCAGATGGGCCCGGCCGCCGAGCACGCCGACAAAGCCTTCGCCCGCCGTCGGAGACCGGCGCCGGGTCGGCGGTCCAGCCCGCCGCCGCGGCGGCGCGGCCGATGGCGCCGGCCACCTCGGTCGCGGTGGCGCTCCCTCGCCATTTGTCGGGGGCGGCGACCACGTGCGGCATCACCGACAGTGTTGCCCAGCGCGGGCGTACTGACCGGGCGCAGGCGCGGGTGGACAGGAGGCGGGCCCCGCTCTGGGTACTGTCGGGGCCCAACATGACTCACGGCTCAATATGAACCCAGCACCCAATATGACCCAGCACCCAAATGACCCAGCACCCAAATGACCCAGCACCCAAATGACCCGGTACGCAGCATGGCCGGCGACAACGAACTGCTGGTGCTCTCCAACCGGGGCCCGCTCAGCATCAGCCGGACGCAGCGATGGGCTGCTGACGGCCGCGGCGCGGCGGTGGCGGGCTGGTGGTCACCTTGGGGCCGGGGGTGAGCGGGACGGGGCCCTGTGGGTGGCGGCGGGAGTGGGCCCCGACGACCAGGAGGCGGCCCGCCCGGGGGCTCTTCGACGCCGAGGGCTTCCGGGTGCAGGCCGTGATGATCGAGCCGCAGGACTACCGGGCGTACTACGACGTGATCGCCAACCAGACCCTGTGGTTCTGCCTGCACGGCCTGTGGGACCTGCCCCGCCGGCCCCGGTTCGACCGGTACTGGTGGTCGGCGTGGGCGCGCTTCCGGGCGGTCAACGAGCAGTTCGCCGCCGCCGCCGCCGAGGCCGCCGCACCCGGGGCCACCGTGCTGGTGCAGGACTACCAGCTGGCGCTGGTGCCGGCGATGCTGGCCGCCCGGCGCCCGGATCTGCGCACCGCGGCCTTCCTGCACACGCCGTGGTGCTCCCCGCGGAGCTGGCGACGCTGCCGGACGCGGTGGCGTCCGAGTTGCTGGCCGGGCTCGCCGGCGGGGGCCGTGCGGGTTTCATTCGGCCCGATGGGCCGAGGCCTTCGAGGCTGCTGCCGCGAGCGGTTGGGCCACGCCCGATCACGTTCGTGTCGCCGGCCGCCACCGATGTCGACGACCTGCGCCGGTGGCGGCATCGGCGGCGTGCGAGGAGGAGCTGGCCCAGCTTGAACGCCGCGATCGGCGACCGCCGGCTGATCGTGCGGGTCGACCGGATCGAGCTGTCGAAGAATGTCCTCCGCGGCTTCTGGGCCTTCGACGAGCTGCTCGAGACCCGGCCCGACCTGCGGGGCGGGATGGTCTTCGCGGCGATGGTGTACCCGTCCCGGCTGGGGCTGGCGGAGTACCTGGCCTACGGCCAGGAGATCATCGGGCTGGCCGAGCACATCAACGCCAAGTGGGCGGGATCAGCCCCGGCCGAACCGGCCGGTGCGGACTGGACGCCGATCATGCTCGACCCGGAGGACAACTACCCCAAGTCGGTGGCGGCCCTGCGCCGGGCCGACGTGCTGCTGGTGAACCCGATCCGGGACGGCCTCAACCTGGTGGCCAAGGAGGGCCCGCTCGTCAACGAGCGCGACGGGGTGCTGGTCCTGAGCCACCAGGCCGGCGCCTGGGACGAGCTGCGGGGTCACGCCATCGGCGTCAACCCCTTCGACGTGAGCGGCACGGCCCGGGCCCTGAGTGCGGCCCTCGACCTCAGCCCGGAGGAGCGGGCGGTCCGGGCCGCAGGCCCTGCGCAAGGTGGTCGGTCGCCCGCTCACCCCTCGACTGGTTCGACGACCAGCGGGCCGCGGCCCGAACCGGGCCTGGCTAGCCCGGTCGCTCGGGCCGGCGGCGGCCCACCGGCCAGGGTCTCGAGCAGGGCCATGACCCCCGGCGGCCCGTCGACGACCAGGTCGGCGGCGCCCAGCACCTCGTCCGGCGTCTCCGGTCCGGCCGCGGCCACGGCCAGGGTGGCGACGCCGGAGACGGCCGAGCCGTCGCAACGCCTCGAAGGCCGGCAGGTCTCCCGTGTCGTCGCCGACGAAGCAGACCGCCGCCAGGCCGGCGGCCAGCTCGGTGACCACCGTGCCCTTGTCGGTCGGCACCGGCGGTCGCAGCTCCCACGACATCTTGCCGGGATGGGCTTCCAGCCCGGACCGGGCGGCTTCAGCGGCGGCGAAGTCCGCGGCCCAGCCGGCGGCTTCGGGAGCCTGGCGGAAGTGCAGGGTGACAGCCAGACCCTTGGGCTCCACCCGCGACGCCGGCGGGGGCCTCCGCCTCGGCTCGGCCGGCGGCCGCCGCCACCGCCGCCTGCCACCGCGCCACAGCCGGCGTCTGGCGGCCGGAGCTGCACCGGCGACTCAGACGTTCGAGGCCGTACAGCCCCACCAGCTCGGCCCCGGGCGGCCGGCCGCCGAGCTGTTCGGCCAGGAAGGCGACCGGCCGCCCGGAGATCACCGCCACCCGGGCGTAGCGGGCCGCCAGCCGGGCCAGGAGCTGCCGCGACCCGGGGAGGGCCCGGGCCTGGTCGGGGATCTCGACGATCGGACGCCAGGGTGCCGTCGAAGTCGACGAATACCCCGGCGTCGTGCCGGCGCCGTCAGCCACGGCCGCAGCCGGCCGCTCTTCGACGGGCAGATCTCGCCTGCCCGGAGCGATCAGGCGCTGCCGGCCAGGTCGGGGCCGATGACCAGCACCAGGTTGGCGGTCGGTCGCGATCGCGGCCGGAATGGGCGCCGACGCGGGCGGCGGGACGGTGACGTTGACCGCGGTCACCGGCAACCCGACCGCGACCGCCAGGGCATTGGCCTCGCGCTGGAAGCCCGGGGTCACGATGTAGATCTCCGACTGGGCGACCTTGGCGGTGGCGTTGAGGGGGGCCAGGGTGTCGTAGCCGGGGTTGGCCTTCAGCTTGGCGCTCCACTCGCCGGCCAGGCTTCCGGTCAAGCACGCCGTTGAGCACCTGCAGCTTGATGTTGGCCGGGGCGCACCAGGGGGACGGTCGTCGTCGAAGGCGGCCGCGGTGGTGCGTCGAGACGGGTGCGTCGTGGTAGGCGCGGCTGCGTGGCGGGGAGCTCGTGCCGTGCCGGAGCACCACCCACCCGACGATCACGACCACCACGATCACCAGGACCGCCTTGCCGGTCTGCATGCCGCCGGGACTGACGGTGGGCCGGCCGGGCTGGGTCATCTGGCTCGCCCTCCGCCGGCCGGGCGACCGACGATAGCGGGTGCGGCGCTGCTGATCGCGGCGGCGGCGCAGCCGGCGGATGACCAGCGGATCGAACGCCTCGGCTTCGTCGGAGTCGACCAGGGCGGCCAGCACCTGCCGGTAGCGGGCAGGCGACAACCCGAGGCGAGCCTTGATGGCCGCCTCCTTGGGGCCGGGGCGGGTCCACCAGGTCTGCTCGAATTCGAGCACGGCCCGGTCGCGGTCGGATGAGCGCCATCCCGACCGAGCCTGCCACCACCGGCCCGGCCGGATCAAGCACCGTGATCGCCGGCTCTCGCCATCTCGGCTGGTGACGGCAGCCGGCCGGGTCGCGGAGACGCCACACCAGGCGGCTTTGCAACGGGATTTCGTGTGCCCCGCGCCGACCAGGGCGGGGCAGGTCGACCGGGACGGAAGTTTGCTTCTGGCCCGCTGACCCGGGCCGCCGGACTCTGACCGGGTCCGTTCTGTAGCACCGCGGCGGCAATGACGACCAGCGATCAGCTGACAGGCTGGCTCCAACTCTGAGGCGTGCCGCGGTCGATGGGACGAAAAACTGCCACTATCAGTGACCGGCTATCGGTGACCGGCCGGTGATCCCCACAAGCGGTCACAACCCGCCGCGGCGAGACGACGAACGCGATTGGCGCCCACCCGACCACACCGTGGCGGCTGCTCACCGACAGGTGGCCCGGGACGCCCGGGACTCTCCGGCAATGGCAGTTGAAGGGGAGCAGGGTAGGCTGCAGGGCACGGTCGGGGTGTCCTCCCCTCCGTTATGGCCCATGGAGTCCTATCCGGGGCTCAGGAGGTGACGCCATGTCGGACCGTTCAGCCGTGACCGATACCGAGGTATTGCGGCTGCGAGGCACCGGGCACGCCTTGTCGGCATCGGCCGCGAGCTTGGTCTGGGCGGGGCGGTTGACGCCCAACAAGCCTTTCAGCGCGCCGTTCGTCAGTTGCCGGCCGGCGATCGAGACCCGGGTCCGCAGCGAAGAGTCGTCCCGTCTGGATCGGCTGGCCGCCCAGGTCGAACGCGGACAGCTCGTTGTCGGATGAGGATCGGGTCCGTCGACTTGCCGTTGTCGACCGGCTTCGGGCCTGGATGGTCGAGGGTCACTGACGCGGCAGAACGTGCTTCGCTGGCGTCCGGGCCCTGGCCTCGGCGGCCCCCGGCCCTGGTCGACGAGCGAGGTGAACCTGCTCAGGACGCGGGTTGGGGCTCCGTCTCCTCGAACCCGGCCGGTTCGGGCTGCGCCTCCTCGGACAAATCGTCCGGCTGGGCGAAGGGCGTCGCTTCTGCTTCCTGTTCCGCCGATTCCCGGCCGGCTGGACGACCGGTTCGTGGTCCGCCGCGCCGTTCGCCCGGGCCGCTGGCGAAGGTGCGCAGAGCGTACGGGAGGAGGGCCAGCTCCCTCGCCGTCTTGATGGCGATGGCGACGTTGCGCTGGTGCTGACGGCAGGTACCGGTGGCGCCGCGGGCCCGGATTCGGCCTCGATCGTTCATATACCGTCGTAGCGATGTTGATGTCTTTGTAGTCCACCCACTCCGAATGCTGGCGCGCAAAACTGGCAGACCTTACGTCGGGCGCGGCGAACCCGGCCCTTACCATCGGCCGGGGTCGGCTTTGGAACTGGCTTCTTTTTGGTACCGGGCTTGCTGTTGCGGGCCATGTCGCTCCTTTGCAGTTCGCCCCCATGCGTGGGGGGACTGGCCCTGAGCGCACGGAGGGCGGGAACTGCCAGCCGCAGACGTCAGACCAACGACGCTAGCGGACGAGTCGGTTTCGCGCCGACGGACAGAGGGGGCCGAAGATGCGGTAGCTGGGGGGTGAGGGCGTCAGCATTGGGTGTTTTCCCCTCCGGCTCCAGTGAGCCAGGCCGTGACCCGGGTGATCCCCGGGTCGACACGGGCCGAGGAAAGGATGGGCTCACCATGGCAACCGGCACTGTGAAGTGGTTCAACGATGACAAGGGCTTCGGGTTCATCACCCAGGATGACGGCGGTCCGGATGTGTTCGTGCACTTCAGTGCCATCGCGGGCAGCCGGCCGGCGCAATCTCGGCGAGGGCCAGAAGGTAAAATTCGAAACCAGCAAGGGCCCTAAGGGCCTGCAGGCTGCCAACGTCCAAAAGATCTGACGACAGGGTGTCGACGAGGCACCGGGAGTCTCGTCCTGGGCTGGTCGACCGCTTTCGCTGACCACCGGGGGCCTGAGTCGGGTCCCGCTTTGGCCGGACCCGGAGCCTCGCCGGGCCGCCGGGCTGCCGCTTAGGCGGGCGCCAGGCCCGATGGCGTCGGGGGATCAAGGCGCCGGACATTCGCTGTTCGCCGGGGATCGCAAGACGACCAGCTAGCGTCTTCATCACCTGTACCGGAGCCGAGCGCCAGACCGGGGGCACTTGCCGAACGCTTTATCCCTCGACAGCAAGAGACGAGGAAATGTGCCCAACAAGCGAGCGGCGTCGCCGGAGGAGGATTCGGTCCGCCTCTATCTGAACGACATCGGCAAACACTCGCTACTCAGCAAGGCCGACGAGGCCCGCCTGGCTCAAGACATCGAGAGGGGCCGTGAGGCCCGGTGTGAGCTGGCCGGCGCCACGGCCGTCAGTCCCGTCCCGCCAGCGTGAGCTGCGTCGCCTGGTCCGTGACGGCGATGACGCCACCCAGACCTTCGTCAACGCCAACCTGCGGCTCGTGGTCTCGATCGCGAAGAAATATCAAGCCGCGGAGCTGCCGCTGTTGGACCTGGTCCAGGAGGGCAATCTCGGTCTCATCCATGCGGTCGAGAAGTTCGACTGGCACAAGGGCTTCAAGTTTTCCACCTATGCCACCTGGTGGATCCGCCAGGCCATCACCCGCGGCATCGCCAACACCGGCCGCACCATGCGCCTCCCGGTACACGCCGGGGATTTGCTGAAGCAGGTGATCAAGGCCCGTAGCCGTCTCGAAGGCCAGCTCAGCCGACGCCCGACCATTGCGGAGCTGGCTGCCGATCTGGCCGTGGACGAGCGAGAGGGTTGCCGACATCCTGCGCCATGCGGCCGAGCCGGTCTCGCTGTCCGAGCCGCTCGGCGAGGACGGCAACACCGAGCTGGGTGACCTGGTGGCAGACCAGACCGCCATCGCGCCATTCGATGCCGCTGCGGTGGCGTTGTTGCGCGATGAGGTCACGAAAATGCTGGACGGCCTGGACGAGCGGGAGCGGCAGATCCTCCGGCTGCGCTTCGGCCTGGACCGGGGCCAGCCCCGCACCCTCGACGAGGTCGGCGAGGTGTTCCATCTGACCCGGGAGCGGATCCGCCAGATCGAGGCCCGGGCCATGTCGAAGCTTCGCCACCCTACGATTCAACGTGGGGCCTGCGACCTCCTCTCCGGCTGAGGCCATCCACCTGGCGGCCCGTCCCACGCTCGCCGCTCCATGGAAAGCCGGGGCAAGCCATTCTGGACATCTAGCACCGGCACCGGCACCGGCACCGAACGGGTGGTAGCCGGGAGCTTTCCCCGAGCCGCGCCGCCTCCGGGCCCGCGGCCGGACCGATGACATACCGAGGGCGGGCGACCTACCTGGTACGGTGGGCCGCATTCTTAGCCGTTTCCCGGGAGGACCGGATGGTCAGCAACAGGCTCTACGTCGGCAACCTCTCGTTCAGTACCACCGCGGAGGCGGTAGAGACGCTGTTTGCGGCGGTCGGTGAAGTCCGGGAGGTCGCCATGCCGACAGACCGCGAGACCGGCCGACCTCGCGGTTTCGCGTTCGTCACCATGGGCGATCCCGAGACGGCCGAGACCGCCGCCAGGCAACTGGACGGCACCGTCCTGGACGGCCGGCCCCTCCGGGTCAATGAGGCCCAGGAGCGGTCTGGCGGGGGTGGCCGGGGCCGCGGCGGACGTGACCGTTGGTAGGTTTTCTGCAGGCGGACGCTCAGCGGCGTGAGTCTTGGTCCAACCGGCTTCTCCGTAGCGAACGGTTGGACAGAGGCATAGCGTTGCTTGCCGACCGCAGTCCAGTCGTCTGCTGGCCGAGCCGAGCGTTAGGCTGACCTCCGGTATCGACCGGAAATCGGAAGAGTCCGGGTCACGGCCCGACCGCTCGCCCGAGTAGCTCAGATGGCCAGAGCAGGCGCCTTGTAAGCGTCAGGTCGCCGGTTCGAAGCCGGCCTCGGGCTCTCCAGAAAGTGCCCCTGTCTGTCAGGTCAACGGCTCGGCGCGGGTGGTGAAACCGGGATGGAGATGGGCGGTGTCGTTGTACGCCCGCACCACCCAGCGGTCCTCCATGAGAACCAGGTGGCTGATGGAGCCGTTGTCCGCCCCGGAGAAGGCGAAAGGTCGAGACCCGGTTGCCTCCGCCAGGGCCCGGCCGATCACCCCGCCGTGGGTGAAGGCGGCAATCGTCTGGTCGGGATGCCGGGCCGCCAGGCGCTTCAGGGCGTCGCGGACCCGGGCCGCGAACTGGTCGGCGGGTTCGGCTCCCGGGATCACGTCCCAGCGCTCCTCGGCGAACAGCCGCTTGGCGAGCGGGTGCTCCTCGACCACCCGGATACGGAACAGACCGCCTTCCCACTCGCCCAGGTGCACCTCTCTGAGCCCGGCCTCCACCATTGGCATCAGGCCCAGCCGGGCGGCCAGGGGTGCGGCGGTCTCGGCGGTTCGTCGCAGGGTGGTCACGTAGATAGCGGCAATCGGCTCATCGGCCAGCCGCCCGGCCACCTGGACCGCCTGGTCCCGTCCGGCCTCGGCGAGCTCGGGGTCGCCGTGACCGTCGACCAGGGCGAACGGCACGTCCGCTCGGGCCGGGGCCGATTCACCATGGCGGATCAACAGGATGCTGGTGGCGCCGGGCGGCCGCACGAAGCGGTACTGACGAATCTCGGCGGGGGTTGTGGCCTCATTGGGGGCTGTGGTCACCGGGGGCGATGGTAGGCGACCCGGCCAGACCGGCCGGCGGTGACCCCCGTTCGGATGCCAGGCCAGGCACGGCAGCCATTCGCCGGCGGGCGACCTCGAAGCAGGCCAGGGCGGCCGCGGCGGCCACGTTGAGGGAGTCGAGGGGTCCGGCCAGCGGAATGCTGACGGTCAGATCGCAGCGCTGGCGCACCAGGCGGCCCAGGCCCTGGCCCTCGCTGCCGAACACGAGGGCGACGGGCTCGGTGGCGACCTGGAGATCCCACAGCGGCGATGACGCCCCGGCCTCGAGGGCGACTGACCACACGCCTGCGGCCGACAGGCGGGCCAGGGCGGCCGGTATGCCGGCGACGGTCGCGACAGGCAGGTACTCGGCCGCCCCGGCGGCCGCCTTCAAGGCGGCCGGGGTGAGCCCGACCGCCCGGTGCCGGCGGGTGACCAGTCCCGTCGCACCGGCGGAGACGGCGCTGCGCATGATGGCTCCCAGGTTGCGGGGGTCGGTCACCCCATCGACCACAACCAGAAACGGGGGGGTGCCGTCGGCGGCGGCTCTAGCGAGGGAGTCCAGGTTGGCTTCGAGGAGGGGATCGGCCCTCGCCATCACCCCCTGAGCGGCGTCCGTACCCGCCTGGGCGTCGATCTGGGCCGGTCCGGCCCGGTGAACCGCCACGCCGGCCGCCCGGGCCAGCTCCAGGATCTCCTCCAGCGGCCCGGATAGACCGGCGTCCTCCGCCACCGTCAGGCGCTGCACCCGGCGCCGCCCCGCTCTCAGCAGCTCGCGGACAGCCTGGCGCCCCTCCACCCGTTCACCCCCCAGGCTGGCGGGGCTGCGTTCCCGCCGGCGCGGCGGCTCCGGCCGGGCCCGGGTCACCTCGGCGTGAGCAGCGCCACGGCGAAGCAGGCCACCCCCTCGCGCCGACCCAGGGCTCCCAGGGCCTCGGCCCGTTTGGCCTTGACGCTCACCGGGGCGGCGACCACCGCGGTCAGGCGCCGCTCCATCTCGGCCCGGTAGGGCGCCAGCTTCGGAGCCTCGATGACGACGGTCACATCGACGTTGCCGATCTCCCATGGCGCCGAGACCAATTCCACCACCCGGCCCAGCAGCTCCATGCTGTTGGCCCCGGCGTAGGCGGGATCATGGTCGGGAAAATGGGTGCCGATGTCGCCCTGCCCGGCCGCGCCGAGGAGGGCGTCACAGATGGCGTGAGCGACGGCGTCGGCGTCGCTGTGTCCGGCCAATCCCGGTCCGGCCACCGTGACGCCCCCGAGCACCAGGGCCCGACCGGAGTCTTCGCTGAAGGGGTGGATATCGAAGCCCAGGCCCACCCGGGGAGTCATGGAGCGGGGGGTCATGGGACGGCGCCGGCGGCCAGGGCGGCGACCACGACCAGGTCGAGGGGAGAGGTGACCTTCAGGTTGTCGGCGGGCCCGTCGACCAGGACCACCCGGCCGCCGGCGGCTTCGACCAGAGCGGCGTCGTCGGGAGCGTCGGCGCCGGCCTGATGGGCCCGGCGCAGCACCTCGGCTTGGAACGCCTGCGGGGTCTGGACGACCACCAGGCGGGACCGGTCGAGGGTGACGAGACGACCGCCGGGCCCTACCTCTTTGACCGTGTCGGTGACCGCCGCCGCCGGGATGGCACCGTCCGCACCGGCCGCCACGGCGTCGAGCACCGCTTTCCACAATGCGGGCCGGGCCAACGGGCGGGCTGCGTCGTGCACGGCAACCAGCTGGGCCGAGGCGGGCACCGCGGCCAGGCCGGCCCGGACCGACTGTGAACGGGTGGCACCACCTGGCACGACCCGGTCGGCGTCCCACCGGAGGGCGGCGCGGCCCGGATGCGACGCTTCATCGGCGGGGACTACCAGGACGACGCCGGCGCACACCTGGCGGGCGGTCGCCAGCGACCAGGACACCAGCGGCCGGCCTCCGAGATCGGCGAACTGCTTGGGGCCGCCGAACCGATTGCCGCTGCCGCCGGCGACGACCACCGCCCAGGCTTCCACGGGCCGCGGAGCGTACACCGTGGCCCGGCCGGAGCGTTTGCCCCCTTCCGGCGGATCAGGGGAGGGCGTCGTCCAGCTTCTGCTCGGCCTCGGCTTCGCTGACGCCGATGGCGAAGGTCAGCTCGGACACCAGGATCTGACGGGCCCGGTTGAGCATGCGCTTCTCGCCCGCGGAGAGCCCTTTGTCCTTGTCCCGGTTGGACAGATTACGGACTACCTCGGCGACCTGATAGATGTCGCCGGACTTGAGCTTCTCGACGTGGTTCTTGTAGCGACGGGACCAGTTCGTCGGCATCCGCACGTCCTTCTTGCGCAGCACCGCGAAGACCTCTTCGACCTCCTCGTCGTTGATGACCTCGCGAAGGCCGACGTCGTCGGTGTTGTCCGACGGGACCATGAGAGTCAGATCGCCATACGCCAAGCGGAGGACGAGGTATTCCTTCTTCTCTCCAAATGCTTCCTTCAGTTCACGGCGTTCAACGACGGCCGCGCCGTGGTGGGGATAGACGACCTTGTCTCCTACATCAAATGACATGCGGCTCCAGGACCGGACACACAGGGGGTCTTCTCAGGATACCAGCCCCCTCCTGAGACCGGCACAGCGGCTCCCCAGCGCCCGGGAGGGGGACGGACCGACTTCCAGCCCGGTTGGCGGCCCGAACGGGCCGGTCCGAAAGGTCCAGGCCGGCCCGGAACGGGCACGAATCCGGGGGTAGTCCGGCCGCTAATGTCCCTCGACAAATGGACGATATCGAGCTGCTGGCCGGCAGCGAGCTGTTCTCGGCATTTGACCGGACTGCGCTGTACGACCTGGTGCGGTCCGCCCGGCGGGTGGCCTGTGATCGTAACGTCGTCGTCTTCGAGGAGGACGACGAGGCGGATGAACTGTTCGTGGTTCGCAGCGGGCGAGTGGCAGTGGGGAGGCGTTCCGTCGACGGTCGGGAATCCCTGGTCGCGCTGATGGAGGCGGGCGACCTCTTCGGAGAGATGCCGTTGTTCGATCAGGGCACCCGCTCGGCGTCGGCGCGCGCCCTCGAGCACTCCGAGATGCTCGCCATTCCCTACGGGGTGGTGCGCGAGGCGCTGGATGCTCAGCCTCAGTTGCTCTGGGAGGTCGTTCGGCTTCTGGCCGAGCGACTTCGCAACACCGACTCGGCCCTGGCCGACGCGGTCTTTCTGGATGTGACGGGTCGCACCGCCAAGCGGCTGCTGGAACTCGCCGGGGGCGAGGATGACTTCCAGCTGCCGATCACGCAGGAGGAGCTCGCCGGCCTGGTCGGGGCGTCGAGAGAACGGGTCAACAAGTCGATCGCAGCGTTCATCCGGTTGGGCTGGCTCGAGCAGCTCGACCGGCGCTACCGCATCGTCGCCCGCGACCGGCTGGCCCAGCGGGCCCGGTAGCGCGGTGGCGCGGCCGCGGCCGGCCCGCTCGAGACCCCGACCCGGCCTCGGTCCCGGCCCGGGAGCGCTTCCACCGGGTCCGGCCCGCACCCCCGGACCGGCGTTCAGCTGTAGCGGTCGAGGATGCTGGATTCGGCCAGCCGGGCCAGGCCGTCCTTAACGGCCCGAGCCGTGGTCGGTTCGATCCCGGCGATGACTTCCAGATCTTCCGCCGTCGCCCGCATCACCTTTTGCAGGCTGCCGTAACGGGCCACGATGTCGTTGACGAGCGACTGTTGCAGTCTCGGGATCCGGGCCAGCAGCCGGTGGCCGCGGGGCTGGACGCTCAGGTCGAGGTCCATGCTGTCGGCCACTTCGAGCACCGACGCGACCGTCTGGGGCAGGAGCAGGCGCTCCGTCGAGATGGTGCCCAGGGCCGCCACCGCCTCGTCGGCGAGATTGGGATCGTCATCCGGGAGATAGTCCCGCACCACATCCCGGCGCTCGTCCTCGACCCCGGCGAGCAGCTCGTCCAGCTGAAGCCGGGCCAGGCGACCGTCGGAACCGAGCTCGACGATGTACCCCTCGATCTCCTCGGCGATGCGCCGGACCATTTCGGCTCGCTGGAGCACGGTGACGACATCGCGCACCGTCACCAGGTCCTCGACCTCCAGCGCCGACAACGAGCTGGTGACGATGTCGAGCCGGTCGCGGTAGCGCTCCAGCGTCTGCAAGGCCTGGTTGGCCCGACCGAGCAGCCTGGTGATCGAGTCCAAGGCGTGCTTGATGTCGCCGCGATAGAGGGTGATCCGGGACATGTCCTCTGATACCGCGATCACCGGGACGTCGATCGACCGGGCCACCCGTTCGGCAGTACGGTGGCGGGTGCCGGTCTCGGTGGTCGGAACGTTGGGGCTGGGGACCAGATGGACGTTGGCCCGGGCGATGCGGCTGGCGTCAGAGGCCAGGATGATGGCGCCATCCATCTTGGCGAGCTCCGAGAGGCGCTGAGGGGCGAACTCGGCGTCGAGCAGGAAGCCGCCCGAGCAGATCCCGAGCACATCGGGACCATCGCCGACCACGATCAACGCGCCCATGTTGGCCTGCAGGATGCGGTCCAACCCTTCCCGAACGGGACGCCCGGGGGCGATAGAACCCAGCGCCTCGATCACGGCGGCGCGGGCACGTTCCACCCGCCAATCTTATCGGAAGCCCCTTTGCTCCCTTCCCGCGGCGGGCGATGCTCCGGTGGTGTTTCGAGGGGCAGCAGGCCGTCCAGGGCCTCGGCCAGAGCGGCCACGCCGAACAGGGCGACGGGCGCCTCGTCAGGTCCGTGGTCCGGCACGACCGCCCGGGCAAACCCGAGCCGGGCGGCTTCCGCCAGCCGCCGCGGCGTGTGGGCCACCTGGCGCACCTCCCCGGCCAGGCCGATCTCCCCCAGCACCACCACGTCGGAACCGACCGGAACGCCGGTGACGGCGGAGGCCAGCGCCAGACACACCGCCAGGTCGGCGCCCGGATCGGCCACCCGGATGCCACCGACGACCGAGACGTAGACATCGTGGTGGCCCAGGCCGAGCCCCGCTCGCTGGTCGAGCACCGCCAGCAGCAACGCCAGGCGGCCGCTGTCGAACCCGGTCGTCGACCGGCGGGGGCTGACCTGGGGCGTCGAGACCACCAGGGCCTGAATCTCCACCAGCATCGGACGCTGCCCCTCGATCGACGGAAAGACGACCGACCCGGGAGTCCCGGCCCGTCGGTCCGCCAGGAACATCCCGCCCGGGTCGGCCACGCCCTCCAGGCCGTGACCGGTCATCTCGAACAGGCCGAGCTCACCAGTGGGGCCAAAGCGGTGCTTGACGGCCCGAAGCAGCCGGAGGGCGTGATGCCGGTCGCCCTCAAACGACAGGACCGTGTCCACCAGATGCTCGAGGACCCGCGGTCCGGCCAGGGCGCCGTCTTTGGTGACATGGCCGACCACGACGATGGCCGGGCCATCGTCCTTTGCCATGGCGGCCAGCTGATGGGCGCAGCCCCGGACCTGCACGACCGAGCCCGGCGAGGACTCGAGGTCAGGGTCCCATACCGTCTGGATGGAGTCGATGACCACGAGATCCGGCTCGACCTCCCTCACGGCCGACTCGATCCCCGGCAAGGCCGTCTCGGTCACCATCCACAAACCTGGCCTGACAGCCTGCAAGCGCTCGGCCCGCCGCCGAACCTGCAGGAGTGACTCCTCGGCGGAGACCAACAACCCCCGCCCGCCCCGTCCCGCCACCGCGGCCAGGACCTGCAGCACCAGGGTCGACTTCCCGATCCCGGGCTCCCCTCCGAGCAAGGTGACCGATCCGGGCAGCAATCCCCCGCCGAGGACCCGATCCAGCTCGGAGATGCCGGTCGGCTCCGGGTCACCCCCTTGTCCGGCGAGCTCGCTCAGGGCCACCGGCGAGCGGCTACCGGGTCCGGCCGCCCCGGCGCCGGCGGAAGAACCCCGCCGTCCCCCTCTGCTCCGGAGGGAGGACGGCTCGTCCAACTCCTCCACCAGCGAGTTCCACTCCCCGCACGCGGCGCACCGGCCTGCCCAACGGGGGGCGGCCGACCCGCAAGCGGAACATCGGTGCACGGTACGAAAACGAGCCACCGTCACAAGGTAAACGTGGGGTGTGACGACTAGACGTGGGGTGCGACGGCATCGGCCTCCTTCGCCGAACCCTTCCTGTGGGCACCGCGACGGGCCAGGCGCTCCGGCTGCTGGCGCCGCCGCCGGCGCCGGCGCCGCCACCGAAAGATGCCCAGACCGAGCAGTCCGAGCAGGGCGATCACCAGCACGCCTCCGATGATGGCGAAGGTCTTGATGCGGGAGTCGTTCCAGGAGCGGGTGACGGCGGCCAGTTCGAGCGTCTGCCCGAGGCGGGGTGTCCAGTGCAACGTGCCGTCCTGCTCCGAGGCGGCATTGCTGCTGACGACGGATCCGGCCAGCCGGGCGGACACCGCGAAGCCGAACACCTGATCCGGATTCTGGCCGGCCCCGGCTTCGAGCGGGGCCGGATTCACCCCGACGGACGATCCGAGCACCCCCTTGAGCCCGGCATCCCCGAAGCAGTCCAACCCGCAGGTCAGGTCGACCGTGCCGGTCAAGGTGGTATCGGTCCGCCAGAAGCTGCGGTGCTGCACCAGCGACAGCCGAAAGGGCCGGCTGGCGTCAGGCCCGGCGCCGGCCAGTTCGCCGACGAGGGCGCTGGCCTCGGCCGGGGTGGCAAAAGGGTGGCTGGCCGAGATCACGGTGCTCGACTCCGGACCGGTCGTCGGCCCGGTCACCGTCCAACCAGCTGCCTCCAGATCGGCGTCCTGCAGCTGGGCGGCCAGGGCAGCCTGGCCGCCGATGGCAGTCAGGGCCGCCTTGTCCAGGGTGACGGACACGGCCACATCCCCCCGGCCGCCGGAGACCTCGTTGACGGCGACCGTCGTGGTTACCTGGCAGCCCGCCAGGGTCAGGATGACCGCACTACCGAGGGCCAGCAGGACCAGGACCCGAACTGGCCCCGTCGGCGGGGTTGTCGGGGGGCGCCCCGACCTGGGTCCCAGCCAGCGGGGCCGGCGCGGTCGCGGGGGGACGAGCCCCCCGCGGGTGATGGTTATTCGCCGCTGCCGGCGCCGGCCATCTCGACCGGAGGCGGCTGCAACCCTTCGATGGACCGGAACACGATGATCGGCTCACCAGTCTCGGCGTCGTCTTCCACGTCGACGATGATCGTCTCGCCGGCCCGGAACTCCTTCCAGAGGATCTTCTCGGACAGAGGATCCTCGACCAGGCGCTGGAGGGCCCGTCGCAACGGCCGGGCGCCCATGGTGGGGTCGTAGCCCTTCTCCACCACGTAGTACTTGGCCGCCTGGGTGAGCTCCAGGGCCAGGCCCTGGCTCTCCAGGCTGGTGCGGACCCGCTTGATCATCAGGTCGATGATCTCGGTGACCTCGTCCTTGGTCAATTCGTGGAACACGATGACGTCGTCGATGCGGTTGAGGAACTCCGGGCGGAAGTGCTGCTTGAGGGCGTCGTTGACCTTGAGCTTCATCTTCTCGTAGGTCACGGACTCGCTGCTCTTGGCGAAGCCGACCGATGCCTTGCGCAGGTCCGCCGTCCCGAGGTTGGAGGTCATGATGATGACCGTGTTCTTGAAGTCGACGCTGCGACCCTGGGAATCCGTCAGCCGGCCATCCTCGAGGATCTGCAGGAGGGCGTTGAACACGTCCGGGTGAGCTTTTTCGATCTCGTCGAAAAGCACCACCGAGAACGGCTTGCGGCGTACGGCCTCGGTCAGCTGGCCGCCTTCCTCGTATCCGACATAGCCGGGAGGCGAACCGACCAGCCGGCTCACAGTGTGCTTCTCCATGTACTCGGACATGTCGAGCTGGATCAGCGAACCCTCGTCGCCGAAGAGGAACTCAGCCAGAGTCTTGGCCGTCTCGGTCTTGCCGACGCCTGAGGGGCCGAGGAAGATGAACGATCCGCTCGGGCGTTTGGGATCCTTCAGGCCGGCCCGGGTGCGCCGGATGGCCTGGGACACGGCCCGGATGGCGTCCTGCTGGCCGATGACCCGCTTGTGCAGCTCATCCTCCATGCGCAGCAGCTTGGCGGTCTCCTCTTCGGTCAGCTTGTAGACCGGGATTCCCGTCCAGTTGGACAGGACGTCGGCGATGACTTCCTCGTCCACCACGTCGAAGAGGTCGACGCCCTCGGCCCGCCATTCCTGCTCTTTGGCGGCCTTGCGCTGGAGGAGCTCCTCCTCGCGCTCCCGGAACTTCTTGGCCTGCTCGAAGTTTTGCTTCTCGATCGCCAGCTCCTTGTCCTTCCGGACACGGGCGATGTCATCCTCGATGGCCTTGTAGTCCGGCGGGGTGGCCATGCGGCGGATACGCAGCCGGCTGCCCGCCTCGTCGATGAGGTCGATGGCCTTGTCCGGCAGGTACCGGTCGGCGATGTAACGGTCAGCCAGGTTGGCGGCAGCGACCACGGCCTGGTCGGTGATGGTGACCCCGTGGTGGGACTCATAGCGATCCCGGAGACCCTTCAGGATCTCGATGGTGTGGCTGAGGGATGGCTCCTCGACCTTGATGGGCTGGAAGCGGCGCTCCAGGGCGGCGTCCTTCTCCAGGTGCTTCCGGTACTCGTCGAGGGTGGTCGCCCCGATGGTCTGCAGCTCCCCCCGGGCCAGCATGGGCTTGAGGATGGAAGCGGCGTCGATGGCGCCTTCGGCCGCGCCCGCTCCGACGAGGGTATGCAGCTCATCAATGAAAAGGATGATGTCGCCGCGGGTCCGGATCTCTTTGAGCACCTTCTTGAGGCGCTCCTCGAAATCGCCGCGGTAGCGCGAGCCGGCCACCAGGGCGCCGAGGTCCAGGGTGTAGAGCTGCTTCCCCTTGATGGTCTCGGGCACGTCGCCGGTGACGATCTTCTGCGAGAGCCCCTCCACGATGGCGGTCTTGCCAACACCGGGCTCGCCAATCAGAACCGGATTGTTCTTGGTGCGGCGGGAGAGCACCTGCATGACCCGCTCGATCTCGCGATCCCGGCCGATGACCGGGTCGAGCTTGCGCTCGCGGGCCAGCTGGGTCAGGTTGCGACCGAACTGGTCCAGGACCGGAGAGCCCGAGGGGGCCTCCTGGCCGGCGCTGGCGCCAGCACCCGCGGTCGCACCCTCCTTGCCGCCAGGCGACTGGTAGCCGGAGAGCAGCTGGATCACCTGCTGGCGAACCCGGGGCAGGTCCGCGCCGAGGCTGACGAGCACCTGGGCGGCCACGCCCTCACCCTCGCGGACGAGGCCGAGCAGCATGTGCTCGGTACCGATGTAGTTGTGGCCGAGCTGCAGGGCCTCTCGCAATGACAGCTCCAGGACCTTCTTGGCCCGGGGCGTGAAGGGCGGGGATCCGGTGGTCGACGATCCGGCCGGGCCGATCGTCTCCTCGACCTTCTCCCTTACCGCTTCGAGACTGACACCGAGCGACTCGAGCGCCTTGGCCGCCACGCCCTCACCCTCATGGATGAGACCCAGCAAGATGTGCTCAGTGCCGATGAAGTTGTGATTGAGAAGTCGCGCTTCTTCCTGGGCCAAGACCAGGACTCGTCGGGCTCGGTCAGTGAAACGTTCGAACATGCTGGTCCTCCGTAATGACAGTCTACCCGCCGGACCCCAGTTCTGTATGAGGGTGGCGGGGCGACATTGCTAGAGCTGTGACGGCAAACTTCATTTCGTGCTTGGGGTGTTGGTCGCCTACTGTCACCAGGATGAACGTCGTGGACGAGCTGCGCCTTCCCGGGCTCGAGGCGGCGCTGGTCCGGGTCGAGGAGGCCCTGGCCCACGCAACCGCGGCGACGGACCCTTTTTTGTCCGAAGTGACAGGGCACCTGGCCAATGCGGGGGGTAAGCGGCTGCGGCCGGCGCTGGTCGTGGCGGCGGCCGCAGTGGGAGGCAGCGACGGCATCGACGTGCGCGACGACGTGATCCAGGGTGGTGTGGCGGTCGAGCTGGTGCACCTGGGGTCGCTGTACCACGACGACGTGATGGACGAGGCCGAGTACCGGCGGGGCGTGCCCAGCGTCAACGCCAAGTGGGGGAACCTGGTCGCCATCCTGGCCGGTGACTTCCTGCTGGCCCGGGCCTCGGAGATCGCCGCCTCGCTCGGCACCGAGGTGGCGGCCCTGCTGGCCCGCACCATCGGCGACCTGTGCGAGGGGGAGGTGGGGCAGCTCAGGTATGCGTTCGACCCGGCCCGAACGGAGGCGGCGTATCTGTCGTCGATCGCCGGGAAGACCGCCTCCCTCATGGCCACCTCGGCCCGGGTGGGGGGCATCGTGAGCGGCGCACCCCGGCCCTGGATCGACGCCCTGAGCGACTACGGGCGATCCCTGGGCATGGCGTTCCAGATCTGGGACGACCTCCGTGACCTGGTCTGCAGCGAGGAACACCTCGGCAAACCGGCTGGCCACGACATGGTGGAAGGCACCTACACGCTTCCGGTCCTGCGGGCCCTGGCCATCCCCGGAGTCGGCGACGACCTGCGGGCCCTGCTCGGCGGCCCGCTCGATCCTCCTGCCCGGGACAAGGCCCGGGACCTGGTGCTCGCCACCCCGGCCGTGAGCGGCTGCGTGCAGGACGCCCGCCACTGGGCGGAAAAGGCGGACTCGGCCCTGGATCCCCTGCGCCGGGATGGCGGTTTCGCCGAGCACCTGACCCTGCTCGGTCAGGTTGGCCATCGCCTGATCGACGAGCTCGACATCCCCTGACGGACCCGGCGAGAGTCCATCCGGGGCCGGGGTTCGCTCTGGCGGGTCAGGTCGGCCATCCTCTGGACGACGGAGTCGAAATCGCCGGGCGGAACCGGGAGGGTCTGGCCTTGGGGCCGGGGTTCGCCCTTCCCTGCTGCAAAAGATGCCCAACTAGAGGGGCCGGTGCAACAGAGAACGCGGCCGGCGCCCGGCGGACCGGTGTCCAACGGTGCGCGGGCTGACCCCACACCGACCCCGGCGACGGGCCCAACTTGGGCGCAGTTCGCGCCTTGGGCATCGCTGCTGTCATTTTTCGATAGCAGACACGCCCAAGATGCGAAGTACGCCCGGGTTCGAGCCCCACGCGGTTGGCGCAGGGCTGGGGACCCGGGCGCCGGTCGACGCGGCGACGGGCGGCGGCAACCAGCGACCGGCGACGGGCGACAGGCGACCGACCGGAGACGGGCGACGAACGACGGTGGCGGGCGAAGAGCAGCGATCGGCGAGAGCGGCGGGAGCAACGGGCGGCGACGGCTACCGGCGCCGCCCGCGAGCAAGTCGGTCGGGGATCAGCCGGGCCGGCCCGACTCGGGTCGCAGGGTCGGGAAGGCGATCACGTCGCGGATGGCCTCGGCGCCCGAGAGGAGCATCACCAGGCGGTCGATCCCTATGCCCAGGCCCCCGGTGGGCGGCAGGCCGTACTCGAGGGCCCGCACGTAGTCCTCGTCCACCGGCATGGCCTCCTCGTCGCCGGCGGCGCGGGCCTCGGCCTGCGCTTCGAAGCGGGCCCGCTGCTCGTCGGGGTCGTTCAGCTCGCTGAAGGCGTTGCCGAGCTCCCGACCGGCCACGATGGGCTCGAACCGCTCCACCCACCCGGGCCGCTCCCGGTGATCCCGGGCCAGGGGCGACACCTCCTTGGGGTAGTCGAGCACGAAGACCGGCCCCCACAGCTGCGACTCGGTGGTCTTCTCATAGATCTCCAGGATCAGCTTGCCGGGCCCCCACCCCGGCTCGACGGCGACTCCGGCCCGGGCCGCGATGGCGCCCAGCTCGTCAAGCGGGGTGTCCAGGTCAACCGATACGCCGGCGTGTTCGGCGATCAGCTCGGTCATGGTGGCGCGCCGCCACGGCGCGGCCAGCTCCAGGGGCCGGCCCCCGTAGGTGAGGGACGTCGTGCCGAGCAGGTCCCGGGCCAGGCCGGAGACCAGGTCCTCAACCAGGGCCATCATGTCGGTGTAGTCGGCGTAGGCCTGGTACAGCTCCAGCATGGTGAACTCGGGGTTGTGGCGGGTCGACAGGCCCTCGTTGCGAAACACCCGGGCGATCTCGAAGACCTTCTCGATGCCCCCCACCACCAGCCGTTTGAGGTACAGCTCGGGCGCGATGCGCAGATACAGGTCGATGTCGAGGGCGTTGTGGTGGGTGACGAAGGGCTTGGCCGCGGCCCCGCCCGGAATGGGATGGAAGACCGGCGTCTCGACTTCCACAAAGCCCCGGTCCTCCAGCCACCGGCGGGTCCAGGACACCACCCGGCTGCGCAGCAGCAGCGTCTCCCGTGACCCCTCGTTGGCCCACAGGTCGGCATAACGCTGCCGGTAACGCAGGTCGACGTCGGTGAGACCCTTCCACTTGTCACCGAAGCTGCGCCGGGCCTCGGCGAGGAGGACCCAGGACGAAATCTTCACCGACAGCTCACCGGTCCGGGTCCGCACCACCTCACCGGTCGCCCCGATCCAGTCGCCGAGTGATAGCCGGATGAATTCCGTAAAGCGGTCAGTCCAGGCCGCGCCCGCGAACAGCTGAACGGCCCCGCTCGAGTCCCGGAGGGTGCCGAACGCCACCTTTCCCATCTCCCGCCGCAACATCAGCCGCCCCGCCACCGACACCACCACGCCCGTGCTGCCCTCGGCCGGGAGATCGGCAAAGCGGGCGGCCAGCGAGGCGGCGGTGGCGTCGCGTTCGTAACGGTAGGGCACGTCGGTCATGGTTGTCCGGGGCCTACCGCTGGTTGCGCCCGAAAATGATGCGCAGGCCGTCGAGGGTCAACCACGGCTCGTGATGCTCGATCGTCGAGGTATACGGCCCGATAAGCCCGGCCAGGCCTCCGGTCGCCACAACCGTGCAGGGGCCGATTTCCTCGCGCAGCCGGCGGCACAATCCATCCACCTGGGCTGCGAACCCGTAGATGACGCCGGCCTGCACCGACTCGACCGTGTTCTTGGCCAGGACGCTGCGCGGCTCCACCAGCTCGACGCGGGGCAGCAGGGCGGCCCGGGCTGACAGGGCCTCCAGAGAGATCTCGATACCCGGCACGATGATGCCGCCCAGATACTCCCCTTTGGCCGAGACCACCTCGAAGGTGGTCGCGGTCCCGAAGTCCACCACGATGGTTGGACCCCCGTAGCGCTCGTAGGCCGCCACCGCATCGGCGATGCGGTCCGCGCCGACCTCCTTGGGGTTGTCGTAGTGGATCGGCATCCCGGTGCGGACGCCGGGCTCCACGATCACCGTCTCCACCTTGAACCACCGATCGCTCATCTCACGGAGGGCCGCCCGCATCCTGGGCACTACCGACGCCACCGCGATGCCAGTGATGGCCTGGGCGGGATCGAGCCCCTGGAGCTGGAAGAGCTGGTCGATGAGCAGCGCCATCTCGTCGGCGGTGCGGGACGCCACGGTCGCGATGCGCCAGTGGTGCATCAGCTCGGTGCCGCTACCGCCCGGTCCGTCGCCGGGGCCGTAGAGCCCGATCACGGTCTGGGTGTTGCCGACGTCGATGGCGACCAGCACCTAGGCCTCCAGGTCCAGTCCGATATCGAGTACGGGCGCGGAATGGGTCAAGGCCCCCACCGAGATGAGATCGGCTCCGGCCGCGGCCAGATCGGCCACCGCTTCCAGGCTGACCCGGCCGGAGACTTCGACCGGGATGCGCCGGTCGACCAGCTGCACGGCGGCGGCGACCTCGGCCACGCTCATATTGTCCAGCAGCACCAGGTCGGCGCCCGTTCCGAGGGCCAGCTTGACCTGGTCGAGGGTGTCGCATTCCACCTCGACGGCCAGGGTGGGCCAGCGCAGCTTGGCCTCGGCGACGGCGGCCTCGATGGAGGTTCCGGCCAGGTGGTTGTCCTTGAGCAGGAGGCCTTCCGAGAGCGAACCCCGGTGATTGACGCCGCCGCCCGAGCGCACCGCCGCCTTTTCCAGGGCCCGCAGGCCGGGCGTGGTCTTGCGGGTGTCCCGGATGCGGGTTCGGGGGCCGGCGGCGTCCACGAACTGGCGGGTCAGGGTGGCAACACCCGAGAGATGGCCGAGCAGGTTGAGAGCAGTCCGCTCGGCGGTGAGCACGGAGGCGAGCGGTCCATCGATCCGGGCCAGTACCTGCCCGGCCTCGACCCGGTCGCCGTCGGCCGCCGCCCATCTCACCACGATGGCCGGGTCGACGGCGCCAAACGTCTCGGTTGCGGCCAGCCGCCCGGCCAGCACCCCGGGCGTCCGGGCTACCAGGGCGGCGCTCACGGTTGCTGCGGAAGGCACCAGGCTGGCGGTCACGTCACCGAACACGCCCAGGTCCTCGGCAAGCGCCCGGGCCACGACGTCGCGCACCGCCGGCAGGGGCGGATCGGTCCACTGCGCCGTCATTGGCCGAACCTCTGTAAAAAGAGGGGCGACGTCTCCGGATAATCCTCGCGCCGGTGCCCACCCCGGCTTTCCTCGCGGGCGGTTGCCGCCGCGATCAGCGCCCGGGCCACCTCCACCAGGTTGGCCAGTTCGCCGGGCCCCGGGGTCATGGCGGCGACCTCCTCGGCGGCCACGGCCAGCGAGGCGGCGCTGCGCAACACCCCGGCGCCACGCGACATCGCTCGCTGCAACAACTCCCGCCCTTTGACCGGATCCGCCGGTGCTTCGCCGCCACGCGGTCGTTCGGTACGGAGCCACCGCACGCCGATCAGGCCGGGCTCGGAGGCGCCCGGGTGCAGGACCGGGCGGAGCGCTCCCGTGGGACTGGGTCCTTCTTTCCCCGACAGCACGGCCTCGACCGCCCGGGTTCCGAAGACCATGCCCTCCAGGAGCGAGTTGGAGGCCAGCCGGTTGGCGCCGTGGACGCCCGTGCAGGCCGTTTCGCCGGCCGCCCACAGCCCGGGCAGGGCGGTGGCCGCGTCGAGGTCGGTGAGCACCCCGCCGCAGAGGTAGTGGGCCGCGGGGGCGACGGGCAGCCAGTCACGCCCCGGGTCGAGGCCCACGTCGCTGACCACGGCAGCCAGGGTCGGGAACCGGGTGGAGAAGCCCTCCACGCCGCGCACGTCGAGCCAGACGTGCTCGACGCCGTCCTGGCGCATGCGGGTCGCCACCGCGGAGGCGACCACGTCGCGGGGCTGGAGTTCATCCACGAAGCGCTGGCCGCGATGGTCGCGGAGGAGGGCGCCTTCGCCTCGCAGTGCCTCGCTGAGCAGCGGCCGGGGACCGGCGGTCGCCCCGTGCAACGCGGTGGGATGAAACTGCACGAACTCGACGTCGGCCACGGGGATCCCCGCTCGCAGCGCCATGGCCACCCCATCGCCGGTCGATTGGGGCGGATTGGTGGTGACCGAGAACAGCTGGCCGGCGCCACCGGACGCCAGCAGGGTGTGGGCGGCCCGCAGCTCGACGACCCGCCCGTCGGCGTCGAGGGCGGTCACGCCCCGGCACCGTCCGCCTTCAATGATGAGATCGAGGGCAAACCAGTGTTCCCAGATGCGGGTCGCGGTGGCCCGGGCGGCATCGACCAGGGTGCGTTCCACCTCGGCGCCGGTGGCGGCCCCGCCGGCGTGGACCACGCGCGCCGTGGAGTGTCCGCCTTCCCGGGCGAGCTCCCAGACGCCCTGATCGTTGCGGTCGAACACCGCCCCCAGGGCGGCCAGCTCTCGCACCCGGGCCGGACCCTCGGTGACGAGGACATCAACCGCGGCCCGATCGCACAGCCCGGCTCCGGCCCGAAGGGTGTCGGCCGCGTGGAGTGCGATCGAGTCAACCGGGCGCGGTCCGCCGGTGTCTTGGTCGGGCTGGCCGCCCGCCTCGGTGTGATGCAGAACGGCGGCCACTCCCCCCTGGGCCCACTGGGTCGCGGAGTCGGCCAGGGCGCCCTTCGAGAGCACACCGATCCGCAGGCCTGGCTCATCTTCGGCTCCCCGGGCGGCCGCAGACAGACCCGCCACCCCGCTCCCCACCACCAGGAGGTCCAGGGTCGGCTCGGGGGTGCCGGTGGCGGCCCGGCCAGGAGGCCAGCGGGTTGGGCTCAACGCGGTGTCGAGGCGGCGGGGCTGGGGTCGGTTACCGCCCGGTTCCACTGGTCGACGTGCACGACGACGGGGGCATAGGCGTCGAGCTCGGCAGCCTCGTACTCGGCGTAGGTCAGGATGATCACCTTGTCTCCCGGATGGACAAGGCGTGCCGCGGCTCCGTTGCAACACACCTGTCCGGGCTGCCCCGTGATGGCATAGGTCTCGAACCGGGCGCCGTTGTCGATGTCGAGGACGGCCACCTGTTCATGCTCGAGGATATCGGCCCCGTCCATCAGGGCCGGGTCGAGGCTGATCGAGCCGACATAGTTGAGGTCGGCGTCGGTGACCGTGGCCCGGTGGATCTTGGACTTGAGCATGCGTCGGCGCATCGGGGGCGTTCCTTTCCTCAGGGCTCCGTTAGTCAATTGGGGCGGTGGGCCGGGCTGGTACACGGGGCAGGTTCACGGGTTCTGATCTGGCCCGCCGGGGGCATCCCCGGCACCCGGTTGGCCCGGGGAGTCGGGTTCATCGGACCAGTTGGGTTCGTCTGGGCAGTCGACATCGTCGGCGATGGGCGGGGTGGCGGCCACGTTGTCGATGAGGCGAGCCCGCCCCAGCCGGGCTGCGATCAACAGCCGCACCTCGCCGCGGATCTGCGGCGGCCGGGTCAGCAGGAAGGGATCCGCCACCTCGGCGTACTCGAGGCCGAACTGAGGCGTGCGGGCCAGGGCGGCCGCCATCACGCCCGAGACGGCAGCGGAGTCGGCGAAATGCGTCGTCCTCAATGGCCCGTTTGCCGGCCAGCAGGGCGGAATACAGCCGGGGAGCCACCTGGCGCTCTTCGGGCGTGAGATAGGCGTTGCGGCTCGAAAGGGCCAGCCCATCGGGGTCGCGCACGATCGGGCAGCCGAAGATCTCGACCGGCACGGAAAGGTCCTCCACCAGCCGCCGGATGACCGCCAGCTGCTGGAAGTCCTTCTCGCCGAAGTACGCCCAGCACGGCCCGGCCAGGGCGAACAGCTTCACCACTATGGTCGCCACACCGTCGAAGTGTCCCGGCCGCGACAATCCCTCCAGCCGGTCGGTCAGCCCTTCGACCCGCACCGTCGTGCGTGGTGGCTCGGACCACAAGTCATCGGTCGTCGGGGCAAAGACCAGGTTCGCCCCCGCCCCGGCCGCCAGACGGCAGTCTTCGTCGAGGCGACGCGGATAGGCGGACAGGTCTTCGGTCGGCCCGAACTGCAGTGGATTCACGTAGTCAGTGACGGCAACCACCCCGCAGTCCGCGGCAGCCCGCCGGATCAACGACAGATGCCCGGCGTGCAACGCTCCCATGGTCAACACCAGGCCGACCCGCTGGCCCTTCGCCCGGCAGGCGTCGAGCCGGGCCCGCCACCCGGCGGGCGCTCGGATGAGTTCGAGAGTCACAGCTGCCTCACTGACGTTCCAGCCCCGGAGCGGGTGCCGTTCGTGTGGCTCAGAGGCTACCGGCTGCGCGTATTCCTCTGGCAAGATCCGAGGTGAGGTGGCCGAGCACGAGTTCAGGGGCCAGGTCGCCGAGGGGTACCAGCACGAAGCCCCGCTCCCACATGCGGGGGTGGGGAACGATCAAATCGGGTTCGTCGACCTGTTCGTCACCGACCAGCAGGACGTCCACGTCCAGGGTCCGGGGACCCCACCGCTGGACCCGGACCCGTTTGGCGGCGGCCTCCGCCGACTGGGCCACCACGAGCAGCTCCCGGGGCGTCCGGGTAGTCCACAGCTCGACCACGCAGTTGAGATAGGCGCCCTGACCGGGCGGACCTCCGACCGGGTCGGTCTCGTAGACCGGGGACACCCCGGCGACGTCGGGAAGGGTCGCCACCGCGCCCCGCAGGTAGGCCCGCCGGTCACCCAGGTTGGACCCCAGGCCGAGGAACGCCCGCACGGGTTGACGAGGCGCCCGCCGTTCCTGGAGCGCGCTTTCGGCCGTCGGGGGAGCTACCTGCGACCGCCTCGGAGCCGGAACCTGGGGTCGACGGGGGGCCGGGGACTGCCCCTGCGGGCGACGGGAAGCGGACACCTGACTCAGTGGTGGGGCCGGGCCGGGCCAGCCCGCCGGGTCGGCTCGGGCGGCCCGGCCGGCGGGGCCGGTTGATCCCGCTCAGGACCGGCAGTCGGGCTCTGCGGGTCGGCCCGCAGCCGGCGGATGGTCACTCCCGCCGAGGCGAGCTCACGGGGGACTGGCGGACGGGTCTTGCGAACGGTCACCGTGACCGCGGTGGCATGCGGCGCGCCGCTGGCCAGGGCCGCCCGGGCGATGTGTTCGGCGAGGTGCTCGAGCAGGTCGACGTGGGGACCGGCCACAACGGCGGCGACGGCCTCGGTCACCGACCCGTAGTCGACGGTGTCGGCCAGGCGGTCCGACCGGCCGGCCGGCCGGAGGTCGAGTTCGAGGTCCAGATCGACTTCGAAGGGCTGCGACCGGGTGTACTCCTCCGGGAGCGCACCGTGCGTCCCGAGGAGGCGGAGACCCCGGAGTTCGATGCGATCCGGCTGCCTGCGGTCGGGAGTTGACTCCTGGCCGCTCATCTAGCTCCCGAGCGGCTCGGCGGCGTGTCCGTTGAGGCTCGGCGCCAGGGCAACCAGCTCTCGTCCGGCCGGGCCCATCTGGCGGCCGAGGATCTTCTCGACCACGGCGATGGCCTGCGGGCCGCTGGGCACCATCCCCGACCAGCGCAGATACCCCGAAACCACGCCCATGAGGCGGTCGCCCAGCTCCTCCTGGTGCAGGAGGATGCGTTCCCCGGCCCCCAGCCACTCCTTGAGCCGGGCGTACAGGTCGGCCAGCACCACGTTGGGGTCGTCATGGGGTCCGAAGGGTACGTGGCTCCAGGTCACGCCCATCTCCTCATAGGCGTGGAGGTTGTGCGGCGATGGCAACAGGGAGACCACCCGGGTGAACTCCTCCCCGCGCAGCCACAGGATCTCCTCGCTCCGGCGCACCTTGCGGTGGTTGCGGGCATACCCCCCGGGCCGCTCGCTGACCGCCAGGTGCCCCTTGATGATCCAGGCAAAAAACCGGGGGGTGATGCCTCGAGCCCACTTGCCTTTCATCGACGGGCCCCTTCCGTGGCCGCGGGCGGAGCGGAGAGATCGGAGAGAGCCGAGAGTTGGCGGGAGGATCCGAAGCCGGCCAGGGCGGCGGCCTGGACTGCGGGGGCCACGTCGTGAACCCGGACGATATCGGCCCCGTGCAGGATGGCCCAGGTGGTGGTGGCGATGGTGGCCTCCAGCCGGTCGAGGGGCGGGGCCGGCCGCCCATCCGGCTCCGGGGTCAGGGCTCCGAGAAAGGATTTACGGCTGGTTCCGATCACGAGTGGAAAGCCGGTAGCCGCCAGCACGTCGAGGTGGCGGAGAAGCAGAAGGTTGTGACGGGCGGTTTTCCCGAAACCGATGCCAGGGTCAATCCACACCTCATGCACCCCGGCGGATCTGGCTTGCCCGGCTCGCCGGACCAGGTGATTCCGCACCTCGACCACGACATCGTCATAGCGGGCGTGGGCCTGCATCACGGAAGGATCCGCCGGCATGTGCATGGCGACCCACCCCACGCCGAGCTCGGCCGCCACCGGCCAGAGAGAAGCCGATACGTCGTTGATGATGGTGGCACCAGCGGCGACGGCCGCCCTGGCCACGGCGGCCTTGCGGGTGTCGATCGATACCCGGGTCTCGGCTCCGAGCGCCTCGATCACCGGCACCACGCGGCGCAGCTCTTCGGACTCGGGCACGGGACTGGCCCCCGGACGGGTCGATTCGCCTCCCACGTCCACGATGGTCGCCCCGGCGGCGAATCATCTCCCGGCCGTGGGCGATAGCCACGGCGGCGTCCTCCCATAGGCCCCCGTCGGAAAACGAATCAGGCGTCACGTTGAGCACGCCCATCACCCCGGTCACCCGGGTCAGGGTACCGGGACGGGCCTTCCCGGCGCGGCCGGATGACGGCGTCGGTCGGTGCTCCGGGACAGCGGGATAGCCGGGACCGCCTTGGCCGCCGGGACCTCGTCGGCCGGCCACGTGCGCCGTCAGCGGCCGTGGATGAAACTCATGGCCTCGCTGCGGGCCGCGGCGCTGTCACGCATGAGACCACGCACGGCGGAGGTGACCGTCAGCGCCCCCGGCTTGCGCACCCCTCGCATCGACATGCACAGATGCTCGGCTTCCACCACCACGAGCACACCACGCGGCGCCAGCACGGCTTCCATGCAATCCGCCACCTGGGTGGTGAGCCGTTCCTGGACCTGAGGCCGGCGGGAGAAGCCGTCGACGAGGCGGGCCAGCTTGGAGAGCCCGGTGATCCGCCCGTCCTCGTTGGGGATGTAGGCCACGTGGGCCCGGCCGAACCAGGGCACCAGGTGGTGCTCGCAGACGCTGTAAACGGGGATGTCTTTGACCATGACCATCTCGTCGTGGTCCGCCTCGAACATCACCGACAGGTGCTTGCCCGGGTCCTCGCCGAGCCCGGCGAAGATCTCCTCGTACATCTTCGCCACCCGGTGCGGCGTCTTCACCAACCCGTCGCGATCGGGGTCCTCCCCGATCGCCAGCAAAATCTCCCGTACGGCGCGCTCGACCCGCTCGACGTCCACGCTGGGATGTCCAGGCTGCGATTCATCGCCTACCAGGCCGAACACTCCCGGACGGTCCCGGTCGTCGGAGTCCCCCGCCAGCGTGGTCATGGTTCCATCGGCTCGGCCCGGGGCCGGGGGCGGCGGGGAGGAGGGAGGTCTTCGGGCGGTGGCGGGGACGCGCCCGCCTCGGACCGGTCGGCGCCGCCTGACCGTGTCTGGTTGGCAACCGGGGCGTCGGGCTCGCTCGTCCGGCGGGGCGCAGCCGAACGGGGCGGTCGGGCCAGGCGGCCGGGCTCGCCGTCCTGGCCCGGGGCCGGCGAATCGGTGCGGGGGGCGGCGGTGGCAGGGGCCCGGCGACCGGGCGGCCCGGCCGTCGATCCTCGGCCGCCGGCCCGGCCGGGGGGGCTACCCGCGGGACCGGCGTCGACCACATCGCCAGGAATTGGTACATCGCCAGGAATAGGGACATCGGCAGGAACAGGGACGTCAGGAGGTTCGGGTTCGATCGGCTCGCTCCGGCCCGGGCGCCCTCGACGGGGCCGGCGCGGCCGGCTGGTCCCGGTAGCCGGCCGGGCCTGGTTCGAAGCCGGCCAGGGATCGAGGGGGCCCAGGATGTCGGCCAGCTCCAGGGCGTCCAGGGTTTCTTTCTCCATCAGTTGCCGGGCCAGAAGGTCGAGGGTGGGCCGATGGTGGGTCAAGACGGCCCGGGCCCGATCGTGGGCCTCGTCGATAAGGCCCCGGACCTCCTGGTCGATGGCGGCCGCCACCTCCTCGGAATAGTTGGCCTGGCGGCCGAACTCCCGGCCGAGGAAGACCTCCCCGCCGGGCTGGCCCAGTTGCTGGGGGCCCAACCGGTCGCTCATGCCGTACTCGGTGACCATGGCCCGGGCGATGTGGGTCACCTTGTCGATGTCGTTCTCGGCCCCGGTGGTCGGCTCGGAGAAGACGACCTCTTCGGCGGTACGCCCTCCGAGGCACATGGCCATGGTGTCCCGCAACTGACTGCGCGAGTGGTTGTACCGGTCCTCCGGGAGGGTGTAGGTCAGGCCCAGAGAGCGGCTGCGCGCCACGATGGAGACTTTGTGGATCGGGTCGGCATCGTGCAGGAGGTGACCGACCAGGGCGTGGCCGGCCTCGTGGGTGGCCGTCACCAGCTTGTCGTGCTCGCTCATGACCAGGGTCTTGCGCTCGGGGCCCGCCAGTACCCGGTCGATGGCCTCTTCGCACTCACGCATGCCGATCTGCCGCAGGTTGCGGCGGGCGGTGAGGATAGCCGCCTCGTTGAGCAGGTTGGCCAGATCGGCTCCGGTGAAGCCAGGGGTCCGTTTGGCCAGGACGTCCAGATCGGCGCTGTTCGCCAGCGGCTTCCCTTCGGCATGGACAGCGAGAATCTTGCGGCGACCGGCCAGGTCGGGCCGGTCCACGACGATCTGACGGTCAAAACGTCCGGGCCGTAACAGAGCGGGGTCGAGGATGTCAGGCCGGTTGGTGGCGGCGATCAGGATGACCCCGCCCCGGACGTCAAAGCCGTCCATCTCCACCAGCAGCTGGTTGAGGGTCTGTTCCCGCTCGTCGTGCCCGCCGCCCAGCCCGGCGCCACGGTGACGGCCGACGGCGTCGATCTCGTCCATGAAGACGATGGCGGGAGCACTGGCCTTGGCCTGATCGAAGAGGTCGCGCACCCGGCTGGCGCCGACTCCGACGAACATCTCCACGAAATCAGAGCCGGAGATCGAGAAAAACGGCACGCCGGCCTCGCCGGCGACGGCCCGGGCCAGCAGCGTCTTGCCCGTGCCTGGCGGCCCAAACAGCAGCACCCCCTTGGGGATCTTGGCGCCGAGAGCCTGGAAACGCCCCGGCGACTCGAGGAACTCCTTGATCTCCTGAAGCTCGGCCACCGCCTCGTCGGCGCCTGCGACGTCGGCAAAGGTCACCTTGGGCTGGTCCTTGCCAGCGGTCTTGGCCTTGGCCTTGCCGAACTGCATCACCTTCGATCCGCCGCCCTGCAGCAGGTTCACGAGGAACAGGACGAACACCAGGAGAAGGATGATGGGACCCCAGTCCAACAGGGCCGACAGCCACGGGTTGGATCTGGCGTGGGAAACCTTCACGGTGGCCCCGGAGGCCAGCAGCTTGGCCGTCAGCGTCTCGGTGAGCCGATCCGGATAGGCGACCACGAAGTTGGTGCCGTCTTGCAGCTTGCCGGTCACCTCGTCGCTGCTGTCATGGATGACGGCGCTGACCACCTTCCCGGGGACGTTGAGGTTGGCTTCGAATTGGCTCAAGCTGAGCGTCGTCCGGCCGGGCCCCGAGCGCAGCGCGCTGAACAGCAGCAGCGCCACCGCGGCGGCCAGCACCACGTAGGTGATCGGGCTGCGGACGACCTTCTTCATGAACTGCCCAGGGTAGCTCTGGACTCCGGCTGGGCCGGGTCCTGGTAGATGGCGACAAACGGCAGGTTCCGGTACCGCTCGGCGGCGTCGAGCCCGTACCCGATGACGAAATCGGGCGGTATCCGGAAGCCTTCATAGGCCAGGTCGAGATCCACCGACTGCAAGCCCTCCTTGACCAGGAGGGCCACCACCTGCAACGACGCCGGCTGGCGGGCAGCCAGGTTGCGACGCAGGTAGGACAAGGTGAGGCCCGAGTCGACGATGTCCTCCACGATCAGCACGTGCCGCCCGGTCAGGTCGAGGTCGAGGTCTTTGAGGATGCGCACCACCCCGCTGGTGTGGGTGGCGCTCCCGTACGAGGAGACGGCCATGAAGTCGATCTCCACCGGCAGGTCGATGGCCCGGGCGAGGTCGGACAGGAAAAACAGGCGCCTTTCAGCACACCCACCAGCAGCGGCGGACGGCCGGCGTAGTCCGCGGTGATCCTGGCGCCGAGGTCCCGCACCCGTTGCTGCAGCTCAGCCTCGGACACCACCACCCGGCCGATGGCGGGATCGACCAACCCGGGGTCGACGGGAGGGGCAACGGGACGGCTTCGATCCGTCGCCGTCCCGGGCTGGGTCATGATCGGCGACCCTACCGCCCCGCCACCCGCAACCGCCCGCCGTTGCGCTCGACCCGGCGGCCGCCGGCGAGTTCGCAGGCCTGAGCCGCGCCGCGGGCGACGGCGAGTACCCGGCCGACCTCCGCAGCCGAAGGGGGATGGCGCTCCGGGTCCGGGCGGGTGTCCGCACCGCGCAGCCAGCGGCGCACCGCCCGGCGCGCCAGCGGCCGGGGAACAGCCGCGAGTTGGCGGGCGTCGGTGGGGTCGATACCCGCCGAGAGAGATTCGAGGACGTCGGCATCGTCGCGAGCAGCTCGGCCTGGCGGGCGAGCACCGGCACGAGGTCGCGCCCGGCCACCTCCGACAGCAGCGGCAGGATCTCGGTGCGAACGCGATTGCGGCGAAAGCGGGGATCCCGGTTGGTCGGATCGTCGACAGGCTGAAGGCCTTCGGCCCGGCACAGGGCGGCCGTCTCCGAGCGGCGCAATCCGAGGAGGGGTCGACCGGGCCGCGGGGGTGGGCCTGGCCGCGGGGGTGGGCCCGGGTCGAGCCCGCCGCAAGACAGAGCTGCCCCTTCGCCCGCGTCGCCTTCGTCCGCGTCCTCGTCGTCCCTGTCCCCTGCGTGCGCTTCGTAGCCGTCCGGGGGGTTCGCAACCGTCGAGCGCATGCCGGCCAGGCCGTCCGGGGGGTTCGCAACCGTCGAGCGCATGCCGGCCAGGCCGTCCAGGGCCGCCCCCCGCAGCATGGCCAGTAGAACGGTTTCCGCCTGGTCGTCCATGGTGTGACCGGTAAGCACCCCCGGGGGAAGCACGTCGTAGCGCGCCCTGCGGGCCCGAGCCTCCAGATCAGGTCCCGGTGGCACCGTGACCGCACGAGCCTCGAAGGCGGCCCCGTAGGTGCTGGCGGCGAGGGCGACCACCTCCGCCTCGCGAGCCGATCCCGGCCGCAAGCCATGGTCGACGTGGATCGCGAGGATGTGCAGACCGGCGCGCGCCGCCAGGACCAGCAACGCCAGCGAGTCGGGCCCCCCGGACACGGCCAGGACGACGGAACCAGGGCCGGGTCCGGAAGTCAGGTCGGGCGGAAAGTGGCACCGCTCGAGCAGGGTGTCGGCCAGGGTGGCCGGAGAGGCCCGGGTCGCGCCCATGCGGCCCCGTCAGCGATCAGGCCAGGGAGGCCGACGCCGCGGCCGGCCCGGCGCCGGAACCGCTCTCGGCGCCACCCTCCGCCCGGGCGATCCACGTCGATGGGGCGCGGATCTCCGACCAGTTCGGCAGCCAATCGGGGTCCTCCCAAACCCGGTTGAGCAATGACGGACCCCCGACCTCCTCGACCGCTTCGATGAAGCGCTCGCCTTGCTCGTACTGCTGCATTTTGGCGTCGAGCCCGATCAACGCGCTCATCAGCTTGGCCAGACCACGCTGGCGCCGCCGCTCCTTGAGCACCTGGCTGAACCACGCCGCGTTCGGAATGCGGTCCGCCCCGGCCCGGTCCATGGTGATGTCGCCGTGCCCTTCGAGCAAGCTCATGAGGCCGCCGATCTCCTGAATGGCGGCATGTTGCTCGGGACCGGCGATCAGGGTCAGCAGACCACCCTCGTCCAGCGGGTTGCGCCCGGCCCGGATCTCGTCCACGGATCGCCGCAAGGCGGCCAGAAACACCTTGGGGTCCGGGTCCACTCCGGCGAGGGTCCGCTCGACCAGGCCCAGAAAGTGCTCGCGCATCCACGGCACCCCGGTGAACTGGGCCCGGTGGGTCACCTCGTGCAGGGCCAGCCACAAGCGGAATTCCCGGGCCGGGAAGCCGTAGCGGCGCTCGACGGACAGCACGTTCGGGCCCACGTAATAGACGATGTCCTGCTCCTCAGGGTGCTCATCTTCGATGAGAAGCTGGTCGTACTGGCCGAGTACCCGGGTCGACATCCAGCCCAGCACCAGGCCGATCTGGACGCCGGTGATCTGGCGCGACCAGGACGCGGGCAGCGGGCTCCAGGCCCCGTTGCGGTCGATCTGGGCGGCCAGCTTGTCCGTCACCGGCCGCAGCAGCCGCTGGAAGGACGCCACGTTGGCGTGTACCCACTGGGTTCGGTCGGCGACCCGGGCCCGGGCCGGTCCCGCCAGCGACCGGAGACCGGTTTCGGCCGTCACCAGCTCCTCGGCCTCGGCGGTGAGCTCCGTGAACTCCGCCTCCAGCACCTGGCGGGCGTACGGCGTCATTACCTCCCGGTGCCGGGCCACCCAGGTCGCCACGTCCGCCGCCGTCTCCCAGGAGATCAGCTCAGTCATCGACTCGCCTGCTCATGCTGCATCGTATCCCTGGGCTCGTGGTTGCGACTTCGGGCCACCGACGACGCCCGACGACGGCGGAAAGGGAGTGGCCGGCGGCGGGAAGGGCGGTTGGCGCAGTCGGGACGCGGACCCGGCCCGGCCGGCCCGCCCTGTCGGAGCCGGGACCTGGCCGCCGCGATCAGGCGATCTTCCTGCCCCGGGTCCGGGGGACCGCCATGGGTTCGTGCTGGTAGCAGTACTTGCCGTTGTTGTAGATGGACAGCTTGGTCCCACAACCGGGCTCACGGCAGGTCCGGTCTTTGGCGAACGACTTGGATGGTCGCTCGCTCCCGCTCAATGTGTGTCCTCCGAGGGATCGCTCGCTCATGTCACCTCAATCAACGCTCAGCAGTGCCGCAAGATTCCAGCCCTTATACGAGCTTCCCCGGCCTCTCGGATGGCTGCGAGGCCTGATGAATCACATCGGCGATGCGCTGGCGCAGGCCGTCCGGGACCTGATCCCGGCAACAGCGAGCCACGACGATCTTGAGCTCGGCTTCGAAATCGAAGGCCTCGAGGCACGGTGAGCACTCATCGAGGTGGTGCTGGATGGCCGTCCGCCGCTCGGGCGTCAACTCGCCATCGAGGAAGTAGTACAGGGTGCGCAGCGCCTGCTCGCAGTCCCCGCTATTCGCCCAGTGGTCCATGTTGGGGTCGCAGTCCGTTCCGTCCATCCCTATTGCCCTGATCGATGCAATCCTACGAGGGGGTCTCGACGCCTGGCGCCACCAACCCCCGCTGCATACCAAACTCATGCAACGTCTTCTGCAGCGCCTTTCTTCCGCGGTGCAGCCGGCTCATGACCGTGCCGATCGGAATGTCGAGAATCTCGGCGATCTCCTTGTAGGAGAAACCTTCGACGTCAGCGAGCAGCACCGCCATTCGAAACTGCTCCGGCAAGGCCTCGACGGCGGCCTTGACCTCGCCTTCAGTGAAGTGCTCGAGCACCTCCTCCTCGGCGCTGCGGCCGGCGCTGACCGCTTCGAGACCCCCGAGGCGCCGGTACAGATAGAGATCCTCGACATCATCGATGTCGGTCTGCTCAGGGCGGCGCTTCCGGGCCCGGTAGGAGTTGATGAAGGTGTTGGTGAGGATCCGGTACAGCCAGGCCTTCAGGTTGGTCCCCTCCTTGAACGACCCGAACGCCCGGTAGGCCTTCAGGTAAGTCTCCTGGACGAGATCCTCGGCGTCCGACGGGTTGCGCGTCATGCGGAGAGCCGCGCTGTACAGCGAGCCCATGTACTCCATCGCTAGGTCGGCAAACTGGGCCTGATCGGCCATGCGGCCACCCTACCCTGGGGGTGTGACGACCTCGGTCCGCGCCCCGAGCGGGGGGCGGCTGCGTTCCCACAGGTTCCCGTAGGTTGCGGTCGCTCGACGGGGGAGACATGAGATGAACGTCACGGTGCTCGGTGCCGGCTCCTGGGGTACCACCATGGCCACCCTCACGACGGCGTTGAACCCGACCGTTCTCTGGGCCCGCAATCCCGAAGTGGCGGCCGAGATCAACACGGAGCACTCCAACGCGCGCCTACCTGCCCTCCGCCACGCTGCCGCGGCGGCTACGGGCCACCGCCAATCTCGAGGAGGCGGTCCGCGACGCCGAGGTGTTGATCGTCGGTGTTCCATCCGAGGGCTTCCGGGGCACCATCGAGGACGCCCGCAAGTGGATCCGACCCTGGATTCCGGTGGTCAGCCTGACCAAGGGCATCGAGCCGGGCTCCCTGCTGCGCATGACCCAGGTCCTGGAGGAGCTGCTCCCCGGTCACCCGGCCGCCGCCCTCACCGGCCCCAACCTGGCCCGGGAGATCATCGCCGGCCAGGCCGCGGCCAGCGTGATCGCGACCCATGACATGGGCGTGGCGGCTGCGTTGCAGTCCGTGCTGCGCCACAGGCTGTTCCGGGTGTACCGCAACCACGACGTGGTGGGCTGCGAGGTCGGCGGCGCCCTCAAGAACGTCATCGCTATCGCGGCGGGGATCGGCGAAGGCCTGGGGGTGGGCGACAACACCCGGGCCGGCGTCATCACCCGGGGGCTGGCCGAGCTCACCCGCCTCGGAACGGCGATGGGGGCGGAGCCCCAGACGCTGGCCGGCCTGGCCGGGCTCGGCGATCTGGTGGCGACGTGCATGAGCCCCTACAGCCGCAACCGGTCGGTGGGCGAGCTGCTCGGCCGTGGGAAGCCGCTGGAGGAGATCCTGAGCACCATGCAGATGGTCGCCGAGGGGGTGGGAACGGCGCGCCTGGCCCTGGCCCTGGCCGAGCGCTACCGGGTCGAGCTGCCGATCTGCGCCGAGATCCACAAGGTGGTGATGGGAGAGCAGCATCCGGTCGACGCCTACCGGGGCCTGCGCGCCGCCGGCCACGAGTCCGATCCCGACCGCTACTAGGAAAAATGCTCCGCCCCGAGGCGGCTGCTGGCCGGCCTCCGGTCACCTGGGTGGCTCGCTGACCCGGGCAGCCTCATGGCGGATGCGCAGGCCGGAACGCAGCACGGTCACGGCCATGGCGGCTCCGGTCCCCTCGCCGGCCCGGAGCCGGAGGTCGAGGATGGGTTCGAGACCCAGGGCGGCCAGGACGGCGGCATGGCCCGCCTCCCGGCTGCGCTGTCCTGCGATCAGGTGGGCGGCGACGGCCGGCTCCAGCTCCACCGCGACCAGGGCCGCCACGGAGGTGGCCAGACCGTCGAGGACCACCACTCCCCCCCGGGCCGCCACCCCGAGCACCACTCCGGCGAGGACTGCGAACTCACCCCCGCCCAGGCCGGCCAGGGCGGCCATGGCGGCCAGGGGATCGCCACCGGCCTGCTTGCCCACCCGGGCCAGGGCCGCGGCGACGGCCGCCCGCTTGGCGGCGAGCATCCCCCAATCCGAGCCCGACCCCAGCCCGATCAGGGTGTCGGGTCCGGTGCCGAGGAGGCCCGCCGCCAAGGCGGACGCCACGGTGGTATTCCCGACTCCGATCTCACCGACCGCGATGACCCCCACGGGTAGCGGCAGCGCCGCTCCGGCCGCGAGCAGCCGTTCGGTGTCCGCCCTGGAGAGCCCGTCAGAGGTCACCAGATCGCCGCGGGGGTCAACCGGCCGGGCCAGGTGGGCGCCGGCGAGGGGTGGACCGGAGATTCCGGCGTCGACCACCAGGACATCAAGGTCGGCAGCGCGTCCCGCCACCGCGCCCACCGAAATGCCCGCCACGGCGGCCTCGGCCACCTGGCGGGTGACCTCGCTGGCATAGGCGGAGACCCGGTGGGCGGTGACCGGATGGTCGGCGGCGGCGATGACAAGCACGCCACCCTCGGGCTGCGCTTTAAGAGCCAGGATCTTGTCGACAGCCCGGTCGAGCATCCCCAGCGATCCAGGCGCGGTGAGAACACCATCGGCCCGGTCATGGGCAGCCACCACGGCAGACTGCGCCGGTGGCGCCAGCCGCGATGGAGGCGGCACGGGCCCGCGGTCATGCTCCGGCCAGCGATCGCGCACGACCAGAGCGTCGAGGGGCAGCCGCACCGACCAGCCGCGGCGCTCCAGACCGGGCCCGGGCGGGCGTTCATCGGGCCAGCCCACGCAGAGCCAGCCCAGGGTGGCCACGCCCGCTGGGGCCCCGATCAGGGTGCCCAGCTCGTCGGGCTGGAACAGCGTCACCCAGCCCACGCCCAGGCCCTCGGCCCGGGCCGCCAGCCACAGGTTCTCGATGGCACAGGCGCACGACCAGAGGTCGGCATCGACAAAGGTGGCGCGACCCAGCACGCCGGCGGGCGAAACGCGCCGGTCGCAGCACACGATGAGCCCGATGGGCGCTTCCCGAATCCCTTCCAGGTCCAGGTCCAGGAGCTGCCGGGCTGCTTCGGGGGACATCTCGGCCGCCTGCGCCAGCCGGGCGCGGTCGGCGAGCAGGGCGGCGCGGGCCCGGGTGGCGGGATCGGCCACCAGCACGAAGCGCCAGGGCTGTGAGTGGCCGACGGAGGGAGCGGCGTGAGCAGCGGCCAGGATGCGGTCGAGGACGTCGTCGTCGACCGCGTCGGGGCGGAAGCGCCTGACGTCCCGTCGGGCGGCCAGGATGCGGTGCAGGGCGTCCCGATCGGCTGGCGGGAAGGCCCACCCTCGGGGGTCGGCGGCCCGTTCGGCCGCGCTCGAGCGGTCGCCGATCGTCGGCACGGGTCGGGGCCAGGCGTCGGGCACAGCACCGGAGCGTACGACCGCGTCCGGGACCGTCGCGAGCGGAGGCGGACCCAATCGCTCCCTCTCGAAGTGGGGAGCCCGAGGGTCTGGCCGCTCCCGCCGGGGCGACTCCAGGAACGCCACCTGCCAGGCCGAAGCGCACGCGGGAACATCCAGGCGAGCCCGGCTGGCTCAGGCCGGCGAGCTGGCAGGCCGCCGACCACTGCTCGGGCCGCGGGTGGCTAGCGTCACCCTGGTGAGCGGAGCACGCTTCGCCTTTCTCGATCATCCCGGTCCGATCGCGTTCGCCCACCGGGGCGGCGCCTTAGAGGCGTTCGAAAACAGCTGGACGTCCTTCACCCACGCCCGCGACCTCGGCTATCGCTACATCGAGACCGATGTGAACGCCACGTCCGACGGCGTGGTCCTCACCCTGCACGATCCCTATCTCGACCGGGTCACCGAGCGCAGCGGACTGGTCCGGGACCTGCCCTGGCGGGAACTGTCGCAGGTCCGGCTCAACGGACGCCACGGCGCCGAACCCATTCCCCGTCTGGACGAGGTCCTGGCCGCCTGGCCACAGCTGCGCTGGAACATCGACGCCAAGCACGACAGCACCGTGGATCCGCTCATCGAGACCCTCCGGCAAGCCAACGCCATAGACCGGGTGTGCGTCACCTCGTTCTCCGACCGCCGCCTGACCCGCATCCGGCGTGCTCTGGGGCCGCGCCTGTGCACCGCCCTCGGACCGGCCGCGGTGACCTCCCTGCGCGCCACCAGCCTGCTGCCACGGGCGCTGGCAAACGCGGCGACAGCCCCGCTCAGTCGATTCGGGGCCGCCCAGGTGCCCCTCCGGCAGGGCTGGATGCCGCTCGTTGATCACCGCTTTGTGACCGCCGCCCACCAGGCCGGTCTCCAGGTCCACGTGTGGACCATCGACGACGAAACCACCATGGCTCGTCTGCTTGACCTCGGTGTGAACGGGATCATGACCGACCGGCCCGGCATCCTCAAGGATCTGCTGGAGCGCCGGCACGCCTGGAGCTAGCGCCGGGCCAGGCCTGGAGCCAGCGCCGCCGCGCCTGGAGCCAGCGCCGGCCAGGCCTGGAGCCAGCGTCGCCGCTCCTGGAGCCAGCGCCGGCCAGGCCTGGAGCCAGCGCCGCCGCGCCTGGAGCTAGACGCCGTGGCGGCCGGACCCGACCGGCGGCCCGGGGCTGAAACGCACCGGCAGGTGCTTGATGCCGTTGATGAAGCTGGATTGCAGCCGCTCGGCCGGGCCGGCCGGGGCCAGCTCGGGCATCCGGTCCAGGAGGTGCTCGAACATCACCCGGATCTCCAGTCGAGCCAGATTGGCGCCCAGGCAGAAATGCGGCCCTCCCCCACCGAACGCGATGTGCGGGTTCGGGTCCCGCCCGATATCGAAGGTATCGGGGCGCTGGAAGACGGTCTCGTCCCGGTTGGCGGAGATGTGGAAAAAGACCACCTTCTGGTCCGCGGGTATGGGCTGGTCCCCGATGACCGTGTCGGCGACGGTCTGGCGACGGAAGTTCATCACCGGGGTGACCCACCGCAACATCTCCTCCACCGCGGTGGGCAACAGGCTCCGGTCGGCCACGAGCCGCTGCCATTGGTCGGGGTGATCGAAGAAGGCCTGCATGCCTCCGGCCATCAGGTTTCGGGTGGTCTCGTTCCCCGCCACCGACAGCAGCAGGAAAAACAGCTCGAGCTCGAGGTCCGATAGCTGCTCGCCTTGAAGGGTTGCCAGCGCCGTCATCAGGTCGTCCCCGTGCGGATCGCCGCGCTTGGTCCGGTACAGCTCAGAGGCGTAGGCGTACAACTCCAGGGCGGCCTGGGTGGCCCGCTCCGGGGTGAGCGCGAATTCGGGATCCTCGCCACCGACCATCTGGTTGGACCAGTCGAACACCAGCTGGCGGTCGGTTCGGGGAACTCCGAGCAGCTCGGCAATAACGATCAAGGGGAGCTGGGACACCAGGTCGGTAACGAAGTCCGCCCGTCCCGTCTCGATCACGGTGTCAATGATCTCGTCGGCGGTCCCGTGGATGCGCTCCTCGAGCCGAGCCACCATGCGGGGCGTGAAACCCCTGTTGACCAGGCGGCGGTAACGAGTGTGCAGCGGCGGGTCCATGTTGAGCATCATGAGCTGCTGCTGGGTCAGATCCTCGGGCGAAAAGTCCCAGATAAAGACCGCTTTGCGAGCCGACGAAAACTCGGCAAAGTCCCGATTGACCGCCACACAGTCGTGGTAACGAGTCACAGCCCAGTAGCCGGGCCCCCCGAGCGGTTCCGGCTGCCATACCACCCCGTGACGGCGCAGTTCGGCGAACCAGCGGTGGGGAACGGAGGGCACGAAGGTGGCCGAGTCGGTGAGGTCGATGGCGGGGACCGTCACGGCGGCTGACGGTAGGCGCCGCCGTCCGGTGCGTCAATCCTCCCCGACGGCACCCGCCGCTTCTTAGCGCTGTACACCCACTGCTTGAACCGACGCCTATCGTGTAGTACACGTTACGAGCGTCGCCGGGCTCGGTGCCCGGCCCTGCATCAGGGTCGCCGGGCTTGGTACCCGGCTCTACATCAAGGATCGGGGGGTCTGGATGAGCGTCACCACAGTCGATTCGGCACCGAAACGAGGAGGGCTGTCCTGGTTGTGGGACCGGCAGCTCGATACCTACCCGGAGACCGGGCCCCGGCTGATGTACCTGGCCATCACCGTGCTGGCGACCGTCATGCTGTACTACGAGCTGTACGTCGGCGGCTCGGTATCGACCCTGTTCCTGGTCAAGCTGCACATGAGCTTCACCTTCCTGGTCTACATACTGGCGTTCGGGAACCTCATCGGAGCCTTTGGCTCCCTCTTCGCAGGTCTCACCGACAGGTTGGGCCGCACCAACATCGTCGTGGTCGGCCTGGGGATCACCGCCGTCTTCGTGGCGTTCATCATCCCGCTCTCCACGACGAAGTGGGAGTTCGCCATCTTTGGCTTCATCGTCGGCTTCGTCGAGGGGATCTGCCTGGTCGCCACCCCGGCCCTGATCCGGGACTTCTCGCCCCAGGTGGGCCGGGCCACGGCCATGGGCTTCTGGACCAGCGGCCCCGTGCTCGGCAGCCTCGTCGTCTTCGTGGTGGCCAGCCATGTCATCCACGGCAACCCCAGCCCCTCTTTCTGGGTGACCCTTTACCGCATTTGCGGCATCGCCGGGCTCATCATTTTCGCCATCGCCGCCGTCGGCTTGCGCGAGCTGTCGCCGGGCTTGCGGGACCAGCTCATGGTTTCCATGCAGGACCGGGCGCTGATCGAAGCCCGGGCCAAGGGCATCGACATCGAGGCGTCACTGCGCAACCCGTGGGGCCAGCTGCTCAAGCCCGACGTGGTCGTCTCCGCCCTGGGCATCGCAGTGTTTCTGCTCATCTACTACACGGCCGTTGGCTTCGCCCTCATCTACTTCACCACGGTGTTCTCGTTTTCCGTCCACGATGGAAACGCCCTCGGAAACTGGAACTGGGGGTTCAACGTCATCGCGGTGATCCTCTTCGGGTTCATTTCCGACAAGCTGCGAGTCCGAAAACCCCTGATGATCATCGGCGGGGTGGCGGCCGCCATCATGATCGTCCTGTATCTCAACCAGATCGGCAAGCCGACCAGCTACTACCACATGGCGGCCCTGCTGGCGATCCTGGCGTTCGCCCTCGGCGTCGCCTACGTGCCGTGGATGGCGAGCTTCACCGAAACCGTGGAGGCGCGCAACCCGGCCCTGACCGCCACCGGCCTGGCCATCTGGGGTTGGATCATCCGCATGGTCGTGTTCGTCTCCTATTTGTTGTTGCCGGCCGTTGTCACCACCGTGACTCCGCTGGTCGACTACGGCAACACCGTCGCCGCCGCCAGCGCCAAATACGCCAACGAGGTCGCCTTCGCCAGCTCTCACCCGCAGATTGTCGCCACCGCCACCCGGCTGGCGCCTGAGCTGGCCGCGGTGTCGGCCCATCCCACCATCTTCGCGGGGCTGGCCGCCAACCCGACCAACCCGGCTCTTATCGCGGCCGCGACCGTGGCCGTCGGCCCGACCATGCTGGCCAATATCGCCAGCAACCAGGCGGCGATCGCCAGCGTGATCCCATTTGCCCCCCAGCTGGCCGCCCTCCAGACCGCGTCCAAGGACCCGAACTTCCAGGTCCTGTTGAAACATGGCGCCTCAGTGGTGCACGCCGCCAAGACCACCGGCGGCCAGTGGAAGACCTGGTACTGGATCTGCTTTGGAGGGGTGATCTTCTTCCTTCTCACGGTCCCGCTCATGAAGGGCAGGTGGAGTCCGAAAGCGGCCCGTGAGGACGAGGAAGCCCACGAGGCCATGGTCCAGGCGGAGCTGGCGAAACTGTCGGAGGCCGCGGTCTAAACCGATTCGTCGAGGGGGAATAACGGCCGGGACCCTCGGGTCCCGGCCGTCCTTCGTAGCGCCGGCCAGGATCCGGCCCGAGCCCGGCCATGTCCTCGGGATTCCCGGCTACCCGAGCCGCTTGCTGAGCACCACGAACTCCAGGTCCGGGCGCTTCGGAATCCCGTAGCGCTCGTCCCCGTAGGGAAAGGGTTGCGTTTCGCCGGTCAGGTGAAAACCGAGGCGCTCGTACCAGGCGACGAGATCAGCGTGCTGGCGGATCACGGTCATTGACATGCGGGTGGCGCCCCAGTCACGCCGGGAGACGCGTTCGGCCTCGACCATGATGGCCCGGCCCCGACCGTGGCCCTGCTGGCCGGGTCGTACGGAGAACATGCCGAAGTACGCCACCCGGTCGGGGCGTCGTTCCAGCTGGCAGCAGCCCACCAGGCGCGAATCCTCCTCGGCCAGGAGCAGCCGGCTGTCCGGGCTGGCAACAATGGCCTGCACTGCGTCGCCGTCGGTGCGCTGGCCGTCGAGGAGATCGGCTTCGGTCGTCCAGCCGGCACGACTGGCTTGCCCCCGGTAGGCGGACTCCACCAGGGCCACAATGGCGTCCACCTCGGCCGGGGAGGCGGTTGCGAAGCGGAAGTCGAGGACCACGGGTGCATTGTGGCAACCGTGGGCCTGGCAGCGGAGCGTGACCTGGTCTCGATGTCGGCGTGGGCGGCGGGATGGGCCCGCCGGCGGCGGGGTCGCCGCCGGGGTGGCTGACACCTCTCGGGATGCCGGGTCGGCCGCCGCCCGATACGAGGAGCAGCCGGACCGTTCCGGCCCTCTCAGCGACCCGTCCGCACGGGTCGACAACTTTTCTTGGTGACATCCGGATTCTTGGTGACGAGGACGACACCACAGGTTCATAAACGCGCCAAGAAAACGAAACGCGCCCAGAAACCGGAATGAAATATCATAATATAGCAGAAAAGTGACCAACCGGTAGCTGCCACGACCAGCGGGCCCCCAAGGGACCGCCTGTTCGTCGCCGGTTCTACGACCAGGGCACGCCGGCGGGGCGGCGCGTGTCCTGGGCGGTCGGCCAGGCGCCGGCGGCGCTGGCTGGAGCCTCCACCGGGCGGAGATAACCGATCACCATGACAGCGACGAACAGGGCATAGGCCGCCAGCACGTCGAAGGTGAACCAACCCGTCAGCGACAGGTGCAGCTGCAGACCGAGCTGGGTCTGCTGGGCCGGGGTAAGGCCGACCACGGACGGAGGGACCGTCTGGTCCACCTGAACGATCGCCGAAGTGAACTGCGCGGCCAGCACGATCAGGGAGCCCACCACCACAGCGGCGGCGATCGTCCGGTCTCGCAGCCGGGTGACGGCGATGGGAATGGCGAGTAGAGCCAGGGCGGTTATCACGTTGCCGAGGACGATGGGCCAGGGCCCGCTGAAGGCGTTGCCGAGGCTGAAGCTGATCGATCGGCCCGATGCCGCCACCACGCCGACGTAATGGTCCCATGCAGGCAGGAAGGCGCCCGCAGTAGCAAGGGCGAGAAGGGCGACCAGGATGGTCGGGCCAACCCCGTAAGGCCCCAGGTGGGCGGATCGGGCCGGCGGCACCCGTGAGCTGCCGACCGTCAGCGCGGACGTGGCTGCCACGGGCAGGGCGTCGGTCGGCTCGACTGGCAGGGCCGCGGTGGCCTCAACCGGCAGGGCTGCGGTGGTCTCCACGGGCGCAGGAAGATTGGCGGCGCGGCTGGGCCCGGGCCCGGCGGATTGGATGGGTACCGGCGGAATGGGACGGGGAGCCGCCCAACCCGTCGGAGTGGTGACAGGTACGTTGGGCGGGACGGGCTGGCCGGCCGGACCGAAAGTGGCCTCGCCCGGCGCGGCGAAAGTGGGCTCGCCCGCCACCGCCCCGGAGGGCTCCCCCGCCGCCGCGAAAGTGGCCTCGCCCGGCGCGGCGAAGGGGGCTCCCCCGCCGCCGTCCGGGAGGGCTCGCCCGGTCCCACCCCGGCCGCTCCCAGCTTCCCCGGCTCCGCTTGCGGTCCCCACTCGGCCGCCCACCCCGGATCGGACTCCGGTCTCCAGCTCGCCACCGAGCTCTCGATCGCCGGCACGTCCACGATCGTCGATGGAATCCACGGGCCGACCGGCTGGGCCGCCACCACCGGGTTCTCGGCTCGAGCCCGACGGTGCACGGCCAGCACGGCCAGGACGGCTCCGGCCGCACCCACCAGCCAGGCTGCCGTTATGATCCACAGGCCGACCGAGGATTGTGCGCCTCCGTAGTGCAGCACCTCCCCCACGTCGGTGACACGGAAGCCGAGCTCCGTTGCGGCCACCCCGACGGCGACGCCGGCGCCCAACCGGGCCCGGGCCGGGCCGGCCAGGACCAGCCCGAGCGCCAGCGCCCAGCCAATGGTCAGCACCGCATACAGGGCCGCCTGATCGGGCTGGGACCACGCTGAACCCTCGCCGGCAGGACCGCCGAAATAGTGCGGGAACATGCCGACCACGTGCAGGATGACCGTCGCCAGCAGCAGTCCGGCCGCCCACAGGTCGAGCGCAGTCGGGCGGCGGGCCGACTCGCCCTGCTGGTAGTCGCGATCCATCACTTGCATCCTGCCTATCCTTACCCGGCCAGGTGAAGAGAACCTGAATCGCGGTCCGGCGAGCCCCACAGGCGCTGGGTCAGGCCGGATGCCCGGGCGATGGGACGCCACACCGCGGCCCGGATGGCCAGCTCGCTCCCGGCCAGGAGCAAGCCCTCCTGGGCCCGGGTGACCGCCGTGTACAGCAGCTCGCGGGTCAGGACCGCTGACGTCGATGGGGGCAGTATCACCGCCACCCGCGAGAACTCCGATCCCTGCGCCTTATGTACGGTCATGGCGAACACCGTCTGGACCGACGACAACCGGGCCGGGCTGATCGCGACCAGCGAACCCGCCTGACGGAAGGTCACGGCAACACCGCCATCTTCTCGGGGCAGCACCACGCCGGTGTCGCCATTGAACAGGCGGAGGCCGTAGTCATTGGCCGTCACCATCACCGGCCGGCCCAGATACCAGGCCCGACCCGCGGCGCACTCGGGAAGGGCCGCTGACAGCCAGCCCTCGATTCGGTCCGTCCAGCTGCTCACCCCGCTCGGACCACGACGGTGGGCGCACAGGACCCGGAACCCGCCCAGCGCCTCGAGCGCGCCCTCGCCATTTCGCGTCGTGGCGGCCTCGAGGAGGGCGGTTCCCAGCGCGTTCACCGCGGCCCGAATCGGCTCGAGCCGGGGCCCGGCCGCCTCTCCGGACCAGTCGTCGGCGTCCTCCACCTCCACCCAGCGCAACGACGGGTCTCCCCCCGAGAGGAGGGCGACCACCCGGTCGGCGGCGCCGCTGCGAATGGCGTCCGCCAACTCGGCCAATGCCCCCCGAAAGCGATAGTTGGTACGCAGAACGACCACGCTGTCGCCGACCGCTCCGGCGGGCTCCACCGCCTCGACTGGCGTGCTCGCCGCGACCACACCGTCGCCGACCACACCGTCGCCGACCACACCGTGGCCGACCACACCGTCGCCAGCCACACCGGCGGCCTCCACCGCGGCCACCGATCCCCCCGGCTCCGGCGGTTGCCGCCGCGGTCCGGGTGCCATTCCCGTGATCCTCTCCAGCTGGGCGGCTGCGGCCGGCGACATCCGCAACCCGGTCAGCGACGGGCCCACAATGTCGCCCAGCACAGCACCGGCCTCCACCGAGGCCAGCTGCTCGGGATCGCCGACAAGCACCAGACGGGCGTCGCTGCGGACCGCCTCGATGAGCCGGGCCATGAGAGACAGGGAGACCATCGAGGTCTCGTCGACGATGACCACGTCGTGCGGCAGACGGTGAAGGCGATGGTGTCGGAACCGGCTGGCGCTGTCGGGGCGGGCGCCGAGTAGCCGGTGCAGGGTGGCGGCGCGAGCCGACAGCAGTCGTTGCCGGACCGGAGCCGCCAGGTCGAGGCGCAAGGCCTCGGCATGGACGGCTTCCTCCAGGCGGGCGGCGGCTTTGCCGGTGGGAGCAACCAGACCGATCAGCGGCGGACGGCGACCCCGGACGCGGGCTTGGTCGTCGAGCAAGGCGGCGATTCGGGCCACCGTGGTCGTCTTGCCGCTCCCCGGGCCGCCGGCGATCACCGACAGCCGCCGAACCACAGCCGTCGCCGCCGCCCAGCGAGGCTCGGGTGCGGAGGCATCCGGAAAGAGCTGGACCAGGCCGGCGGACAGGACCGCCTCGTCCACCTCGGGGGCGTCCCCGACGACTCGAGCCTTGAGCCCTTCGGCCACGGACCGCTCATCTCGCCAGAACCGATCCAGGTACAGCGCCGTTCCCACCAGGCGCAGCGGTCGATCTTCGGGGCCGTCCTCACCGGCCGTTACCAGGGGGCTGGTCGCCAACCGCCCGACCCAGTCGGTGGGATCGGGCCACGGCAGGGAGCCGAGGTCGAGCTCCTGGTCCTCGTCGGCCGTCATGGTACGGACCGTCTCCAGATCGACGAAGACGTGCCCGACCCGGGGGGCTCGAACGGCCAGAGCCGCGGCCAGGGCGACCCGGTCGTCCCGCTCCGAGCCCAGCTCGGCCAGGCGGCTGGCGACGTGGACGTCCGCGGCGTTGAGCACGCCGGCCCGGTTGAAGGTGGCCAGGAGACCGCCGGCCGAGACAACCAGATCGGCGTCGTAGGCGCCGGGCCCGGCTGGCGCGTCCGGTCTCGTCATCGAGGCCCCGATCCGGCGTCGAGCAGGTCCGAAAGGGCGCCGACCAGCGCCGGCGGTGTCGGCCAGGAAAACACTCCGCACGGCACGCCGTCCACCGCCGGCGCTCCGGCGCCGGTCATGCCGCGCAGGAACAAGTACAGGACCCCGCCCAGGTGGATCCCGGGGTCGTACCCAGCCATCCGCCAGCGCAGGTACCGGTGCAGCGCCACCATGTAGAGGATGGCCTGGAGTGGGTAGTGGTCTCGTTGCATCTCGGCGGCCAGGGCGTCAGGTCGGTAGTGCCAGGCGGAGAGTGCCTCGCCGTCCGGCCCGAGCCAGTTGGTCTTGTAGTCCACGACCAGGAAACGGGGAATCCCCGCCTCGTCGTGCGTCCGCAGGACCAGGTCCAGGCTTCCGGTCAGGTAGCCGCGCAGGCTGGCCGCCAGGGCCGGGCTGGAAAGACGAGCGCTGTAACCGTCGAGGGGTGACCCCGGCGCGACCAGGCCGGCAAACAGGTCGGCGATGTCGGCAGTGAGCACTCGACCCAGCGGGCGGTCACCGCCGGCGAGCGGTAACTCAAAGCGGAGCTCGTCGAGACGGTCGCCGGTCGAAACGGCACGCAAGCTCTTGCCGTCCACCAGTGGCCCGAGGGGTGTCGAGAGAGCGGCCACGAGCCCCTCCGAGAGCAGCCCGACCGAGCCGACGTCGGTGCCGCGGCGGCTCTGCTCGGCTACGGAAGCCGATGTCACGGCCGCGGCGATATCGACGCTGGTGAAATCCACCTGCTCCAACACGGCGTGCACAAACGTGCCCACCTCGGCGCCTTTGGGGATCCCGCCCAGTGGCGAGGCGATCGCCCGCAGCTCCGACTCGACGTCAGGGCGGCCGGGAAGGACCGGGGCGGCCCGCGTTCCGAGCGCCGGTGCCGGAGAAGGAGAAGGCGAACCGGCCCCGTCGTCTGGTTCGTCGGTGGTCCCGGGCACTTCGGGTTCGCTACTCACCACGTCGCCATCGTCGCCCGCCGTGATCCCGGTGTACGACGTCCGCCGCCAGGTCCGGTCGAGGCCCCGCCCGAATCGGGCCACAGCCAGCGGGCTGGGGGCGGCCGGGGCACCCTCCCAGCGCGCCGGGGCAAACGCCTGGCAGCGCTCGACCCGCAGGTGACCGGGCACCCGGGCGGCGAGTTGTTCCAGGCGGCCACCGACCGCCGTCTCCGTAGGTGCATACCCGGCGCTGGCGGCCACGTTCCCGGCCTGGTCCCGGCTCATCAGCAGCCGCCCCAGCGGGGAATGTTGCGAGTCGTAGGCCCGAACCCACCACAACACGACCTGGTGACGGGCCCGGGTGAGCGCCACGTACAGCAGCCGGAGATCCTCGCCGCGCTGCTCATCGTGCGCGGAGGAGAAGTGGCCGGCGTAGCCGGGGTTGCCGGCGTCGACGCCGACATCCAGGGTGCGCCGGTTGCCGACCGCAGGGTCATGAAACACCACGGGCCGGCCCTTGCGCAGGGCCGGGCCGCTGTCCCACAGGTAGGGGCAGTACACGACGGGGAACTCAAGCCCTTTGGCCCGGTGGATGGTGAGTACCTGTACCGCATCGGCATCGGAGTCGAGCCGACGGCTGCGATCCTCCGCGTCTGCGGCCTCGGAGCTGGCCTCCTCGGACCGGCGGGCCAGCCACACCCGCAGGGCCGCCGGACCGAGCTGCCCCCGGGACGCTTCGGCGTGCAACAGCTCGGCGATGTGATCGAGGTCGGTGAGGTCCCGCTCCCCGGCTGGCTCGACCAGCAGTCGGGCTGGCAGCCCCTCGGTTGCCACCACCGTCCGGGTCATGGTGGCCACCCCGCGCTCGACGAAGAACGGCGGCCCATCGGTGCAGGCGGGTATGGAGGATCTCCCAGGTTGCCTCGTCGGCCCGGGCGACATCGTCGGCCGTCATCCCGACGAACGGCGTCAAGGCCACCGCCACAGCTCGCGGTCGCGATGCCGGCTGCTCCAGGGCTTCGAGCAGGAGCAGCCAATGCCGGGCGCTCGGAGAACCAAACACGCTTTCGGTGCCGCCCACCACGGCCGGCACGCCGGAGGCCCGCAACGTGGACTGCACCAGTCCGGCCTGGCGGTTGGTGCGGACCAGGACGGCGAGGTCGCCCGGCGACACCGGCCGGGCGTCGCTTTCAGTAGCGCCGCGCCATTTCACCAGGCGGGCCGGCGACGACAGCAGCCGGACGATGTCCGCGCTGAGATCACCGGCAACCCACTCAAGGGCTGCGTCCTTTTGCACCCCCTTCGAAGTTCGCCGAACCAGTCGATCACCGGAGTGCAAAATGCGGACCCGCATGGGGGTGCCGTCGGGTGCGCCGGCCAGCCCCGGCCGCTGATGGGCAGCCGTGGCCGCCACCGTGCGATACGCAATGTCGGGATGCCCGACGTGGAGGGGGTTGAGCAGGGCGTCGTGGGCGGCGAGGAGTCCGGCGTCGCTGCGCCAGTTTTCGGACAGGGTGAAACGGCTGTCCGCTCGGCGGGCTGCGTCCAGGTAGGCGTACACGTCCGCGCCGCGGAAGGCGTAGATGGCCTGTTTGGGGTCGCCGATCAGCACCAGGGTGGCCTGCCCGTCACCAAAGGCCCGCTGCACGATCTCCCACTGGACCGGGTCGGTGTCCTGGAACTCGTCGACCAGTACGACTCGATATCGGTCTCGTAGCAAGCGGCAGGCGTCGGCACCGCGCTCGGGGTCGGCCAGCGTCGCCCGCAGTCGGATCAGGAGGTCGTCGTAGGTCAGCACGTTGCGGTCCAGAAGCCGCTGGGCCACCTCGCGGCGGACGCTTTCGGCGAGACGGCGCTGCCGTCCGGGGGTGTCGTCGCCAGGATCGGGCTCGAGAGGGGTGACGGGATTGGCGACGGCGAGGCGGGCTATCTCGTGGGCGACCTTCCGACCGAAGGGCGGGACCCCCCAGCCCAGCACCCGGCGCAGGAACAGGTCGTCGACCACGTCGTCCACGGCATCGCTGGCGTCCTCGATCAACGACGCGCCCGCACCAACGCGGCCTGCCACGCCCATGCCGGCGAGGACCAGGTGGCAGAAACCGTGCGTGGTCGTGATCGTGGCGGCGTCGAAGATGGCGAGGGCGTCCGCCAACCGGGTCCGGCGCGCCTCCACTTCGTGGGGAGCCCCGGTCGCAAGCAGGCAGGCGACGTCGTCCTCCTCCGGTGGTGCCACGGCCGCGTCGACCCAGCGGCCCAGGTGGGCCTCTGCAGACACCAGGCGGTCGCGGACCCGATCACGGAGTTCCGCGGTGGCGATCCGGGTGAAGGTGACGGCCAGGAGGTGCTCGATCGGCACGCCAGCCGCGACGAATCGGGCCGTGAGGGCGGCGATGGTAAATGTCTTGCCCGTGCCGGCGCTGGCCTCGAGCACGGTCACCCCCGGCGTCGGGAGCGGCCCGCAGGGGTCAAACGATGCCGGGGCAGGATCGAGCGCCATCATCCTTCCCGCATCTGTTCGTGGCCCAGCAGGTCATCCCACAGTCGGCACGCCAACCGACCGAAGCGCGACTCCTCAGCGCCCTTCCAACCCGGGCCGCATTCGTTTGGTCGAGGCTGCTCCTTTTGCAGGTCATCAAATGGCCGCTCCCCTCCGAGCACCATCATGTGTTCCGGCTCTCTGTCCTCCCGTGCGAAGTCGTAGGTGGACTGCCACTCGCCCCGGGATGCGTCGATCGGGTCGGCCCCGTCGCGGCAAGCCTGGGCATAGGCCGCCGAGGTGTCGCAATAGATGGGCAGCGGCTCACACATACCCCGGTCGTAGAGATCCACCACGTCGCCGAGCCGCTCGAGCGCGGTGGCTGGCTTCGGCCCATCAGGAAACGGAAGCAGAACCGAGGTGCGGATCTGCTGCCGGCCTCCCGACAGCTTGCGCCCCCGACCCAGGATCACGCTGGAGACGGCCACGTCGGGCCACGCCGCGCTCGAGGGCCAGGAAGCGCACCCAGGCCGCCAGGCGGTGCTTCGGCCCCAGGCGGGAGTACACGCAGCGCACGATGATGCTGTGGCGAACACCCGGTACCGTTCCGATCAACAGGCGGCCGTCGGGAAGCCGGGCGTTGACATCCAGTGATCGGGCCTCGCTTCCTACTCCCGGCACGGCCTCGAGGGCGGCCACCAGCGCTTCGACGGTCGGCGCGATGTCATCGACGACGGCATCGACCAGGCGGCCGGGCGGGAGAATGCCGCGGGCCACCTCGGCCGCCACGGCCGCCGAGAGGTCCGCTCCGGCGAGCCGGGCGGTCAACAAACGGTCGCCCACCTCCCATTTCTCCAGGGGGTCCAGCTCGATCGGCAGCGCATCGTTGACCTCGTCGGAAACGCTGCCTGCGTACCAACCGAGCCGTTCGCGGAAAAAGGCCTTCACAGGGTGCTCGACAAACCGGATGAGCGAATCGAGCTGCACCACTTCCCCGCTCAACGGAGGCAGCCTGCCGGCCAGGAAAGGACGGCGCCCTCGTCGGGGGCCTGCCATAGCGATGGCGCCGTCGAGGCTGACCGGATCGAAACTGCGAGGGCCGTCCCCGTTGGTCCCACCGGTGAAATTGCGCGGGTCGAAGGATTGCAGAGGATGCTGCACCAGCACCCGGGAGCGAGCGGACGCCTCACCTCCGACGGTGACGGTCCGGTCCACCACGTCAAGCAATTCGGCAATGGGGACGGCTGGAGGACGCTCCCGGTTGGTGCGTTCGTCGCGACCGCTGAACGTGATCACCAGATGCTCGGTCGCTGCCAGCACGGCATCGAGCAGCAACTGCCGATCCTCGCTCCGGGCGTCACGGTCGCCAACGTGCGGATCATCTGAAAGGAGATCGTCGCCGTCGCGATGGGTGTGGCGCGGGAAGACCCCGTCGTCGAGGCCGAGCAACCCGACGACCCGGTGCGGGACCGACCTCATCGGGACCAGCGTGCAGACGGTCAGATCGCCGGTGCGGAAGTTGGCCCGGGTGGGACGACCTTGCAGGCGCTCGGACAGCAGGGCCCGGGCCTCGGCCAGGTCCAGGACGACGGAGTTGGCCGTCCCGCCCGCCTGCTCGACCACGTCGTCGAGAACCCGGTAGAGCTGATCGCGCTGCCAGGTGTCGGCCGGGCCGACCGCCGCCAGCGACTCCGTCGCGGCCGCAATGGCGTCCCGCCAGCTCCGAACTGTTTGGGCTCGGGACAAGGCCCGGACGGCAGTCTGCAACCGGTCGATCAGCTCGGCGGCGTGTCCGGCCAGGTCGACGGTGCCGCTGACGACGTCATCGAGCGGGAGGGTGCCGGCGAAAAGGCGTTGGTCGTCCTCGGCCATGGCCACGCCCAGGAGCAGCCGGTCTAGTCCGGCTGACCAGCTGTTGACGTCGAGACCGGGGAGGCCCCACTGTCGCCGGTGCTCCCCATCCAGACCCCACCTGACCCCGGCCGCGGTCACCCACCGTTCGAGCTGGGCCCGCCCGTCCTCGTCGAACCGGAACCGGCGCCGGACCGGCTCACGCGACGCCAGGTCGAGCACCTGAGAGGCGGTGACCCGGCTACCTGCCAGCTCCAGAAGGAAATCGGCCACGGCAAGCAGGGGGTTGGTCTGCAGGAGGGCCCGGTCTGCCAGGCGGACGCGGAGCTCGGGAAGCCCGGTTCGGTCGCCACCGGCCGTCACCTCAGGCTGGTCCTCGCCTGGCACGGACCGATCTCCGGCACCGAAGGCGGCGTCGACGAGCGGGGCGAACGTCTCGATGTCCGGGCACATGATGATCACGTCGCGAGGCTCGAGTGTGGCGTCGACCGCCAGTAGATGGAGGACGGCGTCTCGCATCACCTCCACCTGGCGAGAGCGGCCGTGGCAGGAATGCACCTGTACGCTCCGGTCCCGACCGTCGAGTGACGGCCGGGGATCCGGTCCGCCGGCTGCCGGGAGAACCGGTGGTTGCCGATCGGCGCGAATGTCGCCCTGAATGCGATGGAGCAACGACGGCGATGCCGCCTCGATGGGCCGGTAGGCGCCGCTCACCGCGCCGTGGGCGGTCAGCACCAGCTGCATCTCCCGGGCGTCGCGGCCCCACGACCGCAGGAGGGGGTTGGCGGCCAGGGCGGCGGTGGGATCGTCGGCCCGGCGCATCCCCACCGCAGGCCGGGGCACCGCCGACGACACCTTGTCCCACAGCGCCGCGGAGGGATGCAAGAGAAATAGGTGCACATCCCGCCGGACGGCGATGGCTCGCAGCACGGCCAGGTGACTGGCCGGCAAGCGGGTGAGGCCGAACAAGGCCAGGCGGGAGGGCAAGTTGGCCAGGGTGGGCTCGTCGGCCAGCGCCGCGGCCGCGGCCACCAGTCGCTCCGCCGGGCTGGCCACACCGATGCGCTGGCGGAGTTGGCGCCACAGCTCGGCCTGCCAGGACTGCTCGCCGGTGCCACCCGGGTTGTCGGTGGGGGGGGTTGCACCGGACCCGCCGCCCGGATCAGTCCTCCCCGGGCTGGTGGTCGCGCCCGCCCAGGCCACGATCATCTCCGGTCGATGAACCCCGTACTGGTCGTAGAGGTCAGCGAGATGTCGCACCGTGGCGAAGCGCCGCACCGAGCCGGCCGCCCCGATCTCGGACCCTTCAGGCGGTCTGGCCGGGGGCGAGCTGGCCGGGTCGCGGCGACGGATGGGCACTCCCGGGGACGCGGCCCGGAGGTGAGCAGCCAGCGGAGCGAGAAACGGCTCGTCGAGGTGGGCATCGACGAGCTCGAGCAGCGGCCACACCGACCGCTCCGGGCGCCACGGATCGGCTCCTCCAGGCATTCCGGTGGCAGCTGCGCTGGCCTCGTTGATCAGGGTGCCGGGAAAAGGGAAGGCCACATTGGCGCAGACACCGTCCCCCCGGCTCCCGGCCGTGCCGAGGCGGTGCGAGAGGCGCTGGGCCAGCCAGCGCTCGACCCCCCTGGTCGGAACAGCCACGATCTCCGCCGACATGGGGTCGGCCAGGGGCTCGGCCAGCACGTCGCCAAGGATCTCGACCAACCGGTCGGCCCGCTCCGAGCGATGCACGTACAGCACCCGTCATCCTTCTCCCATGCCTCCAGGCTAGGAACCGGGTGGGACCTCCACCGGCGATCGTGTCTCCGGGCCCCAGGCGGCGGATTATGGGCGCGCTTTGGTACCCGTACTGTTGCCGTTGCCACCATGAATCCGGATGCACCATGAATCGTCACCGGCTGTCGACGAAGTGGCGCCGGGCGACCGACGGGGCCGCCCGGCCCAAGCGCGCTCCGGGGACGGCAGGAAGCCGGACGGGCCGGGGCGAGCGCCAGAGACCACCCCGCCTGTGCCGTCTTCACGGCCCGGATTGGGTGGCGAGGTGAGCCACACGGCCGTCACCGCCTTCGCGCCGGGCCGGGTCAACCTCATCGGGGACCACACCGACCACGCCGGCGGCCACGTGCTGCCGATGGCGATCCAGTTGGGCACCACCGTGACCCTGCGGGCCGGTGGCGACAGGGTGCGACTGGTTTCGAACGATGACGCTGAAACCGCCGACGTCCCGGTCGCAGTGGCCGATCCCGCCGCCGTTTCGCCCCCGTGGGCCCGCTACGTCGCCGGGGTGATTGCTGAGCTGCGCCCGTCGCGGGGCGGAGCCGGTCGGGTGACGACCGACCTGCCCGTCGGTGCCGGGCTGTCATCAAGCGCAGCCCTCGAGGTCGCTCTGGCCCTGGCCCTGGGCTTTCGAGGCGGACCCGTGGAGCTGGCCCTGACCTGCCAGCGGGCCGAGCGCCGAGCCTCCGGGGTACCGTGTGGCGTCATGGATCAGCTGGCTTCGGCGGCCGGCGTGACGGGCGCGGCGCTGCTCATCGACTGCACCACCAACCGGTTCGAGCCGATCGCCATCCCGCCTGGCTGCGAGATCGTCGCCGTTCATTCCGGCCAAAGCCGCCGGCTGGCGGATTCCGGGTACGCCGACCGTCGGGCGGCCTGCGAGCAGGCGGCCCGGATTATCGGTCCCCTGGGCCGGGCCACCCTCGACGACCTGGCCCGGCTCGACAAGGAAGTCGTCCGGCGCCGGGCCCGCCACGTCATCACAGAAGACCGCCGCGTCCTGGCCTTCAGTGCGGCCCTCCGAGGCGGCGACCTGCGGGCTGCGGGCAGGCTCCTGGACGAGAGCCACGCCTCCCTGCGGGACGATTTCGAGGTGTCCACCCCGGTCCTGGACAGCCTGGTCGAGTCCCTCCGCCAGCAGCCCGGTGTCTACGGGTGCCGCCTGACCGGGGCGGGCTTCGGTGGTTGCGTGGTCGCGCTCACCGAGCCAGGCGCCCTCCATCGGGGCTGGAAACTCCATCCGTCAGCAGGGGCCCGGCTGGTGGAATGAACGTCGCGACCAGTCCAGCGGAAGCCCGACATAATTCTCGGCCAGGCTGGTGATCATGGCCCGGCTCCCGACCAGGTAGGCCTGCCGGGCCCGCTGCACCCGCCGGCCAAAGTCGTCCTCCTGCGGGTCGACATGCAGGAGCGCGGTCATAGCGGTCGAAAACTCCTGCACCCGCCACACCCGGCCCAGGCACCGGTCGCTGTACCGATCTAGACCGCTCGGGTCGCCATGGCGATACCAGGACTCCAGGGCCGAAGCCAGCACCATCACGTCGGCGACGGCCAGATTGAGACCCTTGGCGCCGGTTGGCGGGACGATATGGGCGGCGTCGCCGGCCAGGAAGAGTTTCCCCCACGACATGGGCTCGACGACGAAGCTCCGCATCGGGGTGATGCCCCTGTCGAGAATCGGGCCCTCGTGCAGCGTCCACCCGGGTGAGGCCAGACGGAGCTGCAGCTCCGCCCAGATGCGGTCGTCTGGCCAGCCGGCGATGTCCGTGTTCCGATCGACCTGCAGGTACAGGCGGGTGAGGGTTGGGGAGCGCAGACTGTGCAGGGCAAAGCCCCGCTCGTGATAGGCGTAGATGAGCTCGTCGGTCGATGGCGCCACCGCGGCGAGGACGCCCAGCCAGGCGAAGGGAAAGTCGTGCTCGAACTGGTGCAGGGCGCCGGCGGGAACGCTCGCCCGGGACACGCCATGGAACCCGTCGCAGCCGGCCACCACGTCGCAGTGGAGTTCGTCGGGGCGCGCCGACCCGGGCCGGAGGAAGCGGATCACGGCCCGTTCACCCCCGGGCTCTCCGGCGACGCCTGACAGCTCGGTGGCCGCGGCCTCGAAAAGGAGCGGGCCGCCCCGGGCCATTCGAGCCGCGATGAGATCCTTGATCACCTCCTGCTGCCCGTACACCGTGATCGCTTTGCCAGTGAGGCCGGCGAAGTCGACGCGGTGACGTTCGCCCTCGAACTGGAGGTACACCCCGCGGTGCACTAAACCCTCCCGGTGCAGCCGATCAGCCAGGCCCAGTTGGTCCAGGAGAGCCACCGTGCCGGGTTCGAGGACGCCGGCCCGGATGCGGGCTTCCACGTAGTCCCGGTCCCTGGCTTCCAGCACGGCGCAATCAATGCCGGCGTGCTCAAGCAGATGAGCGAGCACCAACCCGGCCGGCCCGGCGCCGATGATGCCCACCTGCGTGTCCATCAGGACCGGTCCGGGGCCGGAGCCTGCTCGCGGTCGTGGGCTGCCAGGGCGCGTTCGATCCAGGTGACGGTGGCGCCGAGGTACCCAGCTGGATCAAGGAGCTCGTCGATCTCGGTGCGGGAGAGCACGGCACTCACGGTCGGGTCGGCGGCCAGGGCGGCGGCGAAGGCACCTTCCGCCCCGGGTGCCTGGCGGACGGCCTGGCTCACGGCCCGGTTGACGGCCTGGCGGGCCCCGGCCTGGTCGCCAGTAGTCGCCGCCACCGTGAGGACGACCCGCTCGGCCAGCAGCACGCCGCCGGTCGCGGCCAGGTTGAGGGCCATGGCGGCGGGGTACACGTCCAGTCCCGCGGCCACGTCGGCGGCACGGGCCGCCGCGCCCCCGGTGAGCGCCAGGAGCTCAGATAACGACTCCCACTCCGATTGCCATGCCCCGACCGCCCTCTCATGCTCCGCGACCAACCCGGCCAGAAGCACCGGGACCAGGGCGTGGGCCCGGCGGGCCGCCGCCATCGCCGACACTGCGGCGGCCGGGTTGCGTTTGTGGGGCAGCGTCGAGGAGGTGCCCGGGTTCGCTTCGGCCACCTCCGCCACTTCGGTCTGCGCCAGCAGGACCACGTCGCTGCAGATCTTCGCCGCCGTCCCCGCCACCATTCCCAGGGCGCCGGCGAGCCCGGCGACGCGCTGGCGGGTGGTGTGCCAGGGCAGCACCGGTTCCGCCAGGCCCAGCCGGTGAGCGAAGGCGCTGAGCACGGCAGGTCCGGTTGCGCCCAGCGAGGCCAGGGTGCCGGCGGCACCGCCGAGCTGCACGGCCAGGCGGGCCCGGGCGAGGCGCAGCTGATCCCGGGCATCGTCCACTCCGACCAGCCACCCGGCCGCCTTGAGCCCGAACGTAATCGGCAGTGCCTGTTGGAGCAGGGTGCGGCCGGCCATCACGGTGCTCCGGTGGGACCGGGCCAGACCCGCGCAGGCATCGCCCAACCGGCCGAGGTCGGCATCGATAGCGGCGCCCGCCCGGGTCGCCACCAGCATGGCGGCGGTATCCAGGATGTCCTGGCTGGTCGCCCCCCAGTGCACCCACGAGCGGGCTTCAGCCGGAACCTCGGCACGCAAGGCGGCCACCAGCGGGATAACCGGGTTGCCGTCGCGGCGCGCCTCACGACCGATCACGGCCGGGTCGAATCGGGAGCCTTGACAACTGGCGGCAATGGCGCCGGCTGCCGCGGCCGGGATGACGCCGCAGTCGGCCTCCGCAGCCGCCAGGGCGGCTTCCGCATCCAGGAGGGCCTGCAGCCAGGCCCGGGCGCCGGTGGCAGTCAGCAGTTCGTCGGAGACGAAGATGGGCGCAAAGAGCCCTTCACCAGTCAAAGAACACCGTTTCGTGATCACCCTGCAGGCTGATGTCAAAGCGCAGTCCCTCGGGGTCGAGCCGGCCCATCACGGTCGCAATCCGTTCTGGATCGGCAATGAGCCGCAGCACCGGATCGGAAGCATTGGCCGCTCCTTCGTCGGGGAAATAGCACCGCGTCCAGAGCCGCTGGAGCAGCCCGCGAGCGAAGATCGATACGTCGAGGTGCGGGGCCTGACGGGCGTCGGGGCGACCCGGTTTGAGCGTCGACAGGCGGTACCCGCCGGAGGGATCCGTGCAGGCGCGAGCAAACCCGCGCCAGCCGGGTGGCGGGTCGTCAGCCGGCTGGCACTGATAGACCTCGACGACGGCGTCGGGCACGGGAGTACCCGCCCCGTCGACGACCCGGCCCCTAATGGTCAGAGCATCCGGGGAGCCGGCGGCGACAAGCAGGCCGCTCGCCATCCAGTCCAGGGCGAAACGAAAAAAGGGCCCGATCGTCTGGGACGGCGTCGGGGCAGCAGTCACGTCGGCGTTTCGGCGGAGATTGCCAGATGGCCGCCCACGACGACGTCGAAGCAGAAGCCGAGCGCCCGTTCCTCGTGGGTGGTTGCCCAATCAAACGACGAGATGAGCCGGGCTCGGGCCGCCGGATCGCGTACAGAGAGAAAGATGGGATCGAAGTCGAGTAAGGGGTCACCAGGGAAATACATCTGCGTCACCAGGCGCTCCGAGAAGGTTCGGCCAAAGACGGAGAAGTGGATATGGGCGGGGCGCCAGGCATTGGGGTGGTTGCGCCATGGGTAGGCGCCAGGCCGGATGGTGACGAACCGATAGCTGCCGTCGGGCCCGGTGAGGCAGCGGCCCGCGCCGGTGAAGTTGGGGTCAAGGGGAGCGGGGTGCTGGTCGGCGGGGTGGGCATAACGGCCAGCCGCATTGCACTGCCATATCTCGATCAGCTGCCCGGCAATGGGACGGCCATCCGAGCCGAGCAGGCGCCCGCTCAAGTTGATCCGCTGACCCTGGGGTTCGCCGGGGTGCCCGGCGGTGAGGTCGGCATCCTCGGGACGCACCTCGTCGGCGCCGAAGACGGGACCCGTCGCGGGCATGAGTTCATCGGGGAGCGGCACCAGAGGCCGGCGGGGGGCCCGCAGCACGGTGGAGCGGTAGTCCGGGGCTCCGTAGGGAGGGTCGATCTCCGACCGGGCCGCCTTCAGGGGCGGACCTCGTAGTAGAGGTTGGCCGGGTCGTCAAAGTCGTGGACCGCGAAGCGGGCGAAGCCCGCCTGGCGGCACATGGTCTCAGCCAGCTCCCGGTGGAAGCCGAGGGTGCCGAGCCCGGCTCCGCCTGGTTCGGAGAGCGCTGACGACATGCAGGTGGCGACGGACGTGCCGTACATCATGGCCAGGACCGGATTGCGCTGATTATCGCTCCAGCGGGGACCGGATCGAATGTCCTTGATAAGCCAGGTGCCGTCCGGGGCGATGGCGCTCCGGATGGCGGCGATGGCCTCGGCCGGTCGCGGCATGTCGTGGATGCAGTCGAGGGTCAACAGGAAGTCATAGGTCGGTCGGACCGGAAGCTCATCGGCGGCGGCCCGGTGGAGAGTCACATTGGTCAGCTTCGATTCGGCGAGTCGGGCCTGAGCGCGATCGATGGCGTATCGCGACGGATCAAAGCCTTCGAAGCTGGAGCGCGGAAACGCGGTGGCCATGGCCACCAGCGCCAGTCCCGAACCGCAGCCCACGTCGGCAACCCGGGCACCGGCATCCAGACGCGCCGTCACTCCATCGAGGGCAGGGAGGATCCGGGGAACGAGCGCCAGGCGCGTCCACGGGGCCAGCATCCGCTCCACGCCGTGAGCTGCCGACGGCCCGAGGTCGTCGTAGGTCAGGCCCCGTCCGGTACGGAAGGCATCGGCGAGACGGTCCACCACGTCGGGTGGAGCCATGCCACCGAGAAAGGCTCCTGCCGCGAACCACAGGCTTCCGTCCTCGTCGGCCAGGACCTCGGCTGCCTCGGGGCCCAGCTCGAAGACCTCGCCGTCCACCGTGTCGACCAGGCCGGCGGCGGCCTGGCTGCGCAGCCATTCCAGCAGCCAGCGTTCCTGCAGCCCGGTTCGGACGGCCAGGTCCGCTGCGGTCATCGGCCCCTCCCCCGCCATGGCCCGGTACAGGCCCAGGCGGTCGCCCAGGTGGATCATGAGGGATACCACCTCGCCCTGCTTGTAGGTCCATACCTGCAGGGCCACGGCGGCCAGCCGGTCCGGGTCCGGCCCGTCAGCGGGAGAGCGGCTCAAGACCTTCGGGCGCCGTGCGGCACACTGTCCACATTCCCATTAGTGAGGACGCTACTTCAGAAGGTCTCGCCGCAGCGGTGGGACGAACCATTCCCGACCTGGTCGGACCCGGACTCCGGGTCTTGTTCTGCGGTATCAACCCCGGTCTGGTGTCGGGGGCCACGGGTCGCCATTTCGCCCGTCCTGGCAACCGCTTCTGGAAGGTGCTGTACGCGGCCGGGTTCACGCCGCGACTACTGGATCCGTCTGAGCAAGGCAGCCTGCTCGACTACCAGATCGGTATCACCAACCTGGTACCCCAGACGTCCCGGGCTGCCGCTGACCTGAGCGCCTCCCAGCTGCGAGAGGGGGCGGTCGTCCTGGCGGAGAAGGTAGCCGGCCTGCAACCGGCGTTCGTGGCCGTGCTCGGCATGCAGGCGTACCGCATCGCCTTCCGCCAGCCCGAAGCTGCCATCGGGCTGCAAGCCGGACAGCTGGCCGGCGCCCGGCTGTGGCTGCTTCCGAACCCGAGCGGATTGCAGGCCCGCTACGGGCTCGCCGAGATGGTGGCCATGTACGAGGATCTCCGTCTGGCGGCCGGCCTCACCAGGGCAGCGGACCCCCCGGCCTACCCCGAGGAGCCGGCAGCGACCCAGCGGCGCATCGAGGCCTCGGTGTCGGGCAGGGCCCAGACCAGGGCCCGGCGGGGGACGAGCCGGTAGAGCACGTCGAACATGGGATTCGAGCCCGGCAGCCAGGGCTGCTCGTCCGCATGGTCGTACTTGGCAGCGAAGGCCCCCATGATCTCCCTGGCGTCCTGCGGCCGTCCGGCGTCGACGAGCCTCCCGTAGACGATCACCACGTCGGCACCGCTCTCCAGATGCAGCCCGACGCGCGGGTTCAGGCGCAGATTCCTGGCCTTGATCGTGCCGCGCTCGCTGTAGTGGTAGACGACATCATCCACCGCCACACCCCACACGGCGGTCACCTGAGGGGCACCCGACGGGTCCGTGGTATGCAGCCAGTAGTTCCGGGCCGGAGCGAGACGCCCGACCACCTCCTCCCAGGTGAGCGGCACCGCACCATGATGCCTTCGCGGACGCGCTTACTCTCGAGATGTGTGCCGCAACATCACCATGCTCCGGGGTCTGGAGCCAGTCGCCACGGCCGAGGAAATCGAAGCCGCCGCCCGCCAGTACGTCCGGAAGGTCAGCGGTGTCCAGAACCGCTCCGCCCACACCGATGAGGCGTTCGAACGGGCCGTGGACAAGGTCGCGGCTGCGACGACCGAGCTGCTCGCCCAGCTTCCCCCCGACGCCAGCCGCCGCCGACGCTGCCCCCGCTGCGCCGCCTGGCCCATCGGGCCGAGGCAGGCGCTCCTGCCGCGCCTCATCGATGACTACGGGAGGCTCACCCGTGACGACAGGCCAGTTGGCGTCGGCTGATCCGGCCACCACCGGGCAACCGGTCATCCGCACTACCGGCCTGACCAAGGTCTACCCCGGCACCGACTTCAAGGCCGTCGACAGCCTCGACCTGATCGTGCACGGGCGCGAGATCTTCGGGCTGCTGGGGCCCAACGGGGCGGGCAAGACGACCACGGCCGGCATGCTCACGACCCGGGTCATCCCTACGGCCGGGCTCGGCCTTCGTCGGCGGCATCGACGTGGTCGCCCACCCGACGCTGGCCAAGCAGCTGATCGGCGTGGTGTCGCAGCAGAACACGCTGGACCGCCAGCTCACCTGCTGGGAGAACCTGTATTTCCACGGGCGGCTTGTTCGGCATGCCACCGCGCCAGTGCCGGGAGACGGCCGACGAGCTGCTGGAGCGGTTCCATCTGGCCAAGTGGGCCAAGGCGTCGGTCTATGCCCTGTCGGGAGGGATGGCCCAGCGGCTCATGGTGGCCCGGTCGATCTTTCACCGGCCCGCCGTGCTCTTCATGGACGAGCCCACCGCCGGGCTCGATCCCCAGGGCCGGCTGGCCCTGTGGGAGATCCTGGGCGAGCTCAACCGCGACGGCCAGACCATCCTGCTCACCACCCACTACATGGAGGAGGCCGATCACCTCTGCGACCGGGTGGCGATCATGGACCACGGCCGCATCCTCGCCCTCGACACCCCGGCCGGGCTCAAGGCCACCGTGGGAGCGGACACCATCGTGACCGTACGGGTCGGCCGGCGACGCGGCGGGTCTGGCCGAGCGTGCTCGAGCGGGAGGTGGACGGCACCACCCGGGTGCGATCGGTCGATGGCGGTGCCGAGCTACACGTCAAGGGGACGAGCGGGCGTGCTGCCCAGGGTGATCGCGGCCGCCGAGCAGGGCGGCTACCAGCTCGCCGACCTGTCGGTGACCGAGCCGACCCTGGAGACCGTGTTCATCAACCTGACCGGGAAGGATCTGCGCGACTGATGGCGACGACCGACCCTACGTCCGTCGGACGCTCCGACGCAGGCCTCGTCCCGCCGTATCGGCGAGGCGCCGCTGCGCTCGGCCTCGGCGGCCAGCCGGACCGCCCTCTACGCCCTGCTGTTGCGCGATCTCACGGTGCTGCGCAAGCACCTGATCGAGTTCGTGCTGCGGACCATCATCCAGCCATTCCTGCTCGTGTTCGTGTTCCTGTACGTGTTTCCCGAGATCGGCCAGTCGGTCGGCGGCCGGGGCTCGCTCGGCCTTCGCCACCGTGCTGGTCCCGGGCGTGGTCGGGCATCTCCATCATGTTCCAGGGGGTGCAGTCCGTCGCCCTGCAGCTCTCGCAGGAGTTCGGGTTCACCCGCGAGATCGAGGACCGGGTGCAGGCCCCGTGCCCGGTGTGGCTGGTGGCCGTGGCCAAGGTCCTGGCCGGCGTCATCCAGGGGCTCCTGGCCGCCATCATCGTGTTCCCCATCGCCGGCCTTGATTCACGCCCCGGGCGTGCACGCCCGAATTCGACATCCGCTGGTGGATCGTGGTGACCCTGCTGCCCCTCACCTGCCTGGTGTTCAGCGCGCTGGGATTGGTGCTCGGGTGTGTGTTCGAGCCCCGCAACATCGGCCTGATGTTCGGATTCATCGTCCTGCCGATCACGTTTCTCGGCGGCACCTATTACCAGTGGACCCGCCTGGCCCCGGTGAAGGTGGGCGGCTTTCACTGGTTGCAGATGCTGGTGCTCATCAACCCGCTGATCTATGTCAACGAGGGCCTGCGGGCCGCGTTCACGAACATCTCGCATATGCACCTGTACATCATCTACCCGGTGCTCGTTGGCTTTCTGCGTCGCCTTCCTGGCTATCGGTATCCGGGCTTTCCGCCGGCGGGTGCTGTCCTAGCGCCTGGCGCCCGCCCTCAGCGGCCTTTGAACACCGGGTCCCGTTTTTCGACAAACGCCAGGGCTGCCTCACGGTGGTCCTCGGTGAGCGAGAGATGGCCATGGTGGGTTACCTCCACATCCATACAATCCATCAGTTCACCGTGTACGGCCCGGTTGAGGTTTTCCTTCATGTAGCGGTAGGCGAGGGTCGGGCCCGCGGCGAGCCGGCGGGCCCGGGCCATCACTTCGCGTTCGAAATCCGCGGGGGCAAACACACCGTTGACGATCCCCAGCTGTTCGGCCTCCTCCGGGCTCAGCCGATCGGAGAAGAAGAAAAGCTCCTTGGCCTTTCCGCTCCCGATCAGGCGAGGCAGGAACCAGGTGGTGCCGTAGTCGCCGGAAAACCCGACCCGGGCAAAGGCCGTCGTCAGTACCGCGCCGGCCACGGCGTAACGCAGATCGCACGACAGGGCCAGACCCAGGCCGGCCCCGGCGGCGGGGCCGGAGATGGCGGCGATAGTCGGCTTGGGCATTGACCACAGCCGGCCGCTGACCGCACGCTGGCTGACACGTTGTCGGAGGACAGCGGCGTCTGGTGAAGGTGCCGGTCCGTCACCGCCGTCCTGGGCCCCGGAGGATCCGGCGCCGTCCCCGGTTGGCCGCCCTCGTTCGGCCATACCCTTGACGTCGCCACCGGCGCAGAACGCTCCGCCCGCACCGGTGAGCACCAGGCAGCGGACGGCATCATCGGTTTCCACCTGCGCCAGAACGGTAGCCATGCCGGCCAGCATGGATTCCGAGAGGGCGTTGCGACGCTCGGGCCGGTTCATGGTCACCACCGCCACCCCGTCGTCGACGGTGGCCAGCACGTCGTCGGTCCCGGTATCGATGTCGCTCATGGGCTTGAGTCTCCTTCGTTGACGAACGCAACCCCGCCAATTCGAGCCGGGCCGGCCACCGCCAGGTCCCTTATGACGATTTCGATGATGCCCTCGCCTCGCCCCGATCCGGCCGGGACAAAGCGCAGGCGTTGACGGGCGGCCGTCAGATCGACCAGGGCCGCTTCCGGGTCGGGTGATGCCGAAAGCCCGAGGACCGCGGCCCACCTCTCGGCCGTCCGGGCCGGGTCGTCGACCTCGATCGTCAGACCGGCGAGACCACCCTCAGAGTGCTCGGCCTCAGAGTGCTCGGCCTCAGAGTGCTCGGCCTCAGAGTGCTCGGCCTCAGAGTGCTCGGCCTCAGAGTGCTCGGCCTCAGGGTGCTCGGCCTGAGGGTGCTCGGGCGCACCCCCGTCCAGGCCGGTCCCGCCCACCGCCAGGATTCCGGCGGGTCCGCCCAATCCAGCGAGACAATGGCGCCGGGGACGTCTTTGGGGTGCAGATGGGTCCCCGCCATGTCGGAATGGTCGGAGGTCCACACGACGCGCACTCCCATCCCGGGGAGCCGCTGGCGAGCCGGCGTCAGGTCGGGCAGCTGGAAGATGGCCATATAGCCACCATCCCCACCCCTCCGGCGCAGGTAGCGACCGGCGGTGGTATCGGGCTGGCGGGGAGCCACCACCTCGACGAACGTGTCACCGACGGCGAATACGGCGTTGGTGAGACCGAACACCGCCACCCCGGGATCGTGGAACGGGTCGCCCCAGCCAAAGGTGCGCTGGAGCTGATCAGCCACCTCGTCGCAGTTACTGGCAACCAGCGCCACCTGGCGCAAGCGGGGTCCGGCGAGCACGCTCTGACATTAGAGCCGCAGCCTGGCCCCCGGCGCGCCGCGGCCGCCACTCGCCAGCAGAATCCGATCCTCTTTCCGAGGGCGGGCTGCTGGCGAGGGCGGCCGGTGCCGGGGGGCCGGGGTGGGTCAGGCCGGAGGGCCGCTGCCGAGGTCGACGGTGGCGGTGTGGCACTGCCCGGACGAGTCGGCCCAGCTCATCTGGACCTTGTCGCCGGGGTGGAGGCGGAACCAGGATGGAGCTGATGTCCGAGGGCGAGTTGACCGCTTGGCCGTCGAACGAAGTGATGGTGTCGCCGCTCGCCAGGCCGGCATTCGCAGCCGGGCCGCCGCTGACGACGCCACTGACCCCAACTCCTGAGGTGCTCGATCCGCCCGAGCTTCCGGAGTTTGCCGGAGCCTCCCGAGCCGAAGTTGAACCCGCCGAAGCCGGACCCGCTGCCAGTGCTGCCCTGACTACCCGAGGACAGCTCCACCCCGAGGAAGGCGGTCGTCCCGACGTGCGTCGTAGCGGTCCCGTGGCCGGACTCGATCTGGTCTTGGCGATCGACAGCGCCTCGTTGATCGGGATGGCGAAGCCCTGGGTTCCGGAGGTGTCGAACGAGAACCCCTGGGAAGCCGCCGTGTCGATGCCGATCACGTCGCCGCCGGTGTTGACCAGGGAGCCCCCGGAGTCGCCGGGCTGAATGTTGGCGTTGATCTCGATGAGGCCCGTTAGCTGCTCAGCGACGCCGTCCAGGTCGTCGCCGGCGGTGATGGACTGGTTGAGCGCGGTGACCGAGCCACCGGCGTAGCTCGGGTAGCCACCGGTGCCGCCGGCGTTGCCGATGGCGACCACGCCCTCGCCGACCGCAGCGGACGAAGAGTCGCCGAGCTTGGCCGTCTGCAACCCTGACGCGCCCTGCAGCTGAAGGACGGCGACGTCGTGGGAGTCGTCGTAGCCAACAACCGTGGCGCTGTAGGTCTTGCCGTTGCCGACGTCGGTCACGCTGATCTTGGTGGCGCCGTTGATCGACGTGGTTGTTGGTCAGGATCTCGCCGTTGGAGGTGAGCACGATGCCGGTGCCCGGCCCCCTGGGCCTGCTGGTAGCCGAAGGTGGAGTTGATGTCGACCAGGGCCGGCGAGACCTTGGCGGCGATGGCGGACGTGTCGGTGGGGCTGCCGCTGGCGTTGCTGCTGCCACCGCTGCTGCCGCCGCTGCTGCTGCTCCCGCTGCCGCCGGACGAGCCGCCGGAGCCGAACGGTGACTCGCTGGAGGAGCCTCCCGAGCCGAACGGCGACTGCCCGAAATACGACCCACCCGAGTCGCCGGAGCTACCGGAGTTCCCGAAGTTGGAGCTGCCAGAACTCGAGTTGCCCGAGTTGGAGCTGCCCGAGTTGCTGGGGGTGCTCGGTGAGGTCGCGCCCTGAGCGCTGGCACTCGCCGCTGGCTGGTTGGGCCAGATCTCGTGGCCGATGCCGAGTCCCGCCACGGCGGCCACTCCGACCAGAGCGGCCGTTACCACCGCCGGCATGGCGCGGTGCCGCTTGGGCCCGGGCGCGGGGGGAGGCGTGGGCTGCCCACCACCCGGAACCCACCACCCGCCGGACCCGCCGGCCGGGGGCGAAGCCGGCGGGGGCGGCGGGGGAGGAGGTGACGCCTGGGCGCTCGGGCCCCATCCTGTTGTCGCCGGAGGCGGCCACACCGGACCCCCACCGCTGGTGTCACTGGTGCCGGCCGGAATCCACGCCCCGCTACCTTCGAGCGGTACCCATCCCGCCGGCCGTTCCTCGAACTCGCTCATTGCCTCTCCTGATCGGATGCTCGATACCGAGCGCATCATCAGTAGAGGTCAAGGAGCTATGAAGGCCATGAGACATTCCTGAAAGTCTCCTGGTTTCGCCCGCCCGGCCGGCAATGCGCCCTCAACCTGGGCGCAGTTCGCGCATCGGGCCTCGTTACTATCAAAAAATCGTCCCCATCACGCCCAAGACGCGAAGTGCGCCCAAGTTTGGGCCGGACGGCCCGGAGGCACCAGGCTGCTTGGCAGCGCGGGCCGGTCGGTCTCAGTCCGGGCTGGTCGGTCTGAGGGCGGGCTAGTCGGTCTCCGTCCGGGCGAGGAACCGGAGGCGGGCGGCTCGAGCATCCCAGCCGTACACGACGGCCGTGCCTCCGATCAGATCCTGGAGGGCCCGCCCGTCTCGTCGCAGGAGGATGAGGAGGAACCCGACGCCGAGCGTCAGGAAGCTCAGGGGTAGGGCCAGGACCCTGATCAGGGCACCCCGACCTCCGACCGGGGTGCCATCCGGTCGAACCACGCGCAACCCGGTGACGGCCATCCCGAACGTTCGCCCACCGGCCGCCACCGGGTAGGCGCAGTAGAAGATGGCCCACAAGATGAGGATCAACCAGGAGGCGACGGGCAGATCGGAGACCTTGAAGGTGTCGCCGGACAGGATGCTGACGAGGAACTGCACCACCTGAATGAAAATCACGTAAAGAAATATGACGGCCAGCACGTCGAAGAAGAAACCCGACAAAACGGGTGCAGATGCCGGCGTAGTGGCCCTGCAGACCGATATCGCGGTCAGGAGCAACATAGCGGCTCATGGCACCACCGGCTCCTGCTCCTGGATCAGCACCGCCGGAGCACCGGGCCGCGGGTCGGCGGCGGCGCCGGAGGAGACGGTCGGTCCAGCGCTGCACAAAGAAGTCGAGCCCGACACCCTGGCTGCGGGCGACATCAATGGCCTTGCTGGCGATGCCAGCTCCGGTGGCGGCGATGATCGAACCGATCTCCGTCTGCGCCACGAGCGCCTCGAGATCGACCCGGGACATGACGGCGTTGATGTCGACCTTTTCGATGATGCGCTCCATGTCGATCTGATCGACCAGGGCGTTGACATCAACCCGGGCCAGCAAGCTGTTGAGATCGGCCCGGGCCAGACACTGCGTTGATGTCGAGCTTGTCGATCGAGGATCCGGTTGAGGTCGACCCGTTCCAGCACCGCATTGAGGTCGACGCCGCTCGATGACCTCCTGGAGGTCGACGCGGTCGACGATCCCCTGGATATCGACCCGCTCGACCACCCCGTTGACATCGATGGCACCGACCACGGGCGGGACTACTTCGTTGGCGACGGCCTGGATGACGCCGCTGGCATCGTCCATGAGCGTGCCGAGAAGCCGCCGCCGTCGAGGGGTGCGTACGGGACGTCGACGCGGGGCCATACCTCATTCTTGCAGTCCGGCGTCGCTCGACTGCTCGCCCGGCGCGGGGGTGAGCTACAGTACGCGACCGCACGCTGACCTGGCTTTGGGACGGATGATGATGAAATCCCTCGACAATCCGTCCCGGCTGCTGCCTCGAGTCCGACCGGGAGAATTGCATCGATGAGCGACGCCCTGAGCCCCATCGAAACCGTGATGTGGAGGGTCGGGCACGATCCGACATTGCGGATGACCGTCGGGAACCTGATGCTGCTCGATCGGGCACCGGACGCGAGCGGAGCTGATCGAACGCCTGGGCGCGGTATCGGAGCAGGCCGAGCGACTCCGCCAGCGACCGGGCGAGCCGACCTACGTCCGGCGGCGACCCCAGTGGACGACGGACCCCGATTTCGACCCGGCCCACCACGTGCGCGCCTGACGGTTCCGCCTCCGGGCGATCTGCGCCAGCTGCTCGACGTGGTGGCGCTGCTCGAGCCCGTTCCCTTCGAGCCCGACCACTCACCGTGGGACGCGACCATCATCGACGGGCTGGCCGGCGGCAAAGCGGCGGTCTATTTGCGGGCCCATCACGTACTGACCGACGGCTTCGGCGGGACATCAATCCTCAGTCTGCTCTTCGACGAGACCCGCCGGCCGGCGCCCGGATCGACCGGCAGCCACCGGGGCCCCCGTCGAGACCGAGCCAGCCAGCGACGGTCGGCGGCCGGGTACGGTCACCATCGACCTCAACCGGGCCATGCGCCCGCTGGCGTCCGGAATGGCCGCCACCCTCAACGTCGAACCCGACAGGCATGTTGGTCCGCAGCCTCCAGCGAGGCCTGGATGTCGCCAACTCGGTGTCACGCCAGGTGCTCGTTTCCGGCGGGCCCCTCGGTTCGTGGTCGGGCTTGCGCTCCATGACCAGCCGGTTCGAGATCCTCTCGGTTCCCGAGGCCCGGACCTCGGCGCTGGCCCTGGGCGGCAGCCGTAACACCCTCCTGGTCGCGGCCGCGGCCAGCGGTATCGGCCTCTATCTGGCCCGTCATGGGGAACCGTCTCCGGAGCTGCGATTGGCCACGCCCACCAGCTTGCGCCACAGCAGCGAGGTCGGTGGCAACTGGTTCGCCCCCATCCGGGTCGAGGTCCCTACCTCGATCGGCCACCCGGGACCGCAGTTCGGGGTGGTGGCGGAGCGCCTGGCCCGGGCCCGGGGCGAACCGGCCTTGAGCCTTACCTCGGCCCTGGCCGCGACGCTCGGCCGGCTTCCCAGCCCGGGTGCTGATCCCGGCCCTGCACGCCCAGGCGGAGACGGTCGACTTCGCAGCCACCACCCTGCCGGGTCGTCGCGGGACGAGCCACCTCTGCGGCGCCACCATCGAGCAGAGCTACCCCTTCGGCCCCCGCCTCGGGTGCCCACTCAACATCAGTGCCTTCGGCAACGAAGGTCGCCTCGACGTCGGCATCGCCATCGATCCCACCACCATCATGGAGTCCGACGTGCTGCTCGACTGCCTCACCGAGGCCTTCGCCGGGTTTGCTGCCGCCGGCCGAGTCGTCACCGGCGGCGCCAGTAGGCTGCTCCGGCCGGTCCAACGGCCTGATGGAGGCGTCCCTGGCTCCGGGGATCGAAGACCGCCGCGACTACGAGGTCGGGCCCGACATGTCGCCGTCTCACCTGCCGGTCGCGGTGCTCTCGACGCCGAGCATGGTGGGACTGATCGAGGGGGCGTGTCTCGGTCTGACCCAGCGCCATCTCGACGAGGGCGAGACCTCGGTGGGTACCCACGTGTGCGTGAGCCACGAGGCCGCGGTCAACGTCGGGGAGCAGGTGACGGTCTGGTGCCAGCTCAAGACGATCGAGAAGCGGCGGCTCGAGTTCGAGGTCCGGGTCGACGGGCCCCGGGGACCGGTCTCCAGGGGCACCCACCAGCGGGCCGTCATCAAGATGGATCGTTTCGGGTAGCCAGGGCGCTTCGGTTCAGCCGGCGCCGCCACCGCGGCCTCCGCACTTTGGCCTGCGGGAAGGAAGCGGGCGCCCGGGCGCGTTGGTTGCGGCATGACGTTGTCGCAGCCGGTACCGCTGTCAGTGCTGGACCTGGCGCCCGTGCCGAGCGGATCGACGACCGGGCAGGCCCTCCGCAACAGCATCGACCTGGCCCGCCGGGTGGAGGCCTGGGGCTACCACCGCCTGTGGGTCGCCGAGCACCACAACATGCCGGGCATCGCCAGCTCGGCCCCGGCCGTGCTCATCGGGCATCTGGCCTCGGCGACCACCACGCTGCGGGTGGGCTCGGGCGGGGTGATGCTGCCCAATCACGCCCCGCTGGTGGTCGCCGAGCAGTTCGGCATGCTCGAAGCGCTCCACCCGGGACGCATCGATCTCGGTCTCGGTCGGGCCCCCGGGACCGATCAGGTCACCGCCCTGGCGCTGCGCCGCAGCGTCGAAGCGCTTTCCGCAGACGACTTTCCCGAGCAGCTGTCGGACCTGCTCGGCTTCTTTCGGGGGACGTGGCCGGACGGTCACCCCTTCGGGCAGATCCGGGCCGTCCCTGCGCTCGGCAATCAGCCGGACATCTGGCTGCTCGGTTCGAGCGGCTACAGCGCCCAGGTGGCCGGGCTGCTGGGCCTGCCGTTCGCGTTCGCCCATCATTTTTCGGCCGCCAATACCGAACCGGCCCTGCAGCTGTACCGGGACTACTTTCGGCCGTCCGACCGGCTGGCGGAACCCTATGCCCTGCTCGGGGTGGCCGTGATCTGCGCCGACACGGCCGCACGAGCCCGCTATCTGCACGGTTCAGCCAGGCTGTCGATGCTGCGTCTTCGCACCGGCCGGCCCGGCCAGCTGCCGAGCCCGGAGGAGGCCGCCGCCTACACCTTCACCCCGAGCGATCGCCTTACCGTCAACAGCTTCACCGGGTCGCATGTGGTCGGCGATCCCGAGACGGTGACCGCCCAGCTCGACGACCTGCTGGCCCGTACCGAGGCCGACGAGTTGATGATCACGACCAATGTGTGGGACCACGCGGAACGGCTGCGCAGCTTCGAGCTGGTGGCCCACCTGGCCGGGCTCGACACCAACCCGACGGGCGCCGCGCGACCGGCCTCCGACTGCATCACTCAACCCCTGCTGGGCTGGCGCCAGGCGGGCCGAGCGGGCCGCTCGACAACCCGGCACACGGCGAGCAGGAGCCCCTCGGAGCCGGGCCGGCCCACGGCGCCGAAGCCGACGGGCAAGCCCTCCACCAGCCCCATCGGGGCGGTCGCGATCGGCCAGCCCGCGATGGCGGGAGCGGTCGTGATCGGTGAGGCCAGGGCGGGATGGCCGCCAAGCACCAGGTCGCTCTTCCAGGCCGGTCCGTAGGTGGGGGCGACGAGCACGTCCGCGTCCGCGATAGCCGGGGCCAGGCAGCCTTCGACCGCCCAGGCCAGGTTGCGGGCCCGGGCGGCCCGGTAGGCAGGGTTGGGTCGCCCGCCCAGTTCGAGGGCCCGCTCGAAGAGATCGTGTCCGAAGTGGGCCAGCTCCACCGAGGCGTGGCGCCTCTCGTGGGCGACGACCTCCGCCAGGTCCTGGGGGCCCCCAACCCCTCTGGTCGGCAGATAGTCCGCCAGACCGTCGACCAGCTCGCAGAACAGGACGGTGAGCTCGTCCTCGTCCTCGCCGGGACCCGGCCGGGTGGGCTGCACGTCGCTGACCCGCGCCCCGCGGCCTCGAGCCGGCGCACGGCCTCGTCAAACTCGGCATCGGTGGCCGGGTGGTCGGTGCGCCAGTTGGTCGCCCGAGCGATCCGCAGGCCGGCGACCCCGGCCCGGGCCCGTTCCAGAAGGCCGGGGCTGCCGGTTAGCACCTCCAGGAGCAGGGCCACCTCGTCGACGGTCCGGGCCATCGGGCCGGGGCTGTCCTGGCTGGCGCTGATGGGTACGATCCCGCCGGTAGGGACGGCACCGACGGTGGGTTTGATCCCGGCCACCCCGTTAAGCGACGCCGGACAGGTGATCGAGCCGTCGGTCTCCGTACCGATCGCCAGCGGCGCCAGCCCGGCCGCGATCGCCGCCGCCGAGCCGGATGAAGAACCGCCCGGACTGCGGTCCAGCGCCCAGGGGTTGCCGGTCAGACCGCCGATAGCAGACCAGCCCGACGTGGAACGCGCCGACCGGATGTTGGCCCATTCGGACAGGTTGGTGGTGCCCAGAATCACCGCGCCGGCGTCATGCAGCCGGCGCACCAGAGGAGCGTCGCCCCCGGGTGGCCGGTTCGCCAGGCTGGTGGCGCCGGCGGTGGACGGCAGGCCGGCCACCTCGATGTTGTCCTTCACCAGTACGGGGATGCCGTGCAGCGGGCCTTGGGCGCCGATCGCACCAAAGGCCCGGGCTACGTGGCGGACCGTCGGGGAGACGGCGAGCACGCTGCGCAGCCCGGTCGGCGAGTCCGGAGTGTCGAGGGCCGCGATCCGTTCCAGCAGGCAATCGACCAGGACCCCGGCCGAGACGCCGGAACGCTGGAGGGTGAACACATCGGCATAGGCCAGTTCGTCGTCCACCGTTTCGGACTCTAGAGTGAGCCAACTCCTATGTCGATTGGCCAATTTCTATGTCGATTGTCAGAGCAGGGCCGGTACACCGGCTGGCGGTAGCGGTTGAGGATTCTGACGCCGCGGCCGCCTGGTTTCGCCAGACCTTTGGTGCCAGCGATCTGGGGGCGGCGGGGATTCCTTTTCTCGACGAAACCGCCACGGTGGTCGACGAGATCCGGCGGATGGAAGGCTCGCATTCGCAGATGTTCTGGCAGGCGGGCTGCCCGCTTCTGTTCCTGGCCCCCCTGGGCAACGCCGGATACGTGCACCAGCACCTGAGCCGCTGGGGCCCGGGCGTGCATTCCCTCGCCTGGGAGATTGACGATATGTGGAGCGCCGATGCCCGGCTGCGGGAGCGGGACCTCCGCATCACCGGTGTGAACATCCCGGGCCGGCACTTTTTCCTGCACCCCCGCGACACCGATGGCGTCCTCATCGAGTTTACCGACACCTACTTCGAAAGGGATCCCCGCCGGAGTGGGGCGCCGTCAGACGACCCGGAGGCGCGGTTGTCAGAAGCCCGGGTGGCGTGGGTAACCGCGGTGGTCGCGGACGCGGGAGCCACCGCCGATCGGTTCTGTGAGATCACCGATGCCGTTTCGGTGTCCGGCAACGCCCAACGGGCGTCGTCGATCGAAGCCACCCGGGACCTGCTGATCGGAGACGTGGTACTGCGGCTCGTCACCCCTCGCTCGACCGAAAGCCGCCACTGGGAGGTGCTCCAGCGAGGTCCTCGCCTCTACAGTTACGCCCTCCGGGTGCCCGACCTCGAGGCCGCCGTCGGAACGCTCGAGGATCTGGGGGTCGCCACCATCGGCCGGGACGGCGATCTGGCCTGGACGGATCCGGCCGCCACCTTCGGTGTACCTCTCGAGTTCACCAGCTCATCGGGCTCATGGGCCTCAACTGGCTCGACGAGTGGGGCGGCATGAGCGAGCTCGAGCTCCTGGCGAGCGGCTACAGCACGGTGGAGGGACCCACCGTTGACTCGGCAGGGAATCTGTACTTCGGCAATGTCCAGGCCGGCGGCGTGCATCAGCTCACCCCGGCCGGGGACATCAACCTGATCGTGCCCAAACGCAAGGGCGTCGGAGGGATCTGCCTGCACGCCGACGGCGGCATCGTGGTCTCCGGCCGTGATCTGACCCACGTGCGCGATGGTCAGAGCCGCATCATCTTCGGGGGCGACGACTGCCGGGCCCTGGGTCTGGTCGACGTGACCGGATTCAACGACATCCACGCGGACGACCAGGGTCGCATCTTCGCCGGGGCCGTACGCCACCACGACTTCGACGGCGGGCTGGGCTGCCTGTTGCTGGTGACGGCCCCCCACCAGGCCACCCTCGTCTACGACCAGGTCGCGGGCAGCAACGGCCTGGCCCTCGACTGGGCCAAGCAACGTCTGTACCACTCCGTCAGCCACGACCACCAAATTGTGATGTCGGATCGGTTCGGCGATCTGGACTACCGCGTGGTCGACCGATGGTCCACCGCGGAGCTCGGCGGCATACCCGACGGGCTGGCCCTGGACGAGGAAGGCTGCGTCTGGGTGGCGATCTATCAGAGCGGGTGCGTGGTCCGGCTGTCGGAACGAGGCGAACTGCTGCACCGTATCGACGTGCCCGCCGACCTCGTAACCAGCGTCTGCTTCGCCGGGCCGGAGGGGACCGATCTGATCATCGTCACCGGGAGCAACACGGACCATCCCGAGCTGGGCGGCTGCATCTTTCGCACCCGGGTCTCGGTCCGCGGCGCGCCCGTGGGTGCCGCCAGCATCTGAGCAACCGGCGCCGCGGCCGGACTAGAGACCGTCGACGAGGACGTCGAGCAAGCGAGGGGGAAGCCGGTTGTCCCAACTGCCCTCCGGCCACTTGAACCATCCGCTGGAGGCAAAGGTGCCGCCGTCCACGTGCAAGGTGGCCCCGGTGACATAGGACGACAGATTCGAAGCCAGAAACAGCACGCATCCGGTCAGGTCTTCGCCCGTTCCGTACCGACCGAACGGAACGGCCACCTGGCGCCGCATTCGACCCTGTTCGGTGGCCTCGGGATCGCGATCACAGACGGCCACGTGCATTCCGGCCCGGGCAAAATCGCGGCTGATCGGCCACCCGAGACCACCCGCCCCACCGGTGACGACAGCCACCTTCCCCTCCAGCCCGGCCCGGTCGGTCAAGTAGCTCACGGCACCCCCTGTGTGCGGATGAAGAACAGGAACCGGCGGTCATGTTAACGACCGGCGCCATCACTGGCGCCGGTCGTCGGGCCGGGACTCACTGGTAGAGCGGGACTCACTGGTAGAGGAGCGACCCCGGCGTCGTCAGCGGCTCACCCGTCTCCAGCCAGGTCTTGAGGCCGGAGAGAATCATCGGCCAGCCTCCGTAGAGCTGCTCGTTGGCGCCCTCACGGAGCTGATCGTGGGTGAGCATCAGGCGACAGGAGTCGGCGACCGGCTCGATGACCCAGGTCACCCGGGACGCCCCCTCCTGGCGAACCTCGTCGTCCCACAGGGCTGTCATGGTGTGCACCAACCGCCGCGGCGGGTCGACCTCCAGCACCTCTCCGCCGCCGAGCAAACCGGTTGGACTGTGCATCTCGATGGCCGATCCGGGCGTCCACTCGGACGTCACCCGGGCGCCGAAGTTGTAGTTGGCCCGGATGTCGGGGTCGGTTATCGCTTCCCAAAGCCGCTCGGGCGTGGTGCGGATGTAGATCTCGTAGACCTTCTCCATTTGACTCTCCAGTCGCTCCTTGAGGCCGCTGAGCGTTGCCACCCAGGGCGCCGCGTATTTGCTCACCCACCGGTCGTGGATCAGCTTGATAGGAACCGGGTTCAGGAAATGGTGTTTCTCACGGCCCCGCCGCTGGGTGACCACTAATCCGGCCTCCTCGAGCAGTTTGAGGTGCTTCATGACCCCGAACCGCGTCATCGAGAAGCGCTCGGCGAGGGCCCCCAGGGTCTGTCCATCCTGACGGAAGAGCTCGTCGAGCAGGCTCCGCCGGGTCGGATCAGCCAGGGCTCTGAACACCGGATCCACCCTTTCACCTTAGGTGACTAAATGGTCACATGTCAAGACCGGATTGAGCGGCGGCCGACCCCGGTCGCAGGCCTACCGTTGACTGCTTGCAGAGGGCCGCCAGCACCGGCCTAGCCGGGCGGACTCGACGCCGTGACGGCGGCGTCCGGCTAGTGTCGCTCGGGCGACGCGGCATGGGTACCAAGGGGGTCAGATGGCCGAAACGGGTTCAATCCTGGGGAACGCGGTTGTCCGGCTGGAGGATCCGGGGTTGCTGACAGGAAGGGCAAAGTACCTCGACGACCTCAGCTCGGGTGGAGCGGCCAGGATCGTGTTCGTCCGCTCCCCGATCGCGCACGGCACCGTGCGAGGCGTCGACGTGGAAACGGCCCGCGGCATGCCCGGCGTTCTGGCCGTCTACCACGCCGCCGGCGATGACCTCGGGCTGGCTCCGTTCCAGTCGTTCCCGATGCTGCCGGACACGTTCAACCGGCCGGTATTCGCCGCGGATCGAGTTCGCTTTGTCGGCGACATCGTGGCGGCGGTCGTGGCCGAGTCTGGTCCGCAAGCCGTCGATGCCGCGGAGGCCGTGATCGTCGACGTCGACCCGCTTCCAGCCGTGGTCTCTCAGGCCGAGGCCCTGGAGTCCGACGCCCCCTTGCTCTTCCCTGAGGCGGGGACCAACCTTTGCTTCGAGACCGCCCTCGGGGCCGACGAAGATCCACTGCTGGGAGCCGATGTCGTCGCTGAGGTCGAGATGGTCAGCCAGCGCCTGGCGGGGGTGCCAATGGAACCCAACGGCTGTCTCATGGTGCCAGGGGAGCCGACCGGCGGCATCACCTGCTGGATCTCGCATCAGGCCCCGCACTCGGTGCAACCGGCGCTGGCCGCGGTGATGGGCCTGGAGCCCGACCTGGTGCGGGTGGTGTGCCCGTGGGTCGGCGGTGGCTTCGGTCCGAAAGCCGCGGTCTACGTGGAGTACCTGGCCGCGGCCGCGGCCGCCAGGCAACTCGACCGGCCCGTGAAGTGGGTGGAAACCCGGTCGGAAAACATGGTGGCGCTGGTGCACGGCCGCGACTTCAAAATGACCGCCAGGCTGGGACTCACCGATGACGGCAAGATAGTGGGCCTCGACGCGGCTGTGCTGGCCTCCGCCGGTGCCTATCCGGCCATCGGGGCGGTGTTGCCCATGCTGACCCAGCTGATGGTGGTCGGGGTCTATGACATCCCCAAGGTGCGCTTTCAGGCCACCACTGCGGCCACCAACTCGACGCCTATCGGTGCCTACCGGGGTGCGGGCCGGCCTGAGGCTACCCAGCTCATCGAACGGGTCCTGGACGTGGCCGCTGACCGGCTCGGCATGGACCCGGCGGAGATCCGGCGCGGCAACTTTCTCGCCCCGGATGCCTTCCCGCTGACGACGACCACCGGCGGCACCTATGACTCCGGCGAGTACGCCAAGGCCCTCGACGCGGTCCTGATCGCGGCTGGCTACCAGGAACTGCGAGCGGAGCAGGCCCGCCGGCGGGACGCAGGCGAGCGGAGGCAACTCGGGATTGGTCTATCGACCTACGTCGAGGTCACCGCACCGCTCGGGTTGCACACCGAGTACGGGGCGGTGGAAGTCCACGACGATGGCACCGCTTCGATGGCGGTCGGCACCAGTGTGCATGGCCAGGGCCACCACACCGCCTTCGCCATGCTGGCGAGCGATGTGCTCGGCATCCCGATGGAAAAAATACGGCTCATCAATTCGGACACAGCCGCGGTGCCCCGCGGGGCAGGCACCCTGGGCTCACGGTCCCTGCAAACCGCCGGCAACGCCGTGTTCGCCGCCTCAAAGGAAGTGAGGCTGCGAGTGCAACAGATCGCCGGCCATTTGATGGAGGCCAGCCCGGACGACATCGTCACCGGTGCCGACGGCGCCCACGTAGCGGGGGTACCGGGCCGGACGCTGTCGTGGGCAGAGATCGCGGCGGCATCCCGGGATGCCGGCCGGCTCCCCGACGGGGTCGAACCAGGTCCACTTCGACACGAAGGTGATTTCGACGGCACCGGTTCCACCTTCCCGTTCGGCGCTCACGTTTCCGTCGTGGAAGTGGATACCGAAACCGGCCAGGTGACCATGAGACGTCACATCGCGGTGGACGATTGCGGTCGGATCCTCAACCCGCTGCTGGTACGGGGGCAGCAGCACGGCGGCATCGCCCAGGGGGCCGCCCAGGCCCTCTTCGAGTGGGTGCAATACGACCAGGATGGGAACCCGCTGACGTCCAACCTGATGGACTACACCATCCCCGCAGCCAGCGAGTTGTCCAGCTTCGAGGTATCCAACACCGAGACCGACAGTCCTCGCAATCCTCTGGGTGCCAAGGGGATCGGTGAGTCGGGAACTATCGGCTCGACACCGGCCATTCAGAACGCCGTGGTCGACGCCCTTTCACACCTTGGCATCACCCACATCGACATGCCCTGCTCTCCCGAACGGGTGTGGCGGGCGATACAAGAGGCGGCGGCGCCCAGCCAGGTATAAGGATCAGGCAACAGGCGTCTGGTCAAACACCCACGAACGTTTTCCTCTCCCCGCCAGGAGGCGGCCAAACTGCATTCCGGGGAAATGGGCGGCGGCCACGGGTATGTCGGAGCCCTCCAGTTCCCGGATCACGGCCTGCCGGGTGCGAAGGGCCAGATCGGGATCAACATCTGACATGCCGGCCCATTCCTCGTCGAGGAGCTCAACCGCACAATGGACGACGTCGCCAAGCAGCATGGCTCGATCCGCTCCCGACGATATGACGAGAATGGTGCTGCCTGGCGTATGCCCCGGCGCGGCCATGGTGTCGACCCCCGGAAGGAGCGGTCCCGAACTATCCCAGGTCTCCAGCCGGCTCTGGAGAGGACTGAGTTTGCGGGTGGCGCCGGGGTCCGGTCCAACGAAGTGTTCCCAGTCGCGGCGATCGCAGCGATAGGTGGCCTTCTCGAAGATCACCGCTCCTTTCTGCGTGGTCCACCCGACGTGATCGATATGGAGGTGGGTGAGGACGACATCGGTAATATCGTCCGGGCCCACTCCGAGCGCCGCCAACTCCGAAAGCAGGGCCCCGCCGCGCATGATCCCGATATCCAGGGGGCCGAGGCCCGCGTCAACCAGCACCAACCGGTCGCCGACCCGGATAAGAAAGGCCCCAATGGCCAGGGTCAACATACCCTGGTCATCCAGCAGGGCTCGATGTGGCTCCCAGTCGGCTGCCTCGATGCCCCGGCCCGTTGGCGTCGGAAGGAGGTCGGCCCCGGGGAACGCCCGACCGCGTAGGCGTCACTCGGCACCACTCTTCCCACGCCATCCGTAACCGGAAGGATGTCGATATCCCCCACTTTCACGGCCAGGCAATCTAGCGCACCCTCGGCGCCATCCTCGCTCCGGGCTTGACTTCGCCCTCGTGACCCGGTCGTCCCCGCACCATCAGGGCGCGTCGCGTCTGACTGAAATAGACTGCGCCCACAACGCACGACGATAACGTCCCATTTGCACCACCGGAGGTCTCCATGACCTATGGCGGCGACCAGCCACCGGACCCGAGTAACCCTGAGGGCGGCAGTTCTGAGCCAACGAACACCCCGCCTTCCATACCCCCTCCCGACTTCCCACCCCCGCCAGTCGCCGGATCCGATCCCGGGACGTCAGCGCCGGGACCCGCTCCGGGAATGCCACCCCCGCCTCCCCCGCCAGGCCCGCCTCCGGTTGCCGCGACCCCACCGATGGTGGCACACCACCAGGCCAGCGCCAGCGCCTACCCGATCGACGTCGGCGTGGAGACCCCGGACCCAATTGCCCGGTGGCGTCCACTGGTGCAATGGATCCTGGCCATCCCGTTGTTTATTGTGCTGTACCTATACCGCATCGTGGCTGAGATATTGGCAGTCGTCGGGTGGTTCATTGCGCTCGTCACCGGTCAGTTGCCCGTTGCCCTCGGCGACGTCATCGCCGGCTATTACCGCTATGCCTGGCGAGCCTACTCGTACGCCTGGTTCCTGCGCGATCAGTACCCACCGTTCGGTCCCGCCATCGGATACTCCGATCCTGGCAACGACCCGGCCTGGTTTGAAGTGCGACGAGGTAGCGAACTTTCCCGATTGAAGGTCCTGTTCCGGATCATCCTGGTGATTCCTCAGTTGATTGTTATCTTTTTTCTTCTGATCGCCTTGTACGTCGTCATGGTGATCGCGTTCTTCGCGGTCCTGTTCACCGGGCGGTGGCCAGCCGGACTGCGCAACTTTGTTGTCGGTGTTGGTCGCTGGCTTCTGCGCGTCGACGCCTGGCTCTTCCTGCTCGCCGACCCGTATCCGCCCTTCTCGCTGGCCTGACTCCTGCCCGCCGCCCAGATCCTCAGGTGCGATCCCTTAGCTGCGGGCGCCCTTGGTCTGGAAGCGCAGTCCGGCGTCGAGCCGAATCACCTCACCGTTGAAATAGGGATTCTCGACGATTGCCATGGCCATCCGGGCGTATTCGTCTGGATAGCCCATCCGCTTCGGAAACGGCACCACCGGACCCCATTCCGCCTCAACCGCGTCCAGGGCCCGGCCGTAGGCCGGAGTGGCAAAAACGCCGGGTGCGATGGTGCCCACCCGGATCCCCAGCACGGCGAGGTCTCGCGCCGCTGGCAGGGTCATGCCGATGATCCCGCCCTTGGCCGCGCTATAGGCCACCTGACCGATTGTGCCTTCGAAGCCGGCAATCGATGCCGTGTTCACGATCACGCCCCGCTCACCGGTGTCCTGCGGCTCGTTGTTCGCCATGGCCGCGGCGGCCAATCGCAACACATTGAAGCTGCCGTGCAGGAAGATCTTCACGACGTCCATGAAGCGGTCGAGCGGCAACGGGGCATTGTCGCGGTCGAGGGTGCGCCCGCCTCCCGGCCCCCCGTGGGTGTCGACTGAAACGCGAAGGGGACCCATCTGCGCGGCGGCGCTGAGAGCCGTGCCCAGACTGTCATCGGAGAGCACATCGGTGCGGACGAACCGGGCCCGCGGGCCAAGCTCGGTCGCAAGCGTGCTGCCGGCCTCCTCGGCGAGATCAGCAATCACCACGCCGGCGCCGGCGGCCACCAGCCGCCGCACCGTGGCGGCTCCGAGTCCTCCGGCCCCGCCGACAACCAGTGCGCTGGAATCGTTGAGCTGCATTGGACTACCGGGGCGAGGTCGTGCAAATGGACGGCATGGCCGGAAGCTACCAGTTTCGGATGCTCGACGGGAAACCTGGGACCTTACTGGCGCGCCGCTCGCCGTGGCGGCTTCCCGTGTTGGCGTGGTCGCAGCGCAGAACGGCAATCCCCTCGCCGGCGACGCCGGTGTGGAGAGACAGCCCGGATGGTCGGCTCCACCAAGCGCTAGCGGCGGTGCTTGACGATCACCCGCTTGCCGACGACGACCCGGTGTGCCATTTCCTCCTCGTAGGCCCGCTGGCGACGGGCGGCGCGGCGGCGCCGGGCCACGGGACCCAGAGCCACCAGGGCCGCCAGGACGGCCGCCGCCACCGCCCACAGCGTGGTGGCCACGACGGGATACCGGGTGACCGAGAGACTGAAGCCCGGCCCGAGGTGACGAAGGTTGTCGTATTCACCGGTGGTGATGGTGTTGGCGGCAGACTCGGCAGCCGAGCCCGGGCTGGCGGCTTCGCTGACAGCCACGACCCGCCCGTTACGAAACGCCGTCACAGCCAGGCTGGGCTCCGATGCGGCTTCTTTCGCCGGCGGTCGGTAGAGGGCGCCGAACGAGCCCGGAACCCCGGGCACGGAGTAGGTCGATGCCCTCGTCAGGGAGTTGGAGGAGTACGATCCGGCGGCCAGCTGCTGAGCGCGTATCTGCGTGAGAGCGGTGCTGGCGGTCGAGTCGTTCGGTAGCAGAAAGGCGATGACCCCGGCCCCAGAGCTGTCCGTCGGCGACCATTCGATCGAGTACAGACCGGTCTGGTTCGGCGCTCGCTTGGCCGCGGCCGTCAGGGCCGCGATGCCGGTCTGAGCGTCGTTCTGCTCCCCGGCCTGGGGCGTGGCCTTGTTGAAGGCGGCCACTCCGGGCTTGGTCAGGACAAGTCGCGACAGCCGGCCCCGTACCACGTGAACAGTGGGGACCACGAGCACATACACGACGGCAGCCACCACCAGCACGACGAGCGCGCTGACCACCGCGAACGCCGCTCGCCGGCCCCGGGAACCCGGCCGCTCTGGCTTGGTTGTCTCGGCGTCACCGGTTGCCTCGGGGTCATCGGTTGTCTCGGGGTCATCGGTCGTCTCGCCGCCATCGGTGGGCACGACGTCGTCCTGACTGCTGGCGCCGTCGTCCTGACGGCTGATCCCCTCCTCCCGATCGCCTGGGCCTTCGTCCCGGTCGCCTGTGCCTTCGTCCCGGTGGCCTGGTCCGTCCTGAGCGCCTGGTCCGTCCTGAGCGCCGGCGCGGTCCGTCCTGAGCGCCTGGCCCGTCCGCCTCCACCTCGGCCTGGATAGCCCCGCTTTCCGGGTCCTCGCGGACCGCGGCTTTCCCGTGGCGGCGGTCGCCGTCCGACCTCTCGTCCTTCACGACCTCCCAGTCAAGCGGATCGACATGAAGGCAAGCTGAGAGGAGGATTACTGTTCCTCGTGGCAGTCGCCTTCGGGCAGGTCGCCCATGATCCCGACCACCGTCCGGGCCCGCCTGGCCTCACTGGCCACCCGAACCCATCAGCCGGGACACCAGTTCCCGGTCATTGAAAATGTCGATGGTCACAGCCCGGCCGTCGACGACGGTGAAGGCGAGGATGGCAAAGGGAGTGTCCCCGTCAAACGCCACCCCGCCGGCAGTCCCGTTGACCAGGGCCGGGTGGACGAAGGGAGCGAACTTGCTGGCTGTCATGGCCGCCCGGGCGACCCGGCCCGCGCCGCGCAGCTCGAACACACCGCTGCGACTGTGCGAACGGGCGACGACGTCCGGATCCAGGACCGCGACCAGAGCATCCAGGTCTCCGGCGCGGGCGGCGGCGAAGTAGGCGTCGACGACAACCTGCTGACGGGTCAGATCCGGGTCCGGAGCGGGCGCAGCATCGCGTACCCGGCGCCGGGCCCGGCTGGCAAGCTGCCTGGTCGCCTCAGGCGAGCGCTCGACCAGGATGGCGATCTCGTCGAACGGCAGGGCAAACATGTCGTGCAGGACGTACGCCAGTCGCTCTGCCGGGCTCAGGGCGTTGATGACCACCTGCAGGGCGATGCCGACGGCATCGGCGAGCAAGGCCTGCTGCTCGGGATCGGTACCGCTCGCGGTCGAGATGATCGGCTCCGGCATGAAGGCGTCGAGCGACTCGGACGTGTGAGCGCGCCGCTCGCGTAGCATGTTGATGCAGATCCGGGCCACGACCGTGGTCAGCCAGCCCTCGAGGTTGGAGATGTCGTCAGCGTTGACGCGCTGGAGTCGCAGCCAGGCCTCCTGCACGGCATCGTCGGCGTCGCCCAACGATCCCACGATGCGGTAAGCCACCGAGCGGAGCCTGGGCCGGTCGCGATCGAACCGGTTCGCCAACTCGAGCTGGTCCATGTCACATCGCCACGGGGTCTGGTGTCATACCCAATTGACTCCAGGATGCGACCAATTGTGACAGGAGGCCACCATGGCACGGATACGAGGAGTACCCCAGGATCAAGCCGGCCCCATGCTCAAACTGATCTACCGGCTTATGGGCAGGGGCATGCAGAAGATGACCGGACGTGACGCCGCCCACGGCAGCGGGATCGAACCGGTTGAGATCTGGGCTCACCAACCAAAGATGATGCGGGGTATGGGCAAGTTCCAACAAGCAGTCAGAAAGGGAAATAGCGTCGACACGCGCCTCAAGTACCTGGTCGAACTGAAAGGCGCCCAGATGATCGGGTGTGAGTACTGTGTCGACCTCGGCTCGCAGATCTGTCGGAACTCCGGCTTCTCCGACGAGGAGCTGTTGGCGTTTCCGCGCTACCGGCAAAGTGACCTGTTCAGCGAACGGGAGAAGCTGGCCCTTGACTACACCGTCGCGGTGATGCGCACGCCGGTCGAGGTCACCGACGAGCTTTTCACCCGGGTGAGGGAACAGTTCACCGACCAGCAGCTGGTGGAAATCACCGCTCTGCTGACCGTCGTGAACCTGGATCGCTTCAACGCCGCATTCGGGATCGGCTCAGCCGGCTTCTCGGAAGGGATGGTCTGCGTGCTGCCAGACCGATCCACAACTCAGGCGACTGTGCTTTCAACACCCTCATAGCCCGGGGTGGTCCAGCAGGGCCTCCCTTTCGCCGTGGTTGGACAACGATGACCGCCGGTATACCGCCCGCAGCGAGATCCTGGGCTCGGGCGCAGCGATGCAGATGCTCAGCGACCCGCCAGCCTTTCAGGCTCGAGCCAGACCGCAGGGAGGCATGGCGTCAAGAGACCCCGGCGAGCTCCGGATGGCGCGGCTCGAACGCGGCCACGGGTTCGCCACTCTCTGGCTTGGCGGCAACCTCACGGAGTTCCTCGGCACCGATCCTGCCCTGGCCAGCGATCAGGTCGCCCGGGGACTTGTCGCCATCGCCAACGTCACCTCCCGCCAGATTCCGCAGCAACAACGGCGGCGACAGAAAGGTCACGACAACCGATCGCGCTGAGACAATCCGGGAGACCACCACCAGAGCACCACATCTGGCTTCCGCTCTCACGGCGTGGAAATGCAATTGCGGTGAGGGGGTCCCGGCCAGATGCCGATTTTCCCGATTGACTGCTCAGCTCCCCGCCGCGGGTGCCGTCTATCGCGGCCACGACAGTGACCTCGGCCAGGATCAGGTCCGTATCCTGAGCCGCCGCGTCCGGCCTCTGGACCGCATCCAGGGGATGCTATCGTCGCAGGTCGCAGCCCACAGCAGCACGTCAGGCCCGAGTAGCTCAGCCGGTAGAGCAACGCACTCGTAATGCCTTTCGAGCCGTCGGAAGGGGTTGGATCAAACAGCGACAGGGAGCCTGACCTGCAGTTTCATCTGAGGCTGTCGGGTGACGGCGGGGTCAGGTGGCCAGAGTTGATGTCCAAAAATATGTCCAAAGTCGGGCCTGGGTACACTGGCATGATGGCGCACACTGCAGAGGTTCACGTGAAGGTCGGGCCGGACGGCTCACTCTCAGTGCCTGCCCCTCAGCTGGCTGATGCGGGCATCCACGCCGGTGACCCCGTGGTCGTGGTGCCTGAGCGCCGGCGGCAGGTGCGCTCAATGCTGGGCGCCCATGATAGGGGAATCGACTTCGAAGTTGAGGACCAGCGTGCGATTCGGGCGGAGATGGCCACCGGGCTCGGCGAGGACCTGACCCGGTGACCGAGGCCACCACCGCGGTGGTGGCTGACACTCACGTCGTCATCTGGTACGTGCTCAATCCAGCGAAGCTCAGTCCGGAAGCCACCGATGCGCTCGAGGGATGCGTGGCCGCGGGTGAGCCGGTCCGCGTGAGCGCCCATTCGCTCATCGAGCTTGTCTACGCGGTCGAACGAGCGACGAACCCGTTCACCGAAAGTGACCGCCGGGCCGTGCTTGAGACCTTCGACGCGGAGGACTCCCCCTTCGAGGTCGTGCCTGTGACGGCGGAGATCGCGAACCGAGTGGCGTCTGTGCCCCGGACGGCAAATGCAGATCCGGGCGATCGCGTAGTCGTTGCGACCGCGGAGGTTCTGGGACTGTCGATTGTCAGCGCAGATTCGAAGTTTCCGAGCATGACATCGTTGGTTGTGATCGCCTGAAGCTGGCGGCCGACTCGATAGCAGGACGTCTCGATCTGCCGTTGGATTGTCTCCTCCCTCCCGACTTGCGGTACAGCCGACGGGATAATGGGATCCACGATCTGGGGCGTTATGGGGATCTCCTCGGCGACCGAGATGTGTCCTTCAGCCGGCGTTTCGAGACGGTACGAGTTCGTCGTTTGGGGACACGAAATGGCGGACTTAGGGGACAGGGTTGGCACCCTTTGCCGGCGATCGGCAACCCCTGCGATCCGCCGAAGTCGGCTACCGGTCGGTGCGAGCCGACAGGCATCTAGCCACCACGGGGGGTGGGCGTTGGGCTCGGCCCGCGAGGCCGTCCGACGGTTTACCCACCGGATCCATCGCCACACCGAAGCAGGGGAAACCAGCCAAGCCGAGAAGGTGCGTGACCCCTCCAGCGTAATAAGCCGACGTCGCCCGGAAGAAGAAATGAAAGACGCCGCCAAGGACCGCCGACGGTGGCCCTCGGCAACGCCCGCCGCGATCCCTGGTACTGAACGACACTGACCCGTCACTGTGCTTCTTCGGGCCTCGGTCTGTTTTCCAGGCTGAAGGCGTTCAAGGCGCCGATCGTTCTCTCGCCCAGCCCAGCAGCGATGCGAAAGCCCGCCTCGACTGCGACCGCCGCGAACCCGGGCCAGCCCTGGCCGGTTGGGGTCTGTCTGCACGCCTGCCCGGACCGTTGCTTTCGTGGGCGACCGGCTCGCCGCTGTTGAAGGCGTCCAGAGAGGGCCCGCCTTGGGCTTGCGGCTCGAACAGCTCCGCCATGCCCGTGGCCTGGGATCAGGGTGTCCGTTGTCAGGTTGGATTCCTGTCCGTTACGATCGGGGGACAGGTCGTGTCGCTTGCTCTGCCCCGGACCTCGGTGGAGTGGATCGCCAAGACCCTTGCCTGGCGCAGGTCGTGTTGCGGGAAGGTGACCGGAATGGGTGGGTATCTTGAGCGGGCTCCGATGCCTGCGCTTCGCCGCTGCCGTGTTATGTCGGGCGCGATGCCGATAAATCAGCCAGGCCGCTGGTGCGGGAGGGGCAAGGATAGCGGTCGTTGCGGTCGCCGGGCTGTTTGGACGCACTGTGGTTAGGGCTGCGGTGGGTGGTGCCGAAGCTGGCGTGTTGATGGCCAGGGAGCTGCGGACGGGCGGCGTCGTCGAAGCCGTTGAGGAGCCGGGGAGAAGTTTCCTGCCCGGTCCGAGTCTCGGCTGGACCGGCCAGGACCGTCGGTCCGTACTCGGCACACTCCGCCGGGTTGGGGCCGTCGACGATCTTGACGCCATCGTCACCTGGGTGAGACGCGCGCTCGGCGCTGAGCGCTTGGGAGAGGTCACGACCGCCGCCGATGCCTCAGCCGGTAGCGCCGTATCTGTAGTGCCAGTCCAGTGAGAAGGACGCTCGTCGTCGTCGCTGCACTGATGGCGTCGATCGGGTCGTTGAGTTTGGCCGTTGTGGTGGGCCCCGGCGGCGGTCGAACCGCCGGCCACGGGAAACAACGCGGTGATCACCGTGAAGGTGGGCGGCGACCGCACCGGTCTGGCTGGGGTCAGCGGGCTGGCCGGGGCGACGCTCGGGCTCTTCACGACGGCGAACGGCAGAACTAGGAGGTCAGGCTCATGGCGGCATGGCGAAGTCGGCTGGGGCGCATAGTTCCGGCGCTCCTGGTGACGGCGGGTCTCGTCGGGTTGGCCCCGGCGCTCGGTGCCCCGCCAACAACCAGGGCGGCGGCTTCGTCGGACCTGGTCAGGAACACCGGCCTGGCGATCAGTCCGGTGTTCAGTCAAACCCTGGTGGGCGGTTTCGATCAGGGCGGGAACACCAATCTCCAGTGCGCGGCCCGGACTGATGGGTCGGCCCTGCCCCCGATCACCACAGCCCTCCCTGACGGGTGCGTGCGCAACATAACTACGGCCCTGGGCCTTGTGAGCAGCAATCCGACCAATCTGCCTTTCTACAACAACATGGTGATCACGAAGTACCTGAACCGGGCGACGAACCCGGGCAGCGGGGGCGTCGCCGGGAGCATCACCACCACGGACTCGTCCTCGGCGACGGTGACCGTCCCGACCGGCGCCACGGCGGTCTTTGCCGAGCTGAGTTGGCTGGGCACAACCGAGTTGTCAGGCAACTCGGGCATCACTCAGCCTCCCGCGAACGGGGGCTGGGACCCGAATATCTACACGGAGCCCATGAAGGTGTCGATCGGTGACGACACGCATTTTGTGTCAGTCACCCCGCAACGGGGTACGTCGATCCAGCCCGGGTCACCTGGTACCGACACCAACGACTACTACTACTCGGCCTCGGCCGACGTCACCTCGTTGGTGGCCGGGCGGACCGGGCAGATCACCGTGTGGGGCGCGGATGTGCCCTTCCCGGCCAACGGCTTCAACATGGCCGGGCTCGGCTGGAACATCACGGTCGTGTACCAATACCCGTCGGTGGACCTGACCGCCACTCCTCCGCACGTGGCCAAGCAGATCACCGTCCAGGAAGGCTTCACCTATCAGCAGGCCAATGCGGCGGGGACGAACACGGTGGTGACCGTGCCCGCCGTCACCGATCCCACCGAGGTCGAAGTCGGCCTGATCGCCGGCGAGGGCGACACCGGTCTGACCGGCGACACCTTCGCCGTCTGCGGGGGCGCCGGATGCACACCCGTCAACATCACCCACCCGGTGACGGGCCAGACCAGCAACTTCTTCGTCTCCTACGCCCAAAACGCCACCGACCCCAACTGGACCAGCAATTTCAGCACCGACGACGTGTCGTGGATCCTGGCGCCCAACATCGTGCACGCCGGTGACACCAGCGTGACCCTCACCACCCATACGTCGGGTGATGGTTACTTCCTGTCGGGGCTGAACACCGCCATACCCGTGCCCGCGGTGTGCCTGGCGAAGTCGGTCGACACGAACCCCTACACGACGGTGGGCCAGACCCTGACCTACACCTTCACCGTCACCAACTGCTCAGGGGCGCCGATCAACAACATCACGGTATCCGACCCGTTCTTCGTCGCCTCCCCCGGGACGCTCGCCGCCTGCGCTCACCCCACGGTGCTCGCCGAAGGTGCCTCTTACACGTGTCAGGCGGCCCACGTGGTCACCGCAGGCGACATTGCGGCGGGACAGATTGTGAACACCGCTACGGCCAACGCCCTCGTCCCGAGCACCAACATTCCAGTGGCACCTGCCACCGCGTCGGCGACCACGAAGACCAGCACCAGCCTGTCGATCACCAAGACCGGCGCGCCCAAGCCCGTCCACGTGGGCGGGACGTTCACCTACACCATCACGGTGACCAACATCGGCTCGGGCGACGCCGCCAACGTCAGCGTTCACGACCCCTTGCCGGCCGGTCTGACCGGCGCCACAGCGACGGTGACCCAGGGGGCCACTGGGTCGACCGCCTCCATCTCGGGAGGCACGCTCACCGCCGCCACCCCCCTGCTGACCCACGGTCCCCCTAACACGTTCGTGGTTACGGTGACGGGCACCATCTCGTCCAGCTTCACTGGCACGTCGATCACTAACACGGCGACCGTGGAGGCGGGCGGGAACACCAACTGTGAGTCTGGGTCCACCGACCCGAATTGCTCGAGCACGGACACGACCGAGGTGCTCCAGCCGGCGCCGATCACCATCACCAAGGTTGTCAGCAACTCGACGCCGAAGCCGGGAGCAACCTTCACCTACACCGCAGAGGTCACAAACACCTCGACCACCACGACTGCCACCGCGACCGTCAACGACGCCATTCCGGCCAACCTCATCAACGCCTCCTGGACGTGCGCTCCGAGCACGGGCTCGACCTGCGGCACCACCAGCGGCACCGGAAACATCACCGGCGTGGCTCTCACCCTGGAGCCGCTCGGTGTGGCCACCTTCACCATCACCGCCACCGTGGATCCGGCCTTCCAGGGCGGCACCATCACCAACACCGCCACCGCCACTCCTGACCGCCCCAACACCATCTGCGAAGTCGGGGGCGCCACCGCCACCGACTGCTCAGCCTCCGTTCCGGTGATCGTCACCCCCGACCCGGCCCTGCTGACCATCACCAAATCCCACACCCCGACTAACCCGTCGCCGGGGGCGGGTCAACCGATCACCTACACGGTGACGGTGACCAATACCAGCACCTCGACGATCGCCCACGCCACCCTCACCGATCCGGTTCCGGCCCAGATCGTCGCCGACGGGGGCTGGACGTCGGCGACGGCCGGTACCGGTACCACGGCGACGCCGGCCAGCGCAACAACCGGTTTCCCCACGGGTGTCACTCTGGTGATTGCCCCGGGTGGCGCGGTGACGTTCACCATCCACGCCCACGTGGCGCCGACTTACAACGGGACTCAGGTCACCAACATCGCCACCGCCACCCCGGGGACCAACACCGGCTGTGCGGACATGGATCCGACCTGCGTGGCGGAAGACCCCTTCACCAACCCGGCCCAGCTGGAAATCACCAAGACCCACACACCACTCAGCCCCACCCCGGTCCCCGGCCAGCGGTTTACCTATGAGGTGACGTTAACCAACTCGGGCAGCAGTGCCACCGCATCGGGCGCCTTCTCCGACCCGCTGCCCGATCCGCCCCTCGACGCGGCCGGCGCCACCTGGACCTGCACGCCCACCGGCGCGACCTCCACGTGCGGGGCACCCACGGGGACCGGATCGCCCGCCGGGGTGGCCATCACGGTGGCCCCCAACGGGGGCAGCGTGGTCTTCGCCATCACCGTCACCATCCTGTCCAGTGAGGTGGCGGTGACGGTCACCAACGTCGGCACGGTCACCACCAACCCCGGCACCACCTGCACAAACGGGGGCACGACCTGCAACGGCGAGGACACCTTCGAGGCCACCCCCCAGACGGCCCTGCTGACTATCGCCAAATCCCAAACCCCGACCACACCGGCGCAGGGTGGGGCCATCACCTACACGGTGACGGTGACCAACACCAGCGCCTTGACGACCGCCCACGCCACCCTCAGCGATCCGGTTCCGGCCCAGATCGTCGCCGACGGGGGCTGGACGTCGGCGACGACCGGTGCGGGCACCACGGCGACGCCGGCCAGCGCGACCACGGGCTTCCCCGCCGGTGTGGTCCTGGTGATCGCCCCGGGTGGCACGGTGACCTTCACCATCCATGCCCACGTGGCCGTCCCCTACAACGGCACCACGGTCACCAACACCGCCACCGCCACCCCGGGGACCAACACCGCCTGTGAGAGCGGCAACCCGACCTGCCAGGCCCAGGTCAGCTTCGCCAACCCGGCCCAGCTGGAAGTGGCGAAGACGCACGCACCGACCAATCCCGATCCGGTCCCCGGCCAGCGGTTCACCTACGACGTGACCATCACCAACCCGTCTTCTGGCGCCACCGCATCGGGCGCCTTCTCCGACCCGCTGCCCGATCCGCCCCTCGACGCGGCCGGCGCCACCTGGACCTGCACGCCCACCGGCGCGACCTCCACGTGCGGGGCACCCACGGGGACCGGATCGCCCGCCGGGGTGGCCATCACGGTGGCCCCCAACGGGGGCAGCGTGGTCTTCGCCATCACCGTCACCATCCTGTCCAGTGAGGTGGCGGTGACGGTCACCAACGTCGGCACGGTCACCACCAACCCCGGCACCACCTGCACAAACGGGGGCACGACCTGCAACGGCGAGGACACCTTCGAGGCCACCCCCCAGACGGCCCTGCTGACTATCGCCAAATCCCAAACCCCGACCACACCGGCGCAGGGTGGGGCCATCACCTACACGGTGACGGTGACCAACACCAGCGCCTTGACGACCGCCCACGCCACCCTCAGCGATCCGGTTCCGGCCCAGATCGTCGCCGACGGGGGCTGGACGTCGGCGACGACCGGTGCGGGCACCACGGCGACGCCGGCCAGCGCGACCACGGGCTTCCCCGCCGGTGTGGTCCTGGTGATCGCCCCGGGTGGCACGGTGACCTTCACCATCCATGCCCACGTGGCCGTCCCCTACAACGGCACCACGGTCACCAACACCGCCACCGCCACCCCGGGGACCAACACCGCCTGTGAGAGCGGCAACCCGACCTGCCAGGCCCAGGTCAGCTTCGCCAACCCGGCCCAGCTGGAAGTGGCGAAGACGCACGCACCGACCAATCCCGATCCGGTCCCCGGCCAGCGGTTCACCTACGACGTGACCATCACCAACCCGTCTTCTGGCGCCACCGCATCGGGCGCCTTCTCCGACCCGCTGCCCGATCCGCCCCTCGACGCGGCCGGCGCCACCTGGACCTGCACGCCCACCGGCGCGACCTCCACGTGCGGGGCACCCACGGGGACCGGATCGCCCGCCGGGGTGGCCATCACGGTGGCCCCCAACGGGGGCAGCGTGGTCTTCGCCATCACCGTCACCATCCTGTCCAGTGAGGTGGCGGTGACGGTCACCAACGTCGGCACGGTCACCACCAACCCCGGCACCACCTGCACCAACGGGGGCACGACCTGCAACGGCGAGGACACCTTCGAGGCCACCCCCCAGACGGCCCTGATCACCATCACCAAGGACCACACCCCGGCCAACCCGACGCCGCCGGCGGCGGGTGAAGCCCTGACCTACACGGTGGCGGTCGCCAACACCAGCCAGTTCACGACCGCCCACGCCACCCTCACCGATCCGGTTCCGCCGATGGTCGTCGCCGACGGGGGCTGGACGACCGCGACGACCGGTGCGGGCACCACGGCCACGCCGGCCAGCAGCGACCACGGGCTTCCCCACCGGTGTCACCTTGGAGATCGCCCCGCTCGGCACGGTGACCTTCACCATCCACGTCCACGTGGCGACGAACTACGACGGGACTCAGGTCACCAACACCGCCACCGCCACCCCGGGGACCAACACCGCCTGCGCCAACGGCAGCCCGACCTGCCAGGCCGAAGACCAGTTCATGAACCCGGCGCGACTCGAGGTGACGAAGACCCACGCACCGACCGATCCTGACCCGGTCCCCGGCCAGCGGTTCACCTATCAGGTAACGGTGACCAACCCGGGTAACAGCGCGGTCGGTTCGGGCACCTTCTCCGACCCGCTGCCCGATCCGCCCCTCGACGCGGCCGGCGCCACCTGGACCTGCACCCCCACCGGGACCTCGACGTGCGGGGCACCCACGGGGACCGGATCGCCCGCTGGGGTGCCCATCACGGTGGCCCCCAACGGCGGCAGCGTGGTCTTCGCCATCACCGTCACCATCCTGTCCAGCGAGGTGCCGGTGACGGTCAACAACGTGGCTTCGGTCACGCCTAACCCAGGCACGGCGTGCACCGACGGGGGCACGACCTGCGACGCCGAGGACACCTTCGAGGCCACCCCCCAGACGGCTCTGATCACCATCACCAAGGACCAGACCCCGGACACACCCGCGGAGGGTGGGGCCATCACCTACACGGTGGTGGTCGCCAACACCAGCCAGTTCACGACCGCCCACGCCACCCTCACCGATCCCGTCCCGGCCCAGATCGTCGCCGACGGGGGCTGGACGACCGCGACCACGGGTACCGGTACCACGGCCACGCCCGCCAGCGCGACCACGGGCTTCCCCACCGCGGTCGTCTTGCTGATCGCCCCGGGTGGCACGGTGACCTTCACCATCGATGCCCACGTGGCCGTCCCCTACAACGGCACCACGGTCACCAACATCGCCACCGCCACCCCCGGCCTCAACACCGCCTGCGCCGACGGCAACCCCACCTGCCAAGCCCAGGTCAGCTTCACCAACCCGGCCCTGCTGGACGTGACGAAGACCCACTCACCGACCAATCCCGACCCGGTCCCGGGCCAGGCGGTCACCTACACGGTGACCATCACCAACCCGTCCACCGGCGCCACCGGATCGGGCACCTTCTCCGATCCGCTGCCCGATCCGCCCCTCGACGCGGCCGGCGCCACCTGGACCTGCACCCCGACCGGCGCGACCTCGACGTGCGGCACACCCACCGGTACGGGATCGCCTGCTGGGGTGGCAATCACGGTGGCCCCCAACGGCGGCAGCGTGGTCTTCGCCATCACCGTCACCATCCTGGCCAGTGAGGTTCCGGTGAGCGTCCACAACGTCGGCACGGTCACCACCAACCCCGGCACCACCTGCACCGACGGGGGCACGACCTGCACCGCCGAAGACACCTTCGAGGCCACGCCCGAGCTGGCCCCGCTCACCATCACCAAATCACAGGCCCCGGACACACCCGCGGAGGGTGGGGCCATCACCTACACGGTGGTGGTCGCCAACACCAGCCAGTTCACGACCGCCCACGCCACCCTCAGCGATCCCGTCCCGGCCCAGATCGTCGCCGACGGGGGCTGGACGACCGCGACCACGGGTACCGGTACCACGGCCACGCCCGCCAGCGCGACCACGGGCTTCCCCACCGCGGTCGTCTTGCTGATCGCCCCGGGTGGCACGGTGACCTTCACCATCGATGCCCACGTGGCCGTCCCCTACAACGGCACCACGGTCACCAACATCGCCACCGCCACCCCCGGCCTCAACACCGCCTGCGCCGACGGCAGCCCCACCTGCCAAGCCCAGGTCAGCTTCACCAACCCGGCCCTGCTGGACGTGACGAAGACCCACTCACCGACCAATCCCGACCCGGTCCCGGGCCAGGCGGTCACCTACACGGTGACCATCACCAACCCGTCCACCGGCGCCACCGGATCGGGCACCTTCTCCGATCCGCTGCCCGATCCGCCCCTCGACGCGGCCGGCGCCACCTGGACCTGCACCCCGACCGGCGCGACCTCGACGTGCGGCACACCCACCGGTACGGGATCGCCTGCTGGGGTGGCAATCACGGTGGCCCCCAACGGCGGCAGCGTGGTCTTCGCCATCACCGTCACCATCCTGGCCAGTGAGGTTCCGGTGAGCGTCCACAACGTCGGCACGGTCACCACCAACCCCGGCACCACCTGCACCGACGGGGGCACGACCTGCACCGCCGAAGACACCTTCGAGGCCACGCCCGAGCTGGCCCCGCTCACCATCACCAAATCACAGGCCCCGGACACCCCGGACATACCTGGGCAGGGTGACCTCGTCACCTACACGGTGATTGTCACCAACACCGACCAGTTCACAACCGCCCACGCCACCCTCACCGATCCCGTCCCGGCCCAGATCGTCGCCGACGGGACCTGGACGGCCACGCCCACCGGTACCGGTACCACGGTGACCCCGCCAGGCCCCGCGGCGGGCTTCCCCACCGATGTCACCCTGGCGATCGCCCCCCTCGGCACGGTGACCTTCACCATCGATGCCCACGTGGCCGTCCCCTACAACGGCACCACGGTCACCAACATCGCCACCGCCACCCCCGGCCTCAACACCATATGTGAGGACGGCAACCCCACCTGCCAAGCCCAGGTCAGCTTCGTCAACCCGGCCCAGCTGAACGTGACCAAGACCCACACGCCCACCGATCCCGACCCACTCGCGGGTCAACAGATCACCTACACGGTGACCATCACCAATCCGGCCACCGGCGCCACCGCTACAGGCTCGTTCTCCGACCCCCTCCCGCCGCAGCTGGACGCAGCGACAGCCACCTGGACCTGCACCCCCACCGGCGCCACCTCGACGTGCGGCACACCCACCGGTACGGGCTCGCCCGCCACCGTGGCCATCACCGTGGCCCCCAACGGCGGCACCGTGGTCTTCACCATCGTCGCCACCATCCTGCCGAGCGGTGTACCGGTCACGATCCATAACGTCGGCACCGTCACCACCAACCCCGGCACCACCTGCACCGAAGGCGGCACAACCTGCGACGCCGAAGACACGCTCACGGCTGACGAGACCCCGGCGACGCTCGAGATGGCGAAGACACACACGCCGACCGCGCCGACCCAGGGCCAGTCCTTTACCTACACCGTCACCGTCACCAACACCAGCACCACCACGGTGGCCCACGGAACGGTCAACGACCCGTTCGACTCGCCGGCGCTGACCGGAATCGCCTGGACGGCCACCCCCTCGGCGGGTGGGTCGGTGACTCCCGCCTCCGCGTCTGGTCCCATTACCGGTGTGGCGGTCACTCTGCCGCCCGGGGGTACGGTCACTTTCACCGTCGACGCCACCGTGCGCGCTGACTGGCCCGGCGGGGAGGTCGAAAACACCTCAGTCGTCGAGCCGGGTGACCACACCCAGTGTGACCCGACTTCGGATCCGTCGTGTTCGGCCTCGAACGATTTCGGGACTCCGTCGTTGATCTCGATCGTCAAGACCCACGAACCGTTCGCCACGCCGCCCCAACCCGGCCAGAACGTCATCTACCGGGTCATCGTCACCAACCTCAGCGACCAGCAAGGAGCCGAAGCCACCTTCGCCGACCCCCTGCCACCGCAACTCAACAGGGCGGCGGCCATATGGATAACGCAGACGACGGAAGCGGGCACCACCGCGACACCGCCATCTGGCACCGGACCGCCCACTGGAGTGGACCTGACCTTCGCCCCGGGCGGTACGGTCACCTTCATCATCACGGCTCCGATCCTCCCCGACTTCCAGGGCGGCACCATCACCAACACCGCCACGGCCACGCCCGGCGAGAACACCCTCTGTGATCCCGAGGTCTGCGACGCCTCCACGTCGATCGACCCGGAGATTCCGCCGGCGCCTCTGGCCATCACGAAGTCCGTGACACCTACCGGACCGGTGGCACCCGGAGACAGCCTCACCTACACCATTACGGTCACGAACAGCAGCGCCGCCACCACCGGACACGCCACAATCACCGACTCCGTACCCGCAGGACTGACCCCCGGGGGGTCCTGGACGGCCACCACCACCGCGGGATCCACCGTCACCCCAACCTCCGGGTCCGGGCCCATTGACGCCCAGGTGACCGTGGCGCCGGGCGGACATGTGACCTTCACCCGCGTCGGGCAAGTCGACCCGACCTTCACGGCCGACTTCAACATCGACAACGTCGCCACGCTCGCCCCCGGTACGAACACCCACTGCAACCCCACCGACCCCACCCAGGCGTGTAACGCCAATGCGGTGGTCCACGTGAATGTCCCGCCGCCCGCGGTCCCGGTCGCGCCCCCATCGCCAATCGCTCCGGCCGTGCTCCCCGTAACCGGATGAGTTCAGAAGCTCACCGCTCCCAGGAGGCCGCGCGTCGCCGGCGCTGGTTGACCGGCGGGGCTGTCGCCCTCGTGTGCATGCTCGGCCTGGCTGTGGGACTGCTGGAGGCGACCGGGGGCGGTAGCTCGAACCGGAGCCGACCCGAGGGCAGCCGCGCCGGTCCGGCCAGCACCGGCACCACAAGCCGGAGCATCAGCCAAGGAACCCCGAGCAGCAGCGGGAGCCCGAGCATTGGCCCCACCCAGAGCAGCGCACCAGCCGCATGCCCGATGCCGGCGAGCTTGGCGGCGAGCGGGGGGTGGAGCGAGATTGCCACCACCAAGGGCACTATCTCCCGCTACACCAGCCCCGGCGGCCCACCGGACGGGACGATCCCGGCAACCTGGTACGGGGGAGTCTCGGCCTTGCCGGTCATCGCCGACAAGGCAGGATGGCTCGAAGTGCGACTGGCGACCCGGCCCAACGGTTCGACCGGTTGGGTTCAGCAGGGCGACGTCACCGTCACGGCCACGCCGGATTGGGTCTCTGTTGACCTGTCCTCCCGGCACCTGGCCCTCTTCCGGCTCGGCAAGGAAATCATGAACGCACCTGCTGCGGTAGGCACCGGGGAGGATCCCACCCCGCCAGGGCAGTATTTCGCGGCTTTCTTCGAAGCATCCCCCAGCGCCGGTTACGGCCCGTTCATCATCGTGACCTCTGCCCATTCCACCGCCATAGCCAACTGGGAAGGCTCAGGAGACGCGGTGATCGGGATCCACGGACCACTTGGCGCGGACAGCCTTATCGGCACCACCGGGGCGTATCTGTCGCACGGGTGCATCCGCATCCCGATACCGGACCTGGTCGAGCTTCGAGACGTTCCAGCCGGCTCACCGATCAGCATCTGCGACTAGGCGCTTTGGTCTACCGGTGCCTGCTGCTTCGGGCCTCCTGTCCCGCCCTCGGGCCAAGATCGTGCCGCCCCAACGGCTACGACCAAGGGAGCCGATCTAAGCGAACGGCGTCAGCAGAGGGAGATCGCCGTGTCGAGGAAGCGCCTGGTCGAGTTCTGGAGCGCCGGACTCATGACTGCAGGGCTCGGTCCTGGGGGGCGCACTGACCGGGCGAGAAAAGCGGCGACACGTGAACACGAGGAGGATGGCGATGGGAGTGCCTCGTGTCGTCAGAAGGCTTGCCGCTCGTAGCCGTCCACCCGACGGCGCTGAGCATCGAATACCTCGGTCCCGGTGCGACTTTGCCGACGAGTGTGGCGATGCCGGATTGTGGGTGCATGAAACAGCTACCCAAGGCGAGCCGCCGAAAGGTAGCCTGTGTCTTCTACCGCGCGTTGACACGCGCCCCGATGATGCTTGATTTCTCAAACGTCTGACCGCGGATGACGCTCGTCGGCGAGGGCGGTCCTGACGACGAAACTCCGTCTTTACCCGTACAGTATGTGGCGATACCGACCGCGAAGGTCGACCGGCCGACTCATACCGATCGGCCACTGAGCGTAACGGGCCTGTGGACATTCCCGGCTACGACCGCAAACCGCCAGGTAGCCGGCGGTGGTGGGGCACGTGGACTGCCACAATAGGCCGCGCCCACAGCGCTTGGAGGTATCTCGGGAGTGTCACAAAAACGGTGTAACTAGTTCTGCTCTTTTTGTCGAGTGAAGCTCAGTTACTTCGCTGTTTTCAGTCTATACGCGCCTCAGGGCCGTTGTAAAGTCCCTCTTGGAGAGAACATGGTCATCGCTACAAGCAGAGGGGCTGCCACCCCAACAAAACGGGCTGAACAGATCGGGCTGGGGTGAATAGGCAGGCGTCGGCAGCCCCTCGGCCTTCCATGGTGACCTTTCGCAGCAGGTCCGGACCGTCAAGACACTTAGTCGCACCCGACCCCGCGCCGGGTTGCCTGCTCTGGTTGCTCCTGCGGCCTTGACTGCCCTGGTCGGTTTCCTAACAGGCCAGGGACCTGGCGTCTCTGCCACGGGGCCGCTTCCCCTCTTGGCGTCCAGGCTTCATGCCCTCAGCTCCACCAGCCACCAGCGGCTGTCCCCACGCTGCTTAGCGGGCCGATTTCGGGATACGACCCGGGAACGCCACCGCGAAGGCGTTGAGCGCCGGCTTCCAGCGGTTGGTCCAACGTTGCCGCCCTCGCCCGCTGGGATCGAGGCTCATGAGGGCCAGATAGACGCACTTGAGGGCGGCGTCGCTGTTGGGGAAATGGCCACGGGCCTTCACCGCTTTACGGATGCGGGCGTTGACGCTCTCGATGGCATTGGTGGTGTAGATAATGGTGCGGATCTCGGCGTCGAACCCCAAGAACGGCACGAACTCCGCCCAGGCGTTCTCCCACAACTTGACCACCGCCGGATAGCGGGCCTCCCAACGTTCCGAGAACTCGGCGAAGCGGTCCAGGGCGGCCGCCTCGGTGGGGGCGGTGTAGATGGGCTTGAGGTCTTTGGCCATGGCCGGCCAGTCCTTGCGGCTGGCGTAGCGGAAACTCGCCCGTAAAAGATGGACCACGCAGTTCTGGACCACCGCCTGGGGCCACACCGCCGCCACCGCGTCGGGTAGGCCCACCAGGCCGTCGCAGACCACCAGGCACACATCCCCGACGCCGCGGTTCTTCAGTTCGGTCAGCACGTGCAGCCAGTACTTGGCGCCCTCCCCGCCGTCGCCGGCCCAGATACCCAGAATGTCCCGCTCGCCGTCCACGCTGACCGCCACCGCCACGTAGACGGGCCGGTTGGCCACCTGGCCGTCGCGGATCTTGACGTGAATAGCGTCGAGGAACACCACCGGATAGACCGCATCGAGGGGACGACTCTGCCACTCGGCCATGCCCTCCAGGGCGGCGTCGGTGATACGGGTGATGGTCTCCTTGGACACCCGGGCCCCGTACACCTCCTCCAAGTGGGCGCAGATCTCCCCATGGGTCAGCCCCTTGGCCGACAGCGACAACACCATCTGGTCCACCCCCGAGAGTCGGCGCTTGCGTTTGGGCACGATCACCGGCTCGAACGTGCCGGCCCGGTCCCGGGGCACCTCCAACTCGATCGGGCCGATCTCGGTGATCACCGTCTTGGACCGCGTGCCATTACGGGAGTTTCCCGAGTTATGACCGGCGGGGTCATAAGGCTCGTAGCCCACGTGCTCGGTCAGTTCCGCCTGCAACATCGACTCCAACACCCGCTTGGTCAAGTCGGCCAACAGCCCGTCCGGGCCCACCAGGCTGGTCCCCTCTGTTCGGGCCCGCTCCAACAGCTCATCAGCCAGGTCGCTCGTGGCGATCTTCCCCGCCAGCGCCCGACCCGGGACACGCTCCATCTTCACCGCCGCGGGGGCGGTCGCATCCTTCGTCTCGGTCATAACTACCTACCTCTCCCTTCAAAGTACCGGGTAGTGTCGAGTGGCCGGGGGGAATCGCACCCCCCGGCTCTCACAGAACCGTACGTGACAGTCTCCCGTCATACGGCTCTTACAGGCCGACCGGTGGCGGCGATGAGGTGCCAATGAGCGAACAGGCGTGGCTCTCGCCGCCGGATGGCAGCGAGCCATTCCCATGCTCGGCCTTTTCTACGCCGGAATCGTTTGAGTTTCCGCATGGCCCAGCGGACGAGGTGCTCCTCGATGCGCTTGGCCAGGAAGTACAACGTTGAGCGGTAGAAGCGCCCGTAGTAGTTGATCCAGCCTCGCACTTGCGGGTTGATGCTCCCGGCGATGCCGGACAGGTCCGTCCCTACGCGACGGTTGAGATGCCAGCCTCGGATCTGCTTGCTTTTGGCCTTCTTCGCCTTATCGCTCATGGCCGGACTGAAGCTTACGAAGTAGCCGTGCCGGCCTCGGGCGAACCGCCCCCGAAAGCTGTAGCCGAGGAAGTCGAAGCTGGTGTGCTCGGAGTCCCCTCGGCGGTTCGCGTCTTTGCAGTACACGATCTTGGTCTTGTCGGGGTGCAGCTCGAGACCCAAGGTCCCGAGCCTTTCGGCGATGGCAGCCTCGAGTTCTTCGGCTTGCTCCTCGCTGTCGCAGTGGGCGATGACGTCATCCGCGTAGCGCTCGAACGGGCAGCCCGGAAAGTTCCGATCCATCCAGCGATCGAACGCGTAGTGCATGAACAGATTGGCGATCGAAGGCGAGATCGGAGATCCCTGCGGAGTCCCTTTCTCTCGGGCGACAACGGTTCCGTCCGGCATCTGGATCGGGGCTTGGAGCCACCGGTCGAGATAGAGCAGAACCCACCGCTCGTCGGTGTGGTGAGCCACCGCTTTGAGCATCAGATCCCATGGGACACTATCGAAGAAGGCCCGAATGTCGAGATCCAACACCCAGTCCTTTCCCCAACAGCGCTCCCTGGTGACAGCCAGGGCATCATGGGCGGACCGCCCCGGACGATATCCGTAGCTGTCAGGATGGAAGATCGGCTCCAGCTTCTCTTCCAGCAGCAGCGCCGCTGCGGTCTGGGCGATCCGGTCTGCCGTGTTGGGCACCCCGAGCGTCCTGACCCCCAATCCGTGATCTTTCGGTATCTCCACCGCCCGCACCGGCCCCGGCATATACGAGCCCGAGGACATCCGGTTCCACAGCTTGTAGAGGTTGTCGGCCTCCCGCTCCTGGAACTCGGCGATGCTCACAGCGTCCACGCCCGGCGCACCTTGATTGGCCCGGACCTTCTCCCACGCCTCGAACACGAGACGTTTGGGAATCTCAAATGACTTCATCTTCGGTCTGGGTTTGTCTCTCGGCTCCTCCCCTGTCGGGTTGGCCTCAAGTCGACCCTGGTCTGCCCGATCCCTTCGCTCCAGCCCCATTACAGGGCCTTCACCGCTACTACGGACCGGTCCGCCCCTGTGCCTCGCATCGGTACTCTTCCCTTGATGGGACCACCACTACGGGTTCTCCCTCTCGCGACCAGGGGGCCAACCACACCCATTTCGACTGGCCGTCGGTATCGAGACGACAGGTTCTCCTGTTCCGTGCCAGCGCCTACGACGAGCTCGCGCCACCTATACACCGGGCACCACCAGGCCAGCACGCAGGACGCTGCCTGACTTCCAGCACGCCACACGACGCGCTCTGCTCCCGGGGCCGTGTACTTCCCCGGTTTCGATGCCACCATCAACATTTCGATGCGTCAGCAGTGGTTCACACACGTTCGCCTTCTCGTCGCACACCTGCCCTGCTCCTGGCAGGGCTTTTTGCCGCAACGCTCACCACCCCGGCTCTTGACCGGCGCAGCTTGCGGTGGTTTGGGATCTCCGCCTGCACGGCGAACCCGAAGGGCCGACCTTCATCACCAGCACAGCACACGTCATGACATCGAGCTTCTACATCGGCATCACTCCGCTTTCAGGACGCACTACACCGTTGTTGTTATGCTCCCGGTATCTCCGAGGTGCCGTTACTCGGGTGATCCGCCGGTGCTGAGCTGTGGTTATCCAATCAGTCCTGACGGCCTGTGTCTAGGGGTCAGGCAGGGTTGGAGTCGATGACCCGGACGAGTTGGTCGTAGAGCTTGGCTCGGGTTGTATCGGCGTGGCTGGTGGCGTCGTCGCGTTGCCGGCGGAGGATGTCGACGAACTCGACGTCGGTCTCGTAGAACCCGCATCCCTCGCAGATGGTCTGGAAGCGGCAGTCCAACTCGAGCGGCCGGGTGCAGTGCCCGTTGGCGAGAAGCCGGCGAGAGATGCCGGCTGGGTCGCTGTCGGTGGCCGTTGCTGCGGTTGCGGCGTCGGCTTCGACGGCTTGGGTGGCTTTGAAGTACTGATCGGCGACGTTGGTGTCGGAGATCCGGGCGTAGACCAGGGTCATGCGCGGTGAGCGATGCCCGAGCAGGGCGGCGATGGCTTCGAGGCTCATGCCGCGGTTGAGGCACTGGGTGGCCAGGGTGTGGCGGAGCTGGTGAGGGTGCACTGGCCCCACCCCGGCCCGTTTGGCGACGCGTTCGACGTAGCGGTGGATGGTGCGCCGGTCGAAGGGTTGGCCGTCCTCTCGTTCGAGTAGATATCCGTTGCGTGACGGTCCCCGCCAGGCTTGGTAGTCGCTGATGAGCCCGACCAGCAGCGGGTGGAGGGGGACGTTACGGTCGTTGTGCAGTTTCCCGATCGGGATGCGCAGCCACCAGGTGTCGCCGATCCTGTACATGGCGTCATCGCGTATGCCGCCGAGCTCGCCGGCTCTGATGCCGGTGCGAGCCAGCAGTTCGACCAGCAGCCGTCGGCGCCGGTCGGGGTCGACGGCCAGGGTGGCCATGAACTTGGCCGCGGTGGGGTCGTCGAGGAACTTGGGGAGAGGTTCGTCAGCTTTGGGGATGTCACCGGCGAAGATGGGCACCCGTCGTGGCGCGTCGTGCCAGTCCCAGTCGATAATCCGCTCGAAGAAGGTGCGGACCATGCCCAGGTTGTGGCGAATAGTGGTCTTGGAGATGGTTCCTTTCTGTCCCGGCCTGGCCGCGAGAGCGAGCTTGTAGCCCTCGATGTGGGATCGGGTGATCGATGCGACGCTCGAACAGTCCGGCTCGGTGACGATCAGATAGGCGGCCAGGTGGCGCAACGCGAGCGAGGCCGCCCCCACGCTGGTGGCCCGCTGGGAGACCGAGATCTGATCCAGGTACGCCTCCATGGTGGCCGCCATCTGCGGTGCTCGAGCGGCGATCTGGTCCCAGCTGATCTCTGGCAGCACGGCCCGGCTCGGTGTTGGTTCCTTCGCAGCCTTGTTGGGTTTGGGTCGCCGGGGCTTGCGCGGCGGACGGAATATCGGCAGCTGCTCAGGGGCGTCGGGATAGCCGGCGTCGCGGATGTGCTCGAAGAAGCGCCGCAGAACGTCCAGCTTGTGGTTGATGGTGGCGGCGGTCACGGGCCGTTTGCGGCGCGAACCCCACCGAGCCGACAGCCCCACACACCAGCTGCCCACATGGATGGCGGTGACATCGGCTGCCGAGGTGCAGAAACTGTCAGTGGCGATCACGTGCAGAGCGAACTGGCGCAGGCAGCTCTCTGCCGAGGCCACACTGGCCGCCGAGAGCCGGCCGGAGAGTTCCTCCAGATAGGCGGTCATGGTCTCGGCCAGCTTCGGTGCCCGGTGAGTGATCTCCGCCCAAGCCCAGGGCAGTTCGACCACTGGTGCAGCAGTGGCGGAAGCAGCCGCAGCGGCGCTCATCGGGCCAGCCCCATCGCCGCTTGGGCTTCGATCACCTCAGCCGCCCGGCGATACTCGCCAGCCAGCCAATCCGACCCCAGGTGCAGATACACCTGTGTAGAGGCGATCGAGCGATGCCCGGCCTGAGCCTGCAGCGCCTCGATCGACATACCCGCCTCCCGTAGCCGGGTCAGGCAGGTATGGCGCAGCTCGTGGCAGGTGCCACGCGCGATCCCGGCCCGGGCCCGGGCGCCGGAGATGATCTCATCCAGGCCCTCCAGCGACAACGGCTGGCCCCGACGGGGTCCTTTGAGCACCACGAACAGCCGGTCAGTCGGCGCCTTCGCGGGTCGCTCGCTGTTCATGTACGCCGCCACGGTGGCGAAGAAACTGGGCGAGACCGGCACCAGCCGTTGATGGCCGCCCTTGCCGTCGGCGACGAACACCCGCCACTCACCCAGATGCAGATCCTCCAGGCGAAGGCCGATCACCTCGGCCCGGCGCAGCCCGCCCAGGGCCATGGCCTGCACCATGGCCCGATCACGGTCGGTGCGTAGTGCTGCCATGAGCGCGGCCAGCTCCTCGGGATCCAAGATGCGCGGCAGGCGACGCACAGCCCGTATCAGCGGCTGACCCCGCAGCTCTCGGCGAGTCTTGCGAGTCGGCAACCCCCTGGGCACCGGGTTCGTCTCCACCCCGACATCCCCGCGGGTGACCAGATAGCCGTAAAACGCCGACACCGCCGCCAAACGCCTGCGGATTGTCGAGCTCGATAATCCCGACTCCCGATCAGAGATTCGCACCACCTTCTCTGCTCCGTGGCGGGGCTGGCGCTGCGCGGTCACAAACGCCATCACATCCGCTGGTCGCACCTCGACCGGCTCCTTGGCTACGACGCTAAAGAACGACTTCAGGTCGCGCGCGTAGGCCAACACCGTGTTCGGCCGGGCCCGGCTAGCAGCGAACTCCAAGAACTCGTCCACCAGCCAATGACCCACAACCAGACGCTCGCCCCCACCCTCACGAGCGAGCCGGCGAACCTGCGGAGACCAGACCATGATGATCCTCCCTGTCCGAGCTCCGCCCGAGGAAATTTTCCCTGAGCGAGGTGCTCAGCGGGTGGATCACCCGAATAAGTGCCGGTCAATGTCACCCTCGATTTTCGCGTGTGACTGCCACAATAAGCCGAGGGTGACCGGGCGTCAGAGAGTCGGTCCGCTGCTCCGTTCAGGGGCTGGCGCCTCGACTGGGGTCGAGAATGGTTGTCTTGCCAACGGGTGTTTCGATGGATCGAGGCGCTGGTTGAGGAGCTGGATGTGCCGGTCGAGGCCGGCGACGTGACGCCGGACAGCCGGGTCGGGCTGGTCGGATGCTGCGGCCGCCAGGGCGGCTCGTTCGGCTTTGAGTCGAGCCCGGCTGAGCACTGCTCGCAGCTTCTCAGGGGCTTGCTTGTCAGCCTCTATCTCGAGTGGATGCCGCCCTTGGGTTTCGGGTGTGCCGGTGTCAATGGCCCAGGCCTGTCGCTTCTCACGGCTCCAGTCCCAGGTGAGGTCTTCGACGGCCTGGTAGACGTTGTCCGCGACGGCGTAAACGTGGGCGCTGTCTCGGGCTCTGCTCATGGCGACGTATCCGAGCTCTCGCCCGCCGCCGTCGGCGAAGAGATGGGCGGTATCGAACGTGGCCCCCTGGCTGCGATGAACGGTCGTGGCGTAACCGAGGGCGAGTTGGTCGGGGCCGATCTGGTCGGCCCCCAGGGCGTGGGTCCGGCCGTCGTCCATCCGCACCGTCAGCCCGCCGGCATCCAAGTCGACGCCAACCACCCGGCCTCGCTGCGAGGTGACCAGCTGTCCATGGGCGGAGGGGGCGAGGGTGACGATCTTGTCTCCGGCCTGGTACACGTTGCCGCCCACGTTCAGCTCCGGTCCGGTCAGCTTTCCGGTCTGCTGCATGATTTGTCGGGCCCGGGCGTTGAGCGCGGCGACGTTAGCCCGCCGCCACGCCATCATGGCCGAGTCTTTTCCCTCTGACAGGTCGTCGACCCAGGCGGCGACGGTCTGCTCGAGCGCCTGTTCCCGGTCGGGGGCGGTGGTGATCCGCCCGTGATCGGCGTACCAGTTGACCGCTTGCTCGACGCTTCCGGCGCGCAGCCGGGCCAGCATGGTCCGTTCTTGAGGGTCGGCTTGGCGCACGTTCTCTCGTAGTGCATGCACGCGGCCCGTGTGCCTGGCCACGAGCGCTTGGAGGCTGCCGCCAGGGCCGACGGCGCCGAGTTGGCGGTGGTCTCCCACCATGATCAACTTCGATCCGGCTGCCTCGGTGGCGGCGAGCAGGCGCAGCATGGCAGGGTCGTCTGTCATGCCCGCCTCGTCGCAGACAACCACGGTGCTGCTGTCCAAGCGGGCTTTTCCGTGATCGAGCCGCCACAGCAATGAGGCGATTGTGCGGGACTCGTCGATACCGGCTTCGGCGCCCAGGGTGCGGGCGGCCTGCCCGGAGATCGAAGTGCCCACGACCCGGTAGCCGGCGTCCTCGAACGCTTGGCGGGCGGCTTCGAGGGCGGTTGTCTTCCCCGAGCCGGCCACCCCTACGATCAGCTCCACCGGACGCCCGGAGGTGACCACCGATCGGATCATGGCTGTCTGCCCGTCGGTGAGCGACCGGACGCCCAACTGGTCTTCCTTCGCCCTGATCGCCTTCTCGGCCGTCTCGGGGCCGACAGCGGGCGCACCCGTCCGGTCGGCTTGGAGGGCGACCTTCAGAGCGATGGCGGTTTCGGTGGCGATCACACATGCCGGGGCGTAGGCTTGCTCCCGGGCCGTCTTGACGCCCAGCAGCGCCACCGCGTCGGGGTGGCCGCAGACAACTTCGACCGCCCGTAGCAGCTCCCGAGGCGCGAACCCGAACAGCAGCGGACCCAGCGCGACCGCTACGTCGGATCGGGTGAACACCTTCTGCTGGGCCAGCCGCCCCGAGGGGCCCAGGGCGTAGCTGGCTAGGGCGGTCAGCTGCCGAGCTGATAGCACGTGTGGCTGCGTCCTGCGGTTGTTCGCCGCAGCATCGACAATGTCGTCGAGGATGCCTTCAGGGGTGTAGCCCGCCGCCGACAGCTCGAGGATCCATCCGTCCATCAGATCGGCTGGCGGGGTGTGCCGCTTGTTCTTACGAGTGTCCCGGGCGGCGGTCTGGCGGGCCTGATAAGTGTCGAAGCCCTTGGATTCGACCGCGGCGGTGATCTCCGCTGAGCGTTTCGAGAACAACTGGCACGCCCCCTCGGGCATGCCGGCGATACGCCAATGCCCTAGTCTTCCCGACGGTCCGTCGTCAGGCTCTATCGCGTAGCCGAGCTCGATCGCTTTGGCCGCCGACGCCACCCGGCCGAACCCTGTCGCGGCGTGCAGGATGTCCCGCAGGGCCGCCGTGTCGACGGCTTTCCAACCCCCCTTGCCGTCGGCCATGTGGCACATATTGGCGATCAACACGTGATCGTGAGGCTCAGGATCGCCGGCACGCGATGTGGCGTGACGGGTGCGCGCCCAGACCAAACCATGCGTCGGTCCGCGGGTCTGCGAGCGCCCGCGCCGCCCTCCCCGCACCATCATCCACGTGTCGAGATAAGCCAGGGTGGCATCGGTCTCGGCGTCCAAGATGGCGTGCATGTCCTCCGCCCTGCCGATCAAGCCCAGCAGCGCCACCGACTTCTGGGCGGCCACCACCAGCTCCATCCCCGGCCGCTTTGCGGCCACCAATCGGGCCCCCTCGGACGGCGTCTGCGCCCCGCCAGGACCGAAGATGACGTCATATTCGGCCTCGCTGACGGGCCCTTCCAGGCCCAGTTCGGCGGCGCCGGAGCCGCCCCAAACCAGCGGGGTCTCACCCCGGGACGCGTAGTACTCGAGTGCCGCTCGGGGGTGGTCATCGGCTCGATCCATCACCGTCTCGCGGTGATAATTGACCGAGTCGACGCCCATCATTCTCATCCACGCCATGGCGTCCGCCTCCTATCTCTCAGCCCGCTCAGACGGGCTCCAGCAAGGGGCAACCAGTCGGTTGCAATCGTGTTCGAGGATTTTGGGTTGAAGGAGAAGGGGGTGCAAAGTTGGGGAGGAGATGGAGCGGGTGACGTTTGGGGTTTGTCGTTGGGGGTCGGAAGTTGTGGTGGAGGTGAGGAAAGCTTTGGGGAAGAGAGGTAGTGGAGGCGGTGGAGGGTGCAGCTGGTTTCGTCTAGTGCGCCCTTGACTTTACTGTCTAGGGCGGGATAGACTAAGATGGTGCGGCGGAGAGAGGTCATCAGAACGATCAGCCGGGCCGCCGAGGTTGCCGGGGTCGAGTGGAAGCTCGATCGAGAGGGCGCCAACCACAGCGTGTTCCGACTGGGCTCGTCGATGATCCCGATCCCCCGCCACGCCGAGATCGATCGGCGTCTGGCGGAGATGATCTTCAAAGAGTGCGAGGCCGAACTGGGTCGAAGGTGGTGGATGTGATGGCTGAGTTGACGGCGACAGTGGAACGTGGCGAACGGTTCTGGATTGTGACCGTCCCGGGTGTGGGGGCGACCCAGGCTCGGCACCTGCGGGAGCTGGAGGCCATGACCGTTGATCTGATCGAAGTGATGACCGGTGAGTCCAGCCCGGCGGTCACCTACGACTTCCGACTGTCTCCAGAAGTCGCTAAGCATCTGGCCCGGGCAGAGAAGCTGCGGACGGACTCGGCCAGCGCCCAGGCCGCCGCCGCCAGGGAAGTACGCGCCGCGGCCCGGGCACTGCGCGAAGAAGGGATTTCCTTGCGCGACGTGGGCAAGCTCTTGGGCGTGTCCTACCAGCGAGCGCATCAGCTGACCTCGACCTGACCGGCCAGGCCGGGGCGAAGCATTCTGCCATCGCTCTTCACCCAGGACGAGAAACCGGAGTAGCTCGGACGGCAGGTCGCAGTGGTCTGGTCACCGGTCAGGCCGTACCCATCGTCACAGGCTCCTGCTATGGTCAACGTCACTTGTACATCATAACCGTTGTATGTGATACTGTTGTGAACCAACGCAGCTAGCGATAGAGAATGCGATCGTGAGAGCCCGTAAGAAGACCGACCCAGTCGAGGCGCCTCGGCCCATCGGGGCCGATACCGGCATCGACGTCAACGCCGTGGTCTCCTACAACCTCAGGGCCATCCGGGAGCGCCGCCGCTGGACCCAGCAAGAAGTCGCCGACAACCTTGGGCGGCTCACCGGCCACGTCCTGCCCCAGGCATCCATCTCGGCTATGGAACGCGGCTTCGACGGGGAACGCCGGCGCCGCTTCGACGCCCACGAGCTGTACCTCCTCTCCGTCCTCTTCGATGTGCCTATCGCCTACTTCTTCATCCCGCCCCCCGGGAGCGAGCGGACCCATCTGGCCGACACCGGCGACTGGCTGTCCACCCTCTACGCCGCCGTGCTCGGCCAGGAGCGCCAGCTCGCCCCCCTCGACGAGAGACTCGCCGAGATCGGCATCAAGAACCCCGAGGAAGCCGACCAGGCCATGGTGGCAGTGCTCGGTCCCAAGACCGCCACCGGGGCCTGGCACGACCACTTCAGGGTGTGGCGGAAACGACGGCTGCGCCAGGTCGAACGCGAATACGGCGACCGCCTCGACGAGGTCGCCGAGTTCCTCGCCGAGTTCGCCGCCAAGATCAAAGCCGTAGGCCCCAAGACCTACCTCGAATCAATGGCCTACAACGACCGAGACGCCAAACGAGACCGACAACGGGAGCTCGACGAGCTCGACCAAGATCGCCGTCGCTGACGGCTTCCTGCCCCTTGTACACGGAGGAGGTGACCCCGTGACAAAACTGCACTGGTGGAAGAGCAGGCGCCGGCGGGCACGCACGGAAGCAACGTTGGTAACCACGGACTTGCGCCTGCGGAGGCCCTCGCGTGCTCATCGCTGCTGATCCGAACGTGCTGTCCGTTCCGCAAGCGGCCGAGCGGTTGGGTATCTCGAAGGATCTTGCCTATGAGCTAGCCCGACGTGGGGAACTACCGGGTGCTTTTCGCCTTGGTCGCCGATGGCGGGTGAGCGCCGTCAGACTGGCCCTTGCCGTTCATGGGTCCGAGAACGGCCGTCCCGAGAATGCCCGCTAGCTCGCGGTCTCTGGCCTCGAGGGCGTGCGCGTATATGCGCAAAGTCGTCGATGGGTCCGCGTGGCCAAGTCTGCCGGCAACAGTACGTACGTCAGCTCCCGATGCTATGGATGTCGTGGCGGCATAATGGCGCAATTCGTGGAAGTGCCCGCCCACGCCGATCTTGGCCGCGAGTCGAGAGTATCCGTGTGTGAGCCCGTCCGGCAGGCAAGGCATAGCTCCGTCCGACGAGCGGCTCAGGAGATACGGGTCCTTGACGAGTTCCACGCCGACCGTCTCTGCGTAGGCTCGCTGCTCGAGCTGTCGTTGGGAGATAAATCCGCCGAGCGCGTCGTCAATGGCGACGTCCCTTCGTTGATGGGTCTTCGTTGGGCCTTCGCTGGCTTGTCGGCCGATGACGGTGAGGGATCGCGCGAAGGCCAGTGTGCCGCGTTCCCAGTCCACGTCCGACCAGCGAAGAGAGCACAGTTCTCCTCGACGAGCCCCGGTCACGGCTGCGAGCACGATGGCAGCCGCGAGTACGGGGTCCTCCTCCTGGGCGGCAACGACGAGGTGCTGGACGGCTTCGGTCGAAGGTGTCGTTGTCGAGCGACGACTGATCCCCGGAGGGGAAGCCCGCTCCGCCGGATTGCTTGCCAGCCAATCCCATTTCACCGCCCGCCGGAGCGCCGCAGAGAGGATGGCGTGATGACGCCGGACGGAGGCGGGGGAGAGCCCCCGGGCGAGCAGCGAGCGGTAGAGGTCGTCAAGGTGCCGGGCGGTGAGTCGATCGAGGCGTACTGATCCGATGGCAGGTAGGATGTTGCGCTCGACGCTGCGCCGGTGCTCGCGCATGGTGCTGGGGGAGCGGGTCGGCTCGATGTCGGCGAGCCACCGGGTGAGCAGGTCGCGTACGCTGCCACCATGGTTGGTGGTCGCCTGCCTTCGCTCGACATCGGCAACGAGCTTGCTCAGCGCGCTCTCGGCCTGGCGCCGGGAACCGGTGAAGTTGCGCGACAGGTAGCCCGGCCGATTGCGGCTGTCCCGACCCATGTACACGCGCAACTTCCACTTGCCGCTGCCTGGACCACCCCATTCGCTGAGCGAGCCTCGCATCTTCTCCTCCGAGCCGAGTATATGTCCAAAACTATGTCCAAGAGGTGCTATCGTCGCATGAGGTAGGCGTTAAATAGCAGGTCAGGCCCGAGTAGCTCAGCCGGTAGAGCAACGCACTCGTAATGCGTAGGTCAGCGGTTCGATTCCGCTCTCGGGCTCGGGATAAAAGTCCTGGTAGAGTCCGGGGTCGGTCTCAAGGTCGTCGATCGTCATATCGGCATCACCGTGTCGGCTCGTCGCCCCGGACCGGGTGATGACGCCAGGCTCCCGGCTGAGGGTGCTGCGTACGGGTGACTGGGAGGCTTCGATGGCTCGCATCGTTTTTCTCGGGCACGGGAGCTCCGACCCGTCCAGCAGTGCGGACACGGCGATGGTGCTGGTCCCGCTGAACACGTTGGTCAAGCACAAGATCCCGTTGGCTGGCCGCCCAGGTTCGGGTGTTAAGGCTACGATCCGCGAAGTTACATGAATCCAAACCAAATGACCCAGTTAAGCCATGGAAAGTCCACTCCATGTTCTCACGCTCAAACGCCTCAGCAGGCGAAGCCTCCGGGCCCGAGAAAAATAGATAGGGTTACGACGGGCCCGTTTTATGACATTAAGCGCTCGCGGTACAGGTCTAATGCCGGTCGGCGCTAGCTATGGTGGAATCACTTCCGGGTGTGGATGCCACCCGGTCCGCTTTGGCTGCTATCCCAGTAGCAAGATACCGGTCGTTGCCGGAAGAGTTGATCATGCTCAGCTTGACAGGGATGATGACATCTGGATCAAGGGGGGCGGAGGGACTGGTGCCGGTCACGTTCGTGTCACGGGTGATGGTCGGCATTCTGGCCGTCAGGGAGGGGTGGACCTGGGTGGCGAGAACTTCGCCAGGCGGGAACTTGGCCAGGACGCACCGGACCGCCCAGCAGAGGCAGCCTTCAGGCTGCCTGACCAACAATTGAGGGCCCGACCCCACATCCCGTTTGCTCGCTGTGGGCGCATCCTCGTCGGTAGCCGAGGCAACCCAAGCAACCGAACAAGCGCTCTTCCCACCCGAGGGGGACAACGACAGCCTCTCTCCTGGCCTTTATCCGCGGCATGGGAATCGACGATGTGCAACGGACGCTGATCTCGACCACCCGCGACTCGTCCACAAATATCGTGGTGCGAGTACAGGAAGCTTCACCCCCGTATGGTCGCCGGCCGCGAAGGCGGACCTGACCTCTACCAGACCAAGCCAGACATCTGTCCGCTACCTCCCAACATCGGCCGTTCCCAGGTGATACATGAGATGGCATGAACGACCGTGAGCGAGTGGATGGGGATCAAGGACGCCTCCGAGCGAGTGGGAGTCACCCTGCGCATGCTCTATCGGTTCATTGACACAGGCCAGATTCCGGCGATCGAAGCCGGGCGAGTGATGCGACTCCGGACCGTGGATGTCGAGGCGTTCCTCGATCCTCAAGCGGGCGATGACCCCGACCAGGGGTCAGGCGGGGTGCGGGTGCCGCGCCGGCCGTTCCCGTCGCGACCGGGCGGCCCGGAGCATTTGGCCCTGCCGCCGCTCTGAGCCGCCTCGGCCAATTACCCGCGGCGGCCCTTCCCCGAGCTCCGGCCCGGTCCGGGACCAACTTCAATGGGTTGGCTCGACCGAGAACATTCGACGGCGACGCCCCCTGGAGTGTCGAGGTACTACTCTCTTGCTGGATCATCAATGGCGTGGCGGAAGGGAGACGGGATGGGGCTCAAGACTTGGAAGACAGACCCGCAGGTTACCCAGGACATGCTGGCGAAACTGAGAGCGGAGAGCCCGCCTGCCACCCTCGACCAGTGTCGGCAGGATCCGATATGGAGAGCAATGTTGCTGTTGAGCTTGGCGGACGAGTACTCCACGGAGAACCTGGAGTTCCTTGACGCCGTCGACAACCTGCGGGCCCGCCAGCCCGACGGCCAACTCGCCCGTCAGATCTACGACCAGTTTGTGAGCGACTCGGCGCCGACGCAGGTCAATTTGTACTCCGGCAACCACGACACGCTGAGAGATGCATTCGCGGCAAACCCCGCACCTGACAGCGTGACCGGGCCCTTCGACGCCGCCTACATCGAGATCTACGGCCTGGTCAGAGACGACAAATACGGGAAGTTCATCACCACCGCGAACGGGGTGCGGGAAGAACTTGAGGAAGAGAAAGCTGTTCGCATCGACACGCCCGGCGCGGTCCAGTTAACGGCGGACCAGATCGACACCAAGGTGGTCGACCAGTGGAACGAACGGGCGTTGAAGGACCTGACGCAAGGGCAAGCCACCGGCTTTTACCAGGCCGGGAACCTGGTCCTACTTGTCCATCCACAAGGACGACAGGGCGGCCAACCGTATCTCGAGTGGGCCGCCGACCAGGACGGAGTCGTCGAGGGCACCGTTACCATGACGAAGAAGGGTGGGGCGCTCAGCGCCGGAAGCATCACCGCGGCCGGGGTACAAGACAAGGCGACATTCGAGGCGGCCGTCGCACGAGTCTCAAAGAAAAAGGTCGAATACTGAGTGACAGGCTCATGCCAGCACCGAAGTCTCTTCTAGATCTCCAGGGCAGCAGATTGCCTCGGGCCGCGCTCCACAGCGTCGAGCCGATCGCGATAGCCGTCCAGTTGACGAATGAGCGCACCTCGGCGCGGATCCTCCGTTCGACCGTCTCGCCAATCGCAATGGCCAAGACCCTGTTTTTCGAAGTCGGCGGCATACCAGTGACAAGATCCGGGGTCAGATCCGTGTGGCAGGTTGGCCGGTATCGATCGCCAGGTGGATCGCCGTTCCCCCTTCCACTCGGCTTTGAGGTCTTCGACAGCCATAGCCGTGTCGTCCGCGACCGCGTAGATCCGGCTGTCCTGCGGACCCGAGCCCGGTCGGCACCAAACAGCACGGCCTTGGCCCTGCCAGAATCCCTCCACGGCACGCGACAGCAGTCTGATAGCAGCACATTCCACATCAAGGAAGTAGCGGCCGACAGAGGCTTGACCTGGTGCGGGGAGGGTAACCGGAGCACTTGACCCTTGATCGGCAGCGCGGCGGGGGGCAGACTTCGCAGCCATGGCGCCTGAACCGCAACTCTCGCTGGCGGACCGAGTAGCCGCCCAGGCTGAGTTCATAGTCAACAACCTGCAGGAAACCGACTACCAGTACACCGAGAACATTGACGTCGACAACCGCGTCTACAACTGTGACTGCAGCCAATTCGCCAACTTCGTGGTGGCCCAGTGCACACCGGACCATTATGCGACGCTCGTGGCCGCGGCGAGCGAGCCGGTGCCCCGGGCCTTCGACTACTACGACTTCTTCACCTCGCTGCCGCCGAAGGCGGGTGACGGCTGGGAGCAGGTAGGGGTCCTCGCCGACGCGGCCCGGGGCGACCTGATCGCATGGCGGTTCTCGGAGATCGAGCTTGGGCGCGACACCGGGCACGTGGTCTTCGTGGCTGACACGCCGGCCATGGGTGACCAGGGTTACTTCGTTGTCCGCGTCTACGACTGCGCCATCGCGCCGCACTTTGACGACACCCGCGGCGACGGCTTGGGCCAGTGGCCCAGCGGGGTGGGGTCCGGCTTCATCAACTTCAAGATCGACGGCGACGGCGAGCCTGTCGCCTTTCAGTTCTCGCCGCCCCTCTCGTCAGAGTTCACCTCACTGCCCATCGCCATCGGGCGGCTGGCTTGACTCGCCCGGCTGGCGATGCCCGGGTTCATTCTCGGCACTTTGAGTGCTTTGGTTCATGGGTGCGAGCTGCCTGGGCCGGCATCCGAGGCCCGACGCTCGGAATCACATCCATTCGAGTCCAGTGACGTCAACCATATTGGTCTTCAGCTCGCTGTCGCCACTGGCCGTTCGGTTGTTGCTCGAACCCCTGATCCGCGACGCCTTCCAATTGCTATAGCGGATCGGGGCCTCCAGGGCACCCTCGCCGGAGCCGGAACTGGACTGGCGACCGGGTTCGCTGGATGGAAAGGGACCGTCGAGAAGGGGCTCGTCTCCATGTTAAAGGGGCAGTCTGGGAAGCCGGCGTTGGTTTGCTCCTCGGCGGGGGGGTGGGAACGATCGTCGGCGCCGGCCTGAGCGGGAAAGGGACGCCCGACCAGTTTTGGGACCGGGGAGCGGTCGGGCAGAAATTCGCGGATTTCACCAGTACCGGCGCGGCCATCAACCCCGCCGACAACGCTGCCCGGTTCACCGAATCCATGGCCCAGCTGACCAGCCCAGGCGGCTTAAGGGAGCCAATCTCACCGGACTCGTGCCCAACCTGTGGACGGGCGAGTTTCGCAGATGACCGGCCGGCGGTGGCAGATACGAGCCGACTACGGCCGGACAGGCGGAGCCGACCACAGCCCCACAGGCGGTCGGCACTTTAGCTGACTACCGGCTGTCTAAAAGGACAATTTTTGTTGCCGACGCCCCGCTTGTGGGCGATCGTGTCCCTGGCGGCAGTCCGCCGCCCGTCGCCGCGTCTCCTCGAGACGGCGAGTCAGGGGGAAACGATGATCGCTCAGGTCCACACCAGCACCGGACCCGCTGGTCCGATGTCCGACGAGTTGCGCAAATTCGCCGAGGAGGCCCTTTCGGAAGCACGCACGCACGACGGGGTTGAAGGAAACTTCTTTATAGCGGACCCGGCCACTGGGGAGTCCATGGCGATAGCCCTGTTTCGGGACCAGGCGGCACTGGATGCATTTCAGTCGTTCTCGAAGGAGAAGATCGCCGCGGCCGAGGCAGTTGAAGGTGGCCAAGTTGGGCCGGGTCGAGTGTATTCCGAGGTCATTGCTGTTCTGTAGCTTCGACGCACAACAATGGCAGCATGAAATGGGACCTGTCGCGGCTGTACAATGCATTCTGCCGTGCGACGGCTGCCGCAGGCTTGACGTCGCGGGAAGCATGACACCGAACGTGATGGGCCCCCTGGGTTTGACCTCGCGGCTAGCCGCGAGGTGTGGAGGCCGACGGGCGTCCCGGGTTGGACGGTAGTTGCGATCTGGGTGTGGCGAGTTGTTCGCGCATCCTGGCTAGCTTGCTACTTCCCCGGCGATCAGCGACGCGCCGAGACTGGCGACGTGGACGCCTGTGGTATTGACGGACGGGTCCACCTCGGGAGCCGCGAACGGGTGCTAGCCCCACGGTCGGGCGGACCCTGGTTTCCCGGGCATGCTCCGTCGTATTCGCGTGCTGGTGTTCGATGTACAGTGCGTGGGTGGCCAGCTTTCAGGAGACTCCCGTTGCGTGCACGTCGGAGGCGCCTTAGAGGCGCTGACTCTCCCAGCCGATTCCGGCTTCTTCTTCAGCCACAAGGTGGCTGGCGACGTCCGTGGAACTACAGGACTGGCCCCGCCCCACGCCGAATCCCAAAAACACCACACGTGAACCCAAATAAGAGGTGCCCCGGGATACCTGGCGATCTGGCCAGTTCTGGTCGCATGCGTAGGTGCCAGGAGAGTAGAAGGCCCTTCGTGAGAAGTAGCGATCAGCAGGGTTCCGGGCGCAGGCACGAGATCCATCAAGAAGCATTGAGGGCACCGGCATCCGGCTGACTCCTCGCCTTTACTCCCATTTGTCTCTTTACAGAGGGAAACGTCGAGGCCATTCTGGGGCAGACGTTCTGACGGGCTGGAGGTTCGGTCACAGTGTTTGTCGGCCGTCAGCGAGAGGTGGTGGAGCTAGGCGAGGCGGCGGCTCGGGCGCGCCGGGGTGAGCCGGTGGTAGCGCTTATCGAAGGCGAGGCCGGGGTGGGAAAGTCGACCTTGCTGAATCACTTCGTCTCTGGTCTGGCGAGTACGGTCACGGTTCGGGCCAGCGGTGACGACGCGGAGCGGTCCCTCGGCTACGGGTTGGTAAGCCAATTGGTGGCCAGCGCCGGGTCTGTCGGTGTGATCCCAGGCCCGGCGCTCGTTGATGTTCGTGACGATACCGACGCCCTGACTGCGGGCGCCGGATTGCTGGCCGTGATCAACGATCTCCGGGGCCGGGCCGAACTGGCGGTGTTGGCTGTGGACGATCTGCATTTTGCGGACGGCTTGTCGGCCCGGGCCTTGTTGTTCAGCTTGCGGCGTCTGATCGTCGATCGGGTACTGGTGGTGGCGACACTGCGCAACATGGGTTTGGTCGGCCTGGGCGAGGGGTGGTCCCGGTTTGCGGCCGGCGACCGACGGGTCATTCGGGTTCGTTTGGGCGGCCTCGGGGCCGATGATGTGATGGAGCTGGTGGCAAAACACACCGGGAGGCGGCTGGAGCGCTGGGCGGCTGCCCGACTGGTGCAGCACACTGGCGGTAATCCTTTGTATTGCCAAGCGTTGATCGACGACGTCGGGCTCGACGCCCTGTCGAGCGCGGAAGGGCTTCCTGTGCCCGACACTGTGGCCGGGGCCGTGATCGCCCGACTGGACAACCTGGAGCCCCAGGCCAGGGCGCTGGTGCGGGCCGCGGCCGTCCTCGGCCGGCAGTGCGAACTGGGTACGGCGGCCCGGCTGGCCCGGATCGACAAGACCCTGGAGGGCGTTGAAGACGCGGTCCGGGCCGGGATCCTGGTCGATCTCAGCGCGCTCGAGCCTGCCACCATTTCTTTTTCGCATCCTCTGGTGCAGCAAGCGGTGTACGGCGATCTTGGCCTCGAGGAGCGGCGGAGCTTGCACACCTGGGCGGCGGAGCTGGTTGGGGGAGACGGCAGCCTGGCTCATCTGATCGCTGCGGCTGTCGGTCCTGACGACGACCTGGCTGGCGCATTGGAGCGGGAGGCGCTGGATGCTCGGGGGCGGGGCCGCCCGGTGATGGCGGCCAGGTGGTTTGCGGAGGCTGCCAAGCTGAGTGGAACCGCAGAGGGGCGAGACCGACGGTTGTTTGACGCTGTGGAGGTGTTGTTGGCCTGCGGGGAGGTGGGGGAAGCGCTGGCTCTGGCCGACCGGTTGGAGCGATGTCGACCTTGCGCCCGGCGGAGCCTGTTGCTGGGGGAGCTTCAGCTGGAGGGGGGCCGACCCTACGAGGCGGAGGCCCATTTGGTCGAAGCCTGGCAGACGCATGACTCCCTCGACCAGCCGGCGGTGGGAGCCGCCGCCGCCTACCAGCTGGGAGTGCTGCGCCTGCTCAGCGGTGTGCTTCCCGAGGGGATCGAGTGGTGCCGGCGCGGCAGCGAAGCGCTAGCTGCCCCGATTGGTATCCGCCATCAGGCGTCGGGGTTGGAAGCGGTGGGCCTGGCCGTGCACGGTCGGGGGACAGAAGGGTTGCGGGCGCTGACTTTTTTGCCGGAGTCGCCTACGGAAGTTCGATCCGCCGACACGGACGCGCTGGTATTCCGTGGCATGACGTGGGCCGCCATGGAACAGCTGGGGGCTGCCGAGAACGATCTGTCGACCGCCGCGGCCAGATTGGGGAACGGCACCTCACTGCGCTGGGTCGGTCCCTGTCTGGGCTACCTGGCCGAGACGGAGTACCGCCTTGGACGCTGGGACGACGCGGTGGGTCACGCCGAGCTGTCGGTTTCGCTGGCTCACGACACCGACCGGGTGTTGGACTTCGGGTTCGTGCACAGCATCGCCGCTGCCGTGCCGGCCGCCCGAGGGGAATGGGAGGTAGCGACCGCCCACGTTCTGGCGGCTGGAGAGGCGGCCCGGGCGTTCGGGGCGGCTGAGGTGGTTGCTTCGGCGTCTACCGCTCGGGCCAGGTTGGCGTTTGCCCGAGGCGATCTCCAAGAGGTCATCGAGGCGGCCGCCGGCGTTCGGGCGACCGGCAAGGCGCAGTACCTGGGCCATCCGGGCCGTTACGACTGGCGGGCCCTGGAGGTGGAAGCTCTGATCGGACTGGGTCGGCTCGATGAGGCCGCAGAAGCGCTCAGCGAGCTGGGCGCGGTGGCCACGGTGGCCGGTGTGCCTTCGGGGCGAGTCGACGTGGCCCGTCTGTGGGGTATGCTGGCCGTGGAGCGAGCAGACCACCATGGGGCGGCGGCCGCGTTCGAGGAGGCCTGGCGTCAGGCCGAACAGCTGGCCATGCCACTGGCCCGAGCCCGATTGGGGCTATGCGACGGGCGCCGTCTGCGCCGCGACCGGGGAAGGCGGCGTCAGGCCGTCGCCCGCCTGCGTCAGGCCCGGCAGGAGCTGGCCGCTCTGGGCGCCGATCCCTATGTGCAAACCTGCGATCGCGAGCTGCAGGCCTGCGGGATCAGTCTCGAGGACGATGCAGGGCAACCACATGTTCGGTTGACTCCCACCGAGGTGGCCGTGATCAACCTGGTGGCCAAGGGGCGCCCGAATCGCGAGGTGGCCGCGGCGCTGTATATGAGTGTCAAGACGGTCGAGTTTCATCTTGGCAATATCTTTGCCAAGCTCGGGATCAGCTCCAGGCGAGAGCTGATTACCCACCGACTGGAAGGGGACCACCAGGCGGGTCGGCGTCACAATTCAGGGTTGAACCCAGGGTTCACCCTGGGGACGCCGAGCCCCGTGGGGTCGATGATGGTGGGGTGGCGACCGACCATCACGGCGACGAGGCGGTATACACGCTTGGCAGCAGTCCCGCCGAACGCGAACGACTGCGTCGGCAGTCCGACGATCTGCACGCCCATGCCCTGACAATGCTCGATCACACCGGCCTGCAACCAGGAGCGGCCACCCTGGATCTGGGCTGCGGTCCCCGTGGAACCATCGAACTGCTGTCCCGGCGGGTGGGGCCGACCGGTCGGGTGACGGGCATCGACATCAACCCTGTCCATGTGGCTCTGGCCCGTAAGCTGGTGCTGGAGGCCGGCCTCGGTAACGTTGAAGTCCTGCAGGGAGACGCCCGCCGCACCGGGCTGCCCTCGGCCACATTCGACCTGGTCCACGCCCGGCTCCTGCTGATCAACATCCCCGGCCCCGAAGAGGTCGTGGCGGAGATGGCCCGCCTGACCATTCCCGGCGGGTGGATCGTGATCGAAGAAGCCGACGCTGCCCTCCACGTCTGCTACCCGCCCCACCCGGCATGGGACCGGCTGACCGAAGTCTTCCACGCTGCCTACCGTTCGGATGGGGCTGACCTGTTCGTCGGTCGAAAGGTCGCGGCCATGCTGCGTCATGCCGGCATGATCGATGTCGGAGCCGAAGCGCGAGCCGACGTCTATCCCCACGGTCACTCCCGGCGCACCATCCACCCCGATCTGGTTGTAGCCATGCGGGACAAGATCATCGAACGCGGTATCGCCGACAGCGAGGAACTGGAAAAAGTGGACGCCGAGGTGAGAGCACATTTGTCGGATCCCGACACCCTGATCCTGCCGCACCTCTATTTCCTGGCCTGGGGTCGCAAACCAAACACCAAGGAGGATTGATCGTGCTGGCCGTGATTACCGGACCGTCGGGCGGGATGGGCGAAGCTTTCGCCTCTCGCTTGGCCGCTCAAGGTTGGGACCTGATTATCCCAGCCCGGCGAACACTCCGGTTGGATGCCCTGGCGGAGATGCTGAGGCGAACTGATCACCACCAGGTGCGGGTCCAGACAGCCAGTCTGCTCGAGCCCGGCGCCTTGGCGCAGCTTCAGCGTCTCCTAGCTGACGAGGACGTTGATCTGCTGGTCAACAACGCCGGAACATTGGAGGGGCGCCCAGGTGGGTGATCCAGGCTACGCCCAACCCGCTGGTGTCACCTTCAGGGTGCTCAATGGTATGTCCTGCGTCCGGGCCTTCACCTGTACCGCGGTTGGAACCAGCCAGACCAGCACCGCCCAGCTGGTTGACCTTCGCCGAGCATGAGTAGCCCACCCGTCCGCCAAACAGAGATCAATTCTTGGCCGAAGAAACCCGGTGATCAACCTCCAAGTCAGAACAATACGCTCGGCCTTCAACGCACATGTTGGATTGTCCCAGGCTCTCGATCGCCTTTGACCGGGCGGAGTTGTTTGGAGGCCTCGGTGGAGCCAATGGACACGGAGGCCATAAAACGTCGCAAGGCCACCCAATGATGGCCAATCAATTGGCAGAGCGGGAATGCTGCCAAGCGCGGACCGACTTCATGTGGAACCGAACCCCGGTGCGGCACGTATTCCCGTGAACGACGCATGGCGGCAGTCACGGCGGAACGTGTTGCTCGCCGTCGTCGTGCCCGGCCGCACCCTCAGTAGTTCGTAAGGAGGCACGTGAATGCCCAGTCTCACCCAGCGGATACTCACCTACAGCTTCCTGGACCGTCCGCCAGTTGATGTCAGCGTGGTGGACACGACCGACACGGATGCCGCCCTTCTGTCGCAGATCGACTCGCTCTTGAATTCCGCGGCGGCGACGTTCGCGGCCCGCGACTACAGCGACGCCTTGACCACGTACTTCGCCTGCGAATCGTTGATCTACGCCCACCTGGATCCGCAATGGGATCCCGATCTGACAAACAAGTTCCGCCCCCTGCTGCCGCGTGACGCCACCCTGTTCGACCCGCTGCTGTCGGCCACGTGCCAGTGGCTCGACATTTTGCCGGTGCCGGTCTCGGTGAGCCCGGTGCGGCCTTCGACGCCTGTCACCGCTGGGCTGCTTTCGAGCGTGGCCGGGCTGTACGGCGCCGGGATCAGCCAGGTGAGCACCAATGCAGCGGCCGCGGCCGAAGCCCTGGCCGACATGCACCTGGCCGCCATCTTCGCTGACCAGGGCAATACGGCCGCCAGCACGGCTACGGTCGCTCGAGCCCAGGACCTCGATGCGACGATTGCCACGGTGCTATCCCCTACCGCGGGCGCCCCAGTCGCACCTGCTGCCCCCGCTGCACCTGCCGCCCCAGCCGCCCCACTGGCACCTGCCGCACCTGCTGGACCTGCGGCGCCGGCTCCCCCAGCGGCCCCGGGACGGCCCGTCATACCGGTGCGCCCCCAGGCCGTCACCGCCGCCGCGGTGGTGACGGAACCGGCGGCGTCTCTGACCACGGTGGCGTCCGCCGGGTCTTTGGCGACGAGTCCCCTTCGATTGGGCGGGCTGTCGTACAGCACCCCGGAAGGCCAACCGACCCTCACCCTGCCCCAGCTGCCGATCTCCCTGCTGGCCCAGAAGCAGGTCGGTCTCCTCAGCGGAGCGGGAACCGCATTCACCGTCACGACCACGCAATGGGCGGAGACCGGCAGCCCCGACATAGCCACGATCAAGAGCGTCATGTACGCCCCCCACGTGACGGCCACCACCCTGCCCGACGCGCTGCTCGAATCCAACCAGCCTCTGGGAGCGGGCCCTCGTGCTGCCGCACGATTACTTCTACGTCATCCCGCTGGCCATCGCCCAGTGCTATCAGGCCCTCGGCGACTACACCCAGGCAGAGACCTACTACCTGCAAGCGGCCGCGTACACCTATCTCAACACCCAGACCGAGGGCCCCTACTTGTGGGCAGTGCCTGGCCACGCTGTACAGCCAGTGGGGGAACGACGTCTACCAGCAGGGCGATGCCGCCACGGCCGCGACGATCTACGGGAAGGTGATCACGCCGGGCAGCACGACGGCGCCAAGCACGCCGCTGTATACCCTCACCGGCCTGACCACGGCGGCTGAGATCGCCAAGACCCTGCTGCCCGAGCTGGCGTCGTTGGTGGCGAACGGTGTCGGCAGCGTGGCGGCCGACGACGTCGCCATCGCCTCGGTGCTGATCCAGATCTACGGCAAGCTCGGCCAGATCAGTGCTGGCCTCGACTACTGGGGCAACTACACCGCCACGGTGCCGATCTGGACGTTCGGCTATCTCCAGCAAGTGGCGACCAACTTCGCCCAGCTGGCCTCCCAGGCCGAGAGCGAGGTCATCAACTTCTGGAGCCAGGCCGATCAGGCCACCCTGACCAAGACCCAGCTCACCAACCAGGTGGCCCAGGCCAACGGGCAGGTCAACGCGGCCCAGCAGCAGCTGGCCGGCGCCCAGGCCCAGGCGTGGGCCTACGAGGCCGGGGCTCGACGCTGGCCGCCCAGCGGGGCGACCGACGCCGCCGCCGGACGCCAAGGAGTACGCCGCCACCAACAGCCAGGCCATCCTCCTGCAGGCCGCCGCCCAGCAGGTGTCAGGCGGCGACGACGGCGACTCCAACCAGCGTGAACGCCATGGCCAGCCAGTACCTGGTCGGGGCAGGCGATCTCGGGGGACACGGCCTCGCTGGCCGCGGCCGGCGATCTGGCCGCCAACCAGCTCAGCCAGCAGTACCAGGTCGACAGCATGAACCGGACCACGACCGAGATGCAGCAGGCCGCGACCCAGGCCCAGGCCCAGCTGAGCGCGGCCACGGCTCAGGTCACGGCGGCCCAGGCCGGCGTCGCCGTCGCCCAGCTGGAGGCCAACGGAGCGGCCCAGACGCTGCAGGTCTTCGACGCCGACACGTTCACCCCGCAGGTGTGGACGGCCATGGGCGACTTCGTCGACTCCATCTACAACCGGTACATGGAGATGGCGCTGCGCGCCGCCAAGCTCATGCAGCAGGCTTACAACTTCGAAAACGACACCACGCTCTCGTACATCAAGTCGTCCTATGAGGGGGTGGTCGACGGGCTCCTCGCCGCCGACGCGCTCGATGGCGGACATCCAGGCCTTCACCGACGACCTGGTGACCGCGAACCGGGGCAAGAAGCAGTACGTGAAGCAGTCGATCTCGCTGGCCGACCGATACGGCTACCTGTTCGAGACCCAGCTTCGCAAGACCGGCAGCATGACCTTCGAGACGACCCTGGACGACTTCGATTCGGTGTATCCCGGGACCTACGAGGGGCGCATCCAGCGAGTCGACATAAGCGTGCAGGGCATCGTCCCGCCGACGGGCGTCTCGGGAACGCTCAGCAACAACGGCATCTCGGTCTACCGGCTGCCATCGGACATCGCCACCCCGTCGTCGCCGAGCAAAGTGCGCATCCAGAGCGCCGAGACGCTCGTGCTGTCCGACTACGACCCCCGGCCGACGGCGTGCTGGACTCCTCGACCGGGAACCAGACCGGAATCTTCGAAGGCGCCGGCGTCGCCAGCAGCTGGACGCTGAGCCTGCCTCGGGCCATCAACGACATCAACTACGGCACCCTCACCGACGTGGTCCTGACCTTCCTCTACGAGGCCCGCTTCGACCCCCAGCTCGTTCAGACCGTGCTGTCCGACCTGGCCAGCCGGCCCGGCTACTACGACCGGGAGATGGCGATCCCGCTGGCGTGGATGTATCCCGACCTGTTCTACAGCTTCGTCAGCTCGGGCACCCTCACGCTGAATCTGGCCGCTTCGGACTTCCCCCTCAACCAGACCAACCCCACTGTCTCCGCCGTGAGCCTGCTGGCGAGCCTGGCAACCGGCACGTCCAGCACCGGAATCACCATCACCCTCGCCGCACCGGGCAAGTCAGCCGTCACCGGCGTGACTGACGCTACGGGCGCCATCTCCTCGCAGGGCACCGCCAGCTCCTGGGCCGGAGCGACCGGCGGATCGGCACTGGGAAATTGGACGATCACCCTCCCCGTCGCGTCCAACGCCGGCGTTGGCGCCGGGAGGAAAGCTGAACCTCTCAGCTCTCGTCAACCTGGTGCTCGTCATCGACTACTCATTCCAGCCCCGCAGCTGAGCGGCGGCGAGGAGACAGCGATGACCAAAGCGAGCGGCACCGCGGCCGAACTACTGGACCTCCCCTCGGGCGGCGGCTCGGTATCGGGCCAGGGCGGCGACTTCAGCGTCGATCTGAACACCGGCACGGGGGCCGCCAGGTTCGACTTCACCCTGCCGGCCGGGCCGAACGGCATCCAGCCGCCGTTCTCTCTGCAGTACTCGACCGGGTCCGGGGACGGCCCGTTCGGCATCGGATGGTCGCTCGGGCTGATGACGATCCGGACCAGGGTCACCCCGAGCACGGCCCCGCCAGACCCGACGGCGACGGGGACGTACTCGCTCGTCGGCGTCGGCGACCTGGTCGACATGGGCGCCAACCGGTTCCGCCCGACCGTCGACACCAGCGGGTTGCTGATCGAGCTGGTCAACGGGTCGTGGTCGCTGACCGACAAGACCGACCTCCGCTGCACCCTCGGCTCGACCGAGCGCGATCGCAGATTCCGGGCAACCCACCAGCGGCGTGGGTCATCGACAGCTGCACCGACAGCGCCGGCAACGCCATCACCTACACCTGGGCCCCCGACGGCGGTGGGCTCCTACCGCAAAGCATCGCCTGGGGCACTTACCAGCTGGTGTTCCAGTACCAGAGCCGGCCCGACTGGTTGTCGACGGCACCTACGGCACCGCCCATTACCCTCGACAAGCGCTGCAGCAGCATCGAACTGCACGTCACCACCGAAGCGCAGAGCCTGGTCCGCAGCTGGGCCTTTCTCTATGACGACGACTGCGGACGGGGACGGTCGCTACTGGTCACGATCCGGGAGCAGGGTCACGCGGCCGACGGCTCGGTGCTGGCCGCCCCCGATCAAACGTACGCCTACTCGGTCCCGAGCCCACCGACCATGGTTCCGGTCACTGGCTGGACCACGCCGCTAAACGACGCGGACACCGATCTGGCCGACCTCAACGGCGACGGCCTGCCAGACATCGTGCGGCTCGGGCTGGGCCTGCCGACCATGCACCCCAACCTGGGCGGCGGCGTGTTCGGCCCCCCGCACCTGATGTCCGAAGCACCGGCGCCGCTGCGGCTTTCCAGCGCCGACGTCACCTTCGCCAACATGTCCGGCGACGGCAACGTCGACCTGCTCGTGCTGGACCAGCCGTTCGCCGGCTACTACCCGCTGTCGGCGGTCGGCGGCGGGCTGCCCACCTTCGGCATGCCGGTCGTGTTCGACCAGGCGCCGTCGGTGTCACCAGACGACCCCAACGTCCGCTTCCTCGATCTCAACGGGGACGGCATCACCGACGTCCTCGTCGACACCGGACGATCCTGGCTCATGTACCTCCGCCAGGACCCCGATACCTGGTCGGAGGCTCCGGGCGTGCTGGCCCCTGATCGAACCCCGCCGGTATCCCTGAGCGATCCGCACGTCTATTTGGCCGACATGAATGGCGACGGACTCACCGACATCGTGCTGGCCAGTGGCGGCGGGGTGACCTACTGGCCGGCGCGGGCCGACGGCGGCTGGGGCGCAGGGCTGCAGCTATCCCCAGCCCCAACGTTCAGCCAAGACCACGACCCGACCAGGTTGTTCCTCGTCGACGTCAACGGCGACGGCTGCGCCGACCTCGTCTACGTCGACGCCATGTCAGTGACATTTTGGTGCCCGGTCGGCGCCACCCGCCTCTCCGATCCCGTCGATGGTGCCAACCACACCGCCCGCCGTGCCAGGGAGCTTCCGGCTCGTCGACCTGCTCGGTGCCGGAACCGCCGGCGTCCTTTTCCAGCTGCCAACCCTGCACGCTGGCAACTGGGGCCAGGCCTTCCTGGACCTGACCGGCGGCATCAAGGCCTACCTGCTCACCGACCTGGCCTACGGGGCGGCGAACAGCACCCACATCACCTACCGGACCAGCACCGAGTTCGCCCAGCGACGACACCGCGGCCGGCACGCCGTGGCCGACCTACCACCCGTTCCCCATCCAATGCGTGGCCCGCACCGATCAGACCGACCACGGCTCGGGCCTCACAACCAGCACCACCTACGCCTACCACGACGGACGCTACGACCCTGACACCCGCACATTTTTGGGTTTCGGGCGGGTCGACTCCGAACAGCTCGGCGACGCCTCCTGCCCGACGCTGCGGGTGGAGACCACGTTCCACCTCGGCCTGGATCCCAGCGATCCGACCCGACCCCTCTACGGCGACGAGGCCCTGCAGCTCAGGGCGCTACGCCAAAAGCCACTCAGTACCACGACCTACGGGCAGGACGGATCGGCACTCCAATCGCAGCCGTACTCGGTGACGTCGCACACCTACGACTCGCTCCTGGTGCCGTCCAGCCTCCCCGGCGGCGATCAGGTCGCCGTCCCCTACTGCGTCACGTCGACCGAGCAACGCTGGGAACGCCAGAGCGCGCTCGTGTCGACAAGATCTGTCAGCTACCTCGCCGTCAACGACGAGGGTGACATCACCTCGCAGCGGACCCAGGCCCAACGATCGGGGGTGCCGACACCAGACCAGGACGTCACGACCACCACGACGCTGGCGACCGGGGGCGCCAACCTTCGCCTCCCGGCTCGGGTGACCCAGACTGCCGCTGACGGCACCGTCATCGCCGCCACGATCTGCTACTACGACGGCGACCCCTTCGTGGGTCTTCCCGAAGGGCAGGCCACCGCCGGCCTGATCACGAGGATCGAAGACCTGGCCTTCGACGACACCCTTGTCACGTCGGTGTGGGGCTCCAGCCCTCCCGACCTGACCCAGTACGGATACCACCGGCTACCGGGCGACACGACCGGCTGGTGGAAGACCCGGCGCGCCCACCAGCGGACGGCAGCCGCCGGCGGGCCGACGCTCGCCACCAAGGGCCCCCTCGGGGCGGTGCAAACCCTCCGCTACGACCCGGCCGGCCAGCGGATCGTCGCCGTCACCGACGCCGCCGGCAACCAGCTCGCCGCCACGTCAGACCCTCGGGTCTTCCAGACCGCGTCGATCACCGACGCCAACGGCCACACCACGACTGACGTGTTCGACGCCTTAGGCCGGGTCACGGCGACGATCGGACCCCTCGACAGCGCCTCCCTGCCCTCAGCCACCTTCGAATACACGGCCGGGTCCGTCTCGGTCATCGAGGCCACCGCCCGGGTCAACCACGGCGCCCCCGACGTGGTGGCCACCACCACCTGGATCGACGGGACCGGGCGGGTGCTGGGAAAAGCCACGCCGGGCCCGACCGCGGACCAATCGATCGTGTCGAGCGCCGCCGCGTTCAGCGCTCGAGGGCCGACGACGTCAACCTACCTGCCGTACGCCGTGACCGGCCCGGGCTGGAAGCCACCGCCCCCCGATACGGGCGCCGTCACCTCCAGCTACGACGCCCTCGGCCGCCTGGTGTCATGCACCCGACCCGACGGGCTCGTCATAACCACCCGCCACGAGGGCGACACCGTGATCACCACCGAGACCTGGCCCGGCGGCACCGCCCTTGACATCGAACGCCAGACCTACGACGCCGCCGGCCAGCTGCTCACCGTCAGCCGCAACGCCGGCGACCGCTGGGTCGAGCAGCAGTATCAGTACTCGCCCTCCGGGAAGGTCACCTCGGTCACACTGCCGGACGGCAGCCAGGTCACCTTCGATGTCGACCTCCTGGGCCGCGTGCACAGCCATCAAAGCCCCGACTCGGGACGAACCCGGTTCCTGCTGGATGCGGCCGACAACCAGCGCAGCCGGACCAACGCCGCCGGGCAGGTCGTTCGGTCCGAGGTCGACGTGATGAACCGGCTGACGGCCGTCTACCACGACGCCGAGACGGCCCCGCGCGTCCAGTACGACTACCTCGACGCCGGCGGCGCCATTCCGGCTGATGGGATCACCACCAACCGCTATGCCCGGCTGTGGCGGGTGACCGACGAGATCGGCACCGTGGTGTTCCAGTACGACGACATGGGGCGCACGACGTCGAGCGCCCGGACCGTGGCGGGCGGACAGGTCTTCGTCAACCAGGCCAGCTACGACGCTCTCGGGCCGCACCGTCACCGTGACCCTCCCGGCAGCCACGGCGGGCGGGACCGGGCGCACCGTAGCGTACAGCTACGGGCCCGACGGGCGGCCGGTCAGCGCATCAGGGGTCGTCGACAGCGCCGACTACGACCTCTACGGGCGGATGACGACGATCAGCTATGCCAACGGCGCCTCCACCTTGATCGACTACGCCGCCAATGCCGGTGGGGTCGAGCGCATCCGGGTGCTCGACGCCTCGGCCAACCTGCTGCGCGACACGACCGTGACCAAGACGGAGGGTTTCGTCACCGCGCTGACCAGCGCCTCACCTGACGACGACAACGTCACCCTCGCCTACGACGGCCTGCGCCGGTTGGACCAGGCCAGCTACAGCCAGGGACCCAAACCCGGCCGAGATCCACAACTGGACCTTCGACGACTCTTTCACCATGACCGAGCTCCTCGGACAGCGGGGCCTTGACCTACAAGGCCGGCACCCGCCAGCTGGCCAGCGTCGGCGGGGTGGCGACAGTCGTTCGATGCCGCGGGACGGCGGACGACCGGCAACTTCGGCACGGCCGATCTTCGACGCCGCTGACCGCCTCACCGTGTATCGTGCGGCCGGACGGGACCCAACTCACCCACACCTACGATTACCACGGCAGGCGGTCGGCGTCGATGACCGGGACCACCGAGACCTACTCCAGCCCGACGGAAAACGTGGAGATCCAGGGCGGGGACGACCGTGGTGTGGATCCAGTTCGCCAACCAGCGGGTGGCCGCCGACGTCGGCGGTGCCCTGACGATCCTCCACCCCAACGCCCTCGGCGGCATGGATCTCCTGACCGATGCCCACGGCGCCTACGTCACCAGCGGTCCGCCAGACCCCGTTCGGCCTGGCCCGCCCCGGCGGCAGCCCTCCGCCGGCGGGTTCGCTGGCGACGCTGGTCCTGCTGCTCGTCGGGCGCGGACGTCACCGGCCTGATCTGCCAGGGGCGGCGATGGTACGACCCGCTGGTAGGGCAATTCCTCAGCCCCGACCCCGTCATCACCAGCGTGTTCACCGTGGGCGCCTTCAGCCCGTACCTGTTGTGCCTGGGCAACCCCATCTCCCTCGCCGATCCCAGCGGGTGCAGTTTCCTCAGCGTGCTCGAAGTCATCGGCATCGCCGTCCTGGCCGCGGCGTGCGTGGTCGGCGCCATCTGGACCGGAGGGGCCACCCTGGTCGCCCTCGGGGTCCTCACCGCGAACATCGGGGGCTGGCTCCTCGCCGGCGTTGCCATCGGCTCGCTGGGCGGCGCGCTGGCCGGCGAGCTGGCAGCCCAGAAGGCAGGGGGCAACATCTGGGCGGGCGCCTTCGTGGGCGCCATCCTCGGCGGGGTCGACCTCCCTCTACGGCGGCATAGCCGGCGAGGGGGCCGCGGCCGGCATCGACAGCCTCGTCGGCGGAACCGCCGCCGCGGGGACCACCCACACCCTGATGGCGTTCGTCGCCGCTGGCGTCATCCAGGGCACCCTGGCCGGGGCCGGCACCGGGCTGGCAACCGGGTTCGCCGGAGGGAAAGGAACCGTCGAGAAGGCGCTCGTCTCCATGGCGAAAGGGCGCGGCCTGGGGAGCCGCCCTCGGCGCACTGCTGGGCCTCGGGGTGGGAACGATCGTCGGCACCGGCCCCCTCGGGAAAGGAACCCCCGACCAGTTCTGGAACTGGGGCGCCGTCGGACAGAAATTCGCCGACTTCACCAGCACCAGCACGGCCATCAACTCCGCCGACAACGCGGCCGGCGTCACCGAATCCATGGCCCAGCTCACCAGCCCAGGCGGCTTCAACGGGCCCAACCTCACCGGGCTCGTACCCAACCTGTGGACCACCAGCACCCAGGCCGCCGGAGCGGGCCAGCCTGTCGCCGGTCTGTTCAACATCCCGCTCGGCTGGGTCACGCCGGCGTTTGTCAGCACCACCAACGCGGCCGGTACCTTCGCCGGCGCCGGCTTCGCCGCCGTCGTCGACATCTCCATGGCATCCGATCAAGCCGGCTTCAGCTACGCCCATCAGCTCTCGATGCTGCTCGGAGCCGCACCGTACTTCATCGACTACGCGTTCGCGCTGGCCCAGCTCGTCGACCCGTCCGGCTACAGCGCCGCCGAGGTCTGGTTCAACAACGGCTTCGGGTCCGCGAACCCGGACAATACAGGGTAGTTGAACCGCACGAGGGCAGCCGTGGTCGAAGACCCAGAGGCAAGCAATCCCTTCGGCCCGGCCGCCCGTAATTGACGGTAGACGCCGGACGCAGCGGGTTCTTGGTCCGGCCTCTAAGCCCATTACCCTTCGAAGGGAGTATTCCGGTGCTTCGCGCCAAAACCTACATTGCAGATTGGTCGGCGGTTCTCACGACCGCGATGCTTTCGATCACGGTTGCTGTCATTCACGTTTTGGATCAAGGGGGCATCACGGCGTACGCCGGGTCGCCCTGGTGGCTGGGATGGGGATACCGGGCGGTCGAGATCGGAGGCGCGGTGACTGCCCTCGCGCTTGTGGTTCGTCGCCGCTGGCTGGCGTGCTGGCTGGCCGCCTTCTTTGTCGGCTTCGGGCCCTTCACCGTCTTCCTGCTGACCCGCCTGGTCGGCTTGCCGGGCGACGCCGGCGATTTCAGCAATTGGGGTGACCCGCTCGGCACGGCGTCGCTGTTCGTCGAGGGCACCTTGATGTTGACGGCGGGAACGGCCATGATCCACTTCAGGCTCCCCACGCGCACGATTTTGCCTTACTCGGCGACCTCGACTGATCCCCAACAGGGCACCAGTGCCGGCGTCGCCATTAGTGCCTGAACGAATGCCGAGGTCGTTCAGCGTTCTTCGCTCTCACGACAGAGTTGCGAGCATGGCCGGTGAACCGCGTTGGTCAGTACCTGTACGGCCGGGACGAGCACCGGCAGCAGCTGTGGTGGCTGCATACCGGCCCGTTGTAGAGGTCGCAGGCACCGCCCCAAAAGGTGGTTGGGCTCCGGTGCATCCGCAGCTATCCCCCGGACCAGCACGTGGAGGCGGTTCGGATCTTCGATGACCCTTTGGTCACGCTACCGCTGTCTACCGCCGAGGTGGGGCTTTCGGCTGGGGTGCCGACCAAAGGCGAGGTGTTGGCTGGGCTGGTGTGCGACGGTGACTGGTACGGCTATGACGTCGCCAACGCCCACATTTCCCCTCTGGTCGCGTACCTGCGGGGCGAGGTCATGGGGCGACGGCAACACGCCGTCGTGGTCGACCCTACCGCGCTCAGCGGCTCGTTTTTGGCCGCACAACCCTGGCCGCGCCGGGCGGCCGGCTGCTGGGGCCGAGGTCGTGGTCGGGGGGCTGACGGCAGATTGCACACGGCGCGTGGGAGGCTGTTGTACGCAGCGGCTACTCGTCAGGGAGGTCCGTGAGCAGGATGAGGATCCAGAGCCGTGATCTGGGGGCGACCAGGCTGGTGCGGCGGGCCGTGGGCCTTACCGCAGTGGCGGTGCTCTCGGTGCTGGTGCCGGCCTGTGCTAGCAGCGGGCACAGAGCCCCCCAGGCTGGGGCCGCGACCAACACCAAGGCCGCGGACAAGGCCACGACCACGACGACGATCGGCCCGCACGTGACGATCACACCGGCGAACGGGACCGCCGATGCCGACCCTTCAGCGGGCATCACGGTCACGGCAACAGATGGCACGCTGAGCAACGTCACGGTGGGAACGGCGGGCGATCCGGTAGCGGGCCGGCTTAGCGGGGCCGGCACGGTATGGCACAGCGAGCGGACGCTGGACGTCTCCCAGACCTACACGGTGACCGCCAGGGCGTCCCGACCGGGTGGCGGCACCGTCACCAGCCTGAGCACGTTCCGCACCCTGACCCCGACCCGGACGTTCGAGACCCAGATCTTCGAGGGGTACGGCCAGACCTACGGGGTGGGAATGCCGATCATCCTGGATTTCAGCCAGCCGATCGTCGACAAGGCCGCGGTGGAGCAGGCCCTGCAGGTCACCACCTCGAAGCCGGTGATCGGCGCCTGGTACTGGGATGATTCCTGCGGCATGGCGGCCACCTGCGCCTACTTCCGGCCCCGTGACTACTGGCCAGCGGGCACAGTCGTGACTTTCATTGGTCGCCTGGACGGCGTGCAAGGCGCGCCGGGCCTGTACGGCACCCATACCCTGACCCAGACCTTCGACATCGGCCCGTCGGTGGTGGCGGTCGGGAATACCGCCTCTCATCGCACCCAGATTTACGAGAACGGGAAGCTCCTCTATGACTGGCCGATCAGCTCCGGCCGACCTGGTGACAACACCCCTGACGGAAGTTATCTGACCATCGAGAAGGGGAACCCGGTGCAGATGGTCGGCCCGGGGTACAGCATCTCGGTCCCCTGGTCAGTGCGGTTCACGTGGAGTGGGGACTACTATCACGACGCCTACTGGTCGGTCGGCGAGCAGGGATTTGAGAACGTCAGCCACGGCTGCGTCAACTTGTCGCCCGCCGACGCCGAAATCTACTACCAGCTGGCGGTGCCCGGCGACCCCATCACTATCGTCGGCAGCCCGGCGGCGGGGACCTGGGACAACGGCCTCACCGAATGGTTCCTCACCTGGCCCCGCTACCTGCAGGGGAGCGCGCTGCACGAGGCAGTAGTGGCAGGGCCCAGCGGCAGCGTCTTCGTGAACCCTGCCACGCTGTCGCCCTCGACCGCGACCGCCCCGCTACAAACCGCGCCGGCCAACAACTCGGCGGCGCAGTAGACAAGCCTGGCCAGCCAGCCTCCGACCGCCATCCGCTGGCAGGGGTTGACCTGCCCAGCGGTCGTACCACCGCCTCATCAGAACTGTCCCCGCCTCGACTTTCCGCCGACCCAACCTGAACGAACCAGTCCAACTCCGAGGCTCATCACACCAATAGACGGAGTTCGACGGCCACGTTCGGCGACGACATGCGAAAGCTGCTTCAAAAGGGGATCCCCAAGCATCCCAGTAACGCGGAAGGCCAGGCGTCCCCGTAATAACGCCGTGTCCCGGGCAAGCCCCCTCGGGCCGCTGGCCACCTGTCGGCAGGGCCTGAGATCATCAGATCACCCAGATCGTGGTCGGCTCGAGGCCCACCACTTGGCCCACCTGGAAGGCAGCACCCACCAGATGGTCCTGCTCTCTGTCTGGGGCGAGGGCTACGGTGGCCAGGCGCAATATGTCCACGCCTACGGACAGCGTCTACGGCAGAACTCAACGACCCGGTTGCTCAGTTGTTGGACGCAGTCCAGTGTCTTCCAGCAGTACATCCCAAGCCTGGGCAAGACGTCCAGGTTTTTCCAAGGCGGTACCCGTCTTCCGGCCTATCTGCCGATCGATTTGGCGACCTCCAAGACGATGGGCCACGTCGTTTACGCACTGCAGGAGGCCAAGACGTTCCCGAGCGACCAGCCCCATCTGGCTTCGGTCCCGTCCGTCTGGAACAGAACGATGTGGCCGCACTCCTTCGCAGTGACTCACTGGCTAACATCACCTCAGCCACCAACGCGCTCTTCGGCTCAGCTAGCAACCAGGCGGGCGCCCTGTTCAGGGTGACGAGTATGCGGCAGGGCTTTGCCGGGGGCGGTTTCTACGGCCAGCAGGGGTTGCCCAGCAAACTCGCGCTGGCGGCGGGGATCCCGGGCGCGGCATCGATTCCCCGGCAGTCGCCGTTGTTCCTCGGCTTCACCAGCACCCTCGTGTCGAATATGGGACCCGACATCATCGCCAATCTGGAGACTCTGCCTGGCCTCACCGATCAGTGGCCTGATGGTTACTTCAAACAGGGTACGACCATGCATCTCTCACACCTATATGAAGATCTGGAAACCTGGTACCAGAAGAGCGTCCCGACATATCCCCAGTCGGTCCACGCCATGCAGTATCCCGGCATCACTCCCCCCGGCGGCAGCTACGCCCTTCAGCCGCCCGGCCAGACTGCGGCCCAAGTAGCGCAAGGAGTCAAGCTGGTATCACTCCTACGGCCACAGCGGAAGCCTGTCGGTGGTGGACAGCACCACATCGCAGTCCATCAGCAACTACGGTAAAACCTACCCGGCTGGGACGACCGTTCCGATGCGGGGCGATTTCAACACGGTGGACAACCCATTCCACCACACGTCGGATCCGATGGCAGACCACTACGGCGACAAGCCGGCGGCAGGTTTGCACTTCTTGATGTTCCAGCCAACCATTGGCGTCTTCAACAGTGTCCGGTGAGCCATGGACGGAGACTTTCCGGGCATGACACTCCCCGTCGAACCGCATTCGACCCACGCCGGCAGCAACTCGGTCCTGTATACGACCCATCGGCAGAACTATCTGGTTCCACCAGGTCGCCATCGCTCCTTTCCGCTCGTCGAGTTCCTCACCTGACAAACAAACCGCTCCATCAGCTATCGGAGGCGGGCCCCCGGCGCGGGCGCCCGGCGGGCGCTGATTACCCCGGTGTCGAACCCGGCCAGGTGAAGGCCTCCGGCGAAGCGGGCGTGCTCGATTTTGATGCATCGGTTCATGACGACATTGAGCCCGCCGGACCGAGCCACGCCGGCAGCCTCGTCGCTCCACAGGCCGAGCTGGGCCCAGAACGTCCCTACCCCTGCCTCGACGCATTCGCCCGCCACGCCAGCTAGCTCCATGGTCTTCCGGAAAACGACGACGATGTCCGGCGGCTCCGGGAGCGCAGCCAACGACGGATAGACGTCGTGGTCGAGGATCGACGTCTCGCGGGGGTTTACGAACCAGACGGTGTAGTCGGTGCTCGAGCTCAGAAGATACGTAGCGACGAAGTAGCTGGCTCGTGACGGCTTTGAGGAGGCGCCGACCACGGCGACGGTCCGCGCCCGCTGGAGGATGGCCAGACGCTCCTTGGCCGACGGAGGCTGGTAAGAACCCTCAGCAGCGGTGGGAGCGCCGGCTTTGGCGACGTTGGCGGTCATCCGGCCGCTTTGACCGCGATGTCGAGGGCCCGGTCGAAGTCCCAGATGATGTCGTCGATCTCCTCGATCCCAACTGAGACCCGGATGAGATCGGGGCCGACGCCGGCCGCCAGTAGCGCTTCGTCGGACAGCTGCTGGTGAGTGGTGGACGCCGGGTGGATGACCAGCGTGCGGGTGTCCCCAATGTTGGCGAGATGGCTGGACAACTCCACCCCTTCGATGAAGGCCCGGCCCGCCTCCCGCCCGCCGCGCACCCCGAAGGACAAAACCGCGCCGGTCCCTTTGGGGAGGTACGTGCGGGCCAGACCGTGGTGCGGGGAGTCAGGCAGCCCGGCGTAGGAGACCCAGCCCACCGCCGGATGCTCCGAGAGGTGCCGGGCTAACGCCGAGGCGTTGGCCACGTGAGCGTCCATCCGGAGGGAAAGGGTCTCCAGTCCCTGCAGGAAGAGGAAGGCGTGCAGCGGGGCGAGACAGGTTCCGAAGTCCCGCAGCTGCTCAACCCGGAGCATGGTGCAGAAGCCGTACTCGGCGAAGTTGTCCCAGAACCGCAGGCCGCCGTAGCTGGCGACGGGCTCGGTCATGCGGGGGAACCTCCCGTTGTCCCAAGGGAAGCGTCCGCTCTCCACCACCACCCCGCCCAGCGAGGTGCCGTGACCGCCGATGAACTTGGTCGCCGAATGCACCACGACGTCCGCGCCGTGCTCGAAGGGGCGGCACAGGTAAGGGGTGGCCAATGTGGCGTCCACGACCAGCGGGATCCCTTGGCGGTGGGCCACCTCGGCCAAGGCAGCCAGGTCGGCGACCACCCCGGAGGGGTTGGCGATGATCTCGGTATACAGCGCCTTCGTCTCCGGGCGGATAGCCGCCTCGAAAGCTCCTGGATCGTCAGGGGCGACGAAGGTCGTCTCTATCCCCAGCCGGCGCAGAGACACATCGAGCAGGGTGAACGTCCCACCGTAGAGGGCGGCGCTGGCAACGATGTGGTCGCCAGCGCCGGCCAACGAAGTGAAAACGAGGAGCTCGGCGCCCTGCCCGCTGGACGTAGCCACCGCGCCAATCCCGCCTTCCAGGCTGGCCATCCGCTCCTCGAAGGCGGCGACGGTCGGGTTGGCGAGTCGGGAGTAAATGTTCCCGTACTTCTGCAGGGCGAACAGATCCGCGGCGTCGGCGGCGTCCTCAAAGACGAAGCTGGTCGTCTGATAGATGGGCACGGCCCGGGCCCCGGTGGCTGCGTCCGGGCGGTTACCGGCGTGCACCGCCCTGGTCCGGAAGCCCCATTCGTGATCACCTGACATTGGTCACCTCGTCAAGATAGTCGACCATGTGGGCCACCAGCTCCCGGGCGTCGTCGCCCACACCGTCGATGAACGTCGACTTGCGCCGCCGGAGAAACGTGGACCCCATCTGGTACAGGCCCGGCGCTAGCGTCACCCCGCCGTCGTGCACCACCCTTCCCTTGTGGTCCAAGACCGGCACGTGCAACCAAGGACAATCCGACCGGAAGCCCGTCGCCCACACAACCGTCTTGAATGCTTCGGGCAAAAAGGACAGCATCAGCGGCGCATCGCCCGGGACGGCGGTAGGCGCATACCGTTCAGGAGGCTCCGCCTTTATGTCCAACGCCGTCTCGATGGCCCACTCGTCAAGAGTGTTCAACAGACGCCCGAGCTTCAGGTCGGCCAGTGCGCAGACGTTGGGCAACGAGCCGGAAAACTGCGCCTTGCCGTCATCGGTGACGCCGGCGAACCGGCCGACCAACCTGACGCCCAGCCGCTGGAGCCGGTTCAGATCGATGGTCTCCCGGTCCGGCGAACCGACGAGCTGAAAGGAAGCTACGTGGCGGGCCCTCTCGATGTCGTCCACCTCGTGGTGGCGCTCATCCAGCACACCGGCGCCGTCCAGCCACCACATGATGTCCATACCCCGGTACACCCGAGGCAGGCGCACATGGTGTCCCACGGCCAGGGTCACAGGCCGCCCTGAGCGGTGTATCTCGTCGGCCAGCTGAACGCCAGTCGCGGCCGCGCCGACCACCAGCACTCCCCCCTGCGGCAGCTCATCCGGATTGCGGTATTCCGCCGGAGTGATCGAGGTCACGCCGGCGGGCAGTTGGCCGGCCAGAGCCGGTACGTCGGGTTGGTTGTACGGCCCGCTCGCCAGCACCACCGTGCGACACCGCCACTCCCCGTTCGTGGTGCTGACCGCGTACCCGTCGTCGCAGGCCCGGACAGACGTCACATCCGTGTGGCACTCAACCGGCGCGGCGATCCGCTCGGCGTACGTGTTCAGGTATTCGACCACCTCCGCCATGGTCATGTATCCATCGGGATCGTCGCCCTCGTAGCGGTAGCCCGGAAGGCGGCTCATCCAGTTCGGCGTGAGCAGGCGCAACGAATCCCAGCGCTGACGCCAGGACCCGGCGACCTGACCGCGCTCCAACACGACGTGATCGATCGAGCGCTCCGTCAGGCAGCGACTCATAGCCAGTCCGGCCTGGCCGCCCCCCACTACGACCGAAGTGGTCTGGCGCACCCTGACCGCTCAGCTGGAGTGAGTCGAACGTGTCATTCGACCTCGACGACGACGCTGGTCGGGTTGGTGACGATGTCGTAGACGGCCGACCGCTTCTGGGACTGGGCGACCAGGGCCTTGATGTCGTCGGGGCTGGCGTCAGCGTCGATTTTGTACGCCACCCGGATCTGACTGAAGCCGTTGCGCACCTCGGGGTCGGCGCCGAGGATGCCGCGGACGTCCATATCGCCCTCCAGGCTGGCCGTCACCGAGCGCAGCTGGATAGCGCGGTTCTGCGCGACGGCGGCCACGCCGGCGGTGAGGCATCCGGCCAGACTGACCAACAGCAACTCGACCGGGGTCGGACCCTCATCCTCGGACTGGAACACCTGCGGGTGGTCGCCGTCGAAGGTGAACTTCGTGCGGTGGCTCTGCTCCTCACCGAGGCCGAAGAAGTCCTCGACCGTGCTGCGGCTGTGAGTACCGTTGACCCAGGTGTTGGAGACCCGCCACTTGAAGTCCGCCCCAGCCGGCTGCCCGGCCAGCATGTCGCGGGCCGACAGGAGGAACTCGGTGTTAACCCCGTTGTTCACCGGCGCGGCTGTATCGGTCATATCTTCGGCCTCCTTCGCTCAATCAGCAGAATCGAACCGTACTACACAATCCTGACCGTTAAACTCGACTTTATGGCCAAAGGGGCAGCCTGGTTGCTCGGGGACGATCCGGGAAATCGCCGTTTCCTGGACCCGATCGGGGAAAGCAGGCTCCAACTGGAGCTGGGCGGCTCCCTCGGGCCGCTAACCGTCGCCTACGAGGCGTGGGGCGAACCGACCGCGGCCCGCGACAATGCGGTGCTCATCGAGCATGCCCTCACCGGGGACAGCCACGCCTCGGGCCCGGTGGGCCCCGGCCACGTCACGCCGGGCTGGTGGGACCCCCTCATCGGGCCGGGGCGGGCCATCGACACCGACCGGTGGTGGGCGATCTGTCCGAACACCCTCGGCGGCTGCAAGGGGACAACCGGTCCTGGTTCGACGGCGCCCGACGGCGCACGGCTCGGGTCTCGATTCCCAACCATCACCATCCGGGACCAGGTGGCGGTCGAGGCCGCCCTGGCTGACGCCCTCGGTATCGAACGCTGGGCGGCGGTGATCGGCGGTTCTATGGGAGGAATGCGCGCCCTCGAGTGGGGCGTCACCAATCCGGACAGGCTGGAGCGCATGATCGTGCTGGCCTGCGGGGCCGCCGCCACCGCGGAGCAGATCGCCCTCTGCGCCATGCAGGCGCAGGCCATCCGCCTGGATCCCCGTTTTCGCGGCGGCGACTACTACGACGCCACCGACTACCCCGAGCAGGGCCTCGGGCTGGCCCGGCGGATCGGCCACTTGAGCTACCGCTCGGAGCTGGAGCTGCATACCCGTTTCGGACGGACGGCTCAAGGCGGCGAGGATCCCCTGGCGGCCGGCCGTTACGCGGTGGAGAGCTACCTCGACCATCACGCCGACAAGCTCATCGGCCGCTTCGACGCCAACAGCTACCTGGTGCTCAGCCGGGCCATGGACCACCACGACATCGGCCGCGACCGCGGTGGCATAGAAGCCGCCTTGGCTCGGGTCTCCGCCGCGCCGACAATCATCGCCGTCGACAGCGACCGCCTGTACCCGCCGCGACTCCAGCACGAAATCGCCGGGCTGCTACCCGGGCGGCCGGACGTGCAGGTCGTGCGCTCACCCTACGGTCACGACGCATTCCTGATCGAGGCGGGACAAGTCGGGGCCTACATCGAGATGGCACTTAAGGCCTGACCCCTATTTGCCTCTGGCCAACGGTCGTCGCCTTCCCACAACGCCCGTTGGACTGGGAAATCGTCTGACGGCGATACGACCTGCGGGATCACCAGGCAGCCGTGATCAGTGCGAAAGGAATCTTTGGACGGTCCTCTGCAGATCCTCGTGGCGACGGGATGGCTCAGGAACGCGTTGCACCCGGATCAGCGCGCTTCGCTTACCGTCAAGGACGCTCGCCAGAGGTCCGACTACCGTCTGATTCGCGTATGGTCAGGGACGGGTCGGGGATTGGGCTCGTGGGCCGGAGCAGCGAGATCCGAATCCTTAAGGAGCTCGCCGAGCGCGGTGCAGACCAGAATGGGCAGAGCGCTTGTTGTTCGCGGTGACGCTGGGATCGGTAAAAGCGCACTTATCGGACATATAGTGCAGTCTGCGCCACAGTTAGACGCTCGGCACGTCGTTAGAGTTGAGTCGGAGATGAAGTTACCGTTCGGAGGGCTTCATTAACTCTGCGCTCCCCTGGTCGACCTGGTCTCGAAGCTGCCCGAGCCCCAAGCGGATGCCCTCGGGACGGTCTTTGGCTTCCGAAAAGGCATTCCAGATGACGGTGGCCTGCGTAGTTGTCGCTGTCCGGGTCTGGTGGCTATTCCCGCATGATCATGAGTTGGGCCTCGCGTTCGAGATCGACGAAGGGCTCGCCGCTGACGTCGACGGCGACGCGATCGATGGTGCCGCCGGTGAAGGTGTACGGGGGCGATCCGGGATAGTCGTCGGTGACCGGTTCGCCGGGGTGGCGTCCCACGAAGAGGCCTGCGCCAGCGATCGCGAAAGCGCCCAGCTGGGTTTTGATCTCGGCTTCGCCCACCTTGGTGTCCCCGTGGTAGAGGGACAGGGTGCCGGTGGTGTGGTCGGCTTCGAGGCTCGACCTTTCGAACGAGGCGGCCAGGATCAGGTTGTGCCCGGTAGGTATGTCGTGTGATCCGACTACTCGCTGTTCCACGATGCCGACGAAATTGTTGACGTAGTGCAGCCGGTTGTCCTTGATGTAGAGGGCATGGCCGCCGAAGCGGGACCCGAAGGCGAACAGCACGCCCTCCGCTCCGGGGCCCGGAATGTCGACCAGCGCCCCGATGACGTAGGAGCGGCCTCGTATGTTGACAGCCTGCCATTCCGACACCGCGGCGGTCCCGGGGCGGTACACGTAGCGGTTGCGGGGGGCGGTGAGCTGCGGCCGGGGGGTTGCCAGGATCTCGAGCGCGGACCGGTCGTCGAGGGGGAAGGCCTGGTTTGCCCCGGCTTCGGAGAACCACAGGTTGACTAGTTCTCGAACCTTGCCGGGCTGTTCGCCGGCCAGGTTGCGGGTTTCGTTGCGGTCGACGGCGGTGTGGTAGAGCTCCCACTCGTCGTCGTTGAAGTGCCCCCAACCGGAGATGGCCGGGTGAGTGGTGACCGCCTTCCATCCCTCATGCCAGATCGAGCGCGACCCGAGCATGGCGTAGAATTGGGTTTTGCGGGATGACACGCTGGAGGCGTCGTCGAGGCTGGCTCGCATGCTCACCCCGTCCAGGGGACTCTGCACGTGACCCTTGATGGTCTCGGGGGGGTCCACCCCGAGCACGTCGATGATGGTCGGCACGATGTCAATGGCGTGGTGGTACTGGTGGCGGATCTCGCCTCGGGCCCGGGTGCCGGCCGGCCAGGAGATGATGCACGGGTCGGCGGTGCCCCCGTTGAACTCGTAGCGTTTCCACATCTTGAACGGCGTGTTGAACGCCATCGCCCACCCGGTGGGATAGTGGTTGTAGGTACGGGGTCCGCCCAGCTCGTCGATCTGGGCCAGGTTGGCGGCCAGGTCATCGGCGATGCCGTTGGCGAACTTCATCTCGTTGACTGAACCATTTGGCCCGCCCTCACCGGACGCCCCGTTGTCGGAGACCACCACGATCACGGTGTTGTCCAGCAGGTCGTTCTGCTCCAGGTAATCGAGGAGACGGCCGATGTGATGGTCGGCGTGGGCGAGGAAACCGGCGTACACCTCGGCCATGCGCGCGAACAGGCGTTTCTCGTCGGCGTTGAGCGAGTCCCACGGTCGGGTGTAGTCCAGCGGGGGGAAGGGCTGTCCGTCCGGGCCGTGGCGGGTCTCAGGGGTGCCGATGGGGTTGATGGGGGGCAGCTCGGTGTCGGCGGGAACGATTCCCAGTTCCTTCTGGCGGGCGAGGGTTGTTTCCCGGATGGCTTCGTAGCCCATGTCGAAGCGGCCCTTGAACTTCTCGACCCACTCCTTGGGGGCGTGATGGGGGGCGTGACAGGCGCCGGGGGCGTAGTACAAGAAGAACGGCTTCTCGGGCACCACCGCTTTGGCGTCGGCGATGAACTCCAAGGCCTTGTCGGTGATGTCGTCGGTCAGGTGATAGCCCTCCTCCGGTGACCGGGGTTGGTCGACGGGATGGTTGTCATAGACCAGGTCCGGGTACCACTGGTTGGTCTCCGCCCCCAAGAACCCGTACCAGCGCTCGAAGCCCCGACCGGAGGGCCAGTTGCGTCGGGGGGCGGCCAGGTTCATCTCGTCCGTAGGGCAGAGATGCCACTTGCCGACCATGTAGGTGTTCCACCCCCGTTCCCCCAGGATCTCGGAGAGCATCCCGTTCTCGGGCGGGATGGTGCCGCTGCCGTTCGGGAATCCGATGGCTGCCTCGGTGATGCAGGCCATGCTGTTGCGGGTGTGATTGCGTCCCGTCAACAGACACGAGCGGGTGGGCGAGCACAAAGCGGTGGTGTGCCACTGGGTGTAGCGCACCCCAGCATCAGCGATCCGGTCAATGTTGGGGGTCTCGATCGGTCCCCCGTAGCAGCCCATGGCCGAGAACCCGACATCGTCGAGCACGATGTACACCACATTCGGCGCCGCCGCCGGGGCCCGGGGCGGTTCGAAGGGGGTCCAATCCGGCTCTGAGTCGCGGATGTCGACGTCGATCGAACCACGGAACGGCACTGGCATCACAACTCCTGTCAGATGGCCCTCCCTGCAGAGAGGGTTATTGGGGATCTCGTCATCGCAGTGAGTACCTCACCGCTCCAGAGAGACGGTAGCCGCAAGTGTCCTCGACGCCAACCGACAGCCACCACCGCTTCCTGACGGTCACCGGGCTCGCCCAGCGGGCCGAGTACTCCACCGGTACGTTGGCGCCGAGATTCCTCGCCGAGGTGGGCACCACGCCGCTGCGATGGCTGACCGATCAACGCCTGCTCGAGGCCCGGCGGCTGCTCGAGGCGGCCGAACTGCCCGTCGGGGATGTCGCGTGACGCTGCGGCGTAACAACAGCCGCCAACCTGCGACTGCAGGACGCAACCTCGGCAAAAGTGGGACGCTGAGCCCGTGCTCGAAATGCGCGACACCTGCGAGCGATGCGGTCGAATGCTCGCACTCGAGGGCCCGGCGCTGATCTGCAGCTACGAATGCACGTTCTGCACTAACTGCGGCAACGAGATGGCCCACGTCTGCCCCAACTGCTCCGGCCAGCTCGTGCTCCGTCCACCCCGAGCCGTTAACGAGCCTCCGACGTACACGCCAGACCGGCAGCGCACCGAGCCAGACGACTCACCGGACCGGGCCGCACCGCGCCGGTGGGCCGGCTGACGCAACAGCGTCGGCCACCAGTGCGTCGAACGCCTCGCCATAGCGACGCCGGCGTCTGGAGGCGCCATGGTCGCGATCGTGCTCATCGGTCGACTCGGGCTCATGGTCGGCGTCAGCGCGGATGAGGTCGCCGGCGGGGGTCGACCAGCTGGGCCGCGGTCGCGCTGTTGGCGGCCAGACCGTACCGGCGGACCAGCGGGCCCAGCCCGCCGCCAAGGGTGTACCCGATCACGCCCACGGTCGCGTTATTGCCCGCCAGCGCGGCCAGGCCGTGCTGGGCGGCCGGGACGGTCACGTCCTGCCATACCGCGCCGGCCTCGGCGCGGGCGGTGCGGGCGGCCGGGTCGACGTAAGAGCTCGAGGTAGTTGAGCCCGCCCCAGTGCTCCACGAACTCGCCCTTGAGGGTCCGCCAGATGTCGATGGAACGCATTTTGATGGGGTTCCCGGTAGGAGGCACTCCGAAGAGCGGCTACGCTCATGGATCAACTCGGCATAGCACGGGTTTATGCACGGGAACGTGACCAACGATCCTGACGATCGAGCAGATGCCGACGGCTCGGCACCACCCAAAGAGCTGGGGTCGACATCGTTGACAGGGTCAAGAAAACGACCAACCCGGAAACGCCCGTAAGCGACGCAGAACAGGCAGGCTCAACGTCCCTGGTGTTGGTGCTTCGCTGGGTCCGATACTTAAGCAGACGGGAAGGTGCCTCTAGTCCGGCGCCAGGGCGGCCTTCCCCCCGCCGGGGATCATTCCCTACATAGTCCAGCACGACTTGTCTGATGGCGCCAAAGACTTCACGCTCGCGCCCCGGGGCTTCCACGAGTCATTCTGTGCAGACCTCCCGGCCGCTGATGCCGCGTTCTACGCCATCTTCCAGCGGCCGCTCGCCGGCGTCGCTCTCGCCGAGCCGGCCTCAACCCCGGCGTGGCGCAGCCGTCCCGTCTGGGGCGTGTTTGGTACCTCGGACAGGTGTATCGATCCGGGGGTCCACCGCTTCAGCTACGACCGCATGGGCGCCACGGTGACCGAGATCGCAGGGGCTTCGCACGTTGTCATGATCTCCCACCCCAAGGAGGTCGCGGAGGTTGTCATGACCGCAGTCCACAAGGTGTCGTGAAACCGGCTTAATCGAGGGGCAGGAAAGCCGCAGCCGGAGCCGACCCAGGCGCCGGTGCCGAGCGTGGTCGCATAATGACTGGCATGGACGGCAGCGATGTGGGCGTCGAGGAGGTGTCAGTCGGCTTCGAACCTGCCACCATCGAGGACCTGCGGCTGCGCCTGAGCCGCTCGCGGAGGGCACCGGACCTCGGTCAGGGCTGGGAGCGTGGAGTACCCAGTGCCTGGACCGCCGAGTTGCTCGACGACTGGTACCGGTTCGACATCGACCCACTGCAAGCACGGCTCGACGCGCTCACCCATTACCGAGCCCGGGTCGGCGATCAGCACGTCCACGTCATCCGAGTCGAGGGTTCAGGGCCACAGCCCCTGCCGCTATTGCTCACGCACGGATGGCCAGGATCCTTCCTCGAATATCTGAAGCTGATCCCACTGCTCACCCAGCCTGAAGCGCACTCGGCCGACCCGGCTGACGCGTTCACGTTGATCATCCCGTCACTCCCCGGGTTCGGGTTTAGCGGGCCACCGCCCCACGAGGGACGCACGGCTCGTGACGTGGCCAGGATCTGGCATCGGCTCATGACCGACGGGTTCGGCTACCAACGCTACAGTGCCCACGGCAGCGACCTCGGGGCCGGCGTGACTGGTTGGTTGGCGCGTGACCAAACCGACAGCCTCGCCGGCATCCATCTCGCCACGCCCGGCCTGCCTGTCCCTGCTGATCGGCGCTCGACGGGCGAGGCGCGGTTCGCCGAGGCCGTGGGCAGGTGGGCGGTCGAAGAGGGTGGCTACCTGCACGAGCACGCGACCAAGCCCGCGACGCTGGCCGCCGCCCTCGCTGACAGTCCCCTGGGCCTCGCAGCGTGGATCGGCGAGAAGGTCGTGGCCTGGAGCAGCGAGCGGGCCGCCGGAGTCCCCGCGTTTGACCGGGACCTTCTGCTGTCCACGCTAACCCTGTACTGGGCGACCAACACCATCGCAACGTCCCTTTTGCCGTACTGGGCCTACCAGCATGGCGACGGCGCCCTGCCGGTCGGCGATCCCTCCCCGGTGCCCACGTCAGTCACCGTCTTCGGTGGCGAGCGCGTACCGTTCCCCAAGCCGCCACGTGAGCTCGCCGAACAGATGTACAACATCACCGACTGGTCCCAGCATCCGGTCGGGGGACACTTTCCAGCGGTCGCGGAGCCGGAGATCCTCGCCAGCGTGATCAGGCGGTTCTTTCGACCGTTGCGTTAGCGAATCCTGGTGAGGTTGGACCCGTCCGACACCCTGGGGACCGGCGGCCCCGGTCGTCATTATCCGGGGCCGAGAGCCCGATCAAGGTTGACGGCGGCGCTGATGAGGGCCAGATGGGTGAGCGCCTGCGGAAAGTTGCCGCGGGCTTCGCCGGTCCTCGAGGTCTCCTCAGCGAACAAGCCCAGGTGGTTGGCATATCCGAGCATGCTTTCGAACATGAACCGGGCGTCGTCCAGGAGGGATCTGTCCTCCCGGCCGGCCCGGGTAAGCGCTTCGACGAGCCAGAAGGTGCAGATGTTGAACGTGCCTTCGTCGCCGGTAAGTCCGTCGGGGCTGGCGAGTCTGTTGTAGCGATATACCAGACTGTTGGCTACCAGACCCCCTTGGTCAGGTGGTCGGTTGATGGCACGAATGGTTGCGAGCATCCTCGGGTCGCTGGGTGCCATGAAGAAGACGAGCGGCATGATGAGAACGTTGGCATCCAGGGTGTCGCTGTCGTAGGTCTGCATGAAGGCCTGGTGCTTCTCGCTCCACCCTCGAGCCATGATTTCCTCGTATATTTGATCTCGAACCTGTTGCCACCGATGCCGATCTGCAGGGAAGGAGCGCTTGTCGGCGATGCGCAGGGCCCGGTCGATGGCGACCCAGCACATCACTTTCGAGTAGACCCACTGCTGTTGGCCGCCGCGGGTCTCCCAGATGCTCTCATCGGGGCGTCGCCAGTTGTCGCAGACCCAGTCCACCAGGCGGCGGAGTGAGGTCCAGACGTCGAAGGATATGGGCGCGGCGTGCTTGTTGTACAGATAAACCGCATCCATGAGCTCGCCGTAGATGTCGAGCTGCAACTGCTCCTCCGCGTTGTTGCCGACCCGGACCGGGCGCGATCCGCGGTAGCCGTCGAGATGATCGAGCTCTTCCTCGTCGAGTACACGTCGTCCGTCGATGCCGTACATGATTGGGAGGGACCCGTCAGGGTTGAGGTCGTGGCATTGGGAGGCGCGGAACTTGATGAAGGCTGCCGCCTCTTCGGTGAAGCCGATGCGCAGCAGAGCGTAGAGCGTGAAGGCGGAGTCTCGCAGCCAGGTGTACCGGTAGTCCCAATTGCGGCTTCCACCTACCTCCTCGGGCAGCGAACAGCTGGGCGCGGCCACGATGGCTCCGGTGGGATCGAAGGTCAGCAGCTTGAGAGCGAGAGCCGAGCGCTGCACGATCTCGCGCCAACGACCGTGGTAGGTGCACCTGGACAGCCATTGGTGCCAGTAGTCGATGGTGCCGGTGAGCAGTTCGTGCAGGAGATCGGAAGGGCAGCGCAGGTCGGCGGTGTTCGGGGCGGCTTCTCCGAACAGGAATGAGGCCTCTTCGCCCTCGTTCAGGCTGAAGTCGCTTGTCGCCGCGCCGTTGTCGATCCGGACCGGGACATCGCCCCCCAACGCCAAATCGAGGAGGGAGGATCGAAACCAGACCCCACCGGGCGCCGCTTCAGCCCGGTGTGGCACCCGGGAAAAATCGAAGGCGGGAGCACATCGCATCCGCAGTGTCACGGTGCCGCGGATGCTCCGCACGTGGCGAACCACGCACCTTCGTCCGTAACGCTCCGCGGCCGGGCCGACCGGCATGAAGTCGGCGATCTCGGCCACCCCGGAGTCCATGAAGAACCGGGTCACCAGAACGTTGCTGTCGGAAAAGTAGAGTTGCTTACACCGAAACTCCTCCTCGGTTGGGGCGATAACGAACCTGCCGCCAGTCTCGTCGTCGAGGATGGCGGCAAAGACACTGGGCGAGTCGAAATACGGAAAACACAGCCAGTCGATCGACCCGCTCATTCCCACCAACACTGCGGTCCGCATGTCCCCAATGAGACCGTAGCTCTCGATCGGTTGGTAAGCCACGACGCTTCTCCTTCACACCCGGCAGCACGTTGACCGCTCGTGCCCGGCCATTGAAGTCGGTGGCGCGGCAGGGACACAAGATCGGATCAGCGGCCCCGCAGGTGTCGGAAACCATGGTCATAAGAGACCGTCGCCTACTTGCCCGATTGACGCGGCCGCCAGCGGCTCGGGATCGAAGCGAGCGAAAAGCTCGCTGGTGGGGACGCCGAGTTCGCTGCTGACGGGCTCTTCGATGACCTCAGATGCCACCCGGATGGCGTTGTCCTGGAGCTTCGCCAGCTCGGCCTGAAAGTCCGCAGGAAGCAGATCCGGGCGGGTAGAGAGGACTGGCCCGAGTTTCACAAACGTGGGGCCGCCCTCGGCATGAACAATCCTCCCCGGACTGGTGACGGCTATCTGCCGTCGTCCTCACGATCATGGAGCTAGCCGATGACGGTCGCATCCATGAAATCCATAGTCCAGTGCGGACCGACGCCGGAGGGCTCCCCAAGCACTCCGCCACCACAGCCACGCTAGCGGGATCGGCGCACCTCCTCTCTCGAAGGGGACGATTCTTACGATCCCGAGCAGTAGAAACGCGGTCAGGAGCGCCCTCGCACAAAGCGAGCTGGGCGGGCGCGGTTCGATTCGGGGCCTCTCCCGCCTGTGCGGTTGTGGCCTCAACTCTTGCCATTCACATTACTGCCCCAACGCTCCAGCTCGGAGAGTCGAGAGGTCAGCGAGGCGCGAATATCCTGAACTGCATCCCTTCCGACGGCGATCCGCAGGGGTGGTTCCTCCGCGGCGACGGCAGTGAGGATGGCTTCTACGACGCTGGATGGCTCTCCGAAAGCTTCTCGCGGTTGGGCTGCGAACTTTCTGAAGAACGCTCCAACCGTTGGCGCGTACGTTTCATCGGGTTGCACGCGGTGGGAGGTGGCCGCAAAATCTGTGGCAAAAATCCCCGGTACCACAATCGTCACATTGACACCGAGGGGAGCAAGCTCGAGGGCGAGTCCTTCCATTACGAGCTCGATTGCAGCCTTACTGGCGGAGTACACACCCGAACCTAGCCAGGCAACTTCGCCGAGCATAGACGAGAGCTGTAGGACCCTGCCGCGATTCTTTCGCAAACTTGGCAGTGCCGCTCTCAGGACCGCCAGGGGAGCAAAAAAGTTCGTTTCGAACACGGCACGAGCCTCGCTGTCTGGCGTCTGCTCCACAGGCGAGAAGAGCCCGTATCCAGCATCGTTAACCAGAATGTCCAGCCCGCCGGCAGCGGCTATAGCTGTTCCAAGCCGCTGTTCCACGCCTGGTGCGGTGAGGTCAACCACCAGCGGTGTAACGGAGTCGTGATCAGCGGCCAGCTCCTGGAGTCGGTCTTCTCGCCGGGCGACGGCAATGACGTGATCACCGTCGGTAGCCACTCGCTCTGCCAGGAGACGCCCGAATCCCGAAGACGCTCCCGTAATCAGCCACCTTTTCATAGCCGTGTCCTTTCGTGCTGCAAATGCTCGGGGGCGATCCCTCCTGAAGGAGTCCCGGCTCGGCGGCGCGGCGGTCGTCGACGGAGGTCGTCCTCCGCGGGACCCTCGGGCGAAAGCCCGCTGGATAACGCGCGCCCTACGCTTTCTTCAACGGTCAACCTGCAGTGGGTGGTCACCCATTTCGCCGGTGAACTGGTTGAGGTCGAAGTAGTCCCGCCAGGCGTTGATCTTGCCGTCTCGAAGCTCAAATGTCCCCATCACCGGGAGCGCGAACGACCTGTCGGACAGCTTGAACACGTCGACTCGCTCGGTCATCACAACCGGACCATCGGCCGCGATATTGATGACGCGGAATTCGATACCCTCGATGCCTGGCGGGCCAGGACGGATATACGAGGCGATGTTGTCGGCGATGTTTTCCCTGCCGGTGACGGGCGGAAGCGGCATGTTGCGATAGACGGCGTCGTCGGTAAAGAACGCGGCCAGGTCATTTGCTCCCATGTCGTCGGACCACGCCGCGCAGAACCGGCGCACCACCTCGATCGGGCTCTCCATCTATCTCCTTCTCCGGTCGAGCTTCGGCGACCAACACTTAGTTGTTCGCTCCATCCGATCGTGCACTACTCGGTTGGGACTGGCATCCCCGAAACCCATAGTCTCGGGTCGGGTCATGTCGTGTCAGGCCGAGCGGGACCAGGGTGAGAGCTCCGGCTTCCCGGGCGACTTGAATCTGGAGGGCCGTGACTACATCCCCGGCGGAGGACCAGCCTCGGTGAGGCCAGCCGTCACAGGGTGATAACAGTCTTTCCTTCAACCGGCCGGTCGTTAGCCCCACTCACGACCGCGGGCGCCTCGTCGAGCGATATCCGGGTGATCGGTGGAGCCACAATTCGCCCTGCCACCAGGGCACCGGCGAGCCGGTCAAGAAGTTCGCTGGAGGGCTGCAGCGCGAAGTTGATCCCGGTGATACCCGCGGACTGGAGGGCGCCTGTGTCAGCCACGTAGCCGGTCGTGACCGCGGTGCCGTCCCGGCGGACCAGCCCGGCGAGATTGGCGAATCCGTCCCGGTCGCTGACCAGGTCCAGAAGAACATCGATACCGTCAGGGTGGGCCCTGCGAACGGCGTCCGCCAGCGGCGTGATGGTGTGATCGACGGTTTCGGCGGCGCCATAGCTGCGCATCCGACCCGCGGCGGCCTGGCGCACGTTGGCGATGACCTGGGCGCCGGCGTCCACCGCGAACTGGGTAGCGAAGGTGCCGACACCACCCCCGGCCCCGACGATCAACACGGTCTTGCCAGCGAGCGGACCCAGCATCTCGACCAGAGCGAGCCCAGCCATCCCGGCCGTGGGAAGGGCCGCCGCAACCACTAAGTCCAGGCCGTCCGGCACCAGCGCCAGCGGGGCGTCCTCGGTGACTGCCACATACTCGGCGTAGGTCCCGGCCGATCCGAGCGGGGCTATCAGCAGTTGCCCGAAGACGGTCTGGCCGGCGGAAAACCGAGTCGCTCCCTCGCCGACGCGTTCGACGGCACCAGCCCCGTCGGCGCCCAGCACCATGGGAAACGTCGCGGGCATCGGGCGCCAGTCGCCGCTGGCAAGCGTGCGATCCATTGGGTTCATGCCCGCCACTCTCAGCTGGATCAGTACCTGGCCCGGTCCGGGCTGGGGCGTCGGTACCTCGGCCACCGCCGGCGTCCCGCCATACTCATTGACGACCACGGCACGCATAGTTCTCCCTTCTGCGACGCGCCTGGCGTCGCCTGTCGGTGTCCGTGCGGACATGTCGGATGCTGGCTTCCCATCCCAGTCACGTATGCGACACTCCTTGACCTTATGCGCCTGCGGGCCGGCCACCTCCCAACCGGGCCCGATTCGTTCCAGCTGTCCGAATCGGGCCCCGTGCCCCGCCGACCCCGTACTTTTGGGCGGCGGGCCCGTCAGCGGGTTACCCGCGGACAGCGTTCGTGGGGGCCGACGCCAGAGCGGCGGGTAGCGCGGTGCGGGCCTCGATGAAAACAGCCTCGGGTCCGGCAGGACTCCTCCGCATTTCATCACGCCGGTGTGGCCGCCAAGTCATAATCAACTGTAAGGAAAGAGTGGTGAGTGTTAGGCGGCGGGCCAGAGGTGACCGCCTCTTTCATCCGCCACCGTGCCCGCCCCGGGCACCCCGTCTCTGTTGCAATTCGTGCCCTAAGAGCCCCGATTTATCCTTTCCTATTGCAAAAAGTGCCCAACTAAAGGGCGCGGTGCAACAGTGAAGGAGGTGGGCGCGCGGAGGGGCGGAGCGGATCGGGTAGGCCGGGACCACGAGCAAGGGAGTTGCGGGCCGGGCGGGTGATCAGGCAGGCAGGCGGGCAAAGCGCCAGGCCGGTCACCTGCCCGCGTGGCGGCTCACTTTTGGGACTCTTTTCCACCTTTGGAGCGAAACCACGCGACACGCGGCTAGCGCTCCAAAGGTGGCAGAATTGGCCAAAAAGTGGGCGCTGGCGCCGGGCGGCGCCCTCCCAACTGCAGTCCGCCCCGCGGGCGAAGGGTGGACGTGACCCTTGAAGGCGTCGCTGGTCGCTGGTCTGTGCGGACATGTCAGGTGTGCGACACTCCTTGACCTTGGCGCCTGCGTGTTGGCGCCACCTCCCGAGGGCTCGATTCCGTCCGGCGGTCCGAATCGGGCAGGCCCGTCAGTGGGTTAGCGGCGGAGTGCGTTCGTGGGGGCGGCGAGAGCGGCGGGTAGCGCGGTGCGGGCCTTGACGTCGAGCTTGTAGAACACATGGGTGAGGTGGCCCTCGACCGTGCGCGCCGTGACGAACAGGGTTTGGGCGATTTCGCGGTTGGTAAGCCCTTCAGCGGCCAGTTCGGCGATGCGACGCTCGCTGGCAGTGAGCGCTTCGAGCCCGGTAAGCAGCACCCGGCGCGGCCTGGCCCCGGTAGCGCGCAGCTCGGCCTCAGCCCGTAGGGCCAGCGCCTCCGCGCCGAGGTGGTGGGCGGTATCGACCGCTTCGCGCAGAACTAGGCGGGCCTCGACCCGGTGGTTGCTGCGACGGAGATGGGCGCCAAGGTCGGCCAGGGCACGGGCTTGTTCGAGGCGGGTATCGGGGCCGGCGAGCACTTCGATCGCCTCGCGGAGCAGGGCCTCGCCGCGATGCCCGCCGGCTACCAGCCCGGCGGCCCGCAGCGCCACGCCGAGGGCGCGCTGGGCGCCGAAGGCCCGCGCTAGTTCGAGCTCCTCGTCGCTAAGGCGTCGGGCCCTGTCGGGTTCACCGAGGGCCAGAGCGGCCAGGGCGGCTTCGGAGCGCCACGACAGGTAGCACGGGCTCCCTGCGAGGCCGCCGGTGGCGATCTCACCGGCCGCCACCAGGTCGTCGAGTGCCTCACCAAAGCGACGTTGGGCGAACCGAAGGCGCCCCCGAGCGTGGCGCAGTATCGCCGGGGTCTGCGACGTGCCGGGGAGGTCCACCGCCAGGGGCTCAAGAGTCCGCTCGGCCTCGTCGAGGGAGCCCCGCTCAACCAGCACGTCGACGAGTACGGTGGCGGCCCGGTTGCGCAATAGCGGCGGCGCGGACGGGCCCGGCGCGTCGAGCAGGGCTCGCGCGTCGGCCTCGGCCGCGGTGAGATCGCCGCGCCGGCAGGCGAGCCAGGCCCGCTGGGCTAGCACGGCGGGAAGGATCATCCCGTTGGCCGAAGCCTGGGCCTCGGCCACGGCGGTGTCGGCCAGGGCCTGGGCGACGTCGTAGCGCTCGGCCCAGAGCAGCGTTACCACGGCGCTCGGGTGTCGGAACGCACCACCGGGCAACCAGGGCGGATCGCCTGGCTCGGGCAGTGCTCCCGTGCCCGCGGTGATGGCCCGGAGCACGAGCTCGGTCACCTGGCCGGCCGGCTGGTTGGCCAGCGCGCCCACGTAGGCGGCCGCCGCCACACACTGGCGCGGGATCGCCCGCTCCTTGGCCCACACGAGCAGTGCACCGGCTCGCTCGGCTATCAACGGTGCGGTGGCGGCATCACCCACCCCGCAGGCGACTGCCATGGCCTCCAACGTCAAACGGCCTTCCGCGTGGCTGCCGTCGAGGCTGGCGGCGACGCGGTCGCACACCTCTATCGCCTCGGCAGCCCGCTCATGCCAACGCAGCGCATTCGCGAACAGCAGCGCAGCCGCGATACGGGTCGTGTCGTCACCGGCCGACTTCACCGACTCGGCCAGCTCGTCGTCCCAGCCCGGCTGGCCGGCGCTGAACTCGGCCAGACCGAGCTCGAGCAACAGGCCCGTCCCCGCCTCAGGCGATGGTGGCTCGGACCAGGCCCGGCGTAGGTAGGCAACCGCTGACTCCGGCGCACCCCGCGCCGTTGCCTCCCAGGCGGCCGCCCGTAGCTGTTTGACCGTCCAGTCGTCGCCTTTCGGAGCGGTGGCCAGCAGGTGCTCGGCGACACGGGCCGGGTTGGCTTGTGCTTCGGCCAGCAGCCTGGCGGCGCGCCGGTGCGCTTCTACCCGGTCGGCCGCCGCCATGTCACGATAGACGGCGGCGCGCAAGAGTGGATGGACGAAACCAAGCGGAGCCTCGTCCAGAACGCCCGCCCCCACCAGCAGGTCGGCGGCCCGCGCTGCGTCGGGGGGTTCGAGCTCGGCCAGCTGGGCCGCCTGCTCCATCTCGGCGCGCTCCAGAACGGCCACCGCCCGGGCCAGGCGTGACGCGTCAGGACCCAGCCGCACGAGACGCAGCATCGCCCAGCGGCTCAAATTGGCGGTGGCGACATCCTGTACTTTGCCTGCCGATGCGGTGATCGGCACGATCCGCTCCTCTCGGAGCGCCTCGACCAGGGTGCGGACCAGAAATGGCGTACCGCCGGTCGCCTCCCAGCAGGCGGCCGCGAACTCAAGTTCGGGCTCGACACCCAGGGCGACCGCCAACAGCGTGGCCACCCCCTTTGGGCTGAGGGGACCCACCGTGACCACGTCGGTCGCCGGATCCATCGTCAGGGCAGCCAACAGCTCCCGACTCTCTCCGGCCTCAGCCGGCCGAGCTCCGAGCAGCACTGCGGCGTGCAGTTCCTCCAGGCGGGGCAGCAAAAAAGCCAGAAAGCGAAGCGACGCACCGTCAGCCCAATGGACGTCGTCCACCACCAACGCCAAAGGGTGTTGCGCCGTCAGGTTGGCGCACAACCAGTACAGCCCGTGTAGCACCGCGAACGAAGGGTCCGGGGTGATCGGCGCACCCGCAGCCATCCCGGCAGGCAGACCAGGAAGACCCAACAGCCGGGCCGCCACCCCGGGCGGCCCCTCCAACAGCTGGACCCGTTCCTCCTCCGACGCCGCCGCCACCACCGGCTCGACCAGCTGGCGCACCACCCCGAACGCGAACTCGCGCTCCAGCTCAGCCCCGCGCGCCCGCAGTACCCGGAAACCCTCTCCCTCGGCGGCACCCCGGGCGACCGCCAACAACACGGTCTTGCCGATCCCGGCCGGCCCCTCCACCACCAGCGCTCCTCCACGGCCTTGCCGCGCCCGCTGCAGGCACCGCCCGATCCGCTCCAACTCTCGATCGCGCTCAACCAGCAGATCATCGTGCACGCCCTGGGCCGAGATCACCAACCCACCCTACGTCGCGCCGCCGCAGATCGGCCGAGGGCCGACCCGGACGGCCGCGGCCGGCCTTTACATCGCCCCGGACAACCCCCACGGCGCAAATCAGGGGAGGTGCCAGGGGGGTCCCCCCGGTGCGAATACGAGCACAGCGGATCGAACATCGACCCCGGAACCCTGAGACCACCCGACGAGCGAAAAACACCCACCTGGACAATGCGGACGGCCCCATTACATCGTCGATCTCGAAACCGCCGGGAGCCCGAGCGGACCTGCGTCCCTCCGCTCCACCACCTCCGGCGTCACCGAGGCCGACGATGATTCCAGCAAACCGATCCCACCCTGGAGGGAAGATGGCACGAGTACTGATCACCGGCTCGAGCGATGGACTCGGGTTGATGGCGGCTGAACTGCTCGCCCACATAGGCCACGCCGTCACCCTGCACGCGCGCAACGAGCAGCGGGCCGCTGACGCCCGTCGGGCGCTCTCGACGTCCGAGCAGGTCGTCGTCGGCGACCTGGCCAGCATCGAGGGGACCCGCCAGGTCGCCGACCAGGCCAACGCGCTCGGACGATATGACGCCGTGATCCACAATGCCGGCGTCGGCTACCGCGAGCCCCGGCGCGTCGAGACCGCCGACGGACTCTCGCACCTCTTCGCCGTCAACGTCTTAGCCCCGTATCTGCTGACTGCCCTGATCACTCCGCCTGGCCGGCTGGTGTATCTCAGCTCGGGCATGCACAAAGGTGGCCACCCTGACCTCGACGACCTCCAATGGACCCGCCGCGGCTGGAACGGAGCCCAGGCCTACGCAGACAGCAAGCTCTTCGACGTCGTGCTGGCTTTCGCCGTCGCCCGCCGCTGGCCCGCCGTGCTCTCCAACGCCCTCGAGCCGGGCTGGGTGCCGACCAGGATGGGAGGACCCGGCGCCCCCGACGATCTCTCCTTGGCCGCGGTGACCCAGGTTTGGCTCGCGGTCAGCGACGACCCCGCAGCAACCGTCACCGGTGGTTACTTCTACCACCAGCAGCCACGCGCCGTTCATCCGGCCGCCCGCTCAGTCGAGGTTCAAGACAGGCTGCTCGCCAACTGTGCCGAGCTCACCGGGGTGGAGCTCCCGAATCCGTAAACGTTCCCCTCAATTGCCAAGAAAGGCCGGTCAACCACCATGCCCAACGAACTCCTCATCAGAGGTGGCCACGTCGTCACCATGGATCCCGCCCTGGGCGACCAGCCCGACAGTGACGTCCTCGTTCGTGACGGGGTTATCGTCGAGGTCCGACCCGGACTCGAAACGTCCGCTCCCAAGGCCGAAGTAATCGAGGCCAGGGGTCGACTCGTCATTCCGGGCCTCGTCGATACCCACCGCCACGTCTGGCAAGGAGCGATCGGCGGGTTCACCCCCCAGATAACAGGGGCCGGCTACGGGCCGGCCGTGCTGACCGGGATCGCCCCCAGGCACAGGGCAAATGATGTCTACGCCGGGACCCTATGGGGCGCCCTGCAAGCCCTGGACGCAGGGATCACCACGATCGCCGACTGGGCTCACAACCTCCAGACCGCGGCACATGCCGATGCCGACCTACGCGGCCTACAAGAGTCCGGGATCCGGGGCTACTTCCTCTACGGCGGTCCCGGACCGGCCAGCGACGATCCGAACCCCCCGCACCCCCTGGACGCTCGCCGTTTGCGCCACGAGCAATTTTCGTCCGGGAGCAATGGGCGACTGCGGATGGGCATGGCACTACGCGGGCCGTGCTTCACCACTCCGGAACGTAACGCCGAAGACTTCGCGTTCGCCCGCGACCTCGGGCTTCCTATCTCACTGCATGTGGGTATGGCCGGCACCTTCGGCGCGGTGACCACCCTTCAGCGTGATGGATTGCTCGGCGCCGATGTGAACTACGCCCACGGGAACATGCTCACAGAAGAGGAACTCGACCTGATCGCGGCCAGCCAGGGGACGTTGTCGATCACCCCGTCCACCGACATGCTGATGCAGTTCGGGACCTTCCCGGGGACTGGCCCCGCCCTCCAACGGGGAATCCTTTCGGGTTTGGGGGTGGACACCATCTGCTCGGCCGGGACCGACCTTTTCTCCGAAATGCGCCTGGCGCTCGCAGCGGAACGTTCCCGGACCAACGCCCCGGCCCTGGCCCGGGGAGAGCAGGTCCCGACTGTCGACTTACACCCGCGGGACATGCTGCGACTGGCGACCCTCGACGGGGCGCGCGTTTGGAATCTTGACGACCAGGTTGGCAGCCTCACCCCAGGCAAACAGGCTGACATCGCCATCATCGACATGCGCTCTCCCCATCTGGATGGATTCGGCGATCCGGTAGCGGTCCTGGTGCTCGGGGCCGGACCAGCCGATGTCGAGACGGTGATCGTCGAAGGCGATGTCCTCAAGCGAGACGGGAGGCTGGTCGGTGCCCATGTGGACTGGGCCCGGAAGCTCATGCACGAAACCCGCGACTACCTGCGCGGGTGATCCCCCCCGACCCATCCAATTCCCTGGCGGGTGACGCGCAGACCGCCGGGCGCGGGAGCCGGGCGCTTGGTTTGAACTTTGTGATCTCAGCACCGAGCGACGTCCGCCTGGGCGGCCAGGTTGAAGGCGGAGTTCACCAAGCCGACGTGGGAGAAGGCCTGGGGGAAGTTGCCTACCAGGCGATCGTGGCCCGGGTCGTACTCTTCCGACAGCAATCCGACGTCGTTTCGCAAGCCGAGCAGGCGCTGGTAGAGGCGGGCTGCCTGGTCACGCTGTCCCAGGAGGGCGAGGGCGTCAACCAGCCAGAAGCTGCAGGCGAGGAAGACCCCCTCGTCACCGGGCAGACCGTCGGCATTCCCCTCGCTATCGGTGCGGTAGCGACGAAGCAAGCCGTCGTCGGACAGATCGCTTTGCACGGCCTCAATGGTGCGGACGACGCGCTGGTCATCAGGCGGCAAGAACCCCACGATCGGAAGGAGGAGCAGGCTGGCGTCGAGTTCGCTCGATCCGTAGGCCCGAACGAAGCAGCCGCGCCCGGGATCGGTCCCTCGCCGGCAGATGTCGTCGTGGATGTCGGTTCTGAGCTTTCGCCACCGGTCGACGGGGCCCTCGCGCCCGAAGCGTTCCACGGCCCGAATGGCCCGGTCAACGCACACCCAGGCCATGACTTTGGAGTGGGTGAAGTGTCGTGGACCGGAGCGCACTTCCCATATGCCCTGGTCGGGCTGGTGCCAGTTGACCTCGACGTGGTCGATGAGAGCACGCAGCAGCGGCCACGCCGACGGGTTCGGGGGCATGCCCGCATGCCGGGCGCGCTGGAGAGCGTCCAGGACCTCGCCGTAGACATCCAGTTGAACCTGCGCCGATGCGGCATTGCCGACTCGGACCGGGCGTGATCCTTCGTAACCGTCCAACCAATCAAGCTGGAGCTCGGTGAGGCGGCGCTCTCCTGCGGGCCCGTACACGATCTGGAGTTGGGCCGGATCACCAGCCACGACCCTCAGCAGCCAGTCGCGCCAGGCCGCGGCTTCCTCGGGGTATCCGGCTCGAATGAGGGCATCGAGGCTGAACGTGGCGTCGCGCAGCCAGCAGTAGCGGTAATCCCAATTGCGCGAGCCGCCGACCCGTTCCGGAAGCGAGGTCGTGGCCGCGGCCACGATGGCGCCGGTCGGCTCGTAGATGAGCGCCTTCAAGGTGATCAGTGAGCGCACCACCGCGTCGCGCCACGGTCCGCGATAGGCGCACCGCTCGCTCCAGGTCCTCCACCAAGCTTCGGTCTCGGCCACCTGGTTGGCTGCGTCACCGCCGCAGACACCGTCTCCGTACTGCGACTGCCATGAGAACACGAAGGGAACTTCATCGCCAGGGCCTACGCTGAACTCGGCGATAGTGCGGAAGTTCTCCGAGCGGGTCTCGACCGGGCTCGCCAAACACACGAAGTCGGGCCCGGCGATGCCGTGGAGGTGTTCTCCCACCCTGCGCATCCACGGCACGATCCAGCCATAATCGAAACGCACCACCAGGTCCATGCGCATCGCTACCCGGCCCGACACCCCCTCGATCACCCGGACGACGCTGGCGTGATCAGAGCGACGGGGCATGCAGTCCACCACCCGAACGGTGCCCTCTGCGGTGTGGAACTCGGTCTCGAGCACGAGGGTCTCGCCCCGGTAGCGGCGGCTGACCCGGTGATAGCCGCCGACAGGAGCGATCTGCCAGTACCCGTTCTTCTCACCACCCAATAGCGCCGCGAAGCAGGCTCCCGAATCAAAGCGGGGGAAACAGAGCCAGTCGATCGACCCGTTGGCACCGACCAGCGCGGCGGTATGGGTGTCACCCAACAGGGCGTAGTCTTCGATGCGAAGTCGACCCCGGTCCCTCGGCTCCGGCGACCTCACTCATGGGGGCCGAGGCCCTTGCTTCTCGAGGTCCTGACGAACGGTCATCTCCGAGCCGCGCCGTGCGTGGCCAAGGTCGCCGCCTGGACTTCCTTGGGCTCGGTCGAGCCTTCGACGATCTGGCGGCGACGGCCGGTTCCGTCCACGACCGTCAACGTAACAGAATGAATGTGTGAACACACAGCTGCCATGATAGATTTGAGTGGATGGCGCCATGGTGAACGTGGGTCCCGGAGGGCCGACGCCCCATGACTCCGGGAGCAACGCCCGGCTGATGAGGGTGACGGAGTTGCGGGAACCTGGATCGATCGATGCCATTGTCTTCGACGTAGGCGGCGTCCTGGTCGACTGGGACCCGCGCCACCTCTACCGCAAAATCTTCCACGACGCCGACTGGATGGAGACGTTTCTCAGCCAGGTGTGCACGCCCGCCTGGCATCGCCAGCACGACCTCGGTGTACCCTTCAGCACTTCCGTCCCGGCGCTGGCGGCGGAGCACCCGGAATGGGCCGACGAAATCCGAGCCTGGGCAGACCGCTTTGTTGAAATGTGGAAAGGGCCCGTGCCCGGCAGCGTCGAAGTCTTCGCCGCCCTACGGGCATCCGACACCCGGACACCGATCTACGCGGCCACCAACTGGGGCTCCGACAACTGGAAGCTTGCCAAGTTGTTGTTCCCATTTCTCGAATGGTTCGACGGCGAGCTGGTCTCCGCCGATGTCGGGCTCCTCAAACCTGACCCCCGCTTCTTCGAACTGCTCGGGCGACGCTTCAGACTGACGCCCTCATCAACCCTGTACATCGATGACAATGCCGAAAACATCAAACAGGCAGGCCGGACCGGGTTCGTCGTCCATCACTTCACCGACGCCGACGGGCTCACCCGTCGTCTCGAACAACTGGCTCTCGTCCTCTAGAAGGAGGTGGAGGTGACGGAGCTACGGCTGCAGCAGCTCTGAGAGGTTGACGACGTTGGCCATCGCCTGGTAGCCGGCGTCATTGGGGTGGAGGTGGTCACCGCTGTCGAATGCCGGGTTCATGACCAGAGGGTTGCTGGGGTTGGCGACCGCTTGGGCGAAGTCGAAGACCCCGTCGAAGGCCCCACTCGTGCGGATCCAGCTGTTGACCTGGTTCCAGACCTTCTGGTGGGCGGGGGTCCAGTATCCCGGCGCGGCGCCCTTGAACGGCGTCAGGGTGGCACCGAAGATCCTGGCGCCGACGGAGTGGACCTGGGCGATGATCTGCTTGTAACCGGCGATGAGCTCGGGCGCGGTGGCGTTACCGGACCCGATGTCGTTGATGCCCTCCAGCAGGATCACGTCACGCAGGTTGGGCTGCGACAGGACGTCTCGATCCAGTCGGGCCAGCGCGCTCACCCCAAAGATCCCGGAATCCTGCAAAACCTGGTCGCCGGAGATCCCCTCGTCAACGACTGAGAGCGTCCGCCCCGGAAGGGCGTTGAGGCGCCGGCCGAGGTAGTTCGGCCAACGGTCGTTGGCGTTGAGGTTCGATTGGTACCCGTCGGTGATCGAATCGCCAAAAGCCACTACCGTGCCGGGGACGGCAGCCGACGGCACCACGTCTACCCGGTCCACGAACAGCCAGCAGGTCATGGAGGTGGTGTAGGAGGCGGCGGAGTTTGACAGCGCGCTGTCACCTGCCGTGGAAACGTAGTTGGTTTGTATGGCGGTGAGGTGCTGGGTGGCCGGCCCGGTGGCGTCGGGCAGGTAGACGCTCACGGCCAGGTCCTCCCCGGCGTTCACGGCCAGGGTGACCGGGTCGCTCAGCACTTCGGCCCCGGTCGGGATGGTCACCGAGGCCTTGCCCCCGAAGGTGAGGCCACGCATGGTGCCCGGGAGCGTCATGGCACCCTGCTCGTCCACGGCCACTGAAGCCCGCCCGACCACAAGAGGCGCGTGCTGCCGAAGCTATTGGACAAGCGGACCCGTAGGCTGTTGCCGCCCTCGCTGGGGTAGACAATGTCGCGTACCGTCTGGTTTGTAACCCCAGTCGCTCCGGCCGGGCAGGAAAGGCCGGGAAGGCCGAGGGACCCGCCAACGGTTGCCCCTGCGGACCAGGTGGCGACCCACGGCGTGGAAGGCGCAACGCTCGTCCCCGCCCTCTGAGCGGCGTTCGCCGGTGCGACCGCGACCAGGGGCACGCCGACCAGCGCGGCGACCGCAATACCCCCGACGAAGTGCCGTAGCCGGTGACGGCCCCGAAGAATTGAACTACTACTTCCAGCCATGGCGAAACTCCTTCCCCACCTCTTTCCGCTCTGGACACTGATAGTGGGACCCGCCGCCGCTAGTGTCTCCCAAGGCCACTGGCGGTGGTTGTCTTCGGGGCACAGAAACGGAGAGATATTCGCGCTGCCGCGACACCAGTGTCAACGGCCGTATTCCGTGGCGTCATTCGAGCCGTTGCTTCGGATAAGCGAAGCTCAAGCCGGCTCCTGACACGCCTTTCAATGCAACCCGTCTGGCCCGGCTGGTGGCGGAGAAGACCGACATTCCTGCCAGAGTGCTCAATGTGGTTACCGCCTCCGATCATCTGGTCGGAGAGGAGCTCACTTGGCGATGCCTAAAGCATTCGCTTTCTGGGCGGCCTCGAAGCGGCTGCGCACGCCGAGCTTGGCCAAGATCGCCGATACGTGGTGGTCGACTGTCCGGGTGGAGACCACCAGGTGGCTGGCGATCTCAGAGTTGCGAAGCCCGTCCGCCAGCAGTGCGAGCACTTCCATCTCCCGCTCACTGAGCCCGCTTGGGTTCGCCCGCGTCGCCGAGCTCGGACCGCGTGCGATGCGAGTAGCACCCATTTCGCGTAGTCGATCGGCGACCAGTCTGGCCGCCGGCTCGGCTCCCAGAGTTTGGAAGATGGTAAGGGCGCGGCGCACCTTTAGCTCGTCGGGGCTGGCGACCAGCGCTTGAGCCTCGTCGTAGGGGCAACCCAGCTCAGCCCATGCTTGAGCGGCCTTCTCGGGAAAGCCGTCCAGATAGAAGGCGTACGGCTCCGCCGGGCGCTTCGGGCATTCCCACTCGACGCCCACCTGGTGAGCCCAGAAGGCGAACTCGCCTAGCAGCCACGAGTTAGTGGCTTCGCTGATTGCCGGGATGCCGGCCTTGATCTCCTGGGCTGCGGCCCGCGAATCACCGCTCAACCACGCCGCCTCAGCCCGGGCGGGTCGAAGGGGGTAGACGACCTCCCCACCGAACTGTTCCTGGACGGCGAGGGCGGCGTCCAGCCAGCGCCAGGCCTCCGCCGTGTCGCCCCGGCGGGCGGCGATACGGCCGAGGGTGGCGAGGCTCTGAGCCCGGCCGTGGACCGTGCCCCGATCAATCACGGTCTGAGCCTCGCGAGCGGCCTCTATCCATCGGCCCCGATCGGCGAGGGAATCCACGATGTCGCCGGTCATGCATCGCTCGCCCGAATCGAGGTCGCGATCCTCGAAGTAAGCTACGGCTTGCTTGTGGTATTCGTCGAGCTTGTCGTAGAGGCGGTTCTCGCGGGCTGTGGCGATCAGGTTGTTGAGGGCGCGGACAACGTCTTCCTCGAGGTCAGCGGCCCGGGCTCTCCGCAAGCTCTCTTCCAGCCTCGACCACCCACAGTCATCGCCGAGGCAATATTCGCATACGCCCAGGGTGTTGAGGACGTGTACGACTATGCCCTCGGCCCCGAACCCTTCGGCCAACGTGAGCGCTTTTTCGGCCCAAACTCGCGCCATCCCATACTGGCCAGACATCATCAGCACCTGCGCCAGGCGGGCGTAAGCGCGGGCGACGCTGGCATCGGCCGGGGTGGCCTCGAGCATCTTGACTGCACTTTGGGCGGTGCGGTGGGCCTCAACCGTGTCGCCGCGCCACCACAGATACTCGGCGAGGTCGCTCATGGCTCGCCCCTCGCCGCTGATATTGCCGCATTCGTGCAAGCAGGCAACGGCCTCTTCCTGGGCGGGCACAGCCAGGTGGTGGTTGTCCGTCAAGGCGCACTCGTAAGCGTACCCAGCCAGCACCCCCGCCCGCTCGAAGAGGGCGAGATCGACCGCGTAGGGGACGGCGCGTTGGTAATGAGCAAAGGCCGCCCGGTGGGCCCCGAGAGCCGACGCCGCGGCCCCGGCTCTGGGCCCGAACTCCAGTATGGATGCCGCGTCACCAGCTTCACTGGCATGACGGGCCAACTCCGAGACATCCGTCGAGCGCGACTGGGTGCGCAATGCAGAGAGGGCCCGCTGATGCAGCCCCGCCCGGTCCGACGCCGGCAGAGATTCCAGCACGGCCCGGCGGGCCAGTTCGTGGCGAAACTCGATCACAGAATTCTCGCGACGCAAGACCCCGCGGGCGACGCACTCATCGATACCGGCGGGATCGGTGCCGGCGACACAGCACAGAATGTCGCTATCGCAGCGCGGGCCAAGCACCGATGCCGCCCTCACCACCTGGAGCCCCTGAGGAGAAAGGCGTCTCGCCCGTGCCCACACTGCATCGCGGACCGTCGACGGCACCGTGGCTCCCCCAGCACCGATGACCTCGGTCACAAAGAACGGGTTTCCCGCCGTTGCCCGGTGCAGAGACGCAGCGTCGACCGATGTCCCCGCCGCCAGCTCTCGCACCGCGTCGAGCGACAGCAGTGGAAGGTCTATCGAGACCGTCGAAGCGGCCGGGATATCACCGAGGGCCACTGACAACGGGTGGTCAGGCCCTACCTCTTCTTGGCGAAATGTGGCAATGACCAGGGCCCGCAGCTGAGCGACCCGCCGCCCTACGACCCGGAGAACTTCCAAAGTGGCCTCGTCAGCCCATTGCACGTCCTCGAAAACCGCGATCCGCGGTCCGCCTTCCGCTCGTAAGACAGCGAGGAAAGCGGACACGATGCGGTGGCGGTCCGGATCGGACAACGCCGCCTCCAACACGCCCCCAACCTTCAGGGCAATATCGAAGATGGGGGCAAGCGGGCGGGGGGCAGGACCGGATCGCACATACCCAACAAGACCCGGCTCTCCCGCCCGGTTGTGAAGGCATCGACCACGCTCGTCTTGCCGGCGCCTGCTTCGCCTCGAAGGAGCACCAGCCGACCGCGCCGCCATGACGCCTCGCCCAGCAACCCATCCAGCTGCTCAAGAACACCGTCGCGCTCGAGAAGCCCCACGGACCCAATCGTACTACTGGCCGGCCCGGACTCTCCGGGCTCGGCCCCTGGAAACAGAGGCATCGGGCTAGCTGACTCCGTCCTCGTTGCTCGGGAGCTTGAGACCATCTGGGAACGTGCGCTCCGCCAGGTACCTGGGCATCTTCCTCGCTCCTCGCTTCCTTCGGTCGCCTCAGCGGCGACCAGGTTGACCGTACGAGACAACTCAGCCGGCGCCCATAGGCAAAGTTGCCTACATCAGCACAGGCCCAAGGGTGGCCGACTTCTGAGTCGGTGGCCCCAGAGACCGGTCTCTGGGGCGCCGCCGAGGGAATCCAGGCTCTGTCATCCCCCGGCGGGCCTGCTCCTTCCTGCACCGCTCTCGGAATTCAGCTTGTCGCAGATGCAGGCGCGTGACGGCGAGACACCCTTAGCAAGCGGGCACCCAACGCCGCCACGATCAACACAGCCACGCCGGCGACAATGATCAGACCGACTTGCCACAGGGCCAGCCCACTGGAGTGGTGAACAGCTGGCGTAACGTTGACAGAAGAGCCGCCCAGGGGGGCGACCGGCATGGCGAAGGCCACAGAACCCGTGCTCAGAAAAACAGCGACAACAGCAAACAGGCTCAAAAGTGAGATCAGGATGCGGCGCATTTACAGACTCCTTTGTGATTCCCGGACTGCCCGGTGCGGTCCGCAGCTCTCAGTAGGTCACGAACAGCCGCCGCCAGCACTCGCGAAAGCTGCCCATTTCGCGACAAACCCCTGCCCATATCAAGACCAGCCATCCAGGCCGGGCGCAGGCCTGGCATGAGCCGTAACCACAGGTCGATGCTGCCTGCACCGCCGGCGAGCAGGCGGCCGCGGCTCCCGAAACTCGAGCGACTGAAAACCGCGGCCGCTGTCCCGTTGATGACGGTCAGCCGACGAGGGAACGGATGTCAGCGTGGCCCGGCGGCCCGTCGTAGACGAGTTGGCCGTCCCGGAGAGCGACGCAGCGGTCAGCGGTGGCGGCGTAGTCGAGTTGATGGGTGGCGATCACGACCGCCGCCCCCCCGGTGGCAGTGCTCTCGATGAGGGAGACGAAGGCGTCGCGACCGGCGGGGTCGAGCCCGATGAACGGCTCGTCCACGAGCAGCAGCGAGAAGGGGCGGATCAAGGCCAGCACGATGGCGGTCTTTTGTCGCAGCCCCCGTGAGAAGCGGGATGGGAGATCGTCAGCTCGTGACAACAAGCCGAGGTCCGAGAGCAGGGACACAGCCCGCTGCTCCCATTCCTCGGCGTCGTGCAGCCGGCAGGTGTAATCGATGTGCTCGAAGACCGAAAGGTCGTCGTACAGGACCGGGTTGTCGGGTAGATACGACAGCGAGGCGCGGGCATCGAGCGAGCCGGCGGGCGCGCCCGCCACGCTGATGGTCCCACCCGACGGCTCAAGCAATCCTGCGGCCATCCGCAACAGAGTGGTCTTACCTGAGCCGTTGTGGCCGATCAGGGCCAGCCGCTGACCCCGCGGCACGACCAGGTCCAACGGTTCGAGCGCAACCAGATCGCCATATGACTTCGTCAGGCCCGTCGTGGTCAGCGCCGGGGGGCGGGCACTGGTTGGCATGGACGGCCAACGCTAGTGGGCCGCCTGCGAAGTGGGCGGCCCGGTAGTGGGCCGCCTGCGAAGTGGGCGGCCCGGTAGTGGGCCGCCTGCGAACCGGCCGGCCCGCTAGGGGCCAAACGGTGTGGCGTCCGGGCGGGCCGGGGCGAGCAGCTGTTTGAGGTAGTCGTGCAGCTCCTGGCGGTATCGCACCCAATACAGCACGAGGGCTAGGACCAGAATGGCCGCCAGTGCGGCCGCCCCGACCTGCTTGACGGCGGCGTTGGCGGACTCGGCATGACGGCCGGCGAGGATAGGCGCCACTCCCGCGGTGGCGATCAACGGCGGCCACACCGTCCGTATCACGGCCCGGGCGCCTGCCACCTCCGGCGGCATGAGGCTGTCGGTGCTACTGAACAGGGGCGGCGGTCCCTGGACAGTGGCGACCGACGCTCCTGCCACGGCGGCCAGCGACGCCGGCAGCCATACCACCGCGGCGACCGCTAAAGCGGTGGAGTTGCCGCCTTCCACGGCCACGGCGGCGGCGACGCCGACGACGCCCACAGCGGCCATCAGCGCGGCCGAGGAGGCCAGGTGGCGGACCACCACTGCGCCGGCCGGTCGCGGGTAGCTCGCCAAGAGGCTGGGGTGGTCGATCTCCTGCGCCAGCGGCTCCACTGCGTCCAATCCGACCACGTAGAGGGCCACACCACTCAGGAACAGCAGCGGGGTGCTGCCCCGCCAGGCCCCTACCGCGGCTATCCCGGCGGCGCCCGTGAGCAGGGCCATACGAGCGAGGCGGCTGGCCGGGAAACGCAGGATGCCTTGCCAGCCCCGCTGCCAGACCGGCCAGCGAACCCGTCGCCCCCTCGACCTCGCCGGGCCGGAGCGGCACCCTGTCGCTCCGGTCCAGGGTCGTTGACGGGGTAGCTCCTGGGCCAGCTGGCGGCGCAGAACGATCACGGTGCGCAAGTCCCGCGCGGTGGCAGCGAAGCGGATTTGGCCGGCCAGGCGGGCCCGCCGCTCCGATGCTTCGATCGACGTTCCACCCACCGCCACGATGCCCAACAGCACCACGATGGCGGCCACGGCTGCGCCGCCGAACGCACCCGGACGCCAGCGAAGAGGCCACAACGCCAGCTGACCCAGAAGACTCGCTGGCGATGTGGCCCGCCCGACGGCCACATCCAGGGCTGACCAGCCCAACACGCCTAAAGCCAGGGCGCCTGCCACGAGGCGGCCCAGCCGTCGGCCCGCGACCACCATGGCTGCGCCAAGGGCAGCGGCGACGGTCAATAGTCCGACCAGGGCCCCGCACGCCACCCACCCCGCCGCCGGGCCTGGCAGCCGCCGAAATGCCAACAGGCCGATCACAGCCCCCACTCCGGCGCCCGACGCGGCGCCGAAGCGAAGCAGACGCCAAGCCGGCCCTCGCAGCGCGGTTGCCCGGTCCACTGGCGCCAAAAGAACGTGGCGAACATCGGCCGCCTCGATCACCAGCGGCCCACCCCGGCCGCCCGTCCGCAGACCGACAGCCAGCGCCAGGGCCACCGCGCAACCCACCAGCTGCGGGCCGTCCGCAGCGACGCGGGCCGCCGTGGTCGGACTCACTCGCCTGTCGCCCACCACCCCCGACAACAGCCACAGGCTCACCGCCGCCACCAGGCTGGTGATGTAAACGCGGTAAAGGGCTTCGAAGGCGTCAAAGTTAGCGGTCCGCCGACGTCGTTGCGCCTGGCGCAACTCGGCCAAGACGGCCTTGCTGTGGCGGATGTCGATCGTCGACACCGGGTCCGACCGTAACACCCCCGCTCGCGCTCCCCGGCGCGGGAACGTTCTCTCCAGGTCGCGCCACCCACCTGATTCGGCCTTGACTCTCCTGTAACAGGAGGGTCCAGCCTGATCATATGGCAACATTTTCAATCAGCTGGAGGTCGCGGTGGGCCTGGCGGCGCACCGCCCGCCGGATCGTGGCCGAGCACGCCCGTGAGACCATTGCCACCCTCAGCCGCCTTCAGGGGTATGAGGTCCTCCTGGCGACTACCCCGGCCGGCCATCCAACCAGCACGATGTCGGTCTTCGTACCCGGATGGATGATCACCCTTGCCGACGTGTCCGCCCCGGCGCGGCTCGAATGCGTCACGCTCGTCCAGGCCGGGTGCCAGCTCGGCCCGGTCGGGCGGTACGGAAAGTTCTGGTGGCTCGCCTTAACCTCGGACCCCGGCGCCGTCTCAGGGCGGGGCCAGAGTCCAGCTCGATTCACCGTCCTCGGTTCGCGCCTGACGGTGAGCGCGACCGGCAACCACTCGCCCGGACCGCCCCCAACTGCCGTTCCCGCCCCGGCCAGCGGGCGCTCGCGCCCGGCTCAGAACACCGCGATGGGGTTGACCGGCGAACCGGTGGTGTTCTTGAAGCGGAGTGGTGCGATGGACAGCAGGAATGTCCAGCGGTGCAGCTCGCGGCAGGCGTCAGCGAGCGCCTCGAGCTCGAAGTTGTCCAGGATCCACATGCCAATCGAGCACATGGCCACGACATGGAAAGGAGCGATCCAGTCGTGCTCAGCCGGGCGGGTCTCGGTGCCCGTGTCGCTGCCGACGACGGCCACGTCGTGGTGCCGGAACCATGGGAGCGAGGCCGCCGAGAGTCCCGGCAGGTGAGGAAGCGGGTCAGCCTCGGTGGCCCGTTCCGCCCGCTCGACCACCGGGACCCGACCCCGTTGTGACCACCGGGTCGAGCCGTAGCCGGTGCGGACGAGGACGACGTCTCCTGGGTCCATCGTTACCCCGTGAGCCGCAGCAGCCGCGTCGAGTTCATCTCCGGTGATGGCGTAGCCCGCCGGGAGGGCGTCGACCCCAACGACCTCGGCGACGTCGAGAAGCACCCCCCGCGACACGATCCCCTGGCCGGCTAGCTCGATCGATCCCGACTGCGCACCCGATTCGGCCGTGAGCGTGGCCGCGGGGTGACCGTTGTACATAGTGCCGTTCCAGATCTGATGGCTCGGCGCATCCAGATGGGTCATGTACAACCCGTGGACGTCGAACCCCACCCAGTCCAGGCCACCGCCGGCACCATCGCCGTTGAGCCGGGCACCGGTCGAGGACAGGTAGTGCTGCGGTGCCGTCTCGGCCTCGTAAACCGACACCCTGTTGCCGAACTCGACCACCCGGGCGCAAGAGACGTGGCGACCGACCCGAACCTCGGCGGCGGCGGATCTAACCTTGGCCTCGTCGACCAGGTTCAGGGTGCCCATCTGGTCCTCGGGCCCCCACCGCCCCCAGTTGCTGAGCCCGTGGAAGTAGGCGCGCCACTCCGAGTCGCCCGTGCCGTCCCCCGTCATCGCTCGATCCGTCAAGTTTAGACCTCCGTCGTAAGCTAGGTCCCGCAAGCTAGCTCCCGGCGGGCTCCGGCCGTGGTGGGGCGTGGTAGGGACTGCGATCGATACCCCCCCGCGGCGTCGGAAACTTGAGTGAGGCCTCCAGTAAAGTCGGGGCATCCGAGAACCAAGCGGGTTTGAGGGTCGAAATCAAGGGCCCACGGCGGAAGTCGATGGCCGTCTTGAAATGCTGCTCGTTTGGCGGGCTGCGAGCGCGATCACGGATGGCCGGAATGCGCGAGAAGTCCGGATGAAAGGAGATTCCAGTGCCCTTTGGACGAAAAGATGACAGGCAGAGCGCCTCGGCTCCCGTAGAAGAGGCCCCAACGACGATCTCGGGTCGTTTCTCCATGCCCCAGGCTGCCGCGGGCCGTATCCAGCGCCTCGAGCAACTCGAGGAGACGGACAAGAGCGCCTTCACGTCCGACCTTTCAGTAAACGAGTTCGTGCTGTTACACAAGCTCGGCTTCGACCCGCTCGGTTACGTCATGGGTACTTCGATCTACCACGTTGGCCTGCAATACGGGAACTGGCGCCAGTCGATGGAACTCGAGGTCCTCACGGCGGCCATGTACAACGCGAGGGAGCTGGCCATCGACCGAATGCGAACCGAGGCCCACGCCCTGAAGGCAGACGGAATTGTCGGCGTACACCTGGCCATCCAGCAACACGCGTGGGGGGCAGGGTGAGCTCGAGTTCGTAGCCCAGGGCACCGCGGTGATGTCCAAGAATCCGAACCCCCCGCTCAAGCTGGGCGATGGGGGGCCGTTCACTTCCGACCTTTCGGGCCAGGATTTCTTCACCTTGGTCAAGGCTGGACACTTCCCCCGTGCCCTCGTCTTTGGCACCTGCGTCTACCACGTGGCCCACCAGAGCGTGCGCCAAGCCATGAAGATGACGGGCCAGAACATGGAAATTCCCCTCTTCACCGAGGCCGTCTACACCGCACGCGAGTTGGCCATGAGCCGTATGGAGGACGAAGCGGCCCACCATGGTGCTGATGGGATCGTCGGCGTACGAGCCGGCGTGTACAACCACATCTGGGGCGAGCACGCCACCGAGTTCCTCGCCATCGGCACCAGTGTGACCACCTCACCCGAGAGCGGACTGGAGGAGCCATCCATGACACTCTCCCTCAACGACTGATTCCCCTCTGGCGCAAAGGGTGTCAGGTGAAGGGCCGGTCGAGCTTGGACAGGCGGGCTCGCGCCGGGCGACGCTCGTGATGTAGGTTCGACCGCCAATCCTCTCGGTGTGGGGGCTTGGCGGTTTTGGCCCGGGTGTCACGGTGGGGGACGATTTTGCCCCCTTTTGCGGAGAATGGTCAGATCGTCTGCGGCCGGCCGCTCAATTCACCCACCCTTGCGGATCGGATCAGCTCTGTGGCTCGTCCCAGGAATGCTTATTCCCCTCGACTGGAGTGAGCCAGAGCATGGTCACTCCCGTCGGAGCGTCGTTGGGATGCCAGTGCCCCTGCGGAACCAGGCCGAGCTGACCGGCCGAAAGGGGGCGCGAACGATTGAGCTCCCGTCCTCGATCACCGTGAGTTGAGATTGTCCGGCCAGAATGAACAAGAGCTCGTCACCGGCACCGTGGAACTCCCACGGTGGCCGGCCCCGAAAGGCGCTGACTCCTCCTGTGCAACCGTGGAAGTTGAAGTTCTCTATTTCGCTGTCCGGCTCAGAGTTCAGCGTCGCCAGATCGACCTGCACCATCCGTGCGACCGACTCCGGGTCCAGGTCATGAACAATCACTGTCCCCTGCCGCTTCGTTGTTCGACTCTGAAGGTAAAGATACCGAACGAGCACCACCGGCCGCCGTCACACCTCATTCCAGGAACAGCTTGACGGTTCTTCCGAACGGCGCGACTATTTAGCTGGCGAAGAATTATTTACGCCGCGGAGCGGGAGGGAGGATTAGCGTCGGTAGCTTAACACCGAAAGTTCATTTCGGGGTTGAGTGACTTGGTCGCTCGGTCGTTCGGGCTTTAGCTCATTATCACAAGAGATCCGGCTCCGATTTATTAGAGCGGGTATCTTAGATTTGGCAGTACTGGCGAGATTAGACCGTCGTTGACAGGCTCCAGCCGGGGACATCTTTCTCAAGCTGCGGCAGTTCCTGTCCTGGTGATGGATCACTGCATAAGTTTGGCGCGTCCCGCTAGGGACCGAGGGTGGAGGATTGGCTATGTCGTGTTCAGACCGTGTTCCCAGTTCGCGTGAGGATGACTCCTGGCTGAGTGACGAACAGCTCCGACGAGTCATTCCGTCGGAAGCCGAGCCGTTCCAATCCCCGGTGCCAACCCGCATGGTGTCCAACGGCGAGTACATGCCGCACCCGCAGACCAAGCAGCAGAAGCACGTGGAGCACCGGACCAAGGAGCTAGCCGAGCAGGCGGCCAAGAAGCTGGGGATCAGCCGCCGTCACTTCCTGGCCGGCACCGGCGGTCTGGCCGCCTCGTTCCTGGCCATGAACGAGGTCTTCGGCGAGCGCTTCTTCAACGTGAATCCAATCGAGATGTTCGAGTCGGCGGCCTACGCCGAGAACGCCGTCCCCTCCGATGTGTTCGTTTTCGACGACCAGACCCACATCGTGCGCACGCCCCAGCTGGCCATGGGTGGCGCCACACCGGGGGCGAGCTTGCGGGCGTTGGCCCAGGGACCCGGCCCGGCGTCGACAGCCGCGGGATTTTATCCCGGGGGCCCAAACAGTGCGGGCGGGTTCGCCGGGAACCCCTTCAACGGCACGGGTGGGAACCCGGCCGGGGTGGACCAGCTGGGCAACCCCTGGACAGATTGGAACCCGGCCCAGTTGACCCCGGACGTCGCCCCCGAACCCCGGACCGGTCACCACCGCCCTTGGTGAGTACTGCCTGGGCCAGTACATCAACCGGCTGTACCTGCAAGCCCAGACCAGCTGCTCGATCGTCAGCAACGCCAACGGAGCTCTCTTTACCCCGCCCGGCAGCACGGTGCCAGAGGCGCCGTTCAACATCACCGAGAGCCTGGTCAACGAGATCCTGACCGGCTGGCAGACGTCGCAGTGCCGGGACTTCATCAATAATCTGGCCGGCTCCAAGCGGGCCTTCGCCCACGCCCAGCTGTACCCGGGGCCGGGCAACCTGGCCGACCCTGCCTTCGGCGACTACACCCAGTGGCAGATCGAATTCTGCAAGCCCGACTCGTGGAAGGGTTACAACGTTGTAGACGCGGCCAGCGCCTACCCGGGCGCCCAGTTCACCCAGTGGCGGCTGGACGACGAGGTCATCGCCTACCCCATGTACGCCATCATCAACGCCAACAGCGCCATGCTGGCCAGCCGTCCCGGTTTCTTCAACATGTGCGTCCACAAGGGCCTCTCGGCCGCGGGAACCCAGCCCGGAGGGCCGAACAACACTCCGGACTGGGGCAACCCGGACGATATGGTCAAGGCGGCGTCGGACTGGCCGCAGTTCAACTTCATCATCTACCACGCCTGCATCCGCCCTGCCTTCTGGGACCTGCAGGCCCTGCTGGACATCGAGAACCTGCCCGGGGCCATGCCCCCTACCGTGCTGCGGGACAGCGACGGCCACTTCGTGCCCAACATCCGCTGGTCCACCCAGCTGTACCAGATCGCGGGCGGCAAGTACGTGGCCGGCGCCGAGCCCACCTCCAACTCGCCGTCCAGCCCTCGCCGCCTGCCCAACGTCTACGCCGAGCTGGGCACCCATATGGCCTCCATGATCGTGACCTTCCCCACCGTGTGGGCCCATTCCATCGGCCAGGCGATCCACTACATGGGCTCGCAGAACATCGTGTTTGGTTCCGATTCCATGTGGTACGGCGGTCCCCAGTGGCAGATCGACGCCCTGTGGCGCTTCCAGATCCCGGCCGTGCTCCAGGACACCTGGGGGTACGCGCCGATCACGGAGGCCGACAAGCGCAACATCCTGGGCCTGAACAGCGCCCGCCTGTACGGCCTGACCGGCCGCAAGGCCATCGCGGTGGGCAACAAGGGCAGCGCCTACAAACAGGGATCGCTGGCCAACTACTACCCGCTCCTGCAGCCCGGCAGCCGACTCGACAGCGTCCTGCAGGGGCCGGGCTATCCGGTCCCCATCACTCCGGTGGCCTCGCCGATGATTCCCAGCGACCGCTTTAGCGCCATGCGCAACGACTACGTCCAGGCCGGCCTGCTGCGCAGCAACGCCACCCACGGATGGGTCCGCACCTGAAACCAGAACCCCGCACCGGGCGGCTCCACGAGATCATGGAGGCGAGGGCCGGATCACGCCGGATGTCGCGCCCCGGCCACTAGGCCGGGGCGCGACCGTTGCGATTCGGAGATCAGTCCGGGGTCAGCTCTGTGCCCTCAGAGTGCCGAGAGGCCCGTGGGACTCGGCCGCGATGCCGGCGCTGAAGACGAGGGTATTCGAGGATCCTGCTTGGCATAGGTGACGTACAGCTTTCCATTCAGGTTGGCAATGTTGAACGGTGCATACCCGCGGGGTAGCGCCGGGTCGATGAAGCGGCCGGGGTGCGGGACCGGCCGGAAGTGGCTGTCGAAGACGTCGATGGCCCCGGTTGCGAACTTGGCGGCGCAGAGCAGCGGGACCAGCTGGCTGGTCTCGATGGCCAGGCCCTTGTAGACCGCTCCCGGGGTGCGCACCGCGGTGACGGTTCGGGTCGAGATCCCGCTCGAGGGCGGAACCGTGGGTGCCCAACCGGTGATGGTGCCATTTTCGGAGGCGAAGAGAAACAGCGCCGAGGCACTGGCACCCCCCGCGTGCAGGACGAAACTGGAGGAGGCACTGTTGAAGACCTGGCCGGTCGGAGCGCCGGCGATGATGCCCAGGTTCGCGCCCCGTTTCCACCTCCTCGGCCGAGGCTCGCCACCGGTGCTGGCTCGGGTTGTCGCTCTGCGCTTCTGGATCATGATCGCTTTTCCCCTTTCAGCGATAACGCATGGCAGCCTCCGAGTGCTCTACGTTGGGACGAATGTGAAACTTTGCAAAGAGCTGGGGCAGATCGACCTCCGTGGGCGGATCGAAACCGCCGAGGGCAAGACCGTCTTCATCCTGCGCCGATAGCCGGACCTGACCATCCTCGCCCGGCTCGGTACCGCCGTGACGAGCCCCGAACCGGCCCCCTCGCCGCGCACCCCGCTACCCCGTCGCTGCGGGTCGGTTGGATGGCTGGAAGCGGTGTCCAACGCGGTACGCGATTCGCGGTTCGCGATTCGATAAGAATACCGCACGCAACTTCGACTCGTCGCAGGGGAGACCGGTGCCAGCCAGGATCGAGGACTACGCCATCATCGGTGACACCAGGACGGTCGCGTTGGTCGATCGCCATGGTTCTATCGACTGGTGGTGCGCCCCCCGAATCGACTCCGGGGCGGCCCTCGCGGCTCTGTTGGGTACCAGGGACAATGGCCGGTGGTTGATCGCCCCCAAGGAACCCGTTCTTTCCGTGTCCCGCAGCTATGAAAAGGAGACACTGGTCCTGGAAACAGTCTTCGAGACGGCATCCGGCCGCGTGGCGGTGACCGATTTTATGCCACCGTATTACACGGACACCACCATTCACCGGATCGTGGAGGGGCGGGGTGGCACCGTCGAGATGCAAATGGAGTTGATCGTGCGGTTCGAGTACGGGGCTATCACTCCTTGGGTCACCGCCACCGGCGACGGCCTGGTAATGGTGGCGGGAAGCGACGCCCTGCGCTTCCACAGCGCTGTCCCGTTGACGGGAGAAGACCATGCCACCATGGCTTCCTTTGAGGTCGACCCAAATGGGCGGCGATCATTCTCACTCACCTGGTTTCCCTCGACGGGACCGACTCCGCTCCCGCTGGACAGCCTGGCGGCTCGAACTCACGCCCGGCGTTGGTGGCGTGACTGGGTCGGTCGTTGCACCTACGAGGGCGAGTGGCGCGACGACGTAGTCCGGTCGCTGATAACCCTCAAAGCTCTGACCTATGAGCCGAGCGGGGCGGTGTGTGCTGCCGCTACTACGTCGTTGCCGGAGGAACTGGGGGGTGTTCGCAACTGGGACTACCGTTATTCCTGGCTCCGCGACGCCACCTTTACCCTGGCGGCGTTTCTACTGTCCGGCTACACCGACGAAGCGGCCGCCTGGACCCGGTGGCTCCGGCGGGCCGTGGCTGGCAGCCCCGGCGAGTTGCAGATAATGTATGGTGTTGGCGGCGAGCGGCGGCTCACTGAGTTCGAACTCGATGCGCTTCCCGGCTACCAGAAATCGAAGCCGGTGCGGATCGGCAACCAGGCCTCCACGCAGTTCCAGCTCGACGTATTTGGCGAGGTGTTGGATTCGGCGTTTACCGCGGCGAGAAACGCCTTTCCCCGGACGGTCGACTGGAGCCCAGACCTGGTATTGGCCATCCTCAAGCACCTGGAGCAGGTCTGGCACCAACCCGACGACGGGATCTGGGAGGTGCGCGGCCCCCGCCGCCATTTCACCCATTCCAAGGTTATGGCCTGGGTGGCTTTCGACCGGGCGGTTCGACTGGCGCAGGACTACCAAACGCTTCCAGGGGATCGAGTGGCGCACTGGACGCAGCTGCGGGATCGGATCCATGCCGAGGTTTGTGACAGCGGCTTCGATAAGGACATCAACTCCTTCACCCAGTACTACGGATCCAGATTGCTCGACGCCAGCCTGCTAATGCTCGCTCCCGTGGGTTTCCTCCCACCCGACGATCCACGCATAGTGGGCACGGTCACAGCAATCCAGAACGAGTTGGTTGAGGACGGCTTCGTTCGCCGCTACCAACTGGACGGCGGCATCGATGGTCTGGCAGGGACCGAGGGCACATTCTTGATGACGACCTTTTGGCTGGCCGACAATCTGGCCCTGATGGGTCGCGTCGATGAAGCCCGAGAGATTTTCGAGCGTCTGCGAGGCCTCAGCAATGACGTTGGCTTGCTGTCCGAGGAATACGACCCCTCCGCTGGTCGCATGCTCGGCAACTTCCCGCAGGCCTTCTCGCACGTGTCGCTGATCAACACGGCCGCCAACCTGTCCACGCCACGGGGGCCGTCGCTGATGCGAAGTAGCCGGACCGGAATAGCCCCGCACCGTCAGCGTTAAGACCAAATGTCGACGAGCTAGCGACGGCTCCAGCCATGCGCAGTAAGGCGTCTGAGTCCTGCGCCGGGCCCCCCGCTTGGATTCACGTCGAGGAGTCGAGAGCGACCCGGTAGTTCCACACCTCACCGGTCAGTGACTCGGGTCCACCGAACGTGGCGATGCGGTCGGCGAGATCGTGATCGGTGAAAGCCGGACTGCCCATGAACGCGTTGAAACTAGCCTCGTCCACCCATCGACTGACAAAGAGCCACGTCGAGCGGCCGTCCGTCGGTTCGAGAAGTTCGAGTCGCTCGAACCCATCCTGGTTTTGATAGGCGAGAGCTCGGGCGCCGAGCAGATGCTCTACCCCCTCGCCGAGACCCGCCTCGACGCTGATGGCAAGAATCCGGACAACAGACATGGGTACCATCATGTCGCTCCCTCTCGGTGAAGTCGAGGCCTTCGTCCGCTGACAGCAGATGGCCCGTCATGTGAACCCGAGACCTCGCAGGTCGCCGGTGACGGGCCGAGGTTCCAGTGGCGGGGGGCGTCGCCCGCCAGGCTCCGCTCTCGTCAGTGAGCAGGACGAGCCGGGTGATGGTCGCCCGTTGGACCGATCGTGTGGCGGTACCTCCGACAAAGCGCGGCTCAGCCCGTCGCCACCGAGGCGGGCCGCCGGCCAACCCGGTAGTGCCTGACGCCGGCCCAGAGGAACACGCCCCCGATGAGGAGCAGGAACATCAGGCCGATGATGGCCGTGTCGATGCTGTTGGCAGGCTGTCCGGGCAGCTCGGCGTAGCCCGGGTCGCTGCGGTCGAGCAGCAGGGTGACGGTGTCGCCGATGTCAGCGGGGGGGCTCCGGTCGGGGGTGTGGACGGTGGTGGTGGCGTGGCCGAGCTGTGGGGGCAAGAGCGCTACGTCGAGGTTGTAGGTGTGGTAGGAGCCGTACCGGGAGGAGTGCCCGATGGCGTGGATCTGGGTCACGACGCCGTTGACCCGCAGCCCACCGTGCTGGACAGACTGGGAACGGTGCCAGTCGACGAACCCGACGATGGTCATGATCAGGAAGATGCCCACCACGATGGACAGCACCACCACCCCGAACCGGTTGGAATGGGGGGCGTGACGGGCGGTTCGGGACGGCCGGGGCGTGGGTAGGGTGCCGGCCTCTTGATGGGCTCGATGCTCGATCAACCGGGCCGACGTGCCGAGTCCGCCGGCGATGAGCAGCAGGATCACCGCCGCCCCGGCTGCCCCACCCCGCGACTGTCCCCGGTCAACGTTGCCGGAGATCGCCTGGTACAGCTGCAGACAGAAGGACAGCGCCACCAAGGCGGTCAGGAGGGCGACGACGGCGAAGCCCACCCACCACAGCGTTTTCCTCACCGCCCCAGGTTGGCAGATCGAACGAGGACAATGGTTTGGCCTGGGCCGACCAGCACCTAAGTCGGGGCGAGATCGCGGATCGCGTCGGGTCATTGGTGCTTGAGCGTGAGGGCCAGGTCGGGCTTGACGATCGACGCGAGGTAGATGGGCCAGATCCGGCCGCCGTAGCAGCGGAAGTTGACAATCTCCCCGTCGACCGTGTCGAAGGGACGTCTTGGGCTGGCGATTTGGCGCGACGGGCGCTGAGAATTGGTGCGCCGCTCCGTCTGCATTGACATGAAGCTCACCGTTCAAACGTTCCTGACCCTCGATGGCGTGATGCAGGCCCCCGGGGGAGCTGATGAGGATCCCAGCGACGCCTTCACCCACGGCGGGTGGCAGGCCCCGTTCCCCGACCCGGCCCTAGGCGAGTTCGTCACCGAGCTCAACAGCCACGCCAGTGCGTTCCTGCTCGGTCGCAGAACATTCGATATCTTCCGCGGCTACTGGCCTGATCAGACCGACCCTGCCAATCCCATTGCCGCAGCCATCAACTCGTTGCCCAAGTACGTCGTGTCCAACTCGCTCAGCGAGGTCGATACCACGTGGCGCGGCGAGCACCCTGACACCGCTCGCCTGGTGACCGGCAACGTCGTTGCGGCGGTGCAGGCGCTGAAGGACGAACCCGGCGACGAGCTGCAGATCTGGGGAAGCGGCCAACTCCTCCAGACGCTGTTGCATCACGAGCTCGTCGACCGCTTCCGCCTGATGACGTTTCCAGTGGTACTCGGGTCCGGTCGCCACTTGTTCAACGAAGGCGTCCTGCCGGCGACTATGCGCCCTGTCGAGCTCACCGTGACCGACCATGGCATCGTCGTCGGCACCTACGAACCAGCGGGTCCGGTTCGCCACGGCGAGATGTGACCGGCCGGGACTTTCTGCGCTCGCCCTCCTCTCTTACTCGACCGCCCAGACCAGACAGAATGGCTTGCCAGCTGGGTCGGCGTAGACACGCCAGTTCGGCCCGGCGCCGTCCAGTCGGGTGGCACCGAGGTCGAGGGCGGCCCGTTCCGCGGCGTCCACGTCCTGGACAGTCACGTCGAGGTGGACCTGCTGTGGGTACGCCGGATCGGGCCAGCGCGGCGCGGTGTACTGCTCCACCTGCTGGAACATCACCGGCTGGGCGCCGTCCTCGCCAATCATGGCGACTCCGTCCGCCTCGTAGGTCACCGGCTTGCCGAGCAGCTCCGCGTAGAAGCGGCTCAGGGCCTGGGCGTCGGGACAGTCGAGCATGACACCCATCAGGGTGGTCCGCTGATCATCCGGGTTGACGCACAGGTCGAACGGGTGGCCGGCCGGGTCGGCCAGCGTGTGCCACCGTTCGTTGCGGCGCAGCAGGCGGGCGCCGAGGCGCTGGGCGCGTTCCGCCGCCACATCGATATCCGGTACCCGGAAGTCGAGATGAGCCTGCTGCGGACGGTCCTGGTCCGGCCACTGCGGCGAGAGGTGCTCGGTGGCCCGTTGCAGACCAATCCGCCAGCCGTCACCGGAATCGATCGTGATCCACTCGTCGTCGTTGTCGGGAACGCGCCGCCAGCCGGCGAGCTGCTCGTAGAACGTGGCCAGGAATTCGATGTCCGGGGCGTCCAGCGCCACGGTCCGCAGTGAGCCGATCGCCCGCCGGTGCAATTCGGAGGTCATGCCTCCAATCCTGTCGAGCTCGAGGCCGACCCGCCACCCGAAAAACCGGCGTCCACGATCCGTCGATCTGCGCACCGGCCCGGGGTCTGAATGCGGGACGCCCGGACGAATCCACTTCGGGCCACGGGTCGGTCCCGGACCGGTCTGCCGCACCGAAATTATCGAACGCGGTGCGGTGAGTTTCGGAGTGCCTGTCGGTATGTACAGCCGAGGTTCGTTCGAGCCTCACCAGCGAGAAGGCCACGAGGAGATGCAGATGTCACACAACCGTGTCGATGACGAGATCGCGATCAACGCCATGCTGAGCGAGATGTACCAGGCTTGGGCCGCCAACGATGCCGATGGCTTCGTCAGGTACTACACTGAGGACGCATCCGCGATCTTGCCCGGCTCGCGCCGCGGTAGCCGCAAGGCGATCCGCGACTCGATGGCCGCCGGGTTCGACGGCCCCCTCAAGGGAAGCTCGACTATTGACAGGCAGCTGAGTCTGCGGTTCCTCGGCGAAGACACCGCCATCGCCGTCAGCGAGGGCGGAATCCTGTTCGCCGGCGAAGACGCAGTTCCGGAGGCACGTAAGATTCACGCCACCTGGGTGTTCGAAAAGCGCCATGGTCGGTGGATGGTAGCTGCGTATCACAACAGTCCCCTCCACGCACCGGTGCATGCCTGACCGGGTGGCGTACGCAGCCGACCGGCGACCTCCGGCCCGGACACCGCCCGGAGGTCGCCGCGGCAACGATGGTGTAGACCGCTTCGCCGATGCAGCATGGGCTCACCGGGCGGCTCCATCGCTGTGGCGCCCAAGGAGGAAGTTCAGGTGACGGTGGTCCCAGACGAGCCAGGCTTCGACGAGCTGATCGAGCCGTACCGGACCGAGTTGTTCGCGGACTGCTACCGGATGCTCGGCTCGGTGCACGACGCCGAGGATGTGGTCCAGGAGGCCTACCTGCGGGCCTGGCGGGCGCGGGAGCAATACGACGCGTCGCGGAGCTCGGTGCGCACCTGGCTGTACCGCATCGCCACGAACGCCTGCCTCACCGCCCTGAGCAGCGGGAGCCGCCGGCCATTGCCGTCTGGGTTCGTGGCCGAATCCGATCCTCTCCAGCCCCTCGTGCGCGGCCAGGAGGTCACCTGGCTCCAGCCCTTGCCCGACGTCCTGCTCGACGCGGGCGATCCCGCCCGGTCGGCTGTGGACAGGGATACCCTGCGTCTGGCGTTCATGGCGGCCCTGCAACACCTATCAGCCCGTCAGCGTGCCGTGCTGATTCTGCGTGACGTCCTCGAGTTCTCCGCCGCCGAGGCAGCTGAGATCCTCGACGCAACGGTGATCTCGGTGAATAGCTCGCTACGCCGAGCCCGAGCCAGCGTCGAGGCCAGCGGGGCCCATCCCGACAGCCTCAACTGGCCCTCGAGAGCCGAGCAGCGGGTCTGGATCGACCGCTACATGCGCGCCTTCGTCGAGGCGGACATCGAGGCGCTCAAGCAACTGGTGGCCGAGGACGTCCTCATGGAGATGCCGCCGATGCTGAACTGGTTTGTAGGCCGGGACAACTACGGGTTGTTCATGGAATGGGTCTTTGGGGCAGCCGGAACGGACTGGCGACTCGAGTCCGTCAGCGCCAACGGGCAGCCGGGTTTTGCCGCCTACCGGCGAATCGGCGAGACCTACACCCTGCACACCATCCAGTTGTTCGCGGTTGGGCCGGACGGTATCGTCCGCAACTCCGTCTTCCAGGACAACGACGTCTTCACCTGTTTCGGACTGCCGTTCGAGCTTGAGCCCTGAGGGGCGTTCGCCGAGAGGTCGTGGCTCGGGAGCAATCGACAGTCCCTTCAGGGCACCCACGAGCCTAGCCAGCGGGTGGCTTCCGCATCTGTGTGGTGCGCCTCCGCTGATCTCACCGGAAGCCGGGATGACAGCCAGGCGGATGTTGTTCAGGCTGATCGCATCACCTGCGTCATCGAAAAGGAGCGTGGATGGGCCCACGCCCGCTGGTAAGCACGGGTTAGGTGATCCGGGTCACATCCCGTCGTCTGAACTCACCGACCGAAGAGGATGGCTATCCGGTGTCGGTCATCTCAGTCGAGGAGGTACGGTATGGCTCAACAACTCGCGGCACAAGAGACTGCGCTGGCCGGCGCAGCTCATCGGAACGCCCAACTGTTGCGCAGCGGTCTCGATCCCGACGCTCCTGTGCCCGGGCTCAGCTGGACCGCGGCGGAGACGGCGGCGCACCTGGTCGCCGACCTGCGCGAGCACGCCGCTCTGGCCAGCGGTGCGCATGGTCAGTCCCTCGCTACCAGCGAGCCGGACGATGGCCGCAACGCGGCCCAACGAGGAGCGGCGGCCAATCAGGCCCAGCTCGACGCGTTCTCCGAGCGTGATCTCTCCGTGCTCGCCGACCTGCTCGAAGACGCCGCCGCTGGGCTATTCGCAGCCGTTGCCCACCTGCCCGACGAGAAACCGATCATTACGGCCAACGGGGTGGCGATGACGCCATCCACTCTGATGTCCATCTGCCTCGGCGAACAGCTCGTCCACGGTCTGGACCTGGCCCGCGTCGCCGGCCGGCCGTGGCCGATCGATCGCTCCGACGCCCTGCGGGTCATCCCCGGGATCATGGCCATCGCGGCCGACTACGTCAACCCGGAGACGGCAAAAGGCGTCCACCTCGACTACGAGCTGCGGTTCGGGCCCCACGACCGCTACCGGTTCGCCATCGACGGTGCCCAGGTCACCGTGAGCCCTTCCGAGAGCAGACCCCACCGGCCGGACTGCATCATCACCGCTGACCCCGCCGCCTTCCTGCTCCTCGGCTACGGCCGAGTCGGGCAGTGGAGCCAGATCCGGCGAGGCAAGCTCCGCGCCGGAGGGCGACGTCCGTGGCTGGCGCTGCGCTTTTCGTCCCTGCTCGTCCGCCCCTGAGCAGCCCCTGCCCTGGCGGTGTCGCTCCCGCTGAACCAGGAAAGCGTGGGAGACTGCGGCCATGCCAATACAAGCTTCCTTTGGTCGAAAATCAACCTTTCGGGTGTATGGCGACAACGGCCAACTATTGGCCTCCGAGGATCTGGGGTCCGACGAGGAGGCCGTTGCCTGGGCCCGACGGCTCATTAAGGATGGCCTCTCTGTCGGACGTCTCAGCCGAGAAATCACCGCCGGTTTCGGTATGGACATCCCGCTCTCCTGACCCGACCGAACGAGCTGCCAACCATCCGATCGCGGGAGGGACCGGAAGAGCGCAGAACGTCACACCCGGTTACAGAAGGAACCCGACAGTCCCGGTCGAGGAATGCCGACAGCCCTTCTCCGCCAGGTTGGTGGATGAGGGGTCGCGGTCAGGGGCGGGTGACGGCACGGGGCTCGGTTAGGATCTGGCGTCAGAAGCGAGCCTGAGCGCTGGTGGAGGATGAGGCCATGACAGGACCCTTACCGAGGCTGGCCGTGCTGGGCCTGGGCACCATGGGCACCGCGATGGCGGGCACAGCTTTGCGGTCCGGGCTCCCGCTGGTGGTGTGGAATAGAGCGCCCGACGCGACGGCCAGTTTTGTGGGGCAGGGCGTTGAGGTGGCCCGGTCTGTAGCCGAAGCGGTCGAGCAAGCGGACGTGGTTATCACCATGGTCACCGATGCTGAGGCCGTGCTGTCGATCGCCACCGAGGGAGGTCTGCTGGCCGCGCTCAGTTCGGGGGCGGTTTGGGCGCAGATGGGCACCATCGGCGTGGAGGGAACGGAGCGTATTGCGACCATGATGCACCAGCGGCGTCCCGACGCCTATTTTGTCGACGCTCCGGTGTCGGGTAGCAAAGTGCCCGCCGAACAAGGCAGCCTGTTGATCTTCGCCTCGGGTCCTGACGAGGCCCAATCGCGGGTCGCGCCGGTCTTCGAGGTCCTCGGTCAGCGCACCGTGTGGCTTGGTCCAGCCGGTCACGGCTCCCGGATGAAGCTGGTCAACAACGTCATGCTGGCCTTCACGGCCGAGGGGGTTGCCAACTCGTTTGCCGTGGCTCATCGTCTGGGACTGGACGTCGCTTCAGTGATCGAGGCGTTCGATGGAGGTCCGCTCGTCTCGGCTTGGGAATCCGGAAAGTTCCGTCGCATCGCCAGGGGCGACTATTCCGAAGAGTTCGCGCTGGCGCTAGCACTCAAGGACGTTCGTCTGGCTCTCTCGGCCGCGGGATCAGACCGGTTCCGGGTCCTGGCAGCATTGGCCCAGGAATGGAGCGAGATCGTGGACCAGGGCCTCGGCAATGATGACGTCACGATCGTGACCCAAGCCCTGGCGGACTGATGGGGCCAGCTGGCTAAGCATCGACACCTATCCCGACCCGCCGGCACGGCGGGAGCGGTGGGCGCGGGTGGATCGCGGCAGTCAGGCGTTGGTCGGGTCAGCCGCTCTGGCGACCCGCTCAATCAACGCCCACCGAGCCACCCAGTAGGCCGTGTCCTCTCCGTGCAGCGCCTTGCTTCGAGCGCCCGTCCCGACCGCGCCATCGAGCTGTTCGCGCAGGATGTCGGCGTGCCCGGCGTGGCGGTTGGTCTCGCTCATTGATATGGACCATGACATTGAACAGCTTCACATTGGGGCGCGGCCACCACGGAACGAAACCCGGCGCGTCGATAGCGAGAGCCTCAATGGTCGCGTCCGTGTACTCCCACGCCCGATGATAGAGCCCGACGATTTCTTCGTGTGTCTCGTGTTCGGTCGCCCAGTGTTCGTTCCTCCACCCCCCGCGTCGTCCCAGCGAGGCACCCTATCGGGGAACGGCCGGTCGAAGACTTCGCCGAAGTACCTGGCCGCTGAGTACGCGATGTGCTTGACCAGGCCGAGGAGGTTGGTCCCCGGTTGGGGTTCGGGGAAGTAGCGCTCGGCGTCGGGGGTCATGCCGGCAGTTGGTCGGGGCCGCTGAGCAGCGTGGCGAATATGTCCCGTTGGGGGGTGACCACCTTCCTGAGCGCAATCAGGGATCGTTTCAGATCAAACAGCCGGCCGAGCTGCTGCTCGGTCGGTCGCCGCAGGATCTGGTCCTCCAGCTCGTCGATTTGGTCGTCGAGGCTGGCCAGGACCGGGAAGTAGCTGTCGGCCAGAGTGTCGAGCACCTGATAGAGCAGCATGACGTGGTCCGGCCGGGGGCCGCCGTGGTGTCGCAACCGGTCGGCCAGGGCGTCGAGGTCCGGGCAGGGTTCGTGGTGGACGGTGACCAGGTAGTTCTCGTCGTAGAAGCAGTGCACCTCGACCAGGTGCCCGGCAGACGTGGCGCCGTAGACGACCAGCACTGTGTAGTCGTCGTAGGAATCGAGCTTGGGGCGTTGCCCGAAGTGCTCGGCCTCTCCAGTGCGAACCGGGTGCCTCCCGCGATCGGATCCTGGGGATGGTCAGGTTGCCGCCCGCTTGCGGTGGTGGCGGACATCAACGACCACCAGCGCTCCGGCAATGAGGCCGAGGATGAATCCGCCGGTACCCCACTCCAGCCGGACCCGGATGGAGTGGATGAGCAGGATGACCACCACGGCAATGGCGATAACGCCCAGGACCACGGCATGAGAGCGGAAGCGTCTCACCGGTCCGGGCCTGCATCGATGGGCGTCCACGAGTCGAGTGTATGAGGGGCCACGGTGCCCTCCTTTTCGAGGAAACGTTGCGCTGGTAATGACCGATGGTAGGGGCAGGTCGTCGTGGTGGACGAGCCCGTCGACGACGGTCCGGGCCTCGGGATCGAGAGCGGCAGGCAGAATGACGGGGCCAGGCGGTCGTCCCGGCACACCGAGCTCGGCGTCGCGCCCGGTGACGTGGTCTTCGAGGGCTTCTGGCGGCAGCCACCTATTCCCGGAGGCAACACGGGATTGGTAGGCGCCTTCCAGGGCAACTGGACGCCAGCACCGGAGGGACACGATAATGCCGATTCGGTGCTCGCTCGCGACAGCCGGCTCGCAATCGCTCAAGCGTCGTTCTGGCGCGACACTCCAGGTGAGTCGCCCCCCGGCTTGTTCGTGATGAGGCCGTCCGAAAAGGAGGATCACGATGGGCATGCGCGTTGCTGACGCACTAGTTGAGACCGCGGTCAGGGCCGGAGTGGAACGGGTCTACGGGGTGATCGGCGACAGCCTCAACCCTGTAGGTGACGCCATCCGCCGAAATGGCAAGCTGCGGTGGGTCCACGTCCGCCACGAAGAGGCGGGAGCCTTCGCGGCGGGAGCCGAGGCCCAGCTCACCGGCAAGCCGACGATGTGCGCCGGTTCGGCCGGGCCCGGGCACCTGCACCTGCTCAACGGGTTGTACGACGCCAACCGGACCCGGGCACCGGTGTTCGCCCTCGCCTCGACCATCGCCAGCGCCGAGGTCGGGGGTTCGTACTTCCAGGAGTCCGATCCCGACACCGTGTTTGCCAGTTGCAGCGTCTATAACGCCACCTGCTCCAACCGCGAGCAGGCTCCCCGGATCTTCGAGATGGCCTTCCAGCACGCCATCGCCCGTCAGGGCGTGGCCGTGGTAGCGCTGTCGGGTGACACTGCGGAGGAGGACACGGGCCTGCGGGCCCTGGCCCCCCACCGCTTCGCCCTGGAGCCCTCAGTCTTCGTGCCCTCCGACGGCGACCTCGACGCGGTGGCCGAGCTGATCGACGGGCACGAGAAGATCACCATCTACTGTGGCGCCGGAGTCCGGGCGGCCCACGCCGAAGTGGTGGCCCTGGCCGAACAGCTCCAGGCCCCGGTCGGCTATACCCTGCGGGGGAAGCAGTGGATCGAGCACGACAACCCCTATGCCGTGGGCCTGACCGGGTTGATCGGTTTCGGTGGGTGCACCAAAGCGCTGGAGGACGCCGACCTGCTGCTGCTCGTCGGGACCGATTTCCCGTACCGCCAGTTCATCCCCAAGACAAGACCATCGTCCAGATCGACGCCCGTCCTGAGCACCTCGGGCGGCGGAGCAGGCTGGACTACGGGGTCGCGGGCGACGCCGCCCTGACGTTGCGCGGATTGATCGGGCGGGTGGGAGAGAAGAGCGACGACTCGCACCTGCGGTCGGCCCAGAAGCTGCATGACGAGGCCCGACGCAAGCTCGACATCTACGTCCGCCACACCGGCGGGCAGTCACCGGTGCATCCAGAGTTCGTGGCCGCCACCCTCGACGGGCTGGCCGCCGAGGACGCCATCTTCGTTGCCGACACCGGGATGGCCACCGTCTGGGGCTGCCGTTACCTGCACATGACCGCCGGACGCCGGCTTATCGGGTCGTTCAACCACGGATCCATGGCTAACGCCATGCCCCAGGCGATCGGCGCCCAGCTGGCCTACCCGGGCCGCCAGGTGATCGCCCTGTGCGGCGACGGGGGACTGACGATGCTGCTCGGGGACCTGAGCACCATCACCACGTATGACCTGCCGATCAAGTTGGTCGTCTTCGACAACAGCCTGCTCGACATGGTGCATTGGGAGATGCTCGCCGAGGGGGTCGAGCCCTACGAGACCGATCTCAAGAACCCCGACTTTGCCAAGCTCGCCGAGGCCTACGGGATTCTGGGCATCGGGGTCGACCGCCACGATGACGTCCCTGGGGCGCTCACCCGGGCCTTCGCCCATTCCGGTCCGGCCCTGGTGTCGATCCGCACCGCCGGCCTGGCCGCCGGGCTTCCGCAGTACCCGAGCTGGGAACAGGCTAAGGGCTTCGTCAAGGCGGCCACCAAGCTCGTCTGGCACGGTCACGCCGACGAAGTCGTCGACCTGGCCAAGGAGAGCATCCGCGACATCGGCCAACTCCCCGGCGTGCCGGCGCCCAGAAAGCGACGATCACGGTCGTGATCGCCGACGACGACCGCATCGTCGGAGAGGGACGGCGCCACCTCGCACACCGACGAGGCCAGCCGCGACATCCTGTCCGGCGCCCGCAACCGAGTTGACCAGCATCTCTACCGAGTGGGCTTCTTGAGAGTTCGCGGGGCGCGTCCGCGCCTGAGCTTGACCGACCCGGGTCCTGCGGTCCGCCCCGCCGCCCGGACCGGCGGATGGGGCCCCTCGAAGGTACGGTCAGATTCGAAGGGCGAGGGTGGGTTCAGCTGGCAAGGCTGGCGATCCGGACCGGGACCGCCCCGAACGGATCGAGCGCGTAGGCCAGCGACACCCGGTGGTAGCCGTCTGCGATCTCGGCGCCATCGTCGAGCGAGACGACCAGCACGGGCGACAGCTTTTCCCCGCCCGCCAACTTCGCCAGCTCCCGGAGGACGCCCGGGTCATTGAGCGGGAGCGATTGGAGCCGGGATGCTCGCAGGATGTCGTTAGCGCGCCGTTCGGTGACCGACGCCTCCTTGAGTCGCTTAACGAGACTCTTCGCCTTCTCGGGGTTCAGCCGGATAGAGAGGAAAGCTTCGGCCGCGTTGAAGTCGTGGGCGACAACGTCCTTCTTCCAGCTGATCACCGGGGCAGATTCGGTCACGCCCCCAACTGTAACCCCGGAGGACTGTGTCGAGTGCGGCCAGGGAATGTTAGGTGCCGCACCCGCGCCGACCGGGCGGCCGTTGCGTCGGTGGCTGGGCCGTTCAGGATTTGCCTGATTCGTACGTCTCGGTGAAGAGGTCGCCTTGCGCGGCGCCCGACCCTGCTTTGCCGCCGCCGGGGCCGCGGAGAATAAAGGCGATGACTACGGCGAGGGCGGCGCCGGCGATGGGTCCGGCCACGTACACCCAGTAGGCGGTGAATGTCGTGCCGACCAGGTCGGGTCCGAAGGTCCGGGCCGGATTCATGGAGGCGCCGGAGATGGGGCTGCCCCATAGCCCCGCCAGGGCGATGTAGCCGCCGACTCCGAAGGCGCCGATGATGCCGACGTTCTGGGCCCCCGAGGCGGTGCCCAGAATGACGCCGACCAGGCCCATGGTCAGGATGAGTTCCATCCAGAAGGCGGCCTGGTTGGAGTAGCCGTGGGCGGGGTAGTTGGAGCCGTACCTGGCTGACACGTTGATCACCGCCCGCAGGAACAGGGCGGCCAGAGTGGCCCCGGCAAGCTGGGCGATGATGTAGCCGGGAACGCGCCGCCACGGGAAATCACGCCGCACCGCGAAGGCGATGCTGACGGCGGGATTGAGGTGCGCTCCGGAAATCTTGCCCATAAACAGAATGATCGCCATGACCATCAAGGCCGGGGCGACGACGGCGGCGGTGCGGCTGATCGTATTGGGGAAGGCTTGGCCCATCATGCCCGCACCCGCGGCGACGAGGACCAGAAAGAACGTGCCCAGCAATTCGGAGAACAGGCGCCGCCATTCCTGGCGTGGGTCATTGAAGTCGGAGATACGAGTGACGACTTCCTGCTCGTAACGGGTCAGAGGGCCGAGCGCGCTGAACTGGCCCAAGGTGGGTGGTTGCTGCTCCGCAGTCATTGGGGGTATCCCTTCCAGGAATCAGAAGTATTGCGGCGATGGCGATACAACGTTGCTTCTCGGCTGCAGTCAGATGCTCCGCGTGCTGTCATCTGGGCCGTCAGGTATTCCCGCCCTTCCAGTCCGTCCCAACCGATCAGTCGAGTCGAACGAACTGCTTCCCCTGGCCAGTCAGAATCCGCCCGAACCTGAGGTCCGGGAAATGCGAAGCGCCGACGACCGCGTTGCCACCCTCGATCTCTCGCAGCAGGAGGTCCCAGTCCGCCGCGCCAGGTTCGCGTCGATGTCGGTCATGACGTGGATGTCGGGCTCTTCGATCTGCAGCGGACATTCGATGGCGTCGCCGAGCAGATACGCGCGCTCCCCCTCCGACGAGACGATCAGACCGTAGTGCCCCCAGGTATGACCGGGCGTAAGTCGAGCTGTGACGCCGGGAGCGACCGCGATCATATCTTCCGAGAGCGGGTCGAGATCAGCGACGTCTGCGAGCGTCAGCATCTGACCGTGGATCCGCTGTTCAATCCAGCTCAGTCGCCGTCCGGAGTCGTTCTCGACGAACTGAGCCCAATCGGCCTCGCCGAAGGAGATCACCGCGTTCGGGAAGAAGGGCTTGTCGTCGTCCAGGAGCCCACCGATGTGATCGAGGTGCAGATGGGTGCAAAACACTCGATCGACGTCTGCCGGTGCGACCCCGATGCCGGCGAGTTGCGCCTTCAGCAAGCCTCCCTCGACCGAGCGCATCGGTATCTGGCCCACTCCGGCGTCCACCAGGAGAACGGTACCTTCAGTCCGGATCAGGAAGCAGCCGATCGGAACGTGGATCGTGCCATCGGGTGCGACCATGTCGGCGTGGGATTCGGCGTCAAAACCAACGTAAAAGGAGGGAGGTACGTGCATGAGGCCGTCGTCGAGCGCGAACACATCGATCGAACCCACGCCCAATCGCGGAGGCGAGGACGCGGCCGGGAGGCCAGTCATGACGCCAACTGCTCTCCGCCCCGGACGCCCCACAGGTCATGCCACGCTCGCCCTGCGGCCCGCCGGGTGCATCTGGTCCTCGACTTCACACCACCGACCTTAGACCCGAGGAGGATCGCTGGTCGTAGCCTTGACCGCGGACTCTCGAGTCCGTCGGGCCGCCCGTCCACGTCGGCGGTGGCGCGGATCGCCTACCGGAATCTCGCTCAGCCCAGGCTGGAACGGGAGAAGCTGGGCACGCCGGTGGGGAGCCCGGTCGGCAATCCTCCGGTCCCGCCCAGGCCCCGGAAGGTGTTGGTGGAGTTGCTGCTGGAGGATGGCACGGGCTGAGACGGGTTGGCCAGCACCACTTCGGTTCCTGCGGATAGGCCGGATGTGATCTGGGTGTAGGTGTCGCCGACCACTCCGACCTTGACGGTGGTCTCCACTTCCTGGCCGGATTTGAGGGTGATGACGTAGGCGCGGCCGGCGGAGCTGGTGTGCACGGCGGAGGTGGGATGACCACAGCATCGCTGGCCTGGGCGATGTCCACGGCTACCTGGGCGGTCGAGCCGGCCACGGTGGTGTTCGGGCCCAACGACCCGGGCGTCAGGGCCACCACGAGCGGGTAGGTGTAGCCGGACGAGCCGCGATCGACCGGCCCGACCCGGGTGACGGTTCCGTTGAAGGATGCCGGATTGGCCGTCGATGGTCACCTGGACGTGGTCGCCGGTCGCTACTTCGCCGACCTGGCTGCTGGTCAGCGACGAGGTGGTCTGGTAGCTGCCAGGATCGGTGATGGTGATGGCGTCGCTGGTGGAACCGGCGCTGACCGATTGTCCGACCGAGACGTCCACGGCGGCGACGGTGCCGGCCATGGGGGCCTTCAGGGTGCCGTTACCAAGGGATTGTTGGGCAGAGACCAGGTTGGCCTGGTCGGAGTCGATACTGGCCTGGTCGCTGGCCAGCTGGGCGGCGCTGTTGGTGGCGGCGGCGGTCGGGGTGCTGCCGCTCGGGGTGCTGGCGGAACCGGCCGATGACCTGGACCCTTGGCTCGTCCCCGAAGTGCTGCCGCTGCTCCCGCTGCTGCTGCTCGACGGGCCGTTCCTGGTCGCCACCGGACGGGCTTCCACTTCCAGCGCCCGAGGCGCTGCTGGTCTTACTGCTGGCTGCTGACTGGCTGGAAAGGATCTGAGCCAGGGCCGTCTCGGCGCTCTGGACGCTTTGCTGGTCGCGCGAGACCTGCTGTTGATCGGCCATCGCGGTTTGCAGCGCCGTGGCGCAGGCGGAGCTGTTGCTAGAGGGCTGGGTACCGGGTGTGGTGGTCGGCGTCGTCGATGGAGTGGTGGTCGGCGTGGTCGACGGGGTGGTGGTGGGCGTGGTCGACGGGGTGGTGGTCGGCGTGGTCGACGGGGTCGTGGTGGGCGTGGTCGACGAGGTGGGGCGTGGTGGCGGGGTCGTGGTCGGGGTCGTGGTGCTGGTCGAGGTGCCAGTGTCGGTCGAGGCTCCGCCGGTGACAGAGGCGGCGGTCAGCAGCACGGAAGAGGCGGCGCTGGTGCTGGCGTAGCTGGTGGTGTTCGGCGACCCGCCGGATTGGCTGGTGGCGGCGCAGGTGCGCTCGGCGGTGGTCAGGGCGGCGGCCGCGGCCTGCAGGTCGAGGTCGGTGGTGTGCTGAGCGGTTACGACGGCTTGCTGGGCTTGTTGGAGGTTGCCCGCAGTCGAACTGCTGCCGCTCGATCCGACGGCTGGCCGGACCCGGATGGTCGGCCCGAGCCGGTTGGACGTCGATGCGGCGGTGAGCACCACGGTCGCCCCGGCAGAGGTGGTGGCTGATGCCGTCTGGTTTTGGCTCGTGCTCTGCGCAGATGAGGGCTGGAAGAGAGGAACTGGATGAGCTGGATGATTCCCCGGACTCGTCCTGGCTGAGCTTGGCCTGGCGCGGTGTCGAGGCTGGCCTGGGCCAGCGATAACTGTTCTGCGAGGGAGCTGGTGTCGAGGGTGGCCAGGGTCTGGCCGGCGGTGACGTGCTGGCCGACGGCGACGTCCACGGCGGCGACACTGCCGGCGACCTGGAATGCGGCCTGGGCCTGGTTGACCGGTTCGACCGTTCCGGACACCGTAGCGTCCGGGTGGCGTTGCCGGTGGTGGCGACGCTGGTGCGATATCCGGGTCCGCTGGAGGCCTGGGCTTTGGCCACACCCGATGCCGATCCCGACGCCACGACCACGGCCGCTATCGAGACGGCGATCCGCTTTTGGTTGCGGCGGCGGCGACGGGCCGCGGCGGTGGCCGGGCTAGCCATTTGCCGACTCCACCGCCCGCCGCCGAAGCCGCCGAATCCGCTGCTACAGGTTTGTCCTCCGGTGGAGGTGATGCGGACGGTTCGGGCGGTGACGGCCCCGGTGGAGTCGGTGGAACCGACGGCAGTCACGCAGTCGCCCACGGCCAGCGAGCTGGCCGCCGTGGATTGGGTCTCGGTGTAGGTCGTTGACCCCTGCAGCCCGATCGTCACCGTGGTGGTCTTGATCGACGTCGGTGGGGTGGAACTTCCGGTGCCAGAGCGGGCTCCGCTAGAGCCGGACGAGGAGATGCCGTTGATCACCATGCTGGACGAGCTGATGGACGTGACCTTGCCGCTGGCGAATCCGAATCCGCTGGCGCCGCTGGGGGCCGATCCCCCTGGGGCCGATCCCGAAGGGGCGTTGGGCAGGCTGCCCCCAGTCGGCGCGGGTGCCGCCCGGGAACCCTCCACCTCCGCCCGGGCCGCCGGCGCCGAAGCGGCCGGTGGTGCAGCTGCCCGAGGAGGTAGGCGTGCTGACCGTGACCGTGTTGGCCACCAGCGTCCCGGTGGAGGTGGATCCCGTGACCGTGACGCAGTCCCCGGCGGCCACATTGTGCCGCCGACAGGGTCACGGTTTTGCTGAAGGTGGTGGAGGAGGTCCAGCTGACGGTGACCTGACCGGTCTGCTGGTTTTGGACCTCCATCGACGATCCGGTGATGGCGGCGACCGACCCCGACGCGCCGGGGAAGCTGCCGCCGCCGGTCCCGCTCCCGGCCGAGGTGTTGGCGCCGCCCCGGCCGAGGTGTTGCCGGCGGTGGTGGGGCTGGTGGCGGTGCTGGCTGTGAGCTGCTGCCGCCGCCGCAGGCGGCGAGCAGCGACGCCAGCAGCAGCCCGGCGCCAAGGGCCGCGGCTCGTGAGGTTCGGAAGAGTGCTCATGGGTGGGTTGGTGCTCCTTGGTGTGAGGGATCGTCATTCGCTGCGAAGGGCGTCGATAGGGGCCATGCGGGCGGCCCGGCTGGCCGGGTAGACGCCGAAGATCAAGCCCGATGGCCACGGCTACCGCCATGCGCCCCGGCGGTGGCCGATGCGGACAGGGCGATCGGATAGCCGATGGCCTGGGGCAAAAGGTTGGTGCCGATGGCGGCCAGCCCGACCCCGAGGGCTCCGCCGGTGAGGCCGAGCACGCAGGCTTCGAGGAGGAACTGGCGGCGGATCAGCGAGGGTTTGGCGCCGAGAGCCTTGCGCAGGCCGATCTCCCGGATGCGTTCGGTGACCGAGACCAGCATGATGTTCATGACCCCGATGCCGCCCACCAGCAGGGAGATGGCGGCGATGCCGCCCAGCAGGATGGTCAGGGTGCGGTCGACCGACGTGGAGGTCGACACCAGCGACGCTTCGGAGGCGATGGTGAAATCGGCGTCGGAAGGAGTGGTGATGTCGTGCAGAGCCAGCAGCTCGGTGTCGGCTTCCTGGTAGGCGGCCGACAGGCTCGACCCGGAGTCGGCTTCGATGAGGATCGAGCTGAGCGAGGTGCTGCCGAAGATGCGCTCGGTGGCGGTGCTGAGGGGGACGATGACCTGGTCGTCCTGGTTGGAGCCGGTGGTGGAAGAGCGTGTCACCGACCGAGTTGAGGACCCCGATGACCGTGAGGGGCACCCCGTTGACGTCGATCACCTGGCCGACCGGGTCGACGCCGCTGAAGAGCTCGGAAGCCGTGTCAGGTCCCAGCACGGCCACGGCGGTGTGGTCGGTGACGTCCTGGTTGTCGATGAACCGTCCCTGGGTGACGGTGCGGTTGCGAACCGTCTGCCCAGGCCGGGGTGGTGCCGTTGACGGTGGTGGTCCAGGTGTTGGAGTTGACGGTGTCGGTGAGCCCCTCGGTGGAGGACTTGACCGGGGCGACCGCTTTGATATCGGGAGCCACGGTCTTGGAGCCGAGGGCGTCTGGCGTCGGCCTCGGTGAGGGTGGACGCCGAGCCGAACCCTTGGCGGAACCCGCTCGATGAGGTCGAGCTACCGGGAGAGACGGTCAGCAGGTTGGTGCCCAAGCGAGTTGATCTGGGACTTGACCTGGTTCTGGGCGCCCTGGCCCAAACCGACGGTGAGGACGACGGCCGCGATGCCGATCATGATCCCGAGCACGGTCAGGCCGGAACGCAGCCGATTGGACGCGCACCGCCGAGAGGCCGGTCCGGAACGTCTCGAACCAGCCCATCAGGCCGCCTCAGCGGACGCGCGCGGCCAGGCCGTCGCGCATGCGGATGGTCCGCTCCGCGGCGTCGGCCACCTCGGCGTCGTGGGTGATGACGACCAGGGTCCGTCCGGCCGCGTGCAGCTCGTCGAAGAGGGTCATGACGTCCTGGGCCGAGGTCGAGTCCAGCGCCCCGGTCGGCTCATCCGCCAGGATCAGCTCGGGGTCGCCGACCAGAGCCCGGGCCACCGCCACCCGCTGCTGCTGGCCTCCCGACAGCTCGCCCGGACGGTGATCGACCCGGTCGGCCAGCCCCACCCGCGCCAGGGCTTCCATGGCCCGCAGGCGCCGTTCGCCTGCGACCGACCCCGGCGTAGATGAGCGGCAGCTCCACGTTGCGCCACGCCGACAGCGACGGCAGCAGATTGAACTGCTGGAACACGAAACCGATATGGGCGTTGCGGGCCTCGGCCAGCTCGACTTCGTCCATGTGCGGACACGTCCTCACCGCTCAGCCAGTACCGTCCGCTGGTCGGCACATCCAGGCAACCCAGGATGTGCATCAAGGTCGACTTGCCCGACCCCGACGGGCCCATGATCGACACGTACTCGCCGGCGTCGATCGTGAAGGACACCCCTCGCAGGGCGGCCACCGCGATGGCGCCCGTCCGGTACACCTTGGTCACGTCCTCCAGCTCGATAACCGGATCCATGTCAGCCCCCGCCTCCTGCGAAGCCGCCTCCGCCGCCGCGCGAAGCCACCGCCTCCTGCCAAGCCGCCCGACCCGCCGCCGGCAGAAGCCGCCGGTGCGGGTTCCGGTTCCGGTACCGCCACCACCGAAGAGGCTGCGGCTGCCGCCGCCGAGCCGGTGCCGTTGAACTTCACCACCCGCTCCATGACCACGTCGCCGGCCTTGAGACCGCTGGTGATCTGGGTCTCACCGCTGGCGGCGGCGCCGGTGGTGACCGGCACGGACTTCTGGGAGCCGGCCACCACCTCGGTCACCGTCGCCTGCCCGTTCGAGTAGGAGATGGCCGAGGTGGGCACCTCCACCACGTTGTTGAGCTGCTCGGTGGTGATCGTCAACGTGGCCGAGGTGCCCGCATACAACCCCGACGGGGTTCCTGTCACGGCCACCACTACCGGGAACGACGCCACGCTCGAACCGCCCGAACCGCTCGACTGGGCCACCAGGCCCACCGACGACACCGTCCCGTACACGGTGGCGGTCGAACTGCCGGCCTGAATGGTGACCTGATCGCCGACCTTGATCTGCCCCACCTGGGTGTCGTCCACGGTGGTATCCACGTCGTACGAGTTGGTGGACACCACCACGATCTGGGCGGATGACGACGAAGAAGACGAGGACGACGACGAGGACGATGACGTGCCCAGGCTGCTGCTGCCCGAGACCTGCCACTGCCCGTGGCGCTCGGAGTTGCTGGCGGCATCGCCGCTCGACCCGCTGCCCGAAACCTCCTGGCCGACGCTCAGGTTGATCGACGCCACCGTGCCCGCGATGGTGGAGGTCAGGTTGGCATCGGCCAGATTCTGCTTGGCCGTGGCCAACTGCGACTCGGCCGAGGTCACGGCCGCCTGGTCGGAATCGATCTGGCTGGTCGACGCCGAGCTCGACTGATCACTCGACAGGCGAGACTGATCCGACGACAGCGTCTCGCTGGCCGCGTTGACCTCGTCCTGGAGGGCGGTCGTGCCCATGGTGGCCAACGTCTGACCGGACGCCACCTTCTGCCCCACCGCCACGTCCACCGCCGGTCACCTGGCCCGACACCGCGAACGACAGGTCCGCCTGCGAGGCCGGCTCGATCGTCCCTGACGCCGACACCGTCTGCTTTATCGTCCCGGTCAGAAACAGTCACCTTCTGGGTGGTCACCGCTAACGGCGCCGCCGACGCCGACGACGAACCGTTCCGGGTCAGCTGCCAGGTGGTGACCACCGCCCCGGCCACCAGGACCACCACCAGCCCGACCGCCAGCAACCGCCGCCGGGTCCAACCTCTCGCCACCACGCCCCTGCCGGGGTTCGATCACCGCAGTCAGCGCATCGGTGGACTCCGGCGGTCACCGACGCCGAGCGGGCCTCGCTGGGTGCGGTCACGACGAGCCCGCCCGGTCGCCGAGCAGGTGCAGGAGCACCGACGCCTGATTGGCAACCAGGCGCAGGCAGGACGCGACGCCGTCGCACAGACTGACATGCGCACCAGTAAAAACCAGCCACTTCAAAGCTGCGATCCGAGCTGTCTCTAAAGGTTTTCTAAAGACGGCAGCGAAAGTGCAGGTAACCGCGGACGCCCTCACTGGCGGCCATAGCCAAAGTTCAGGTACATATCAGGATCCGACGGCTGATTCGCTACTGCCGGAGCCGCTGCCACGCACATCACACTCACATGCAGACCTTTAGGAATCTCTAAGAACCGGATGCGATACTGCCGACGTGGGATCCGCCAATATTCTCCTGGTCGAAGACGAGACCAACGTGGCCTTCGTGACCAGCGCCGCGCTCCGCCTGGCCGACTACTCAGTCACCGAAGCCGCCATCCGGGCAGGACGGGTTGACCATCGCCAGCCAGCAGCCATCGATCTGGCCATCCTCGACGTCATGCTCCCCGATCTGGACGGCTTCGAGATCTGCCAGAAGCTCCGCTCCGCCGGACATGACTTCCCGATCGTGTTCCTCACCGCCCGAGACGCCACCGACGATCGGGTCCGGGGGCTCACCATCGGCGGCGACGACTACCTCACCAAACCCTTCAGCGTGGAAGAGCTGGTCGCCCGGGTCCACGCCATCCTGCGACGAGTGGGCAAACAGCCTGCGGGCAAGACCTACCGGTGCGGGCCCCTCAGCCTCAACGACGCAGCCCATCTCGTCATCCGCGATGGCCGCAGGTCGACCTGTCACCCACCGAGTACAAGCTCCTCCGATTCCTGCTGCGCAACACGGGCCGTGTCCTCAACCGCGACCAGATCCTCGATCACGTGTGGGACTACGACTTTCATCGGCGAAACCAACGTCGTGGACACCTACATCCATACCCTCCGCAAGAAGATCGACCAGAGCGAGCCCCGCCTGATCCAGACGGTGCGCGGCATCGGCTACCGCATGACGCACCCCAGACCCCGTGAGCTTGCGGACCCGCCTCCTGGCGGCGGCCGTGCTCCTCGTGTCCTGCCTCGCTCTGTCCGGCTATCTGATCATCCGGACGATCGAGAACTCCGAACTGCACCAACTCGACAGCCAACTCACCGCCAGCGTCCCTATCGCCATCGGCGTCGCCCACGACCAGCCACTCCCCGCAGCAGGTCCTCCCCGCATCCCGCAGCAGCCCGACCGCCTCAGCAACGCCTACCTGGCCGTGATCACCAGCGGGCGACGCACCACCATCGCCTCCCCCCAGGCCGCCAATGGCCAGCAGCCACAGAACCTCCCCAACCGTGGCGTCGTCGATCACCGCCGCCAAACCGGCCACGGTCGCGTCACTGAACGGCTCCGGACACTGGAGAGCGGTCCTCCTGCAGCTCCCCGACGGCCACCAGCTACTCGTCGCCGTGTTCATGGGCGCGATCAACGCCACCACCACCGAACTGCGCACCGCTATGTTCGGCGCCGGCGCCGTCACCGCCCTCATCCTCCTGGCCGCCGGATTCTGGATCGAACGCCTCGGACTTCGCCCCATCGCCCGCATGAAACACACCGCCGAAGCCATCCTCGCCGGCGACCGCAAACAACGCGTCGCCATCCCCTCTACCGGCGTCGAAACCGCCGCCCTGGCCGGCGCCCTCAACTCCATGCTCGACCAACAGCAGGCCATCGAAGACCGCCTCCGCCAGTTCGTTGCCGACGCCTCCCACGAACTGCGAACCCCCACCTCCGTCATCTCCGGGCTCACCCAGCTCTGGCGCCAGGGTGACCTCCGCGACGGGCAGGCCCTCCAGGACGCCATGCGCCGCATCGGCCAGGAAAGCTCCCGAATGAAGGTCACTCGTCGAAGAGCTTCTCCTCCTCGCCCGCCTCGACGAGGGCATGCCGCTCCATGCCGACCCGTCGACCTCACCGCCCTCGCCCAGGACGTCGTCCAGGACGCCGCAGCCGAGCAATCCGTCCCGTCACATCACCGCCAACCTCGAACCCGACGTCCTGACCCCGGGAGACGAAGCCGCCCTTCATCGGGTCGTCAGCAATCTCGTCACCAACGCCCTCATTCACACCCCGGCCGAGTCCACGGTCACCATACGACTCACCCGACAATCGACTCGCTGCCGCCTCGAAATCCGTGACACCGGCCCGGGCATGACCGCCGCCGAAGCCGCCCACGCCTTCGACCGGTTCTGGCGAGCTGAAACCAGCCGCACCCGAACCGGATCCGGGCTCGGACTGCCCATCGCTCAAGCCATCGTCAACGCCCACGGCGGAACCATCCACCTGGAAACCACACCGCCGCAAGGCACCACCGTGCACGTCGAACTGCCGCTGGAAGCAGAACACCCACCCCTGACACCCAGCCTCTCGCCAGGACGAGACACCAGACAACCCGTCCAATACATATGACACGGGCACAGGTGACGCCGGGCCGCCCGGTCGGACGGACCACCGCCTGAGTGCAGGGATTCCCAGCCGGGGACGGCGGCCGGGGATCCCTGCCAGGGTCAGCTACGAATGGCGTGACACTTTGAGCTATTCGTGGACGATCTCTTTCATGGAGAACCGCCCGATCGCGGCCGTCACTCCCTCCTCGTTGTCCGCGCCAGAAATGGTGAGCTTGCCCCGGTTGTCGGTAACTTTGGCGAACAGTGAACCCTTCTCGGTCATGGTGATGGAACCTTGCGGCGCCTCGTAGTCACGGGCCCAGGTGAGGTACTCCGGCGCGCCGCTTTTGCCCTTCGCCTCGATGACGATCACGAACGGGTTCCCTCCGAGCTCCCAAAAGTCGGTGGACTGCTTTTCGGGCAACGCCTTCAGGGCCACCTCATTCCATTTGTCGGCCACGTCAGAGGTGATAGATGGAGGTCGAGGCGCAACAGGCCTGTCTTCTCTGATAGGTTCGCCGTCTTCGTCGACTCCATAGGTCCAGGAATTCTCCGCCTTGCGCACGTCGTCGATGTCTCTGGCGAAGCGTTCCCATTTATCGTCCTTGATTACCTTGACTATCTCCGCGTAGCAGACGTCGAAGATGTCCGCCTGCGCCTGGGCGAGCGCGGGGGCATCCGGCCGGAATTTCTCGGTCGTTTCCTTTCGCTGTGCAGAAGATACGTTGACCTCCTGGTCAGAACCTTCTCTCACGAACTGTCCAAAGATCACCCGGGCAGCGTCAGCGTCGCCATTGGGATAGACCCGTTTGAACTCGTCCACGGCCTCCAGGAACTCCAGGTTCTCGACGGAAAACTCATCCACTAACCAAATTCTTAACAGCGCCGTCCATTCCTGGCTGCGCCGGAGCTCATCGAGGGTAGTCGGCCGATCTTTCTGAGTCATCAGGTTGTAGAGATCCGGTGATACTCCCGGGTTCGCCTTCCAATCGCTGGGGGTGTGAAGTGGCATTATGTCTCCTTTCGGGATTGCAGCCGCCCCGCTCCACCGCCTCTTCGGCGGCCGAGGCGACCATGATCTGCAGGCTGCCGCATGCCCGGAGAAACGACAGAAAGCGCTGGACAGCTCTGGCGTCCGGCGCTTCCACGACCAGGATCAGGCGATGCTGGCCGTCGACGAACGCCTCCGCCTCGATGGTCACGCCGTGCCGGGCGGCGTGGGCCGCGGAGAGCCGGGACAGCAGCCCCGGACCCCTACCCGCGGCAGCCGGGCATTCCTCCTGGCTATGTCGGTGCTGGACGACAAACAGCGGCATCAGCCACATGCTGCGCTCCCGGGCGCCAGAAGTCCACGGACAAAGGTGGACAAGCCAGGTGGACAATCGCAGCCGGCGGCGAGCTCGGGACGCCCGGTCAGCCGCCCCGGCGGTCTCTGTCGTCCACCGATTCGCCCTGGAGCTCGGTGGGCGACGCCCGGTACCCCAACCCACTGCTGGCCCGGCTGCGGTGGTCGCCTCTCCGCCCGACCGGCTAACACAGAACCGGACCCAACCAAGGCTTAGCCAAGCACCCGCCGGGATGGGCCGGTGTGGCGCCGCCGGACTGGTTCGCCTTGTTGTCCACGTGGTTTGTCCACCTCTTGTCCGTGGACTCTCGCAACCAGCGAGCGCAGGCTGTAGGTGGCGCTGGGGAGAGGATCCAGTCGCAAGAGCAGCAGCCACGACTCCTGCGGGGAGTCTTCACGAAGGGAGGACAGCGATGACACCGATGACAAGGGCAGCCGAGCAGTCGAAGACGGAGCCAAGAACAACCAACCTGGCCGACCTGTACCAACTGGCCCCACTCGATTGGGACGATGTACGCGGCAGGCTCGAAGCCACCCGGGATGCCGGGATCAGGGAGGCAGGCCACCACACCTTCTGGTTGTCCTCCTGTGACGCGGACGGCCGCCCGCACATGACCGCCGTCGCCGCCTTCTGGGTCGATGGTCACTATTACTTCTGCGGCGGGCCGCGCTCGCGCAAGATCCGCAACATCGAACGTGACCCGCGCTGCGGCTTCGGCGTCGCCCTCGAGGGCTACGACGTGGCCCTCGAGGGTCGAGCCGTACGGGTGACCGACGAGGCTCACCTTCAGCGGCTGGCCGGGGTTTTCAGCGGGAGCGGGTGGGCGCCCACGGTGGCCGATGGCGGCTTCACCCACCAGTTCCGCGCCCCCAGCGCCGGCCCGCCCCCGTGGTACGTCTATCAGTTCACGCCCCAGGACGCGTACGCGGTGATGACCACCGAACCCGGCGGCGCCACGCACTGGACCTTCTGACCCTGGTCTCCAACCGTTCATCGGGGATCGCGTCGGGAACGCGGGGACGACGGCTCGCACGTTCGTCGCGGCGGATTTGGTGGGCTCGGCGATGGTGACGGTCACTCGGTCCTACGGACCAGAGGACCGTCACCGTTGCGGCCAGAGGCCAGCGCCTTCGAGGTCGTCGTAACCCCCTGCCAGATCGTGACCAGGCAGGCTTCGGTCCTCGGCTCAGCTCCGGCGCTCGGAATCAGGCCGGGAGGAGCTTTGGTTGGGCTTGAGGTTTGGCGAGGGCGCCCCTCGCGACCGGGCCTTATGGCCAGCGATCCGGGCCGGCAGTGCGTTCGCCCTCTGTCGTCGTTCGACGGAACCTGTTGGCGTCCCTTGCTGCTCCCAATCGCGCCACGATGGTGAGCGAGTCAGACCACTTCGTTTCGGCCGAGGCGCGGTCGCCTTCTTGGTCGTCGAGCAGGCCACAGGCGTACAGAAGCCTGGCCTCAGCGTAGGGGAATGGCATGCTGCGAGCGCGCTCCAGGCCCTCGGCGTACATCGCCCGGGCGATATCGCAATTGTTTTCGCTGGCCTCGACCGTTCCCCAGATCTCGAGGGCCCGGATCCCGGTCACCCAGCACTCGGTGCGACGGGCCTCGGCGACGGCCCGTCGGGCGTGAGATGCAGCGCCTTCGATATCACCGAGCTCCAGGCAGGCGAGGGCCAGGATCGAGAAGAGCGGCCCGACGTACTCCCAGCTGTGGTCTCGTGTGAGCAGTGGTTGCATGCGATTGAGTGCCGACTCCGGGCGGCCCTCGAGGAGGTCGAGGTCGGCCAGGTCAACGAGGGTGGCCCTCTCGGTGGCGTCGATTCGCATCGATCTGGATTGTTCGAGCGAGGATTCCAGGTACGACCGGGCCTCTTCCCATCGACCGTCCCAGATAAGACATCTGGCGACGACCTGGGTCAGGCGAACCATCAGCGCCGACCGACCCGTCGCTATGGCGCGCTCCAGAGCACTGCGGAGCAGGTCACGGCCGCGCTCCCAGTCACCTTGCACGAACTCAACGCCGGCCAGGATGACGGTATGCATGGCGGCGACAACTTCATCGCCGGTCGACTCCGCCCCTTGCAGCATGCGCTGACTGAGCGCCTGGCTTCGCCCCAGGATACCCATGGCGAGATAGGCGGCGCTCAGCATGACAGCCAGCTCAACGGCCCGTTCGTCGTTTTCGGCAACCGGATCGAGGGGGATCGCGGTCTCGAGCAGGGCGGCGCCGTCAGCGACCCGACCCGACTGGATGAGCCCGGCGCCTTCAACCCGGGTGCCGATCATCTGGAGCCTTTGACTCCCGGTTTCCCTTCCGGCTCGTATCAGTGACTGCCCAGCTGTCAGCATCCGCTGGGGGAGGGATTCGCGAACAGCAGACGAGTCAGTCCCTCCAGAGGCAGCAGGTTGCGCTCCGATCCCGCCGCCACACCTTCGACAGGTCCGCTAGCGGTCAGGCCGAGCGAGCGGGCCATTTCTTCCTCACTGGTACCCCGGCGATAGTGGGCGTCGGCCAGGCGAATCGCCACCCGCTCTGCCCCCTCGTCGTTGCCCATCGCCAGGTACCCCGTGCGCGCCCGTTCTAGAGCTGCGATAGCCTCGTCGTTGCGCGCCGAGCGGTACAGCGCGCTCCCCAGCCTCTCATAGATGGGCAGGGTGTCTTCGGAGCGGCCCATCTCCTCGAGCCGGTCGATAGCCTGCTGGAAGAAGACGGCCGCGGAGCTATGGGCCACCCGTTGTTGCGCCTGCTCGCCGGCCTGCTCGAGGTAGTCGATGGCCCTGGTGTCGTCGCCACCGAGGGTGAAGTGGAAAGCAAGCACTTCTGCCGACGCTTCCGGGTCGCCCTCAAGCGTTTCGCCAATACGGCGATGGAGAAGCTGGCGGCGGCCGACGGAGAGAGCAGCTTCGATTGTTTCTCGTATCAGGTCATGGGCGAAGTGATAGCCGGACCGGGTGTCCTCGGCCAGGAGGCGGGCATCGACCGCGGTTTCGAGGGCCTCGAGCACCTCCTCGTCGCTTCGGTTGGTGATGCGGACAAGAAGCGAGAGGGATACCATTCGTCCGACCGCGGCGGCCACCCCCAGGAGCTCCCGGGCTGTCTCGGGAAGGGCCACGACCCGCTGGCGTATCACCTGCGCCACCGTCCAGGGCAGGCTCAGCTCAGGCTCGACGGCCTCGCCAGGTCGGAGATTCTCCAGGTAGCTGATGAGGAAAAACGGAACGCCTCCGGCGCGCCGCACGATCGCGGGTACCACCGCTCCTGTTTCGGTCCCTTCCGGCATCCGTTCGGTGACGAGCTGCTCCGCGGCAGCGTCGTCGAGGGGCTCTAACCCCACGACCCGGACCAGCGAATCCCGGGCCAGATCGGCGACGAACTCTTGCAGTCGGGCGTCGGAGGAAGGTTCGGAGTCCCGGTACGCACCGACAATTCGCACCCCCGGCGACCCGGCGGGGGGAATCACCGTACGGAGCAAGTCGAACGCATCCGGACCGGCCCAGTGCAGGTCATCGAGCACCAGTACTGCTCCGGTCTGGCCTCCGACGGCGCGCAGACAGCGGTTGACCGACGCGAAGAGTAGCCGCCGTCGTTGCTCGGGTCCGATGACCGCGTCGGACCAGCTCGGACTTCGATCACGGGCACCGGCGGGCCCGGACAGCGCCAACTCCGGCAAGAGCAATTCGAGCTGACCAGCCTGCCGGATCACATCTTCCCGGCTACGGGCCGGCAGCGTTGCGAGAGCATCAGCCACGGCACCGCTGATCGGCGCGTAGGGATCCGCAGCGCGGCGCTGACAGCTTCCCCGCACCACCCTTCTGGCAGTTTGAGCCGCATCCGCGGCGGCCTCGTCCAACAATCGGGTCTTACCGATGCCGGGTTCACCCGCGAATAACAGGACGGGTGGTCCCAACTCCGTCAGGAACCGACGAATCACCGCCACCTCCCGGTCACGGCCCACCGGCGGCCGGACCTGCCCATCCGGAGCGGCGCGGCGCGCCCGGGTGGCCTCGAGCAAGGCCCGATCCACTTGCTCCAATCCCAGCGTGGCGGCCAAGCACTCCAGAGCCGCCAGTGGAGGCAGTCGCTGGTCGCGCTCAAGCTTGCCGATGTAGTTGGCGCTGTAGCCGCACCGTTCGGCGAGCTCTTCCTGAGTCAGCCCGGCCAGGGAGCGGTAACGCCGAAGCAGCTGGCCGCAGGATGGCTCAAGAACCTCGCGTCTCGGCACACCAACCTCCTCGGGTGCGGCAGGACTCCTTCTGTGTGGCAGGACCCTTCCTCATCTTGCAAACCCTCGCCCTTCCGCGGCTCCCGCCGGCGGAATCCCCGTCGTCAGCATCAGCCTACGCGCCCGACAATCCGGGAGGCACGGAACGACCGGGACGCCTCCACCAACGGTCTGTAGTAGCGGTGTCAATAGAGGGTCCAGACCCTCTGCCGGGGATAAGGCAGGCACCGTAGAATGGTCGTTTTCTTCTCTGCTGCACCGCCCCCTCTAACCGGGCACCTTTTGCAGTGCGAAAGGGCGGGCGGGGCCGAAAAGGGCACATTTTGCAACAGGAAAGGACATTCCGGGGCGGCAGAGTACGGTGGGCAACAGGAAGACTGGGCCAACGGCGGTCACAGGCCACGCCGCTACAGTGTGTCACCTGGTGGGCCGGCCAGAAAACAGGCGGCCCACTGGCTTCGCAGCCAGGGGCGCCGTGCTCGGGTGGCTACTGCATCGAAGCGACGCGGCCGGGCTCGCTGGGAAGGACCCGATCAAGCTGACTTCGAGAAGTGATGCTGAGCTTGGCGAAGACCTTGCGCAGGTGGTACTGCACGGTGTGGGCGCTGATAAACAGCCGCGTCCCGATCTCGGGATTTGATAGCCCCTCCCGAGCCAAGCGCGCGATTTGGGCCTCCTGAGGCGTCAGCTCGGTCTGTTTGGCGGCGATGGTGCGCTTACGGGCCGTCTCACCGGTTGCCCGCAGCTCGCGTCTGGCTCGTTCCGCAAACGCTTCCATGCCGATGGCCTCCAGCATGTGCCGGGCTGTCCGCAATTGTTCGCGCCCGTCGGTCCGGCGACGCTCGCGGCGAAGCCATTCCCCATAGAGCAGGTGGGCGCGAGCCAGGTCTATGCGCTGCCGGGTGCGGCCCAGGCGGGCGATTGAGTCGCGGTAGAGGTGTTCGGCTTCGGCGCCTTCGCTGAGTAGGGCCCGGGTGCGGAATTCGAGTCCGAGGGCCCAATCGGTTCCGCTGGCACTGGTCATTTTCGCCAGCCGGCCATGCGCATCGATCGCGATCTCGATCGACCCCGTGCGGACGGCCGCCTCGATAAGTTCAACGGTAGGCCAGATCAACGACCCGATGTCGGGTTGGTACGAGGTGGCCCGTTGGGCCGCGGCCAGGGCATTGTCGTAGCGGCCGAGACCAACGTTGAGCACCGCTCTGGCCCACTCCACGAAGGTGATGCCGACGCCCTCCCCACGGCGGCTCACATCCTCCAGGGTGCTCTCGATGAGGGCCTCCGTGGTGCCCTCGTCGCCGCCTAAGGCGGCCACGCCCAGGGCGCCGTAAGGGGCCAGACTGCTCCCGATCGCCTCGTTGACCGCCTCGGTTTCCTCGGTAAGTGACGCCGCCGCGGCCAGCTCCCCTGCGTAGAGAAGCACGTACGTGCGTGACATGAGGGCCAGGGGAAGCTCGCTGAGGGCGCCGATCTCGCGGGCCAAGCGGACATGACGGGCGGAAAGCGTCTCCCAGGCATCGTCATCCCAGAGCCGCATGGCTGCGACCGACGCCAACCAGAGCCACCGCAGTTCCTCCTCGGCGGACATGCCACCGCCAAAGTCGGTCAACGCCTTGCGGAGCATCGGCAGTCCAGCTGCATAACCGTCGTTGTAGGTCGCGGTCAGGCCGTCGAGAAGGAGGTCGGGCGGGCGTGGCGCGTGCTTCGGAGGCGGGGCCTCTGCCGCGGCGCGCGCCACCTCCAGCACTCCCCCGTCGGACTTCGCCAGCCGGCCGGCGAAAATCGCCGCGGACAACGCATCCAGATACGTCGCCCGAGAAAGGTCGGCGTCAATCGGCCCGAGTCGCCTGGCAGCTTGCAGGAGCAACCCGGGCGCGTCGTAACCCCGGTCTGTGACATAGGCCAGCTGGGCGCGTACCAGATCCACGCGTGCCTGCTGCAGGTCAGTGAGAGGTCCGGCTTCGGCCAGGGCCAGCAACTCGACTGCCGCGTCAAACGCCCCGGCCCGAATCTTGCCCTGGGCGGCAACGGTGGCCCGCTCCGCTCTCCGCGCCGGGTCGAGGGTGAGCGTTACGGCCCGCTGCAAGTAGGCGCCCGCCGCCGCCAGGCAGCCGCGAGCCAACGCCTGCCCGGCCGAGCGCTCCAGTTCCGCGGCCACATCCTCGTCCGGCCCGGTCGCGGCCTGGGCCCGATGCCAGGCCCGTCGCTCGGGGTCCAGCTGGGGATCGGTGGCATCGGCCAGCACCCGGTGGGCCTCTTGTCTGGCCTCGGCCGAGCCCGAACGGTACGCCGCCGAGCGGACCAGCGGATGACGAAAGCGAACCCGGCTTTCGAACTCAGCCAGCCCGGCCTCGGTCGCGGGCGCAGCCGCCTCGGGGCCTACTCCAGTTGCACCGCGGCCCGCCACAACAACATCGGATCGCCAGTCGGGTCGGCCGCGGCGACCAGCAACAGTTGGCGGGTCTGCTCGGGCAAGGCCGCCACTCGCCGCCGGAAGCTCTCTTCCAGGGTACCCGCCAGGGGTACCGCCCCCGGGAGCTCGAAGCCGACGACCAACTCGGCCGGCGTCAGTCCCCGCGGCAGTTCGAGCAGGGCCAGCGGGTTGCCCCGGGTTTCGGCAACGATCTGGTCCCGAACCCGGGGGTCGAGCTTGCCAGGCAACACCGAGTTGAGGAGGGCGCGGGCATCAGCCCCGGGCAAGCCGTCAATGGCCAGATCAGGCAAGCCTTCCAGATGCTGACTCGGAGCCCTCGCCGCGAAGATCAAGGCCACCGATTCCGCCCCGAGACGGCGGGCCGCGAACGACAGCACCAGCGCCGAAGCGAAATCCAGCCACTGTTGGTCATCGACCAGACAGACCAGGGGCTGCTCCTGGGCGGCCTCAGACAGCAGGCTCAACACCGCCAACCCGGCCAGGAACCGGTCCGCAACTGGCCCGACACTCAGGCCGAAGGCCACTCGGAGCGCATCGGCCTGCGGCACCGGGAGGCGCTCCAGCCGATCCAGCATTGGGGCGCACAACTGGTGCACCCCGGCGAACGGCAGTTCCATTTCCGACTGGACGCCGGCGGTGCGGACCACCCGACAGCCGGGGGCGTGGCTCGCCAGGTACTCAAGCAGCGCGGTCTTCCCGACGCCTGCTTCACCGTGCAGCACCAGAGCCCGGCTTTCGCCTTTTCGGACTGCCGCAACCAGCCCATCAAGGACTCTGCGCTCGGCGCGGCGGTCCCTGAATTCCGATGGACGCGACCACACCGGCGAACCTGCGGACACCGGCACGGTCATCAGGTTAGCCAGCGCAACTACCGGGATGGCTAGCCACCAGGGGATGCGAGTCCGTCCGGATCCGGCGCAAACTCAAAGAGTCACACCCCGCCGCGCCCCGGACTGAGGAGGGGCGCAAAATGCCGGCCTGGACCCGGGCCAGAACGGAAGTCGCATGACATCTGTCCATCACCGGTTCGCCAACGTGAGCGGAATGAGCATCTTTTATCGGGAGGCGGGACCGACTGACGCCCCGGTGATCGTCTTGCTGCATGGCTTTCCGACCAGCTCGTTCATGTTCCGGCACCTGATCCCGAAGCTGGCCGACCGCTATCACGTCATTGCCCCCGACCACCTCGGCTTCGGTCTCTCCGACGCACCGTCCGTGACCGAGTTTGACTACACGTTCGACGGCTTAGCCGATCTCACCGCGGGCCTGCTGGTCCAGTTGGAAATCGAGCGCTACGCCATCTACGTCCAGGATTATGGCGCCCCGGTCGGCTGGCGCCTGATCCTGGCCCACCCGGACTCCGTCTCCGCCATCATCACCCAGAACGGCAACGCCTACGAGGCCGGCTTTGCCCAGGCCTTCTGGAAGCCGGTGCGCGAGTACTGGCATGACCACAATGCCCGCACCGAAGCCGCCGTACGCCAGGCCCTCACTCTGGACGCCATCCGCTGGCAGTATCTGCACGGCGTATCCGATCCAATCCTGGTCAGCCCCGACACCTGGTCGCACGATTACGCCCTGGTCTCCCGGCCGGGTAACGACCTGGTCCAGCTGAAGCTGTTCGCTGATTACGCCTCCAACCTGGCCGTATACCCGCAATTGCACGCCTACCTGCGTCACCACCGGGTTCCCCTGATGGCCATATGGGGCCGCAACGACGAGATCTTCGGGCCGGCCGGGGCGGTGGCGTTCGCCGATGACACCCCTGACGCCGAGATCCACCTGCTCGACGGCGGCCACTTTCTGCTCGAAAGCCAGCTCGAAACCGCCGCCGGCTACATCCGCGGCTTCCTCGGAAGGACTCTGCCATGCCCCAACCTCTCCAGGACCAGAGCGTACTCGTGATCGGCCGGGGCGGCGGGATCGCCCGGGCTGTGGTCCTGGCCGCCCGCGACGCCGGAGCCCGCGTCATCGCGGCAGGCCGCAACCAGGAGACTTTGCCTGGCGCCTACGCCAACGAGCCCAGCGTCACCACCGGGATCGTCGACCTGACTGACGAGGCCTCCATTGCCGCTCTCGGCGAGCGGGTCGGGACGATCGACCACGTGGTCTCGACCGCCTCGGCCCGGGCTCGGGGCCGCATTGGGGATCTGGACCGCGAAGCCATCCGGCGCTCGTTCGACACCAAGGTGATCGGCCCGCTCATGCTTGCCAAGCATCTCGCTCCCCGCATGAGCGAACGCGGCTCGTTTGTCATCTTCTCCGGCGTGGCCGCGTCCAAGATCGCCGTAGGGACTCTGGCCGTTGCCATCACCAACGGGGCGGCCGACATCCTGGCCCGCTCCCTCGCCCTCGAACTGGCACCGATCCGGGTCAACGCCATTTCGCCCGGGGTCATCGACACCGGGGCCTGGGACACGTTCGGGGAGCAGGGCAAGACCGATTACTTTGCGGGGATCACCGCCCGCAACCCGTCCAGACGGATCGGTACCACGGAGGACATCGCCCAAGGGGTCCTCTTCGCCATGACCAATACGTTCCTTACCGGCCAAACACTGCACATCGACGGCGGCGAACCCCTGACCTGAGAGCAGCCCGGTTTCAGCCAGCCGGGCCCACCGCAAAGGAGAACACCATGCAGTTGCACCGGGCGCGGGCAGAGGTCCCGGCCTCCCCGGCCGAGGACGGCGCCGTTCGCCACGACCTCGTGGCGACCCTGGCTAAGGAGGGTGAATAGATGGTGGCGTGGGATCCGGTGACCCGGGCTGAAGTCTGGCGCGCCACGCAGGAGTATGACCGCATCGGACCCGAGGCATTCTTCGCCGAGCATGGCTTTGGACCTTCCAGGACCTACGAGCTGGTCCTGGATGGGCGCCGATATCCGCACAAGGCAATCTTGGGCACGGCATACGAATACGCGACCGGAAACCGGCTGGCATCCGGTGATTTCGAGGGCGGAAAGAGCGGCGCAGTCCGGGTGCTCGGAAAGCTCGGCTTCACGGTCCAGCCGCGGGAGGCAGCCGGCTAGCGCAGACCCGGACCCGACCGGCTCCTCAGGAGCTCGATGGCAAACGCAAGCGTTCAGCCCTGGCGATTGGTGTTCATGCGGTCGTTGGTGTCGAAGAGGGCGAGCTCGCTGGGCGGTGCAGAGGTGGCGGACGACGAAGGCTCGCTGTCCGATGCGCCAGAGGCCTTCGCCCTGGACGAGCTCGGGGAGTTGGTCGGCTTCGACGGCGGCGAGGCCGAGGAGGCGGCGGACCGCGGTGGCTTCGTCGTAGGGCTGGTTGTAGAGGATGCGGGTGGCGGTGTCGGCGAGGAGGCCCTGGGCCAGGCCGCGGGCCTGGGAGCCGGTGTCACCCACCGCGTCAAGGTCGGAGAGGCGGTGGACGATGATGAGGTTGGCCAGCCCCCAGGCTCGGGAGAGCTTCCATTGGGCTTGCATGCGAGCCAGGAGGGCGGGCTGGGCGATAAGCCGCCAGGCTTCGTCGTAGACGACCAGGCGTTGGCCTCCTGCGGGGTCGCGCAGGACGGCTTCCATCCAGGTGGACGCGCAGGTCATGACCAGCCCGAGGAGGGTGTCGGAGCCGGCGATGTGGGAGAGGTCGAGGCTGACCATGGGCAGGCTGGGGTCCAGGGCGACGGTGGAGGTGCCGTCGAAGAGGCCGGCCAGGTCGCCGTGGACCAGACGGGCCAGGGCGTGGGCGACTTCTCGGCCGTCGGTTTGGAGCTGGGTGATGGTGGAGCCCCGCCAGGGCTGTTCGGGTTGGAAGAGGGAGTCGACCACGGTGGGCAGGACGGGGGTGGGGCTGCGGTGGGCGGCGTCGGCCAGGGCGGCGTCGAGGGCGCTGCGCTCGACCGAGCGCAGGGCCCGGCCCAGGGTGGCTTCGGCCAGGGCGGCCAGCAGGCCGGTGCGCCGCTGGGTGACCTGGATGGCCCAGGTGGCGTCGTCAAGGTTGCTGGGCCGGGGTCCGTCGTCGAGGGGGTTGAGCCGGGCCTGACGGCCCACGCCCAGCTGGATGACCTGGCCGCCCACCGCGGCGGCGACCGGGCTCCATTCGCCTTTGGGGTCGCCGGGGACGTAGATGCGCCGCCCGAAGGCGATGCAGCGGCAGGCCAACGATTTGGCCAGGGTGGATTTGCCCCGGCCGATCTGCCCGGCCAGGAAGATGTTGGGGTTGGTGAGCACCCCGTGCTGGTAGAGAACCCAGGGGTCATAGCAGAACGCCGTGCCAGACCAGGCGTCCTGGCCGATGAGGATCCCCGCCGACCCCAGGCCTTCCTCGGCCAGGAAGGGGTAGGCGCCGGCCAGGATCTCGCTGGTGGCCCGGTGGGGGTGGACTCGCAGCCGCCACCACGGCCGGCCGGCGGCGGGGCCGGGAAGACCGCGGGCGGGCAGCCATCGGGCCTGGCGGTGCTGGTGGCGCACCGCGTCGAGGTGGGCCCGGCGGGCGGCCATTACCCCGCGGCGGTGGTCGGCCTCGAGCTGGCGGGCCGCCCGCAGGTGGGCTCGGACCGCTTTGCGGTCCCGGGCGGCCACGTAGCCGGCCAGCCCGACCAGACGGCCGCCATCGCCGCCCGGCCCCGGCCCGGCGGTTGGCGGCTCGGGCCCGCCGGTCGGGGGGTCGCCGGCCACGGGGTCGCGGGGCGGCCGCGGGTCGGCGCCGCCCGGCGAGGGTTGGCCCCACTCGATCCGGGCTGGCCGCCGGCGACGCAGAGGGGCCATTCAGAAGCTGGTACGGGCCAGGGGCAGGCAGGCCAGGATGAACCCCTGGGCCTGGCGTCCATACAGGGGGCGGGCCTCGCAGGCGGCCTGGCCGGCCGCTCGGGCCAGGGCGGCCCGGGCCGCGTCGAGTTGTTCCCGGCTAGTGGCGGTCACGGTCACGAACCCGACGTACTCAATGTCAGTGTGGCCGGCGATCACGGAGCGCTCCCGGTCCAGCAGGTCGTGATATTCCTGGGTGTCGGACAGATCCGCGATCTGCCCCACCCGGGCCTTCTGGGCCTGGTCGGCCACGGCTTCGGTTTTCTCTTTGCGGATCTGGCGTAAGGCCACCTCGCTGCCCAAAGGCCGGGCCGTAATGCTGAGGGTGCGACGCAGCCCGGGGGCGAAGATGAGCGGGTGCAGAAAATCGGGCGGAACGTCGATGCGCGGCCATTCCGAGATCCATAACACCGACGACCAGGCCGAGTCGTGGCGCAGGCAGTCCCAGTGCTCGGAAATGGCCAACGGGCCGGCCCGCGACAGATTGGCGCCCGGGTCCCGGCGGGCGTCCAGGGTCACGTCGGGCTCGTAGGCGGCCCGGACCATGGCCGCCACCTCGCCCTCACCCAACCAGGCGCCCACCGTCAGCCCGGACTGGCGCAGGGCGTCAGCCAGGCTGGCCATGTCCTGACCCAGAATCGCCGCCGCGGCGGGCAAGCCCCCGCCGCCGGCCTTGATGGCCCGACCCGCGGCCCGCAAATCCAGGGCCAGCGACACGGTGGTGCGATGGGTGGACGAGCCCAACCGGGCCTGATCCAACAGGGTGGCGTACTGCTCATGGGCCCATCCCGCCGGCCCGGCCCCCTTCGCCAGGTACCACTCGGCCACCCCATCACCGGGATCGGGCACGGTCGCCTCCAGGACCTGCACCGCGGCCGCCGTTCCCGATTGGGCCAAACCGGCCAGCACCCGACCCCAGCGCGACACCCGCTGGGACCGGTCGTCCCGGTCCAACAACACAAACGCCGGGTGCGACACCGACAGCACCGCAGTCAGGGTCTGACGGTGCGGGTCATGGATCATGGCCGCCCCCGTGTCGGGGTCCACCAGAAACCGCAAGATGGCCCCGTCCCCACCCAACGCCAACGTGCCACCCGGACGGGGCGCAGTCACCCGGGAGCGGTACTCGGTCTGACCCGAGCTGCGCCGACCCCAAAACTGGGCCGCGGTCGGCGCCCACTCGACCGCGGGCCGACCCCCCACCCGCACAAACGCCGAGGCCACCAGCGGGCCCCACAACACCGCCGACACCACGAACCCGGCCGCGTTGGCCGCCACCAGCCCCGCCACCGCGATGGCGGCCGCCACCCCCAACACCAACACCCGCGGCGCCGAAAATCCCAACAGCACCCCCCGGGCCGGACGCCGCCCAAAACGAACGCTCCCCGACTCCGGGCCCACCGTCACGATTGGCTCAACTCTCGCCGCGCCGGCGGCCATTTCGACGGCTGAGCTATCCATCGGGACGGTCCACCAGCTGAAGGGGACCGATCCGGATTGGCGGCGGAATCACCGGGGCCGGTTTCGTCGACTGCATTCGGCGACCGCGCCGCGGGCTGGGCCGAGCCGGAGCTGACTCCGGCCGGAGCCCGGGCCGGAGCCGGAGTCGGATTCGGAGTCGGGCCGGCCGGGGCAGCCGGGCCCGGGTTTGGCGGGGTGGCGACGGGCACCTGGCCTGGCGATTGCGGGCCCGGGGCAGGCGGACTGTTCGAGCCAGGTCGTGATCCGCGGCCCGGGCCTGGCGACGGCTGCGGCCCGGACCGATCCTGGGCTCCCTCCCGGCCGGCTCCGGCTGCTCCCAACGACCCTGCCGCGCCCGCCGCGCCCGCAGTACCGAGAGCAGCCATGGCCAGGGGTCGGACCTTTTGGGGAGCGGCCAGGGCCTTCTGGGCGCCGGCGGTGGAGGTGGAGGCCATGGTGTGGAGGTGGTGGAACTGGTCGCCGGTCCAGTGCACCATTTTGAGGGCCAGCCAGGGGGCGAAGCCGGCCAGGGCCAGGACGAGCAGACCGGAGACGGCCTGGGTGGTGGTCTGGACGCCGGCCTGGCTGGCCTGGCCGACCCCCTTGGTCAGCATGCCCCAGCCGACCAGGAAGATCAGGACCAGGATGAGTTTGGAAAAGATCAAGGCCGCGGTGACTTCGATCCAGCGGCGCACCCAGGAGGTGGTGATATCGGCCAGCGAGCCGGCGAAGGCAATGGGGGCGAACACGGCCGAGACCACGATGAGCACCTTGCGCACCATCAGGGCCGCCCACACCATCATCACCGCGGCCAGGGTGGCCAGCGAGAGCAGGATGATCCCGGCGGGGTTGGCGGTCACTGAGGTCACCGTGCCGCCGGCCAGGATGGCATGGCCCAGGGTGGAAATCGATCCCCCGGTGGCCACCTGGACCACCCCGGCGGAGAGGGAGTCCACCGCGTTGAGGAGCAAGTTGGTGGCGGCGATGGCGATGCCGCCGCCAATGAAGGCCACCACCAGTCCCCGGCAGGCCCGGCCCAACCCGCCCACATCCCGACGCAGGGTGGCCGTGATGACCTGGATCACGAACAGGCCCACCGCCACGGTCACCGCGATGGCGGCCACGATGGCCACGTCGACATCGAACCCGGCGCCGCCCAGATGCACGGCCGCGGCGGTGGAGGTTTGCGCCCACAGCCAGTTGATGGCGGAGTCGGCCATGTGACCGAAATCGTGGGCGATGGCGCTAAAGGCGTCGCCGGCCACCGACTTGGCGATATCGGACACACAGCCGGTCGGATTCCAGGGGGCGCAGCTCACCGGGCCTGCACCTGCCAGCCAGCCACCGCCACCGTCCCGTAGCCGTCATGCCAGCGGGCCGACCCCACAATCAGCTGCAGCCCGAACCGGGCCGAGGCGGCCCGACCGGCCCGGACCTGAGTCAGCAGTCCGGACACGTCCAGCTCGGCCATGCGGACATCCGCGGACTGCCAGCCCGCGGCGGTCATCTGCGCCCAGGCCGGATCGGTTTGCACCACCAGGCCGCTCACGCTCTGGCGCACCCCGGCCCGGGCATCGGCGGCCCACACCGGGGGCGACACCAGCGGGGTGGGCTGACCCCCGAACAGACCGGGATCCAACAGCGAGATATACAGCACCTTGTCCGCCACCGACCCCGGCACCCCCGGGATCAATTCGGGCGCCTCCTGGGCCTGCAACCAGGCCGGCAGGGCGGCCCGGGACTGGTGGGCGTAGTTGACATCCAGCAGCCCGGCCACAAACTCTGCCGCCCAGCTCTGGGGAGCCGACGACACCGCCAGGCCGGGCCAACCGCCCGTCACCGCCGGGGCCGGGACCGGCAGGGACCCAGCAGCGGCCATTCCCGCCTCCGACCCCAGACCGGCCGCCAACGCCTGATCGTATTGCTCCTGGACCGGCGATCCCGACGGCGCCACCGTCACCGGCGCATGCCGCACCAGGCCGTCCCCTGCGGCCGGAGCCGTCGCGATGGTAGAGACCGGCGCCGCGGCACCACGGTGGGCGATCCCGGGACCGGTAATCGCGGCGATCAACCCGAACCCCACGAGCAGCGCCACCAACGCGACGCCCACGCCGACGGCAGCTCGCCTCCATCGCGGCCGGCCCGCATCACCCAACCCGTCACGGGGAGGCGACGTCCATACCGGGCGCTCCAGTACACCCCGAGTCACAAGTGGGTCCCTGCCGAGGAAAAGAAGTTGATAAGAGCCACCGCCCCGCCGGTGAGCCCGGCGGACACAAATGACACCAGCACCCCGGTCTTGCCCCGTCCGGCCAGGGCCGGGTTAGCGGAATGGCTGCCGATGGCCCACACCGCGGCGGCGATGGCCAGCCCGGCCAGCGCCGCGATCAAGCCCACCGTCAATAAGGCTCCCACGATGTTCTGTAACTCGCTGATGCCGGGCAGCCCCGAACTGTTCGGGGTCACGTTCACACCACCGGCTGACACTCCTGCTGCGATGACAGGCACTCCTGCTGCGATCACGGGCGATTCCCTCTCTTTTCTGTGGCCCGCCCTGCGGGCCTCGCCGACGTGGCGAACCGATCGCCGCCCGGAGCCCTCACTGGCCCGGGGCGGGGTCCACGATCCCGTCCAGCCCCCCCGACACGAACGCTTGCCAGGTCTGGACCGCCACCCCCATCTGGGGGTCGATGGCCGACACCACCAGGCCGTCGCCCAGATAGATACCGACATGCCCGGGCAACCCGGGACCGGGCGGGTCCGAACCCGGAACCAGGACCAGATCGCCCGGCGCCACGGCCACCGCCGCCACCGGTTGCCCCTCGTGAAGCTGGTCGACGGTGTAATGCAACAGGTGCACACCGGCCGTAGCCCAGGCCGCCAGCGTCAGGCCCGAACAGTCGAAGGCGGCCGGACCCGCTGCCCCCCACACATACGCCTTGCCCAGCTGGGCCAGGGCGAACGCCACCGCCTGGGCGTGCGCCGGCGCCACCCCCGCCGGAATCACATACCCCACCGGCAGGCCATGCCGGCCGGCCGGGCCTGCCACCCCCCCGGAAGGACCCTGACCGCAGCCCCCCTCGGCGTTCCCATCCGCCAACACCGCGGCCAGCACCAGCCCGGCCCGCCCCCACTGGGCTCGATAATTGCTGCCATCGGAGAAGGCCGAGCGCTGTACCGCCTGGGCGGCCAGCCACGGTGGCCGGGACCGCCAGGCCGGGACCGCCAGCAGTCGGGCCACGAACATGGCCGTCGCCTGGGCCGGATCCAGCTCCTCGGCCGCGGTCCCCCATCCCTGTGAGGCCCGCTGCTGGAAAACCCCCAAACTGCCGTCGTTGCCAGCCATCGGCCCCAGATCCTCCAGATCCGACTCGGTCAACCCCACCATCAGGGCCACCCGGGCCGCATCCATATCCTCGGCCGAATCCGCCATGGCGGTAGCCACCACCACCCCGGCCACCTGAGCCTGCCCGCCCGCCAGACCCGACACCGGCCCCACCACCACACACGCCTCCGCCAGCGCGGCCAAATCGGCCACCGCCGCGCCCGAGGCCGGATCGCTGATCGCCCCGCCCAACACCGCCACCGCCAACGACAGCCCCCCAACCGCCGCCGCCACCACACCAGCCACCGCTCCGGTGCCCGGCCATGTCAACTGTCGCCTCCAACACCGACCCCGCCTGCCCTGACAAAAAGGCTGCGCCGGTGCCAGAGCATCGCCTGGCTATCCCCTAACTCGAGGAGCGACCCTCAGTCGCACCCCCCGCCAGCTGCCTGCCCTAACCGCCACCGATCATCACCTGCGTTCTGACCCCCTACGCCGTCAGGAGGGACACTCAGCAGGGCCAGTATGTGCAGAGCCGCACCAGCATGTGGTGGATACTGCTACGGGTGACCGGTACCACCCGACGGCTCGATCACCACGCGGGCAACCGGTGGGGCAGGTCGAAGCGACGGAACAGGGCGGGCTCGGAGAATAGGGAGATGCGCGTCAGGTGGGTGGAAGTGGTGGCCAGTACCACGACGGCAAACGGGTCGTAGGCACCGTCAGGGGCCCGGTGGTAGGCGGCAGCACCGAGTTGCCCGTTGGCCACCAGCGGGAGCATGCGCCAGTCTCCGGGTCGGCCGATGGCCTGACCGGCGATAAAGGGAACGCAGGTAGTCTGGCCGGAAAACCAGGTCGTGGTCCCGGTCATCTCGAGGATGGCGTCATCGGCCAGGAGGCGTTCAATGGCGGCCATGTCGGACTGCTCGAACGCGGCCATGTAGCGGTCGAGGACCCGCCGGGCCCCCGGGTCGCTTGGCTCGGCGAGGTCATCGTCGCTCAGGGCGACGTCTGCGAGACGGGCCCGGGCCCGCTGCAGAAGGCTCTTCATGGCCCCAACGGAGAGGTCAAGTGCCGCGGCCGCGTCAGCCGCCGGTAAGGCGAGCACGTCGCACAGAACGAAGGCAGCCCGCTGGCGGGGCGGGAGCAGCTGACCACCTGCCACGAGGGCGAGCCGAACACGCTGCCGGGCGGCCGTCACCTCGGCCGGGTCGCCCCGCTCATCGAGGACCAGGCGATCCGGGACCGGCTCCACCCACACTGCCCCGCCAGGCGTTGGCTCCGGCGAGGCGAAAGGGTCGCTCGAGGGTGGCCCCAGCCCGGAGGGCAAGGGGCGGCGCCGGTCCCGGCTCACGGCGCTCAAGCAGACGTTGGTAGCGATGCGGTACAACCACGTCCGTACGGACGAGCGGCCCTCGAAGCGGTCGAAGGCCCGCCAGGCCCGGACGTACGCCTCCTGAACCAGGTCCTCGGCTTCGTCGAGGGAGCCCGTCATCCGATAGCAGTGGGCAAGCAGCTCGCGCCGGTAGGGCGCGGTAGCTACCTCAAAGGGGTCGGTCTGGATGCTCGGCATGGCCATAACCATGTTGACTCGCTCTGCCCCGGGAAAGAATCGGCCGTGACCCGATTCCTCGTCGCCCCGCCGGGAGTCGGTATCAGCATGACGCAGCACGATCACTCCATCATCGCCTCCACCGTTCGCCGCATCCTCGACGGTCCACACCTCTCCGTCCTGGCTACCGCCGATCCCGACGGAAAGCCGCAGACGTCGGTGATCTTCGTGAAACGAGAGGGCAACCACATCCTGTTCAGCACCATCAAAGGCCGCCGCAAGACGGACAATATGATCCACGACCCTCGCGTCAATCTGCTGGTGCATGCCCTCCCCGTTGCCGGCCCGGACTACGCCACCATCGCGGGCACCGTCGAGCTCACCGACGACCCCGACGGATCGTTTCACCAGGTGATGTACGACCTCCACATGGGAGGGGCGACCCCTCCTCCTGAACCCGGCGCCGAACGGGTGATCGTTCGCATTATCCCCCGGAAGGTGTACATTCCTCCGTCCTATCCACCGGCCGAGACCCCCGTCCAGGACCACCCCGGGGCCGGATAGTCACATCGGCCCGCCGATTAACCGGAGAAGCAGGTGCCCGCGTCGTTGATGATCGTCTGCCCGGTCATCTTGCGGCTGTCATCCGAGGCGAGAAAGGCAATGATCCCGACCATGTCCTCGGGCTCCAGAGTGCTCTTGAGGGCAGCAGCCTGAGTCAGGGCATCCACGATCGGCCCCGGCACCACGGCCTTGGTGGCCGGTGACATGGTGACCCCCGGGCAGACAGCGTTGACGCGGATGTTGTGGATCCCAAGGGTTCGGGCCATCTCACGGGTCTGAAAAATGACCATCCATTTCGTAAGCCCATACCCGTGAGGCGAAACACTCGGGGCCGGAGCATCCTCGGCGAGCTGGAACATGTTGAGCGGCAACGGGAAGGCCGCAGTCGAGGAGATATTGATAATGGATCCACTGCGCTGCTCCCACAGGTAGGGAACGACCGCATTGGAGGCGTTGATCACGCCCATGAAGTTCACCGCCAGGAAATCGTCCCAGGTAGCGGTGAGCTGATCGAACATGAGACCGGCGTTGTTGACCAGGCAGTCCACCCGACCGAGCTCATCGACCACCGCTTTCACCATGTCGTTCATGTCCTCCGGGCTGGACACGTCCGCCTTGATGGCGACCGCCCGGCGGCCCATGCCGTCGATGTCAGCCACGACTTCCTTGGCCTGGTCGATGCGGGTCAGGTCGCAGATCCCGACGTCTGCGCCCTCCGACGCCAGCCGTCGGGCATAGGCAGCGCCGATACCCTGCGCCGCCCCGGTGACGATACAAACCTTGCCGTCGAGACGTCCGGTCATCAGTCCTCCCCAGGTGTCGAGTTTGGCGGCGAGATTGTATCTTCTCGGGATCGGGCTCCCGTTTGCTGGCCAGGAAGGACGTTCGCGGCCAGCACCGGGGCCGGGACCTCGCCACTACAGTTTTCGGTCATGATCAACCGACCCCTCCTGGACACGTTCGCGACCGATGGAGCGGTGGCTGTGCGGGGCCTTCTGGATGCGGAATGGATCCAGTTGCTGCGCGACGCCATGCCGGGAATTCTGACTGGGACCTACGACCCCGGAGAACGCATGGGCGGTGACGAGGCGAAAACAACCCGCACCCGGGACGGGATCTGGCGCAGCTGCGAAGGCTTCGCCCGCTTCCTGTTCCAGTCCCCCGTCGGCGCGGTGGCGGCCGCCTTCATGCGATCGCAGGTGGCGCAGCTGTACGAGGACCTGCTTCTCTACAAGGATGCCGGCAGCCCAGGAGCTGCCGGCTGGCACCGGGATTCGCCGCATTGGCCGGTATCGGGTCACCAGATGTCCAGCGTGTGGTTCAGCCTGGAAACCGTCACCGAGGACACCGGCGCCATGAGATTTGTGACTGGATCTCACCTCGACGGCGAAGATCAGGTAGATCCAGCCGCCATCGGCGTGCCCGAGTCCGACGTCGCAGCCCGCCCGGTCGTTACGTTCGAAGCCGAACCGGGTGACGTCGTCGTATTCCACCCCCGGGTGCTACATACCGCCTACGGATCGGCGCCGGATACGCCGCGCCGAACCTTCACCTTGCGTTTCATGGGTGATGACGTCCGGTTTCGGCCGAGGCGATCGCTGTATCACCCCTGGATGCGCGACTGCGGGTTGCAGAAAGGCGACATCCTCAACCACCCCTGGTTCCCGGTGGTGGCCCGGCTGGACGGACGTGGCGAGGTCAGCGCGGAGGGAATCGGGGCTTCACTCGGCGAGAAACGCACACCCCTGGCTCATCAACTCGACGGCCTGGCGGCGGGGCATCGGTCCATAGGGTGAGCCGTCCGGCGGCCAGGTGGGACCGTCGGCGAGATGGTCAAGCATGTCGCGGGCCACGTCGTCGGGATTGGCGACGCCGTCGAAGTCCCGCCCGTGCAGCACGCGGCGGAAGGCGGGGGTGTCAGTTGGGCCCAGCACCATCGACAGCACGTCCACGCCGTTGGGGTGGAGTTCCGCCCACAGGGCCTCGCCCAGGACGAGGTCGAACGCCTTCGACGCGCTGTAGGCGGCGATGTACGCCCCGCCTGCCCAGGCGGCTCCGGAAGTGACAATGACGATGCCGCCGCGCCCTCTCGCGGCCATGGCCGAGCCGTACCGGTACGACGCGGCGAGGACGGTGTCCACGTTGCGGCGCACCAACCCGGCCCAGGATTCGAGGGGCTGGTCGAGAAACCGCGATGCGAACGGATCAGCCCCGGCGTTGTAGACGAGCAGGCCAACTTCCAGCCCCCCGGTTGCGGCGGCCAGGGCCTGGTCGGCGTCGGGCCGGCTCAGGTCGATGGCCACCGTACGGGTCTCGGTCCCGACCGTGGCTGCTACCTCGTCCAGCGCCGACGGCCGCCGGGCCACCAGCACCACGTTGACACCGCGCTCGCCGAGCAGCCGGGCCACGGACGCACCCACACCTTCTGATGCGCCGGCAACCACCGCCCACGGGCCGTACCGCTCGGCGAATTCCACCGGGTGCACCTGCCTTTCGTCATTTGCCATGGCCCGGCCGAAGCATCCCGGCCGGACCGGACCCGCGCCGCCCCTCACGGGGTCGTGCAGACCGGCACCGTACTTGCTATGTGACCAGCAAGCAAGTGCCGTCACCTCATTCCGCTCACGGGCCCGGCGCCCCCCAGCCCGGACCTGCCGACTACGACGGGCAGGCGAGACCAAGCGGGCTGCGGCCGACCCTACTCGTCGGGCCGGTCGCGGAGCCCGTCCGCCCCGATGAACCGGCAGCGTCGATGGGCGATGCGCCAGCCGTCCGGCGTTCGATGCAACCGGTCGGTATACAGCGTTCGGCGCATGGTCCCGGTCCTGGCTTCGACGAACAGAAGGTTCTGGGTGGTCGCGGCCTCATCGACGCCGACCATGTCGATGACGGGCGGGCCCCCGAGGTGGAGCCCCCCCGGGGCGGCCCGCAGCAGCTTGCGCAATCCCTCGTGACCCTCCCACGTACGCCCGAAGACCTCATACGAGGCGTCCGCGGTAAACAGGTCCACCCAGGAGTCGACGTCATCGAGGTCGAGGGCGAGACAGTACCGGGCCAGCAGGTTGGTGATCGCCACGTGATCTTCGGCAGTCGGGTTCATCGCGGCGATCATGCCCGGGCCAGGCGGGTGGCGACAATGGACAGGCCGGGCGAGGTTCTCATGCTGAAACGTCGGGCCGCAGCACCCAGGGTTCTTGGCGCGTTTCTGGTTTCTTGGCGCGTTTATGTACATCTGGTGTTGTCCTCGTCACCATGAATCCGGATGTCACCAAGAAATGCCGCCTTCTGGCGCGGGCCGACCCGAAACCGCTCCAGGCAGTACGACGCCGCGCCGGGCGAGGTCTCGATTGATGGTTGGGCCGGACCGCCGGGCTCATCGACGGCGGCCAAGCGGTCGGGACAATCCGGCCTCGCCCCGATCCGGCGTGAACTGCTCACGGCCATTCGACGCTGACGGCGTCAAGGCGGCGGTAATCCAGCTGTGACATGTCTGCCGGACCTCGTGCAGACGGCCGGCTTCCTTGTCGGTCATCAACATTGCGGCCACCCCTCGCAGCAACCCCATGAGCACGACGGCCGCGGCCCTGGGATTCAAATCGGTTCTGATCGAGCCTTCCATTTGCCCCCGGGTGATCAGGTCGGCCCAACCGTCGTAACTGCGCCGGTCGGCCTCCACCATCCCTTCCACCGAGGAATCAGACGGAAATGTCGATCCCCACATCACGATAAGGGCGCGCTGGTCGGCCGTGGGCCGGCCCAAAAGTTCCAGGTAGGCGTCCAGGGTCGACCGCAGCAGGTCCAGCGCAGAAATGTCGTCGATCTTCTGCTGGGCCCGCTTCAAGGAATCCCGGGTTGCGGTCGAGATCCCGTCCTGAGCGCGCCGGGCCAGGCGGGCAACCAGGGCGTCCTTGGAGCCGAAATGATGCGTGGGCAGGCCGCGGCTGACCCCGGCCCGTTGGCCAATGCTCGCCAGTGAGGCGCCCTCCACGCCGCGCTCGGCGATCACCCCGGCCGCGGCATCGAGCAAGGCCTCCTCCGAGTGGTTGCGGCGTTCCGCCTGGGTGCGGCGGGCACCCGATCCACTCATGCGGCGAGAATACTTGCTTGCTGGCCGCATAGCAAGTCTGCTAGGGTGCGCAGCGTGGCATTTTGCCCGTCCCGGGGGGAGCTTCCAGCGCGCCGCGCCGCGCCGCCGGACCGAGGCGCCGTCCGGGCCGAAGGGTGTCCGAGCCGGTACCACGGGTACCGGCAAAGTCCCGGTTATTTGGCCCTGGTACGACCGGGAGCAAACTGACATGTTCGCCAACACGGGCCTCGACCGGCTCGACCGCGCCTGACGTGGCTTTGGTCCGAAGGGCTGCTACGGTGAGCGCGAACTGCCGGAGAAAGGCGGCCCAGGCCGCCCGGATCCGTCAGGTGGGAGGCAGCAAACGTTATCGAGTTTTTGGCTGCAGCCCGCGCCTCAGCCTGGATGGGGGGAGTGATGTTGTAGAGCGAAGTCGACGATCGGCTTTCGATGCCGACCACCAGGTTCTTGATTGTAAGTTTCACTTCACTCACAGGGGGTTACCCATTTGATGTTCGCTCATTGGCGTAAGGTCGTAGTTGGTGCATGTGTGGCCGCGCTGGCACTCTCGGCGTGCGGGAGTTCCAGTAAGGGTTCGAGCAGCGCCACTACCGCAAGTTCCTCGTCGGCCACTTCCGGGAGTTCGGCGACGACGGCCGGGGGGCAGAGCCTCACGGCGAGCGCTCCCGGAATCAGTTCCAGCACGATCAAGCTGGGCCTGATCACCTCAGTGACGGGATCGGCATCCTCGGAGTACGCCGGAATCATCCCGGCGGCCGAGGCCCGCATCGCCCAGGAGAATGCGCAAGGCGGAGTCGACGGTCGCCAGATCAAGCTGGTGACTGCAGATGATGCCTCGTCCCCGACCGGTTTCGGCCAGGCCGCCCAATCGCTGATTGCGCAGGGGGTCTTCGGAATTATTGCCGTCTCGCCATTTGTCTTCGGCGGAGCCAAGACGATGCAGGCGGCGGGCGTGCCGGTCACCGGAGGGGCCTTCGACGGCCCGGAGTGGGGGATGCAGCCCTACACCAATATGTTCTCCTACACCGATCCGCAGGATCCCAAGGACCCGCAGTACACGACGGCGCCGACCTTCATGAAGCAGCACGGCGTCACGACCACTGCGTCAATCGGGTACGGCGTATCCCCGTCGTCGTCGGCCGCGGCCAAGGGGTTCATCTTCGCCTCGGAATACGTGGGCCTGAAGAAGGGGTATCTCAACACGTCGCTGCCATTTGGTTCGGTCGACGTGACGCCGCTGGCGTTGAGCATCAAGAACTCAGGCAGCGACGGCCTCTACCTGCCGCTGGACGAGAACACCAACTTTGCCATCATCAATGCCGCCAAGCAGGCGGGGGCCAACTTGAAGGTGATCGAGTCGGCGACCGGCTACGGGCAGGCTCTGCTCAATGACCCCACTGCGGTGCAGACCTCCCAGGGGACGTACTTCACGCCGGTCGGGCAGCCAGTGGAAGCCAACACGCCGGCCACCCAGAACTTCACCGGGGCCCTGAAGACGTACGCCCACTACACGGGCGTGCCCGACTTCGGGTGGTACACGGGTTGGCTGGGTGCTGACTTGATGATCTACGGACTCAAGGGGGCGGGGCAGAACCCGACCCGGGCGTCCTTCACGAGCTATCTCCACGGGGTCAGCACGTACACCGGCAACGGGCTTCTCAGTCCGGTCAATCTGACCCTGGCCGCTTTCGGGACCGCCCTGCCGACTCTCTGCGGGTATCTGACCCAGCTGGAAGGCGACAAGTTTGTGACGATCAACAACGGTCAGCCGCTCTGCGGCAACCTGATCCCCAACTCCAACCAGCTGCCGTAACGTCGGACCGGCAGCGGCAGAGCTGCCCCACACCCAGGACCGGGTCCACCTCCGATGGCCGGAGGTGGTCCCGGTCCGGTGACCCGTCTACGGCCAGCCGGGCACCAGGCCGAGCTCTTCGGAGACCTGCGGGGCGTGCACAGTGCGTCCGTTGGGTTCGGCTGCGGCGGGATCGGTCACCAGCCACGCGCACACCGCTCCGGGCACGTCCGTGGGTATGCCGCTGGCTGCGTCAAAGCCGAAGCGCCGCATGTCCTGTGCGATCCGCTCGGTAGCCACGAAACCCGGCTCCAGATTGTAGGCCCGGATGCCCTGGTCCCCGAGCTCGAGGGCCAGAATGCCGGCAATACGGTAGGCGGCCCCCTTGCTGAGCCCGTACCCCAACCCCCATCCCCCGTTTCCGGCGGGGGCGGGCGGATCGGAGATGCCAGCACCGGAACTCACGTTGATGATGGTGCCGCCGCCTCGAGCCAGCATGGATGGCAGGACCTGCTTGATCAAAACCAACGGTGCCAGGGCGTTGGCTGCCAGATGCCGTTCATACAACTCCATCGGCGTGTCAACGACGCGGTCCATGTGGCCCGGACCGACGTAGCGGCCGTTGTTGACGAGCACGTCGACGTGACCCCAGCGCTCCAGGACGGTTGCCATGGCCGCGCCGAGCGAGGCGCGCTCGAGCAGGTCGGCCGGCAGGGGCAAGGCTCGCCCCCCCTCCGACTCGATCTGGGCGGCCGTGGCCGCCAGGCTTCCCGGCAGCGCGGACGTGTCGGATTGCTGGACCGTGGAGGAGTGCTCGCGCGATTCACCTTCCTGCATGGTCCGCGCCGTGATGGCGACGTCGTACCCGGCTCGCGCCAGGTGCAGGGCGATGGCTTTGCCGATACCCCGGCTGGCGCCGGTCACAAATGCGGTTCTGGTTTCAGGCACGGCCCGAGCGTACCTCGCCCGGGTTGCCGGCCGGGTTTCTCGACCCCAAACCGGTCTCAGCGTGGGTCTGCGGACCCATCGCTATTCAGGCTGGCGGCGAAACAGCTGAGCGGGGATCGGCCCCTCGGTATGCTCGCTCCAGTCGGGACGAGGGTCACCGGGGATCTCTCTGGTGGTGAACGCCATCACGCACCCCTGCGTGGTGTCGGGCTCGCTTACCAGGATGACCTCGTCAGACCAGGCGAACTTGACGCCCTTGCTCGTCAGATGCTCCTCGGCGTCGCGCAGATCACGGACCTTGAAGGTGAGCGAGTACAGGCTCTGATGGAATCGCGCCATGTCGGCCTGCAAGGGCCCCTCCCCCATCGGCTCGGCCAGCTCGATCACGACGTCGTCGCCAACCAGCACGAACGCGCTGTGCGATCCGTGAACGGGATTCACCCCCTCGTGGAGGAGCCTTCCGTGCAGGAGTCCGACGTACAGGTCGCGTGCCTTCGCCAGATCGAGGGTGGACAGGGTGACGTGGGAGACCTTCTGGATTTGCAGCGGGTGATAGTCAGCCCACCAAAACGGGCTCCAGCCCGCCGCGAAGCGAGGGTCGCGGAGCAGCGACGGCCCTCCGGGAGCGTTCGGAGCGGGGATGAACTCGAGCTGCGTCAACGTGTCGCGAGGGGTGGGTGAAGACGGGACCGTCCACGTAGTCGCCGGTGAGGAGGACCCCGGCGGTTCCCCGGCACTCGATGTCGGCAGCCCGGAGATCCCGGTAGAGATCCGCCATACCGTCGTCGACGTACCAGGCCAGGGAGTGCAAGCGCTTGCCGTGCTGGAGGTAATAACGCCCGAGGGGCATGCGCTCCCAGCCGTCAACCCCGAAAGCAGGCGCCAGCGGCTCGATACACACCTCGCCGAGCAGCACCAGCGAGGCGTCGCGCTTCTCGGCTGGCATGTACGACTCCGGCATGAACCGCCTGACCGAGAAGACGTCGTAATACCACAGGTCCAGCTGACGGACGTCGTCCGTCATGTGGATGACGTGGAAGTTCTTGCCGATCTTAAACCCCATGGGCTGCGACCCTTCCGTCAGGCGTCGATGGGCGCGGCGTCATTCCGATGTGGCATCGCCGTCGCCCGTCGAGGCGGAAGCCTCGCCGGCAAGCCGTCTGGCCGCCCACTGCCGGGGCGGCACCCGAACCGCGCCCATGCCGGCGTTCATGGCTCGCATGTCCGAATGGGCGCCGGTGAGCGAGACCATGTCGTTGGACATCTGCAGATGCATGCGAAGACCCATAAGCTCCCAGGCCCGCTTGAGAAGGGTCTTGGTTGCCCTCAGGGTACTGAGCGGAGCCAGGGCAATTTTGTTCGCCATTTCCTCGACGGTGGCCTCGAGTTGATCGCGAGGGACGACGTGGTTGACGAGCCCCATCTCGTGCGCTTCGGCTGCGGTCAACGTCTGCGCCGTGTACAGGTACTCGGCGGCGTGCTTCCAGTTCATGAAGACCCATGGCTCGATCATGGTCTCCCCGCCCGGGAGTCCCAGCCCCTGTACCAACGGCATCTGGAAATAGGCGTCCTCAGACGCGATGGTGATGTCGGGCAGCAAGGCAAAGTAGGTGCCACCACCGATGGCGTACCCGTGGACCTGGGCGATGACCGGCTTGGGGAATTCCCAGAGATGCAGTACCGGCCACACAAAGAGCTCGAATTGCGGCATCCAGGCGCTACCAACCTTCTCCTGCGCCTCCCGGAACTCCTCGTAGGCCGTGCCCTGCCGGCCGATCACGTGACCGGAGCAGAATCCGTTGCCCCTGGCCTTGAGGATCAGGACCCGGACGTCGTAATCACGTTCCGCCTCAAACAAACAGGTCTCGACGTCGTGGACCATTGCTGACGACTGCGAGTTCGCTTTCTCGGGCTGATTCAGGATGATCCTGGCGATGTGGCCCTCTCGCTCATAGATGACCGCTTCCAGTTCGGTCGTTACCTTGTCTGGCATGTGGGTGTGCTCCTTTCCCGAGAATGCGATTGCGCTTGTTCCGCCGGTATGGACGTGAGCTGCCGCCACGGACCGGGCCCGGGTGACCTCGTCACTGACGTCGCGGCGGCCAGCCGACCAACCTAATCAGCCGACGAACCTAATCAGCCGTGGCTGGCCGGCCCATCGCGGTGTTCTGTCGGCCCGTGGTTATAGCCCCGAAGAACCCACCATCGGTCCAAAGGACTTCCCCGGTGACATAGCTCATTCGAGGGCTGCACAACAGCACCAGCGGCCACCCTTGCTCGTCAGGTCGCGAGTACCGACCCACGGGGCCGACGGCAGCGTCGACAACCTCCTTGGTCGCCATGGCGTGGAACGCCGGCATCATCGGCGTATCGGTTGGACCCGGATTGATGCAGTTGATACGCACGCCGCGGGGCATCACGTCCGAAGACCACCAGCTGACCCAGGCATCGATCACGTACTTGGAGAAGGCGTAACCGCTCCACGACCACTTCTCCTCGTTGGACTGGAGCCAGGCCACCGCCTCCGCAAACCCGGAGGTCTCCAGGAGTTCGGTGATCGTCGGGAGGTGCTGCTGCCAGCCCACGGCCGCGGCCGAAGAAATGGCGCCGATAGCTGAGCCATCCGCCATCTTCGGCAAGAGTTGCTCGGCGAGATGCCGAGCGCCGACGAAATTGACGAGCATGGTGTCAAGTTCGCTGAATGGAGGTCCGGGCAGGCCCGCACAGCTCAAGAGGGCGTCGATCGGTCCCGCCATCTCGGAGGCCACCTGTTCGATGGCAGCCGGATCCCGGAGATCCAGTTCGAGCGCCCGCTCGACCGGTACGGTCACGGGCCTTACGTCAAGGGCAGTCACCCTGGCGCCGACGTCGACAAGGATCTGAGCCGCGGCCTGTCCCATCCCCGAGGCCGCCCCTGAGACGACCACCGTCTTTCCGGCATAGCCCAGCACGTCATCCACTTCGGACACCCCTCTCGCTCGGACGGCACAACCTGACCTTAGCGCTGCAGAACGAAACCACGCCGAGTCTCGGTTCGTAGCCCCTGGCGCCATCAGGGAGTTTGCTCAGCTCCTGAGACTGACGCCAGGCCGCCCTGATCAGACCGGATCGCCGTTGGCGTCGAGGTAGTCGTTGACAACGACCTTCGCCGCAACCAGGCGATCGTACTCCTCTTCGGACAGGCCGAGCACTTCCCGGTAGACATACTCGTTGTCCTCGCCCAGGGAGGGGGAGCCGCGGCGCCAGGCTTGTGGAACCCCGAGGAAGGGATGACCGATGTGAAGGTGCGTTCCCGCCTCCGTCGTCGTGAGCGGCCGCAACCAGCCCCGAGCGCTGACGTGGGGGTCGACCGCAAGGAGGTCGTTGTCGAGCTGCGGACCCGACGGAATCCCGGCCGCCTGCAAGGTATGGAACACCTCCATGAGATCCCGCGTCGAGGTCCAGGCGCTGATAAGGGCGTCGAGCTCGTCGTGATGCGCGAACCGCCCTTTAGAAGTGGCGTACTCCGGCACCATTCCGAGCTCCGGCTTTCCTATCACCGATGCCAGAGCCAGCCACTGGTCGTCATCGGCGACCGTAACCCCGATCCAGCGGCGCGGTCCACAGCACGGATAGATCCCCTGGGGGGCGAGGCGCGGATCGCGGTTGCCGAGGCGGCGAGGTTCGACGCCTCGCTGGCAGTCCAGGTAGATGTCCCCCAGATGGTTGATGACGTTTTCCAGCTGGGCGAGTTCGATCAGCTGGCCCCGACCAGTGGCTTCGCGATAGTGCAGGGCGGCCAGCACTGCAAACGCACCGGCCGGACCGGTGGCAGCATCCATGTACATGGTTGAGGGCGTTTCGACCAGCTCGGTGCCAAAGTGGCCGGAAAGATAGGCGAATCCGCTCAGACCGTCGAACTGGGCCCCGAACCCCGTATAGGCGGCCCAGTCGCCCGTCAGCCCGGCTGGCGGGAGGCGGAGAAGCACCAACCGGGGGTTGCGATCCAGCAAGACCGTCTCATGGATTCCCAGCCGGTGAAGAGTCGCCGTCTTCAGATTTTCTACGAACACGTCGGAGCGCTCGATCAGGCGCAAGAGGAGCTCGAACTCATCCTCTCGACGCGGATCCAGCGTGCACGACAGCTTGTTGCGGGCAATCGAGTTGTTCATGGCATGGCGGTTGTAGGGCCGGTCGATCTGCCCGTCCTGTCGCGGCGCGTACATGGACAAGAGCGGACCGAGCTCGGTCGTCGATGCGGGCCGGGGCAGATAGCCCTTCGTCGTGGGGGGAAAGACCGACGGGTTTTCCACCCTGATGACCTCGGCCCCGAGATCTGCGAGCAGCTGCGTCAAATACGGCCCCGACCAGACTGTCGTCAGGTCAAGGACGCGGACGCCCTGGAGCGGCAGGGCATCGGCATCAACAATCCGGTTCGGTTGCGCCCCCGGACCTGACACCCCGTCCTGGCGGCCTGCGAACTGCCCACCGCGGCCTGGCCGTGGGGCCGGGCGACGCAAGCCCCATCCGCCTTCGCTCAGGCGATACGGGGGGCCCGGCAGCATGATCTGCCCGAGCTCGGGATCCTGCGTATGGACCCAGAATCCCCGTTGGTGCAGGTGGTCGGCCCGGAGGACCTCGTGCGGGGTGTTCACCCCGGCAAAGGGCCAGCCGGCGGCCTGCGCGATCGCGGTGGCTTCGGCCCGGGTGTGTGAGAGCAACCACGGGTACAGGGCCGCGTCGAGGACCTCCTTGGTCTCGCCGTCGAGCGAAGGCATCCGGTCTGGCAAAGGCATCCCACAGAGCGGCATCGTCAAGGACAGTCAGCATCTCGCGCAGTTGCTGAGGCGTCGACATCAGCGACACGTACCCGTCGGCGCAGGGGAACACTCCGAGGGGGATGAGCGTGTCGGCGGTGGTGCCGGCCGGCGATGGCGGCGGAGTCCGGCCCAGATACTCCCAACCGAGCCAGCGAGAAACCCGGGCCGGAATGGTTCCGAGCGCCTCATAGGCGGCACAGTCGATATGCGCGCCCGTGCCGGTCCGGCGGGCCCGTACCACGGCGGCCAGGGCGCCCAGGGCGGCGGTGTGGCCGACCGCGCAGAGACCAACCATGCCGGGCAGCTTCACCGGTACGGTGTCCACGCCGCCCTGCGGGAGGGTCGCCAGGGCCACGGTCTGGGCGACGAGGTCGGACCACCGGTACGAGGCGTAGGGGCCCTGGGCCCCGAATCCGCTAATCGAGGTCACCACCCGGGCCGGCGCGTCCTGGCGCAGCCGGCCCCGATCGAGGCCAAAGGCTTCCAGGCCGCCCAATCCCGGACTTTCGATGACCAGGTCCGCAGGTTCCAGCAGCTCGTGCAGGGCGGCCTGGTCAGGTGTGGCCGGATCGACCACGACGCTGCCCTTGTTGGTGTTGAGATGGGCGAAGGCCCCGGCCCGGGCGCGCCCGGGATCGCCCGCGGGCGGCTCCACCTTGACAACCTCAGCGCCAAGGTCGGCAAACACCTTGCCGCAGTACGCACCCGCGGGTTCCTGCGAGAATTCGACGACTCGAAAGTCACTCAACAGTTGATACACGGATGTCTACGATCCCCTCGGTCGCCTGGTCGCGACCAGTGTCGCATGCCTCTGGCGGTCGCTCCAACCCAGGGGCTACCATGCCACCGCACCAGGCACGCGCTGTCCTGTCATGCACCCAGCGCCTATCCAAAGGAGCAAAGGTATGTCCGAGGAGGGTGGGCGCGGGACGTTTCATTCCGGGACGGATTGACCGATGGCTGTTCTGGCCAGAAAACTCGACTACCGGTTGTTCGATGCCGACAACCACTACTACGAGCCGATCGACATGTTCGGCCGCTATATGGAGCCCGCCTTCGCAGCCCGAACCTTCGTCACCGAAGAGCGAGGCGGGGAGACCGTCGTGCTGTTTGACGGCCGCCCGTTCGGCTTCGTGGGCGGGAGGGGCAGCAAGCGCCGTATCCGGCCGGGGGCGCTGCGGGCGCAGCTACGGGGTGATTTGCCGGCCGACGATCCCGACGTCGACGACTCCTACGCATCGGAACCGGGGCCCCGTCTGGCCATGATGGACCAGCAGGGCATCCAGGCGACCCTTCTGTTCCCGAGTACGGGAGTGACCATCGAGAACCTGCTTCGGGACGATCCGGAGCTGCTCCTGGCCCATGTGCGGGCATTCAACCGATGGCTGGCAGAGACGTGGGGCTTCGACTGCGACCATCGGATCTTCTCCCCCGCCGTCATTTCCCTGGTCGACCGGGACGAAGCCGTGCGCCAGCTGGAGTTCGCCCTGGAGCACGGCGCCCGGGCGGTCCAAATGCTGCCCGGTCCGGCCACCTGGGGCCGCTCTCCCGCTGATCCGCTTTACGATCCGTTCTGGGCCCGGGTCGAAGAGGCCGGCATATTGGTCACCTATCACCTGGGAAACTCCGGCTACATGGAGCGGTACTCGGCCGACTGGGGTGAGAGTCCCGACCCGGATGGGGTGTCGCGTGCGGGCAGTGGACCCATGAGCGCCTCGGGACAGCGCGGCCCCGATCAGAAGGGCAGTGGCCGCTCCGCTTTTCAATGGACGATGCTCTACCGGGATCGTCCCATCATGGACACTCTGGCCATCCTCATCTACCACAACCTGTTTGGTCGGTTCCCTGGAGTCCAGGTGATGAGCGTTGAAAACGGGTCGATCTGGGTTCCCTACCTCCTCAAGGCCATGGACAACATGAAAGGCATGGGCCGAAACGGTCCCTGGCCCGGTGGCTACGTCGAGGGGCGGCCGAGCGAGGTATTCAAGCAGCACGTCTATGTATCGCCTCACCATTACGGCGAAGACGTGGCTGGACTCATCGATCTCCTGGGTGTCGAGCGGGTGCTGTTCGGGTCGGATTTTCCGCATGCCGAAGGCATGTCAGCCGAAGCTGACTATCAGGACCGGGCGGCTGAGTTTGCGGCCCGACTGGGCGAATCGGACGACGAGGCCCGCCAGGTGATGCGAGACAACGGGCTCCACCTGCTCGGTCTGGACGGGTGAGTCCGCTCGCTCGGCGCAGGGGGCCGAGGCCGCGGCCGCGGCCGCGGCCTCCAGGCTGAGAGGCCCGAGGGCCCGCAGGCGCTCATGCCGTCTTCTCGGTGGCGGGCCGGGGATCCGGGAGGACCTCGCCGGTCTCCAGGAGGGACTTCAGGCTCGAAATGATGGCCGGCCAGCCTCCACTCACACCCTCGAGCACGGCGCTGCCCGGATCAAAGCCGTCGTGGACGACGGTGAGCTTCACCAGGCGGCCAAGGTCCTCGATCTCGAAGGTGACCCGGGACCGGCGTTCGGCAGCCACCCGGGCGTGGAACTCGTCGTCGATGTGGTAGGCCCGAGCCCAATCGTCGGTGAAGGTGTGCCAGGTATACGACAGACGCCGGTAGGGATCAGATTCGAGGACGATCTGCTCGGGATCGGAGACTTCGAGGTCCAGATCGCCGTTGCGCAGCGTCATGGTCGACCCTTTCTTCCAGTCGGTCTCGAATTCCGTTCCCCCCCAGTAGCGCCGGGTGAACGCCGGGTCGGTGAGGCCCTGCCAGAGCTGGGCGGGGGTGGTGCGAATGAACGTGGTGTACGAAAAAGCCGGTGATGACATGGTGGTTTCCTCCAGTGCTTGTTTGAGATCGGAGAGGGTCTCGGCCCGATGGCGGTGATAGCGGCTGATCCACCGGTCCGCGATATCGGCGATCGGGGCGGCATTCAGGTAGTGCAGCTTCTCCCGACCGCGCCGGACGGTGGTGATCAAGCCGGCGCTCTCGAGGACCGTGAGGTGCTTGCTGACGGATTGCCGCGCCATGTCCATGCCACCGCACAGGTCTCTAAGGGTCTGGCCGCCTCGCTCGTTGAGCGTGTCGAGCAACCGGCGCCGACCAGGGTCGGCCAGAGCCCGGAACACATCCTCCAAAGAAATCCTCTCCTTCATAGGCAGCTGATCGGCTGCCTATGAAGAAACAGGATACGCAGCCAGCTGGCTGCATGTCAAGAGCTCCCGAACGGCACCGGCCCGGAGTGGCCCAGGGAGGGCGGATCAGTAGCCCGGGTCACATCGACCACTTGGCGCGGGGCAGCCCGGCCAGGAATCGCCCCAGGGCGCCCGGCCAGGATCCCTCATCAGGGCAGGATCCCTCATCTGCAGGCGCGCCCCCCGTATCATCGTCAGATGTGCGGTGGGTAGGTGGCGGATTGAAGCTGACGAACAAGCCTCGAACCGACGGTCCCATGCCGCCCCATACGGTGGCCACCATCAGCGGGGCAGCCCATCAACTGAGCTGGCTCGACCGTCGCCCGGGCTACCGGATCCGCTGTACCTGCGGGTGGGCGGACTGGAGGGTTCGTTGGACCTCCCGCCGCGCCGTGCGAGTCGGACGGGGTCATATCCGCTCGGCCCGCTTGGCGGCCCGGCGCCGGGCCAAAGGAAAATCTATCGTCGGGTGACGACGGGCCTGCGGACGCCTCAACATCAGCGTGAGAAACAGGCGCTGGATGTGAAACCGGTCACCGTCTTCAGAATCCCCAGGAATTTCCACAAGCTTTCCTCTGGCCGTCGTTGGAGGGTTGTGTTTTGATCGAGTTCTGAGATCAACGACCGAGGCTGACGGCACCGAGAGGAAAACGTTCGGCCTGGCGGTGGCAGGGATGGCCCCGGGCGCCCCGGGACCATCCCTGGCTGCCCGCCAACCGAGGGAGGTAGAGCAGTGGCGTCTTTCGCGGTGATGCTGCGTTCGCGGCCGGCAACTCCGGAAGGCATCCTCCTCATGGTCGATGAACGCCGCGATGCGGAGGAAATAGCCGTCGAGCTCCGGCGCAAGGGTCATCAGGTCGACGTACGCGAGATCGTCACTTCCCCCGGTGCGGAGTCACCGTGGACGGCGCGTTCTGGGCCTGAAGAGCTGGAGTAGCCTGGCCCGCACCCGGCCGGGCGCCACGCCGGAACGAGTGGACTGACCGCCCTCGACGCGGGGGATCAGACCCAGGGAAACCGTTCCCGACCTTTTGCATCGGCGGTCGGGATAAGAGGTAAAATGCGGGGGTCAGCAGGCCCGGCCGGTTACCACGCCTAGCGCCTTGGCGCCCGTCGGCAGCTGACAAACCCGCCTCGTCGGGAGATGGGCCGCCAGTAGTGTGGCCGGATCACGACCAGCGAGGTTCGTTGTGCTGATCCGACTCCTCCGTACCTACCTGCGCCCCTACCGGCGCGCTCCTCTGCGTGCTGATCGGGCTGCAGGCGATCCAGGCGCTCCTCAACCTGTACCTGCCGAATCTCAACGCCAAGATCATCGACAACGGCGTGCTCACCGGGAACACCTCCTACATCCTGCGCCTCGGCGGGGTGATGGTGGTCGTCGCCTGCGTCCAGGCCGCCTTCGCGGTGGCGGCCGTCTTCTACGGATCCCGCGTCGCCATGCGCTTCGGTCGCGACGTACGCGCCGCGCTGTTCCACCGGTCGCTGCAGCTGTCTGCCCGCGAGGTCAACCAGCTCGGCGCGCCGTCGCTGATCACCCGGGTCACCAACGACGTCCAGCAGGTCCAGCTACTGGTGGTGATGACCTGCACGATGGTGCTGGCCGCGCCCGATCACCGTCGTCGGCGGGGTGATCCTGGCCCTCCGCCAGGACGCCGGGCATGGCCTGGCTGCTCGGTCGTCAGCATGCCGGTCCTGGCGATCGCCCTGGGCATCGTCATCGGCATGTCTGATCCCGCAGTTCCGGCGCATGCAGGAACGCCTCGACAACGCCAACCGGGTGCTGCGGGAGCAGATCACCGGGATCCGGGTCGTCCGGGCCTTCGTGCGCGAACCCGCAGCGAGGCCCGACGCTTCCGGCGTGGTCAACGAGCGAGCTGGCCGCAGACCTCGCTCACGGCCGGGCGCCTGATGGCGCTGATGTTCCCGATCGTCATGCTCGTCATCAACTGCGCCAACGTCGGCGGTCGTCTGGTTCGGGGCCAACCGGATCGCCCACGGGCAGATGACGATCGGCTCGCTGATCGCCTTCCTCACCTACTTCACCCTCATCCTGATGGCCGTCATGATGTCGACCTTCGTGGCGGTGATGGCGCCCCGGGCCGCGGTCGAGCGCCGAGCGGATCCAGGAGGTGCTCGACACCGAGCCCTCGGTCGTGCCCGCCGCCCGAGCCCGGTGACGCAGTTCCGTACGCCCGGGCACCCTCGAGTTCCGCCAGACGTCAGCTTCGGCTACCCGGGGGCCGAGGCGCCGGTCGTGCACGACATCTCGCTTCCGGGCCGCGCCGGGCCAGACCATGGCGGTCATCGGCAGCACCGGTTCGGGCAAGACCACCCTGGTCAACCTGGTGGCCCGCCTGTTCGACGCGACCGCCGGCGCCGTGCTGGTCGGCGGGGTCGACGTCCGCGACCTCGACCCCGACCTGCTGTGGCACCGCATCGGGCTCGTGCCCCAGCAGCCCTACCTGTTCACCGGGACGGTCGCCAGCAACCTCCGCTACGGGCAGCCCGACGCCACCGACGAGGAGCTCTGGACGGCGCTCGAGGTCGCCCAGGCCGCCGAGTTCGTCGAGGCCATGGGCGGGCTCGAGGCCCAGATCGTCCAGGGCGGCTCCAACGTGTCGGGCGGCCAGCGCCAGCGCCTCAGCATCGCCCGGGCCCTGGTGCGCCGGCCCGACGTCTATCTCTTCGACGACTCGTTCTCGGCGCTCGACCTGGCCACCGAGGCTCGCCTGCGCGCCGCTCTGGCTCCCTACACGACGGCGTCGACGGTGCTGGTGGTCGCCCAGCGGGTCTCGACGATCGTCAACGCCGACCAGATCCTCGTGCTCGAGGGCGGCGAGGTGGTCGGCCTCGGCACGCCACGACGAGCTGCTCGAGACCTGTCCGACCTACGCCGAGATCGTCGCCTCCCAGAACCGCGCACCCAGGAGGCGGCATGAGCGTCGAGGCCGAGCGCCGCAGCCAGCGAGGCCGGACGACGACGCCGCGGACGACTGCCGGCGGATGCCGGCGTCCATCGCGGCCGATGCCGCCGCATGGGCTCGTTCGGCATGCCGCTGGAGCGGTCGAGGGACTCCGAGGGCCACGGTGGCCTGGCTGCTTCGGCGCTTCCGGCCCGAAGCGGCTTCGGCTGGTCGCGGTCGTCGGTGTTCGCCATCGGCGGCGTCGGTCCTGTCGGTGCTCGGCCCCAAGCTGCTCGGCGACGCGACCGACATCGTCGTCAACGGGCTCTCCCACGGCGGGGCCGGCGGCCATCGACTTTCGACCGGCTCCACCAGCTGCTCCTGATGGTCGTCGGCCCTCTACGCGGGCGCGGCCGTCCTGCAGTATCTGCCAGGCCTACATCGTGGCCGGCGTCGTCCAGCGAACCACCTACCAGCTGCGCGCCGACGTCGAGGACAAGCTCAACCGCTCCCGCTCCGCTACGTCGACCGCACCCCGCGGGGCGATCTGCTGAGCCGGGTGACCAACGACATCGACAACCTGGCCCAGAGCCTCCAGCAGACGATCAGCCAGCTGCTCACCAACATCTTCATGCTGATCGCCACGGTCGTGATGATGTTCGTCATCTCGCCGCTGCTGGCGCCTGGTCGCCATCGTCAGCATCCCGGTGTCGATGGGCATCATCCGGTTCATCACCCGGCGCTCCCGGCGACAGCTTCATGCGCCAGTGGGACAGCACCGGCCGGCTCGACGCCCTGGTCGAGGAGTCGCTCGACCGGTCACGCCATCGTGAAGACCTTCGGCCGCCAAGCGGAGGTCGAGGCGGCGTTCCGGCGAGACCAACGAGGAGCTGTACGAGGCCAGCTTCCGGCGCCCAGTTCATCTCGGGCAGCATCCAGCCCGCCATGGTGTGGTCGGCAACCTCAACTTCGTCGCCATCGCGGTCCTCGGCGGGCTGCGGGTGGCCACCGGGCGCCATGAGCATCGGCGACGTCCAGGCGTTCATCCAGTACTCGCGGCAGTTCGCCCAGCCCCTCCAGATGCTGGCCTCGATGATGAACCTGCTCCTGTCCGGGCTGGCTTCGGCCGAGCGGATCCACGAGTTCCTCGACGCCGAGGAGGAATCGCCCGGATCCGCCCGCGGTCGCAGTCGCCGGCGACGTCCGGTGCGGGGGCGGGTGGAGTTCGAGCACGATCTCGCTTCTCCTACGATCCCGAGCGGCCGCTGATCACCGACCTCTCGCTGGTGGCCGAGCCCGGCCGGACGGTCGCCATCGTCGGTCCGACCGGGGCCGGCAAGACCACCCTGGTCAACCTGATCATGCGCTTCTACGAGCTCGACGGCGGGCGGATCACCCTCGACGGTCAGGACATCGCCGAGATGCCCCGCTCGCAGCTGCGGTCCAACATCGGGATGGTGCTCCAGGACACCTGGCTCTTCGGCGGCACCATCCGCGAGAACATCGCCTACGGCAACCCCGACGCGACCGAGGAGCAGATCCTCGAGGCGGCCCGGGCCACCTACGTCGATCGTTTCGTCCACGCCCTGCCCGACGGCTACGACACCGTGGTCGACGACGACAGCGGTGCCCTCAGCGCCGGGGAGAAGCAGCTGCTCACGATCGCCCGGGCCTTCCTGGCCAACCCGACGATCCTCATCCTCGACGAGGCCACCAGCTCGGTCGACACCCGGACCGAGGTGCTCATCCAGAACGCCATGGCGGCCCTCCGGTCCCAGCGCACCAGCTTCGTCATCGCCCATCGGCTGTCGACCATCCGCAACGCCGACACCATCCTGGTCATGGAGGACGGGCCGCATCGTCGAGCAGGGCAACCACGACGACCTGCTGGCTCGGGGCGGCGCCTACGCCAACCTGTACAACGCCCAGTTCGCCGGCGCCGTCGTCGAGGTCGATTGAGCGGCCTGAAGCTGGCGCGGTAGCCGTACACGACGGCCTGACACGTACGCAGCAGTTACTCATCGCTCGCGCTCGAGGGAGAGCCAGATGGCTGGACACGGCATGTCGATCGGAACGCCCGTCATGGAGTCGGTGGGTCCGATCACCTTCGGTCCGGACGACGTGCTGTTCGTCGCCGACAACCGCAGGACCACCATCTTCGCCCTGGACGTGGCCGACGCCGGTCCGGCGGGCGGAGCCGAACCGTTCGATCTCGACGGCCTGGACAGCAAGCTGGCGGCCTTTCTCGGTTGCAGGGTCAAGGACGTCTACATCCGCGACCTGGCGGTCCACCCTCGCACCCACAACGTGTACCTGTCGGTCATGCGCGGTGGCGGCCAGGACGCCATGCCGGTGATCGTGCGCATCGACCGGCTGGACGCCAGCATCGGTGCTCTGGCGCTCGACGGGATTGTCTTTTCTCAATGGGCCTCGATGACGCCCCGTCGGTCGACGACACCCGGATCGACATCCAGCTGCCCGACACCGACGAGGGGGAGGACGTCGAGTTTGGCGGGCGCACGTTCCGGGTGGTGCGGGCCCGATCCGGATGGCCACCGTCACCGACATGCAGTACGTGGACGGTGAGCTGCTGGTCGCCGGCCTGTGCAACGAGGAGTTCGCCTCCACTTTGCGGCGCATTCCCTTCCCGTTCCGCGGGGAGGCCACGGCCACCGGCCTCGAGATCTTCCACGTCTCTCACGGCAAGTGGGAGACGGCTGCCCCGATCCGTACTTTCGTGCCCTATCGGGGCGGGGCCAGCATCCTGGCCAGCTACACGTGCACGCCGCTCGTCCACTTCCCCGTGGCTCGATCTGCAGCCCGGCGGCCACGCGACCGGCCGCACGGTCGCCGAGCTGGGCGCCGGCAATCAGCCGCTGGACATCGTCTCCTATACCCAGGACGGGGAGGAGCACCTGTTGGTCTCGCACAGCCGCCATCCGCTGATGAAGATCAACTGCCGCGACATCGACGACCAGGCCGCCGCTCACCGAACCCGGTCAGCCCGTCGGCGTACCCCGACAGATGCCCGACCTCGCCGGAATCGGCCACATGGACAACCTCAACGGCAGCTACGTGCTCGCCATCCAGCACGACGACAGTGGTGGGCGTCACCTCCGGAGCCTGAAAACCGCCTCGTTGTAGGGGTGGGCGAGCCGGTCGGCTGGCCTGGGTCGATCGAGCGGGCGAAACCTGCATTCGCCTCTCGGCGGGAGCGGGCCGGCCCCGGCGGCCGGGCCCGGCCGCCCGTATTCGGGTCTACCCGAGCGAACTGGTGGACGACCCTGATCAGCTGCCGCCGCGCTGCCGCCCATGGCCGGCCAGGTCCGGCATTGACGAGCAGGGCGTCTGGTTCATGCCGCGATTCGGTTTCGCGGCGGGTACCTCCTACACGGTGTTCGTGGATGCGGATCCGATCACGACGGTCGGGTACCGGACGAGGCCCGGGCGCCGGTGACGATCCGTACGCGCCCGCGACCGGGCCGGCCCACCACCACGACCGTCACGGCGATCTATCCCACCGCCGCCTCCATTCCCTACAACCAGCTGCGCCTTTACGTGCACTTCTCGGCCCCGATGAGCGACGGAGGCGCGGCCAACCACGTCCACGTCGTGGACGACGCCTCTGGCGAAGAACTTCACGATGCCCTTCTTCACATCGACCCCGAGCTGTGGGACCGAAGCCGCCGCCGCCTGACCGTGCTCTTCGATCCGGCCCGGCTGAAGCGCGGCCTGGTCCCGCACCACGAGGCCGGCTACCCGCTCCAGCCCGGCCGGTCGGTCCGGGTGGTTGTCGACGCTCCGCTTGCGCGACTCGGCCGGCCGGCCCCTGCGGCAACTGTTCGCGCACCGGTACCAGATCGGCCCGGACGTGCGAGAGCACGTGGCCCCCGGCACGGTGGGACGCTGACCGCGCCCGGCCCGGGCCGGCGCGACCCCTTGGTCGTGGACTTCGACCGCCCGCTCGATCACGGCCTGCTGCTCCGTTGCCTTACGGTCGACCTCCGCCGGCGACCGACCCGTCGCCGGCTCGGTCGCGATCGGTCCCGAAGAGCGGTCGTGGGCCTTCCTGCCGGCGACCCAGTGGCAGGCCGGTTGCCACCACCTGATCGTCGACTCCCGTCTCGAGGATCTGGCCGGAAACTCGGTCACCCGGGTCTTCGACCGCGATCTCCAGCGGCGCCGGGATGACCCCCGCCCGGCGGAGAGCGAGCGGCTCAGGTTCGTGGTCGGCACCCAGGCGGCCGGCGGCCGGGACGCACCCGGCTGATCCCGGCGCGCCCGGCGGCGCCTGACGGGCCCGGCCGGGTCGGCAGGGATGCCCGTCGAGACACCGCCCGGGGGCGGCCTTGATTTCGCGGCCCGAGGGGATTTCGCTGGCCCGAGGGCGATGAGTTTGGCGCCGCGGTTTCGTCGTAGCACCGATGAGCAATGTCGCCTTGCGGTCTCGCCCCCTGGCTGCCCGCGCCGCTGATCCCGACCTGGCCCCGTCCCGAGCCCGCCCCGGGCTCCTGGAGGGCGAGCTGGAGACCTACCGCCGTGAGCTCACGGGTTACTGCTACCGGATGCTCGGTTCCGGCTTCGAGGCCGAGGATGCCGTCCAGGAGACGATGATCCGGGCGTGGCGGGCGCTCGACTCCTTCGAGGGGCGGTCCGCGTTCCGCTCCTGGCTGTACCGGATTGCGACCAACGTCTGCCTCGACATGCTGCGCGGCAAGCAGCGGCGGGCCCGCCCGGTCGACATGGGCCCGTCCTCCCCGCCCGATCCCGCTTTGCTGGGCCCCCAGCTGCCCGACCACCCCTGGCTGCTGCCCGTTCCGGATGCCCGGGTCATGACCGACGGCGATCCAGCCGACGTGGCCGAGAAGCGGGAGTCGATAAAGCTGGCCTTCGTCGCCGCCTTGCAGCACCTCCCGGCCCGGCAGCGGGCCGTGCTGATCCTGCGAGAGGTGTTGCGGTGGCCGGCCGCGGAAGTGGCCGAGTTGCTCGAGACCAGTGTGGCCTCGGTCAACAGCGCCCTCCAGCGGGCCCGGGCCACGCTCGCCGCCCATGCCGATTCCGACCCCGTGCCCCGCCCACGGGTGGAGGCCGCCGAACGAGCGTTGCTCGCCAAGTATGTCGACGCCTTCGAGCGCTATGACATGTCGGCGCTGGTCGCCTTGTTGCGGGACGACGCCATCCAGTCGATGCCGCCGTACGCCATGTGGTTGCGAGGCGCCGGTGACATCGTCAAGTGGATGACTGGACCCGGCGCCGACTGCCGGGGATCGCGGTTGCTCCCGACGACCGCCAACGGCTGCCCGGCCTTCGGCCAGTACCGGGTCGACCCCGGCGGGGGGCACACGCCCTGGGGGCTCCAGGTGCTGGAAATCTCAGCCGGCCGGGTGACCACCATCTCCCACTTTCTCGTCCCCGACCTTTTCCCGGCCTTCGGGCTGCCGAGCCGTCTCGAGCCCGTCGACGCATAGTTCAACAGGCTCGCCTCCGCCCGCCGCGGTAACCCCAGCCGGTCCGGCCATCCCGTCGTCCACGGACACGATGTCAGCCAGGCCGGTGAGGATGAGCAGCTCCGTCAACTCCGGCGCCGGTCGGTACAGCCGGATGGAGCATCCCACCCGCCGGGCGGCCAACTGCAAGCGGGCCAGCTCGTCGACCAGGGCCAGATCGGGACGACCGGAGCGCGCCAGCGGCCAGCTGGACACCTCCGTCCCGTCGCGAAGAAGCACCACCCTGGCACTCCTGTCGCGACCCGGCATTGCTTGCTACGACGATCTTTGGGGCTCAGACTCATCGACGCTCCCCGGGCCCAGATCTGATGCGGCTACCTTGGCGTCGCATGTCCGCGGACGAGGCCGTCGTCGGCAAGATCGCCATCGTCACTCACCGGATCCAGGTCGGAAAGCCCGGCGAGGTGGTGGTGCGCATCCGCGGCGGGACCGAGACGTATATGGCCTATGCCGATACCGACCTTCCCGAACAGGCCGAGGTGCTGGTCATCGCCCAGCGGTCGGCCCGGACCGTTGAAGTAACGCCGTTCATTAGCTGAGCACCGGCGCGAAGATGGCCCTGACAAGGAGGCCGCAATGTTTGGCTGGCATGTTCCTGCGCCCGACGAGGCGATGCTTATCAGCGGCAAGCTGCACGCCGAGAACGGCCTGCCGTTCAAGATCGTCACTGGCCACGGCGCGTTCGTCTTTCCCATCAGGAACCGGGTCAGCACCCTGACGCTTGCCATGCAGGAGTCCGAGGTCGCGGAGGAGTGCGTCACCAAGCAAGGCATCGCTTTGCTGTGCCGGTCGGTCATCGCCTTCAAGGTCGGCGACGATCACGAAAGCATCGCCAATGCGGCCCGGCGCTTCCTGGATGATCAGGACCACATGTCGGTGCTGACCGGGCGGATCTTCGCCGGCCACCTCCGCTCGATCATCGGTTCCATGACGGTGGAGGAGATCATCCGGGAGCGCCAGCGGCTGGCCGAAGAGGTGCTCGACGCCTCCAAACCGGAGATGGAGAAAATCGGGCTGGTCGTGGACTCCCTCCAGATCCAATCTATCGACGACCGTGGCTCGGGCTACATCGCGGCCCTGGCGGCGCCCCATCAAGCTGCCGTCCAGCGAGACGCTCAGATCGCCCAGGCTCAGGCCCAGCAGGCCGCAGCCCAGGCCCAGCAGGAGTCGGTTCGCAATCAGGCCGAATACGAGCGCGAGACCGAGATCACCAAAGCGGGGTACAAGGCCGAGGTGGACCGGGCCCAGGCGGAAGCCGCCCAGGCCGGTCCCCTGGCCCAAGCCAAGTCCCAGGCCGGGGTGCTGGAGGCCCAGCGGGAGCTGGCCGTGCGCAATGCCGAGCTCAAGGAAAAAGAGCTCGTCGCCAGCGTCGAGAAGCCGGCGGAGGCGGAGGCGTTCCGGATCCGCACCATCGCTGAAGCCGATGCCCGGCGCACCCGCCTGGAGGCGGAGGCAACGGCCACCGGGCAGGGCATCGCGCTCCAGAGGATGCTGGTGGAGCGGATGCCGGAGATCATCGCGGCGGCGGCCTCGCAGCTGGCCAACGCCAACGTCACCGTGCTCAACGGCGCGGATGGGTTGGGCCAGCTCGTCGCCGGCCTGGCCGGTCAGGCGGGGCAGCTCATGAAGCTGGTGCAGAACGGGGTCAACGGCCAGGACTCCCTTCCGGAAGCGCTGGCGAGCCTCGCTCCCCCGGCGGCGGAGCCAAATAATCCCCGGCCTGAGCCGGGGCCCGACAGGTAACGTCGCTCGATGATCAACGCCGCCGCCGGCGGCGGCGAGGTGGGCGAGGTGGGCGTCCGCCCCGCCGACGCCGGTCTGCCTGAGGCGAACTGGCTCCGGCCCTCGCCGCGCCTGCGGTTGGTCCGCCGGGGCCAGCTGGTGGTGGCAACCGGGCCTGTGCTGATAGCCGGCGTGATCGTGGCGGCCGTGGCCAGCGGAGCCACAGCCGCAGTGGCGGTCGGAGTTGGGGTCCTGGTGCTGGCCGGCATCGTCGATGTGTTCCTGGGTCGGCGGGTACGGGCCTGGGCGTACGCCGAGCGCGACGATGATCTCCTCGTGCAGCGGGGCGTGATGATCCGGCGGCTGTCGGTGGTCCCTTACGGGCGTATGCAGTATGTGGACGTCACGGCCGGACCGGTCGAACGGGCGTTCGGGCTCGCCACGGTCAGGATGCACACCGCGGCGGCGGCCTCCGACGCCCGGGTCCCTGGCCTGCCGGCCGCCGAGGCTGCTCGCCTGCGGGACAACCTCACGGCTCTGGGTGAGTCCCGGGCCGCGGGCCTGTGACCACCCCTGGCGCCGGGGCGGAGGTGGGGACGCCTGCTGGGGCGAGTTTGGGCCCGGAGAGGAGTCCGGAGCCGGTTGGGCGTCCCGACCCGGTGGTGACGGGGGCAGCAGAGACCGGCCCGGCGGTGGGGGCAGGCCCGACGGCGGGGGCAGGCCCGACGGTGGGGACAGGCCCGACGGTGGGGGCAGGCCCGACGGTGGGGGCAGGCCCGACGGTGGGGGCAGGCCCGACGGTGGGGGCAGGCCCGGCGGTGGGGGCAGGCCCGGCGGGCGGGGCCATTCCGGCCGGTGCCGCCGGGGATCCGACTACCGACACCCACGGCTGGCGGCGGCTGAATTTGCTCTCACCTCTGGTCAGGGTGGGCGGCCCGCTCGGCGGTCTCCTGGTGCTGGCCATCGGCGGGGCCCGCCACCGGGGCAACTACACCGCGGTGTACTTCGAACTGGGAGTGATCGGGCTGCTGGTGCTGCTCGGCCTGATCTCCTGGCTGGTGACCCGGTGGCGCATCGAAGGGGGTGTGCTGCGCATCGAGAGCGGCCTGCTGCGGCGCACCTCCCGCCGCTTCCCCGCCGATCAGATCCAGGCCGTCGATACCGTCCGCCCGGTGGTGGCCCGCATGTTCGGGCTGGCCGAGGTCAGGGTGCGAATGGCCGCCTCGACCGGACAGTCCGGCCGGCTCTCGTATCTCACCGACGGCGAAGCCGAGAACGTCCGGGCCCGGCTCCTGGCGCTGGCCCATGGTGTCTCCGAAGACGCGCCGCCGCCACCCGAGCAGGTACTCATCACCACGCCGACCGCCCGTCTGATCCCGTCAATCCTGCTGAGCGGCATCGGCTTGGTGCTGGAGGGGGTGATCGTGGGCCTGATCATCCTGGCGCTCCTCACGCCGAGCGCGGTGGGGCCGGCGCTCAGCCTGACGGCCACCGCCCTGCTCGGCCTGGGCGCCTCCGTGCTCCGCCGGCTCAACAGCGACTACCACCTGACGGTGGCCGAGGCCCCCGATGGCCTCCGACTGCGCTCCGGGCTCTTCCAGACCGCAGCAGAAACGATCCCTCGCGGGCGGGTGCAAGGGGTCCGCATGATTCAACCGTTGCTGTGGCGTCCTTTCGGCTGGTGCCGGCTGGTGGTCGACGTGGCCGGCAAGCAGCGAGCCGGGCGCGAGAGTCGCTCCGTCGCGGACGCCTTGCGCACGGTGTTGCCGGTGGGTTCGGAGGCGCAGGCCGCCTGGCTGCTGCAACGGATCCTGCCGGACGTGCCGGGGGATCGTTCTGCGCCGCCGCGCCGGGCTCGCTGGAAGTCGCCGCTGCGGTACCACTATCTCTCCTGGGGTAGCGACAGCACTTATGCCGTCACGACTAGCGGCCGCTTCCGCCGGGTGACCGACTGGGTGCCGCTGGCCAAGGTCCAGAGCATCCGGCGGGTCGAGGGGCCGGTGCAGCGCAGACTCCGGCTGGCCACCGTGCATCTGGATACGGCTGGCCGCAACATTCACGCCGTCATCCGCGACCGCGAGCGGGACGAGTGCGCCCGGCTCATGGCGACCCTGCCTGGCCTATGCCGGGCGGCCGGGGCTGCGGCGGCGGCCCGGGTTGCGACGGCCGGGCAGGCGGCGCCGGCGCCGGTGGCGGCTGTAGCGGGTGTGGTGGCCGGGGTGGCTGCACAGGGGCCCGTCGGAATGGCACCCCGGACGGCAGGGACGGCAGGGAATGGCGCCCCGGCCGGGACGGCCTCGGCCGGGGCGTCAGGGACCCGGACGCGGCCCTCCGACTGAGCTCCCAGGCGGTCGCCCCGGGGTCAGCGGTTGCGCATGACCCCATGGAGCGCGGTTCGAAGCACGGGCCGGTCCGGGCGTTACCAACCCACAACCCCGGCCGGTCTCGATTGGCGTTGGCCTTCATTCTCTGTCCCCTTTTTTCACTTTTGGAGCCTCAGCCACGCCCCACGTGGTTTGTGTACCAAAGGTGGCCGGAAGGGACAAAAGTCGGCGACCTCGCTGACTACCGGCCACGCCCCACGTGGCTTTCGTACCAAAGGTGGCCGGAAGGGACAAAGTCGGCGACCTCGCTGACTGCCGCCGCCCCGGCGGTCAGGCCGGCGAATGACGCGCACCAGCCCGGCACCGCAGGGCGGACGGTGCCGGGCCGGGGAAGGGTCCGGCACCGGGGGATGCCGGACCGGCTCGGGCGGACGCTGGAACGGGCAGCGCCGGCCCGAGCGGCCAGCCGGGCGCCTGACGCAGCACCCGGCCAGCGAGGGCGGAACTAGCCGGTGGAGCGGTTCCCCACCAGGATGGGCTTCTCGACGGACCGCACGTCGACGGCGCCGGCCACCGGCACCGGCCCCCCCGCCGGCCCACCTGGCAGGGGCGCCGCCGGCCCAGCCACGGACGCCGGCTCCCGCACAAACAGGACCGTGGCCAGCCAGCGCGGCAGGTACCAGTTCCACCTGCCGAGGACGCCCACGAGGGACGGCACCAGCAGCGACCGGATGACCAGGGCGTCGAGAAGGATGCCGGCCCCGAGCCCGGTGGCCATGACCTTGAGGTCGGTCATCGGGGCCGTCGACAAGGACACGAAGGCCAGGAAGAGAATCATGGCGGCCGAGGTCACCAGCCGCCCCGTCCGGCCGATCCCGGTGACGACAGCGCGATCCGTGGACCCGGTGCGGTCGTACTCCTCCCGGATGCGGGAAAGGATGAAGACCTCGTAGTCCATCGACAGGCCGAACAGGAAGGCGAACACCATGATCGGCACCCACACGGTGATGGACCCCGTGGCGGGAACGGACCACAGGGCCTGGCTGCCGTGTCCCTGCTGCCACACCAGGACCATGACCCCGTAAGCAGCAGCCACCGAGAGCAGGTTGAAGAGCACGGCCTTGGCGGCCAGCACGATGGAACGGAAGGCCCGGGTCAGCAGGAGCAGGGTGGCGATGCCGATCAGGGCGAGCATGAGCGGGAACGACCCGTATACGGCGTGCACGAAATCGACTTGCTCAGGCCCGGACCCGCCGACGCCGATCACACCCGGCAGGTGCGAGGCCGCGGAACGCACCGCGGCCACGGTGGCCCCGCCGGCCGAGGTGGATGGTTCGGCGGAGGGCAGCACCACGACCAGAGCAGTGCCGCCCTGGTGAAATTGGGGACCGCTCGGCGCCACGGCCGTCTCGATCCCCTTGACCCGGGCCAGCTGAGCGGCCACCCGGGGGGCGGCGTCGGCCTTGACCAGAACATCGATCGGTTCGAGGATCCCGGACGGGACCCCGCCCGCTTCGAGGCTCGCCAGCGTGCGGTGAGCGGCACCGGACTGGGCGAGTACCGAACTCTTGGGCTCGCCCAGGTTGATAGCGAACACCGGAACGATGAGGGCGATGAGTGCGGCCGCGCTGATCACGGCGGCCTTCTTGCGGTGCCGCAGCACCAGCTGAGCCCAGGCGGTCCAGGGGCGGCTGGCATGGACCTCGTGCCGCAGGCGAGGGCGGTCGAGCCAGGGCCCGACGCTGGCGAGCAGGGCCGGCAGCAGGGTTAGGGCCACCGCCACCGAGACGATCGGGATGAGAAATCCGGCCAGTCCGATATTGGCCAGGAACGTCACAGGAAGGACTACCAGCGCCAGGAGGCTGATCCCGACCGTCAACCCGGAGAACACCACGGCCCGGCCCGCGGAGCTCATGGCCCGGGCCACGGCCTCCTGGTTGTCATAACCGTAGGCCCGCTCCTCCCGCCAGCGGGTCACGATGAGCAGCGAGTAGTCGATGGCCACCCCGAGGCCGATCAGGGCGATCAGGAACTCCACGATGATGCTGACCGAAGTCAGGTGGGTCAGACCGCCCACGATGAGAAATGTGGACGGGATGGCAACCAGGGCCATCAGCAGCGGGACCACCGCGATGAAGCTGGCGAACACGAAGGCCAGTACCGTCAGGGCGCCGAGCCCACCCAGGGTGGTCTCGGTCAGGGCGCTGACTCCTTTGGACGATCCTCCCGCCTCCAGCTGGCCGAGGCCGGTGACGCCCGTCTGCCACCCGGCCGGGGTGGCCGCGGCCGCCGCGGAGGTGATCCTGGGCGTCATGGAGTCCCGCATCCCGTTTGACGGCGGGGTGTAGACCAGGCCGAAGCTGGTGCGGCCCCCGGCGGCGGCCAGGTGGGAATCGCCGGTATTTTTTTCATCCACTACCCGAGCACCCGGAACGGAGGCGGCTGCGGCGGTGAGGACGCGATCAGCAACCGCAGGCGATGCCACCTGGCCTGCCGGGGCCGTGACGGCGACCACGGTCGGCACACCCATGGTGTGGTAAAGGGCCTGAATCTTGCTGTCGGCGACGAAGCTCGGCTCGCCGGGCATCTTGAACTCGGTCGAGAGTCGCTTGGTGGTCGACCCGAGGGTGGCCACTCCGACCAGGGCCACGATAAGCCACGCCAGCATGACCCAGCGGCGGCGACGGAGGACGAGGGCAGTCAATCCGTTCATAGCTGTGATGATCCTCGGGGAGGGGTGCAGCCGGCGTCGGCCTACGGATGGTTTCCGAGGTCCGACGTGAGGAGGACCTGGAACTCACCGTCTCCACCCTGGGCGGTAGGCGTGGCCGCCCGGAGGACGACCCTCTCGCAGGCGGCCCCGACTTCGCTGCAGGGCAGCTGCTACTGAAGTCCGTCCCGTCCCAGCCGGGTGAGTAAGGCCTGGAGCTGCAGGAGTTCCCCCGGGTTGTACTGCAGATCCCGTCCGAGCCGGTCGATGCGCTGGATCGCCTGGATGGCCCCGGCCTGCCGGCCGGCATCTCTGGACCCCCCCGCCAGGCGGTCCCGGTACGCACCCGCCAGGGTGGCCAGCCCGCTGCGCAGCTCGTCCGTCCGCTGACGACGCTGCTCCCGGCGGTGCCGGGTTTCCATCTGTGCCACGCCGGCGTTGAGCATGGCTTTGGCAGTGCGGGATCCGGCCCGGCCGGAGCGACCGGCCCCGTTCACGCTGGCGGTTCGGGCGTTGCGCTCCTCCAGGGCCGCCCGCTCGGCGTCCTGCTGCATCTTGAGCGGTTCGATGCTGGAATCCAGCAGCCCGACCAGCTGCTGGGCGACGGCGGCGGCCGACGCGCCGGTGCCGTCCAGGCGATCGGGGACATCGAGCCAGGCCTGCCGCCGAACCTCGAAGCCGGTGTCCGTTGCCAGCAGGCGGGCCCGGTCCAGACGCCGGCCCGCGGCCTCAGCCAGGATGGTTGCGTGCCCCCGTTCGACCCCTTCGCGTTCCAGGACCCGGGCGACCTGCTCGGTGCTCAGGGGAACGAAGTCGACCCGAACGCACCGGCTGGCGATGGTGACCAGCTCGGGCGGCACGTATTCCGCCAGGATAACGAACACGGTGGTGGGTGGAGGCTCCTCGATGGTCTTGAGGAGGGCGGGGCCAGCGTCCTCGACCAGATGGAAGTCGTGCAGGACGATGACCTTCCGAGTGCCTTCAACCGGTCCCATGGCGGCCAGGCGCGACACCTCCCGGGCGGTGTCGATGCTGATCGAGGCCCCTCTCGCTCCACCTCGATCACGTCGGGATGCACGCCCGCGTAGACCCGCCGGCACGTCTCACACGAGCTGTCGGGGGGGATGATGGGGCAGAGCAGGGCGGCGGCAAAGCCCCTGGCTGCCGCCGCTTTGCCCGATCCGGGCGGCCCGACGAAGAGGTAAGCATGCACCGGCCGGCTGGCGGCCGCGGTGAGCACCGCCACCGCCCGTTCCTGGCCCACCACGGCCGCAAAAAACTCTCCGGTCATCGCAGGACCAGTGTGCCATGGGTGAGCCTCCTGGCAGACGGGCCCCGGCGGGCACCAGCGGACACGTGCCAACGGGCACCAACGGGCCAGCGAGAGATTGGCCCGCGGCTCGAGCCCCGAGGTCAGGACGAGCGAGTTGGCCGAATGTTGTTCGTCTCTGGTGAGCAAGTGGATTGAGCGACGACATCATCGTTCCCATCGAACAATCGCACAAGGGGCTCGCAGGCATGAGTGAGATGTTGCGGGGCAGCAAGGAACCTGAACACCAGGAACGCCCCGGGAGTCACCCGTAGCGGCGGCGTCTCCTTCTGGGGACAACCCCGCCACTCAACCCGAAAAGCCTGGCCGCGTTCCGCGGTCAACCGTGGACAGTCACCGGTTGCGATGACCAAAGTCCCCGATCCGGTGTATCTATCCGCCCTTCGGCGCCTCGTTAACAAGGCAAGACCTCTTGCCCAGGCCCCCGAGATACCACCCAGTCCCGCCAACCGTCCGCACCCGGAGAATCAAGTGGCTTGCAGTGAAGCAACAGTCCTACCTCCAGAACTCTCCGCATCCTTCCACGGCCTGGTAGAAGGAGACGGAGACAGCAAGCTGCAGGTGTCGGTCCTCGTCGTCGACACCCAGACGCTGTTCCGGACCGGCCTGGCCCGACTCCTGAGTGAGGACGACCGTCTCCTGGTTGCGGGCGTGTCCGACGGTGGCCCGGGCCTCCCCGACCTGTGCGCCGCCCTGTCCATCGACGTGGTCGTGACCGATATTCAGGTGCGGGACTGGGACGCGGTGGCGCTGACCCGTTCCGTCGCGAGTGTCTCGCCGAAGACCCGGGTATTGATTCTGGCGTCCGCCGCCGACTGGCGGGTGATTCCCGCCATGGCGTCCGGCGTCGCCGGCTTCCTGGTGAAAGATTCCGAGCCCGAGGCGGTGCGATCCGCCGTCCTTTCTGCCTATCTCGGCGGGCAGGTTCTGTGTCCCGAGGCGTCCCGATGGCTGTTGCAGGGCGAGCCCGACCACCGCTTGACCCGACGAGAGAGCGACGTCCTGCGGCTGATCGCCGAGGGAGCCGGCAACAGAGAGATCGCCGAACGACTTCAACTCGGGGACAAAACGGTTCGCAACTACGTGAGCCGGCTCTATCGCAAGCTCGCCATGCACAACCGCGGTGAGATCACCTCCCTGGCCGTCCACGCGGCCGGGGGCAGCGACCAGGTCACCATCCCTTCCGCCGAAGCAGCCAGGGCTGCCCACTACCTCTAAAGATCATGACACCACTTCTGTTACATCAGGACAAGAACCCATGAGAGAACAGCCACTCGACCTCCGGGAGTCGTGGGCGGCCATTCGCCGGCGCTGGATCGTGATCGCGATTCTGGCCGTCGTCGGGTTCTGCGCCGGGTTTGCGTATGGACTCGCCCGCCCACCGCAGGCGAGCGCGGCGGTGGAAGTGTTGCTTTCACCGCCCAGCGCTGCCAGCGCGAACGCACCCACCGTCGACATGAAGGCGCAAGCGGCCATCGCCACCAGCGCCCGGGTGCTGCAGCCGGCGGCGAAAAAACTCTCGCTGCCGCTGAGCGAACTCCAGCGTGAGGTCTCGGCCGGGGCCGTTGGAGACAGCATCATCCGGATCGAGGTGCGGACGCCGGACGGCAAGCAGGCCCTCGGACGCGCAAGCGCGGTGGGGCAGAGTTACGTCGCGTTCGCCAAAACCCTGGGCACCAATCCGATCACCCTTCAGACCACTTCGGAGGTCCCTTCCACCATCGGGAAAGGACTCAAGAATGGCCTGATTGGACTGGCGGCCGGACTGCTGGTGGGCACGATCATCGTGCTCCTTTCGGCGCGTCGGGACCACCGGCTGCGCAGCCGTGACGCCATCGCCACCTCAATCGGCGTTCCGGTGCTGGCTTCACTGGAAGCGGACCCCAACAAGAGCATCGCGGACTGGATCCAGTTGCTGGAGCACTTCGAGTCCACCCCGGCGAATGCGTGGACCCTCCGCCGCGTACTGCAGAACATGGCGCCGAGCGATTTTACCGGCCAGTTCACCATCCGGGTCATCTCGTTCGTCGGCGACCAGGCGGCCCTGACGACCGGTCCGCAACTTGCCCTCTTCGCCTCAGAGTCAGGTATTCCGACCCGGTTGGCTCCAGACGAAAACATGGCTCTGGAGTCCTTGATTGCGGCCTGTGCCGCACTCCGTACCTCGAGCCATTCCGAGCGGCTGCTCACCTTCGGTTCCGAGGGGCAGGCCTGGCACGGCCCGCTCGGGCGACCGGTCCATTGGGACGACGATCCGTCCCTGACGCAGGCACAGCTCATCGTGTCGGTCTTCTCGGTGGAGCGCGATCAGCCGCTGCTGCCCCCGTTTGTCGGGCCTACCATTCTCTCGGTCTCGTCCGGGTTTGCCGTTGTCGACGACCTGGCCCGGGTGGCGCTGGCCAGCGCCCGGGCCGGACTCGGCATCGATGGGATTGTCGTGATCAACCCGGACCCGACCGACCACACCGTCGGCCTGGTGCGCGACCGTGACAACCTCCGATGGAGGGCGTCCGTTAATGGGGCCCAGAATGGCAATGGCTCTTCGGCCGTGGGACCGACCAGGCGACAGGAGGAAACCCGGTGGCCGGTATAGATACCTGGGACGGCGAGGCGTTCACCTCGAGAGAGTTCGAGGATCCGGGCTATGACCCGGGCCCGCCGGTAAGCATACGATCGCTCAGAATCGCGGCGCGGCGACGCCGACGCCTGTGGCTTACGATCGCCTTCGCCGGCCTGGTGCTGGGTGCGTCGCTTCATGTCATCCTGCCGAGCAAGATCAATGCCGTGTCCAAGGTGTATGTGGTGGAGCCGTCGAACGTTGATCCCGCCACCGCCATCGCCAACGACGTCAACCTGCTCGAAACGAAGAAGGTCGCAAATCAAGCCGCGACCCAGCTGAGGCTCAATCCCAACCAGGCGGTGTTCAACTACAAGGGATCGGCTCTCGGGACCTCGATTATCTCGATCAAGGTGACGGCCAAGTCGGCGGCCGCGGCCAAAGAAGAGAACGGCGCCATCGCGCAGGCCTTTCTCAGTGTGAGAAATCAGATTCAAAACACGCTGGCCAGCAATCAGGTTGCGTCGCTACAAGCCACCATCGGATCCTTGCAGGCCGATGCTCGCGAGGCCGCCGTCTCGATCAATGCCCTCCAGGGGGCAGGGACCTCGATCAAGGCCGGGACCAGCGCACAGCTGACGGCCCTTAACAGCCAGCTCAGCAGCGACAATGAGCAGGTGGTAGCCCTTACTGGCCAGATACAGGACGTCAAACAAAGCGCCTCCCAGGTCACCAACTACAGCGTGGTGCTCGATCCGGCCTACGTCGTGGTCCCGTCGAAGAAGAAGACGGCCATCAAGGACGGCCTGTCAGGTCTGGTAGCCGGGTTGGCTCTGGGCCTTGGCTTCGTGATCGCCGCCGAGCTCCTCTCTGATCGCCCCCGCCGCCGGGCCGACGTCGCCACCGCCCTGGGGGCCCCGGTCGAGCTCAGCGTAGGACGGCTGCCATGACCGGCCGATGGAGGGCCGCCCGGCTCCGCCGGCAGTTGCGGCGGTCGCCGCTGGCGTTGCAACTCGTACACCGCCGGTTGAGAGCGCACCTGGAATCGGCGCCGGGCGCCGCCCTGGCGCTGGTCGAGATCGAGGCCACCGAGTCCGCCACCATCGCGATTGCGTCGCTGGCTCGCTCCCTGTCGTCGGAGGGCAACCGGGTCGTCGTCGCCGACGCGGCCCGGGGCCGCCCTCTGGCCGCCCTGCTCGGGGCCAGAACGGGTGCCGCCGGAACTGTGAGCCCGGTCGCCATCAATGGCCAGCCGGTCGATCTGTTCGTGGCACCGGAAGATCCCGTGCAGATGACGGACAAGGAAGTCGGCGAGGACGCCGACACCATCCTGGTCCTGGCCACGGTCGAGCCCGGCTTTGGAGCTGACCACATCGCAGCCTGGGCCACCGATGCGGTGGTGATGGTACGAGCCGGAGCTGCCAGTGCCACCCGTATCGACGGCGTCGGCCAGCAACTTCGGGCCGCGGGAGTGACGATTCGATCGGCGATACTGATCGGGGCGGACCAGGACGATGACAGTTCCGGATATCCGCCGGCTTTCTCGCACCCGGACGACCCCACGGATCAGCTGTTCGAAACTCTCAAGGCAGCAGGGCGGTGACAACGGTCGCATTTGCGACCACCCCTTCGTTGCGGGCTGTCCCCCGGCCGGAGCGAAAGTCGCCCGAGGACAGGAATCGCCGTCGGGTCAAGGTTGTCTGGGCCCTTCTATTTGTCAACGTGCTGGCGTTCTCCGCCATGCCCACGGTGATCCGGATTCCCCACAAGGTGGGGCAGGGCCTGACCCAGGCCGCCCTGGCGGCAGCCTTCCTCCTGGCGCTGACCATCAACCGCAAAGGCCTCATCCGCCCCAACTGGTTCCTGGGCCTTTACAGCCTGCTCGCCGTCACCTCGCTCATGATGAGCATTCGGTTCATCGGTCTGGGCACCACCTACCGCGGGGTCCGCCTGGTTGGATTCGTGGCGGTGCTCTGGCTGCTGACGCCGTGGTGGCGGGACAGAGGATTGATCATCCTCCGCAGCCAAATATTCTTCTTATGTCTGATCCTCGGGTCACTGTTCCTCGGAATCGTCCTCTCACCCAAGAAGGCGTTCGCCCTCAACTTCGGTACCCACCGCCTCGATGGCGCCATCTGGCCCATCCCTGCGCCGCAGGTGGGTCATTACATGGCGGAGCTCGTCGGCCTGATGGTCGTGCTCTGGATGTGCGGCATGGTCAAGCGCCGTCCGGCTCTGCTGGTGATCATCCCGGCGCTGTTCGCCCTTCTCGCCAGTCACACCCGCACCGCTATGGTCGGACTCGTCGCGGGGCTTCTGATCGCGGCGTTGAGCCTTTTCACAACCAAACGGCGCGTTCGCGTCGCCTTCCTGGCCACCACCGTTGTCCTGGTGGCGGTGGTCTTGCCGCTGTCACCCGTTCTGAACTCCTGGTTGATCCGAGGACAAACATCCCAGCAGGTAAGCAACCTGTCGGGTCGTACCGAAGTCTGGCCGACCGTTCTTTCCGAACCCCGCCCCGACACCAACAAGATTTTTGGTTCCGGGCTGTCCAACGACAGCGTCAACGGGGCCGCCAACCCTGACGCCAACGGCCTGCCGATCGACGGTAGCTGGATCGCCGCCTTCCAGGACCAGGGAATCGTCGGCATGATCATTGACGCCGCCATCTTCCTGCTGCTGCTCTTCATGGCGCTCCTCCGGCCCAGAGGTCCAACCCGGGCCCTGGCCCTCTTCTTGATCGTCTACTGCCTCTTTGCCTCCTTCACGGAGACGGGTATGGGCCTGGCCTCCCCCTACCTCCTCGATCTCACCATTGCCGCTTCATTGCTGGTTCCTCGTGCGTACGAGAGTCAGAGGCATCGGGTGAAGCGCGCCTTCGCTCGATTCGACGAGTACGTGTCATCGGCCTGGTCACCGAGGCGCCTGACGCAGACGGTTCCTCTCACCGTTCCCGGAGATGCCCTTACCGGGGCAGTCGGGGTGGACGGATGGCGAGGGCTGGCCCTGATGCGTCAGGCTCGCGAGGGGACCAGGCGCCTCGGCTGGGGTGTGGCGGACCAGGCCATGTCGAGCGTGAGCAACTTCGCGGTGAGCATCTACATCGCCCGCACCCTGGGCGCGGCGGAGTTCGGGGCCTTCACCCTGGCCTATGTGACCTATTCGTTTGCGCTCAACGCCTCGCGTGGTCTGGCCACCGACCCGCTCCTCGTGAGATTCAGCGGCACGGATGTCCCCACCTGGCGGCGCGCCGTCGCCAGTTGCACGGGCACCGCCGCGGTGGTGGGGCTGATCGCGGGAGCCATCGTTCTCGCCGTGGGCGCCTGCCTGCAGGGGACGGCCCGGCCCTCGTTCCTCGCCCTCGGGCTGACCCTGCCCGCTCTGCTGCTGCAGGACAGCTGGAGGTTCTCGTTCTTCGCGCTGGGCCGCGGCTTCCAGGCCTTTGTCAACGACACGGTCTGGGCCGCCACTCTCCTGCCGGTTCTGGTGCTGCTCCGGATGACTGGCCATGCCAGCGTGTTCTGGTTCGTGTTCGCCTGGGGTGCCACGGCCGGGCTGGCGGCAGCCGTCGGACCTCTGCAGGCCCGGGTGCTACCGAAGCTGTCGGCTACCAAGGCCTGGATCTCCCAGCACCGTGACCTGGGGCCGCGTTACTTTGCCGAGGGCACCGCGAACAGCGCCCTCACCCAGCTGCGCACTTACGGCGTCGGCCTCATTCTGGGCCTGGCCGCCATCGGGTACGTCCAGGCAGCCAATACGTTGATGGGTCCCTTCATGGTGATCTTCTTTGGCATGGGCCTGGTGCTGCTGCCGGAGGCCGTCCGGATTATGAATCGCTCACCCCACAAGCTCCCGATGTTCTGCGCCCTGGCCAGCGCCGGAATGGCTCTTATGGGCCTGGCCTGGGGACTCATCCTGCTGGTCGGTATCCCCCGAGGCTTGGGCAGTCTTCTACTGGGCAACCAGCTCTGGCGGCCCACCTATCCACTGATCCTGCCGCTCACGATCGCCGTTATGGGCGGATGCGTGATGGCCGGCGCCGGCACCGGATTGCATGCGCTGGGAGCGGCCCGCAGGAGTCTGCGAGCCATGGTCGTGACCGTATTTGTCTATGTCAGCTGCTGCATGGTCGGCGCCGTGACCGGAGGAGCGGTCGGCACCATGGTTGGTGGTGCCATCGCGTCGTGGGTTGCCGCCCTGCTGTTCTGGTGGGAGCTCGGCGTGGCATTGGAGGAGTCCGGAAAGCTGCCCGAGGGCACCCGGTGGTGGGCCTCCCTCCACATCCCTTCCCGCAGGGCGGCGCTGGCGACTTCTGGCGGCGGATTGCCTGTCGACGGTCCCGCCGCCGGCGCTCCGGCCGCGGATTAGTCCGGCGAACGCCCACCACCTCTTCGGCCGACCCCTCACGCGGGACCCGCGGCGCACGGGGGCGGCGGCCCCGCGATAGCTATCGGCGCTGGCAGCCCGCAGGAGCAGCCACGGTTTCCACCACCTGGTCGAGTCGCGGCCAGCATCTCCGGGTATCTGCCAGCCAGGCGGGGAGCCGCGGCAGCGTCGCGGCCCGACCGGGGCGACTGGCGTGAGGGACGTCGTGAACACCGCCTCGATGGCGGGCCTCACTCACGGCCAGGCGCCGGCCGGCGGGGCGCCTACAGGGCCACGAGGTTCGGGGTGGTGGGGCTGAGCGAGGTACTTCGGGCCGGGATGGAACCCCACCGGAGTCGATGTTTCGGTCCTCTGCCCGGGCCTGGTCGGGATGCAACCCCGGATGTAACAACCCGGCGATGACGCCCGCCACGGATGGGCCGCCGTCTACTCAGCCGGCTATTGAGCCAGCCACCTTCCCTGTTGCAAAACCTGCCCGTTCGGGCTCAAATTTTCCTTCTCTACTGCAAGATGTGCCCATGTAGAGGGGCTGGTGCAACAGAGAACGCGAATCGCGGGGTCCGCGTTGGCGCCCCGGTTACGCCCCGCGGCGGGGATCCCGGGGTGAACAGATGAAGAAGTACTCGACGGCCAGCCATGGGCTCACGACCGGAATGTTGGCGTTCAGTCGCATATTGACTGCTTTGATAGCCGGGCGGCTCGGTTGCGAGTGCCTCCAGTTGTGTGATCCAGGGAAGCACCGATCGATGGTGAAGTGCTTCCCCAGGCTGGCTTCGAACTCGGGGCGAGATTGCACGTTGCTGAAGGAGACGTAGATATGGGGCTTGCGGTGGCGGAAGTTCGTGTAGGTGACGAAGAATTTTCCGCCGGGCTTGAGAAGATCGGCGATCTCGGCGAATTTCTGGGCCTGGGCGTCTCCCAGGTATTCAAAGAGCCCCTGGGCGATCACGATGTCGAATCGCTTGCCGTCGAAGCCGATCGGCGTCTCAAGCAGGTCAGCCTCCTTGAGATACGGGGCCGGCTCCTGTATGGCGATGTCGATGCCGTAGTAATCAATGTTGTCGGGCAGGACCTCCCGCATGGCGGCCGGTCCACACCCCACGTCGAGGAGCGAGCACTCTCGGCCCGCTGCCATCGAGGCGATGATCCTCGACGACTTCTGGAGGCGATACCACGGTTCACTAAACTTGAGGTTCTCTTCGCCCCAATAGTTTTTCTTGTACCTCTGCGTGGCGCCCGGAGCGCCGGGCCCGGTGTTACTCACAGTCTTGCTCATAAGAAAAGAAGTCTCCTTCCACGCTGGACTTGAAGCCATCCCGTGTCGATCACGGCAAGCAATCTCGCCATCAGGAGGCGCTGGCCACCGCCGGGCGCGCTGGCGCGGCGGCCTCCGGCGGCTCTTCCGGGAAGAGGACAGCAGACAGCTCGGCAAACTGGTTGTCGAGCAGCTCAGCCTTGGCCCGGTTGCGCTCCCTCATGGTCTCTTGTAGCTCGGCCGACCGACGTTCCATGTCACCGAAGAGCTCGATCAGGCGATCCTGGTCGATGCTGTTGACGTCCTGGCAGAACTCGGGCAATCCCATGTCGGCCATCAGCACGTCGTGCTTCGGAGAGTAGCTGATCGAGATAGTCGGTTTGGATAGCTTCAGAGCACATATCAGGTTGTGGTACCGGATTGCGATCACGCTGCCGAGCGGCTGCATGACCTTCATGACGTCAGCGAAGGTGGAAACCGGCTCCGTCGTGACGCGCTCCGGCGGGAGGTCAGGTCGGCTGGCGCCCAGATCGGCCACGATCTCCTCCACGACGCTGTCGTCGGAGCCATTGGTGTCACCCACCAGCAGCCTGACGGTCCGGCCGTTGTCGACCAACCAGGTCACCAGTCGTTTCATGGCCGCAACGTAGGCGGCATGAATTTCATCAGCCTGATCGCGCTCGTCATTGGTACCGAAATAGTCCATCACGCCAACGCCCACAGCGTCGGGCTGCCCGGGATCGAACTCGGGGCCCGGGATGGCGAAGGCGAGGTCCGGGTAGACGTTGTCACTCGAGGTGTCGAGGCCCCGGGCCCGCATCGCTTCCCAGGCCCCGGGGTCCCGGTACGAGCGGTAGTAGGCGAGTCGGGCTGCGGAGTTGAACAACCACCTGGTGATGCGTTGATGCACGGCCCCGGCGCCCACGCTTACGAAGGCCACCTTGGTGCCAAAGACTCTGCCGGAGGCCGACAGGACGAACATCGAGTATGGAAAGCCGCGCGGCAGCATCGGAAGGCTTGCTTCGAGGATGCCCGCCCCGGGCACGATGACGACGTCGTGGTGACGCGTCCAGGACGCCGTCCTCACGGTGTCGACCGCTTTCCCGATGGCCTTCAGCGCCGTGCCACTGACCCCGGACGTCTGGTTGAACTTGTGGTGCCAGAAGAGAGGAATGGCGTCGATACCGTACTGGTCGTTGACCCGTTCCGGCCCCGTGCACATGGCGTCTACGACGGCATCGGGTTGATCATTTCGCAGGTAGTTGAGAATGGCCTCCATGGAGGCGTCGTTGCCAATGTTGCCGGCACCGAACTTCCCGAACAGGCCAACGCGCCGCGGGCTCGAAGGGCGACTTCTCACGCGGACTTTCCCGTCTGCGAGGCGACCGCCGGCTGGGCGGATCGGGGGGATCGGAGCGATCGGGGGGATCGGGGGGATCGGGGGGAGGGCTGGGTACCGTTCTGCTCGCCGCGCCTGAGACCGGTCCGGGTCACGGCCCGCCTGGCCACCGGCAATGTCCGACCGCCCGCCCATTGCGTCAGGTAGCGGTAGCACTCTTTCCGTTCGGACGGCGTGAGGGGAGCGTGATGGATCGCGGCGACATATCCCCAGATGTATTCGCCATACAGCCGGACGGTCGGATGCCTGATGGGATCAGCCCGCCGGGGATCGAGGTTCCGGCACCGGGCTCGAACCGATTGGGTGGCCCCTCCCTGGTCCGGATGGTGGCGACGGAAGTACAACCAGTCCGGCACCATGTAGAAAGGCCCGTGCAGGCCAAGCTCGGCGGTAAAGGTGCGGTCGGCGAAGTGGTAGCTGCCATGAAGCGCGGTGCGACGCAGCACGTCGGTCCGCATCACGCCACCTTCGTCATCGCCCCACCCGTCGAAGAGCATGCTGTGAAAGCGCTCGGGAGCCCGGGGGGCGTCCGTGGCGACCGGATAGTCGACGTACTCGGTAATGGCTCCCGAGGGGTCGATCACGGCCGACCACGAGTGCGCCAGCACGACTTGAGGGTGTTCGTCAAGGGCCTCGATGCAGCGTTGCAGAAGGTCTCGGGCGTAGAGGTCGTCGTGAGAGGCATGCTTGAAGAGCTCGCCCCTGGCCTCGCCGATCACGAAGTTGTGGTTCGGCGCGCACCCGATGTTGCGGGGTTGACGGACGTACCGGATGCGGGCATCGTTCCTCGCATACTGCCGGCAGACGTCCTGGGTGCTGTCGGTCGAGGCGTTGTCCGAAATGATCAACTCGAAGTCCTCGTAGGTCTGGCCGAGGAGGGCGTCAAGGGACTCGGACAAGTACTTCTCACCGTTGTACACCGGAAGGCCGATGCTCAACCGGGGCGCCGCCTGCATGCTATCGATCTCCTACCTTCTTGCGCCGACAGGGTGATCGAGGCCGCCTCCGATACCGGTACCATCATCGGCCGCGGAGGAGTACCTCGATCACACCTCTTTCAGATTTCGGGGTGAAACTCGGGGTGTGCCGGCCCAAAGGACCGGCTACAATCCAGATCCTCGAGAGGCTGTTCTGATACATCGTGACTCAGCCGATGCGGGAGGCTTGAGCGTATCAACGCTACCGATGACGTCTCGTATCCAGATGAGCTGATCACCATGAAGATCGCCATTGCCAGTAGAAGGGAGATCTCGTGGACGTGAGTCAGGTTCCGGCGATGGCAGGCGTCCTGCTCTTCACCCCGACTCCGCACGTCGACGAACGCGGCTTCTTCTCCCGCACCTTCGACGCCGAGGTGATGCGCGCCACCGGGATCGATCCGTGCGGTTTCGTGCAGGACAGCGTCTCGCGCTCGACCCGCGGCGTCCTCCGCGGCCTTCATCTGCGACGCGGCAACGGCGAAGCGAAGCTGGTGAGGTGTTCGTACGGCGCCGTCTTCGATGTGGTTGTTGATCTGCGGCCGGCCTCACCCACTTATGGCACGTGGCAGAGCTTCAACCTCCGCGACGACGAGCAGACTTCTCTGTACATTCCCGCCGGGTGCGCCCACGGTTTTCAAGCCCTCACCCCGGTCGCCGACGTTTCATACCGGATTGACCGGCCCCACGATCCGACCGAGGACGTCACCATCGCGTTCGACGATCCCGAGCTGGGCATACCATGGCCGTTGCCGGTAGCCGCCATGTCGCCTCGCGACCGATCTGCCCCCCGGCTGGCCGTGGTGATGGAGCTGTTGGCCTGATCGGCCAGCTGCCCCGATACGCCGCGGCTGCTGGTCCGCCCGGCAGAACGAAACTACGCGAGTAGTTCCGCTTCGTAGCGGTCAGCTCAGCGAGCTGGAGCCAGGTCGGTCTGAGCCGGCTCGAAGACCAGCATCGAACCGGGTGGGGGCGCCCCGAACAGCTGCCTGACGGTGGACTCGTCGAACGGGCTGCCGTCGGCGACGTTGTGAAAATCCCGTATGGCGGTTCCGGTGCAGTGGGCGTCTACCAGGGGCGCGCCCCGGCCGGCCTTCAGATCCGGGACATCCACGGTCCGGAAGTCAACGCTGTAGCGCGACCGTCCCGAGGTGTTGGGAATGGAGGCGTGCAGCTGAGCCCCGGAGAAAAGGAGGATCGAGCCGGGCGCGGGCACCACGACCAGATCGTGTCGGGGCTGGAAGTCCAGTGCCGCCGGGCCGGACCTGGCTCTCCCGGTTCACCTGGGCGGCGGTGGTTCGGCGAGCCGAGTTGTTCTGGTAGTAGTCAAACTTGTCGGAGCTATTCGGTGACGTAGCGGTCAAAGCTCGGCAGATCGAAGCTCATGGAGTTGTCTTCGCGGACCGGGAAGATTGGTAGCCACCAGTTGATCTGCTGCCGGGGTGCGCTGTACCACACGTCGCGGTGCCACGGAAAGGCATAGGCGATGCCGGTGGTGAGGTGGCCAACCGGAAACGAGGTCCGCGGTTTCGGCACGTCGTAGTGAGTATCCGTGGCGGCCATCCCGGCTTCCTGGATGATCCGGCATACCAGCGTCTTGGCCTCGGCGGAGTGGATGAAGCTCGGCTTCCAGGCACCGAGCAGCCTGGCCATCTCGTCTTTGTCGAACTGCCTGTGGGCAAACTCGGGGTCAAACGGTTTGAAGAGGTCCGCCAGCTGATCCCGGGTGTAGTCCACGAAGTCTCGGACCGCCTTGAGGCGCGTCAGGACCAGCAGGTTGCCGGCGTAGAGGGCCTCCCGGAGATCGGCCGGGAGTCCGTCGAGATCGACGAAGACGTTCATGCTCGTTCCTCGCTTTTCCAGGGTGGTTGCCAACTCGATTTTCCAGCCCAGCTCAAGCGGAGAGGAGGACCTTCGTGCAGGTGAACGCTTCCGCGTACGCCGCCCGGCATTCCATGCCTCGCAACCGGGCCAATCCGAGGAAGACTTCGTCGTCCCACCAGTCCCGACCTTGCTGCGAGGGGAAGCACTTGTGCAGCAACTCCACCTTGCGGCGGGCCACGCTCCTCCGAGAGGGGGAAGTAGACGGAGGGGCGATCAAGATCGCCATCCCACTTCGGGATCTCGTACGCCAGATAGAGGACGTCACGAAAGACCGTCGGCAAAATCTCCGCCAGGGTCCGGTGGTCCTGATGGGCATCGCGACAGGATGGCGCGATGATCACATCCGGCGAGCAGATCCGGGCCGCCCTCCTCGAGGGTGTCCTTCACCTGGCCCCACACGGCCGGGAGATGCCCGTCAGGCAGGTTGTGCAGGTCGACGGTCAGGTCGGCGGCCGGCAGAAACGCCCGGGCCGCCTGCTGCGCTTCCAGCTGACGCTCGGGGTGCCCGTCAACACCACGTACCGGACCTTCAGGGCCGGCTGGCTCTCGGCCAGAGTCAGGAGCGTGCCTCCCGCACCGATCTCGATGTCATCGGGATGAGCCCCGATGGCGAGGATGGATAGCGGCCAGGAGGGCCGGTTCAGGTGCAGGGCGAGCACGGCGACCTACCGGGGCGACGGAGTGAGCACCGGCGCGGCCGGGTCGAGCGGTGAAATCGACGGCGCCGTCCTCCGCCGATACAGGACCCTCGGACCGCTCGGGGTCCCAGATCATCCAGGGGCAGTTGGCCCGGTGGTACATCTCGTCGAGCTGCGCTCGCTCCTTCACGGTGTCGGCCGGAGACCAATAGCCCTTGTACGGGTAGGCGAGCACGCGCCCGCGCCGGACCAGGCGCACGATGGCGTCCTCGACCAGATCTTCGTCCTCGTCGAGCTCATCGAAGATCTCGGGCCGCAGCAGGAAGTAGCCGCCGTTCTCCCAGTGTCGCAGATCACGCATCGGAGTCACCTGGGTGATGATTCCGTCGTCGGCAATATCGACGGCATGGTGCGACGATTGGGGCGGAACGGCGAGCAGACTCGCCACCGCGTTGGTGACCTCAAAGCGCCTGATCATGTCGGGCAGGGGGGCGTTGGTGAGGACATCCGCGTAGTTCGCCATGAACATCGGCTCGTTCTCAACGAAACGGCGAACCCGGCGCAGCCGCTCGCCGATGGGAGAGTTGAGACCGGTGTCGACGAAGGTGATCCGCCAGTCGGAGATGTCGGTCCGGAAGAGCTTGACTTCCTGGGCGCCCTTTTCGAGCACGAAATCGTTCGAACGGGTCTCGTCGTAGTTGAGGAAGAAGTCCTTTACCGCCGAGCCTCCGTAGCCGAGGCAGAGCACGAAGTCGGTGTGCCCGTAGTGGGCGTAGTAGCGCATCACATGCCAGAGCAGCGGACGCTCGCCGACAAGGGCCATGGGCTTGGGTCCGGTCGTGACGCCGTCGCGCATGCGCATCCCGAGGCCACCGCAGAACAGCACAACCTTCATCAGATACTCCTCACTCAGACGATCTCGAGCTCAGGGATAGGAAAGACCAGCCGCCCGCCCCACGAGCGGACGTACTCCAGCTGCTGACTGATCTCGTCCCGGAGGTTCCAGGGCAGCACGAGGATGTAGTCAGGCTGGGTCTCCGCCAGGTGCTCGGGCGGATAGATGGGGATATGCGTGCCGGGGCAGAACCTTCCCCTGCTTGACCGGACTGCGATCAACGGTGTAGGCGAGAAGGTCGGTCCGTATGCCGCAATGGTTGAGCAGGGTGTTCCCCTTGCCGGGGGCGCCATAGGCGGCGACGGACCGGCCCTCGCTCGCCGCCTCCAGAAGGAAGCGAACCAGTTCGCTCTTGATCTGGAGGACCTGGCGGGCAAAGCCGGCATGGCCCTCGACGGTGTGCAGCCCGGCGGACTCCTCGTCGTCGAGGACCTCTTTGACCCGGGTGGACGGCTCGCCCGGCGCTCTCCTCTGGCCTGGCATAGACGCGGAGCGAGCCGCCGTGGGTGGCCGAGCTCATCCACGTCGACGACTCGCAACCCGGCCGTGGCCAGAGCCCGAGAGGACGTCAGTAGAGAGAGATATGAGTAGTGCTCATGATAAATCGTGTCGTACTGGCGACGCTCGATGAGCCGGAGCAGATGCGGGAACTCCAGCGTCACCACGCCCGTGTCCTTGACCAGGCCGCGCAGCCCGGCGGCAAAGCCACGGATGTCCGGAACGTGGGCGAACACGTTGTTGCCTGCAACCAGGTCGGCCCGGCCCCATCGCGCCGCGATCTCGCGGCCCGTGTCCGCACCGAGGAACTCGACAACCGTCCGCATGCCCCGGGCCCGGGCTGCCTCGGCCACGTTGGCGGCCGGCTCGACCCCGAGCACCGGGATGCCTTCGGCCACGAAGTGCTGGAGGAGATAGCCGTCGTTGCTCGCCACTTCAGTGACCAGGCTGTCCGGCGACAGGTCGAGTCGCTCGATCATGCCCAGGGCGTAGCGCTTGGCGTGGGCCACCCATGAGTCGGAGTACGAAGAGAAGTAGGCGTAGTCGGAGAAGATGTCTTCGCCGGCTACGTAGGCGGGCAGCTGTACCAGCAGGCAGGACTGGCATAGGCGTACATGCAGCGGGTAGAAGACCTCAGGATCGTCGACCCGGTCCGCCGGCACGTAGCTCTCGCAGAGGGGGGACATCCCCAGGTCCACGAAGCTGTGAGTGAGATTCGCGCCGCACAGGCGGCATACGCATTCGATGACATGACTCCCCAAGGTTCCGACCGTCCAACCACCGGAGAAGAGGCGCCGTCCCAGCGCTTGATACACGGGTTCGGCTTCCGGGCCCACCACCACCGCCCACGACCCTGTCTTCGGCCGGCATGTATCTAAAGCAGGTATCTAATGGGTGGCTACCACCTCCATAACGACACCGGTAACGCCGCGTTCCGCAGGAGGCAAAATGAAGGTAGCCGTATTCGGGCTGGGCTATGTGGGTACGGTCACGGCCGCGTGCCTGGCCGCCAACGGCCATGACGTATGGGGCGTCGACGTCGACATCAGCAAGGTCGACGCCATTCGATCGGGGCGCAGCCCGGTCATCGAGCCCGGCCTGAGCGAGTTGGTCGCCGAGGCTCGTGGCATCCGGCCGTCTGCACGCCACCACGTCAGCTCGAGAGGCCGTGGATCAGGGCGACGTATCCCTGATTTGCGTCGGCACTCCGTCGACGGCGCAAGGCGGAGCCAACCTCACGTACATCGATCGAGTCGTCGAGGACCTGACCGGCTGCCTGGCCGCCCGTCAGCCCGGGGGCGCACTACCGCATTGTGTGGTCATGCGCAGCACCGTCCCGCCGGGAACCGTGGAGACCATCGGCGCAACTCTGATGGCCAACCTGGCCGGGTCCGGCCAGTCTGTCGGGGTCGCCATGTGCCCGGAGTTCCTCCGGGAAGGCACCGGCATCGCCGACTTCTACTCTCCCCCGTACACCGTTATCGGCGCCGCCGACGTCTCGGTCGTCGAGGTCTTGCGACGGCTGTTCGAGTTCATCGATCGCCCGCTGCGCATCGTCGACATCCGGACGGCGGAGGCCTTGAAGTACGCCTGCAACGCCTTCCATGCCACCAAGGTGTCCTTCGCCAACGAGCTGGGTCGGATCTTCCGGCGCATGGAGATCGACAGCCGGAAAGTCATGGAGTTGTTCTGCGAGGATGATCAGCTCAACATCTCGAGCCGTTACCTTCGCCCTGGCTTCGCCTTCGGAGGCTCGTGTCTCCCCAAGGACCTGCGGTCGATCCTGCACGTGGCCCGAATGGAAAACGTTGACCTGCCCCTGCTGGCGGGGACCCTGGCGAGCAACCGCCTGTCGGTGAGCGATGTCGTCGAACGGGTGTTGGAAGCCGAGGCCCGGTCGGTGGCGCTGCTCGGTCTCAGCTTCAAGGCCGACAGCGACGACCTGCGGGAAAGCCCGTACGTCGAGTTGGCCGAAACCCTTCTCGGTAAGGGCTACGAGCTTCGCATCTACGATCCCATCGTCAATCCCGTCACGCTCATCGGCACCAACCGCGTCTACGTGGAGTCGCGGCTCCCGCATCTGCGCCGGATCCTTACCAACCGGCCATCGGAAGCTCTGGAGGACGCCGACGTTGCCATCGTGTCCTCATCGGACCCCGGGGTGGTGCTGGCTCTGGCGGACAACCCGCCCAGGCGGATCATCGACCTCGACGGCAGGCTCGGACCCACGGTCGAGACGCTGGCCGGCTACCAGGGAGTGGCCTGGTGACGTCTCGCGCCAGCCGACGAGCGGGGAACCAACAACCAGACATCGGCATGGCGACGTTTCGTCGCTAAAGGCTAGCCATGTGCGGAATCGCTGGCGCGTACCAGCAACTGGACGGGGCGCAGGCCACCCGGGTCATGAGCGGCTGTCTCGCCCACCGCGGCCCTGATGACGAAGGTCTCTTTGCCCACACCGACGACCGGGTGTCTGTCTATCTGGCCCACCGCCGCCTATCGATCATCGATCTGAGCGGGGGCCATCAGCCGTTCGTCAAAGGGTCTCTGGCGCTTTGCTACAACGGCGAGCTGTACAACTACCGCGAGATCCGGAAGGAGCTCAGATCGCGGGGCGCCAGTTTTGCCACCTCTTCTGACACCGAGGTGGTCCTGGAAGCATGGCGGCAGTGGGGACCTGCCTGCCTGTCCAGATTTCGGGGCATGTTCGCATTCGCCCTGTTCGACCAGTCGAGTGGTTCGCTGTTTCTGGCCAGGGATCAGTTGGGGATAAAGCCTCTTCACTACCTGGTGCGCGACGACGGGGTGGCCTTTGCATCGGAGCTGAAGGCGCTGGTCGCTGCGTTCGGATCGGAACTCCGAATGGACGCGGCGGCGCTGGTGGCCTCCATGCTGTACTACTGGGTGCCCGATCAGCGCTGCTCGATCGAACGGGTCGAGAAGCTGCAACCCGGCACGTGGGCAGAGTTTCACCCGGATGGCAGCTACCAGGTCCACTCCTACTGGGACGTGGCCCGGGTCGCCGCCGAAGCCGCGGCCGGGCCGGCAGTCGATCTTGGCGAGGCCCTCGAGCAGTCGGTCAACGCCCATCTGGTCGCGGACGTGCCCGTGTCAAGCTTCCTGTCGGGCGGCCTGGACTCGAGCATCATCACCGTGCTGGCGAAACGAGCCAATCCGGACCTGGACGCCTACACCATCACGTTCCGGCCTGAGGATCATCGCCTGGAAGCGATGCCCGATGACGCCCTGTACGCCCGCAAGGTTGCCGCTCGCTACGGGATCCGGCTGCACGAGATTCAGATCGCACCCGACATCGTGCAGACCCTGCCGAAGATGGTCAGCATCCTCGACGAGCCCATCGGAGACCCGGCCGCGATCAACACCCTGCTCATGTGCGAGGCGGCCCGCAACGCCGGGGTGAAGGTGATCCTGTCCGGCATGGGCGCCGACGAGCTCTTCGGCGGCTACCGCAAACATCTGGCCTGTGTGATGGCGGCCCGGTACCGCGGCCTCCCCGGCATCGTTCGCGGCGCCGCCGCTGGAACGGTCGACAAGCTGCCTGTTGCCGTCGCCGGCCGTGGTCTTCGCCACGCCCGCTGGGCCAAGCGATTCCTGACCTTTTCCGAGCTGCCCGAAGAGGCGGCCTTCCGGCGCAGCTACACCCTCTACGACCCGACCGAACTCGCCGACCTCATCGACCCCAAACTCGGGCCGGATGTCGACAGCGTGATCAGCGAGCACCTGGAGATTTACAACGACAACAGCCTGCCGGATCACGTCAATCGCATGTGTCTGGCCGACGCCCGCCTCTTCCTGCCCGGCCTCAACCTCACCTATACCGACCGGGCCAGCATGGCCGCGTCGACCGAGGTACGGGTGCCATTCGTGGATCCCCTTGTCTTCAAGGCCGCCTTTTCTCTTGACGGCGACCAGAAGATCCGGGGTCGGAAGCAAAAGGCAGCCCTGAAGGAGGCGGCCCTGGCGTGGCTGCCGCCCGAGATCGTCAACCGTCCCAAGGCCTCGTTTTCCGCACCCCTGCGAGCCTGGATCTCGCATGATCTCCGGGGTCTGGTGGACGAGCAGCTCGTGCGCGGCGAGCTGGTGGATGCGGGCTTCCTGCAACGCGATCCCCTTGAGACGATGATCGCCGACGACCGCAGCGGACGCGAGGACCGGTCGAAGCAGATCTGGCAGCTGTTGACCCTCGAGATTTTGGTACAGGCAGATGCGCGCCGCGGGAGTGGCGCTGTGATCCGGAAGGATTCCAAGAGCAGATGAAGCAAGTCGCACAAAACTACCGTTCCGGTGAGCTGACGGTACTGGACGTACCTCCTCCGGGCTGCGCCCCGGGCGGAGTGCTGGTTCGGTCCCTGTATTCTCTGATCTCGACGGGAACCGAGCTGATGAAGGTCAGCGAGTCAAAGAAGTCGCTGATCGGCATGGCCCGAGCCCGGCCCGAGCAGGCCAGGAAGGTGCTCGACACCGTGGCTCAACAAGGACCGGTCAGCGCCTACCGCAAGGCGATGAACCGTCTGGACTCCTACACGCCGCTCGGATACTCGTTGGCCGGTGTGGTGGAAGCGGTCGGCAAGGGAGCCGAGGAGTTCTCGGTTGGACAGATGGTGGCCTGCGCCGGCAACGAGTTCGCCTTTCACGCCGAGGTGAACTGGGTTCCTGTCAACCTGTGCGTGCCCGTTCCCGACGGCGTGGCGCCGCAGGCCGCGGCCTTCAGCACAGTCGGTGCCATCGCCCTGCAGGGTGTCCGGCAAGCGGAAGTCCAGCTGGGCGACACCGCCTGCGTCATCGGCCTGGGCCTGGTCGGCCAGCTGGTCGTGCAGCTGCTGGTGGCATCCGGAGCGCGGGTCTTCGGGATCGACGTGGTGCCGGATCGGTGTCGGTTGGCCGAGAAGATGGGCGCCGTCCTGGCCGCCGGGCCCGATGGCGACGGCCTGGCTGCCATCGAGAGTGCCATTGCGGAGGCCTCTGGCGGGTTCGGTGCTGACCGGGTCCTGCTGGTGGCCGGGGGATCATCCAATGGCCCCACTGAGATGGCTGCCAGGATCGCTCGCGATCGTGCCACCGTCGTCGACATCGGCAAGTGCAAGCTCGACCTGCCCTGGAGTGCTTACTACGAGAAGGAGCTGGATCTCCGCTTCTCCCGCTCGTACGGACCGGGGCGCTACGACGAACGCTATGAAGTCGAAGGGATCGACTACCCGGTGGGATACGTCCGCTGGACCGAACGTCGCAACCTGGCTTGCTTCGTCGATCTGGTGGCCACGGGCGATATCGACCTTGAGCCCTTGACCTCGGGCGTCTTCCCCGTCACCGACGCGGTGGACGTCTACGAGCGGCTCCGGACCAATGCCCTGACGGGCATCGGGTTCCTGTTCGAGTACCCGCCATCACCGGCCGCGACAGACGAGGGGGAGGACCAGCCTACTCCCGCCATCGCCCCCCGGGCCCCGGCGGCCACCCTCAAGCGGCCGCGCCGGACCGAAGCCCGCCCTGGCCTGGACGGACGCCCGGTCAAGCTCGGCTTCATCGGCGCCGGTAATTACGCGTCGTCGATGCTTCTGCCCCACCTGTCCGGTCGCCAGGATGTACAGCTGGCCCAGGTCGCAACCAAACGATCGCTGTCGGCGGTGAACGCTCAGCGAAAGTTTGGCTTCTCGGCCACCTGCACCGACCCTGAGGCTGTGCTGCAGGACGACACCCTGGATGCGGTGTTCATCGTCACCCGCCACAGCTCTCACGCCGACCTCGTCTGCCGGGCACTCGAAGCTAACAAGGCCGTGTTTGTCGAGAAGCCCCTGGCCCTCACCGACGAACAGCTGGACCGGGTGCTGCAGACCGTTGACGCGACCGGGAACGACCGATTGATGGTGGGCTTCAACCGACGGTTCGCCCCCATGCTGGCGGAGATGCGCTCCCGCTTCGGTTCGACGTCGGAGGCCACCGTGGCGCGATACCTGGTCAACGCCGGATCGCTGGCAGCTGACAGCTGGTACGGGAACGAGGGTCTCGAAGGGTCGCGGTTTGTCGGCGAGGGAGGCCATTTCATCGACACCCTCAGCTGGTGGATCGGCGCCGATCCCACCGAGGTCACGGGCATGGCCGGACGCGACTCCCGCGACCTTCACGTTGTCCTCCGCTACGCGAACGGGTCGCTGGCGACCGTGACCTATGTGACCACGGGCCATACCCGTTTTCCGAAGGAGACCTTCGAGGCCTCCAGCGGCGGCCGGAGCGCCCGCCTCGACAACTTCAAGCGCGGCACGGTGTGGGCCGGACGGCGCCGGCGTTCAAGCCGGGCCTTCGGGGCACCCGACAAGGGTCAGCGGGCCGAGATCGAGGCATTCCTCAAGGCAGTTCGTACCGGCGACCCCATGCCCATCTCGCTGTCGTCGCTGGCCGCCACCACCCGCGCCACCCTCGCCGCCACGGCCAGCCTCACCACCGGCTCTTCTTTGCGAGTGTGAAAGGTCCCCGTCCGTCGCGTTCGGCACGGCGGACCGGGGGCCATACCCTGGCGGAGGTCCGATCGTGGGGGCCCGGCGCAACGGCCCGTCGACTCTTCTGTGTGGCAAACCGTGCCCTTTGCGGTCCCGGCCACCCTTCGCTGCTGCAATTCGTGCCCTACTGAAGGGCGCCGTGCAACAGAGAAGAAAAACCGGGGGGCTGGCATCGACCCGGGCTGGGCCGGGACCCGGACCGGGCTGGGCCGGGCCGGACGCCCACGGCGACGCGGCGGTCAGATCCAGATGTCGCGCGACATGTTGAGCACGACACGGGCGCCGAGGGGGTCAAGCTTGATCGGTAGCTCCCGCATCTCGGTCAGGCTCTCACGCACCGCTCGCTGACGCTCAATGGGACAGACGGCGAGCAGGAACCCGCCCCCGCCCGCCCCGGTGACCTTGGCCCCTGAGGCGCCGGCGTCAAGGGCCCGTTCCACCGCCAGGTCGATCGTACTGTTGGACACGCCGGAGGCGAGCTGCCGCTTGGCTTCCCAGCCGTCGCGGAGAGCCGCCCCGAGGGAGTCCACGTCCCCGCCGCGGAGCTTGTCCGCGGCCGTGCCCGCCAGATCGCGCAGGTGGTGGAGATGATGGAGGGTGCGACCGACGTTGGCGTTTTGCTCGCTCAAGATGGTGTTGGCGCTTCTCGTCACGCCGGTGTAGAACAGCATCACCTGTTCCTGGAGGGCCCGCCGGCCCTGATTGCTCAGCTGGACTTCATCGGCCACAACCGCCTCGCCGGGGCCGAACCGGATATCCCGCACGCCACCGAGGGCGGCGATGTACTGGTCCTGCTTGCCGATCGGCTTCCCACAATGGTCGATCTCGATGGTGCAAGCCCGCTCGGCCAGTTCCTCCGGGCTCAGGCTGCGTCCCTGATAGGCGAACAGGGCCAGCAGCAGACCGACGGTGATGGACGAGGACGACCCGAGCCCCGAGCCGGAGGACGGAATGTCGGCCAGCATGGTGATCTCCACGCCCTTGTCGACCCCGGTCATGCGCATGGCCTCCCGGACCAGCTCGTGCTCGAGGTCGTCGACGCAGGAGACGATCTCCTTCTTGGAGTAGTTGACGTAGATGTCGTCGTCGAAGCGCTGCTTCACGATGACATAGACGTGCTTGTCAATGGCGCAGTTGAGGACCCTGCCGCCGTGCTCTCGATAATAATCGGGCAGGTCGGTACCGCCACCGACCAGACCGATGCGAAGTGGTGTTTGGGTGATAATCATCGCAGCGACCTCGGACGCCAATCTGTTTGAGCTTGAAAATATGCCTCGAGCGTCCCGATATCGCGGAAGTACCCGTCGATCGGGAGGGCTCGGGCTCGTCCGACCAGGGCCGGCAGAAGGTCGTAGCCGATGTCGCTCGGCCGTGCCTCGCCGATCTCGTCGAGCACCTGGGGGCGAAATGCGTAGATGCCAGCGTTCACCAGGTCGCTCACTGGCTGGCTCGGCTTCTCGACGAACCCTACCAGGCGGCCGGACTCATCGAGCTCAACCACGCCGCCAGCCGAGGGATGCTCGGAATGGAACACAGCCACGCTGGCGATGGCGTCACCCTCGCGGTGGAATTCGACGAGCCGGCGCGGATCAAAGTCGGTGAGGTTATCCGCGTAGCAGACCAGGAAGACATCCTCGTCCTCGACCCAGCGCCGGTTGGCGGCGAGCGTACCCGCGCTGCCCAGCAGCTCGGCCTCGAAGGTCGTTCGGACTGCGGGCCCATCGGACCGGCTGCTACGGCTGCTGACGTGGCGACGTACCTGGTCCGGAAGGTAGTGCGTGTTGATAAGGACTTCGTCCACACCGGCCCGCTCGAGGGCGTCGAGCCAGATGTCCAGCAGCGGGGTCCCGTCGATCGGTACCAGGCATTTCGGGGTGGTGTCGGTGACGGGCCGCAACCGGCTGCCGATCCCCGCCGCCAGCAGGAAGGCTTTCATCGTCCCGAACTCCGAATGACTCCGAGAGTGCGCATGCGGGCGTTGGCCTCGACGAGAACGTCGTCCAGGCCATCGAGATCGTCGAGCCAGCTGGCGTAGGAGGCGACCGATTGGGCCGGGGCACGTCGGGGCTTCCAGCCGAGCGCCTCAATGGCGCTGATGTCGGAGAGAATATGGCGGGTGTCGCCGAATCGGTACTCCCCGGTCACCTTGGCGGGCTCCGACGATCCGTAGTGTCGCATGACGATGTCGGCGAACTCGCTTGTGGTCACCGGCTTTCCGCCTCCGACGTTGAACACCCGACCTTCGGCGCGCCGGTCTTCCAGCACGAGCACGTTGGCGTCGACCACATCGTCGATGTTGACGTAGTCGCGGATGGCACCGCCGTCCTCATACAGGGTGGGGGCGAGACCCTGGAGGTAGTGCAGGCAAAAGATCCGGCAGGCACCGGAGTAGGCGTTGTAGACGGACTGCCGGGGGCCTTGCACGATGCTGTAACGCAGCGCCACCGTTGGGACGCCGTAGCGGCGGCCCAGGTTGACGGCGACCATTTCCTGACCGAGCTTCGACATGCCGTAGGCGTTCTGCGGGTTGGTAATGCGCTCGGGGGTACGCTGCATCTCGAGCGGTCCCCCGCAATCCGGACAGGGGATGTCCCATACGCCGGCCCGCAGGGCCGATTCGGCCCGCATACCGGGCACGATCTCCCCGTGGCGGGGGCAAAGGTAGAGGCCTTCACCGAGGGCGGCCTGCGACGAAGCCACCACCACGCGAGCCAAATCGAGCCGTTCGGCCACGATGATTTCGTACAGGAGGGACGTCGAGACAACGTTCACTTCGGAAAAATGGGCGAAGTCGGTCAGGTAGTCCTGGTAGGCCGCAAAATGGTAGACCGCGTCCACCCGGCGCAGGAGGTTGGTGAGGAGGTCGCGATTGCGAACGTCGCCTTCGTAGAAGTCTACTTCGGGGCTCAGGTAGGCCGGCTTGCCATCCCTGTGGACGGGCGGCGTGAGGGCGTCGAGGACCACGACGTCGTGGCCGAGGGACAGGAGCCTGTCGCACGTGTGGGAGCCGATAAAGCCGGCCCCGCCTGTAACCAGCACCTTCATTTGGTCCGCCTCCGGTTCTCTCCTACCTCACGGTAGACATCCAGCGTCATCGCCGCGGTTGCTCCCCAGGTAAATTCAGCAGCCCTTCGCAGTCCGGCCTCCCGCTGCCGCTCACCCTCCGAGGTCAGCACCTGCTCGATCGCACTGGCCATCGATTTCGGATCGGTCGGATCGCACAACACCGCCGCGCCTCCGGCGATCTCGGGCATCGAGCTCGTATTGGAGGTCACGACCGGACAGCCGCACGCCATGGCCTCGAGAATCGGGAGGCCGAAGGTCTCGTTGAAGGATGGGTACACCAGGACGTCTGCGGCCTGGTAGAAGAGCTTCGTCTGCTCCAGTGAGACACCCCCGACGAAGAGGACATCGGCCGCGATTCCGAGCTCTTGAGCCAGGGCCTGCAGTTCTGCCGTATAGCTACGGTCGCGCCCATGCCCGACGATCACGAGCTGTCGGCCCTGTCGCGAGGGGAGGAGCGCCCACGCCCGCAGCAGGCCATCGCAGTTTTTGTACCGCCACAGTGACGACACGAAGAGCGCAAACGGCTTGGTGACTCCGAACCCGGCCACCTCCGCTCGAGCCGCGGCCGCATCTCCTGGCTTGAACAGGTTGTGGTCGACCGCCTCATAGATCAACTTCAGCTTTTGGGGATCAACCTCGAGATAGCGATCGATCTCGGAGCGAAGGCTGTTGGAGTTGATGATGATGGCGTCGGCCAGGCGTGCCGAACGTGGATAGCTCAGGCGACGGTAGGCCCGAACCACGGGGTTTATGGCATCGGGCTCGGTGAAGGCGTGCATCGTCTTCATGTGGATGACGAGCGACCACGTCGGGTTGACCACCGGTGCCATGAGCGTGTTCATGACGTCGATGCGGCTCATCGGTAGACGCACGGGGGAGTAAAGGTGTTCGCTCAGCGTCCGCAAGGTGCGGCGCTCGTTCGACCACGGAAAGGTTATGTGGCGAACGTTCGGGCCGTAGTCCTGGTGGAGGGGACGGGACTTGGGGCTGACGAGGAGGTGCAGTTCCTCATCGGAATCAAGTCGTTTCGCCATCTCGGGAATCACCCGGGTCCAGAACCAGTGAGCCCCCGAGGGATTGTCCGGGTCCTCGGTGAGAAGGTTTATGGCGACTCTCAGTCGATTGCCTCTCTCCAGAGTGTCCGGTGTGTGATCGCCGGGATGGTTGGCTGAGATCTGATCGCGTTCCGCCGCTTTGGTCACCATTGGTCAGAAGGTGGTGGCTGCAACCGCGCTCGGAGACATTCGCGACTGGCGGATGTACTGAGCCATGGCATGCATGGCCGCCTGATGTAGATCCTCGATGACCCCGTAGTTCGTGCAGTCGACGTGGATGGCGGCTTCGGCGATGGCCCTGGCCCCGCCTCCGGCGAATCCCGTCAGGGCGACCGTTCGGAGGTCGTGCTCACGAGCCCAGGTCAGAGCCCGCACGATGTTCGGAGACCGACCCGATGAGGAAATCGCAATCAGAACATCGCCTGGACGCGACTGCGATTGCAGCTGGTAGGTGAAGACGTCGTCGTACCCGATGTCATTGGCGATTGCCGTCAAGAGCTCGACGTTGCTGCTTAGGCTGACGACTCGCGGCGACAGGTCGGTGTCGGTCCGCACCCCTTTGACGTGGTCACACTGAAGGTGGTTGGCGATCGCAGCCGAGCCACCATTGCCACAGGCGAAGACGCTCGCCCCGGCGCTGTAGGCGCGAACGAGGATCCTGACCGCCCGGTCGACCTCAACCCAGTCGATCGAGGCCGCGGCCCGGGCCGCCTCCTCGAAATAGGCGTCGCAGTACGAGCCGGCATGCTGGAACGGGGTCTCCGGGAACTTCACCGGGGCGACGGGTGCTTCGGGCGAAACGATCGGTGGGTCGTACGTGGTCGTCATGCGGCGATCCTCTCTAGAATGAATGACGCGGCTGCGGCCAGGTCGGGAAGCGACCACACCCGCGGTTGACGGTGTGGATCCGATCCCAGATAGACGGCCGAGGCTCCAACCGCAGCTGCCAGGCCGATGTCTTCAGGACGGTCGCCAACCACCCAGGACGAGCGCAGATCGAGGTTGAGGGCCAGAGCGGCGGCATGCGCCAGACCCGGCCCCGGCTTCCGATCATCACTGGCTCGGGCAAAGGGCTCGACGCTGCCCTCGGGGTGATACGGACAGTAGAGGAACAGGTCCACGTGGGCGCCGTGGTCTGCCAGCACGGCGGCGATGTAGCGGTGCACCTCGGTGACGTCATCGAGGCTGTAGAAGCCCTTGGCCACACCGGCCTGGTTTGATACGACGACGACCGGAAGGCCGGCGCGATTCAGGGCCGCGATCCCTTCGGCCGCCCCGTCGATGAAGTCAACGCGATCGACCGAGCCCACGTGCCCGTGGTCGACGATGATCGTCCCGTCCCGATCAAGAAGAACCCCGGGGCGTCGCCCGGACGCCGAACCCGGGCGCATGGACCGGATGCGTGGCGCGGTCGCACTACTCACGACGTCTTTCCCGGTTTCGCCCCTTCGCATCCGTGCACCTCCACCGAAGTAGAGTGCCGGTCGCGACAACTGATACATCAAGGCGGCCTTCGGATCTGGTCTGATCACTCGACGGACCCGCCCGGCGCACGTCACTCTTTTTGATACACGCCTACGCCGGATCTGAGCGACGAAACAACGCGAGAATACGGTCCAGGGAGCATCATCGCCAGCCTCTTGGGGCTGGACTCGAGGTATCACGCCAACGGCTCAGCCCTCCTCAATGACGGACCTCACCAACTTCCGACTAAGGCTTTCCTGTAGGTCCAAGGAGCCGGAGATCATTCGCTAGGAGCGGCGTGGCTTCAGTACTGCATGCACTTCCCTCAGGGCCGGAGGACGGCGGTAGCCTGCCCGCGGGTGATACACCACCGCTCCAGGTCGATGGCAACGTCCTGGTCGCGGAGTCTGATCAAGTGGAGCGACCTGGCCGGGATGATGCTGGCGGCGCTGAGACGGCGTCGAGCAACCGGCCCAGCCGAAGCCCCGAACGCCTGTCTCTGCGATGGCACCTGGTGATCAGCGACGTCGTCGCTCTGACGGTCGCCTGGTTGCCTGTGGCGCTGGTTGGGTCGGGGGATCGAGGCCGGCAGTTGATCGCCGGGGTGGCTGCCATCGCCGCGACCATGCTGGCGCTCCGCCGGGCCGGCCTCTACCGGTCACACCTTTGCGCCCTGCCCACCCGGGAGGCCCTCCGGGTCCTGGGCTCTACCGGGCTGGGGGCGCTCGTGTTCGCGTTGAGCCAGTGGATGGCGGGTTCGGTCAACGTCCCGAAGGCGGTCGCAGGGGCGGCCATCAGCGCGGTCCTGGTACTGGCTCTTCGGTGGCGTTTCGGCCGGTGGCTCAAGGGCCAGCGTGCGGCCGGTCAGCATCTTCGTTCCGTGCTGCTGCTCGGGACCAACGACGACGCCGTCGGGCTGTGGAACATGCTGAACGACGAGCCCGAGCTTGGCTATCGCATCATCGGCGTGGTGGGTGAGGAACGATCCGACGCCCCGTGGAACGGACTGCCGAGCTCCATCGATAGCACCGGCCTGCCTGACCTGGCCTCGCGCACCGGCGCCAGCGGCGTCATCGCCGTTGCCGGGGCGCTCCCGGCGGGTGCCACGACCGCAGCGGTCGCTGATGCCCTGGCCGCGGGCCTCCGTGTCCAGGTCTGGCCGGGCGTCACCGGGCTGTCGACCAAGCGGGTCCGGATGGCGCCGGTCTCGGGAATGCCTGTGTTCTATGTGGAACCGCCGGGTGCTCCGGCGTGGCAGAGGGCCATCAAGCGAGCCCTGGATATCCTGCTGACCCTCGCCATCAGCCCCCTGGTGGTGCCGGTCCTGCTGGTGGCCGCCATCCGCATCAAGCTCGAGGATGGCGGACCGGTCTTCTACCACCACTCCGCCCTCGGCCTTGACGGGGCTCCCATCACAGTCCTGAAACTCCGCACGATGGTGCCCAACGCCTCCCGGATGCTGGCCGAGGTGGCGGCCTTGAACGAGCGGAAGGGCGGCCCCCTGTTCAAAGCCACCAACGATCCGCGGGTAACGAAGATCGGCGGGTTCCTGCGGGCCTCGAGCATCGATGAGCTTCCCCAGCTGTGGGACGTCCTGAAGGGGACGATGAGCCTGGTGGGGCCGAGGTTCTCGGCGCCCCACGAGGACGCCGCATTCGACGCCGACCTGCGCCGCCGGTACCAGATGCGCCCGGGCATTACCGGGCTATGGCAGAGCGAGGCGCGCGACAACCCGGCGTTCAGTGCCTACCGGCGCCTGGACCTGTTCTACGTGGACAACTGGTCCCTTGGCCTGGACCTGTCGATCCTGGCCAACACCGCCCACGCCGTGAGTGTCCGTGCCCTCAAGTCCATTTTGCCAAAACGTGATGGCCGCAGAAGCCCTATCCGGGGAGCGGTTAGTAGCTCAGCTGACCGTGCCGGAGCTGGCAACCGTCGAACCGATGAGATCAGAATGAAATCGAACCCAAAAGGGCGGATACTCATCATCGTCCAGAACTTGCCGGTGCCGTTTGACCGGCGCGGTCTGGCTGGAGTGCCGCACGTTGAGAGATGCCGGCTACCAGGTGGCGGTGGTATGTCCCAAGGGCCCGGGCGACCCGGGCTACGCGGTGCTGGAAGGAGTCGAACTGTTCAAGTACCGCCCGTACACGGCCAGCGGCGGAGCGGCTTCGTTCTTCCTCGAATACCTCTACTCGTTCCTGGCCACCTTGTGGCTGGCTGATCAAAGCCAGCCGCGGCGGGCGCTTCGCCGCCATCCAGAGCTGTAATCCCGCCGGACATCTTCTGGCCCATCGGCCTGCTCTTCCGCGCGCTGCACGGGTCCCGCTTCGTCTTCGACCACCACGACCTGTGCCCCGAGACCTACGAATCGCGCTTTCCGGACGGTTCCCGGGCGCTGTACCGGGCGCTTCGCTTGCTCGAACGCCGGACCATGCGCGCCGCAGACCACGTCATCTCCACGAATGGCTCCTACCAGGCTGTCGCCATGGAACGTCACGGCCTGCGGCCGGACCAGCTCCACCGTGGTACGCACCGGTCCGGACCCGACCCGGCTCAAGCCCATCAGCCCGGACCCCGGTTTGCGGCGGGGCCGAGCACCATCTGGTCGCGTATATCGGGGTGATGGGCCCTCAAGACGGTGTCGACATCGTGCTCGAGGTGGCCGACATCATCGTGCAACCGGTTGCGGCGAAAGGACATCAGCTTTACCCTGATCGGCTCAGGCGACTGCTTCAACGAGCTGGTCGAGATGCGGGACCGGCTCAATCTGGTCGACTTTGTCGAGTTCACCGGCCGGGTCCCTGATGAAACCGTAGCCACCATCCTGTCGAGCGCAGACGTTGGCATCTCGCCGGATCCGAAGAATCCTCTCAACGACCTGTCGACCATGAACAAGACCATGGAGTACATGGCGTTTGGCCTGCCGGTCGTGGCCTTCGACCTCCGCGAAACCAGGGCCTCGGCGGCGGAGGCGGGGGTGTATGCCACGCCAAACCAGGTTGACGACCTGGCCGCACGGCTCATCGATCTCATCGACGACGAGCCGCGGCGCGGCTCGATGGGTGCGGCCGGGCGGACGCGGGTGGAACAAGAGCTGGCGTGGAGCCACCAGGCCCCGCGGTATCTGGACGTCTACGAGCGTGTCCTGAGCCCCGCCGGGACGCGCCGAGACATCGACGTCGACCGAGTCTGATCGGCCGTGAAGCTCTCGAAGCTGGAGTGGTACGTCCGGCGCCTACAGAGGATGTCCGCTCGCGAGGTGGGCTGGCGCGTCTCTGATTACGTCCGGCAGCAGGCGTGGATTCGCCATCAGGTCCGGCCGGGGTCTCCAACCGCCGGCTCGGTGCGTCGGGTCGGCGAGCTGCCGTCGAGCCCCTTCGCTTTCGCGGCCATCCCTCCCGCCAGGCGCCCTCGAGCGGGTGCCCGCGGCAGCCCGGGTCGAGGTGATCGAGGCCGCGGAGGAGATCCTGGCCGGCCGCTGGACCGTGCTCGGCCAGCCGCGCAAGGACATTGACGAGCCGGACTGGTTTTTCGACCCGGTGACGGGGAAGCGAGCACCCGAATCCGAGTACTGCTTTCGGATCAACCATCGTGATGAGGCGGTGGCCGGCAACGTCAAGCAGGTATGGGAGCTGTCTCGGCTACACCACGTGACCGTGCTGGCGGCCGCGTTCGCGCTCTCACGAGACGAAAGGTATGCCGAGGGCGCGGCCCGTCAGCTGCGCTCCTGGTGGGCAGAGAACCCCTTCCTTTCGGGCGTGCACTGGACGAGCGGCATCGAACTCGGCATACGGCTGATCTCGTGGGTATGGGTGCGCCGCTTGCTGGAAGGGTGGGATGGCGCGCCCGAGCTGTTCGAGCACAATGACGACGCCCTGGCCCAGATCTGGTGGCACCAGCACTATCTCGCCAACTTCCGCAGCCGCGGGTCCTCAGCCAATAATCACGTCATTGCCGAGGCCGCCGGACAGCTCGTCGCCGCCCTGGCGTTCAACTGGTTCGAGGAGAGTCGAGGATGGGCGGACCGCGCGGCCGGAGCTTCTCGATGACGAGCTGGTCAACAACACGTTTCCGAGCGGGGTCAACCGCGAAATGGCCTTCGACTACCACGGATTCGTCGCCGAGCTCGGCCTCCTGGCCGCCGCCGAGGCCAGATCGGGCCGGGCGGCCATCTGCCTCGCCGACCTGGGCCACTCTGGGCCGGATGCTCGACGTGGTGGCCTCCGTGGTCGATGTCAGAGCTTCGAGCCCCCCGCCAGGGCGACAGCGACGACGGGCGAGCGCTGGTGCTCGGACCCCCCGAGGCCAACCGGTGGGCCGGCCTGCTGGCGCTCGGCCGGCCGGTGTTCGGCGCGCCCGACTGGTGGCCCGCCGCCGCGCCAGACGCCATGAGCATGCTGGTGGCCTCGATGGCCGGGCTCCCATCCGCGGACGGGACGGCCGCGCCGACCGTCCGGGCCACTTCGCCGACGCCGGGCCTGACCATCATGCGAAGCGCTCCGAGCCACGGCCCCGAGATCTGGTGCCGCTGCGACGCCGGCCCGCACGGCTTCTTGTCGATCGCCGCCCACGCCCATGCCGATGCCCTGGCGATCGAGGTTCGCCACGGCGGGGTCGACGTCCTGGCCGACCCCGGAACTTACTGTTACAGCAGCGAGCCCGCGCTGGCGGAGCTACTTCAGATCCACCCTGGGGCACAACACCTCGAGATCGCCGGCCAGGACCAGTCCACGCTCGGGGGGCCGACACTGTGGATCACGGCCGGCTACAGAGCCGATGTCTCGAGGTCGGACCGTGACCCCGACGGCCGGGTGACCCGCTGGTCGGCGGAGCACGACGGGTATACCGTCGCTGGACCCTCCGGCTGGCCACGGCGCACGGTCCGGCTCCCGAGCGCCGGCGAGACGCGATCGAGATCCTGGATCAGATCCGAGACCGACCGGCGACCACGGGCTGCGCCTGGCGTTCCACCTCGGACCCGCCGTCGCACGCCGCGATCAGGGGCACTCCTGGTCAACTGAGCTGGGCCGACGATGGCGGCGGGCGCTGGCAGCAACGTTGCAGCTGCCTCCCGGTCTGGACTGGTCGCTGATCCGGGGCTCGACGGACCCGGTACCTCGGCTGGTACTCAAGGGGTTCGGCGAAAAGGAGCCGACCACTACCGTGCTGGGCGAGGGCGTCTGCCAGGGTGACACGCAGTACGAGACGGTGCTCCGCTTCGCTGCGGATCGCTGACAAAGGAAGGGCGGGCCATGAAACGATTGGTGGTACTGGTCGCCGCGATCGGCCTCATCGGAGGGCTGTATCTGGCGTTCAGCGACACCTTCGCGACCTCGACGAGCGGTTCGACCACGACCGTTCCTGCCCCCGCACCTCAGGCCGCGTCCTCGAACGGCGTGGCGCCCGCTTCCCCAACGGTGCGCTGGTGCGAATCGGGGTTCGCTGACCCGTATACCTCCCCGCCCCCGGGGGCGGTGACGATCCCGGCTGGTGATGACAG
>CAWHFG010000011.1:0-133698 GCA_963828435.1 uncultured Acidimicrobiaceae bacterium
CATTTCCTGTGATGTGGCCGACGAGCAGGCGGTCGAGACCATGGTGGCGGACGTGATGGAGGGTCTGGGCGGCATTGACATCCTCATCAACAACGCCGGCTTGCACTCGGCCGCCTACAGCTTGCCGATGGCCGAGCTGGGCGTTGCCAAGCTGCGTCGCCTGTTTGAGGTCAACGTCATCGGCATCATCATCTGCACCTTGTCCGCACGAAAGGCCATGGCCGGTCGCCCTGGCGCCTGCATCCTCAACATCTCCTCGTCCGCCGCCTACTCATCGGGTGGCGCCTACGGGGTATCGAAGCTTGCCGTCCGGGGCCTCACGATTGCGTCCGCCAGGGAGCTGGCCCCGGATGCCATACGGGTCAATGCGGTTGCTCCCGGGCTGCACCTGACCGACACCATCCGGGCTGAGCTCGCCCCCGAAGTGCTCGCCCATGTGAAATCGCAACAATTTCTCGACCTGGACGGCACCGAGCAGGACATCGTGGACGCCATGCTGTACCTGTGCTCGGACCGGGCCCGCTTTGTGACCGGCGAGACCGTGCGGGTGACCGCCGGATATGCGATGGGGATCTAAACCGTGAATCGTCCGTTCCGCGACGCCACGGCCATCGTCGGGGTTGGCGAGACTCCATTTTACAAGCGCGGCCAGTCGCACCCTCAGACCAACTACGAGCTGGCCGGCAAGGCCATCCTGGCCGCGGCGACGACGCCGGCCTGGCGTTGAGCGATATCGATGGCATCACCTACTACGCCTATGGAGGCGGCCTGGACACGGCTGTGCTGGCGCAGGTCCTGGGGATGCGTCAGCTGCGCTGGAGCGTCTGCGTCAGCGGCGGGGGCGGCGGTTCGGCCGGTGCGCTCGGTGCCGCCGCCGCAGCAGTGGTCGCAGGCCTGGCGTCAGTCGTGGTGACGGTCTCGGTCAGCCAGCACGTGTTCACCCGGACCACTGCGTCGTTTGCCTCGCCGGCCAACCGGGGCAGCCACTGGGACTTTGTCAACCCGACCGGCTTGATCGCGCCCGGCCAGCTCTACGCCATGCTGGCCCGGCGCCACATGCACCTTCATGGCACCACCCGGCAGCACTTCGGCGCGGTAGCGATCTCCAGCCGGGACAACGCGTCCCGCATGCCCAACGCCGTCCGGCGGGAGCCCATCAGCATGGATGACTATCTCTCATCGCGATTGATCGCCGACCCCTTTTGTCTGCTGGATTACTGCCAGGAGACCGATGGTGCCGCGGCCTGCATCACGACCTCCGCCAGTCGGGCTGGTGACCTCCCGCACGTTCCAGCCTTGATCCGGGCCGCGGCCCAGGGTGGGGAAGGTGCCTGGGGGCAAGGTGAGGAGTGGCTGCAAATGCCCGAGGACTATTTCGCGGCCGCCGGCTTCCGAACCATCGCTTCGGATCTCTACGCCGCGGCCGGCCTCGGACCCGACGATATCGATGTGGCCGAGCTGTATGACCACTTCACCGGCATGGTGCTCATGCAGCTGGAGGACTTCGGCTTCTGTGAGCCGGGTCAAGCGGACCGCTCGCCCTGGCTGGCGGCATCCGCTGGCCCGACGGGGATATCCCGGTCAACACCCACGGGGGCTCCCATTCCCACGCCAACCTCAATGGCATGAACCACGTGCTCGAAGCCGTGCGCCAGATGCGCGGCGATGCCGTCAATCAGGTCGCCGACGCGGAGACCGCTTTGATCACCGGCGGTCCCGGGAAGCTGCCCATGAGTGCCCTGATCTTGAGAAGGGGTGAAGGATGGAACTGCACACCCCGCCTCCGGAGTGGATCCACATCAACCCCGACCACTGGACCCAGCCGTTCTGGGAGGCGGCCGCAGACCACCGCCTGGTGTGCGCCCGGTGTGGTGTCTGCGGGACATTCCGCCTGCCCCCGAGCCCCTTCTGCCCTCGATGTCAATCGCAAGAGGTGGAATGGCCCGAGCTCAGCGGCCGCGGCACGGTGTTCACCTACACCATCGTTCACCATCCGGTCCTGCCCGACTTGGTCGAGAGCGTGCCCTACACGGTCGCGGCCGTCGACCTGGAAGAGGCCATCGGCGTTCGCCTGCTCGGTAATCTGGTCGGCATCGACAGCGCGGACATCCGGGTAGGGATGGCGGTCGAGCTCGAGTGGGCCGATGTTCGAGCGGGGCTCTCCGTCCCCCGGTTCCGGCCGGCTCTAGGTCTGGGCGGAGCCTCGCAATGACCCGATCCCGAGGCTTCCGTCTGAGCTTCCGACCCTGCTGAATCCTCCCGCCGCCATGGCGCGGGGATTCGGTGTGGGCGGTCCAATCCTGGTCAGGGTGTTGCGGTCGATGTGGCTGAAGGGCTCGGTCGCGGCCCGGGATTTGCAGGACGCCCTCTTCCTCGTAGGACCACGTCCCTTCCGGTCTATGGTGACGTGGATCCGGTAGCTGAGGGTGCGGAACGCCTGGTTGAGGAACGGGTTGGCGACGATGCCCTACACCTCCGAGCCGCCGGTAGCGGTCAGCTCGAACTCGGTGGCGTCGGGCTCGGCCGGACCGGACGCCAGCAGGACCTGAGCCCGTGGGATCCCGAGGGTAAGGGTCACCGCTCTGGTCTGCGGGCTCCCACAGCCAGTAGCCGACCTGGTCGTGGAAAGTCTCGGTTTCGGCCGGCTTGGTGATGTGGGTGTGGTAGCGGAGACCGTAGAAGAGCTGGGGGCCGTTCGTCTGAGCGTCGATGGGATGCAGCTCGTAGTGCTCGACGAACGTGTTCTGCTCGGTCCCTTCCGCGACCGGGTGCTGGTCGGAGCCCTTCATTCCCTCCCAGACCCCGGCCATCGGACGAAGCGGTACCGAGGTTGGCCAGGGTGTCGGGGTCGCCGTCGGGCTCGGTGTAGATGTCGGATCCGTACGTGCTCACTGCACCTCACAGGGCTGGAATGGCGACCGGCAGGGACGGACTGAGGCTATCGCCGGGCCCACCCCTGCTTTCCGTCCCTCCCCACCTGCCACCCGCGTCACCTGGCACCCGCGTCACCTGCCCGACACCGGATCCACGGCGCGATCACCCTGGCGAGGGTGACGACAAGGGCCGCGGAACCTCACATGCTGGCAGGAACGATTCCCTGAGCCAGATTGATACAGCGTTAATGACACTTAGAACATACGAGATCACCTTTCGCGGCGAGGCCGTTCCAGCCATCGTGGCGGCATTCGACGGCTTTGATGTCGTCGTGGGCAGCGGGAGTACCACCCTGCGGGCCGAGCGCATGGATCAGGCTGCCCTCCATGGAGCCATTGATCGGCTGCAGGACCTGGGCCTTGAGCTGCTGCGTGTCACCGCCATCTGACGATCGCGTCGGGGAAGCGGCCCGGCTGCTGGGGACCAGAGCCAACCTCGAGCATCCGTCGCCAAATCACCCGGCCCGGGGTGACGACCGGACCCCTCCCATTTCTTTAGCCTGAGAGCAACGACAAGGAGGCGGAGATGGTGGAAGTCATGCCGGTCCGGGGCAATCACCGCATTGGGGGATCCACCAAATCGGGGGCGCCCGAACCGTATCTGAGCGAACCGCTGGTGGCGCGTCACGAACACCGCGGTTCCCCCCGCCCCATGCGGGTAGGGCTGCCTCAGGTCTACGAGAACGCCCTGGCGGCGATCTTCTCGAGGCTGTTCCAACCGGCGAATGGGGCCCAAAACGGACGCTTCCGGTCTGCCCCCCGAGGGCAGGTATCTTCTCGCCACCGCCCTGCTGGCAGCCAGGCGACCGGCTGACGCCGCCCCGGTGCTTCAGCACCTCACGACCGTCGCCGCCAGCCGGCCAGACCAATGGCAATGGCGACGACGGACCGAGTTCCTGTGGGCTGTGCACGCCGAGCAAACCGCCGATATCGCGGGTGTCCTCGACCACGTTGCCGCCGCACCGGGAGATCCGGGGGGCCCGGCGGAGCTGCCATCCGAACCCGACGGTGTCCCCGCCAGCCTGAGCGGCCTTCACGCCGTGGATGCCGTCGTCGTTGAGCAGCTGCCGCTCCTGGCCGCTCGGGCCCACCTGAGGCTCGGAGATCCCCAGCATGCCGCGTCCATCCTGGAAGACCGCTACGGCACCCTCGAGCAGGCGGCCGCCAGCCAGCCGGGCACTCGCCGCGATGCTGGCCTGTCGCCAGGGCCGGTTGCACGAGGCGATGCGACTCGCCACCACCGCGCTCGCCAGGAGTGGCCAGGACAACCCGGCGGAGCTCGTCGACATCGAGGCCCGACTGGTCCTCGCCGAGGTGAGCTACGAACACAACGACCTTGAGGCCGCTCAGGAGCAACTCGAGGCTGCCCTCCAGGCGTCCTGTTTGCATGCAACCACCCCCTGGATGTGGGCCGTCGAGATAAGACCTGGTCCGCGTCCTGATCGCCCAGGAGCGGGCCGGCGAGACCCTGCATCGGCTCGCATGCCTTCGCAGAATCGGCGACTCGGGTCTGCTCCCCTATCCCCTGGGCCAGAAGCTGAGTCAGGTGGAAATCGACTGCCGCCTCCAGCTCGGTGACCTGGAAGGCGCCCTGCTCATGGTGAACGCGGCCCCAGCCCGGGACCTCTCTGCGGAAACGCTGGCCCGCCTCGACCTTCACTCGGGCCGGCCAGACCGGGTCCTCGCCCGGCTCAGCACCGCCAAATCGGCTGACCCGGGCGTCGAGATTCGTCGCCTCGTCCTGCTGGCCCGCGCCGAACAGCAGCAGGGCCGCGCCGGCCGAGCCGCCGACGCCATGCGCCGAGCCGTGGAGGCAGCCCAAACCGAACGCTACGTACGCCCCTTCCTTGAAGAGCCGACGCAAACGCTCCCTTTGCTGCCGCGGCATCAGCGGGCTCTCCGCCGATCCCTACCTGTCGCGACTTATGGGTCAGGCCAACGGATTGGCCGCTGACAACACCTCACACCCGGCGGCCACCATGCTCGAGCCGCTTACCGAGCGCGAACGGCAGGTACTCCAGCACCTGCCGACGCACCTCAACCTGCGGCAGATCGCGATTCAGATGTGCGTGTCCACCAATACCGTGAAGACCCATGTCAAGGCCATCTATCGCAAGACTGGCGCCATATCTCGTTATGACGCAGTCAGCATCGCCCGCGGCCACGGGCTGCTCTAAAGCCCGCTGGCGTCCCGTCAGGCCGACGGCTCCGATCCGACGACCGAGACGAACACGACACACTCACCCGGCTGGCCCCCCAGGTTATGGGTGAGAGCAAGCCTCCGGCCTCCATCGACACTGGCGATCCTCCGCTCCTCGGGCGCCTCCCGGCGGAGCTGGAGCCAGCACTCGTACATCATGCGCAAGCCGGACGCTCCAATCGGGTGACCGAAGGCCTTCAGACCGCCGTCGGGGTTGACGGGCAGGTCTCCGTCCAGATCGAACGTGCCGGCCAGCACTTCCTTCCAGGCCGCGCCACGCTCGGCGAACCCAAGGTCCTCCATGAGGACCAGCTCGGTCGGGGTGAAGCAGTCGTGAACCTCGGCCATCGCCAACTCCGCACGCGGCTCCCGCACCCCGGCCTGGCGGTAGGCGTCTTCGGCGGCCGCGACCACCTCCGGGAAGGTGGTGAAATCATAGGACGGGTCGATATTGCCGCGGGCGGGTCCAGCCACGAAGGATAACCCTTTGATAAAAATCGGCTTATCCGTGTAGCGGTAGGCGTCCTCGGCCCGAACAACGATGGCCGCCGCCGAACCGTCGGAGACGCCGGAGCAGTCAAACACCCCCAGCATCCCGGCCACCGGTGTTGCCGTCGCGATGACCTCCCTGGATACCTCCTTGCGAAACTGAGCCCGGGAGTTGCGGGCGCCGTTGTAGTGGTTCTTCCAGGCGATGCGGGTCAGTACCTCCTTCAACTCGTCCTTGTCGACCCCGTACTTTTCGGCGTAGGCGGGAGCCAGCAGGCTGAAGCGGGCCGGAGCCGTGGTCTCGGGCAGGGTGCCGTCGTTCGGGACCGTCGCCGATACCAGGCCAGAAAATCCCGAATCCTTGAGCTTTTCCACCCCGATCGCCATGGCGACGTCGAAAGCCCCTGACGCTACGGCGTAGGCCGCGTTGCGCAGGGCCTCGGAGCCGGTTGCGCACATATTTTCGACCCGGGTCACGGGCTTGTTTTCGAGCCGAAGGACACGCGGACAGGGTCAGGCCGGACGTTCCCGAACCCAGAGTGCCCAGCCAGTAGGCGTCAATGTCGTCGCGTGTCACACCCGCCGATTGCATGGCCGCCTGGGACGACTCGATCAGCATGTCATCAACGGACTTGTCCCAGTGCTCGCCAAACCTGGTGCACCCCATTCCGACGATTGCAACCCGGTCGCGGATGCCATTGGACGACATGGTTCAGACCTCCCGAACTGACGGTGAAGAGGAAGCGAGGGGACGGGCTTTCCAGAAATAGTTATGAATCCCGTTGGCGGTGATGATCTTGCGAAATGTCATCTCGACCCGGTCGCCGATCGCCACCCGTTCGGGGTCGGCGTCGGTGAGCTCGCAGGCAAACCGCCCACCGCCGTCGAAATCCACCACGGCAGCAATCACGGGCGGGCTGGGCGAAAAAGCCAGGCGATCGATGGTGAAGGTCGCCACTGTCCCCAAGGTGTCAGCCATCGAGACCTCCACCATCCGGTCGAGCGCCTTGCAGTTCACACAGACCCGCACCACGGGGAGGTGGAGGGTGCCGCATTCCGTGCAGCGGTGGCCGACAAACCCGTACTTGTAGCTGGCCGAGCGCAGCGACGGAGGGGCCGCTGGACCAGCCGGATCGGGCCGGCGCGGCGGCTCTCTGGTGAGAAAGCCGCGCCAGGACAGGAACGCCGCGTAGGAAAGACCGCTCCCGCCCGCAGCGATCTGCTCGGCGACGGTTTGGGCCGGCTGATAGGAAGCGATGGCGTCCGTCGTTCGCAGAACGATCGTGGTGGCCCCGTCGGCCAGGACCACCACCACGATCGTCTGGTCAGGTTGGGCCTGGTCGAGCACACTGGCGAGGAGGAGGCCCGGCTGGGCGGTGCCTGAAATTACCAACCACGGAGCTCAGGTCATCTGCCACTCTGGCGGCACCCGACCCGCCGGCAAACACCCGGACGGCGCGCCCGTGCGTTCCGGCGACCACCAGGACGTCGATGTCGGCCGGGGTCAGACCCGCCTGTTTGAGCGCGGCCGCAAAGCTCGGCATCGGCAAGCGGACCGTAGGCGTGTTCACCGAAGCGTTCTTCCCACACCCGGGATGAGGGCGCCCCGGGCAGCCGCCACCGGTCGAGGAACTCCTCGGTGGCGGACGCATGGGTTACTACCTCGGCGATGACCGCCGGCCCGGCGCCAAAGAGGAACGCCGCCGCCGCGTCTCCTCCGTCGCGTTCATCTGATCCCCCGGGCAGCCCGGTGCGAATGTCCGAGAGAACGGCCAGGGCCGGGACCGGCGCCTCCGCAGCCATCACCAAGGCCCCCACCCCCGACCGGACCGACCCCATCACGTCGACAGTCAGCGTGGCGGGGTCCAGCGACAGGGCGGCGTGCAGCACATTGGCGTTGGTCTTGTCCAGATAGGGAGGGCTGGCGGTTGCAAACAGCAATCGGCGGGGGCGAGCGGTCCCGGCCACGCCGCGCAAGGCCCTCTGCCCGGCAGCGACCCCCATAGACGTCGGGTCTTCGTCGTAGCTGGCCACCGCCCGGCTACCTTTGCCACCTCCGCCCCCCAACGCTGCTGCGATCGCCGATCGCTCGAGCCGGTAGTGCGGCAGGTAGGCGCCGTAAGCGATCAATCCGGGCATGGGTGCCATCCCCCAGAGGTCTGCGGTGCGGTTGGCGGCATCCTACCGCGGTTGTCCGGTGAAGACATCACAGGTTCTCGAGGTTGGCAATGAACGCCCTTTTGGCCTGGGTCGACGAGTTAACCAGCCAGTTCGTCTCTTTGTTGAACTCAAACCAGACGAAACCGGTGACAGCCGGAGTCGCCTTGAGCCAGGCGAAGAACTGGTTGATCCATCGGGCCTTGTTACCGCCCTGCTCCGCGGAGGCGACCTCGGTCAGGATGATGGGTTTGGTGGTGAAGGTGCGCACGTCGGCGATCGTCTGGTTGAAGACCTGCTGGGGCGTTTGCCAGCCGGACCACGATTGCGAGGTGCCCCAGTTGTAGCCGTCGATACCGACGTAATCCACATAGGCATCACCGGGATACAGCTCGGTTAGCGATGTGGATCCCGGATAATCGACGTTCGGGCTCCACACCCACTCGACGTTGGTCGCGCCCGCCGCCACGAACAGGTCGTGGACGTGGCGCCACGCTTGCACGTACTGCCCGGCCGTGTTGCCGTTGACGCCCTCGCACCAGGGATACCAGTTGCCGTTCATCTCGTGGGCGAAGCGCAGCATGAGGGGCCGTCCCCAGGCCGCGATTTCCCTCGCCCACGTCGTGAGCAGCCCATCCCAGCGACCGTCGGTGATGCTCGCCAGCGTGTAGCCGGGCTGGACCACCGGGTTGGGCAAATTGGTGTCCATCGGTTCCCAGGTGATCATCGGGGTCGCCCCCAGGTTGGCGATGCCGCTGGCGTCGGCCGTCGAGAAGGAGGGAGTGGTGAAATTCACGTAGTAGCTGGCGATGTTGACTGAGCGTCCGACCATGCGCTCGAACGACTGCAACGGGCCCAGGTTGGCCGGAAGCCCGTCGATGGAGACACCGACAGAGAGCGGCGCCGGTGCCGCGTTCGCCTCACGCACCGCAGTGGGGAACCCGAACACGGCCAGAGCCGCAATGGCGCCGGCCAGGGCGGCAAGACGGCGAGCGTCTCGTGACCCGGTTCTCAGCTGCGCGCCGGATCCGCGAACCATCCGCCGCATTCTGTCACAGAATTATCCGGGCCGTTCGGTGCCGTCCGCTCGCCGCCCGCCACCGGCCCGCCGGGTCCTGCTACCATCCGGCCGTCCGGGTAGATCAGGTAAGGGTGGGCACTATGGACCTGAGTGGGATCGATCTGAGTGGTGCCATGGCACCTGAGCGGGATCTGATGCTGGCCACGACGCCGGACGACCCGCGTTGTCGTGAAGGCGACAACCTGTGGGTCTTCGACGACCAGGGTCGCTTCGCCCTTCCCCGGATTGGTATTGAGGCGATCGGGTCGCAGTGGTTGGATCGGGGGCTGCAAGCCAATGTCGGGTTCCCTGACGGTCGGGCCCTCAACGGGGCGGGATCGGCGCGTGGGACCGGCCCTTTCGGCGCCGACGGCCAGCCCCGGATCTTCGCGGCGGGGCCGGTTCGCATGGAATGCGTCGAGCCCTTTTCCCGGTGGACGATGCAATGGCATGGCCCGATGCGAGATACCAATGTCGACGAGCAGCTGGCCGGGATCATTGCCGAGAATCGGGTCGACGTCGATCTTGAGCTCGACGCCACCATGGCGGTGCCGCCGTGGGTGCAGGGTGACATGTCCGCCGAAGCCGACAAAATGCTCAAGGACGGGATCGAGGGATCCTTCATGGGCGGCGTCCGGCACGAGCAATTGTTCAGGTGTCAGGGCAGTTTCCGGGTCGGCGGCGACCAGAACACCTTTACCGGGACGGGCCTTCGCATCCATCGCATCGGCGTGCGCGACACTTCGGAGTTCTGGGGTCACAACTGGCAGTCCGCCGTCTTTCCGAGCGGTCGGGCCTTTGGCTTCATCACCTTCCCGCCCCGACCCGACGGCTCGCCGTCCTATGCCGAGGGGTACGTCTTCGACGACGGCGTGATGCATCCCGCCCGCATCGTCGACGTGCAATGGCTCACGACGATCCAGCCGCAGGGTGGCGATGTCTCCGTTGTGCTCGAGACCGCCGAGCACGGCGAGATACAGATCGCGGGTGAGACGAATTGGTCCACGTTCTCACCGCAAGGCGGGTGGCTGCATCTTGATTGGCAGCCGGAGAACGCGGGGCGCCACAACACCGTCACGTACCACCAGGGCGGGGCCCGGTACACGTGGGATGGCGAACAGGCCAACGGCATGGTCGAGCGCTCTCTGCCGGACGCCAAGATCGCCGGTCGATGATCTCAGGGGAAAAGATCCTCGTCACGGGTGTGAGTGGCCTGGTGGGACTTCCCATTGCCGGCTACCTGAGCCAGCGCAATGAGGTCTGGGGGTTGGCCAGGTTCGGTCTGACCGACAGCCGGCCGGGAGCACTGGCCACCAATCCGGAGGCGCGTGCAAAGGTCGATGCGCTCGGGATCCGGACCGTGGCAGTAGACCTCGAGCAGCCCGATCTGTCGGCGCTGCCCGACGACTTCACGTACGTGCTGCACCTGGCCCATACCCGTCTCGGGGCCGAGTTCCGTCGGGCCGTACAGGTGAACGCGGTCGGTGCCGGGCATGTGCTGGCGCACTGCCGCAGAGCCAAAGCCGCTCTGGTGGTCTCGTCCACGGCTGTGTACAGCATCAACGACGACCCCTGGCATTCCTTTACCGAAGATGATGACATAGGGCGATCGTTCGCCCCGTGGGCGCCGTCGAGCCCCGCGGCCAAGGTGTCGCTCGAGGCGGTCGCCCGCTTCTGCGCCGAGGCGTTCTCGCTCCCGCTGGTCGTCATGCGGCTCAACACAGTCTACGGGCCCATGGGAGGAATGCCCGTGGGCCATCTCGATGCCGTGGCCAGGGGTGAGCCGGTGCGCATCTGGGCGTTGCCGTATCCGCACCGGATGATCCACATCGACGACATGTGCGATCAGCTGGAGCCCCTCCTCGACGCCGCGTCGGTACCCGCCAATATCGTCAACTGGTGCGGCGACGAGATCGTGACCGTCCAGGAGTGGTGCGATTTCGCCGGTGAGCTGGCCGGCCAGCCTGCCACCGTGGAACTGATGGATGTACCGGGGGTTGCCCCGGGCAATGTGAGCGACAACACCAGGCGCCTGTCTATCACCGGACCGTGCCAGCATGCCTGGCGCGACGCCTTTCGTGATCTGTACACCGAACGCCACCAAGGGAAGGCGGATGGATGACTACGGACACCCGGATTTCGCTCGATCCCGACGGCCTGCACGCCGAGGCGGTGCAGGTGACCGGGCTCGATGACTATGGCCCGGACGGTACCTACCGGAAGCCGATGTCGGTCTTCCTCCAATCCGTCGCCGACGCCGATCGGGGCGCCACGTTCGAGCAGGCGGCCCATGATCGGGCCGTGCAGATCCTGTCAACCCGCCTGCACTTTGTGGAGCACGCCAAGGAGCATCCTGAGGTGCTCGACGAGCGGATCGAGCGACCCGTGATCCTGATCGGGCTGCCGCGGACTGGCACGACGATCCTCTACGACGTGCTGGCTCTTGATCCCGCCGCTCGTCCACCGCTCGAGTGGGAGGCCCAGATACCGTGGCCGCCCCCCGAGACGGCGACTTACGACCGCGACGAGCGCATCGCCCTGGTCCAGGCCGGCGTCGATCAGCTGCTCGAGGTGGCGCCCGAGGTTCTCGAGACGCACCCGATGGGGGCGCGCCTTCCCGCCGAGTGCAACACCATCATGGAGTACCACTTCTCCGGCCCGGACTGGTGGGCGCGCTTTGGAACCGATGCCTATACCGAGTGGGTCGCGACCCAACGCGCCGAGGGCTGCTACCGAACCCATATGCGCTTCCTGCAGAACCTCCAGTGGCACGGGCCTCGGGGGCGGTGGACGCTCAAGTCCCCAGGCCATCTGTTTGATCTTGAAGGGCTGCTCGACACCTATCCCGATGCCTGTCTGGTGTGGACCCATCGTGATCCGGCCACCGTCATGGCATCGTTGGCCGCCTTCGTCCGCCCCTTCCGCCGGCTCCTCGGGGGGGACGATGACAAGCTCCGCATGGGCGAGTCGACGACCCTTCTATGGGGCAACGCCCTCGAGCGGGGCGTGCTGAGCCGTAACGACCCGCGGGTCGAGTCGGCCGTGTTCGACCTGGCGTTCAAGGAGGTCCAGGCCGATCCCGCCGCCGCCGCCAGGCGGGTGCACGAGCACTTCGGACTACCGCTCAGCGAAGGCCACCGGCTGCGAATGACCGGATTCCTGGCCGAGCACGCCCTGGGCTCGAGCGGCTCCCAGCGCTACACCTTTGCCGAATACGGAATTGAGCCCGACGCCATCCGGGCCCGATTCCCCGCCTACTGCTCTCGCTTCGCTGATCTGTTCTGACCTGGGGAACCGCCATGCCGGAGATACTCAGCCGGTTCCGGCTGGACGGCCGGACCGCCATCGTGACCGGTATCGGCCCCGGAATCGGCGAGCACGTGGCCAAGGCCTTTGCCTCCGTGGGGGCCAACGTGGTGTGCGCGGCCCGCACCGAGGCCCGGGTCACCCGGGTGGCCACCGACATCGAATCCGACGGCGGACGGGCCATCGCGGTGCGAGCCGACGTGGGGGTCCACGACGACCTGCGGCGGCTGGTGGCGGCCGCCCATGACGCCTTCGGGCCCATCGGTGTGGTGTTCAACAATGCCTACACCGGGTCGATCTCGACGACTGCCGATCCCTGGGACATCGAGGACGGCGTATGGGAAGAGGCGGTCGCGGTCAATCTGATGGCGCCCTATCGACTCGCTCGTTTGGTGGTGCCTGAAATGAAGGCCGCCGGGAAAGGCAGCATCATCAATGTCCTCACCTGCGCCGCATTCACGCCCATCCCGCCGCAGTTCGCCTACGGGGCCACCAAGGCCGGCCTGCACATGCTGACTCGCTATATGGCGAAGGTATGCGGCCCCGAGGTCCGGGTCAACGCTATCTGTCCCGGCTCGATGAGTCCGGACGGGGCGGTGCGGGAGGCTTTCGCACCTCACGTGGCCAAGAACGCCATCTCCCGTACCGGGTTGGCGTCGGAGGCTGTCGGCGCCGCCCTGCTCCTCGCTTCCGACGCTTCGACGTACACCACCGGAAGCGTTGTCTTCACAGAAGGGGGGCGGATCGGAACGATCGGGTGACACCTGTGCCAGCCGGGCTACCTTCGAGGCATGCCGGTCGACGCCGATGCGGCTGCCGCCGCCGTCACAGCTGCCCTGACCCACATGGACCAGATCATGGAGCGCGGACGGGTGCAATCCGGTCGCGGCGCCTTCGCCTGGATCACGGAGGTTACCCTGCCCTCCCTCAATGGAGTGCTGGTCCGTAGCCCGGAAGGAGTGAGCAGCGGCGTGGCCGCGTCGATGCTCGAGCAAGTCGCTGGCACCGGCCTGCCGTTTTGTGTCCAGGCGCGCCCGGCTGCCATTCCCGCCACCGACGAGTTGGCGCGGGCGTGGAACCTGATAGCAACCAGCCCCATACCGTTAATGGTGATGGAAGACCCCGACCGGCTGCCAGGCGCAATCGAGGTGGACGGGTTCACCATTCGCATCGCCGGACGCGCCGACACCGATCTTTATGCTGCGGTCGGCGCGGCCGGATTTGAGGCCCCCGAAGGTATATTCCGCCAGCTGGTCATCGAGGCCGGGTTCGATCTACAGGGGGCGCGGTCGTACCTCGGGTATCGGGACGGGCGACCGATCGCCACCGGCATGGGGCTCACGCTGGAAGACTTCGTGGCGGTGTTCAACATCAGCACCACCCCCGGTGAGCGCGGTCGCGGCGTCGGGGCGGCCGTGACGGCCCGGGCCGTCCTGGACGGGATGGCAGCCGGGGCCACCTGGGCGTGGCTCCAGTCCACTCCCGCTGGCCACCGCGTCTACGAACGGCTTGGCTTTCGCGATATGGAGCAATGGGCGTGCTGGATTTCCGATGCCTGACCTGCTCCGGGCGATACTGGCGCATTTCAGCCCATCACATGGCCGGGCCGGCCGGGCGCAGACCTGCCAGTACATCGCCAACGCGGCGTGGCCAGCGAACCACTCCTGGCGCTACCATACGGTGTGACCTCCCACGCCGGAGGCGGGCGGTCGACAGCGGAGAGAAGGGAAAAAGGGAACATGCCTTGGGATCTCGACAAGAACGGGGTCACGCCCGACCGTGACCTGACCAACACCGAGCAAGACCATCTCAACGAGTTCATGAACAGGGTCCGGAACGAAGGTATCCACCCCAAGGAAGCCTGCGAATCCTGGGACAGTAACTACGAGAGTCTGGGCGGGGGCCTCTACTCGATCCGTCTTTCGCAAGATGGCCGGGCGACCTTCATGGTGGACGACGGCGGCCAGATGGTGACGATGCAGAGTGTCGGCGGTCACTATTAGGCCATTGACCAAGCAGTTACCAGAGGGCTCTTGCCACTGATGCTCTATCTGACCTGAGCTCAGGCGAATTGCTTAAACCAGCATCGGTGTTCTTTAGCTAAAAGGGTTTGTCTTGTCCGCCGCGTCCCGACCGTGCCGGGCGCGGCGGCTCTACCGGGGCCAACTGAGCAACAGTGTTGCCGAGAGCGAGCGACGGGAATCGAACCCGCGTTCTCAGCTTGGGAAGCTGATGTTCTGCCGCTGAACTACGCTCGCACGGACCAGGCCTGGGAGCCTAGCGGACCTTCCGGCTCGGCTACGGTGCGGACCCGTGATCCTGTCCGACCGCAGCATTCGCGAAGAGCTGGCTGAAGCCCGGATCGTCATCGAGCCGCTCGACCTGGACAACATCCAGCCATCGTCGGTCGACCTGCGCCTCGACCGCTACTTCCGGGTCTTTCGCAACCACACCATGCGGGTCATCGACGTCAAGGAGGACCAGGAGGAGTTGACCGAGCTGGTCGAGATCCGGGACGAGGATAGCTTCATCCTCCACCCGGGCGAGTTCGTGCTCGGCTCGACGGCGGAGCGGGTCGCCCTCCCCGACGACCTGGTCGCCCGGCTGGAAGGTAAGAGCAGCCTGGGCCGGCTCGGCCTGCTCATCCACTCCACGGCAGGCTTCGTCGACGCCGGTTGGGACGGCCACCTCACCCTGGAGCTTTCCAACGTCGCCAACCTGCCCATCACCCTGTACCCGGGCATGAAGATCGGCCAGATCAGCTTCCTCCGGATGACCACGCCGGCGGACACGCCCTACGGCTCCGCCCGGGTCGGCTCGAAGTATCAAGGCCAGCGGGGCCCGACCCCGAGCCGCTACTTCGAGAACTTCGGACCGCGCTCGAAGGACTAGATCTTTCCCCGAGTTGACTGGCCTCGCCAGGGTCCTGCGAGTACAGTGCTTCGCCTAACAAGCGTCACACCAACATTCAGGGGGCTGTAACATCATGATCCGGCATACCGACGGGTAGAGCCCTGGGTTATGGTGAAATACCTGGAGTGGGAACCCGCCACCTACTCCAGGAGAGCGGTACCGAGATCCGCCGCTCGGTCCGCTCCGCTGATGGCGCCCCACGGGGCGCCATCAGTGTTTTTCCGGGCCGGTACGCCAGTATTCGATGCCTATCGCATCGAGTCGCAGGGCTGCGATCACTCAGTGAGGTCGCACCACTTCCTTCGGCGCGCAGGAATGGCCACCCCGAATTACCGGCCTTAGGGCCAGTCCTTTTATCCTGACTAAATGGCCGAGGCTACGGGCCTTACTTTGACCAACCACGATCCCATTGAGACGGCCACCGCTAGCATTTATATGGACGCGCCGCGTGTGCCTCAGCTCTCGTCCCGGGCCCGACGACGGAGTGCCACTCCGCCCTCCTGCCCGAATCCGAGTGACCGGTACAACGGCTCTCCATCCGCGGTGGCATGCAGCTCGACCACCGGGACCTGGCCCTGGTCAAACCAGCTGAGAAGGCCGACCATCACGGCCCGGGCCATACCCTGGCGGCGGTACGTGGTGTCGGTCGCGACCCACTGGATGTAGCCCACCCGGCCTGTCGGGTTGTTCGGCGACGGCAGCCGGGATCCGGTCACCCCGACGCCGCTGGCTGCCAGACCACCGTCCCCACCCGGCCGGTCGATCACGAAGGCGACCACCTCTTCGCCCTCCTGGCTGAGACGCCGGCTGAACGCTTCGACGGCGTGATCCCACCAGTTGGCCGGCGTCGCCACGCCCATCGAGGCGTACATGACCGAGGCCAGCCGAACCACCTCGGGTGCGTCCGCAGGAATGGCCAGCCGAGACTCCATGCGACGAGCTTCGAACATCTTCGGCAGCGTGACAACTGAGTTCAGAGGAACGGGCGAGTTCAGCGGCCAGGGCCGGTCCCGGCGATGCGGCGCACCTGTCGGAGCCGAAGCAGCTCGCCGATCTCGGCGCCGTGGGCGATAACGCCCTCGTGGACGTAGGCCTCGTGATTTCGGTCGATGTGGGCGGCGTCGTAGACGTAGTTGACGAGCAACCCCTTCGATTGACGCATTCCGTTGAGCGAGGTGTCGCCCAACCAGTTGATCCGCTCCAGTCGGGCCCCATTGCGCAGATGAAAGCGGGCCACGGAGTCCGCGGGCTGCTGGCCCCTCTTGACATTGACCAGATAGTGGGCGCAGGCGCCCAGCAGGACAGGTTTCACCGTCTGGGACAGCTCCGGATTCTCGTACCAGAACGGGTCGTCGAGGGCCCCGAGAGTGGCCCGATCAGGGTCCGGAAAGACGTCCGTGTGACGGGCTCTGTCGAGCCAGTTGGCAAAGCCCGGAATCGGTGAGAGGGTCGAGAACAGCGACAGCTCGGGCAGTTCGGCCGCCAGCTCATGGACAACGTGCCGGATCAGGAAATTGCCCAGCTGAATACCGCGCAACCCGGCCTGGCAGTTGGTAATGGAATAAAACGTGGCCGTATCGGCGGGCGGCTCCTGACCATCCGGGAGCGGAGCGTCGAGCAGCTCCTGGACGCTCGACGCCAGGCCCCGGGTCAGGGCCACTTCAATGAAGATGAGCGGCTCGTCGGGAACAGCCGGATGAAAGAAGCCGAAGCACCGGCGATCGGCTTCCAGACGGCGGCGGAGATCGTCCCAGCCCCGGATCTCGTGCACGGCTTCGTACTCGATCAACCGTTCCAGGACCGCACCCGGGCTGCGCCAGTTGATTCGCTCCAGAACGATGAAACCTCGATTGAACCACGACGAGAGCACGTGGAACAGATCCGCTTCGACGGGGGCCAGTTCGGGATGCTCGTCGAGAAGGGCAAGCACATCGGCCCGCATGGTCAGTACCGCCCAGGTCCCGCCGTCGGCCATATTGATGGCCCGGACCAGCGCCTGGCGGCGTGGCTCAACCGCCCCAAACAGTCGGCTGAGCGAGGCCTCGGACCGATCCAGCCGGTAGGCGTCGATGGCCACGTCGACGGCGGCCCGGCTGGCGCCCAGCTCGGAGAGCAGGAACTGGAAGAATTCATGGCGTTCCGCCAGCTTCAAGCTGCGATAGCGGCGTACCACCAGCTCCGCGAGAGCCAGGGACGCTGTCTCGCTGGTATTGGCGAGGAGCGCCTCCGCGGTCGTGCACAGGGCTCCGACGGCGCTTCCCGATAGGGCGGCCCGACGATCAGTCACGGCGGTCCACCGATCCCGTCCACACGCGGATGCTACCAGCCCCTACGTGGTGTAAACCTGGCAGCGCGACTAGCGTCCCCTCCGCCGTGTTTGCCCTCTCGCTCGCCCCCGGGACCGGATTTCAGGTCAACTCCGTTGCGGATCTCGATACCTATCTGGGCGCGGTCGCAGACGGCGGGGTTCTCCTGCGTCTCGCTGGGGATGAATCAGCTGGACGGGAACGTGACCGCAGCCGCCCGTCTGCTGACGACACACGGACTGCGCTGCTCTGACCTCATCTCGCTGCAGATCTCGCGGCGCGACGACGAGGTCCTGGCGCTGGCCGCCCAGCTGGCCGGGGCGGCGGAAGCGCTGGGAGCGGAGCATGTTCTGTCGTTGTTTTACACCCGGGTCAACGAGGAGTCAGTGGATCGCTTCGGTCGCTGCGCGGATCTCGTGGTCCGGGCCGGGGCCCGGCTCGCCCTGGAGATGCCCCCCATTGGAGAGCTCAATAGCATCAGCGCCGCCCTCTCGGTAGTGGACGCGGTTGGATATGAGCGGGCCACTCTCATGATTGATACCTTCCATTTCTCGCGTGGCAGTTCCACCTGGTCTGAGCTCGAGTCTTTTCCTCTGCCAGCTCTCGGCTACGTCCAGTTCGACGACGCCCTCCCGCCCGAGGGCGACGACGTCATGCACGAGACGTTGGACCGGCGCGCCATGCCAGGTGACGGGGAGCTGGAGCTGGAACGGTTTGCGGAAGTCCTCAAGGGGCGGGGCTGGTCCGGTCTGGTGAGCGTCGAGGTGTTGTCCGCCGCACTGCGAGAGCTGGACGTCGGCACCTTCGCTCGCCTCGCCTACCAGCACAGCAGCCCGTACTGGTTGTCGTAGCTCACTCGGCCCGCCAGCGAGGGGCGCGGCCGTCAGCAGCGGCCTGACGACCCTCGGTCACGTCCGCCGTGGCCGCGGCCACCTTTCGCATGGTCTCGCCGAAGCGGATGGCGTCGATCGGGCTGAGGTACTGGGAACGGACCGCCACCTCTTTGGTGGCCCTGGCCGCCAGTGGCGCGGCTGCCACCAGTCGATCGGCCAGGGCGCGGCGCCTCATCCATAAGGCGTTCGTGGGGTACCACCCAGCCCGCCAGGCCGATCTCATGGGCCCGCGTCGCGTTGATCCGCTCCCCGGTGAGCAGGAGCTCCATGGCGTACTGCCAGTTGATGCGCTGCGGAAGGCGAACTGCGCCCACGATGGTCGGCACGCCCAGGCGGACCTCGGGAAACCCGAACTCGGCCTGTTCGCTGGCAATGACAAAGTCGCACCAGGTCACCAGGGTGAGGCCGTAGCCGAGGCAGTAGCCGTTGACGGCCGCGATGACCGGCTTATAGATCTCCCATCCGCTCTCGAAGGAATTGATGGTCGGCTTCTCCCAGAAAGTCCCGGCGAACTCTCCGGCGGCGCCCGCCCCGTTTCTCATGTCCGCGCCCACGCAAAACGCCCGGCCGGCGCCGGTGACAATCGCTACCCAGGCCTGGTTTTCGTCGCGGAACCGGGCGAAGGCGGCGTTGAGGTCCTGCCGGAGTTCGCCATCGATGGCGTTAAGGACTTCGGGCCGGTTGTAGGTGATGGTGGCAACGTGACCATCGAGCTGGTATGTGGCATGCCCAGTCATGCCCGCCAGCATGCCCCAGGCCGGAGGCCGGCGCGGCAGGGGGCGGCGGATGGAAGACTGGGCGGGTGAGGTATGTCGTCATGGGAGCGGGAGCGATCGGCGGAGTCGTGGGTGCCCGTCTGCACCAGGCCGGCCACCCCGTGATCCTCATCGCTCGGGGCGCCCACCTCGCCCGCCTCCAGTCTGAGGGGCTGCGGATTGAATCCCCTGAGGGCACCGAAACCCTGTCGATCCCGGCCGTTGGCGACCCGGCCCGCCTCGACTGGCAGGACGGGGACACCGTGCTGCTGGCGGTGAAAAGCCACCAGACCGAGACGGCCCTGACCGCCCTGGCTGCAGTGGCGCCGACGGACACACCGGTGGTGTGCCTGCAAAACGGGATCAGCAACGAGCCGGCGGTCCTGCGATTGTTCTCCAACGTTCAGGCCATGTGCGTGGTGTGCCCGGCCAGCCACCTCGAACCGGGTGTCGTCCAGGCCTGGTCGGCTCCGGTGGCGGGCTGCATGGACGTGGGGCGCTACCCGGGGGGCGTCGACGCCACCACGGAGCGGGTCGCCGCCGCGTTCCGAGCCGCCACCTTCAGCTCGTTCGCCGTCGCCGACATCGGACGGTGGAAGCTCCGGAAGCTGCTCGGCAATCTGGGCAACGCCGTGGAGGCTGTCTGCGGGGCGTCGGCCCGCAGAGGGCGGCTCCTGGATCTCGTCAATCAGGAGGGCGTCGACGTCCTCTCCGCCGCCGGTCTCGAAGCGGCCTCGGTCGAGGAAGACCGGGTGCGCCGGGGCGACCTCCTGCAGTTCGGTGCCATTCACAACCGGCGTCGAGGCGGCGGGTCTTCATGGCAGAGCCTCGAGCGAGGAGCTGGCAACATCGAAACGGATTACCTCAACGGCGAGATCGTGCTGCTCGGTCGCCTCCACGGAGTGCCCACTCCGGCCAACCTGCTCCTGCAGCAGCTGGCTCGCGAACAGGCGGCCGGGCGTCGCCCGCCCGGTGGCATTCCCGAAGCGGCTGTGCTGGAGCGCCTCGACGCCGCCGGCTGACATCGACGGCTGCTCAAGCCAGGGCGGCTTCGACCTCGGCCCTGACCCCCGCCGCTCCCACCGCATGGGCGACGGCCCGGGCGGCGGCCGCCGTGGCGGCGGCCTCGTCCGGTCGGGTGACGCGGAACACCCGGGCCAGGTGGGCGAGGGTGCGGGTCTCGAAGGGGCGGGCGTTCATGCCGCGCTCGATCTCGAGGGCGCGCTCCAGACGCCGCCCGGCTTCGTCGAAGCGACCGAGGAGAGCCGCCAGGCACCCGAGGTGGTGGTCGACCGGACCCCACCAGCCCACCAGCGGTCCCACCCGCACCACCGGGACGGGGTCCGACACAGCCAGCCGTACACCTCATCCGCCACCGCGTCTGCGCCGATCAGCACGCAGATGTGGGCCAGGAAGGCGCTCGGAGCGACAAAGTCGGCGCCCCGGGGCGACCCCGGCAACCCGGCGGCGACCATGCGCTCGAGTCCGGCTCGGGCCCGGTCGTGGTCGCCCGGCCAGGGCCGCGCACAGCGCCGTCCCGGCGTCGAAGCTCGGCGATGTCCTGGTAGTCCGTGGAGGCGCATGAGGAGCGGCAGCACCTCGGCCGCCAGGCCCTGGTCGAAGGCCCGCATCAGTCCCTGGGCATAGTGCAGCAACTCGGCGTTGAAGTCGCCGCTGACCCGGCCGAGCTCCAGGGCCTCATCCGACAGGACCGCGGCCGGTCGTCATAGCGGCCTTCGATGAAGGCAATGGTGGCGCGGACCATGGCGGCCTGACTGCGGTCCCGGGGGTCGTCGAGTCGGGCCGCGACCTCGCTGTAGCGCTGGCTCATGGACACCAGCCGCTCCATCTCCGCCATGGTCGAGCCAGGCGAGGGCCTGGGCGAACCGGGCGCCCGCCTCGACTCGCAGGTCGTTGTGGGTGCGGGCGACGCTCAGCAACCGGTTGGCCACGCCGACCAGCGTCGCCGGGTCCTCGATGCAGTCGTAGATGCGGGTCTGGCCGATCGCCAGCAGGATGTCCGGGCCGGTGGCGGCGGTCGGCGGCGATGGCTTTCAGCTCGTCGGCGAGGGCGTCCCGCCGCTGCGGCCTGCTCGGGCTACGAACCCGGTGATGAGATGGGTCACCAGCAAGCCCATCAACATGACCCGCAGCACCGGCTCGTCGGCGGGCAGAGCGGCCAGGGCCGTCCTCGAGGGCCTCTGATCCGGGCCTGATCGGTCTCCCAGTAGGGATACCGGCGTCCCAGGCCGATGGCGGCCCGGGCCTGCAGCGTGGGGTCGCCCAGCGCGATCGCCAGCCGGGTGGCCTCACGGAAGCGGGCGTCGGCGTCGTCGGCCCGGCCCCGGTACTGCAGGGCGACGCCCAACCGGATCAGGGCGTCAGCGTGGCCGGCCGAAGCGGCCGCCCACAGGGAGGAAGCCTGCTCGTACCGGGCAATCGCCTCCTCCGCGGCCGCCGAGGCCAGGGCCACGTCGCCGGCCCGGACCGACCAGGTGGCGGCGGCCACGACCGCGGTGGGATCGACTTCGGCGACGACGGACCAGTGGCGGGCCAGCTCGGCGGCCATCGCCGGGTTGGCGGGCCATCGATCCTCGATCGACTCCGCCACCCGGCGGTGGATGCTGGCTCGGCGGGCGTAGGACAAGCGGCTGTTCACGGCGTCGCGGAGCAAGGCATGTGAGAACGCCAGCCGCCCCGGCCCGGTCTCGACGACCATCCCGGACATGAGGGCGTCGTCGGATGCGTCGATGAGGCCCGACCCGCCGAGACCGGACGCGGCCCCGCCGACCGACAACTCGAACTCCCGGCCGATGACGGCACCGACCGACACCAGCTCCATGGCGTCTGCCGACAGCGACAGCAACCGCCGGACGACGGTCTCGCGAACGCGGTCGGGGACACCGGCGGCGTCGGCGGCACCGTGGACGGCCACCCCCTGATCGGTGTTGACCAGCAGCCCGTTGTCGACCAGGTGGAGTGTCATCTCTTCCGCGAAAAAGGGGTTCCCCTCGGTAGCTGCGGCCACCGACGCGACCATCTCGGCGGAGGCCGCCGAACCGACCAGATCGGACGACCAGCGAGGCCAGGTCATCACCGCGCGAGTCCATCCAGGTGGATACGGGCGACATCCACATCGCGGCCCAGGTCCGCCAGCAGGCCGCTGGTACGCGGATCGAGGTCGGAGGGCCGGGCCGTGATGACGGTCACCACCCCGGGAAGACTGTGGTCACGAACCAGGTAGGACGAACAGGGCCAGGGTGGCTTCATCGGCCCAATGCAGATCGTCGATGACCACCACCATCGGCGTCCACCGGCCCAGGAATTCCGAGACCGCTTCGAACAGCATGCGCTGCTCGCTTCCGGCGTCGGCCTTGGCCGGCGCTGGCAGCGGCCCAACCCGGTCGACCAGTTCCGGAACCAGCCGGGTCAGCTCGCCGTGCCTGCCCACCGCGGCGCCGAGCGTGGCGTCGTCGACGCCCGACACCAGATGCCGCAGGATTTCGACGTACGGGAGGTACGAGCCGAGCCGGTCCTGACTGCACCGACCCCACAGCACGGTCGTATCGGGCGGCAGCGAGCGCGCCAGCTCTGCGACCAGGCGGGTCTTGCCGATGCCGGACTCCCCGACCACCTCGGTCACCCGACCGCCGCGGGCCCAGCAGTCCCGCAGACGCTCGATCTCAGCCAGACGGCCGACGAAGCCGGTCCGCCATCTCCTGGCCGCGGCCGGCGGCAACGGAACGAGGGGCGGCCCGGTGGCCTGGCCCGCGGGAACGGACGCCGGGAGGGTCGGCGGCTGTGGCGCCGGACCCAGTCGGTTGCTTGCCGCGGTGACCGTCTCGTTCGATGCCGGGGGCCCGCCAGCCCAGGCCCTCGGTCTGCCAGGGCCGCCGCGGACAGCTCGGCCAGCTCCTGGCTACGTCAGATCGAGGGCCCGAGCCAGCTGACGAAGAGTCGACATCCGGGGCGACCGGTTTCGGCCCCGCTCCAGGGCGGCGATCGGCGGTTGTGCTGAGCAGGGCCCGTTCGGCCAGGGCCTCCTGGGTCAGCCCGTTGGCGAGCCGGTGCCGACGAAGCATGCTGCCGAACGACTCGCCCACTTAGCCACCCTCGAGATCGGGAGTACCGCGCTCCGCGTCGATGGTATCCCGACGTCTCCCCGGCCCTCGATCGGGTCAGGAAATGAGGGGGAAATGAGGGCCTCGTCCCTGGCATCTGAGGCTGGCGCGGCCCGACAGTGATCTCCGTCACATGCGGACTCCCGGCACATCGGATCAAAGGAGATCGGTGAGTGCACGCAGACCATTCCAGCAGGATCGCGACCAGCGGCCACCCCAAGCCGGCCCTGGGCCAGTCCCCCGGCCCGGACTCGAATTGCAGCCTGGCCACTGACCCGGCCGCGAGACCGAAGTACTGGCCGCCATGGCGGCCGGGCAAGACCAACTCAGCCATCGCGGCCGTCCTCTGTATCTCCCGCAAGGCGGTGGAGAAGCATGTCAACTCCATCTTCACCAAGCTGCTGCTGACTGGCGACCAGCAGCGTCATCCCCGGGTGCAGTCCGTGCTGATCTATCTGGCCCGGTCCCCCCAGGAGTCCACCCGGGGCCGGGATCTGCGCGCCCCATCTGAAGGTTCCGGACCCACGGTCGCGGGGGTCTGCACGGCCTGTCACCGCCGTCGGCCGGCAGCCCGGGTTAGTGCTCGTCGTCCGAGCCGGTCAGCCATCGGTTGAACACCGCCGGCCGCCGCTCGAAGAACGCAGGTGCGCCCTCCCGGGCGTCGAGATGAAAGTCGCTGATGGCGGTCTTGGTGGCGATGTCGTCTCCCGCCTGGTCATAGGTGAGATGGGCCGCGTTGTAGGTGGCCCGTTTGAGCAGCCGCATCGCTACCTGCGGCCCCTCGGCCAGTTCCGTCGCCAGCTGCATGGTGCGGGGCAGGAGCTCGTCATCATCGACGACTTCGTTGACCAGACCGAGCCGGACCGCCTCGGCCGCGCTAACGATCTCCTTGCGCAAAAGGAAGTCCACAGCCCGCTTCACGCCCAGGTGCTCCACCAGCAACCAGTGCCCGCCTTCGTCGGGCTGCCACCCCATGCGCAGGGTGGCGCTGCCGAGCTGGGCGGAGCGGGCCGCGACCGCGAAATCGCAGGCCAGCACGATGGAAAGGCCGAGCTGGATGGCGAAGCCGTTGACGGCCGCAATGGTGATCTTGTCGACGGTGCGGATGGTGCGCGGCAGGTCCTGGGCGTGCAGCCGCAGCCGGGCGTAGAGATCGACCGGAACGTGTGAGGTGGTCGGCACGGGTGGCACCAGCGTCGGATTTCCGGTTCGGTACCCCGGTTGTTGACCCCGGCGACGAAGCCCCGGCCCGTGGCCGTGAACACCACCACCCGGACCTCGTCGTCGAGCTGGGCGATGTGGAGCAACTCGACCAGATCCCGACGAGTCCCGGCGCTCATGGCATTCAGACGTTCCGGCCGGTTGAGCGTCACAACCGCGATGCCCGGCTCGGTCACCGCCACGTCGAAACCCTGGTAGGAGCCCTCAACCAACGCCACGTCTCCTCCTTTTACCGGTCTTTATACGGGCCAGAACCAGCTGGGCCCCGCCGCCATCTGGCCGGGAGACGAGGCGTTCTCTGCGGCACGGCCCCCTTCAACAGGGCACATCTTGCAACAGGGAACGAGAGCGGGACCTGGTTAGAGCACATTTTGCAACAGGAAACGATGCTGAAGCCGGTGCCCATCCTGCCGTTTTAGCTCACCGCGGCGCGGAACCGCTCGAGCTCCCCGGGGATGTCCGGCCCCGCCGGCTGATAGATCAGCTCGGTCACGCCCCCGTCGGCGAGCGCCCGGGCCCGGGCCCGCAGATCGGCGGCCACCCCGCTGAAGGACTGCTTGGTCAACAGTCCCGAGCCTTCGATCACGGCCGGTCGGTCGCGCTCGGTCACCGCGAAAAGATGGTCCTCGTGGATGGCCAGATGCCGGCGCGCCTCCGGCACCAGCTCGATGGCTTCACGCCAGGTGCGCCCACCTGCGACCCGATCCACGGCCGCGGCGCCGCCGCGCTCGTAGCGAGCGTGGAACCCGACCGCCACGCCATGGCCGGCGGCATCGATCACCCGGGTGGCGGTAACCGGCTCCCCCTCGCCGAGAACGGTCCCGTACAGGAGGATGGCCCGCCATTCGGGAAGATCGGCCTGGCGTGGGGGTGGGAGCGCCGCGGCCATGATGCCGTCGCCCAGTTCCCGGGCCACCGCCTGGCCCCGGGGACCATCTCCGGCGATGAGGATCGGCACGTCGATGGGCCGGCCCGGCGCCAACCCGTCCGGGTGCAGCATCTTGATGACTGCCCCGTCCCAGAGCACCTCCTCGCCCTGAAGCAGAACCCGGAGCACCCGCACGTACTCGGCCACGTCCCGCCAACGCAGGCCCCGCTGGCCGAGGGCCATGCGCCCGGTGAAGCCGGCACCGATCGCCACGGCCACCCGGCCCGGGGCCAGCCCGCACAGCGTCGCGATCGCCGCCGCGTTGACCATGGGATGGCGCAGCGAGGGCACCAGCACTGCCGGCCCGAGGCCGATAGTCGAAGTGGTGCGGGCGGCCAGCGCCAACGTCACCCAGACGTCGGCGTACAGGGCCGGGGAGTCGTAACACCAGGCCCGCCGATACCCCAGCTGCTCGGCCAGGGCGATGTGGTCGGGTGTGGCGGGCGCACTGGCAAACGCGCAGGAAACATCCACCGCGTCGACCGTAGCGGTTCGCCACCGGCTCCGAATCGCCCGCGCCGGTCGCGTCGGTAAGATCCGCCCGGCGCCGGCGCAGGTCCGGTGACGGAACGGAGCGCACATGGATCGGGTCGTCGTCATCACGGGGAGCTCCAGTGGCATCGGTCTCGCCACCGCGATCGCGTTTGCCCGGGCCGGGGACAGGGTGGTGGCGACGATGCGCGACCCGGAGCGAGCCGGTCCGCTGGAGACGGCCGCGGCCGAAGCCGGGATCACGGTCGAAGTCATCCCGTTGGACGTCACCTCGGATGCGTCGGTGCGCGACGCCTTCAACCGCGTCCTGGAAGAGCATGGTCGCGTCGACGTCCTCGTCAACTCGGCCGGAATGGGTACATCCGCAACCCTGGAGGAGCTGACCATCGCCGACCTCCAGCGCTCGCTCGATGTCAACTACCTCGGGGTGGCGCGCACCACCAAAGCCGTCCTGCCCGGGATGCGGGCGGCCGGGCACGGCCACGTCATCGGTGTCTCGAGCATCGCCGGCGCGGTTGGCCAGCCCTTCAACGATGCCTACTCCGCGTCAAAGCACGCCATGGAGGGCATGTACGAGTCCCTGCGCCCGGTGGCGGCCGCCCTCGGCGTGTACGTGTCCATTGTCGAGCCGGGGCCGGTCACCACCCCGTTCCACCACTCCAGCGAGCGCATTGATGCTGCGGACCCGGAGATCGCCAGGCTCAAGTCCAACTACCGCGAAATGATCGACGCCGGGGTCGAGCGGGGTCAGTCGGCCCAGGAGGTGGCCGAGGTCATCCTGTCCGTCGCCGATGACCCCAACCCGTCGCTCCGCTACCAGACCTCGCGCTTCACCACTCGCATCATCGAGCGCAAAATCGCCGACCTCAACGGCGAAAAGGTGATCTCCATGACCTCCCGGTGGTTGGAGCCGGCGGAGAGTTAGCATCCGTGTCCGACGGGTAGCCGCGTCCGGAGGGGGTTGCCATGACGTCCGAGATGGTGCTGGTCGAGCGGGCAATGGCCCGGTGTTCTCCGCCGGTCACGACTTCGCCGACATGGTGGGCGCCGATCTGGTGCCGATGCGGGAACTGTTGTCGACGTGCACCGAGTTGATGAACACCATCCAGCGGCTGCGCCAGCCGGTCGTCGCCAGGGTCCACGGCCTGGCGACGGCAGCCGGACGTCAGTTGGTCGCGACGGCAGATTTGGCCGTGGCGGCCGAAGGAGCCGGGTTTGCCACGCCGACCGGCGACACCATCGACGCGGCCACCGCTCTGCAATGGGGGTTGGTCAACCGGGTGGTCCCCGCCGACGACCTGGACGCGGCCACCCGGGACCTGCTGGAACGGGCCACCCGGGGCAGCGCCATGTCCAGGGCCATCGGCAAGCAAGTCCTTTACCAGCAGCTGGGAATGGATCAGGACAACGCCTACGCCTATGCCGTCGAGGTGATGGCCGCGACCAGCCAGACGGCCGACGCCCAGGAGGGCATGGCCTCCTTCCTGGAAAAGCGGCCGGGCAAATGGGTGGACCGCTGAGTCAGCCCCTTCGTCAGCTGTCGTGCGAGCCGCGGCGGCTTCGAGCAACGCCAGGGCCAGACCGAGGCCCTCGGTAATCGCCGATGCCGCCTCCACGGTCCGGGCCGTTCCGATCACCGGCGCGGCCGCCACCAGCACGCCCTGGGCGTCCTCCAGCGTCAGGCCGCTCTCCACGGCAGCTCCGGCGTTGAGGGTGTAGGAAACCGCCGGCGCCCCTACGGCCGCCAGGGCGGCGATGCGCACGAGCATGATCTCGCGGTCGTCAAGATCGCACCGCTCCAGCGAGGCGGCCGTGATCGCCACCAGGGAATCGGCGAGAGGGGTATCGGGCACGGGCGTATACGACACGGGCTGGTCCTTTCAGGCGAGGTCAACGGGAAAGCCGGCAAGATACTGATCGCCGCCGGAGTCGCGGGCATCACCCGTATCGGAGGACCCGGTCGGGCTCGAGTAGCGCCCGCCTGATCCCGGACCTCCGGAAGGGCCCCTGGCTACCATGCCCGTATGGACGTTGACGCCCTTATCGATCCGGATATTCGACCCCTGCTCGCCAATTTTGAGAACTTCCGGGTCGCGCCCGACACCCTGGCGGCAGTCCGCTCGCAGCCCATCGTCCCGCCCGCCCCGCTCTCCGATGCGGTGGAGCGAATCGATCACGTGGTTCCGGGACCGCCGGGTGCGCCCGACGTGACCGTTCGGGTTCACCGACCCAGAGGCATCGGCGGGACCCTTCCGTGCGTCTACGCCATCCATGGAGGCGGCTACGTAATGGGGTCCTATGCCGGCGACGACACCCGTTTCGACAACTGGTGTCCGCGTCACCGCTGCGTGGGAGTGTCCGTCGACTACCGCCTGGCGCCCGAAACCCCTTACCCCGGACCACTGGAGGACTGCTACGCCGGGTTGGCGTGGGTCCACCGCAACGCCGAGGAGCTGGAAGTCGACTCCGGCCGGCTCGGCATTATGGGCGTCAGTGCCGGGGGCGGGCTGGCCGCCGGGCTGGCCCTGCTGGCTCGCGACCGGCACGAGCTGCCCGTGGCCTTCCAGCTCCTGATCTATCCGATGATCGACGACCGGCAGATCACCCCCTCCAGCCGGATGGCGGCGCCGATCTGGAATCCGGCGGCCAACGAGTTCGGCTGGCGCTGCATATCTCGGGCCCCGCTATGGCTCGCCTGACGTGTCGCGCCTACGCGGCTGCCAGCCGGGCCACCGATCTCCGCGGGCTGCCGCCCGGCTACATCATGGTTGGCACCGTCGACGGATTCCACGACGAGGACGTCGACTATGCCACCCGGCTCAATCAGGCCGGGGTCTCGACCGAGCTCCACGTGTATGCGGGCGCACCGCACGGTTTCGACAACATGATGACCGGCGCCCCGGTGGCCAGACGGGCTCGTCGGGCCATGAACGAATGGCTCGAACATCAGCTGTACCCAGACGGCACGACTGGCTCGTCGGGCGATCCGGCGTGACGGCGGCAACCCGGGACAGACCGGGGCTGGCGTAAAGGGTGGGTAGCCGAGCCCGGCCACCCGGGCCGGCCGCCTCGGCGGCATTTCGGGCCGCAGGCAGGCGTTCTCCTCACCATGGGCGACGATCCGAAGGAGGTTTGTGCAGTCCCAGACGCTGGTGCTGGCCTGCATCGCGGCCTTTTACCCGGTAGGGCTGATCGCCGTCGGCATATTGCTGGCCACCGAGCGGGCCCTGCGACTGGGGATCGCCTTCCTTGCGGGCGCCGCCACCAGCCTGTTCGTGATCGGGATCGTGGTAATCGCCATCCTCCACGGTGCGGAGCTCAATGGAACCAGCGCCCCCGGCACCCGGGCCAATCTCAAGCTGGGATTGGGTATCGCCATGCTGATCGTCGGATATTTGATCCTTCGAAATCCGCTATCCCATCGGACCAGGAACGCCGCCTACCCAGGCTTCGGGACGACGACGAGGAACCCTCATGGAAAAGGCAGCTCCACAGCGCCCACCCCATCACCGTGTTCATCACCGGGGCTATCCTCTATCGCCCGTCGGCCACATACGTCGGCGCCCTGCAGCAGATCGCCACGTCCAGCTCCGGTTGGCCACCAGCCCTGCAACTCCTGGTGGTGATCGCCATTGTGCTCATCACCGTGGAGGTCCCCCTGCTGGCCTATGCCATCAAGCCCGAGGCCACCGGCGAGGGCCTCCGGCGGGCGGAAGCGTGGGTGCAGAGTCATGAGCGTCAGACGCTGGCCGCGGTGTTCTTCGGGGTGGGCGGCTACCTGCTCGTCGACGGTCTGATCGCCATCGCCTGAAGCCGGCGCGGCACGGCGCGGCTGATCCCCTCCGATCCCGTCGGCGCGGGTCAGAGCAGCCGGGCAGGGAGCTGGAGCAGGCGGGCGGCGGCGTGGCGATCGGCGACGTGGAGCTTGCGGACGATGGCAGCCACGTGGGTACGCACCGTGACCTTGGCCACGAACAGCCGGGCCGCGATCTCTCCGGTCGTGAGGCCGTCCGCCAGCAGCTCCAGCACCTCCCATTCTCGATTGGTGAGCCGGGCCCCGTGGTTGGCCAAGGCCATCCGCCGGTCTCGACGGGAAAACTCGGCAATGAGCCGCTTCACCAGCTTCGGCGGCAGGGGGGCTTCGCCGGCCAGGACCCCCAGAAGGGTGGGGGGCAGGCAGGCCGGGTCGACGCCTTTCACGACGTAGCCGACGGCCCCGGCCCGCAGAGCTGCGAACAGGTCGTCTTCCTCCTCCGACACGGTGAGCATCACCACAGCCGTCGAAGGCGAAACCCCGGAGATGGCCGCCGCCGCTTCGATGCCGCCCCCGGGCATGCGAATATCCAACAGCGCCACCTGGGGTTGGCTGCGGCGGACGGCTTCGACTGCACCAGCGGCGTCAGAGGCCTCCGCGCTCACCTCGAAGCCGCCCTGCTCGAGCGCAGCCCGCACCAGATTCCGGGTGGGAGAGTGGTCGTCGGCGATGACAACGGAGGGCGCGGCCGTCGCCGGCTCTATCGCCACCACACCTCCACCACGGTTCCCTGACCCGGGCTGGAACGAACGTCAAAGGTGGCTCCGATGGCCTCGGACCTTTCTCGCATGCTGGTGAGCCCGAAGTTGACCGGGGGGCGTTCCGCGGCGGCGTCGAAGCCGGCGCCGTCATCGGTGACGCGAAACAGCCGGCCGGCAGCCAGCTCGACATGAATTCGGCCGGCACCTCCGTGGCGCGCCGCGTTGCCGACCGCCTCCCGGACGATCTGGACCAGGGCGTCGCGTTCGGCCGGACTGAGGCGGCGGCGGCCTTGATCCACGTCGAGGCTGAGCTCAACGCCGTGCCGGAGGGCGGCCGAAGCCGCGCTTTGAGCCAGGTCGGCAACCGCCTCGTCGGCAGGTGCGGCGGCCAGGGTGGAAACCACCCGGCGGGACTCGACCAGCGCCCGACGGGCCGCGTCGGCGACCTCGGCCCGCCAGACCGGGTCGGCGCCGCTGCGGAGGGAGCCGCTCTGGCTGGCGATGAACGCCAGCTCCTGGGCCAGCCCATCATGAAGGTCACGAGCCAGAGCTCGGCGCTCCTCGAACCGGGCCCGGGCAGCCTGCGCATCCCCGTGAGACTTGAGTTCCAGGCACCCACCCACCGTCCACGCCGTCGCGGCAGCAACGCGCATGACATCCCCCACGTGCAGGAGGCTCAGCGAGGTCGCCGGGTAGAGGGCGTAGTTGAGGCTGGCGATGGCGCTGAAGGCGCATCCCGTGCCGAGCCAGCCGAGGAAGGGGTCGGCCTGAGGCCGGTCCCCTGCGGTGAAGGCCATGATGGCGACCACAAAAAGGCCGGCCCCGGCCAGCGAGATGGCTGACACCAGGGGATCGCCCAGTATGTGGGCATGGTCGGATGCCGCCGGCACCAGCGAGGACGGGGTCGCCTTCCACACCAGCACCGCGACCACCGCGGCCACGGTCACCACCATGACGACCGGTTCCGTCCCGGCCCAGCGCCGCGGGGTGCCGCCCCGTCGAACCATGGGAAAGGCGCCCGCCGCCGCCAGGGCGGCAGCGGCCAGGAGGCGGGCAACCTGGGGGGTGAGGCGGGCACCGTCATAGGGCGCGACCACGGACGCCAGGCCCCCAAAGACGGGTTCGGCGCCGGCCAGGAGGACCATGGCAACCACCACCGCCAGATCGCTCAGGCGGCGGTGCCGGTGGTACCGGGCGGCTGCAACCAGCGCCACGAAAGTTCCGGCCAGCGCCACCGCGGTATCGACCGCCACCCGGGCACTCGGCAACTCATAAAGGAAGCGCACGTGCGGGATGCCCAGGACCATCGCCGTCCCCGCCAGGCCCGCGGCTGTGCACGCAGTGGTTCGAGTTGCCCCCGTGGTCATCACCAGCGATGGTAGCGATCAACGGCACCACCGTTGAGAAAAACCAACGCCTCGGCGCTCGCCCGTCAGCCGGGTGCGGCGTATGGTAACGCCCGACGGGGCAGGCACGCGCCCGGCCGACCCGGGCCCCGATGCGTGGCCCTCGGGGCGCCAAACAGTGAGGTTTGCGAAATGCATCTGGGGGGTCGCGCCACCAACCCGACGGCAGGGGAGTCCGTCGGCTCAGGACAGGAGGGGATGATGGCTGGAAGGAACGCGCCATGAGCGAACCGACGATCGAGCAGCTCCGCGACCAGGTGAGGGCGCCGGTGCTGACCGCTGGCGAGGCCGGATACGACGAGGCCCGCGCCGTGCACAACGGCATGTTCGACCGGCGACCGCTGGCGGTGGTCAGGGCCGAGCAGGTCGCGGACGTCATCGGGACGGTCAACGTTGCTCGCGATGCCGGGCTCGAGCTGTCGGTGAAGGGCGGCGGTCACAGTGCCCCGGGGTTTGGAAGCAACGACGGGGGTGTGGTGATCGATCTGTCGTTGTTGCGACACGTCCACGTTGATCCGCAGGCGGGCACCGCTCTGGCCGGGGGCGGAGCCACCTGGGGGGATTTCAACTACGCCACCCACGCCTACGGTTTGGCCACCACGGGCGGCATCGTGTCCACCACCGGTATCGGCGGGCTCACCCTGGGCGGTGGGATTGGCCATCTGGCGCGAGGCTGCGGCCTGACGATCGACAACCTGATCGGGGCCGAAGTCGTGACCGCGGCCGGACAGGTCCTTCGGGCCAGCCCGGAGGAGCATGCCGATCTGTTCTGGGCGCTGCGGGGAGGCGGGGGGAATTTTGGCGTCGTCACCTCGTTTGAATACCGCTTGCACCCGGTGAAAGACGTCTACGTGGGGCTCTTTTTCTACGAGCTGGAATCGGCCGGCGACCTGCTGCGATTCTTCCGGGATTTCATCGCCGGTGCCCCCGAGGAATACGGAGCCTTTCCCGCCTTCCAGATCGCCCCGCCCCTGCCGTTCATTCCGGCCGAACGCCATGGCGACACCTTCTGCGCCGCGGTGGTGCACTGGACCGGCCCCCTTGAGCGCGGCGAAGCCGCCATGAAACCGTTCCGGGATCTGGCGCCGGTGGTAGCCGAGATGGTCGGGCCCATGCCGTACCCCTTCCTGAACGCCGCCTTCGATGCCCTGTATCCAAAAGGGATCCGTAGCTACTGGAAGGGCAGCTTTGTCACCGAGCTGACCGATGCGGCCATCGACGCCCACCTCGCCCATGGCCCCCAGGTCCCCGAGGTCAGCGCCACCATGCACCTCTACCCGATCAATGGCGCCTGCCATCGGGTGGGTGCCGACGAGAGCGCCTTTGCGTATCGCCATGCCAACTTTGCCACGGTGATCCTGGCCGCCTGGCAGGATCCGGCCGTGGACGCCGAGCGCATTCAGTGGGTGCGCGACTACTACCAGGCCACTGCGGCCCACTCGGAGCCGGGTGGCTACGTGAACTTCATGGCCGACGACGATCAGGCCAAAGTCCGCGATAACTACGGTGCGAACTACGGTCGCTTGACAGAGGTAAAGCGCACCTACGATCCGGACAACCTGTTTCACTTGAATCAAAACATCCCACCCGCAGGCGGAGGCTCCTGATCGTCACTCTCACTCTTTCGGGCACTCTCACTCTTTCGGGCACTCTCACTCTTTCGGGGCGGCGTTCCGGCCGCGGCGTGCGGGTCCTGTGACGGCGGACCGGCCTGACCTGCGAGCCGTCCAGGAGCCGATCAAGGACCGCTACCGGGCCCAGCCCGAGGCCGCCCTGGTCACCCTGGAAGCCGAAGGCCGCCTCGACGATACGTCGGTGAGTTGTTCGGTCGAGACCGGCCGCCGCCTGGCAGTCGCCGGGTTGCATCCGGCGACCGGCGGGGACGGCACCCTGGTGTGCTCGGGCGACATGCTGCTCCAGGCCCTGGTCGCCTGCGCCGGGGTCACGCTGCTGGCCGTGGCGGCCAACCGGGGGTTGGCCGTGACCGGGTCGGTGCGGGCCGAGGGTGATCTCGACTTCCGGGGCACCCTCGCTGTTGACCGGGCCGCGCCGGTCGGCTTCCGGGCGGTCCGCCTGCACTTCGACCTGGAGAGCGATGCCAGCGAAGCTGACCTGGATCAACTGCTGGCTGCAACCGAGCGATACTGCGTCGTCTACCAGACCATCAGACAGGGCACCGAGGTCCACGCCAGCCGGTCGTGATGGCCAGCCGGTCGTGATGGCCAGCCGGTCGTGATGGCCAGCCGGTCGTGATGGCCAGCCCCTCGGGGCAGCCGCGGCCCGCCTAGGCCGACTTGGCCGTCGCCCAGGCCGCCGCCGTGGGCGTCGTCCCGGCGGGGATAGGTGCCGGGCGGGTCCCTGGTCCGGAGAGGAGAAAACGGGCCGTCAAGGCGGCCAGCGGCAGGGCGGTGATCAGGAGCGCCATGGGAAGGGCGTCTGCGGTGCCCCCGATGCCAGCCAGTGGCGCCACCAGCCCGGCCAGCACGAACTGGAACGAGCCCAGCACCGCCGAGGCGGCGCCGGCTGCCTGCGGGTAGCGCTGCAAGGCCAGCGCCACCGAGTTCGGCCCGACGAACCCGCATCCGAACATGACGACGAACAGCGAGGGATGACGCCCGCCAGCCCGACGGCCCCCGTGACGACCACCGTCAGCAGCACCGCGCCCGCTGCCGGTCATCGTGACCAGACCGAACGTCAGCAGCACGGACGGTCCGAAGCGAGCCGCCAGCCTGCCGTTGACCTGGGCCCCGATGACCATGCCGCAGGCATTCAGGGCGAAGACCAGCCCGTAGAGCTGCGGGGAGAGGCCGTAGACGTTTTGCAGGACAAAGGACGAACCCGCCACGTAGGCGAACGTGCCGCCCATGCCCAGGCCGCAGGCGAGGGCATAGCCGAGGAAGGTCCGGTCCCTGACCACCGAAACCATGGTCGCCACGGTGGACCAGACGCTCCCGGAGGACCGCAGCTCCGCGGGGAGGGTCTCGGGAACCCGCAGCCAGGCCGTGCCCAGCAAGACGACGCCGAACCCGGCCAGGATCAGGAAGACCCCTCGCCAGGTGGTAAACGACAGCGCCCAGCTGCCGATCTGCGGGGCCAGGATGGGCCCGAGCCCGGTCACCAGCATGAGGGTGGAGAGGAAACGAACCAGAGCCACGCCCGAGTGCAGGTCCCGGACGATCGAGCTGGGCGATCACGATCCCGGCCGCGCCGCCCACGCCCTGGACCAGCCGGCAGGCGGTCAGGGCGTAGATGTTCGGGGCGAACGCGCACGCCACCGAGGAGAGCGATGAAGGCGGTCAGGCCGGCGAGGAGCGGCGGGCGCCGGCCCATCCGGTCGCTGATCGGGCCGAGGACGAGCTGGCCGAGGGAGATCCCGATCAGGCAGGCGGTCAGGGTGAGCTGCACCGCCGACGCGCTGGCGTGCAGGTCCCGGCTGATGCCCGGCAGGGCGGGCAGGTACATGTCGATGCAGAGCGGGCCGAAGATCGACAGGCTGCCGACAATGAGGACCCGTCGCCAACCGGTAGGGATGCGCCGGTCTGAGCCCGACCGGCGCCAGCGGCCCGCTCCGGGAGACTCGGCCGCCCTCATGATTAGTCAGTCTAACGTCCGGGGCGCCGGGCCCTCTCGGGGGCGAAGCACACCAGATCGGTAGCAGCGGATCAGTAATAGATGGGGCCCTTGACCCCACCCCCACAGGCAATGACGTCACCGGTCAACGCCACGCTGTGCGGCGACGCCAGCCAGGTCACGACCGCGGCGACCTCGGCCGCGGTCACCATGCGCCCGATGGCGTAGCCGCGGCCGAGGCGAGCTTCGAGCTCATCGACGCTGATCCCCTGCCTCCCGGCCGACTCGGCCAGGACCCGCGGCGTCGCTTCGGTGCGCACCAGGCCAGGGCTGACCCCGGTCACGTTGATCCCGGATCCGCCCAGCTCGTCGGCAGCGTTCTTGGTGAGCGCCACGACTGACGCATTCCGCATCGAGGTCAGGACCGACCCGGAAGACCGGGATCCCAACCCGTCGACGTTGATGATCCGCCCCCATCCGTTGGCCGCCATCAACGGCGCCACCTCGCGGATCATGCGCAGGTAGCCGAGGACCTTCACGTTGACATCGGCATAGAAGGCGCCGGCCTCTACCTCGACCACCCGGGGGGCCCGGGCTTGTCCGCTGGGCTGGGCCGCATTGTTGACGAGGATGTCGACCCCACCGAGGGCGTCGACGGCTCCGGCTACGAAGGCCCGGACCGATTCGTCATCCCCCGTGTCGACGACGATCGGAACGACCGTCGCGGCGTCCTGGCCGAGCTCGGTCGCGCTGGCCTTGAGCTGGTCGGCATGGCGGGCGCCGATGACCACGGCGACTCCCTCGGCGGCCAGGGCCCGGGCCACCGCCTTGCCGATCCCCCGGCTCCCGCCGGTCACCACGGCGCGCTTTCCGTTCAACTCCAGATCCATTCGTCCTCCTTCGGGACCGGCAGACGACCCGGCGGCTGGTTCCCGGCCCTGACGGGCCCACCCGGGTCGACCTCGGCAGCCCGTCCGGGCGGCGCCGCCGGACGCCGTAATCTCCAGAAGGAAACCGTCGAGGATTGGGAACGATGCCAGCGGGCGGGTGAGCGGCGATGGTGCTTCGAGTGCAATACATCTCCCACGTGTCAGCAGGGCGTACGTCGGGCGGCGTGGCGATATTGCTGGCGCTGGTGACCATCAGCGTGCTGCTGGCGGCGGCGGTGCTGCTGGTCAGAGAGTGGCGCCGGGTGGTCAGGAGCGATGCCATCACCCTCGTCGATGAGACGGAACGGTGGCTGCGCGAGCAGCCACCACCGTAGGGTGGCTACCTGAACAGATCCGGCCCGACCACCTGACCCTCGAACCAGGCGGGTGCGCCTTCCGGCCTCCAGAGAAGCTCAGGGAACTGCCCGCGATCGAACCCCAGCACGAACAGCCGCACCGGCGGAGGCAACGGGACCGTCATCGGCCGCCACCAACGGGGCGCGTTGATCACGGCCCGGCACAGGCCGATCTTGACCTTGCCGACCCCCGGCTCTACCCCGACGACGGCGTGCAGGTACCGGGCGATGGGGCAGCGGGAGCCCATGAAGGGGTCCCCCCGCACGCCAGCCTGGCGCAGGGACCTGGCCACCTCTTGAGGGGTACGACCGAGCTGGTCAAGGAGGACCGAGACATGGTGCTTGGTAACCGTTCGCTCGCTCCTCTTCACGGCTCGGCCTCCTTCGCTGGCGTCTCGTGGCAAAACACTATGGGCTCACGCCTTCGTTGGCTAGAGCCCCCGGTCGGCGCCGTCGCTTCGTGCCGGGCGACGTGGCGCGCTTAGGGTTTCGGCCGTGGAGAGCGCCGACAACGGAGAGGACGTCCAGGACGGCGGCGAGGATCGCCCGGGCCGCGCCGGGGCTGGCCCAGCCGGGGCGGGCCGAGCCGGGGCGGGCCAAGCCGGGACAAGCGACGCCGATGAGGCCGATGCGGAGCATTTCGTGGCCTTCCTCGGCCTGGAGATGTGGCACGGGGATGGCCGGACGTGGGGCCGGGCCACCATCCGTCCCGAGATGTGGGCGACCGGGACGCAACGTCCGCGGCTGGGGTTGTTGTTCACGATGGCGGACATCGTCGGTGGGAGCCCACCCACCGGGGCCCTCACTCCTACCGTCGACCTGCGCTTTCAGCTCCTGACCAGGGCGCCCTCGGAAGGCGAGATCCTGATGGAGGCCCGACCGCTCAAGGTCGGGCGCCGGCTGTGGACCGGCGAGGTCCTGATGCGGACACCCGGCAGCTCGGAGCTGGTGGCGCGCAGCGAGTTCAGCTTCATGCACCAGCGCATCGTGGATCGCTCGGGCTTCGAACCGTCGCTGCGGTGGCGGAAAGCGGACCTGCCGCTCCCGTCCGCCAGCTTCGACGACCTGCTGCGCCTGCGGCTGCTCGATGGCGGCGCCGTGGAGCTGGAACCGCATGGGGCCGTCCGCAATGGCGTCGTCGGCACCATTCAGGGCGGCGCCCAGGCGACCATGGCCGAGATAGCCGCGGAGCGGGCCCTCGCCGATCGCGGCGACTATTCGGCGTGGGACATCCAGGTCCGGTACCTGAGCGCGCTCAAGGTCGGGCCCGCCGCGGCCCGCCCCGAAGTGCTGGGCGACGACGACCTCCGCCCCGTCGTCCGGGTCCCCATCACCGACGCCGGGAGCGACGACCGGTTGGTGTCGATCGCGACCGTCATCTGCCGCCCTGAGGGCCGGCCCTGAGGCCACGCTTCACCGGACCGGGTCCCGGCGCTCAGGACTTGCCCTCCGGCCGACTGGCGTAGGCGGCGGCCAGCTGCCGGGGTGCACAGGCGAGCCAGGCGTCGACGATGGCATCCCGCAGGGCCTTCTTGGTGACCCGCTTGAGCTCAATGAGTACCGCCGAGTAGCCGTCGAAATGCGGGATGGTGAAGACCGCCGGGGACGATCCCGCCAGGATGGCTTCCTTTTCGTTGAGGTCGGCAACCCGAACGGCGAGAATCGGCCCCTCGGGCGGAACGGCCTCACCGAACCGCCGGATATCCGCTTTGCTGAACGGCCGCTCCCAGGCGAAGGCCTTGCCCGCCACAAACCAGGTGAGGTTGCCGTGGCGTTCTCCCTCGCTGACGTCCGGCAGCGCCGTGGCCAGGCGGCCCACATCATCCAGGGTCGCCATGATGCGACACCGTACCCGGCTCCGGGCCCCGGGGTTGCGGGCGACGGCCATGCGATCGCGGCGAAGACCGGCCCGATTCAGCCGGGCGTCGGGGCCTGGCGGGGCCGGGTCATCCGGCTCCAGAGAGCCCGTTGGGCCGGGATGCCGATGGCCGCCACCGCGCCCAGGAGAAAGATGTTCAGCAGCAGCTGCTCGATGGATCCGAGCGCCTCCTGACCGCTGCCGAAGGCCAGCGACACGCCCGCATCGGCCGCGGCGGGAATGGTGGTCACCGAGATAAACACCCCGATCAAGGTGCTCGCCCTGGCTTCGGTCAGGGAGATCACGCCGACGATTCCCGCCAGCACGGCCACGATCACCGAGTACCAATCGGGGGTGTTGATCAGGTGGCTGACCGGACGGATTCCAAGCGCAAAGGCGTCCGGTTCCAGCCCCGCCGCCCGGATGACCAGGCCCAGCAACAGGGCAGCTACGACCGCCATGAGGAAGCCGGCCGCCAGGGCTTCGCCGCTTCTGATGGCGAGACCGGCGTCGCGCCGGACCGCCCCGAAGGCCAGAGCCACGATGGCGCCGTACTCGGGCCCGACCACCATGGCGCCGACGATGAGGATCTGGGAGTTGGTGAGCAACCCGACCGCGGCAATAAGGCTGGCGATGACGAGCAGGGCATACCAGCTGGGCGGGAAGCGTCCGTCCCCACGGATACGGGCCTCGACCTCTTCCCACACGGGGGCAAACTCGTCGAACCGGAACCGGCGCACCTCAGTCCGGACCGAGGCGGCGGAGATCAATGTGGTCACCGGCTCCACGGCGATCGACCCCTGCTCGTCCACGCCCAATTGGCGCAAGCGGGCGAGGACCTCATTGGCCCTCCCCCGGGCCACATCGAACTGAATCGCGTCCCCATCAGGGTTTCGGACCGACCCCGCCATGACAATCAGATTCGTGACCCCCGAATCCGACATCAGAACCGGCACGAGCTGACTGGTCACATCGGGCCGGCTGACCACACGCACATGGATCACCGCCCACCGTCCTCACTCACAGAGTGCGGCGGGTGCCGGGTGGCCGGACCCATCAATCCAATCGCGGTGTGCCCTGCGGCACCGTTCACCACGCCCCTCAACCTAGTGGGCCGGCCCGGGAGCCACGCTGCCGAGCCGGCGCTTTGGCCGCTATCGTGCCCTGACATGGGCGGCACCCAGAGGGGGGCCGTGATGCAGGCCCGTCGATATCCGCGAAAGGACAGGTGTGATGCGGTACATCTATCAATACCCGGAGGTCCAGGGCACAGACGTCAACATGCTCGACACCGGGGACGTAGCGGAGCTGGCGGTGGCAGTGGAGGCTGCCGGCTGGGACGGCTTCGCCTTCACCGAACACCCGGCCCCGAGCGCCCGCTGGCTGGCCTCAGGCGGCCATCAGAGCATCGATCCGCTAATCGGGCTGTCGCACGCCGCCGCGGTGACGAGCCGAATCCGCCTCCTCACCTACCTGGCTGTAGTTCCGTACCGCAATCCCTTGCTGCTCGCCAAGTCGGCCGCCTCCGTCGACCTGCTCTCCAAAGGACGACTGATACTCGGTAGCGGGACTGGCTACTTGAAGTCCGAATTCTTTGCTCTCGGGGTCGATTTCGACGAGCGGAACGAGCTCTTCGATGAGGCCCTCGATGTCATGCCGCTGCACTGGAAGGGCGAACCCTTCTCCTACCAGGGCCGCCACTTCGGGGCTCGTGACGTCATGGCTCGCCCCAAGCCAATCCAGGATCCCATCCCGATATGGGTCGGGGGCAACTCTCGCTTGACGCTGCAGCGGGTTGCCACCAAGGCCCAGGGCTGGATGCCGCTCATGGGCGGTCCGCAACTGGCCACCACGGCCCGCACCGCCTATCTGGCGACGCTGGAGGACGTGGCTGCCAAGGTCCGCGACCTCAAGGACATGGCCGGGTCCCGGGGTGACACACTCGACATCGCCCTGTCGTATCGCGATCACGCCATCTGGCAGCCTGAGACCGAAACGGACCGCCACCGTGAGGGCCTGTCGGCCCTGGAGCAGGCGGGCGCCAACTGGATCCTGGTGGAGGGGCCATCTGGTTCGTCAAAGGCCTCGCTGGAGTTCATCGAGGCCTTTCCCAAGATTTACCAGGCCTGACACCCATGAGCGTCATGGAGGACGTCCGCTACGAGGAAATCGGCCCCGTCGCCCGGATCGTCCTCGACCGTCCGCAGGCCCGCAACGCCATGAGCATCCCCATGGTGCGGAGCGTTCACCGGCTGTTGAGCGAGATTTCCCAGCGCGACGATCTGCGCATCGTCGAGTTGACCGGCGCCGGCGACCGCTTCTTCTGTCCTGGGGCCGGCCTGGACCGAACCCCGGCCCCCGATGGAGAAGCCGGCGCCGGGGAGGCGGAACGCCAGACGGTTGACGTGCGCCTGCTTCGCACACCGGTCCTGCTGCACGAGATGCCTCAGGTGACGGTGGCCGCCATCAACGGATCCTGCGCCGGGGCCGGCCTGGGCTGGGCGTGCGGCTGCGACCTGCGCCTGGCCGCGGCGGGAGCCCGTTTTAACACCGCCTTCCTCGATGTCGGAGTGGCCGGTGACATGGGGGTTCCCTGGTCGCTGTCACGCATCGTGGGTGGAGCCAAAGCCCGCGAGCTGTTCTTCCTCACCGGCAAATTCGATGCCGACGAGGCCCTCCGGATCGGGTTGGTGTCCGCCGTGCACCCCCAGGACGTGTTCCGTGGTGAGGTGGCAGCCATTGTCGATCGATTGGCTGAGGCGTCGCCGACAGCCCTCAGGTGGATCAAGGCCCACCTGGTGGCCGCGGAACGAACGTCCTTCGCCGACTTCATCGACCTCGAGTCGGAGCGCCATTTGCGGCTGGTGGCCGGCCCCGAATTCGCGGCCCGGGCCCGGGCCTTTGTCGAGCGTCGAGGCCAGTAGTCCCCGACCAAGGGGCCCGTCCCCCTTATCGATGCCGCGCTGAGTAGTTCGCGGTGGCGTCGAGGTATTCCTCGAAGCGCTTGACTGCTTCGTCATTGGCGGGTCCCGCCTGGACGATGGCGTTGACCTCGGCCCGGCCGTCTGCATCCGGGATGCGCCGGGCCGTCAGGTCATCAAACTGACGCCGGTGGTTGAGTAGCACGCGTGGCCGGAACAGCGATGGCCACATATCAGACGAAGGACGGTATTGCTTGAGGGCCTGGGTGGCGACGGTCACCTTGTGGACCTCAGTCGGGCCGTCCACGATCCCCATGGCGCCGACGGTTCCGGCGAACGGCATGAGATTCGAAACGCCGAGGGCGCCGTGAAGGTGCATCGACTTCAGGTGGAGGTCGGTGAGCAGCTCGGCGGCTCGCACCTTGCAGGCCGCCACGTATTGGCGGGCCTCCCGGGCCGAGCTCTGGTCGATCAACCAGGCCGTGTACAAGACGAGGAGACGGAACTGCTGGATGCCAATCCAGGAATCGGCGATCTGTTCCTGGACCATCTGCTTTTCGGCGAGCAACGTTCCTTTGGTGGACCGGCTGATGGCCCGCTCGCACATCATGTCGAAGTATCGCTTGGCACCTGCCACCGAGCGCATGGCATGGTGAATGCGGCCGCCACCCAGTCGCCGCTGGGCGACCTCGAAGGCCCCGCCCTCCGGGCCCAGAAGGTTGTCGTAGGGGACGCGCACGCTCTCGTAACGCACATGGGCATGGTGACCCTGTCCGAAGGCCTCCCCGGCCGTCCCGATGTCGTGAAGGACGCGTATCCCGGCGGTGTCCGAGGGAACCAGGATCATCGACATTCCCCGGTAGGCGCTGACGTCGGGATTCGTCACGCACATGACGATGAGGAAGCTGGCGGAGCGCAGGTTGGACGAAAAGAACTTCTCGCCGTTGATCACCCACTCGTCCCCGTCCCGGACCGCTCGGGTGCGGAACGTGGTCGGGTCGGCGCCGCCGTGCGGCTCGGTCATCGAATACGACGAGAACACCTCGCCCTCGAGCAATGGCTGGAGCCAGGTGGCCTTCTGCTCGTCAGTGCCGTAGGCGGCGATGATTTCCGCGTTCCCTGTATCGGGCGCAGCACACCCGAAGACGATGGGCGCCCACGAGGAGCGGCCCAGGATTTCGTTCATCAACGCCAGCTTCAGCTGGCCGTAGCCCTGGCCCCCCAGGTCGGGATCCAGGTGGCATGCCCACAACTCGTGATCCCGAACCTCCTGCTTCAAACTGTCGACGAGCCGCTTGAAGGCACCGGTGGGCTGGGTGTAGGCGTAGACGTCCAGGACGTCGAAGGGCTCGATCTCCTCGCGAACGAAACGATCCATCCAGTCGAGCTTTTCCTGGAACTCGGGCTCCGTCGAGAAATCCCAGCTCATCGCATTCCCTCCCGTACAAGGCTTCCGTCGGCCGGCCTCTGGCACCAGGTCAGCCCGACGTGAGCATAGCGGCCTGCGGCCAGCCGTCAGCCGGAGCCGGACCGACGGGGAACGCTAGCCCCCGGCGCCCGGCGGCAGCACCTCGTCCGTGTGCCCTCCGACCCGCGGGGGCGCCGGCGGATGCGCCATCCCTCCGTGCTCGACCGGAACGGGGCGCCCGGGTAGGCGATGTCGCGACCCAGCTCAGGGTGCCGAACCAGGGCCGGAAACTGCCGGGCGGCAAAATGCGGGTCGGTGAAGGCCTCCTCTGGGGCGTACACGATGCCGCACTGAAAGTCCCGTTGCTGGGCGCCCAGGAAGAACTCATGGGCCCCGAGGCGGGAGGCGAGAAAGCAAAGGCCTTCGCGGCCGGCGGCAAAGATGGCGGTGGCCTCCGCGTCGCTCGCGAAGGTTCGGTGATCGACACCGCCGCGATCAACACCGAGCTGGAGCAGAACCCAGTCCGGGAACTCAGCGCGGAGCCCGAGCTCATCGAGCCAGTCGAGGATGGCCTGGTAGTCCTTGGCCTCGTGCGGGGGAAAGCCGGTACAGACATACCGCCCATCGGCGGCGAGCACCTGGGTCTCCATGGTTGGGACGCTCATGGCGTGCCGGCCGGTCTGCCGCTGGACCGTGTTTCTTCGCACCAGCCAGTCAAAGGACCCGCTCTCCGTCGTGACGTTGGCCGCCGCGTGCATGCTCACATCGACGTGCTGCCCGCGACCGAGATGCTCCCGGGCGAGCAGCGCGGTGAGGGCTCCCATGACGCAAAGGTGCTGCCCATATGGAAGGGCTGGTTGCCCCCGCCCCGGACCGGGGGGACGGAATGGTCGTCGTAGCCGCAGTTCCATACCGGCCCCCGCCGCGGCCAGCTGGCCGCTCAGGTCGCAGATACGCACCTGGTGAAGGGGCCGGGACGGCGGCGGCAGGTCCAGGTCCGTCCTGCCCGAGGTGAGGCCAGCCGCTTTCGCATGGTCATCAGCCAACAGTTCCCTCCCGCCAGCTAGCGCCGCATCGGGCAGGCGTGGCCCGGCACTCTGGCGCCGGGTGGGGAAGCGGTGGCCCGGCCGCTTCGATATCGAGCGGGACCGGATGCGATTGTGTGCACCAGTAGGCCCGATGTGGACCACTACTTCCCACAATCGGCTGGTACGCCTACAACCGGCTGGCCGCCGGCGTCACCGACCTTGCCACACCGGAGGGCGCTTCTCGATGAAAGCCGTCGCCCCCTCCTTGGCATCGGCGCTGCCGAACACCTGGGGGTGAGCTTCGGTCTGCAGCGCCCACGCTTCCGCGGGAGGGAGGGTGGTGGCGGCCCGCGCCAGTCGTTTGATGGCCCTGATCGCCAACGGTCCGTTGACGGTGATCCGTTCGGCCAGGGCCACCGCCTCGTCCATAACCTGGTCCGTGGGCACCACCCGATTGATCAACCCCAACGTGTAGGCCCGGTCGGCATCCATATAGTCGCCGGTCAGCATCAACTCCAGGGCGATGGCCGGGGGAATCTTCCGGCTGAGGAAGATGCCACCCCCGGCGGGAAACAGGGCCCGCTTCACCTCAGGCAGTCCGAACTGGGCGTTGGCGGCGGCCACCGCCATGTCGCACGCCAGGAGGAGCTCGAAGCCCCCGGCCACGGCGGTACCGTTGGCGGCGGCGATGACCGGCTTTACCGTCCCCTCACGGATAAAGCGCTGGTAGCCCGCGGCCCCGGCCTGTTCGGATTCGCTGCGGGTGCCGCCGGTGGTGGCGAAGCCACGGAGATCCATGCCGGCGCAGAAAGCCCGGTCCCCCGTCCCCGTGATGATCACGGCCCCGACCCCGGGATCGTCGTCCGCCTCCTGCAGTCCGACACCGATTCCGGTGATGACCGCCGGGTTCAAAGAGTTCCTCGCCTCCGGGCGGTTGATCCGAAGGATCCGGACCGCCCCACGTTGTTCCTGCTCGATATCGGCCACGTCAGCCCACCGGTCCGTTCGGGAACTTCAGCAGGGATCCGGCGTCGACGCGGATCTGCTGACCGGTGATGTAGCGCGACTCGTCCGAAGCCAAGAAGACGCCGAGGTTGGCGATGTCGAGCGGCTCCACGTACGGGATCGGCATGGCCTGGAAATACGTGAAACCCGGCAGGGCATCTTCGCGCGTGGGGTGCTCGAGATCGGGTCGGAACACGGAGTAGAGCCCCTCGTTGTGGAGCAGGTGGGTGTTGCAGTTGGTGGGATGGATGGCATTCACCCGGATAAACCGGGGGGCCAGATGCAGGGCCATCTGCTCGGTGTAGCTGATGAGCGTCCGCTTGGCCCATCCGTAGCCGGCGCTGCCGGGACCCATCACCGGGTTGTCGGTGGTATTGGGCATCATCCCGGCGGTCGATCCGGTGATGATGATCGATCCGGCATCGGAGATATGAGGCAGCGCCACCGCCACTGCGTTCATGACGCCGACCAGGTCGACGTCGACGGCATCCACGAAATCCATGGGATCGGGGTCGCCCATGGCCATCGGCAGAATGCCGGCGTTGGCCACCACGGTGTCGAGCCGCCCCAGGGCCCGCAGGCCGCTGTCCAGGGCGTCGCGCAGCTCGGTGCGCTCGCGGACATCGGCCTGGACTGCCACCACCTGACGCCCCAGCTCCTTGATCTGGCGCTCGGTCTCGGCGAGGTCCTCGGCGCTGGAGAGGGGATAAGGGTTGGATTCGATCTGGCGGCAGATGTCCACGGCGATGATGTCGGCCCCCTCCTCCGCCTGGCGAACCGCATGGGCCCGGCCCTGCCCTCGCCCGGCCCCGGTCACCAGGGTGACTTTTCCTTCCAAGCGACCAGTCATCGGCTCCTCCCTCACTCCCATTCCCATCCCTTGCTGTGCCCGTCTTGCCGTCTCATGGTTACCACAACCCGGTGTTGGGGCACCAAGCCATCCCGGGCTGCTGGGTGCGACCAGTCCGGGATGCGTCCCGGGCCAACGGCCGGCTCATTTGCGACGACGGCCTTATTTCCGACGATTGGCAGCCCGGTTTTTGTCCCCGTCGCCATTGGTTGCGATGAGGTCGCCGACGGTGGCGTCCTTCATCCGGTCCCACAGGCCTATCCGCACCATGTCCGCTTGCTCCTGGTAGGCGCGGCGAGCGGCTTGCGGGCGCCCGGCCCGGATGTGGACCATGGCCTTGTTCCAGGCGGCCGTCACCGTGGTTTCGGCGGCCACCGCGGGCTCGATATCGACTACCGCCCGGGTGGCCGCTTCCAGTTCGGCCGCGATGATGTGGCGCAGCGACAGCACGATCACGTGCTCGGTAACGCTGCCAGCGGCCAGCACGGCTTTTTCGCCGGCGTCGACCAGCTGGGGGTAGTAGGCGTCCAGATCGCCGACGACCGCGGCCAGTCGGGCCACGCTGGCCTCCAGGGGCGCCAGGTCGGTGCCGCCCCGTTCGCGGGCCAGCCGCTCGACCGCCCCGGCGATTACCCGATCTCGGGTTTCCCACACGTCGGTAACGTGCACGTCGCCGATCTGCAGGTAGATGCCGATGGCCTGGGCGGCCTGAGAAATGGATGGATGACGCACCCGGGGACCGCCTCCCAGACCCCGCCGCACTTCCACCAACCCCTCCGTCTCGAGGATCCGCAGGGCCTCGCGGACCACCCCTTTCGACACGCCCAGCTCGTCCATCAGATCGCTCTCCACCGGCAGCGGCTCCCCGGCGCGGAAATCCCCGCGAGCGATTCGAGACCGAAACTCGGCGGCGATGCTCAACGATGCTTTCATCGGCAGTGCTTCGCCGGTGGTGTCGGTCACGACCGCGAGGGTACCGGAGGGCGGCCCGGCGCGACCGGCGGCATCCCGACCACGGGTTGCGACCATCGAAATCGGCGGCTATTTTAGATGGTAGCCGAACGTGGGCCGTCGCGTGCTCCGGGGAGGAACCAGTGTCATTGACACACGACAGGGTGTATTACGACCCCTATGACTGGGAGATCGACACCGACCCGTACCCGGTCTGGAAGCGGCTCCGGGACGAGGCGCCCCTGTATTACAACGAGCGCTACGACTTCTACGCTCTGAGCCGGTTCGAGGACGTGGAACGGGCCTCGGTTGACTGGCGCACCTACATCTCGGGGAAGGGCTCGGTCCTGGAGATCATCCGCAACGGTGTCGAGATTCCCCCGGGCAACATCCTGTTCGAGGACCCTCCGGCCCACGATCGTCACCGCTCCCTCCTGGCCAGAGTCTTCACGCCCCGTCGGATGAACGAGATCGAGCCCAAGGTGCGCGCCTTCTGCGCCCGCAGCCTCGACCCCCTGGTGGAATCCGGCGGGTTCGACTTCGTCCGGGACCTGGGCGCCCAGATGCCGATGCGGACGATCGGGATGCTGCTCGGTATCCCCGAAGAGGATCAGGAAGCCATCCGCGACCGGATCGACGAGGGCTTCAAGATGGCCGACGGAACCATGCCGGATCGCGACCAGTCCTACGGGATCACCTTCGGCGAGGGGTTCGAGGATTACGTGGATTGGCGCGCCGACCACCCCTCCGACGACCTGATGACGGCCCTTCTCAGCGCCGAGTACGAGGATGAGTCCGGGACCACCCGCCGGCTGACCCGCCCGGAGATCCTCATGTACGTGGGGTTGCTGGCCGCGGCCGGCAACGAGACAACCACCCGCCTCATCGGCTGGACCGGCAAGGTCCTCGCCGACCACCCGGACCAACGGCAGGAGCTGGTCGAGGACCGCAGCCTCATTCCCGGCGCCATCGAGGAGCTGCTGCGCTTCGAAGCCCCCTCACCGATCCAATCGCGGTATGTGACCAGGGACGTGACCCACTACGGGCAGGTGGTCCCGGAGGGATCCATCATGTCGCTGCTGACCGGAGCAGCCAACCGGGACGAGCGACGGTTCCCCGACCCGGATCGCTTCGACATCCACCGCAAAATCGACCATCACGTCACCTTCGGCTACGGGATCCATTTCTGCCTGGGCGCCGCCCTGGCCCGCCTGGAAGGACGGGTGGCCCTCGACGAGGTCCTGCAGCGCTTCCCGACCTGGGAAGTCGACTGGGACAACGCCGTGCAGGCCCACACCACGACCGTCCGGGGCTGGGAGCGGCTTCCGGTTCGGACCGGCTGAACGCGGTCACGCGTTGAAAGGAGAATCAACATGAATGTCGCCGACATGGTTCTGGTCAGCATCGATGATCACGTCATCGAACCCCGTGACATGTTCGACGGGCACGTTCCGGATCGGTGGAGGGACCAGGCGCCCCACAGCGTCGTCAACGACCAGGGCATCGAGCGGTGGGTGTTCCAGGGCGTCGAGAGCGGCTCGGGCAGCCTCAACGCGGTGGTGGGCTGGCCCAAGGAGGACTGGGGCATGGATCCCACCACCTACGCCGAGATGCGCCCCGGTGCCTACGACGTCAACGAGCGGGTGCGGGACATGAACCACAACGGGATCCTGGCGTCGATGTGCTTTCCGTCCTTCGTCGGGTTCAGCGGCGGCTTCTTCCAGCGGTCCGAGGACAAGGAGCTGGCGCTGGTGATGACCCAGGCCTACAACGACTGGCACATCGACGAGTGGGCGGCCTCACATCCCGGGCGGTTCATCCCCCTCGCCATCCCTCCGGTGTGGGATCCCGAGGCGCTGGCAGCCGAGGTCCGGCGGGTGGCCGCCAAGGGCTGCCATGCCATCACCATGCCGGAGCTGCCGCACATCCAGGGCCTGCCGAGCTATCACAACGTCGACTACTGGGACCCGTTCTTCCGGGCCGCCTCCGAGGAGCAGGTGGTGATGTGCCTGCACATCGGGCAGGGGTTCGCGGCCATCAACTCATCCCCGGATGCACCGATCGACAACCTGATCATCCTGGCCACCCAGGTTTCGGCCCTGGCCGCCCAGGACCTCCTGTGGGGGCCGGCCTTCCGGGACTACCCGGATCTCAAGGTGGCCTGGTCCGAGGCCGGCATCGGGTGGATCCCGTTCTACCTCAACCGCTGCGACCGGCACTACCTCAACCAGCGCTGGCTGGGCCACGACTTCGGCGACAAGCTGCCGAGCGACATCTTCCGGGATCACTCGCTGGCCTGCTACGTCACCGACCCGACCGCCCTGAAGGTGCGCGACGACATCGGCATCGACATCATCGCCTGGGAGTGCGACTACCCCCATTCCGACTCGATCTTCCCCGCCGCCCCGGAGTTCGTGCACGCGGAGCTGATCGAGGCGGGCTGCGACGATGAGGAGATCAACAAGATCACCTGGGAGAACACCTGCCGGTTCTTCGACTGGGATCCCTTCCGGCACATCCCCCGCCCGGAGGCCACCGTCGGGGGGCTGCGCCGGCGGTCGCCCGACGTCGACACCACCATCCGCTCGAAGCACGAGTGGCGGGCGCGCTACGAGAGCGCGGGTCGCGCCTGAGTTCCGGGACCGGGGCTGGGACTGGGACTGGGACCGGGACAGGGACTGAGAGTGGGGCTCGGGGCGGCCCCCTCCCCCGTCATGGGCTGAACCACGGCAGGGCGCCATCGCGGGGTTGCACGGTCACATCCCACACCCGGGCCGGATCCGCCAAAATCAGCGCCACCGCCCGGGCGATGGATTCCGGCTCCGCTTGAGCCCCCGAGACCAACCCCATGTCCGCCCAGCGGCTCCGGTGAGGAGTGGCGCCCGCGTCCGCCTCGGCCGTGGTTGCTCCCCGGGCGGTGGGCCCGACGTTGATGCGAGCGAACCCCAGTTCGGGGTACTCGGCCCGCCACGTCTCTACCATCCGGTTGAGGGCCGCCTTGGTCGAGGTGTACACGCCGAGACCCGGCCACGGTCCCGCATAACTCGACACCGATGACAGGTACACGGCCGTCCCGTTCGAGCGTTGCAGGTACGGGAGGGCGGCCCGGGTGACGAGCGAGGCGCCCATGACGTTGGTCTCGAAGGCCCGCCGCCACCAGCCTGCATCGGCGTCGGCCAGCGCCACGATGGCAATCAAGCCGGTGGCGTAGACCACGTCGTCAAGGCCTCCAAGCCGGTCGACCGTCTCCTGCACGACCGCCTCGCACATGTCGGGATCCGTCACATCGCACGTCAGTCCTATGGCCTGGCCAGGTGCGGACCTGGCCACTTCCTGGCAGAGTTCGCCGCGTCGAGCCGCAAAGGCGACGTGGGCTCCGAGCGTGCCCAGGTGCAGGCCGACGACACGCCCGATCCCCGCCGAGGACCCCACCACCAGGACGCGCCGTCCGGACAGCGCCGAGTTCGTTGCAGGCATTCGAATCCTCCCCCTGGTAGCGTGAGGCGACTGGCCCGGCCGGACAGCTGGCGTGGATCACCCGGGCGGGAGCCGGCGACGGATGTTACCCGTCCATCGGCCCCGCCTCGCCCCGGGGGACAGCGGGGCTCAGCCGATGCTGTACAGGGCCAGGGCGCTCTCGCTCGTGATGGCGCGCTGCTGCTCGTATCCCAATCCCTCGAGGGCCTCTGTCAGCTCCTCCGTCACGCCAGGGAACTTGGCGTCGGGATGGGGATAATCGGATGCCCAGATGATGCGGTCGGCGCCGCACAGCGGCGAGTTGGCCGTAAAGGCCAGCATGCTCTCGTCCGGATCGAAGCTGATCCAGCACTGGCGGCGGAAGTACTCCGAAGGCAGCATCTTCAGCCACGGCACGTCCCAGCTGAACTTGCGGGCGTGATGGTCGAGGCGCTCCAGCCAGGGCACCAGCCATCCGCCGTTGGCCTCCAGGAACATGAACTTGGCCCCCGGGAACCGCTCCGCGACACCACCGGAGACGATGAAGCAGATGGCGCTCATCACGTCGACCGGGTTGGCGATCGCCTGGGTGAAGTAGATGTTCGGGATAAAACTGGTTCGCGCTTCGGCTGCGGCCTTGTCGAACTCGTCGAGCGACACGTAGCTGCCGTCGTCATTGCGCATCCGGGCCAGCTTCAAACCGGCACACGCCCCCGGCAGGTCAGGAGCCAGGAAAGGATGGAATCCGATGGGCAGACCGGTGTCGGCGGCAGCCGACCAGATGGGGTCGTACACCGGATCGTTGAACTGCCGCCAGTCGACGGCGGGGTTCGGTCGCATAAAGACCGAGACCATGCCCGGAAGCGAGGCTACGTGGCGGATCTCGTCGGCGACGGCCTGGACGTCATCGGCCTCATGCATGGGCGGCAGTGCGCCCCCACCAAAGAGGCGGCCGTTGCCCTCGGCCAGGTGCGCCGAGCACCACTCGTTGTAGGCGCGGGCCTGGACCCGCCCGAAATCCACGTCCTTGACGCTCTGCAGCCCCAGCATGAACGTCGGGTAGAGGACGGACAGCTCGATGCCGTCCATATCCATGTCCCGGAGCCGGAGTTCGGCTGTCCACCCGGACGGCCGGGTCTCGGTGTAGCTGATCTCCCGATTGCGGACCTTGTCCACGTCCTGGTCGCTGAATCCGGCCGTGCCGGCCAGACCCCCCGCCGGTGTGCGGTTGCCGTTGTAGACGAACCACTCCTCACCGTCCGGGTCGGTCTCGACGTGCCATATCCGGTCCCGGTACGCCGACGGGGCAAACTCGAGCATCCCGGTCGGAGGTTCGAGGATATGCCCGTCGGAGTCGATGTAGCGGAGCGACGGCTTCTCGGTCACGGTCACGGCAGGACCCCCTGAGCGTATTAGGAGACGGTTTTTCTGAAAATAGCACTCTATTTGACGGGGGACAAGGGTACCCGGCGGACGGAAGGACCCGGTCCCGGTATGCTCGTGCCGGCTGTCGACGGGGAGGAGCGCGTATGGCCGGAGTGCTGGAGGGTGTGCGGGTGCTGGATCTGGCCCGGGGGCTCGCCGGGTCCCTGGCGGGCGCCTATCTCTCTGACCAGGGAGCCGAGGTCATCAAAGTGGAACCACCCGGCGGCGACCCGACCCGGACCCTGTCGGCCTCCCGGGTCTGGAACCGGGGCAAGAAGAGCCTGATCCTGGACCTGAAGGACGCCGGCAGCCGGGACGCCTTCGAACGGCTGGTACTGACTGCCGACGTGTTGCTGGAGAGCTTCCGCCCCGGCACCATGGACCGGCTGGGTCTGAGCTACGACGCCCTGCACGCCATCAACCCGCGCCTGATCTACTGCTCGATCACCGGCTACGGCCGTCACGGCCCATCCCGGGACCGGCCCGCGTACGACGCCCTGGTTCAAGCCCGTTTGGGCATGCATTTCGAGCAGCCGAGCTACCGCCGCAACCCGGACGGGTCCTACGTCGACGGTCCGGTATTTCTCTATGTGCCCCTGCCGAGCTACGGAGCCATGCTCCTGGCCGGCGCCGGCATCAGCGCCGCTCTGCACGGGCGCGAAATGACCGGAGAAGGGCAGTGGGTCGAAACCTCGTTGGCCCAGGGCGCCCTGATGTGGGCTTCACAGATCCGCTACCGGGCCGAGTTCGAGCCACCCAATTTCGCCACCGTTCCGTACCAGGCCCGGGGCACGGTGTTCGAATGCGCCGACGGGCTCTGGGTGCACCTCATGGTGGTTCGAGATTCGAATCACGTCATGTATGACCTGCTGGAGGTGGCGCCCGAGGGCCGTGACATCCCCGGTCAGCGGCCGTCAGTCGAGGAGCGCAACCAGCGCCGCGTCCACATCGAGCAGGCGTTCAAGCGGCTCCCCCGGGAAAAGCTCCTGTCCTTGCTCCAACCCGCGGGTGTCCCGGTCGTGCCGGTCCAGCCCGCGCCCGACGCCTATGAGACTCCCCAGCTGGTTCACAACGGCATGGTCGTCGAGGTCGACGATCCCGAAGAGGGCCCTATTCGGATGATCGGGATTCCCTACCGGCTCGAGAAGACCACGTCCCGCGTCCAGGGACCGCAGCCCCGGTTGGGCGAGCACACCGACGAGGTGCTCGCTGACCTGGAGGCCGTCCGATGATGATGGCGCTCGAGGGCATCGAGGTGCTCGACTTCGGAGCCAACCTGGCTGGTCCGTTCGCCCCGCAGATGATGAGCGACCTGGGCGCCAACGTGATCAAGATCGAGGAGCCCTGGACCGATGCCCGCACCATGGGCCGGGGATCGTCGTTTTTCGGCTGCCAGCGGGGCAAGCGATCGCTCGCGATCGATCTCAAAACCGACGAAGGCAGCGAGATCATCCACCAGCTCATCCGCCGAACGGACATCATCCATCACAATCTTCGCCCGGGCGTGGCCGAGCGCCTCAAGTACGACTACGAGACTGCGAAGCGGCTCAACCCGTCGATCATCTACTGCCACACGACCGGCTGGGGATCGACGGGTCCGAACGCCAGCTGGCCGGGATGGGATCAGTTCGGTCAGGCGCTCGGAGGCGCCGAATATCACGGCGGCGGCAGCGAACACGGCAACCCGCCCATGTGGCATCGCTACGGCCAGTGCGACGCAGTCAACGCCATGCATTCCCTGCTCGGTGTGTTGCAGGCGCTCTACCACCGGGACCGCACAGGTATAGGCCAGAAGGTGGAGACCTGCATCGTCAATGGCGGGATGACGATCAACTCGGATCTGTACCTGCGCCCCGATGGACCGGCCCCCCGCGCCGTCCTGGACGTCGACCAGCGCGGCGTGAGCGATTGGTACCGACTGTATGAGACGGCGGATGGCTGGATTACCGTGGCGTGTGTGACCGAGGAGGAACGGTCCCGCCTGGCAGCCCTGCTGGGCTCCGGCTCGATGGATGATGCCTTCAAGGGTGCGACCGCCGAGGAGTGGATCGAGCGGCTCGATGGCGCCGGCGTTCCCGCCGAGATCTCCCGCCCCACCTTCGCGGCTGACATCTTCGACGATCCCGAAGCCATCGAGCAGGGGTGGGTGGTCGCCTACGACCACCCAGAGGTCGGCCGTCTCCACCAGATCGGCACCCTCCTCGAGCTGTCGGCGACCCCGGGGCGCATCGCCGGACCGCCCCCTGTACTCGGGCAACACACGGTGGCCATCCTGCAGGAGCTCGGTTACACCACCGACGACGCCGTCGCCCTCAAGGACAAGCGGGTCGTCAATTTCCCGGACTGACGCTCGCACCTCTTGACAGGCTCGTTACCACTGGCCTACCGTGTATACAGTGTAATCTTATTCTTGCCTGACCTTTCGGCAGGCCGACACCACAAGGGGGATCTGTGGTCGCCAAGCATGACTTGACCTTCGTGGACTCCGATGGCCACATTCTGGAGCATCCCACCGCGATGCTCGATTACGCGCCGCCCGAGTTCCGGGAACGCATCTGGCATATCGACACCGACGCCGACGGGACGGAGTGGCTGGTCTGGGACGGCGTCCGTTCACCGGGTAACAACGCCTCGGTCTCCGGCACGGCCGGCATGAGCGAGGAGGACTGCCAGCGGGCCATGAATGGGGAGTTGCGCTACACCGAGGTCCGCCCGGCCGCCTACAACGCCAAGCCCCGCCTGGACGACATGGCTGCGGATGACATCCACATGTCGGTGTTGTACCCGACCCAGCTCCTCGGGATCCAGTGTTACAAGGACGTCGATTACGCGGTCGCACAATGCCGGGCGTATAACGACTGGCTTTCCGACCACACCCAGGACGGGGAGGGCCGGCTGTTTGGCGCCGCCCTGCTGCCTCAACAGGACATCGAGGCGGCCGCCGCCGAGTTGCGCCGGGCCGCCAAGCTGCCCGGGCATGGTCGCGGCGTTCATCCGGCCCAACCCCACCGCCGATTGGAAGCCATTCAACCATCCGGTCTACAACCCCATCTGGGAAGCCGCCTGCGACACCGGCTTTCCCCTCGGCCTGCATCCGTTCCTCGACTCCCGCCTCCCGGGAGCGTGCATCGGCATGCATTTCGACCGGGTCCACGAGGAGGAGCGCCGGGGCTTTTCCAACTCCGGACCAGCCGGGCGGCATCGCCATCGACAACATCTACTTCAGCCAGGCCCTGTCAAACCCGTTCGACATGATGAGCTCCATGGCGTTTCTCATCTCCGGCGGGCGTGTGCGAACGATTCCCGACGCTGCGTCTCATCTTCCTGGAAGCCAACGGAGGGTGGCTGGTGCCCTGGCTGGAACGGCTCGACCACCACGCCCACGTGCCGCTGTTCCGCCCCGATGTCCCGGATCTCAAGATGGACCCGTCCGAATACTTCCGCCGGCAGTGCTGGATCAGCTTCGATGCCGATGAGTCCACCCTGGCCTTCACCGCGAACTCGCCGCTCTGCGGTGCCGATCGGATCATCTGGGCTTCGGACTACCCCCATCCCGACGCGAAGTTCCCCGGCACCACCCAGGAGCTCTACGAGGGCATCGAATCGCTCAGCGACGAACAGCAGCGGCAGATCGCCGGAGGTAACGCGGTCACCCTGTACAGCCTGTAGCGACCTGTCGGCGCAGAGGGGATGGCATGAGCCGTCCGGCGACGCTTGATCGTCGCAGTATCGTGGAAGCGGCCCGCCGCGTCGCCAGGCGGGTGGGACTGGACGCGCTCAGCATGCGCATGGTGGCCCACGAGCTCGGGGTTTCGGCCATGGCCGCCTACCGCCACATTCCGAATCGTCAAACGCTGCTCGAGCTCGTCGCCGACGAGTTGTATGCCGAGGTTCCGGTTCCGCCCCCTGAAGCGGGCCCATGGGATACCCGGCTCCGGGAACTGGAGCGGGCCGCGTTCCAGGAGGCCATCTCGGTTCCGGGTCAGGCTTCGGTGGGCGCGTCCGGATTCCATCAACGGCGGCTGGCTGACGGGGTGATGGCGATATTGGCCGACGCCGGATTTCACCACGAGGACGCCGCGGTCGCATTCGAGGTGATCTGGGCCTACTCACTGGGGCAGCAGCGGCTGTATCAGGGTCTCACTCCGCCGCCCGGGGCGGTCTCCATGCCTGCCAACCGGAGCCGCCTGTGGCCCACCCTGGCGGAGGTGGTCGAGACGGCTCCCGGAGTCAGCCCGGAGGACTATTTCGTACGGGGTTTCGAGATTCTTCTCGACGGGCTGCGAGCCCGGCTCGCGGTGAGGCCGCCTCCAGCCGGGCGTCGCGGAGCCGGGGCCGCCACCCCTGCCGTCCGCAACGGCCTTTCGCCCCCGCCGATACACAAGTCAACGAAGGGGAGTCGACGAACCGTGCGTACCTCCGCCCAACCCGGGTGACGGCGATCCGCCCGTCCCAAATGCTAAGGTCGTTCGCAAGACGTAGGGTTTTGGCGTCCATGGCGCCTGTGCGGAGGTGATATCAGCCGGTGCTCGGCCTTGATCTCGCGTACCGGATCTACGCCGGGCGGCTGCGCCGTCAACTCGCCGGCAGTCCAATGCCCAACCACGTCGGCCTCATCATGGACGGCAACCGGCGCTGGGCCCGGCAGATGGGCCTGGCGGACCCGAGCGTGGGCCACCGCTACGGCGCAGACCACGTCCAGGACGTGCTCAAGTGGTGCCAGAAGGCGGACATCAGGCACGTAACGGTGTTCGTCTGCTCCACAGAAAATCTCGCCAACCGCAGTGACGCCGAGGTGAGCTATCTGATGCAGGTGATCGAGCAGGTGGTGGCGGTCAACCTGAGCCGGGATCCGACCTGGCAGGTCCACATCGCCGGCGCCCTGGATCTGCTGCCCGACAGTACGGCCGCGGCGTTGAAACGGGCGGTTGAGGCCAGCCGCGACTGCACGACCGGGGCTCATGTCACCCTGGCCGTCGGGTACGGCGGTCGACAGGAAGTGATCGACGCCCTCCGGGCCCTCCTCCACGAACAGGCGATGGCGGGCACCTCCCTGGACGAACTGGCCGAGACCGTGACCACGGAGGACATCGCCCGGCATCTCTACACCGCCGGGCTGCCGGATCCTGACCTGGTCATCCGCACCAGCGGCGAGCTGCGCCTCTCCAACTTCCTGCTCTGGCAGAGCGCCTACTCGGAGCTGTACTTCTGCGAGGCCTACTGGCCTGCCTTCAGGGAGATCGACTTCCTGCGAGCCCTGCGGAGCTTTGCGGCCCGGCGGCGACGATACGGAGGGTGATCGGTCCTCCTCCCGGCGACTCCGGCGGTCGTCTGATGCCCTTCCGCCGACGTCACGTCACCAGCCCGCCTCGTCCATCTCGTCGCCGCTGAGTGCAGGAGGCATCGCCAGCAGCCCGCGGTGATCCCGACCCTGGTGATAGACGTCCGCGACGAACTGGCCCTCCATATCCAGGAGGAGTAGTTGCTCCCGGTAACGATCGGGGTCGGCCGGGGTCCTGGAATCTCCCGAGAAGCCGCTTCCGATCCGCCGGACGGAACCAGGGAGGTGACGACGAAAGAACGAACGAGTCATGGCGCAAATCCTCCCGCCGGTAATCAATCCCGACACCATGAAACAGCTCTTCGGCCATAACCATGCCGGCACAGGGGGGTTTGTCCGAAGAATCGACGTACATGAGGTCGACACGGCCCAAAAGCGGAGCTCCCGCCAGTCGACACTCGCGCCTCCTCGGCGACACGTTCTGGCCTTGATGGTGGCACCCGATTGCGACAATTGTCAAGTTTTGGTTAGAAAGGTATCCTGAGCGTACCTAACTTTGTTGGCGATGCTGACCGAGAGGTACCTTCCCTTTGAGCGGATCCGTCAAACCGGGGCTCACCCCTGGCCCGAATAGGTGAATTACACCGAATAGGTGCATCAGGTTGTCTCCGTGATCATTGGCCACCGAACGGGGACCTGGCGCCCCGGTTATCGTTTGGCCGGCAGCGACCGGGCATAGCTGACACCGATGTTGACCCATTTGCTCAGCTGCCGCATTTTCTGCTCGGTCAGATCGGGCCCGGCTCCGATGACGGTCCGGATGCGGTTGGCGAGGTCCTCGTCGTAGGCCACCGAGGCAATCGTACAATGGGCCTAGCGGGCGGCCCGCCTCGACCGGTCCTCTTACTGAGCAGTGGTGACCATATCGAGAGCGGCCAGAAAGGTATTTGCCCAGTGGTGCACGTCGAATTCTGAGACCCGGCGACGCAGGGCCCTCATTCGCCGGGCCGCATCACGGGGTGACGTGCGCGTCGCCTCCAGAATGGTGGCCTTGACCCCATCCAGATCGTAGGGGTTGACGAGAAACGCCTGGCGCAGCTCGTCGGCGGCGCCCGTGAATTCCGACAGCACCAGCGTTCCTCGCAGGTCCGAGTGACAGGCGATGTACTCCTTCGCCACCAGATTCATACCGTCGCGCAGGGGCGTCACCAGCATCACGTCGGCAGTCAGGTACAACGCCGCCATCTCTTCCTTGGGAAAGGACTGATGCAGGTACCGGATGGCCGTTCGGCCCACTGAGGAATAGTCGCCGTTGATGCGGCCGACGATGCTTTCGACCTCGTCGCGGAGACGGCGGTATTCCTCGACCCGCTCCCGGCTGGGACTGGCAACTTGCACCAGCACCGCGTACTCTGGAATTGAGTTCGCCTTCTTCGAGAAGCTCGCCGTAAGCCCGCAGCCGGTGCACGATGCCCTTGGTGTAGTCGAGGCGGTCGACCCCGAGGAGAACCACTTCGGGGTCATCCAGCTCGGCCCTGAGCTGGCGGGCACGCGTCAGGATCTCGTCCTGACCAGCGAGTTCCTCCCAGCTGTCGGTGTCGATAGAGATTGGAAAGGCGCCGGCCCGGCGGAGCCGCCCACTACCCGAGCCCTGGCCCTGTTCCGACACCTCGATCACCGATCCACGGGTGGTCGCTCCGGTCAGCTGGCGACACGCCCTCAGGAAGTTGGCGGCGTCATCACCTCGTTGAAAGCCGACCAGGTCCGCCCCGAGCAAACCCTCGACGATCTGTCGCCGCCAGGGGAGCCGGGAGTAAATCTCAAATCCCGGAAACGGAATGTGATTGAAGAACCCGATACGCAGATCGGGACGCCTGGCTCGCAACAGGCTGGGCACCAGCTGGAGCTGGTAGTCCTGCACCCAGACCACCGCGGCAGGGGCCGCCTCTTCCGCCACCACATCCGCGAACCGCCGATTGACGTCGCGGTAGGACTCCCACCAGCGACGCTCGAACTGCGGGACTGCGGTCAGGTCGTGATAGAGCGGCCAGAGGGTGGCATTGGAGAAGCCCTCGTAGTATTCGCTCACGTCCTGGGTGCTCAGCTCCACCGGCCGCAGGCGCATGCCTTCGGCTTCGAAGGGGTCCGCTTTCTCGTCCGGGGTACCCGTCCAGCCCACCCAGGTCCCCTGGTTGCGATGCATGACCGGGGCCAGGGCCGCCACCAGGCCGCCCGGACTTACCCGCCACGCCGGCGAGCCGTCGGCGTCGCTGATCGCCTCGACCGGTAGCCGATTGGCGACGACGACGAATGAGGCTCGTCCAGCCCCGCGCGGCATGGCTGCACCCTATCGCCACCGCGTCAGGACATCCGAACCGCGTTCGGTACTCTGCGACCCTGGGAACGGGAGAACACTGAGGACGGAGGTGACCGATGGCAGCCGCGGACAACTACGACTACCTGGTCCGGTCGACATCGACCGGCACCTTCGGCCGGGTGCTCCTCAGCGCACGCGATCAACATCTCGTTGTCGACGGCCCGGCGCAGAACGGGTGCCCGGGGGAGGCCGTGACGCCGGCCGAGTTGTTCCTTGGCGGGGTGGCCTCCTGCGCGGCCGAGCTGGTGCAGGTCCTGGCCCGGCAGCAAGGCATCGATCTCGCCGAGGTGGAGGCGGAGATGGCCGGCTCAGTCGACCGAGCCCACGCCATCCGCCCCGACGTGACCGTGTTCAGCTCGGCCCGGCTGCGGTTCACCTTCCACGGGGTGGGCGACGAGGATGCCGCCACCCTGGTCGAGGCCTTCAAGGGACGCTGACCGCTGTACGGCACGGTCGCAGTTGCGACCCCCGACCTGACGGTGGACTTCACCGTCGCCTGACCGACGCCCAGCGTCTGCATCGAACCCAGACGCCCAGCGTCTGCATCGAACCCAGACGCCCAGCGTCTGTGTCGAGCCGGGGCGGGCCCCGTCGACCCGGCCGGACCGGCCTACCCCATCTTGCGGAAATCCCAGGTGACGATCTTCTCAGGCGACAGCTTCAGCCAGGCATGCCGGCCGTCAGGATGGAAGGCGCCGCCCGCGTATTTGGCGCCGAAGAGGCGCTCGGGCTCTTCCAGCTGGGCGTCAGACCCGGACGAGCGCGGGACGTCGCCCACCTGCTCCACCTGCCCGATCAGCTCCGCACCCCTGAGCTCCCCGAAGTCGTGGCCGCCGTCGACCATGATGCTCACCCGGGGATCCCGGACGAGGTCGGTCCAGCGCTGACTCTTGACGATGGAGTTGAGCCACAGGGCGTTGCCGTCCCAGACAAACCACAGCGGCGTGTTGTGGGGGCGCCCGTCCGCGCCCACACTGGCGACCCGGCAAGTCCGCTCCTCACCCAGGAAGGCATCGAGCTCCTCCGACGACATGGCGATCCGCCGCCCGCGACGCTGCTCTCTCATCCGTTCCTCCCGATGTCGATCGGCCCAGGCCACAGTGGCACGGCCCGATGATGACACGATCACCCACCAGACCGGCAAGTGCTCGACGATCCGGTCGGCTCCATTCGAGCCTCTTCCGCTACGACTCCCCACCAAGGCGCGGCGGTGCAAACGCCGGGGGACCGGGAGGGAGTTTCGACAACGCCGCTTTCAACTCATCCACCGTCCAGCGCTCCTTCTTGTAGAACGCCTCGTGGACTGTCCATCCTTCGTACAGGATGACATCGCCGCCCTGGGCATTGAACACCTGCCCCGTGAACGGGCAGCGCTCATCAACCAGGAACGCCACCAGCGGCGCCACGTTCGCCGGATCGTAGGGATCGAAGGTGGCCGGATCCTCGGGTGGCTGGACCGAGTCCGACAGGCCCGGCACCGCCGTCGTGAGTCTGGTGCGCGCAAAGGGAGCCACCGCGTTGACCCGCACGTCATACCGTTGCAGTTCCCTGGCAGCCACCAGTGTGAGCGCTACCACACCGGCCTTGGCCGCGGCGTAGTTGGCCTGCCCTGGATTCCCGAACAGGCCGGCCCCGGCGGTCGTGTTCACCACCGCCGCAGGCGACGCCTCCCCCCGACGGTGCCGATCGCGCCAGTACGCCGCCGCCCAGTGGACGGTGGCGGCCTGACCTTTGAGGTGCACATTCACGACCGAGTCCCACTCTTCCTCGGTCATGTTGGCCAGGGTGCGATCCCGCAGCATTCCGGCGTTGTTGACCAGTACATCCAGGCGCCCGAAAGACTGGAGGGCGTGGTCGATCAACTCGCCGGCGGCTGGCCAGCTCGAGAGATCGGCGAGATGAGGTTCGGCCTCGCCACCGAAGCCGCGGATCTCGTCGACCACCTCTTCGGCCGACGACCGGTCGTTGGCGCCCCCGTCCCGGGCCACGGAGTTCACCACCACCTTCATCCCCTCGGCGGCGAGAAGGTGGGCGTAGGCCCGTCCCAGGCCGCGGCCCGCGCCGGTCACGATGGCGACCCGTCCCGAGCTTTCTGTCATGTTTTCCATTCCTCTCGCCGGATCACCATTCACCACGCAGGCGCACACCTACTGTCGCGTCGGATCATAGGACCGGGACCCCGGCGGCCACCCAGGCGACTCGTGCCCACCTCGGCACCGACTCGACGTTGGCGGGGTGCCCCGCTCGTCATGTCCGCCCATCTCGCCCGAACGACGATCGCCAGCAGCTTGCTTTCCGCCGCCACCTAGACTCCATCGCCGTCGGCGCGCTGTCGCCTCAGAGGTATCCAGTCGAGGATGGAGGCCACCGGAGTGACCGATCACAGACCGAAGACACACCGGCACCCGGTCCGTGGCGGCCCGACGGTGAGGTCCAGCGGTCAGGCCGGTGTCCGGTAGCCGGTTCGATGATCCTGGAGGCCGCCGGGTTTGCGCTGCTGGCGTCGCTGTCCCCGACCGCTCTGCTGATCGGGGCGGTGTACCTGGGCTCAGCCCGGCCCAGACTGACCGCGGCGTACTACCTGATCGGCGCGGTAGCCATGAGCCTGGCCATGGGACTCGTGCTCATCGAGGTGTTGCGGGCCGCCAACCTGAGCCGGCCCGGCAACCACACACCCCGGTACGACCTTCGGCTGGGCCTCGGCGTGGCTCTGGTAGTTCTCGGCCTCGTGCTCCGCCGGCGCCGGCCCAAACCGGCTGACGGCACCCAGGCCAGGCCCGGACTCCTCAGCCGGATGGTTGCCGAACCGGCGCCGGGAAGCGCCTTCGTCGTCGGCCTGCTCGTCTTCGCGCCCGGCGCCTCGTTCCTGGCCGCCGTGCAGGTGATCGCCACCGCCCGGGCCAGCGTCGAGGCCACCGTCGCCGCGGTGATCACCGTGGTGGTCATCAACGTGCTGTTGGTCTGGCTGCCCATCGTGCTCCACTACGTGGCACCAGAGCAGACCACCCGGTATCTCACCGCGTTCAACGGATGGCTGCGAGCGCACGGCCGGACGGTCACCGTATGGGGCCTGCTGGTGGTCGGATGGATCCTGGTGGGCAACGGGATCTACGGCCTGGTCACCGGCTGATCCCCGCAAACCGAAATTGCGGCGCGACCGGGTCGATGGTCGGATCGGGGGGTAGGGCGGCCAGGGGCCCTATTTTGAGCGTGGCCTCGATCTACGGCTGGGCGGGAGGGGGCTGATACTGGTAGGCGACACCAGCCACGAGGAGCGTGTCGATGGCGCCATCGTCGAGACCAAACGCCCGTAATACCTCGACGGTGTGCTCGCCCAGGGCCGGCGGGGCGAGATGAAGCTGCACCTCCTGGTTGCCGAAATACCACAGGGCGCCGGGCTGGGCCATCTTCCCCCATTCGGCCTGGTCGTATTCGGCCACCAGCCCTGCGGCCCGGTTGACGGGATCGTCGAGGAAGGGATAACGCTGCTCCAACCGGACCTGCTCGGCGGGAACGCCGGCCCGGGCGAGGTCACCCAGGGCGTCGTCAACCTTGCGCCCTACCAGCTCGATGGTCGCCAGGGCCGCAACCTGCTCCGGGGCGTCCGCGGCCAGCGCGATCCAGCCGTCGTCAAGCTCGACGATGCGACGCCCCTCGGACATCCGGGTCTGCATGGTGTCGAGCATCGGACGAGGCACCAGCGTGCCGTCGGGCCGTTTGAACGTCTCGCTCACGGTCAGGGCGCCAGCCCCTAGCAGTGAACCGGCGACCGCCTGCCCCTCCCCTGTCCTATCGCGATGGTACAGAGCGAGGAGCGTCGCCACCACGGACGACATGGCGCATTGGTGGTCCATGAAGCCGAACCGGTACCACATGGGCGGGTTGCCCTCGCCGGCCCCGGCCACCTCCCAACCGCACTGGGCCTGGAACAGCTGGTCGTAGCCGGGCCAGTCGGCCCGAGGCCCGGCCGGTCCGTATGAGCTGGTGTGGCAAAAGACCACGTCGGGATGGATGCGCTGCACCGACTCGTAGTCCAGGCCGAGGCGGAGAGCGGCCGGCATGCGGAGGTTGTGGTGCACGATGTCCGCCCAGCGGACGGCCGCCTCCAGGGCCGGTCTGGCCGCAGGTGACTTGAGATCGAGCGACAAACCGCGCTTGCCTCGCTGGCAGCCGGCGAACGGCCAGGCCAGCGGTCGCATGGGGTCGCCCGTGACGGCCTCCAGCTTGACGACGTCGGCGCCCAGGTCGGCCAGCATCTGCGGCCCGTATGGACCCGCCAGGTAGTTGCCGAGGTCGAGCACCTTCACTCCCTCGAGCGGAAATCGGGTCTGGCGGCCAGAGCCGGCGGGAACCGGGCCCGGCCCTGTCCACTCCTCGAGCACCTCGGCGGAATGGGCGCCGTGGGCGGGGGCGGCGCTGCGGATGGTCTGGGGAGGTGTGACCGTCAGCGGCTTTCCACCCGTGGTGATGCGGCCATGCTCGGGGTCGTCGAGCGCGACGACGTACTCGTTGATGCCGGCCTGCTCGTCATCAAGGACGTCGCCGATGGGGACACACGCCTGGGCCGGCACATCGTGGGCCCACAGCTCTTCCAGCCAGACCTGACGGGAAGCCAGGCGGAAGCTGGCGACCAGCGCGGTCGACGGGTTCGTCCATTTGATCTGCGGATGCGCGGACGAGAAAGGAAGGGGACCTTCGTCGACGTACGTGTTGACGAACTCCTCGATCCGCGGCACCTGCAAAGGGTTCCCCATGATGTGGATCCACTCGCCGTCACTGCACTCGAAGATGGTCGCCTGGGAGCCCCGCTCGTCCTTTGGAAACCCGAAGGCGAGGGTCGGGGATGGCGTTTCCGACTTTGACCAGTGCATGCCCATCGGCACCAGGGCGCCCTGCACGAGGCTGGTGTGGGCGGGGCCGGCCACGCCGGTGCGACCGCGGGAGATCAGCCGGGCCACAATGCCAGAAGCGGCGGTGTACACCGCTCCCCAGCTGCCAACGGGAGGGCGCACGAAGATTGGCCCGGACCGCAGCCACGGGGTTTGCTCGTCGAAGATGCCCAGCCGGGCCATGGCGAGCGTCTCGTCGACGGGACGGTCGGCATCCGGGTGGTTGGCCGGCCACGACAGGACCGACGACACGATCAAGTTCGGATGGCGGGCCGCCAGGGTGTCGTCATTCAGGCCCGCGGCCCGGGCGGCGGCCGGCCCCAGCTCGTGCACGAACACGTCGGCGGCAGCGAGGAGCTGGTCCAGCTTCTCTCGCCCGTCTTCGGTGGTGAGGTCAAGGACCACGCTGCGCTTGCTCCGGTTCCAGGTCCGGAAGCCAGGCTCGTCGCGATCGCGCCCCGGCTGCGGCGGCTCAACCTTGACGACGTCCGCGCCTACCTCGGCCAGCAGCATGGCGGCCACCGGACCGGCGATGCCGGTCGACATGTCGACGATGCGGATGCCGTCGAGGATCCCCCCGACACCGTTCTGGGCGTTCCGTTCCACTTCGGGTCCTCCCTGCTCAGCGCCGGGCCACGATAGCAATCGGCACCGGGGTGACCGTTGCGGGGGTGCGAGGTACGGGGTACGGGGTGCGGGGCCGTCGGCCGGCCCCGGCGCCAGTACTTCTGCTCCGGTACTGTCGCAGCGGAGGCCGCCGACCGCATGTCCAGTGCCGCCCGTCGTGGCGTCGCCATTGAAGTGCTCACCGATGCCGGGTGGCGCGACTGGCGCCAGCTGCGCCTGCAGGCCTTGACCGAAGCCCCTGCGGCGTTCGGGTCCACCCTGGCAGAGTGGACCGGGGCGGGGGACACCGAGGCGCGGTGGCGGGGCCGTCTGGCGTCGGTACCCGTCAACCTGGTGGCCCGGCTCGACGGCAAGGCTGCGGGCATGGTCAGCGCCACCTCGCCGAATGGTGACGCCGTCGAGCTCATCTCCATGTGGGTCGCACCGAAGGCCCGGGGTCGGGGGGTCGGCGCCGCCCTGATCCATGCCGTCGTGGACTGGGCCCGCCATCAACACGTAGCGCAGGTGGTGCTCGACGTCCGCGAAGGCAACGAACCCGCCATCCGGCTGTACGAACGGGAAGGGTTCGTCGATGTGGGGTCGTCACCTTTCTCGGACGCCGGTGCTCCGGAGCGGAGGATGGTCCGGCGCCTGGGTTGACGCCGGGTGGAGGGGCGCCGACCGCCCGGCCCCGCTCCCGGCCCCGCCACCCGTCGGCGGCTCCAGCGACGGCCCGACCAGGCCGCTCACTTCTGGGACATTTTCTCACTTCTGGACCAAAAACCACGCCCCAGGTGGGTTTTCGGACCAAAAGTGGCGCTGAGGGACAAAGTCGAGCCCGGCCCGACCAGGCCGCCGACCGGAGGCCCACTCCCCGCGAACTCCGCGAACTCCGCGAACTCCGCTCATTCCGACTAACTCCGGCCCCCGGGAGGGCGAGCGGTCCCGAGGGGCTGAGGGGGGTCAGCCCCGGCCCCGGGCCAGACCCGCAAGCAGCGGTATGGACGCGATTTTCTCGCTGGTCAGCTCCTCCCAGCGAATGCCCGGCTTCGGTCGCCGGCCGGAGCGGTGGGGGCAGCGGATGACATCGGTCGGCGTCACGATCAGGTCCAGTCGAAAGTCGTGCTCGGTGACCGGGATGTGTCCGTTGTCGACCACCTGCGCGTCGTGGACCGTGGTCGCCACGACCGTGCCCGGGCCGATGAGCCCGGCCTCCCAGGCGAGGGCGTACTCGAGGTCGCTGAAACCGCCGCCCTTGCCGAGACGGGCGCCGTCGGGGGACACGGCGACGCAGCCGGCGACGACCAGTGCCACCGGTTTCATCTCGGCCACGTCGACCGGTCGGCCGTACTTCGCCGCCCCCCCGATCGATGCGGCCTGGCGGGGCGCCACCTCCAGGACGACGGGATCGAGTCGCACGAACGGCTTCTCCGTGGCCAGCCGCGGGACTGCCATATAGACGGTCTTGCCGTCTTGCAGGGCCCGCTGCCGCACCGGCAGCTGGGGTGAGTCCGGATTCGCCTTGAGGGTGTCGGCGCCTGTCCACTCGGTGCACTGACGCAATTGGTCGGCAGCTCGCTCGGCGCCCACGAAGTTCGGGATGCGGCCGTCGGCGCCGGGAAAGCGCGCCGCCTTCGTTGTCTTCATGGCGGCCCACACCTCCCTTCGGAGGGCCGACTTCGCTGCCAGCAAGGCCGGGTCGCCGCCCGCGTCGCGCTCGTGGTCAGGATGGCGGGCCGGCACGATCCGACCCTAGCGATCAGCCGCCACCCTCTCCCGAGTTACAGGTTCTGACATTTGTCATGACCACGTCGTGTGTTGTGGCACTACTACCGGGGCGCCGGCGATGGCACGGTGGCACCGTGGTCACTACATCGCATCCGGCGGCCGGAGGAATCGTCCTCTCCTGCCTCTCCAAGTCCTATGGCCAGCTGCCGGCCGTCGACGGCATCGATCACCGGCGAACTGGCCACCGGGCGAGAGCTCCTGCGGGCCGCCGGGATCGCCGCCGACTTCCCCGGCGCGGTCGACGGTTTCGACCCGGCAGCGCCAGGAGCTCTTCGGCTGGGTTGTCCGCGAGGGCCTCACCAACGTGGTCCGGCACGCCCGGGCCACCTGCTCGCGGTGCGGCTCACCCCGTCTTCAATCGAGATCGTGGACGACGGCATGGGCGGCGCCGGTCCAGCCGGCAGCGGTCTTTCCGGGCTCCGGGAGCGGGCGTCCGTGCTCGGGGGGACCGTCGACGCCGGGCCGGGCCGACCCGGCGGCTGGCGATTGGCGGTTTCCCTGGCGCCCCAGGGGAAAACGGCATGATCCGCCTCCTCCTGGCGGACGATCAGGAGCTCGTCTGCACCGCCCTGGCTGCCCTGCTCGCCCTGGAGCCGGACTTCGAGGTGGTGGCGGCGGTAGGGCGGGGGGATCTGGTGGTCGCGGCAGCCAGGTCCAGCCGCCCGGATATCGCTCTGCTTGACATCGAGATGCCCGGGATCGACGGCCTGGCGGCCGCCGGGGCGCTCGCCCAGGAGGTGCCCGGCTGCCGTTCGATCATCCTCACCACGTTTGGACGGCCCGGCTACCTGCGGCGGGCGATGGAGTCCGGCGCGCGCGGCTTCGTTGTCAAGGATGCGCCGGCCGAACAGCTGGCCGCAGCCATTCGCCGGGTGGCGGCCGGTGAGCGCGTGGTTGACCCGGCCCTGGCCGCCGATTCGCTCGCCACCGGCTCCTCTCCCCTAACCGCCCGCGAACGCGACGTGCTCGTGGCCGCCCGACCGGGAGCGACGGTGTCCGAGATCGCCCAGAAGCTCTTTCTGTCCGAGGGGACGGTCCGCAACTATCTGTCTGCCGCCATCGCCAAGGCGGGCGTCCGCAATCGGACCGAGGCCGTGAGGACGGCCGACGAGAAAGGTTGGCTGTAGCGGCGGGCCATCACCGGGTTCCGTCCGCCGACCCTGCCTCTGCCTCCGACAGTTCCACGAAACGGTGGTAGCGATCCGCGGCCGCCGCCGCCCACCGCCGGTCGGGCTCGACCACGCGCCCGGTCCGGGCCCACCGGGCCGATTCGTTGAGGTCGGTCTCCAACCCGGCGGCCAGGCGAGCCAGAAAGGCCGCCCCCCGGGCCGCCCCCTCGGGCTCGGCCGCCACGTGCACGGGAACCGCGGTGGCATCGGCCAGCGCCTCCATCCAGCCGTCTGACCTGGTGCCGCCGCCAGTTGCCACCAGCCGGGTCGGCCCGATCCCGGCTCGCTCCAGATGGTGGCGGACCACAAAGCCGGACGCCTCCCAGGCGGCCCGCCGGGCGGCAGCCGGCCCGTGGGTGAGATCCAGCCCGTGCAGCGAGGCCCTGCGGTCCGGGTCGTGGTAAGGCGTTCGCTCTCCACGCGGATACGGTTGCCACACCGGAACGTTCCCGGGGTCGAGGCCCCCGTGCCGACCGTCTCGGCCGGCCCCGGCGCGGCCCAGAAGCCGCCCGGCCCAATCGACGAACAGACCCCCCGCGTTGCTGGCCCCCCCGACCAGACTGCGAGCCGGGAGGCGGTGGCGGACTGTCCACAACCCGGGCACGTCCGGGACGCCCGGCGCGACGGCCCATACGATCAGGGTGGTGCCGCAGATGACCTGCACGTCGCCGTCCCCGTCGGCGCCGGCCACCAGTTGCTCGCACCAGACATCGACGGAGCCGGCGGCGAGGACCGGCCCGTGACCGTCCAGCCGTCCCACCGGGGCACCGACCCTCTCGACCGTGGGGAGTTGCTCCACGCGGACGCCGAACTCGGCGCACACCGCCGGATCCCATCCGGTCGGTCCGTGCAATGGAGCGGAGGTCAGGGCCACGCCCAGGTCGATGCTGGCCGACCCTCCGAGGGACCGGCTGGCGACGGCGGGTGCGGGCCAGAACCCGGCCGCGGCGGGCGCCCGGGCCGCGGTCCAGCCCAGGAAGCCCACCGCTTCACCCCGCTCCCCCCGCCCCCGCCCGTCGCCGTACAGCAGGCCAGGGGTGACCGGACGACCGCGGGCGTCGACGGCCGTGAGCGAAGGCACCATCGACGCCAGGCCGATGGCCCGGGCGTCGAGCTCACCGAGGGCGGCCAGGGCCCGCCGTGGCCCTCTTCTCCAGGCCTGGGCGGCGTCGTGCTCCATCCGGTCGGGGGCCGGCACCATCAGCCGGTGCGGAACGCGCCGGCGGGCCACGATGCTGCCGTCCTGGTCGACAGCCACCGCTTTCACCGAGGTGGTGCCGATGTCCAGCCCGATGGTCAGCGAGCCCACGCCCGACCTCCCCACCATGACACCGCGGTCACAGTACGACAAGAATGTCGGCGTGACCGAAGGGGACCGGCCTCGCGCCCTCATCACCGCACCCATGCGCGGGCCCGGCCTCGATCGCCTCGCCGATATGACCGAGGTGGTGTACGACCCGTGGATCGAGCACAACCCGCTGCGGTTGTACTCGTCGCCGCAGCTCCGCGATCGGGTGGACGCCGAGGGCGCCGACGTCGTGATCGTGGAGGTGGACACCGTCGGGCCGGAGGTGTTCGAACGACCGTTACTGGCCGTAGCTGCTACCCGCGGCGACCCCGTCAATGTTGACGTGGCGGCGGCCACGGCGGCAGGTGTTCCCGTTCTCCACTGCCCCGGGCGCAACGCCGAAGCGGTGGCCGAGCTGGCAGTGGCGCTCCTTTTTACCCTCAACCGCCGGCTGTTTGCGGCTGACGACGACGTCCGCGCCGGCCAGGTCTACCGGGACGGGACCATCCCCTACCAGCGTTTCCGGGCCTGGGAACTGGCTGGCCGAACCGCCGGGTTGGTCGGACTCGGGGCGGTCGGACGGGCAGTCCGGTGGCGGCTGGAGGGCCTGGGGATGAGGGTCATCGCCCATGATCCCTATTCCGACCAGGCCACCGCCTCGCTCGAGGAGCTGCTCGACCAGGCCGACGTGGTTTCCATGCATGCCGCCGTCACCCCGGAGACCGACGGCATGATGGGAGCCGCCCAGTTCGCGGCCCTGAGGCCGGGCGCCCTGTATCTCAACACGGCCCGGGCCCAGCTGCACGACACCGATGCCCTGGTCGGCGCCCTGCGATCAGGTCGGCTGGCGGGGGCCGGCCTCGACCACTTTGTCGGCGAGCGGCTGCCCGTCGACCACCCCCTGGTGTCCCTTCCGAACGTGGTGCTCACCCCGCACATCGGGGGGGCCACCTGGGACACCGAGAGCCGGCAAACCGGCATGGTCGCCAGCGATCTCGAACGCCTGCTGGCCGGCGAAGATCCCCTGCACGCCGTGAATCCAGAGGTGTTGCGATGAGGTATGTCGAGGACGCACCCCAACGGGTCCTGGCCGCGGCCAAGGACATGTTGCGCCGGGGCCTGGTGGAAGGCACCGCCGGCAACATTTCGGCCCGGCAGGCGGACGGATCCGTGGTGATCACCCCGTCCTCCGTGGACTATGCCGACATGCAACTCGACGACCTGGTCGTGGTGGACATGGAAGGAAACACGGTGGCTGGCAAGGAGGGGCGAGCGCCCTCATCCGAGGGCGCCCTCCATCTGGCCTGTTACCGGGCCTTCGACGACATCGGTTCGGTCATCCACTCGCATCCGGTACACGCCACCATGTTCGCCATCACCCATCAACCGATTCCGGCCTGCATCGACGAGTTCGCCATCTATGTCGGTGGCGAGGTGCGGTGTACCGACTACGCCCCGAGCGGGTCCGCAGAGGTCGGGGAGCAGGCAGTCAAGGCCCTGGAGGCACGGGGCGCGGCGATCATTGCCAATCACGGCCTGGTGGCCGTCGGGCCCCACCCTGCTGCGGCCCTGCACATCACGGCCCTGGTGGAGCGCAGCGCCCGGATCACCTGGGGAGCCCGCGCCCTGGGGCCTTTGCACCCGCTGCCGGAGGACGTAAACGACCGCTTCGCCGGCTACTACACGTATCTCCGCCACAACCCGCACTAGCGGGTCGGCCAGAAACTCGACGGCCGGCCCGCTAGCCGGCCAGGACGGTCCGGCTCGAGGAGTGCAGGCGTTTGAGGGCTGGCCGGTAGGGGCGGGAGGCGATCCCGGCGTCGGTGATGATGGCAGTAATCAACCGGGCGGGGGTGACATCGAAGGCCGGGTTGCTGACCGCGACGCCCGCCGGCACCACGCGCCGCTCCCCGATAACCGCCACCTCCTCAGCATCGCGTTGCTCAACCGGTATCAGGGCGCCGGAGGGGCACCGGAGATCCACCGTCGAGATGGGTGCGGCCACGTAGAAGGGGATGCGATGGTGGCGGGCCAGCACAGCCAGCGAGTAGGTGCCGATCTTGTTGGCCACGTCGCCGTTGGCGGCAATACGATCCGCGCCGACAACGACGCAATCCACCTCGCCCCGAGCCATCACCGACCCGGCCGCTCCGTCCACCAGAACGGTCGCCGGGATGCCGAGGCGGGCCAGCTCCCAGGCCGTCAGCCGGCTGCCTTGCATCACCGGGCGGGTTTCGTCGACCCAGACGGACAGGTCGTTGCCGGACTCGTGGGCGGACCTGATCACGCCCAGGGCCGTACCGTATTCCGCACAGGCCAGGGACCCGGTGTTGCAGTGGGTGAGCACCCGGCATCCGGCCGGAAGCAACGCCGCGCCCAGCCGGCCGAGGGTGCGGTTGCGCTGCGAGTCCTCGGCCGCCATGGCGACCGCTTCACGCCGCGGGTCGGCCGCGGCCAGCGCCCGTTCCACGCCCCACCGCAGATTGACCGCCGTCGGCCGGGTGGCGATCAGCCGGACCGCCGCGTCAGCGGTGCTCTCCCGGCGCACTGCGGCCAGGGCCACCCCCATGGCACCGGCGACCCCGAGGGCGGGCGCGCCCCGGATAGCCAGTGAGCTGATGGCCTCGCACAGCTCGCCGACTGTCGTGGCGGTCAGAAAGACCAGTTCGGCGGGCAGCCGCCGTTGATCGATCAGCCGAACGGCTCCGTCCTTCCATTCGATGGTGGGCGGCAGCGGTTCCACACCAGCGGCCGGCCTGCCGGCTGGCGTTGGATCCATGGCGAGCATTCTGCCCCAATCCAGCCTTCTGCCCGCCGGCGGTGGGCGCCGCGAATCTCGTGGCGCCCGGTCCTCTCCCCGGAAGGAGCCGGTACAGCCCCGGGCCGCCGTGGCCCCACTGTCCGCCCTGCCGCCCGTGCCCGCCGGGCCTGCACCCGGCGCGCCTGGCGCCGTTTGCACAAACGAACAATGTTGGCTACCGGGCCCGTGGCGCGGCCGAATTCCACCCGGCTCCCCCTATGCTCAGGCGCGTGCGCGGCGAGGGGGGAGCTTCTTTCGAAACCACTATCGCCCGCTGCTGGTCCTGGCAGCTATCCCGGTGCTGACCGTGCTCGTGGCCGCCATGGTGTTCGTGTCCCGCTGGTCGGATCGCCCGAAAAGCTTCGCCCGCACTGCCACCAGCCTGACCCGGGAAGATGAGCCACCGGCCCGCCCGGCCCAGGTGGCGCGGGAGGACGAACCGGTCCGGGCCAGCCGCCCCGTGTCGCGGCCCCACCCCGTGACTGACCTGAGCTGCCCGTGGGTGGCCCAGTCTCGAGCCCACACCCGATCCCCGGCCGCGCTGGCCGCCGAGGTGCTGAGCAGAATGACCCTCCAGCAGAAGATCGGGTTCGTGGCCCTGGCCCAGGACCCGCCCATCGAAAGCGCCAATCGGGGCGTTCCGTCGCTATGCATCCCGCCCCTGACATTGACCGACGGCCCCGACGGGATCGCCTACGACACCAAGGGCGTGATCCAGCTTCCGACGGCTATCGGCCTGGCTGCCACATTCAACCCGGCCGTGACGTACGCCACCGGACAGGTTGCCGGCGCCGAGGCCCGGGCCCGGGGGCTTGACGTCCTTCAGGGGCCCGAACTGAATCTCGCCCGGGTGCCACAAAGCGGACGCACCTTTGAGGCCTACGGCGAAGATCCGGATCTCACCGCAGCCATGGGGGTGGCCAACGTCGAGGGCATCCAGTCCCAGGGCGTGATGGCCGAAGCAAAGCACTTCACCGTGTACAACCAGGAGACGGCCCGGGTGGTCCTCAACCAGGCGGTGACCGACAGAGCCCTGGCCGAGATCTACGACGTGCCTTTCGAGGCGGTAATCCAGCAAGCCCATGTGGCGTCGCTGATGTGCTCGTACGGGCAGATCAACGGGACGAATGTCTGTTCTGATCCATCGCTGTTCGGTCTGCTGCGTTCGTGGGGCTTCAACGGATTCGTCCGTTCCGACCTCGGCGCGGTCCGCAATCCGGCCCCCGCCATCGATGCCGGCCTCGATCTGCTCAAACCGGCGAGCGTGCCGGTTCTCACCGAGCTGGTTCACGCCGGCGCCATTCCGATCGCCGACCTTGACGCGGCCGTTACCTACACCCTGGCGGCCATGTTCGCCTTCAATCTGATCGCCTCGCCCCACCCGCCGGCCGCCACGGCTGAGGCCTCGCCGGCGGTAGACGCCCAAACGGCCCTCTCGGCCGCCGAAAGCTCCATGGTGCTGCTCAAAAACCACGGCAACGTCCTGCCGCTCTCGCCCGGTACCCGATCCGTCGCCGTCATCGGGTCCGACGCGAGCACCCAGGCCCTCACCACCGGCCGGGGCAGTTCGCAGGTTCGTTCGTCGGGCCTGGTCCCCCCCTCAGCGCCCTCGAGTCCACCCTCGGTCCAAACGTCCACGTCACCTATACCGCGGCCGACTCCCCACAGCTGGGCCTTCCCCCTGTTCCCGCCGCCGACCTCACCGGCACCCCCCTTCCGACGCAGACACCGCTCGCCAACCGGCGCGGCAGCGGGCACCAGTCGCGGGGGACCGGATCCGGCCAGGGAAACCAGGGAGATCTGCGCCTGGCCTTTGCCCCGAATCTGACCCCTGCGGCCGAAACCGCTTCCAGTCCCGGAACCGGTCCCGGCTGGTCGTCGTGGTCGGCGGGCCTGCACGTACCGGTGAGCGGTACCTACGAGTTTTCCATTGAGCAGAACGGGGACACCTGGCTCAGCCTCGATGGCCGGACGCTCATCGCCAGCCCGGGTCTGCACAGTCGCTCGTTCTGGTCCACCACGGCCTCCCTCGTGGCCGGGCGTGACTACCGGCTGAGCGTCAACTGGTTCGCGGTGGCCCACGAGCCCATGCCGCAGCTGGGATTCGCCAACGTGTCGCCGGAGATCACGGCCGCAGTCCAGGCCGCCCGGCACGCGTCGGTTGCCGTGATCTTCGCCGGGGTGAGCCAGAGCGAGGGCGTTGACCGCCCCGGCCTGTACCTACCCGGCGATGCCGATGTCCTGATCTCCAGCGTCGCCGCCGTCAACCCCCACACCGTGGTCGTTTTGAACACGGGCGGCGCCGTGCTCATGCCGTGGATCAGTCGGGTGGCCGCCGTTCTCGAGGCCTGGTACCCCGGGCAGGAGGACGGCACGGCTACCGCTGCCGTGCTCGAGGGCCGGTTCGACCCCGCCGGGCACCTCCCGGTGACCTTTCCGGCCGTATCGAATCCGAGTCCGGTAGGCACGCCCGCCCAATATCCGGGTATCGACTCGACGGTGTACTACGACGAAGGCCTCGATATCGGCTACCGCTGGTACCAGGCCAATGGCGTCTCGCCGCAATTCGCTTTCGGCTTCGGGCTCAGCTACACGTCGTTCAAACTGTCGAATGCCTCCGAGTTCACCAACGGCGACCAGGTCGTGGCGCAGGTCCGGGTGACGAACGTCGGCCACCGGGCGGGCACCGCAGTGGTGCAGGCCTACCTCCATTTCCCGGACGCGGCCGGCGAACCCCCCGAGCAGCTGCGTGCCTTCAGCGCCGTTTTCTTGCCGCCGGCAGCATCTCGCCTGGTCGACCTGACGCTGCCGCAGTCGGCCTTCGAGGCTGACCTCAACGGGTCGATGCAGGTTGTTCCTGGCAACTATTCGATCGACATCGGCCAGTCCTCAGCCAACCTGCCGATCCATCTGCGGACGGCAGCCCCCTAGCCCTCTGACGCGTCAACGGTTTGGGCCAGGCGACGGACTTCAACGCCCAATAACACTCGAAGCCGGCCATCCCCCATCCAGCAACCCGGGTCCCGGCGCTCAGGCCACCACGCCACGAACCTTCAGATCGACGATCGTCTCCCAGTCCAGGCCGAGGTCAGAGAGGATGGCGTCGCCGTGTTCGTTGAACTCCGGCGCTCGCTGGGCCGCAGGCGGCTCCTCGTCAAACTGGATGGGCGCCGCGGCCAGCCGGAAGGGGGTTCCCGTGACGGTCTCGCTGTCCTGGATGTAGCCGTTGGCGACAACCTGGGCGTCCTGCGCCAGCTCCAAGGTGTTCTGGACCACAGTCCATTGGCCCACGAAATCGGCCAGACGGGCCCGCCACTCGGCCAGGGGCCGGGCCGCGAAGGCCGCCTCCAGGATGGGGATGGCCTCCGCACTGTTGGCGAGGAGCGATTCGTGGTCGGCAAACCGGGGGTCGTCGATCAGGTCGGGGCGTTCGATCGCGGCACACATCGGGGCCCAGTATTTGCCAGCCTGCAGGCAGCAGAACGACAGATACCGATCATCCTGGGTCAGGTAGTTGTTGACGAGGGGGTTTCGTTTGAAGGCCGCCTCGGGAGGCGGCGTCCAGGGGGTGTCGGTCAGCAGCGAAAGGGCCACGCCCTGACCCATGGCCCACATGGCGCTGCCGAGCAGCGAGACGTCCACAACCGTCGCCTCGCCGGTGCGCTCCCGGTGGAAAAGGGCGCCCATCATTCCACCTGCGATCGTCATGGCACCGATGGAATCGCCAAAGCCCGGACCGGGGGGCCCGACCATGTGTCCGTACTCGGGCCGGGTGAGCGAGACCGCGATACCCGATCGAGCCCAAAAGGCCAGGCTGTCATAGGAACCTTTGTCGGCCTCCGGGCCTCGCTCGCCCTGACCGGTGCCTCGCACGTAGATGATCCGGGGATTGTGAGCCCGAATGTCGTCGACACCGATCTTCAGCTTGGCCCGAACGCCTGGAAGTTTATTGGTGAGAAAGATATCCGCCGTGGCTACCAGCTTGTGGAGGATGTCGAGACCTTCCTCCGTGGTGAGATCAAGGCCCAGGCTTTTCTTGCCCCGGTTCGAATGCTCGAGCAGGGCATGGACGCCGCCAGCGATGGCGAAGACTCCGGTGGAGGCCAGCCCGCGTATGGCGTCCCCCCGGGTGACGTGCTCGACCTTGATCACTTCGGCGCCCCAATCCGCCATCAGCGCCGAGGCGGCGGGCACGAAGGTGTGTTCGGCGACCTCGAGAATGCGCACGTCCTGCAGTACTGCCGTCATCCGTTCCCCTCCGGCTTCGTGTCCACGGTTCGACCGCCTCGTAGTGAGGTCGGGCTTCTGAGCGATACCACGACGCGCTTCCATCGATCCGGCCCACAGGCCGCCGGCCCGCTCAGAGTGGGACTGAATACTCAGCGCGCCCGGCGGGGCCCCCCGAGCGTGGACCCCAGACGGGCTCGGTAACACCAGAGGAGCAGGGCCCTGGCGGCTCCGGCTGACCGCCCGGCAACGGCTTCTGGGCGTTCGGTGGCGGTTTGTGTGAGACTGGAGGTGTCCATAAGAGCCGTTGCTGCTGAGGAGGATGCTCCGTGGCCGAGACCAGTCAAGATTTCATTTACGTCAATGAGCGGCGACTGCCGTATGAGACCTTCGACGCCGACAACCATCTCTATGAGAACCAGGACGCCTTGACCAAGTTCCTGCCGCCGGAGTACGAGGGGGCGATCAAATACGTGCAGGTCGGCGGGGCGGACCAAGCTCGCCATCCGGGATCAGCATCAGCGAGTACATCCCCAACCCCACGTTCGGGAGGGTGGCCGTGCCCGGGCGGCTGGGGTAACACCGCTTCCAACCGGGGCCATGGCGGGTCGGAGGCCACACCGGGGTCAAGCCCCGGGTGATGCCGGGCATCGACGCCTTCTTCGACCCTGAGCCCCGGTAGCACTTGATGAAGGACATGGGCATCGATCGCACCCTGCTGTGGCCCACCCTGGCCAGCGTGCTCGAAGAACGGGTGGCCGACGACCCTGATGTGGCCGTGGCGATCGTCCACGCCCTCAACCAGTGGATGCACGAGCACTGGAGCTTCGTGTACTCCGATGCCATCTACGCCACCCCGATCATCAGCCTGGCCGCCGGAGCGGACCGGGCCCTGGAGGAGCTGCAGTTCGTCCACGAGCGAGGAGCCAAGATCTTCCTCATCCGGGTGGCCCCGGTGCCGACCTGGAAGGGCCGGAGGTCCTTCGCCCTGCCGGAATTCGACCCTTTCTGGGCGGAGGTCGAGCGACTCGACATGGTGGTGGGGATGCACTCCGGCGACCCCGGCTATCAGCGCTACGTCAACGAGTGGGAGGGCATCCCCAACGAGATGCTGCCCTTCAAGGCCACCGGATCACCCGCCTTCCAGGCCATGGCCTCCGAGAAGGTCGTCATCCATGACGCGCATGGCGTCGGTCATCGGCCACGGCCTGGCCACCCGCTTCCCGAAGCTGAAGTTCATGCCCGTGGAATTCCAGGCCGAGTGGATCCGCCCCTTCGTGCAGCCGTATCCAGGCCGCCTACGAGCGCTCCCCGATCCTCTTCGACGAAGACCCGTTTGAGGTGTTCAAGCGCAACGTCTACGTCCACATCTTCCACGAGCCCGATCCTCAGGAGCTCATCGAGATGGGTCTGCCCGCCGACCGCCTCATGTTCGGCTCTGACTTCCCCCATCCCGAAGGCATCGCCGACCCCCTGGCCTACAGCGAAGTGGTCGAGAACCTCGCCCCCGACGACCAGAAACTGATCATGGGCGGCACCCTGGCGAAAGCCCTCCACGTCGGCGGCTACGCGGCCGCATAGACCGATTCCGCCCGATGCGGGCCGGCCCTCACGGGGGCGGGCCCGCGATCTGGTGGCGGCTGCGGCCAGTCTCGATCACTGCGTCGTAACCGGCGGATGGCCATCCAACCCCTATGCCCTTGCAGGCCGGCCGTCCGGCCCGTCGATCCGACCGCTCAGGAGCGCGTCGACCCTTCGTCGTCACGCAGCTCCCACCGGTTGCCGGCCGGGTCCCGGCAGTTGACGACCCTCGGGAAGCCCGGCCGCTGTCCGGAATCGAACTCGATGTCTGCTTCCTTCAAGCGGCGCTCGACGTCGGCCAGCTCGGGCCCGAACGCCACCGCCACGTGGGCCCGTGCCGCGGGCCGATGATCAGGATCAAGGCTCAGATGGATCTGCGATCCGTCGGAGGCCTCGAACCAGTTGACCCCCATCTTCGCCAGCTCCCCGGACACCTGCATCCGCTTGTACCCGAGTACATCCTCCAGAAACCAGGCCTCGGCGTCGAGGCCGTCCTCGGGGACCCCCAGATTGACATGATGAAACGCGATCATGTTCGGTAACACTATTCCATGCTTGGCCGCTAGTGGGCCGGCCAGAAACTCGACGTCGCAAACTCGACAACCGCAAGAGCACGTCGCAGCCTCAAACTGCCCGGCGAGTTTTCGGCGTCGAGTTCGCAGGCGGCCCGCCAGCTCAGACGCAGCCCCACCCGGATGGCGTCCCGGCCCGGGATTTGCGGGCGAGAATCTCGAGCGCTGCGCCGACCTGGTCGAACACGAACATCTCGCCGACCAGGTCGGGGGTTGGTACCTGGCCAGCCCAGAGCAGGTCGACCGTCCGCTGCCTGTGGTCCCCGTCCGACCCGGCTAGTTCGTCCCGCGTTCCGAAAGCACTTCCTCCAGCAGGGTGCTGGCCCGCTCCACGCCCCGGCGCAGCGCGGCGGCATGGCCTTCGGCCTCGATCAAGGGTCCCACCTGCTCAAGTTCGAACGCACCGGCGTATCCAGCCTCCAGGGTGGCTTTGATAAACGCCGCGAACAGGCAGGTCCCCGTCGCCGATCACTGCTCTCCCGCCCGGCGACGGATGCTCGAAGGTCCCGAAGACGGCGTCGGCAAACTGCACGGCCCCGATGCGGGATCCGGCTCGCCGGACCGTCTTCTCATAGTCGCGTTCCATCCAGCAATTGCCGAGGTCTGCGATCACGCCAATCCCGGCCTGCTCGGCCACATCCAGCCCGTCCCGCAAGCTGTGCACATATGACACATCCGTCCGCAGCGACGGTTCGATTGCCAGCCGCACCCCGCTGGACCGGGCATACTCGGCGCAGGGCGCCACCGCGAGCGCGAGCGAAGCGGTGAGCTCATCAAACGTCCGGCCGTCCCGGCGGCCGGGTGTGAAATACACGCAGCCACCGATGTCCCCCGCCAGGTCGATCGCTTCATTGATTGCCATACGGGTCGCGCCCCACGTCTCGGCTGCAGACAGGTCGAAGCGAGCCGCGATGACGGTCACCGCCGCCATCGACCGCGCCTTGAGCGCAGCCACGGCGGCGTCCCGCCCATGGGCGTCGACTTTCGCCATGATGAGGCCGACCTGGCGGACACCCAGCTCGTCCCACAGTTCGAGTTCGTCGGCGAAGGGCAAGGGGTAGGTGCACATCTCGCTCACGGAAAGCCGCGGGTGCGTCATGCGGCCGTTACCGCGCTGGTCCGGAACGATCGTTGCCAGCCCACCCCTGGTCCATGCCCGATTTCACCCACGGGACGATTGCTATAACAACGCTGCAGTGGTGTCAACCCGGTGAGCTCGCTGCCAAAGGCGGTCAAGGCCGGCCCTCGTGGCCGGGGTATTCCGTTCAAGCGCCCGTTGCAAGCAGTTGAACAATGGCTCTTCAGCGTCAACCCGGAGGGAGCGCCGAACGTTCGAGACCCGGGCCGCATGCGGGCGGACCGCGGGGTACGGCATGGCGCGGGGCTTTCCTGACGTCCACCTACTCCCCGGCGCGTCCGGGACGGGTTCCTGGGCGGTGGTCGGACCCGAGACCGCTTTCGTCCGGACTCGACTAGGATCGCAGGGCGCGGGTCGGCCCGATCGATCGGGCGGCCCAAAGAGCCGATGTCATCGCCGCGGCCTGAGAGGAGTGCCGCATGCGCATGGAAGACATGATTCTGGTCAGCATCGACGATCACATGGTCGAGCCCCCGGACATGTACAAGAACCACGTCCCGGCCAAGTGGCGCGACGAGGCCCCCAAGGTGGTCCGCAACGCAGCCGGCGTGGACGAATGGGTCTTCCAGGGTGAGAGCACTTCGACGCCGTTCGGCATGGCGGCCACCGTCGGGTGGCCCCGCGAGCAGTGGGGGTTCAACCCCGGTGCCTACACCGAATTGCGGCCCGGCTGCTTCGACGTCCACGAACGGGTCAGGGACATGAACGTCAACGGCGTGCTTGGCGTCGATGTGCTTCCCGACGATGGCCGGCTGGAACGCCCGCACCTTCACCGAGTCGCACGACAAGGAGATCGCCCTGGTGATGCTCCAGGCCTACAACGACTGGGCCATCGACGAGTGGTGCGGCGCCTATCCCGGGCGTTTCATCCCGCTGGGCATCGTCCCGATGTGGGATGTCGACCTGGCCGTGAAGGAGATCCACCGGGTCGCCAAGAAGGGCTGCCGGTCGATCAGCTTCCTCGAGGCGCCGCACGCCCAGGACTTCCCGAGCTTCCTGTCCGGCCACTGGGATCCCATGCTCCAGGCCCTGTGCTGACGAGAACATGGTCCTGTCCCTTCACATCGGCGCCGGCTTCGACCTGATCAAGAAGGCGCCGGAAGCGCCCATCGACCACCTGATCATCCTCACCTGCCAGATCGCCGCCCTGATTGCCCAGGACCTGCTGTTCGGACCGACGCTGCGGCGGTTCCCGGATCTCAAGGTCGCCCTCTCCGAGGGTGGCATCGGCTGGATCCCCTTCTATCTGGACCGGGCCGACCGCCACTTCAGCAACCAGGCGTGGCTGCACAACGACTTCGGCGGCAAGCTCCCGTCGGATGTGTTCCGCGACCACATCCTGGCCTGCTACATCACCGACCCGTCCGGGCTCGAGCTGCGCCACCGCATCGGCATCGACACCATCGCCTGGGAGTGCGACTACCCCCACACCGACACCACCTGGCCCGAGTCACCCGAGTTCGCCTGGAAAGAGCTCCAGGACGTTGGTGCACCGACGAGGAGATCCAGAAGATCACCTGGCAGAACTCGTGCCGCTTCTTCGACTGGGATCCGTTCCAGCACACCCCGAAGGAGCAGACCACCGTCGGCGCCCTGCGCGCTCTCGCCACCGACGTCGACACCGCCCGTATGCCGCGGGAGGAGTGGAAGAAGCGCAACGAACGAGCCGGGATCGGCGTCTTCTAGCCGTCCAGGCCGCAAGGCCGTTTCGGCCGCAAGGCCGTTTCGGCCGCAAGGCCGTTTCGGCCGCCAGGCCGTTTCGGCCGCAAGGCCGTTTCGGCCGCAAGGCCGTTTCGGCCGCCAGGCCGTTTCGGCCGCCAGGCCGCAAGGCCGTTTCGGCCGCAAGGCCGTTTCGGCCGCCAGGCCGTTTCGGCCGCCAGGCCGGAAGGCCGTTTCGGCCGCCAGGCCGTCCAGGCCTCCGGGCCTTCAGGCCAGGCCCAGATGGCGCTCGATAATTTCGACCCGCCGGCGCAGCTCTTCCACTTCGGCCCGCAGCGACCGGGCGTGTTCGAGTTGCTGGCGCGATCGCGGTGAGCTGAGGGCCAGGTCGACAACCGCAGCCAGCGGGACAATGCGTTGCGGGCCGTGGATACCAGCCACCATCCTGGACGCAACGCGGCCGCTGCGATACCACGACCGCAGGGTCGAACGGGAGACGCCCGTGGCGCCCACCGCCTCCTCCAGCGTCACCCAGCCATCCTCGACGGGCTGGTTGGCCAGTTCGCCGAGCATGCGGTCCCAATCGACGCCGTTGTCTTCATCCGAGGGCAGGTGGTCCCGGTCATCCCGATCATTACCACCGTCTACCACCGTTCCGCCCTCGCCACCCCGGCCCACCCTGTCAACTGATAGGGGCTTGACATGGTAAGTACCATAGCAGCATGTTCGAACGCTTCACCCCCCGGGCCCGCCGGGCCATCGTCCTGGCCCAGGACGCAGCCCGTGACATGGGCCATCCCCAGATCAAACCCGAACACCTCCTGGTCGGCCTGAGAGAAGGCGAGGGCATGGCGTCGGCTGCCATGTCCCAGGTCGGTGTCGACGGTCCCGCCCTCCGCCTCCGGGTGGCCGATGCCTCGCAAGCCAAACCCGGCGCCACCAAACTGGGCAAGGTCCCGTTCAGCCCGGAAGCCAAGAAAGCCCTGGAGTTGTCACTCCGGGCGGCCCTGGCGCTGGGTCACAACTACATCGGGACGGAGCATCTCTTTCTCGGTGTCCAGAGCGGAGCCGAGTCGCGAGGTCAGAGTCTCGATGATCTGCTGGCTGTCAACACCGGCGACGTGCAGACCCGGCTTATGGAGATGCTCGGGGCGCGGCCCCGCCCATGCGGTCACCGGCGTTGCAGTCGGCAATGGACCGGGCCCGCCAGCACGCCGGGCAGGCGCCCATGACCACCGGACACCTGCTGGCCGCTCTGATGGCCGACCCCGACAGCCAGGCCGCCCGGGCCCTGACCGCCCTGGGAACTACCGGCGCCGGCGTGGAGGCGGCCCTTTCGAATGTGCCCGTCGCCGACACGAGCGACGCTGGGCCCGCCCCCCAGAGCGTGGCCATCACGATCGGAGAAACGACAAGCCTGATCGCCGATCCGGCGCTCGCCACCGCCCTGCAGCAGCTGACTACCGAGCAATTGCGCGACGCCATCAAAAAGGCGATCGGACTCACCGACCCCGGTGAGGCCGCCGGGTGAGCCGGGGCAACTCGCCGGCAGCTGTTGAGCGAGTCTGGGCCGAGGCAGGAGGCGATGCCCGCACCTCGCTGGAAAGAGGGCTGAATCCGAGCGATCTGAACACCCTGCTCATGTCGGTCAGCCGGGCCCGGGCTTCGGCCGTCTCGCCGGCCCGGCTGTTACAACGCTGGCAGAACGACCGATACGTCAAAGCCGCGGCCAGCGACCCTCGCCGCCTGTGGCGGGTGGAGCACCGGCTCTGGGATCTGCTCCCGGACAACTTCGTCGCCATCGACCTGTCACCGGTCACACCGCTCGGGACCTGCTCGGCTGTCGCCCCGGTCGATCAGAACCTGGTGATCTCGACGACCCGCGGCACCGAAGTCATCAGCGATCCCACCAACGTGCTGGCCCTCGAAGCGGCCACCCGCCGGAAGCAGGTCCCGACGGAGACGGTGCACCTGGCGGCCTGCCATCGGGTCCTGCGGGCCCAACCGTTTGACGGCGACGGTCTCTTCGAGCACTTCCGGATCTTCGCCCTGGTCTCCAGCGGTCGGGACCGGGGTTCGGGTTCGACTGAAGCCGCCATGCTGGAAACTCACCTCCGGTTCTGGCTGCACGCCATCACCGATCTGGTCCCGGGTACGGACCTCCGGGCGGAGTTCACCGGGTTCGATTCCCCCGTGCTCCGGGAGCGGTTTCACGACACCGTGCGGGCCCACCTGGAGCCCCTGCCCGAGCGGGCGCGCCTGTACGAGGATCCCTCCCGGGAGCGCGCCCGTGGCTACTACCGCGCCGGTGCGCTCCGGCTCGCCATCGGGGGGCAGGGCCGGGAGATCAAGATCGGTGATGGCGGCTTCACCGACTGGACCGCCCAGCTCATGGCGGACAACAAAGAACGCTGCCTCATCTCCTGCATTGGCACCGAGCGCCTCACCGCCCAGCTGGAGCCGTCGGCCCCAGCAGCGGGCGGGTAAGGGGGCACGGGAGCGGCCGGCGGCGGGGGCGGGCCTGCGGCGACCGGGTGGCGGCGGGGAGCGGCGGGCAGCGGCGGGCAGCGGCGGGCAGCGGCGGGCAGCGGCGGGCAGCGGCGGGCAGCGGCGGGCAGCGGCGGGCAGCGGCGGGCAGCGGCGGGCAGCGGCGGGCAGCGGCGGGCACCCCGAGGGCCGAGCGCGCCGGCGCATCCCCTCCCGCACCGGTCCGCCCGGCGCGACCAGTTGCAGCATTCTGGATTCTGGGCGCGTGTCTGATTCTTGGCGCGTTTATGTACATCTGGTGTCGTCCTCGTCACCAAGAATCCAAATGTCACCAAGAAAAGTCAACCGGTAGCCCCGCACCCGCATCCGACAGGCGCCAATGGCCCGACCCCCCTGCCGCTGGCGTCCGTTGCGCCCGGAGGCGGCCGCCCCGATCCCCGTTGCACCGGGCCCGTTCGTTCGTGCGGAATTCACCGGCAGTGTTCCCAGCGTTTGATCGTTGAGAGCAATCGAGGCCGCTCAGCCGACCGCGACCGCCACATCATCGACCAGCCGGCGGCGAAGCGACTCCTGTTCGGCCGTGGTGACTCCGACGCTTGACAGGAACCCGGCGGAGGACCCGTACGCGGCCCGGACCCGCTCCAGAAACCCGAGGATGACGTCCCCACGAAGCTCCCGTGCCTCCGGCGGTATCAATGCCACCAGCGCCGCGAACTCGGGTTCGTTGGCCTCGACCCATGACATGGTCCGGGCGCTGGCTTTTCGGGTCAGGAGATAGTCGTTGATGATCACTTCATCTTCCACCCCGACCAGCTCCAGCATCAGGGCGGCCACCATTCCGGTCCGATCCCGCCCACCGGTGCAATGAAACACGGCCGGGAGGGCGTCCTCGCTGGCCAACAGCTTGAAGGTCTGGCCTACCGACCTTTTGAATTCCTCCAGGATGTGCATGTAGAACTCCCCGGGGGGAAGCACGTCGGGAGTCGGAGGGGGTTGGTCCCCGGTTGGAGGGCGCAACCGCAAGTTGTCGAGCATGGGGGCGTGATGCCAGGCGACCGTTTCGGGATCAGCACGAACGCGGCCGTAGTCCGCAACCTCCGTATTCGACCGGAGGTCGATCACCGTGCGCAGGCCGAGGGCGGCCAGGATCTCGGCGTCGGCGGCCGTGAGCCGGTGCAGGGTGTCAGACCGATACAGCGTTCTCCAGCGCAACCGCCCACCGGCCCGGGTGGGATAGCCGCCCAGGTCCCGGAAATTGAAACACGCTTCGAACCATACGTGGCGGGGATCAGGTTCCGTCATTCCCTCGATCCTACGGGTCACCGTTGGCGAGGCGATCACAGGCCGCGCCGTGAATCACACGTTCAAGCGACCAGTCGGTGAGGCGCGGCCCGCACCGGTCCCACCGCTCCGGCCGAGCGCCGCCGCTTGCGCCGGAACGGGCCGTTATGGTCTACAGCTCAATCTCCGGGTAGAGAGGAAACCGGACCAGTAGCTCCGCTGACCGCCGGCGACCCGCGGCCGCGACGGAGTCATCGAGGAGGTAGCGCGCCCGGGAGGGGCCGGAGGGCGCCGACGCCGGTACCGCGGCGGTGAGAGTGGCGGCGATGACATCGGCAATCTCGTCCATCTCGGCCGGCCCAAAACCGAGTGTGGTCAATGCCGGCGTACCGAGGCGGATTCCCGACGTGTACCACGTACCGTTCGGATCGGCCGGGATGGCGTTGCGGTTGGTGACCACGCCGGAGTCGAGCAGGGCGGACTCCGCCTGGCGGCCGGTGATGCCGTAGGAGGAGGCCACGTCGATCACGACCAGGTGGTTGTCGGTGCCGCCGGTCAGCAGACGTGCCCCCCGGCGGACCAGGCTCTCGGCGAGGGCGTGAGCGTTGTCGACGATGCGCCGGGCGTAGTGGGCAAAGTCGGGGCGGCGGGCTTCGGCCAGGGCGACCGCTTTGGCGGCCATGATGTTCCCGAGGGGCCCGCCCAGCACCATGGGACACCCTTTCTCCACGTATTCGGCGTAGGCACTGGTCGAGAGCACCATGCCGCCCCTGGGCCCCCGGAGGGACTTATGGGTGGTGGTGGTCACCACGTCGGCGTGCGGCACGGGGTCGTGGTCGCCGGTAAAAACCTTGCCGGCGACGAGCCCGGCGAAGTGCGCCATGTCGACCATGAAGGTGGCGTCAACGTCGGCCGCGATCTGGGCCAGTCGGGCGAAGTCGATCCGGCGGGGGTAGGCGGAGTAGCCGGCGACCAGGATCAGGGGCCGCACTTCGCGGGCCTGTCGGGCGATGCGGTCGTAATCCAGCAGCCCGGTCTCGGGATCAACCCCGTAGCTCGACTGATCGAACATCTTGCCGGAAATGTTGGGCCGAAAGCCGTGGGTGAGATGGCCTCCGGCGTCCAATGACATGCCGAGCAGGCGCTGGTCGCCTAGCTGGTGACGAAGCTCGGACCAGGCCTGGTCGGTCAGGTCGTTGACATGTCCGACCCCGGCGTGGTCGAGAAAGGGCCGCTCGACGCGCCGGGCCAGAATGGCCCAGAAAGCCACCAGGTTGGCGTCTACACCCGAGTGGGGCTGGACGTAGGCGAAGTCAGCTCCGAAGACCGCCCTGGCATGGTCCGAGGCGATGGTCTCAACCCGGTCGACGACCTCACAGCCCGCGTACATGCGCCGGCCGGGCACCCCCTCTGCGTATTTGTCCGACAGCCAGTTGCCCATCGCCAGCAGCACGGCCGGAGACGCATAATTCTCCGAGGCGATCAGCTTGAGCTGGCGGCGCTGTGCATCGAGCTCATCCACTATGGCGGCCGCGATTTGGGGTTCGCTGGCCCCGATCACCTGGAGGGCGGAACGATACGCGGTTGTCGTGGGGTCAGCGGTCATGGTCTCTCCTCGGCGATGTGATCACTCTCGCCCAGGCGCCCGACCTGACTGCCATGGATCGGATCCATGGAGGAGCCGCTCCCCGGTGGTGCTCCACCCGAACGCGCCAGTCGCGACCCGGACCCAGTTTATCCTCGCCCACGTCCCGACTCTCACCGGGTATGCGTTTCCTGTTGCAAAATGTGCCCTAGCGGGCTCTGGAGTGCGTTTCCTACTGCAAAACGTGCCCTGTTGAAGGGGGCGCTGCAACAGGGAAGATCCGGGCTGGCGCCACCCGCCCGGACCTGGCCGCCATCACCCCTGGCCGAGCATGGCCGTCTCGTAAACCCGGGCGGTCGGCTTGCCGTCCTGGTTGAGGACCTCGGCATGGATCGCGGCCACCCGCCGGCTGCGGTGGACGACCCGGGCCCGAATAGTGATGGGAGCATTGACAAAGGTGGGACGCAAAAACTCGGTGTTGGTGTCCAGCCGAAAAGCCGCGGGCGCGCCGGGGAATGCCGACGCCAGGGCAGCCGCGCCGGCGAGCTGGCCGAGGATGGGCACCGCACCCCCGTGGACCACGCCTTCGGTCCGCTCGAGCGGGGCGCCCGGCCGGGCAGTCAGCTCCACTATCCCGTCCCCAACTCGGTGCACCCGCAGATCGGCCAGCCCGGCCGCAGGCAGCGACAGGACGGCGTCGACCGGGCCGGCGGCAGGGGGCCAGGGATCAGCAGGCCCGGGCACCACCTCAACGGTCGGTGATGACCCCGGGCCGGCCGGACCCGGGCGGGCGTCGTTGGCTACGAGAAGCGTACGGAGGGTCGCAGTAGCAACCACGCCCTCGGGGCCTTCGATGCGGCCCCGGACCAAGAATGCGTCTCCCCCGGCCTGTTCCACCTCCGCGGTTCCGGTCAGACGGCTGCCCGACGCAGGCGGCGGAGCCCAGAAATCGAGCCGCAATCCGAGCGAAACCGGATACCGGCCTTCCCGGGGTCGGTAGGCGACGGCGTAGTTGAGCGCGCAGTCGGCCAGGGCCACTGCGGCCGCCTGAATCCCCAGCTCGGCGGCACCGTCCAGCCAGCTGCGCACTTCGCAGGCGCAGACCGCTCCACCTTCCCCAACCGCGTGCACCTCGAGACCGTTGAGAAGAAAGAACGGAACCGGAGGGGTTGCGATCGCCGGCCCGTCGGGCCCATCGGGCCCCTCGGGTTTGACGGCTGCGGGTGACATTCGGCGTTACGTCCCTACCGACAGCAGGGCCACCGTTGCGATGCCCCCGGCGGCGTCCAGTTGCAACGAAAACGACCTGCGATCAGGCAGTTTGACCTGCGTGGTGTTGTAGACCCCGACGACAGCGGCCTGGCGCGTGGGAAATCCCATTCCATACCCCTTGAAATCTCTGTATCGGCTGAATGTGACGTTCGCGATATGTTATGTCGCACGCGTAATCCCCGGGTGGCAGCCCCGGCAGGGGTACAGGAGTAGGAGTACAGGAGTAGGAGTACAGGGTAGGAGTACAGGAGTAGCGGTCACCGGCCGGTAAAGTTCGGGTCGCGCTTTTCGGTGAAGGCCCGCAGCCCTTCCTTGAAGTCGTCGCTGCGGCTGGAGAGCTCCATGGCGAACGCCTCATCACGGAGGTGCTGGTCGAGCGAGTGCTCCGCCGACGCATGCAGCAGCCACTTCGTCAGGCCCAGGGTCACGGTCGGTCCCGCCGCCAGCCGGAGGGCCAGGGTCTCGGCGGCAGCGTCCACCTCGGCGGCAGGCAGAGCGGCGTGACCCAGTCCCCAGGCGACCGCTGTCCGGCCGTCGATGACGCTTCCGAGCACGAGCAGATCACGGGCGTGCTGGAGGCCGACCAGGCGGGGTAGCAACCAGGTGCCGCCGGTGTCAGGGGTGAAGCCGCGCTCGGCTGAACGGCTCCCACACCCGGGCGTCTTCGGCGAAGACCGCGAAGTCCGCCGATGCCGCCAGGTGCAACCCGATGCCTGCCACCCAGCCGCGAGCCGCCACCACGATCGGCACCTGAGTTGTCAGCAGCACCGGGATGAGCCGATGGGTCTCCGACGGCAACCGGCGCTGGATCGATCCGACCCGGGGCCGGGGTTGGTCTCCGGTGTTGCGGGTGACGATATCGAAACCGCTGCAGAAATGATCGCCTGCCGCGGTCAGGAGGATGGTGCGGACCGATTCGTCCTGGCCGGCACCCTCGACCTCGCCGATCAAGCTGGCCACCATGTCGTCGTCGAGGGCGTTGCGCTTCTGGGGCTTGTCGAGGTGCAATCGCAAGACACCGTCCTGGCGCCAGACGTCGATCACCGACCCTCCCACCGGGCCGCGATCTCCTCCAGGGCGCCCTGCAGGTCTGCGGCCGGCGGGTCCGGCAAGCGCACCGGACCACGCCGCCGGGACGGCAGCAGCACGGTGGCCCGGCCCGGTGTCGTGACCTCACCCCGCTGGTTCGTGCACGACACGTCGAGGTCGACCGCGGGACGATCGCCAGCGGCCAGGTACTTGCGCCCGATGGTACCCCGCACCCACTGGGTGTCGCCGACGTAGTTGAACCGGCGAAACTCGCATTCCAGCTTCCACAGCCAGCCCTCGTCGCCCATCCAGTCGGTGCACAGGTGAACGAGCCAGGTCTCCCGCATCCGGCCGTAGTCGAACGTGGTCGGGTTCCCCGACTTCTGGGCGAACGCCGGGTCCCAGTGCACCCGCTGCATGACATCAGGAATGTTGTGCTCGTCCTGGTGAAAAAAGCGCGGCATGCGCCGCCGGTTGGCCGCAGCCAGGCGCAGCGCCTTCACCCCGTAGAGCCCCATGCCCATGCCGACGTGCCAGCAGATCATGTCCGTGACCGTCAGCGGGCCTTTTACCAGCGGGCCGACTTCGTCGCCTTCGCTCACGTCCTCCACCACCGCGGCGTTGCCCCTCGAGGTTCCTCGGCCGCGTACTGCGCTTCGATCCCGGCGATCTCCTCGTCGGTGTACGAGGCCGGCTCGATGTCGTCGTACTTTCGGCGCTCACGCGCTTTGCGCGCGTTCGGTGCGGATCATCAACCGGTACTGGGCGGCCAGCAACGGCCCGTCGACTTCGCGAAACACCTGACCTGTCCATTCGTGTACCGCTCGCGCTGCGAACTCGCTGGGCTTGTCGAGAACCGCGACCAGGGCGTTACGGCGTGCCACCCGCCGCCGGGGCCGCAACGGCGCCCACCACTCGCGGGCCGACGCCGAGTAGAACGCGTGCACGCCCCGAAGCGGGTCGCCCTTGAGCAACGCCGTCGGTGTCGGCATCGAGCTCGGTTACCTCATCCTCGCCGACGAGGGAGTCGCCGCCGACGAGGGCTGGTGGGGCTACCGGCCCCGCCCACCGGCTCCGCTCGGCGTAGTAGGCATCACTCCACAGCGGGTTGTCGTCGCCGTACGCCTCTGCGACATGGCGGAATGTATCGATCGTGGGCCAGACGTAGTGCGGCGCCACGGGATGAGGTTCGGCAATGCCGATCCGCGCCCGCAGCCGGGCAATGCCCTCGTCGGTGATGGCCCCCTCATTGGTGATGGCCCGCTCGGCCGCCACGATCGGCTTCCTCCTCCGGTCAGCCCCTTTGCGGCGCCGAACCGACCCGTACTCTAGTCAGGACCTGCGCCAGCGCCCCGGGGGGGTACTGCTGGCCGCCCGGTCCGGTGGAAAGCAACTACCATCTGACTGCTCGAGATCCGATGAAATGAACGACTATCAGACGCTGGCCGTAGAGCACCGGGGGCCGGTCGGGTGGCTGATCTTCGATCGGCCCGGGGCCGGCAACGCCATCGACGCCATCATGTTCGCCGAACTCGAGCGAGCCTGGGCCCAGCTTGACGCCGATCCGAACGTCCGGGTCATCGTCAATACCGGCAACGGTGCCGTCTTCCAGACGGGTCTTGACATGCGACAGCTGGCCCGCGACCCCGATGCGTTGCGGGAGCAGTCCCGCCGGACGAAGCGAGCCGAGTTGAAGCTCACCGCCTGGCACAACCGGGTGTCGAAGCCGGTAATCGCCGCGGTCAACGGCGTGTCCGCGGGCGGCGGTCTGCACTTCGTCGCCGACGCCGACATTGTGCTCCTCAGTTCCGACGCCTGCCTTCTTGACCCACACGTGTCGGTCGGTCAGGTCAGTGCCTACGAGACCATCGGGCTGGTTCGCAAGACGCCGATGGAATCTATCGTCCGCATGGCGCTCACCGGCCGGGCGGAGCGCATCGACGCCAGGCGCGCCTATCAGCTCGGCATCTGTTCGCAGGTCGTCGACCCGCCGGAGGCCCTCCGCGACGAGGCTCAGGCGCTGGCCGAAAAGATCGCCCGCAATTCACCCGCCGCCATGGCCGCCAGCGAACGCGCCCTGTGGGCGGCCCTGGAGCTCGGCCTGACCGACGCCTACCGGAGCGGGGCCCGGCAAATGATCGAGATGTTGGGTCACCCCGATCGGGAGGAAGGGCCGCGGGCATTCGCCGCCCGCCGTCCTCCGGTATGGCAGCCGCTCCACGGGCGCGACGCACCCCTGCCGCCGGCCCACCCGGACTGAATGCCGGCGCGAACGGCACCGAACGCGAACGCGAACGCGCACGCGGGCTACGGGGTCGAGCCGGGCCCCGGGCTCCGCCAGCGGGGCTCTCGCTTTTCCGCAAAGGCCCGGGGGCCCTCTTCCTGGTCAGGATGGCCCCACATGGATACCAGCTCCCTGGCTCCGGCCCGGCAGGCGTCGGTCAGGCCCAATTCGAGCGCCCCCCAGAGGGCGCGCTTTGTCGCCGCCATCGCCGCAGGCGAGTTGCGGGCGATCTTCTCGGCCAGCTCCTGGGCCGCCTCCCTGAGGCGCCCCGGTGGGTCGACGACCTCGCTGATCATTCCCAGCTCGTAGGCCCGGGTCGCAGACAAGCGTTCGTGCCGGCCGAGCATCGCCATTCGCATCACTGCCTCGAACGGGATCTTCCGGACGAGTCCGATGGCCTCGATGGACACCACTTGACCGACAGACACGTGAGGATCAAAAAACTCGGCATCGGACGCGGCGATAACGATGTCGGCGTCGGCGACCCAGTGGAACCCGCCGCCCGCGCAGATCCCGTTGACGGCGGTAATGACCGGCTTCCATACTTGCTGGTGCCACGACGTGAAGTGCAGATCCCAGTTCTCGACCGACTCGCGATAACGGGGCATGCCGAGGCCGTCGGTGGCGATCTCGGTAACGTCGACTCCGGTCTGAAACGCCCGCCCGTCACCGGTATGCACGATCACGCGGACATCCGGGTCGGCGTCGAGCTCTTTCCAGGCCACCGCGAACTCGTCGCGCATCCGGGCCGACATGGCATTCAGTTGATCGGGTCGATTGTTGATCAGCCAGCCCACGGGACCGTGGCGCTCGATCTTCAGGCATTCCAGCGCCGAATACTCCATGGGCACCTCCTAGGCCCTCGCCGCCAGCTGTTCGCGGAGCCGGAACTTCATTACCTTGCCCGATGGGTTGAGCGGCAGGGTGTCGACCACCCTCACTCGCCGCGGGACCTTGAAGTTGGCCATCTTCTCGCGGCACCAGGCGATGACCTGGTCCGGATCGAGCTGGTGGCCGGCGGTCGGGATGACGAAAGCGACGCCGACCTCGCCCAGCCGCTCGTCCGGCACTCCGATCACAGCCACCTGGGCGATGTCGGGGTGGGCGAGCATCATGTTCTCGATCTCCGCCGGATAGGCGTTGAAGCCGCCGACAATGAACATGTCCTTCTTGCGGTCGGTGATGCGAAGGTTCCCACCCTCGTCGACATATCCCACGTCGCCGGTGCGGAGCCATCCGCTGCCGTCGATGGCGGCCGCGGTTGCCACCGGATCATGAAAATAGCCCTTCATCACGTTGAACCCCCGGACCAGGAATTCCCCGGCCTGGCCCGGAGGGACGTCATGGCCCTCGTCGTTGACGACGCGGACATCGACCCCGGGGAGCGGGCGGCCGACCGTGCGGGCAATCACGTCAGGCGGGTCGTCATGCCGGCACATGCTGACGGTGCCGGTTGTCTCCGTGAGCCCGTATCCGGTGACGACGTTCAAGATGCCGAGTTCGTCACGCATCCGGCGGACCACCTCGACGGGCACGACGGCGGCGCCGGTGACCGACAGCCGCAGCGACGACAGGTCGTAGGCGGAGAGGTTGGGGTCGTTCAAGAGCGACTGGAACACCGTGGGGGGCCCCGGAAGCATCGTGATGCGCTCCTCGGTGATGCGCTGCGCCACGGCCATCACGTCGAACTGCGGCTCGGGCACGATGGTGGCGCCGGTGAGGACGGAGGCCAGCACACCCGACTTCAGGCCGGCGGTATGAAACAGCGGATAGACGAGCAGGTAGCGGTCGCCGTGGCGAAGTCCAACCAGATCGGACCAGATGGCGTACGTCCGGGTGCTCGCGCCATGGGTGAGCATGGCTCCCTTCGGGGCGCCGGTGGTGCCCGAGGTGAAAATAATGTCCGAGGTGTCATCCGGCAACAATGCGGACTCACGGGCCCTGACCACCGAGACGGGCGTCGTGGCCCCGGCGGCCAAAAAGTCGTGCCAGTTGGTCGCGCCCTCGGGGACGTTGCCATCGATCACCACAATCCTGTCGAGAGGAAGGTTGGACACGCCACCCAGTAGCTCGAGGTAGTTGGTACCGAGGAAGTCCGTGACCGTCAGGACCACCCTGGCCTCCGAGCGGCGCAGCACGTGGGCCGCCTCTTCCCCCTTATACCGGGTGTTGAGGGGCACGAGCACGGCGCCGGCCAGGTACACACCAAAGGACGCCACGATCCACCGGGAGCTGTTGGGCGCCCAGATAGCGACCCTGTCGCCCGGCTGCACACCGGCCGCCACCAGGGCCCGGGCCACGTCCTCGGCGTCGGACGCCAGCGTCGCGAACGTCAGCCGCGCCCCGCATCGACCACGGCCTCGTGGGCCGCGAACCGGGTCGCGGCAGCACGCAGGGCTACGGGAATCGTGACCATGGGCGGGTCCACGGGAGCCGTCATGGCCCCTCCTGCGGTGGCCGTCGGCGACCGCGGGTCCGGGACCGCCCGCGACCGGATTGGCTTGTCAAGGCCGCCCGGCCCACGGCATCACTCTCACGGTTCGAAGAGACCCTCGAACTGCGGCTGACCGTCCCGGGGCCGTCCAGGGTCGAGCCGAGCCAACCGATCTTGATGGTTGCACGGCGTTAGACGTCCTTCCCCCTGAGCAACGTATTTCTTGATCATTCAGTAAGTATCTTGTTAAGTTACTGAAATGCCCGGCCCGGCGCAACCGCGGCGAACCCAGGCCGAGCGGCGACGGGCCTCGGAAGAGGCCCTTCTGGCCGCAGCCGCCGAGCTGATCGCCGAGCGGGGGGTCACCGGCGCGTCCCTCGCCAGGATCGGGGCGAGCGCCGGCGCCAGTAGTGGCCTGCCGATCCACCATTTCGGCTCCAAGGACGCCTTGATTGCCAGGGTGGCCCAACTCGCCCAGGACCGGCTCCTGAAGAAAATCGAGGCCACCGTCGACCGGGCCCGGCGGACGACAGAGGACGCCTCGGCCCTCGAGCTGATCAGGATCTTGGTCGACGCCTATCTGGATATGTTCGAGCATCCCTCCGCAGCCGAGCGAGCCCTCATCGTCATGTGGGGAGCGTCGTTCCCATCAGAGTCGTCCATCGAGGGGATGCTGGAGGCTGACCGTTACAGCTACGACGGGTGGGGCCGCCTGCTGGCGCGCGGACAGGGGGACGGCTCGATCCGGGCCGACGTCGATGTGGCTGCCGCGTCTGTCGTGCTGCTCGGCTTGACACGGGGCGTCGCCGCCCTGTTTCTGGCCGGTTCCGGCCCGGCCGACAGGGATCGGGTTCGAGCCACGTGTGATGGCTGGATCACCGCCGCCCTGGCGCCTCACCTCGAGAGCGGGCCGACACGCAGGGGGCCCAGCGGAGGCCAGGGATGCCACCGCCCCGGCGAGCAAGTCGACCGGGATAAGGTCGACCGGTGCGCGGTCGATGGGGATCGGGACGGACCGACCGTCGTGGTGGGCCCCCACCTGCAGGACGACCCCGGGAACGACAACCAGAACTCGTTCGGGGCGGGACGCTCCCGCGCCGAAACCAGAGGAGGACGACAGGATGGATGATGACCGGCTGGCTGATCGAGCGGCGTTGCAGGAGCTGAAGGCGAGCTACTTTCGCTACCTCGACACCAAACGATGGGCGTCGTGGCGTCAGATCTTCACCGACGACATGGTGTTCTACAACGACGCTGCGCCCGTTCCGACCGAGACCCAACCTACGACGACCAGCGGCGACGATTTCGTGGAGATGGTCTCAACGATCCTCGCCAACGCCGTGACGGTGCATCAGGGCCATATGCCCGAACTGCGGTTCACCGACGCCCGGAACGCCAACGGGGTCTGGGCCATGTTCGATTGGGTGGATAGCTCCGGCAGCGGTGGCGGCAGCATGCAGGGCTTCGGGCATTACCACGAGCACTACGTCAAGGGCGACGACGGAAAATGGCGTATCCAGGAGCTACGGCTCACCCGGCTGCGCATGGACCAAACTGCTGCCACGGGTGCCGTGCCTCCAGCAGTTGAGCCCTGGAAGCGTCCCGTAGCCGCATCCTGATATGTCGCAGCCGCACCCGGCTCCGATGTCCGGCGTCGCCGTGGTGAGATCCCGGGGACCGGCGTCAGGGTGCTTCCGGTGGCGGTGACACGACCGCCCCCGACCAGGGTGGGTGAAGTTCTGGGCCGGGCCCTGGAGGAGCAGCCGGATGCAACCGCGCTGGTCACCCGAACCCGCCGCTTGAGCTATGCCCAGCTGGACGCCGAGGCGGCCAAAGCCGCCAACGCCTTGCTGGCCTTCGGAGTCCGGCCCGGTGATCGGGTGGCCGCCTCCTTGCCCAACGAGGCCGACGTCGTGCTGGCCTTCCACGGCGCCCTGCGGATCGGCGCCATCTGGGTCGGGATCAACCGGGCCTTGGCCCCGGCCGAGAAGCGGTACCTGCTGGAGGATTCCGGCCCATCGCTGTACCTGTGCGACGAACAGGCCGCCGCCCAGGTCGCCGGACCAGCTCGGCCCCGCCGGGTCGTGCTGTCGGGGATGGGCGACGAGTGGCAGGAGGCGATGGGGCGAATGACGGCGGCGCCGTGCGGGATCAACCCCGACCCGGACGCCCCCGCCGGCATTGCCTATACCAGCGGCACTACGGGCTATCCAAAGGGGGCCGTGCACAGCCAGCGGAACCTGCTGCTGCCCGGGGCGGTCACCGTCGCCACCCGGGGCTACGGCCGCGACCTGCGCAAAGGGGATTGCCTCCCGCTGACGATCCTCAACATGATGGTGCTGACCACGCTGCTGGTGGCGCAGGCCGGCGGCTGCTGCATCATCATGGACCGCATCGACGCCGAGGGGGTAGCGGAGTGGATCCGGCGGGAGCAGGTCACGACCTTCAACGGACCTCCGGCCCTTTTCTACAGCCTCGCCCACCGCCCTGACATCGCCCCGGACGACCTGGCGTCGCTCACCGACGCGTGGACCGGGGGAGCCGACTGCCCGGAGGGTATCCGCGACGCGTTCCGCGCCAGGTTCGACCGTCAGGTCGCTACCACCTACGGGCTCAGCGAGGCGCCCACCCTGGTCACCATCGACCCGGTGGGAGGTCCCCACCACCTGGGCGCCAGCGGGGTGGCCCTGCCCCACCTCCGGGTTCGCATCGCCGACAAGGAAGGTGACGACGTGCCCGCCGGGGAGACCGGGGAGGTCTGCGTGTCCGCCACCACCGAAGGCGAGTGGGCCGGGGCGTACCACCCCATGCTGGGGTACTGGCAGCACAAGGAGGCCACGGCCGCCGCCCTTCGTGCCGGGGAGCTGCGCACCGGCGATCTGGGTTTCCTTGACCCCGAGGGCTACCTCGTGATCCGCGACCGGACCAGCCTCGTCGTCATCCGCGGCGGAGCCAACGTGTATCCCGCCGAGGTCGAACGGATCCTGTTCGAGCATCCCGCCGTGGCTGCCGCGGCCATCCTGGGTCTGCCCGATGAGCGGCTCGGCGAAAGGGTGGTCGGCGTGGTCCAGCTCGAACCAGGGGCGACGACCACCGAGGACGACCTCCGCCAGCACTGCCTGACGTTGCTGGCGAAGTACAAGGTGCCCGAGCGCATTGTCTTCGTCGATGGGTTCGAACGGAACTCCATGGGCAAAATCGTCCGGCGCAACCTGCAGGACCTCTTCGCGACCGGCTGACACTCGACTCGTCGGATCCACCTACCCCGCCACCCAGCCGGATTCCGACCGGACCAGCGCCCATCCCCACACCGGGCACCCTCGCCACAACAACGTCAGCCTCTTGCTATCGACAACCGATATCGGCTATGGATATTAAATGGACCTGGTGCGCGACTTCACGCGGGGCGCGGTGCAGGTGCACCTCATGCACCATGCCTGCGAGGGCGACGTGCACGGCGCCGCCCTCATCGAGGAGCTGGCCCGTCACGGGTACCGGCTCAGCCCCGGCACGGTCTATCCAATGCTGCACCGGCTCGAGGCGGCCGGGCTCATTGCGTCCCGGGATGTTCTGGTGGGGGGACGCCAGCGGCGGGTTTACCGGGCCACGCCCGCGGGCAAAAAGGCCTTCGCGGCGTGTCGCGTCGCGGTCAAGGAGCTCTCCTCCGAGCTGCTCGGTCGGTGAGCGGCGCCCCCGGACGGGTCACCCTCCCGACCATTGCCCGCGAATGGGGCCGGATCGGAATGGTGGGTTTCGGCGGGCCGCCCGCCCATATTTCTCTCCTGCGCAAGCTCTGTGTGGATGAACGGCAATGGCTCGCCCCCGGTGACTTCGAGGATGGCATCGCCGCCGTCAACCTGCTGCCTGGGCCCGCCTCGACGCAGCTGGCCATCTTCTGCGCCTGGCGCCTCCGGGGCCCGGTGGGAGCGATCCTGGGTGGGGTGTGTTTCATTGTTCCCGGCCTGATTCTCATCCTGGGCCTCGCCGCGCTCTTCCTGGCGTCCCGGCCTCCGCTCTGGATCGAAGCCGCCGCCGCCGGGGCCGGGGCGGCCGTCCCGGCGGTTGCCCTGCAGGCGGCCATCAGTCTCCTACCGGCCAGCTGGAAGCGAGCCGGGCTTCTCCGCCCCAACCGGATCCGCTGGGCGATCTACCTGGGGCTCGGCGCGACCGCGGCCGCGACCATCGGGCCGTTCCTCGTCCTGTTGCTGCTGGCTTGCGGCCTCGGGGAGGTGACGGCGACGCGACTGACCGACGGCAGGTCTCCCGGCGTTGCCGGTCTATTTCCGCTCGCGGTGCTGCCCGGAGTTGCCGCAGGTGGTCTGGGCGGCCTGGCCTGGGTCGCCTTCAAGGTGGGCGCACTCTCCTACGGCGGGGGCTTCGTCATCATCCCCCTCATGCAGCATGACGCCGTCGACACCTACCACTGGATGACCGCCGCCCAGTTCCTCAACGCCGTCGCCCTGGGGCAGATCACCCCCGGACCGGTCGTCCAGACCGTTTCGGTCGTCGGCTATGCCGCCGCGGGCGTAGGCGGCGGACTCCTGGCCGCGCTCATCGCCTTCACGCCCTCGTTCGCGTTCGTCCTCGGTGGCGGGCCGCATTTCGACCGGCTCCGCCGCAGCGCGGCCATACAGGCGTTCCTCACCGGTGCCGGCGCCGCCGCCATTGGCGCCATTGCCGGGTCCGCCATCCCGCTGGCCCAGGCCTTGAGCCATCTCTGGCAGGTGGGGGTGCTCGCCCTGGCCCTGGTCTGGCTGGTCGCCTTTCGCCACCGCGTCGTCGCCGGCCTGGTCGGAGCCGGCGTTCTGGGCGTGATCGCCGGGCTCGCAGGAGCGCCGGTCTCCCACTGACGGCGACAGTGGTCAGGAAGGGGGGGCGGTCTCAACCGGTGGCCCCCCTCGGCCCTCGCCCGCTGAACGCTGGCTCCTCCGCCGCCCTTCCGCCGCCCTTCCGCCGCTCTTCCGCCCCCCGGCCCTCGGCCATCGGCCCTCTGCCGGCCCGGGCCTATCACCGTATCCTTGGTCATGCCAGCGAGCCGTGACGTCCGCGCCTTCGATGAACGGGCCGCCGGTTATGACAGGGGATGGCTGGGCCGGCTTCACCACGAGATCTCCGACCGTGCCGTCGCGATAGCCGCCGGCGTGAGCGAATCGCCGAGGGCCATCCTTGATGTCGGATGCGGCCCGGGCTACCTGCTGCGTTGTCTCGCCCACGGCTACCCGAGGGCAGAGGAGCTCGCCGGGGTCGACCCCGCTCCCGCCATGCTGGCGGCCGCCATGGTTCAAGGAGGTGAGCCCCGCCTCAGCTTCGTCCGTGGGGCGGTGGAGGGCCTCCCCTTTCGGGACGGATGCTTCGATCTGATCGTCAGCACGACTTCGTTCGACCACTGGAGCGATCAGCAACGGGGACTGTCCGAATGCCGGCGGGTCCTGAGCGCGGCGGGCCACCTCGTGCTGGTCGATCAGTTCTCAAACTGGCTCCGCCCAACCCTGGTGGGTTCCCGTCGGGCCAGGGCCCGCACCCCGAAACGGGCTGAGGGGCTCCTGGTCGTGGCTGGCTTTGGGGCGCCCGTCTGGCACGACGTCTATGCAGTCATCATCAAAGCAGTGACGGCGACGACCTGAAGGGAGGGCGGCGGCGCCTTCCCTTCAGCCACCCGGCCCGCCCATCCCCGTCAGCCCGGGTGGCTCCGGAACCTTCTGTAAGGAAAGAGTGGGTGAGTGTTAGGCGGCGGGCCAGAGGTGACCGCCTCTTTCATCCGCCACCGTGCCCGCCCCGGGCACCCCGTCTCTGTTGCACCGCCCCCTTCAACAGGGCACCTTTTGCAGTAGAGAAGGAAAATTCGGCCTGGTTAGAGCACAATTTGCAACAGAAAAGAAGCCGGCCCCGGTAGCAACGCAGCACGAAGCCGGGCCCCTCATGCCTCGGGTCGAGCAGGCGAGCAGGCGAGCAGGCGAGCGGGCCACGCGGCCCGTGCCGAGGTTCGGCTACGTGCTGGCCGGGAACTTGATCGGCGGCGCGCACACCGGCTTGCCCCCGGGGTTGGCATTGACGAAGTTTCCGTTGACCAGCTGCACGAACTGGTCGCAGACGCTCTGGGGGATCATCTGGGGTGTACCGAAGTTGGCGAAGCTGGTCGGGCTGGGCAGGATCCCTCCGGCCGTGTAGTTCGTCACCTGGCGCAGGTTGCTGATGAACGACTGACGGGTCGGGTTCTGGCCCGCGCCCTGCAGACCGGCGATCATCAGGTCGGCGGCAATGTACGAGCCCTGCAAGCCGAAGTCCGGAATGTCACCGGTTTTGAAGCTGGAGTCGTACTTGGAGATATTTCCCAGCATGGTGGCGATGGGCGGCGTCGACGGATAGAAGATCAGGTTCGTCTCGAAGTACGATCCGTTGAAGGCCTGCTTGATGGCCGTCGTCGACAGCGTCGTGCTGTCATAGCCGGTGTACCACAGCCGCTTCGCATTGGTCAGCCCCGCCTGGGAGACCGCGGTGGCCATGGCCTCATCGGACGAGTCCACGAACGAACCAACCACTGCGTTGCAGCCGGCATTCTTGACCGACAGCACGTCCGCCGTGAAGTCCACGCCTCCAAAGGGAACCGAGTAGTTGGCGTAGCAGTTGGAAACGCCCGACTGCGAGGCGCCCTCATAGATCACCCGGATGCTGGCCTGCGACGACGGCGAGATCCCGTAAGCGAATCCGGCCGGCTTGTCACCCCCGATCGACTTTAGAAACACGCCCGAGTAGTTCGGGTAATAGTAGGAACCACCCCAGGCCGTCGAGACGGGGGGCAAGTAGCTGAACATATTGCTGTTGGGCTCCGCGCCCCACTCGGGCCCGTCGAAGGCCCAGCCTGTGACCGGAATGCCCGCCTGCTGCAGAGCCTTGTAGCCCCCAAAGGTGAACGCCGAGTAATTGATCACGCCGAACACCCCGTCGGCCATCAGCCGCTGGGCCGCGGCCAGGTTCCCGGCCGGTGACGAGGTGTCGTCGATGGAGACGAGCTGGATTTTGCGGCCGTCCACCCCACCTGCGGCATTCTGGGCGTTGATGCGGGCCAGAGCCCCCTGCGGCCCATCCGCGAATGTGGATGATGAATCACCGGTCAAGCTGGTGATATAACCGATCTTGATCGTGGTCGAGGTGATGCCGGGCGCGCTTGCGGTGTTACCGGCTCCGCCCGAACTGGACCCCGACGTCCCCGAAGTCGTCGCCGAGCTGGTACCGCTCGAACCCCCCGAGGAGGCCGTGGTCGGCGAACTACTGTGGGAAGAGCTGCCGCACACGGCCGAGAATCAGCGCGGCCACCAAAATGACAACCGCCCCAGGATACGCTCGCCTCATCGGACCCCCCTCGACAAACGTCAACAGTCGAATGGTGACTCCGACTAATTACCGTAGCGGAACGCGCCGGCCGTGGCAAGCCCCGGGCAGCCGGCCCGGCTGCGCTCGCCTCATGTCTCACCAGGTGCATCATCTGGCCTGGTGCGTCATCTGGCCCAAAGGGGCCCAGGCCGATACCGAGCACCGGCCAGGACCGGCCAGGACCGGCCAGGACCGGCCACCCGGCTACCCGGCTACAGCTTGTAGATGCGGGAGACGTTACCGGAGGCAATCAACTCGACCTCCTCCCGGGGCAGGCCCACGAAATGCTCCTGGAGGACCTCCTGGCTGCGTGGCCAGGTGCTGTCGGGGTGCGGGTAGTCCGTGGCCCACATGAGGTTTTCGACGCCGATCACGTCGAGGAGGCGCATCCCGACCCGGTCCTGTTCGAAGGTGGCCGCCATGTTGCGGTGCCAGTAGAAGCTGGGCCGCTCCGATATCGCCTTCTCCGGGAAGGTATCCCAGCCGTGGTTGTCGGCCATGGTGTCCAGCCGCTCGAGGAAGTAAGGGATCCACCCGATGCCGGCTTCGACCAGAGCGATGTGGAGCCCTGGCCACCGCTCCAGGACGCCCGATACGGTCCAGCCCACCAGGCACTCCGACATGAACAGCGGGGGGAGGGACTGGAAGATGCCCTTGAACGGGGTGGGATCTTCCTGCATGACGTCCTGCATCAGGTAGCGGCTGGCGCCCACGTGCTGGCTGATCGGCAGCCCCGTATCGCTCAGCACCTCCCACAGGGGGTCGTAGGCCGGGTCCCAGTACGGCGGTGCCCCTACCTCCCGCGGGATCAGCGGAAGCTGCACCCCTCTGGCGTGTTCGGCCACCACTCGCTCCACTTCCCGGACTGCCGCGGGGATGTCCTCCACCGGCAGGATGTACACCGGCATGAGCCGCTTCGGGTCGATCGACGCCCATTCGATGGCCGCCGAGTTGAGGCCCCGGGTTGCCTCGACCCGCTCGGCCGGGTCGAGGGCGGCAAAGGATGCCCCTCCAGATCCGACGTAAAGGATCTCCGCCTCCACCCCGTCGATGTCCATGTCGTTGAGGCGTTCGGCCGGGTCGTGTTCGCCGGCCCGGCCAGCCGCCGGCCACGGCGCGCCCTCGCCCATGTTTGGCAAGCCGGTTGGCCCGCCCTTCTTTCAGCTTGGCCTGGCCCGCCTTCTGCGGCTTGGCAGCCAGCATCTGAGCCGCAAAGGCTCCCTCGGCAGCCTCGACCTTTTCCCGCAGCCCCGCCGGCAGGTGGGCATAGAACTGGTCCTTCGGGATAGTGACGTGTGAATCCGCCGAAATGATGCGGTGTCTGTCAACCATGCTCGATCGCCTCCCCGCGTCGGCCCCGGTGGGCCCGCTCACACGAGTCTACTGCCGTGTCTGCGCACCACGATGCCCGGCCCGCTCGAGCCGGTTGGATTACCCGGGCCAGGGCGCAACGGTTTGACACCCTGGGTGGCCGAGGCCACGTCGGCCACCAACGCCCCGGATTTTCTGACCATCGTCGCCGGAGTCCTCACCGAAGCGGCCCAGCGATCCGACGCCCTGGTCGAGGCCGCATTCGAGGGCGCCCTCAGCGACGAACGCCTCGAGCCCCTGGCCACTTCAGCTGAAGGCCCAGCGGTCAGTGACCGCAGCCTGGATCGTCGACCGGCTCGCCTCCCTGGCGCCACTGCGTGACACCATAGACAGAGCCCAGGCGATCGACACCGTGTGGTTGCTGATGGAACCGGCCCTGTTCGAGCGCCCGGTCGCCGACCGGGCCTGGACAGCCCCGCGCTACCGCGCCTGGTTTGCCGACAGCGCCCTCTGTCTGCTGGTGGGGCCGTCGACATCGGACCCGGGCGGGTCCCACGGCTGCCCGCGGCTGACCAGCGCACCAAAGCCGCGACTTCGCGTCCGGTTGGCGGAATACCCATAGAGTGAACTCTTGTGGAACGCCAGATCGTCGTCCGGGGCGAGGCCGAGATCCGGGCCATGCCGGATATGGCGATCTTCCGGGTCACCGTCGAGGGTGATGGGAGCAACCAGGAGCAAGCGTACGGGGCTGCCGCTCGACTGGCGGCAGCTGTCGATGGAGTGTTCGGCGCTCAGGCCGCTTCAATCGGTCGCGTCACCACCGCCGCCCTGATGGTTCAGCCCCGTACCCGCTGGCACAAGGGAGAGACGGTTCGGACCGGATGGCGGGCCCAGCGGATGTCAGTGGTCGAACTCAACGGGCTGGATCAGGTCGGCGCCATTGCGGCCATGCTGGTCGGCGCCGGTGCTTCCCTTACCGGCCCTTCATGGGGGCTCGACCCATCGAACGACGCCTATCATCAGGCCCGGGTCCAGGCGGCCCGGGACGCTCACCGGCGGGCCGAGGCGTATGCGAGCGCTCTTGGCGTGGAACTCGGCCCCCTGGCCTGGGTGTCGGAGCCTGGTCTGCGGGCGGGAGGGAACGGGGGGCCGATCTTCGCGGCAGCCGCCCGAGCCGCTCATATGGCGGTCGGAGGGCCGGAGGAGCCGATCGAGGTTGCTCCGGAAGAGATCACGGTAGACGCCGCCGTTGAGGTCGGATTCCACATCGCTGATCGGCCACCCGCTCGTTCCGAAACGGCTTTAAGGAAAAAAGAGACGACGTCGTGACGGTCCAGTTCATTCCCACTGTCGGGCCGGGGGCGGCGATCACTCGCGCCGGTATGGAGCTCGGAACGTCAATCCCCAATCAGAAGCTCCTCGGGAAGCCATCCCGCACCGAGAACATTCGGCGGAACTACCTGGCTCACTTGTTGGGCGGTTCTCACCACCTCGGGCGCCAGCTGCCGCTCAACCGCGCTCATCGAGTACCGCAGGGCGGACACGGAGATATTTACCGCTCCGACAGTGACGCCCGACGGGGCCAGCACGGGCGCAGCCACGGCGCGATGCTCGGTCGTGGTGGCCTGATCGTTGAGCGCATACCCCCGCTTACGGATGCTCGGCAGCTCCCGGCGCACCTGGTTGAGGCTCAGCGTTTTGGTCGTATAACGCCTGAACACGGAGCGGGACAGGATGGTTTCGGCACTTGATTCCGGCAGCCACGCCAGGATGGCCCGGCCCAGTGATCCGGCCTAGAGCGGGACGGAGCTACCGATGAACTGGTCGCCCGGCGGGCGCAGGCGGGACGCCACGTACGAAACGATGACCGCGTCGGTGCCAGACGGCACGGCGAGCTTGGCGGTCTCCTGGGTCGCATCCCGCAATTGCACGAGATAGGGCTCGGCGATCTCTGGTAACGGCATGGCGCTGAGCGTCGCCAGGGCCACGGCCACCATGCGGGGACCAAGCCGATAGCCCTTCGTCGATTGATTTCGCACCAGGTAACCCGCTTCGATGAGGGTGTGGCCGATCCGAAGGGCGCTGGGTTGCGTCACCCCGGCCGCCTCGGCGACGTCGCGCAGGGTGAGCTCCGGGCGCTGGGGACTGAAGGCATCGAGCACCGCCAGCCCTCGGGCGAGCGCCTCGATATGGTACGAATGTTTCTCGGACGACGACCCTGCCCCCTCACCAACGCCCCTCGATGGCCCGCTCACCGGACCATCATCGCGCCGACAGTCACAGTCCAGCCCCAGATACTGGCTCCCACCAGAGCACTCCGTCGGGCCGAGTCCTTTTGCCCACCGGCCGGCACACGCCGAGAGTTGCGGTCGATATTCAATCGACGACGCCCGGGCCCGGTGACAATCTTGTTTCCAATCCGCCTCACGACCGACGGGGCGGGCACCTCCATCCGGCTCTCGCTATCCAGACCGACAGGAACAACCGAAGCCGCAATCCGACTGCCGGGATCTCGACGAGAACGGGACTGGCCACCCGTTCCGGCCCGGGCCCAGCCGGGGGCGGTTGCCGGCACCTACACTCAGCCTCCGGCGTGGGGCACCCAAAAACTGTCACGCCGCCGGGAACGGGGGTGTAATCTTGTAATCGGCGGCCAAATCATCCCGTCCACGCAGATCAACCCGACCGGCCCCGCCGTGCGGGCCAGCACTTCAGGAGGAGTGGGCATGCTGTCTCACGTCGTCCAGACACGCAGCGCCAAGCCGGCCTCAGCCGAGCCTCGCCTGGTGATCGAGCATCGTGAAGCCCTTATCTACATGATCTGTGAAGCCGCCGAGCTGGAGCATGGCCTGATGTGCGAGTACCTCTTCGCCGCCTTCAGCCTCAAAGACCGTGTCGACGAGGGCGTGACCGAGGACCAGTTGGCCGCGATCCAGCGCTGGCGGGCCACCGTCCTGGGCGTGGCTGCCCAAGAAATGCTTCATCTCGCCCTGACGGCCAACATGTTGACCTCCCTGGGTGCGTCCCCCCACCTGTCACGGCCCAACCTGCCCCAACCCGCCCGGCACTATCCCGCCTCAGTCCGCCTGGCTCTCCTGCCTTTCGGTGAACAGGCCCTTCGGCATTTCATGTACCTGGAGCGCCCCGAAGGCATGGACCTCGATGACGCCGACGGGCTGTCCGCGGTAGGCGAAGCAGTACCGATCATGGCCGAAGAAGAGATCGTGCCCCGGCTGCAGGATTTCGCCACAGTCGGTCACCTCTACCGCTCGATCGAGTCTGGCTTCGGACACCTGGTCGACAAGCTCGGCCCGGACCGGGTGTTCGTCGGGCCGCCGCAGGCTCAGGTTACCCAGGCGAACTTTGCCTGGCCACAGCTGATGCCCATCACCGACCTGGCCAGCGCCACCGCAGCCGTCGAGGCCATCGTCGAGCAGGGGGAGGGTCCACGCGGCGACTGGCGCCAGGCGCACTTCGGCCGCTTCGCAGGCGTTCTCGACGAGTTCCTCACCCTGCGCCGGGCGGACCCGGCGTTTGAACCGGCCCGGCCGGTTACGGCCGCAAGCGTGCGTCCAGGCGAGGGTGACTCAGGGGGGCTGCTTATCGGCGACCCGGTAACGGCGAGGGTCGCCGACCTAGGCAACGTTGTCTATGAGGTGCTCCTCCAGGTGCTCTACCGGTTGCTTTCCCGCATCGACGAGACGGACGCCGAGACTGCCACCCTGGCCGACGTTGCGGTTGGGCTCATGATTGACGGCATCGAACCCCTGGGCAACGTGTTGACCACCCTTCCCGTGGGTCCGAACATTCCGGGCGTGGCTGCGGGAGCCACCTTCGAACTCTTCTACCAGCCCGATTATCTTCTGCCCCATCGCCGCGCCGCCTGGCTGCTGATAAGCGAGCGTCTGGCCGAGGCGGCCGCTCTCGCAGCCCACCTGTCTGACGAGGTCCCCGGGCTGGCTCCGACCGCGACGGCACTGCTTCGTCTTTCGGAGCAGATTGGTACCGGCGCAGCTCGGTCTGAGGAGTGAAGAGGTCGGTCCGCGGGGGTGAGCAAGAACCGGGTCGAGGCGTTCAGCGACGGAGTGTTTGCCATCGCCATCACGTTGCTGGTCCTCACGGTTGCCCAGCCCCACAGCTACCGGGATCTGGCCCACGAGCTTGGCACGCAGTGGCCGTCGCTGGCCGCCTACATCGTCAGCTTCGCCGTCATCGGAATCATGTGGATCAACCACCATTCCGTCTTTCTGCACCTCGAGCATGTCGACCGGACGCTGCTCTATCTCAACTTGCTGTTGCTCATGACGATCGGTTTCCTCCCCTATCCCACCGGCGTGCTCGGCCAGGCCCTGGCCAAGGGGCAGGGAACTCGAACCGCAGCTGTCACGTATGGGGCCGTCATGGCGCTCAACGCGTATGCCTGGACCGGGTTGTGGCTTTACGCTTCCCGGCACCGTCGTCTGCTGCGCCCTGATTTTCCGGAAAGCGAGCGAGCCACGGCGACGCTGCTCTTCACGGTTGGCGTGCTGGTGTATACGCTCGCCATCGGCGTGGCCTTCCTTAATGCTTATGCCTTCCTGGCCGTGCAAGGCGCTCTCGCGGTGTATTACGCCTTCGATCCCATCTCCCGTCGGGCCGCTCGGCAGAAGGCATCGGGTCCTGAGGGCCAGGAGACGACGGGCGAAAGCAATCCACCCGTTTGACAACCCCCTCAATCGTACGGTTCGGCCAGGTTCGACGGACCTACCCCGCGGGTGGTCGGTGACGGGCCCGGTAAGCTCGAATCCCGTGACCACCTACCCGTCGCCGTTCAACTGCCCACTTTTTGCAGTTGACCTCTGCGCTCCCCGCCGGCGCCGGACCACCCGCTCGGGCTCACGACCCCGCGTATGGCGACCCTTACTCGTGGCGACCAGTAGTCGGTGCCAATGACAAGCACCATCGGATCGAATATCCGCCCCGGACAGCCCCTCGCAGTCGTAGTTGGCGCCGGCGGCCTCTCGATGGCGATCGCCCGGAGGCTCGGCGATTCCCATCGCATCCTGATCGCAGACCTGAATGAAGAGCACCTCGATCGTCAGGTACGCGACCTTCGGGCCGAGGGCCATGACGCTCTGGCAGTGGGCTGCGACGTGACCGATGAAACGGCCGTGCGAAAGTTGGCCGCGGCGGCGAACGATGCCGGCCCGGTCCGGGTTCTGGCCCACGTGGTCGGGCTCTCCCCCAGCATGGCCGACGCCGCCACCATCCTCCGGGTGAACTTGCTGGGCTCGACGCTGGTCGCGACCGAGTTCCTCGCCCTGGCGGGCCCGGGGGCTGCCGCAGTCTTCATCGCGTCGCTCGCTGGTCACCGGGACACGCCCTCGGAGGCCCTCACGGCCGTCCTTGACGATCCGCTGGCGTCGGACTGGGTCGCCCGGGTGAGGGCGACCCACAATGGTGAAGTAACTTCCCGGGCGGCCTATCAGCTCGCCAAGTTCGGGGTCATCCGGATGTGCCAGCGCGACGCGGCGCGGTGGGGCCAGCGAGGGGCCCGCATCGTGTCGCTCTCGCCAGGTCTGATCAACAGCCCGCAGGGGGCGGGAGGATACGACGCCCATCCCGAGAAATACGGGCTGGTGGAGTCCACCCCGCTGGGACGCGAGGGCACGATGATCGAGATCGCGGACGCGGTAGAGTTTTTGACGTCCGATCGAGCGTCGTTCATCAGCGGCATCGACCTGCTCGTCGATGGCGGTCTCCTGGCAGCCACTCGCTATCCAACGGGGACGGGACAACCAAGCCGGAGTCCTGGCAACCCAATTGTCAAGGCGAGGTGAGATCGCTTTCTGCCCCGCCATCACCACCCCGAAGTAAACTATTTTTCGTTACATCCTTGAACGAGCCTGCTCATCCGGAAACCCCGGCGCCGGATGCACGTAGCTCGCCGTGGGGCCACTCCCGATTCCGCCGGGTGGCTCCCTTTTTCCCCTTCATCCTCCGCTCTGCACCGCCGTCTCTTGCGGTCAGAAGGGGGCTGACGGTAGGTTCTGATGTCATACAATGTGCCGCCGAAATCGGCCGGGTCTTGGAGGTCCACGCATGAGTTGGGAGTTCGAGACTGACGCAGAGTTCGAGGAGCATCTGGCGTGGATGCGGGAGTTCATGCAGGAGGAGGTCGAGCCTCTGGGGCTGGTGTATCCCCACGATGTCTATAAGATGCCGCAGAGCGAGGACATCAAACTCCTCCTGCGGCCGTTGAAGCAGGCCGTGAAGGAGCGGGGCCTGTGGGCAGCTCACCTGGGTCCGGACCTGGGCGGGCTCGGCTACGGCCAGGTGAAGCTCGCCTTGATGAACGAAATCATGGCCCGTTCGCCATGGGGGCCGAGGGTATTCGGAGCCCAGGCGCCTGACACCGGCAATGCCGAGATTCTGGCCCACTACGGTACGCCGGAGCAGAAGGCCAAGTATCTTGAGCCCCTCCTCGAGGGCGACATTGTCTCGTGTTACTCCATGACTGAGCCCCAGGGTGGGGCCGATCCGGGCCAGTTCCAGTGCCGGGCCTACCAGGACGGCGAGGAGTGGGTCATCGATGGATGGAAGTTCTTCTCGTCCCATGCCCGGTGGGCGTCATTCCTCATCGTCATGACCGTGACCGATCCGGACAACATGCCCTACCGGGGGGCGTCGATGTTCCTGGTCGAGGCAGGCACTCCGGGACTCGATATCGTGCGCAATATCGGCCTCGGCGGTGAGTCTGAGGACGAAGGTTCACACGGACTCGTCCACTACGACAAGGTGCGAATCCCGGCCAGCAACATGCTCGGTCCGGAGGGGCAGGGGTTCGCGGTGGCCCAGACCCGGCTTGGCGGCGGTCGAGTCCATCACGCCATGCGGGCCGTGGCCACCTGCCAGAGAGCGCTCGACATGATGTGCGAACGAGCGTTGAGTCGCCATACCAAAGGCTCCCTGCTGGGTGACAAGCAGTACGTGCAGGGCTACATCGCAGACTCGTGGATCGAGCTCCAGCAGTATCGCCTCATGGTCCTGCAAACGGCCTGGAAGATCGATCGCTACAACGACTACCAGCGCGTCCGTGAAGACATCGCTGGGATCAAGGTGGCCGCCCAAAAGATCCTTCACGACATTGTCGGCCGGGCTATCCAGGTCCATGGCGCCCTCGGCGTCTCGAATGAGATGCCCCTGTGGGGCATGTACCAGGCCCAGTACACCACGGGTTTCTCCGACGGGCCGAGCGAGGTGCACAAGTCCACCGTGGCCCGCCGGGTGCTGAAGAAGTACGCGGCCGCCCCCGGTTTGTGGCCCACCGAGCACCTTCCCACCCGGCGCGAGGACGCCCAGGCCAGGCTCGACAAGAAGCTCACGGAGCTCCGCTCGCAGTCCGCTTCCTGAATCCCGGCCCCGGCCCCTGCCGCCAGCGCCCTCGTCAGGCGCCGAGCGGTCAGGTCAGGTCAGTACGCTGTCAGGTCAGTACGCTGGCCCGAACGACTCGCAGCCAGTTGGCCGGGGCTGCTCCGTGAGCGAATCCCGGGTAGACGCTTAGAGGTTAGCTGGCACGTTGCCGCAAAACGCGCCATTCGTACCGTTGCCACCCGGCACGTGAACGAAGGTTTGACCGACGACGTGGACGTAGAACAGGCAATACTGGCTGTCTGAGGTTCCGAAGTGGTCGAAGCTGATGGGCCCGGGCAGCAGGCCATTGGCGTCCCAGTTGGTGACTTTGGTCAGATCAGCGATATACGACTGGCGGGTCGGATTCTGGCCGGCGACCTGGAACCCCTCTGCAGCCACGGTCGCACCCAGATAGGCCGCCGTGATGCCGAACGTCGGGTAGGTGCCCATCTGGTAGCCGGAGTCCACGGCCTTGATGTTGTTTTCGAAGGTCGTCGAGGCCGGGCTATTGGTGTCCAGCGGCGGAATACTGCTGCTGTAGTACACCCCTGGGCCGCCTGGGCCGCGCTGGAATCGGAGAACAGAGTCGAGTCCGCTCCGCCCAGCGACAGCGATTTGGCGTTTGTTCCCGCCTGCTTGAGGGCCGTGACCAGGGCCAGGGCCGTGGACTGCACGCATGAGCAGACGCCCATGTCCACTCCGGCTTGCTTCATGGCCAGGACCGGGGCGGTCACGTCGGTCGTCCCGAAGCTCACCGCGAGGTCCTCGTAGCCCATCTTCAGGCCCTGATCTTGCAGGGCGGTCTTCATATCCCGGATGGATGCGATTGAGGATGGGGATATTCCGTAGGCCAGGCCGCCCACGTTTGTCACTCCGATGGATTTGAACAGGGCCACAGCCGGGATGTCCGCGAAGATCACCTCGTGGGTGGGGTTGACCCCGCCGCTGGCGCTGAACATGTTGGTGTTGGGCTGTTGGCCCCACTCTGGCCCGTCGAAACCATCCCCGGTCACGGGTATGCCGGCCTCCTGGGCAGCCTTGTAGGCACCGAAAAAGTAGGAGCTGTCGCAGATGATGGCGAACACGCCCTGGTTCATGAGGTCCTGCGTGGCGGTCAGAGAACACCGGGCACCCAGAACGAAAGCGCTGAACACGCGATCTCAGCCAGCTTCACCTCTCAATCTAATCGAACCGAACCGGTCCCGTCAACGCGACCGTTGGGAGCTCCCTGCGTTGCTCGGGCGAGTTTTGGCGCCACCTGAACCCTGCCGGCTGCGGCGGGAAATAGACTGTTTGGCGTGGCTGGCCAGCACACCAACAGGGAGCACCAACGGCAAACAACTTTGCACCCCGCGCTGTCGGTCAGCGGCCTTTGCTTCCCGGGCCGGCCGGCCGCGGAGGTCCTCCCGGAGGTGGCGCAGCTCGGCGCCAGGCGAACGAGCCTCCCCATGAGAGCGCTCGATGGAGTGACCGCTGTGGACCTGCTGGCCTACTCCAGGGACAGTGGCGTTCAGATTGAGGCCCTGTCAGCAGCACCGGTCATCCGCCTGGACGATCCGACAGGATGGGCCGCCCAGCAGCAGACGCTCGAGCTGGCGATTGAGCTCGCGGCCGCGGTCGGCGCCGGGACGGTGTACTGCCTGACGGGCGGGCCCGGAGCCGCTCCCTGGACCGAGGCCATCGCCGCATTTGCCGAGTTCCTGGTACCAATCCTCGAGCTGGCCGAAGGACGTGGCGTCCGGCTGGCGGTCGAGCCGGCGAACGTCCTCTATGCCGATCTCACCTGCGTGCACACAGCAGTCGCCGCCGTCGAGGTCACCCGTCGGATCCCGGGGCTCGGTATCTGCCTGGACCTGTTTCACACCTGGACCGAGCCGTCCCTGCGCCAGACGATCACCGCAGCCATCGACGTCATCACTCTCGTACAACTCAGCGATCTGGTGCTCGGCGACCGGAGTTTGCCGGCGCGCGCCGTTCCCGGCGACGGTGGCATCCCGCTCGAGGCGATCATCGGCTGGATCGTCGATGCTGGCTACCGCGGTGTATTCGATCTGGAACTCAACGGCCCCCGCATTGACGCCGAGGGGCACCGGGCCGCAGCGGCCCGGGCGGCCTTATGGCTCGACGGCGTTCTCGAGGCTGCCGGGGCCGGCGCACCCGGGGCACCCGGTGCCGATGGTCCGACCCCTCCGTCGTAGCTTCCGCTCCCATGGCGGCCCCGCTTTGGCAGGATCCTGTTCCGCAAGCTGCCTCGCAGACCCCGCGGGCGAGAAAGGAACCATTCATCGTGCACCAAGATGTTCGGCTCGGCTTCGGCGATCTCGTGCTCTGTCCAGCCACCCTCGGTTCGCCTTCGCTGGAGGACCATGCGCAAGCCGCCGCCGCCGCCGGGTTCGAGGGAGTCTCCTTGCGACCCCATCAGATCATTGACGCCCGACGACGCCTCGGCTCACTCGACGCGATTGGCCGCGTGCTCGACGACCTGGGGCTCCGGGTGGCTGACCTGGATGCGCTCATGGATTGGGTGCGGGACCCCGACTACCAGCTTCCTGCGTATCTTCCGGACGGCCTGCTGATACCGCGCCAGGAAGTGTTCGAGCTGGCTCTGGGGGTTGGGGCCCAATCGCTGAACGTCGTTGACATCTCGGGTGTACAGCGCGATTGGGAGTTGATGTCGGAATCCTTCGCCGCTGTCTGCGATGAAGCCGCCAGCTACGCGATGACCACCTACATAGAGTTCTTCTACGGCTCCATGATGAACGACGTGGCTACCACAGCCCGGGTCGTCGCCGGCGCGGGCCGTGAAAACGGGGGCATCCTCCTCGACACCTTCCACTATCACCGCGGGCCCGGGGACGGCCCGGCCCAGCTAGCTCAGCACGCCGCACGGGTGCGCATGCTTCACGTGAACGACGCCGGGTCTGAACGATGGAGCGACCAGTGGGCCGAGCGGCAGCACGGCAGGTTGCTGCCGGGGGCCGGCTCGACGAACCTGGTGGAGACACTCCGGACCGTTCGAGACGCCGGAGGCAATCCCCCCATCGGGGTTGAAGTCAACAACGATGCCCTGCACGCCATGGCCCCCATTGAGGCAGCCACGTTGGCCGCCCAAGCCACCCGATCCGTGCTCGAGGCCCTGGCCGCATAGCAGGCCGGCCAGAAACTCGCAGGCGGCCTACAGGCTGCATCGCATCCAGGGGTCATATCGACGACGTCTGTCAACCTCGCGGCCTGGGCCGACGGGTAGCTCGCCGGCCGGGACGGACCAACAATCCACCAACAGGAGACTGGCCAGTCCCTCTCCGACGCAGGGCCCAAACTCCGGTTGGGCTCATACCAGCGGTGTGACAGGCCACCGCCCCGATCAGAGTCCAGGTCGTGATCCGATCGGAAGGTCCGAATGAAATATTCCGGCCTCAATGCCATCAGATAACCTTTTGCCACATCTGGAAGTCTTCAACTCTCCACGCCAGGCCTTGACGTTGGGAGAAAGTGTCATCCGTTCGATATCCTCGCGAACGTACACATACAAATACGGATAATGCTTGTCGTATGTCTGCATCAATTGGCATATCAGCAAGCGCAGCTTCTCGTCGGGAGGAATGGCGCGATTGATGATCTCCGTGTCCGTCGCCAACCGATCGTTGACCGCATCTCGAAGAACATCCGCAAACACTTCTTCTTTGTTGGCGAAATAGTAGTAGACGCTCGCTCGATCCAGGCCGGCCACCCGGGCTATATCAGCCAGAGTTGTATCACCCAATCCGCGGGCATGGAACAGTTCGGCCGCGTGCCGTAATATGGTCTGCCGCCGAACCTGGTAATCGTCAGTCTTCGAGGGTTGCGCCCGGCGCTGAGCAATCCGGCTTTCCGCCGCGGACGCGGACTCATACTCGTACTCTGCTGCTTTCGAACGACGAGGTGGCCGACTGGCGTCGTGGGTGGTGTTGGCACCGTTCTTGGACTTGGCCACCAGACCTCCTTGGCTGGATATCTCGGTCAGCAGATGGGTGAGGGTATCTCGCGGCGCGGCTCAGGCGCATGGCTGGCCGGCGTCCTTAAGGGGCCCGATCCCAGTTCCCCTCAAGCTCTTCGAGATTGTCATTTAATAATCAGCGCGTTAGCAGGAGAGCCAATGGCGCCTGGTCCGTTCATCGGCGCACTGACAAGCAAGCCCTCGTACACGCCATCCCCGCCGCAATCAGCCGCCAGCGCTTCGGTCCACCACAGCTCCCCCAATGCCATACCAAACTGACCGATCAGCATTCGATGCAGGAAACCGGTAGGAGACGAGAGATCCGGCGGAGTCACCTCGACTCCGTAGGTATCCGACACGATACCGGCCACATGGATGTCCCAGAGATACCGACACATCTCTTCTCCCGAGGCGATGCCCGGTGTGGACACGCTCCTGGCAACTCTGGCCCGAACCGCGTCGCCCTGGTCTCTATACCAGCCGAGAAAGCCGGTGTGCAGCACAATGATGTCCCCGCCGTGGTACTCGAGCCTGCCACCACGCCGGGCCCGCTCCAGATCGTCTACGGAGAAGGCTTGATTGCCACCTGGATCGTACGAATCTCCAAGCGTGCGCACCATGTCCAGGACGACGGCCCGACCGGCGATGCCGTGCCTGGCCCAGTGATCGATCGTGTTACGACGGCCCCTGATGATGTCCTCCTCTGTGGCACCGTTGTAAAACGTATTGGTGGAGTAACCGATGTGCCCGAGCGAATCCCATTGGCTCGACCCCTGGGGAAAGAAGTTGTCATACACGTCGTCGAAGCTCAGGGTTCCAGCCGCGTGTACGAGGTGATGGCGCGGCACCCCTCGTGAGCTCGAGATCGGAGGCGAGACCGCGTCGACGGGCGCATTCATCGGGAACACCCGGCCCCGCTTCACCAATCGTGCCGCATCGACAACCCGCTCGGGAGTCAGCAGATTGATCAGGCCCAGATTGTCATCTGACCCAAACAGACCCCAACCGGATCTCCCCCCATCGGGCGCTGGCGGTAACTCGTCGTATGGCGGCAGGTCGGTCATCTGTTGATCATCCATGCGGCCGTGCCTCCTCCACTCCGGAAAGGCCAAAAGTACTCGTTGGTCAGGCAGACCATGGCGGGCCAGCCAGCCGCTCCGCAGTGTCGCCCCACCCTCCCCACCACCGGCGGTGCCGACCATGACGCCCGGGCTAGCTGGAGGCCCTGTCGATGCCTTTACGTACCCGTACCGAACGCTCGATCAGCTCGCCCAACGCGTCCTGGTTCACCTGGTCGAGGCGCTTGATGTACAGGCAGCCCTCTCCAGCCTTGTACCGGCCCAGCCGGGCCAGCACTCTCTCGTACCGGTCCTGGAATTCGCCGATCAGGTAGATGGCCAGGTGCTGGCTGCGGGGCGAAAAGCTCGCCAGCGCCGACTCACCCTCGTGGCCAGTCGGATACCGGTAGCGGTAGGTGCCGAAACCGACGATGCTGGTTCCCCACATGGCTGCTGGCTCGCCGGTGACCTCGGCCATCAAAGCGCAGAGCCGGCGTGCGTCCTCGCGGCGCCGCGGGTCGGGCACCCGGGCCAGGAACTCCTCCACCGATCGACCCGTCTTTTGCATCGCCGGACCCTTCTTGGCCGCCATGCCGTCATGCTCACACAACCGGGCCGGCCTGACCAGAGCGCGGCCGCGCCACCCGGGTCTCCGGCCGAGACACGTGGCCCATCGCGAATTCACGGCTCCGCCTCAACCGCGTGATGATCAACGTCCGGCGGTGAAACAGCACGTCGAGCTCAATCGCCGACGCTACTCACGCCTCCCCCGGATGGCCTCGCGGTACCGGATCCGCCTGCACCCGGCGTCAGGATCCGGTCGATGCCCCCTGAAGGGCATGGAGCAAACCAGCCAGGTCGACGGCGACGGCCCCAGACGGTGCCGCCACAGGCCCAGATTTCACCACAGCCATGTTGGCGCTGACGGGACCCTTCATCTGGTGGGAGGTATCGAACTGGTTGAGCGGCAACTCGAGATTCGAGACGATGCCACCACCCCGGGTCACCACCACATTCGCGGACTTGTTGGCGGGCACCGCGGCGTGAGCTCGCCGGGCCAGGCTGTCGGTCTGCTTGCTGAGCGATGACATGCCGGGCGTCGCCGCCACCGCCTGGGCCAGAGCAGTCACCAATTGCTGGGAGTTGACGGTCACCTGGGCCTTGTTGCCGCCCAGGGACGTGATGTCAGTGCTCTGACCAAGTGTCGTGAACAAGGCGCCTACAACTCGTCCCAACAACTGCGGAACCGACGGAAGCGTCACTCCTGCGGTCCGGGCGAACTGGTCGATCAGGTTGAGATCGACGGAGACCCACTTTCCGTGGCCCAGCGCACTGAGGCCCCCGACCTGTGACCCCAGTCGACCCAATTCGGAACTGAACTGGCCCACTCTTCCTTTGTCGAGGCCGTAGGCGGCGGTGAGCTTCTGAAGATCAATCTGGGCGTACAGAGTGGATGCGACGATCCTCAATTGGACCAGTGGGGTGCCGCTCTCGGCAAGCGACAGAGCGACCTCACCACCAGTTCCAGCGTTGGCGAGCGAGGTGCCGTTGGCGGCGTGCACGGTCAAAGCCAGGCTGCTGTTGAGGATGGCCTGCTTTTGCTGGGCGGTCAGACTCGAGCCGCTGGTGCTGCTGTTGCTGAAGTCCGAAAGCTGCCCGTGCAGGGTCACCGTGAGTTCGAGGCCCGACTGCTGTGCCGTGTCCTTGATGGCGGTCTGCACGGCCTGCGGGCTACTCGCGGAGTTGCTGCTGCCGCAGGCCCCGACGCCTACCGCGAGCGCCACCGCCAGGGTGACCGCCAGAACTCTTCTGCGAACCACCGGGTCGATCATACATCAGCGGTACGACTCCGGTTCTCGCCCCGCCGGCGAACGCGGCTCGCGGCCGTGAAGAAAACTTTCCAGGGCGCCCGTTGCGGGTATCGAACGTATGTTCGTATACTGGCGACGTGCAAGCATACGAGCTGGAGATCCTGAGGCGATCGGTGGCCATGTTGGCGCCCGGTCAATCGGCCGGGGCGGTGTCGAGGGACCAGGCCGAGCAGCTCCTGGCCGAGATCGATCGGATCGGTGCGGAAAACAGTCGCTATCGCGAGGCCGTGGCCGAGTTGCGACGAATTCTCGCCCTGCTGGACGCCGATAGCGAGAGATGACACGAAGTAGGCTGAAAGTGGAGGAAGCAAGGTCCGCTGCACCCGAAAGTCGAATACCGGTCGCTGGCCCTTTTCGAGTTCGGCGGTAGCCTGATCATCCGACGGCGAAGCGGCCCACCAACGAGCTGGAGGCTCGTTTGGTTGCCCGCCCCGAACATTTGAGAGCGTCAACCTTCTCTGCTGCAAATTGGGCCTGAACCGGGCCCGGTTCTCCTTCTCCATTGCAAAAACTGCCCAACTAAAGGGGCCGGTGCAACAGAGACGGGGTGCCCGGGGCGGGCACGGTGGCGGATGAAAGAGGCGGTCACCTCTGGCCCGCCGCCTAACACTCACCACTCTTTCCTTACAGAACGCCAATCTTCGGGTGTTTCGGAAAGCCCACGACGGGTAGAGCCTTGATATATGGCGTTAGTTCGGAGTGGTTCGTGATCCTGATTGTCGGTCTTATCATCTTGCTCGCCGCCGTGGTCGTCGGCGTGGTTGGCGTGATCGCCAACAGCGGCGGTTCTCACGCCCTGACCTCGGGGTTCTCGGTATTCGGCTACCACGTGACGGGTTCGACTGGGGCGCTGTTCCTTTACGGCATCGTGGTTGGCGCAGTGGCCGTGTTCGGTTTGAGCTTGTTGTTGGCGGCAGCCCGCCGCAGCTCGCGGCGGGGTCGGGCCGCTCGACGCGGGCTCAGGCAGTCACGACGCGAGACGGCCGCAGTGAGCCAGGATCGCGACGACGTGATCGGCCAGCGCGACGCGGCCCTGGCCGAACCCGCCGGTGGCGTGGGCTCCGGCGCGACCGGCCGGGACGAGTTGAGCCCGCAGCACCATCGCCGCGGCCGACGCCATCTATTCGGGTCCCGATCCACCACCGAGCCGGCGCCCGCCGCCACCTCGGTCGATCGCTAAGGCGCCGCCGCCGTTTGGCGGCGGCCGCCGCCGGCAGCTGTTCACCATCGACCCCTGTGTGTGGTCGGCATCATCTCAAGCAAAACAAGGAGCGAACATGAGTACAACCGACAAGGCCAAGAACACCACCCAACAAGCGAAGGGCAAAGCCAAAGAGACGATCGGTAAGGCCACCGGCAACGAGGATCTCGAGGCCAAAGGAAAGACCGACCAGACCAAAGGCAACCTCAAGCAGGCCGGCGAGAACGTGAAAGACGCCTTCAAGAAGTAACCTGACCGGCCGTGTTTTACTTCCTGTGACCGTGGACCGACACCGTGTCGCTCCACGGTCATACAGGGGCCGTTACGAGGCTGACGCGCAACCAAGGTACGTTCGTTCGGTCCCGCAGACGGCCGCAGGTCGAGGTGATCGGCGCTGACGCGTGATGATGGTGTTGTGCCGGCCTCCAGCGTCACCGCGTTCGTGCTGGGTGGCGGCGGAGTGCTCGGCTCGGCCGAGGTAGGAATGTTGCAGGCGCTCATCGAGCGCGGCGTCACGCCGGACCTCATCGTCGGCTCGAGTGTCGGTGCGCTCAACGGCGCGGTGGTGGCGGCTGACCCGAGCGCCGTCGCGGTCCGCCGGCTGGCCGAAACCTGGGGCGAACTGCAGTCGCGCTCGGTGTTCTCTGCTTCGTTGTTCGGGCAGGTCTCCAACGTGGTTCGCCACGGCACCTACCTCCACAGCAACGAAGCCCTCCGTCGCCTGATCGGGGACGCCGTCACCGCCGCCAACATCGAGGATCTTGCGGTGAGATTCCAGTGCGTCGCCGCGTCGATCGAACGAGCCGGCGCCCACTGGTTCGACTCGGGACCGGTCGTCGACGCCGTCCTGGCCTCCTGCGCCGTGCCCGGACTGCTCCCTCCCGTTCGCATCGGCGACGAGCACTTCGTGGACGGTGGCCTCGTCGCGTCGGTGCCGGTCGGCCGGGCTGTCGAATTGGGTGCTTCCCGGATCTTCGTGCTGCACGTCGGCCGCCTCGAACAGCCCCTTCGACCCCCGAGGCGGCCGTGGGAGGTCGCCCTGGTGGCCTTCGAGATTGCTCGTCGCCACCAGTTCGTCGACGACATGACCCGCGTCCGGGGGATCGAGACCCATGTTCTGCCCAGCGGCGGGGGTGTCCCGCCGATATCGATCCGGTATCGTGACCTTTCCGCCGTCGCTCGTCGCATCGAAGCTGCCTATCAGGCGACCTCCGCCTACCTGGACGCCCTGAGGGGCTGAACAGATGCCCCTCCCCCTGCCGGCCCGGCGGCTCATGATCCCGCTCGTTGTCGTCGCTGGAGCTCTTCCTGCTGGTCCTGCTGGCCATGGGCGCCGTGATCGGGCTGATTGCCGGTCTGGCCGATCGGCGCCGGCGGCTGCTCAGGATCACTCTGATGGGGATGGCCTACATCGTCGTCGAACTGCTGGCGTTGATCGGCCTCGCCGTGGTGTGGGCCCTCAGGCCCTTCCGGCCGCGGAGCTGGTACGACGGTGTCAACCTTCGCATTCTTGCCGCCGCGCTGGGCGCCATTCTGAGCGCCGGACGGGTTCTGGTCGGCTTTCGCGTCGTGGTCAGCGACCCACCATCGCTGGCGCCTTTTGACACCAACGAACCCGTCATCGTTTTGGCCCGTCACGGGGGGATCGGTGATTCCTACGCGTCTGGTGTGGCTTCTGGCCAGCCGTTACCAGCGAAGACCCCGCCTCGTGGCCAAGGAGATCCTCCAGTGGGAACCGCTGCTTGACGTCGCCCTGAACCGGATGGGAGCCTGCTTCCTTCCCCGAAAGGCCGACCCCGGAACCGATCTGGCGTCGAGAATAGAGATCCTCGCCGCCGACCTGGCCGCTGGGGACGCTCTGCTCCTGTTCCCGGAGGGCGCCAACTGGACGCCCACGCGAAGGCGGCGGGCGATTGCCCGCCTTCGCGCCGACCGGAAACACGAAGCCGGCCGGAGGGCCCAACTGATGGAAAACGTGTTGCCGGCCCGCCCCGCCGGCGTCTTCGCCTGCCTACAGGCCCGTCCCGACCTCGCGGTGGTCGTTTTCGCTCATGCCGGACTGGACAAGATCACCACCGTTGCCGGCGTCTGGCAGGCGATCCCGTTTCGCAGCCCGATGACCGTGAGATGGTGGCCTACCGTCCAGCCTCCGACCGACCAACAGGACCGCCTCTACTGGCTCAGCACCGAATGGGCGATCGTGGACGAGTGGATCGACGCCCAACACCACTGCGATTCCTGACTGAACCAGCCCGCGCCGAAAACGACGCCCCCCTTCGCGACCATGTCCTACCCTGACGCCGTCGGGCTAAGCAGCCATCGCAGACAGCAGTGGCGCTGGCCTCGACCCGGCGATGGCCAGCCTGCTGCTGCAGGCTTCGTAGTATCCCGCACCGGCCGGGTAGGAAGCAGGCTGACGGGTAGGCAAGAAGTGTGGTCAGTGACGGCGACCGACGCTCCCGGGTATTTCCCGCCGCCGTGGCGTCCGTGCCGGCGGCCCGACACTGGGCCCGGCTGGTGCTGTCGGCCTGGGGTCTGGGCGCTTCGGACGCCGAGCTGGCGTTCAGCGAGATGATCACCAACGCCGTGGTCCACGGCTCGGGTGATATCCAGGCAGACCTCAGTCGTTCGAGCTGCGGGGTCCGGCTCGAAGTTCACGATCAGGGCGGGGCGGGTCCGGTAGTCCGCCGCCACCCCGACCACAACCAACCGGACGGCCGCGGCCTCGACCTCATCAGCCGGGTCGCCACCAGGTGGGGTTGGAATCAGCCCCCAGCCGGCGGCACCACGGTATGGGCCCTCGTGCCCACAACACCTTTCGACCAGACCTGACCCCCCGGGGCCGTTGACAAGAGCCACCCGCCACGCCGCGATCACAGTGGTCGAGGCATTCCGCACGCGGCATCGCCAAGCAAAGGCAGCCGCGGTCGGTGCGGAGCTCCGAGGCCATGATGCCTGCCGCCGGCCGGATAACGTGGCAGGACTGTGGCCATGACCAGTCGTCGATCCCGGATCGTTGCCGGTGAAGTGCTGTTGGTCGAAGACGATGCCGGCGATGCGCTGCTCGTCGAAGACCTTCTCGATACCGCGGGTGGCAGGGCTGACCACGATCAGAGTGTCCTCTCTGAGCGCGGTGAAGAGCGCCCTATCGAGGCGGACGGTATGCATCCTCTTCGATCTGGGGTTGCCCGATAGCGACGGGCTGGACGGTCTGCGTCGGGTGCTGCTCGAGGCCGGTCCCGTGCCGGTCATCGTCCTCACTGGCCTGACCGACCGAACCCTCGGTGAGGAAGCCGTTTCGGCTGGAGCACAGGATTACCTGGTGAAGGGATCGGTCGATGCCGAAGGGCTCACGCGCGCCATCCGGTATGCGATCGAGCGGAAACTCGGCGAGGATGCCCACCGCCGGCTGCGTGAGGTCGAGCTGGTGGCGGCCGAGCGGGCCCGATTGGAGCGCGGCCTGTTGCCTCGTCCCATCATCGCGAACCCGGACTTGCGGTGGGCCGCCCGCTACCGTCCCGGGCGGGCAGCGGGCCTTGCTCGGCGGCGATTTCTTCGACGGGATCGAGCTTTCCGACGGGACCATCCGATTTCTGATCGGGGACGTGTCAGGGTCACGGCCCCGATGAGGCTGCGCTCGGGGTCGCCTTGCGGGTGGCGTGGCGGGCGCTGGTACTCGGTGGCTGCGGTCCTGACGACGTGCTCGGTCATATGCAGAGGGTCCTCGTTGCGGAGCGTCACGCCGATGACGTTCTGACCACTGTGTGCGATCTCACCGTGCATGGCGATCTCGAGCGCGCTGAGCTCCGCCTGGGCGGACACCCCGCGCCCTTGTTCGTCGCCGGCGACGAAGCTCGCGAGATGACGTCGATCGACCGGGGGCCACTCCTCGGTGCAGTGGACGATCCGATCTGGCCGGTGAGCCCGATCGAGCTCGGCCGTGATTGGGCCCTCATCCTGTACACCGACGGGATCATCGAAGCGAGAAACGAGACCAGTGGATGGCTGGACACCGCGGGACTGGCGGAGCTGGCCTCCGCTTCCGTCGCGGCGGGACGCGACCTCGGAGGTCTGGCCGACGATCTGATCGCCGGCGCCGAAACCGCCAACGAGGGACCGCTCCGCGATGACGTCGCCCTCTTCCTCCTGGCAGCCGGATCTCGATGGGGAGACTGAGCGCTCCCGAGACGCTGCGTGGCTCTCTGGCCCGAACCTTCCTCATCACAGGACTCGTCATGGCGGTAGTAGTCGCTGCCGGGGCGGCTGGCGGTGGCGCGCCTCGGCCAGGACCGGACCGCGGTGATCGGCCGGGTGGATCCGGCCAATCTGCTCGTCGCCCAACTCCTCACCGCCTATGTCGACCAGGAGACCGGGATCCGCGGCTACGTTCTCACCAAAGGCCCGTTGTTTCTCCAGCCCTATCAGCAAGGCCAGGCCGACGCCAACACGGCCACCGCGGGCCTGGCGCGGCTGCTGCCGACCGGGTCCAGGGCCGGCGACCTGCTGGCCCGGGCCCAGCTGGCGGCCGACGCCTGGGAGACGCAGTTCGCCCATCCCGCCCTGGTCGCCACCAGGGCCGGGGATGACCAGTACGCGACCGATCAGGCCCAAGCCCGGGGTAAGTCGCTCCTGGATGCCTTCCGTGCCGATGTCACCACCCTCCAGGCCGAGCTCGGCCGCGAGCAGGCTACGGCCAAGCATCGGTTAGCGGTCTCGGCGGACCTGCTCGTCGGTGTCCTTGTCGCCGCCGCGACAGTCCTCGCCCTCACTGCGATCGTGATTTGGCGTTCGCTGCGGCGCCGCGTGCTCATGCCGTTGAGCACGGTGGGCGAAGATGCCCGCATCGTGGCAGGAGGAGAGTTGACCCACGAGGTGCGCATCACCGGTCCACCGGAAATAGCCGATCTGGCTTCCGGTGTGGAAGCCATGAGGAGGCGGATCCTCGCCGACGTCGACGCCGAACGAGAGTCCCAGCGCCAACTCACTGAGCTCAACGTAGATCTCGCTCGCTCCAACCAGGACCTCGAGCAGTTCGCCTACGTCGCATCACACGACCTGCAGGAGCCACTTCGGAAAGTAACCAGCTTCTGTCAACTCCTGCAGCAACGCTACGCAGGACACCTCGACGAGCGGGCCGATCAGTACATCGAGTTCGCCGTGGACGGCGCCAAGCGAATGCAGGTTTTGATCACTGACCTCCTGATCTTTTCCCGAATAGGACGGACTACCGAGCACTTCGCCCCCGTGTCTCTGCAAGCCTGCCTGGAGCTCGCCGAGCGGAACCTGGCCGAAAGGATCGACGAAACGGGAGCAGACGTCGAGGTGATCGGAGATCTGCCAACCGTGAACGGGGATCGGGCCCTTCTCATTTCCCTGCTTCAGAACCTCTTCGGCAACGCCATCAAATTCCACTCCGATGCCCCTCCCCTCGTGCGTTTGAGCGCCAGTCACCAGCACGGCGACTGGGTCATGACCGTCGAAGACAACGGGATCGGCATCGAGCCTCGATTTGCAGAGAAAATATTCGTTATCTTCCAACGGCTCCACGGACGTGAGGCGTACGGCGGTACGGGTATCGGATTGGCCATCTGCAAAAAGATCGTGGAGTTCCATGGCGGCAGTATCTGGCTGGACGTCGACTACCATCCCGGCGCCCGCTTCCTCTTCACGCTGCCAGCGCCCACCGAGGAGGTTTCGCGTCGATGAATCAGGTCGAACCGACAACCGTCGTCGAAATCTTGCTCGTCGAGGACGATCCTGGCGATGTCTTGATGACGCGCGAGGCGCTCCTGGACAGCAAACTGCTCCACTCGTTACACGTCCTCGACGACGGGGAGGAAGCCTGGCGTTACCTGCGCCGAGAATCTCCGTATGGCGATGCAAGCCGCCCCGATCTCGTCATCCTCGATCTCAATCTGCCTCGACTTGATGGCCGTGAACTGCTCTCCATCATCAAGAGGGATCCGGAGCTACGCCGGATACCGTGCGTGGTGCTCACGACCTCCGACGCTGAGGAGGACGTATTGCGAAGCTATGACCTTCATGCCAACGCCTATGTCACCAAGCCGGTGGACTTCGCGGCCTTCGTAAACGTCGTCCGCCAGATCGACGAGTTCTTCTTTACGATCGTACGGCTTCCTCAGCTCTAGCACCGGGTCGCGCCGGCGCGATTGGTCACGAGGGCCGGACCGTCGTCGGCGCCTGCCGGCTAATCCCGCCCTTCGTCAAGGCTCAGTTCTTCGGCGCCATGGAGTTCGGGACCGGCGTCGCTGCGAGGATCCTCTCTGACCGCGAGTTCAGCGGTAGAGGCGAGCTCCGATTGAAGAGCAGAGATCTCACCCTCCAGAGGCGCGGCGTCCTCGGGTCGGCCCTGGACCCGGGCCCGCTCTCGTTGCTCGATCAGTTCCTCGAGCTGGAGCTCGAGGCCCATGGCGTGATCAGCGGCGGAAAAGTCAGCCATGCCCTGGTCCTACCCAGGAGGATTCACTTCCCCACACACCCACCCCTCGGTGTGATCGCCGGAACGAGAACGCGTGGTCGCTTGCCGACGGGGTAGATATCTCGTTGAGTGTCAACGCCAACGAACGCCTCCCTGCCCCGGATGTCCCGGTGGGAATCCTGGTTGCGCGCCGATCACCGCTCCTTGGGAGGGTGGTACGTTTCAGGAACCCTGATCGCAAGTGCGGCCGCGTCGATGGCTGCGTTGCTCGGGGTGACGTGGGCGGCCGGGTGGCCCGGGATCTGGCAGGGCCTGCTGCACGCCCACTGGCTCTGGCTGGTCGCGGCCCCCGTAGGCATCCTGGTCAGCCATCTGGGATACTCCCTCCCCTACCGACAGGTGGCCCGGGGGGCCCAGGGGTCCGGACTGCCTGGCAAAGACGCCGTGGCCATGGTCACTACTGGCTTCGGACCGTTCAGCCCGCGCAGCGGTTTCGCCCTCGACGTCCGGGGCCTTCGGGATCTGGGCGTGAGCAAAGGGGACGCCAGCCGTCGGGTCTGGGTTCTGGGCCTGGTCGAGTACGCCGTCCTCGCCGCCGCGACATTCGTCTGCGCCCTCTACCTGAGTGTCACGCATCATCCCGCCCAGGCCGGACTCGTGCCTTCGTGGGTCATCGGTGTGCCCGTGGGGACGCTCATTACCCTGGGTGTGCTGCGGTGCTACCGGGAGGTCGACCGTCCCAGCAGTTGGTGGTCGCCTATCCGACGGCTGCTCGACGCGGTCGAGGGATCCCTCGGTGTGGTGCGATCCTGGCCTGGCGGTCCGCTCGCCGTGATCGGCATGTGCGTGTATTGGACCGCGGACATCGCCGCCCTGGCGGTGTGCATGGCCGTCTTCACCCATCGACACCCAGTTGGCCCTGCCCTCGTCGTCGGCTACGCGACCGGGTATGCCCTCACCCGCCGCAGTCTGCCCCTGGCCGGGGCCGGCGCCGTCGAGGCGCTCCTGCCGTTTGCGCTCAGCTGGGTGGGTTACCCGTTAGCCACCGCCATCCTGGCCGTCATCGCTTACCGTCTGTTCAACCTGTGGTTCGCGGTGATCCCGGCCACAGCCGGACTCTGGCATCTCCGGCGTAAGCCACCCGGCCCGCTCGACACCCTGCTGACCGGGCTGAACCCACCAGTTCTGGACCCGCGACCCGGCCGCGAGAAGGTTACCGAGGACGAAGAGCTCACGATGGGTGCGACTCCTCTGGAAGAACCAGAGGGATCGTGGCCCGGGGCGGCCGATGACGGGCCAGCACGAACGGGGTAGCCATCAGGGTCACTGCGGCAGCGGTCAGGGCGGCGACGAGAAGGTCGACCAGCACAGGGCTCCTTGAGGATTGAGAGTCAGCCACCGGCCGTGGCGTCGTCGTTGCCTACCGTTATCCCCAGAAACCGTTCGGCGCTATCACGGCCGTCCGGCCGAGAAACGACCGGACCTCAGCCTATGGAATCTGCCGGGCCACGCTTCTCCCGATCTCCGTAGGTTCAAGTACTGGTGACTCTGAAAAGGGGCAGGGTGACGCCAGGAGCGACCTCTTTGAACATCGTTTCGACGGGCATCCCGACGCGGACGTCGTCGGGGTCGATGTCAACGACGTTGGTCACCAGCTTGAGGTGCGCCTGCTCGACGAGCTCGACGACCGCCAGCACGTAGGGGACCTGGGCGGCGTAGTAGGGATCGTACGGCTGGAGCGGGATGGTAAAAGTGTCGATGACACCGCGGCCCGACACCTGGGCGGGTTCGAGACTGGTGCTGAGGCAGGCGGGGCAGACGAGACGGGGCGGGTGGTTATAACGACCGCACCCGTTACAGCGTTGGATCAGAAGCTCGTGCTGGGCGCAACCGTCCCAGAAGAAACGGCTGACCTCGTCAGGCTGGGGGAGCGGGGGATGACTCTGGGTGTCGGAAGCGGCCACACCCTCAGTCTCGCGGGCCGGGACGCCTCCCGCCACCGGGGGGACTCCAGCACCGCCAGGTCGATCCGCCGGTATCGAGGTGGCGCTGGCGCCAACCTCGCCAGTGCGTCCGGCGGCCCATTCATGGCACAATCACCCGGACTGACCGGCCCGCTCGGGATGGGACTTGACCGCGCTGAGTCGCGGGGATCGGGAGAGACATGAGCAACGCCCAGAACAAGGTCGCCATCGCAGGAGTGGGCTACTCGATGATCGGGCGCCACCTGCCCCTTCCCGACGACGAGTTGATCCGGCAAGCCGTGACGGCCGCGATGGACGATGCCGGAATGAAGCCCTCGGACATCGACGGCGTCGCCACCATGGGCGGCAACGCCATGTCAATCGGTGGCTTGCTGGGCATCATGCCGCTCAGCTACTTCCACACCTCGGCCGGCGGCCCCGCGTTCGTGGAAGCCGCTTTGGCCTCGATCGCCGCGGTGGCATCGGGCATGTCTCACACCTGCGTGGCCATCCGCCTCATCCGTCAGATGCCGGCTCAGGCCCAGCGCTTGCAAGATCCCGACGCCAACGCGGTGCGACCCGCGGACCGCTCCGGCTTTCTCGGCAGTGGGATCGACCCCGCCACCGCCACGCAGTTCACGGCTCCTTTCGGCACTGATGCCGCCGCGGCGATGATTGCCGGCCTCGAGACTCAGGCCCACATGTCCCGCTACGGCACCACCGAGGAACACTTCGGTCACCACGTGGTGGCCCAGCGCTACCACGCGTCAATGAACGACGACGCCCTGTTGCGCGATCCAGTGACCGTCGACGACTACCTCAACTCTCGTTATGTCTCCAAGCCGGTACGTCTCCTCGACTGTGACTACCCCTGCGACTCGGCGTCGGCGGTCATCTTCACGACGAGCGAGAGAGCCCGAGACTTCCGTAAAAGGCCAGTACAAGTGGAAGCCTGGGCGCTCTCAGCGGTGCGCGGGTCCCCGGACATGATGGGAGACTTCGGGCTCCTCGAGGACCACACCGCCAACGCTCCCGTGCACTGTGCGGCGGCGCTGTGGTCACGCGCCGACGTCGGCCCGGGCGACGTCGACTGCGCCCAGCTCTACGACGGGTTCACCATCATCACCTTCCAATGGCTGGAGGCCCTCGGCTTCTGCCCGAGGGGCGAATCGGGTCCTTTCATCGCCGAGGGCCACACCCGACTTGGTGGCTCGCTGCCGGTGAATACCGACGGGGGCGCCTGCAACGTCGGCCGCCGACACGGGGCCAACTTCTGTATCGAAGCGACCCGCCAGATCAGGGGCGGCGAGAGCGGTGCCCGCCAGGTTCCTGACTGCGAGGTGGCCGTGTGGGCCAACGCGGTCGGCCCCTTTGCAGGCGCGGTCGTGCTGACAGCCTGAAACGAAACGTTGCGCCTTCACTCGATCCGGCCGCGGCCTTTCGAACTCCAACCGGGTGCCCGACATGCAGACCCCACCCGGCGACCACCGGGCCGCCTGCGGGGAGTCGTCCTCATCGCCGGCCCATGGACGCCGTTGGTCCCCGTCGACTCCGGACCCGTAACATCCGTGCCGTGTCCAGCCGCATAGTCGTCATAGGCGCCGCCGAAACTGACCGCCTCGGTGTCATCGCCGACGTCGCCCCCGTCGCCTTGCACGCCGAGGCCGTACGCAACGCCATCGTCGACGCCGGGATAACCCGCGACGACATCGACGGTATCGCCTCCGTGGGCGAGGGTCCCGCCGGCTTGGCGGACTACCTGGGTCTGGCTCCGACGTGGCTCGACGGAACCTTCGTGGGAGGGTGCTCATTCCTCGTCCACCTCCACCATGCCGCCGCGGCCATCGCGGCAGGCATCGCCAAGGTGATCGTGATCAGTCACGCCGTCTCTCGCGGGGGGACGGTCAGCAGCCCTCCGACCCTCGACCTGGCCAACCTCCAGCAGCAGTTCGAGCAGGTTCATGGCGTCGGTCCTCCGGCCACCAAGTTCCCGCTCGGACTGCTGCGGTACATGAAGACCTACGGTCTCACCCACGAACAGCTGGCCTCGGTGGCCGTGGCGCAGCGGAAATGGTCCTCCCGGGTGCCGAGAGCGATGATGCGCGACCTGATCACCATCGACGACGTGTTCGCGTCGCCAATGATCTCCTATCCGCTCCACCGCCTCGAGTGCTGCCTGACCACCAATGGTGGTGGGGCGGTCATCGTGACCAGCGAGGAGCACGCCAGGACCTTCGACCTGCGCAAACCGCCGGTCCACGTGCTCGGCGGAGCGGAGGCGTCCGAATCCCCGTTGGCTTCGCAAATGGCAGACCTCACCAGCTCCCGCGCTTTTCGCACCACCGGGCGGATCGCCTTCGAACAGGCGGGTATCAGCACCGGCGACGTGGACCACCTCATGGCCTACGACGCCTTCGCCCACCTGCCGATCTACGCCCTGGAGGACCTGGGATTCGTCGGACGGGGCGAGGCCGGAGCCTTCATCGAGGAGGGTCATACGTCGCCGGGAGGGTCTCTGCCCATGAATACCAACGGTGGGGGCCTCTCCTACACCCATACCGGTATCTACGGGATGTTCGTCATGCAAGAGTCCATTCGCCAGGTACGAGGGGAGGCCGCCGCCCAGGTGCCCGATGTGGGCATCAGCGTGGCCCACGGAGTGGGTAGCATGTTCACCTCGGCGAGCACGCTCGTGTTCGCCTCGCACCAGGCCGCGGACGCGCTGCGTTGAGCGACGCCCCGACTCCGAAGCGGGCCAAGCCGGCGCCCGTTCCCACGCCTGAGACCCAACCGTTCTGGGACGCGGCCCAGCGAGAGGAACTTCACCTGCAGCAGTGCAACTCCTGCAGTCGCCATTACTTCTACCCGCGACCGTTCTGCCCGTACTGCTTCAGCGGGGACGTGGCGTGGGTGCGGGTCAGCGGTAGGGGCACCCTCCTGTCTTATGTCATAAACCACCGGCCCCTGCCCGGATGGGAGGACGAAGCGCCATACGCCATCGCCGTGGTCCAACTCGAGGAGGGGCCGCGGCTGGCTGCCAACATTGTGGGTGTCCCGAACACTCCTGAGGATCTCGTTCTCGACATGGCCCTGGAGGTCTGTTTCGTGGAGCAGAGCGGGGTGAAGGTTCCAAAGTTCCGCCCGATCAGGCCCTGAGGTTCCGGGCCGGCCCGCTAGCCCACGACGAACCAGGCGATCGGCAGAGAAACCGTGATGGCCTTGGTGAGATAGATGGCAAACGTGCTGCCCGATACGTCGGGTACCACGCCGGCCACCGCGACGCCGGGGACGTGGCCCTGCGGCGTCGCCAATATCAGGCTCGACGCGCTGAGCGCAACGCCTGTCACGCTGACGGTCTGGGTCGGGGTGGTGGCCGTCCCCGCCACGGTGGCGCTACCGCAGCGAGAGAAGTCAGCGACCCCATTAACCTTGAGCGCGACACCAGAGGTGGTGGCTGCCAACACGCCCACCCCGGTGTCGCTGCTGCCGTACACGCCGGTCCCGCCGTTGTCGGAGACTCCCTGCACGCCGTTTCCGCCGTTGTCACTCGTGTCGACGCCCTGGACGCCGCTCTGCCCGTTGGCCCCCGTGGTGCCGTACACGCCGATGCCGTTCGTGGAGCGCCCGTAGATGCCGTGGCCGCCGCTGGTACTGCTGTCAATACCTGCCACACCGCTCTGGCCGCCTGCGTCAGTCGCCCCGTAAACGCCGGTGCCATTGCCCGAGACACCCTCAACACCAACGGCGCCGCTCGAAGTGTTGTCATTGCCCAGAATGGCGGCCAGGCCGCTACCGGTGATCACTCCGTGCACCCCCCAGCCGTTGCGCGAGGTTCCCTGGACACCGAAGCCCCCGCTGGAAATGTCGACGCCCGCCACACCGCACTGGAAAGTCTCAGACGTCTGTCCGTAGACACCGGTGCCGTGGCTGGACACGGCATAGGCGCCATAGCCCCAGGTGGACAACCCCTGGACTCCGTAGCCTCCATCCGAGCTGGCGTCGACGCCGTACACCCCGCTCTGGCCGCGCGTGTCGCCCCTGGTCAGCCCATACGCGCCCGTGCCGTTGGTGGACCTTCCATAGGTACCGTGACCGCCGTCCGGGCTGGTATCAATTCCCGACACTCCGCTCTGGCCGTTGGTCGAAGCCTGGCCTTGCAGGCCGGTCCCTACCGTGGTGGTCACCACCGTCGAGGCCGTCGCGGAGTTGGAGTCGCCCAACTTCACCGGGTCGCCATTCGCGGCAAAGGCCGGTTCGGGTCCGGCCACCAGGGCGGCGGCAACGCCCGCCCCCGCCCCCGCGGCCCCCAATATGATCGCCCGTCGACCAAAGCGCCGAGACGGCCTCGCTATCCCCTCGACCTCCTCGTCGGTTGACCAGCCGGCACCTCTAGATTGGTCTTCGGTCATCCCCGAATCCTTTCCACCCCTTCGACTCCGGCCCGGGCTCCAGCCGGTGTGACACAGCACGATCTGCAATGTTACAGTTACCGCACAATGACGATGTTGTCCCGTCCGGTTCAGGTGGCCGCTACACCTGTCAGTGAGCTCGAGGGGGGCATCGTCGATGCCTTGTCCAGGCGCCCGGGTAGGATCCTGGCCGCGATCCTCACCCTGCCTTAGTGCCGGCGACGGTCTTTGCCGGCACGAGGGTCGCGGCCCTCTATTGGTCCTCGAACGGCGGTGTGGATTCGCTCGACGTGAAGGCGCGGGGTAGGGAATGAGCGCTTCTGCCCCCCCACTGACCGGTGAAGCGGGTATTCCGGTTCTGCCTCACCGCCGAATCCTGGTCATAATCAGCGCCCTCATGCTCGGCATGTTCCTGGCCGCCCTGGACCAGACCATCGTCTCGACAGCCCTTCCTACCATCGTCGCCGATCTGCACGACGCCTCGCACCTGTCCTGGATTGTGGTTGCCTACCTGCTCGCGGCCACGGTCTCAACGCCGCTTTGGGGGAAGTTGGGCGATCAGTACGGACGGAAGGTCTTCTTCCAGGCCGCCATCATCATCTTTCTGGTCGGCTCGATCCTGTCCGGGCTCAGCCAAACGATGATCGAGCTGATCACCTTCCGGGCCATCCAGGGCCTTGGTGGCGGCGGACTGATGGTCGGCGCCCAGGCGATCGTCGGTGACGTCGTCCCGCCGCGTGAACGCGGGCGTTATCAGGGCCTGTTCGGTGCGGTGTTCGGGCTGGCCAGCGTGATCGGGCCGCTCCTTGGGGGTGTCTTCGTCGAACAGCTCTCCTGGCGTTGGATCTTCTATATCAACCTCCCGATCGGAGCGGTCGCCCTGGTCGTGGTGGCGATCCAGGTCCCGGGCCACCTGCGCCGGGTTCACCACGTCATCGACTATCTAGGCACTGTCGTCTTGGTGCTGGCTACCTCCTGCCTGGTGCTGTTCACGAGTCTGGGTGGCACGACCTACCGATGGGGCTCGGCGCCGATCGTCGCACTTGGTGTCGCCGGCGTGCTACTCGTCGGGGTCTTCGCTGTGGTTGAGCGGCGCGCCGTCGAACCGGTTCTGCCATTGCACCTCTTCAAGATACGGACGTTTTCCGTCGCTAGCATCGTGGGCTTCATCGTCGGATTCGCCATGTTCGGTGCCATCACCTACTTGCCGGTCTTCTTCCAGGTGGTGCGGGGCGAATCGCCGACGGTCTCCGGCTTGCAACTACTGCCTCTCATCGTCGGGATGCTCACTGTCTCCATAAGCTCGGGACAGTTCATCAGCCGGACGGGCCGCTATCGGATGTTCCCCATCGCCGGGACTGCGCTCATCACCGTGGGACTGGTGATGCTCTCCCAGCTCGGGATCCACACGACATGGCCAATGGCGGCCCTCTACATGCTGGTGCTTGGCATGGGACTCGGCGCCGTGATGCAAGTCCTCGTACTCATCGTGCAAAACGCCGTCCCCTACTCCGAGCTCGGCGTAGCCACCTCCGGAGCCACTTTCTTCCGCTCCATCGGCGGATCCTTCGGCGCCGCAGTCTTCGGTGCCATTTTCGCTAATGTCCTCGTCGGCAACCTCGTCAGACACCTCGGCAACGGCAAACTACCATCCGGCCTGTCCAGCTCGAACGTCACCCCCGCCATCCTGGACAAACTCCCCGCCGCGGTCCACCACGGCCTGGCCGCCGCCTACGCCGAGTCGATCCAGACTGTGTTCCTCATCGCCGCGCCCATCGCCTTCGTCGCCTTCCTTGCCTCATGGCTCATCCCCGAACTCGAATTACGCCGATCCGTAGGTACGACCGATGGCGACCAGGGCAACACCCCAACAGGAATAAGTCCCGACGAACCCGGGACGCTCGCCCCAGCAACCCCGACGACCCCCGCGCAGCTCCCCTGATCCAACCCCCCTGGCTCCGCACTCACCCGGGTGTCTGGCCGGCCCCCGAAAACCCGCGGCCCGCTCCACCAAAAGCTGCCAGGGTGTCTCCCAACCATCGACCACAAACGACTTCAACCCCGGATTATGCAGGTACGCCTTCGATGATCCCGTAAGGAAAGGCCACGGGCACGACCTGGGCGAGTCGCAGTCCGGCGGCCTGAAGCAGCGCGGCGTACTCGCCGTTGGTGCGCTCGCGTCCGCCGGTGAGCACGAGCATGTTGATGTCGCTGAGCAGGGTCGGCAGGGGGTCACTGCTGCCCTCGGGGATGAGCCGCTCGACGATCAAGACCCGTCCGGCGCCGGGCATGGCCTGGCGGCAGATTTGCAGGATGTCGATGGAACGTCTGTCGTCCCAGTCGTGGAGGACGTTGGCCAGCAGGTAGCAGTCCGCGCCGGGCACGGACTGGAAGAAGTCGCCGGCCAGGATGGTGCAGCGGTCGGCCAGTTCGGTGGCGGCGAGGACGGCGTGAGCGCGCCCGGCCACGGTGGGGATTTCGAAGAGGACGCCGGTCAGGTGCCGGTGGCGGCGGAGGATCCCGACCAGCAGGGTACCGTTGCCGCCGCCGACGTCGGTCAGGGTCCGGATGTCGGAGAAGTCGTACGTGTCGGCGACGCTGGGGGCGTAGGCGGCGGTCCGTTCGGCCATGGCCGCGTCGAAGATGGCTGCGGCTTCGGGGTTGTCGGTCAGGAATTCGAACAGGTCGACACCGGACTCGATCTGACGCCCGGGTGTGCCGGTCCGGATGGTCTCAAGGATGTGAGCGAAGGGGCGCACCCCTCCGACGGCCTCTGTGAACGTCGCCCAGGAGCGCATCCCGGCGGTCGCCCCGGTGCGCAGGCGCTCGCCCACCAGCGTGAGGCCGAAGTGTCGGGCCTTGTACTCCTCGAACACGCCGAGGGCAGTCAGGACCCGGAGCACCCGGTAGAGGGAGGGCTCGTGTGTGCCGGTGGTAACGGCGAGCTCTTGGGAGCTTCGCGGGCCTTGGGCCAGGAGGTCGGCGATGCCTAGCTCGGCGACCGCGTAGACGCAACGGGAGATATGGATGCCCCAGATCATGGGCAGCAATCTGCCGGCGGCGGCCCGCTCGGCGGAGGTGGCGTCGGTCTCGAGACTGCTCATGGTGATCTCCTTTACCCTGGTGGCAGGCCTTCAGGTGGGCGTCGCGTTGGGGTTGATCGTGACCGAGCAGTGTTTCCGCCCGCGTACCGGCCGCGTACCGGCTTGGACTGACCTGTAGCCTGGGAAGCTCGTGGAGTTCGGGATCCTCGGTCCGCTGGAGGTCAGTGTCGCCGGACAGCCATTGGCGATCGGCCGGGCCCGGGCGCGAGCCGTGCTGGCTCTGTTGCTGATAGAGGCGAACCGGGTGGTGCTGGCTGACACCCTGGCCCAACTGCTGTGGCCTCACCTCACTTCTGATCGGGCCATGGCGAATCTCCAGGTCCGCCTGTCCGAGCTGCGCCGAGCGTTGCGCTCAGTGGGGGAAGGGGATCGACTGGAGTCTCATCCGTCCAGAGCGATGCGT
>CAWHFG010000012.1:0-232093 GCA_963828435.1 uncultured Acidimicrobiaceae bacterium
TCCTGCTCTACCAGATGAGCTAGCGGCCCTCGCTGAGAGTAGCCGAGCCGCCAGGTTTCCCGGGACCTGGCCGCGCCGTGCGGCTCAGTCGCCTCCCCAGGTGATGTGCTCCACACCCGTGGTGACCTGAGCGAGGGCATCAGGGCTCGGGACGACCCCGAGACCCGGCCCGGTCGGCACCGATAGACACCCGTCGTCCAACCGGAACGGAGCCGTGATGTCCTCCCGCCAGTAGCGATCCGAGGCAGACGTGTCACCGGGCAGGGTGAAGTTCGGGAGGGCCGCCAGGGCGACATTGGCCGCCCGACCCAGGCCGGTCTCGAGCATGCCGCCGCACCAGACCGGGACACCGTGGGCAGCGCACACGTCGTGGACTCGCCGGGCCTCCAGGTAGCCGCCGACACGGCCGGCCTTGATGTTGACGACGGCGCAGGCACCCCGCCCGATGGCGTCCGCGGCGGCCCGAGCGGACGTAATCGACTCGTCGAGGCAGATGGGCGTTCGCAGCCGGGTGGCCAGAGCGGCGTGGCCAGCCAGGTCGTCCTCCGGCAGCGGTTGTTCGATGAGGAGGAGATCAAAAGGATCCAGACGGGAGAGATGACGGCCGTCGGCCAGGGTGTAGGCGGTGTTGGCGTCGACCTGGAGCAGCACGTCGTCGCCGAAGCGTTCCCGAACGGCCCGGACCGGCTCGACGTCCCATCCCGGCTGGATCTTGAGTTTCACGCGCCGATAGCCCTCCTCCAGATACGCGCCCACCGCCTCCAGGAGCCGGTCAACCGATGGCATGATCCCGACCGAAACACCCGACGGCACCCGGGTGCGCACGGCGCCGAGGTAGGTGGCGTACGAGAGGCCCGCCGCCCGCAGCTCGGCGTCGAGCACGGCCATCTCCAACGCCGCTTTCGCCATCGGGTGGCCCTTGATGCCGGCGAGCGCCGGTCCAATCAGATGGGCCGATGGGTCGCCCACGGCAAACAGGCGCGGGAGCAGATGATCCCGGATGACGCCGGCCGCAGCCTCCACATACTCGGGCGAGTAGACGGGCTCCGACAGGGCCACACACTCGCCCCACCCCTCGGCGTCAGGTCCTACGACCCGTACCAGGAGGACGTCCCGTTCGGTTTCGGTCCCGAAGGAGGTCTGAAAGGGGGCGACCAGCTCCATCTTGATGCGCCGAAGCTCAACCGCCTCGATTTTCATCCAGCCATTCCTCATTCTCGCTCGGCGTCAAAACATACCAACCGTCCCGGGTGATGCTGCTGGCCACAAACCCCGCAGCCATGGCTGCGCCCATGGTGTCATGCAGCGCGTCCCGCCAGGCCCGGGCCCGCCCCGGGTCGACGGATCGCATGGCCACGATATCCACCGGCACCTGGCACAGGAGCGGACCACGCCCATCCGGCCGAAGGCTCGAACGCAGATCCCCGACGCCCCGGACGTCCGCCGCCACGGCAGGTTCGCCGCCGGGGTCGACGGTCAGGAGGGTGGTGCCGCCGGGGGCCGGATTGGCGGCCTCGCCAGGGTCGTGATCCCGGGCTCCGGCGGCAGCGCTGGCCGCCATCGCCTTTGACGAGTCCAGCACCCAGCTCACCTGGCAGCGATCGCTCCGGTCTCCAGCGTTCACGCCATCCCGCATCTCTGCGTAAAAGTTGGGGTGATACGAAACGGCGACCGCTCCTAGCTTGATCAGGTTGAACCAGGCGTTTGTTCGGATAAGCGGGTCGAATGTCCAGGTGACCTCGTGGATGCCGAACCCGAGCGCCCAGGCCCGCTGATGTTGCTTGAGCGCGAAGCCGACGTTGGTTCCCCGGGCGGCCGCGGCCACGCCGGTGATGTGCGAGTGGAGCGACAGGGTTCCGCGCTCGAGGGCGAGGAACCCCACCGATGCTCCGACCAGATGAGAGCCCGCCCACGCTCCCGCCCCGTAGTTGCCGGCGTACACCAGGGCCCGGACGAGATCTCCCGAGATCGGTGCGGCCGCGGGTCCCACCGCCCACACGTCGGCAAACAGGTCGGCCGCCTGGCCTGCCTCGGCTGCACCTTCCAGTCTCCTCACCAGGATTCCCGCCGCGTCAGCAGCCGACCGCGCCTGACCGGTCGCCACCTCGATCAGCCGGTCAGGGGTCACGCGGCAGGATCCAAAACGAAGGAACGGGGCGGCGCCGGCCAGGGGAGGCGGCGCGGGCTGGTCGGGTCACCGATTACAGGTTGACGTGGCCGGGTGGTAGCAGCGTGAGCGCGAAGAGCACCCCAACAGCCGCCACCGAGGTGACCACGGCCGTCCTGACCTCGACGGTCTGATTGGAGGTGCGACGGGCGTCAGCCGAGCGGGCCAATCCGACGGTAACCAGCGCGCCAGTAATCATGCCGCCCAGGTGAGCCCGCCAGTCGATAGTGGTGGACGCAAACCCGATGACCAGATTCACCACGATCAGCGCCACGATGTTGCCGACTTCCCAGCCCCGGCGACGGGCCAGCACGAAGTAGGCACCCATCAACCCGAAGATGGCCCCTGATGCCCCAACGCCGATCTCGTTGGCACTCGACAGCAGGTAGGAACCGACCGAACCCCCGACTGCCGACAGAACGTACAGGGCGACAAAGCGCAGCTTTCCGAGTTCGGCCTCCACCGGGCTACCGACGATCGCCAGCGTCAACATGTTGAAAAGAATGTGCTCGATGTTGGCGTGCAGGAAGGCCGCCGTAAAAAGCCGGTACCACTGACCGTGATGCACCGCTGCCGGCCACATGGCGAACCGGCATTCGACATTCCTGCCCAGGCAGGGGATGCTCGCGCCTGAATACGCGTACTCCTTCACCCGGCTCGTCATTTCCCAGATGTAGACGGCAACGTTGATGACGATCAGGGTCGTCACCACCGGAGTGAGCCTGGTGTTGCCGAGGCGGCCTCGAGCGGTCGGCCGCCAGCGGGTCACAGGGGCCCGCTTGCTGTCCTGGCCGACGCAGCGGGCGCACTGCCATCCGACAGGAGCTTCTCGCATGCAGTCAGGGCAGATGGGCCGGTTGCAGCGCCGGCACACCGACCCCGCGGTCCGGTCAGGATGCGTGTAGCAGGTCGGTGCGGGGGGCGGAGGGGGACCGGGCTGCACCGGTACATCCTGACCGACCCGAACAGCGTGCGCCCACCAGCGACACCACGACGGATCCCGGTGGACCACCCGCCCGCGCTGGCCGATCCCACCTACCGGGTGGTGCTACTCGTTGGAGGCCGCCGCCCCGGCCGCGTTCCAGCACCGCAGCGCCGGACTCCCCGCCACCCAGCCGAGCTCGCTCCATGTGCCGGTGTCGAGAAATAGCCATCGCCCGACTGTCACGTTCTCGCCAACCCAGCGCGCCGCCAGGACCCGGCTGAAGTGCCCGTGCCCGACCAGAGCGATCAGCTCGGCGTCAGAGCTGGTGAGACGGTCGATCAGCCGGTCGGCCCGGGCGGCCACATCTGATCCGGTCTCACCGCCGGGCCACGGGCCGTCCCAGATGCTCCACCCGGGATACGTTTCCCGGATTTCGACGGTGGTCAGGCCCTCCAGATCCCCGTAGTCCCACTCGACCAGATCATCGTCAATCTGGAGGGGTGTGAGCCCCGCCAGCTCCGCGGTCCGGAGGGCCCGCAGGCGCGGACTGGACAGCACCAGGTCGAATCGGATTGGTGACAGCACGGCTCCGATGTGCTCGGCTTGCTCCTCGCCGCGAGGGGTCAGGTCGAGATCGGTGCGGCTGGTGTGCTGACCGCTCCGGCTCCATGCGGTCTCACCGTGGCGCACAACGATGAGGGTCGGCTCGGTCAAGGGGCCAGCCTAGGCTTGACGTTCGTCGGGAACACGCACCCGTGAACAGCCGCCGGCCCTTCCTTCCGTAATGGAAAAGGAAGGAGTCGTGGGCGTGAGGCCCCCGTCGCGGTACCGGCCGGGCCCGCGATCTCTGCTGCAAATCGTGCCCTTTTGACCTTCCCTGTGATGCTCCTATGTCAAGCCGCGGCCGGAAAATCTGTGGTGTGGGTGTTGGCGGCGGGGTTGTGGTCGGTGAGCAGGCGGCGGAAGACCTCGTCGGAGAGGCGGCGGCGGAGCATTCTGGTGGCCTCGGTCTTGGAGTCTCCTGCGGCTAGCCGGGCCTGGTGGTAGGCCTGGCCGGCTCCGCCGTGTCGGATCTGGGTGATGGCGATGCGGTGCAGGGCGGTGTTGACCTGGCGGTTACCGCCTCGGTTGAGCCGGAACTTGGTGCTGGCGCTCCAGACCGGGATGGGGGCGGTGCCGTTCCAGCGGGCGTACGCGGCTCGGGACTTGAATCGGTCGACGCCGGCGGTCTCGCCGACGATCTTGGCCGCCGAGAGAGCTCCACAGCCGCGCAGCGCCAGCATCGTGGGCGCCAGCGGTGTGACGATGCCGGTGATCTCTCGTTCTAAGGCGTTCGCCCGGTCGGTCAACTCCCGGATCCCCCCTACAAGCTCGCGGGCGATGCGAGCCACTGTCCCCTCGACGCCGGCGAGTTGCTGGTCGAGCTGAGCGAAGACCTTCTTGCGGCGAAGCGCTCGGGGCGGGATGCCCAGCGCGGGAAACAGCTCGTGAAGGTGCCAGCGCAAACGGGCCTGCATGCGGGTTCTCTCCCGCACCAGGTCTTCCCGGTGGTCGACCAGCAGCTTGAGCTGCCTCGCCGCCCCATCCAGGCGGCCCACCGGCAGATCGGGTTCCCGCAGCGCGGCTCTGGCCACCGCCAACGCGTCGATCGGGTCGGACTTGCCCCGTTCCCGGTTCCCTCGCCGTTCGCCCGCCATCAGCCGGGTCGGCACTCGCAGCACCGCTTCCCCGCCGGCCAGCAGGTCCGACTCCAGCCGGCGGGTCAAATGGCGGCAGTCTTCGATCGCCCAGCGGCGATCGGGCCAGCGCTCCGCCCACTCCAAGGCGTCGAGATGGCCGTCCGTAGTCGCCTTGAACGTCCGTTCGGCCAGTTTCTTGCCCACCTCGTCGACGGCCACGAAGGTGTGGGTCTTCTTGTGCGAGTCAATCCCGATTGTCACCATGGTCACTGCCTCCTTGAGCGCTATCTCAGGGGGTCGCGGACCGGTCGGTGGGCAGGCCTTTATCGAGGCTGACGCCAGGCTCCTATCAAGCCACACCGGCCGGTCTGGCGCGCCTGGTGAGCGGCACATCGCAGGAAAGCCACAACCAACGGCCGGGCAGCAAAAAGTTGAGCCAACCCACCAGGCACACCGATCGTCGCACCCCGAACGATCCGACACGTGGATGGTGACATAAATGCAAAAGGTGCCCTGTTAGAGGGGCTGGTGCAACAGGAAAGGCGCGCCGCCGCCGCCGGCCGGTCGTCCAGCGCGTTACCGGCTGCCCGGGCCGGCGGACCAACTTCGAGCCGGGGCCGCCACTCTTTTCTGTTGCAAATCGTGCCCTTTTGACGTTCCCTGTTGCAAAAGGTGCCCTGTTAGAAAGGCTGGTGCAACAGGAAAGGCGCGCCAGCCGCCGCCGGCCGGTGGAGGGTTAAGCGGGGGCCGGAGGGGGGCGGTCAGGCGTCGCGTCGCTCGAGCATCACAAAGGCGGCGGTCAACACCACCGCCACGAATACGGCCATGACGAGGAGACCGGTCCACGCCGGCAAGGTGTGAGCATCGCGGACGATGACCGCCACCTGCTGGCCCGCGCTGGTCGGCCACCACTGTTCGATCGGGTTCGACCACGACGAGGGCAGGGCGGAGGCGATCCCCGGCAAGACCAGGAGCAGCGCCACCATGGTCCCGATGGCGGCGGCGGCGTGACGCAGCAGCACCCCGACCGCAGTCCCCAACAGACCGAGGAGGGCCAGGTAGAGACCGGCTCCGATCACCGCTCGCAGGGTGTCGTGGGAGGCGAGTGTGGCGGAGGGAGCCTTCCCGGAGATGAGGGCTTGACCGACGAGGAAGGTGATGAAACTGATGACCTCCCCGGCGACCAGCGCCACCACGGTCCATACCAGCGCCTTGGCCGCCAGCAGCCGGCCGCGTTTGGGAACGGCCGCCAAACTGGTCCGGATCATGCCGGTCGAATATTCGCCGGTGACGACCATCACCCCGAGTATGGCGAAGGCCAGCTGGGCGATGGCCAGGCTGCGCAGGCTGCGATCCGTAGCATTCCAGTTGGTGTGCACAGTGGGGTCGGTGGCGTAGTGGTTGGCTGAGATGCCGCTGATGAGGGCGCCCAGTCCGATACCGAGCACTGCGGCCACGATCAACGCCCAATAGGTGCTACGCACGGACCGGAGCTTGGTCCACTCGGACCGCACCGCGTCCACGAAGGTGGCAGGCCGGTAGGCCGGGCGGCGGGTCAGCGACGTGCCCGGGTCGACGGCGATGGGAGCGGCCATCTAGGCCACCGCCCCGCTGGCGTGGTACTCCACGCTGTCGCTGGTGAGTTCCATGAACGCCTCCTCCAGGGATGCTTTCTGGGGTGTCAGCTCGTGGAGGACGATGGAGTTGGCGCCGGCCATATCCCCGATGGCGGCGGCGTCCATCCCGAGGACCTCGATCGCACCCTCGGGGAGGGCCCGTACCTTGGCCCCGGCGGCCTCCAGACGGACAGCCAGATCATCGATCCGCGGCGAGCTGACGCGTACCGAGCGCTGGGAGCTGGACTCGATGAAGTCGTTGACGCCCTCGTCGCGTATCAGCCGGCCCCGGCCGATGACGATGAGATGATCCGCGGTGAGCGCCATCTCGCTCATGAGGTGGCTGGAAACCAGCACCGTGCGACCCTCGGCTGCCAGCGCCCGCATGAGGGTCCGTACCCACACGATGCCCTCGGGGTCCAGACCGTTGACCGGCTCGTCGAACATCAGCACGGCCGGATCGCCGAGCAAGGCGGCCGCGATGCCGAGCCGCTGACCCATACCCAGCGAGAACCCGCTGGCCCGGCGCCGGGCCACCGACTCCAGACCGACGATCTGAAGCACCTCGTCGACCCGCCTGGCCGGGATGCCATTGCTCTGGGCCAGGCAGAGCAGATGGTTGTGGGCGCTGCGGCCGCCGTGCATGGCCTTGGCATCGAGCAGGGCCCCTACCTCGTGCAGGGGAGCAGGCAGGTCGCGATAGCGCTTGCCGGCGACGCTGACCCCACCGCTGTTGGGATGGTCGAGCCCGAGGATGAGCCGCATCGTGGTGGTCTTTCCCGCCCCATTGGGGCCGAGAAAGCCGGTGACCAGGCCAGGCTTCACGTCGAAGCTCAGATCATCCACCGCGATCGTCGCTCCATAGCGTTTCGTGAGATTTCGAGCCTCGATCATCCGGCCTCCTGGTGGAGCGGCGCCCTGACACCGCGCTCGTCGGTCATCTCCATCTTCGACCAAAACGGGGGGTTCGCGCATCCCGCCCGGGATGTATTCCTCATCGTTCGCGAGGACGATGCCGGGCGGATGCGACCGGGCAGCACCCAGCCGGCCGCCCGGCTCGCTCAGGTCGCTCAGTTGTCGACGTCAATGAAAGATCAGCTGGTCCACCGCCATGGCCCCGAACAGCAAGGTGACGTAGGTGATCGACCAGTGAAAAAGCCGCATGGCCCGGGCTTCGTTCGGGTCGCGCCAGAGCTGGAGCGCCAGCCCGAAGAACGCCACCCCCAGCACGCCGGCACAGGCCCAGAACACCGGACCCATTCCCGCGATCCCCGCGAACAGGAGAGAGGACGCCACGACCAGGACCGAGTAGCCCAGGATGCGGGCTGCCGTGCTCTTGAAGCTGGTCACCGCAGGCATCATGGGCACCCCGGCCGACCGGTAGTCCTCCCGGTACCGGATGGCGAGCGCCCAGAAGTGGGGTGGGGTCCACACGAATATCAGGGCAAACAGCACGACCGGCGCCCAGCCCAGGCTGCCCCGCACGGCCGCCCAACCCACGAGCACCGGAACCGCGCCCGCGGCACCACCGATCACGATGTTCTGCCTGGACGTCCGCTTCAACCAGAGCGTGTAGACGAATACGTAGAACAGGGTGGCGCTGACCGCCAGCACGGCTGACAGGAGATTGACGGCAGCCCACAGCTCGGCGAAGGCAACCACTTCAAGGACGATGGCAAATACCAGCGCCATCGCCGGAGTCAGGACCCCCGTCACCAGGGGCCGGCCCCGGGTGCGACGCATGACGGCATCGATGTCCCGGTCGACGATCATGTTGAGGGCGTTGGCTCCACCCGCGGCCAGGGTGCCTCCGACGACGGTCGCCGCGATCAAGGACCACGGTGGCAACCCTCGGGCCGCCACGATCATGGTGGGCACCGTGGTCACCAGCAGCAACTCCACGATGCGCGGCTTGGTGAGGGCCACGAAGCCCCCCAGGCGCTGCCCCAGGGAAACCTCACCCTGGAGGGCGGAAGTCGGGGTCAGCGCGGTCGACATCGACCGTGAGCCTACGGGAGCGCGACCAGCGCCAACAAAGCAGGGCCGGGTGGGAGCGACTTCGAGCCGGTCCTAGCATGGATCCCATGCCGCTCGAGCCGGGGAGCACCACCAGCCGGGGGGCTGCCGGCGGCCGGCGCGGCCGGCGCGGCTGGCGGGGCTGGCGGGACTGGCGGGACCGGCGGGGCCGGCGGGACGGGCGGGACTGGCGGGACTGGCGGGTGTCGCCCCGGGCCTTCCGGCTCATCACCGCCGCCGCCATGTGGGCGCTGGTGCTCACCATCGTTTCGGGGGCCGCCGTCCGCCTGACCGGATCGGGTCTCGGCTGCCCGGACTGGCCCAACTGCACGGCGACGGACGTGGTAGCCCCCCTGCAGTTCCATGCCTGGATCGAGTTCGGCAACCGGTTGATCAACGCGGTGGTCACCATCGCCGCCATCGGCACGCTGGTGGCCGCCATCCGGCGAACTCCCAGGCGCCGCGATCTCACCTGGCTCTCGGTCGGACTGGTGCTCGGGCTGCTGGCCGAGGTCGTCCTGGGTGCCCTGGTGGTCGAGTACAAGCTGGCGCCCGGTCTGGTCATGACCCACTTCCTGCTCGGCATGGTGTTCCTGTCCGAGGCCGTGGTCCTGCACTACCGGGCCGGGATCGTCGACCAGCCCATGCCGGGCGGCGGCCCCACCGCCACCGTCCCGCCCGGGGTCGTGCTGGTGGGCCGGGCTCCCCTGCTGCTGGCCCGGGTCCAGCTCGCCGCCACCGCCGTCGCCATCGCCCTCGGGACCGTTGTCACGTCCACCGGACCGCATGGCGGGGCCCCGGACGCGCCCCGCTTCCACTTCTCGCTGCATTCGGTGGCGCAGCTGCACGGGACTTCGGTGGAGATCCTGCTCGGCGTCACCCTCCTCACCATGTGGAGCCTGGCCCGCACGCATGCCCCGCGGCGCGTCATGCGCGCCGCCGAGATCGTGCTGGTCGCCATGGTCGCCCAGGCGGCGGTCGGCTACACCCAGTACTTCAACGGAGATCCCGCCGGCGTGGTCGCCCTGCACGTCGCCGGCGCCAGCATCCTGCTGGTTGCCGTCCTGCAGTTCTACCTTGGGCTGTCGGCCTATCCTGCCCCTCGATCACCCAGCACCCGGCCTGCCGCCGACGGCGAACCGGCCCTGCTGTCGACGCCGACCACCTGACCCGATGCCCACCGCCGCTCCCGTCGAAATCAAAGAACCGGACCAGGCCGAGGTCACCGACCTCGACCGCCCCTGGAAGGTCCTGGTCTGGAACGACCCGATCAACCTGATGTCGTACGTCGCCTTCGTCTTCCAGAAGCTGTTCGGCTACAGCAAGGAAAAGGCCAACCAGCTGATGCTGGACGTCCACTACAAGGGCAAGGCGGTGGTCTCGCACGGTCCGAGGGAGAAGGCAGAGCTGGACGTGTTCCGACTCCACGAGCACGGCTTGTGGGCGACGATGGAGCACGACAGCTGAGCCCGTTGCTGCCCCGGCGGCTGGTCCGGCGCGACCGCCAGGGCGGATATGTCCATGCGCCTCAGTGCGTCCGACCGGGACATGCTGCGGCAACTGGCCCCGCAGTTCAGCGCGCTGCTCGACGAGCCGGACCAACCGATCCTGCGCCGGCTGTTCCCGCCGGCCTACTCCGACCCGGCCCACGCCGAGCAGCAGGAGGAGTACCGGCGGCTGATGCAGGAGGACCTGGTGGCCCGCCACCGGGAGGAACTCGAGCTGCTGCGATCCACCGCGGACGCCGACCATCTTTCGGAGGAGCAGCTGCTGGCGTGGACCCGGGCCCTCAACAGCGTGCGCCTGGTGCTCGGCACGTTCCTCGACGTCCAGGAGGGGGACGAGGGCCGGCGGCCGGCCAGCGCCGAGGAGTCGCTCTATCACTGGCTCACCCATCTGCAGGGTGAAGCCATCGACGCCCTCGCGGGCGATGCGTGACACGGGAGGCGTCAGCCACCCTGAAGAACAGCCAGACTGAAGAACATGGACCTCTCCGAAGCGCTCGATTTCCTGCGGGCCAACCACCGTTCGGTGCTCGTCACCCGCAAAGCACAATGGCGATCCGCAGCTGTCGCCGGTTGTGCACGGGGTCGATGATCAGGGCCGGGTCGTCATCTCCACCCGGGAGCCGGCCTACAAGGTGCGCAACCTCCGGCGGGATCCGAGGGCCAGCCTGCTCGGCCTCAACGACGGGTTCTTCGGACGGTGGGTTCAGGTGGACGGCACGGTCGAGCTGATCTCCCTGCCGGAGGCCATGGAGCCCCTGTCGACCTGTATCGCCAGATCGCGGGAGAGCACCCGGATTGGGACGACTACCGGGCCGCCATGGTGCGCGAGCAGCGGCTGATCGTGGCGCTCACCCCGACCTCGGCCGGACCCAACCGGGCCGGGTGACACCACCCGCCGTGCCCGCCGGACAGCCAGCGGTACCGGTCGCCCCGGGCGTCGTCCCTCCACGTCCTGCACCCGCGCCCTGGACGGCGCCGCCGACGCCGGTGCTGCTCGTGCACGGGCTGGCCTCGAACGCCCGGCTGTGGGACGGGGTGGCCGCCCGGCTGGCGGCCGCGGCCATCCGGTCGCCGCCGTCGACCAGCGCGGCCACGGCCGGTCCGACAAACCCGACGACGGCTACGACTTCGCCACCCTGACCGACGACCTGGTCGACGTGCTCGCCCGACCTCGGCTGGCGGGATCGACCGCGACCCCTGGGTCGCCGGTCAGAGTTGGGGCGCCAACGTGGTCCTGGAGCTGGCGGTCCGCCATCCCGAGGCCATCGGCGGCGTGGTCCTGGTGGACGGGGGGACCATGCGAACTGGCCAACCGGTTTCGCCGACTGGCCCACGTGCGAGGCGGCCCTGGCCCCGCCGCCGCTGACCGGCACCACCGCCGCCGACTTCGAGAGCCATGATCCGCGCTCCAGCCACCCGGATTGGCCGGAGGAGGGCATCACGGGCACGCTGGCCAACGTCGAGGTGCTGCCCGACGGCACCATCCGGCCCTGGCTCTCCCGGGACCACCACCTGACCATCCTGCGCCACCTGTGGGAGCACCGGCCGTCCACTCGCTACCCGCTGGTGAAGGTCGCCGGTCCTGCTCCTGCCGGCCGAGGATCCGGACAACACCCGCTGGATGGCGGTGAAGCGAGACGAGGTGGCCCGGGCCGGCGCGGCCCTGGAGCGGTCGGTGACCCGCTGGATCCGCGGCGATCACGACCTGCATGCCCAGCATCCCGACCTGGTGGCGGAGTTGATCGATGAGGCGACCGGGCCGGGTCTTTTCCCCTGATGGCCCGGCTGCTCGCCATCATGGGGTCGGGCGAGACGGCGCCCACCATGGTCAAACCCCACCGCCAGCTCTTCGAGCAGCTCGATCCCGACCCGGGCCCGGCCGTCCTGCTCGACACCCCGTACGGGTTCCAGGAGAACGCCGACGACATCTCGGCCCGGGCCGTCGAGTACTTCGCCGCCAGCGTGGGCCGGACGGTCGAGCCCGTCGAGCTGCGCCGGGTCGAGGGCGCCGACCCGGTGCGCACCGAGGCCGCCCTGGCCCGGCTGGCCGGGCCCGCTGGGTGTTCGCCGGGCCGGGCAGCCCGACCTACGCCCTGCGCGAGTGGGCCGGCACCGACGTGCCCGACCTGCTGGCCGACAAGCTCACCCACGGCGGCTGCGTGGTCTTCGCCAGCGCCGCCGCCCTCACCCTGGGCCGCTACACCGTGCCGGTGTACGAGGTGTACAAGGTGGGCGCCGACCCGGTGTGGGTGGACGGGCCTCGACCTGCTCGGCGAGCTCGGACCCGACCTGGCCGTCATCCCGCACTACGACAACGCCGAGGGCGGCACCCACGACACCCGGTTCTGTTACCTGGGCGAACGCCGGCTGGCGATGCTGGAGGCCCAGCTGCCGGAGACCGGCTGGGTGCTGGGGGTCGATGAACACACCGCCTGCGTGTTCGACCTCGACGCCGGGACGGCCAGCGTCGTCGGCAACGGCGTGGTCACCGTCCGGCGAGCGGGCGTGTCCTCGGTTGTCGCCAGCGGCGAGACGCTGCCGATGGCGGCGCTGGTCGACCTGGCCTTTGGAAAAGAGGGACCCGGGCGCCGTCTTCCAGCCCCCGCTGGCCCCGTCGGCCGAGTGCTGCGCCGACCGCCCTGCACGCCGAGATCCGCCGGCTGGAAGCCGAGTTCGACGCGGCCATGGACGGCCCGGGACATCGAGGCCGCGGTGCGGGCCGTCCTGGAACTGGAGGACACCCTGGAAGCGTGGTCGGGCGACACCACCCAGTCCGACGCCGGCGAGCGGGGCCGGGCCGCGCGTGCGGCGCATGATCGTTCGCCTCGGGCGAGCTGGCCCGCACCGGGGCCCGGGAACCGCGGGAGGTGGTCGGCGGCTACGTCGACGCCCTGCTGGCGGAGCGGGCGGCGGCCCGGGAGGACCGGCGTTTTGGGGACGCCGACCGGATCCGGGACCTGCTGGTCGAGCTGGGGGTGGAGGTCCGGGATACTCGCGACGGGACCGAGTGGGCGCTGGCGTCGCGGAAGGGTGAAGGCCGGGCGGGCGCTGGCCGCCCGGCGGGGCGGCGGCCGGATCGGGTCCGGCCGGGCTCCCCGGGGCGCCGGCGGGTCCCCCGCGGCCTGCGCCACATCCGCGGGCCCCTGGCATGCCATCTTGTGGTGCTTTTGGACGTCACTCTTGCGTGGTCTTGCGCGTTTATGAACCTGTGGCGTCGACCTCGTGTCGTCCAGATGTCACCCAAGAATCGCGGATCTGCACCCAGAACGGGCCCTGCGGCCGGATCCGGATGGGACATGCCGCCCGGCGGAGCCGTGGTGCTCGCACGGTACGCTGGTCTGTCCCGCCCCCATCGTCTAGCGGCCTAGGACACCGCCCTTTCAAGGCGGCAGCACGGGTTCGAATCCCGTTGGGGGTGCCCGGTAAAAGACCTGGTCAGAGGCCATTTTGTTGAGTCTGAGGACTGGGCTCGGACGTCGAAGACGGACCGACGTGCCACCTACGTGCCACGAAGAGCTAGGGTCGTGCCATGACACGCACGCCGCGTGACAGAGGCACCGGCTCGATCCGGAAGCTGCCGAGCGGCCGCTGGCAGGCCCGGGTACTGCTCGAGGGCAAGCATGTCGCTCTCGGCAGTTTCACCCAGAAGGCGGATGCCAACGCCGCGCTGCGGGACGCTTTTGGGCGACAAGACGCAGGCACCTGGGTGGATCCCCGCCACGGCCGGGTCGCCTTTGGCTTCTACGCCGACGACTGGGTCGCCGGTCGGCACGACCTGGCGATGCGGACCAAGCAGGACTACGAGGATCTGCTCCGCCTGCACCTCAAGCCGGCGTTTGGGTCGACACCGATCGCTGACATTTCAGCCGTCTCCGTCCGCCGCTGGTGGGCTAAGGCCAGCGGACCGGACGGACACGGACGGGCACCGAAGACTTACCGACTTCTCCGAACGATCCTCAACACGGCCGTTGAAGACGGCCTGATCCCCCGCAACCCCTGCCGCATCAAGGGTGCCGGTTCCGACAATACGCCCGAGCGGCCGACCGTGACCGTCGAACAGGTCTACGCAATCGCCGATGCCATCACGTCCCGCTACAGGGGCCTGGTCATCCTCGCTGCGTTCACCGGCCTCCGGTTCGGCGAGCTGCGGGCTCTGCGCCGCAAACGGCTCGACCTGCAAGGCGCCGCAGTCACCGTGGCTCCGGACGACGGCAACGTGCAACGAGACCGCCATGGAGCTTCACACTTCACCCGGCCCAAGAGCCGGGCCAGCGTGCGCACGGTTGCCATCCCGGCCCCGGTAATCCATGACCTCGAGGCACATTTCCGGCTGATTGGCGACCTCGGTCCAGACTCGTTGGTGTTCCCGGCAGACAAGAGCGCGGACGGGATGCGACCCTTCCATGCAGAGGCGTTCGGGCGGCACTGGAGGAAGGCCGTTGCGAGCATCAAAGGACTGCCGGAAGGTGTGCGCTTCCATGACCTGCGCCACACCGGGAACACGCTCGCAGCCACTACCGGGGCCAGCACTCGCGAGCTGATGGCCCGGATGGGGCACGCCAGCCCACGCGCTGCGCTCATCTACCAACACGCCTCGGCCGACCGCGACCGAGCGATCGCTGATGCCCTCGCCGCTCAGATCATGAAGCTGCAGAAGTGAGGGGTCCCAGCTGGTCTCCGTCATTTTCAACGACATCGGCATTATCAGTGCAGATGTCCCGCCCGACAGAATAGTGGCCTGACCTGGCAGTTTGTGCCTCTGGAAACGCCTGGAATTCCGCTTCGTGACCCACACGTGACCCACCGACCTCGAAATCACGGAGAAAGCGAAGCCGGCGGCGACCAGCTGCACGCTCGGACCTGACTACGTCCGCAAAACGGGGCGGGATATGGGACGCGATGTCCCGGTCGCGGACCAGGGTGAGGCGGCTGCCCAGTGCCGTTTAGCGGCTCATCCCTGAATGGAGCTTGATGGGACCGCGTAGTGAGCCTCGGTTCTCTGGTCGAAGGGCAAGGCGCCAACGCGGCGGCTGATCATCCAGGGGCACCAGTCGTACCGACTCCCAGTTGGGAACCTGCGGCGGATTGGGCCTATGTCTTTGGAGTCGCCTCGCGGACGCGGGCCCAGACGAGGAAGATGTTCCCACACCAGCTGGGCTACTCCGACAACCGCCCAGACGAACAGCCAGACTGATGCTCCGTAGAGTGCTGCCGCTAACCAAGTCGGGCCCGGGTTCGTGATCACCGCACCTGTGTGGTTAGTCGTGACCGTGGTGGCGTCGATAGCTCCCACCACGCAGAAGAGGATTGCGGCCGCACTGACCCAGGCGGTGATTCTGAACGGTCTGAAGAACACCGCAACTCCGCCCTCGTTCTCCCGAATGTGCTCCTCCGTTCGGTCGTTCAAGAAGGCGATGAGCAGCGCCATCGCCGCGAGCGTGACCCCCAACGGGCCGACGGCAGCTTCCGCGAGTCCGATGAGATCCGAACTCTCGGAGCCCTCTACGGCTTTCACGCTGACCGCCCAGATCCCTGCTCCGAGGCCGAGGTACATGCCCAGGAGGACATCTCCAGTCAAGAGGTCGTAGAGCCATTCAGGAACGAAGTCGTAGAGCCAGTCCTCCTCGTCCACGCCGCTATGCCGGAGTTTGTTGATCCACCGTACGAACAAGACGAATGGCAATACGATGAAGATGAACGGCAGAGCCAGGACGACGATCACATAGCACGGCAAACGGTGAGAGGGGCTATCTCCGAGAGGGCCGACGTGCGTCTGGTCGTCTAGCGAGGGCATGGGCCGCGCCGGCTCTTTCTCCGCGTGAGGACCTCACACCTCGTGTCCGCCTCGTCCTCAAGTGTCATCTGGAGAAATTCGCGAGAGCTCTTGCCACGACGAAGACAGTCAGTCAAGAAGGCACTGCACAGCCTTCTCCGCAGCTCCCGATTGGCCATTGTGCTGTTCATACGTCAAACCCTCGCTGCCAAGTATAGGTAGCTGAGAAATTCGGCGCCGGGACCACCGGGTGTCAACGGCAGCTGAAAACTGACGCTTTGAGGCGGGTCAAAATTGGCCCCCCTGCTAGGTTCGACCCGAACTCGCCTTCGGAGCCCACCCCAAGATCCCGGTCGTCAACAACTCAGGAGCGTCCCCAAGGTGCCGCACTGCTAGATCTTCCTTCGAGCAACCACGCGACCGGGTCGGGATCACACGGATAAGCGACCTCAGCTACGGCGATTTGTGACGCGCGACCGTCCTGCGTTATCGGGACGCGCCGTGCGAATGTTTGGGGCGCGGAAGGTGCCTGCGAACGATAAAGACTCGCAGTCATGCACAGCGTGCAGACGCGTCAGCCAAGGGCGTGCTCGGCGGCGTAGAGGAAGTAGAACGGCTGCATTCGAATATCACGGGCGGCAGCCCGGCGATCCCGAAGGGCCTGGAGCAACGGAGCACCGCCTGACACGGCTCCGCCCAGCGCCGTAGCGTCCCCGGCGTGGCCGAGGAGCCCTGCAGCGACGATTGCTAAGCCGGGAAGGCTCGTGTTGATCGTTCCAGCGACTCCAGCGGCGAGCGAGAGGATGGAGCGGTTGTCCTGGATGGACGAGTCGATCGCCTCGACGGCGGGGAGGACCGTTTCGACCCAAGCTTCGTGGACTTCGTTCTCGAAGTTCGACTCCCAGGGTGCACTGGTGAACGTGTTCGAGATGGTCACCATGGCGCTCCGGAATTGCGTGAGGGCTGTCGACAGTTCGGACCGGATGTCGAGGACCTCGTCGACCGTTGCACTCGGGAACGTCGGCAGGCGTCCCATGAGGGCCGAGGCCGTCATGGCTTGAGCGCTGCGCCCGGCGGGTCCCTTGGCTGGAGTGAAAAGCCCTTCCCGGATCGCCGCCTCAGTGAGGTTGGCGATCGGCTCGTCGAATATGAGGTACTCCCGACCGGACGACAGATGCTTTGACAGCTTCCCGACGAAGTCGTCGGCGATGCGGTTGGTGTGCGGGTCGTCGTGTCGTTGGCCGCTCTCGGCGAGCTTTGCCGCCGTGACGCAGGAGACGAGGAGGTCCAGAGCGTCGCCGGGATCGGCGTTTTCGATCTGGACGAGTCCATTGGTGCGGGCAACGGCGAGCTGGTCGACGCCGATTCGCTCCCTCATGTCACGGACGGTCTCTGCCACCTCGTGCTGGATCGGCTCGAACTGTTTGAGGAGCCCGGCCCGGAGAATTTGGTCCCCCAGTGATCCGCCTCGGGCGGATCTGCGGAAAAACTCATCCATCTGTTCGAGCCCCTGCTCGAGATGAGGGAGCTGATCGGCGTCCGTCAGGACTGGAGGCCGACCCGGCCTACGAGGTCAACGTGGCCGCCTTGCAGGCCGTCCAGCCGGTCGATCTGACCGCCGAGGAGATTGACGCCCGACCGGGCGCCACCTGGATCCCGCGGTCGGACGTGGAGCGGTTTCTGGTCGAGGTCTTCGAGGGGGCCAGGGTGGTGGTGGAGCACACCGCGGTGGCCGCCAGCTGGAGAGTGCAGGTGCCCACCTGGCAGCAGAAGACCATGCTGACCACCTCGACGTGGGGGACCAGCCCGGCCGACGCCTTCATCCTGTTCGAGAAGTCGCTCAACCAGCAACGCCACAAGGTCTACGACCTGGGCCCCGACGGCGAGCGAGTCTTCAACCCGGAACAGACCCTGCTGGCGGCCGAGAAACAGCAGGCCCTGTCGGATCAGTTCGCGGCCTGGGTGTGGGAGGACCCGGCCCGGGCCCACCGCCTGGCCGCCCGTTACAACGAGCTGTTCAACTCGATCGTGCTTCCCACCTGGGACGGCTCGCACCAGACCTTCCCCGGCCTGTCCCCCCAGTTCAAGCCGCGAGCCCACCAGGTCGACGCGGTGTGGCGGGCGGTGCAGGAACCATCAGTGCTGCTGGGCCATGCCGTCGGCGCCGGCAAGACCGCCATTCTCTGAGTACAAAGGGCCTGTCGATACGCGGTGACCAGGGGTGTTGCGTCACGCGCACCTGTGCGTCACGGCTCGACGAGTCAACGGAGCCAGAGGTACGGCAACGGCCATCGTGTTCTCCGCTCTTGCCTGTGGCCCCGGTCGCATAGACCGTGTGATTGACAATCCACGATGGCGTTGGGGCTTCGGTTCTAGCGTCGACAGATCCGATGGGCTGGGTTCACGAACCGTCTGCCGAGGCTTGCTTCTGGCTTGCGAACGAGGTGCCAGCCTGTCGGGTCTGACCTGGGTGTGGCTCCAAAGAGGTCCGAGCTCGAGTCATCTGAAATCAGACGTGCCCGCCCGGTCGCTCATCAACACACGAGTGGAGGAGGCAACGGAGTGGCGGCGGTGATGATCGGGATTGACCCGCACAAGTCGTCGCACACCGCGACGGCGATCGACAGTGCCGAGCAGGTGCCCGGCCAGGTGAGGGTGCGGGCCAATCGGGACCAGCTGGACCGGCTGTTGGAGTGGGCGGCGGGGTGGCCGGAGCGGACCTGGGCGGTGGAGAACGCCACCGGCTTGGGCCACCTGATCGCCCAGCAGCTTCTGGTCGCGGGAGAGACGGTGCTCGATGTTGCCCCGAAGTTGGCCGCCAAGGCCCGGCTGCTCTCCGACGGTGACACGAACAAGAACGATCCCAACGACGCGAAGTCGGTAGCCGTCGCCGGGCTGCGCTCGACCAAGGTCCGCCCCGCGGTGCGGGAGGACTACTCAGCGGTGATGGGTATGTGGTCGGACCGCTACCTGGAGCTGGCCGGTGCCCGTACCCAGGTGGTATGCCGTCTGCATGCGTTGCTCTGCGAACTGCTCCCAGGCGGCTTTGCCGGAGTGTTGCGGGCCAACGCCGCTCAGAAAGTGCTTGAAGCCATCGATGCCGACAGCCCGGCCGATCACGCCCGCCTGGCGTTAGCCTGGCAGCTTCTGGGCGACCTGCGCCGGATCGACCAGCAGCGGCGGGAGACCAAGAAACACATGATCTGGCCGTGAAAGGCTCGGCCACCACGCTCACCGAGATCTTGAACCGTGGCTGAGCCTGAACCCGAAGTTCACGCCGGGTGGGACCGTCGATGACCTTGTGGCTTCTAACGTCCTTCACGACGAGTGCAGTCGTGTCTTTCGGTTAGGCAAGGACGTCGATCCAGCCGGTGTCGGCAGCGCGCTGTCCTTGTACCGCCACCAGGTGGGAGCCATCGAGGCGGCGCGGGCCGGTGACAACTATGTGCTGACCACTGGGACGGGATCGGGCAAGAGTCTCAGCTATATCGTCCCGATCGTCGACCAGGTCCTGCGGGAAGGCTCCGGTGGACGCATCAAGGCCATCGTGGTGTACCCGATGAACGAGCTATTGTATTCGAACGGCAAGGAGACCTTCACCCTGCCGCCGAACATCTACCTGATCGGGACTATGAACACCTCAGATCGCTCGATCGCCCTGGTGGACTCGGCCATGCGGAGGCGCTTCGCTTTCATCGCGCTGGACCCGTCCGAGGAACCAACCCGCGGTCTGCTGCGGCGTTGGTCGACGACAAAAGTCTCCCGTCAACGGCGGCTGACCTTCTCGATGCTCTCAACGATCGCATCGCCGATCCGGCCTTCCGGATCGGACCTTCGTACTTCATGCGCAGCATCGCAGCAGACGCGTTCTCAAGGGAAGGGCTTCAGTGCATTTGGGACGCCAACATCCTCCCATTGCTACAGGAGGACTTCTACGGACAGTGGGGCTCGAAAGCATCCCAGTTCACCTTGGAATCGCTGTTGGGTGCCGGCGAGGACCCGTCAGACCGATGACCCCGGGCACGGCTGCCGCCTTTAAGCCGTGGGAGACCCGCCGGGCCAACGCCGCCAGTTCCCAGGATCCCCCCGACATCTGACCGTGGAGCGCGAGCTGCACCTGAGTTCGACGGACGACTGCAGCGCTACCTCCGCCCGGCAATCGAGGTCCTTCGGGATGCATCCGAGTGGCGAGTCCTGTACGATGGCGGCGGCTGTGAAACCTTTCGGCCCGGTCTCCTCCGTTTGCGCTCGGATCTGGATATGGCGGTGGAAAATTGCTAATCGACACCCTCGAAGGTCTGGATCGGCTGCCCGACGAGAACCCCGGGGTGGTACCTAGGGGCCCCGTCGACGATCTGCGGGTCCCATGCCGGAACGGGGCATGACGGGAGGTCGGATGCTGCGACAATCAATGCGTCGTCGAGTCGCGGCGATGAATCCGATGGCGGAGCAATCGGTGGAAGGTGAAAGGTGACTGCGGCGAGGCGGTCGCCTCACTGATCCTGTTATGTCGGCTGCGCCGGGGACGGTTCCGAGGTCGCTGCTAATCCTGACCCATCGGCCGGGGGTCTTCACCTTCACAGTCGGCCGGCCAGCACATAGCGGTGCCGTGCGCGCTGATCTTGAACTTGCCGACGCATCCCGCTGTCGGCGGCGGGAGGCATTCAGCTCGGGTTGGATTATTCGCCCAATCGATGCGTGGGACCAGGCGACATTGGAATCATGCCGGCGCCAGGTGTACACTTGCCCCCGCCTGTCGGCGAGGCTGAGGAGCCCCTTTGAGATCGATCGTGCGTCGACTAACGTTCGTAGGAACCGGCATCATCGCCTAGCGGTGATCATCATCTACGAGGGGGACGTGTGCTTGACCGACTAGCAGCATCTGCCAACGACCACCGCAGCGCAGGTTCGGTTGCGCGCAAGCCCGGGACACTCGTGATCCTCGGATCCGGGATCAAGGCGATTAGTCAATTCACGCTTGAAGCAGAACACTTCCTGGATTGGGCTGAGGCCGTGTTCTTCTGCGTCGCCGATCCGGCCACGGAGCGGTGGATTCTCGACAAGAAGCCGGACGCGATCGACCTCTATCAGTATTACGGGAACGATAAGCAGCGCTCCGATACATATGTTCAAATGGCTGAGATCATGCTGAACGCTGTGCGGCAGGCACTCAATGTCGTTGGAATCTTCTATGGACACCCGGGGGTGTTTGTAAGTCCATCCCATCGCGCCATCGCGATCGCTCGCTCCGAGGGCCACCAAGCCTTCATGCTGCCCTCTATTTCTGCTCTGGATTGTCTCTTCGCAGACCTCGGTATCGACCCATCTCTACCCGGCTGCCAAATCTATGAGGCCACGGATCTCCTTGTTCGACAACGGCCGCTCGTCACGGATGGGCATGTGATCATTTTCCAGCCGGGAAGTGTTGGGAATCCAGGCTTCAATTTCGACGGGTTCCCGAACACCCATCTGTCGGTACTGATCCGCTACCTTCAAGCGGCGTACGGCGATGATCATGACGTCGTGAACTACAGCGCATCGCAGTATGCGATGTGCGATCCTGTGATTCAACGAACCACACTTTCAGCGCTATTGACTCCTGAAGGCGCGAAAGCTGTGACCGGAATTTCAACGTTTTACCTCCCTCCAAAGTCAGAGCGGGCGGTCGATCCAGACGTTCTCGCTACTCTCGGCCTGATACCGCAGGCTGCGGTTCCGCAGCTACGCGCAATCTCCCAGCAGGAGATAGCGCGTAGGGCGCCCGCGTACTCTAAGAGCAGCTATACCCCACGAGAGCTGTCCGCAGTCGCACAACTCGAGACGCACTGCCCCCCGCCGGAGTACAAACCCACTCGGGTCTCTTCTGAGATGTACCGTGCAGTTCAAGAGCTGTCCCTTAGTCCGGTCAGGCTCGCACAGCTTCGCTCAGCTCCAGAAGACTTTCTAAGGCACTACCCCGGCCTAACAGCCAACGAACGAGTGGCGCTCATCGCTCATCATGCCGGGCTCCTCCGGAGGGTGATGCGTCGTTCCACCCTCGAGGTGGCCGATGCCTTCGTGCGGCAGCTGATCGCCGACCCTATGCTCTCGCCGATACGCGGCTTCGTTTCGGGCCACGACCTCTTCGAGCGCTGGCAATCGTGCAGGAGCGGCTGCACTTCGATCAGTCGGACACGACACAACTCCACCTGACGTCTCAAATGCCTACGAGAACTTGCGGCACTATGACCTTTCGATGTGGGCTGGTACCTACTCGCTGATCCTCGATGACCGGCTCAATGGAACTCTTGAGGTCACCCCGTCCGGCGTCGCCGTTGGTGGAATACCGATTCAGGCTTACGGGTTCGAGGAAGGCACACTTCAATGGCAAATGGACGGTTCTAATTCTACATCCGGATCACTTCGCTTCTCCGTCGTAACATCGGACGAGGTAGGGCACCGCAGCAACTATGTCGGGCCGTACTTTACGGGCAAGATCTGGTCCGCCCCGTCCGGGGAACCCTCATCCGAGAACGCCTCTGGAAAGATCGGCGTCTTCTCTCCATTCGCCGCTTCAAGCCCGTCTGGCACGGACCCAGTCGACTTCTGGTTGGGAGAGTACTCGGCAGAAATAACGCTCCCCACGCGCCCGCAACCGGACCTGACGACCTTATCTTTGGTCCAGGACGCGGCCGGAGACCTCGAGTTTTGGGTCGCCGGGAGCCGTGTGACGGCGTTTGATTACCGTAATGGATACCTGACATGGACGCAAGACGATCCCGGGTACTCCGGATGCCTTCTCTTCTACCGGCGAGATGATGGATTATTGGCTTTCATCGGCCGGCTCTGGGAGCGAATCGAGGAGAGCACCTTCGATCTAAATACCTACGGAGAGCAGGTTGCTCGCCCTGACGGGCCTGGGTTGCGGGGCGAATCGGCGAGGGAGGGGGTGGTTATCTCCGCCGCCAAGAGCCGGGCATCCGCACTGGCGTTGGCGGATGCCACCTTGCGGGAGGGGCTGGAGTTGGATCGCGACATGGCTGCCGGACCAACGCTACACGCTATTACGGAGAGCGTTTTTGACCAAGTTCAGTCCGGTCCCCTAACCAACGGGGCGGGCGGATTGTCTGGGATGATGGGGTTAACCGGTGCAGATGGTCTACCGCCGTTAGATGTTGTCAACATCGGCGAGCTGGACCTCCAGTGGGGATTTGTCGCGCAGGTGGAAACGACATTTGACGTCGTTGATATCGCTATCGCGTTAGAGCTCGCGCTGATCTACATTCCACCGCCCGATGATGATAAGACCGCGGACAACCGGGACGACACGAGGGACGACCAGAGGGACGACCAGAGGGACGACCAGCAGGACGACCAGAGGGACGACCAGCAGGACGACGACGGCCAGCTCGCGAGCGGTGACGACGGCGGCTATGGCGACTCCGTCTAGACAGGGACGGCGCGACGCGCCCCAGTTGGCATGGTTCCACCCTCTGACTCGCCGCTCAAATCATCTTGGTTCTTGCGATCTACCTGCACCGACAACGCGATTTACGAGCCCGACAACAAGAGATCACACGCCGGTAGACTTTCTATCCCTATCGGTCCATCTAGCCCGTGCGGCATGCGATGCTAGTGAACAATATAAAGGTCATAGACGATTTCCTGCCCCGCACCACCTATAACGACGTGCTGGGCATGATTTCACGAGAACCGCTCCTGTACGGAGCGCGCTCGAATTTTGTAACCGACCCCCATGGTCATTGGCACCGGGACTTCGTTACAGCGGGTCCCCATAACCTCGCCGACGTCTCATTCCGCATCGAGGCTGACTCAACTCTTGAACCAATTGAGGCGGTATGGAATTGTGTCAGATCGTCGCTCCTTCCGGAGACACTTCTGATCCGATGCTACGTCAATGGCTACACGTACGGCACGGATGGCTACTTCCACACCGACTCCGGGCGGCCAGACGAATACACCACCGTGCTTTATATGACCGATGTCTGGCTGCCAAACTGGGCTGGCGAGACGGTGTTCCTGGACGACGACGAAGAAGTATCGGGATGCGTGCTGCCGAAGCCAAATCGGGCGGTCCTATTTCCGGCGAGAGTCCCACATGCCACCGCGAGCAGTATCTCGACAGTGCACGGCACTTCGGAGGACACTTATCCTAAAGGCAAGAAAGAGGCGGAGTGTTAACTTCGAGACCGTGAGTTCCTTCCTAGCAAAGATGGGGGCGCTAGAACGGACTCATCACGACAGCACGCTTCACGATCACCTCGTCCGGACGCTGGCCCTCCTTGAGGATCGAGGTGTCGACCCGACGGTGTGTGTGGCCGGGGGTCTTCATTCCGTCTATGGATCAGCGACATACGCCACCGGAATCCTTACGTTAGATTCAAGGTCGCAGATCACGTCCCAGTTTGGTGCCGAGGCGGAACAACTCGTTTACCTATTCTCGCAGCTGAGCCGACCGGAAACACTGGACCAACCAGTGTCGGTTACACCGCATTCCGCCGTGCTGCGCCTGAGGAGCGGAGAAACAGTCGAGGTCGCCGACTCTGTACTTAACGGCCTAAGAATGATTGAAGGCGCGAACCTCGCTGATCAGGGCTCTCTTCGGCGTTATCCAGTACTTGGCCGGCTGTGGAAACGTGGGAACGCACCGAAGGAATGACACCTTATGTCGATGTCGATATTTCACATCACCGTCGTTGCCGCAAGGAGCAGCGATGCCGCTTTCTTCCGGTGCTTTGCCGGTGTAGTGGGCTGCAGGTTTGCACCAAGGAGCAGAAGCTGCGACACTAGGTCCGGTGGGACCTCGACAGCGACCTCCGGCTCTAGCGGCGTTAACGCGTCAGGCGTGGCTCCGGAGTCATCGTTTCGGGGGCTGACTATTTCCCTTGCTTCACGCTGCGGCTGAGGCATTCTGTACAACAGCGGACTAACCGTGATTCCGAGGCGACCAGGTGATGCAGAGACCGTCAGTTCTCGCTGGCCACGAACCGCTTCGATATCTACGCTGACGGACCCACGGCGTTCAAAGGCCTTCTCCAGATCTCGCAGCTGGGCCCCACTAAGGAGCGGCACACCACCGTAACGCAGCAACACATCCCCTCGATCCAGACCTCGTGTGGCTGCCTCGCTATTCGGGCCCACATTGGTAACAAATAGACCGACCTCGCGATATGCACTGGAAAGAAGCACCAGAAGGGCGAGTCCTTGAGCGTACAGAGGAGGGCTCACCATCGCCACAATACGCTCAGAGCTGTGCAAATCGCTCCTGGGACCAATCAGAGGAGCCAACCGAATGTGACCGGCCATCGAAAGCCACCCTTTCTCGAGCAGTACGTTTGCGCGCAGCGCCAGGTTAGCGCGTGGCACCAGGGACTTTCCACGTAACGGTGCTGCCGGTCTGAAACGCTGACCCTAGCGGCGGCCCTGAAAGGCTCTGAAAGGATGCACATGATTGGAACCCCCGATGCTCGGGCCAGGAATCCAGGAAGCGGCCGTCTGAACATCAGGGGGTTGGCCGAGCTGGTCCGTCAGGCAAAGGAGCGGGGCTGACCACGTCGGTGATCAAGGCCACCCTGGGCGAGGGGATGACCGACCCTCTCGGCTGCGCCAGGCACGACCCGGCCAGGGATCGTCCGGAGCGGCACTTGCTCCAAGACGGTGCCGACGGAGAACTCTAGAATGTCGGGATCGACGTGCGCCCGATTGGGCCAGGAGTTTCGAGTCGCAGATCGTCAAGAAACGTCAACGACAGTTCCAGGATCGGGCGGGGGGTATCCTTTTTCGGATGATCGAGGCGACTTTTACGAGCAGTTCGGGAGGGAACGATCTGAGGTCATCCCTGTTGCAGGTCGTTCATGCGGCCGCCCAGCTCGCTGGAAGATCCACTGTAGAGATAAATGTGATGACGTTTTCATTTACGGATGAGGTGATTTCGGATGCTTTCGTGTCCACCGCCGTCAGAAATCCGGGGATCGTCATTCGCGTCTTGGCGGATTGGACTCAGCGCGCCAAAGACGGGAGGCAGCAAGTCGGGCGCCTTGCGGATGCTGGTCTCCCGAATCTGCAGGTCCGATATAAGCGAGATCAGCCGTACATCTGGGACGCACGGAGCGATAGGTTGCGCTGGTCCTACCATGCAAGTCGAGGAATGCTTCACCACAAGACGCTCTCTGTAGTCGTGGATGGGATGCCATGGTGCCTAGCTTGTGGAAGTTTCAACTGGTCGGGAGGCGGGCGCACCGGTTATGAGAACGTGGTGATTGTGTCGGGCGAGTGCAAGAGTTGTCGAGACTTGATGTCGCGGATGGATGCAGAATTTCGAGCGCTGTGGAGTGACGAGAGGGAGTCCTTTTCGCCGGAGGGCGCGCAGGCCTACTATGACTTTATCAAGAGGTCGGCAGGAAACGCAGTTGCAAATTCGGACGGTAGGGGTATGACTCCGAACCCACTCAGTGGGCTCGGACAGCTCATGTCGACAAGTAAGTCAGCTACGCCATTGGAATCTAAGGAGGGCGCTGTCACGCTTGATGACTCAGACGTAGCGGACGTACTCATAGCATTTAGTGCGCGCAGATACAACGAGGCGCGAGGTGGCAATGGATATGCAGAAATAAACCGCCAACGACAGATCCTTCTACGCTTGCCAAGCGGCAAGCGTAAGAGAGCGCCACTTACAATCACAAGCCTAGCGCTCGATCTTATCTATCGAGCTCGACCCGGAGATACACTTCGTGTTGCCATGTACGGGCTGTCAAGGCGCGTCGCCGAGTACGAGGCTTTGATAGACGCGACCCGAAGGGGGGTCAACGTGAGGTTGCTTCTTGATCGAAAGGTCGGTAGAAGGACCGCAGAGAGTCTACTGCAGGTGGCAAGTCGCGAATCTCTGCCCATCACAGTGAAAGCGGGTCGACGGGTGATGCACGAGAAGTACATTGTCAACAAGGATGGGGCAACGGTACTTACTGGGACCGCCAATATGAGCACTGACGCTTCGGAGCGACACTCCGAGCATAGGATGCTGATCTTCGCGAAACCCCATGCTGGCCCACTCATTCTCGGAGGATTTCGAGAGAATTTGGGTTCGAGTCCAGGATTTCGCTACTTGAAAAACACTAGGCGAGCCGAAGCTCGCCTAGTGTAACAGCGAAGCGAACACACCGTCCCCGGAGCGGGTAGGTGGGACGCCTCTATCAATAGGGTAACTGACAGCCGGAGTTCCTGTCAAGTGAGCGCGTAGAGTCATTTAAGAGGACCGCGAGAGGGTTGTTCCGCACTGGGGAAAGGTCCGCCGACGGCAATCTGGGCTGGTCAGGCACACGGGCCGAAGGTGTGAGCGGAGCGGCTGGATATGGGAGAACGGAAGCCTGCACCGAACGGGATGCGGCAGTAACGTAGGACCGCCGAGTGCGAGCCCACACCGTACCCCACTGACTGCGACCTTCCTCGACATCCGTTCCGTCCGTCGGCCCGAGCCCTACACGTGCTATCTGTCACCAAGGGTAAAGGCGAATAACCGTCCGGAGCCCAGCTGAGCGATCGGACATCAGAAACGCGCCCTGACCAGCAGCAACGCTGACTTAACGACGGGCAGTGAAGGTGATGGAACGACTCTCATACCGGACCACATTCAGGCGTTTCGGTCAACTTCATGCTGTTCTAGCTAAACCTGCCCTTTCGGTCGCGGCCCAGACCCATCCCTGCCCGGAAGCAGCGGCCTCACCACTTCCGGGCCCCTGATGTAGCTCAAAGTGATGTGGCGCCTGCGGTTGGATTCGGCGTCACCGGCTCGGCTCTGTGCTTCGTTCGGTCGACGCGCACTGAAGGCGACGAGAATATCAGGCAAGGTCGGCTCGATGCCACTTCCTCAGAAGCATGCCTTCTATTTTGCCCTGAATTCAGACACGCGTCGCGTGCCCGCTGGGCCCGAGGCGACGCCATTCATAGGTCCCGGCGCGGCGATGGTCTGCTGGCGATAGGCCTCGGCGACGGCCTCGTAGTGCGTCTGAGCGCCATCCGGCGACAAAGAAGCGGTGTTGTCCGACCATAACACCTCGAATTCCTTCTCGACCCGTGACATCAGTTCTCGGCACCCGGCCGTCGAATCGGTCACAATGAGCAGATTCTCATAGCTGTCGGCGGCTTTAGCCGACCAATTGCAGCTCCCATAAACCAGCCGCGACGGTCACCGTTGACCACAACGGAAAGCGTCTTGTGCTGCAACGTCCCGAGGCTGGCATGGTATGACCAGCGCATACGGGCATCGGAAGTGTCCCAGATATAGGGCTGATCTTTCTTATACCGGACCCTCAGATTTGGCAGACCGAGCTCGGCTAGCCGGCCGACCTGCTGATTTCCGTCATCCGCTCGTTGAGTCCAATCGGCGATCAATCCCACAGTAAGCCTCGGCTGCTGCGCGGCCGCAGCTAAGGAGTCGGCGATGCGGGGGTCGGTGAACGAGAACGTCATGACGTTGACTTCGACCGCACTCGTCGTCGCCCTGGCAGAAGCATCAGCGATTAGCCCTACGACTCGGGCGCTGAGCGCTTCGCCTCCGGCGATGCTGCTAATAATGGCCTCGATGCTCATGCCTACCAAGCCTTGCAGATCACAACGAGCCCTGGTGTCGTCCGCGGCGGCTGTCGGTGTGGGTCGCCTTGAAACTGGCACAACTCACGGTTGGTAGTTCGCGGCGCACTGGAAGGTTATCGTGGTCTGTTCAGCGGGCACCCGCTTGATGGCATGACGGATATTTGCGCTCGTTGGCCGATGGCGAGGAGTCGCTCCCGGACCAGAATAGGATCCACACCAGGCCAGTGACTGGCTCTTATGCGGAAGGAGACCTAGTATGAAAAAAGGTGACATCGGCTGGATACGCGTGATCCGCATCGGTGACGACGCGAGAGACCACAGTCGACTCCAGCTTGCTTTCGTTGTCACACCGCCCGAATGAGCCCGAGGGATTGCGTCGCTAGTCAAGGTGTCGGATGAGTATCGGGACGTGGGTTTGCTGGTTACTAACGTTGGGCCGAGCAGTAAGGCCTCGACCGCCGGCATCGAGCGCGGCGACGTGCTGCTTCGCTATGAAGGCGTGCCGCTCGAAAACGCGGAACAGCTGACGAGCCTCGAAGGTATCGCGGCACAGGGCGGGACGCCCAGGCACGTGGCGCTTGAGCCAGTTCGCGGTGGCCGGGAGATGACCTTGACGGCGGCCGCAGGTCGCCTCGGTATGACTGTCAGCCCGTTGTTGCATTGTTTGGGTTCCTCCCGTTGTTGCATTGTTTGGGTTCCTCTCGCCGCGCTATGACAGAGGTTATCCGGGCCGGGGAGCCGCCGAGGATAACGAGCGGGAAGGCGCAGGCGAGGCCGCAGTGGTGGAAGTTCCGGGCTAGCTCGCGCAGCAAGTGTTGCTCCTCGCAGAAGTTCTTCAGCGGCCCAGCAACGCGAAACAGCGAAAGAAGGCCGAGGCCTTGCTGCTGACAGCGGCGGAAATGGGCTGACCAGCCAGGCAGCGGTCACGGCTGCTCGGCAGCTCTCCATAGTCCGCTCAGGATCCGGTGCCGCGCGAGCGTCTCCTGATCGGCCAGGTTTGCGGATTCGATCTGTCGCAGGTCACCGAAGGTGCTTCGGGAAAGCTTGAGCGTCTGACCGTTCACATGCTCCACGATGGCTGTTTCAGCGTTCAGGGCCAAGGGCGATTCTAGAGTGCTCGGGCGTTTGAGTACCGAAAACAGATCGGCCAGCTCCTCCGCGCGCTCGCCGAACTCGCTGACAACATCTGCCTTGGCGGACTGCGGTAGGACGCCGCGCTCGAACGTGTTGGTCCCCTATATTGCATGCAGCCCGCTGCCGAAACAGACACTACGGTCCAGGCCCTTCGCCTCCAACATCGAAAACGTCCTGACAAGGTGATCATGCAAAGTGCCCGTCCCGTGCCCACGTCCGACTGCACCAGCCTTCTGCAAAAAGGCGCTGACCTTCTCGAAGTCGTTGCCTCGTCTCTTTCGAACCTTGAAGATCAGGGTCTTTCGCAGCACCATGCACTTCCTAGAAACCGAGCGGCCCGCATGCTCGATGTCTGAGGGAAATAAGACGACACGGTTATGCCGAGGGAGTACGGCCTTGATGATGTCGCCGTCCTCGCCGAGGAAAACTGTTTCGCCAGCCCAGTCCGGCTCCCAATAATCGTTGATGTAAACGATCATCGTGTGCTCGTCGGGGCGTTGGGAGTCGGCGTGGAAGTAGCCGTCCGTGCCATACGTGTGAGCGTTGAGGTAGCACCGGACCAAGACACTGTCGGGCAGGCGAGTGTCTCGCAGGAACCTCCCGGCAGCGTTGACCGGTGCCACAGTTTCGTCTGCCCCGAGCAGATCCGCGACGTTGGCGAGATTATGTGGGCCCGCCGCAACGAAATCCCGGCTCCAGTGGCCGTGTGGGTCAGTCTTGAAGTTCGAGCGCGATCCGTAGGTCAGCGGCTCCGTTGAAATTAGTCGGGCCAAGGTGTGGTACGTATGTCGCGGCAGAAAGTCGTCTGAAACGATGATGTCTCGCTCACGGCCGCTCACTCCCAGCCACGCAAGCCCGGCCATAACAGCTTCGCGACAGCTGCAGCGAGCGGAAAGCGCTTTGGACCCTGGACGCGGATTCGGTCACCAGCCATAATGTCCTTTCGCAAGTTCTTGTGCTGGATGGAGAGGCCTAGCCACCCAGTCGTCTCCGAATGCCGCCATCAGCGGTGGCGTCTCGATTGCTCGCGTCGGGCACTGCTAGATCAGCGGTGGATTACGCCGAGTCGCCGTAGTCGCTGCCGTCGGCGCTGGCAAATGCACCATCGTCGTCGTCATCGTCGGGGCTATCATCCTGGGGGTCGCCTACAGCTATGCCCCCGAACGTATCTAAATAGTCGCCGAGATTGTTATCCAACCACTGCTCTAAATCGGACGCAGCGGCAGGATCGTTGGTAGGGGACCATGCGTTTACAATGCCAACTTGACCGTCGACCTCGACGGTGAAGCTCCATTGATAGTACGTTGTCCCGTCGCTGGAGACCGCGGTCTTTCCATTCGGTGCCCCGCTGAGGACCTCCCAGTTCGACATTTGGGTTCTCCTGTGTCGAGTGTGACTAACGCCTGAGCCGAGTCTTGTCAATTCCCATGGCGGACGAAGGCTCGCCGAGCGCTGGCGTCTGACCCAGCCATCCATCTCGGACGGCTTCGCTTCCCACCGAGGCCGCCGCGCCGTGAGCCGAGCGCCTGTTCGGACCCATTATGATCGCCCACGGCCACGATCATTCGCCGGCTTGCGTGCGACATGTCGTCATTATCTGCAGGAACGATCAGGAACGATCTCGATGGCCGGTCGCAGGTAGGGCCAGCGCGAGCCGTCGAAGTCCCTGCGTGGTAGTTTCCCGAAGTAGTCGGTGTCCTCGGCCCGTCGGACGAACTCGATACCGACATCGCCCACACGCCGGAACTCCCGGATGCGCCCACGCGTCACCAAGTTGGCCAATCGTGGTGAAAGAAGCTTGACCGTCTTTATCCTTACGTTCGGTCGAAGTGGAACCAGGGCCACCGTCGGGCCACCCACGCGAAAGCAGGGATCGATCACGCAAGACGGAGCGGACCCGTAGAGTCCATACTCGCGGCAATACCACAATGCGTGTTCGATGAGATGTTCACTCGGCAATGTGCCGGGCCGAGGCGAGAGCACTAGATCGATATCCGATCCCGTCCTTCCGGGCTCAAGCCGAGACCCGACCAGCCAAATCCGGAAGGACTGGAGTTCGGAAGCCGCTGAAAGATCGCGAAGAACGTGTCCCAGCCCGGCGTCGGACACTGGAGGCAAGCCCTCTATGTCCGGGCCGAACAAACGTCGCTGCATACCGAGCCCGCGTGCCGTAAGGCGCAACGCAATCCGGCCTACGCTGCGGTCACCGCCGTACTGGGACACCCACAAGATTACCATATGCCCGAGTAGCGTTCACGATCCCGCTGCCGCTTTCAAGTCGAGGCGAAAACGATGCCCGTCGGCCATGAGTAGGCGGGTCAGTTTTCGACCGCCGGAACGTTCTGTCAGCGGCGGGTGAAAACTAACCCCCTATCGGCATCCAATTTTTGACCCCCCTGGCGGGTCCACCAACTGGAGTTGTGGACTTCGAGCCTGGCGTCATGGTCGACGTCGGGGGTCAGGAGAAGTGATTGCTGTGGAGGACTGGGCGGAGATCCGCCGGTTGCTCGGGCGGAGGGCATGGGCATCAAGGCCATCGCCCGGCATATGGGCATGGCCCGCAACACGGTGCGCGAGGCGGTGCGGTCTGACACGCCGCCCCACTACGAACGGGAACGGAAAGGGTCGATCGTCGACGCGGTCGAGCCGGAGAATCTGGGGTGGCTCAACGAGTTCCCACCATGCCGGCCACGGTGATCGCCGAGCGCATCGGCTGGCCGTATTCGATCCGGGTGCTGCGGGACCGGGTGGCGGAGCTGCGGCCGCTGTTCGTGCCGCCCGACCCTTGCCAGCGGACCTTTTATCGGCCGGGCGGGCTGGGCCAGTTCGACTTGTGGCAGCCCGACGTGCTGATCCCGCCGGGTTCGGCCAGGCCGACAAGCTGTGGGTGGTGGTGGGTCGATGGGCTTCTCCCGCTTCCTGGCCGGCTGGATGATCCCTTCCCGGGAGACCCATGACGTGCTGGGCGGCCACCTGGAGGTGCTACGCCAGTTCCGGGCCGTGCCCCGCTGCGCGATGTGGGACCAGGAGGGCGCCATCGGCGCCTGGCACGGCCCCAAGATGGTCTTCACCGAGGCCTTCCAGGCGTTTCGGGGCGCCTTGGGCATGGGCGCCCGACTGTGTTTGCGTAACGACCCTGAGACCAAGGGGATCATCGAGCGCAACAACGGCTACTTGGAGACCAGCTTCCTGCCCGGCCGGCGCTTCGAGGACCCGGCTGACTTCAACCGGCAGCTGACCTCCTGGCTGGTCAAGGCCAACCACCGCGTGCACGCCACCACCAAGGTCCGACCGACCGAGGCGGCCTACCAGGACCGGGGGGCCATGCTGGGCTTCCCGCCGGTGCTGCCGGAGGTGGCCTGGCGGTTCTGCACTCGGCTGCCCCGCGACCACTACGTGCGGGTGGCCACCAACGACTACTCGGTCAACCCTCGTTTTGTCGGCCGGCGCATCGAGGTGACCGTCACCCTCGACGAGGTGGTGGCCACCTGCGAGGGCACCGAGGTGGCCCGCCACCGCCGCGGTGTGGCCAAACACCAGAGCCTGTTGGCCCCCGAGCACGCCCGGGTGCTCAGAGCCATCCGCGCCGAAGCTCGCATGGCTGACACGTCCGCGGCCGAGGTGGAGGTCCGGGACCTGGCGGTCTATGACCGGGCCACCGGGGTGGCCTGATGGCCATCACCAAGACCAAGCCAGCCTCCGACTTGGCCTACCTGTGCCGGGCCCTCAAAGCTCCCAGCCTGGCCCAAGCCGTGGCCCGCCTCGGTGAGCGGGCCCGGGCCGAGGGCTGGACCCACGAGGAGTTCCTGGCCGCCTGCTTGGAGCGCGAGGTGGCCGCCCGCCAGTCCAACGGCGGCGAGATCCGCATCCGGGCCGCTCGCTTCCCGGCCCGCAAGACCCTCGAGGAGTTCGACTTCGACCATCAGCGCTCCCTCAAACGCGATGTCATCGCCCACCTCGGCGCCCTGGATTTCGTCGACGGCAAAGACAATGTGGTGTTCCTGGGTCCGCCGGGCCTTGGTTGACACTGCGTTTCCTTTCATCGGGTTGTGTCGAACAGTCCAGGGGTGGTGGCGTTTACGTTGATTCGTAAGCCTTTTCGGCGCCCGCGGTTGACGTGGACGGCTTCGAGGTCGCCGCGTTGGACCTTGTGTAACACCGTCTGGCGGGCCACGCCGAGGACCTTGGCTGTCTGGTCGAGGTTGAGCCAGCCGTCTGGGACGTCGCCCACGATGCGACGCCTGAGGTCGTCGGTGATGCGGATGTGCCATGGGCCTCCGGGTGTGAGTTGCTCGCCGTGGAGGAACCCGTTGTTGAGCCAGCGATACAGCGTGACCCGTGACACGCCGAGCAGTTTCTCGGCGCGGGTGATGGAGACCACGAGCTCATCATCGCCGGTGGGTGTGACCACCTCGGGTGGCTTATAGGCAGGGATGCCCCGGGAGACTCTGAGGGTCTTCACTCTGGTTTGGGTGAACGCCAGGCCGGTGCCGGTGCGCCGGCCTTGTTTGGACAATACGGCAGCGATGGTCTTGTCGTTGTAGCGCTGCGCGAGGCGGCGGACCAGGTCGACAGTGTCCTCGTCAGTGGTGCGGAAGTGCTTGCCGGTCTTGTTGAGATCAAGCCCGAAGCCCGTCGCGGCGCCGCCTTCCCACACGATGTTCACTTCAGCGCGTCGGGCCAGCTCCGCGATGGTGATGACGACCTCGCTGATCACTGCACGCAGCAGCAGTTTGCGTTCCCTCCAGGTGGTCGTCGGGGCGTGGAACACGGAGCGGACATCGGCGCCGGCCCGTCCCAGCCATAGGGTCTCCTCGGCGCTCAGCCGGGTTGGCTGGCGCAGCCGCTGGGTGGCCAGGTTGGCCTCGGCTTGGCGTTGGGCGACCAAAGCCGCCTCGAGGGACCGTTCGAGAGTTCTGGCCACCAGCCGGTTCTCTGGCTCGACCGCGTCGAACTGACGGCGGGCTCGCTCGGCGTCGAAACGGGCTCGTTCGACGGCCAGCTCGAACACCGCCATATGGCGGCGGTGGTTGACGTCGGCTTCCGCTAGGGCTTTGGCGGTGGCGGCCAGGCTGGCCGGCTCGAGCATGGCGAAGACCTCGTCGAGGACCCGGTTCTCCAGTCGGCGGCCGCCCACGCTCTGGCATCCCCGCTCGCCGCCATACAGCTGCTTGTTGCGGCCGCAGATGTAGCGCGGGGTATCACCGGTCGTGCCCGAGTAGCCGACCTGCATCATCCGTCCGCAACGACCGCACCGGACCCGCCCCTGCAACAGAGCGGTCCCTTCCCGGACCGCTCCGCCACCATGACCTCGTGGTGGCCGCCAGTTGGCCCGGAGCTGATCCTGGATCTGCTCGTAGTGCTCCCAGGTCACAAAGCCGGGATGATGATCGGGGATCAGCACCGCCCACTCCGATCGGGGAAGCTCCCGGGTCCGGGTGACCAGCCGGCCATTGGCGTCGAGGCGTTTGTCGTCGCGACGCCGACCGAACACAAACGCCCCGGCATACGCCGGGTTGGTCAGGAAGTCGTGGATGGCCGGATAGCTCGCCGGCGCCCACCTGATCCGACGCGATCCCGTCGGCCGGCGAGGCAGAAGCAGGTTGTCTTCGAGCAGCGACAACATCACTTGGCGGGCCGAGCCCAGCTGATCGAAACGTCTGAACACCGTAGCGATGGCCTCGATGACCGCTTCGTCGGGATCCAACACCACCTGGTCGGCTTCGTCATACACCAACCCGACCGGCAGACCCTGGCGCAACTCGCCCTTGGCCGCCTTGTGCAACAAGCCGGCGGTGAGCCGATGGCGGATCAGATGCAGTTCCGCTTCAGACATAGTGCCCTTCAAGCCCAGCACCAGCCGGTCATTGAAGTCCCCGGGGTGATACAAGCCGTCGCCGTCCGCGATCAGCGTGTCAGTCAACGCGCACAGATCCAACAGCTGATACCAATCCGCGTTGTTGCGGGCCAGGCGGGACACCTCTATACCCAAGATGATCCCGACCTTGCCCAAGCCGACCTCGGCCACCAGATGCTTGAAACCCTCCCGGGCGGTCGCATCGGCACCGGAACGGCCCAAGTCCTCGTCGACGACGATCACCTGCTGTGGCGGCCACCCCAGCACCTGCGCCCTCGACGCCAACTCGTATTGGCGTTCCAGGCTCTCGGTGTGCTCGCGCATCTGCGTCAAAGTGGACTGACGCACATACACGTACGCGTCGCGACCCAAATGCGCTCCGGTCACCTTCGACGCCAGCTCAACGGTCAGCGTCATCGCAGCACACCTCCTCCACCACCACTCCTCCAGTGATCATCCGGGCCAGGATGCACACCACCGCCTCCTGGACCTCCCTGGGCAGCAACCACCACCGCTCCAGCGGTGTCGTCGTCAACCCAGCAATGCCCAGGCTCAACTGGGCGGGCGCGGCTAACCTCAGTTTTCGCAAAGTAGGCTCACCTTTCTTGTCCGTTGGCGCGTACAGGGTTGGTCGAGCCTATTTGCGCGTCCCGGCCCCAGCCGAGGACCGCCGAGACCGCCTCAACGACCCGACCAGCCCCCGCAACTCGCGGATCCCCTCCACCGAAAGCGCCGTCACCACCCCACCAACCGGTTCTGACCCCAAAATGTCAGTCGCAGCCACCGGGATCGTGCCCGGCGACCCATCCGGCAACAACACCACCAAGAACAACACCCCGCCGTGACGCTTGAACCCTGACGCCAACAGCAGCCGGCCAAACAACGGGTGCACCGACGAGGTCACCCGCACCTCGCACGGCAACAACCGCCGAAGATGTTGCAGTCTGTCGCTATCCCGCCCGGCACCGGCAAAACCCATCTAGGAGTGACCTGAGTCAAAAAAGGGTGTTCACCTAGGAATTTCGGCTGTCCGGGTCGTGTTCGTCAGTCGTGTAGGCGACGATTGGAGGCGATATGGCCGACCCGAATGCTGCGGCGGTGACTCTGGGCGATGAGGAGCGTGAGACGCTCCAGCGTTGGGCGCGCCGGCCGAACAGTGCTCAAGCGCTGGCGGTGCGCTGCCGGATCGTGCTGTCCTGCGCGGAGGGGGGGTCAAACGCCCAGGTGGCTCGGCGTTTGGGGTTGAGCCGGACCACGGTGGCCAAGTGGCGGACCCGCTTTGTGGCCCAGGGGTTGGAGGGGCTCCACGATGAGCCTCGCCCGGGAGCGCCGCGCACGATCGGCGACGATGACGTGGAGCGGGTGATCGTCAAAACGCTGGAGGAAACACCGGCCGACGCCACCCACTGGTCGACCCGGTCGATGGCTACCGCAACCGGCATGTCGCAGTCGGCGGTCAGCCGCATATGGCGGGCCTTCGGCCTCAAGCCGCACTTGAGCGAAACGTTCAAGCTGTCCCCTGACCCGTTGTTCATCGAGAAGGTCCGTGACATCGTCGGCTTGTACCTGAACCCGCCCGACGCCGCCATGGTGCTCTGCGTCGACGAGAAGTCCCACATCCAGGCCCTGGACCGCACCGCCCCGGTGCTGGCCTTGGCGCCGGGCCTCCCCCAACGGCGAACCCACGACTATGTCCGTCACGGCACCACCAACCTCTATGCCGCCTTAAATGTGGCCTCGGGCCAGGTCATCGCCAAGATGACGGCCCGCCACCGCGCCGAGGAGTTCCAGCAGTTCCTGAACCTCATCAACCGCCAGGTGCCCGCCCATCTCGACGTACACGTCATCGTCGATAACTCTTCCACCCACAAGACCCCGGCCATCCACCGCTGGCTGGTTCGACACCCCCGCTTCAGCCTGCACTTCACGCCCACCTACAGTTCCTGGCTCAACCTGGTCGAGCGGTGGTTCGCGGAGCTGACCAACAAATGGCTGCGCCGCGGCACCCACCGCTCCACCCAACAACTCGAAACGGCCATCCGGGCCTGGACCGACAGCTGGAACACCAACCCCCGACCCTTCATCTGGCACAAGACCGCCGACGAGATCCTCGAAACCCTCGCCAACTACTGCGAGCGGATCTCTGACTCAGGTCACTAGCCATCGGCATCTCCATCCGCGCCTGCCAAGCCGGCCATCGAGTCCTGTTCGCCACCGCCGCCGAATGGGTCGACCCCCTGGCCCAGGCCCACCGCGCCGGCCGGCTCCACGACGAGCTGCTCCGCCTGGGTCGCTACCCGCTCCTCGTCATCGACGAGGTCGGCTACATCCCCTTCCAGGCCGAGGCCGCCAACCTGTTCTTCCAGCTGGTCAGCCGCCGCTACGAGCGGGCCAGCCTCAACGTCACCAGCAACAAACCCTTCGGCCGCTGGGGCGAGGTCTTCGGCGACGCCACCGTCGCGGCCGCCATGATCGACCGGCTCATCCACCACGCAGAAGTCGTCTCCCCCAAAAGGTGACAGCTACCGACTCAAAGACCGCGACCTCAGGAGGGTACCCACCGACGACAACCCCTAACAACCCCCAGACCCGGCAGGAGGGTCAATTTTCACCTGCCGTAAAGGGGTCAGTTTTCAGCTGCCGTTGACATCGAAGACCGAACCTGTTACCGGATCATCGACTTGAACACGACATCCGCCCGAGCCGACCTTGAGTTTTGCTCCGGCGCTTGGTCATCGTCCCCGATACTGACATCCCGACATCCTTTCCAGGGCACACGCCCTGTGGTGAATGTCAGTCAAACCGGGTCAACCGGGAGTATCTCGCTAAGGGTGTTTCTGGCGGTTGATCAGTAGGTCTCGGCGGCGGGGAATCGGTCGGCGAAGGTGATGGCGAAGGCGTTGAGCGCTGGCTTCCAGCGCATGGCCCATCGTGTCCTGCCAACCCCGGTGGGGTCAAGGGATCTGGTCACCAGGTAGAGGCATTTCAGGGCGGCGGCCTCGGTCGGGAAGTGCCCCCGGGCCCGGACGGCCCGGCGGTAGCGGGCGTTGAGGCTTTCGATGGCGTTGGTATCCGGTATGAAAGAGGGCGGGCACTCGCTGGTCCCACGGTCGTCCGGCACCCCAGGGTGGGGTGAGCGGTCGGCGAAGTATGGTGCGACCATCCGGAACAGGGGGTGACCTGGGGAAACGCAGATCGGGCAGGCCGGTGTGCTCGATGGGCTGAGAGCCCGTGTTAGTAGGTGGCCGCCCCTGCGACTGGTCCGGGTGCGCTGCGAGCGCGAATCCGTTGGTGTCGTTTCGCCCGTCGGTTCCCCGTCCAGACAATCACGATAGGGAGGGTGACGATGGGTAGGTGTATCGGGCTTGATGTGCACCGGGAGTTCGCGCAGGTAGCGATCTGGGAGAACGGCCGGGTCAGAGACGCCGGCCGGGTCGCGACCTCGCCGGAGCGGTTGCGCGAGTTCGCCAAGACACTGCGCAAGACCGACAGGGTGGCGCTGGAGTCCACCATGAACACAGCGGCGATCGCGGCGCTGCTGAGGGAGAGGGTTGGTGCAGTGGTGGTGTCTAACCCGTTCAAGACCCGGGTGATCGCCGAGGCAAAAGTCAAGACCGACAAGGTCGATGCCCGAGTGTTGGCCGAGCTGCTGGCGGCCGACTACCTGCCATCGGTGTGGCAAGCCGACGAGGCGACCAAGGCGTTGCGCCGCCAGGTCGGTGCTCACATCGCCCTGGTTCGCCAACGCACCCGGGTCAAGAACCAGGTGCAGGCCATCCTGGCCCGGAACTTGTTGCCCCGCTGCCCTTTCAGCGACTTGTTCGGGATCAAAGGACGCCGCTGGCTGGCCGAGCAGGCCTTGCCCGCCGATGAACGTCGCGCTGTTCGCTCCTTGCTGCGCCAACTGGACTTCGCCGGAGAGGAACTGAAACTGGTCGACTGCGAGCTGGCCCGGGCCTGCCTGGACAACCCCAATGCCCGCCGGCTGATGACCATCCCCGGTGTCGATATGGCCGTGGCCATGGCCATCGTGGCCACCGTCGGCGACTTCAGCCGCTTCGAGTCCCCCGACAAGCTCGTCTCCTACGTCGGGCTCAACCCGTCCGTGCGCCAATCCGGTGGGCTAGCCGGCACCCATGGTCGGATCTCCAAACAAGGTCGGGCCTGGGCCCGAGGCATGCTGGTCGAGGCCGCCCATGCGGCCAGCCACAGCCCCGGCCCGCTCCACGGGTTCTTCGAGCGGGTCAAAGCCCGCCGAGGATGGCAAATCGCCACTGTGGCCGTGGCCCGCAAACTGCTCGTGATCTGCTGGCACATGATCGCTGACCAGCGCGACTACGCCTTCTCCCGGCCGTCACTGGTAGCCAAAAAGACCCGGGCGCTCGAGCTACGCGCCGGGGCGCCCCCGCACCGAGGCCGCCCGGCCGGGCCCGCAGCCGCCCACAACCTTCGAACCGTTCGAGACCGCGAGCGCGCCCTCAACGAGCAAGCCGAGGCCGCCTACAACCACCTCACCCGCAACTGGCAGCCCAACCGCCCAGCCGACCGTCTGCAACCAGGGAGCCCGAAACGGGCTTGCCAACCAAGTGTGCCGACCCCAACCGCCCGGGCCGTCAAGGCTCCCCCTTCTGCCGGCTCCGCCCGGCCTTGACCGCCCTCCCGCCCCGACCATAAAAAGAAACCCCGCAGTCACGCGGCAAAACGCTTGATTCTTTCATCCGTGCTGCACAGGACCCGGCGGATCTCGATGTCGTAGTCCAAGAACGGGATGAACTCCTCCCAGGCGCTGTCCCACAGCCGCACCACGGCTGGGTAGCGGTCACCCCACTTGCCCGCCAGATCATCGAACGCAGCCCGTGCCGCGGTGGCGTTGACGGCGGTGTAGACCGGTTTCAGGTCCCGCTTGAGCTCGTCCCAGTAGCGGCGGGAGGTGAGCCGGAAGGTGTTGCGGATCAGATGGATGACACAGGTCTGCACGATCGCCGCCGGCCACACGTTCCCGACCACCTCAGGCAGGCCTTTCAGGCCGTCGCAGACCACGAAGAACGTGTCCTTGACACCCCGGTTGCGAAGGTCGGTGAGGACCGCCATCCAAAACTTGGCGCCCTCTCCGCCCTGGCCGGCCCACAACCCCAAGATGTCCCGCTCGCCGGCCAGGCTGACCCCGATAGCGGCGTAGATCGGCCGGTTGGCCACCTGGCCATCGCGGATCTTGACCACCACGGCGTCAATGAAGACCGCCGCGTACACCTCATCGAGGGGCCGGGTGGCCCACGCCTGCATCTCTTCCAGCACCCGGTCAGTGATCCTCGAGACCGTCTCTTTCGACACCGACGCCCCATAGATCTCAGCGAAGTGGGCCGAGATCTCCCCCGTGGTCAGGCCCTTGGCATACAGCGACAGGACGATCTCGTCGACCTCACCCAGGCGGCGCTGGCGTTTCTTCACGATCTGGGGCTCGAACGTCCCGGCCCGATCCCGGGGCACGTCGATCTCCACCGGGCCCGAGCTCCCCGAGATCACCGTCTTGGCTCGAGTGCCGTTACGCACGTTCCCGGAACCGTCCCCGGCCGGGTCGTGCTTCTCGTAACCGAGATGGTCAGTCATCTCCTCGCCCAAGGCGGTCTCGATCACCGACTTGGTCAACTGCTTCAACAGCCCGTCAGGGCCGGTCAACGACAGCCCCTTCTCCTTGGCCATCCGCACCAGGTCGGCCGCGGCCTGCTGCTCCGCGGACACCTCCACTGGTTTGCGCTTAGCCATATCGTCCAGTGTGACAGTCATGGTCTGCACCCTCCTCGCCAAGCCCTTCAGCTCAGCGTTTCAGGCCAGAAACACCCTTTGGTGGACACTCCCGGTCAACCCCACTAGTGTTCAGCTGTGCGAAGGGGCGAGTCGGTAGGGGTTAAAGGCAGACTCGGCTCGGAAGGCCTGCTGGGTCGCGATTCCGAGTGCGCGGCTATTGACCGAGCCTTGGAAATGGTCGCGCGGGGTGAGGCAATCCGGGTTTGGATCGAGGGTGAGCCTGGCTCGGGGAAGACGGCCTTGGCCGAGTGGGCGCAGTCGCGTGGCGATCGTTTTCTGTGTGTATCGGCGGGGTGTGTCGAGAGCGAGTCGGGCCTGTCTCTCGCAGCCGTACTTACTATTGTCAGAGGTCTGCGCCAGTTCGTCGATGATGTGGCGCTGGCCTATCAAGCCCCATTGCGGGGTATCCTCGGGATGGGCTTCGGAGCTGGTGACGATCCCTTCCTGCTCGGTGCGGCAGTTCTTGACCTGATCGCAACCGCGGCCGCCGAGCAGGCGATACTGATAGTCCTCGACGACTGGCATTGGGCTGACGCCGCGTCGGCAGCCGCATTGGAATTTGCTTTTCGTCGTCTTGAGAACGATGCGGTCGGCATCTTGATCTCGTCGCGCCGGCAGCCAACACATGCCCTGACCAGAGCCAAGGATCTGGTTATCCAGCTATCAGGGTTGGGCGTCGAGCCGGGTGTTGAGCTGCTGGCCCGTGACGGGCCGATCGCGTTAGATGTAGCGAGGAGGATTGTTGCCGCAACGGGTGGCTCGCCATTGGCTCTTCGGGAAGTAAGCGCCCAGTTGAACGGCGATCAACGGCTTGGTGTGGCACCGCTGCCCAGCCCGTTGCCGGTCGGGGATCGCTTGTTGGCCGAGTATCGCGCTCGCTTGAACCGGCTACGCAGCGATGTCCGGACCGCGACCGGCGTAGCTGCTGTGGCGGGTTCAGATCCCGCCAGCGTCTCACCAGCGTTGTCTCTGTTGAATCTCGACATCGAGCTGCTCGATGTGGCCGAGGCAGCGGGGGTCGTCAACGACGGTCCTTTGGGCCCTGTCTTTCCTCACCCGCTAATGCGCGCTGCGGCTTTGACCCAGCTGTCGGGGACCGAGCGCCGCCGCATTGAATGGGCTTTCGCCACTATCGTGGACGACCCTGAGCGTCGAGCCGTTCATTTGCTCCGCTCCACGCAGGGTCCGTCGCAGCGCATCAGCGCCTTGCTAGAAGAGGCGGCGAAAGAGTTGATAAGTCGTCGGAGGTCGCTTGCGGCAGCGGGGACGTGGGCGGACGCCGCTCGGGTGACTCCGGCTGGACCTATGCGGATCGCCCGATTACTCACGGCGGGAGAACTGCTGACATCCGTTGGCCGGTATTCCGAAGCGCAGCGCTGTCTGACGGAGTTACTTGGAAGTACCGCCGATCCCCTGATGCGGGCGGAAGCGGTGACCCTGACCTCGTGGTGTCGATGGTGGAACGAGCCGGCCGAAGCGGCAAGCGACGCTCTCTCCGAGGCGGACCGAGTGCTCGACGTCTCCCCGCCACACGCGGCTCGGCTGCTCAGCGTCGCTGCCCTCTGTCATATCGTGTGCGCCGATTTCAGTGCAGCGCTTAAAGCGATCGGCGGCCTGGATTCGCCGATTCAGACCGACGCTGCGCCAACTCTAGAGGTAGTGACGCCGCCCGACGTGCTGGTCAGCGTGGGGCGTGTGGCGGAGGGGAATCGTCTACTGCCCTCCGACCGGGTTCGGCGGTGGACCCAGATCGCACGGAAGGGACATGGCGACCTAGACGCAATAATGGGCCTCCAACTCACGGCCATCACGCTCACCATGGCCGAACGATTCGAAGAGGCAGAGGAGCTCGTCGAGGCTGCCAGCCGAAGTGCCCGACGTTCCGGTCACCCCCGTGGGATTGCGTTCTTGCTCGCCGTGGACTCCGTGTTGGCCTGGTGGAGGGGCGAATGGGACCGGATGAAGGCCCTTCTCATAGAGCTGCGGACCCTGGCCGGCGACACCGGTGAGAACACTCTGGTGGAGGCGGCGGCTGCCCAGCTGGGGTGGCTCGCAGCGGCGCGAGGCGACGCCGAGCGCGTTGACCTGTACCTGAGCGTGCCCGCAGCTTCGCTTGCGACAAGGCGAAGCCTTGCGATCTTGTACCGCCGGAGCGCGCTTGGGCTCTGGCATTTGGGCGCCGACCGCCCAGCCGGAGCCGCATTAGTGCTGGGAGAGCTAGACCAGCTGTGCGAAGAGTCCGGCATCGGCAATGCGCTATGTGTCCCTTTTGTCGGTGACTACATTGCCGCTCTCTACGAGTCCCGATGTCACGAGCAAGCCAGGTCCGTCGTCGACCGGACGCTGCAGCAGGCCGAACACACCGGCTTGGCCTGGCCACAATCAATTGGGCTCCGAGGGCGGGGCATGCTTACTTCTGGTCCGGCCGCGGACCGCGACTTTGCAGGCGCCCTGGAAGCCTGGCCTCACGGATTTGACGGCGCCCGTACTCGCTTGGCCTGGGCTGAGAAGCTCATGGGCCGCAACGAGCTGGCTCGCGGCCGCGACCTTCTGACCGTGGCGTCCGAAGAATTCTCCCGGCTCGCAGCCCGCCCATGGCTAGAGCGAACATTGGCCCTTCTTGGGACGCCGGCCGAAACGATAAGGGAAGCCGGCGACCGTCCAGGCTTGTTTAGTGTCCTTACCGCTCAGGAACTGAAAGTGGCCCTGAAAGTCGCGGAAGGTTGCACCAACCGTGAAGCCGGCGCCCATTTGTTCATTAGCGCGAAGACGGTTGAGCACCACCTCTCGGCCGCCTACACCAAGCTCGGCATCCGCTCTCGCACCGAGCTGGCCCGCCTCGCCGCCGAGACAGACCAGTCGAGAACCAAGCGACTGGGTCGGTTAGGCGCGCCCTGAAGGCCGGCGGACGTCCGTTATGGCTGGATGGCTTCCGCTTGCCGCGACGCGGCCTTGGCCGCCACTTGGTCACCTGCTGCATGCAGAGCTAGGCTCATGGCATGCCAGGCGGCGGCGGTATCGAGGTCCTGCGGCCCGAGGGCGACTTGAGCGGTGACCAGAGCCTCGTGGGCGCAGCGTCGGGCGATTCCAACTTCGCCGGTAGCGCAGGCGATCGCCACCAGGGTAGCGAGCGTGCGGATGAGAGCCCGGCTCGAGTCGGCCCGAGGTTCGGATCGGACCAGACTGAGGGCCGCTAAAGCCGTCACCACCGTGCCCCCAGGTAAACCCAGTCGGAGGTCGATGTCGGCTCGTACCCGCATGGCTCCGGCGAGGCCTTCTCGGACCAAGATCCGCCTGGGTTCGGCGCCCAGGATTCGAGCGATTGATACCAGAGCCTCGTCGGCGCGCGCCACATCACCGGCCGCCGTCGCCGTAGCGAGGGTTCGCTGGGCCAGGCTCAGTATCGCCCGATCTCGTTCGTGGGACCCCACCGCTATCGTAGGCCGTATATCGTCAGACACCAAGCTCCCAACTCTGTGCGACACGCGGTAACTGGATGATCGACGATGAGTTCGTAGATGTCGGCGGTGTCGATGGCGTCGAAGGGTTGTAGGGCGAAGTTATCGAGGATCAATAGGTCGACGCGTAGGAGTTTGCGGATCTCGGTGTCGTGGCTGTTGTCGAGCCGGGACGCCCGCAGCTTCTTGAGCAGCACGTCGGCCCGGCAGAAGATGACGCTGTAGCGGGGCCGGACCGCCGCGTGGCCGAGGGCCATGGCCAGGAACGTTTTGCCGACTCCGACCGGTCCGAGGATCAGGGAGTTGTGGCCGGCGTCGATGAAACGCAGGGAGCAGAGTTCATCGAAGGTCTGGTGGTCGTAGGTGACTTTGGTGGTGGGATCCCAGTTCTCCAGGGTCATGTCGGCGTCGAGGCCGGCGGTGCGCGCCCGCAGACTGGCGGAGCTGGTCTCGCGGCGGGTGACTTCGTCGGCGAGGACCAGCTCGAGGAACTCGTGGTGGGAGAGGTTCCGGTCCACAGCGCCGACGATCTCGAGCGATTCGCGATCAGCCTGAACAACCGTCCCCGCAAAGCCCTCGGATTTATGAAACCATCGGAGAAGTTCGCCGAGCTCCTTGCGCTGACCGGTTGAGCCCGCCCACCCCGAGGTGGCCCCATGCTGCTGGCGAAACCACCCTCCCAGTCGGCCCCATGCTGCCGGCGGGCGACAAGCGCCCAGCGGATTCGGCTAAGACACGCCATTGCCTTCTGGGTCCGACAGAGTCGATGTACATATACCTTTCCGAACGTTGGGGAGAGGGATGTCGTCTCCGAAGACCTTCTCAGCGACTGACGATTCCAAGCTGTCGTGGGTACAACCGGTGGTCGAGAAGCTCGACCACGCCGCGCTTGACAACACCGCGGATCATGACGGAGGGATGAGTAGCCGGAGGGCGACCCGGTCGACCGACAGCACGCCAAGGTGATCTCGGACGAGGCCAGGCGCACCTCGTTCTAGACCCACTTGACGCATCTCGGCCATCAGGTCTCTCGTCGAAGACGCTAATTGGCCCGAAGTACTGCCACCAGTGTGGAGGCCTGGATGTTGTCGAGCCTTGGCTTGAACCAAGATGACTCCTCTCATGTCGAGCCCTCACCAGCGGGCACAGCTTGCGTAGGCTGGCGTCGGAAAGTGGCTGCTCAGACCCTGATGGGCTGGCGCCCACCCGTGGAGTGACACGCCGGACAACCTTTCGTCACAGACGCTGTCCCTCCGATGTCTCTGGGTTTTATCCTGGCATACGACCATTGTGGCGCCGCCCCTCGGAATAGGCACAGGGTGCGATGAGTCTGGCAGGGAGCAGTCGTCCAAGTGATCGTGAGTGCCCGCCCGGGGCGCCGAGCCCGCAACGGGAGGAGTAAGCGATGAATACGGTGGCTCGCCGCATGTTCGAGCTCGTTGAGCCGATTGGTGCCATCCCTTACACAGCTGACGAACCCAACGAGGCCATGTTCGCGTTGGGGTTCACCAACTACTGGGACACCTACTTCGCCGGACGGGCCGCGCCGCTGGGGTTCACCCCGGCGGCGGTGGTGGACGCGCTCTTCTACAACTTCGCTCCCGGCGAAGTGGCTCGTCACATTCCGAAGCTGTGGCGCACCACCACGCCTGAAGCGGCCATCGCCGCTCGTCGGGCGGGGTGCGTGAAGGCGTTGCGGCGGATCCTCGGCGATCGCGTCGACGCGGCCGCCTTCGCCCGCGCCGCTGAACTGTTGCTCAAGGCGGCGACCGGCGCCCCCTACGTGGGCCGACCCATGTACGCCGCCCTGCGCACGCTCCGGGTCCCGACGACTTCGTGGGCCGCCTTTTTCATGCAGCCTCCTTGCTGCGCGAGCACCGCGGGGACGGGCACGTCGCGGCGCTGATGAGCGAAGGCGTGGGGGGCCTCGAGGCTCACGTCCTGTTCGCCCTCGACATGGACATTCCGGCGGACGGGTTCGGACGCATCCATCACCTCCCGGAAGCGCAGATCGCCGCCGTGATCGACGGGATGCGCGGATCGCGGCCTGATCGGGGAAGACGGTTGGTTGAGCCAGCAGGGACGCGCCGTCAAACAACGGGTCGGGGCGCTCACCGACGACCTCGCGGCCACCCCGTATGAGAGCCTCGAGCCCGAAGAGCTCGATGAGCTCATGACCACCCTCGGGCTGCTCGCCACGCCGCTGCTCGCGGCCCAGGACTCGGACCTGCCTTGAGCCGACCCGTCCCTTCCACGTCGGCCCTTCCCAACAGGCCTTGGCCGACCTCCGACGACGGATAATGGAGACGCGCTAGCTGCGTGTACTGGCGGCCATGGCGTTCAGCCGACCCGGGCGAGGGTCGCCTCGATGACGTCGGCGACCGCCTGGGGTCGGGAGATCATGATTACGTGTGATCCCTCGATTTCGGTGATCTCCGCGCCGACCCGTAGGGCGTGGGCGCGGACCACGTCGGCGCCCGCCGGCAGGCCTGGCCTAACGGTTTCGACGGCGCCCGTACCCGTCTGGCCTGGGCGAAGGCGCTGCTGGCCCGGCACGAGGCGCCACCTGCCCGGGTGCTGCTGAACCTGGCGGCCGACGAATTCTCCCGGCTGGGAGCGCCCATGGCTCAAGCGGACCTTGGCTCTCCTCGGGACGCCTGACCGATCGACCGCCGAGGCTGAGGACGGCTCGGGTCGGTTCAGCGCCCTCACTGCCCAGGAACTGAAAGTGGCGCGCAAAGTGGCGGAAGGCTGCACCAACCGGGAAGCCGCCGCCCAACTGTTCATCAGCGCAAAGACCGTCGAACGCCACCTCTCGGCCGCGTACACCAAGCTTGGCGTCCGCTCGCGCAGCGAGCTGGCCCGTCTCGCCGTCGAAACCGACAGATCGAGAACCACCCTTAGGAGCCGCCCGGCATGAGCCCCTCGCTGTGGCTCTTCCGTCTCGAGGGAAATCCCTCAAGCTGACCCCGATTCGCCCGCCCGACCACGTGCAGATTTAGGGACTTCCCCAATGTCTTGTCCCGCCGTCGTGTGCTCAGATGGGGGAACGGGGTGGCGAGCTACGGGAGTGGTTTTATGGCATATCCGGATGGGCAGTTGTTAAAGTCTAGCGATCGGCCGGAAGTTTGGCTCATAGAAGGCGGCCAACGCCATTGGATCCCATCGCCGGAGATCTTCAACGCCGATGGGTTCAGCTGGTCGGCAATCCTCGTGGTTTCCGATGCCGAGATCGCCGCGATTCCTCAGGGTCCCGACGTCCCGCTCTACACCACATGGGTCACCCCCGGCCCGGACGACGCGGTGTTTCCGGACTCTGCGGTGCTGCCAACAGTCGAGTACAACGGAGTCGACTACAAGCGCTGGCGGTCCGGCGGCGGCGGGCACACCATTTATGGGCGCGCTCAGTTCGTACTTCAGACCGGCAAGCTGGTCGGGTCGACGGTCACCGGGAATTCGGTGATGTTCGCGGGCTACCACAGTGGAACGAGCGCCCTGTTGTTCAACAGCCAGGACATCGCCATCTGGAACAGTCCATTGTTCCGGGTAGGCGTGAACCCGCAGGGGCTGAGCGGCCAGATGGTGGTTTCCGTCAACTCGTGGAGCTATCAAGTCCCGCTCGAGATCGCCGACCAGGTGGCCACCTTCGGGATGACCATCTCTGATTCTCCCGACAACCTTCAGCAGATTCTCGACCATTCCCTCGGTGCTCTCATCAAGGATATCGCGCCGTTAATTACCGCAATCGGTTCGCTGTTCGGCGGCAGTAAGAGCGGCGGAGGGTCCACAGGGACTGGTAGTGGGAGCGGCACGGGGACTGGCACGGGCACGGGGGGCGGCACGGGCACGGGGGGCGGCACGGGCACGGGGGGCGGCACGGGCACGGGGGGCGGCGGGTCGGCAGGGGGCTCGACGACCACAACCACCACGAGGTCGCAGAGAGCGCTGTCGGCGGGATGGGAGTTGACAACGAGCGATGGGCGGACACAGAGCCGCCGTCCTGGCGGTGCGTCGTCGTAACCCAGCCGTTCATTATCACGGTCCGTCCCCGGCCCGGGAAATAAAGGTGTCCCAACAAGCTGCAAGGAGCAATCAGGCCTCCTAACCTTCCACTTATGACTAAGGCCGGAACTATCCACCTCGGAAGCCACCAGGTCGACCGAATGGGTTACGGGGCCATGCAGATCCCTGGACCGGGAGTCTTCGGCCCTCCCCGAGACCACCGCAGGCGGTCGCAGTTCTGCGGCGGACGGCGGAACTGAGCATCGATCACATTGACACATCTCAGTTCTACGGCCCGAGGGTTGCCAACGAGCTCATCCGGGAGGCGCTGCACCCCTATCCCGCGCAGCTCGCCCTGGTCAGCAAGGTCGGGGCCCGGCGCGATGAGTCGGGCGCGTGGTTGCCGGCGCAGAAGCCGGACGAGCTAAGGGCGGGCGTCGAGGAGAACCTGCGCACGCTCGAGGTGGGACGAGTGGCGGCTGTCAACCTGCGCCATCACGGCGATGGCGAGACGACCCTTGACGAACAGCTCGATGCCATGATCGATATGCGAGACCACGGTTTGTTCGACGGAATAGGGTTGAGCAACGTCGGGCTGGCGGAGTTGGAACACGCGCTCGGACGTACCGAGATCGTGTGTGTGCAGAACGCCCACAGCCTGGCCGACCGTTCGTCGGAAGCAGTCCTCGAGCGCTGCGAGGAGGGTGGTATCGCGTTCGTACCCTTCTTCCCGCTCGGTTCGGCGTTCGCAGGGACAACCCGGTCCTTGGGCACCATGGAGTGGTCGCAGCAGCAGATCGCCTCGGCGTAACTGCCGCGCAGATCGCGCTCGCGTGGCTGCTCGCTCGGTCGCCGGTCATCGCCCTCATTCCGGGCACCTCGTCCGTGCAGCACCTGGAGGAGAACTTCGCGGCCGCCGACATCGAGCTGGACGAGGAAGCACGGGCCGCCATCGGCTGAAGAAAACTGGCTGGCTTCCATCTCAACACGACGCTCAGGCAGTGGCCGGTCCCCGTCACGCTTTCCATCCCGCATCCATCCCGCGGACGCCGCCGATCGTAGTCGGTCGCCGACGGACGCACACCCCCTCTGACCTGCAACGACGCGCCGCCCGGAGGCACCTGTAGCCATATGAGCAGCCCTTTCAAGGCGGCAGCACGGGTTCGAACCCGTTGGGGTGCACCTTCAAAGTCCTAGTCCTTCCTGACCGGGGGAAGAGGTTGCATCCACCAGTTGGGTGGGGGCGGTGATGGACCCTGTGGTTCCTTCCACAGAATCAGAGGGAGCCATCACCGTGACCCCAGCAGAGATCATCTACCACCGACGGCTGGCCGTGTTGGATCACGCAGCCAGGTGCGGCAACGTGAGCGAGGCGTGCCGGACCTTTGGGGTGTCTCGCACCCGCTACTACGAGTGGAAGAAGCTGGCCGAGCGCTACGGCTCGGAGGCGCTGTTGCCCAAAGCCCGGCGCCGGCCCCAGCTGCCCAACGCCACCCCCACCCATGTGGTGGAGCAGCTGCTCTCCTTGGCGGTGCTCGAACCCACCCTGGGCGCCCGCCGCCTGGCCGACCGCCTGGCCGAGGCGGGCTGGCCGCTGGCCGCCTCCACGGCCCAGAAATACCTGCACCAGGCTGGCCTGGGCACCCGCCGCCAGCGAGTAGCCCGGGCCGCGCTGGTGGCCGCCGCCGCCGGCGGTCTGGTCACTGAGGCCGCCCGTGAGGCCCAGCCCATGGGCTTTTGCCACATGTCGGCGGGGCCGGCCGAGTTGGTCAGCCTGGACAGCTTCTACATCGGCAACCTCAAAGGCGTCGGGCGGGTCTACCAGCTGACCGCCACCGACGTGTTCACCCGCTGGGCCACCGTGGCCATCATGGTGGGCACCCCCACCGGGGCCCACACGGCCCGATTCGTGGCCGACCTGGTCCGCCACTGGCGCCGCCACGGCCACACGCTGCGGGCCGTGATCACCGACAACGGACCCGAATACATTGCCGGCGAGTTCCGCTCCGCGCTGGCCAGCCGGGGCATCCGCCATGTGCGCATCCCGGCCCGCTCGCCCAACCACAACGCCGTGGTGGAACGCTTCCAGGGCACCATGCTCCAGGAATGCTGGCGCCCGGCCTTCCACCGGCGCCGGTTTACCAGCCGCCGCCAGCTCCAAGCGGCCGCCGATGCCTGGCTGATCACCTACAACCACCGGCGCCGAAACCACAGCGACTACATGCGCGGCCGCACACCCCATCAAATCCTCTCCAACCACCCCACCCAACTGGCATCATGACCATAAGCCACAGGGCCCATCTGTCACCTCAACCCCCGGCCCGGAAGGCCTAGTCAGGCGCCATTTTGTGGTGCGTGCCGACACGATCAGTCGCAGGCGGTCCCTGGCGTTGCGTTGCCCGGCGTCGCGAAGCATGGCCATTAGTGGCACGAGGCCGTAGCCGCCGCCGATGAGCAGCGCCGGGCGATCGGCCGCCCAGACGAACGAGCCTCCACGGAGGCCTCGCACGTCGAGTTCGTCGCTTACGGCCGCTTGATCATGGAGGAAGGTTGGCACCTCGCCGCCAGGAAGCCGTTCGGTCGTGAGCTCAATGTCGGTCGACCCGTTCGTGCGGAGGCAACCGAGTATGAGCGCGAGGCGCTGTAGCCGGACGGTCGGAGAGTTTGACGATGTAGTTCTGGCCGGGACGGTGCGACAAGGGGTGTGCGCAGGCCGAGGAGATATGTTTTGGCGGGCGGAGTTTCTGGGCTGATGTGAATGACAGTGGCGGGCGGCCAGCTGGTCGGCACGAACACCTCCCATGTGAGTTGTGCTGTGATTGTCATGAGGTTTCTCCTGTTCTTGAACTCACCAAGTTGTTCGATAGCTCGGAGACGAGTCAGTCATCTCCGTTAGTTCCTCCTCGTCGTTGCGAACGCCTAGCTCACGAAACGCTTGGTCCAGGAGCTGCATGGCTCCTTCGGCGGTCATTGCTCCTGCATGCCAGGCCACTCGCAGATGTGTTGCGAGAAGGGCCAGACGCACGGCCTCACAGATGACCTGATCAGTGGTCGGGCGACAATTCTCAGCGCGTGTTTCTTCTCCGACTGACGCCGACGACCGGCGGCGCCTCGTTGCACCGCCGCCGGTGTCATTGCTCGGGGAGTCCAATACGACAATGTCGTGCACCGGTGATCAGCCAGTGGGGTAGCGGGCTTCAACGGCAGCACCGGTGAGCTTGGCCACGTCCCCTGGATGCGAGATCATCGCCAGGTGGCTCGACGGGACTTCGACGACGGTTGCCCCCATGCGCTTGGCGAACAGCCGCTCGGCGTCGGGTGGAAGGGCCTCATCGTCAGTGGCGACCAGGTACCACGAAGGCAGAGACTTCCAGGCCGGGACGCCCATAAGTTCATCGAATGCGGCGGCGGCCAACGGCTGCTGAACGGCGTAAAGGACTCTGGCCTCGACCGGATCAACGTCAGCCGCGAAATGGTTCACAAAGTCGTCCTCGGAAAGCCAGACGAAGCCCCTCTCGTCGACGAACTGGTGGGCCAGCGCCGGCGTCGCGGGACCCTGCGCCAGGAGGGCACCGAGCGACTCTCCTTCGTCCAGCCCGAAGGCGGCGATGTAGACCAGAGCGACGACGTTCGGTGCGTCCGCACCCAGTGCCGTCATGATCTGACCACCGTAGGAGTGCCCGACGAGGACAGTCGGGCCGTCCTGGAGGGCCAGCACCTGGCGGAGCCGGGCGACGTCGTCGGCCAGTGAGGTCAGCGGGAACTGGGGGGCCGTGACCTTGTAGCCCTCGGCCTGTAGTTGCTCGATAACGGCGCTCCAGCAAGAGCCTTCGGCCCATGCTCCATGGATAAGGACGACAGAGGTTTCAGATTTGCTTGACTCCATCTTCGTATTCCTTTCTCCTTTCGTCGTCGGTGACAGCCCAAGATGTCGACCGAGAACTCACGTCACCGGCCGCAACCGAAATCAGACTGATTGAGTGGTGCTGTATCTCGCCGAAGTGGAGCGGTGCCGGCACTGTGTCGGCGCGCCGACACCGTTCCGGACACGACGGTTACGAGGTGGACCGCACGGCCTGGTTGATCACTTTGGCCACCGCCCATGGCTGCGAGATCATCGACAGGTGTCCGGCCTTCACGTAGGTGATCCGTGAGTGCGCACGCTGAGCCATGAACGTCAGCTCGGCCGGCGGAATAGCCAGGTCCTGCGTGCCGACCACGGCCCAAGACGGGATACTCGCCCACGCTGGAGATCCAGACGGCGCCGTGAAGGCGCCCAGTGCGAACGGCCGTTGCGTCGCTGCGAGCACGTTTGCCTCCTGCGTCGGGACGTCGTTCGCGAAGCACACGTCGAAGCCGGGGTAGTCCGTTCCGGGGGCGACCTTCAAGTACAGGTCGTAGTCACCTGCGGGTTGGGATGGGTCGACCACAAAGTTGAACACGTTGTTCAGGTTGCCGCCGCCTGTCAGGCAGGACCCGGGCTGTGCGAACGTGAGCTGCTCGAGCGACTCGCCCGCGGCCGGCTCAAAGGCGTCGACGTAAACGAGTCCCTTGACGTTGGGATTCCCGGTCGCGGCGTTGGTGATGACCGCACCACCGTAGGAGTGTCCCACCAGGACGATCGGGCCAGAAATTGTCTTCAGATAACTGGCGAGATAGGCCGAGTCCGAGGCGAGGCCCCGCAGTGGGTTCGGCGGCACGTCGACCGTATAGCCCTCCTGCTGCAGTATCGAGATGACGTGGTCCCAGCTGGACCCGTCAGCCCAACCTCCATGCACCAACACGATGGTCGGCTTGGGGCCGTCGGCGCGCTCTCCTGGGACATGCCGCCCTTGTGCACTGGCGAAGACGGGCACCACCAACAGCGATGCGACTACAACCGAGAATGCGGCAGCGAAGAATGCTCCAACACGCGATATGACCTTACTCTTCATCGTTTCTCCTTCTGACTTGACCGCGCCATCTTTGGAAAGGCATGCCGGGCGCTGCTTCGCGCTAGGACTTGACTGTCAAGGGAAGCCGCCATGCCGCTCGAAGCCGTCGACAATGAGCGAGAACATGGATCCTCTCTGGTCTCGGTCGCTGCATTGCACCTGACAGTGCATTCCCCCAATATGCGCCTGTCCGGTCCGGGTGCATATCCCACGCTCGCGGTATTCGGGTAGGCGGGCGACCGAGTGGTAGAGGCTGAGTACGCCAGGGGTCCGCCAGACGGACCACCACGTGATCTCGAGGGAGAGTTGTCAGCGGCCAAACTCGGGAGGGCGACCGACTCCACTTTCGCCGCAACCCCCTCGCCCGGCGCGACCGGGCAAACCGGTCCGATCGCACTGGTGGACTCCCGAGCGTCCCGGCGGTCTTCAGGTCGATTGTGCCGAGGCTAAGTGATGTCCTTTGGTGTCATCCTAATGAGCTACACGCCGGGCAATACGCTGGTTGCTCGCCATCAAGTGGAGCCTCGGCCGGAGTCGTATGACACCAGCCAACACCTACCTGGGTTGCGATACACTGCGGCGGTGGGCAGCCGGCCAGGACACTCCAGTGCCTGATGTTGATTCTTCCCGCCTGACCCGACCGTTATCAGACCTGGTCGAATCGCGCGGGTTGCGATCTTCTCCTCGAGAGGAGATCAGTATCTCATGGCGGAGATCCAACGACGCTGGCTTAGATCCGCAGCATCATCACGTCCCTTGGATCGACGAGGTCGACCCTGAAGCTCTCCTCCTTCGGGTGTCACGACCGGTGGTAGACGAGCTCGTAAACGACCTGGGCACGGTGAAGATGACCGTGGTTGTCGCTGACAACCATGCCCAGGTGCTCGATCGCCGTGAGACAGACCGGGCCTTGACCGCGCCTCTCGACCGCCTCGAATTCGCCCCCGGCTTCGTCTTCGCCGAAGAGTCCGTCGGTACGAACGGCGTCGGCTCGGCAATCGCTGAAGGCAAGTCTTTCCTCGTCGAAGGTTCCGAGCACTTCTCGGATGTCTTCACCGGTTTCGCCTGCGCAGGTGCGCCTATTCTGGATCCCAAAAGCGGCCGGATACTCGGCGTCATAGACCTGACCTGTCCGGCTCCAGATGCGCATCCGCTCATGTTGCTGACGGCTCTCCGTGTGGCCCGAATGATCGAGCAGCGTCTTATCGACGAATCGAACGTACGAGAGAAGCTGGTGTTGCAGAAGTTCCTCCGGAAGCAACGCAGCGTCCGGGGACCCGTCGTCTTCGTGGGCCCGAGATCGATGCTCTCGAACGCAGCCGCAAGCCGGTTCGTCGACCACGCAGACGAGGAGCTCCTTCGAGACGATGCGCAACGGATAGTGTCGGAAGGCCGACTGGGATTTCAAGAGATCACCCTGAGCACCGGTCGACACCTGTTCATTCGTTGCGAGAAAGTGCTCGACGGCGGAGATCCGATCGGGATCATGTTGGAACTCCGAGCAGCGGCAAACCTCGAGGTTGGGTTGGTTGACTCTACGATCGGCCCTAAGCCGCGACGGACGGGCTTGACGAGGGCCGAGCAAGGTGTGGCGGAGTTGGTCGTAGACGGATTCACGAACAAGCAAATAGCAGAGCGACTGTTTATTTCCGCTTACACGGTGGACTCTCACCTTCGATCGATCTTCAAGAAGCTTGGTGTGAGCTCCCGCCTCGAACTCACTCGGGTCGCGCTCGCCCTGCAACTCGTCGTCCTCCACTGACCGGCCGAGAACCTCGGGGCTCGCCACCCTGCGCATGGCGCCGTCGCACCGGGAAATCGCCGACGCCGTTCCCGCCAGGCGGGGACGTCCTCGAGGCGTTCGACACGCTCTTCGCCATGTCCTGGCCGCCCCCCAGGTTGAGGGCCACCCGTAGTGGTCCAACAATCGGAGCCGTGCCCGCCCACATCCTTCGGCAACGGCTCCACCACCTCCCGAGCCGGCCCAGACAGGATCGTCTTCGGCCCCCACGCCGGATGCGCCAGGCGCACCGCCACCACAATCGCCTCCAGCGCCGGGGCCATCGGATGCGGGCAGCCATCTGGCCTTGACGACCGATCCGCCAACCCGCCCAAACCGCCACCGGCGCAATGGCGCAACCAGGCACGTGTCGCCGCTTACAGCTGTTGGACAGGCGGAAGCACTGCTGGTTGTATCCCCGACATGTGAGGGGTGACGGGGGCGGGAAGTTCTACGGCGCGCATGGCTTCATCGAGCGAGCCGTGCAGGGTGGTTTCCCCCCCGCGCTCGAGGGCGTAGTGGACGCGGCGGCCACCCCAGTGGCCGGGAGAGCCAACCTCGATGATTTCCGCTAGCGGCCCGCCGCGGTCGGTTGTCTCCGCGGTGATCCACTAACGCCAGCCGCTGTGGTTGTAAGTGACTTGCTGCCAGGTCGGGCGTCGGGGCCCAAGCAGGAGCAGTTCGGAGAGCCCGGTGATGTCGAAAACCCTGCGGACGGCCCATCTAGCGCCCACCACCCCGAGACTGCCGCCCTCCGGCACGTGGTGGTAAGCGCCGATCAAGGCGTTGAGTCCGGTGGAGTCCATGAAGGTCACGCCGCTCAAGTCGACGATCACATCGGGCGAGCCGTCCTGGGCGGCCGACAGGGCAGCTCGGAGCGCCGGGCCGCAGCTCATGTCTATCTCGCCGTGGAGCGACACGATGGCCCGTCCGTTGGCGTTCACCACTTCTACGGTGAAGCTCTCGTCACCCACGATTTGCTCCTTTCACCTCAACTCGCAAGGCGCGTCCTGATCAAGGACGCCGACGCTTTCCCACCTGCTAGGCGGGAGGGAGCCGGCTGGCTCGACCCTTTGTCGGCTCGCCTGGCTGTGCGGGTGCCTGGGCCGCCTTGAGCTGGGACACTTCTCGCTTGAGCTCGGCCACTTCTGCCTCCAAGGCCATCAGCCGGCGGATGCCGGCGAGAGTCAGACCCTCGCCGGCCAGTTCGCTGACCCGGTGAATCTGATCGATCTCTGTGCGGGTGTACCGCCGCTGTCCCCCGTCGGAGCGTTCCGGGCTGACCAGGTCTTCGCTGTCGAGCCGGCGGAGAAAGGCCGGTTGCACCTGGAGCATGGCCGCGACTTGCCCCACCGTGTAGAGGGGTGCATCCATGTTGTCGATGGGAAGTCGCATGCGCACCTCGTGTTGGTGGAGGCGGGCTCAGACGGTTATGGCCGTCTGTTGACGATTGTTAGAGTTGATGGCCACCTGCTTTGGTTTGGCCTGCTCGGCCACCGGTATCTCCAGGCGGAGCACGCCGTCGCAGTAATTCGCAGCGATGCGGTCAGCATCGAGGGTCTCGCCCAAGAACAACTGGCGGCTGAAGGTGCCATACGGTCGTTCGGCCACCAGCATCTCCGTGTGCTCGTCCTGAGACCGGGTCCGGCCGGCGTGCACCGATAGGACGTTGCGCTCAACCGTCAAGTCGATGGAATCTGGCGACACGCCCGGCAGGTCGAACTCGACCACAAAGGTGTCGCCAAGGCGGTAGGCGTCGATGGGCATGGCCGCAGGCCGGGCGGGAGTGCCGAAGACCTGCTGGGTGAGGCGATCCAGGTCCCGGAACGGGTCAGTACGCATCAGCATCGCAAGCTCCTCCTCTCTCAGGTTGCCACCGCTTGCGGGACAAAGCATAAACCGAAGGCGACAGAACATGCAAGAGGAGTTGGAGGTTTGTTCGTCACGTTCGAAGCGGGAGCCGTGCCAAGGATCGTCCGCGCCCCGCTCCCGAGGCCCGATCGCTGATCCCCTCCCTGCCTCAATAGTCCGAGCTGTTCAAGCAGTTCGAGAAGACCACGGCCCGGGCCCGCGCTGAGCGACGGAAGCTGCTCGAGTCGATGGTCGCAGAGCTGTCGGTGCACGCCGCCATCGAGGACTCAGAGACACCGGCACCGGTGAACAGCAGGCCGGGATGACCGAGCCGGCTCGAGGAAAGGCGACCCGTGTCAGTGAGGGCCCGTCCGGCCGTGCGGGACGACCCCGGGAGGTCCTTCTCTTGGCTCCACGGTCAGAGTGCACCGCGGGTCGACTCTCCCCGAAGCCGTCCGGCGACACAATTGTCGGGGTATCAGGACCAGTCCGAGATGCTCTCTAGACGTGGCGAGCATGATAGGACTGTCCGGTCGGACGACCCAGCAAGTCTGCACTTCTCTCTGAAGGTTGACCCCTGCGGGACAGCCAAGGCGGGTGGCATGGCGCCGGGACAATGATCAGAGTCCGGTCGGTACTCCTACCCAGAAGGGGCATACAGTTGTACAGCGTTGTGGACGGAATGGTCTGGCGGCACCTGCCCGCGACATCTGCCTTCTCCGATCCGGCGGCGGCGTCGGTGGCGGTATCCGCGTTCGACCACCCCGCCCGGTCGTGCTGAGAACCCGACTCAAGCGCTCAAGGGTCCTCCGCGGCTCGTGGCGCGTGCTAGCCCTGTCACTCCTCGTCCTCCCGGTTCTGGCAGTTGCCAACCAGGCCTCTGCCGACACCATGTCGGCGTCGGACAACTTCGCCGGGGCCAATGGCAGCCTGGGTTCCAACTGGACGGACATATCCCAGGGGGGCTTGACCGTCTCGTCCCAGACGGTGGTGGGGACCAACACCGGGGGGAACTCGGGGGACCTGTGGAGCGCCCAGACCTTCACCAGCGACCAATACTCCCAGGTCCAGGTCACCGCCACCCCGCTGACCGGCAGCCAGTGGATCGGCCCTGCGGTCCGAGCCCAAACCGGCGGCCAGAGCCTCTACGTGGGCATCTACTACTGGAACGGGGGCAACCCCGAGCTGATGCTGTTCAAGCTGGTCAACGGGAACTGGACTGAGCTGGGCTCGGCGTACGATTCGGGAACGTTGGCGACCGGCACCCAGCTGACGTTAATCGCGATCGGTTCCACCCTGACCTTCGCCGAGAACGGAGTGGTACGCATCTCCGCCACCGACACCACCCTGGGCGGGGGCGCCCCCGGCATCATGGCCAACGGCACCGCCAGCGCCCAGAACTGGGCCGGCGGCAACGCCGACGGCACCTACACCATCGGCGGCAGCGTGTCCGGCCTGACGGGCACGGCGGTGCTCCAGGACAACAACGGCGACAACCTGACCCTGACCGCCAACGGCGCCTTCAGCTTCGCCACCCCCCTGGCCGACACCGCCACGTACTACGTGACCGTGCCAACCAACCCCTCCGGGCAAACTTGCACCGTCACCAACGGCACCGGGTCGGTCATCGCCGCCAACGTCACCACCGTCACCATCACCTGCACCGGCTCGGGCGGCACCGGCGGGAGTGCTTCGACAGCTACCTCGGCGTCGGACAACTTCGCCCGGGCCAATGGCAGCCTGGGTTCCAACTGGACCGGTATGTCCCAGGGCAGCCTGGCCGTCTCGTCCCAGACGGTGGCGGGGACCAACCCGGGCGGGAACTCCGGGGACCTGTGGAGCGCCCAGACCTTCACCAGCGACCAGTACTCCCAGATCCAGGTCACCTCCATCCCCCTCACCGGCAGCCAGTGGATCGGCGTCGTGGTCCGGGCCCAAACCAGCGGCCAGAACCTCTATGCCGGCCGCTACTACTGGAACCAGGGCAAACCCGAGTTGATGCTGTTCAAGCTCCTCAGCGGGACCTGGACTGAACTCGGCAGCCCATACGCCTGCGGCCCCCTGGCTGCCGGCACCAAGCTGAAGCTGACAGTCGTGGGCAACAGCCTTTCTTTGTCGGCCAACGGCATCGACCGGGTCACCGCCAGCGACACCAGCCTCGCTGGGGGCGCTCCCGGCATCATGGCCAACGGCACCGCCACGGCCCAGAAGTGGGCCGGGGGGAACGCCGGCTTCCAGATCACGTATCAGCGCACCGACACCAGCGGAATCGAATACTACGATGTCCTTTCGGACAACAACGGATATGGCGTGCAAACGCTTCGCGTTCTACAACCCACCCATCCTGCGGCGGGTGCGGCCCATAACTTCCTGTACGTGCTTCCAGTCGAGGCTGGACTCGGGGGTCAGTATGGCGACGGCATGGCAACGCTGCAAGCGCTCGATGCGCAAGATCAGTACAACCTGACGATCGTCGAACCGACATTCGCTGACCAACCGTGGTACGCGAACGACCCCAACGACCCGAATCTCCAATATGAGACGTTCATGACCAATGAGCTCGTGCCCTGGGTGGAGGCCAACCTTTCGACTACCGGCACCGAGCAGAACTGGCTCATCGGCTTCTCGAAGTCGGGTATCGGCGGCCAGGATCTCATCCTGAAGCACCCCAACCTCTTCGCCCTGGCCGCCACCTGGGATTTCCCCGCTGACATGTCGTCGTACGACCAGTACGCTCCGGACTCCACCCAGAATTACGGCAGCGAAGGGAACTTCGCGGCCAACTATCAACTGACCAGCCCGTTCGTGGCGGCCCGGGCAGCGCCCTTCCAGACCGAGAACCGGATCGAGATCGGAGGGTACAGCCTGTTTGGGCCGGACATGTCGGATTACGACGCCCTGCTGACGTCGCTGGGCGTCGCCCACACGACGGCCCCGCCAGAATATGCGGCCCACCTGTGGGACAGCGGCTGGATGCCCGAAGCGCTGGCCACCCTCTATCAGGACAGCCTGAATCTGCCGGTGAAGTCGCTCAGCAGTTCCACCAGTCTCACGTCCTCAACAGATAAATCGACCTTCGGCCAGGCCATAACGCTCACCGCCACCGTGTCTTCATTGTTCTCGGATGGTGCCACAGGGACGATGACTTTCACCGACGGTTCGCGCCCACTGTGCAATGCCGTGCCAGTCCACGGTCAGGCGACCTGCACAGTTTCGACACTCGAACCCGGTGTGCATTCGATCGTCGCCACCTACAGCGGAGACGGTCGTTATCTTCCCAGCACCTCGGATCCGCTGAACCAGGTCGTCATTCAGAACGGCACCACCACCACGCTCGGCTCGTCAGCGAACCCATCGGCGCTTGGCCAAGCGGTCAGTCTCACAGCCGCAGTGACCGCGCAGCGGTACTCAGGGACGCCGTCGGGCTCAGTCACCTTTGCCGATGGACCGACGACCCTATGCGTCGGCGTGCCGTTGTCCGCCGGGGAGGCAAGCTGCACGGTCCCCTCAGTGGTAGCCGGCAGTCACGCAATCACAGCCACCTATAGCGGCGACACCAACTTCACTGCGAGCGCCGCGGCCACGTACGTTCAGACGGTGGACCAGGCCGGCAGTACCACTCGTCTGTCTTCCTCAGCAAACCCCGCGGCATCAGGCCAGTCCCTGCACTTCATGGCGACAGTGTCGCCGGGCTCGCAATGGGCCGGCGCGCCTACGGGATCGGTCACATTCAGAGATGGGTCTCACACACTCTGCAATGCAGTGTCGTTGTCCGCGGGACAGGCGACATGTGCTAGCTCGTCACTCGCAGTAGGCACCAGTACCGTCACGGCCACCTACAACGGGAACCTTAGCCTGGCGCCAAGCACCTCGACCCCACTGAACCAGACCGTAACTCAGAACATCGCCTTCACCCTCCGCCCCGGCCTCGCTACCAACATCAGTGCGGGGCAGAACGGATCGGTGTGGATCCTTGGCACCAACCCCGTCGGCGGAGGCTACGGACTCTACCACTGGAACGGCGCCGGCTGGTCCCCCATCGCAGGCGGGGCCGTCAGGATCGCAGTCGACTCCAGCGGCAACCCGTGGATCGTGAACTCCACCCACCACATCTACCACTGGAACGGCAAAGGCTGGGCCATGTACCCGGGCGGGGCCACCGACATTGGTGTCGGGACCAACGGGGCGGTCTGGATCGCCGGCACCAACCCCGTCGGGGGCGGCTACGGCCTCTACCACGGGAACGGCACCGGCTGGACCCCCATCGCAGGCGGGGCCGTGAGCATCGCGGTCGACCCCAGCGGCAACCCGTGGATCGTGAACTCCAGCCACCAGATCTACCACTTGACGGGCAGGGGCTGGGTGCTCTACCCCGGCTCCGGGACCGAGGTCGGTGTCGGGGCCAACGGGTCGGTCTGGATCGTCGGCACCAACCCCGTCGGGGGCGGCTACGGCCTCTACCACTGGAACGGCACCGGCTGGACCCCCATCGCAGGCGGGGCCGTCAGCATCGCCGTCGACCCCAGCGGCCACCCCTGGATCATCAACTCGGCCCACCAGATCTACAGTTCCTGACCGCCACGAAGAACACCGGCAGAAATCCTCGGCCGCAAGAATATAGGCGCCCCAGGCCGCCGAACCTGCGCTCTCATCCTTTCCAACCGGCCCGCGCTGCTGGCAGGTTCGCTAGTCGCAACGACCGGTCCCGCCAACAAGCTCTTTGATCAGGCCGCCCATGCCGAGGTCGTGGCCCGCATCCACCAGACCCGCCCTGGGCGTGGTCGCGGGCGACGCCGCAGCGGGCAAGACCGTGGCCGCGCGGGCCGCGGTGGCCTCTCCGCCCCGGACCAAGTCCTCAGGCCTTCAACGGCTTGCACGACGGCACGATGCGGTCTCTGGCCGATGCCCTGTTGTCAGACCCAAAGAACGGTGTTCCGACAGCTCGGAGGAGTTGGAGCGGGTCCGCAGAGGAAGCCAGCTTCGTCCTCGCCTACGAGCGCATGATCGTTGTCGCCGGGGCCCCGCTTCCATCGCCCAGCTGTGGGCCGGACCTGCGAAGGTCCCTCGACCCCCGTTATCCGGCCGGGGCGCTAACGACGCCGATCAGGTTGCCTTCCGAGTCTTTGAACCATGCCCCCTCGCCTCCATCCGGCGTGTGGGCAATTCCGTTGTCTGTCCGCGTCTCCTGGTCGTCGTACTCCTGGAACTCGACGCCGCGACGCCTCATCTCCTCGACTACGGCACGCACGTCCGTGACTTGAAGGACCGCCTGGGTGAACTCACCTGACGACCTCACCCTGGCGGGATAGAGGACGAGCTGGTTGACACCATCTCCGGCTGTGAAGCCCACCCGCCCATCGCTTGCCTTGAGGAAGTGGGATTCGACAACCTGGAGTCCAACTTTCTCAATGTAGAACGCTTTGGCTCGGCCGAGGTCCTGGGCGGGCAGCGTCGCCGTGATCCCAGACGTGTTCATGGGTGCTCTCCTAGCACTTTCAGACCGGGGGTTGAGGTGACAGACGGGCTGTGTGGTTGACGTCATGATGCCAGCTCGGTGGGGCGGTTGGTGAGTATTTGGTGGGGGTGCGGCCGCGCCTGTAGTCGGAGTGGTTGCGTTCATCACACACCTAGGTCGACGGACTATCGAGTCCGGTGCTCGACTTGCCGCCCTGGTCGAGGCGTTGGCGTTGCGGGCCGACGGTGAACTTCGGGTCGCGGACCGATGCCCGGCCGGCCTCGAAAACGCCGAAGCGGGTGACGGCCGAACCGGCGAGCAGGGCCGCGCCGGATAGAGCCGATAGAGTCCGATTGCGGCGGCCCACGAGCGCTCCGATCGCGCCGCCCGCGGCGAGGACTTGGCCTGCTCGCATCAGCGCCCCCGATTTCCCCGTCCGGTACGGCTCGCCGTTTTCGCCCAGCCGCCGGTGAAGGAGGCGTTCAGCGGTCAGTTCCGTGACGGCGCCCACCGCGCCCAGCCGGGCCGCCGGTCCGGCCGCGCCCGGGGCGACCGTGAGCAGGCCGAGTCCGCCCGCGGCGGTAGCCGCCGAGCCCACGAACAGATAGGGCAACTCACGGTGGGCGTCGTGCCATGCCGGCGCGGCGGTATCGCCGATCAATACCGATGTATAGGCGGCCACGGCGGGACCGAGCGCGGCGGCGGTGATCGTGGCAGCCAGCCCGGCCCGGGGCAGCTTTCCGGTCGCCGACAAGGCAGCAGCACTCAAGGCGAGGGGAGTGTAGGCCGACAGGATCCAGGTGCCGACGCTCATCGGCGAGGTCACCTTGAACACCCGCAACATATTGACGAACCGGGCCGGCCGCCCGAGGTCATGGACGAGGGCGACCAGCGACAGGCTGATCGCCCCGGCCGCGCCCACTTTGGCGGTGCGGGCCAGTTCCGCGTGCCCGGACAGATGGGCGCCGGCGGCGAGCGCCGAGGAAGCCCCCGCCAGGCCACCGAGGAAAAGATAACTGGGGATGTCCGGCCCCCACACAGTTTCCTTCAGCACCGGTCGCCCGTAGTAGGAGCCGAACCTGGCCTCCGGGACCATCAGCTCCTCCGAGCTGCGACGGCCCAGACGCCCCTTCACGACCGGCGGCCCAGGCAGGCAGCGAGGGCGGACACGGCGAGGGCCGCGGCTGCGACCGCGGCGTGCCGCCACATGCGAGGCAAGTCCCGTGTCGTGACCACAGGGTCCGGTGGCAGGCCGTACACCTCGGGCTCGGCGAGCAACAGAAAGAACGCTCCCGCCCCGCCCACGCCGTCATGAGGATCGGCACCATACAGCTGGGCCTCGGATCGACCCTCGTCGTGAAGTTCGGCTACCCGGTGCTCAGCCCGTTCGCGCAGCTCGTCCAGCAGCCCAAACTGGATGGACTGAGTTGGGCACGCTTTGGCGCAGGCCGGCGTGAGGCCATCACCCAGCCGGTCGTAGCAGAGAGTGCACTTGTGGGCGCCCCCATCCGACTGGCGTCGGTCGATCACCCCGAACGGGCACGCCGACACGCAATACCCGCAACCGTTGCAGATATCGTCTTGCACCACCACCGTGCCGAACTCGGTGCGCATAAGCGCCCCGGTCGGGCAGACGTCAAGGCAGCCCGCATGGGTGCAGTGCTTGCATACGTCGCTGGACATCAGCCACTGCAGTTCCGGCGTTCCCTCGCGGTCAGTCGACGGCCCACCGCCGTCGTGGGCGGTAGGGGCGACCGCAAGTGGTCGGGCTTGCTCGATGAACGCCACATGTCGCCACGTCGAAGCACTCAGTCCGCCGGTGTTGTCATACGACATGCCGGTCAGGACGAGCCCGTCCTCGGGCACGCCGTTCCACTCCTTGCAGGCCACTTCGCAGGCCTTACAGCCGATGCACACCGAAGTGTCGGTGAAGAAGCCCACCCTCGGGGGATGGTCCGTATAACCGGCCCGCCCGGCCGGGTCGACCGTCACCCCCGGTGTGTCCATCTCAAACCTCGGTCCCTGTCTCGTCGGTGATGCCGGCCCGTTTCTGGTAGTCATCCACCAGTTGGCGCAGCTGCGGTCCCCTCGGCCGCCTCCCCGCTCGAACGTCGCACGCCATGGCCTTGACCTCTTCGATATGGACGTTCGGATCCAGGGCCAGGTGAGCGAGCTCGTTGGCGGCATCGCCCGTAGTGATCCCGTTCGCTCCCCAATGCCAGGGAAGACCGACCTGGTGCAGCGTCCGACCCTGGACCCGAAGGGGCCGGATCCGTTCGGTCACCATGACTCGCGCCTCTATCGCGCTGCGAGCCGTGACGATCGTCGCCCAGCCGAGGTGCTCCAGGCCCCGTTCGGCCGCCAGCTGCGGCGACACCTCGCAGAACAAGGCGGGCTGCAGCTCCGACAGGTAGGGAAGGAATCGGGACATACCGCCGGCGGTGTGATGCTCGGTCAGGCGGTAGGTCGTTGTCACGTACGGAAACACCTCTGAGCCGGGCTGGTCGCCACTCGGCTGGTAACGGTTTTCGGGATGCCGGATAACCTGGCGGACCGGGTTGTGCTGCTGGCCGTAGAAAAGATTTGGAAAGGGGGACTCTTGTGGCTCGTAGTGGGCAGGCAGCGGACCGTCAACCAACCCGGCGGGAGCGAATAGCCACGCCTTGCCGTCCGCTTGCATGATAAACGGGTCAATACCCGAAATGGCCGCCGTACCCTGAGCTTCTGCGGGCGGTCGGTAGGACGGGGGTCGGTCGGCGATGAAGTCCGGCACATCATGACCGGTCCATTGTTGCTGTCCCTGGTCCCACCACACCAGCGCCTTGCGCTCGCTCCACGGTTTGCCCTCTGGATCTGCGGACGCCCGGTTGTAGAGCACTCGCCGGTTGGCCGGCCAAGCCCAACCCCATTCGGCTGCCACCCAGCTCTGCTCGTTTCCTGGCTTTCGACGAGCGGCCTGATTCACCCCGTCGGCGTGGACGCCACAGTAGATCCAGCACCCGGCCGCCGTGGCGCCGTCGTCGGTGAGCTGGGTGTACGACGATAGTGGTCGTCCCGCCCCATCCCAACCGTTGATCTCGGCCAGTACGGCGTCGGCGTCGGGTTCGTCATATCGCCCGTTCACCGGGTAGTCCCATGTCAGGTCGAGCACGGGCCGATCGGCCTGGTCTTTTGACGCCGCCAGCTTGTCGCGGATCCGCCGTCCGAGATGGTAGGTAAACCAGAGCTCGCTGCGAGCGTCGCCGGCCGGGTCAACCGCCTGAGCGTGCCATTGCAGCATGCGCTGGGTGTTGGTAAAACTCCCGGACTTCTCGGTGTGAGCGGCGGCGGGCAAGAAAAACACCTCCGTGCCGATATCCTCGGTACGCAGCTCACCGGTTTCTATCTCCGGGCCGTCTTTCCACCAGGTGGCACTTTCGATCATCACCAGGTCCCGCACGACGAGCCAGTCCAGCTTCGCCATGCCAAGTCGTTGCATTCGGGCATTGGCCGAGCCCACCGCCGGATTCTGGCCCAGCAGGAAATAACCCTTGCAGGTCCCGTCCAGCTGGGCCAGCACCGTTTCATAGGTGCTGTGGCTCCCGGTCAGGCGGGGGAGGTAGTCGTAGCAGAAGTCGTTATCGGCCGTCGCCGCATCCCCCCACCACGCCTTCAGCAGGCTGACCATATAGGAGCGACTGTTGGCCCAGAACCCCTTCTGCACCGATTCGGCCTGCACGTAGGTGTCCAGGTCCTCGTTGCCGTAGGCGATCGGCATCGGCAGGTAGCCCGGCAGCAGGTCAAACAGCGTCGGGATGTCAGTGGAGCCTTGAATAGAGGCATGCCCGCGAAGGGCCAGGATCCCACCGCCGGGTCGGCCTATGTTGCCGAGCAGCGATTGCAGGATGGCGGCAGTGCGGATGTACTGCACGCCAACGGTGTGCTGCGTCCAGCCCAGGCTATACACAAAGGCAGTGGTACGGTCACGGCCCGAGTTTTCCGTGATCAGGCGGCACACCTTGGCGAACACGGCCTGAGGCACCCCCGCGACCTGCTCAACCATCTCCGGCGTGTATCGGGAGAAATGCCGCTTCACAACCTGGAACACGCAGCGGGGGTGTTGTAGGGACGGGTCAGTGTCCGCAGCCGGGTCGGCTGCCGCACCCCCCGAGCCGTGCGCCTCACCGCGCCCCGACTGGCGCCCCATCCGACGGATGGCCAAATGTCGGGCCTCGGGGTCGCCGCGCTCACCGCTGGCCGGCTTTACCTGTTCGCCCTGGTAACGCCACGTCTCGAAGTCATAAAAGCGGTACTCCCGGTTCAGGCCGGAAAACACGCCGTCCAGATCCTCGGTGTCCACATAGTCTTCGGTCAGGATCGTCGACGCGTTCGTGTAAGCGAGGACGTATTCCTCGAAGTACTTTTCATTTTGGAGGACGTAGTTGATCAGCCCGCCGACGAACGCGATGTCGGCCCCGGCCCGGATAGGCACGTGCAGATCGGAAAGGGCGCTGGTGCGGGTAAAGCGCGGGTCCACGTGGATGAGCACCGCACCCCGAGCCTTGGCCTCCATCACCCATTGGAAGCCGACGGGATGGCACTCGGCCATGTTCGAGCCCTCGATCAGGATGCAGTCCGCGTTCTGCAGGTCCTGCTGGAAGTTGGTCGCTCCGCCCCGACCGAATGAAGTCCCCAGACCGGGGACGGTAGCGGAGTGTCAAATGCGAGCCTGGTTTTCGATTTGGATCGCGCCCAGCGCCGTGAACAACTTCTTCAGCAAATAGTTTTCCTCGTTGTCCAGGGTGGCCCCGCCAAGGGACGCCACGCCCAGAGTCCGGCGGGTTCGGGCCTCGCCAACGTCCCACTGCCAGCCGGACTGGCGGCCCGAGATGACCCGGTCGGCGATCATGTCCATCGCCGTGTCGAGATCCAGATCTTCCCACTCGGTGCCGTGCGGCCGGCGATACCTCACCCGGTACTGCCGGCTGTCACCCGTTGTCAGCTGCAGACTCGCCGAGCCCTTTGGACACAGGCGGCCGCGACTGACCGGTGAGTCAGGGTCGCCCTCGATCTGGGTGACCCGGCCGTCCTGGACGTAGACCTGCTGACCGCAGCCCACCGCACAGTACGGACAAACCGACTTCACGACCTTGTCGGCGGTACGCACCCGGGGCGCCAGCTGCTCGCTGCGCTTGCTCCTGACCGCGGCGCCGAGGCCGAGCGGGTCCCCGCGCGAGAGCTGCCGGTAGAGCGGCCAGGCTTCCATCCAGCTACCGAGGCCCATCGATCTCTCCTCGATGCGTAGAGCAACAAACGCACGCTATCGCGTCGCCCCGGCCCACTCCAGATCGGTGGTCCCGCCCGTCTTCGAGAGGTCCACCGTGTTGGTCCCGGGCTCGACGGTTGCGAACGGCCCTTGCTCACGACAGCGGGCCGATGCCTCTCTCCGGGTCGTGACTTCTGACGGAGTCAGGTCAGCAGAGTCAGCCTTGACGGCCAGCAGCCCGGTCCGTAACTTCGGTGGCGTGCGGTTGTTGATGGTTTGTACGGCGAACCGCTGTCGGTCGCCAATGGCGGCCGCTCTTCTCCAGGCTGGCATGGACAGGGCGGGAGCGGGGGCCGAGGTGTCGTCGGCAGGCTTCGGACCCGCCGGTCTGGCCGCGGTCGATGAGGCGGTGACGGTGATGATGGAGGTCGGTATCGACCTCCACCTCCATCGGAGCCGGCTCGTCAACGTGGACGTCTTGCGAGCGTCCGATCTCATCGTCGTCATGACCCGCCAACACGCCATCGACGTGGTTCTCCTCGATGTCGGAGCCTGGCCGAGGACCTTTACGATTGCCGATCTGGTGCGGCGAGGACGGCAGATCGGCCCCATCGACGGCGCCGAAACGATGCGTCGATGGGCGGCCCGTGCTCACGGAGGACGTCAGCGCACCGATCTACTTGCTCTGCCGGCGAGCGACGACATCGCCGATCCTGTGGGTCAGCCCCTGACCCGCTTCCGGCACACACGCGATACGCTCAACGAGCTCACCGAGGCGCTCGCGGCGCTGATCACGAGCGGCACTGGTTGCGCCTCGTCGCGGTGACGAGGCCGCGGCGTCAGCTCATCGGGAGTGGATGAATCGCCAGTCGTGCGTTTGTACTTCGTTTGTGTTGGCCTGCCAGGAGGACGGCGTCTTCTGGGCCAACGTCCATCCCGGCGCCGGTTGGACTGTCGCCGACGCAACTGGAGGGTTGGCGAGAGGCTGAAGCCGGAGGGTCAGCCGGTAGCCTTCTCCGGGCGAGATGTTCCCCTCGAAAGTCAGAGCCAGGGTCGCGGTTGACTCGGCGGGCACGTGCAGGAAGGTACTGTAGGCGGTGACTCCGAGCTCCGGTATGCCGGGGGAAAGGGCGAGCAGCTGATCGTTTGCGGTCGACGCATCGAGGGCGAGCGGACTGTAGAGGGAGAGCCACATGTCGTTTGTCCCGGATGGCACCCCGCTGCCTGGGTAGCTGCCAATGACCTCGCTGGGCAGACCGTGGCTGGGAGCGCCATTGTGAAAGGTCAGGGTCACGGTGGCTTCGACGTGACCGGTGTCCGGGTCGTAGGTGACGCGGTCGAACAATTGTTCCTGCAAGTAAGCGTCGATCTTGTTGTTCGCGGCATTAGAGATAGTGACAGCCAGTACGTCGCTGGTGGGCCCCGGCTGCGGAAACGCCCCGGCAAGCCCAAGGCGGCGAAGGAAAGGTTGATCGGTGGGATGATTGCTCCAGAAGAGCATCCGTCCTTGATGCACTACCGGACCCAGGGTGGTTGACAGAGTCTGAGGGTTCGGCAGCGAGCCGGAGGACAATTTCTCCACCGCCGCTTGGAGGACGTTGAGCAGGAAGTCGTGGCGAACAGCCTGCTGCGTCGGCGTCGGAAAGCTGATGTACTGCTGGCGGAGGAGCACGTCGGTAGCGTTGGCTGCCGACAGGGAAACCGTCAGGCCCGGGACCGCGAGCGGTCCGGTGAAGCGGAGCAGGACCGACAGAGTCTCGGGGTCGAGCGCCAACACTCCGTCGATCGGATCCCCACCAGCATGCGGATACAGCTCGGAAATCACCTTGTCGACGGTGGGAAAGTCCGGAGAGTAGGTGACGTCCTGAAAATGACCGCCTGGATCGAAAACCCCGTAGCGGGCCAGGTACTCCGACAGGCCGGTCAGTTGGGGTGGTGTGGGTCCGAGCGCGGTGATCAGGTCGTCGACCGGGCCCGAGCGGGTCAGGGTGATCCGCCCGTTGTCGGCCGTGAGCTCGCCATAGGCGCCAATAAGGCCGTCCAGCCCACGGGTTTCGGCGGGGTTCATGAACGCCACGAAGTAATGGCGAACACCACTACCGCCGAGTAGCCCGGGGACGACCTGAGCGGCCTGCAGTCCCAGACTGGCGCTGCTTCTCGCCTTCGCCAACTCCGCGGACAAATGGTCGAGCCGGTTGGCTACGGGGGCTACCAGCCAGGCGGACCCGGCAGGCGCGAGCGAGCGCTGCGCCGCGATCACCTGGCTCTCGAGGGCGCCCAGCGGAGAAGCGAGGGCCCGGATGGCGTTGAGATCGACCTGGCCGTCACGATAGGCGATGTGGTGGAAATCGAGATCGAACGCTTCTCGGGCCGCGGCCGCAGTCAGGGTCCGGGCCGCAGCAGTGGCGTCGGCCGTGGCCCGACGCTGCTGGGCGATCACCGGCACCAGGAGGCCGCCCCGGGTCCACCAGGCGCCGGTCCGATCGTTGGCGATCTCCAAGGCGCCGGTGGCCGTCCGCAGCTCGAGGGCAGCCGAAGCGGAATCACCGGCGCTGATGGCGGTCAGCGCCTGGCGGGTGGCGGCGATGCCATGGTTGGCGGGGGACCGGGCCAGCAGGTTGCCGATGACGACGGGGAGCGAAAGCACGACGGCCAGGCCGAAGAGAGCGGCGGCGCCCAGGAGCAGAGCCCGGCGCCATTGGCGACGTTGCCGTGCCCACGCCGACCAGAGCACCGGTACGATCGCCGCCACTGCCACCAGAGCGGTGACCCCATGAAAACCGATGGCGGGCCATCGCAACACCACCTGAATGGCCAGGGCGCCAGTCAAGGCGCCGAGGCGCTGGTGAGAACGGCGAAGGAACACGGCAGCGAACGCCAACGCCAGAGCCACGCCGGCAGGAAGGACGAGCCAACCCCGGCTCATGGCCGCGGCGACAGTCGCCAGGATCAGCACGCTGGCCCGACTGGCACGGGCTGCCGCCACCGTAACCAGCGCCGCCAGCGCGGCTGAGTAGATGGCGTCGGGACCCGCTGTTCCGGTCGGGTGGCAGCCGGCGCAGGCGCCTCCGACCGCGGCGGCCAGGGCCAGGACCGCGACGATCAAGGAGGATCGGCGCCGCCGCCGCACGGCGTGTTGGCGCCGACCCGGTCCGCTTCGAGTCGACGGAATCGCCGGGGGGACGGACCCCTGGTCCTCCCAGGCGATCTCGTGACGAATGCCGCCGACAGGCTCCCGCTCGCCCTCCAAGGTGAAGAAATCTACTTGAGAAGCGCCGGCGCGCGTCGTGCCTGTTTCGAGGTCCTACAGGCCGGCCATAACGACATCTCCAGCCCGGGTATTTCGGGACAATCCTGGGGTCTAGTGACCGCTGTTACGTTATCGCCAGAAATCCCAATTGAGGCCTTGGAGCTTGCTCTCATAGTGGGGTAAGCTTACGGTCGAGCCTTGCCGCCCCAGCCCGGCGAACTGCGAACGCGAGGAGAGCCCAGCGCATGTACAATGCGATCGCGGGAACGACCGTCCTGATCACAGGCGGTACAGGCTCCTTCGGCTCGACCATGGCCGGGAAGCTATTGTATGAAGACGTCGGCGAGGTTCGCATCTTCAGTCGTGACGAAGCAAAACAGGACATGATGCGGCACCAACTGGCTGACCCGCGCGTGCGGTTCTACCTGGGCGACGTTCGCGACCTGGCGAGTGTCGTGCAAGCCGTATCCGAGGTCGACTATGTGTTCCACGCGGCCGCTCTCAAGCAGGTGCCGTCGTGCGAGTTCTTCCCACTCGAAGCGGTTCGGACCAATATGATCGGAAGCAGCAACGTCATTGAGGCATCCCACCAGGCCGGGGTCCAAACCGTCGTGTGCCTGAGCACGGATAAGGCCGTGCGGCCGGTAAACGCCATGGGGATGAGCAAGGCGCTCATGGAGAAGGCGGCCCAGGCATTCGCACGCAACCATCCCCATTCGCCCACGACCGTCTGTGTCACCCGCTACGGCAACGTCATGTACTCCCGAGGCTCGGTCATCCCTCTCTTCGTGGGCCAGCTCAAGGCCGGACGGCCGCTGACGATCACCGATCCGCTGATGACCAGGTTTATGATGACGCTCGACGAATCGGTCGACCTGGTGGAGTACGCCTTCGTCAATGCCGAACCCGGTGATGTCCTCATTCGGAAAGCGCCCGGGTGCACGATTGAGACGCTGGTTGCCGCCCTCGGGAATCTCTTCGGGTAGAGCCTGATGTGGATGTGATCGGGGTTCGGCACGGCGAGAAGATCCACGAAACCCTGGCCACCAGCGAGGAGCTGGCGAGGAGCACTGACAGAGGCGCCTACTTCCAAATCCGGCTGGATAGCCGAGGCCTCGACTATGCCCCCTACTTCGAGGAGGGCGAGGCAGGTACGGAAAAGATCAACGACTACGGATCAGACTCTACCTACCAACTGACGATTGAGGAGGCGCAGAACTTGCTGCTTCGGCTGCCCGAGATCCACCAGGAACTGACGGGACAAAGCGCGTGAAGGTGGCTGTCACAGGAGCCGATGGCTTCCTTGGATGGCATCTTCGGGCCCGTCTCTCGGCTGTCACCGAGCACACCGTGACGTCCATCTCCCGGTCCGTGTTCGATGACCCCGGCGAGCTGGCGTCTGACCTGGCGGGCTCTGAAGCGGTCGTGCATCTCGCCGGCGCCAATCGGGGCGCACCGGATGCAGTCGAAAACGGGAACGTCGCCGCCGCCGAAGCTCTCCTGAAGGCGCTCGACTCCACGGGTACCGCGTCACCGATCATCTACGCCAACTCGATCCAGGCCGGCAACGACACACCCTACGGCCGAGGGAAACGGCGGGCGAGGGAGTTGCTCAGCTGCTGGGCGGACCGGCACGGCACTTCTCTCGTCGACGTGGAGCTGCCGAACCTCTTCGGCGAGTGCGGGCAGCCCCATTACAACTCCTTCGTGGCGACCTTCTGTCATCGCCTCGCCCACGGCGGGTATCCCCGCTGGAGGTCGACCGTCTGGTGCCGCTCCTTCACGCCCAGGATGCCGCCTCCCTGGTCATCGATCAACTCGGCGATCTCGAGACGAGCCTGGTCGTCCACCCCGAGGGTCGAACCGCCTCGGTTGGCGAGATTCTCAAGCGGCTCCTGGACTTGTCCACGACCTACCAAAGAGGCGGAGGTTCCCCGACCTCAGCGATCGATTCACCCTGCAGTTGTTCAACACCTATCGATCCTACCTGTACCCACATTGGTATCCGCGCCGTCTGGTTGCCAAGGCCGATCAGCGAGGGGCCTTCGTGGAGGCCGTGCAAGCCGCGGGGGGCCAGGGCCAGGTGTCGTTCTCCACGACCCGGCCCGGTATCACCCGGGGCCAGCACTTACCATCTGCGCAAGGTCGAGCGCTTCATCGTGCTGCACGGATCGGCCGAGATTGCCATCCGACCGGTTGGGCGCGATGCGGTCGCCACCTTTCAGGTCTCGGGTGACACGCCGGCATTCGTCGACATGCCAACGCTGCACACCCACAACATCACCAACGTCGGCGACGAGGATTTGCTGACGCTCTTCTGGAGCAACGAGATCTACGATCCCGAGGATCCCGATACATTCGTGGATGTGGTCTCGTGAGCGAAACTTCCCCAGGGCGCAGTTCGCTCCGCGTCATGACGGTCATTGGGCACTCGACCCGAGATCATCCGGCTGTCCCGAACGCTGCCGCTCCTAGACGCTACCTTCGCACACACGCTTGTCCATAGTGGTCAGAACCACGACTACGAGCTGAGTCAGGTATTCTTCGACGAGCTCGATGTTCGACCACCGGATTACCACCTGGGCGTCGACACGAGCAGCCTCGGCAGGATGCTCGGTGGGATCCTGACCGCGATCGAGCCCGTGTTGCTCGAAGTCCGTCCGCACGCCTTGCTGGTCCTGGGCGACACCAACTCCAGCTGGCCGCCATCATGGCGAAGCGCCTCCAGATTCCGGTGTACCACATGGAGGCCGGGAACCGGTCCTTTGATATGAACGTTCCCGAGGAGGTAAACCGCCGGTTGATAGACCACGTGGCGGACTTCAACCTGGTCTACACCGAGCACGCTCGGCGCAACCTTCTCAGCGAGGGACTGCCGACCCGGCAGATCATGCTGACCGGCTCTCCTATTCCGGAAGTCCTGGCCTACTACGAGCCGGCAATTGCCGCGTCCCCGGTCCTCCACCATCTCGGGCTGGAGCCCAACGGATATCTGCTCGTCAGCGCCCACAGGGAGGAGACAGTGGACGAGCCAGCCCGGCTGATCGACCTGGTTGGGACGCTTTCCGACGTTCAGCGCGCCTTTGGACGCCAACTGTTGGTCTCGACGCACCCGCGAACGCAGCAGCGATTGGAGTCGCTCGGGATCCCGGGGAGTGAGGATGTGCGTTTCCACAAGCCCTTTGGGTTCCTCGATTATGTGCAGCTGCAGCGCCATGCCTTCTGTGTGCTGTCGGACAGCGGCACCGTGTCTGAGGAAGCGGCGATCCTGGGCTTTCCGGCTGTTACCCTCCGGGACGCCATCGAGCGACCCGAAGCCGTGGAAACCGCGTCGATAATCACGACGGGGGTGGACTCCGGGGACGTCATTGCCGGAGTTCGGCAGGCCATCACGCAGCGAAACTCCGGAATGGCGTTCGAGATCCCGGCCGAATACCAGATCCTCAATTTCTCCCAGCGGGTGGTCAATATCGTCCGCTCAACCGCCCACGTCGCTCACCAGTGGCTTGGAATACGGCGACGTCCCCCGGTGTGGACCGCCAGCGAGCCGCAGGTAGAACCGACCGCCACCAGGCGGGTCCTGGACCACGCCGGCCTCACCACCATCGGTCATGACGATCATTGATGCATCCGGGGCCAACTCGGGCGGTGCGGCGCGCTTCCGCCGCGAGGCCGAACGATGGGTGGCCAGCCAACCGACCGGATCCGTGCGCCTTATCGGTATCGGGCGCAGGGTTACGGTTCGCTGGCTCGTCGAGCGGGAGTCGGTCGGCTGGTACGAACGTCGGGTCGCCGCCAACAACGTGAGCTTTATAGGCGGATCCGCCGGGCGCATCGTGCTGCTCCGCAACCCCCTCCACTTCCTCCGACCGGGAGAGCACGTCCCCGCGGTACCCAGGCGGGTCAGGTATCAGACGCCCATCATCCGTTGGGCGGCGCATCGAGCCGACGTGCTCGTGGTCCCCTCCAGTGACATGGCCGATCGGGTGAGATCGGTGCTCCCCCGCCTGTCCGATCGACTGATCGTCCGTCACCATCCACTCGTGGGAACCCAGAGGCAGCACCGGTCGCACGAGGGGCCCTACGTCCTGTATCCATCGATCCCATCCGCTCACAAGGATCTCCGCCTCGGAATTACCAACCTCGTGGGCGCGGTCGAACGGGGGAATGAAGGCGCGGTCATAAAGGTTACCGCCAGTCCCGGCGACCTCGGCGACCTCGCCAACCATCCGAGGGTCGAGCCCATCGGCCGGCAGTCCCTGGCCGCCATGGACGAACTCTGGGCTGATGCCGCCGCGGTCGTACGTTCCGTACACCGTTGAGTCATTCTGTTACCCGCTGGCGGAGGCCCGAGCCATGGGACTGCCGGTGATTGCCGTGGAGAACGCCCATAACCGGGAGATCGCCGGTCCGGCCCTGGTCGGCTATCACGGAAACATCTCATCCTCACTGGCCGATGCCGTGCGAACTGCCCTGGCTGGACCAGCCGTGGTCCCCGACCCGGGACCGTTCGATCCCGACGCCTACTTCACGTGGTTGACATCTCTCTGACCGCTGTCCGACCCGACCCCGCCACAACGGCTGACGTCGTGGACGAGACCGCCTATGGAGAATCGAGGGAGTGCTCCGCCAGGTGAGAATCGGGATCCTGAGTCAGTGGTACGACCCGGAACCCGGTTCGGCTGCGGTTCCCGGCGTACTGGCCCGGGCGCTCCGGTCGCGCGGTCATGAAGTCCAGGTGGTCACCGGCTACCCCAACTACCCGACTGGTCAGGTAGCTCCGGGGTATCGCATCCAGCGGCGGGCGGACGAGCGAACGGTGGAAGATATCCGAATCCGCCGAGTGGCCCTCTACCCCAGCCACGACCGATCGCCAAGCAGGCGTGCACTCAACTACGTCTCCTTTGCTCTGAGTGCATCCGTCAGCGCACTGCCGCCGCTGCGAGGTGTCGATGCCATCTGGGTGTACAACTCGCCGGCAACGGTTGGCCTGCCAAGCTGGCTCGCCAGCGCGGGGCATGGGCCGCCGCATTTGATGCACGTCGTCGATCTCTGGCCCGACAGCGTGGGACTCAGTGGCCTGCCGACCGCGGCGGCGTACGCTCGCCTCCAAGCGGCCCTCGATCGATGGTGCCGGTTCACCTACCGGCGGGCCGAGGCGATAGCCGGGATCTCGCGTGGTATCTGCGACCAGTTGATCGCCAGGGGGGTCCCGCCAGCCAAGGTACACCTCATGCCGATCTGGATCGACGAGGACCGCTACCAGCCTCGCCCCCGGAACCAGGACCTGGCGGCGGACTTGGGGGTGTCGGCCGATTTCGTCGTCTTGTACGCAGGCAACCTCGGGGACAGCCAGGGTCTCGACAGCCTTCTCCACGCCTGTGCCCGGGTCCGGGACCTGGCCGGTTTCCGGTGCCTCATCGCCGGATCGGGCACAGCCGAGGGGCGTTTACGAGAACAAGCTGCCCGCCTCAGGCTCGACAATGTTGTCTTCCTTGGGCGGTGGCCGGCCGAAGACATCGGCCGGCTGATGTCGATTGGGGACGTCCATCTGGTAAGTCTCGCAGACCATCCCCTGGCGTCAATCACGTTCCCGAGCAAGCTGCCATCCATCCTGGCCAGCGGGAGGTCCGTCCTGGCGTGTGCCGCGGGCGAGACGGCGCACATCGTCCTTGATGCCGGTGCCGGGTGGGTCGTGGCTCCCGATGACCTGACCGGTTACGAGCGGTCCTTCGAGAATCGCACGCGCTCGGGCGACAGGAGAGCGCCAGGCGGGGCGCAAAAGGGCGCCAATATTATGAACGGTGGTTGTCTCAGAGCCAAACCATCTCAGCAGTTGAACAGCTTCTTGTCACCCTGGCTCACGGACGCTAGTCAGCTGCGGATTAGCGGAAATGACCGACCACCCCATACGGCTGGGGATTATTGCCACCCACCCGATACAGTATCTGGTACCGACATACCGGCAGTTGGCCAGGTCGTCCCTTGTCGACGCCACGGTTATCTATCTCAGTGACTTTGGCGTGCACCCATCGTTCGATCGCGGCTATGGATTGACGATCGCTTACGACGTACCGCTTCTGGACGGTTACAATCATGTCTTCATAAAAGAGGGAGCCCCATCTCGGCCGGGAATACTTCACCCGCCCGGCAGGCGTTTCTATCGCCTTCTCCGCCGGCGGCAGTTCGATGTCATCCTGGTGCCCGGGTGGGGCACGATCGCGAGTCTGAGCGCCTGCGTGGTAGCCAGGTCGGTTGGCATACCGTACGTGCTCCGCGGCGATACCAGTTCGCCGACAGGCGCCGGTCTTTCCCGATGGTGCCAAATCCGGCGCAAAGCAGTGTTGCTCCCACTCTTCAGACAAGCCGGGTCGGTGGCCGTGATCGGCCACAGCAACGAGCGGTTCTTTCGATCCTATGGCGTTCCGGCCGAACGCATGGCCAGTGCTCCCTATAGTGTCGATAACGAGTTTTTTGCGGCCGCCGGCCGGCTCGGCCGCCGGGCGAGGTCCGAACGACTCTGTCAGCTCGGGCTGGATCCGACCCATCTGACGGTAGTGTTCGTGGCCAAGTTACTCCCAAAGAAGCGGCCGCTCGATCTGCTGGCTGCGGTCCGACGATGTAAGATTCCTCTGAACCTCCTGGTGATTGGTGATGGCCCGCTGCGGTCGGAGGTGGAGCGGGCAGCCCGGCAGCTGCAGGCGGCACGAGTCCTCGGTTTCGTGAATCAGAGCGAACTCGGGCTGTGGTACGGCTTGAGCGATGCAATCGTCCTGCCATCGGACTACGAGCCGTGGGGCCTGGTCATCAATGAGGCCATGGCGACCGGGGCGGTGCCTGTTGTCAGCGACGCCGTCGGTTGCGCTGAGGATCTGGTCCATCCGGACTCCGGAATCGTGTTCCCCGTGGGTGACATCGACGCCATCACGGCGGCGCTGGAGTACCTGGGGGAAAGCCCAGGCCGACTGGCGGCGATGAGAGCGGCAGCGCGCGCCGTGGTGGACGACTACTCAATCGAACGGACGGCGCGGGGAATTGAGCAGGCGGCGGTGCTGGCAGCTGAGGGAAGAGGTTGAGACCCGACCGGATGCGTGGGTGACCTGACGAGTTTGGTGGGCTGACGCGGTCGGCCAGTCGAACGACCTGAGGCGTTGGCGGCCGGTGTGGTTACTCACTGGGGGGTCGGGGCGTGGCGCCGCCGTCACGCGTGCTGCGACGAAGGCCGAGAAGCATAACAATCGTCGTGACCCCGTAGGTGACCGTAGTGGTGATGGCGGCACCGGTTGCGCCCAGGATTGGAATGAGGACGACCAGCATGCCACGGTCAATCCAGCACCGACTCCCTGAGCGAAAGCGACGGTCAGGGGTTTCCTGCCGCCCCGAAGCAGGTCGCCAACCACCTGGTTGAGGGCGAGAAACACCCCGGATGGGGCCATGATCCAGACAAGTTGACCGACGGCCGGTAACCTGCGCCGAAGACAAGGGTATGAGCGGCTGCGCCGCGGCGGACAGTGCGCCCATGAGGACAACGCTGACGGCCAGGGTGGCGAGCACGGCGAGCCACTGCAGGCGCCGCCCTTCGGCGGGCCTGTCATGGCCGCTCGCGAGTCGGGGGAAGAGAACCGAGCCGATAGGGGCAAGGAGGGGGAGGGTGAGAGAGGTCAGTGAGGCGGCCACGGAATACTGTCCGAGTGCGGCAGACGGCACGGTCTGGGAGAGCACCATTTGATCGAGGTTGGTATTGACCGCCGTGGGGCTGGTGGCAAGGAGCTGGCTGGATCCGTAGCCAAGCACAACCCGACCCAAGCGGCGGTCGACGCGCCCCGGAGGAGCCCTGCCTGGGCGCAGAAGTGCCGGGCCACGATGGCCTGGACCACGATTGATATCACCACCACGAGCGCAGCTGCATCAAGGGTGAGGCGCCGGCCGACGACGAGGGCGACGATGAGGGCCAGATAGACGGTGGGTTGGATGGCCCGGGTGACGACCCATCGCCTGATGGCGCGAGCCTGGAGGGCGAACAGGTAGCTAGCCGCCACGAAAGCCACCGGTGCGCAGGCGAACAAAACCCGATAGGCGAAGGTCTGGCCGGGATGGTCGTGGGACAGCGTCGGAGCGATCACGAAGCCAGCGACTGCGGCCACCATTCCCGTCACGACCATGATGGCCCGGGATGTCGCGACGTAATCCCGGGCCCGGCGGGGATCGCGGGCGACATAGTAGACGATCGCCGCCTGCTGGCCGATCTCGCCCACCACGAGCGCCCCGGCGAACCAGGCCGTAACCGCCGCATACTGCCCCTTGACCGTTGGTCCCAGATATCGGGCCGCGAGCAGGCCACCGATGGCTGCTGCCCCGTTGCCCAGCACGCTGCCGATCGAGGCCACACTGATGGTGCGGCGCAGCTGCCCTGGTGGGGGGGACGAACGGGCATGGTTTGGGGCCGTCGATGGCCGAATAGTCTGGAAAGGCGAGGCGGTCATCCCAAAGGTCGACAAGGTTCAGATCGTTGCTTCGCTTCGTGTCGCCGATGGTGCCGAGCGACCACGATGTCCCTGTGCCAGCTGGTGTCCTGCTGCCGGCTGCCGCCACCGCAATGACTGGACTGGGCGCTCGCCGGGGGGAGAAGCGCAGAACGGTGATCAGGACGCCCATAACGACCAGCGAGACCGAGGCCTGCAGGATCGCGGCCAGACAGTCGGGGTAGGTGGACTCGATCCAGACACCTGAGGCGATCAGAATGGCGACGAACATGTAACCCCAGGCCGAGCGGCGCCTGACGGCAATTCCCATCGCCAGCGTCAACGGGACCACAAACAAGGCCACGCCCGGCCAACCCTGGAGGGCGTAAGCATCGCCCAGCGTGGTCAATGTGGCCGAAGACGTGATCACACCGCCTTCGGCGACGCTGATTTGGCTGGCGGTTTGCAGATTCGACCGGCCGGGGTCGAGGAACCGGGGCAACAGGCCGAACCGGAGCTCGGTGGACAGCCCGGGGTGGATGGAAGCATCCGGGATCTCCGGCAGTTGCTCGATGCGGGCGAAGTTGAGATCCTCCCGAAGGCGCTGGGAGGCCGGAGCCTGACCGGTCGCACTGTAGGTAGCGAGCTGGGTGTGGCGGATGTCATTACGGAGCTGGTAGAGCGGGGGCCAAACCAGAGGAATCAAGGCCACGGCCAAGACGAGCCAGCGCAGGCGGATGAAGCGCATCAGCACCGCGACGAGCGCGATCGTGAGGGCGAACGAGGCCAGGGAGGCGGTGCGGCCTGTCTTGGCCAACAACACGATTGGAGCTCTCGGCGAAGGCCAGAACGATCCATACCTCGGTCCTCGTCGCATCGCCCCTCCGCCAGAGCCAGAGGAACATTACCGTTCCGAACGTGAGCCACGGAGAAAATGGTGTGAGCATCGCAGCCAGGTGCGATTGGCATTGTCCGGTGGCCACCGCGCCATAACTGGTATTGCCGACGAGCACGAGCGAGACCTGGGCGAGCATGCCGATCGCGAGCACTGCCGTCGCTGAGCGACGGGTGATTCCAACCGGAGTGGACGAGGTGGCGCGGGGAGGGACCCAGGCCAAAGGCTCTCGATGGCCAGAGCGATGGCGATGGCGGCACCGCAGACCGCAAGCATCAGACGTTCGGGCTGGGTCCGGTAGGCGAGCGCCGGGAACACGACCAGGGCGCCGTACTGCAAACCCGAGCAGGATGGTGACCGGAAACCGTTCAACCAGCAGGGTGGGCCGGCGACGAAGTTGCTCATCGATTCGACGCCGGCGCTGCAATCGACGGGACCTGCTCTGCTCGCGGCCGGCCGCTGACCGACTCCCGACAGTACCGACCACAACCGTGGCGATGGGTTGGCGCCTGGTCGGAACCGCCCGGTCGATCTCCGGGATCACCCAGTCATCCGACACCCGTACGTCGGTCACGGCGTTCGGGGTCGGGATCTCATAGCGGCTCACTGTTGTGTCGGCGGCGGAGTTCCATGACCTTCTCGACGATCATGTACTCATACATGGCGTAGCGAAGGCAGAACACCAAGGCCTCCGGGCCGTCCAGGAATCCACCGCGGAGAAGGTACATAAGGACGAAGCGGAGCAGTGGCCGCCCGCTCCAGGCATGCGCCGCCACCTTCCGCTCCGTTACGCGCGGGAGGTACGAAAAGAGCCAGCATAGCGGAGTCGAGATATGCGATCACAGACTCCGCCTCCCAGGTCGAGTAGCGATCGTGCCGCGCCAACCACGCCGAGAAACCCTGGCTATTGCCGTGGTGGATGTACGGCTCGGTCAATCCTCGCTATCCGGCGCCGGCAGTGAAGTGCTCCCACACTCCTCCCGCGAAGCCTGACCTTCCCGCGTCGGACCAAGCGGTCGTGCCAGGCCGGATAACGCATGCAGCGCCGCATCCAGCGACCCCAGAACAGGTACTTCGGAGCGAGCTGGTAAGCGTCGGGACCCCCGGCCCCGGCACAGCGGGATCGGATCTCTCCCGCCAGGTCTTGGGTGACCTCCTCGTCAGCGTCCATGAACAGGACCCATTCACCGCGCAAGCCGGCGTGTTCCAGGGCCCAGTTGCGTTGGTCCGCAATCAAGAATGGTCCCGGCTGGCAATGCTCGACCACCCGTGCTCCGCTTGCCAGAGCCAGCGAACGGTTTCGTCTCCGCTTCCGGAGTCCACCACCACTACCTCGTCGGCCCACGATAACGAGGCCAGACATCGCTTGATATTTCTTTGCTCGTTCAACGTGAGCACCACCGCGGTGATGCGGACGTCCGGCCACCTGACCGTGGCCCGGATTCTGGCGAGGTCATCCCGACGGACGAGAAAGCCGGGCGTCGCCGCGACACGGTTAAGGCCGGGTCGCCAGGAAAGTTCGAGTCCCATCCATTCCTGATGCCTGCCATGTCCCCACAGGACGGATCCGACTCGGGACGCGTACGCTCCTGGCTCGAACGCTTGTTCGGCCCACAGCCGGGCACTCCTCCCATCCGGTCCGCCTCTCGGGGATGGTCGGCCAGCCATCGGAGATGTCGGTGAGGCCGTCGACCGACTGGTCCACCGGGCGCATTCCCGTCAGCCCCGGGACGAAGGCGTCTCGACTCCCGTCATTGGCCGGCGCGATCACGGGCAATCCGGCGAGAGCTGCCTCAGCCAGCACAATACCGAAGCCCTCGCCAGCCGGGCCGGGGCGACGGTGCTGCCGACTGGCGAGCACGAATACATCGGCCCCGCCGTAAAGGTCTACCAGCTCCTTCCGGGTGGGCGAGCGCACGCGCTCGATCCACTCTCCGTGGCACTGAATGTCGGCATCAAGCCGCTGGCTGGGACCGTCGGTGCCCGCGATGGTGAGCGATACGGGATGTCCCAGCTTCCGCAGCGCGCGAGGGCGGTCACCAGCTCCGGACCGCCCTTCTGGGTATAGGCACTCAGGCGGAAGACGGAGAGCACGGCCAAACCGCTGGCACGCCATGGACCCCGACTCACGGCCAACAGGTCCTTGATACATGTTCGCCGACACACCCGGAGGGAGCAGCAGCGCCGGTCTCCCGTCGGCCATCGCACCGGCACTGAAAGATGAAATGGTGACGGGCCTGAAGCCGCGTGGCGGTTCAGCCACCGGCCGATATCACCAGCACCCCAGATATCTATGCCGTAAGAGAACGAGTTATGGGAGTTGATCGGCCCAGCACAGACCGGGCCATGAGGGCGGCGGGGAGCAGCCCCGGATGGAAGCAAAGGACTTCAGCCGGTGCGCCACGGAGCTGCAGGCTGGGCCGAAGTACCTGATTCACGTAACGCAGCTTCTGGCGGGCACGTGGCGATGCGCCGTTCAACAATAAAGGGACCTCGTCAAACGTGATTCCCAGCTCGGAGAGAGCACCGAGGAGCCCCCGGACATAGGCCTCTATCCCTCCTCCGCGCCCCGCGAAGGCGTCAGGGCGAGCACACGACGCGGTTGATTCACCGTCCGGCCAGACTCACCACGCTAGCGATCGTGGCGAGAACGATCCGAAGATCGACCCGGAGCGACTGATTCCGGAGGTAATACAGGTCACGCTCTAGCTTGCGGATCGTGTCCTCCAGGTTATCGCTGTAGCCTTCATGTACTTGCGCCCAGCCGGTGATCCCCGGTTTGATCAGGCTGCGCTTCTCGTAGAACGGGATCGCCTCGGCAAAGGTAGCGACGAACTCGGGCCGCTCCGGGCGCGGCCCGATGAGCGACATCTCGCCACGAGCAGGTTGATGGCCTGAGGAAGCTCGTCGATGCGACACCGGCGCAACCACGCACCGACCGGGTCACCCGGGTGTCGCCGTGCTGAGTGAACTGCGGGCCGGTCACTTCGGCATCCGTTTGCATCGTCCGTAGCTTGTGGATCCGGAACACACGGCCACCCTGACCAACGCGTTCCTGCGAGAAGAAGATCGGGCCAGGCGACTCGAGACGGATAGCCACCACGACCACTGGCAGCACCAAAGCCAGGACCGCCGCAAACAACAGGCTGGATGCGAGGTCGAGCAAGCGCCGGGCGACGCGGTAACCCAGCCGATGCAGCGGACCGAGGTCGAAGAGAAACCAGGACGAATCCACGCTCGTCACCGGTACCATGCCGAACTCAGCTTCGAAGCTGCGGGCAAAAGAGGAAACCACCACGCCGTGCTCATTGACCTGGGCCAGGGCGGCGAGAAGAGGAACCATCGGTCAAGTAGTCGTTGCCGACGATAACGCGGGCCGGCGTCCAGCGCGCGACAACTCGGCGAAGCCCCGCAGATCTCGCCAGGGCCCGGAGAGCCCGGTCTGGGCGGGCGAAAGAGAGGCGGCTGGCACCCGGATCACATACGAAGGGAGGGCGTGCTTGCTGGCCACTCCTTCCAACCGCTCGTATTCGGCGTCGCTGCAAACCGCGAGTAGATGACGAGGGCGCGTCAAGGGCTCGGCAAATCGATCCACGAGCACGGCTGCGATCGGCCGCGTGACCACCATCGTCAACGCTACGGACAGGAGCAGGACTCGGGACAACGGACGGTCGATGAGGAAGCCAACCACCGCGGTCAGCAACAACCGATCACCGCGGTCTTGGCCGCGAGCACGAACTCCTCGACGTAGCCGCGCTCGACGGTACGTGGCTGGCATCAACCGAGGCCGTCACCACCACATAGCCGAGGGCGAACAGGATCTGCATTCGCGGGGGATCGCCGCTCCACGCCCAGAAAGTCGCCAGCCCGGCCGACACGGCAAGCAGGTCGGCGACAAGGCGTGGTAATAGTCGATAGGCAACCGTCTGGAATGATCCCGCCGCTCGCAGGCGCGGCGGCGAGGCAGCCGGGCGCGCCACGATACTCCCGATCGAGAGCGACGTATTTTCCGCCTCGCTCAGCGCAGACATACGTTTCCTTTCGGACGCCTGCGACTATTCCGCTCATTGAAAAGCTTAGCCCTAACGCCAAGCGTTCGGTACCCCGCGTCAGGTGAAGAAACCAGATATTCCGGAGCAGGCCAGAGCCGCCGCATGGATCGTCAGTCCAGGAGGTCGGCGGACAGCCCCTGTGGCATGCATCGGCCGTCGGCCTCCGGCGGATATTCCTCACTTTCCGCGACATGTGCTCCGTCTTCCCCGGGAGAGTGGGGCCTCGAACCGGAGCCATTCGTCAAGCTCGACGCCCCTGGCCGGGACGGGACCCAATCGGCATCGATCCGAGCCGGCGACACGTCGGGGGCCGCACGTCCCGCACTGGCCGGGGCCTGCCCGCCGCTTCGGAGCGATCCGTTCGTACCGGGGGATGACGGGACAGTTGCCTCGGCATTCGCTCGGTCTTGCGCCCTGCCGATTTCGTCATGCCGATTGTTGTAGCCGTAGCTATACCCGTATCCATAGGCATATCCTCCGGCGGCAGGAACTCGATTGAGGATGACCCCCAGCACCGGGGCCTCGACCTGTTGGAGCAACTGAATGGTGCGGCGGAGGTCGCGCCGGGAGGTTGACCGGGCCGAGGCGAGCACCAGCATCCCGTCCACCAGGCGCGAAAGAAGCAGGGCATCGGTGACCGGAAGCACAGGCGGGCAGTCGAGCAGAACGACGTCTGAGTTTGCGGCCAGCACATCGATCACTTGCCGCACTCGATCCAGCGAGAGGATCTCCGCCGGATTGGGCGGCACTGGTCCAGACGGAACCAGGCGGAGTCGGGTCTCCCCGTCGATGGCCCGCACCGCCTCCCGCAACGGCGCCTCACGGATCAGCACCGAAGTCAAACCGGTCCCGTTGTCGATCCCGAAGAATTGGTGCACATGTGGGCGGCGCAGGTCGCAAGACACCACAATCACTCGCTGCCCGGCCCTGGCAAAACTTACGGCCAGGTTGGCGACCGCGGTCGTCTTGCCCTCGTCGGGGACGGAGCTGGTGATGCCGATGACGTGTTTCGGTTCGTCGATGCTGAGAAACTGGATGGCGGTGCGCAGCGTTCGGTAGGCCTCCGATGCATTCGAGCCGGGGTCCTCGATCAGGGCCAGGTGGCGGCCCCCTTTAGCCCGCCAGGCGTCAACCATCGGGATGAGGCCCACCACCGGCACGGGCGATGCGGCCCGTTCCGCAACGTCACGCAATTGATCCCGTCGTCGAGGCGATCCACCATGAAGGCCAGGCCTACCCCGATGATCAGGCCGATGAGAACGCCGAGAATGGCGTTCCGCACGGGTTTGGGGGAGGTGGGCGACGTTGGCACCGTGGCGCTATTGATCACCGTCGGCCCGGTTTGACCGACAAGTTGGGCGGCGGCCTGGATCTGCTGAACGGTCTGTGTCAGCGACGTGACCGACTGCTGCAAGGCGGCGCGCTGTGGATTGCTGGCCGGCACCGCGTCGGCTCTGGCCTGGAGCTGGGCGATGCTGGTCTGCAGGGCGGTGACCTGCTCGGTATACTGCGCCACCTGATTCGCCCGCCGAGCCGTGATGTACCCGTTGGCATAGGCGTTCGCGATGGCGGCGGCTGCGGTTTTGTCGGTGCTGTGCCCGGTGAAGCTCAACACGTCGGCGCTCGAGGATGCCCCGACACTGATGGGAGCGGCGTAACCGAGTTGGCTCTTGGCCGCTTCCTTGACCGCATCCCCCCGGGCGAACTGCTGCTCATCAGACAGCGAGCGCTGGAGTGATTGGGCGGCCGGAAGCTGCGAGTTCTGGATATTGAGCGCCGATGCGGCCTGTTGCTGGGGTACCAGGACCGTGGCGGTGGCCGAATAGATAGGCGTCTTTACCAAGGAGTAGGCCAGCGCCAGACCGACCGTCACCACCACAGTCATAGCGATAATCAGTTTTCGACGACTGAGGATCTGCAGGTATCCGCGCAGATCCCTCTGCTCGACGACCTCTAGCTCCTCCATATCAAATCCTGTGTCCTCGGGGTTCGCGCCATCCCCTTCTAGATGACCGGGATGTTCGCCCGGGCCGGGAACTCAGTGCTCCTTCGCGGATATTTTTGACCGGGCCGTGGTCTCAGGTGAAGTTGTGGTGCCGGCGCTTGCGGATGCCCAGCACCAGCAGGCCGATGACACCCACGGCCCCGGCGGCAACCGCCCCAACGGCGGCAGCATCAGTGCCGGTAGAGGGTCCAGGAACCTTGGGAACAGCCACCGCCCGAGCCGTCGCCATACCAGTGAGAACGATGTGAGCTGAGTCGCTATTGCCCTGTGCGTCGCTGGCGATGACGGTGTGGGCACCGTCGGCCAGCGAGGAGGGGATGTTGAAGGCACCCGACCCGTCACCACTCGCATTCGTGGTGATCGTACCGAGGGTCATGGGCGTGCTATGAATGATGATGACAATCCTGTCGTGGCCGCACGAGCCGGAGATCTTGATCACGATCCTGTAGCCGTGACCACTCGGATTCGGCTTTATGGTGATGGTGATCTTGCAGGGTTTCGGACCGTAATTTGGAGATGTAGCTCCGGAAGCAACCGCCCGGCTCGCGGCGGAGGCGGGGCCCGCTGGCATGACCAGCCCGCCTAGGGCAACCGCCGCCAGGATGGCAAACGGTCCGATGAATAAGCGCCGTAATCTGACTCCCACCGCTCCGCCTCCGCCTCCTCAGTTCCCGCCACGCCACGCTCGGTACCGAGATCCATCTAGATAATAAACATCCGGGGGCCGCGTTGTCCACAATTTGCTGAAACTTCGCTGCTGACGCCGTTAACTTAACGACTTTCGCCGACGCTACAATAGACATAGGGCGGAACGAAGCCCGGTGCGGTCGAGAATTCCGGGGGTTGGCTTTCCACAAATTTGCCTGAAACTCCGCCCCTGACGCGAGTTAACTTAACGAGTTTCCGACGACGTTCCTGTGGGCGGGCAACGGGACATCCCGACTGCTTAGTCAGATCCTGCCAATGGGGTCTCCACCTGGCGATGTGAGGCAGGGTGGCTGACGGGACTATGGGGCGATCAAGGCTTTGCTTTATGGGGCGAGCTTTCGGTCCGCTGCTTTCGCGACGAGCTGTGTCCGTGTAGTGACGTCGAGCTTGGCGTAGATTCGGGCGAGATGAGTTTGGACTGCTCGGGGTGACACGAATAATCGTTGCCCTATCTGGCTGTTGGTGTATGCGTCGCTGAGCAGTCGAACGATCTGTTCCTCCGAGGGAGTGAGACTGGCCCAGCCGGTGGTTGGCCGCTTCCTCTGGCCACGTCCGCGCTGGACGTAAGCGGCAGCCTCCTCGGCCGACACCACGCGTCCGGAGGCATAAAGAGACTCGAATTCCTCGCCTAACGCGGTGCGCGTCTTGGTGATGTCATGCTCGACCTCAGAGCTATAGAGCCGATAGCCGTGAGTGTCACGAACGGCGCGGGTTGTGGCGCTCCAATCGAAAGCCGGCCCGGGCCCGGCCAGCCCGCTCGATAAATTACTGCACCGCTTCGGAGCTCGAAAGGCCCTCGATATTCGCCGGACCGGCGTCGCCGGGCAGCGACAACGACGGAACCCGCCATACCACTTCGCCGTCAACGCCCAAAGGCTCACGCGAGGTGGTCACAATTCGCATCTGGGGACAAGCGGTCAATACGGCATCGACCAACGCGGCCGCCGCGTCCCGGACATGCTCGCAGTTGTCCACCAGCAACAGGCCCGACATAGTTACCCTCATCCCGCCGGATCACGTCTCCGGTATGCACGGCCGTCCGCACCCCCAGCGCCATCCCCAACAGGGCCTGCAGCAGGTGCAGGGCACACGCCACGCCGCCCCGACAGCGCGCGAAGGCGGCCAGGACCGCGTGACCTGGACAAAACGGACATCAGGCGCCGAGATAGCCAAGGCTCAACCCATCGCTACTCGCCATGGCAAAACCGTGGCACCGCACGGGGCATGACGGGCTGCCACGTGATCGGCGAAGTGGCCATCACGTACCTTCGCCGAGCTGCGGTCCGGATGTTCGAGGGCGGCTCGGCCGGCTGCCTGCGTCGACGGCTGAGCGATCGCCGTCGTGGCGACGTTCGGGAGTATGCGATATTCGAGAAGGATTCCCTGGCCGTTCCTGTCACCGACTCAAGGAGGTTTGATCCCATGGACTACAGCCGGCTGTCGATGCCTCTGGGTGAGGCCATCTTCACGCAACGTTCGATCCGGCGATTTCGTCCCGACCCGATCCCACTCACGGACATCCGCCTCATCCTTGAAGCAGCGGTGCGGGCACCGAACGGGGGCAACCAGCAGATCGCCCGGTTTCTCGTCCTGAACGATGGCGGTACTATCCGGGAGTTCGGCCCGCTCTACCATGAGGCGTGGTGGGCGAAGCGCCGCGACGAGGGCTTCCAGGACCGCGAAGATCTCCCTTCACGCTTTCATGCCGCGGCCCGACTTGCTGAGCAAATGGCGGAAGTGCCTTGCATCGTGTTCACGTTGGCGTTGCACAACGGCCCGGCCAATTCTGTCGTTCCCGCCGTTCAGAACCTGATGCTCGCCGCACACGCGATCGGAATCGGCTCGGTGCCGACGACGCTTCACCCATCTGTCATGGCTCGCTTCCACGCCATGTTCGCCATCCCGGACGACGTCGGCTTCCACTTCTGTGTCCCGCTCGGCTATCCCCGGGGCAACTTCGGCCCGAACGTTCGCATGCCGACCTCGGCGACGACCTTCTTTGACCGCTGGGCTTCCCCGGTGCCCTGGGAATGACTTCTCCGCCTCGCCCCTCAACTGGCGTTCTGGGCTACGTCAGGTGCGAGATTGTGGCGGACTCTAGGTACACGCCGCACTTCTCGGTTCAGGCTCAAGGTGGGCCGCGCCGGTGATAGCGGAGGTCAAGTGGGCAGGGCGTGAAGCCAGGAAACGAGACCCTCGAAGTACCGGTCCTGGTCGTCGTACATGGCCAGGTGGCTTCCTTCCGGGCAGTACAGGTAGGTGCCCTGCGGGAGGCGTGCCGCCATCGCCTCCATGTGGGCCGGGTCCATGGTGTCGTAGCGGGCGCCGATGACCAGGGTTGGCATAGGTAATCGATCGAGGTCCCCGAAGCGGTCCCATTGCGCCAGCCTGGCGTCGGGGCTCATACCCATCTCGCTTGGTCCCTGGAGCGGAACGTAGATCTTCGGGTTGATGTGTGCAAACCCTCGCTGTACCGGCTCGGGCCATTCGTCGACAGGCATCCGGATGGTGTGCTCCGTGTAGTAGTGGGCGTTGAGCAGCTCCATGTAGCGCGGGTCGTCGGTGGCGCCGGTCTGCTCGAGCGCGAGCACCTCGGCGAGCACGGCTTGGTCCATGGCCGGCATCAGGACCTCATGGGCATAGGTCGTGTAGGCCGGAGCACTCGCCATCATGTTGGAGATCACCAGTCCCCGCAGGTGTTCACCGTGGGCGAAGGCGTACTCCATTGCCAGGATGCCACCCCACGAATGGCCGTACAGCACGAAATTGCTCCGGTCCAGGCCGAGGGCTCGGCGGACCTGCTCGACCTCGTCTACGAAGCGGTCGAGTTCCCACAGTGACGGTTCGTCCGGCTGGTCGGAGAACCCCGAGCCGAGCTGGTCGTAGTGGTAGTACTCGATTCCGGCCGCCGGTAGGAAGCTGTCGACGGCTTCGAGATACTCGTGGGTGGCGCCTGGGCCTCCATGGAGCAGCAGCACTTTGAGATCCGAGTTGTTGCCGATCCGTTTGGTCCACACGGAGAAGGTCCCGAGGGATGTCTCCACCGATATGCGCCGGGCTCCGCCCGACAGCCGGTCAGGCCGGTGGCTGTAGTCCAGGTAGGTGGTGATGGCACGCATGGTGGGTTCCTCCCCCCTGGTGGTCAAGAGAGCCAAGGGTACCCACCGAATCCCTCGTCACCCGCTTTCGTCTGGATTGACTGCGAGAGCGTTCGCTGAATCGGGGATTCCCGGGATCCAGGGCCGGTATCGCCACCGGGGATCTCCCCGGCAATCAGTCGCCGCCCTATTCCATTCGCGTCCCGATCGAGGGATTCTCTGCGGTTTTGAACGCACTAGATGTGTTAGCGTTGCGGTCGGGTGTGCCAGCCTGGCCGCGGTGAAGGACCGTACGGGAGGTAGGGATGTCACGATTCAGGGTGGGGGCTGTTGTAGCAGCGGTGATCCTGTCAGGGGCGGCTGTACCGGTCGTTTCCTCGGCGACTGGAGGCGTGGCCAACGCCGCCCCCTCCACGCTCGGCCCTTGCACCGGCGACCTGACCGGGACCACTTTTACCTTGACGGCGTCATGTACGACGACGGCGCAGATAGCGGTTCCCGCCACCATCACGACTATCGCTGGTGGTGGATTCACCATCACCGCCCACGACCCGACCGGTGGCAATTTCAACGGTGCGGTCCTGACCAACACCGGGGTGGGTCAGTCGATGACCATCGAGAACCTGACCATCCAGGGGTCCGGTTTCGCGGTCGACTGTGCGGTGTCGTTGTACGGGATTTTCTTCAACGACGCCAGCGGCTCGGTGAGCAACGTCAAGGTGTTGGACATAACCCAGCACAGCGGCTGCGGAGCGGGCTTGGGAATCCGGGCCAACGGGGTGACCGGGGTCCGCACCGTCACGATCTCCAAGACCGTGGTGAGCGGGTATAACAAGGCCGCCCTGGTCGCTTCGGGGTCGATGACCATGAACGTCACGGAGAGCACCCTTGGGCCGCCCGACAATCTGGGGAGCATCATCACCCAGAACGGAGTGCAGTACTCCAACACCGCCCCCGGTTCTGCCGCCGGGGCGGGCGGCACCATCTCGGGCAGCACCATCTACGGCAGCGGCTTCGGCAGCGCCGGCAACGCCAGCACCGCCATGCTGCTCTTCGGGGCCGACGGGGTCACCGTCTCCGGCGACACCTTCACCGGAGCCGGTACCGACAAGGGAATTTCCGTGACCGCCAACAGCACGGGTATTGAGATCAGCCACAACCACATCGCCCGGACGTCCGCGGATAGCCCCGACTCGTTCGGAATCGGGGTGGCGGTGGACACCGGGTCAGCGGCCACACTCGTGTGTAACACGTTCACTGGTTGGAAGACCGACATCGCCGGAGCCACGCAAGCACTCTGCGTGACCACCACTTCGCTGCCCGACGGCACCGCCTGTCATGCCTACCCGTCCACCGCCCTGGCAGCCACCAGCGGCGTCCCGCCATACACCTGGTCGGTCTTCTCGGTCGGCCCGTTGCCACCGGGCTTGACGCTCTCGTCATCCGGAACCATTAGCGGCACCCCGACCAAGCCGGGGACCTTTCCCTTCACTGTGCAAGTGGCGGACTCGAGTACGCCGCCCATGACCGCCACCCAATCGCTGAGCATCACGATCGCAGCAGATTGCGCCGTCCCCACGACCACGACATCGACCACCGCCCCGAAGACGACCACCCCGACGACCACCCCGACCGCCCCGGTCGCTCCGATCACCCCTTCCACCGTGCCCGTGACCGGCTGATGGCGGGCCGCCTGCGTGTGGCCGCGTGCGGCGGCGTTCTGGCCATTGGTCTGGCCGCCCTGGGGGCGTGGTTGGCCACCGGTGACGGCTCAGCCCGGCCTGCCGGGGAACATCTCGTCGCCGTTTCGACGACCACCCGGACCGGAACCGCCGCCGCCGCGCCGACCGTCACGACCCGATCAGCGAGCACGGCGACACCCGCCGCCTCCCCCCACCTCGCCGGATCCCCGATCGCGATCGATGCCGAGACTCTGGTCGCCACTGTCAGTCCGGGGGGTGCCCCCGGCAGCCAGACCCCTGGCAGCCCCCCCACTGTCGAACTCCCCGGTCAGTGGTTGGGGGCGGCCTCCGTACTGCCCGTGATCGCCCAGCGGCCCGGCTGGTACCAGGTCCGCCTGGCCCAACGCCCCAACGAATCGGTCGCCTGGGTGCCAGCCGGTGATGTCAGCCTGGCCGTCGACTCCTACCACATTGTTGTCGATCTGGGCGCCATGCACCTTCAACTCTTCGACCACGGCCAGCAGGTGGCCGATTTCCCTGCCGGTATCGGCGTCCCCTCGGCCCCGACACCGACCGGTCAGTTCTTTGTGGCCCTTTTCGCCCAGGCACCCTCACCCGCGTATGGCGCCTTCGTTATCGTCACCTCCGCCCACAGCACCACCATCAGCGACTGGGAAGAATCCGGCGACGCCATCACCGCCATCCACGGATCCCTCGGTTCCGACGCCGCCATCGGCACCACCGGGGCAGAGATCTCACATGGATGCATTCGCCTCCACGACGCCGATCTGGCTCAGCTGCGCGACGTGCCCGCTGGCACCCCTATCGACATCGTGGGCTGAGAGGCGGCTCGAGCCTCAGTACCTGCCGGGAGGTAGCAGGGCAATCGACCAATGATGAGTATCCAGGCGCTCCTATCGACGACTACCGGACAAATGGGGTGGGGGACTGCTCTTCGAGTGCCTCGATGAACCTTGTAGCGTACGTCCCGGCCTCATCGGGGTTTTGCGGCAGGCCGAGTAGCTGCCCGCGCAAGGTTGCCCATTCTTCTTCAGTAATGTGCGGCCCCTCGGGACGACGTCGTAACCACTCCGCCGCATTTCCCAGAGCCCGCTTAAACCCATCCGCCAGCACGTCCATGCTGGCGAGCGTATCTGCGGCTTCGGCTAGAAGGTTCAGGGCGTATTCATCCAGGATCTTATGTTCATCTGACATTCCCTCACGAACCACACGTTCGGCGTTCATCTGCACGGCGGCTTGGACGAGACCCAGGACCTGGCCGAACTTGGGCGTGTCCTCAGCCAGCTGGGCCTCTCGCGTTTGACCCACCACAAACGGCACCGAGTCATACGCCTGCAGACCGTGCTCGTTCATAGAGGAACCGTCGCCGCCCTCGACGTTGGCTACCACAAGAGCCTGATAGGAACCAAGTGGAAGGGCCCCGAAGTCGGCCCGTACCTGGACCGACGCCCCGGCCGCGATCGCCGGCTGCTCGATCGTCTTCTCGGCGACCTGTGCCCCGTCCTTGTCCAGGATTCGCACCCGGTCTTTCCGCCCGGGAAACCCCTTCTCATCAGCGGTCACCAACCAGGCCACCGCGTAGCCCGCCCTGGGCATGGGATTAGCCGGCTCGACCTTAACTTCCCTCAAACCAACCGTCGTCCCGGACCTGTCCACGACTCCCTGTTCGTTCTTTGCGGTTTCGATCCACGAAGCGAGGGTGGTGCGTTCGCCGCCCCGCGCCAGGACAGCCCCGGCAAGAACGGTCGACACCTTGTCGGGCATGGCCTCGTACAGTTCTTCGAAATACCCCTGTGCCACCGGGGATATAGTGTCCCAGAAATAGGCCAATCGCTTGACCGCGTCCGGATCTGCCGCACCCGGATCGCCATCGGCGCTGCGCTTCGCGAAAGCGCGAGGTCGTACATCGCTCATGGTGCCTCCATGTCGGGTTGGTCCGTGCCGAAAACGATATCACGGTTTATCTGACCGTTTCTTCCGCGGTGTGATCACACCCTGGAAGAAACGCCTGACGATCCATCAGAGAGTCGCGGTCGGCCGCTGGAGAGGTTCGCGTCCGCCCAAGAGACCGACCTGATTCATTCTTTGTGCGTCGAGCGTTCAGTCAGCTCGGCTGCTTCCAGCCAATGGTGTCTTTGCACACCTGGACGTGGCGCCCGGCGAGGCGGCGGCGGGGAGGCAGAGTGGATCCGGTCCAAGGGTTCCGTGTAACGTCGTTGTCAGGATTGATTCCGTTCTGCTAGCTCCTTCAGGAACTGTGGCATTCGGCCGGTACCAAAGTCCCAGAACCGCGCCCACTCTGGCCTGATGGCGACGCCGACCCCGACTCATTCGCGAACGAGTTTCAGTGCCAGCCTGGGAACGACGAAGGATGCGAGAAAGATCGGCAAGAACCTTTTTCCGGTGCATCGGAACGCCACGATCTTGCCATCGCCGGCGTCGAAGGTTTGAGTGCTGCTCGAGTTTCGGCCATTGCGGACTTGCACGGTATGACGTCCAGGATCGACCGGTATCTCGATCGTGCTGTTCATTTCGACCGACCCGACCCGCTGACCATCGACCACGACATCGTACGGGCCACGCCGGACCTCCGCTCCGATGGCCTTATGCGTCAACTGCAGCGTCGCCGGCATCTGGTGAACTCCTCTTGCCTCTGTGGTGGTTCGCCGACCACACTTCCAGGCGGAACGCACCATTCACGAATGGCGCGACGACTTCGATTACCTCGGGCTGCCACCCTCTGGGTCAGGGCAGTTCTTGGGGCACGCCCAGACGCTATCGATTCAGATCGGAGGGGTAGTGGGCCACCTGCGAGGTTCCGGCTGTTTCTGTTGGAGCTGATACGTGGCTCGCGGCGGTGCTGGCTGGGCCGGCCTGCCTGGTGACCCACGAGACTCTGCCACCTGATCTAACGTCTCGCCGGCACCTGCTCATTGACGCTCGAAGGAGGTCCCCGCCGCGTGGGGCAGAAGACCGGAGACGGGGTCAGCCCCGACTATGCCCGACTGGCTCATTGAGGAGCCCCCGTGAGCGACGAGATCGGCGTGAACCTGGGTCTGCGGAGCGCCCGAGCCCTGGCCCTCGCCGTAACCGCCGCGGTGCTGGTGGTGGGCTGCGGGGGCAGCCGTTCCCCGTCCTCCGTCAGCTCCAGGGCAGCTACGCCGGCTCGCTCGTCTGGCCTGGCTGATTGCCTGACCGCGTCGCGATGTTATGCCCCGCGTCAGTTCCGGGTGGCGTACGGCATCCAGCCGCTGCTGGATAAGGGGATTGACGGCCGCGGCCAGACCGTGGTCCTGCCGGAGTTCGCCGAAACCGGCTACGCAGCCCCGCCGAGGGTGACCGATATCCGCCAGGACCTGGCCGATTTCGACAGCCGGTTCGGGCTGCCCCCGGCCCGAATCCAGGTCGTCACCACGCTGGCGGGATCGTCCGCCTCGCCGTGGCTGGCCGGCATCGAGGAGGTGGTGGATACCGAAATGGTGCATGCGGTCGCCCCCGACGCCACCATTCGTGAGCTTCCCGTCGCTCCGGCGGCCGTGAGCACCCCCGCGAAGGAGGTCGCCACGTTCGCCACGCAGGCGCGGATCGCGGCCAGTGACGCTGACGTGATCTCGCTCAGCGGCGGATACGGCGAGCACTTCACCACCCCCGCTGAGGTGGCGACCATCAACTCGGCGCTGGAGTACTCGGCAGCCCGCCACGTCACCTTCGTGGCGTCGTCGGGCGACGGCGGCGCGATCAGCGATCTGGGGACATTCGGCTCGTCCACACCGGTCAAGGAAGTCAGCCTGCCCGCCTCCGATCCGCTGGTGCTGGCGGTGGGCGGCACCAGCCTGACCGCGAACCCGGCTACCGGCACCTACGAAAGCGAAACCGCGTTGAACACCCTGCCCCAGGTGGTCGACGGTCATTCAGAGGCGTCGGGTGGCGGGTTTAGCCATATCTTCGCCCGGCCCACCTATCAGGATGGCGTGCCCGGCATCGGCGCCACCCGGGGCGTGCCCGACGTCGCCGGGGACGGCTCGTCCTCCTCCGGCCTGGCCTTTGTGTTCGCCGCGCCCGGCGGTGCCTACGCGCTGTTGCCGGAGGGCGGCACCAGCGCCGCGGCGCCGTTCTGGGCCGGCCTGATCGCCCTGGCCGACCAGGAAGCAGGCCACCCGCTCGGCCTCGTCAACTCCGCCATCTACCGGATCGCCAGCGGCCCACTGGCCCACAAGGCGTTCCACGACGTCACCACCGGCAACAACACGGTGGTCCTCAGCGGAGACACGATTACCGGCTACCAGGCCGGTGCCGGCTGGGACCCCGTCACCGGCTGGGGGACCCCCGACGCCCAGGTGCTCGTGCCCCTCCTCGCCGGCAACGCCACCCGCTGAGGCTTGCCCACGCCTCGGTGCCCGGACACATCCCGGTCGCCGTCCCAGGCGGAGCTTCCTGAGACCGGCAAGACGCGGCGAATTTCACCCAGGTGCTAGCGACCCGGCCCGTGGTACTGCCGGCCGAACGCCACCATTCCGTCGCCGGTTATCTCCGACCCGACCAGCCGGGCGCGGTCCCCGACGCCATGACCCCTCGACACGGGTGGTGGCGAGACCGACTGGACGCTACTGGCGCTGCACATGGCGGCGGCGCCGTCGACCGGCCCCATAACCTGGCTGCTGGTCGGGATGGCACTGGCTCGAACGGAGTGGGCAGGTGTGGGCAGCAGCACCTCGCCGAGGTTGTTGGCGTTGGCGTCACGCGCTGTCAGCGGCGGGAGCCCGAACGTCGACTCGATCAGCGCCAGGGTGGACGTGTGCTCATAGGGGCCCTGGTGAACGACCCGAGGTACGGCCAGGTTGGATACCACGATAGCGGGCACCCGGAATCCGAGCTGCTGGTAGTTCGGAATCAGCTGCCCGTCGACCGGCGTGGCGCTGTCGCCGGTGTGATCGACGGAGTCCGGGTCCGTGTCGTCGATGACCTGCGGCGGCGGGACGTGCTCGTAGAAGCCGCCCCACTCGTCGAAGGTGACGACCAGCGCGGTGTTGCGCAGGTAGCCAGCCGTCGCCAGAGCGTGGTAGGTGTCGGCAATGAACCGTTCGCCGACGCGGATGTCGGCGAGGGGATGGTCGTCGCCGGAAGTACCCGCGCCCTCGATGTTGAACGCGGGGTCGACGAAGCTGACGTTGGGCAGCGTACCCTGGGCAACCGCGTCGAGGAACGACGCAGTGGCGAGCGGGATCCCGATGTTGTCAGTAATGGTGGGGACGTCGGATGGGGCGAACGGACGCCAGAACGGAAAGTACTTCGTCCCCCAAAGACCCAGGAACGGCAGGTCGCGGAAGAAGTAGCCGCCCGTAGGCACGCCGCTATTATTCGGGACCGGCGACAGCCGGTCCCAGATGGTCGGCAGCGTGGAGGTCGTTGCCGTGTTGTGGTCACGATCAGTCCGGGCCGCGTGCTGGTAGAAACGGTTGGGGAACGTCTCGCCTGCAAAGGAGCAGAAGTAACGGTCCAGCACCGTGTAGTGCTCTGCCAGGGCGCCAGTCACTGGCAGATCCGGTACCGGCTTACGCCCGTCGTGGGGGAGGAGGTTGGTGTAGTACCCGATCGGAAAGGTGTTGGCGGCCGCCAGCTTCACACCGGGCTCCGGGTTGGGGTTTGTGGGATCCAGCAGGAAACCGTTCATCTGGCCGAAATTGTGTTGGAGCAGCCAACCCTCCCAGCTGTGGTCCGGGTCGCTGTACCCGCACCCCTGGAAGTCAGGGGCCAACGGATAGTTTGGATACACATTGCCGTCCACCGAGAGGTAGGTCATGTCCTGACGACCGTCTGCTCCGGGCAGCCAACCCAGGAAATGGTCGAACGAACGGTTTTCCATCATCAGCACCACGACGTGCTCCAACCCTCTCGAGCCGTTGGGGCGAAGGGCGGCCGCCGCCGCGCTCGCCATCCGAAACGTCCCGTCCAGGCCCATGGCCGCCAGGCCGGCGGATGCGCCCATAGCCTGCAGAAACTTTCTCCGTGTCAGCATGGCCCCGTGTTTACAGGACGGGTCGATTGCAAAAGTGACGTCGGAGTGGCCCGCAGGTAAACATTTCCAGGCGGCGTTCGTGCGGGTCGAGCGGCGTCACCGAAACGCTCAACGCCTTGTGGCCCGCACCCACTTCCGGACGTTCGCGCTGGTCACCGCTGCGGGGGGCTCACCTCGCCAGACAGGGTCAGCGTTCGAGACATCACCCGGCGGGGAGCATCGCCAATGCAGCATCGCGTGAGTCGCAGTCCTGCATGTGCACGACTTTGTCGCCAGCCGGATCGAACGTGAACACCTTGAATACTTCCACCGTCCCAGACCAGTCGGGCTGCGAGATCGTCAAACCGAGGGCAACAGCTGCACCCCGCTCGACAGCGTCGTGCACCTGGAACCGGCGCCGGTTCTGGTGATGCATCGAGAGGCGGTCCACGACCTCCTGCCGGTTGCCTCAGGTGGGGGTTTCCGGATCATCGGGCCGGTCGGCGGCACGCCAGACGACCCTGGGGTCAAGCAGGCTGTTCCACGGAGCCAGGTCGCCCCGCCAGAGAGCATCGTACGCCTCGCGCAGCCGTGCCGGTCGCTCAGTCATGTCCAAGACTGTAGCTCTCAACCCCACCGGTTCGACTCCGGCACCCACAGGCCCATCGCGCTTGTCGTGAACGTCGACGTGGACCGCGTCGATGCCCCAATGCATGCCCGGGTCACCAATGGTCGTGGTGAACCACCGCTTCGATAGGCCGGCGCGTCAAGGTCCCCGACTGGCGGCCAGGCCACCCGACAGGAATGGTGACGCAGATCCTTGTCTCTGCGGGGATCCCGAGCCGGTCTTTGATGTCGTCTTCACTGCCCAGCTGAAAGGTGGTGTAGGCAGCCCCGAGACCACTGGCGCGAGCCGCCACCATGAGATTTTGCGCCGCCGCGAAAACCGCGGAGTACATCATATGCTCTTGAGGGGCATTCGGCGGATACACGTTATTGCCGCAGAGGAAGATGATCACCGGCGCGTCGCCCAGGTGCTCGACCAAATAGCCAACGCCCTCGAGCATGCGCCGCTGAGTGGGGTCGTCCGGCCGGGGACCGCTGGCAGCACGCCGGATCCCGCTGAGCTTGCTGGTGATGATCTCGGCGACGTCACGGCGGGTTTCTTCGTCGCGCACCACTACGAAGTCCCACGGCTGCACGTTGCCGGGATTCGAAGCCCGCGTGGCGGCCCACAGAAGACGCTCCACCAGTTCATCGGGGATCGGATCGGGCTTCAACCAGCGCATCGATACTGCGGAACCCATAGCTTCGAAAGCGTCCATCCCGGCAACCTAGCGTCTCGTCCCAACTGGCCGCCGCCGCTCGCTGCTCTACAACGAACCGCAACAACTTCGTACAGAAATCACTGAAATATGCTGAACTAAGACCCTGGCTTGAACCGTAACAAGCAGCCGGCCTCCTATCGGAAGCGGGCGCTTGGTTACGCTACGGAGAGATCGGCTGCCTCCCTGCCCTCCAGGACGGCAATGGGTCGGATTGGTCGTGACCACCTCGACAGGCCGGCAGCCGTGTCATGTCGTCCGATGTGGTTACCCGTCTCACCACCAGACAGTCCTCTCCCCCCGTCAAGAGGAGAAGATCTGCGACGACGAGTTGATTACCCACGGGTGGTCACCACCGGGATCGACGGCGATGCTGACGACGCCGCCCGGGAGGAGGGCCCAGCTGGAGCCGTTCCACCGGTACATGCCATAGCCGCCAGGAACCGGGTTGGTGCCAACCAGCCACACGGATCCGTCGGCCCCCACAGAGATATCCGTGGCCGCACCCGGATACAGCACCCAACCGGCGCCGTTCCAATGCCAGATCTGCTGAGCCGAGTTGATCACCCAGGGATTGCCAGCGGGATCGACGGCCACGCTGACGGCCCCACCCGATTGGGCGACCCAGCTGGAGCCGTTCCACCGGTACATGCCATAGCCGCCAGGTACCGGGTTGGTGCCAACCAGCCACACGGATCCGTCGGCCCCCACAGAGATATCCGTGGCCGAACCCGGATACAGCACCCAACCGGCGCCGTTCCAATGCCAGATCTGCTGAGCCGAGTTGATCACCCAGGGATTGCCGGCCGGATCGCCGGCCACGGTGACAGCCCCACCCGGTTCCCGTATCCAGCTGATGCCGCTCCAGCGATAGATGCCGTAGCCACCACCTGCAGGGCTGGTGCCGATGACCCACGGCGACGCGCTTGCTGCCCGACGCGATATTCCCGAAAGTGATGGCTGTGGCCAGACCCGGACGAAGGGTGAACCCGGGAGGGGTGAGCACGGAAGGCACCGAATTGAAGGTGCTGGCCTGGTCCTGGGGTGGGAAGTTGTCGCCTGATCCTTCCACGTTGGTGGCGCCGGTCTGCCATTGGGCCGGGCTGGCCACGTCGCCCTGGTTGAAGTAGAGAAACGTCCAGGGTCCGGTGTAGGTGTTGTCGTTGAACACGTTGTTCTGGTTGTTGCTGATGTTGTTGCAGACCGAGTAGCCCGGGTAGGCGGACGTGCTGCTGACCACCGAAAAGATGGCGTTCTGGCCGCAGCTGTTGGCTTCGGTGCAGTGGCCGGCGTAGGTGGCGTCGGTCGGGTTGAAGCTGAAGGTGTTGCCTGAGACGGTCACGTTCTGCGAGCGCCACTGGCACAGCTGGTTGTAATCGACCGGGGAGGTCTTCGACAGGTTCTTGGGGCACACTTTCTGGGCGTTTTCCAGCCACTGCTTGACCGTCTGCCCCGCTGGCGGGATGAGGGTGCCGGGGTCCTGGCCGTCACCGGAGTAGCGGTTGGCGTTCTGGTACACCACCACCCCGCTGTAGTTGTCGGTGAACACGTTGTCGCTGATCGTAAACTCGCCCGGGTAGGTGGACGGCACCCGGTTGTCCCCACCGGACTCCGACACGTAGATGGCGCCGGTCGGGAACCCCGGGTTGGTGGGCCCCTCCACGTTGCCGTTGTCCACAAAGGTGTTGTCCTGGATCAGGGCGTTGTAGCTGATCTCCATCATCAGCCCCTCGGACTGGTTGTTGGCGATGTAGTTGCCCTGGACCAGAAACCCGGCGTTGTCGGTGTCGGCCCACAGGCCACCGGCATAGTTGTCATGCACATAGTTCCCCGTCACCGTCACATCCCCGTTCATCCAGAACTTGCCGCCCCCCTCCACCCCGCTCGAAGTGTGCTGGGTGTTGTTGAACGACACCTCGTTACCGGTGAAGGTGATGTGGGTGGCCCCACCCGTGAAGGTCTGCTCGAAGGTTTCGTCCACATAGCTGTAGCCCTGGAACCCGTACTCGCCGTTGGCGGTCAGACAGTTGTCAGCCACCGTGTTGTCCCCGCCCAGCATCAGGCCCGCCCCCGGGGTGTTCAAAGTGATCAGGTTGTCCTTCACGGTCCAGCCGTTGTTGCCGTTGCTGTTCACCGCCCCCGCCCCGTTGGACGGATCGAACTTCTCGATGGTCAGATACTCGATGGTGACGTTCTCATCGGCAGTGTCGTTGTACGTGCCCGCGAACGCGATAATTGTTCACGCCCTGACCGGACAGGATCGCCCCCGGCGCCCCCACATAGGTGTCACCGTCGGCCGGGCCGATCGAGTTGTACTCGCCCGTCCCCAGGGTGTGCACCCCCGGCGCGAACCAGTAGACGGTGTTCGGGGTGGGAAATTGAACCCGCTGTTACTGCCCGCCGGCACCATGACCGCCCCCGCCGGCGCCACCGTGAACGGATCACCGAACCCACTCTCACACCACGTCACCGGCGGCGACGTCGGAGCACCTGCACCTGACCCCAAGGGTGTCGCAGCCGTGGCTGCCCTCGGAGCCATCGCCGGTGTCGACGCCCCCGACCGCTGACTGACTGCGAACCAGGCCGCCGATAACACCAGGGCGATAACACCTGCAATCGCACCCGAACCCACGAGCTTTCTGGTCAGCATGCCCGACGACTCCCCTTCCTCACGTGCAGTTAGGCCACACCATGACCCGCTCGGCCAGCCCGCCGAATCATGAACCGGCTCGCGGGCACGCCAACCGTGCCGCTAGCCTCCAGCTGAAAGTGATGCCCACGCGGCTATGAAACTAGCCGTCGCCCGGCGGAAAAACCAGAGCCCAATGATCGAGGTGGTCCTCTGCGGCCTCTGATCGGCTCCAGGGTGGGCTTGTCGCTCCGCTCCTCGTGCGCTCATCGCGTTCCGCGGTCCGCTGACCTGCCGAACTACCACCCTGGTCGCGGCTCGCAGACCTCGAGAAACAGTCGGATCGGCTCATGCCATCGGATCAATGACCACCTTCCCGGTGATTTTCCGATCGAGAATGGCGTTGAGCGCATCGATGGTGCCCTCCAACGGATAGACGGCGCCGACCACCGGCCTGAGCCCCTCCGCAATCATCTGCTCGAGCCGCTGCTCCCCAGCCGCGTGCTCGACTGGACGGAACTCCGGAAACGTGCGCGACTCGAACCCTTTGATCACGACCCCCTTGAGCAGGACCAGGTTCAGCGGGATCTTCGGGATATCTCCGGACGCGAACCCGATGACCACGAAACGGCCACCCCACGCGGTCGAGCGCAATACCTGCTCCGAGACCTCCCCGCCCACGGGGTCGAGCACCACGTTGGCGCCCGAACCGGTGATCTCCTTGACCCGGGTCTTCACGTCGTCGGTGTCGACGTCCAGCGTCGCCACGGCACCCAGCTCGCGGCATATCTCCAACCGGGACGCGCCCCGGTCCACGGCGATGACTTTGCCGCCCAGGCGGGTCGCCAGGTCGACCGCAGCCGTCCCCACTCCGCCCGAGGCTCCCAGCACCACCACCCACTCACCGGGCTGGAACTCGCCCTGGGTCAGCAGGGCGTGAAACGCCGTCCGGAACGTCACCGAGAAGGCCGCCGCCTCGGGGCCGCTCAGACCGGCCGGTACCGGCCGTACCGACGTGGCCGGCAGGGCAATCTGCTCCGCGTAGGCACCGACCATGGTGCTGCCCATCACGTGATCCCCGACCTTCTTCCCCTCGACATCAGGGGCGGCTTTGATGATCGTTCCCACGAACTCACTGCCTGGCGTAAAAGGAACCGGCACCGTTACCTGGTACTTGTTTTGTATGAACAAGGTGTCGGGAAAATTCACCGATGCTCCCTCGATCCGCACGACCACCTCGCCGGGCCCCGGCTCGGGATCGGGCAGCTCCCGCAGCACCAGGGCGTCCGGCGGGCCGTACTGCTCACAGCGAATCGCACGCACCTCTCACTCCCCTTTCACGGTGATGACGTCATCGCTCGAGCCGCGTCCGGGCGCAAAACAGCACCTCTGCAGAGACAACGCTGACTCGTAACCCGAGAGTCACTTGTTGGACCGTAGTCCCCCGCTCCGAGACAACGCAATCAACGGTGGCACAGCGTCGCCTCGACTCGTCGCCGGATGTATCACGCCAGCTTCCGGGTGCTCTGAGCTTCGGTGCCCGGCGTTTGGCTCGACCGCATGTCGTCCTCTGCCATCTCATGGCGGGGGAAGCGCGGCCGCACCATGCGGAAGGTAGCCGCCAAGGCCGTCCCGGGAATGATCCTGGGGGGCATCATCCCGGCCCTGTGCTTCCTCGTGGGGCGGCGGGCCTGGGGGCTGGCAGGAGGCATCGTCCTGGTATTGCTCTGGAGCCTGGCCTACCAGATCGCCCGCTGGGTTCGCACCAGGTCGATCTCCGGGCTGGTGATCCTCTACCTCCTGGTGCTGGCGCTGCGGGGTTCGACCGCGCTGGTCTTCCACTCGGCGAGCATGTTCTACATCACGCCCAGCCTCGTCACCATCATCGGGGGGTGCGTCTTTATCGCCTCGGGTCTCATGTCGAAGCCTCTGGTCTCTCCCATCCTCAACGAACTGGTCCCGAACAGCGTTCTCGACTGCCGGGATGCCCGGGTCAGATCGGCCATGGTGAAGATCTCGTTGATCTACGGCGTGGAACAGCTGGTGAACGCGGCGGTGATGATCCTCATGGTCCTGAAGCTGTCGACCACCGTTTACGTCACGACTCACGGCGCGGTGTCCTGGTTCATCATGGGCCTCTTCATCCTGGCCGGCATCCCGCTGGTGTGGAAGGAGCTGCGCAGCGCGGTCCAGTGGGACCGCTCGAGCGAGCAATCCGAAACCGCCGGCGACGATCCGGCCCTGTTGCCCGCACCGGTTGAACTTCAAGTCCCGGGTGTCACCAGCCTCTAGATCTGCGATCGGAAAAAATGGGACAATCGCGAGCGAGGCCGCCGCGACGACGCCCGACCGAGTCGCGGTCACCGTGAGTGGCCGTGTCGCCGCCGAGATTAGGAACCGCACCACTCGGGTAGAACATGCCTAGCCGTAGTACCAGGCAAAACCCCGAGCGTCGTGCGACGCGTGACCGAAGGAGCAAACACTGTGGGCGTTGCCACCAGTATCGTCGTGTTCGCTGTTGGAGCCATCCTCAAGTTCGCCACCACGGTACACTCGACGAACTTCAACATTCAGACCATTGGCGTGATATTGATGATCGCCGGTGCGGTCGGATTCGTCGTTTCCGTCGTCTTCTGGTCATCGTGGGGCGGCTTCGGGGGTTGGCACCGAAGCCGAAGCATCTACCGCCAGCCCAACGGGACCGTCGTCGAGGAGCACCGCAACTCCACCTTCTAGCCGGCCGGACACTCGAAGCCGCCTATCGGGCTGTGGTCGCCACTGGCGGCCACAGCCCTTTCGCGTCCTCACTCCGACAGCCGAAGACCTGATAGCACCTGCTCGAGATACCACCCATTCGACTGACCGGAAGGCCATTCGACTGACCGGAAGGCCATTCGACTGACCGGAAGGACCCAGGCGCCATCCGGCTGATACAGAAGTCTACCCGGTGACAACGACCGGTCCCCGATCGGGACGAGCCAGGCGATGGACCGCCGTCCTCGGGATCGCCGCGGGGCTCGTGGTCGGCCTCACCTGGGGTGTCCGCACGATCGGCGGCAATCCCCGTCCGCACCCCCGGCCGCCCGTTGAACCCGCTGGTGCTCCGTCGACGGGAACCACCTCGACGACCGCCCCCCGGCCTGGCGCACCGGTCCAGAACCGCTGTCCGTGTCCGAACCTGACTGCCGGTTCAAATCCGACCGCCCTGCCCGGAGCCGTGCTCATCGCCGACCACCTCAACAATCGACTGCTCATCGTGGCACCCAACGGCAGCATCGCCTGGGAGTTTCCCCGGCCCGGCGACCTGGCCACGGGGCAGACCTTTTTGGTGCCGGACGACGCCTTCTTCACGCCTGACGGGCGCGACATTGTGGTGACCCAGGAAGACGACTTCGTCATCAGCGTGATATCCGTCGCCGAACACCGGATCGTGTGGCGCTACGGCACCCCGGGAGTGCCCGGATCGGGGCCCAACCAGCTATGGAATCCCGACGATGCCATGATGATGCCGGATGGCAACATCATCCTGGCCGACATAAAGAACTGTCGAGTTCTCGTCCTCGGCCCCGACTCCGGGCGACCCCTGCAGGTCTACGGTAGCAGCGGCAGCGGGTGCTGGCACCAGCCGCCACGACACTGGGGCAGCCCCAACGGGGCGTTCCCGATGCGTAACGGTGAGTATCTGGTCACCGAGATCAACGGGGATTGGGTGGACGGCCTGACCATCGGCGGGCAAGTCACCTTCGTCTGTTCATCCTCCGGGCGTCGCCTACCCGTCGGACAGCAACGAGATCCGGCCGTCCGTCTATCTCACCACCGACTATTCGGATCCAGGTCAGATCGAGGAGTTCAACCAGTCCGGGAGCCTGCTGTGGCGTTACGCTCCCGGCGGGGCCGCGGCGATCGACCACCCGTCCCTGGCGCTGCCGTTGCCCAACGGTACCATCCTGTGCAACGACGACTTCAATCACCGGGTCATCGTCATCAACCCGCACACCAAAGCCATCGTCTGGCAGTACGGCCACACCGGCGCGCCCGGTTCGCGGCCCGGCTACCTCAACGATCCGGACGGGGTTGACCTGGTGCCACCGCTTTCGCTCACCATCGCCAATCGGGCGACCATGGGAAATCTGGATTCTTGGTGACGAGGACGACACCACAGGTACACAAACGCGCCAAGAAAACAAACGCGCCCAGAAACCGCCGCTACCCGTCAAGGTCCTCCGGACCAGGGTCCCGGTCACGGTCAGGGTCGTGAGCATGGTGATGCTCATGGTCGTGCGAGCCGCCCGCACCGGGCGGCGTAGCCGACACTCAACAACCAGGCTGACCGTGGTTGCCGCAACAGTTCTGGCGGAGGCGAAGCTTGGTCCAGTTGTTCGAAACCACCATGCGTAGCTTCGTGCCCAACGGGGCCTGGTAGGTCGACCAGTTCGACAGAGAGGCACGGAAGCTGGGCTTGGGGCTCGGCGGCGGCTCGGGATCGGACATGTCAACGAGTCTAGGTGTCCACGGTCCTCATCGCCCGGGACGGCTACCGGGTGCTCCAGAGCGACCAGGCTTAATGGTGAGTCTGATTTCGGTTCGTCGCCCACCTGGCCGCCACTTTGTCCGTCCCTACGGCGGTCCACCCGGCCACCGCCAGACCCAACGGCACCCCGGCCACCACGTCGCTGAGGTAGTGAAACTCCAGGACAACCATCGCCAGACCGATGCAACCGGCGACCACCAGGACGATGGTCATGAGGATCGGCCGGCCGGCCGGACCCAGAAGCCGACCCAGGGGACGGCCCTCACGGGCCGCCAGAACCAGCGCACCCGCCAATGCCATGGCCACGGCGGTGTGGCCAGACGGGAACGACGATCCCCCCAGACTGCCGATCTGTCGCTCGAAGAAGGGCTTGAGCAGTTTCTCCACCACGACCACCGCCACCACCACGCTGGCGACGGCAGCCACTGCTGCCCGGTAGTCGCCCAACCCGATGAGCACGACCACCACCACCGCGGTGATGGTCACAAAGACCTTTGGATCGCCGGCATGGCTCAGCCATACCGCGACCCGACGTTCGAATCCGGATGCTCGCATCAAGAAGTCGTCCACGGGACGGTCGAAAAGAACGGTCCGGTGCGATTGCCGGGTGGCGAATCCGATACCCGCCAGGCAGGCGGCGGCGAGGACAGTCACCAGCACCAGCCCGCGCCGGAACCGCTCCGGCACCAGGGGCGGTCCGCCCAACAGCCGGCCCTTCAGAGTTGCAGCCGGGCGTCGATCCGCCAGGGTGTCCACGGCCCCTTCACCCATCGCTTTGAGTATACGCACCGACGGGTCGCCTGCGCCCCACGGTCGAGGCGGCCCGGGTCCGCGTGGGCCTGCCAACGGGCTTCCGGGGTTCCGGCGCGCTCGGGGCCGGGCGCCCCCTTCCTGGCGGTGAGCGTCATCGGCGCCCACCCCGGCACGCTACGTGGTTGGTGCAGTGTTGGGCGCCGAACGGGCCGGGGTTGAGAATTGGGGCTCACAATGGGTGGTGAAGGAGGGGCGGGGTACCGACACCGGGCGCAGGGGCGCGCCCGGCACTGTCGGTAGGCCGCTCCGTGGCGAAGCCAGATTTCGTGGCGGAGGATCGACGGAGGTCGGCGAGTGGACACCAGCTGGATGGCGGAGGGCAAGTGCCGGGAGCACTCCCCGGAGTTGTTCTTTCCCAGCGATGGCGCCGGCGTAGGGGTCGCTCGGCGGATCTGCGCCGACTGCCCGGTGAAGCAACCGTGCCTCGAGTACGCCCTGGCCAACCACATCGAGCACGGGGTCTGGGGCGGAACATCGGAGCGGGGCCGGCGCACCATCGTCCGGCAGCGGCGGGAAGCACCGCTCGTCACCGCCTGATCCCTCGTCAACCGAGGGCGGCCAGGGATGCTCAGGTGAACGCGAAGCGGGTCTTCGCCTCGGCGTAGACGCCGGGCGGTAGCGGCCCCCGGGCGGCCGCGGCCACGTTGGCCGCCAGGTGCTCGGGGTTCCTGGTGCCCACGATGGTGGTATGCATATCGGGGTGGCTGAGGGTGAACCGGAGCATGAACTCCATCGGCGTCATGTCGTCGAGCAGGTCGCTGATGTCGGTCCGTTCAAATCGTTCATTCCGCTCCAGGATCATCTGCCGGTACCGCTCGGGATAGTTCGCCGGCGGCTCCGGCAGACCGCGGGCCACCCCGCCGCGGATGATGGTTCCCGCTCCGGCCTGGGCGGCGGCGGTGATCGAATCCTCGTGCTCGCGCTCGACCGCGGAGTACGGGATCTGAAAGGCGTCGAAGACGCCCATGGCGATCTGGTCGGGCAGATTCGGCAGAGTGCCGGAGATCCCGAGGAAGCGGATCTTTCCTTCGTCCCGCAGGGCAGCCAGCTCGCCGACGGCGTCGTGTTCGGCCAGGGTCGCCGGCGACGGGCTCATGTGGAACTGCACCAGGTCGAGATGATCGGTGCGCATGCGGGCGCAGACTCTGTTCGACCGCGGCCCGGACGTTCTCCCGGGTGAAGACGTGCTCCCGGCCGGCGGGGCCGGCCTCCCCGACAGACTCGCCGACCGGGCAGCCGCACTTGCTGGCCAGGAAATACTCGCCCCGGCGATGGGCGATAGCCCGACCGATGTGCTCCTCGGATGCGCCGTAGTCGGGTGAGGTGTCGATCATGGTGATACCGGCGTCGAGAACTGCGTTGAGCAGCCGATCGACCTCGTCGGGATCGAGTCGCTGACTTCGCAACTCCATGGCTCCATAGCCGAGTTTGGTCACGGTGACGCCGGTTCGGCCCAGTGTCGCAGTCGGGAGGGTCATGGGCATCGTCCTTCGTCGTCGTGGGTGGTCCGCCGTCCCGGGACGGTCATCGTCATTCAACTCAACCCGGCGACCCGACCGCCAGAAAGCCTGCGGCGCGGATCGAAGCTCGGACCAGCCCCCCCGGCCTCAAAGGCAGGCGGCGAGGTCTTCGATGCTGATCAAGGGGAGCGCCCAGCGCAGCGCGAATCGTTCGACCGCGGACCCGGTCAGCATCCGGCCGTCGGGGCCCATGACCTCGCAAATGACCGCCACCGTCGGCAGGCCCGCGGCCTGGCACAGCGCCAGGGACGCCTCGGTATGGCCTCGTCGCTGGCGAAGACCACCGTCGCGACCGGCCAGCGGAAAGACGTGGCCGGGACGGAGGAAGTTTCCGGGCCGGGCGTCCGGATGGGCGAGGCGGCGGACGGTGGCGGCCCGGTCCACGGCCGACACACCCGTGCCGGTGCCGTCCGCCAGATCGACAGGAACATGGCTGGCCGTACCGTGCCGATCGCCCGGACCGGGCATGGGCGGGATCTCCAGGCGGTCCAACCGGGCCCGGTCGCAGGGAACCGTGGTGTGGCCGCACGCGACCGTGAGCAAAAAGGCCATGGCCTCGGGCCGGAACCGATCGCCGGCATAGACGACGTCGGCCTCGGCCTCCCGGTCCGTGTCGTGGATGAGCACGGCCCCACCCGCCGCCAGCTGGGCTGCGCACTTCTCGACCCCGGCCGATCCTCGCAGTTCCCCGGCCCAGGGGAGCGCCGCCAGCGAGCGGGCGGCCACCAGCCGGGCCGAGGCGTGCAGCTCCCCCGCCGTCTTGACGAACAGGTCGGACTCCAGGTTCACCCGATCGCCAGGGACGAGCGCACCGAGGGTGGTATCCCGCCGGGTGATGGGGATGAGCGCGACCGAGAAGCGATCGGCGAGCACCTCAGCAACGGTCAGGCTGACCCCGTCGACGGCGACTGACGCCTTGGCAACCACCTGATCGAGGAAGCGCTTCGGGGGCCGAATCCACACCCGCCGTCCGGCCGCCGGGCCGTCATCCTCGAGGCGCGCCACCCGGCCGGTGGCGTCGACATGACCCTGCACCAGGTGTCCGTCGAGGGGGTCGCCGACCCGGAGCGGGGCTTCCAGGTTGACGCGACTGCCCGGAGTGAGCTCCGGGAGCGTGCTGCGCCGGGACGTCTCCGCCGACACATCCGCCCGGAACCAGTCTTCGCCAAGATCGGTCGCGGAAAGACAGACTCCGTTGACGCACACCGACCCGCCGATTCGAAGGCGGCCTGCGGTCTTCGGCCCGTCGACGATCAAACCCTGGGCCGTGCTGGTGACGGTACCGATTTCCGTGATGCACCCGTTGAACATGTGACAAGTCCTCCTGTCGAGCCAACTCGGCGCCCACCGGGGCGCTCACACTGCAGCTGGTCGGACTCTCACCGTTGGCTCCGGAATCCCACCGGATCGTTCTGCCACGGCAGAACTTGCGGGCTCTCACCGCTCAGCTTGGACTCGCACCGTCAGGCCTTACTGTAGGCCGCTACCCCTTGCTTCGCAATGGGCCGGCCTCGGCCCGGCGGTGCCGGTAGGGTCCCCGGGGTGCGCGCCCTCCTCCAGCGGGTCACGAGCGCCTCGGTGGCCGTCGGCGGGGAGGTCGTCGGGTCGATTGGTCCGGGGCTGTGTGCGTTCGTCGGGGTCACCCACGACGATGAGGTGGCGGTCGCCCAGCGTCTGGCTCGACGCCTGTGGGCTCTGCGGATCTTTGCCGACGAAGAGGGGCGGACCAATCGATCGGCTGCGGAGCTCGGCCTGGAGGTGCTGGTAGTCAGCCAGTTCACCCTGTACGCCAATACGTCGAGGGGACGCCGCCCGTCGTTTGTGGAGGCGGCCGCCCCGGAGCAGGCCGAACAACTGGTGGCTGCCGTGGTTGATGCCCTGCGAGATCTCGGCGCCCGGGTTGCAACCGGACGCTTCCGCGGCTTCGATGCGCGTTCAACTCATCAACGACGGCCCTTTTACCATCCTGCTCGAAGCCTGAAGCCGGCGAGCCCGGGTGGCTACCCTGCGGGGGATGCGAGCAGACGAAGGATCAGAGACCGCCCGGCGGGTTGCCGCCCAGCGGCTGGGCTTCGAGCGGATCGCCGTTCCCTATGGGGACGCCGAGGCTGATGATCGCCTGGCCGGGGATGTGGCCGGTTCGGTCCCGAGCACCAGCGGCGTGCTGACCGGATACCTCGAGGCTCGCACCCGATTCTTTGATGGCGTCGTTGTTCGCGCCCTCGACCGGGAAGTGGACCAGATCGTGATCGGGGCCGCTGGTTACGACGGCCGGGCCCTCCGGTATGCCAAGCCGGGGGTCCGCTGGTTCGAGGTTGACCATCCTGCCACCCAGGCAGACAAGCTGGCGCGTCTGGCCGCCCTCGGCGTCTGCACCAATCACATCGTCTTCGTGCCCGCCGACTTTGGTCGTGATCCGCTCGGGCCCGGTTTGCTGGATGCGGGTCTGGTGCCTTCCGTACCGAGCTTGTTCGTGCTGGAAGGCGTCGCCGTGTACCTGCCGCGTCACGTCCTCGACTCGGTGCTTCGCCAGCTGAGTGACCTGGCGGCTCCGGAAAGCCAGCTGGCCATCAGCCTGTCGGCGGCGCCGTCGAGCACAGCCACGCCGCGACGGGAGGCGTTCCAGTCAGCCGTCGCAGCCCTCGGCGAACCGGCCCTGACCGTGATCCTCCCCGATGAAGCGGCCGAATTTCCTGGTTGACTCCGGCTGGCAGCTGACCAGTCCCCCGCCGGGCTCTCCGCTGGAGCGCGCCCCGCGCCGCCGGGTTCGTGCTCGCTCAACCGCTCCAGGGCTGAACCGCGCCGTCCCGCCGACCTTCCGCTACGGTCGGGGCGGAAGCATTCGACCCGCGACCCGGAGGAGCGGCGTGCCAGTACTGGAGCGAGACGGAGCCCAGATCCATTACGATGTATACGGAGAGGGATACCCGTTGCTACTGTTTGCGCCCGGGGGTATGCAGTCGGTGGCGCAAATGTGGCGGGAGCGACCCGGTGCGCCCGGTCAGCCCATGCCGTGGATCGACCCGACGACCGAGCTCGCCGACCGCTTCCAGGTGGTCGCCATGGACCAGCGCAACGCCGGTCGATCCTCGGCGCCGATCAGGTCTTCCGACGGCTGGACCGTGTACACCGCCGATCACCTGGCCCTCATCGACCACCTGGGCTTCGAACGGGTCCACATCATGGGCGGCTGCATCGGATCCTCTTATTGTCTGGGGTTGTGCCAGGCGGCCCCGGAACGAGTCACCGCCGCGGTCCTGCAAAATCCGATCGGCCTCAGCGCGGACAACCGGGACAACTTCGTGGGCATGTTCGATTCCTGGGCCAAAGACGTCCAGTCCCGCCGGCCCGACGTGGATGCCGCCACCCTGGCGGAATTTCGGGAGTCGATGTTCGGCGGGGATTTCGTGTTCAGTGTCGGACGCGACTTCGTTCGCAGCTCCACCACGCCGTTTCTGGTCCTGGCCGGAAACGACGAGTTCCACCCGCGGGCCGTCGCCGAGGAAATCGGCGCCATGGCGCCCGATGCCGACTTGATGCTGGAGTGGGCGGGTCCGGCCCACCACGACGAGACCCTGACGCGAATCCGCGACTTCCTTGTCCAGCACACGCCGGGTCGCGGCTGACCGCCTTCGTGTCAGAGACGCGCTTCGGTGACCCGACCGCCGATAACGAGAAACCGTTCCTCGGGCCCGGACTGGGCGGCTCAGCCCCGATTCTGACTGGGCACAATCCCGTATCCGCACTTCGTGCCAGCCCGGTGAGAGGCGGTCGAAGAGGGCGGCGTAGACCAGGCCCCCGGGAAGGCGGCGGGGGCGGACGGCGACGTGCCGCCCGTCCCACGACATTCCTGCTGACCGGATCTCCACTTCGGCGCCGGCCAAAGACGGCGGGGCATGGACAATGGCCGCGCCCACCGCACCACCAATATCGAGCACGACCGCCCCGGCGCCGCTCGGCTCGAGTGAATACTCCTCTGTCATCGTCTACCGGTCCACCCGCTAGGGAGCGACCGAAACGGGAGTGGCATCCGGGTTGGAAAAGCCGCTGTAGGGCGTGCCCAGATACGGAAACACAGGAAGGTAATGCTCGGTGTTCCTGGCCATGAAATCGGTCGCCCCATCCGTCAGGCCGAACGTGAGCTCGCCGGCGGCACCATCGGGGGTGAAGTTGGGGTCGACCAGCGGCAGCGTCACCCCGGCCACTGCCCGTAGCTCGATGGTGGCCACGTCGTCGAACACCCGGCGGCCGTTGGGGAACCCGGACGCGTCGCCGCCGACGAGGCCCAGATTGCTGACCGCTCCCGCCGGGATGGCCGTGTTGAGCCGAAGCTGGTCCGCTTTGATGCCCGTCCCGTTGTAATTGGTGAAGCCAGGGATCAGTCCGCCCGGTATGCCGGTCAGCAGGATCGCCTCCAGATCGGGCCGGGTGTTGGTGGACACGCTGTTGTACGCGGCCAGCTGCGGAAATACACCGGGATAGAGACTCGGCAGCAGGGTGGCCAGGAGGGGGGTGGCAAAGTAGTGAAGAAACTGATGGCCGTCCGCCAGCGGCGGGTGCCTGTTCCAACGGTCCTTGTCGCCAATCCCGATGATCAACTCGTTGACCAGAGGGTTGCCAAGACGAGAGACCTGATGCCAGGGCCCGACGCCGACCGGGCTCCCGTCAGGATCACCGTCGTTCATGGCAACGCGCTCGACGGCTCGCGGTGGTCCATACTCCGATCACGGCTGCGGGATCGGCGGGGGCGGACGGTCGATTCCGGGTGAGCTGGTCGATCGGCACCCGCAGGGCAAGGGAGTGGACGTTGACATCGGCGGTGGAGTTCACGCCGGGCATGCCCTGCATGAAGCCGGCCATGGCCGCCCCAGCGTGGAGATTTTCGAAGGGGCGCAGGTCGCCGAGGTCGAACACGGCCCCGAGATCGACGTAGAAGCCCTCCGCCCGCTGCCCGGCAAAGACATCCGCCCGCCACGGGCCGGCCGAGACGTGGTGGATGGCGGCGCTCGCCAGAGCCGAATAGTTGGGGGTTGACAGCGGGCCGATATTGCAGGGCGGGCTGAGCAGGCCGGTACCAAAGCTCACGGCCTCGCCCCGGCGATGGTCGACCCGGCTCAGTGAATACGTCTGCTGGCGATTCCACGGCGAGTTCGGGGAGGGGGGGGTGAGCGCCGTGATCGGCCCGTCGTTATACAGAAACGATGAGGGCGCGTTGTTGACGGTCGTGAACCGAAACTGGAAGCTGACATCCGGAGTGCCGTCCCCGGTGTTATCGACGTGAATCTCATACAGCACATCGTCGCCGAACTCATAGAAATTGGGGCCCCCGGCCGGCGCCTGCAGGGGCACGTAGTTGGCGATCAGGGTGACGGTATCGGGCCGATCGGGGCTGACGAAGGCGTACAGATCGGTGCTGTCGACCACGGGATGTTTGGAAACTTCCGGCGCTTCGCGATGTGACGACATGACATTCCTCCAGGCAAGCGGTGGGTGGGGTCTCGTGGGGTGTGGTGACGTGAGGTGTGGTGAGATGGACGGCCGTTTAGCGGTGGGCGGCCGCGAACAGGCTTCGAGCCAGGCCCGGGTTGCGTATGAGAATCTCTCGCTCACCTTGCAGCAGGCTGATTTCACCGGTGCGGAGATCCTTTATGTGGGCGAGCAAAGGCTGTGAGAGCTCGCCCGCGTCGGCCTCGGCCTCGCCGGTGCCGGCCTCTACCGCGGGCGCCTCGGCGGAGGCACCCATCAAGAAGCCGGACAGGCCCGGCACGGTGGCGATCATGCCCACCGCGGCGGCGGTCACGGTCCCCCGCCGCAGAAAGGTGCGGCGGCTGAATGGGCTCCAGCCGCTCCCGAGCTCCGGCTCAGTGCTGTCCTCAGGTGAAGCCATCCGACCCCCTGGTGGTCCCTTTGATTTCACGGCGATTTCAGGGGGTAGTTCGAAGCTGCCGGCTGGCCTGGATGATGACGGATGACAAAAGCCGTCGGGTTAAGAGGACCGCCGCCGGCACCGGAGACCGCCGCGTACCGGTCATTGACCCGAGCCTGTGTTCCCGATTGGTGCCCTAGTTAGCCCTATATGGGCGCGTACATCACACAATCGTCGTGGCCCCTCGGGCCGACGGGCCTACCCCGGCCCCGCCGGCCCCGCCGGCCCCGCCGGCCCCGGGCCGCCGCCGCCCCGTTGCCGCCGTCGCCGCCGTCGCCGCCGTCCGGACGGTCATCGCCTCGGTCATCTCGGCCCCGACCAAAGGAGCCAGGTAGGTGGCGTAGGTGACGGTGATGTGGCTGTTGTCCCGATACACCAGCAGATTGTCGACCACCGTCAAACAGACGCTTGCGGTGCAGAACCACGGGGCCACATCGACGTAGGTGCCGCCCGCTTGGTGCACCGTAGCGGCCTCGGCAGTGGCGCCGGGCCCGTCGATGCCGTCCAGCCCGCCACCGGAGATGCGATGCCCGATCCGGGAGAAATTGCAGGCCGTGACCTGGTCGAGGTTTGCGGACAGACAGTCCGGGAATGTCCTCGGGCGGCGACGGGGCTGAGCCCATGACCAGGACCTGGGAGCCGTCGGTCCGGACGGTGGTAATGATCTGGCCGAGTCCGGACAACCAGGCCGGGCCGTTCTGCACGATGTCGTAGGCGGCGTCATAGTTCGGGGCGATACCGAACACGACCAGGGCCGGGTGGAGGGACGCCATCTGGGCCAGGGCGTTGTCACGCCACTCGGTGCACTCCGTGAAGGTTCGGCCCAGAGCCGGACTGAAAAAGGAGATGTCGACCGGCGGACAGGTGGCCTTGGTCCACACGTACAGCCGGTAGCCGTCGGCATTGGCGTAGGCATCTACCGCCGGGAACCACATGGCGGCGTGTGAGTCACCGAAGAGCACGATCGACCTGGTCGCCGTGGTATCGCCGAAGAGACACGGCGGTTGGGATGTGGCCGGGTACGAAAGGAGGCATCCGTCGACCAGGGGAGCCGCCTCACTGGCCGAGGCACTCGGAGAGGGGGGGATCCAGGTTGGCAGGGACAGCGGTGACCGGGGCAGAGCGGGCCACGGCGGCTTCCACCTGGGATTGGGCCGAATCCAGGGCGGCGGCGGTCGGGATCGGCCGTGGTGGCCGGCGACCGGCTGCCCGAGGGAGCGGCCGCGGCAGGCGTCGGGGTGCTGGCGGGCACGTGGATGGCCGCCACCGGCGCCTGACCGTGGCCGGACACGGAAGGGATGGCGGCGGCGCACAGAAGACAAACGATCACCCCGGTGGCGGTCAGGCTGAGGCCGGCGCCTATGCTCCGCCGGGACGTGGCCGACAGCCACGACGATTGCCGGAACGGATTCTCGACAAAGCGGAACTCACGACGGCAACCAGACCGCTCAGGCACGCCAGCCCCACGCCCTGCCATTCCGCCAGGGCGTGGCCGAGCACGAACGGGGCCAGGATCAGCACCGGGTAGTGCCACAGGTACCAGGAGTAGGAAATGCGACCGATCGCCCGCATCACCGGCCCGGCCCAGGAACAGGATCGGGCCGTTCGCCGGATGGGCGATTCCCGACACCACCACGGCCCCGGCGCCGAGCACGGGGAGCAGGGCGGCCCGGCCCGGATACGGCGTGCTGGCGCCGTAGGCCACGCACGCCACCACGATTCCGAGCAGCCCGGCCCAGCCCAGGACAGCGGCAAACACCTGCAGGGATGCGCTTGAGCTCAGGCTCGCCCAGGGCGATCAGGCCGCCGACGCCGAGCTCCCACGCCCGGGTGGGCAGTGAGAAGAAGGCCACCGGCTCGTTGGCGTGGGTCAACCACAGCGACAGCACCAGCGAGCCGGCGCTGGCCGCGGCCAGGGTCGGCGAAGGTGGTCGACCGCGATGGACGACGCCACCACCACACCATGGAGGTCACCACCAGCAGCAGGGGCCAGACCAGGTAGAACTGCTCCTCGACGCCGAGCGACCAGTAATGCTGGAACGGGGAGGGGGTCGAGGCGGCCAGGTAGTTGGTCTTGGTGGCAGCGAAGCGGTAGTTGCCGACGTAGAGGGCGGTCTACAGGCCGTCCTTCCAGACCGAGCGCATCTGCAGCGGCGGCAGCAGCCGCAGCGAGGCGATCATCGTTACGACCAGCACCAGCATGGCCGCCGGCAGGATCCGGCGGGCCCGCCGGGCGTAGAACGCCGGCGAAGGACAGCCGTCTTCGACCGTCCACCTCGCGCCATAGCAGCCGGGTGATCAGGAATCCGGAGATCACAAAGAACACGTCGACGCCGACGAATCCGCCCGAGAGAAAGCCGACGTTGGCGTGGTAGAAGACGACGGCGAGCACGGCGACGGCCCGCAGACCCTCGATATCGGGTCGGAATCCCGGATGCGGACGGCGGCGACGATGCTGAGGGGCGGTGCTGCTGGCCGGCGGCGCCGCCGCCTGCGTTGTGCTTCGGTCACAGCAAGCCGTCAGTGTAGGTCGGGGCGCCCGGCCCACCATTGCATGTCGGCCGCGCGAGCTCGGCCGCCAGTCAGCTCAGCCGGCCCGGAGCGGCCGCACAGCGCCCAGCGTCAGTCGGCCCGGAGCGGCCGCCAGGCAGCTCAGTCCTCGACCCGGGAACCAGCCAGATGTCGACTGAGCGCCGTCACGAAGGCGTTGGCAGCAGGTGAAAGGGGCCGGTCCCGGCGCGACGCCAGGCCAATCGTGCGCCGGAGAGTCCCGCCCCGAAAGCGAACAGCCCGCAGCGGCCCGTCGGGCGGCACCACCGACTCGGGCACGACGGCCCCGGCCACACCGGCCCGCACCAGGGCCAGGGCCCCGTCCATTTCCAGGCCCGACATGGCGAGGAGGGGCGCAAAGCCAGCCCGGCGGCAGGCCTCGATGGTCGCCTCCCGCAGGTCGTAGCCATCTTTGAACATCACCAACGGCACCTGCTCAAGCTCCGCCACCCGGATGCTGCGCTTGCCGGCCAGTGGGTGTCCGGCGTCCACCGCCAGCACCAGCTCCTCCTCCAGCAGCGCGGCCGTGGTCAGCCAGGGACGGTCAACGGGCAGGATGATCACGGCCAGGTCGATCTCCCCTGCCTCCAGCCGGCGAACCAGGTCTTGCGATCCCGCCTCGAATACGCTCAGCTCCAGGGCGGGATGTCCGGCATGGAACGCTGCCAGCACGGAGGGCAGCAAGTTTGTCGTCAGACTGGGCGTCGCCCCCAGGGCCAGCCGCCCTCGCTGCAAGCCCAGGAGGTCGCGGACCGCGGCCGCCCCGGCGTCACAGTCGGCGAGGACCTGGCGGGCCCAGGGCAGGAAGGCCTCGCCCGCGCCGGTCAACACCACCTCGTGTCGGGCCCGGTGGAAGAGGGGAGCCCCCAGCTCGTGTTCCAGGGCCGCCACCGCGCTGCTGACCGAAGGCTGGGCCACGTGCAGCCGAGCCGCGGCGCGGGTGAACCGGCCTTCCTCGGCCACGCACACCACGTACCGAAGCTGCTGCAGCTGCACTGCCATAGCTTACGCCTATCGTGACCAGAGGAAAACGATCCTTTACCTGTAGGGCCAGTGGTCGTACGGTGAATCTGCTCAATCCGATGAGATTCGAGAGGACTACATGGCTGCTCCAGTCGCACCGGCACCACCCAGAGAGCCGGGAGCTGGCGCCCGCGCCGACATCCCCGAGCGGACCTTGCGAAAGGACCGCTGGTGGCTGTACCCCGGCATCACCGCCGTCGTGCTCCTGGCGTTCGTGGTCTACGCCACCTGGGCCGCGTTCCAGGACGGCAACTACTACTGGAAGCCGTACATCTCTCCCTTCTACTCCCCTTGCATCGCCACCCAGTGCGCCAAGTCCGGCGCCCCCTACGTGGGCATCTTCGGGCCGTGGTGGGCGATCTCGCCGGCCCTGCTGATTCTGATTTTCCCGCTCGGGTTCCGGCTCACCTGCTACTACTACCGCCGGGCTTACTACCGGTCCATCTGGCTCTCGCCGCCCGCCTGCGCCGTCGGCGAACCCCATGCCGGCTACAGCGGCGAGACCCGCTTCCCGCTGATCCTGCAGAACGTCCACCGCTACTTCTTCTACTTCGGCCTGATCCTCAATGTCATCCTCAGCTATGACGCCATCGTGGCGTTCCGCAACCACGAGGGCCAGTGGGGTCACATGGGCTTCGGCACGGTGATGCTGGTGGTCAACGCCGTCTTCCTGTGGTCGTACTCCCTGTCCTGCCATTCCTGCCGGCACATCATCGGCGGGCGACTCAAGCACTTCTCCAGGCATCCCGTCCGCTACAAAGCCTGGGGCGTCGTCTCCAGGCTCAACGCCAAGCACATGCAGATCGCCTGGGCCAGCCTCATCTTCGTCGCTCTCACCGACCTGTACATCCGCCTGGTCGCCTCCGGGTGGATCACCGATCCCAGATTCTTCTGACGGGCCAGGTTCTCTCAATCGGAAGGCAGTCTCCATGAGCGAATACGAACACCACCACTACGACGTCATCGTCATCGGGGCGGGCGGAGCCGGGCTACGGGCGGCCATCGCGGCCCACGACGCCGGGGCCAAGACGGCCGTGATCTGCAAGAGCCTGCTCGGGAAGGCTCACACCGTCATGGCGGAGGGCGGCATCGCCGCGGCCATGGGCAACCTGTATCCGGAGGACAACTGGCAGGTCCATTTCCGCGACACCATGCGGGGCGGCAAGCTGCTCAACCACTGGCGGATGGCGGAACTGCACGCCAAAGAGGCACCTGAGCGGGTGTACGAGCTGGAACAGTGGGGCGCCCTTTTCGATCGCACCGCCGAGGGTCTCATCAGCCAGCGCGATTTCGGCGGCCACCGCTACGCCCGACTGGCGCACGTCGGGGACCGGACCGGCCTGGAGATGATCCGCACCCTGCAACAGCGGACGGTGAGCCTCGGAATCGACGTGTTCATGGAGTTCACCATCACCCGGCTGCTCAAGGAAGGCGCCTCGGTGACCGACCCGAGCGGCCTAGGGGCGAGCGGCGGCCGCATCGCCGGGGCGTTTGGATACTGGCGCGAATCGGGCCGGTTTGTGGTCTTCGAGGCGCCCGCGGTGATCCTGGCGACGGGCGGCATCGGGAAGTCCTGGAAGGTGACGTCCAACTCCTGGGAGTACACGGGCGACGGGCTGGCTCTGGCCCTGCGAGCGGGAGCCACCCTGGTCAACATGGAGTTCGTGCAGTTCCACCCCACCGGCATGGTGTGGCCGCCGTCGGTGCGAGGGCTGCTCGTGACGGAGTCGGTGCGCGGCGACGGTGGCGTCCTGCGCAACTCCGAAGGCCGCCGCTTCATGTTTGATTACATCCCCGAGTTCTTCAAGGCCGAGACCGCGGACACCGAGGCAGAAGCGGACCGCTGGTACGACGACAAGCGCAACAACCGCCGGCCACCGGAGCTGCTCCCTCGCGACGAGGTGGCCCGGGCCATCAACAGCGAGATCAAGGCCGGACGGGCCTCACCGCACGGCGGAGTGTTTCTCGATATTGCCAGCCGGCGCACGCCGGAGTACATCAAGAAGCGGCTCCCCTCCATGTACCACCAGTTCATGGAGCTGGCCGAGGTCGATATCACCAAGGAGCCCATGGAGATCGGGCCGACCTGCCATTACGTGATGGGAGGGGTCGAGGTCGACCCGGACACCGAATCCTCGACGGTCCCCGGCCTGTACGCGGCCGGCGAGGTGGCCGGAGGCATGCATGGCTCCAACCGGCTGGGCGGCAACTCCCTCAGCGATCTGCTGGTGTTCGGCAAACGAGCCGGCGAGTACGCGGCCAAATATGCCGCCAACGTCACCGGATCGCGCCCGAGCGTGGTGGAGGCCGACGTGGAGGCCGCCTCCCGGGCCGCGGTGGCCCCGTTTGAAATCGACGGCGGCGAGAACCCGTACTCGGTGCACCAGAACCTCCAGAACGTCATGCAGGACCTGGTCGGGATCATCCGCACCGAATCCGAGCTGAAGGCGGCTCTCGATCAGATCGCCGACCTGCGAGCCAGGATCGCCCAGCTCTCGGTCGAGGGTCACCGGCAGTACAACCCGGGCTGGCACCTCTCCCTTGACCTCGCCAACATGCTGCTCGTCTCAGAAGCCGTGACCCGAGCCGCTCTCGAGCGCACGGAGAGCCGGGGCGGCCACACCCGCGACGACTACCCGATGACCGACTACGACTTCTGGGGCAAGCGCAACGTCATCGTCGAGTCGCTGGACGGACAGCATGTCAGCGTCCGCCACCAGCCGTTGCCCCAACCCCCGCCCGAACTGGCTGCCCTTCTGGAGGAACAGCACTGACGTGACCTACGACCTGAAACTGCAGATCTGGCGAGGCGATTCCTCGGGCGGCGACCTCGTCGACTACACCGTCCCGGTTGACGAAGGCGAGGTCGTCCTCGACGCGGTCCACCACGTCCAGGCCCTCGAGTCGGGCGACCTCGCCGTCCGCTGGAACTGCAAGGCCGGCAAGTGCGGTTCGTGCTCAGCGGAGGTCAACGGGCGGCCGCGCCTCATGTGCCTGGCTCGCCTCTCGACCTTCCCCGAAGGTGAGCCGATCACCATCACTCCCCTGCGCACCTTCCCGGTCATCCGGGATCTGGTCACCGACGTGAGCTTCAACTACGTCAAGGCCGCCGAGGTGCCCGCCTTCACTCCGAGCGACGAGCAGCCCCAGGCCCCGTTCCGGATGCAGCAGATCGACGTGGAACGCTCGCAGGAGTTCCGCAAGTGCATCGAGTGCTTCTTGTGCCAGAACACCTGCCACGCCATCCGGGACCACGAGGGCAACAAGACCGCCTTCGCCGGGCCCCGCTTCTTCATCCGCTTCGCCGAGCTTGACATGCACCCCAACGATGGGGTCGATCGGAAGGCATTCGCCCAGGACGAAGGCGGACTCGGGCTGTGCAACATCACCAAGTGCTGCACCGAAGTATGCCCGGAAGGCATCAAGATCACTGATAACGCGATTATCCCGATGAAAGAACGGGTCGTTGATGCCAAGTACGACCCGGTGTTCTTCCGCAGCCGGCGCCGCCGGAAGGAGAAGCCGGCCTAGGCGGCAGAACGGGGGCCGAACGGCCCTGGCCCGGGCGCGCTAGCATCCTCGGTCGCGTCACAAGGACCTGTGGTGCAGTTTGGAGTGCACGCCGGCCTGTCAAGCCGGAGGACGCGGGTTCAAATCCCGTCAGGTCCGCGGTCGGATAGCTCAGCTGGTAGAGCGCGCGGCTGAAAACCGCGAGGTCACCGGATCGACACCGGTTCCGACCACTCAGAAAAGCCGCCCTGACCAGGGGTTTCAGTCGGCACTGCGCAGGTCGTCACCCCCGACAGACGCGGGACGCTTGCCGCTCCCCCCCAGGCTCGCCGGGCGAGCAACCAGCCTGGACCTCTCTGGCCCCGAGCCGGGGCCGATCCACAGTCAGCTACGACTCATATGACGTTGGCATCGACTCAGCCCGCTTATCCCATCCGTGAAAGGGAGAGTAATCGGCGGCGTCCCAGGCCTCGCGCAACCCCGGCTTGCTCAGGTCCCAGTCGGGGCGGATCTCGCTCGACGCGGCGCGCAAGTCGTGCCACAGGTCGTCGAACGACGGGCGCCCCCAGAACCAGTAGCCGTTGTAGAGACTGTGAACCACCAGGCCCGGCTTGAGCACCAGGGTGTGGGGGATCATCGGGTCGTGCTCGGGGTCGGTGTATTCCTGGATGTCGAGATCCTTCTGAACCGTCCGCCCGGGATCGGAGAGGAACGTCCATTGGGCGCCGACTGAGGCCCGGAACTCCTGTGTCGAGTGGTGATCGTCGGTGGTGATGGTGACGATCTGGGTGTAGGCGACGGCGACCTTGGGATAGTTGGCGGCGATCTCGAGGTGCTGCTGGTGCTCCTTCGGACAGTAATTGCCCCGCGCCAGGGTGAGGACCAGCGGGTCGTCGCCCTGCAACTCGCTGAGCTTGCGCACCGTGTTGGTGTGATCCGGGAGGGAGTAGTCAGGAAAGATGCCGCCGGGTCTGATATCCGATCGCACGGATCACCACCTCTTTCGTCGTCTCAGGGCCCGACCTTCGCGGCGGACTCGCAGTCGTCCTGACCACCGACGGGGGGATGTTATCGCCATCACAGTGTGCATCCCGACCGCCGCCTGACGTCCGCATCGAAATCTGTAACTCGTCGTCGACCTGCTCAGACGAGGGTCGAGATCCGACCTGCTGGGCCGCCTCTCCACTGGCCGCCCGGGGCCGGACCCCGGCTCCGGGACTCACCAGTGCTCGAAGGGTGGTTCGACGTCGTCATAGATCCGGACCGCAGCCAGGAGGCCGTCCGGGCTCCGCTCGTAAACGCCAATCCCTGCCTGGGCCGGCAGGTCGCGGTTACCCCAACGGACGCAGTTGTATTCCAGGGCGCAGCGCACCCCGTCATCGGTCACCGTGCAGTGCTGGAGCCCGACGCCGCCACCTGCACTGAAGCACTTGGCGAAGAACGAGCGGAGGTCACCGATGCCGCGGTGGATGGAGTGGGGCCCGATTGGTTCGCAAAAATACCCGTCCGGAACAAAGGTATCCACGATGGCGTCGGTGTCGCCCAGGTCGAGAGCAGCCTGGTAGCGGCCGACCACATCACCCGGGTGGGCGTCTCCCGTCCCGAGTATTGGCGGCCTGAGGTGGCGCTTTCCGTCGACTGGCCATTGGCTGCAGTACGTGCGGAATACTACGGACCGGTCAGCAGGGGATTCGGCAACGACCGCGATGGGCCAGGCCGACGGGGTACCGTCGCCAGCCAGGTGGGCCAGCAGCTCCACCACGGCCCGGCCGCCGGAGACGGTCGAGGCGACGGTTTCAATACGGGCCTGGCGCCCCGCCAGCCAGGTTTGATTCTGGCGGACGAATCGCCGCAACTGCCTGTGGCCACGGATCTCCCCGGCGCGTGGATCGTAGATCACCACCTCCCCGGGCCACACCGCCTCCAGGGGCTGAGTGTCACCCTTGTTCAGTGCGTCGAAGTACTGGGTCACTGGATCGGCCAGACCGGCGGCACGGGTCTGCCTGCGGGCCAGCTCAACAGCGTTGGCGAAGTCGGGAAACCACGGCATCTCAACCCCCATGGGTGGCTACCGCACCGAAGGCGGTCAGGATTTCACATTTTGCGATGTTCCGGGGACAGGTCACATCCTGCCTCGCTCCGTCAAGCCTCGCGGTTCGAGGACCCCCAGCACCATCCGGGGCATTTGCGGTTCCGCTCTGGACCCCATCAATTCTCTCCGGAGCCGGCCGCGCCGATGGAACGGATCGTCCGGGCGCGCTCGGCCAGCAAGGTGCGCTCCTGGCCGTTGGTGGTCAGGGCCGCGGCCCGGTCGAACTCGGACGCGGCCTCACTGTAGCGGCCCAGCCGGTCGAGCAGGTCGCCACGCACGCTGTACAGGAGGTGGTAGCGCTCAAGGGTGCCGGTGGCGACCAGGAGGTCTACCAGAGCGAGGGCCTGGTTCGGTCCCGAGGCCCGCGAGACCGCGACGGCGCGGTTCAACTCGACGATCGGCGAAGGTGTGACGCGGGCGAGTGCGGTGTACAGGGCGACGAGCTGGTCCCAGTCGGTTTCCTCGGGCCGGAAGGAGCGGGCGTGGCAGGCCGCGATGGCGGCTTGCAGGGTATACGGGCCCCTGATGGCGGCAAGCTCGTCGGCGCGGGCCAGCGCGGCCTCACCCCGTCCGATGTGGAGTCGGTCCCACGTGCGGCGGTCCTGGTCGAGCAGCAGCACGGGCGCACCGGTTGGTCCGACGCGGGCGCCCAGGCGGGATGACTGGAACTCCAGCAGGGCAACGAGGCCGTGTCCCTCGGCCTCGTCAGGCAGGAGGGCCGCGAGCACGCGGCCGAGACGTAGCGCCTCGCCGCAGATCTCCGGGCGCACCCAGCTGTCACCCGAGGTGGCCGAGTAGCCCTCGTTGAAGATGAGATAGATGACCTCGAGCACGGCCCCCAGGCGGGACAAGCGATCCTCCCCGACGGGGACCTCGAAGGGGACACCGGCCCGGGCGATGGCCTTCTTGGCCCGCACAATGCGCTGCGCGATCGTGGCCTCGGGGACGACATAGGCCCGGGCGATTTCGGCGACCGTAAGCCCACCGACCAGACGCAGAGTCAGTGCCACCCGGGCGGGCAGCGCCAGAACGGGGTGGCAGGCGACGAAGATCAGACGGATACGGTCGTCGTCGATCTCCTCACTCGACACCGGGTCGAGCATGGCGTCGTCCCGGTCACCGAGGGCCGAATGAGCCTGCAACTCCCGTCCGATCTGGGCGTACTTGGCCGCCCGGGTGCGGTCGCGACGGAAGGCGTCGATGGCCTTGCGCTTCCCCACTGCGGTGAGCCAGGCCCCGGGGTTGCTCGGGGTACCGTCACGGGGCCATTGGCGCAGGGCGTCGGCCAGGGCGTCCTGAGCCAGGTCCTCCGCCAGAGCGATATCGCCGGTGAATCCGGCCAGCACCGCGACCACCCGGGGGAACTCGACCCGGTACGCGCTTTCGATCGCGGCGGTTGAATCAGTGGCCGGCACGCCACCGATTCAACCACCGCGTCGTGGGCCAGTCACGAGATGAGCCGCCCCCGATTCAGCCGGAGACGGGGCGGACACGCACCTCGCCCTCGCCCAGAATGGCGAGGAAGCGCTTGGACCACTCCACTGCCTCGGGCAGGTCGCGGCACTCCATGAGCGCCCAGCCGCCCACCAGCTCCTTGGCCTCGGCGAAGGGCCCGTCGACGACCGAGTACTCGCCGTTCTTCAGACTGATCCGGGCCCCTTCAGATGTGGGGGCGATGCCACCGGTGGCGACAATGACACCGGCCTTGGTGGCCTCTTCGACGAACGCGCCCATTTTCTCGTACAGATCCGGGGAGGCCGGCTCGGTTGGCGTCTCCGCCTCGTTCGCCAGGGTGTACCCGAGGAATCGCATTGGTCTGCTCCGTTTCTCTTCCGGGTGGGCGGCTCTCGCCTCACTCTGGCAGACCGTCGAACGGGTCGGGCCTGAATCGACACCCGGAGGAGAACTTCCCGAATACGGACAGAGCCGTGGGTCGGGGCGTGTGCCACGCTCGCCGGAGCGGTACCGGTCACAGGTGGCACTCGCGAGGTCACGCCCATGTGAGAACGCAGCGCTTCGGTGAGGAGCATCGAGAGCCTGGTAGATAGAATCGGCGACTGTGATGGCCGGTGCCACGACACGGCGCACCCGGACGGACTGACGGCCATGGACACTGCCGGTATGGACGTCCGCGACGAAATTCGCCGGCTTCGCCTTAACTTCGCTGACGACATTGCCAGGCTGCCCCCGGATCAGTGGGATCTCCCGTCCTGGTGCGCGGGCTGGCGGGTCCGGGACGTGCTCGGCCACCTCGTGCACACCGCGGAGTCCACACAGGTCTCGATGTTCTGGCAGATCATGCGTCACGGAGCCCGGCCGGATCGCGCCCTGGAACGAATCGCCAGAACGCTGGGAGACCAACCAGTACCCGAGCTGGCTGAACGCCTCCGTAAGGCCGCCGGCAGGCACTCGCACGTGATTGGCATGCCATCCGAGCTGGGTCTCGGCGACCTGCTCGTCCACAGCGCCGACGCCTTGCGCCCCGCCGGCATCATCCCCGACCCACCGCGGCACGACGTGCTCGTGGTGCTCGAAACCTATAAGGCGTGGGGCCGTCGGCTATTTCACGCCGTCCCCCATCAACGCGTCTGCCTGGTGGCAACCGACGCAGACTGGCACAGCGGCCGCGGACCGGAAGTTCGAGGAAGCGCGATCGACCTTCTGCTGGTGGTCGCCAAACGGCCCCAGGTGGTCGACCGCCTCGAAGGTGCAGGGGTATCCCAGCTGGAACTGTAGCCAACGCGCCCCGCTTCGTTTGTGATTCCTGGGCGGCTCTTGGTTTGCGCACCACAACACCCGATGGGCCGGACCGGCTTCCGTTTGCTTCTCTGTTGCATCGGCCCCTCTAACCGGGCACTTTTTGCAATAGGAAACGCCAAAAAGGGCACGATTTGCAACAGCGTTGGTACGACCTGGCGGCCACTCCGGGGCGACGAAATGCCGTGGGGTCCTGGCGGACCGGAGAGGCACCGCGGCAGATCAAAGCGGCAGCCACCGCCACCCCTGCACCGGGTGGAGCTGGCCCGATCAGTCGGTCAGCATGCGGGGCAAACCGAAGCCGCCCAGCACGGCATTGTCAAAGCGCGTGATGGCGCTGATGCGATTGCCGGCGAGCGTGATAACGAGCACTCCAAAGGCGCGAGCCAGGCCGGTCACCGGATCGATCCGGTACAACCCCAGGGCGGGCTGGCCGTTGGCGCGGGTCGGTACCAGCCGGTATCGCCAACCCTGCCGGAAGGCGACGGCGGCAAAAAAACGGGCGGTCAGGTCGCGGCCCCGGTACTCGAGGGGGGCGGGCGGCATACGCAACCAGGCGTCCTCGGTCATCAATGCCACGATGCCGTCAACGTCGGCGGCTTCGAAGGCCTGGATGAGCTGGTCGACCAGCTCCTGCTCCTCTGGCGAGTTCGGCGGCGCCGGCGCCGCCCCGGACCCCGGCAACTCCCGGGCGACGGCTGACCGGGCCCGCTTGAGGGCGCTCGTCACCGACTGCTCGGTCGTATCCAGGATGGCGGCCACCTCGCTGGCAGGGAAGTCGAGCACGTCACGGAGGATCAGAACGGCGCGCTGGCGCGGCGGCAGCAGCTGCAAGGCGGTGATGAACGCCAGCGACACCGCTTCCCTCGCTTCATAGCGACCCTCCGGCCCCACCGCCGGGTCGGGGAGCTCGTCGAGCAGGACGTCGGGGTAGGGTTCCAACCAAACGACCTGTCCGAGGCGGGTGGGCTCCGGCGGGTGCACGTCTGGCGCCAGGCTGGCGGCGGGGCGACGGCTCGCGGATCGAAGCAGGTTGAGCGAGCGGGTCGTGGCGATGCGGTAGAGCCAGGTTCTCATCGAGGCCCGCCCCTCGAAGCCGGACAGGCCGCGCCAGGCGGCGAGCAGCGTCTCCTGCATGGCGTCTTCGGCGTCAGCCACTGACCCCAGGATCCGGTAGCAGTGCAGGTGCAGCTCCCGGCGGTACGGCGCCACCAGATGCTCGAAGGCGGCCTGGTCTCCGGTCCGGGCCCGGTCGATCAGCTCTGACTCCACGGCTACACCTTTCCACTCCGTGCGTCCTTTCCCTCATTCTCTATCGACACCGCCCGAGGGCCGAACTGGGCGCGCCCACTTGCGGGCGAGTCCGGTGTCTACCTCCTCTGTACGAATCCGGCTCTGAACGCGTCCGGCTGGTCCGGAGGCTCGAGACAGGAGAGGCTCTGATGCTCACCGCTCAACAAACGGCCCGTCGCCAGTCGACCGAGATCCTGACGGTGTTGCTGACAGCCGTCGCCTTCTTCATGGTGGTCCTGGACGCCCTGGTCGTGGTCACCGCTCTCCCCTCGATCCACCGTTCGCTCGGGGGCAACCTGGGCACCCTGCAATGGACCGTCAACGCTTACAACATGGCTTTCGGAGCCGGGATCATCACCGCCGCGGCCCTCGGTGACCGGCTCGGCCGCCGGCGGGTCTACGTGTCCGGGCTGGCCCTTTTCACGGTGGCATCAGCCGCTTGTGCCCTGGCACCCAGCATCGGACTCCTGATTGCCTGCCGGGCGGTGCAGGGTCTGGGGGCAGCCATCATCACCCCGCTCAGCCTGACGATCCTCACGGCTGCCTTCCCCGCCGAGCGCCGGGGCGCCATCATCGGCATCTGGGGCGGCATATCCGGCCTGGGCGTGGCCGCCGGCCCACTGATCGGCGGCGCGGTCACCCAGGGCCTCTCCTGGCACTGGGTGTTCTGGGTGAACGTTCCGGTCGGGATCGCCGCGGTCATCGGTGCCCGGTTGTGCCTGCCCGAGAGCCGGGGCGCCCGGGTGCGGCTGGACATTCCCGGCCTCGTGCTGGTCTCTGCCGGCGCCGCTGCCCTCATCTGGGCGCTCGTCACCGGATCGCAGAAAGGGTGGGGCGATAGTCAGGTCGTGGCGGCGCTGCTGGTGGGCGCGGCGGCGGTCACCGGGTTCCTCGCCTGGGAAGCCCGCGTACCCGAACCCATGATCCCTCTCGGGCTGTTCCGGGTGCGCTCCTTCTCGGCCGCCGTGACAGCCACGTTCTTGCTGGCCGCGGCCGTCTATTCGGCCGCGTTTTTGACGAGCGAGTTCTTCCAGTTCGGCCTCGGTTACTCACCACTGGGCACCGGCCTGCGATTCCTGCCGTGGACGGCCACGCCGCTAATCGTCGCCCCCATCGCCGGAGCCGTATCCGATCGGGTGGGCGCCCGGGTTCTGATGGTGCCGGGGCTGCTCATGCAAGGGGCCGGGTTGGCGTGGCTCGTGGCCCTGGCCGGCACCCACGCCCATTACCCGGCGTATATTGCACCCTTCGTCGTGGCCGGCGTGGGGGTGTCCATGGCGATCCCGACCTCCTCCGCCGCCGCCCTCAACGCCGTGCCCCCGGAGGCACTCGGAAAAGCTTCCGCCATCTTGAATACCCTCCGCCAGTTTGGAGCCGTGTTCGGTATTGCCACTGTCACGGCCGTATTCAACTCCAATGGGAGCCTGGCCAGCCCGGCCTCCGTTACCCAGGGCTACCAGCCTGCGCTGGCCGCGGCGGCCGGTTTCTCCTTGCTGGGAGCGATGGTGGCCCTCGCGGTCCGTGGCGCCCGCCCCGCCGCAGCCCGATCCGGCCCATCCGGAGCGTCGGTCGACCTGGCCCGGGCGGTGAACGTGTAGGTGCGGAGACGCCTAACGGGTGTCCTTGACGATGACCCCGTCCTTGACGACGAGGCGCACCCGGTTGGGCTCGTCGAAGCCGTCCGGATGGGTCAGCGGATCGAAATCCACCGCCACCAGATCGGCCCGCTTGCCGGGCTCCACCGTTCCCAGCTCATGGCCTTTCCGGATAATCCGGGCGTTGACCGACGTGGCGGACACGATGGCCTCCATCGGATCCCCAAGCTGGGACCGGATGACCAGCTCCAGCCCGCGCCGGTTTTGTTCCGGCCCCAGGATGTCGGAGCCAGATCCGATCACGATCCCCGCATCCCGGGCGAGTTTGAGGGCCCGGCTCATAGCCTCCTCCATCCCGGCGATGCGGGGGAGGAAGCTGTCGGGGATACCCCAGGCTTCAGCCTGTTGCGAGAAAATGCGCATCACGGCGAAGGTGGGGACGAGGTAGGCGCCGGCGGCCGACATGGCTGCCGCCGTCTCCTCGTCCAGGTAAGTCCCGTGCTCGAAGCACGACACGCCGGCAGCCAAACCGTTCAGGATGCCTCGCACGTTGTGGGCATGGGCCGTCACGTACGTGTCTCGAGCGTCAGCCTCCTGGACCGCGGCCATGAGCTCTTCGACCGTGAACTGGGCGTCCTCTACGCGATCGGTAAACGACATGACCCCACCGCTGACGCACACCTTCACCTGGGTCGCTCCTCGGCGCAGGACCGAGCGGGCGGCGAGGCGCACCTCATCCGGGCCATCGCAAGGGAGCGACAGCTGCACCAGTCCCGGAATGCCCTCGTCGTGCTGATGCGGATAAAGGGAGAACGGGTTCCGCTCGTCGCCGTGCCCACCCGTCTGGCAAATCAGGGGACCGGACGGATGGATGCGCGGTCCTCTGACCAGCCCCATTTCCACCGCCGCCGCCACGCCGCCGTCAATACCACCCGTGTCCCGCACGGTGGTAAAGCCCGCATCCAGAGCCAGCTCGCAGTTGCGGAAGATGCGGGCGGCAGTGACCGCCGGCGGGGTGTGGGCCGGCGTCAGCGCCACGATCCCGAAGTGGGTGTGGGCGTCGATGAGACCGGGGAGCACGGTCAGACCGTCAAGATCGACCGTTTCCGCGTCCCGACCGGCTTTGGCCGCCACTGCCCCGATGCGGCTGCCCCGTATGGTGATGTCGGCGCGGCCCGGGTCGCTACCCGTGCCATCGATCAGGGTGGCGCTTCGAAGCACACAATCCATGGCTGCGCAGACTACTGCGCCTGTCCCGACTCCCCTGACGGGCACGAAACTGCACGCAATCTTCGGTGAGACGGCTGCAGATGTTTCTCGGCCGGAAGGCCGGGTAGGCCGACAAGGTGCACACCTCCCGGCGGCCGCAGTCCGTCGCAACCCGGTCGCTCCTGGCGAAGCGGCCGTGACGATCCACGAGCGCGCCGTCGCAGCGGAGGATGCTCGCCGCGATCAACAGCCTCCCAGTCTGAGTGAGGGCGTGGAGTTGATCGGCGAATATGAACACTCCGGATTCAAAGAGCCGCCCTCCCTGGTCCGGCGCCCGGACGGCCAGATCCTTCAGTTCCCGCCTCTGCTGTACGAGTTGCTGCTTGCCATGGACGGCCGGCGCCATGTGAATGACATCGCCTCGCAGGTCAGCGACCGGGTCCACCGGCAGCTCGCCCCGGACGACGTGACTTTTCTGGTGGAGGAAAAACTCCGACCGCAGGGTGTGGTGACCGCCGCGGACGGAACGAGTCCGCAACTGTCCCGGCCGGACCCGTTCCTCGCCTTCCGTTACCGACTTGGGGTTATATCAGAGCGGACATCGGGGCGACTGGGCGCCGCTTTCAAGCCCCTGTTCCTCCCGCCCGTGCTGCTCGTCATCCTCGTCGCCCTCGTCGCCGGGGATTGGTGGCTGTTCGTAGATCACGGTGTCGCCCAGGCCCTGCGTCAGATCATCTACCATCCCGGTCTCTTTCTGCCGCTGCTCGCCGCCATCGTCGTGTGCGCGGCGCTGCACGAGACCGGTCACGCCGCCGCCTGCCGCTACGGCGGTGCCCAGCCGGGCCGTATGGGGTGCGGCCTCTACCTGGCCTGGCCCGCTTTCTACACCGACGTGAGCGACGCCTACCGGTTGAACCGTCGCGGCCGCCTGCGGACCGATCTGGGCGGGGTCTATCTCAACGCGGTCATCATCGTGGCCCTGACCGCCCTTTTCCTGTTCACCCGCAACCTCGAGGTGCTGGTGCTGCTGGTGGTGATCGAGCACATGGAGATCGCCCACCAGCTTCTCCCCGTTATTCGGCTGGACGGGTACTACGTGGTCTCGGACCTGACAGGGGTGCCCGACCTGTTTGCTCGCATTGGACCCATTCTGCGCGGTCTGCAGTTCTGGAGGGATCCCGACCCCAGAGTCACGGTCCTCAAGCGCTGGGTGCGAGCAGCGGTGACCGCCTGGGTCCTGGTGGTGGTGCCGATCCTGTTGCTGGAGTTGTTGATGGTGCTCATCCACTTACCCCGCATCCTGGCCACGGCGTGGGACTCGGCGGAAAAGTTGACCCGCGCTTCCGGACACTCTTTTCACCGGGGACGGGTGCTCGACGGTAGCTCCGACGTCATTCAGATTGCCGTCCTGGCTATCCCCATCACCGGCCTGATGCTCATGATCGCCCAGCTATTTCGCAAACTGACGACCTGGGGGTGGCGAACCACTCGTCGCCGGCCATTCCGGCGCACCCTGGCCATCGTCGTCATGGCCGGCGCCGTCACCATCCTGGCTCTCACCTGGATTCCCGCTCGCAACTATCAACCCATCGGTCCCGGAGAGCGGGGCACCGAAGGCGAAGGATTGCACGCCCTCTTCAGCGTGATCGGCGGCCCGGGCCCCCTCTACAGCCAGCAGGCAGCACTCCAGCGAGCACAGCAGCAACAGCGGGATCGGACCAATCAGCAGCCACAGATTCAGCCCGCGCCGGCCGGCCCCGGCGGCCAGCAAACTCCCACTCGCGTGCCAGGGGTCACGGCTCCCCCGTCCCCGGTTACCCTGCCGCCCGTCACGGTCCCCCCGGTGACCCTGCCTCACGTCACGGTCCCCCCGGTGACCCTGCCTCACGTCACCGTCCCCCCCGTCACCCTGCCTCACGTCACGGTCCCTCCCGTGACTCTGCCTCACGTCACCGTCCCGCCCGTCACGGTGCCGCCGGTCACCGTCCCTCCTGCCACAGTGCCGCCGGTGACCGTGCCCTCCACCCTGTCTCCCCTCATCCGGCCATGAGGTCGGCGGCCGGCATCGGCGAGGCGAGGGGCAACATCAGAACCGGATGGGAGTGTTTACCGGCCATCTGCAAGGGAAGAACCTTTGCAGTCGTCGTCGATGCCCGGCGGCGTCATATCTCACAAGGAGGGATTATGGGTGAGTATCGTTCGATTTCCAGGGATGAGCTGGACGAACTGGCGGGTGAGGCGCTGCCGGAGCGCGCCGCCATGTCATTGATCAACGCCAACGTCGCCGTGCCGGTGAACGCCGCCGTCGCGGCCAACGTGTTGACCGACCACTCCGTGGCGGGGGCCCATAGCGCGCCCAACGCTCCCATCACCCAGCAGCCGGACCTGACCAGCTAGTCGGCCTGACTCCAGACGCGCTCAGGAGGATGATCCCGGGGAAGTATTCCCCGGGATCACTTCTGTCCGGGACCAGCACCGCGCCGCCTCACTCGGAGAGGATCTGATCGTCCGAGTTGGTCAGCCAGGGGTTGCCGCCGGGGTCGACGGCGATGCTGATCGCGCCCACGTTCACCGGGCCCCAGCCGGTACCGCTGAAGCGCCAGATCCCATCGCCGCCTGACAGCGGGTTGGTGCCGACAACCCAGAGGGCGCCATCTGCACCAATGGCAATATCTTTGCCGCCGCCCGGATACAGGGTCCAGACCCCGCCGTTCCAGTGGTAGATCTGGTCGAGCGAGTTGGTGACCCAGGGGTTACCGGCTGGGTCCACCGCGATGCTGACCGCGGCCCCTGGCACCGGCGTCCAGCCGGTGCCGTTCCAATGCCAGATTCCATAACCGTCCGCTTGCCTGTTGGTGCCCACCACCCATAGCCCGCGGCGCGCTCCCACGGCGATGTCTCTGGCCCCCCCGGGGTAAAGGATCCACGCGCTGCCGGTCCAGTGGTAGATCCGGTCCGCCGAGTTGGTCACCCAGGGGTTGCCCGCCGAGTCCACCGCGATGGTGACGGCGGCACCGGGCGCGGCACCCCAGCCGCTTCCATCCCAGCGATAGATCCCGAAGCCGGCAGGCTCCGGGTTGGTGCCGATTACCCAGGTAGCGCCGTCGGCGCCGACCGAAACGTCTCCTGCCGAACCCGGATAGATCCGGAAGGATGGGGGCGGCGGAGGTGGCGGCAGGCCCGCCGGCCCGTCGAAGGCAACCACCGCGCTGGCGGTGGGGGCCAGGAGTAACCCATCGGCCACGGACGGGGTGGGAAAATGGGTGGCCTGCGAACCGAGTGGGAGCGTCTGCACCGCATCTCCGGAGCCGGGGGCGAGCCCGTAGAGGTTTCCGTTGCCGATGGTCCAGATCAATCCGCCGGCCACGATGGGAGGACCTCCTGGAGCGCCTCCGCTCGATACCGATGGCTGCCAGAGCTTGCTGATGGCCCCGGACGAGTCAACCTGGGTTGCCTCCACCCCGCGTTCACAGGGCGCGTACACCACCGCACCGGTGGAATCAGGCGTGACCGCGCTGCCCCCGTCGACATCGCTGCCGCAGTACCCGGCGAGCTGGCTCAGACCACCGCCCACGCCGCCGAGCGATGCCTGGGACATGGAATAGGCGGTCTGCGATTTCCCGGCCTGAAGGGCGAGGCCGTCGGCCGTCAGCGCCGGCGCAGAAGACCCGAGGTCCAGATCGCGGCCGTTGTCCTGGAACCAGTCCGAAGGGGCGAAGAATTGTTTCCGGACCAGGTTCGAGCCGAGCTCGATGACACCATCGCTGTTGTCATAGGCCAGCCCCGACGAGGTGAAGGCGCTGTTGCCGGTCGCCACCCAGATGTTTTCCGTCCCGTCGACTACCGGTGCTGCCCCGCCCATCCAGATGGCGCCCTGGGAGTCACCCGGGTTCGACGCCACCTCGAAGGTTCGGATGGGGCCGCCGCCTTCTGGCGCCGCCACCAGCCAACCGTGATAGGGGTTGGCGGGACTCTCGCAGTCGCCATCGTTGCCGCCGTAACCGATGATGACCTGCCCGGCGTCGAGGGTGAGGCCCGGCCGCTGCAACTGGTACAGGGGATGCGACCCGGCCGGGTCCACCGGCTCGTCGAGCAGCACCTCACCGGTGAACAGATCAATTCCGACGAGATGGTGCGAGGCATTGGGACCGGCGGTCAGCTCGTCGGCCACCACGAAGATCTCGTTCAGCGCGGGGTCGATTACCGGCGTGGAGGTGATCCCAACCGAAGGCGAGATATCGCCGCAAGGCAGGTCTCCGCTTGGCACCGGTGTGCCGACGTGGGTTGACCACATGATGGCGCCGGTGTTGGCGGCCAGGGCGTATACCCAGTTGTTCTCGGTGGCGGCAAAGACCCGGCCGTCCTCGACCAGCGGCTCGCCGTAGAGCTGACCGTTGAGAGGCGCGGTCCACGCCCGTTGGGCCCCATTGAGATTTGTGCCGGAGGGATCCACTCCCGTGCCCATGCCATCCTGGTGGTACACAGTCCAGTCCGATCCGAATCCGGCCGGGGCCTGGGCCGCCGGGGCCGCCGGGGCCGCCGGGGCCGCCGGGGCCGCCGAGGATGGGACCCCCGTGGCCACGCCCACCACCAGCGCCGCTGCCGCCAATGCCGCCGCCCATTTGCCCATTGCCGGAGGTTAGCGCCCTCCGCAAAACAACCTACGCGGAAGAGAAGGCGACGACGACGGCACCAGACCCACCAAACCCGCATCCACTAACGAGCTGCTTCCTTGAACAGGGCGCTGGGCACTCAGGCCACCGCCGCAGGGAAACGGCGAGCGGGCCGCCTGCAGGAACCGATGCGGCTTCCTTGCGGCGCGTGGGCGCCGCCGTCTCGAGGAGCGGTCGGTTTGCCTAGACGCGCACAGGGGCGGGGAAGAACTCCTTGAGCGCCTTCGCCATCTGGGCCCGGACCGGAGCTCCGGAAAGAACCACGTCGACCATCGTCACCGACGTGTGCACCTGGCCCCGGGCCTTGACGTGGCGAACCGGAACCCCGGCCGCCGCCAGCGCCTCGGCGTACGCAGTCCCTTCGTCTCGCAGCGGATCGAACTCGGCCGTCACGACGACGGCGGGAGGAAGGTTCGAGAGGTTGCCGCCAAGCGGCGACACCCTGGGGTCGCTGCGGGTGGTCGGATCGGCGTAGTGGTCCCAGAACCAACCCATCAGCGGGGCAGTAAGGACGTAGCCGTCGCCGTTGTCGCGGTAGGAAGGTCGGGTCAGGTCCGCATCGACCACTGGCGTCAGCAGCAATTGCCCGAGGATCTCCGGTCCCGCCGCGTCGCGGGCCAGCTGGCAGGTGACTGCGGCCAGATTGCCGCCCGCGCTCCATCCGGCGACCGCCAGCTGTCCGGGGATCCCGCCCAGGGCAACTGCGTTGGCGGCCATCCACTGCACGGCTGCGAAGGCATCGTCGACGGCAGCCGGAAACCGGTCCTCGGGAGCGTGCCGGTAATTCACCGACACCAGGATGGTGTCAGACCGGGCACACAGGTCCCGGCAGAAGGGATCGTCGGAGTCGAGGCTGCCGAGCACCCACCCGCCGCCGTGAAAATAGGCCACCATCGGGTGGGGACCCGGCGATGCGGGCCGATACAACCGGTAGTCGAGTTTGCCGGCGGCCCCGACCAGCACCCCATCGACAACCTCGCCGACGTCCGGTCCGGGCGGCCGTATCGCGGTCGCCGCCACCATCGAGGCCCGGGCGTCCTCGACCGACATCGACTCCAGGGGCGGCAGCTGCAGGGCCGCCACCGCCTCGAGCACCATCGCCACGTCGGGCTGGAGGCGACGAATCACACCGTCGTTGCACTGCGAGGGGCCCGGGCCGGAAAGGGCAAAACCGAGGTAGCCCCGGGCCACGACCTCATCGCACGCGGCCCGATAGGCATCCACTCCGCCAATATAGGGCAAAAAGACCCGGGGCTTCCCCGGAACGTTGGACCCCATATACCACGAGTTGGCGGTGGGATACAGCGTGATATTCCCGCAGTCCTGGACGTGCCGGTCCCAGCCTGATTCGGCCGCCGGTGTGGGCTCGATCGTGTCAAAACCGCCGGCGCGAAGCTGGTCCACACAATCCGCGACCCAATCGACGTGCTGTTCGATCGACACCATCATGTTGGACAGGACCGAAGGACTTCCGGGTCCGGTGATCATGAACAGGTTGGGGAAGCCGACGGTGGTCAGGCCCAGATACGTCGAGGGGCCATCCGCCCATTTGTCCTTGAGCGCGATTCCGTCGCGGCCGACGATGTCGACGGCCGCCAGGGGGCCCGTCATGGCGTCGAAGCCCGTAGCGAAGACAACCGTATCGAACTCCATGGACTCGTCGACGGTGTCGATGCCGGATTCCGTGATGGTGGCGATGGGACGGGTCCGCAGATCGATAAGCCGCACATGGGGCAGATTGAAGGTCCGGTAATAGTTGGTATCCAGACACGGTCGCTTGGTTCCAAAGGGGTGGTCCTTGGGACAAAGGGCCTCGGCTGTCTCGGGATCATTCACGATGGTATGGATTTTCTCGCGGATCATGTCCGCCACGATCTGGTTGGACGCCGGGTTGAACAACTGGTCGTTGAACACACCGAGAATCTTGAACAGCTCGCCCGACTCCCAGGCCGACTCGAAGCGGCTGCGGCGCACCTCCTCCGTCGCGGTGACCCCGCTGATGTCGGTCACCTCGCTGGGAACCCCGCTCGCGACCACCGGGCCGCCTCGCGATAGCCGGCCCGGTCCGCGTCCAGCGCTGCCAGGCGCGCCGCGGCGGCCGGTCCATTGTGAGCGGGAATCGAGAAGTTCGGGGTGCGCTGAAATACCGTCACCTGTGCTGGCCTGGGCCGCGATGAGGGGGATGGCCTGGATGCCCGAAGAACCGGTGCCGATCACCGCGACCCGCTGGCCGGTGAAGTCCACGCCCTGGTGGGGCCAGCTGCTGGTGAAATACACGTCGCCGTCGAACCGGCCGGCCCCCTCGATATCGGGCGTCTTCGGCACCGACAGGCAGCCGCTTGCCATCACGTAGAACTGGCAGCTCAACTCCTCGCCGCGATCGGTCCGTAACCGCCAACGACGAGCCGGCTCATCCCACACCGCCGACTCGACGCGGGTCGAAAGTCGATGTCGCGACGCAAGTCGTAGCGGTCGGCGACGTGCTCCAGATAGGCGAGAATCTCGGGTTGGGTGGCGTACTTCTCGGACCACACCCAGACGCGCTCGAGGTCGGGGTCGAAGCTGTAGGTGTAGTCGGTGGTCGGAACGTCACAGCGAGCCCCCGGATACCGGTTCCAGTACCAGGTCCCGCCCACGCCGTCGGCCGCGTCAAACGCCCTGGTCGAGAAGCCGCCGTGGCGGAGACGGTACAGGAGGTAGAGGCCGGCGAAGCCTGCGCCCACCACCACGACGTCGACGTCGGACAGACGGTCGGTCGACCCGTTGCTCACGGACATCACCCACTTCCCCCTTGCACCGCGGTCAGCGCCCGTCATGTGAAATCGGGCTGGTGGAATCGAGCGTACTTCGGCCCGGAGGGGTGTGGCGTGGCGAAGTCCGAACGCCACCTGCGCTCCAGTTGACATGCTGAGGGGGTGGGCGGCAACGGTCTGGTCATGGACTTCGACGGGACGATCCTCGACACCGAGGAACCCATCTATCGCTCATGGGCGGAGCTGTGGTCCGCCCACGGCACCGAACTGTCGCTGGCGGAGTGGCAAGCCGTGATCGGCACCGAGGCCACCTTCGATCCGTGGGCAGAACTCGAACGCCGGTTGACGCACCCCCTGGATCCGGCCCTGCAAGAGCACCGCCGGAGCCGCCGGGACGAACTGCAGGCCCGCCACGACCTCCGACCCGGGGTGCGAGCCTGGCTCGAAGAGGCCCGACGAATGGCAGTGCCCGTCGGCATCGCGTCGTCCTCCCCGGCAGAGTGGGTGGAAGCGCACCTGACCCGATTGGGCATACGCGAGTTCTTCTCGTGCGTCGTCTGTGCCAGCGGCGCCATCCCGGCCAAGCCGAACCCGACGTCGTACCGGGTCGCCTGCGAGCTCCTGGGTTCGGACCCGACCCGGTCGGTGGCGGTGGAGGACTCCCCACCCGGCGTCGCGGCCGCGGTGGCGGCCGGCATGTACACCGTGGTGGTCCCTCATGGGCTCACGGCCAACCTCGACCTGTCGGCGGCCCACCTGGCAATCGAGTCGCTCGAGACCCTGACCCTCGCCGAAGCCATCGCCAGAGCCGGCGCGCCCCGGGCCGCCTGAGCCCGCCGTAGCTGACGTGCTAGGCGGGAGACCTGGGTAGCCGGCTCTGCAACGATGCCTTGACGGCTGGCCATTCCGATGCGATGACCGAAAACATGGCGGAGTCGCGGAGCAGGCCTGCCTCACCCGGCACATGTGACTCCGACCAGCTGCGCAGGACGCCTTCGAACGTGGCCCCCAGCCGCTGAATGGCCTGACGGGATCGCTCGTTGCGGGCGTCGGTCTTGAGGTCGACCCGGACCACCCCGAGGGACTCGAAGGCGTAGCCGAGGAGCAGGAGCTTGGCCTCGGTGTTGATGCTGGTTCGTTGTGCCGAAGCCGCCAACCAGGTCCACCCGATCTCGACGGCACACAACCCGGATCGCCCCGGCCAGGCGCGAGGATCCCACAAGGCTGTGCAGCCGACGGCACGCCCATCGCGGCGCCGGACCTGGGCAAAGGGGATGAGCCAGCCGGCCCGGGCTCGCTGGAAGTGGGCGGCGAGGTAGGCATCGATCTCCTCCGCCCGGGGTACGAGCGTGAACCCGTACGTGCTGCGGTCCTCTTCGGCGGCCGCGGCCAGGTCGACGGCGTGGCCGGTCGACAACGGTTCCAGCCGCACGACGGCGCCCTCGAGGGTGGGCACGTCAATGACGAAAGTCACGGGTTCCTCCTCGTGGATCCTGGCAGGGCAGGAGCGCCGGGCTCATGGGGCGGACCGGGGCTGCCCTGACACGACCACCCGATAATGGTAGGGATGAGTCATAGCCACTCGTCCACCTCAGGCGACCTCGCAGATGCGGCTGACGATCCTGCTGGTAGTTGTCGTCTGCCTGTTCGCGGCGCTCTTCGCCAGGTTGTGGTTTCTCCAGGTGATCAACGCCCCGAAGGCTCAAGCGGTCGCGGCGGACAACGGGGTGGAGGCGGTCTATACCCCAGCCCCGCGGGGCGACATTCTCGATCGCGACGGCCGGGTCCTGGTCGGCAACGTCAACGAGCCGGTCATCGAGGTTTACCGTCAGGTTGCCGATGAGAATCCGGCCATGGTCGCCCGCCTGGCGCCCCTGCTCGGCATGACAGCTGGCCAGCTCAACACCGCCCTGGACAACCTCCAGTACAGCCCGTACGCCCCCGTTCCGGTCCTGCCCGACGCTCAGCCCCAGCAAATCCTCTATATCCAGGAAAACCCTGGCCCTTTTCCCTGGAGTCACAGCCACCACCGAATCGGTGCGCACTTACAGCCCCATGGGTGCCGCCGCGGCCAACATCGTCGGCTACGTCGGCCAAATCGATCAGAGCCAGTATCAGCAGCTGAAATCGCGGGGCTACCTGCCCAACGACCAGATCGGGCTGACAGGGGTGGAGGCCAGCTACGAGTCGGTCCTGCGGGGCTCGCCCGGGGTCGAACGGATTCAGGTGTCGTCCAGCGGCGAGGTGCTCTCCATCCTGAGCTCCACCCCGCCGGTGCAAGGCAACAACGTGGTGTTGACGATCGACGGTCGGCTGCAGGAGGACGCCATGACCGCCCTCGAGCAGGGGCTGGCTGCGGCCGAAGCAGTCGACCCATAACGGCGTGCCCTTTCCCGCCCCGGCCGGATCGGCGGTGGTCGAGGATCCGCAAAACGGTGCGGTGCTGGCCCTGGCCACCTACCCGCACTACAACCCGACCGAGTTCGTAGGCGGCATCAGCTCGGCCCAATACGCGGCGTACAACAATCCGGCCGCCAACCAACCCCTGCTCGACCGGGCCATCCAGGGACAGTACGCCCCGGGGTCGACGTTCAAGCTGGTCACCGCCACGGCCGGCCTCGACTACGGGCTGATCACGCCCACTCGTCGGACTTCAATGACACCGGGCGCATCATCATCGGCAACCAGACGTTCACCAATAACGACGGGGAGGCCCTGGGCAACATCGACCTCTCCAGCGCCCTCACCGAGTCCAGTGACAACTACTTCAACACGATCGGCGCCGAGTTGTGGGACGGCTATGTCAACGGCGACCGGTACCCCCAGGACGCCTTGCAGGACGTGGCGGCCGAGTACGGGTTCGGCCGTCCGACGGGTATCGCCCTGACCGGCGAAGCCAGCGGGTTGGTCCCGACCCCACAAAGCCTGGCCCTGGACTACAAGGAGTACCCGAAGGACTTCGAGACCGGCACCTGGTACACGGGTGACAGCGCCCAGACGGCAATCGGCCAGTTCGAGGACCTGGTCACTCCCCTCCAGCTCGCCAACGCCTACTCCACCTTTGCCAACGGCGGCACCCTGTGGGAGCCTCGCCTGGCAACCGACGTGCAGAGCCAGACCGGGAAGGTCCTGGCCACCTACCAGTCCACCCGGAAGGGGACCGTGACCCTCCAGCCGGCCTGGCGGGCGGCCCTGCTGGCCGGCTTCGAAGGGGTGGTGCAGAATCCCAGCGGCACCGCCTACGGCATCTTCACCGGGCCCCTGGCCAGCCACGACATCGCCGGCAAGACCGGCACGGCCCAGGTGACCGGCAAGCAGAGCACCTCGATATTCACTTCGTTCGCCCCCGCCAGCAATCCCCAGTACGAGGTCACGGCCATCCTCGAGCAGGCCGGCTACGGTGCGGACGTCGCCGGGCCGGTGGTGCGCCAGCTCTACGACGCCCTGTACAGCCTGCCTGCCCAGCCCATCAGCGTCGTCGCCGAGAGCGGTTCCCAGACCTGACCGGGCGACGTGGTCAAGTCTGCGGGCCCGATTCGCGTTCTCTGTTGCACCAGCCCCTTTACACGGGCAGTTTTTGCAGCAGAGAAGGAGATTCCGGCCTGGTTAGGGCACGATTTGCAACAGGGAAGGTGGCGGCAACAGGAAGGTGGGCGGTCTCAGGTGATGGGGGCGTCGTCGTGTCTCGGAGCCGCCTCGAAGGCCCGCTGCAGCCGATCGGCCCGGGCCGCCACCGTCCCGCCGTACTCCCCGTGGGTGATCACGTACAGGTCGTCGGCGCGAATGGCGTCGACGACCTGCGTGCCCACCAGGGCGGGGTCGATACCCGGCTGAGTTCTGGGCGGCCCATCCGTGGCTCGCGTCATGACCGGGTTGTTGGATCCGAGGTTGGTCCGGATCAGGCCCGGGCAGAGGACCGAAACACCGACTCCGTGGGGTTCCATTTCGGCCCGGAGGACCTCGCTCATCCCCACCACCCCGAACTTCGCCGCCGTGTAGGCGCCCAGCCGGGGCATGGCCATGAGCCCCGCCATCGAGGCGGTGTTCACGATGTGCCCCTCGCCCCGGTTGCGCAGGTCGGCCGCGAAGGTGTGGATGCCGTTGAAGGTTCCAGTCAGCTTGATGCCCACCAGGAGGTCGAAGTTCCCGGGGGGCATGTCAGCCAGTTCGTACAGATCGGGTCCGATTCCCGCGTTGTTGACCAGGATCTCCACCGGCCCGAAGGCGTCCTCGGTTGCCCGTTTGGCTGCCTCCCATCCGGCCCGGTCTGTCACGTCGAGCTGCTGGGGCCGCGTCGCACTCCCGAGGCGGGCCGACTCCTCTTGCACCGTGGTGGCGTTCCAGTCGGCGAGGACGACCCGGGCCCCCGCCGCCACCAGGGCTTCGGCGATGGCCAATCCGATGCCGCTGGCCCCTCCCGTCACGAATGCGGTGCGTCCCTCGATTCTCTCCATGTCAATCTCCTCTCGGCTCCTCTGGTCCTCTGGGCCCAATCACCTATCCACAGGGCCCGATCTGGCCGGCTGAACTCCAGGCTCGACCGGGGCCGGGGCTCCAGTCAGGCCGGAGGAAACCCGGGCAGGCCTTCGTCGATCGGCACTCCCAGAGTGTTCAGGGTCATGGCGACCATGTGGTACTGGCCGACGAGCATCGGCACCTCGATCAGCTGCTGGGTGTCATACCGGCCGGCCAGCACCGCCCAGGTGCCGTCAGAGATGCACCAATCGCGGTGCAACTCGTCCACAGCCCGGAGCAGCGTGGCGTCGAACTCGCTCCACCCTGCCTCCGGGCCCGCCGGCACACGGTCGATTTCCTCCTGGGTCAAGCCAGCAGCCAACCCGATCCCCACGTGCTGGGCCCACTCGTACTCCGCCTGGCAATTCCAGCCCGTGCGCAGAATCAACAGCTCCCGGTCCCGGGCCGGTAGTTTTCCGTTGAGCAGCTTTCCGGCGAACGGGAGCCACCGGCGGGTCAGGCCCTCGGCCCGGATCAGGGTGGTGAGGATGTTGGATTCGGGATCTGTGACGGTCACCTCTTCGAGCAGGGCCTGGGCAGATGGCCGGCGATCGGACGGGGGCAACGGAGGTATGCGAGTCGCAGTCGGCCGGAAGGTCACCCGGCGACGATAACCAACCGGGCTACCCGCCGGCGCCGGAACGTTGAGGCCGGCCACCCGCCCATCCGCTGGCGCTGGCGCCGGCGCCGGCGCCGGCGCCGGAAGGTTCAGGCCGGCTTGATCTCCACCAGCGCCTGTTCCAGCAACGCCAACGCCTCGGGCAGGTCGGCCCGCCCGAAACCGACCCGGACGTGGTCGGCCTCGTCGTACACCGATCCGGGCAACAGCAGCACCCCGACCCGGGCCAGACGTTCGCAGAGCTGGTCGACATCGCCGAGCCCTCGCACCCGGGGAAACCCGATTGGGCTTGCCACCGGCCGCACCCAGTCGAACACCTCGGCATGGCGGCCGAAGAACCCGTCCAGGTACCCGAGATTGCGGAGCACGATCTCCCGGTTGCGCGAGACGAGCTCACCGCGGTGGCGCAGGGCGACGGTGGACAGCTGCTCGCTGGGCGCACTGGCGCAGATCGTGGTGTAGTGCTTCAAATCGATTATCGCTCGCCGGGCCTGGTCGTCGTGGGTCGCGACCCAGCCGATGCGGAGTCCCGGCAGCCCGTAGCTCTTGGACACGCTGCCAAGAGAGATGGCACGTGGATCGCGATCGCAGGCGGCCGGCAGACGCTGTCCGGGGTCGTGTTCGAGCTCGCGGTAGACCTCGTCGGAAAAGAGCCTGACCCCCCGGTCCTGGGCCAGCTCGATGACGGTCCCGTGCGTCGCCGGGTCCATCAGCGTTCCCGTCGGGTTGTGGGGCTGGTTAATGTACAGGACCCGGGTGGCCGGGGTCATGAGGGCCGCGAGCGAGTCGACATCGTGGGCCCAACCGTCCTGATAGGAACGACGCCACTCGCTCACGGCCGCGCCAGTGCTTTGCGCCAGCTGGAGGGCTGACTCGTAGCACGGTGTCTCGATCACGGCGTTCTCGCCCGGACCAAGGAAGGCGTGGTAGACGAGGAAAATCGCCTCCTCGGCGCAGCTGGTGACGACCACCTCGTCGGCGTCGATGGTGTCGTAGATGGCGGCGATCGCCGCTCGCAGCTCCGGGGCGCCGGCCGATTCCGTGTAACCACAGCGCAGGTCGAGGAGCCGCTCACGGGCACCCGGCTCGAAATCCAGTACCTCTCCCACGGTCCGTGACTCGCAGTCGCTGCTCGACAGCATGTACCGGGTGGTGAACTCGTAGCGCTCGTAGTACTTCTCAATGCGAAAAGGAGCGACCTTCACCGCGGGCTACCTTTCGCTCGGCACCGGATGAGATGGTTCAACCGTACTCAACCCTCAACAGTCCGGTCCGCTGGCGAAGACCTGGCTGGCTTTCGAGGGTGGCCGGCTGGCTTTTTCGAGGCTGGCTTATTCGAGGGGCTGGCTTATTCGAGGGGCTGGCTTATTCGAGGGGCTGGCTTATTCGAGGGGCTGGCTTATTCGAGCGGCTGGCGGCCCATGGCGGCCGGCTCCCGTCCGGCCAGCAGCCATCCGCCCAGGGTGGCGATCAGGGGCAGGCCGATGACGATGATGGCCAGGTCGGCGATCGGGACCCGGGTCAGCGGGTGAAGGTTGGACCGGTGCCAGGCCAGGAGGGCCACGTAGGCGCCTGCCGTGCCCAGGAGGGCGCCGAGCAGGGCCAGGGCGCCGGCGGTGGCCCCGGTGAGGGTCCGGCGAGTGGTGCGACTGGCTCCGGTCGCGGCCAGGGTACGGAGATCCCGGGCGGATTCGCTGCGGATCAGCCCGACCGTCATCGCCAGCACCCCGAGGGCGACCAGGATGCCTGCTGCGGTGGAATAGTCCCGCAGGTGGGCGAGGGACCGCGGCCCGGATTTGGTCTCCACCACCAGGCCGGCGGAGGCGGCCGCCTGGCGGGCCGTGTCGATCTGGCTGGCGGTCAGGGGATGGGTCGTCTGGATCATCCACCCGGCCGGGAGGGCCTGCAATCCGAGCGCCTGCAGGGCGTGGCTGGTGAGAAGGGCGGTGGGGTCGGAGGTGTAGACCGGCAGCTGGTTGACGGTCTGGAAGTTGGGGTGGGTTGCCGCCTGGGGCTCTTGTCGCGCCGACGGCCCCCCGGCGCCGGGCTGCGCCGGGCCGGCCGCGCTCCCCGGTTCGGGACCGAAGATGGGGATAAAGACCTGCAGGCCGCTGAGGTCCGTTCGTGAGCTGAGCACGTCGGCGGTCGGGCTGATCTGGTTGGGGCTGATGCCGTAGTGGGCAAGCAGGGCGGGGGTCGCCACGTATAACGGCACCACCATGTTGATGTTCTCACCCTGGTGGGTGCTGGTGACCCGAGCCAGGGAGGCCGTGATCAGCCCGGTCGGCTGGCTCCCCGCGGCCGGCCCGACCGAAACCGGCCCGGTGTCCGGGTTGTAGGCGGCTTCCAGGGCCAGAACGCCCTGGGCGTTGAGGGTCGAGGCCAGGCTGTCGACGCGATCTCCGCCGTGGCCAGTTGCGCCGGCGTCAACCGGGGAATCGGGTTACCGGCACCGGGCCCGGCCGATCCGACGTAGAGGATCAGCTGATTATCGGGCAGGTTGCCGGCCGACGTGGGCGTCTGGGCGGCGGCCGCACTGATGGCGATGGTCGCCCCGATACCGAGGGCCAGGGTGACGGCTCCGAGGGCGGCCCCCGAGCGGGCCTGGTACCGGGCCAGGTCCCGCCAGGCCAGGCGCACGGCGATCGGCCACCGGCCGGCGAGGCGGGCGGCGGCCCGGATGGCCAGCGGAGCCAGGAACAGGAGCCCGACCACGGTGGCGACGGTGCCGCCGATGATGAACCAGGTCCGGCGCTGGTCAGCGAAAGCCAGGAGCACCAGGCCCGCCGCCAGCAGAATGCCGCCCGCAGCAGCAAAGCGGTGGGCCGGCTGGGGGCGGGGCGGACGCCCCGACAGGGCCACCACGATCGGCATCCGGGCGACGGCACGCGCCGGCCACCAGGCCGCCGTCACCGCCGTCACCACCGCCAGCACCAGCGAGGCGGCCATAGCCCACCACGGCAGGTTGAAGGGGTGGATGCGGTGCTCCACGGTCGACTGGAGGAGGGGCGCGAACGCCAACCAGGCCGCCAGACCCACCAGTCCTCCAACAACCGCCGCGGTCGCACCCACCGCGGCCCCGTTGGCCAGCATGACGAGGCGTACGTTGCGGTCGCTGGCGCCCAGCGAACCGAGCATGCCAACGGCCCGCAGGCGGCGCTGAGCCATCACCGCGAAGCCGGCCACCGCCAGCAGCCCCACGAACAGCAGACCGATGGTACCGAGGACCAGAACCACGGCTTCGGCGGCGGCCTTGCTGGCGGCGCCCCGCGAGCTGACGTTGAGCCCGAGTCCGCTCGGCAGTCTGAGCGACTGAAGGCTTGACTGGCTGGCATTCACCAGGACGGCCACGCTGGCCGGGCCGTTGATCTGGCCCGGCGCGACCAGGGCAAAGTTGTCTACCAGGTTCAAGGGGTTCTCTACCAGCCCGACCACCTTCAGGGCGCGGCCGTTCTGCACCCAGACACTTCCGACGTGAAGAGCAAAGAGCCTGGCGACGCTGCTGGTCACGGCGACTTCATCGGGACCGGCTGGATAGCGTCCGGCGTCCAGGCGCAAGGTGGGGTGCACGTACGGGCCGTCGGGGTTCTCGGCCCGCAGGTCGATGGTGAGGACCGAGCCGGGTACGGCGATGCTCTGGTGGGTGACGACATCCACGGCGCCAAACCGGCTTTGCAGAGCCCCGATATCGGCTGACCCACCGTGATCGGAACCCGGGAGGGTGATGATCGTGTTGGCGGCCCCGAAGGTGGGGTCGTCGTGCAACTCCACGGCATTGGAAACGATGGCCAGCCCGACGGTCGTGGCCGCCACCGCCACGCTGAGCAACGCCAGCACCAGCGCCTGGCGCCGCCACTCCCGCCGGAACATCCTCCACGCCCAGCGGACGACGGCCCGCCGGGCCGGGCGACCGCCTTCGGCGGGCCGGGCCAGAGCCGGGCGTTCCAGGACCGCGACCGTCATGGGGTCCCGCTGGGGGCCAGGAGCGACTCGGGTCCGGGCGGAGGAGACGTCTGGTCGACGATGCGGCCGTCCCTCAGGAAGATCACCCGGTCGGCCCAGGACGCCAGCTGGGCGTCGTGCGTCACGACCACTCCGGCGACGCCGCGTTGGCAGGCCGAGCGGATCAGCCGCATAACCCCCTCTCCATTGGCAGAGTCGAGGGCTCCGGACGGCTCGTCGGCCAGAAGGACGTGCCGGTCGCCGACCACGGCCCGGGCGATCGCGACCCGCTGACGTTCGCCACCGGACAGCTCGTCAGGAAAGCGCCCGGCCCGCTCCCCCAGGCCGAGCTCCTCCAGCGCCCGCAGGCCGAGGGCCCGGGCCGTCCGCCCGGGCGTGCCGTCGAGTTCCAATGGCAAGGAGACGTTCTCGGCGGCGGTGAGCCCGGCGAGGAGATTGAAATCCTGGAACACGAAGCCGACCGACCGACGTCGGAGCCGGGCCTTGTCGTTGCGGGACATTCCCGAGAGCGGAGAACCGGCGACGAGCACCTCGCCATGGCTGGGCTCTTCGAGGCTGCCAGCGATCGTGAGCAGCGTGCTCTTGCCCGAGCCGCTCGGTCCCATGACGGCCACCAACTCGCCGTCGTGAACCGACAGATTGACTTCCTGGAGGGCGCGCACCTCGGTCGGCCCCTCGCCGTACACCTTCGAAACGTGCTGTAGCTCCAGGGCGCTCATAGCCGTACCCCCACTCGCCGCCGCGGCCTTGGCAAGGGCAGCGATGCGGTGATCTCTTTTCCGTCGAATGCGGCCCGCTTGAGGCGTCCGTCGGCGGCGTCCAGCCACCGCACCACGGAGTCCAGCCGGAAGAGCTCGGCGTCGACCACGAGGGCGAAGCCCAGGTCCTGCTCGGCCAGGTCCTCCTTGAGACGGGTCCACTGCTGCATTAACTCGACCAGATATCTCCGGTGGACCTGGATGACCTCGTGGATGTCGACGCCGGGCACCCGCAACGCCACCAGCACCTTGATGACGAGCTCATCCCGGGGCGGCGACGACAGGTCCGGGGGCGTACGGAGCCAGCTGGCCAGCTCGGCCGTGCCCTCGTCGGTGATGCGAAACCGCTTCTGGGGGCCATCGTCACCAACCTCGTCGGACATGACGAAGCCATCGCGTTCGAGCCGCTGGAGGGTCGTGTACACCTGACCGACGTTCAACGGCCACACCTCGCCCGTGCCGGCTTCGAACTCCTGGCGCAGCTGCAAGCCGTACTTCGGGCCCTCGGTCAACAGCGCCAGCAGCGCGTACGGAATGCTCATCAGATCACCTCACCAGGTCAAACCAGCGTCAAACCGTGCGTCAAACCCAGTGATAAACCCGGTGTCATACTCAGTATGCTACGCAGAAAAGAGGGTGAATGCAAGCCAGGATCTTCCTCGCCCGGGCCCTGAGCGCGGTTCGGCCAGCGGCGGGCCGGCTTTCGCTGCCGCGGCCAGCCTCACGGCTCGTACCGACCCCGGCCCCTCCTCCGGCATTCTTGGTGACATTCGGATTCTTGGTGACGAGGACGACAGCACAGGTTCAAAAACGCGCCCAGATTTCGAAACGCGCCATAAATCTTGGTCTATATCACATGAAAATCAATATAACTCTCTAGCCGGGGCCGGATGGCGTGTCGTCGACCGGCCGGTCGAAGTCGGGAGGGGTTGATCCGACCTCGCGGTCCGACCGGCGGCAGCTCCGCCTCGGCGAGGCCGGTCGCGTAGGGGTCGGGTGGGGCTGTTCAGCCGCCTCCGGCTACAGCAATCACCTCACGGCCGTACCGGGCCATGGCGTCGATGGCCGCGTGCAGCGACTGGCACGGCGTGTCCAGCACCAGCTGGGAGGCCCCCGCCCCGGCCAGGCGATTCAGGAAATCGAGATGTTCGTCGACGGCGCCGCCGGTGCGCAGGAAATTGGTGCCGATCCCCTCGACCTGAACGCCTACCCGGGCGGGCTGGCGCCCTTCGGCTTCCACCCGGGCGGCCAGATCGTCGACGGCGCCGCGCAGGGCTTCGAGGTCGCGGAGGGCCGGGGTCCGCAGCATTCGTACTGACTCGTCGCCCACGAGCAGGGGCATCCACATGTCGCCGTAGCGGGCCGTACGGGCTCGGGCCCGGACGCTGTTGCCGCCAATCCAGAAGGGGGGCACGGTCGGCGGCCGGGGCCGGGCGGTTTGTCCGGGGGCGGTGAAATGCCGGCCCTGAATGGTCACGTCGTCAGCGGACCAGATGGCGATCATGGCCGCCACGGCTTCATCGAAGAGCTCGTTGCGCTCATCGAAGTCCACGCCCAGGGCGGTCGCCTCGGAGCGCAGATAGCCGGTGGCGGCCCCGACCACCAACCGCCCTTCCGACACCAGGGCCAGCGTCGACAACGTCTTCGCCATGAGCAGAGGGTTCCGGTACGGAAGGATCAACGTGTACGGAAGCAGACGGATGCGTTGGGTCGCGACAGCTGCGCACGCCAGGGCCGTCAGCGGATCGAAGGTGTCATGACCGCCGCTGGCCACCCACCGGTGCGACGGGGCCGGATGCTCGGTGAAGGCGATAGCGTCGAAGCCGGCTGCTTCAGCCGCCTGGGCAAACCCGGCGATCCCCCTGGCGGTGAGAAATTCGGGGCGTAGTCGGGCATCGCCAGCGGATACTGGACGGTGAACCGCACGGCCGAGCATACCCGGCCGGGCCGGCCCGACCTTCACCCGGCCGCCACTGACCCCGAGGCTGGTCGGCGCAAGTCGCGCTGGTCCCCGGGAGTCAGGCGGGTCGCCACCAGTCAGTAGTGTTCGAGGCGATGACCGGCGGAAGCGGGCAGGAATCCAGCGGCGAGGTGTCCTTCACCCATCTCGATGAGCCCCTCTTCGACGATGCCGGCGCCACCAAGCGGGATCTGGTCGAGTACCTGGAGGGGGTGGCAGACCGGATCGTTCCGGTACTGGAAGGCCGGCCGCTGTCGGTGATCCGGGTCCATCGGGGCCAGGAGGCGTTCATGCAGAAGAACCTGCCCAAGTACGCCCCGGCGTGGGTACCCACGGTGCGATTCTGGGCTGAGACATCGAAGCGGGACGTCACCTACGCCCTGTGCAATGACCGCCGCACCCTGCTGTGGTTCGCCAACCAGCGCGCCGTGGAGTACCACCCGGCGCTGGTACGGGCCGACCAGCCCGACCTCATGACCCAGCTGGTGCTCGATCTCGATCCGCCCCCGGCGAACGGGTTTTCCCTGGCGGTACGGGCGGCCCGCCTGGTCCGGGCGGTTCTGTCCGACTTCGGCCTCGCAGGCGCGGTCAAAACCAGCGGGGCCAAGGGTTTGCATGTGTTCGTCCCGATCAGCCCGACGTCGACCGAGGACGCCGCGGCGGCAACGCGCGGCATCGCGGCCCGGGCCGAGGGGCTCGAGCCCGGGATCGCCACGACCGCGTTCATGAAGGACGAACGGGGCGACCGGGTCTTCCTGGACGCCACCCGGGTCGGCGGTGCGACCGTGGTCGCAACCTACAGTCCTCGCCTTCGCCCGGGCGTGCCAGTTTCTTTTCCGTTGACATGGGACGACCTTGACAACGTCACCCCTGCTGACTTCACCGTGCACACCGCGTTGGGTCAACTGGGGAACGCCGATCCATGGGCTGCCCATCTGCCCCCGCCGCAAACTCTGAGGCCAGCGCTGATCGAAGAGGGCCACCGCATTCCCACCGGGCGGGTCCAGGCCATGCACGAGGGCAGACGGAGGGCCCGGGCCCGGCCCCGGTAGCTCTTTCCGTCCCCTTCCTGCCGCGCCCATCGAGTCGTATGGTTGCGCCATGAGCAGCGATCAGGCTCCGGGCGCCGACGCATTTGAAAGATCACGCCAACGGCGGCGCGGGGTGCGGCAGGCCTCATTCGAGCTGGAAGGGGCTCTGGCCCGCCCGGCCGGCCAGGACCCGAAGGGGTGGTTTGCCGACGCCGCGGACCGCCTGCAATCGCTCGGCGAGGCGTTTCAAATCCACGCCACCCAGAGCGAAGGGCCCGACGGCCTGTTGGGGGAAATCATCGAGCAAGCGCCCCGGCTGGCCAACTCCGTGCAACGGATCAAGCAGGAGCATCAGGACATCCTGGAGCAGATCTCCGACCTCGAGGCGACGGCCAGCCGCCATGACGACGTCGAGAGAATCGCCGGGCTGCGGGAACGCTCTCTCCGCCTTCTTCAAGTGATCGCTATCCACCGCCAGCGGGGCGCGGACCTGATCTACGAGGCCTTTTCAGTCGACATCGAGGGCAGCGACTGATCAATAGCGGCCCGGCCTGGCGGCGTCGGGCCTTCACGCCTCAGCGTCGGATGGCATGGAGGAACACCTCGGGGGTTGTGGACCGCCCGAGCGCCGGACTCGGGATGCGCCCGATTACCTGCCAGCCCATTTCCTCGGCCGCCGCGCCGGCGAGTGCAAACGCTTTGTCGAGCTCGGACGGGTGTCGCACCGGTCGCCCCTCTCGCAGCTCAAAGGTGGGCTTGACCAGGGCCAGCAGGCAGGCTCGGGGCCCGAAGCTCACCCCCCCGAGTTGCGCCAGGGCGTCGGCCACAGGCAGGTACGACAGATCGATGGTGACGACGTCGATCACCTCGGGGACGAGCCGGGGGCCGAGATAGGCGACGTTGGTCCTCTCCAGGTTGACGACGCGATGGTCCTGGCGAAGGGTGCCAGGCAGTTGGCCGAAGCCGGCGTCCACGGCATAGACGACCCGGGCTCCTGCCTCCAGCAAGGCGGTCGTGAAGCCGCCCGCGGCGGCGCCGACATCCAGGCAGGCCTTACCGGCGGGGTCAACGTTCCCGCCTGCCAGGGCCACCCGGAGCTTCTGGGTCCCCCGCAACGCCCGATCGGGCCTGATGACCACCGACGCGGTGCTGGGCACTGAGGCGGCCGGATTGTCGATGACCCGACCGTCCACGACCACCCGCCCGGCCTGGATCAGCATGACAGCCTCCACCGCGTCCGGAGCGGCGCCGGCGTGGAGCAGATCAACGAGGCGCACGTAGCGGCGCCGGGCGGCGACGCGCCATAAGACTTCTCCTCTCTCCTGGACGATCCTCGGGATCCGTCCGGGAGAGGAGGGCCACGCCCGCCGGGGCGCGACCTACCCGCCCCGCCTGGGGTGGGTGCTGCCGCGCTGTAGTTCTAGAGCTACCTGAAGCCGCTCATCCCGGCTTCATCATCGCGCCGGGCGGAACCCGGGCCGGCGCCGGGCGGGGGCGGGCGGCCCCGATCAGGGTCCGACCGCCAGCTCCTCGAACTGGTCGATCCGTCGCGCCAGCACCGACAGGCTGGCGGCCCAGAACTCGTCCCGGCCCACGTCGATGCCGAAGCGGGCCGCCAGGCCGGCGGCGTCCGCCAGCCCGGTGGCAGGCCAGCAGGTCGTCGTAGCCGGCCCGAAACCGATCGGGATCGTCCTGGTAGGCGGCATACAGACCGAGGCCGAAGAGCAGCCCAAAGGTATAGGGCCAGTTGTAGAAATGGGTCGAGTAGTAGTGGGGCTTGACCGCCCACATGTACGGGTGGAGGTGCTCGGCGTCGAGCCCGTCGCCGTACGAGCGGCGCTGGGCGTCGAGCATCAGCTCGCACAGGTCGCGGGCGGCCGAAGGTGCGGTGGCGGCGCCGGTCGAACACCTCGGTCTCGAAGAGGAACCGGGAATGGATGTCGACGACGACCTGGCAGGCGCCCTGGAGGTCGTAGTCGAGGATGGCGAGCCGGCGGGCCGGGTCGGTGGTGGCGGCCAGCACCGACTGGGTCAGCAGGGTCTCGCAGAAGATGGAGGCGGTCTCGGCCAGCGCCATCGGGGTGCTCCGTTGCAGCGGCGTCCGCAGGGCCAGGGTGGTGTTGTGGTAGGCGTGGCCGAGCTCGTGGGCCAGAGTGGAGACCGAGTCGAAGGTGTGGCCGAAGTTGAGCAGCACCCGGCTCTCGCCTTCGGTGGTGCCCATGCAGAAGGCGCCGCCCCGTTTACCTTCTCGAGCCTCGGCGTCGATCCAGCCCCCGTGCAGCGCCCGCTGGGCCAGGCCGGCCAGCGCCGGCGAGTAAGTCGGCGAAGCTTCCGGTCACCGTGGCCGCCGCCTCTTCCCAGCCGATGGCTGCCGCCGACGGATCACCGACGGGTGCGAACAGGTCCCACCACGGCAGCCCGCCTCCGGTCCGGCCGATGCCGAGCAGCCGGGCCTTGGCCCGCAGGTAGCGGCGCCAGTCGGGCAGCGATGCCACCACGGCCGCCTGCATGGCGTCGAGGGTCTGGCGATCCACGGAGTTGGCGTGCAGGACCGGTTCGAGAGGATCGGCCCAACCCCGCCGGGCGTTGACGGCGTTGGCCTCGCCCTTGATGGCATTGAGCGCGGCCGCGCACGGGACCGCCACCTTCTCCCAGGCTCCAGCTCCGCTTCGTAGGCCCGGCGCCGCACGCCGGCATCGGCTGCCGTCGCCAGGTTGCGCACCACCGTAATCGGCAGGGTCCGGACTGATCCGTCGGCATCTGCCACCTCGGCGGTCAGCAACGACGTGACATCACCGTGCAGACGATTCCACGCCGTGCTCCCGGTGAGCGTCAGCTCCGAATACAGCGACTCCTGGCCTTCGTCCATTTGATGAGCGGCGGATCGCTCCGCTTTGCGCAATGGGTAGGCGTGGTCCCGGGCTGCGGATGAATCGCTCGATCAGGCCGTCGGCTCCCAGGGCGGCCACCCAGGCGTCATAGCGGGTGGAAGGGCGCGGACCCGGGCTGATTGCATCTGCAGCTCGGAGGCCAAAGCCGCCGCCGCGTCGTCCCGGGCATCAGTCGTGACAAAGGCGTTGACATAGGCGGACAGGAGGCGCAGGCGCTCCAGCACGTCGTTGGTGGCGTCCAGGACCTGTCCGAACGCGTCCATGTGGGCCTCGGTCAGCTCCACCGGGCGGGCCCCCTCTCACGCCGTGGTGGTCGTAGAGGGCGACCAGGCGATCGACGTCCGCGCCCAGCCGCTCCTGGGCTGCCGCGAACTCTCTCGAGCCCAGCGACGGGAAGTAGGCGCTCATGTCCCAGCGAGGCGGCGCCGCCCCGACGAGCTCAGTGGCCATGGGGCGACTCTAGGCGCGGGTCCATGTCGGCCTGGCGGGGAGGCGGAGGACGATCCGTTCAAACCAGCCGTGGGCACCAGTCACTAGCGTGCACGCCATGCGCTTCGCGACGGAGATCACCCTGACCGGACCGATGCGGGCTCCGGCCCAGATGCTGGCCGACCAGGAGATCGATGGTCACAGCCACGGTCCACGACCGTGACACCGCCGCCTCGCTCGGCCTGCACGGGGCGCGCCCATCGAGGGGCCAACTCACTTCAGCCAGTTCGACCCCCTGGCCTGCCTGCTCTGGGGTCCGGCCTGGTTCGAGCGGGGCTGCATCAGCAGCCACTTCCGCACCATGGTCGTCGAAGGCGAGCAGGTCCAGGTCTCCATGGCGACTCGGGGACAGGAGCCGAAGGGGAGGGAGCGCCCGGATCGAAGCCCACAAGGCCGACGGCACGCCCGGTGTTGACAGGGACGGCATCGGTCGGACCGGAACATCCCCGAGACCGAGCTGGAGGCCCGGCGAGCCGGCCAGGGCGAGCCCGGTGAGCTCTTTATCATCGACCAGCTCGAGGTCGGCATGCGCAGCGAACCGGAGATCGTCGGCATGGGGTACGACGAGGGCAACGGCACGGCATATCCCTTTTCCCTGGCGCGAAAAGCTGGCCCGGATCACCGAGCCGCACCCGTGGTACACCCCCGAAGGGGCGGCCTCGTCACCATGGGGCCGGCAGGTGATGCCAATGGAGATGATCAGCGTGCTGGCCTACAAGACCCCGCACGGCTGGCCGGTCCGGTCGCCGGCCATTGGCTTGTTCCTGGATCTGGAGATCCGGTTGCAGGCCGGTCCGGTCTTCGTCGACCAGGACTACGCCCTGGATCGGGAGATCATCGGGCTCAGCCAGAGCCGGCGCACGGAGTCCTACTGGACGAGGACGACGATCCGGGACCTCGACAGCAAGGAGCCCGTGGCGACGGTGTTGCTCCACTCCGGCGTGTTCAAAGAGTCGTATCCCGGCTATCCCCAGGACCGGCTCAATTGACTGGCTCGACGAGCCCGGACGACCGACCGCCCGGGCCGGATTACCCCGCCGCCATCACCCCGGTCAACCACGTGGAGCCGGTGCCCCGGCGTATTCGCGCCGTGGTGGGCGCCACGACGGTGCTGGACACCACCCGGGCCCTGTATGTCTGGGAGTGGGCCCACTATCCCCAGTACTACATCCCGCTGGCGGACGTCGACGGCGATCTGCTGGTCAGCGAGGGGGTCACCCAGCACAGCCCCCGGGGCCACGTGGAACTCCATGCCCTGCAGGTCGGCTCCATCCATCGGGCCCACGCGGCCCGGCTACTGCGGGCGTCCTCCGTCGACGGGTTGAGCAACACGGTCCACCTCGAGTGGTCCGCCCTCGACGCCTGGTTCGAGGAGGACGAGCGGGTGTTCGTTCATCCCCGCAGCCCTTACACCCGCGTCGACGCCCTGCGTTCGACCCGTTCGGTGCGCGTCGAGCTCGAGGGAGTGGTCCTGGCCGAATCCACGTCGCCCGTCATGGTGTTCGAGACCGGCCTGCCCACCCGCTACTACCTCGACCGGACCGACCTGGACTTCACTTACCTCCTCCCGAGCGACACCGTGACGGCGTGCCCCTACAAGGGCAGCACCAGCGGCTACTGGTCGGTTCGGGTCCGCGACGACATCCATCCCGACCTGGCCTGGTGCTATGACTTTCCGACCCGCCAGCTCCTGCCGATCGCCGGGTTGATCGCCTTCTATAACGAGAAGACCGATATCTATCTCGACGGGCTGCTCGTGCCGCGGCCGCGTACCCATTTCTCCCGATCCGCCACCTGAACGAAGGGAGCGATCCGAATGGCGTTTACCAGAGGATTTCGAGGACGGGGCCACGCCGTCCGGGACCCCCGCCTCCCGCCCGGCCAGTACGACGCCGGCGCCACCTGGCCGGTTCTCACGGCCGAACCGACTCCGAAGCTGCCCACCGCCTCGTGGACCTTCCGGATCGAGGGCCTCGTCGAGCAGCCCACCACCTGGACGTGGGAGGAAATTCACCTTCTGCCGCCGGACACTTTCAACGGCGATATCCACTGCGTTACCACTTGGTCGAAGCTGGGGGTGACGTTCAGCGGGGTGTCCGTTGACAGCATCCTGGCGGCCGCCAGACCGCTTCCGTCCGCCACCCACGTACTGGCCTTCTGCCACACCGGGTACACCACCAACCTGCCGCTGGCTGACGTAACCGGGGGGAAAGCGTGGGTGGTGTGGGACTACGAGGGCCGGCCGCTGCCCGTCGAGCACGGCGGGCCGGCCCGCCTGCTGGTCCCGCATCTCTATTTCTGGAAGAGCGCCAAATGGGTGTCCGGCTTGCGGCTGCTCGACCATGACGAGCAGGGGTTCTGGGAGCGCAACGGCTACCACGATCACGGCGACCCATGGCTCGAGGAGCGCTACCAGGGTGACTGAGGGTCCTGAGGGTCCCCGCCCGGCCCCTGGACCCGGTCCGTGGCAGATGGCGACCGTGCTCGAGATCCGGCCCGAGACGGCGAACGCCAAGACGTTCCGCCTGGCGCTGCCGGACCCGTCCGCCCATCTGGCCGGCCAGCACTACATCGTGCGTCTCACCGCCCCCGACGGTTACACCGCGTCCCGGTCGTACTCGGTGGCCAGCGCTCCCGACGGTTCGGACCAGATCGAGCTGACCGTCGAGCGTCTCGAGGACGGCGAAGTGTCCACCTTCCTGCACGACGAGCTGCAGCCGGGTGACGCCCTGGAGGTGCGCGGTCCCATCGGCGGGTGGTTTGTCTGGCGGGGAACCGAGCCGGCGCTGCTCATCGGTGGCGGCTCGGGAGTGGTCCCCCTCATGGCCATGCTGCGGCTGGCCCGGAGCCTGGGCCGGTCGGAGCTGCTGCGGGTGATTGTGTCGGCTCGCAGCCCGGCGGACCTCTACTACGCCGGTGAGCTTCCCGGCCCGGAAACCACCGTGGTCTATACCCGGGCCGCTCCGCCCGGGTGGTCCCGGCCTCCGGCCCGACTCAACCGGGAAGACCTGGGCGGCCGGCTGGCCGCCGGCGCCACCGCCTACGTCTGTGGGTCGCCCCCCTTCGCCGACGCGGTCACCGGCATCCTGATCGGCGACGACGTGGCGGCGGAACGGATCCGGGTCGAACGGTTCGGGCCGTCGGGGTGACGGGCCGTCGGGGTCACGGGCCGTCGGGGTGATGGGCGGCCTGCGCCACGGACCAGACCCTCGGCCCCGTGCCTTCAGGGACGAGGAGCTCGGCGCGCCGGCTGAGGACGCGACCCGCCAGCCGGGCCGCAGCCACCACCACGAACGCACCGAGAAAGGCCGCCACTACCCGCCGCCACGACCACCCCGCCAGCACCGAGGCCACCAGGGCCAGGCCGGCGGCCGCCAGGGCCAGCCCCCACCACCGCTGCAGCCGGCTTCGGAAGCCCAGGACGACGAGGGCCACGCCCACCAGCACGAATGTCAACGGCCCGTAGCCGAGGGCGATCACACAGAACAACCCGATGATCACGCACACGAAGTAGAACACTCGAACGCGGAAATCTAGCGGACCAGGCGGTCTGCAGCCATGATGAGCAGATGGACGTCCTTGTGGTGGTTGACGCCGCGCCCGTCCCCACCCGGATCTCCATCCGGGCCCGGCGGCGCGTGGACGTGACGGCCGGACCGCTGGCGTCGGCAACCATCGCCGACCTTAGGGCCCACATACCGCGCTCGGTTGGGGTGATCGGGGCGGCCTCGGCCATCGGCGCCACCCTGGCCATGGACGTGGCCAGTCAGCTGCACCAGGCCGGACTACCGGTGATCGTGTATAGCGATCATCCCGTAAACGCCGGGCGCGGGATCGAGGTCATCCCGATCAGCGACCCGGGTCCGCCCATCGATGCCGCCGACTCACTTATCGAGTTGATCGGAAATACGCCCCTGGTCCGGTTGGACCGCATCGCCCGAGACCTGTCGGCCCAGCTGCTGGCCAAGCTGGAGTTCCTCAACCCGGGCAGCAGCATCAAGGACCGGCCGGCCCTGGCCATGATCGAGGCGGCCGAGGCCGACGGCCGGTTGCGGCCCGGCGGCACCATCGTCGAACCGACATCGGGCAACACCGGGGTCGGGCTGGCCATCGTGGCCGCTCGTCGCGGCTACCGCTGCATTTTCACCATGCCGGACAAGATCGCCGACGAGAAGGTGGCGCTCCTCCGGGCCTATGGCGCCGAGGTGGTCGTCTGCCCGACAGCCGTAGACCCCGCCCACCCGGACTCGTACTACTCGGTGGCCCAGCCGTCTGGCCGAGACCACGCCGGGGGCGTTCATGCCCAACCAGTACGCCAATCCAGCCAACCCGGCCGCCCACGAACGCAGCACCGGACCCGAGCTGTGGCGCCAGACCTCCGGTCGCATCACCCACCTGGTGGCGGGCATCGGCACGGGAGGGACGATCAGCGGCGTCGGCCGTTATCTGAAGGCCCAGAACCCGGAGATTCAGATCATCGGGGCCGACCCCGAAGGTTCGGTCTACTCCGGAGGGCAGGGCCGGCCCTACCTGGTCGAGGGGATCGGCGAGGACTTCTGGCCGGCCACCTACGACCGCGACATCGCCGATCGGGTGGTGAAGGTCTCGGACCGCGACAGCTTCCTGACCGCCCGGCGGGTGACCCGGGAGGAGGGCATCCTGGTGGGCGGCTCCGGCGGGACGGCGGTGTGGGCCGCCCTCGAGGTGGGCCGCGACCTGGGTCCGGACGCCGTCATCGTGGTCATCGTGCCCGACTCGGGTCGGGGCTACCTGTCGAAGGTGTACGACGACAGCTGGATGGCCGACCATGGCTTCCTGCGGGCGTCGGGTGGAGCCGGCGACACGGTCGAGGCCGTGCTCGCCCACAAGACTCTGATGGCGTCCGGAAAGGCCGGTCAGGGCAACGGTCTGCCGCCCCTGGTCCACGTCCACCCCAGCGAGACGGTGCGGGCGGCCATCTCGGTGCTGCAGGAGTACGGGGTGTCGCAGATGCCGGTGGTCAAAGCCGAGCCGCCGCTGGCCCTGGCCGAGGTGGTCGGGACCGTCACCGACCGGGGTCTGCTGGAACGCCTGGTCGCCGACCCCTCGGCCGTTGACACCCCGGTGGAAGAGGTGATGGGGCCGCCCCTGCCCATGATCGGCAGCGGTGAGCCCATCGACCTGGCCGCCGCCCGGCTGGCGGACGGGGCTGCGGTGCTGGTCATCGACGGTGGCCACCCGACCGGGATCGTGACCCGGTCGACCTGCTCGACTTCCTGTCCGGGGCGGGCTCGGCGCTTCGCCCGGCCCCCGGCGCCGGGGACGGGGCCGGGGCCGGGGAGCGGGGGCAACGATGACGGAACTGGAGCAGGCGGGCAGGGCCGGTGCAGGGGGCAGGGCCGGTGCAGGGGACAGGGCCGGTGCAGGGGACAGGGCCGGTGCAGGGGACAGGGCCGGTGCAGGGGACAGGGCCGGTGCAGGGGACAGGGCCGGTCCCGGCTGGCGGCCGGGCGCCGGTCGCGCCGTCGGCGCCGGCGCCTCCGGCCGGGGCTGGCTTCGAGACCCGGGCCATCCATGCCGGCCAGGACCCTGATCCCGTTACCGGGGCGGTGATTCCGCCCATCTCGCTGGCGACCACCTTCGCCCAGGAGGCGGTCGGGCAAGCATCGGCGGCTTCGAGTACGCCCGCAGCGGCAACCCGACCCGGGCCGCCCTCGAGCAGTGCCTGGCCTCGCTGGAGGGCGCCGCCCACGGCCTGGCGTTCGCCAGCGGCCTGGCCGCCGAGGACGCCGTCCTGCGCCTGCTCACGCCGGGCGACCACGTCATCATTCCCGACGACGCCTACGGCGGCACCTTTCGCCTGATCGACAAGGTATGGGGGCCGCTGGGCATCGCCCACACCGCCGTGTCCCTCCACGATCCGGAGAGCGGTTACCGCCGCCTGGCGGCCGGAAACCCGGCTGGTGTGGGCGGAGACACCCTCCAACCCGACGCTGGCCATCGTCGACATCGCCGCGGTGGCGGCGGTGGCGCACGGCCGGGCCGCCCGGTTGGTGGTCGACAACACCTTCGCCACCCCCTACCTCCAGCAGCCGCTCAGCCTGGGCGCCGACCTGGTCGTGCACTCCACCACCAAGTACCTCGGCGGCCACAGCGACGTCGTCGGCGGCTTCGTGGCGACCAACGACGCCGAGCCTGGCCGAACAGATCGCCTTCTTCCAGAACGCCGCCGGCGGGCGTGCCGGGACCCCTCGACTGCTACCTGGTGCTGCGCGGGGTCAAGACCCTGGCGGTGCGGATGGACCGCCACTGCGCCAACGCCGCCGCCGTGGTGGACGCCCTGGCCTCGCATCCGGCCGTGAGCCGGGTCCTCTATCCCGGGCTGCCTTCCCACCCGGGCCACGAGGTGGCCGCCCGGCAGATGCGGGCCGTTCGGCGGAATGGTGTCGTTCGTGGTGGCCGCCGGCGAGCCGGCGGCCCTGGAGGTGGCCCGATCGACCCGGCTGTTCACCCTGGCCGAGTCGCTCGGGGCGGTGGAGTCCTTGATCGAGCACCCGCACCGCATGACCCATGCCTCGGCAGCCGGGTCGGCCCTGGAGGTCGACCCCGGGCTGCTGCGCCTGTCGGTCGGGCCTGGAGACGGTCGAGGATCTGGTCGCCGACCTGCTGGAGGCGTTGGACCGGGTCGGCCGCCGGGCCTCGCCCGCGGCGCGGAGGGGTCGGCCGTGAGCTACAGGACGCGGAGGCGGATGGTCTCGTCCATGTGGGCCAGGCGGGCCAGCATGTCTTCGGTGTAGTCACTGGCGATGTCGGTGATGACGTAACCGACGTCGCCGCGGGTGCCGAGGGCCTGGCCCTCGATGTTGATGCGGTGTTCGGCGAAGATGGCGTTGATGCCGGCCAGCACCCCGGGCGTGTTGCGGTGGATGTGGACCAGCCCGTGGGCGCCGGCCCGGGGCGCCAGCTCCAGGTTGGGGAGGTTGACCGACAGGGCGGTGCTTCCCGACCGCACATAGTCGATTAGCTTGTTGGCCACGAACTGGCCGATGTCGACCTGGGCTTCCTCGGTGCTGCCCCCGATATGGGGGGTGAGGATCACATTCGGCAGGCCCTGCAGCCGGGACACGAAGGGCTCGTCGTCGCCGGACGGCTCCTCGACGAACACGTCGATGGCGGCGCCGGCGAGGTGCCCGGACTCGATATGGGCGCGGAGCGAGCCGTGGTCGACGACGAAGCCGCGGCTCAGGTTGAGGAACAATGCCCCTTCGCGCATGGCCGCGAACTCCGCCTCGCCAAAGAGGCCGCGGTTGTCGGGGCGGCCGTCGACGTGCAGGGTGACGACGTCCGCCCACTCCAGCAGTTCCTCCAGGGAGCGGCACCGGCGGGCGTTGCCCAGGGCCAGCCGATCCGCGGTGTCATAGAACGACACCGACATTCCGAGGCTCTCCCCCAGCACCGACAGCTGCGAGCCGATGTTGCCGTAGCCGACGATGCCGAGACGCCGGCCCCGGACCTCGTGGGCTCCCGTCCGCCGACTTGGACCAGATCCCGGCGTGCATGTCCCGGTTCTTCTCGCCGAGACGGCGGGTCAGGGCGATGATCTCGGCGATCACCAGCTCGACCACACTGCGGGTATTGGAGAAGGGGGCGTTGAAGACGGCGACGCCTCGCCGGGTGGCGGCGGCCAGGTCGATCTGGTTGGTTCCGATGCAGAACGCTCCCACCGCCAGCAGCCGGGAGGATTTGTCAAAGCACCACGTCGCTGACCCGGGTCCGGGACCGGATACCCAGGAGGTCGACCTCCCCGATGCGGTCGACCAGCTGGCTCTCGTCAAAGGAGCCCGGGTAGGTCTCCACGTCAAATCCCGCCGCCTCGAGCCGGGCTGCCGCCCCGGGGTGGATGTTCTCCAGCAGGACGGCCCGCCGGCGGGGGGGGCGGTCCTCGCGCTCATCGTGCATATCGCGCCGAGAATACTTCGGGAGAAAGAGGCGTCCTCTCGCGCCGGCCCGGTTGGCCGCGGCGAAGTAGCACAACCGGCGCGATAGCCTCACAAGCCACCAGATAAGGGGTCGCATGTGAGGTACAGGCCGAAATTTTCGGGGCGGATCGGAATCGCCGGGCTCAGCGCGGTGATGGCCGGGGCCCTGGTCCTGGCGGCGTGCGGGAGCAGCGCCCCGGCCGGCGCGGCGCCCAAACAGGCCGTCAACCAGGCGTTCGACGCCCTGGGTCAGCAGTCGGGTATCGGCCTGCATATCTCGTTGGGGGTCTCGCCCGCCCATCTCCAGCAGATGGCTGCGTCGGACGGCGGGTCCAGCGCGCTCACCCCCCAGGTGGCCGGCGACCTCGCGGCGTCATCGATCGTCGTCGACTACAACACCGGCAACGGAAAGTCCCTCAGCGACAGCCAGGCCGCCGGCAACAAGGACCAGCAGTTCGGCCTGGCGGTGCAGGTCGGCACGTCGGATCCGGTTCAGCTCCGATATCTCAATCAGACGATCTACCTCAAGGCTGATCTGGCCACTCTGCTCAAGGATCTCGGCCAGGATCCGTCCAAGGCCCAGAGCTTCAGCCGTTCCGTAGACGGCGCCAACCAGTATGTTCCGGGGCTTTCCGCCCTCGGGCAGGGCAACTGGGTGTCGGTGCCCTCGTCGGCCCTGACAACCCTCCTGCAGGGCCTCCAGTCGAAGCTGCCGTCTTCATCCGCCTCGGCCCCGACGCCGGCCATGTCGAAGCAGATGCTCTCGCAGCTGCATCTGGCCTTTACCTCCAACACCACCTATGCCCTGGCCGGCACCCAGGGTGGCCGCACCCACTACACGCTGACGGTCGCGGTACGCCCCTTCGTGCAGGACGTGCTCACCACCCTGGGCAGTTCGCTCGGGAACCTCGCCAGCGTCCCGGGGGCGTCGTCAATCGCCAAGAACATCAACAGCAGCATCAGCAAGATCCCCGCCAACCAGAAGCTCGTCGTCGATGTCTGGGTGAGCAACAAGAAGGTCCAGGAGATCGACATCGACGTCAACCAGTTCAAGCACAGGTACGCCTTCGCAGTGCCCGTGCGCATCCTGATCGGGCCAGGCGCACCGGTCACCGTTCCCGCCGGGGCCACGCCGCTCAACCTGTCGAAGCTCGGCGGGATGCTGGGCGGGGTGCTGGGAGGGTCCAGCTCGTCAGCCTGATGATCAGGTCGTGTAGTCCGCGTTGATGCGAACGTAGCCGGCAGACAGGTCGCAGCCGTAGACCGTCGTTTCGGCCGCGCCGATCCCGAGTTCGACCTCGATCTCGACGTGATCGGCGGCCATGAGGGCGGTCAGGCGACCCAGCCCGTCTTCGTCCGGCGAGTGCGGGTAGGTCTCGAGGTCGCCGAAACGGATGATGACCTTGTCGGGGTCGATGTCCCGGTCTTCCTGACACTTCCCGATGGCCATGGCCACCCGGCCCCAGTTGGGGTCGGCGCCGTGCACCGCCGTTTTCACCAGCGGCGAGTTGACGATGGCCTTGGCCACCCGGCGGGCCTGGCCCAGGTCGGCCGCGGCCCGCACCGTGGCGGTCAGCAGCTTGGTCGCGCCTTCGCCATCCCGGGCCAGCTGCAGCGTCAGGTCCAGGCACACCTGTCGCAGCGCCATGGCGAGGTCTGCCTCGCTGACCGGGCCGGCGCAACCGTTGGCCAGCACGGCGGCGGTGTCGGAGGTGGAGGTGTCGGTGTCGATGCTCAAGCAGTTGAAGGTGTCGTCGACGGCCCGGCGCCACAAACCCCCGAGCGTGGTGGCGTCGACGGCCGCGTCGGTCAGCACGAACGCCAGCATGGTCGCCATGTCCGGCTCGATCATGCCGACCCCTTTCGCCACCCCGACCACCCGGGCCGGCCCGGCCCGCTGTACCGCCGTCTTGGCCACCGTGTCGGTGGTCATCATGGCCCGGGCCACCTCCATGGCGTCGGCATCGAAGGGCGCCCCGTCGAGCGTCCCCAGGTAGGCACGAAGGCGTTCCATCGGGTAGGGCCGGCCGATCACGCCGGTGCTGGCGATCAGCACCTCGTCGGCCGGCACGCCGACTGCGGCGGCGACGGTCGCACTCACCTCCTCGGCGTCACGGAGACCCTGGCTGCCGTTGGCGACGTTGGCGTTCTTGGCGATGACGACGATGGCCCGGGCCCGACCCGCCGCGGCCCGGGGCCGGCTCAGGGTGACGCTCGGACCCTCGAAGCGGCTCCGGGTGAACAGGCCGGCGCTGGCGCAGGGCCTCGTCGACACGATGACGGCGACGTCGTCGCCCTCGTCGCGCAGGCCAGCGTGGCCGGTGTGAGCGATGAACCCGGTCGGCAGAGCCACGGAAGGCATCCGCAGATCATTCCAGGATGCGGAGGCGGCCGCGGCCGTTAACCGGGCAGCGGGCCGGCCAGAAACTCGCAGGCGGCCCGCTAGGCGTTGCTGCTATCCAGCTGCTCCAGGCAGCGCCGGATCTCCGAAGCCCGAAAGCGGCGATGGCCGCCGAGCGTCCGGATGGCCGTGATCTTGCCGGCCCGGGCCCACCGGGTAACCGTCTTGGGGTTAACGCGGAACAGGGCCGCAACCTCGGCCGGGGTGAGCAATGCGTCGGGTTGGGTATCTTCTGCCATAGTCAGCGGTTCCTTCCAAGTGTCCCGGTTTACGGTAATAACGTACGAGAAGACCGGGCTGCGGTACATGACCCATCCGGACCATATTTACCCGGGCAAATAGGAAATTATCGCCGAAACTGTACCTGGCGCTGCCCGGAGATCAGCTCTCCGACTACCAGGGCGTCCTGCCCGGCTGAGGTCAGCGTCTGCAGGGCGGCTTCCACCACCCCGGAGGGAACGGCGACCACCATGCCCAGGCCGAGGTTGAAGACGCGGGTCATCTCGGCGTCGCCCACCGCCCCGGCCTGCTGGATCTCGGCGAAGATGGGCGGCACGGACCACCGGTCCGGCTCGAACACCGCGTCCAGGTCGTCACCGAGCACCCTCGGCACGTTGCCGGGCAGGCCGCCCCCGGTGATGTGGGCGATGGCGTGCACCTCGACCGCGCCCAGCAGAGCCAGGATCGCCGGCGTGTAGATCACGGAGGGGCGGAGCAGTTCGTCGGCCAGCGTCCACGGGCCCGCCCCCGCCCAGGCCGGCTCGGACAGGGAACGCCCGGCCACGTCGATCAGGGCCCGCCTGGCCAGGGAGTACCCGTTGGACCGCAGGCCCGGGGACGTGAGGCCGATCAGCACATCTCCACCCGGGTCCGGGCCCGCCCGTCGACGATGCCGTCCCGTTCTACGATCCCGACCGCGAAGCCCGCCACGTCCAGTTCCCCGGGTGCCAGCAGGCCGGGGTGCTCGGCCAGTTCGCCGCCGACGATGGCGCAGCCGGCGATCCGGCAGCCGGCCGCGATGCCGGTCATCACCTGCCGGACCTGGTCGGGGTCCACCCGGCCGAGCAGCTGGTAGTCGAGGAAAAATAGGGGCCGGGCCCCGCAGCACACCAGGTCATCCACGCACATGGCGACCAGGTCGATGCCGACGGTGTCGAAGCGGCCGGTGGCCATCGCCACCGCCATCTTGGTCCCGACGCCATCGGTGCTCGAGACCAGGACGGGGCGGCGAAAACCGGTGGGCAACTCGAACAGACCGCCGAACCCGCCGATCTCGCCGAGCGCGCCGGGGCGATCCGCGGTTGACGCCACCAGGTCGCGCATGGCTTCGACGGCCCGCTCGGCGGCATCGATGTCGACCCCGGCCGCGCCGTAGGTCAAGCCGCCCGGGGGGACCCCTTTTCCCGGCTTATCCCTCTTGTCAGGCTCGGTGGCGGCTCGATCGTCAGCCAATCGGCGAATGGACCTGCGGCTCGCGGCCGAGCACCACCGGGACCTCGCTCGGGTAGTTGCCGGTGAAGCAGGCGTCGCAGAACCCGGCGCCGGGGGCTCCGGTGGCTTCCTTGAGGGCGTCCAGGCTCAGGTAAGCCAGGCTGTCGGCACCCACGTACTCCCGGACCTCGTCGATCTCCAGGTTGGCGGCGACCAGCTCGGCCCGGCTGCCCGTGTCGAGCCCGTAGAAGCAGGGCCACCGGTACGGCGGAGAGGAGATGCGCAGATGCACCTCGACGGCGCCGGCCTCCCGCAGCATCCGGACCATGGCCCGGGTCGTCGTGCCCCGCACGATGGAATCGTCGATCACCACCAGCCGCTGGCCGGCGATGGCGCCCCGCAACGGGTTGAGCTTGCGGCGCACTCCCTGGGTCCGTTGGGCCTGATCCGGCACGATGAACGTCCGGCCGATGTAGCGGTTCTTGACCAGACCCTGCCCGTAGCGAATGCCGCTGCGCCGGGCGTATCCCTCCGCGGCGGGCAGGCCCGAGTCGGGCACGCCCATGACCATGTCAGCGGCCACGGGAGCCTGCTCCGCCAGCAGCTCGCCCATACGGATGCGGGCGCTGTGCAGCTCCTGGCTGTACAGGCGACTGTCGGGCCGGGCCAGGTAGACGAACTCGAACAGGCACAGCTTGGGATCGATCCGGTCGGCCGGCCAGGGCCGCATCGACCGGGGTCCGTCGGCATCGATGACCAGCAATTCGCCCGGGTCGAGCTCGCGGACGAACGGGGCCCCGGTGATGTCCAGGGCCGGTGTCTCCGACGCCAGAATCCAGCCCTCGTCCAGCTTGCCCAGGCAGAGAGGCCGGAAGCCGTGAGGATCACGCACGCCGATGAGGCGCTGATGGTCGAGCAGCACCAGCGAGAAGGCGCCCTCCAGGGTCGGCAGCACGGCCATCAGGGCGGCCTCGAGGCCGTCGCCCGGATGGGTGTCGACGTAGCGGACCAGCAGCTCGGCGATGAGGTCGCTGTCGCTGGTGACGGTGCCAGGCAGCATGCCGATCTCTGCGGCCAGAGCGTCGGTGTTGGTCAGGTTGCCGTTGTGCCCGAGGGCGAACGCCACGGGTGGGCCCATGTCACGGCCCGCCACGGGCGACGAGGTGCGGTAGACCGGCTGGGCGTTGTGCCAGGTGGACGCCCCGGTGGTCGAGTAGCGGGTGTGGCCGATGGCCAGGTGGCCCTCGCAGACCGGCCAGGTTGCGCTCGTTGAAGACGTTGGTGACCAGGCCCATGTCCTTGACCACCATCATCTCGGTCCCGTCGCTGACCGCCATACCGGCCGATTCCTGGCCCCGGTGCTGCAAGGCGTACAGGCCGTCGAAGGTCAGGTGGGCCACCTGGATCCCGGGGGCGCAGACACCGAACACGCCACACGCCTCGCGTGGCGACTCGTGGCTCACTTCGGCGGGGGGCACGAAGTCCAGTGTCTCACGCGGGGACCTGTTCTGGCGCTTCCCGGGCGGGGGGCCACCCGGGACCCTCACCGGCATCGCCAGCGGCCGCCGGTCCCGCCGTCCCGCCGTCCGCCGTCGCTGGTCCCGCCGTCCCGCCGTCCCCGGCGGTGTCGGGGAGTAGCGGTCCGATAGAGGGCTACAAAGTGCCCACAATCCGACCTGAAGCCCGGACGTCAGTCGACAGCCAGGGCCTGAGGCAACGAGTCGCGCCACGCCGCCACGGCCGCGGCGATCGCCACGTCCAGCAGCCCCTCGACGATAAGGCGGTCGCCGCCCGCCTGGCCCAGGACGGTCCAGCCCACGGAGGCGGCGTCGAGCCCGGGACCGCACCTCCTGAAGGGCATCCGGAGGAACGCTCAGCGACCACCCGCGACGGCCCCTCACCGAAGAGCGCCACGTGATCGGCGACGCCGGAGACCCGGAAGCCGACCTGACTGCGCACCGCCATCTCGGCCAGGGCCAGGCCGAGGCCCCCGTCGGAGACGTCGTGGATCCCGTCCACCAGGGGCTCGGGGCCGCCCAACCAGCCCGCTGATCAGGGACAACAGCCGGGCGTGCAGGGCCAGGTCCAGCCGCGGCAGGCGACCGCCGCGATGGCTATGCCGCTCGACTGCCCACCGCGAACCCGCCAGCGACGTGGCAGCCGGGCCGAGCGCGCCGAGCAGGACGAGCTGACTGCCTGCGCCGAAGCCAATGCCCGGCGGAGGTCGCCGGAGGTCGTCCACCAGCCCGAGCGTTGCCACCACCGGGGTGGGGTCGATGTCGCGACCTCGGCTCTCGTTGTAAAGGCTGACGTTGCCACCGACGACCGGGACCGCCAGAGCCCGGCAGGCCTCGGCCATCCCGTCGATCGATTCCGAAAACTGCCACATCACCTCGGGATGCTCGGGGTTTCCGAAGTTGCAGCAATTGACCAGCGCCACCGCCCGCGCCCCGACGCAGGCCACGTTGAGCGTCGACTCGGCCACGATGAGGGCCGTGCCGGCCCTGGGGTCGAGCGCGCACCACCGGGCGTTGCCATCGGTCGACAGGGCCAAACCGCGTCGCACCCCGGGCCCCGACGCCCGCACGCCGGGGGCGGCCAAGCGCAACAGGGCGGCGTCCCCTCCTGGCGCCACGACGGTGTTGAGAAACAGCTGATGATCGTATTGCCGGTACACCCAGGACGGATCCACCAACAGCGCCAGGAGGTCCACCCCGCAATCGGCGGGGGCCGGTAGCCGGCCCGGATCATCCGCCTGGCGGGCGGCATAATCGACCGGGGGCGCCATAGGCCGGTGATAGAGGGGGCGTCGTCGTGCAGGGTCGAAGCCGGGACGTCGGCCAGGACGGCGCCATCCCAGTCGTCCAGAATCCGCAGCCGGCCGGTGCCCGTGACCTTGCCGACCACGGTGGCCCGCACTTCCCACCGCCGGCACACGGCGAGAACCCGATCCACGGTGTCCGGGCTGACTATGGCCAGCATGCGTTCCTGACTCTCGCTCGTCATGACCTCCCAGGGGGCCATGCCCGGCTCCCGTCGGGGGACGACTGACACGTTCACGTCCATGCCAACCCCGCCGCGCGAGGCGGTTTCGCTGGTCGCGCAGGCCAGGCCGGCGCCGCCCAGATCCTGGATGCCGACTACCAGCCCCTCGTCCAGTAGCTGCAAACAGGCCTCAATGAGACGCTTCTCTTCAAACGGATCACCGACCTGAACGTTGGGTCGTTTGGCCTGTTCGGCTTCGGTATCATCGCCGAATCCAGCAGACGCCAGGACGCTCACACCCCCAATTCCGTCCCGGCCGGTCACGTTGCCGAGCAACACCGCCAGGTTTCCTTCGTCCCGAAGCGCGGCCTAAGACAAGTCGATCGACCGGCAACACACCACAGCACAACACGTTGACAAGAGGGTTGTCCGCGTAGCACTCGTCGAAGTTGATCTCTCCGCCAACAGTCGGCACGCCAACCGAATTTCCATAGCCTGAGATACCGGCGATCACACCGGACGCTATCCAGCGAGAACGAGGATCCGTTGGCGGCCCAAACCGGAGCGGGTCCATAAGGGCGATGGGGCGAGCGCCCATGGTGAAAATATCACGCAGTATCCCCCCGACACCGGTTGCGGCCCCTTGATAAGGCTCAATGGCTGACGGGTGATTATGACTTTCGATGCGGAGCGCCACGGCAAGACCACCGCCCGCGTCAACCACGCCCGCGTTTTCTCCCGGGCCGACCAGGACCTGTGGACCGTCCGTCGGCAGGCGCGCCAGGTGCACCCGGCTGGACTTGTAGGAGCAATGTTCGCTCCACATGACTGCATACATGGCCAGCTCGAGATGGTTGGGCTCACGACCCAGGAGCCGGACAATCATCTCCGCTTCATCGTCCGTCAACCCGAGGGCTCGATGGATATCGCCCGGCATGATCATGAGCCTACCGGCCGTCGTCCGTTGTTGCAGTCCTCTCAAATGGATGTGCGATACTGTCCCAATGGCAACGAAATCAGCACCTCGTAAGGCCCCGGCCGCACCCAAGGCCAAGCGAGCCAAGCCCACGATGTCAGCAGAGCACAAGCAGGCCTTGGCCGTGGGCCGAGAAGAGAGCCGCGCCGTGCGCCGATACCTGGAGGCTCTAGAAGCCCACAAACCCAAGCGGGGGCGTAAACGGACCGCAGAGGGAATCGAGGCCCGGTTGCGTCAGATCGATAACCGTCTGCCTAATGCCGATGCCCTTACCCGGGTTCATCTCGTGCAAGAGCGGCTCAATTTGCAGACCGAACTGGAGTCAAGAGACAATACCGTTGACCTCAAAGCTCTCGAGGACGCCTTTGTCGGAGCTGCCAAGGGCTACGGCGAGCGCAAGGGGCTGACTTACGCAGCATGGCGGGCCGCAGGCGTTGATCCCACCGTGTTGCGGCGGGCGGGTATCCCTCGCACCCGCAGCTGACGACTTCGCCGGCGGACCGCAGCCGCCGGCGCCAGTCACCCCGGGCGGCCGCGGCCAGCCGGTCGTTTCTGTGCGGCCGGCGGGCTAGTTAGCCGGGACGGCGGCCGGCGGACCGCCGGGAGGCGCGGGTAGAGCTCCGGCGGTTGCCAGCAGGGCCCGTAAGAGGACCAGACCATCCGTGGATCCCAGCAGCGGATCGCTGGCCCGCTCGGGGTGGGGCATCAGGCCCACGACGTTGCCAGCTGCGTTACAGATGCCCGCGATGTCATCGATCGATCCGTTCGGATTGTCGACATACCGCAGGACGATGCGTTCTTCCTGGCGCAGTTCGGCAAGGGTGGAAGCGTCGCAGGTGAAGTTGCCTTCAAAGTGATTGATCGGGATGCGCAGGCGCGTTCCGGTGGGCACACCGCGGGTCAGGGCGCTGCGATCGGTCGCCACGTCGAGGTCGACCGTGGTGCACAAGAAGGTGAGGCCGCGGTTCTTCTGGAGCGCACCGGGCAGCAGGTGCGCCTCAGTCAGGACCTGAAAGCCGTTGCAGATGCCGACGACCGGGCCGCCCTCGGCGGCGAACTCTGTCACCGCAGCCATAATCGGCGAGAACCGGGCGATGGCCCCGGGCCGCAGATAATCGCCATGGGCAAATCCCCCTGGCAGCACGACCGCGTCGACCGGCCCCACCGACTGATCACCGTGCCACACGATGGTGGCTTCCGCCCCGAGGGAAGCCAGGGCCTCGGCGACGTCATACTCGCAGTTGGAGCCGGGAAAGAGGACCACTCCGACCCGGGCCGTCACGGCGCCGGCTCCAGCGTCACGGCCGAGTCCTCGATGACGGGGTTGGCCAGCAAGCGGGCGCACAGGTCGTCGACCTCACGCCGCGCCGACTCCTCGTCGGCCGCGTCGACCATAAAGCGAAAAGCCTTCCCGGCCCGGACTCCCGAGATGCTGTCAAACCCCAACGCCGGCAGGGCTCGCTCGATGGTGGCACCCTGGGGGTCAGCGATACCCGGCCGCAAGGCCACCTCGACCAGCACCGTGTAGCGCGTCACGACCCGCCTGCCGCACCGGGCCAGTCTGCGAAACGCAAACCGGTCAAGCGCTCGTAGGCCTGGATATAGCGACGACGGGTGGCGTCGACGACTTCGGGTGGCAGGGTCGGTGGCGGCGGTGCCTTGTCCCAGCCCGTGCCTTCGAGCCAATCGCGCAGCGGCTGCTTGTCGAAGGCGGGCGGGGTCCGGCCCGGTTCCCATTGGTCGGCAGGCCAGAAGCGGGAAGAGTCCGGGGTCAGCACCTCGTCGCAGATGGAGAGGCGCCCATCGATCAGACCCAGCTCAAATTTCGTGTCCGCGATGATGATGCCGCGCTCTGCCGCCAGCTGGGCGCCGCGCTGGTACGCAGTCAGGCTGATACGGCGGGCTTCTTCAGCCAGATCGGGGCCGACCGCACTGATGGCGGCATCGAAGGAGATGTTCTCATCGTGGCCGGTCAAAGCCTTTGTCGATGGCGTGAACACCGGCTCCGGAAGCTGTTCCGACTGGCGCAGCCCGGCCGGCAAGGGCTCGCCGTGCATCGTCTGTGACCGCTGGTATTCCGCCCAGGCCGAACCGGAAAGGTAGCCGCGCACGATGCACTCGAGCGGCAGCATCTCGGCGCGCCGGACCACCATGACCCGGCCCACCAGATCACGGCTGTCCGGTCCGTCGGCGGCGCCCGCAGGAACGTCCAGGCTGACCAGGTGGCTGGGGGCCACGTCGGCGAGCTGCTCGGCCCAGAAGGCGGTCAGGGCAGTCAGGACCCGACCCTTGTCAGGAATCAGTTCTGCCATCACCACGTCGAAGGCAGACATGCGGTCGGACGTAACAAACAGGAGATGTTTGTCATCGACCTCGTAGATATCGCGTACCTTGCCCGAAGCCAGGTGCGGAAACAGCACCGGACTCATACCCGCCCCCTTCCGGTGACCACACGGACACGGGTGGTGGACCGCCTCGGACCGATCGCCTCCCCTGTTTGCACTTTTAGCTCCTCTCTCGCCTTTCGGCTCTCGCCTCTCACCTCGACTAGTGGGCGGCCACTAGGTCGCCCACTGGCTGCGATACTCGGCCAGGCGAGCGGCCAGGGTTTCGTCCGCGATGGCCAGCATTTGCACCGCCAAAAGGGCGGCGTTGGCCGCTCCGTCGATGGCGACGGTGGCCACGGGAACACCCCGCGGCATCTGCACGGTGGCGTACAGGGCATCGACGCCGTTGAGGGCCCCTCCTGAAAGCGGGACACCGATGACCGGGAGGGTGGTCCGGGCTGCGACGGCACCCGCCAGATGGGCAGCCATCCCCGCCCCGCAGACGATGACGCCGTAGTCGTACTGGCGAGCCTCCGATGCAAACGACGCCACTGCGGTCGGCGTTCGATGGGCCGACATGACGTGCTCGGTGGTCTCAACCCCGAAATCCCGCAGGGTGTCGATGGCTCCGGCCATTTTGGGCTGGTCGTTGGCCGATCCCATGAGGACGGCGACTCGCTTGCTCATGTGGGGCACCTTTCAGATGCGGCGACAAGTAGAGGACCAGGGCCGGCGAGACAGGTGCCGCCGCCCGGCAGTGCGGTGGCGCCAGCGGCGGGCAGAGCCGCGGGTCGGGCGTACGGTCGCCCCGGTATGGCGAGCGGCAGCCGCGTCACGACCGCGTCACGTCCGCGTCACGCCCGCGCCACCGAGACCGCACCGGCGATGTCCCGCCGGTAGGTCATGCCCGGCCATGACACCAGCGCCACGGCGTCGTAGACGGCCCGCCGGGCGTCGGCAATGGTCGGGCCCCGCCCACCGATGCCGAGCACCCGCCCGCCAGCGGTGACCAATCCAGCTCCGTCCCCGTCGGCTCCGATCCCGGCGGAGTACAGCTCAGTCCCTGGTTGCCGTCGAGCCGCCTCCAGGCCCTCGATGCGGTGACCCGTAACCGGCGCGTCCGGATAGCCGGGCGCCGCCAGCACCACACAAACCGCCGCTTCCGACGCGAATTCCGGCGCGTCAACCTCGTCGAGCCGGCCGGCCGCGGCCGCAGCCAGGACGCCAGTTACGCCGCTTTGCCAGCGGGGCAGCACCACCTGGGTCTCAGGATCACCAAAGCGCACGTTGAACTCCAGCACCTTTGGCCCGTTCTCCGTCAGCATGAGCCCGGCGTACAGGACGCCGCGATAGTCGATGCCACGCTCGCGTAAGGCAGCCAGCGTCGGGACCACGGCGGTCTCGATCACTTCGTCGAGCACGGCGGGCCCGGCGGCCGGTACGGGTGAATATGCACCCATACCCCCTGTGTTGGGACCGGTGTCACCGTCACCCACCCGTTTGAAATCCTGGGCCGCCACCAACGGCACCGCCCGCATCCCGTCGCAGATCGCCATCACCGACAGCTCCGGGCCGGCCAGACCCTCCTCGATCACCACCCGTCGGCCGGCGGCACCAAATGCCGTTCCCGAAAGCTTCGCGGCGGCATCGACGATGGCCGCGTCGAGGTCATCGGTGACCAGCACTCCTTTTCCGGCGGCCAGGCCGTCGGTCTTCACGACCCACGGACCAGGCAACGACCGGAGGAACTCCACGGCCGGATCGATCGCATCGAAACTGCCGTAGGCCGCCGTCCGCACGCCGGCTTCGGCCAGAAGGGCCTTCATCCAGGCCTTCGATCCCTCGAGCCGGGCTCCGGCCGCTCCCGGTCCGAACACCAGGCGTCCGGCCGCACGCAACTCGTCCGCCAGTCCCTTGACCAGCGGCTCCTCCGGGCCGATCACATAGAGGTCTGCCTCGACTGACTGAGGCGGACCGTCCACGCAGGTGACGCCGAGGGCCGACATGCCCGGGTTACCCGGGCATACCACCACGTCGGCGTCGCGGCCGAGCGCAGTGGCAAGGGCGTGCTCGCGGCCGCCCCGGCCGACCACGCAGACCCGCATCCGATCTGTGGCCTCGGGCACTAGGGGGCGAACCTGACGAACTGTTCACGGCCAGGCCCGACTCCCACCACCTTGATGGGAACACCAACCTGGTCGGCCAGGAACTGCACGTAGTCCTTTGCCGCCGCGGGCAGGTGGTGCAACTCCGTCGCCGACGAAGTGTCCACTCCCCATCCCGGCAGGTCCTCATATACGGCAGTGGCGTTGTGCAGCACCGTCTGGTGATAGGGCATGTGCTCGTAACGGTGCCCGTCGCATTCGTAGGCGACGCAGACCCGCAAGGTGTCGAGATTGTCGAGCACGTCCAGCTTGGTCAGGGCGATCTCGGTGAGCGAGTTGAGCCGAGCCGCTTGCCGAACCATGACCGCGTCAAACCACCCGGTGCGGCGCCGCCTGCCGGTGTTGGTTCCGAACTCATGACCGCGCTCCACCAGGACGGCCGCAAGCTCATCGTGAAGCTCGGTGACGAACGGACCGGACCCCACCCGGGTCACGTAGGCCTTGGCGATACCGATCACGGAGGTGATGTCGCGGGGACCGATGCCCGCCCCCACGCACGCGCCGCCCGCCACCGGATTGGAGGAGGTGACAAAGGGGTAGGTGCCGTGGTCGAGATCGAGGAACGTGGCCTGGGCCCCCTCGAGGAGCACGTGCTGTCCGGCGTCCAGTGCGGCGTGCACAATGCCGACCGTATCGGCGATGAGGGGGGCCAGGGCAGGGGCATACTCGTCCAGATACCGGGTGGCGATGTCGGCGGCCGAGAGAGGGAGCCGGTTGTAGATCTTCGCCAGGACGAGGTTTTTTTCTTTGAGCACCACGTCGAGCTTCTGACGGAAAATCTTCGGGTCGAGCAGGTCCTGGACCCGGATCCCGACCCGGGCGGCCTTGTCGGCATAGGCAGGCCCGATGCCGCGTTTGGTCGTGCCCAGCTTGTTACGCCCGAGATAGCGCTCGGTCAGGGCGTCGATCTCCTGGTGGTAGGGCATGATCAGGTGAGCCCCGCCCGAAAGCCGGAGCCGGGAGCAATCGACGCCGGCGGCCGTGAGCTTGTCGATCTCGGCCAGCAGCACGCCTGGGTCCACGACCACCCCGTTGCCGATGACCGGAACTATGTGGTCGTACAGAATCCCGCTCGGCAGGAGCTGCAACGCGAAGGTTTCACCGTCGACGACGATGGTGTGCCCGGCGTTGTGGCCGCCCTGGTAGCGGACCACGAGCTGCATTTCCTTGGCCAGCAGGTCGGTGAGCTTGCCCTTTCCCTCGTCGCCCCACTGGGTGCCGACCACCACGGTGGCGGTCATGGGATCCACCGGGACCGGGATGATTGGCTCGCCGACGGCTCGCTCACCGGATCAGCTTAGTGGCCGGGCCGGCGCTGCCGGGTGGCCGGGGGCCGGCCAGCCGGCCGGCTGCGGTGGGACGGCCGCGTCCGAGCCAGGCGACCCCACGGGGCCACGGGCCAGGTTCTTGGTGACATCCGGATTCATGGTGACGAGAACGACACCTCATGTCGTCTGGGTCACCAAGAATCTCGATGTCACCAAGAAATCACGCCGGCACGCCGGCGAGCCGCCGCCAACCCACCCGGCCACGCAGCCCGGCCAGCCACCCCGGCGACCCCGGCATCGCCGGACGAGGCTCGGTGGGTCTGTGCCGAGCCTGGTCGTTTACCGCAGGACCAGGTTGTCCTCGGCCGCGCCGGCCAGGCCGTCCGAGCTCGTCAGGCCCTCCCCGGTCAAGACCGGGGCCCCACCGAGAGGAACGTCCACGATGACGATGTCCCCGTCCTCGTAGCGACCCTCCAGCAGCGCCAGGGCCAACGGATCGTTGATCTGACGCTGGATGAGCCGCTTGAGGGGCCGGGCTCCGAAGACCGGGTCATAGCCCCGGTGGGCCAGCCAGGCCCTGGCTGCCTCGGTCACCTCCAGCTTGAGCCGACGCTCGGCCAGCCGCTTCTCCAGACCCCGCAGCTGGATCTCGACCACCGCCTCCAGGTCGCCCTCGGTCAGGGACCGGAAGTACACGATCTCGTCGATCCGGTTGAGGAACTCGGGTTTGAAAGCCGTGCCCAGGTCGCCGCGGTGGTTGGAGGTCATGATCACAACCGAGTTGCTGAAATCCACCGTGCGGCCCTTACCGTCAGTCAGCCGGCCGTCGTCGAGCACCTGCAGCAGGATGTTGAACACATCGGCATGAGCCTTCTCGATTTCGTCCAACAGGATCACGCTGTAGGGCCGGCGCCGCACCGCTTCGGTGAGCTGACCGCCTTCGTCGTAGCCGACGTAGCCAGGAGGAGCGCCGACCAGACGGGAGACCGAGTGCTTCTCCATGTACTCCGACATGTCGATGCGGACCATCGAACGCTCGTCGTCGAAGAGGAACTCGGCCAGAGCCCGGGCCAGCTCCGTCTTGCCCACGCCGGTGGGGCCGAGAAAGAGGAAGCTGCCGATGGGCCGGTTGGGGTCCGACAGGCCGCTACGGGACCGGCGGATGGCGTTGGACACGGCGGCCACCGCCTCGTCCTGGCCGACTACCCGCTGGTGCAGGACCAGCTCCATGCGGACCAGCTTGGAAACCTCTCCCTCCAGCAGTCGACTGACGGGAACGCCCGTCCATTTGGACACCACCTCGGCGACGTCCTCCTCGTCGACCTCCTGCTTGAGCATCTTCTGATCGCTCTGCAGTTCGGCCAGGCGGGCGATGGCCTCATCCAGCTGGTGCTGCAACTCCGGAACCCGCCCGTACTGGATCTCGGCCGCCTTCGCCAGGTCGCCGTCGCGGGTGAAGCGCTCCGCCTCGCCGCGGGCGGTCTCCAGATCCTGCTGCAGGAGGCCGATGGCGTCGGACGCCTCCTTCTCGTTGCGCCACCGGGCGTTGAGGGCGCTGGACTGCTCGCCGAGGTTGGCGAGTTCCTCGTCCAGCTTCGCCAGCCGCTCCTTGGACGCTTCGTCGGTTTCCTTCGCCAGCGCCAGCCGCTCGATCTCGAGCTGCGCCATCCGGCGGTCGACAACGTCGATCTCGGTGGGCTTGGACTCCTTCTCGATGCGCAGCCGGCTGGCGGCCTCGTCGACCAGGTCGATGGCCTTGTCGGGCAGGAAACGACCGGTGATGTAACGGTTCGACAGCACGGCCGCGGCTACCAGGGCCGCATCCTGGATGCGGACCCCGTGGTGCACCTCGTAGCGCTCTTTGAGGCCGCGCAGGATGGCGATGCTGTCCTCGACCGACGGCTCGCCCACGTACACGGGCTGGAAGCGTCGCTCCAGGGCCGCATCCTTTTCGACGTGCTTGCGATACTCGTCGAGGGTGGTGGCGCCGATGAGCCGCAGTTCGCCCCGGGCCAGCATGGGCTTGATCATGTTGCCGGCATCCATGGCACCCTCGGCGGCTCCGGCTCCGACGATGGTGTGCAGCTCGTCGACGAAGGTGATGATCTCACCCTGGGCGTCGGTGATCTCCTTGAGGACGGCCTTGAGCCGCTCCTCGAACTCGCCCCGGTACTTCGAGCCGGCCACCATCGATCCGAGGTCGAGGGCCAGGAGCCGCTTGTTTTTCAGGCTGTCGGGCACGTCGCCGGCCACGATGCGGTTGGCCAAACCCTCGACGATGGCGGTCTTGCCGACACCGGGCTCGCCGATCAGGACCGGGTTGTTCTTGGTCCGCCGGGAGAGGACCTGGATGACCCGGCGGATCTCCTCGTCCCGGCCGATGACCGGGTCGAGCTTGCCGCTGCGGGCGTCGGCGGTGAGATCCCGCCCGTACTTCTCCAGGGCCTGATAGGACTCCTCGGGGTTGGCGCTGGTCACCCGATGACTGCCACGCACCTCCCGCAGGGCCTCCAGGAGATCCTCGTGCGACACGCCGACCAGGTCGGACAGCGCCAGCAGCAGGTGCTCCACCGAGAGGTACTCGTCCCCGAGCGTCTGGCGCTCCTGGTCGGCGCGGTTGAGCACGCTGGTGGCCTCACGGCCCAGTTGCGGATCGCCGCCGCCGTAGCTGCGAGGCAGTTTGGCCAGGATGTCCTGGGCCCGGTTCCGCACGGACAGGGGGGCGATGCCGACCCGCTCCAGGACGGGCAGGGTCACGGTGCCCTCCTGGCTCAGCAGGGCAGCCAGCAGGTGCCCGGGCACCACTTCAGGATTGCTGCGCTGCTTGGCCGTTTCTACGGCCGAGGCGAACGCCTCCTGAGTCTTCGCAGTCCAGCGGTTAGGGTCGAGAGCCACGGCAGCCACTTTCTATGATAGTTAGCACCAAACCTGAGTGCCATTATATCAACTTTGTGCGGACGAACGGCCCGAACGAGGGGCGGGTTGCCAGCGCGCCGGGGAGTTTTTTACCGGAACCAGGTCCCGCCGATACTGCCGATGGGTCCGCTCGACGTCCTCCGCAGCCTGCCGGCGGGACTCGGCCAGCTCCGCTCGCAAGCGGGCCACCTCGGCCTCCAGCTCCAGGACCCGGCGGACGCCCTCGAGGTTGAGTCCGGCCGTGGTCAGGTCCTGGATGCGGCGCAGCTGGTCGATGTCCTGCTCGCTGTAGCGGCGGCTGCCGCCGATGGTGCGAGCCGGGTCCAGCAAACCCTTGCGCTCGTAGATGCGCAGGGTCTGGGGATGGACGCCGGCCAGCTCGGCCGCCACCGAGATGACGTAGACGGCCCGGGTCACCCGGGGTTCGGAACCGTCCATCACCGGCGACCCCACATTCCGGATCGCAGGGCATCGCCGTCGACCTGGTCCGCCAGCGATTCGATGGACTTGCGGGCGTCGTCGGTGAGCTGGTCGGGAACGTCCACCTCGATGGTGGCCAGCAGGTCGCCGACGCCCGTCGACACGGGGACCCCCCGGCCCCGCACCCGCAAGGTGCGACCCGACCGGCTCCCGGCGGGAACCTTGACGGTAACCGGGCCATCGAGGGTGGGGACCTTCACGTTGGCGCCCAGGGCCGCCTCCGGGAAGCTGACGGGGACTGTCACGGTGAGGTCCTTGCCTCTCCGGCCGAAGACCGGATGACGATCGGTGCGGACGATCACGTAGAGGTCGCCGGGCGGACCACCGCCCCGACCGGGCGCGCCCCGGGCCTTGACCCGAATGCGTTGGCCGTCCTCCACCCCGGCGGGGATGCGGACCTTGACCTGCCGGGCTCGATGCTCGACCCCGGCGCCGAGGCATGTCGGGCAGGGATGCTCGACTCTGACGCCAGTGCCGGCGCAGGTCTGGCAGGGCTGGCTGAACGAAAACAGACCCTGGTTGTCGTTGATCACGCCCCGGCCGCCACAGACCGGGCACACCTCCGGCACGGTGCCGGGCGCGGCGCCGGATCCGCCACAGGTGTGGCAGGGCGCTTCCGACGTGAGGTTGACGGTGGTGGTGATGCCGTTAACGGCGTCCAGGAACGACAGGTGCAGGGTGGTCTCGAGGTCCTGGCCGCGCTGGACGCCGACGGTGGTGCCGGTGCGGGTGTTGCCGCCGCGGCCGGGTCGGTTGCCCCGCCCGAAGATGTTGCCGAGCAGGTCGCCGAGGTCGTCGACATGAAACGTCTGGCTGAAGCCGCCCCGCGTCCGCCCATGCCGGCGTAGGGATTGGCGGCCGGACCCAGCCGGCGGACCTCGTCGTACTCCTTGCGCTTGGCCGCGTCGCCCAACACGTCGTAGGCGGCCGAGATCTCCTTGAAGCGATCTTCGGAGCCGGGGTTGGCATCGGGGTGGTACTGCTTGGCCAGCTTGCGGTAGGCCTTGCCGATCTCCTTGTCCGTGGCAGTGTCGGACACCCCCAACACCTTGTAGTAGTCCTTCTCGAACCACTCACGCTGGGGTGCCATATCCGGTCACCCCCTCACTTTGACCATTGCCGGTCGCAGGACCTTCCCCTTCCAGCGGTATCCGGCTCGCATGACCTCGACGACCTCCTGGGCGCCATCGCCCGGCTCGTGGGCAACGGCGTCGTGCACCATCGGGTCGAACGGCACCCCGAGCGGGTCGATGCGCTCCAGACCCTCCCGTTCGAGCACGCTCGACAGCGACGCCGCCAGCTGCTTCACGTCCTCGCCCCCGCCATGAGCCAACGCCAGGTCGGCGGTGTCGAGGACCGGAAGGAGCTTTTCGACGAGGGCGCCGGCAGCCCACTCGAGATGATCGGTCTGTTGCTTGATCATGCGCTTCTTGTAGTTCTCGAAGTCCGCCTGGAGGCGGATGAGCGCGTCGCGGTAGTCGTCGCGCTCCAGGGCGAGGGCGGTCACGGGATCCTCCGTGCTGGACTCATCGACTGCGGCCAGCTCGTCAACGGCCGCCACTTCCGCGGCGACCGCCGGGTCGTCAAGGCCCAGCTCATCGAGGGTCGGGTCGTGAGGCCCGGCATCGTCAGGGCCGGCATCGTCAGGCCCGGCATCGTCAGGGCCGGCATCGTCAGGGCCGGCATCTGTCAGAGGCAGGGCCGTCGAGGCCCAGCTCGTCACCGCCGGTGCGGTCACCTGATGACCGGGCGCCGGCGCCGGCGCCGGCAGCCGCCCGGGCTGTCGGCGCTCGGGCGGCCGGGTCGTCCGTGGTCCGCTCGCCTTCGACAGGTTCGTCACCATCGGTCATGCGCCATGGCCCTCGTCGACGATCTCGGCGTCAACGACCTCGTCGTCGTCACCACCGGCGTTGCCCTCAGGGCCGCCACCGCTGCTCGAGCCGGTGCCGTCCCCACCGGAGCTGGCGCCGGCCGCGGCGGCCTGCTCATAGAGCTGCTTGCCGAGCTCCTGCACGCCGACGGCCAGCCGCTCCGTAGCGGTCTTGATGGCCTCGGTGTCGCTGCCGGACAGGGCCTCCTTCAGGGCGGTGAGGTCGGACTCGACCTTGCTCTTCTGGTCACCGGAAAACGACGACGTCTGCTCCTTGAGCATCTTCTCGGTCTGGTAGACGAGGCTGTCGGCCTGGTTGCGGACCTCGGCCTCCTCGCGGCGCCGGCGGTCGTCCTCGGCGTGCGCCTCGGCGTCACGGACCATCCGATTGATGTCGTCCTTGCCGAGTGCCGACTGCCCGGTGATGGTCATCGACTGCTCCTTGCCGGTGGCCCGGTCCTTGGCGGCCACGTGCACGATGCCGTTGGCGTCGATGTCAAAGGTGACCTCGATCTGGGGGACACCGCGGGGAGCGGGCGGCAGGTCGACAAGCTGGAACTTGCCGAGCGTCTTGTTGTACATGGCCATCTCCCGCTCGCCCTGCAGTACGTGGATTTCCACGGAGGGCTGGCCGTCCTCGGCCGTGGTGAACACTTCAGAACGGCGGGTCGGGATGGTCGTGTTGCGCTCGATCAGCTTGGTCATGACCCCGCCCTTGGTCTCGATGCCAAGCGACAGGGGGGTGACGTCGAGGAGCAGAACATCCTTGACCTCGCCCTTGAGCACGCCAGCCTGGATAGCCGCCCCGATGGCAACCACCTCGTCCGGGTTGACGCCCTTGTGGGCTTCCCGGCCGGTCATGGTCTGGACGAGCTCCTGGATAGCAGGCATGCGGGTGGCGCCGCCCACCAGGACCACGTGGTCGATCTTGGACTTGTCGAGCCCGGCGTCGGAGATGGCCTGGTCGAAGGGACCCCGGCAGGCGTCAACCAGATCGGAGGTCAGCTCCTGGAACTTGGCCCGGGTCAGCTTGAGGTCCAGGTGCTTGGGCCCGGTGTCGGTCGCCGTGATGAACGGCAGATTGATGGTGGTCTCCTGCACCGACGACAGCTCGATCTTGGCCTTCTCGGCCGCTTCCTTGAGCCGCTGCAAGGCCATCTTGTCGTTGCTCAGGTCGACCCCGTCGGTGTCCTTGAACGACTTCACCAGCCAGTCGATGACCCGCTGGTCCCAGTCGTCGCCGCCGAGGTGGGTGTTCCCGCTCGTCGACTTGACCTGGAAGATCCCCTCCGAGATCTCCAGCACCGATACGTCGAAGGTGCCGCCACCCAGGTCGAACACCAGGACGGTCTGCTCCTCCTCCTTGTCGAGGCCATAGGCGAGGGCGGCCGCAGTGGGCTCGTTGATGATCCGCAGCACCTCGAGGCCCGCAATCTGGCCGGCCTCCTTGGTGGCGGTCCGCTGGGCGTCGTCGAAGTAGGCGGGCACCGTGATGACGGCCTGGTTGACGGTGTCGCCGAGGTAGCTCTCGGCGTCCCTCTTGAGCTTCTGCAGGATGCGGGCGGAGATCTCCTGGGCGTTGTAGCGCTTCCCGTCGATATCGATGTGCCAGTTGCTTTCACCCATGTGCCGCTTGACCGAACGGATGGTGCGGTCCGGGTTGGTAATGGCCTGACGCTTGGCGACCTCGCCGACCAGCACCTCGTCTGACTTGGAGAAGCCGACGACGGACGGCGTGGTGCGCGCCCCCTCGGCGTTGGGGATAACGGTCGGCTCGCCCGCCTCCAGGACGCTGACGACCGAGTTGGTGGTGCCGAGGTCGATGCCGACGGCCTTGGGCATAAGAACGCCTCCGTGCTCTCTCATAAGTTTGCGAACTACAGCCAGTATAGCGAAAGTTGAGCGTGGCTGACTCAAGAATCCTACACCGTGAGCCCTCTGGTGTCCAGGGGTGCCTGCCGGTAGGCTCCGCGACCGTGGGGACCCTCGTGCTGCTCCGCCACGGCCAGAGCCAGTGGAATCTCGAGAACCGCTTCACTGGGTGGTGGGACGTGGATCTGTCGCCTCAGGGTGAAAAGGAGGCCCGTTCGGCCGGCACCCTCGTCGCCGCCGAGGGCCTCGACGTGGCCGTGGCCCACACCTCCGTGCTGACCCGCGCCATCAAGACCCTCGACCTGGCCCTGGAAGAGATGGGCCGGCTGTGGGTCCCGGTGCGGCGACACTGGCGGCTCAACGAGCGTCACTACGGGGCCCTGACCGGGTTGGACAAGGCCGAGACCAAAGCTCGGTACGGCGCGGCCCAGTTTTTGTCCTGGCGCCGGAGTTACGACACACCTCCGCCGCCGATGCCGGCCGGCCACGTCTTCGACGTCCGCGCCGATCCCCGCTACGCCCGCCTGGCGCCCGACGTGCTGCCGGCCACCGAATGCCTGGCCGACGTCGTCGTCAGGATGCTGCCGTACTGGTACGACGCCATCGCGCCCGACGTTCTGGCCGGCCACACCGTGCTGGTTGCCGCCCACGGCAACAGCTTGCGGGCCCTGATCAAGCACCTCGACCACGTCTCCGACGCCGAGATCAGCGAGCTCGAGATCCCGACCGGGGTGCCCCTGGTGTACGAGCTCGACGCCAGCCTGGTCGTCACCGGCCGGCGGGAACTCGGCGACCCTGCCGCCATCGCCGCCGCCGCCGAGGCCGTCCGCCGCCAGGGCGACCGTTGACCGAAGCGGGCGCGGCCTTTACGGCCCCGTTGACCGAAGCGGGCGCGGCCTTTACGGCCCTGTATGACGGCCGCTGCCGCGCCCCCGGGCGGGGCGGCTCCACCCGGGCCACCCCCCGTTGGGATGGAGCCCGGCCCAACAGCCGGCGGCCCCCCATGAGGCGACCGCAGAGCAACGCGTCCCGAGCAGCCCGTCCCTGGCGGAAAAGGACCCGGCCAGCTGACCGAAGCCGCCCTTCTAGGCTGCAGCCGTGACCGCTGCGACCGACACCAACGCGGCCGGGTTTCCGTCGCTGCGGTCCACCCGGGCCGCCCTGCTCGACGACCGGGCCCTGACCGGAACCGAATGGTGCCGGCGCTACGCCACGGCTGCCGACACCTGGCTCGGCAACGTCTTCACCGCGGCCACCGGTGGCGCCGACAAGGGGATCGCCCTGCTGGCGGTCGGTGGCTACGGGCGGAGCGAGCTGGCGCCCGGCAGCGACCTCGACCTCTTGTTGATCTATGACCGTCGGGGCCCGATCAAACCTGTCGCCGACGGCATCTGGTACCCGATCTGGGACAGCGGTCTCCACCTCGACCACAGCGTGAGGACCCCCAAGGAGGTCCGCAGCGCCATGGACGCGGACACCAAGGTGGCGCTGGGTCTCCTCGACGGCCGCCGGGTGGCAGGTGACGCCAACCTGGCCGAGGCGGTGCTGCGCCGCGCCCTCGAACAGTGGAAGACCCGGGCCACCCGCTGGCTCCCCGCCGTGGATGAGGTCACCCGGGTCCGCCATGAGCGCTACGGGGACCTGGCGTTCCTGCTTGAACCGGATCTCAAGGAGTCGAGGGGTGGCCATCGGGACCTGCACCTGTTGCGCTCCCTCAGCCGGGTCGTCCCCATCCTGGCCGGGGTGCTCGACGACCCCGGGCTCGGACGGGCCGCCGATACCGTTGTGGCCGGGCGGGTCGAGTTGCACCGGGCCACCGGCCGGTCGACCAATGCCCTGCTGCTCCAGGACCAGGATGCGGTCGCGGCCGCCCTCGGCTACGCCGACGCCGACGCTCTCATGGCCGCCCTGGCCGACGCCGGACGGTCCCTCGCCTGGGTGAACGATGACGGCTGGCGCCGCCTGGAATCCTGGCTGGCCGGCCCGCCCGGACGAGCAGGCGGGCGAGATCACCCTCTGGAACCGGGACTGGTGCTGCGCGACGGCGAGGTGAGCCTGGTCGCTGACGCCCCCGCCGCCGCCGACACCTCGCTGGCCCTGCGCACCGCCGCCGCCTCGGCGGAGCTCGACAAGCCCATGGCCCGATCCACCCTCGACCGCCTGGCAGCCGAGGCCGTGGGTCCCGAGGGAATCTGGCCGGCGGAGACCCTGCAAGCCCTGCTGCGCCTGCTCGGAGCGGGCCGCCCTGCCGTGGCGGCCATCGAGTCGCTCGACCAGCTCGGCGTGTGGCTGCGCTACCTGCCGGAATGGGCACCCATCCGCAACAAGCCGCAGCGCAACGCGTACCACCGGTTTACTGTCGACCGGCACCTGCTGGAGACGGCCGCCCGGGCGTCCGCTCTGACCCGGACCGTCACCCGGCCCGATCTTCTGTTGCTCGGTGCCCTCTTTCACGACATCGGCAAGGGTCGGACCGCTGATCACGCTGACGTCGGTATCGAATTGGTTCGGGGTCTTGGTCCCAGGCTCGGACTGTCCGGAGCCGATACCGCCACCCTGGAGACGCTCGTCCGTTTTCATCTGCTGCTCCCCGAGGTCGCCACCCGGCGCGACCTCGACGACCCCGGGACGGCCGCAGGCGTTGCAGCCGCGGTTGGAGATCGGGACACCCTGGAGTTGCTGGCCGCCCTCACCGAAGCGGACAGTTTGGCCACCGGCCCGGCGGCCTGGGGGGCGTGGAAGGCCGGCCTGGTCGCCCAGCTGGTGGAGCTAACCGCCGCGGTCCTCGAGGGGCGAAACCTGCCCGGCGAGCGGGCCACCAGCCCCGGCCCCGAGCAGGAGGCGCTGCTGGCGACCCGGCGGCTCCAGCTCGTGGCCGAGGACAGCCAGGTCACGGTGGCTGCTCCGGACCGGCCCGGGCTGCTGGCCACGGTCGCAGGGGTGCTAACGCTCTGTGGGCTGACGGTTCGATCGGCCACCACCATGTCGGACCCCGCCACCAGCATGGCGCTGCTGCGCTTCCAGGTGGCGCCCACCTTCGACCGGCTGCCCGACTGGAACCGGGTGCGCGCTGACCTCGAGGCCGCTCTGGAAGCCCGCCTGCCGGTGCCGGCCCTGCTGGAGGAACGGGACCGCCATTACTCCCGCTACCGGCGAGCCTCCTCGGCCGCGCGCCCCGGAAGCCCGGGTTACCATCGACAACTCGGCATCCCTGCTGTCAACCGTGGTGGAGGTGCGCGCCCCCGATCGCGGTCCGGTGCTCTACCGGGTAGCCAATGCCTTGACCGACAGCGGCCTCATCATCACCTCTGCCCTCGTCAACACCCTGGGCGCCGAGGTCATCGACGTGTTTTACGTGCAGACCGTCTCCGGCGACCGGGTGGTGGATGCTGAGGCCGAGCGCCAGCTGGTGGCAGCGGTGGAGTCCGTCCTCTGAACTCTGAGCGAAGGAGCCGGCGCCGGTCCTAGTCGTCCAGGCGGGTGTGCTGCCTCCACAGCCACATGGAGACGGCCAGCCAGCCGCAGGCTATTACGGCCCAGGCGATACCGAAACCCGTCTTTCCGTTGGCCAGCAGGATGACCACGATGCCGAATGCCACCAGGGACATTATGAAAAAGGCCCGCCATACCCAGGGGGAACGGACCGACCGGGATTCCTGGACCGAGTAGCGATCGTTCTTCGCCCGATTGGCGGGTTTGGCGGGCTTCATGGGCTGCAGCGTAGTTCGGGGGTGGCGCGACGACACCGCCGCGCCACCCCGGATGGCCTTAGAGGGCATCGGTACCGGTTTCTCCCGTGCGGATGCGAATGACGTGATCGGTATCGGTGACCCAGATCTTGCCGTCGCCGATCTTGTCGGTCCGGGCTGCCTTCACGATGGCGTCCACGACCGCGATCACGGCCGCGTCGTCGACCACCACGTCGAGCCTGATCTTCGGCGTGAACGCCACCTGGTACTCGGCACCGCGGTAGACCTCGGTGTGACCCTTCTGGCGACCGAAGCCCTGAACTTCGCTGACGGTCATCCCGGTGGCGCCGGCATTCTCGAGGGCGTCTTTGACGTCATCCAGCCGGAAGGGTTTGATCACTGCCGTCACCAGTTTCATCTGCTCTCACCTGCTTCCACACTCGAGCCTGCCGGTGCCCCGGATATCGAGGTCGGCGGTCCTGCCCCCACCAGCGCACCGACCCTGGTGTAGCCCTCGTCGGCCGGGTAGGCCAGCTCGTCGTGGATGGCCAGGTCGCCCTCTTCCAGTTTGTCGTCGGGCATGCGCAGCTTCGTGAAGAGGCTGATGATCTTCAGGATGATGAAGGTGGCCAGGGCGTCGTAGACGATGATTGTCAACGCCGCGCCGGCCTGAATGAAGAACTGGTGGCGGTTGCCGTACAACCATCCTCTGACCGCGATGGGCGACCCGTTGGAGCTCTGGTAGATGGTGACGGCCGGGTCGGCGAAGATACCCACCAGGAGGCCGCCACAAAGCCCGGCCACGCCATGGGTGTACACCACTCCCATGGCATCGTCGACCTTCCTCATCGTGATCGGCATGAGATAGGTCCAGGCGAACCACACGATCGAGGAGGCGATCAATCCCACCCAGATGGCCCCGGAGCCGCTCACATAGCCGGCGCAGGGGGTGATGGCGACCAGACCGACAATCATGCCGTTCACCGCGCCCCCGAAGGTTGGCTTCTTGGCCTTGCTGAGGAACATGTCCCACAGGACCCAGGTGAGCAGCGCGACCGCGGTCGCCACGTTGGTATTGATGACCGCCGTGGCTGCGTCGGAACCGGAGAAGTAGGGGTCCCCTCCGTTGAAGCCGTTCCAGCCCAGCCACAGGATGCCGGCCCCGACGGCGACCATAGTCATGCTGTGTGGCACCGAATGGGCGCGGTCCCGGGCCAGACGGGGCCCGATCAACCACGCCGCTACGAATCCAGAGGTGCCCGCAGCCAGGTGGATGACATAACCACCGGAGTAGTCGAGGGCGCCCTCATGAGCCCAATAGCCCCCACCCCACATGAGCATGGCGTTGACCGTGTACACGAAGGTGCACCAAAGCGGCACGAAGACCAGCCACACCCCGACCTTTATGCGGCCGAGGACGCTGCCCAAAAACAGGAGCGGGGTGATCGCCGCGAACACGAACTGGAAATAGGCCAGGGCCGGCGCCGGCATCTGCAGTGGGACAGCCGTCCCAATCGGCAACCCGGCCTGCCCCATTTGGGTGTGGCCCGCGTTGATCGACTCGGGATGGCCGACGAAGTTATTGAAGAAGTTGGCGAAGAAGTTGCCGGTGTAGTGGTAGGTGTACGTATTCGGGCTGCCACCTCCAATCGGGGACCCGAACCCCATCTTGTAGCCCCACAGGACCCACACCACCAGCACGGTGGAGAACCCCGTGAAAGCCATGAACATGGTGTTCACAGCCCACTTCTTGGGTACCAGCCCGGCGTAGAGCACGGCCAGACCCGGGAGGCTCATCAGGCCGACAAAGGTGGCGGCCGTAAGCTGCCACGAGGTGTCGCCCGTGTCGACAAAGTTCAGGTCGGAACAACTCTTGGTGACCGTGGACCCGTCGTAGGCCACGTTCTTGCCGCACACGGTGACCGCGTGCAGCATCGACGTCATCATTACGGACAAGTAGCCCCTCCTTTTAGGGGTGCAGATGGGTAAAACACGGTGAACCGTGCTCAGGGCCGGCCTGAGGCTACGAACCTGTTGTTTCTCTTCCTTGTCCACCGTGTTGCCGGAGTGTTAACAGCCTCACCCGCCGCGAGCCGAACGGCTAAACGACTGCGGAAAACACTCCTGCCGCCACGATCAGTATGTACCGTTCGCCTATGGCCGCCGATCCGAAGCTCGAGCACCTGGCTCAGGTCCAGATGTTCTCGTCGCTCACCAAGAAGGAGCTGCGCCTGGTCTCGCGGGCAACTGAGGTGGTCCCCGTCAAAGCCGGCAAGCAGATCGTGACCGAGGGCACCATGGGCCACGAGTTCTATCTGGTCCTCTCCGGCCGGGCCACCGTCCGTCGCAATGGCCGCAAGATCGCCACCCTCGGTCCCGGCCAGTACTTCGGCGAGCTGGCCCTCCTCGACCGCGGGCCGCGGTCAGCAACGGTCGTAGCCGACACCGACATGGAGGTGGCGATCCTCGGTCAGCGGCAGTTCTCCGGCGTGCTCGACGAGGTCCCCGCCGTCGCCCACAAGCTTCTGGTCAGTATGGCTGCCCGCCTCCGGGAAGCCGACGCCAAGGCCATCTCGAACTAGAGAGCACGACCGGCGTGGTTTCCGTGCCGGTCTGCGCGGGCCGGCCCTCGCCCGGCCCGACCAAAGTGGGCGCACTTCGCGCCTTGGGCATGGCAGTAGCGCAATTCTGATACCAACCACTGCCAAGACGCGAACTGCGCCCAAGTTTGAGCGGCGGCCGGCCCTGGCCAGCAGCCTGGAGCGGCTACCGCCGGCGGTCCCCGCCCGCCGCCCGCCGCCCGCCGCCCGCCGCCCGCCGCCCCTCGCCCCCGGCCCGCCGCTCGCCGTCCCCGCCCCGGGCCTCACCCGCTGCCCCCGCCCTCCGCCGGCCCCGCCACCAGGTCTACGCTCGGCACCCGGGACGACCCGCGGGAGCGCCATGAGGCACATGGCTGGGTGGATAGTGGTGCGCACCATCCTGGTGGCCGACGTGGTGCTGCTCGTGGTGGCCGGCTTCATCAGCCTGCTCTGGGTCGCGGCTCCGGGCGGGGTCCTCATCGCCGCCGCCCTGTGGATGCTCGCCGGCGGCCTGCTCGGTTTGCTGCCGCTGACCGATCCGTACCGGGTCGAGGACCGCCAGCGGCAGCGGCGGGCCCGGGCCCAGGCCCAAGCCCAGGCCCAGGCCCAGGCCCAAGCCCAGGCCCAATCAGCCGGAGGCCGGGCCCTGGTTCTGCCCCCAGCCCGCCCCGGTTCGTTGGCCGGCCCGCGCTACCCGGGCCCGAGTCCCGGCCCGGGCAGGAGGCCGGGCCCGGTCAGTCGGACGCCGGCGGACCGTCCGTCGGCCGCGGGGTGGCCGCCCCCACCCCCACCGATTGCTCCAGAACCTGGGCCACGTCCATCACCCTGACACTCTCGGGCGCGGTCCCCTCGGCCTGGCGGCCCTTGGTGGCGTCGTCGAGCATGATCAGGCAGTACGGGCAGGCGGTCGAGATCACGTCGGCGCCCGTGCCGAGGGCCTCGTCGGTGCGGTTGACGTTGATGCGCTGGCCGATGCGCTCCTCCAGCCACATGCGGGCCCCACCCGCCCCGCAGCAAAAACCGGTCCGGCGATGCCGGTGCATCTCGGTGACCTCGACTCCAGGCACGTGGCCGAGCACACCTCTCGGCTCGTCGTAGACCTCGTTGTGGCGACCCAGATAGCACGGATCGTGGTAGGTGACCTTGCTCTGGACCTCGCCATCGGGGCGGAGGCGGCCCTCGGCGAGCAGCCGCTCGAGCAGCTGGGTGTGGTGCAAAACCTCGAACTCGCCGCCGAGCGCGGGGTACTCGCGGGCGATGGAGTTGAAGCAGTGGGGGCAGGAGGCGACCACCTTTTTGACCCCGGCCCCCTTGAGGGTCTCGATGTTGGTCTGGGCCTGGGTCTGATAGAGGTACTCGTTACCGAGCCGGCGGGCCGGGTCGCCGGTGCACGATTCCTGGGGCCCGAGGACGGCGAACGCCACGCCCGCCCGGTGGAGGAGCCGGGCGATGGTCTGTGTCGTCCGCCGGGCCCGCTCATCGAGGGCGCCGGCGCAGCCCACCCAGAACAGGTACTCGACGTCATCAGGAATCGTCCCCGACACAACCGGCACCTCGAAGTCGAGGGCCTGGGTCCAGTCCAGCCGGTGGCTGGCCCCGAGACCCCAGGGGTCCCCCTGATTCTCGATGTTGCGGAGCATGGTGCCCGCCTCCGTGGGGAAGCGGGCCTCCATGAGCACCTGGTACCGACGCATGTCCAGGATGGTGTCGACGTGCTCGATGTCGACCGGGCACTGTTCGACGCACGCCCCGCAGGTGGTGCAGGACCACAGCACGTCCTCTTCGATGATGTCGGGCACCAGCGGCTTGGCGATCACGCCGTCCTCCTTGGCCGGCTTCGACGCCGCCGCGGCCAGAAGCTCAGGGCCGGCCTCGAAGAGCTGATCGCGAAGGTCCATGATCACCAGCTTTGGCGACAGTGGCTTGTCGGTAGCCCAGGCCGGGCACTGGTCCTGGCAGCGCCCGCACTCCGTGCAGCTGATGAGATCCAGTCGCTGCTTCCAGGTCAGGTGATCGATCTGCCCGGCGCCGAAAACGGTCTCTTCGGTCATCTTCTCGGGATCGAGATCGGGGGTGGTGCCGAGGGGCCCGAGCGCCTTGGGCCGGCGAGAGAACAGGACATTTGGTTCGGATACGAAGATGTGCATGTGCTTGGAATAGAGCACGAACATGAAGAAGCCCCAGATCACCACCAGCTGCAGGATGAGGAAGGTGGTCTCGATATGCAGGTTGGCGGGCCGGCCCGCGCCTGAGAGGGCAGCTCCGACCGTCCGGGACGCGAACGGCCACCAGGACTTGCCGTAGGGAAAGTGACCGGTGTTGACCTGGGCCCCACGATAGAGGAGCAGGGTGGCGATGACTCCGAAGATGAGGCTCAGCACCACCCAGGCGGCTGAGGTATGCGATCCGTAAAAGCGGCTCCGGCGCTGCTCGCGCTCCGGGCTCTGGACGATCCGGATGGTGGTGAAGGTGATCAGGGCAAAGAGAACCCCTACCGCGAACACGTCCTCGATGAGCCCGAGCGCCGGGTTGGTGGTGATGGCGAAGGTCGCCGAGAACAGATCACCGTAAGCCTCGATGATGGTGAACAGCAGGATGATGAAGCCCCAGAACACGAAGAAATGGGCCAAACCTGGCAGGGGGCGGCGCAGCAGCTTGCGCTGGCCGAACACGTCCATCAGCTCGGCCTTCAGCTGAGCCCCGACATGGCGCATCCGGCCGGGCGCCGGCCGGCCGGTGGCAACCAGCCGGAACAGGTACCACGCCCGCCGGGCCACCAGGGCGAGCCCCACGATCGTCACCGCCAGCCCAAGGGCGATTCTGAGGGCCACGACTCTCCTCCTTCGAACCACCCGGGCGAGGGTCAGCCGGGCGACAGCGTCGGGTCACCCTAGTCCGTACCCCAATTCCGGGCACGAACCCCGCGGCTGGTCCGTCAGTCCGGGGAGTGACGATCGAGGAACGAATACACGTCCGTGAGGTCCACCCCCGGGTGGGGACTGAAGACCACGGTGTCGGTTGGCAGTCCTGACACGAAGTGGCTGTGATCCCGGGCCGAGGGCCAGGCCACGCCTTCCCAGCGGGCCACCGCGACCGGAGGCGGACGCCGGCAACAGGCGGGATCAGGGCAGCGCGACGCGGCGTGGCGGTTGGTGTCGCTGCCGCGAAACCAGTGGGCGAACCGGGCCCCGGTGCCGATGGTGACGGCGTCGCCTCGTTCGGTCTCCACCCCGATGTGGGTGACGCACCAGAAGATGCCTGCGACCGTCTCGGTGTACTGGCAGTGCAGCGAGTACGAGTCCTCCGACTCGAACGCCTGGCGGGAGCTCCACCACCGGCACAGCCGCTGACCCTCGATGGTGCCGTCCGGGTCGGTGGGCAGCGGGACGCCGTCGTTTTCGTAGGCTTTCCAGAGCACCCCCTCGGGATCCGAGCGCTGGAAGTGCACCGGGATGTCGAAGTGGCGGGTGATCAGGTTGGTCAGGCGGTGGGCCGCCATCTCGTAGGAGATATAGAAGCTCTCGCTGAGATCCTCCACCGAGACGTCCTCTCGGGCCTTGGCCTCGGCCAGCACGCCGACGACCGCCCGCTCCGGGGCCAACAGGGCCCCGGCGAAGTAGTTGGCCTCCACCCGCTGGCGGACGTAGCCCTCGAAATCGATGGGGTCACGGTGGCCGAGGGCGAACCGACCCAGGGTCTGGGCGATGACCGAGCGGGCCGGGCGCATTCCGCCCAGGAGGTTGCGCTGGGGTACGTAGACGACGCGGTGGCGGAGGTCGCTGATCGAACGGGTGGAAGCAGGCAGATCCTGCACCCGGGCGATGCGGAATCCGTAGTAGGCCGCCATGTCGGTGAGGTGCCGCTCCGAGACCGCGCCCGGCCCGCCGTAGCCCACCGCGGCCAGCGCCTCGCCAGCGATGCGCTCGATCTCCTCGAAGTAGTTGTCCCGGGTGCGCATCTCCTGGCGCATGGCCGCGTTGGCAGCCCGGGCCCCTCCCTCCTCTCCCGCGGGCCCGGCGCCGGGTGACGGCTGCTCCCGCAACTGCTCATACAGGGCCACCAGGTGCTCAAGGGCCACGTCGTCGAGGCGGGCCGACGGGCGCAGGTAGGGAAGGCGCAGGGCCTGATAGCGCGGCTCCTCCTGTATGCGGGTCAAGGCCACTTCCAGCTCGGCCCGCCGGTTGGGCGCGGCGGCATCCAGAAGGTCAGCCGAACGGCATCCGAGGGCGCCCGCCAGCTGGTTGACAGTTGACAGACGCGGCTCACGGTGACCGTTCTCCAGCTGGGAGAGATACGAGGAGGGCCTTCCGATCGCCTCACCAAGCGCTTCCAGGGTCAGTCCGGCCTGGCGCCGGTAGTGGCGTAGGCGCTGGCCGAACACCAGGGGATCATGGACATCGGACGCCACCACAGGAAAAAGTTTCCCACTTCTTCGCGCTGAACGCAACTATAGGGGATGTTCGCTCGACAACTCGGCGTGAACTTTTACATAATGCCGCTGTGTCCACACAGTTCAACTTTGCGCCGCACCCGGATGCCGACCGGGTCCTGACGCCGAAAGCGGCCCGCTTCGTGGCCGATCTCCACCGGAGCTTCAATCCCCGCCGCCTCGACCTGCTGGCCGCCCGGACTCGCCGCCAGGCCCGTTTCGATGCGGGCGAGCGCCCGGACTTCCCGGCTGCCACGCTCGAAGTCCGCACGGGCGACTGGGTGGTACCCGAGGCCCCCAAGCCCCTCGTCGACCGGCGGGTCGAGATCACGGGTCCGGTCGAGCGCAAGATGATGATCAACGCCCTCAACTCCGGGGCCCAGGTGTTCATGGCTGACTTCGAGGACGCCTGCGCGCCGACCTGGGACAACCTCCTCGCCGGCCAGGTCAATCTGCAAGATGCGGTTCGGGGGACCATCGAGCTGGTGACCCCCGGCAAGACCTACCGGCTCGGATCCGAGACCGCGGTCCTGGCGGTCCGCCCCCGGGGCTGGCACCTGTCGGAGAAGCATTTCCTGGTCGACGGCGAACCGGTGGCGGCCAGCCTGTTCGATTTCGGGCTGTATATCTTCCACAACGGCCGGGAGAGCCTGTCACGGGGATTCGGGCCGTACTTCTACTTGCCGAAGCTGGAAGGCCACCTCGAGGCCCGGCTCTGGAATGACGTCATGTTCGCCGCCGAGGATGCCCTGGGCCTGGACCGCGGTTCCATCCGGGCCACGGTCCTGATCGAGACCATCACCGCCGCCTTCGAGATGGACGAGATCCTGTTCGAGCTGCGAGACCACGTCTGCGGGCTCAACGCCGGCCGCTGGGACTACATCTTCAGCGTCGCCAAGCGCTTCCACGCCGACCCGGCTTTCGTCCTGCCGGACCGCTCGTCGGTGACGATGACCTCGCCCTTCATGCGGGCGTTCACCGAGCTGCTGGTCAAGACCTGCCACCGCCGGGGCGCTCACGCCATCGGTGGCATGGCCGCCTTCATCCCCAACCGCCGCAAACCAGACGTCACCGAGGCTGCTCTGGCCAAGGTCACCGATGACAAGCGCCGCGAGGCCGCCGATGGCTTCGACGGCACCTGGGTCGCCCATCCCGACCTGGTGACCACGGCCCGGGCCGAGTTCGACGCCGTGCTCGGCGACCGGCCCAACCAGATCGAACTTCAGCGTCCCGAGGTCGAGGTGGGGGCGGCGCAGCTCCTGGACGTGCGGCGCCCCGAGGACGGGATCACCCGGGCCGGCCTCGACACCAACATTTCGGTCGGCCTCCGCTACCTGGCCTCCTGGCTGTCCGGCACCGGCGCGGCCGCCATCGACGACCTGATGGAAGACGCCGCCACCGCCGAGATCAGCCGGGCCCAGGTGTGGCAATGGGTCCATCACCAGGTGAGCCTGTCGGACGGCACCCTCGTTACTGCGGCCCTGGTTCGGACCCTGCTCGACCGCGCCGTCGAGTCGCTGGTGGCGGCCGGCTCCGACGCCACCCTGCTCAGCCAGGCCCGAGCCATCTTCGAGCAGGTCGCCCTCGCCGACGATTTCCCACCCTTCCTGACGTTGCCCGCCTACGAGCTGTTGCCGTGAATCTGGACTGCCCTCAATGCTCGCCTGGCCTGAATGCTGGCCTGAAAGGACCGTTCCTCCCATGACCACACCGTTTGATGCCGCCGCCGCCGACCTTGAGACAGAGTGGGCTCACCAGGCCCGCTGGCGGGGCATTACCCGCCCGTACACCGCCGCCGACGTCGTCCGTCTGCGCGGTTCGGTGCCGGTCGAATACAGCCTGGCCCGGCACGGCGCCGACCGCCTGTGGCGCCTCCTCCACGCCGAGGATTACGTCAACGCCCTCGGCGCCATGACCGGCGGTCAGGCGGTCGAGATGGCCAAGGCCGGACTTCAGGCCATCTACGTCTCCGGTTGGCAGGTGGCGGCCGACGCCAACCTGTCCGAGCACGTCTACCCCGACCAGAGCCTCTACGCCGCCACCAGTGTCCCCGCCGTCGTCCGCCGGATCAACAACGCCCTCCGACGCGCCGACCAGATCGAGTGGGCCGAGAGCGAGGGCCGGCCGGCCGAGCATCGCCACTGGATGGTGCCCATCGTTGCCGATGCCGAAGCCGGTTTTGGCGGCGCCCTCAACGCCTTCGAGCTCATGAAGGGGATGATCGAGGCCGGGGCAGCCGCGGTCCATTTCGAGGACCAGCTGTCTTCGGAAAAAAAGTGTGGCCATATGGGCGGCAAGGTCCTGGTGCCAACAGCCCAGCACGTTCGCACCCTGGCCTCGGCCCGTCTCGCCGCAGACGTCTGCAACGTTCCGAGCCTGGTGGTGGCACGCACCGACTCCCTGGGTGCCACCCTGCTGACCACTGACATGGACGAGCGGGATCGCCCGTTCTGCACCGGCGAGCGCTCCCCCGAAGGCTTCTATTACGTGCGGGCCGGGATGGACATCGCGGTGGCGCGCGGCCTGGACTACGCCCCGTACGCCGATCTGATCTGGTGTGAGACCTCGACGCCCGATCTGGACGAGGCCCGGATCTATGCCGAGCGCATCAAGGACCAGTATCCCGACCAGATGCTGGCCTACAACTGCTCCCCGTCGTTCAACTGGAAGAAGCATCTGGACGATCACACCATTGCCCGCTTTCAAAAGGAGCTCGGGGCCATGGGCTACACCTTCCAGTTCGTGACCCTGGCCGGCTGGCACGCCCTCAACGAGTCCACCTTCGCCCTGGCCCGCGGCTATGCCGAGCGGGGCATGAGCGCCTACGTGGAGCTGCAGCAGCGGGAGTTCGCCCTCGAGGAGGACGGTTATACCGCCACCCGCCACCAGCGGGAGGTGGGCGCCGGCTACTTCGACGACATCATGACCACCCTGTCGGGCGGCACGGCCTCCACCCTCGCCCTGGCCGGCTCCACCGAGCAGGCCCAGTTCGGGTAACGGATCGCCACCGGCCCATCGACCGCCCCCAGCCCGTCGGGGCCAGGCCGGTCGGGATCAGGCTGGTCGGGATCAGGCTAGTCGGGGTCAGGCCGGTCGGGGTCAGGCCGGTCGGGGTCAGGCCGGTCGGGGTCAGGCCGGTCGGGGTCAGGCCGGTCGGGGTCAGGCCGGTCGGGGTCGGGCGGGTCGGGGTCACCCGTCCAGAGCGGCCACTCCCCAGCTGGCCGCGAAGGTGGCGCCCTCGTCGAGCACGATGCGCCCGAATCCGTTGTGGAGCATGTCCGGCGCGCACGTCATCGGCTCCACGGCCAGACCGCGCCGGCGGCGGTCGGGGTCGTCAAGGGTGTCGCCCGTGAAGACCATCAGGTGGGAGTAGGCCCGGTCCATCCACAGGCGGGTGCCCCGGCCCGTTCCGTCCCCAGCCCGCAGCTCGACGATGACCCGGCCGTCCGGGTCACGGGCCAGATCGGTGAATCCCGTATCGAGACGGGCCGATCCGATCTGGCGGCCCGCCCTGAAATCGAGGTCGCCGCCGGCGACAGGGACGGTTCGGACGGGGATGCCGCGGTCATCGGAGACGTAGGAGGTGTCGGCCCCGAAGGCCAGCACGGCGTCGTCGACGAGCCCCCCGAAGGCAGCCAGATAGGGGTGCCAGCCGGCGCCGAATGGACAGGGCCCGGCGCCCCCGGTCAGGTTCTCAGCGGTGGTGCGGACCTCCAGGCCGTCGTCGGATAGTACGTAGATGACGGCCAGGTCCAGGATCCAGGGCCAGCCGGGCTGCGGGTACAGGCGGTACTCCAGCCGGGCCCGGTCGGCGCTCTCCTCAATGACGCGCCAGGGCGACCACCGCACCAGGCCGTGGATGGCGTTGTGCTCGTCGGGTTGGGTCAGGGCGGTCTGCCAGGACTGGCCTGACCACTCGAAGCGTCCGTCACCCAGCCGGTTGGGCCAGGGCATGAGAACCTGACCCCGACCGCCCGAGCAGGTCTCGTCGGCCCCGTAGCCGTCGAGCACCGGCCGGCCCGCGACGGTGTAGGTCCGGAGGCCGCCGCCCACCTCCACCACGGTGGCCTGCTGGTCACCGTGAACCAATCCCACTTGTCGACCGGACGGATTCGGCATCGGGCTGATGCTTGCAGATCGACCGGCACCCCGCCGCCAGGGCCTGATCCGGCGTCACCCGGGCCCCCGCCGACCGACCGCACCCGGCCCCGGGGCCCCCCGGACGCGACGAAGGGCTCGGCGGGGGGGGAGCCGAGCCCTTCGATACGGCTTACGGTCCAGTGGGGGGATTACCGGCCGCAGCGCTTGTAGTTCCCAGTATGGCCGACGTGGGGGCATCTGGCAAGCAGTTTTAGGGGATTCTCAGCATCTCCAAAAGCGATCATTGTCATCTGACCCGGCGACCGATGGCGATGCCGGGCCTGCTCGTCTAGGCGGGGGCAGGCCAGAACGGCTCCCGCAGCTGGCGCTTGAGCACCTTCCCCGACCCCGTCTTCGGCAGTTCGGCCGCGAAGCTGACCGACCTCGGCACCTTGTACCCGGCCAGGTGCTGGCGGGCAAAGGAGGTCACGTCCTCTTCCGTGACGCCATCCCGGGCCGGCACAACCACGGCGTGCACGCTCTCCCCCCACTGGTCGTCCGGGATCCCGAACACCGCCACCTCATAGACGTCCGGAGAAGCGTCGAGGGCAGCCTCGATCTCGGCGGGGTAGATGTTCATGCCGCCGCTGATGATCATGTCGTTCTTCCGGTCGGCGATGTAGTAGAAGCCCTCTTCATCCCGGTAGGCGATGTCGCCGACCGTGTGAAAGTCACCCCGGGTGGCCTCGTCGTACTTCTCCTTCGCCTTGTAGTAGGCGTTGAACACGTTGGCCGATCGCACATACAGCTCGCCCCGGACGAAGGGCTCGGTGATCTCGGCTCCATCCTCGTCGAACAGCTTGATCTCGATGCCCGGCGCAGCCTGGCCGCACGACCCCGGCTTGCGGAGGTGATCCTCAGGGCGCAGCACGGTGTCGACGCCGAGCTCGGTGGAGCCGTACACCTCCCAGAGAGAGTCGGGCGGGAAGTCGGCCAGGTACATCTGCTTGAGCGCCATCGTCCAGGGGGCGGCATTGGCGATGAGCCGTTTCATGCTGGAACGGTCGTACTTGTCCTTGACGGCCGGCGGCAGGCTGCAGATCATCCGGATAGGCGTGGGCGCGGTGAACGTCGTCGACACCCGGTAGGTCTGCACGAGGCGCAGCCAGTCCTCAGGTTCGAACTTGTGCTGCACCACCACGGTGTTTCCGAGGGCATGGGCGATGGCGGCGAATCCGCTCGGACCGGAGTGGTACAGGGGCCCGGTGGTGAGATAGACGTCATCGGCGACATACCCGATCAGGCCGATCAGGGCGGCCGCCGCCGAGGGGTCGACGGTGGCCCGGCGGACGGCCCCTTTGGGCTTTCCGGTGGTTCCGGAGGTGTAGATCATGCTGGTGGCCACGACCTCGGCGTCATCGGCCACGGCGACCGCCGTGGTCGGCAACTGCCCGACCTGACGTTCCAGCTGGCCGTCGCCGTCGAACACCAGCACGTCGGTCACCTTCGGGATGCGGTCGCCCAGCTGGGTGATGAGCGGCGCGTATTCGGCATCGACGTAGACGACCGTGGCGTCGCAGTTGTCGATCACGTAGGCGGCCTCGTCGGCGGACAGCCGGTAGTTGAGAGGGACGCCGACCGCGCCCACCTTGCGGATGGCGTGGGACCCCGACACCAGCGCGGCCGAGTTCTGCCCGCACCAGACCACCTTGGTGGTCGGGTCGACGCCGAGGGCGAGCAGATGATGGGCGAGCTGGTTGGCCCGGGCGTCGAGTTCGGCGAAGCTCCAGTTGACCACCGGTCGGCCGGGACGATCATCGATGACCGCGGCCTTGTCCGGCTGGGACGCGGCGTACATCGCGAGCAGGTCCATCTTTTCCCCCTAGAAGGCGACCGTGGCAAGTTAGCGCCCGCCCGGTCGCGTCCGTCAGGCAGGCCGTCCGGCGGTGGGGCCAGCCAAAAGGCGATCGGGACTCAGGTCGCGTGTCAGGCCGCGGTGAGGTCGATCATCTCCTGGTGGGTGGGGCCCGACCGGGCCCAGCGACCGCCGGGGCGGCCCGGGCCGGATCGGCTAGCACTGTCAGGCCCGGACCCCGTCCCACCGCCATCATCGGCCCGGGCCGCGGCCCGCTCGGCCGCCAGCTCCAGGGCCCGGGTCAGCACTTCCGGCTCGTTCATCAGTTGCTGCGGGGTCGCCAGCAGGTTGAGCGCCCGCAGAATGGCGCGACCGACGATGGGGTCGTTGGAACCGAACCGCATGAGCCGGTCGATGGTGCCGGGCGAACCACCCTCGCCCGCCTGGCCGTCCCGTCCGTAGCGAGCCTGCCGGGCCCGGTCGGTCTCGACCGAGATGCGGTACCACGGCTCGGTTTCCTTCCGGCAGGCCTCCTCGTAGGCCCGGCCTCGAGCAGCCGGGTCATGGGGGTGGGCCGTGAACGGCGTCGACGAGCGCCACCGCCTGGACCAGGGCCAGCGAGCAGCCCCGACCGTAGATAGGGTTGGTGCAGGTGTGGGCGTCGCCCGACGGCGTGGAAGCCCAGCACGATCGGCCGGCCCTCGTCGTCGGCAAAATGGCGGATACGGTTGACCAGCCCGCCCATCGGGTGGACCGGCCCAGCCGGGATGAGGCGGTCCACGAGCCCGTCAGGCAACGGGAGGGCCCGGGCGGCCTTGTCGAAGGCCTGGGGGTTGAGCAGCTGCGACCGCAGCGTCGCGTCAGTCGAATCGATGGCCATGGTGAGCGAGAACGCCCCCCGGTCCGCCGGCACCGCCAGGTAGAACAGATAGCCCAGGTCCCCCGCCAGCTTGACGAGTTCGTGTCCCCCGATGACGGGGTCCCAGTCGACTGCCGTGCGGTACCACCGGGTCAGGTAGACGATGCCGGTGTCGTGACGTTCCTCCTTGACCCCGGCACCCAGCTGGGCCAGCCAGGTTGCCACCGGTGCCCGAGCGCCCGCAGCCGCGATCACCGCGGTCGCGGGAATCACCTCGCCGGACGACAGACGAACGCCGCGGATCGCTGGGACCGGGCTGCTGCCGGCGCCACCACTGACGCCCCCTGCGCCAGCGGCACCCCCGGCGGCCTCGGCACCCTCGACGGCCTCGACGCCCTCGACGCCCTCGACGCCCTCGAACGCCCTCAACGCCCTCAACGCCCAGCAGCGAGTCGACCCGCTCGCCGCCGCGCAGGGTCACCGTCGGTTCTGCGGCCGCAGCCCGCCTGAACGCCCAATCCAGCGTCGTCCGCCGGGCCAGCAGGACCCGCAGGTCGGCGTCGCCGGGCCGCTGGTCGCCAAACCGGCCGGCGAGATCCACTTCGACGCCCCCCGCCGCGACCAGGGCGTCGAGCACGTCGGGAAATCGCTGGCGGGCGTGGTGGTGAGGCGGGCCAGCAGCCCATGGGTGTGATGGACCTGCGGGGCCCCCCGCCGCGGCAGGGAAGAGGCCCGGTCCGGTCCGTCGGTCGGCGCCAGGTCGTCGGCGTCAAGGACCACCACGGCCCAACCGGCCCGCCCCAGACCCAGCGCCACTCCCAGGCCGGCGATCCCGCCTCCGATCACGACCACCCTGGCTGGGTCCACTCCCGAGCCCTCCTCGGCCCGCCCGCGCCCTAGTGGCGCCGTTTGCACTGGCCGTCAAAGTAGCGCCTGGGTCCGGCCCCGACCGGCCGCCCTGGCCCGCTGCGGCCGGCCGGGCGGTCCCGTCTCAGCTGCCCTCGACCCCGGCCCGGCCCGGGCCGCTCCGGAAATAGGCGACGACGTTGCCGACCGACGTCGCCACGTTCTTGCCGTGGCCCCTCGGGTATCCCATGGCACGCAGGGCCGGCGGGAAACGCGCCGTCGACATGTCGAACGTCTCGGTGAGGCGCGACTTCGCCTCACCTTCAGGCTCGACCTCCCAGCGCCAGCGATGGCGTCCGAAATGGCACCAGGCGATCCGGCGGCCCGGCTCGAACTCGACCACCGTTGACCGGATGCGGTACGGCATTCCCCACCGCATCCTCATCCCGAATGAGTCACCCAGACTGAGTCGCTCAGGACCGCTCACGGCGCCCTGCACGGTGCGGTCCCCGCTGATCGTGGCGTGGTTGGCAGGGCGACGCAGGAAGTCGAACACCGCTTCTGGCGAGGCGTCGACAATGGCCGTGGCGCTCACCATGTCCTGTCCCAGGACCGTCGTCACGGCGTGGTCCCGATCGGCCATGACGCTCCCTTCAGTTGGCAGGCCCGATCGTGGGGATTCGCCGGCTCACGGCACCCGGCGGTCGGCGAACCGCTCGCGCAGATCCTTCTTGGAAAATTTGCCGACCGACGTCTTCGGCACCTCGTCGATGAACTCCACCTCATCGGGCAGCCACCACCTGGCCACCCGGGGAGTGAGCCACTCGATGACCTCGTCACGGGTCAGCGTCGGCACCGGGTTTGAGGACGACGCAGGCCATGGGCCGTTCCATCCACCGGTCACTCGGGACGCTGATGACCGCAGCCTCGGCCACGCGCCGGATGCGCCATCAGGTGGTTCTCCAGCTCCACCGAGGAAATCCACTCGCCCCCCGATTTGATCAAATCTTTGGTGCGATCGACCAAACGGACATATCCATCCGGGCTCACCGCCCCCACATCGCCGGTCCGCAACCAGCCGTCTTCGGTGAACGACGCCGCGCCGCGTTCGTCGTTGTAATAGCTGCGGGCGATCCACGGGCCCCGGACCTGCACTTCGCCGCTCACCTGATCGTCCCACGGCAGCACCGCGCCCGTCTCCGGTTCCGCGATACGCAGTTCCACCAGCGGCACGGGGATGCCCACCGTGGCCCGGATGTCGGCCAGCTCCTCTTCGGACTGCGCCGCATCCCGTCGCTCCCGGCGGACCCGGGCGACCGTGGCTAGCGGGCTGGTCTCGGTCATCCCCCAGGCCTGCAGGATGGGCAGGCCGACCTCCTGCCGGTAGGCCTCGGACAAAGCTTTCGGGACCGCTGAACCGCCGCAGACAATGCTGCGCAGCTGGTGCGGCTGCCCGGCCAGCAAGGGCCGGACGCCCATCCAGATGGTGGGCACCCCGGCGGCCAGGGTGACCTGCTCGCCGACGATCAGGTCGGTCACCGCCTGAGGGGAAAGATTCGCCCCGGTGAACACCAGCTTGGATCCCACCATCACCGCGGCCTGGCATAGTCCCCAGGCGTTGGCGTGGAACATCGGCACCACCGGGAGGATCACATCCGACTCGCTGACCCCGAGGGCATCAACCAGGCAGGCGCCCATCGAATGCAGCACCGTCGAGCGGTGTGAGTAGAGGACTCCTTTGGGATCGCCGGTTGTGCCGCTGGTGTAACACATCGAGGCCGCCTGGTTTTCGTCCGTGACGCTGTCGAACGCGTGTGGCGTCGAGGCGGCCACCAGCTCCTCGTAGTCGATGATCCGGGCGTCGTCGGGGATCTCGGCCGCCCCCGGGATGTCGCCGCAGTCGTCCATCACGACCACGAAACGCACCGTCTTGCAGTCGTCGATGTGGGGCCAGAGCACCGGCAGGAGGCTGCGGTCGGCGAAGATGACCTCGTCCTCGGCGTGGTTGGCGACGTACACCAGCTGATCGGCGAAAAGGCGGATGTTGAGCGTGTGCAATACCCGTCCGGTGCACGGTGCCGCGAAGTAGAGCTCGAGATGGCGGGCGCTGTTCCAGGCGAAGGTGCCAACCCGGCCATCGGCGCTGATCCCGAGATCCTCCAGGGCGGAACCGATACGCCGGGTGCGCTGCGCCCAATCGCCGTAGGTGGTGCGTCCGAGGCCCGCTGGACTGGCGGTGACCAGCTCCTTGGTAGGCCACAGTGTCTCGGCCCGGCGGAAAATTCCCCGAGCGTCAACGGCATCTCCTGCATCAACCCCTGCATCCGACCTCCCCTGTGCGACCCCGGATCCCTGCATGATCGCGCGTTGGTCGCGGGTCCGTGAACCCCGGCCCGCCCACGGCGCGCCCCGCGGATTCGCGAGAAACTGCACGGGTGCCTGCTCTCCTGCCCAGCCCGTCCGACGCCGTGCGCCTCTCATCTGATCAGGGGGTCGCCACGCTCACCATGGACCAGCCCCACAGCCGCAATGCCCTCACTGCCGCCCTGCTCGACGGCCTGGGCGACGGGCTGGCCGCGGCCGTCGCCGATCCGGGTCGTCCGGGCGGTGATCCTGACCCATACCGGATCCGTCTTCTGTGCCGGCGCGGACATCTCCAGCGGCAGAGGCACCAGCAACCGCGCCGCGGCCACAGGCGACGGTCGCGACCCCGACCCCGGGGTCCCCGGATCGGTCCCCGAAGTCCCCGCTCCGCGTTTCGGGCTGGCCGACGTCCTTTCGGCCATCCAGGATTCACCCAAGCCGGTGATCGCCCGCATCGCCGGGCATTGCCTGGGCGGCGGGGTAGGCCTGGCTGCAGCCTGTGATCTGTCGATTGCCAGCGAGGACGCCCGCTTCGGTTTCACCGAGGTCCGCCTCGGGGTCATCCCCGCCATCATCTCGGTCGTCTGCCTGCCGAAGCTACGGAGGTCTGATGCGCTGGAGCTGTTCCTCACCGGCCAGCGCGTCGGGGCGGCTCGGGCCGCGGCGGTGGGCCTCATCACCACCGCGGTGGCCGCCGGCGACCTCGACGAAGCGGTCCAAGCTGCGGTCGCGCAGGTCCTGGCCGGCGGGCCGGCGGCGCTGGCTGCGGCCAAGCGCCTCGTCTTTGACATCCCGACCATGGAGCGAGCCGACGCCTTCCGCTGGACAACGGAGTTGTCCGAATCGGTGTTCGCCTCTGAGGAGGCCGCCGAGGGGATCGCCGCGTTCCGGGAAAAGCGACCGCCATCGTGGCAGCCGCCGTCCCCGCCAGCCGGGTCCTGAACGCCTTCAACGGATTGACGTCCGCCCTTGGCCTCCGAGGCGGACTGCAGTTCGGGCGCGGCGCCGGCCTCCAGCGCCCACTTTTGGCCTTTTCCACCACTTTTGGTACGCCAGCCACGTGTCGCGTGGTTTTCCTACCAAAGGTGAGAAAAAGTCCCAAAAGTGAGCGCCCGCGCTGGCAGTCGGCCGGCCTGGTCGCCTTTTCCCCCCGGCGTGGCCGCCTTGCCCGCCGGCCTGGCCGGCCTGCATGCCCGATCACCCGCCCGGCCCCAACTCCCTTGCTCGTGTGCCCGGCCTACCCGCCCCGCTTCGCCCCTCCGTTCGCCCACCTGCTCGCCGCCCGCCCGACCCGCATCCCCCTCCGCCCCGCTTCGCCCCTCCGTTCGCCCACCTGCTCGCCCCTGCTCACTGCCCTCAAACTCCTTTACTGTTGCACCGCGCCCTTTAGTTGGGCACTTTCTGCAATAGCAAAGGATGAATCGGGGCTCTTAGGTGTGCTGACCGGACAGGTTGTCCCCGAGGCAGTGGGTGAGGGTGGCCTGTGGTGTGTGCCATCCGAGTGAGCCGTGGGGTCGGTGGTGATTGTAGAAGTGGATGAATCGGTTGTAGGCGGCATGGCGTTGGGCGTCGCTGGTCCAGTCGCGGATGTAGGCCCATTCCTCGATCAGGATGCGATGGAAGCGTTCGACTTTGCCGTTGGTTTGGGGTCGGTAGGGGCGGGTGCGCTTGTGGGTCACCCGGGTGGCTTGGCAGGCCTGGGCCCAGGCTCGGGAGCGGTAGCAGGAGCCGTTGTCGGTGATGACGCTTTCCACGCCTACGCCTCGGCCGGCGAAATAGGCCATGGCGTGCGCCCAGAACATGGCCGCGGTCGGTCCTTGTTCGTCGTGGAGGATTTCCGAGTAGGCCAGCCGGGTGCGGTCATCGATGGCGGTGTGGATGTAGGCGTAGCCGACCCGGGCCGTGCGGGTTCGGCTCACCTGCCCCCAGCCGTGCGCCCGCCAGCCGCCCCCGGCCGGGATACGGCTGAGCTTTTTCACGTCGACGTGGACGAGCTCGCCCGGCCGGTCCCGCTGGTAGCGGCGGGGTTTGACCGCCACGCTGGCCCGGTCGCCCCGGTTGAGTCGGCCCAACCCGGCCGCGTTGAGGATGCTTTGGGCGGTGGAGGTGGCAATACCCACTTCGGCGGCGATGCGCGCCGCCCCCCAGCGGCGGCGCCGGCGCAGGCTGACGACCCGTCGCTGGCAAGATCGTCGCGTCTGCCTCGGGCTGGAACGCGGCCGGCTGGAACGGTCCCCCAGCCCGTCAACACCTTCCCGGAGGTAACGATCCCGCCACTTGCGAACCGTCTTGGCGTCGACCTGGAACCGCTCGGCCGTCGCCTCGACCGTCCAGCCCCCCTCGAGCACACAGCCGACCATCCGGCGTCGCCCCTGCGGGGTCAACACCGCGTTGGGGTGCTGGCCTCTAGCTTGAACCAAGAGCCCTCCTTGCGAGCTGTGCGTTGTGGAAGACCCACAAACTCGCAGGAGGGCTCACATCATCGGTGGATCACCCCAACCCGACACGACAGGGACAACGTCCCCGGTCGTCACACGGCACGAATTGCAACAGAGTTGCTATGACCTGGCGGCCACTCCCGCGTGATGAATTGCGGCGAGGTCCTGGCGGCCCCGCAAGCTATTTTCATCCCACAAGAAGGATGTGCGCCGGCGCCGCTTCCTGCCCGAACCGCGGGTTCGCCCTCACTCTGCGGCCAGGGCGGCCAGCTTGGTCACGGTGTTCCAGTTGCGCATGGTCACGGCGACACCCAGGATCCGGTCGAAGTTGAGCTTGCCGAGCGGTGATCGGGAGATCCCTTCTGGGCACCACAGGTAGGCATGCCGGTCGACCACCCGAACCTGATCCACCCCGAAGTCTTCACCAGCCAGGCGAGCCACGCCTTCCGCCGAAGGGCGCTTGGAGAGGAATCCGACGAAGTGGCGAGCCGGATCGCCGAGCAGGTGGACCAGAGGGTCACCCGAGATAGCGGCGTCGAGTTCCGGACCGCTCCGGATGATGACCCGGGAAGGGAACGAGAACGCAGCCTCGATGGCATTCTCGATCTCGCCCGCCGCCTTGGCCGCCTCGGCCTTCGAGCAGGTGAAGACGGCATTGCCGCTCTGGAGGTAGGTGCGGACGTCGTTATAGCCCAGCCCGGTCAACAGCTCACGGAGGCGGGCCATGCTGACCGGTTTGTTGCCGCCTACGTTGATGCCCCGCAGCAGTGCGACCATCCGAACGCTCATGCACTACATGCTTTCACCGCTGCTGTAGGCATGGCGCTGGCGCTAGCGGGCCAGTACCTGACCGGGCGCCGGGCTAGCGTGGCGCCCCGTGAAGATCGGCTTTCATCTTCAAGTTGGGCCCAGGCGGTGGGCCGAGCTCACTGTCGCTGCCGAGGAGGCCGGCTTCGAGTCGGTGTGGCTGCCTGAGCATTTGATTATGCCGGTGCAGATGACGGGCCGCCCCGGCTCACCCCATGCCGGGGAACCGCCCATTTCGGCCGCCACGCCGGCCTGGGATCCGTACGTCCAGATGGCGTGGTTGGCGGCACAGACCCGCACCATCCGCTTTGGCACGAATGTCTTCAACATCGGGTTGCGTCATCCGTTTGTCACCGCTCGGGCCCTAACCACCGCCGACCTGGTATCGGGCGGCCGGGTCGAGTTCGGGATCGGGGCCAGTTGGCTGTCGGAGGAATGGCAGGCAATGGAACTGCCCTTCGACACTCGCGGTCGGCGGGTCGACGAGTCGATCGAGATTATTCGCCGGCTCTTCACCGAGGATGTCATCGCCCACGAGGGCGAGTTCTTCCGGTTTCAGCCCGTAGGGTTCCTGCCCAAGCCGGTGAACGGCTCCATCCGGTTTCACATCGGGGGCGACTCGCCCGCCGCCCTGAAGCGGGCCGCCCGACTCGGCGACGGCTGGCTCCCTATGGCACACCACGAGCCGGCCCAGGTGGCCGAACACGTCGTCGAAATCGAACGGCTCCGGGCGGGGGCCGGTCGTACCGGGCCATTCGAGGTCACCCTCTTCCGGGTACCGATCGAGTCGGTCGATGACGTCCGGCGCTATGAGGAAGCGGGCGCAACCCGATTGTTGATCACCCCGTTCACCGATCCCCGCCAGGGTGTCGACCTGCTGCACCGCTTCGGCGACGAGATCATCTCCAACCTCTGAGGCTTCCCGAGCAGCCCCCAAGCAGCCCCGGACGGTGCTCCCGAGCAGCCCCCGGCGGCGCTCCGGTGGAGTTCCCGCCTGCAATCGGCATACCCGGTGGGGCCCGGCCTCGACCACTACGGTCGTCCCATGAGCGCGGCCCTTGTCGTGGTCGCGGTGGTTGCCGTTCTCGCCATCGCGGCCCTGGTGGTGACAGCCCGGCGCGCCGCGGGCCGGCTCGACGCGGAACGGGCCCGGGTCCAGATGCTCGAGTCGCAGCTGCAAAGCCTCCGCGAGGCCGGGGCGCCTGGCGGTGCCGACGCCGAACCGTCTCGACCCGCTCAGACAACCAGGGATCCCGCCACCGCCGACCGGGACCAGGCCAACACCTCGACGCCCACCGCCACTGGCAGCGACCCTCCGACCACTGAGGCCGCTCTCCATGCCCCGCCCACCTCCGCCGACACGGCCAACCCGCCCCCAACTTCGACCCCCTCCCCCGCCGCCACCGAGCCCGCCGCCACTCCCACTACCGCCACTCCCACTACCGCCACTCCCACTACCGCCACTCCCACTGCCGCCACTCCCACCGCCACCGAGCCCACCGCCGGCGCCACCGATCCGCCCCGTCCCGAAGTCTGGGTGGCGGCCGAACCACTTTGGGAGCTCGAGCGCCTCCGGTTGGAGCGGGAGTGGGCCGACATCGTCGGGCCATCGACGCCGCTCCCGGTGCCCTGGGACGGCAGCGTTCACAGCCTGGTCGCGGTTGAACTCGAGATCATCCGGGAGGTCATCGGCACGCCGAGCGAGATCGTACCGCCGGCAGCTCCTCGTCCCGCTCAGCCGGCCGTGGCGGTGGCGACCGCCCGACTGGCGGCGGAGGTCCTCCGTCGTCTCGCCAGGGTGGGCGAAGAAATCTCCGTTTCCTTCACCACCGACAGCCAGTTCGTCATGGCCATCGAAACCGAAGGACCCGGATCTGAGCCCGACCTGGCGCAGCTGCCGGCCGCGGCCGCCCGACTGGGCGGGCGGCTGACGCTGCGGCCGACCCAGACTGGCTTCGAGGCCGAGCTTCTGCTGCCCATCAACCACGCCGCCGCCCCCTGAGGGCCGCCCGCGCCGCCAACCGGGTCCCCTGCGGCGAGAGCACCCCGGCCCCGGGCATCCCGGGCCCCAGCGTCAGCCAACCGGGGCCGCCCCAGCGGTGAGCACCCCGACCCCCAGCGGCGAGCATCCCGGGCCCAGCCGCCTGCATCCGGCCCGCCCACCCACCAACCCACTCCACACGCTGGCGGGGACGCGTCAGGCGGGTGACTCTCGCCGCACTTCGGCCGCGGCCTTGTCCTGACGAAGCCCCTGAAAGCTTGGATGCCGGAGGCGCCCGTCGCCGGTCCACTCCCTGAACGCCACTTCGGCGACCAGCTCCGGACGAGCCCAATGGACGCCTCGCTCCCGCACCTCATCGGCAAATGGCGACTTCGGCAGCTCCCGGGCGAGCAGGTCCTGGTGCAGTTGCAACAGGACCTGCCGGGTGAACCCGGTGCCGATCTTGCCGGCGTACCGGAGAAGCTGCTGGTCGTCGTAGTAACCGACCAGCACCGCCCCCAGCCCCACCCGCGAGCGGGCCGGTTCGGTCCAGCCGCCGATCACCAGCTCCTGGCTGGCCATGCACTTGAGCTTTTGCCAGTCGGGGGAACGCCCTCCCCGATACGTCGCGTCCACCCGCTTGGCAACCAGGCCCTCCCAGCCCGCCGCGCACGCCCGGTCGAGCAGCTCGACAGGGTCGCCGGCCAGCGGTTTGACCAGGGACAGGGGCGCGTGGCCCTCGCCAAGCGCGGCCGCCAGCAGCGCCTGCCGTTGCTGGAGTGGCAGGCCAGTGGTGTCGCTGCCATCCAGGTACAACAGGTCGAAGATGCAATAGGTGAGGTGCTGTGGATGGGGCGAGCTCTGCAGCAGCGAAAAGCTGGTCTGGTCGCCGTCGAAGGCGACCAGTTCGCCGTCGACAACAAGCCGGTCGGACGGCAACTTCGCCAGCGCCGCCACCACCTCCGGGAAGCGGTCGTTGAACGACAACCGGTTCCGGGACAGCAACTCGACCCGGTCGCCGTTTCGCACCGCCTGGCCTCGCAACCCGTCCAGTTTGCGCTCGTACTGCCATTCCGCCCGCCGGCTGGTCCGGAAGTGGTCCGCCGGTTTCACCAGCGTCGCCAGCATCGGCGGGACGAACACCGCCTTGCCGTCAGTCATCGGCCTCTCAGGGTACAGGCGGCCGGCCCGGGTGGCGCGTCCCCCGCCGCGGTTAACGTTCAGTTCGGACGTCATCACGGCCCGGTGTGTGGCCGGAACGTCGCCGTCGGGCCGGCCGTCCGCGTCATACCGCTCACATCCGCGGATCAGCTGAGGAAGGAACATCCCATGCCGAAGTCCCCACCCACCGAGGCGGTCATTAGCGAACCCGAGCTGGAACAGGTGGAGCGGGCCAATGCGTCGGGACATCCCCCGGTAGTCTTCGTCCACGGCCTGTGGCTGCTTCCCACCAGCTGGGATCGGTGGGCAACCGTCTTCGAGGAGGCCGGCTACGCGGCGGTCATACCGGGCTGGCCCGATGATCCTCCTTCGGTGGAAGAGGCCAACGCCCACCCGGAGGTGTTCGCCAACAAGTCAGTTGGTCAGATCGCCGATCACTTCGAGGCCGTCATCGGGCGCCTCACGAAGTCGCCCGCCATCGTCGGGCACAGCTTCGGCGGGCTGCTCACCCAGATTCTGGCCGGGCGCGGGCTCGCCGCCGCGTCCGTCGCCATCGATCCTGCTCCGTTCCGGGGCGTGCTGCCCCTGCCGATCTCGGCCCTGCGGTCCGCGTCACCGGCGCTCCACAATCCCGCCAACCGCCATCGGGCCATTCCCCTCACCTACGACCAGTTTCGCTTTGCGTTCGCCAACGCCGTCCCCGAGGAAGAGGCCAAGGACCTCTACGAAACCTTCGCCGTACCCGGTTCGGCCGTCCCGCTGTTTCAAGCCGCCGCGGCCAACCTGAATCCGTGGACCGAAGCGAAGGTGGACATCAAGAATCCGGAGCGAGGGCCGCTGCTCATTATCTCTGGGGAAAAAGACCACACCGTCCCCTGGGCGATCGCCAATGCCTCCTACAAGCGTCAGCGCGCCAACCCCAACGTGACGGAGATCCTCGAGCTCCCCAACCGCGGACATTCGCTGGTCATCGACAACGGTTGGCGGGAAGTAGCGGACACGGCGCTGAAATTCCTGGAGCGTTTCCGGGAACGGCCACCTGCTGCCGGTTTCTGAGCGGTCGGTCCCGGCTGCGTGATCTCAGCTGTCGGGCCAGCCCTGATACAGCACGTTCACCTTGGTGACAAACGTCTCGTCCACGCGGTTGGGCACGCCGGCAAACACCGCCGCCCGTTCCGCTGAGTCCATATACGTTTTCTCGGCCGAGTCGAAATCGCCGTCCGTGCTGACAGCCCAAACAAACTGATTGGTGGACTCGTCGACGAACCCGAAAAGAACTTCGAATCCGTATTGTTTCCGGACCGCGACAATGGACGGCCACCATTCAACGAAGGCGTCCATCTCACCGGGCGATATCTGGTAGCGGCGGAGCTGCACGGTGGCCATCGCGCCGACCGTAGCATGCCGCCCATGATGGCCAGAGGCCGGATCGCCAGCATCGCGATCGTGCTTGCGTTGTCGACGTCGATACTGTCCGCGTGCGGTGCCAGCCGGCCGGCAAGGTCGGCGGGATCGGCAGGATCGGCAGGATCGGCGGGATCCGCGCCCCGGCCGACGGCGTCGGTACCCGGCACCACCGCATCCCCAGTCGTCCCGGCCGCCCCCACCACCGTCCCGTCCACCGCTGCTTCCACCACCACCACCACGACCTGTTCCAACCTGAAGGTCGCGTACGGCTGGCCGCTCGCTCGTCGCGCCGCTCAGCTGGTCGTGGCGCCGGTCCTCGATTTCAGCGCCGCCGCCATAGAGGCAGCCGCCGATGCCGGCGCCGGCGGGATTCTCTTCCTCGGCTCAGCTCCGCCGCCCTCGGACCTGGCCGGGCGACTGCGAGCCGGCCTGGCCTCGTCCCCTCGCGGGCTGGCGCCACTCGTCATGGTCGACCAGGAAGGTGGGGGTATCCAGCGCCTCGGGGACGCGGCCCCTTCGATGCCCTGGCCCCGCACCATGGCCCAGACCATGAGCCCGGGCCAGGTCCGGGCCCTGGCGGCCCGGGTCGGTGCCAGCATGCGGCAGCTGGGCGTCAACGTCGATCTCGCCCCCGTCGTTGATCTCGACGCCAGGCCGGGTCCGAGTGCCACGAACCCGGACGGACTCCGGTCGTTCAGCGCCGTGCCTGCAGTCGCGGCTCGCTACGGCGTGGCGTTCATGCAGGGCCTGCAAGCCGCCGGCGTGCTGCCCGTGGTCAAGCACTTTCCCGGTCTCGGGGGCGCCTCGGCCAACACCGACTATGGACCGGCGACAACGCCGGCGCTGGCGACGCTCGAGAGTGGCGGACTGATCCCCTTCCGGGCGACGATCGCCGCCGGGGCGCTGGCGATCATGGTGGCCAACGCCTCCGTGCCCGGATTGACCGGGCTTCCGGCGTCGCTCTCACCGGCAGTCATCAACGGGCTCCTGCGTCAGACTCTTGGCTTCCAGGGGCTGGTGCTGACCGACAGCCTTTCAGCCGGCGCCATCAGCCAGGCCGGCTACTCCCTGCCGAACGCCGCCGTAGCCGCGGTGGGTGCCGGTGCCGACATGGTGCTCTTCGGCTCCACCTTGACTGCAGCGGAGACCGGCCTGCTCAGCCCGGCTGGTGTGGCCACCACCATGAATCAAATGGTGGGCGCCATCGTCTCCGCCACGGCTGCTGGCACCATCCCGGTCGCTCGCCTCGACGCCGCCGTGGTCCACGTGCTGGCAGTCAAACACGCCCAGCTGTGCCCGGCTTAGCCGCTGACCCCCGCCCGTCCGGGCCCGTCAGTGGCGACGCCACTCCCTTCTTCTCGACTCGGTACAATTTTGCGATGAGCGCGGAGACCCTCGACCTGGAAGCTGGCTCGGACTACTTCGAGGGGCGGGCCGACGAGGACGCCGTCCTCGCCTTCGCGCTGGCCACCAACGACGGCAACGACCTCTACCTCCGGGGAGAGGGGGTGCCGCCGCTCTACACCGCCGCGCTGATCCTGCCGGCGAGCTGGGAAGCACAGCAACGCAGCACCGAGCGGGACTTGATCCGGGGCTCCCGCGGCGGAGTACACGGCCAGCAGGACGTGGTGTGGTGGGCCCCCCTCCAGCCGGGCATGGGGCTGCGGTGGCGAGCAACCACGTACGGCGCCAGGCAAACGAAGGGCGGCGTGCTGGTCACGCAGCGGATCCTGGTGACCGACACCGCCGGGGCCCCTCTCGTGGAGCACTTCTGGTCGAACTTCTACATCGGGGGGACTCTCGATGCTGACTTTGGGACCGGCGCGGCCGATCACACCTTTCCCGAGGAGGCCCGCTCCCGCCTGGCTGGCGTCCGGAGCATTCCCGTCGACCGGGATCAGGCGTTCCGCTACGCGGGCGTGTCGCAGGACCATGCCCCTCACGCCATGGATGACGAGGCAGCTCGCCGCGAGGGGTATCCGGGCAAGATCCTGCAAGGAATGTGTACTTTCGGTCTGTGCAGCGGCGTGGTCCTCAACTTCGGCGCCGACGGCGACCCGTCGCAGCTCCGGCGGTTCGCGGGACGTTTTTCGGCGCCGGCGTTTCCCGGCCGGGATCTTGAGGTGCACATGTATGACGCTGGCCTCACCCCGGACGGCGGGCGGATCCTGGCGTTCGAAGCCATGCAGGACGGCGTACCCGTGATCAAGCACGGGCTCGCGGAGTTCTGTCCCCCGGCCGCGGCACCGAACCAGACGCCAGCCCGATAGGAGGCCGATATGCCGAGTCGTATCAATCACGTCAAGCTGGTATCGCCCCGGCCCGATTTGATCAACGCCTTTCTGACCCAGGTCTGTGACATCCCTGCCGGCTGGCCACTGGGACCCGGTGGAGAAGCCGTCGGACCGGATGTTCCGCTCGGACCGGGCGGCGATTTGCCCCTGGAGATCATCGGCGAGCGCCGCAACGGATCGGGGGAGGAGGGGTATATCGCGGGGGATTCGAACAGCCGGCAGTTCCAGATTTTCCAAAGCGAGACAGCCAACTTCTGGGCTATTTGCATCTCCACTCGTTATATCGAGGACGTCTACGAGCGAGCCAGAGCCCGCGGTGTCCCGTGCACCCCGATCACGGTGGCGGATTGGAACGAGCGGGACAACATCAGAAATTTCTTTTGCCTCGTCGGCGATCTGATGTGGGAGATCATCAGGGTCGAGCCCAAAGCGGGATAGCCCGACGGGCTCATGCCGCCAGGGCGTCCGGCAGCGATCCCGAGTGGAGGACGCTCAGGTGTTGCACGGCCCGAGTCAACACGACATAGAGCAGTCGGAGATCCCCCGACGCCTCGGCAACGATCTGGCCGGGTTCGACGACCACCACGGCGTCGAACTCGAGCCCCTTGGTCGCTGACGGCGGAAGCAGGGTGATACGTTCGCCCAGGGCGACGGCGGTGATTCCGTCCAGGAAGGTCACCGCGGCCCGCTCCAGGGCGGTCATGATGGCGGCCCGGAGCGCCTCCGGGCTGACAATGCCGATCAGCGGCCACCGGGCCGCCAGGGTTGCTACCTCGCCGGCGACTGCGGCGGCCAGCCGGTCGGATGAGACCGCTATGACGCGGGGTGGCGCACCGCCCCGGCGCACCGAGGTCGGGGGCCGGAGCCCCGGCGCCGCCTCGGGCAGGAGTCGGTTGGCGAAAGCCATGATCGGCTCGGGCACCCGGTAGCCGACGGTCAGCTCCTCCAACCTGGCGTCCGGGATCCGCAGGGCCGCCAGGGCGGCGTGCCAGTCGGTCAGGGCCGCCGGCGCGGTGGCCTGGGCCAGGTCACCGAGCACGGTCATCGACCCCTTCCCGCTGCGCCGGGCAATCATGCGCAGCTCCATGGCGGAAAGGTCCTGGGCTTCGTCCACCACGATGTGCCCATAGGTCTGCCGAACGCCGGCGATGAGCGCTTCGGCCTCGTCGAGCAACGGCAGATCAGCCCGGCTCCATCGCTGGTCGCCGGCTCTTCGGGCGGCAGGCCGGTTGAGCGACTTGATCTCGTCATCGCTCAACAATCCGGTGGCAGCCCGGCGCCGGGCGGCCCCGTTTCCGTACAGCTTTCTGAGCACGCCCGCAGCAGTCATTGTCGGCCAGGTCCGGTCCACGAGGGTCTTTAGCGTGGCGCTCGAGCGGACATCGGCCTCGAACACGGCCTGCTGGGTGACGTCGCTCGTGGTTTTGGCCGCGTGGGTGGTCCATGCCAACCTGACGAGCTGTTCTCGTACAACGTGGCGGCCATCGGTGGCGCGCTTCGACCTCGCCAGGGCGCTGTCCACCACGGCGGCCATCTCGGAGGCGGGCAGGGTAACGGTGCCGAAACTGGTGACCACCCGGACGTCGGAGGTAGGAGGCGTAACCCGGTCGAAGACGGCCCGCCGGATTACTTCGGCCATGCGCCCATCCCCTTTGAGCCGGGCGACGTGGGGTGCATCCGGCTGGCCTTGCCGATATCTGGCTCCGGCCAGGCCTTCGATTGTCAGCTGGATCGAAGCCGTCTCGCCGAGGGACGGAAGGACCTGGGCGATGTAGCGGAGAAAGATGCGGTTGGGCCCGACGATGAGCAACCCTTCCGCGTTCGAGCAACTGACGGTGCTCGTAGAGCAGAAAGGCGGCCCGATGGAGGCCGACCGCGGTCTTTCCCGTCCCCGGGCCGCCCTGCACGATGATGCAGCTGTCAAGTGGCGCCCGGATGATGACGTCCTGCTCCGCCTGGATGGTGGCGATGATGTCCCGCATCTGGCCTGTTCGGGCCCGTGCCGATCTCGGCCAGCAGCGGGTCTGGAACATAGGCGCCCGCGTCGATGCGGCTGGGATGGGCCAGGTTCTCGTCCAGAATGTCGATGAGCTGCTGGCCCTCGACCAGAAACCGGCGCCGCAGCGACAGGCCCATGGTGTCCGCCACGGTCGCCCGGTAGAAGGGCACCGCCGCCGGGGCCCGCCAGTCAATGACCACTGGTTCGCCGGCGTCGTCTTCGACATGCCGGCGTCCGATGTACCAGCGGTATGACGGCGATTGGTCGATGCGCCCGAAGCACAAGGGACCGGAGGGCACCGCCAGCAGGTCGATGCGCCGCTGTTTGTCCCTTTCCCACTCCTGTTGATCATGGACCTCGACGCCGCCCTCGGTGACATTGCCGCCGAGATACCCGAGACCCTTCACGTACTCGGCCCGTTCCCTCATACGCCGCAAGCATTGATAGGCATGGTCCACATAGGCCTGCTCTTGCGGTAAGTCCTGATGTATCTCCTGTTCCAACTCCACGCCAGCCATGGCAAGGAGCGTAAGCCGATTAGACCACTATTTCAAGAGAATTCCCGCGACAAATAGAGCCTCAAAAATTCGGGCTACAAATCTCATTTGCCTCCGCATGGCGGGCTCAACGTCAAGATACCGCACGTCTCGATCAGACGCAACCAGTTTTGGCCATCCCGTCAAAGTTGGCTCATCACCGCCCGTTCTCCAGCCGCCAGGGCAGGCTCCACCGGAGTATCGCCCCTCGCCCCTGAGCCACCGACTCCCACTCCGGTTGCCTCGCCCCTGGTCTCAGCGGGTAGTGACGCCGGCCAGGTGTCGCGGCCGGCGAAGGAGCTCATAGAGAACCCCAAAGGGCGAACGGGGGCGCAGTCGAGAAGATATTGGGCCGAGCACTCACCGGTCACCACGACAAAGTCATTATTCGGGTTCACACCCTGATTCCGACGACGAGCCCGGCGGTAATAGGTGCATTTTCCGGTCCTGCCAGCAACCGACAGATGAAACCCGGGTTCGCCAGATAGGCGCGGCTTCCCCGGGACGAGCGTCGCCCGGTTCGAGGCCCTGGAACAGCTCGCGTCCGCCCGCCACCACACCCACGGTCGCGACGGTCGTCACCGCGGCCTGGCGGTCAGAGGGTGTAGTCGGCTGTGAAGTGCCGGCCGGCCGCGACCGGTGTCATTTCAGGAAATCGCCCACCAGGGCGGTCACGATATCCAGTTGGTCGTGGTGTACCCAGTGGCCGGCCTGGGGCACGATCTCATGCCGGGCGTCGCGGAAATCCCGAAGGAGATCGTTTCCCGACCGGGCCGCCCAGCTCTCGGCCCCGCTGATCAAGAGAACGGGGCAGGCGATCTCTGACCACAGGGCCCGCACCTGGTTGCCGAAGTCCCAGGGATCGTGGAGGTACACGTAGTTGTCAAACTTCCAGCTGTACGTGCCGTCTTCGTTCTGGTTACTGCCGTGGATGGTGAGATGGCGAGCCTGCTCGGGCGAGAGGTGAGGGTTTGCCTCCTGCATCCGCTCGAAAGCCTCGTCCAGTGAGGCGTACCGTCGCGGCCGTCGTCTCGACATGGTCCGACCCAGCTCGATCCACTCCTGCAGCTGGGTGACCGGCGAGGGAGGGCTCATGCCGGCCGGTCGCCCGTACCCCTCGATCGAAACCAGTCGCACCACCTCGGCCGGAAAGACCCCGGCGTACTGTAAGGCCACGTTGCCCCCGAGGGAATGGGCCACGATCCGCACCGGCGCGGTTCGGGTCTGACGAACCAGCTGGGCGACGTCGTAGACGAACTCGGAGATGGCGTAAGCCGAGCCCACGCTCCACTGGGAGTCTCCGTGGCCGCGGAGGTCCGGGGCCAGAATGTGGTAGTCGTCCGCCAGCCGGTCGGCCATCCAATCCCAGTTGTGGCAGTGATCACGATTCCCGTGCACCATGAGAAGGGGCGGTGCTCCTTCGTTTCCCCAGTCGAGGTAGTGCAGTCGAAGTCGCTTCGAGAAGTAGGAGTGCGACGTCGGCGACCGCTTGAAGCTCACAACCCCGTGACGATAGTGGCCGCCGGGATCGGGACCGGTGCCGGTGGCCCGGGCCGACAGCCAGGTCCACCTGATCCTCCGGCGGTGGGGCACCGCGAGGCCCGGCCGGCTGGCCGCCCGGGGTACTGGTGGACGGTCGGGGTGGACATCCCGGCGGCGGGGTGGAGGCGGGCCCGGCCGTGGGTGGGTAAGCTCAGGTGCCGATCAATCGCGAGGGGAGAAGCATGCCAAAGGGTGTTCTGGTGGTCCGGACAACTCCCACCGAAGGGCGGGAACCGGACTACAACGCGTGGTACGACGATGTGCATCTGGCGGACATCTTGAAGCTCGCCGGGTTCACATCGGCCCGCCGTTTTCGCACCCTCGAGGGTGACAGCTTTCCGTACCTGGCGCTCTACGAGGTCGAGGCGGACGATCTGAAGGCCGCCCAGGCGGCGATTGGCGAGGGCGTGGCCAGCGGGGCCATCCCGATAAGCGATGCCCTGGGGATGAGTCCCGCGCCCACCATGGCGATGTATGAGCAGATCACGGAGCTGCACAGCTGACCTGCAGGCGTGCGCCGGCTGACGCCGCTCTCACGCCGCGCCCCGGGTAGCCCGGGTGGCCCGGGACCGACCTGCCACACTGCAGCATGGACCTGGCGATCTGTGTTCGGAATCTTCCCGCCTCCAAGCTGGTCGAGGTCGGCCGCTTTGCCGAGGAGAACGGGTACACGGAAGTCTTCGTCCCGGACGGGGCCCGGGGTGGAATGGAGGATGCCAGCGGCCGGCTTACCGGGCGCGACGCCATACCGGCGTTGACCGCGATGTTCGTCGCCATGCCGACCGTCCGGGGCACCCTGGGTGTCGCAGCCGTGCCCATGCACCACCGGCTGGTCCTGCCGGTCACGGCCTCGACCCTGTCGGAGTTGTCCGGAGGGCGCTTCTCGCTCGGCCTCGGTGTCTCCCATCCGGAGCAGACCGCCCGGTTCGGAGTGCCCTTCCCGGAAAACCAGATTGAGTACATGCGCTCGTGGATCCGCGATCTGAAGGCCCGCTCGGCCGGCGGGACGGCCTTCGGCGGCGGCTGGCCCGTGCTGATCGCAGCCCTCGGTCCGCGCATGGTCCAGCTGGGAGCTGAGGAAGCGGACGGCCTGATCCTCAACTGGCTCACGCCAGAGGCCGCGGCTTCATCGGTCAGTCGCATCCGGGCGGCCGGTCCCGCCGACCGGCCACCGCGAGTCGCCCTCTACCTCCGGCTCATGACCGCCGAGGCCAGCCAGGCCGACGCGGTGCGGTATGACGCCATGGCCAACTATCACCGCAACTTCGTGGCCCAGGGCCTGACCTCCCATGACGACATCGTGGCCCGCACCACCCTGCCCCGCGAGGACCTCGGTGCGGCCCGAGCCCGCCTGGACGAGTATCGAGCCGCCGGAATCGACACCCTGTGCCTCTACCCGCTCGGGTTCGACGCCGATGACCGACGGGCCCTCGAGCAGCTGACGCGTCGAGGCCGACGGGAGAGACGCTGGATGCTCTGGTCCCGGCGGGTCTCTTCGGTCTGCTCGCCCTGCGGGCGGCCCGCCGCCGGCCCCTCGCCCGCCGCCGCGACGAAAGTGGGCGCACTTCGCGCCTTGGGCATGCCCGTAGCGCAATTTCGATACCAGCCACTGCCAAGACGCGAACTGCGCCCAAGTTTGAGCGGCGGCGAGCCCTGAGGAGCGGCCTGGAGCGGTTGTCGCCGGCGATCCTGAGCCCCCCCCCCCCCCTTCGGCCCCAGGCCCCAGGACCCCCCTTCGGCCCCAGGCCCCAGGACCCCCCTTCGGCCCCAGGCCCCAGGACCCCCCTTCGGCCCCAGGACCCCCCTTCGGCCCCCAGCACCCGCCAGTCCGAACCGCCGGTCCCCGGGCTGGCGGGAAACTCTTACCAGACCGCCGCCGCGGCAATGGCGGCCCCGTCGGCAAGGGATCGGAGTTTCGCCATCGTGATGCGCGGATCGACCTGGCCCACCTGAGCCACCGTGCCGAACCCGCAGTCGACTCCTGCGATGAGCCGGTCGGGGCCGACCACCCGGGCGTAGCGCTCGACTCGTTCCGCCACCGCATCGGGGTGCTCGATGATGTTGGACGTCGAATCGATCACGCCAGGGATCAGCACCTTTTCGTCCGGAAGGTCGACCTCCCTCCAGACGGCCCACTCGTGAGAGTGCCTTCCGTTGGCGCCCGGAACCGCCAGCCCATGGGGGCGGAGCTCGAGCAGGGGTCCGACGATGTCGTGCAGCGGAATGTCGAGATGGTGGGGCGCCTCGTCGGCTCCCCAGCAGACATGCACCCGGATGCGATCGGGGGGCAGGTCCCGAACGGCGCGGTTGATGGCAGCAACTCGCATGGCCAGAGCGGCCTGATGCTCACTGCGGGTCATGTGGGTCAGCCGGAACATGGTGGTCAGATCTGGCGCGTCGATCTGGAGAACGAAGCCCGCCTCCACGATGGCTGCGTACTCGCGGGCCATCGCATCCGCCAGGGCGTCGAGATAGTCGGCCTCGCTCTGGTAGTGAAGGTTGGGAGGCGCGTAGGTGGCGGGGGAGATCGCCGTCATGAACACCTCTGCGACCTCTGCGGCCTCTACCTGCTCGGTCGCGGCCTGGAGGTTGGCGATGTCACGCTCGACCTCGGAGAAGTCCGACCAGCCAATGGAGTCGGTGCAGCACAGCGTTTGGGGCGGTGGGGCCGCGCCACGACCGCCGGCCGCGCCCCATTGCCACATGCTGGCATAGAACTCGGGGAAATCATCAGCCTCAGCCATCCCCAGCCCGCTTCCCGGGGGCAGACTGGCGGTGTCCACAAGCTCAAAACCTGACAGCCGTTGCAGCCGGTAGGTAACGAAGCTCGCTTTCCCCTGTTCGCCGTCGTTGACGATCTGGATCCCGGCCCCCGCCTGCTCCCGAACTACCCGGGCCACCTCGGACCGCACCGTATCTTCGAACCGGTCGTGGTCGTAGGGCAACCCGCCTTCCTTGGCGACCAGGAGCTGCAACAACTCCGGAGTACGGGGGAGGCTTCCGGTGTGGGTGGTGAGGATTGTTCCATTGCTGCTGCGCTCCATCCTGGCATCACTCCTTCGACTGCCAACCGTTGCCAACCGACCGACCGGCCGGCTGGCGGAACCGGGCCGAACCTGACGACCGCCTCAGTCTGGTACAAACCTGGCTTCCCCGTTCAACTGCCCGCTCCGATCATTTGAACGTTCACCGGCGTGGGGGCACATCTTTCCGTCTTTCCGTAGCTCACGCCCCCGCTAAGACCCGGGCTGGCCGCCGCCCCGCCCCCGGTTTGCTCGGAACGACCGCGCTATATGCTGACCGCTCGAAAGGAAGACAAGGTGGCCAAAGACTCAATGCGCTTCTCAATCCAGATTCCGGGTGCTCCCGATGCGGCCGCCTGGGCGGACAAGGTCCGCCGCGCCGAGGACCTCGGGTTTTACTCGGTTTCGGTGCCTGACCACCTCAGCCCGGGGTTGCCGCAGCTGGCACCGGTAGCGGCGTTGACCGCGGCCGCCATGATCACCTCCCGCCTCCGGCTGGCGATAACCGTCATCAACAACGACTTCCGCCACCCCGTCATGCTCGCCAAGGAGATCGCCACCCTCGACCTCCTGTCGGGAGGACGCGTCGATCTCGGACTGGGCGCCGGTTGGCTCCCCGCGGACTACACGGCCAGCGGCATCCGGTCGTGGGATCCCGCAGCCGAACGGGTCGCCCGATTGGAGGAGGCGGTGGTTCTGCTGGGCGAGCTGTTCACCGGCGCCGAGGTGACCTTCGTGGGCGAGCACTACCAGGTAGCCGGGTACGTCTCCCTGCCTCGCCCGGCCCAGGCCCACATCCCGATCATCATCGGCGGTTCCGGCAGGCGGATGCTGACCTTTGCCGCGCGCCACGCGGACATCATCAGTATCGTCGTCAACAATCCGCGAGTTGACAGCAGCGTGAAGGGTTTGGAAGAGCGGCTCGGTTGGATCGCCGACGCCGGCGGTCGCGACCGGACCGACCTCATGGTGGGTCTCCGGATCGTGGCCGGCACCCTGTCCCCGCCGGGGACATCCCGCCACGAAGCCGCCGAGTCGATCGCCTCAGCCCGAGGGGTGCCCGTGACAGATGTCCTTGATTCTCCGTTCACTCTGGTGGGCGACCAGGCGGCCATCAAGGATAGGATCGTGGAGTTCCACGAGCGGTACGGGATCTCGTACTTCACGCTCAGCGAGGACTTCGCGTGGGAGGTCGGCAATATCGTCGGCGAGCTGGGCAGCCCGCCGTGAGCCCGGGCCGCGGCATGACCATGCTTCCTCTCCCTGCGGTATCGACACGAGCGGTCGAGTGACGGCAGCCTCCCTCACTGCACCCGCCACCCGTGGACGCCCTGAAGAAGGCTTTGACAGATCACCCGAAAGGACCAGCTTGAAATGGGCATCTTCGACGGCCGGGTTGTAGTCGTGACCGGCGCGGCGCGGCGGGCTGGGCCGTGACTATTCCCGGTATTTCGCCCGGGACGGCGCCAACGTGGTGCTGGCCGACCTGAAGGACACGGCCGCAGCAGCCGCGGACGCCTCCGCGGCGGGACCCGAGTGCATCGGGGTGGAGACCGACGTGACTGATCGCGCCAGTGTGGAGTCGCTCATGCGTCGCACGGAGGATCAGTTCGGACACCTGGACATCCTCGTGAACAACGCCGGGCTATGGCGAGGTCTCAACGAGGGCGGGCTCCTCAACTGCCCCGATGACATCTGGGACCTCGCCTGGGCGGTGAATGTGACCGGCACCTTGCGGTGCTACCAGACCGCAGTGCCGGTCATGTCCAGGGCCGGCTGGGGGAGGATCATCAACATCTCGTCCATGGCCGCCACGTCTGGTGGCTCGGCGTACGGGTTGACCAAGAATACGGTCGAGCGGATGACCGCCGGGATGGCGCACGAGGTCGGCAGTCTGGGCATCACGGTGAACTGCATCGCGCCGGGAATCTCCGCCTTCGAGGCCGCCATCGAGCAGCTACCCAACGCCGACGAGATCGTGGCCAGGAACGCCATCAAGCGCATGGGTACCACCCGTGATCTGTACGGAGCTATGGCTTACCTGTGCAGTCCCGAGGCGGAATGGGTGACCGGCCAGACCCTTTACGTCGACGGTGGAGGAGCGACGCACTGATTGCCGGGACGGTGCCGGCCGCCGGGCCCGTCCGGTCACCGTCGGTGCCGGTTCGCGGGACAGAAGGGAGACAACATTATGCGAGAGATGCCAATCGAATGGGGAAAGATCCGGGAATACGCGCTGGCCACGGGTAGTCGCCATCCGGACTACCTGGACAACCCTGCCGCTCCGATACCGCCGACGTTCCTGGCGACCGTGGTGTTCTGGGATGAGCCGGGGGCAGGCATGAGGACTCCGGAGGCCGCCGCCGCCCTGGCTGAGCTGCACCTCGATGCTGACGCCGATATCCGGAGCGTGCTGTCCGCCGAGCAGGAGTACCGGTTTACCGGTCCGTTGCCGAGGGCAGGTGAGCGGCTGATGCTGTCGCATCGTTTCGATGGTGTCGAAGTGAAGGAAGGCAAGCGAGGCGGCCGGATGGTGTTCACCCGCTTCGCGATGGAGTTTCGCGATGAGGACGGCGCCCTGCGGGCCGAGTGCCTGTACACGTCAGTGCGCACCAGTCAGGCGGCCATGGAAGGGGCAGAGGGGGGCCAGCCGTGACGATGACGCCAATGACCCGCTGGGCGCCGGGCCGGGCCTTGCCGGAGCGTCAGTTCGGACCGGTCACTTTCACAGATATCGTCCGGTATCAGGGCGCCAGCGGCGACATGAACCCGATGCACCACGACGACGTGCTGGCCCGTACGGTCGGATACCCCGAAGCATTCGGGGTGGGCATGCTCAACGCCGGCTACCTGGCGACGTTCTGCACCGACCTGTTCGGTACCGAGACCGTTCGCCGGTTCCGCACCCGGTTTCGGGGCCTGGTGTGGCGGGGCGAGACCCTGGTTGCCACCGGCCATGTGTTGGAGGCGCAGCGCCACGGGGACCGCGACCGGATCTCCGTGGAGTTGACGCTCGCCACTACGGAGGGACGGGTCGTGGTGGAGGGCCTGGCCGAGTTCGAGTTGCCCGAGTTCGAGTCGCCCGAGGCAGGCGATCCCGGTACCGCGCCCTGAAACAGGTCCGGTGCGGCTGCCATCGCCGCTCGGCCGGCCGCGGTAGGGTCGAGCCCGACGGGTGAGCGAGGAGCGAGTCGATGACGAGAGCATTCGAAGGCCTCAGGGTGCTGGAGTTATCGGAAAATCAGATTGGCGCCACGGTGGGCCAGTTTTTCGCGGACTATGGCGCCGACGTGATCATGGTCGAGCCGCCGGGTGGCAGCCGGGTACGCCAGCAGGCCGCGTTCCCGTTCTGGGCCCGAGGGAAACGCAGCATCGAGCTCGACGCTCGCGCCGAAGCTGATCGAGCCACCATCGTGGACCTGGCCCGCGAGTCGGATCTCCTCATCGAAACATTTCGGCCGGGAGTGGCCACCAGACTGGGATTTGGATACGAGCAGCTTCGGGACCAGAACCCGCGACTGGTCTATTTGTCGATCACCGGCTTCGGGGAAGAGAGTCCGTATGCCCGCGTGCGGGCCTACGAGGCCGTCGTGCAGGCCAAGGTGGGCTCGTTGCATCAGGCCGAGGGGATGACGCCTCGCCCCGGCCCCGCCTTTGTCGGCGCGCCGTACTGTGCCGCCAGCGTGGCGCAGGTGGCCATTCACGGCGCCCTGACCGGTTTGATCGAGCGGCTGAAGAGTGGTCGCGGTCAGCGTGTGCAGGCCAACATGGCCCAGGCCCTGGGGGCCCACGACACCTGGAACGGAATGGTTGCCCACGTCGCCAAGCAGTATCCGGACGCCTTCCAATCGCTCCCGCCGGTCGACGAAGACGGAGTTCCGACCGCCGGCATCCTTTTCCGGATCATGACGGGCATGTCGGCCGACGGCCGCTGGCTTCAGTTTTCTCAGACGGCTCAGAGGCTGTTCGAGGCCTTTATGCGGGTGATCGACCTGGACTGGATGTTCACCGATCCGGAATGGGATACGGTGCCGGACTTTGACGACGCCCGGCAGCGACGCCAGTTCTGGGAACTCCTGCTCACCCGGATCCAGTCGAAGACGGTTGCCGAATGGAACCAGTTGTTCGACGCCGATCCCGACGTCTGGGCCGAGGTGTTCCGGCACGGTTCTGAGGTCTTCGATCACCCGCAACTGGTGCACGACGGGAAGGTCATTGAGATCGTTGATCCCGAGCGGGGCCCAGTTCGCCAGCTCGCTCGCCTGGCCGGGGTGAGCCGCGAGCCGGAGATGGAACCACGGCCCGCCCCCCTGCGCAACGAGCACGCCGACGAGATCCGGTCGCGTGGGACAGCTCCGACCGCTCCGGAGCGACCAGGACCGGCGCCGGACGGCCTTCCGCTCGCCGGCATCGTCGTCGTCGAGCTGGGAACCCAGTACGCGGCGCCATTCGGCGCCACCCTGCTCACCGATCTGGGCGCTCGGGTAATCAAGATCGAGCAGCAAGACGGTGACCAGATCCGATGGATGACGTCGTTCCCCGATCTGAGCGGAGTGAAGGTGCTGCAGGGCAAGGAGAGCTTCGCCGTCGATATCCGGCGTCCCGAAGGGCTGGCTCTGGTTCATGAGCTGGTAAAAGGAGCGGACGTCGTGCTGCAATCGTTCCGCGCTGGAGTGGCCCGGCGCCGCGGCCTGGACGCGGCCACCCTGCAGGCCATCAACCCCAACCTGATCTACGTGAGCTCGCCGGCCTATGGAGAGGACGGACCGTGCGGGCACCGTCCCGCCTACGCCCCTACCATCGGGGCCGCGTGCGGCATGCCCTGGCGGAATGTGGGGCGAAGCGTCGGAGAGGGCCCGGGCCTGGACCTCGAGGTGGTAAAGGCTTACTCGATGAGAATTCGGGCCGGAACGCTGGGGTCAGCGCACGCCGACGGGTTCTCAGCCCTGGGAGTCGCCACCGCGCTGTTGCTCGGGATCTACATCCGCGAAAACGGCATGGGGGCTCGGCGAATCAACACCTCGATGCTGCTGACCACGGCCCACGCCATGGCCGACGGCATCGTGGAATACGAAGGCCGGCCCGAAACGCCAATGGCCGACGGGGAGCTGTACGGCATCAGCGCCCGCTACCGCCTCTATGAGGCCGCCTCCGGTTGGGTATTGCTCGCCGCTCCAACCGAGAAGGAGTGGCCTGCGCTGGCAGCCGCATTCGGCGCACTCGCCCCGTTCGGCACCGATCCCCGCTTTGCGACGGAGGCGGATCGACACGCCAACGACGCCGCCCTGACCGAGGAGCTTTCCGGCGTGCTCCGCAAGCGCCCCGCCCAGGAGTGGGAGGACTATCTGCTCCCGCTGGATGTCACGTGCGTGAGCGTCACCGAGCAGGTCGCTCATGAGTATCTGTACAGCGACGAACTCGGCAGACCATCGGGATACGTGGTCGACGTCGTTCATCCTCTCTTCGGCGAGCACCCCAGATTGTCGCCGTTCCTGACCTTCTCGAGATCTGCAACCCGGACGGGCGTGGGCTGCCTCCTCGGCGAGCACAGCGATGCCGTTCTGGCCGAACTCGGCTACGGCCCGGACGAGGTACAGACGCTGCACCAATCCGGCGTGGTGTCGTGAGTCGCTCTCCAGCGATTTCGCTTGCGGCAACCGGATCCCCCGTTTTGGCGGCCCGACCCGGACGTGGGTAGAGTGCACGCTCAGGCGAACACCTGGGGGAATGATGTCTCTGAGGACGGAGGACCTTTACCACACCGGCATCGTGGTCGACGACCTCGAGGGGGCCATGCGTCGCATGCAGGAAGTCGGCGGGTACCGGTTCACGAACATCCTCGTCTACCCGATGCCAGTGCGGACGGCCGAGGGTGATATCGACGTCACGTTCCGGTTCGTGTACTCGCTGCAGGCGCCCCATATCGAACTGGTGGGCTCTATCGCTGGCACCGTCTGGGTTCCGGCGCCCAACAACGCCGTCCATCACCTGGGGTACTTCGTGGATGACCTGGCGGCGACGTCGCAGGATCTGGAAGCAGCAGGCTTCGTTCGCGAAGTGAGCGGACTGGATAGTGGGCAGCCTGCGGTCTTCGCTTACTACCGGGATCTGGAAGGGGTCCGCGTCGAGCTGGTCGATCGCTCGATGTTTGGTCCGGATTTCGGGGCTTATCTGAGGGACAACAGCACCCGGGAGGAGAGTTGAGATGCGTGCGGTACGCGGTGCCCCACCTGGCGTCGAGGTGCTCGACGTGGCCGAGCCCGAAGGCGAGGGTGAGCTGATCCGGGTCCACACGGTCAGTATTTGCGCCTCGGACTTCAACTACCTGCGGGGGGGTAGCCGGGAGATCATGGGCCATGAGATCGCCGGTGTCACCGAATCAGGGGTGCCGGTAGCGGTCGAGGGGATCTTCGGGTGCGGGACGTGCGAGCTCTGCCTCGCCGGGTGGTACAACCGCTGTGAACGCTGCGTCCTCGACGTGCTGGGTGCAAGCGTGCCGGGGGGTATGAGCACCTGGTTCCGGGCGCCGTCGCGGGCGCTCGTCCCATTGCCGGATGGCCTCGACCCGAAGAACGCCTCCCTGGTGGAGCCGACATCGGTGGCCTGGCACACGGTGCAGATGGGGCACGTCAATGCGGACACCCGGGTGGCCATCGTCGGAGCCGGTGCCATTGGACTTCTGGCCGGCGTGATCGCCCAGGTCTGCGGCGCCCCGGACGTCGCCATCGAATCCCGGCACGGACACCAGCGCCAGGTTGCCGAGCAATTGGGGCTCGCCCCGACCTCGGGCCTGTATGACGTCATCATCGAGACCGGGGGCAGCGAGAGTTCGCTCCACCGATCGGTCGAGCTGGCCCGCCCCGGGGGGACGATGGTGGTCGTCGGAGTGCACGACGAGTCGGTCGCCTGGCCGCACCAGGCTGCTTTCGCCAAGGAGATGACGACCATCCCCTCCCTCGGGTACGCCACCTCCTCGCATCGACATGGCGGTCAGCGAGTTCGCCGACGCCGCCGGATTGCTGAAATTCCCGCCCCGAGCTGGTCGACATCCTCATCACTCACCGGTTCGAGATCGACGACGCCGAGCAGGCCTTCCGCACTGCGGGAGACAAAACCAGCGGGGCGCTGCGGGTGGTCGTCCACCCCTGATGGGGTGAACAACCCCTGATGGATCAGGTACTCGATGGGACTGTCACCGTCATTGGCCGGCAATGCGTTCGATGACTGGAGCCAGCGATTCCGGCCTCACCCCCACCGGCGCCACGAAATAACTGAAGCCGAAGGTGTCCCGGGTGGCCAGCAACTTCTCGGACACCTCTTCCTGTGACCCGATGGCTACCAGGGGAGATGCCAGGAGGTCGTCCCGACTGGGGCCGTCGGAGCTTCCCGGCCGGGTGGAGTCGACGAAGCGCGCCAGGAATTCGTCCGAGGCCGCCTCTACATCATCGGTGATGGTGACATTCAGGAGCATCGTGCCGAGCTCGATGTCGTCAAATCGCTCGCCGGCGATGTCACGAATCCAGTCGATCTTCTTCTGAAACGACGTCGGCGTGATCCTGGCTGGATCGAGTGACGGCCCGCCGCGATTCGCCCCGGGCAGGACCTGGACGATATCGGCCTGTCGCGCCGCCGCGGCCAGCAGCTTCGGCCCGCCTCCACCAATCAGGATCGGGGGGCGGGGTGTCTGCGCCGGCTTCGGGGTCCCATCGAGCCCGGCGATCGTAAAATGGCGGCCGGAGAAGTTGAACGGGCCGTCGTCGAACAGCCCTTTCAAGACGATAACCGCCTCCTCGAGGCGCTCGATTCGAGTAGAGGCCGGGTCAAAAGGAATGCCGGCCGCGTCGAACTCATCGCCCATCCAGCCCGCCCCGATCCCGACCTCCACCCGCCCCCCCGACAGGACGTCAAGGGTGGCCAGCTCCTTGGCGAGCACAGCCGGGTGGCGGAAATCCTGAGCGAGAACCAGCTGTCCAAGGCGCAACCGGGTGGTAACGTCCGCGACCGCCTGGAGGGCGACCAGGGGCGCCAACGGCATCATGAAGTGATCAGCGACGATAAACGTCGAGTACCCGAGATCCTCGACCCGGCGGGCAGCCCGAAGAAGCTTGGCCGGGTCGCTCGACATGGGTCCGCCGGCAGCAAACCGGATGGGTCTGGAATTGGCCACCGTTTCGCGCTAACACATTCTCGCCCGTCTCCACAACTCGTTGGGCCCGCTCCAGCCTGCCTCGTCGGGTGCCCTGGGGACGGTCAGGTGGCTACGGTAGCGGGGAACACTTCGAAGGCCGCCAGGGCAACCAGCGGATGCAGGGAAGGTGGGTTGACATGCCAGAGAATGACTTCGACGGCAAGGTAGCGGTCATCACGGGCGCCGGCCGGGGCTTCGGCAAGGCCTTCGGTCTGGCGCTGGCCGGCCACGGGGCTCACGCCGTGATCGTGGACATCGACGCCGCCGCTGGGGAGGATGCCGTCCGGGAGATACAGGCTGCGGGGGGTCAGGCCCGGGCCATTTCCTGTGATGTGGCCGACGAGCAGGCGGTCGAGACCATGGTGGCGGACGTGATGGAGGGTCTGGGCGGCATTGACATCCTCATCAACAACGCCGGCTTGCACTCGGCCGCCTACAGCTTGCCGATGGCCGAGCTGGGCGTTGCCAAGCTGCGTCGCCTGTTTGAGGTCAACGTCATCGGCATCATCATCTGCACCTTGTCCGCACGAAAGGCCATGGCCGGTCGCCCTGGCGCCTGCATCCTCAACATCTCCTCGTCCGCCGCCTACTCATCGGGTGGCGCCTACGGGGTATCGAAGCTTGCCGTCCGGGGCCTCACGATTGCGTCCGCCAGGGAGCTGGCCCCGGATGCCATACGGGTCAATGCGGTTGCTCCCGGGCTGCACCTGACCGACACCATCCGGGCTGAGCTCGCCCCCGAAGTGCTCGCCCATGTGAAATCGCGACAATTTCTCGACCTGGACGGCACCGAGCAGGACATCGTGGACGCCATGCTGTACCTGTGCTCGGACCGGGCCCGCTTTGTGACCGGCGAGACCGTGCGGGTGACCGCCGGATATGCGATGGGGATCTAAACCGTGAATCGTCCGTTCCGCGACGCCACGGCCATCGTCGGGGTTGGCGAGACTCCATTTTACAAGCGCGGCCAGTCGCACCCTCAGACCAACTACGAGCTGGCCGGCAAGGCCATCCTGGCCGCGGCGACGACGCCGGCCTGGCGTTGAGCGATATCGATGGCATCACCTACTACGCCTATGGAGGCGGCCTGGACACGGCTGTGCTGGCGCAGGTCCTGGGGATGCGTCAGCTGCGCTGGAGCGTCTGCGTCAGCGGCGGGGGCGGCGGTTCGGCCGGTGCGCTCGGTGCCGCCGCCGCAGCAGTGGTCGCAGGCCTGGCGTCAGTCGTGGTGACGGTCTCGGTCAGCCAGCACGTGTTCACCCGGACCACTGCGTCGTTTGCCTCGCCGGCCAACCGGGGCAGCCACTGGGACTTTGTCAACCCGACCGGCTTGATCGCGCCCGGCCAGCTCTACGCCATGCTGGCCCGGCGCCACATGCACCTTCATGGCACCACCCGGCAGCACTTCGGCGCGGTAGCGATCTCCAGCCGGGACAACGCGTCCCGCATGCCCAACGCCGTCCGGCGGGAGCCCATCAGCATGGATGACTATCTCTCATCGCGATTGATCGCCGACCCCTTTTGTCTGCTGGATTACTGCCAGGAGACCGATGGTGCCGCGGCCTGCATCACGACCTCCGCCAGTCGGGCTGGTGACCTCCCGCACGTTCCAGCCTTGATCCGGGCCGCGGCCCAGGGTGGGGAAGGTGCCTGGGGGCAAGGTGAGGAGTGGCTGCAAATGCCCGAGGACTATTTCGCGGCCGCCGGCTTCCGAACCATCGCTTCGGATCTCTACGCCGCGGCCGGCCTCGGACCCGACGATATCGATGTGGCCGAGCTGTATGACCACTTCACCGGCATGGTGCTCATGCAGCTGGAGGACTTCGGCTTCTGTGAGCCGGGTCAGAGCGGACCGCTCGCCCTGGCTGGCGGCATCCGCTGGCCCGACGGGGATATCCCGGTCAACACCCACGGGGGCTCCCATTCCCACGCCAACCTCAATGGCATGAACCACGTGCTCGAAGCCGTGCGCCAGATGCGCGGCGATGCCGTCAATCAGGTCGCCGACGCGGAGACCGCTTTGATCACCGGCGGTCCCGGGAAGCTGCCCATGAGTGCCCTGATCTTGAGAAGGGGTGAAGGATGGAACTGCACACCCCGCCTCCGGAGTGGATCCACATCAACCCCGACCACTGGACCCAGCCGTTCTGGGAGGCGGCCGCAGACCACCGCCTGGTGTGCGCCCGGTGTGGTGTCTGCGGGACATTCCGCCTGCCCCCGAGCCCCTTCTGCCCTCGATGTCAATCGCAAGAGGTGGAATGGCCCGAGCTCAGCGGCCGCGGCACGGTGTTCACCTACACCATCGTTCACCATCCGGTCCTGCCCGACTTGGTCGAGAGCGTGCCCTACGCGGTCGCGGCCGTCGACCTGGAAGAGGCCATCGGCGTTCGCCTGCTCGGTAATCTGGTCGGCATCGACAGCGCGGACATCCGGGTAGGGATGGCGGTCGAGCTCGAGTGGGCCGATGTTCGAGCGGGGCTCTCCGTCCCCCGGTTCCGGCCGGCTCTAGGTCTGGGCGGAGCCTCGCAATGACCCGATCCCGAGGCTTCCGTCTGAGCTTCCGACCCTGCTGGACCCTCCCGCCGCCATGGCGCGGGGATTCGGTGTGGGCGGTCCAATCCTGGTCAGGGTGTTGCGGTCGATGTGGCTGAAGGGCTCGGTGCGGCCCGGGATTTGCAGGACGCCCTCTTCCTCGTAGGACCACGTCCCTTCCGGTCCTATGGTGATGTGGATCCGGTAGCTGAGGGTGCGGAACGCCTGGTTGAGGAACGGGTTGGTGACGATGCCCTGCACCTCCGAGCCGCCGGTAGCGGTCAGCTCGAACTCGGTGGCATCGGGCTCGGCCGGACCGGACGCCAGCAGGACCTGAGCCCGTGGAATCCCGAGGGTAAGGGTCACCGCTCTGGTCTCGGGCTCCCACAGCCAGTAGCCCACCTGATCGTGGAAAGTCTCGGTTTCGGCCGGCTTGGTAGCTAGATGCG
>CAWHFG010000013.1:0-245262 GCA_963828435.1 uncultured Acidimicrobiaceae bacterium
AAAGTACGGTGCCAGCTCACCACTTCGGAGCCATCGCCGGCCTCAGCGCCGAACGGGGGAAGGCCCCTCGCCCGATTCGGGTGGTCAGCTGTTTGGTTCTGGAACCACCCAGGTGAGGTGACGTTGACGGACCAGGTTGAGGACATTGTGACGACGCGGCCCAATCCGGCACCGTGGCATCGGCAGGCCGACACGGTCCGCTAACCCTGCGCAGATGGGAGGAAGTTGGTGCTGGCATATTCGTACCCGCTGTTGGGTGCCTTCTGGACCCTGTTGTGGCTGTCCCTTTGGATCATCTGGATCTTTCTCCTCTTCAGGGTCATCATCGACATCTTTCGTAGCCACGACCTCAGCGGATGGGGGAAAGCCGGATGGCTGATTTTGTAATCGTTTTGCCGTTCCTAGGCGTGTTCATCTACTTGATCGCCCACGGCGACGAAATGGGCCAGCGCGATGTTCAGGACGTCCAGGCCCGAGACCAGGAATACCGCGCCTACGTGCAGGACGCGGCAGCCGGACAAAGCCCCAGCGGGGCCGACCAGCTGGCCAAGCTGGCAGATCTCAGAGACAGGGGCGTCATCTCCCAGGCTGAGTTCGACCAGGAGAAGACCAAGATCCTCAGCTGACAGGAGGGCCGAACTTCCGCTCGGGAGCCGCTTGGCCTTAATGCTCCTCGTCGAGTTTCGGTACCCGGGCCTCGGGCGCCGAAACTGGAGCAGGCCCGGGCGGAGGTCTGAACCTGACGGTCTTGAGAATGGAGGTCAAGGACATGAGTTCGTTGCCGGATCTTCCCCCACCGAGCAAACGCCGGTCGCTTCTGCTCTTCGGCATGCTCCGGGCGGCGGCCACCATCGCCGGACTCGTGGCCGCCTACTACCTCCTACCGTTTGACCATCTCTCCGACGGGACCTCAGTGCTCCTCCTGGTGGTCGGTTTGAGCGGTGTGATCCTAATTGTCGTTTGGGAGGTTCGGGGCATACTCAACTCGCAGTATCCAGCTTACAAAGCGGTCGAAGCGCTGACCATCACCGCCCCGCTATTTCTCCTGCTCTTCGCGAGCGCCTACTACCTCCTCCAACGAGCCACACCAACGAGTTTCACCCAGCCCCTGTCGCGAACCGACGCCCTGTACTTCACGGTCACCACCTTTTCCACCGTCGGCTATGGCGATATCACCGCCAAGAGCGAAGGGGCCCGGGTGATGGTCATCTTCCAGATGCTGGCCGATTTGGTGGTATTGGGATTCGGGGTGAAGGTCATCTTCGGCGCGGTGGAGATGGGACGACGGCGCCAGACATCGACGGCGACCGACGACACTTCCCCCCGTCGGACACGACCTAGCCTGGCGGACTGGGAGATCGGATCCCCCATGAGGCCGGGATCTGGCGAGAGGCGGTCCCTTGCTCGGGCCAAGCGAGCCTGCCGTTCGTCCGGTGAACCGGCGACGTCGGTGGTCCCCGGCGAAGCTCTGGCCTTCACTTTAAGGGCGACCATCCAGGGCCGGCATAAACGCAAGTAGTCCATGAGCGCGGGCGAGCGTGACAGCCTCGGCCCGTGAGGTGGCGCCGATCTTGCGGTATACGGCCTGGATATGAGTCTTCACGGTGTTGGACGAGACGCACAGTAGGCCCGCTATCTGATCCCGGCTCAAATGGGAGGGGAGATAGCCGAGTACCTGTCTCTCCCGCTCCGTGAGCGGCTCGATCATGGTGGTTGATCCGATGACCGCGGCCGAAGGCACCACCCGCTCCGCCTCGCTGACCAGCTGCGTCAAGTAGCTGTCAGGACGAGCCGCGGCGATACCGCGCAGCAATGGCAGCGTCTGGGGCGCCTCGTCCAGGAACGGACGGAGGTAGTGGTCCGGTCGGGCGGTCGCCACCGCCAAGCCAAGCGTTTCCCGGGCGCGCCCTGCTTGACCTTGCTGCTCTTCGGCGCAGGCGACCAGTACCAGCCGTCGGATCTCCGCGCCGATCCCGGCGGATGGGCACGCGCTGAGCCGGCCGAGGGCGCGCTCCGGGCGCCCCGAGCGCAGGTCTAGGCGAGCTAGCGTCAAGCTGGCGATATCACCTGGAGGGCAGCCTCGGGCCATAAGCAGGGCGCCGTCCAGGTCGCCCATGTTGATCCGGCAGCCGATCTCGACCTGGTTGAGCTTTTGCAGCAAGTGGTGAGGCGGGGGACTTCGTCTCTCGGCCTGGCGCAGGCGGCCAAGGCGGTGGAGCGCCTCGCCGAGACGTTGCTGGGCGATCAGCACCCGAACAAACTCGAGCTCCACCGCCCACATCGCGCAGTCGGCTTCCTCCCCACCGGCCAATTGGAGGGCAGCCGCCACCTGTTGCTCGGCCGCGCCAAGCTCATTGTGCTCGAAGAGCACTTCAGCCAGCACCAACCGGGCGTCGATAACGACATGGTCGACTCCGGCGGACTCACCGTCGTGCAGCGCCGCGCTGGCTAGCCGGTAAGCCGCCTGTAGCCGACCTTGACAACACGCCACCATGGCAAGAGTCGCGGGCTGGCTGGCCTCGGCTCTGTCTTCGGTACCGAAATGCTCGATCAAGGTCGCTCGGGCTTGGTCTGGCCGGCCCAGACGTACCTGAGCTCGGGCGGTCAGGATGGGAAGGTGAGCCGCAATGGCATCATCAACTCCCGGGAGCCAAGCGGTTTTGACTGCGGTTCCCGCCACTGACGCCCCCGCAGATTGAAGGGTTGGTCCCAGGAGCTCAGCCGTGGCTCGACAGTTGTCCAGCACAGCGGCCGCGTCGGCTGTGCGGTCGGCGTGAATCGCCCACAGGAAATCGATACGGGCCCGCCACTGCAACCCGTCCGCGTCGCGGGCGGTGGCCGCGTGAAGCTGGCCCAGCAACTGGGCGGCCTCGGAGACTCTGTAGGCGGCGAGGAGAGTCGCAGCTCGAACATAGAGGCGGCCCGAGTCTGCTTCGAGACCGGTTTCGCCAGGTGAACCTGTTAACCTACAAGGTCGCTCCGTCATCGGGATCGCCACTCGCCAGACCGTGACCAAGGCTGGTGAACAGCAACGTGAGGGCCCGGTCGTAGGCTTGGGCCTGGGCGAAATGGTAGGCGGCGCTGCGAAGGTCGCCACGCCGCTCGAGCCAGGTCGCGGCGCTGAGGTGGGCGTGGAGGCGCAGCGACGGGTCCTCCCGTTGGAGCCGGCTGGTGAGCAGATCCGCCAGCAGGCGGTGATAGCGGTATTTCCGTTCGCCCGCGTCGACCCGGTACACGAACAAGCAGCGGTCGGCGAGGGACTCCAGAATCTCGCCGGCGTCGGGCCGGCCACTTACCGCTTGCCCTAAGCCGGCGGTAAAAGTATCCAACACCGAGGTCTGAAGGAGGAATTTGACGACCTCAGAAGGCTGACGCAAGAGCATCTCATGCTCCAGATATTCCGCCACCGGTCCGAAGGAGCCTGAATATCGGCGCACAAACGTCAACGGATCGTCCGCATGGGCCAGGGCCATAGCGGCCAAATGGAGGCCTGCCGCCCAACCCTCGCTTCGTTGTGCCAACACGGTCACATCGTTGAGACCGAGGAACTTGCCCGCGGCCAGCGCCGTGAGTGCGCCCGCCTCCTCGACGGTAAAACGCAGGTCGTCGTCCCCGAGCGTCATCGCCTCCCCGCTCGTCTCGAGCCGCTGCAGCGAGAAGCCCGGGTACCCCTGCCCCACCAGGACCAGCCGGATACGCGGCGGGAGGTGACTGACCAACCGGGCAAGGGCGCTGATCACCGCAGGGGCGGTGATGAGGTGGAAGTCGTCGATAACCAGCACTTGGCCCCCGTCGCTTTTTCGATGCCGACTCAGGAGGTCAACCAGTCCAGCTCCGTCTGACGACGGCCCATCGTCGACCCAGGCATGCTCCATCACGTGCTGGGCCCCCAAGGCGGCGGCAACGTGGGGCCAGAAGCATCCGGGGTTATTGTCGGCCTCCTCCACCGACAGCCAGCCCACCGCAGCCTTTGGGCGGCTGTGAGCCCAATCGGCGAGGAGCACGGTCTTGCCCGCGCCGGGCGGCCCGGTCACCACCGTAAGTCGACGCTCGAGAGCTTGCGAGAGCCGCCGACTCAGGCGATCTCGGCGGATCCAGTGGCGTGGAAGGGGAGGAGGCACAAACTTGGCCGAGGCGACGGTCTCACCCCAGCCACGCTGCGCCCACAAGCCGTTCCCGTCAGTTAGATCTAACGGTTGGCGCGCCGACCTTTCCATGCCTGCCTCCCGTGTCGTCCCCGATCACGGTAAGGCGGCCAAAGCCCCCGGTCGTCACCCGCCACAGGGTGATTACGCCCGAGTGCCGTCCTTCGGTATTTCGGTAACGGATCTCAACTGGCCGCCGACCGATGGTCACTCACCGATATTCACGCCGTTAACCTTGCGGTTGTTCGACGCTGCGCACTTCCAGCACTTCCAGGCCAAAGGCCCAGAGGCGATCGAGGACGCCCTGGAAGGCGGCCTGGTCGATCTGCTCGGCTCGCAGAGTGGTGTGGCCGGCCTCCACGGTGACGTCGTACTCCTCAAAGGCGGCGACGACGGCCGGGACCGCCTCACCTGCGAAGGTGATCTCATATGTCCTCAGAGACATCACGCTACGGTCGGGGTTGGAGCAATGACACCGTCATTCCTCTCAGCATGCGGGCCGCCGCGGCTCTCGTCTCACCTTCATCGGGTGGGATAGATTGTCCACCGGATGGCACGTGGCCGTCCGCGTGCGGTCGCGGGATGGCTCCAGCAGCCGGGCGGCCGGCAGAGGTAGGAGGGCGGCCGAGGATGGCGGATAGAAAGGGAAATGGTGTTCTCGGTCGTCGCAGCCCGCGGTTTCCGCGGTCCAAGTTCCATGCCCCCAGCGGGCCCTCTCGGCTGGTGCGTCGGTCCAGGCTGCTCGACGCCTTGGACCGAGGACGAGGGGCCCGTCTGACCCTGGTGGTGGGCTCGCCCGGGGCGGGTAAGACCGCCCTGCTGGCCGACTGGTTGGCCGCCCACCCGGAGCGACCAGCCGCGTGGCTCAGCTGTGATCCTGCGGACGCCGCCGAGGGCCGGTTTGTGGCGGCCATCATCGAAGCCCTGCGACGAGCCTGCCAACGGCCTGGACTGGGAGAGGACGCCCGCCAACTGCTGAGCCTGGACGGCGAGGTGTCCGCGGATGTCATGGCCGCCCTGGCCGACGACCTTGACGGGCTACCCGGGCCGCACGTGCTGGTGATCGACGATTTCCACCTGACCGCAGCGGCCGGGGCGGACACCTTGGCCTTGTTGTTGGAGTGCCGGCCGGCCTTGCTGCAGCTGGTCCTGGCCAGCCGAGCCGAGCCGGGCCTACGGCTGCACAGGATGCGAGCCAACGAAGAGCTGGTCGAGTTGCGCGACCAGGATCTGTCCTTCTCCGCCGAAGAGACCAGACGCTTCCTCTCCGGGTTCGGTCTGCGTTTGAGCGAACAGGACGTCACGGTCATCCACCAGCGCAGCGAGGGCTGGGCCGCCGGCCTGCAGATGGCGGCTGTCTCGATGCAGCACGCACCCGATCCCGTCGGCACCGCCGGTCGGGTCGGGCTGGGCCGCCGCAGCGTGGCCGGATACTTTCTCGATGAAGTCCTGTACCGCCAACCTCCCGAGCTGGTCGAGTTCATGTTGGCCACCTCGATCCTCGACGAACTGTCGCTGCCGGCCTGCAACGCCTTGTGCGGCCCGGGGTCGGCCGCCCTCCTCGAGCAGCTCTACCGGGCCCACCTCTTCGTGACCCGCGTGGACGACGAGGGGGTGACGTATCGCTACCACCAGCTGATCAAGGAAGTCTTGCAGGCCCAACTTCACCTCAGCGACCCGCTGGGTGAGCGGCGCTTGCATGAGCGGGCCGCCCAATACCTGGCTGACGGCGGTCAGGTGGGCCCGGCGGCCCGGCATCTCCTCGCCGCGGGCGATCACGCCGGCGCCTTTCGGCTGATTCAAGAGCGGCTCATCCTCGACTTCGAGACCAACCCCACCCTCGGCAGCGCCTTGGACCTCGACGAGATCCGACCGGAGCTTTTCGCCGGCAGCCCCGACCTGCTGGTCGCCTTGGCCGCGGATCTGCAGCTGCGAGGGGGCTTCGAGCGCGGCCGAAGGGCGCTGGCGCTGGCCCGAAGGGCCGACATCGATCCAGCCCGACAACCGGAACTGGCTGTGCAACTCGCCACGGCCAACATCATGTACTCGGTCATGACCGGTCAGCTGCGAGAGGCACTGGCTCAGCGGCAGCGGGCGCGGAGCCTCGATACCGACGGTGGTGCCGTCGACCCCTGGCCCCGCGCCCTCGACGTCGCGTGCGCCTACTGCCACACCTATCTCGGTGAGTTCGCCGCCGCCCGCCGACTGGTCGGCACGGTCGCCTCTGCTGCGTCGAGCCCTCCGCCGGTGACCGACGTGCTCTGCCCCGGCCTCAACAGCCAGATTGCCTTCGGGGAGGGGGTGCTCACCCAGGCCGACGCCTTCGCGGCTGGTGCGCTGGACTCGATTCGCCGGCTCGGCTTTGACCACCACTACTTCGCCTTCCCGGGCCTACGCACCGCGGCCCAGTTAGCCCTGGAGCGGCACCATCTGGACGCCGCCGCCCGCCTGGTCGAGCAGATCCTGGAACTGGTCAGCGGCGGCCGCCCCTACTTCGAGTACTTGGCCCAGTTGGACCGGGCCCGGATCTGGGCCGCGGCCGGCAACGTGGAGGCAGCCCTGAGCTCATTGCCGGCGGCGCGGACCGCGCTGAGATGCGACCACTCCGTGCTCTTCGCCCAGGCCGACGAGCTGGAAGCCCGCCTCCGGCTCGCACTAGGTGACCGCAACGGGGCCGTGAGGATGGCCGAGCAGCTGCCCGATGACCGGCGCATGGTCATCTCCGCCCTGGTCGCCCTGGGGGCCCACGACCACCGAAGCGCCAGCGACATCATGAGCACCGCTCCCCCCAGAGCCCCACCATCCGCTCCGATCTGGAACTGCGCCTGCTACGCGCCACTATCGCCATCCTGCAAGCCTCGCCCCGAGCACCCCAACTGATCAGGGAGGCGGTCGCGCTGGCCGACCGCCACGGCTACATACAAACCGTGTTGGACACCGCCCCACAACTCGTGGACCGGGTCATCTCCGACCCAGCCCACTACCCCAACACCGACACCGTCCGTTCATTGATCGCCGCCGGTATAAACGCCCGCAAACTCACGGTGGCCGGCCGCAACCGCGGCCACCTACCCGACCCGCTCACCGAAGCCGAACTACGAGTACTCGAAGCGCTCCCCCAACTCCTGACTTACGCCGACATGGCCGCCCAGCTCCACCTCTCCCACAACACCGTCAAGACCCATCTCCGCCGCACCTACATGAAGCTGGGCGTCTCCTCCCGCACCGCCGCGATCAAGCGGGCCACCTCCATCGGCCTCATCTGACTGTCACCGCCTCGCGACCCCACTGGGAACCCCTGCTAACCCCGGCTGGCTCGCCAGCGGCGGACGCATCCGCACCCGGCGCGACAACCACACGGCACCCGCCATGTCGCCCAGGTCTGCCCCGGCGGCGGCCACGACATGAGCGTCGCCCGCCAGCACCACCACGAATCCTTGGCCGGCCAACTCGCCGTCTTCACCTGAACCAGCCCGGGCTCGCCACCCAGCCCGGCTAAACCCGCCGAGCCCCTTCACCCCACGCACGTCATCGCGGGCCGTCCCGGTTCGAGCCCTGCTCGTCCATGAAGGACTGCCACTCCTGTTCGCTCAACTCCTGCGGCTTCTTCCCGAAAGATTCGAAGGAGCGCTGCGCCGCCACCATCGTCCGCGGCCGTGCGCCGAACGCATGAGCGTCGCCCGCCCCACCCGACCGCCACGTTCACTCGGCCGCCAATACGGGCGCAGTCCCGGTAGCGGGATATGGGCGGTCACCCCACGCACCGCATCGAAAAGCCCTCCTTGCGTCGCAGCCACCCCCCTAGCTACTCACCAGCGGTAGGCCAAGCCGGCCCGCGCCGCAAACCGGGCCCCATCGGCGTCGGCAGGATCGCGACTGAGCAGGCGGCCGGTCGCTCGGGTCAACGTCCAGCCGATCAGCGAGCAGGGCGGTCTTGCCCGCCCCGGGCCAGCCCATCACCAGGGTGAGATGGGCCCCTCGGCCTCGGGCCCAGGGCGTCGAGCAGCCTGGACCGACGCACCAGCCGAGAGGGTCTGCTGGGAGCATGGAACTTGGACGGCGGAAACCGCGGGCTGCGAAGACCAAGCCCGTAGTTTCCCTTCCCATTCCCATCCGCCATCCTCGATTGTCTCCTACTTTTGACGACCGAGGATGGTTGAGCCATCCCGCGGGCACCCAGCCGCCGGGTGCGGTTCGGGCCAAGAATCTGTCCCGCCCGATAGGGGTGACGACGCTGCCCACACCGGCCAGGATGCTGAGAGGGATGATGCGTATCCCCAGTGCGCGACCTTCGGCGGCAGCTATCAGCGATAGGCTCCGTCCACGGAGCAACGGTGCCGGCGGTTTGAGCAGCCCAACCCGGCTGGGTCTGTTTCCGAGAGGCGTGCACCGTCTGTTTCCGAGAGGCGTGCTCCGGCTTGCACGGCCACGGTGGCCGGGGCGATCCGGTCAACAGCGCCACTGCCGACCAGCAGAACGGTGCGCGGCCCACAGTGGTCTGTTCTGGCAACCGCGGCCTGGCGACTTGATGGGACGTTCATGGCATCGGTTGGCGGGGCGCACAACGATCGCTGATCAGTTGGACCCGACAGTCAAGCTGTGCGGCGGAGAGCGTCGTAGCAGTCGAATGAATTGAGGTGGGAGATGGCGGAATACCGGATGGGACCTCGGCAAAGCGGGGTCTCGAGCCCGGGGCGAGCAGGCTGGCGATGGGTGCGGACGGCCGTTTTGGTCGCCGTGCTGGTGACATGTAGCGGATGGACGACAGCCCCGGTCGTCGCCCCTGAGACGAGCTCCGCTCCTGTGCACACGCCAGCCAAAAGCGCCCCGACCTCGCCGACAGTCGGGGCCGACGAGCCGCAGATCTGCCAAGGGTGCGCGCCGCCATTGACCTACCTGGGCGGCCCGGTCATGTCCACCACCCCGGCCGGCGTGACCGTGACCCCCGTCTATTGGGAGCCCGGCGGCAAGTACAGCTTCTCGTCGGACTACAAGACCATCCTGGACGACTTCATCACCAACGTGGCCGCCGCCAGCGGCACCACCTCGAACGTGTACTCGGTCAGCACCGAATACTCCCAGACCGTCGGCGGGACCAAGAGCTACGTCAGCTACAAGGTCACGGCGGGCACCCCGACCGACGACACCGACGCGTTCCCGGCCGACGGCTGCACGGCCGACACCGGATACACCGCTTGCCTGACCGACGCCCAGCTGCAGGCAGAACTGAAGGCGGTTATCGACCGCCAGCACCTGCCCACTGGGCTGGCCTATTTCTACCCTGTGTTCCTCCCCCCGGGGGTGGAGACCCAGGACGTGGGCGGGACCACCTCGGCGTCGAACTACTGCGCCTATCACGGGGCCTTCGGGCCGAACAGCAGCCCCATCATCTACGGCGATATGCCCGTGGTGGCCGGTGACGCCTGTAACGCCGGCCAGGATCCCAACGGCAACCTGGACGCCGATGGCATGCTCAGCACCTTCAGCCACGAGTTGACCGAGGCCATCACCGACCCGCTGCCCCAGGGGGCGTGGCAGGACTCGCAGGGCAACGAGATCGGCGACGAGTGCGCCCAGACCTTCGGCCCCCCGCTGGGTTCCACCGACCCGTCCAACCCCAGCACCAGCGAGTACAACCAGGTCATCAACGGCGGCAAGTACTACCTCCAAACCCTGTTCAGCAACTACGCCTACGCCACCTACGGGCTGGGCAAGGGCTGCGCCCAAAGCGAGGCCCAGGCCCACCCCCACGCCGCCGCCGCTCCTCACGTGGCCAAAGTGACAAACGCCTTCGTAGACCCCACGCCCATCGCCCTGCCCGCCGACGGGACGAGCAAGTCGACCATCGTGGTGACCGCCAGCGACAAGAACGGCAACGGGGTGGCCGGCGATCACGTCCACCTCAGCGTCGGCGCGCAGACAGTGGGACCACAGTGGCCGACCTCCACGCCCTCCTCGACCACCCCGTCCTCCACTGGCGTGTGCGGCACGCTCAACAACCAGAACGGCACCACCGACGCCAACGGCAACGTGACGGTCACCTACACCGCCTCGACCAGCAATGTGGCCTGCACGGTGTACGCGGTGGAGGCGAACGGAGGCAACTCGGCCCAGACGCTTATCTACCAGGGAACAGCCCAGAAAGACGCGGCCACCATCAGGGCCGCCTTCCCCACCACCCTCCAGGCGGGCGCCCCCGCGACCACCTTCACGGTCAAAGTGGCCAACCCGTCCACCACGCCCATGCCCAACGCCCGCCTGGACTTGGCCATCTTCCCCGGCACCGGCACCACCCAGTCGGTCCATGACAGCCAGATCACCATGACCTACTCCACCGCCGGCGCCGACGGCCCGTTCACCGACGTGGGCCTGACCGGCTCCACCGCCGACGGCAACGTCATCGACGCCTACCTGGGCAACCAGCGCGGCACCACCCTGGCCCCCGGAGGCAGCCAGACCTGGACCTTCCACGTCAGCCTGGCCTCCGACGTCCCCGGCTCCACCAGCACCCCGCTGATGGCGTTCGAGGCCTACCTGGACCAGATCAACACCGCCTCCGGCTCGGGCGCCACCCTGGCCGACAGCTACGCCACCGACATCAAGGTCACCCCGTCATCCTCCTCGGGCGGGTTGAGCACCGGCTGGTATGTCCTCATCGCCGTCGGTGGGCTGGTCATCCTCGCCGTCATCGCCTGGCTGCTATGGCGCGGGCGAAGGGGACACCCGCAGGCTCCCACCCCGCAGACGACCTCCTAGTGTGCCGGACCGTGGAATCTCTCCTATACGTCGCCGCCCGGGGTGATAGGCAGGACCGGCTTCTGGTTGATCGTAGACGAGATATCGCAATGGACCGCGCCAACCGGAGCGGCCAGATCTAACTGACCGATTGCTGCCCTACGAAGGAGGGATTGCCGACGAAGCAGAGGCTGGCTGACCCAACAGGGATGAGCGGAGGGCCGAAATCCCGAAACCCTACCGTGGCACCGGCGCGCTACCCACCGGACAGCTCAGCTACGATCAGAATCTGCGGCGATCCTCAGCTGGCCTTGAGCTGCGTGATCCTTAGGGGGTTGGGTTTGCTTCGCCGCTCGTCGGACGTGGCCGTCCAACGGACGCCGATGATGTCGGCGGTACAGTAGCTGGCGCGCTTGGCCCATGGCTTCACATGTCTCAGACGCGAACTTCATGATGGATCAGGCAGCCGACCCGACCGCCCAGCCAGACGACGTCGCGGCGGGGCGACTTCGACCGAGGGGGTGTCCCGGGAGTTGGCGGACCCCTTCACGTCGAGCGAGATGCCGTCGTGGTCCGCACCAACAGGGCCGCCGCGGCAGCGCAGGGACTGAGTGCGCCGCATTGGCGTGGGGGCGCTGGCGGTGCTGCTGCTTGTCATCTTGCTGTGAATCGCCCTGGGTTTCGTGGAGGCTCTGATTCCCCAAAGGAGAATGAGCCGTGCCAGCACCCAGGAAGTACCACCAGCAGACCCCGTGATCGGGGGGTGAGGTGTATGAGGAGCGACGCCCGGACTCCCCGGCCAAGTCGGCGCTAAACTCGGTAATCGTCACCAGACCGAGTCGCTAGCAATCGATTCAGATACTACCCCCTGCGATCAGGCGCTGATCCCCATCTTGGCCATCTGTGCCTGGACTATGGCCTTGTGGGCCTCTTCGTCCGCCTCGGCGGCCTTCGGTGACCAGCGGCCCCGCATCAGCGGAACGGTCAAGAGGAAGAAGATCATTCCCCCGAAGCAGATCCAGTACCAGTCCTTCCATTGCTCGGGCTCCTCCTCGGCGGCACTCGCCACCGTAATTCGATGGGCGTCGAGGAACGCCACGGCCGGGACCAGCCCCGGTCCGGCGTTCTGGAACTGAGCGACCGTCTGCCGGTAGTTCGGGCCGAGGATCTGCTGCGCTTCGGCCAGCGCGGCGGGGCTGACGTCCTTCTGGAGCTCCGCTAGCAGGGGCACGATCGCCGGATGGGTTTCGATGGCGGCGACTTGCGGTGCGTACCGCGCGGCGTAGGCCTTGCTCTCGGCCCCGTAAGTGACCAGCGGCGTGACCGAGTGGACCACCACCGGGAGGAACAGATACGACGCGAAGACGATTGTCCGGGCGATCCAGCCCCATACGGCCAGACCCGTCGCGGTCAGCGCCGGGTTGCGGGCCTCGACGGTCTCGGTGAAGCTGGCGATCCACGGTACGTAGGCCACGCCCAGGCAGAACGCGAGCGCACCCGACAGCACGGCCAGGTGGTAGTAGCTGGTCGGATGGCCTATCTGCTGGAGGTAGAGGACCATCATGACGGCGGCCGCCCCACCGCCTGCGACCATGACGGGTTTCCTGACCCGGAGCCTGTCGGAGATGATCCCGCAGAGGATCACCGCGATGACATTGAACCCCCACATCCAGTTGCCGAGCGCGTTGCCGTTGTGGACTGAGAATCCGAAGACGGTCGTGAAGTAGATCAAAGCGAAGCCGACGGCGGTGGAGTAGAAGAGGAGGAACAAAGCTATGCCCAGCGCCGAGATGATCACGTCGGCTTTGAGCAGCTGGCCGAAAGGGTTGCGCAGCGACGCCACTACGTCGATGCCCTTGGCCTTGGCCTCGATGAGAGCGCGGTCGTGGATGGTCACCATCAGCTGGTCGCGCAGTCCCGGTGACAGCTCGCGCAGCCATATGCCTGCGATGACGAAGACCACCAACCCGACGGTCCCGGCGATCTTGTACTCGTGCACCCAGAAGGCCGGGCTGGGGTTCGCGCCGATGGTGTGGCTGGCCACGACAAATACGATCAGGCTTCCGACCAGCGGACCGCTGGTCCAAAAGCCCATGGCTGTGGCTCGTCCCACCTGCGGTGAGAAGTCCCGGATTAGGGCTGCGGTGGCGATCAGGCAGGCGCCCTCGACTAGGAAGACAAGGTAGCTGAGGAAGGTGAATTCCCATTTGGTAGTCGAGGCTGGGATTACGAATGTCACCATGACACCGGTGACCAACAAGCCGGCGACGACCAGGTTTGTGCGGCCCACCCGGTCGGCGATTCCACCGAACAGCGAGCCGAACGCCCCGATCAAGCTTGCGACCGCCCGGGTGTAAACGAAGAACGTGAAGCTCATGTGCAGTTTGACCAGGAGCAAGGTGGAAACCGAGGCGGTGACGGATAACTCGTAGTAGAGCGTGGCCGTGCAAAGGACGGTGAGGCCGATGAAGAACACGCGACGCGCGGTATCGGGATAGCTGTCGAGCTGCCGGTTCCACAGCCGCGCCAATCCATGAGCCTCGAGGGCAGAGCTGGTTGCCGTCGCGCTCATTCGGATCCTTCCGACTCTTTGCGTCGTCGCCAAGACCGCCTTGTCAAGGCCGCGGAAGACCGAACCGACCAATGGACCGGTCTAGGTCTTCAGGCGACGACAACCCGGTTGTCGTGCAAGCTTCGGTGATGGTCCACTGTTCATTTTCCCACGCTCATGGTAGTCACGACGATATCCACCAGGCATACGATCCCCAGCGTCTCCGGCTGAGCCTGCCGTGGAATCTGGCGAACGACACTCCTGGCCCGATACCGTCAGCCGGGGATTCGAGTGCAGGCTCCTGTTCTCTGACTGATTCCGGCAGGGGCGCCGTGGCCGCGGCGTCGATGACGTTGACCACGACCCGGCAGAAGGGGTGATCCTCATATGTCCTACGACGCCAAGCCCCTCGAGGTCGTCACACCTAAGCGATGCCGCCAGTCACTGCACCGCGTCGCACTTTAATGACCTCCACTCATTTCTGCGCACGGTGCACTAGCCCATCGCACCGTGCCTACCCAGGCGGTCAACGCTGGCATGAACGCCGCCCCGGCAGTCGACTCGGTCGACCCTGCGCTCGCGGCCATCTAAGCCCGCAAACTAGCCGAAGGCTGGAGCGTCGCCGCGCTTCCCATCGAGGAGTTGGCCCGCCGCGACCGCCCCAAGCCGAAGCTGGACCGCTACCACGACCTGCTGGAGGCCCGATGACCACCAAGATGCCGATACCGCCGCAGTCGTCGCCATCGGCGCCGCCACCATCGAACTGTACCTGGGCCCTGCTACGGCTACAAGCCAACCGCCCAGCCCCAACCTGAACGGCCTCGAAACCCGTCAAACGACCCAGAGCAGTCGGACGCGTCGCCCGCCCCCCTAACACCAACATGGATACGGAGACCGCTCCGACCACCAGAACCCTCGCCGCCTAACGGACCAACGGCCCCGCTCGAACACTCCGATAACCCCTCCGCGCTCATCGAACCCGGTCAAGCCCTGCTTATCGGATGGTTCTAAGCAACCAAGGGCCCCGTGTGTGCTTCATCGCGCTGGCCCGGCATACTGGTCAAAGACCGCCGTAGCGGACGTCGAGCTGGTGCTGTGACGTCGATCACTGCCGGCCTCGCAGTTGCATCATTAACAGCGTGAAGTACCCTGTACTCGGCAATACACATTACGCGTGTTCTCCCAAGTTGGCCACAAGTTTGATGGCCGTGATGCTCGGCAGAAACAGGTATGCAGCCGCCCTGGTCGTAACAAAACTCGAGAGACCTGTAAGTTCGATTGGCGAGCCTCCCCTTGCCTGGGGGACTACAAAAATGCTCTCCGCCGGGTTCTGAGTGCCGCTCAGTGGATCTTTCGACTTCGGGTGAAGCCTAACACCCCCGGCGAATTCGCTGTCATTGACCCACTGTCGCAGCACGAACTCATATTGGTTTTCGATGTTCGAGTTGATAAACTGAAAGAGCATCCCGCGCTCTATCCCATCATCGGGTTTCGTGCGATCATAGGCCGGCCCGTACGGCAGACCGCGACGAATCAGCCGGTGAGAATTGTTGCTGCCGCCGGGCAGCCCCTGGCCCGCTACTGGTTGACCTCGCGGATTGACGCGGCGTATGTGTGCACCCACGGGACAGAGGATCCCCCTCGGATCTCCCGAACCATCAGCCTCCACATACTCGAAATCGTTCAACTCTTCGGCCACTATCCCTCCCGCCGGGCTATCCGAGTCCGGTGACAAGGCGAGAGGAACCCCGTTGCGCCATCGCCCGCACATCTTCGCGGCCAGCAGTTCCGGATCGATCTTGTCGTTATTCGACTGCAAAAAGTCTTCAAAGCCCACGACGTCGGTCTCGACCTTCTTGAAGACTGCAAAACTGCCATTCAAGCCAAGCTCGTGTGGCTCCGGCACCTCATAGTTCTCCGCGTCTTCCCGCAAGACGAAGAGCCATGGCTCGCACGGACGCTGGTGATCGGGGTGATACCGTTCCGGGCCGCCGCGAATGGTGGGGGTACTGATCCCGTCGGTATATCCGAAGTGAACCTTGGCGGTAGCTACGGGTTGGCCATTTCTCATTTCCATTAACGCCATCCCGTCCTGGCGCCACATCTCGCGAAAGGCATTTCCCTGGGCAAACCAGGCACACAACCTATCGCTGTAGCCGTCCATCGCTTCAGGGCTGATGGCGTGCAGCGTCACCAAGACGTGATCGTCCCCACTTCCAAAACCGGTAATCCAGTTCTGGGGCGAACTCGCCCCGGTATCGCCGACCGATTCCGCTCGCTGCGCGGCTCCTTCGATGAACGCACCAAATGACTTGAACGACAGCGTTGGCAGGCGTGTTTCTACCTCCAGCGCCACCAGTCCGGGCCACGTGACGCCGACGTTGAGGCAATAATCCGGCGTGCGACGCGGCGCAGCCGACGGATCGTCCCCCGGTCCTGGCTCGAACCCCACGTGCCAATCCTCGGCAGTGGTGATTTGCGGGACGTCAGATTCGTCGCCGCTCACGAGCCGTCCCAGTTGCCGGCGCGCTTGGGCCGGAGTTCTCACCGTCAACAAGAAATGCCGCACCATCGGCATTCTGTAGCCACGCAGAACGAGGCCCTGAATGTCCCCGAGGTCGAGCGCCGACCCCTCCGCGGCCGCCGAATCGCTACCGTTCCCCAGAGGTACATGCGGCCTTCGACCAACCAGCCGGCGGAGAAGCTTCGGGCCCTTCATCGTCGGTGCTGCTCGTGGCTTGGACTCGTTGGCCGACGCAAAATTCGGGCTCCATCCCGGTTCGTGACCATGGGACGCCTGTTATCCGGCCGTGGCCGATGGCGACTCGCGGTGATCGGCCAGGAGGGCTCGGATGTCCTGAACCGAGAGGCCAGGATAAGCGGCATAAAAGCCGATAGGCGGATAGTTGTTCGCTAATCCCCACTGGTAAAACGCCTCGGCGTTCTTAGCGACCGGGGTCGGAGGCGCCCCCACGACATGTGGGAAGACCGCGTCGAACACTGGCGAGATCTTCTCTGCGAAGTCCTGGATGTACTTCTCGAAGGAACCGTCGTAGATAGTGAAAAAGCCCAAGTGGTTGTGCTCAAACGGAACCCAATGGGCGACATGCAGCGTCCCCACAGAATCCGACCCCTCATGCCCCTCGTCTCGAATGGATCTTGCGGCCAGCTTCAATGCAAACCCTTGCAGACGTGACTTGATGGACAGGTAAGTCAGCAAGGGATTCTGTGAGGTATTACCCGCGAAGCCCGCCGCGCGCGCACACGCCTTGATGTCCTGAACCGAAGCGTCGTCGTAAGCAAAGTACGTATCTAGAGGTTCGCGGACATGATGCCTCAGCCACTTAACGACCCTCCCATGGTCACTAGTCGCGGGCGTGGCCGGAGGGTCGTCGACGTGTGCGAAGATGGCGTCAAACACCGGGCCGGCATTCTCCACGAGCCGCTCAATATGCTGGTCGACATCGCCGTCAATGTCGGAAAGGAAGAGAAGTTTCTCGTCTCCCTCGATCATGAACCGGGAGAAATGTACGGTACCGAGCTCGTCCTGTGCCTTCGCGAGATCGGGCATCAACGAGGGCAGCTCGTCGGGCAGCGCCTTGGCGTTAGCAGGGCCCTTAATCGGGAAATCAAGGACCACATGACTCTGGCTCATATACCGTTCTCCTTTTGGGTATCAGAATCGGTCACATCATAATCAGAATCCGGACGAGTCCCGGCATGCCGCGAACCCGCCGGCACCAACTAACGGGCCACGGCGATCCAGTTTCCCCCCGAACCCATGACATTCAGATAGGCGTAGGACGCGCCAGGCACGGTCGCCGTCTCGGCCAAGCTGACCTCGTCCGACGACCCGTGAGAGAAGACCTGTACCGGGGCACAAAACGTGAGCAAGCTGCACCTGCCCGGATCGCCCCCCTTGCCTGAGCAGCAACGCTTGAATGTCGTCAAGCTCCAGCATGGGCGGGCCGATTTTTTGGTCATTCGTCCGTTCGTCCAGCGGGATAGGCCACGCGAAGCGAGCCGACAGCCGGCAGCCTTCTGGCAGACGTCCAGAGTCATGGACGACAGACGACACGTGCTGACCACGTCGCACGAGCAGTCGGGTCACTGAAAGTTCCGGCACGGCCTCCATATTCAGGCGGATGCAGACCGACTTCTCGATCTCCTAACAGGTGGCTCCGGGATACCCGCAGTACGCGCTGAGGGGCTTTCACCCTGTGCGACTTCCGGGAACCAGTCAACCCTCGCGATCCGCAGGCCCGGCCGGGCTTCCCACTAGTGGAGAACTGCGTCGTGAGCGGCCCTGGTCTGAGGTGGCGGAGGATCTGCTTGAACCGCTACAGGGCGTTAGCCCTGGGCGCTAATCGGGGTACGAGCGAGGATGCCCGCCACCGGCACCGTCGACGTATCCTCCTCGTCCGAGGGGGGCCATCGCGGCTCCGGCAGGCCCCGCTGCCCCCGATGACGATGCGGTAGTGTTCAGCCACAAGATCAGTGTGGCCACCTTGGGCGCGGGATGCATCACTTGATATGGGTGATAACGCGCTGGTATAAGGGTTGGTCCCGTCACCTTCCCTCGCCAGCACCATCTTCCGGCCAGGCCACATTGGCGCCGCGTTCGATGCTCGCTGCGCGACCAAGCTCGAGGCGGGCGTCGACGGCCTCGCTCGACCTTGGACATCCATTTCCCACTCCTCCCGGTCAACGTAGGCCGACCGGCCACCAGCTTGGCGGTCATCTCGACGGCCCTTGACCGCAGCACTGGCAGCGGCTTGCAGCGTGAAGCCGAGCCTGGCAGTGGGTTTGATCACCTAAGGCGTGCTGGTGTCGGCGGCCACAGAGCCATTGGCGATAGCCTTCAGGAGGGCTTGGTGGTCGGTGTCGTTCTGATCGGCATAGGCAGCGGCGAAACGGGCCAAGGCCTGCGGAAAGATGTCGCTTCCCCCCATGTAGGAGCCGATGGCGACACGGTCCCCCGAGCGGGCATGAGCCCGGGCTAGAGTCCACCCACACAATTGGGCGTATATGGCGAGGGCGTCGGACTGCATGATGTCGATATCCGCGGAGAGCTTCCAGTCCCAAAGCTGGCGGACGTAGTAGTCGTGAGGTCGGCCGTCTACTCCTTGGCTGACGCGTCTGCCAGCCCAGGAAGATGTCACTGGCCGCTTGCATCAACCGTTGCCCTTCCACGACCCGCTGGCCCTGGTTGTGGTAGGCACTGCGGCCCACAAAGCGTTCCAGCACCGACGCTTCGGCCTCCTTGACCTGGAGAATCAGCGTGTCGGCGGGACTGGCCCCGACGAACAGCGCGACCCAGGCCCGGGTCCCGACGCTTCCCACACCGACGACTTTACGGGCCAGGTCGACGAACCGGTACGACTCCAGTAGGCGCCGACGGTCCCCTTGCAGGGTCCGTCGGTAGCTGCGGATAGTTTCGTGGATCGACTCTTCGACCGCCTGGCCGTCGACCGCGCTGTAGAGTTCCGCCACGGGTACGAGCAGCGGCGGATCGGACACGAAGTGCAGGCCGTCGGCATCCGTGCGGGTGAGTTTGGCTCGGGCCTTTATCTGGTCCTTGGACGAAGCTTTGGCGACGTTACGCTGGAACTCTTTGACCCGCTTGGCGGCAACGCCTCCGCCCCACCGTTGGATGACCCCGTTGACGTCCAGCCGGGCGTACCACACGTCCAGGTTGGACAGGCCCGCGAAGTCCCGGATGGCCCGCTGGTAGGCCCGGATCCCGGCCAGGGTGATGGTACGCGCCGTGCGGCGGTCAAAGTCCCGGCCGCGGGCGGCCACTTCGAAGCTGGCGGCCAGGCGCTTCAAGTCCCACTCGAACGGCCCGGCAAGGGTCTCGTCGAAGTCGTTGACGTCGAAGACGAGCTCCCGCTCGGGAGAGGCGAACCCGCCGAAGTTCGCCAGATGGGCGTCGCCGCAGAGCTGCACCATGAGGCCCGACTGCGCTGCCGTGGCGAGGTCGGCGGCCATCGGCAAGGCGGCGCCCCGGTAGTAGGCGAAAGGCGACGCGGCCATCCGGGCATGGCGAATGGGCACCAGCTCGGGAACCCGGGTTCGGGCCTGCTCCACCAAGAGGTCCAGCGGTTCGAGCGTCCGGCGGCCCGGATGCCACTCGGCCAGCTGCTCCCTCGGTAGCACCGCCCGAGCGGCCTTACCGCCAGCCGCCCTCTCGTCCTGGCTCGGATGTTCCACCGTCTTCACCATGGGATCCTCCTCGAACTGGGCGGGCTCAGGCGAAGCGCCCGTCGACATCCACCTGAACGGAGTCGATGTTCCGTCTGGCGGCCGAACCGCCGGCGAGGGTGCTATACAACCGCCTCACCGGTCTCATCAGTGGTCCCATCAACCCGGTCCAAACGCTTGATCATGAACAGGACCCAATGGCAGTATCTGATGGAAACAACCCCATGGTGACCAACAATACCAAACACAAATGCACCGGGCAGCCAACCCATCGCCGCATTCCTTTAAAAATGCATCCTCCGTTTATGTTCGAGGCGACTCTATGATATCACGCCAGGAAACGCTCCCCCGATTAGGGTGATTTCCCGGAGCCCAGAGCACCTGGCTCCAATACCCCCATCCGGATGGGTCAGGAGCCGGCCAGGCGCCACCGTGGGGGTCGCCGTTGATTGCACGGGAGAGGTCAGCGTCCCCACGAAACAACCAGCTCGGGATCCGCCGCCACGCGATCACTTCGAGGAACGACCATTCTGACTATCCTGAAATACTCAGTCGTCCATCTCCTGCCAGATGGCCTGCTCGTCGTGTTCCTCCCAGTCGGCGCCTGGCAGGGCGAGGGCCCAACTCGTCCAGGTCCCGGCCGGTCGGGCCGGGGTGGTCTTGACTCTGGCCCGGACAGCCATACCCGGCGTGAGCTCCACAGGCGAGCTCAGCGGGGCCGTCGTCATCCCCCAGTGGGTGGGAGGATCGCCAGGCCCGACAGAGAGGGAGATGCCGGCCGCGAGGTCGGCGCTGAACCAGAGCGCCAAGGCATTGGCGCTACCGTGGTCGTGCACGGGCAGCACCGTCTCGGCCTCGTGCGGCGCCCGGGCCTGATCCAACGGGATCACGTCCGCCTGGGTTGTCCACAACCGGCTGGGATCGGAGCGCCTGTCGACCGCGGCCAGGTGACGGGAGCTCCCCGAATAGAGGACCTCGTTGACGGTCTTGTGGACCAGTTCGTCGAGCTTGAGACCGTACGGGTCGTCCCGCAGGAAATCCACCATGTCCTCGAGATAGCGGTCGTGTACCAGCGCGGCCCACGCCGTGACCGAGCGGGGGATCATGACTCCGCCCGGCTTGAGCCAGCGGTCGCGGGCGGCGATAACCGGAACGAGCATCCCCTCGTCGATCCCGAAGCCTCCCAGCCATTCCGAGACGACCACATCGACGCGCTCCGGGAGGTCGATGTCCAAGACGTCGCCCTGGATCACGTGAACAACATCTGCGACCCCGTTGGCGGCGACCAGGTCCTGGGCCAGAACGGCGATCGACGTTTCTTCCACCGCATAGACGCGCGCCGCGCCTGCCCGAGCCGCGAACACGCTCAGGATGCCGCTTCCCGCCCCGACATCAAGAACGACGTCGCCGGGGCGCACGACCGCGCCGATGGCACGCCGGAACGCCTCGGTGCGAACGCGATCACGGATCATCGTCCGGTGCACCTCGAACTCCGCGTACATCGGATCCAGCGAGTGCTTGATGGGCGTCCGCACACCAGCCACAATAATCGACCCCCTCCGGCAGGGCCCGGCCCTACATCCGGGGACCGGATACAGGCTGGGAGTCTCGATGCCAAACCTACCAGGGCTCCGGTGGCGTTTCCGGTTGTCGCTCGGGCGGAGAAGTCACCCGCTTCGGGCGACGACGCTTCGGACGACTGTTGGCATAGTCGACGCTGGCCCTAGTTTTAGCGGCCGAACGAACGGAACCAACCAGAAGGAGTCTTCCATGGGATTCAGGCGGCGCACCAGACGCCGGGCGCTGATTGCTGGCGCGGCCATCGCTCATCACGAGGACAAGAAGTACGGGCAGCAGCAGGCCGCTCAGGCGCCGGCGTATGACGACCCGGAGCCGGCACAGTATGCCCCGCCTCCAGCGGACCCGGCAGACCAGATCGAACACCTCGCACAGTTGCACGCCTCGGGCGTGCTGACCGACGAAGAGTTCGCAACGGCCAAGGCCAAGGCCCTCGGGTCATGACCGCAGGTCTGATAGCTAGAGGACGCCGAAACAGACTGATGAACACAGGGACAAGAATGCCATGAGTGAATCGCGGAAGGACGTTCTGTTGAGGGCGCTGCAGGCTGAGGTCGGCGGCGCACCCGATGATCCGCGGAGCCTGTTCACCGAGGATGTGGTGGGTTGGTCGCCCATTGCCACCGTATCGGGGCTGGCAGCACTCGCCGACCTGGCCGCCGGTCGTGAAGAAGCGTTCTCCAACCCGGTCCTGATGTTCCGCGGACTCGACGAAGTGGGCAACAAGGCGTTCGCCGAATGGGTCGTCGAAGCCGATCACACCGGACCGTTCGTCCTCGGCGAGGGCGCCGAGCTGGAGGCAACCGGACGGCACGTCCAGTTGGCTGGCGTCACCGTGGCCGACTTCCGCGACGGGAAGATCCGGTCCTACCGGACCTACTTCGACGAGGTCTCCCTCCTCGAGCAGATCGTCGGCGCCTGACGGGCAAGTCGCGGTGGAACTCCACGTCGAGGACGATCCCGATCCGTTCGATATCGAATTCCTCGAGGCGCAGATCCGTCGTGAGGCGTCCGACGTTACCGGTCTCGGCGACGACCGGGCCCTGGCCATCTTTGTGCGCGACGGGGGCAGGGTGGTCGCTGGCATCAGTGGATGGACCTGGGGCGACTGCTGCGAACTGCAGAACCTGTGGGTGGACCCCAGTCTCCGAGGTCATCGCCTCGCCACTCGACTCATCGCCGCCGCTGAAGCCGAGGCGGCGGCCCGCGGGTGCTCACAGACCGTCCACTTCACCTACGACTTTCAGGCCCGGTCGCTCTATGAACGGAACGGCTACGAACTGGTGGGCCGAGTCCAAGACTTCCCATCCGGAACCGATGTTCTCTGGTACCGCAAGCGTCTTCGACCCTCCCGACCTATCGCTGACGAAGGCAATCAGGTCGCCAGCCGACCGGGTGCGCAGGTCGCGTCGCCAGGCCCTGGGCAGGTCCATACCAAGAGCAGCTGACCGTGCCACCAGGTCGGCGTGCGCCTCTGCGGCAGCCAAGATCATCAACTCCGATCGATCGGGCCCAGCGATCCGGTAACCCTTACAGCTTCCGACGATGAACGACCGGTCTCGTCCCCGGACCTGGTCGTGGATCAAGAGCGCAGTGGCTGGATGGCGATGTCGTCGACCCGGATCCGCAGCGGTTTGTCCCCCCACAGTCGCACGGGAAACATAAGACGCAACGGTTCTTCTCACCTGAATTTCCGATTTCCCCCCAGCGCCCAGTGAACAGTCTGAGGCTAAGACCACGAGACGGTCACCACCGGATGTGGTGGTATGCAGCGAGGACGATGGCGTGCCCAAGCCGAAGAGTGACCACCCACAGGACCACACCAGTCCCCGCCGGGACTGCGCCCGTCCCCGGGGACATCAGGGCCGAACCCGACATTGGAACCAGCGTCCACGACCATCAATCCGAACCGACCTGACAAGGAGATGTTGTGATGCTTGCCTATACCTATCCTCTCTTGGGCGTCTTTTGGACGATGTTGATATTTGCCGGGCTGGCCCTGATGCTGTTCTTCATCATCTGGTGTTTCGTGGACAATTTCCGGCGCCGCGATCACCATGGATTCGCGAAGGCGGGGTGGACCATCCTGATCCTTTTCCTTCCGCTGGTCGGCGCGCTGATCTACATCCTTTTCCGACCATCCAGTGCGGACGAAAATGTGATCTGACATCCAAGTCGACATGGACGATTTGCGACCATTCGACTACCCGGTAGCAGAAATTTCCAGCCGCGGTATCCGACGTCACGAAGGAAATCGCGGCCGACATCGGCGGTCTGGTCGGCGGGCATGGTCCGAGTCCTAGAACCCCTCGGGCGTGCAAGTCATCACCAGAAGACGTGCAGCCTCGTGTCGTCCTCTAGTAGATCAGGGTTGGCGTGTCACCGGCCGCAGGTTCGCCGGTGACCGCGCCGGACTGGGCGGCCTCCTCTTCGGTCAGCGCTTTCCGGCCGTAGCGGACCATCAGGATGCCGTCGATGACGGCGAACACGCCGTAAACCAGAACGAACAAGATCAGGGTGATCCAGATCCAGGCGGCGCTCACACCCGGCGACACCCCGGCCGAGGTCTTGAGCAACCCCTGCACGATCCACGGTTGACGGCCGTTCTCGGTCAGGAACCAGCCGGCGGTGTTCATGAGGATGGGGGTCACGACGGCCCAGGTGGCCGCCAGGAGGAACCAGCGGGACCGCTCCAGCTTGTGGCGCCATACGGCCCAGGCGCCCCACAGGGCCAGCAGGAAGACAAGGGCGCCCAGGTAGGCCATGACCCGCATGGACCAGTACTGGACGAACACGTTGGGCACGTAGTCGCCGGGCCCGTATTGCTCCTGATATTGAGCGTTGAGCTGGTTGAGGCCGACCACCTGGCCGTCCCAGGTACCGGTGGCGAGCAGTGACTGGAGATGGGGGATCTCGAGGATCTTCGTGGGCGTCTCATCAAATCGGCCCCCGCCGATCTGGAACAGCGAGAAGGAGCAGGGCTGGCAGGTGTTCCAGTCCGCTTCGGCGGCCGCGATCTTCATGGGCTGGTAGGTGGTCTCGACGATCCCCAGGTGGCTGCCCACCATAAGGTTCAGGGTGATGGCGGGGACCAGGACCACCAGGGACATGGTCGCCGACAACCGGAAGGAGTCGACGTTATTGCCCCTGCGCAGGTGCCAGGCGGAGACGGCCAGCATGACCAGCGCCCCGGTGACCACGGAGGCCAGCAGCACGTGGGTGTAGCCCCACAGAAACACCGGGTTGGTGAACACGGCGACAATGTTGTTGAGCACCGGTGTCCCGCTGGAGTTGAGCGTGTAGCCCACCGGGTGCTGCATCCACGAGTTGGCCGCCATGATGAAGGCGGCCGACAGGACGGTACCGAGGGCGACCAGCCAGATGCAGGCCAGGTGGACGCGCTTGGGGAGACGGTCCCAGCCGAAGACCCACAGGCCCAGGAAGGTCGACTCCAAGAAGAAGGCGGCCAGACCCTCCATGGCCAAGGGGGCGCCGAACACGTCGCCCACGAAACGGGAGTAGGCCGACCAGTTCATACCGAACTCGAACTCCTGCACCAGGCCGGTCACCACTCCGATGGCCACGTTGATCAGCAGCAGGGTGCCGAAGAACCGGGTGAGTTGGCGGTGCTCCGGGTTGCCTGTGCAGTGCCAGACCGTCTGCAGGATGGCCACCAGCAAGGCCAGTCCCATGGTGACGGGCACGAACAAGAAGTGGTAGATGCTGGTAGTAGCGAACTGCACCCGAGCCAGGTCGAGGTTCACCGCAGCACCCCCATCACAGTGTCCTACTGGTCCGCGACATAGTCGATGGCCACGTTGGCGCCTGCCCCGGCCAGGGCCACCGCCTTACCGATTCCGGAATCACCGCCGGTGTCAACGGCGACATTCCCTTTTGAGCGACATCACCTTGCCTCTCCGGTGGCCGGGGTAGGCGAGGAGGGCGACCACCTGCGACCAGCCCCAACAGTAGGAAGGGGGCGGACTCCCGCTCTTCACCCGATCAGGGGGAGCTCGGCGCCCGTCGACGACGGGACGATGGCACCGTGCGGCTGTCGATGCGCGACGGGGTGGGGCAGGGCGATCCAGGGTGGCGGGCTGACGAGCCGCTGGGCCCGTCCCCTCGGCGTGAAGAGCGGCGCCTCCCGCACATACGCCCTCGCGGTCATCAGCCATGTTGGCGGTCGTCTTCACGCCGCTGGTCCTCGCTGGCCATGGTTGGTCCCACCACGTCTTCCGAGCCCGCATCACAGGACCGGCCACCCACGTGGCGCCCGCGGTGGAGCCCGCGACCCATGGCGATATGGGGTGTCGCCGCGTGCTGGGTACCCTTGACCACGTTCGGGTGGGGCGGCCGCGTGTCGAGGTGTGTGAGATGGGGCAACCTCAGAGGGAGGTGCTCAATGCCAGCAACTAGGCATGTACGGGACCCCTCGGTCGACGAACCGGGGACATCGCGACCGTCGCGTGCCTCGGGTCCCTTGACGGACCGGGAACTCGACGTGTTGCGCTACCTCCCGACCCGGCTGTCGACCATAGAGATCGCCGGCCAGCTAGGGAGATCCCCGAATATGGTGAAGTCGCATCTGAAGGCCATCTACCAAAAACTGGGCGTCCGGTCGCGCGACGGGGCGATCGCCAAAGCCGGGCAGCTGCATGTCATTTCTGACGTTTCGACGGCGCTGGTGACGAAGCTCGCCAAACGTTCACCTGCCCTCGCCTCCAGGTAGATGGTGATAGAACTCTTTCACACGTTCGGGGTAACGGCCACTGGCCGTCGGACACGAACTTTTGGTCTCGAGCAACCCCACCCGGCGGATTGCCCAGCAGTCCGGGCCTAGCTGATGACCGAGCCGGAGCAACATTCGAAACCCGAAGTGGCAGGCGCGACAGACAGCCTCCTTGGACGAGGGTGTCAGGAGCTAGCGACAAGGCTGCTCCGGCCGGGGTGGGTCAAGCCGCCCAGGCCCGCATGAACGCAGTGTGGAACGTTCCCTACGTTTGACGGCCGGGCTTTATCCTGCACTAGTCCGGCGCTCGGAACCCTGATGCTCCTAGCCATGTTCACCATCGGTGTCAGCCCGTCGTGCTTACGGGCTTCGCCAAACTGTGCAGTTATAGGCAGCTGGTTCGTCGGCCGCGGCGCGTCGCACAACGGCGACACCTCTGGGTTTTCGCCGTCATTATTGTGCTTTTCTTTCTGGACGTACCTCGGCGCTCAGCTGTTTCTTCTGGTTGCAGACATCAATGTGGTTATCCGCTAGCGGATGTGGCCTCGGTCGATGGTGCAACCGCCCCTCAGCGTCGCGGACCAGGAGGTCTTCGAGACCGTCGGCGAACGTTGCTGTGCGCGGCCGGAGGCCGAGTTGTCGATCGCCTTTACGCCCTGAAGCGGATCGAGATCTGTTGGCGCCGAGGCCCGGCTCACAGGCCCGCGGACGCCACCGCCCGTCACGAAATTACCAGGTCGGAACGGGAAGGCCGCGACAACTGCTGATCTTGGTTCAGAGAAGTCACTCGGTCCGGGTGAGAAACAGAGGCTCCTCGACTGCCAGCATGCGCGCGAAACGACAGTTGGACTGACGGCACGAGAACATGTCCTCCCATCTTGAAGGCGACGGCGAGCCCATGACCAATCCGGCCGGCGAACGGCCTGACCAGCCCAGCGACGCCTCCGGTGCGGGACCGACACCAGAGGAGTCCACCCAGGCGTTAGCCCGGGCCCAGGCGGAGCCCGCTGCTGGGGAGTCGACCCTGGAAGAGCCGGGGAGCCCGGAGCGGCGGGGGGGGAGACTCCGCCGGGTCGTGGTCGGTGTGCTGGTGGTGCTGTTTGCCATATTGCTATCGGTCACGTATGTGGTTGCCTGGACCCATTACGTGGTGTTGAGCGAGACGGGTTTCGAGAAGACGGTGGTGCCCATCGGTACCGATCCCGCCGTCACCTCGGCGGTGGCGGCCGCCCTCACGAACCAGATCTTCACCAGCTTGAACCCCCAACAGACCGTGGCGAACGCCCTGCCCCCGAAAGCGGACTTCCTGGCCGGGCCCATCACGAATGCTGCGAAGGGGTACGTCCAGGACGGGGTGACGAAGGCGCTGCAATCCAGCCAGTTCCAGGCCCTGTGGAAACAAGCCATTGACTTCGCCCACGCCCAGTTGCTGTCCGTCCTCAACGGCAACAGCAAGGCCGTCACCACCACCAACGGCCAGGTGGTGCTCAACCTGGTCCCCCTCTTCGACGCCGCCCTGCAGAACCTGCAGGGTTTCATCTCCGGCGTGGTCGGCAAACCAGTCCAGATCCCCTCCATCAGCGGCAATGAAATCCCCGCCTCTGCCTGCCAGAAAATCGGGACCGCCCTGAACCGGCCAATCCCCAACACCTGCGGTCAGATTCCGCTGTTCCCGGCGGATAAGCTCACCCAGGCCCGTCACCTGGTGCGGGTCTTCAACGGGGTCTTGGTACTCCTGCTCATTCTCACCGCGGTGGTGGCCGCGGTGGCGTTGTGGTTGACCCGGCGTCGCCGCCGGACGCTGCTGCAACTCAGCGTCGGTGGCCTTCTGGGTCTGGTCGTGATCCGCCGGGTAGTGGACTGGCTCACCACCACCCTGACCAACACCGGTCAGCCCGCCAATAAGTCGGCCCGGCGGGCCATCCTCACCCATTTGTTTCATCAGTACTTCAGCATCAGCCGCTGGCTCGTGCTGGGTGTAGTCGTGGTGGTCGTGGTGGCCCTGGTCACCGGTCCCTATGGGTGGGCCCGGTGCCTGCGGCGGGTCGTCTCCCGCTACGCCCACGAGGGATGGAACCTGATGGTGGCGATCTCGGGGCGGGCCCGCGATGACCGCACCATCGAGTGGGTGCGCTCGCATCTGGACCTGCTGCGTATCGAGGGCCTGGCGGTAGCGGTGCTGCTCCTGATCGTTCTATCGGTGTCGTGGATTGGCATCTTGGTTATCGCCGTCCTGCTCGCCGCCTACGAGTTCTGGCTCCACCGCCTCGGGCGAACCACTCTGACCCCCGATCCTGCCCCAAGCTTGACGTCGACGTCTGCGCCGCCCGGACCTGCCGACAAACCCCGTCCCCCGTCGAGCGAGACCGGATCGGCTCAACCCGTGTAGCCCGGTCAGCGCCGGGACGGGCCTGGATCGAGGCCCGACTTACTCGGGTCGTCTCACCCAGCTGGGGGTGGTGGAACTCCCCGGTGTGGTCCTGGGGGGCGGGCCAATGTCGGGCATAGGGCCATGACGGTGATCCACTCGGTCCTGCCCGGCGGTGCTCTCGAGTTCGGGCAGTTTGGGCGCCCAGTCGTGGCCACCCCGAGACCACAGACGGACTCGTCCCTTGCTGATCTCTGCAGCGAATCTCCACCCGTCCTTCTCCCGCTTCGTGCCGGTACGCGTCCCCTGCCGGCGGGGCCGGCGTGGGGGTGAGCAGCATGAGGGGGTAGGGGGTGGGCATCCGGCTTACCAGTGTCGCCGATCGGCGGCCTATACGGCTCGTCGGGTGGTGTCGAGCGCGGTGGGGCAGTCGGGGTATGTCTTTGAGGTCAGCCAGCGGACGAATCGGAGACCCCTCGCCTGCTGGTCTGGCCGACAGCGTTGGCCTTCGGTGCGGTGCTTCCAGGGGCGGGCTACTGGTTGGATGGCCCCGACTCGGGCAGTTGTACCGGGATGGGATGGCCCCCGGCGAGGTGATAGGAGTCCAGTGCGTTGCGTACCGCTTGGTGGAGCTCAAGCGGGTGTTTGGTCCCGATGAGGAATTCGGGTCCCGACCAGGTAGTAGCGCGAGTGGTCGAACTTCCCATGCCCGTCGAGGTCGCGAGCAGGGGAACCGGGACCGTCCGTTCGGGTCGGATCCTGATGTAGATCGCATCGGGCAGCCCGCCGGTGTAGAAGAGCCCGAGAGCCTGTTTGCGGGCCTTGGTGGGCTTCTTGGCCATCCGGGGCGGGGCTGATGCCCGGATGGCGTCTCGGACCGTGATGATCTCTGCGCCTCGAAGGAACCGGATGGCGACCACGTGATCGAAGGGCAGGTCGGCGACGAAGTGCGGTACGCCCATTTTCTCGGAGAAGCCGGGCCGAGTATGTCGTTCTGTATAGGCGACCTGTCCGATGGTGATGCCGTCGTCTCTCACTCGGATGCCGGGCTTGGTGGAGATCAAGGTGCCGATTATCAGCATTCCGCTGAAGAACATCACCACAGTTGGCAGCCACGTGGTCTGCGAGTCGCCCGCGAGTAGTAGGGCCACCAGCCCGACGGTGGCGAGGGCGAAGATCCCTGCGGATATCCCGACAGCTCGACCGGCGCGGTAGATCCCGTCCTCCGAGTAACGCAGAACGTCAGAAGCCGGGGCCGACCGCCCAGACTCATGGGTGTCCACGCCCGCCAGGCGTGGCCAGCGATCGGGGCCGGTGCGCCGCCGCGAGGCTACGGCACGCCCGCGTGCGATTTTGGCGTTGAAGCGAAACCGTCCCACGATCACGACGATGGAGAGGACCGCCACGAACAGAAAGACGAGCGCGATCGCCGCTCCCACGACCGCCGATGGTAACTGGGCTCAGACTACTTGCCCTGATCGGCGGCCATTCACAGGCCCGGAACGGGACCGGACTGGATTGGTGGTACCGGGCCGGGCGGATGCGGCGGGGATGCCATGACCCCGGTCACTGGTCGTTGCGGGACTTCTCCCCGACCGGGTTGGCTTTCCTGGTGGGTCGGGTGGGGTCGTCGTTCCAGTTCGGCTCGGGCGGCGTTCAGGGCCTCGGCGAGGCGGGCGATCTCAGCTTGCAAGCGGACGCTGTCACTGTTGTGCCGCTGGAGGCTTGAGCTCAAGAGCGGGTCGGGGCCGGTTTCTTCGCTGATACGGTCCGAGAGCCGCCTGGAGGCGGAGGCCAGGTCGCGAAGGGATCGCCGTTTCCCGGCCAGGGAGGCCCGCAGTTGGCTCACGTGTCGGCCGAGCTGGGCTGTGGTCATGTGCTCAGGGCCGGCCGGCTCCGCTGTGTGCGCCGGCGGGGGCCGTGAGTCCGGACCGGGGGGTGCGTTCGGCCGTGTCAGCCGGCGTGCCGGTCGTGCCAGACCTCGTGGGATCCGCCCGGGCGGGGCGGTCGCTGGGGGGTTAGGGTCACGGTCTCGTGGGCGGGGGGGTCATGGACGGCCAGGAACAGGGCCCAGTCTTCGGGACTGGCGTCGACGGGCGGGTAGGCGATCTTGGAGGCGGCTGACTCGTCGGCCGCGGTGTCGGTTTTGGAGAGCTCCTCGTCGATGTCGGCCTGGCGGGCTTTGAGGTGGGCCAGTTCTTGGGCGTGGTCGAACGGTTGTTGCAGGATCCGTTGCGAGGTGGCGATGTCGGCTCGTAGCCGGCTGGCCTGGTCGGCCAGCTGGTCGAGGCCGGTTTCCAGCCCGGTGACCAGGTTGGTGACCCGGGTCAGCAGGCCCAGCGGGTCGCCTTTGAGGTCGACCGGCTCGAGGACGATGCTGCGGCTGTACAGACCGGTGGGACGGATGGACAGCTGGCTGTAGCCGCCGGCTGCCGTCCACTCTGACCTCGAGGTCGATCCCGCCGATGTGGCCGAGCGGGACGGCCTGGTCGGCCCGGTGGCGGGCCTGGTGGAGGGCGGCGGCGAGCTGGGCGGCGGCCTCGGTCCTTTTGGTGAAGTGGTGACCGTCGATGGTGGCGGCGAAGTTGTCGCCGCTGACGTCGACCCGGCGGGCCAGGGCGGCCTGGAGGGCCTCGACGCGGGCAGCGACGGCGGGCAGTTGTTCTTGGCCGGCGATGATGACCTGTCCGGCTCGGCGCTGCTCGGCCCGGTGGGCGGAGGCCAGGCGCTCGAGGCGGGCCACGTCGTTGTCGATCCCGGCCTTTTCCAGGATGAGCGGGTTTCCGGTGGACAGCGCTTTGACCTCGGCCAGGGACAGGGTGGTTTCCGAGACGTCTTCCACGGTGCGGGCGATGTCGGTGTGGCCTTGGGCCACTTGGTGGATGAACCGGGATTTCCGTTCCAGGGTGCTTGTTAACCGAACTAGGTGGTCCGCGGTGGCGGTGCGGGAAGGCGCGACGATGCCCGGACGGCGAGCGAGGAGGAGATAGTTAGGTGACTGTTGTCCAAGACTGGCCGGGCGATCCGTGGGGAAAAGATCTCACCCTTCGAGACGTCGCCACTATCCCGGTCCGCCTGGTGGGCGCCGTGGTGGACGACGGCCAGGGCCCGATCCCGTTTAGGTTGGTGATTCCCGATGATCCGCGGGCGGAACGGGCGGCGAATACGTACCTGGCCGATCTCAGCCACACTTTCGCTCGTCCGTTGACGCTGCGCTCGTACGCGTTCGACATCCTACGCTGGTTGCGGTTCCTGGTCGGCGCAGGGGTGGTGTTTGACCAGGCGACCCGTGGCGATTACACCGACTATCGGCGCTGGCTGATCGATCACGGCAAGACTGGCGGCGCTCGCCGGCCGCTGGCCGAGCCGCGGCGCGGTCGGCTGAACCGGGTAACGGGCAAGGTGATGCCGGATGAGGTGCAGTTCGATCCGGCCACGATTCGCCATTCCCGGGTGGTGTTGTACAAATGGTATGAGTTCCTGGCCGAGCGGGGGTGCCGGCCGTTGGTTAATCCGATCCCCCACTCGAGACGTTGGGCGCCCGGGGAGCCTCGGGCGTTCGCGCATCACAACCCGTTGGAACCGTTCCCGGCTGGGCGGGCCCGACGGGTAGATCCACCGGATCCGCAGATGACCCCCCGTCACCTGACCGACGCCCATTTCCGCGACTTCTGGGCCGAGCTGACCAGTGACCGCAACCGGGCCCTGGTGAAGATCGCGGTGGATTGCGGGATCCGACCGGGCGAACTGCTGGCCCTGCGAGGCGAGGATATCGATTGGGGCAACGCGGTGGTGCACGTGGTGCGTAAGGGTGGCCGCAAGGCCCAATGGCTGCCGGTGTCGGGCGACGCCATCTTGTGGCTTCGCCGCTTTCAAGCCGAGAGCGGGTATGTGGCGGGGGTGGACGCTCCGGTGTGGATCGTCGCTCGCGGGACACGCCGCCAGTTGGACTACGACGCCTACCGAGCCGTGTTCAACCGGGTCAACGCCAAGCTGGGCACCAACTGGACGCCTCACGATCTGCGCCACACCGCCTGCGTGAGGATGCTCGACGCGGGCATGGATCTGGCCAAGGTGCAACAGATGATGGGGCATGAGGATCTCAAGACCACCCAGCGGTATGTGCGGCCCCGGTTGGAGGAGCTGATCGACGCGCAAAGACAGGCCCAGGCCCGGCCGCGGCCGAGCCGCCGCGGTCGCGAACCCCTACTCCCAGTCCGATCTGGATGACCTGTTCGGCAGGACCCGCTGATGGCTGCCGCTGAGGTGATCGCCCGACCTGATGTTGGGGCGGCTCACGTGGAGGTCGGGGTGGGCGACCCGCGGTTCGCGGAGGTCGCGCCGCAGTCCTGCCAGCTTGCGGGAGCCGACGAGGTGTTGGACCTGGTCTGCAGGTTGAAGCTTCACAGCGACGGCTTGAACGCGGCTGAGGGCCGACGGCGAGGCGCCACCCACCTGCTGCGCTACTTTTCGGGGTTCGTGGGGGACACCTGGCAGCAGCGGTGGGAGTCGAGCGGCATCGAGGACTTCGGCGCCGGCTACCGCACGGCGGTCTGTGACCGTCTCGGGGTCACTGCGACGGCTAACCGGTTGTGGGTCATCACCTCCGGCGCCGCCGCGCTGTTCGCGCTGGATGTGGTGCGCCCGGGTTTCGATTTCGCGTTGACGGTGCGGTTCAACAAGTTCTGGGGTTCGCTCCCGGTGTGGCGGGGCGATCCTGACTCGGGCGTGGTCGAGCGGGTCACCGCCACCGACCAGACCCGGACCCAGTCGGTGTGCGTGCTCGGTCGGCTGGTGTTGCTCACCGGCCGCTCGGTGGCGGCCTTGACCGTCGAGGACCTGTTGGCCTACCGCGACGCCATGCTGGCCCGGGGCAGACAGACTGTCGGCCTTGGCCACCTTTGGCGATGTCTGGCCGATCTGGGCACCGTGGAAGGCGATCTCCACCGGGCGCTGCGTCCCGGCAAGAAGACCGTCACCGAGCTCGTCGATCGCTACCACATCGACAACCAGCGGGTCCGAAACATGCTGATCGCCTATCTCACGGAGCGCTCGGTGGCGGTCGACTACTCGACGCTTCGCTGCGTCACCGGACAGCTGTGCCGCAACTTCTGGAAACAGGTGGAGGAGATCGCACCTGGCATCGACACGCTCGACCTGCCCGCGGAGGTGGCGACAGCATGGAAGGAGGCGGCGCGGTGGCGCCAGGCGCCGGACGGGTCGAAGGTTCCCCGCCGGGGAGTATTAGGCATCTACATGACGGTGCGGGGCTTTTACACCGACCTGATCCAACTGGCGCACGTCGAACCGGCCCGGTGGGCCGTATGGGCGAGCCGGCCGCCGGTGAGCGAGAACGAAGTGAAGGCCTACCGGAAATGGAAACTGGCGCTGCGCAGCGAGATGCACGAGCGCACCCGCAGCCGGGCGGTCCGTCTGAACGAACTGGTCGACACCGCAGAACGCCACTACCACGACACCCGGGTGCTCTACGACGCCGCCAAAGGTGCCGGGCCGGGCGAGTGGTTCAACATCGACGGGGCCACCTACCAACGCGTCGACGGCGCGACCCACGCCCTCGCCCACCCGACCATCTCGGCCGTACTCGCGGACGGGACTCTCAGCCCCGATCGGGTCGACGTCGTCTTCGAAGAGGAGCAGGCGTTCTGGGCGTTCGCGGTGGTGGAGGTGTTGCGCCACACCGGGATCCGGATCGAGGAGATGCTCGAGCTGACCCAACTCGACCTTCACGAATACCAGCACCGCGACCCCGCGATCGGCAAGGTGCTCTTGTTGCACGTGAACCCGTCGAAACAAGACCGAGAACGCATGGTGGTTGTCGCCCCCGAACTGGCTGCGGTGTTTGCGGCGATGGCCCGCCGGATCCGCCAGGCGGCCGGCTCGACCGACACCACCCTCCCGTTGCTCGTGGCGTACGACTATGGCGAGTGCGTCAATACCGAGGCGTTGCCGTTCTTGTTCCAACGTACCGCCGGCCGGGGTATCAAAGGCGTCACCCGCCCGATGAACAAGGTGTACGTGCAAAAGGCCATCGACAAAGTGGTCGCCGTCGCCGGCCTGAGGTCGATCGATGGAAGCGTTCTGCGATTCACCCCGCATGACTTCCGACGCATCTTCGCCACCGACGCCCTCGCCGCCGGCCTGCCCCCTCATATCATCCAGAAACTGCTCGGTCACGCCACGTTGAGCACCACCCAGGGGTATGCCGCCATCTTCCCCGACGACATCATTCGCTCCCACCGAGCCTTCATCGAGAGCCGCCGCGCTCTGCGCCCGGGCGACGAGTACCGGGATGTGACCCCCGGCGAATGGGAAGAGTTCGAAGAGCACTTCGCGAAACGAAAGATCGCGATCGGGGACTGCATGCGAGCCTACGGCACCAACTGCGTGCACGAATACGCCTGCGAGCAATGCAAGCTCGCCCGCCCCGATGTCGGGGCCCGACCCCGCCTCCATCGCACCCAAGCCGGACTCCTCGAACAACTCGAAGAAGCAGCCACACGCGGCTGGAAAGGCGAGACCGAGCGGCTCACCCACATTCTTGCCGGCGTCAACGACAAACTTGACGAACTTGACCGGAGCGATCGCCGAGCGTCGTTGGTGACCCTTCCCAACCCAACCACCCGAGACACTAGAACTGGCAGGCGCCCAAGCCGCAGCCGTGCGCACAGCACGTGGTGAGGCCAGCGGCCGGCTCCGCCCCACCTGACCACAACCCGTCGGCGCCGTCCCCCAAGACCACGAAGCGCAGACCGGGCGACCGCCATATGCCATCAGGTCCGGTGGGCCCAGACCCGTTCTCGGCTGATAACTGAGCCACCACTGCCTGCGCAGCCAACAATCGTCTTTGAGTAGCGCAAGGCGACGCCTGCGTAGCCCAGAGATCCGCCCTCCAATCGTTCATGACGAGCAGAATGACGACCCGCAGGGGCAGGCATCGGCGGCCAAGTAGGAAATCGTGTGACAACGAGGTGCTGAGTTCGCGCCGCCGCGCTGACTCGAACTGGCTCCGTCCCCGTCACGCCCAGCGGCCGAGCGTCGAACGGCCCAGCCGGCGGGAAATGGTCATTACCCGCGCCAAGAGTGAGCGATTTGCGCTCAGCTCATGAATGGCTACCCGGCAGGTGGATATTTTGGTCACGGTTTGGAAGTGTCGATGTGAGGGGGGCGCCTGTTCGCGGCGGTGATCGTCCGGGCGCCGCGAGGAGGGATTAGGCGCGCAGGTTGGCGCGTTCTTCGTCGGGGGCGCCCGCGAGGGCCTTCTGCCATTCGCTGTCGGTGTATTCCTCGCCTGGACGGGCCACCGAAACGCCTGTGCGAGTGTAGAGCCGCCATTTCCCGTCGGAGCCTCGGCGAACCTCGTCGCGGTAGCGTCCGAGCAGAACGATGTGAGCGCGGCCATCGCTGTCGCGGCGGGCCACTTGGAAGTCGCTCTCGACGGTGGCTGTGTGCCCGTGGAGATCGATGACCGGGTTGGAACTGATGTGGGTCGAGCGGGTTTGATTCAGCAGCTGACCGGGGTCGGTCCACTGCGGTCGGTCGTGGCTGAATCCTCGGGCTTCGAGGAATTCGCCGATTTGCTGTCGGCCGATAAGGACGCGCCCCATGACTTGATAGGCGGCGTCGGGATCGAAGAGCTCAAGGATGCGGTCGAGGTCGCCGTCGTCGTTGTAGCGCATATACCGCTCCAGCAGCTCGCGGATGGCCAGCTTGTCGACCCAGGCTGCGAGCTCGGTCTCGCTCATTTGCTCATCACGAGGAGCCGCATCCCGTTGTCGCGCATGACCTGGCGAGTCTCAGCGTCGGGCTCGCCGAGCTTGGCGGCGAACTCGCCAGCCTTGTCGTGGTAGTCGTTTTCGGCTGACATGCCCTCCGCGTGGGGGAAGTCCGATCCGAACAGGGTCCGCTCGACCCCGATCAGTTTTACCAGCCCGGCGAGGTCTTCGCCGTAGTGGTGTGGTGAGACGTACACGTGCCGCTTGAAGACCTCGCTGGGCTTGCCCTCGACGTAACCGCCGGGCCAGGGGCCGTTACGGCCCATACCCTTCATGTTGTCCATGGCCGTCAGCAGATAGGCGACCCATGCGGACCCGTTCTCAACGCTCATGACCTGGATGCCGGGAAACCGTCCGAACAGGTTGTGGTAGATCAGGATGGCCAAGGTGTCCATGATCGGCCGGTCCCGGTAGAGCATGGTCCACTGGAAGGCGGACCGCCCGCCCCTGTCGTCGGGGCCGCGCTGGCCGGACGCTCCCCTCGGGCCCGTGCCCTCCGGGGAGACGCCGTCGGGATCGGGGTTCTCGCCCCAGTCGGCCGAGTACCGCTCCATATAGCCCGAGTTGCCGAGGTGGTAGGTCACCAACGCTCCCGCCTCCTGGACCCGGGCCCAGAAGGGATCGTAGATGGGGTCGGCCGGCGAGCGCCCCCATAGGGCCGGTCCGGGTAGCATCTGCACCGCCCGGGCCCCATGGTCGAGAGCGAACTCCAACTGGCGAACCGCGTCGTCGGGGTCGACCAGAGAGATGATCGCCGGGGAGAAGATCCGATGCTCGCAATCGAAACCCCAGCACTCGGCGAGCCATCGGTTGAACGCCCACACATGGGCCAGAAGCAACTCCGGGTCGTCTCGAAGCAGGTTCTCGATGGTCACCCCGGTACTGGGGAACATCAGCGTCGCCTCGATGCCCTGCTGGTCCATCATGGCGAGGCGCGCCTTGGGGTCCGACGCGTACGAGTCGTCGACATCGGGCTCCTCCGGCGCCGCGTCCCCGCGCAGTCGCGCTCGCAGCGCGCCCGGGCGGACCCGGCGTTTGCCGCCGCTGCCACCGACGAACCCGAACGGGCGTCCTTCGAAGAGCACGATCGTCTCCCCGTCGCGCTCCTCGGTGCGGAAGGTTCGCTCCACGTACGGAGCGTCGATGTAGCGGGCGAACATGTCGACCGGCTCGTAGTAGTGGTTGTCCGCGTCGAAGACTCGATACTCGATATTTTTGGATAGCACAGCCATGAAGGTCTCTCTTCTGTCTCAGGCGGGGAGCGGCTCGGCGAGCACGACAGGATCGAAGCGGAACAACTCAGCGGCGTTGTCGCGGAACACTCTGAGCGCGTCGGCTTGCTCGAGCGGCTTGGCCAGCAAAGCCACGGTCTCCTGCGAGTGCGGGTAGGTCCCCTCGTGGTGGGGGTAGTCCGACCCCCACAACAACCCATGCGCTCCGGTCATCGCAATGTTGTGCAACCCGACCGGGTCGTCCTGGAAGGTCGAGTGGACCTGGCGACGCAAGTAGAAGCTCGGCGGCTCGGGCAGCTCGACATTGACCCACTTTTTTCCCTGCGGTGTGTAGCCGGCCTCGGAGAACGCCTGCTGGTAGTAGTCGAGCGTGTTCATGGCCCAGGCCAGCCAACCGACGTTGTACTCGACGAAGACCACGTGTAGTTCCGGATTGGCGGCCAGGACCCCCGAGGTGGCCAGCAGCCCGGCCATCCGCGGCGCCATGGACTGGGTCGCCAACAGGTTAGCCACCCCGGCACCGGGGCCACGGTAGAAGAACATGCTGTGCCCGGTGCCCTGGTGAACAACCGCCGGCAGGCCCAGTCGCGGCGATCGCCGACCACATCGGCGCCCAGTCCCGATGGTTCCAGTCCGGCGCGGCCACCGCGGGCACCATGATCGAACCCAGCCCAGTCTCGGCAATCCGCTCGACCTCCGCCACCGCGTCCTCCGGGCGCCAGCTCGGCACCAGCCCGGCGCACTTGAATCGCTCTGAGCGGGCCAACCCATCGGCGATCCACTCGTTGTAGACCCGGCATGACGCCGCCCCACCGTCGGGATCGGTCAACATCCACACGTACAGGCCGATCGTAGGGAAGATGCATTCGCCGACGATCCCCTCCTCTCGCATCACCTGGTAGCGGTGAGCCGGGTCGGACACCAACATCCGCTCGTCCTCATACGCCGTCGTCTTATCGAGCTGGTGACCCTCCAGAATCACCTCCCAGTTGCCGTCGTCGCCCGCCTGGATCCCCCGTAACGCCTGCTCGCGGAACCTCGCCGGGAGGTTTTCCCGCCACAGGTTGCGGGGCTCGTTGACATGCGAGTCGCCCGACACGAACCCGATACCACTCAAATCGGCCATGACTCCCAAACAATCGGCATTAGAGCTTCGAGATCGAAGCGACACCAGGGTGGCGCCTGCCCAATATTGTACTTCAGTCAGCATTGGTGCGCAAGGGTCCGTGAGCCGGCCTGCTCGAGACGGTCGACCGGACCCCCGGTGAGGCCCGTCAAGCCGCGCCCACCACCATGCGTCGATAGTTGTACCGGTAGCATCGGGGATATGTCAGCGACCGGAGGCGCGGCGGAGTCGGCTCCCGCGGTAATCGCCAGGCGGACCGCAGTGCTGGGACAGACACGGTCACGGCAAACACGACGTGAGCTCGTCAACACCGCGATCCGCCTGTGGCAAACCCAGGACTTCGACGACATCACCGTCGACGCCATCGTCGAAGCCGCCGGCGTATCCAAGGGCACCTTCTATTACCATTTCCGCCGCAAAGAGGACCTCCTCGTCGACCTAGGGTGGGCCACCGTCGACCGCGTGGGAACCGAAGCCGAAGAGGACTACCGGCTCAACGGAGACCTTGATCGGGCGATCGAAGTCGGAATCGCCGGGCTGGTTCGCCGGGTGACCGCCATGCCTCCCGGTGCCGCGGCACGCACCATCCAAGAGTTCGGCTTCCGTCGAGCAGCCGCCCCCGACTCCACCGTTTCCGGGCCGCGCTCCACCAGCTCCGGGCGGCACGGCTTCGTCAGCGGGCTCCTCCACGCCGCCCAAAACGCCGGAGACATCGCCCCCAAGGTCGACGCCGACGAGGTCGCCAAAGTCATCAACCACGTATTTATCCAAAGCATCCTCGAATCCGTCACCGGAACCGGGACCAACGAGCCGCTTCAACAGGTGCTGGTCCGTCGCGCTCACCTCGTGCTCCACGGCGCAGCAGCGACCTACCCCAGCTGAGGCGCCCGCGACAATGCGGCCACAAAAGCGACGGCATCCGCCGCAATCGGCATGCCAGAACCACCGACATCCCAACCGTCGCAACGTGAGAAGAACGAGGCGCCGCGCAACAGACGACCAACTCACGCCAGCAGCAACAACAAAGTCCGCGTCAACTGCGACGAAGCCTTGGTACGAGCCCACAGCCAGCACCCGACTCCGTCCGGTACGCCGATACAGGATGAGCGAATACATCCCGTAACCGCTAGTCCCCGCGCTCCCTAGCGTCGGAGCCACCAGTCAGCGATTCCTGCCCCAAAACGCCTTGGAGACCATCATCGGCACGACCTGAGTCGGCAACGCTCGGCGATCGAGAAGACTCATACTCAGCGCCGCAGCGCTCCACCGCATCGAGTCCGGCCCCACCGGGCGGTTCACTGCGCCACCGTCCGTGGCCAGGTGGGCCAGATGGAGTCAGCGAGTTGGGGCCACCTGGAGACGTCATTCCCAATCCTGTGCACTCGGAGGAAGGGAAGCCGCGAATGTCGACAGGAGACGGCTTGACAAATCGGTGACGCGGATCACCGACCGGGTGATGGAGTCCATGAGCGATTGGCAGAACCGGCCGCTTGACCTCGTGTATCCGGTGGTCTTCATCGACGCTATCCACGTCAAGATCCGGGAGGGCCAGGTGGCCAACCGGCCCATCTACGTGGCTGTGGGCGTGACCGTGGACGGCACCCGGGACATCCTGGGCCTGTGGGTCGGCGACGGTGGCGAGGGAGCCAAGTACTGGCTGCACGTGCTGACCGAGATCAAGAACCGGGGCACCAAGGACGTGTGCATTCTGGTGTGCGACGGGCTCAAGGGCCTCCCCGAGGCAGTCAACACGGTGTGGTCGGAGGCGATCGTGCAGACCTGTGTGGTGCATTTGATCCGCAACAGTTTCCGTTACGCCTCCCGCAAGGACTGGACGGCGATCGCCAAGGACCTCAAGCCCATCTACACCGCCGCGACCGAGGCGGCGGCACTGGACCGCTTCGCCGAGTTCTCGGGCCGCTGGGAGGGCCGCTACCCGGGCATCGTCAGGCTGTGGGAGAACGCCTGGGCCGAGTTCGTGCCCTCCAAGTACGGAGAATCTGGTACATGAAGGTGTCAAACGAGCCTTCGGTGACGTAGCGGATGATGGCCACTTCGGGGTTGAGGTTGCCTTGGCGCAGGATGCGCCCGTCGCGTTGCTCGAGGTCGGCGGGCCGCCAGGGGGCGTCGAGGTGGTGCAGGGCGATGGCCCGGGCTTGGACGTTGGTGCCGACGCCCATCTTGGGGGTGGAGCCGATGAGCACGGCGATCTGGCCGGAGCGGGCGGCGGCGAACAGGTCCGCTTTTTGGCGGTCGGAGGTCGAGTCGTGCACGAAACGGATCATCCCCGCCGGGACGCCCCGCGCCACGAGCTGGTCTTTCAGTTCTTGGTAGGCGTTCCAGCCTTCGCCGGGGTGGACAGGTCGCAGAACACCAGTTGCAGGGCTCCGGGGCGGGCCCCGGCGGCGGGGTAGGGGCGGTCCTTGTTGTGCTGGTAGATCCTGGCGATCTCGCCGGCGGCGGCGGCGGTCTTGCCGCCGGCGGGGTCGGGGGGCAGGCCAATCAGACGGAGATCCAAGGCGGCGCGGCGGCCGTCGCCGGTGATCTTCAACATGTTGTCGACCCGGGCCGCCTCCCGGCCCCGGCTCAGGTGGCTGGCCCGGGCCGCCAACGCGTGGGTGTAAAGCCGCAGGGCCGGGCTGAAGGGCACGACCACGGTGCGGTGCCGGCCGGCGGCCAGGTCCGGGGCGGGCAGGCCCAGCTGTTCGGTGGTCTTCACGTCGGCGACGGTGCGGAACATGGCTAACAGCTCGGGGACGTTGGCGAAGCTGGCGAAGCGCTCCTTGATCCGATAGGACCCGCCGTCGGGGGCCAGTTCCAGGTTGGACACGGTCCGCCCGAACGTGGCGGCCCAGGCGTCGAAATGCTCGACTCCGGCTCGGGCCAGCTCGCCGGTGAGGATTCCGGAGGTTTCCGTACACCGATTCCGGTCGATTCCGTACACCGATTCCGGAGTTTTCGTACACCCTTGGGCCGGGGGCGTGTGGCGCTGAGGTGAGCTGAGCGGCACCGACAACCTGACTCGATTCGTCGACCGCGACGTTCGAGGAGGTTGTCGGTGCCCCGACCCCATATTGCTATGCGCAAGATCCGAGATCTGCTGCGTCTGAGGTTGGGCGAGGGGCTGAGCCTGCGCCAGGTGAGCTCCTCGTTGGGGGTGCCGTTGATGACGGTGAGCGATCATCTGCGCCGGGCTGAGAGGGCCGGCTTGTCGTGGCCGCTGCCTGTCGGGCTCGACGATGACGGGTTGGAGGCCCGGCTGTTCCCGCCGGCTGTGGTCCCGTCGCGGCCTCGTGCGGTGCCGGAGTGGGCGAAGGTGCACGTTGAGCTGCGCCGAGCGCATGTGACGTTGATGTTGTTGTGGCTGGAGTACCGCGAGGACTTCCCGGACGGGTATGGCTATAGCCAGTTCTGCGAGCTGTACCGGCGTTGGGCCCGGCATGTGGATGTGGTCATGCGCCAGGAGCACAAGGCGGGCGAGAAGCTCTTCGTGGACTTCGCCGGCGACCACATCGCGGTCTGGGACGAGCACACTGGCGAGCTGGCCATGGAGGCCGAGCTGTTCGTGGCCGTGCTGGGGGCCAGCAGCTACACCTACGCCGAGGCGTTCCCCTCCCAGGAGCTGATGTACTGGGTGGCCGGGCATGTGCACGCCTTGGAATGGCTGGAGGGCTGCCCCCAGATCGTGGTTTGCGACAATCTGCGCTCGGGGGTGACCCGCCCGCACCGCTACGAGCCGGATGTCAACGCCACCTACTCCGAGATGGCCGCCCATTACGGCCTGGCTGTCGTGCCGGCGAGAACCTATAAACCCCGGGACAAGGCCAAGGCCGAGGTCGGGGTGCTGCTGGCCGAGCGCTGGATCATCGCCCGCCTGCGCAACCGGCGTTTCACCGGCCTGGCCGAGCTCAACCTGGCCATCACCGAACTTTTGGAGTGGATCAACGCCCGGCCGTTCAAGAAGCTGCCCGGCAGCCGGCGGGAGCTGTTCGAGACTTTGGACCGTCCGGCTCTTCGGCCTCTGCCCGCCAGCCGCTACGAGTTCGCCACCTGGCGGAGGGCCAAGGTCAACATCGATTACCACATCGAGGTCCGAGCCGAGCGCCACTACTACTCGGTCCCTTATCGCCTGGCTGGCGAGATCGTCGAGATCCGCCTGTCCGCGGCGAGCGTGGAGGTTTTCTGTCGGGCCCGGCGGGTGGCGTCGCATGTTCGCCGTTACCACCCCGGATACAGCACCGACCCCGCCCACATGCCCGAGGCCCATCGCCGTCACACCCAGTGGACACCGGGGCGGATCGTCGCTTGGGCCGCGCATACCGGGCCGGCCACCGCCCGTCTGACCGAGGCCGTCATGGCCGCCCGCCCCCATCCCGAGCAAGGGTTCCGGTCCTGCCTGGGCATCATCCGCTTGGGCCAGAAATACGGTCCGGACCGCTTGGAGGCGGCCTGCGGGCGGGCGCTGGCTGCCCGAGCGCACAGCTACCGCTCCGTCGAGTCCATCTTGCGCGCCGGCCTGGACCGCCAAGCCCTGCCCGCCCCAACCGCGCAGCTCGCTCTTCCCCTCCACGACAACCTGCGCGGCTCGCGCTACTACCAATGAAAGGAACCCGCCGGATGCTCAACCACCAGACCATCGAGGGCCTCTACGCCCTCAACCTGCCGGCCATGGCCGCCGGGCTGACCGAACAAGCCAGCCAGGCCAGCTACCAGGCGCTCAGCTTCGAGGAACGCCTCGGGCTGCTCGTCGACCGAGAGCTCACCGAACGCGACAACCGCCGCCTGGCCCGCCATCTCAAAACAGCCAAGCTGCGCAGCGACGCCGTCATCGAGGACATCGACTTCCGCCGGCGCAGGGGCCTGGAACGCTCCAGCTTCTTGTCGCTGGCCGAGGCCGGCTGGGTCACCGCCCGCCACAACATCGCTATCGTGGGCCCCACCGGGGTCGGCAAGACCTTCCTGGCCTGCGCTCTGGCCAACGCCGCCATCCGCCGAGCTCACAGCGCCCTCTACCTACGAGCATCCCGCATGCTCGACGAGCTGGCCATGGCCCGCGTAGACGGGCGCCTGGCTCGCCTGGCCGCATCCTGGGCCCGCGTCGAGGTGCTCCTGATCGACGACTTCCTGCTCCGACCGCTCACACCTGACCAGGCCGCCGAGCTCCTCGAGGTCATCGAGGACAGAGCCGGGCTCAGGTCCACCGTCATCACCAGCCAACTGCCCATCGCCAACTGGCATGAGGCCATCACCGAGCCCACCCTGGCCGACGCCGTCTTGGACCGCATCTGCCAAAACCTGCACCGCATCGAACTCACCGGAGAGTCCATGCGCCGCACCAAGCCCACCGAAACCCTGGAAAAAGCCCAGCCGTGACAGCTGAGCCAACATCCGATCCCCCCAGCAACCGTCAAGACGCCTTGGCAGCCAGCCTCAGCTGCTACTACGCGCAGGGCGCCCACCCGGCCCGCCCGCACTGCGAAGGTCTCGCGGTCGTCGCCTACGGCAACATCGCCCTGTGCTCCGCCTGCGACAAGATGCGCTCCGCAGTGGGCCGCACCAACGCCGCCCGTCCCCTGCCCGCCGCCCAGCTCTACCAACTCATGGCCGCCGCTCGGGCACTAGCCCAAGCCGAATACGCCGTTGCCGCAGCAGTCCGACACGCCCGCCAAGCCGGAGCGTCTTGGACCCACGTCGGCGACGCCCTCGGCGTCAGCCGCCAAGCCGCTCAACAGCGGTGGACAGCCCAGTCCCGCTCCCTAACTGACAACAAACCTTGACAGCCACAGTCGTCACGGGCCGCCGGCGACATCTCGTCGAAATGGATGCGCAAAGATGAAAGCCGAAACCACCGCCTGCACAGACCGCCACAAGGAGGTGAAGCTAAGGGTCTAAACGCCATCGTCGGCCGCTACGCGGCCTTCGACCCAGCCGGTGTACGAAAACCCCGGACTGGGTGTACGGATTCACCGGAATACCCACTCGCCGGGTTGGAGGTAGTGCTGCATGACCCACATCTCGGCCACCGAGTTGGACACGAACGTGGCCGTGGCGAAGGTGGCGGTCCGCCCCCCGAAGGTCTCTCGGATGTAGCGCAGCTTCAGGTCCAAGTCGGTGGCCCGCTTGGCGGTGCCGCCGGCCACCCCGGCCATGTTGGTCGGGAACGCCAGGTTTTTGAACAGGTGGGCCTCGTCGACTTCACCGCTCGGCGTCGTGAGGGGAGTGACGAAAGTGCAGGGGAGGTAAGGGCGGTTCTGTGACGCACATGTAGGTGACGAACAACAACTGCTGCCGCGTCAGCCGGGTGATGGCTGTCGACGAGCGCCCAGCGCCCGGGCAGCCGACGGGCTCAGAGAAAGTAGCGGCGCCGGCGGAACACGACTGTCACTATCAGCGAGGCGCCGGCCATGAAGACCACTGCGGTGATCGCGTATCCGGTGATCGCTCCGGTCGTGGGTGCCGAAAATACGGCCGCCGCGGCGAAAAAAAGGGCCACCAGGATTAGTGCTGCGGCTATCGCGATCAGGAATCCTGTGCTGAAGCGCTGTCGGCCATGAAGAGCCGACCATTCCTTGGCCGACAGGCCGGAGAGCAGTCTTTGGGCTCGGACATTGTGCTTGTCGAACTTGCGCCGGTAGCGCTCGGAGGTAGCTACACGGATGCCCAGTCTTCGGGCTAGGGGTTTGAGATGCTCTGGCTTGGACGACAGCCAACCAGCGGTAGCCAGCCGGGCACTGAGGAACAGTGGCCAGATAAGTAACAGGGGCGACAGGAGTAGCGGTGCGATAGCGGACATGTACTGGAAGCCGATCGCCTCGACGTTGTCGCGGGCGGTCGGGGACCTCGGGTCGATTCGGGCGGCGTCGAGGAAAGCGACAGTCCCGACGTTCCATCTGCCCTGGTGGCGCAGAGCCACCCCCAGGTTGTTGGTGGCCGCATAGTTGTCTGGATCGATCGCCAGGGCTCGGCGAGCGGCACCCTCAGCGGCGGCCCAGTTGCGAGCCTTGATTGCGACGAAGCTAGCCGTGCTCCAGTGGCTTGCACTGTCGGGGCGCAGCGTCAAGGCCTGCCGGATCGCTTCGTCGGCGTCCCCGAGATTGCCGGCGGCAGCACATGCTTCGGCAAGAGACGCCTGACACGCGGCATCGGCGGGGGCGAGCCGCACCGCCTCTCGGGCCGCTTGGATGGCGTACTCATCGCCTGGCCACTTGATATTAGCCGTTGCCTTTCGCAGCGCGATAGACAGCAGCCGGTGTGTATACGCCCATTGAGGCGCAAGAGACACGGCCTCCGTGGCGGCGTAGACCGCGTCGGTGTAACGACCCAGTTCCATAAGGGCTCGGGCGGCGAGCGCGTGACCGGCCGGGTTCGCTGGTTCTGACGCCAGCACTTGGCTTGCCAACTGAAGGGCGTGGTCGTACTTTCGGGCGTCCATGAGGGCATCGCCACCCTGTAGCAGGTCGGCGGCGCTGCTCGTGCTCATCTTGTGCCTTTTCGTCGAGAGTGCAGGTAGGCGGCGAGGTCGTCGTAGTCGCCAGCGGTGTTCGCGTAGGTGGCGAAGTTGCGGGCTGTCTCCAGCCAGGGAGCGGCAGACGGTCTGATTCCGTCAGTCGCGGTGAGCAAATCCTGGACCCCGATCGGCCGTGATTCTCCGCTGCGAACCGCTTCAGCCAGGGCCATCTGAGCCGAGTCCTCGCAGACCAGTCTTAGATCGGCACCGGAAAAGCCTTCAGTTGCGGCTACGACCTGTGACAGCGGTTCGCTGGAGTACGGCCGGTTCCGAAGGTGGTACTGAAGTATCGCCTGGCGGGCGGGGGCGTCGGGTGGCAAGACGAGCATGTTTCTGTCGAGCCGGCCTGGGCGGCGCAGCGCAGGATCGACATCCCAAAGCTGGTTCGTTGCCCCGATAACGAACACACCCTCGTTGTCGGTGTCCACGCCGTCCATCTCGGACAGAAGTTGAGCCACAACGTTGCGGCCAGCGCTACGACTTAGATCTGTCCGGGAATGCCCGATCGCGTCGACCTCATCGAAAAACAACACGGTTGGTCTGCGCCGGCGGGCTAGCCCGAACAACTCATGGAGGCGCTTCTCGGAGTTCCCGAGCCACATGTCGAGCACGTCGTGCAGCCCGATGCTGACGAAATGGGCCCCGAGTTCACCGGCCACGGCTCGGGCCAGAAACGTCTTCCCGCAACCGGGGGGACCCCAAAGGAGAAGCCCTCCCCGCATCGACGCGCCGTAAGCCTTCCTCAGCTCCGCATTGCGCATCGGAGTGAGGAAAGAGGTCTCAAGCCTGCGTTTGACGTCATCGAGTCCTGCTACCTCGGCCAAGGTGACCCGTTGCGCGCCCTCATTGCTGAGCAACTCCAGCAGCTCCGCGTCCCAGTCCGACCGGTCTCCAAGCTCCTCCGACGACGAAGGGGCCGAGCCAGATGGCTCACCTGGTGTGGCATCCGCCTCCAACTGTGGGTTCGTGGATGAATCCTCAGCGGCCCTCCCTACACTGCCGGCCCCGGGATCGAGAGCGTCATGGAGTCGCTGCCACGCCTCGGATCGCGAGGTGTCGCCGACCGATCTGGCCGCACGGGCGGCCAGGTCCAATGCTTCAAGATGGTCCGGCTGAGCATGTAGGACTATCTCTAGATGCTCCAGGGCGCCTCCCGGGTCAGCATTGTCAAGCAGCAGCCCGGCAAGGTGAGTTCGGATCGCGCTGTTTGACGGTTCTGCAGCCACCATCGCTTCAAGAGCACGCAGCAAACTTGGATCTGTCGCCACCGCGCAATACTACGGTTGGAGTAGCCCCGACCTTGAGCGAACGGCAGACGCCTTCGCAACGCCAGCGTATGGACAGCGCGAATCACGCTGGCTGACGTCCGCGAACCCCCGACGGTATCGGCGGCGTGGCTTCAGATCGATTTATCCGCGCCGATCGACTCGGCAGCTGGAGACCCTAGTAAGGGGGGCGGAACCACGGATCGGGCTCTTCCCCCACCGCTGCTGGCTTCCCCGCAGTACAGGTCGCCGCACCAGCGCCCCTGACCAGCGGTAGCGAGCTGTCTGGTCAGCAGATGCAGAGTGTTGCCGTGGGTCGGATGTTCTCAGGGCGGGCGGTGCCGTCCGGGGCCGCCGGGGAACAGCTCGGTGACGCGGTGCTCGGCCAGGCGGGCAACGTTCGCCCGTGCGCCGTCGAGCTTGCGTTGCAGTTGGTCGCGCTCTCGCAGGACGTGGTTCCGCTGCGCCCGGAAGCGTTCGTTGTCCTGGCGGAGCTGGTTCCGTTCGTCTTCGAGCCAGGTGCCGTCCGGTTCTCGCAGGCGACCGAGCAGGTCGCCGACCAGTAGGCGTTGACTGGCGAGTTCGTGTGTCAGGGTGCGTACCTGGTCTTCGGCGTTGAGGGCCCGTTCTTTCCAGCCCGCTTCTTGCTGGGCCGTGATGTTCTCGGCCCGCTCGGCGACGCGGGCCACGGTCCTCGATTGTGCGGCCACGATCATCGAGTCCGCTTTGTCGTTCTCGTAAGTGAACGATCGGGACACACCGGCCAGGCGGGCCACGCCGGCCCGGGTCACGGGAACACCGGTGCGGCCCACCAACTTGACTGCTTTGTCGACCGCGGCCACCTTGGCCGCCGCGTCCCGTCGGCGGGCGTTGATGGCCCCCTCCGGCCTGGGTCTACCTGCTGGCCGGTGTGCGCCGCTGGCTTCGTTCACGACGCCGTCGCCTCGTCGTCGTCGCCTGCGGGGTCGTGGGGCTGCTCAGCCCCCTCTGGGTCGATTCGCTCGAGCCGATGTGCACCAGATCGTCGGCCCGCCAGCCCTGGGTCCAGATGGGGTGGAAGAAGTCCTGGTGGGGACTGCGCAGATCAAGTTCGTGGGCTTGGTCGAGCAAGCCCAACGCCAACAGTGCCTTCTCCAGCCCGGCGAGGGCCTGGGAGCTCTTCTCGAACGCGCCGTAGATGTAGTCCCGGGCCGACTGGTCGGGGGCGCCTTCGGCCATCGCTGTCCAGCGTTGCTCTTGGCGTCGCCAGTAGCCGTAGTCGGCGCCGGTCAGCACGAAATGTTCGCAGGAGTGGCACTGGCGGTCGAAGGGGCAGTCATGGCCGCCCACCACCGGCTTGAACGTGCACAGGCCGTGCTCGGTGGGCACCGCGGCCAGATCGATCATCAGCTGTTCCGCGGAAGCCTTCTCGGCTGCGGTGGGGGTCATCACGATCTGACCCGGGGTGGGGTTGCCGGGCCCGGTAACCCACACCTGCTGGAGGAACGGCTCCACCTGGGAGCCGGCGATGAGCACATAGGAATCGCTCATTCTCTCCGACACGTGCCCGAGGACCCGTTTGACATGGGCCATGCTGGCTCCCGCGTGGACCAGCCTGGTGGCCAGGGTGTGACGGGCCTGGTGGGTGGTGTGGCCGGCTAGGCCCATGGGCTCGGACTCGATCCAGGCCTTGAACGCCACCGCGAACGTCGCGGTCGACACGGAACGCTCGAAGGTGGGATTGGTCTTCCTGCTGGGGAACAACGCGACCGTGCGACGCTGCTGGGCGGTGGGCGGGGTTCCGTGTGTCAGACGGAACCTCTCCGCGGTCTTGGCCTGGCGGGCCACGATCAGGTCGTAGATGTCGCGGGGGATCTGGATGGCGTAGTCGAGTTTGCCGACTTTGGTCATGTCCACCCACATCCACGTCCGGCCCAAGTGCTCGCTCACGCAATCGAAGCGCAGTCCGACCACCTCGCTGATCCGCCTACCGCATTTCACTTGGATCGACCACATGTCGGCCAGGCCGCCGTCGTTGGGGTCCAACTCGGCGAGCAGGGCGATGTTGGCCGGGTCGCTCAACTCCCGCAGCGCGGTGTCGCTGAACGGCCTTGGGTTCTTCAACGACACCGCACCCCCGGCCGGGAGGGCGACGATGAACTCGCGAGGCAGCCCGGCCGCCTCCGCTGCCCCCGATTCCAGGGCCCAGCGCATCACCCGGCGCAGGCCGTTCATGCTCAACGAGTAGGTGGTGTGGGTGGCCATCGACGCCGACCCGTCCATGTTGAACATTCCCAATACCGGCTGGCCCTCGGCCACCCTTTTGGTGAAGTCGGCCACGAACAACCGTGCTGTGGCCTGGCTGAGAGTCGCGGGCGTGGAACCCCGGGCGGGGTCGTGTTCGACCAGGAAGGCGCTGAAGCACACCAGCGACCGGCGGGTCTGCTCGAAGGTTCCCTGTCGGCGAGGGCGCCTTGGGCTGTCCAACCTGTTGGCCAGGTAATCCCAGGTGAGGTCGCGCAGCCAGCGCTGCGAGATCGGGGTCAGGTCGAACGGGGAGCGGCGGTCCGCGAACCGGAAACCCCAGTAGTTGGTATCGATGTAACCCAAGTTCGCGGGTGTCGGTCCGGCTGTAGTGCACCGCCGTGACGTCTTTGAGCATGTCTCGCACCACCCGGTTCACCGCGGTGGGCTGCTTTGTCCAATCAGGGTCGTGGAGGTCGAGCTCCAGCAGGGAACTCACTCCCGCCGCCCAGGCAGGAACGGACCAGCGTGCGCAGGCACATGGGCGGCCACTTGGCCGGGGCTGCGCTCTTGGTGTGCGCCCACAACCGGTAACGGATCTCAGCTTCTAGCAGGGGCGGCAGATGGCCCAGCGCGACCACCCCGGGCAGTCCGTCTCGGGCCAGTGGGAGCCACCGCTGCAATTCGTCCCCGGCAGGGCGACCCGCCTGTCTCCACGCCAGTCGATGCCGGGGACACAACGACGGCGGCAGCTCCGCCCGGCCCGGGCAGGCCGGCACCACGCACGGCCCCACCCCGGGCAACGGACGCTGGCGGGCCGCCCAGACCACCTCGTCGAAGGCGACCCCGCCGACCTTGCGAGCGTATTGGCGCGACGCCGTGTGCCGAACGCACAGACCGCCGCGGGTGGCGTCACGGTCGGGACAGAACCGACACTTCGGCCGCCGCGTCATCCCCACCCGCCTGGCCTGGGCCGGCATCGGCACCGCCTGGGCTTTCCATGCCGCCTCGCCCACCCCGGCAGCCAACGCCGCCCGCCGCTGGTGTCCGTGTCGAGTGCACCACCCCTCCAACCCTCTTCCCGGTTGCGCGCAGCCCTCGACGCCGCAGCTGTAGCCGTAGATCGGGTCGGCCACGTCGAACACCACCGGCTCGTCACGAAGGTAGGCGGCGAAGTTGGGGCCGTCGATGAGGGCCCAGAAGCGATCAAGGGGCGCCAGGCGGCCCAGGTCGTCGATCGATCGAACCGCCCGCAGGGTGCCGCTCACAGCTTCTCCCCCGACACCTGGGCCAGGGCCGCTTCCAAGGCCGGGCTGCCGGCCAGATGGGCGTAGGTTTCCTCCACCGTCCGCGAGTTCGCCCAGCCCCCCTCGTCCGCCACCGCCTTGACATTCCCGCCGGTGGCCTCGGTCAACGCCGTCGCCCACGAATGCCTGAACGCGTGTGGTCTGATCCGGCCCAGCCCCGCCCGCCGGCCGGCCCGGTCGATCATCTGGCGTGCCCCATGGGTGCTCAACGGAGCGCCCGCCCGCTCCCCAGCCAACTGCACCAACACCAGATCGCTCTGGGCCAACGCCCGCAGCCGGTGGTAGTCCTCGGCCAGGTAGTGGTGGTAGGTGGTGATCATCGCCGGGCTGGCCCGCCGAACGATCCCGCCCGTCACCACCCCGGCAACTATCGCCGCCGGAAACCCTCGCTTCGCGGCGGCCCGGTTGGGGTTGACCCGCTTCAATATATGCACATGCGGTGACCTGCGCTCACCGCAGGGATGATCCCGGCGCAAGTGCAGATCGCAGAACCACAACCCGCACAACTCGCCGATCCTCATGCCCGAGTCCGCCAACCAGGTCACGATCATCCGGTCCCGCGCTGTCGTCACCGCCTCGAGCATCGCGTCGATGGTGCCGTCAGGCAGCAGCCTCGGGTGTCGTTTGGGCGCTAACCCAATCGACAACGGGTTCGACGTCATTGACGACGCCAAATGCCCCAGCACCGACCGGTCCCGGTCCCGGGCCGTTACCAGACGGGTGGCCGACAGCGCCGCCCGCAGCGGTGCGTTGACATCCTCTCGGGTGGTCACGTCGAGGTAGTAGCCCTTCAGACAGGCCGCTCGCACCCCCAAAGCGCTCCGACTCAACGGTCGTCCCGGCCACGGAGACCCCAGCGGTCCCGACTGCTCGGTGCTGCACAAGGCCATGTACCGGCGCAGCTCAGCGATCGTCAACTGCTCCTCGCTGACCGCGACCGCCTCCAGCCAACGTAGGTGGTCGACCAGATGGTAAGCGTAGGTTCGCTGTGTCCCCTCGCCGAACGGGGCCAAGAACCTGTCCGACCGGGAATGAACCAAGCCGGCCGTCACGTCCAAGATGACGAAAGAACGCCGGCCGTCGGGATGATTCACGGCCTGCACCCGGAAATCGCCGGACTTCCTGGTTGCCACGCTCGCCTCGGCTTCTCCTCGGAAGCGGCTGACTGTAACGGACACCCGTCGTCCGCCGGTGTATGCCACAGTGGCTGTGAGGCCCTCCCCAGACGTCCACTACGCCGCAGGGGGGAGCAGTAAAGTCGACGCAGAGATAGTCGATGCCGGTCTGCTCGAAGCTGACCCCGTCGTCGCGGCGGGCGTCGTCACGAAGGCTCTTGAGCCGCTCCTCTTTTTTCAAAACGGCCGTTTCCAGCTGCTTGACCGACAGCCCTTTCTCGGCGTGCGAGGCGTCGATGGCCTGGCGGTAGGCGGCGATCTCTTCCTCCAGATAGGAGGCCTCGGTCGCCGCGGAGACCGGGATCCGCTCGAACGCCGAGTGGGTGATGATGATGGCGTCCCAGTCGCCGGTGGCCACCCGGGCCGCGAACTCTTTGCGCCGTTCTTTGCTGACCTCGTCGCGCCCGGCCATGAGCACTTTGGCCGCCGGGTACAACTGCAGCGTCTCGGAGCAGAACTGCTGGAGCATGTGGTTGGGCACCACCACGGCCGGCTTGGCCACCAGGCCCAGCCGGCGCATCTCCATCACCGACAAGACCATGTTGGCGGTCTTGCCGGCACCGACCGCGTGGCCCAATAACACTGCTGGTTCCTGCACCGCCCGCCACACCGCGTCGACCTGGTGGGCTCTGGGCTTGAACTGGGGGGACAGGCCGGGGAAGGTCTGGTGCGACCCGTCCCAGGTGGGCAGCACGATCGAGTTGAACAGCTCGTTGTAGCGGCGCCAGCCGGTGGGCCCGGGCCGGGTCCTCCCACACCCAGGCCGCGAACCGATCCGACAGGGCCTGCTGTTTCTCCGCCGCCAGCAGGGTCTGTTCCGGGTTGAAGATTCGCTCGCCGTCTGGGCCCAGGTCGTAGACCTTGTGGCGTTGCTGGTTGAGCGACTTCTCGAACAGGGTGAAGGCGTCGGCCCGGCTGGTACCCCACGTCGAGGTGGTCAGCATGGTCTTCTGCTGCCAGGTGGGCACCTGCACTCTCCAGCTGGCCGCCACCGGAGTGTGCTCCACCACGACCCTGGCCCCCTCGAAGACCTCGACCAGAAACTGCTCCACGTCCGAGGCGGGGATCCAGGTGGCGCCCGGTCGGGCGTCGATCTCCTCGGCGGTCAGATCGACCGGCTGGACGGCCTGCAAGGCGGCCACGTTGACCTGGTAGGCCGGGTCGGCCTCGGCCGCCTGGCGGGCTCGGGCCAGTTTCTGGCGGACGTTGCCCGACAGGTACTGCGGTGCGGTCACCGGACGGCCGACGTCGGGGTCGGACCACACCATGGTGCCCAGCGCCTGCCGGGCCTGGCCGACCTCGACCCCCAGCAGGCTGGCGATGCGTTCGAGGTCCACCCGGCCGGTCTCGTCCAGGCTGATGGCCAGCGCCTCGGCCGGCGTGTCCGCCCAGTGGCGGACGGGGTGGTGGCCGACCACCCGTCGGGAGAACACCGCCGTCTTGGCCGCCGTGGCGGTCTCGGGGTCGTAGTTCTCCATGGCCAGCAGGGACGGGAAGTCGGGGTCGCGGCGGAAGCCGCCCATGGGCGGGTACAGCGGCCGGTACAGGTCCTCGCCGGTGTCGGGATCGGCCCGCCCGGTGCGGGCCTGCTTTTGGCGGCTGGTGGGACCGAACCGTTTGGCGTAGCGGTCGTAGAGGTGGTTCAGCCGGGCTTGCAAGCCGGCCAGCTGGCCGTCGTCGAGGGTGCGCGACTGCAGATCGAGCAGGGCCACCATGGTGTCGCGCAGGTCGATCAACGCGGCCAGCTCGGCCTGCTGGGACTTGGGGGGTTTGTGCGGTTCGATCTCGCCGCCGATGATCCGCCCGAACCCGCCCGGCCCGGTGGCCACGATCGACCCTTCCTTGCGCACCGCGGGCACATCCACCGCCGCCACCGCAGGTGCCGCCGGACCGGCTTTGGCTCGAATGCCGCCGGGCGGGGCGGTGTAGGTGAGACCGCGTTGGCGGCCCGCTTCGACCACCCAGCGGAAACGGTCGGCCACCGGCATGGCCGCATCGGCGGTCACGGTGGGGTCGGCCGCGTTGTACTGGCCGCCGCCGACCCTCAGGCGGCCGGCGATCATGTCGGGCCGGGCCGCGAAGTACTCGTTCACCATCACCGGGCCGTCCGGGGTGTCCACGGCGACCACCGACCGCCAAGCGACACTGCGGGGTGGCTGGCCGGGCGGGCGGCGGCGCAGGACCAGCACGTCGGTCACCACCTCGGTGTCCGCCGACGCCTTGAACGTGCGGGCCGGCAGGCGGATGGCTCCGATCAGATCGGCCCGCTCCGCCATCGCCACCCGGGCTTCGTCGGCCTGGGCGTCGAGAGTGAACCGGGAAGTCACCACCGCCACCAGCCCGCCCGGGCGGGTCAAGTCCAGCGACTTGACCACAAAATGGTTGTGCATCAACCCTCCGATATTGCATCTGATGCAGGATTCGTAAGGTTGGGTGTGGCCTGAACTGCGGTCTTTCGTGGTCATCGGTCTTGCCGCCAGTGGTTTGGGATAGGGGCCTTGACCTGGGATCCACCACCCGGTCTTGCATCTGATGTAAGAACTGTGCGTTCCTTGTCCGGCTTGGGAAGGGTGGTTGGATGGGCTCGCGTCAGGTCGCTTTGGTGGAGTTGCCCGGATCGGCGAAGCAGTTGTTGGCCGATGGCGTGTCGTTGCTGCACCCGGAGGACGCGGTGCTGGAGGCGATGCTGGAAGGCTGGGCAACCCAGCAGCGATCCCGGCTGTTGAAGGCCACAACGGTGGAGAACCGGGGGTTTTCGGTGCGCCGCTTGGTGGCGTTCACCAACGAGTACCCGTGGCGTTGGACCCCGGCCGATGTGGAAGAGTGGACGTCGCAGCTGGTGAGCCAGGGTCTGGCGCATTCGACGATCCGCAACTATCAGATGGCGGTCGGGTTGTTTCTGGGGTATGTGTGCGATGCCCGTTACGGGTGGGCGGAGATCTGCGAGCAAAGGTTCGGGACGCACCCGGTGCAGGTGTTCCATGAATGGAACACGGCGGTGCATCGCAGCGAACTCGAGGCCCGACCCGATCGCCGGCCGCTGTCGCGTGAGGAGCTGCAACGGTTTTTCGATCACTGCGACGAGCGGGTGGCCGCCTTGGAGACCTCGGGCAGGAAGGGTTGGCTGGCCGCGTACAGGGATGCGGTGCTGTTCAAGACGATCTACGGGTGGGGGCTTCGCCGCACGGAGGCGGCCATGCTGGATGTCACCGACTGGGGATCCAACTCCAAGTTCGCCCAGTTCGGCGCCTACGGGGTCCTGCGGGTGCGTTACGGCAAGGCGTCGCGGGGAACCCCGCCTCGCCAGCGGACGGTGTTGACGGTGATGGAATGGGCGGCCAAAGGTGTGGCGGAGTGGGTGGACGAGATCCGCCCCGCCTATGGGATCGGGGCGGCGCGGATGTTGTGGCCGACCGAGCGGGCCGGTCGGGTCAGCCCGGCCGCGATCGACGCTCGCTTCGCCGAGTACCGCGACGCGCTGAGCCTGGAGGCGGCGCTGTCGCCTCACTGCCTGCGCCACTCGTATATCAGCCACCTGCTCGAGGACGGCTATGACCAGCTGTTCGTCCAACAGCAGGTGGGCCATGTCTGGGCCTCGACCCTGGCTACCTACACCCGGGTCGGAAGCAACTACATGCAAGACGCGCTGGGCCGGGCGCTGCGCCCCGCCTTTATTCACGAGACTGACGAACTGAGCAGCGCGGCCGCACGGTGAGAAGGAGGAGCTGATGAAACCCAAGCTGGGATACCGCTGGAATCTGCGGCTATTGATGGCCCAGGCCGGCATGTACGCCACCAGCGACCTGGTGCCGCTGCTGTCCGAGCGGGGAGTGGTGCTCTCCGCCACCCAGGTGTACCGGCTGGTCACCCAGGACCCCGAGCGGCTGAACCTGCACACCCTGATGGCGCTGTGCGACATTTTGAGCTGCACCCCTAACGACCTGATCGAACCAGTCGCCGCCGCCCCGGCCAAGAAACAGGCTGCCTCGGCGGCGAGCACAAAGGCGTCGGTCACCGAGCTGAAGGGACGCCGGCCGCGGCGGGCTGAGATCACCAAGCGGTGACCGGCCCGGTCTGTCCGCGATGCGGCCGCCAGGTGAACCGGCGCGGCCGAGACCAGATCTGTTCGAACTGCCAGTCCGTCGAAAACAGCGCCGTCTGTGGAACCTGCGGCGAATACCGTCGTGTCGCCGGCCGGGATCGGGAAGGCCAGCCGTGGTGCGAGCGGTGCCGGCACCGCTATCGCAACCGGATCGTCGACGAGGACCGGCGGCGTCTGATTATCGAGCGCGTGACCGCCGCCGACCCTTCCCTTAACACCGACACGGTGGCCGGGGTGCTGGCCGAGACGGTCACCACCCGCCGGTCCCTGCGGCGCCTGGCCATTTATCTCGACGAGCATCCCGACGTGTTCAGGGTCGGCCCCACCAGCGTGCTGCCGATCCTGGATCGCTTCACCCAGGCGCTGGTCGACGCGGGCACCCAGACCATTGCCACTATCCACCCGGCCTGTGTTGGCTGCGGGCGGCGCCAGCCCCGCCACGCCCGCACCAGCGACGGCCAGGGCGTGCTGTGCTCGGCTTGTTGGGCCCGGACCCACAAAGAGATCTGCGGCGACTGCGGCCGAGAGGGCCGCGTCGTGGTCCGAGACCGCGACAGGCGGCCGATCTGTGAGCTGTGCCGGCTCCAGGCTCGCCGCCACAGCCGCCTGGACGAGCTCAACGCACAGATCGTCGCGGTCCTGGCCGATACCGTCGGGTTCCTCGAGGAGCAGCAGATCGTCGAGTCGGTCGAACAGACCGCTCCCAAGATTCCCGACCGGAGCCTGCTCGCCCAGGCCTTGCGCGACGGCCCTGCTTTGACTGTCGCCGCCCGCCGCCCGGTGGTCGTGGCCCGGTTTGTGGGCGAACTGCGACAGCACGGAGCTGCACTGCCGGCCGCGGTGTGCGCCGACTGCGACCAGCCCGCCGAACCAATGTTCGTGCACGGCGGCGCGGTCCGCTGCTACCGCTGCGAGCGCCGCCGCGACATCTACTACCGCCGGGGAAGCGACACCCAGGTGGCACAACAGGTCGTCGACGCGGTCACCGCCGCCGACCCCTCCCTGCCCGAGTCGGTGGTGCGCCGCGTGCTGGCCGAGACAGTCCCGGCCAGACGGGCGCTTCCCCGCCTGGCCGGACATATCGCCGCCCATCCCGACGTGTTCAATGTCGGGCCCACCACCACCGTCGCCGTCGTTGACCGCTTCACCCGGGCGCTGGTGGCCGCTGGGGCGCAAACGATACGCACCATCGAACCTGTATGCGAGGGCTGCGGAGAACGGCGTCCTCGCTCCGCTCGCACCCCGACCGGCGGGCTGTGCGGCTCGTGCAGCAATAAGCGGGTCTGCGCGGCTTGCGGGCAGATCGGCCGGCGCGCCGAACGCACCTCTGGCGGGGTGATCTGCCAGCGCTGCGCGAACCAACGTCGCAGCCTCCGCCGACTCCAGGAGGTCACCGAGCGGATCGTCGCAGTCGTGATCGATGCCCAACCCAACGCCGTGCAGCCGTCGCTGATGGCTGCCATCGAGCAGGTCGCGCCCGACCTGTCCCGCCGCCAGTTCCTTGCCGAGCAGCTCGAGACCGGGCCGTCGCTGAGTTTGCCGGCCAGCCGTCGCCCGCTCGTCGCCCGGCTGCTCTCCGAGCTTCGCGCCCACGGTGTGCGCCTGCCCGCGGCTGTCTGTGCTGACTGTGACGGTCCGGCCGAACCGCTGTTCATCCGCCGGCAGGTGGTGCGCTGCAACAGCTGCGCCACCCACTGCCCGCGTTGCGGCCATGCCCGGTCCCGACCCGCAGAAGTCCGTTGCCGCTGGTGCATCACAGGGCCACCGGCACCAACTTGCAGCCAGTGCGGCCGCGCTCCCCGACTCGGGTTGACCGACGACGGCCGCTGCCGCCAGTGCCGACTGCAAGCTGAGCATGTCTGCCATATCTGCGCCAAGACCAACCAACTCACCCGCTGTGACGCCGGCTGGATATGCCACCGCTGCGCGCTGGGCGCCGACCTCGACGAACGTCTCGGACCGGCCGATCGGCTGCCCGCCAACCTGCTCCCAGTGCGGGCTGCGATCGCCGCGGCCGACAACCCGGCCATCGTGCGGCGATGGCTGCGGACCACCACTGGCGCACAACTCCTCGCCCGGCTGGCCACCGGTGAGGTCCCCCTCACCCATGACACCCTCGACCAAGCCGGACTCGACCGAAGCGTCGAGTATCTGCGTGCTCTGCTCGTCGCCGGCGGCGCACTGCCCGACGAGGACCGCAGCCTCGACCGCCTCGAACAGTTCTCCGATCGCTACCTCGGCACCGCCATCGCCGATCCCGCCGACCGCAAGACGGTGCGCGCCTGGCTGAGATGGCAAGTCCTGCCCCGACTGCGCAAACGAGCAGCCACCGGCAAGTCCATGGCTCACAGCGCCAACAACGCCCGGCGAGCTCTCCACTCCGTCGCCGAGCTCCTCGACGGTCTGCACCGCCGCGGCCTCAACCTGCAAAGCGCTACCCAAGCCGACATCGACAGCTGGTTCGCCCAGCCCGGCGCCGCCTGCTGGCTGGCCCGACCGTTTCTCGCCTGGGCCCACCAGCGCCGCCACCTCAGCCGGCAGATCCAGCTGCCACCCACCCCAGCCGCAACTCAGCCGGCCACCGACGACACCGCTCGATGGGAAATCGCTCGCCGGCTCGTCAACGACAACGCCCTCGCCGTCGACGACCGCGTCGCCGCCGCCCTCGTGGTCCTCTACGGCCAGCCCCTCAGCCGGATAGTCCGGCTCACCACCGACCACATCCGCAGCGGGTCTGACGGGACAGTCACCGTCGATCTCGACGGGCGACAGATGCCCATCCACGAACCCTTCGCCACCCTCATCCGCCAACTCCCCCTGCGGCGCACCCACGGCCCTGCCGACCAGATCGCCAGCCGCTGGCTGTTCCCCGGCCGCCACGCCGGCCAACCCCTCGGAGCCGTCGTGCTCGGCAACCGCATGCGGGCCATAGGCGTCGAATCTCGCAACATGCGCAACAGCGCCCGGGCCCAACTCGTCACCCAGATACCGCCCGCCGTTCTCGGACAGCTCATCGCCATCAACCCCAGCACTGCCAGCCGGTGGGCCACCATCACCAACAGCAACTGGAACGCCTACGCCGGCCAACCAAGACAAGCCTGAGTCCCCGACAGCAACCAAAGCACCGGTCGACCCAGAACGCTTCAAGCCCCACTCCGAAGGGAACTCCGCCACCCATTCCCACAGTTCGGATATACAACTTCTCCCACTAGACCGGCCCGCCCGGTTATGCGCCCGGTCCAAGAGCACCGCCGAGGAAAACGGCACGTTGCCGATGACCACATCGAAGCGGCCGTCGGCCAGCGGGCTGTCCGCGAACGACTCCGCCCGGATGGTGGCCTGCGGGTAGAGCGCCTGGGCGATCTTGGCCGTGACCGGGTCCAACTCCACCCCGGTGACCGTCACCCCGGCGGGGGCGAAACCGATGAAGTTCCCCGACCCGCAGCCCGGCTCCAGCACCCGAGCACCCGCCGGGTCGAACCCGAGCCCGGTCACCAGGTCCCACATGGCCACCACGATCTCGGCCGAGGTGTAGTGGGCGTTGATGGTGGTCCGCCGGGCCGCGTCCCACTCCCGCTCCGACAGCAGCGACCGCAGCTGCGCCGCCTGGCTGCGGTACCGGCGCGAACCGGGGTCGAACAGCTCGGGGGCCGAGCCCCACCCCGACCAGCGAGCCAGGACCGCCATCTCCCCCTGGGAAGCCGCCCGGCGCTTCCGTCTCGAGGCGGCGGACCACGGCCAGGGCCTCCAGGTTGGCGGCGATCTTCGCCCCCGACCCGGCCGGGGCCAGGTCCTTCTGGCTGGCCGGCCGGAACGAGACCGGCTGGGCGGAGCCGGCTAGTCCAGCCGGTTGGTCATGTCCTCCGCCTGCTCGTACTCCTCGTCGGTCTCGGCCACCATCGGCTCCCCCCAGCCCTCCTCGTGGCCCGGTTCCGGATCCGGGTAGACCAGATCGCCCACCGTTTCCTCCGCCTGCTGCAAGGCGGCCAGGTCCACCTCCGGGCCCGGTCGGCTGATCTGCTCGTACACCGCCTCGATCCGGGTCATGGCCTGCTGGCCCAGCTCCGAGAAGTAGCGATCCTTGTCCTCGATCCCCCGGTAGCTGTCCGGCAGGTACTCCCGGTAGTGCATCCGGGCCCGGTACGCCCACCGGCTGGCCTGGTTCTCCAGTGGCGGCGTCTGCGGCATTTGACTCCCCGAACAGATCGAAGCTGAGCTGGCCGCCGTCATTGTGGTCCACACCACCAAGACGGGGCGGCCGTCACTGTTGACCACCCCGCGAGGGCCCGGGTCAGGACCGGGTCAGGGTCAGGATCAGAAGCTCGGTGATGTAGGGCGACTCGAAGCCCAGCCGGCCGGTCACGTAATCCTTCACGGCGTTCTCGCGGGCTTCGACGCCGGTCGCGTTCTGCCAGGCCGGTCGGGCGCGCAGCTCGTCGGCCCAACTGTCCAACTGTTCCCGGGCGTCGGTTTCGCGGTCGGTGCGCAGTTTCTCCAGCGACGCGATGGCCCCGCCTTGCGTCTGTTCCTCCCCGAGCTCGTCGAACTCGTCGTCGCCCTCGTCGTCGCCCTCACGTCGGCCTGATCGCCGGGTGCAGCCTTGGTGGCGAGGGCGGCCAGATCGGCGTATCCGAGGGTCTCGACCGGCCGCAGATCCTGGTCCAGTTGGGCCACATCGGCGGTGGCCTCGCCCCACTCCGCCACCCGGTCGGTGGCGGTGGGCCGGCGGGGCGGCTGGTGCTGGCCGCTCTGGCATTGGGTCAGGTTGTGCGGCCCCCCGCACCACATGCTCATGCGCTGGTAGAAGGCGGGCAGGTGATAGGTGTGCCAGTTCTGGGCTCGGTCGGCGTTGGCGTCCGGCCCGCTGAACGCCGCCCACCGGGACCAGTACAAGGTGGTGAGCTCCTCCACCAGTCCGCCGTGAAACGCCCAGCAGGGCGGGATCAGCTGGGTGTGATCCCAGGCGTAGCGCTGGTTGAGAAACTCCACCAGTCCTCGCAAGCGGGTCCACATGCGCCGGGCTTGGCGGGCGTCGATGGCGGTCCAATCCCACGGCCACACCCCGCCCGGCTGGTAGTCGGGGTCGGCCATCGACCCGGCCGGGGGCATTTCCCGGGCCGGCCCGGTCCACGCCGGTTGCATCAGCTGCCGCGCCGCCAGGGCGGGCCGCTTCCGGGCCGCCTCGTCGAGCCAGGGGGCGCTCATCGGGCCCGGGCCCGGGTCGCCCGGGCCGCTCGGGCCTGGTCGCTGGCTGTGGCGGTCTCGGCCATCGCGGCGGCCACTTGGCGGCCGCCGCGGCTGTCGAAGATGAGCGGCAGGTCGCTGATCACCGGCGGGTTGGCGGCCGCCATGACCAGGGCGTGACCGGGCCGCAAGGTGCGGATCTCGTCGGGGCGCAGCACCGGGGTCTGGTCCCACCGGGTGGAGAACTGGCTGCGCCAGTCCGGCCCGGACTGGCGGGTGTGGTCCATCACGAAGCGCTGCCCGGCCAGCTCGGACATCCAGCGCAGGTCCCGGTCCACCGACAGGCCCCCGAACACGGTCTGGATGTTCGACGCGTTGAACATGGTGTCGGTCTCGTCGTCGGACCATTTCGTGCGCAGCTGCGACGGGCTCTGAGCGGACAGGATGACCACGATCCCCCGGCCCCGGGCGTCGGCCAGCTGCAAGGGCAGGGTCGGGATGGGCGCCACCGCAGGGGCCTCGTCCAGGCAGGCCAACAGCGGCGGGGTGAGCCGCCGGCCCGGCCGGGTCGGGGCGATCACGTCCCCGGCCACGTACAACAGCTCCTCGCAGAAGGCGGTGGTCAGCGCCGACGCCGACGACACTTTCTCGCCCCGGCCCAACAGGTAGACGGTGCCGCCCTCGGACACGAAACGACCCATGTCGAAGTCGTCGTCCGGGCTGGGGGTGCACAGATCGATCACCTGGCGGTGGGCGAAGCAGGCCAGGGTGTTCTCCACATAGCGCATGACCCCCGAGGTGGTTTCCGGGGCGCCGATGGTGTGCTGGGTCAGCATCCTGGCCGGGTCGACCATCACGTCGGCCTGGCCGGCCAGGATGGCCTGGGCTTCGGCGTGATCGCCCCGGCACCAGCGGGTCACGTCCACGATGGTCTTGTCGCCCAACGCGGCGGCGTGCAGGAACGCTTTGAGCACCGACAGGGCCGAGGTCTTGAAAAACGCCGAGTTCCCGGTGTCAACGGTCTGGCCGCCCGGGGCGCCGGCCACCAGGGCCGCGGCTCGCCGCTCGGCGGTGCGGGTGTCCTCGCAGCCGCGCACCACCGACCAGCGGACCTGCCCGCCGGCGGGCGCCATGTCTTCGGGGTCGAGCACCCACACCGGTCTTCCTCTGGCCTGGCGGGATTTGGCGGTGGCCTCGTAGATGTCGACCTTGGTCGAGGTGACGATGGCCGGGCCCGGGATGGTCCAGCAAGGCCGGGACCAGCAGCCGGAACGTTTTTCCGCACCCAGGCGGGCCGATGACCAACATCGACGACTCCCACGACGCCCAAAGCTGGCGGTGACCGGCGGTGACCGCCCGGCCCAGCCGGTAGCCGAACTCGGTGTCGGCCGCGCGGCGCCGTCCGGCCAGGTCCGGGCGGGTCTGGGCCCGCTTGGCCCGGGCCGCTCGGGCTGACAGCGTCCGGCGCAAGGTGGCGTCGGTGGCGAAACCGTCATGGGTTTTGGCCCCCCAGCGCGACACCCACGTCCACACCCGCCACGCCACCGTCGCGGCCAGGCCGGCCAGGACCGCCACCGTCGACCAGTACAGCCAGGCATCGCCGGAGCCGGTCCACCCTGAACGCCGCCAGGGGCCGCCCGGGGTGGGTCACCACCTCCGACACCACGCTGGCCAACCGCCGGTGGGCCAGGCTCGGTGCCCGACCCGACAACACCAGCCCGTCGAGCAGCCCGGCGCCGACCAGGGTTCCGGCCGCCACCGCGGCGGCGACCAGCAGGCCGGCCACGATCACAAAGTCGTGCGAGCCGGGTGTGCGCTCCGCCCGGCCGCGGTCCCCGTAGCTGGTGTAGCTCACCCGATCCTGCCTTTCGCTTGTCGTAGCTGGACGGCGGTCTCCTCGATCCGGCCCCGAGCGGTCAGGTACAGCCCGGTGATCTCCTGGCCCACGCTCTCGACCTGGGCGGGGGTCACCTGCCCGGCGGCCACCCCGGCGCGGACCTGACCGATACGGGTCAACGCCTCGGCCACCGGGCACGGACCGCTCCGGCCGCAAGGGCACGGCCTGCCTTTCGGGCGGTCGACTGCGTTCCAGCCCGGCTCGGGCCGTCACATACAGCTCCACCCCTTCCCCGGCCAGACGAGCCAGATCTGACACCGCCACCGGTCCGGTCGTCACCCGGCGGCGGTGCTGGCGCAGCCCGTCGATGGCCGCCACCACCCGCTTTCCGGGCGATGTCACCACACACCGGCCAACAACAGGACCGCCACCAAGACCGCCACCACGGCCGCCAGCGCCGCCACGGCTATCAGCGGCATCCGCAGAGGGGGTCGGCTCTTTCTGGACCCGGGCGACCCGGGCCAGGCCGGCTCCGTCGGGCGGGCCGCTCTCTGCAAGGCCAGGCGGGCCTCCCCCCATTCCGCGCTCCAGCTCCTCGGCCAGGCCAGACAGGCAGCAGGTGGCGTCGTCAACCAGCCCGGCCGCTTCGGCCGCCACCTCGGACAGCTGGGCGGCCAGGATCCGGTCCAACGCCACCGCCGCCGCGGTCGGCGTGGCCTCGGCCCGCCAGGCCACCATCTCGGCCAGGGGACGGTCGCTGTGATGACCCACCGCCACCATCACCGGTTTCGGGCAGTCGGCGACGGCCATGATCACCGCCCGGTCGTCGTAGGCGTCCAGGCTGGCGCTGCCCCCGCCCCGGGTGACCACCACCACATCCACGTCCGGGCTCGACCCCGCGGCCCGCACCGCCCGGGCTAATCGTTCCCCGGCGTCGGCACCCTCGCTCGGGGTCACCAACACCCGCACATCCCACGCCCACGCCGTCATATCCAGACGGGCCCGGAAATCCTCCAAGCCCTGCCCGGCCGGGCTGATCACCGCCACCCGCAGGGGAGCCAGCGGTGTGCCCATCCTCGCCTGGCGTTCGGACAGCCCGGCCCGGCGGATCACGGTGATGGCCCGCCGGCGGTCCTGCTCGGCTCGGCCCACCCCCACCCGGGTGTCGATATCGATGGCCCGCAACTCGGCTGAGCCGGTCCCGGCCCACACCCGCAGATGCCCGTACACCTCGACGCGCATCCCCCGCTCCAACGCCAGCCCGCACCCGGCCAGGCGGCCCCGGATCCGCCGGGCGTCGATCCCCAGCGCCGTGACCGTCATCCGGGCCGCCGTCATCTCGCCGCCGGGCCGGCCGACCCGTTCGACCCTGCCGGGCTGGCCTCGTCGCCCAGCGTGAGATACAGGTGCGAGCCCGAGCCCCGGACCTGTACCACCTCGCCGGCCACCCACATCGGCTGGGGAAACGCCCGCCGGGTCATCTCGTCCCAGCGGGCCAGCGCCTCACCGGGACTGACCCTGGCGGCCTCGGTAACGGTCACCGGGTCACGCTGCCCTCAGACGCCCCAGCCAGAAGGCGGCGCCCGACGCCCGGCGCCGCCCTGCCACCGCGGCACTCCTCCAGCGCCTCCAGCGGGGTCAGCCCGTCGGCGAACGCCTGGTCGAAGTCGTACACCGGGCTCACGTCAAAGGCCAGCAGCGCCTCGCTCTCGGCGAACAGCACGTCCAGCTCGGCGTTCCAACCGGGCCGTCCCATCTCCGGCCCGCACCCCAGTCCCGGTTCGAACAAGAAGTCCCACCCCTGCCCCTCCGGAGCATCCCCCGAGCGGTGGCGCCGGTTGCGCCGGGGGGTTCGCGGGCAGCTCCGCGACTCGCGCTCCACGCAGGCGCTACAGGGCAGCAGCGCCATCAGCCGGGCGAAGCCCCGCCGCTCCTCCGCCGGGCGCGCCGACAGGTCGTGTTCCTCCTGGTGACCGCAGATGTGCCTGACGGTCACCGTCGTCTCTGGCGAAGACACCGGTCTCAACTCCTTGCTCGGTCCCCGCTCGGGGTCCTCACCGGTCCTGACAGGGCAACGGTCACTCTTGGCCACCCACCCCCACGACCCGCTATGGATATCACCGATAGGCATTGCGATAGCACCACATATCGTTTACAGTGGGGTGTGCAACCGGGTTTGCATCCCACTACCAGTGGGTTGCACTGCCCGCTCTGAATGTGATCGTCGGGTGAGATCAAAAATCTGTTGCACAACCGCCCTTTGCAGCCCGTAGTGCAAGCAGTTCTGCAAGGTCGGTTCGTCACCGTCACCCCTGTCCTTCTTTTCCAGCGACAGGCAGGTGCACGTTGTCGACCCTCACCACCCCCCCGGCCCCACCTACTCCACCCCACCGTCACCGCCGCCGGGCCTGGCCGAACTGGCCGCCATCTGCGCCCGGCCCCTGCCCGACATCCCCGACCACTGGTTGACCAACCGCTGGCACCGGGGGGTCTGGTCGGCCCGCACCGATGCCATCCTCACCCACCCCGCCTACCGCGACTTCTACACCTGGAGCGCCGCCACCCACCCCCAGCGCCACGAGCACTGGGAGCTCATGGCGGCCGTGGCCGTCACCCACGCCCAGCGAGTGGCGGCCGGAAACCTCGCCGTCGAGGACCTGGCCGGTCTGATCCGGCGAACCTGGCGCAGCCGGACCCTGGCCCCCCGCCGCCAGTACCTCCTCTACGACCCCGTCGCCCTCGCCGACCGACTGCCCGACGTGCTGACCGCCACCCCCTGGCCGTCGTCGCCGTTCTGGCCGGCAGGCGGTCGCCGCTACCGCCCGGCCACTACGGGGACGCACCCCAGCAGGCCGCCTGGCCGGTCATCGACTGGATGCTCCAAGCCGTCGGCCCGGGATGGCTCACCCCGGCCGCCCGGACCGTGCTCGAGGACAGCCTCACCCTGGTCGCCGACTTCGCCGACACCCATCCGGCGATTCGCGGCCCCGTCCGCGTCGGTCAGCCGAGTCGACCGGATCACCACCGTCCTGGCCCACCTGCCCCGCCCGGCCCGCCAAGCCGTCCGGGCCCTGATCTTCGGCCCCACCGACAAGACCGCCGTCGCCGGGGTGACCAACAGCCTCATCGTCCTGGCCGCCAAAAACGGAAACCCCCGGGACCTGCCCGCCGACCTGGTCGCGCTGTGGCGCTACTACGCCGTCAGCCTCGACCCCCAACTCGGTCTGGTCCTGGCCCAGACCCGAGTGTCCCGCCGCCGCCTCCAGCGCACCGCCGCCCGACATCCCCTCGACCAGCCCGTCCACATCGAAGCCGTCCTGGGCTCTACACCGGAACCAGCCCACCCGGCCGCCTAATGGCCAAGGCCGTCGCCGCCACCGGCGCCCTGGTCATCGCCGGCGTGCTGCTCATCGTCGTGATTCTCGGCGGAGCGATCACCGGACCGGCCGCCACCCTCACCCTCGACGCCGCCACCGCTACCGCCAGCAATCCCTGCGTCAGCGCGGCGGGATCGGGTCCCGGCGGAGACGTCGGGCTGTCCCCATCGGCGCAAGCCAACGCCGCCACCATCGTCGCGGGGGCCGACGCGGCCGGAGTCGGCGACGCCGGCGCGGTCATCGCCGTCATGGTGGCCTACACCGAATCGGGCCTCGACGACGGTGCCGTCAACGGCGACCACATCGGCCTGTTCCAACAGGACCCCGGATGGGGCACCAGCGCCCAACGTGCCGACCCGGCCAGCGCCACCAGCCTGTTCCTCACCCGTCTCGAGGCGGTAGCCGGCTGGCAGAACATGGCCCCCTGGGTGGCCGCCCAGACCGTGCAAGCCTCCCAGTTCACCGGCACCCCCGGTCCCTCCAACGGATACTCCAACGTCGTCGGAGGCAACTACCAGGCCCACTATCGCCTGGCCTCGGCGATCGTCACCGACATCAACGGGCAGGCCACCCAGGCCGGCTGCGGCACCCAAGCCGACCCCATCCCCGCCCAACCCGGCGGCGGCATCCCCGCCGGCTACCAGATCCCCGCCGACGCCACCCCGGCCGAGACGGTCGCCATCACCTTCGCCCTGTCCAAAGTCGGCGGCCCCTACGTATGGGGCGGCAACGGCCCCGTCGGCTACGACTGCTCCGGGCTGGTCACCGCGGCCTGGGCCGCCGCCGGCTACACCATCCCCCGCACCAGCGAAACCGAGATCGACGCCGGCACCGCCGCCACCGAGACGACCATCTCGCCCGGCGACCTCATCCTGGTACCCGGCTCCGACGGCACCCTCGCCCAGCCGGGACACGTGGCCATGTACATCGGCTACGGGCTCGTCGCCGCCGCCGCCGACACCCAGCTCGGGATCATCGTCCAGACCTACAGCTCCCTGGTCGCAGGCGGACTGTCGGGCATACGCCACATCGCCTGACCCCCCAGCCGTTGAGGCAGACCTGGCCAACAGTGACCTCCGGCCCGTCACCACCAGTGCAGACCACTCCGCCGCCTCCACCTCAGAAAGGAACCCGCCACATGCCGTCCCTCACCTACCACCTCGTCGCCGCCGGTGTTCGCTCGCCACCGACCCCGGCGTCCACCCCAACAACAGCATCCCCGGCATCTCCCAGCTGCAAAGCCTGGTCGGCGGGCTGATCACCATCGCCATCATCGCCAGCCTGGCCGGAATGGTCTGCTCCGCCGTCGCCTGGGGGGTCGGCTCCCACCACGGCAACTCCCGCTTCGCCCAGACCGGCAAGAGCGGCCTGATCATCTCCATCTGCGCCGCCTTCCTCATCGGCGGCGCCGACGCCCTCATCACCTTCTTCTCCAACACCGGCGCCGCCATCTGAGCTCCCCGCCCAGGCCGCCACCCCCCGACGAGCGCGCCGCCCAGCCACCAGAAAGGACCGCCCCCACCATGACCAGATGGGACCTGTGGACCCCCAAACAAAAGACGGCCGCCGCCGCGGTCGCCCTCACCGTCGCCGCCATCGTGGTCGTCGCGGCGGTCAGCGGCGGCCACGCCCACCCCCGCCGTCCCGCCGGCCGCGCTCCCGCCCATGCGGCCGCCACCACCACCGTGGCCGCCGGGCCCGGCCCCGCCGGCCAAGTCCGCTCGGCCCCCACCCCAACCCAGACCCAGATCGACGCCCAGATCGCCGAGGCCCAAAACCCGGCCAGCATCGCCAAAGCCGAAACCATCACCGTCCCCGCCCCCGCCACCACCCGCACCTACCCGGCCGTTCCCAGCGCCGAGCGAGGCGACCCCACCGCCTACGCCCAGGCCTTCATCACCGAACTGCTCGACACCCGCTACGCCACCCAAACCCGCACCGCCCTGCTGGCCTGGACCGAGTCCGAAGCCGCCGCCGACACCCTCCCCGGCGTACCCGCCGCCGCCGGCCAGAAATCCCTCATCGGCAGCCTGGCCTACGCCGGCCTCCCCGGCGCCCAACCCACCCCCATACCGGCCGCCGCCGACTGGCCGTCGCCCACCAGCGGCGCCAGCCAAACCGTCACCGGCCTCACCACCTCGGTCGACCCCGCCTGGACCAGCCAGATCGCCCAAGGCTGGCAGCCCACCGACCCCCTCCTCACGGTCATCGACATCACCGGCACCCTCACCGTCACCGCCCCCGGCCACCCGCCCGCCCGCCACCTGTTCTCGCTGTCGCTCATGCTCGGCACCGCCCTGCACCACCCCGGCTACGGGGCCGTGGCCGTCGCCAACTGGACCGAGGTGGCCTGATGCCCGTACCCACCTCGCTCGTCACCTCCTGCGGGGTGCCCCCCTTCGCCAACCCGCTCGCCTGCGTCGGCCTCGCCGCCCACTCGACCACGACCGCCCTCTCCGGCGCCGCCTCCTCGGTAGCCGGCGACATCTTCAACACCATCGCCAAAGACTTCGCCGGCGCCGCCGACGGTGCCACCACCTGGCTGTGGGGCCAAATCTCAGGGGCTTCGGTCGTGGCCCTCAACTCCGGACCCGGCGCCCACACCTTCGGGGTCTACCTCGGCCTCGTGGCCGGCATCGCCGTCTTCGTGGCCTTCGCCCTGTTCCTCGTCGAGCTCATCGCCTCCGTGGTCCGCCAAGACGGCCGCGGCCATCACCAAAGCCCTCTCCGGACTGGTCGTCGCCTTCCTCGGCACCACCATCGCCATCTCCGTCACCGTGGCGCTCCTCGACGCCGTCGACGCCCTCTCCAACGGAGTCCTCCAAGTGGCGCTCGGCCAGAACATGAACCAGCTCGGCAAAGCCCTCCTCGGCGCCGGGGTGGCCGCCACCTTCACCAACCCGGCCGCCACCCTCCTCTTCGCCCTCCTCGTGCTGATCTGCGTGGTCATCGTCTGGGCCGCCCTCATGGTCCGCAAACTGCTCATCATCATCGCCGCCGTGTTCGCCCCCCTGGCCTTCGCCGGCGGCACCAGCCGGCTCACCAGCAACTGGGTTCGCCGCTGGATCGAATCCACCCTGGCCCTCATCCTGTCCAAACTGATCCTGATCTTCATCTTCATCATCGGCTACGGCATCCTCATCGGCGGCCTCGGCGAACCCGCCCACCCCAGCCCCGGCCAGCGAGTCACCAACATCGCCATCGGCGCCCTCACCCTGGCCATGGCCGGACTCGCCCCCTGGATGGCCCTCAAGACCGTCCACTTCGCCGGCGCCCACTTCGAGCACCTCCACGCCCAATCCCAAAACGTCACCGCCGGCGCGGCCAAAGCCGCCGGCATGGCCTCCCCCCAAAAACTGGCCAGACACCTCGGCTCCCCAGGGGAAGGAGGCAGCGCCGGCGGTGGCAGCAACAGCAACGGCAGCGGCAACGGGGCCAACAACAGCAACGTCGCCGCCTCCGGCCAACCAAAAACATCCGCCGCCGGAACCAGCGCGGAGCCGGATCCAGCGCCGGGGCGGCATCCGCGGCCGGACCCGCCGCCGGGGCGGCTGCCGCCGCCACCGCGGCCGCCCAAGCCGCCCGGAAAGCCGCCGCCACTGCGGCCACCGCCGCCAACGGCCAGCCATGACCAGCGTCCCCACCCCGACCACCCCCACCACCCGGCTGCCGGCCCGCTCCGCCCGCGGTCTGATCCTCGGCCTGTCCGCCAGCCGCTGCGCGGTCCTCGGCGCCGCCCTCCTGATCGTCCTGGCCGCCCTGCTCAGCGCCGGCATCCCCGGCGTGCTGGCCGCCGCCGTCGCCTGGGTACCCCTGGCCGCCACCGCCTACATCCGACTCCGAGGCCGAGTGCTCGTCGAATGGCTACCACCCGCCCTGCACTACAGCGCCCGGCTCGCCACCGGACAGACCGCCTACCGGGCCGCCATCACCGGGCCCCGCCCGGCCGGCACCCTGGCCCTACCCGGCGACACCGCCCGGCTGCGGGTCTACAACGACCCCATCTCCGGGGCCTGCCTGGTACACGACCCCCACCGCCAAACCCTCACCGCCGTCGTCACCGTCACCCACCCCGCCTACCTCCTGCTGGCCCCCGCCACCCAGCACGCCCGCACCCGAGGCTGGGCCGACGTCATCGCCGCCCTGGCCGCCACCGGATCGGCCACCACCATCCAGATACTCGAAACCACCGTCCCCGACCCCGGCACCGGCGTCACCGGATGGTGGGACAGCCACGGCCACCACGACAACAGCTGGGCCGCCACCGAATACCAAACCCTCCTCGACACCGCCAAAGAAGGCTCCAGCATCCACCACACCCGCATCGCCATCTCCGTCGACATGCGGGCCAGCCGCCGCACCATCACCGCCCAAGGCCGAGGACTAAAAGGCGCCGCTGCGGTCATGCGCGCCGACATGGCCGCCCTCGAACACACCCTGCGCGCCGCCGAACTGCGAGTCGCCAACTGGCTCGACCAAGCCCAACTGGCCGCCCTCGTCCGCCACGCCTACGACCCCGACCAGCAAACCCGCAGCGACGCCCCCGCCCCCACCCCGGCCGGCGCCGGGCCCGTCGCCGTCGACGAACACTGGGACCACATCCGCCACGACAGCGGCTACTCCACCACCCTGTGGATCTCCGAATGGCCCCGCACCGAACAGCGCTGCGACTTCCTCCACCCCGTCGTGTTCGCCCACGACCGCACCGGTAACGCGGTACGCAAACACCTCTCCCTCATCATCACCCCCCTGCCCGCCCACATCGCCCAAGCCCACATCCAACGGGAAATCACCGAGCACATCACCGACGCCGAACAGAAAGCCCGCATCGGCCAAGTGGCCCGGGCCGCCGACCGCCTCGCCCACCAAGACGTTCTCCAGCGCGACCAGTCCCTCGCCGCCGGACACGCCGACTGCGAATACTCCGGCTTCATCACCGTCACCGCCGCCACCCACGACGAGCTCACCGACGCCGTAGCGGTCATCACCACCGCCGCCCACAAAGCCCACTGCGAACTGCGAATCCTCTACGGCGCCCAAAGCCAAGCCTTCACCCTCGGCGCCCTCCCCTTCGCCCGCCGCCCCAACTAGCCAAAGGCCCGCTCATGTTCTCCCGACGCGCCCCCCACCCCCCCTCCGGCCCCGTTCACCTCCCGGCCTCCAGTGAACCTCCCGCTCGGCCGTCGCCTGTGGCCGTCGTGGTCGTCCTCGCCACCAACAAACCCGACGGCGACCCCGCCCGCCTCTGGCCCGCCACCGCCGAAAACAGTCTCGAGGCCGGCCAAGACATTCCGGCCCCGAACTCGCTCGGCGACGCCGCCACCGGCCCCGCGTCCGACCACGATGCCCCGCCGCCCCACAGGCGGCGCCGAGTCCCGCCTCCGCCGAAGCGGCCGGCCACCGCGAACATGACCTCGGCGATATTCAGACCGGCCCCGGCAACGACCGAGACGACCACCACGGAAACGGGACCGGCGTGGTTGACCCCGGCCGGGCCGACCCCGACAGCCGGACCCACAGCGCCGCCCTCTACACCCCCGCCGGGCTGTCCCGCCCGGAGCGGAAAGCGGCGGCCCGGCAGGTCCGCCAACTCCAAACCCAAGCCCGCAACGCCCGCCTGGAGGCCGACCGCCAGGCCCGCCAGGCGGCCAGCGAGGACAACCGCACCGACAAGACCATCGCCCCCGGCGGCGAGCGCCGCCCCCACGCCCTGCGCAGCTACCGGTCGCTCAAAGTGCAACCCCACCGGGCCACCAGCGATCACCTGGGCGGCATCTACCCCTTCCTGGCCGAAGCCGGCCTCGGATCGGACGGCATCCGCATCGGCACCGACAGCTACTCCGGGTCGGCATTCGTCTACGACCCGTTCGTCCTCTACCAGAAAGGCGTTCTCACCAACCCCAACATGCTCGTCGCCGGCAACCTCGGCACCGGCAAATCCACCTTCGCCAAAAGCTTCACCACCCGATCCATCCCCTTCGACCGCCGGGTCTATGTTCCCGGCGACCCCAAAGGAGAATGGACCGTCGTGGCCCGCGCCGTCGGCGGGCAAGCCATCGAACTCGGGCGGGGCATGCCCACCCGACTCAACCCCCTCGACCAAGGCGTCCGACCCGACAGCTGGGTCTCCGCCGACGGCACCGCCGAGACCATGACCGACCAGCTGTGGGCCGGGATCGTCCGCGGCCGCCGCCAAGACCTGCTCCGGGCCATCACCCAAACCGCCCTCGGCCGCCCCCTGCACTCCGTCGAGCTCACCGCCCTCTTCGCCGCCCTCGACACCGCCACCGCCCGCACCGGCGGCCAGCCCACCCTCCCCCATGTCACCAGCGACCTGCACCAGCCCCCCGCCGATGTGCCCGGCTCCACCCGGGCCCAACTCGAACAAGACGGCCGCGCCGCCGCCCACGCCCTCAACCGGCTCATCGACGGCGACCTCGCCGGCCTCTTCGACGGGCCCTCCACCGCCCGCTTCGACCCCCACTCGCCCATGGTCAGCCTCGACCTGTCCCGCATCTCCGGCTCCGACCAGCTCATCGCCCTGGTCGTCACCTGCGCCTCCAGCTGGATGGAAGCCGCCCTCCAAGACCCCCGCAGCCCCCAGCGCTACATCGTCTACGACGAAGCCTGGCGCACCCTCAAAGAACCATCCCTCCTGGCCCGCATGCAAGCCCAATGGAAACTAGCCCGCGCCCTCGGCATCTCCAACCTCATGATCATCCACGCCCTCACCGACCTCGACGCCGTCGGCGACGCCAACAGCCAATCCCGCAACCTGGCCCTCGGACTGCTACGGGACTGCTCCACCAAAGTCATCTACGCACAACAACCCGACCAGATCCCCCACACCGTCGACGCCCTCGGCCTCACCACCACCGAAGGCCAAGAACTCCTCACCCTCACCCGCGGCGAAGCACTATGGCGGGTAGGCGCCGACCGCACCTTCATCGTCACCCACCGCATCACCAGCCACGAACAAGACCTCTTCGACACCAACACCAGAATGCTGGCCAGAAGTGATCCGTTCCCCGGAATTTCGACCGATACCGAAGCCCTACCAGAATCGGTCCACCTGGCATGACCGCACCGTCCACAGCCAACGGGCGCAGCCGCGTCGTGGAATCACAGCCATGTCCTTCGCTGGACAGGCTCTGGCGAGCACCACAGAGGCGTCCAAGCTCACCGGGCGCTCCCTTGGCGCCATACGTGTCGCCATCAGCCAACGCCGTCGACGGTGTCCGCCCCGTCAAGGGCGTCGCGGTGGCATGGTCCTTGGGGGTGGGGCGATGAGTGAGTCGAGGTCGGTCGGGAGGATGGCCCCAAGGACAGGTGTGACCGAGCCGCCTGCTAACCCCGACCGATCCCCAACTGCGAGTCGCGGTCTGTGGACGATGATGAAGCGCGTATCTGTTATCCAACCCATAGTTGGACGCCCCCGAGATCGAGTTTCGTCACCAAGTTCATGTCGAGCCGCATAGCTCTTGCCGGCAAAGGACGCTCGATGGCCGCGGTCGAGATCATCTCAGTGCGATGGACGCGATCCATCGACCCCTCCGTCCGAGCGGCTGTGAGCTCGGCTCTGGCAGAACTGCGCGGGAGCGGTCGAGGTGAAACCGCTGGCAAGATAAGAGACGACCCTGCCGGAGGTGACGTCCCCGGTTCGTCTGAGGTGACCATTCAGGATGAAAAGTACTAGCCCGAAGGTAATGGTCCGGGCGGCGATCTGCGCCCGGGTGTCGACCGCCGAACAGGTGCGCGGCTCGTCGATTTCGACCCAGATCGAGAAGGGCGAGCGCTACGCCGAGGGTCGGGGCTGGGATGCCGTAGGTGTATACGTGGACGGTGGTGTCTCGGGCAAGTACGCCAACAGACCGGATCTGGACCGGCTGATGGCAGACTGCCGGGCCGGGATGATCGACGCCGTGATCGTCGAGAAGATCGACCGCTTCGGCCGGAACTTCCGTCACGGTGTTGCTTTGATCGGAGAACTCGAAGACCTCGGAGTCAAGTTCGTCTCGATCACCGAGCACATCGACGACACGCCAGAGGGTCGCCTCCAGCGGAACTTCATGCTCTCGATCGCCGAGTGGGAGCGTGAGCGCATCAGGGCTCGTACGACCGATGGTATGAACGCCACGGCCCACGCCGGCTGGTGGCCAGTGGGAGATGCGCCTTTCGGTTGGATAGTGGTCCCGGCTAAGGACGGTAGGCACAAGACAACGGCGCACAACCCCAAGGAGGTTGCCGTCTGGAAGCGAATCGCCGAGTGCTTAATCGACCGGCGCATGTCGAGCCTGGCCACCGCCCGCGAGCTGAACGCGGCCGGGATGAGGACCCGTGAGGGCAACCTGTGGCGAGCCGACTCGCTGTGGAAGTTGGTGCGCGATACCGCCTGCCTGTCGGGCACGTGGGTGTACCGCCGGACCGACCACCGGCAGCGCCGCGAGGTCCTCGGGCCGCCCATCGAGATCGCTGTGGATCCCATCTTCAGCCCCGAGCGGCACGAGGCGCTTAAGGTGGTCGTCAGGGAGCGGAGCTGGTCCCGCAAGCAGATCCGGGAGCCGTGGCTCCTCTCGCATAGGGTGACATCCCCTTGCGGGAAGCTGATGTGGGGCTTCGTGAATGCCACTGGGCGCCGTCAATACCGCTGCGCTACGAAGGGCGTTGCTCGGGTAAGCGAGCACCAGGAGGTCTGCAGATGCCATCAGGTCCATGCCAGCGACCTGGAAGATCTGGTGTGGTCAGCCGTCGCCAACGCGCTCTCCGATCCCGAACTGCTTCTCGCCTTCGCCGAGGACCAGGCTGAGTTGGCCGCCGCAAGCCAGGAGGTGAGCGCCGAGGACCTGACTGCCTTGGACCACAAGATCGCCCGCCTGGAGAAGGCTGCCGGAGAGAAGCTGTCCAAGGCGCTGGCTGCCGGCGTCGACCCCAAGATCGCCGTCGCGGCCGGCAAGGACCTCGCTGACCAGATCCAAGAGGCCAGGGCACAAAGAGCGAAGGTGGCGGCCTGGGCGACCGACGCCGCCGACCGCCGCTCCAGAGGTGACCTGCTCACCAAGATCGCTGCCGAGTCTGCCGAAGCTCTCTTGGGGAGGGGCGACGTCACCGCCCAGCAGCAGGTGCTGGCTGCCCTCGATATTCGTGTGACCGTTACCGGTTGGACCAGCTGCGAGACTTGCTTCGGCAAGGGTAAGCAGACAGGGGGCCGGGTCGGGGCGAGCTGCCCCGAGTGCCACGGTATGCGCCGGAAGGCTCAGGTCGAGGTGCATGGGACCGTGCCAATAGCCAGCGGCGGCCGGCAGACCGAGTCGTGGCCCGTACGGCTGGTCGGTTGATTCGATTGTCGGCGGGCCGTGGGGGTGCGCAGTCCTCCGGTGGGGCATGAAGAAGCCGCTCTCCAAGCCGCAGACGGGCGCATCTCCGGCCGCCGAGCCCGCCGGTCACTGGCGTGCCCTGACGTTCGACGACCAGCGCAAGGAGGCTTGCAACGGGCCTGCCGCCGCCACATACGCGGATGGGTCCCCCGGAGCTTTTGGTCGCCGAGAACGCCCCGCGGACAGCAGGCGTCTGCGAGGAGCCCGTTGCGCACGAAGCGGGCTGTCACAAACTTCTTCTTGCCCGACACTTTGGTAGGAGGGCTACATCTGGTTAGCGGCGACCGCCGGCTCCCGCTCTGCCCTTGGCTGGGTCCAATCCGCTATCTACCAGGACCTTTCTGCGTGTAGTTTCACGACCGAATCCGGGCGTTCGGTCACTACTCGCAGAACTACCAGCAGGCGTACAACGGCCGGCGCGGGGTCATGGTCTCCGCCCTGGCCGCCATCCTGATCGGCGGGGCCCCGCACATCGTCGGATTCTTCCTCGGCCAGGGCACGGGAATCAGCTGATGCTGCCGCCGACAACTGGGGCAGGTGCCCTGTGCGTTCCGTTCGTGACCTGCGGGGGCACGTCCTCGGTGGCCACCTCCCTGGCCCACGACGCAGCCCAGGCGATCCTCGGCGCAGTGACCAGCGGGCTGGTTTCCGCGGCGGCCTGGCTCGTCGACCACGTCATCCAGCTGGTTGTCACATCCGGGCAGGTGGACCTCAGCCAACCGTGGTTTCTCGAGCGGTCCACGGTCATGCTCCAGCTGGTCGAGCTGGTCGTATTGCCTTTGCTCCTGGCAGCCACCATTGGCCCGGTCCTCCGGCAGGATCTGCGCCGGCTGGCCCGGGTCTGGGGCGTGGGCCTGCCGGTTGCGGTGCTCGTCGGGCTGTCCGGCGCTCAGTTCACCCAGCTGGCCATGGCGGGCACTGACGAACTGTGCCGGGCCATCGTCGGCAACCCCGATGCCACCCTGGGCGGCAGCCTCCGGGGTCTGTCGACGGCCATGGTGATGCCCGGAGCTCCGCCGTTGGTCGCCGCCTTGATCGCGACCTTGTTGATCATCGGCTCGGTACTGCTGTGGCTGGAGCTGGTCGTCAGAGCGGCAGCCATCTACGTGGCCGTCTTTTTCATGCCGCTGGCGCTGGCCTGTTACGTGTGGCCGGCGACGACGGTCATCGCCAGACGGACGGTCGAGTTGCTGGCCGCTCTCATCCTGTCCAAGTTCGTCATCGTCGCCACCCTGACTCTGGGGGTCGCCGCCCTCCACGGTGGGCCGTCCACGGACAACGCCGTGATTGGCTCGGCGATCCTCCTGATCGCCGGCTTCGCCCCCTTCTGTGTCCTGCGCCTCGCTCCCATCGTGGAGGCGGGCGCCATCGCCCATCTGGAGGGCATGGCCCGGCGCCCCCTCCGGGTCGCCGGTCGGGCGGCCACGACGGCGGCGGCCGGCCCCACCCATCCGGTCGTCGGCCTCGTCCTGGCGTCGAAAGCCAGCGCCGCCCGGCCCCCTTCAGCCACCGCAGTAGCCTCGCAACGGGTCGGAGAACGGCAGGCGGACTATCCGCCGGACACGTCCACAGGGACAGCCGGTGGCTGAGGGCGAACGGCGGTACAGCTTTCCTCCGCTCGAGCGGAGAGGTGTTCTGCTGGGACTGCAGACCGGGCAACTGGCCAGCCTGTTGGGCGGGGTGGCCGGGGCGCTCCTCATCAGCCAGGCGGTGCCTGCGCCGGCAGGAACGGGTCTTGCCGCGGTCACCATGATCACCGCCGGGGTGGCGGCGCTCTGGCCCCGGGCCGGGCAGCCCCTGGTGGTCTGGGTGCCGATCGCAGCGGGCTGGATCCGTCGGCGAAGGTCCGGGGCCGTACTGGTTCCGCACCCGCTGGCTGGCCGGAGCCCCGTGGCCAGGATTGCCGACCAGGGGTCGGCCGGCACCCGGGCGGTTCGTGACACCGCCCCGGCGGGCATCAGCCTGCTCGAGGTGGACGGGGGTCCAGGTCGGGATCCTCTCGGGTTGGTCCGGGACCGCCGCTTCGGGACCTGGGCCGCCGTCGTGCCGGTGCAGGGGCGTTCGTTTGTTCTGCTCGATCCTGACCAGCAGGTCGGTCAGCTGGAGGCCTGGCGGGCCGTGCTCGGGGCCCTGGCCCGTCCCGGAACTCCCCTGCGCCGGATCCAGTGGCTCCATGTGAGCGCACCCGAAGGGGCCGGGGGCAGAGCGCAGAGGTACGCGATCAGTGATCCGACCCACGGAGAGGTCGTCGGTCTCCTGGGCGCACCCGAGCCTGGCGGGCCTGCCCTCGCTCGCCAGAGCTACCAGGAGCTCGTCGCCGATGCCGGGCTGGCCACGCAAGGGCACCGGGCCTGGATGGTGCTGGCAGTTGGGGGTGCCCAGCGGCCCGGCTCGCCGGCCCGGAGGGGTCTGGACGACTTGCGGCGGGAGGTCCGCTTGCTGGACGGCCAGCTCCGAAACGCCGATCTGCGCGCCGGGCCGCCTTTGCGGCTCGCCGACCTTCGGGGTTTGCTGGCGGATTCCCGCGGCCACGAGCGACTGGAGGATCCGGGACGGTGCCGGAGCAGCCCGTGGCCGATGGCCTCGGACGAGGCCTGGGCTGCGCTGCGGTCGGACGGCGCCTGGCATGCCACCTTTTGGATCGCCGAGTGGCCCCGGGTCGACGTCACGCCGGACTTCTTGACCCCCCTGCTCTTGGACGACGGCCGTCGCGCCGTGTCGGTCATCATGGCTCCCGTCCCCCCGGAGCGGGCGGCCCGGGAGGTGCGAGCAGCACGGGCCGCCGACGTGGCCGACGACGAGTTGCGTAGCCGGGCGGGGTTCCTGCCGAGCGCCAGGCGACGCCGCGAAGCCGAAGGAGTGATCCGCCGCGAGTCCGAGCTGGCGGACGGCCACGCCGACTACCGTTTCTCGGGGTATGTGACCGTCACCGCCGCGGACCGCGAGAGCCTCGCGGCGGCCTGTCTGGAGACCGAGCAAGCCGCGGAGCGAGCGCACCTGGAGCTGCGCCGGCTCTACGGTCGCCAGTCCGAGGCCTTTACCTGGACGCTCCCGCTGGCACGCGGGTTGGCCTAGTGGGCCGTCTGCGAACTCGACGCCGGAAACTCGCCGCGCCGTTTGAGCCTGCGACGTGCTCTTTCGGTTGTCGAGTTTCCGGCGTCGAGTTTCTGGCCGGCCCGCTAGCCCGGGTTGCCGACCGGTGAAGCCGCCTCCAGCGCACCGTGCCACCACTGCGCACCTGCAATCCGTGTATCCGTTCGTGGCCGGGGGTGGCATCGGCGCTCGCGGCCCGCTGATCGGTCGGGACCTCCTCGGGGGAGCGTTCTGCTTCGATCCCTGGGATCTGTACCGGCAGGGCGTGGTGACCAATCCGAACGCGATCGTCCTGGGTCAGGTGGGCCGGGGCAAATCCACCTTTGTCAAGACGCTGGTGTGGCGGCAGGTGGCCTGGGGCCGCCAGGCGTGGATCGTGGATCCCAAGGGCGAGTACGCCGCCCTGGCAACCGCCTCCGGGGGGACGCCGCTGCGACTGGCTCCCGGGGGATCGATCCGCCTCAATCCGCTCGACCTGCCGGTTGGAGGTGCGGCCGGCGCCGACGAGGCGGCCCGGACGGGTGCGACCGCTGGGACCAGCCTGGTCGCCACCAGCCCGGGGGACGCCACGCTTCGTCGTCGGGCCGAGCTGGCCTGCTCATTGGCGGCATCATCGCTGGGACGGGCCCTCTCGCCACCGGAACGGACCGCCGTGGAGCTGGCCGTTCGGGCGGATGCGGCCCGGGCCGCTCAACTCACCCTGCCCCGCCTGGTAGCGGCTCTGCTCGACCCCGACCCGGCGCTGGCGGCCACGGTGCGAACCGACGCCGCAGGCCTGGCGCACGATGGCCGTCTGGTGGCGTTGGAGCTGCGCCGGCTGGTTGAAGGCGACCTGGCGGGAATGTTCGATGGCCCCACCTCGCCGGGATTGGGCCTCGATGCCCCGGTGATCGCTCTCGACCTCTCGGCCGTGTTTGCGTCTCCGGCGCTGGCGGTGCTGATGACCTGCGCGACCGGGTGGCTGCAGGCGTTATTGGCCGGAGGTCGTGGACCCAAACGGCTGATCGTGGTCGACGAGGCATGGGCGGTGTTGCACGATCTGGCCACCGCCCGTTGGCTGCAGGCCACGTTCAAGCTGGCTCGCGCCATGGGCGTGGCCAACGTGGCGGTTGTCCATCGGCTTTCCGACTTGCAGGCCGCGGGCGCGGCCGGTTCGACCCAGCAACGCCTGGCCGAGGGACTGCTGGCCGACACCGAGACCAGGGTCATCTTTGGTCAGTCGCCATCGGAGGCGGAAACGGCGCGTCAGCTGCTCCGGCTGACCGCGACCGAGCGGGACCTGGTGACCCGACTGCCTCAGGGGGTGGCGCTTTGGAAGGTGGCCGACCACTCGTTCCTGGTCGAACATCGCGTCGGGCGGATGGAGGCGGGGCTGGTCGACACCGACGCAGCCATGCGAGAGAGCCCGACATGAACACACCGGCCGGCCGCGGCCAGCGGGAGCCAGCCGACCGATCGGCTGCTGCTGCTCGCGACCGTGACTGCGGCTCCGGCGCTGGCCGTCGGGGCCTGGGTGTGGCTCTCCGGCCAGCTGGCGGCGCGGCTGTCAGCTGGGCGCTGGCTGGGGCTGTCCTTGCTGGGTCTGGCGGGTGTGGTGGACCGGCTTCCCGCTCACCCGGGGAACCCCCGCCTGGCCTGGCCGCCGGCGATGCGGGCCGACCTGCCCGGATCGTGGGGGTTCTACGCCTGCGGGGCGGTCGTGCTTCTCGGGCTGGTGGGTGCGGCCGCGGTGGCCTGCTGGGGCTGGCGCCGATGGCCGGCGCCGGGACCGACGGCCGGCTGGAGCTCGGGCCGATGGGACCGTCGACCGGCCGGGGCCGGGGCCGGGGTCGGGGTCGGGGTCGGGGCTGGTGCGGGGGCCGGGGGCGGGCATCGGCTGGCGATTCGGGCTGGTGGGGGGCGCGGCGGGAAGTGGGCCGGCGGTCCCCGGTGGGCGGGTGGGTCCAGGTGGGCCGGCGGGGCCCGGTGGGCCGGCAGTCGGGACGTGAGCAGCTTGCGGGTCCGTGGCCCGGCCCGCCGGTCCCGGCTGTTGCTCGGCCGGAGGGCCGGCCCCGGCTGGGTCACCCGGGGCGCCCTGCTCGCGACCGAGGCTCGTCATTCGGTGCTGGTGGTGGGGCCAACCCAGTCGGGCAAGACCAGCGGTCTGGCCGTGCCCGCCATGCTGGAGTGGTCCGGCCCGGTGATTGCGACGTCGGTCAAGGATGACCTCGCGGCCACCACCCTGGGCTGGCGGTCGCACCAGGGTCCGTGCTGGGTGTTCGATCCCACCCGCACGTCTGGACTGCGGGAGGTGGCGGGATGGTCACCGGTGGCGGAGTGCCGGGACTGGTCTGCTGCGCAACGGATGGCGGGGTGGCTGGTCGAAGCGACCCCGGCACGCTCCAGGCCTGGCCGACGCCGCCTTTTGGTACGCGGCTGCCGGCAAGCAGCTTGCGCCCCTGCTTCTGGCGGCCGATCGAGGCGGGCTGACGATGGAGGACGTCGTCCGATGGACGAACACCGGCGAATTCGACGAACCGGGGCGGCTGCTCGAGATGGCCGGCGAGGATGCGGGCGCGATCGCGCTGGCGGCTTGCCAGGCTCGCGACCCGCGCATCCTGAGCTCGGTTGTCACCACTCTCGAAACCGTACTGGCCCCTTTCGAGGACCCCGTGGTCTCGGCGTCGACCGCGATCAGCGACATCGACCTCACGTTGCTCCTTCGGGAGGGGGGCACCCTTTACCTGTGCGGACCCAGCCACGAACAGCACCGGGTGCAGGGGCTTTTCGCCGCGCTGGTGGCCTCCGCGGTGGCGGCCGCCATCGAAAGGGTCAGCGCCACCGGTGGCCCCCTCCATCCTCCGCTCCTGCTGGTCCTCGACGAGGCGGCCAACATCGCCCCGGTGCGAGACCTGGACACCCTGGCGTCAACCGGCGCCGGCCTGGGCCTGCAACTGGTCACCGTCTGCCAGGACCTGGCCCAGCTCGCGACCCGCTACGGCAACGAGCGCGCCCGCACCATCGCCAACAACCACCGGGCCAAGCTGCTGCTCTCGGGCGTGTCCGACCTGACCACCCTCGATCTGCTGTCGGGTCTCGCCGGGGAGGCGGCCGTGCGCGAGGAGACCATGACCCACGACCTGCGAGATGGCCGGCGATCCCGGTCCAGCGCGGTTGCCTTCCGCCGGCTGGCACCGACCGATGAGCTGCGGCGCGTCCCGCCCGGCCAGGGAGTGCTCATCTACGGGCACCTGCCTCCGGTCCGGGTGCGCTTGCGGCCCTGGTTCGCCGACCGCCGGCTCCGGTCCCGGGCCGAGCAGGACTCAGCCGCCGGCCAGCCCGGGTCAGTTCTGCCGATCGTCAGCCCGCGCTGAGGTTTCTTGGTGACATCTGGATTCTTGGTGACAGGGACGACACAGCAGGTTCAATTACCGCGCCAAGAATCCGAAACGCGCCCAGAAACCTGTCGCAAATGCTATGAAATAGTATGAAAGGTGTGGCCTCCGGGTGACTTTGGGGGTCAACGCCCTCGATCGGACCGGCCCGGGGTCCTCGGTTCGCGCCGGGATCCCTACCAGGCCGGCCATCAGGTCCGGCGTGGCCCCCGGGGGGGCCAGCGCCCCGCCAGCGTGGGCCACCGCTCTGCCAGCTGCGCGGCCAGCGCCCGGGCCTTCCTGGCCCCCGGTCGGTGGGCTGTCTAGGTGGTCTTCCGCGCCCGGCTGGGCGCCACCCGGGGTGGTTCCCCGGGCATCTTGGGGTAGACCGGCGGCCAGGGGGCATCGGGAAGACCATTGGCCGCATCACGCCGGCTCATCTCGATCAAGGGCTCAAGCGACTGCGGCTCGGCGGCCCCCCAGGGGTCGCCCTGCTCCCGGTAGCGCTCGACCACCGAGTCGATCGTCAGGATATCCGGATGGATGTCCCCCAGCTCGGCCCACCGAAACGGCGCCGATACCTGCGCCCCGGGCCGGGCCCGGACCGACCAGGCCCCGAAGACGGTCTTGTGCGGGGCGTTCTGGTTGAAGTCGACGAACACCCGCCGGCCCCGCTCTTCCTTCCACCAGGCCGCGGTCATCAGATCGGGCCGGCGCCGCTCCAGCTCGCGGCCCACGGCCACGGCCGCGGCCCGGACGTCGATCGAGGACCATTGCGGCAGGAGCCGGACATACACGTGGATACCCCGGTTGCCGGTCGTCTTGGGCCACCCGGTCAAGCCAACGTCCCCGAGCAGCCGGTCGACCTCGTGGGCGGCCTCCCTGACCATCTCGAAGTCGACACCGGGGGTCGGGTCGAGGTCGATGCGCAGCTCGTCGGCGTGCTCGGGATCGTCGGCGTGGTATGGCCACACGTGAAAGCCCAGGCAGGCCAGGTTGACTGCCCACAACACGTGCGCCAGGTCGGCGGCGACCAGCGCCTGCGAGGTGGTCCCGTTGGGGGTTGTCACGATCGTGGTCTGCAGCCAGTCCGGGCGCTTTTCCGGGACCCGCTTCTGGAAAAAGGAGGAACCCTCGGCGCCATGCGGGAAGCGCTGCAGCAGGACCGGCCGGCCGCCCATGGCCGCCATCAGGGCTGGCTCTACCGCCAGGTAGTAGCGGGCCAGGTCCAGCTTGGTGCGGCCCGCCTGACTGAACAGCACCTTCTGCGGGTGACTGATCTGCACCACCCGCCCCCCCGTGTCAATGGCGACCGGGTCACCTTCGGACTCGTCGGCCACGGCCAGCCTTCCTTCCGTCCGTCCTATCCCTCGACCGGCCTATCCGTCGACCGGCCTATCCGTCTACTGGCCCTATCCGTCTACTGGCCCTATCCGTCTACTGGCCCTATCCGTCTACTGGCCCTATCTTTCGACTGGCGCAGACGCCTCCGACTCAGAGGAGGCCGGCTCCGCGGCCTCGGGGACGGCAGACTCGAGCGATGCCGCCGCCGCGGCCTCGCCATCGGAGGACCCCTGGTCGTTCGCCTCCGTGGAGGCGCTGGGGGGCTCGGCCGGGGGGGCCGGGTGGTAGCTGGTCGCCAGCAGCAGGGCGGCGTTCGTCACCCCGAAAACGGCCGCCACCAGCGCCCACTTCAAGCCCGAGCGCTTCTGTCCGATCAGGTGGTCGACGGAGAAGCGTCCGGGCCCCAGGGCCGCGATGACCGCCGAGACGGCTCCCACCACGCCCACGTACTCCCATCCGTTCTTGAAGATGAAAAAGCCGTGGCCCTTGTGATCCGTGCGGGCCGCGGTAGCCATCAGCCCGATGGCGGCGGCCGCCGGCAGCGGCGAGGCCGCCCCCGCCGTGATCATTGCCCCCGCCCCCAGCTCGGTGGCGGCCGCCAATCGGGCATGGACGTGGGCCGGGTGCAGGCCGAGCGAGTGGAACCACCTGGTCGTGCCTTCCAGGCCGCCCTTGCCGAACACCTTGTTGTAGCCGTGCACCATCAGCATGGGCCCGATGGTCAGGCGGAGCATCAGTGCGGGAATGTCTGCCCCTGGTGGGCTCTCTGGCTGGGACCGTCTCTTCACAGGGGCCAAGCTAGCCTCGTGACGGCCGTGTCACCTACAAGCACTTTGCCCCCTGTTCCTGCGCCGCTGCCTCTGCGCACCCGTCTGGCGGCGGGAGTCGGTGAGGCCACCGCCTCCCTGTCCCGGCGTTTGGGACGGGGCGGCGGCTCGGTGGTCGGTGGGCGGGCCATCCTCGCCGTCGATCCCGACGCCCTGCGCCGCCTCGCCGCCGGCCGACGCATCGCCCTGGTGTCGGGAACCAACGGCAAGACGACGACGACCAGCCTGCTGCGGGCCGCCCTCGCCACCGCCGGGCCGGTCGCCACCAACGTCCTCGGCGCCAACCTCCCGCCCGGTTTGGCGGCCGCGCTGGCCGGCAGCCCGGCCGCGGCGACGGGCGCCCTCGAGGTGGACGAAGCCTGGCTCGGTCGGGTGGTCGACGCCACCGCACCGCGGGCCGTGGCGCTGCTCAACTTGAGCCGCGACCAGCTCGACCGCAACAACGAAGTCCGCCATCTGGCAGCCACCTGGCGGAGGACGTTCGCCGAGCGCGCCCGGCGCACCACCGTGGTGGCCAACGCCGATGATCCGCTGGTGGCGTGGGGTGCCGGAGCGGCGGCCGACGTGTGCTGGGTGGGGGCGGGCCAGCCCTGGACGCTCGACGCCGCCGGCTGCCCTCGTTGCGGGGGGCGAATCCGGTTCTGCGAAGGAGGCGCCTGGGCCTGCGGCGGCTGCGGGCTTCGCCGGCCCCCTCTGGACGTGAGTTTGCAGGACGGTGTGGTCGTCGGGCCGAACGGCAGCCGGACCGAGTTGCGCCTCGCCCTGCCCGGGCGCGCCAACCAGGCCAACGCGGCCATGGCCCTGACGGTCGCCGTCCGGCTCGGCGTGGACGCTGGCGCGGCCGTGTCGGCGATGGCCGGGGTCGACGAGGTGGTAGGCCGCTACGCCACCGTGCGGGTGGGCGACCGCACCGCTCGCCTGCTGCTGGCCAAGAACCCCGCCGGCTGGCTGGAGGTCTTCGACGTGCTGCGCCCGGCCCCCCTGCCGGTGGTGGTGGTGATCAACGCCCGTATCGCGGATGGACGGGACCCGTCCTGGCTGTGGGACGTGCCGTTCGAGCGATTGGCGGGCCGGACGGTGATGGCCAGCGGCGAGCGAGCCCGCGATCTCGCGGTCCGTCTGCACTACGCCAGGGTCGACCACCGGCTCGAACCCGATCCCGTGGTTGCGATCGCCGCCGCCGGCGCTCCGTCGGTTGACGTGGTCGCCAACTACACGTCGTTCCAGGCCCTCCGGACCCGGCTGCGGTGATGCCGCGGGAATCGACGGTCACCATCGCCCTCCTTTTTCCCGACCTGCTCGGGACTTACGGCGACTCGGGCAACGCCGTCATCCTCGCGGAGCGACTGCGCTGGCGGGGTATCGGAGCGGAGGTCGTCACCGTCCGGGCCGGCGACCCGGTGCCGGGCAGCTGCGAGCTGTACGTGGTGGGCGGGGGGGAGGACCTTCCCCAGGCCCTGGCGGCCCGGGAGCTGGGCGCCCCCTCGACCGGCCGCCTCGGCCGGGCGGTGGACCGGGGGGCGGCCGTGCTGGCGGTGTGTGCCGGGCTGCAGATCCTCGGTACCCGCTTCGTCGGGCCGGACGGCGTTCAGGTGGACGGCCTCGGCCTGATGGATTGCGAGACCCGACGGGGGACCGGCCGGCGCGCCGTTGGAGAAATCGTCGTCGATCCGGCCCCGGACTCGACCCTGCCGCCGCTCAGCGGCTACGAGAATCACGCCGGCGTGACGTCGCTCGGCTCGGGGGCCGCTCCGGTGGGGCGGGTCCGGTACGGGGTCGGCAACGGCGACGGATCCGGGGCCGAGGGCGTGCGTACCGGACGGGTGTTCGGAACCTACTTGCACGGTCCGGTCCTGGCCCGCAACCCGGCGCTGGCAGATCTCCTGCTCGGCTGGGCGGTCGGGGCGCTGGACCCACTCGACGATCAGGAGGAACAGGGCTTGCGGGCCGAACGCCTGGCCGCGGCGGGGCGGAAACCGGTCGCGACCGGGTTCACGGCCCTGCGGCGGGGACTGCGGACGAGCCGCCCATGATCTCGACCGCCTTGTTCACCGATCGATACGAGCTGACAATGCTCGACGCCGCCCTCCAGGCCGGAACCGCGGACCTGCCGGCCACCTTCGAGGTATTCACCCGCCGGCTGCCGCCCGGCCGCCGGGCCGGCGTCTTTGCCGGCCTGACCCGACTGCTGGACGCCCTGGAATCCTTTTGCTTCGGACCCGACGAACTCGAGTGGCTGGCCCGGTCCAACGTGGTGTCGGCGCCCGCCCTGGACTGGCTGGCTCGTTTTTCCTTCACCGGGGACGTCCATGCCTACTCGGAGGGCGAGCTGTACACGGACGGATCGCCCGTACTGAGCGTCGAGTCCTCGTTCGGACAGGCAGTCCTGCTCGAGACCATCGTCCTGTCCATCCTCAACCACGATTCGGCGGTGGCGGCCGCCGCTTCTCTGATCGCCCAGGCCGCCGGCGACCGGCCGGTCATCGAGATGGGCAGCCGGCGGACTGACTGTGGCGCGGCCGTGGCCGCGGCTCGCGCCGCCTATCTCGGGGGATTCGCATCGACGTCGAACCTGGAAGCCGGCCGCCGGTACGGCGTGCCCACGGCCGGCACGGTGGCGCACGCTTTCATTCTTTCCTTCGGCGACGAACGGGCCGCCTTCGCGGCCCAGGCGGCCGCCCTCGGGCCCAACACCACCTTCCTGGTGGACACCTACGACATGGAGGAAGGCATCCGCCGGGCCGTGGCCGTCGCCGGACCTGGCCTGGCCGCGGTCAGGGTGGACTCAGGGGATCTGGGAACCCTGGCTCGCCGAGCTCGGGATCTGCTGGACGAGCTGGGCGCCCGCAACACCCGGGTCATCGTGACCGGTGACCTCAACGACCGGGCCATCCGGGCGCTGGGCGCCGCCCCCGTCGACGCCTACGGGGTGGGAACCGAAGTCGTCATGGGGCTCGGCAGCCCAACGGCCGGCCTCATCTACAAGCTGGTGTCCACCGAGGGCCGCCCCGTCGCCAAGCGTTCGCCCGGCAAGGCCACGTTCGGAGGGCGGAAGTGGGCCTGGCGGGTGGCGGCTCGGGCCGAGGAGGTGGTGGCGGTGACGCCGGGACTGGCACCCGCGGGTGGCCGTCCCCTGCAGACGATGGTTATGAAGGGAGGCGAACGCGTCCCCGGCCCCGGGTTGGAGGATTCGCGGGCCTGGCACCAGCGGGTGCTCTACGAGCTGCCGCCAGGGGAGCCGCTCCGGCTGGTTCGGGTCGAGTAGCTTCGGCAGCAAAGCTCCCCGGCAACCAATCGAAGTGGCGTCGGCGGGCAGGATCAGATGGCTCGCTCCCAGAGCTTGATGCCGCCGAGGATGCCTGCGTCGTTGCTGACGAGGGTGACGTTTTCGGGCAGGTCGAGCGCGATCCGCTCCGCGTTGCCGCCGCCGATGTAGCACCAGTCGAAGAAGGTCAGGGCCCGGAACGTCTCGACTGCGTCCACCACTCGCTTCTGCCACTTCTTGGTCCCGACGGTGCGGCGGGCCGCCTCCCCCAACTGCTCGTTGTAGGTACCTTTCCGGAACGGGGTGTGCGAGAACTCGAAGTGGGGGAGGAGGCGGCCGTCGAGGAAGAACGAGGTGCCGACGCCGGTGCCCAGGGTGAGGACCAGTTCGAGGCCCTTGCCGGCCACGACCGCGGCGCCCTGGACATCGGCGTCGTTGGCCACCTTGGTGGGTCTACCGATGGCCCGAGCCAGCTCCGATTCCAGATCGAAGGCGGCCCAGGCGGTCATCAGCTTGGGAACGGGCCGGCCCCCCGGCCCGTCCGGGGACACGAAGTGCGGGGCCGACAGTACGACGCCGCCGCGAACCATGCCGGGAAATCCGGCCGACACCCGGTCGAAGGCAGGCAACGGCTTGATCAGATCGACGAGCACCGTGACCAGCTTTTGGGGTGACAGCGGGTACGGGGTGGGAACCCGAACCCGATCGTGTTCCATGTGACCGAGCTCATCGAGCACGGAGGCCTTGAGGCCCGTGCCGCCGATGTCGATGGCGAGGGTGGTGAGGGACCGCGGCACCACGCCCGGCTCGCGGCTGGGTGATTTGGCCGGATCCGGTGCCGATCCGGTCGACCCGGCGGCCGCCTGCCTGGTGGCGGCTTGTCTCGAGGCGGCTGGCCGCCTCGCTCGGGGGGCAGCCCCGCCCGGGGTCGCTCGAGGCGTCGAGGTAGCCATGCCGCCACGTTACCGGGCCGCGATGATGGCCCTCCGCGGCCGCCCGCCGACGGGTTGGTGGGGGACTTTTCCCCAGGTTCTGCACTTCACGCTGGCCTAACCGCTCAGAAGGGTAGAGAATGGTGCTGACACCGTTGGGTCGAGGTCGATCGGAGACGGACCGAGGGGAGGTGAGATGAGCACTCGAGACGAGGCGAGCCTCAATGCCAGAGAGCGGGCCGCCCTGGCCAACCTCGAGGCCCAGGCAGCCGCCGACGACCCCCAGCTGGCCCGCCGGCTGCGGGGATCGAGTCGATTTCGCCTGGTTACTACCCTGCCCCGGGTTCCGGCCTGGCTGTGGCAGAGCTGGTGGGGTGCCCCGGTCGCAGTCGTCGGCCTGGCCCTGATGGTGCTAGGCCTCAGCACCGGCCTGGTGGTGGGACTGGTCGGTGCGGCGCTGGCCACGGCGGGCTTGCGCATGCTGGTCGGCGCCGTCCAGAGGCGGCGGGTTTCCAGCGGTCCCCCCGGTTGAGGGCGGGCGTCCGGTAGGAGTTCTTCTCGGCTAACCGCCGCTGCTCGTGGCCGCCCCACCTCCGCCGGCCCCATTCCCGCCTCCGCCGAAGAACCCGCCACCGCCACCGCCGCTGGCCGTGACACCCTGGCCAGTGGCCCGCACCGAAGTGGCGGTCACGTTTCCGTTGCTGGCCTTGGTGCCCTGCACGACCACCGTGTCACCGGTTTGCAGCCCGGCCAGGCTGGACTTGGCGGTGCGGGTGACCGGCACCGAGGTACCCACGACCACCTTCACCAGGCTCCCGCTCGAGGTGGTCACGTAGAGGATGTTGCCCTCCACCGCAGTGACGATCCCGCTGGCGGCGCTGCTGGCCCCCCCGAGGCCGCCCGCACCGCCGAGCCCTGTCCCTCCGGCCAGGCCGGACAGCCCGGACGCCCCTGAACCCCCTGCCCCGCTGCGAGCTGCCGCGAACCGGGTGGCGAGGGCGCTGAGGGCGCTGGACGAAGAGGATCCGGACGAGTGGTGCTTCTCGGCGACCGCCCCGCCCCAGAACCCCCCGGCCAGCACGATGAGCGCCAGCAGGATGGCGGTCGGGACGCCCAGGCGCAGGCCCGAGCGGATCTGGGTGGAGGCCCACTCATCATCGGGATCATCGGGATGGATCTCGAACTGAGCGGTCTCGAGTTCCCCGGCAACCCCGGGCCCCGGGGCTGCGACGAGCTCGCCCGTCGCCTCGGGGTCCCCGGCCGCGACGAGCCCACCCGCGGCCTCGGGCTCACCCGGTGGCTGAAGCTCTCCGGCCGCGTGGAGCCCGCCGGCGGCGTGGAGCTCGCCGGAGGCCTGCGGCTCGTCGGTCGTCCCCTCCTCGCTGGCGGTCCCGGGCTCCGGGTGGGTGTGGAGTTCGCCGGTGGGCTCAGCCGGCTCAGCGGTCCCGGGCTCCTCGGCGCGCGACTCCTCGGTGAGCTCGGACACGGTTGATACCTCCTGGCTACTCATGGCGAAGGGCGTCGATCGGTCGGAGCGAAGCCGCCCGGTTCGCCGGGTAGAAACCAAAGAACACGCCAACGGCGACGGCCACCAAGAAGGCCTCGATGATGGATGTGGGCGCCACGACCGGCTTTACCCCGACGATGCGGAAACGGGCGCCGATGAGGCCGACGATAACGCCGGCGATGCCGCCCAGGAGAGAGAGGATGACGGCCTCGGTGAGGAACTGGCCGAGGATGGCGCCGCGCGGCGCTCCGATGGCCTTGCGGATACCGATCTCGCGGGTCCGCTCGGTGACGGTCACCAGCATGATGTTCATGATCCCGATGCCTCCGACCAGGAGGCTGATCGCGGCGACCGCGCCCAGCAACACCGTGAAGGTCTGGTTGGTCGAGGCGCTGGTTGCCAGCAGGGAGTCCTCGTTGATGAGGGTGAAGGGAAGGTTGGCTGCCGAGGTCTGGTTGGCGGAAGCCAGGATGTCAGCCGCCTCGTTCTCGGCGTTGTTGACGCTGTTGGAGGAGGTGGCCTGCACGATCAACTCATTGAAGCTGCTCACGTATCCCGTCAGCTGGTCCTCGGCCGAGGTGTAGGGGACGATGGCGATGTCGTTGAGGTCCGTCCCGCCGCTCGAGCCCTTGCTCGCCAGGACGCCGACCACCTGGAACCGGGTGGAACCGAAGCTGATCTGGGTCCCGATGGGATTGGCGCCCGGGTTGTAGAGGTTGCTCACGAGGTCCTGGCCGATGACGACCACCAGCGCATGGCTGGACACGTCCGCGCTGGTGAGCTGTCGGCCGGCCTCGACCTGGTAGTCCTCGGCCCCGGCGTACGCCGGGGTGGTCCCGGTCACGGTGACCGATGTGGATGCGGCCTCGTAATCAGCGGTCTCGCTGGCCGATACGACGGGCGAGACGGTGGCGATGTCGGGGGCCTGGGCGGGATTCTCGAGCTGGGTCACATCCGCCGCGGTGATGGTCGCGGGTCGGATCTGGGTTCCTCCGGTGGACGGCCCCCGCCCAAATCGACCCCGGTTCACAACGGTAATGGTGTTGGTCCCGAGCAGCTTGATGCGATTCTGGACCGCCTGGGACGACCCGGTTCCCACGGCCACCAGGATGATCACCGCGCCGACGCCGATAAGGATCCCGAGCACGGTGAGGGCGGATCGGAGCTTGTTGGCGGCCAGACCGCGCAGGGCGGATCGGACGTTGTCGGCCCAGGTCATGACACGGTTTCCACAGACCGGGAAGGCTCCACAGACCGGGAGGGCTCTATGGACCGGGAGGGCCTCAGAGCAGGGCGGGGCCCGAACTCGGTCGCGGCCGCGGTGTCAGAAAGGATCAGGCCGTCCCGTACCCGCACCACCCGCTCGGCGTAGCGGGCAATGTCGGCCTCGTGGGTGATGAGCACCACGGTCCGCCCGGCGGCGTGCAGGTCGGCGAACACCGACATCACGTCTTCGCTGGAATGGGTATCCAGGTTACCGGTCGGTTCGTCGGCGAGGACCAGGGACGGGTTGGTGACAATCGCCCGGGCCACTGCCACCCGTTGCTGCTGGCCGCCCGACATCTCGTTCGGCAGGTGCCCCATACGGTCGGTCATCCCGACCTGGGCCAGGGCCGCCTCGGCCAGCTGGCGGCGGGGCTTGGTTTTGACCCCGGCGTACATCAGCGGGAGCTCGACATTGGCGAGCGCAGTGGTGCGGGGAATCAGGTTGAAGCTCTGAAAGACGAAGCCGATCTTGCGGTTGCGGACCTTGGCCAGGGTCAGCTCGTCGAGGTGGCGTACATCGACGCCATCCAGCCAGTACCGGCCCGCGGAAGGGATGTCGAGGCAGCCGATGATGTTCATCAGGGTGGTCTTGCCTGATCCCGAGGCCCCCATGATGGCCACGAATTCGCCTCGCTCCACCACGAGCGACACCCCCCGGAGCGCTTCCACCTCGATCTGCCCCAGCCGGTAGGTCTTGGTGATGTGGCGCAGGGCGATAACCGGAGTCGGGGTGCTCCACTCAGCCGTGGTGACCATCAGCCGCCCCTCGTGAACGTGCCCCCGCCGCCCAGGGCCCCGCCGCCGCCACCACCGAAGAATCCGGCCCCACCTCCCAGGCCGCCGAGGCCCGTGCCGGTGCCAGCGGTACCGGTGCCCGTCGCGGAGACCGAAGGCTCCACGACCACGTCGCCGGCCGACAGCCCGGAGGTGATCTGCGTATCGGTGTCGCCGGCCAGGCCGGTGGTGACCGTCTGCGAGGTCTGCTTACCGTTCTTGAGGAGTGTCACCGTCGAGAAGCGTCCGGTGGTGGTGATGGCGGACGTGGGCAATTCGAGCACATTGGCCGCCGACGCCACGATGACCGACACATTGGCGGTCATGCCCGACTTGACGTCGCTCGGTGGGTCGCTGAGAGTGACCGTGACGTCGTAGGTCACCACGTTGCTGACGACGGCAGAAACGGGGCTCACCGCCGTCACCTTGCCCGGGATCGAGGTGCCGGTGATTGCGCTCAAGGTGATGGTGGCGGGCTGGCCGGTGCTGATCTTGGTGGCGTCGGCCTCGGCAAAGCCGGCGACGACCTCGAGGTTGGACTCGTTGGACATGGTCAGAAACGTCGACGAGGAACTCGACGACCCCGAACCGGTACCCGATCCCGACGACCCCGACCCGGATGCGCCCGAACCCGAGCCGGCTCCGGCGCTCGTCGCCCCCGAACCGGACGACCCCGAGCCAGTCGACCCCGACCCGGACGAGCTGGACGACGCGGCGCTGTTTCCGCCGCCGCTCACCGTTTGCCCCACCGCCCCGTTGAGGACGGTGACGGTGCCGGCGAACGGGGCCGTGAGCGTGGTTTCCGAAACTGTTTTCTGATCTGCGGTGACGGTGGCCTGGGCCTGCGTCACGGCCGCCTGATCCTGCAGAACGGCGGCCGGGCTGACGTAGCGCTTAGCCTCGACCGACAGCTGATCCTGGGTGAGGGCCTCCTGCGCCTGCGTCACGGCGTTCTGGTCCTGGCTGATGGCCTGCTCGTCGCCCGTCTCGGCCGAGCAACCGGTCCCGGAGGACGAAGCCCCGCTCGACGTGGAGCCGCTGCCGCCGGTCGAGCCCGAGTTCCCGGTCGAGCCGCTACCGCCGGTCGAGCCGCTACCGCCGGTCGAGCCGCTGCCGCCGGTCGAGCCGCTGCCGCCGGTCGAGCCGCTGCCGCCGGTCGAGCCGCTGCCGCCGGTCGAGCCCGAGCCGCCGGTCGAGCCCGAGCCGCCGGTCGAGCCCGAGCCGCCGGTCGAGCCCGAGCCGCCGGTCGAACCGGTACGGCCGGTCGAACCGGTGCTGCCCGTAGAGCCGGTGCTCCCGGCGCTGCCCGTGGTGCCGGTCAGGCCGGACCCTGATGACTGACCCGGCGGGTCCGCGGCGCAGATGGCTTGATCGGAAGTCAGCTTCTGCTGGGCCGTGGTGAGGGTCGATTGCGCGGAGGAGATCTGTTGATCGGCGTCGCTGAGAGTGGCCGAGTCCTCGGCTTGTTGCGGCGGCGTCTCGCCGCCGGTATCCGCCAGGGTCAGGTTGTCCTGGGCCGCGGTCAGGTTGTCCTGGGCCGCGGTGAGGGCGGCCTGGGCCGGCCCGGGGTCCAGGGTTCCCAGCACCTGTCCGGTGTTGACGTGCTGACCGAGGGCGACGTCAACCGCGGTAACCGTTCCCGCGGTGGCGAAGCTCACGTTCTCGGTCTCTGCGGGAGACACGTTGCCGCTGGCCGTCACCGTCGACTCCACCGTGCCGAGCGACGCCGTGACCGTGCGCGGGGCGGCGTGGGCCGCATCCTTGTGGAAGATGGTGTTGGCTCCCAGCAGTCCCAGTGCGGCCACGACCACGGCCAGCGTGCCGTTGACCAGCCAGAACCGGCGACGACCGGTCATGCCCCGGTTGCGGTCGTGGTGCTCGACGTGCCACCGGCCCGGGTCGGGAGCAGGGCGGCGCAGGCTTTCTGAGCGGCCTGGAACGTCGGGTTGTTGGCCAGTTGCCCGAAGCCACCCCGGAACCCGCCTGTCGACGGGGTCTGGCCCGGAGTCGTGGTCGGCGGCGTCGGGAGTTTCACGCCGTGGATCTGCAGGCAGTTGCGATAGGCGGCTGCCTGGGCGCTATTGAGGCCGCCTCCACCGAAGCCACCCGTCGGGCGCAGGCTGGCGCAGGCCTGGAATGCTTGCTGGTATTGAGCCGGGATGGTGGGGCGGGTCCCGGTAGGGACGGACGTGCCGCTCGTCGAGCCTCCCGAGGTGGACCCCGCGCCGCGGCGACCGAAGAGTCCGTTGGCGCCGGCCGGCACCCCGTGGCTGGTCAGGCACTGGGTGTATTTGGTGAAAGCCGATGACGTCGCCGCTCGCCCGGCTCCGCCAGCAGGCGATGTCGTAGCAGGCGGTGCCGTGGTAGGCGGTGTCGTCGTCGTCGGACTTGCGGTGGACGAGGACGACCCGCCGCAGGCGGTGAGCAGGGCCGAGAGCGCCAGCAGCGGGACAATCCCGAGGAGCCAGCGTCCTCTCGGGCGGTGGAGGGACAGACGCGTCGAGTTCACGGCGTAAGTCCAGCGCCTCGACATGAATAGCATCTCTGAATCAGATAAGAGTTCGATCAGAACCGGGGGGGGCTCGGGTATCTATGCTGCCATCCTCAGCAATGTCTCAGGAACCGGAGGTAAAACCCTGGGCGGGCCTTTGCCCCCGACCCTTACAGGAGACACCCGTGCGCATTTTGGTTCTCGGTGGCGCTGGCTACCCGGGATGGCCCACGATGTCGCAGCTGTCGGCGGCAGGCCACCACGTCGGGATGGCGAACCACCTGGCGGGCCGGCCCGACGAGGTGGGGACGGGCGTCGAGAGCCCCCTGCCCAGTCGGGCCCATGACCGAACGGCTCAACTTCCGGGGGGAAAACCCATCAGGGCCAGGTGAATCTGAACGCCATCCGGCCATCCCGGCGCCGACGGTCGACGGCCCGGTTACTCGCCTGGGCCGCATGGGGCGGTACTCGCCCGGGTGCTGATTTCCACCGGCCCGGGCCGATCAGGTGAGGTCGTAGGCGACCTCAAGGGGGCCCCACCATCCGATCGGCGGTGGTGGCAACAACCGGCGCTAGCCGTCGGCATCCCCCTGGTGCTGGGGCTGGTGCACGTCGCCCTGGTGGCACCCCACTATTTCGTCGGGTCGTTTGACGACGACAGTAGCTACATCCTGGCCGCGCAAGCCTTCCTGAGCGGGCACGGCTTCACCTGGCACATGTCGAACGGCTTGCCGGTATCGGGCGCCTACCCGCCCGGCTATCCCGCCCTGCTGGTCCCGCTGTTGTGGATCTGGCCGCACTCCTTCGTCCCGCTGCGGTTGCTGTCGACGGTTTGCTACGCGGCGATCTTCCCGCTCACCTGGATCTACCTGGGCCGGCGCCGGGTCGGGGATGCGGTTCGGACCATCACCCTGTTCGTCCTGGCGCTCGGGCCCCCGCTGGCCACCTTCGGCAGCATGGTCATGGCGGAGACACCGTTCCTGGTGCTGCTCCTGGTGCTCCTGCTGTTGGTGGACCGCTGGGATGGTGAAGACCGGGTCTTCAGCCGGACCGGGGTGGCCGTCATCCTGGCTGCAGCCGGCCTGGTGTGGCTCAAAGAGGCGGGCCTCGGCGTTGTGGTGGGGCTGTGCCTGTGGCTGGTTCTCCCCTGGGGGCCATCTCGACCGTCGTGGCGCAAAGCCCTTTCCGTAGCGGGCGGCCTGGTCGTACTCCTGCTGCCTGTCGTCATCGCCCGAATCGCCTCCGGTGTGCCCATCGCCGGGTCCCGCTACTCGCAGGAACTGGGCGCCTTTTACCAGGGGGGGCTGCTCTCCCGGGTGGTCCACGTGGCTCCCCACGGTCTCTGGCAAATGCTGTCAACGGCACTGCCGGCAACCCTGGTGCCCTACCTGAGCCCTCTGCCCATCCACGGTCACTGGCCGGACCTGTGGAAGATCCTGTCCTGGCAGGTGACCGTCCTGACGGTGATCGGAGCCGTGGTCTGGGCTCGACGGCACCGCGACGCCGCCCTACCCATGGTGGCGGTCTACCTGGCGGAGACCCTGCTGTGGCCGGAGGTTAACGAGCGTCGTGTGATCCTGGTGCTCCCGGTCCTGGTCGCCTGGTATGTCCTCGGTGCCAAGGCCATCTGGGACCGGGTGTGGTCGTGGATCCACCGCCGCGACCAGGCGGGCGAGCAGCAGCACCGCCGAAGGTGGCGGCCCGGGACCCTGCTCGTCGGCGCAACCGCGGCCGGGCTGGCCGCGGTGTTGACCGTCATTCCCCTCGTGCCTCAGCTGCCCCGGGATTACCTTCTCGGCCTCGGTCAGGACACGTCGCATTTCGCGGGCTCCTCCTATGTCCGGCTGCTGCACCAGCTCGGCCCTTCCAGCCAGGTGGTCGAGACGGACTACCTCTCGTCGACTGCCCTCTACACCGGGCACGACACCCACGGCTTCGCCTTCACGGCGACCCTCGCCAGTTGCGATCCTTCGGTTGTCCGCTCGGCTCTGGCCCTCGATGACGCCGGCTTCTTGCTCCTCGGCGATGTCAACAAGCCCGGGGTGCTTGACAGTCCCTGCCTGCTCTCGACGGCCTCGGGGAGCTCCTGGGCGGTTCCGTTGCTGCACACCAGCCAGGACAACGCCTCCGTCTTCGAGCTCATCGGTCCCGGAACGGGGCACCCGGACCTCCAGGATCTCACGACAGGGGCGACGGAGACCACGGTCGCGATGGGAGCCGATCGGGTCTGGGAGTGGGATTGGCGTACTCCACGGGCTGTCACCCAGGTGAGCGTGGCTGCGGCCGGTCGGGCCGGGGCGACAACCGGCGTTACCGTTCAGATCCTCGGCGCGGATGGCACCTGGCAGACCGTGGCCGCGTCACGAACAGCCGTCGGCGACGGGCCCGGTGCCACCCCCTACCTGTTGGCGAGCCTTCCCGCCACCGCCGAAGCAACCGCGGTCCGGGTGGTGGTTGCGGGCTCCGGGCCTCATCAGCCCCGGCCGCCGCCTCGGCGTCATCCGTCGCGCCCGCGGACGTCGCGGTTCTCGGCTCGGAGCCCGGTTCGTGAGCTCAAGGCGGCTGATCGCGTCCTGGGGCTGCGGCCAGTAGGCTCCCGTGGTTTCTGATTCACGCCTCATCCGTACCACCGCGCCGCAATAGCGACCGACAATCGCTCCGGACCCCCATTTACCCCATGATCGACACCCGGCTTCTCCTCGACGACTTCGACGAAACAGTTCGACGTCTGGCTCGCAAGGGCGTGGACCCCGCCCTCCCCGAGTCTGCCCGTGATCTGGCCGAGCTCCGCCGCGAGCAGGTCCGGGCAAGTCGACGCCAAGCGGGCCGAGATGAACACCGGGTCGTCCGAGGTGGGAGCCCTGATGCGCGAAGGCAAGCGAGACGCTGCCGACGCTCTTCGGGCCCGTCTCGCCCAGTTGCGCTCCGAACTCGACGCCCGGGAGGCGGCGTTGCGCGGCACCGAGGCCGCCTTGGAGGACGTCGTCCTGCGCATCCCCAATCTCCCGGCCGACGATGTGCCGGACGGAAGACAGCGACGCAGACAACGTGGTGCTGCGCACCCACGGCTACGACCCCGCGGATTACGACGGTCGGCTGTGGGCGCCGCACTGGGAGCTCGGCGAAAGGCTCGGGATCTACGACAGCGAGCGGGCAGCCAAGCTCAGCGGCGCCATGTTCTCGGTGCTGCTCGGCGACGGCGCCCGTCTGCTTCGCGGTCTGGTGAACCTGGCCCTGGCCCTCCATCGCGACCGCTACCAGGAGGTGGCCCCGCCCCATCTGGTCCGCACCGAGGTGATCAGCCGCACCGGTCATCTGACCAAGTTCGACACCCAGGCCTACCGGGTCCGCGACGACGACCTGTGGTTGGTGCCGACGGCGGAGGTCCCGCTGATGGGCCTGCACCAGGGGGAGATTCTGGCCGACGCCGACCTGCCTCGCCGGTATATGGCCTACACCGTGTGCTGGCGGCGGGAGGCCGGAGCCGCCGGAAAAGAGACCCGGGGTCTCCAGCGCCTCCACGAGTTCCACAAGGTCGAGCTGGTGAAGCTGTGCCGTCCCGAGGACGGGGCCGCCGAGTTCGAGACCCTGGTGGCCGACGCCGAGCTGGCGCTGCAGGTCCTCGGCCTTCCCTATCGGGTCGTCGAGCTGTGCGCCGGCGATCTCACTTTCTCGGCCGCCAAGGTGTACGACCTCGAGGTGTACTCGCCGGGTGTCGACCGGTGGCTGGAGGTGTCGTCGATCAGCTGGGTGACCGACTTCCAGGCCCGGCGAGGTCAGATCCGTTTTCGCCGGGATGGGGGCGGGGTGGAGTTCGTGCATGCCCTCAACGGATCCGGCCTGGCGACGCCCCGGATCTGGGCGGCCCTGATCGAACACGGCCAGCAACCAGATGGCTCGATCCGGCTGCCGGAGGCGCTGGTTCCCTACGTCGGAACGGACATCATCAGGTAGCAGCCGGGATCCCTCCGGGCGGATGCGGCCAGGTCCCGGTGGCTGAATTCGCCCGGTAGCCGAATTTCGGGGGCCGGCTCCGCCGCCGACAGGTACCGTTGATGGCCATGCGGGCCTGTCCCGACTGTGGGACCGACAGCCCCGACGGCTTCCGCTTTTGCGGGGCGTGCGGGTCCAGACTCGACCCCGCTGGATGCCCGGCGTGCGGAGCGCCCCACCCGGACGGTCAGGGCTTCTGCGGCCAATGCGGATCGGCGCTGCTGGCCGCCGGGATCCCGGCGTCGCAGATCGGGCCGGTCGACGAGCGGAAGCTGGCGACGGTGCTCTTCGCTGACGTGGTGGGCTTCACGTCACTGTCGGAACGGACCGACCCGGAGCTCGTGGCCCGGCTGGTCGACGCCGCGTTTCGGGAGCTGGGCGCGGTCGTCATCGACCACGGCGGCACCATCGACAAGTACATGGGCGACAGCCTTATGGCCGTCTTCGGGGTTCCGCTGGCGCACGACGACGACGCCGAGCGGGCGGTCGCGGCCGCCCTCGCCATGCGCAAGCTCGGTGGCGACCTGGTCTTCTCGATCGGCATCAACTCCGGGGAGGTGATGGCCACCTCCGTCGGACGGACCGGCGACAGCACCGTGATCGGCGACACCGTCAATGTCGCCGCCCGCCTGGAGAAAGCCGCCGGCCCGGGCGAAGTGCTGTGTGGATCCCTCACGGCCGAGCTGGTCGGGAATCGGGCGGTGTTCCGGCCCCGCCGCTCCGCCGTGCTCAAGGGCAAACGCGAGCCCGTCGATGTGTGGGAAGCGGTGGCGATGCGACACCCGGACGAGCCGGCAGCTCGCCGAAGACATCCCGCTCCTCGGGCGCGATGAGGAGCTGGCGTATCTGGAAGCGCTATGGCACCGGGTCCGCCGCGACGGGCAGACCCACGTGACAATCCTCTGCGGTGACGCCGGCTGCGGGAAGTCCCGGCTGGCGAGCGAGTTCGGGCGGGTCGCCACCCTCGAAGGCGCCGTCGTGCGCGCCGCCTATCCCGCCTATGGCGCCATGGGAGGAGTCCGGGTGGCGGCGGATGTGCTCCGCCAGCTCGGGCCGGCCGTCGATATTGCGGTCACCGCCCGGGTCCGTTCCCTGGCGGGAAACACGGACGAATCCCTCCGGGCCATCGATCCAGCCGGTCTGCGCAGGGAACAGATTTGGGGTTTCGTGCGCCTGCTCGAGGAAAAGAGCTGCGATCAACCGCTGCTGCTCATCCTCGACGACATGCACCGCTGCGGGGAGAACACTCTGGACCTGGTCAGTGAGCTGATCGGACGGCTTCTCCGGTCGCCGATTCTCCTGGTGCTGGTCGGCCGGAACGAGCCCAACGACTGGCTCACCCGTTTTCCCACCGCAACCACACTGCGGCTGGCACCGCTCGGACAGACCGATGCTGCCCACCTGGTCGGCGCCTTCGTCTGTGACAAGCCCCTGGCCCCCGAAGCCGCCGACTTCCTGGTCGGTCGGGCCGGGGGCAATCCCCTTTACTTGCGGGAGCTGGTGCGCATGGCGCGGGCCGGGGGTTCGCTCGTCGACGACGGCGACTGCTACCGGCTCGCTTCGGCCGCCTCGGTGCCGGCCAGCCTGCAAGCGCTGCTGGCGGCCCGGCTCGATGCCGTGGGCCCGGCCGCCAAGCTGGTCTTCCAGCACGCCGCCCTTCTCGGGGACGGTTCTACCGCCGAGCAGATCACCGGCCTGGGTCCGGGCGGCTCGGATGCGTCGCTGATGGCGTTGATCGAAGCCGGGCTGTTGCGGCTCAACCCGGTGGGCGGGTACGACGCCGCCGATCCCCTGCTCCGGGAGGTGGCGTATGAGACCCTCCCCCGACACCTGAGGGGCGAGTTGCACCGCCGGGCGGCCGGGGTGGTCGGCCGCCCCGAGGACCGGGCCCGGCATTTCGAGCGGGCCGCCGAGTACCTTTCCGACGACGTCGCCGTCACCCGGGAAGCGGCCGACACCCTGGCCGTACTGGGAGAGGAGCTCGTCGCCGAATCGCGCCTGGCGGACGGCCTGCGCCTCCTCGATCGCGCCGTCGCCCTCGGCTGCCGCCGCGTCTTCCACGCTCCTCGAGCTGGCTCGCCTGCACGAGCTGGCCGATGACCATGACGCGGCCGTCCAGGTCCTGGCTCTGGTAAAAGACGACGACTCCGACCGCTCGGTGGGTACCCGACGAGATCACGCCATCGCCCGGACCCAGATGTTCACCGATCCGGCCTGGGCCCGCCCCCGCCTGCTCCAGGCGGCGGAGGAGTGGGATCAGCAGGGCGACCTGGCCCAGGCGGCCTGGGCGTTTGCCAACGCCGGCGTAGCCAGCTTCAACTTGAGCCGGATGGAGGAGGCGGCCGCCGACCTGGAACGGGCCCTGGCCATCTTTGCGGGCATCGGCGACCGTGGCGGCGCGGCCGCGGCCTCCTCGTTTCTCTGTCTCGCCCGCCCAGCCGATCGCCGGGTGCCGACTTGGCTGGCGGCTGCCCTCGAGTTCGCGGACGAAGCCGGGGACCGGACCAAACAGGTGGCCGCCCTGGGGCCGTTGGCCTGGCACCACTTTTTGCGCTCCCTGTGGGGCGGTCCGGCCGAGACGGCCGGAGCGGAACGCTTCGCCCTCAAGCTCGCCGAGGTGGCCGAGGAGCTGGGCGCCATCGAGAACGCCATGCATGGTCGGAGCCTGCTGGCCATTATCGCCCGCTTCCAGGGTCAGATCCGCCTCGCCGCGACCCACGCCGCCGCCCTGGCCCGGTTCCTGCGGGCTGAGCACGAGCCGTGGTTGGGCTGGGCCGCCTGCTTTTCGGTCGCCGTCGCCGAAGGGGCCGCGACGGCCGCGGCACCCTTCCCGCCGGCCGCATCTCCCGATCCGGTGTCGGGCGTCGCTGCCGTGGTGGTACACGCTGAGCTGATCCTGGCCGGGCGCGTCGACGAGGCCCTGTCGCATTTCGGTGCCGTTGAGCCACACCCGGCGAACACCCTCGGCGATGTCATGGGCCTGCTGTGCTCGATGAGCTTCGTTCTGGCCGGCCGCCATACCGAGGCCGTGCCCTGGGCAGAACGGGCCCTCAGCGCGGCCAACGTGCTGGGAGTTCGGCCCACCCGGATCGCCGCCCTGGCTCTGTTGGCGGAGATCAGCCGGGACGCCTCCGAGCTGCCGGATCCACCGGCGGTGGCGTCGTCGGTGTCGGAGATCCTGGTACTCCGGGCCCATGTCGCCCTCGGCCGCGACGAACTGCGGCCTGTCCTGCGTCGAGCCGCGGACGGGCTGGTTGCCCCCGGATTGCTGGTCGGTCTCTGACCCGACCTCTGCGGTCCGTTCTGCTACAGACCGCTTCTCTCACCGGCTCGTTCTGGCACGGGACGGACCCGTGGCCTAGAACCCCGGGAACGTGTTCCGCAGCCGGTCAAGGTCGATCCCGACGGCGGCGATGCCGTCCGGGGTATGGAGCGGGTCGAGGCGGCCGTAGACAAGGCGCACCAGCGCCTCAGCGGGCAATCTGATAGTGGCATCGGGGCTGATAGTGGCATCGGGGCTGATAGTGGCATCGGGGCCGTTCGCAGGAGCGTCGGTGACCTTGACCGACTCGTTGATCTCCAGCGTGAGTTGGCGGGAGGGCTCGGTGGTTTCGATCCCGATCCGCAGCGGCGGGCTCGAGGCTTGTCCGGTCCGCTCGGCCAGCGGCCCCACATTGTCGAGTATCAGCGCCACAGCATCGGCCGCCACGGTCACCGCAGGATCGGCCATCACCGCGACGTCCCAGGTGTGGATGGCGTGCTCTGACAGGCGCATCCTGCCCAGCCCGGCGGCATCCAGCTCCGATCCGAAAAACGGGACGCGCAGCCCTTGCAGCTGCGAGGCGTCCAGGCCCTCGAAGCGTTCGACCAGGGCTTCGTTGGCGGAGATGCTGTCGCGGGCCTGATCACCTGGAGGGCGAGCATTCCAGGACTCCCAGATGGGCGGGAACACGTCTCGGCCGGGCGGTTCACCGCCGGTCAGACCGGCGTCGAGGAACAGGGAAAAAATCTCCGCCCCGCTCCCAAGGTGCGAGAGCACCTGGGCCACCGTCCAATCACGGCAATAGGACGGTCCGGTCAGAGGCGGGCCACCCTCCTCAAGGACGGCCACCAGGTGGTCGTGGGAACGACGCAGTGCTGCCAACCAGGTCGGGCGGTTCGGGGTTTCGGTCACAGTCCTCCCGGATAGTCGCTGATGGCGTCCTGAGGAGGATACCGATGGAGCCTGGCCATGGCGCCACGTACGCCTCACACCGCCCTCGGATAGAGGAAACTCCAGCAGGTCAGGGGGTCAAAGCCAGCTTTGAAAATGGGCGTGTGCATTCTTGCGGGTCACGAGCCGGGTGTGGGATGCTGGTCGGAGTACATATCGCGACGGTCGCGAGGGGAAGGGAATTGTCGTGAGCGAAGCCGGCGAGGATTTCATCTACGTTCGGGAGCGGCGCCTCCCTTACACGACCTTTGACGCTGACAACCATCTGTACGAGAACCGGGATGCGATGACGAAGTTCCTGCCCCCGGAGTACGAGGGTGTCATCAAGTACGTGGAGGTCAATGGCCGGACCAAGCTGGCCATTCGGGACAAGATCAGCGACTACATCCCCAACCCGACTTTCGGCCGGGTGGCGGTACCCGGTGGTTACGGCCGGGATGTCTCCAAGGGTGACGGCAAGCCCAAGGCTGGTGATGCCAAGTTCGGGCTGGCCAAGGTGCGGGCTATGCCGGGTATCGACGCCTTCTTCGACCCCGAGCCCCGGTTGGCCCTGATGAAGGACATGGGGATCGACCGCACCCTGTTGTGGCCGACGCTCGCCAGCGTGCTGGAGGGGCGGGTCGCCGACGATCCGGACGTGGCGGTGGCAGTGGTCCACGCCCTCAACGAGTGGATGCACGAGCACTGGTCGTTTGTGTACTCGGAGGCTATCTACTCCACCCCGATCGTCAGTCTGGCAGCCGGTAACGACCGGGCCATCCAGGAGCTGGAGTACGTACACGAGCGCGGGGCCAAGATCTTCCTCCTGCGGATCGCTCCGGTGCCGACCTGGAAGGGCCGCCGATCCTTCGCCCTGCCCGAGTTCGACCCCTTCTGGACCCGGGTGCAGGAGCTGGGCCTGGTGGTCGGGATGCATTCCGGCGATGGTGACGACCCGCAGCGCTACCTCAATGAATGGGAGGGTATTGGCTCGGATCCGCTGCCCTTCAAGCACCCCGGCAGCGCCGCCTTCACCCGGCTGGCGGTGGACCGGAGCCTGGTCCAGGACGGGGTGGCGTCGGTCATTGGCCACGGCCTGGCCACCCGGTTCCCGCAGCTGAAGTTCATGCCCGTGGAATTCCAGGCCAGCTGGATCCGGCCCTTCGTCCGTCGCCTGCGGGAGGCTTACGAGGAGTCCCCGATGCTTTTTGACGAGGACCCGTTCGAGGTGTTCACTCGCAACATCTATGTGCATGCCTTCCACGAGCCGGATCCGCAGGGGCTGCTTGATCTGGGCATTCCCGCCGACCGCATCATGTTCGGCTCCGACTTCCCCCACCCGGAAGGAATGGCCGATCCTCTGTCCTATTCCGAGGTGGTCGCGAATCTCCCCGACAAGACCCAGGCCCTCATTATGGGCGGTTCGCTCGAGAAGGCCATGAAGGTCGGCACTTACGCCGCCTGACGCCGAGCCGGACAGGATCCCCTCCCGGTCTCGCCGGTGGTGAGGCCGGGAGGCGGATCATCCCGCGGGTGAGGGGGGTCGCCGATCGAGCCGTGAGTCGCGCCGAGAGCTCATTCAGCGGTCCGTTTCGGCGAGGGCGGCGTCGGCCAGGGCCACCAGTTCGGCGACGTCCTCGAGGCCCCGCAGGGTGTCGTTAAGGTGAGTACAGGTCGTCGGTCCGACGAGTTCCGCCCGCACCTGGCGGCGAAGATTCACCACCGGCATCCCCGCCAGCCGGCTGGCGCTGGCGGCGGCCTGGGGGCATTCGAGCCACGGCAGAACCGTGGGCGTGGCCTGGCAGTCCGCGACCCGCATCTGATTGGGCTCGACCGTCGCCGTCACCGTGTACTCGTGCACGACGGTCTCCAGCCCGTCGGGAGCGTGATGACTATCCCGGAAGAAGGCATCGACGTCAATCAGCCCATCGTCGCCGCGGACGACGTCGACACGGCGGCGCCTCCGCATGCCGTCGGCTCCAGGCGGCGGGGCCTGGTGCCACGCCCAGCCGTCCTCCGGGTCCTCGACGCTGGGGGCCTCGGGACCGGTTACCAGCGGTGCGCTCCCGTGTTCTCCCATGTGGGTCATGATGACCCCGCCGACCTGCCAGCCGGCACAGAGATCGGGTATCTGCAGCGCCGGGCCGGGCGGCTTGCGCGTTGACAGCCGGGGTTGGTCGACTTGCCCCCTCGACGCGGCGTGGCCGACCGCGTAGCCGGCGACGAGCGTCGAGGCGGGAATCTCGTCCAGCAGGAGGTACACGAGCGACCCGTGTCGACCGGCCGTGTCGCTGTCGATTACGGCCCGGAACCCGGTCGACGGAACCCGACCCACCAGCGCCTGCAACCCCTCAACCTCCGGCGTCGACTCGATGGCCGCGACCGCGGGTCCCTGATTGAAGATAATGCGCACCCTTACCCGGGCCTCGCCGAGAACCCGGGGATCGCCCTTGGCAGGGGTCAGCAGGTCCCGCGCTCGCCCTTCCAGCACGAGCGGCCCGCCCGGTCCCTCCGGATGGATGGCATCGGTGGTGGAGGTGCGCCGGATTGAACCGGGGCGCCGGCCCACCACTCCGGTCGTCGGGGCGTGGGTGCCGTGGCGGGGGTCGACGAAGCGGGTCGAAGGCACAGTCTCTTTACTCGCTATCTCGCCGGTCTGTGGGGCTGGTCCAGACAACGCCACCAAAACCAATGTCAATTGAGAACACCGCTTACATATCTTACTGACCGGCGCCGAGGGCTGTCAACGCCGGTCCCTGTCGGGCATCGCCGGGTCAGGTCGGGGCCAGGCCAGCCAAATGAGACCGCCGGCCCCTATGGCACCCAATCGAGATGACGCGGGTGTTGAATCCGGTGAATCCGACCGGGCGCAAGCACGGCTACCAGGCGTAGTGCTCCGGGGCGGATTTGTAGCCGGGGAAGATTCGGTCCAGCTCTGCGAGGGCGTCCGCCCCGAGCTTGAGTTCGACGGCCCGCGGTGAGTCGTCCAGTTGATCAAGGGTGCGGGGGCCGATGATGGGGCCGGTGACCCCGTCCTGGTGCAAGAGCCAGGCCAGGGCCACGTTGGCCGGGTTCTCGCCGAGGGCGGCGCAGAGCTTTTCGTAGGCGTCGATCCGGTCCCGGTTGGCTTCGAGAGCTTCGAGGGACCGCCCGGCCTGCCGGCGACGGCCTTCCTTCCCGAGGATGCCCCCGAGGAGGCCGCCGTGCAGCGGGCTCCACGGGATGATGCCGACGCCGTACTGGCGGGCTGCGGGAAGCACCTCGAGCTCGATCTCGCGGGTCATGAGGTTGTAGATCGACTGCTCGCTCACCAAGCCGAGCAGGTTGCGTCCGAGGGCCAGTTCGTTGGCCCGGGCGATGTGCCACCCGGCGAAGTTGGACGACCCCACGTACAGCACCTTGCCCTGGTCGATGAGCACGCCCATGGCCTGCCAGATCTCGTCCCAGGGAGTGTCCCGGTCGACGTGATGCATCTGGTAGAGGTCGATGTAGTCGGTCTGGAGGCGGCGCAGGGACTCCTCGCAGGCCCGCCGGATGCCGAGGGCGGAGAGTTTGCCGTCGTTCGGCCATTCGCCCATCGGCCCGTAGACCTTGGTAGCCAGTACGGTGCGCTCCCTCCGGGCTCCGCCCCTGGCGAACCAGTCCCCGATGATCTCTTCGGTCCAGCCGGCGTGGGCCTCACTGTTTTTGGTGACCTGGCCCGGGGGGCCGGCCAGGCCCCCGTATCGATTGGCGGTGTCGAAGAAGTTGATGCCGAGCTCGTGGGCACGGTCCATGATCTGGCGAGCGTCGTCCGGGGAGGTGAGCGGGCCGAAGTTCATCGTGCCGAGACACAGCCGGCTCACCAGTAGCCCGGTCCGGCCGAGATGGGTGTAGTCCATGGCTGTCTTTCTACTGGACCTTCTGGAGGCTTCCTACTGGACCTGCTCGAGGTAGCTCGACGGGGTGCCTTCCAGGATCACAGTCTTCGTTTCCAGGAAGGGCAGGAGGCCCTCGGTACCGCCCTCTCGGCGCGGCGCGCTCTCAGCCGCGCCGCCAGGGCTCGCAGGTAACCAGCCCGCTCCGGGTGTGACATTTTGGCCACGGGCCCGGGTCGAACGCCTGCCGGGCGGCCGTGACGGACCGCGACATGTCGACATCCCTCGCCTCCGCCACGGTCAGGAACACTTCCTCGCTCGTGGAGTCGACGACCCCGATGGTGGCGTCAGACGAGGGCTCCACCCACTCCCCACCGATGAAAAAGCGGTCCGTGTGATGCAACGCCGCGGACGTCTTGCTCGCCAGGTTCATCTTCAATCTCCTCTCGTCTGGCACCCACTCAGCCTCGGCAGGTTTAGTCTCAGTGAGACTAAACCTAGAAGAAGGATGTTGGCCCGAGAAGAAAGACGTTGGCCCGAGAAGGCAGACGTTGGCCGGATTGAGCCGTGGTGCGTTGGGGACTCGCCGCGCCGTTTGTCCTGCGACGTGGTTTTTCAGGGGTCAAGTTTCCGGCGTCGAGTTTCTGGCCGGCCCGCTAGGCTTCGGTGCCAGGTATCCACGATCGGTGAGCGGCAGGATGAAGGGCCGTTCCGGGAGGACACGAAATGACGGATCTGGCCTTCACACCAGAGACTCGAATGTTGATCGACGGGGAGTTGGTGGAGGCCGAGGGCGGCCGTACCTACGACAACGTCAACCCGGCCACCGAGGAGTCGATCGGCGTCGTGGCCGACGCGAGTGCGGGCGACATGCGTCGCGCCATGAAGGCCGCCCGGCGGGCCTTCGATCAGACGGAGTGGGCGACGAACAAAGACCTCCGCAAACGGTGCCTCATTCAGCTGCACGAGGCGCTCGTTGCCGACAAAGAGGAGTTGCGTCTGGAGTTGGTGGCCGAGACGGGCTCTCCGATCATGGTCACGACGCTGGCCCAGCTCGATGGGCCCCTGGCCGACGGCCTCCTGTGGCCGGCGCGGATGATCGACGAGTTCCCATTTGATCGGGACATGGGCACCGCCACCCAGATGGGCATGCCCTCCCGCCGGGCCGTGTGGAAGGAGCCAATGGGGGTGGTCGGCGCCATCGTGCCGTGGAACTACCCCTTCGAGGTTTCCATTAACAAGGTCGCCCAGATCCTGGCGACTGGCAATGCTTGCATCTTGAAGCCCGCGCCCGACACGCCCTGGAACGCCACCAGGATGGGTCGCCTGGTGGCTGAGAAGACCGACATTCCGGCCGGCATTTTCAACGTGGTCACCACGAAGGACAACATGGTCGCCGAAGAGCTGACGCTGAGTCCCGACGTCGACATGATCTCCTTCACCGGCTCCACGGCCGTGGGCAGGCGCATCATGGAGAAGGGTGCCTCCACGCTCAAGCGGGTCTTCCTCGAGCTCGGGGGCAAGTCGGCGGCCATCTATCTGGACGACGCCGATTTCCAGGCTGCCGTGCCAATGGGCAGCGCCTTCACCTGCATGCACGCCGGGCAGGGCTGTTCCATGCAGACCCGCATCCTGTTGCCCCGGTCTCGCTACGAGGAGGGCCTCGAGCTGGTTGTGGCCGGAATGAGCGGCGTGCCCTATGGCGATCCCATGGATTCGAACAACATCATGGGTCCGGTCGTGAATAAGACGCAGTACGAGAAGATCTTGAGCTACATAAAGATCGGGCAGGAGGAAGGGGCCCGCCTGGCCCTCGGCGGCGGTCGCGGCAAGCAGGACAAGGGATACTTCATCGAGCCGACGGTCTTCGCCGACGTGAACAACAAGATGCGCATCGCCAGGGAGGAAATATTCGGCCCTGTCGTGTGCGTCCTCGCCTACGAGGACGACGACGACGCGGTCGCCATCGCCAACGACTCGAACTATGGCCTCTCGGGCGGCATTTTCGGATCCGAAGCCCGGGCCACCGCCATGGCCCGCCGTATCCGTACCGGCTCGATAGGAATCAACGGCGGCGTGTGGTACGGGGCGGACATGCCCTACGGCGGCTACAAGGACTCCGGCATTGGTCGCCAGAACGGCATCGAGGGCTTCGAAATGTACCTCGAGACCAAGATCGTGGCCTGGCCCGCGGGCTGAAACCGGCGGCTGGCACGTAGCCGCGTCCAGCCGCGCCATTTGTCAGCTATCACTCTTGCCGGCCCTTCACCAGCCGCCCGATCGCGAGTCACCGGGCGCCATTTGTTGGTCAATCCCCGGCCGCCGGATCGGGCTGGATGGTCGGGTCGTCCAGGTGCGATGAAGCGTCGGGCAGTTGCCGGTTCGGGAGGAATGGGCGTGGCGCGAAGGCCTGGGCTGTGGTGGCTGGCCGCCGATGCGGCGGGCGGCGGGGCTCCACGATCCTGAGCCCTACGTGTCGGCGGGGGCCGGACCAGGGTGCGGGGGGCGCGACCAGCCGGTCGGCCAGGCGGTAGGCGGCCGTCTCGTAGTTCACCCGCCAGCCGTGGAAATCCGGCCAGGCCGCTTCGGCGCTGCGTTCGACAGGGAAACCCACTTCCTCGAGCATCCGGACGGCTTGCTCGAACTCGCCATAGGTGAGCCGTATGGGCGCATCGGGCATCGGATCTGGATCCAGGCTCCAGCCCAACATGGAGCCGATGCGGTCCAGGGCGGTAAAGCCCATGCGCAGACACAACCGGGCGTTGGACGACGCCGTGGCAGGTGACAGGGCCAGGTGCATGGCAGCCCCGTCGAGCACGGCCAGGAGGGCAAGCAGCCACGAGAACCAGGGTTCGGGGGAGCGGAAGAGCAGCAGGACCGGGTAGGTCGTGTGACTCTCGGCCACGGCCGCGGCCCACTCCTCCCAGGCCGAGTACAACTCGGGCAGGGTGTCGATGATGCCCACCAGCTGGTGGCGGGCCAGCAGTTCGGGCCCCCATGCGGGGACACCGGCCCGGCTCTCCAGCATGGCCACCAGCCCCTCCCGCTGGCTAAAGGCCGCATAGAGGGCTGGCAGGTAGGCGATCTGCAGCGCCACGATCACCACCCAGATGGCCCCTGCGGCCACGTCCAGGGTGACGTTCGCGGCGCCACCCGGGTGGACAGCCCCGACGGTGAAGAGCGACCCGAGCGCCTGGAGGAGCCCGTCGGCCAGATTGTGGGTGGTCGGTTGGAGCATCAGCGCGAATCCCAGGATGAACCCGGCCGCCCAGACGAGGAGTTGAGCGACTAGCGCGACCGGGCCAACCGGAGCGAGGATGGCGTCCTTGGCTTCGTAGGAGCGGGCGAGCCGAGCGAAACCCACAAAGACCAGCCGGACGACGCGGTTGATCCAGAGTGATGCCAGGCCAATACCAGCCGGGCGGCGGGGCAGCACCATCGTGAACAGCACGCTCAGCCCCGTGGCGATCACCACGACCAATCCCAAGGCGAAGAGGAAACCGTTCATGACTGTGGCTCTGCTTGTCGGCACGGAATACGCAGACTCGACTGCCTGCACCGGCCCCAGCGACCTTAGTGCCGCAGCCCAAGTTCCCCCTCACTGCCTGGCTCCCCGAGGCTGACAAACCGAACCAGGTCCGCCCGCCGAGCTGGCGCCCCGAATGCGGCCGGGCGCTTTTCACCGGCAGCCACAGACGCTGACGCGCCGTCGTGCGAGTCGATCACCAGGACGGTGTCTTGGCGCCCCAGTCTCCACGTCGTTCGGGTACGACGCCGGTGTGTCGGGAGAACGGGACGATGGGGATACCTCCCAGCTTGGCCGGGAGATTCCCGTGGACACCAACGGGAGGTAGTGGCGGGGTATCGACCTTGTGCCACCCCTCCACCCCTCCGGCCACGGCAAAGACCACTAGCGCCGAAAAGAGCGCGACCGCCGGAAGGAAGGGCCCCTTCGGTTCTGTCCCGTCATTCAGGTACGGCTCCAACATCGGAACTGTACCCCTTCGAGTTCCAGGGGATCACGCCCGGCTCCGTCCAGCGCGTCCTGGAAACTCCAGACGGCGGCCCGTCGGCCACATACGGAAGCGCCTCAAACGAACGCATCAACGCCAACCTGCCGGGATCAGCCTGTTCGGACACCGCTACGACAGCTGCAGCTCTTTGAGGTGGCCGGTCCGGAAGGTCTGGGCGGGCCCGCCGCCGCCCCAGCTGGCCGGGGCGGTAGCCCGCCCCACTTTTGGCCCATATTTTCACTTTTGGAGTGAAAACCACGCCCCACGTGGATTTCTGACCAAAGGTGGCGGAAAGGGACAAAAGTGGTGGTCCACCGTCGATCGATGGACGGCCAGGATGGAGTTGTCGGGCTCTGACCCCAGATACCAGCCCGCTGCGCCCGCAAGCCGGGGCGTTTCCGACCTGACCGGGAGGTTTCCGTGCGAATCCTGTACGTCGACATCGACACTCTTAGATCTGACCATCTCGGGTGCTATGGCTATCACCGCGCCACCTCGCCGAACATCGATGAACTCGCCGCAAATGGGGTGCGCTTCGAGTCCGTGTATGCATCTGACGTTCCGTGCCTGCCCAGCCGCGCTGCGCTGATCACGGGCATGTTCGGCATCCGCAACGGGGTCGCGGGCCACGGTGGGGTGGCCGCTGAGCTTCGGCCTTGGGGCCCATCGCGGGGATTCCAGTCCCCGCTCGCCGGCGAATCTCTCGCCGGGGTCCTGCGCGCCGCCGGCTATCACACCGCGACCATCTCCACGTTCGCCTTGCGCCACAGCGCCCCATGGTGGTCGTCGGGGTTTCTCGAGTCTCTCAACCTGGTGGACGGGATCGGCCTGGAGCGGGCGGACCAGGTGCTACCCGGCGCCCTGGACTGGCTCGATCGCCGGGGCAGGCACGATTCCTGGTTCTTACACGTCCAGTTCTTCGATCCTCACACTCCGTACACGACCCCCGACGAGTATGGCAACCCGTTCTCGGGCGACCCGGCGCCGGCTTGGCACACCGCCGCGGTCCGGGAGCGAAACTGGACCCTGCCAGGACCTCACTCTGCGCAGGAGCCGTGGGGCTTCGGGCCCCTCGAGTGGGGGCCGCTGCCGGCCCGGGTCCCTGCCGAGCTGCGGACGGACGACGACGTCAGGCGCATGTTCGACGGCTACGACGTCGGCATTCGCTACGCGGATGACGCGGTCGGAGCCCTTTGCTCCAAGCTCGATGACCTGGGCGTTCTCGGCGAGACTGCCATCCTGGTCACAAGTGATCACGGGGAGGCGTTCGGGGAGCTCGGTGTCTACGCCGATCACCAGACCGCTGACCACCCCGTAGCCCACGTACCGGCCATTCTCTCTTGGCCGGGCCTCGGGGCGGGCGTTCGTCCCGGGCTCCACTATCAGCTGGATGTCGGCGCCACCGTAGCCGACCTGGCCGGCGCCGAACTGCCCCCACACTGGGATGGGCTTTCGCGGCGCGACTACCTGCCGTCCGGATTGCCAGCATCGGGCCGAGAGTTCCTGGTGCTCAGTCAGGGCGCGTGGAGTTGTCAGCGAGCGGTGCGCTTCGCGGACCGTCTCTATATCCGTACGTTCCACGACGGCTTCCACGGCGCCTGGCCGGATGAAATGCTCTTCGACGTGGCCTCCGATCCGCACGAGCAGGCCGATCTGGCCTCGAGCGAACCGTCAACTGTCCAGTGGGCTCGCGGCACCCTGGCCGAGTGGACGTCTCAGCAATTGGCCCGCTCCTTAGCCCCCGAGGACCCCCTGGACACCATCGCCCGAGAGGGTGGCCCCTATCACGTTCGAGGCCAGCTGGGAGCGTATGTGCAGAGACTACGGGCCACCGGCCGGGGCCACTGGGCCGACGTTCTCCTGGCCCGGCACGCGGGTTGACAGGTCTATTTGACCGAGCCGGCTAATAGCCCCTGCACGAAGTAGCGCTGCAAACCGAGGAACACTGCGAGTGGAATGATCATGGAGATGAACGCGCCCGGCGCCAGGACACTGATGCTGGTCCCGAACTCGCGTGTTTGGGTCGCTAGATAGACAGTGATCGGCTGCGTCCTGGCGCTGCTAAACACCAGAGCCACGAGGAGATCGTTCCAAACCCACAAGAATTGGAAGATGGTGAGGGCCGCGATGGCGGGCAAGCCCAGGGGCAAAACCAGCCGGAAAAAGATCCGGGCCTCGCTGGCGCCGTCCATCCGCGCCGCTTCCATCAAATCGCGCGGAATGCCGGCGAAGAAGTTTCGCAGCAGGAAAATGGCGAAGGGCAGCCCGAAGGCGACGTGGAAGATCCAAAGCGAAGGGATGGTTCCTGACAGGCCAAGGAACTTGAAGAGCTTCACCGAGGGAATCAGGGCGATCTGGATTGGCACCACCAGAAGGGCGACCACACCCAGGAAGACCCAGTCCCGGCCAGGGAAATCTATCCACGCGAACGCGTAGGCGGCGGCCGCCGCGATCAAGACGACGAAGATGGTCGCCGGCACGGCGATCTTCACACTGTTGAGCAGCGACGTGGTGAGACCATGGTTCTTGAACAGGGCGCTGTAGTTGCTCCACGTGAGCTGGGCGGGGTGGGAGAAGACTTGCCACCAACCACCGTTGGCGTAGTCGGCTGGGTTGCGCAGCGACTCGACAAGCAGACCGACGGTCGGGATCAGCCAGAAGACAGCGATCACGATCAAGACGATCTGCAGGATGCCGCTGCTCAGGAGGCTGACCAGGCGGGCGGCGAGACTGCGGTTGTCTTTCCCCGTGACCATCTCTGAGTTGGGGACCGTCATCCCTCATCCCTCCTGAAGCGCCGGATATTGAGAATCATGGCCGGCAACAAGAGCACGACGAGGAAGACCCCGATGGCGCTGGCCAAGCCGTACTGCTGGTTGCTGTAGGTGTTGTACAGCTGGACGGCGAGGTTGTCGGCGTATTTGGCGTTGCCCCCGGCGTCCTGACCGAGGACATAGATGAGATCGAAGATCTTCAGGACATTGACAATAAGGAAGACGAATACGACCATCAAGGTGGGGGCCAGCAGCGGGGCGGTTACCCTACGAAATACCTGCCATTCGGTGGCCCCGTCGATCCGGGCCGCTTCCAGCGTTTCTCGGGGCAGGGCGGCCATGCCCGACGCGACCAGCACCATGGCAAACCCCGCATAAATCCAGAGGAATGCGATCATGATGGCGGGGGTGATGAGGTTGGGCCCCAGCCAGGAAATGCCTGCGTAGCTGGCCGTGAAGTTGTTGTGCGGGAGGAGCAGCTGATAACTGCCGGACGTCAGCTTCGGGAAGTCGAACGATCCATCGGCTGCGGTCGTGGCCGACCCCACCGTCTTGCCGTTGGAGATGGCGTGGACTTTGATCCCCGGCAAGCCGAGCTCGCCCTGGTCGACGCGGCCGGGTGTCCCGCCGCCACCGAGCTTGAAGTCATTCCACACCACCCCGTTCAGCCCGGTCGCCGATTTGTTGATGGCGGCTTGCTTGGCTCCAGACGGCGGATGGATCAGGTTCAGGCCGACCAACGGCAACAGGACGGGCTGAGACGGGCTGACGGGCTGCGCGGTCTCGAACCCGGACGACGTCGTGTTCAGTGAGGAGGTCGGGGAGGGGTGGAGTCCGGGATAGGCCGTTGACGGGACGAAGGTGTCGTGGATCCCGACGGCCAGGGCATTGCCGAGCCCCCGGCTCGGCTGGTCGGAATAGATCAAACCCCACGTCACACCGGAGGCGACGAAGGAGATCGCCAACGGCATGAACAGGATCAGCTTGAACGCGGTCGACCAGCGGACCCTCTCGATCAGGACGGCGAAAATCAGTCCGATGATCGTCACCACTGCCGGCACGATCGCGACCCACAGCAGATTGTTCTTGAACGCCCGAAAGTTGGACGGGTCGGTGAAGATGTTCCCGTAGTTGCGCAGTCCGACCCAGCTGCCGACCGCTCCGGCGGGGCCGTCGGAGAAGAGACTCCGCACCACGGAATAGATGAGCGGGTAGAAGACGATCCCCAGCAGCAGGATGGCGGCGGGACCGAGAAAGATGGCCGCTATCCACCGTGATTCACCCGGCGGCCGCGACGTGCGACGCTTCGCCAGGGTGGGTAGGACGGGCGCCGCCCCCGGAGGTGGGATCGCCGGTAGTACCGGTATTCCCACCTCCGATTGGCCTGACGCCGCGGCCATGGCTGGAACCGGGTCCTCGGCCATCGCCTGCCTCCTTACTCAGTCGAGGTTGGCTCCCTGCCCGTCCACGCTTCGGACCAGGCGACTGCTCAGCTCCACGCCACCTTCTTGGCGTCAGCTTCGAGCGTCTGCTGGGTGGCCGCCACGTTTCCGCTGACAAGGAACGATTGGAGGGCGGCCCACTCACCCTGGTCCTTGGTGCCGCCGAACGCGGCCGGCGCCTGGTCGGACATGTCGAAGCGGAAGTTGTTGCCGGCGTTGATAATCGCCTGAGCCAGCCCGGCAGAGGTGGGATCAGGATAGGCCGAAGTCGGCATGGCCTTGTTAGGAGTGAGAAAGCCGCTGCCGGGAGCCGACACCAGCTCCTGGGCGGCCTGGGGACCGGCCATGTATTGCAGGAAGGCCTGGGCCGCCGGGTTCTGGGTGAAATCAACGGCGAAGTCGCCCGAGGCCTCGACTACATTCGGCAGGGATCCGTTGATTGACGGGAACGGATAGAACTTCGCAGTGGTGCCGACAGTGGCTGGGTCCTTGTCGCTCGTGATCGTCGTGGCCACGAAGCTGGCCTCGTAGACCTCGGCGGACGTCGGGTTGGCCTTGAACACATTGTCGACCGAGCCCGTGAAGGGAACCTGTAGGGCCGCCGACCTCGGACCGATCAGGGTCGGTTGGCCAAACACCTGGTTGAGATCGTTGAGTGCGGTGGTGACGGTGGGGTCGGTCCATGGAATCAGGTGGTGGGTCAGCTTGTCGTAGTTGGCCAGCCCGGCGGTGCGCATATAGATGTTTTCGAACCAGTCGGTGAGGGTCCACCCGTCGCCTCCTCCGACCGAGATCGGCTTCGGCACGCCCGAGGCGGACAGCGTCTTGCCATCAGCGATCATCTGCTGCCACGTCGTCGGCGGGGTCGTGATGCCGGCGTTTTTGAACAAGGTGGTGTTGTACCAGACGGTCGATTTGTCGGCCGCGTCGACCGGCACCCCGTAGAGCGTGCCGTTATACGATCCGAGGGTCTCCCACTCGGGCGCGTAGTTTGCCTTGACGAGCGCCTGGACGGCGGAGTCAGCAGGCTGGATCTTGCCGGCCTTGGCGTACTCCTCGACCAGCCCGGGCAGCGACAGCATGGCAATGTCGGGCGGCGTGCCTCCTGCCACCTGGGTGCCGAGGACGGTCGTCAGGTTGCCGCCCGCCGCCGCGGTGTAAACGCCGTGGGCGCCAGTCTGCTTTTGAAAGCCGTTAAGCACATTCTGGAAGGCGGCCTGTTCCCCGCCGGTCCAGACGCCGAGGACCGAGAACGTCTTCCCGCTCAGGTTGGCGGACGGCGCCGCGGTGGTCGGCGCGGCACTCGGGCTGGTCGTCGCCGCACTGGTCGCGCTCGAGCTCGGCTTGGAGCTCGAGCCGCACGCGGCCAGCAGTCCAGCCACGGCTGCGGCCGCCCCGACCGCCATTACTCGTTGTCCCGTCCTCCGGGGTCCTCTCCCTCTGTCTTTGCTCAGATTCATGGCTCACCCTCCTCGTGTCCACTGGTGTTGTTGAGTTATTGGTCTGTGCGGTCTCCTTCGATGGCATCAGCCGTGTCGGCGTCGAAGAAGTGGAGACGGGTCGTGTCAACATTGACCTTGACCTTCCCGCCCTCCCTGACAACGCTCCGCGGGCTGAAGCGAGCGACCAGCCTGGTGGAGTCGCTGCTCTGCTCGAGCGGGTTGTCCTCAGATTCTTCGGCCAGCTCTACTACCTGCTCGTTACCCGTGATAGGGGGGATGTCAACGGTGAGGTGGACCATCAGGTCTGAACCAAGCGGCTCCACCAGGTCTGCGACGCACTCCAGGGTGCGGTCGTCAGAAAGATCTGTATCGAGCGATGCGTCCTCGAGGTCCTCGGGACGTACGCCTATGATCACGGGTCGATCCACGTAACGGGGCAACGCCGGCCTCGCCGCTACCACTTCAGGCGGCACAGCCAGGCTATGAGGGCCAGCGGTAACCGTGTAGCCGCCGTCGGTCCGGCGCAGGGTGGCCTCGATGAAGTTCATCGCCGGGGATCCGATGAAACCGCCGACGAACAGGTTTACCGGATGGTCGTAAAGAACCTGCGGAGGCGCGAGCTGCTGCAGCAGCCCGTTGCGAAGTACGGCCACCCGGTGGCCAAGAGTCATCGCCTCGATCTGGTCGTGGGTGACGTAGATGGTCGTGACGGCGAGATCGCGCTGGATACGGGAGATCTCGGCTCGCATCTGGACACGCAACTTGGCGTCCAGGTTCGAGAGCGGCTCGTCCATCAAGAAGGCGTGAGGCTCACGCACGATCGCCCGGCCCATCGCCACCCGCTGGCGCTGCCCGCCCGACAGATGGCGTGGCTTCCGATTGAGATACTCAGTCAGCCCCAGGATCCGGGCGGCCTCGTCGACGCGCCTTCTCACCTCCGCTTTGGGCATCTTCCGGAGCGTGAGCCCGAATGCGATGTTGTCGCGCACGGACAGGTGCGGGTAAAGTGCATAGGACTGGAAAACCATGGCGACGTCGCGATCGCGCGGGGGCACATCGTTGACCACCCGGTCGCCGATTTTCACTTCGCCTTCCGAGATCCGCTCGAGTCCGGCGACCATTCGCAGCGCGGTTGTCTTGCCCGACCCGGACGGGCCGACGAGCACCATGAACTCGCCGTCCGAGATCTCCATACTCAAATCGCTGACCGCCCGTGTGCCGTCGTCGTACACCTTTGCGACGCCTGACAGGGTGATGGTCGACAAATGTCCCCCCTATACCGGTTCTCGAGCGGTGGATCGCCTCCCGGTCAAGGGTGGAGGCGATTGGCGGTCGTTCAGGGTTCGTCTGGCTCCGTGTGGGTTTGGGTATCCGCGCTTATAGTTGGCCCGTACCCGGTCGCCGCCACGGTGCCCGGACTGGCCGGGGCGAGTGCCGATCGGGCCGTTGACTTGGGTGTATCGTACCCATCCTGAACCGGTTCATAGAGGATTTCTCTGTCGCCGGTAGGAAGCGGGAACTGCCAGCGCGATTCTGAACCGATTTGGGTTGGGAGCGTGCGTCGCGTTAGCGGGGTCACGACCGCTGTCCGGGTCTGTCTTGACCGTCGCCGAACCCGACGTCTCCCTTTTGATCGTCACCAGCCAGACAGGGTCGTAGGGGCGGTGGCCGAAAAAGTATCACCAGCCGAGCCAGGCCAGGCCGGGCCATATCCGCGGCCGGGACGGAGCGACCTCTCACCCGCAGACTCCATCGTCGAGGTCACCGGTCCGTGTTAGACCTTTCCAGACCAGGCATCGAAGCTTCCTCCGGCTCGCTCATAGGTGTCGCTGGCGGAATCAGTGGGGCCAGAAAAGAAACCACTGGGGTGCTCACAAATCGGGAGCGAGGTGGCGCGCCGTCGACATGGTTGCGCTCGGCGGGGAGGCGGTGGGCGAAGCTCCGGGCGTGCCGCTGCTCTTTGATCCCATGACCAACAACCGTTCGGCCAACGCTCGAAACGGTTGGTGGTGCCATTCAGGCTGACCTCGGGGCGGGCGCGTTCCTGGTCGAGACGGCTGATCATGGGCGCCACGTGGGTTTCCCAGCATTGCTGGGCAGCCGGTCTTCAGCCCGCCCGTAGCTCGATAGATAGCCGGTATCTCACGACCCCATGTTCAGGGAGGAGAAGTGATGGCTTCGGGTTCAGCACGCAACTACTCACGGTCGACCGGCTCGCCGCACGGCTGGGGATGACGGCCCGCCACGTGCTCGCCTCGTCGCCGCAAGACGCCTCCCGTATTACAAAGGTCGGGAGACTCGTTGGGTTCGACCCGGCTCGCCGCATCGGTTGATTTCGGACGGCTCGACAGGGTCCGTCTTCCCGCCGCCCCAAGCACGACCGGCGGGCACGCCCTTCTAGACCCGCACCCGCCAGCCCCGAATCCGCGCCGGGGGGGCCGACGCTTGGACAGTGAGCCGCATCCGGACCAGGAAGCGCCCAAGGGCTTTGGTGTATGATGGGTGTATATCACGCGTGCACGCGTACACGTTCCGGCCGGCCCGGCCCGGCCCGCCCCGTCGCCCCGTCGCCCCGTCGCCCCGTCGCCCGGTCGCCCGGTCTCACTTTTGGCCCATATTTTCACCTTTGGAGCGAAAACCACGCCACACGTGGTTTTCCTACCAAAAGTGGCGGAAATGGACAAAAGTCAACCCCGCGGCGACAAAGTGGCCGCCTGGCGATCGGGTTGGGGCTCGCCGGCCGACGCCCGGCCGGCGGCCGCTCCACCGACACCACCCGTTCGCCGGTACAGAAGAAATTCGCCTTGACCAGCCTGTTTGCGCTGGTCAGGGCCGGTGCCCCCGGCAGGATTCGAACCTGCGCACCCGGCTCCGGAGGCCGGTGCTCTATCCCCTGAGCTACGAGGGCCCGTTTGAGCTGCGAGAGCCGAGAAGGCCAAGCGAGGACGCCCAGTGTAGCCGTCTGCACCGGCCGCCCTACCATGACCTGGTGGCGGCCCCTCGCGATGCAATCGAACCCGACCCCCGGCACGCGGGGCATGGGACCCGGACGGGGCGCCGTCACGGCATAGCCAGGGCATGATCTCCGGGATGCTTCCTGACCCCGATTTGTCCGACGATCACCGGATCGGGAGCCCGGCCTCCGGTCCGCTGCCGCCGTACCTGCTGCCGGATGAAGCGCGCCTTGACGACTCGGGACGGCTATCGATCGCCGGCGTGGACCTGCTCGATCTGTGCCGGGATGTGGGGACGCCGGTGTTCGTCTACGACGAGGAGCACCTCCGGCGTCGTTGCCGCCAGGCGGTGGGCGCCTGGGGGGGCGGGGTGGCGTACGCCTCCAAGGCTTTCCTCTGCCGGGCCATGGCCAGATTGGTCGACGAGGAGGGGATGGCGATCGATGTGTCGTCTGCCGGCGAGTTGCACGTCGCCCTGGCCGCCGGGGTGCCGGGCACCCGTCTGATCATGCACGGCAACAACAAGTCCGACGCCGAGTTGGGCCGTGCCCTTGAAGTCGGCGTGGGACGGATCGTGGTCGATTCCTTCGATGAGATCGACCGGCTCGAGCGGCTGGCCGCCGGTAGCTCGCCGCGGCCGCAGGTCCTCATCCGGGTCACGCCGGGCATCGAGGCCCATACCCACGAGTACGTCATGACCGGGCAGGACGATTCGAAATTCGGTTTCGGGTTGACGTCAGGAGCGGCCGATGAGGCCGTGGCCCGACTGTGCCGGCCCGGATCTCCGATCGCCCTGGTCGGCGTTCACGTCCATATCGGGTCGCAGATCTTTGCCCTTGATTCCTTCGAGAAGGCGCTGGCCGCGGTGGCGGGGTTCTTTTTGCCCCTCGGTCTGAACGAGCTGTGCGTCGGCGGCGGCCTCGGAACGCCCTATGTCACGGGAGAGTCCGCGCCGACAATCAGTCGAATGGGCCGCGGCCGTCCGGGCCGCCGCCGACGCCAACGGTCTGGGATCCGGGGTCCGTCTGACCGCCGAACCAGGCCGGGCCATCGTGGCCGGCGCCGCGGTCACCTGCTATTCCGTCGGCACCATCAAAGAGATCCCCGGGGTGCGCACCTACCTGAGCGTGGACGGGGGCATGAGCGACAATCCTCGCCCGGTGTTGTACGGCAGCGGATACGAGGCCTTTCTGGTCCGGGCGGCCGACGCGCCCGCGACCCCGCCCCGTCACCGTCGTTGGTAAGCACTGCGAGTCGGGGGATGTCATCGTGCGCAACGGCCAGGTCCCCGCCGACGTGAAGGTCGGCGACGTTCTGGCGACGCCGGTCACGGGTGCGTACGGTCATTCGATGGCTTCCACCTACAACAAGGTCCCGAGACCACCGGTCGTGTTCGTCCGGGACGGGGTTGCCCGGGTGGTGGTCCGAAGGGAGAGCCTGGACGACCTGCTCGCCCTGGACGAGTAGGCCGGGGCCCCGCCAGTCTGCCGCCAGCCACCCCGGTCCGCCCCCGGCCAGGCCAGCTCGGCCGTCAGCCCGCCCCGCCCGGCTCACCCCGGGGCCCATGCCGGCGGGGCGGCCCCGTAGCCGCCCGCCATCGACGGCCAGGTCAGCGGCCGGCCATCGAGCCGCCCGGGAGGGGCCACGGCCGTTGCCAGCCCGATCGGGGGTCTCGACATCGACCACCCACTCCGATCGAGCCGGCTCGCCAGAGTCGGCGTTACCGGCGTGGACCGCCCCGACCGCGGGGGCGGGCCCGAGCGGGCCTGGTGAGCCACATCGCGGTCCGGGCCAGCGACAGGGTTCGGATCACGGAGCCGCCCGCTGCGCTCCTGCCGGCGGAGGCCATCCAGGGCGCCGCGGCCGCGGCCAGATAGCCGGTGCCATGGTCGAGGAGCTGGCAGGGGAGGGCGCCGGGCGTGCCGTCGGATCCGGACTTCCGTGGCCGCGATCCCGCAGGCGGCCTGCACGATGCTGTCGAACCCTCGCCGCCGGGACCAGGGGCCATCATGGCCCCAGGCGTCGAGCTGGACCACGACCAGCCCGGGATGCCGGCCGGCCAGGCCGTTCCGGACCCAGGCCGAAGCGTTCGAGGGAACCGGGCCGGTAGCCGTGGACGACGACGTCGGCGCCGTCGAGCAGACGATGCAGGGTTTCCTGCCCGCCGGGCGAGTCCAGATCCAGGAAGGCGCTGCGTTTGCCGAGGAGCGTGTCCGAAACCTCCCCCGGCGGCCATATCGGGCAGGCGGGGCGGGTCGATGCGAAGCACCTCGGCGCCCAGGGCGCCCAGGAAGCGGGTGCACACCGGACCGGCGATTACCCGGGTCAGATCGAGCACCCGGATGCCTGCGGCCGGGAGATCGGCGCCGGACCGCCGCCGGGCCGGGGCTGCGCCCGGCGGCCCGGTAGCCGATCAACGGTTCGGCGGCCACCGCCTGACCCTGCGGGTGGATCTGCCAGCCGCCAGGCGTGCGAACCGCGGCGGCCACTCCACCCGCCGCCACGACCGCCTCCTGAAGCTCTTCTGCCGCCCGGCGGGCGGCGGCGGCCGCCACCAGTTGGCCGGCAACGTCGTCGTCCTTCGCCCGCCCTGAGAGGTCCACGCCCAGGGCCGCCAGCAGGGCCTGACGATGCCACGGATAGTTGGCGTGGGTACGGACCCATCCGTCCGCAGTCCGCCAGAAACGGGAGAACGGAGCAAACGAGATCCCGGCTGGCTGATCGCTACGGCGGAAGTAACGCTCGCTCCGTACCGCATCCGACACGTGCCCGCGGTCGAGGCTCAGCCGGGCCGTGGGCCAGCCCCGCTGCTCACCCAGGGCGGACGCCGCGAGCAGGGCGACGCCAACCGCCGCCACCGCCACGGCCTCGACCGGCAGCCGGGACTGGAGCTGCCCGGGGCGGCCGGTGACGATCAGCTCAGCACGGCGGGGGAGCCTGGCGGTCATCGCCGTCCGCCAGCGCCGACCAGGCGATGTCGAGGGCGCCCATTTCTGGCCCGGTCGGAAGCACCATCGGTGCCCATCCTTAGCACGCCGGACATCTGGCCCGGCCCCGCCCGAGGCTGGCCCGAACCGCCCGGCTGCCAGAGGGCCAGGGCAGGCGTCCCGGTCGGCCGCTGCCACCGAATCGCCGGCGAGCCCCCACGCCCCGGCGCCCACCCGGCCTGGGGGCCGCCACTACCCTCTCCGTCATGGAAACGACGTCGCTGCGGGTCGGCCTGCTCGGCTGCGGCCACGTCGGCGGGGCGCTGGTGCGGCTGCTCGTCGACGACGCCGACCGGATCGCGGCCCGTACCGGGCTCCACCTGGATCTGGCCGCGGTGGCCGTCCGCAGCCTGTCCCGCGAACGCGACGCGCCCGTACCCGACGGGACCTGACATCCGATGCCGGCGGCGGTGGTCGCCGATCCCGAGCGTCGACGTCGTCGTCGAGGTAATCGGTGGAATCGAGCCGGCCCGGACGCTGATCCTGACTGCCCTCAAGTCGGGCAAGCCGGTGGTCACCGCCAACAAGGAGCTGCTGGCCAACTGCGGGGCCGAGTTGTTCGAAGCCGCCTCGCTGGCGGGAGTCGACCTGCTGTTCGAGTCCGCCGTGGCGGGCGGTATTCCGCTGATACGGCCGCTTCGCGAGTCGCTGGCGGGCGAACGGATCCGGCGCATCATGGGCATCGTCAACGGGACCACCAACTTCATCCTGAGTCGGATGAGCGAGTCGTCGACGAGCTATCACGACGCCCTGGCGGAAGCCCAGAGCCTCGGCTACGCCGAACGCGATCCACCGCCGACGTCGAGGGGTACGACGCGGCCGCCAAAGCGGCCATCCTGGCCAACGTGGCCTTCGGCGCCGGCCGTGGTCGCGGGCGACGTTTACCGGGAGGGCATCAGCGCCATCACCCCGGCCGACATCTCGGCAGCCCGTCATCTCGGGTATGCCGTCAAGTTGTTGGCCGTCGTCGAGCACACCGAGGACGGCCTCCGATCTGACGGCGAGATGGACACCGTGGCCGTGCGGGTGCACCCGGCGATGGTGCCGTTGACGCATCCGCTGGCGGCGGTTCGGGATTCGTTCAACGCGGTGTTCGTCGAGGGCGACGCCATCGGCGAGCTGATGTTTCTCGGGCGCGGCGCCGGGGGCATGCCGACCGCCAGTGCCGTGCTCGGCGACCTCCTCGACGCCGCCCACAATCTGACGACCGGCGGGGCCGGGCGCAGCGTGGCGCTGCGTCGCACCCGCATCCGGCCTATCGACGACCTCCACGCTCGGCCTACTACCTGACGCTGCAGGTGGCCGACCGGCCAGGCGTGCTCCACGCCGTCTCGGGCGTGTTCGGACAGCACCGGGTATCGATCCGCTTGATGGAGCAGGAGGGGCTGCCCGGGCCCGGACGGATCACCGGGCTCCACCGACGGGGCGCCGTCGTCTGGCCGCGCCTCGGCCGAGTCCGGCGCCCGCCTGGTGTTCGTCACCCATCCGGCCTACGAGCGGGACGTCCAGGCCTGTCTGCACGATCTGCGCAAGCTGGACGTCGTCGAGCAGATCGGCGGCCTGTTACGAGTCGTGGGTCGGTGACGACCGGCTGGCGGGGCGTCATCGAGGAGTACCGGGCTTATCCTGCCGGTATCGGCGTCCACTCCGGTCGTCACCCTGCAGGAGGGTGGGACGCCCCTCTTGCCGGCAGCCCGCCTCTCGGAGCGGGTCGGGGCCCGGGTGTGGCTGAAGCTGGAGGGCGCCAATCCGACCGGGTCGTTCAAGGACCGGGGCATGACGGTGGCCATTTCGAAAGCCCTGGAAGAAGGCGCCAAGGCGGTGGTTTGCGGCTCAACCGGCAATACGTCGGCCTCGGCCGCCGCCTACGCGGCCCGAGCGGGTTTGACGTGCGCGGTGCTCATCCCCGAGGGTTATATCGCTCTCGGGAAGCTCGCCCAGGCCCTGATCCATGGAGCCCGGGTCCTGCAGATTCGGGCCAACTTCGATGCTGCCCTCGATATCGTGCGGCGGCTCGGGCGACTCGGCCCCGGTGACGGTGGTCAACTCGATCAACCCCTACCGCATCGAGGGTCAGAAGACCGGGGCCTTCGAGATCGTCGATGTGCTCGGCGACGCCCCGGACGTGCACTGCATCCCGGTCGGCAACGCCGGCAACATCACCGCCTACTGGAAGGGATACCGCGAGTATCAGGACGCCGGTCGGGTGCGGAAGCTGCCCCGGATGCTCGGTTTCCAGGCTGCCGGAGCCGCTCCGATCGTCGCCGGGCACCCGATCGACAACCCGGAGACGGTTGCCACGGCCATCCGCATCGGACGGCCAGCGTCGTGGTACGGCGCCACTGCGGCCGCGGCCGGAATCGGGCGGAGGAATCGCCTCGGTCACCGACGACGAGATCCTGGCTGCCTACCGTTATTTGGCCCAGGAGGAGTCGGTGTTCTGCGAGCCGGCGTCGGCCGCATCGGTGGCGGGCCTGTTGAAGGTGGGCGCCCCGCCGGCTCGACGGTGGTTTGCGTGCTGACGGGTCACGGCCTCAAGGATCCCGACATCGCCATCGGGCAGATCGCGGTACCGACCGCGGTCGATGCCGACATGCGCGCCGTGCGTGCCGAGCTCGGGCTCTGAACCGTCAGCCCGGACGCCCCCGAACCTGCCGAACCCTGCCTGGCCCGGGTAGAGCTGCCGGCCACCGGGCGCCGGGCGCCCGGCACGCTGATCGCCCCGGCCCAGGGCGCGCCCGGAGGAGCCAGAGGTCGCACCGCCGTCTGCCGGCTTCCCCGCTTCGGCTCGCTTCAGGCTTTCTGCTCCTTCTGGCTGCTGGATTCTTCAGGCTGGCTGCTGGATTCTTCAGGGCGCCGCCGTGGCTGGCCTCTGTGCACCGGGAGGGATGGTTGCCGTTTGGGGGTCGGGCTGGCTACCATGGAGCTGTCGTCGTTGGCGCTGCCACCGACGGTGCCCCCGAGCGGGAGGACCTGCCGGGAGCGCACCAGCCGAACCTCCCGTTGAGCTCGCGGAGTCACCCGGGTCTTGGCGGACGCCTTCATCCACTACTGCGGTACGACACAGACGAGGTAGCCCATGAGCGAAACGCAGCTCGAACGCTCGGTCCTCGAGGCCAAGGAGCGAGACGAGCTCTTCGCTATCGCCGACGCGCTCGGGGCCAAACCAGGGGCCCGGGCCAAGAAGGCCGACCTGGTGACGCAGATCCTGCGCGCCACCGGGATCGAGCCCGAGGACGGAGGCGATGTCGTCGAGAAGCCCCGGCGCACCAGGGCCCGACGGACCACCGCCGAGGCTCCGCCGGCCGAGCCCGTCGGGGGCGATGGCGGGGCGACGGCCGTCGGGGCGGGCGGCGCGGCGGCCGCCGCCGGCGCCACGTCCACCGCTTCCACGGCGCCGGCAGCGACCGCCCCGCCCACCCGGTCCACTTCCCGAAGCGCGGCTTCGGCCGGCACCGCGCGGCCCGCCCGGCCGCGGCCCGCTCCGCAACAGCCGAGACCTCGACGCGACACCGAGGCCCCTGTCGATGCCGCCCCCGGATCCAGCGGGGACGAACCCGACACCGGTACTGCCGGCGAGGCCAGATCCTCAGGGCGGGCTCAATCCACCGTCGCGACCGGCGCCTCTCGGGCCAGCGGTCCTGCCCCGTCGTCGCCGTCTGTTCCTTCCCCCCCGTCGGTTCCGCCCACTCCGGCGGTCCCGTCTGTTCCGTCCACTCCGGCGGCCAGGACGGAATCGGCCACGAACGGCGAACACCCCCGCGTTCGCCCGGGACCAGGAACGAGAGCTTCCGAGCCGAACGGTGCCGGCAGCCGCAACCGGGCGCCTGAGCGCCCCGGCGACGGTGAGTCCCGCGGCAGCGTCGCTTCCCGCGACTATCGCGGCTCGACCCCGGCTTCCGCTCCGTTGTCCGAGCTCGACGAGAGCGCCGACGGAGACGGCCAGTCCGGGCAGCCCGGATCCGGCGGGGGCCCCCGCAATTTCGAGCCCGAACCCGGCAACCGTCGAAATCGGCGCCGGCGGGGCCGGGAACGGTTCGAGCGGCCCGACCGGGACCTTCCCGGTCAGGCGGCCGAGGGTCAGTACTCGGGCGAGCCCGTCCCGGTCACCGGGTTACCTGGACCTGCGGGACGAGGGGTACGGCTTTCTGCGCACCAGCGGCTTCCTCTCCGGACCGGGCGACGTCTACGTGTCGATCAGCCAGGTGCGCCGGTTCGCGCTGCGCAAAGGCGACTATCTCGAAGGCGCAGCCCGGCCGGCCGGCGGCAACGAGAAGTATCCGGCCCTCCTCCGCATCGACACCGTGTCCGGCCTGACGCCTGAGGAGGCTCGCAGCCGGCCCCGCTTCGAGAACCTCACCCCGCTGTTCCCCGACCAGAAGCTGCGTCTCGAAGTTCCCGGTGACAGCGCCAACATGACTGCCCGGATCGTCGATCTGATCGCTCCTATCGGCAAGGGCCAGCGAGGCATGATCGTTTCGCCGCCGAAGGCGGGCAAGACCACCATCCTCAAGCAGATCGCCCATTCCATCGAGGCCAACAACCCCGACGTGCAGCTGATCGTCCTGCTGGTCGACGAGCGCCCCGAGGAAGTGACCGACATGCGACGGTCGGTCAAGGGGGAAGTGATCGCGTCCACCTTTGATCGCCCGGCCGAGGAACATACCCAGGTGGCCGAGCTGGCCATCGAACGGGCCAAGCGCATGGTCGAGCAGGGTCGTGACGTCGTCATCGTCCTCGACGGCATCACCCGGCTGGCCCGCGCCTACAACCTGGCCCAGCCGGCGACCGGCCGGATCATGTCCGGCGGCATCGACACCGGCGCCCTGTACCCCCCGAAGAAGTTCTTCGGGGCGGCGCGGAATATCGAGGAGGGTGGATCGTTGACGATCCTGGCCACCGCGTTGGTGGAGACGGGAAGTCGTATGGACGAGGTCATCTTCGAGGAGTTCAAGGGCACGGGTAACATGGAGTTGCGTCTCGACCGCAAGCTGGCCGAGCGCCGCATCTACCCGGCCATCGACGTCAACGGCTCATCCACCCGCCACGAGGAGCTGCTCTTCGACCGGGTGCAGCTGCAACAGGTCTGGAAGCTGCGCCGGGTGCTGAACGCCCTGGCCAGCGAAGGCAGCAGCGCCGCCGGCCTGGAGTTGCTGATGGACCGCATCAAGACGACCCGCACCAACGACGAGTTCCTGGCCGAGGTGGCCAAGAACGCCACCCCGTCGATTTAGGTGCAGGCCATTTAGTTTAGAGAGGCATGCCATGAAGACCGAAATCCATCCCGAATTACGTCACGGCCACGGTGACCTGCTCCTGCGGGAACACCTTCACGACCCGCTCGACGAAGCCGGAGCTGCATACCGAGCTGTGCAACGCCTGCCATCCCTTCTACACCGGCAAGCAGAAGCTGGTGGACACCGGCGGCCGGGTCGAGCGCTTCGAGCGGCGTTACGGCCGGCGGGGCCAAGAAGTCACCGAGCGGGCCTCGACCGGTCCCGAGAGCGACCGGCTGGCCGCGCTGCGGGCCATCAAGCTGGCCGCGCTGGTCGGCGACCTCGGGGTCAAAGAGGCGGTCCGAGGCCTCGAGCCGACTCTCGTTTCCCGGGGGGCGCGCGCGTGGCTCGATCCGGAAACGCGGCGGGCCTGGGTGCTCATCGACGACGGATCGCCGCGCCGGTTCGGACCGGCCCTGGCCTGGGCGTGGCAGCAGCGGGCGGCGACCTGGACGTCCTGGTGGAAGGCGTCCAACCGGCCGGGGTGGTGGCCCGGCGTGCGCTGGAGATGTCCGATCGCCGTCGGTCTGGGCGGTGCAGGGCCGCGCCCTCCGGCCGGCCCGGCCGGCTCCCCCTGCCCAGCCGGCCGACATCGCCCCCGGATCGGCCCGTTACGTCGGGCTCATGCGGGCCCACGGCGCCGAAGCGCGGCATGGAGCACGGTGTTCTGCGGGGCGAGGTCCTCGGCCTCGAAGTGGCTCGTCTCGACGAGGGCCGGTTCGAGATCGGCGTCGGACGGCACGACCGGGCGGCCCGAACGCAACTGGATGACCAGGGCCAGCTGGATGACCAGGTCCAGCTGGATGACCAGGGCCAGGTCGGTCAGGCCCTCGAGGAGGCGGTCGCGGCCGTCCTGGCTCGCCGGCGGCCGGGGGCGGCCCCTCATCCGGCTAACGCCCTGGCCCGGTCGCGCTGGCTGCGCGCCGTGGTGTGCGCCCGGCCGGAGCTGGCCGATGCGGCCGTGCTGGTGCCCGAGGCCGCCTCCCTTGCCGTCCGCCGGGGTGACGGACAACGGCGCCGTTCCCGCCGTCGGGACCAGCGTCACCGGCACCCCGTGGTGGTGGTGTGCAGCACCGGCATCGACCTCGATCTGATCCCGACGGCCGCAGATTGCCGGCGGCTGTACGAACCCGACGCCGGGTTGATGATCGTGGTCCCCGAGGGCGACGATCACCCCGTCACCCTGGCGCTGGCGGCCGCCCTGACCCGGTCGGCCCGCCGCGGTCCGGACCGTGCGCCCGATCGTGGGTCGATCTCGGCCCGCGCGTCGTGACCGCGCCGGTGACAGGCGCTACTCCGGCTTCTGGGCCTTGAGCGAGTACATCAGCGGAAGCCGGCCGGGTCCGGGCCAGCGGTAGCGGCCGTCGTCGCCTCTGACCAGCCAGGAGTTCAACTGGAACAGGGTGTGATCCCATTCGTGGAAGAACCGGAGGTGGAAGCCCATCCCCAGGAGCGCCTCGAACAGCTGAGGGAGCGAATGGGGCCATTCATAGGAGAGGTTGTGGGCGGTTACGGCGTCCAGGTCGGCATAGGTGCCCACCGTTTCGTCCACGATGACGTCGGTGGCGAAATAGTCGTATTTGACCGTCGGCGATTCCTCGTCGAGGCAGTACCCGACCGGGTGGAACTCGCAGAGGTACAACCAGCCGCCGGGCCGCAAGAGCTGTATGCATTGCTCGGCCCACTGCCGGAGATCCGGCAGCCAGCACAGGGCTCCCTTGCCTGTGTACACGATGTCAAAGGCGCCGGTCCCCAGGGTGGCTGCGGCCAGATGCACGTCGCCGTGGCACGAACCGGGCCCGGGTCTGCCAGCCCGGTCTCGCCAGCCAGGGCCCGAGCCGCCTCGATGGCCGGCTCGGAGAAGTCCAGGCCCACGGCGGCCAGAGTCGGATGCATGCGCACCAGGTCGAGGGTGTCGAGTCCGAAGTGGCACTGCAGGTGGGCCAGGCGCAGGTCGCCCAGGGCCCCGAGTTCGTCGACCTCGAACGGCTCGATCTGGGGGTGTCCCGCCTTGAATCCCTCGACGTCGTAGAAGTCGGACGCCACATGCAGGGGAACCCGTTCGTCCCACATCCTCCGGTTGAAGTCGATCCAGCCTCCCGGCGGGGTGCTCACAACCGGAGTGTAGGCCCGACCGCCGGCGCCTCCGCCGGCCTCCACCGCCGCTCCGGGACGCCGATTGGGCCGGGTCCCCGACGCACCCAGGCGGCCCACCATAAGGTCCCTGCGGTCCGCGAGCCGGCCCCCCGGTACGCTGGGAACGTGTTGGATCGGCTGTCCGGGCTCGAGAGCGAGTACGAGTCGTGCTCACCCAGCTCTCCGACCCCGCCGTCATCAGCGATCAGCGCCGGCTTCGGGACGCCTCCCGCCGGCATAAGGAGCTCGAACCGGTGGTGGCCGCCTTCCGCCAGTACCGGGCGGTGGCCGCCGACCTGGCCACGGCCCGCGAGATGCTCGGGGACCTCGCCGCCGCCCCCGCCGGCCCGAACGGCGACATCACCGGCCGAGCCGATGCGGACGACCGGGCCGTGCTGCGCCAGGAGATGGATATCGCTGAGACCCGCCTGGGCGAACTGGAGGAGCGGCTCAAACTGCTCCTTCTTCCGACGGACCCTAACGACGGCAAGAACGTCATCATCGAGATCCGGGGCGCCGAGGGCGGCGAGGAGGCGAATCTGTTTGCCCGTGATCTCTATGAGATGTACCTCCGCTATAGCGAGCGCAAAGGTCTGAACGTCGAAAGGCTCTCCACCGATCCATCCGACATGGGCGGGGTCAACCAGGTCACCTTCCTGGTCAAAGGCGACGACGCCTGGTCGCACCTGAAGTACGAGGGCGGTCCTCATCGGGTGCAGCGGGTGCCGGTGACCGAGTCACAGGGAAGGGTGCACACCTCGTCCGCCACGGTCACGGTGTTGCCCGAAGCCGAGGAGGTGGACGTCCACATCGACGATAAGGACCTCAAGATCGACGTGTACCGATCGACGGGGCCGGGCGGCCAGTCGGTCAACACCACCGACTCGGCGGTGCGGATCACCCATCTGCCGACCGGGATTGTGGTGGCGATGCAGGACGAGAAGAGCCAGATCCAGAATCGGGCCAAGGCCATGCAGGTGCTCCGGGCCCGTCTGCTCAAAGCCGAACAGGATCGCCAGGCGGCTGAGCTGTCGAGCGTTCGCCGCAGCCAGGTGGGCGGAGGCGGTCGCTCCGAGAAGATCCGCACCTACAACTACAAGGAGAACCGGGTCACTGATCACCGCATCGGTTTGACCCTCTACAAGCTCGACAAGATCCTCCTGGGCGAGCTCGACGAGTTGGTCGAGGCCCTGATGGCGGACGAGCGGACCCGCCAGCTGGCCGGCGCGGACGATCAGGGCTGAGCGTGGCGGGCGGGCGGCGGCCGGGCGGAGCGGTAGCCGCCGGCCCGACCTGGCCGCAGCTGCGGGCCGAGGCCGTCGGCGCGTTTGGGTTCCAGGAGCCGAGGTGGGCTGGCTGGTCGAGGAGGTCACCGGCGACCCGTGGCCGGGCGGGCTCGTCAGCGAACGGGCCGCCGCCCGGTTTCGTGATCTGGTCGAGCGGCGGGCGGCGGGTGAGCCGCTCCAGTACGTGATCGGCCGGTGGGGGTTCAGGACCCTTGACCTCATGGTTGACCGGAGGGTGCTCATTCCACGGCCCGAAACGGAACAGGTCGTCGAAGTGGCGCTGGCCGAATTCGACCGGCTGGCCTCCCGCGTCCCGGGGACGGACCGCCTGGTTGCGGTCGACCTGGGGACCGGGTCGGGCGCCATCGCCCTGGCCCTGGTCGCGGAACGACCCGCGGGTCGAGGTCTGGGCCACCGACGTGTCCCCCGGCGCCCTGGAGGTGGCCGGCGCCAACCTGGCCGGGCTGGGAGGACGGCCGGCGACCCGGGTCCGCCTGGCGGGCGGCTCGTGGTGGGCCCCCCTACCAGCCGAACTTCGCGGTCGGGTCGACCTCGTGGTGTCGAACCCGCCCTACGTGGCGACGGCGGAGATGGGTGACCTCGAGTATCAGGTCGCCGAGTGGGAGCCGGCCCTCGCCCTGGAGGCCGGGCCCACCGGTCTCGAGGGGGTGAAAGAAGTCCTGGCCGGGGCACGGGACTGGCTCCAGCCGGCCGGAGTGGCGGTCGTCGAGATCGCTCCCCACCAGGCCGCGGCCGCCGTAGATCGGGCTCGCGCGGCCGGGTTTGCCCGGGTCGAGGTCAAACCCGATCTCGCCGGTCGGGATCGGGTCCTGCTGGCCGGGCGTACCGCGTGAGTGCCGTGATCGACGCCCGTGGCGCCCCGCCCCCGGCGGATGCGATTGCGGCCGCCGCGGAGGCGCTGCGTGGCGGGGACATTGTGGGGATCCCGACTGACACGGTCTACGGCCTGGCCGCAGACCCCTGGCACTCCGGGGCCGCCGACCGTTTGTTCGCGGTCAAAGGCCGGCCCCGGCACGTGGACCTGCCGTTGCTGGTGGCCAGCGAGGCCCAGGCCCTGACGCTGGCCGTGGCGGTCCCGGAATGCGCCCGCCGGCTCATGGCTCGCTTCTGGCCGGGAGCGCTCACCATCGTGTTGCCTCGCGGTGAGGACGTCGCCGCAGATCTTGGGGACGACGACGAGACCATCGGGCTGCGTTGCCCCAATCACCCGGTACCGCTGGCTCTATGCCAGACAGTTGGGCCGCTCGCCACCACCAGCGCCAACCGGCACGGGTCCGAACCGTTGACGACCGCGGCCGCGGTAGCGGCCACTCTGCCGGGCGTGGCGCTGGTACTCGATGCCGGGCCGTGCGACCGTCCCGCCTCGACAGTGGTTGACGCGACTGGTGAGGTCCCCAAACTGCTTCGGGTCGGCACCATCGATTGGGAGGAGATCATGGCGGCGGCGTCGGACCTGTCGGGGACCGGACCCTCAGCCACCCTCTGACGGGCGTCCACTGGCTCTGGGCCCACCCCGGGTTTGCTCCCTGAGCGCTCGGCATGGGAGGATTGTTACGTGCCGATGTCCCGCCCCGCTGCACGGGCTCGCCTCGATCGCACCCCTACGGAGCCCGACACGACCAGTATCGATGGATTGAGCCGAGGCCCCTATGGACAACGAGCGACCAGGGGAGAAGAAACCGGGCGACAAGGAGTCTCCAGGCATCATGGCCTTTGCCGGCCTGGGGCTGGCCAACGCCATGTGCCTGGTGGGAGGCCTCGTGGTCGGCTGGCTGATCGACCGCGCCCTCGGAACGCTGCCACTGTTCCTCTTTCTCGGCTTATTTGCCGGAATCGCCCTGGGTGTCCTCGCCACTCGTGCGGAGTGGAAGCGTTACTTCTAGGCTGTGTCGCCCACCACTGAGACTGCGACGGAAGCCGAACGAACTTGCTGACTGCCTTCCCCCTCACCGAGGTTGACCGTGTCGTGCGGCGGACCGTGATCGCCGCCATCGTGGTCGGCGTTGTGGGCAGCGCCGTCGCCGTGCTGATCGGTCAGCCGTACTTCGCCCCGGGGCTGATCCTCGGACTGGTCTTGGCGGTTGCCAACCACCGGGTGTTCCAGTCGTCCGCCTTGCGCTTCACCACTCCCGAGGGTGTGGTCAATCGCAAACCCTTTGCCGGCAGCGTGGCCCTGCGCCTGGGTGTATGCACAGCAGTGGCGATCGGTCTGTTGATCGTGGCACCGGCCGTCGGTTGGGGCGTGATCTCCGGTCTGGCTATCTTCCAGGCCCTCATGCTGCTCAACGCCATCATCGCCCTGTTCCGCTTCCAGCGGCAGCAGGCCAGCGGGACTGGTGGCGCGGATGTTTAATCCGATCAGTGTCCTGGCGGTCAACATTCCCGTCGGCGTGCACGCCGAACGCCACATCGGCGGGCTGACCTTCAACATCGACACCATCTGGACGACGATCCTGACGTCCGCCATCCTCCTGGGCCTCGGCTTCTATCTGCGCTCCCGGGCCACCTCTGCCGTACCCGGCAAGCTGCAACTCACCTGGGAGCTGGTCATCACCAACGTGTCGGATCAGGTGGAGAACGGCCTCGGACCCGGCTATCGGTCTGTGGTCCCTCTGGCGGTGACGCTCTTCTTCTTCATCCTGATCGCGGACTGGATCGAGATCCTCCCCGGCCTCTTTCACAATACCGACTTCTTCCAGTCGCCGTCCGCGGATGTCAATCTGACCTACGCCCTGGCCGCCCTGGTCTTGATTCTGACCACCCGGGCCGCCTTCCGGGCCAAGGGATTCGGCGGGTACGTGAGGTACTTCTTCCGCAAGCCGGTGCTCATGTTTCCCCTGCACATCATCGAGGAACTCGCCAAACCGATCACCCTGGCCCTCCGGCTCTTCGGCAACCTGTTTTCCGGCGGCATCATGATCGCCCTGTTGATCAGCCTTCCGATTGCTTTCTTCCCGGCCAGCATCGCTCTCACCGTGGTGTGGAAGCTGTTCGACATGTTCATCGGCGTGATCCAGGCGTTTATCTTTGCCCTGCTCACCATCCTCTACTACCAGTTCGCGGTGCAGGAGGAGGGGCATTGACTCCCGGCACCGTCCGACCGGGATTGCAGCAGCCGCGATCCCCTGAGATCCCCTAGACAGGAGCGAGTCACAACATGTCTGCAAGCCTGGAGAAGTCCATCGAGCTGGCGGGTGCCTTCGTCGGCGGCGGCGCCGCGCTCGGCGGTGGCGCCATTGGCGCGGCCATCGGCGATGGCCTGGCCGGGAGCCAGACGATTGCCGGCATTGCCCGCCAGCCCGAGGTGCAGGGCCGCCTGTACACGACAATGTTCCTGATTGTCGGTCTCGTGGAGGGCATGTACTTCATCAACCTGGCCTTCGCGGCGCTGTTCGTGTTCGTACTCGCCAAGGGCTGAATTCCATCGTGCTGGCCTCGTCGAACTTCCTGGTTCCCAACGCCACCTTCTTCGTCGAGTTGGCGGCGTTCCTTATTGTGCTGTTCGTTCTCGGCCGGTACGTGCTGCCCTACATCAGCAAACCGTTGGAAGAACGCCAGGCGACCATCCGGCAGGCCCTCGAGGACGCCGAGGAGGCCAAACGCCGGGCCGCCGAGGCCGAGGAGGAGTACCGCCGCGCCATCGGCGAAGCCCGCTCTCAGGCCCGCGCCGTGGTCGAGGAGGCCAACCGGTTGGCGGAGCAGATGCGTGCCGAGAAGCGCCAGCAGGCTGACCGGGAGTACGACCTGGTGCTGTCGCGCGCTCGGGGCGACATCGATGCTCAGGTCCGACAGGCCACCGAGGCGTTGCGCCAGCAGCTCGGCGACCTGGCCGTCTCGGTCGTCGAGAAGGTGCTGGGCGACGGGCTCGACCCGGAGGCGCATCACAGTCTGATCGATCGCACCATTGCCGAAGTACAAGCCCAGGCCGACCCGGCGGCGGCAAGGACCAACTAGGTGCGTCAGAGCATCCGCGGCTATACCGAATCCGTCGTCGAGTCGATGATGGGTGACGCCCAGCTGGCCCGGACCGCGGAGGAGCTCACCAGTGTGCTCGCCCTCCTCGACAGCTCCCGGGACCTGCGGTTTGTACTCGCCGACCCCGGCGTTCCGGTCTCCTCCCGCCGGGCGGTGCTCACGGATCTGTTGCAATCGCGGGTCGGTCCCGCCACCCTGCGGCTGGTGAGCTTCGCCATGGACGCCGATCGAGCCACCGAGTTTCGAGACGACGTGGAGTGGGTGGCGATTCATGTCGACGCCGCGGCCCGGAACCTGCGGCCTGTCGGCGACGTGGTCCTCGGACACCGGGCTGCGGAGGAACGGGTCGACGGCTACGCCACCGGCGTGCTCGAAGACATCGACAACCGGGACGCCCTGGGCGGGGTCGAGGACGAGCTCTTCCGGTTCCTGCGCATTGTGGGTGGATCCGAACCGTTGATGGCGGCCCTCTCCGACCGCGACCTGCCTCCGTCTATTCGCAAGGGGCTCGTCGTCGATCTCCTTCAGGGCCGGGCCTCATCGACGAGCGTTCGTCTGGCTGCCTACGCCACCCAGGTGGGTCGCCCCCGCGACTATGAGGCCCTGCTATCACACCTGGTCGACAGGGTGGCCGCTGAAAGCAACCGCCGGCTGGCGGAGGTGCGGGTTCCGATCGAGCTCGACGATGATCGACGCCAGCAGCTGGCCGAGGCCCTCCGCCGGGTGACCGGTCACCCGGTCGACGTCCGGGTCACCGTCGACCCCACCGTGCTGGGCGGATTCGTCGCCACCGTCGGCGACACCGTCGTGGACGGCAGCACCCGCCACCGCCTCGAACTACTCAAGGAGCGCCTCAGTATGCCGGAGGCGGAGATCACCACCACAGGAGGCCCCAGCTGATGGCTGAGCTCACCATCAACCCCGAGGACATCGCTGAGGCTCTCAGACGCAACGTCGCCGGGTTCACCCCGGGAGTGTCGACCGAGCAGGTCGGACGGGTGCAGGAAGTCTTCGACGGGATCGCTCGCGTCAGCGGGCTGCCCAACGCGGCCGTCAACGAGCTGCTGGAGTTCGAGGGGGGGATCATGGGGCTGGCCCTCAACCTCGACGAGGACTCCATCGGCGCGGTCGTGCTCGGCGAGGTGGACACGCTGGAGGAAGGCCAGACCGTCAAGGCCACCGGTCAGATCCTGTCGGTGCCCGTCGGCGACGCCCTGCTCGGGCGGGTCGTCAACGCCCTGGGGGATCCCATCGATGGCCAGGGCGCCGTCGTCACCGATCTCAGCCGGCGCCTGGAGGTTCAGGCCCCCGGCGTCATCGACCGCCAACCCGTGAAGCAGCCCCTGCAAACAGGCATCAAGGCCATCGATGCCATGACGCCGATCGGGCGGGGCCAGCGGGAGCTGCTCATCGGCGACCGCAAAACGGGCAAGACCACCGTGGCCATCGACACCATCATCAATCAGCGTGGCCAGTCTGTGAAATGCATCTACGTTGCGGTCGGCCAGAAGGGCTCCACCGTGGCGCAGACGGTCAACACCCTGCGCGAGTACGGCGCCATGGAGTACACAGTCGTTGTCAACGCCCCGGCCTCAGAGCCGGCTCCGTTCAAATACCTGGCTCCGTACTCGGGATCCGCCATCGGCCAGCACTGGATGGAGAACGGCGAGGACGCCCTCATCGTCTACGACGACCTCTCGAAGCAGGCGGAGGCCTACCGGCAGTTGTCGCTCCTGCTGCGCCGACCTCCCGGGCGGGAGGCCTATCCCGGCGACGTGTTCTATCTTCACAGCCGCCTCCTGGAGCGGTCCGCCAAGCTGTCGGACGAGATGGGCGCCGGATCACTGACTGCCCTCCCCGTGATCGAGACGAAGGCAGGCGACATCTCGGCGTACATCCCCACCAACGTGATCTCCATCACCGACGGCCAGGTGTTCCTGGAGTCGGACCTCTTCTACTCAGGGGTCCGACCCGCCATCAACGTCGGGAACTCCGTATCGCGGGTAGGCGGGGCGGCCCAGATCCGGGCCATGCGGTCTGTGGCGGGAACCCTCAAGACGGATCTGGCCCAGTTCCGCGACCTGGAAGCGTTCGCGGCGTTCGGCTCCGAGCTCGACAGGGTGTCACAGGCCCAGCTGGACCGGGGCTACCGCCTGACCGAGGTGCTGAAGCAGCCCCAGAACGCTCCGGTCCCCGTGGAGGAGCAGGTGATTGCCATCTACGCCGCCACGAACGGCTTCATCGATGACATCACGGTGGATGACGTCCAGCGCTTCGAAGCCGAGCTGATCCTTTTCATAAAGGCCGAACGCTCCGGTCTGCTGGAGGAGATCCGGTCCACCAAGCAGCTTCCCGACACCGCCAAGCTCGACGAGGCTATCGGCGCCTTCAAGAAGGTGTTCGCCCCCTCCGAGACGCCGGGCGAGTAGCAGGGAAGCGTATGGCTGGCGGCCAGGAACGAGTCCTGCGGCGGCGTATCCGCAGCGTCGAGTCAACCAAAAAGATCACGCGCGCCATGGAGCTCATCGCCGCGTCCCGCATCGTGCGGGCCCAGCAGGCCATCGCCGCGGCCCGGCCCTACGTGGCCAAGATGAGCGAAGTGGTCGCCCACCTGGCCAACACGCCCGATGCGGCCGGGCATCCCCTCTTCCGGGAGGTTGCGTCGCCCGAACACGTCGCCATCGTGGCCATCACCGCCGACCGGGGGTTGGCCGGCGGTTACAACTCGTCGATCATCCGGGCCACCGAACGTCGCCTGCGCGAGAATCGGGCCGCGGGCCGCGACACCCAGCTGGTCCTCGTGGGCCGCAAAGGCGAAAGCTACTTCCGGTTCCGCGATCAGCCGATTCTGGCCTCCATCACCGGGGTGTCCGACCGCCCCAGTTACGACGATGCCCGCCGGGTGGTGGCGGCCATCATGCCGCCCTTCGAGGCCGGCGAACTCGATCAGATCGACCTGGTGTACACCCGCTTCGTTTCCCTCGGCTCGCAGCAAGTCACCGAGCGCCAGCTGGTTCCGATGCCCCGGCGGCCGGCAGGCGAGGCGGAGCCGGGTCCGGCAGATCCTGGGGCTGGTCCGGCCGCCGGCGGCGGTACCTCGGTGCCCGGCCACAAGACGGACTACGAGTTCGAACCGGAACCAGCGGAGATCCTGGATCGGCTCCTGCCGAGGTGGCTGGAGTCCGAAATCCTGGCTGCCATGCTGGAGGCCGCCGCCTCTGAGCACGCCGCTCGCCAGCGGGCCATGAAGGCCGCCACGGACAACGCCGACGAGCTGATCAAGACCCTGCGCCGGGTGATGAACCGGGCCCGACAGGACGCCATCACCACCGAGATCATGGAGATCGTCGGCGGCTCTGAGGCGCTCCGCCAGGCCGGTCTCGACGAAGAATCCGGTTTGGCCCACGAAATCTTCATCCCCGCCGCGGAGTCGGCATGACCAGGAGCACCACATGAGCACTGTCCTCGAAGACGCCACCGTCGAGCGAACCGAAGGACGGGTCGTCGCCATCGCCGGCCCGGTGGTTGACGTCGAGTTCCCTCCTGGCGCCCTGCCTGAGATCAACCATGCCGTCGACATGGACATCGAGCTCGGCGCCGACCGGATCACCGTCACCGCTGAGGTGGCTCAGCAGATCGGTGAAGGACGGGTCCGGTGCATCTGCCTCAAACCGACCGACGGGCTGCGCCGAGGCACCGCCGTGACGAACACCGGTCGGGGCATCACCGTCCCTGTCGGCGATGCCGTGCTCGGCCACGTGTTCAACGTGGTGGGCGGCCAGCTGGACCGAGCGGAGATGGGCCAGCCGGACGACCGGTGGGAGATTCACCGACCGGCGCCGCCCTTCGATGCCCTGGAGCCGAAAGCCCTGATGTTCGAGACCGGCATCAAGGTCATCGACCTGCTCGAGCCCTATGTGCAGGGTGGCAAGATCGGCCTGTTCGGCGGCGCAGGCGTCGGCAAGACGGTGCTGATCCAGGAGATGATCCGGCGGGTAGCTGACCAGCACGGCGGGGTGTCCGTGTTCGCCGGGGTTGGCGAGCGGACCCGGGAAGGCAACGACCTCTGGCTGGAGATGACCGAATCCGGCGTCATCGAGAAGACGGCACTGGTCTACGGGCAGATGGACGAGCCGCCCGGCGTTCGCCTGCGGGTGGCCCTGTCTGCCCTCACCATGGCCGAGTATTTCCGTGACGTCAAAAACCAGGACGTCCTGCTCTTCATCGACAACATTTTCCGCTTCGTCCAGGCCGGCTCCGAGGTGTCGACCCTCCTCGGGCGGATGCCGTCGGCGGTGGGCTACCAGCCCACCCTGGCTGATGAGATGGGTGAGCTGCAGGAGCGCATCACCTCGACCCGAGGCCGCTCGATCACCTCCCTGCAGGCGGTCTACGTTCCCGCCGACGACTACACGGACCCGGCCCCATTCACGACCTTCACCCACCTCGATGCCACGACCGAACTTTCCCGGCAGATCTCAGCCCTCGGCATCTATCCGGCCGTGGATCCGCTGTCCTCCACGTCGTCGGTCCTGGCGCCCGAAGTCGTTGGGGACCGCCACTACGCCGTCGCCCGCCGGGTCCAGGAAATCCTGCAACGCTTTCGCGAGCTGCAGGACATCATCGCCATCCTGGGCCTCGACGAGCTGGCCGAGGAGGACAGGATTACCGTGGCCCGCGCCCGCAAGATCCAGCGCTTCCTGTCCCAACCCTTCTTCGTGGCAGAGGTGTTCACCGGTATCCCCGGCATCTACGTACCGGTGTCAGAAACGGTGGAATCATTCGAGGCGTTGGTCAACGGTGATCTCGACGACGTTCCGGAGCAGGCCTTCCTCAACGTCGGCGGGGTTGACAGCGTGCAGGAGAAGGCCCGTACCCTGCAGCGGGAAAGCTGACCGTCTGTGGCCAGTACCCAGTTCGAGCTGGTCACGCCCACCCGAACCCTGTATTCGGGGCAAGCGGAGATGATCGTGTGCCGAACCGTCGAGGGTGAGATCGCTTTCCTCGCCAACCACATGCCGTATATCGGCGCCCTGGATATCTGCGTGGTGCGCATCGTGGGGCCGGGCGGCGAGGGGGAAGGGACAGGCGCCCCGGAGATCCGGCTGGCTGTCGGCGGCGGCTTCGTGGAAGTCAACGACAATCAGGTGATCATGCTCGCCGATTCGGCCCAGGTCGCCGACGAGATCGACGTGGCTGAGGCCCGTCAGGACGAGTCGGAGGCCACGGCCGCGCTGGCATCACACACCGGCGACACGCCAAACGTCGAGGCGGAAGCCACCCTGCGCTGGGCCCAGATCCGCCTCGAGGCCGCCGCGGCCGCCTGATCCGCGGGCCCAAACCGATCAGCCCGCCCCGTCGCGCCCGCTGCCGGCGGTGACCCGCTGGGAGCGGCCCTGGGCGCCCCCATCAGTCCGGCCCCGGACCCCGAACAGGGTGTAGAGGGCTACCACCAACGCCGCTCCCGCAAACGGCACGTAGGAGATGGCCCGGTTGGCGAGGCTCGGATATAGCACCAGCCCCGAGAGCAGCGCCGTCCAGGTCCACAGGATGAGCACGGCGCGCGTCTGACCGTGACCGAGGCGCATGAGCCGGTGGTGAAGGTGGTTCTTGTCGGCCCCGGCCAGGTTGGTCCGCCGCCCCGCCCGGCGCACGATGGCGAAGGCGGTGTCGAGCATCGGGATGCCGAGAATGAAAAACGGGATGACCAGCGGGGCAAAGAAGAAGTAGGTCCGCCCGTTGAAGTCGATGTTGGTCTGGCCCACCACGGACATGGTCGAGGCCGCCATCAGCAAACCGAGCAGCATGGCTCCGGCGTCGCCCATGAAGATCCGGGCCGGGTGGAAGTTGTGCGGCAGGAAACCGAGGCACAGCCCGAAGGTGATCACCGAAAACAGCGGGCCCGAGCTCTCCGGGCCGATGGTGCCCCGCTGGATCAACTCGTGGGAGTACAGGAAAAACGCGACCGACGCGATGCCGACAATCCCGGCCGCCAGCCCGTCCAATCCATCCACGAAGTTGACGGCGTTCGCCATGCCCACCACCCACAACACGGTCACCACGGGGATGAGGTCCGCGGAAAGGACCACGGTGGTACCGGCAAACGGCAGGCGGAAAAACAGGATGTTGATGCCGAAGAGGTACAGCACCGTTCCCGCCAGGATCTGGCCCGACATCTTGGCCGGTGGCGACATCTCGCGGAGGTCGTCGACCATGCCGATGGTGAAGATCACCGAGGCCCCCAGGACCAGCCCGATGGGCTCCGAGGAGCCGCGGAACAGACCCCCCAGACCCGACAGCTGGGACGCCACCACCAACGCGGCCAGCAATCCGACGAACATGGCCGCCCCGCCCACCGTGGGCGTGGGCCGTTCGTGCACGCGCCGGTCGTCGGGGATGACGATGATCGAGAACCGGGCCGCCAGCCGGCGCACGATGAAGGTGCAGGCGAAGGTGACGCCGGCCGCCACCAGGCCGACGATCACATAATCGCGGTAGCCGTTGATAGGGAAGCGCTCCTACGGGTAGGGCGTGAACTTGGAGCAGAGGACGCCGACCTCGTCGCGCACCGCCGCGGCCACGGCGAGGTCATCGGGGCGCCGCAGCACCCGGCCGATCAGCCCGGCGATCACCTCCATCTCGGCCTCGCCCATCCCGGCGGTCGTCACGGCTGGAGTGCCGATGCGAAGCCCGCTGGTCACAAACGGCGAGCGAGGATCGCCGGGGATCTGGTTCTTGTTGAGCGTGATGCCGGCGCGGTCGAGGGCCTCCTGGGCCAACTTCCCCGTCAACTCGGCATCGAACGGCCGCAGATCGACGAGCATGAGATGGTTGTCGGTGCCGCCGGACACGATGCGAAACCCCTCGCTCGCCAGAGCTGCCGCCAGGGTCCGGGCGTTGCGGACGATCTGCGCCGCGTAGTCGCGAAACTCCGGTTGGGCTGCCTCCCGGAAGGCGACCGCCTTGGCAGCGATGACGTGCTCGAGGGGTCCACCCTGCAGGCCGGGAAACACGGCCTTGTCGATGGCTGGAGCGAGCTCCGCCGAGCACAGGATGGCGCCGCCGCGCGGCCCGCGGAGGGTCTTGTGGGTGGTGAGGGTGACGATGTCCGCCACCCCCACCGGGTTCGGATGGACACCTCCGGCGATCAGCCCGGCGACATGGGCGGCATCAAACAGAAACAGGGCGCCGACGGAATCGGCGATACTCCGGATCGGAGCCGGATCGATGATCCGGGGGTAGGCGGTGGCTCCGGCCACGATCAGCTTGGGCCGGTGCTCGGCGGCGAGCGAGGCCAGCTGATCGAGGTCCAGACGCTCATCGCTGTCCGTGACGCCGTACGACACGAACCGGTAGAAGCGCCCGCTGATGTTTACCGGCGAGCCGTGGGTGAGGTGGCCCCCCTGGTCCAGCCGCATGCCGAGGACGGTATCGCCGTAATCGAGCACCGCCAGATAGGCGGCCAGGTTGGCGTTGGCCCCGGCGTGGGGCTGGACGTTGGCGTGCTCCGCGCCGAACAGCTGGCAGGCTCGCCGGCGAGCCAGCTCTTCGACCTCGTCGATGACGAAGTTGCCGCCGTAGTAGCGCTTCCCGGGGTAGCCCTCCGAGTACTTGTTGGTGAGCACCGACCCGGTGGCGGCCATCACTGCCCTGGAGGTGAAATTTTCGGACGCGATGAGCTGCACGGTGGTGTTCTGTCGCTCCTCCTCGCGCCGGATGATGTCGAAGAGCTCGCGGTCCTCGGTCACGAGGGCAGTCTAGGGCGTGACTGCCTGACACGCCGGCCTCCCTGACACGCCGGCCTGCCTGACACGCCGGCCTGCCTGACACACTGGCCTACCAGTGGCTTCCACCCGCCGTCGACTCGGTGTCGCCCTGTTGCTGGACCCTCCGGTGGTCGATGCTGTCGACGGGCTGCGGCGGGCGGTTGGTGACCCGTCCCTGGGCCGGGTGCCCGCTCATCTCACCCTGGTCCCGCCGGTCAACGTCCGCGCCGATCAGCTTCCGGCCGCCCTGGCCGTCCTTCGTGCCGCGGCCGGACAGGTCCACCCGATGCGGCTCACCCTGGGACCGCCTGCCACCTTCCTGCCCGACAATCCGGTGCTGTACCTCGAGGTTGGTGGCGACCTGGATGCCCTGCGGGTGCTGCGCGACACGGTGTTTCGGCCGCCCCTGGAGCGGATGCTGTCATGGCCGTGGATCCCGCACGTGACCCTGAGCGACATGGCCACCGACACGCGCATCGCCGCGGCCCAGGTCGCCCTGGACCGCTTCGCCATGGTTGCCACCATCGATGGGGTGGTGCTCCTCGAAGAACATCGGGGCCGGGTGTGGGAGCCCCTGGCTGACGCCGCCCTGGGCCGGCCTGCGGTCATCGGCCGGGGCGGGCTGGCGGTGGAGATCACCCGCAGCCGTCGGGTGGATCCAGAGGTCCGCCAGATGCTGGCGGAGGCCGGCGTCGCCACCGACATGGACGTTTGGCCAGGGGGGGTGGCCCGCCCGACGTCTCCCCCGATCGTGCTCTCGGCTCGTCGCGAAAGTCGCGTGGTCGGCGTCGGGGTGGCCTGGCGTTCGGACGCCGGCGGCCAGGTGGCGGTGGTGGTCGAGCCTCCGGCCCGCTCCCAGGGGGTTGGTGGCACGGTCCTGGCCCAGCTGGAGGCGGCCGTGCGAGCCGCGGCGTGGGACTGTCCGGTCTTACAGGCCCACGGCCCGGCCGGCTTCTACCGGGCGCGCGAGCAGCTGGGCCGTCCCGGTTGAGGTCATTCAAACTGCACAGACGCATACCGGGCCAGCTTCTTGAGGCGGTGACGGGCGTCGATGCGGCGCACGGTGCCGGACTTGGACCGCATCACCAGGGACTCGGTGCTCGCCCCCCGGCTGTCGTAGCGAACCCCCCGCAGCAGCTCGCCGTCAGTGATACCGGTGGCTGCGAAGAAGCAGTTGTCCCCCTGGACCAGATCGTCGAGGTCGAGGAGCCGGTCGACGTCGTAGCCCAGGCGGGCCGCCAGCTGGCGCTCGGCGGCATCCCGCGGCCACAGCCGGCCCTGAAGCTCTCCGCCCATGCATTTGAGGGCGGCGGCGGCGATAACCCCTTCAGGCGTGCCGCCAATCCCGAGCAGGATGTCGGCCCCTGACTCGGCCCAGGCCGTGGCAATCGCCCCGGCAACGTCGCCATCGGAAATCAACCGGATGCGGGCGCCTGTACTTCGCACTTCTTCGATCAGCTCGGCGTGGCGGGGCCGATCGAGTATCACCGCCGTGACGTCCCGGACGGATTCTCCTTTGGCGACCGCGACGGCGCGGATGTTGTCCGTCGCCGACTGTTCGAGGGATACCTTGCCCGCCGCCTCCGGCCCCACGGCCAGCTTCTCCATGTAGACGCAAGGCCCGGGGTTGAACATGGTTTGCCGGTCGCTCACGGCAATCACCGAGAGCGCCCCACCGCGTCCCAACGCCGTCGGGGTAGTGCCATCGATGGGGTCGACGGCCACGTCGGCGTGGGGCGGAGTGCCGTCGCCGATCTGCTCGCCGTTGTACAGCATGGGCGCCTCGTCCTTCTCGCCCTCGCCGATGACCACCACACCGTCCATGGGAACGCCGCCGAGCACAATGCGCATGGCGTCGACCGCAGCCCCGTCGGCGCCTTCCTTGTCGCCGCGGCCCATCCAGCGAGCCGCCGCCATGGCTGCCGCCTCGGTCACGCGCACCAGTTCCATGGCCAGGTTTCGATCCGGCACCTGGGGACGCTCGCCGTCTCGTGCACCCACGGGGGCGACGATAGCGAAGATCCTGCACAGGAGCCCGACCCGCGTGTGGGTATTCTCTCAGGCCGTGAGCGCCTCCGGTCGCGCCGTTCTCGCAGCCCGGCCACCCGGCTGTTTTTTCCGGCAGATCTCCCATCGGAACCGCGGTTGGCGCCGGTTCCTCGACTGAGATGGACCTCCGCCCGGCCGTAGACAGCGACGAGGCGGCGCCCGTCACCGCCTTCGAGCCCGACAGTGGCCTGGGGGGAGTCTGGCGCCGCCTGCGGCGCGAGCTCCCGGCCGTCCACCCCGCCGTGCTGGCAGCCGGGTCGGTGGCGGTGGTCATCGGGGTCGCCCTGCGCTTCTACGCGCCCACGCCGCTCTGGCTGGACGAAGCGCTGAGCGTCAACATCGCCCGCCTGCCGGTGAGCCAGATCCCCCGGGCCCTCGCCCACGACGGCGCCCCTCCCCTGTACTACGTGATGCTCCACGTCTGGATGCTGGTGTTCGGGCGAGGCGATGTCGCGGTCCGGGCTCTGTCGGGGATCATCTCGGTGCTGTCCCTCCCGCTGTTCTGGTTCGCAGGGCGCCGGCTCGGGGGCCGCACCGTGGCCTGGATCACCTTCTTCCTGGCCCTGGGCAGCCCCTTCGCCATCAACTACGCCACCACGGCCCGGATGTACTCGCTGATGATCCTGTGGTCGGTGCTCGGCTTCCTGGCCCTGACCCGGGCCCTGGAGGAGCCCCGTCCCGGCCGGCTGGTCGCCCTGGGGGCGGTCACGGCCGCCACCCTGTATACCCACTACTGGGGCCTGTATCTGGTGCTTGTCACCTGCGCCTGGTTGGCCTGGCAGGTGTGGCGAACCGGTCGAGGCGGTCCGCAACTGCGCGCCATCATCATCGGCGCCCTGTTCTTCCTGCCCTGGTCGCCGGTGTTCGTGTTCCAGGCCCTTCATACCGGGACGCCGTGGACGTCCCCGGCCAGCATCGCCGATCTGCTGGGCGTGTTCGGCGACTTTGCCGGGGGCGGACCGTGGGGCGGGCTGCTGATGTTCGCCACCTTCGCCCTCTTCCTGCTCGGCGTGTTCGGTCGCGCCGTGGCCCCCGGTTCGCCGGTGGACACCGTCGGGGTAGAGGGAGCGACAGAGCGCAGCCAGCCCGGCCGGGCGGTCATGCTCGAGCTGCGGCCCCGGCCGGCCATGGGCCCCCTGGCGGGGGTGACGATCGGGACGCTGCTGCTGGCCGTCGGTCTCAGCGCCCTCGCCAACTCCGCCTTCGTGGCTCGCTACACCGCGGTCGTGCTTCCCCTGTTCCTCCTGGTGGTGGCGACCGGTGTGGCGGTGCTGCCCGGGCGACGGTTCCGGGTGGGATGCGTGGCTCTGCTCACCGTGGCGGGTCTTTTAACGGGATTGAACGAAAACCAGCAACAGCGGACTCAGGCCGCCCAGGTGGCCGCCGTGCTCAACCTGCAGGCGCAGCCAGGGGACCTGGTGGTCTACTGCCCCGATCAGCTGGGCCCGGCGGTCGATCGTCTGCTCCAGGCCCGGGGTGTGGCCGAGATCACTTTCCCCAGGGCCATCGGACCCCAGCGAGTGGACTGGGTCAACTACAAGAAGGTGATCGCTGACACGGACGTCGACGCCTTCGCCGAGGCCGCCCTGGCCCGGCTCGGCGCCGGGCACACCCTGTGGTACGTGTATCGGGACGGCTACCCCGGTCTCGGCGGCGACTGCGGCGATCTGGCCAGCTGGTTCAACCTGCTACGGGGCACCGGGACCGGGCTGGTGCACCAAAATGGGGGCACCTACTACGAGTACGAGAACCTGGTCCGCTACTCCTCGTGATCGCCGCTCGACGCCAGCTGGCCCGCCACCGCGCTCGGTGGTGTGGGGGGTGGCTGGCTGTGGTGGGTAGGACGGGGTAAGAATGACGTCGGCCAGCCGGGTCGGGTCGCCCCCCGAAACCGCTCGAGCTGGCACGGAGGCCCTTGCGTGATCGAAACCTGGACTGACCTGCCCGGTGAGCGTGGTGTCGCGGGTGACGCCGACCACGCTGATGATGTGGTGATCGTCGGAGCCGGGCCCGCCGGTCTTACAGCTGCCTACCAGCTCGCCCGGGCGGGTCGCCGTTCGACCGTGCTGGAGTCGGACAGCGTGGTGGGCGGGATCAGCCGCACCGTCGAGCGCGAGGGCTGGCGGTTTGACATTGGCGGCCATCGTTTTTTCACCAAAGTCAAGCCAGTCGAGGACTTCTGGCACGAGATCCTGCCCGACGACGATTTCATGCTCCGGCCCCGCAAGAGCCGGATCTACTACCGGGGTAAGTTCTACGACTACCCGCTGCGAGCGATGAACGCCCTCGGCAATCTGGGCCTCCTGGAAGCGGTCCGCTGCGTGCTCTCCTATCTCTGGGCCCGGGTGCATCCGCCCAAGCGACAGGACATGTACGAGGGGTGGCTGGCAGCCCGCTTCGGTTGGCGGCTCTACCGGCACTTCTTCAAGACCTACACGGAGAAGGTCTGGGGGCACGCGCCCGCAGAGATGCCCGCTGATTGGGCGGCCCAGCGGGTGAAGAACCTCTCGCTCACCAACGCGGTCGTCAATGCGTTGCTGCCCCGTCGCAATCAGAAGAGCATCACCTCCCTGATCGAGGAGTTCCAGTACCCCAAGCTGGGACCCGGGATGATGTGGGAGCGCTGCCGGGACGAGGTGGAAGCCGCCGGGACCAAGGTGGTGATGGACACCCCTGTCAGCCGCATCTGCCATCGCGGGGGCCGGGCCCACTCGGTGACGGGCGAGAGCGAGGGGGGCCAGACCGACTACTCGGCGTCCGCCATCATCTCTTCCATGCCCCTGTCAACCCTGATCCGGGTGATGGACCCGCCCGTCCCCGACGACGTGCGGCGAGCTGCGGATGCCCTCGGCTACCGGGACTTCCTCACCGTGGCGCTGGTCGTCCCGGCCGCCACGGTGGCGTGGAATGACAACTGGATCTACATCCATGACACCGGGGTGCGCACCATGCGCATCCAGAATTTTGGTTCCTGGTCGCCATATCTGGTGAAGGACGGCCACAACGTGCTGGGCCTCGAGTACACCGTGGACGAGGGAGACGAGTCCTGGAACGCCCCGGATGACGTGCTCATCGAACGGGGCAAGCGCGAATTGGGCCGGCTCGGACTCGTCGATCCGGCCGCGGTGGAATGCGGCTACGTGGTCCGCATGCCAAAGGCGTACCCGTACTACGACGTCGAGTACAAGGCCAACGTCGACACCATCCGGGCCTGGCTGGATGAGCATGCCGCCAATGTGTTCCCAGTCGGGCGCAACGGGATGCACCGGTACAACAATCAGGATCACTCCATGTACACGGCCATGCTGACGGTGGAGAACCTCCTCGGGGCCAACCACGATGTCTGGTCGGTCAACGTGGAGGAGGAGTACCACGAGGTCGACGAGGCCCGGCCGCAGCCGGCGCCGGGATCGGCGACACCGTCCGGCACCGGGCGCGATGCCCCGCTGTTGCCGCGCCGGCCGGCCAGATCCTGACCAATCGAAGCGGCTAGTCGGGGCGGGCGGAGAGATAGAAAACCGGGACCCGAACGGCCCCCCGGTCGTCAGGACCGGAAGGGCCATCGGGCCCCGAGCACCTCTTCGAACTTGAGCACCTCTTAGAAGTCGAGGGGCCCCTGGAAAAAGCGCCAGAGGCGGGCCCGCAGAGGGGGACCGGGCCGGGTGCGGTCCGGGCGCTGGCGCAGCAGCCGGGCTTCGCGCCCCAGCTGGTTGCGGGCGGCGCGCCGGAGGGATTCGGCCCGCTGGGCGGCATCTAGATCGCGGATAAGAGTGGGGGGCAGGAACATGACAGAACTCCAGTGGTCGAACGAGCAACAGGATCCAAACGTGAGACGACGGTGTGGGGTGCGAACTCATCGGGCGATCTGTTCGACGTCGCGGTTCCGGCCGCCCGCTGCGGCTCCAGGTCGGTCGCCGCGCACGGTGCCGGTGCCGCTCTTTGGGAGCCGACGGCGACCGGGCGACCGGATTGCGGGTGCGACGCTCAGCCGGCAGGGAGCAGTGAACGCACCGTCATCCCGGCGGAGGAGACCCGACGCCCGGTAGCGAACATGGCGTCGTCGATATGCAGATCGAGCTTTGGCATCAAGCGCCTCCTTTCGTCGAATGGGGTGCACCGAAGTTGTAGCGCGGGACAGGGGCCACCCGCCAATGAATATCGGCCATCATTGATCCCGACGTGCTTGTCGACCCCGACGCGTCTGCCGCCGGACGTCGGCGGCGCTGGAGGCCCGAAAACCATATGAGCAAGATCTGGTACTGCGCCAACTGCGGCTATGAGGTCGGCGCCCGAGGACGGTGCCATCTCTGCCGCCAACGCCTGGTGGCTTCGCACCTGCCCGAGCTGGAGACCGGCGATGACGACGAGGAAGTGGGTTACCGCCTCGACGATTGGGCCGACCGCGAGCGCGGCCGTCTGATCGAAGCGCTCAACCGGGAGGACATCCTTCATCGTTTCGAGGAGGACGAGCTGGTGGTCGCGGCCGGCGACGAGGAGCGCGTCGACGACCTGGCTGCCGATCTGGCCGCCAACCCGGAGCCGGATGGGTCCCTCGATGACGGATCGGGCGACGTCGCCTACGGTTGGGACGGGAGCACTGCGGTAGCCACCCTGAGCCCAGAGGACGAGAAGCAGGTCGCGGCGGCCTTGCAACTGCTTTCCGACGCCGCCCGCCGCTTGCGCCAGGATCCCACCGAGATGCAAGCCGATGCCGACGTGGCCGAGGCGTCTGCGACCGTCTTCATGGTCGATGGCTACTCCGGCGCCGACGAGGCCACCTGGGCTGCGGTCGGGCGGGTGACCCGGCGTTTGCTGTCGGCGTTGGGTGCCGATGAAGCGCTCGAGGACGAGATCCGGGCCCAGGCAGCTGTGTTGGACAAGCTGGTCGAGCCCCTGCTGGACAAGGAACCGGCCCGGGTAGAGGCGGACGCCGATCCGGTGGCGCAGGCCGAGGCCGAGTCGGTGGCGCGGGCCGAGGCCGATTCGGTGGCGCGGGCCGACGGCGAGGTCGAGGGCGAGCCGGAAGTCGAACTGGATGGCGAAGAGACCGTCTACGAGCTTCCGGAGTGGCTGCCCGAGCAGCGGGTGGCGCTGGGACTCCTTCTCGACGAGGCCGGGATTCGTTACCTGTGGGACGAGGACGACCTGGTCGTTCCGTCCGACCGGGAAGCGGAGGTCGAGGCCCTCTTCGGGCAGGTTGGAACGCCGGCGGATGACGGCGATGACGATGATGACGACGAGGACGGCGAGAGCCGATACCGATCGCTGGAGGAGCTCTTTGCCGCCGCCGACCGCCTGGCCGGCGACCCCGGCGACGAGCAGCGGGCCGCCGACACCGTGAATCGGATCCACGACGCGGCCGGACCTCCACCCCTTGGACTCGACGAGGTTTACTGGTTCCGGATCATGACGCAGGCCCGGAGCCTGTCCGAGTCGATCGAGGCCGGTTGCGAGGAGCGGGTCATCGCCGAGGAGGCCGCCAGCTTGCGCAACCTGCTGCGAGCGGTGGTGTGAAGCCCTCGATCCAGATCCGGGATGTGGGCGGGCTACTGCTGGCCCCTGGCGCCGGCGCCGACCGGGACCAGCCGGCCCTGGTGGCTATCGACAAGGCGGCCACGACAACCGGGCTGCTGGTCGTCCGGATGGACTTCCCCTACCGGAAAGCGGGCCGGAAGTCCCCGACCGGCCCGCGGTCCTGCTCCAGGCTGTGCTGGACGAGGCCGAGCAGCTGTCCTCCCGGGCCGGGGGGCTGGTCCTCGGGGGCCGGTCCATGGGGGGGCGCGTGTGCTCGATGGCAGTGGCTGATGGTCTTCCCGCCGCCGGACTGGTGCTGATCAGCTACCCGCTGCACCCGCCGGGGCGGCCCGACCGGCTGCGCACCGAGCACTTTCCGGGGCTGCACGTGCCGTGCCTCTTCATATCCGGCACCCGGGACGCCTTTGGGGCCCCCGCCGAGCTCGAGACTGCGACCGCCGCCATACCTGGCTCCGTCACCCACCGGTGGATTGAAGGCAAAGACCACGCCCTGCGCGGCACCGAGCAGCCCGTGGCCGAGATGGTGGTGGAGTGGCTGGGGCAGCTCCGGTCGGCCTGAGGTGATTCCCGAGAGAAGCGGCCCCCGCCGGCCCGGCCGCCCGCCGGCCCGGCCGCCCGCCGGCTCGGCCCGGCCCGGCCCGTGGCGGTTCCTGGCCGGCCGCGATCCGGCCCAAGTGGGCGCAGTTCGCGCTTTGGGCATGGTGGTAGCGATTTTCTGATGGCAGCGATGCCCAAGGCGCGAAGTGCGCCCAGGATTACAGCCGAACGGTGGTCGCCGGCCGGCCCGGCCCGGTCGCCCGCCGGCCCGGCCCGGCCCGGCCCGCGGCGGTTCCTGGCCGGCCGCGATCCGGCCCAAAGTGGGCGCAGTTCGCGCTTTGGGCATGGTGGTAGCGATTTTCTGATGGCAGCGATGCCCAAGGCGCGAAGTGCGCCCAGGATTACAGCCGAACGGTGGTCGCCGGCCGGCCCGGCCCGGTCGCCCGCCGGCCCGGCCTCCCGCCGGCCCGGCCCGGCCTCCCGCCGGCCCGGCCCGGCCTCCCGCCGGCCCGGCCTCCCGCCGGCCCGGCCTCCCGCCGGCCCGGCCCGGCCTCCCGCCGGCCCGGCCTCCCGCCGGCCCGGCCTCCCGCCGGCCCGGCCCGGCCTCCCGCCGGCCCGGCCTCCCGCCGGCCCGGCCCGGTCGGCCCTGGCCAGCCGCGATGCGGCCCAAAGTGCGCCGAGGATTACCGCGGCACGGCGGCTGAGCGTTTAGCCGAAGGCGGCCAGCAGCTCGGCGTAGGCGGCGGTGGCGTCGACCAGCCGCTCGACGGCAACCCACTCGTCGTTGGCATGGGCCTGTTCGACTGCGCCGGGACCGCAGACCACCGTCGGGATGCCGCCCTGGTTGCGAACGAAGCGGGCGTCGGTCGTGAAGCTCATGCCAATGACCCCGGGCTGGCGGCCCGTGGTCTGGGCGACGGCCGCCCCCACCTGCTTCACCCATGGCTCCTCGGGAGACATCTCGCTGGCCTCGCCGAACGTGTCGATATCGAAGCGGTAGCGCAGTCCCTCCACCCCGGCCCCTTCCACCTTGGCCCGGATCCCGGCCTCGGTGCTGGCCTCGGTGGCGCCGGGCAGAACCCGCCGGTCGACCCCGACCTGGCAGGACTCGGCAACGGTGTTGTAGGCATCGCCACCCCTGATCGTCCCGATGTTGGCCGTGGGCCGGCCGAGGAGGGGATGCTCCGGATCGCCGAAATCGGCGGCATGGAGGGCCAGCACCACCCGGGCGGCGTGCTCGATGGCCGACACCGCGTCGCGGGGGCGACTGCCGTGGCCCGGCCGGCCTTTGATCGTCAGGGTGCCCTGGAGCAGGCCGCGCTCGGCCACGCAGAGCTCGAGGTCGGTCGGCTCCGGAATCAGGCAGGCGTCCCCGCGGATCAGACCGGCGTCCAGCAGAGCCCGGGTGCCGAAGCGCCCGCCCCGCTCCTCGTCGGCGACCAGGTGGAAGACGACGTCGCAGGCGGGCGCCTGGCCGGCTCGCTCGAGCACGGACAGGGCACAGATGGCCGCGGCAATGCCCCCTTTCATATCCGCGCTCCCTCGCCCGTACAGCCGCCCGTCCTCGACCCGGGGGTCGAAGGGGTCGTGGCTCCAGGCCTCGACGGCGACGGGTACCACGTCGAGGTGGCCGTTGATGATCAGGGTGGGACGGTCGCCGGGACCGTCGGGGTGGGGCAGCACGGCGACCAGTGAGAGCCGCCCGGGAGCCGGCTCGAGCTCCGTCCAGGCCGGATGCCAGCGGTCCAGGGCGTCGTGGACAGCCGGCGCGATGGGCCGCTCGAGGCCGGGTGGGTTGCAGGTATCGACCGCAATGAGCGCCGCGGCCAGGTCCACCACTTCGTCGATGTCCACGTGGGCCCGCACAGCTATGAGCCTAAGGGCTGCTGCGCCCAACCTGCCGCGCCGGCTGCTCGCCGGGGTGCCGGCCACGAATCCGGGCGGCGATACTGGACGACCTGATGTCACCGCCCGGCGACCGTTCACCTGCCCCGCCCGTCCGCAGCCGCGATCCCGCCGTGCTCCTCGAGGCCGCTCGGGCCGGTGACAAGGGTGCGCTCGGCCGGTTGCTCTCGCTGGTCGAGCGGGGCGGTGAGCCCGCTCGCCTGGTCGGCCAGCTCACCTTCAGGCCCAGTGCCGATATCGACCTCGTCGTGGGGATCACCGGCGCACCCGGTGCCGGCAAATCCACCCTGACAGATCACCTGATCACGGCGGCCTTGGCGGGAGGGGAGCGGGTCGGAGTGCTGGCCGTAGACCCCTCGTCGCCGTACTCGGGAGGGGCCATCCTCGGGGATCGGATCCGGATGCAGGGGCACGCCCTCGACGAGGATGTGTTCATCCGCTCCATGGCGACCAGGGGCCATCAGGGCGGACTGACCCGGGCCGTGCCTGAGGCCATCCGGGTTCTGGCCGCGGCCGGGGTGCGCACCGTGCTGGTCGAGACCGTCGGTGTCGGGCAGGTCGAGGTCGAAGTGGCCGGGGCCGCGGATACCACCGTGGTGGTCGTCACCCCCGGGTGGGGTGACGCCATCCAGGCCAGCAAGGCGGGTCTCCTCGAGGTGGCAGATCTCTTCGTGGTCAACAAGGCGGATCGAGATGGAGCCGCCCAGGCGGCACGCGATCTGGAGAACATGCTCGATCTCAACCCCGCCATGGGCGACTGGCGACCGCCGGTGGTCATGACGACAGCCGCGTCGGGCGCCGGAGTGGAGGCTCTGTGGGCCAAGATCGGGGAGCACCGGGCCTATCTCGACGCCAGCGGGGAGCTGCAACGCCGTCGCCAGGAGCGGCTCGTCGGCGAGATGAACCGGCTGCTCGTGCACCTGCTGGAGCGCGATGTGCGCGGTCTCGCCGGCGGCGATCCGTACGACGCGGTCAAGGCGGACCTGTTGGCCCGCCAGGTCGACCCCTATCAGGCGGCCATGCGGCTAGCTGGATGGCGTTCGCTGAACCAGCCTGCCGGCCCCTGCCGGGCTCAGCCCCCCGGACGGCTGCCCTCCATCGACACCGCTCCCCGTGGCCCCACTCAGGCCCAGGCCACACACCCCATCTCCACCGGCACTACCAGGTCCCGGTGGGCCGGTACCACCCGCACCGCGTAGCCGTGCCGGCCGGCCTGGTCACAGCGGAAGCGGCCCCGATAGCGCACCGCGTCGCGGCTTCCACGACTGCCATCCCCCCCGGCAATGCCGCCACCTCTGTCGCCTCCACCGTTGTTGCCGCCGCCTCTGCCGTCGCCCGCCCGGGCCAGGCGCACCACCTCGGTGTCGGTGAGCTCGTCGCCGGCGGCCACCGGCCCGTGGAGCAGCTCGACTGCCACATCGTCGGGAGACAGCGACCCGAGATGGACCAGGGCGGTCACCTCGCGATCGGCACCCAGATCCACCAGGCGCTCCCCCGGCTCGGGATCGACCTCGACCTTGACCTCGGGCCAGGCGGCCACCACCCGCTGCTTCCATGCGGCCAGCTCCCGGGCCCGGGCGTAACTGCCGCCGGCCAGCGCGTCGCTCTGGGCCGCCACCGGCTCGTACATGTCGTTGAGGTAGTCGCGGACCATCCTCGAGGCCATGACTTTGGGCCCGAGCGAACGCAGCGATGCCTTGACGCGGGTTACCCAGCCACGAGGAAAGCGGCCGGCACCCCGGTCGTAGAACAGCGGGATGATCTGCCGCTCCAGCAGCTCGAAGAGGCTGTTGGCCTCGACGTTGTCGCGGTGGTCGACATCGGCGATCGCCTCCGCCGACGAGATGGCCCACCCGTTGCTGCCATCAAACATCTCGTCCCACCAGCCGTCGAGGATCGAGCAGTTGAGGGCCCCGTTGAGGGCCGCCTTCTCGCCGCTGGTGCCGCTCGCCTCCATGGGCCGGCGGGGGGTGTTGAGCCAAACGTCGCTGCCCTGGTACATCATCCGGGCCACTGAGATGTCATAGTCCTCGATGAAAGTGATCCGGTGCCGTACGGCCGGATCCGCGAAAAGCGGAAGATCTGGGCGATCATCTCCTTTCCGAGGTCGTCTGCCGGGTGGGCCTTGCCCGCAAAGACCAGCTGCAGCGGCCGATGGTCGTCGAGCAGCAGGGCTCGTAGCCGCTCGGGTTGGGACAGGAGCAGGGTGGCCCGCTTGTAGGTGGCGAAGCGCCGGGAGAAACCGACGATCAGGAAGCGGGGGTCCAGGATCTCGTCGGTCCACGCCGCGTCGCTGACGGACACCCCCCGGTCTTGCAGCGACTTGCGCAGGCGCTCGCGCACGAAGCTCACCAGGGCGTCCCGGCCCTGCTCCCGGGCCCGCCAGAGCTCGTCGTCGCGGGCCTCCTCGATGCGGGCCCACTCGTCGGGGGCGGCCTCGTCCCACGCCGGGGACACGTACTTGGAAAAAAGGTCGTCCATTTGCGACGAGACCCAGGTCCGGCCGTGGACCCCGTTGGTGATGGAACCGATCGGCGTCTCCTCGGGTGGCACGGTCGACCACAGGGCCTGGAACATCTCCCGGCTGGTGCGGCCGTGCAGGCGCGACACGCCGTTGGACTTGGCCGCCAGGCGCAAGCCCATCACCGCCATGTTGAAGGGGGCTGTGGAGTCCTCGCCGGGAAAGTGGCCGAGAGCCATGAGCGTGTCAATCGAGATCCCGCATTCGTCCGCCAACCGCCCGAAGTAACGGACCATCAGCTCGCGAGGGAAGCGGTCGATGCCGGCGGGCACCGGGGTGTGGGTGGTGAACACGGTGCCAGCCCGGGCGGCCTCCACGGCCTCGTCCCAGCGCAGCCCCTGCTCGGCGATCAGCTTCCGGATGCGCTCCAGTCCGAGGAAGCCGGCATGGCCCTCGTTGGTGTGGAAGACCTGGGTCTCGACGCCGGCAGCCTGCAGCGCCCGCACTCCGCCGATGCCGAGAAGGATCTCCTGGCGGATCCGGTGCTCGGTGCCGCCCCCGTACAGCCGGTCGGTGACCGAGCGCAGCTCGTCATCGTTGGCTTCCACGTCCGCGTCGAGCAGGTACAACTCCACTCGTCCGATCCGGGCCCGCCAGACCTGGGCCTGGAGCAGGGCGCCCGCCAGGTCGACCGAAACGCGAGCCCCGTCCACCAGGTCCAGGGCCATGCCGTGCGGATCGAGCACGGGGTAGCGCTCTTCCTGCCAGCCATCGGTGTCGAAGTGCTGACGGAAGTAGCCGAGCCGGTACATCAGCCCCACGCCGGTCAGAGGGATCCCCAGGCTGCTGGCCGCCTTGAGATGGTCGCCGGCCAGGACACCCAGACCACCGGAGTACTGGGGCAGGGCCTCTGCCAGCCCGAACTCGGGCGAGAAGTACGCCACCCCGCGCAGCGGGCTGGCGGCCCGGTTCTGAAACCACCGCGGCGCCTCCAGATAGCGGCGCAGGTCGTCCTGCATGTCGCCCAGGAAGCCCATGAACGCGGGGTCGGCGGCCAGCTGGTCCAGGCGCTGGCGGCCCACCAGGCTGAGGAGGCGGACGGGGTCGTGGAAGGTCAGCTCCCAGATCTGGGGGTCGACCCAGCGGAACAGGTCCCGGGTGCGGTGCTCCCACGACCAGCGCAGGTTGTAGGCCAGCTCTTGCAGCGGGCCCAGAGCCTCGGGGAGGCGGGCCCGCACCGTGAAGCTCCGTAGCGCCCTCATGGCGTAGAAGCTACGGGACAAAATAGGCCGGGACCAGCACCCGGCTGGTCGCAATCAGGGGGCTCGGGGCTGGGTAGGTTGGCAGCGTGACGGGACGGCTCGTGATCGAGGACCTGCGCCCCCGGACCCCCTCTCCAGGGCACTACGCCAAAGCGGTGGTCGGGGAGGCGATACGGATCAGGGCCGTGGTGTTCAAGGAGGGCCACGACGCCCTGGCCGGTCGGGTGCGGTTGGTCGCCAAGGGGCGCCGGCAACCCGAGGCCACGAGCCGGCTCACCGCCCTCGGCAACGACGAGTGGGAGGCCACGGTGGCGTCCTCCTGCCTGGGACCGCACTGGTATGTCGTCGAGGCCTGGACCGACCGGCACGCCACCTGGGCCCACAAGGTGCGCATCAAGCTCGAGGCCCGCCAGCCCGTAGACGTGGAGATCCTCGAGGGCCGGCTTCTGCTGGAACCGGCCCGAGCCCATCCGGCCGTGGCCGCCGCCCTCGAAGTCCTGCTCGATCCCCGCCGCGACGACGCGTCCCGCCTCGCCCCGGCCCTGGCGCCCGAGGTGGCCGCGGTTCTGACCGGCCCCGAGGGTGCCCCCGACGTCACCACCTCGGGGCGCCAGCTCATCTGGGTGGACAGGGAGCTGGCGCTCTTCGGGGCGTGGTACGAGCTGTTTCCCCGCTCGTTCGGGGGCCTGAAAGGAGCGGCGGCCCGGGTTCCTGAGGTGGCCTCCATGGGCTTCGACGTCCTGTACCTGCCGCCCATACACCCCATCGGCCACACCGCCCGGAAGGGACCCAACAACAGCCTGGTCCCTCGTGAGGGCGATCCCGGAAGCCCCTGGGCGATCGGGAGCGAAGCGGGTGGACACACCGCCATCCATCCCGAGCTCGGCACCCTCGAGGATTTTTCCAAACTGCTGGCCGAGGCCCGGGCTCACGGGATGGAGCTGGCCCTCGACTATGCGCTCCAGTGTTCTCCTGACCACCCCTGGCTCACCGAGCATCCACAGTGGTTCCATCACCGTCCCGACGGGTCCATCGCCCACGCCGAGAACCCGCCGAAGGTCTATCAGGACATCGTGCCCATCAACTTCTGGCCGCCGGCCGAGGAAGACCGGAAGGCGCTGTGGGAGGCATGCCGGGAGATCATGCGGTACTGGATCGCCCAGGGTGTCTCCGTGTTTCGGGTGGACAACCCTCATACCAAGCCCATCGCCTTCTGGGAGTGGCTGATCTCCTCCATCCAGGAGGAACACCCGCAGGTCATCCTCCTCTCCGAGGCGTTCACCCGCCCCAAGGTCATGGCTCGTCTGGCCGAGGCCGGATTCACCCAGAGCTACACCTATTTCACCTGGAGAACCCAGCAGCACGGTCCCGACGGGCTGTGGGCCTATCTGGACGAGCTGGCTCACGGACCGGTGGCCGACTACATGAGGCCGAATTTCTGGCCCAATACGCCTGACATTCTGTCTGGCCCGTTGCGGCTGGGTCCCCCGGCGGCGTTTGCCCTGCGCCTGGTTCTGGCGGCCACCCTGAGCCCCTCCTACGGGGTCTACAGCGGCTACGAGCTTTACGAGAACGTGCCGGCCTCGGATCAGAACGAGGAGTACCTCAACTCGGAGAAGTACGAGATCAAGGATCGCGACTACAGCCGGCCCGGAAGCCTGATCCCGTTGATGGCCGCCCTCAACGACATCCGCCGGCGCCACCCGGCCTTCCACCGCCTACGGTCCATTCGGTTCCACCCCTCCACCAACCCCGAGATCGTGGCCTACTCGAAGCGCAGCGACGACGAGACCGATGTGGTGCTCACCGTGGTCAACCTCGACCCCCACTGGCCACAGGACGCCATCCTGGATCTCGATCTGAATGCCCTGGGGCTCCCGGACGACCGCCCCATCCCGATCGTCGACGAGCTCTCCGGCGAGCGTTACCAGTGGTTTGGCCGGACGCCGTACGTGCGGCTCGATCCCGCTTACCGGGTTGCCCACGTGCTGGATCTGCGAGCGGCCGGGTGAACAGCCCGTTCGCCACGCCCGGTCCTCGCTGGTTTCAGCGGGCCGTCTTCTACGAGATCCTGGTGCGCGGCTTTTTTGACAGCAACGATGACGGCACCGGTGATCTGGCGGGCATTACCGCCAAGCTTGATTATCTCCAGTGGTTGGGCGTGGATTGCCTCTGGCTCCTGCCGTTCTACCAATCGCCATTGCGAGACGGCGGCTATGACATCAGTGACTTCTGGACGATTCTGCCCGAGTACGGGGACCTCGCCGACGCGGTCGAGCTGGTGGAGGAGGCCCACAAGCGGGGCCTGCGCATCATCGCCGATCTGGTCATGAACCATACCTCGGACGAGCATCCCTGGTTTGTGGAATCCCGCCAGGACCGCACCAACCCCAAGGCCGATTGGTATGTCTGGAGCGACGACGACACCCGTTATCCCGAAGCCCGGGTGATCTTTGTCGATAGCGAGAAGTCCAACTGGTCTTTCGACTCCCAGCGAGGCCAGTACTACTGGCACCGGTTTTTTTCCTACCAACCCGACCTCAACTACGACAACCCTGAGGTCGCGGATGTGATGCTGGACGTGGTCCGCTACTGGCTGGACATCGGTCTGGATGGATTCCGTCTCGACGCCGTTCCGTACCTCTTCGAGCGGGACGGGACCAACGGGGAGAACCTGCCGGAAACCCACGAGTACCTGAGGCGCCTCCGCAAAGAAGTTGATGCGCTTTATCCGGGGCGGGTCCTCCTGGCGGAAGCCAACCAGTGGCCGGAGGACGTCGTCGAGTACTTCGGCGATGGCGACGAATGCCACATGTGTTTTCACTTCCCGGTGATGCCCCGGATGTTCATGTCCGTGCGCCGCGAGCAGCGGCATCCCCTTTCCGAGATCCTGGCTCGCACACCGGACATCCCGGACGGATGCCAGTGGGGAATCTTCCTGCGCAACCACGACGAGCTAACCCTGGAGATGGTCACCGACGAGGAGCGGGACTACATGTGGGCCGAGTACGCCAAGGACCCCCGGATGAAGCGCAACCTCGGGATCGGCCGGCGACTTGCCCCCCTTGTCGAGAACGATCGTCGCATCGCCGAACTGCTCCACGCTCTGCTCTTCAGCTTTCCCGGTTCGCCGGTCCTGTACTACGGGGACGAGATCGGCATGGGGGACAACATCTACCTCGGCGACCGGGACGCGGTGCGCACGCCGATGCAATGGTCGCCAGACCGGAACGCCGGATTCGGCCGGGGCGATTTCGCCCAGCTCTATCTCCCGCCGTTGATGGATCCGGTCTACGGCTATCAGGCCGTCAACGTGGAAGCCCAGGTTCGAAACACCAGCTCGCAGCTGCACTGGATGAAGCGGATGCTCGAGGTCCGCAAACAGCACCCCGTCTTCGGGACCGGATCGTTTGAGGTCATCTCGGTGGAGAACCCGTCGGTGCTGGCGTATGTGCGGACGATGCCCGTTCTCGACCGGGACGCCGGTGCCGACCCGGACGGGGCTGACGGGGCTGGCAGCCCGGCAGGCGGGGACACGGTCCTGTGCGTCTGCAACCTGTCGCGCTTCGCCCAACCAGCCGAACTTCCTCTCCAGCGATGGGAGGGCAAAGCCCCACTCGAGCTGCTCGGGCGGGTTCCGTTTCCGCGCATCGGCGAGCTGCCGTATTTCGTGACGCTGGCCCCGTACGGCTTCTACTGGTTTGAGCTTTTCGAACCGCCCGGTCCGGGGATGCCATGAGCGCCCCAGATGCCATGAACAATGGGCTGCCGGGCGGGCTCGAGCCGATGCTCCCTGCCTACCTCGGTGCCCAGCGCTGGTTCGCGGGGGCGGAAGCGCCGAGCCCGGAGTCGGTTCGCGTCGAAACCGGCCGGGAGCTGTGGTCCGACGCCGACGGGCGCCGCCTCTGGCATGCCACCGTGGCGGTACGCGACATGCACTACCAGCTCCTGATCGGCGAGCGCCCCACCAGCGATCGGACCGAGTTCCTGCACGGGCGCGAGGAGGCGGTGCTCGGTTGGATCGACTCCGCGGTGTTCTACGACGCCGTGCTCGACAGCGAGCTGGCCCGCATCCTGCTCCAGGTGGCCAGCCGTGGCACCCAGTCGGCCGCCCTGGCTCGACCCATGACCGCCGAGCAATCCAACACGTCACTGGTGTTCGACGACCGTCTCATCCTGAAGGTCTACCGGCGGCTGCATCCGGGTCCGAACCCCGACGTCGAGGTGACGTCGGCCCTGGCGGCGGCCGGCTTCCAGCACGTGGCCACCCCGCTGGTGACCTGGCGGGAGAATCCCTACGACCTGGCCTTCGGCCAGCAATACCTGGCAGGCGGATCGGAGGGCTGGGCCCTGGCGCTCACGTCGCTCCGCGATCTGTACAACTCGGAATGCGAGCATCCCGCCCAGGCCGGCGGTGACTTTGCCAACGAGGCTCGGCGGCTGGGACGGATGACCGCCGAGATGCACCTGGCCCTGGCCGCCACGCTCGGCCTGGCTTCCGACCCGGTCGGGGCGGAGGAGTGGGAAGCCCTCATGGCGCGCACCGTCGCCCGGCTCGGCGCCGCTGCCGACGTGGCAGGGCGCGACCTGCTCGCGACCGCGGCCCCCCTGCTGGACCGCCTGCGCGCCCTGGATGATCCCGGTCCGGCCATCCGGGTCCACGGCGACTATCACCTGGGCCAGGTCATGCAGACGGACACCGGGTGGTACGTGCTCGACTTCGAGGGCGAGCCGGCCAAGCCGCTGGCCGAGCGAATCGTGCCCACCTCACCGCTCAAGGACGTGTCCTCGATGCTGCGATCGTTCGACTACGCGTCACGCTACGCCCTGACCGAGCGGCTTCCCTCCGATCTGGACCGGCTGGTACCGCTGGCCCGGGCGTGGGATGCCCACAACCGGCAGGCCTTCCTGGAGGGCTACCTGGAGGTGGACGGGATCATGGCCCTGCTCCCGGCCCCGGGCTCGGCGCCCGTCCTGGTGGTGGCGCACGAGCTCGACAAAGCCCTCTACGAGCTCGACTACGAGCGCGCTCACCGTCCTGACTGGGTACCTCTTCCGCTGGGCGCCATCAACCGCCTGCTCGACGGAAGCGAGTGAGCGCCCGGTGCAGAAGCAAGCTTCGAGAACGAGGACGACGAGGAGGAGGTGGCGGATGGTGCTTCCGGGGAACCGCACCGCGAACACCGCAGCAGGGGTCTGGACCATCGGAACGCTCTCACCCTCGAGCCCGCTCTCCCCGGGACGCTGATGCCGGTGCCTGACGACAGGCTGGACCTGCGTGACGACGAGCTGGACCTCATCGCCCGCGGGCACCACGGCGACCCCCACCGGGTGCTCGGCCGGCACGGAGATGTGGTCCGGGCGTTCCGCCCCGATGCCACCGCCATGCGTCTGATTTCCGGTTCCGACGCCGAACCCGAGGTCGTCGAAATGACCCGGGTGCACCCGTCGGGGATCTACGAGGGTCCGATCGACAGGAGCGTCGAGCACTATCAACTGGACGCCACCTACCAGCAGGGCGGAGAGGAGCTGTCCTATCGATTCGACGACCCGTATGGCTCGTGGCCAACCATCGGTGAGCTCGACCTTCACCTCTTCGGTGAGGGCCGTCACCGGCGCCTGTGGGAGGTGCTGGGTGCCCATCCCCGCGTCCACGACGGGTTGGCGGGGGTGTCCTTCGCGGTGTGGGCCCCGAACGCCCGGGCCGTTCGGGTGGTGGGGGACTGGAACTTCTGGGATGGGCGGGTGCATCCCATGCGATCGCTCGGCTCGTCGGGCGTGTGGGAATTGTTCATCCCGGGCGTCTTCGCTGACGCCCATTACAAGTACGAGCTGGTGACCGCGTCCGGCGAGCTGATCCTCAAGACCGACCCGCTGGCGTTCGCGCTGGAAACGCCTCCGGCGACCGCCAGCGTGGTGGTCGCCGACTCGGACCACGAGTGGGGCGACGGCGCCTGGCTGGCCGCCCGGGCTGCAACCGATCTGATCCGGGCGCCGATGGCGGCGTACGAGGTCCATCTGGGCTCGTGGCGGCATACCGAGGGCGACGGCGGTGTGCCCCGCCCCCTGACCTACCGGGAGCTCGCCGAGCAGCTCCCCGACTACGCGGCCGACATGGGCTTCACCCACGTGGAGATGATGCCGGTGGCGGAGCACCCTTTCGCCGGGTCGTGGGGCTATCAGGTCTCGGGGTACTACGCCCCGACCTCGCGCTTTGGCACCCCCGACGACTTCCGGGCTCTGGTCGATGCCCTGCATCAGCGGGGGATCGGGGTCATCCTGGACTGGGTGCCGGCGCATTTCCCCCGCGACGAGTTTGCCCTGGCTCGCTTCGACGGCACGGCCCTTTACGAGCACGCCGATCCCCGGCAGGGCGAACACCCGGACTGGGGCACGCTGGTCTTCAACTTCGGTCGTAACGAAGTCCGCAACTTCCTGGTCGCCAACGCCCTTTACTGGATCGAGGAGTTCCATGTCGATGGCCTGCGGGTCGACGCGGTGGCGTCGATGCTGTACCTCGACTACTCCCGGGCTCCGGGTCAGTGGGTGCCGAATCGCTTCGGTGGCCGGGAGAACCTGGATGCGGTCGACTTTGTTAAAGAAGTCAACGAGGCGGTCTTCGGCCTTCACCCCGGGGCCACGGTCATCGCGGAGGAGTCCACGGCCTGGCCGGGGGTGTCCCGGCCTACCTATCTGGGCGGGCTCGGCTTCGGCTTCAAGTGGAACATGGGCTGGATGCACGACACCCTCGACTATTTCCATCACGATCCCGTGCACCGCCGGTTCCATCACGGCGAGCTCACCTTCGGCTTGCTCTACGCCTGGAGCGAGAACTTCATCCTGCCCCTCTCCCACGACGAGGTGGTCCACGGGAAGGGGTCGCTGCTCAACAAGATGCCCGGCGACCGCTGGCAGCAGCTCGCCAACCTGCGGGCCCTGTACGCCTGGATGTGGGCGCACCCGGGGAAGCAGCTGCTCTTCATGGGCGGCGAGCTGGCCCAGGAGCGGGAATGGAGCCACGACCGGCAACTGGACTGGTGGATCGCGGAGGCGTGGGCGGACCATGGGCGTCTGCGATCGATGGTCCAGGCCCTCAATCGTGTCTACCGGGCCACCCCGGCCTTCTGGGAGGACGACATCAACCCGGCCGGTTTCGAGTGGATCGACGCCAACGACGCCGATCAGAGCGTCTTGACGTTCCTGCGTCATCGGCCGGGCCGCGCCGGCGCCGACGCGGTGGCGTGCCTCGCCAACCTCACCCCGGTCCCGAGGTACGGCTACCGGGTCGGCCTTCCGGCTCCCGGCCGGTGGCGGGAGCTGCTCAACACCGATGCCATCGAGTGGGGCGGGAGCGGGGTTGGCAACTACGGTGCCGTCGACGCCGAAGACCGCTCCTGGCACGGCCAGGCCTGCTCGGCGGCGGTCACGTTGCCGCCCCTCGGCGTGCTCTGGCTGGCGCCTGGCTGACGCTCACGCCGGGCCCGCGTGTGCTGTTCCGCCCCGCCCCCTAGTCTGTTGGAAGTGGAAACGCGTAGGAAGCACGTTCGCCGCCGTGCCTGGTGGACCCGCTGGTGGGCGATCGGTGCTGCCGTGGTCCTGATCGGGGGTGGGATCGCCGCCGGCGTCGCCGCCAGCACCTCGGGGACGACCCACCACGGCCCCACCAAGCCACAGGCGGCGGCCACGCAGCAGCGAGCTGCCAACGATCAGGCCCTGGCGCTGCGCGCCGCCCAGATCCAGCTGGCGGCGGCGGTCACGGTCTCTCCGGTGAGCGGAACGACCGGCGTGGCGCTCGATGCCCCCGTTGCGGTGTCAACCGCGACGGGCACGTTGACGTCGGTTGCGGTCACCGATGCGGCGGGTGCCGCCCTGCCCGGCACGCTGGCCACCTCCCATCTGGCGTGGCGATCGAGCACCCCCCTCCAGCCCAGCACCACCTACCGGGTGGTTGCCAACGTGGTCCGGGCCGACGGCCTCGCTGCCACGCGGGCCACCACCTTCACGACCCTGACCCCCACGGCCCTGGTGACGGCCTCGGTCTGGCCCTCGGCCGGCCTGAGCGTGGGGGTCGGCCAGCCGATCGTCTTCCAGTTCAACCACTACGTCGATACCGCGGCCGCTCAGGCGGCCGTGCTCTCGCACATCTCGGTCAGCATGTCCAGGCCGGTGCCCGGCGGGTGGCACTGGTTCAGCCCTGACGAACTGCACTTCCGGCCCGAGACCTTCTGGCCGTCCGGGGAGCGGATCACCGTCACCGCTGATCTGGATGGCTGGAACGCAGCCAACGGGCGGTGGGGGTCGGGCCAGGTTCAGGACAGCTTCGCCATCGGGGCGGCCCGGGTTTCGGTAGCCAATCTGGCGACCGACGAGATGACCGTCACGGAGAATGGGGCCACGGTCGCCACGTACCCCATCAGCGGCGGCCGGACCCAGTATCCGACGATGGACGGGACGCACATCGTCCTCGACAGGGAGAGCGTGGTGCATATGGACTCCGCCACGGTGGGCATACCCGTCAACTCACCCAACGGTTATAACGAGCTGGTATACGACGACGTTCACATTTCCGACAGTGGTGAATACGTGCATGCCGCCCCCTGGTCGGTCGGCGATCAAGGCGTCACCAACGTGTCGCACGGGTGCATCAACGTGTCACCGGCCAACGCCCAGACGTTCTTCAATTTCAGCCGGGTGGGGGACGTGGTTGAGGTGGTTGGAGGTCCCCGGCCACCGGCCGCCGGCGATCATGGTGTCATGGACTGGTCCACCGCGTGGAGCCAGTGGACTCCCGCCGCCGTGCACGCGCTGGCCTGAGCTTCTTACATGCGCCGGGGTGATCCCGGCATCCGGTAATGCCCGCTTTCCTCGCGTCAGGCGAGGGCGCCCACCTCGGCCCGCAGCTCGTCCGCAGCCCGCTCCGGCGGCACCACGTTGATCAGCACGCCGGATCCCATTTCGAAGCCGCCCCGGGTTGAGATCTTGGGCATCAGATGCACGTGCCAGTGGAAGTCGCCGCTCGGGCGGAACGGCGCGGTGTGAAACATGATGTTGTAGGCGACATCGCCGAGCCGGGACCGCAGCCCGGCCAGGGCCCGCTGGACTGAACGGCCGATCCCGGCCAGGTCGGCGGGGTCGGCGCGATGCAGGTGGGGCTCGTGCTGGCGGGGCACGATCAGCAGCTCGTAAGGGGTTCCACTCCAGAACGGGCTGATCATGGCCACCCGATCGTCCGCGAACACCAATCGGTGCTGGGCCTCTTCCTCCGCGTCCAGCACCGCGCAGAGCAGACAGTTGCCCTGGAACCTGGCAAAACCGGCCAGCTCGTTGGCCGCCTCGCCCGGGATGAACGGCATTGACATCAGCTGGCCGTGCGGATGTTCGATCGACGCCCCCGCTTCCCGCCCGCTGTTGACGACAGCCTGGCTGTAGCGCAACCCGGTGGCGGCATGGGCGCTCATGCGATCGCGGAGCGCGTCCATCACCAGGGCCGAGTGGCTCTCGCTCAGGTCTGCCCAGCTGGAGTTGTGTTCCGGTGCGAGGATCAGTACCTCATGAACCCCGCTGGCCGGGGCCTGCGTATAGACCGGGCCCAGATGGGTGACAACCATCGGGTCGCTGCCGCTGAACGCGGGGTACAGATTGGCCACGACTCGAACCTGCCACGTCCCGCCCGGTCCATAGGTCTCGAGGACTGGCGCGCTCTCTTCTTCCTGACCGGGGCAGAAGGGGCAGGGGCGAACCGGATCGTCCTCGACGGGCAGCCGCCGGGGTAGAAAATCTCCAGGCCGTTGCGACCGCTCTCCAGCGATGACTACCCAGCGACCCGTCAGCGGGTCGAGCCGCAGCTGGCTCATATCAGGCAGGGTAGCCGGATGCAACGGTCATGCCTGCGACCGTAGCGCCGACGAAGACGGAATGTTGTGCAGGGTCGCGAAACTGACTTCTCCCGCGCCGCGGTCAGACCGGGGCGGCTGGGGGCAGGTGAATGTCAAAAAGCCCTGATCCTGGCTGGCAATAAGCCCTTATCCTGGCTGGCAATGTTGGCTTATCTCGACCACGCCGCCAGCGGACCCGTGTGCCCGGCTGCCGCCGCGGCCATGCTCCCGTGGCTGACCGAGCGCTTCGGGAACCCCTCCGGTAGCCATCGGGTGGCGCGCCGGGCCCGGGCCGCCGTGGATGACGGGCGCGATGCAGTGGCGGTTGCGCTCGGGATGGAACCGGGCGGGATCACCTTTACCTCGGGCGGGACGGAGGCCGACAACCTGGCCGTGTTGGGCTCGCTGGCCGCCAACCCCGGTCCCGTGGTGGTGAGCGCCGTTGAACATCCGGCGGTGATGGAAGCGGCCGCGGCCAGCGGCCAGGAGGTCCGGCTGGCGCCCGTGCAGACCAACGGGCTGATCGACCTTGACGGCCTGCGCCGGCTGCTGGACCGTGAAGTGGCGTTGGTCTCGGTGCAACTGGCCAACCATGAGACGGGGGTCATCCAGCCGCTCGACCGGGTGGCCCCTCTGGTTCGGCGGCTGAGCCCGCGGGCCATCCTCCACACCGACGCCGTGCAGGCTGCGGCCTGGCTGGATCTGGCCGACATGGCGCGCCCCGCCGATCTGGTTGCCATCAGCGGCCACAAGCTCGGCGGGCCTCAGGGCATTGGCGCCCTGGGCAGCCGTCGCCGGGGCGCGGTGCACGCCATCCTGCACGGTGGAGGGCAGGAACGCGAGGTGCGCAGCGGGACCCACAACGTGGCCGGGATCGTCGGTCTGGGTGTCGCCATTGCCAGCGCCTGCTCCGATCGGGCCGGCGCCAGCCTCCGGGTGCAGTCCCTGCGTGATGACCTGGCCCGGCGGCTGGCACAGTCCATTCCCGATGCCGTCGTGACGGCGCCCGACGCGCCGAGAACGCCCGGCCACCTGCACCTGCGTCTGCCCGGTGCCGACAGCGAAGCCCTGCTGGTGTTGCTCGACGAAGGCGGCGTCTGCGCCTCGGCCGGGGCGGCATGCGCCAGCGGGGCCATGGAGCCGAGCCCTGTCCTGCTGGCCATGGGCGTCTCGAAGGAAGAGGCCGGTACCAGCCTGCGCCTTACCCTGGGGCCGACCACGACCGTTGCTGAGGTGGATCTCGCCGCCGCCGTGGTGCCGGCCGCGGTGGCCAGACTGCGAGCGGCGTGAGCATGCGCATTTTGGTCGCCATGTCCGGCGGGGTGGACTCCTCGGTGGCTGCCGCCCGTTTGACGCAGGCCGGTCACCACGTCGTCGGCGCCACCATGAAGCTCTGGGGAGGCCCGTCCGACACGGGATGCTGCTCGGTTGCCGACGTCGACGACGCCCGGCGGGTGGCGCAGCAACTGGGGATTGACCACTACGTTTTCAATTTCTCCGAGGAATTCGACCGCCGGGTGGTCGAGCCGTACGTCGCCGATCACGCCGCGGGCCGCACCCCGAACCCCTGCGTCGAATGCAACAGACACCTCAAGTTCGATCGGCTGCTGGCCCGGGCCGACCAGCTTGGCTTCGACGCGGTGGCCACCGGCCATCACGCCCGGGTCACGGCCGAAGCGGGTGGCACCTGGCGCCTGCGGCGGGGGGCCGACCCGGACAAGGATCAGTCCTACGTGCTGCACATGCTCTCGCAGGCGCAGCTGGCCCGGATCCAGCTCCCCGTCGGGGAGCTCACCAAGGCCGAGGTCCGGGCCATCGCGGCACAACTGGGCCTGCGCACCGCGGCCAAACCAGACAGCCAGGACGTGTGCTTCATTTCGCGGGCCGGCGGCCGCCAGGAGTTTCTCGGCAACCGCATCCCCCTCCGGCCCGGTCGGATTGTCGACAGCACCGGCGCCGCCCTCGGTGAAGTGCCCGCGGTCGAGCTGGTCACCGTCGGCCAGCGAAGAGGGCTGGGCCGGCTCGATTCCGGCCGACCGCCCGAGTGCCCCCCGGGCTCGCCTCCTGGCGCGCCGCGCTACGTCGTCGACGTTGACATCGCCGGCGCTACCGTCACCGTCGGCCCGCTGGCGGCTCTCCTGGTCAACGAGATCGCCCTTCGAGACCCGACCTGGGTGGACGGCCCTCCGGATCCGGAGGAGCATCTCGAGGTCCAGATGAGTGCTCACGGCCGGCCCGTGCCGGCCTGCTGGTCGCCACCGGGGCGGGTGGTGACGGCAGAACCCATCCGACGGGTGGCCCCCGGCCAGAGCGCAGTGCTCTACCGGGGTGACGCCGTGGTCGGCGGTGGCCTGGTGGTCATCTCTGGCGCCGACGACCCCTCCTGTCGCAGCCCGTGGGTATCTTCGACGACGTGACCGAAAGCGGCGACAGCCACCGGGCCAAGCCATCCGCAGCCGGCGAGCACGCCGCAGCCTCAGCCCGGGCCGAAGAGCTCCGCCAGCTGATCGATTACCACAACCAGCGCTACTTCGTCGAGGACGATCCCGAGATCACCGACGCCGAATTCGACGCCCTGGTTGGGGAGCTGGCCGCGGTCGAGGCCAGCTGGCCGGACCTGGCCCGGCCGGATTCGCCGCTCCAGGCCGTTGGCGGGGCGCCCTCTCCGCTGTTCGCCGAGGTCCGTCACCTCTCGCCCATGATGTCGCTGGACAAGACCACCAGCTATGAGGAGCTTCTGGCGTGGGGCAAGCGCATGGACCGCTATATCTCCGGAGTGGTGGCGTACACCTGCGAGCTCAAGATTGACGGCCTGGCGATGAGCCTGCTGTACGAGGGGGGGCTGTTGACGCGGGCCGCGACGCGTGGCGACGGCGAGGTGGGTGAGGACGTCACTGCCAACGTCACCACCATCGACACCATCCCCCGGAAGCTCCCGGATCCGGCTCCGGATGTCGTAGAGGTCCGGGGCGAGATCTATATGCCGATACCGGCGTTCGAAGAGCTCAACCGGCGCCAGGCCGAGGCAGGGGCGCGCACGTTCCTCAATCCCCGCAACGCCGCAGCGGGCTCGTTGCGGCAAAAGGACGCCACGGTCACGGCCGGACGCGAGCTGGGATTCTGGGCCTACCAGCTCGGGGTCCTCCAGGGCGGTCCGGTCTTCACCGAACACACCCAGAGCCTGGACTGGATGCGCCATTGCGGCTTCCCGGTCAATCCCAACATTGAGCTGGTCCACGGCCTGGACGAAGTCGACGAGTACTGCCGCAGATGGCTCGAGCGGCGCCACTCCCTTCCCTACGAGATCGACGGGACGGTCGTCAAAGTCAACGATCTGGGCCAGCGCCGGGAGCTGGGTGCCACCACCCGGGCGCCTCGCTGGGCTATCGCCTATAAGTTCCCGCCCGAGGAGAAGACCACCCTGCTCAAGGGGATCATGGTTTCTATCGGCCGCACCGGCAAGGCCACGCCGTTTGCCATGCTCGAACCTGTCGTTGTCGGCGGCGCCAAGGTCGGGCTGGCCACGTTGCACAACGAGGATCAGGTGCGGCTCAAGGACGTCCGCCCGGGGGACACGGTGGTGGTGCGCCGGGCCGGGGATGTCATCCCCGAGGTGCGGGGCCCGGTGCTGCCCTTGCGGCCGGAAGGTCTGGAGCCGTGGTCGTTTCCCACCGCCTGCCCCATCTGCGGCGAGGGCCTGGTCCGCCTCGAGGGCGAGAGCGACACGTTCTGCGTCAACGTGGACTGCCCGGGCCAGCAGGTGCAGCGCATCTCCCACTTCGCCGGACGCGGCGCCATGGATATCGAGCACCTGGGCGAGCGCACCGTGTGGCAGTTCTGCGGGGAAGGGCTCCTCCACGACGTCGCCGATATCTACGACCTCGACTACGACCGGATCGCGACCTTCGAGGGGTGGGGCGAGACCTCGGTCGCCAACCTGCGCCAGGCGGTGGAGGCATCGAAGAGCCGCCCGCTGGCCAACCTGCTGGTAGGCCTGTCGATCCGTCACCTCGGCGCTGCGGGCAGCGTGTTGCTGGCCCGCCACTTCCGGAATCTGGACCGGATCATGGCCGCCTCCGCGGCCGAATTGGCCGCGGTCGAGGGGGTGGGACCGACGATTGGCGCCAGCGTGGAGCGGTTCTTCTCCTTGCCGCGTAACCGGGAGGTGATCGAGCGGTTGCGGCAGGCGGGCTGCAACTTCCAGGGACCCGATGCGCCCGACGTCCCGCCCATCCTGGCTGGCATGTCGCTCGTCGTCACCGGAACCCTCGAGGGCTGGTCGCGCGAATCCGCCGAGGACGCCATCAAAGCCCGGGGCGGCAAGAGCCCCGGGAGCGTGTCCAAGAAGACCACCGCCATCGTGGTCGGATCTGACCCGGGGGCCGCCAAGCTGACGAAGGCCAACGAGCTCGGGATCCCGGTGCTGGATGAGACAGCCTTTGCCCGCTTGCTCGACACCGGCGAGGTTGGTCCGGGCCCTTCCAATCAATCGGGCTGACCGGGCGGCGTGGGCATCCGCGCCGCCGGCGAAGACCCCGGGTAGCCTCGGCGCGTGGCGACGTCGCGCATCGCCGATTCGGTGGGGCGCGTCCTCGGAGACCGTTACCGCCTGACTCGCCCCCTCGGGGTGGGCGCCTCCGCCCATGTGTTCGTGGCCGAGGACGTCGACCTGCGCCGGCGGGTGGCCATCAAGGTGCTGCATCCGGGTCTCGCCGGCGATGAAGCGTTCGGACGGCGCTTCCGGGCCGAGGCCAGGGTGGCGGCGGCGCTGCGGCATCCCAACATCCTCCGGGTCTACGACTGGGGCTACGACGACGGGGACCCCTATCTGGTCATGGAATTGCTGGAGGGTGGGAGCCTGCGAGCTCTCCTGGACCGTGGTCATCTCCTGTCGCCCGCCCAGGCCGCCGTGGTGGGCGCCGAGGTGGCCCGCGCCCTCGAGTACGCCCACCGCAGGGGTCTCGTCCATCGCGACATCAAGCCGGCCAACCTGATCTTCGACGACGAAGGGCGCATCGAGGTGGCCGATTTCGGTCTGGCCCGCGCCCTGGCGGAGGCGACCTGGACCGAACCGGCCGGGGCGGTGGTCGGTACGGCCCGATACGCCGCCCCCGAGGCCGTGCGGGGGGAGTCGCTCGACAGCCGGGCCGACGTCTACGCCCTGGCGCTGGTGCTCATCGAGGCCACCACGGGCTCGGTCCCGTTCGCCGCGGACACCACCATCGCCACCCTGCTCGGCCGCCTCGAACAGCCGGTCACCGCCCCGCCGTCCCTCGGTCCGCTCGGCCCCGTCCTGGAGGCCGCCGCCACCCCCAACCCGGCCGACCGACTCGATGCCCAGGGTCTGGCCCGGGCCCTCGATGGCGTCCGGGCCCAACTGCCCCCCCCGGCGCCGCTCCCGCTCGGCGGGCCCGCCGAGGGCGAGACCGAGGTGGACCGCAACCCGACCGATTTTCCCGGCCGCCCTCAGCTGTTTGATGGAGCCCTCACCGAGCCGGTCGACCCCCCGGATGCGTCGAGTACCCGGCCGCTCCCGCCGGGCGGCCCGGGCGACGGGCTCCAGGCGGGGGACCCCGGCCCAGGGTTCGATCGGGACCCGGGGTTCGAGCGGGACCCTGCGTTCGACCGGCGCCAGCCTTTCGACGGTCAGCGCGGCCGGGCGGGCCGGTCCATCCCGCCGACCCGCCGGGTTCCCCGCCGGCGATGGCTCCGGTGGGCGGTCCTGGCCGTCGGGTTGGCGGTGATCTTCGGCGTCGCCGCCGTGGTCGCCCTGCGGGCTACCGGCGCCTTCACCCCCTCCCACCCCGTGCCCAGCCTGATCGGCTCCAGCCGGGCCGCCGCCGAGCAACGCCTGAGTCCGTTGCATCTTCGCCTGGCGGTGTCCGGCCAGACCTACGACAGCCGGGCCCCGGTCGGGACCGTCCTCAGCCAGCGGCCCGTCACGGGACGGCTCAAGCAAGGCGACACGGTGGCGGTCACCCTGTCCCTCGGCCCCCGGCCGGTAGCGGTCCCGACCGTTGCCGGGCTGTCCTCGAGCGCGGCCAGCACTCTGCTCGGCTATCTGGGACTGCGCGCCGAGGTTGCCGGCCACGCGGCCAGCATGACCGTTCCGGCGGGCGCGGTGATCAGCAGCAACCCCAATCGAGGCACCCTGCTGCCGGGCCAAACGGTGGCGCTGGTGCTCTCAACCGGCAAGCCGACCGTCGCCGTTCCCGCCCTGCAGGGGACAAGCGCGGGGTCCTTGACGGCAGCTCGCGCCGCCCTGGCGGCAGTCGGCCTCACGGCCACCGAGGTCGACGAGTACAGCAACGACGTGCCGGCCGGCCAGGTGATCGGGACCAACCCGGGCGCCGGGACAGCGGTGATCGTCGGAACCCAGGTGACCGTGGTCGTATCCAAAGGCCCGCACCTGGTCCTGGTGCCAAACGTCTCCGGTCAGTCCGTGGGCGCCGCATCCCAGCTCTTGAGTGCCGACGGCTTCGCGGTGAGCGGGGTAACGGGCAATCCCATTGCCACCGTGACGGGCACCGCACCGGGAGGCGGCGCCCTGGTGCGCTTCGGTTCCGCCGTCCAGATCATCACCGGCTGATTCGGCGCGGCCGCCGCGAACCGGACCGGGCCACGAACTGCACCGGGCCGGAGGTCGGCGGCCGGTTCAGGCGGTAATGGCCTGCAACCTGCGGGCCAGCTCGGCTGCGGCGGGGTCCCCGCTGCCGCCGATGCCTGCCCCCTGGAGGGCGATCAGCTTGGTGACATCACCGTCCACTTTGATTCTGCCGCCGAGGAACGCCTGAAAGGCAGCCTGGACATCGCCGTCGACCAGCATGGCCTTGGCCGTGGGGTAGGCGACGGTGATCGTCAGATCGGGATGCTCCAGGTGCCCGGTCTCCATCTCCAGCTGCCCGGACGACGTGTCGACGTGGACGTTGATGGTGCCCTCGTCGACGGGCGAGTCCTGGATGATCACGTTCATGCGGACACTCACAGGTATCCGGGGGGCCTGATCCTTGAACTCGGCCCGGATGCGTGCGGGCCTCCGCCAGCCATTCATCGCTCAGGAATGGATATTGGGTCACCCGGCTATCAGCCATCGGGCCGTCGGGACCGTTCGCCTCCACACCGGGTGACGGTAGCGCGGCTGGTCGGTTAACCCGGTAGCCCCGCCGAAAGGCACGCCTAGCATGGATGCTCATGCCGACCCGCATCTCGCCCCAGGACGTGGCCTACGTGGCCCACCTGGCCCGACTGGCATTGACCGACGATGAGCTCGAGCGCTTCACCGGTCAGCTCGGGGCGGTGCTCGAACACGCCCAGGACGTGGCCGTCCTGGACACCGCCGGGGTGCCACCCACTGCCCACCCGCTGCCCATCGTGAACGTCTGGCGGGAGGACGTGGTCGTTCCGGGCCTCGACCGGGAGGAGGTGCTGGCCCAGGCGCCGGCGGTGGAGGCGGATCGGTTTCGGGTGCCCCGCATCCTCGGGGAGTTCCCATGAGCGATCAGGGCCCGCCCGCCGCGTTCACCCCATCCCGGCCCGGAGTCGCCGAGATCGCCGCGGCTGTCCGGTCCGGCCGGATTCCAGCCCGGGCCGTCCTGGAGGAGCACCTGGCCCGTATCGAGGCCGCCGAGGCCGACGTCCATGCCTTCAACTTGCTCGTGACGGACCGGGCCCGCCAGACGGCCGCACGGGTGGACGAGGCCGTGGCCGGGGGTCGGGACCCTGGACCCCTGGCCGGCGTGCCGGTCGCCCTCAAGGACAACCTCTGCACGCACGGGATCACCACCACCTGCTCCTCGCGGATCCTCGAGCACTGGGTCCCGCCGTACAACGCCACCGTGGTGGATCGGCTGGCGAGCGCCGGGGCAGTCCTGGTCGGCAAGACCAACCTGGACGAGTTCGCCATGGGGTCCTCGACCGAGAACTCCGCCTTTGGCCCCACCCGCAATCCCTACCATCTCGGCCGGGTACCGGGCGGCTCCTCGGGCGGCAGTGCCGCGGCCGTGGCGGCCGGGTTTGCCAGCGTGGCGCTCGGCTCCGATACCGGCGGATCCATCCGTCAGCCGGCCGCCCTCTGCGGCGTGGTCGGCGTCAAGCCCACCTACGGGCTGGTGTCGCGGTACGGGCTGCTGGCGTTCGCCAGTTCCCTCGACCAGATCGGGCCACTCACCACCAGTGTGGCGGACGCCGCCCTGGTGCTGGATGTCATCGCCGGGCCGGATCCGGCTGATTCCACCTCCCTGCGGGAGTCCCCGCCTCTGGCGTCGGCCCGCCTCGGCGAGGCCATCGACGGCCTGCGTGTCGGCGTGGTCGCGGAGCTGGTCAGCGCCGAGGGAATGGCCGCGGACGTCGTCAACCGGACGCGAGCCGCGGCCGACGCCCTGGCCGGCGCCGGGGCGAAGGTCGACGAAGTCAGCGTGCCGGCCGCGGTGTACGGGCTCTCGGCCTACTACCTGATCGCTCCAGCCGAGGCGTCGTCCAACCTGGCTCGCTACGACGGAGTTCGGTACGGGCTGCGCGTCGAGGACCCCTCCGGGACCCGTGATATCACCGACATGTACGTGCGCACCCGCTCGACGGGGTTCGGCCCCGAAGTCAAACGGCGCATCATGCTGGGGACCTATGCCCTTTCCGCCGGCTACTACGACGCCTACTACGGCAAGGCCCAGCAGGTTCGCACCCTGATCATCCGGGACTTCGAAGCCGCCTACGAGCAATTCGACGTGCTCCTGGCGCCCACCGCGCCGAGCACCGCCTTCGCCCTCGGCGCCAAGACCGCCGACCCGCTGGCCATGTACCTCAACGACGTCTGCACCATCCCCTCCAACCTGGCCGGCCACCCTGCCATGACCATCCCCTTCGGGACCGGTGACGACGGCCTGCCCGTAGGGGTGCAGATCCTGGCCCCGGCCCTGGGCGAGACGGTGATGTTTCAGGTCGCGGCTGCGCTGGAGAGGTCCGCCCCCCCGCTGGCCGCGCCGACGTTCACGACCCCGGGAGGCAGGCCATGACCGCGACGGCCACCGAATGGGAAACGGTTGTCGGGCTCGAAGTCCACGCCGAACTGCGCACCGCCACCAAGCTGTTCTGCGGCTGCCGCAACAGCTTCGGGGCGGAGCCCAACACCAGCGTGTGCCCGACATGCCTCGGCCTGCCCGGGTCGCTGCCCGTGCTCAACCGGGCGGCCGTCGAGTTCAGCATGCGGATCGGTGCCGCCCTCAACTGCCGAATCCAGCCGTCGATTTTCCACCGGAAGAACTACTTCTATCCCGACATGCCGAAGGACTACCAGATCAGCCAGTACGACCTGCCGATCAACGTCGGAGGCTGGTTGGAGTTGCCAAACGGGAGGCGGGTCGGGCTGGTGCGCGCCCACATGGAGGAGGACACCGGCAAGACCACCCACGTGGGCGGCGGGGGGCGGATTCACGACGCCGCCCATTCGCTGGTCGACTACAACCGGGCCGGCGTGCCGCTGGTCGAGATCGTGAGTGCTCCGGACCTGCGCAGCGCCGACGAGGCCCGTGCCTACGTGGACGAACTGCGGGCCATTCTGGTGGCAACGGGCGTCTCCGACGGGAAGATGGAAGAGGGGTCGCTGCGGGTCGATGCCAATGTTTCGGTGCGCCCCGCCGGCTCGGCAGAATTCGGGACCCGCTGCGAGATCAAAAACCTCAACTCCCTGCGGTCGCTCGGGCGAGCCATTGACTACGAGGCGTCCCGCCAGATCGAGGTGATCGAGTCCGGGGAGGACGTCCGTCAGGAGACCCGCCACTGGGACGAGATTTCCGGCCGGACGGGATCGATGCGCTCCAAGGAAGAGGCCTACGACTACCGGTACTTTCCCGAGCCTGATCTGGTCCCGGTCGACCCTCCGGTCGACTGGATCGCCCAGGTGACGGCGTCCCTGCCCGATCTGCCGGCGGCCCGGCGGGCGGAGGTGGCGGCGGCGTCGGGACTAGGCCCGGATACCGACCCCGTGGTCACGGTCGTCCGTCTCGACCTTGATCCCTATGTGTCGGCCGTCGTCGCCGCGGGCGGCGACGCCGCCCTCTCCGTTCGCCGCCTCGCCAACGAGGTGGCCGCCGAGATCGACTCCGTTCCTCATCTGACCGGGCCGGCCTTCGTGGCCCTGGTGGCCATGGAATCAGGCGGATCCTTGACAACGGCCCAGGCCCGGTCGGTGCTCAAGGAGTTGCTGGAATCGGGCGGCGAACCGGCCGCGGTGGCAGCCCGGCTCGGCTACGAGGCCATGGCCGCCGGCGACCTGAGTGCCGTTGTCGACCAGGTGATCGGCGAGCATCCCTCCGAATGGGGCCGCTACGCCGCTGGCGAAGACAAGCTCAGCGGTTTCTTTATCGGCCACATCAAAGCTGCCACCTCCGGCAAGGCCGACCTCAAGGCCGCCGCCGCCCTTTTGCGCGCCAGGCGGGGGTAGCTCCTGGCCAGGTGCCGGGCACCAGGTGGGGCGCGGCGAAGACCGGTCCGCGGGCCCGATCGCCTCGGCGTCACGACACGTTCCTGGCCGTGGGAGCGACGCGGCCCCGGGCTCTATGGTGTCCCCATGGCCAGTGACATGAAACCCCGCAGCCGAGAGGTGACCGACGGATACGAGCGGGCCCCGGCCCGGGCCATGCTCCGGGCCATCGGCATGACCGACGAGGACTGGGACAAGCCCCAGGTGGGGGTGGCCTCGTCATGGAACGAGGTAACGCCATGCAATCTGCCCCTGGAACGCCTGGCCAAGCGGGCCAAGGACGGTGTCCGCGCCGCGGGTGGGTACCCGATCGAATTCGTGACGATTGCGGTGTCCGACGGCATCTCGATGGGCGGCGAAGGGATGCGGGCCTCACTGGTGAGCCGGGAAGTGATCGCCGACTCGGTGGAGACGGTCATGCACGCCGAACGCTTCGACGCTATGGTCACCCTGGCCGGCTGTGACAAGTCGCTGCCCGGAATGCTCATGGCGGCCGCCCGGCTCAACCTGCCAGCGGTCTTCATGTACGGGGGCAGCATCATGCCCGGCCGCGGGCCCCACGGCGAGGCTCTCGACATCGTCAGCGTCTTTGAGGCGGTGGGAGCTCGAGCCACCGGCGCTTTGAGCGAAGAGGAGCTGGCGTTGATCGAGCGCAGCGCCTGCCCGACGATAGGCAGTTGCGCCGGGATGTTCACGGCCAACACCATGGCGTCGATCTCCGAAGCGCTTGGCATGGCGTTGCCCGGCTCGGCGTCGCCGGCTGCGGTCGATCCACGCCGGGACGATTTCGCAGAGCAATCCGGGAAAGCCGTCATTCGCTTGCTCGAGACCGGGATCCGGCCTCGCCAGATCATGACCAGGGCCGCTTTCGAGAACGCCATCGCGGTGACGATGGCCCTGGGTGGTTCGACGAACGCGGTGCTGCACCTGCTGGCCATCGCCAACGAGGCCCGGGTCGAGCTCAGCCTCGACGACTTCGATCGCATCGGGCGGCGAGTGCCCCATATTGCGGACACCAAACCGCATGGGCGCTACCACATGGTCGACGTCGATCGGGTGGGAGGCGTGCCCGTGGTGATGGGCGCCCTCCTCGACGCGGGTTTGCTGAACGGCGACTGTCTCACCGTGACCGGGCGGACCATCGCCGAAAACCTCGACTCCCTCACGCTCGCCGGCCCCGATGGTCAGGTCATCCGTCCCGTCGATCAGCCCATTCACGCCGACGGCGGCATCGCCATCCTGCGGGGGTCCCTGGCCCCCGATGGGGCGGTCGTAAAGGTAGCCGGGATGGATCAGGACCATTTCGAAGGCGTCGCCCGGGTGTTCGACGGCGAAGATCAGGCCCTCGAAGCCATCCTGTCCGGCTCGATCACCCCGGGCACGATGCTGGTGATCCGTTATGAGGGACCCAAGGGCGGTCCGGGGATGCGGGAGATGCTGGCAGCCACCGGGGCCATGAAGGGGGCCGGGCGGGGCGCCGATTGCGCGCTCATGACCGACGGCCGTTTCAGCGGCGGCACCCACGGATTCTGCGTCGGCCACGTGGCCCCGGAGGCCGTGGACGGCGGCCCGATTGCCCTGGTGGCCGACGGCGATCGCGTCGTCGTCGACGTCCCGACCCGTCGCATCGACCTCCTGGTCGAAGCGGCCGAGCTGGACCGCCGGCGCGCCGAGTGGAAGCGACCGGAGCCCCGGTACCCGAGCGGGGTGCTGGCCAAGTTCGCCCGGCTGGTCAGCGGGGCCGAACGAGGAGCCGTTACCAACCCCTGATCGGTCCACCGGTCCACCGGTCCGGCGGTCCGGCGGGCGCGGGCCCGGCAGGCGGCGGTCGGCGCGGTCCGGGTCTTTCTTGGTGACATCCGGATTCTTGGCGACGAGGACGACACCACGGGTTCAAAAATGCGCCCAGAAAACAAAACGCGCCCAGAACTGTGGATCAAACGGCATGAAGCGGGATGAAAGCGGGCATCCGGCCGGCGGCTGCACACCGGCTGCACACCGGCGCCGCCTCCGCGGCAAGGGGCCGATTGCGCCGCCGGCGGCGCCTGTGCCAAACTAATGGGCGTGAAGGCCCGCCGGCACACGCTCGTAGTTATCACCTGACGCACACGCCGACCCGCGTGTGCGTTTGCCGACCTCCCCACCGGGAGGTCGTTTTAATTTCCCGACCGAACCTCGCCCCCGATTTCGCCCCCAGTTCGCCCCCATTTTCGCCCCCATCAAGGACACGCCATGAAGTTGACCGGAGCGCAAGCGCTCATCAAGAGCCTGGAACTGGAGCACGTCGAGGTGGTCTTCGGGCTGCCGGGCGGATGCATCCTGCCCGCCTACGACCCCATCCTGGACTCGCCGATCCGCCACATCCTGGTGCGCCACGAGCAAGGGGCCGGGCATATGGCGGAGGGCTACGCCCACGTCACCGGCCGGCCCGGAGTGGCGATGGTGACCAGCGGGCCGGCTGCCACCAACCTGGTGACGCCGCTGTGCGACGCGTTCATGGACTCGGTGCCGATGGTGGCGATCACCGGTCAGGTGGGCCGGGCCGTCATCGGCACGGACGGGTTCCAGGAGTGCGACACGGTCGGCATCACCCGGTCCGTGACCAAGCACAACGAGCTCATCATGGATCCCGACGAGATCCCCCTGTTCGTCCGCCAGGCATTCCTTCTGGCCACGACCGGCCGGCCCGGGCCGGTGCTGCTCGACGTGCCCAAGGATGTGCTGCAGGCCGAGATGAGCTGGTCCTGGCCGAGCGATACCGAGGTGGCCGCCTCCTTGCCCGGGTACAAGCCGACGATCAACGGACATCCCCGCATGATCAAGGAGGCCGCCCGCCTGATCGCCGAAGCTCGCCGTCCGGTCATCTACGCCGGTGGCGGCATCTTGAAGTCCCGGGCCGCGGCCGAGCTACGCCAGCTGGCCGAGTTCATCGACGTCCCGGTGGTGACCACCCTCATGGCCCGGGGCGCCTTCCCCGACGACCACCCCCTCTGCCTCGGGATGCCGGGCATGCACGGGAATTACACCGCCATCACCGCCATGCAGCAGGCAGACCTGCTGATCGCCCTCGGCACCCGTTTCGATGATCGGGTGACCGGGAGGGTCGCCAATTTCGCCCCGGAAGCCAAAGTCATTCATGTCGACATCGATCCGGCCGAGCTCGGCAAGATCCGCCGCCCCGACGTGCCGATCGTCGGCGATTGCCGCCGCGTCATCGCCGAGCTGGTCCGGGTCCTCCAGCCCCTCGAGCAGCCCGACCGCCGGGAATGGCGCAGCCGCCTTTCCGGCTGGCAGGAGCGCTTCCCGCTCCACTACGACCCGCCCACCGAGGGCGACGCCCTCAAACCTCAGTATGTGATGGAAATGCTGCGTGACTGCGCCCCCGAAGGGACCATTCTGACGTCCGGAGTCGGCCAGCATCAGATGTGGGCCAGCCAGTACTGGCGCTTTACCGAGCCGTACAGCTGGGTGAACTCCGGCGGGCTGGGGACCATGGGCTTCTGCGTTCCGGCCGCCATCGGCGCCAAGGTGGGCCGTCCCGACCGCACCGTGTGGGCGGTGGACGGCGACGGCTGTTTCCAGATGACCGCTCAGGAGCTGGTGACTGCATCCAGCGAGCGCATACCGATCAAGGTGGCCATCCTCAACAACGCCTATCTCGGCATGGTGCGCCAATGGCAGGAGATGTTCTATCAGGAGCGCTACAGCGAGGTGTACCTGTCCCCCGATCTGCCGGATTACGTGAAATGGGCCGAGGCCATGGGCTGCGTCGGCTTCCGGGTGGAGTCTCCCGAGGAGGTGACGCCTACCATCGAGAAGGCCAACGCCATCGACGATCGGCCCGTCGTTATCGACTTCCGCACCGATACCCAGGAAAAGGTGTTCCCGATGGTCCCGGCGGGCGCATCCAATGACGACGTGGTGGTCCACCCCGCCCAGCGGCCGGGCGGCGAAAGCCTGGTCCAGTAGTGCCCGGCGGTCCCACCCACCAGACCCTTTCGGTGCTGGTCGAAAACCGGTCCGGTGTGCTGGCCCGCGTCAGCGGGCTGTTCGCCCGCCGGGGCTTCAACATCATCTCCCTGGCGGTGGCACCCTCCGACGACGAGCGCTTCAGCCGCATCACCATCGTCATCGACGTCGAGGAGACATCCGTCGAACAGATCACCAAGCAGCTGTTCAAGCTGGTCAACGTGGTCAAGATCACCGAGCTGCACCCCGCCGACGCGGTGGAGCGCGAGCTGCTCCTGGCCACCGTGGCGGCCGGGCCCGGCAAGCGCAGCGAGGTCATCGAGCTGGTGGGGCTCTTTGAGGGAAAGATCGTGGACGTGGCCCCCACCGAGCTCACCGTCATGCTGGCCGGTCACCCGGATCAGCTCGACGGGTTCGAGGAACTGCTGCGACCCTACGGGATCACCGATCTGCAGCGCACCGGCCGGGTGGCGTTGCCCAAACTGGACCGTCAAGCGGGTCCCCGCTTGCGCCTCTCTGGAAAGGCAGGTTAGGTAGTTCTCATGGCTGCGACCGTGTACTACGAAAAGGACGCCGACGCCGGAATCATCGCCGGGCGCCGGGTGGCGATCATCGGCTACGGCTCCCAGGGCCACGCCCACGCCCTCAACCTGCGTGATTCGGGCGTCGACGTCCGGGTGGCGCTGCGGGATGGTTCGTCCTCGGCGGCCAAGGCCACCGCGGCCGGCCTCCGGGTTACCTCCGTGGCCCAGGCGGCCACGGAGGCGGACGTGATCATGATCCTGGCTCCCGACACCGAGCAGCAGGCCATCTATCGGGCTGACATCGAACCTGCCCTCAAGCCCGGCGACGCCCTGTTTTTTGCCCACGGCTTCAACGTGCGCTTCGGGCTCATCCCGCCCCCACCGGGCGTCGACGTTGCCATGGTCGCTCCCAAGGGCCCCGGCCATCTGGTGCGCCGCACCTACGAGGGCGGCGGCGGGGTGCCGGCGCTGATCGCCGTCGCCCAGGACGCCACCGGTAAGGCCCGGGATCTGGCCCTGTCCTACGCGGACGCCATCGGCGCCACCCGGGCCGGGGTGCTGGAGACCACCTTCGAGGAGGAGACCGAGACCGATCTTTTCGGTGAGCAGGTTGTCCTGTGCGGTGGTCTGACCTCCTTGATCCAGGCCGGCTTCGAGACCCTGGTCGCCGCCGGCTACCAGCCGGAATCCGCCTATTTCGAGTGCCTGCACGAGGTCAAGCTGATCGTGGACCTCATGTACGAAGACGGCATCGCCGGAATGCGCTACTCCATCTCCGACACCGCCGAATACGGGGATCTGACCCGTGGCCCCCGGGTCATCAACAGCGCGGTCCGCGAGGAGATGAAACGGATCCTGGACGAGATCCAGTCGGGCCGTTTTGCCGACGAGTGGATCGCGGAAAACAAAGCTGGCCGCCCTCGCTTCAACCAGCTCCGCGAGGAGGGCCGGGCCCACCCCATCGAGCAGGTCGGCGCCGAACTTCGGGCCATGATGCCCTTCATCAGCGCCGGATCCCAGCGTCCTCAGGACGTCAGCGGCGGGTAGCTCACCCTCGCCGGCTGTGAGCCCCGACGGGCTGGCTGCGAACCCGCCGGCGATGCCGTAGGGCACCGGCGGCCACCAGGGCGAACACGCCGACCCCAATGCCCCCCACCACCATGGGACTCGTCCCCGAACTCGATGAGCGGGGGGCGGGTGCCGCCACCGCGACCGGTCCCAGGGTCACGTGGCGTTCGGTGGCCGGCGGTGCGGTCCGGGGCGGTGCGGGTGGGGTCCGGGGCGCCGGCTCGGGCTGGCGCGGCGGCGGCAACTGGATATCACGTCCTTCGGCGCTCGCCGGAATGGCGAAGCCCTGGTTGAGCAGGTCGGCGGCGGTCTGGTACGAGTTGGCGCCGTCCATCACCACTGCCAGCATGGCCCGTCCGCCTCTTACAGCCTCCTCGGCGACGCAGAACCCGGCCGGATCGGTGAACCCGGTCTTGATCCCGATGGCGCCCGGGTAGGTGTCGAGAAAGTACAGGTTCTTGTTGGCCAGGTCGTAAGCGACCCGGTCGGGGCCCTCGAACTGATAGTGGTGGATGGCCACAATCGCAGCCAGCGCCGGATTGGTCATGAGATCGCGGGCCGCGATGGCGATATCCCAGGCGCTCAGGAGATTGCCACCGTCTACACCTTCGGTGCCGTCCAGACCGGCGGGATCATGGAGCACCGGGGTGTCGGACATCCCCAGCTGGGCGGCGGCCTGGCGCATGATGGTCTCGAAGCGGCCCAGCGACCCGCCGACGCGCTGGGCCAAGGCATAGGCGGCGTCGTTCGCCGAGAAGACCAGGAGGGTGCGCAGGCTGATCACCAGCGGCCAGCGTTGGCCGGCTTTCATCCCGACCCGGTCGGGGTACACGGTGGCCGCCTGAGCGCTGACCGGAATGAGGGTCCCCGGCGGGAGCCAGTCCTCGGCGATCATGGCGGTGAGCAGCTTGGTCAGGCTGGCCGGTGGGAGGAGCACGTGTTGGTGGGCGCCGAACAGCACCCGCCCGGTGTCGACATCCACGAGAATTTCGGCCTTGGCCGCGGGCGGCACGGTGGTCGTTGTCGTCGAGGCCGCGGTCCGGATGGCCGCCTGAGCAGACTGGTTCACCGATAGAACCCCGGCCAGGGCGACCAGGGCGACCAGGGTGGAGAGCGACCAGCCGTAGCGGGGGGTATGCCCCCCGGGGCCCACCCCGCCCGAACTCAACGAAAACCCCCCTCTTTCTCCACCTGCTACAAGCGCGTGACCACGTGGTCGATGCAAGCGGTGAGGGCCGCGACGTCGTCGGGTTCGATCGCCGGGAACATCGCAATCCGCAGCTGGTTGCGACCCAGCTTCCGGTAGGGCTCGGTGTCCACCACCCCGTTGGCCCGCAGCACCCCGGCCACGGTGGCGGCATCGACGGACTCGTCGAAGTCGATGGTGCCGACGACGTTGCTGCGTTCATCCGGTTTGGCCACAAACGGTCGGGCGAAGGCGGACGACTCGGCCCAGCCGTACAGGAGCTCAGCGGACCGCTCCGACCGGCCGGCCGCGAAGTCGGCGCCGCCGCCAGCCAGCATCCACTCCAGCTGGTGCACGAAGAGCACGATGGTGGCCAGGGCCGGGGTGTTGTAGGTCTGATCGAGCCGGCTCTGCTCGATGGCGATGTTGAGATCGAGGAATGCGGGCGTCCAGCGACCCGACTCCTGAATCCGGGCCGCCCGCTCCAGCGCGGCCGGGGACAGCAACGCCACCCAGAGGCCGCCATCCGAAGCGAAGCCCTTCTGGGGCGCGAAGTAGTAGGCATCCACCTGGCTGGGGTCGAACCGCAGGCCGCCGGCTCCGGAGGTGGCGTCGACCGCCACCAGAGCGTCCCCGGTGCCCTCCGGCCGGCGCAGATCCATCATCACCCCGGTGGAGGTCTCGTTGTGGGTCAGGGCGTAGAGGTCGACGTCCGGGACGGGCCTGGGCCAGGGATGCGTGCCGGCGGGGGATTCGATGATGTCCGGCTGCGCCAGGTGGGGCGCCGTGGCCGCGGCCTGGGCAAATTTGGATGAAAACTCCCCGAAGGTCAGATGCTGGCTCCGTTGCCGGATGAGCCCGAAGGTGGCGACATCCCAGAAAGCCGTGCTGCCGCCGTTGCCGAGCACCACCTCGTAGCCGTCGGGCAGGGACCACAATTCCGCCAGGCCGCTGCGCAACCGGCCCACCAGGGACCTGACCGGAGCCTGCCGGTGGCTGGTGCCAAGGAGGGTGACGCCCACCTCCTGCAGGGCGGCGATGGCCGGAGCCGGCACCTTCGAGGGGCCGGATCCGAAGCGCCCGTCGGAGGGCAGCAGGCCGGTGGGGATCTTGATATCGGTCGGGGTCGGGTTGGCCACTGTGAAACTATGGCAGCAATGGCTCGCATCTCACAGCGCATAGCAAACGTGGCAGAATCCGCCACTTTGGCGATCGACGCCAAGGCCAAGGCCCTGGTCGCGGAGGGCGAGAACGTCATCGCGTTCGGTGCCGGCGAACCGGACTTCCCGACCCCCCCTCACATCGTGGCCGCCGCCGCGGCGGCCTGCTCCGACCCCCGCAACCACAAGTACACCCCGGCTGCGGGTTTGCCCGAGCTGCGCGCCGCGGTGGCGACCAAGACCGGACGCGATTCCGGCTACCAGGTGGCGGCCTCGCAGGTGCTGATCACCAACGGGGGAAAGCAGGCCGTGGAGCAGACCTTCGCCACCCTGCTCGATCCGGGTGACGAGGTGCTCGTCCCGGCGCCCTACTGGACCACCTATCCGGAAGCGATCCGGCTGGCAGGTGGCGTCCCGGTGGAGGTGGCGACGACCTGGGAAGAAGGTTTCATGGTCAGCGTGGCCCAGCTGGAGGCGGCGCGCACGGCTCGTACCAAGGTGCTGCTCTTCGTTTCCCCCTCCAACCCGACCGGAGCCGTGTACCCACCGGAAGCGGTGGAGGCCATCGGGCAGTGGGCGCTCGAACACGGGGTGTGGGTGGTGACCGACGAGATCTACGAGCACCTCGTTTACGGGGCGGCCCGCTTCTCGTCCATGCCGGTCCTCGTTCCCGACCTGGCCGACACCTGCGTGGTCATCAACGGGGTCGCCAAGACGTACGCCATGACCGGATGGCGGGTGGGCTGGATGATCGGCCCTCCCGATGTGATCGGGGCCGCCGCCAACCTGCAGTCGCATGTCACCTCGAACGTGTGCAACGTGGCCCAGCGGGCGGCGCTGGCCGCGGTCAGTGGCGACCTCGAGGCGGTGGCCGAAATGCGAGCCACCTACGACCGGCGCCGGCGCATCATCGTGGCCATGCTCAACGACATCCCCGGGGTTCGCTGTCCCGAGCCCCACGGGGCCTTTTACGCCTTCCCGAGCGTGGAAGGGCTTCTCGGTCGAAGGTTTGGCGACCGGGTGGCCTCGAGCTCGCTCGAGTTGGCCGCCATCGTGCTCGACCGGGCCAAAGTGGCCTTCGTGCCCGGGGAAGCGTTCGGGGCGCCCGGCTACGGCCGCTTCTCCTATGCCCTCGGCGACGATGCCATAGTGGAAGGCATCACCCGCCTGGCCAAGCTCGCCGCCAGTTGACGGCCGGCATGGCGCGGGTCCTGATCACCGAGGAGATCGCCGAGCCCGGGCTGGCCCTGTTGCGGGCCGCCGGGCACGAGGTGGACGTCCGCCTGGGCCTGCCGGAGGAGGGGCTGCGAGAGGCGGTCGGTTCGGCCCATGCCCTCATCATCCGCTCCGCAACCCAGGTGACGGCCGCGCTGCTCGAGGCGGCGCCCGAGCTGGTCGTCGTCGGCCGGGCCGGCATCGGCCTCGACAACGTCGATGTGGCTGCCGCCACCCGCCGCGGCGTGATGGTCGTCAACGCCCCGCAATCCAACGTTCTCTCAGCGGCCGAGCACACCATGGCCCTTCTGCTGGCCCAGGCCCGCAACATCCCCCAGGCCCACGCCGCCCTTACCGCCGGCCGCTGGGAGCGGTCCCGCTGGGAGGGCGTCGAGCTGCATGGGAAGGTGCTTGGCGTGGTCGGCCTGGGCCGGGTCGGCACGCTGGTGGCCCAGCGGGCTCTCGCCTTTGGCATGCGACTGCTGGCCTACGACCCCTACGTCAGCGCCGAGCGGGCCCGGCAGCTCGGGGTGGAGCTGCTGCCGCTGGCCCAGCTGGTCGAGGATGCCGACTTCCTGACCATCCACCTGCCGAAAACCCCGGAGACTTCGGGACTCGTCAGCGCCGACCTGCTGGCCCGGGCGAAGCCGGGACTGCGAATCGTCAACACCGCCCGGGGCGGCATCATCGACGAGAAGGCTCTGGCCCAAGCCGTTGCCGACGGGACCGTGGCGGGCGCCGCCCTGGACGTGTTCGAGCACGAGCCCGTCTCCGCGTCGCCCCTCTTCGAGCTGGACCAGGTGGTGGTGACCCCGCACCTGGGGGCCAGCACCCGGGAGGCTCAGGACAAGGCCGGGGTGACGATCGCCGAGCAGGTGCAGCTGGCCCTGGCGGGCGAGTTTGTTCCCCTGGCGGTCAACATCGCTGCGGCCGAGGTGCCCGAGGCCGTCCGACCCTGGTTGCCGCTGGCCGAACGGCTCGGCCGGTTCTGGGCGGCCCTGGCCCGCGAGCTTCCCGCCATCCTCGACATCGAGTTCCAGGGCGGCCTGGCCGAGCACGACACCCGGATCCTTTCCCTGGCCGTGCTCAAGGGGCTCTTCTCGGTGACCACCGATGAGCCGGTCTCCTATGTCAACGCCCCCCAACTGGCCGACGAACGCGGTCTGGAGGTGCGGTCCACGGCGGCGTCAGGATCGGGTGGCGCCGGCTCCGGTTACACCAACCTGGTCGTGCTGCGCGGCGGGCGCCACGCCATCGCGGGCACCATGTTCGGTGACGGCGAGCACCGCATGGTGATGGTGGACGATCACGACATCGAGCTCCCGCTGGCCCGGTGGATGCTGCTGGTGCACAACGACGACCGCATCGGGATGGTCGCGGCCGTCGGCGCCATCCTGGCGGACGCCGGGTGCAACATCGTTGACCTCAAGCTGGGCCGCAGCGCCGAGGGGGGCACGGCCATGATGGCTCTGTCGTTCGAGCACCCGGTGCCGGCCAGCGTGCCGGCGGCCCTGCGAGGCACGCCCGGGATCCTTGACGCGGTTGCCATGACTGACGTGTAACCGGGAGGTCCCTGAGCCGGGGTTCGCCGTAGTCTCAGGACAGGGAGGGGGGCGGTGACTGGGCCGGCGCGGTGCCGTCGGTGTCGGTGTCGGTGGCGCCGGCGGTCGCCGGCGCGGTGCCGGTGTCGGTGTCGGTGCCGGTGTCGGTGTCAGAGTTGGTGGCGGTTGCCGCCGCGCTGGCCATCCCGGTGGCGTCCGCCCCGGCCCCAGGGCCGTTCCAGTCCGCCGACGAGCCTTGCTTCGCGGGCCCGTCGATCCAGCGGATCAGGACCCACCGGGCCACCCAGGCCAGGGCGAAGACGACGAGGGCCTTGCCGAAGATCCCGAAGGGACGAGGCATCAGAGCGGAGGTTACCCGGGTTGCCGGGTTGGCGGTGAGCTGCGCCGGCCGGCCCGGGGCGCTCCGGGCCGGCGGGGCAGGGAGCGGCCCGGCCCCGGGCCTCCCCCAGGCCAGCTTTCCCGTTCCTGCCCGCCCAACTTGGGCGCAGTTGACGCCTTGGGCGTGGTTGGATCGATTTTCCGGTAGCTGGTATGCCCAAGGCGCGAAGTGGGCCCAGGATGCGGCCGCTGTGCGGGCCGGCATGGCGGGCGGCGGCGCAGCGGCGAGATGGCCGGACCCCGCCGCGCCTCCCGGACCCCGATGCGCGTCCCGGGCACGCCTGACGTCGCGGGCGCGGCTGGCCTCGCACCCGGGCGGGCCGCCCCAGCCCCCGATCGCGAGTCTGTCGACCCTCGTTCAGGCCGTGAGGCGTGGCATCCAGCCCGGCCGGCGCTGCTCATGCCCGTCGATGGCGTCGACGTGGCGCAGGGTCAGACCGATGTCGTCGAGACCCTCGAGCAGCCGGTGCTGGGTGAACGCGTCGAGGGGGAAGGGAGCCTCGATTCCGACCGCGGGGGCGGCGATGACGAGCCGCTCCAGGTCAACGGTGATCTCTAGCGACGGCTGGCTTGCTACCGCCGCCAACAGGGCCGCCCCGGTCTCGGGGTCGACCTGTACTGGCACCAGCCCGGCCTTCGTGCAATTGGTGCGGAAGATGTCGCCAAAACGCGGGGAGACGACTGCCTTGAAGCCGTAGTCCATCAACGCCCACACCGCGTGCTCCCGGGACGACCCGGTGCCGAAGTTCGGGCCTGCCACCAGGATGGCGGCGCCGGCGTACTGGGGCTGGTTGAGCACAAAGTCCCGGTCGTCGCGCCATTCGGCAAACAGCCCCTGCCCGAATCCCGTCCGCTCGACCCGCTTGAGCCAGTCGCTCGGGATGATCTGGTCGGTGTCGACGTCGGACCGGTCGAGGGGGACGGCCGTGCCCGAGACCACCCGGATCGCTTCCATCAGTTGCCTCCTGCCTGGAGATCGCTGGGCGCGGCGAAATGCCCGGCGACTGCTGTGGCCGCGGCCACCGCCGGCGAAACCAGGTGGGTGCGCCCGCCCCGCCCCTGGCGCCCTTCGAAGTTTCGATTGGATGTCGAGGCCGCCCGCTCCCCCGGAGCGAGTTTGTCCGGGTTCATGGCCAGACACATTGAGCACCCCGGGTTTCGCCATTCGAAGCCGGCGGATGCGAATACTCGATCCAGACCCTCGGACTCGGCCTGCGCCTTGACCTGTCCGGATCCGGGAACGACCAGGGCCCGAACCGAGGGCGCCACCCTGCGGTCCCGCACGACGTCGGCGGCCGCCCGCAGGTCCTCAATCCGGGCGTTGGTGCACGAACCGATGAACACCGTGTCGATGGGGATGTCGCGCACCGCGGTTCCACTCTGAAGACCCATGTAGGCCAGGGCCCGCGCCGCGGCCTCCCGGGCCGGCCCGGTCCCAAACGAGTCCGGGCTGGGGACGGTTGCGCCAATCGGGACGACCTGGGCTGGATTCGTCCCCCACGACACGAACGGAGTCAGGCTGGCCGCATCGATACCGACATCGCGGTCGAATGTCGCTCCCGGGTCGGTCGCCAGAGACCGCCACTCCTCGACGGCTGTCGCCCAATCCGAGCCGCTCGGGCTGTACCGGCGGCCCTCGAGATACTCAAAGGTGACGTCGTCCGGTGCGATCATGCCGGCCCGGGCGCCGGCTTCGATCGACATGTTGCAGACCGTCATGCGGCCCTCCATGCTCAACCCCCGGATCGCCTCGCCCCGGTACTCGATGACATGACCCATGCCGCCACTGGTGCCGATCGGTGCCGATGATGGCCAGGATCAGGTCCTTGGAGCTGACGCCTGGCGGCAGTGTCCCATCCACGGTGACGGCCATGGTCTGCGGCCGCTGTTGAGGAAGCGTCTGGGTGGCCAGCACGTGCTCCACTTCGCTGGTCCCGATGCCGAACGCCAGGGCACCGAAGGCGCCGTGGGTCGAGGTGTGGCTGTCGCCGCAGACGATTGTCATGCCCGGCTGGGTCAGACCCAGCTCCGGACCGATGATGTGGACGATCCCCTGGTTGGCGTCGCCCATCGGAAACAGCCGGATCCCGAACTCGGCGCAGTTGGCTGGCCAGAACCTCGATCTGTCGGGCCGAAATCGGATCCTCGATGGGGCGGTCGAGTGCCGTCGTCGGCACGTTGTGGTCCATGGTCGCCACGGTCAGATCAGGCCGGCGGACGCCGCGACCGGCCATGCGGAGCCCGTCGAAGGCCTGCGGCGAGGTCACCTCGTGGACCAGGTGGAGGTCGATGTAGAGGAGGTCGGGTTCGTCGGCGGCCTCGCGGACCAGGTGACGCTCCCACACCTTCTCGGCGAGGGTCCGGGCCCGGCTCATACGTCATCCCACATGTTTGCATCCTACATTCTGAGATAGAGTTCCGATTAGTGGGAACGAGTGTAAGCGGTGTTGGAGTGCTGGACAAGGCCATGGAGATCCTCGTCGCCCTGGAGGGCGGTCCGCGGTCGCTGGCCGAGTTGACCACGTCGACCGGGACTGCCACGGGCGACCGCCCACCGGCTGGCTTCAGCCCTTGAGCGTCATCTTCTGGTGAGTCGCGACGCCGCGGGGCGTTTCGTGCTGGGGCCCGGCCTGGTGCGCCTGGGCCGCATCGCCGGCGGCAGCACCGGCCGGTCATTGGTCGACTCGGCAGCCCCGATACTGGCTGCGCTCCGTGACCAGACAGGTGAAAGTGCCCAGCTGTACGTGCGGTCCGGGGAGACCCGGGTGTGCCTGGCGTCACTGGAGTCGCCACACAGCCTCCGGACGATCGTGGCTGTCGGCGCGGTACTGCCGATGGACCGGGGTTCCGCGGCGAAGGTTCTGGCCGGCGACCCGTCGGGCCGCGAGCAGGCTGGGCGGAGAGCGTGGAGGAGCGCGAACGGGGCGTGGCCTCGGTCAGCGCCCCGGTCGTCGTCGACGGCTTGTGTGGTCGCGGCCGTATCGGTATCCGGCCCCGTCGAACGTACGACCCGTCAGCCCGGCCGCCGGTATGGGAAGGCCGTGGCAGCCGCGGCTCGAGCGCTGGCGACGGCCCTCGCCGAACCGGGGTCACCCGCCCTTGAGACCCTCGATGCCGCACCCGGCCCCAACCCGACCGGGACGGGGGCCGGGGCTCGGTAGGCGGGGCACCCGGACGCGGACCCGTAGCTGATACCGGCATGGCGCCAGACCGCCGGCAGCGGACTCAGGGGCTCTGGGCCCGGGCGAAAGGGGTCCGGGCTAGCCGACCACCGGCGCGTCCAGCGCGGCCCGCGGGCCCTGGGCTGCCTCGCAGGCGGCCAACAAAGCGGGCACGAACAGATCGGCCTGGTCGACGCAGGCCCGGTGGGGGGCCGCCACAGGGAAGGCAGTGGCGCCGGGGATGGTCTGGGCCAGCTGCCACTGGCGGGCGGGATCCACGGTGACATCGAGGGTGGTCACCACCACCGCGGTGGGAACGTCGATGGTGCTCGTCCAGTCGGTCGAGTCGAAGCGGCTGAGCGCGAAACCGGCCTGGACCAGCGCGGCGGGATCGTTGCGCTCCCACTCGCCGACGACCCAGGGGGCCACCCGCTGCTCGGCGGCCCGGTTGCGGATGTACATGCCGTACCCCTGCCGGAGCAGGTTGGGGGGCATGCTCGACAAGGCCAACGCCATGCCATAACCGAGGGCCCCCACCGGGCCGTTGACGTCGAGCCGGGATGCAAACCGGGCCGCGGTGGCGCACAGCACCAGCCCCTTGACGAGCTCGGGACGGCGCTGCCACAGCAGCTGGGCGACCGGGCCGCCCATGGAGTAGCCCACGGCGGTGACCGGACCCAGGTCGAGACGCTCGATCAGGGCGGCCACGTCGTCGGCGCAGTCCTCGAGGCGGAAGGGCCGCCGGCTCCGGATTCCCCGCCCGTGGCCGCGATGGTCGAGGGCGATGACCCGGAAGTCTCCGGACAGCGGCGCAAAGCAGCGGCACCAGTTGAGGGCCGCGGTCGAGGTCCAACCGTGGAGCAGGACGAGCGGTGGTCGGCGGGAAGACGGCGGCCCGCCGTCCGGGCCCTCCACCCCCGTGTCGTAGACCCAGGTACGACCCCGGCCGGGCAGGTCGACGGCGCGCCCGGCCGGCAGGTCAGGTATGGGTCCGTCCACGGCCGCAGCCTAGGCCAAGCCCATGCGTTCCCAGATCCCAGACGCCCCCCCGGTGCGTCTGGACCGGGCGCCGGCCCCCCTCGGACCCGGGTAGCGCCGCCCCCTCGGCCCCGGCGCTAGCCCGCTTCGGCGGCCGCCGCGCTGCGATGGGCGGCCGCGGCCCAGCTGACGGCCTCACGCACAACCGCCGGGTGGTAGCGCCACCGCAGCAGCTGCCGCTCCGCCTCTTCGACGTCCTCTCCCAGCTCGAGCAGGCTGAGGGCCAGCTGGCGGCCCCGCCGGCGCTGGGCTTCGGCGGGCGGCTCCTGGAGCTGGTCCGCCTGCCAGCGCTGGTGGGCGGCTTGCAGGGCGGGCGAGAGGCGGGCGGTCTGGCGGCGGTTGAGCGGAGGCAGTCGCCGCCGGACCGCCAGCTCACCGGCCCCGGCGGTGAGCACCCGGGCCAGCTCGAACTGGATCATGCGGTTGACGGTCCGCAGGAACGGCGAATGGCGTCCACCCCGGTCGCCGAGACCCAGGGCCTGGGCCGTTTCGCCGAGCGACATCTCGAAGCCCTCGGGGTGCTGGTCGAACCCGGTCGCCATCCGCCGCAGCAGCCAGGTGGTGCTGGGGCCGAGCACCCCGAGCCAGAAGCGCTCGACGTACGGCGCCCGCGGGTCGAACCCGAGCGAATCGATGACGTCGTCGGCCCAGGGCCGGACCGTCAGGGTGTCGCATTCGAAGGTGACCATGGGTTGCATGTCGATACCACCTTTTGAACGATAGATCATCACTTGTTAAGTTATATCAATGATATTTCACCTGCTGTCAAGGCCACAGTGTTCACGGGGGACGCGTGCGACACTGGCGGGCATGCCAGATGACGAGGCGGCCCGCGCCCGGGCCCTGGTATCGGGGGCCCGTCGCATCACCGTGCTGACGGGCGCCGGCATCTCGACCGACTCCGGGATCCCGGACTTCCGGGGACCGCAGGGCGTGTGGACGAAGAACCCGGCCGCCGAGCGGACCGCCACGCTGGCGAACTACCTCGACGACCCGGAGGTCCGCCGCCAGTCCTGGCAGACCCGGCTGGCGTCGCCGGCCTGGGCGGCCCGGCCCAACGCCGGCCACCTGGCCCTGGTGGAGCTGGAACGCCAGGGGCGCCTGCGGGCCGTGGTCACCCAGAACATCGACGAGCTGCACCAGCGGGCCGGCCACGATCCCGACCTGCGTCCTCGAGCTGCACGGCACCATGTGGCGGGTCCGGTGCTGGTCCTGCGGCGAAGAAGGGCCGATGGAGCCGGCGCTCGACCGGGTCCGGGCCGGGGACGACGATCCGCACTGCGAACGCTGCGGCGGGATCCTCAAGTCGGCCACGATCAGCTTCGGCCAGTCCCTCGACCCCGAGGTCCTGGGCCGGGCGGAGGAGGCCGCTGCCGACTGCGATCTGCTGCTGGCCGTGGGTTCCACCCTCGGCGTCTATCCCGCCGCCGGACTGGTACCGCTGGCCTACCGGAACGGGCAGCCCGGTCGTCATCGTCAACGCCCAGCCCACGCCCTACGACGATCTGGCCGCGCGCGGTCGTGCGGGTTCCGATCAGCGAGGTCCTGCCCGTGCTGGTCGCCGCAGCCGACTGAGCGCCCGCCGGCTCGCCCCACGCCCCGGCTACCACCCGGCCTGGCTACCACCCGCCCCGGTGCAGGACCTCGTCGAGCAGGTCGCCGCGGCCGGGGCCGGGCGGCGTTCGTCGGCCGCCGGCCAGCCCAGGGCGACCACGCCGATGGGCTCCCAGCCGTCGGGAACTCCCAGGACGGCGCGCAGCCGGGCCGGGTCGCCGTGCAGCCGGAAGAACAACGCGCCCAGACCGGCCTCCACCGCCCCGAGCAGGAGCAGCATGGTGGCAAAGGCGGTGTCGATGAGCCAGTAGGGCGCCGGCCACGCCGCCTCGACTGTCCAGGCCGGTGGCCGGCTTTGTCGGGCTGGGCGTAGCGGTCGAGGTAGGCCTGCCGGCTGCAGAACGGGAGACCAGTACCGGCGCGTTGAGCACCCCGGGATGGTCGGGCTGGGCCAGCCAGGCCGGGTCGGCGTCCGTCGACCAGAACCGGTCGGTCTGCTCGCGCCCCTCGAGCACCACGAACGCCCAGCCCTGGGTGTGGCCGGCAGACGGCGCCCGGCGGGCCAGGTCGATGAGCCGGTCCACGACCTCGGGTGGCACCGGCCGGTCCTGGAAGTGCCGGCACATGCGCCGCTGGCGGATGGCGTCATCGAGCTCCACGGCCTGACGCTATGACCGGGACAACTGCGACCGCGGCGCAGACGTGTCGTTATCCGCCCCGGTCAGAATGGCGACCCACGAGGTAGCATTTAGTCATGGCGACGCTTCCGTGACCTGCTGCGTGACACCAAAGCCCGGATCCGTGAGGTGGACACCGCGACCGCGGCCGACGACCTCGGCCAGCCGGGCACCGTGATCCTCGACGTGCGGGAGCCCGACGAGTACGAGCAGGGCGCCCTGCCCGGCGCCATCCATATTCCCCGGGGCCATCTCGAGAGCCAGGTGGAGGGCCGGATCTCCGACCACGACGCCCACTGGTGGTGTACTGCGCCGGCGGCACCCGGTCCGCGTTCGCGGCCGACACCCTGGGCCAGCTCGGCTACACCGACGTCGTCTCGGTGGTCGGCGGCTTCAACAAGTGGAAGGACGAGGGCCGCCCCTGGCAGGCGCCCGTCTCGCTGACCCCCGAGCAGCGCAACCGGTACCAGCGCCACCTGCTGCTGCCGGAGGTCGACGTGGCCGGCCAGGCCAAGCTCCTGGAGTCGAAGGTGCTGCTGCTCGGCGCCGGCGGCCTGGGCTCGCCGGCGGCCATGTACCTGGCCGCCGCCGGGGTCGGCACCCTCGGCATCATCGACATGGACGTGGTCGACGAGTCCAACCTGCAGCGCCAGATCCTGCACAACATGGACCGGGTCGGCGAGCGCAAGGTCGACTCGGCCAAGAAGACGCTGACCGCCCTCAACCCCGACGTCAACGTGGTCACCTACGACGTGCGCCTCGGCGCGGACAACGTGCTGGCCATCTTCGCCGGCTACGACGTGATCGTCGACGGGACCGACAACTTCCCGACCCGCTACCTGGTCAACGACGCCTCCCTCAAGCTGGACATCCCGGTGGTGCACGGCTCGATCTTCCGCTTCGAGGGCCAGGCCAGCGTGTACCTCCCCCATCAGGGCCCGTGCTACCGCTGCCAGGTTCCCGAGCCGCCGCCGGCGGAGCTGGCCCCGTCGTGCGCCGAGGCCGGCGTGCTCGGCGTGCTGCCCGGCATCATCGGCAGCATCCAGGCCATGGAGACCATCAAGCTCCTGCTCGGGATCGGCGACCCCCTCGCCGGCCGGCTGCTGGCCTACGACGCCCTGGAGGAGAGCTTCCGGACCTTCAAGGTCAACCGCGACCCGGAGTGCGCGGCGTGCAGCATCCCCAAGGAGCAGCTCGTGATCGCCGAGTACGACGAGCTGTGCATGCCGCACCCGATCGCCGCTCCGGCCTCGTAGCGAGGGACAAAGGGGGACCGCAGCGGCGGCGGCCCGCCCCGTTGTCAGCGCAGCCGAGGCGGCCGGCTCACGACGCCGTAACCTGGCAGGCATGGCCAACGACGAGCGCCGCACCGACTCCGGGATCGAGATCAAACCCGTCTATTCCGAGCGAGACCTGGCCGGGTGGGACCCCGAGCGCCAGCTCGGCCAGCCCGGCGCCTACCCGTACACCCGGGGGATCTATCCGACCATGTACCGGGGCCGGCCGTGGACGATCCGGCAGTACTCCGGGTTCGGGACGGCCGAGGCGACCAACGAGCGGTGGCGGCTGCTGCTGGCCGGCGGCGGGACCGGACTGTCGTGCGCCTTCGACCTGCCGACCCAGATGGGCTACGACTCCGACCATCCCCGGGCCGAGGGCGAGGTGGGCAAGGTCGGCGTGGCCATCGACTCCATCGACGACATGCGCATCCTGCTGGGCGGCCTGCCCCTCGACCAGGTCACCACGTCGATGACGATCAACGCCACCGCGGCCATCCTGCTGCTGCTCTACGAGCTGGTGGCCGAGGAGCAGGGCGTGCCGGCGGCCAAGCTCGGCGGCACCATCCAAAACGACATTCTCAAGGAGTACGTCGCCCGCGGCACCTACATCTACCCGCCGCGCCCGTCGATGCGGCTCATCACCGACATCTTCGCCTACTGCCGGGAGCGCCTGCCCAGCTGGAACACCATCTCCATCTCCGGCTACCACATCCGCGAGGCCGGATCGACGGCCGTGCAGGAGATCGCCTTCACCCTCGCCAACGGCGTCGCCTACGTCGAGGCGGCCGTCGCCGCCGGCCTGCCCGTCGACGAGTTCGCGCCCCGGCTCAGCTTCTTCTGGAACGCCCACAACAACTTCTTCGAGGAGGTGGCCAAGTTCCGGGCCGCCCGGCGCATGTGGGCCAAGATCATGACCGAGCGCTTCGGGGCCAAGGACGAGAAGAGCAAGCTGCTGCGGTTCCACACCCAGACCGGCGGATCCACCCTCACCGCCCAGCAGCCGGAGAACAACATCGTCCGGGTGACCCTGCAGAGCCTGGCGGCCGCCCTCGGGGGCACCCAGAGCCTGCACGCCAACGGCTTCGACGAGGCCCTGGGCCTGCCGACGGAGAAGGCGGCCCGCATCGCCCTGCGCACCCAGCAGATCGTCGCCTACGAGTCGGGGATCACCGACACCGTCGATCCGCTGGCCGGCTCGTATTTCGTCGAGTCGTTGACCGACGCGGTGGAGGCCGACGCCTGGGCCTACCTCGACAAGATCGACGGGATGGGCGGCGCGGTGTCGGCCATCGAGGCCGGCTACATGCAGGAGGAGATCGAGCAGGCCGCCTACGCCTACACCAAGGCCGTCGACAGCGGGACCAAGGTGATCGTCGGCGTCAACCGCTACGTCGACGACAACCCCGAGCCGGGCGAGGTCTTCCCCATCGATCCCGGCCCTCCAGGCCCACCAGATCGAGCGGGTGCGCCGCACCCGGGCCGAGCGGGACCAGGCGGCCGTCGACGCCGCCCTGGCCGACGTGGCCGCGGCCGCCCGGGGCAGCGACAACCTGCTGCCGCCCATGCGGGAGGCCCTCCGCCGGCGGGCCACGCTCGGCGAGGTCAGCGACGTCCTGCGCGCCGAGTTCGGCGTCTACCAGCCGAGCCGCTGAGGATCGCGCCGTGGCCGTCCCGGATGGTCATCATCGGCGGGGGGCCCGGCCGGCAACACCGCCGCCACCTACGCGGCCCGGCTGGGCGCCGAGGTCACCCTGATCGAGCGCGACATCGTCGGCGGGGCCGCCCACCTCTGGGACTGCATCCCCTCCAAGACCATGATCGCCACCGGCGGGGCCATGAGCTTCACCCGCCGCATCGAGGGGATGGGCCTGGCGCATCAGGAGGCCAGCCTGGACATCGACGCCCAGCGCCGGCGGGTCCAGGAGATCGAGGCCTACCTCAACCAGTCAGGTGACCGGCCTGCTCGAGAGCCAGGGGGTGCGGATCATCTCCGGGGTGGGCCGGCTCAAGGGCCCGCACGAGGTGGTGGCCGAGACCGATGAGGGGATCGAGGAGCTCGACGCCGACGCCATCCTGATCTCGACCGGCAGCCGGCCCCGCATCCCGGAGTGGGCCGAGCCCGACGGGGAGCGCATCCTCACCACCCGGCAGGCCTACCCGCCGCCGATGATGCCCGAGCACCTGGTCGTCATCGGCTCGGGGGTGACCGGGGTGGAGTTCGTGCACATGTTCAGCTCGTTCGGGGCCAAGGTGACCCTGATCGTCAGCCGCCAGCAGGTCCTGCCCCGCAAGGATCCCGAGGTGGCCGCCGCCCTCGAGGACGAGCTGCTGCGGCGGGGGGTCCGGCTGTTCAAGGGGGCCCGGGCCGAAGGCGATCGAGTGCACCGAGGCCGGCATCGCGGTGCTGTGCGACGACGGCCGGGTGGCGAAGGGCAGCCACGCCCTGCTCGCCATCGGGTCGATCCCCAACAGCGACGGGCTGGGCCTCGAGGCCGCCGGGGTGGAGGTCGACGCGGGCGGCTACATCCCGATCAACCACCACTGCCAGTCCAACGTCCCGCCACATCTACGCCGCCGGCGACGTGTCGGGCAAGCTGCCGCTGTCGTCGGTCGCGGCCATGCAGGGGCGCAAGATCGCCGAGCACGCCATGGGCCTGCACACCCGCGAGCACCGCCACATCGACTACGAGAAGGCGGCCTCGGCCATCTTCACCGAGCCCGAGATCGCCGACGTCGGGCCTGGCCGAGGCCGAGGCCTTCGCCACCGGCCGCAAGATCCGGGTCACCAAGGTGCCCTACGCGGCCGCGGCCAAGGCCCTCATCAACGACGACCCCACCGGTTTCGTCAAGATCCTCTCCGATCCCGCCACCGGGGTGGTGCTCGGCGGGTCGATCGTCGGCCGGCACGCGGCCGAGCTGATCTCGGTCATCGCCCTGGCGGTGACCGCCAACCTCCGGGTGTCCGACATCGTCGAGAGCTGCCTGGCCCACCCGACCCTGTCCGAGGCCATCGCCGACGCCGCCGAGTAAGCCTGGCGGCGCGAGCCGGGGCGCGGCTCGGCCCTATTGCGGTGGTGCCCACCAGCCCAGATCGCCGTCCTTGAGGACCGCCGGCCGACGAGCGGCGTGCCCAGCCGGTAGCACCAGGTGGCTGGGGGTGGGGGGCGTCGAGCACGACGGCGTCGGCCCGGGCCCCGGGGACCAGGCGGCCGATGTCGGGGCGGCGCAGGGCGGCCGCGCCGCCCCGGGTGGCGGCCAGGAGGGCCTCGTCGATGGTGAGCCCGCACTCGCGGACCGCCAGGGCCAGGGCCAGCGGGATGGAGGTCGAGTAGCTGGAGCCCGGATTGCAGTTGCTGGCCACCGCCACGGTGGCGCCGGCGTCGAGGAGGGCCCGGCCGTCGGGGTAGGGCTGCCGGGTGCAGAAGTCGCTGATGGGCAGCAGGGTGGCCACCGTGTCCGAGCCGGCCAGGGCGTCGATGTCGGCCCGGGTGAGGTGGGTGCAGTGGTCGGCGGAGGCGGCCCCCAGCTCGCAGGCCAGGGCCACGCCGCCGCTCGGCCCCAGCTGGTTGGCGTGCACCCGCAGGCCCATGCCCGTGCGCCGCGGCCGCGCCGCAGCACGGCCCGGGACTCGTCGACGTCGAAGGCGCCCGCTTCGCAGAACACGTCGCACCATCGAGCCGTCGCCGCCGCGGCCGGGATCATGGTCTCGGTCAGCAGCTGCAGGTAGCCGTCGCGGTCGTCGGCGATACTCCGGCGGGACCAGGTGGGCGCCGAGGAAGGTGGCCTCGGGCGAGAGGGCCGGGCGATGCCGAGGTGGACGGCTTCGTGCTCGGGGGTGAGCCCGTAGCCGGTCTTGATCTCGAGGGTGGTGGTGCCCGACGCCAGGGCCTGGCCGACCAGCCGGCGGGCGCCCGCCTCCAGGTCGGCGAGCGGGCCGGCCCGGGTGGCCGCCACCGTGTCGAGGATGCCGCCCGGCTGGTAGGGGCGGCCCGCCATGCGCAGGGCGAACTCCTCGGCCCGGTCGCCGGCGAAGATCAGATGGGTGTGGGAGTCCACGAAGCCGGGCATCACGCAGCGGCCGTCGAGGTCGACCCGGTCGTCGACGTCGAGCGGGGCGGCCGACGCCGGGCCGGCGTAGACGACCCGGCCGTCCTCGATGACCAGGGCGGCGTGCTCGACGACGCCCGAGGGCGCCCGCGGCCGTGGCTCGGGGTCGCAGGTGACCAGCGCGCCGATGCCGGTCAGGGCGAGCGAGGTCACGGGAAGAGCGCCGTGATGGCGGCGGCCAGCTCGCCGGCGACGTCCGGGACACCGAGGTGGACGCCCGCCCGAGACGACCGGCTGGCCGCCGACGACGACCAGGTCGACGTCGGCCGCGGTCGCCGCGAACACGGCCGTCGACGGCCAGGGACGGGTCGGCGCCGGCCGTGCGGGGCGTGTCCAGGCGGACGGTGACGAAGTCGGCCAGCTGGCCGGGCGCCAGCGCGCCCGCCGTCCCAGCCCAGGGCGGCCATGCCGTTGGCGGTGGCCGCCGTCCAGGAGGATGCCGGCGTCGAGCACGCCCGCGCTGCTCCGCGACCAGCCGGCTGTCGAGCTCGATGGCCCGGGCCTCCTCGAAGCCGTCGATCACGGCGTGGGAGTCGGTGCCGATCGACAGCGGCACCCCGGCCCGCTGCAGGGCCGGGGCCGGGCCGATGCCGTCCCCGAGGTCCCGTTCGGTGGTCGGGCACAGGCAGCAGCCGCCGCCCTCGGCGGCCAGGCCGGCGATGTCCTTCTTCGACATATGGGTGCCGTGGATGGCCGTGAAGCCGGGGCCCGACGGCGCCGGCCGCGGCCAGCACCCCGAGCGGCGTGGTGCCCCGGAGGTAGCCGGGACTCGCTCTGCTCCCGGCGCTGCTCGGACGACGTGGGCGTGCAGCGGCCAGCCGTGCTGCCGGGCCCATCCGACCGCCTCGGCCATCGCCAGCGGCGGGACCGCCCGCACCGAGTGGATGGCGGCGCCGATGCCGGGTCTGCCCCTCCGGCCGCAGCTGCTGGACCCGTTCGATCCAGCCGCCGACGGTGCCGTCGCCGAAGCGCAGCTGGGGGCCTTCCAGCGGGGTGTCGAAGCCGCCCTCCAGATAGCAGGTGTCGAGCAGGGTCAGCCGGATGCCGGCCGCGGCCGGCCGCTTCCATCAGGGCCCGCCCCATCTGGTTGGGATCCTGGTAGGGGACGCCGCCCGGCCGGTGGTGCAGGTAGTGGAACTCGCCCGACCGCGGTGAACCCGGCCAGCGCCATCTCGGCGAACACCGCCCGGGCCAGGCGCAGGTAGCTGTCGGGGTCGAGGCGGTCGGCCACCTGCGTACATGAGGTCCCGCCAGGTCCAGAAGGACCCCGGCCCGGACTGGGTGCGGCCCCGCAGGGCCCGGTGGAAGGCGTGGGAGTGCACGTTCGCCAGCCCGGGCAGCGTCAGACCCTCGAGCCGGGTGGCGCCGGCGGGCGGTTGGGTCACGCCGGGGGTGACGGCCGCGAACCGGTCGTCTTTTACCTCCAGAAGGACACCGGGCGTGGTGCTGGATGCCGCCCAGCCAGGCGTGGCGGGCCCACCAGGTCGGCATCCGGTCACGACCCGAAGCGGGCGACGAGCTGGGCGGCCCGGGCCGCGAACTCGTCCCGCTCGAAGCGCTCGAACTGCTCCCAGGTGGAGAAGGTGGTGGGGTCCTCGACGCGGTCGACGAACAGCTTGCCGTTGAGGTGGTCGACCTCGTGCTGGAAGGTGACCGCCGACAGGCCTCGCACCTCCCGCTCGATCGGGCCGGCCGTGGCGGTCGAGGGCGCGCACGCCGATCTCGACCAGCCGGTGGGTGACGCCGCGCAGGCCGGGTACGGACAGGCACCCTTCGTTGTTGGCGAACGTCTCCTCCGTCAGGGCCTCGATCTCGGGGTTGACCAGCACCGTCGAGCGGGATGTCCGGCTTGTAGGGGTAGCGGGGGTTGGCGTGGACCTCGATGGCGGCGACGCGCACCGATTCCATGACCTGCGGGGCGGCCAGGCCGGCGCCGTTGTAGTAGCGCATGGTCTCGATGAGGTCGTCGATGAAGCGCCTGCATGCCCGGGGTGTCGAGCTCGTCGGGGGCGACCGGCTGGGCCCACTCGCGCAGGATCGGGTGGCCGGCGGTGGCCACCATGCGGACGGTCACGACCCGACCGCCTGGCGGGACGGGAATGTCGAGGCCGGCCGCCTCGGCGACCTGGTCCGCTTCGGCGGTAGCCGGCGTCGACGTGGCGGATGACGCCCATGGCCGGGTCATTGGTGAGGACCCGCTCGAGCTTGGCCGCGGCCAGCGGCGTGCCGTCCGCCACGCACACCTGGCCGGCGTGCAGCGACCGGCCGATGCCCACGCCGCCGCCGTCGTGGATGCTGACCCAGGACGCGCCCGACGCCACGTTGACCATGGCGTTGAGCAGCGGCCAGTCGGCGATGGCATCCGAGCCGTCGGCCATGGCTTCGGTCTCGCGGTACGGCGAGGCGACCGATCCGCAGTCGAGGTGGTCGCGGCCGATGACGATCGGGGCGGCGAGCTGGCCGGACGCGACCATGTCGTTGAACCGGGCGCCCATCCGGGCCCGCTCGCCCAGGCCGAGCCAGCAGATCCGGGCCGGCAGGCCCTGGAACGCCACCCGGTCGGACGCCATGCGGATCCAGCGGGCCAGCGGCTCGTTGTCGGGGAACTCCTCGAGCACGGCCCGGTCGGTGGCGCCGATGTCGGCCGGGTCGCCGGACAGGGCCGCCCAGCGGAACGGGCCTTTGCCCTCGCAGAACAGCGGGCGGATGTAGGCGGGGACGAAGCCGGGATAGTCGAAGGCCCGGTCGACGCCGGCCAGGCGGGCCTCGGCCCGCAGGCTGTTGCCGTAGTCGAACACCTCGGCGCCCCGGTCGAGCAGGGCCAGCATGGCGGTCACGTGCCGGGCGATGGTGTCGCGGGCCCGCTTCAGGTAGTCCGGCGGGATCGGACCGGCGCAGCTCGTCGGCCTCGGCCACCGACAGGCCGACCGGGACGTACATCAGCGGGTCGTGGGCCGGGGTCTGGTCGGTGACGATGTCGACGGCCTCGTCGCGGGCCGACGAAGGTCTCGAGCAGCTCGACGGCGTTGGCCGCCACGCCGATCGACTGGGCCATCCGGGCTGACTGGGCCTGGCGGGCCAGCCGGATGGCCTCGTCGATGTCCGCCGGCGATCACGTCGAAGTAGCGGGTCTCGAGCCGCCGGTGCAGGCGGGTGGGGTCGACATCGGCGCAGATGACGACCCCGCCGTTCATGGTCACGGCCAGGGGCTGGGCCCCGCCCATGCCGCCGGCGCCGGCGGTGAGCGTCAGGGTGCCGGCCAGCGACCCGCCGAAGCGGCGGCTCGGCGATCGCGGCGAACGTCTCGTAGGTGCCCTGCAGGATCCCCTGGGTGCCGATGTAGATCCAGGAGCCGGCCGTCATCTGTCCGTACATGGTGAGCCCGAGGTGCTCGAGCCGCCGGAACTCGTCCCAGTTGTCCCACTCGCCGACCAGGTTGCTGTTGGCGATCAGCACCCGCGGCGCCCATTCGTGGGTGCGCAGGACGCCGACCGGGCGGCCGGACTGGACGAGCAGCGTTTCGTCGTCGCCGAGCTCGAGCAGGGTGCGGGAGATGGCGTCGAAGCTGGGCCAGTCCCGGGCCGCCTTGCCGCCCCCGCCGTAGACGACCAGGTCGTCGGGGCGCTCGGCCACGGCCGGGTCGAGGTTGTTGTGCAGCATCCGCCAGGCGGCTTCCTGGGGCCAGCCCCGGCAGTGCAGCTCCGATCCGGTCGCGGCGGTGATCGACCCGCGCCCCGGAGCTGCTGACCGTGGTCCGCACCGCGAGGCGGGCATGGCGTCTCTCGTTGCTGGATCGAGCTGGGCTGGCGTGTTGGCGATGACGCTGCGGGCCTGATGGCCTACTGGGAATGTAGCTATTGCAGGGGACCGGTCGACCGATTCGGCCCAGGCCAGCGATCTGCCCGGACCGGACCAGGTCCGGCGGTCCGGTCGATCTCCGGGGCCAGGTACCGGTCCGGGCCCGAGCCCGGCTACGGACTGGCGCAGGCCGGCCACCACCGCCGCGGTGGCCGGGGCCGGGCGGAGCGGCTGGCGCAGCTCGACGGCGCGGGCCGCGGTCATGACCTCGATGGCCACCACCCGGACGGCGTTGTCGATGGCCCGGCGCAGCTTGCGGGCCGCGGCCCAGCCCATCGACACGTGGTCCTCCTGCATGGCCGAGGTCGGGAATGCTGTCGGCGCTGGCGGGGACGGCCAGGCGGCGGCAGTCGGCGACCAGGGCGGCCGCGCTGTACTGGGCCAGCATCAGCCCGGAGTCGACGCCGGGGTCGGCGGCCAGGAACGGCGGGCAGCCCGTGGGAGCGGGCCGGGTCGAGGTGGCGGTCGATCCGCCGTTCGGCCATCGAGGCCAGGTCGGCGAGGGCGATGGCGAGGAAGTCGGCGACGTAGCCGAGCGGGGCGCCGTGGAAGTTGCCGCACGACGCCACCCGGCCGTCGGGAAGGACCACCGGGTTGTCGATGGCGCTGGCCAGCTCGCGGTCGACGACGGCGCGGGCGTGGTCGAGGGTGTCGCGGCCGGCGCCGATCACCTGGGGGGCGCAGCGCAGCGAGTAGGCGTCCTGGACCCGGGTGTCGTGGACGCTGGTGCGAGGCGACGACGCCGGAGCCGGCCAGGACGACCAGCATGTTGGCCGCCGACGCGGCCTGACCGGGGTGGGGCCGCAGGGCGGCCAGTTCGGGCCGGAAGGCCTGGTCGGTCCCGAGCAGGGCTTCGACCGACATGGCCGCCGCCACCTCGGCGGTGCGCAGCAGCCGGCCGATGTCGTCGCAGGCCAGGCAGAGATGGCCGAGCATGCCGTCGGTGCCGTTGGTCAGGGCCAGGCCCTCTTTGGCCTCGAGGACGAGCGGGGCCAGCCCGGCGGCCGCCAGGGCGCCGGCCGCGGCCGCGGTCCGGCCGGCCGGCACCGTCGATCGACCTCGCCTTCCCCGATCAGGGCCAGGGCCACGTGCGCCAGCGGGGCCAGGTCGCCGCTGCAGCCGAGCGAGCCGTGCTCGCGGACGACCGGCGTGATCCCGGCGTTGAGCAGGGCCGACCAGGGCCGTGCACCAGCTCCGGCCGGATCCCGGAGTAGCCCTTGGCCAGGGTGGCGGCCCGCAGCAGCATCATGGCCCGGACCGCTTCCGGTTCGACCTCGTCGCCCACGGTGGCGGCGTGGGAGCGGACCAGCCCGATCTGCAGGGCGGCCCGCTGGCCCGGGGGCGATGTAGCGGTCGGCCAGGGCGCCGAAGCCGGTCGACAGCCCGTAGACGGCCTGCTCGCCGCTGATCAGCGCGGTGGCGATGGCCGAGGACCGCTGCCAGGGCGGCCACGGCCTCGTCGGTCACGACGACGGGCCGCCGGTGTCGGGCCACGCCCACCACCTCGTCGACGGAGACGCCCGGTCGCCGAGCACGACCGGCGTCCGCGCCCGTCGGCGGCCTGGTCGTCGACGGCGGTAGGCGGGCCTGGCTGATGCGAAGCCTCCTGATCGAGGGTTGCCGGAGCGGGATGTGCCCCGACCGTATCGCCTGTGACCGGGTGAATGCCTCGGTGCCGGATACAGACGCCCTCGAGGCTGATCGTCGGCGGCGATCACGACCACCACGTCGCCGGCGCCGACCGAGTCGCCGGGCTTGACCTTGATCTCGGTGACCGTGCCGGCCGTCTCGGCGGCGATGTTGTTCTCCATCTTCATGGCTTCCAGGACGGTGACCGGCCTGGCCCACCTCGACCGCGTCGCCCACCGCCACCAGCACCTTCACGATGGTGCCCTGCATCGGAACCGTGACCCGGCCGCTACCGGCGCCCCGCCGCCATGCCCGCCGGCCGCGGCCCGGGGCCGGGCCCGGGCCGGCCGGGCCGGGCTGCCGCCGGCCCCGGCGGCGACCATCGGCGCCACGTCGGGCACCCACAGCCGGACCTGGAAGCGGCGGCCGTCGACCTCCACGTCGACGTCGCGCTGCACCCGGGCCGCTCGCCGTCGGCGGCGGCGGGGCGGCCGGGCGGGTGCGCCGAGATCCCGGAGAGGTCGAGGCGCTGCTCGACCCAGTTGGTGGAGTGCTCGACGTTGATGAAGTCGGGGTGTTCGAGGATGGCGATGTCGGCCGGGATGGTCGTGGCCGGGCCCTCGATCTCGGTTTCGCGCAAGCGCCCGCAGCATGCGGTGCCGGGCTTCTTCGCGGTCGCGGCCCCAGACGATGAGCTTGGCGATGAGGTTGTCGTAGAACTGGCTGACGGTGTCGCCCTCGTCGTAGCCGGCGTCGGTGCGGGTGGCGTAGCCGTCCGGCTCGCCGGAAGCGGGTGATGGTGCCCGGCGAGGGCAGGAAGCGGCCGCCGGCGGGATCCTCGGCGTTGACGCGGACCTCGATGGCGTGACCGTCGAGGCGGACGTCCTCCTGGCCGAAGCCCAGCGGCTCCCCGGAGGCGACCCGGAGCTGCAGGGCGACCAGGTCCCTGCCGACGACCGCCTCGGTGGCGGGGTGCTCGACCTGGAGGCGGGTGTTCATCTCCAGGAAGTAGAACTCGCCGTCCTGGTAGATGAACTCGACGGTGCCGGCGTTGACGTAGCCGCACGCCCGGGCCACCTTGACGGCCGCCGCGCCCATGGCGTCGAGGGTGGCGGCGGGTATCGCCGGGGCCGGCGCCTCCTCGATCAGCTTCTGGTGACGGCGCTGGGCCGAGCAGTCGCGGGTGCCGAGATACACGGCGTTGCCGTGGGTGTCGGCGAACACCTGGACCTCGACGTGCCGGGGCCAGGTCAGGTAGCGCTCCAGGTAGCTCTCGGACCGGCCGAAGGCCTTCTCGGCTTCCCGTTGGGCGGACTCCAGGGCGGCGGCCGCTTCGGCGGGCGCCTGCACCACCCGCATGCCCCGCCCGCCGCCGCCGTAGGCGGCCTTGATGGCGACCGGCCAGCCGCTGGCCTCGCCGAAGGCGACGACCTCGTCGGCGGACTCGGAGGACCTCGGTCGTGCCCGGCACCCCGGCCACGTCGGCCCGCTGGGCGGCCAGCCGGGAGCTGATCTTGTCGCCCATGACCTCGATGGCCTCGGGCGGCGGTCCGATCCAGGTCAGTCCCGCTTCGGTGACGGCCCGGGCGAAGTCGGCGTTCTCGGAGAAGAAGCCGTAGCCCGGGTGCAGGCCGTCCGCCCCGGACCGGGCCGCGATGTCGAGGATCTTGCTCGGTGTCGAGATAGCTCTCCGCCGCCGTCTGGCCGCCGAGGGCGTAGGCCTCGTCGGCCAGGCGAACGTGGAGGGCATCCCGGTCGAGGTCCGAGTACACCGCCACGCTGGCGATGCCGAGCTCCCGGCAGGTGCGGATGACCCGGACCGCGATCTCTCCCCGGTTGGCGATCACGACCTTGCTGAGCACGAGGAGGCATTCTGACAGCGTGCTCATCGACGAGCGAGTCCGGCGCCACCTGGCCGCCGCCACCCGCTTCACCGACATCGAGGTCCTCGACGTCACCGACTCCACCAACCGGGTGGTCGCCGAGCCGGGCCGCCGGCGGCGCAGCCGAGGGGCTGGTGGTGGCGGCCGACCTCCAGACCGCCGGGCGGGGCCGCCTGGACCGGTCCTGGGAGGCCGAACCGGGCACCGCCCTGCTGGTGTCGATCCTCCTGCGCCCGAGCGACCTGCCGCTCGACCCGCTGGCATCTGCTCACCGCCGCGGCCGGCCTGGCCGCCCGCCAGGCCTGCGCAGCAGGTCGGCGGGTTCAGCCCCGATCTGAAGTGGCCCAACGACCTGCTGGTCGGGGACCGCAAGCTGGCCGGCATCCTGGCCGAGGCGGCCGGCGGGGCGGTCGTGATCGGCATGGGGCTGCAACGTCCACGCGCGGCCCCGCCGGGCGCGGCCTGGGTGGACGAGGCGGCCGGCCGGCGGGTCGACCGGTCGGACCTGCTGGGCGCCTGGCTGGCCGCCCTCGACGGCTAGCTCGGCCGGCTGGGCAGCCCGGTCGGCGGCGCGGCCTACCGCGGCCGCCTGCTCGACCGTCGGGCCGCCGGGTCGTGGTCGAGCGGCGGCGACCGCCCTCTGGTCGGGCTGGCCGAGGGCATCGACGCCGAGGGCCGGCTGGTGGTCCGCGCCGCCGACGGCTCGGCGGTGGCCGTGTCGGCCGGTGACGTGACCCACGTGCGGCCGCCAGTGGCGGGCGTACCTGGCCCCGGCCCGGCGGGGACTAGGGTCGTCGGCCGGTGAAGGCGCTCATACTGGCGGGCGGGGCGGGAACCCGTCTCCGCCCGATCACCCACACCCGGGCCAAGCAGCTGGTGCCGGTGGCCAACAAGCCCATCCTGTTCTACGGGCTCGAGGCCATCGCCGACGCCGGGATCAAAGAGGTCGGCATCGTGGTCGGCGACACCGCCGCGGAGGTACGAGGCCGCGGTCGGGGACGGCTCGGCATGGGGTCTGACGGTCACCTACCTCCCGCAGGCGGCCCCGCTCGGTCTGGCCCACGCCGTCCTGATCGCCCGGGACTTCCTCGGCTCGGACGACTTCGTGATGTACCTGGGCGACAACCTGCTCGAGCAGAGCCTCAAGGACGTTCGTGGACCGCTTCGAGATCCGAACGGCCGCGGGCCCTGGCCCCCGCCCTCGACGAGGCCCGGCCGGGCCCCGTGCGCCCAGATCCTGCTCAAGGCGGTGCCCGATCCGCACCGGTTCGGAGTGGCCGAGCTCGACGACGACGGGTCGGTGGTCCGCTTGCTCGAGAAGCCCGGAGCAGCCACCCGTCCGACCTGGCCCTGGTCGGCGTCTACCTCTTCGACGAGCGGGTTCACGAGGCGGTGGCCGCCATCGCGCCGTCGGCGCGGGGCGAGCTCGAGATCACCGACGCCATCCAGTGGCTGGTCGACCAGGGCCTCCGGGTGCGGACCGAGATCCTCGACGGCTGGTGGATCGACACCGGGAAGCTCACCCCGCTGCTCGACGCCAACCGCCTGATCCTCGAGACCCTGGAGCGGCGCATCGACGGCGAGGTCGACGACGAATCGGAGCTCGACGGGCGGGTGGTGGTGGAGGCGGGCGCCCGGGTGGTCCGCAGCCGCATCCGGGGCCCGGTGGTGATCGGCGCCGGCACCACCATCACCGATTCGTTCGTCGGACCCTTCTCGGCGATCGGCGTGCGCTGCGTGATCGAGTGGCAGCGAGATCGAGCACTCGGTGATCCTCGACGACTGCCGGGTGGTCGGCGCCGGCCGGCTGGAGGACTCGCTGCTCGGCCATCACGTCGAGGTCACCCGGACGGACCGCCGGCCGCGTGCCACCCGGCTCATGGTGGGCGACCACAGCCAGATCGACCTCCAGTAGCCAAATTGACCTCCAGTAGGCCCACTGACCGGTAGCAGGCACATCCAGCGGCAGCAGGCGGTCTGATCCTCGGCGAAGCCGGCGGGATGGGTCGGGAGGCCAGCGGCGGTCGGGTGTCCCGGGTGGGGCGCCGGGCCCGGGTAACCTCTGGCGCCGTGAAGCTGCTGGTCACCGGCGGCGCCGGCTTCATCGGGTCCAACTACGTCCGCTGGGTCCTGGCCAACACCGACGACGAGGTGACCGTCTACGACGCCCTCACCTACGCCGGCAACCGGTCGACCCTCCGCGACGTCGAGGAGTCCGAGCCGAGCGCGCTTCCGGTTCGTCCACGCCAACGTGTGCGATCTCGACGCCTTCTCCGCGGCCCTCGAAGGCCACGACGCCGTGCTCCACTTCGCCGCCGAGAGCCACGTCGACCGGTCGATCACCGGACCGGAGGACTTCGTCGTCACCAACTGCGTCGGGACCAACGCCGTGATGCACGCCTGCCGTGCAGGCCGGCATCCCGCGCGGTCGTGCACGTCTCGACCGACGAGGTGTACGGCTCGGTCGAGCGAGGGCCACAGCGTCGAGAGCCGATGTCCTCGATCCCCGGTCGCCCTACAGCGCGTCGAAGGCCGGCTCCGACCTGATCGCCCGCTCCTACCACTCGACCTACGGCCTGCCGGTGATGATCACCCGCTCGTCCAACAACTTCGGGCCCGTGGCAGTACCCCGAGAAGGTGATCCCGCTCTTCGTCACCAACCTTCTCGACGGTCGGAAGGTGCCGCTGTACGGCGACGGGCTCAACAAGCGGGACTGGCTCTACGTGGAGGACAACTGCGCCGCCATCGACGCCGTCCTGCGGTCCGGGGAGGCCGGGCGAGATCTACAACATCGGCGGCGGCAACGAGCTGACCAACCGGGACCTCACCGAGCGGCTCCTGGCCCTCGCCGGCGCCGGCCCGGAGATGGTCGAGTACGTCGAGGACCGCCTCGGGCCACGACCGCCGGTACGCGGTCGACTCGTCCAAGGTGCGCTCGCTCGGCTGGGAGCCGAAGCGGCCGCTCGGACGAGGCCCTGGAGGCCACCTTCGACTGGTACCGGGACAACCGGTGGTGGTGGGAGCCGCTCAAGGCGCCGCGCCGGAATCCGGCCGTGAGGATCCTGATCACCGGGGCCGGCGGCCAGCTCGGCACCGACCTGGCCCGGCTGGCGCGGCCGCGAGCCCCACCACGAGGTGGTGGCCGCCGGCCGCGCCCGCCTCGACGTGGGCGACCGGGACGCGGTGCTGGCCGCCGTGACCGAGCCTCCGGCCCGACCTGGTGCGTGCACGCCGCGGCCTGGACGGCCGTCGACGCCTGCGAGGCCGACCCGGACCGGGCCTGGCGGGTCAACGCCCTCGGCTGCCGGCACGTGGCCGAGGGGGCCCGCAGCCGCCGGCGCCCACCTGGTGGCGGTGTCCACCGACTACGTCTTCGACGGGACGTCGCCCCGGTCCTATACACGAGTGGGATCGGCCCAACCCGCAGTCGGTCTACGGCCGGTGCAAGCTCGGCGGCGAAGCAGGAGGTGCTGCGCCGGCTGCCCGGGCGCGGCCGTCGTGCGCACCTCCTGGGTGTGCGGCCCCCACGGCTCCAACATGGTCAAGACCGTGCTGCGGCTGGCGGCCGGGCGGCGGTCCGCTGCGCTTCGTGGACGACCAGCGGGGCTGCCCGACCTTCACCGAGCGACCTGGCCGCCATGATCCTCGCAGCTGGGCGTGGCCCGGCGGCCGGGGATCTTCCACGTGACCAACCAGGGGCCGACGCACCTGGTACCAGTTCGCCCGCGACGTGGTGGCCGCGGCCGGGCTCGACCCCGGCCGGGTGGAGCCGATCACCACCGCCGAGCTGTCGCCGCCCCGCCCGGCGCCCCGGCCCGCCAACTCGGTGCTCGACAACGCCGCCCTCCGCCTGGGCGGCGTGCCCGCCTGCTCCCCGACCACCACGAACCGCTCGAGCGCACCGTCAAGACTGCTCGCCGGCTGAGACTCCTCGCCGGCCAGCCCGCCGAGTGACCGCCGCCCGCTCAATGACCCGCCAGGAATCGCCACCTGAACCCAGACCCTCGAGCACCCGACCCGGTCGCCGTCATCGGCGCCGGCTACGTCGGGCTGACCACCGCCGCCTGCCTGTCCCACCTCGGCCACCGGGTCATCGCGGTCGACATCGACGCGGCCAAGGTCGAGCGGATGCAGCCGGGGCGAGTCGCCCATCCTGGAGGAGGGTCTCGGCCGAGCTGATCGAAGGAGGGCCTGCGGACCGGGCGACTGTCGTTCACCACCGACGTCGTCGCAGGCCTCGTCGGCGGCCGACTTCGTGTTCCTCTGTGTCCCCACCCCGCAGGGCGCCGACGGGGCCGCCGATCTGCGCTACGTCAAGCAGGCCGCCGGCCAGATCGCCCCCCACCTTGCAGCCGGGCGCGGTGGTGGTGACGAAGTCGACCGTTCCGGTCGGATCTGCGGGCGCGGTGGTGGCCGCCCTGGGCCGGCCGGACACCGCCGTGGTGTCGAACCCGGAGTTCCTGCGGGAGGGCAACGCCGTCCACGACTGGCTCCACCCCGACCGGATCGTGATCGGGAGCGACGACCCGGCCGCGGCCGAGCAAGCTGGCCGACCTCTACGGCCAGCTCGAGGCGCCGGTGCTCATCACCGACCCGTCTTCGGCCGAGACGGTCAAGTACGCCTGCAACGCCTTCCTGGCCGCCAAGGTGTCGTTCATCAACGCCATCGCCAACCTGTGCGAGGCCGTCGGCGCCAACTCGGCGGACGTCATCCGGGGCATGAGCTACGACCGGCGCATCGGCGCCGACCACCTGGCCCCGGGGCCGGGCTGGGGCGGGTCGTGCTTGCCCAAGGACACCAGCGCCCTCATCCGCATCGCCGAGGACCACGGCTACGACTTCGCCTTGCTGAAGGAGGTCGTGGCCGCCAACGAGCGGCAGTTCGACCTGGTCGCCGACCAGGTCTGCCAGGCGGCCGCCGGAGGCGGCGCCAGGCGCTGGTGGTGGCGGCCTGGGGCCTGACGTTCAAGGCGGCCACCGACGACCTCCGGGACTCGCCGGCCCTGGCCGTGCTGCGCCGGCTCCGCGGCCGCGGGGCGCCCGTGAAGGCCTTCGATCCCACCCTGCCGGACCCCGGCGACGCTCAGCTGGCCGGGCTCGGGGCTGGAGCTGTGCGACGACCCCTACGCGCGCCTGTGAGGGAGCCAGCGCCCTGGTGGTCCTGACCGAGTGGCCCGAGTTCGCCGAGCTCGACCTGGCCAAGGTGGCGGCGGTCATGGCCCAGCCGGCCATCGTCGACACCCGCAACCTGCTCGACCCGGCCGAGGCCCGGGCCGCCGGGCTGCGCCTACCAGGGCCTGGGCCGGTCGCTGATGCGTAGCCGTCGTCGCCGGCGGGGCCGGCTTCATCGGAGCCGACCTGTGCGCCCGGCTGCTCGACCGGGGCGACGAGGTGGTCTGCGTCGACAACCTGGTCACCGGGTCGGCCGACAACATCAAGCCGCTGGTCGAGCGGGATGGCTTCTCGTTCGTCGAAGCCGATGTCAGCTCGACCGGTCCCGGTCGAAGGCGCCTTCGACGCCGTGCTCAACCTGGCCTGCCCGGCCTCGCCGGCCGACTTCGGACCGCTGGCGCTGGAGATCCTCGACGTCGGCAGCCGCGGCGTGGCCAACCTGCTGGACCTGGCGGCCCGATCCGGCGCCCGCTTCCTGCAGGCGTCGACCAGCGAGGTGTACGGCGAGCCGCTGGTCCATCCCCAGCCCGAGACGCTACTGGGGCAACGTCAACCCGATCGGCCCCCGGTCGGTCTACGACGAGGCCAAGCGCTTCGGGGAGGCGCTCACCATGGCCTACCACCGCCGCCACGGCCTGGAGGTCCGCATCGCCCGGATCTTCAACACCTACGGTCCGGGATGCGCCTCGACGACGGCCGGGTGGTCACCAACTTCGTGACCCAGGCCATCCGGGGCGAACCGCTGACCGTCTACGGCGACGGTCCCAGACCCGCAGCCTCTGCTACGTGGACGACCTGGTCGACCGGGCTTGCTGGCCCTGCTCGACTCGGACTGTGCAAGGCCCGGTCAACCTCGGCAACGACGACGAGCGCACCGTGCTCGAGGTGGCTCAGCTGGTGCTCGAGCTGTCGCGGTCGACCTCGGGCATCGTGTTCACCGCCCGGCCCCCCGACGACCCCAACCTGCGCCGCCCCGACCTCACCCGGGCTCGCCAGGAGCTGGGCTGGGAGCCCACCACCTTGCTCCGCGACGGCCTGGCACCGGACCATCGAGTGGTTCACGAACCGGCTCGGCCGGTGACGGCCACCGACGCGGAGGGCTCGACGCCCTCCGACCTCGAGCCGGTGCCGATCGCTCCGGTGGCCGCGGTCGTTGTCAACTACAACGCCGCCAGGCTACTGGCCACCTGCCTGGCTTCGCTGGCGGCCAACGGGGTCGGCCAGCGTGGTCGTCGTCGACAACGGATCGACGGACGGCTCGCGCGGGTGGTCGCAGCGACGCCGGGGTCGAGTGGCTGCCGACGGGCGCCAACCTCGGGCTACGGCGGGGCCGCCAACCGGGGGCGGCGACCCCGGCGGCCCGAACGTCCCTTATCTCCTGGTCTGCAACCCCGACCTGGAGCTGGGGCCCGGCGCGGTGCCGACCCTGGTGGCGGCCCTGGAGGCCGACCCGAGCCTCGGCGTGGTCGGCCCCGGCCTCTGGAACAACGACGGCTCCCTGTATCCCTCGGCCCGGACCTTCCCCGACATGGTCGACGCCATCGGGCACGGGCTGTTCGGGATGGTCGCGCCGGGAAACCGCTTCACCCGCCGCTACCGGCTGCTCGACTGGGATCACGGCCAGCAGGCCCGGGTCGATTGGGTGTCCGGGGCCTGCCTGCTTTGTCCGCCGGGAGGCGTGGGACGCGGTCGAGGGCTTCGACCCCGCCTATTTCATGTACATGGAGGACGTGGACCTGTGCTGGCGGCTCCAGCGGCCGGCTGGGCCGTCGGCTACGAGCCGGCCGCCCGAGTTCGCCACGTCCAGGGGGCATCGACCAACCAGCACCCCTACCGGATGCTGGCCGCCCACCACCGCTCCATGTGGCGATTCGCCTGGCGGACCACCACCGGGTCCAAACGGGCGGTGCTGCCCGTGGTGGCGGTCGGCCTGGCCGGGCGTCTGGCCGTGGCCGCGGTCGATCACCGGTTGCGCCGCTCGGGACCGCCGGGCCTGGCCGCCGGCGGACCCGGAGACGGATCCGGCCCGCAGGTCGACCTGTAGTCGGCCGCCCTGGCCGCTACCCTGGCGACGCTATGGGCAGGGCATCATCAAGCAAAAAGGTGGCGCGCGCCGCCGGGACTGGCGGCGGGCGGACCCATCGGGGCCGGACCCCGTGGACGTACTACAGCGTGATCGCGGTCATCGTCGTACTCGGGATCCTCGGCACCTGGGCCAGCCGCGACCGCCGGCTGGCCCAGATCAACAGCGCCGGGTCCACCGCTCCCACCGTCGGGACGGTCTGGAACGAGGGCTACGCCGTCGACGAATGCGGCAAGTTCCAGCCCGCCATCACCCACGCCAAGGATCCCGAAGGCATCACCACCGGCAACGGTGACGGCATCATCCACATTCATCCCACCACCAAGTCGGCCGCGGGCAAGAACGCCACCCTGGGCAAGTTCGCCGAGGCCGTGGGCATGAAGCTCAATGCGGCCGAGCTGCAGCTGCCGGGCGGGAAGCTCTACTTGGACGGTGACACCTGTCAGGGCAAGGCGTCCCACGTGTACGTCAAGGAGTTCGCCTTCGCGGGCGACACGACAGGAACACTTCAAACCGTCGACCCGCGCAACATCCCGCTCCAGGATCAGTCGCTGCTGACCATCGCCTTCGTGCCCGCGTCGGAGAAAAACAGCATCCCGCCGCCCCCGGCCTACGTGAACACCAACCTCAACAAGCTGGCTGCCACGTCGCCCTCGCCGACGACCACGGTGCCAGGGTCGAGCGCCACCACGACCCCGGCCAGCCCGCCCACGACTGCGGCGCCAACCTCGACCACGGTGAAGAAGTAGTGCGGGCGGTGGTCCTGGTCGGCGGCGAAGGCACCCGGCTGCGGCCCCTGACCCTCACTACCCCCAAGCAGATGCTGCCCGTCGGGGGCCGGCCGATGATCGAGCGGGTCCTCGCTCATCTGGCCGCCCATGGCATCGACGAGGCCGTGCTGTCCCTCGGCTACCGGCCCGACGCCTTCACCGAGGCCTACCCGGAGGCGTCCTGCGCCGGAGTGGGGCTCACCTACGCGGTCGAGCCCGAACCCCTCGACACGGCCGGCGCCATCCGGTTCGCAGCCTGCTTCGCCGGCTTCGACGAGACCTTCGTGGTGGTCAACGGCGACGTGCTCACCGACCTCGACGTCCGCGGGCTGGTCGCCTTTCACCAGGATCGAGACGCCGAGGCCACCGTGGCGCTGACCCCGGTGGAGGACCCCTCCGCCTTCGGCGTGGTGCCGACCGACGCCGACGGCCGGGTCAGCGGCTTCATCGAGAAGCCCTCGCCCGGGGGAGCCCCCACCAACCTCATCAACGCCGGGACCTACGTGCTGGAGGCCTCCGTCCTGGCCCGGATCCCGTCCGGCCGGCGGGTGTCGATCGAGCGGGAGACGTTTCCCGCGCTGGTCCGGGCCGGGCGGCTCTACGCCCTCGGTTCTGCCGCCGGCTGGGTGGACGCCGGCACGCCGGCCACCTACCTGGCCGCCAACCTGCGCTACGCCGCGGAGCCTCCGTCGGGAAACGGCATCGCCGCGACCGCCTCGGTCACCAACAGCGTGCTGGGCGGGGGCGTGACCGTCGGCGCCGGCGCCGGTGTGGAGGGCTCGGTCTGTTTCGACGGCGTGGTCATCGACGCTGGCGCCCGGGTGCGCTCCTCGATCATCGGGCGGGGGACCCGGATCGGGGCCGGTGCCGTCGTGACCGACCTCTCGGTGGTCGGTGACGATCTCGAGGTGCCCCCAGGCGCCCGCCTGGCCGGCGACCGACTGCCTGCCCCGGTCCGGTGAAGGCCCTGGTGACCGGCGGGGCCGGCTTCATCGGCTCGACCCTCGTCGACCGGCTCCTCGCCGAGGGCCACGACGTCGACGTGGTCGACAACCTGACTACCGGCTCGCTCGCCAACCTGGCCGAGGCCCGGCGCAACGGGGCCGGCAAGCTGACCTTTCACCAGATCGACGTCCGGTCTCCCGACCTGGCCGAGCTGGCCAACCGGTGCCGGCCCGAGGTGGTGTTCCACCTGGCCGCCCAGGCCGACGTACGGGTCTCGGTGGCCGACCCGCTCTTCGATGCCGACGTCAACGTGATGGGATCCCTGCGGGTTCTCGAAGCGGCCCGGTCCAGCGGGGCGCGCAAAGTGGTGTTCGCGTCCAGCGGGGGAACGATCTACGGGAACCCGGACCCGGCGGAGCTTCCGGTCAAGGAATCGCACCCGCAGCAACCCCTGTCGCCCTACGGGGTGTCCAAGAAGGTGGTCGGCGACTACCTGTTCGCCTACCGGGAGCTCCACAATCTGGAGTTCACCGCCCTGGCGCTGGCCAACGTGTACGGACCCCGCCAGGATCCGCACGGCGAGGCCGGGGTGGTGGCCATCTTCGCCGGCCGGCTCCTCTCGGGTCAGCCCTGCACCATCTTCGGCGACGGCACCCAGACCCGGGACTTCGTCTTCGTCGACGATGTCGTCGACGCCTTCGCCCGGGCCGCCGGACGCGGTGGAGGGTTGGTGCTCAATATCGGCACCGGCGACGAGACCAGCGTCAACGACCTCTACCGCGCCATGGCCGGGCATCTCGGGATCGAGGAACCGGCGCTGCATGTCCCGCCGCGTCCTGGCGAGCTGCAACGCAACTGCGTGGACCCGGGCCGGGCGGCCATCCACCTGGGCTGGCGGCCCTGGACGTCGCTGGAGGAGGGCACCGCGGCGGTCCTCGACTGGTTCCGAGACCGGCCCGACTGACGCGGCCGGCTGCTCAACGAAAAAGATCCTCGGAGTACGGCCGCACGATCTCTTCCCGGACGGACCCCTCGCGCAGCCAGGCCGGGTCCACGCCCCGGACGACGGCCACCGGTATGCCCAGGGCCTTGCCCATGACCAGCTCCGCGGCCGCCGCCAGCTCGTCGGCCACGCACACCTCGGTGACCATCAGTTCCCGTCCCAGGGCGTCCTGAGTGCCCCGGAGGTCGACCACGCCGGCGACCCCGGCGCTGCCGATGGCCACGTCGGTCACGCCCCGACGCCAGGTGCGACCGAAAGTGTCGGACACGATGACGCCGACTTCGACGCCGGTCCGGGCCCGTAGCCCGTCGCGGATATGGCGGGCCGAGCGGTCGGAGTCGAGCGGTAGCAATGCCGCCCAGCCCCGCTCGACGTTCGACAGGTCGATGCCGGCGTTGGCACACACGAAGCCGTGCCGGGTCTCGGTCATCAACAGTTCCCCCCGCCGGCGCAGGATCCGCACCGCCTCCTGGTGGACCAGGGCCTTGTGGGAGAGAGGGTCGTCCGGGTCGACGGCAACCAACCGGCCCTCGGCCTTCGACACCACCTTCTGGGTGACGACCACCACGTCTCCGGATTCCAGCGCCACTCTCGCCGCGATCAGCTCGGCCAACTCGTCGCCGGGCCGGATCTCCGGCATACCGGCTACCGGTATCAGGCTGATGCCCACGGTCGGTCGTCCTCCTCCTTCTGCTGCTTCCTGCTTCGTACTGTTGCGTCAAGTTTGCGTCGAGTTGCGTTCTGTTGCCGGGTGCTCCCGGTTGGGCTCGGTCTTCTGGTTCAGCGGGCGCCGGCGGGGTCGGCCACCGCTTCCAGCAGGGTCCGGGCCAGGGCCGCGGCCTCGACCGGTCCGGTCATGACCGTCGGGGTTACCACCGGCCGCATCCCCTCGGCTGCGACCGCCCCGGCCAGGTGCCGCGTCGGCCCCGTCGATGACCAGCGTCGCCGCAAAGGGGGCCCACAGGCGCGCCACGCCGACTACCGACGCCTCGTGACCCAGCTCCTCCAGCATGTGATCGGCCGGCCCCTTGAGGGCCTTGCCGGCCACGATCGGCGAGACCGCCACCACCCTGTCCCGCCGGGCTGCGACCGCTTCCCCGATCCCACCCGTGGCCAGGACCGGGCCGATCGAGACGATCGGATTCGACGGGCAGATCACGATGCCAGCTGCTCCGGCGATGGCAGCCAGGACCCCGGGCGCGGCGGTCGCGGCCTCCACCCCGGCCAGCCGGATGGCCCGAACCGGCACCTCGTGCCGGCGGCCGACGAAGTACTCCTGGAACCCCACCTCGCGGTCGCTGCCATCCGCCTCGGCGACCACCACCCGGGTCTCGACCGGTTCGTCGGACATGGGCAGGATCTGGACCGCCACCCCCCACCGGGCCGTGATCTCGGCCGTCACCTGCGAGAGGGTGGCACCCTCGCTCAGGCGGGTGGTGCGGTACAGATGGGTCCCGAGGTCGCGGTCGCCCAGGTTGAACCACCCGAGCCGGCCGTCACTGTAGGCCCGCAACTCCTCCATGGCCGCCCAGGTCTCCCCGGTCAGGCCCCACCCCGTCTCGGGGTTGATCACCCCGGCCAGGGTGTAGGTGACAGTGTCAAGGTCGGGGCTGATGTGCAGGCCGTGCAGTCCGGTGTCGTCGCCCGTGTTGACGACCGCGGTGATACCGGCCGGGTCGGTGACGGCGACCAGCCCCCGGAGCATCCGGGCCGCCCCGACTCCCCCGGCAAGGGCAACGATCATCGAGCCACCCTATCCCGGGCCGGCTCCGCCGGCGGTGGGCGGTCGGGCGTCGGGGCTGTGGGGACGGCGCGGGCCGGGCGGCGCCGGCACCCCGTCGGAGCGGCCGCGGCCGTCCCCTACCATCGGCCACCCGTGCTCACCGTTGCCATCGATGCGACCCCGCTGCTCGGAGCCCGCACCGGGATCGGCGTGGCGGTCAGCGGCCTGATCGCAGAGCTGGGTGGTCGCCACGACCTGGACCTGGTGGGGTATGGGTTCACGACCAGGGGCTGGAAGCAGCTGGACGCCCACCTGCCGGCCGGGGTCCGCTCGTCCCGCGGTCCCATGCCCGCCGCGGCCCTGTTGCGGGTGTGGGCCCACGCCGACACCCCGACGGTCGACTGGTGGACGGGCCGGATCAACGTGGTGCACGGCACCAACTTCGTGGTCCCGCCCTCCCGCCGGGCGGCTCGACTGGTCTCGGTCTGGGACCTCACCGCCGTCCGCTACCCGGAGTTGTGCACCCCCACCGCCCGGCGCTACCCGGCCCTGGTCCGCAGGGCGATCGCCACTGGCGCCTGGGTTCACACCGGGGCCGAGTCGATCGCCGCGGAGATCGTCGATCACTTCCACGTTGAGCGGGCCCGGATCCGGGTGGTGGCCCCTGGGATCGAGCCGGCCCGGTTTGCCGCCGCCGCGGCCGGGACCGGCACCGCAGCGCCGCCCTACCTGCTCGGGCTCGGCACGGCGGAGCCTCGCAAGGATTTCCCCGGCCTGGTGGCGGCCTTCGACCAGCTGGCGGAGGCCCACCCGGACCTGCAGCTGCGGTTGGCCGGGAGTCCGGGGTGGGGGGAGGTCGAGCTCCAGCAGGCCATCGCGGCTGCCCGGCACCGCGGCCGGATCCACCGTGTCGGCTGGATCGCCGACGTGGGGCCGCTGGTGGCTGGCGCGACGGTGTTCGTCTACCCATCCCGCTATGAGGGGTTCGGGTTCCCCCCGCTGGAGGCGATGGCGGCGGGCGTGCCGGTCGTGGCCACCTCGGTGGGATCCCTGCCCGAGGTCCTCGGCGACGCCGCCCTGCTGGTCCCGGCCGGCGATCCGGCCGCCCTGGCCGCCGCCATCGACAGGGTGCTCACCGATCGGGGCCTCCGGGACCGTCTGATCGGGGCGGGTCGGCACCGGGCGGCCGGCTTCCCCTGCCAGCGGGCCGCGGCCGGGTTGGTCGAGGTCTACCAGGAGATCGCGGCAGCAGGCTCTCGCTGACCAACAATAGCCTTTTATGGAGTTTCATGCTGTCTCACTCTCCCTTCTGGGCGCGTTTCGTTTTCTTGGCGCGTTTATGAACCTGTGGTGTCGTCCTCGTCACCAAGAATCCAGATGTCACCAAGAAAATGGCCGGCGGATGGCGGGCCGGTGGGCCCGAACCCCTCAGCGGCGGCCCCTCCAGGGCCGCGGCGGATGGCGGGCCGGTGGGCCCGAACCCTCAGCGGCGGCCCCTCCAGGTCCAGGGCCTCCGGGGCTTTTGTGACCGCCCGGCGGCCACCAGGTCGAATACGGCCGCGAAGCGGGGTCGGCCGGGTTGGCGCAGCGGGCGCCGGGCCCGCCGCCGGATCGTGCTGGACGGGGTGGATGGCAGGAGGGCCAGGGCCGCGGCCGCCAGGGCCGGGGCGTCGCCGGGCGCCACCAGCCGGCCGAGGCTGGCGTCGGGGTTGGCGTCGGAGTTGGCGTCGGAGTTGGCGTCGGGGTTGGCGTCGGAGGCGGCCAGGATTTCCAGCGGGCCGCCGGCGGCTCCGGCCACCACCGGCACGCCGGCGGCCAGCGCCTCGACGAGCACCAGGCCGAAGGGCTCCGGCTCGGTGGAGACCTGGACGAACACATCCAGATCGGCCATGAGCTCGCCGACGTCGCGGCGGGGTCCGAGCCAGTGCACTCCGGGCAGGCTGGCGGCGCGACGCTCCAGGGCGTCGGCGTACTCCTCTTTGCCGGGGACCACCCCGCCTGCCACGACCAGCTCAACCCGGGGGCAAGCGGCCCGGAGCGCCGGATAGGCGTCGAGGAGCACCCCGAACCCCTTCCAGGTGTCCAGTCGGGCGACCGAGCCGATCAGGGGAACCTCGTCACCTATCCCGGCGCCGGCCCGGAACCTCCCGGCCATGTCCGGCCGGAACCGGGCCGGGTCAGCCTCGTCGGTGATCACGGTCACATTGGCCGGGTCGAGCTGGGCGCCGACCGCGGCTGACACCGCGATGACGACGACGGCGAAGTGTCGAGCCAGCCAGCGCTCCACCCGCAAGGCTGCGCTGGACTGGAAGACCATCTCGCGGGCGTGCCACACGTGCGGTCGCCGGGTCAGGGCGGCAGCCGCCCAGCCATACCAGCTGTGCAAGGAATTCGAATGCACCACCTGGACCCGGATCCGCAGGATCAGGACCGCCAGGCGGACTACGGCCAGTGGCCAGCGGGCCGCGTAGGCACCCCAACGCAGCGGGCTCCCGCTCGTGGTCAGGCGAGCCATCGGCACGATGTGCAGGACCGCGCCTGCGGCGGCATACTCGTCGGCCAGCCGGGCCGGCGCCGGAACGGTGACGTGGCACTCCCACCCGTCCTCCGCCAACTGGCGGATCATGCGGATCAGGGCGTGCTCCGAGCCGCCGCCGTCGCAGACGGGCTGCACGGAGAGGATGCGCTTGGTGCGAGTGGCCGTCAATGCAGAGCAGCTCCTGTACCGGTCACCGGGCGGTGTCGGCCGGTACACCGCGCAGCTGCTGAGTGTACTGCCGGGGCTCTTTCCCGATGACGAGCTGGTGCCGTTCACGGCCCGCCACCGCCCGGCTGAGGTGGCGGCCGCTCTGCATGACGCCGGCGTCGATCCGGCCACCGCCGGGCGTGCCGTCGTCCTGGCCCTGCCCCGGGTGGCCCTGTACGAGGGGTGGCTGGAGGTGGGTAGGCCCCGCCTGCCGGCCCTGCGGGGTTCCGAGCTCGTCCATGCTCCGTCGGTCGCAGTGCCGCCCCGGGCGGCGGTCCCGCTGGTCGTGACCGTGCACGACACCGCGGTGGAGCTGTTTCCCGAATCCTTCCCCGCCAGGGGACGGCGCTTCCACCGCCGGGGCCTGGCGGCCGCGGCCAAGCGGGCCGATCTGGTCCTGACCGTGAGCGCGGCCGCGGCGGCGGAGATCATCGACCATTCGACGATCCGGCCGGATCGCATCCGGGTGGTGCCCTCCGGGGTGGCGCCCGCCCGCGTCGAGCCGGCCAGCCGGCAGGCGATTCTTGCCCGCCGCGGTCTGGTCGACCGTCCCTACGTGCTGTGGGTCGGAAGCCTGGAGCCGCGGAAGGGGGTTGGCACCCTGGTGGCCGCCATGGCCCGCCTCCGGGCCCGGCGGTCCCCGATCCCGGAGCGGACCGCGGAAGTGCAGCTCGTCCTGGCCGGATACCCCGGGTGGCGCACCAGCGAGGTGTTGCCTGCCGCCGACGCGGCCGCCCTCGGCTCCACCCTTCACCAGCTGGGCCGGGTGAGCGAGGAGGAGCTGTGGTCGCTGTACGGGGGCGCCACTCTGTTCGCGTTTCCGAGCCGGCACGAGGGGTTCGGGCTGCCGGTACTCGAGGCCATGAGCCAGGGGACCGCCGTGGTGGCGTCCGACATCCCCGCCATACGCGAAGTCGCGGGCGGGGCAGCCTGTTTGGTGCCCCCCGGCGACACCGAGGCCTGGGCCGCCGCCCTGGAGGGGCTGCTCGCCGACGAGGCGGCCCGGTCCGAACTGGCCGCGGCCGGCGCCAAACGGGCCCGCCGGTTCGATCTGGCCACAGCCATCAAAGGCATCCGAGCCGTATACGGAGAGGTGCTGGGCCGCTAGCGTCCTCGTTTGTGCGGGTCCTGGTCACGGGCAGCAGGGGATTCGTGGCCCGGTGGCTGCTGGCGCACCTGCAATCGGCTGGCGACCAGGTGATCGGCCTGGACGCCGAGGTGGACGTTACCGACGAACCGGCGCTGGTCGATGCCGTGACCGCGGCCGCGCCCGAAGCTATCTGTCATCTGGCCGCCCAGGCCAGCGTCGGATCTTCCTGGACGGATCCGGCCTCGACCTACAACGTCAACACCTTCGGCACCCTCAACCTGCTGACTGCCGCCCTGGCTTGCCACCGCCGGCCCCGGGTCCTGCTCATCAGTTCGTCCGAGGTCTACGGACGGGTGCCAATCGACCGGCTCCCGATCCGCGAGGACCAGCCATTCGCACCGACCAGCCCTTACGCGGCGAGCAAGGCCGCGGCCGAGCTGATCGGCATGCAGGCCTGGCTGGGCAACGGGCTGGAGGTCATCCGGGCTCGCCCGTTCAATCACACCGGACCCGGCCAGCGTCCGGATTACGTAGTGCCGGCCCTCGCCCAGCAGGTGGCCACGGCCGCCGCGGCCGGCGTGCCGGTGCTCGAGACCGGCAACCTGCAGGTCCGGCGGGATATCACCGACGTCCGCGACGTGGTCCGGGCCTACCGGGCCCTGCTGGAGACGGGTGCGCCCGGAGAGGTCTACAACGTGTGCCGGGGTCAGGCCGTGAGCATCGAGGACGTGGCCCGGCGCCTGGTTGCCCTGGCGGGCGTCGATCTCGAGATCGTCGTCGACCCGGCCCGGGTACGACCTGCGGATCTCCCGGAGCTACGCGGAGACGCCTCGCGGCTTCACGCCGTGACCGGCTGGGCGCCCGAGATCCCGTTTGACGAGACGCTCGCCGACGTTCTCGAGTACTGGCGGCCCAGGGCGATCTCGCCGTCCGGGTAGGCGCCCACCGACCGGAGACCGGTGCCGTCAGTCGAGGCCGACGGCGCTGCGCAGCCGCTGCTCGGGCTCCGACGCGGCGGCCCGTACGGACTGGACGATGCTGCGCGCCGGGGGCGGGAGGTACTGCTCGAGACGGTCGAACTGCTCGTCGAGCTGCCGGCGGACGGGCTGGACCAGTTCGTCGACGGTCCGGGCGAACTGGGTCAGCTCAGATCGGCTGGCTTCGCCCCGCTCCCGAGCGGTCTGGGCGTAGCCCTCGGCCTGGGAGGTCCAGGTCGTCGGCCACTCGCTCAGCTGGTCGAACCAGCCTTCCAGCTGCTTGGTCAGCTCCACCCGATGCACCTGAGCCCGTTGAAAGCCGAGTACGCCCAGGCCGATCGCCATGTAGGCGCCGTCCTTGAGGGCGCTGCTCAACTCCGCGGCGGCTTTGTTGAAGTCGACAGGGGGAACCGTAGTCTCCGACACGACATGACCTCCTCGGCGACCACCCGGCCGCCGCGCTTACTCTGATGTCGATAGTGTATAACAGTTGCAAGCACTAGGCAACGCGGGGCAACGGGTGGACGTCGGAGCGGGCGCCCCGGCCTGGCCTTTCCTTTCCTTTCCTTCCTTCCCTGCCCTTCCCTGCCCTTCCTGTTGCAACACGTGCCCTTTCTGCCCGGAAATCTCCTTTCCTACTGCAAGAAGTGCCCGGTTAGAGGGGCTGGTGCAGCAGAGAAGGAAAATCCGGGCTGTCCGGCGCCAGGCCGGTGGGGCATGGCCGGGCCCGGCGCCAGGGCGGATGGGGCATGGTCGGGCCGGGTGGGGGCGTTCGGTGAGCGTCACCTCCGGCCACTAGGCTGCCACGACCGGATGGACTTCGAACCCCAACCGGCGGCCCCCGCAGTGGTGGCGGTCGTCGTCACCTGCGATCCCGGCTCGTGGTTGGAGCAAGGGCTCACCTCCCTGGCTGACCAGGATTACCCCAACCTGTCGGTCCTCGTCATCGACTCCGCCAGCCAGGAGGATCCCACCTCCCGGGTGGCGGCCATCCTTCCCGACGCCTTCGTGATGCGCCTGGACCGTCGGGTCGGTTACGGCCGGGCTGCCAACGAGGCGCTCAAGCGGGTGGAAGGGGCGTCCCATCTGCTCTTTTGCCACGACGACGTGGTCCTGGCCCAGGATGCCGTCCGCGGCCTGCTGGAGGAGGCGTTTCGTTCCAACGCCGGCATCACCAGCCCCAAGTATGTCCAGTGGGACGAGCCCGAGCGGCTGCTGGCCGTGGGCGCCACGGCCGACAAGGTCGGCGTGGTCCAGGGCCTCATCGAACCGGGCGAGCTGGATCAGCAACAGCGCGACAACGTTCGCGAAGTCTTCGTTGCTCCCGGTGGGGCCATGCTGGTTCGGGCCGACCTGTTTCGGGCCATCGGCGGTTTCAACGGCACCATCGACCAGTTCGGCGAAGACCTCGACCTGTCCTGGCGGGCCCACATAGCCGGCGCCAGAGTGGTGGTGGCGCCGGCCGCCAGGGTCCGGCATCTGGAGGCGGTCTGCCGGGGGGTCCGGGCGGAGTGGAGCGGGACCACGGCCCAGAAACGAGCCGACCGGCTTCGCGACGAGCACCGGGTCCGAACCCTGCTCACGTGCTACCGCTGGTTCAATCTGGTCTGGATCATCCCCCTGGCCATGCTGTGGATGCTCGGCGAGGCTGCCACCCGGGTGTTGCAGGGGCGTCCGGGCGACGCGGCCCACGAGGTCGGGTCTTTTGTCGGCGCCTTTCGCCGGCCCGCCAAGCTCTGGCGGTCGCGCCGGCGGGTCCAACGCCGGCGCCAGTCGGGCGATAGAAGCATTCGCCGCTTGCAGATCCGGGGAAACGCCCGGCTGCGGGCCTACCTGCGAGATCGCGTCGACGACGTGCGCCTCAACCTGCCTGTCGCCCCGGGGCCGGTCCGGTACGGGGCCGACCGCGCTGATGGCGACGACGTGGTGGCCGCCGCGTCGATGGCAGCCCTGGCTGAGGGGGAGTCACCGCGGCGGTTGCCCCGGCCCACCTGGCAGCGTCCGGTGCTGGTCGGGGCGGTGCTGGTCGGGGTGCTCATCTTCGGCTCGCGCGGACTGCTCGGCAGCCCCCTGCCGGCGATCGCTCAGCTGCCCAACCTGTCGATCGGCTGGTCCGGCCTGTGGAAGGCCTGGTGGTCGACCTGGCAGACGACCGGCCTGGGCGTAACCACACCCAGCAGCCCTGCCCTGGCCGGGCTCGGCGTGCTGGCTACCGCCCTTTTCGGGGCGGTCGGCACCTTGCAGCACGTCGTCGTCCTGGGCCCGCTCCTGATCGGACCGCTGGGTGCCTACCGGGCGGCGCGCTGGTGGGGGTCGCGCCGCGGCCAGCTGGCCGCCCTGATCGCCTACGCCATCGTCCCGCTGCCTTACAACGCCCTGGCTCGAGGTCACTGGGACGGCCTGGTCGTCTATGCCGTCTTGCCCTGGGTGCTGGCCGCCGTCGCCCGGATCTCCGGGGAGGTGCCTCTACCCGTTACCCGCCCCGGCCGGACCGGGGGGCGAGTCATCGGCCTGGGTCTCCTGGTCGCCGTGGCCGCGTCGGCGGTGCCGTCGTTCTTGTACGTGGTCCCCGCGGTCGGGGTCGCCCTGCTGGCCGGCTCGGCGCTGGCCGGCCGACCCCGGCCGGGCCTGCGGATGCTCGCGACCGCGGTGGCCGCCACGCTCGTCGCGTTCGTGCTGCTCATTCCGTGGTCGGGGGCGGTTCTCACCAGTCGGGACGCCACCCTGGGCGTCGGCGCCGGGTCCGCCGGCCGGCTGGGCTTCGGGCAGGTACTGCGCTTTGCTACCGGTCCCATCTCACCGGGTGCGCTCGGCTGGGCTTTGCTGGTGGCGGCGGCGCTGCCGCTGTTCATCGGGCGCGGCTGGCGGCTGGAGTGGGCCACCCGGCTGTGGACTGTGGCCATCGTCTTCTTCTGGCTCACCTGGGCGGGCGGACGCGGCTGGATTCCGGCCCTACCCGCGGAGGTGGGTCTCGCCCCCGCCGCGGCGGCCCTGGCCGGGTCGGTCGCGCTCGGGGCGGTGGCGTTCGAACTGGACCTGCCCGGATACCAGTTCGGATGGCGCCAGCTGGCCGCCACGGTGGCTGGAGTGGCGCTGGCGCTGGCCGCCATCCCGATGCTCATCGCCTCGGGGCAGGGTCGCTGGCACCTGCCAAACGCCGACGCCACCTCGGTGCTGGCCTTCCTTCCCAACCCTCAGGCGGGCGCCTACCGGGTCCTCTGGGTAGGGGCGCCCGACGCCCTGCCGCTGGCGGCCCGATCGCTGGACTCCGGCGTCGGCTTCGGGACGTCCTACAACGGCGAACCCGACGTCAGCGATCAATGGATCACCGCCGAGCAGGGAGCCACGCCGGCGCTGGCCGCCGACCTGCGTCTGGTGCAGGGCCGCCTGACGACCAAGTTCGGCCATCTGCTGGCCCCCATGGCGGTGCGGTACGTGGTGGTGCCCAGCCACAACGCTCCGGCCGGAGCCGGCGGCGTTGCGGTGCCCACGCCAAACACGCTCCTCAGCGGCCTGTCCCTGCAGACGGACCTGGAGGTCGTCAACGCCGACCCCAACTACACCGTGTACCAGAATGCCGCCTGGGCCCCCCTGCGAGCCGTGCTGCCCCCGGCCGCCGTGCCGGTCGCGGCGGCCGGGGCGGCCGGCACCCGGGCCCTTCAGGAGACCGACCTGAGCGGCGCCTTGCCGGTGCTCAACGACGGGAGCCCGACGCGGGCGTCCGGACCGGTCCCGGCCGGAGCCACCGTCTACGTGGGCGAAACCCGGCAAAGCGGCTGGCGGCTCTCCGTCGGCGGCACCGAGATTCGCCCCCAGGCGGCCTTCGGTTGGGGCATGAGCTTCGCCGTCCCGGCCGGCTCGGCCGGCACCGGTAGCTCGGCCGGACCGGCAACGCTCCGACTCCCGCCATCCGCGGGCTTGCGAACCGCCCAGGTGCTCGAAATCCTGCTCTGGGGGGTAGCCCTGGCGGTGGCGGCCATCGATCTGCGCCGGAGGCGGACCGAACACCCGCCCACAGAGTTCGTACGGCCGGAGTGGTTTGCCCCCCTGGCTCCGGTGGGGGCCCGGGGGGGACGCCGCCGGGGCGGCTCGGGTGGCCTGGGAGCCGACGACCTGCAGGGCGACGAAATGTGGATCGATGTCTGACAAATCGATGTCTGGCAGCTCGATGTCTGGCAGCTCGATGTCTGGCAGCTCGATGTCTGGCAGCTCGATGTCTGGCAGCTCGATGTCTGGCAGCTCGATGTCTGGCAACGGAACCGCACCCGAGCCGTCCCGATCTGGTCGCCGGCGTCGCGAGGCCGCTCGGTTTTCCATCGTGGTGGTGCTGGCCGCCGCCCTCATCATCGCCGGCCTCATAGACCGGGCCCCCGGCTCCACGACGACGTCAGGGGCTGCGTCGGCGCAACCGGTCCCGGTGGCGGCCCCGGCGAGGGCTCTGTCGTCGTCGTGGTTCTGTGCCGGGGCGACGGACAATCATTCCGGTGCAGGCCAACCGCATGGAACCGCACCCGGCGCCGTCATTATCGCCAACGCCGGGCCAGCCACCGCCACCGCGGTCGTCACCCTGGTCCCAACCGGGGGATCGCCCATCCGGGTCCCGGCCACCATCGGGCCGGACAGCCGGCGGGTCGTCGAGGAAGACGTACCCAACGGGGCGCCCTGGATCGGGGCCATCGTTGACGTCAACGCCGGGGCGGTTGCCGTCGAGCAGGAGGTGAACAGCCCGTTCGGCCTGGCATCCGCTCCTTGCGCCACTGCGGGCTCATCCAACTGGTACTTCGCCGCCGGGGCCACGCTCATCAACGCTCGCGCCGTCCTCTCGCTGCTCAATCCCTATGCCACTGACGCCATCGTGGACCTGTCCTTCACCACCAACGAAGGAGTGGAGGCACCGGAGGGGTACCAGGGCCTGGTCGTGCCCGCGGGCGGGCTCATCGCCGTCAACCTCGGGGACCATCTTCGACGGCGGCAGTTCATCGCGACCACGGTGACCGCTCGGTCGGGTCGCCTGGTGGCCTGGAAGACGGACATTGTCACGCCTCCCTCCCAAGGCCAGGTGGTGCTCGGAACGCCGGCCGCCGCCAACCCGCTCGCCGACCCGGCGTCCCCCATCGCGGGCATCACGCTGGCCCTGGGCGCCGCCGACACCGCCACGACCTGGACCTGGCCGGAGGGGACTGCGGGCACTGGCGTCAACGAGAGCTACGTCATCTACAACCCTGGAGTGGACACCGCTCAGCTGAGGCTGTCGGTTGATCTCGACCAGGGCGTCGCTGAACCCTTCGATCTTTCCGTCGGACCCGATCAGGTCACCACCGTGGTCTCCAGCCAGGAGGTCCGCATCCCTCCGGGCGTCGGCCACGACGCCGTGCTGCTGAGCCTCAACGGCGTGCCCGTGGTCGCCGCGCGAACCGTGGCCGCCGCCGCCCCCTCGTCCTGGTCAGGCCTGGGCGAACTGGCCGGCGGCCAGGTCCCCGCCGAGCGCTGGCTTCTCGCCACCGGCCAGACCGACCATACCCACGACGGCTGGGTGGTGCTCTATAACCCGGGCTCGGAGACCGTTCGGGCCTCGCTCCAGGAGCTAGTCGGCAGCGGCGGGGAAACCCTGTTGACCACCATCAACATCCCGGGCGGCAAGCGGGCTTCCATCCACCTCAATCAGCTGAACCGCCTGCTCAACAATCCGCTCCTGCTCAGCGCTTCCGGCCCCGTCTACACCGAACTGGACAGCTACGGCGTCAACGGCACACCCGGCATTAGCTTGACCTTCGGCGTTCCGCTCAGCGGATCCTGAAGAAGACGAAGAAGACGCGGATCCTGAAAGCGCTTCAGCGCTCCGGACTGAGTTGCAGGGGACTTCCCGGCGTCCTGAACGCGCCCGGCTGGGTGCCGGCCCCCGTCCGGACCCCCTCGCCGTCGCCGTCGTCCTCGGCGAAACGGGGTACCAGCTGCACGTGTTCATGCACCGGCCGGCCGTAGGCCTCGTCCACCAGCCGACCCACTTCTGCCCCGTCGATGGTCTCATGCTCGAGCAGGGCGGCGGCCACCGCGGCCAGGCCGTGGCGGTGCTCGTTGAGCAGACGGGTAGCCCGGGCCTCCTGCTCCCGGAGGATCCGTTCGACCTCCTCATCGATCACCCGGGACGTGACGTCGCTGTAGTCCCGGGCCGCGTGCATGAGGTCCTCGCCCAGGAACACCTGGCCCTCCTGACCCCAGGCCATGGGGCCGATCCGTTCGCTCATCCCGAACTCCCGGACCATCTTGCGGGCCATCTCCGTGGCTCGCTGCAAGTCGTTGGAGGCTCCCGTCGACAGGCTCCCGAGGATCAGGCTCTCGGCGCAACGTCCGCCCATCATCACGCACACGGCGTCCTCGATGTACTCCCGCCAGTAGGTGTGGCGCTCCTCGATGGGCAACTGCTGGGTGACGCCGAGGGCCATGCCGGTCGGCAGGATCGTGACCTTGTGCACCGGATCGGCGTCAGGGAGCGCGTAGGCGAGCACGGCATGGCCGCCCTCGTGGTAGGCCGTGGCCTCCTTCTCCTTGTCCGAGAGCACCGTCGACTCCCGGCGCTGACCCATCAGGACCCGGTCCCGGGCCGCCTCGAAGTCGGCCATGGCGATCGCCGGCACACCCCGGCGCACGGCATGGAGGGCCGCCTCGTTGACGAGGTTGGCCAGGTCGGCGCCGCTCATCCCCGGGGTGCCCCTGGCCACCACCGACAGGTCGACGTCGGGCGCGATCCGCTTGTCCTTGCAATGCACGGCCAGGATCGGCAGCCGCTCGGCCAGGTCCGGTAGCGGGACCACGATCTGGCGGTCGAAGCGGCCGGGACGGAGCAAGGCGGGATCCAGGATGTCCGGCCGGTTGGTCGCGGCCATCATGACCACGCCCTCGGTGGTCTCGAAGCCGTCCATCTCGGCCAGCATCTGGTTGAGGGTCTGCTCCCGCTCGTCGTGCCCGCCGCCGAGCCCGGCACCACGCTTGCGGCCGATGGAGTCAATTTCGTCGATGAAAATGATGGCCGGGGCCTGCTTCCGGGCCGTCTGAAACAGATCCCGGACGCGCGAGGCACCGACCCCGACGAACATCTCCATGAAGTCCGAGCCGGTCACCGACAGGAACGGGACACCTGCTTCACCAGCTACGGCCCGGGCCAGCAGGGTCTTTCCGGTACCCGGGGGCCCTACCAGGAGCACCCCCTTGGGGATCTTGGCCCCGATCTCCTTGAACCGGTTGGCCGAGCGCAGGAAGTCGACCACCTCGGTGATCTCCAGCTTGACGCCGTCGTAGCCGGCCACGTCGGAGAAGGTGGTCCGGGGCCGCTCGGTGGTGTACACCTTGGCTTTGGAGCGCCCGATCGACATGATTCCGCTCATCTGCCCCTGGGCGCGGCGCGTCAACCACACGAACAGCAGGATGATCACGGCCCCGTACAGCAGGTAGGGGATAATGGCGGCCCAGGTGCTGGTGGTGTTGTTGGTCAGCTTCAGGTCGGGGATGTTCTTGGTATACAGGGCCAGCTGGGCCGCGTTGGCGTTGAGCTCGGGGCCCTGGACGGAGAACTGCTGGCCCTGCTTGTTGGTGTAGGTGATGTGGCCGGTGTCCTTGTTGACCGTCGCCGAAACCACCTGGCCGGAGGTGAGCGCAGAGTTGAACTCGCTGTAGATCTGGCTGGTGGTGCTGCTGCTGCCCCGCATCGACGACAGGACCAGGGCCAGGATGCCGATGGTCACCAGGACCACGGCAATCCAGCGCCAATTGCTGCTTGACGGCGTGTTTCCCCCCGGAGTGCCGGGCCCGCCCCCAGGCCGCATATCACCGGGTTGCCTGCTCATGCCATCCATGCTAGGCCCCCGAAGCCCGATTACGCTGCCCAGCTATGGAGCGTCGGCCCCTGTGCGCGCGCCCCGGATGCCAGGGGCAGACGGCGGCCTGGCTTGCCTACGACTATGCCGGCCAGCGGGTTTGGCTCGACGACCGGCCCTCGCCGGCCGGTGATCAGTGGCCGCTGTGCGCCGGGCACGCCGAACGTTTGCGCGTTCCCCAGGGGTGGACGCAGGTCGACCGGCGGGTGGCCAAGGGCCCGAGGTTCGAGCCACCCACCGCCCTGGTGTCGTGAACCTACCGGAGGCTCCGGCCTCCGGTAACCGGTGGGGGCTCGGCGAGGCGATCGCTGGTTTCGCGGTGGGGTTGGTGCTGGCCGCCATCACCGCCACCCTGGCTGAGGCCATCACCGGCTACCGGCCCTCGTCGGGTGGGCCGATTCCCGTCCTGGTCACCGCGGCAGACGTCGCCGGCCTGTGGGTGGGGTTGGTCGGCGCCGTGCTCTTCGCCAGCCGGAACCGCGGCCAGGGCGATCTCGGCCGGGACTACGGATGGGGCCTGGGGCGGTGGTGGGACCTCCCCCTGGGCGCAGCCATCGGGCTGGCGTGTCAGTACGCCCTCATCCCCCTGCTGTATCTGCCGTTCGAGCATCTCGATCGCCATCTCCGCCATCAGCTGGGCCAACCGGCCCAAAACGACACCGCCGCGGCCCACACCGTGGCGGCCGTGGTGGTCCTCAGCCTGTTCCTGGTGATCGGGGCCCCGATGGTGGAGGAGCTGTTCTTTCGTGGTCTGCTGTTGCGGTCCCTCCTCGGTCGCACGCCGCCTCCGGTCGCCATCGTGCTCAGCGCCCTGCTGTTTGGCCTGGCCCATTTCGAAGCGGTCCAGTTTGCTGGTCTGGCCGTCTTCGGCGTGGTCCTGGGCGTCCTGGCCTGGCGGACCGGGCGGCTCACTCCCGGGATCGGGGCCCACGCCGCCTTCAACGCCGCCGCAGTGGTCTCGGTCGTGCACCTGCACTGATCCCTACAGGCCATACTCACTCCACAGGCCATACTCACTCCACAGGCCACACTGACCCCCACAGGTCAGTGCGGCCGGGCAACATGGGGGCCTCATGACGGCGACCGGCACGATCGAGCCCGTCGACACCCACGAAGCGCCGGTTCTGCCCTCGGAAGGTTGGCGGTCACGGCTGCGAGGGCTGGTGTCGAACGGCGAGGCGGTGGTCACCTTCGTCGTGGTGGCGGCGTGTGTGGTCTTCACGTTCAAGGAGCTGCAGCCGTCTCAGTTGTTCAAGAACACAACCCCGGCGGGGGGCGACATGGGCGCTCACGTCTGGCTGCCCGCCTATGTCAAGTCCAGCCTGCTGCCCCACCTGCGGCTTACCGGCTGGACACCCGACTGGTACGACGGCTTTCCCGCCCTGACGTTTTATTTCCCGGGCCCCATCGTTGCCATCGCCCTGCTGTCCTACATCATCCCGTACAACATTGCCTTCAAGCTGGTCTCCGTTGCCGGCCTGCTGGCCCTGCCAGTCTCGGCGTGGGGGTTCGGGCGGCTGGCCCGGCTGCGCTTTCCCGGTCCGGCCTGCCTCGCCCTGGCCACCCTCCCGTATCTTTTCGGGCGGGAGTTCACCATCTACGGCGGCAACATCGCGTCGACGATGGCCGGGGAGTTCTGCTTCTCGATCAGCCTCTCCATCGCCCTGGTGTTCCTGGGGCTGGTCGCCCGGGGCCTCGAGGACGGCCGGCACCGGGCGCTGGCCGCTCTCCTCCTGGCCGCCTGCGGGATCTCGCACATCCTGCCGCTGTTCTTCGCCATCGGTGGGGCCATCGTGCTCACCCTCATGCGCTTCGATCGCCGGCGCGTCCAGTGGACGGTCACAGTCCTGGTTGTCGGGGGCGCCCTGATTGCCTTCTGGGCCCTTCCTTTCTACGCCCGCCTGCCGTACGCCACCAACATGGGCTACCAGAAGATCACCAACTACGTGGGCAGCCTGTTTCCAGGTTCGGATACCTGGCTCTACATCCTGGCCGGCACCGGCGTCGTGCTCTCCCTGGCGCGCCGCAACCGGGTGGGCACCTTTCTGAGCATCATGACGGTGCTCGCCGCCCTGGTGTTCCGGCTGGCGCCCCAGGCTCGGCTCTGGAACGCCCGGGTCTTGCCGTTCTGGTTCCTTTGCCTCTATCTGTTGGCCGGGGTGGCCTTCATGGAGGCGGGTCTCCTGGTGGTGGAACGTTTGCGCTCTCCCCAGGCCCGGCGCGGCGCCCTGCTCGGCGTGCCCATTTTCACGGGCGTCATCGCGTTCGCGTGGGTGAACTACCCGTTGCACAACCTGCCCTTTGGGCACGTCGAGCGCGTCGGGCAAATACTCATGGCTGGGGATCAGCAGCTACGACTCGTCCTTTGTCCCCTCCTGGGTGTATTGGAATTACTCCGGCTATCAGAACAGCGGAAAGTCTCGCGAGCAGGAGTATTTCGCCCTCGTTGCGGAGATGAAGAAGCTGGGCCAGGATCCGGCTTTCGGGTGCGGGCGGGCCATGTGGGAGTACGAGCCAGAGCTCGACCAGATGGGCACTCCCGACGCCCTGATGCTCCTCCCGTACTGGACCAACGGCTGCATCGGATCCGAGGAAGGCCTGTACTACGAGTCGTCGGCGACCACGCCCTACCACTTCCTCAACGCGGCCGAGCTCTCCGATCAGCCGTCGAACCCGGTCCGCGGCCTCGACTATCCGACCGGTCCCGACCTGGCTGAAGGCATCCAGCACCTGCAGATGTTGGGCGACAAGTACTTCATGGCCGAGACGCCCGACATCGAGGCGGCGGCCGCCGCAGACAGCAACCTGCGCCTTATCGCCACGGTCGGGCCCTTCCCCGTCACCTACACCACGGGCTCGAAATCGACAGTCGAGCAGCGCACCTGGGACATCTATGAGGTGCAGGATTCAGCCGAGGTCACCCCCCTCGTCTACCAGCCCGTGGTGATGACCGGCGTCTCGAAGGGCGGCCAGGCCTGGCTGACCGCCTCGGAAGCGTGGTACCTCGACCCCAGCCGGTGGCAGGTGTACGAGGCGGCGTCAGGCCCCAAGACCTGGGCCCGGGTTTCGTCCACCGCGACCGACCTGCCCCGGACGCCCCTGCCGCCGGTCCAGGTGACCGATATCAAGGAAGGCACCGAGTCCATCTCGTTCAACGTCGACCAGGTCGGCGTCCCGGTATTGGTCAAAACGTCCTATTTCCCCAACTGGACGGTCAGCGGTGCCAGCGGCGTCTACCGGGTCACCCCCAACCTCATGGTGGTCGTGCCCACGGCCACCCACGTGACGCTCTCCTACGGCTACACGCCGGTCGACTGGATCGGGTTCATCCTGTCGCTGCTGGGCGTGCTCGGGGTGGTGGTGCTGTGGCGCCGGCCCCCGGTGCCATATCCCGCGCCGCGCCATCTGGTCGCCGGTGCCGACCGTGTCGACCGTTACGAAGGGCCGCGCCATATGGCTACTAAGGTGCGACACCGCATGGCGGATCTCGATCCAGACATCCTGGCTGCAGTCTTCAAGGCCTACGACATCCGCGGCATCGTCCCCGACCAGCTCAATACCGAGCTGGCCCGGGCGGTGGGTGCCGCCTTTGCCGGCTTCGCCGGGTCGGAGCGCATCCTGGTCGCCCGGGATATGCGACCGTCCGGCGTGGAGTTGACCAATGCCTTTGCGGCCGGCGTGACGGCTGCAGGAGTCGATGTCGTCGATCTCGGGCTCACCTCGACCGACGAGCTGTATTTCGCGTCGGGGAGCATGGAGGCGGCGGGGGCCATGTTTACGGCGTCGCACAACCCGGCCCACTACAACGGCATCAAGCTGTGCCTGGCCGGGGCCAGGCCGGTCGGGGCGGACACCGGGCTTCGCCAGATCCGGGCCGCGGTGGCGGCGATCGGGCGCGACGGTCCCCCCAACTCGCCGCTGCCCGGTACGGTCAGCCGGGCCGATGTGCTGGACGCGTACGCGGCCAAGGTCCGGTCGTTTGTATCCCTGTCGGCCCTGGAGCCCCTGAAGGTGATCGCCGACACCGCCAACGGTATGGGCGGGCTGGTGGTTCCGGCCGTGTTTTCCGCGTTGCCCTTCGACCTCGAAATCCTCTTCGGGGAGCTGGACGGAACCTTCCCCAACCATCCGGCCGACCCCATCCAGCCCGACAACCTGGTGGCACTCCAGCGCCGGATTCTGGAAACCGGCGCCGATGTGGGGCTGGCGTTCGACGGCGACGCCGACCGCTGTTTTCTGGTCGACGACAAAGGCGTGCCGCTGTCGGGATCGACGACGACAGCGCTGGTGGCCGCGGCCATGCTCGAGAAGCATCCCGGTGCCACCATCCTTTACAACCTCATCTGCTCCAAGGCGGTTCCGGAGGTCATCCGGGAGCGGGGCGGCGTCCCGGTCCGAACCCGGGTCGGCCACTCCTTTATCAAGGCCATCATGGCTGACACCGACGCCCTCTTCGGGGGTGAGCACTCGGGCCACTACTACTTCCGGGACAACTATCGGGCCGACTCGGGTTCCATCGCCGCCCTGGTGGTCCTCGAGGTCCTGTCGAAGGCCGGCCATCCGCTGTCCGAGCTGCGGGCCGAGTTCGACCGTTACTCGGACTCAGGCGAGATCAACACCCAGGTCGCGGATCCGCTCGCAGTCATCGAGGCGGTGGCGGCGCGCTTCGAGGGGGCACCCCAGGACCGCCTGGACGGGCTGACCGTCGATCTCGGCGAGTGGTGGTTCAATCTCCGCCCCTCCAATACCGAACCGCTGCTCCGGCTCAATCTCGAAGCTGCCGATCGCGACCTGTGCGTGACCCGGACAGAGGAGATCCTCTCGTTAGTGCGCAACGCCGGGATGGGGCCTGGCGACGGGGACGGCGCCGGCGTCAGCGGGTGAGGTAGCCGGGCCGGTGGGCACCGGTTCTGTCTCGCCTACACTGCCAAACCTGCCGGCCGCATCGCTCTTTGACGGGCAAGAACGGGCAACAAAGGAGCCCACACCGACCCATGGCCCTCAACCCCAAACTTCTCGAGATCCTGGCCTGCCCCAAGGACAAGGGTCCCCTTCTGTACTTCCCGGACGAGGAATCTCTGTACAACCCCCGCCTCCACCTGCGCTACCGGGTCACCGACGACATACCGATCATGCTGGTCGACGAGGCCGAGACCCTCGATGACTCCGAGCACCAGCGCCTGCTGGCGAAGGCAGCCTCGGACGGCATCGTTCCGACCTTCGATCCGGAAGGGTAGGCCGGCGTGGTCCTCGACTCGCTCGGGATGTTCGCGGCGACCGCGGACCTCCCCGAACAGGTAGCCGACGCGGCGCGCCGGGCCCGCGGCGTGGCCGGCTGGCGGGATCCGACCGCCGTCGACAACGTCGTGGTGATCGGCATGGGCGGCAGCGGGATCGCCGGCGACGTGGTGGCGGCGGTGGCGGCGCCGATGCTGGGGGTGCCCGTGCTGGTCATCAAGGCCTACGAGTGTCCAGCCTTCGTGAACACCCGGAGTCTGGTCTTCGCGGTCTCGGCCTCCGGCAACACCGAGGAGACCATCCAGGCCGCGGACGACGCGGCCACCGCCGGCGCCGCCATGGTGGCCATCACCGGCGGGGGCCAGCTCGCGGAGCTGGCGGCATCGTGGAACGCCCCGGTGATCGACGTTCCTGCCACCATTCCGCAACCGCGGACCGGGCTCGGCGCCATGTCGATCCCGCCTCTGGTGGTGCTGGACGAGATGGGGCTCTATCTCGGTGGGCAGCACTGGATCGATGCCGCAGTCGAGCAGCTCCAGCGGCGCCGCGACGAGCTGGCGGGAGCGGGCGACGCCAGCGCGGCCGCGGCCATGGCTCGCCGCATCGGCCGGACGTTCCCCCTCATCCACGGTGGCGGGGACATCGGCGCGGTCGCCGCCCAGCGCTGGAAGACCCAGGTGAACGAGAACGCCAAGGCGCCCGCCTTCTGGAGCGGGCAGCCGGAGCTGTGCCACAACGAAGTGTGCGGTTGGGGCCAGCACGGCGACATCACCCGCCAGGTGGTGACGGCTATCGCCCTGCGTCACGACGCCGAGCATCCCCAGCTGGACCGGCGCTTCGAGCTAGTGGCCGAGCTTCTCTGCGAGGTCGTCGCCGATACCGTGGAGCACCGGGCCGAAGGAGATGGCGACCTGGCCCAGCTGCTGGACCTGATCCTTTTCGGGGACTACGTGTCACTCTGGATGGCGGTTGAGGCCGGGGTGGATCCCGGTCCGGTGCCAATCCTGGAGGAGCTCAAGGAGCGGTTGGGTCACGGGTAACGGCTTCGCCGCCGGCGGGGGGCTCGCGGTCTTCGCCGGCCTGCCCGGCGCTGGACCACACCATCCACCCGCACGGTAACGTCGGAGCGGACCTCAGCGGGTCTGTGGTTGCAAGTCGATGCCAGTCGCAGGCGAAACGACCCACGTAAGGCAGCCGGTGGCTGCTGATCATGGTGCGGCTTAGAAGTAAGCCCTGATCGCCAACAGGACCACCGGGGTCCTGGGACGACCAGGCAGGTGTGGGGTCAAAGACCAGGTCAGCCGCTGAGGTCCGCTACCTTCATTGCCGATGACCGAGGCCGCCGCGGCCGGTGAGGAACCCATACGGGTGGTGATCGCGGACGATCACGCCCTGTTCCGCCGGGGGCTGCGACTGGCGCTGAGCGATGAGTCCCATATCGAGGTGGTGGCCGAGGCGGAGGACGGCGAACAGGTCGTGGCGTTGGCTGAAGACCTGGTTCCGGACGTGGTGCTGATGGACATCCGCATGCCCCGCCGCAACGGAATAGATGCCGCTCGCCAGGTGCGCACCCGGGTACCGAGCACCAGGATCGTGATGCTGACCGTCTCGGAGGACGAAGACGACCTTTTCGAGGCCATCCGGGCGGGTGCCAACGGCTACCTCCTCAAGGAGACCCCCGCCGACGGGGTGGCCGGAGCCATCCAGGCCGTCGCCCAGGGTCACAGCCTGATCTCCCCCTCCATGGCATCCAAGCTCCTGCGGGAGTTCAGCGTCCTGGCGGCCCAGTCCGGGGAGGACCGGACGGCCGACACGAGATCCTCCGCCCCCCGTGGGGGAGGCGGAGGAGAGGTCCACCGGGCGGCCGAACCGGCGGAGCCGGTACTGTCCGCCCGAGAGATCGAGGTGCTGACGCTGGTGGCGCGGGGCCTCAGTAACCGGGCGGTTGCCGACGAGCTCTACATCTCCGAGAACACGGTCAAAAACCACGTCCGCAACATCCTCGAGAAGCTGCAGCTGCACTCACGCATCGAGGCGGTGATGTACGCGGTCCGCCAGCGGATCGTCGATCCCCACCACCCCGACACCTGAAGAGGGCGGGTTCCGGCCTCGCTGGCCCCCTTCGCCGGGCTCGGCGGAGCCCGCCGCTTGTCCCGTTATGTCCGCGAGGTCTGGGCGCGGGCCGGCCGGGTGTCTCGATCTTGGGCGCACTTCGCGCTTCGGGCGTATCTGATGTCGTTTTTTGATCGCAGCGATGCCCAAGACGCGAGGTGCGCCCAGGCTGGCGGGGTGTGGGGGTGGCGAGAGCCGTCCGGCCGCCCGTCAGGGGCCGCTCCCCTTGCCGGCCGTCCCAGACCATGCTCCGAAACGTTTCTTGGTGACATCGGGATTCTTGGCGACGAGGACGACACAGGAGGGTGTCCTCGTCACCAAGAAACGAGATCACCAAGAAAGCGCCGACCCGGCCTCGCCCTGCGGCCGGTTGAGGGGCAGAAACGCCCATTTCGCCCATATTTGGGGGAGTTTTACGATATCGGCCCCGGCAAGGACGCCAACTGCGCCCACGTCGGCGCGCCCACATCCTCCCCGGACACCGAGCGTGGCGTCGCCGCCGCCGCCACCGCCCGCCGGCGCCGCCCCAGCCCGCCGGCGCCAACCCCGGCCCTAGCCGGCGGCGACCCGGCGATACACCACCACCCCACCGCCCTGACCGACGGTCTCGAACTGCCGGGAGATGGTGGTCCAGACCGCTTCATCCGACGGCGAGATGGTGGAAAGGTCGGACGGCAGGACCACATACTGCACCTGGTCGGCGAACGGCAGGCGCTGCCCCTCCTGCGTGTACAACCCCCAGTATTGGGCCGAGAAGGGGGTGGGCCACTGGTAGATCCGGGTGCGGTGGTCGAGATGGGCGACCAGGGGGTAGTAGGCGGATACGACCGCGTTGGGGGGGACGTCTCGAAGCACGGCGTTGATGGCGTGCGTCTGGGGGCTGGTCGGACTCATGTGGGGGTACGTCTGCCGGGAGAACGGGGCCAGCCCCCAGTACAGGCACGACACGAAGGCGGCGATGACCACCACCCCGGTCAGCAGGTAGCGGCGAACCCCTGGTGACAGGGTCGTGACCGCGAACACGGTGCCCAACGCCAGCACCGGGACCGTCGGCAGGGAGTAGTGATAGAGGATCTGGTGCATGTAGGGGAAGGTGCTGAGCACGTTTTCCCCCACGCTCAGGAGGGCGATGGCGGCTATCTCCGGAGCCACCACGAAGGCGAATCCGAAGGCCGCCCCCATCTGCCATAGGTAAAAGAGCCGGCCCTCGCTGCGGGTGTAGCGCCAGAACCGAACCGGATGGGCGACCGGGGTCGTCAGCAACCCGCCCAAGCCGCCGAACGGGATGCGGTTGGCGTAGAACGACATGGTGCCGAGGAGGGTGTTGATCACCACCGTGTAGGCGAACACCATCCACGCCAGCGAACCGAGCGCGATCCGCAGCCCCCAGGTCTGGTTTCGCCGGAAGTACACCCAGATGGCCAGCGGGACCATGAAGAGGGCGACATCCTCCTTGACCAGCAGCGACGCGACTACGGCCACGGCGAGCAGGACAGGCCTGGACTCCACGGCCGCATAGATCGCCACCGCGAGGGACAGGACCAGGAATGCCTCCGGGTGGAACTGCTCCAGGTTTCCGTTTTGCAGAGCGGGGTTGAGCAGGTAGGCGGCGGCCAACCCGGTGGCGATGAGGACGGAGGCGGTGCGGCGGAGGGCCAGGAGGTACACGGGCACAGCGGCGGCGGCCAGCAGGCAGGTCTGCAGGACGAGCAGGGTCTGGGCGTGCGGCCAGACCCAGTAGAACGGAACGGCAAGCAACAGGATGAACGACGTGTGATCCCCGAACAGGTTGCGCCCCATCACCGTCACGAAGGGGGCATGGAAGCGGCTGAGCAGCCACACGCCCTGGTCGAAGATCCCCATGTCGTATCCGGGCGTGCCATAACCGTCATGCACGGCAACCGATAGCTGTCCGAACCACAGCACGTACCCGGCCATCAGCACGGCCACGGGGGAGAGGCGCAACGCCCGGAGACCAACGGCGTCGAGGCTGCGACCTTCCGGACAGCGGGGCTGCGACCTCCTTGGCGCCGATGGAAACCCCGGTCACGCCGAGAGGGTATGCGACCACAGTGGCGCGAGCCCGGCGCCATCGGGACCCCGGTACGATGGTTGGGTCATGAGTGTCTTTTCGAAGATCCTGCGCGCCGGCGAAGGCAAGAAGGTCCGGGCTCTGCAGGCGTTGGTGCCGGACATCAACGATCTCGAGGCTGAGACCAAGGCCCTGAGCGACAACGCCCTCGCCCATCGCACCATCGAGTTCCGGGAGCGGCTGGAGCGCGGCGAGGACGTCAACGACCTGCTCGTTGAGGCGTTCGCCACCGTGCGTGAGGCCGCCTGGCGGACCATCGGGCAGCGCCATTTCGACGTCCAGTTGATGGGCGGTGCCGCTCTGCATTTCGGCTGGATCGCGGAAATGAAGACGGGCGAGGGCAAAACCCTGGTCTCGACCTTGCCCGTCTATCTCAACGCCCTCACCAGCGAGGGCGTTCACGTGGTGACCGTCAACGACTACCTGGCCCGGCGCGACGCGGAGTGGATGGGCACCGTGCACCGCTTTCTGGGCCTCGAGGTCGGGCGGGTGTCGCCGGAGATGGACGATTGGGAGGCCAAGAAGAACGCCTACGCCTGCGACGTGACGTACGGGACCAACACCGAGTTCGGTTTTGATTACCTGCGGGACAACATGGCCCGCTCGCTGGAGCACATGGTCCAGCGGGGCCACCCTTACGCCATCGTCGATGAGGTCGACTCCATTCTCATCGACGAAGCCCGGACCCCCCTGATCATTTCCGGCCCGTCGTCGGATTCGGCCCGGCTCTACTACCAGTTCGCGGGCGTGGCCCGTTCGCTCACCCGTGACGTCGATTACGAGGTGGACGAGGAAAAAAGGACGGTCGCCCCGACGGAACAGGGCATCGAACGGGTCGAGCGGGCCCTCGGGATCGACAACCTGTACGACCTGGTCTCCTCAAACTACGTGCACCAGCTGACGCAGGCCCTCAAGGCCAAGGAGCTGTACAAACGCGACAAGGACTACATCGTCGCCGACGGCGAAGTGAAGATCGTTGACGAGTTCACCGGGCGGATCCTGGAGGGCCGGCGCTGGTCCGACGGTCTGCACCAGGCCGTAGAAGCCAAAGAGCGGGTTTCCATCAAAGAGGAAAACCACACCTGGGCGACCGTCACCCTCCAGAACTATTTTCGCCTCTACGACAAGCTCGCCGGCATGACCGGAACGGCCGAAACGGAAGCGTCCGAGTTCGCCAGCACCTACAACCTGCCGGTCGTGCCCATCCCGACCAACATGCCAATGGTCCGCGCCGACGAGCAGGATTTGATCTACAAGACCGAGCAGGCCAAGTTCGATGCCGTCGTCGAGGACATCATCGAGCGCAACGACAAAGGCCAGCCGGTGCTGGTCGGTACCGCCTCGGTGGAGAAGTCCGAGGTCCTGTCCGGAATGCTCGAGCGGCGCGGTATTCCTCACCACGTGCTCAACGCCAAACAGCATGCCCGGGAGGCCCAGGTCGTGGCCCAGGCCGGCCGGCTCCACGCCGTCACCGTGGCCACCAACATGGCCGGACGCGGCGTCGACATCCTGCTGGGCGGAAACCCTGAGTTGCTCGCCGCCCAGGAGGTCCGGGGCGCCGGGCTCGATCCCGAGTCGGAGGAAGGCGAGGGTCGCTTCCAGGATCTCCTGGTCAAGTACGAGGAGGAGTGCCAGGCGGAAGGCGACAAGATCCGCGAGCTCGGCGGCCTGTACGTGCTCGGCTCCGAGCGCCACGAGTCCCGCCGCATCGACAACCAGCTCCGGGGTCGTTCCGGCCGCCAGGGCGATCCGGGCGAGAGCCGCTTTTTCCTCTCCCTCGAGGACGAGCTGATGCGCCTGTTCGCCACCGGGGCCATGAACTGGGTCATGGGCCGGGCTCTGCCCGAGGACGTGCCCATCGACTCCAAGATGGTCTCAAAAGCCATCGAACGGGCTCAGAACACGGTCGAGGCCCGCAACGCCGAGATCCGCAAGGACGTCCTCAAGTACGACGAGGTCATGAACGAGCAGCGCAAGGTGATCTACGCCCGCCGGGCCCAGATCATGGAGGGTGAGGACCTGCGCGCCCACACCATCGATGTGCTCTCCTCCGCCCTCGACAGCATCATCACCGCCAACTGCGCCGGCTCGGACTTTCGGGAGGACTGGAACCTCGACGGGTTGTTGACCGAGACCCGCCTCTACTTCCCCTCGACGGCGACCAAGGAGGAGCTCGGCGAGCTCGAGGACAGCAACGCCGTCTACGAGCACCTGGCGGGCGAGGCCATCGCCTACTACGAGGAGCGCGAGGCCACCATGCCTGCTCCCGAGGGCGGCGAGCCGACCGACACCATGCGGGCGCTCGAGCGGGAGGTGATGCTGCAGCTCATCGACCAGAAGTGGCGCGAGCACCTGTCGGAGATGGACTACCTCCGGGAAGGCATCAACCTGCGGGCCATGGGCCAGCAAGACCCGCTGGTGGCCTGGCAGCGGGACGGCTACGAGATGTTCGGGCAGCTCATGTCCGGGATCGACGACGACTACGTCAAGATCGTCATGCACGCCCAGGTGCAAGTCCTCCAGCAGGTCCCGGCCGACGAGCAGGACAGTCTGGCCGGCGCCCAGTACCAGGCTTCCGACGACCCGGTCCAGGGGACTACGGGGATGCAGCGGACGCTGGCGGCCGGCCCCGCCCCCGGGGAGGAGGTCGTCTTCGCCGCCGAGCCGACCGGCCAGGTGGCCGCGCCCCGCGCCTGCCGAAGCGCAGGAGATCGCCAAGCCGATTGTCCGCGATTCGGCGTTCGACCGGGTCGGGCGCAACGAACCGTGTCCCTGCGGGAGCGGCAAGAAGTTCAAGTTCTGCCACGGGCGCTGAGCGATGCCCACCACCGTGCGCGATCTGGAAGGCGAGTTGAGCGCGTTGCGCCGTCGCCTGGACGAGGCTGCGCACTACCTGGGTCTGGTTGCCCTGCGGGCCCGGCTGGGGGAGCTGGAGACCGAGGTGGGGCGCGCCGATCTGTGGGCGGACACCGACGTTGGCCAGCGCGTCACCCGCGAGTACGGGCAGACCAAGACGGACGTCGATCTCCTGGACGCCTTGCAGGGCCGGATCTCCGACGCCGAGACTCTGTACCAGCTGGGGGTCGAGGAGGGGGACGACTCGGTAGTCGCCGAGCTGGAGGAGATGGTTGCCGGCGCCAGCGCCGAGCTCGATGCCCTCGAGCTGCGGTCCCTCTTCACCGGTGAGCACGATGAACACGACGCCGTCTGCGAGATCCACGCCAAGGACGGCGGCACCGACGCCCAGGACTGGGCCGAGATGATGGTTCGCATGTATCAGCGCTGGGCCGAGCGGCGCGGTTTCGAGTTCGAGATCGAGGACGTCAGCGAAGGCCAGGAAGCGGGCATTCTGTCGGCCAGCTTCATCATCCGGGGTCGGTATGCCACCGGCCTTCTGGCGTCGGAGCGGGGAGTCCACCGCCTGGTTCGCATTTCACCCTTCGATGCCCAGGCCCGCCGCCAGACCAGCTTCGCCTCGATGAGCGTCGTTCCGTTCTTCGAGGACCTGGCGGGGGAGGTGGACATCGACGAGAAGGACCTGCGTATCGACACCTACCGTTCCTCGGGCGCCGGCGGCCAGCACGTCAACGTCACCGACTCGGCCGTCCGGATCACCCACCTCCCGACCGGGACCGTGGTGGCCGTTCAGAACGAGCGGTCTCAGCATCAGAACAAGGCCAAGGCCATGCAGATCCTGGCTTCCAAGCTGGCGGAGCTGCAGCGCGAAGCCCGCGATGCCGAGCTGTCGGCAATGGCCGGCCCGAAGGCGCTGGTGGGATGGGGAGCCCAAATCCGCTCGTATGTGCTGGCTCCGTACCAGCAGGTCAAAGACCTGCGGACCGACTATGAGACCGGCAACGTGCAGGCCGTCCTGGACGGCGATCTGGACCCCTTTATGGAGGCCTATCTCCGGTGGCGCCGGGCCGGTGCCGGCCCGGTATCACGCTGACCGGCCACCCGGCTAACATCGCGGGCGACGGGTGGTCGATTCGGGCAAGCCCGCGTCATCCTGTCCTTTTTCCTCATGATCAAGTTTGAGAACGTCACCAAGTCCTACAAGGGGACAACTGTCGCCTTGCGGGACGTCCACGTGGACATTCAGAAGGGCGAGTTCGTCTTCCTGGTCGGCCCATCCGGATCCGGCAAGTCCACTTTCCTCCGTCTGGTGACCAAGGAGGAGCAGTCGGACCACGGGCTGGTGTGGGTGGCTGGTAAGGAAGTCGGGGCTCTCTCCCCCTGGAAGGTCCCGTACCTGCGCCGCAACATCGGCTGCGTCTTCCAGGACTTCCGGCTGTTGCCGACGAAGTCGGTCTA
>CAWHFG010000014.1:0-278781 GCA_963828435.1 uncultured Acidimicrobiaceae bacterium
GGCGCCATCCAGCGCCTTCGGCCGCCACCTGCAACGCCAGACGGGACTCGCCGATCCCGCCCGGCCCCGTGATCGGTGACCAGCCGCGACCCTGGCCGACATCAGTGACCGCAGCTCTGCCAGCTCGCCGGCTCGGCTTATCGAGACTGGTTGCCGCCGATGGCAGGTCGCGGCGAAGCGCGGGCTCGCCCGGCGACCGCAAGGGGCCGGAACGCCGCGGTCAGACCCGGGCCGGTCACCTGGAACACGCGGCCAGACATGATCAGGGCTCCTTCAACTGGTGCTCACCCAGATGCCGGAGCCCGATCCCGCCGGGCAGTCGGCCGGCCAGCAGCTCGTACGTCACTCCGGCAGCACCAGAACCTGCACACCACTCATGGCCCGACCGCCAGCAGGCCGGCGACCGGTTCACCACCGGACCGAAATAATCGCCCTGGCGTTCCATGCAGGTCCCCAGAATGCAACGCCACCCGCACCCGGATCGGCGAGCCGGGCGGCCATGACCTGCTAAAATCGACAGCCCGCTGGACAGCCACCGCCGACCCCAACGCGGCGGACGGGTCGGTGAACACCGCACTGAATCGCTCTGGTCCACCGTCTTCAACACGTGACCGCCTGCGACCTGGATCTGCTCGCGGAACAATGCGGTCAAGGCGGGCGTACCCCTTCGTACATGGCCTCGTGGTCGGCCTCCCACAGACGGATGCTGCTCCTCGATATCGGTGAAGGGTAACGGTCCGACCGTGCCCGAGGGGAACTCCATTCGCCCCATTGTGCACCTCCGATTCTGCTTCCTCGTCTGCCAGCGTGCCCTGCCGAGCTCGACTCCCAGCGCCGTCGTCGCAGCTTCCAACGTCGGTCCCGGGCAACCCGAACCCAGTGGTGAGCCCAACCAGCAAGACCGACGGGTGGCGGCCCGGCTACGCACGGCCGGCGAAGCCCGAGATGGCCAATCCGAGGCTCCTTTGCTCCAACCCTCACTACGGGGGTCTCGATCCCCCCACGGCCAGACACGAACTCGGCGGGCAGCGGGGCCGCGGCCCGGTTAGGCCAGGGCGAGGGTGGCGTTGTGCAGGAAACGACGGACACTCACCCAACCTTGTTGACCATCGCGTCCTTGGTGTCTGGAATGAGGAAACCGACATAGCGGGGTGGTTGGAGTCGAGCGGGCTTGTCAGCGCGTGCTGGAGATGGGTTCCTGACGGCCGAGATGGGGATCACTTCTTTGTGCCGGAGCGGCAATGACAGGCGTTTAGCGGAGCTCAGAGATCATGGCGAACTCAGACCCTCTATCCTGGTGGAGGGTACCCGCAGGGGCGGTCCCCCGGCGATAAAGTCAATGGTGGAGCTCGGCAGCGACCTCGCCCGCGAGATGACGCCGGGGGCGCACCATGAGATCGACGGGGCGAAGGCCGAGATGGCCGAGAAGGGCAAGCGGGCCGGGGTTGGGGCGGGGATGTTCGGCGCTGCTGGGCTGCTCGCGGCGTTCGGGTTCGGCTGCGTCACAGCTCTCGTTCATCGCGGCGTTGCAGCTGGGGACTGCGGTGTGGCGGGCGGCTTTGATCGTCGGGCTCGGTGTACGTGGCTGGGGCCGGCGTATGGCGTCGCTGTGGCCGCTGTCAGATCAACCAGGCCACTCCTCCCGCGCCCGCGGAAGCGGTGGAGAGCACCGAGGAGGATGTCGAATGGCTCAAGACCCAGGCGCAGTCGCGCGGAATAGAACAGGACCGGCAGGAGCTGCCGACACCGTCCAGGCCCTGGCCCACAAGACCGATGTAAAGGAGCGTGTCCGCGAGACGGTGTCGAAGAACGCCGACGAGCTGCAGCGCAAGGCCAGTGACACGGCGTCCAAGGTTCGGGCCGTGACACCCGATCAGGTCCGCTCGGGGGCACGCACTGCGGAGACTCGGCCGACAGCGGCCCCTTCGAGTGGCGGTGGCGGCCGCCTTGGTTGTTGGCCTGCTGCTCGGACGGCGCTGGGGGAGGAAGCGGTGATAGCGAAGATCATTGACCTGCCGATGGGTCTGGCCGTGTCAGTGCTCGGCGGTGTGCTGGCCAGCGCCGCCTTCAAACGGACCTGGAAGCTGGTGGCCCACGAAAAAGAAGCCCCCAAGGCCACCGACCGCCAGCGCACCTGGCGTGAAGTACTGCGGGCCGCGGCATTGCAGGGGGCGGTGTTCGGTCTGGTCAAAGCGGCCGTCGACCGGGCCGGGGCCAAAGGGTTCGAACGGGCCTACGGCGCGTGGCCGGCCTGAGCTGACAAGACGGCCGGAGCATCCCGGAGGCTAGAGGGTTGGGTATGGCGAACCCCCAGGAGAACTGAGCCGGGCTATCGGCGCCGTCGACGGCCTGGTCCAGCATCAGCTCAAGCACAGCAGCGCCACCTACGGGGCGTTCGCCGCGGTCATCGGCCTGGTGGCCTTTCTCCTGCTGCTGGCCAAGCTCACCCTGTACGTGGCGGAGCTCAACCCGGTGCTGGCCCGCCGGCTGTGGCCTCGGGCCCTGCCCATGTGCCCGCCCACCCCCGCCGACGACGAGATGCTGCGGGACCTCGCCCACGAGCAGCGCCGCCGACCAGACCAGCGTATTGGCGTCGGTTTCGACCCCGACGCCCACGAGCAGGCCGCCGAGGACATCGTCACCCAGGATGACCGGCCGCTGTCCGGTCAGTCCCGTCCCCGGGCCTAACGCCGTTCGGGACCCGCGCCAGGCGCCAATAAGCCTGTGACCGGCGCCGAGATCAGGGACGCGGTCGCCGAAAACCCGAGGGCGGTCGCAAAGCAATGAAGTCGATGGACAAGGCCTGACATCGACGGAAGGAGAACCAGGGTGATTGTCGACTGCGCCCACTACCGTGACGGCCACCGCCAGCTGGAAGGACCTCTTGACCTCGATGCTGCAACCGAGATCATCGGCCAAACCGACCAGCACGGTTTTGTGTGGATCGGACTGTTCGAGCCAGACGCCGACGAGCTTGGCGAAGTGCAGCGCCGCTTCGGGCTGCACGACCTGGCCGTCGAGGACGCCCAGGCGTTTCATCTGCGGCCCAAGGTGGAGCAGTTTGAGGAAGGCGACACGCTCTTCGCCGTCATCCGCACCGCCCGCTACGTCGATGACCGCGAAGAGGTCGACTTCGGCGAGGTGGCCGTCTTCTTGTCGTCCCGGTTTTTGATTACCGTCCGACAGGGTGCCGCCAGTGACCTGCGCGGAGCCCGCCGACGCCTCGAACGCCGCCCCGAGCTCCTCCAAGAGGGCCCCGCCGGCGCCCTGTGGGCCATCGTGGACAAGATTGTCGACGACTACGCCCCGGTAGTGGCCGGCCTAGAGAACGACATCGAACAAGTAGAGGCCACCGTCTTTCGGGGCGCGGTGGCCGCCACCGAACGCATCTACAAACTGCGCCGAGAAGCCACCGACTTCTACCGGGCCGTGCATCCCCTCCTGGGCGTCCTCGACGCCTTAGAGCGCGCCGTCTACCCGCAGATCGGCGAACAGCTCATTCCGTTCTTCCGGGATGTTAATGACCATCTCCAGCTGGTGAACGAAGAAGTGGTCAGCCAACGGGACCTGCTGGCCACGGTGCTGCAGGCCAACATCGCCGTGATCTCCGTGGATCAGAACAACATCAGCGTCCGCCAGAACGAGACCACCAAACAGTTGACCATCATCGCCACCATCTTCCTGCCCCTGTCCTTCCTCACCGGCTTCTTCGGTATGAACTTCGGTTGGCTGGTCAACCACGTCACCTCGCTGTGGGCCTTCCTGGCCTTCGGCATCGGCAGCCTGACGGCCTCCTGTCTCATATTGTTCGCCTGGTTCCGAAAAAGCGGACTCCTCAGAACGGAATAACCCCGCCGGGTACAGGCTGGCCAACGCGGATTCCTGACCTAACCAGCGCCGAATAGGGGTCATATCCCGTCCAGACCCGCAGGTCGGACAAGACGACACGCAATGACCTGATCAGTGCCTTCTACCCTGGCGATGGTCCCACCCGCGGGCGGTTCGCGGCCTGTAGGGTTCTACCAATCGAACGCTGCGCTGGCGGCGGAACCCCAGGAGGGAACTACCTGTGCCCACCTACATCCTGTTCAGCACCCTGACCCCCGAGGGCCGTCAGACCCTGCACGCCAACCCCGACCGGGTCCTGGGCGTGAACAAAGAGGTGGAGGACTTCGGCTGCAAGGTGCTAGCCCAGTATGCCACCTTGGGCCAGTTCGACTTCGTCACGGTGGTCGAAGCCGACGACAGCGAGACGGTCGCGGATCTCTCGGTCGATCTGGGTTCTCGGGGTACGGTGGCGGTTTACAGCGTGCAGGCCATTTCGGTCGAGGCCCTACGAGCCAAACTGAAAAGCCCCAACCAGCTGGCCGCTACACCAGTGGTGGGTGGCAGCAGACGAGCGGCCGGGGTGACCAAACGCCGGGCGCCGGCCAAGCGAACCGCCACCGCGAAGCGAACTACCAAGCGAGGCGGCTAGAAGCCACCCGGTCCGATCGCGTCGGCTGTCACGCGAGAGACATACCGGTTTCGTGTCAACTGTGCAGATGCTTCAAAGTCGACGGGCCACTAACGCGGACGAGAACAAGCCGACCGCCAAACCGAGAGTGGCGGACTCCAATCCGGGGCCGACACACCCACCACGATGCACGGATGGCGAAAAGCCGTCGTCGGCGACTCAAAGCCGGTCCTCGAGCAAGGAGTCTTGCCCTCCGGAGCTTGAGGGCAAAGAAGACGAGCTACGGCAATCCCGGGGCCATCATCGCACCCCGTGCCGGTAACAAGGCGCGGCCCGCCGAGGACGCGTAGCCAACACCGTCGTCCAAGAAGAGCCACGACCGCCCTGGAGCCGGGACGGGCCGGGATCGGCATCGTGCAGGGCCAGCCCTTCGCCCCCCATCCGCGGCTGGAGGCCATCCTCGACAACGCGGCCCGTACCGCAGCGGCCATCAGCCGGGTCCTGGTATACGCCCCCCGGGACCCCGATGCGATCATCTTCGAGGGGTCGTCGTGGCGGCGGGCGTTCATCGGGGGCCGCCCGAGGTGGAGCTTGCCCCGCCCCAGGATCATCCAGGTGTCGTCCCGGGTTGATCTTGGAGAATCCGAGGCGCTGGTAAAGACCTGAGACTGGGACGCGGCTGGGGCGGGACCGTTCGGTCAACTACTGCCCCGGACGAGACTGGAGCTACCGGGGTCAGACCCGGCATCCCGGGCATTGTTTGACGATGACCACGGTGAGCGCGAACACACGGGTGGCGTCCCCAAGGCCGTCGGCGCTGGTGACCGTGACGGTGATCTGGTAGTTCCCGGTAGTGGCGGTTCCGCTGGTGACCCCGGTGGCGGGGTTGATGGACAGCCATTTGGGCAGTCCCGTGGCCGACCAGGTGTAGGGGGCGCTGCCACCGGTGGCCTGGATGGTTGCGGTGTAGGGGCCGGCGGCTGCTTCGGGCAGCGACCCGGTGGTGATGGCGAGCGGGGCGATGACCGACACGGTGCCGTCGGCGTTGGCGACGTGGGCGCTGTGGGTGGAGGGGTCGACGGCGACACCGTTGGGTGAATATCCCACGGGGACGGTTGCAGTCAGGGTGGGGTGAGCAGGATCGGATCCGTCGACCATGACGACATCGTTGGCGTCGAGGCCCGAGTTGGCCACATAGACGGTGTGGGTGGAGGAGTCGACGGCCACGCCGAGGGGGACGGCGTTGAGGTTGCCGCCGGCATCGTCGAGGTAGGCTTCGACCTGGTTGGCGGCTTCGGGGATCACGGAAATGACTGCGGGGGGCGTTGGGCGTGCCGGCCCCCTTGCTGGTCACATAGACGGTGTGGGTGGAGGAGTCGACGGCCACAGAAAGCGGGTCGCGGGCGTAGCCGGGCAGAGGGATGGTATGGATCACCGAGGGTTGGGCGGCGGCGCCGTCGATGACCGAGCCGGTGTTGCTTTCCTTGTTGGCCACATAGACGAGGTGGTTGGCGGGGTCGACGGCGTCGGCGTCGGGTGAGTCGCCGACTGAGATCGGTTGCTCGGCCGTGGGAGGGTTCCCGGCGATGGGGGTCACGCTGCCCACACTGAAGCCACCGTCGCCGAGGTTGGTCACCCAGGCGACGTGGGTGCCGGGATCGGCGGCCACGCCATAGGGGGCGTCAAGGCCGACGGCGTGGGATTCGTAGTCCAGCCGGCGCCGGCGGACGTGTACCGCCGGGGAATGGTCGAGCAGCTCTTCCTCGACGGCGTAGCGGTAGAAGCCGGCCACCGTACACAACCGGCGCGACACCGTGGCCCGGGCCCGGCCGACGGTCTCCAGCGCCCGGCCGAAGGCTTCGATGTCGGCCCGGCGGGCGTCGAAGAGCCGGAGGCCGTGCGAGGTGCACCAGGTGGCGAACTGGCGCAAGTCCAAGCTGTAGGCGTCGCGGGTCTGGCCGCTATATCCGGCCAGGAACCCGCCGAGCGCCAAGCGTTCGGTGTCGGAGAAGACGGTCGTGACCGCCACCGCGGAGTCAGGGATGGTTTCGGGCATGGTGACGTGGCACCTCCAGGATCGGGCCGAGACCTGGCAAGCCGCAGCAGCCACGCCTGGCGACTATCAGGGCAACCGACGCTACGACCCTCTCCTACCACCCTCCGCGGTCACCATCCGAAGGTCGCCTCCCTGCACAAGAGCACCTGAGAACGCGCCCTACCGCCGAATCCGCCGTCGTAGAACTGGGGCTGCGGTAATCGAGTGCGCTGTCGTTCTGCGTGATGCTGGTCCGTAAGGCATTCCACACTCGATGTGGCGATCCGGGCACCTGGGCTCCGTTCTCCTGTGGCGACCGTGTCCGATGCCGCCATGAAGGCGACGCCGTGCTCACCGGCACCGGCTCGGCCCGTTGCGGGCGGTCTGCCAGTATCCCACGGTTGTCGGGATGCCGAAGAGGGCCACCCCGCCGTAGCTGCTGATCGCCCCGCACACGTGCAACGCACGGGCCAGTCGGGGGTGCGTCCGCTCAGCGTTCGTGGCTGCCACTTGGACGCCCATGCCGGTGGCGGTGGTCATCATCGCCCACTTCGCACGGCGGTCCGGGAACACCCCGGGCTCAGCATTGCGGAGCAGGTCATAGCCGGTGACTACGGCATTGGCCACGTTGTAGACGGCGACGGTTGCGATCAGGGGTCGGTCGGCGAGGCGCAGACGCCAGATGTGCCACGCGCCCCAGAAGAGTTTCGGTTTGTCGCCGACGACGTGATCCATGATTTCCCCGACTCGCGTGACCGTGCCGGTGCGGCGGGCGATGATGCCGTCGGCCAAGTCGGCAAAGTACGAGGGGGCGCCGACGGCGTACCCCTTCCAGCTTCCCAGCCTGGGACCGGCCCACCATGCACCCACGAGGGCGACCACGTCGAGGAGGTTGGCCAGGGTGACGACGCCGCCGGTGGCGGCGGCGAGGCGCTGCAGCGTCGAGCCGGGGGTCTCGGCCATGGGTCGATCCTAGGCCGCCCCGCCGCCCGTCCTTGGGGCTTGCTGCGTACCGGGCGGGCGCCTCGCCGTCACTGCGGTGGGCGAGAACACCGAATCACGGCGTCGCCTCGCGATGCGGCTGCTGCAGTCTCGGACCAGCGGGATGGGATGTTCGGTGCCTCCCTGGCGATGACCCGCCAAGATGTTGGGCGTGGACGATGTGCCGACCCCTGGATGGCCTGATCCTCTATGCCGAATACCGCGAGATCTTCGCGGCGGACACCGATCAATCTGCGATCTGCTGATCGCCGCCGCGCCGGATCTGACCGATGACCACTTCGTGATCGACCTGGTGCGGATGCGGTTGGGTGATGATCCCTCCCTCGTCGACGACTGGCAGATCTACTCCTACGACAAGCGATCCAGCCCCAGCCCATACCTCGACGGCACCGAAGTCGGTTTCTTCGACCGGGAGAAGAAGAACCGTCGGACCTACCGACATCCTGCTGATGCCTGCGCTCAGTTCATCTTCGCCGAGGCGGCCTGGGTCCTCGAACCCTGCGACTGCCTCGCTGATGCTCACGAGTATGTCGGAGAGGCAGCCTCCGTCCGCATCCAACGCCTTCGGCCCTTGGACAAGGACCCTCGCGAGAGTGGACCGAAGGAGGAGTACCTCTGTCCGATCTGCGGGGAATGGTGGGTGGCGGACTTCCCTTACTACCACTGGGCTGACGACGGGCGTGGCGTTCGTTACCTCCGCCGCTACGAGACCATGCTTCACGGGCGACCCTTGAATGGCCTTCCCTAGAGATGCGGCTCTCGGCCCCGATTAGTTCATCTGGGACCAACCCAACGGGGGTCTGGTAGGCGTAGGAAGGCGAGCAGATCGAGTCCTCTTTGCGTGTCAAGAGGCCAGTCGGGATTTCTTGCGGCTGTTGCTGGCGGTGCGGGGGGTGGGCTGCCGGCGGGTCGTAGGCTTGGTTCGGGTCCGGGAGTGGCTGGTCCGAAGAGCCGGTGTCGCGGGGTGTGAGCCGGCCGCGCTGGAGTCAGAGACGTTCCCCGTTTGCCCTCCCGGGCCCGCCTGGGTTCGGAGGTGGGCGTCGGCGACCAGGGCGGCGTAGATGACGTCGCTGATGCGCCGTTTGAGTGATCGGAGAGCTTCTTTGCCGGTCTTGCCCTCGGCGATCTTGCGGTCGTAGTAAGCCCGCCCGGGGCTGTGGAGGTGGCTGACCTGGGTGACGGCAGCCATGTGGATGGCATGGTTGAGCCGCCGGTTTCCCTTGCGGGAGAGCCGGTACACCTTGCGGGGCCCCGAGGATGCCTCGACGGGGGCGGTGCCGTTGTAGGCGGCGAAGTGGTCCCGGCTCTTGAACCGGGAGATGTCACCGACCTCGCCCTTGACGGTGGCGGCCACGTAGGGGCCCACCCCGAAGATCTTGGTCGTGGTCGTGCCTGACGCCTTGACAGCGGTGGCGATGTGGCGGTTGGCCTGGCGGATCTGCTGGTCGACTTTGAGCAGGTCGACGACGTAGTCGCAGGCCAGCTCGTAGCGGGCCTGGGCGACCGCCCCTTGGGGCTGGAAGTCCTCCACCAGCCGCACGGCCATATTGGCGCTGATCCGCGTGCGGACGCCGCCGGGGGTGAGATCGCACAGCACGGCGTGCAGCCGGCAGACCACCTGGGTGCGGACGGCCTGAAGTTCCCGGTGGCGCTTGGCCCACAGCTTCATCACCGCCGTGTGGTCCTCGGCCGCCACCGGCCGCACGGCCGGGGAGCGCAGCGCGGCGATGGCGACCGAGCGGGCATCGTTGGGGTCGTTCTTGTTCGTGTCCCCACTGTTGAGCAACCGAACCCGGGCGGCCAGCTTGGGCGGGACGTCCAAGACCCGCTCACCCGCGGCGATCAACTGCTGGGCCAGCAGGTAACCCAGCCCGCCGGCGTTCTCCACCGCCCAGCTGCGCTCCGGCCAGCGATCGGCCCAGGCCAGCAGCCGCTCGAGTTGCTCGGCCCCGGCCCGGACCCGCACCTGCCCGAGCCCGACCTCGGCCGGGTCGATCGCGGCTGCAGTGTGGGACCCCTTGTGGGGGTCGATGCCGATCATCACTGCCACCATCGGTTCTCCTTCCGTCACGTCCAGCCAGGGCAGACCGTGGGGGCATGTCTGATTTCAGATGTCGGAGCTCGCGCCTCTTTCGAGCCACACCACGGCGAGACCCGACGGGATGACACCTCGTTCGGAAGCCAGAACCAAAAGGACGGCAGACGGTTCGAGAGCCACCCGACAGGATCTCTCGACGGTACGAACAAGCCATACCGTCATGGTGGATACTCAATCAGACGGTTTCCGTATGCCCTGCGGTCATCGGATTGTGCCATCTTCGTGACAGCGAGCCTCCAGCCCCGTACCCCCGACTGCCCCGCCTCCCGCCAGACCACCCCGGAGGGGCCCCGGTCCGGCCGGCGCACAACTGGGACGAATTCAACAAAGCCCCCAAAGCCTACATCCGCCGCCGCAACCACGAGCACCGCGACTCCGCCATGAGAAGACGCGAAAACCCACACAAAGTAGCCTGACCCACAATGACCGCTCGATAGGAGCCGACCCAGTAGGTCCGAGCGGGTGGGTGGTGCTGAGTGTTGTCACGGAGATCTCTAGCCGAAAGGGGACGGCTTGCGGGCCGGTGCGGCCTCGCCGGCGTCGTCTCTTGCAGGCTGAGCGTCCGAACCCTTTCGGAAAGGGGACGGCTTGCGGGCCGGTGGGGCCTCGCCGAGCGTCGTCTCTTGCAGGCTGAGCGTCCGAACCCAACCCCGAAGTCGCCTGGGCCGATTCGCCTTTCTGCCCTGATTCTTCCAGCTGTTTTGCCTTTTCCTGATTCTCGGCGAACACAACCAGGTCCTCCATCTCCACGCGTGCCGAATGGAGCCATTCACCCATGTGGTCTTTCTCTCGCCACTCCTCGATCAGGTAGGACCAGTTCTGACATTGATGCAGGAGTTCCCACAGAACCGCCATATTCGTCTTACTGGCCCACCAATCTTGGTCGTACCAAGAAGGAAGCTCAAGCTTGCCAGCCAACCCTGGATGCCGCTTAAGTGCCTGGCCGATCCGATATCGGTCATCCAAATAGTCTTGGCCGCGCAAGTCCCCAATCCACCAGGATGGGCCGTGTACGAATTCGCCGTTGTAGTACATGACTCCTCCAGTCGCCGGCTGCGTATGCCATTTCGCACTCTCACCGATCGTCTCGTCGATCCAAATCGGTCGCCCTCCACCGTAACGGGTTCGGGGCATCACTATAGAACCCGGCAGCCTGCCTTTCCCGGCCGGGAGAAGTTGTGGCCCCAGCAGCGACCACGAGGCTGGGCGCTCGTCCCTGGTTCTTCGGTCATAGGCCTAGCCGCCGTCCGAAATCTGCGACGCCTCGTTCGGCATCTCGCAGACCGCTAATCCCGAGTCCACTGCGAGAACCTTCCCCCGGGCTGATATCCAAGCGTGCCGCCGAACTCTGTCAGATCGAACTCTCCGACCACCTTGACTGGCCCGCAGAGCCCGGTCGGGAGGCGCCCACCGACCGGGCCGTCTCGACCATCCCGGCGATCTGGCCCGTCAAGCCGACTGTTCCGCAGCTCTGCATGGGTCAGCCACCATGAGGCGGAAGTTGGCACATACGGGAAGGAGCCGACCGTTCCATACTGACTAGCCCGCCGCCACAGTCGGAGGGCCTCGCGACTCACCCCCAGCCGCCTCCCGATCTCGGGTCCTGACACCAGCTCCACCGCCACGCACGACAACGTGACATACGGCAAGAACTGGCTCCGTTCCAAGGCCGTCCAATCGTTGCAGGAAAGACAGACTCGCCCGATTCGACCCCGCGTTCTCGCAGGTCGCCTGGCCACTCACCCCATCCATGCCGGTAGGAGCCCATATTCGATGCTCGAATAGTCTCCAACACCCGTTCGGCGTTCAGGGCGGTTGAGTGCTCGCAGCTATACCTCGTGATGTTTCGTGCGGAGGGTCGGTTGGGCGTCGGGCTCTGCCGTCGCCGCGCTTGACGGTTCGGCCGATGGGCCCAATCGGCGATTTCGCGTCCCTGGCGGAGACCTCCACCGGCGTCGCTATCCACGCCCGCGACCAGCGATAGGGGGGATTGACGGGACAGGTTCCCGACGGCTCGGGGACGTGGGGTCACCTCACGCCGACAGTCGGGCTGGGGCGGACCTGACCTGTGAGCACACCATGCGGCGCGACGACGGTCAACTGATGGCCCTCGTCAGCGCCTACGCGATGCGACTGAGCGCCGTACGCAGCTCCGCGACGAGAACGTCAGGGCTGAGGGCGTCGGAGTCCAAGACCAAGTCGTAGTGCCAATCATTTTTGGCGAAGTCGGCCCAGGAGCTTTCTGCCAGGCCAGCCCAGCGACCCTCTCGGCCTCGATTGCGGTCCAGAAGCACCGGAAGCGGACAAACCAGTGCCACATAGATGGTTGGAACGGAGTCCAGTACGTCGAGGAACATCTTCTGAGGCAGGCCACTGCTGGGCATCATGACCTGGTTGCCCTCGGCGGCCAGGGCGGCTATCCCGGCCCAAGAATCCGCGAAAGAGGGGACCGCGGCTTTCCGGCCAGATCCGGTGGTTGGTATGGATACGCCCGAAGTTGACCTCGTCGAAGACGACCCGGGGCGTGCCCTCACCGTCAGCGAACCGCTGCATGAGGGTCGACTTGCCCGCACTGACACTACCGTCGACGACGATGGCTCTCCCTCACGCCCTGGAAGGGCTCAGGCCGCTCGAACATCCACAGTTCCGTCACTCGCTGGGCGGTGTCGGTCATGAAGACCACCCGCCACTCCCTTCCCTCCCTTGAGAGGATCTCGGCGTCGGATCTAGGGCCGTTGACCCCGAACCAGCGGATCTCTGCGCCCGTGGTGTCGGCGATCGGCTGAAGGGACACTTCTGCGGGCGAGATGATTACGGACGACGGCAGCGCCATCGAAGCAGCCAAATACGCCGCTGAGCACGCCCAGGATCCCAACATCGACATGAACACCAACGACCTACGCGGCGGCGGCGGCCAAATCTGTCCCATCTGCCGGAGACCCATAAATGAAGGCCAACCCGTACGAAAACGAGTAGACGGCACTTACCGGCACGACGCCTGCTGAGAGTCCAGCGCCACGAGAAACGGTAATCGCACGAAGACCTATTGGTTCACTGGCTTGTCCCGAACCGGCATCAAACTTGTCCTCACGAGCGCCGATCGAGTCCTCTTTGCGTGTCAAGAGGCCAGTCGGGATTTCTTGCGGCTGTTGCTGGCGGTGCGGGGGGTGGGCTGCCGGCGGGTCGTAGGCTTGGTTCGGGTCCGGGAGTGGCTGGTCCGAAGAGCCGGTGTCGCGGGGTGTGAGCCGGCCGCGCTGGAGTCAGAGACGTTCCCCGTTTGCCCTCCCGGGCCCGCCTGGGTTCGGAGGTGGGCGTCGGCGACCAGGGCGGCGTAGATGACGTCGCTGATGCGCCGTTTGAGTGATCGGAGAGCTTCTTTGCCGGTCTTGCCCTCGGCGATCTTGCGGTCGTAGTAAGCCCGCCCGGGGCTGTGGAGGTGGCTGACCTGGGTGACGGCAGCCATGTGGATGGCATGGTTGAGCCGCCGGTTTCCCTTGCGGGAGAGCCGGTACACCTTGCGGGGCCCCGAGGATGCCTCGACGGGGGCGGTGCCGTTGTAGGCGGCGAAGTGGTCCCGGCTCTTGAACCGGGAGATGTCACCGACCTCGCCCTTGACGGTGGCGGCCACGTAGGGGCCCACCCCGAAGATCTTGGTCGTGGTCGTGCCTGACGCCTTGACAGCGGTGGCGATGTGGCGGTTGGCCTGGCGGATCTGCTGGTCGACTTTAAGCAGGTCGACGACGTAGTCGCAGGCCAGCTCGTAGCGGGCCTGGGCGACCGCCCCTTGGGGCTGGAAGTCCTCCACCAGCCGCACGGCCATATTGGCGCTGATCCGCGTGCGGACGCCGCCGGGGGTGAGATCGCACAGCACGGCGTGCAGCCGGCAGACCACCTGGGTGCGGACGGCCTGAAGTCCCCGGTGGCGCTTGGCCCACAGCTTCATCACCGCCGTGTGGTCCTCGGCCGCCACCGGCCGCACGGCCGGGGAGCGCAGCGCGGCGATGGCGACCGAGCGGGCATCGTTGGGGTCGTTCTTGTTCGTGTCCCCACTGTTGAGCAACCGAACCCGGGCGGCCAGCTTGGGCGGGACGTCCAAGACCCGCTCACCCGCGGCGATCAACTGCTGGGCCAGCAGGTAACCCAGCCCGCCGGCGTTCTCCACCGCCCAGCTGCGCTCCGGCCAGCGATCGGCCCAGGCCAGCAGCCGCTCGAGTTGCTCGGCCCCGGCCCGGACCCGCACCTGCCCGAGCCCGACCTCGGCCGGGTCGATCGCGGCTGCAGTGTGGGACCCCTCGTGGGGGTCGATGCCGATCATCACTGCCACCATCGGTTCTCCTTCCGTCACGTCCAGCCAGGGCAGACCGTGGGGGCATGTCTGATTTCAGATGTCGGAGCTCGCGCCTCTTTCGAGCCACACCACGGCGAGACCCGACGGGATGACACCTCCTTCGGAAGCCAGAACCAAAAGGACGGCAGACGGTTCGAGAGCCACCCGACAGGATCTCTCGACGGTACGAACAAGCCATACCGTCATGGTGGATACTCAATCAGACGGATATTTCTGCTCCGGGTCGCGTTGACCGGGCCGAGGGGTGCCCCAGAATGTCAGCCCAGAACGTGGGGGCGGCCTGCCCCGGTAAGCCGGCTGAAGGTCCGATTACCGTTGTTCTGGCCAGCCCGACTACTTCCCTAGCAGGCGTGGCCGGCGCGGCTCAGCCAGGATGTCCGGGCAACTCATGGCTTGCGGATGTTTAGTACTACTCACGAGACGTGGACGAGGTGTATACGCTTGCTCGGCCCGCGCCGATAGGGGTCGAGACGGACCTGTGATAGTGATTCTGCGCGCCACTGCACGGCACCATTCGGGGCGACGGTCCGAAGAGCACTTGAGAGTCAGGGCACCCGAGATCGAGGCCGCCCGAGGCCGGTGAGCCCGGCCTGGCTACCGGTGATCGCGTAGACGGTGTTCGAACTGTCAGGCGTAGTTGTAGACGTAGACGGCCGTGAAAATCGAGCACGGCCAGGGCGGAATGACCTCAACGTGGACCCGCGAGTTGTAGTAGTCGATGCCCTCGGCCTCGAAAGTACCCGAGCAAATGCTCTTCAGGGGCAGAGGGGCAAGGACGGCGACGTGGCCGGTGTTGTCACCGCTGCTCACGGGCTGGTCCAGGCTGATCTGCAGGACCTGCTTGGTTCCATCACTGGAGCACAACAGGATTTTGGCGGACTGGAAGTCGCAGCCCTGCACGTTCTGCAAAGGTGAGGTCAGGTTGATGTAGCCGACGAGGGGAAGATTCAAGCCTGACCTGGCAGGCGGGTAGGCCGGGTTGAGCACGGGTGCAGGAAACACCAGCAAGCGGCTCATGGTCCCCCACTCGCCCGACACCAGCAACTGACCGTCCGGAGTGATTGCTGCGAAGGAGTTGTTGTTCTCTTCCGCTGGCCCGAAGCCCGGAAAGTAGGCCGCAGGCACGAGCCGGTGCACGAAGTCGTAGTGCTGACCGGTCGGTGTAGTGACTTCGAACATCTTCGACGCGGCGCTGGTCGATCCCTGATAGGCGTCGAACAGATAGTTTCGCGGTGTTCCCCCGGCGCCGGGGTCGCCGACGTGCTGCCATCCCTGCAACAGCAGCCGCAGCGGGATCGACCAGCTCCCCCGATAGACGATGGAGGTCGAGCCGCTGGCTGCGCTCAGTGTGGCCAGTCCCTGCCCCGAGGTCCCCGTCGGCCGGGTATAGCTTCTCGTCAGAGTCAGTGACGCGGCGCTGGCCGGACCGGCTGGGACAAGCATGGCCAACACCACAACCGGCGGTACGGCCAGACGGCACATCGCCTTGACGAAGCGAAAAGACACCATCTGCACCCACCTCCGTCACCATTGAGATGCCCGAACCGCAGCATAGAGCCCGGCTGCCAACCACGCTACGGGCACTGGGGACATCCCCTTGCCCAGCGGCGAAAACGACGGACGCCGAAAGAAGCATCCGTATCACAGCCTTTGCCGGCCTGGGGCCGAGCGCCTCGGTGACCGAATCTTGGCGCAGGTTGCTGGGTAAGGCGCCCGTCGCCGCTCACAGTGCCGCTTTGACTTCGCCGGGTGACCGTCAGTCGACGTATTGCGATTAGCAGGCAACTCGGTCATTGCGCGCCGAAATCGAACCGGATAGCGTCCGAGACAGTTGGATAGATGGTTACGGGAAGGGGAAACCGATATGAAGATACGATTGGCCGCGCTCGGAGCGCTGGTCGCTGCCGGGATTGTCGCCATGCCGTCAATGGCCTCCGCAAGCCCCGCCAGTGGCACGGAGCACTTCCAGCTGACGTTCACATCCCAGACTGGCCCTGGCCCGATCTTCGCCCGCGGAGTATTCAATGCTGCAGGCACGGACTACCAAGGCAAAGTTACGGATCTAGCAGTGTTCCCCGACGGAGCATTTAGCATTCATCATCCAGGTGGGACGTTCAACTTCAACCTGAACCCTAAGACCTGCGTCGCCAGGATTTCCGGGACGGGTGACTACACAATCAATCATGGGTACGGCGCCTACCAAGGAATCAAAGGATCCGGGTCTTACACCCTCAGCGGTAAGGTCGCCCTCAACCGCAAGGCGAACGGCACGTGCGGGCAGCAAACTGTGGCGGAACTGGAAAACGTTGTCGCCAGCGGTCCCGTATCGTTCTCATAACCCAAAGCAGCCTCGCCTGAGCTGGTTCTCCGGTGGCTGTGTCATGCTGTGTGGTTGTAGCTGTAGTTTCGGGGATCGAGTGATGTCCACCCACGGCCCAGTCGGGGGGTACTCGCCGGCGCGAGCCGTGAGCGTCGACGAGCTTGTCTACCGACGGGCCTTCCCCGCGCCTTGCTAGCTGGTGTGGCGGTGTTTCACCGAGCCAGCAGAACTCGCGCAGTTCTGGGGGCTCGATCAGGGAGCGAACGTCGTTATCTTGCCCGCGGCGAATTGGGTGTCGAGTGGAACCTCTTGGCGTGACCACCGCTCCGTGTGTGCTCAGCCAGATCGCACTGCACTACCTCGAGGTGCCGACCGACGAGCAGTGGCGGCGCATTGAGGTTCAGTTCACCGCCGCCGTGAAAATGGGCTGACGTTCTGGGACCGCCCCCCGCCAACGGTGTTCCGGGTTCCATAGTTTGCGTCGGCTGTACCAGACGTGGGCAAACGCGAGGGACATACGCCGGTCAGGGCGATATGCGACTTCCCTCCCTACGGAGCCCGGAGGTAGCGGCCGAGATCGTTACCGCGTTGTCGCTGGGGTAGCGTCGCAGTCGTGAGCGACAAGCGAGAGCCAGTACCCTTCGAGGTGTACGAACCTGGCGTGTACTTGCACGGAACCAAGGCGGACCTTGCCGTGGGGGAGATGCTGGTCTCCGGTCGTGAGTCCAACTTCGAAGGGGGCCGGATGATGAACTACGTCTACTTCACCGCCACGCTCGACGCCGCGACCTGGGGAGCCGAACTCGCCTCTGGTGAGGGCCCCGGGCGAATCTACCTTGTCGAGCCGACAGGCGAGTTCGAAGACGACCCCAATCTCACCGACAGAAAGTTCCCTGGGAATCCGACGCAGTCGTTCCGTAGCCGCGAGCCGCTGCGCGTTGTAGGCGAGCTTGACGACTGGGTCGGGCATTCGCCTGAGCAGCTGTCGGCCATGCGTGCTGGCCTGCAGCGAATAGGAACGGGGCAAATCGAGGACTGAGCTACGGCGCCTATGTGTGACATTCGTGTCTGTGTGTGCTTGGGGGTGTGTTAATAGATTTTAGGTGGCGCTGCCTTGCGAGCTGTGCGTCGTGGAAGACCCACAAACTCGCAGGAGGGCTCACATCATCGGTGGATCACCCCAACCCGACACGACAGGGACAACGTCCCCGGTCGTCACACCTAGGAATCGCGTCGTGGGGGCCGCGCTGGTGCCAGAGCGGGACCAGGTAGCCAGACTGTTCAATCCGGCCCTCGCACTGCTCCCCTGTACCCGTGCACAACGCCGGTGAGGGTGCGTTGCGCAGCCGCAGGCTGGCATGCACGTCACGCCGCCCCCTGTGAAACGTCGGCGACGGGCCCGGGCCTTAGCGCCATCACTGGCGGGTTGGCAGGTTGCCGCCGAATGTGATCGATGTTCCGCCCCAGTCCTCGGGGGCAAGGTCCGCGATCGTCTCGGTGAAGGTCCAGTGGTGGCCAGCCAGATCCTCAACGGAGTATTGCCGCTCCCCGTAGGGGTAGTCCGTCGGTGGACTCAGGATGCGTGCGCCCCGCTGCAGGGCGCGCTCATGGTGGGCGTCAACGTCGCCAACCTTGATCATCACGGAATGACTTCGCAACTCACCACCCTCCGGCGCACCCCGGCCGTACTGCGGGTCGGCATCGGCCAGGATGATCACGCCGTTGCCGAAAGCCAGCCGGGCGCGGTGCCGGCCCGCGCGCCACAGCTCGATAAAACCGAAGGTGTCTCGCAGCCAGACCACGGCTTGGTCGACGTCGGGGTAGACCAGTTCCGGCACGACGCTGGCCGAACCGGTGGTGCGACTGATCAATCTGTGTCCTCCCTCTCCGAGCAGACCGGCAACCCGGCTTCACGGGCGGTTCCTCGCGTAGCACCAGGTCGACGACCGGGTCCTTTACATTGCCCACCACACCAACGTACGCCTGATCAGGCGCAGCAGCCCGGAGACCGATCGCATGTTCCGGATCGGTCCGCCGCAAGGTCGCGGGCCAGGAGTAAGGGCGCCGAAGAGGCGGGTCGCCCACCAAGCCGATCAAGGGCGCTGCCGAGGGTGTCCCCGAGGTGCCGCGAGGGGTGCAGCAACTCCAGCAAGCACCCGTCGTCGGACTGGTCCTTCCCGTGACCGGGACAGACTCAATCCGGATTGCGGGCTACAGCAGCGTGCCAGCAAGCAGGCCGGCCGGGTGCTGATCGTGAAGCCGCGCATCCCCGCTCGGAAGGCTACCACGCCTGTTGTCTTCGGCATGACCAACCTGCCCTCCCACGCCGGGGGCTCAGCCTCCATTCGAGCAAGCACGCTGGTTGCCGATAAGCGCCCTCGGACCCGGCGATCTGCGACAGTGTCATCAGCGTCTCAGGTTGCCCGCAGGACCGGAATGATGCGCCTGGCGTTCCTCCCATAGATGTCGGCGAGCACATGGGCTGGGAGGTCGATGCCCGAAATGGTCCAACGCACGCTGCCCGGCGGGCTGGTCCCCGTGCAGGAGAAGCACTCGTCGTCGGTCTCGAAGAACCGAAAGTGTCGAGCGAAGGCATCATTTGTCGGAGGTGAGGCATCCGTGCCGAACAGGACCCGCGTCGGATGGGCCAGGACCAGCCGTCTGGTCGCCCGTGGCTGTCGTCCGAGGTCGGCTAGACGCGCTGCCACATCTACATAGAAATTGGGATAGGCGTCCAGCATCCGGGCCACCCAGGCCAGATCTTCAGCGTTGCCGCCGACGTGAGCTCCGATGAAGGTGACCTCCGGATTCGTGGCAACGAGCCTTTCGAGGGCGTCGAGCAATTTCGCGAACCGTGGGAATCTGGGGTCGGCAAAGTGCCATTCAGGGTGGACGAGCAGCTCTTCCAGTCGCTCGTTGTGCTCGGTCAGCGGCTCGAAGAACGCCGGCGGGTCGGCAACGTGGATCAGCACGGGCAGATAAGCCTCCCTCGCCACCTCCCAGACCGGGGCGATCCGATCGTCGTCAGGCAGTACGACCGACCCGTTCTCGTCACGGACCCACAAGCCCAAGTTCTTCCACACCTTGAGTCCGCATGCACCCCGAGATGCTGAGTCCCGAAGGCTCCTCGCCAGCCGGCCCGGCCAGCCGGACTGCCTACACTCCTGCCAGTCCAATCGACAGAACGTCACAAACCGACCAGGATGGGATCGGTCGTACCGATCGAGGTTCGCTTCGAGGGTGTCACCCCAGTAGCCGTCGAGATTGACAATCGTTTCGACATTGCCTTCGTCCATATGGGCCACCAACTTCCCGACGTCCTCAACCGCCCAGCGACTCCCAGTGGTGCCGTCGACCTGCGACGAAGTCTCCGTGCGTCGGCCGAGGTGATTGTGCGCATCGATGACCGGTAAGGAGGCTCGACGCACGTCGTGCTCGGCAACACGCAACATCGGCTCGGGGCTGTAGTGCCGGAGCAGTATGTTTCTCCAGTCTCTCTCCATTGACGGCCCCTCCCTACCTCATCCTCGACTTCCGCAGCGGCGTTGGCCTCGGCGCTCTGGGCTGAGGACGCTCGGAAGGCCCCAAACCAACCAGAGAAGTATAGTCGTCTGTCAGTATGACCCGATGCCCGGTCAAAGGGCCGACCACGCACAGCGCTGATGAGTGTCCGCTCTCCACCGGACGTCCTGCTACGGCGGCGCGCTCGTCTGCGACCCTCCGCTCCCGTCGAGTCCAGGTCGCTTTGACACGTCGCCGGGTGTGGCCCTTCTTGGGTATCGTCGACACGTATGGGCGAGACGGTGGCTGGTGCGGACTGACCGGCCCGCTCAGGCAGCAGGCCGACCTGGATATCTACGATGAGCTCCGACGCACGTTTCGCATGGTTGGCTTTAGCAGCCATGTGACCTTTCCGGCCGTCAAAGACGGCTTGGTCAAGGACTACGGGCGGCTCTGTGACGGTTGGTGCCACTGCTTTCGCCAGCCCGATGACTACATCTCACCGGCATCACCCAAGGCACTGATCAGCGAGTCCGATTTCGTGGACTATCGGACCGTCTCACCACAAACTATCTGTGGGACCAGCGCCCCAAAGAAGGACTTCGATTTCATGTACGTCTGCCTTCCGGGGCATTGGACCGAGATGACGAAGAACTGGCCCCTTGCCAAGGCGTGTCTCCACCGCCTGTGCAACGACCTGAGCCTGAACGGACTTCTCCTGGGCCGCTGGCAGATCTTGGACCTTCCCTTTCATCGCAACCTCACGATCGTGGGCGATGTGCCTCGACGAACAGCGCTCGAGTACATCGGTCGCTCTCGCATCGTGTTTGTTCCCAGCCTGATGGACGCCTCTCCTCGTCTCCTCGCGGAGGCCCTTTGCATGAACGTCTCCATTCTCGTCAACCGGGACATATTGGGAGGCTGGAAGTATGTCAACCAGTCGACCGGCGCCTTTTTCGACAATGAAGACGATGTGGCACAAGCTGCGGCGCAGTGTCTCACGGGTCCAACCGAGCCGCGTGCGTGGTTCCGCGCTAACTACGGGCCCATGAGATCCTCTCTGAGGCTATCCGGCTTCCTCCATAGCCTCGACGGTGATATGCATCCCACTGCGTCCTTACGGCTCGCTCACGAAGCTCTTGCGCCACCCACCGGTCCGAACCCCGGGCTTCGAGCGAGCCGAGGTGGGATCCAGCCGGTTTGGCTTTGGCCACCGCCTGCGCTACATCCTCAGTAAATCGAGGAATGAACGGCCGGCGACCTCTCCTCTGCTCAATTTGCGGCGGTACTAGGGCTCGTCAGAACGACCACCCTCAGCAATGGCGTCGGAGAAGGGCAGTATTCGGAGCAACCTTTGGTGCTCCGGAGCCTCGCTGCCATCAACGGAGGTGCCACGGAAGTAGTGACCCTGCCACAAGCCGCTGGGGTCCACATCCACCGGATGTGTGCGGATTGCGCCGATAAAGTTGCGCCGGCTACGCGCCCACTCCGCATGCTTGGCCGACAGGTCGTGATCGGAGTCGATCGGTCTGATCTCCGGCCGAAACTGCTCGATGCTGCCCCGGCGCTGAGGAACGATCATCCCGATGGGCTCGTGCTCTTCGAACAATACCGTGTGGTTTGCGCGGGTCATCTGCCAGTTCATGGTGAAGGTCGCGCTTGACCAGTCGGTCTCGACCAGGCCTTCCAACGGAGATGCGCCATCCTTCGGACAATTTGCGGGACCACGTACGAGAAGGTTGTATCCGGGCGGCGTCCGAAATACGTACGGCACCTGAAACGTCAGTATGCCGTTCCCGAAACTGCTGATCGCAGGGAACGGCCTGCCCCCCGTCAGGTAGAAGATCTCCAGAGCATCGGCTCCGTCCCCGCCTGTCCAGCGAACCTTGAACGAATGGCTGTTGAGCATCAACCAGCCCGCCTGATTGGCGAGGACCATGGGCAAGCAAAAGTACGCCCTACGACCAGCACGCGAGTCCATCCATGGTCGCTTCCTCGGAGCAGTCACCAGCTCAATTGCGGCGCTGCCCTCGAGCCGGTAGGCCACAAGAGGAAGCAGCGACTGAGACCTCTGGACTGGATCCTCTGCCAATGGTCCGCTGTGGCGTCCGGAAGGGCGCTCTTACGCCTCTTCCATCGCGGTGCGGGCAGCCTGCAACTCTTCCAGGGCCGCCGACAGCCTGCCCTCCAGTTCGTCGATCTCCCTCAGGCTCCGAGGTTCCATATCGCCGAGGGCGACTGGCCCGCCCAGACGAGCGAGAAGAATTTGCGCCATCATGCGCAACTCGAAAATGTCCCAATCTCGCAGGGGGGCCTCGGGTGGTCCGGGGGGAGGCGGGCCGTCGCCGCTTGAGGCCGAGCCGAAGACGATTCCCCTACCTTGCCACTCGGCAGGCAAGCTAACTATCATAACGTCACGAATCTTGGCCATGAGCGCCGCCCTCCTCAAACTGATGGCCGGAAATGCCGGTGGTGTGGTGACTTGAGCGCTGCTGCACGGATGAGCAACGTCAAGCGCCAGCAGAGGCTACCACACTGGCCGAAGGCTGTCAAGCTAAAGAAAACGACGGAGAAATCAGTATACCTCTGTTCCCAAGAGATTCACGAGATTCGCTCGCGGTCCTGCTAGTCAAATGCGAATGGCAGGATGATGTTGGTGTGCTCGTTGGCAGGTTGAAACTGCAAATGTGTAACCTTATCGACGAGAACAGTTAGCATCTCAGCTGCTGATGGGCCCTGCCCTCTGAGTCGCTTGACGCGGTCGAGAATCAACTCCGCTGCCGTAACTGTACCTTCTGAATGCACGGTGAATCGGACTGTGGCCGGCCCGCGATACATGCGTGCTGAGCTGCCCAGCTCTGAGGAGAATGTTTCGACTAACTCATCTGCGACAGCCAGGACGGCCTCACGAGGAAGCGGTCCAGAAATAATAGGTCCTGCTTCCTGGATGTGACCGTGAATGACAAGCCGTCCCTCGATCGGGTTCATATTGCCCTCCACCAGTTGAACGGCGTGCGGCATGCGGTCGTCGAATACGAGCAATCGGTTGAACTGCGGCGCGATCGACTCATAGAACGCGGGACCCCACGCAGGCTGATGCATTCTGGATTCGAAGTAGTCTTCTTCGTTCCAGATCAATGTCTCCCCTCCGATGGTTCTCCTGTCGTCTTTTGTCAACGAGTAGACGTATCCGAACCGTCCATTTGCGGCATCGTTATGCTGAGATTGCCGGCAACCGTTGATATAGAGGCTGAGGTAGCACTGTTCGACGGGAAGATGGCCGAATGTCGCCGCGGTCCACTGCGCGAGGCGGTTTCGGAATGCGGCCGTCAATCGAGCACCGAGCACCTTGGCGGGATCCGTCCGAAGGTAGGTGTACAAGCCAGGCACGTACCAATAGTCCCAGTTCGCATGCGTCTTCACTGAGTGCTGGTACGGATTGCCCAAATGCATCTCGGCAGTCGCTCTCATCTCAAGCGCAACTGTCGGCGGCATGAAGTCGTCTACGACCACATACGGCGCGCGAAGTGGACCCTGGGACATGAACCCTGCCCTCCAACATGATGATGGTGCCTTACGGCCGCAGAGCCCGGTACTGCTGCTCCCATTTCAGCGAAGCCTCGTCGGCCAGTCTCTTGAGTAATGGTACAGAATCGGGCAGATCGACGTGTGCGATGTCCAAGAAACTCAGAACGGCTCGGAGGTTCTGGTCATAGGCCGAACTTAGGTCTTCGTAGGTCAATAGCATCGGTGTTATGTTTCGGCGTTGAAAGTACGCCGCCCACTCGTTGTCGTAGATGTGTGCCCATTCGACGCAGTGATCTACCAGGGCGAGGTCGAAGTCGACCGACTTTGCTGCGCCTATGGTGTTCGGCCGTCGTCCCGCGGGGAGTTCCCATATACCCGTTCGGTAAGCTCTGAAATGTGAAATTCCTTGAGCGACTTTATTGCGCCGACGCAACCAGATATACCGAACTGTCGAGAAGCGTTGAAGCAGGAGGTCGTTCAACGATCCGCATCGGGCCGAGGTTGGAGAAGCCGTGGTGCCACGAAGCGCGCGATGCATGTCAAGCAAGGTGGACCAGTGCAGTTTGGTTCCGAACACCCCGTTTGGAGTGCTTGTCGCGGCGATTATGCCTGAGGCATACTCGGCTTCGCGGTCGATGCTGTAGCGGTGCCTCCAATACTCCTCGACCTCGGGGCGGTGATCGAAGAATTCGGCGGGCGTGCCCGCACGGCCTGTATAGGACAGACCCTGGCACAGAAGCGTGCTTCCGGTACGGGGACTCGTACATACAATGTAAGCAAGCGGCCTCATGAGTGCGTTAGCTGGTGCGCCAGTCGTAGGTCCGACACCGGGCCACCCCTTTCCGAATCGTGATCACCGTTGTCAAGCAGGATTCGTGTCTGACGGCACGTACCGGCGGCACGTATGCGAGGCACTGCCAATCGCAGCGTACACGACAGCAGTTTACCCGACCCTCCGCCGACAACCACGCCCGCTTCCACGTCGACATCGACCACGACGACGACACCGACGAGACCTCCGGCCCGCCATGGAACGTGCGCTCCGCCGCGGCCGATGCACCGTCACCGTCGCCACGGCCCCAGACGCCTCACCGCCAACAACCGCGCAAACCAGCTACGCCGTTTCCTCCGCGAGGAACTGTCAGGCTCCCGACAAGACTCGACGCCGAGGCTCTTGATCGCTTCGTCACCCTGAGCGCCGCTGATCTGGTCGAGATAGGCCGAGGCCCATTGGTTGCGGCCGCAGGCTGCTGTAGGTGGCACGCCGGCACGAACATTTCAAGCGACATATGGGAGGTGCTGTCCGGGTCCCCTCAAGCAGAGGTCGTGACAGATCGGGGTCGGGGTGGTGGTCAGGCCGAGGGTGGTTGTCGGCGGCGTCGAGCACTGTTACCTGTCGATCTCGAGGGGCGGCCAGGATTTCCGGCTCTTCTCAGAATCGTGTCGCAAGGACGGGACGAGCGGCGAAGGGTGAAGCGTGTGCGGAGGTGGACGAGATTCCTCCGGGGGGGCCCTATAGGGGTTTCCCGGATTCCGATCCTCGTTCCTGTCCTAAATGTCCCGTTGCGCCATCGGCCGAGATTGGTTTCTATGGTCGTATGGCACCGATCCGGCTCGATACCACCTTCGGACAAGGCGGCTGGGTGGGGCCGACGACGACGGGCATCGAGTGGCTGACGTTGGCCCAGATCGGCCTGGTTGGCACCCGAACCGGAATTATGGTCGCCGCCGGGACCGGCCACCGCTCGGATGGTGAGCATTTCTACCTGACGGCCTATGGACCCGACGGCGGGGTCGATTCTCGGTTCGGGGAGGAGGGCGCCGTTGTGAGCGAGCTGTTTGCGATCGGATGGGCGCTCGCAGTCCAGGGTCCCGCGAAGCGTCCTGTCGGGGCCGAACGTGAGCCTGCCCAGATGTTACTTGTCGGCCGTCAAACGAGCGACCCAGGATCCGGCAACAACGTGTTCGCCCTCCAGCGCTATGACCTCTCGGGCCTCCTGGACCGCCGATTCGGAGTAGACGGAACGGCGCGCCTGGACGTGGCTGCCTCGACGGGGCCTGCCGACGAAGACGATGAGATGCTATTGGCGATCGGCGTGCAGGCCGAAGCCGGCATTCTGGGGACTGGCTACGTGAGCAAGGCAAACGGTGGGCGGGGAGCCCTGGTCCGCTGGCATGGCGACGGACAACTCGACACTGATTTCGGCGGTTACGGAGGGGCCGGTCGGGGCCGTGTTGTCTATCCTGCGTTAGACGCCCAGGGCGACCTCTGGGGCAACGTCCCCGACACCGCGTTTCAGAGTGTGGCGCTCCAGGGGAACGACAGGATCGTTGTGGGCGGCAGCTACGGCGCCCAGTTGTTGGTCGCACGTTTCATGCCTGACGGTGCCTTCGATCCGAGTTTCGGGGAGAACGGGCGCGTCGTACTGAGCATCGGATTCGGCCTCATTGGCCCGCCCCGGATTCTGGTCCAGCCGGATGGCCGTATCCTTCTCTTCGCCACCGTGGGATCGCCGACAGGACAGGGTCTCGACAGCGACGTGACGGCAATAGGCGTGGCCCGCCTGCTGGCCGACGGATCCCTCGACCCAACGTTCGGAAGACTAGTCGTCTCGGCGCCCCCCCGGCCGGGGCCTCGTCCACTCCCGCCGGGGCTACCTCCCCAGTCGAGAAGTCCGGCTACGTACCGGCTTGGATGGGCGATTCAGAACCTTCCGGACGCTGGCTTCGAGGGTGTGAACGACGCCGTCCTGCTGCCCGGCCCGCACCAGTCGATCATCGGCGTGGGTGGGACCAATGTGCTAGCCGCGTTCCAAGGCGACTTCCTTCTGACGCGGTATCTCACCGACGGCGACGTCGACACTTCATCCACCAGCTCCCAGGGCGGGGTCGAGACGGGAGTCCCTGGGGGAGGCGGCTACGCGACGGCGTGCCTGCTGGACGCCGAACGGGGCACGATCACCCTGGCGGGCGGGATATCGATGTCTGGTCAAGAAGGTGTCGGCCTAGCTCGCTACTTGCTAAATGGTTGAGGGCGACAGCAGAAACCGCCTTCGGAAGCAAAAGCGTGCTCGGGAGGACGAGAGCCAACCTTCCGATCCGTGGGAGGGTGCCGCCGTCCCAGCCAATTGCTCCCCTCCCAGCCACGGGATGCAAAGTGGAGGTCACACTGTTGGACCGCGGAGAGGACCGTCCCGCTGGGTCGCTCCTTTCGCACCCAGGCTTGGGCCGACCGTTACAACGGGGTTGCAAGTTTAGGGACCGTTTGCCTCGGTTCTCTGACAGCAGGCCGCCAGAGCGAGCATCGCCCGGCGGCGTGGTGGGCTGAGCCGCCACAGGCCGCCAGAGCGAGTATCGCCGATCTGTCGTTCAAGACACCAACCGCCCCTGCAACGACGATCAATAACGACTCGAATCCCATCCCGCTGCCAACCAATTGACCGGCGACTCGGTGTCAACGTCCTCGGCCCCGGTGATAACGACCACACAATCGACGCCGGCTTCCACGCCACCGGCACATTCGCCATCCACAAATCGATCGAGCCTTCTGGCGACCCGGCCGCACCTGGTCAGACGTTCACGTTCCACGTCACCGGAGGGACGAACTTCCGCGGCGATGACGTGCTGGCCTCGATCGACCCGACCACGATCCAGGTGCCGGCGAATGAGACCGCTTCGAGTCGGCAGCAACTGCCCATCGGCACGAGGATCATGATCGCCGACGAACCAGGGCAGGCCGAACTCAACGGCAACGTCACTTCCGGGGTCGGTCATGACCACCACGCTCGTATGGCGCTCTGACGCGCCGACGTCGACAATCGATGGCCCTTCTGAGGTGGCCCACGCCTCGTGACCAAGAGGACCCTTGGACCACCAGCGCCGCGTTGTTCGGTGACGCTCGCCTTCCGCGTGGGCCGGTCGTGGACCCGGCACGTTCAGGAGTGGGTTGGCCGAACGTCACTCAGATGATGGGACCGGAAGGGCAGGTCGAGAAGGACGAAGAGAACCAAGGCGATTCCGGCAGATGAGACGATGTACCAGGGCCACGGGCCAAGCAGGTTGAGGAGGCTGGACGACGGCGGAGGACGACGTAAGTACAGGTAGTCGCCGCCGGTTGCCGCGTCGAGGACCGCGCACAGCCCGGCGTAACCGATGCTGATGAGGAAGACTCGTGCGACGGCCCCGGGGCGGGGGTAGATGCGGAGCCCGATAACGAGATAGAGCGCAGCGACGACGATGCCTAGGTGTTCAACGACGTAGTTGTCGAAGGACAAGTGCGGGAACGGCGTGTACTGGTCGGGCGTGATGATCGCCTGCAGGGTCCCGGCGAGGGCCCAGAACCAGGTCAGTTCCACGAACAGCGGGCGTTGCGTCCAGCACGCCGCCGCGGCCACGAAGCAGGTGAAGTCGCACAGGTCGAACGGCAGGGAGTTGAAGCGGTTCCAGTCGCCGTGGATGAGGAACTGGATCTGCCAGCTGACCTGTTCGCCGACCAGGATGGCAGCCAGCGTCTTGGCAGCCACAGCGGTCCACGGTCCCGGTCGCCAGCGTGCGCCGACGCACAGGACGACCGCGGTCAGGACGCCGATCAGGATCGACACGCCATAGGCGAGGGGCGAGACGCTGATCGTCACCGATCGCCCTCCAGCTGGTGCGGTCGGGAAATGGCCTCGGCCGCGGCGGCGTCGACGTCGGTGCGTACCAGCAGGACAAGACCCACCGCGAAGAGGACCACCAGCGAGAGGATGGCCTGGCGGAACGAGCCGGTCACGTTGACCACCACGGTGAACAGCAGCGGCGCCATGAAGGCCGTCCCCTGGTTGCAGACCTCGTAGAGGGAAAAGAACGCCGCCTCGTGGCCCGCGGGGACCATCTGAGAGAACAGCGAGCGGGCCAGCGGGGTTGTGATCCCGAGCGCCACGCCGGTGACGATTCCGGCGACGACGGCCTCGGCCTTGTCGTGCACGCCGGCCCAGGCGTAGACGATCACCGCCAGCCACACGACCAGCGTGGCGACCAGGACCGGCTTTGCTCCCATCCGGGCGGCCAGGCGACCACCCAGAAGCGCACCGCCAAGGGCCACAAACTGGATCACCAGAATCAACACGAGCAGGAACATCGTGGCCTTGGTGGTGCTGTCGTCGAACAGCTCATGGGTCAAAAAGATGGCCGACAGCGAGATCACCGCCGAGACGGCATCGCCGAAGCACAGGTAAGCCAGCGCGTAGCGGGCAGTGTTGGGCATGCCAGAGAGCAGGCGGAGGTCGTGGCGCAGCCGGCGCCACGCGCCCGTGGGTCCGACGGTGAGGCCGCGCCTTCGTGGTCGGAGGTGCCGCAAGGAAAGCAGCCCGAAAGACAACCACCACAGACCGCACGCCACGAAGCACAGGCGCACGGCGGCCTCCTTGGTCAGGTCCAGCGAACCGTGCAACTCGACGAGGGCCAGGTTGACGGCGAGGATCACGCCGCCGCCGAGATAGCCGATCGCTGAACCCCGCGCCGACAGGCCGTCCCGCTCGGCGGAGCCGGCGATCTCGGGCAGCATGCCCTGCCAGGCCAGGTCCGACACCCCCTCCGCCAGGCTGCCCAGGACGAACAGGACGCCGGCCGCGATCCACGCCGAGCTGGTCGTAAGCCCCAGGGCCAAGCAGACGACGGCACCGCCAATGCAAGCCCCTGTCAGCCACCGTCGCTTAGTCGATCGGGCATCGACGTGCGCCCCCACCGCCGGCAGCACGAGCAGCTGGACCACCGCCGCGACCGCCACCATGGCCGACGGGAAGGCATCGCCGCGCAGGACCAGTGGGCCGACGCCGACCACCACCCCACGCGACCCCACAGCGTGCTTGGCCAGGCTGAGCATCCACGGTCCGATCAACGCCGCGGCAACCGGTGTGGCCCAGGCGTGGTCGGCCCAGTTGTAGAGACACCACGCTCGCCACACCCTGTCGTCGGACTCCGGCGGGGCAGCCGTCACGAGGCGAAGCGTACCGGCGGCCTGCAGGCCACAACGGCGCGGCCAGCGGCGAATAGTTCGTCGCGAACGAAAATGCCGAACGTCTTCGTCGATCTAAATGGCGGGTTCGCCACAATCCAGCCACCCCAAAGCCGCCACTGCTCAGCACCTGTCCAGCGGGGTTAACACCAAGGAGTGGACGTTGAAGTGTGTGCGAAGATCTTACCGAGCCCTTAAAACGGCTTTTCGTTCACCCGCGGCAGGTGACCACCTTGAAAGATCCAAGTGCAGAGACCGAGGGATCCTACTGCCCGCACACCGTTGCGGTCATGGCAAGTGTGGGTGCCGTTCTCTCTGGATCCGGTAGGCCTGCTCGATAACGGCGCTCACACCGATCCCGTATCGGGCGAGCTCTCTCTGGAGGCTCTCGGTCAATCCGAGGAGGGGCAAACTTTGATGTGTTGTAGAGCGACTCAGAGGGAACTTACCGGTCCCCGGCTGCCGAGACTGTGTTGACAATATGCGCCTGCTCGTGCTGTTCCAACAGCCTGGCTACCAACGCATTGACGGCGTGCACAACGCCAATCAGGTTGACGTCCAAGACTCGTCGTCACCCCTCCTCGGTGTGGCTCAGCCTCGGCCGAAGGGGCAGAGCCCGGCGTTGTTAACGAGCAGGTGGCATCCGCTAAGCCGGAGACCACACTGTTCGCGAGCGCATCGATCTCCTGGCGGCTCGTCACATCAACAGGCATTGCGATCGACTCGCCCCCGTCCTTTGTCAGTCGCGAGCCCACTGCGGACGCCCGTTCGGAGATCACATCCACCACGACCACAACCACGCTCTCCCCAGCCCACGTCTCGCCATGCTGGCGTCTATATCGCTACCGGCACCCGTGATCACTGTCCGGCACCCGTGATCACTGTCCAAGAATCGGGCGATACCCGTCTTGAGCCGCTCGGGGTGGCTTGACCGGCGCGGGCAAGCAACTGTACTCTTTCGCACCTATGTAATCGCGCTCGGCGCGATCGGGGAGGGGACTTTGAAATGACGGCTACGGGCATGCCACGAAGAAGTCGGGGTCGCACCTTGATATTCACCACAGTTGCCGTCGTGCTGGTAGCTGCGGGGTGCGGGAGTTCGTCGAAGGGGTCGACGTCGAATACGACCACGAGTGGCGGTACGACCGCCACTAGCACTGGTGGCAGCGGTTCTTCGGCGCCGGCGGGTAATACGGCGAGCGGGCCGGGGGTGTCGCCCACGACGATCAAGGTGGGGTTGGTGACGTCGTTGACCGGTTCGGACTCGTCGAACTCGGTGACCATCCCGAAGGGTTTCGCGGCGCGTATCGCGGCCCAGAACGCAGCGGGAGGAGTCGATGGGCGCAAGATCACCTATATCGTCGAGGACGATCAGTCCAGCCCGACGGCGGCGGCTACGGCGGCGGAGTCGGCGGCCAATGCCGGGGTGTTCGCCATCGATTACAACAGTCCGTTCACGTTCGGGGCGATCAAGTACATGGCCCAGGCTGGTATCCCGGTAGTGGGGGGGGCCTATGACGGGCCGGAGTGGAGCGAGCCGCAGACGTTCCCGAACATGTTCTCGTGGACCCCGGCCTTGTATTCGAGCTATCCGATTTACAGTACTGACGCCCAGTTCATCAAGAATCAGGGTGGGACCCGGGTGGCCTCGGTGGGCTATGGGATCTCGCCGTCGTCGAGTGCCACGGCCAAAGGAATGGCCACGGCGGCGACCACGGTGGGGATCCAGGCGCCCTACATCAACAGTTCGTTGCCGTTCGGTACGGTCAACGTGACGGCTATCGCGTTGCAGATGAAGTCCGAGAACGTGAACTCGCTGTACGGTCCGATCGACCCCAACACGCTGTTGGCCATTCTGACCGCGGCCAAGCAGACCGGGGTCAACTTGAAGGTGACGGACATGTCGACCGGCTACGGCGAGGACTTCCTCGCTGACCCGGCCGCCCTCCAGTCCGCACAGGGCGCCTACATGATCACCAACTCGCAGGTGCCGGTGGAGTTGAAAACACCGGCCACCCTGGCCGAGCAGGCCGCGTTCGCCAAGTACCAGGGCTTCACCGGGGTCCCTGACTTCGGCTGGACCGAGGGGTACGCCTCGGCGGACCTGTTGATCAAGGGGCTCGAGGTGGCCGGGCAGAACCCGACCCGGGCCTCGTTTATCGACAACCTGCGCAAGGTCACTAATTACAACGTGGAAGGACTGGCCACCAATACCGTCAACTTCAGCACGGTGGCGACCATCCCCAACCAGACCTGCGGCTACTACGTGCAGCTCGAGGGCAAGCAGTTCAACGTGCAAAACAACAATCAGCCCCTCTGCGGCAACCTCATCAAGAGCTAACCGGCCCGCCCCGAGGCCGGCCCCCCGTCAACACGGATTACCCGGACTAGGTCCACAATCGGAGCTTCCGGCCATACCGTCCAGCCGCACGGAAAGGCTGGGTGACTCCGGGTGGACTATCTCGGCACTGCCTGCCTGTCGGGCGCTGGCGGCGCTGATCCTCCCGACCAGCCCGGGCGGGACTTCCTCCCCTGAGCGTCAGGTCGGATCATCGGGCTCGGTGTCGTGACCGTCGTACCGGTGGGCATGTTTGTGGTCGTGGAGAGCCGGGCGGCCGAACAGGTGCTGCCAGCCAGGCTCTTTGGCGACTCGGTGTTCACGAACACCCGGGTGGTGGTCCTCTACTCGGGCTTTGCCATGTTCTCGGCGATCACGTTCCTGTTTCTGATCTTCCAGATCGTGCGGGGGGCGTCACCGACCACGTCGGGACTGCACGAATCGCACCATATCGCCAGCCACTCGCTCAGGCTCACCTAACCAAACCAGACGACCAGTTCCTGAGCCCGGTATCGGTGTTGACATCCTGGCCGGTGCAGCCGCGGCGCTGCCGTCGACGTTCGGGGCCACCCGGTGGGCCGCCTGCAGTCCGCGGTATCGACATCGCCACCATTGCCAACGAACGCATCACATCCGTGCAAACCTTGCTCGCAGCCTGAGTGCCGGACAACACCAACGCACAATCAAGCAAACAACAAGTCGATTCGACCCGACGGCTGGCCGAAGGTCGAGCGGTCGCCCGCCTTCACTGAGCAAGGTCGGTGAGTGCCTGGTCCGGGTGGGGTGGGGTGTGGACGAAGGCGGCGAGGAGCGCGGCGGCGAGGCAAGCCCCCGATCCGACCAGGAAGGCGACCCGTGGGCCACCGGCCGAGATGATCCACCCGCTCAGGATGCTGCCTATGGGTGTCGTCCCCAGATAGACGAAGACCCAGAGCGCCATGATCCGGCCCCGAAAGGCGCTGGAGCTGTGCAGCTGAAGGGTGGTCGAACACAGCGTGACAAAAGAGAATGCGGTCGCCCCGGTAAGAAGCAGCGTGACGCATGCCACCGTGGGGTTGGGGGCGGCCGCGGTGGCGGCCAGGGTGACTGCGAAGCCGAGGGCGGCGAAGACCAGGTACGGGCGCCTCGGATGGCGGATCAGGCCTACGGCCAGGGAGCCCAGGATGGCTCCGATGCTGAGCATGGCGGTGAGCAGACCGTAGGTGCCGCCGGTGCCCCGGAAGGTGTCCTTGGCCAACACCGGCAAGATCACGGCGAAGTTGAACGCCAACAGCCCGACCAGCAGCATCATGAGAAGAGGGAGCCACAGCTGCTGGCGGCCGGCGGCGTACCGCAGCCCTTCTTTGACCCCTCGACGTCCGGGTGGGGCGGGTCCGCCCGCCTGGCGGGGCCGGATGAGGAGCAGGGCGGCGATGACAGCCAGGTAGGACAAGGCGTTCAGTCCGAAGCACACCGTGGTGCCCACCGTCACGATCAGCACCCCGGCCAGGGCCGGGCCGACCACTCGGGCGCTGTTGATGACCACACCGTTGAGGCTGACCGCGCTGGCCAGGTCGTCGGGCGGCACCAGGCGGCTGACGAGGGCCTGGCGGGCGGGCGAGTCGGCGATCTGGACGAAACCCCCGGCCACGCCTATGGCCACCAGGGCCGCCACGCTGGCCGCGTCCGCTAAGGCCAGGGCCCACAACAGGGCGGCCAGGAGGCAGTACAGCGTCTGGGTCACGATGAGCAGCTTGCGCAGGTCCACCCGGTCGGCCACCGCCCCGCCCCAGGGGCCCAACAACAACGAGGGGATCCCGCCGGCTGCCAACACCAGTCCGAGATCGCTGGGTGAACCGGTGAGCTCGAGGACCAGCCAGCCGATGGCCGTCTGTTGTAAGAAGGTGCCACTGGCGGAGACGACCTGGCCTCCGAAGTAGAGGCGGAACGGCCGGGACCGAAGGGCCCGAAACGAGCTACCGGCTTTCTTCGCGGTCGCGGCGTCCGCCCCCGGCTGCGGTCTTGCCTCAGGCATGGCGGCCAGGGCCTCTCGATCCATCAGACATCGCCAGTGAGGAGACAGGGAGCTTCCGCTGCGCCACAGAATGAATCTCCGTCGCCCTCACCTACCGCTGAGGCGGGACCGCCTCGAGACGGCTGGCCCCCGACCATCGAACGATTCTTGCCCGGTCTCGGACCGCGGCTCACGGACTGGTTACGGTGCGGCGGGCGATCCGCCAGGTGGGCCCGGTCTTGATGACCTGTTGGACGATGGTCGACACGCTGCGCATGGCTGGGGGCGGTCCGGGGGCCACGATGAGCAAGATGGAGGCGGCCGTGGCGTGCCCCGGGCGGCGCGGTACCGGATCGATCACGGCGTTGAGGGTGAGATGGATGCTGGCGAGGCCTTCCGACGCCCATATCGGGCCGACCGCCTCGGCGAGCGCCTGGCGGCCGCGGTGGTCGCCCTTTTCTCCGTCCAGGACCGCGTCGTCGGTGAACAGGGCCAGGTAGGCAGCGGTGTCGCGGCGGGTGGCGGCGTTGTCGGCCCGGGCCAGAAGTTCGAGGATGTCAAGCCGGTCCTTGGCCGAGAGGGTCACCGGGAGCTGCTCCCAGAGGGGCGGAGCCAGCTGGAGATGCGCCGGGCCAGCTCGGCCGGGAAGACGCTTTTGGGGACCAGCCCATGGACCGCCTTGGGCGGGATCGAGGTGTAAGCCGAGCCGGTCTGGTGGGCGTACTGGGTCACCCGGAAGCTGGCAGCCATGCTGCACAGGGCGTAGGCCTCGCCCTCGGAAATGCCCGAGGCGGCGTGCAGCCAGGCGATCAGTTCCCGCAGGCAGCCCACCAGGGCGTCGTCGAGGGAGTCGCCGAAGCCGATCCCGATCCAGTCGGTGGCGGTTTCGGCCAAAGGGGCGGCCAGCCCGACGTGTTTGTGGAGGTCGTAGCGGATCTGGAGGTCCTCGGCTGCCGTCTCTATGGCGGTCTGGTCGACCACCCCGTCGCCCTGAAGGGCGTGAACATCCCCGACCCATATTCGCCCGCCGGGCTTGGCTACAGGCAGGAACAGTGACGAGCCCACGGTCAGCTCTCTCAGCACCAGGTTGCCGCCGTAGGAGCCGGCCAGGATGGCGCTGACCGGGTCGTTGCCAGCCGGTTCGACGGCCATCACACCGAGGAACGGTGCCAGGGGCAGGGTGATGCCCTGGACGTACTCGGTGCCAGTCCGGTCGGCGTCGAAGCGGAAGTAGTGGACGTACGGTTTGGCGAAGTCGTGGGGGAGGGCGCCGACGCCGAGCGGGAACGAGTTCCAACCCCAGTCGCGGGTCCGCAGCGTCAGCAGTCGGCACCCGACGATGTCGCCGGGTTCTGCGCCGGTGACCTCGACCGGTCCCATCATCGAGTACGGCCCGTTGGGGTAGCGGTGGCGGAGCGGCTCTCGCTCGGCGAAAGTCATCCCGTAGGTCGCCTCGTTGCCCCAGTGCGTCCAGGTGTTTGGGTAGCTGACAACATCGCCCGGCTCGATGGTGGCCACCGGCGGCGCGCCCGGGTCGAGGTACCCCGAGCGAACCGTGTCGGTCGTGGACTCGACGACGTGAACGACTGGAGGTCGAGGCGGTTGGGGTCCATGGTCGGCACTCATCAGGCCTCTTTCTAGGCCAGGGCAGGTTGCATCTTCCATACCAGGATCTCCGTGTCCTCGCGCCGTCACCGGCTGTCCCTCGGCCGCCGGGATCCGGGGCGGCTGGCGTGGACCTCTGCTGACCTGGGCCAGAATCCGCTGGCCAAGTGGCGAGACTCAATGTCGTCGAACCCGGGCTGGGCAGACGCCTTCATCGTTGGGACGGGAACGTGGGTTGATATGGTCGGCCGATGACCGAGCTGCCCGGTCCGCCCGGCGGGGATGGGTTTGTGGGTCGGGCCGCTGAGCTTGGCGCAGCGCGCGCCGTGATTGCTGATGCTGCCAGCCAGGGTGCCGGGGTGGTTTGGATCGAGGGGGAGGCGGGGACGGGGAAGACCGCCCTCGTCGCCAAGGTCACGGCCGAGCTCAGGGGCTCGGGTTCGGTGCTGCGGATGGCGGGCAACGAGCACAGTGCGGACCGCCCTTTTTTTGTAGTCGGGCAGGTCGGCGTGGACGGCGCCGACGGGCTGTTTGCCGCTGGTTTGGCCTTGCTGGATCGGTTCGGGCAGACGCAGGATTCCGGGCCGACGGTGGTTGTGGTCGAGGATTTGCATTGGGCGGATCGGGAGTCTCGCCTGGCGCTGCTCACCGCGGCGCAGCGCCTGGATCGCGATGCCGTGGTGATGGTGGTGACCTCCCGGCCTGATACCGGGCGCGATGACGGGTGGGCACGCTTCTGTGTCGATAACTCTCGGTGTCGTCGGTTGGTGCTGGGTGGTTTGGGACCGGAGGATGTGGCGGAGATGGGCCGTCACGCCGGCGTGTCGCTAACCCGCGGGGCAGCTGAGCGGCTCCACGCCCACACCGGCGGCCATCCCCTCTATGTTCGCACTCTGCTCCGGGAGGTAGCCCCTGCGCGACTGCTCGCGTCTGACGGGGAGCTACCGGTGCCTCGCAGCCTGGAGGCGACAATCGTGGCCCGGCTGGCTGAGCTGCCGGCCGAGGCACGCAGGCTGGCCGAGGCGCTGAGCGTGGTTGGCGAGCCGGTCCCGTTGTCGGTGGCGGGACGGGTCGCCGGGGTGGGTCGGCCAGCTGAGGCGCTCGACGGTCTGCTCGCCACCGGGTGGGTCACCTGGACGCCGGACGACCCACAAGCACCCCTCGCTTTCGGCCATCCCCTGTACCGGGCCGCCCTCTACGGCGATCTGTCTCCGACCCGGCGACGGAACCTGCATGCGGCCGCCGCCCAGATGCTCGATGCCGGATCGAGCCTGGCCCACCGGGTGGCGGCCGCAGACGGCGTCGATGACAGCCTGGCCGCGGAGTTGGCGGACCAGGCTGGGCGCGAGCAGGGAAGGGGGGCTCGCACCCTGGCGGCCCGATACCTGATGTGGGCGTCATCTCTGGGGTCGGACCGTCGCACGGCCGAGGAACATCTTCTCGAGGCTGGCCAGCTGTTGATCGCCAACGGGCAGGTCTCCCGGGTGACAGAGTGGCGGGGCCGGCTGGAGCGCTGCGAGGAAAGCCCGCGACGAAGCCTGGTGCTGGGCATGTTGGCATGGGAGCGAGGGGAAAGCGCCCCAGCCGAGGAATGGCTGCTCGAAGCCGCCTCCCGTCGTGATGCGGGCGCAGCCAACGACGGGGTAGCGGTCACGGCCCTCACCCAGCTGGGAGCGCTTCACTGTACACACGGCCGGGGTGCTCAGGCCACCGAAGCGGGCCGGTTGGCGCTCGCTCTGCGACCGGCTGACCCCGAGAGCGAGCGGGCGGCCTGGTTGGCGGTGGCGGTGGGAGAAGCCACCGCCCATGGGGCTCCGGCCGGCCTGGCCCGGTTGGCCGAACGACTGTCCCAGCCTGCCGAGGCGGTTGCCGCGGCCGACACCGACCTGCTCATCGTACGAGGGACGCTCGGCTTTTACGCTGGCCGCATCGCCGCCGGCGCCGCTGATCTGCGGGTGGCCATCCGCCTGGCTCGGCAGGGCGCGGCGGCCGTCCAGCTGCCACGCGCTCATCTGCAGCTGGCCCAGCTTCTGCTCAGCTTCGGCGATTGGGACGATGCAATGGTCCACGCCGACCTGGCCTTGTCGTTGGTGTCAGACCAGCAGCGAATCTGGATGGAGGCTCAGGCGCACGCCGTCCTGGGACGTCTCTTCGCCGACCGGGGACAGTGGGCACCAGCCACCGAGCACGTGGCGGCGGCCAGCTCCGCAGCGGCCAGCCTGGGAACGGCGGAGGCGGTCTTCACCGCTCGCATCGCCGAAGCCGCCGTGGGCCGGGCGGCAGATGAGCCGGCCCGGATCGTGAACGCCCTCGGCCCGCTGGTGGTCGACGATCGGGCTATACCGATGTCAACCTCGCTCGCCTGGTGGCCCACCTTGATCACGGCCCTGATCGATTGCGGACAGCTGACCGAAGCCGCCACCCACGTCGAGCGGCTCGAGCGGGCCACACACGAACGGGGCCTGGATCTGACCGCCCGTATCATGGGGGTGCGCGCTCAGCTCTGCCTGGCCAGCGGCGATGCCAGCGCGGCGGCTACCGGCCTGACCGAAGCGGTCGCGCTGCTCGGCCGCGACGACCCCCTCCTCGATCGGGCTACCCTGCACCACGCCCTGGGTCGAGTCCTGCTGGCCGGAGGACGGCGGCGGCCCGCCCTGGACGCGTTGCACTCCGCCCACGACCTGTTGGCCACGGTCGGTGCCGACCCGTTTCTGCGCCGCGTCGAAGCCGACCTGGCCGCCGCCGGTATACACACCGCTCCCCACGGGTCCCGTTCGCCGCTCGACCTCACCGAACGCGAACGCGATGTGGTGGCCCTGGTGGCCAAAGGTTTGACCAACCGGGAAGTCGCTGCCGAGTTATACATCGGCGACAAGACCGTCGAATATCACCTGCGCAACGTGTTCGCCAAGCTCGGCGTCACCTCCCGCCGTCAACTGCGCAACTATCTCTCCAGCCGATAACTAGGGATTATCCCTGGGGAAATCCGGTGGTCGCGATCGCATGCTGGGGGGCATGGAGATCATCGTCGACATCACCCGATCGCCCCAAGGGCAGCTGGCCGGGACCGTCCGACCGGCCGACCGTGCCACAGAGCGCGACTTTCAGGGAGTCATGGAGCTCCTGGCCTGCCTCGAGCGGATCATCGATATCCACGCCTCCATCCTGGCAGTCACCACAACCACCCAGGGAGAACAGACCATGACCGACCCTATCGAGTTCTCGTCGCTACCCCAGGCCGACCAGGACGCCATCACCACCAACCTCCTGGCCCTCTCGGCAGGCTTCAAAGCTCGTGACGTCAACCAGCTGGCCGGCATCTACAGCCCCGACGCCGACTGGGTCAACGCCTTCGGCACGGTCAAGAAAGGGAGCGACCAGATTCTCAGTTACCTCCAGGGCCTCTTCGCCGACGAGAACTTCAACGCCGGCACCCTGGAAGCGCCCCCCGAGGTGGCCATCCGGGTCCTCACCCCCGAGGTGGTACTGGTCTCCGCCCACCTTCGCGTCGCCGGCCAGAAGCTCGTTGGCGGCGGTGAGATCCCCGAACGGGACAACCGCTCCGTGCGAGTCCTGCACCGCCAGGCCGACGGCACCTGGCCCATCGTTTCCGAAATGTATAACGACGCCAATCGCGACGTCACCTACACCCCTCCCACCTGATCGCCAGCCAGACGGGCACCACCTCCATGGTGGCGCGCGAAATATGACTTGATCGATCAGGATTATCGAGATAGGGTGAGGCCGTGCTGCTTTCTCCGGCGTGGAACGACCCGTGGGGTGAGTCCACCCGCTTGTCGTTCGACGAGCACTGTCCCTGAACGAACCGTCCCGACACCCGCTGTCTCGTCCGTTCGCAACCCGGAGGTCTCCCTTGTCAACGTTTGTGTCCCGCCCGGATGTGCTTCTGCCGGCGTTCTCGCTACGCAATGCCGCCTCTTTTCCCAGAGAAAAGGCCGACCGCCTGGCCCACCCGGCCGGGCGCGGCGCTACCCGGGGTGGGCTGCCCGCCCAAGGGTTGGAGGTGATCGCGGCCGGGCTGGCTCAGACCTCACCTGGTACCGATCCGGTTTGGACCTCGGGAACCCGGCGCCGGTACACCCGCCTGCTGGACACCGACCTCTATGATGCCTGGCTGATCGAGTGGTCACCGATATCCGGTGTCGAACTCCACGACCACGGCGGCTCGCACGGCACCGTGGTGGTGGCGGCCGGCACGCTGGTCGAAACCTATACCGACCTCCGTGGGCGTCACCCGCTTTACACCCGCCTCATCACCGGCCCTCGGACCTTCACCGTGCCGGCCACCCGGGTCCACGAACTGTCCAACCCGGGGCCGGCCGAAGCCCGCTCCGTGCACGTCTACTCGCCCCCGCTGCGGGAGATGACCTTCTACGATCATCGCCCGGGCAACTTCCTGACCCCTATGTACACCAGCCAAGGCGACCTGGCCGTGCTCGAGGAGGCCGCGACGTGACCGTGCCCGACCCGGCCGGTCCGCGTTGACCTCACGGCCAGGCACTGTGCCGGACCTCCCCCTTCCGGCACACAGGGATGGGGCCGGCGTCGGTCCCGAATGGGCGTCGCCTGCCCCCCTGCGCCAGCTCCACCCCTTTCAGCCGCGCTCGTGCAGACAGATCGTGGGCAGTGGCGGTCTGCGCGCCTGATCGCCCCCAACCGCATCTGGTCAGACTGGTCGGTGGTCCGCAGAGATCAGATGCCTCCACCTGCCAGCGTGGGCCAGTAGAGGGAGACCGCCTTTGCCGAACCACACCGTCAGCCACACCGCCGCGGCGGTGGTCAAGCCACGCACCGCTTCTCGGCGCACGAAGATGATCCCGGCCCCTAGAGGTGAGGGGGCGTTGGTGGGCGGGCTGCCAACCCGTCTTCCTTACTGTTGCAGAACGTGCCCTTTCTGAGGGAAATTCTCCTTTGCTGTTGCAATTCGTGCCCTGCTAGAGGGGCCGGTGCAACAGGGAACGCGAGACCGGGGTGGCCGTCGATCGCGGCCACGACCAGGAGCCAGCGTCCGGTCACGCTTGCGCGCCGCCGAAGGGTTTCTCGTTCTGGGAAACCGTGATTGACAGCACCATCCGTAAGTACTAGCTTACGGTAAGTGCAGACGAACGTAACCGCTCAGCCGGTGGACGGCTTTGACGCACTCGGCGACCACACCCGGCGGACGATCTTCGACCGGCTGGCGCAAACGCCATCCTCGGTCGGCGACCTGGCCCGGGACCTGCCGGTCAGCCGGCCGGCCGTCTCCCAGCACCTCCGGGTGCTGAAACTGGCCGGGTTGGTTTCCGACCGGGCCAAAGGGACTCGGCGGATCTACCAGATCGAGCCCGATGGGGTTCGCGCCCTGCGGGACCAGCTCGACCGCTATTGGGATAAGGCGCTGTACGCCTTCAAGGCGGCAGCCGAGAAAGGAGGAGAGTGATGCAATCGACGGATCCCGCGGTACAACGGACGCTCGTGGTAGAAGCGCCTCAGGAGCGAGCCTTCGAGGTGTTCACGGCTGGCTTCGACTCCTGGTGGCCCCGCTCGCACCATACCGGTGATGGCGACCTGCGGGAAGCGCGGATCGAGCCGGCGGCCGGCGGCCGGTGGTACGCGCGAACCACCGTCGGCGAGGAGGACTGGGGTCGGGTTCTGGTCTGGGAGCCTCCTCACCGAATCGTTCTCGACTGGCAACTGAACGCCGACTTCAAGTACGACCCGGAGTTCCACACCGAGGTCGAGGCTCGATTTGTACCCCTGGGTCCCGACCGCACCCGACTGGAATTCGAGCACCGCAACATCGACCGTTACGGTGACCGTGCCGCCGAAATGGCCGCCGCCCTGGGCTCCGAAGGTGGCTGGTCCGGGATCCTGACCACCTTCGCCACGGCCGCCGCCAAATAGACAGCTGACTTAAGTCGGCCGACACCAACCCGGGGCCGGTCCCGGGAGGCGCTCGTTCTCGGTTTCGTTTGCTACCCGCCGATGACCTTGCGGTACACCCGGGGGCCGTCGTAGTCGTCGACTGCATAGTGCCAGGTGGCCTGATTGTCCCAGAGGACAGTCCCCCGGCTTCCACCCGAAACCCACCGTGTAGTTGGGCGAGGAGGCGCGGGTCAGGAGGAAGGGGATGAGCGCCTTGCTCTCCGCGTCGGTCAGTTTGGCCGTGGACCATCACCCGCGTGGAAAGTCGTGACCGGGCCCGGGATCTGGTTGTAGTTGGGAGCGCGGGCCGCTAGTTCAGACGGCTGCGGGTTTGGTCCGATCGCGAAGGAAAGCCGGCCTGGATCTCTTCTACCAGGCTGGTGCGCTCCAGGTCCCGATGCTCGTGGCGCAGCTGGACGGCGCGGCTGGTCAACTCGGCTCGCAGCTGGTCGGTCAGACCGGATGGGAACGTGGGGCGATCGAGCTCGATGCGTTCCGTTCGTTGCGAAGCGGCGGCCAGGAACACCGGGCCGAGGACACGTTCGGCACCAGGTGCTGCTGGCGTATCCCCGCAGGCGGCCAGGCACAGCAAACCACGGCGGCAACGCCGGCCATGCCGTAAGTGCAGACGTCTACGGTTCTCGGGGAATCGCTCGCTCAGAAGTCATCACCCTACAATCCTCATCGGGATAGTTGGGTATTGTGCATGTCCCAATCATCATGTCTTGGCAGGCGAGGAGGACTTTCGTGGCCGATCAAACCGGGCTCGACATTGACGACCCGCTTGGCGGCACCGACGACGCCTACACCCTCGACCATGCCGCCTGGGCGTCGCTGACCGGCCCCCACCGTCGCTTCGCCGAGACGCACGGCCAGGCGGCTCGCTACCCGGTGGACGTCTCACCCTTCGTGGCCGTGTCGCCCGACCACGACCAGGGCGTATGGGACGACCTGGCTGCCCTGGTCGGCCCGGGCGGGCTGGTGCCCCTCACGGGGGGGATCGGCGCCGCGCCCGCCGGCTGGGAACTGGCCGGCCACGGCGAAGGCCTTCAGATGATCGGCACCGGGCTTGCGGTCGCCACCGACCCAGACCTGATCGAGCTCGGACCGGCCGACGTGCCAGAGATGCTCGGCCTCGTCGACCGGAGCCGGCCCGGGCCGTTCCTCCCCCGCACCATCGAGCTCGGCGCTTATCTCGGGATCCGAATTCAAGGGACACTGATCGCCATGGCCGGAGAACGGCTCCACCCCCCCGGTTGGACCGAGATCTCTGCCGTGTGCACCGACGCCTCCTACCGCGGCGCCGGACTGGCCACCAGACTGGTCCGCGCCGTCGGAGCCGGCATCAAAGCCCGGGGCGAGACCCCGTTCCTCCACGTCCTGGCGACCAACACCAACGCCATCCAGCTGTACGAACAGCTCGGGTTTGTTGTGCGACGCCGGGCCACGTTCCAGGCGGTACGCGTCCCGGGCTCACCTATGGCGTAATAGCGACTTTACCGGCTGCGTGTCCCCGTACCAATCCTCGGCCTTATGCTCCGACCAGGCCTCATTTTCCCAGTCGAACGTTGCTATCTCCAATGGATTCCCGGTGGGGTCAGTGAAGTAGATCGATTGCACAAATCGCTCGCGGCCCAGGATATCAGTGACTGCAACCCCGTGCTCTCGCAGGTGAAGCATGAACCATTCGAGGTCGACACGGTTGTCGACGTTGAATGCCAGGTGGTCCATTTTCTGGAGGGCCTCGCCGGCCTTAGCGCCATCAGGCCAGAGGTCCCACACAGACCGCACCGGTTCTCCGCTGCCCTTCACCTCGATTAGCGTGACCATTTCTCCATTACCGAGCTCGAAGAAATAGTTCTTGGTGACCGGGGTGGGCGTGATCCGATCGAGGGCCTCCTTGCCCATGGTTCTGACGACTTTGAGCCCCAGAAGATCACGATAAAACCTGACAGCCTCGTCCATGTCGCGGACAACCAGTTGAAGGTGATTTATCCCGGTGATTTTTCCGACCGCGTCGCCGGCTGTGCCCCGTATATCCTGGTATTGAAGGAGTGACATGGCTATATTTGACCTTTCGTTAGCAAGTTGTCGACGGCCAACCGACGACCTCCGCGTTTTTGAAATCCAGGATCTCCTCAGCGGTGTAACCAAGCTCCTCCAGGATGGGCACCGTCATCTCTCCGAGGGCGGCGTAGGGCTTGCCGGCCTCGCAAGGAGTCAAGCTGAAGTCGACTTGCGGTCCGTGTCGCCAGTACCTTCCCTCCGGGGCGGACGACAAGAAGAGAGGGTGGGCGGTCGGGACCATAAAGTCGATGAACCGGGCGTGGGGGTCTTCGTGAAGAAAGCGCCGATGGCCCATCTGGTCCGCTCTCACACAGGCCACGTCGGCGGCCGTGAGCCGGCTTTCCCACTCGTCCGCCGTGTCCGACTTGAACGTGGCCTCGAGTAACGCGGCGAGCTCCTGCCGGTTGTCGTAACGGCGTCCCACCTCGCTGAATCGGGGGTCGCCGGCCAGTTCCCGGCGGCCGGCCACTTCACACAGCAGGCTGAACTCCTCGTCCGAAGGAGCGGCGAGGAACACCCACCCGTCTTTGGTCTCGTAGAGCCGGTAGGTGGCCTCCAGCCCGAGTTGCCGCCGGTCGGGAACGTGGCGAGGTGGCTTGCCTTCATAGTTGAGGCCATCGTCGGAGTTGCAGTAGACGACCGAGTTCATCATGGTCGTTTCCAGGTACTGCCCGAGCCCGGTCCGCCACCGGGCCGCCAATCCCAGCATGATCCCGGTCGCGACCCCGCTACCAGAGATGGGGTCTGGCGACTGATCGCCGATTGGTATGTTCCCATCGCCGGACTGGAAGACGGAGTTCCCCGAGAAGGCACCGATGGTGGGATTGAAGGCAGCACGCCTGGAGTTCGGGCCGGTTGACCCGTACGAGGCCGCATAGAGATATACGACGTCTGGCTTGATCGCGGCGATGGTTTCGTAGTCAAGACCGATACGAGCGGGCACTCCGGGGCGGAAGTTGTGCATCACGACGTCCGCCTTGGTCACGAGGCGTCGCAGGATTTGTTGGCCGCCCTCAGTCTTCAAGTCGACGGCGATCGTCTCTTTGCCCTGGGTGGCCCGGATCATGTTCTCATTCGTGATCATCCTCCGAAAGGGGTCGCCGCTCAGCGGCTCGATCTTGATGACCCGAGCGCCGAGATCGGCCAGCAGAGCTCCCCCGAAGGGAGCCGCCAGCCAGGTGGCCAACTCGAGCATCACTACCCCTTCCAGGGGCCGCTTCGGCTCCGGCCCGGGCAGCCGGAAAACAGGCCTGGCGACCGCGAGCGTGCCGAGGACCTCGTCGGTGTGCTGGCCGGGGACGGGCGCCGCTCCGCGAATCCGGGCCGGGGTTTTTACCATCGCCACAAGGGGTCCGACCTGTTCGACACGGCCCAGGCGTGGGTCATCGAGGGTGATCAGATGGCCGTTGTGAAGGAACTGTGGTTCGTGAAGCGCGTCCTGGGTCGTCTGCATGATCTCGCCGACACAGTCGGGGTTCGCTCGGTAGACATCCATCCATTCCTCGGCCGTCTTCTCTTTCATCCGAGCGAGAATCAATTGATTCAGCTCAATCCGGTCTTCGTCTTTTCGGAACGACGTCGGAGCACCCCGGTAGCGCTCGTCCTGCCAGATCCAGCCAAGTCCGATCGCCTCGGTCCACGCCCTGAACAGGTCGTGCTGAACGTGGGCATGCATGATCCACCGGCCGTCTTTAGCCTGGGTGCACAGCTGCGACGGTATAGCGGTCAGCGGATCGGTTTCGTGGCGATCGGGGACGAGCTCACCTCGGAGCGCGTCGTCGGCGTTGTCCTGCCCGGGATACCGGTCGGCAGGACTGTCCGCCCCGTCGAAGCGACGCCACGGATTGTTTGGTGCCGTGGTGCCGCGCAGCAGGCTCGTTTCGACGAGCTGACCGCGTCCTGTGATCCAGGCCACCCGCAGAGCGGCCAGGATTCCCTGCACCGCGAACATCGCGGCATGGTACGAGGTGTCGTTTACGGCCCGGTAGATCGGCCGGTTGCGGTAGTGGCCCACTTGATCATGCATGCGGCCGGCCTTGGCATTGACCACGCCGTCGTAGGCCTTGAGTTGCGAGTAGGGGCCGTGCCGTCCGAAGGCAGACAGAGAGCAATACACCAGAGCGGGGTTGGCCTGAGACACCACCCCGTATCCCAGGCCGAGGGCTTCCGCCTTTCCTGGTCTGAAGCCCTCGACGAGAACATCGGCGGTCCCGATGAGATTCCTGGCCTGGTCGCGACCCGCGGTCGAGCGCAGGTCAAGGTCGATGCTCTTTTTGCCGCGGTTCCAGAGAACATAAGCGGGGTGGTCCCAGAACGGATCCCTCGTGGGTGGTTCGACCCGGATGACCTCGGCCCCGTAGTCGGCGAGGATCATGGTGGCCAGGGGGCCAGCCATGCCGCGAGTGAAATCGAGGACGCGGATCCCCTCCAGGGCTTGAGTCATCCCAGGGGAGTGAGCTCTCGTGTCATGGTTTCGTTAGTGGCCCTGTCAGGTGGGCGCCAGCGAGAAGGCCCGTAGGGCGTTGCCAGCCAGGATGGCCTCCTTGCGCTGGTCGTCCATGCCGGCCGTGAGCTGAGCGATGAATTCCTGGCTTCGAGGCCACAAGGTCGTCGAGTGGGGGTAGTCCGACGAGAACATCATGCAACGGGCCAGGACGTCGTCCGTTCTGGCCAGCGCGAAGCCAACGAAGTCGTCCAGCACGGTCACAAAGACGTTGCGCCCGACAAACGTCGACGGGCTCTCGGTGATCGGCGGATTGGCCCAGTGGCGCTGCCGCTCGTACTCCTGTTCCATCATTTGCACCCAAAACGGTACCCACCCCCCATTCACCTCGGCGTCGACAAAACGCAGCTTCGGGTGGCGTTCGAACAGCCCTGTGAAGATCATCCGGGTCAGCGGGGTGACACCGGAGAAGAATCGCTCCACGATCCCGGCCACGTTCAATCCAGGGCGGGCTTTGGGGTTCACCGCCCCCATGGCGGTCTCGGCCAAGGGGCCCTTACCCCCCATGGTCCGGTGGATGGTAGCCGCCACCGCCGACTCCCCCAGCAGGTTCCACAACGGGTCATACCACGGGTCGTAATAAGGCCGCTCGGAGAAGTAAGGTAGAAAGATCCCTCGAGCGCCCTTCGCGATGACCCGCTCCGTCTCTTCCAGCATTACCGAGTTCCCGTCATCCACCGAGATGATCGGCAGGGCGATCAGACGGCGGGGGTCGGCCCCGCAGAACTCGTCGAGGAGCCAGTCGTTATAGGCCCGGATGCACGCCAGGCCGAACTTTCGGTCGTCCAGCACCAGCGCCTCGAGCGTGGCCATCGGATAGATCGTCGCGGCGTCGACACCATCGACGTCCATGTCTTTCAGATGGGCCGAGCCGTCATAGTTCCCGGGAAGGACCTCCTCCAACCGGAGGCCGCTCTCCTTGTAGTCCTCAAACGCTCGACCGGCCACCGCATTCAACCCGAACGTGGTCCTCGGAGGCGAGCCGTCGAAGCTCCAACCATCGCCACCATCCGGGCCCCGCAGAACGCGTGGCTGGCGATCCCGGAACTCGGCTGGAAGCCGATCGAACGTGTCTGGTGCTTCGATGATGTGATCGTCGGTGGAAATCACCCGGTACTCCATCAACCCTCCTCGCTCCCCTGAGGACCTCCGTAAGCATAGCCATCATCATCATCGACCCGGCTCAACGCCCACATGTACCTCCGGTGGCTGGACCGCACGCACCGTCTCGGACTGCCGCCCGATGCGGACCGCACCTCACACATCATTTCTTCTATGGATAGCGATAGCGTTATGGGCAGGAACCTCTCCTGTTACCGCCAAACGCAACCAACGCCTGTAGCCCGCGCCGTCGGCTCCTCAATCGGGGGACGAGCCTTCCAGTTCCGATATTCGTCGGGCAGGCAAACCGCGCAGGGCCGGTAGCCCGCCTTTGCGGCCGTGGCCTGGTCGGCAAAGAAGACGCGGTGGCGGACATAGCCACCGCGCTCGATGGCCCGATAGGCGGCGGGGCAGTCGAGACGACCGAAGATCTTGCTACGTCTATGCCCCCCGATAGTCCCCTTGGTCCGGCTGCGATAATCCTTCCCGTCGGCATCGACCAGTGGGTAGGTCCTCGTCGACTGCGCCATCACGGGGCGTCGTGGAAGAGGATGCCGAGCGTGTAGCGCGTTCCGGAGCGCAACACCGAAACGCCGTGTCGCACCGGCGCGGCCGACCAGCCGCGCTGGGTGCGGATGGGCCGATCCCGGGTGGTGAACACCATCCCCTGGAGGTACGGGAGCGTCGCCGACGTCCCCCGGGATTGAGCCCGGGGCCGTTGCTCGACCAGCAGAAACTCGCCACCGGTGTGGTCCTTGCCCGCCTGGGTCAGGTTGATGACCACCTGAAGGGGGAATACGAGATCGCCGTAGAGGTCGCGGTGGAGTGCGTTCCAGTCCCCCGGCCCGTACTTCAAGATGAGCGGGGTCGGCTTGGTCTGGCCGGCTCGATGGCAGTCGTCCAGCCACTCATCGAGAGTGTCAGGCCAGGGAGTGGGTCGCCCGAGCTTCGTATACCAATCCCGGGCGATCGGAAGCAGGTGTGGGTACAGGGCGTGACGCAGCTCGTCGACCGCCTCGGGGAGCGGCCGCGCCAGGTAGCGGTACTCGCCTTCGCCGAACCCGTGCCGGCCCATGGTGACCGTGGCACGGAAGGCCTCCTCCCGGTCGTAAAGCTGGATGAGCTGTCGGGCGCCCGCGCCGGTAATCAGGCGCGGGAGGAGGGCGCAACCAGCGGCGTCGAGCTCAGCCGCGACCGCGGCCCAGTCGGCGCCGTCGACCCTCCGCCGGTAGGCAGAGACGATGTCGGTGACCGGGCCGTTCATCGCGGTGCCTCCAGGTCGAGCAGCTGGTGCTTGATCTCGGGGCCACCGAGGTAGGCGCCGAGCTGTCCGTCGGAGCGGATGACCCGGTGGCAGGGGATGACGACCGGCAAGGGGTTGGTGGCACACGCCGTGCCGACGGCCCGGACCGCCTTCGGGTGGTGCACTGCGGCAGCCACAGACCGGTAGCTGGCTGTGGCTCCGTACTTGATGGCCGGAAGGTAGGCCAGCACCGAGCGGCGGAAGCCGGCCGAGAGGCTGAGGTCGAGGGGCAGGTCGAAGATGGTGCGCCGCCCGGCGAAGTACTCCTCGAGCTGGCGGACGGCCTGGTCGAGCCGCGGCGGGGCGCGCAGGATCCGGGGGCTGATCTTGCCGGCCAGGCTCTGGAGCACCCCGTCGAGCCCCTCACGTTCGTAGGCAACCCGAACCAGCCCGGTCGGGGTGGCGGCCAGCAACAGCGTGCCGACAGGCGTGTCGAGGGTGCGGTAGGCGACGTCGAGCAGACCCTCATGGTCGGCCTGGGCGACGAGACGCGTGTACAGCGTGGCCAGCTCCTCCTCGGCGGGGGGAGGGCCGAACGGATCGGCGGAGTCGGGGTGGGTTCCTTCAATGGTCATCTGCATTACACCGTTCCTCGAGTCTTATCTTTGTGGTCGTCTGGCCGTCCGGCTGTTCGGAGCTTGGCGATCCCGTCTGCTGCGGCTCGGCGCGCCGCCTCGGGGCTACCACCCATCGCGGCGGCCACCTCCGCGTAGGGCAGACCGACGAGGTAGTGGTAGATCACGGCCCGTCGCTGCCGATCCGAGAGTCGACCCAGCAGCCGAGCCAGATCGATCTCGTTGCCGTCGAGGTCTATCTCGGTGGGAACGGCGGGAACTTCGGCTACCGGCTTCGCGGCGCGCCGAGCCTTACGAACCAGGTCGATCACTTTGCGGCGGGCGATCGTGACCAGCCACGCCTCGATGTTGGCGTCGGCAGGCAGGGCCGGATAGGCCCGCAGGGCTGAAAGAAACGTCTCGGACCACGCATCGTCAGCGTCGATCGGGCCGACCATGGCTCGGCACACTCGCAGCACGGTCGGACCGTGCTGTGAGACCACCTCATAGAAAGGTTGCTTGTCGGTCACTCCAGGTAGACGCCCGGGGCGGGAGAAGCGTGAGGCGCCATCTCAGAACAGCCTGCCTCCTCGCCCCGAGACCTCGGCTTCCAGGTCGAGAAGAAATCGTTTGCGGGTCTGACCACCGGCGTAGCCGGTGAGCTTCCCGCCTGCGCCGACGACGCGATGACAGGGCACCATAAGGCAGACCGGGTTCCGACCGACGGCAGTGCCGACATCCTGAGCGGTAGTGCCGCCTCCCAACTGGCGAGCCAGGTCTCCGTAGGTGACGGTCTCGCCGTAGGGGATCTGGCGGACCAGTGACCAGACGCGCTCCTGGTACTCGTCGCCGCTGGTTGCCGCCGGCACCTCAAACTCCTGCCGGTCGCCGGCGAGGTACTGGCCGATCTGGTCGCGAACCGCCTCGAAGCCGACATCCGTACGAGACCCGAAGGTGGACGAATCAGGCCGATACCAGTGGCCGGGGAAGTAGAGGCCAACCACCGCGCCCCGGCGGGCCACGATCGTCAGGTCGCCCAGCGTGGAGGCGATCATCGTGTGGGTCACCGGTGCGGCCGACCCTTTGTCCATCGTCAACATCGAGCTCCTCCTCGTTCACGAATCACGAGCAGTAGACGCTCGGGGTGGGAGATAGGTGAGGTCCGGCCTCACGATGCTCAAGCAGGCCGGCCCGATCCGCGGTCCTGGCCACTACAACGCTCGAACCCAATGACCTTCTCCGACCGATCCCGACGCCACCGCGGGTGCCTCATCGTCTGGCGTACGGGGCACCGTCCAGGTCATTTCACTGACGGAGCCCTTGAGGCGCTATCTCCTGGTTGTCGTGGCTGGTGCCTTGGCCAGGCCGAGGAGCTGCTTGATGGTGGGGTCGGCGAGCTGGTAGCGGATAACCCGGCCGTCACGCTGGGTGCTGACCGTGCCGTAGGCCCGCAGTAGCCGGAGGGTTTGCGAGACGGTGTCGGGGTTTTGATCGACGGCGACGGCCAGGTCGGTGACACTGATGGGCCCGGCGGCGCTGATGCAGAGCAGCAGACTGAGCCGGGTGGGGTCGCTGAGCACACCGAATCGTTGCGACCATTCCTGGACGGTGGCCGGATCCAGGCTGCTGAGGGCAGCGCAGACGCGGTCCTCGTCGATGACGCGTCGGTCGGTCCGCTCGGCGGGAACAAGGTGCACGTGCCTCAGTCTGACACAAGCTGCTGGGCTAAAAATATGAGCGGCTGATGAGGCTTGACAGCTGGGGGCGGCTGGTTTAGGTTGGCGGCGCTCCGGGTGTACAGGAGTGGCCTTCAGCCCAGCGAAGTCCGGTGTGAGCCCGGCGCTGTCCCGCAACGGTTAAGCCCCCCTCGGGAGGACAAGTCCGGTCGCCTGGCTGAGGACCGACGTGACTGGCCCTCGGAGCAAAGGCTGGCTCGTTCGGTGGCCGAGATTCGGCTTCCGATACTGCTGGGTTCTCCGATCGATAAGGAGGACGCAGCGACGGCCATCGAGACCGAACCGGGCAGGACGGAGCGTGGCGGGTGGCACCGGGCGGTCCGCCCTGGTGATGCGGGCGGCCGGCGGCGGGAACGCGCCCCGCTGAGCGCGATTCTGGCCGGCTGCACGCTGTTGCTGGCCGTGGTGATGGTGCTCGGGGTTGGCATCGGGTCGGTCCGGCTGAGCCCGTCCCAGGTGTGGCAGGTGATCGCCGACCACCTGTCCGGTCACCCCAAGGTCACGGTGGCCGACGAGATCGTATGGCAGATCCGCCTGCCCAGAGTGCTGCTGGCCGCGCTGGTGGGCGCGGCGTTGACCACGGCCGGCACGGTGGTGCAAGCGTTAGTGCGGAACGCCCTGGCCGACCCCTTCCTGCTGGGCGTGTCGTCAGGGGCGAGCGTGGGGGCCACCGCGGTGTTGCTTTTCGGGACGTTCGCCTCGCTGGGGGTGTGGGCCCTGTCGGTGGGCAGCGTGCTGGGCGCCATGGGGGCCATGGCCACCGTGTTTCTGGTGTCGCGGTCGGGCGGCCAGGTGGCGCCGACCCAGCTCATCCTGTGCGGCGTGGTGCTTTCCGCGTTGTTCGAATCCATCGCCAGCTTCCTGCTGTTTCGAGGCAACCCGCAAGCCACCCAATCGGTGCTGTTCTGGCTGCTGGGCTCGTTTGGTAACGCCACCTGGACCCAGTTGCCCATCCCGGCCGCGGTCCTGGTAGTCGCCATGGGCTATTTGCTGGCCCAGGCTCGCGGCCTCAACGCCCTGGCCATGGGAAGCGAACCAGCCGCCTCCCTTGGCGTCGACGTCGCCGGCCTGCGCCGCAACTTGTTCGTAGTCACCTCGCTGATGGTGGGCGTGGCCGTGGCCGTCAGCGGTGTGATCGGCTTCGTGGGTCTGGTCATTCCCCACATCGTCCGGCTTCTGGTGGGCTCAGATCACCGGCGAGTGCTGGCGGTGGGAGTTCCTGTCGGTGCGTCGTTCATGGTCGTGGCCGACCTGCTGGCCCGCACCATCGTCTCTCCCCAGGAAATGCCCATCGGGGTCATCACTGCCTTCATCGGCGCCCCCACCCTGCTGCTACTGATCCGGCGACGCCCCTACCTGTACGGGGCCACCCAGTGAGCCTTCAACTCGAGGGCGTGTCGGTCGACCTGGGCGGCCGGCGGATCGTCTCCGGCGTCGACCTGGTCGTGGGCGACGGGCAGCTGGTCGGACTGCTCGGCCCCAACGGGAGCGGGAAATCCACTCTGCTCAAAGCCATCTACCGGGCTCATCCTCCGGCCGCCGGTCGGGTACGCATTGACGGCGTCGACCTGCTGGCCCTGCCGGCCCGCCAGGCCGCTCAGCGGGTCGCGGTGGTCGCCCAAGAAACCACGGTCGAGTTTGATTTCACCGTGTGGGAAATGGTCATGATCGGACGCACCCCCCACAAACGCAACTTCGAGCGCGACAACCGCCAGGATCGCGAAACGGTCGCCCACGCCCTCGAACGGGTCGGGTGCGCGGACCTCGCCCACCGCAGCTACAACACCCTCTCCGGCGGGGAAAAACAACGGACACTGATCGCTCGCGCCGTAGCCCAGGGAGCCGATCATCTCATCCTGGACGAGCCCACCAACCATCTGGACATTCGCTACCAGCTGGAGGTACTGGAGCTGGTCGCCAGCCTGGGCGTCACTGTGCTCGCCGCCCTGCACGACCTCAGTCTGGCCGCCTTGTTCTGCGACCAGGCCTACCTGATGGCCGACGGCCGGATCGTCACGGGTGGACCGCCCGCCCAGGTCATCACGGCGGAGACAGTCCGCCACGCCTACGGTGCCGACGTCCTGATCATCGACCACCCCGAGACCGCCACCCCCCACCTCATCCCCCGCCGCCGGCGGGGACCCCTCCCGGCCCGCCGCGGGCCGCACGACCGCTCCGGCCCGATCCCGTAATCCGAGCCACCGAGATGAAAAGGGACAATCCCGCGTCATCCCTTCCCCGCCCGCGTCCATCTCGCCTGGCCAGACTGCGAGCCATCTCACTCGTCGGTGCCTTCGTAGCCCTCAGCGCCGTCCTGGCCGCCTGCGGCAGCTCCCACTCCAATTCCAGCACCCGCTCGTCATCGACCTCGCCTGACCCAGGGTCGTCATCCGCCACGGCGGTCGAATCCTCCACCTATCCGGTGACCGTGTCCGACTGCGGCACGCCAGTCACCTACACCCGGTCCCCGACCCGGGCCGTGTCCAACGACATCAACACCACTGAGGACATGATCGCCCTCGGCCTGGAATCCCACATGGTTGGCGAGTTCGGCGCCAGTGGCAGCCTGCCCGCCGGGCAGCCGTTCCCGCCCGAGTTCGCCGCCGGGTTCAAACAGATTCGGGAGATATCCAGCGGCTATTTCACCCTGGAGCAACTAGTCGGACTGAAACCCGACTTCCTCTTTGCCGGATGGAACTACGGCCTCCAGGTCGGCAGCAGCCTGACCCCCGACAGCCTGGCCAAATATGGGATCAAAACCCAGGCCCTCACCGAGTCCTGCGCCCACGTCCAATCATCCAGGCAGTCTGTTTCGGTCGACGACACCTACCAGGACCTCACCAACCTCGGACAAATCTTCGGCGTCCCCCAAAAGGCTCAACAGGTCATCAGCTCCATGAGAGCCCAGATCAACACGGTCCAATCCAAGGTGACGTCGCTGCTGCCGGTGACCGTCTTCGATTACGACAGCGGCACCTCTGCCCCGTTCACCGGGCCCGGCCTGGCCATGCCCAACGCCGAGATCAGCCTCGCGGGCGGTAGCAACATCTTCGCCGGGCTCAAACAATCGTGGACGTCGGTCTCCTGGGAGCAAGTGGTGAAAGCCAACCCGCAATGCATCATCATCAACGACTACAGCACCCCTACCGCGGCTCAAAAAGAGCGGTTCCTGGAGAGCAGCCCGATCACCAAGAACCTGACCGCGGTGAAGAACCGGTGCTTCCTCCCCCTCACCTACGACGAGGTCACCCCCGGCCCCCGCAACGCCGAAGCCATCGTGACCATTGCCTACTGGCTCCACCCCGGGGCGTTCGGCCTCCCCCCCGACGGGTCCTGATTCCGTGAGCCGTCCAGACACCGTCTCTGGACGGTTAGGCGGGAGGGTGTCGGCCACGCCGGTGCCTGATCTCGCCGCCGGTCGCCGTCCTTACTCCGGCGCCTGGGCCGAGCGAGCGCCTATGGATCTCAACCACTCAATCACGTTGTCTTGTCGAGTCCCGAGACCCGTGGCGGCGTCCAATGCCGTTCCCTGTGCGTAGTCAGGTTCCCAGCTGAGGTCAGCGCCCGCGCCCAGAAGCCGCTCGGCTGCCCGGCGTTGACCGGCGGCGCAAGCATGCCAAAATCCTTGCGAAATCCGCGGTAGATCGAGGTCGGGCACAAGCAACTCGTCCAATCGGTCCAGCATGCCAAGCGCACCGGCGTGCCAAACCTTGTCGACCCGGGCGCCCCGCATCACCAGCAGGCGAGCGACGTGCCAGCAGGCGTATCCCACCGCATTGTCGAGGGGCGTTCCGATCGAGCCGTCGGGCGTTTCCAGATCGGCGCCTCCGTCGATGAGCGCCCGCGCCACGTCCACGTCGTCGCTGCTCGCGGCCCAATGCAACGGCGTCTCAGAGCCGGGTCCGGGTGAGTCCGAACCGCGTCCCGTCGTGAGCGCATTCGGGTCGGCGCCGGCATCGATCAGCAGCTTCACGATGGATGGCCCACTCGGGAAATAGCCGGGCCAATCGGTAACGAAATGAAGCGCGGTGCGCGTACCGCGCTCGATGGCCCCGAACCGGGCCCTGGCCAGATCGGGGTTCTCTGCCAGGAGTCGTCGTACCAGGTCCACGTCACCGCTGTGCACGGCGAGGAGCAACTCGACCGCGGCCGGGGCATCGTCGGGGAGGGTGGCGGTCGTGCTCCCGTCCGTCATGACGACCATAATCGCAGACGAGCGCCGACACCGAAACTGCGCCAAACCGAAGTTGGGCCCGGCCCGGGACTGATCGGTCCTGAACCGAGCCCAGAGGGGTACCCCTGTTGCGGTTATGCGACCGATGAGAATGGAGGGCAGTCAGCGTCTCTTCGGGCATGGCTGAGGTGTTCGCAACTGGAATCCAGATGGGTGAGTCCCCACGGTGGCACGACGGCCGGTTCTGGATGTGCGACTGGCTGGCCGGCGAGGTGCTGGTCTTCGACGCGGACAGGAGCAGTCAGGTCGTGGCCCGGGTCAAGGGGCTACCGTTCTCGATCGACTGGCTCCCCGACGGCCGGCTGCTCATCACCACCCCGGATGGGGTGGTGGTGAATCCGACACTCGAGCCGTATGGCGCCACGGGGCAGCCTTTCAACGAGATCGCGGTAGACACCGCGGGCAGGGCCTGGGTGGACATGCCGGGCTCGATGCCGTGGGAGGAGCCCCGGCCGGGGATCGTGGCGGTCGTGCTCCCCGATGGGAGCAGTCGCCGGGTCGACGATGACCTGTGGTTCCCGAACGGCATCGTCGTGCTCGGCGACGACACGCTCGTTGTCGCCGAATCGCACGCGGACCGGCTGACCGCCTGGACCATCACTGAGTCCGGCGACCTGATCGACCGGCGGGTGTGGGCCGATCTTGGACCGGGCTCTGCTCCTGATGGAATCTGCTCGGACGCCGAGGGCGCGATCTGGTACGCCAGCGTCCCCGGACAGCGATGTAGGCGCGTCGCCCCGGGGGGCGAGGTGCTCGACACGGTCGAGGCCGATCGAGGCTGTTTCGCTTGCATGCTCGGCGGCGACGACGGCCGCACGTTATACATCGTCGCCAACCACTACGGCCGCCGTGGCGCCTCGGACGGGATCGTGCTCGTTCAACCTGTCGGCGTTCCACACGCCGGCCGCCCCTGAGAACCCGGACCCTTGCCGCCAAACGCCCCGGCATGCATCTCTGTTGCACCAGCCCCTCTAGTTGGGCACCTTTTGCAACAGGGAACGACGAAAGGGCACGATTTGCAACAGGGAAAGGGTAGAGGGGTGACAGCTCGAAGGCGGTCCGCCGGCACTCACGGCTCTGACGGTGGCGTCCGCACCGTGTGGCAGCCGATGATCGACCGTCGATCTGGTCCTCAACGGCCATGGGCACGCCTACGAGCGGAGCTACCCGGTCCGAGGCGGCACCGTGGCCCAGGGGGTGGGACAGTCGGGAGGCACGGTGTATCCGGAGATCGATGGCATCACCTATATCTGCGCCGGGAACGGCGGCCAAAGCCTCTACACCGACTGGTACGGGCCGACCGGCGGAGGCGACCCGGTCTCCGCGGCAGGCCCGCCGCTCATCTGGGAGTGGACCGGCACCCCGGTGCCGAAGGGTACCGACATCGGCGACTTAGCCGACAGTGTGACGGGCTTTTCCGCCTACCGAACGGCGATCTGGGGTTTCATCGTCGTCGACGTGATGGCGCCCCGCTATCCGGGCGGCGAGACCACCCCGTTTATCCGGGACATCGACCCCACGCAGCCCCAGCCGACCAATCCCCCCTCGGGCAACGACACCGGGATCAACTCTACCAGCAACCCCGCCGTCATCGACACCATCACCTTGTCGCGCCGCTCGAAAGTCCATCACGTCGGCCCCCACTAGCACGACGCCGCCCGGCCAGAGCACCGGGATCGCGGTGGCCTCCCGCCTGGGCGACCACACCAACGAACATCGGCGCCGGGCGGTGTCTCAGGGGGCTGAGACAGCAGAGGCGCCGCCGCCGCAGACTCACTCGATGTTGGCTGCCCAGGATGTCTGCCGCACCCTCAGGCTCACAACCTGAGTTCAACCCCGAGGGTTATCATCTCCGGCGCCCGCTCCGGCGGAAAGACAAGACGAGCGCTCACCTCGAAACCCACTTCTACCGCCCGGCTCGCACCGCCCTACTCAGAATCGTCAACATAGCCAAACGGCTGCAATCGGGACGTCTCGACGCCTACATCGCCTACATGCTGATCGCTTTGGTAGCAGTCCTCGCTATCGTCGCCGGGCTTGGCTAGGCAATCGAACGTTTGATGGGCATAAGGTCGAGTCCGAACACTCGCCGACAGGAGGTCCATGATCATGACTGAGACCAGTCCGGACGCCGCCCTCGTCCGTATCCCTCGCCGATGCCGTCGGCCAGTGGCGGCTAGATCCGACAGCCACCACCGTCGAGCTGCGAACCAAGGCCATGTGGGGTCTGGCGAAGGTGCGGGGCCGCTTCAAGGCGGTCGAGGGTAGCGGCCTCGTCGGCGAGGACGGCACCGTATCCGGGACCATCGTCTTCGACGCCACGTCCATCGACACCAAGAACAGCAGGCGTGACACGCATCTTCGCAGCGGCGACTTCTTCGAAGTGGAAAAGTACCCGACCTTTGCCTACTCCGCCACCGGCGCGACCCCGACCGACGACGGCAAGCTCAGGGTGACCGGTGCGCTGACCGTCAGGGACCAGTCACGGCCCCTGGAGCTGCTCGTCACCGCAACCCAACCGGCTCCAGGCCGAGCGACCCTGACCGCAGAAGCCGAGATCGACCGCCGTCAATGGGGGATGAACTGGGCCAAGATGGGCGCCCGGGTCATCAACCAGGTAGTCGTCGAGGCCCAGTTCACCCGGTCGTAGCCGATCAAAATTCTGCGGTGCGGGACCTTCAAGTTCCCGATTACCGCGTCCCGGCCTGCTCGTCGCCGCGGCCCGCTCAGTAACTGACGCCGCCTCCGCTGGACGGGACCGTGGTGGGCGACGACGGCGCCGATGAAGTGGTTACCGGGGTGCCCGACGGGCTCAGTGCCCACCACAGGCCAAAGGAGTCCTTGACACCCTGGCCCTTGGCGGTGCCCGACCCGGTGTCAGCGGTAAAGGTGTACAAAGGCCAGCCCCCGTAGGTGAGGCGAACGGAACCATCGGGAGCCTTGGCGGTGCCGAGCAGCGAAGCCTGGACCCCGCTGCCCGCGATCCCTTGCGACATCCCCGAGGGCAGCTCCGCGGGCGGCCAGACCGAGGTGCAGCCGCCGGTGGCCGTACAGGTGACCTTCCCGCCCTTTTCCGAGGCGAGAACGTACAAGGTGCGACCATTCCCGTTGACCAGCACACTGCCAACCCCGGGCACGTTGGCGGCGCTCACGGTGACCGACGCGTTGGAGGTACTGGGCGCGCCCGTCGACGTCGGGGACCCAGCAGCAGCGGGGACAGCCGCGCCCGTCACCGGCGGCGCCGACGTCTTGTTCGACGAGCCGCACGCAGCGAAGAGGATGGCGGCGCCGGCAACGGCGGCGATGGGCCCCGCAAAGGCGCGATACCGGGCGGAACGGACAGCTGAAATCATGTGGGCCTCTCAAGCGAAAGCGTCAAAGTGTCAAGGGGTAATACGTCCGCTGAGGTCCCCGAGATTGCCCACACGGCGTCTGGCTGGAAGGCTCGTAAAGTTCCCGACTGGCCCGGTCCATCCGGGGATGGCGGCCGGGCCCGGCCATCTGCGCCAGGGCCCGAGGCAATCTGATCCAGCCCGGCCAACGTAGACAGTAACGGAGGAGTCCATCTCGTGACCTACGACGACCGCGTCCTGTACCTGATCAGCGGGGAACCGGTTAGCCCGCTTGATCTCGGCGAACGCGTCGCGCTGGCTGAGCTGCGCCATCTCCTGGCCGACCCGGCCACGTGGGCCGAACCCTCCCGAGGACTCGAAGACCGGATCGTGGACGCCATCTCCGCTGTCGGCCCAGCCGACGACGCAGCCACAGGCCCGGCCGGCGCGCCGCTCAGCCGACCCACCCGCAGCAGCAATAACAGCACCACCGTCAATCCCTCACGCCGACGAAGGCGCCGACCGGCCAGGTAAAGCCGGGGTTCGCCGCCGAGCTATGCCCTGGCCTGGCGGCTCGTCGCGGGAGAGCGTGTGGCTCGACGCACCCCCTAGCCCGGTGACAGCTGCGTAGCTCGCGGCCAATCCAGCTTCACCACAGGTTCGTAATGGTCACAGAGCCGCTAGCCGGACCGGAGCTGCTCGAACAGAATCGGAGAGGAACATGTGGATCCGTGGAATTGCCGGCATCGCCCTTTGCGCTCTGGGGGTGGTATGGATCGCCCAAGGGGCGGGCGCGATGCACGGCTCGGGCATGTCGGGTCACGCACAGTTCGCCCTGCTCGGCGGGGCCACTGTCGTCGCCGGATTGGCGCTGCTGGTGTGGGCGGCCCGTATTCGCCGGCGGCGCACCGCTCCCGGCCCGGCGACGGTCGAGTGACTGCCGCTTCGGTCCGACTGTCTAAACGCTCAGATGAGGCAAATCCCAGAGCCCGAGAGCGTTGAGGAGCAACCGCGCCAAAGCCACGCTCGCCGCGATCGGAACCCACCGGTGTGGAGGTCGGGGGCCGAGGTGCGGAATCGTCCAGCCTTCGGGCATGATCGTCACCACAACAGTATGGAGGCGACCAGCGATGAGCGACGAGCAGGTTTTGATCCGCACCCGTGACGGCGAGTGCCCGGCGTACGTGTTCACGCCGTCGGAGGGCGGCCGACATCCGGCAGTGATCTTCTACATGGACGGGCTGGGGATCCGACCGACGATCCTCGAGATGGGCCAGCGGTTGGCCGACCACGGCTACGTGGTGCTGGTGCCCGATCTGTTTTATCGAGCCGGCCGCTACGAGGCGTTGGAGCCGAAGGAGGTCTTCGCCTCCGGCGACGTGAGGAGCGCGATCGGTCACCTGTTCGCCTCGACCGACAATCGTCGGGCTGGCGAGGACACCGAGGCGTTTCTCGCCTACCTCGGGGGCCGCCAGGACGTCGCCGGGACCAAAGTGGGCACGACCGGTTACTGCATGGGCGGGGGGATGTCGCTGACGGCGGCCGGCACCCATCCCGGGCGCGTCGCCGCCGCGGCCAGCTTCCACGGCGGCAATTTGGCCACCGACTCAGAGCTCAGCCCGCACCTGCTGGCACCTCGGATCCAAGCCCGTGTCTATGTGGCCGGCGCTGATCACGACGACTCCTACCCCCCCGAGATGGCAACCCGGCTCGATCGGGCCCTCAGCGACGTCGGGGTGGACCACTGCTGCGAGACCTACCCCGAAGCGCTGCACGGCTGGACGATGGCCGACTTTCCGGTCTACCACGAGGCCGCTGCCGAACGCCACTGGGACCAGCTGGTGGCCCTCTTCGCCGACACGCTCCCGTCGTCTCAGTAGGACTGGCCCTGTCCTCGCACAGGACGCAATAATCCAGATAGCCGGTGGCCAGTCTCGGGCCGGTGAACGTTAGCGGGTTGGTACCAAGAGGTATATCGGGTGCGGCCAAGTTGACCCCGACCACAACTACGGTGGCGTACGCGAGGTCGAAGGCACGGGTGCCCCTACGGGGGGCAGTGTCGGGTGTGCTGTCGAGGAGGAAGCGGTGGTCGAACTCGTCATCATTGGCTTCGTCGCAGGGATTGCCTGCGGGATCTCGCCTTGTATCCTCCCGGTTCTTCCCGTAATTTTCGTGGCCGGGGCGACGGCGCCGAAGGAAGGGGCCGGCGACAGTGCTGGCCGGACAGCGACGAGCGCAACCGTTGGCGTTGCCGCTCCTGCCTCCACGGGCGCCTCCACCCACGGCCGGGTCGCGACGTTGCGAGCAACGAGAGCCGACAACGCCAACCCGGCGCCAACGACGCGGGCGCGGTGGCGACCACCGGCCCGGCCGGTCTCGGTGGTGGCTGGGCTGGTGGTGAGCTTCAGCATCGTGATCCTGGCCGGTTCGGAGATCATTTCAGCCCTGGGCCTGCCCCAAGCCTTCCTCCGCGATGCCGGCATCGTGTTGCTGGTCGTGATCGGAGTGAGCTTCCTCTTTTCACCCCTGTTGACCCTGCTCGAGCGTCCGTTCGCCCGGCTCGCGGTACGGCAGCCAAATGGCGAAGCTGGCGGGTTTGTAGTCGGTCTCGCTCTCGGCCTGGTCTTCGTGCCATGCGCCGGTCCAATCCTCAGTGCCATCACCGTGGCCGGAGCCAAGCACACCGTCGGGTGGACCGCCGTGTTTCTTACGGTCGCATTCGGTCTCGGGGTGGCCGTCCCGCTGCTGGTCGTAGCGTTTGCCGGCGGTCAGCTCACCCAGCGGACCGCGACCCTGCGCCGACATGCCCCCCGGGTCCGCCAGGTCAGCGGGGTGGTGATCCTCGTCGTGGCGGTCGCCATCGGTCTGAACACCTTCTCCGGCCTGCAAAAGGACCTGCCCGGCTACACCACCGTGGGTCAGACCGGTGGCAACGTCCGCCACCAACTCGCCACCATCGAGGGTGAAAATCAGGCCCCCAAGGCCGGCGTGGCGGATCTGGCCAAGTGCAGCTCCACCGCTACCGCCCTCATCAACTGCGGCCTGGCCCCGAACTTCACCGGCATCACCGCCTGGCTGAACACCCCCAGCGGTCAGCCGCTCAGCTTGCCCCAGCTGCGAGGCAAAGTCGTTCTGGTCGACTTTTGGACGTACTCCTGCATCAACTGTCAGCGCACGCTGCCCCACGTCGAGGCCTGGTACAACGACTACGCCAAGGACGGTTTCGTGGTGGTCGGGGTGCACACTCCCGAGTTTAACTTCGAGCACGTGGTCTCCAACGTGAAGAGCCAGGCGGCCTCGCTCGGAGTCAAATACCCGGTGGCCATCGACAACAACTACAAAACCTGGGACGCCTATGACAACGAGTACTGGCCGGCCGACTACCTGATCGACGCTCAGGGCAACGTCCGCCACGTGAGCTTCGGAGAGGGCGGCTATTCCGACACTGAAGGCCTGATCCGTCAGCTGCTCACGGCCGCCCGTCCGGGGCTCGTTCTGCCGCCGGGGACCGACGTTGCCAACAAAACCCCCACCGGCGAGATGAGCCCGGAGACCTACGTCGGTTACCAGCAAGAGCAGTACGTCGTGAACCCCTCGCTGACCGAAAATGCGCCGGCGGTCTATGAAGCTCCGTCGTCGGTGCCCCTCGGCGGGCTGGCGCTATCGGGGACCTGGACCGAGGGTGCCCAAGAGGCAACCGCCGGGACCGACGCCGCCCTGCAACTAGGCTTTCTCGCCAGCGACGTGTACCTCGTCATGGGCGGGTCGGGGACGGTGCGCGTCTCGATCAACGGCAAACCGACCACGACTATCCAGGTCGGCGGAGTGCCCAAGCTCTACACGCTGTTCCAGGCGTCCTCGCCGACCTCCGCCAACCTGTCCCTCTCCGTGCCGCCTGGTATCGAAGCGTACGACTTCACCTTCGGCTAACGGTTGTAACTCAACTCGCTCCCGGTGTCGACTTCGATCAAGGTACCTGCCGGTTCGATCTTGGCCGAGCGGTGTCTCTCCCACATCGCTCGCAGCGCCGTGTCCAGTGAGAGCCTGCCTGTGCCGAGCAGAGCCACCACGAACGCCAGGGCTGCCAGCGCCAGGTTGAGCTCGTAGCCGGCCCCGGGCCGGTTAGAGACGATCCCGTTGGCAAACGTGACCGTCGCCATGGCCACAGCCATGTCGCCCACCAGGCCGGCCGCGGCGAGGCGGCCGAAAATGCCCACACCGACGGCGATGCCACCGAAGCATTCAATGATGCCGCCCAGTACCGTGAAGAACGTAGCCGGGTGCAAGTGGGCAACGGTTGCGTAGAAGATCGAGCCTCGGTGGATTCCGGTCCCGCCGAAGGCCCCGAACAGGGTTCCCGCCCCGTGGTAGATGAAGATCCAGGCCAAGGCCACCCGCGCTCCCAACAGGGCGACATCTCTGGTCACAACCGATTCTTTCGCCGCGACGGAGCGGTCGTAGATGTCTCGCCAGCGATCAGGCATTGTCATCGGGGCTGGTCCTCCAATCCGCTTGCGATGGCATTCAGAGCCGGTCTTATCAAGGCCATGCCCGTTCAGTAGGAGACGCCGCCGCCGCTCGGAGCGGTCGTCGGGGGAGTCGTGGTCGCGGGGGCGTTCGTGGCTCCAGCTGCTGGAGCCTGCACCGGCGCCGCCGGAGGGCTTGTCTTCGAGGACGAACCGCACGCGGCCAAACCGGTCGCGACCGCGAGGCTCAGTCCGGCGGCCATGGTGAACTTGCGGATGGTCCAGCGGGGATATCTCACGTTTCTGCCTTTCCTGGCACGTCCCGACTCCGGGCACGTCTGGCAATACATACGGAAGAGCGGGAGGAAGGGTTCGCTTCTGCGAACCGGACTTGACCCGCGTGGCTATGCCGTCGCCACGCGCCGCTGCCTGGCCCGCTAGGACAGGATCTCGACGTAGCCCTGCGTGCCGTTGACGCGGATCTTCTGTCCGTCTCGGATCAGCCGGGTGGCCCCCTCGACGCCCACGACGGCCGGTAAGCCGTACTCCCGTGCGATCACGGCGCCGTGGGTCATCAGGCCTCCGACCTCCGTCACCAGGCCGGTGACGGCGAGGAATGCGGGAGTCCAGCTCGGGTCCGTGTAGACGGTGACCAGGATGTCGCCCGCTTCGAGATCGGCTTCTCCTACGTCATGAACGACACGAGCCCGGCCCTCGACGGTCCCGGCAGAGACGGCCAAGCCGACCAGGGCGCCGGCAGGGACATCGACACGGGCATAGGTTCCGGTCACGACCTCGCCATCGGACGTGAATACTCTGGGCGGCGTAAGGGCTTCATACGACGCGAACGCGTCCTTGCGTTGCTGGACGAGTTGGTCATCCAGGTGGTTCGTCCGCACCACGTCCTGTAGTTCCTCGAACCTGAGATAGAAGATGTCCTCCTTCTCGCTCAGGACGCCGGCATGCACGAGGCGCTCGGCTTCCCCCAGCATGGCTTGCTTATAGATGAAGTATCGGCTGACCATTCCGTACTTCGGATATTCCCGATACCCGATGAAGGTCCGGACCCGATCGATCTTCTGCTTGGTTTCGTCGGCCTTGGATTCGCCGTCTGGCAAGGTTCGCAGGCGCGCCAGCAGTTCCTGTTCCTTTTCCCATGCCTCCTGCCGTCCTTGCTCGAAACGACGTTCGGCAGCACCGGGCTCGGCGTTCTTGACGTTGCCGAGGATCAGGGGCAGCAGTGCGGTGGGGCGTTCGCTCCAACGTGGCCTGGTGATGTCGATCTCACCGACGCAGCGCATGCCATACGTGTCGAGGTAGGTCCGAATGGCGTCTCGGGCTGCCGGCCCGCCTTCGAGCATGGGGAGCTCGTCGAGGAAATCCTCGTTTTCAACGTTCTTGGAGAAAGGCCACGACCTCTGGATGTGGCCGGATCACGTCAGCCACGTCCAGGAGCGCCAACCCCATCTCCGACGTGACGTTGTGCGGTACTGACTGCGTCAGCGTGTCGGCTGCGTTTTTCTCGCCCAGCCATTCCTCGAGCCGCTCGTTCAGCCACCAGGTGGCCTCCATAGCCGACATGAAGACCTGATGACTCCGCGGATCGAACAGGATCTGTCTCAGTTCCGAGATGTCGGCCAAGATGAAGTCGACCAGCGCCGACCCGGATTTCGTGCGGATGTCTCGGTCCAAGGTGGCGAGGGAGGCCTGGGTGCGCTCGATAAGCTCGGTGACGATAGCGGGGTCGGTCCTGATGGGGTCAGGGCCGACCACCAGCCGGCGTCGGACTCGGGCTCCTGGTCCGGGAGCGTCGGAATGAAGTCGCCGCGTTCGAGGATCGCTCGCAGCGCATCCCCGATCAGCGGATCGGACCTTCCCGAATGTCCTCCAGAAGGCCGGCGCGGCTGGCTGGCGACACCAGGCGCCGGAGCGACGTCGACGAACAGGCGGCCGCCGGCCTCGTACATGGGCCGAGGCGTGGTCATCTGCCAGAAGGAGAGCCCCAGGGGCTTCATGGCATCCGTCATCATCTGCGCATGCCCCACGGAGACGTAGACGTGGTTCTCTGAGTCGCCCGCGACCGGGATCGGGAACAGCGAGGTGATCGGCCGGCTTTGCACGATGTGGAACCCATCCTCGTCCAGGCACCATTCGATGTCCTGCGGCCGACCGAAGTGGGCTTCGATCTGCCGGCCCAGCCTGGAAAGCCGGATGATCTGCGCATCGGTCAGCGCCGGTACCGCCTGGCGCACCTCTTCGATCGCCACCTCGTGCGTTCCACCAGCCGGCGAGGCCTCAATGGCGACCACTTTGGCGGCCACGGCCTTGGCGACGATCTCACCGCTCGCACCCGGTAGATGTCGGGGTTCACCAGGCCGGAGACCAGGGCCTCGCCGAGGCCGAAACTGGCCTCTACACATACGACCTTCCGGTTTGACGTCACGGGGTCGGCGGTGAAGAGAATGCCGGCTGCCTGCGGGAAGACCATGCTGCTGGATGACCACCGCCATCTGGGCCAGCCGGTGGTCGAAGCCGTTTTGCAACCGGTAGGTCACGGCCCGCTCGGTGAACAGTGAGGCCCAGCACCGCCTGACGTACTGGAGGAGAGCCGCTGATCCCACCACGTTGAGGTACGTGTCCTGCTGGCCGGCGAAGGAAGCCGTCGGCAGATCCTCGGTTGTCGCGCTGGATCGGACGGCGTAGGCCGCGTGCTCGCCGAGGTGGGCGACGGAGCGGGTGATGGCCGCCCCCAGATCGTCGGGTATGGCGACCTGCTCGATCGTCCGGCGGATGTCCGCGCTGAGCGAGCGGAGCGCCCCACGGTCATCAAGGCTGGTGTGCGACAACCGGTCGAGTTGTTCGGCCATCGATGGCGCGTTCGCCATCACCCGCCGGAAGGCGTCCGTCGTGATGCAGAAGCCAGCCGGCACGTGGATGCCCTCGATGCGAGAAAGTTCCCCGAGTTGCGCACCCTTGCCGCCCACGATCGCGACCTGCGTCTGGTCGATCTCGCCGAAGCCCAGCACGTCGTCGCCCATCTCACCACTCTCCCTTGAGACCCCTACGGGAGTCCTCGTTGCTACCGGTCGATCGTGTGGACGCATGCGGTCCACACCTGTGGCGAGCATTGTCAGCACATCGGAGGGCCTTGCGGAAAGACCCCCTCTCTGGGATACTCTGGTTACGGCGGGAGGGATCGGGCACCATTCGATCCAAGTCTTCGACGCCTTTTTCGCTGATTGACACGTTTCCCCTGCTGCCGGTGGGGCCCGTCCGCGCCGAGGGCTGGCCCATCAGGGCCGATGACGACCATTCAGGTCTGACACCTGCCTCCGAAAGTCCCTGACCGTGGCGTCAACCAGTCGGTCGTGACCCCACCGCAGCAGCGGATGAGCAAGGCGGGCCGCGGCCCGCATCGGTGGCTGCATCATCTCCAGCGTCCAGGCCACATCGGCCCGCGTCCCGCCGTCTTCCGGCTGAAGGGAAAGATGGGCCATCCCTCGCAAGTCGCCGTGCACGCTGGCGTCGACCAGTTGAGCTGGTACGCACCGTTGGAGCTCGACGCGTACCTGCATGCGGTACGGCAGAGATGGTGAGACGGAGGCTCGAAGGACCGAGCCGGCCCGCAGTCCATCCCCGTCAACGCGCAAGTCGCCCAACCAACCCCACCACTGCTCGAACTGGTCAAGTTCCTCCATCGCCTGCGCAGGTATTCTGACCTGCGGCGGCAATCGAACACCCCCCTTCTGTTCGTATCACTGGTCGTGGTTTGCACCGGTGGCCCCTCCGAAGGCCTGGCCGATGACGCCCTCCCGGTCGGCCTGACCGCGGCCGGACCGCTGGGGGGTTGGCGGGATGGGATCGATCGGGAACTGGTGTCGTATGGCTGACCTGACCTGCGCGGGAGTCCGCGAGATATCAGGCGAGTTTGCCCTGGGAATTCTTCCGCACAACGAACGAGCTGGTGTCGCCGCCCATCTCCTTCGCTGCCGAGAGTGCCGTCAGGAGACAACCACGATGACGGCCATCGGCATGAGGCTGATGGAATTGATTCCCGGGACCGAACCGCCCCTCGGCTTCGACCGCCGCGTGCTGGCCCGGTTCCGACCCCAACGCCGCCCATTCCTGGCGGCGATCGCGGTCGCCGCAGTGGCGGCAGCTATCGCGGCGGCAGGGGCGTCGGGCGACCTGGGCGGCCATCCCGCTCGCGCCGCTGATCTCGCCAGCCCACTCCGTCAAGGAGCTCGCACCGTTGGGATGGTTTCCGTCGGCGGGCGACCGGCCTGGGTGACCATGACCATACGAGCTGGTACGACATCCGGACCGGTCACCTGCGAGCTGCTCGCCCGGAACGGGGTCGTCACCAAGCTGGGAGCCTTCGACCTCGTGGATGGGAGCGGGTCGTGGGGTGCCCCCGACCCCGCCAGCATGAGCGGGGTCGTCGGCGCTCGCCTGGTCAACCCGGCCGGACGGGTGATCGCCACGGCCACCTTTGCGTAGCCCGCCTCGCTCCGGGTTCGGGCCGGTCGATTGCCCTGGCGCTTGGTTCCTGAAGCATCCGGCCATGGAAGCGACGGGCGAGCGCTCCGACCGTCCACGATCACGGCGGCGGCTCCGCCAGTCGGTACAGGTTGATCAGTCCAGCCGCTTCGGGGGGCTCGAAGCCGCAGGCATCAAAATAAAAGTGGCCAAGATCGCGGGTGCAGTCGACATGTAGCCACTCGCATCCGGCCGCCTTGGCGCCCTCCATGGCGAGTTTGACCACCGCCGTCCCAACGCCCCGGCGTTGGTAATCGGGGCGTGTCTTGGGGTCGAGCAGGAAGGCGTGATCGCCGCCGTCCCAAGCCAGGTTTACGAACCCGACCAGGGCGCCGTTCGAATCGCGGGCGGTGACCCACCCCAAGCTGTGGGGGTTGACCCGATCCCACCATCCCGGAACGGCCCGACCTCCGTGCGACTCGGTCAGGGTCAACAACTCCTGATCGGTGGCCGCCGCCCTCCAGCGGATATCGACCCCCTCGGGGCCGGTCATGGCTGCACCCCGAGGTCCCGGTTGAGCAATTCCCGGTGATCGAAGATCACCGTCCACCTCGAGCCGGCTGGGCCATGCTCCACACCGTCAAGAATTCCAATCGACGAACGCCACTGGCACGACGTCTCGAGCGGCACCAGCCCACTCTATCGCCGCTCTTCGAAGCGAAGTAACCAGAGTAAGCGGGGCTATCGGGAAGCCCGAATGGCAGTCGTCGAGGCGATTTAGAACGGGGTGGGGATGTGCCGCAACGCCAGGTGTGGTTCCTCGTAGCCAGAGGGACGCTGGCGTTTGGGGAGGGTGACTTCGGGGCGGTCGAGCGCCTGGTACGGAATCTGGCCGAGCAGATGGCTGATGATGTTGAGCCGGCCCCGTTGTTTATCGTCGGTGTTGGCGACCCACCAGGGCGCCCAGGCGGTGTCGGTGGCCGCGAACATGGCGTCCCGGGCTCGGGAGTAGTCGTACCAGCGGCTGTAGGACTTCAGGTCCATGGCTGAGAGCTTCCAGATTTTGCGGGGATCGTGCATGCGGCTTTCCAGGCGACGGGTCTGCTCGTCGGCACTGACTTCGAGCCAGTACTTGAGCAACAAGATCCCGGAGTCGACCATCGCCTTCTCGACCCCCGGCAACTGATCGAGGAATCGTTCGGTCTCGACCGGCGTGCAGAAGCCCATAACCCGCTCGACCCCGGCCCGGTTGTACCAGCTGCGGTCGAAGATAACGACCTCACCCGCGGCCGGGAGATGGGGGAGATACCGTTGCACGTACATCTGAGACTTTTCCCGGTCCGTCGGGGCGGGCAGGGCGACGACCCGGAATACTCGCGGGCTGACGCGCTCGGTAATCCGTTTGATGGTGCCACCCTTGCCGGCCGTGTCTCGACCCTCGAACACGATACAGATCTTGGCCCCGGTCGCCTTGACCCACTCCTGGACGGCCACCAACTCTCCGTGCAGCAGTCTCATCTCGTGTTCGTAGTGCTTCCGTTTCATCTTCGCAGATGTACCGGTGCCAACGTCCGGCTCGTGGGGGGCAGATGACGGCTGGGCGTCCGCACCGGAGTGGGCATCGGGAGCCGCGCCGGGCTGCTTCCTTTTTTTGGTGGCCATGTCGATTACCTCGGCTGGAGAGTCACGTCTGATCGTGCCGAGTGGTCGCCTCGCCCGCTCGCCGCGTCACAAGACCGGCGCCTCGACCGGCTTGCTGTGGATCGTTCGCCTGGCGATCCATTTCCCGGCCTCCCATCCGAAGAGGAGCACCACCGCGGAAAGCAGGCCCGTTCCCCATTGCCTGGCCGTGAGCGGGGTCGTGCCAAGCAGTCGCTGCAAGAAGTCAGCCTGGGTGATCAGAAACGCTCCAGCCACCTCGGCAAAGGCGATCAGGTTCATCCTGGGGCTATTGAAGCTATCGACGGTGAAGACGGTCTCGGTCTCACTGCGAGCCTCGAAGGCCGCCACCACCAGCATGAGGGAGAAGCCGACGAGCCCCATGGAGCGGCCGGTGCCCAGGCTGCCGTAATGGTTCTTTCCGACAGAGATCAGGATCAGGTTGGCAATGGCGATATACAGGCCAGTTATCCCGGCGGTGATCATCACCCCTTTGGTAAGGATGGATTCGCCCCTGGGGCGAGGCTGCCGGCTCATCAAGCCAGGAGTCTCCTGGTCGAATCCAAGGGCGACTCCAAATGGGGCGTTGACCAGGAAGTTGATCCAGAGGATCTGCGCCGGAGTGAAGGGCTGGCCGGCGGCCAGGTCGATGAGGGTGGCGCCCAGGAACGTGAGAACGAAGGCGACCAGTTCGAGCAGCACGAAGCGGATGTACTTGTTGAGGTTGTCGTACAGTTTGCGACCCTGTTCGACCGCGTACACGATGGTGGCGAAGTTGTCATCGGAAAGGATCATGCGGCCGGCGTTCTTGGCCACCTCGGTTCCGCTGCCCATGGCCACCCCGATGTCGGCAGCCTTGATGGCGGGGGCGTCATTGACTCCGTCGCCGGTCATGGCAACGACATGCCCCTTCTTTTTCAGCGTCTCCGCCAGCAGCACCTTGTGCTCCGGTGCGACCCGACCAACGACACCGATGGTATCGATGCGGTCGAGCCGTTCCTGCTCGGAGAGGGCGGCGAACTCGGCACCCAGGATGGCTTCGCCCGGGATGCCCAGTTGCGTGGCGATGGCGGCCCCGGTGACGACATCGTCGCCGGTGACCATCCGCACCTGGATGTGGGCGGCCTGGGCGTCTTCCACGGCCGCTTTGGACTCCTCCCGGGGCGGATCGACCATGCCGACCAGGCTCGTCATCTCGAGGGAATCGACCAGGGCCAGGAGATCACCGTTGGGGTCGAAGCTCTCGGCCTCGAGATCCCGGTAGGCGCCGGCCATAACCCGCAAGCCCGCCTCCCCCATGCGTTGCACGCTTTGCTGGGCCCGCCGGCTGAGCTCGTCGTCCCAGGGGATGCTGGTGCCGTTGGAGAGGGCGGTAGCCGCTCGGGCCAGGACCGCCGGCGCCGCGCCCTTGACAAAACAGCGCACCACGGGTTGGCCCTCGGCGTTCTTGGTTTGGTTGAACGTGGCCATCAGCTTGTAGGTGGGGTCGAAGGGGAGCGTGGCCAGGCGCGGCAAGTCGTCGCGGGTGGCGTCGATGTACACCCCCGCCTTGTGGGCGAGCACGAGCAGGGCGCCCTCAGTTGGATCGCCCACCACCTTGCCGTCGACCAGCCGGGTGTCGCTCGCCACCACGTAGGGCAGGATCGCCTCTTCCAGAGTGTCGGTGCTCCCGGCCGGGTGGCTGATGGTGCCTTCGAGGCTGTAGCCGCTGCCGCTGATGGCAAAGCGGTCGGTCGGATTGACGACCTCCACCGCCGTCATCTGGTTCATCGTCAACGTTCCGGTCTTGTCGGAGTTGATCGCCGACGTGAACCCGAGGGTTTCGACTGATGGCAGGTCCTTGACGATGGCTTTCTGCTTGGCCAGTTCGACGCTGCCCAACGACAGCACGACCTGTACGACCATAGGGAGCGCCAGAGGAATCGCGGCGATCGCCAGGGCCACGGCGGTGTTGAAGAGCGTCGTCCAGGACTGACCCCGGCTCAGGCCCAGAGCAAACATGATGACCATCGTCACGGCGGCGGCGCCGACGATCCACAGCGTCAACGTGTTCATCTGCCTCGTGAGCGGCGTCTCCTCTCTGGCCGTGGCAGAGAGCATGTGGGCGATCTTGCCGACCTCGGTGCCGCTCCCGGTCCCGGTCACCACGACCACCGCGCTGCCATGGGTGACCGGGGTGTGCATGAACGCCATGTTCGACTGCTCACCGGGACCGATTTGCGTCCCCGGCAGCGTGGCGGCGTCCTTGGCCGCGGGCACGCTCTCGCCGGTCAAGGCCGACTCATCGATCTGCAGCGCGCTCGCGGTCACAATGCGCCCATCTGCGGGCACCTCGTCCCCTGCAGCGATCATGACCACGTCGCCCGCAACCAGTTGCTCTGCCGGTATCTCCGCCTCGGCGCCGTCCCGACGTACCCTCGCCGTGGCCTTCATCATGGACTGGAGAGCGTTCATGGCACTCTCGGCCTTGCCCTCCTGCCGCAAACCGACCACCGCATTGAAGAGGGAGATCACGAGCAGGGCGACAGCGGTGGTCCACTGCTTGATGGCGAACGACACGACGGACGCGCCGACCAGGATGAGCTGCATGTAGCTCGTGTATTGGGCAAGTAGCCGGCGCAGGCGCGAGGGTGGCGCCTCCACCGGGAGGGCGTTCGGGCCGTCACGCTCGAGGCGGGCTCTGGCCTCGGCAGCGGAAAGACCCGTCTCCACTTCGACGCCGAGGGCGACCGCCACCTGGGGGGCGTCGATGGCATACCAGCGCTTCTCGAGCGGAAGCAATCCCTCCCGGGTCTCCTCTCTCACAGCCATCAGGACCCCTCCCGAAGGTCTCCCCACGCGTCGACCGCACGGCCGACCGAACCAGGAACTCTAGCCATCGTGCGCCAAGGCGGGTGGGTTTGACGTTCCCGCTTCTGGCCCGCGCCCGCGGCGGGTTTCGGGCGGCTGCGGGGGCGGCCACAACGGTTCCGGCCGGCCCGCCAGTGGCAGCTTCTGTTCCGTCCCAAAGATCGCTTTTAGCGGTTCGCCTGTCCGGGGTCGCATGGCCGGGCTGGCAGTCGTGACCGCCGTGTCCTTTACCGATCCGAAGGGCACCTATGGCGCCGCCCTGATCGTCCTGGCCCTCATCGGCGTGCGCTCGGTCCGGGGTGACGATCTTGCTGCCCGCAATGGAGGTCCGCCGTCGTCAGCCCGGGTCCGCCGTCGTCAGCCCGGGCCCGCCGTGGTCAGCCAGGGTCCGCCGTCGTCGGTCCGGCTGGCGTCAAAGCTGGCCCAGGTAGAAGCGGGTGCCCTGGCCGTCTTCGCACTCGGCCGTGATCCCGTAGGGCTGTTGTTCGGGGTCCGTGGCCCGGCCCCCCAGGCCACGCACCTGTTCGACGGCGGCGCCGATGTCCTCCACCCGATACATGGGAACGATGAGGCTGCGGTCGTGGCCGCCCGACATTCCGGTCATCGGCACCGGGTCGTCGGCCGCCCATCCATCCTCGGCCCGGCCTGGCTGCCAGCCCCATCCGAGTACGGCGCGGTAAAAGTCCCGGGCGGACCCGGAATCGGCAACGTACATGGTGATGTAGACGAGGTCGCCGGGACGGGAGCCGGGCCCGGGCGGGGTACTCCCCCCGGCCGCGACGCCCTCCGGTGGCTCGAAGACGGCGAAGGCAAGCCCCTGGTTGTCCCGGCACATGGCAGTTCGACCCCACGGTTCCGCGGACGGCTCTTCGGCAGTACCGCCTGCGGCGCGCACGGCTTCGAGCGCGGCACCGATCTCACCCACGGCGTAACACAGGAACAGGGTGGGCTCGGGATGGCCGGGGTTAATGCCGTGGTGGAGGGTGAGTCCCTCAACCTGATAGTCGTGATCCCGGGGCGAGGCATCCCAGCCCAGCACCTCCGAGAAGAAACGGCTGGCCCGATCGGCGTCGCGCACCCACAACGAGGCGTAACCAGCGTCTCCGTGACGAAGGCGGCCTGCGCCGACAGCAGGCGGCTCAGTGGCGATGAGCCAGCGGTGACCGAACGGGTCTCTGATGACGCCGTTGCGCCCGTAGTCGTAATCGGCAACGGCCCGCTCGAGGCTGGCACCCGACGCCACCGCCGCGGAGACCATGGCGTCCACGTCAGGAACAGTGGCGTAGACAGTGACCGGAACCCCGCCCCCGGCGACGGGCGCTACCACGCCGATTTCGGGATGCTCCTCGGAGAGCATGATCCGACCCCCCCCGGCGATCTCGAGCTCGGCATGGCCGATCCGACCGTCGGGCATGACGACGGGTGATCCGAGCAGGCGGGCGCCGAACGCCTCCTGATACCAATCGATGGCGGCTCGGGCGCCCACAACGGCGAGATAGGGAAGGACATGCCCCTCGGGCCGGGGCAGGCCAGGGGCGGGTCGGGAGAACTCATCGACATGCAACGCAGACACGGTGACTCCTTTGGGCAGGTCGAACGCCCGCACGAGGCGGGCGCGCAGGCGGCCGGCGAACTCGGGGGTGGGGTCCATCGGGAGGGGCGGCACCCGGAGGACTTCGAAGGGATCAGCCATCGAATTCTTCCTCTTCCTCCTCGTAGGCGCGCCGGAAGGCGGCCTTGGCCCGGACCAGCAATGCCTCGGTGGCATGGAGGGTGCGGCCGAGCTCCGCCGCCACTTGCGCTACCGGGAGATCATCCAGGTAGCGCAACATCAACACGGTCCGGTGGGAAGGACCCAGCTGGCCGAGGACCTCCCGGGCCCGCAGGGCATCCAGGCGCATGTCCCACGGATCATCCGCGGCGGGCGGCGCCGAGGCTTCGGCCAGGGCCCGCAGACCGCGGTGCCGCCGGCCTTCCCGTCGCCAATGATCAACCAGCTTGTGGCGGGCCACGCCGATGGCCCAGGGCACGCTCATCGGGGTGGCGGAATCCCTCCGTACCACGTCAACTGCAGCCAGAAACACTTCAGCCGTGATCTCCTCGGCGACGGCGCGGCTCGAACAGCGGGCCGACAGGTACCCATACACGTGAGGCAGGGCGCGGTCATAGAACGCGATCAGCTCCTCCCGGGCATCGCCGCCTGTGGGTGCCTCCTGCCTCACGTGGTGTTCATCGCTCCGAGCGGCGAGGTTCCAACGCCCACGGACGAGATTTTTCCGCCGGGCGGCGCGGTGACCGACTTTTGTCCCATCCGCTCACCTTTGGTCCCAAAGCCACGTGTGGCGTGGTTTTCGGCCCAGAAGTGAGCGAGAGGGACAAAAGTGCCGCCCCGGTGGGGGTGCCGGCGGGTGCCGGCCGGTCCGGGCGGGCCGGGCGGGCCGGGCGGGCCAAGTTGGGCGGACCTGGCGAGGCGGCCGGCGCGGGCCGACTTTTGTCCCATCCGCTCACCTTTGGCCCCAAAAGCCACGTGTGGCGTGGTTTTCGGCCCAGAAGTGAGCGAGAGGGACAAAAGTGCCGCCCCGGTGGGGGTCCCGCCGGGCGGACGGGTCCGGGCGGGCTTGGCGGGTCCGGGGTCGGCCGAGTTGGGGCGGACCTGGCGGGGCGGCCGGACCGGTCCGGGCGGGCTTGGCGGGTCCGGGGTCGGCCGAGTTGGGGCGGACCTGGCGGGGCGGCCGGACCGGTCCGGGCGGGCTTGGCGGGTCCGGGGTCGGCCGAGTTGGGGCGGACCTGGCGGGGCGGCCGGCGCGGGCCGGGTTGGAGCGGGGCCGGTCACGGGAACGGCTGGGCGCGGGCTGGCGGGGACGGCAGAGCGTCCAGCAACTCGTCGACCTCCCGCTCGACCAGAGGACGGTGACGGTCCGCGCCCGGGAACACCCACGGAGCGTTCGTCTTGACGGCCTCGACGATGCTGCGGCCGGCCTCGGCCGGGCTCAGGCCGGCATCACCCGCCTGCATCGCCCCGGCCACCGCAGTCAGCTCGTCAGGGAGCAGGGGTAGAGCGGGCGCGCCAGGACGTGCATTCAACCGGCGGACGATCGGTGTGGCCACCCTCCCCGGACAAACGATCGTCACCCCGACCGCGGCCTTTCGGGCGGCCAGGTCGGCACGCAGGCCTTTGGACAAGCCGATTACGGCGTGCTTGGTCGCCGTATACGGACCCGTGCCCGCCCCGGACAGCAGTCCGGCCATCGACGCCGTGTTCACCACGTGGCCCCCGGCGGGGTTGGCGAGCAGCAGGGGTACAAAGGCTTGAATGCCGTGGATCACGCCCCACAGGTTCATGTCGACGACCCACCGCCAATCCTCCTCGGCCGTCTCCCACTGGTAACCCAGCGTCCATACCCCGGCGTTGTTGCAGATCACGTCGACGCCGCCGAATGCGGCCACGGCCGTTTGGGCCAGCTCCCGTACCGACTCCAGGCTGGAAACGTCCACGACGACACCCAGCACGTCGCCGCCCAGGTTGGACAGGGACTCCTCGGCCACCCGCAGTCCCTCGCGATCGATATCCGCCAGGACCACCCGGGCTCCTTCCGCCAGGAAGGCCTCGACCATCCCGAAACCGATTCCGCTGGCCGCGCCGGTCACGATGGCAACCCGTCCGCTTAGATCCCCCAGGCTGCGATGCCGCTCAACTGGTCCCATCCTTCCAGTCTCTCCAGGTGGTCAAGTCAGAACAATCCGTAACCCGCACCTAGGCCGCCTGGCCGGGTCAGTTCCGGCCGGCGGCGGCGGTCACCGCCCCACCGGGACGCATTGGCGAGTTTTGGCCTGCGGCCAGCCACCACTCGCCGCCGCCGCGTACCAGCACGTACATGGCCATCTCCGAGAACGGTTGGTCGGGATCGCTGGTCAATGGGGCCGGCTCGCCGTGTGAGTCGAGTACCAGCCGGGCGATGTGGGCGATAACCACCTCGTCGCTGACGGCCAGGACCTGGCGAACCTGGTAGCGAACGTCGGGCTTTTGGCCTGGTTGTTGTTGAAAGTGGACGTGTATGGGGTGAAGCTCGTCGTATCCCTCGATGAGGTCGCCGTACGGGCTACCCCAGACCACGTCGGCAGCGAACTGACGGTTCAATACCTCGGCGTTGCGCTGATCGTGGCCGGCTTGCAGCCCGGCAGCGAAGGCCGTGGCAACCGCTTCGGCCTGGGTGGGTTCGACTCCAAGCGTGGGGCGAGAGTTCATTTGCACCATCCTTTGGTGGCCACGATCCACCTTTGATCAGAGCAGGCGCGGCCACCGGGCCGCCAACGGCACAGAGGGCCATTGGCAGCGATGTGGGATGATCGAGGATGCGATTTGATCTCATGACCCACGGCTCGAACTGGGCGGACACGGCGCGACTCGCCAGCGACGTCCAGGGCGCGGGGTTCTCCGGCATGGTCTTCACCGAGACCACCCAGACGCCGTGGATGTCACTCGCCATAGCGGCTCAGGCCGCGCCGGCCCTCGAGTTGAGTACGGGGATCGCGGTGGCGTTCGTCCGCAGCCCTATGGTCGCCGCTGGCCTGGCTTGGGAGCTCGCCGAGAACTCGCGAGGTCGTTTCCGCCTCGGCCTCGGCAGCCAGGTCAAGGCCCACGTGGAGCGACGCTATGGGGCCGCGTACGACCCTCCCGGGCCGAGGCTGCGCGACTACGTGCTGGCCGTCAAGGATTGCCTGGCCGCCTTCCGCGGCGAGCGGCCGTTGAACCACGAGGGGCCCTACTACCGGCTCTCGCTGCTGCCCGCAGCCTGGGCGCCCCGGCGCCACGCCTACGGCGACGTCAAAGTGGATATCTCTGCGGTCGCGCCCTGGATGTCCCGCATGGCCGGCGAGGTTGCCGATGGAGTCCACGTTCACCCCCTGCATTCTGCGCAGTATTTGCGGAACCGGCTGCTGCCAGACGTCGCCCGCGGCGCCGCGGCTGCCTGCCGCGATTCCGGCGACGTGTCGCTCATCGTGCCCGTGTTCGCCATTCCCGGCGACACCCCCGAGGAGCTGGCCCCGCTGCTGGAGCGGGCCCGGAGCCAGATTGCCTTTTACGGCTCGACCCGGAATTACGCCTTTCAGTTCGACGACCTCGGTTTCGATGGCACCTCGGCCCGCCTCAACGAACGCCTGAAAGCCGGCGACCTGCCCGGCATGGCCGGCGTCATCACCGACGAGATGCTCGCCTATTTCAGCGTGGTAGCGCGCTGGGATGAAATGGCGGACCGATTGGTCGAGCGCTACGGCGGGATCGCCGACAGGTTGGTGATGTATCTGGCCGAGGACAGTCTCCGGGCGGACCCCGCCAACCTGGGCCGATGGGGTGAGATCGCCCGGGCCGTAACCGCCGGCCAACCATGACCTGCCGGCCCCATCTGAAGGACCGGACCGGGCCTGCGTCGACCGCACGCCACGGCCTCTGGTGAAACAACCCGGGCCACGTCTGGCCGCGGGTCGCGACGCGGACATCTTCGATTACGGCCCCGGGCTGGTGTTGAGGCGATCCCGCCGCGGCCGCTCGCTCGCCGGTGAGGCGCGCATCATGGAATATGCACGCGCCCAGGGCTACCCGGTACCCGCCGTCGAGGAAGTGAGCGACGACGGCCTGAGCATGGTGATGGAGCGCGTCGACGGGGTCGACATGGTTGCCACCGTGATCAGGCACCCGTGGACCATCCGTCATCAGGGCCGGCTGCTCGCCGATCTCCACCAGCGCCTCCACGCCCTGGAGGCTCCAGACTGGTTGGGCCCGGCTCCGGTCGGCCGGGGGCAGCGGCTATTGCATCTCGATCTGCATCCGCTCAACGTGCTCATGAGCCCGGCCGGGCCCGTGGTCATCGACTGGACAAACGCCTGCCGGGGTGATCCGGCTGTCGACGTGGCCCTGACCTGGGCTCTGATGGTGGCCGGGGACGTGCCGCGGGGCCGAGTGTTGAGCGCCCTCGTCGGCCGGGTGCGTTCGGTGCTGGTGCGGAGTTTCCTGGACGCCTCGGACCAGGACGCGGCCCGGATCGTCCTGCCTGAGGTCGTCGCCTGGAAGGTGAAGGACCCCAACATCTCGGTGGTCGAGCAGGGCCGGATGTGGCGGCTGGTTTCCGAATCCGGGGCCCGCACTCCTTGAGGCCCGATGAATCAGCCCAGGTTGGGGGGCCCTGCCAGCAGACGGGCCGAGGGCACCCGGCGACGGGCCGGGGGCATCCGTCCGTGCCCGCACCGCCCCCGGACCGCCGCGCCCCGGCACCGGCGAAAGGGTCGATACGGCGTGGCTATCCAGTAGCGCGTTGCTCATGGCTTCATCCTCGGACCTTAAACCGGCCACTGTGTGGCCACTTTTTTCAAAAAATCGGCGGGAACGCGGCATCTGCCGCTTGAGACGCCCCCCAGGGCTCCAACTCATCGGCCCGCAGTGAGCCGGAGGCGTAGGTGGCCGTCAGCTCCAGGCCCACCCGGGCCAGGTGGCGGCGCAGCTCGGGCGGGTCGAGCACCTCCAGGGATGCCCCCAGACCGGCGATATCGCCCGCCAGGGATTCGAGGTGGTGGCCCCGAAGCTCGACCTCCACCCGCCCATCCGCGCCGGCCGGACCGATGCGAACCCGATTGCCGAAAATCCACCGGCACACCGGCACCACCTCCGGCCTGGCCAGGGCCCGGGCCCGCAGGGGCGTGCGACGCTGCTCGATCTCGTCCCGGATGAGCTGCCAGGCCTGGGCGAGCTCGAAGCCGGCGGGACGGATAACCGGCTGGCCGGTGGGGTCCACCGATGTCATCCGGTCGACACGGAAGGTGCGCAGCCCGGCATCCGTGTCCGCCACCAGGTACCAGGTGGATCCCTTGGCTGCCAACCCGAGCGGATGCACGACCCGGGAGCTCGGCTCGCGAGTGCGGGCCACGTAACCCAGGGTCACCTGTTGCCCTTCGACCACAGCCTGCTGGACAGTGTCGAGGAAGGGTGGAGCCGGGCGGGGGCGGACGCGTTCGTCCCATCCCCCGGGGTCGACGACGACCGCTTCGGACGCCGCCGTGGCACCGGCCCGGAGCGGCTCCGGCAGGGCGCGGACCAGTTTGCGCAGGGCCGCCTTGAGCTGGGGGGAAGCCGGCGGGGACGCCGGTCCGGCGATCAGGAACAGGGCCCGGGCCTCTCCGGCGGTCAGACCGCTGAGATCGGTACGGCCGCCACCGGCCAAACGCCAGCCGCCATGGCGGCCCTGCTGCGAGTAGATGGGCAGACCGGCCATGCCCAGGGCTTCCAGGTCGCGCCGCGCCGTGCGCTCGGACACTTCCAGCTCCTCGGCGACCTCGGCCGCTGTGACCTGCCCTCGGGCCTGCAGAAGTAGGAGGATGGCGACCAGCCGATCAGCGCGCACGGGTCAATATTTTCAGAGAAAACCGGCCACCAGGTGACCGGATTTATCGAGGATGATGTCGACGACCCAGATGCGATCGGCCCCGGGCCGTGACGTGAGGAGGAAAGCGTGGACTGGAAGCTCGAGCTGGTGCAGGTTCCGGTTTCGGACGTGGACCGGGCCAAGGCCTTTTATACCGAGCAGGTCGGCTTCAACGCTGACTCCGACCACACCGTCAGCCCGGAGATGCGCTTTGTGCAGCTGACGCCGCCTGGCTCGGCCTGCTCCATCGCCGTGGGGACCGGGCTCTCCACCATGGCGCCGGGTGTCGTGGAGGGCTTGCAGATGGTGGTGCCCGACGTTGAGGCGGCCCGGGCCGAACTGGTCGGGCGGGGCGTCGACGTCAGCCCGGTGCAGGACTTTCCGTGGGGTTCGTTCGTCTTCTTCGCCGATCCCGACGGCAACCGGTGGGCAGTGCAGCAAGTTCCGGCCCGTTCCTAGTCCAGGGGCGGCGCAAGGTTCGGGTGCCGGTCCCGTACGCCCCCGGAGTGGCCGGCGGCGTCGGGGGGTGGCTCAGCCCGCGTCCGTGTCCTGCCCGGGTCGAAAGGGGTCGGGAGCGGCACCCGCTGGCGCCTCGGCCTCGAGGGCCGCCTTGATCTCCAGCAGCTGGCGTTCTTGCTCCTGGCTCACGACCGGGTACTGCGGGTCGAGCTCGATGAGGGAGTGGGCCAGGATCGCCGAGGCGCAGGTTCGGGCGAACCACTTCCGGTCGGCCGGGACCACATACCAGGGCGCCCATGCCGTGCTCGTGTGCGACAGCATCTGGGAGAACGCCCGCTGGTAGTCATCCCAGCGATCCCGTTCGGTCACGTCGCTGCCCGAGAACTTCCAGCGGTGGTCGGGCAAATCGAGCCTTCGCAGGAGCCGGATCCGCTGCTCCTCTTTTGACAGGTTCAAGAAGACCTTGACGACCTTGATCCCGTTGTCAACGAGGTAGCGCTCCCAGTCGTTGATTTCGCGATAGCGCCGGGTCCACACGTCCTCAGCCGCGGCACCCGCCGGAAGCCTCTGGCGCTGGAGAAGCTCGGGGTGGACCCGCACCACCAGCACCTCCTCGTAATGCGAGCGGTTGAAGATCCCGATCTCGCCGCGACCGGGCAGCCGCTGGGCGTAGCGCCACAGGTAGTCGTGGTTGAGTTCCTCCTCGGAGGGGACCTTGAAGCTCGAGACATGCACGCCCTGCGGGTTCACGCCGCTCATGACATGGCGTATGGTCCCGTCTTTGCCAGCCGCATCCATCGCCTGCAGACAGAACACCAGCCCGTAGGTGTCCTGGGCGGCCAGCCGTTGCTGGTACTCAGCCAGCAGCTCGACGCCCTGCCGTAGCAGCGGCTCGGCATCCTTCTTTTTCATCGACTTCGGCCGGTAGGCGGGATCGAAGTCTCCGGGCAGATGCACCCGGGACCCGGGCTGGACCCGCAAGGGTGCAATCAGCTCGGCCAGGGGCTTCGCCCTCCTCTCAACCATGGCGTGACTCCTTGGCCGATCGGTGGTTCCCGAGGACACGGGCCATGACCAGACGGATCCCGAGGCGCTCCAGGGCCCGTTCCCGGGTGGCGATCCGGGCCAGGCCGCTTCCGGGCGGGGGAGACAGCTCCCGGAACCCCAGCCGGCGGTACCAGGGCGCATTGAAGGGCACCGCCGCGAACGTGGTCAGGGTGATGAGCTGATCACCGCGGCCGCGAGCCCAGTCGCAGCTGGCTTCGACCAGCGAGGTTCCGATCCCCTGCTGGCCGTACTCGGCCAGCACCGAGACCTGACCCAGGTGGGTGTGGCCGTCCACCAGCTCCAGACGGGCGAAGCCGACCGGCGGCCGGCCCGCCACCAGGGTGGGTGGACCGGAGGTGGAAGCCGCCGGCGTCGGGTCCAGATCGGGGTCCGGCTCCTCGGGAGGCAGGGGCTGCCCCCAAAAGGCCTCGAGGAGCCGATCGGACGCCCTCTCGATGGCCGGGATCAGGTCGACCTCGCTCGGATCGACCGGCCGGATCGAAGGGTCGAAAATGGGCGGCTCGACGAGGTGGGCCAGGGCCGCCAGATCGGCCTGGTCGACCGGCCGGGATGAGTAGCCCCGGTGCTTGAGGCGCTGGAGCTCGGCGGTGAGACACACCACTCGCCGGTCCGCAATGGTCCGGTCCGTCCATCCCCAGGCCGGGAAGACCTCCAGGTCGCCCCCGTCGTCGGTCTGAGTGGCGTGGCCGTCGGCCCGGTAGACGAGCCCGTTGAGATCGACGCGCTCCCCACCCGGACCGGCCATCACCACCCGCCAGGGAGCCTCGCCGAGCACCACCTGGAATCCGTCCCCGGCCAGCTCCCCGATGGCCCCCTCCACCCGGTCAACCGGTACAAAAAGATCGACGTCGTGGTGGCTCCGGGTGGTCTGTCCGACCAGCACGTCGACGCCCCAGCCGCCGCCCAGCCGGACGTCGAAGTTTTGCAGTCGGTGCAGGACGTCGAGCAGGGGACGGAAGGCGGTTGCCGGCAGAGCCGTGCTCACCCCCGGCACGCTACCCGGGCTGGCATGGAGGCACCCCGCTGCCCGCTCGCCAGCGGAAACCAAGCCCGGCCTCGAGATCACTTAACATCAGAACAGGGCCCGACCGTTGCCCGCCACACCGCGGTCAGAAGGATCAGGGTGCACATCGACCCCTACGTTGTCATCGGAAGCGCTGTCGTTGGCCTGCTGGTCGGCATGACCGGCGCCGGCGGAGGCGCCCTCATGACGCCGATGCTCGTCCTGCTGTTCGGGATCAAGCCGTCCACCGCCATCTCCAGCGATCTGGTGGCCGCAGTCGTCATGCGCCCGGTTGGGGCCGCGGTGCATCTGCGCAAGGGCACCGTCAACCTCGGCCTGGTGGGCGGGCTGGTGCTCGGATCAGTGCCGGCCGCCTTCACGGGGGCGTACCTGCTCCACCTCATGGGCCAATCGACAGCGGCTCAGAACCGGATCGAGATGGCGCTCGGCACCGCGCTGCTCGTCGGCGCCGCGGCCATGGTGCTGCGGCTCTACCTGGATCGCCGCCAGGGTCAGCGCCGGCTCGGCACAGTGGGAGCGTTGTGGCCCGACCGGGCCCGACCGTGGCGATCGGCGTGATCGGCGGGATCATCGTGGGCCTGACGTCGGTTGGCTCCGGCTCGCTCATGATCGTGCTGCTCCTCTTTGCCTACCCGGCCATCGGCGCCAACCAGCTGGTGGGGACCGATCTCACCCAGGCGGTGCCGCTGACCCTGGCCGCCGCCCTGGGCGCCCTGGCGTTTGGTCACGTCGAAGTGCCGGTCACCGCGTCGATCATTCTCGGGAGCGTGCCCGCCGTCCTGGTCGGGTCGCTCATCTCATCTCGGGCGCCCGATCGTTACATACGACCCGTGATCACCTTCGTGATCTTCGCCTCCGGGCTCAAGTACGTAGGGCTCGGAACCACGGCACTGGCATGGACCCTCGGCGCCATTCTGCTGGCGGCCGCGGTAATCGGCCTGGTCTACCTTCGTCCGGGGCGGAGGAGCGCTCCGCTGCAGCCGTCCGTGGCGGACGCCAACGAGTAGCCACTCTGACCGGCGCCAGCGGTGCGTCCCGGTTGGCAGCGGGCCCGGCGGCCAGCGGCGCCGAAGGCCGGGAAGTTTCCCAGCTCCGGAAGACCACCCGGTCGAGGAGCACGAACTGGAGGACCCAGAGGCTGCCGAAGGCGGCCACGTTGGCGGCCAGCACCATCGTGGTTCGGGCCGCTGTCGGCCAGCCCCAATGCTCGGCCCAGACGCCGGCCAGGTGAACGGCCACGGTGGAGACGGCCAGCTCCGACAAGGACAGGGCTACAAACGGAGCAATCTCCGCCCGCATCGAACGCCGGCCGCCTTTGCCCCACACCCAGCGCCGATTCAACTCAAACGAAGGGATGGTGCCCACCAGGGTGGCCAGCACGTTGGCCCGGCCCGCCGTCATCCCGAGCAGCCCGACCGCGACCGCCAGCACGGTGAGGCTCGCGGCTGTCGCGACGGCCGAGACCGAGGCATACCTGACCAGTTTTGGCAGCCGCGAGGTGAGCACAGGTCAAGCATGCCCGTCTGGACTCGGAGCGGCCTGGGCGCGTCCTGGGGACGCGGTCAGAGATGGCGTGCCGACCGGGCCGTCGCAGGATCGGCGGCCCTTTTTGCCCTGGGTGTAGAGGTGCCACGGGCCGAGGAGCGAAGTGCACCCCGGGTGGGGGGCGCGACCCTCGAGTCCAGCCGGCTGGTGTATACCGAGCGTGGTGAAGCTCACCCTGGACCTGCACGACGTGTACAACCGGGGCGACAAGATCGATGCCGCCCTGCGCGCCGTGATCGACGAAGCGGTACAGAAGAAAGCCCGTACGGTCGAGATCATTCCCGGCAAGGGCAGCGGGCAGCTCAAGAAGCGGGTGCTGCGGTTCCTCGACCAGCGGGAGATCAAAGCGCTGTATCACCGGGTCGAAAAGGATTCCGACAACTTCGGGAGAGTGTTCGTTCACTTCCGCTGGAAATGAGCCGGGTATTCGGGACAAAGGCCTGCACTTCAGAAATGGACTCTGGACCACATGCCAAAACGCCGGGCGGTCGCGTTGGTCCCACGCAGGTCGAAGTACGGCTACGACCAGTCGCTGTTGACCGGTCCGGCTGGACTCCTCGGCGCTGGTTGACTCGGCGCCGATCTTCCAGGGCGCCGGCGCGGTTTTTGTATCTCGACTGTGTCTGGGACGTCTCTTTGTCGATTAGCGCCCGTGTCATTGCGGACTTACGGGTTCGCCTCCTAACCGCAGGCGACCCACCGGCCCCCTACGCCCTGGCCACCACCAACCGCCAGACCAGCCGCCATCCCCGCAGCGACATCGACGCTTCCCCCACCGTCATCACCTCAGCCGCCGGTAGACGAAGGCGGTCCGGGCCCGACCGGAGTATCGGCCTGGCTGGCAGGGTTGAGGGGGTCGCGGCACCGCGATATCACCGACGCGCCGTGACAGGTCGGGGCCGTCGGTACCATCGGGTGGTGTCCGACGCCCTTCGAGAACGCAAGACCAAGCAGACGAGAGCCCGGATCGCCAAGACGGCGCTGAAACTCTTCGCTCGTCAGGGCTACGCGGCAACGTCGTTCGACGACATCGCCGCGGCTGCGGATGTCGGGCGGCGGACCATTTTCGATCATTTTCCGACGAAGGAGGCGATCCTGTTCGACCACCTCGTGGTCAGCCAGGACGTGGCGATCCAGCGGCTTCGGGATCGGCCCGGGGGGGAGCCGGCGATCGTCAGCCTGTACGTGACCATGCGGCAGCTGTGCGAGGAGGGCTATGACCGCGATTATCTCGCTCAGATACGAGCCGTGCTGAAGTCAGAGCCCCGGCTCGCCTACGGGCAACTGTCAATTGGCATTCGGGCGTTCGAGAAAGGCCTTCTGGCGGCTCTCGAGAGTCGACTCGGTCCACTGGAGTCGACTCTCGAAGTGCGAGCCTTGACGTTGATGGTGCTCGCCTGGGTGGACGCCGCCAATCGCGTCTATCTCTTCGAAGGCAAACGTTCTCTGGTGGAGTATTTCGATGAGGTCGTCGCCACCTCCGTGCTGGCGTGCGGTGCCGACCTCAAGGCCAGCCTCGAACACGACTGATCGGGCGTCCTGCGCCATGGGATCGGCCGGCCAGCGTCGGTGGTCTGGACAGCGACCGGTGACGGGCCGAGCAAAGCGACCGTGGTCGCCGGTCAGGCGTGAGTGCCCTCGAGTGTCGTAAGAGGAATGCGGGCAAACCAGGTTTGCACGCCTGCTCCCACAGCGAGATCGCGGGCATCACCCCAACCGATATCGACGAACTTCTGGTCCGCAATCACCCAGGAAAAGTCGTCCCCGGCTCCATACTGCGGGGGGTAGGCCCCAGCCACGCTGCTGACCTGCATGGGTGCGCTGAAAACGGGCCCACGGCGGCCCTGGTTGTGCCCGACCGCGGCCCACACGTCGTAGGGAGCAGTGTTGGGAGTACCCAGCCAGGTGCGCCACACCAGGAGAAGCTCCCCGCCCGGGCCGTAGGAAAGCCATGGTTTGAACTGCTGGTCGGGGAAACTCTCTCCCACCAGTGCTGGCCCGCTCCAGGTCGCACCGTTGTCGCTGGTGGTGTACACCTGGTTCTCGGTTCCGGTGGCATCGAAGATCGTCACCGCGAAATGCCCCTTCGCATTCGGATCGGCTGCCACGAAGGGAACCGGCTGAGCGGCGGCATCGACGGTTGGAATCACATGGGCGGTGAAGGTGGCCCCATGGTTGGTGCTGGTTTCGAAGATGACACAGGGACACGTGGCGCCCGGGGCCGACGCAGCGGTATAGGCCACCGCAAGCACGCCGTGGGCGGCGGCGATGTTGCCTCCGAACAGTCCGCCCGAGGGATAGGTCGGAGAGTCAATGGCGTAGATCGTTCCGAAGGACTGCCCGTCGTTGGTAGAAGCGGTCACGAACCCTTCGTGGTCGGCAATGTTGTGGCCAGCGGCGTACACGGTGTTCGACGACTGGTCCACGGCGATCCAGGGCCGGTCCAAGGTGAGCAGAGGGTTGCCCGATCCGGACGCGAACGGGAACGGGCCGTTGTTGGCAGAGCCCATCGTCTTGACCGGTGCACTCCAGCTGTGGCCACCATCACTCGAACGAAGGACGGCGTCGTAGCCTTCGACAAGGATGCAGCCGTTGACGTACATGATGGCGCCAGGGGTGCTGCAAGCGACGGGCGTGACCGAGGTGGTGACGATCCCTCCGGCATACAGGGTGCCGTCAGGGCCGAAGGCGGAGACCGCGTCCGCACAACCGGTCAACGGCACAGGAGCCGGCTGCCAACTCAGCCCACCGTCTTGAGACGACAAGCCGCCGCACGGATCCGGTATCGGCGCCGTTGCACTTGGGGGATAGTTGAAGGTGGTCCAATCGATGAACAGATTGCGGGGATTGAGGGGGTTGACGGCGATTTCCGGTTCGCCCGTAGTGGTGGCGGCGCCGTTACCAGCCAGGTCCATTTCCAGCTCGTGGGTGAAAGCCTGGTTGCCCTGGGTGGCGCCGGCGGTCTGCGACACGCTCGCACCAATGGCCACTGCGAACAATGGTGCCGCGAACACGACCGTGAGCCACAAGCGGGCCCGGCGCTGAAATCCTCTCCGGGCGTTCCGGCTGGTAGCCTCGAGCGCCGGCCGAATAGGGACGTGCTTCCAAAAGAACACGAACGACCCCCTGTAGCCGTGACGGCAGTGTGCCGCACTAATGCGTGGCCACATTAGTGCGGACGACGCCAAGCTGTCAATTAATCCTGATGAACGCAATCCTGATAAACGACCAGTACCGAAGCGCGCCAAGACCCACGGCTCGAAGGACTGATAACACCGGTAACAGTGGGTGACAGCGGCCCACAGGTACCGACAATAAAGGGTGAAGCCGGGCGGCACGAAGTCCAGGTATTGGGTGTACTCGGGTATAGGTAAGTGCCTATTGCCCGGTCGATACCTGGCCGCTAGTTTGGCTGCCGCGCCATGAGTAGTTCCGTGCTCCCGGGGGAGAACCCGCACCGGGCGTCCTTGGTGGGCGTTATCGCGCTCGCCCGGGTAGGCCAGTGCAGGCGCTGTCCCGCCGTGGTTGCTCCGATCGGGCGTGGGGTGCGCACGTCGTGGGGCTGGTCAGCGATGAGCAAACGATCAGGGAGGGAAGATGCGAATGAAAGTCACCCGCCGGAGAATGGCGCTTGTGTCTCTGCTCTCGGTCCCGGCGTTGATGCTCAGCGCCTCGGTGGGTTCGGCGGCGGCTGCGGCGTCGAGCCGCGCCGCGAGCGCTCAAGCCGATACGGTTACCACGTCAAGCCTGGGGACATTTAAACCAACCTTCGCCGGCCCGGCCGCAACTGGATGCGCCATCGACTGCCACCTGCTGACCGGCCCGCTCAACACACCATCCACCGCGGCGGCCGCGTCGGGCCACCAGCTGGGCACCGGCCCCGGATCATCCGGGACGCTGGACTCCGCCCACGCCATGCCGACCCGGGGTCTCTCACCGCTGCCTCTGTCCGCGGCCCAACGGTCCCGCCTGACCGACGGCTCCTCCTTCCCCGTCCCGTCGGTGAGCTGCCAGCCGCTCGGCCCGGGCTGCGATCGCATCAGCACGGCGGCGGGTGGCGCCACCGGCGTGAAAGGCCTGAACGCGGTCGACAGTGCCGAGCACACAACCAATGTCTTTAGCGACGTCGAGCCCCCGGACCAGGGTCTGTGCGCCGGCAACGGGTCCGTGGTGGAGACCAACAACATCGGGGAGATCCTGGTCTTCAATACTGCCTTGCAGCGCCTGTCCGCGCCGATCTCGTTCGACACCATCATGGGGCTCGGCGGCCTCGGATGGAGCAGCGGCGGGGATCCTTCCTGCCTGTATGACCCGGCGAACGGCGGCCACTGGTTCTTCACCCAAATCGTCTCGGCCAGCCCCGAGTCCAACGGCGGCAGCGTTCACCGGCTGCTTCGCCGGTCTGGCCAACGGCTGCTACGAGGGCATCGCGGTAACCGACAGCTCCAACCCGTTCGGTCCCTACCACGTGTACTTTTCGAGCGCCGACTACAACCCGGCCGAGCCGGGCTACCCCTCCCTCCTCAACGACTTCGCAAAGATCTCGGTGACCCGGGACGCCTTCATGATGTTCTACGACGAGTTCCCGCTCCTCCCCTCGTCCTTGCCCGGCTTCGGCGGCGGTATCTTCAACGGAGCGCAGGAATTCGCGTTTGGGAAGAACGCCCTGGAGCAGGGCCTACCCATTGCATTGGCTCACGGACGGCCGAACCCGGCGGTCACGGTGGCGCGGGAGAACATGGGCCTGATCCGCACCCCGGACGGGACCTGCGCCCGCGACAACGTGCTGCACCAGGGCGGCATCACCTGCTGGGTGGCGGTGATCCCGGCGCAACCGATCGCCGGCCAGTTCGACAACAGCCAGGGCGGCACCGGGTTCATGCTGGGCTCGCTGGACTTCTACGGGTTCGTGCCGCTGGCCACCGCCGGTGATAACCGGATCGCGGCGTGGGCGTGGACCGGGCTGTCCGCACTCAACAGCGCCGGCTGCGCCAGCTGTAACGCCAGCATCCGCTTCACCGGACAACTCTTCTCCGGTGTCGACCGGTACTACGATCCCGAGACGGTCAACACCGGCGGGATCCTCGCCCCGCAGAAGATCGGCCCGATACCGCTGGGCGACGACTGCAGCGTGCTGCCCGGCACGACCGGCCCGTGCCCCGAGGGCGGTATCACCACCAACGGCGACAACCTGACGCAGGTCTCGCAGGCACAAGGCCAGATATGGGCAGCCACCTCCACCCAGATCGCCCAGACCTACACCAGAGCCAACGCCGAGATCCACATGGGCGCGGTGTACTGGGTGGTCGGTACCAGCTCGTTCGACACCACGGGCAAGTTCACCCTGACCAGCCAGGGGTACGTCGCCGCCCAACACGAAGACCTGAGCATGCCCGCCATGGCCGCAACCCCCACCAGCGGCGGCAACGCCATCATGCTGTTCACGCTGACCGGCAACGGCGGCCCGACCGGCGCCGATCACGGTGGCTTTTACCCGAGCACCGCCTTCGGCCGGCTGACCAGCACCTCCGGCCGCCTGCTCAACTCCACGATCAATATCGCGGACCTGGGCCGGTCCCCACAGGACGGCTTTAGCGAGTACCAGGGCTTCCCGGGCCCGACCCGCCCCCGCTGGGGCGACTACAGCTGGGGGCTCTTCGTCCCGGGCACCGGCGGGCGGATCTACTTCGCGAACGAGTACATCCAGTACCCGAACTGCACCGGGGCGTCGTTCGATCCCACCGCGATCGGCACCTGCGGCGGGACCCGGGACGGCATGGCCAACTGGGGGACCTCGGTCAACTACGTCATCCCATAAGACCATCCGTTCGAAATAACCGATGGTGCACGTCGCAAAACACCGCGACGTGCACCAGGCCGGAGCGCACTGGCCGATTAGCCGCGACCCACCGTGGCAGTGGACCGGCGCCCCTGGCAGCGACTACGCGGCCGGGACGGTGGTAACCAGCCGGGCCCGGATCAGGGGCGCAAAATGCTCCAGCGGCTCGCTGCGATAATCGGCGTCGAAGGCGGTCTGGTCATACTTGGCGCAGAACTCCTCCGTGTAGTCGAAGTACGGCGAGTCGCGATAGGCCTCACGAGCGTTCTGGTCCAGCCCGATGTAATGCCAGAAGTAATAGCCCTGGAATATGCCGTGATGCTCGACCATCCAGCGGTTGGCCTCGGAGACAAACGGCTTCAGGATGGCCGCCCCGATAGCCGGGTGGTTGAACGGCGAAAGCGTGTCACCGATGTCATGCAGGAGGGCGCACAACACGTACTCCTCGTCACGACCGTCCCGCTCGGCCCGGGTCGCGGTCTGCAGCGAATGCTCGCAGGCGGCTGACCGGAAAGCCGCCATGGTCGGTGTCGAGATACCGGAGCTGCTCCAGGACGTGATCGGGAACCAGGCTCTGGGTGATGTTGAGCTGCGGGGCAATGATGGCCCAGTCCTCGGCAGTTGACTCCTCGAAGGTCCGGAACTTGGCCTGCTGGGCGATGCTCGTCATGACCGCGAGGCTACTCCCGTCGTCCCGTGGCAGCTACAGGGAAGCCAGGGCCAGACCGGCCGCGGCCGACAGCGTTCCCACCACCGCGCTCAAGACCACGTTGCGGACGGCAGTCCGCCCCTCGCCTTCCTCCACCAGGGCGACGGTCTCGAAGCTGAAGGTGGAAAAGGTGGTGTAGGCGCCGACCAGTCCCGTCCCGAGTACCAGCCGGGGCGTGCCGGGGAGCCCGTGGTAGATGGCCAGGCCCGTCAACAGGCCGAGCCCGAAGCAGCCGGATACGTTGACCACGAAGGTGCCGAGCGGGAAGGCGCCCTCGAATCGGCCGGCCACCACGGTGTCGATGATGTAGCGCAGGGGAGCCCCCACGGCGCCGGCTACCCCGACCAGAATCCACTGCCACCAGCTCATTCGGCCGCATCAGGCCGGGGATGGCGGACATACCGCAGGACCTCCACGTCCTCCACCACGACCAACCCACCCTCGACCAGCTCGTGCAACTGCTCGGCGAAGGCCGCGATGGCTGCGGCCGAATCAACGATCACGAGGCACACGGGCAGATCGTCCGACAGCGACAGGATCCGGGTGGTGTGGATGTGGTTGGACCGGCCGTAGCCTTCCACGCCCCGGAAGACCGTCACCCCGGCCATGCCGGCGGCGTGAGCTCGCTTGACGATTTCGGACGCCAGCGAATGGCGTCCGGCGTGGTCCTGTTCGCCGATGAAGATGGTGAGGCGCTGGGCGGGTCCCGACAGTTCCATCTATCCAGCCTCGGCGTTCCAGACGGCGTGGGCAAGCAGCATGCCGCCGCGCGCCAGCGCCGCCCCCGCGACCAGCGACACCGCCGCGTAGAGGACGGCCACGCCGACCCGATCAGCCCGGATCAGGAGGACGATCTCTACCGCGAAGGTCGAAAAGGTGGTCAGGCCGCCGCAAAATCCGGTCCCGATCAGCGGCCGGAAATACCGCGAGGGCGCCAGCCGCTCGAAGGCGGCAACCACGATGAACCCCAGCAGCAACGACCCGAACAGGTTGACGATCAGGGTGTCCCAGGGGAAGGCCGCGGCGCCCGATGGGAGGGCTCGGCTGACCGCCGCCCGCACCAGCGTCCCCGCCGCACCTCCGACCGCTACGGCTACCAGCACTCCAGGTGAGAGTCGTGGGCGCACGCTGCAGTATCGCCTGGCGCCGCCACGCCGCGCCCGTTGGGTAAGCCGCGGCACGCCGCGGGTGGGGGCTATAGATTCGGCCATGACCTTGACCGAACGGGACGCGGTCTTCCTCGAAACTCACCACGCCGCCGCCATGATCACCGTGGGCCGCGACGGCCTGGCTCGCACGGCCCGGATCGGAGTGGCGCGGGTCGAGGGAAAGCTCTGGAGCAGCGGCACCCAGGACCGGGTTCGGACCCGCCGGCTGCGCCGGGACCCTCGCTGCACGTTGTTCGTCTTCGATCCCGGGTTCGCCTGGTTGACCTTCGAGACGACGGTCACCATCCTGGACGGGCCCGACGCTCCACAGCAGAACCTGCGGTTGTTCCGGCACATGCAGGGCAGACCGGACGGGCCGCTCAGCTGGTTCGACGGCGAGCTCGACGAAGCCGGGTTCCTGGAGACGATGGTCACGGAGGGCCGCCTCATCTACCAGTTCGAGGTCCAGCGCAGCTACGGCCTGGCATGACGGAACTGCGGGGGACCCGGGTCCTGGTGACGGGAGCGAGCGGAGGTCTGGGCCAGGCGATCGCGTCGGCCTTGCGGGCCGAGGGCGCCGACCTGGTGTTGACCGGGCGGAATGCGGGACGTCTGCACCAGGTCGGTGTCGAGGTCCAGGGAACGGAGGTGGTGGCGGATCTGGCCGATCCCGCCCAGGTCGACAGGCTCCTGGCCGTGGCCGGCGATGTCGACATCCTGGTCGCCAGCGCCGGCCTGCCTGCATCGGGGGCACTCGACGAGTGGGTTCCAGATCAGATCGACCGGGCGTTGGCGGTCAACCTGCGCACTCCGATTCTGATGACCCGGGCCCTGCTCCCGCGCTTCGCGGTCGCGGGGATCGGGCCACTTCGTCTACCTGTCGTCGCTGTCGGGCCAGGTGGGGACGCTGGGAGCGTCGCTGTATTCGGCCACCAAGTTCGGATTGCGAGGCTTCGCCGGTGGCCTCCGGGCCGATCTGCACGGCACCGGCATCGGGGTGTCGGTGGTATCGCCGGCCTTCGTCCGGGAGGCGGGCATGTTCGCGGCCACCGGCGCCAGCCTGCCGTGGGGAATGGGCACGGTCACGCCGGGGGCGGTCGCAGCTGCCGTCGTCAAGGCCATCCGGCGTGATCGGGCCCAGGTGATGGTGGCGCCCCTGACGCTTCGGGTCGGCGCCTTCCTCGGGGCCATGGCCCCGGGGCCGGCCGCGGTCATACAGGCCCGGTTCGACCGGGGTCTCTCGGACCGGCTCATCGCCGCCCAGCGAGACAGCCGCTGAGGCCGGGCGTTCAGATCGTGAACGGCAGGCTGGTGAGCACCCGCCGGCCCAGGTCGGTGTCGCCGGACAGCCGCACCTCGCCGAGGGCCTGAGCCGGATCGATGCGGCCGCAGGCCAGCCGGGTGAACGGTCTCGATCCGAGGGCCAGACGTCGCGGTGGGCGGACCCGGCAGCTCGTCGACGACGCCGGCTCGACCATCGACGGCGACATGGATGAAGCGCGTACCGGCCCGCACAACTCGAAGGTGACGCTCGACCCGTCGGGGGCGCCGGCCTTCTTGCCGACGATGTAGCCCAGAGCTCGAACGATCTCGTCGACGGCTTGCTCGGCCACCGGCCCGTCCTCATGGCCCGGACGGCCGATCCCGTCGCGGACGTCTTGTTCGTGCACCCAGCAGTCGAACACCCGAATTTGCATGAACCGCCGGTAATCGGCCTGGCCGATCGGCGTCCATGACGGTGCTGAGAAGTCATCCTCGCCCAGGCCCTCCAGGGCACTTCTACGGGCCGACAGCACCTCGGCCAGCTGGGCCAGCACCTCCTGCCGAGGCCGCGGAGCCAGGGCGGACACCCAGATCTCGTTGAACCCGCCGATGTCGTTGTGGACATGTGGTGGCTGTCCCGCATCGACGTCCGGCCGCGACCGGCCCAGCAGCGAGGACTCGGTGCCGATGATGTGGGCGTACTGGGCCGCCACCGGCCAGCCCGGGCACGGGGTCGGGCGGACCCAGTCCGCATCGTCGAGGGTCGCCCCCAGCGCTTCCAGGGCGTCGTACTCCTCTTCCAGTTGGGCGGTGAGGCCGGCGGCGGAATTATCGCCTGCGTAACTGTTGGCGGTCATGCTGAGCCTCCCTGGATCTCAGGCCACGGGTTTGGTGACGGTCTCGGCCCCGTTCGCTGGTCACATCCGCCTACCGCCCCGTCCATTGGGGTGGACGCTTCTCGATGAACGCCACCAGGCCTTCCCGGGAGTCCTGGCTGCCCATGGCCCTGGCCATGGCTTCGGCGGAAAGACGCCACCCGGTGTCTTCGTCCTCAGTCATCACCGAAATGAGCACATGGCGCGATGCCCGCACGGCCACCGGGGCGTTGGCCTCAATCCGGGCGGCCAACTCCCGCGCCTTGTCCAGCGCCTCGCCCGGCTCGCAGAGCACGTTGACCAGGCCGAAATGGTGCGCCCGGGTGGCGTCGATGGGATCCCCGGTCAGGGTGAGCTCCATGGCCACGTTGAACGGCAGCTTGCGAGGCAGCCGGAACAGGCCTCCGGCCGCGGCCGCCAGGCTGCGCTTGACCTCCGGAATGCCGAAGCGGGCGCTCGTCGAAGCCACGATCAGATCGCACGCCAGGGCGATCTCCGTTCCGCCGGCGAGGGCGGGGCCGTCCACGGCGGCAACGATGGGTTTGGTGCGCTTGCGGCGAGTGATGCCACCGAAACCCCCTCGCGGCGTGGAGAGCGAGGTCAACCGGCCGGCGTTGATCTCCTTGAGGTCGGCACCGGAACAGAACACCGGCGGCACTCCGGTGAGTATGCCGACCCACAAGGAGTCGTCCGTCTCCAGGCGGTCGATGGCCTCCTCGATACCGCTGGCGACGGCGCCGTTGACTGCGTTGCGGGCTTCCGGGCGGTTGATGGTGATGAGGGCGCGATGGCCCTCCGTCGTGTATTCGATGGTTGCCACTGAAGTCCTTTTATTTCGGTTGCAGGCGCGTGGCGCCGTCGATGCGGATGGTCTCGCCGTTCATGTAGCTGTTGCCGATCAGCTCGACCGCCAGGCTGGCGAACTCGCGGGGTAACCCAGACGGTCAGGGAACACCACGTCGCGCTTCAAGTTGACCTTGAACGCCTCGGCCCGTTCGCCGGTGCCGTAGATGGGCGTATCGATCAGCCCGGGCGCGATGGTGTTGATGCGGATGCCGACGACCGCCGAGATCCCGCCCGATTGGCAGGGTCATGCCGACGATCCCGCCTTTGGATGCCGAGTACGCCGCCTGCCCGATCTGGCCATCGAAGGCGGCCGTGGAGGCAGTGTTGACGATGGCGCCCCGCTCTCCGTCCGCCATCGGTTCGGTCTGGCTCATGGCGGTGGCGGCCAGTCGTATGCAGTTGAACGTACCGATCAGGTTGACTGAAATGACTTTGGTGAAAGTAGGCCAGGTCGTGGGCCGACTGGTAGCTGCCATCCCGACCGATGGTGCGGCTGGCCGAGCCGATGCCGGCGCAGTTGACCAGCGAACGCAAGGGTCCGAGCGCCTGGGCCGCCTCGACCGCGGCAATCACCTGCTCGGCGTCGGTCACGTCGGCGTGGGCGTAGGCGCCGCCAAGCTCTTTGGCCAGCGCCTCGCCGGCGTCGTCCTGAATGTCGAGCACGACCACGCGGGCGCCCCGCTCGCTCAGCAGACGGGCCGTCGCCTCGCCGAGGCCAGACGCTCCGCCGGTGACGATGCTCGCCGTCCCCCTGATGTCCATAGCGGGCAGGCTAGTGGGCCGGCCAGAAACACTCGACGGCGGCTGGCTAGGCGAGCGTGGTCGCGGGCCGCCCAACCCGGTCCCGCTCGAGCAGGGCCTCGGCGATCTGCACCGCGTTGAGGGCGGCGCCCTTGCGTAGATTGTCCCCGGACACGAACAGGCACAGGCCGCGCCCGCTCGGATCGCTGCGGTCGGCGCGCACCCGGCCGACCAGGCAGGCGTCACGACCCGCGACATTGCAGCGGCGTCGGCACGTCGACCACTTCGACGCCCGGCGGCCCGGTGGAGCAACTCGAGGGCCCGGTCGGGCGCCAGCGGCTGGCGCGAAGGTGGCGGTCAGGGCCAGCGAGTGGCCGGTATACACCGGGACGCGGACGCAAGTCACCGACACGCGCCAGGTCCGGGATGCCGAGGATCTTGCGGCTCTCGTTGCGGAACTTGAGCTCCTCGGTCGTCTCGTCGCCTTCGAAGGTGCCGGCGTGGGGCAGCACGTTGAAGGCGATCGGGCCGCGGGAAACACCGACGCCGGCGGGAACTCCAGGGCGCTGCCGTCGTAGGCCAGGGCGGCGGCCTTGTCGGCCACGGCCCGCATCTGGGCCTCCAGCTCGGCGGTGCCGGCCAGGCCGGCCCCCGAGACCGCCTGGTAGGTCGACGCCACGCAGCCGCTCAGGCCGGCCTCGGCATGCAATGGGCGCCAGCACCGGCATGGCGACCATGGTCGTGCAGTTGGGGTTGGCGACGATCCCCTTCGGGATGCGATCCAGGGCGGCGGCGTTGACCTCCGGCACCACGAGCGGGCAGTCGGGGTCCATGCGCCACGCCGAGGAGTTGTCGATGACGATGGCCCCCGCGGCGGCCACCCTTTCACCGAATTGCCGGGACGCGCCGGCGCCCATGGAGAACAGGGCGACGTCGACGCCGCGGTGGTCGGCGGTGGCGACGTCCTCGACCGCCACTCCGTCGATGACGCGCCCGGCGGAGCGGGAGCTGGCGAACAGGCGGAGCCGGTCCTGGGGAAAATGGCGGGCGTCGAGCACGGCACGCATCACCGCGCCGACCTGGCCGGTCGCGCCGTACACCCCGACCGTCAGCATCTACTCGCCCTCCAGCTTGAAGGCCCGATGCAGCGCCACCACGGCGTTCTCGGCCAGCTCGGCGCGCACCACGCACGTGAGGCGAATGGAGGAGGTCGAGATCATCTCGATGTTGATGCCCTCCTGGGCCAGGACCTCGAACATGGTCGCCGACACCCCGGGATGGGTCTTCATCCCCGCCCCGATGATCGACACGGTGGCGATGTCGGGATCGGCGGTGACCTCCCGGGCGGCGATCTCCGGCTGCAGGATCCGGCTCACCTCGGCGGCGGTGGCCAGGTCGGCGTGCGGGACGGTGAACGAGATGTCGGTGGTGCCCGCCACCGAGACGTTCTGCTCGATCATGTCGACGTTGATCGAGCGGTCGGCCAGGGCCCGGAACAACCGGGCGGCAATCCCCGGCTGGTCCGGAACGCCGGTGACGGTGAGCTTGGCCTCGGAACTGTCCGAGACCACCGCGGAGACGATGGCCTGCTCCATTTCGGGGTCTTCCTCCTCGATCCAGGTGCCCGGCTCCCAGGTGAAGGCCGAGCGGACGTGGAGCCGGACCCCGTGGTTGCGGGCGAACTCCACCGAACGCATGGCCGGCTTCGGGCAACCGGCCGCGCACATCTCCAGCATCTCCTCGAAGCTGACCCGCCGGAGCCGGCGGGCTTCGGGCACCACCCTCGGGTCGGCGGTGAAGACACCGGACACGTCGGTGTAGATCTCGCAGGCGTCGGCGCGCAGGGCCTGGGCCAGGGCCACCGCGGTGGTGTCGGTCCCGCCCCGGCCGAGGAAGGTGACGTCCCGGTCGGTGGACACCCCCTGGGCGCCGCCGACGACCGGAACCCGGCCGGCCTGGAGGGCCTCGCGGAGGCGGTCGCCGCGGACCTCGACGATCTTGGCCTTGGTGTGGTCGGTATCGGTGATGATCCCGGCCTGGCTGCCGGTGAAGCTGTCGCTCGGGACACCCAGGTCGTGCAGGGCCATGCACAGGAGGGCCATGGCCTTGCGCTCGCCCGCGGTGATCAGCATGTCCATCTCGCGGCCCGGGTGGGTTGGCGACACCTGGCCGGCCAGGTGCAGCAGCTCGTCGGTCTCCTTGCCCATGGCGGAGACGGCCACCACCACCTGGTTGCCGTGGCGGACGGTGCGGGCCACGTAGTCGGCGACGGTGCGGATGCGATCGGCGTCCGCGACCGACGTGCCGCCGAACTTCATCACCACCAGGGCCACGGCTTTCAGGGTAGCAACGGGCTTTCGGCCGTCCGGAGCGTTTCGCCGCCTTTGCCCCGGCGAGGCCGGCGGCTACCTTGGTGCGCCGTGCCGTCAGAGAAACGAGCCCGCCAGCGAGCCGGCCGGGCGGCGCGCATGGCCGAGTTGCAGCAGGCGCAGCGGCGCCGCCAGCGGGGGCGGCGCGTCATCATCGTGGTGGTCATCGTCGCGGTCGCCATCGGGCTGGCGATCTACACCGGTACCCGGGGCAACTCCAAATCGAAGGTGTCAACCTCGGGCACCACCTCGACGACCAGGGTGGGCTCGTCAACGACCGCAGCCGGGTCGTCCACATCGGTCGCCTCGGTGACCCCGCCGACCGCCGCCCCCGTCACCGGCGCCGGCAAGTTCACGGGCGCCACCCCGTGCCCGAATCCCAACGGATCGAACCCGCATATCACGTCCTTCGCTCACCCGCCCCCGAACTGCCTGACCCCGGGCAAGACCTACACCGCCACCTTCGTGACCACCGAGGGCAACATCGTGGTGGCGCTCAACACCACCAAGACGCCCAAGACGGCCAACAACTTCATCGTGCTGTCCCGATACCACTACTACGACGGGACCGCCATGTTCCGGACCGACACCTCGATCGACATCATCCAGGGCGGGGCGCCGCACACCCAGGGCGCCTCCGATCCGGGTCCGGGGTACACCATCCCGGACGAGGGGTCGGGCTACAAGTACGTACCGGGCGACCTCACCATGGCCCGCACCTCGGCCCCCAACAGCGCCGGAGCCCAGTACTTCTTCTGCGCCGGCGCGTCGTGTTCCAACCTCAACAGCCAGGGCACCTACGTCACCTTCGGCGTGACGACCAGCGGGCTGCCGGTCCTGGAGAAGATCCTGGCCCTCAACGTCAACGAAAGCAACGGGCTCGGGGGCGCCCCCAGCCCGCTCGTCCTCGTCAAGAGCATCAACATCACCGAGAGCTGAAGGCCTGCCCGTGGGCCGCCCGCTCGTCCCTTCGACCTCCGCCCCGAGTTCCCCCCAGTTCCGCCCGAGGACCCCCCGATTCCCCCCGAGGAGATGTGCCCATGACGACATCCACCCCCTGCCCGGCCGCCGACGGGTCGAGCCCCGCCATGCGACAGTTCGACGGCCCGCCGCCGATGTGCATCGACCCGGCCAAGCGCTACACCGCCTCGATGGTGACCACCAAAGGGACGGTGACCATCGCCCTCGATCCCATCGGGGCTCCGATCACGACGAACAACTTCGTGTTCCTGGCCCGGTACCACTTCTTCGACGGGATCGTCTTCCACCGCATCATCCCCGGGTTCGTCTGCCAGGGGGGGGATCCCACCGGGAGCGGCCGGGGCGGCCCCGGCTACCGCTTCGAGGACGAGCTCCCCAAGGCGGGTCGCTACGAGATCGGGTCGCTCGCCATGGCGAACGCCGGTCCCAACACCAACGGCAGCCAGTTCTTCCTGATCAGCGGGGCCGACGGGGTGCGTCTGCCACCGCAGTATTCGCTGTTCGGGAGGGTCGTGTCCGGCCTGGACGTGGTCGCGGCCATCGACGCGGTCGGAACCAAGTCGGGGACCCCCAACGAGACCGTCACCATCGAGTCGGTCACCATCAGCGAAGCCGACTGACCATCCGGACAGCCGGCTCATTGCGGGGCGCACGGGTGCCGGGCCCGGCGGCCTACCCCAGCGGCCAGGGCGTCCAGCCCCGCCGGCCGGCCGTCGACGTAGACGGTCACCGCTCCGGCGCCGGCGGTGCGCCAGGCACCCGCCGGATCGCGGATCAGGGCGGTGCACTCGTCCACGGCCGCAATGCGCAGATGGCCGGTGGCCAGCCGTACCGTGCGTTGGGCTTTCTCCTCCGACCAGGTGTCGTAGTGCGGCAGGACCGCCAGTTGGCCGACCAGGCCCAGCCCGAGGGTGAGGGCCCCGCCGCGGGGGTCGACCATCGGATCACAGAGCACCATGGCCCCGGCCGACGACCCGGCCACGACCGCCCCGCCCTGCCAGGCGTCGACCAGGGCGGCCCAGACCGGGCTGTCCTTGAGGACCGAGCGCAGGTGCAGCGGAGAGCCACCGCCGAGGTAGACGAAGCGAGCCGCCCGGACCTGTTCGGCTGCGGCGGTGTCTTCGGCGTCCCGCCGGGTGAGGACCATCAGCCCCCTGGCTTCGGCGCCGAGCGAGGCGAACCACCTGGTGGCCGTGTCGACGGCGCGCTGTGGATGTTCGTAGGCGGCCGCCGTCGGCAGAACGAGCACCTCCGCGCGTCCGCTGGCCTCCCACAACTCGGAGTCGAAGCGGCACCTGGGGGTCCACTCCGCCCCGCCCACCAGGGCCAGGAGTCCCGGTTCCCGATCGGTCACGGGCACTGCGTCCGGCGTCGGTAAGCGATCCAGGTTCGGTGGCGCATCGGGCCGACACCGTAGCCGTCTGCAGGCTCCAGGCTCGACGGGTGTACCTGGCTGACCGAGCCCGGTACACCCGTCGTTTCTCGCCCGGGGGTAGCAGTCCCCTTCTCCGCGCTTTCCGTTGTCGCCGTATCGTAGCGTTCCTGCGGCCGGCGGGTATGGGGGGGACGGAGGGCCTCGGTGCGAAACTATGGAAATGGTTTTGCCCGACCCGGGGACCCCGCTTTCAGGGGGCGCCCGGCTGGAGACTCCCGACCAGCCGTGGGTGATGCGAACGTACTCGGGTCACTCCACGGCCCAGGCGTCCAACCGCCTCTACCGGACCAACCTGGCCAAGGGCCAGACCGGCCTGTCGGTTGCCTTCGACCTGCCGACACAGACCGGCTACGACCCCGACGCGGCAGAGGCCCGGGGCGAAGTCGGCAAGGTGGGGGTCCCTGTGGCCCACCTGGGGCACATGGCGGAGCTCATGCACGGTATCCCCCTGGACCAGATGAACACGTCCATGACCATCAACGCCACCGCGGCCTGGCTGCTCGGCCTGTACGTGGCCCGGGCCGACGACACCGGCGTCGATCGGCGCCGGCTCGCCGGCACCACCCAGAACGACATCGTCAAGGAATATCTCTCCCGGGGCACTTACATTTTCCCGCCTGGGCCCAGCCGGCGCCTCACCGTGGACACGGTGGCCTGGACCGTTCGCCACGTTCCCAGGTGGAACCCCATCAACGTGTGCAGCTACCACCTGCAGGAAGCCGGCGCCACCCCGGTGCAGGAGGTGGCGTTCGCCCTGGCGACCGCCATCGGGGTGGTCGACGCGGTACGCGACTCCGGCCAGTTGACGGCGGCGGAACTCCCGGCGGTCGTCGGGAGGATGTCGTTTTTCTGCAACGCCGGCATTCGCTTCGTGGAGGAAGCCTGCAAGATGCGGGCCTTCACCGCCATGTGGGATCGGATCTGCCAGCAGCGCTGGGGCGTGGCGGATCCCGGGCTGCGCCGGTTCCGCTACGGGGTCCAGGTCAACTCGCTTGGTCTTACCGAGCAGCAGCCGGAAAACAACGTGCCCCGCATCGTCCTGGAGGCGCTCGGCGTGATCCTGTCGCGCCGGCCACGAGCCCGGGCTCTCCAGCTGCCAGCCTGGAACGAGGCTCTCGGGTTGCCGCACCCGTGGGATCAACAGTGGTCGTTGCGCATCCAGCAGATCATCGCCTATGAGACCGACCTGCTCGAGTACCCCGACATCCTCGACGGCTCTCACGTCGTGGAGCAACGCACCCGCGAGCTGGTGGCCGCCGCGGACACAGAACTCGAGGAGATCCTGGCCCTCGGAGGCGCGTTCGAGGCCATCGAAGAGATGAAGTCCCGTCTGGTCGCCAGCCAGACGGTCCGGGCCCACCGCATCGAATCGGCCGACCTGCCGGTCGTGGGCGTCAACCGTTTCACCACCACCGAACCGTCGCCGCTCGGCCAGGAAGAGGCCGTGCTGCGAGTCGACCCCGACGTGGAAGCGCACCTGGTCGATGGCGTGATTCGGTGGCGCGGCCCGGCGAGATCGCCAGGCGGTGGCGCAGGCCCTGGACGAGCTCCGGCGGGTCGCCGGCGATCCCGGAACCAACGTGCTGCCGGCCACGGTGAGACTGGCCCAGGCCGGCGGGACCACCGGCGAATGGGCCTCGGCCCTCCGCGAGATATGGGGGGAGTTCCGGGCGCCAACCGGGGTCGGCCGGGGCGCGGCAGGGCCGGCCCGCTCCGAGCTGGCGGCGGCGCGAGACCGGGTGGAGGTGCTGACGGCGGCGCACGGCAGCCCGCCCCGGCTGCTGGTGGCCAAACCCGGCCTGGACGGACACAGCAACGGCGCGGAGCAGATCGCCCTGGCCGCCCGCGACGCCGGTTTCGAGGTGATCTACCAGGGGATCCGCCAGAGCCCGGCCCAGATCGCCGCCGTGGCCAGGGACGAGGATGTGGACATGGTCGGGTTGAGCATCCTGTCCGGCAGCCACCTTGACCTGGTCGCGGCCGTGCTGGCCGGTCTGCGCGGTGAGGGGCTGGACATCCCGGTGGTGGTAGGCGGGATCATCCCGCCCGAAGACGCGGCCCGCCTGACGAGCACCGGGGTGGCGGCCGTCTACACGCCGAAGAACTTCGAGCTCGGGCGCATCATGGTCGATCTGGCCGAACTGGCCCGCCGATCGATGGAGCACCGGGATCGGGACGGCTAGCGCCGCGCCAGCCCGGGCGGCGCCGACCCGACGGGCCCGGGCCACTTCGTTTCCGGGCCCGTTTCGATTTTCATCGGGCGCGTTTCGATTTCTGGGCGCGTTTGTGTACCTGTGGTGTCGTCCTCGTCGCCAAGAATCCGGATGTCACCAAGAAAATGGAGTGACAGGGAACTAAATGCACTCAAGTGCGCCGTCAGCCGTCAGCCGTCAGCCGTCAGCCGACAGCCGTCAGCCGTCAGCCCGAGGGGGCGTTGGCCGCCTGAAGGTCCCGCCGGGCCTCCTCGAGGTGTTTGCGGACGGTGCCGTCGGCGATGCCGAGCGCCGCGGCCGCCTCGCTGACAGGCATGCCGACGATCAGGCACATCACCGCGCAGGCTCGCCGGCGCGGGGGCATGGCAGCCAGGGCAGCCTGCACGACAACCAGCGTCAGGGCCGCGGCCTCCGTCGGCGAGCTCAGCGGGGGCGCCGACCCGGATGCCACCGCGCCTTCTGCCCGGGCGGACGCCCCGCCCCGGGGCTCGCGGGGGAAGCCTGCCGGCGCTGGGCTCGCTGCCAAAGCCGGAATCCCGTGGTGTACACGTAGCCGGGCGGGTTGGAGCCCCGCGACACCCGGCGCCACCGGGCCAGGGCCCGCCCGAACGCCTCCTGGGCGAGGTCCTCCGCGGTGGCGCCATCGGCCCCGCTGAGCCGGAGGGCCCGCACCAGGCGGGGATAGTGCATCCGGTAGCACTCGACGAAGTCGCTGGTGGTCAGGACGCCCTCGGCCACTGACTCTCGGGAGGCGTCTGGCTCGCGGGAGGCGTCTGGCTCGCGGGAGGCGTCTGGTCGTGAGGCGTCTGGTCGTGAGGCGTCTGGCGAATGAGCCGGCACCGCCTCCCATGGTGGCACCGCGACGCCGGGACTACCCGCCGCTCGTCGTGGCCCCCGAGCTGCTGGCCGACCCAGACGACCCGGACGACCCAGACGACCCGGATGACCCGGATGCGCCACCCGTGGCACCTGCGTTTTGCAGCGGGCAGGCCAGGGCATCGCCGCCCCCGGACTTCAGGGCCGGTGTCGTCGTCGGCACGGAGGGGGCCTTGACGGCCGGTTGACCGATGGCAGGCGTCATCCTCCCGCACGGCAACCCCACGCAGCTGGCTGGGGGCGGGGCGGACTGGGGGGCCACGGCCGCCCCGGAAGACGCGGAAGACGCGGAGCCACTGGACCGGCCTGGCAACAGCCGGCCCGGGCTCGGACAGCCAACCCCGCAGCCCGACCCGATCACGCCCATCTGGGCGCCCGTCCCCGCCAGGGATGACGAGCTCACGGCGTGGCCGGCGGCATCAAGGGCCGTGATCGTCCCGAACGACGCCCCGCTGGCGAGACCGGCGGGGATGGTCCCGGCGAGAACGACCCACCCGCGTTCGGGGACTCATGGTGTCGGTGGCCCCTCCGGTCAGCGACACCTCCACCCTGGTCACGGTCGGTCCGGTCGCGGCAGTAACGACGGCGACTGGGTTCCCCTCGCCGGCCCCGACCACCCGCGTTTCCACCGCCGTCAGCGGCTGGGTTCGTGTCGTCGGCGCCGCACCGGAGACGGTGATGCCCACCATCTCGGCCGTCGAGACCTCAACCTGGAACTCGGGCAGACCCAGCTGGCAGCCGGCAGGCAGGGCCGCGGGAGGGTTGAAGTTGGTGTGGAACACCCTGAGCGTGATCCCCCCCGTCGTCCGGGTGAACAATCGGGTCAGCTTCTCAGGTGACGTCACCGGCAGGTTGGGCGCCACCACGGCGGCGCCCGTGGCGCCGCCGCTCGAGGCGGCCGAAGCCGAGGATGCGCCGGTAGACGAGGTGGTACTGCCGGCGGAAGCGGTCGACGTCTCGGCCGCAGGCGAAGAGTGATCCGACAATCCGTATCCGACCGCGCCACCGACAACCAGAGCCACGGCCATCCCCGCCGCCGCTATCCGGCGGCGACGGCGTCCGGCCCGGGCCACGATGGCCCGCAAGGGCCCGGGCCCCGCCACCGCGTCGTCGCCGGTTCCGAGGAGGTCGTGGAGAGGGATGTCGTCCGGTTCCATACCTTCTACAAAGCCCTCAGCCCCCCGGTTCGCGTAGTGGGATCTGGAAACATCGGTCCTGGAGGGCTCCCCAGGCGTAGTCGGGGTACAACCCGGCGTAGAGGGCCCGACACCGCTCGCTCCACGCCACGGCGTCCGGCCGGCTGGATACGCCGGTGGATCTGCAGGATGGCGCTCTCGAACACCCGGTACTCGGCCCAGCTCCCGGGAAAGTCCTTGACGCACGCCACCTCGACCCACGGGAAAGCCCCTGTGGAGCTGAGATGGCGTCGTTTGTTCCGGTGGGTGTGGCCGGCGAAGTAGCCAACCAGCGCCGGCCGGCGCTGCACCACAGCCACCAGGCGGGCAACCGAGGCGGGGGAAAGGCCACTCCCGGCCAGGGCACCCGCCCCGAATACGGCCTCCAGCCGGCGATCGTCGATGGCCGGCGGATGATGACCGAACACCATGATCGGCCGATCAGCCCGGGCGGCCAGCTCGTCCAGCCACTCGGCCTGGTCGGGGTCGATTTCACCGCCCGATGCGGCCGGGCCGGGAGGTGTCGAGGACCGCCAGGGTCACCCCGTCGAGCACGACCGCCTGGCATGGCGGCGGGGCGGGTGGTCCGGACCCCGCAGGCGGGTTGTCGTGGTTGCCCCGGGTCACGATCAGCCGGTCGCCGAAGGGGTGGGCGTACGACGCGGTGGAACTCCGCGTACTCCTGGGGGGTGCCGGCGGCGGTGAGGTCGCCCTTGACCACGACCGCGCCGGCGTCAGGGGCGAGAGTCATGATCTCCTCGATGGCGGCGGTGTTCATGACCAACGGGTAGGGGACTTCGTCTGACCCGACCGCGAGTACCGGCCCCAGGTCGAGGCCGGCGATGTAGCCGCAGCGGGTTTCACCGAAATGGACGTCGTTGACGGTCGCCACCGTCGCCAGCCGGGCCCCGGGCGGGCGGGCCAGGGTGCGGACGGTGAGCGGATCCGACCCGGTGCTCACGGTCCGGTGACAGGCCGGTGTAGCGCCGAGCCTCCCCGCCGTCGAACACCACCGCCTCGTCGTCGGCGAGGGTCGCCAACTCGGAAGGCATGCCCTTTTTCCGAAGACTCAGGTCGGCGGAGCCAGCCAGGGACGGTCGCGGCGGGCGGTCTGCGGGCGGGCCCACCACCGGCCCGAGAAGCGCCACGGGCTGGGACCGGGTCGGGCCCCGGGACGGCGACCACGGGGCGGGGCCAGGCCACCTCGACGGCGGCCACGATGGCGGCCAGCTCCTGCGGGCTGGGGTCGCGCTCGGTCACAGCGGGACGTTGCCGTGCTTGCGCTTCGGGAGCTCCTCCCGCTTGGTGCGCAGCAGGTCCAGGCTGCGGGACAGGACCTTGCGGGTGTCGGCGGGGTCGATCACGTCGTCGACGTAGCCCCGCTCGGCGGCCAGGTACGGGTTGGCGAACCTCTCGGTGTACTCCTCGACCAGCTGGGCCCGCCGGGCGCGCGGCGTCCGGCGAGGTAGCCAGCTCCCGCCGGTAGACGATGTCGACCGCACCCTGCGGCCCCATGACCGCCAGCTCGGCCGAGGGCCAGGCGAACGCCAGGTCGGCGCCGATGGACTTGGAGTTCATGACCACGTAGGCGCCGCCGTAGGCCTTGCGGGTGATGATCTGGATGCGGGGCACGGTGGCCTCGCAGTAGGCGTAGAGCAGCTTGGCCCCGTGGCGGATGATGCCCCCGTACTCCTGGTCGGTGCCCGGCATGAAGCCCGGGACGTCGACGAAGGTGACCAGGGGGATGTTGAAAGAGTCGCAGGTGCGCACGAAGCGGGCACCCTTTTCGGAGCTCTGGATGTCGAGCACGCCGGCCAGGATCTGCGGCTGGTTGCCGACGATGCCGACGACGTGGCCGTCGATGCGGGCGAACCCGCACACCAGGTTCATGGCCCACAGGGCGTGATACTCGAAGAAGTCGCCGTCGTCGACGACCGCGGCGATCACCTTCTTCATGTCGTAGGGCTGGTTGGGGCTGGGCGGGATGAGCTGGCCGCAGCTCGGGAACGAGCCGCTCGGGATCGTCGCCGGTGTCGACTCGGGGCGGCTCCTCCATGTTGTTGGACGGCAGGAAGCCCGAGCAGGTAGCGGACCTCGTCGAGACAGCTCTTCTCGTCGGCGGTGACGAAGGTCGCCACGCCCGACTTGGTGGCGTGGGTCAGGGCCCCGCCCAGCTGCTCGAGGGTCACCTCCTCGCCGGTGACGGTCTTGACGACGTCGGGCCCGGTGATGAACATCTGCGAGGTGTCGCGCACCATGAAGATGAAGTCGGTCATGGCCGGGCTGTACACGGCCCCGCCGGCGCACGAGCCCATGATCACGCTGATCTGGGGGATCACCCCGGACGCGTCGACGTTGCGCTTGAAGATCCCGCCGAAGTAGTGGAGGCCGACCACGCCTTCCTGGACCCGCGCCCCGCCGCCGTCGTTGATGCCGACCATGGGCACCCCGAGGGAGGTGGCGAGGTCCATGATCTTGTGGACCTTCTCGCCGAACACCTCGCCGAGCGACCCGCCGTTGACCGTGAAGTCCTGGGAGAAGACGCAGACCTTGCGGCCGTCGACCGTGCCGAACCCGGTGATCACCCCGTCGGTGTAGGGACGCTTGTCGTCGTCCAGCCCGGGCGCCCGGGTCCGGGCCAGCATGTCGAGCTCCTGGAAGGAGCCCTCGTCGAGCAGGTAGTCGATCCGTTCCCGGGCGGTCATCTTGCCCTTGGCGTGCTGGCGCTCGACGGCGTGCGGTGGGCCGGCGTGGAGGGCGGCCTCCTTGCGGCGGGCGAGCTCGGCCAGTCGTTCGGTCATGGGGTGCTCTGACATCGGCGCCAAGGGCTACCGGGGTCTCCGCGTCTCGCGCTCGGCCGCGTCCGGCCCGCGTCCCCCGCGTGCCCCGGCGTCCGGCCGTCCCGCCGCCTCGCCGCTTCGTGACGCGTGCTGTCGGCCCGCAGACCCAGTGCCGCGTTACGATGGGGCAGCCCGTGGCCACGACGTCGACACGGAGTCTCCGGGGCAGCCGGACCCCGCGTTACGTTGTGGCGACTCAGCGGAACGCCGGCCGCGCCCGCCGGACGTCGCGCGGCAGACTGCCAAGGTGACCGCGCCGGCTACTGGACAGGGCGGTCGAGCCCCCGCCGAGCCGCTGGGTCTTCCCGGACGATCCGGCTCGCCTGGCCGCGGCCGCCGGGCGACGGCGAGGTGGTCGGGATCGGCGCCGACCTGGAGCCGGGCACCCTGCTGGCGGCCTACCGGTCCGGGCTCTTTCCGATGCCGGCCCGGCGGAGGACCATGGCGCTGGTGGTCACCGGACCCCCGGGGTATCATCCCCCTTGCGATCCGAGCGCGGGCTGCGGGTCAGCCGATCGCTGCGGAAGTCGTGCGGCCGCTTCGAGATCCGGGTCGACACCGCCTTCGACGAGGTGATCGAGGCCTGCGCCGACCGGCGCCGGCCGGGCGCGTGGATCGACCGGGACATCAAGCGGCGCCTACCGGCGTCTCCACGAGCTGGGGTGGGTGCACAGCGTCGAGGCGTGGGACGAGCAGGGCCGGCTGGCCGGAGGCCTCTACGGCGTGGCCATCGGCGGGCTGTTCGCCGGCGAGTCGATGTTCCACCGCCAGACCGACGCGTCCAAGGTGGCCCTGGTCGGTCTGGCATCGCTGCTGCGAGCTCACTCGCCGTGCCGGCGACGGCGCCGGGGCGTCTGCTGGACGTGCAGTGGGCGACGCCGCACCTGATGTCGCTCGGGGCGGTCGAGGTGAGCCGGGTCGGCTACCACGAGCTGCTGGCCCGCGCCCTGGCAGAGCCCCAGCCGGCGGTGTTCGGGGGTGGGAGTGGGCGCCTACCGCTGGCTGGTCGGTGAGGGGGGCGAGGGGTAGGCGGCCGGGTGGCCCGTGGCGGCCCGGCCGGCCACCCGTCGTTCTGGCGCGCTTTGTTTACGGGCGCGTTATGAACCTGGGTGTCGTCCTCGTCACCGAATCCAGATGTCACCCGAAGTTGAGTGCATCATGATATGCAACGGTGCCGAGGCGGTCCATCGGGGCCCCGACCTGACCGGTGCCGGCCGCGCCCGCCTGGTCTCCCTACCGCAACTCGGCCGGCGATCGCCCCACCGCCACCTGATGGCCCGGGGGGCCAGGCTGGGCGAGTCGAGCACATCCTCGCACAGCTCGGCGAACTCGTCGCGAGGCCCGACCCAGCGCAGCTCCTCGACCTCTCGATCGCCGGCGGCTCGGTCCGCAAGGTGGCCAGGTCGCGGAAGAGCAGGGCCAGGTCCCGCTGGGCGGCCAGCGTGGCGGCCAGGCCGGCGACGCCCGCGAATCGGCACGTCCCACTGGCCGGGCGCGTCCGGGATGGCCTCCAGATGCTCGTAGCGGGCCAGCACGGCGGCGGTGGTCTTGGCCCCCCACCCGGACAGGCCGGGAAACCCGTCGGCGCTGTCGCCGACCAGGGCCAGGTAGTCCGGAATCGAGGCCGGCCCCACGCCGAACTTGGCCCGTACCCCCGCCTCGTCGATCACCGCGCCTTTGCGTCGGTCCATCTGCACCACCCGGGTTCCGACCACGCACTGGCCCAGGTCCTTGTCGGGGGTGCAGATCACCACCTGCTCGACCACCGGGTCCGCGGCCGCCACCGCTGCCGCGGAGGCCAGGGCGTCGTCGGCCTCCAGGGTCACCATGGGCCACACCACCACGCCCATGGCGAACAGGGCCTCCTCCAGCAGGTCGAACTGACCGAGCAGACCGGGTCGACGCCCGGCGCTGGTCTTGTAACCCGGCCACATGTCGTTGCGAAAGGACTCGATGACATGGTCGGTGGCCACTCCGACGTGGGTGGCCCCGTCTGCGAGCAGGCCCAGCACCGACGACAGCACGCCGCGGACCGCGGCCACTTCTCGGCCTTGCTGGTTGACGTGGGACGGGACCCCGAAGAAGTGCCGGAACAGCTCGTAGGTCCCGTCGATGAGATGCACCTGGATGCCAACACGTATCGGCGCGACGCTGCCACCGTGGGCATCGTCCTGGTCGACCGGTGGCTCCGGGAAAACTGGGCCGTCGAGCTCGTTCCGATCCTTCAGTGACGCGGCCATGAGGTGCGAACCCTGTCGCGCACCCCCGGGCGGGGCACCCACCCGGGGGACCTGGCCACGGGCCGAGGGGCGCTCGGCGCGGCCGCTGGCGCCGACCTGATCGTCCACGCTGCCTCCGACACCCGGCACTTCGGACGGGCCGACCGGGTTCAGACCCGCCATCTCCTGGATGCCACCACTGCCGCCCAGCCACCTGCTCTATGTCTCGATCGTGGGCATCGACAGCCATCCCTTACCGGTATTACCGCAGGAAGCTGGCCTGCGAGGAGCTGCTGGCCATGCACCGGGTCCCGTACACCATCCTGCGGGCGACCCAGTTTCGACCAGATGGTCGCCGGCTGATGCGAGCGGTCCAGCGCCTCCCGGTCGCACCCCTCCCGCTGGACTTCAGTGTGCAACCGGTGGCGGCCGCGACATCGCCAACCGGATCGCCGATCTGATCGGGGCCGGTCCGACCGGCACGGGCGGCTGACTTCGGCGGGCCCGGAGGTGCTCTCCCTCGGTGAAATGGCCGAACGGTGGCGGCTCGCCGCGGCCGGCCTCGGCGCCTGGTCCGTCTACCCGTACCGGGCCAGGTCGGACCGCGACTTCCGCCACGGCCGCAGACACCTGTCCGGATCACCGCGACGGCCTTCAGACCTGGGAGGCGTTCGTGGCGGCAGCCGCGCTGACGTCCACAGGATCAGGCCCCTCAGCGGTCGAGGGTGAGCACCTCGACGCCGTCGTCGGTCACGAGCAGGGTGTGCTCGAACTGGGCCGTGCGCCGGCCGTCGGCGGTGACCGCGGTCCAGCCGTTGTCCCACATCTTCTCCCGCCAGGTGCCCAGGGTGATCATGGGCTCGACGGTGAAGGTCATCCCCGGCTCCATGATGGTGGACGCCTCGGGCGTGTAGTAGTGGGGCACGCTCGGCGAAATGTGGAACTGCTCGCCGATGCCGTGTCCGACGAACATGCGCACCACCCCGTAGCCGTGGGCGCTGGCGTGGGTCTCGATGGCCCGCCCGATGTCGGAGATGGGCCGGCCGGGGCGGACGGCCGCGATGCCGAGGTCCCGGCACTCGCGGGTCACCTCGACCAGCGCCCGCGACTCGGCATCGACATCGCCGGCCAGGAAGGTGGCGCTGCAGTCGCCGTGGACCCCGTCGAGGTAGGCCGTGACGTCGATGTTGACGATGTCGCCGTCCTCGAGCGGCCGGTCGTCGGGGATGCCGTGGCAGATCACCTCGTTGACCGAGGTGCAGATCGACTTGGGATAGCCGTGGTAGTTGAGCGTGGAGGGATAGGCGCCCCGCTCGATGTAGGCCCGGTGGGCGATCAGGTCGAGCTCCTCGGTGGTCACGCCGGGGGCGACGGCTGCGCCGGTGACGGCGAGCACCTCGGCGGCGAGCCGGCCCGCCACCCGCATCCGGGCGATCACGTCCGGCGATTTGACCATGGGTTCGTTCCAGCGCGTCGGTGTCGCCGGTGCGGTAGTAGTCGGTGGGCCGATGTGGTCGGGCACATCCCGCATCGGGCTGACCCGGCCGGGGAGGACCCGGCCCTCGGTGGCCCGATGGCACCGCTTGTACTTGCGGCCGCTGCCACACCAGCAGGGGTCGTTGGATCTCAGCGTACCGGGGCGACCGAGGACGCCCGGAGCGGCTGGTCATTCCTGCACCAGCTCGATCAGGGTGCCGAAGGCGGTCTTCGGATGCAGGAAGGCCACGGTCGTGCCCCGCGACCCGGGCCTGGGCTCGGCGTCGATGGCCCGGGCGCCCGATGCCACCACCTCCTGGAGGGCGGCGGCGCAGTCCGGCCACCCGGTAGCCGACGTGGTGCAGCCCCTCGCCCTTGGTGTCGAGGAACTTGGCGACGGTCGAGTCGTCCCGGCTCGGGCGTGAGGAGCTGGATATAGGAGTCCGCCACCGCCAGCAGGGCCTCTTCGACGCCGTCCCGCTCGACGACCTCGCGGTGGGCGACGGTGGCGCCGAACGCCTCCTCGTACCACTCGATGGCCGCGTCGAGGTCCCGTACCGCGATCGCCACGTGGTCGACTTCCGTGAGAGCCATTGCCCCAGGGTATCGCTGACGTGAGCCGGCTCGGGGGTGCCCGGGGGCAGCCGGGGCTGCCACCAGGCTCGTCATCCCGGATGCCGCCCGGCGCGCGCCGGCCGAGCTGACCGGGCCGTCCCGACCGGTCCGAGGGGAAAGCCCCGCAGCTGGTCGCTTCCGCCAGACTGACCGTAGACTCGAGACATGCCAGGTTCTGTCATCGTCGCCGGCGCTCGCACGCCGATCGGGAAGCTGTCTGGTGCGCTCGGGTCCTTTTCGGCCGCCCAGCTAGGCGCCGTCGCCATTCGGGCCGCGCTGCAGCGGGCCGGCACAGCCCCGGACGAGGTCGACTACGTGATCATGGGCCAGGTGCTCATGGCAGGAACCGGGCAGGTTCCGGCCCGCCAGGCCGCCACCGCGGCCGGCATCCCCATGACCACCCCGGCGACCAACGGTCAACAAGGTGTGCCTGTCAGGGCTCAACGCTATCTACCAGGCCGACCTGATGATCGCGGCCGGCGACGCCGAGATCATCGTGGCCGGAGGGATGGAGTCCATGACTTCGTGCCCCGCATCTGCTGCTCGGGGCCCGCCAGGGCTACCGGCTTGGCGACGCCACCCTCCACGATGCCCTGATGTACGACGGCCTGGAGGACGCCCACAGCCACGAGGCCATGGGGCTCGACAGCGAGCACTATCTCCCTCAGTTCCCGGCGGTCGACCCGGGAGCGCCAGGACGCGTTCGCGGCCGCGTCGCACGAGCGGGCCGCCCGGGCGACCAAGGATGGCCTGCTGGCCGCGGAGATCGTCCCGGTCGAGATTCCCCAGCGCAAGGGCGACCCGCTCCTGGTCGAGACGGACGAGGGCATCCGGCCCGGCACCACGGCCGAGTCGTTGGGCGGCCTCCGGCCGCCTTTGCCCGGGACGGCAGCATCACCGCCGGCAACGCTTCGCAGATCTCCGACGGCGCATCCGCGGTGGTGGTGATGTCCGAGGCGGCCGCAGAGCGTCACGGCGTGGAGCCGCTCGGGCGGGTGGTGAGCTACGGCATGGTCGCCGGGCCGGACACCTGCCTGATGACCCAGCCGTCCCGTTCGACCGTCAAGGCCCTGGCCAAGGCGGGGCTGTCGGTCGGCGACGTGGACCTGTTCGAGTTCAACGAGGCCTTCGCGGCGGTCGCCTTGGCGTCCATCGACGACCTGGGTCTGCCGCTCGACGTGGTCAACCCCAACGGCGGTGCCGTGGCGCTGGGCCACCCCATCGGGGCATCGGGCAACCGGCTGGCGCTGACCCTGCTGCACGAGCTGCGCCGCCGGGGCGGCGGGCTGGGCGTGGCTGCCCTGTGCGGGGGCGGCGGCCAGGGCGACGCTCTGGTGGTGCGGGCCGGCTGAGCCGGGGCGACGGGGTGACGCTCTGGCGGTGGGCGCCGGCGGGGCGTCGGCGGAAGCGTGAACCGCGGCGCGTGAACCGGGGCCGCGCCTTTTGACACCGGGCACTCGGGCGGCCGGCTGCACCGCCCGGCCGGGATGGTTGCGCTACGTACTGTGTTGCACGCCCCCCTTGACATGGGCCCGTTTTGCAGCAGAGAACGACGTGCGAGGCTCGTTCGGCGCAACTCGCAACAGGAAAGGTGGCTCCACCCCGCCCTCGACGAGGCGGGGTCGGACGGGGCCGAACGCCCCCACCCGGGCCCTTCCGGAGACCCCGGTACGGTGGCCGCCATGCGCGTGGCTGTCATCGGGGCGGGGGCGATCGGAACCGTGCTGGCCGCGGCGGCCTGCAACTCCGGGCATGCCGTCACCGTCTGCAGTCGGACACCGGTCGGCACCCTGGTCCTGGAACGCGACGGCACTGATGAGGCACTGCCCGTAACGGTCGTCACCGACCCCGCCCGCCTGCCGGGCGACAGCACCGAGCCCGCCGACGTCATCTGGGTGGCGACCAAGGTCGGGGACACGGCGGCAGTCGCCCCCTGGCTCGACCGGCTGTGCGGGCCGGACAGCCTGGTGGCGGCCGCCCAAAACGGACTCGACCAGGACGCCCGCCTGCTCCCCTTCGTCCGCGAGCAAGTGGGTCGTGCCTGCCCTGGCCTACGTCGCGGCCGAGAGGGTCCGAGCGGGCCGGATCGTCCACCTCGGCGGCGATCTCATCGTGGTTCCCGCGGGGACGCCGAGCTCCGGCTTGCCGACGCCGTGTCGGCAGGGCTGGTGGTCCGGGGAACGAGCGACATCTGGACCTCCACCTGGCGAAAGCTCCTGGGCAACCTGGTCGCCAACCCCATCACCACTCTGACCATGCGCCGGATCGGGGTGATGCAGGAGCCCGGCATCGCCGCCCTGGCCCGCGGCCTGCTGCTGGAGGCGGTGGCCGTGGGACGAGCCGAGGGGGCCCAGCTCAGCGAGGAGGACGTGTCGGCGACGCTGGCCGGCACCGGCCGCTTCGGAGACCGGACGGGCAGCTCCATGCTGTACGACCGGATGGCGGCCCAGCCGCTGGAACATCAACACCTCACCGGCGAGGTGGTCCGCAGGGCGGAGCGCCACCACATCCCGGTTCCGCTCAACGCGGCCCTCCTGGCGCTCCTCGACGCCCTGGACCGGGGCCAGGCCGGGCCGGCCTCGAGCTGACGACCGGCGCCGGGCCGGGCCGTCACCGAGACCCGGTTCAGGGCCGCGCCAGCTAGCCGACCTCCCGCCGGCCCTCGAGGGCTCGTCCCAGGGTGAGCTCGTCGGCGTATTCGAGGTCGCCTCCGACCGGGAGCCCGCTGGCGATGCGGGTCACCTTTATGGGCAGGGCCTTGAGCAGGGACGCCAGGTACAGCGCGGTGGCGTCCCCTTCGATGTTGGGGTTGGTGCAGAGGATGATCTCGTTGATGCCCTCGGAGTCGAGGCGGGCCAGCAGTTCCCTTATCCGCAGCTTGTCGGGTCCGATCCCATCGATGGGGCTGATGGCGCCCTGCAGCACGTGATAGCGACCCCGGTACTCCCTGGTCTTCTCGACCGCCACCACGTCCCGGGGCTCTTCGACCACGCAGATGACGGAGCCGTCCCGCCGTTCGTCGCGGCAGATGTCGCATTCAACCTTGCCGGCTGAGCCGTCCGCGCCGCCTTCGGCGATGTTGAAGCACCGGGGGCACCACGAGACCCGCTCCTTGACGACGCTGATGGCCCGCGCCAACCGGAGGGCGTCGTCGGGGGAGAGCTTGAGCAGGTAAAAGGCGATGCGTTGCGCCGACTTGGGCCCGATCCCCGGCAGCCGGCCGAGTTCGTCGATGAGATCTTGAACTGCGGCGGCGTACATCCCCGACCGACACTACCCACGGAGGCGCCGCCAAACGGAGCTTTGACAGCCCCGGCAGAGGACGGACCGACTACTGGCCGAGCAGGCCCCCGAGATCGAAGCCACCGAGGGCGCCGGCGGCTTCGGCGTGGGCCTGATCGACCACGTCGCGGAGCGCGGCCAGGATGAGGTCCTGCAACATCTCGACGTCGTCGGGATCCACGACCGACGGGTCGATGAGCACTTCCTGGAACTCCAGGTCGCCAGTGGCGCGCACCCGGATGGCGCTGCCGCCGGCCTTTCCCTCCAGGACCTTGGCTGCGGCAGAGGCCTGGGCCTCCTGCAGGCTTTGTTGCACCTCTCCCAGCTTGGAGATCAGCGCGCTCAGGTCGGGAACGGGCTCGTCTTCTCCGCTCACGGCGACACCTCCTCCGCGCCCGGGAACGCCTCCAGCAGACGCTGTTCGGGCGAGAGTACCGCCCCTGGAGCGTCGACGAGTTCATCGAGGTCAATGTCGCTCGGGTCCTCGCGGTCCGGGTTGGTCAGCTCGCCCGACCGGGCGCCCGCCGTACCTGCCTCGTCGAGCACCAGGCGCAGCGGCACGGCTCGCCCGAAGTGGGCGGCCAGGGCTCGTTCCACCTCTGCCCGGGTGGCCTCGGCCCGGGTCAGCAGGCCGCGGTCGGGTACGGCGTAGGTGGCTGCGCTGTCGTCGACGCTGACGAAGCGCCCCGATGACAGGTACACCTTCACCCCCGGCCGCAAACCGGGCAGGATGCTGTCACCCCACGCGATGGTGAGTTGTTCACGGGTGGGCAACGGGATGGGCTCCGACACCGGGGCCCCGCCCTCGAGCGGACCCGGACGCCCCGGCGCGTCGGGTGACGCCACTGGCGCGGCCGCGGCCGGTGCGTCTGGACCCGGGCCGGGCGGCACGGAAGGACCCCCGCCGGGCGGAGCGGGCGCCGCTCGCGGCCGGCGATGGGCGCCGAGCGCCGACTGGCTGGCCGCGGACCGCACGGGAGGTGGCGGCCCGGCCGGCGCAGGAGACCCCGGGCCCGGTGGCGGCGGGATGGAACGAACAGAAGGGATGGGCGCCGCGACACCCTCGTCCCTTTCACCGATGAGCCGCTCCAGCCGGTCGAGGCGGGCCAGCAGCGCCGACGGGCTGTCATCCGCTTCCACGGCTGCCAGTCGCACCAGGGCCACTTCGAGAGTGATGCGAGGATCGGGCGCGTCCCGCATGTCGATGAGGGCCTGGCCGAGCACCTCCATGGCTCGCACCAGGGCCGGGGTGCCGAGCCGGCGAGCCTGGGCCTCGACGACCGCCACCGCGTCGTCGGCCAGCAGCACCAACGACCGAGCCTGGGTGGCCAGGAACCCGTCTCGCAGCTGCTCCAGCAGGTCGGTACCCAGCCGCCGGGGGTCCCGGCCGGCGGATATGGCCTCGGCGACCTCGAGCAGGATCCGGCCCGGGTCCCGATCGGCGATGGCGTCGACGACGTCGGACAGAATGGTGGCTTCGTCGTCGACGGTGCCGGCGGCTGCCACCTGGTCGAGGGCGGACAGGGCGTCGCGGGCCGATCCGTGACCGCGGCGCACCACCAGGTCGATGGCTTCAGGGGCGACACCGAGCGAGGCCCGGTCGTTGATCTCCCGGAGTAGCGAGGCCAGCACGTCCGGGCCGAGCAGGCGGAACTCGAAGTGCTGGGTCCGGCTGCGGATGGTCGGGAGCACCTTCTGGGGGTCGGTGGTCGCCAGGACGAAGATCACGTGTCCGGGCGGGTCCTCCAGGGTCTTGAGCAGCGCGCTGGCCGCCGCCGAGGTCATCTGGTGGACCTCGTCGATGATGTACACCTTCCATCGCCCCGGTGTGCCGAGCGCGACCCGCCCCAACAGGTCCCGCATCTCGTCGATGCCCCGGTTGGTGGCCGAGTCCAACTCCTGGACGTCCAGGGACGAGCCCCGCCGGATGGCGACGCAAGACGGGCAGGTGCCGTCCGGTTCTCCGTCGACCGGGTGCTCACAGTTGAGCGCCATGGCCAGAATGCGGGCGGTTGACGTCTTGCCCGTGCCCCGCGGTCCGCTGAACAGGTAGGCGTGGGCCACCTTCTGGTCCCGGACCGCGTGGCGGAGCGCCCGGGTGACGTGCTCCTGTCCCAGCACGTCCGCGAACCGTTGCGGACGGTAGCGGCGGTACAGCGCCTGGTAGGGGGCCTGATTCGCGGCCTGATCCGGGGACTGGGGTGCTTCGTCGGCGCGGGCTGGATCGTCGGCCACAAGCTCCAGACTACGGCAGGGGTGGGACACCCAAATCGGCCCCTGACGCCTGGCGGCGGGGTCGATTCCCGCCTGACGCAACCTGGCGCCCGGTGCGACGGTCAGGCTGATCTGCGGCACACGGAGCGTTCCGCTGAGAGCTGCTGCCGTCAGGCCCTGACTCGGTTCACGGTGATCCGTTGCGCAGGACCCAACCGCCGCACCCGGCGCCAGGCTGCTCCGCTCCACGATAGCCTAGGCTCCCGACCTTCCAGGAGGGGTGCGAGAGCGGCCGAATCGGCACGATTGGAAATCGTGTGTCCTGCAAGGGACCGTGGGTTCAAATCCCACCCTCTCCGCTACAAAAGTGCTGCTCAGAGCCATAACCGAGGCTTTAGAACGGCCAGTTTCGCTGAGCAGGCCTAAAGAGCTGACCTCCATTTGACCTGTGCGGTCCCGTGTCCGAGCCCGGCTCATATCCCAGATCTCCCGTCGCCTCCAGACGACATCACAATTACTGAAAGTGCATGTAGATCAGCACCCACCACATGTCGGCTCTCGTATGTGGCCCGGGAAGGAGTCTCCAACCGGCCCGACCGGGCCGTTGACATATCGTTTGACCCGGGTTCTCCTAGAAAGCCCTTGGTCAGGTTGCCGAGATCATGATCCCTCACGCGTCCGGGCCGGGTCGCCTGGGAGCCAGGCGGGCCTCTTCCGCGCCGGACGGGAATGGCGGCTGAGGCTTCGAGCAGGGGGGACGGTTCCGACGGCAGTCGCTTGGGTAAGGTTGTCGATGGGCGCGACCGGGGAAGACCCGGCTGGCCTGGACAGGAGCCCATTCTGCGGCTGGGCGTCAATCGGTCCCATACCGTCATACGTCCCATGAGAGTCAGCGGCGATGACTGGGTAAGAATTCGGCCATGAGTCTCTCGCGCACTATCGCCCGGCCGTTCCTCGCGGCCACCTTTATCTACGACGGCTGGGACGCCATCCGAAACCCGGGCCCACAGGTAAAGCAGGCGGGGCCAGTGATGCAGACGATCGCCCAGAAGGTCCCGATCCTGCCCCAGGACGCCGAGAAGCTCGTACAGATCAACGGTGCGGTGATGGTCGGCGCGGGCACGCTCATGGCGCTCGGCAAGTTCCGGCGGCTGGCCGCTCTCGCCCTGATCGGATCGATCGTTCCTACTACCTACGCCGGACATCGCTTCTGGGAAGAGGAAGACGAAGCGACCAAGGCCCAGCAGCGGACCCACTTCCTCAAGAACCTGGGTCTGCTCGGAGGCTTGATCCTCGAGGCTTTCGACACCGAAGGGGCCCCGTCGCTCAGGTGGAGGACCGCCCACCGCCGGGCGAACCGGGACTCCAACGGCGGCAACGAGCTGGCCAAGCACATCGGTGAAGGGATCGGCGCCGTCCAGGAGGTGCTCTCTCACGCGGCGGAGGCCAGCGCCCCGGCCGTCGGGCAGGCCCGGGAGGCGGCCACGAGGCTGCCGGAGATGAGCAACCGGGCCTGGAAGAAGGCGCAGCAGCGGGCGGCGCAGATCGACATCGCCCAACAGATGGCCGCCCTCAGAGACGCCCAGGGCGCCATGCTGCGGGCGGCGGACTCGTACCGAGCTGCCGCTACCAGGGCGCAGAAGAGGGCGGCCAAGGTGGACCTGGCCGACCAGAAGGCTGCGCTCAAGGAGGTCCAGAGGGCGCTGCGCCAGGCAGCGAAGCAGGGTCGGATGAAAGGTCAGCCGCTGTTGGCACAGTCGGCGCAAGCGCTCAATCAGGCCAAAGCCAGCGCCCAGCCGGTGCTCGCCCACTCAGCGGAAGCTCTCCACGAGGCCAGGGCTCACGCTCAACCGGTGCTCGCAGGCGCGGCGAGAACGCTCCAGCAGGCGAGAGCTACCGCCCAGCCCGGGCTCTCATCGGCCGCCTCGCGAGCGGCCGATGTCTGGTCGCACGTCCCGGCTGGCGCTTGAGCTCAGGCCGGGTGCCACGCTGAAGTGGCCGTGACACCCGGCCGCCAATGCGGCCGAAGGCCGCCTTCAGGGATCGCTGCAAGGTCTGTCATGACTCGGGTACCGGACGAGGATGGTGCCGTCAGATAGCAACACCCCCGGGGGTGAAATGGGCCACCGATCGTACCGATCACACCCTGCACCCATGATGAATGTGTGGTCGAGAATCTGGCGACCGTGCCCCGCGGTCGATGCGTTCAATGCCGGCAAAATCACCGGATGGAAGAATGAGAGTTCGCATCCACGCCGGTTCGGCGGGCGCACATCTAACGAACAACGGGCACTGTTGACGTTCCCGGGCATGCCGACATGGGGGCCCGGATTACCGCGCTCGCGTTCTCTCGCCAAGCACGGGCATGAGCCTGGCGTCCAACTTGGGATCTCGGGCGGCAGGCTGAGCCCGGAGCGGCACCATTGGGGAGGCGCCAATGCGGCCGAACCAGCGATACACCTTTGATCTAGTCATTGGACTTCATCCTCTTTACCTGGAATGGGAGCCTCCGGGGATCCCGGGCGGTCGGCCTTACGCCGGGGTAACGAGTCAGTTGTTCCGTCGCGGCAGGGGCCGCAAAACACAACGGAACAATTGCGGCCGATTCCGTTATCGCTGTCATCTCAAGACGGCGGTGTCCGAGAGTCCGACCGTTGATCTGAGTGGGTTATGTATCCAGGTACGCCGCGGTGGGATCGCGGCATCATAGGGATAGCCTGGTGGCTAATGGCGCGGAGGCTGTTGGCGGCCGCGTTGGCGGTGTCAGCCATAGTGAGTCTGAACTGGGTACAAACCGGCGCGGTCGGGGCGGCGGTCGCCGCCGATCACGTCCACCAGAGCAGGGGCGGGCGCGGAGCGCGGTCGTCGTCGAGTCGGTCGGAGGCGCCGGCGCAGTCCTCCACCCGATCTTTTGCTTCGTCTGGTGGAGGGTGGGTTTGGCAGCCCGCAAGCGGCCCGGGACTGACGACCGGCCCGGTCACCTACGCCCCCGGCAGCAACGGGTCCCTGCAAGAACTCTTCACGCCCGGCCCCCAAGGGGCAGTGTGGACCACCTACGAGTCGCCCGGCGGGGCCTGGAGTCCCTGGCACCCCCAGAGCGGCCCCGGACTGACCACCGGCCCGATCACCTACGCCCCCGGCAGCAACGGGTCCCTGCAAGAACTCTTCACGCCCGGTCCCCAAGGGGCAGTGTGGACCACCTACGAGTCGCCCGGCGGGGCCTGGAGTCCCTGGCACCCCCAGAGCGGCCCCGGTCTGACCACCGGCCCGGTCACCTACGCCCCCGGCAGCAACGGGTCCCTGCAGGAACTCTTCACGCCCGGTCCCCAAGGGGCAGTGTGGACCACCTACGAGCTGCCCGGCGGGGCCTGGAGTCCCTGGCACCCCCAGAGCGGCCCCGGTCTGACCACCGGCCCGGTCACCTACGCCCCCCGCGGCAACGAGACGCTGCAACAACTCTTCGCGCCCGGACCCCACAGCGCGGTATGGACCACCGACGAGCTGCCCGGCGGGGCCTGGAGCGTCTGGCACCGTCTCAGCCCCACCGGATTGACCACCGGCCCGATCACCTCCGCCCCCGGCAGCAACGGGTCGCTACAAGAACTCTTCGCGCCCGGACCCCAAGGGGCGGTGTGGACCACCTACGAATTGCCCGGCGGGGCGTGGAGCCTCTGGCACCCTCTCAGTCCCACCGGATTGACCACCGGCCCGATCACCTCCGCTCCGGGAAACAACGGGTCGCTACAAGAACTCTTTGCGCCCGGACCCCAAGGGGCGGTGTGGACGACCTACGAGTTCCCTGGCGGGGCCTGGAGCCTCTGGCACCCTCTCAGCCCCACCGGATTGACCACCGGATTGGTCACCTACGCCCCCGGCAGCAACGGATCGCTGCAAGAACTCTTCCTGCCCGGCCCCCAAGGCACGGCGTGGTCCGCGTATGAACAGCCAGAGATCGGTCTGAATGGCGCCCACGTCGCCATAGGCCTCGATACCCCCGAGAGCAAAGAGGGGCTGGCGAGCGCCGAGCTGGGGCGAACACCGGCGATTCTGAACGCGTTCATCGCCTGGAGTGTGGGTACTTCCGAGCAGCCGTTCCCAGCCTCTTTCGTTGACTCGGTGGTGGCCGGTGGGGCCATGCCGATGCTGACGTGGGAGCCATCCACTACGTCGTCGCCGCTCATGGCCATCGCCGACGGGACGTATGACAGCTACCTCCGGTCCTGGGCGGAGGCGGCGGCCGCGAACGGCCACGTCATCTACCTTCGAATCCTCCACGAAATGAACGGGCCCTGGTATCCCTGGGGCCTCGGAGTTGACGGGAATACGGCCGCCGAATATGTCAACGCCTTCCAGCACATCGTCGATATTTTCCGGGCCGCAGGAGCCTCCAACGTAGAGTTTATCTGGTGCGTGGCCACCAGCGCTTCGTCTACGTCATTCACCGAGCTCTTTCCCGGCGACAGTTACGTCAGTTGGGTGGCCATGGACGGGTACAACAAGACGGCGGACCCGGCGGACACCATGGAGGAGATCTTCGCCGCCGACTACGCCATCCTCACCGCCATCTCCACGCGGCCCATCATGATCGCCGAGACGGCCACTATCGAGGACCCGTCTGATCCGACCTTCAAAGCGGACTGGATCACGACGGGCTTCTTCTCGGCCATCCCGTCCGTCTTCCCCCGCATCATCGCCGTCATGTATTTCGACAGGGTCGCTCGTGGCCACAGTTATCCCTTCGACACCAGCCCGGCGTCTCTGGCAGCCATGCGGCAGGTCTTCGCCAACCCCTACTACCAGTTACTCGCGCCGCAAACAACCCTGACCATCTGACCGACCGGCATCGAACGGCGCCGCCGGTACCACCCTGGCCATCGTCGAGTGACCGGTCGCTGACGTGGCGCCCCCCGCCCGGGCCGTTGTACGCCAGCTGCCCGTGAGAACCAGGCGTGCGTCGTTCAGGAATCGAGGAACCCTCCGACCCGCACCCGGGCGGCCGTTGCGCTATGACGGCAGCTTGACGCCCTGAGGGACGCAAGAAGGGGTCAGGCCGCTGGGCGTGGTGAATTGACCGTTGGAGATGCCCAGATAGAACCAACAGTTGATCTGAGTCGGCTGCCCGGGCGTGAAGGTCAACGGGGGGACCAGGCCGCCCAGGGTCTCACCGTGGAGGGAGTACAGACCTTGCAGGACCTGGGCGGAAGTGGGGTTGGCGCCCATGTCGGCCGCCTTCGCCGCGGCCACGAAGAGCTGGCCACCGGCCCAGTCCTCCGCATCGTTTTCCGAGAAGCTGGAGGAACCGACGATCCCGGGAGCGTACTGCTGGAGGGCGGCCCGGAAGTCCTTCTCTCCCTGCGACGAGGTGTCACCGTACGGGAAGACGGGCTGGCCCGTCAGCACGCCGTTGAGTGCCGGGGTCTTCAGCCAGGCCTCGGTGACCGATCCGTCGTTGCCGACCCAGCCCGGGTGGAAGCCTTGGGTTGCGCAATCGGTGGCCACACGTGTGGCGGTGAGCGAATCGGTGGCCGACGTCATGACTGTCACCCCCGCGGCCTTGGCTGCCAGGCACTGGGCAGTGAAGTTGGAGGCGTAGGCCGATACCTTCGCCGAATAGACGACAGTCTCACCGGCCGCGGGCGCCAGGCCCTTGTACAAAGGGACGGCCTGGGCGCATGCGGCCGCCTCGGCGCAATAGAGCAAACCGAACTTGGTGTCCCCGAGCTTCTTGGCCGCCGCCAGCGTGCTGTAGGAGCCAGAGACCGTGGTCTCGCCGGGCGAGAAGAAATCCGGGTTTTCCTCGTACACGATGTTGAATATCGCCGAGCCCACCACCGGGAGCTTCTGCTGTTGGACGTAGCTGGCCCAGGTCGAGTCCACGATGCTGTTTTCGGCCACGATCGCGACTACGTGGTCCTGCTGCACCATGGTATGTACGTCTGCCACTGATCGGGCCGGGTCGCTGCCGTCATCCATGTTGTAGAGCTTGAGCGGGTGACCGTTGATCCCGCCGTGGGCGTTCGTCCAGTCAGCCCACGCCTGCACCACCCTGCCTGTCTGACCCAGGGAGGACGCCTCCGGACCGGTATAGCTGCCCACCGTTCCGATGGGAATCGGCGTCCCCGAGGCGGCGCCGGACTGGCTCGTGGCGCCCGACCCTCCCGACCCGCCGACGGTCGTGGCGGCTCCGGCTGGCGTCGCGGTTGTCGACGATGTTGATGACTTCGTGCTGCTCCCGCATCCCACCGCGATCAGACCGACCGCCATGACAGTGACGACGACTACCAGCCGGCGTGGGTGGCTCATTTTCTCGTTCCCCCTGCGGTCGGGTAGGTATCGTCGAAGGGGATCGACCGCGACGACCCAGCGTAGAGAGGTCTGTCGATCCTGGCAACCCGGGCCCGACTCTTCTGCTATCCCCTCCGCTTGACGGGGGCACTCCGTTTGACGGCGGCCCGACGCTTGATCGATCCTGCCGCTCGTGTCCCGCCGACCACGGGGGCGGCGGCGAGCTGATTCTGGCCCTTCAGTTTGCTTCGGAGGGCCTCGACCGAAAGAGCCTCCACGCTGCTGACAGTGACCGTGCCCCGAGACCCGAGGTCGACGGAGAGGTGAGCCACTGTCTCACTGTCGTCGGCCTCGACAATCGTGAAGAAGTCGAACTGGCCCAACGTGGCGTATTGGGCCAGCACCTTGCAGCCGAAGTCCTCCACCTCTTTGTTCACCCCCAACACCCGATCGGGGTTGGCATGCAACGTCTGACGGCCCTCTGGAGTAAGAGTGCTAAAAAGGATATAGGTGGGCACAGTTGTTTCGCTTCTTTCTCTCCGGCCGCCACGGCGGCGTTCAATATGTGAGAACCCTACAATCAACTCACCGAGAATGCGCTGATGCCATGACTGTCCGCCTTTCGCCCAGCTGTGATACCGACGGCAATCCGTCTCTTGGGACCTCGCCGCGAAATTCCCACCGCGTTCGAGCGATGCTCAGGTTCGCCGCCATCGGGCTTCGGCGAAGCCGTACAGCCCGAACACGACCAGACCCAGGGCCACCACCCCTAACAGCCATGGGCCCGCCGAGGTGTCACGCAGCGATCGCAACGCACCGTCGAGGCCGGCAGCCTTCCGGGGTTGATAGTCCCAGGCGGCCTGGATCACAAACACACCTGCCAAAGCGAACACCGCGCCTCGAGCCGTGGTGCCCACGACTCCGAGCACCTCTACCACTCGGCGAGTCCCGGGTGCCATCGAACCCTGGTCAAGGTATTTTTCGAACTTGCGGGTCAGTCCTTCCACCACCAGGGTCAGCCCCACCACCACCACGACCGCCCCCACGACGCCGACCGCCAGCCGGCCACCACCGTGTCGCATGGCCCTCGCCGAGAGGTTCTCCTGCTGGCCGGCCTGGCTGCCGGTGGCCCTTCCCAACACGATCTCGAAGGCGCTGAACGAGAAGAATGCGTATATGCAGCCGCGGACGAACGATTTGACCCGCGGACCCGCTTTCCGGTCTTCGCCCACCACCCCCACCGCCGCCTCGCTGAAGCGCCACAATGCGTAACCGGCCAGGCCCACCGCGATCACCCAAAGCAGCAGATGGCCGGCGGCGTGGCGGTTCAAATCTTGCATGGCCCCCCGCTGATCGGTCTCCGAGCCGCTGTGACCAGCCGCCAGCATGACCGCCAGCACCCCGATCAAGAGGTATATCGACGCCCGCGCGGCCAGACCCAAGCGCGCCACCCAGCCGATGGTGTCGCTCTCGGCTGCTCGACGGAACGTATAGGTGGCAGTCATCCGACCCTCCCAAGGCCGCGGTACCCGCGGCATTCACCGAGGTATCTACCCAATCGATTGCAGCGTCAAGCCGGGCCCCGTACGGCCAGATCAGGCCCGCCGAGTTGCAACCCGGAATCCGGGAGCTGGGCGGGCGACTGCAGTCGTGGCGTCGAGATCCGCCCGTCCCAATAGCCTGGTGGTGGCGATGCCGACCACTTGACTTGACATCGAACAGGTAGAAGAATCTGAGTTCTCGCTGACTCTCCGATCTCCGGAGTAGGGCGCGGCGAGCAGGAGGGGTAATGGGTAAGCTTCGCATGTTCGGCCTCGCGGCGCTATTGGCAGGCGGGACGCTGGTCGCTCTGCCGGGGGTGGCGTTCGCCGGCACCAGCGGTACTGAGCATCTCAAGCTGGTGAGTACGAACGGGAACAGCAATACCAGCACCATCATTGCCACCGGCGTTTTCGCCGCAGGCGGTGTCGACTACGGCGGCAACAATATTGACCTGGCGGTCTTCCCGCACGGGGCCTTCAGCATCAACCACACAGGCGTGCAGGTCAGTTTCAACGTAAATCCGAAGACGTGCGTGGCGAGGGGATCGGGGACCGGCCCATACACGCTCTTCCGTGGCTACGGGGCCTATGCCGGGATCCATGGCAGCGGCACCGCCACCGTGAGCATCCTGGCGACCTTTGGCCGAAAAGCAAACGGAACTTGTGACCAGAGGAACTTGACGGCCTTCCAGCAGATCATCCGCGCTAGCGGACCAGTGACCTTGTAGCCCTTGGGGACCGGTGCCACAGGCTGTTTGGCCGTGGCACCGGTCTCCCCATGCTCACCGAGCTTGTTCTCCCACCACGCGGACACGAAGCCCGGGAATGACACGAGCCAGCCATCAGTCGGCGTGGTGCGCCAGTTCGGGACAGAAAGATGAGCCGAACTGGAGATGGCGCGATGAATTCAAGTATCGCCGAGGTTGAGCGGCTTGCCGACCGGGTAGGTCACGTGAGGTATCGCCACAGCAAGGCACGGAGGGAATCGGCGGGTAAGCGCTGACGGGCCTGACTGTTCCGAAGCCGATGGACCACATCCGAGGAGGAGGTATCTCGTTGGCCTACACCCTTCCCGATCTGCCATACGACTATTCCGCCCTGGAACCCCACATCTCAGGCCAGATCATCGAGTTGCACCACGACAAGCATCACCAGACCTACGTAAAAGACGCCAACGCCACACTGGAGAAGCTCGAGGCGGCTCGGGCCGGCGACAACTTCGACACCATCGTGGGTTTGGAGAAGACCCTGGCCTTCAACGTGTCCGGTCATGTGCTGCACTCGATCTACTGGCAGAACATGAGCCCCTCCGGTGGCGGGAAACCCGACGGCGTGCTGGCCGACGCCATCACGGCCGAGTTCAAGACCTTCGAAGCGTTCAAATCCCAACTCACCCATGTCACCACCACCGTCCAGGGCTCAGGTTGGGGAACCCTGGCCTGGGATCCCGTCGGCGGTCGCCTGCTCACCGAGCAGGTCTACGACCACCAGGGCAACATCGGCCAGGGAGCGGTGCCGCTGCTGGTCATCGATATCTGGGAGCACGCCTACTACTTGCAGTACAAAAACGTCAAAGCGGACTATGTGAACGCCTTCTGGGACCTCGTCAACTGGCCCGACGTGGCTGGCCGACTTCACGCCGCCCAGGGCCTGACTATCAACGTCGCATGAGCGTTGCGTGAGTACGGTCGGGGCCACACGGACCCGCCGAGCGGCCGGATCGTCCCATTTGTACGCCGGATGGTTGGGTCAGAGACAGCCCAGCCCGGGGAGCCCCGAGTCGAGGCCTATGACCCCGATCGCCCGGAAGAGACCGGCCGGGCAGGGTCCGGGAAGTCCGAAGGCCGAGTCAGCACCTAGCGACTCGTTCCAGATATTTGATGCCAGACTGCAACCGGAGGCAGGAAAGACCGGCTGGGCAGGTTGGCGGTCGCTGCCACCATCAGCGGCCTCCTAGTCTCGAGGCGGGCGCAGGAGCATTCGTTCTGCGGCTTCCTTCTCCGCCTCGGCATCGTGATCGCCGCCGAGATCAGCCGGCGTCCAGCCTTCGGCTTCGGAAGCCCCTTCTTCGGCGGCGTTCGTGTCATGGAGTAACATGCGCTCGTCAGCTTCACGCAAAGCGTCTTCGTCGTGGTTCTCGTCTTCCGGGGCGCTGGAGTCGTTTGGCTTGTCCGTCATGCGAACCCTCCTATCATGCTGGGGCGATGTACCCCGCATCCTGGGGTGATGTACCCGGCTGGAGTCCGCGTCTAACTCGCCGCGTGTCGCCGTCAAGGCGGGGTACGATTTCGGGGGCTACGAATGCGGACGTAGCTCCGGCCGCCAGCCGGCGACCATCGGCTGCAGGGCGCAATCTTCGGGTTCGTCAAGACCGGCGTCGACGGGGCCGGAGCCGCCGACTTCGGACGGCTCTCCGGCGTACCCAGGCGACGAGCAGCCTGACTGTTTCTGGTAACAGCGACGCGGGTAGGAGTCCTTGGCATCATTCCTGCGACGTGAATATTGGAGAGGTCGTGAGTGATCTAGAGAAACAGGCCGGAGAAGAGGGGCAGGATATTGAGCAGGGTGTCGAGAGAGAGCTGTGACGATGCGAAAGAGCACCTTTCTACTAGGAGTCGGTGTCGGCTTCCTCCTGGGGTCCCGGGCCGGTCGTGGCCCGTACCAGCAGCTGGAGTCGAGGGTCCGGGAGATTAGCCAACGCCCGGAGGTAAAGAGCACGGTCGCGGAGTTCAAGGACACAGCCAGGGACCAGGTCGCCGCGGTGGCGGACAAGATGAGTCCGTCCGAATCGTCAGTTGCCAACAACCGTCTCACGTCGCCAAACCCCTTACCCGAGTCCTACGCAGACCCCCAGGACCTCCAGTTCAGCGTGGCCGCGGCGCAAAAGGAGGCGATGGTCGACGACCTCCTGGAACAGGGTGTGCCTCCCGCCATGATGGAGCGGAAAGAAGAGGAGTTGCGTCAGTCGGGGAAGTTGAGCGAACCGGCTGCCGGTAACAAAGCAAAACCAGTCAAAGAAAAGTGACAGCAGCTTTAGGCATGGCAGTCGCGGCAAGCTGACGTCAGCTCCGGCGGTCGCTGAGATCGTCACGGTACCTGAATCAGGTCGCGCACCAAAGCGAACGGTCCAGATGCGACGGCTACCCTGCCCGGGACGAGATGTCTCCCTTTGGGGTGACCACAAACCCCTCACCGCCCTCAAACCACCAGCCGAGTCAACCTCACAGCTAGCCCGGGTCTGGGCCCTGAAGGCGCAATCGCGGCGAGACCGAACCGCACTTCGTTCGGCTGGCATCGAATTCACCCTCGCGTGTTGGTTACCTCCAAGGAGGAAGATGTGGCTAAAGAACTCACCACCAAGGATCGAAAGAAGCTGACCAAGAAATCGTTCGCCCTACCGGGAAAGCGGAAGTACCCGATCCCGGACAAGGCGCATGCCCGAAACGCCCTGGCGAGGGTCGCTCAGCACGGGACCCCGGCCGAGCAGAAGAAAGTTCGCGCTGCGGTGAGGAAGCGATTTCCCAGCATCGGAAAAGGAAAAACGAAGAAATCCTAGACCGTGGACGAGCCTAGACCGTGGACGAGCCTAGACCGTGGACGAGGCAGTCGGGCAGGGGTAAATCCACGGATCGCTCACCGGGAGTGGGCCTTCGTTCTGGCCGTTGGGCGCACGGCCGAGCAAGCGCAGCGGATCAGTCCGAGCAGGCTCAACGTCGTCGCGGGGCGGGGCCCACGCCGCGCGTCGGGCACCGGGACGTCAAGCCCGCCAAACTGGCCCGTGACCGGATGGATGCCCGACCGCGCCCGGTGACCGATCGACCTGTCCGGAGGGACCCGAGGCTTACCACCCGCAAGCGGTTTCGGAAACAACGGGACGGTCGGCGAGGTCGCCAGCGGCGCCTGCTACTCCACACAGGGGAAGGCTGTTCGTTTCGAAGTTCGCCTCGGAGCTAGCGAGCCCCAAGAATGTGGTTCGGGTGCGCCGTTTCAGCTCATTCGATACCGGGTACTGAAGACAAAGAGGGCAAGCTCGACTGCGGAGGAAGAAATGCCGGTATGGGGATGGGTTGTGCTCGGAGTGGCGGTCATCGTCGTGGTCGTTTTGGCGGGCTTGCTGGTCGCGGCCAACCGGCGGACGGCTGCCCTGCGTCGCCGGTTCGGACCCGAATACGACCGGACGGTGGCGGCGACGGGTGACAAGCGTGACGCCGAAACGAACCTGGAAGAACGCCAGGATCGACGTAGTCAACTACCGATCCGGGCGCTCACCCCGATGGCTCGCGAGCGCTACCAGCGCGATTGGCGAACGGTGCAATCACAGTTCGTCGACGACCCTACTGGAGCGGTCGCGGGAGCAGACCGGCTACTCCAGTTGGTTATCCGCGAGCGGGGCTACCCTGTCGAAGATTTTGATCAGCGCGCCGAGGACTTGTCGGTCGATCATCCTGACGTGGTGCAGAACTATCGGCAGGGCCACCGATTGGCTACCGGCACCGACCGACGCGAAGAAACCTCAACCGAAGACCTGCGCCAGGCCATGTGGCACTACCGGGCGCTGTTTGAGGAGCTCGTCGAGCCGACCGAAACCAGCGGCGGCCCGACCGAAACCAGCGGCGGCCCGACCGATTCCCGGCAATTCGAGGACAGGAGCGTGCGGTGATGGAGAGAGACGATGCGGCGGTCGACAACGACACCGGCCAACTCCCTACCCCCGTCGACGCCGAAGACTCGACCGTCGGGACAGGCCCGCAACCGGGTGAGGCCGAGCCAGCTCGCGCCGGCGCTCGGTCCGGGCCCCAAGCTGAGGCTGCCTCCTCTTCCTCCCGCAACGGGGAGCCGGAGTCTGGTCGAGACCCGGTGCCTGCGGTCGATTCCGGTGGGACCGCCCTGGCCGGGGGCAACGCCGCCCCTGGGCAGGACGTCCTGCCGGGCCCCGGCTCTCAAGGAGAGGGCGGTGCGGTCGAGAATTTGCTGCTGCCCGCCGACCAAAGGCGACTGTTTACCGCCGAATGGTCTGACATCCAAACGCATTTCGTCGATCAACCCCGCCAGTCGGTGGAGCAGGCCGATGCGTTGGTCGTGGACATCATGCAACGGGTGACCGCAGGCTTCTCGCAGGAGCGAGAGCGCCTGGAAGCGCAGTGGGACCAGGGCCAGGATGTCTCGACCGAGGAACTCCGCGTGGCCTTGACCAGATACCGATCGTTCTTCGAGCGACTGATCTCGACGTGACGGCCCGAACCGCTAAGATCAAGCAGACCACTCGAGATTCCGAGCGATAGTCAACAGCCCGCCGCTCAGGCGTCAGATGATCCGGTGGCTGCCGGCTGGGCCTGCGGTAGGGCTCAGGCTGAGCCGGTGGAAGCGGGACGTTCAGATTCGTCCGAGGGCCAGCTATCCGAGGCAGGGTTCCATGTGCGCCGCAGACGGCGTCGCGTGATTTCACCGTGGCCCCCAGACCCCGAACTGTTGGTTGGTGGCGATGGCGAAACTCAGGCAAGCTCGTCGGACAGACGATGGCTAGCTTAGGCGCCTTCGGCGGCCCGAGTCGACATCACGGCCGCTCTCGGGAGCTAGGAGCTATCGAGCCGGTCCTGGCGGTTACGCTCCGTGAGTGCTTCGAGTTCCTCATCGGAAGCGTCCTCGACAGCGATGAGTTTGTTGTCGGCTCGGGGTACGGCCCGCAGCAGCTCGTCCAGCTTGCGTTGGGTGACAATCTGGTCGCGGCCCTGGAGGTGCTGGATGGCGAACACCATGAACACTGTGACGATGGACGTGGAAGACTCCAGGACGGTCACCCAATATGGGGGAAAGCCCGAGGCTGCTCCGTACGCCAACCATGCCACGACGATCAACGCCACCATCACCCCAGCCCAGGCGTGAGACGTTACATCTCCGAGATGGTGGAGTTGTCGACTGCTCCACTGGCGGTGCCGCTCCACCGCCGCGGGCTGGCTATCAATTTCGTCGAGTGACCCTCCTTGCCGCCAGGGCCAATACTTCATGGCGGTGAGGGGGTGGCTGCGCCGACGTCTTGGATCTGGCTGGTCTTCAGGTGTCATGGGCAGGTGTGAAGCCTGGGCGGACCCGACGGCCGCAGGATCGCCGGGTCCCTTCGATTCGATGAGCGGATACCTCATACCCACAGGATGCGTTCGGGGCAACGGCGGTAGTGATTCTGGCGGTTGACCACGAAGCAGTGGCGGTTGACCAGGAAGCAACAACCACAATGATCCCCGGCCGCGAACAAGCCCCAGACCGGGCGGGTAGTCAGGGACCCGCCGGATGACCTTTATCCGCCATCGGGACTTCATCGTCCCGACAGCGTTGTTTCCCACCGGTGGTCGGAACAGACAACAGAAGCCTAATCGTCTTGAAGGTCGGCTTCGGTCAACCGCTGGCGGAGTTCGTCGACGTTGCCGCTCTTCGGTAGGTCCCGAGCGGCCAGTTCCTCAGACAGCTCAACTTTGGTCATCTCCTGATACCGATTCGCGGCTGCGTCACGAGCAGCCTTCTGGGCGCGCCGGACCGCAGCGCGTTCCGCCCGCTGAATCTCGTCGGCCTGGTCGGCGGCAGCTTCCTCCACCTTCTCCACTTGATCAATGGTGACCCTGGCAGCCGTCGCCATCTCGTCCTTCAGGACGCTGGCCAGTCCAGCCAGGTGCTTGCGCACTGCGCCCGCCAGGTCCTGGACATATTCGATGTTCACCTCGGCGAGGCGCTGGCTCAGACGCGACGCCTGACCGAAGGCCTCGGTAGGGTTAAAAAGTCCGTAGCTGGTGGTCGGCATCGACTGCAACACGGCCTTGGCTGGTTGGTACCAGCCGTTTGCCATGTCCGCCAATGTCGCTTGTGCCTGGCGCCCGTACGTTTCTGTGCCGCTCAACGCTTTCTCCTAAGCTTCAGCCGCAATGGAACCGGTGTGGTTCCACCGCGATTGATATAGTACCCAGTTGCTAGGCTTCCAAAACAGGTGGCGGTGCGAGCAGGTGCGAGGGCAAGAACCTCATGTTCGGCCGCAGCGCCTACCGGGGGATGGACCTGCCTCACCGACTTTTGGCATCAACCCTGGCCAGGCATCCACCAAGATGGCCTTTCGGCAAGGGAAATGGCAGTGCAACCCTGTCATAAACCCGATTGGAACGGCGTTTCAGGTGTGTTCATTTTGCCGCAGTCGCCGCCGCCGGGCGGGTACGGTTTGAAGAGAGAATGTTTCTACCACGCCCGAGTCTTGCGAACGGGAGGCACACCGATGGCCGAATCCGAGCGGTACGTTCTGGCTGGAAGCGAGCGAGAGCTGCCCGAGGGGCATACGCGAGTAAGCGACGTCGATCCTGACGAGATTGGAACAGTCACGGTCTACGTGCGGCCCCGAGCGAACCTCGCTGATGCCAGCCAGATGGGCCGGGTGTTGAGCCGCGAAGAGTACGCGGCCGAGTTCGGGGCGGCCCCAGAGGACTTCGAAGCGGTACGCCGTCTGGCCAGCGCTCACAACCTCTCATCTGGCCCGGCCGACGCCGGTCGGCGCAGTATAGGCGTATCCGGTCGGCTGGCGGATCTGAGTGCGGTCTTCGGAGCGGACCTGGGGGTGTACGCGGACGCCGCCGGACAACGCTATCGCGGTCGCACCGGCCCGCTGAAGCTCCCGGTGACCCTTCGCGGCCTGGTGACCGGGGTGTTCGGACTCGACCAGCGGTCCCAGGCCCGGACCCAATTCCGGGTGGGCTCCGCCCCGACGGAGCAGTACACGCCCGTCGAGATCGCGTCCAGGTACTCGTTCCCGGCCGGGTCGGACGGTACCGGCCAGTGCGTCGGTCTCGTCGAGTTGGGCGGAGGATATCGGACTGCCGACCTGGACACCTACTTCGGCGCTCTCGACCTGTCCACCCCCACGGTGGTGGCCGTCAGCGTGGACGGAGGAACCAACTCGCCGACCACGTCAAGCGGACCCGACGCCGAGGTAATGCTCGACATGGAGATGACCGGAGCAGTAGCCCCGGGCGCCACCATCGCCGCCTACTTCGCCCCCAACACAGATCAAGGCTTTCTCGACGCGGTGACTACCGCTATCCACGACGCCACAAACCGTCCCTCGGTCGTGTCGATCAGCTGGGGAGGCCCGGAAAGCACCTGGACCGCCCAGGCCATGAATGAGATGGAAACGGCCTTCTCCGCAGGGGCCACCATGGGCGTCACCGTCACGGTGGCCGCCGGCGACAACGGCTCGACCGACGGCGTCACCGATGGCCTGCAACATGTGGACTTTCCTGCGTCCGCTCCGCACGCTTTAGCCTGCGGGGGAACATCGCTGACGGCCTCCGCCGAGGTGGTCTGGAACTCCCTGCCCGGAGGGGGCGCGACCGGCGGAGGGGTGAGTGCGCAGTTTCCCCTTCCCTCGTACCAAAATGGCTCCGGCGTGCCAGTCTCTGCCAACCCCGGCGGGCAGGCCGGCCGGGGCGTACCCGACGTCGCCGGGGATGCCGATCCCGACACCGGCTACTCGGTGCGCGTCGACGGGCAGGACATCGTCATCGGAGGCACCAGTGCAGTCGCCCCGCTATGGGCCGGGTTGTTGGCCCGCCTCAACCAGGCGCTCGGATCGCCCGTGGGATTCGTGCACCCACGTCTCTACGGCACTGTCGGCTCCTTTCAGGACATCACCTCGGGTAACAACGGCGCTTACCAGGCCGGGGCGGGTTGGGATCCTTGCACCGGTCTCGGCACCCCGGACGGCACCGCCATCCTGACCGCCCTGCAGGGCAGTTGATTGGTGTGAACCGACGACCAATCGTTTGTGGTCCGGATTCCCATCGCCCGACGACGAGGCACGCGAAAGGGCCCCGAGAAAGTTCCCGGGACCCCTCACGAACTGCCAGCCTTGTTGTTACCAGGGTCTAGCTGCGCAGGTCGGGCTGCTGAGTGATAGCGCCATTCGGGGCACTCTGTGCGTTGGCCACGCTATGGTCAGTCAGCACATTGGCCGCGACGGCCGCGTTCACTGGAATGGCGACGTTGGCGTTGATCAGCGACATCGCCGCCCGTTCCGGTAGCGCTTCGCCGGCCAGGTCGTCCAACTCGTCCCGGGTTACCGCACGATAGTCAGCCATTGGCTACTCCTTGTGGTCTCCACCGCCACCGACCATCGGCGGCGCTTCCTAGGTACTGCCCGTTGGCAGATGACCTAAACACTCCTTCGGCTTCCACCGCTGCCGTTCGAGCTTCTTCGGGATCTCCTGATTGGTCGCCTGGGGGTCAACGCGCCAAGGGTCTGGCCAGGTTTCTGGCCAGACCCCGAGACGGCGGCGGGCAACCCAATCGGCGGCCCGGCCCATCAATAATAGTGGCGTCTGCCCGCAACGGCGCGGCCGGTCGCGCCCAGCAGCTCGAAAATCAGCCCGAGGACCAGAAGAATGATCCCGATGGCCCACAGGATGGGTATCGCCAAGATAAAGCCCACTATCAACAAAACAATACCGAGAATGATCATCGTGCTCCTTTGAGCCAACCGTTTGGGTGTAGCTGTGGTCTTACCCCTTCGTTCTTTAGTCTTACCCGATAGTGATGGCCCCTAACCCCGTCCGGCCCGCAGACGGGAGGACCGAGGACGAACGACCGTCCCGCTTCTTTGGACGTCTCGACCACGCCGCTCAGGGTGCTACTCGGGGGAGCTCAGATTGAATTGAGCTGACAGGTTCGCGAGCTCGAGCAGCCGTACCAGGCAACGGGAAGGATTCACAAGTACCAACCTTGTTCCCTTCTTCTCGCACGTGGTGCGCACGTCAATAAGAGTCCGCAGACCGGCTGCGTCGATAAAGGCCAAACCTGAGCAGTCAAGCTTTATGTCACCATCGAAACCGGCGAGTGCCGCCCTCACCGCGGAGATTCCCGCCAGGTCAAGCTCGCCGATCAAAGCCGCGCTTGTCGGTCCTGTCGTCACTATCGAAACAGGGTCGAACGAGCTCTCGAGGGTCACATCAGTAATGACGAGTCGGCTCTTGCTGTAAGCAATCGACGACACCCGGTACCCTGGAGAGCGCGTCGAGACCCGATGGCACCAGCCCCGCCATCGGCAGCCGCGAGTCCCGATGGCTGGGCGATGGTATGAAGCCCACCTACCAGCGCCACCAGTATGAGAGCCAACATGGCTACTCCTTACGACCACAGGCGAGCTATCAGCCAGGTGGGCGCATCAGGGGTGGATGCGACGGGAACTGATAGTCACCGAATTCGGCCCGCAGGGTCAGGGCGGGTAAGCACGCTTATCATACCGGGTCGGGCGTCGTCGCGAAACCTTTTTATGGCCGACTATCGCCCGGACCCGCTCGCTGCGTCGCGTACCACGTCCCCGGCCACATCCGACACGCGTCGTCGGGACTGGCGCGCTCGGGCCCTCAGCTTCTCGAAGGCTTCACGCGGGTTCAGGCCGTCCTGGGCGACCAGCACCCCTTTGGCTTGTTCGATGATTGCCCGGCTGTCGAGAGCCAGCTGTAACTGCCCCGCCATCTCGCCTCGCTGCTCACTCTGCATGGTGGTGGCGATGGCCAAAGCGGCCAAATCGGTGAAGGACACCAGGGCCAGCTCTCCTTCCGGCGTCCAGGCGAAAGGCTTGGCCGAGAAGACCGCGACCACCCCTATCGCATCCGAGGCATAGGGAATCGGACTGGCGAGCACTGCCCGCAGGCCTGCCTCCACCGCTCGAGTGGAGAAGTCGCGCCAGCGAGTCTCATCGACGAGGTCCTCGGAGCTGACAAGCTCTTTTTCCTGGAAGGCGGTGAGGCACGGACCGGCTCTGTGCTCCACTTGCAACGACTCGAGGTGATCCAGGCGGGGGTCGGACACGGCGGCGTTTCGCAGGGCCAACTCCGAATCCATCAGCATCAGGGCAGCTCCGTCTACTGCGAACAGATCGTGAGTAGTTGATACGATCCGACGCAGGGCGTCAGCGAGGTCGCCAGCCCCGTAGCGGAGGCTGTCCAAACCCTTGAGAGCGGCCCGAAGATCGGTCGAGCTAAACGGCACGATCGAACCCCGACCCACGGACGGCAGCGGCCCGACAATTACGACGACGTTCCATGTCCGATCGGATCATCAAGGCCATCACAGTTTGAACAGACTACCCAAGGCCCCCTGCTACCCCCGACGCCTCGCCCTCGCAGGCACTCGTCGATCAGCGGTGGGCGCGACGACCGGGCCCGTGGGATCGCAGCTGCGTGAAGCACCGGGCACCCCACCCGATGGGCCGTGGTGCGCCATCAGGTCCGGGCGGTGGCCGCGTCCGGTCGTCCCCCGGAAGCGCCGAATAGGGGTGGCAAGTAGCGAAGCATCAGCATCGACCAGGTCAGGTGGGTGATGGTCGGCCCGAGAACGCCACCCATCGCCCGACGCTGGTACCCGAAGAGCAGGCTGGTAGCCGTGCCGGCGAAGACCAAGGCCAGGTTGCGCGTGGCCGCGGTCGCAGCGGTGTATGCCAGTGTGGTCTTGGCGATGGGATTCGAGTCTGCCACGATGGACCACAGGGCGCCCCGGTAGAACATCTCCTCGGCTATCCCGTTGAGCCCTGTAGTGAGCAACACCAAAGGGGTCGAGCCCTCGCGCTCGTAGGCCAAGGCTCGGCTGACGGCTCGCTCCAGCAACGGTGCGCGACGGGCCAGATGAGCGGCCCCGTAGAAGAGACCGAACGCGCCCACCCCGGCGACTACCGACGTGACCAGTGGCCGGGCCCAACGGGCCTCCGGCCCTCGGACCCCCAGCGGTGGCCCGGAGCCCGAAAGAACGGTGCCCGCAGTTAAGGTGCCGGCCACACCTACGGTCAGGAGGTAGAACTCTTTCGAGCCGGGCCGACGCGAGAATGAGAGTCCCAGCAGGCCGGCACCGACGATGCCGGACACGGCAACGACTTGTCGGCCACTCGCACCTGGCGGCGGCGACGCATTCTGAAGGGGTGGGCGCGGCTGAAGGCAGGAGAGGGGTCCGTCGATGCTCCACCTCCCAGGACGTAACCGGCGCCTCGATTGGCCCCCGGTCATTGGCCCTGCTTGGCCTGACGGCCCTCGGCGAGGGCTCTGCGGACGGCGGCGTTGTACGGCATCAGGCCGAATGGTATAAGGGCGCGGATCGACTGGTCTCGCACCACGACCTCATTCGTCATCGAGTCGACCAGCGCACGTCCCGTAGCGGTGTCGACGTCGGTCACAAGGGTCAGCCACAGCGAGGACAGCCGGGGACTCAGGAGCGGAACCGGCACGATCGTGAGCCGGCGACCCTCGAGCGCGGCGACACGGCGCAGCATGGTCGCATACTGGAGTATCTCCGGCCCTCCGACCTCGAATATCCGGTCCGCCGCTTCGGGAAGGACCAGCACTTCGAGGAGATATCGCACCACATCGTCGAGCGCGATCGGCTGGGTGCGGGTCGTGACCCATTTCGGGGTTACCATGACGCGCAGATGCTCGACCAGCTGGCGGGTCATTTCCCAGGACAGGCCGCCGTGTCCCACGATGATCCCGGCCCGGATAACGGTCAGGGCGACACCAGCCGACCTCAAGCGGTTCTCGACGTCGCGACGGCTGCGCAGATGCGCCGAGAGCGTGTCGTCGTCGCGTCCGAGGCCGCCGAGGTAGACGATGCGCGTCAACCCGGCGAGCTTGGCGCGGCGGGCAAACAGGGTGGCGCCGCGTGCGTCTCTGCGCTCGAAATCAGCGTCGCCCAGCGAGTGCACGAGATAATACGCGGAGTGGCAGCCGGTCAAGGCCGCGGTCAGGCTGTCGGCGTCCTGGACGTCCCCAAAACGAGGCGTGCCCGCTCCTTCGTAGTGGTCAGGAGAGCGGGTCATGGCGATGACGTCGTGCCCGGCGGCCGTCAGAGCAGGGCAAAGCCGACGGCCGACAAATCCGGACGCCCCGGCAACAAGCACCCTCACCACCTCACCCCCGGCGTCCATCCACGGTCCCACACCCTCCCCACCACGTGCCCTCGGCGTGTTTGCGATCTGCCCGATCGGCGAACCTTGAATCGGTCCGTGATGGTCGAAACCGCTGGGGCGCTGCAGAGACTTTCACCCTTTACTCCCCTGGCGATTGAGGCGAACTCCCCAGGTCGTGGTCAACGACTGGTTGGGCGCCAGGCGGGTCAACCCGTTCCCGGTTTGGAAGGCGTTCGGAGGACAGGTCATCGGCTCGGTCCCGAGCCCCCTGCGTCGGCGGGAGGGACTCAGGGTGTCGCCGGTGTAGATCTCGATGATCGGATAGTGCTCGTCGACCCACAGCTCAGTCCGGGTGGCATCGGGGGCTGTGAGGCGGACCCACGCTCGTCCGTCCTGGTCACGACGAAGATCGGTGAAGGGTGTGTCGAGTTTCTGGTCGCCGAGGTCCTTGCCGGCCCGGAAGTCGAAGTCTGTCCCTTTGACCGTCGCCGTGCCGGTGGGGAGTTGGCGCTCGTTGTCGGTGAGGATGCGGGTGGACGCGCCGAGCTCGAGAGTGCAGTCGTTGATCAGGCCGGTTCCTGGCGACAGGTAGGGGTGCTGGCCAGTGCCGTACGGGCAGGCTCGGTCGCCAATGTTGGTGGCGGTGGTGGACACCATCAGACCGCCGGCACCCAGTTCGTAGGTCACCCGGACGTCCAGGCTGAATGGGTAGCCGGCCAGGGGATGCAGTCGGGCGCCCATGACCACTCGACTGACCTGGTGTTCTTTGGCGTGCCAGGCCCGCCAGCTGAGGAATCCATGGATGGCGTTATGTTTTTCGGGTTCGGTGAGCGGCACGGAATAGTCAGTGCCGTCGAAACGGTAGGCGCCATCGGCGACCCGGTTGGGCCATGGGATCAGCGGGGTCCCGTGCTCCCCGTCGCACATGGCGTCGATCGGGTAGGGGTCGAGAACCGGCCTGTTGCCAACCGCGTATTCGCGGACGCCCCCGCCCACCTCGACGATGGTCGCCCGCTGATCGTCGTATCGGATCTCGAACTGTTCTCCCGACGGTGGCGCCGGCATGGCGTTTCCGTTTCCCCTAGTGGTCGACCGGCGATGTGGCGGCCCCGGAAATCATTCGTTCGGCCAGCCGGGATGCGAGGGCCATGATCGTCAGAGCCGGGTTGGCGGAGCCCTGGGTCGGGCAGACGCTGCCGTCGCTGATGAACAGATTGGGGACCCCCCAGGTCCGCTGGTTGGCGTCGACGACGCTGTCGGCGGGCGACGTGCCCATCCTGGCTCCGCCGACGAGGTGGGCGAAGCGTTGGATAGTGAGCACGTCTTGAGCTCCGGCCGCGTGCAGGACCTCTTTGATCACCTGGCTGGAGTAGGTCATGTTGGCTTTGTCGTTGTCACCGAGGGTGTAATCAAAACGGGCGACGGGCAGTCCATAGGGGTCCAGCTCCGATGACGCGAGGGTGACGCGGTTGTCCGGGAGCGGGAGGAGTTCGTTGAGGACGCCGACAGTCGTCCAGTGGTTGTAGTCCCGCATGTACTCGCGCAGGGCCCGCCCCCAGTGTCCCTCCGAGAGGACGTGCTCAGCCCACCCGATGGGCTGGGGGGAAACGGTTTGGATGGAGAACCCCCGGGCGAAACCGCGTCCCGGGTCGGTTTCGTAGAAGTCCTCCGAAGAGATCTCCGGGGGCGGAGCTTTGTACATGCGCAGTTCGGTAGGGAACCGTCCGGCGCTCTGAGTGGCGCCCTGGACCATCACGTATCTGCCAACCTGGTCGTCGTTGTTACCGAGCCCGTTCGGGTAGCGGGGTGAGGTGGAGTTGAACAGGAGTCGGGGTGTCTCGATGGAATAGCCGGCCACGGCTACGCTACGGGCTCGCTGCATGCGTTCGACGCGTTCGCCTTCGCGGATGTAAGTCACGCCGCTGGCCCAGCCGGTAGAGTCGATTTCGACCCGGGCCGCCATGCATTTGGCCCGGATCTCCACTCGGTGCGCGAGGGCGTCAGGAAGATGCGTGACATACGGGCTGGCTTTGGCGTTGACCTTGCACCCCTGCAAGCACCAGCCGCGATAAATGCAGTGGGGACGGTTCCCGAAGGTACCGTTTACAATGCCGACCGGGCCCACGCGCATTTGAATACCTCGGGCGATCGCGCCCCGCCAGATGACCGAGGCCGCCTCGGAGACCGGGTGCGGGGAGAACGGGTACTTGTGCGGGTACCCCCACGGCCAGTCCTGCCCGGCGACGGGCAGTTCGCGCTCCACGGTCTCGTAGTGCGGGCGGAGCTGGTCGTATCCGATCGGCCAGTCGGCGCCTACCCCGTCGAGGCTGTGGGTCTGGAAATCGGAAGGATGGAAGCGAGGGGTGTATCCGGCATAGTGCACCATCGAACCGCCCACGCCCCGACCCGAGTTGTTTTTGCCCATCTCGATCGGGTCCGCCCCGCCGATGATGCGCTTCTGGTTCCAGTACAGCTCGTGCGAGCCGGCCTCGTCGGAGACCCAGTCCTCGTCGGGATGCCAGAACGGGCCAGCTTCAATGATCACCACCCGCCATCCGGCCCGGGCCAGCCGTTGGGCCAGGACCGACCCTCCGGCGCCGGCGCCGACGACGCAGATGTCGACCTCGTCGGTGTCGTCATAGCGGCACATGGTGTCCTCGCCAGGCAGATCCCGGCGGTGCACGTCGAGCAGGAAACGCGAATCGTTGTCTTTGGGCCCGATGGCCCCTTTGAGCAGGTCGCGGATCACCCGCCCAGCTCCGGCGCGACGCGGACGGGATCCTCCGATGTCGCTCCCGCCTTCTCGAAGGGTTCGAGGGTGCTCAGCGGTCCGAGGCGCATGTAGCCGCGCGGGTAAGCCGGCCCGCCGAAGCCGATCTCGTTCCACGCCCAGGGGTGGGCGTAGAAGGCGGCGAGGATCATGCGCATGCACACCGACCAGGCCCGCTTTACGTTGAGCTGCTCCCACGAGCCGCCGGCCAGCCGCCCGGCGGCCAGGTTTCCGACGATGGCCTCCTGGCCTTCCAAGTCAACGGCCGCAAACGTCGGTAGGCCGTACCGACTTTCGGCCGTCTGGTCCAGACCGGCGAGCACGATGTGCCAGGTGTCGCGGTCGTCGGGCATGTCGGCGTACTGGTAGCCGTCCAGACGGCCGGCCGCCAGTTTATCGTCGACCATCTCCGCCACTGGCACCCGGGGCTCGGCGTCCTGCGCCACCGTCACATCGCAGAACGCTCGCAAGGTCGGGACCTCCCGGGGCGTGAAGAACCGGAGCGGCCCGACGACGTGCAGGCGCGCCGTCACGACCCTGGTGGTGGCCTCATCCCAGGTGTCCTGGGCGTCGAAGACATCGAAGTCCGGATACCGGCCGATCATTTGCGGGGTGGTGCCACGGCGCTGCTGGGGCAGCCAGGACGCATCGGGCGGGCCCTTCCGGTCGCGAAGATTGGGGAGATGATCCGGTGTCGACAGGTCGCGCCGGGAGATGGGCTCGGGGGGCACGCTCAGTCCTCTCTTCTCAGCAGGGCGGCCAGGAGCCCCATGCCGCCCACGATGCTCATGAGGCCCGGTGCCGAGATAGGAGGACCCATGGGAAGGTTGTACGAGGCCAACTTGAAGCCCCCGGGCTTGCGGGCCACGCCGCGGATATGGAAGTACTCGCCCACGAGGCCGTTGAGGGTATAGATCGCGGCCGTCACGGGGAGGGCCGTCTTGGCCCATTTTTTCGAGAACACCCCGGCGACCCCGGCCACCACGAGCGGGGGCGTGACGATGATCGGGCTCCACATCATTTTGTTCCCGAAGCTGGCCTTGTAGTGCTCGATGTAGATTTCGCTGGTCGTCACGGCCGCGGCGAACGCAGTGAGGCCCGACAGGGACCGCTCGAAGCGGCCGTGGGCGACGTCGGCGACAGCTCGGTCGATGACATGGGTGACCCCTCCGAGGCTCTCGCCGTGAGTGATCGAAGCGGCATGCCGGCGCATGTTCAGCCTTTCTCGGGGTGCAGGAGCTCGCGGACCATTTCTCTTACTCCCTCTTTGGCCCCGGCCAGGCCTTCGGTCGGGTCCTTTTCGACCGAGGTCATCAACGCCCTGGCCTGCTTGAAGGTGACGTGGGGCGGCATGGGAGGTTCGTTCGGTGTGGTCAGGGCGTCCACGATGACGGGACGGTCGGCGGCGAACGCCTCGGTGAAGGCCGCCTCGATCTGATCCGAGCGGGTGACCTTGATCCCTTTGAGGCCGATCAGTTGAGCCCAGTCGGCGTAGGAGACATAGGGGATCGACTGGGAGGCGTCGAAGCGAGGGTCGCCCTCCATAGCCCGCTGCTCCCAGGTCACCTGGTTGAGGTCCTCGTTGTTGAGCACGACCAGCACGTAGCGGGGATCCGCCCACGTCTTGTAGTACTTGGCGGCAGTGAGCATCTCAGCCATCCCGCCCATCTGCATGGCTCCGTCGCCGACCATGGCAACCGACACCCGGTCCGGAAACGCAAACTTGGCGGCCATTCCGTACGGCACCCCCGGGACCATGGTGGCCAGGTTGCCCGACAAGGATGCTTTCATGCCCCGGCGGATACGGATGTGGCGGGCATACCAGTCCGCGGCGGTGCCGGAGTCCGACGACAAGATGGCCTGGTCGGGCAGATGCCGGGACAGGCAAGCGAACAGACCCTGCGGCCGGATCCGCCCGTCGAGGTCCGAGGGCTGACCTTCGTCGTCCATGAGCGCCCACCATTCCTTCACGTTCCCGACGATCTTGTCCTGCCACGAACGATCCGACTTCCGTTGCAGCAATGGCAGCAGCTCGCTCAGGGTGTCTTTGGCGTCACCGACCAGGGCCAGGTCCATCGGGTACCGGATGGATAGCATCCGTGGTGACACGTCGATCTGGACCGCCTTGACCTGACCCGTGCTGGGGAGGAACTCTGAGTAGGGGAACGACGAGCCGACCATCAACAAGGTGTCAGCGTCTTGCATCATGTCCCACGACGGCTTGGTTCCCAGCAGGCCGATACTGCCGGTGCAGTAAGGGACGTCATCAGGTACCGATGCCTTACCCAGTAGGGCTTTGGCCACTCCGGCCCCGAGGGTGTCAGCCACGGCGAGCACCTCGTCGGTGGCATTCATCGCTCCCGCCCCGACAAGCATGGCCACCCTCTCACCCCCGTTGAGGATGTCGGCCGCCTGGCGGAGCTGATCGACGGCGGGAATCACTCGCGGCTTCCACCAGCCCACACCCGTATGCACGGTGTGGGTGGCCTTGGGTTGCTCTTCCACCGCCTCCATGTCCTGGACGTCGGCCGGCACGATCACGCAGGTAACCGTTCGTTCCGCCTGGGCGATTCGGAAGGCCCGGTCGACGATGTGGCGGACCGAGGACGGGGTGTTGACCTGCTGGCACCACGACGACGCGACGTCCGAGTACAGCTGCAGCAGATTGACCTCTTGTTGGAAATCACCGCCCAGGGCTCGCACGAACGTCTGGCCGACGATCGCCACGACCGGTTGATGATCAAGTTTGGCGTCATACAGTCCGTTCAACAGGTGGATGGCGCCCGGCCCCGACGTGGCCATGCACACCCCAACCTCGCCGGTGAACTTGGCGTGCCCACACGCCATAAACGACGCCATCTCCTCATGGCGGGTCTGGATGAACCGCAATTGGTCCTGGTGGCGCCGGAGAGAACCGAGGATCCCGTTTATGCCGTCGCCGGGGAACCCGTAGATGGTGGTGGTCCCCCAGTCGATCAAACGTTCGCAAAGGTTGTCGGCTGCAGTCTTGGTCTTGGCCATCGATTCTCCTGGTCTGTTGAGACGGTCTGGGTGGCAATCGGCGACGAGCGTCAGCCAACCCGGTATTTCGTGGCGTCCGCAGCCCGCAGGGTCAGGCCGTGCCCGGGGCGGTCAGTCGCGGGAAAAAGATGGCCGCCGTCCGGCCGGAGGCTCCCATCGAAGAGTGCCGTTTCGATGCGGTGGTGGTCGTGGAAGTACTCGAGATGGCGAAGGTTCGCCACCGCGGTGGCCACGTGGGCGTGCAGGTTGGGGGCGCAATGCCCGGAAATCTGAAGGTTGTGAGCGGCCGCCATGCTCGCCGCTTGCAACCACACCGTGTAACCGCCGCAGCGGGTGACGTCGGCCTGGAGGCAGTCGATAGCGTCGGCGCCCACCATGCGGGCGAAGTAGTCGAGGCTGTAGCCGTACTCGCCGGCAGTCACGTCGGCCCCGCAGTTGTCGCGGACCTCGCGAAGACCGGAGAGGTCATCGGAGGACACCGGCTCCTCGAACCACGTCACTCCGCTCTCGTCACCGAAGGTCCGACCCATCCGCACCGCTTGCTTGCGGGTGTAACCGCCGTTGGCGTCCACATACAGCTCCACATCGTCGCCGACTACCTTCCGGGTCAGTTGCACCCGGGCCAGGTCCCGCGGTATATCGGCGCCCCAGGACTCGCCGATCTTGATCTTCACCCGGGGAATCCGCCACTCGCCGACCCACTGCTCGAGCTGGGCTCGAGTCGAGGCCTCGTCGTAGGTCGTAAAACCGCCGCTGCCGTAGACCGGGACATCTGCCCGGGCCTGACCGAACAGGGCGGTGAGCGGTAGCTCCAACAGACGTGCCTTCAGGTCCCATAGCGCGATGTCGACGGCGGAAATGGCGCAGGCCACCAAACCGGAACGCCCCAAATTCCGACAGGACCGGGCCATCCGCTCGTTCAAACCAGGAACATCCATAGGGCTGGCGCCCACACAGACCGCACTCAACTGCTCCTTCGCCACCGTGGCACTACCGGCGCCCGAGTAGGTCCACCCCAAACCAGACTGACCACCGGCCTGGACCTCCACCAGCACCATCGTCGTCGACGACCACGCCAGCGTGCCGTCCGCCTCCGGTTGATCCGTCGGGAACTCGTAGACGCCAACCTCCACCGATTCGATATCCGATTGCCCGTATCTCATGCTCGGTCCTCTCTTCCCGTCAGAAGCGACGCGGGTGTGAGGGCGGCGCGAGGGATGTTCGTGATCTGCAGGTCGGTATCAGACACCTCAATAGTCGTCCCGATAGTCATGGCCAGGTAGGCGAAGTCTCGATCGTGCGGGGATTCGGATCGCCACACGACCATGTCCTACCCTGGCGGCATCAGGCTAAGCACCCATTCGACGCTGCAGCCGGGGTGTCCTCGACCCTGCGTCCGGCGCCGGTCAACTCCTGGGGCGCCAGGGTGCCCCTCCCGACTTTTGGGAACTTTTTTCACTTCTGGCCCAAAAACCACGCAGGACGTGGCTGGCTGCCCAAAGGTGGCCCCCGGGGACAAAAGTCGAGCGCTGGTGCGGCCCTCTCGCCCAAGGCCAGATCCGGCTGATCCGTCTCCCGCGGTCTCGACACAGCAAGCGGTCGGCTGACCGCGCCCCGTCAGCGGGTTGAGCAGCCTCAATCTGACTGTGGAGGAAGGCCGCATCAGCATCTCGGTCGCTGACCACCATCCGGGGGGTCCTCTCCGACAGGTCGGCCAGCCGTCGCGAGCGGGACCAGTGGGGTAGGACCAGGTCGTGAACATCTATCAGCTCCTCCGGCAGGACCACCAGGAGATCGACAGTCTGCTCAACCGGCTCCAGCGGCCTCCCGATACGGCCGACTTCGACCAGGCCGGCCGCCAGTACCTGCTGGACCGACTGGTATCGGTAGCGTCACGCCACGAAACCGCCGAAGAACTCGTCTTCTGGCCCGTGGTCCGGCGCCGTCTGCCGGGCGGCGGCGAGTTAGTCGACCAAGCACTTCAGGCTGAGCGCGACGCCAGAGCCGTCCTCGCCCTGCTGCGGATCGTCAAGGCCGAACGGGAGCTGACCGAGATGGGCGCGGAGTTTCACGCCCTCGTCAGGGCCCATGCCCGCTTCGAAGAAGAGACCGTATTCCCACAGGTGCGCAAACACACGACCCGGGTGTGGGCCGCCGTGGCCGGCATCAGATTCCGCATTGCCCGCCGCGCCGGTCCCACCCGGCCTCATCCGAAAGGGCCCGATCGCCCGATCGGCCTGCTGACCCGGGGCGCCCCGGCCGTGTTCGTTGACCATCTACGCGACCTGGGCAGCCGCCAACGCCGCCACCCCGTCGGGTTCGATGAGCCCGGCCGAGTTGATGCCGTCACCGTGCTCATGGAGGATCATGCCCTGATCGGGGGGCTCCTGAGTCAGATCGAGGACCAAGCAGACCCCGACGAGAAGCTGGTTCAGTCCCTTATCCAGCAAGTGTCGATCCATGACGCCATCGAGCGCCAGTATCTATACCCGGCGGTCCGACTCCGACTCCACGACGGCAACGCCCGCTATCAGCAACTGATCAGCGAGCACGGGCGAATCGCTCGCCTGGCCGCGAACCTTGACGTCTACCGCTTCCACGACGAGGGTCGGAACGCTTGGCTACACGAGCTCATCGTCGATGCTCGGACGCACATGGAACAGGAAGAAACAACAGTCCTCCCCGCGTTGGCGGCGCGGATGACACACGAGGAACTGGTGGATCTGGGCGCCCAGCTAGAAGCGGCCAAGACGACAGCGCCCACCCGCCCTCACCCCCATGCGGCCGGTGCCGGCACCGGCGCCAGACTCAGCCGCTGGGTCACCACGCCGATAGACAAGGCTCGTGACGCTATGGTCGGACGGCGAATCGGCTGATTCCACGGTCCTGATCGCCGACCTCGTTGTCACCTGGCCCTGATAGCCCTTGCGGCCGAGGCAGGCGTCGCCGTCGACCAACAGGACGTCTGCCCGCGGCGTGGTCGCGACCGGCGGCGGGATCGACGTATGGTAGGGGGCTTTTTTCTCAGCGAGGCATAGTCGGGGTGGGGGCGGGGTACAAGAGACGTCGTGGATGCCATCACTATCCTGAAGAATGACCACCGGCGCATCGAGAAGCTGTTCGCCAGCTTTGAGCGCACAGGGAAACGGGCCAGGAAAACTCAGGGGCGGATTGTTGACCGGATGACCGCCGACCTGAAGCTGCATACCACTCTCGAGGAGCACCTTTTCTATCCGCTGGTCCGTCAGGCGGTTCCTGATGCCGATTTTCTCATTCTCGAGGGCCTCGAAGAGCACCATGTAGCCAAGCTGCTGCTGAAGGAGCTAGACAAGAGCTCACCCGGGGACGAGGAATTCGTACCAAAAGTTACGGTGCTCATTGAGATCGTTCGCCAGCACGTCGAGCGCGAGGAACGCGACATCTTTCCTCCGATGCGGAAGAGCGTAGGGCGCGCCCGCCTCGTCGAAATCGGCGACGCCATGGGCAAGCTGCAACGCAAAGCCAGGGTCGCCTCTCCGAAGGCCACCCGGAAGGCGACGAAGAAAACGCTGAAGCAAGTGGCCTGAATGCCCCGACCAACCTGAATGCCCCGACCGACCTGAATGCCCCGACCGACCTGAATGCCCCGACTGATCAGTCTTGGCCATGGTCATTCGGCGTAGATGCTGCCGTCCAGTCGCAGACGAAGCGGTCGCGATCGTCGCGGAGCTTGAACCCCACCACCGCCCACGCCTCCCGTTTCCCGGCCCGGCGCAGGCTCTCGACCCGATGATTACCGTCCTCGAGGACCAGCTGATCGCGCCGGTAGGCGACGATCACCGGCGCCGGCTGCCAGCCCTCCTCGGCGAGCTGCTCCATGGCGTCGACGCGGTCATCCCAATATCGGTCCGGCACCGGGCACAGCACCGGGTCCCCCGCGGGGCCGGCCAGGCGCTGCAGCCGGTTGATGGGTAATCGGATGGGTCCGGTCCACCAGCTGAGCTCGGCGCACAGCCGCTGAGCGAGCGCCGGGTTGTCGCTACCAGGGCTAGCCAGGAACCGGGCCACCCAGCCGGCCAAGTCGTCACGTTGCCCTGCCACCCGGGCGCTGTCGACCGGGTGCCGGTCATCATCGCTCATCCCTCTTGTCCTACCCTCTCCACCCTCCCTCAGCGCCCCACCCGGCAGCCGTCGCCGGGTCACGGGAAGCGCACGAGGGCGCGTTCCGACGCCCCTCACGGGCTCTGGGCCGCGCCGGACCGGGTGCCGCGCTCTTCGTGCCGGCTTGCCGTTGGTTGGTTGAGCTGGCCGACGGGAGCGGGACTCTGGTACCGGTGCCGGGGCGGCATCGGATAATACCGCCTCCGGTTAGCCCTCGCTCTGGACGTCGCAGTCCGAGTTAGCGTCTCGCTGGAAGGAGCGGCTTTCGTTGGAGTGGATGGGCGGGAGTGTGAAGCCGGAGAAGGCGATGACGCTGCCGATCTCCGATACCAGGGAGGTCCCGGTGTAGGGGTCGAGGGCCGTGTCCTCCGCACCGGTGCTGCACAGACTCCGACGACCTGTGTGACGTAATCCACTATATCGATAAAATTCAATGGGAAAGATCAGGTTTGTCTCTCGCTTCGCCGTTTCTGTCTCCAGCCCTGTTCGTGCGTGTCTGTTTGTCTCGAACCTGGCCGAGGATGCCAGCCCGAACGGCTGAGCAATTACTCGGGAAGGAGTGGGGGGAACGCGAGAGCGCCGATACCAGGGCCTCGACGCTCAGAGGCGGCGGGCATTTTCCTGTGAAAGGCAACAACCGGATTCGGTCCACAATTTTTGCCTAGTCGTTCAAGAATTATTCACTCTCACGCAATCACCCGGTTTCTTTGCCTGTCAGTATCGAAGCCGCCTCGGCCGGGAAGGGTTCAAAAGCAGTTATTCGAGCCACAGCTGGATAGCGGTGAGCTGGCGGACGTGATACTGCCGATCCTCGCTGATCGATACGCCATCACGAACCGCGTCCGCACCCGGGTCGATGGCTTCGACAACCGCTGACAAGAGTCCTCTAGCCGGGAGAGTTCGGTGGCCCGCAGGGGCCGGACGGGACAATCATGGATCACGCTCCCCAGCGTGGGCCGCCAGGCCCCCTTCATCGTCAGCCGACAGTGGGGCACCACGATCTCGATCGCGCCCCATGAGCGTGCCGCCCTACCCGCCAACCGGGAAGGCGACCAGGCGGCGAGCCAGGAGCGGGCAGCTGCGAGGGAGCCCTGGCCTGTTATGAACCACGGCACACATGGATCCACAAGAAGAGCGTGGAAATCGTGTGTCCTGCAAGGGACCGCGGCTTCAAGCCAGTGAACTTGCGGTCACGTCGCCGGTGCCGGTCGGCGCCCGGGCCGGTCGGCTCCCGCGCCCTGCTCCCGCCCCCTGCTCCCGCGCCGCCCGGCGGGCGCCGGCCGCGAGGCGGGATCGTGGACGACGACCGGTAGCATTGCCACGATGGAGCCTGCTTCGCACGCAGAGCAGGTCGGGGCAGCGCAGGGCCTCAACCAGTTGAGCCTGGAGGGGGATCGCAGCAACGGCCAGCGGCCCGCCTCGCCGGCGACGCCCATCGATGGCGCCATCACACTGGGCCAGGCGCTGCTCACCAATCTGGGCCAGGTCGTCCTGGGCGCCCGGGATGCGCTCACCGCCGCCGCCGTGGCGGCCCTCTCGGGCGGTCACCTCCTGATCGAGGATGTTCCGGGAGTCGGCAAGACCGTGCTGGCCCGAGCGCTGGCGACGTCGCTCGGCGCCGAGCTTTCCCGGGTTCAGGGCCACCCTGATCTGCTTCCCTCCGACGTCACCGGCATTTCGGTGTTTTCCCCGGACACAGGAAGCTGGGACTTCCGCCGGGGCCCGGTGTTCGCCCACGTGGTGCTCGTCGACGAGCTCAACCGCACCCCGCCCCGGACCCAGTCAGCCCTCCTGGAGACCATGGAGGAGCAGCAAGTCAGCGTCGATGGACAGTCGTGGCCGCTCCCCCGCCCTCATCTGGTGATCGCCACCCAGAACCCTCGGTCCCAGCGGGGAACGTTCCCCCTGGTGGAGAGCCAGCTGGACCGATTCGCCATCGCCACGTCCATCGGCTACCCGGACGCCGCCAACGAGACCCAGCTGGCGCGTCAGCAAGCCGGCAAATTCGCCCTGGCCGGCCTGGCGCCCGTCTGTACCACCGGAGGCTGGTGTGATGCGCAAGCGGCAACCGAGTCGGTACTCGTCGCCGCGCCGGTCGCGGCATATGCCGTCGAGCTGTGCCGGGCGACCCGGTCGGCGCCGGGCGTTCGCCTCGGCGCCAGCCCCCGGGCCGCCATCTGGCTGATTCGCTGCGCCCAGGCTCACGCCATCCTGTCGGCGCGGCGGTTTGTGGCTCCGGACGACGTCAAGGCGGTTGCGATCGGGTGCCTCGCCCATCGCCTGATCACCGACGAGGGTGATGACGGGTACGAGGCCGCGGTCCACGTGGTTCGGAGCCTTCTCGAGGCGACTGCGACCCCACGACCATGAACCCGCGGATCCCGCGGATCCCGCAGGTGCGCCCGGCGCCACCGTTGGCGCCGATCGTGATCTCGCTGGCGATCCTCGGGGCCTGGTGGCTCGTCGCCCACAACAGCGGATCCGGGTGGGTGCAGGCCCTCGGCGACGTGGCATTCGGAACCCTGGTGATCGGCATCTTCGGTCCGGCGGTGGCCGCGGCCCGGGCCCGGGTCCGGGTGCTGAGCAGCCCGCCCGACGGCACCGCCGGGCTACCAGTGGAGCTCGTCCTGCACGCCTCCAGCCGGCTTCGAATTCGCCCCGTCGAGCCGGACGGGCCGGAGGCTTTCATCGGTCCGGCCGGGAAGCGCCCCCGAGGCCCGGACGCCGTCACCTTCGTCCCGATCTGCCGGGGCGCCCACGACCGCGTCGTCGTGGATGTCGCCACCGCAGCCCCTTTCGCCCTGCAATGGTGGACCCGCCGGCTGGAGCTGCCCCTCCCCACCACCTTGCACGTCGCCCCCCGGCGCGGCCAACCCGTACGGCTGGCCGCCCGATGGCATGATCCGGCCGGCGACGGCAGCGAGCGGGTGGCCGCGGACCTCGGTGAGCCGCGAGGGGCCCGGCCCTACCGGGCCGGCGACGACCGCCGCCACGTGCACTGGCGGGCGTCGGCGCACACCGGGGAGTTGATGGTACGGGAACGGGAGGGGCCCTCGGCCGAGCCGGTGACCGTCCGGGTGTCGCTTCCACCCCATCCGGACGAAGCCGAACGCATCGCCGAGCAGGCGCTCGGCACCGTCATTCAACTCCTGGACCGCGGCACACCCGTGCTACTCGAGACCGTGGAGTCAACCGGCCCCATCCGGGCCCTCGTCGACGACCGCCGCCGCGCCGGGCGGCGCCTGGCCCGGGCCGTGGCCACTCCGGCCGGGAACGGCACCAGCCACGGACCGCCCGGCTCCTGGCCCCTGCCGGCCGGTGTCGAAGTGCTCCCGTGAAGCTGATCGAGACCATCCGCCGGGCCAACCAGCCCCGGGCTCCGGAGGATTCCATCCGGCTGCGCCTCGCCACCACGGGGGCGGTCCTGGTCTCCATCGCAGCCTGCGCCGGCCTGGGCGAGATCTCGCGTCCCGCGGCCTGGCTCGCCATGGTGCTGGTGGTGGCGGGGATGACATTTTCATACCTCACCCGGGCCCGCCCGCCCGAGTGGATCAAGGTGATCGTGGCGCTGGCCGCGGTAGCCGCTCTGGTCTGGTTCTTCCACCAGGTCAGCAGCCGGGCGGTGACCGACATCATCACCGTCGAGGATCCGCTCACGGTCCTCTTTGTGTGCATACAGGTAGTGCACTCTTTCCACGTGCCCTCCCGGCGGGACCTCTTGTTCTCGCTGGGAGCCTCGGCGGCGCTGATGGCGGTCGGAGCGGCCCAGGCCATCGATCTTCGCTACGGCGTGTACGTCCTGCTGTGGGTCGGGTTTGTCCTCTGGAGCCTGGTCGAGTCCTGGACCTCTGCCAGCCAGGGGGGCCGGACATCGGCACCTGGACTTGGCACCGTTCTCCTCGCCGTCGTGGCGGCTGCGGCGGCCATCTTCCTGGTGCTGCCGGCCCCGATCGTGGCCGTCCGGATCAACTTCCTGGAGACCGCCGGAAGCGGTGGGCCCGTTGGGGTGCCCGGGGCGCTGGCAGGAGACGCCGGCAATCCCACGGAGCTGTCCCGGCCCGGGAGTCCAGCCGGTCCCATCCGCGTGGGCGGCTACCTCGGCTTCGCCAACAGCCTGGACACCGCCCTTCGCGGCAAACTCAGCCACGCGGTCGTCATGCGGGTCAGGGCCGAACGGCCGTCCTACTGGGTTGGCGAATCCTTTGATTCCTGGGACGGGCAAAGCTGGTCGTCGTCCACCCGGCCCACGGGGACCATCGCCAACAGCACGCCTTTCGTGGTCCCTGTCCTGTCGGGCACCAACCTCAACGGCGCGACGGATCTGCAGACTTTCTACGTCGCCAGCTCCACGGCCGACCTGATCTTCCACGCCGAGAGCGCCTCAGAACTCTGGTTTCCCACCTCCAGCGTCTTCTACTCAGAAGACGGGACAATCGTCTCGCCGATCGGATTGGGCCGGGGCGCCGTCTACACGGTTGAGTCGCTGGTCTCGGCGCCGACGGCCAATGACCTGCGGCACGCCACCGGTGCCGGGCTGCCGCCGAACCAGGCTCGACGCTATCTGCAGCTTCCTCATGCCTACCGCCAGGCCCAGGGCCTGGCCGAGTCGGTCACGGCCGGGGCCGCCACGACCTACGACAAGGTCGAGGCGCTGATCAACTGGATCGGCGCCAACACCCGCTATTCCACCAACATCCCCCCGCTGCCGCCGGGCGTGGACACAGTCAACGACTTTCTCTTCGGCAATCGGATCGGCTACTGCGAGCAAATCTCCACGGCCCTGGCCGTGATGCTGCGAACCCTGAATATTCCTGTTCGCGAGGTCGTCGGCTACGTGCCCGGCCCCTACAACCCCGTCACCGACCTCTACACCATCCAGGCCGACGACGCCCACGCCTGGGTTCAGGTGTGGTTCCCGGGTTACGGATGGCAGAGCTTCGACCCCACCGCGGTCGTGCCGCTGGCGAATCCCGATCCCGGGGCTACAGCCCTCCACGACATCGGCGGGGCGCTCGGTCGCATCCCGGTGTGGCCGGCATCGGCGGCGGTCATCCTGATCGGCCTGAGCGCGGCCCTGATCAGCTGTCGCCGCTCCCGGCCGGCCACCTGGGCGGAACAGATCGCTCGCCATCTCGAGCGGGCCGGTCGCAGGGCCGGGCGGCCTCGCCGCCCCAGCGAGACCTTGCTGGAGTACGCCGCCTCCCTGGACCGTCTCATCGGGGAGGGGTCGCTCACCTGTGAGCAGCTGGCCGCCGAGGTGGAGGCCAGCGCCTACGGGGGCCGGGAGCCGCCAGCCGAGATCCGCCGTCAGCTGATGACGTCTGCCCGCCGGATACGCATTCACCGGCCACGCAAACCAACCGGGACGGCGGCCGCCTCCCCCGCGGTACCCCGGTAGACCGCGCTACGGTGCCGCCCGTGGACGACGGGGAGGTGATGGAACTGGCCCTGGCTGAGGCCCGGCGGGCCGGCCGCGCCGGCGAAGTGCCGGTCGGGGCCGTCGTGGTGGCGGGAAACCGGGTGGTGGGGGCAGCGGGCAATCAGCGAGAAGGCGCCTCCGACCCGACCGCCCATGCTGAGATCCTGGCCTTGCGTCAGGCCGCGGCCGAAACCGGATCGTGGCGGCTCAGCGGCGCCACCCTGTACGTCACCCTCGAGCCCTGCCCCATGTGTGCGGGGGCAGCCGTGGCGGCCCGGCTCGATCGGGTCGTCTTCGGGGCCCCGGATCCCAAGGCGGGCGCCTGTGGCTCGCTCTACAACCTGTGCGTCGATCCGCGCCTCAACCACGAGGTCACGGTCGTGCCCGGGATCAGGGAGGCGGAGTGCGCCGAAGTCATGCGGAGCTGGTTCGCGAACCGGCGAGACGCGGCGCAGTAAACGACAGAGACGAGGCACACGAGGCAGACGAGGCAGACGAGGCAAACGCCCGGCAGCCGGAGCCGGCACGGCAGGCAGGCCAGCCCGAGGCGAGTGCGGGCATGGCGCCTGGCAACGCAGGCGACGCCAGCCCGAGGCGAGTGCGGGAAGGGCGCCCGGCAGGCGACCCCGGGTGCAGGACCAGGAACGACCAGGAGCGAGACCGATATGCAGGTATGCCTGATGATCGAGGGCCAGGAGGACGTGGCCTGGAGCGAATGGGCCGCCCTCGGCCGGGCCACGGAAGAGGCCGGACTGCACGGCCTGTTCCGCTCGGATCACTACACCTCGTTCCACGGACCTCCGGGGGCCGCCCTCGACGCCTGGGCGATCATCAGCGCCCTGTCGGCTGTGACCGATCGCATCCGGCTGGGGACCCTGGTGTCTGCCGCCACGTTCCGTCACCCGAGCGAGCTGGCCCGGGTCGTGGTGACCGCCGATCAGGTCTCGGGTGGGCGCATCGAAGTCGGCGTCGGCGCCGGGTGGTTCGAGAAGGAGCACCGGCAAAACGGCTTTGTCTTTCCTGACATCCGGGACCGCTTCGACCTGCTCACGGAGTACGTCGAGATCCTGGTGCGGAGCTGGAGCGCGGAGACCTTCAGTTTCACCGGGCAACATTTCGTGCTGCAGGATCAACGGGCCCTCCCCGCTCCTCTGCAAGTGCCGCACCCGCCGCTGATCCTCGGCGGCCAGGGTCGGGCCCGGTCATTGGCGCTGGCCGCCCGGTTCGCCCAGGAGTACAACGCGGCCTTTCTCGCTCCAGAGGAGTGCGGTCGGCTCCGATCCCGGCTCGACGCCGCCTGTCAGGACGCGGGCCGAGAACCATCCACGTTGTCGATGTCGCTCATGACCCTCATCGCTGCGGGCGAAAGCGCCGAGGCGGCGGAGCAGCGCGTCACCCGGATGCTGTCGGGCTTCCGCGTCCCCAGGGAGCGCTGTCATGTTGGCACCGTCGAAGAGGTGGTGACCGCCTTGCGCGCCCTGGAAGCCGCCGGGGTGACCCGGGTCTACGCCCAGCACCCGGACCGCGCCGACTTCCCCGCCGTGCGCCTGCTGGGCGAGGTGGCACGGCAGCTGGCCACCTAGTCTGGCGGCAGCGGTTGCCGGCCGGGAGCGCCGGAGCCGATGGGGAAGGGAGCGGGAGAATGAAGTACCTGCCAATCGCCGAGGAGCGCAGCGCCCCCGACGCGGTCATCTCCGCGCTGGCCGAGGGTGGGGTCCGCTATGTGCTCGGTATGCCGGGCGGTCTGACCGGTCCTCTGTGGCGGTCGTTGCACCAGCATCCGGTCATCCGCGCCGTGCAGGTACGGGAAGAATCGATCGGCGCTCTGATGGCGGAGGCCTACGGTCGGTTTACGGGACAGCCCGCCGTCGTCATGGGCCAGGGAGAGTGGATTGCCGGCAACGCCGGCCAGGGGTACATGGAAGCGCTGCTTGGGAGTTCCCCGGTTGTGATTCTCACCGAGATGTCCGACGGCGGCTCGCTGTCACATCACGCTCCCTACCAGAGCGGCACTGGCGATTACGGAACGTGGGACGTGCGTAGCACGCTGGCCGGAGTGACCAAGCGGGTGATGGTCAGCTACAGCCCGGAGCAGGCGGTGCAGCACACCCAGCTGGCGCTCAAACATGCCCTGACGGGCCAGCCCGGCCCGGTGGCCGTGGTGTACCACAGCAGCGCCCTACAAGGCCAGGTGGGTCCGGCTTCGGTGCCGCGCATCTACCCCACTGGTGCCTACCTCCCGGTCCCAGCCCACGGTGTCGACGAGGTGGCCCTCGACTCCGCCGCGGCGGCGTTGCGGGCCTCGGCCCGCCCCGTCATCGTGGCCGGCAACGGCGTCCGCCTGGCGGGCGCTCAGGACAGCCTGGCTCGCCTGGCCCGGGCAATCGACGCCCCGGTCGCCACCACGGCCAGTGGAAAGGGCGTGTTCGCCGAACGCGATCCTCTGGCGGTAGGGGTGATCGGGCCCTTTGGCTGGCCCAGCGCCAACCAGGTGGTGGGAGCCGCCGACGTGGTCCTGGCCGTGGGCACCAAGCTGGGGCCGAGCGACACGGTCAACGAGCACACCGCCCTCCTCGATCCCGCCCGCCAGACCATGATCCAGATTGACGTCGAGCCGTTGAATGCGGCCTGGACGTTTCCCGTGGATCAGGTCCTGCTGGGCGATGCCGGTTACGTGATGGACCGTCTTCACCAGACCTGGGTTTCGCGTGCCTGGCCCGCGGCGGGTCAGGGAGCGGCCCGAGCCGGTCGGGCCCAGCAAGCACCCGAACACCATGACCCCGGCCCGGGTCCGGGTGCGGCTGACGAGATCCCGTTCTCGCCCCATCGCATTATCGAGTTGCTCGAAGAATCGCTCCCCGACGACGCCGTGGTCACCTGTGACGCCGGGGAGAATCGACTTTTCATGATGCAGTGGTTCCACACCACCAGCGGGGGTGACTATCTGCAACCGGCGGCTGGGGGGGGAATGGGCTATGCGGTGCCCGCCGCCATGGCGGCCAGACTGGCGGAGCCGGATCGCCCGGTGGTGGCCGTGTGCGGCGACGGCGGGTTTGCCATGTCGATTCACGCCCTCATGACTGCCGTCCAGGAGAACATTCCCGTCGCGGTGCTGGTATTTAACAACGGCGCTCTCGGCTGGGTGCTGCACGGGATGGGCAGCCAGGCCGTGGCAGCCAATTTCGCCGAGTTCGATCACGCCGAGATCGCCCGCTCTCTGGGCTGTGACGGTGTGCGGGTGACGAATGCAGAGGAGTTGCGGACGGCTCTCAAGGCCGTCACGGGTCTCACCACGCCCCTGATCATCGATGTTCCGACCTCGCTGGCCATCTCGTTCAAAGACGTGGCCCAGACGCTGGTCGACCCCGGGGCGACCAGCACCCCGTAGCGCGGTCTGGGCGCGGGTGGCGCCTCGCCGGGGCGCCACCGGTGCGGAAAGGCCGCCCCCTGTCGTACCTTCGGGGCATGGACACTTGGGATGCCATCACCGCTCGCCGCAACGTGCGCAGCTTCGCCGACCGCCCGATTCCTGCCGAGGACCTCGACCGGATCCTCGAGGCCGCCCGCCGGGCGCCGTCGGCCTCCAACCGGCAGAAATGGGATTTCGTCCTGGTCACGGACCGGGGTCACCTCGAGGAGCTGTCCACGGTGTGGGTCGGGGCCAAGCACCTGGCCGGCTGCGCAGCCGCGGTGGTCATGGTCCTCGGCGAGCCGGATGCCGAGCGCTATCTCACCATCGACCAGTACGACCTGGGCCAGGCCACCATGGCGATGATGCTGGCGGCCACCGACCTGGGCATCGGGAGCGGCCATTCAGCGGTCGGTGATCAGGAGGCCTGCCGGCGCATCCTGGGCGTACCGGCGGACCACCACTGCGCCTACATGCTGGCCCTCGGGTACCCCGCTGACCGGCCCCTGGCCCCTATTGCTCGACCCGACCGCCGTCCCTTCGACGAGGTCGTGCACCGGGAACGCTGGTAGCGACCAGGGGCGTCGCCAATCAGCCGCCGCCGCTGGCCGGGTTCAGTCCTTCTGGTCGAGAAAGCGGGCCAGGTTGCCCCGCATCACGGCCCGAGCGTCCTGCTCCGAGAGGTTCTTCAGCTGCCCGAGGTAGGACGACGGGTCGGGGAGACCCTCGCCGTGGGGGAAGTCGGAGCCGAACACGATCGGCTTGACTCCGGCCACTTCGATCACCCGGTCGAGGTTCTCCTCGGGGAAGGGCGCCACGAAGCAATGCTCACGGAAGTATTCGGAGGGCCGCATGGCGAGCTGGCCCCAGGTGGCCCGGCGACCCATCAAGAAGGCGTGATCCATCTTTCGCAACAGGTAGGGCAGCCAGACCGTCCCCTGTTCGGAGAGAAGCAGCTTCATCTTCGGGAACCGCTGAAAGAATCCTTGCAGGATGGCCGCACCTACGGTTTCCATCGCCGGGCGATCGCCGTAGTAGAAGACCCACTGGAAGGCATCCATGTCGCCCAGGATGACCTCCTCTTCGTTCCACTCTCGTCCCTGGGCGCCGTAGCGGGTCACGGAGGCCAGGTGGGTGGCCAGGTTGATGCCGGCCTCGCTGCACATCGACCAGAAGCGGTCGTTGTCGGGCCGGAACGGCGACGTGTGCATTGACGGCCCGGTGCTGGTCTGGATGACCTTGGGCACCTCGAGGCGCATGATGCGCTCCAGCTGGTCGACAGCCGCGTCCGGATCGGCGAAGGAGATGAACGGTGGGGTGTACAGCCGGCCCTGGAAGTTGTAGCCCCACACCTCGCCCAGGTAGCGGTTGAGCGCATTCAGATTGGCGTAGAGGGCCTCGAAGTCGTCCTCGAAATGGACCTCGATGCCGGGCAGGGCGGCAAAGTTGACCGCCGATTGCACTCCCTGGGAGTCCATAACTTTGACCCGGTCGGCAGGATTATCGAGCTGCTCCTGCAAGGCCCGGTACCGGCGGGCGAAGTCCTTGCGGCCCTCATCGTCCAGCCCCTTGAGGGGGTTGAGCCGGTTGAGCAACGACCCGGGGATGGGGGCGCTGGACATCTCGCTGCCCCGGCCCCGCTCGTCAACGCCCAGTTCGGCCAGGATCTCACCCGACCCGGTCACCTGGGCGTGGCCGAGCGACTTCACCGGCGAAGAGTCCGGCTGGCCACCCCAGATCATCTCGTGTCGGCCGTTGGCGCGGACGATATCCGTGATCGCCAAGTGCCGCTGCTCGGGATCGACGTACTGCTGATACAACGAGACCGGCGGAGTCGAGTGCTCGTCGGCGTCGTTGACGAGATACGACAGCGTGGTGGTGGACTCGACCAGTGTGCTCATGTGGACCCTCCCCGATTCGCGGCAGCCAGCCGTCCGTTCGGAGCCCTCAGGCTACCAACGAGGGCCGGGACGGGTGCCCTGACCCGACCTGGAGTAAGTCGGCGAGCAGGTGAACCCGGCTTGAACGGCCCGTGGCCAGGTCGAGATCCCCAGGGAAGTCCCCAGGTTGTCCTCTTCCGCGACCCCTGTTCGCTGCAACAGACTTGACCTGTTGACAGTCCAATCACGAGAGGAGGCAGCATGGTAGACGCCTGGAGCATCCGCCATCGTCAGCCGCCGGGCGGCTCGCGGGCGCGCATCGGGGGGCTGGCATGGTGACGGTATCGGCCGGGTCCGAGACCGTGGGCTCGAGGACCGTGATGGGCCTGGACCGACTGGACGCGGCCGTGTTGCAGATGTTTGCCCTGGTCCGGGAGGCTCTGGACGGCGCCACCCAACTCTTCCTCAGCCCTGACCGCGATGCCGCCCGGGCTCTGGTGGTGCGCGAACAGCTCATCGATGCCCTCCATCGCAACGTCGAGCAGGACGTCCTCAACGAATTGATTCGTCCGAACGTTGAAGATGCGGCTCGCTATCGCCGCCTGCTGGTAATCCTGCGTATCCTCCCCGAGCTGGAACGCAGCGGTGACCTGGCCGAGCACATCGCCGTCCATGCCAGTCAGGGACTCGCCAGGTGGCTCACCCCGCGCGCCCTCAGCCTGGTCTCCCAGATGGGTGTCCTCGGCACGGAGATGTGGGAACTGGCCGCGGCGGCCTACGCTCGCCTCGACCCGGCCGCCGCCGACGTCCTCCGGGCTCGGGATGACGAGATCGACGATCTGCACGTGAGCCTCACCGCCGAGCTGGCGGCCGGAGGCATCTCGGTTCCGGTGGCTATCGAGATGGGCCTGGTGGCCCGGTACTTCGAGCGTCTCGGCGACCACGCCGTCAACGTCACCCGCCGCCTTGAGCAGCTTCACGCCCCCGGCTGACCGCGGCCGGACGGTACGACTCAGCCGGCCGTCAGGAGGGCGCAGGCGGTGAACCCACCGACGGAGTTCGACACCGCACCCACCTCGACTCCGGGGATTTGACGATCGCCACATTCGCCGCGCAGCTGCCGCGTCACCTCGATGAAAAAGTTGGCTCCGTGGCGCCGGCCCATGTTGCACGCCCCGCCATCGGTGTTGACCGGCAGGCTGCCGTCACGACGGGTGTGGCCTTCGAGCACGAAAGGACCGCTTTCGCCTTCGCCGCAGAACCCCAAAGCCTCCAGCCACTGCAAGGTGATGAACGTGAAGCCGTCGTACAATCCGGCGATATCGACGTCACCCGGAGTGAGGCCGGTGCGCGACCACATCTTTTTGGCCGCCGCAAACGTTGAGGACCGGGGCATGCTCGGGACCAGGTTGAAATCGCCAGGGTTAACCGTGCCCATTGCCCACGCATCGAACAGGACAGGCCGGTGGACCAGGTCCCGGGCTCGTTCTTCGGTCGTGAAGAGCAGTGCGGAGCACTAGTCGACGGGATAGTCACAGTCGAAGAGGCGCAGCGGCTTGTTGACATAGCGGGAGGCCAGGTAGTCGTCCATCGTCATGGGGGTGCGCATGAGCGCCTCCGGGTTGTCGACGGCGTACTCCCGCTGGGCGATGGCGAGGGCACCGAACATCTCCTCGGTGAATCCGTATTCGTGCATGACTCGCTGCATATACATGCCCGCCCAGTGGGCCCCGGTGATGTTGCCATAGGGCGCAAGGAACTGATTGGGCCCCGACACGAAGGACGGGCGGGACTGGCGGTGCACCGACGCGCCTGTCGCCGTCGATTGCATGATCGGGCGCAACGTCAAACACATATCGGTGGAACCAGACGCCACTGCGGACAGCGCCGATCAACGCGGCCATGGAGTAGGCGGCGCCGTCCGCGTTGGTCGTGAAAAATGACAGTTCCGGGATTCCGAGCATGTCCGCGGTTCGGAAAGCAGAGACGTACTCGTCCACAAACGAGTGCACGACCAGGCCGTCGATGTCAGCCGGGCGGGTGCCGGCATCTTGCATGGCCGCGACCGAGGCCTGGGCGCACAGGGTCTCCACGGGGAGCCCCAACCGGCGACCCACGGTGGAATAGCCGACGCCGACGATGGCGACCCGCCGTCCGTTCACGGTTGCCTCGCGGCGGGACGAAATTGGGGCAGCGTGAATTCGGGGGTCACGTTCTGGAACATGACCTCCACTGGCATGCCGATCTCGACGTCCGCTTCGGTGCACTCGACGAGATTGGCCACCAGCTTCAAGCCTTCCTGCTCAGGGAGCTCGATCACGGCCAGGATCAAGGGGATCTTGTCATCGAAGTAAGGGTGGAACGACTGCATCGCCACCGTGTAGGTATAAAGCGTTCCCCTCCCGGACACGACCGCCGGCGACAGCTCAAAGGCCGAACAGACGCGGCACACCGGCGCCGGCCAGTGCTGGTAGCGGCCGCAGCTGTCGCAGCGCTGAATCGCCAGCTCGCCGCGCCGGGCATAGTCCCAGAAGAATGCCGAGTAGGCCGTCGAAGCTGGCAACGGTGGTGACACTGCGTCGGTCACCGGTCACCACCGGCTGGATCTGGTGGCGCGTCGGGGCGACAGGTCGTCTCATCGTTGCGGCGGGAGCCCATGCAGGCGACTATAGGACGACACCGGCTCGGGCGTGCCGGGTCACGGCCGGAGCGATAGGGTTGTGGGCGCCCTGGCGAACGCCAGCGGCGGCAAGCGGCACGGGGAGATTGGCATGACGACGACGACTCAGCCGGCATCGGCAGACGAAGTGTTGGCCGGGCTGCACATTATCGATTGCGACGCCCATTTCACGGAGCCGCCCGACCTGTGGACGTCGCGGGCGCCGGCCAGTGCGCGCCACCTGCTACCGCAGATGCGGACCGAACGAGGGATCAGCGCCTGGTATCTCGGCGACGAGGTGTGGGCGAGCGTGGGCGGCAACACCATTCAGACGGGTGTCCAGAAAGTCCTCGGTTCCCAGACCGTCCAACCGTTCGACGAGATCGATCCGTCGTCATACGAGGTGAAGGCTCGCCTGGCGCTGATGGACGAGATGGGTGTATATGCCCAGATTCTCTACCCCAACGCCGTTGGCTTCGCCTCGAACTCGATGTTCGGGATCGAGGACCTCAACCTTCGCAACGAGATTCAGAGGATCTATAACGACTTCCTGGTCGACATCCAGCATGAGTCGGGCGACCGGCTCCTGCCGCAGGCAGTCCTGCCCATCTGGGACATGGACCTGACCCTCAAAGAGATGTCCCGGCTGGCCAGCGCCGGTATCCGGGGCTTCACGATCACCGACAAACCGCAGGCCGTGGACATGCCGGACCTGGACGCGCCGTACTTCGCGCCGATGTGGTCCCTGGCCAACGAAGTGGGTTCCGTCATCAACTTCCATATCGGCAGCGGCGGAGTCCGACGCGTACAAGATGCCGACCCGGCCGTGCAGGAGGCCCGCCGCCAGGGTTCGGCGGTCGCGGGACCGAACCCGGACATCTATTGGGAATCGTTCGGACCGCAACGCCGCCTGGCCATTCTGGCGACGCAGTTCTACATGAGCAATGTCCGGGTGATCGTCAACTTCTGTATGAGCGGGATGTTCGACCGCTACCCAAATGTCAAGATCTCGTCCGCCGAAAGCGGGATCGGCTGGATCCCGTTCGTCCTGGAGGCCATGGAATACCAGCTTGACGAGATGGTCACCAAGCCCGAAGAAAAGGCCGTCCAGGAGCGCCGCCCGTCTGAGTACTTCCGTGACCACTTCTACGTGAGCTTCTGGTTCGAAAAGGTCGGGCCCACCAAGACACTCGAAGACGTCGGCATCCACAATGTCTTCGTCGAGACGGACATCCCCCATCCGACGTGCATTTACCCTCAGGCCAAGGAACGGATCGCCGAGGTCATGGCCCAGCTCGATCCTTATGCCCGGCGCCGGGTTCTGCAGGACAACGCGGTGGAAGCCTACCAGCTCGTCCTGCCGAGCGCGACCGCCGGCGCAGCCTGAGCCGGCTGGGCCGGCCGCGAACCCGGCCCGGTCAGATATCCCAGCACAGGGGCAGGTTGTCGAGTCCGATCTGACCCCCGTGTTCGTGGATAGCCGCCCCATCGGCCAGGCGGTAGTGAGGGATGCGGGCGTGCCATTCGGTCAGCCCGATCCGGAGCTCCTGGCGAGCGAGGTGCGACCCGAGGCACCGGTGGGGGCCGGCGCCGAAGGCGATGTGGCGGTTGTCGGAGCGATCGATGCGCACCTGGTCGGCGTCGACGAACTCCGCCGGGTCACGATTGGCGGCCACCAGCGGCAGGTAGGTCATCTGGCCCAGGTGCATAGGACAACCGTGAAAGTCGGCGTCCTGGACCACCTTGCGACCGGGCGTGACAAATGAGTAGTACCGGAGGAACTCCTCGATGGCGGATGGGAAGAGCGACGGGTCCGCGACCAGCCGATGACGATCCTCGTCGTGGGTCGCCAGGTGCAGCATGGAGTACGACAGCTGCATGGCGACAGTGTCGAGGCCGGCCATGAAGAGAAGAAGGCACAGGGCGAGCAGGTCCTCGTCGGACACCGGTTGATCATCGATGCGGTAGCCGAGAGCAGCACTCACGAGGTCGTCGCGAGGGTCACGGCGGCGCTCGGCGATCAGCGCCGAGAAGTACTCGACGACCTCGCCCATGGCCCGGAGAGAAACTTCGTTACCGGTGGCACCGGTGTGCAGGATGTCGGTCTCCCAGGTCTGGAACTGGACGGCGTCGGCCACCGGCAGCCCCATGATCTCCATGAAAATCGTGTTCGGGAACACCAGCGCCACGTCGGCGACATAGTCGCACTCACCCCGCCCAGCCACCCGGTCGAGGATGTCGGAGAAGCGCTGCCGAACCCGGGGTTCGAGCTTGGCGACCGCGGCCGGGCTGAATGTCGGCCCGAGCAGCTGCCGCCACGTGGTGTGAATGGGCGGATCAAGCATCTCGGGGATCCACGAGTAGGGTGGATTCGGGTCGGTGGGCACCACGGCGGTGCTGGAAAAGGTCGTCGGGTTCTGCAGGGCGGCCCGGATGTCCTCCATGTGGGTCATCATCCAGAATGACGTGCCCTCGGCATCCCCGAAGTGGAAGCGGCCTTGCTGACGGAGGGCGTCGAAGTTGTTGAAATGCCAGAGGGCATCCACCTTGGTGGGCCGGTTGACCTCGTCGAACCGAAATGCCGGGCTGGGCTCGCCGTCCCGCTCCGGGCTGACCGCTGACTGCTCGACCGTGCTCATCTCACTCCCCTTCGGTGGCGGAATGGCGCCACTCTACAGCCAACCCAACCGCTCCCTCAGCATGGGCGATCTGTCCTCCGCCCAATTTCGCACAGCGAAACGCCTCGACACACACCGTTAGATCGGTGTGTAGTGAGCGGGTTGTCGTACGGTTGGCGGCCGAGCGCTTCCCTCCCCGGGGCTGGCCGGCCGCAGGAGAGGACCCGCCCGGGTCCGGAAGGACGTCAGTACGTGACCAGCCGCGATGAGAACGCCCTGGCGTTCAGCGAGACTATCCCGATCACCGACCCTCGACCCAAACCGCGACAGGTCGGCCTGACAGAGGTTCGTACGCCGGCACACTCGGTAGCCCGGACGCCTGGCAGCTGGCGGCCCGGATTCCGCAGGACTATCTGTACTGGGAAGCCAGCAGCGTCGAGATCATCATGTGGTTGATCAACAGCTTTGGCGTCGATGTCAAACTGTTCAGCGGAGACGAGTGGCTCGGCTATATCGCCACCTTCCGCACCGGAGCGTTCGTTACCCGGGTCGGCGCCTACCGCGATTGAGCGGCCCAGGCTGCCTGGGCTGATCACCACTCCCGGCTCCGCCGCGACGCGTGCTCGAAGTTGTACTCAGAGCAACCGAGAGATGTCACGGCCGCATGTGGGACTGTCCCCGATCGCCGACCCGAACCGCGGTTCGGGTGTCTGTCGCTGACCGCCGATGGCCCCTGCCGCGACCACACCAGGTGTCGAGCGGGCTACGCTCCCGGGATTGGACGCAGTTGAAGAACGTCCCATCCGGCGAAGCCCGGTCCGACAGGGGAGGAGAGAATGATTTCAAGCAGACAGATGGTGCCCAAAGCAGCCGCGGTGCTGGCTGTGGCGGCGCTGGTGCTAACCGCGTGCGGCAGTTCCTCGAAGAGTTCGTCGTCGACGACCGCGGCCTCATCCGGAGGCGGCTCGACAAGCAGCGCCTCGACGAGCTCCGGCGCCGGAAACACGGCCAGCGCGCCGGGCATCACACCCACCACCATCAAGATCGGCTTCATCACCTCGGTGACGGGCGACGCCTCGTCCACCTTCAATACTGCCTCCATCGGGGCCAAGGCCTACTTCAACGCCATCAACAAGGCCGGCGGCGTGGATGGGCGGCAGATCCAGCTGGTCACCGCGGATGACGCCTCCAGCCCGGCCGGAGCCCTATCCGCGACCCAGTTGCTCATGAGCGAGGGCGTCTACGGCATAGTCGTCGACAGCTCCTACTACTTCGGGTCCTACAAAATCACCACTCAGGCCGGAGTGCCCATCACCGGTTCGGGATTTGACGGGCCGGAATGGGGCCAGCAGCCCAACACCAACATGTTCAGCACCACCGGTGGGATCAACCCGGCGCATTCCGAGCTCCAGGCCGCCCTTGCGTCGGCGGCACTGTCCAAGGCGATCGGCGTGACTAATGTCGGCGGCCTGGCCTACGGCATCTCGCCCTCATCGACCTCTTCGATCCAGGACATGAAGACGGCCCTCGAGGGCAATGGGCTGAAGATGGGGTATGAAAACCTGTCGGTGCCATTCGGGACCACCGATGTGTCCTCGGATGTGCTGTCGATGAAGAACGCCGGGATCGATATGGCCGTCTGCTCCTGCGTCCAGTCCACCGTACTGGCCATGGTCACCGGCCTCGGTCAGTCGGGGTCTACGGCCAAGTCGCTGTCGTTTGCGTCAGCCGACTCGTCCCTCTTCGCCGATCCGACCGCAGCCCACGCCGCCCAGAACGTGTACTACAGCAGCATCATCCCGCCGGTGGACACGAACAATGCGGCCTCGAACACCTTCATGGCCAACATCAAAGCGGTTGATCCCAGCTACGTGGTGGGCACGTATCCCAGCTTCGGGATCACCGACGCCTATCTGGGCGCCGTCCTGATGGTCCAGGGGCTCCAGGCGGCCGGACACAATCCGACCAGGCAATCGTTCATCACCAACCTGACCAAGGTCACCAACTGGAATGCCCTTGGGCTGCTCCCCATCGGGGTCAGCTTCAACCACTTCGGCACCTCGGAGCCGTCGTACTGCGAGTACTACGTGCACGTGCAGGGGCAAGCGTACGCCGCAGTCAACGGTGGCAAGCCCTTCTGCATGGCCGTTCCCGCCAACCTGAAGTAAGCACTGCGCATTCACTGCGCGTTCATTATCCGCTCAAGAGGGGGGTCTCATCCGAGACCCCCCTCTTGGCGTCATGGGCGTCTTGGCGGCATGGGCCCGATGTCAGCTGCTCCGATCCGGAAGGCGGATACGCTCTACCCCATCGGGCAGACACCGCGATGGCCCAGATGAGGCGCTGCGATGTTGCGGTCATCGGCGCCGGCGTGATGGGTTCAGCCACGGCCCACTGGCTCGCGGTCCAGGGCCGGTCTGTCGTCCTGTTCGATCAGTTCGAGCGAGGGCACCGGCGCGGCGGATCTCACGGAGACTCCCGCATTCTCAGGCTGGCCTATCCGCAGGTGGACTATGCCGAGCTCGCCACGGTCAGCTTGCGCCTCTGGAGAGCCGTCGAAGAACAGACAGGCCGGGACCTCTTTTTCCCGACCGGGGGCATCGATCACGGCATCGGAGTACCCAGCGTTATCGGCGGTGTCCTGAGCCGGCTTGGCCTTCCGTTTGATCGCCTGCCGGCGGCAAGCGCCGAGGCGCGTTGGCCCGGAATGCGGTTTGAGAGCGACGTGCTCTACCAGCCGGACGCCGGCCGTTTGCACGCTGACCGCGCCACCCTCGCCCTCCAGGACCTGGCCGAGAGCGGTGGTGGCGAGCTCTCGTTCGGCCAGCCGGCGAAGATCGTCCACGTTGACGGACCCGGGGTGGTCGTCGGGAGCGGCGCCGGCGAGGTGCAGGCCCGTGTTGTCGTCGTGGCCGCCGGCCCCTGGACCCCGAAACTCATCCCCCCGGGTATCGACATCCCGAAGTTGCGCGTGACTCACGAAGAACCAGCCTATTTTCGGCCTCGAGGAGTCAAGGTTGAATGGCCGGTGTTTGTCCACTGGGGCGAGGGCGTCGGGGCCACGTTCGGGAGCTACGGAATGCACGTTCCAGGCCGGGGCGTGAAGGTGGGGCTGCACGGGAGCGGACGGGAAATTGACCCCGATGCGGCGGCGCGGCCGCCAAGCCCCGAGGTGGCCCTGCACCTGGCGGAGTACGTCGATACCTGGCTGCCTGGACTCGATCCCGTCCCGACGGAGACGGTCAGCTGCGTCTACGACTCAACTCCAGATGGTGACTTCGTTATCGACCGGAGAGACAGGATCGTGGTCGCGACCGGGTTCTCCGGCCACGGGTTCAAGTTCGGGCCGGCCATCGGAGCGCTCCTCGGCCAGCTCGCCTGTGGTCAGATCGTGGCACCGCAACGATTTCGATTTCGTGCCTGAAACTTCCTGCCGGCGCTAGTGTCCGCACCGTGTCAGAGTTGAACCTGTTGGACTACCTGTCAGCCGACCACCAGAACCTCCTGGAAGCCGGGTCGGCTCTCCGCGTCATCGAGGTGTCGCAACACCTCGGCGTCGAGAGGGACTTCCTGTATCCAGCCATCAGCCATCACGCCGAGGACGGCAAGGCCATTGTTGAAGATCTGCGGCACGCCGAGCGGCAGCTGGAGGAACGCCTGAGGGACTTCGAGAACGACGCCTCTACCGAGCACGGAGCGAGCCTTGAAGCCGCGATCAGGGACCACGCCGCATCCCAGGAGCAGCTTTTCATGCGCCTTCGTGACCTCATCCCCGAAGCGGATCTGCTCACCCCCTCGGAATCAATTGCGCTCAGCGTTGGCGGCGCACCTACCCACGCCCATCCGCACCTGGCCGATGGAGGCCTGCTCGGAGCAGTCGTCGAGGACATCACCAGTGCGGCTGACCATGCCCGGGATCACCTGCACGCCAGGAAGGAACCGGAAGCCGACTGAACGGGGACCTGGTGCCGGTCCCGCAACCGCCTTCTGTGTTGCAAAACGTGCGCTAACGGGGCCCGAATCACCTTTACTGCTGCAAAATGTGCCCATGTAAAGGGGGCGGTGCAGCAGAGAAGAAGATCTCGGTGCTCAAGCGCGCCCTTCCCGACCGGGTTAGGCTTCCAGCTCTCCAACCCCGGGGATCAGGTCGATGGAGTGACGATGGCTGAGGACGGCCCTACGAGCTTGAAAAACGGTACTCGAGACGTGCTGATCGACGGCGTTGCCGACACCTACGAGGGGATGGCCGGGTTTCACGACGGCGCCGCACCCACCAGAACCGGCAACACGTTGGAGTTGACGCGCTTCGAGGACGTGGTCGCGGTGACGAAGCGGCGCGACGTTCACTCGATGGACCCGGACACCGCGGTGTTCGTGTCACTGGCGCTGGGTGCCGAGCGGCCGCTGATCCCGCTGATGCTCGACGGCGAGGCCCACACCAACTATCGCAAGCTGCTGGACCCGCTCTTCGCCCCCAGGCAGGTGGCCCGCCTCGAGCCGGTCGTCCGCGACCTGGCGGGACAGCTGATCGACAGCTTCGCAGGCGACGGGAGCGTGGACCTTTACGCGGCACTCTGCGAGCCACTTCCCACCCAGATCTTCCTGAGCCAGCTCGGTCTGCCGCTCGAGGACGCACCCTTCTTGATGTGGGTAAAGAACGGTGTCATCAGGCCTACCGACGAGGAGCACCGCACCTCAGCCGGGCCCAAGCTCATCGAGTACCTCGACGTCGAGCTCAAACGCCGCCAGGCCAGCGGCGATCCCGGCGAGGACCTGATCGGCGGCTTCCTCACCAGCGAGGTCGACGGGCACCGCCTGACGCCCGAGGACGTCATCGACATCACCTTCCTGTTGGTGCTGGCCGGACTCGACACGGTCACGGCTTCCCTCTCGTGCCTGGTCGACTGGCTGGCCCGCCATCCCGCGGAACGGGACGGCCTCGTCGCCGACCCATCGTTACTCCCGGCGGCGATCGAAGAGCTGATGCGCGTGCAATCGCCGGTTGTCGCAGGCAGCCGGCACGCCACCGTTGATTTCGAGGTCGGCGGGGTGACGGTCAAGCCAGGCGATGATCTTCGGGTGGTGTGGGCAACCGCCAACATGGACCCTGACGCCTTCCCGGATCCGACGAAGGTTGACTTCGGGCGAGCGAACAACCGTCACATCGCCTTCGCCAGTGGCTTCCATCGCTGCCTGGGTTCCCACCTGGCCCGGATGGAGTTGCGGGTCACCCTCGACACTCTCCACCGGCGCATCCCCGACTACCGCCTCGACCCCAACGGCTCCCCGGGTTACCTCAACCAGGCGGGCGTTCGCTGTGTCAACCCGCTGCCGCTCACGTTCACGCCGCCCGGGTAGCGCCGCAGCCCGAAACCGTCACCTGCGTCCGGCTGGTGCCGCGAGCCCGATGAGAGAGCCTGTCCGGGACCTGGGCCGGCGCTGACCCGTAGGCTCATGGATCAGCAAGGTCGTGATGTGAGCTTGACATTGTCGTGGTGTACGCCTGCATCCGGCGCCCGCCGATTCCAGGAGATTTAGGAGACAAGCATGACGCAGAGCACGCCCAGAGGTCCGGTGCTCTTCTGCTACGACGGTTCGGACGGGTCTCGTGGGGCCATGCGAGCAGCGGGCGAGCTGATCGAGCCCGGTGTTGCCGCCGTCGTGCTCACCGTCTGGGAACCGATCGCCGTCCGCTTGGCCCTGTCGGGGGCGTTTGCAGCCGCCTCGTTCCCATCTGAAGGCGATCTCGACGAGCAAGAAGAGTCCTTTACCAGGGCCGCCGCCGACGACGGAGCCCAACGAGCTGTCGAGCATGGATACCAGGCGTCGGCCATGATCAGGAAGTCCGGGGCAGGCATCGCCCAGACGATCCTCGACGTCGCAGACGAGATCTCCGCCCGTCTCATCGTCTGCGGCCAGCGGGGCCGGGGCCCGGTCCGGACCGCGTTGCTGGGCAGTGTCTCCCACACGCTGGCGGCCCACACCCGCCGCCCGATACTGATCGCCCCGGAGAACAGCCTCACGGCACAATGACAACCGGAAAGCTGGACCGCCGGGCCAGGGTGATCGGGACGCTGAACGCCAGCCGTCGATCACTACCCACGACGATCACAACCGTCCGGGCCGGTCCACCTTCGTCGGCAATGGCACGAGCCGCTTCGATGAGCTCTTCGGCTACCGCTCCGCTTGCACTCCGCAGCCGCCAGGGCTGCTTCTCCGCATCCAGTACCGAGCGGACCTCATAGTGCAGGTCTGTCGGCGCCGGCCCGAGGCTGTCCTTCACGTCGGCCGCGGGCTGGGGAGTCGCTTGATCGCCCTCGCCCCCCTCGGTCGGCTGTACATTCACGACCTCGATCCATCCTTCCTGATCTCGCAGTATGCGCCCAGCCGCCGCTAGCGCCCGACGGGCCGGATCCGATCCCTCGAACCCGACCACCAATACGAGGGAACTCTGTTGCTCATGGGTCGCCATCTTCCCATCCCCTTTGCGCCGGCTGACGCCTCGTGGAGTTGCCGTCACAGATAAGCACGCTCGGGCCGGCTGGTGAGACTGGTCTGGTCAGGCGGCGTATCGGAGGATGGCTGCGACGCCCTGCCCGGGGACATCGTCCTTCCGGACGGCCAGGACCCGGCCACCGTTGAGCCAGACCCGGCGGGCGATCTCATCCACCACGCCATAGCTCGTCGCATGCTCGGGCCCAAACGGGCGGCCAGATCCGCGTCCGTGGTGGCCTCCGGATTCCCCCGGATGCTCGTGGCGACCAGCCCTGGATAGCTGTTGCCCGGTCAGGTCACCCGTCGCTCCGAATATCGCCAGCCGATTGATTATGGCATCACCCATCATTGCCGTCAGACTGAGGCGCGTGGAACCGGCTCCCTTCGGCAATCCACCGTCCGGCCAGCCGGGGGCGCTAATGGCCAACCGGCCGGCCCGCGTTACCACGCGCCCGACGCGCTCGGCAGCGGCTCGGCCTGCTATATCGCCCAGGCCCGGTATTACAATCAGGCCTTCGGCCCATTCTTTCAAGCGGCTGGCCAGCGACGGCATCACCGCCCAGAACACCGAGTTCGTGTTCAGCTCGGACGAGGGCGACCACGAGGCCGGAGGCGACGTGGGGCGGGCAGTCCAGCCGACCCCGGCCAACTGCGACGGTGTGACGGTGGTCTGCACCTATCCAAACGGTAGTTTCGGCGAGCTGGAGGCCAATGTCACCGGGCTCCTTGCTGGGGAGACGGGCGACACCACCCCGTTCGGCATGGAGTTCGACACCGCCCCGGAGTTCTACGTCAACGGCCAGCCCGGCCCCGACACGTCTGGGGTCCGCCAGTTCGAACACGACCTGGCCAGCCTCACGGCGTACAACCCGTACGCGGGCAGCACCCAGAAGATCGCCAACTACCTGGCCGACCCGGCCGAGGAAGCCATCCTGCACATGGTCAACGCCGACCCGGCCCGTACGCCCACGGTGTCCGTCTTCGCCAGACCTGACTACTACCTCGAGCAGGGCCCAGCTACGTGCCATGACGCGGTGACGGGCGCCACGGCCAGTCAGTACCCCGCCGACTGCGTCACGGTCGATAACGGATTCGCCTGGGACCACGGCGACTACGCCGCCGAGATCGACAACAACTGGGTCGGCTTCGTCGGTCCCGGTGTCCGGCATCTGGGCCCTGACGGATCCACGCCAGAAAACGGACCGAGCTGGTCGACGCCGCCATTCGGGGACTGGAGATCCCTCGCGACTACCTGGCGGGTGTGATCAAGACGCAGCTCACGGGGGCGGCGTTCGGCGGAGTGCGCATCCCGACCGGGCTGGCGACCGTAGAGACGGGAGCTTGCCAGGTCCTGATCAACGCGGCCTCTCAGCTGGGCGCCTCGACGTCGGCGGCCACGGCCCGCCGCGTCACGGCTGGAGCGTTGCACGCTTTCGCCCTGGTTCCTCAGGTCCGGCCGAGCTGGGCCAGCTGGCCCGGGCTTCCGGGCTGACCAGGTAGCTTCAGCCACTCGGGCAACAGATCGCGCCGGGCGCAGACTCTTCCCCTGGAGTCGGCGCCTCGCCGCGCCGGCGAGTGTTGGATTCCCTATACCGCGCCCGGCCAGCGGATAGTGACGACCACGGAGTCTTCCTCGGCCCGCCAGGAATGGCCGATGCCTGGTCCCCACATGGCGTAGTCGCCCTCTTCGGCGAGAACGGCGGTCCCGACCGACAGGTCGATCCGGAAACGCCCCTTGACGAGCACGAGCACCGTGGTGCGGGCCTCCTGCTCGAACCAGCTCTCTCGACGGTCGCCAGCGGCGTGGTTACCCCACTTGATTTCGACGGCTTCTGTCATCCGGACATCGTCGGGTTCCATGAACGGTCCAACCATCCAGCCGCGTCGCTCGGCGCCGTCGATGGCTGCGTTTCCGAAGTGCCATTTGGGGGTTTCGTCCATGAGAGGTAGACCTCGATCCTAGTTTGGGATGTGGTTTGGGATGAGCTAACTTCGCATCACAAAATGGCTGCTGGAGGGATGCGAGAGCGGCCGAATCGGACGGTCTCGAAAACCGTTGTGTCCTCGTGGCACCGTGGGTTCAAATCCCACTCCCTCCGCCACCCGACCGGACCCGGGCCCGAGGGCCCGGGTCCGGCCGATTCCGGACCATGACCTGCTACCACCCGCGCCGCGGATCCTCCTAGGTTCGGCCTGTGACCGTTCCGAGACGCCGCCGCCCCATCCGGAGGGCCCTGGCGGGCACCGCGGTCGCCGTTGCCGTCGTCCTGGGGGCGGCCGGCCCGGCGTTCGCCCACGTGACCGTCGACCCGGCCTCGGCCCCGCAGGGGGCGGAGATCACCCTGGGGTTCCGGGTTCCCAACGAGATGGACAACGCCAGCACGGTCAAGATCCAGATTTTCTTTCCCAGCGCTCACCCCATCCTGGGCGTCGATCCCGAGAGCGTCCCGGGCTGGCATGACACCATCCACACCGCGGCCCTCACTCCGCCGGTTCAGACCGATGACGGGCTGGTCACCGACTACGTCAGCGAGGTCGACTGGAGCGGCGGTCCGATCCCGCCGGGACACTTCCAGGAGTTCTACGTTCTGGCCCAGAGTTTGCCAACGGGCACCGACCAGGCCGTCTTCAAGGCCCTCCAGACCTACTCCAACGGGGCCATCGTCCGCTGGATTGATCCGGTGAGCGCCGCCAACCCCGACCCGGCTAACCCCACGCCGATCCTCCACCTGACGGCCCCCGTCAGCCAGACCGGCGCCCAGGTCACCGGGCCGGCCGCTTCCAGCAGCGACTCCACGGCCCGAACTATCGGGATCATCGGTCTCGTCATCGGGGCCCTCGGTCTCGGGGCGGCGGCCTGGGCCCTGGTCGTGGTACGCCGGCTGCGCCACGGCGCCAACTGAGCTCGCGGCCCGCTAGTGGGCCGCCTGCGAACTCGCCGGCCCGCTAGGCATCGCCCGGAGACGCCGCAGGGCCGCCTCGGCCTGGGCCAGCCGGCGATTGGCGTCGCCCCGGGCCCGTTCCGCGCCGCGCACCTCCTCGCCGGCGCTCACGTCCTCGGCCCGCAGCTGCTCGCGCTCTTCGTCGAGCTGACGGATGCGCTGGCGCAGCGTTTCCTGCCGGTCCAGGGCCTGCTCGGCCAGCCGCTGATGCTCATCCGCCTGGCGGATGGCGTCTGCGACCTCCGCCTCGGCCCGCCACAGCGCCTCTTTGGCTCGATCCGGCTCCGGCGGGGCGGAGACCGGGGCGGACACCGGCTCGGGGGGAGGCGTCGCCGGGGGGCGACGGTGCCAGCGGCGCCTGCGGCCCGCGTCCCGGGCCAACAGCCACCGCGTCGGCGACGTCCACCGGGCCGAATCCGGAATACTGCAACGGCCTGGTCAGACGCCCGGAACGGACCGCCTCGCCCGCCTCCGGGTCCGCCAGGGCGGCGTGGAGGGTCGCTTCGAGCTCGCGGTAGGCCGCCTCGCTCACGGCCTGACCGGCGTCGCCGGCAGCCTGGCGGGCCTGGCGGGCGAGGTCACCGACCAGATGCTGGCCCTCCTGAGTCAGGCGGCGCAGCTCCTCCGCGTCGAGGTTGGCCTGGGCCTGCCGCAAGGCGGCGCCTGCGTCCAGTAGCCGGGTCACCTCGTCAGCCTGGTCTCGAGCCAGCCGGTTGACCGCCCAGGCGGAGACAGTGGGCCGCCGCAGCTTCTTGATCGTCGCGGCCACCTCCCGGTCCCCCGCTTGTCTGGCTACCGCCGCGGCCCGGTCGCGAGCGGCCGTGAACTCGCCTGCCGGCAGGCCGTAGAGCTCGTCGGCGACGGCACCAATGTCGGTGGTCACGCCAACCTCTGAGCCGTTCAGAAGGCGATGAGCAGGAGGCGGCTGGCCATAGCCACGCTGCGGGCCATCCCGTCAGCCAGCAGATCTTCGACGGTGGCGATATGACGGGACCGCCACATGGCGATGGCCGTGTCCCAGGCCACGTCCCGGGCCGAGTTGATGCTCCAGTTGCAGATCAGGTTGAGAACCGCCTGGGTGCGATGGTCGGCCTGCTGCACCGCCGACGACTCAAACGATTGGCGCACGGACTGGTCGGCGGCGTCGAGCAGGCCGTCCACCTTCTGGTAGTCGTCGTGAATGGTGCCCTGGTCGGGAGCGGTGTCGAGATCCGTGCAGGTCTGGACCACCGCCAGGGGGAGGTCGCAGTTGATGTGGGCGTTCATGCCCGCCAGGGCGAACTGAATGGAGAAGATGTCGGTGTCGCCGCGTGCCTCGAACAGGGGCGACCACGCCACCGGCACCCGGTCGGGCTGTTGCACCAGGGCGTTGACGGCGTCGAAGTACAGGTTGGCAAAGATCACGTCCAGCCGGGTCAGGAAGGTCGGGTTGGAGAAAAACCCCTGGGCGAGGCGGGCCTGGACCTGCTCGGTAACGTCGAGGTACATGCGGTTGAAGCAGGCCAGCCCGTCAGCTGCGGGCAAGGCGTCGGCGATCTGCTGCATGCGGGCGATGGCGCCATCGATCGAGGTGACCGCCGGGCCCGAGGGGGGAGCCACCGGGGACGTCGAGGTCATGGGGGCGAGCGTAGGGCAGGCGGGTGCCCGCCGTCTCAGGCACCGGGGCGGGCCGCAGCGAGATCGATTCCGAAGTGCACGAAGTCGGCGTCACGACCGGCGGGCACCATGCCGGCGGCCATCATCACCCGCTGCGAGGCCACGTTGGTCTCCTCGGTACGGCCGATCACCCGTCGCACACCGTCCAGTCCGGCCGCCACCTGCAGCAACAGACGGAGCGCGTCCGTCGCCACCCCTCGCCCCCTGGCCGCCGGCGCCACCCCATAGCCGACCTCGACCACGCTTCTGTTGGGCGGCCCGTGAAATCCGATCCCGGCCACCACGACACCGTCCTCGAGCACCTGGTAGTACCCGAAGGGACTCGATCGGCCCGAGCCTGACAGGGTGGGCAGATGGCTGATGTAGGCCACGCAGGCTCGCACGTCGCCATCGAGCGGATAGCCGTCGATCCAGGGCGGGTCGCTGGTCGCGTCACGCCGCCGAGCGATGACCCGCTCCGCCTCGCCTCTGGTGCAGAGGTGCAACGCCAGTACCACCCTCGCATCTTGCCCCACCGGCCCGACCCACCATGACGCCGGAACAAACCCCACCGCACCAATCGTTACAACGGGTACTTACATGATTACATCCGTTCCTCTCGCCGATAGGAGAACACGTTGAGGGGCTATCACCGCTCCCGTGATCTCGCCGAGCTGCGCGCCGCCAACGTGACCAAGGGGACGCTGCGCCGCATCTGGCGATTTCTTTCCCCGTATCGAGGCCGGCTGGCGGCCTACCTGCTGGCGATCATGGCCGCCGCGGCCATCGGATCCGTGCCCCCGCTGCTGGTCAGATCCTGGTCGACACCCTGACGCACGGTGGCGGCATGAGCCAGGTGGACCTGCTGGCCGCGGCCATGGTGGGCGTGGCCCTGGCCACCACGGCCCTCTCGCTCGTCAACCGGTGGTTCGGTTCCGTCATCGGCGAGGGCATCATCTACGACCTGCGGGTCAAGCTCTACGAGCACGTGCAGCGCATGCCGGTGGCGTTTTTCACCCGAACCCAGACCGGATCGCTCATGAGCCGCCTCACCAGTGACGTGCTCGACGCTCAGAATGCGGTCGGCACCGCCGCATCGGTCGTATCCGACATCTTCACCCTGGTGGCCACCCTGATTCCCATGTTCATCCTGAGCCCGGAGATCACCGCCCTGGCTCTGCTGGTGCTGCCGCCGTTCATCGTCCTGGACAAGATCATGGCCCGGCGCATCAGCCGGCTGTCCCGCCACCAGATGCAGCTCAACGCGGATATGAGCGCCAACATGACCGAGCGCTTCAACGTCTCCGGCGCCCTGCTCGTCAAGCTCTTCGGCCGGCCCGACGCCGAGTCGAAGGAGTTCGCCCGCCGGGCCGGACGGGTGCGGGACTCCGGCATCCGGCTGGCGCTGCTGGGCCGTTACCTGTACGCCTCGCTGGGGCTGGTGGGCGCGGTGGGGACCGCGGCGGTGTACTGGCTGGGCGGCCGGGAAGCGGTCGAGGGCACCCTCGGGGTCGGCACCGTGGTGGCCCTGGCCGCCTACGTGACTCGCCTCTACTCCCCCCTCACCGACCTGGCCAGCGCGCAGGTCGACGTCCTGGGTGCCATCGTCAGCTTCGACCGGGTGTTCGAGGTCCTCGACACCCCGCCGTCGGTAGCCGACCGGCCCGGGGCCCTCCCGCTCGACGCCGGCGGTCCGGTGACCGGCCGGGTGGCGGCCGACGGGGTGTGGTTCCGGTACCCGGCCGCCGCCGAGGTGTCGGTGGCGTCCCTGGAGGCGACCGCCGAAACCGTGGCGCAGGGGCTTGACACGCAGCCGGGCGACTGGGTCCTGCGGGATGTGTCGTTCGTGGCCGAACCGGGGACGATGACCGCCCTGGTGGGCCCGTCGGGGGCCGGGAAGACGACCCTCAGCAGCCTGCTACCCCGCCTCTACGACGCCGTGACGGGGTCGATCACCATCGACGGCCAGGACGTCCGGGATGTGACCCTGGCGTCTGTCAGCGCCGCGGTGGGGGTGGTGACGCAGGATCCCCACCTCTTCCACGACACCATCGCCGCCAACCTGCGCTACGCCCGGCCGTCCGCGACCGACGCCGACCTGGTGGCGGCCTGTCAGGCGGCGCGGATTCACGACCTGATCATGTCGTTGCCGGACGGATACGACACGGTTGTCGGAGAGCGCGGCTACCGGTTGTCGGGCGGTGAAAAGCAACGCCTGGCGATTGCCAGGGTCCTGCTCAAGGACCCGGCCGTGGTGATCCTCGACGAGGCCACCGCCCACCTGGACTCGCAAACCGAACTCCTGGTCCAGCAGGCGCTGGCCGAGGCCCTTCGGGGCCGTACCTCCATCGTGATTGCGCACCGGCTCTCGACGATCCAGGCCGCCAATCAAATCCTGGTGCTCGAAGACGGGGAGATCGTGGCCCGGGGGACGCACGGGTCGCTGCTGCTCGAGGGCGGCCGGTATGCCGACCTCTATCAGACCCAGTACTTGCGGGGAGCCGATGTGGAGGGGGCGGGCCTGGCCACCGTCAGCGGCTAGCAGGCTGGTCGCCACCCCGGGTCGTCTCCAGCCAGCGTCGCAAACCGGCGGCGTTCGAATGGATGCCGTTGAGGGTCTCCAGCTTCTCCCGGTGGACCGGATCGATGGCGTCGAGCTGGGGTGTGAACTCGCGCTCCAGGGCGGCGGCGATGTCCTCCCCGGCCCGCCAGGCCTTCTCGGCCACCTCGGCCCACTGGCGCAGGATCTCTTCGGCTTCCTCCAGGGAGTTGAGGGGGTCGGGGATGAGGCCGTAGTGGGCCAGAGCCACGCCCTCCGGGGTACGGGCCCGGAACTTCCGCAGCGAGGTGACCGCCTGATCCAGATCGAAGTCCGCGGGCGGGGTGGCCGGACGCAGCACCCCCGCATCCGGCAGGCGCACACCGACGGCGTCGCCCGCAAACAGGATCCCGCTCTGGCTGTCGTGCAGAGCCAGATGGTGCTTGGCGTGACCCGGCGAATCCACCGTGGTCAGGGTGCGCCCGCCTCCGATGGGAATCTCCTCGCCGTCCGCCAGCACGTGGATGCGCGCCGCCGGAGTCGGCTCCAGCCGCCCGTAGAGGGAGTCGAGCAGATCGCCGTACACCCGGGCGGCCGAGTTGACCAGGCGCTCGGGGTCGACCAGGTGCCGGGCGCCCTTCTCGTGAACGTAGATGGTGGCTTGCGGGAAGGCCCGGGCCACGTCGCCCACGCCGCCGGCATGGTCGAGATGAATGTGGGTCACCGCCACGCCCGCCAGGTCGGCGGGGGCGACGCCGTGTTCCGCCAGGGCAGCCAGCAGGGCCGGGACGGAGGTTTGGCTGCCGGTCTCCACCAGCACGGGCGCGGCTCCTTCAATGAGGTAGCCGGCGGTCATGCGGGTCCAGCCACCGAGCAGCGTGTCGATTTCCCATACCCCTGGCCCGATGTACGTTCCCACGGCCGACGACACTAGGTGCTGGGGGCTGGGTCCCAGGAACCTCCGTTCCACCGGCGGGGCTGCTCGAGGTACGCCGGGGCGGCGGTGGCGTTCGAGTAGCGGCCATCGGGCTCGGCCGGACCGGCCGTGAGCTGCAGCGGCAACACCCCGGCCCAGACGGCCAGCTCCAGGTCCTCTCCATCGTCGATCGGACCACCCGTGCGGACCTTGGCCGACACCTCGTCCAGCGGCAACCACACCACCCGGGTGCTCGCCAGCTCGGTCGGGTTGGGGCCCCGGGCGTCCCGGGTCCGGCCGGGCACGATGTGGTCGACGATCCGGCTCAGGGCCGCGGCCTTGGCCCGGTCATCCTCGATCGGCGTGGCCCCGCCGAAGACGACCACCGAGCGGTAGTTGATGGAGTGGTGAAAGGTAGAGCGGGCCAGGACCAGCCCGTCCACCAGGGTCACGGTCACAGTCAGCTCAGCTCCGGCGGCGGCGGCCTTGAGGACATGGTTGGCGGCGGCGCCGTGCAGGAGGAGGCGGTCGCCGTCGCGGCCGTACGCGGTCGGGATCATCCACACTGTCCCCGCGCTCGAACAGGCGGCATGACAGATGAAGCCCTCGTCCAGAATCCCGTAGACGAGATCCCGGTCGTAGTGGCCTCGCTCCCGGTGGCGCCGAACGGTCGTGCGGGCGCTCGGCGCCACCGCCTGGTCGCGGCATCACGCCATCGCCACCAGGTCGAGCAGGTCGTCGCTCCACTGATCCTCGCTTCCGTCGGGCATCAGCAGGACCCGGTCCGGTGCCAGCTCGGTGACGAAGCCCACGTCGTGGCTGACGAGGATCATGCTCCCGGGCCAGCTGGCCAGGGCCTGCCCGACGGCCTGGCGTGAGGGCGGGTCCAGGTTGTTGGTCGGCTCGTCCAGGAGCAGGAGGTTGTGCCGGCCTGCGACCAGCTGCGAGAGGGCCAGCTTCGTCTTCTCGCCTCCGGAGAGGGTGCTGGCGTCCTGGAAGGCCACCTCGCCGACCAGGCCGAACATCCCGAGGAGAGCTCGATGCTCACGTTCGGGGACGTCCCCGGCGGCAGCGGCGCGCACGTGGTCCAGGACGGACTCGCCGGCCCGGATGCCCTCGTGTTCCTGGGCGTAATAACCGGCCGACACGCCGACGCCCGTCCGCCAGCTTCCCGCGGACGGCTCGGACCAGCCTGCCAGGATGCGCAGGAGACTCGTTTTTCCGGCTCCGTTGAGGCCCATGACCAGCAGTCGCTCGCCCCGTTCGACGGCGAAGCTGATGTCCTCGAATACCGGTGGGCCGCCGTAGTCCTTGGCCAGTCCGCTGGCCTCCAGCGACCACCCGGCCGGTGTGGGGCGGGATCGGGAACCTCACCTTGTACCGGCGTTCGGACGGCGCCGGCCCCGATACCGCGGCCGACTCCAACCGGGTGACCCGCTTGTCGAGGCTCTTGGCCACCCGGGCCCGCTTGGCCGTCTGATGGCGCATGGAGTCGGCCAGGGTGGAAAGGCGCTTGATCTCGGCCTGCTGGCGGGCGGCCAGCTTGGTGAGCCGCACCTCGTCGGCGGCCCGGGCCTCGCGGTACTGCGAATAGGTGCCCTTGTACTCGACCAGTTGCCCCTCGTCGAGATGGAGGACACGGGTGATGGCCTCGTCCAGCAGGTTGAGGTCGTGGCTCACGACGAGCAGGGCGCCGCGGTAGCCCCGCAGAAAGCCCATGAGCCAGTTCTTGGCGTCGCTGTCGAGGTGGTTGGTCGGCTCGTCGAGCAGGAGCACGTCGCTACCGGCAAACAGGATGCGAGCCAGCTCGACCCGCCGGCGTTCTCCTCCCGAGAGCACGCCGACGGGAAGGTCGATCCGATCGGCGCCCAGGCCCAGGCCGGCCACGATCTGGCGGACCTCGGACTCGGCCGCGTAGCCCCCCTGCGGCGGCGAAGGCGTCCTCGGCCCGGGCGAAGCGGGCGATGGCCCGCTCGGAAGGGTGTTCCTCCATGGCGAGGCGAAGCTTCTCCAGCTGGGTGGCGGCCTCGTCGAGGCCCCGGCCGGACAGGATGTGGGCCAGCCCGGTCCCGGCGCCGGCGGGGCGGACGGCCCGCGGGTCCTGGCTCAGAAAGCCGATCCGGCCCTGCACCCGGACCGACCCGCTGGCCGGGGGAACCTCGCCGCCCAGGACCTTGAGCAGGCTGGTCTTGCCGGCCCCGTTGCGGCCCACCAGGCCGACCTTGTCGCCGGCGCGCACCAGCAACGACGCCTCCTCCAGGGTGAGGCGCCCTCCGACCTCCACGCTCAGCTGGCGGGCTTCGAGCACGGTTCCATGATGGCGGACGACCGGCTCCGGGCGGTACCGGTTTACGGGCGGTACCGCTTACCTTACCGCGGCGTCAGCTGGCCGCGCCCTCGGGCCCCCCGCCGCCGCTGCCCTGGCCGCCGGCGTCCTCCGGGCCGTCCGGGCCGTCCGGACCCTGCGGGCCGTCATCTCCGGCCTGGTCGAACAACCGATGGGCCGCCTCCTCGGCCCGGCGGGCCACCTCCCGGATGGGGAGGCGCAGCAGGGCGGCGACCCGGGCCGCGTCGTCGTGCTCGGCTTTGATGCGACGGGGTCCCCGCTTGACCCGGACCGGATAGCCGCCCACGTCGACTTCCGCAAACTGCCGCTCGGCCGGCCAGCGCTGCCAGGACTGGGCCCGTATGCCAAGGGTCCCGGTCTCGTCGGCCAGCACGTGCCGCAGCCGGCCCACCGCGGCAGGATCGCCGAGCACGCTGACGACATGGGCGGGCCGGCCCTTCTTGCCGGTGACCGGCGTGACCCAGGCGTCCAGGGCCCCGGCGCGCATCAGGGCGGCCACGGTGGCGCCCAGGATCTCCCCGGTGACGTCATCCACGTTGGCCTCCAGCACCACGACGGGCTGGCCGTGGTCGGGATCGGCGGCGGAGCGCTCCACGGCCCGCCCGATGACCACCTGCACGGCATTGGGCAAGCCGTCGAGCTGGCGGCTGCCGGCTCCGAACCCGCTGGCCTGAATCTCCATAGCCGGCATCGGACCCCAGCCGGCGCACAGCGTCGCCAGCAGGGCGGCGCCGGTCGGGGTCGTCAACTCCACCGGGATGGTGGTCCCGTAGGTAGGCGCCCCCCGCAGGAGCTCGACCACCGCCGGGGCCGGGACCGGGAGCGTGCCGTGGGAGGTGTGCACCATCCCCGACCCCTGGGCGACCGGACTGGCGCGCACCTCGTCGACGCCAAGCAGCTCCAGGGCCACGCAGGTGCCCACGATGTCGATGATGGCGTCGGTAGCCCCGACCTCGTGAAAGTGCACCTGCGAGGCGGGCCGGCGATGCAGACTGGCCTTCCACCTCGGCCAGGCGGGCGAAGGCGGCCAGGGCCCGTTGGCGGGCCCGTTCGGGCAGGCGGGCCTCGGTGATCAGGCCGACGATGTGGGCGTGGGTGCGGACCACCTGGGTGTCGCGGGCCCGGACCAGCACCTGGGTGCAGGCTACGCCGGCTCGCAGCACCGGGGCGGCCTCGAGGGACCAGCCCCCGACGGGGAGGGCGACCAGTTCACGTTCGACCAGGGCGAGATCGGCCCCGGCGTCGACCAGGCTGCCGAGGGCCATGTCACCGGCGATGCCGGCAAAGCAGTGCCACCAGGCGACGGTCGTCATCGCACGGCCTGTCGTTCGGCATCAGCCGAGCTGGTGGTCTCATCGGCCCGCGGGCCCAGGATGCGGGCCACGGCGCAGGCGGCCCCGAAGCCGTTGTCGATGCCGACCACGACCAGCCCGGAGGCACAGGAGGCCAGCATGGCCAGGAGGGCAGTCACCCCCTCCAGCCCGGCCCCGTAGCCCACGCTGGTCGGCACGGCGACCACGGGTGCCGCACAGAGGCCGCCGATCACGCTGGCCAGCGCTCCCTCCATGCCGGCCACCACCACCACGGCGTCGGCCGCCTGCAGGAGCTCCAGGTGGGCGAGCAGGCGGTGCAGGCCGGCCACCCCGGCGTCGGCGACCAGGGCGGCGCCGAAGCCGTAAGCCCGCAGGGTGGCCTGGCACTCCTCCGCGATCGGCAGGTCGGCCGTGCCGGCGGTGACCACCACCACCCCGTCCTGGCGCGGCCGGGGCGGGCCGCCACACCACCGTCGTCCCGGTGACCAGGCCGGCCGGGTAGGTGGCCAGCACCGCGGCGATCTGCTCTTCGGTGGCCCGGCTCAGCACGACCGGCCCACCTGGCGGCCCACCCGCCGGGCTCCCCGCATCGTCGCCCTTCAGCAGCTCGCCGACGATCCCCACGCACTGGGCGGCACTTTTTCCCGGACCATAGACGGCCTCGGGCAGCCCCTGACGCAGCGACCGGTGATGGTCGACCATGGCGTACCCCAGCTCCGTGAACGGGAGCCGGCGCACCCGCTGCACCACCTCGTCGGCGTCCACCTCGCCGGCAACCAGCTGATCGAGCAACAAGTGAAGGGCGGCCTCGTCCATAACGGCTCTATCCTGCCCGGCCATGACCGGCTCCGTCTCCCCACAGGCCACTATCGGGTTCCTGGGACCGTCCGGCACCTTTACCGAGGAGGCCCTTCGCAGCGAAGCCGGGCTGGCCCGGGCCCATCTGCGGCCGCTGCCCTCCTTCGTGCACGTCCTGTCCGCCGTCACGGAAGGAAACGTCGACTTCGGCTTCGTGGCCCTGGAGAATTCCATCGAGGGCACGGTGTCGATCGCCCTCGATCAGCTGGTGTTCGAGCGGGATCTGATCATCGTCGGGCGAGGCCATCCTGCCGGTGACCCAGAACCTGCTGGCGCATCCGGGCGCGACGCTATTCGACATCCGTCGCATCGTGTCGTTCCCCCACGCCACCGGCCAGTGCCGGGCCTGGCTCGCCGCCCACCTCCCGGATGTGGAGGAGGTGGCGGCCCGATCGACCGCGGAGGCCGTCCGGCTGGTCGGCGAGGGGGGCGAGCGACGACGCGGCCGCCATCGGCACCGCCCTGGCGGCCCAGCTCTACGGACTGGAGGTGCTGGCCTCGAGCATCGAAGACCAGGTCGGCAACTCGACCCGGTTCGTGCTGGTCGGTCCGCACGACGCTGGCATCCCGGCCCCGACCGGGCACGACAAGACCAGCGTGGTGTGCTTTCAGTCCAGCGACCACCCGGGCAGCCTGCACGGCATCCTGGGTCAGTTTTCGGCCCGGGACCTCAACCTGGTCAAGCTCGAATCCCGGCCGACCAAGCGCGAGCTCGGGGAATACTGCTTCATCATCGACTTCGAGGGCCACGTCGCCGACGAGGTGGTGGCCGACTGCCTGCGTGACCTCCATGCCAGCCTCAGGGAGCTGAAGTTCCTGGGGTCGTATCCCGCCGCCGGCGCTCATGGGCCGGCCCGCCGGCGCGATGCCGAGAAGGCCTGGCAGGAGGCGGACCAGTGGATCGACGACGTTCGCTCGCATATCCGCTTCGGCGGCGACCCCTCGGCCTGATCCCCTGGCGGTGATGGCGGCCCTGTGTGGCCGCGCCCCGTGGCCCCGGTGCGCCCCGTGGCCCCGGTGCGCCCCGTGGCCTGGCCCCTCGCCGGTCGCCGGCGCCCCCCTCGCCGGTCACCCCCGCCCCGCTTACCGGTGGCCACCGCCCCGCTTGCCGGTGGCCCCCGCCCCCTCGCCGTGCCGGTGGCCCCCGCCCCCCTCGCCGGTCACCCCCGCCCCGCTTGCCGGTGGCCCCCGCCCCCTCGCCGGGACTCGATTTTCTTGGTGACATCTGGATTCATGGTGACGAGGACGACACCACAGGTTCAATACCGCGCCAAGAAAATGCTCTGCGCCAAGAATCTGGAATCAAACGGCATCAAATCAGCTAGAAGGCAGATGGAAGAGCCCTGGCGGCCCCAGAGGATGACGCCAGGGGCCGGCAGTAGGCTGACCCACCTCCGGAGGGATGGCAGAGCGGCCGAATGCGAGGCTCTTGAAAAGCCTTGGGATGCAAGTCCCCGGGGGTTCGAATCCCTCTCCCTCCGCAGGTCAGAAGGGGTTTCTGGTCATCCACTCGCCCAGGACCCGCCGCTATTTGACCATAGTTTGACCATAGTCGTCCCTGGAAAGGCGTACGCTCAGAGGCATGGAGCGGGACGATCCGCAAGCGAGGTGCCAACTCCTGGCAGGTACGCGTCTCGCTCGGCCAGCGGGACCCCGAGACGGGACGGTGGCGCTACGTCGAACGTCACCTGCGCGGCAGCAAACGCGACGCTCAGCGGGCTCTCGACGCTCTCTCCGTCGAGGTGGCCCGAGGTGGCCACCGAACCAGCGGCCGGCGTACGGTCAACGATCTGCTCGACGCCTGGGTGGCCCACCTGGAGGCGCAGGGACGAGCCGAATCCACGCTGGTCCGCTACCGCAGCGCCATCAGCGCCAACATCTCACCGCACCTCGGCCGTCTCGACATCACCCGGATAGGCCCCGCCGAGCTCGACCGCTTCTACGGCCAGCTGGGTCGCTCAGGACTCAAGCCGCTCAGCATTCGAAAGAGCCACGCCATCCTCTCCGCCGCCTTCAACCAGGCCGTCAAATGGGGCTGGGTCGACACCAACCCGGTACTGCGCTCCTCACCACCGACACAGCGGGTCCGGGAGATCCACCCTCCGACCCAGGAGGAGCTCCGCCGCCTCCTGGACGCGTGCGCCAACGACCACCAGGACCTCGGCAGCCTCATCTATGTGGCCGCCACCACCGGCGCCCGCCGAGGCGAACTGTGCGGGCTGTGCTGGAGCGACATCGACCTCGACCTCGCCACGCTGACCATCGCCCGGTCCATCTCCGACGCCAACCAGCTCGTCGCCGTCAAAGACACCAAGACCCATCAGGCCCGCCGGATCGCCCTCGACCCATCCACCGTTGACGTGCTTCGAGCGCACCGTGACCGGGTCGACGAGCGGGCGGCGATGGCTGGCGTCGTTCTCTCCCCCACCGCCTACGTCTGGTCCGAGGACCTCGACGCCGCCACTCCTTATCGGCCCGACCGGGTCACCGGAGCATTCCGCACGCTGCGGGACCGCTTGGAGCTGCCCCACGTCACGTTTCACTCGCTCCGCCACTTCACCGCCACCACCCTGACCGCCGGCGGGGTTGGCATCAGGACCATCGCCGGACGCCTCGGCCACGCCAACCCGGGCATCACCCTTCGCACCTACGCCCACTTCCTCGACGCCGCCGACCGGGAAGCAGCGACTGCAATCGGCGATGCCATGGCCGGACTTCAATCGGCCTCAGCCAACCGGTCCAAGGCCTCCACCAGCGCACGGCGGGGCACGACAAGCTGGCGGCCCAAGCGCACCGAAGGAAGCTCCCGCCTCGCCACCAGCTCGTAGGCCAGGTCGCGGGAGATTCCGAGCAAACTGCCTGCCTCCTCCACGCTCAACGCCAGCCGCTCGCTCAACGGGACAACGCTCACCTGGCTCGGCAGGTCAACGATCTTTGCCGGGTTCACAGCAGTTGCTCCTCTCGATACCGGCGCTGCAGCCGGCGGGCGTCGGCAGCGTCCTGGGCGAGGGTGCCGGCGTAGATAGCCTCACCATGCGTGTGGCCGCGGCCGATATACCGCCAATCGCCGAGCACCAGGACAGTCCCGTCCCGACTCTGGTTGCTTCTCTCGCCGTTCCCATGAACGACTTGGCCCTTTCCGAGAGACCGAAAGCGGCGAGTAGCCGGCGGCCGCACCAATCTCGCCGGGCTTGGCCCAACCCGGTCAGGGTGGACCGGCCGGTCACCGGCGGGTCGTTTCGGGTCCGACGTGGCGGCGGCCGTCCCGGTAGCACTGGTGGTCCCCGTCGGCGAAGCCGACCACGACCGGCTGCCAGCCCGACTCCTCGGGCGCCGTGTGGACCACTACGCCGTCACCGAAGCGGGTCACGCCGAACTGGGACACCCGGGCCAGCCCGTCGAGCGGACCCACGGCTGTAGCCGACCGGCATAGTCACGCCGGCTTCCAGGGCGGCGCAGCGCAGCCCGGCGGCCACCCAGTTGATCCTGAATCGGGGCGGGAGGCTTCGGGCGGGGGCGTCGGGTCGACCATCACGACGGTGGGTGGATGGCATATCTGGTGATCTCCCGGGTGGGTCGAAGGGTCGTCTCATATGTGGGCGGGCCGAGCACCAGCAGCCCTGGGTGTTAGAGGCTGTTATCTATCGAGGCTTGATCTCGCTTGGTGATAACGGCCGCGACGTGCTCGTCCCATCAGGTCGCGGCTGTTGGGGGTGTCGCAGGCCAGCTCCGCGGTCCAGGTTCGCAGCAGTGTGGTGATATCGCGCCGGGCCCGAAACCAGTCGAGGGGGGCGGTGGCGGGGGCTATTTCGGAGAAGCTGACCCATTCGTGGTCTCGCAGGGCGACGAGCGCTTCCACGTGTTCGTTGTGCCGCCACCAGCCGGCCGGGATGAAATGCTGATCGAGATGATCGAACCTTTGTTGCAGGCCCTCCACCCAGTCGCGTAATTCCGCCCATGCCGCGGCATGGTCATCGGCGGGAATGGAGGGCCAGTGCGTGGCGGTGGGTATTTCATCCACATCCGGGGTGCCATCGCCGTAAAGGCCGTGGACTCGTTGGATGACGAGCGGTTGCTTCGCTCTTGCTGAGTGCGCCGGACGTCCGGGGTTCGGCTGCAGCCCAGATTGGTGGAGTCCCAGTGGTGGCGAAGGTGTCAGGGAAGGTCGGTTCACAGCAAGGGATGGCGCCGGCGAAGGCGGCGCCGGGGAAGGCGGTTGGTTCTTCTCGCGCTCGGGCCGGTTCCAGTCCGAAACTGCCGGTGACGAAACCAACCCATTCCCGAGCAAGGAGAAGAACCGTGGAACGACAGTACGTCGCGATCAACCTCCATTTGAACCGATCGGTGGTGGGCCGCGAGAACGAGCCTGGCGAGGAGGTCGGCGTGACTCGCATCGACAACGACCCGTGGGCGTTGGCCAAAGCGGTACGCGAGGCGGGGGAGGCGCCCGAGGTGGCCATTGAAGCGACCTACGGGTGGGTGCGCCACCGGGCGCCAGGTGACCGGGTGGGGTGTAAGGACCCACCTGCGGCCTGTCGCAGCAGGCCGCTGAAGCCTGCCGCCGGCCAGGTCGGCAGCGGCAAGGCGCGTCGTCTGCTGATGATTCGAGGGTGGGGCGGAGGGTCCGTATCTCCTCGACGACAGCGCCCAGAATTTGGGCGATGGCCCGGCCGGCGGACGGCCACCCTGTTGTGATGATTGAGAAGTACTACACGCTTGTCGGGCGAATCAGCGAGGTGTTCTGCTCAACTGACGGTCAGTCACACCGACGGTCGACGGTGCGATGGTTGCCGGCGTCGAGCATGCGATGGTTGCCGTACCGCCAGTGGCGGTCATGACCTTCCCCTGGGCAGTCCCTCAAGGTAGAGGTCGTTCTCGCCGACGACGTGCGTCGAAGCCCGCTCCGCCCAGATGGCGGCAGCCCGGGAGCTGCAATCGGCGCTCCTGGCGTACCAGTCTGCTAGTTGGGCCTGGCGTTCTTCGTTGGGCGCCGCACCGACGGTCCTGCCAGGCGGGTGGGCTTCCTCGCTACGGGCGACCAGGCTGCGGGCGGCGCCAACGAACAGGTCCGCCGCCCTGTCGAAGGCAGCGAGGGCCGCCGCGGTACAGGTCTCGGCTTCGCGAATACAGATGGAGCAGTCATGGCGGGTCTCGGTCGGCGTCAGCGGATCGGTCACAGGTTCCTCCTCGGTAAGGTTGATCAGTTTGTAGTTCACGGGTGGGCAACCCGCTGGCCGATGGTCCGTCCCGATGCGGAGCCGATCACAACTCGATCGCCGACAGACCGCTCCAGAGCCGGGTGATGGACTCGCTGGAGGACCTGGGCCAAGGCCCAGGGAACCTACGGTCTCGGAGTAGGCGACGGCGACCGCCGCCCTGCTCTCGTCTCTTCGGTCATGGCGTCCACCCTCTCAGGTTCGGCGGTGGCGGGTAGTCGCGTGCCGATCCCACCTCGGCCGCCGTTCGGTCTGCCAAACCCGGTGGAGGTCTTCGGCGCTGTCGCCGGCTACTTACGTCCACCCCGCTGGTCTCACAGGCCCGGCTCATAGCCACGTAGGCGAGTTCCCGGCCTCGTCTGTCAGCCCACAGGTGCGCCCGGTCGACCGTGACCCCAACTATCGGCGCAAACGGTCGGGGCGTACCCTAAATAAAACCGGGCGGTCTCCCCGACGGCGAGACGCTGCACCCGACCGTCAGAAAGGCGCACATCGGGCAAGCCCCACCCTGGGTGGGCGGCGACCACTTTGGCCCGCTCAGTTCACGATCAGCCCCGGATCGGTGGGGTGGTCACCACCCGGTCACCACCCCATCATCACTCATAAACATAGCTGGAGGATTCTAGAAGTTTATTGCTAGTGTCGTAGATCTATAGTAAGGTGTTGGTAGGCGTTCGAGGCACCACGGTCGCAGACCGTCAGCCGTTCGAGCGTCAACGAAAGGATCAACCATGTTGATGCGATTCGAGCCGCTCCGCGACTTCGACCGGATCACCGAGGAGCTGCTCGGCGAACGTCGAGCTCGCCAGGTCCCCGTGGACGCCTACCGCCGCGGCGACGAGTTCAAGGTCCACTTCGACCTGCCCGGCGCCGACCCCGGCTCCATCGACCTGACCGTCGAGAAGGACGTCCTCACGGTAAGAGCCACCCGCACATGGCTGCGAGAGGAAGACGATGAAGTTCTGGTAGCCGAGCGAGGCCACGGCGACTTAGCCAGACAGCTGTTCCTCGGAGAGAGCCTGGACCGTGAACACATCAGCGCCATCTACCTCGACGGTGTGCTCACCCTCACCATCCCCGTGGCCGAGCAGGCCAAGCCCCGCAAGGTCGACATCACCCACGTCGGAAGCGTGGCCCAAGCCGTCGAGGCGGCCTCCGTACCCGCCTGACCATCGGCCCCCGGCCACCGACGAAGCGTCACTTCGCCGGCGGCCAGGGCGGACGACTGGGTCTCATGCAACTTGGCGCCACCGGATGAGCGAGCTTTCAGATCTCATTCTGCCTGGACTGCTGATCGTTCCCCGGGCGGACCAGTTCCCTAGTTTTCGACTTTCGGCCGAAGCGGTGGCTATCAGCCGAGCAGTACAACTTGGGGGTTTGGATCCACACTAATCAAATTGCCCAGGACCAGGCGGCCCCAACTATTCCGAACTGCTGGCCGACATGAAGCTGCGCCACTAACTCGGACCTGCTGGCGAGCGTAGGCTGGCAAGATTGACGGGAATACTGCCTCGGATCTGGTGGATTTTGTCTTCGCTGCAACCGGGGACAGTCGTAAGGTGTCGTGATCGACCTCGCCTCTCGGGACGGCGGCCGGGGTGGTGTTCGGACAGGGCTAGTTTGCACGCTGTAAGGGTACGAGCGTCGTACCGGACGACTCAGTGAGCGGTCCCAGCACCGACGATCGCGGTGAGGAGTTACGCCAGGGTCGACCCGAACTTCGAAACAGACAGCATTTGGGCGGCCCGCCTGACGGGATCCCCTTGATCTGATCCACCTGTTGTGCGTGTTCGGATGCCCATGATGGGCAGGGAGGACACGACGACGATGAAGCGACGTAGGCATACGCCGGAGCAGGTGATCCGCAAGCTGGCCGAGGGCGAGAAGCTGCTCGGGCAGGGCAAGGACTTGGAGGAGGTGTGCCGGCATTTGGAGATCACCGAGTCCACCTGGAATCGGTGGCGGAACCAGTACGGCGGGATGAAGGCCGATGATGCCAAGCGGCTCAAGGAGCTCGAGCGGGAGAACGCCCGGCTGAAGCGGATCGTGGCCGACCAGGCGTTGGATATCGACATGTTGAAGGAGTTGAACCGGGGAAACTTCTGACCCCGAACCGCCGCCGGCAGGCCGTCAAGGCGCTGCAGGAACGGTTCGGGGTGTCGCAGCGGCGGGCGTGCGCCGTGGTCGGCCAGGCCCGCTCCACCCAGCGCCTGGCCCCGCCGCAGCCGACTGATGACGAGCTGGCGTTGCGGGCGTGGCTTCGGGACTTCTCCCGGCGCCGGCCCCGGTGGGGATGGCGTCGGGCGGCCACTGAAGCGGCCAAGGCCGGCTGGCGGGCCAACCGCAAGCGCATCCACCGGCTGTGGCGGGAGGAAGGCCTACGGGTGCCTTATCGCAAGCGCAAGAAGCCGCTGCGGGGCATCGGCGTGGCGGTCGGGGCGATGTGCCCGATCCGGCCGAACGTGGTGTGGGCGTTGGACTTCCAGTTCGACCAGACTGCAGACGGCCGCCAGCTGAAGCTGCTCAACGTGATCGACGAGTACAGCCGGGAGTGCCTGGCCATCGACGTGGACCGCTCCATCGACGCGGATGGTGTCGTGCGCTGCCTGGAACGTCTCGCCGGCCAGCGGGGCGCTCCGGCGTATGTGCGCTTCGATCACGGTCCCGAGTTCATCGCCTACGCGGTGGCGGACTGGTGCCGGTTCAACGGGACCGACACGGTGTTCATCGATCCCGGCTCGCCCTGGCAGAACGCCTGGATCGAGTCCTTCAACGGCCGGCTACGCGACGAGTTCCTCAACGGCCAGCTCTTCGACACACTCCTCGAGGCCAGGATCCTCCTGGAGGACTGGCGCGTCGACTACAACTTGAACCGGCCACACAGGGCCCATCACGGACTCAGCCCCACCGAGTTCGTGCAAGCCTGGCTCAACCAACAACAGCTACAACACGCATAGCAACTGGACCAGCTATTGGGGTCCCCTCACGCCTGGTAGTCCCCCCGCGCACGACGACAGCGATTCGCCCGTGTATTTCGGGACCCGCCCAACCGGTCCCGTTACCACCTCGGCTCTGCGCTCTCCGGTCACCCAGCTATCGAGAGTCGCTCTCCGCCCCGCTGGCGACGCCGAGCCGGTCATTCAGCCTGCGCAAGGGAGATCGCGGCCACTTCCTCGCCCACATGGTCGGAGTACTCTCACCGTGCACAGCGAAGGTCGCAGTGCGCTGAAGGTGACAAACCGTGCTGAGGGAGGGCCATCGCGTTCCTGGGTCTCTAGTGGCTTTGGGACCACCGGTACAGATCTCCCAGTACTGCGGCGCGCCGGACCCGCCGCGCCGGGTGACCTAGGACCGCCATGTGGCGGAGGGCAAATCGTCTAGCGGCGGGCCATGGACCGGCCGCGAGACCGGTCGAACATCTTGATGACGAACAGCAGAATCACGGCACCCACGAACGCCACGACGATCTCCTTCCAGATCGTAACTGACGTGTGAGCACCGTGAGTCACCGCGTGAAGGATAAGCCCCCCGATCACGGCGCCAACCAGCCCAACGATGATGTCGCGAATGAAACCGAGCCCGGTGCCGCGTACCACCAGGCTGGCCAACACGCCCGCGATCAAGCCGATCACAAGCCAGGCGATGATGTGGTGCCCGTCGACGCGGGCAAATGCGAGCATGGTCACTGAGGTCTCCTTGATGGCGGGTGTGTCAGGTTTGACGGAGCGCTACTTCTGCGACGAGCAATGTATTCAGATAGATGCTGTCACGATCCAAATCGACCGCACCTCCAGGACGAATTGCTGAACGTCACAGGCGTCTACAACGACGGTGCATGCGGCTATCTCACTTTGTACCCCGAGAGAGTGCGTCCTCAAACGAAAACTACCGGAAGCCTCGACATGGCCCTCAAGGCTTGACGGACGGGCCCAAACTCGCCGACAGGCGATGCACCAGCTAAGACAGCCATCGGCTTTACTGCCCAAACCATCATTGTTGAAGTAGCCGTACACGTTGATACCGGGCCTCATAGCGGTCGCTAACCGCCCGTTGAGCTTTGAAAGTGCCCGCGGCGCGATGACGAGGAAACGGACGTGTCCGCCGCCCAGGGCGTGGCCGACATCGCCACTATCGCCATCATCCAACACCAAGTCACCGTCGACGCCCAGATCCTCAACCTCCAGCTCAGCCAGGCCCTCAACAGCCGGATCATGATCGAGCAGGCCAAAGGCCAGATGAGCCAGGCCGCCAACATCGACATGGACCGCGCCTTCCAGCACCTACGCAACCACGCCCGCAACGTTGTCGAGTGGGGTAGGCGAGGCGTCGTTAACAGCTTGGAGCGACGACCCAGACGCAGGCTTCCGCTCAGCGATCCAACCACGAACAGCACTACGGCGATCACAAACAACCCGAAGGCCGTGATCGACAAAACCGATGAGGGCGAGGGCGATCAGGAGAATAAGAACCCACCAGAGCAACTACCAGCACGCAACCTCTTGCCCTGCGGCCGGGAACCCTCGCGTCGCAGGATTAAACTCAATGGTGGCGTAAGCCTGTCGCCTTCTAGTCGAGTTGGCGTTGGCGGTCGGCCGCTTTGAATCGGATGGTGATCTGGACCGGCTCGGGTCGGGTGGCGGTGGTGGTTTGCATGCGGGCCAGGACGGCGTCCACTTTGGCCGGGAGTCGGTCTAGGTCGATGTTGTCGCCGACGGCGAGCACGGCGCGCATCTCGATGGTGGGGTAACGGCCGAACAGGCCGACCCTGGCGTCGTGCACGTCGGGGATGGCTTCGAGGTCGGCTTCGAGATGGTGACTTAACGCCGGGGAGTTTAGGGTGGTTTCCCCCCGGGTGCCTTCGGCGGGGGGGAAGATGACGGTTGGGGTCCGCTGGCGGCCGTCGTCTCGGTGGATTTGGCTCAAGGCCAGGACGGCGCCGAGGGCGACTGCGACAACGCCGATGGCGGTGACCACCGCGAACGATTTCCAGCCGCCTTCGTTCCACCAGCGGATCAGGGTGGCGTCGAAGACGTCGCGGTCGGAGCGGGCAGTGCCGAACACCCCGGCGCCGAGGCAGGCAGCTAGGCCGCCGCCGACCATTAGGAGCAATCCGACGAAGGTCAGGGTGAGTCGGTTCCGCCGGTCGCTCATGACGCCTTGGTGGCCCCGGTGGTGATCACGTCGATCCTGGACGTGGAGGGGGCGTGGAGGCGGCCGAGTTCGGTTTGGGCGGCGTCGCGCAACGCGGGCTTTGTGGTCGAGGCGGCCCGGGCCGTGACCTTGACCCGCCAGCGCAGGGCCCGAGGTGTGAGGCGGACCTTGATCGGGCTGACCGGCACCTGGGTCGCCAGGCGGCGTTGCAGGTGGGCTTCGGTTGAACGGCGCAGCAGCAACCAGCTGCCCTGGTCGGTCGAGAACGGGGCGTGACGTTTGCGTTGTGGGCGTATCTCCGCCAACACCAAGAGGAAGCCGGCCGCGGCCACTGCGATGCTGACGGTGATCACGATCGGTGCCGACCACGACGTGGTCTTGAACGAGTTCAGCCATTCCCGGCCCGGGATCCACACGAACCCCGAGTTCGTCCACGTCCAGATCGCTTCGAGGATCACCAGCAGCCCGGCCGCGACGATGGTCACGCCCAGCGCCAGGACCAGGAGACGGTTGAAGACCCGCATCAGCGGAGCGTCCCGCCCGGCATCGACGACACGTCCAGGTCGTCGATGTTCACCACCACCGCCCGCCGGTCACCGAGACCGGCCAGGGTGGCGCCCACCGCAGCGTGTACCGCGTCGGCGACAGTCTCGAGAGGAAGGCGTGTCGCGACGATGTGAACGGCCACCTGGTCCGGGCCGAGTCGGACTCCTGTCACCCGGCCGCCCGGGTACTGGGTGGCCACCTCGACACCCGGTCCGCCCGTGCGGCGCACGCCGACGACCGTGTCGACCGCGGCGGCGACCGCCAACGCCAGACGCCCCCGCCGGCCCGGGTCGACCGGCGGTGACGGGATGGGGACAGTCCGCGGCGGCGGGGGGCGGTCGCTCACTCGACCCGGGACCCCTGGTCATCACCGTCGGACTCGATGTAGAGGTCGTCCACGCTGATGTTGACCTCGACCACCTCGAGGCCGGTCATGCCCTCGATCCGCTCGATCACGTTCTGGCGGATGGCGTCCGTGGTCTCCACGATCGACTGGCCGTAATAGCAGACGATGTCGATATCGACCGCCGCTTGGCGTTCGCCCACCTCGACCGACACTCCCTGTGCGGTGGCGGGCGACGCCCCCGGCACCTTGGATCGGATGGCCCCGAACGCTCGCGACATGGTCTTGCCCAGAGCCTGGACGCCCGGGATCTCCTGGGTTGACATGGCCGCGATCTTCGCTACCACCGACGACGAAATCGACGTCGTCCCATGCTCGCTCGTCAGCGCCGCCCCGGCGCCACCACCGGAACGCTCCAGGCTGCGCGACGACGACCGGACCGAGCCGCTCGACGGCGCCTTGTCGGCGGTCGGATCGGGCCGGACAGCCGCTGGGCTCGGGGTTCCTGCGGAACTCGGGGTGTCGGCGGGGGTCGGGGAGGTCGGATTCAGGGTCGGGTTTTCCGTCATGGGTTGAGTTCTCCTTCTGAAAGGGACGTTGGGGGTGAACAGAACGGGAGCGGTGCGCTCCGTTGGGAGTTGCAGTCAGGGACGGCGCGGGGGTCGGGTGGAGCTAGAGCGGAACCGGTCGCTAATCTCGCCCAGATCCACGGCGCCTTCGAGGACCCGAACGGCCCCCCAGCCGATCAGGCCTGCAGCGATGGCCGGGAAGACCACCCAGCCGGCCGCCCAGGCCAACCACACCAGCAACACCCCGACGATAAACGCGTACTGCGCACGAGACACGAACACTCCCTTGATCCACCGACTCGCAAGACCGACACCGACTGGCAATCGGTTGCTCAGGTCCTACCCACTCCTCGATGCCGCCAGACGCCGGTAGTCGCGCAGAAACCCCAAAACTTTCCGGACTTTGTTGCTTTCCCGGCGGGCCGCTGCCTGTGGCGGGCCCCAATCCCGTCAGGACGGCTACATCTCCCGTCTATGATGGCATGATAGTGGGTCATGGACCCTGCCGTCCGCCTCGGGGTGCCCCCCGACGCGGACGCCACCGCGGTTCGAGCCGCGTTCGCCCGTCGTCTGCGCGCCGTGCACCCCGATGTCGCCGCCCCGGGCCAGCCTGACCCTGCTAGCGAGGTCGCTGACCTCTTAGCCGCCCGCGACCAGCTCCTCGCTCAGCCTCTGCCGCCGCCGCGCCCCCAACCGGGCCCGGTCGTGTTCTGCCAGCGCCCCAACCTCATCGGTGCGCTACGCGCCTGGCTACGTCGTCGCGGACGACCCCGACGCCACCTCTCCTAACCGGAGCCTGCCGCCACTGGAGGACCGTCGGCGGCGGCGCAGAGACCGAGCGGAATCCGCTCCGCCAGGGACACCTCGAGATCGTCGATGTCGGTGTCGACAGCGTCGACGCCGGGTGGCAGAGGTTGCCTTCGAAGAACGGCCGCCGCCACAACCAGACTATCCCTGGTCCCGATCGGCGGTGTCCTGTTCGGACAGTTCTTCATGTGGGGTTATTTGCCCACGATGTCCCGTGCGCATTTGCCGAGAGCAGCCGGTAGACCGCCCAACGGCACTCACGTTCAGGCCGTCGGCGTCGACCAACCGACTGCGGCGCCATGACCCGATCACACGGTGCAGCTGCATAATGGGACGGACATCTGATTGCCAATCGATCGCCGACCCGTCAGTGGGCTTGGTGCCTCAGAGGCTCGTGGTTCGGTCGTGGCTGGCGCCCCCGGTGGCGTCTCGATGGCGGTTCATGCCGTGCCAGTCGATGCAGAGGACGGTGGCGTCGTCTCGGAGTCTGCCGCCAGTTGCGTTCAGGACGCGACGGGCGAGTTCCTGAACGATCTGTCTGGGGTGACGGTCCCCGGTGGCAGCGAGGGTGACGCGGACGTCTACTTTGGAGGCGTTGCGTTCGAGGTAGCCGTCGGTGACGAGCAAAAGCCGGTCGCCGGGCTGCAGTTGCAGGATCTGGGTCTGGTAGCGCATGGGCTGTACGCCGAGCGGGGGTTGGGTAGCGAGCTCGACGGTGACCGGCCCGCCGACCCGTAGCAGGTACGGCGACGGGTGGCCGGCGTTGACGATCTCCGCCATGCCGTCCGCGAGGCGGATCCGCAGGATGAGGCCGGTGACGAACTGATCGGCCCTGGCCCCATCGAGGAGCGCGGTGTTGGCGTCATCAGCCTGCTGGGCTGGGGTGGCGAGCGCCCGGCGCCGGTTGCGAAGGGTGCCGACCGTGAGGGTGGCCAACAGGGCCGCTTCGGTGGAGTGGCCCATGGCATCGGTGATCGAGGCGTAGAGGTACTCCCGGTCGATCGAATAGTCGAAGGTGTCCCCCCCGGCGGCATGGGACGGCTCCAGCCAGCCGGCCAGGGTGAATGACCCAGCTTCGGCCGTGTAGGCAGAGGGGAGGAGGCGCCGTTGGATCTCCGCCGCGACCGAGAACGGGATGTCGCGTTGGGCCCACTCGAACAGGTCGGTGTGCCGTCGGGAGGCGACAAGGACATACGCCAGGGCGTGGGCGGCGGCGATGAGGTAGTCGACGGTGTCCGCGTCAGGACGTTCTGGCAGCGACAGCTCCAGGATGCCGATGGCGTCGCCCCGCTCGGTGACCGGGACGAGCACCACCCAGTCGTCCCCGGATCGGACCGTATCGACGGTCTGACTGAGCAAGACGCGCTCGTAGACCGAATTGCTGAGCGCGATAGTCTCGCCGCGTTCGTTGCGGCCGTCGCGAAGGGCGCCCTCGCCGGTGACGTGCGACAGCCGTACCACTGCGTTGCCGCTGAAGTTGGCGATCAGAAGGCTGACGTATCGAGCGCCGACGATCCCGGCCAGCTCGGCGGCGAGCACGTCCACCGCGTCGATCGGCGGGGCGTTCTCCACCGCAGCCAACAGCGCCCGCAACTCGAACGGGTGGTCACGTTTTTCCGGTACTCGGTACACGATAGGAGACCCAGGGCGAATCAAGCGGTGGGCCAACGGAGCAGCAACAGCCGCTCCATCGACGCTGGCCAGGCAGTCAGGACTTGATGATTATCACGGCTAAAAAAATGCCGACTACCAACCCGACGAAGCCGCTGGCCATGGTCGTCCACGTAGCGGCGCGGGCGGCGGCGTTGGTCGTCATCATGCCCGCTTGGGTCGCCACCTGCGCCTCTGCTCCGGCCTGAATTGCTAGCTGCACAGCTGGGCTCGTCTCTAGGGCGTGAAGGCGCTCGATCAGATTGGAGCATGGACATTGTGCTCCTCTTCCTGTGTAGCACAACAAAATAGGCTGCCTCGGCTGAGCCGAGCAGGTGACCTTGCTGCCGTAGGGCAACATACCTGTAGTACCCCAGAGACCAAGTTCAAACCCTCGTCGGCTTGATCCAGCCCGGGCGGCGAGCCGACCATCACCCTCGGTACCGCCGACGAGGCTCTCGAGGCGGGCGTAGCGAAGCAGGTAGCTCCGTTGTCGAGGTTGGCTTCGCCGTCACCGTGGTCCTCGAGGAAGGCCGGAGCCATCCGCACCGCCTCTCTGCCGGTGTAACGCCGTTGGCGTCCACACAGATCCATGTCGTCGCCGACGACCCGGCGCGCCAGCGTCGCCCGGGCCAGGTCCCGCCGTCTATCGGCGCCCCAGGACTAGCCGACCTTGACCTTCACCCTCGGGATCCGCCAACCCACGACCCACTGGTCGAGCTGAGCCCGAGTCGCGGCCTCGTCGTAGGTGGTAAAGCCGCCACTCCTCGTTGGCGCGGAGTTGGTCAACCAGCGCCACGATGGGCTGCACGATAGAGGCGTAGCTGGTGTGCAGTACCTGCAAGAAGACCCCCGGGTTCCATTCCCGCCACTGGCGTCCACGTCGGTCTTGGGCAGACCGACCGGCTCATCATCGAACACGACCGTCACCGCCATAACCTCGTCGCCGAGCGAGATGGCTACAGAGATGGCGTGCTGGGTCAGCCGGGACACGTCGGTCACTGGCACCACCACCAGGGTGCGCTTGCCATCCGGCGGTGGTGGAATGACCCCGATCCCTGAGTCCTGGGCGGCCCGGGTGTAGTACACCTCGATCCGATGGAACAACAGGATAAAGAGTGGGATGGCCACTACCACTATCCACGCCCCCTCCATGAACTTAGAGAGGAGGAGGATCAGGGTGGCAATGGCCGTCACGGCCGCCCCGTTGCCGTTGATGGTGGCCCGCCCGGGACCGTCCTGGCTGCTTGGTGCGGCGCCAGTGGACTAACAGACCGGCCTGGGACAGGGTGAAGCCGATGAACACGCCGATGGCGAACAGTGGGATCAGGGTGTTGGTGTTGCCGTCCACGGCCACCAGTAGGGCTCCGGAGAACACGGCCAAGGCCCACACGCCATTGCCGAACACCAGCCGGCTGTCTCGTACCCCGAAGTGATGGGGCAGGTAGTTGTCCCGGGCCAGCAGGCTGGTCAGTATCGGCAACCCGCCGAAGGAGCCGTTGGCGGCCAGGGCCAGCACCGAGGTGATAGTGAGCGAGACGATGTAGTAGGCCCAGTGTCGCCCGACCGCGTCGGCCATGATCTGGCTCAGCACGGTCTCGTTGGTTCTGGGTTGCACGTGGAATTTGTTGGTGAGTACGGCCAGGCCGAGCAGCATGGTGGCGAGGATCCACGCCCAGCAGGGGTTCGGTGCGCTGGGCCCGGACCACCCGGGGCTGTTTCGTCCGGACCCATCAACTCCCGTGGCCGCCCCAGGCCCTTGCCGCTCAGTGAGCCCACCGCGACCGCGATCGTCAAGGGCCTACCGGCGAGCCACGCGCCCCATTCGACTGTCGGCCATCGGGCGGACGTACGTGTCCCATGATCGTTTGGGCGATCGAATATCGCTGCTGTGCGGTAGGAGGTCCGTGATGACAGGTTTTGATCGGGCCCAGTCGAGCCAAGCGTGTGGCAACGTCATTTACCGAGCCAAGGGATAGGACGAAGGCTTGATGACCGCTGATCCTGACGAGGGCGGCTAGATTGACCAGCGCGAGCACGCCGTGGTGGGGACCGCTGGCCCGGAAGCATGCCTGAGCGGGTGTTCACCCCGAAATCATGAGATGCGCCCCTACTTCCCCGGCCCATCTTCGCTTTCCGGTGCCGTGCAGGGGGCGACGTGACGGTTATGCGTGCCGGAGTTGGTGGACGCCGTCCAGGATCTTTTCGATCTCGGCGTCTTGGGCTAGCAGATGTTTTTGGATCTCGACGGCGGTATGCAGCACCGCGTCGGCGTCTTCGTAAGTGGCCTCGGACCGCTTGTCGGCGGCCGCAGCCAACACGTTCTGGCCAACGATGATGATGGAGAGCAACACCAGCTGGAGGAAGGTCTGGCTGATCCACGACACCAGGCCGACCGCGCTGCGAGATTTGATGGCCGAGGGCAGTGACACCAAGGCCACGGCGGCGAAGGCGTAGGCGCAGGCGCACCACATGGTGCCTATCCCCTTGGTGATCCTGACAGCGAAGGCGGCGTTGAAGTGGGCATACCAGGGGGCGTGGGGGTCAGGGGTGATGACGTCGGCGACCTTTGGCGGGCCGGCCACCTCGCGGGCCGCGATGCGCGGATGGGGAATGTAGTTGAAGATGTCGGACATGTCCCCCAGCATCGCAGCGCCCGCAGATGGTGGCGCCGACACCCCTCTCCTGCAGCCCGGCTCGGCCATCCCACAGCCATTCGCTCTCCTTGCTTATTGGCGTGGTTCCACTCCGTCGGCCCGCTGGGCTCTGAGTAAAAGCCTGATAGGCAGTGCCCTTCGGTTTTACAGGTAGCCGCGGAGATCGGTGGCCGGCGGCAGTTCTGCGGGGCGGATCCGCCGGCCGGTGATCTGGTCAGCAACAATCCGCACCCCATGAACTCGCTCACCGGGCGCCCACGGCACGACGCCGCTGGTCTCGGTCGGGGTCTGCTTTGGGCTGAGCTCATGGGCGGCGCCGCGGACCATCACGCTCCACCCGGAGCGGCCCGCGAGGTCCAGTTCGTCGACCTCGAAGGTGACGTTGGATCTGTCGATGGCCCACAGCTTGGTCCCGACTCCGGTCCGGAACACGATGTGCATCCCGTCCAGGGCGTAGTTAACGGGAAAGACCAGCGGATACTGGCCGACGATGACCGCCACCCGGCCGACCGGCTGGGTGGCCAGGAGCCGCCAGCACTCGGCCACGTCGATCTCGTCCAGCGCCCCCTGATCGAGGGCATCTACGGGTCGTGTCGCGGAGCTCATCTGTCAACTCCTTCCATCGTCGTGGTTCGAACGGCGGTTCGTGTCAGTCCCGGTTGGGCGGCACGCCCATTCAGCAAGGCCGGGCGCTGTCCGGGATCATGCGTCCACGGTCGCGAGTGCGGCTGGCTGTGGGGAGCCGGCGGTGGGGAGTGCGTCGCCTTTGGCAGGATTTTTCTGGTCGCGGGTCGCTTTGCGACTGTGGTAGAAGCCGAGCAGGGAGAGCACGAGCAGAAGCCCGGCGGCGGCGAAGGCGGCGATGGCGGCGATCCCGGCGATCGTTGCTATGGTGCCGAACGCGTAGGCGTTGAGGAGCAGTCCACGCAGGGTCTCACCCTTGAATACGGTGTTTACCTGGGCGGCCAGGGTGGCGTTGTTAGGTTGGGCTTGCGCTTCGGTCGACAGCTGGGCGTAGGTCTTGCCGCCGCCGATGGTCTTCAGGTGGTTAGCAATGAAGTGATCGGCGTACACCTCCGCTTGGGCGCCGGTGGTCAGCTGCTGGCCGCCGTACTGGTGCATCGCCTTGAACTCGGGTGCTGCCACGGCGGCGCTGTTGGCCGCCGGGAAGAAGATCTTTTGGGCGGCCAGCTGATTGTGGACCTGGGTGGTGATGTAGTTGTGACCCCAGGTCAGCAGACCGCCGGCCACGGCCAGGACGGCGACCATCAGCAGGGCGGCGGCGCTGATCAAGACGTCGAAGGTTCTCCGTCCTGCCCGGGCGCTTCTTCCCTGGTGGCCGTCACTGGGATCCGCCGAGACACCCGTGGGGGCGGTAGCTTCGCTACCTGACGGGCTGAGCAGTTGGGTTCCCATTGGAACCCCCGATCCTCCCCCGTAGAGCGGGGGTGCAGTTGCTCGTGATGAGCTAAAAAACACCATACACTATATTTCCGTTACACGTCACATTCCGGCGAGAAACAATGCTCGGAACTGCACAAGAATCGACCGCCGATTTTGGTCTATGGATATCGGACAACTCTGCCCTGGGAGCGCGCCAATAGACGGTGCCGAAGCACCGCTACCTCTTTCGTCTCGCATATCCAAGTGACGGGACCGCAGAACACAGCCAACTATCGGCGTGATACTCGAACAACAGCCGACACCCGGACAACAGCAGGGAAGGTCGACGACGCTAAAGGTGACGGCTCAATAGGCTCAGACCATGGAGGGGCGGATGCCTTCGAGGTTCACTGCCTCCCTTCTCCAGGTGGTTCGGCGTCGAGCGTGGAAGGGACGGGTGAGCGACAACGAGCCGGGCCGAGACGGGATATGACCACGACCGGGTCCGCCAAGATCGGTGAACGTCATGGGGAGCCTCCTGGTCCACGCAACGCACAGCAGGGCTGCGCTACCAGGGTCCGGAGCAACGCTCCCGGAGGTGCCGCAACTGACGGCAGAGTCCAACACGGTACGGGGAACGACCCGTGTCAAACAAACACTACCACGCCCGCAACACAACACGGTCTGGCCTCACCGCCGGCCACAAGAGCGCTGAGGCGCCGTCAGTGAATCAGCGGCCTGTCGTCCCCCCTGTTTGCGTCGCAAGGAGCGCATCGTTCAGGTCGACAGGATCAGGTGCCTGCACCCTGTTGGAAGCGAATGCGTACACTCGCCTGGACGCCAGCGTACACACGCAAAGCAACTTGACCAGCACGGCCGTGGGATGTCCCAGGCGTAGCGAGTGAGCGAGCCTCATAGCGGCTACGAGGCGTTGTCAGCGCTATTGCTCTGAGGGTGCTCCTGATTGGCGCGGCCCGTCGCGGCCGGCCGTAGGTTCTGGATTGCTGACGCCCTGGAGGTTGCCATGGCCGACTTCCGGCACCCGAGTGCGGGAACCAGGTGTCGCTGACCGGTGAGTGCTTGGTCCGGGCATCACCATCCGATGGTGGGAGCGGACGGGCAAGTCCGCCACGCTCGAGATTCATGGTCGAGTCGGGCTGCGGGATGGATCAGTCGATTTGAGGAGTCAGTGTGGTTGTCAGTCCGGTGAGGAGGATGTCGAGGCCGCGTTCCAGTTCGGCGGCGCCGTCGTAGGCGGCGAGGATGGTGGCCAGGCTGCGTAGTAGGGGGAACTCGCCGATGGGGAGCCGGTGCAGCCCCAGGCGCAGCAGGTCGTCGGTCTCCTCGGAGTTTTCGACGAGTTCTTGACATATCGAAACAACATTAAATGTTGACATGCAACGAAGGACATTCGATTCCCGGGCACGCACCACCGGATGCCAAGCCTCTCAACAAGTGATACAGTACAAAGTGCGCCCCTTAGCACGTCCCACATTCGGTTCGACGGCAAGAAGGCAGATCGGGGGTTTCCCCCCATGTCTATTGGATCACTGCACTCCCAGTCGGAGTCTCGCTCGAACGAACGGCGGGCCCTATTGCTCAGGCAGAAGAAGGCCCCCGACCTCGTGATGGTGGTCGTCCTGTCCGTGGCTTTGCTGCTGGGTCTGGTCGGGCTGGCCCTGCACGTCTTGTGGGTGATGGCCATCATCGTGATGGCCCTCGGGCTCGGCTTCACCCTGGCCAACAGCCGACGCAACCGGATCGACGTTGTGAACCAACGCGCCGAGGACCGATCCGGTTCTTCCGCCGAGAGCCGCTGACCGGCGCGGGCTGGCCGGAGTCGGTGGCGGTGAGACCGTCGCAGCCGAGTCGGCTGTCCCAGGCTGGTCAACGCCACTATGGCCGCCAACCAGGGAGACCGGACAAGGATGTCCTGGCTGATGGGACGGCGCTAGAAGTTCGACCGATCCGACCCGACGATGCGACGGGATTGATCGAGTTTCATGGAGGGCTGAGTTTCCAGACCGTGTACCGGCGGTTTTTCGGGGTGCACCCGCAGCTGAGTTCCGGCGAGGCGGAGCACTTCTGCACCGTCGACTCGGTTGACCGGTTCGCCCTGGTTGGCGTGGTGAACGGGGAGATCGTGGGGGTGGCCCGCATGGAGCGGATCGAGCCGGCATCCACCGCGGAGGTTGCGTTCGTGGTCGCCGACAGATTCCAGCATCGAGGTCTCGGACGCCTCTTGGCGCAGCGCCTGGCGGCCGCCGGACGCGAACGAGGGGTGCAACAGTTCGTGGCGGACACCCTGCCCGACAACCAGCCCATGCTGCGCCTGCTGCCCGACGCCGGGTTCGAGGTCACCGTCGCCCTGGTCGACGGTGTCGCCCGCTTGACCTGCCCGATCGGCCTCGCGGGGGACTAGCCCACCAGCACGTATCTGGGAGTGACGTGGACTGCTGCACTCGCCGTCATCCAGGTGGCGGTCGCGGACGTGCCTCGCACACGTGGCCCGGTAGACACCCAGACCCAGTGCTGTGTGACGAGGAGATTGGCGCTGGGCGAGATCCGGCGTGTAGGCGGCGGCCTCGCCGCGGCCGGCGCTGTCGAGCCGCCGGGACAGTTGCCGCGAAAACGTAGTCCTTTGGCGTCTTCTCGGCCCAGATGCATGTGGGCGCCGATCTGACAGCTGTCTCGCCGCACCACGGACCGGAGCCGGCGTTCACCTCGGAGAAGCGAAGATCCTCGTAGATCGAACAATTTGAGAGGATGGTTGCCATGGTTTGCCAGAAGGCCCAGCCCCGGCTTCTGTCGTGGTCGTAGTTGGGCCGAGGAGACAAGCAGGGAGAATGACATGACCGACGCTGAGGGTGGGGCGCAGTGGAACGTGGCCGAGTGGCAGGGCAAGATGCTTTTCGATCGCGATGGCGAGAAGATCGGCAAGTTGCAGGACGTCTACGTTGATGTCGAGACCGACGAGCCCCAGTTCGCCACGGTGAAAGAGGGCTTCATCGGCCGGCACCTGACGTTCGTGCCTCTGAGTGGGATACAGATCAGCCCGGATGGGCTGCAGGTGGCGGTAACCAAAGAGCAGGTTCGGTCTGCGCCCAACATCGAGTTGCAAGGTGACGAGCTCTCGCAGGCCGACGAGTCGACGCTGTATCACCACTTCGAGTTGAACTACACGGCGATCAGTACCGAGAGTGGCCGACGTCTGGCTCGCCGCTAAGCCTTGCCCGGACCCCAACCCTGGGGTACGGGCAGAGGTGCGGTCCTAACCCGCAGCTAGACAGGATCGCACCGAACGCTTGATCGGAGCAGGTACCGCAACCCACGGCGCAGTTCAGACGGGTCGGCGCGCGGAGGACCGGCCCGGAGCGTAGGACCGGCGCCGCAGGCGCGTGCAGAGGCCGGGGAGGCTGGTCTGGAAGGCGTCGTCGAGGTGGGGGAACCCGTCAGCGACGGCGACGAGGGGCAGCACCTCGGTGAGGTAGGGGACGCGGGCGAGATCGGCCTTGTACCCCGTGGCGAGGACGATGCGGTCGACGCCGAGCTCGGTTCCGTCGCTCAACCGGATCCGAACGGCGCCCGCACGGTCGGTCGACGCTGCCACCACCGACGTGCCGGGGCGCCGCCGGAATCGATTCCCCTGCAGTCTGGGCGTCAGCCACCATTCGAGGGTGAGGCGGCCCACCGCCCAGAACTTACGGGCGATCGCCTCCTGTTCTAAGGCGGGCAGCGAACGCCACCAGCCCGGGGAGGCCACGATCCGACCTCTCGATCAGCTCAGCCCGGCGATCGGAGGGGGCGAAGCGCTGGCCACGCGGATGAATTCTGCACCTGTGGTGCACTTGGGTCGGATTTCACTGTTCGCGGGGACCGTATCATGCCGACAGATCGATGTCTGCGCCCGCGAGCGCAGCACCGGGCCATGGCGGCCTAGTCGCCGGCCGAGAAGTCGTTCGAGTCGACCGCATATACCCGCCAGGTCCCTGGAACCCCTCGGATTTCGTGGGCACCGCGGTCACTGAAATGGAGGTCCGACCCGGCGAGCAAAGGCGGGATGGCACTAGATACCAGCACTTCTCCCGGTCCGGCATATTCCGACACCCTGGCTCCGATGTGTACTGCTATGCCGCCGACATCGTCACCGATCAGTTGGATCTCTCCGGTGTGCAACCCCGATCTCACTTGCAGACCCAGGCCTTCTGCCCGACGCGTGATCGCCTGGGCGCAACGGATCGCTCGCGCTGGTCCGTCGAAGGTCGCCAGGAAGTCGTCCCCTCGGGTATTAACCTCTCGACCTCGGAAACGGCGCAGTTCGGAGCGCACCGTCGACCTGTAGCGCTCCAGGACGTCCCTCCACGGTCGATCCCCGAGCGTCGCGGCGGTTCCCGTCGAGTCGACTATATCTATGAACAGGATCGTGGCAAGGATCGAATCGGCCTCGACGGGGAGGCGCGCTCCGGTCACGAACTCCGCGACGGCGTCGACAATCTCAGGCGAGTCAGCGGGCGACCCAGGCGACAAGGAAATCCGCGACGCGCCGGGAATGTGCTCGCTTAGATACTTGCCCTCCCCTTCGAGAAGGTTTCCGTCGGTGTCGAGAACAAGGGTTGGGCAGCGGATCGACCCCAGGATCTGCCGTAGATCCACCGACGCCGCGACGCGAAGAAGGACGGCCAGAATCCCCGGGCTCACACAGGCCCGGTGGTACTGGGCGTAGAGGCTGCGCAGGTTGGGGTCCGAGGGCGCCCAGATGCCGTCGGCCTTCGGCCAGTGCTCAATAGCGTACGCGATCCACGTCTCGAAGTCACCACCCCCAATCTGACCGAAAGGGAGTTTTCCACCGAACGCGTAGCAGTCGTGGAGGATCAGCCCCTCTACCCGCTCTGGGTGGGTCGCGGCGAAAAGCAGGCAGCCGTGACCGCCGCCCTGGCTACCGAACAGAACTGCCCGCTTCGAGCCGGCCGCGTCGAGGACCGCGTTGAGGTCGTCCCCCCAGTCCTCGATGGTCGGCATCGAAGCGCGAAACACTGGGTCCGAGACCCCGACGCCCCGCTTGTCGAAAAGGATCAGGCGCGAAAAGCTCGCCAGACGCTCCAGGAACCCCGCCAAACTCGGGACACCCCACTGGGCATCCACGTTGGTGAACGCCGTGCCGGCGTAGACGAGATCGACAGACCCATCACCGAGCACCTGGTAGCCCACATAGGACTGCCCGCTCTGCACAAACCTCGTCCCGGGCACCTCCACGAGCGAGACCGTAGCGCCCGGGACCCTTCGCGGCGGGCGCGATCCGGATTATCTGTGTCGCTCCCACTGGAACCCGACAGCGTGACAGTCCAACCGATGACGAAACCTCGGTGAGACGTCCGGCTACAACGGGTGCTGATCATGTGGGGCGACGCATAATCATTCATCCAGCGCCAGCGGCACGCAAGGAAGCGCCGGCAGACGGCACGGGAATCGGCGCTCGGCACTACGACCGGGCGCAGGCTTAACGGCTGGCGCCCGGCCGAGTTCGACGCCTCTCGCCGCTGTGGAACGAGCCCTATGTCGAACCCCAGGCCGGCGCCGGGTTCAGGCCGAGCGGGGGTTATCGAGACGGTCGGTGAGGGCTTGGATCATGGGGACGAGCGGGGGACGCGACGGCACAAGCAGCGGGAACACGCCTTCGTCGAGCGCGCCTTCGGCGCACACCGGGCCCAAGCAGCCAGCGACAACGGTGCCGTTGAGGGCCGGCGGAACTCGTCGTGCAAGCCGATCTCGGCCGCCAGGGACGAACAGGTTGTGGACGGCGGGCGCGATCACGAACGTGACAGCCGCCAGCTCTCCAGCGCAGGCCGCTTTCATGTGATCACGGTACTGGGTGCGATCATCGGGCAGGCTCAGCCAGGAGGCGTCGATCTCGATGACCTCCGCCCCGGCTGCGATCGGTGGGGTTGTCAGGATCGGGGCGAGTATTCTGCGGCTTTTGGCCGGGAGTTTCTTGTTCGGCGTGTTCGTGCTCGAATCTCGTAGGCACAGACGTAGGCCCCAGCGACCTTGTGGATGACCCGGGTGACGTCGGCGTCGGGGATGACCTCTTGTATGAACTCGAGTTCGGTGGTGCAGGCCAGGCCGTAGCGGGAGGCGACCGCCCAGATGGCACAGCTGTGGAGGGTAAGTCGGTAGCTGTCGTCTGGAAGCTTGTCGACGTTGGCCATGTATCCCTCGGCGTCGAGGATCGCGGCCAGGCCGGCCACCGTGTCGCCTAGGGTTTTGCCTGCGAGCTTTTCTCGGCACTGTTCGACACGCCGGCGCCGCCGGCGCTGGAACACGCGAGGGACGAGTTCGGGGTCTTCGTCTTCGATGTGGCCGAGCAGTTCGACCGAGAGGTCACCAGTGGTGGGTCCGGCGAAGAGGGACTCGCCCAGTTCGGTGCTGTGGTAGAGGTCGGCCGGTCTGCCGGGTCGCCCACGCTCATGGCGGGATGCTACGAAGCCGCCGGTCCTGAGAGTGGCCAGATGTTGACGGACGGCGCTGGGGGTGATCCCTAACATCTCGGCCACGTCGTCGGCGGTCGCTTCCCCGTGTCGTTTCACGGCGATGAGGATCTGTCGCTGGGCCGATGACAGGTTGGCCGTGGCTCTGACAGGACTGTCCACGAACGGAAGGCTAGTGATCTGACTCGGTTACCGCTAGTATCGAAAGAAGGAACTTGTATAATGTTGTTCGCCAAGTTAGCCGGACCGGCCCGCGCCGGCGATGGACTCTGGCGGGCAAGGAGGTAGCGATGAGCGTCGTTGCGACAACCAGGAGTCCCCGGATGGTCAAGGGGGGCACCAGGCTGTCGTCTGGGGGCCGATTCTCGTTGGCCTTCGCCAGGCTGCCAGGTGGTGTCGCGGGCGGCGCAGCATCGTCGTGCGGGTTGCCTTCCCGGGTTGCCATGGGCTTTCGAGTCGTGGGGCGGCGGCCGTGACGGGCGTTTCTGAGGAGGTCCGGGAGTTCGCCAGCCAGGAGTACCGGTATGGTTTTTCGACCGATCTGGACACCGACAGGGTTCCTAAGGGGCTTGAGCGAGGATGTTATTCGGCTGATCTCGGCGAAGAAGGGGGAGCCGGACTGGCTGGTCGAGTGGCGTTTGCGGGCCTACCGGCACTGGGTCACGCTCGAGGAGCCGCGGTGGCAGAACGTCCACTACGGGCCGATCGACTATCAGGACATCGTCTACTACGCGGCCCCGAAGCCGAAGGCGGAGCTGGCCAGCCTGGACGAGGTCGATCCCGAGGTTCGGGCCATGTTCGACAAGCTTGGTATCTCTTTGGCCGAGCAGGAGCGGCTCAGCGGTGTGGCGGTCGACGCCATCGTCGACTCGGTGTCGGTGGCCACGACCTACAAGGAGAAGCTGGCCGAGGTGGGCGTGATCTTCTGTTCGTTCTCCGAGGCGGTACGGGACCATCCTGACCTGGTACGTGCCTACCTGGGGTCGGTGGTGCCCTACCGGGACAACTACTTCGCGACCCTCAACTCGGCGGTGTTCACCGACGGCTCGTTCTGCTTCATCCCCAAGGGCGTGCACTGCCCCATGGAGCTGTCCACGTACTTCCGGATCAACGCGGCGGGGACGGGCCAGTTCGAACGGACCCTCATCGTCGCCGAGGAGGGGGCGGACGTCAGCTACCTGGAGGGTTGCACGGCACCCAGGCGTGACGAGAACCAGCTCCACGCCGCGGTGGTGGAGCTGGTGGCGCTGGAGGGGGCCCGTATCAAGTACTCGACGGTCCAGAACTGGTATCCGGGCGACGCCGACGGCCGGGGCGGTATCTACAACTTCGTCACCAAGCGAGGAAAGTGCGCCGGGGCGAACTCCAAGATCTCCTGGACCCAGGTCGAGACCGGCTCGGCGATCACCTGGAAGTACCCGGGGGTGATTCTGCAGGGAGACAACTCCGTGGGGGAGTTCTACTCGGTGGCACTCACCGCCAACCGTCAGCAGGCCGACACCGGAACCAAGATGATCCATATCGGCAAGAACACCCGTAGCACCATCGTCTCCAAGGCGATCTCGGCCGGGCACGGCCAGAACACCTACCGGGGGCTGGTCAAGGTGCTGCGCTCGGCGGAGGGAGCCAGGAACCGCACCCGCTGCGACTCGTTGCTGCTCGGCGCCGACAGCGGTGCCCACACGTTCCCTTACATCGAGGTGAAGCACCCCTCCGCCCAGGTCGAACACGAGGCGTCGACGTCGAAGGTCAGCGACGACCAGCTGTTCTATTGCCGCCAGCGGGGGATCTCCGAGGAGGACGCGGTGGCCATGATCGTCAACGGCTTTTGCCGCGAGGTGTTCAAGGAGCTGCCGATGGAGTTCGCGGTCGAGGCGACCCGGCTGTTGAGTGTCAGCCTGGAAGGGAGTGTCGGATGATGCTGCACATCGCTGACCTTCACGCCCGCATCGGCGAGCATGAGATTCTCCGCGGCGTCAACCTCGAGGTCGGCGCCGGCGAAGTGCACGCCATCATGGGCCCCAACGGGTCGGGTAAGACCACCCTGGCCAACGTCCTGGCCGGCCACGACGCCTACGACATCACTGGAACGGTGACCTTCCAAGGGGAGAACCTGCTGGCCTTGTCGCCCGAGGAGCGCGCCGCCGCCGGCGTCTTTCTGGCCTTCCAGCACCCAGTCGAGATCCCCGGGGTCGGCAACCTGTACTTTCTGCGCACCGCCCTCAACTCGCTGCGGCGCCGCCGTGGCCTCGACCCGCTCGATGTGACGGAGTTCCTGGCCATGGCCCAGGAGCGGATGAAGCTGGTCGACATGGACCGCAGCTTCATGAGCCGCTCGGTCAACGAGGGGTTCTCCGGCGGTGAGAAGAAACGCAACGAAACCCTGCAGATGGCGATCCTCGAACCGACGTTGGCCATCCTGGACGAGACCGACTCCGGCCTGGATATCGACGCGCTGCGCGTCGTGGCCGGCGGGGTAAACGCCCAGCGCCGCCCGGATCGGGCCATGATCGTGATCACCCATCACCAGCGGCTCCTCGACTTCATCGTCCCCGACCGGGTCCATGTCATGGCCGACGGCCGGATCGTCCGCTCGGGCGGCAAGGACGTGGCGCTCGACCTCGAAGCACACGGCTACAGCGACACCGCATACGAGGCACCATCGGCGTGGATGGCGACAACGTGACCTCGCTGACGGCTGCGCCACCAGCTCCTCCTGGCCGCGACGCCCACGGTCGCCGGACTCCTGTCCCGACTCGGGCGCCCGGCCGGCGGTGCCGCCCCGGCGTGGCTGACCCAGGCTCGGCGGGCGGCGGCCGACTGGGCCACCCAGCGGGGATACCCGACACGGAAGGACGAAGACTGGAGATACACGCCTTTGGGGCCGCTGCTGGGCGTGTCGTTCCAGCGCCCCGAGGCGGGCGCGGGCCGCTGGGTCTCGCTGGGCGAGATCGACCGATCGAGTATCGACGCATCGATCGCCCGCATAACCTTCGTCAACGGGTTCTACGCCCCTCACCTGTCAACCTTGACTGGACTGCCAGTAGGGGTGACCGTGACGAACCTGGCGTCGACCCTCGCCGACGGAGGTGTCGGCCTCGAACCGCTCTTCTCACCCGCGTCCGGCGGACATGGCCACGCCTTCGACGCGCTCAATACCGCCCTGGCCGAGGACGGCGCCATCATTCGCGTCGCAGCCGGCACGCTCGTCGACGGGCTCATCGAGCTGCTCTTCTATTCCGACGGACATGGAACACCGGTCATGTCCAACCCGCGGTCGATGATCTTATGCGGTCCGGGCAGCCGGCTGGCCCTCGTCGAAACCTACGCCGGGAACGCTGGCGCCGCCGCGTGCACCAACGCCGTGACCCAGGTCGACGTCGGCCGCGAAGCGACAGTCGAGCACTACAAGATCCAGGACGAACCCGACACCGGATTCCATCTCGGGCTGCTCGACGTACGCCAGGGTCCCGACAGCCGGTTCTCGTCGCTATCGGTGGCGCTCGGCTCGATGATCGCCCGCCACGAAGTACGGATCCGCCTCCAAGGCGAAGGCGCCCACACCACCATCAACGGCCTGTTCCTGCCCGGAGGCGACAGCCATCACGACAACCCGACCCTGATCGAGCACGCCGCCCCGCGCTGCACCAGCCGCCAGCTCTACAAAGGCATCGCCAGCGACCGCGGCCACGGAGTGTTCAACGGACGCATCGTCGTCCTCCCCACCTCGCCCGGCAGCGACGCCAGCCAGACCAACAAGAACCTTCTTCTCTCAGACCACGCCGAGATCGACACCCGCCCCCGACTGGAGATTCTCACCGACGACGTGAAATGCACCCACGGCGCCGCCGTCGGCGCGCTCGACCCCGACGCCATCTTCTACCTCCGGTCGCGTGGAGTGCCCCTCGAGCAGGCCAAGGCCATGCTCACCGCCGCCTTCGCCCGCGAGATGCTCGATACCATCCAAGTCGAGCCGCTGCGCACCCATCTCGAAGGTCTGGTCGCCGCCCACCTCAGCAGACAGCCCACCCCCGACCTATCGCCGACCCAGCCCGGGCCGGCGGCTGCTGGCGACACAACATCGACCGATGGCGATCGGGCCGGGCGGCGATGAGCCCCGCCCAAGCCACGCCGGTGGAACTGCTCCGGGACTGCGATGTCACGCTCATCCCCAGCGGGCAGACCACGACGCTGAAAGCCGGCGAGAAAATCGTGGTCACCCAGGCCCTCGGCGGCACCGTCACCATCCAGACCGCGGCCGGTCAACTAGCACGGATCTCCCCCAAAGATGCCCACGCGCTCGGGCTCGCCGAAGACGCGGCCGGCGCCCAACCATCGCCGTCGGGTCCCTTCGAATATGAGCAAGTCATCGAACAACTAAAGACCGTCTTCGACCCGGAGATCCCGGTCAACATCGTCGATCTTGGACTGATCTACCAATGCGACGCGCACCTGCAATCCGACGGCAGCTACCGGGTCGACATAAAAATGTCGATGACCGCCCCAGGGTGCGGTATGGGCGACGTTCTCCAACACGACGTGCGCTCCCGGGTCCAGACAGTGGCAGGGGTATCAGAAGTCGACGTCGAAGTCGTCTGGGACCCACCCTGGGACCAAAGCCGCCTCAGCGACGCCGCCCGCCTCGAACTCGGACTGTACTGATCGCAACAGACCGACCTCACTGATGCCACCGAAGGAGAACACCCCACCATGAAGGTCTGGATCGACCAGGATCTCTGCACCGGCGACGGGCTGTGCGAAGAGATCGCCCCCGCCGTCTTCACCCTGCTTGACGACGGCCTCGCCTACGTCAAAGAGGCCACCGACGTGAAATCAGACCCCGGCGGTGCCGCGGGAATGGCCCAAGTCCCCTCCGACTTGGAGAACGCTGTCACCGAAGCCTCCGAGGAATGCCCAGGCGAATGCATCTTCATCGAGTCCTAGCGCCAGTGAGATTTGCCGCGATACAGGTGGGCCGGAGCTAAACACCCCATCTCGGCGATCCCGTCCAGTGTCCAGCGGAACGGCCTTCCGCCAGGACCACTCGTCCAAGGTGGCCACGTTCTTCGACCCGTTCTCCGGGGAGGCTTCATGAGCAGCACCCAGACCGAAGGCACGTTCGCTCTTACCGACAACGCCACCGCCAAGATCGCCGAGCTGATCCAACAGGAGGGCAACCCCGATCTGGCCCGCCGAGTCGCCGTACGACCCGGCGGATGCTCCGGATTCAGCTACGAGATGTTCTTCGACTCAGACCTGGCCGCAGACGATGTGCTATCGGCGTACGGCGGCGTCAAAGTCGTCGTCGACCCGACCAGCGCCAACCTGCTGACCGGGTCAACATTGGACTTCAAAGACGGCCTTCGAGACGCCGGGTTCAGCATCAACAACCCCAACGCTACGTGTCGGTCATCGATCGTTTCTTGCGCGCTGTGGCCGACGCCGCGGCGCCGGGAGCGACTGTAAGGGTGCATGACTACCATCTGCAGTTGGTTCCGAAGATGCTCCGGGTGGCTCGCCGGGTGGTGGGCGCGACGGGGACAGACGCGGCTCTTCTGGGCCGTAGCTTCGCTCTCAACCACGAGGGCAGGCCCATTGTCGCAGCCGATAGCGGGATGAGCTTCGCCCAGCTCCAGGTCATCACCGCTCGCAGCGTCTCCGGCGGCCGGTTCACCAGCCTGATGCTCGGGGTCTCAGCTGCCAGATCGAGCTCCACCTCTTCCCGACCATGCCCGACCCACCTGGCCAGCGCCCAAACCGTGATCCGAGCGTTCTGGGTCGACAGCAGGCCTCCGATACCGCCAAGACAGCCTGGTCGGCTGGCACCGCCACCGCCGTCCACCGCCCAGAGCGCCGGGGCGACGCTGACCGTGGTCATGCCCGGCGGGGCCGGGGAGCCGGGGGAAGAGGATCGTGGCGTCGGCACCGCGGCAGCACGGATATGCCTTGGAGCTGAGGGGTCCGAACGGGACTTTGGCGGGCTTGAGGGGTGGCTGCGGTCGCGAGTCGTGGGCCGGGTCCCGGGAGTCGTAGAGTGTGTGGCTGGAAGGGGGTGGGCCATGGCCACCCGAGAAGAACTACTGGCCGCCACGTTCGTGCAGCTGGCCGACACCCTGGTGGAGGATTTCGACGTGGTTGAGCTGTTGACCATGTTGAGCGATCGCTGCGTAGAACTGCTCGATGCGGCGGCGACGGGGATCATGGTCGTCAACGCCCGGGGCGATCTGCAAGTGATGGCGGCATCGAGCGAGGATGCGAACCTGTTGGAGTTGTTCCAGATCCAAAATGAGCAGGGCCCGTGCCTGGACGCGTTCCGCTCTGGCGCGCCGGTCGTGCACGCCGACCTGGGGGCGGGCAGCCCCTGGCATCGGTTCGGGGAGATGGCTATGACCGCCGGGCTTCCGTCGGTGCACGCGTTTCCGATGCGGGTCCGCTCCCAGGTGCTGGGCACCCTCAACCTGTTCATGGCCACGCCGCGGCCGCTGGCGGGCGCGGATGTGGTGGTCGCTCAGGCGCTGGCGCACGCGGCCAGCCTGGCCCTGCTGCACAACGAGGCCGCCCAGGACTCGCAGCGAATGACCGGGCAGCTGCAGGGTGCGCTGAACAGCCGGGTCGCGATCGAGCAGGCCAAAGGGGCGATCTCGGAGCGGGCCCAGATTGGCACGGATGAGGCGTTCTCCCGGTTGCGGGGCTACGCCCGCGACCACAACCTCAAGTTGACCGACGTGGCCAGGGGGGTGGTGGCGAGGACACTGCCCGATGGGGTCCTCGCCGACCTGGGCCGATCTGGCCGCCAGGCCGGACCCGGGTAGCGGAGGTAGTCCCGCCCGGCAGTCGGGCCGTGAAGGAGTCGGTGATCTTCTCCGGTTCGCGGCCTCGATTTGGATGCCAGAACTGGCTGTATGCTGAAAACGTTGCCCGTCGTCGACGGCCCCGGTCCTCGGGCGGGCGAGTCGCAGCTGCTCCGGTCCTTGGTAGCGAGACGGGTACGGACGTCGCAGGGTCGCCGAGGTAGCCGTGGAAGTAGGGCAGGAACGTTGGTTGCGGATCACGACGGCCTTAGCCGCCCGGCAGGGCACGGAGCCCACTCCGATGGGATTGTGTACGGCCTGCGCGGAGGTCCTGGCCGTGAGCGGTGCGGGCCTGGCGCTGATGGACGACGAGGGTACGCCTTTGGCTACCTACACTTCGAGCGCGGAAACCGAGTACCTCGAGGAGCTCCAGTTCATGGTCGGGGTCGGCCCCGGCTTCGACGCCCACCGGCAGGGGGTTCCGATCATCCAGAGCGACCTGGTAGCTCGGTCCCCCGCCGGTTGGCTCGGGTTCACCGGGCCGGCCGTCGAGGCAGGGAATCGGGCCGTGTTCGCCTTCCCGCTCCAAGTCGGCGCGGCCCGCCTAGGAGCGCTTACCCTCTATCAAGACCGGGCCGGACCGCTCGGCGACGACACCTACGCCGACGCTCTGGTCATGGCCGAGATCGTCACCCTGGCCCTCCTGGCCATGCAGTCGGGGCTCCCCGATGGCGTCCTCGCCGACGAGCTAGGCGATGCCGGCGCCTACCGGGCCGAGATCCACCAGGCCTCGGGGATGGTCTCGGTGCAACTCGACATAAACGTCGGCGAGGCCCTGGTCCGGCTGCGGGCCCGGGCCATGGCCGATAACACCACCGTGGCTCGCCTGGCCGCCAAGGTCGTCTCCCGGCAAGTCCAATTCAAGCGGTAACGCCCCGAAGCCACGGCCGCCATCGAGTTGCCACCCGGGCTCACGGACAGCGCTTCCAGGCCTCCCAGACCGCCTCAGGTCCGACAAGACCCGTCACATCTACAGGAAGTTCGAGATAAGCGGCGCTGTCCACGGAAATCGGGGTCGAGAGGGAAGCATGGCAAGAGCGATCTGGTCCGGCGCCGTCAGCTTCGGCCTGGTGAGCGAGCCGGTCAAGGCCTAGACCGCGGTACGCGACCATGAGATCCACTTTCATCAGATTGGAGCGAGAAACCCAGGGCTCGCGTCCGTCACTAGAAGGGTCGATCAGCCTTCCGTCCCACAACCTTCTACGGTCGCTGCACCGAAGCGCCGGCGTGTGCAAGGAAGCGACCGCACGCGTGCAGAACGAGGTACGGGCTCATCCCGATGCCGTCGCCCCCGTGAGCGCTCGCGCTCCTCGTAGCGGTCGGCCAGATTGGACTCCTTTACGAGGGGTCCGTCTGATATCCGGCCAGCTCGAAGTGTCGTGAAGAGCGGTGGTTTTCATGCCTCGGTGTTGATCGCAGCGCCCACCCGACGCGCTTCTACTCCTGGCGGGGTCTCTTGAGCAGCACAGCGATCTGTCCGTCGCCCAGCGGGGTCATCCCGACGGCCTCCCAGCCCCTCTGACCTTCCTCGTTGAGGGCATGAACCGCGGCAGAGGCGCCGGGCGCATGGGTAGAGGGCTTGAAGCTAGGAAGGTCCACAATCAGGTACTCCCAGGTTGTCATGCCTCCATCCTGCCTGGCTGCCGCGCTCAGTTGTCACCCGCGATCCCGTGCAGGCAACGGTAGTTGCATGGTGGGCGTCGTCATCGAGGACCTGCCGGGTGACGCGCCCGCCGTATCGAGACGGTCGCAGGACCTGTCGCCTGTCCCTTCCGTGACCGGTCATCCCCGGGGGGTTGAGCACCTCCACGGTATGTTGTCTGCTCGGCTTCCACTCCGCTCGAATCCGCTGCAGGGGTGCCGGGTGCGGCCACTTGGGCTGTACCGTCAGGCGTTAGTCAGCCAGGCAACTTGGCTGCGCCCGATGCTCCTGTGGAGTGCAGGGTCAGACGTGTTTGGTGGTGTCTCATGGTGAGGCACCCTCAGGCTGCAGCGGTACTGTTGCCGTTGGCGGCCTTGGCGTTGGTCACGGTAGTGCCGTTGGCGACGGACTGGCCCAACGACCCGGCCATGCCGGCCAGCAGTCCGGTCAGCTCCATGGGCACCACGAACTTGGTCGCGGGCGAGGCGCCCAGCTTTTTGAGGGCGTCGAAGTATTGGAGGGTCATGGTATTGGGATCGAGTCCCTTGGCCGACTGGTAGATCTGCTCCAACGCCAGCGCGAACCCTTCGGCCTGCACGATGGCCGCCTGCCGGTCGCCCTCAGCAGCCAGAATGGCCGACTGCTTCTGGCCCTCGGCCACGGTGATGGCCGCCTGTTTGGTGCCTTCCGCCTCGGTGACCACCGCCCGGCGGGTCCGCTCTGCCGACATTTGCCGGGTCATGGCCTCGAGCACGCCCGGGGGCGGATTGATCTCTCGGACCTCGACGTTGGTCACTTTGACCCCCCAACGCTCGGTGACATCGTCGAGCCTGAGGCGCAGGGTGTTGTTCATGTCCTCTCGCTTGGACAGCACTTCGTCCAGGCTCATGTCACCCACGACCGCCCGCAGCGTGGTGGCGGCGACGTTGAGGGCCGCGCCGCGGAAGTCTCTGACGGCCAGGACCGACATGACCGGGTCGAACACCTTGGTGAAGATGATGAAGTCGATGGCGATGGAGGCGTTGTCCTTGGTGATGGCCGCCTGGTGGGGCACCTCGAGGAACTGCTCGCGCAGGTCGACCAGGGTGACCCGGTCGGTGACGGGGTTGATCACCACCAGTCCGGGACCCCGGGCCCCGCTGGATCGGCCCAGGCGGAAGACCACCACCCGCTGGTACTCGCGCACGATCTTTACCGCCGCGGCGGCCCCGGCCAGCAGAGCCACGACGATGACAGCAACAGCGACGATGACGGCGATCACGGCTGATCCTCCTTGTTCTCAAAAACGTTGGCCTCCAGCACCATGCCCTCCTCGGCCCCCACCTTCAGGCCAACGCCTCGGGCCGTCAGCACATGCACCGGAGCACCGGCGGGCAGCGGAGCGCTCACCGATTGCGCGCTTGAGGTCGGGGATCACGGCCCTTACTTCAGGGTTAGCCGTGAGCCGGGCTGGCGCAGCCGCCCTGACGGTCACCGAGATGGCATGAACGAGCTGGTCGGTAGAGATACTGGTCGCACCGGTGTCACGCAGTTCCGAGACCAGAGGAGCCTGATCTTCCGCCATGCGCCGCTTGCGGGTAGCGCTCCCTGCGTCGGCGAAGGAGGTGGCAGGCCGGTCCATCCTCACCACGATGAGCGGGTCGGTCGCGTTCTTGCTCCAGGCGAGGGCGGCCGCTGCGCTGAGGGGTTGCTGGCCAGCCGAGGAAACTGCGTTCGCCGCCGGTGCGGTGTCCACCGCGCTCGTGGCCTCGAGAATCGTCATGGTGGCGAGCGGTGCATCCGTCGCCGCCCCGAGCCATATGGTGAAACGCCCATGGTCCTATCGAGCTCGTTCATGGACACTCCGGGCCTGCGGCAGCGTCAGTGAAAGCCGTGTAGGGCCGGCGGCGGGAGTTGGGCGTCGATAGCCGAAAGCGTGTCGAAGCGCTGTCCGAGCCAGGTCGCCCCCGCTTCGCCCCCCAAGGCGATATCCGGGCGCGGACCCCGCCTGCACACGGCCGGCGTCGTGAAAGTAGTCCCGACCTTACCCCGTGCTGGCAAAACCCCGTTAGGGACACGTCAACCTCCGTGATCGGTAACGCAACGCTTGCTGCGCTACCAAGGGCCGGAGCAACGCTCCCGGGAGAGCGCCGGCGCTAGCGGCACGGTCCAACACGGTGCGGGCACGCAATCCGCGTCGCCTTGACGGTACACCTCGCGGTACCCGTCCGCAAACGACGGCCGACTGAAACACTTGACGCGGCCTCAGCTCCTGCCCCGCAACGACAACCTCGGCGGATCCCGCGGGGAGCCACGTCGTTGGAGCGACGAGTCGGGTCACCGACGCCGCTGCCGCACAGCCGGCCCACCCTGGTGGGCTTGCCGCGCTCCGAGCTGGCCTCCGACGAAAAAACCGCGTTCGGCCTTCTTCGCTGCCCCCTGGGTGTACCGTTTGCTATCAGCGCCGCCTAGACCCTGCCGCACGAGACGAAGTGACGAAGGGTGAGTGTGGTGGCCGGTATCTACGAAATGGCAGTTTTGGTCGGGCGGCCATGGGACGGCGGCGGGTCAACCATTGGCAACCTGCTCGACGTGTTCGACCTGCTGAACCGTGGTCGCCCCGCATGGCATCGCCAGGCCGCCTGCCGTGAGCATCCCGAAGGGGACTGGTTCGCTTGTGAAGGTGACCGCTGCGAGACCGCGAAACAGATCTGTGCCGGTTGCCCGGTGTGCGGCGCCTGCGGGGCGTGGGCCCTGCATCAGGACGCGTCTCTGGACGGTACGTGGGGTGGGCTCACCCAGGCCGACCGTCGGCGACTCCGGCGACAGGCCGGCGTGCGGAAGCGGGCTCCTGCCCCATAGGCAATGTCTTCGCCATTGGTCCCGCATCCTTCAAACAGTGCGTCCTTCGTGGCAAGCTCGGGTTTCCGATCGGCGGCCGAGCCGACGCGGCCCAGGGTCCCGCTTGAGCGCAAAGTCCTGGGTCTGTGGCGCCATTCGGTCGCCCGGCTCGTCGCCGCGTGTATGCCGACGAGGAGGCGCTCGACCAGGACGAGTACAACACGCCTTGTCCGTGATCGCACGTCATGAGCTTCGAGCCTACGCCAGGTGCCTCGATACGATTGCGAGGTCGGGGTCATTCGTTCTCCTGTGGCTCTTCGTCGGGCATTCCGAGGATCTGGCGGGTGCGGGTGACGCCGGCCGCCGGGTTGTAGTGGTACTCGCGGTGGAGTGATTGAAAGTCGGCGACGGTGACGTCGTACGGGGCGCCCGCCGGCCAGTGGTGGTCGTCGACGAGGTGCCGGCGCATCTCCTCACTGTCGCTGATGGGCTCGAACTCGTGCTGGGACATTGGGGGCTGAGAGGATGTGACCATGACTGACTACGCCCGAGGCCCCCTCGTATCCACCGTCTTGGTCGGTGTCGACGGGACGCCCGCGGGAGACGCCGCTCTGGCCTGGGCCTTGCCGGAGGCCCACGTTCGCGAGGCGCAGGTCGAGGCGTTTGTTGTGTGGTCGATCCAGATCGCCGAGATGGCGCACGTAGGGTTGGATGGGCTCACGGATAGCGACGCCCGCCATCTGCTCGAGGCGTCGCTTGTTCGTGTCGGCGGTGCCGGCGCCATCCCGGTGCGTCTCCAAACGCGGGCAGGCCCACCGTTCTCCGAGTTGGAGTTCGAGGCCGCGGCGACGCACGCGGTTCTTACCGTGGTGGGCAACCATCCACACGGGGTCCTCCACGACGCGCTGGTAGGGGTGGCGACGACCGCGCTCACCCGCCACGCTCGCTGCCCTTTAGTCCTGGTCTCCCCGGACCATGTGCGGCCCAGCGACGGGGGTCTCGTCGTCGGGGTGGACGGCAGCGACGGAAGTCTGGCGGCCCTGCGATGGGCAGTTGAAGAAGGGGCTATCCGGCATCAACCGGTTCGCGCCGTCAGGGCCTTTCGGGCTCGGCCGGACGTTACGGGCCGACCGGTCGAACAGGGCCGGCTCCTCGATGAGCTTCACCAGATCGTCGCCGCCCACGAGGAAGCCGGTGTCCAGGTCGACGCCGCGGTCGTCGGGGGTCCGACGGCACAGGTGCTCGTCGGCGCTAGCAGCGACGCCGAGCTGCTTGTGCTCGGCGCCTCCGAGCGAGGGAATCTCGTCGAATTGATCGCCGGTAGGGAGATCCGGGCCTGCGCCCGGACCACCCGCGTGCCGCTGGTCCTCGTGCCGACCGCGTTCAACGAGAGTCAACCGCCGCCCCGATGACTTGGCGGCGCGCTGGCCATTTCGGCCCTGGCCTGCGCCAAGCCAGGGAGATCCAGAAGACGTCACGCGGCGCTACCTCCAGGGATGCGAGAGCACACCTCCGCGAACTCGTGACGGCGACTGAGGCGCCTGGACAACTCGCTGGGTGTGCGCCCTGTCATCGAGATCTCATGAAGCCTGCTCAGCGGCGTGGTCGACCTCGTGCATGGTGCCGTTCCTGGGGACGCGATGCCGCATCGCCACAGAATCAGGTGCAAGAGTTCCTGGCCGGCTTTCCGGACTACTTCAGCGTGGTTCTTAGTGTTGTTCTCGTTACCAGTCGTCTTTGGGCGCCGCCCAGTCCCTGATGGCTTCTGAAAGATATTCAATGATGTTCCGTGCATTCTTAACGCAGAGTGTTACGGGCCACCACTAGCGACCCGAGTTGTGGGTGGCCGGATCAGCGGCCACCAACCAATCGACCCAATCGGCGCCATCAACGCATCGAAGAACACCCCTACGAGCCGATCGCCACAGCCGAATCCCTGATCCCCGGCCCTCTGAGCCGGAAGTCCGGTGATCGTCACTCGCAGAACTCGAAGAGGATGCCGCAGTTGTCCTCGGGCCGGATGGCCAGAGTATCGGGGGCGTCCCCAGCGATCAGCTCTACACCCTTGGCCCGGAAGTAGGCGCGAGCCCCCTTCAGGTCCTTTACCTGGAACACCGTCGAGCGGATTCCATCCCCCCACCGAGCCACGTGGCGGCGGATCACGCCCTCGCCGGTCGGGGCCAGCAGCTCCACGACGGTGTCGGCAAGGGTCACCCCGACCGCCCTGGCCCCGATGGCAGGGCGGTCGGCTTCGTAGAGAAAGGCTCCGTTGACCACTCCTTCGAGGAAGCCCCGGGCCGCGTCAAGGTCCTCCACGGCCAGGCTGTAGCGCTTGAGACCGATGCATCCGAGGGGGTGCCCATCGGCCCAGTAGGAGACGGGGCGAATGGGCTCGAGGTACGGGGTCGGTGGTGGGACGGCATGGAAGCTCTCGCCATAGAACTCCCAAGCCACCCCGTAGCACTCGGCCGGGTGGGCGTGGAAGGCGACACCCAGCTCACGAAGCACCCGGCCGCCGAGAGCGATGATGGCCTGCCGGGCCGCCTCCACGTCGGTCACCTGATACTCCACGCCGACGTAATACGGGCCGAACCGGGCGTGGAGGAGGTCGTCGTGGGGAGCGAACAGCTCGAAGATCACGGCTCCACCGAAGACGATCAAACAGGCATGCCACTCGTCCCGCCGCATGTCCATGATCACCTGCGCCCCGTACAGCTCGGTGAATCGGGTGACACTCTCGTCATAGTCGTCTACGACGGCGTTGAGGTGGTTCATGCTCAAGCACGTGATCGGCGCGGCCATCAGCCCTTTCTCCTTTTTCCCTTGTGGAGTGAGATTTGGGTCAGGCTATTACGCTTCGCCCCCTGCCGCCGCGCCATCCGGCCTCTGCATCGGATATGTCCTTGACCTCAACCTTACCTGAGGTTCTAGATTGCTCCGTATGGCACTCACCGATTCAGAAGCGCGGTTCCTCTCCCGCCAAGCGCGTGGCCACCTCGCCACCATCGGACCGGACGGAATCCCCCAGGTCAAACCGGTGGGGTTCACCTACAACCAGGAACTGGGTACGATCGATATTGCCGGCTTCAACATGGGCAATAGCGCCAAGTATCGCAACATCAAAGCCAATCCCAATGTGGCTTTCGTCGTGGACGAAGTAACCGAGCCGTCGATACAGGGCGCCCATTTTCTCGAGATTCGTGGGGCCGCCGAGGCCGCGGTCGGTAACCACGACCCGGACGGCCACCTGGCGTCGGAGATCATCCGCATCCACCCGACCCGGGTTCTCCCGTTCAACATCGACGCAGATCATCCCGGCCTCGAGGCACGCAATGTGGTCCCCGGGAGCCTGGGCGGGGTGGCCTGATCGATGCGCGTCATCGAAGTGGCCCGCTTCGGCAATCCCGACGTTCTGCAGCTACGCGAGCTCCCTGATCCGACTCCGGGGCCCGCTCAGGCGTTGGTTGCGACTTCGGCCAGCGACGTGCTGTTCGTCGACACCATGATTCGCTCTGGCCGGGGAGTCAGCTACTTCCCGATTCGACCGCCCTACGTCCCGGGCAACGGAGTAGGCGGCACGGTCGTCGCCGTAGGTAGGGAGTCCGATCCGAGCTGGGTGGGCCAACGAGTAATCGCCCATACGGGCGGCGCGGGCGGAACCGGCGGTTATGCCGAACTTGCTACCGCCGACCTGGATGCGATCGTCCCGGTGCCCGACCCGGTCGACCTGCTCGAGGCCACCGCGGTCCTCCACGACGGGACCACCGCGTTGCGGGTTCTCGAGATCTGCGGGGTCGAAGCCGGAGACCGCGTTCTGGTGCTCGGCGCCGCCGGCGGAATGGGAATCCTGCTGGTGCAGCTGGCGACGGCCCGTGGTGCGGCAGTGGTCGGTGCCGCCGGAGGATCAGGCAAACGGGCAGCCGTGGACTCAGCAGGTGCGCAGGCTACCGTCGACTACGGCGAGCCCGATTGGGTCAAAGCCGTCCTCGACGCCACGGGAGGAATCCGGCCGACCGTCATCCTCGATGGTGTCGGCGGCCGGCTCGGCACGGAGGCCTTCGGGCTGGTCGCTGACGGTGGGCGGTTCTCCGCCCATGGCACGCCAAGCGGTTCATTCGCGTCGATCGACCCGAACGAAGCCCACCGTCGGGACGTTGCCGTGGCGACGATCGCTGACCTGCAGTACGCCGCTGCTGACCGGCCCAGGTTGATGAACGGCATCATCGATGAGATCCGTGGCGGACTGGTCTCGCCATTGATAGGCCAGACCTTTTCCCTTTCAGAAGCGTCGAAGGCTCACAGCGCCATCGAAGCCCGGGAGACCATGGCCAAGACCCTTCTGCTACCAATCTGAAGGAACCGCGCTTCAACTGACCGACAAAGGGCGCATACCCGATGGGCCTGAGTGCCGCCTTTAAGACGTCCTGCTGTTCGGCAAGGGCCAGGTGCAGGAGTGCTGGCAGCAGAAGCAGCTCATCAGGTACGGCTGGCTGGTGTCGCACCTGCATTTGTCTGAGGGATCACCTCCCTGACGGCAGGTCCATCCACTTACCGCGTTGCCCTGAAGGCCGAACGAGCAGGCGCGCGAGCAGGCGAGAAGGCCTCGGCGGGCACTGGAATCTGACTGCACCTGACTGCGGGGGGGCGCAAGCGAATCGCCGTCGTGGTTCTGGGCGCGCCGCGCCGCGCCGTTACGATGAGCAACCCGAGGGATCCAGCCGAGGACAGGTGGCCAGATGAGTCAGCACCAACCCGCCCCGTCGGACCGGACGCCGATCACCCGGCAGGTGGCCCGCTTCGTTCCCATCGTTGAATGGCTGCCCCGCTACCGCTGGTCCGAGCTGCCCATCGATGTCATCGCCGGGGCGACCATCTGGGGATTGTTGATCCCGGAGATGATCGCCTATGCGGGGCTTGCCGGCCTCCCTCCGCAGGCCGGTCTGTATACCCTGCTCGCCTCGCTGGGCCTCTACGCCATCTTCGGCACCAGCCGCCAATTGGTAGTGGCGGGCACGTCGGCTTCGGCTGTCCTGGTCTTCTCGGCGGTGACCGCGCTGGGCTTCCATGACCCGCACCAGTACATGGTGGTGGCCTCGGGGTTCATCGTGATCACCGGCCTCATCTTCGTGGCCGCCGGGCTGCTGCGCCTGGGGTTCATCACCGCGTTCCTGTCCCGGCCGGTGATGGAAGGATTCGTGTTTGGATTGGCCATCTTCGTCACGGTCAGCCAGCTCCCGAAACTGTTCGGGTTGAAAAAGGGCGAGGGCGACACCATCCGCCAGCTGGCCCATGTGATCAACAACCTGGGCCAGACCAGCCTGACCACCTTCGTGGTCGGGGCCGCCGCCCTGATCCTGCTGTTCGTCCTGGAGCGGTACGTTCCCCGCGTCCCTGGCGGTCTGGTGGTCCTGGTGGCGGGGATCGCCATCAGCGCGGCCGCCCACCTGTCCGACCACGGCGTGGACACGGTTGGCAAGATCCCTTCCGGCCTGCCATCAATCGTCAGCGAGCACATCACGGTGTCCCAGTTGTGGGTCCTGCTACCGAGCGCGGTGGGCATGATGCTGGTTATCTTCAGCGAAGCCCTGGGCGCAGGTCAGACCTTCGCCGACAAGCATGGCTACCGGCTCGACTCCAGCCAGGAAATGATCGCCCTGGGTCTGGCCAACATCGGTTCCGGCTTTTTGGGCGGGCTGGCCTGCGGGGGCAGCCTCTCACAGACTGCCGTCAACGACGGCGCCGGTGCCCGCTCTGAGCTCTCTTCGGTAGTGGCCGCGGTGTTGAGCCTCATTACGGTGATCGCGCTCACCCCTTTGTTCAAAGACCTGCCCGAGGCGGTGCTCGCCGCCTTGATCATCCACGCCGTCTCCCATCTCATGAAGGTGGGAGAGATGCGGCGTTATTACCGGCTCGTGCGCCGCGAGTTCTGGCTGGGCATGCTCACTCTGTCCGGAGTCGTCATCCTGGACGTGCTCCCCGGACTGATCATCGGGGTGGTTCTGTCGATACTTCTGGTGGTCTACCGGGACAGCCGCATCCCCATTTCCGTCCTCGGTGCCGACCCCACCGTTTCGGGCGCTTTCGTGGACCTCAACCGACATCCCACCGCCCAAGCCACCCCCGGCGTCCTGATCGTGCGTCCCGACGGCACCGTCTACTACGTCAACGCCCAATCGGTCCAGGACACGGTGGAATCCCTCCTGGCCTCTTCGCCCGAACAGATTCGCTGTGTGATTATTGACCTGGATGCCAATGACGAACTCGATATCACCAGCAGCGAGAAACTGGCCAAGCTGGTCCACGACCTCCACCACAACCACATCCTGATCGGCTTCGCCCACTTCCACGACCCGGCCCTCGATATGGCTCGCCGGGCCGGCGTCTTCGACGAGCTAGAAACGGCTCCGATCTTCGAGACCATGGCCCAGGCGATGACCTGGGCCACCACAGCAGGGCCCGAGCAGCCGGCCCAAAGCCACCCGGCCGATCCCCACCCCGCCGGTCTGGATTGACAAGCGTCTTCCTATTTGAGCTGCGCTCCGAGGGCGTCGAGCTGCTGCCCGGTCCCTTCCTCTCGCCAGTCGGGCTGTTCCAGCCCGTCCAGGAAGGTTCCCTGCTCGGTCAACACCAGCTTCGTCATTTCCCCGGCCGCCGAGATCTCCACGGTGGTAATGGACACCGTGGCAAGCTTCCCCTGGACCGAAAGCCTGGAACTGAAGACAATGCGAGCCTGTGGAACGATGTCGTGGTAGGTGGACTCGAATGTCACCATCGCCCCCTCGCCGTTCGTGGCCCGGGCCATCTCGCAGCCGCCGACCCGGAAATCAAGCTGGTGTTCGGCGTCCGGAGTGGCGAACCACTTCGCCTTTTCCTCTGGTATGGCCCAGGCGCCAAACACGCGATCCAGGGTGGCCTGGTAGCTACGTTCAATAGTGAACGTGGAATGAACCACGGGATGCTCGCTCACGATCAACTTCCTCCCTGTTGTCCCTCTTGCCGTCCTTCGCCGAGGTACTCGCCAAGCTGGTCGAGACGTCGCTCCCAGACCGTCCGTTGGTCACGGACCCACTCCTCCACCTGCCGCAACACGGCCGCTTCGATGTGGCAGGTGCGGACCCGGCCAACCTTCTCCGATGCCACCAGCGAGCAACCTTCCAGCACCTGCAGGTGCTGCATGACCGCCGGCAGGGACATAGCCAGCGGCTGGGCCAGCACCGTCACCGAGGCCGGGCCCCGTGCCAGGCGTTCGACGATCATCCTGCGGGTGGGGTCGGAGAGGGCCTGGAAAACCCTGTCGAGATCCACGGCCTGGTTAACCACACCCTTAAGTATGGGGTGCTTACTACCCAATAGTCAAGTACCTCCTTAACTATCTTGCGGCGGGTCTGAGCCGGACCCCGGCCGGGGTTATGCTCCTCACCCTCGCCAGGTGAGATAGGTTGGAAACACCCCCGCAGCAGCACCCACCGCCGCGCTGCTGCGGACAGGTAGCGGGGACGGCCGAGGCAGAACAGCTGGCAGGAGGACGACCGGACATGGCGGAGATGACGAAGACCGGGACCAGACTGCGAAGTCCACGGTTACCGTCGTCGAAGTTCTCCGCGCCCAGGGCTGCAACCCACCTCGTCCATCGCGGCAGGTTGCTTGACCGGCTGGACCAGGCGGAACAGGCCCGGCTCACCCTGGTGGTCGCCTCTGCCGGGGCCGGCAAGACCGTGCTTCTCGCCGATTGGTTGGCGGCCCGGCCAGAACACCGGTCGGCCTGGCTGAGTTGCGATGCAGCTGACGCGGATCCGGTTCGCTTTGTCTCCGGGATCATCGAAGCGTTCCGACGAACAGCCGGCCAACAGCATCTGGGGGAGGACGCCCGTCAACTGTTGACCCTCGATGGTGAAGTATCCGCCGACGTGATTGCCGCCTTGGCCGATGACCTCGAGGGCCCCGAGGCGCCCCTGGTGCTGGTTATAGACGACTTCCATTTGACCGGCGGGGCCGGAGTCGACGTGCTGTCGTTGTTGCTGGAGTACCGCCCGCCCGCGCTCCAGATGGTCGTGGCCACCCGGGTGGATCCCTCTTTGCGGCTGCACCGCATGCGAGCCAGCGAAGAACTGGTGGAGATACGGGAACGAGATCTGTCCTTTTCGGATGAGGAGATCAGGGTCTTTCTGTCGCGGTTCGGATTGCAGCTCAACGATCGGGAGCTCGGACTGGTGCAACAGCGGAGTGAGGGCTGGGTGGCAGGGTTGCAGATGGCGGCCCTCTCGATCCAGCACCAGACCGATCCCGGCAACCGCGCCGAGAGCGTCGAGCTCCGCCGCCACACCGTGGCTGGCTACTTTCTCGACGAGGTTCTCTACCGCCAGCCCCCGGCCGTTGTCGAGTTCATGCTGGCCACCTCCATCCTGGACGAACTATCGCCGTCGGTGTGCACGGCCCTGTGCGGCCAGGGATCTGCGGAGCTGCTCGGTCAAATCTACCGGGACCACCTGTTCGTGACCCTGCTAGACGAGGAGGCCCAAACCTACCGCTACCACCAGCTGATCAGGGACGTTCTCCGGGCCGAGGTGCGCGCTCGCGACCCGGAGGTGGAGCGGCAACTACACGAACGCGCCGCCACCTACCTGGCCGACATCGGTCGGATAGGTCCGGCAACCCGACATCTGCTCGAAGCCGGGGATGCGACCACAGCCTTCCGGCTGCTGAGCGAAGGAGTCATCGTCGAGTTCGCCACCGACCCCGCGTTGGGCAGCACCCTCGGCGATATACAGCCAGATGACTTTGCCGGTGCTCCCGAGATCCTGGTGCCTCTGGCGGCCGAACTGTTGTTGCGGGGCGCATTCGAGCCTGGGGCCCGAGCTTTCGCCCTGGCCCGGCTGACCACGATCGACCCTCAAGAACAGCCAGAGCTGGCGGTGCGATACGCAGCGGTCAGTTCCATGTATCACCAGGTTGTCGGTCAGGCGGATCTGGCCTTAGCGGCACAAGATCAGGCCTACCAGATCATCGGCGAAACCGCCGGGCTGGAAGTGTGGCTGGTCGGCCTCAAAGGTGTAGCCATGTATTGCCACCTCTACCTCGGCAACTACGCCGAAGCGCTGGCTCTGGTTGATGAAGTGACTGCATCCACGGTGACCCCACCGGCGGCCCGTGACGTGCTTTGCACCGGAATTCGGAGCCAGGTGGCATGGGCCCAGGGCTCGCTGTCCGAGGCCCGGGCCTGGGCCGCTGACGCCCTCGCCTCGAGCGCGACGCCTTGGCTTCGATCGCCACTTTTTTGTCTTCAATCCGCTTCGCACCCTGGCTCTCCTGGCCCTGGAGCACCGCGATCTGGTCACCGCCGCCGAGATGACCGAGCACATCCTGGGAAGCGTGGTCCGGGGGCGTCCGATGTTCGATTATCTCGCCCAGCTCGACCGGGCCCACATCTGGGCGGCGGCCGGCAACCTGGATGAGGCGCTCGCCTCTCTGCCCGCGGCCCGCGCTGCCCTGCACAGTGACGGCGCCGTCGTCCTGGCCGAAGCCGACGAACTGGAAGCCCGGATACGCCTGGCCCTCGGTGATCACAGCGGCGCCAGCCACATCGCCGAGCGCCTCCCCGAAGATCGTCGCATCATCACCCGGGCAAGTATCGCGGTGCGCGCCCAGGACGCGAAACGCGCTGGCGAGCTCCTGACCGAGCTTCCCGACCAGCCGGCCACGGTTCGATCCGCGGTGGAACTGCAGGTGCTGCGAGCCGACATCGCTTTGCTGCAGCAGTCTCCGCACGCACCCCGCCTCGTCAGAGACGCCGTCCAGGTGGTGGACCGCCACGGCTTCATCCAGACGGTGCTGGACACCGCTCCGCTGCTGGTGGACCACCTCATCTCCGGGTCCGAGAGTTATCCCCGCACCGAACATCTGGCCGCCCTCATGGCGGCCGCAGTCCAGGCCCGGCAACTCCACGCCACCCGACCGCAGCCGGGCCACCTCGCCGACCCGCTTACCGACGCAGAAATCAAGGTGCTCCGGAAGCTGCCCCAGCTTTTGACCTATGCGGACATTGCTCACGACATGCAACTGTCGCTCAACACCGTCAAGACCCACCTCCGCCACAGCTACATGAAGCTTGGCGTAAGCTCCCGGAGAGCGGCCATCAAACGAGCCACCGCACTCGGATTCGTGTGAGACCGGATCGCACCTTCCGCTCCCGGTGCCGCCGGGCCTGCAACCAGTAAGAGGGCGCCAGCGGGCACCGCGGCACCGCCTTGACCTTGTCGCAGGCGAGGAGCAGTCGGGACCCCCTCAGTGGGGCGCCGTGGTGTCTCCAAAGGGCTCTGGTCCGGCTGCGTTGGTCGCGGCCAGGAGCCCCAGATCGAGCTGCAGCTCCGCGCAGACAGCCCGGAGCACGTTGACGTCCTTATCCAGGAACGTCCGCAGGGTGCCCATCTCGCGGCGGCCACCGAGTATCGAAATCGCCCGGCTCGCCCCGCTACCGTGCTCAAGGGCCCCGGCCGATTTGATCGGATCCAGGCCCAGTTCGGTGACGATCCTCGAGGTCTCGGACGCCAACTGGAGGTGGGCCGCGAACAGGGCATTGTTGACGAGCTTCAGGGCCTGCCCGCTGCCCAGGGGTCCGGCGTGCCATATGGGATTGCCGTACGAGGCCAGGGCTGGCCTCGCCCGTTCGACGTGGCCGACGGCTCCGCCGACGAACAACGTGATCTCTCCCGCGGCCACGCTCGCCGGGCTTCCGCTCACCGGAGCATCGATGACGCCAACCGCATCAGGCGCGGCCAGGGCCAGGGCCTCGGCCGTTCGGGGGCTGCCGGTGGTATGAATTCCCAGCACCGAGCCCCCGGGCATCGCAGCCAGCAATCCGTCATCGACGGCGATCTGGTGAACTTGCCCATCGGTAAACGGGCACAGCAGTACCAGCTCGGCGTTGGCCGCGACCGCCGCCGCCGTGCCGGCAACCACCGCCCCCGATTCACCCAGGGCCTCAGCCACCTCGGGGCGACGGGCAAACACCGACACCTGATGGCCGGCACCCAACAGCCGTTCCACCATCGGCCGCCCCATTGCCCCTGCCCCGACGAAGCCCACGCGCACAACCAGATCGTAGGCGCGGTTCGAGGCCATCACATCTTCAAGGAACCACCCCCGAAGATGGTGGCCCGCCACACCGCAACCGGCTCTTGGCGTGGCCCGTGCCGCCCGTGGTGCCGGCCTCGAAAGGGTAGCCCCGGGGCTGGTTGAGTAGGTTTCCCTCCGTGGAGCTAGACCTCTCACGCACGCTCGGCCTCGCTGATCCCGACGACCTTCCCGAGATGATGGTCGCGGTCGCGTCCGATCTGAACGCCACCAACCTGGTCGTCTACCTGGTCGACTACGAACAGCGAGTCCTGGAGCCGTTACCCGACCGGTCACCTCACGCCGCCGTCGTAACTCCTGAAGAGGTCGGGACGTCGCTGGCCGGACGGGCCTTCATCGAGCGGAAGGTACAGGTCGCAGAGCGTGAGGAGGGCATCCGGGTCTGGGCTCCGATAATGGAGGGATCGGATGCGACGGGGGTTTTGGCGCTGACGTTGCCGACCGTTGACGATGCCGCCCTGCATGCGTGCCAGGAGATGGGGCAGTTGGCAGGGTACGTCACGGCGACCCACGACCGGGTTACCGACGTCTACAACCTTCGCCGGCGCCGAAAGTCGATGAGCCTGGCAGCCAGCATGCAATGGGATCTCCTGCCCCCTTTGACCCTCCAAACCCGGCGGATCGCGGCGGCAGGAATGGTTGAGCCCGCCTACGAGGTCGGGGGCGACTGCTTCGACTACGCCGTCAACGGACCCCAGCTGGACGTCACCATCATGGACTCCATGGGCCACGGCGTCCATTCGGCGGTGATCGCCGGCCTGGCGATCGGCGCCTATCGACACAGCCGCCGCGAGGGCCAGACCCTGGAACACATGCATCACGTCCTCGATTCGGTAATCGCCCAGGAGACCGGCGGAGACGGATTCGTCACCGGACAGCTGTGCCGGCTGGAGCTGGACACCGGGTCACTCGCCATTCTCAATGCCGGGCATCCCTGGCCAATGTTGATCCGGCACGGCCAGGTCATCGGGCAAATCGAGTGCCCGCCCGCGCCGCCGTGGGGCATCGGCCCGGGCGAACCTCAGGTCACTCCAGTCTCACTCGAACCAGGCGACAGCGTGCTTTTCTACTCCGACGGCGTCGTCGAGGCCCGCGGCCATCCCTTCCGGGACTTCGGCTCGGTCCGGCTGGAGGATCTGGCCGGCCGATATTTTTCCGATCAGCTGTCGCTCGGGGTCATCGTTCGCCTGCTGACGCAGGCGGTTCTCGACCACCACGGAGGGCGGCTCCACGACGACGCGACGGTTCTCGTCGTCAACTGGCCGGCACAGGCGGAAAGCTGATTGACGCTTCCGGGGCAGCCCAGACCGCCACCGCCGCGGGTTCGATCGATATGCGGCAGAGCTCTCCAACCTCGAGCTCGTCGAAGTTTGCCATCCAGGCCTCGAGCTCCGGGCCGTGGTCCAACCGCACGGTTATCGAGACCGAGGTGGTCAGCTGGACGACATCGACAATCCGGCCGGGATAGCGGCCGTCCCGGCTGACGCTGATCTGGTTGGGGCGCACGCACCAGAGGACCGACGTGCCGGCCGGGAGCTCGGTGGCCGTCTGGATGGATCGTTCGACCTGCTCAGGGTGGCCCCCCACATCGATGCGTCCCCCACCGATCGCCGTGCCCGTCAGGAGGTTCTCGATCTGCAGCAGGCGGGCGACGGCTGGCGATGCCGGCCGTCGAAATACCTCGACGGCCGGCCCGGCCTGAAGCAGCCGCCCCTCTCCGATCACCAGGATTTCATCGGCGAGCATGGCGGCTTCCTCTGGGTCATGGGTTACCAGCACGGTGGAAAGCCCGGCCTGGTGCTGCAGGCGACGCATCTCCCGAACCAACTCATGACGCACGGGGGAATCGAGAGCCGAGAACGGCTCGTCGAGGAGCACCACCTGGGGATCCCGGCTGAGCGCCCGGGCCAGGCTGACCGCGTTGCCGTTGCCCGCCCGACAGCTGGGTGGGGAGGCGGTCTACCAGATCCTCGAGGTGCAGCGTGCGGAGCCACCAGGCGGCCCGGGCCGGGATGGCATCGACAGCGAAGTTGGCCTGGCGCCACACGGTGCGCCCCGGAAGCAAACCCAAGACCCTGCGGGACATAGCCGATCCGGCGCCGTTCCGGCGCCACGTCGGTGACATCCTCGGCCCCGTACCTGACGGTGCCGGCCCCGGCATCAGCCCGGCCAGGGCTCGCAGGGTGATGGACTTGCCGGAACCCGAGGGTCCAACGATGGCGATGCGGTGACCGCTGGCCCGATAGGCGACCTCAGATGAAAGGTGCCGACCGTGGTGTCCAGATCGAATGCCATCAGCCGTCGGCGTGGCGCTGGGCGGGGCGACGGCTTCAACCAGTTCGGCCTTCCTGCGCCGCCGGCGCGACCACCCCACATAGGTGATCAGGATCGCCAGGGCGGCAAAGCCCAGAGCGAGAAATGTCGGCGCCTGGGTGGCGGGCAGGCCGGTCGACGAGAACTGGAATTCGGTGTACACGGGCAGGGTGAAGGGGTGATAGGCGACGATGATCACCGCCCCGTATTCGCCGAAGGCGCGCAGCCAGGTCAGCACCATTCCGGCCCGTATGCCCGGCAGGGCGATATGGAGATCAATCAGCCAGAACCGGGCCAGGGGTCGGTGCCCTAGCGTGGCCGCCAGGCCATCCAGGGCGGGATCGACGGTCTGGAATGCGGATCGGGCCGCCACCACGACGAACGGAGCAGAGACGAACGTCTGGGCGATGACGATGCCGGTCAGCGAATTGGTGAGGTGCCCTCCGAAGTGCCGCCCGAGGAAGCTGTAGGGGCCGATCAGGTAGATGAGCAGGATGCCGCTCATGATGGGCGGCAGGGCCAGCGGTAGCTGGACCGTAACCAGGGCAATGGTGCCGAGACGACCGCGCGCCCGCGCCAGCACATGGCGAGGGGAACGCCGAAGGCGGTGCTGATGATCAGCGAGATGGTGGCGCTCTTGAGCGACACCTCCAGAGCCGGCCAGAGGCCCGGGACACCGAAGCCGCGCTGGTTCGATGAGGCAATCCGCAACAGGAAGGCCACGACCGGGATCGCCAGATAAAGGATCAGCAGGCGCGCCGAGGAACTGCAGAGGCCGGCGGCTTGTCACCCCGGTACCCACCGGCTGGGCTGCTGCGTAAGCGAATCGCCTAGGCCGGTACGACTCGGGGCCGGGGGATTCGTCGCCCGGTCGAATGCCCACCAACGGACTGTAACGCCACTGGTCAGGACTTCACTACTGGACCACCGGCAGGCCGCGGGCCGGCCTCCTCGCGGCTGGCCGCCGGAGCCAGCCGTTCGGACCGTGCGGGTGCGGCGGGGGTGCAAGCCAGGCGGGGGCCGCCCGGCCGCTACCAGGTCACGGCGTCAGGATGCTTTGCAGGCCGGCGGGAACGCCGGTGCCGGTGACCTTCGGCGGCGTGACCAGCGTGAAACCGTCCGCGTTGAGGGCCGGCTTGGCTTCGGGCCCGAGCAGGTAGTTGACGAAGGCCTCGGCGCCCGCCTGGTGCGGAGCCTGGTTCAGCACGGTGACGGTGTAATTGGCCGCGTAGTTTTCGCCCGTCGAGCGGGACGGTAGGGATGTTGGCGGCCTTGGCCTCGGCGGCGTAGAAGAACCCCACATCGAGCTGCCCCGCCTGGAGCCGGCCCACCAGGGTGTTCTCGGGGAAGACCGTATTGGCGTCCGTGGTGATGGCCTTGAGCCCGGGCTCGTTGTAGGTCGTGGCCGCGCTCTCGAGCGCCTCCACGGTGAGCTTGCCCTTCGGGTCGGTGGCCGGGATCCGTCCGGCCGATGAGGATTCCAGGCTCGACGAGGACCTGGTACCACGGCTTGGTCTTGAGATCGGCGGCGAACTTGCTCGACGCGTTGTAGCCCAGCACAAGAGGCGAGCTGGCCCAGTTCGCATACCAGGACACCCAGTCCCGTTGGTCGGCGCCCATGAGCTTGGCGTTGGTGGCGGGGCTGGCACTGATGTAGACGTCGCCCTGGCGCACCTTGCCCTTGATCTCGGTAGCCAGCGTGCCGGAATCACCCGAGAACCCGGCGAAGGTGTATCCGGTGGCCGCGTCAAACCCCGGCCCGATCTGCTTTTCCATCACGTTGACCAGCGAGCCGGCGTACAGGACGTCGACCGGCCCGGAACCTCGGGCCGTCGTCGACGGTGGCGAGGTCGATGGCGCGGCCGCGGCGGCCGTCGTCGGCGTGGGCGGCGTGGTCGTGGGAGCCGACGACTTGCTCGAACTGCCGCAGGCGCCGGCCAGCAGCGAGATACCGGTCACGGCCAGGATGCCAAGCAGGCGGAATCTCCCGCTCGGGATGGGCGGCCGTTGGGACAGGCGTGCGGTTTTCATCGTCGAGCACACTAGCCTGTGGAGTAGACAGGTGCTGACTAGTGGCGGCCCCGGAGTAGTCAGTCCTTACTGGGTCATCTGGCGTGTCTGGGTCATCTGGCGTGACTGGGTCATCTGGCGTTACTGGGTCATCTGGCCGCCGTCGACGACAAGGACGGAGCCTGTCACCCAGGAGGCCAGATCGGTGGCCAGGTAGAGGGCGGCTCGGGCGACGTCGAGTGGCTCCCCCAGACGAGCGAGCGGCCACCCCCAATCATCACGATCGCCGCCCGGCTCCCAGAGGGCCGCGCGCGAAGTCGGTCTTGACCAAGCCCGGAGCGATGGCGTTGACGCGCACCTTCGGACCCATCTCGGACGCCAGATGCTTCGTCAGGTGGATGAGGGCGGCCTTGGTCATGTCATAGATGCCAATGGGCCCGCTGAACTTGAGACCACCGACCGACACGATGTTGATGACTGCGCCCCCGCCATCGGACATCGCCTGGCGCCAGGCTTCCTGGGTCCACACAAACGGGCCCCGGATGTTGACCTCCAGCGTCTTGTCGAAGCGAGGCAGATCGATGTCGATGCTGCGGCCGTAGTAGGGGTTGGCGGCGGCGTTGTTGACCAGGATGTCGAGCCGCCCGAAGCGGGCGATGGTGGCGGCCACGCAGTCGTGCGCCTGCTCCGGATCACCCACGTTGGCCGCATAGACGGCAGTGTCCCCGTCGATGGTGGCGGCCGTCGCCTGCAGGGCATCCAGCTTGCGGGAGGTCAGCATCACCGCGGCGCCATGTTCGGCGTAGAGGCGAGCAATGGCCGCACCGATCCCTCTGGACGCCCCGGTCACCAGCGCCACTCGCCCCCTCAGGTCCAGATCTTCCGTTGCTCTCGACCTCCTCGGTCGCCGTGTCCCGGGAATGCTTTCGCTTGCCCGTCGGGGCGCGCAAGCCCGGGCCGCCGGGCGCTTCGGTGCTGCGAGCTCCCCGCCTTCGGCCCGGCGTGCGCCTGGCCGGACAAGGGGCCGGAGCCAGGGGACCCAGCGCGGGATTGGTGGCACGGCAGTAGGGTGTCCGCCACCGTCGCGAGGGCGGGCGATCCCACAGCCTCGATCGGAGCACACCTCGATGCACCCGTTGCCCTCCCGGCATCCTCCCGTCCTGTTCGCCCGGTGAACACTTCCGCGCCCACTCCGGCTGGTTCGTACAAGCCCGTCATCTTCCTGGGGGGCGCGCCCGGCACGGGCAAGTCGACCATCGCCAACCGCCTGGTGGCGAAGCTGGACCTTGACCATCGCATTGGCACCGGGTTCATCCGGGCCATTCTGCAAAGTGAGTCCACTGAGGAGACCGAGCCGCTGCTGTTCTCCATGACGTTCGAGTCGGACGACCCGGTCACCCGCGTCATGTGGCAGGCCCGCCGGCTGCGTGCCGCGGTAGCGGCCTGCGTGGATCGGGCCCGACGGGAGGGCACCTCCCTGGTGGTGGAAGGAAGCCACCTTCTGCCCAGCGTGTACCGCGATCTCGATGTCGATGTGTTTGCCGTCCTGGCCGCCTCTGAAACCGACCACCGGGGCCGGATCGAAGGACACCGCCACACCCAGCGGACCGTCAGTGCAGAGGGTGTCCAGCGCATCCTCGAGATCGACGAGTTGTACCGCCAGGACGCCCGAGCGGCAGGGGTCCAGGTTCTCTCGACCGACCAACCCGTCGATGACCTGGTGCAGGAGCTGGTCGACCTCACCTGTCGCCACCGGGGCCGAGGCGACTCCTAGAGAGGAGGTCGCTTGGGACCGATCCGGTACAGTCCTGCCCACTTGGCGATTGGCCCTTCGGGACCGAAAGGTGAGGCCAGTGGCGACCATGATGCGGGACGGGTGCGAGATCCACTTTCAGTTGCTCGGTGAGGGCCCGGTCCTGGCCCTCACGCCGGGGGGACGCATGGGCGGCGACGCCGTCCGGGACACCGCGGAGGCCCTGGCCGAGCACCACCGCGTCGTCCTGTGGGATCGGCGCAATACGGGGGCCAGTCACGTGTGGTTTGGGCCCCAACCCGAACAGCTGGTCTGGGCGGACGACCTCGCCGCTCTGCTCCGCCACCTGGAGCTAGCCCCCGCCTACCTGGCCGGCGCGTCGGCGGGAGCCCGAGTGTCGTATCTGACCGCCATACGCCACCCGGAGGTGGCTGCCGGCCTGGTGGTCTGGTCGGTGTCGGGCGGCCCCTACGGAAGCCAGAACCTCGGTTACCAGTACCACACCCCCTTCATCAACGAGGCCGTCCGGGCCGGCATGGCGGGAATTGCCGAAACCGACTTCTTCCGGGAGCGGATCGAGGCCAATCCTGCCAATCGCCAGCGCTTGCTCTCGACTTCGCCCGGGGAGTTCATGGCGGCCCTGCGGGCCTGGAACGAGAGCTTCTACCCCCGGCCCGACATGCCGGTGATCGCCGCCACGGCCGGCGATCTGCGACAGATCAACTGCCCAACGCTGATCTTTGAGGGCAACGACGATATCCATCCTCCTGAGGCCGCCCTCGCCCTCCACCAGCTGGTGCCTGGCTCACAGCTCAGCCCCCTGCCGTGGACCAGAGACGAATGGATGCACCGTTATGTCGGCCGGGTACAGGGACGCGTGACCGATCTCTACCCCCGACTGGCTCCGGCCATCACTGAGTTCGTGGCCAAAGTCGAAGCCACCCGATAAAGCCGGCGGGCACGACCAGACGTTGGGACGTCGGGCGGGTCCGTGCGCCGAGCCGTGGGGCCCGTGGCGGGGCGGTGCGGCGTCGATCCGGGGGCTTCTGTGTTGCAAATCGTGCGCTTTTGGTCTTTTCTGTTGCAAATTGTGCCCTGTTGAAGGGGCTGGTGCAACAGTAAAGGAGTGAGAGGGGCCGGTCAGCCCGGCGCCGGCGAGGCCGGCCGGTCAGCTCTCCTGCCGCCCTGGCTGATCAACCCTCGCCGGCGCCGCCCCCGCCCTCGCCCACGTCCTCGCCCGCGCCCTCATCCAGACCGGTAGCCGGAGGCGCGACGACCCCTGGCCCGCTGTAAATGGTCTTGGCGATGATGCCGATGATGGTGTCCAGCACCTGTCGGGGGTCCCGGTCAAGGGTCTGGGTGACCATCCGTTCCGCCATCCAGCCCAGCGCCTCCCCGGCCAGCTCGGGGTCGAGTCCACCGGCCAGACCATGCCGCTGGGCCGCCACGATGCGATCGGTCAGGTCGTCGATCCAGTACGAGCGCATGAAGGCCCGGTAGGTGGTCTCCACGTCCTCATCCCCGGGGGCGGCGTCGGCGATGGCCTTGAGCACCCCCCGGTTGTCCTCCAGGAGCTGACTCAGGCCGGCCATGGAGGCGGCGGTGGCCAGGTCCTCGCCGGCGCTCTCTACGTCTCGAGCCTCGGCGAGAGCGCCCCACACCTCCTCGAGCAGATCCACCAGCACCGCCTCCCGGTCGGGAAAGTAACGGTAGAACGCGGTCCGGCTCAGGCCGGTCGCCTGCATCAGCTCATCGACACTCAGATCGCGGAACGGCTTGGCTTTGAGCTCGCGGCGGGCCACATCGAGGATCTGCTCCCGGGCCTCGCTACGGCGACGCCGGTTGGCCGATCGCCTGGATGCGAAGGTGTGCGACACGTTCCTGACTATAGCCGGAGCGTTGTGTGACAGTTGTGACGCCATGTAGTTACCGTTGAGTAAGGCATCGTCATACTGAAGTCACCAATGAGTGACACGGGCGTCACAGATCCGGTGGGCGGATCAAGAAGGACTCCCGAGTCAGGAGACGAGATGGCGACCAACCAAATTCAGTATCGCGATTCCGCCGGGCTCGATCCGGCCGGACACGACCAGGATGAGGCCTTCGGGTCGGATCCGGCCGTGGCGCTCGCGGCTGGCGGGAACGGACCGCTGCGGGTCACCGTCCTGATCGCCGCCCACAACGAGGAAGAGTCCATCCGGTCCACCCTGGAGTCCTGCCTCCACCAGACCCTTCGGGCCAACCGGGTGGTCCTCGCCGCCGACAACTGCACCGACCGCACCGTGGAGATCGCCCGCTCGATCCCGGGGGTCGAGGTCTTCGAGACCATTGATAACACCCACAAGAAGTCGGGCGCCCTGAATCAGGGGTGGGAGCGCACCAAGGCCGACACGGACCTCTACATCACCATCGACGCCGACACCATCCTTCCCCCGAACGCCATTGCCGACTGGGCAGCCGAATTCGCCGACCCCAAGGTGGCCGGCGTGAGCGCCAAGTTCACGATGATGACGCCGGCCGAGGTGCGCAACCTGGCCGAGACGGGCACGGTACCGACGGCGCCGCGCGACCAGACGCCGATGAACTTCCGGGAGCGCACCTGGGTGCGGCTCCAGAAGTTCGAGTTCTCCCGGTGGACCGACACCGCCCTGCGCCGGAAAAATCGGTGGACCAGCGTGCTGGCTGGCACCGCTTGCGCCATCCGGGCCGCCGCGCTGGAGGAAGTCGTCGAGCGCGAGGGGTGGATCGAGGGACCGTGGACGTACGAGTCAGCGGTCGAGGACTTTTACCTGACCTACTGCCTGCGCCGCATGGGCTATGAGTGCCGGGTCAGCGCCGATGTGCGCGCCTACACGGGGGCGATGCTCAGCCTCAAGACGCTCTGGCGGCAGCGCCTCAAGTGGCAGGTCGGCACCGCCCAGGACCTCAAGAAGATCGGCTTCAACCGGCAAACGATGATCGATTGGTATCAGCAGGCCCTCGGGGTTCTGGCCGCCTGGATGCGGGTGGCCTGGCTGCTCCTGCTGGTGTTCGACGTGGTGGCCTTCCACCACATCTACCTGTTCCGCTTCTGGTGGGTGTTCCCCCTGCTCTTCGTGGTGCTCGACGTTCGAGACGCGCTGCGCATTCCCCACCGCACCAGGGCCGACGTGCTCATGGCCATACTCCTGCTGCCGCAGGAAATATTCGCCTGGATCAGGGCGGCCTGGTTCACCTGGTCCTGGGCGCTAGTTCTCACCGGTCGCAACCCAGATCTCTGGGCCGCACAGATAGCCGCGGAGAGGGGGTGAACTATGTACGGTAACAGCCCGATCACGAGCGCCGGCGCAGCCACGACTGCCGCTGGCACGGGCCTGGCCTTCACCGGAGCCCATGTCCTTGGGTTGGTGGTGCTGGGAGTGGGCCTCTTCTTCGCTGGCCTGTCGCTGCTCAGCCTGACTTTCAGGCGTCGCAGCCACGCCCGACCCTGACCTGACTGTGCGCCCCGCACACCCGGGGTGGCGGAGTCCTACCCATCGAGCCAAAGGGAAAGAATCGATTTGAAACGACGACTACTACATATATCTGCGGCCCTAGTGGCAATCCCTCTATTGGCCTCACTGAGCGGGGCAGGGTCGGCCTTCGCCGCACAGAGAACCCCGGCGCCAGTCATCAGCAACATTCCGGTGCTGGTGTACCACGAGTTGAACAACGGCTGCGACGCCACGACGGCGGTCTGCAATGCTGCCGATCCCGAGAGTGTGAGCACCGCCCAGATGACTGCGGAGCTGAGCTACATGCACTCGCAGGGCTACCAGACGGTGAACCTGACCCAGTATCTGAGCTGGCTGAATGGCAACAGTCGGGGTCTTCCGGCCAAGCCGTTCCTGATCACCTTCGACAACGGGATTGGCAATCTGTTGCAAGGGTCGATACCCATCCTGCGCTCGTACGGCGACACCGCAGTCGCCTTCATCGTCAGCGGCTTCGCTGACGGAGCCGCTGGCGTGTGCAATGGCACTCCCGTTGCCCATCAACCGCAGATCGACACCCAGCCCGGCTGCGGCGTCGACAACCAAGGATGGGACCTGACCTGGAAGCAACTGCGGGCTCTTCCGACCGACGTGTATCAGTACGCGCTGGAAGCCGGACCCTCGGGTCACTTCGTGCAGGACTACGACCCGAATTGCACGCAGTTCTATGCCTGCGAGGCCCCGGGCGAGACAAACGCCCAGTATGAGGCTCGGGTCGTCGCAGATCAGAACACGGGCCTGGCCGAGATCACGAACCACCTCAGGAACGTCAACACCGAGGGATGGGTTGTCCCCTATAGCGATCTTGGTTACACCCAGTGCGCAGCCTCCGACTGCACGCCGCAGAATTCCGACGGCCCGGCGGGCTGGCTGCAATCCGAAGCCGCCAGCAAGTTCCAGGCCGCCTTCGTCGAGGACGCCAGCCAGAACGGGGTTCTCAACCAGCGCTTCCGCTTCGACGTCCAGGGCTGGATGACCGAAGCCGAGTTCGAGGCCTCTGTGAGCGGCTACGTCTCGGCTGGAAGTTTCAATGGCTAAACAGGCCGCCGCGACGCCCACTCTTGCGGGCTTGGCCGCAACCGGCCTACGCCATCTGGCCCGCATCATGTCGTGGCCCGGCTGTAGCCATTGATTGAGGCTGGCGAGCCGCTGCCGACAATGACGTCGGTGGCGGCTCGCCGGCCGACTGTATGGGCCGAGTTATTCGAGCGTAAAGGAACAACACGTGACTGAGAGCACCGATCGCACAACACCTAATACCCCGGCCGGCGCCCGGCGTGGCCGCCTGGCCCGCCGCTTCGGTCGCTGGGCCGGGGCGCTGTGCGCGGTCGCCGGGCTCACCCTGCTGGCGATTGTGGCCTGGCAGCTGTGGGGCACCGGCATCATCACCGCGAGGGATCAGCACCGGCTCGGCCATCAATTCCAGGCTCAGGTGAGTCGCTCCACCAGCCAGCCAGCCACAAAACCAGCGGCGAGCGCCCCGGCCGCTTCTGACGTGGTCGAGGCATCCGCCACCAATCAAAGCACGACCCCTCTCGGCGGCGTTCTCGCCCATCTGGTCATTCCCAAGATCGGCGTCAACGACTACGTGGTCCAGGGCGTAGGAGAATCCCAACTGGCCGAGGGACCTGGCCATTACCCGGGCACCGCGGCCATCGGGGGAAATGGGAACGTGGGCATCGCCGGTCATCGGACCACCTATGGTGCTCCTTTCTTCAGTCTCAACGAACTGTCGCCCGGTGACCTCATCTATCTGACGAACACGAGTGGTCAGGAGTTCACCTACCGGGTCACCACCCAGTTTGTCGTTCCTCCGAGCGACGGAGCGGTCCTGGACCCCACTCCTGTTCCCTCCTTGACCCTGACGACCTGCACCCCTCGGTACTCGGCCACGGACCGCCTGGTCGTCCGGGCCGTACTCGTACCCTGAGATCGGCGCGGGAAAGAGGCGCTCGCCGACGCCAACAGATTGCGCATGGGTGGCGGGTCGATCAGAAGCCGTAGGCCAAGCTGCCGCAGTCGATCTGCTGACAGCGGGCCGGGCGGCCGGACAGGATGCGGCTGTTTTCGAATTCGTTGGCCACGACGAACGGTTCCGGGTAGTGAATAACGATTTCCCCGTAACCCGGGCACACCCGGGCGGTATTCAGGCAGGTCATGCCCTCGTGACCGAGGGCGTAGCCAGGACAGATGACCGCAAAGCCCGGCGCCGGGGACAAACCCCGGGCTTCCACTGAGGCGATGGCCGCCGCGCACGGCGACGTGGCGATCAGCACGGTCCGGGGCGGCGGTGTCGGCACAGAGGTGGAAGTGGCCGCGGCGGCCAGTCCCGGGCGGGGCGCGGCATTCGGGGCCCGGGTGGCGGTGCTCGGGCTGGTGGTGGTCCGCGGGACGGCCGCCGACCGCCCGACGGAGGCCGGGGGCTCCGGGGGCTCCGAGGAGGGCGAGTAGGGGGCGGAAAATGCCGGGCCCGGGATGATTGGCCCTGCTGCCGGAGCGCGACCCGGCGATGGTTTCCCCGCGTGCACCAGGGTGAAACCGGCTCCGCCCGCGGCCACGGCCGTCAAGATGATCAGGAGGCCTATGCGGCGCGGACCCTTGCGACGCGGCCGGCCGGCCGCGTCGCCAGCCAGGCCGGTTGGGAAGGCGGACCCCATACTGCGCCCCTCGCTCCCTTCTTCACGATCAGCGCCGTCAGCGGTTCCCCCCGAGGCGCCGAACACAGTCCGCGTTCGTCGCACTATCCTAGGCGGTGGTCGCGGTGCGTGCCAAGGCGGGGGTCGAGCTTTCGGCCCAGGTAAAAGAGAGGCTGATGCGGCTGGCGCGGTGCGTGCAATTCCGGGCCGTCGCGGCGGTGGCCAGGCCCGCCACGGGTCGCCGGCGCTCAGCGGGCAGCTTCCCGCACCGGTGTCTCAGGGCCTTCCGAGCGGTCAACTGGCGGCGATGCGGTCCACCTCCCCCACTTCGTCAGGGGAGAGCACCCACTCACCGGCTGACACGTTGGCGGCCACCTGATCCGCCTTGGTGGCGCCGGCGATGATCGACGCAACCACCGGCTTGGCGGCCAGCCAGGCAAAGGCCAGGTCGAGAAGGCTGTGGCCGTGGGCCGTGGCCCACGCGGTCAGGGCGTCGACGCTGTCGAACGCCTTGTCGGTGAGGATCCCGGAGGCCCGGTCGCCCCAGCGCTGCATCCGGGTACCTTCGGGTGGTTGCTCGCCGCGACGGTATTTACCTGTCAGCAATCCGCTGGCGAGCGGGAAGAAGGGGAGGTAGGCGATCCCCAGCTCCTCGCAGACGGGGATCACGTCAACCTCGTCATCTCGCTGCAGCAGGTTGTAGTGGTTTTGCACGCTGACGAACCGGGGGCCATCACCCGCGGCCGCGTGGGCCTCGCGTAGCTGGTCCGCACTGAAATTGGAGCAACCGATCTCGAGCACCTTGCCCGCGGCAACCACCTCGGCCAGGGCTCCCAGGGTGTCGGCGATGGGGGTGTCCGGGTCGGGACGGTGGATCTGGTACAGGTCGATGCGGTCGGTCCCGAGCCGCTTGAGGCTGGCATCGACCGCGGCCCGGACATAGTCGGGTCGGGCACCGCCTGTCCCTTCCTCCCCTCTCACGGGGCTACCGAACTTGGTGGCGATCAGCACCTCGTCCCGCCGGGATCCGAGAGCCTGCCCCAACCGCTCCTCGCTGGAGCCGTAGGAGTCCGAAGTATCGATGAAGTTGATGCCGTCGGCGAGGGCCGCGGCGACGACTGGAGGCACCGCTTCGGCGGACATCCCCAGGCCGAAGTTGTTGGTACCCAACCCGACCACCGTCACCTCGAGGGAACCGATCTTGCGTGTCTGCATGCGGCCCTGCTTAGCACGCGTGCCCTCGACTCGGAAAGTGAAGCGGCGGTCGACCGGGGTTCAAGCCGGTCGCCGGCGGCGCGTCCCGACCCGGTTAGAAACTGTCCTTGTCAAGGCCACGCCGGCTCCGTTCGATAGGTAACCTCCCGGACGATATGGACAGAGGTACAGCCGTCGTCACGGGCGCCTCCAGCGGGATCGGCGCCGCCACCGCCCGAGCCCTGGTCGAGGCCGGCTTTGATGTCATTCTGGGCGCCCGTCGGGCGGATCGGGTGCAAGCCGTGGCCTCAGGACTGGGACCGCGAGCTCGCGCCTTTCCGCTCGATGTGACCGATCAGGCGTCCGTGGACGACTTTTGCGGGCGCTTCGAGGCGTGCCGCCTGCTGGTCAACAATGCGGGCGGCGCCCTCGGGCTCGTTCCGGTGGCGGCCGCAGACGAACGCCAGTGGCAGACCATGTACGACACCAACGTGCTCGGCACCTTGCGCATGACCCGGGCGCTGCTACCCCGCCTGGTGGCATCCGGCGACGGCCATCTCATTACCGTCGGTTCGGTGGCCGCTTTTGAGCCCTACGCCGGGGGCGCCGGGTACAACGCGGCCAAGCATGCGACGCGCGCCGTGATGGACGTACTGCGCATCGAGCTGGTAGGGCAGCCCGTGCGGGTCACCCAGATCGACCCGGGCCTGGTGGAGACGGAATTCTCGCTCGTCCGCTTCGACGGCGACGCCGAGCGGGCTGCCGCCGTGTACACCGGGATGACGCCCCTGACCGGTGCCGACGTCGCCGAGGTGATTGCCTTCGCGGCCACCCGGCCCAGTCACGTCGATATCGACGAGGTTGTCATCCGTCCGAGGGATCAGGCCCGGGTCTGGTTGGTGCACCGCAACCAGTGACCGCGGGACAGCCGCACGGCCGCACGGCCGCACGGCCGCGGAGAGGGAGGGATTTGAACCCTCGGGCCCAGTCTCCCAAGCCAACTCATTAGCAGTGAGTCCGATTCGGCCGCTCTCGCACCTCTCCTTGGCACCAACTCTAGCAGACCCCGGGAGGCCACGTCGGACGAAGAAAAGTCCAGGTCGCAGGCTATATCTGGCAACCCTCCAGGCGACCTTAGGGGTCAGTCGAACGGTCCGGCCCGATGCTCCTCAGGTGCCCTCGGTTTACCCAGGAGATCCTCGATTTGTCCAGGATTTGCGTAGACTGGCGAAGTGGTCAAGAGTCCGGGAACCCCGCCGTCCGGAGTGAGGCCCACGGCCCCCTTCAAGCCGGTCTCATTCACGGTCACTGGTCCGAGGCGGACCTCGACATCGAGCCGTCCCAAAGGACCCAAGTTCGGGTCCGAGGTGATCGGGGCGGACGGGGAGGTCGTTCGTGACAACCAAGGCCGCGCCGTTAGGGAGTTCTTGGGTTGGGAGCATGAGGGGAAGACTCGGATCTGCTGGGACTTGAAGATCCAGAGCGACGGTCACCGCTGGTTCGCTCGCTACTACGCTTCGGGTCAGGCCACTGCAGCCAGGGACTTGCTCCTCGCAGGGTTCGCCAAGGGGCTGCTGTTCGACCCTGGCTCCAAGCGTTTCCTCGAGCCCGATCAGGAACCAATCCCTGAGGTTCCACTTGAGCCAACCGTATTCAGCGAATCGCTGGCGTGGTGGCTAACCCATTGGACCACGATCGAGCCAAAGTCGCGGAAGGAAACCCTCCGCTACATCTGCAGGCCCATTACTGACTTCGTCCGCCAGGGGACGAAGTCCCCGGCTGGACTGAGCGACTACCTCCTGTGGCAGATGCTGCCGCCGAAGGGTCACGACGTTCCCGTCGCTTCCGAACACGCAGATGCTGCATTCTGGCTCCGGCAGTTCTCGCTGCCGATCCGGGAGGTTGACGCAGCCATTTGGCAGAACTACGTCGACCGTTGGAAGATCAACACCAGGAGCGGTCGCCCTCTCGCCCAGTCGAGTCTCACGCGGCATCTTGCAGACGTGCGCCAGCTCTGGGCCTGGGTGTGCGCAACCAACGAAATCACCGACCCCTGGCCCCTTCTCAAGACTCACATCAGGTCTTCAGCGGGCGGCCGGAAGGGAAGTATGATCCGCCCGGTCGATCGGACGGTGGTCCTGGCCCCGAGTCACGTCCGGGAGTTGGCCGAGGTGTGCGGGGAGGGCTCATTCGGCCCGCTGCCCGAGGTCTACGTTCTCCTGCTCGGAATCGCCGGGGGTCGTCCAGGTGAATCTACGGGGGTCGAGGCAGAAGACCTCGAGTTGACGTCGGAGGAATGCAACGTCAAGTTCCGCAGAACGTCGCGACGGGGAATCGACCCGAGCTATCTCGATCCGGACGACGACGCTATTTGGGGACCGCTCAAAGGGCGCGAGATCGAGGATTGCAGGACTGTGCCTATCCCCCTTAAAGACGCAGCCCGTATTCGCTCGTTGTTGGCCGGTGCACAAGTCAAGGGTCCGCTCTTTGATGGATGGGACCGGGACAAGTTCTGCCGCGACGTTTGGGACCACGCCAAGGCAGAGCTCGGCGAACGGTACGCACATCGAGCAGAAACGGGAGGCGTCGACCGTCGAGATGCCGATGCGTTGCGGACCGCATTGGGTCGTCTCCGCCTTCATGACCTGCGGCACGCCGCCTGCTCGATGTGGCTCAACACGCCCGGCATCGAAGTCAAGATGGCTTGTGAGTGGTCGGGTCACAAGCGTCTGAGCGTGTTCCTTGATATCTACCAAGGCCTCATGCCAGGGGCGAAGAGCTCGGCGTCGGCAAAGCTGAATGCAACCTGGTAAAGGATTCGGGCAAGTCGGTGTTAACGCTCGGCCGTTAGCTCCAGCCCCGCTAGCCACTCCTGATACCAGTCGCCCCGAACTCGCTTCTCACCGTTCGCGAGCCGGATGGAGTGAGGGAACCACGGCTCTCCTCGCGACGACCACTTGTAGACGGTGTTGAGAGAAACGCAGAGATCCTCGGCGATCTCTCTTACCGACCACCAGCGGCGGTCGAGTCCAGTTTCCGGTTGCGAATGAGGAGCGTGTGGGAGGCTCACAAGCCGACCTCCAAAGACGGCGAGAGGTCGATCGCTAGGTTCTGCGCCTTCGCGGTACCGAGGATGTCACGAGAAGCCCACTGTCGATGTGCGAGTTGAGCCGTGGACGAGAGCCGGGCCACCATGCGTCCGGGGACGTCGGGGAGAGCTCTCCGCACGGCGAGAGTGTCTTCGATTCGCGCGGCGGCCCCGAACAAGACCATCCGGCTGAGGGTTCGGGTTATGGCGGCGTTGCGACCGAGCTGCGCACTCAAGCCCAGGCTGGTGGCGAGGTCGGTAGTGTCGACCGTCATATTCGGCCTGGCGGTGGCGATTCGGCTGATCCTGGACCAGCAAAGGGTGGTGCTGGGGCCTAGCACTCCGAGCCAAACGAACTCCACGTAGGGACTGCCCGGCTTGTGCCCCCGCGCCTCGACGACTGGGTCCGGCCACGACACGACGGTAAGGCGGGGTGGGGTTCCAGTGGGGAAAGGTTGGCGTGACTTCGACAGTTCGCTCAAAGATCGATCCTTTCGAGGGGGTGGGCATCTATTTGCGACGAGCAGCTGGCGGTGGAGGACACGCGGTGGGTTAGTGATGGGACCGGAGTGGCAAACACTGACGCAGCCGCAGTCAGGTAGCGTCGCCGGCCAGCTGACGGGAGCTGTGCCGTTGCTCGAGTCACGGACTCGAGGAATTCGGTCCGCTCGGGGTGGTGATTTCGGTCGTTGTCGGGAAAGGCGGCTTCGGTGAGGACAGCACCGCAGTGGCGAGCTCTGAGGATGCCGCTGTGATCGTCCAAGCACCCCCTGCGGGTGACTGCGAGCAGGCCCCGTCTACCGTGGGCCGCCAGCCACGACGCTGGGTCGTGACCTTCGGGCCATTCGACAACAACTGACTCTCTCCCGTGGGCGAGCATCCGTCTGGCCCAGTCGAGGTTCGCTTTTCGGCCCGGCTGGTCGCCGTCGCCAGCCAGGACGGGCGCACGTCGGTGGAGAGCCAGGATCTGGCTGATCTGATCGTCCGACAGCGCCGTTCCGCAGGCGGCCAGCGGTGCAAAGCGGTCCGAGACTCCTGCCGCCGCGGCCTGGGCCGCTATGGCCAAGGCGTCGAGGGGGCCTTCGCATACGCTGACCGCGCCGTCTGGCCGAAGCAACGGGAAGGACGGCCGGTACAGGATCTGGCTCTTCTGGTAGGTGGCCGTGGTCGGCGGGTTGAGGTACTTGACATGGGACCGCCCGGTTGCATCCCGGCCGAGCAGGCCGTTGACGGCGCCGGTGTCGTCTCTTGCGGGGAAGATCACGCGGTCCCTGAAGAAGTCGATAACGCAGGCGTCGGCGAGGCGGCTGGCGAGGCCGGCGTCGATCAGTTCAGTCTCGGAGAATCCTTTGCCAGTCATGAAGCTGACCAAGCCGTCTACCCGGGTTTTGGAGCTTGGTGTGTGACCGACCACGGGCCTGTGCGTTTCGTCCTCTAGGGCGCTGACGTCGATAGCTCGTCCGAGCAGGTAGGCGATCCCGCGGTCGTGGAGCGTCCCGTAGGTGTAATAGCGCCATGCCAGGGAGTTGGCCGCTTGGACCCGCGGGTGGGGTGTGCGGTCGGGGGCGGGGCCTTCCCGCTCTGTTGCACCCCACGAGGATCGGGCGATTGGACTGGTGACCTGGCCCGCGATGGGCCGCTCTGAGTCGAGGATCCGGATTGCTGCGGTCGGGTTGACGCCTTCGATGTCCTGGACCCATTGGATGACGTCGCCGTGTGCGCCGCAGCCGTAGCAGCGATATCGGCCGCGATCGAGGTCGAGTTGCATTGAGGGGCTGGTGTCGTCGTGGGTGGGGATCGGGCAGCAGACGATGGCCCGGCCCCCAGTTCGGACGTCGAGGCCGCTGCGCCGGGCGACCGAGACGAGGGGGTGGCGAGCTTTGATGGCACTCCAATCGATCGAGGCCATCAGGGCTTGTCCTCGGACGCGTCAGCGAGGACTGCTTCGATCCGGCTCGGCTTGATCCGACGATGGTTGATCCACCACGAGGCGGAGGTGACGCCCCGGGCAGATGCCTCGAAGCTAGCGCTGAAGTCTTCGGCGGGCAGACGGCCGGCGAGGAAGTGGTGGTGGTGCTGGGCGGCTTGGAGCAGCCGATACCGGACGGTGCGCGCCCAGGTGACGGCCTTCTCGCTGCCCTCCAGGACGGGCATTCCGGTCTCGGTTTCCCACGCCGCCAGCTCCGCCGCTCCTTCTGCTCGGCGCTGGATGCGGGTGGCAGCTCGTTGCAGACGATTGGGTGTTCGGCGTTTGGCCCACCAGCATCGGGTGCAGTCGCGTTGGGCGAGCCAGTTGGCGAAGTCGGCCCGCTCCGAGGGCCTCTTGTGGGATAGGTCCCAGGAGATCCGGTGTCCGCAGCGGTGGCGGACCTGCCAGGTGGTGTTGGGGGCCATTTACGCGACTCCTCGTGTTGGAGGCTGTCGCCTAGAACCGGGCCGGTGTCACTCGTCGGCGACTGCATGGCGTATCGCCGATTGGCGGCGCTGTTCCGCGTCTCTGGTCACGAAGGTCGCCCACTCCCCTTGGTCGAGGGGTCGAAGGGCGCGAACTCGTGGGTCGTGGGTTGATCCGCAGGGCAGGGCGCCGGTCCACTCCCTCAGCCGCGACTCGATCTCGCGGAACGCCCGGTGCCAATCGACCGCGGCGGTGGCCGGGGAGCTGTCGGCGTAGCAGACGCGTTCGTGATCTCGTAGGGCGGCAAGCGCTTCGACGTGGCCGTTGTGTCGCCACCAGCACAGCGGGATCACGTGGTGGTCGAGGTGCGGGAAGCGCTCCAGCAGCCGATCGACCCACGATCGCAGTCCCTCCCATTCGGCGGGGGCGTCGTCTGCGGTGAGGTCGGGCCAGTGCACGGGTCCTTCGACGTCGTCGAGGTCGGGTGGTCCGTCGGCCCCGAAGAGAGCGGCCAGCTTGCTCAGCCGGTCCTCGGGATCCGGGCCGGTGTCGCGAGGACTTGACGAACTATCCATGTCGTGCCTCGATTCGTCGGCGCAGGATGGCGACGATCAGGTCGGTTGCCTGGGCCCGGTCGAGCCGCCGCCAGGCCGGGGAGCGCTCCAGGAAGGCGTGGAGCAGGAGATGGCAGTGGTTGCAGAGGGGGATGAGGTCGTGGTGGGCTTCGTGGCCGAGGCGACGGTAGCTGCGGTGGTGCAGGTCCCCGTGGTCGAGGGTCCACGCGGCCTTGCAGACCGCGCAGGTCGGTTCCTGGTCGTGGGCGGCGGTCCACGCTTCGAGCCAGAGCGCTCGCCTCCAGTACCAGGCGGGCGAGTCCATGTAGTCGGCGTAACGGGCTCGCAGCGCGATCCGTTGCCCCGACCAGCGCAGGCCGGGCCGGGGCTCACGCACTGTGAGGCCAGTCCGACTCGGCCGCTGCCCGGATGGCGCTCTCCACGCGCTCGCGACCGCGGCGCAGACGCTCGGCGTCGGATCGGGAGGTCCAGGGTCGCAGCGTGAGGACGATCGGTTTTGCCGATCGCAGCAGCAGCAGGGCGTGTCCCGGCGCAAGGGCGCGCAGCGCGGAGGGCTCGAGGATGGGCCGCTGGCGGGTCGAGGAAGACACCGATCTTCCGCCACCGGCCAGGCTTGTCTCGCTGACTTCCCGCTCGGTCCTCTCCCCGACCAGGCGGGCGATGTCGGCGAGGTCGGCGGCGTTGGACACGCCGGGGAGGATCAGCTTTGCGATGGCCGAGTCCCAGATCGCCCCAGCTGCTTCTCGGCCCCAGCGGTGCCGGGCCTGGTCGAGGGACTGGAGCACGGCCATGGTGGTGATCCCGGTACCTCCGCCTTCGGACATGAGCGCGGGCAGCGACGGAAGCGGGTAGTTGGCGGCTTCGTCGAGGATCAGACCCAGCGGCGGGTCGAGCCGTCCGCCGGGGGAAGCCGCCGCCAGGCGGCGGGCTACTTCGACGACGTCCTCGATGAGCGCGGCGACCAGCGTGGCGGTGGCGGCCGCCCCCGAGGCGGTGCCGAGCAGATAAAGGGTGCCTCTGGAGCGGAGAAACTCGGCCGGGTCAAAGCGCTCGCCGGGCCCGGGAGACACTGCGTGGAGGACGTGGGGGTCGGCGAGGGCGGCGAAGGCGTTGGCCACCATGGCCCACACCGAGTCCCGCTGGCGCTGGTCGGCCGAGATGATCGAATCCAGTTGCCGATCCCAGGCCGGGGCGGCGCCGGCGGAGTGGACCAGGATGTCGACGGCCTCGGCCGCGGTCGGAGCGGCCAAGGACCATCGGTACAGATCGGCCGGGGAACGGTCGCCGATGGCGGCGGCGTGCAGAAGACAGCGCACCGCGGCGACAGTCTGCTGCTTCCAGAAACTGCCAGACTCGGTTCCCGCACCGGCGTCGGCACACAACGCCAATGCCCGGATCATGGCGGTCTGAGGGCGCCCGCAGCCGCGCACCGGCGACCAGCGCAGCGCCGAGGGGACGCCGGTAGCCAAGCCTTGGGGGTCGAACACACCGACCGGTCCCGACCCTCGGCGAGCCTCGAGGGTAGCGGTCAGGTTGTCGGCCCGGGTGGCTGTGGTGATCACCGCGCCGGGAGCGTCGAGGATCGAGGGGATGACCAGGTTGAGCCCCTTGCCCGACCGTGGTGGGCCGAGCACGAAGATGGAGTCCTCGACCGACGCCCAACATCCCACCCCCTTGGCGGCGCCGAGGTAGTAGCCCAGATCGGACGGTGCCGGCCGGTCCATGGAAGAGCGAAGGGTGGCCGCCCGACGGGACAGGCTCCTGGACCCAGCGGCCGCACGAACATGGCGTCGGTCGGCGAGCCCCTCGACCAGGGTCGGATCAGCGCTGGCCTGCCGGTCTCGGGCCCGCCACAGCCACCAACCGAAGCCCACCGCGCCGCCGACCGCCAGGATCAGCGCCGCCGTGACCGACCAGTACAACAGCGCTGATCCCACCGGGGCGTGCCATGCCACACTGGGATCGCTGCCGTGGGCGAAAGCGGCGACCCCGGCCCACGGCCGCCCAGCTGGGACCCTGTGACCTGAAAGACGGGCTGACACGGCCCCGCAGGCCCACAAAGCGGCGCTGAGCGCCACCCCCGACGCCAGGGCGACCAGCGACGCGTCGACGCCCCTGTCATTGAGTCGGCCGGTTCGGTTCATCAGGCCACCTCCGGTCCCGGGTGAGCGACCGACGCAGCGCAAGGCCTGACCGCGCCTCCCAGACTGGATGTTGCTGCCCCAACGGACACAGAGGGTTTCCGACCGTTTCGGTGGGTGATGGTCGCATCCAAGTCGGGGATCCTTCCCCCGAGACTGTGCTCGGCGGGAGAGACGGCGATGATGGCCTTCGCGGCACTGGCGACCCGAGCCTGGGTCTCGGACACAGCCCTGGCCGCCTGCTCGCCCGCCCACGACGCCACGTACGGGAAGCTGTAGTCATCGGTGGCCAGGCCGTGAACTGACGCGACCACGAACGCCACCGACTCGGCCTCGACCTCCTTCAGCGGGCGTGGCAGGTACCGCCCGGGCGGGCCCTCGTGGAGAAGCACGTGGGCAACCTCATGGATGAGCGTCTTGACCACCGCTGCGTCGTCCATATCCGAGCGCACCGCAACGGTCCGAGTGTCCCAGCGGGTCTGGCCGTTGGCGCCGGCCAACCGGGCAGCGTCGGGCACGGTTTCGAGCAGGAAACCTCTCTCCTCGATCAAACGCCTGACGGCCTCCCCCAAGCCCTCAGGAGCTTGTCCCTCGAGGAGACGAGGACTGGGCGGAACCGGAAGCTCCCGGCCGTAGGTTTGCGAGGCGTCGAACACGTACTCGACCTTGAACCCACGCAGCACCATGCTGCGCTGCTCGACTTCCCCTGTGGCCGGCGCATCATCGCGCTGCAATAGACGCGTGTTCCCCTCCGCATCCACCGCGTTCCGCCGGAGCCTATGGACGGGCGCGAGCACGGCGTAGCCCCGCTGGCCCTTCTGGACCATCCTGCCTAGTGCCTTCCACGTGTTGAACCCGGCGACCCAACTCGGCTCCGGCGCCGAAACACGCCCTTCGGAATAGGCCCGCGAATGCTGGGCCGCGATCAACATCGAATTGTTGGCCAACCCTCCGATATTGCATCTGATGCAGGATTCGAAGGGTTGGGTGTGGCCTGAACTGGGGGTTTTCGGGGTCATTGGGTCTCCCGCCTGCGGTTTCGGATAGGGGCTGTGACCTGGGATCCGCCATCTCGCCTTGCATCTGATGTAAGAAGTATGCGTTCGTTGTCTGGCCGGCGAAGGGTGCGTGGATGGCTTCGAGACAGATCGCGGTGGTGGAGTTGCCGGGCTCGGCGAGCACGGTGCTGGCCGGCGGTGTCTCGTTCCTGCACCCAGAGGACACGGTCTTGAAGGCGATGCTGGAGGGCTGGGCCGCTCAGCAGCGCTGCCGGCTTCTGGCCGCCACTACGGTGGAGAACCGTGAGTTGACGGTGCGACGCTTCGCGGCGTTCACCAACGAATACCCGTGGCGTTGGACCCCAGCCGACGTTGAGGAGTGGACCTCGAAGATGCTCAGCGAGGGGCTGGCCCATTCGACGATCCGGCATTACCAAATGGCGGTGGGATTGTTTCTCGGTTATGTGTGCGATACCCGCTACGGGTGGGCGGAGATCTGCGAGGGTCGCTTCGGGACGCATCCGGTGCAGGTGTTTCACGAGTGGAACACGGCGGTGCATCGCAGCGACAGTGAGGCCCGCCCGGAACGCCGCCCGCTGTCGCGAGAGGAACTGCAACGGTTCTTCGATCACTGCGACGAGCGAGTGGCCGCTTTGGAGGGCTCGGGGAAGAAGGGGTGGCTGGCCGCGTTCAGGGACGCGGTGCTGTTCAAGACCATCTACGGGTGGGGGTTGCGACGTCGGGAAGCGGCCATGCTGGATATCACCGATTGGGGTCCCAACCCCAAGGCCTCCCAGTTCGGCGGATACGGCGTTGTGCGGGTCCGTTACGGCAAGGCAACTCGGGGCAGCCCGCCCCGGCAGCGGACGGTGCTCACGGTGATGGACTGGGCGTCGGCGGCGATGGCGGAGTGGGTGGAGGACATCCGCCCCGCTTACGGGTGTGGCCCGGCCCGGGTGTTGTGGCCGACCGAGCGGGGCGGGCGGATCAGCCTGGCCGCCATCGACGCCCGCTTCGCCGAGTACCGCGACGCGTTGGGCATGGATGCGGTGTTGACGCCGCACTGTCTGCGCCATTCGTATATCAGCCACCTGCTCGAGGACGGCTACGACCAGCTGTTCGTCCAACAGCAGGTGGGACATGTGTGGGCTTCGACGCTGGCCACCTATACCCGCGTCGGCAGCGCCTACATGCAAGACGCGCTGGCTCGGGCGCTGCGCCCGGCCTGGCAGGCACCGAAGCACAACCAGTGAGGGGGAGACGATGAAACCGAAGTTGGGATACCGGTGGAACCTGCGGCTTTTGATGGCCAAGGCCGGCATGTACGCCACCAGCGACCTGGTGCCGCTGCTAGCCGAGCGTGGGGTGGTCCTGTCCGCCACCCAGGTGTACCGGTTGGTCACCCAAGACCCGGAGCGGCTGAACCTGAACACCCTGATGGCGCTTTGCGACATCTTGGGCTGCACACCAAACGACCTGATCGAACCGGTCGCCGCTACCCCAGCCAAGAAACAGGCCGCGGGCGCGGGCGCGCAGGCGTCGGTGAGCTCGTTGAAGGGACGCCGCCCCAGGCGGGCTGAGATCACCAAGCAGTGACCGGCCCGGTGTGCGGGCGCTGCGGGCGGGCAGTCAACCTGCGGGGCCGAGAAGGCATCTGCTCGAACTGTGTCGCCATCGCCAACTGCGCCCACTGCGCGGTGTGCGGCGAATACCGGAGGGTCGCGGGGCGTGCCCCAGATGGTCAGCCGAGGTGCGGACGCTGCCGACACGACGCCCGCAACCGTGGCGTCGATGAGGAAAGACGGCGGCTGATTATCGGAACCGTCACGGCCAAGGATCCGTCGCTCACCGTCGAGACGGTCGCCGCAGTGCTGAAAGAGACTGTTTCCACCCGGCGGTCGCTGCGGCGACTGGCCGAGCATCTGGGCCGCCATCCCGACGTGTTCAGTGTGGGGCCCACCAGCGTTCTGCCCGTGTTGGATCGCTTCACCGTTGCCCTGGTTGCTGCCGGCGCCCAGGCGATCGTAACCGTCCACCCCGTGTGTTCCAGTTGCGGGCGGCGCCAACCCCGCCACGCCCGCACCAGCGACGGTGCCATCTTGTGCTCGGCCTGCTGGAGCCGAACCCACAAGCACGAATGTTCGATGTGCGGCCGGGAACGCCGCGTCGCCGCCCGGGACCCCGGGGGGAAGGCGATCTGCGAGCTGTGCTTGGTCCAGATCCACCGCCAGGAGCGACTCGGCGAGCTGAACGAACAGATCACCGCGGCCCTGACCCACACGGTGGGATCGCTCCCCACACCAGAGGTGATCGCTGCGGCCGAACCGGTGGCCCCGACCGTCCCCCTCCGGGCTGTGCTGGCCCAGCAGTTGCGCGACGAACCCGCATTGACCGTCCCGGCCCGCCGGCATGTCGTTGTCGCCCGCTTGCTGGCTGAGCTGCGTGCTCGGGGAGCGGCTGTCCCGGCGGCTGTCTGCAGCGAGTGCGACCTGCCGGCCGATCCGGTTTTCGTGCACGCCGGTGTGGTTCGCTGCTGCAGCTGCGAACGCCGCCGGGACAACTACTACCGGCGAGGCAGCGACACCGACGCGGCCCAGCTGATTATCGATGCGGTCGCCGCCACCGACCGGTCCCTCACCGAGGGCGTGGTGCGCCAGGTCCTGGCCGAGGTGGTGCCAGCCCGGCGAGACCTGCCTCGCCTGGCCGGATACGTGGCAGCTCACCCCGACGTCTTCGCGGTCGGCCCTACCACGACGGCGGCGGTGCTGGACCGTTTCACAAGGGCGCTCATCGCTGTGGGAGCGACGACCATCCGAACCATCGAGCCGGTCTGCGACCGCTGCGGGAAACGACGGCCACGCAGGGCCCGCACCGCTACCGGCGGGCTGTGCCTGTCCTGCAGCCGCAAAGGACTCTGCCCACTCTGCGGGGAAGTGGGGCGCCTCGCCCGACAGGATCACACCGAGGAGGTCATCTGCCGGCGGTGCGCCTACAGACGTCGAGTCGACGGGCGCCTCGAGGAGCTCACCGATCGGATCGTCACAGCCGTGAGCGAGGCGCAACCACCGCTGGCCCGAGCAGTCGTCGTGGCTGCCATCGAGCGGGTGGCCGCCCACGAGATCCGTCGAGGCCTTCTGGCCGAACAGCTCAGGGCCGGAGCGGCGCTGAATGTCCCCGCCGACCGCCATCCGCTGGTGGCCCGATTCCTGACCGACCTGCGCGTCCGAGGCGCCGACATCCACCCGGCAAGCTGCTCCGGCTGCCAAGGGCCGGCCGAGCCGCTGTTCATCCACCGGGGCGCGGTCCGCTGCAGCCATTGCGCCACCCACTGCCCGTCGTGCGGCCACCCCAGATCCCGCCCGGCGCCGGGCCGGTGCCGCTGGTGCAACATCGCCGCGCCACGACCGACCTGTGTCGAATGCGGCCGGGCTCCCCGACTTGGTGTCACCGACGACGGCCGCTGCCGCCAATGCCGACAACAGGCCGAGCATCATTGCAGACGCTGCGGAAAAACCAACCCGCTGACCCGCCGAGGCGGCCGGTGGATCTGCCATCGCTGCGTCCTTGACAGTGATCTCGACGACCGTCTCGGTCCGGCCGACCATGCACCCGACAGGCTGGCCCCCCTGCGGGCCGCGATCGCCGCGGCGGACAATCCGCCCATCGTCCGACGCTGGTTGCGGACCAGCAGCGGCGGCCAGCTCCTCGCCCGTCTCGCGACCGGCGAGATCCCTGTGACCCACGACGCCCTCGACCAGGCCGGCGCCGATCGCAGCATCGAGCACCTGCGCGCCCTGCTGGTGGCCGTCGGCGCGCTGCCCGACGAGGACCGAAGCCTGGACCGGCTCGAACGGTTCTTCGACGACTACCTCAACAGCCGCATCGGCAATCCCCTCGACCGCAAATGCGTGCGGGCCTGGCTGAGATGGCAAGTCCTGCCCCGGCTGCGCAAACGAACAGCCGCCGGCAAACCGAACGCGCACAGCGCCAACAACGCCCGGCGAACTCTCTACTGCGTGGCCCAGCTTCTCGACCAGCTCGCCGGCGACGGACGGAACCTGCACACCGCCCTCCAAGCCGACATCGACAACTGGTTCGCCCAACCCGGCGCCGCCCGGTGGCAGGCCCGACCCTTCCTCACCTGGGCCCGCCAGCGACGCCACCTCGACCGGGGCATCGAACTGCCGCGCCCACCCAAAGACAGACCGAACGTGGTCGACGACCCCGGCCGCTGGGAGACCGCCCGACGGCTCGTCAACGACGACACCATCCCCGTCGACGACCGGGTCGCCGCCGCCCTCGTCGTCCTCTACGGCCAGCCCCTCAGCCGCATAGCCCGGCTCTCCACAGCCGACATCAAAACCGCACCCGACCGCAGTGTCACCGTCAACCTCGACGGGCACCCCATGCCCATCCACGAACCGTTCGCCACCCTCATCCGCCGACTCCCACTGCGGCGCACCAACGGCCCTACCGACCAGATCGCCAGCCGCTGGCTGTTCCCCGGCCGCCACGCCGGCAAACACGTCGGACCCGTCGTCCTCGGGCAGCGTCTGCGCGCCACCGGCATCGAACCCCGCAACATGCGCAACAGCGCCCGAGCCCAACTCGTCACCGAGATCCCACCCGCCGTCCTCGGCCACCTCATCGGCATCAGCCCCACCACCGCCAGCCGATGGGCCGCCCTCACCAACAGCAACTGGAACTCTTACGTTGCGGGCAGCGCCCAATGACCGACATGGCCGACCCTGTGAGAGGATCGCCGCATGGCCGGCGGTGAGAGATACTTGCGTGCCCTGGGTGAGCGCTTCCTGGCCGAGGATCGCCGCGACTGGCCGCGACAGTTCTACGCCGCGGCCCAAGCACTCGAGGCGATCGGCGAGATCGACCCCTCGGCGATGGGGGACATCCACTACGAGATCGAGGCGTCCTTCGCTCGCCGCGACAGAAAACCTGAGCCGCACCGCCCGAACCGGTCGGATCGTCGTCGGCCCTTTCCTCTCGGCGCGGCGAATCTCGAAACGCCGCAGCTGACCGTCCGCGCCGCGCTGGCCAGATTGCCCTCCCCCTACGGCGACGGGGCCACCAACTTCATCACTACCGAAGGCGATCAGACGTTCTTGGTCGGCAGCGGCGCCGGGCCCGCCCCCTGGCCCGATGAAACCCCGCCACCCAGGCTTACGCAATTTTCGGGCAGCGGTGTGCCCAGCGGCAGCTTCGTCTCTGCTCAGCTCATCGAGGCCCGGCGGGCAACGCCCGAGCTGCCCGTCCCACCCTTCCGGGCGGTCACCGACGACCGCGGGACTCACTACCAGCTCCGCCGAGACAGCTGGAGCACCCCTGACAGATCCAGCCCACGTCCACGCTGGGAACTGCGGGCGCTCATCAAACCCACCCCCGATCCCGCCGTCCGCTGGCTGGACTTTGAAACCGACCAAGGCAGCATCCGGGCGGCCCTCGAATGGCCAGTCACGACCGGCGTGGACCGCCAACCCCTCGAACCGCCCCCTACGCTCGCCGAGTCCTACCTGCGCTACCAGATCCACCACCAGGCCTGGCTGCATCTTCTTGACCGCCAACGTCGCCTGGATCGCCTCGACACCGTCGTCGAGGCTCTCGTCGCGGTTGGAGCCATAAGCCCCCAAGACCAAACCGTCCGGGCCGTCACGGCAGTCGACGAAGCGATCGTTGGCGCTCCGCCAACCGACGAGCTGCCACCGCTCATCGCTTCGGCGTTGACCGCCAACGGTCCGACATCGTGGCGAGGGGTCGCCGCCATCGGGGTCACCATCGAGAACCTCGACGGCGTCACCGTGGCTCTCGAAGCGCTCGTCGGCCATCAAGACCGCGTCGCCCTGCACTTCTATTCGCCTCGTAGTGACGACGACTCCATCCTCGGCGGCGTGTTCGCCCACAAGCTCGTCGTCTACGCCACCGACGACCACGGCCGCGGCTACGTCACCTCCACCGAGCCCCTCTCCGGGACTGAACACGGCGCATACCACTTCCGCCCTGCCCTCAGCGTCGACGCACAGGAGTTCACCGTCAGCTTCGAAGGCCCCGCCACTCGCGCCACCGCCAGGATCGGCCTCACCCCGAACTGACCCCAACCAACCCGAAGGCCAACCAGGCCTTGCATCAAAAGGCCGGCATTCCCACACTTCAGATATGGGGCTTCTCCCAATAGAATAGGCATGCAGCTTCGCCTGGAACCCCAGATAACGGCACCAGTCCTCCCCGCTTACCAACGATGCAACCTCACCGGCCAACACCGCCTGGGCCGCCCCGACCCTCGCCGCCACCCGTTGGCGGACCTCCCCATTCGACACCTTCCCCATTTCGTCCTTCCTCCTGGCGGAGCTCGTTCACCGATCCCCCTGTGCCCCAGACCGGACCGGTGTCACTTCCGGGGAGTGGCACTGCGACGGATCAGAACAGACGACGTGTCGCGAGGAGGACCGATGACCGCCAGTTGGTTTGCCCATTTCGCCGAGCACGCCGCGGCCGCCGCCGACTTCGTCGGTCAGAGCGACCCCGCCCTGGCGAGACGATTCGCTGACGCCGCAGCTGCCGCAAATCGGCTCTCGACTGAGCTTGCTCGTCGAGAGCGGGCTGCCCAGTTGCGCGGACAGCTCGCCGAGATTAAGGCAGCGTTGAACGGCGGTCCACAACTCGCCTAACGCGAGCCGTTCACCGCCTCGCTCTGGCTCGCACCGCAGCCCATGGCACCGTATCCGATGAGGTACTCCGGGATGCTTGGCATGCTGCGCAGTGCTTCATCGCCCTGATTGGGAACCATCCCGCAGACCCGGCGATCTGGGGCAGGTCTAATCGCAGCCTCGTCATGATGATCGGGGACAGCCCGCGCTGTTCGGTCGTGCCCACTTCCCATGCCCTAGACAGTCTGTCGCTGAGGTCCGACCGTGATCATCGGCACCGCCAGCATCCACGCCCGGCCAGACAGCATCGACCAGATCCTGGCACTTAGCCTGGCCCACGTGCGGCGATCACGACAGGAGCCAGGATGTCTCCTCCACTCCGTCCACCACGACGCGTAGTAGCCGCTACGTCTTGTGTTCCTGGAGCACTGGGCGATGCTGACGCGCTAAGCGAGCATTTTCGCGTCCCTGAATCTGGTGCCTTCGTGAACGCCGCGGCAGCCTTAGCCGCTAGAGCTCCGCAGATGACGATCTACGAGGCGACCCGATGTCCCTCTGAGACGCAGCTGCAGCGTCGCAGGACCGGCGTTTCGTGATGGGTTGGCTGCCTGCTACTGGGGCGCTCGTGATGAACATTATGTGGCAGGTTGGCCTTCGCGGCGAGAGGCTGGTGGTCCCGGGCGGTGAAACTGCGGCCGCAAGGACTACGGGGCTTGCTCCTGCTGACGAGTTCGCAGTGGTCGGACGGGAAGCGCCTCGAACGCACCACACAGGACTTTCAAGCCCGGTCTAGACCTTTTCTCGAGTGTCCCGAGTGGCTATTCGGCGAGGAAGCCTAGAAGTAATTCAGCCAGCTCGGCCGGCCGCTCCTCCGAGACGTGGTGCCGCAGTCGATCGCGGCCGTCAGCACATCGTCGGCCCAGCCGCGCCAGATGTCGCCGAGGTCGCCGTAGTCGAGTGGCCACAGGGCCCAGCGACTCGTCAGTCTTTCACGACCTGGTAGATCCCATAGATTACCCCTGGGATGTGTCCAAGGAGCTGGAGTAGGAACGCCCAGAGCACCTCAATGCAGGGTCCTTTCTTGATCAGTACGGCCAGGAAGGGCAGTACCAGACAGAGGAGAATAAGCAAAACTTTCAGCATGACACCACCTCCCCTCGCCTGGTGGCGAGCGGCTTAATCCACAACAGCGCTCGCCAGCTAGCTCTTATGGTCTTTGGCTGGTGTCGCCTTGTTTCCTGCGGGGGGCTCGTGTAACGCCCCGGACCGGCGCAGCTCTTCTTCCTTCTGCTCCATGTCGGTCGGAGGCACGCCCTGTTCCAGGAGATCGTCGACGAGCGCTTCCTTCTGAGCCGCCGCCGTGCTGAACTGCAGGTCCTGTGGGTCGGCGTAGGTCTGCGGGGTCGGCTCTGGCGGACTGACGCGGCTGTCCGCGTCTCCAGATCCCGACGGAGTGACCTTGTCCACCATGGCCGCCGCATGCTCCTTAGCCGCATCCGCGAGCTGTCCGGCCGTCTCTTGGGCCGCGGAGCTGCGGGTGATCGCCCGGACCTTCGTCTGCAACTGTTGGTAGGGGCCCCGACCGACTCTGGAACCCAGAATGAAGCCGATGCCCCCGCCCAGCAGAAAGGTGGTCTTTCGGATCGTTACAGGTCCTTCTTGAGGTCCTGCTCGATGTCCTGTCCTTCCTGTTCTGCTCTTTTCTCGGCGTCTTGCTTCAAGTTGGGATCCTGTTCCAAGTCTTTCTCAGCCTGGCCTTCCAGGTCGCTCATGAGTCCTCCCAGTGTCTAGACGCGCGGATGTTGGCAGGACTCCTACCCATGACGTCGGTTCAGAAACAACCGAGCTCTTCGCCCAACGCTCTCCCGGCGGCCGGTCCGAACCGGCGACTCCGGCCTCGCGCAACGACCGACGTGACGAGATCGAAACTGCTTCCTCCACTATGGCGGCGAGCAACACGACGCTGTCGCTGCGTGACAGTACGTGGCCGCTTAACTCTGACCCGCCAGGTCGCTGACGGAGGTGATTGGTGGGCCGTCGATGGCGGTGTGATGTCGGAAATGGGTTGTCGAGGTAGGCCAATGCCAGACGCGGGTGTCACGGCTCTCTACTGAACAGCAGAGCTTGTCCGCCTCACTTGGGGAGTGTCCGATTGATGGTGGAACCGCGTGGTCTGAGGGTCCGCGGCTTCCTGTCGTGGGCCGGAGAGGATCACCGCCATGACTACTACTGGTTCGGAGTCGCCGGCGGCAGCGGTACCGGCAGGGCGTGGCCTTCCGGGGATGAGCGGCGAGCCTCGGCCGGCTGGCCCGTCCGGTCAGTAGGCCAGCGTTGTCGTCGAGTCTCGTTTCTAGTCGGTTCGAAGGTCACCGTCCTGGGTATCGCCTTGGTGGATCTCTAAACGTGGAGGAGGAACAGATGGCTAGCGACGTCATGGTTTTGCTCGAGCAAGACCATCAGGCGGCGGAAGCGCTGCTGAAGCGATTCGATGACCTTCCGGTGACGGGACGGGAGGAATACTTTTGCGAAGTGGTGCACGTCCTTTGTCGGTCATGAGGTAGCCGAAGAGCTGGTCGTGTACCCGACCATCAAGAAGGAGGCGCCCAACGGCACTCAAGTGGCCGATGCCCGGCTGGCCGAGCAGGCCGAAGCCGAGGAGATGCTGGCCGGCATGGGAAGGAGGACGCTTCCTCGGCTGCGTTCACCGGCAATTTCCAGAAGCTCCGCGACGCGGTTTTGCGCCACGCCCAGGCGGAGGAGTCGACGGCCTTCGAGTTGTTGAAGAACTCGACGACGGTCAAGCAGCGCGAGGAATTGGGCGCCCGTGACGAGAAGGCCAAGGAGTCGGCTCCGACCCATCCCCACCCCCATGCGCCTGATACTCCCCCCGGAAACAAGGTCATGGGGCCTATCGCCGCCATCTGTGACCGAGCGCGCGACGCGCTGCAAAAGGTGTAGAGCCCCCAGTTGAGCGAAGGTTGTCCGTGTCCTCTACCGCTCGCCAAAGCCACCCGCAAGGGCGCTGCGCTCGTCGACCGGCCCACGACGCTTCGTCCGACCTCCGGCGGCCCGGGCTGATCCGACTACCTCGACATTGAACCGCCCTGGGTTCGACCCGTTCTGTTCTGGTAGGGACGCAGGGCCTGGACCGGCGTAGGGGCGGCCTCTGGGGGTACTTACAGCTCATGGCATCTCAGACCACGGCAGGCGGAACAGGACCTCTCTATGAGCACACTCCCGACGGTGAACGAGCGGCCGAAGAAGATGTCGTGATTCCTAGCCCCAAAGACCGAGCCGAAACCGAGACCGACCCGACCGGGGAAGACCAAGCGCACATCGACCGGGAAGACGATCCGCCCGCCTGACCCGACGTCCGCCGTGCGAACAGGAGAATCATGTCCGATGCAGATGACCAGACCGGCGGCAGCGGTGATCCAAGGTTTGACAAGCCCGCGGCGAGCGGGCAGACGAACGACAAATCACCCAAGCACGACGGGCAGGATAATGACGTAACGACCGACGACGACGTGGAGTCTGGGGGGTCAGAAGATTCACTGCCTTGACCCACCTGACGCGGAGCGGCTTGGCATACACTCGGTTTGTTCAGCGGACGGCTCGGTTACAGCGTCGTCTTCGGCACTGCCGAAAACCGCCGCCAGATGACATCGACAAGTCCAAACCCTCTCCCGAGGTCTTGTTGGCCGCTATGCAGACGTTCGGCGTCGATCCTCGCTAGGCGCTGGCTGTCGGCGACAACACTTGGGACGTTTAAGCTGCTCGCGCCGCCGGCATCGGCTGCATCACGGTCGAGACCGGCGGGTTCAGCCAACACGAACTTGGCGTAGCCGGTATCCTGCAGGTGTACCGAGATGTTGCCGGGCTACTCGCCCAGCCCCCATCTGCTTTCTTGAGATTCGGGACATCTGTGGGGAGTCACCTGGGCTCGCGTTCTGCGATCAGTGAATGTCGCGGTGGACGGTCAGCGATCCTCGTGCTGGCTGGGGTCCTGGTTCCTGGTCCGAGATGCTAGTGGCTGGTGGCGGTTTGGAGGGCGTGGTGTTCTCTCATCCGCCAGCTGGGTCCTTTGATGTTGAACACGATGGCGTTGTGCATGAGCCGATCCAAGATGGCCGAGGCGACGACGGCGTCACCGAAGACTTCGCCCCATTCGGGTAAGCCACGGTTGGTGGTGACCAGGGTGGGGTGACCGCGTTCGTAGCGGGTGTTGATGACATGGAAGAGGGCGGCGGCTCCTTTCTGGTCGGTTGGTAGCAGGCCGACGTCGTCGATGACCAGCACGGTGGGAGCGGTGTAGGTCCGTAGTTTCGAGGTCCAGGTTCCTTCTCGGCGGGCTTGGACCAAGATGGTGGCCATGTCATCGGCGGTGGTGAAGTAGCCGCGATAGCCGGCCTCGACCGCTCTCGTGGCCAGGGCGACGGCCAGGTGGGTCTTCCCGCAGCCGGGCGGGATAGCGACAGACTGCAACATCTTCGACGGTTGTTGCCGTGTGAGGTGCGGGTGACCTCGCCGGTGCATCCTTTGTTCGGCCGGTTGTTGGCGGCGTCGGGTTTCAAGCGGCACGGCGGAGCGTTGTTCTTGGTGGTGATGTTGCCGGATGGGTCGCCGGGCACGATCTCTGTGGCTGCCACGGACATTTTGGGGGCGGAACCGGCTCCGGCGCTGGTGACGGTGCTGTCGGTGGAGGGGATCCGTGAGCTGCGAGCGCTGGCCGGCTCGTTGAGGCGGTCTCGGAGGTCCTCGGCTGGGGTCAGAACGCGCAAATAGGCTCGACCGTCCCTACACGCGCCAACGAACAAGGAAGGTGAGCCTACTTTGCGAGAACTGAGATTAGCCGCGCCGGCCCAGCTGAGTCTGGGCATTCCTGGGTTGGTGGCCCCGCCGGTCGAGCGGTGGTGGTCGCTGCCGAAAGAGGTCCAGGAGGCGGTGCTGTGCATCCTGGCCCGGATGATCACCGGCGGAGTGGTCGTCGAGGAGGTGGGCTGCGATGACGTTCACGGTTGAGCTGGCTTCGAAGGTCACCGCCGCCCATCTGGGCCGGGACGCGTATGTGTATGTGCGTCAGTCAACGCTGACGCAGATGCGTGAGCACACTGAGAGCCTGGAACGCCAATACGAGTTGGCGTCGAGGGCGCAAACGCTTGGGTGGCCACCCCAGCAGGTGATCGTCGTCGACGATGATCTGGGCCGCTCCGGTGCCGACGCGACCGCCCGGGAGGGTTTCAAGCAACTGGTGGCCGAGGTCGGTTTGGGCAAGGTCGGGATCATCTTGGGGATCGAGGTGTCCCGTCTGGCTCGTAACAACGCCGATTGGTATCAGCTGCTTGATCTGTGCGCGTTGACCGACACGCTGATCGCGGATGGCGACGGCTTGTATCACCCCGGGGACTTCAACGATCGGCTGGTGCTCGGTTTGAAGGGCACCATGTCCGAAGCGGAACTGCATCTGATCCGTCACCGGCTGACCGCTGGTCTGTTACACAAGGCGGCCAAGGGTGAGCTGCGCCAGGGTCTTCCGGTCGGGTTGGTCTATGACGAGACCGACCGGGTGGTGTTGGACCCTGACGAGGCCGTGGTCGCGGCGATCGTCACGGTGTTCCGGCGTTTCGACGAACTCGGCTCGGCCCGCCAGGTGATGCTGTCGATGATCGAGGACAGCCTGCTCATCCCTCGCCGACCCGGCCGGTCGCGTCGGATCCGCTGGGCGCCGGCGAGCTATCCCGCCATCCACGACTTCTTGACCAACCCGGCCTATGCCGGTGCGTTCGTGTTCGGCCGCCGCCGAGACGACAAACGACTCGACGCCAACGGCCGACTGATCATCCGAACTCGAGAGCTTCCTCGATCCGAGTGGGCGGTGTTGATTCCCGACCACCATCCCGGTTTCGTGACCTGGGAGCGTTATGAGCGGATCCAGGATCAGCTTCGCGCCAACTGGCGGCCACCGCGTGGTCATGGTGGTGGTGCGGTCCGGGAAGGAACTGCCCTGCTGCAGGGTCGGGTTCGTTGCGGGCGTTGCGGACGGATGATGCAGGTCGGCTACTCGGGCACCACCGGTGACACCCCGCGTTACATTTGCGGCCGGAGCAAGCAGCTGTATGGCGGCGAGAGGGGATGCCAAAGCGTGGGAGGACGACGGCTGGAGAACCGGGTCCTCGACGAGGTCTTCGCCATGCTGGAGCCGGCCAGCCTGACCGCCACCGCCAAAGCCCTTGCCGAAGCCGACGCCAACCATCGCCGACACGTCGCCGCCTTCGAGTTGGCCGTCGAACGAGCCCGTTTCGAGGCTGACCGGGCCCGCCGCCAGTTCGACGCGGTCGAACCGGAGAACCGGCTGGTGGCCAGAACTCTCGAACGATCCCTCGAAGCCGCTCTGGTGGCCCAACGCCAAGCCGAGGCGAACCTGGCCACCCAGCGGCTGCGTCAACCGACCCGGCTCACCGATGAGGAGACCGCCTGGCTGGCAAGAGCCGGCGCCGACGTCCGCGCCGTCTTCTACGCCCCGTCCACCACCTGGCGGGAACGCAAACAGCTCCTGCGAGCAGTCATCGATGAGGTCGTTGTCACCGTCGCCGAACCGGCCCGACACGCCGAAGTGAACATCGTGTGGGAGGGCGGCGCCGCGACCAGCTTCGGGCTTGATCTCAACAAGACCGGAAAGCACTTCCGCACCACCGACGAGGACACCGTCGACCTCGTTCGCCGTCTGGCGGAACGCTACGACGACAAGACCATCGCCGCCATCCTGTCCAAGCAGCGGCGCCGAACCGGCACCGGTCTGGCCTTCACCAAGAACAGAGTGAAGACCCTTCGAGTCTCCCGCGGCATCCCTGCCTACAAGCCCCCACCAGCAGTCACACCCACCGGCGATGATGAGCTCGTGGTCTCTATCACCCGGGCCGAGAACCTGCTCGGCGTCTCGCGAGTCACGTTGTATCGCTGGCTCAACAACGGATTCATCGATGGCGAGCAACTCACCCCCGGCGGACCCTGGCACATCCGCATCACCGATACCCTCCGCCGCCGGATCGTGAGCGAGGTTCCCGACGGTTGGCTGAATCTCGATCAAGCCGCCAAAGCCCTCGGCGTGGCACGCCAAACGGTGTTACACAAGGTCCAACGCGGTGACCTCGAAGCCGTCCACGTCAACCGCGGACGCCGAAAAGGCTTACGCTTCAAGGTAAACGCCGCCGACGGTGGACTGTTCGACACACCCCGATGAAAGGAAACGCAGTGTTAACCACGACCGACCTGGCCTAGGAACAGTAGGGGCCGGTTCTCGCCGATGAACCGTAAGCTGGCCAGGTCGGTGACGAGTTTGCGGTCCACGGAGGGTTGGAAGTCGAAATCGAAGTCCTCGACGCTGCGCCGGTAAGGGAAACGGGCGTAGCGCAGCCGTGCGGCGAGGCGCCGGTTGGTGGTGGCCGATGTCTGCTCCGCGATGACCCTGGACAGGTATTCGATATGGGACCAACCGTTCTGGCTGGCTTGTTCGGCCAGGGTGGCGAAACACTCCGCGGCCCGTCCCAACTGCAGATAGCCCAGGTCGTCTTTGAGCTGCTCATAAGGCCCGCTCATCGAGCAGCTCCGCCCTCGAGGTCGTAGCGGGACAAGTCAATGGCGTCCACGTCGTAGTCACCATCGAGCTCGATCCGACACTGGCGTTGAGGTTCGGCCTTGGGTTGGGCGACAACAACCAGCCGGGGCCGTTCACCCATGGCGGCTGCTTGAGCGGCGGCCCAGTCGTCTCCGTCCCACACCTCCCGCACTCCTGAGGCGGCGAGTCGGTGGCGGCGGACCAGTTGGCCGGCCCAGCGGATCTCCACGGTGTTGGTGTCGACTTCGTGGCGGACCTCGACCCGTTGGCCCACACAGGCTGGTGGGACCGACCAGCACACGCCCCGCCATTCGATCTGGGGGACGGCCACATGGACCCGGCGGACCTCGATGTAGGCGGTGTCGAAACGCCGGCGAGGCAGCGCCGCGAGGAGTTCTCGTTCTGTGCCTAGCCGGTCATCAGGGGTGACCCCGGTGGTCCGATTCGGGCGGGTGTGGACCCGGGCCACCAGCCACGGCCCCACCCGAGCGTTCAGTTCTGACAGCGATTCGGGCGGATCAAGGCGTTGTTCCTCCAGGAAGGTCTCCTTCAAGCTCCGAAACGGTCGCTCCACCTTCCCTTTCCGTTTGGCATCGCCGGCCCGGCAGGCCCGGATCTCGGCCCCGTGGAACCGGGCGAACTCCGCTGCGGGCGGGTGCAGCTTGAACCGCTTTCCCTGCGACGAACCCATAGCGCCCATCCGGTCGGCGACGCTTCTCACTGCGGCGGCCCACCCGGCTTTGTATGAGTCCTCGACAAGCAGCTGTGGTGGCCGGATTACGCTGGCAACAACCTGTTCAACAGCTTCGGTAATCTCGAGTTGGATCCTGAAGCCGCTTTGTTGTTCGCTGATTTCGACACGGGCGCCACGCTTCAACTCTCTGGCAGTGCACGAGTCGAATGGAAGAAGCCAGGGCAAAGAGGCGACGACGGGAACACAGGTCGACGCGCCGTGTTCACTGTGGAGCACCTTGTCGTGGGTCAGCTCCTGGCGGCGAGACAGATCGCCAGCAATGCCTATCCTTGCAACCCCGCCGTCACGGACTAGCCGAGAGTCTTCCTTGCGGTGAGTCTTCGGTTTTTGACTGTCAAGCTCGCGAGCAGAAAGAGAGTGCCTTCGAGGTTGTTACGACAACCGACCGGTTGACGCCGATGCGGTTCTGTGGTGGTGACGACGCCGGTCGAGCGTGTCGACCTGGATGCGGTCCCCGATGGACGTGTCGATGTCTCGCCAGTACTGGAACGCTCGTTGCAGCACCTCTTCGCGCCGCAGGCTGGCCAGAATGCCCGAGACGGTGTCCACCATGCGGTCCCGGGTATCTCCGTCCATCACCTCGTTGACAAGTGTGTTGGCTTGGCCGAAGTCGTCGTCTTGGGAATGCAAGGTATAGGCAGCACGGACCATGTCTCCATCTGCCGCCCACACCGCCCGGTCGGCGTACGCGCTGGTTTCGGCCGCAGGGGCAGTTGGGATTGAGTTGGGGTAGTAGATGGGATCGGTGACGTTGTGGACCCGCATGGCCCCATCTTTGGAATAGCTGCGAACCGGCACCCTAGGACGGTTCACTGGAATCTGCTGGTAGTTCACTCCGAGCCGGGCGCGGTGGGCATCCGCGTAAGAGAAACCCCTTGCTAAGAGCATCTTGTCGGGCGACAGGCCTGTTCCGGGCACTGTGTTGTTAGGTTGGAAGGCTGCCTGCTCCATCTCAGTGTGGAAGTCGGTGACGTTGCGATTGAGGACAAGAGTTCCAACCTCGGTGAGAGGGTGGTCGGCGTGGGGCCACACTTTGGTCAGGTCGAAAGGGTTGAACCGGTAGGCCTTGGCTTGGTCGAAAGGCATGATCTGCACCTTCAGGGTCCAACTGGGGTATTCACGTCGCTGAATGGCTTCGTACAGATCGCGCTGATGGTAGTCAGCGTCTTCACCGGCGATCCGGTTGGCCTCGGTTTGGGTGAGGCATTCGATTCCCTGGTCGGTCTTGAAGTGGTACTTCACCCAGAAGCGCTCTTGACCTGCATTGGTCCACATGTAGGTGTGAGATGAGTAACCGTTCATGTGGCGCCAACTTCGGGGTATGCCGCGGTCGCCCATAAGCCAGGTCACCTGGTGGGCAGATTCGGGTGACAGTGTCCAGAAGTCCCATTGCATGTCGGGGTCGCGCAGGTTGACGGCCGCGAGGCGCTTCTGGGATCGGATGAAGTTCTGGAACTTCATGGGATCGCGGATAAAGAAGACCGGGGTGTTGTTGCCGACGATATCCAGGTTCCCGTCGCTGGTGTAGAATTTGACCGCGAAGCCCCGAGGGTCTCTCCACGTGTCAGGGGACCCGCGTTCGCCGGCTACGGTCGAGAACCGCAGCAGCAAGTCGGTCTGGGCACCCGGCTGGAACACGGCAGCCTCGGTGTATCGGCTCACATCTCCGGTTACGACGAATATGCCGAACGCCCCACCACCTTTAGCGTGAGGTTGACGCTCGGGAATGCGTTCCCTGTTGAAGTTCGCCATCTGTTCTATGAGATAGAAGTCCTGTAACAGGATTGGCCCGTCAGGACCGACGGTCAGCGAGTGCTCCTGGCTGGCCACCGGGATGCCGGCATCGGTCGTGGTGGGCGGCCTCTTGGAATGCTCGTTGTTCACAACTTGGGGTTCCTTTCTCGTTCGCCGCGCTGATCACAAGGGACGGACCCGATGGTCGCCACCCGCGAAGCTGCGCCGTTCGTTGCGTGTACCGCAAACTGGCGAGTGCGTCTGGCACAGCGTTTTCCGAGATCGTCTTCGACTGTGTAGTACTGGGCCGAGCGAGAAGAGGCCTCGACGAGTCAGTTGCGTCCGGCCATCACGCCGCCGTCGACGTCCCAGATGGCGCCCGTCACCCAGCTGGTCAGCGGGGACAGCAGGAAGGTGATGGTGGAGGCCACATCCGAGGTGGTGCCCACCCGGCCGAGGGGCTGCAAGCCCGCAAAATTTTGCAGAGCCTCGTCGACCTTGTCTGCGGGAATGAACCGCAAAAAGATCGGGGTGGCCACCACGGCCGGCGCCACGGCGTTGACCCGGATTTGGTGCGGGGCTAGCTCGATCGCCAGGTTGTGGGTCAGGGCGTGTAGACCTCCCTTGGCCACGGAGTACGCCGACGACGGCGTCGCCGCGATGGCTTGGTGCGCCCACATGCTGCCGATGTTGACGATGGAACCCCCCCCGGCCTGCCTTGATCATGCCCCGTACCACAGTCTGGGTTATGAAGAAGATGGCCCGGTCCAACTCCAGGTAGGAGTCATAGTCTGCGCCATCATGATCCAGAAACGGCTTCGGCACGAACAGGCCGGCCGCGTTGACCAGCAACGTCGCGTCGGCGTGCTCGTTGGCTAACTGGCTGCAAACCCGATCCACCTGTGTCCGGTCGGCCAGGTCCGCCGTGATCCCATAAGCTTCCCCGTTCTTGGCCAGCGCCTTGACGGTATCGTCGACCTTCTCCTGTTCCAGGCCAATGACCACGGCGCTGCCGCCAGCCGCGACCACCTGGGAGGCCGTCTCGCGACCCATGCCGCTGGTGCCACCCACCACGACGAGTTTGTGGCCGCTGAAGTCGGCCATAGTGTTTGCCATCATTTGGTCCTCCATGCGACGCTGTTGGCTGCTCAACGTAAGTGTTCCTTTCGAGAGGGCTGTATTGCCAGACTGACCTGGTGGACCGCCGGTGCACATCGTCAGACCTTGCCTGATGGACGATCCGTCCTGATCGGCAACGACCCTGCCAGCCCACCGGAAACGTCGGCCGTGATTCCACAGCGAAGCGATCTTCGGGTCTCGATTCTGTCAAAGGCCCGACATCGCGCCCTCCCGGCCTCCCAGAACCCGGAGCTCACGGCGAAGGCGGTGGCAGACTTCAGTGAACCTCCTCGGCAGCCCAGCGATCACCAGGGATAGGGGCAAGCTCAGAGGGCGACATCATCAACGAGCCCACCCTGGTTGGCTGGGACCGATAAGCGCTTGTCCAGGCCGAGCCCTCTGGCAGCCAATTGTTCAGCCTTCGTGTGGATCGCTTGACTCGAGTCAAACGCATCTCTTACAGAGGGCAAGGATTGACGATGCGCGGGGGCAGGAGAGACGGCAATCATTTGCCCCAGGGACTTCCGAAAGGAGCAGCTCAGTTGAACGCTATCAGCCAGGAGGAGCCTCTGGAACAGCGGCCGGTCATCGTTTTTGACGTCAACGAGACCCTGCTGGACCTCGACACGCTACGACCTTTCTTCGAGCAGGTCTTCGGCGATGCGGCCGCCATGCGCCTGTGGTTCGCCAATCTGATCACCTACTCGGAGGCGCTTACCCTGGCCGGCGTGTATGTCCCCTTCACCGACATCGGCGGGGCGGTGCTGGCAATGCTCGCCGCCACCCGAGGCACGGCGATCGGTGCGGCCGAGGGCGCCGAGTTCGGCGACCTTTTCGCGTCGATGCCCCCCACCCAGAGGTCCCCGCCGCCCTGCGCCGGCTGCGCGACCACGGCTTCCGGCTTTTCACGCTGACCGACAACACCCTTGCCATCTCGGGGCGCCAGCTCGAACGAGCGGGCATGATCGATCTGTTCGAACGCCGCTTCAGCGTCGACGAGACAATCCGGCGTCACAAGCCGGCCCTGGAGGCCTACAACTCCGTGGCCAACGAGCTTGGGCTCGACTCGGGCGCTATCTGCCTGGTCGCTTCCCACGTGTGGGACACCCTTGGCGCGGTGGCCGCTGGCTGGCAGGCCGGGCTCATCCTGCGCGACGGCAACGCTCCTCTGGGCGTCGGCCCGCAGCCGAACTACATCGGCGACGACCTTGACGCCATCGCCGACCAGCTCATCGGCGATCACCTGACCTGAGCGAGCCTGCGCGCTTAGCCAACGCGCATCGGAACCGGCCGCGCACTTCGATGCACAGCATCAGTCCTGAGCTTTCTGCCGTGGTGGAAACTGGCATCGCCCCGTCGCGGACAGCGGAATCTGAGTCTCACCGGAACTAGCCGCTTGGGGGATGTGAAGCGGCCGGGAGGGGCGCACCCTGGATGCGGATTGGGTGATCGACTGGTAAGCGAGCGAACAGAGAGACGTTTCCTGCAGCTTCAAGGAAAGGATTATCTGCGTTGAGCAGAATGCTTCACGCCCGAACGCTCCCCGTGATCCCACCCACCTTCTTCGGAATATCGTTCGGACTCGCAGGACTGGCCGAAGTCTGGACCGTTGCGGCGCCGACTGTGGGACTGACCGACAACATCGGCCGCGCTCTCGCTCTTGTCGCTGCAGCGGTGTGGGCGATCCTCTTGGTAATCTATCTCGCGAAGGGGGTGAGACAGGTCCAGCAGGATTGGCGCAATCCAATCCTCTCCCCGTTTCTGGCTCTCGTTGTTCTGGTGCCGACGCTGCTGGCCGGGGCGCTTTGCGCCGTCGAACTTCCGGTCGGCCGCATTCTCGTCGCGGTCCTCTCGTCAGTCGCCATCGTCGTAGGGGGCTGGTCCACGGGGGCAATGGATAATCAACGATCTCTACGATGATTGTATCCATCCAGGCTATTTGCTGCCAACCGCAACAGGCGGCTTTGTGGGCTCTATCGCAGCGTCCGACGCCCACCTACGACTCTTGGCGGCGGCCTGGTTCGGCGTTGGAATGGTCAGCTGGCTGCTGGTTGCTTCCATCATTTTGAACCGACTCTTCATCAGACCCCGCCTCTCGCCCACGCTCACGCCCACTCTGGCCTTGGAGGCGGGACCTCCTATGGTCGCCGGCTTCGCGTACCACGGCGCTTCACCGCGGATCCGTCGATACATTTGCGGTCCGCGCTCGGTGGATACGCGATCCTCATGGTCGTCCTGCAGCTCCGGCTGGCCCCGATGTATGTCCGGCTTTCCTTTTCGGCCGCCTTCTGGGCGTTTACCTTCCCGACTGCGGCGGTCGGCTTGGACGGAGTCCAGTGGCTGCAGACCACGCGACCGACAGGATTCACGGCATATACGGCGATCGTGCTCGGGATCGTGACGTCGGTGGTCGCCAGTATCGCCACCCGATCTGTGCTTGCGTTGTCTCGGCATCAGTTCTTCCCTGCAACTCCTGTCACCACTGAGCCTCTGCCCGAAGAGGTGACGGAATCGAGCATTCCCGAGACTGCGTCGTAACGCCGTTACGAGGCGCTGGCCTGCCCAAGGTCTAGCCGCTATGGACCATCGAAAATATCCGCTGCTTGCGCGAGCATGGCACGGCCACGAGTCGCTTCGGTGGCGGCCGCTGATGTGGCCACGTTGCCGAAACCACCTCGTTATCGATGTGCCGCGCTTTCAGTTCTCGCTTGATGGTCGGCTCGTGTCCTTTTGCTGCTCTTTCACTAGAAAGCGATGGCCGTCAGGTCCTGATATCAGCACGGCCGGTATGCCTTGGTGCAGCATCATGCGGTCTTCGTCGGCCAGGGGTGTGCCCCAGCGTGTGAGCGCGGCGGCTGTCGCGTTCAGGGAGGCGACTTGTAGCACGGAGTGCGTGGCCACGATGTCATTGCTGGCTGTGTCGCGTGGGATCGGCCGCCGTGTGCCCACGCGGTAGTGCAGGAGTTCCAGCCGCGGCGGAGGCAGGTCGGGCCCGAGGCGGGTGACGCTGACGTGAACGTCGTCTACGTCATCGAGGTCGTCTTGCTCGGGTCCGCGGTTCTCGGTGCGAGCTCCGACCTTGAATCCGAAGACCGAGCGAAAGAATTCTGTGCTCCTGGCGGTGTCCCTAATGGCGATGGCGGTGTGATCGGCTCCGACGAGCGAGCTGGCGGCGCTCGAGCTCTGCCATTCTGGCGGGACTCCTCCGTCGGGGAAGGCCAGCAGTTCGAAGGGGTGACCGTCATGGTCACGAAACTTGAACGCGGTCACACCACCTGAGTTCTCCGGGAGCCGAACCGGGCTGTGGCGGCTGATGGGCTGGAAACGCCGATTGGCGGTGACCCGGTGATGGGCGTCCACCATATCGTTGACGATGATGGCGAGGTGCTGGAACCAGAGATCGGAGCTGGTGCTGTTCGGTGGGTAGGGTCGGCCGGCCGAGTCAGCGAATTCCAGGAGCTCGATGCGCTGGCGGCCCAGCTGCAAACAAACCCGGTGGCCCTCTGCCTGCGGGACGCACAGTGCCCTTGTCAGGGCGGGTTCGATGTCGTCGTAGTGTTCCACGCTGCAGCCGAGGGTGTTCACGTAGTCGTCTACTGCCCGGTCAAGATCAGAGACGACCAACGCGATTCGATCGATAGCAACCTTGGGTGTCGTGCTCACATCGACATCGAGTCACTACGGACCGCCCGCCCGCCGTGCACCTGTAGGGCACTGATCACCAAGGTGAAGTGGCTGAACGCCTGGGGGGTGTTGCCCAGCTGGCGCCGTCCGACAGGGTCCCATTCCTCGCTGAGTAAACCGACATCGTTCCGCAGGTCGAGCAGCCGTTCGAGCAGATCGACCGCGTCCGCCTGCTGCCCGGACGCGTACAGGGCGTCGACCAGCCAGAACGATCCGGCGATGAACAGGCCTTCCCCGCCCTTGACACCATCGTCGGTGTCGGTGGTTTGATAGCGCTTGATGAGGCCACCCTCGCCGAGTTCGCGGCGGACGGCGGCGATGGTCCCCACGACGCGGGGGTCGGTAGGGCGAAGGAATCCGAGGCGTGGAATCAAAAGCAGGCTGGCGTCGACAGCGGCCGACCCGTAGGCCTGGGTGAACGTGTTGCGTTCGGGATCGAAGCCGTGAGTGATGACGTCGTCGTGGATCTCAGCGCGGAGTTGCTCCCAGTGCAGGACTGGGCCGGGGAGCCCTTGCGTGCGGACCGATCGGGCCATGCGATCGGCGGCAACCCAGGCCATGATTTTGGAGTGGGTGAAGTGCTGCTGGCCGCCGCGTACTTCCCACAAGCCGTTGTCCTTCTGGCGCCACGCTGATTCGAGGTGGTTCATCAGGGCGACTTGGAGGGTCCAGGCGTCTGGGTCGGCGGGAAGGCCTCCGTCCCGGGCCAGAAACAACGCGTCCAAGATCTCACCCCAAACGTCGAGCTGAAGCTGTTCGGACGCAGCGTTGCCGGTACGGACCGGAATACTGCCTTCGTAGCCGGACAGCCACGGTAACTCGATCTCGGGCAGCCGGCGGGCGCCGTCGATGCTGTACATGATCTGTAGGCTGGCGGGGTTGCCGGCAATGGAGCGCAGGAGCCAATCCCGCCACGCTCCTGCCTCATCTCTGTAACCGGCCGCCAGAAGGGCCTGCAAGGTATAGGTGGCATCCCGAAGCCAGCAGTACCGGTAATCCCAGTTGCGAACCCCGCCGAGTTCCTCGGGCAGGGAGGTGGTGGCGGCCGCCACTATCCCCCCTGTCGGCTCGTAAGTTAGGGCTTTCAGGGTGATGAGTGACCGGTCGACGGCGTCGCGGTAAGGACCGCTGGGGTATGCCGCTCGAGCAGACCACTCCGTCCAGAAGTCTTCGGTCGCTGAAAGGGCATGTTCAGCGTCGATGTACGGCATATCGCGCTCGTGGCTGGGCGCCCACGACATGACGAAGGAGACCCGGTCGCCCTTGCCCAAGCTGAAGTCCGCCCAGGCGTCGCCCTCCTCCGCGGACAGGGGAACGGTACCGGTTAGCCGGACGCGGTCAGGCCCGGCGATGGCCTGCACGTGCGCGTCGACTTGCCGCACCCAGGGGACGACACGTCCGTAATCGAATCGCAGCCGCAGCATTGAGCGCATGGCGGTCCGGCCGCTCAGGCCCACGGCGATGCGGACAAGGTGGGGCTTGTCGGCCCGGGGGGGCATGAAATCGATGACCCGTACGGCGCCGTCCGCGGTCAGCCAATCTGTCTCCAGCACCAGGGTGTTTCCCCTGTACCGGCGCGAATGTGCAAGTAGCTGCGCCTACAGGGGCGAGGGTCCAGTGTCCGGCCTCTTCGTTGTGAAGGAGTGCGGCGAATGCCGCGGGCGAGTCGAAGCGGGGCAGGCAGAGCCAGTCGATTGATCCCGTCGTGCTCACCAGAGCGGCGGTGTGGAGATCTCCGAGCAGTGCGTAATCTTCGATCTTCGGCACGAGTGAGCAAGCTCCGTTATGAGACGTGGCGGTAGGGTGGGGGCGGGCCGGGAACGGCAGCCGGCTGCGACTGCCGGGTCGTTCCGATGCGATCGGCGACATGATCGCCGACACGAAGGGCGTTGGCGATGATCGTGAGCGTGGGGTTCACCGCACCTATCGAGGGCATGAAACTGCTGTCCACCACGTAGAGGTTGTCGAGATCGTGGGCCCTGCAGTCAACGTCAAGGACCGAGGACGTCGGGTCGGTGCCGAAGCGGGCCGTGCCGGCTTGGTGCGCGGTGGCCGCGGCGTCGAAGGCCTTATGAAGGTAGAGGCTGCGGACGAAGGTCATCTCGACCATGCCCAGGTTGCTGAACATTTCTTGGAAGATCTTGCGCAGGCGGGTGAGGCCTTCGGTGTTGTTGTCGGGCTGCAGCGTCAGCTTGACCGCACCATCGGGCCGGAGGGTGACCCGGCTGTCGGCGAGAGGCAGGTCTTCGCTGGTTAGCCAGAAGTCGATGGAGTGCTTCGCCACGTCGTCGTAGCGTGCCGATGGGGCCCATCCCAGTCGGTGTGGTGCCCCGCTTTTGATCTGCCAGCCGTCGGATTTGCCGAGCATCTGGATGTTGCCCAGCGGGTAGGTCCACTGCGGGCCTGGGCCGTAGAAGTCGTTGATTGCCAGGGTTTTCTGGAACACGGTCGGGTTGGGTTCGCGGGAGAAGGCGATGAGGGCAAGATTGTTGTGGCGCATGTAGTTGCGGCCGACCAGGTCGGATGAGTTGGCCAGCCCGTGGGGGTGCTTGTCGTTTGCTGATTTCAGCAGTAGGGCTGCGGACAGGATGGCCCCGGCGGAGATGACGATGATGCCGGCGGTAAAGGTGTGTGGACTGCCGTCGGGCAGCGTCGCCGCCACGGCGGTGACGGAATGGCCCCGGGAATCGGTTATGAGCCGATCAACGGTCGTTCTGGTCATCAATGTCAGATTCGGATAGGTGGCCAGGGCGGGGCGGATCACGGCCCACTCGGCGTCGGCTTTGGCGCCGAGCAGACACGGAAACCCGTCAAGACGGTCGCAGCGGATGCATGGTGAGTCGGTGGTGGGCCGGCCGTGATCGTCTTGGGTGAGCTGCACGCCTAGCGGCAGGTGGTACGGGTGCAGCCCCAGTTTTTGCAACCCATCCGAGAGGCGCTGGATACGGGGCTCGTGCTGCACGGGCGGGTACTTGTAGTCCCGGCTGGAGATGCCCGCGAAGGGATCTTCGCCGTGCCTTCCGTGCACCCAAAACAGGTGTTCGGCCCGAACGTAGTGCGGCTCCATGTCCTCGTAGCTGATCGGCCAGGCCGGCGCCACGCCATGCGGATGCTGGACCTCGCCGAAGTCGCGAGGCAGCAGCCGGAACAGCGCCGCGCCGTACACTTTGGAGTTGCCGCCCACGTAGTAGTGCAACTCGGGCCGAAAGGGCCGGTCGAGGCGGTCGTAGAAAGTCTCAGCTGCGGTGTATTTTCCGTCGCCGAAGACCGCCTGTGAGTCCCAGTTGTCGCGCTCTCGGGGCAGGAAGTCGCCGCGTTCGAGCAGCAGCACCCGCTTGCCGGTCTCGGCGAGGCGGGCTGCGATGGTCGCGCCGCCGGGGCCGCTACCGACGACAAGGACGTCGTAATGATCGTTGCCCCCAGAAGGGCATGTGATAGTCACAGTCCCACGTTCGATTGGGACAGACCACCGTCGACGACAACGGTGGTGGCGTTGACATAGCTGGCCCGATCCGAGGCCAGAAACACAACCACCTCCGCGATCTCGGCCGCTTGGGCGACACGGCCGAGCGGAATCGCTTCGTTCAGTCGCTGGAGGAGCTGCTGGTTGGCCTCGGTGGCAGCGTTGATCGGCGTGCTGACTGCTCCCGGCGCAACATTCACAAAGCGAATTCCCAAGGATCCCAACTCGACGCCGGCAGTCCGGGTGAGCATCTTGGTCCCGCCCTTCGAGACGCAGTAGGCGATGTTGCCGGGCATCGGCCAGTCTTCGTGAGTGGATGAGATGGTCAAGATCAGCCCGCCGGCACTTTGAGCCATGAACTGCCGGGCTGCGAACTGGGCGCCGAAGAAGGCGCTCTTCAGATTCACGGCCAGCACCCGGTCGAAGTCGGCTTCGGTGGTCTCCAGCAGGGATATGCGCGTCTCGATGCCAGCATTGTTGACAAGAACGTCGAGGCGACCGAAGTTCTCCACCGCGGTTTGGATGATCCGCTCCAGGTTTTCGGTGCGCGACACGTCGGCCTCCACCCCCACCGCGCGGCCCCCGGCCCGTTCCGCCGCGGCGATGACCTCGGCCGTGAATTCCGGATTCATGCGGTAGTCCACGACGACGTTGGCGCCTTCGGCGGCAGCAGCCAGCACGATGGCCCTACCGATGCCGCTATTGCCGCCAGTGACGACCATGGACTTGTCACTGAGTAACATGTTCTCCTTCCGTCCAGATGCAGTCAGACAGGCCCGGTTAGGCCAGCCCGCCGTTGGCATAGACGACCTGACCGTTGACCCAACGGCCCGTCGGTCCGACCAGGAATGACACGACTCCGGCGATGTCGTCAGGACTACCGAGACGGCCGAGCGGCGGCAGCGCCGCCAGCTCTTGTTGTTCTTGATCCGAGGTGCTGTGCAGGAAGGCGTCGGTCGCAGTGGGCCCGGCGCCACCGCGTTGACTGTGATGTCCCGACCGCGCAGCTCCTTGGCGAGGATGCGGGTTAGCACGTCGACGGCAGCTTTAGACGCCGCGTACGCGCTCAGCGCCGGCGGTGCCACCCGTACCATGCTCGACGACACATTCACAATCGATCCGCCGTCTCGAACCCGCCGCGCCGCCTGCTGATTCACGGCGAACGTCCCCCGCACGTTGACCCGCTGAATGGCATCGAAGTCGTTCAGGTCGAGGTCGATGAGGGCAGCCGGACGGTTTATCCCGGCCGTATGAACCACAGCGTCAAGATGGCCGAAGCGGTCCTGGACCACGTCGAAGAGAGCAGCCACCGCCCCCTCGTCGCCAATGTCGGCCGCAAAGGAAGACCCCTTCCGACCACACCCTTCGATGTTCCCGACGATCGCATCGGCCAGGTCAGCACTGCCTACGTAAGCAAGTCCGATGTCGTACCCGTCGGCGGCGAGTTTAGCTGCGATGGCCCGGCCCATTCCGCCGGTCCCTCCGGTCACCAGGGCAGTCCTTGAGCTGCCTCCCACACCGGCGCCCAGAGCCATCGTCCTCACCTCTCCGCTCGTCAGCCCGCTGATCGTCCAAGACCCAGAGTGTGGTCGCGAGATCGGCGCCTCACATCGTCAGATCAACTAGTTCTCCTGTCCTCGGCAGCGGTCCTACCCGGCCAACCACTAACGGTTCAGCACTCGGCGGAACACACTTCTTCGATCAGCGGCCAGCGGCCGCCAGTCAGGCCGTCGTCTGACGTCGGGAGCTGAAGATGGTTTATCGACAGCGAGACCGTTTGGCCTCGATGAAAGCTGGCCCTCGAAAACCATCAACGTTGACGATGTCAGGGCCTCGTGGAGCAGAGAATCCTTAGTCGAGAGACCCGGTTGGCTCTCGTGTCCCGTCGTCTGACCGACCCGGGAAGCTCGAGCAACAGAGGACCAACGGGACATATGAAAGGAGACCGGGCCAACCGTTTGAGACGAGCAGTTGGTCCAGGGGTGCGAATGGCGCTTTTTACCAGGGGTTTTACCGGGCGGGGCAATCAGAGGGACCCACGTCTACCACCGGGCCAATATGACATCGGGCCCCAGTGGCCGGTGCTTACCGCTGAGGTCACGCCGACACTGGACACCGCGAGTT